>NZ_CP108055.1 GCF_036174265.1 Streptomyces sp. NBC_00285 | reverse complement strand
CGTGACGCCGCTCCCCGAGTTCCGAGCGCCGTTGGTCTAAGTGTGCTGGTCAGGGGTGGGTTCACTCACCCCTGAAACACACTATTATTGAAGTTGTTCGGGGGGTGGTGGCTCCACCCCCCGACCCGCAGAGACCAACAGCGAAGGGGATCACCGCATGACTCAGCAGTACGCCGAGCGCGCTACGAACCTCGCCCCCACGGGGGCCCGTAACGCCGACCTGTCCGACCTGGTCAGCATCCTGGAAGCCGGGGAGCGCCGGAAGCTGGACATCATCGCCTCCGTGTCCGCGCTGCGGATGCGTGAGGGAAACATCCACGTCGAGGGCGTGGAGTCCCAGATCAGCGCGGCAGGTGTGACGGCCGTCGATGGCATCTACCGGCCGACCGCCGTTGCCGACGAGGGGGTTTCGGACAAGCTCCGCATCCCGCTCGCCTACCTACGCCGCATGCGCGCGGAGAACGTCCCGCTGCTGGACGAGAACGTCAACGCGTGGATGCGGCAGGAGCCGGAGCGCCGTTTCATGCTCCGCGCGTTCCGGAGCGAGAACGGCCCCGGCATGCCCGGTGAGGGTGTGGCCCGCGCGCTGCTGTCCGACAGCTACAAGCTGATGGACAACCTTGACATGCTGCTGGCCGCCCTGGACGGGGTGGAGAAGTCTGGGCACCCCACCCGGATCACGGGGTGCGACCTCACCGACCGGCGCATGTATGTGCGCGTCGAGTCCGAAGCGGTCGCGATCCAGGCCCGCAACCTGCTGCGCGGCTACCGCTCCCCGTTCGACGGCCGCAGCGGTGACGAACTCCCGATGATCTCCGCAGGGTTCGTCATCACCAACAGCGAGGTTGGTTCGGGGGCGTACACCATCACCCCGCGCGCGGTCATCCAGGTGTGCCGCAACGGTCTGACCCAGACCAAGGACGTCATGCGCGCCGTGCACCTGGGGGGCAAGCAGGACGAGGGCGTTGTGTCCTGGTCCGGCCAGACCCAGCGCAAGACGCTGGAGCTGATCACGTCCAAGACCGCCGACGCCGTGCGCACGTTCCTGTCACGGGAATACGTCGAGGCCAAGGTGTACGAGATGGAGGCCGCCGCCGGGAAGACGCTGGACGAGCCGACAAAGACCATCGAGCACGTCACCAAGTCGCTCAGCATCGGCAACGAGGCCAAGGACCGGATCCTTTCCCACTTCATCCGGGGTGGGCAGATGACGGCCGGGGGCGTGATGCAGGCTGTCACGTCGACCGCGCAGACCCTCACCGACGCCGACCAGGCCGCCGCCCTGGAAGCGCTCGCGGTTCCCGCCCTCACGGCCGCCGCCGCGCACGGCTGACAGACCCCCGTGCGGGCCGGGCAACTCCCCCAGCCCAGCCCGGCCCGCACGGGTCCGACCGTCCCAGAGCGCGGAGCGCGCGACCCAGCCCCGCAGGGAGCGCGGAGCGCGCCCGCCCCGCCTCTGCCGCGTAGCGGCAGCGCGACGCGTCGACGGAGCCGCCCGCGCGCCCACAAGAAGCCCGTTGTGCCCAGGGGCGCAGTGCAGCCGGCCTCCGTCGCCCACCGCCCCGCCCCGTGAGGAGTCCTCATGTCTGCACGCCCGGAGATCACCCACCCCGGAGACGACGCCATCGCGGCCGCCATGAGCCGCACCCTGACCGCCCTTTCCGCCGTGTTCCAGGCACTCGGAGACGGTGAGCACACGCTGAACCTCGTGGCCGAGCGGACCGACAACGCGTTCGTCACGGGCCGAACTGATCTCTCGATCGGCATGGAGCCGCTGCGCCTGGCCGTCCTGGACGAAGACGAGTTCTGCGCCCTGCGCATGCTGCTGGTGTTCGCGCTGGAGGGCAGCACGATGCGCAGCGCCGTCCTGATCGCCACCACGGCCGCAGAGCCCACCCCCCGCGCGTGCGGCTGGTCCGTGCGTGACGGGTGGCTTCACCCCATGGACACGGACGAACTCCAGGCCGCCGTCATTCCGTGCCCCGACGTCGCCGCCGTAGAACGTGAGGTCTACCCCGCCCCCGTTCTCATCCAGCTCCCCGACTCCGACGAGGAGGCCCCGCATGCCTGAACCGGAGCTCCCACGGCCCGACAACGCCGCCACGGCGTCCGCCATGGGCCGCGCCCTGCACGCGCTGACCGCGTTGTTCCCGGCCCTCGGAGAGGGAAGCCACGAGCTGCACATCAACGCCGAGCGCACGGACGGCACGGAGGTGAGCGCCGACCTGTACGTGACCGTCGAGCCGGGATCGTGTCACGTGGATCACTCCGCCGAGGAGTACGTGCAGTTCTTCGTACTGCTGACGTTCGCGCTGGAGAACAGCACCGTGCGTGACGCCGTCCTGGTCGCCACGACCGCCGACGCAGGCATACGCACGTGCGGGTGGGAGGTACGGGCCGGATGGCTGCACCCCATGGACACAGCCGAACTCCACAAGGCCGCCACGTCCCTCCCCGCAGACGACGCCGCGCCGCACGTGGTCTGTCACGCCCCCGTCCTGCACCGCCCCCACGGGACCGCCGAGGAGCGCTCATGAGCGACAAGCCCGCCGTCACGCCGGACGGCTACTGCACCAACACCAAGCCGGTTTCCGGCACGATCGAGCAGGTCAACGGCCATGCGCTCGGCGGGAAGTTCTTCAAGATGCACGGCCGCCGCTACGCGGACTGTCCCTGTGGCCGCCGCCCCAGCCTGACCGACCGGGGCACCCTCCGCCGACACAAGCCGCCGAAGGAGTAACCCCCGCAGACGCCGTCCACGCCCCTCCCCCGGTACGGGGGCGTGGACGGCCGCCCCGGCCAGCGCGCCACTGGCCGACTACCGCCCCGCGCCCGCACCCTCCCCTTCGGCGAGTGCGGGGCGGCACGCCCCCTCAGCCCACCCGGTCGAGTCCCGAGGAGTCGCAGCCCATGACCAGTCCGATCCTGACCATCGACACGCCCGCCGGCCCCGTGCGCGCCACCGCCGGCCCCCGCCACGCCGACGCCGTCGTGTTCGAGCTGGGCGGAGCGATGCGCGGCAGCGTGCACGTCACCGGCACCACCGACCCTCACCGCTGGGACCAGTTCACCGCCGTCCGCGCCTGTCTCGGCCCCGTCAACGCCTTCAAGACCACCGCCCCCGACGAGGACCTCCCGCGGCCGCACCGGCTACCACGGCAGCCTGACCCTCTACCGCGACAGCACCGGCCGCCCCGGGGTCTCGGTATATCCGCTGCCGTCCGCCGCTGATCACCCGCCATCAGAGAAGACGGAAGCGGTACTCACCGCCGTCCTGCGCGGCTGCGCCGAGCACGTCGCGCAGCGCGCCGACCTGCCCGCGATCCTGGAGGCCTCACGGCAGCGTGACACCCCCGGCCTGCTGCGCTTCCTCACCTGGTCCGCCTCCTGCCACCAGGCCGAAGCCGTCCGCCTGGAGCGCGAGGCCCGTACCGCGCTCCCGGAGCGGAAGGCCGCCGAGGCCGCATGGCGGACCGCCGCACGGTGGCTCTCTTTCTCCCCGGACCCGGTCCTGCTGCTGATGCTGGCCGACCGCCCCGACTCACTGACCCAGAAGATCAGGGGGTTGCAGTGGTGGGCCCCCTACTGCGTCAGCGCGGCCGCCGAGGAGCACGAGCGCGCCCGCCGCGCCCAGGAGGAAGCCGACTCCCTGCGTGCCCAGCAGCGCAGGCGCCCGCGCGGCCGCCGCCCGGCCCTGGTCGGCACCCCCTGACAGACGGAGGAAAGCGCAGGTCAGGGGCGGGTTCACACCCACCCTAGAAACACTATTATTAAAAGTGCGAGAGGGGCGTCACAAGTCCTGCCCCGCCCCCTCTCGCACCCGCCCCGGACTGAAGGAACCGCCGTGACCGAGCAGCTCACGTTCGCCGCCAACACCGGCTCGTTCGGCCGCCGGGTTCTTGACCGTCAAGATCGCAGCACCTGTTACGGGGTCGTCTGGCACGACCCGAACGGCGTCTGCGCGTGGGTGGCCGAGTTTCCCGGCAACCGCCCCGGCAGCGGCGGCATCCCCGGCTTCACCAGCCGCACGTGGGCCGCGCGGTTCCTCTACCGCTACTGCAAGCCCGAGCCGTCCGGCCGCCCCTGACCCACCGCCCCTCACCCCTCGCCCACACGCTCAGCCCGTGATCCCGGGGGCGCTTGACCACGAAGGCTCCCGAGATGGCCCTGAGTACCGGCCGGCAGTACGCCCGCACCCTCGAAACCGGCGACCGCTACATCACCACCGACCTCGACAACACACGCCACGAGATCACCGTCTTCACCGTCACCGAGCACCTCGACGACTCCAACTCCGTCCGCCACCAGTACGCCGACCCGGTCGACCACGCGCACTTCACGTACTCGGCCGTCGTGCACGTCACCTACCGGGCGCCCCGCTGCCCCCACGGCCACGACTGGCGGTGGTGCGAGCGCCTCCCGTGCGTCGACTGCGAGTGGCCCGACGAGATCGACACCGCCTACATGGGCAACGCACCCGCCCGTACCGCCGCGTGACCATCCGACACCGAAGACAGGAGCCCCGATCATGCGTTGGCTGATGAGCCTCGGTGAGCGCACCCGCCCCGATGCGCCGACCTACGCCGAGGACCCCGCCCCCGACCAGGCGCGCGCCCTGGCCCTGGTCGACGACTTCGCCCACCTCTTCACCGTTCTGCGGGAGTGGCGGCGGGAGTACGGCGAGGAGCTGACCGCGTGGGCCGTACAGGTCGAGGCCGACAACGTCGAGAACCTCCCCGCGGAACTCATCGAGCAGTGGGAATGGGAGGGCGCCCCGGTCCGCCTCGACACCGAACGGGGCGGCTACGTGAAGGTGTCCGACTACCGCGAGGTGCCCGAGCGCCCCGGCATCAGCGCCCGCACCACCACCGGCCTCCCTCTGTGGACCGCCGCACCCTGACTCGTCCGGCAGGCCGCTCGCGTCGCTCACCCCCCCTGGAAGGAGAAACCGTGTCCGCCGGACGCCACTTCGGCATGGTCATCAGCCGCTTGCCCCGCTTGACGTACATGGCAACGGTCCTCGCCTCTGCGGACTGCCGGTTCGTGTGCTCGACCTGCTACACCGACTGCTGGGCCATCCACCGGCTTCACGGCGAGACCGCATGGATGTGCTCGCAGTGCGCCGATCTCAAGGACAACGGTCTGACGCCCGGCCCCCGCAGCTTCCACACCCAGCCGCCCCGTCCGCTCCGGGTGGGTGAGCAGCTGCGCAGCCCTGAGGGCGTGTGGGAGGTCACCAGCTCCCAGCGCGTATGGACGTGGGGAGGCCGCCCCCTCCAGCAGCAGGCCTGCGTGTATGTCGTCACCCGCGAGGACGGCCACGAGGAGGAGTGGCGGGGCCACGACATGGCCGACTTCCACCTGATCCCGGCCGAGTTCGAGCACATCACCCGGTCGCGCCGCAACGAGCTGGGCAGCGCGCTCACGGCCGCCGGCCTTTCCTGGGAGGACAACGGACGCCGGGCCACCCCACGGCGTCTGACGTACACCGTCACCGGCCCCCCCGGCCGCCAGTGGTCCATCCGGCCCGTCGCCGGA
This sequence comes from Streptomyces sp. NBC_00285, assembly GCF_036174265.1. Classification (NCBI taxonomy): domain Bacteria; kingdom Bacillati; phylum Actinomycetota; class Actinomycetes; order Kitasatosporales; family Streptomycetaceae; genus Streptomyces; species Streptomyces sp. NBC_00285. Next base: position 10,258,117 of record NZ_CP108055.1, on the reverse strand, counting down.
ATCGACTTCGACCCGTGGCAGCCGTCGAATCTGTGGCGGGCCGTCCGAGCCGCCCCGCCCCACCAGAGCCCCGTCATGTCCGCCCGTGCTCTGGCCGACCACATCCGGGAGAGCCCCACGTGAGCGGCCAGCTGCGCCCATGGCGCCCGGAGGACTTCGACGACCGGTGCGAGACGTGCGGCGCACCCCCAGGCCAGCTGTGCCACGCATGGTGCGACACCGGATACACCGCCGAGGACGCCCGCCGCGATGCCGAGATCCACGACCAGGGCACGCGGAACCCCGCCCCGAGCACACCCCCCAGCCATCCGAAGGAGTGAACAGAGCGCCATGACATGCGAGTTGATTACACAGGAGCAGTTCAACGCGTTCGCCGACGAAGTGGCGCGGGAGCTGGGTACGCACTGCCGTACGGCCGAACTCACCAACTACGACGGCGGTTTGGGACGGTTCATCGTCGACGGAGACGGCCGCGCCCTGCGCCTGTGCCAGCCCGACGACCGCCACCCTGACCGCTTGAAGATCCACGCCGCACTGCCAGACGAGACCAAGATGATCGCACCGTCGATCGGGGTCACAGCCCGCAGCGCCCGCCACGTGGCCCGTGAGATCACCCGGCGGCTGTACCCCCTGCACGCCGAGGCCGCACAGCAGGCCGCCGAAATCGCCGCACGGCAGGAGGCAGAGGAGAGCAGCCGCCGCGCCGTCACCGAAGCCGTGGCCGGCGCACTCCCCGGGGCCCGGATCGACGAGCAGTACCGGCACACCCGGATCATCTGGCAGCACGACACCAGGCCGCCCGGCGAGCACGGCCCCGTCCAGGTCGACAGCGCCACCGTGCTGGTCGGCCCCTCCGGTGAGAGGGTGCAGGCCGAAGCGTCCGGGCGCCCCAGCTCCGTGATTGCCATGCTGGCCGCGTTCACCCTGGCGTCACGGGAGTGAAAAAGAGCAGGTCAGGGGCGGGTTCACACCCTCCTAGCTCACACTATTACTAGTAGTGGGCCGAGGGGGCGCCGTCACCTCCCCCCTCATTCACCGGCTGACAGCCCCCTTCCCCCTTCAGTCCCAGGAGTTGCCATGCTTGGAACGCTGCGCCGCGCCCTGCGACCGGCACATCTGCGCATTCCCGCCCGCCGGTTCGCCGCCGGGATCGCGGAACTGCCGCCCACCGCGCGCGAAGCATTCGGCACCGACGTCACGGCCGGGGAGGCCATCGCCTACAACCGCGTCCGTGTCGCCACGGCGACCGCAGTCGCTCTCTACCGCAGCGGGCACACGCTGCCGCTGTCCGACGACGACCTGGACGACGCGGTGCTCGCCCTGGACTTCCCCTACTCGGCCCCGAGCACGGAGACCCGCGCGTCCATCCGTGCCGCGCTCGCCGTCCTGGACGCCGACTACACCGTCACCGTCACCCGCTGACCAGCCATCCGCCCCGTCCGTGGGCCGCCCCGACCAGGGCAGCCCACACGGAAGGAGTCCGGTGTTCCTCGTCGTACCCGACCCCGCTCACGGACTCGTTGCCGCTCCGCAGTCCTCAGACGACCTCACGCCCGCCACCGAACAGTCCCTTGCCGCCCAGGGCTTCGCCTGGAACAACGAAATCGAGGCGTACACCCGTCAGGCCGATCACGACCCCGCGGCCGTGGACGGCACCGCCGGCATGCTGCGCGAGCTGGGCCACTACGTCTTCTCCGCCTACAGGCCGCTACCCAGGCGGTGACCCCCGCCCGGCCGGCCGCCCCGCCACCTCCCGCCCCTTGCGCAGAGGGAGCTCCGCCATGCCCCGACGCCGCACCCAGCAGCGGCCCGTCCGGTATGCCGCCGCCGAGCACGAGGGACGCCACCAGGTCGTGGACCAGCTCCACGGGTACGCGCTCAGCAGCCACGCCACCCGTGCGGCCGCCGAGGACTCGGCACGCAAGCTGACCGCCAACCCGACGGCCGCGATCGAGGCCGTCGAAGAGCTCGACGCCGCCCAGTGGGGCCCGGCCGCCACCGAGCGCCGGATCCTGCGCCGGTACGGGTACGGCTTCAGCCTGCGCCAGGACGAAATGCTGTCCCTGTGCGGGGAGTTCAGCCATGACCGGCTGGAAACCCTGGTCTCCGGCGGCCATCTGGCCATGGTGTTCAGCCCGGCCGGTCTGCCGTACTACACCACGCCCGAGCGGTACGCCCATCTGTCGCCCCGCTGGATACACGACGGCGCCGAGTCATTCCCGGCCGGCGACGTCGCGCGCCTCGAACGCCCCCGCCCCGCACTGGAGTTGCTGCCCGCCCGCACGCGCTACAAGCCGTGCGAGATGCACGGGATCACGCTGTGGCGGTGCCTCATCTGCGGGCCGCGTGAGCGCTTCGAGTGCCAGTGGGGCGAGTGCACCGCCAACCGCGTCACGGCCTACTGCGAGCGCTGTGTGCGCATCGATCCCCGGCGCACCTTCGCGCTACCGCCCCGCCGAGAGCACGACTGGCCGTAAAGCATCAGGTCGGAGGGGGTTCACTTTCCATCAAGAGACACTATTATTTGCATTAAAACGCCTGCCCGAGGAGGACTCCCGCGATGAACACCGAGGAACTGGCCGCATCCCTGGCGGCGCCGACCGCGGCGACGGTGCGCGACGCGCTGCGCAGCCTCACACCAGCAGCTCTGGACGCGCTGGCCGTCGAAGTCGTGGAGGCCACCGAGGAAGCCTGGCGCCAGATCGTGGTCAGCCGGGTCGCAGCGTTTGCGGCCACCCAGCCTCGCGGCGGTCGCGCGCCCGTGGCGGCCTACTTCACAACGATCGAGCGCATGAGCACGGACGGCATGTCCATCGAGTGGAACCCGTTTATGGCGGCGCTCACGACCAACGAGGACATCCCCGACCTCAGGAACACCCGCACCATGGTGCGCGTGGTGCGCCCGCCGGAGACAGCGCTGGCCAGGAGATCGCCGACCCGGAGCTGGTCACAGCGCTTGACCAGCTCGCCCTCCTGGACCCTCCCAACCACGAGGACTTCCTCCGTGTTCACCTGCCTCATCGACGGGCAGCTCGCCGTCAACAGCCCGGACCCCCGTCTCGCGCTCGCTCTGCCGCACGCGCCGGCGACGTCGCGGACGGCGACCTGCTCCTGGCCGCGGTCGGCGAGGAGGGAGCCGACTACTTCGTCACCCCCTACATCGCCCACCCCGAGCCCTTCGACCCGTCGTGCGGCTGCGGCGTGTGCTGCCTCGTCACGGCGCCCGGCGAGGTGGTGCTGCTGTCCCAGGGCGATTCCTGGGAGTCCTGCGATCCCTGGCCCGCCGACGACCGCCTACTCATCGTCTCCGCCCAGCGGCTGACGGACCGGCCCCTCGAGGAGTGATCCGCCATGCCCCGTACGACGTACACGCCGTCACTGCCCGGCCTCAGCGCCGCCGACGACGACCTGGACACCATCATCAACTGGGGTGCCGGCGCTGACTCCTCGGCCTACATCGCCAAGATGCTCACCGCCCCGGATGCGCACGGCATCGACCTCGACCGCACCGCCGTCCTCTACATGGCCACCGGCAGCGAGTGGCCCGAAACCCGGCTCCTGGCCGATATCGGTAAGTTCGGCTATCAGAACCTGCGCAATGGCCGACCTCTGGATGTGGCGAAACACCATCCGGGCCATCACGGCACGTCCGGGTGCGTTGCTCATCTCGCCGCGTGAGAACGCACGTGTCCTGAGTGCCTGCTCTGTGGCCGCGACAACTTCAAGGAGCGGGGGGGCCGTATATGCGTGCTGCCTGGCGCATCGGATCGCTCGCCGTACTGATGGCCTTCGGGGTGACCGCGGCCAGCTTCTTGCCAAGCGTCTCCATTTCTCCATGCATCCGGCTGAAGTGATCCGTCAGCTCAGTGTATGCACCGCTCGGCACAAAGTAGGGCAATTTGAGTTCGCCACCACCTTTGGCACGCCATGGCAGGTCAGACTTAAAACCTCTTCCGAGCGATTCGATCCGCTCGAAGCCAGCAGGGACATGAGCGGCGAAAGTTTGCAGGCCATCCCCGCGAGGATGGGGGAGTCTACGTACCAGATAGCTCGCCAGGTCTTCGCTTATGGTCAACTCCCTAACTGGGATTGAGGTGATCTCCACTTCATCCTCTCCAGCTCTCTGGTAGAGAGTTTCCCGGTTGGCTTTGGCGATGCTTGGCAACGCGATACACCAGATGCACTTTTCGAAAAAGAGCCGCAAGACACGTGCCTCGTTGCCAGAGATGCGTGGTGTCGCGGCTAGCTCGGCCAGGAACTTCTTCAGCTCGGAAGCTTTCTCGGCGGTGAGGCCCTGATCGTCGAGATCGCGCTCGTAGCTGTCGAATGTCCGCCCGACCACATGCTCCAGGACGGCACAACGGCGCAGCACGGCCTCTTCGACGGTACTGGCGGGGCTGTCTGCCGCTGATGGCACGAAGGTGTTTGCCGGCGATGGAGTGACGGCTCTTTCGGCAAGGCCCTTGCCGACGCTTACAGCGCTGCTCGCGAATCCCAATGTGAGGCTGGTCCAGACTTCTCTCCAGAGTCCTGGATTCGTCTCGTAATCGGGCACGCGGCTTTCCACAGCGGCCACCGCGTAGCCAAGCGGGTATGGCACGACGATGGTGGGGATCGTGACGATGCGGCTGCTGTTATCGGACTGTTTGCCGAGGAGGGGCTTGAGGAATCGTGATGTGACCCGCTTGGTGATCATCGAGGTGGCAGCCGACGCGAGCGGGCCGAGAGTAAGTTCGATGAGTACGTCGAACAGAATGTCCCGCAAAGTGTCCGATTCGGCAATGTCAGGGTTTTCGAGCTGGTCGAGCCGGACGTCGCGGACCTGACCAGCTGCCGCGATCACCGATGCGGCAACCTCTCGAAGCGACCGGATCTGCGCGTGCCGTTCGAAGCTGAGCCGATCCTTTAGATCGCGGATAGCAGTGGCGTCGACTGTCATGGTGAGCGCCTCGGGTCACATGGTGAGGTCTGCGCGGTTGGCTGACAGCACCACCAGGTTGGTCGGTACTCTTACGTCCCACGGCGCGCCGCGTTTTACGCTGCCGATGGCGTAGGTCGTCGTCGGGCTGGTTGGTCCCTCGTAGTTCCGGTCGAGGTCGAAATGTTGGCCTCCGGCGGCGAAGCTGACGATTTCGTAGCGTTCTCCGTCGATGAAGATTTCTCGCCCCACGTCGCGGTTGGTGATCCGCTCGTCGGTGTCGACGAGGAGGGCCTGCGTGTTGCCGTTGGTTAGGTTGAGGTGGCCAGAGCCGCGCAGCACGTCGGGATGGGCGTCCTCCAGTAACTCCAGCCACATGTCTGAGTACTGGAGGCCAAGCACTTCCGCGGGGTTAGTTGTGACCAAATCCCGGGCGGTGGGCGGGATGCGCTGCAGCGGTTCATTGGGATCCCACTCATCCAGCCGGTCCTGCTGCCATTCAGGCAGCGACGGCTCACTGTCGAGGTAGGCCAGAACACGGGCTTCGTGACCGGCGGTGATTGGGACGATGACGCGGGCCGAGCCTGCTCGCAGGAATGCTTCGTGCTTGGGGTCGTTCGGGACAGAGAGATGCTGGCGCAGTGGCCAGGCCGCAGTGCGGCCCCAAAAGTAGGGTTCGAGCACATAGCTCATCTGATCCCACTCGAATGACTGCGCGAAGAACCTCACAACCGGCGCCTGCTCGTCCGCGGCAACTGGGTCGAGTTGCGGAACTCCGTCATATTGCACGACGGCGTCGTAGGTGTACGGTCCGCCGCGCATCAGCCCTATCGCCCATTTCTTGAGTTCGTCGCGTTCAATGGCACGGTTCTGTACCGAGGGTCGGCCGCCGAAGAGAGGGACACTCGGCGTACCGAACCGGGCCTGACTCAACGACTCCCGGTACCGTGTCTCCAACACCTCGTGAGCCTGCAGAAGCCGCTGGTAGGTGTCGAGCTGCCAGCGTGCAAACAACGCTACGCTGCGGCGGCACTTGAGGTAGACGTTCATGGTGGCCGCGTTGTCGTAGGCGTTGGCGAAGCGGACGGTTACCGGGATGCCATGGTCATCGGCGACGCTGGGCATGGCAAGCACGAAGGATGACTGATAGCTCTGCAAACCGTCGGCGTCAGAACCTCCCTCCAACTCAACACCAGAGTCGAGGACGACCTCCCCGCCCACGGCGAGATGGGCATGGAATTTGTTGACTACATTCCCGGCGCCGCGACCTCGGCCGGTCGTCGCGTATCGGCCGCTGATCGGCTCGTAACCCACCGGCACCTGAAGTGCCTTACCGACCGTGACCTCACCTTCGTTGTCTGAGTCCTTGATCTCGATAGCGAAGGCGTCCCCGATCTGCATCAGCAGCGGTGGCGGAGCGGCGACGTCACGCGCCCCGTATGACTCGGTGAGGCACAGATAGTTCGCTTCGGTAATGTCGTGCGGACCGAAGGCGAGAGGCAGCGGCTTAGGTACGTCCGGCCGTACCGGCTGCGCGGCCTCGATGAGCGACAAGGCCGGTTCTGGGATCGAGAACTCAATCATGAAGCGCTTGCCGTATTGGTAGAGCTGTAGCCGCTGCACCTTCTCTACCCACCGGTAAACGCCGGACCGTGCTTGAGGCTGACCTCCTCCTCCATCGGCCGTGTTGTTGATCGTGTGGCTGGTGAGTTCGCGGATCGTGTCGGTGGTCACCGTGCGGCGCAACTCCCGAGCGCGTTCCTGAGTGCGGGTCACCGCTTTGCTGACGACGTCCTGTGCGGTGCGGGTCGCCGACCGGCTGGCCTCCTCCTCCGATCGACTCAACTCGACCCCAGCCGATGTATCGACGTTGGTGAGTCCGTACTTGCCGGAGGTATTGACTCCGGCTCGGACGGCAAAGTCTGTGGAGATAGAGTTACTTGATTCCGCCTGCAGCTCGAACCGGTCCGTCGTTTCCAGCTCGTGTTCGGTGGTCGTCTCTGTCGTGGTCTCGTTTTCCACTGTCGCTTCAAGTCGGTGAGAGCGCTCGTGCTCGCGGGTTGTACTCTCGCCAGCGAGGACGTTCTCAATGTGCGAGATCTCGCGGGCCTCATAGCCGACCAGGTCCTCGCGAACGACGAGCAAATCACCCCACCCAAGGGCTGTGATCGCCGGGCGGGCCTTCGTGGTGGGTCTCCTCGGTTCAGGGAGCTGCTCGGTGAGCGATTGCTCATACACCCGGATCTTTCTACACAGGTCGTTGGCAGTAGCGAGCTTGGCTTGCAGGTCGACCTGTAGATCGTCGATGAAGTCGCCGAAGTTCGAGAACGTGCCTCGATCCTGAAGGAATGCGGCGAGAACCGTCCGAGCGGGTGCGCGGAGGCGCGTGCCGAGCGCAGTAAAGAACCCATCGTCGACGGACAAGTCGCCAGAGTCGTCGAAGAGAAGTGTTGCCTTCACCATGATGGTCTGCAGTGCGCGGGCCTCGGCCACGGCCGCATTCCTGTCCTTCCTGACGTCGACCTGCTGGGCTGGCTGTTGCGCCTTGGGCCCGCCGCCGTGGCCAGTTCCCAGGACGCTAGCTGGCGTTCGCCACGCAGAGGGGACGACCAGCGGGATGGTGAGCAATGCCGGACCGTCAGCCACGGCGTATGCGCCAGCACCGATCCGCCGAATTACCTCGGCGAATCGCAGCGCGGCCTCGTGTGCCGTCATGAGTCGGACTGGCTCCGGATCGCCGGCGCGCTGCCGGAGCTGCAATGCCAGCCAGGATGCAATCAACCGATCATGGGCGGTGCCGAAGTGCCCAGTATGTGCGTATTCTTCCACGGACGCTGATTCGCCAAGGACTTCGACCGTCTTGTCCTGGAACTTCGCCCGCGGCTTCTTGGTGAACTGAGACGCCAGGTCCACCCATGGCACTTGCTCTCCCAGTTCACCCTCGTCCCAGTACGGCAGCCTCTGCGCTGCGTCGGCGAGATCCTGACCCGAGCTGCGCCACAGCCTGCCGACCGCGTCTAAGGATCGAAAGTGCGATCCCCCAGGGTTGCGAGGGGTCGGCTCCAGGGTGCGCCGATTGTCCGCACCGCGGAGACTGACCAATCGAAATACCTCATTGGTGGCGCTCATATTGATCCTTCCTGTTGAAGTAGAGCTTGCCCTGTCTCGCCCAGGCTCCTCCTTCCGTGCCGACGTGTACATAACGGATACATGATTGATTGTTGATGTTTTGAAATAGGTGGTGACTGTGGGATGCTGCACCGCCATTGTGAGCGTCGTTCGAATACCAAGGGTCGTGTTTGGCCAAGAAATATCCGGGGTGCAGGGCCCGGCGTTCTCGTGAAATGCTGCTTTCGTTCCTCGACGGTTGACGGCCCGTTGGCTCTGCCGCTGGTCCCGACCGGCGAGGTCGAGATCGTGCCGCCGGAGCCAAGCAGGATGAATCGCGAGAACGCTGGGGCTCTGTCCAGGAACCCCTGTCAGTGATTGATGCTCGGCTACGTCGAAGGGCGGAACGCCTGTCGGCGGGAGAGTTCGGCGGCGTAGTCAGCCCTTGTGGAACCAGCCTCCTTGGTCCACTGCTCGGCACGGCTGATGTGAAGCCCCAGCAGGCGGCTGAGGACGACGGCCGGGAGTTCCGAGGAGAGCTCCATGAGTGTGGTGTTGCGGGCGGGCCGTGCCTTGATACCCAGGGCGGTGAGCTTGCGCATGAGCTGTCGGCTACTGATCGGCTGTCCGCCAGCCGTGCCCGGGAACAGCCAGGGGTGATCGTCACTGCGTCCGAGAGTGGAGTACCCGTGCCGCTGCTGGACGAGCTCCAACACGAGGGAGTCCAGCGGTGGCTGCAGGTCGGTCGGGTGGGACCCGAGTGCGAGCGCAACCGCGTCCTTTGTACAGGTGACCTGGTCCAGGCGGATCCGGGAGGTTCGACTCAGAGGCTGGGCGAACAGCAAGAGAAGAAGGCCCGTGACGCGGGTGGCGGTGTCGACCCCGTCTCCCTTCACGAGCCGGCGGACGTGGGCCCATCGTTGATCTTGCTCAATGAGGACCATCGCCGAGTCCTGAGGCGGGATCGGGATCACGACGTGGTGAGCGTGGCGATTGCGTACTGACCAGACCAGGAAGGTCCGGGCGAGATAGCGAACCCAGAGGTCAGTGGCCAGCCAGTCGTCGATGTCGTGTTGGGTGCATGTGGCCAGGCTCGTGCCGCGGGCCCGGAGCCATTCGATCAGTTGGATTGCGGCCTTGACCTCACGGCGGACGACAACCGCTTGGTGCAGCGTGACGGGCCGTTTCTCGGCGTCTCGCCGGAGCCGCCGCAAGTGGTGCCAGGTGGCGAAGCCGCGGACGACCTGACGCTCGCTTACGTCCTCGATTCGGGCGACGGCCCGGGGCAGCCATCGCTCAAGTTCGGCGAGGCGCTCGTCGCGAGCCGGAAGAACACCGTCGGCAGCCAGGGCTGCTCTCAAGTGCCGGACTGCTTTGACCGGGTGTCCAAGGCGGTCGAGGAGGTCGTGCGTCACGGGCCCCTTCGCGGCAGCGAGAGCGGCCAACAGACGCCGCGGAACGGGTTCACGAAGCCAGTACAGAAGAGAGAGCGGATCGCCCCGGTGTAAGCATTGGAACACCGGTTCCAGGTCCGCTCGGACGGTGCCGTCCGGCCCGCCGAGCAAGCCGGTCAACTGCCGGTTGAATGCACACGAGTTGCAAAGCCCGTGGTGATAGAGCCGTTCGAGGGCACCACACTGGACACAGTTGCGTCTGGCGATGGGGTGCTTGTCGTAGCAGGACCGGCAGAGTGCTTCCCCGTTCGGGCCGCGTCCAGTGAGCGGCTTGGCCGTGCCACAAATGTGGCACGGCACCGGAACCCGAATGCAGCTGTGACAGAGAGGCCCGCCGTCGGGCAGCCGGGCCTTCACCGACCGTTCGTTGCCGCAGCGGGAGCACGTCTCGGGCGGCCGCAGCTGGTTGGAACACGCCTCGCAGCGGGGCGCCTCGCTCTGGGCGAAGTAGCAGGGCCGGGTCCGGCCGCAGTCCGCGCAGACGGCTGTCGGTGGCCGGAAGCATCGTCCGCAGAGTCGCTGGTGACCGTTGCCGCGAACGATGTTCGCGGTACGTCCGCAGCTGGTGCGTGGTTGACCGGGTCGGCTCGGGTGCAGGGGTGACACAGCGGCTGGTCGTCGACAGTTCTGGTGGCGACCGGCTTGGTTCGCCCGCAGCGCGAGCAGGGCAGGAGGCGGAACTTCTCGTAGCAGGCGCGGCAGGCGCGTTGGCCGTCCAGGCCGTGGCGGAGCTTTCGGTCGGTGCCGCAGAACGGGCAGGCCGGCAGCACAATGTTCCGGGCGCCGCGGGCCAGGAGGTCTTCGATCAGGAGGATGAGCTTGTGCGGCCCGTGGGCGCCCTCTCCGGTCAACAGGCGGAGGTTGACCTCCAGGGCCAAGGCCAGCTGACGCTGCTGGGCGGGCATCTGGCAGATTGCCCGGACCGCGGCGGCCACCTCATCCCGGGCGAGGCCGGGGTCGACTGCGGCAGTGTGGTCGCAGACGACGTCGACGGGGTCCTGGTTACCGGTGTCGGGATGAAGGGCACAGCGGGGCTGGCCGAGGCGGTCGTGGCTGGCGGCATACGCGGTCCGGCCGCAGATGACGCACGGGTTCGCAGCCGCGGCCTGCTTCATCTGGCAGTAGGCACAGATCCGCTGGTCGCCGTCGAGGTTGGGCAGGCGGTGCTGTTTGCCGCAGTGGGCGCATCTGGGCAGCACGACCCGAGTGGCGCCGACAGCCTGCAGGGCCCGCACGAGTTTCTGGATAGCCACGGGTCCCTCGGGGCGACCGGACGTGAGCAGTTCGGGGTCCCGGCTGAGGGCCTCGGCGAGCTTGCGGTGACGGGACTTCATCTTGGCCGTCGAGGCGATGGCCTCGGCGACCACGGCCGGGGAGAGCTCGGGTTCGATAGCCAGGACGACCTCGGCGATCAACGCGGTCGGCTCGGTGAGGAACCGGGGAGGCTGGTCATGCTCCTGGGGCACGCGGGGCCTACTCCTTCACGATGCGGGCCCGCGTCGGCCGGAGGCCGCCGAGTCCGCCGTGGGTCTCGGCGGCGTCGCCGGCCGCCTTGCGGCGCTGGGCGGCGACGGCGACCGGCTGGATCAGCTCTTCCATCGAGCAGCCGAGGATGTCGAGCAGGGCCATGAGTGTCTTCAGGCTCAGCCGCTCGGGCCTCTCCACCACGAGCCGGTAAGTCTGGCTGGGGGACAAGTCGATGCCCCGCTCGGCCAGCAGTGGCCGTAGGTCGGTGGTGGAGAACATGCCGCGGGTTGCCATGACCTCGCGCAGGTGCCAGCGGTAGTCCAGTTTTGCCGTCATGTCGTATCCCTACTGGTCAGCGGTGAGTGCACGGTCCAGGACCTTCCGCATCATCGTGTTCATGAAGTCCCCGCTGACCCCGGTGTAGATGGCGGTCGTGGAGGCATAGAGATGTCCGACCTGTTCCTGGATGAACTTCGGGTCGGCTCCGTCCTCGATGTTGTGGGTCACATACGCATGCCTGAGGCAGTGCGGAGTCAGATCCTCATCCATGCCCAGGGCGCCGCGGTATTCGGCGAACCGGTCCTCGATCTCCCGGGGCTGGAGCCGGCCGCCCCGCTCGGTCAGCCAGAGGGCTGGCCGGTCGCTCGCGCGGTAGCGGGGGCGGAGGTTGAGGAGGTAGTCCTCCACAGACTCGACTGCCCAGGGCATCAGGCTGAGCACTGTGCGGCGACGGGGCGGGGATCCCTTGGTCCGCTTGCCGTAACGGACGTGCAGGGCGCCGAACTTGCCCAGCTCAGGAGCCTTCGGATTCTTGTAGAAGTCGGTCGTGTCCAGACGGGATACTTCAGTCGCGCGCAGGCCCCAGCCGTAGATGGTCTTGAACACCGTGGCGTCGCGGTAGGCCGCCATCGCCCCCTTGCGGCCCAGTCGGATCGCCCGTTCCACCTGGTCGTCTGCGTAGTCGAACAGTGCCTGGCATTCCTCACGGGTCATCGGCCGCCGGTCGGCGCTGCCCTCGTACTCGGTGAGGTGGGCGACGGTGTTCCACTCGTGGCAGATCTGGACCGGATGGGTGCCGAAGCGTTCCTCACAGATCTCCGGCCACTGGTAGTACGGCGAGGTAATGTAGTCGCAGAACTGCCGGATGGAGCCCTGGTAGTTGCGGATAGTCGACTCGGCCCGGTCGCCCGCAGCAATCAGTTCAGTCATCCAGTCGTCGAGGTCACCCGCCGACCACGTCCACGGGTACTCGTTGGCGTACTCCATGAACCGGCGTACCACTGACAGCCGGTCACCGATCGTCTTCGGCTGCAGCCGCCTGCCGCCCCGCTGCTGGCGCCGCCACCCTTCCAGCATCGCGTCGAACACCGCGTCCTCAGGGTGAAGGAGGGCGACGCCGTCGACCAGGATCATCCGGCCGAGCGGGTCATCCGACCCCGAACGAGCCACGCTGCACCCCTTCCTCTGGGTGCACGAATCATGCATCACATGCAAGCAATGCCGCAAAGCTGCTGGTCAGCTATCCGAGTCGACGAAGACGACAAGGTGGGGAAGGATGCAGATCAGCAGGTCGCGCCGTACGGGATCGCGCGTCAGATGCAATTCCCCGGGGTTCGAGTTCATGATCCCGCTGCTGCGCGAGAACGGCGTGCGCTTCGTCCAGCTGGCGCGCAACGGGCACCTCCAGTCCGACGGGTTCACGATCCTCGACGACTCCCGTCACCCCGAGCAGCTCATCGCGCGCGGGCCGTGGACGCTGTGGGCCGACCAGGAGTCCGTGGCACGGTGCCCCAGGTGGCCGGCACCCGCAAATGCAGCCTCTGGGCGAAGGGAGACGTAGGCGACTGGTGGCTCAAGCAGGTCTTCGGCGGTCGGCCGTTCAGGCAAATCATGGGCTTCAACGCCGACGAGGAAGGCCGCCGCCTCGGCGACCAGGTCACCTCGAAGATGCCCGGGCGTACCGGGGAGTTCCCGCTCATCGACTGGGGCTGGAACCGGCAGCGGTGCGAGTCCTACCTGCTGGAGCGGTTCGGCGTGCACTGGCCGAAGTCGTACTGCACGTTCTGCTTTATGTGGAATCGAGCGGGAACCGTTGAGGACGTGTCCGGGCGATCAAGTGGCTGCCCTGCGGCCGGAGCGTTGCAGGCGGTACTCAGCCCTCGTCCGACCGCCACAACCAGCGGAGGGCATCGGGGAGCAGGACCCCACCGTGGTTGGGGCTGTGGCCGCCATCGCCCAGGACGAGGCGGAAGTCGTAGCCGGCTTCTGCGAGAGCAGCCGCGACGCGCAAGTTGTGGGCGAGCCAATTCCACTCGGGCTCGTTCCAGTGCAGGTCACGATGGCCAGCCTGCATGAAAATACGCAGCGGCTTACGGGAAACGCTGGGAATGATCCCTGGGTAAGGGTTGCCTCCTGGCATCTGCGTGAAGCTGGACAGGTACCCGATGACTCGGCGGAACTTGTCAGGGCGGAGCCACGCTGCGGTGAAGGCGCAATTGCCGCCGCTGCTGCCACCGCAGATGCCCCACCGATCGGGGTCCTCGGTGATCGAGTAGCGCTTGGTGACCTCAGGGATGATCTCGGTCAGGAGAAAGGTGACGTACCGATCGTCGTATGCGTCGTACTCGGTGTTGCGGTTCTTCGGATCCTCAGCGTCGGGGAAAACACCTGGGTCGACGAACACGCTGATGGTGACCGGGATGTCACCGCGATGGATGAGGTTGTCCAGGACTATCGCGCCGCGGACCTCCCCTTCAGGGTCCAGGTACCACTGTCCGTCCTGGAACACCATCAGCGACGCCGGCTCTGAGCGGTCGTACTGTGCGGGGACATGAACCCAGAACTTCCGTGACGTGCCCGGGTAGACCGCGCTTTCGTTCCAGTCGAACTCAATGGTCTCGCCGGCTGGCACGCCCGGCAGGACAACCGAGTCGGGGCCGTGGGCATAGCGAACGTCTGACTGGTCAACCGGAAGCGGCTGGTAGGGCACCTCGATGGTCATGCGGGCCACTCTAGGAGAGACCGTCCGACTGTCGCCCGCCAAGCAGAGACCGCCATGCAGGCACTCCGCAACGTCAACCAGCGGCTGATGGTTGAGAACAGCCGGCTGATCGCCGCCGACGCTCCGGAACCAACCCGGATAACCGCAGCCGCCCGCAAGCTGCCCGGCCCTTGAGAAGCTGCGAGTCGCCGTGATGTTCAGCGATCCAATCCCTCGCCGACGCCCGAACAAAAGCGAGCAAAAATGACTGAACGCTGTCCGCGCAGTTGAGAAACTCGTTACCGGTGGGCAGGGCCTGGGTGGTGTTGCCGCGCTTGAGCTGGACCCGCCCGAGGTCGGCGAGCACGATACAGATGATCGAGTGCGGATGGGGAAAGATTCTTCAGATGTTCCGGACGCCCCACGTCACCCCTACTCGTGAACACCCCCCGTGAGGAGCCGGGCCATGGTGTGGATCTCGGTGTCGGGTAGGAAGTCCGCGCGTACCCGCTGCCGGGCACGCTCGCCCAGGGTGTCGATGTCCATGCCGCCGTGCAGGGCCGAGATCACCAGCTCCGCGAAACCCGGCAGGTCGTGGGGGTCGTCTACGAGCAGCCCGGTCCGGCCGTGGGTGACCTGGGCCCGGATGCCGCCGACACCCGCAGCCACGACCGTTCGTGCCTTCCACATCGCCTCCGTGACGGTAAGCCCGAACCCTTCGGCGAGGCTCTTCTGCAGAACCACCGTGGAAGCCCGCTGGATTGAGTTGACCAGCAGCGCGTTGTCCACCAGGTCATCCATCGGCAGGCAGACCAGCGTGACCCTCCTGCGCTGGGCGGGTGGGAGCCGCAGCCACGCGGTGCGGCAGCGCTCGAACCACAGGGCCTGCTCGGTGTCGTCGGGCACGCCCAGCGGGTCGGGACCAACTAACGCGAGGTGGCCGTCCGGCACATGGTCTGTCACCGCGGCCAGCACCCCGTGCATGTCCTTGAGCCGGTCCCAGCGGGAGACCTGGGCGATCAGAGGCTCTTCGGGGTCGGGCGGCGCTTCGCCGGTCACCTGGACGGGTGGGCCGCCGCCGTTCGGGCCCGCCGGGGTGCCGTCATCCGGCCGCAGACCGCAGCGGACCAGGGCACGCCGGACCGTGGCCTGGTCCAGTGGGCGATTCTTAGCGGAGAACGGCGCGATGAACGGCGCCAGGACCGCTGCGCGTCCGTTCCGCAGCCGGTCCGGGATGTGCCACGGCACCGAGAAGAGCGTGCCATGTGCGCCGTCCAGGAGTGGGGCGAGCAGGTTCCAGGCCCGGTCGGACACCTCGGTCGGCCGGTCGACGCCGACATGACACCGCCAGTACACCCGTACTCCCCGCCGGGCAAGCCGTGGCACAAGTCCCGCCGTTTGATGGTCGTGCAGCAAAACGACGTCCCCGGGCCGGACGAGGCTGGCGAGCCTCTCGCCCGGCCCGCCCAGGGCAGCGAGATAGGCATCGCGTTCGGTCGGTCCCAGCTGACCGCCGTCGCCTGTACTGCCGTACAGTGCGAGCCCGAGCCGCTTGGCTAGCGTGAAGAAACCGGTGTCGCCGCCGACGACCGCCCACCGTGCCCGCATCCCCAGCCGCCGGTACAGGGGCAGCAGTGTGTGCAGCATCTCCGCGACGCCGCCGCCCGCGCCGGTGGAGTTGACATGCCACAGGGTTCCGCCGCCCAAGGATTCACGGAGAGCCGCCGCAGCGGTGTGCAGCCGCGCCGTGCGCTCGGGGCCAATGAGTACTTCGAAGCCGGCGAGGTCGAACGGCAGCGGCGTCGGCTGGAGTGTCAGCCCGCCCTCGGCTACGGCGCTCATTCGGCCGCCTCCTGCACCCGCTCCTTGAGGAGGCCGACCAGCATGTGGTTCACTGACAAGATCGCGTCCTCGAAGTGGAAGTTATTGTCATTCGCCCCGGTCTGACCGGGGAAACGCGAGGTGCCAGGCACCACCAAGCAGATGTCTGCCGACTTCCGGCAGCGTCCCCCCGAGCCCTTGGTCATCACGAAGGTTTGCGCACCGGCCGACCGCGCCACTTCCAGCGCCCGGAGCACGTTCGGGGAGTTCCCGCTGCCGGAATAGGCCATGACGAAGTCGTCGAGTCCCACACGGCCCGCGAGCTGTGAGGCGAACATAAGGTCGGGCCCCACGTCGTTGACCAGCGCGGTCAGTTCCGCCGCGGAGCCGCACAGGTTCACGAAGTCCAGCCGCGGAACTCCGGGGGAGACTGGGCGCGACTTGTCCTCGGAGACGAAGGGGTGCAGCCGGAAGTCGGCGTACACGTGATCGAGCGTGCCAGCGTTACCCCCGTTAGCCAGGGCGTAGACCGTCCCGCCCGCACGGTAGGTGCGGAACAGTTCGTCCGCAACGCGGACCACGTCCCGCGCCGGGAACCGATCCAGGACGCAGCGCTGTTCGTCCAGGTAGAGCCGTACGGCCGCGGCCAAGTCCCGGTTCGCCGTCATGCCCGCCTTCCCGGGTGCTCCGCAGTGATCCGCCCGTCGGCGCGTCCGGTGTCGTCGGCCCAGCGCACGACGTCGTCGAGTTCGGTTGTGGAAACCTCCACGGACGTGTACGCCTGCTTCGCGACGACCCGGTGCAGTGTGTCCGGCGGTGACGTCCAGAACGTGCCCGCCGTGTGGCGGGTCCAGGCGGCCGCCGGTATGGCGACCGGGACGCCGGGGCCGTCCGGTGCAGGGGCCCCGTTCAGTACATCGGCCACCCCGTCCACGACGTAGTTCGTCTCCGTCTTGCGCCGGTGCGACTGGAGCGAGGAACGGTTCCCCGCCTCCATACGGATGCGTTTCACCACGTAGCCGCAATCTGGCGCGTTCTGCGTGTACCAGACCTCGGACCCCCAGGGCTTGGTCACCATGTAGTCGCTCAGGTCGTGACACGGCTCAGGTGCGTCCGGCCTCACTGGGCGTGTGCTCTCCGGAAGGCAGCCGGCCTCCAGGAGCAGCGCGTCCCCGGGACCCGCCGCGGCGCATCCGAAGACGCTGCCCGGTAAGGCGTGCCAGCCCTCCAACGGGGTGAGGACCCGGTCGCGGCCGCCTCCACTCTGGACCAGCCGGACCGACCCTGCCAGGACGAGGAACGTGCGGTAGCCAGCGGACGGGGGGCGCGACGGCAGGGCGCCGTCCGGCCCCAGCCGGTGCTCGACGAAGAGGTAGCGCCGGGCGGTGTCGGAGGCGACCAGGTCACGGCTCACCGCCGGCGTGAAAGGGGAACTGTGCATGGTCACTCTCCTGCTCGCTCGCGAACATGACTCGGTCCGGTCAGGGTTCAGGACTCCACTTGGGCGAGACGCTGCGCGCACACCCGCAGGCCGTCCTCCCTCCTCAGGGAGCGGTACAGCTCACGGGCCGCCCGGTAGTGCCCGGTCGCCTCGGCGGGACGCCTGCCGTCCTGGGCCAATACGCCCAGGTGCAGCCGGATACCGGCCATCGACAGTCGGTCGCCGAACGGCTGTACCAGCACGAGGGCGCGCTCACACCCGCGTACGGCGGACACTCGCGCGCCGCGCCGGTGGTCGAGGACCGCGTCGCAGTGCACCAGGAGCCCGCGCAACCGCCAATCCAGTTCGAAGCCCTCCATCAGCTTGGCCGTCCGCGACAGCGCCCGCGCCTCGCGGTCCCGGCTTGTGACGATCCGCTCCCTGATCCGGGCCACCGCCACCAGCGCGCTGTTGCGGACATCACCGAGTTCGCGGAAGACGCCGTCCGCACGATCCAGGAGCGCTTTTACCCGGGCCGCATCCTCCGCCTCCACCACGTCCCGCGTCCGGCCGCTGCCGGGGCCCACGCACGGTCCAGGGGTCCAGCCAGCGTCGTCCAGCGCGAGCAGCGCCTCGTTCAACAGGGCGAACGCCTGCCCCCGCTGCTCGCCTGCGGCCTCGAACAGCGCGGTAGCCTCACGCAGGCACCGCAGTCCAGTGTCCGTGTCGCCGCGCAGCGCAGCGCATTCACCAAGGATCTCTAGCGTCCAGGACACACCCCGGGTGTCCGCGATGCCCCGGGCCGTGTCCAGGGCCTCCCGCAGTCGTTCCTGGGCCGCCTGCGGATCCCCCCAACGCAGCTGTACCAGGCCCAGGTTGCTGCTCGCGTCGATGACGCCGAATGGGTCGTCGAGCGACTTAAACAGGTCCACCGACTGTTCCAGCCGCTCGACGGCGGTGTCCTTCGCCCCGAGTTCACGGTCGATCTCCCCCAGGTTGCGCAGTACCGCGGCGCGCGCCCGGTCGGCATCCAGCCGCTCGGCGGCTTCGAGCCCGGTCTCCGCGCAGCGCGCGCCGACGTCCCACAGACGCAGGTTCTCCAGGGCGACGCTGCATGCGTCGGACAACTCCCAGCACAGCCCCCATGCCCCGATATCCCGGCATCGGGAGACGACCGCAGCCAGCGGCTCGCTCTCCAGGCGGAACCAGCCGAAGGGGTCGGTGATCGCGAGCTGCTCGCTCTCCGCGTCGAGCGGATAGCGTGGGGCGTCGGTCCGGCCCAGGTGGCGCACACCAGAGGGATGAACGGCCCGGTCAGCGAGGTCCGCCATCGCCAGGTAGGCCGAGGCGAGCCGGATGACGGCCGCGTCACGGTCCTGGCGGGTCAACTGCCGGGTGGCCTGGCCCCGGGCGAACTCCCGCACCAAGTCGTGCAGATAGAACCGGGACGGCTGGAGCACTCTCGTCCGCTTCGTCCTCACCAGCTGGGCCCGGCAGAGGGCACTCGTCAGCTCCTGCGCCTCCATCAGGGAGCAGCCGCACAGTGCGGCCACCGACCAGTTGGACCACTCGTCTGCGGGATGCAGCCCCAGCAGGTCGAAGGCGCGGCGGGTGGGTTCAGTCAGATGCTCCCGACTGAGCGCGACACTTTGCTCGACGCTCAGATCGCCGAACGTGAACTCGGACAGCAGCCGGTTCTCGGCGCGCTGCCGGGCGAGCCGCCCCAGGAACGAGGTGATCGGCTGGGAGCCGTCCACCAGTCTGCCGCTCAGCACGCGCAGTGCCAGAGGGAGGCCACCGGCGACGTCGGACAGCTGACGGGCGGCCTCGGCCTCCCCCTCGATCCGCTCCCGGCCCAGGACCCGAGACAGCAGCTCCAGCGACTCCGTCACGGACAACCCGTCCAGTCGCAGGCGCAGGCTCGCGGCCAGCCCGCCCAGCGGGTCACGGCTGGAGATGAAAGTGACGCACCGTCCGCTGGCCACCAGCAAGGCCCGGATCTGCTCCTCGCCGTTCGCGTTGTCGAGGATGATCGCGGCACGCCGGCCGGACATAATGGAGCGGAACTCGCGGCTGCGCTCCATCAGGCCAGCCGGGATACGGCGTTCGTCCATCCCCAGGTCACGCAGCCAGCCGCCAAGGACGTGCCGCGCGGTGAGGGGGTTCGGTCCGTAGCCCTGGAGATCTACGTAGAGCTGGCCGTCAGGAAACCTCGCGATGACTTGTTCGACGGCGTGGATGATGAGCGAGGTCTTGCCGATCCCGCCCGGCCCGCAGATCACCCGTATGTCGGCCGTGGGCCCGCCGCGCCGCCTGCCCGATGCGCTGAGTAGGGCGATCTCGTCGGCACGGCCCACGAAGTCGGGTAAGCCAGCCGGGAGTTGATGCGGGACGAGCGCACCTGATAAGGAGCCAGACGAGGCGGACGGACCGGCCCCGGCCCGCGCGGCGAACACTTCGGCGAGTGCGCCAGCGACGCCCGCCGCCGCCAGCCCCCACCAGGAGTGGTTCTCCAGCCCTGCCAGGACAGAACCAGTGGCTGCCGTCCCCACCCACAGGGTCAGGGTGGACGCGCGCCTCAGGCTAGCCACGTACGGAGCACCCTTGGCGGGCCCGAACGGCTCCGTGACCGGAGTGCCGTCAGGGTGCCGGGATGGGACGCACGTATCCCCTGCAAGATCGCCCCCCATGCTCTTGCCGCCGCACCAACCGTTCCCTGCGCTGCCGATGCCCGATGATGATACGGAGCCCGAAGGAGACCCGTCCATACGTGGTGTTGTGGGATGTATGCCTCCCGGACGGGCGAGGCGGGAGCCGCTCCCTCCCGGCGGCCTCCGGGCCCGCGACGAAGTGTGTCCCGACAGCCAGCCTGGGCGGCCAGCCACCCTGGGACGGGCCCGGATCCTGACAGTGCGCCCATCGATCGGAGTCCGTAAACGCCACGGCCCGGCCGGCACCACATACAGCGTCGTGCGCCTCACCGCCCGGATCTCCCGGCGGACGGTCCCGACGGCGTCGCCCGCACGCCGGAGGAGCCGCAGGCCGACGCCCCTCGAGGATCGGCGAGACGACGACGCACCACTGGCGGGAGGGCATACTCCGCCATACCTGTCGGTCACACCATTGACTCATAGGTAGAACAGCCCGTGACCTGTGGGAAGCGCGTCCAACAGTGCGCAGAAGGAGCCGTACACCGAGTCGTTGGTTTGCTCGCGATTCGTCCTGCTGGATGAGTGCCCTGGAAATTCCGAGTCGTGGTTCCTCGCGAACTGCCTAAACCGCCTGCTCGCCAGTGGTGTACACGGAGTCGTCTCGTTCGCGGATCCTGTCCCGCGCCGGGCCGCCTCGGGAGTTCTGGTCATGCCTGGGCACGTCGGCACGATCTACGCCGCCACGAACGCGGTCTACGCCAGCCGGGCCACCGCCCGGACGGTGAAGCTCCTGCCGGACGGCACCGTCTTCCACGACCGCACGGCACAGAAGATCCGCCGCCAGGAGCAGGGCTATCAGTACGCCGAAGCCCAGCTCATCGCGCTCGGAGCTCCGGTTCCGCGGGCCGGGTGCAACCCGGCCGTCTGGCTGCGGGAGGCCCTGGTCGCGGTCGGCGCCCGCAACGTACGGCACCGCGGCGCGCACCGCTACGTATGGCGGCTGGGCCGAAGCCGGCGGGAGCGCGAGCAGATCAAGCTCGGTCTCCCCGCTCAACGGCCCTATCCCAAGCAGCCCGACCCCGAACCGATCGCGGTCTGAAGGCTGTTCAGCCCCGCAGTCCGTACCGCCCGCCGCGGTCGCCCGGTCTCACCGCCCATTTTTCCCCTGCTCTCCCAGGAGGAGACCCATGCCCGCCCTCTGGAATCCGCCGCCGACCCTCTCAGTGCACCAGCTCGAAGGCTTTCCCGTGATCGGCCACGCGCACGGCCCCAAGGACACCGCCCCCTGGTCGACGCGGCCCGGGAACCGAACCCGATACAGCATCCACGCCGTCGACACCGCCCAGAACAAGTTGCTCGTGTCGATCAGCAGCGTCGTCATCGCCGGCGGAGACACCGAGTACCCGCACCCCCAGCGGGGCGTCACCGGCTGGGCTCCCCTCGCGCGTTTCGACCTCATCCTCCTCACTCATCTGCGCACGAGCGGCTCGTACGCCGGACACCAGTGCCACCACCACATACGTGCCTACCCCGAGGCGCGGCCCTGCTGGCACTGCAAAGCCCGTCCTCCCGAGGCCCAGTGCACCCACTTCACCGAGTCCTAGCCCCACCAGACCGGCCCCGTCAGGGCTGCCCGCTAGCCCGCCCAGCAGGAAAGAGGAACCATGTCGCACCCCACCCCCCTGTATGCCGACCTGGTTGCGTTCGCCGCGACCCGGCACCGCATCGTCATCAACCTTTCCGGCGGGAAGGACGGCCCTGTGGCCGGCCTGATCGCGATGGACGCCGCCCGCCAGGCAGGCGTCGCCGACCGCGTCTGGACCGCCCACGCGAGTCTGGGACCGATGGAGTGGCCCGCCGTCACCGTGGACGGAGTTCGCTGGCCGAGTGCCAGCGAACTCGCTGCACAGCACAGCCAGGCCCTCGGCGTGCCGCCCGAGCGGCATATCGAGGTCCGGCGCAGCCGTGAAGTCGGCGGTGAACGGGTGCCGTTCGACCTGCTGACCTTCATCGCGGAGCGGGGCGACTGGCCGTGGCTCGGCCGGGCCCGCACGTGCACGGGCCCGTGGAAGACGAAGATGGTGTACCAGGCGTTCACTCCCCAGGTCCGCGCGCTCAGGAAGGAGACGGACGGCCCGCTGATGTTCGCGAATATGCTCGGGATGCGGGCCGAGGAGAGCCCGGACCGGCGTAACCGGGAGATGTGGCGCCGTACGACCGACAACTCGGCCCGGGTCGTCGACGAGCGGTTGCCTGCCCACCTGGTGAGCACCGAGGAGGTCTGGGAGCGCACGATCATTGCGGGGCTGCCCTACCACTGGTGCTACGACTCGCATCCCGGTGCCAAGGACCGGCGTGGCTCCAGTCGCTGCTCGTGCTCGGCCTGCACCCTGGCCAACCACCGCGATCTGCTGCTGATGGCCGGGCGCCGGCCGCGGCTCGCCGAGCTGTGCGCGCTGGTCGAACGCGTCCGCCAGGTGCCGTTCAACCCGAACATCACCATGGCCGAGCTCATCGCGTTGTCCCGCCGGCGCAATGCCCCCGACCCCGGCGTCGTGGTTGAGGAGACCGAGGACTTCGAGCGGATGGAACGTGACGTCCACGCCGCCCTGTGCAAGCCGCCCACATGGGACTCCAAGGCCCGCACCGGGCCGGGCGAGCTCCTGCACAGCGCCGCCGGGTGCGACGGCTGCCACTGACCACCACCCCGCACACCGCCCCTCTGGAGGGATACTTCTCATGATGACGACCACCCAGTGCATCCTCGATCTCGCTGCAGCGGCACCGGCCAGCCACGGCGAGGACCTGGTGCTGCTCCTGGCCGAGGCGAACGAGCTGTACCAGCAGGGCCTGCAGGAGCTGCACCGGGAAGTGGCAGCACGTCTCGACGGGCTGGCCATCGCGGACCTGATGTTCGCCGCGGACACCGTCGGCATGCCCTGTGATGCCTCTCAGGGCCGCGACGAGGTGATCCTGCTGCTGGCCCTGGTCGAGTGGGAGATGACGCCGGCCGCCATGGCCTACACGGAGATGGCCGCGGACGCCGCACGCCGGGGTGTCTGTCTGATCCGCGAGGAGTAGGCCGTGCGCCGTGGGGCGGCCGGCCGGGAGAAACCTTGAGGCGCGGGCTGGACCTCCGACCGAAACTTCTGCCATTATTTGTTTTGCGAGCCGGGCAGGCCGGCTAGCTGCTGACAGGACGGACGGTTCTGCCATGACCTCGCAACGTGAGCCTCGCCTGGCCGACGCTGCCGAGATCGCGGCCGAACAGGGCCTGACACCCGCACGGATCACCGGCCTCTATACCGAGCGCGCGGAGAACGCGGCTGGCGAGACATTTCCCGAGCCTGTCGACAAGCGCGGCCGCGCCCGCCTGTGGGACCACGCGGAGGTCACCGAGTGGTTCGCCCACCGGGCGCTGGCACGGCTCGCTGAACACGCACCTCCCTCCCTCGCCCCGGAGACGTTGCTGAACGCGGCGGACGCCTCGAGGTATCTCGGTTACAAGAACCCCAACCAGGTCACCACCTTCGTGCGCGACCACCCCGGTTACTTCCCCGAACCGGACGTCGTCGAAGAGAAGGGCACGGCGGAGAACCCTTACCGCCGCCAGCTCTGGAAGGTGCAGACCCTGCAGGAGTGGATGGCCAGCCGGCCCGGCCGCGGAAGGCGAGCCGGAGCCAGGGAGGCACCGCCTCTGCCCGACGTTCCCGTCGACGGTGATCCCGACGAACTGCTGGGGGCGAGCCAGGCAGCCGCCTTGCTGGGGTACAAGAGCGTCGGCTCCTTCTCCAGCAGTCTGTCCCAGGGCAACCTTCCGCTGTTGAAAGACACGGACGGGGTTGCCGAGAATGCCGGGCGCCAGAACGGGCGCCGGCGGTGGACGCGCCGGCGCATCCTCGATCAGGCCGCCCAGCGGTCCAAGCGGTAGTACCCGGTGGTGAGCGGACTTCCGCGCACCACCCCATGAACGCGGTCCCCGGTTTTTGGGAGTTGGTCCCTTGCGGGCCGGGTGTCGCACGATGGCCGGCATGGCGTGGTTCGCCACCACGCCCCGCAGCGGCAGATGCTGCTGCGGACCGGCCATCGCCTGTCTTCTGACCGCCCCGACCATGGCCCCGACCACGACGTTGTTCTTGGGTCGTGACCTTGGTCGGGGTCCCGTGGTCGGGGGTCGGGTCGGGGGCTGAGGGTTGTCTCCCCTCCATGACCCGTTCCACTTCAGATGTCGCGGCCGCCGAGCTGGCCCCCAGCCCTCGTGAACCATTGCGCTTGCAGGTCCTGACCGCGCTCGCCCTGCACCGGATGGCCACGACCGGCCAGCTGCGCCAGATGCTGCGGCCGGACGGCTCCCGCCAGTTGCTCTCGCGGGTGCTGAACAACCTGCGCTCCACGGGCTTCGTCGACCTCACTCCATTGCCGGACTCGGCCCGCTCTCGTACGCACGCCTGGTACCTCACGCCTGAGGGCTCGCGTCTGACCCGCGATCTCCCCATCCTGCGGGGGCGTCCGCCGTACCCCATCACCTCAACTACCGCGGCGTCGCTGAAGACTCCGCACACGCTGACCGTCACACGGTCCCACCTGCCGTTTGCGGCAGACGCCCGCCGGCTCGGGCACGAGCACGGTCCGTGGGACTGGACTCCCGAGGTATCTCACCCCATCGGTGAGGGCGAGCGGCTCGTGGCCGACGCCGTCATGCACTACACCGTCGTCACCGGCGACCACCGGCGGAAGCTGCGCGCGTTCGTGGAGGTCGATCGCAGCACCATGAGCAGCGAGCGCCTGGCCGTGAAGTTGATCGAGTACGCCAGATTGTTCCAGTACGAGGCCCAGCCCGTCGGCCGCCGCCGCCCCGTCTCCACCGGCCCGGCCTGGCTCCGCTGGTATCCGCTCTTCCCCCGCCTACTTTTCGTGCTCACCGGCGCCTCCCGGGCCCGGCTGGGCGACCGAATCAGCGATCTGCAGGCGATGGTCACCCAGCACCCGCTCGTCGCAGCCCTCGCCCGCGAAGTCCAGCTCGGAGCCGTCGTCCTGGAGGACATCGAAGAGCACGGTCCGTCTGGGTCGGTGTGGGTGCCGCTGACTGGGGGCGAGCCCCGCCCGTGGACCGGTTTGTAATCGGTCCACGGCCGGCCCCCGGACGGGAGCAGGAAGCCGGCGCCCCGGACTCCGGTCTGGGGCGCCGTGCTGTTGGGCCGATCTGCTGGCCCCTGAGCTTCGGGCCGTTGGAGGGGCCGGCCGGCTCGTCGGCCTCGTCCATACGGGCCGCAATGCGTCGGCAGCCCCTCACTTCAGGCGGGAGAGTGGGGGCAGCAGGCCGTCACCGGGCCAGAAGTCCTGCTCGGCTACGAGGACGGCGAGGAACCTGTCGACCTCGGCGAGAACCGCGGCACGGTCTTTGGGCCCATAGGCGATGAATTCGTCGGCTGCGGCGTCGAAGGCGCGCACCTGGCTGTGCGGGGCGGCGGTGATGAGGGCGCGTGCGATGTCGGGGAGGCCGAGGCTGAGGGCGTCGCACTCCCTGGTGTGGACGAGCTGCACGAGGCCGGTAATAACTTTCTCCCAGTCGCCGACCGTCGGCCAGTGGGCGCCGCCGCCCAGTTCGTGGGTGAGGGTGGAGAGCGGGATGATCTCGCCGGGCCTGCGTCCCTGGGTGAGGCGGTCGTGAATCCGGGCGCCGTCGGGCTGTTGCACCTGGGGGTGGAGCAGGGAGGCCGCGGTGACCAGGGTGGTGTTGATCTCCTGGGTGCCGTCGCCGGGGTAGTACGGCTCGTGCGCGAAGAGGAGATAGACGTCCGTGGTGCGGGCTGCGTCGTCGGGCGGGGTCTGCGTCATGGGTCGGTATCCCTTCAGCGGTGACGTGTCGGTGTTGGGCGAGGGTGTTGGCCGTGCCGCGGGTTCGAAGCCGTGCGGGAGCGGGCCCAGCGGGCCGTTGCCGCCGTGGGGCTGGCCGGCCTCGCTGGGAGGCGGCTCGGCGTGGGTGCGCTCCACGGTCTGGGCGACTTGGTAGGCGAGCTGGGCCATCAGCCGTTCGCGGTCGATGAGGCGGGGCGAGGCCGGGCGGGTGTCCTCGTTGTGGAGCAGGCCGGCGGCGTCCCACAGCAGGGTGTGGCCGAGTTCGGCCGAGCGGTGCAGTTCGTGGAGGTCGCTGTCGGCGGCGGCGTGGACGATGTTGGTGTGCAGGGCGGCGAGCCTCTGGAGGTACTGGCAGGCGGCGTCTCCTTCGACGATGCGGACGTGCTCACGGGTCCGGTCGTCGAGCCGGTCGGGCAGGGCTTCGGTGAGCAGCGGGGCGAGCAGCATCGCCGGCAGGACGACGTCGGTGGGCACGTCGTGGCTGAGGGCGTGCAGGGCGGCGAAGAGGCTGATGATCCCCACGAGGACGGTGGAGAAACGCAGGGTTGCGGGGCTCGTGGCGGTCGGCGCGATGCGGTGCGCGGGGTGCCGGGTCAGCCGGCGCAGGGCCAGCCGCTGTGTGAGCGTCGCGCCCGGGGTGAGGACCCCGATCTGTCGAGGGAGGCCGGGCAGGGTGCCGTTGCCGGGCACGGTCCAGGTCAGCCATCCCCACCCGGTGCGCTCGTGCACGAGCGCGGGCTCGCCTGTGCCGGTGCACGTGGTGCCGGTGCACGTGGTGCCGGTGCACGTGGTGCCGGTGCAGACGTGGCCGGTTCGCAGGGCGCGGGATTGTTCTTCCTCCCACCGTCGAGGATCGCGGGCGAAGGGCCGCAGCGGCTGCTGGGGTGCCGTCCGGGGTGTGTGGAGCGTGTCTGTCATGAGGTGCTCGCTTCCAGAAAGCCGGTCCCGGTCAGGGCGGAGGTGCAGGTGGCGCAGCGGCCGTCGCCGTCGGGGTGCGCGCGACGGGGAGTGGGGCCTGGGCAGGTGCGGCACAGCGGCCAGCCGAGGCAGGCCGGGCAGAGGTCTTCACCGGGGGCGGTACCGGGCCTGCCGCAGCCTGCGCATTCGACGAGCGCCCGGTAGGTGAGCGCCTGGCCGACCGTGCGGGCGGCGGCGGACGACGACGTGGTGGAGGGCTGCGTCGTCCACGAGGCCCCGCCCGGGCCGGCGTCGTCGAAGCGGGCAGCAGGAGGCGGGTAGAGCTGCGCGGAGCGCAGCCGGGCGGCGACGATCGCGTCGACGGAGGTGCGGATCCTGTTCGGCAGCGGGCGGCCGGTGATGACGTGGCGCAGCTGCGCGGAGTTCCAGCCGGCCTCCAGCATCGCGGTCATGACCCGGCCCTGGTCGTACAAGGCCTTCTCCTGCAGCAGCAGTCCGGGGTGGGCCGACCCGATCGACAGCAGCAGCCGGGTGCCCGGATCGAGATCCTGCCGCGCCGGCGTGTCCGTCCGCTGCAAAGGCACAGCCGGGCGGCCGCTCGTGCGAGCGCCGCGGGCGCACGGAGGGAGGGAACTGGTCTTCTGCTGGTTGGTCTTCTTACTGCTGGTGTTCTTTGCGGGGCGGCCGGCCAACGCAGGGTTATCCAGTCCTGGATTTCCCGACTCTGGCCCGGACCTGGTGTTGTGCAGGGCAGGCAGGTCGGTGATGACGTACGTGGCCGAGCCGAGGGTGCCGTCGGGATGACGGTCGCGGTCCCGCCGCAGAAATCCGTGCCGCTCGAGCTCCCCCAGCCCGGCCGCCACCGCGTCCACACCCTCGCGCCCCCGCCGGGCCAGGTCCGCGACCGTCAGGTGCCAGCCCTCGCGATGGGTGCTGATCAGACCGAACAGGCCCTTCGACTTGAAGGACATGCGCCTGTCGCGGAACAGGCCGTTGGCGATCTGCGTGAACCCGTCGCCGGCCATCACACCGCGGCGGATGCCCATGCCGTAGCCGCCCCGGCCGTCCGCAGGTGCCGACGGCGCGTGGAGCGCTGTGGCGGCGTCCGCCATGAGAGCGTCGGCGAAGACGGGGTGGTCGGTGATGGAGTAGACGGCCTCGCCGAGCGTGCCGTTCGTGCGGCGCAGGCGTTCGCGGAACAGGTAGCCGTGGATCTGAAGTTCCTTCAGCCCGGTGCGCACTGCGTCCCGTCCGTCGGGTCCGGAGCGGACGAGGCCGGCGACGGTCACCTGCCAGCCGTTCTGGTGGGTGCTGATGTATCCGAAGAGGCCTTTCGCCTTGAAGCTGACGCGGTGGTCGCGGAACAGGCCGTTGGCGATCTGCGTGAACCGGTCCCCGGCCATCACACCGCGACGAATCCGCGCACCGGTCATCACGCGCCCCCCAGCGCACTCGACACGCTGGGCGCACTGGGCGCACTGTGTGCGCCGCAGCCGGGGCATCCCACACCGCTCACGGAAGCGAGACGGCCGGTACCTGCGGTAGAAGGGACATGCGCGAGATCCATGCAGGCAGCCCACCCGCCGATACCGACCACCACGGCGGCCACAACCCCCGACCACCCATCACGATCCGGCACCATGCGCACTCGGCTGCCACGGTCCGGCCCATGGCCGGGCCGACCACACCCCCGACCACGACCTATGCGCCACGAGACGGGCAGGCCGTTCCGCGAGGTCGGCCTGTGGAGCCCGGCGGACAGGCAGAGTCAGGTGATCGCCTACCGCCGAGGGGGGCCCTGCCGCTCGCACTCCAGGGCCTCTTCACCGAGCAGTCCCAGCGCCTTGGTACAGCCCGCATCATCTGGCCAAGACGGTGACGTGACCCGCCCTTCAATGAAGATCTCGGGTCTGACCTCTTACTGATCGTTTCAAAATGCCTTCCGGAGTCGGCGAAGGCAGATGATTCCGCAGGGCCAGCTCCAGCAGCCCTTGGTGGAGATCGGCACGGCGCTCGTAGCGGATCCGCAGCCGTTTGAACTGATGGAGCCAGGCGAATGTGCGCTCGACTAGCCACCTGGTGCGCCCAAGGCCCGAGCCGTGTGCGACCCCGCGTCTGGCGATGACGGGCTTGATCCCGCGCGCCCACAACAAGCGGCGGTACTTGTCGAAGTCGTAGCCGCGGTCGGCGTACAGCCGTTTGGGCCGATTGCGGGGACGACCGCGCAATCCCCTCATACGTGGGATCCCTTCCAGTAACGGGATCAGCTGCGTGACGTCGTGCCGATTTCCCCCGGTCACCAAGACGGCCAGCGGTGTGCCGTGCTGGTCGACGATCACATGGTGCTTGGAGCCAGGACGCGCACGATCGACAGGTGAAGGACCGACAGGGTCTCCCCCCTTCAGAGCGCGGACGTGAGAGCCGTCCATCGCGGTGTCGTCCATCGCGAGCAGTCCCCATGCTCTCAATGCACCAAGGAGAGCGTTGTGGAGGCGGGGCCAGACACCAGCCTCGGTCCAGTCCCGAAGCCGACGCCAACGTGTCACCCCTGAGCAGCCGACGACCTGAGCAGGAACATCCCGCCATGCGACGCCCTTCCGCAGCACGTAGACGATGCCGGCCAGAGCAACCCGGTCCGGTACCGGCAACCGCCCAGGATTGCGGTACCGCCGAGAACGCCGCGGCGGGAGCAACGGAACTATCCGCTCCCACAGGTCATCAGGAACAAGATCGGCAGACATGCGGCAGATCCTGCCCCGACATACCTTCAGCCGGGAGTCGTTACATCGGCCGGTGCCTGAAACGACCGACTCTCCCCTCGGTTTCCGAAAGCCGGATACCCCGGCAGCGGGGCCACCTCCCAGCCTCCGGCGACCTCACGCAACAACAACCGCATCGTCTCCGCGAACGCCGGGAACTCCTCCAGCGTGCTCGCCATCTCCCAGCGATGCCTCAGCACCTGACGCCTCGTCGGGACCGGACGCCGAGTCCGGTGCAGCGGCTCGTCCTCCACGGTGCGAGGAAGCATCCTCACCGTCGCGTCCACCGTCCAGACCGCTACGGCCTGCCGCATGCCGGCCTGCCACACCTCGTCCTCGGCCAGCGCCGGGTACACACCGACGACCTCCGCGCGATACGCCTGCTCGATCTGTGCGGCGATCCCGGCCGGCAGGGTGAAGACACACCAGCAACTGGAGAACGGCATCCGGCAGTACGCGGCCGTCAGGAACACCGACTGGTAGCAGGCCGCCTCGAAGTCGATCAGCCGCAGCCCCTGTGAGGTGAGCAGGTTGTTGTCGGGACACGTGTCGCCCGGGGTGAAGGCCGGATACTCCTGCCCACCCGCTGTCCCGATCCGGGCCAACTCCCCGGCAAGGCCCTGCGGAACTGCGATTCCGGCGCCGTCGAGCAGCACGAGCAGATCGGTGGCCCTCCGCGCGATCCACGGCTCGTCCCCCCAGGACAGCATGCCCTTGTCGTAGCGGGACCACAGCCGCGCGAGATCGGCACGCCGGTGCACCGACGCGGCAGCCAGCTGCCCAAGCCCGCGGGCCCAGGCCAGCAACCCGCTCTCCGCAACCGCCGGATCACTCCCGAGCAAAACATCCGCCAGAGTAGGCGCGTCCCCGAGATCCGCCATGACCAGCAGGGGAACCTCAAGGTCCACACCCAGCACCTCAGGACCGGCGATCCCGAGAGACAGCCCAGCGGCCTCAGCCGTGAAGCCGCGCAGGGACTCCCGCTCGTTACCGAACGCCTTGACGATCACACTGCCGCCACCGGCCGTTTCACAACGCAACACGATGCTACGCGAGCTGCCACCCAGATCAACCGGACCGGACAACTCGACACCCAACAGTTCACCGGCGGCACGCAAGATCGACTCCACCCCGGCATCCTGCCACCACCACCTCGGACACCGTAGGCCGCTATGTGAACACCAACCATTTCGAAACGATCAGTCAAGCCCCAAGCAAGCCCCTGCCACGCCCGCACGGACTTATGCGCGCCCGGCCACCCAGGCGCCGAACGGCCTCTCCGGAACCTTCGGATCCCGGGCACGGCCCAGTGGCGGGCCCAGGGCCCCCGCCCCAGCCTCGCGTTCCTCGTACCGCGAACCGACGACACACACATCAACACATCACGTCGCGGCACTCACCCCTGAGCTCTCCACCACCCTCCCCGCCCTCCCCATCCGACACCACGAACCCTTCCGAACCGATCCAGCACCTGGAGAAGCACAATGAGTAACGAACAGCACACCCCCAACCCCGACACCCCCGACGCAGCAGTCGGTGCACATCCGCCGCAGCCCGCCACAAAAGCCCGGGACAAAACCACGGAAAGACCACGGAAAGACCACAGACCGGAACGACATCGCGAAGAACACCGGCCTGACCGCAACCCGCGAAACGTTCCCCGGAACACTCCACGTGGTCGCTGCCACGATCCGCAACACCCTCCTCACAGATACCAGCACGGAATGAACCCACCCACGCCGGCAGCCTGACCGCCGACCCGTGCCCCGCCGCCCGCGGCGAACAACGATCCGATCCGGCTGCGCACCCGGTACGCACTGCCAACTGCGCACCCCCCACGGGCCGGTGCGCAGACACTGCGCACCAGGCCGCGGATCCTGCGCAATCCACGTACGCGTGTGAATGCGCAGCCCCCACCCGGATGCTCGGGAGCCGGCTGCGCATCCCCCTGCCACTGCACATCCGCCTGCCACTGCACAGTCCCCCAGCGCGGGAGTCCCGCAGGGCCGCACACCCGCAGGAGTGCACCCCGCATTACGCACCGGGCGCCACCAACCCCGATCGCCAGGTGACCCGGCATATCGCAACAAGACCCCGCCAGGGGTGCGAAACGCCCCGGTCGGGGCCGTGGTCGGGGCGACCACGGACCCGACCACACATTTGCATCCCCTTCGTGACCGTGGTCGGGCCTTCATGGCCGGTGGCCGGGTCAGGGCTACCGGCTGCCTCGCGTCAGAAACAACAACCCGCTCCCACATGAAAGGTCGACAATGTCACCTCGCAACCGTCCACCGGCGTCCTGCGCAGTCACCATCACCGTCACCGCGTACCTCCTGGGCTGGTTCCCCGAGGAGGCCGACGCCACCCTGCCCCCGCTGCTGGCCTGCCTCGACGGCGAGCGGGACCCCGTGTGCGCCGCCACGGTCCTCGTCGCGGTCGGGCTGCTCGCCGACCACGACCCGGACGGCCGACTCCGGCACCACCTCGACCACGAGCACCCCTTGCCGCGCTGGGCCGCCGCCACCGCCCTGACCCGCCTGCTGGTCGCGCACCCGGCCGCCGCACCCGGCCTGCCGCCAGCGGAGCGCATCGCCGCCGAGCTGGCAGCCTTCGGCGCCGGGCCCGCCCCCGAGTCCGCCACCGCCCACCACGCCGGCGACCTGCACAGCTACACCGTCCGCAGCCTGCTCCACCTGATGGGCGCCGCCAAGGACCCGGACGGAGTCCTCCTGCAGATCGTCCGCACCCTGCCCGGTATCAAGGAGACCAGAGTCGTGCCCCGCCCGCTGGCGGTCCGCGCCGAGAACCTGCTGGAAGCCCTGTTCGACCCCGCGGACACCGCACCGGCGTTCACCGAGCTCTCCCCCGGACGCCGGGAGTTGCTGAAGGTCCTGGCCGAGCTGCTGACCGCCGCCGACTTCCAGCCCGTGCCGTTCGGCTCAGACCTCCACGAACGGTTCACCCAGTACAGCCTCCCCGGCACCCGCCCAGCCCTGCGCGCCTACGTCGACCTGTCCACCGAAGGCGAAGACCCCACTGCACCCCTCTCCGACCCCTGGGAACCATTCCGCAACCACTGAGCTTGCCTGCCATCTCGGTCAGCTCCGGGGCCCGACCCTCCCACGGCTGGGCTCGCCCTCGAGGAGCTCAGGGCCTGGGCGCGTGCCCGATGAGCTGGGCGACGTAGAGCGTCGTAGCTTGCCTCCAAGGTTTCCAGTGTCGTCGCCGCGTCGCGGGCGGACAGCCGACCGAATACCTTGAACCAGGCGCGGAACCAGGGCGCCAGCGACTCGTCGTCGATCCCGCAGGTTTGCAGGAAGGCGACGTACTGCCGGAGGTCTCGGGGAACACGGCCGGTGGTAATGGCGTGGGCGGTGCTGCGCGGCAACCACCGTGAGGACAGCGCCAACGTCCGAGACACCGGGCGGCCCCTCTGCGCCCAGGCGTTGCGCAGCGCCTGGCTGAGACCGGCGACGTCTTCGACGCTCTGCAGGTCGGGCCGGACACCGGACCGGCGGAAGTCTCGCTTGGCCTGCTCAACAGCTCGCACAGCTCTTCCGTACATGAGCTCGGTGTAAAGGCGATGCCTGGAGTCACCTGTGCATCCCCCCACGTACGCGAGCATCACCGGGTGGGCAGGCAGGGTCCTGCCGCCGGCTGCACGCTTGAGGTGGGCAGCCGAGCAATTGCTTCGTACGGCGAGTTCGCCGTACGAAAGGCCCGCCGTCCGACGCAGTCGGCGCAGGTACTCGGCGAGCATGCCCAAGGCCGGCACGGTGTGGTCGACCGGCGATTCCGGACGCGCCATCATCGCCCGCCCATCAGCTGCCAGAACCGGACGCCAGTGCGGCATTCAACAGGCGCCGCAGCAGACCGCGTTTCCCGCCGCCGCTAGGCCGTGTCTGATAATGATCATGTTGCGCGGCTTTCTCTGTGGAGTCGACTGGTCGCATGTGGGAGGGTCCTGCATGTGATCAGTCAGGATGGCGTCCGGGTCCGGGAGCTCGTACTCGGGGACGGAGTTCGCCCTACAGACGTTGTGCGTGTTCATCGCGAAGCGCTCTACGTGCTGCGTTCGAGCATCGACGCCGCGCACATCGACGCCTACAGCGGCGACGCCTGGCCGCCAGAGGTTCTGCACTCGTATGAGCGTGCCTTGTTGCTGGCTCAGCAGGAGGTCGCGCGCGGTAGCCGCTCCCGGCGTGCCGATCCTGGGATGGGGATCGACATTGATGTCCGGGACGACGGGCAGTTCGAAGTGCTGTCCGACTTGGTTCCTTACACGATCCACGCTGAAGGCTGGTGGGACGGTCGGCTGGTCTTCAGTGCCAGTGACTCGGGAACGTCCCTGTGGATTGAGGTCACGCAGGAACAGGAAGCAGAACT
The DNA here is from genome assembly GCF_036174265.1 of Streptomyces sp. NBC_00285. Classification (NCBI taxonomy): domain Bacteria; kingdom Bacillati; phylum Actinomycetota; class Actinomycetes; order Kitasatosporales; family Streptomycetaceae; genus Streptomyces; species Streptomyces sp. NBC_00285. Next base: position 10,224,376 of record NZ_CP108055.1, on the reverse strand, counting down.
CCTGTCCCGATTGGCTCTGCTGGGGATCCCACCAGGTGCGCTCACCGAGCTGACATCCAGGCGCTAATACTCCAGCTGTAGATCGCTCTTGAGCTGCTGGATCCTACGCTTTCCGTGGCTTGCGCCGCCTGCCCCAGCTGCCTTGCGGCCGACTCCGGTCCTGGGCCAGCATCGCCGCGTCGAACTGGACCTTGCTGTTCACTGCTCGTGGTTCAGGTAGGAGCGTGGTCGCCATCGATCGCCACGGGATTGCTGAGGCCCAACCGACCAGGGGCATGGTCTCGTCGTAGTGCGGGGCGAACTGCGCGACGGCGATGGCGGGCATCTGGTGGTTCAGACTGCGGACGTGTTCGAGGAACGTCTGGGGCAGCGAGACGTGGTGGGTTTCCAGGTAGTGCGGGAAGTCCTGGCGCCACAACCAGGTGCCATCAGTCACCAGCGACGAGCATCCCGAAGAGTGTCGATGGGCGTTGCCGGTGATGATGTCGTGGCCCCCTTCCATGACGTCGATCAGGACGTGACCGGCGTCCAGGTAGGCCACCAGGTCCGCCTCATCCGGCTCGCCGACGGACCGGACGGCGTCGCGGATCGATCCGTTCGGCTGGCCGGAGCGGGTGTCGAGTTCGTCGTAGAAGCCCAGCAATTCCAGCACTGCGTCTCCTTCGACGAGCCGTTCCACCCCGCTGGCGCTGGCAGGTGCGGCCACCGTTGATCATCGGTGTGTGAAGACAAACGATCACGCGGTGGCCGCAGGTCACAGCGTAGACGCTGCCCGCTGGCAGGAAGCGTTCGAGGGCCTGATGGACCGCATCGCGGGCAGGTTCGCCCGGGTCGAACCCCGACGCCGACCACGCCACCTGGTCCTGGGACTGCTCGCGGACCTGCCGCGGAAGAACTGCTGGACCATCGCCGAAGGGTGTAGCTCTCCTGCGGGGAAGCCCTTGAGCTGGGAGAACGCTGGTTGACGGTGTGCTCGGGGTAGGCGTCCTTCTACTGTGGTGGGTGGAGTAGGGGGCGTCGATGGTGTCGTTGATCGAGGAGTTGGAGACGCGGGAGGCGGCAGCGCGTGTCCGGGTGGAGGAACTCGAGGCGGAGATAGCCGAGTTGACCACACGGCTGGCGGGTGAGCGTGAGGTGTGGTCGCGGCTGCGGGTGACGCGAGAAACGGTGGCCCAGGTGCTGGCCGAGCTGTCCGGGCAGGACGGGGCCGAGGCTGCGCCGTTGCGCGAGCCGGTGGCGGCGGAGGCACCGGTGGAGCCCGAGGTGAGGGTGGTGGGGGCGGTCATGGTGCCGCACTGGCGGGGAGGTCTCACTATGGACGTCCTGCCGGATGTGTACCGGGACATCGTGGAGGTGATCGCGGACGCGCCGGGGCCGATGCAGGCCAAGCAGATCGTGCCCCGGATCGGGCTGCCGCGGTGACCGCGAAGATCGAGGGGACGCGGGGGAAGCTGAAACGGCTGCTGGAACGGGGCTGGCTGATCGAGGACCAGCCCGGACGGTTCGCACCTGCTCATCCGGGCTGGCGGGGAATCGGTGAACTCGCGGAACGATAAAGGCTCTTCTCTCTAACTTCGGAGGTACCACACCAAACCGAAGCCGCTGAAAGAAGAGCCGGTGGAACCCTACGACGCCTTCGATGCCATCGATCCATTCACTGCCGCGACAAGGGCCTTCGACTGCCTGAAAGGCGCGTTGGCCGGGCCGGAGTCGGCCGCGCTGTCCCATCACGAACTCGAGGACCTTGTCGGGCTTCAAGGCCGTGAACTGCTGCGGCTTCTGTTCCAAGCACACCTCGACCTGCGGGAGAAGCGGGAGCGTGAACAACTGCGGCAGACGAAAGACCAGGTGGTTCGTGGTGCGGACGGACGCGTCCGCCCGCACCACGAGATGGGGCATTCCCGCCTGCTGGCCTGTGTGTTCGGCACGGTCACCGTGACGCGGACCGCATGGCGGGGCAAGGGCCGGACCAGCGTGCACCCGGCCGATGCGGAACTCTCACGGGTGTGGCTCTCCTTCAGGGACGTTCCTGAAGGAGAGCCACACCCTTCAGATTTTGGGCGGGGGTCGCCCCTTCTGGCGATCAGTGCCTCGCGGAGGGCGGCGGCCTGTTCGCGGACAAGGGGTGCCGTGGGCTCCTGGTCGGTGTCCTGTGCGGCTCGCAGCTCATCGAGCCACTGGTCGAGCAGGGCCAGTCCGCCCTCGTGTGCGAGCAGGGTTTGTTCAACACGCGGGGCCAGGACGGCGTGCAGTCCGGCGGAGGCTGGTGGTGGGCTGGAGGCGCTGGTGGCCGGGTTCCCAACTGTGGAGGCGAGCAGGTCAAGGCTGCGGTGGGCGGTGTAGACGGCGACCAGGTCGCTGATGACGGCGGCGGCGTGTAGCCAGGCGCCGGGGCGGTCGGCTGCTTGTGCCCGGTTGAGGGTGTCCAGCAGGCGTTGCCAGGCGTTGAGGGTGCCCAGGCGGGGGGTTCGCCAGCCGGGTGGCATGCGGAAGAGGTTCAGGCGGATGTCGAGGATCGCGTCCGGAAGCAGACGAAGCGGGTCTTCGCGGCGGCCGTGCGCAGCTCGTCGTCGGTGGGCTGCCGGTCGCCTGAGAGGCCGAGCATCAGCCCCTTGGCGGCCTTGGGCCCTTTGCGCCGGCCGAACGCACCCAGCAGGGCGGCGACTCCCTCAGGGTCCTCGACGACCGTCGGGACGGCGCTGTGGTCCTGGCCCCGGATGCGCAGCTGGACGGCGGACCCTTCGCGCATGCTGGGGATCCAGCCGAGCTGGGAGGACATGGCGAGCACCGTGCCGGGATCCCAGTCGAAGTAGCCGATGGGGACCGTGAATTGGCGACCCGTCCGGTGCCCCTTGTAGGTGAGCAGCATCAGGCGCCCGCTCAGCGGTTTGTGGAAGCGGGAGGCGAGCAGCGGCCGTACGACCTTGTTGGCGGCTCGGAAGATCTTCACCATGGGTGGCCTGGTCGTGTTCGCCGCGGGCGTGCCGGAGGTGTTCACCGGATGCCGCCGGGGACGGTGTGGACGATTTCGGCCTGGTCGCGCTTGGTGTAGGCGTCCCAGTAGTGCTCGGCGATGGTCTCGGGCTCGGTGCCGGGACCGCTGCCGATGAACACCCCGATCGCCACGTGCACGGCGTGCACCCCGCGCTCGGCGAGATCGATGCCCAGGGCCATGGCGTAGTTGCGCAGGGCCGCCGCCGCGACGCCGACGCTGCCGAACGCGCCGCCGCTTGGCCGGACCGAGGAGGCACCCGTGGAGAACAGCAGGGTGCCACTGCCGCGTTCGAGCATGGCGGGCAGCACCTGACGGACCGCGGCGACCGCTCCGTTCAGGTAGTAGTCGAGCTGCTTGTGGAGGTCCTGCGCCGTGGCGTCGACGGCGGCGGCGCCGGCGAACGTGGGGTCGGCGGGCGAGTACTCCAGTACGTCGACGGCCCCGAACCGGTCGGCGACCGCGGCGAGCGCCGACTGGAGCGAGTCGGGATGCGTCACGTCCGCGGCGAAGCCCGCGGCCTCGATGCCGTCCTCGGCGAGCCGTGCGGCGAGCGCGTCGAGCTTGTCCTGGGTCCGGGAGACCAGGGCGACCTGGAAACCCTCCCTTCCGAAGCGGCGGGCGATGGACAGGCCCAGGCCTGGGCCTGCCCCGATGACGGCGATGACGGGCATGGGTGGTGCTCCTGTGGTCGGACGGGTCGGATCGATGAGGGGCATCTCCCGCCACGACAGCGGCCAGGACTGAAAGTCGAGGGTAGCCTCATGTTCTTGGATTGTAGCAGAGAACATGAGGCATCCCTCCGGTTGGTAGGCTGAGTGACATGGCCATCGACCCTCCGTCCGCCTCCGCCGGGAACCCGGCCCCTGTCCGCCCCCTGCGGCGCGACGCGCAGCGCAATCGCGAGGTCCTGCTCACCGCGGCCCGCTCCTGCTTCGCCGAGCAGGGCCTGGAGGCACCCCTGGAGCAGGTGGCCAAGCGAGCCGGGCTGGCCATCGGCACGCTGTACCGGCACTTCCCCACCCGGCTGGACCTGGTGCAGGCGACCTTCGCCGAGAAGCTGGCCGCCTGGCGGGAGGCCGCCGAGAAGGCCGTCACCATGGATGACGCCTGGGCAGGGCTGTGCCATTTTCTGGAGACCATGTGTGAACTCCAGTCACAGGACCGGGGGTTCAACGATCTGGCCTCCATGCGGTTGCCGGAGAGCGCCTGCCTGGCGGGCGCCCAGACCCGCATCCGCGAACTCGGTGTAGACATCGTCGAGCGTGCGCAGGAGCAGGGCAGCCTGCGCCCCGACCTCACCCCCGAGGACCTTGCCTTCGTCATCTGGTCGCACAGCCGCGTCACCGAGGCCACCCACGCCATCGCCCCGGACGCCTGGCGCCGCCACCTCTACCTTCTGCTCGACGGCTTCCGAACCGACCGCGCCCACCCGCTGCCGGCACCGCCGCTCACCGAGGAGCAGCTGTACCGCGCCATGATCAGCCTCGGCGGAAACGGGGCCTGCGGCGCCTGACCGTCGGGACGCGCGTTGCCTCAAGGCGCCGAGGGAGCCCCTTCCCGGCGACCAGGCCGAGCCGGTACACCTCCGTCCCTGCGATGCAGAGTTCGTGGAGACGTTTGGTGACCTCCGCTTGTCATCAGTGACACGGCGCGCTCGAAGGCCGCCTCGTCGGCGAAGCATGCGCACATCCCGACCACCTCCGGGTCCTCACTGCTGACATGCATCAGGTAAAGCAGCCACGACGCCACGCTCTGCAAAGACCGCAACACAGTCGAGCGCGCCATCAACAAGCTCAAGGAATGGCGGGGGCTGGCCACCCGCGACGACAAGACACTCGATATTCCTCAGTGACTGTGCAGTCCCAGGTCATGCTTGACGCGGTTGTTGCTGGACTTGCTTGACGGTCGCGGGAGACTTTTGACGGTCCAAGCACATCCCTGACGGGTGATGCCTAGGGTGCTGGCATGGGTGAGATAGCCGATCCTGCCGTAACCGTTGATGAGGACTGGACGGCCCGTCAGTTACGAAGCCATGTCCGGATGACCGGGATGGTCGACAGTGTGACCCGGCAGCGCTACGACGAGCTGGTCAAGCTGGGGCGGGACTGGGGCGAGATGATGAGCAGCGTCCAGTGGCAGCTCGGGGACGCGGCCGTGGAGATCGAACCGATGCGCTCCTACGGAGGCACCAACCCGTCGGGGAGCGAGGAGTTGTTCACGGTCAGCGAGGCGATCCGGATGTTCGCCGAGGACGTCGGCCTGGCGTATTCGACGGTCCGGGACTACCGGTGGGAGGCCTCGCGCTGGCCGAAGGAACACCGGCGGGCGGACGTCTCCCACACCATCCACAAGACCCTCGCCTCCATCCCCGACGAGCAGAAACGGTTCGAGGCGGTGGACAACCCCCCGGCCAGTCCGCGCGGCGGGCCCGCGCGCTGGACGCACGACAGCGCGAAACGGATCGTCGGCTGGAAGGTCGACACCCCCGAGAACGTCCAGGAGAAGGTGGACGCGATCCACGACCTGGCCGCCGACGACCACGTGGCCGCTCGGGTGGCCACCGACTTCCTGCCCCGCCCGGCGGTCGCCTCGAAGGCGATGTCCGACGATTATCCGGACTACCAAATGGCGGCGTGAGGTGCGTATTCCAGGGGGCTACTGGACATTTTCCTGCGTATGAAGTCGAGCTGGAAAATCGCAGGGGTGCTAGCGATACTCGTCACACTCTTCGTCGGCTATGCCGTCCTGCTGTGGCAAGGACCATGGTGGTTGGACGGCGGGCATCTGCGGAAGCGGGACCTACAGCCAGCGGATGGCGCGGTGATCACGGGTTTCCGTACTGCGCTGGTCGCGCTTGGCGCTGGGGCAGTTGCTGCAGCCGGTCTGTACTACACCGATCGCACTCTGCGGCACACCCGCGACCGGGACCGCGAGCAGGTCGAGTTATCGCGCGAGAGTCAGGTCACCGACCGGTATGTGGAGGCCATCAAGCTGCTTGGTTCCGATCGGACAGTTGAACGCCTGGGAGGCATCTACTCGTTGGAGCGCATCATGCGCGACTCCTCGAAAGACCACCTAACTGTTGTCGAGGTCCTGGCCGCATTCATCCGGGAGCACGCATCTGCGCCCGATCAGGCGTCGCAACCGGACGGCTCCTACTCCCGACCGACGGAGTATGTCCAGGCTGCCCTGACCGTCCTCGGGCGGCGACCCCAACGCGAGGAACCCTTCCGTATCGATCTACGGTTCATCAACCTGCGGGGCGCGGACCTTAAGGCAGTCCGGCTAGAACGCGTACGCCTGGCTGGTGCCAACCTGGAAAAGGCAGACCTGACGGAAGCCCACCTAGAGGAAGCATGGATGCAGGAAACCCGTCTGGAAGGAGCATGGCTGAATCGAGCCCACCTCAAGGACGCAAACCTCAGAGCAGCCGACCTGCGAGGAGCCAGCCTGCAAGACACCTACTTCGAAGGCGCACGACTACACGAAGCCGACTTATCGACGGCCAGTGGCTGCACAGCGGAGCAGTTACAAAAGGCCCTGCTCGACGACGACACAAAGCTGCCTCCCGGCATCGCCGGCGAGCCTATTGGAGCCGAATGACTGGCATGCCGAGGTCGGTGTGGCCGCTCTGGCCGGAATCGCGTGTGCGCTCCAGGCTGCGGTCGAGCGCAGTGAGTTTCTCCTTGGCTTTCGTGAGACTGACCTGGAGTCCTTGGACTTCGCCGATCCAGCCGTTCGTCCGCGCTTCTGCGATGCGCTCGGAGAGGTTGCGGATGATCTCGCTGAGCCGAGGCCGCTGTGAGCCGATCCGATCCTGTCCAATCCGGGTTACGCCCCGCTATTTCGCCCCGGGTGGTGACCAGGTCGACTGCCTCTCAATCCGATCCGCGTCTCCTTCCCGGCCTGCACCGGCCACCGCTCACGTTTCCGGAGCCCAGGGCCGACGATCCGTCGGCCTCATCAGGAGCCGGCCGGATGCCAGGTTGAGGGCAGGCTAAGGCCGGTCGGCAAAGACGACTCGTTCGGCGGCACCAGGCCAGATGGTGCCGAGCCAAGGGCATGAGTGAAGTCGACGGCGCTACCGCAGAACGTCGCCGAGTCGAAGCCGACCGTCCCGTCGGAGAACCTCGCCCCGCTGAAGGAGACCGTGCCGCCGGAGAACCTCGCCCAGAAGTCGACCGCGCTGCCGGAAAACTCCGCCCCGCTGAAGGAGACTGTGCCGCCGGAGAACTCCTCCCCGGCGAAGCTGACCGTGCCGCCGGAGAACCGGGCATCGGAGAGGTCTGCTCCGTCGAACGTGACGTCGGTGAAGTCGAAGTCGTGGCCCTGCCAGGAGTGCGCGTGCTCGGAGGCCAGCCGGAGGTGGTCGCGGACGAGGCGGATGACGGTGCGCCGGACCTCCCGCAGGGACAGGTAGGCGTGCCGGGCTGCCGCGTCCCCCTGGGGCAGGTCGGTCTCGGCTGGCTGTGACGTCGTTCATCGGCCCCGGCATGTTGGCTTCGAGCGGCCCCAGTTGGCGGGTCGCACGGGTGCATTGAGGGGTGGTGACGGGGCGAAGTGGCCCCACCTTGGCTCTTGCGGTGAGACGGTTCCTGTGGTTTCCGACAGGGGCGGTGCTGCGGATGTCTTTGTCCAAGCAGGAGTTGTTCGACCGGATCCGGCGGGACAGCTGGCAGCGGCAGTTGTCGATCCGGGCTCTGTCGAAGAAGTACTACGGGTTCACCCCGTTCTACTGCGAGCCGGGCCTGCGCGGCGCCCACGAGAAAGGCGGGGTCGAGGGCCAGGTCGGCTATTTCCGCCGCAACTACCTCACCCCGGTGCCGCAGGTGGACAGCGTGGATGAACTCAACACCCGGCTGGCCGAGTTCGAGGCGAAGGAGGACGAGCGGCGGATCGGGGCGAGGATGCGGACGATCGCGCAGGACTTCGCCCGCGAGGCCGGCCATCTGCTGCCCTTGCCGGACGATCCGTTCGCCACCGGCATCACCCTCACGCCCCGCGTCGACCGCTACGGCATGATCACCGTGAAGATGTGCCGGTACTCGGTCCCGGTCCGCTTCATCGACCGCAAGGTCACCGTCACGCTCACCTGCGACGACCTGACCGTCTATGACGGCCGGCGGGAGATCGCCCGCCACCGGCGGCTGACCGGCCGCGGTGCCGAACACCTCGTGCTGGACCACTACTTGGAAGCTCTGCTGACCAAGCCGGGAGCACTGGAACGCTCCGAGGCACTCCACCAGGCCCGCGCCGGGGGCACGTTCACGGCCGTCCACGAAGCGTTCTGGGCCACGGCCAAGAAGGCCCTCGGAGACATCGAAGGAACGAAAGCCCTCGTCAAAGTGCTGTTGCTGCACCGCCACCAGCAGCACGCCGACGTGGTGACCGGGATCCGCGCGGCCCTCGCGGCAGGCACCTTCAACGAGGACGTCATCGCCCTGGAGGCCCGCAAGGCGGCCCAGGCGGCCGGGCGGGCACCGACCGTCACCGCCAGCTCCCTTGCCCCGGAGCCGTTGGATCTGGACCCAGTCCCGGTCACACCGCTGACGTCGCGACGTCTCGCGCGTGCTCTGCCCTCCGATCAGCGTCCTCTGCCCCGCCTGGAGCAGTGGGACGAGCTGTTGCAGCTTCGCCGGAAGGACTCCTCATGACCACCGCCCACCACGCGCTGACCGCACAGGCATCCGACGCGGCGATCGACACCGCCTGCCGGCTGCTGCGCCTGCCCACCATGCGAGCCCAGGCCACCGACACGATCGCCCGGGCCGAACGCGAGGGCCTGTCCTATGCAGGGTTCCTCGCCGAGCTGCTGATGGCCGAGTGCGAGGACCGGGACCGCCGCCGGGCCGAGCGACGCATCCGGGCAGCTCACTTTCCCCGCGAGAAGTCGCTGCGGGAGTTCGACTACCGCGTCAATCCCAACGTCGATCCGGCAGTGATCCACAATCTCGCCACCTGCGAGTGGATCGCCAAGGGCTACCCCCTGTGTCTCATCGGAGACTCGGGCACCGGCAAGTCGCACCTGCTGATCGGGCTGGGCACCGCAGCAGCGATGGCCGGCTACCGCGTCCGCTACACCACTGCGGCAGCCTTGGTGAACGAGCTGGTCGAGGCGGCAGACGACAAGCAACTGGGCAAGACGATCGCCCGCTACGGGCGCGTCGACCTGCTCGAAATCGATGAGCTCGGCTATCTCGAACTCGACCGCCGCGGCGCGGAAATGCTCTTCCAGGTTCTCACGGAGCGTGAGGAGAAGAGCAGTATCGCGATCGCCTCCAACGAGGCGTTCACCGGCTGGAGCAGGACCTTCACCGATCCACGGCTCTGCGCGGCGATCGTGGACCGGCTCACCTTCAACGCCACCCTGATCGAGACCGGCACCGAGTCCTACCGCCTGGCTCGCTCCAAAACCAGGGCGGAACAGAAGGGCAGGCAGTAGTAGCGCACCCGATCAGCTTCGCCAGCCGACGCCATGGGACGATCTTCGCTGAGATGAGCAGGCGGAGGGGGCGGAGTTGCAGTACATCGTGCACGAGGACCCGGTCGGTCGAGCCGAGAGCAACTACATCGCCCAGGCCGATCTGACCCCCTTCGACCTCGACGGACAGATCGAACAGCTGTGGCTCCAGCCCGAAGAGCACGGCACATACAAGGTGGCCTGCATCCCCTTCATGACCTACGGCCTCGCTCTTGGAGACCGGGTCCGTCTGTCACCAGAAGCTCGCGTGGTCGAAGTTGCCCAGGCGAGCGGACACCGCGTCCTGCGCACACTGCTCAGGCCGAGCACGGACGCTGCACGACTTGACCGCAGCATCAGCCTCATCAAGAACTCGATCAAGGAATCCAGGCTGCTCAGCGAATGGCACGGGGAGCACTTCGTCGCCATCGACGTCCCTCCCGGCACCGACATGAGCCCGTTGTCCGCCCTGCTGCAACGGGAAGTTGACGAGGCCGGCGCCTTCTGGGAATGGGCCGACGCCATGCCGTTCTCCACCACGCGGAGCTGACCGCGCTGCGGCTGGTCCCGGCGCAAGCCAATTCCCGGGGCCACTTCAGGACGTCGGGAAGCTACACAACCTTCATCAACTGGGGCCGCTCGAAGCCAACATGCCGGGGCCGATGAACGACGTCACAGCCAGTCTCGGCGGTGTAGGGCAGGCGGAGGTAAGCGCACAGCACGTCGATGCAGGTCTGGCGCAGCTCGCGGGTGGGGGCGTCGTCGGCAAGGCCAGCCAGGGCGTGCACGCCGCCGAGGCGGACGGCCGCGGAGTCGTCACCGAGCTGGGAGACGGCGGCGGTGAAGCGTTCGGTGTGCAGGCGGGTGGCCTCGCGCAGGGCGCCGTCCTCGTCGATGCGTTGGCGCCGGTAGGCCACCACCAGGGCGACCAGGGCGCCGGCCTCGGCGACCACGCCGAAGGCCAACTTCACCAGGTCGAAGAGCGTCGTGGAGTCGATGCGGCGCTCGGGCTTGAGTTCCCGGGCACCCAGCAGGTCCCATACGGAGTAGAACACCGCGGCCGCCACCAAAACCGCAGCGGCGAACGTCAGAGGCAGCACCAGGCGGATGGACCACATGCGCAGCCCGCGCCGGTCCGACCGGCGGCGGATCGAACGGGCCGGGCGCCGGAGCGGTGCGAGCCGCTGGACCCAGCGGCGGTGATCGATACGCCTGACTGCAGCGTTCGGAGGGTGCAATGCACCGTCAGGCCATAGCCCACAGCTTGATCCCTTGACGCCCGAGCTTGCCGCAAGGAGGCCTCCGTCGGCGGTGCACGCCAGCTCAGTGACCCCGTGGTCGATATGGGCCGGCCTGTCCAGCTCATGGACTCGCTGAGAGGTGGTGAAATCGCAGACCCGCACCGTGCCGTAGGAGTCACCGGTTGCCAGGCGGGGGGGGTGACCGGACAGAACGCCAACGCCTGCAGTCCTTCCTGTGGGTACGGGTGGCTAAGGAGGCTACGGGTACAGGTCATGAGGGCGTTGCCCGGTGCCCTCTCCCCCGAGTGGGACAGCCGCCTCCAATCACGCGCTGGGCGTAGCCGGGAGGGGCTGTGGCAGGCGGGGCAGGGGCCAGGTCGGATCCCATCGCCAGCCGGCCCACGCGGCGAGGTCCACGAAGGGGCCGGAGGGCTCTTGGATCATCGCGAGGACCTGAGTGCAGGCGGCGTCCACGGCCCGGTGCTCGGTGTCGGTGACGATGCCGAGCCGTCGTACGTGCGCGTACTCGTCTTCGTCCTTCCACGTGAGAACCATGCGGATGCTGACCAACCAGGGCATGGACCAGGACTCCCCGCTGTCCTGCCTGCTGGTCGGCCAACCGACACTCAGACGCACCATGAAACTCGCCGTCCTCGCCGCCCTGGAGCAGCGGACCGCGCTGCGTTACACCATGCCCGGCATGACCTCGGCAGAGACGCCCAGCTACGTCGCCCACCACCTGAAGGTCGCCGGGCGCCCGGACCAACTGTTCACCGAGGACGCCCTCACACTGATCCACACCACCTCGCGCCGCTACCCGCGGGCGGTCAACAACCTCTCCCTGCAGGCCCTCGTCACCGCCTTCGCGACCGGGAAGAACCTGGCCGACGAGACCGCCGCCCGCGCGTCCGTGAGCGAGGTGGTCGGCGACCGACTCCCCACCGCACTCGTGGGAGGCTCACCCATGCCGGAAGCGGTTTCTACCAGGGCCAGAAGGGGCGATCTCATGCCGATCCAAGGTGTACTTTTCGACGTGGACGACACTCTGTTCGACTACTCGACCTCGGAAGAAGTTGGCGTGCTCGCCCACCTGCGGGAGCAACGGCCGCTCGATCAGTTCCCCGACCCCGCCACGGCACTCGCCTTCTGGCGGAAGATCATGGAAGTGCAGTACGCACGCTTCCTCAACGGCGAGCTCACTTTCACCGAACAGCGGCTCGAACGCACCCGTCAATTCCTCTCCCACCTCGGGCAGGACACCTCGGGCATGCCGGACCACGAAGCGGCTGCCTGGTTCGCCAGCTACGAGGCTCACCGCAACGCAGCCTGGGCGGCATTTCCCGATGCCGAGCCTGTCCTCAGGAAACTCGCACCGGACTACCGCCTCGGCATCGTCTCCAACTCATCCGGCGACCACCAGCGCGACAAGCTCCACGCCATCGGCCTGCTGCCCTACTTCGACAACGCGCTCATCTGCTCCGACCAGCACGGCGCCGCCAAACCTGCACCGAGCATCTTCCTCGCGGGCTGCACGGCGCTCCGCCTCCCACCACACGAAGTGGCCTACGTCGGAGACAAGTACACGCTCGACGCCGTGGGGGCCCACGACGCGGGGCTGCACGCCTACTGGCTCGACCGGGCGAACATCAACTCCGGCAACGCCACCAACGGCAGTATCCGCGTCATCCACTCCCTCGACGAACTCCCAGACGCCCTCACCCACTGAACCCCACCGCCACCTTGCCGACCACAGCGACACCCCACCGACCATCGCCCCGCTGGGACGTCCCCAGCGGGGCCTTCTCATGCTCACTTCGTTGGCACGTCCAATGCCGCCCCAGCCCTCACCGATTGGCTCGCGCGCGATCCCGCTGACCAGAGCCCGCATCGCCGCCTTCGAGAAGAGCAACGCCCGGCGGCTGATGTCCTTGGAGTCGCGCACTGCGGCGTGTTCGCCCAGTTCCGCGACTTCCACGCAGTCGTTCGCACCCCCGCTATACGAGCTCTTCCGCCACCGCGCGTGCGCGAGATCGACGTCGTGCGGGGCAGTCGTGCTGGGCGTGCTCACTCTTCGAGCTCCTTGCTGATGCGTGCGATGTGGGTGCGAGTCTCCGACGGGTCGAGGGCGCTGTCTCTCAACTGATCGAAGATTTCCGTGTAGTTGTCCACGTCCTCGGTGGAATCCAGATACACGGAGTTCTTGGGGTTCTCCAGCCACACCAGGTCCGGTGTCGGGTGCGGGAACCTCAGGATGACGAACGGGCCGTACAGCCCCGGATGCGCGCCGAGCGAGAACGGCAGGAGCTGCACGGTGACGTTCGGCCGCTCACTCGTCTCCGCGAGCTTCCGCATCTGGTCGCGCATCACGTCCACGGAGCCGACCGTCCTGCGCAGCACGGCTTCGTCCAGGATCGCCCAGAGTCTGGCTGGGGTCTCACCGCCCAGGCGGCTGTTCTGCCGCTCCATGCGGACCCTGACCAGGGACTCGACCTGCGGCGGGGACAGGTCCTTCCTCATCTGGGAGATCACGGCACGCGCGTAATCCTCGGTTTGGAGCAGCCCCGGCACGAGCATCGGCTGGTAGCTGGCGAGGTGTGTCGCGCCGGCCTCCAGCGCGAGGTATCCGTCGTAGCGGGTCGGGGTGAGCACTGTCGAGTACTTCCGCCACCAGGGCTTCTGCTGCTCCTTGTCTGCCCGTACGAGGTCGAGCACGTCGGCGCGGCGGTCCTCGTCTTTGACGCCGTACAGGTCCAGCAGTGCCCGGACGAGGACCGGCGTCGTACCGCGTTCGCCGTTCTCGATCCGGCTCAGCGACCCCTGGTTGACCTCCAGTTGGTCGGCGACCTCGGTGAGGGTGAGCCCGGTCGCGTCACGCAGTTCCTTCATCCGTGCCGCGAGCTGTCGCCGGTACACCGACTGCGGGACCAGGCTTCTCTTCAAGGCCATGTCGGAAGTCTCTCCGTACCTGCGACACCTCTACAACCCATACGGGTCAACTTCTCCAGACATATTGCCTAGTTGGTGGTTGCCTCGGCATGCTGTCAGGAGTCGCGGCGCGCGTTCGTACGGGCGTGCGTCGCAGCCGACCGATGGGCGAGCATGGCCACGACCTCGCTACCGGCAAGCGCCTCCGCGTCGGTTCCGCACGCCGCACCAGGAGGGTGGGCCATGCCACGGACAACGCTGCTTCGGCAGCTGCTCCAGCAACGGCACCTGACGACGCACGAGGCTTTCGCCGCCCAGTACGAGCGGGCCGCCGCCCGGCTGGCGGAGCTCGACCGAGACCCCCGCCTGGGGTCTCTCCAGGTCTCTCCACGTCAGTTCGACCGCTGGTACGGCGGGGAGTTGTTGACTCTGCCCCGTCCTGACGCCTGCCGGGTGCTGGAGCACATGCTGGGCAGACCTGTGTCCGAGCTGTTCTCCACGGCGTACGACGGCGACTCCGTGCACGACCGCGACGAGGAGTCGAGCACGGGTCGGCAGGCGACGAGGGCGTCTTCGCCACGTGAGGGCGACGAGAACCCGCTGGACATCGTCACCCGGACCCGGCAGCTCACGGCCAGCAACGCCGACGACGCGACGCTCGCCTTCCTTGACGCCTCGTTGGAGGGCATCGCCAGCCGGTACGAACAGGACGGGCCGTACGTCCTCCGTCCCCAGGCCCGCCAGGTACGGCAGCTCGCCCACACCCTCCTTGACGGCCGCCAGCCCCCACGCGCACGCCGGGAGCTCTTCCGCGTCGCTGCCCGCGCCTCCGGCCTGCTCGGCTACATGGCGGTGAACACGGGAGACTTCGTGCTCTCGGTGGCGTACTGCACCGAGGCCCGGGATCTCAGCCGTGAGATCGGCGACCTGGACACCGACCTCTGGGCGTGCGGAACCCTCTCCTTCGGCCTCTACTACGCCGGCCGGTACGACGAGGCGGACGCCTGCGCGGCCGCGGCCGTCGAGCGAGCCCCGCACCACGCCCAGTGCATCCGCCTGCTCGCCAACGGCCGGGCCCGGTCCCTCGCCAAGTCCGACGACCGGCGTGCCGTCGATCAGGCCATTGGACAGGCACTCCGCCTCTCCGACCTCCATGGGGTACCCGTTGGGCTGACCTCCTGCATCTCCTTCGAGCCGTACGGACGGGCCCGGACGCTGGCCAACGCCGTCACGTCACACGTGGCGCTGCGCAACACGGCCCAGGTACTGCGCGACGCCGAGCAGATCGACGATCTGGTGGAGCACTCGACCTCCTCCTGGAGCCGTTCGCTCGTACGCCTCGACGTGGCCACCGCATTGCTGCAGCAGCGCACGCCCGACATCGAGCACGCGATGGCGCTGGGCCGTGAGGCCCTGCGGCTGTGCGGAGACACACCGATCAGCTCCGTCTACCAACGCTCCCGTGACCTGCATGAGCAGGCCGGGCCGTGGCGTGATCACTCGGCGGTACGCGATTATGGCGATGAGTTCCGGACCTGGAGCTCGCAGCCAGCGGCCCTGGCCATGGCGTCATCCGCGTCTTAGGCGCTGTCGATGTCGTCGTGCTCCGGGGCAGTGTGAAGCCGAAGGAGTACGTCGGGTGCCCCTGCTCAGTGCCGATCCCGCCGCGTTCCCCGCCGAGCCTCCCGCCGACACGCACGATCCGGCGGTCACCGCGGCCCACGACTGGGCGGCGTTCAGCGCACTCGATGAGATGACCGACCACTGGGCACGCCCCGGCTGGTCGGACGGCAGCCGTGCGTACTACTGGATGCTGACCTTTCCGGATGATCAGCGGCTCGCTGCTCTCGCCGGGCACTGCCAGGAGGAGCTGGCGCCCCTCGGCCTCGACCCGGTGCCGACGGACGGATTGCACATCACCCTCGCCCGAGTCGGAACGCCGGGCGTCGTCACCCCCGGCCAGCTGGACAGCTTGGCGCGGGACGCCGAGGCGCTGCTGCCCTCCGCTTTCTTCGTACGCGCCATGCCGCTGGCCGGCTCCCGTGGCGCCGTCCGGCTGTCCCTCGGCCCCTGGGAACCTCTGCTCCGGCTGCATCACGCGCTGGCCAAGGCGGGGAGCAGTGTCGGTCTGGCCCCGAAGAAGCCGACGTCCGCTTTCCGGCCGCATCTGAGCCTCGCGTACAACAACCGTCGGCGCCCCGCCGCGCCCGTTGTGGAGACGGTCTCAGGGCTTCGCGCTCTACCGGCTGTCGAACTCTCCGTGTCCGCCGTCCAGTTGGTGGAGCTCCGCCGTGAGGGGCGGACGTACCGCTGGGATGTGCGGAGGAACGTCGCGCTCGGGTAGCCCGCTGGCGTCCAGGGCGAGAATTACGACTACTTCCTTGCCGATCGCGGTTGGCCGGACGGACCACGCGGAGGCCAACTCCGCGACGAGCAGCAGTCCGAGACCGCTGCCCTTCAACTCATCCACTGACTCCGCCGCGGAGCGTGCCCGGACCCTGGAGACGTCCCGTCCCGCGTCATGGACTCGTAGTACCGCCATGTCCCGGTAGACCTCCACGCACATGCAGTCCGGTCCGCCGGCTGTGTGCCTGAGCGCGTTGCCCACGAGCTCCGAGGCGATCAGAACGGCGTCGTCGACCCGCTCCGGCGCGGCATGGCCCTCGAGGAGCTCTCGTACGTGTCTGCGCGCGAGGCCCGAAGGCTCGGTGCAATCGGCCAGCTTCACCCAATGACGCCGTACTGGCGTCCGCCTGCAGAGGCGCTCTTCGTCCACCGCGTCCATCGCCGCTTCTCGTTTCCGCTTGGCACTGGACCGATCAGCCTCGCTACGCCTGAGCCGCGGCGGTACGCCGCGCCTCCGCCTCCTCGCGCGCCGCCGGACGGCGGACGAACGGCGTGCTCACGGCGTACCGCCGTCGACTGCCCCCGACGAGGCTCTTCGTCGAGGCGCCGGACCCTTGGCGTCTCGGCTCACCTGGCTGGAGGTAACGCGGAATGAGCGGCAGTGCGAGGCAGACCGCACCACACGAGGTGCCCCCGGGCACGCGCCTGGTGTTGTACGCCTGTCTGCCCGCGTCACTCAGTGAGGCCGGCGACCACAGCGTGGCCAGCGCACGGCGGTACGTGGCCGATGCCGGCTGGGAGGCGGTCGAGACGTACGTCGACCGGGCGGCACCGTTCGAGAGCCGCGCCCTGTGCGAGGGCTGGCACAACGCTTTGGCCGCGGTCGAGCAGGGGAAGGCGGCCGGGATCGCCACCCCTCTACTCGTGATGCTGGGGCATCTGGAGGAGGACAAGTCGAACCTCGCTGCCTCGCAGGCTCGGACCGGAGCGCTGATCACGACACCGTGGGCGGTCGTCGATGCCGCAGGCGCCACGGTCGCACGGAGGTCGGCGGCGTGATGGCCCGGATGCGGCAACGGTCGCTCCTGCAGCTGCTCGGCCAGGCCGGATGGGTGCTGCGGCATCCGGCGACGTACGTCGGTCGGTTCGGCTTCGGCACCTTCCAGGTGCTGTTCCTGCCCGTCCTGGTGACCGGCACAACGTTGACCACGCTCTACGCGGGCCAGTTCCGGTAGCCCCGGCCCGTGTCCTCGCCCCCCTCTCCGGATGCTCCGAATCCATGTCTTCCACGGAATCCGGTCAACCGGAGAGGGGCCGCACCCAAGGTGCGAACGCAGAAACCCGGCCCTGCGGCAATCCATACGCAGGCCGGGCGGCGCGACGAACCGTTCGGAACCTTCCGACAGAGAGGAAGTGCGATGACCGCAACCATGCTCACCCCGATCACAACGGCCACCACCGGGGCGTCCGCTGCGACGGCCGCCCCCGAGGCGCCCGCCGACCCGTTCGACATCGACCTGACCATCGTCACGGAGATCGGCGCCGACCTGCTCCCCAAGGCGTGCGGCACCGGCGACGGGTGCGCGGCCTCCTGCGCCTCGTCCTGCGCCAGCGCCGTCTGACGACGGCCCGTGCACGGGGTCGGGGGCGCTGCCGCCCCCGGCCCCGCTCGTTCACAGCACTGACGGCGGAGGCATGGGGATGGGAAGCGACGGAAAGCTCTACCAGCACACAGGCGCGGCACTGCTCCGGGCCGCCGAGATGCCGCTGACGCGTCTGCCGACATGGTGGCCTGACCCGTCCGACACAGAGGCGTGCGGCAGGTGGCTGAGGCAGGTCTGGGCCGATGCGCGGTTCGCCGACGCCGTCCGGCAGGCGAGCGGCGATCTCGCCACGCGGGTCGACGCGATCTGCGCCGGGCAGCCGACACGCTCCAAGCAGGTCCGGCGCGCCGCCATGGCCACCGTCCGATACTTGTTGCGCGCCGGCGGGCGACCGACGCCGTTCGGCCTCTTCGCGGGAGTCACCGCGGCCAGCGTGGGTTCGACGCCGCACGTGAGGTGGGGAGACGCACACCAGGCCGTGGCGCGGGTGGACACCGAGTGGCTGGACGACGTCATCGTCCGCCTGGAGGCGTGCCCGATCCTGCTGGAGCGCCTGGATGTCGTCCTGAACAACCTGGCGGCGCGCCGCGGCGGACGGCTGCATGTCCCGCACGGCGGACAGATGGGGGCCACCGTCCGGCGCACCAGTGCGGTACGCGTGATCGAGCGCCTCGCGGGCGGGCCGGTCCGATTCGCCGCCCTCGCCGAGCAGTTGGCCGCCTCCTTCCCCCGAACCGAGCCGCAGAACATCCGCACACTGCTCGGCGCGCTGGTGCGCGAGAAATTCCTGATCACCAGCTTGCGCGCGCCGATGACCAACACCGATCCGCTGTCCCACCTGATCCAGCGGCTGCACGGCGCAGACGCGGGCGCGGTGCCGCAGGTCGCGCAGGTTCTGCACGAACTGGAAGCTGTGCAATGCGCCGTACACGAGCACAACCGGCGCCCGGCGAGCGCGCAAGGCCCGGCTCGGGAGGAACTCACGGGTCGACTGCGTGGGCTCTCCGACGCGGGCCGAAGCCCCTTGGCCGTCGACCTGAGGCTGGACGCCGAGGTACGGATCCCCGAGAGCGTCGCGCAGGAGATGGAAAGGGCTGCCGATGCTCTACTGCGGCTCACGCGCCGACCGGCGGGCCAGGGCGTGTGGAAGGAGTACCAGGTCGCGTTCTGGGAGCGGTATGGCACCGGCACGCTCGTTCCGGTGAAGGAGGTCGTCGACCCGGCGTCCGGGCTCGGCTATCCAGCCGAGTACCCCGGCAGCCGCATGACCGCACCGCCCCCGACAGTCTCCGAGCGTGACGAGGCGCTGCTGGCTCTGGCCTGGCAGGCACTGGCCGACGGCAGCAGAGAGATCGTCCTCACCGACGACCTGATTGACCGCCTGGCCGGCGATGCGCCGACCGGGCAGGAGGTACCGCCCCACGTGGAGATGTGCGCGCGCCTGCACGCCGACAGCCTGTCCGCCCTGGAGGACGGGGACTTCACGCTCACGGTGACACCGGCCCGTGCCGCGGGCACACTCACCTCCCGGTTCACTCCGGTCGCCACCGGCACGGGACTCGACGAGGTCTACCGCCAAGTTCCCACGGGCGTCGAGAACGCGCTGACCGCGCAGCTGTCCTTCCCGCCGCTGTACCCGCACACGGAGAACGTCGCCCGCATCCCCGCTTATCTCCCACACGTGATCCCGTTGGGCGAACACCGCAGCCCCGACGACACCTCTACGACGCTCATCGACGTCGACGACCTCGCGGTCACGGCCACGCACACCCGGCTGTACCTGGTCAGCATCTCCCGCCGCCGCTTGGTGGACCCGCAGGTCTTCCACGCCATGGCCCTGGACAAGCAACCCCCGCCCCTGGCCAGGTTCCTGGCCCACCTGACCCGCTCCTTCGGGCCTGCCTGGACCGGCTTCGACTGGGGGCCGCACGGCGCACGGCTGCCGTTCCTGCCTCGCGTCCGCTACGGGCGCGTGATCCTCTCTCCCAGTCGCTGGAACCTGACCGCCGACGACCTTCCAAGCCGCGCCGCGGACATGCGGGAGTGGACCGATCGCCTCGGCCGGTGGCGGAAGCGGTGGCACTGCCACGGTGCCGTCGAGCTGCGGGAGGACGACCGGACACGTCGGCTCCAACTCGACGTGCCCGCACACGCCACCGTCCTGCGTGCCCACCTGGACCGGGAAGGCCATGCCGTGCTGACGGAGGCGCCGGCCGAGGAGACCTACGGCTGGATCGGCGGCCACGTCCACGAGATCGCCCTGCCGATGACCAGCACCCGCCGACCGATACCCGACCCGCTCTCCGGCTTCCTCCCCGTGCTCACCAACAGCACCCTCGGACCCGTACCAGGGGCGGTGCAGGCACCCTGGCTGAACGCCAAGATCTACAGCCACCCAGAACAGTTCGAGGAGCTGATCGGCACGCACCTCGCGCGGCTCGTGCTCCAACTCCCAGGTACACCCGAGTGGTGGTTCATCCGCTACCGCACCCCGCACGACCTCGACCACCTCCGCTTGCGCATCCGCACCGGCAGCCCCGGACAGCACGCCGCCTGCACCGAGCTCGTCGCCGGATGGGCCGCCGGCCTGCGCCGCGAAGGGCTCATCAGCAGGCTGGTGTTCGACACGTACACCCCCGAGATCGGCCGTTACGGCCCAGGCGCCGCCCTGCGCTGTGCCGAGGCGGTGTTCACGGCCGACTCGGCCTACGCCCTCGCCGCCTTGCAGGGCGGCGGTGTCGACGGACGGGCGCTGGCCGCGGTTGGCATGGTGGACATTGCCTGCGGCTTGCTCGGCCCCGACGAGGGCATGAGGTGGCTGGCGAACCGGCCCGCGCCTCCGGCTCGCGTCGAGCGAGGCGTCAGCGACCAGGCCATCGAACTCGTTCGCCGCGCTACGCCTCATGCCCGGTGCTGGGGCGAAGAGGTCGCCCAAGCGTGGCACCGTCGCGCCGTGGCCCTGGCGCTGTATCGCGAGGGCCTCGCCGAGAGCATGGACCTCGACTCCGTCCTGGAATCCTTGCTGCACATGCACCACAACCGCCTGCGGGGTCTGGACCGGGAGGACGAGAGGCTTTGCCGCCGCCTTGCCCGTCAGTCCGCCGTCGCATGGGCCGCCTGGCCGGGGGAGAGCCGCTGATGAACTACGACGCGCCGCCCACACCCACCGGGCCCGGCTGGGGGCAGTCGCTGTACTCCGGCGCGGCGGGAGTCGCCCTGCTGCACGCCGTCAGGGCCCACACCGGCGAAGAGGACCGGGACGCGCTCCGGCCGTGGGCCGCCGCCATGCTCAAGGGCCCTATCCAGGCCGCCGCCGAAGCATGCGGTCTGTACGAGGGCGCCCCGGCCGTCGCGTACGTCCTCAGCTTCACGCACACGAACACCGCCACGCGCGCCCTGGCGACCCTGGACACACACCTCGCCGACGTCACACGCCATCGACTCCAGCGGGCACACGCCCGCATCGATCGCGGCGCGTTGCCCACCCTGGGCGAGTTCGACCTCATCAGCGGCCTGACCGGGCTGGGCGTGTACCACCTGCACCGCGGCCACAAGACGGAGCTGCGGGACGTCCTCGCCTACCTGGCGCGGCTGACGGAACCGATCACCACCGAGGCGCAACATCTGCCCGGCTGGTGGACGGGAGACAGCCCCGATCTGCGACCGACGCCGCGATGGCCCGGCGGACACGGCAACTTCGGCCTCGCCCACGGCATCACCGGACCGCTGGCATTGCTGGCCACGGCCCTGCGACACCACCACTGGGTGCCCGGACAGACGCAAGCCATCACCCGGATCTGCGACTGGCTCGACCGGTGGCGCAACGGCACCGACTCGCACGCCTGGTGGCCGGACCTGATCACCCGAGCCGAACACCGACGCGGCGAACTCCAGCGTCCAGGACCGAGACGCCCGTCCTGGTGCTACGGCACCCCCGGCATCGTCCGCGCCCAACAACTCGCCGGCCTCGCCCTCGGCGACCGTGACCGGCAACGGCAAGCCGAGCAGGCCCTGGCCGGATGTCTGGCCGACGACCAGCAGCTCGCCCAGCTCACCGACGCCTCCCTCTGCCACGGCTGGGCGGGGCTCATACAGACCGTCTCCCGTGCCGCCGCCGACGCCCTCGACGACGAACTCGCGTCGCACCTACGCCGCCTCAACGTCCGGCTCAACAAGCACCTGGACCACCACGGACTGCCGGACGGCGCCGGCCTGATGGACGGCACGGCAGGCATCCATTTGGTCCGTCTCACCGACCCCGTCAACACGGCGATCACCGCCCCCTGGGACCGCTGCCTGCTCCTGACAGGGTGACGCCGCGAACCGCATCCGCACACCAGAACAAATGAGAACGATCTACCCCTGCCGTACGCACAGCCGGGCACCTTCCGAAAGGACGCGATGAACACCACCACTGGCGCCTCCCCCGAGGACCTGCGCAACCGCCTGGTCGACGCCATCCTGAAAGAGGACCTCTCCGGCCTCCACGACGCACGCGTCGAGACCGCCATGCGGACCGTACCCCGCCACGCCTTCCTCCCCGACGCGCCCATCGAGGAGGCGTACGCCAACAAGAGCGTGACGATCAAGGAGAACCCCGACGAGGACGCACTCCCGCTGAGCTGCGCCTCCCAGCCCGATGTCGTGCACTTCATGCTGGTCCAGCTCGCCGTCCGCGAAGGCGACAACGTCTTCGAGATCGGGGCGGGCACCGGCTACAACGCCGCCCTGCTCAAGCACCTCACAGGGAAGTCTGGACAGGTCACCACGTGCGACGTCGCCCCCGACGTGACCGTCTACGCCCGCCGGGCTCTGGACGCGAACGGATACGAAGACGTTCGCGTGGTCACGAGGGACGGCGCCCTCGGCGCCCCTGAGTTCAGCCCGTACGACCGAATGATCGCCACGGTCGGCATGTGGGATCTCCCCGGCGCCTGGTGGGACCAGCTCGTCGTCGGCGGACGCCTCGTGGTCCCGCTGCGGTGGCGCGGGCTCTCCAGGGCCGTGGCCTTCCAACGCGAGGAGGGGCTGATGCGGTCCGACTCCGTCAAGATGTGCGGCTTCCTCCCGGTGATCGGCCAGGACGGGGAGCGGAACGATTACATCGACGACGACCGGCTCGTCAGGCTCTACTGGGACGAGGACCAGTCCATCGCCCCGGAACTCCTTCGCGACGCGCTCACCCGACCGAAGTCGGTCGCTTGGACCGATGTGATGGTCGGCCCCGTCGAGTCGTTCGACGGCGTCTGGCTACGGCTGAGCGCCACGGAGCGAGTGACCTGCCGCATCACCGTGAAGCCCGCAGCAATGGAGGCCGGTCTCCACCGGCCCGCCTCACCTGCCCTGAGCCCCGCCCTCGTCGAGGGGGACTCCATCGCGTACCTCACCCTGGAGCGGACCGCCGAAGACCCCGAGACTGAACCCCGGTTCCGGCTGGGAGCCGTCGGCTATGGCCCGGCCGGCGCCGGTCTCGCCGAGCGGATCTGCGCGCAGATCCGCGCCTGGGGCGCGGCCCGGACCGCCGAACCCGTCGTCACGGCCTACCCCGCGGACACACCGGACAGCGACCTCGCCGACGGAGCCGTGATCAACCGGCCCTCCGTGCGGCTCGTCATCAGCTACTGATCCTGACGCGGGCGGGCGCGGCCGTCGACGGGTGAGGCCGCGCCCACCGAAGCGAGAACAGAGCGATGTTGCAGCACGGTGGTCAACTCGGCGCGAGGTTCGCCTCACAGGTGGTGCACCGTCGCACGGCTCGCCGCCTGGGGTTGCCCGCGGTGGCGGTCGCCGGAGAAGCACTGCTCAACCGCTCCCAGAGCCCGGGCGGAGGATTCGGGATCCACCCCCAGCGCGGCGGCTGTACGTCGTCCTCGGTCACGTGGTCGCACCATCCCGGTCTGTGCGCGCACTGGGCAGGAGAGATCAGGATCGTGTCCTCCGGGTGAGTACGCCACTCCGTCCTCACGAACGTACGCACCGAACGTGGGGTCGCCGACGCCGACGCCGACGAGCCCGGCGGACACTCGCATCCGAGCCCGATGACGATCTTGCCGCCGCACTCGTCGCAGCGCTCCACTTCCACTGACCTCGTACCACCCTCACGCCGTGCCGGAGTCGACCCGGTAGACGATCTTCCCATCGAACTCGGCGAACCCAAGTGACTTATAGAAGGCCCGTGCTCCCGGATTGTCACTGTCGGTCATCCATTCCACGCGGCTGCACCCGGGGCGCCCTGCGGCGATGGCACGGAGTTCGTCCATGAGGCGAGCACCGGTGCCCTGCCGACGCAGGGTGTCGCGGACGTAGAGCTCCTTCAGGAACAGGGAGTGCGAGGAGCCGGCGGCCGGCCAGAGGAAGGAATACGCGGCGAGTCCGACGATGTCCCCGGTCTCGTCCTCGACGAGCAACGCGGAAGCCAGCGGCGGCGAGCCGAACAGCGCCTCTTCGACCTGGGTTCGGCGTTCCTCCAGTGGCTGGATGTCGGTGTCGGTCGCACCGTAGAACCGCTCGATCTCCTCGATCAGCTCGGCCATGGCCGGGACGTCCCGCTTCTCCGCAGGGCGGATCGTCACGCTCATCGGCGCCTCCTGTCATTCCTCGGTAGCTTCGGTCACTGCTGCACTCGTTCGTTCCAGCGCGTGATCCCCTCCTGGCGGTACGGCACACGCGTCTACGGCGGCGAGGCGGCCTGCGCATACGCGTTCCAGCCGTGCTGCCGTAGGGAGCCCTGGACGTGTCGGATGAGGTACTCCAGGTCCGCGCAGTAGACAGACGGGTTCCGGTAGCCTTGGGCTTCGCTGAAGCGGTGCGGAAGGTAGCCACCGCCGCACACGTCCACGAGTGGGCAGGCGCGGCACTGCTCGGCGAGCGCTTCCTTGCCGTGCTGTCGGTGCAGCAGCTTCGGATGCGACAGCGCTTCATCGAAGGAGTGGCGGAGGACGTCGAGCCCGAGCCAGGTGGCGCCCTCCTCGACCGACCGCAGGGTGTCCACAGCCTCGATGGAGCCGTCGGACTCGATCACGACGCTCGTCGGCGGGGCCAGGCCGAGAGTCTCCACCGAACCGCGCACTCCAGAGCTGAGGGCCACGATGTCCTCCAGCATCCGGATGCTGTGCTGGTACTCGGGCCGGGCGAGCCAGGCGTCGTAGACCTTGCTCATCCATAGCCCGTACTCGGGCACGCTCGGGTCGGAGCGGTGCGGCTGGTGGAAGTGGTAGTACAGCACGCGCGTTCGCTATGTGCGTGAAGTAGTCCCGGTACTGCCTCCTGCAGCGGGCGCCGGCGAGACGCCTCGGACTGGCACAGCCGGTCCGAGGCGTCTCGCGTACGGGTCTGACGGTGGCTCACTGCGACTCGAGCCACGGCTTGAAGTACGCGACGCTGCTGAAGAGGGAAGGCTTGGCGCATCCGGGGCCGCCGCCGGAGGTGATGCCGACGACGACGCCGTTCAGGACCGCGGGGCCGCCCGCGTCGCCGTTGCAGACAGCCTGCTCGCCGCCTGCCGGGCCAGCGCAGAACCTGCCTGTGGTGTCGAAGGGTGCGCCGGGCTCGGTGTAGACGCCGGCGCAGGAGTCCCGGTTCAGAACTGGCAGTTGCGCAGCCTGGAGCTGCTGGGGCACGTTCGTGCTGTCGCGCTGGTTGCGGCCCCAGCCCGTGACGGTGACATCCGCGCCGGTTGCGGGGTCGCTGGTGGCCAGATGTGCGAACTTGACGCCGTCGGCCTCGGTAGCCGTCTTGAAGAGGGTCAGAACCGCGACGTCGTTGGCCAGGCCGACGGAGGTGTACTGCGGGTGAATGCTGATCTTGGTGACCGAGCTCGCCATCGGCAGCTTGTCACGGTTCAGCCCGCCCCATTTCACCTCCAGTTTGGAGGGGGCGGCACCGTCGACGCAGTGGGCGGCGGTGATCACCTTGTTCGCACCGAGCAAGAAGCCGCCGCACACGTGGGACTTCCCGTGCCAGCCTTCCAACTGCACGCTGACCTGGTAGGGAGCGGATTCCGGCGTGGCGGGGCTCCCGCCGACGATGGCGGTCGCGGGTACCGCGTTCAGGGCGGCTGAACCCAGCACCGCCACAGCACAGACAACGACCTTGCGCAGCATCAGACAGCTCCTTGAGTACAGATCCTGAACGGCGAACGACAGCAATAACGAACCTCGTCACGCAAAGTAGCGAAGGAGGCGCGAATTGTGCGCCATGGAGCGGCGCAAGTCACGAGCCCGCCCCGCCCGACTTGGACTTGGATGGGCAAGACGAGTCTCGGCTGGCGCTGGTGCAGGTCCGATGCCGATAAGCGACTACGCGACCTTGACCACCTTGAACAGTTGGTTGGGCCCCTCGGTGTGCACGTACTGGATAATCGGCGCGCCGTCCGCCTGGCTGCCGTCCTTCACGTCGAAGAACCTGTTGGCGTCGTTGGCCGGCACCCCGATCCGGTAGACGTCGGCGGCGCTGCCATCCCACACGATGTCAAAGGTCGAGTTGGCTTCCGTTGTGCCGCTTTGGGGGATCTGGGTGATCGGCGAGCCGTCCATCGCGTTCTCGATGTCCTTCACCGCGAGGAACTTGTGGGCGAACGTCTGGAATGACCAGTACCCGTTGGCCTCTTGGAAGAGTACGAACCGCTGGTTGGTCCCTCCGTTACAGGTCCACTGGACGATCGACGCGCCGTCCGCCTCGCTCGCGTCCTTCACATCGAGGCACTTGCCGGACGCCTGACTCCGGATCTCGTACGTCGCACCACTTTCGATCGAGGACGACTGGGCCCCCTGGGCTGCGGTGAGCGGCCCCATCGCAGCAGCCGCCAGACCCAGGACGGTCAGAACACGCCATGCCTTCGAGCGAGAACGCACGAATCCACCTCTTCATGGGAGATACACCTGTCCGCCTCAGCGTGCTCTGGATCAGGATCCCTGAGTTAGCGCACACCCCAGAAACATCCAGTTGGAGCAGCGCAAAACCACCGGCGAGTGAACCAAGCGAACTCCGTGCGTCCAACCATCCGATGAGGCAGAAGCACCTCAGTAGAGGTTCAGAGACGGGTTCTTAAGGCCGGGACCGAGCTGCTGGAGATGTTCGCCGACCGGTCGGTGGCAGGCCGCCTTCGGGGCGACCGCTACGACGCGATCATGCACCGTCGGTTCAGTGCAGACCGGCACGCCAACCTGATGCATACCGAACTACAGGAACTCCGCACCTATTTCATGGAGTTGGCCAACGAACTGCGGCGGATTCAAGAGTGCTTCAGCCGCCACCGTGTGCGGACGGTGGTACTGGACACCAACCACCTGTTGCACTATATGCGCTTCGACAAGATCCCGTGGCAGCGGATCTACGGCGCCGACACCTCCGTGGTGATTCCGCACGTCGTGATCGACGAAATCGACAAGAAGCCGTACGACACGCATGACACCAGCGTCCGGAAGCGAGCGCGCGCCGTCTTTGTGCTCCTGGAACAGGTCCTCACCCAGATCGAGACGGATGGCCGGGCAGTCGTCAACAACGGGGAGACCGTCATCGACGTCCTGCGGGACGAGCCCTGGCACGTACGGCTGCCGAACAACGACGACGAGATCGTCGCGCGCGCCTGCTATCTGCAGCAGGCCATCGCCCCGGCCCCGGTCACGGTAGTCACCGGGGACAACGGAATGCGGGCCCGCGCTCTGTCCTGGGGGCTGAAGGCCAAGGTCCTGGACGAGAAGTACAAGATCGAGCGCCTGAGTGCCGCGCAGAAAGCGGAGAACGAGCAAGCCATCACGTTCGCCGTGCCTGACGATGACGAGAAGGGGTAGACCCGGCTGCGGCCGCGGGTATCAGCCGGTTGACCAGTCGCGCAGTTGTGCGGCGACTTCTTGGACCCGGGCGCCCTTGTGTTTCGCCCGCATGACGAGCGCGAGGGCTTCCTCCGGCTCGTAGTTCAGGTACTGGCCATTGGTGTTGAGGAAGGTCTCGGCGGCCAGCCACGCGAAGAATTCATTCTTCGCCTCAAGCGGCTCGTGCAACGCGATCGTTTCCAGCATGGCCGCGGCCTTGAGCCAGTCGCTGGCGTACACGTCGCGGCCCATGTAGTGGGACTGGACCCGGGCGCAGACGGCGTCCAGCACCCCCAGGTCGAGACAGGCCGGGTCGCCCGGGAGGGTCTGTGCGATCTGCAGAAGCTCTTGTGTGCTGAGGAACCGCGTCACGCGGCGTGACCGTGCTGCTGGCTCTCGCGCA
This sequence comes from Streptomyces sp. NBC_00285, assembly GCF_036174265.1. Lineage (NCBI taxonomy): Bacteria > Bacillati > Actinomycetota > Actinomycetes > Kitasatosporales > Streptomycetaceae > Streptomyces > Streptomyces sp. NBC_00285. The sequence goes on along the minus strand of NZ_CP108055.1, from coordinate 10,196,590 downwards.
GGTCGCGGCTGCCCATGGGAGCGGGGTCAGGCCAGGCAGCGCTGGTGTCGGCGGCCTGGGTGTCCTGCGCGGCGAAGACCTCGGCAAGCTGCGGAACGCGGTCGCGGGTCCTACCGAGGGCCTTGAGGAACGGGTCGTCGGCAGCCTTGAGCGCCGCGTCGCGGACGAAGTCCTCCGGGGATTTGCCGGCGAGGTGGGCGGCCGCCTCGACGCGCGCGTATTCCTCTGCCGCGAAGGGCGGAACCTGGCGTCCGTTCTGGTCCATACGAGCGACGGTACCAGCGGGCCCGGGTCTCACCGAAGGTGTTCGGGCAAGAAGAAAGGCCGCCATCATCGCCTGCTCATGGCCCCGCGCCGAGCTCACCGCCCTCGCGCACCACCACAAACCCCGTACGAGGAACGATCTCGCCCGGAACATCGCGGCCTGCACCACGAACCAAGAGCGCGCCCGCCTGGCAGCCGACGCACTGCATTCGGGCGGTGCCTCCGCTCTGGACTTCACCGGGGCCTCCACCAAGTACAGTGACCGGCCCGCTGCCCAGCGGATGGCCGACCTGGTCCAGAACCCCCGCCCGGTGCTTGGAGACGTCGCCGGGGCCTTCCGGATCGCGCTGCGCAGGCTCTACCGGACGCGGAACATCGTCCTGCACGGCGGCGCCCCTCAAGGCGTGGCCCTGGAGGCATCCCTGCGCACCGCCGCCCCGCTGGTCGGCGCAGGCCTGGACCGCATCGTGCACGCCGCGTACGCCGAAGACCTCGACCCGCTCGACCTCGCGGCCCGCGCCGAAGTCGCGCTCAAGCTCGTCAACGGCGAGACCGGGCTCTCCGTCGTCGACCTCCTCGAGCCCGCCTGACCGGCGGGCGCGCGCCCGGACCCCCGTAGGCTGCGGCCTTCTTCGGAAGCGCTGGCGCGGGTCGCGGCGCACACGCACGGAAAACGCCCTGGGGCGCGCATCCACTTGATGCGCGCCCCAGGGCGTTCCGGGTTCCCCCTCGCTAGAGGAAAAGGATCTTCACGAGCAGTGCGATGAACGTGGCAAGGCCAATCTGCAGGCCGATCGCGGCGGCGAAAGCCTTCAAGCCGCGCAGGATCGCCCTGGTGACACGGTAGTGGTCGTGCCACTCGACCAGGCCCACGATGACGCCGGCCAGCACGGCATCCAGAACGAAGATCGCCAACACCCCGGCGATGCCGAGAAACTTGAGTGCGCTGAGCACCAGGACCTCCCGAGTCACCCGCGCTGTGCTCCGGCCCTCGGAACGTCGGCGAGCTGCTCCAAATCTCGGACCTGCCTTGATAGGCGCGTGAGATCCTGGCAGTCGCTCTGGACGGCCCGGGAAGAGCAGCACGTCACCACCTATCCAGAGATCCACCTCTGGATTCGCTCTGGAACAGGAGCCGCGGTGGTCGCAGAGACCAAGAACGAGCTGCTGATCGCGTTCGGGTTGAAACTGCTGGCGCTGCGGCGCGGTTCAGGCCTGTCACAGAGACAGGTGGCAAGCCCCGAGGCCGCAGACTTCAGCGTCAAGACGATTTCGGCGAAGGAGCGGGGCGTCGGCTCCCGGGCGCCCGCGGAGGCCTTCGTCGAGTTGTACGTTCAGCGGTGTCGCGACCACGCGCAGCGCCGCCGAAGCCTGCCCGACAGCGCCTTCGACCTGAGAGCCTGGGAGCGCGCACGCACACTGTTGGAAGACGCGCTGTTCGAGCAGGCTGCACTCCGGCGTGAAGGCCTCGTGGACCTTGCCGAAGACCCGCAGGAGCCCGAAGCCGCATTCATGCTCACCAGCTCGCAGGATGAGCGCATCATGGCTGTGGATCGAGTTCTATCCGCCCAATTCCGCAGGCTTGCCGACTGGACGCCGAGGACGTTCGGGGTGCAGGCTCCGGTGGCCTCGCAGTACCCCTCCACCGCCCAGGACGTCGGCCCGGTGTATCTGCCGCGCACCTTCGACCAGGGCCTGCGCGCGGACCTGCTACACGGTCACGGGGTCGCCCCCAGGTGTATCGCGCTGAGCGGATGGTCTTCGGTCGGTAAGACCCGCTCGGCCTGGGCCGCGGCCACCGCGGTGCTGCCCGCCGACACTCTGCTGGCCCGGCCTGAGGACGCCGGTGAACTGCTGGACTTGCTGGCCGGACCAGTCCCGGTGGGCTCTGTCGTGTTCCTGGACGATGCCGCTCGGCACTTCAAGGAGCCTGAACTCCACGAAGTCGTCCGTCGGCTACAGCACCTTCTGAAACGTAGCGAGCCGGTGGTCGTGCTCCTCACCGTCCATCCGCTGACGCTGGGGCAATTCGAGGAGCTGACCGACGATCCCGAACGCGACGGGCGGGCCAAACGGGCCCTGAGCCTGATCGAGGTCATCCACCAGGTCGAGGAGCAGCTTCCCGACCTGACCGACGCACGTCATGCGGCCAAGGTAGACCCGCAGCTGAGAGATGCTCTGGAGGCTGCGGCTGACTCCGGCCGCATCATTCCGATGATCACCGGCGGGCCTCAGCTGGTCAGCCGACTCACCCGTCTGGCCCCAGAGACGCGCGCGCTCATCCTCGGTGCCACCGACTGCCGACGGCTGGGACACACCGCGCCCTTGACGAACGCCCTCCTGGCTGATGCGGCCTTCGCCCACCTGGACCGTCACGAGCGCGCGAGAACGGGAGACACGTGGTTGTCCAACGCTCTTGATGCCGCCAGCTGCAGAGTCAGCGGGCAAGTCGCGGCGCTCTACCCCGTCAACGACTCATCGGTCTACCAGGTCGAGGGATTCGATGTATCGCCCTACCTCGTCAACCACCGTGAACGCCAGCAAGCGCCCATTCCGACGCGCGTCTGGCAGGCCCTTCACGACAACGTGGCCGACGGCGACCAGCTGATGCTCCTCGGCCACGCTGCGCACAGCCGCGCCGTGTACAGCTGGGCATACCGGTACTTCGCCCGCGCCCGACTACTGCAGCCCCAGCATGCAGGCCGTGCACTGGAACGCCTGCTCGACGAGGTGCACTGGACCAGGCCGGCTCCCGCTTCCATCGGAACGTCGACCATCGCGCACTCGGAGCCCAATTCCGCTGATCTCGACGATATCGACGCTGTGCTGGACGGCATTGAAGAGGTTCTCCTTCAGGACGAGAGGGAAATGGATCCCCTCACTGAGCACATCATGGGGTTCAACAGCCCCCCGCGTATCGGGCTGTACGCGAAGGCCGCCGTCGAGGAACTACAGGACCGTCCCGACGTCCGCGCCAAACTGGACATCGGCGACGACTGGTACGCCTGGTACGCCGAGCTGTGGGACGACCTGGAAGGTCACTACCGCGACCGCAGTCCTGGGCGAACAAGCCTCCTGAACCAGGTTCTGCGCGCCTACTCCACTGAGGACATCCAGACGGGCCTTGGCCTTGTCTGGTGCATGGAGAACCAGGTCGACGCCAACGAACCGAGCAACGTGGAAGAGCGGCGGCAACTCCTCGAACGCGCCCTGGCCGCTGGCACCTTGGTGGACGAGGTCTGTGGCCGCCTGCAGGAGATGGCTGCGCAGGCGCAGCACTGGGAGGAACTCAGCCGCGTCAGTGAACTCGGCGGCGTGACAGCACTCCAGGAGGAAGCCTGGATTCTGGAACGCGCCGGAGTGCTGGATCGAGCGGAACAGAGGTATGAGCAGCTGGCCGAGCGCTTCGGCGCGCACACAGGTCTGATGGGCTTCTGGTGGCGAACGGGGCGCCAAGTTCAAGCCGAAGCAGCTCTGCGGCAGCACATCGTGGCAGGCAGCAGGCGCTCCCTGCTGCAACTGATCAACTGGATGCAGGATGCTGGCAGGGTTGCTGAAGCAGACTCACTGCGTCGCTCGGGCCTTGAACCGGACGGCTCGACATCCTCGTGGGCTCCTCCGCCTCGCACGTAGATCCAGATGCTGCCAGTAAGGCAGTGTCGGCAGGGCAAGTGGGAGGTTGGAGCTCTCGAGCCCGACGAACTCCAGCGCCTGGTCCTCGCCGTCGTCGACCCGTACGTCGATCGCGAGATTTTCGCCGAGCAGAACGCCCGCGAGGAAAAAGCGACACCGCACCCTGATCGCTATCTCGGCCGCTGGGCGCGGGTCTGTACGGTCTTCGGCTCTGGCCCGTAGTCGGTGGTGACGCCGGGCAGCCGTCCTTGATCATGATCTTGTGATGGATGTCAACTCCCTTGTAAGCACGGTGTTTTCCGGGTTGTCGTTGCTGGTCGTCGAGGACGTGGTGGACTGTGGTGACGCGGTGGTGGTCACGGCTCGCACGCGGGATGTGGCGGTGGCGTGTCCGGTGTGCCGGACGCCGACGGGGAAGGTGCACGGATATCACCGCCGGACGGTTCAGTACAGTCTTCGTCCAGAGCTGGCGGGATGTCCCCGGTCGTGCTGGTCCCATGCTCGTGATCGTGTCGAACGAGTTCGCCGGCGAGGTCGGAGGCGTCCGTGCGTAGTTCCACGCCCAAGGGCGCCCGGTCGAGGGATTCGTCGGTATAGGGGCGCGGCAGGTAGCTGCCGTGTCCGTGGCACAGGGCGATCGCGTCCAGGACGGCGGCGGTCACCAGCAGGTCGTCCCGGCACTCCAGCGCCAGGCCAGCAACGTGGGTGTCGATGGAGTCCTGGTGGCGGGCAGTGTGCGCAGCCGCCAGGTCGCGGCGATCCATGACGTGCATGTACAGCAGTGCCGGGATCAGTTCGCCGATGCGGACCAGGTGCTTGCCGTACGCGGCCTGAGCCGCCCTGCTGGTCGACCAGCCCGGCCACGGCTGAGCAGGCGATGCTCGGTGTGTGCTCATGGCGCGGAAGCTACCGACCCGTCGACGGCAGCATGGCTGGAACGCCGCATCCGGCCACGTTCGGCACCGCGTTTCGGCCTGGATGGTCAGGAGCTGTCCTGCCCATGCTCCACCGCGGTATAGGCCATGCCACCTGCGTTGAGCTGGCACTACCAGGTGACGGTGAGGCGTCGAGGGGCGGGCCCCGAGCGGTCTTTGGCAACGAGGATGTCGACTTCGGATGGGCGGGTTCGGTCGAGGAGGGCGAGAGTATCTGAATCGGCGTGGTATTCCAGTTCTGCGGCGATGCCGAGGTCCTCGATGTCTAGGGGCTGGCCGTCGCGGCGCGGGCGTTCGAGGCGGGCCAGGAGCAGGATGGGTGGCTGCCCCAGCAGTTCGTTCATGGCCGTCTGTTTCAGCGCAATCGACACCGCCTCCACCTGCTCGGGGCGCGACAGCGGGCGTTGATCCTCTTCTTCTGCAGTCATTACCTGCAGGCGGTCGATGACGACCAGCTCAGCGTGCTTGCCGCGGTCAGGTCAACAATCGCGGTGAAGGCGCCGTGGGTCATCAGCTCAGGCTTATTGGTGAGCTCACACAGAGCGGCTGTCGGACGGCAGACCGTCCAGTCCACACCCCGTATAAAGGCGACGGCCTTCCCGAGCACGCGCCGTGACCATCACGGTGACCAGCCCGATGCGACTGTCTGTCTAGCCCACGCGCTATGCGTTGACCCGGAGATGCTCCGGCACTTCGTCGGTCAGTCGGTGGAGGGCGCCAACGAGGATCCACACGACGGCTGTCCCGGCGAGCAGAGAAGCGAGGAGGAACGCCACCACGTTGCTCGTGGCCGCCGCGATGGCGCTGCCCATGACTGGGCCCAGCGCGTTGGCACCCCATACGAACGGCAGTGCGGCACCGGTGATCCGCCCCAGCATGTCTGATGGCGTTGCCTTCTGGATGAGCGTCATGACGGCCACGTTCGTGATGGGCATGGTGAAGTTGGAGATGGCCTGGGACACCACGACGACGATGAACCCGAAAAACGTGCTGCCCAGCATGGCTGTCGGCAGCAACCCAAACGCGAGAGCGAGCATGGAGTGGGTCAGTACAAGCGCGCGCCCCATCCCCAACCGCTCGTTGATCCGTCGGGACAGCGCAGCACCAATGAGGACCGAGGCGACTGTCCCATCCACGGCTGACCGGGATGTCCCGCGCAGAACTCGATGAGCTCACTCGCCGTCTCGGCCCACGCCAGGCTGCCCAGGTCGAACGGGCCTCCTATCAGCGCCGGGGCGCCGATCGCCAGCCAGGCAGCCGCGGTGGCGTCTTCCCTCAGAAGCTCGGTGACAAAGAGCGTGTCGTGGTTGCCCTCCTCTACCTGCGGAAACTGTGCACCCTGGACGTCCTCGCCGACGCCCTGGGAGACGTGAGCAGGTCCTCGATCGGGAACTTCGTCCGCGAGATCCGACCCCTGCTCATTGAAGGCGGACTTCTCCCGCCCCCAGCCACCACCCGCTACCGCACCGCCCCCGACCTGCTTGCCGCCGCAGACGAAGAAGCCGACACACCGACAAGTTGATTCTTTACGGGTTCACAAAACGGCCAACTGCCTCGACAGCCTCCCGAAGTCGGCCCAGCCCGCGGCGAAGAGGGCCATCCAGGACATCTACAACGCCGAGGACCGCGAGCACGCAGCCAAGGCCGTCGCCGCGTTCCCCAAGCAGTACGGCGCGAAGTTCCCCAAAGCGGTCAAGAAGATCGTCGATGACGAGGCCGAGCTGCTGGCGTTTTACGACTTCCCGGCCGAGCACTGGATCCATCTGCGGACCACAAACCCGATTGAGTCGACCTTCGCGACCGTGCGGCTGCGGACGAAGGTGACCAAGGGAGCGGGCAGCCGGGCCGCCGCTCTCGCGATGGTCTTCAGGCTCGTGGAGTCCGCCCAGGCTCGCTGGCGGGCCGTGAACGCGCCCCATCTCGTCGCCCTCGTCCATGCCGGAGCCCGCTTCGAACGCGGCGAGCTCGTCGAACGTCCCAAAGTCCACGCCGCCTAGCTGTTGCGGGTCAGGACGTTGGTGAGGACGTGAGTTGTTGGCAGATCAGATGGTGAGCAAGTTGTGCCGTCGCGAGCAGGTCCTCGCGAGCCGTGTCGACGTTGGACCGCACTGACAATCCGTACCAGACGGATTGGATGAGCCCGGTCAGGACCGCTGCGTTGGTGCCCGCGGCTAGTTCCCCGTCCTGGATCGCTCGTTCGATGCGCACGAGGAGGGCCTGCTCGTTCGAGCTGTGCAGTTCGGCGACGTAGGCGCTGGTATCGAGGGTGCTCGTGCTGTCGGTCATCACGGCGCTGCTGATGAGACATCCGGGATGCGTGTCGCTTGGCTGGGTGAACTCGTGGACCGAGTCGGTGAGGATGCGTTCGATGACCGTCTGGATGTTCTTCTCGGCGACAGCCTGCTGGTAGATCTCGCGGTAACGCTCGGCGTAGGTCCGCACCGCTTCCTCGAACAGTCCGGCCTTGCTGCCGAAGGCGGCGTAGAGGCTGGAGGTGGAGAGCCCGAGGGCCGCGGTCAGGGTGCGGGTCGAGGTGCCGGAGTAGCCGCGTCGCCAGAAGAGGCGAGCGGCGTCAAGGACCGCACGGTCGCGGTCGAAGGCTCGGGGGCGTCCACGGTTGCGTTCGGTCACGCTTGCATTGTAGATCGTTCGCTCCATAATAGATTTATGGAGCGAACGATTCAGAAGAAGCTTGCAGTCGGCGGGGACAGCTGGGTCACGGTCGATGTGTACGGGGAGCCGGACGCTCCGGGCCTCGTCGTCGTCCCGGGCGTGATGAGCGATGCGCATACGTGGCGCCGTGTTGCGGGCGCCATCGACGCCTGGCCCTCAGTGGTAGTCGTAAACCGTCGGGGACGGGCTTCCTCGGGGCCGTTGACCAACTCTTACTCACTACGGACAGAGGTTGAGGACCTCGGTGTGGTCCTTGACGAGTTCGACAGCACGAGGGCGCTCTTCGGCTGGAGCTACGGCGGCTTGATCACCTTGCTGGCCGCCAACGAACACCCGATTCCCCAGGTGATCGCCTACGAGCCGGTGATGCAGCCGTTCGGACACCATGCACTGCCGGACCTGAAGAGCGCCACGGAGACAGCGGACTGGGATCGCTGCGTCGAGATCGTCAATCGGCAGATCTCCGGCTTCTCCGCTGCGCACGTCGAGGACCTTCGGGCCGATCATTCCGCTTGGGCGATCTTGCGCCGCTTGAGCGGACCGCTGTACGCCGAACTCGGCGCGCTCAACGCAGCGCCGCCTCCGGATGTGATGGCGCGACAGGCAGGTCATGTCGACCTGATCATCGGCCAGTGCAACCGCGGAACAGCCCCCTACGGAACGTCGTTCGACAACGTGCGGCAGCACATCGCTCACGCCGGAGTCCACGAACTCGCCGGGCAGGGCCATCTGGCCCACATTCAGGCGCCGGCAGAGCTTGGCCACCTGCTCAACAACCTCGCCGCCATCTGATGGCCACCCATGCCAACGCACCGCTCTCCATCGAGGGCCGCAGGCGACTCGTCGAGCGATCCACAGGTCTTGACAATAACTCGGATTCGGGCGCCCACCAGGCACCGTGTCGCTGCTCGCTCACAGACTGTCCCTGAAGCATTTCTGTCACTGTACGAGTCGGCGACCATCCCCCAAGGCCGTTCAGGGGCGCCCTCAACAACCAGCTGACGAGTGCTCAGTGACGTCCTTGCCGGTTCGCCACTGTGCCGCGTCCTGGGCGAACGCCTGCAGGCCGCTCCTGTGTTGCATGTACACATAGCGGTCGGCTGCGTGGACCTGCACGGTGTTGAGCTCGTCGACGACGGAACGGGGCACAGTGCCCATGGCGTTCTCCGGTCCCAGCGCCAGCAGATGCCCCGGACCGATGGGCAGGACCAGAGTGTTGGCGTCGCCAAAGGCCACACCGTACGAAGTGTTCGTCCCGTCCCGGCATAGGGTCACCGCGGGGTTGTCCCCGATCAGGAACTGGCCCGTCTCGGGCATGAGCACCTCCAGCCGCCAAGTCGAAGCCATGGCCCGTACCTTGTGGAACATGTCCTCGATGCTGGTGCGGAAGATCTTCCCGCTCTCATGGTCTCGGACGACCGCGGACCGGTCGATGAGGCGCTCGGCGAAGGCGCCCAGCGAGTCCGAGCCGGTCAGATGCAGCCCAGTTACGCGCAGCGCCTCGCGGCCCAACTGCGGAGCAATCGTCAAGAGTTGTGGGTGAGCTGACTTCAGCTCTCGCTGCGGTGGTTGAGGCTGATTCTGGCGGTGTTGCGGATCCGTTTGGTGCGGCCGGCTTCGGCGAGGATCTCGATGGCCTCGGTGTTCGTCCCGACGGCGGTCTTGAGCTGGAGCCAGTTGGTTGACGCGAGCAGGTTCTCCGGCTGCCAAGGCAGCTTGAGCATGATGGCGCGGAACAGTGACCACTCCCGCAGGCGCTGAGCCAGGAAGGGGTGGTCGATCGTGGCCTGGGTCATCGCCTGCGCCCATCCCTCGTAGGCGGGATCGGGGTAGAGGGCGGCGGCTCGACGGTCCAGGTGCCGCAGCACAGCAGACTGGGCCATCGTTAGGTCTGCATCGGTGAGCACGCGGCTGACCAGGTCAATCTCGGTCGCCTCGGCAACGTGCTCCAGCTTGTCGAGGTAGGCCGCGAAGCGGACGTGCTCGTCCGGATTCTGCAGGATGTCGTGGACGTTCATGCGACCTGCTCCTCGCGCTCGACCAGGACGCCGTTCTCGAATCGTGCACCGGCGCGGACCAGGGACACCAGGTGAGCTCCGGTGATCGCACGCCATCGCGCCTGAGCCGACTCGACCAGCTTGAACACCATCGCGAGGGCGGCCGCCGGGCTGCCCGCGCCGCGTGTGACCTTGGTACGGAGCTTGACCGTGGCGAAGGTCGACTCGATGGGGTTGGTGGTCCGCAAGTGAATCCAGTGCTCGGCTGGGAATTCGTAGAAGGCGAGCAGTTCGCCCCGGTCCTCGGTGATCTTCGCGACGGCCTTCGGGAACTTCGCCCCGTAGGTCTTCGCGAACGCCTCGATCGCCTTCTCTGCGTGGGTGCGGTCCTCGGCGTTGTAGATCTCCTGCATCGCTTTCGTCGCGCCGGGCTGCGCGGACTTGGGCAGGCAGTTCGCGACGTTGCGAGCTTTGTGAACCCAGCACCTTTGCGGCCTGGCTGCCGGGAACGCTTCGGCGAGCGCCCGCCACAGGCCCATGGCACCGTCGCCGATGACCAGCTCAGGGTCGCGCATGCCCCTGCGGCGGCAGTCGCGCAGCAGGTCGGCCCACGACTCGGTCGACTCCCGCAGGCCCTCGGCCAGGGCGATCAGCTCCTTCGTGCCGTCCAGCCGGACCCCGAGCAGGACCAGGACACACGAGTGGGCCTGGCCCAGCCGGACCTTCGGGTGCACGCCGTCAGCCCATACGTAGACGAAGTCGCGATCCGACAGGTCCCGATTCTGGAAGACAGCGTGGTCCTCGCCCCACTGCCTGGTCAGCCGTGTCACGGTCGCGGCCGAGAGGCCGGCGGTGCCGCCGAGGAACTGCTCCAGCGCCGGGACGAAGTCGCCGGACGACAAGCCATGCAAGTAGAGCAGCGGCAGAACTTCGGAGATCTTCGGGGACTTGCGGCACCACGGCGGCAGGATCTTCGAGGAGAACCGCTTGCGCTCGCCGGTCTCCTCATCGACGCGGCGGTCGTTCACCCGCGGGGCCTTAACCTCGACCGGGCCGGCCGCGGTGACCACCGTCCGGGGCCGGTGGTGGCTATTGCGGACAACGAGACGTCGTCCGTACTCATCGGTCTCGGCCGCCAACTCGGCTATGTACTGGTTGACTTCCGCTTCCAGCGCGGCGGCAAGCATTCGGCGGGCGCCCTCCCGCATGATCTCGTCGATCAGGGAACCTGACTGGGTGGAGCCGTCGTCGGTGACTACGCTGAGCACGGGCGTGCCTTCCCGACCCGCGCTGCAACGCGGGCCTACTCGGAGACCTTACGGATCATTCGGGAAGTACGCCCTCTGCATGCCCTCCCGGAGCCGATCCACAAGTCCTGAGCATTGCTCCCAACTGCGCCGGCTATTTCCTGACCAGTTGGCCGACCAAGCCCACGCGTGCCCGAGTGAAGGCGTCGATGTGCACACGGCGGTAGTGGTACGACCGGACGTAGTGGAGCACGACCAGGTCGTGAAGGGCATCCACGTGAAGCGGGTCGGCGAAGGGGGTGCCGGCATGTACGGCGGACAACGCTGCCGGGACGCGTCGCTCTACTGCGCACCACAGCTCTTCGGCGGATTCGGAGTCGAATGCGACGAAGTTTTCGACCCAGCCGCATGCTCGTGTGCCTTTCAGCTTGTTCCGGCGCCCCGGGTTCAGCAGGTCGAACGGAAGTAGCTGCCGACCGCTGCCCTTCGGCCCAGGCATCGTGAACTGTCTGAGCAGGACCTGGGAGACAAGGTGCTGTCGTGATGTTTGTTGTGCCGTTCCCACAAGTCGGATTGCGCCAACTACCCCCCGCCGGGGCTAAGGGTTTACAGACAGCAAGCCGGCCCCGCTCATCAGGTCGCGCCGGTGAGATCCACCCCGTACATCGAGCGCCCGCCGACGAGTTCACGTCCCGTCACCAGCTCGGGCTCGACCCGGACGAAGACTTCCTGGGGCGAGGGCACCCAGGAGGTCGGGCCGGTTCGGACGAGGCGTTCATGTTCGGCCGGGTCGGTCACCACGGTGGCCGACCCGGTGACGACGACGCTCCAGCCGGAGTGCGCGACGGCGTCGACCTCGTCGGCCTCGAAGGCGACCACCGAGCCGTCGATCGCCCGCACCAGCTCCGAGGCCGCCGAGGTGCACAGCAGCACCGCGCCGTCGTCGTCCAGACGGAAGTTGACCGGCAGTACGGCGGGCAGGGCCTGGCGGGTGTGCACGATACGGCCGACGGGCACCTTGGCCAGCAGGCATAGGCACTCGTGTCGTTCCAGTTCGCGGAAACCGTCGTTGGGATACATCAGCCAGCCCGTCTGTCGCCTGGTGCGGGGTTGCGCGGTGTCAGGCCAGCCTGCGCCGCGCGGGGTCCGAGGGTGAGAGGCCATCGGTCCCGCTCGGGCCGGAGACGGTCCCTCGCCGCGTCGCGATCCGGCGCCCGGTGAGGCTCAGCGCGTCGATACGGACCCACTCCTCGCGTGGGCCGCCGGCCCACGGCGTGCTGAACGCGTGTTCCGTCAGACGCCGTGCGTCGTCCGCGTCGGTCACGGTCCGTGCCCGGCCGAGCGCCAGAACACTCCAGCCTTCGCTGAACGCGTCGTCGATACGGTCGATCTCGAAGGTCACCTGGCAGCCCGCCGCCCGGGACGGCATCGCACCGGGAGCGGTCCGGTACACGATCGCGCCGTCGACCACGCTGTAGTTGACGGGGACGATGACGGGTCCCGAGACGGTGGGGATCGCGACCCTGCCCACCCCGTGCGTCGACAGCAGCTCGCGGCACTCCTGGACGGTCAGTTCGGTGAACTCGGGGTCGGAGCCGGCTCGTCCCTGGCCGGGCGTCCGGTCGCTGTCGCCTCCGGCGAGGTCGGTCACGGTGGTACGCAGGACCTCGGCGAGCCGGAGCAGAACGCTCCGGCCCGGAGCTGCACCGGGAAACTCCTCCAGGTACTGGAGGTAGCTCGCCGCCACGCCGGCCTGGTCGGCCGTCTCCTCCCGGGAGAGGTCAAGTGCCGTGCGCCGTACGGCGATCCGGCGTCCGAGGTCACCCGCGGGTGAACCATCTGTCACGTTCAGCGGGAACGGGTCAGGCATGGCTGGTCACTTCCTTTCGTCCTGCCGCCGGGACGGCGACTTCCTCGTGCCGGGTCCCGCCGAGCACGACCTTGAGGGCGCCGGTGTCGGCCGCCTTGGCGAAGACCTCGTACGCCTCCTCCATGTGGTCCAGCGGGAAGGTGTGGGTGACCAGCTCGCCGGTGGGCAGCCTGCCGGCGGCGGCCATGCGCAGCAGGGTGGGGGTGGAGTGGGTGTCGACCAGGCCGGTGGTGATGGTGATGTTCTTGATCCACAGGTCTTCGAGGTGCAGGGTTGCGGGCTTGCCGTGCACGCCTACGTTGGCGACATGGCCGCCGGGGCGCACCATGCGGGTGCACAGTTCGAAGGTCTCCGGCACGCCGACCGCCTCGATGACGACGTCGGCACCGAGCCCGTCGGTGAGGTCGGCGATCAGCTGCTCGGGGGTCTCGCGGGCGTCCACGACCGCGTCGGCGCCGAACCTCTTCGCCGCGTCCAGCCGGGCGGGGGCCAGGTCCACGGCGACGACGCGCTCGGGCGAGAACAGCCGGGCGGTGGCGATCGCCGCCAGTCCGACCGGACCCGCTCCGACGACGGCGACGGTGTCGCCGGGGCGCACCTGTCCGTTGAGTACACCCACCTCGTAGCCGGTGGGGAAGATGTCCGCCAGCAGGACGGCGTCCTTGGCGTCCAGTGTGCTGGGCAGCGGGTGGACGGAGAGGTCGGCGTGCGGGACGCGCACGTACTCGGCCTGGGTTCCGTCGACGAGGTGGCCGAGGATCCAGCCGCCGCCTCCGCGGCACTGGCCGTACATGGCCTTGCGGCAGTAGGCGCAGCGCCCGCAGGCGGTGATGCAGGAGACCAGGACCCGGTCCCCGGGCCGTACGGTACGCACGTCGGAGCCCGCTTCGACGACCTCTCCGACCGCCTCGTGGCCGAGGACGGTGCCGGGGCGCACCTCGGGCACGTCGCCCTTGAGGATGTGAAGATCGGTTCCGCAGATGGTGACGGCGTCGACGCGCACGATCACGTCGGTGGCGTCCTTGATGCCGGGATCTGGGACGGTGTCCCAGGAGGACTGTCCCGGCCCGTGGAAGACGAAGCCCTTCATGACGTTCCTTCCCCATTCGGTCGACTGCCCCCGCAAGTCCAGCCTGTCCGGGTCCGTCTGTCCTGGCTTGGGCCGGTCGGCCCTCATCAGCCGGACGAACGGGATCGTCACGACCGAGCAGTCACGGGCTGGGCCGAACGGCCCAGGTCGAACAGGTGGACGGGGCTGGTCGGCCCTTCCGGGCGGGACCACCTGGCCGGTTGGCTCGCACCATGACCGAGATCCACACCACCGCCGCCCTGCACTCCTCGGAACGTGTGATCGCCGGGACGACCGTCATGGCACTGCGCGGCGAGATCGACCTCCTCACGGGACTTCCCAATGCTTATGTCAAGCCGCTTCTGTGGTGGGAAGTGAGGAGTGATAGCACTCGCTGTCGCGGATCATCGCCCACAGAACGTTGATGCGTCGACGTGCGAGGGCGAGGAGAGCCTGCTTGTGCCCCTTTCCTTCGCTCCGCTTTCGCTGGTAGTACGTCTTGGAGGCGGGGCAGGACTTGAGGCTGGCCATCGCCGACAAGTACATGGCCCGCAGCAGGCCGCGGTGGTAGCGGCGGGGTCTGCGCAGGTTGCCGCTTACGCGGCCGGAGTCGCGGGGCTGCGGGGCCAGGCCGGCGAAGCCGGCCAGGCGGTCGGCACTGCCGAAGGCATCCATGTCGCCACCCGTCGCGGCGATGAACTCGGCGCCGAGCCTGGGCCCCATACCGGGCAGGCTGCGGATCACCTCGGCGTGGGGATGTTCGCAAAACCGGGCCTCGACCAGGGCGTCGAGTTCCGCGACCTCCTCGTCGAGGGCCAGCACCGCCTTCGCGAGGCGGGCCACCATCGCGGCGGCCAGTTTCTCGCCGGGCAGCGTGGTGTGCTGGGCCCGGGCGGCTTCCACGGCGATGTGAGCGAGTGCGGCGGCACCTTTGACCTTGCGGTTCTTCAGCCAGGTCTCGATCCGCTTCGCGCCTGCGCGGCGGATCGCTGACGGCGTCTGGTAGCCGGTCAGAAGGATCGCAGGACCCTTGTTGGTCAAGTCCAGCGCCCGTTCCAACGCAGGGAATATCTCCAGCAGTTGGGCCCGGAGGCGGTTGATCTGCCGGGTGCGGTCGAAGACCACGTCAAGGCGCCGGGTGGTCAGGGTGCGCAGGTCGACAGCGATCTCTTCCCCGGGCCTGAGCAGTCCCAGGTCCCGGCGGACGCGGGCCTGGTCGGCGATGACGAAGGCGTCTTTCGCGTCGGTCTTCCCCTCGCCCCGATAGGTGGCCGAGGCTCGGTGAACCGCCAGGCCGGTGAGGTAGGCGACTGGCTGGTCGTGGGCGATGAGCAGGCCGATCAGCAGGGCGGCGCCCCCGTGGTTGAGATCGACGGCCCAAAGCGCATCGTCGGATATCGCCAGCACTTCGCCGATCAGCGCCAGCAGCTCACTCTCGTCGTTCAGGGTCCGGCGGGACAGCAACCGCTCGCCCTCTGCATTGATCACCACGGTGTGATGATGCGTCTTGCCGATGTCCACCCCGGCCCAGATCTCGGACATATGCCCCTCCGCCAGTTCGTCTGACATTGATCCCGCAGACGACCTCGCCGACGTTGTCCTACAGCAGCGATCGAGTCGCGTCTCCCAATCAGCGGTCGAGTCGTCGCGGGGCTCTGGGCGGCCAAGTCCCGTAAGCCATCTGTCGGCTCAGCCTTTACAGCCATACCCGGAGCCCCCGGGCCCCTCTGATCCTACGAACGATCAGATCAGACCCACGCCTTGAAAGGTAGGACAGCCGTTGTCCGCGCGCCTGGACATGCTGACCGCCGCCTCCTGCCCCGATCTCGTACTGGACCTGCGTGCCCTGTCGTTCATCGACTGCGCCGGGCTGGGCGTCCTGTGCCGGGCACAGAACCGGACCGCGGCCCGGGGCGGACGGCTCCGGCTCGTCACCGGCGGGGCGGGTTTCCTGCGGATCCTGCGCCACGCCCAGCTCAGCGATGTCTTCGAGATCCACGCACGGCTGTCGAACGCCCTGGCCGCCAGGCCGGAGTCCGGCGGCGCCTCCGCCACAGCGGGCTGAACGGCCCGTCCAGGCCCGGGACGCAGTGCCGATCGGGCACCAGCCAGGCCCTGTTCGGCCCATGCGACCCCGCATTCCTGGCTGACACCTTCGTTTTGACGCTCCCCTCCCTAAAGGGAGGGGATTCCTACGGCTCGCGCCGTGAGGCTTCCTGCTTCTTCGCCGACTGCCCGTCCGGAGAACTCCGTTGAGGTCTTGCACCGGCTCCACAGGCCGACACCGCCCGTCCGGCGGCCAGCAGGTTCTTCGCTGCGTTCACGTCCCGGTCGTGGGTCGTGCCGCAGTCGCACGTCCTGCGCGACGAGTGCGAGGAACGGCTCGTGCAACGGCTGGGGAGGACGGGGTACGACCACGCTCTGGACGAGGCCGCCCTCCGGGACGCCCGAACCCTGTTGACCTGGGCCGCGCGCGGCGGTCCCCTACCGGAAGGCTGACACCGCGCCGGCCAGGAGGGGCGTGCACGCGGGCGGTACCGCCACCCGAGTGACCTGAAGGTCATTCACTCGTTTGACGAGGGGTATCCCCGCGCGTCCCTCGACGAAAGCCGCCCGCTCCATGAGCCTTCGCTCCCTTCGGAACCCGGCCGAGCACTCCAGAGACGGAATCCTGGAGACCGAAAGGACCCTGATCGAGCATTACGGCGATCTGGTCCGCCTGGCACATGTCGTGCTGCCCGTCTCCCTCGGCCGGCACCGCCGCGTCCTTGTCGCGCACTCCGTTGTCCAGCGGGCCCTGCGCGCCGCTCGCCCGGCACGCGTCACTCCGGCCGTTCCTCCGCCGCGCCTGGAGAACCAGGAGCGGGCGGCCCTGGAACGCTCCTACCTCGTGACCGTGGTGCAAGACGCCCTGGCCCACGGCCGGCGGCCTGCCGGGTGGCCGGCCCGGCTGGCCCCGCCGCGCGCCCTGCTTCCCCGTCTGCCGCTGGTGCTGGGACTGCGGTTGTTCCCGCGTTCGGGCAGCGTGGACGAACTGGCCTTCACCCAGGCGCTGGCGGAACTGTCCGCGCCCGCCCGGGCCGCCTTCGTGCTCCGTCTGCACGGCATGCCCGACGACGCCACTGCCGACGTGCTCGCCGAGGCCGGCGTGGACGACACCGCAACGGCCCTTCGGGAGGCCCGCGTTGTCGCGGCGCAGGCGCTACCAGGGCCGTCGGTACTTCAGGAGTTCGACGCCTGCGCCCTTCAGGCCAGCCCCACCGACCTGCTGCGGCGCCGTCGGAGGACGCGTGCCGGGGGCGTGGCGGTTTTGGCCCTCCTGGCCGCGGTGGCGGCGGTGACGGCGATGATGAGCACGCCGCAAGAGGACTCGTCGCGGCCCCTCCTCCCGTCCGGCACCACCGATCCCGTTCTGCGGGCCACCGATCTCAGCCGCGTCCCGGCCGGCCTGTGGGACAACACCTCGCGCGTCGACTTCACGGCCTGGCCCGCGCGCGGTTCCCGCATCCAGGACCAAGACCTGCTCGACCGTGCTCTGAACACCTGGGCGCGGCCACCACATGGCACACACGTCACCGCGTCGCGCGCCACATCCACCGTCCCGCCCACCGCGGCACCGCAGCTCCTCTACGCGGGGAACGTACAGCGACAGGCCGTGGTCCTCTTCTACGACGGTCAGCGGCTGGCCCGTTACAGCGAGCCGGTGTCCTCGGGCCGCACTCCTGGTGTGCCGAGGTCTCTGACCGTGGCACGCGTCGACGATGCCGACGTGACGACCTCGGCGGCCGTGGCCCTCACCTTCGACCGCACGGGCGTGCGTTACCTGATCGCCCCGTGGATCGCGCAGACACAGACCCGGGACCTGCTGCGACCCGACACCCTGGCGCGTCCACTGGACGTGTCGGGCGAGGGCGTCACGCGCACCGTTCCGGTGCTGCCCCGGGCCGGGGGCTGCGACAGCGGACCAGTCCTTCAACTGCGGTCCTCGGAAAGGATCGCCGAACACCACGCGTTCCTGCTCGCCGGGGTGGGCGACCTGACCCCGGTCCACCTCACCTACACCCCGCTGCCCGGACACGGCTCACCACCCGCACGCCAGCCCCGGGAAGCGACCGGCCCCGCCGCACTGCTGGCCTGGTCCCGTCATGCCTGCGCTCTCGGAGAGCTCCGCGACACCGGTGTCCGCGCCGTCAACGCCTGGGACTTCGCCGAACAGGACCTGCCGGACGGAGGCGGCCACGCCGTGTGGACCTGCGCCCGCACCAGCAGCTGGCGCGGCCCGGGCGAAGCGGTGGTGACTCTGCGGACGTCCGGGGACGAGCCGGACGAGGCCGCACGGGTCGTCTCCCGCGAGCGGTCGTCCGCGGTGTGCACCCGCTTCGGCCAGCACGTGGCGGCCGCCACCGGCTGGCGGTCACCGAAGGGCAAGTGGTACGTCCTGGCGGCCGGCAGCCGCGCCGTCACCGCGCTCACGCTCGACGGCGCCGTCTCCGCCCATCGACAGGGCCGGACCCTGTTCGTGCCCGCTCCCCCGCATCCGAACGTCACTCTGCGAGCGGACCTGTCGACGGGCGGGCAGCTCCGCGGCCTCGTCCCTGTCGCCCGGCGTTGACGAAAGAAGCGCGCAGTTGGGCCGAGCCTGGGCTACGGCCATGCCGTAGCCGGGGGCGATGATCACACCCGTAACCCCGCCCTGGCCGCGGGTGTGCCAGGTCGATGCCAGGAGGCCCGGCCAACAGCCCGGGCCTCGATGACGGCTCACCTGCGGGTCGCAGCGAGCGCTGCGTTCAGCAAGCCAAGTTCAGTGGCATCGGCACATTCCGCCCGTCCTTGGCCTCCGGCCGCGAGATGGTCGGACACCCGCTGATGGCTGCCACACGCGACAGCCACCGCCTATTTGAGTAATGACGCAACAATGGGCACGCTCATGGGGTCGGGTTCCGCGTATGCCGAGAGCGCACGGCGGGGCACAGTCACTTCGCGGATCGGAGGCAGCCATGGGTGCCGAACCTCCTAGCCCACGCTGCCTTCCGGGTACTGGCTGACTTTCGTACCTCCGGGCCGTCGGCCCTGATTCTCCCGCGCCGGACGTAGCCCGCTTGCGATGAGGCGGCGATGGCTCCCCAGGCTCACACCCCTCTTCAACTCGTACCTGTCTTTCCCATGCTGTGTGGGTGACCCAGCCCTGCCGACGGCGCATCTGCCTCGGCCGGGCGATGTCGGTGTGCCCAGAGTGTGGGCGGAGGTTTTGCGCGATGTCGTTCCGTACGGACACCAAAGCCCTTGAGACGTCGCCGTCGAGGCGTATGTCTCCGGTTGCGCGACTGCCCGGGCGTTTGTCGCAGGTCTCCTGGGTGGATGCGGCGGTCGCTGCTGCCGTGCTTGTTCTGCTTCACGTGGTGCTGCGCGTGGGTCAGGGCACCGCCTTCTCCTTCAGCACCCACCAGAATGTCCGCGTCGACACCGACCCGACCCAGTGCCGTACGACGCGGCGCGTTCGCTGCTGCGGATGTTCGCCTCGCTGGCCCTGTCGGTCCTGTTCACCTTCGGTTATGCCTATGCCGCGGCGAAGAGCCGTCGCCTGGAGCGGCTCCTGATCCCCGCCCTCGACATCCTGCAGTCAGTACCCGTGCTGGGCTTCCTGACCGTGGCGGTGACTGGGTTCATCGTTCTGTTCCCCGACTCGATGCTGGGCCTGGAGTGCGCGTCGATCTTCGCCATTCTCACCTCGCAGGCGTGGAAAATGATTCGGTTTCTACTACTCCGTCACCTCCCTGCCGCGTGAACTCGACGCGCACGGTCCGGGCAGCCGGTACGACCTGGAGCTGCACCTGCGCTGGCGGCGGTCGTGGGAGGTCGGCGAGGTGCTGACCACGCCGCCGCAGCCGCTGGTCGTCGGGTCCGACGGCTTCGTGCCCGAGCCCTGTGTGCTGCACCCGGAGCAGGTGGTCATCTACCCGTTCGCCGGCCTCCTGCCAGTAGAACTGTGCGCCCGGATCGACGCCTGGGAGGAAGCCCTCGAAGAGGAAGCCGGACTTGGGACTTCGAGTTGGCGAAACTTCACTCCCCACAGGCGGTGCGCATCGTGGTGCGGCGTGCGCACCGCACCACGCACCCGTTCACCCAGCGTGAGGCACGCAAGGGCGGAGGAGGGAAAGTTCCCTCTCGGATACACAGCATCGCGCGCACATAAGTTCACCTGGGTTGCGATAACGGGACCGGTGTAGGCCGGCCCGGCGGCCGCTCCCCCGTGGCGAAGGGTGCGCTACGGCCGGTTAAGGGTGATGGAGTTGATCGGCGTGAGGTTCTCGTACCCCCAATCGTCCTGAAAGAGGATCTCGACGCAGTTGGTGCCGCCGTAGTTCTTGCACAGGTTGGCGGTGGCGTCACCGTACTGGTTGTTGAGGACCCAATGGTCCCCGTACTGGTTGCTCAGGTTGTGGTAGCCGTAGCTGGAGTACTGGACTGTCGGATGCGGGTCGTTGAAGGGTTCGACGCCCTCGGGCCAGATACACACGTTGCCGGACCTGCATCCATACACCGTGGAGTCGCCGGCGGGCGCGGCCTGGGCGGCGCCGCTCATCGACACCACTGCCATGGCCGCGGTCGCGAACGCGGCGGCACTCATCGCCTTGCGCATGTTTCCCCCTGCTGGAGATTGCCTGCAGTCTCGGAGACACCGGATCAATCCGGAGGGCAGAGCAAGGCACGGTCGGCTCTGTCGACACCCGCGTAGACCGCACGAATGTTGCTCACCACCATGGTCGCCTCCTCACACGGCTGCCACCCTTTCGATGCTGATCGAAACGGTCACCTTGGACGCGTCGCAATGCGCGAACTCAGGGAAGGTGCGAGCCCTGGGAATCACCCCGGTCATCGCGCGGCGCGGCGTCGAACACGGTTCCGGACTGGGCGTGCACCGCTGAGTTGCCGAGCAGAGCTTTGCACTGCTGCACTGGTTCCGCGGACTGCGCATCCGCTGGTAGATCCGCGGGGACGACATCCACGGAGCCTTCCTCAGCCTGGCCTGCGGCATCATCTGCTGGCGACGACTGAGCTCTGTTCATCCTGAAGTCGCAGATCAAGGGGCTGGTGTGAACGGTCTCCGGGATGCTCATGCTGGTCGTGGGCGGCTGTCTGCGGCGAAGATCGTCTGTCAGCGTGCGACTTCGATGTTGGTCAGCACGAGCAGGGCGCGCAGGAGTGCGGTTGCGTGACGCGCGTGCAGGCGGAGCTTGGTGATGATGCGCCAGTTCCTCAGGTGCGCGCACACGTGCTCGCAGACCGCGCGCACGGACGCGATCAGCTTCGATGAACTCGTTGGCCGCGTCGCGCAAACGTCGGCTGACCGCGTGGGACCGGGACTCGGCCCTCACCTGTAGGCCACGGTCCTGCAACGACTGGATCGTCGGCAGGAAATCTCCGTCCCCAGCGGTCAACACCGCCGCTCGCCGTTGGACGCCTTGATGCATTTGAAGGAGTCTTCCATCATCGTGGTGCTCAGCGCGGCGTCGACCTGCTTCTCGTCGTGCGTGAACGAGCTCCGATCGAAGGTCACGACCTGGAAGCCGGCGTCACGGCCTTTGGCCATCAGGCTGAACCCGGGCCAGGGAGGAGGTCGACGTCGTCGGCGTGCATCGGCTCTCCGCAATGACTGCAGCGCGGGTCGACGTGGCCGATCTGCCCGCAGGCATGGTGGCGGTACAGGACGGGAGGCCCGGCCTCGCCGGCGAGCCAGCGGTCACCCCACCGCGCCATCACCATGAGCATCTCGACGAGGTCGGCGCCCTTGGCGGTGAGGTGGTACTCGTAGCGGGGGCGGGCGTCGTAGGGCAGCCGCTCGAGCACACCCTGTTCGACCAGGTGGTTGAGCCGTTCGGTGAGTACCTTGCGGGAAATCCCTAGGTCAGCCTGGATGTGGTCGAAGCGGCACACCCCACCCCACACGTCGCGCAGGATCAGCGGCGACCATGGCTCGCCGATCACGTCCAACGTACGCGCGATGGAACACGTCATCTCCCCGAACCTCGTTCGCTGCATGGAAGCAATCTAACAAGTGGGGTTCCTTTAAGGAACCCAGAGTGCTACGTTCCTCAGCGTCTCTTGAAGAAACCTCGAAAGGGATCCGATGACACTCATCAGGCGCTTCGACCACGTCGGCATCACCGTCGCCGACCTTGACGCAGCGACTGCGTTCTTCGTCAGCCTCGGTCTGGAGGCCGATCGGAAGATGGCCGTCGAAGGCGAGTTCCTGGACACGGTGATCGGCATGACGGACGCCCGCACCGAGATCGTCATGCTGCGGGCGCCCGGCGGAGGTACGACGCTGGAGTTGTCGAGCTTCACCCGGCCGAACCACCTCCCGGGTTCACCTGCTGCGCCGGCCAACGAGCTGGGCCTGCGCAACGTCGCCTTCGAGGTGCACGACCTCCAAGCCGCGGTCGACCATGCCGCAGCCGACGGCTACGGCATGGTGGGAGGCATCGGCGAATACGAGGGCGTGTGGCGGATGGCCTACGTCCGCGGGCCCGAAGGAATCATCGTCTCGTTGGCCGAGCACATCGAGAAGTAGGGAGGCCCCATGAGCGCGCACGTGACTGACGAACAGATTCGGGCTCTGGCCGCGACCGCGAAGCCCTATAGCGTGGCGCTCCTTCGATGGGGACCGGAGCGGACCATGGACGGTGCGGACGCGATCGAACTCGAGCATCAGCGACGCATGGTGTCGCTGCGCGCTGAGGGAGTGATCGCGATCCTGTGCCCGGTCGCCTCCGACACCATGGCCGGCATCGCGATCATGACCGTGCCGACCGAGGAAGCCACGCAGATCATGGCCGGCGACCCCTGCGTGCGAGCTGGAATGATGCGCTGCGAGGTCCACCCGTGCCACGGCTTCCCCGGAGACGCCCTCCCCGCCTGAACGATCCCGGCCAGGGCAATCAGCCCCTACCCGATCCTGGTGGTGGCGTGGGCGGGTGATGGCGTGCTCGTGCTGGTCGGCGGGACCTGTCTGGTGTGAAGATCGTCGGTCAGCGGGCGATCTCGTGCTGGTTGAGGATCATCAGTGCCCGGACGAGCCGGGTGGCCCGCTTCACGTCGAGGCGGAGCTTGGTCAGCACGCGCCAGTTCTTCAGGTGCGCGAACGCGTGCTCACACACTGCCCGTTCCGCGGCGATCAGTTGGTTGACCAGCTTCTTCGCGGGCAGGAACTGCTTGCCCTTTGGCTTCTTGTAGCCGGTGATGGCTGCCGGGTCGCCGGCGTCGTCGTCCAGGCCGACGAAGCCGAGGTCGGCGATGGCGGCGAGGCCGGCCTCGCGCAGCCGGCCGACCAGGTCGTCGTGGCGGCAGGCGGTGATCTCCGAGCCGCGGGCCGGGCGGGCGGTGGAGGTCCACAACAGCCGCCCCTTGACGTCGGTCAGCGCGATGACCAGCAGCCCGTGCCGCTTGTGCTTCGCGGACCAGCGGCGTCTCATGGGCAGGCCGGTGCGGCGCTGGGTGGGTATCAGCGAGCCGTCGAGAAGGACGACACTGCCACCCTCCCGGGCGATTCTCGCCCGCACGCGCTGAAGTCTGGGGGCCCGGGCGGCCAGCAGCTCGGTCATCTCCTTCAGCCACCGGTCGAGGGTGGTGCGCGAGAGGTCGTTGCCGCCGGCGAGGTCGGACAGGCGCTGGTCATGCCGCAACGCGGCCAGCACGAGCACCGCGATCCGCCCGGCCGGCAGCTTGCGCCACCGGGAGCCGAACTTCTTCAAGTGGGCGCTCAGCAGCCCGGTCAGGTAGCGCAGGGTCTGCGTGGACAGCGGCAGCCGGCCCTGGTGGACAACCTCGCTGTGGTCCCCGGCCGGGACGGTTTTTGTAGGCATACATCATCAACCCGGGCCGGGGGCCCGCCCGTTACGGCCTGCGGGCCGCGGATCACAGCCGGGTGGTGAAGATGCCGTTCGGCAATTTGTGTAGCCAGCCACGATCGGCCAGCTTCGACAGCTTGCCGCGCAACGGCTCCAGCCGGCCCGGCACCGAGGCGTCGATCCCCAGCTCGGCGCCGACCGCCTTGACCATCACCGGCCCGCCCCCTGCCTTCACGATTTCAAGCATCCGCTGGTAGTCGGCGGGCAGCGCGGCCGCATCCACCACCTCGCTGCGGTGCGGCACCTTCAGCACCGACCGGCCCGCGACCTGCACACTCCGACTGGCGTTGAGATCTTGGTCCGCAGGTGTCGGAACCCTCAGCGGCCCCGGGCAGGGGTGAGCCTGTTCGAGGGGACGGCGCGTTCCCAGGGGCGGCGCAGGTCGATGGCGAGGGGGCGGGCAAGACGGGTGAGGATGCCGGGCAGGACCTGGCTGTCGTGGGTGGACTGCCCGTCCCGATCGGAGTCCGAGTCGGGGGCATCCCGTGAGGCGGGGTGGAGGCTGAGACTCCTGCCGCTGCCACGGCCGGGGCTCGGCGACGGCCGCTCACTTCTCCGGATTCGGCGGCCGACAGAGCAGGTCCGGGTAGCTGTCTGGGGCAGGAAGGGTTACTCCGGAGCACCGCTCGCGTCTGCCGGCGTGCTCTCGCCTTGGCGATGGGGCGAACTGGGCAGGGGGAGTGAGAACCACACGGCTTTGCCTTCCTCGGCGAGCAGGGTGCCCCAGGTGGAGGCGAGTTGGTCGAGCAGGGCCAGTCCACGGCCCGACTCCTCGTCGAGGCCCGCGGTCCTGGCGCGGGGCAGCACCGGGCTGCCGTCGCAGACTTCGATGTGGAGTTCGTCCCT
Organism: Streptomyces sp. NBC_00285; assembly: GCF_036174265.1. Taxonomy (NCBI): domain Bacteria; kingdom Bacillati; phylum Actinomycetota; class Actinomycetes; order Kitasatosporales; family Streptomycetaceae; genus Streptomyces; species Streptomyces sp. NBC_00285. The sequence goes on along the minus strand of NZ_CP108055.1, from coordinate 10,172,148 downwards.
GGTGCGTCGCAGGCGCAGCCGCAGGGGGTCGCAGGCGTGGCGCACCGAGTTGGACAGCAGCTCGGAGGCCAGCAGGCATGCCGTGTCGGTGAGGGGCTCGCAGTTCCAGTCCTGCAGGGTGCGGCGCAGGAATTGGCGTCCTTCCCGCACGCTGATGGGCTGCGCCGGCAGGAGTGCGGACACGGCGGTCACCGGAGCGGGCGGGATGCGGGCCAGGAGCAGGGTCACGTCGTCGCTGTAGTCCTGGGGGTCGGGCAGCAGGGCGGTGAGAACGGAGTCGGCGGCCCGCTCTAGACAGGCGGTATCGGCAACGGCTTTTTCGAGAGCGATGGCGAGTGCGTCGATCTGCAGTTCGATGTCGCTGGTGGGGGTTTCCACCAGGCCGTCGGTGTAGAGGGCCAGCACTGAGGATGGCGGGACGGTGATCCGGGTCTCCTGGTGTGGTATGTCGCCGACGCCCAGCGGCACACTGACACTGACCGGGAGCCTGCGAACCTGTCCGGTGGGATCCACCACCAGCACTGGCAGATGACCGGCCGAGCACACGGTCAAGGCGCTCTCGTCGGGGTCCAGGACCAGGTAGCAGCAGGTGACGAGTTGGTCGGGCAGTTCACTGACGACCGCGTCCAGGGCCCGCATCAGCTGCCAGGGCGGCATGCCAGTCTTCGCCAGGGCATGGGAGGCCGAGCGCAGCTGGCCCATGACGGCGGCGGCTTCCAGGCCGCGGCCCATGACGTCGCCGATCAGTACTCCCATGCGGCCGCCGCCCAGGGCGATCAGGTCGAACCAGTCCCCGCCCACGCCGGGTCCCTGCCGGGCGGGGAAATAGCGGCTGGAGGTGTCCATGCCGGGCAGGGGGATGGGTGAGCCCATCAGGCTGCGCTGGAGCGTCAGGGCAACGTGGCGCTGCTGATCGTAGAGTTCGGCGAGCTGAGCTTCGGCCTTCTTGCGTTCGGTGACGTCACGGATGGCGGCGGAGACCAGTGTGCCCTCCGGGGTATCCAGCGGGCTAAGGCTGATCTCGACGGGGAACTCGACCCCGTTCTGGCGCAACCCGTACAGCTCCAGTCCGGCGCCCATGGGGCGTACCCGTCGGTTGTCGACATAGCCGTGCCTGTGGGCGGGGTGGTGATGGTGGAACCGCTGGGGGACCAGGATCTCCACCTGCTGTCCCAGGAGTTCTTCCCGTCGGTAGCCGAACAGGGCCTCGGTCTGTGCGTTGACCAGCTGGATGGTTCCGGTGTCGTCCACGATGACGATGGCGTCGGGGGCGGCTTCCAACAGGGCACGAAAACGCGCTTCGGCGGCCTTGCGTTCGCTGACGTCCCGTACGGCGGCGGAGATCAACAGTCCGTCGGGGGTCTGCAGCGGGCTGATGCTGATCTCGACCGGGAACTCGCCTCCGTCGCGGCGCAGCCCGTACAGGTCCAGGTTGGCGCCCATCGGACGAACCTGCTGGTTTGCGGAGTAGCCCAGACGGTGACCGGGGTGCTGAGCGCGGAAACGCTCCGGGACCAGCATCTCGATGGGGCGGCCGAGCAATTCGTTGCGGGGATGACCGAACAAGGCTTCGGTCTGGGCATTGACCAGGCGGATGACGCCTGCGTCGTCCACGATGACCATCGCGTCGGGGGCCGCTTCCAGCAGGGCGCGAAACGGTTCCTCGGCCATAGGGATCATGTTGGGGTGCCTCTCCCGCATGCCTGGTTCCATGGCATATCTCAGCATCGACTGCAGCGAGGGCGGGCGCCTTGTAGTGAAGTGTCCTTTCGTGACATTTCCTGGCCGGAACGGGCGCGGGTCCAGGTCGAACTACTCAACCGCAGACGGTGGCGGACCCGCCTGGAGCTGTCCACCGCGCTCTTCGAGTACCTGGAAATCTTCCATAACCGACAGCGCAGACACTCCGCGCTGGGCATGCTCAGCCCGGTGGAGTACGAACTCCGCACCGCGCCAGTAGCCTGAAACCAAGCAACTCGGCTCCACTCGACTCGGGGCAGTCCGGAGTCTCTATTCGAACCGGGGCGATTCACGCTGAGCGCCCCAGAGGTTACGCAACACCAGCAGGGCGGGCCTTCGCCTTCCTGGTGTTCCCGAACCCGCTTCCGCTCACGTGGCGGTCTGCCGTGAGGACAACCGACCGGCCAGTTTCAGCCCCGGCATGCCGAGGAGCTCCCGCACACAGGTAAAAACTCAAGCTGATGCAGAAGCGCGGGTACGCGATGCTGACGAGGTCCATGCTCTGACCGTAAGCGGCCCTCGCGCTACGGACGTTCAGTCCTGTGGCGCACGAGCGGGGGCAGCAGGCCATCGCCCGGCCAAAAGTCCCGCTCGGCGACGAAGCAGGCGAGGAGCATGGCGACCTCGGCCAGAACTGCGGCATGTTCTTTCGGCCCGTAGGTGTTGGACTGGTCGGCGTGGGCGACATCGAGGGCACGCACGCCGGAGTCCGGGCCCGAGCAGACGAGGGCACGCCCGATCTCGGGCAAGCCGAGGCTGAGAGCGTCACACTGCCCTGCACGGACGAGCTGCATGAGGTCGGTGGTGACCCTCTCCCAGTCGCCGACCCACGGCCAGCTGGCAGCGCCGTCCGACTCCGCCGGTGACAGCTACGGTGCTTTGGCACACCGCCCTCAGGGGTGCCGTTTCAGGGGTCAGTTTTGGCGCAGGACGTCGCGCAAGCGGGTGGCGAAGGCGTCGGGATTCTCGACGAAGCCGGTGTGACCGCCGGGGAAGGATGTCGGCTCGATGCCAAGGGCCTGGGCGAGCGCCTGGGAAGTGCGGTCGCATTGCTGTTCGGCTGAGTCGTCGCCGATGCCGACCACGATGCGGGTGCCGGCCGAGCGTAGAGCAGTCAGGTCGGGCTGCCAGTGCGTGGTGGCCCGCAGTTCGTGGGCGAACCAGCGGTGTTCGTCCGCGACGTGTTGCGGATCGCGTACCCCGCCGAACATCGCCTCGATCGCGCCCGTGGGCAGGGTTATGTTGGCCTGGATCATGAACATGGTCCAGGCGCCGATGAGATCACCCGTGAGGTAGGTGGCAATGATGTCGTCGGTCTGGGCATGGAGCTCCTGACGATCGGCGAGCAGCTCGGCCAGTGGGGGCTCGTGTGCGATGACGGTGTGGACCTGGTCGGGATGAGATTGGGTCAGGGCCAGTGCGCTGACGGCGCCGCCGCTGGAGCCCAGAACCGCGGCCGGGCCGGCGTCCAGGTGCGCCAGGAGCCGGGAGAGGTCGTCGGCGCGCAGGAGCGGGGTGGATTCCTGGTCGGGATCATCGAGTTTGCTGCGGTTGATGCCCCGCGGGTCGGTAGTGAGCACGCTGTGATCAGCGGCGAGCACGTCGGCCAGCGGTGCGAAGGCGCTGGCGTCCATCGGGGCACCGACGAGCACAATGAGGGGGCCCTGGCCGCGCACCTCGTAGTGCAGGCGCGCGCCGGGGACCTCAAGGGTGTGGGCCGTGACGATGTCGGTCGAATCGGCTGTCAAAATTCCTCCTGGCGCAGTGCGATGCCTTGGTGTTCGACCACTTGGACCTGCCTGGCTTTGCAAAGTCATCGCTCGGAGGGAAATCAGGAGCGCCGGTGCCTTGCGGACCGTCTGCCAGGTCACCCCGTACGTGTGCTGCAGAGCGTGCATCGACATCGCGGCGCGGTGGTCCCGGCGGGGATGTCCTCGGGGTGGCGATCCAGCCGTGGGTAGGGGGCGCGGACCCTCGGGCCCGGTTCTGGACGTGAGGGGCGGTGCCCTCCAGCAGTAGGGACGGTCGTCCTTTGTGTCTGTGTACGGCGCTGGGTATGCGACGTCCGGTCACGATCCGGCACCGAAGGTGACGATCGTCTGGCTGTCACGGGGCGGGCTGGCGACCATGCGCCCGGTGCAACGATCGCGGATCCGCCGGGCAGCCATCATCTGCACAGTCCTGCAAGTGGCGACGGTGGCGCTGGCGTTGTGGCTTCCAGGCAGTTTGAGGGGGTTCGACTGTCCGCCACGCTGGTCGCGCTGGCCCCGCCGTGCCGGCGCCTGCCTGGCCTGGGCCGCCTGCCGTGACGACCGCAGCGAGGCCGCGGCGGACACCGACGCGAAATCGTGGTGGCGACGAAGGCCAGATCGGTCATCGCGAGCTCGTGGCGAGATGTGAGGTGTGGATCGGTTCGGACAGTGCGTGCTCAGCGCCTCCGGGGCCGGATCCGCCCCTGTTGACGGCTTCCATAGGGCCGCTCACCCGCTCTTGACGGACCCCATATGCACCCGCGAGATCACCACGGCAGCGTCCGCCACCACCCTGATGGCCCCACCCGGCCGGTCCGATAATCCGTCTTCTCCTCCGAACGGGCCGATTCGATCTTCTTCATTGATCCCATACATAGCTCGATGGGGGTGTTCGCTCCACGAGACGAGGACACAGTGTTCAGAGCAGAACCAGGTACCGCCGCCTCGCGCCGGCGCCTGCACGACACTCCGCCCGGACGGCGGAGACGGCTCGCCGGTCTGACCGGTCTGAGCCTCGCGCTGATCGCGACCGGTTCACCGGCCCTCGCGGTCACCGGGCTCGGCCCGCTCGCCGCAACCGCACGGGCCGCCGCTCCCAGTGACGGCACCCTGACCGTGCGGGTCGTCACCGAGGTGGACGCGGACGGCGCGTACGACAGCGTGCTGGAACCGGGCCTCGCCGGCGTCAGGGTCACCCTGACGGACGACGCCGGCCAGGTCCGGAACGCGACGACCGGGGCCAACGGCACCGCCACCTTCGCGGCCACGACCGAGCTCACGGGCGGCAAGTACCGCGTCCAGGTCGCCAACCCGGACCCCGACAACCTCTCCCCCGCCGTCGCGGGCCTGGGCGCGGGCGCCGACGTCATCCGCAGCAGCGTCGGCTTCGTCGACGTCTCCGGTGGTACGGACGTCACGTACACCACGGGTTTCTGGGATCCCAGCCTGTACTGCCAGGAGAACCCGACCCTGGTCACCTGCAACCTCGCCAAGGGGGATGCCCCCGACACGTACAAGGGCCTGGTGTCCTTCGGCGGGGGCTTCACCGGTAACACCTCCGGGGGCGTCACCCAGCTGACCGACAACACGAAGCAGCAGGCCGTGTTCGGCATCGGCGTGGACCGCACCGGCAACAAGTACATGGGCACGCTGGTCAAGCGGCACACGGCCTACGGCCCGGCGGGCGCCACCAACACGATCTACCGTCAGTTCGGCACCGAGAACGCCGTCGACACCTTCGTCACGCTGCCCGGCACGCTCACCGCGCACGAGACCACCGACAACCTGCTGCACGACAACGCCGTCTACAGCAAGGTCGGCCGCGAGGGCATCGGAGACGTCGACGTCTCCGGCGACGGCAAGACGCTGTACGCGGTCAACCTCAGCGACTCCAAGCTGTACAGCGTGGCCATCACGGGCTCCGGCGACTCCGTCACGCCCGGCACGCAGACGTCGTACGACATCCCGAGGCCGCAGGCCTGTGTCGGCCAGTGGCACCCGTACGGCATCGGCGTGCGCGGCAAGCGCGTCCTGGTCGGCGGGGTGTGCGGCGCCGAGACGACCGTCACCTCGGACCTCGCGTGGGGCAACCCGGGGCAACTGAGCGCGCACGTCTACGAGTTCAAGAACGGCGCGTTCAGCGAGATCTTCACGCACGCGCTGGACTACCCCCGCGGCTGCGCCTACCGGTTCACCGGTGATCCGGCCACCAACTTCCGCTGCACCAAGCCCTCCACGGTCGGCCAGCGCATGAGCGGCATGTGGGAGGCCTGGAACGAGCGCGTGCCGGCTCGGGAGGAGCACTCCTTCATCTCCGCGCCGCAGCCGATGCTGTCCAACATCGAGATCGCCGACAACGGCGACCTGGTGCTGGGCTACCGCGACCGCTTCGGCGACATGACGGGGACCTACACGTACGCGTACAACAGCGCGACGGAGCCGCTGGTCACCGGCATCGCCGCCGGCGACGTGCTGCGCGCCTGCAAGTCCGGGACGACGTACACGCTGGAGAACAACGGCTCCTGCGGTTCGCTGAAAGGCAATCTTGCGGACAACACCGAGGGCCCGGGCGGCGGCGAGTTCTACAACGACTCCACGGTCCTCAATGACGCGGTCCACGACCAGGTCGGCCAGGGCGCCACGGCACTCCAGCCGAACCGCGACAAGTTGTGGGGCACGGTCTACGACCCGATCAACGCCTACGAGCAGGGCGTCCGCAGCTGGACCGCGGACAGCGGAGCGATCGAGGGCAACCTCCTGGTGCAGCCCACCTATGACACCTCCACCCCCCTCCCCCAGAACCTGTTCGGCAAGGCCAACGGTCTCGCCGACCTGGAGCTCGTCTGCGACCAGGCGCCCGTCCAGATCGGCAACCGGGTCTGGTACGACTCGAACGGCAACGGCATCCAGGACCCGTCCGAGCCGCCCGTCGCGGGCGTCGTCGTCACGCTGAGTCCGCCGACCGGGCCGCCGCTGACCGCCACGACCGACGCGAACGGCGAGTACTACCTGGGCACGGAGGAGGGCCTGAAGCCGAACACGGCGTACGCGGCCACCTTCGACTACAGCGGCATCAACCCGGCGACGCTGCCCGGCTCCCCGACGCTCGCCGAGCTGAAGTGGACCCAGCAGGCGGCCGGTTCCGACCGCGCGCTCGACTCGAACGTCGACTCGGCGGGCCGGACCACGGTCAGCGTCGGCGACCCCGGCTACGTCAACCACACGGTCGACGCAGGCCTGGTCGGCCCGGTCAACAAGCTGGGCGACTACGTCTGGTACGACACCAACGGCAACGGCATCCAGGACCACGGCGAGCCCCCGGCGCCGAACGTCACCGTCAACCTGTACAACGACAACGGCGACCTGCTGAAGACCGTCAAGACCGACGAGGGCGGCAAATACCTCTTCGACAAGCTGGCCGACGGCAAGTACAAGGTCTGCTTCGTGAAGCCGGCCGGCTACGCCTGGACCAAGCAGAACGCGGGCGGCAAGGGTGACGACTCGGTCATCGTCCCGACCACCGGCTGCTCCCCCGTCGTCACCCTCGGCCCGGGCAACCGTCAGGACCTCACCCTCGACGCGGGCCTGGTCGAGGACTTGGCGCTGACGGTCGTCAAGACCGACAAGAAGACCGGCGAGCCGCTGCGCGGCGCGGTCTTCCAGCTGTGGCTCGACAGCAACGGCACCTCCGGCCTCCAGCGGGGCGGCGCCCACAAGGACCGGATGGTCGGCGACTGTGTCAGCGGCCGGACGGGCATGTGCTCCTTCGACGGCAACCGGATCGGCACGTACTACCTCGTGGAGAAGGACGTCCCCGAGGGCTACGTCCTGCCGGACAACCCGGTCTTTGGCCCCTACCGGCTGACCCTGGCCAACGGCACGGGCAGCGAAGGGCTGATCGTGAAGATCGCCAACAAGCGAGGTGAGCCGTGCAAGGGCAAGAAGTGCTGACGCCCTGCCTGGTGGAGTGATGGCCGCGCACCCGGGAGGGTGACGCGGGGCGGGCCGCGTACCGGTGTCGACCGGTACGCGGCCCGCCCGCATGTAGAGACATTCCATGCGACGCATCACGAGTGGCACGACCGAGAAGACACCCAGAACGCCGAGGACTCCGAGGATGCCGAGGACGCGCAGGGTGAGGCGGGCCTGGTGGGCGCTGGGCGTCCTTGCCGCGGCGGCGGCCTGCTCCGGCCTCCTGCTCACCGGCGGCGGCGATTCCGGCCCCCGGCCCCTCTCCGTCGAGGAGGCCCAGCGCCTGGCCCTGGCACGCTTCCGCACGTACCGGATCAGCCCCTCGGAGATCACCGTCCACGCGCCGTCGGGCGACGGCACCGCCGTGGTACGCGCCGTCGTCGACCATCGCAGACACCGGGCCGTCGGGTGGTACGAGGTGACAGGCGCCGGACGTCCGGACGGCGGACTGCTCGCCTGGGACCAGAGCGGGCTGGCGGTCGCCGACGGGGCGTCCCCCACGGCTCCCGTCGAGAGTGCGCTGCGCGCGGCGGGACACCTGAAGGCGACGGCGTGGACACGCCGCGCGTTCGGCGCCGCGCCGCTCGACACCGCCCTGAAACTGGCCCTGTCGCTGGGCGCCGACCGGCCCGACAACGCGCAGCTGCTCGCGCAGTCGGGCCCGTTGCGGTTGCGCGACGAGCGCGTGGACGGTCGGCGCTACGACGTCTTCTCGGGGCCGCGGCCCCGGCCCAACGCGTCCGCGTCGCCGGCCGGGTCTCGTGGTGAGCGTTCTCCGCTGTCGTACTGGATCGACGAGCAGGGGGGTATGCGGCGTGTTCGGGTGGATCTCGGTGGGGGCCGGAGGATCACCATGGATCTGGGTGGGGTTCGGGTGCGGGGGGTTGTTCTGCCGGGCGCGCCATGGGGAGAGCGGTGAGTGGCGGGTGCGGGTGGGTTGTGGCTTGTCGCGCCCACGCGGCGCAGCCGCACATCGGTACAGCCTCGCGCCCCTAAAGGGCGCCCTTCGCGCCCGGCAGCTTGAACTCGCTCCAGCTCACCTTGCCCGGTAGGTCTACCGCCGGGTGTGCCGCAGTCGTAGTGGCCTGCGGCATTGACCGCTGGCTCGGCGGTGCCGGTACGTCCTGGAAGGAGAGGCCGGGGGGTGCCTGGACGGGGGTCGGGTGGCCCAGGGGGTCGCGGACCAGCCCGGTGTCCGGCTCCTGCCCTGCAGCGCCCCGGGTGCCCTTTGCGCAGTGTGTCTCGCGCGGCAGGCGCGCCGGGCTGGTGAGCGACTCCCCGTTGCCGGTGAAGCAGTTGCCGGCCGGGGTGCCGGTGGCCAGGACCAGATCGGTGCCGTTGGCGGTGACCCGGTTGGCGCGCACGGTGTTGGCGCGCGCCGGATAGCCCTGTACGTCGCTCAGCAGCACCCCGGCCGCCCTGTTGCCGCTGATCAGGTTTCGCTCGATGACGTTGGCGCGCCCGCCGCCCGCGCCGATGCCGATGCCGAAGCCGCCATCAGCCTGCTCGGGACTGGCGTCGTCGTTGTTGTCGGTGAGCGTGTTGCCCGCGATGACGGCGCCGTGCTGCGGGCCGAGCGCCTCCAGGTCGTTGGAGTTGAGGGTCAGGCCGACCCGGTTGCGGCTCGCCCGGTTGCCCAGCAGATAGAGGCGTTCGGAGGCGTTGGTGACTTCCAGGCCCACCGCGTTGTGCTCGACGGTGTTGTGCTGCACGACCGTGTCGCAGGGACGGCACTGGCCGACGTAGATCCCGGAGTCGGCGTGTCCGGAGGCGTAGGAGTGCTCGATGATCCCGCTTCGGGCATCGAAGGCGTAGATGCCGTACAGCGCGTTGTTGTACGCGGTGACGTAAGAGGCCCGGAAGCCCTTCAGCGGGGGGAATTTGACGGTGTCGAGGGGGTCGTACGCCGAGCCGCCGGCACGGCCCGCCTCCAGAGCGGCCTGGTCGGTGACGCCGGTGAACAGGAGACCGTTGGCGAGGTTATTGCGGACGGTCAGGTTCTCCACGACGGAGCCCGCGCCGGTCACGGTGATGCCGTTGGCGCGCTCGAACTCCCCGTCGACGACCACCCGGGAGCGGTCGAGGCCGCGCAGCACCACCCGCGCCTTCGAGACGGTCACGCTCTGCCGGTAGACGCCGGGTGACACCAGGACGAGACCGCCCTCACCGACCCGGTCGACCGCCTCCTGAAGGGAGTCGGTGTCCTGCGGCACCCGCACGACCGAGGCCGGCGCGGCCCCGCCGGAGCCCTCGGGCGAAAAGGCCGTACAGGCACTGGCGCCGGTGAGGAGACAGACGGCGACGAGCAGGCCCCGGGCGATGGTTCGCCGGGACACGGTCCGTCCGATTCGCGTAAAAAGAATGTTTGGCACGATCGAAGATGTATCGTCCCTTTCACTCTTATGACAGCACATGCCGCTTTTCCCACGCCCGACGGCGCGTCGGCCCCCGCCCGCCGGGACGTTCTGACCCGCGCCGCAGCCCTCGGTGCCCTCACCGCCTCCACCTCCGCATGCGCCGACCACGCACGTTCCCGTCCCGCCGGCGCGGGCCCGCCGGCGTTCGGTTTCCGGGGCCCGCGCCAGGCCGGCGTGACGACACCTCAGCAGATGGCCGCGCTCGTCCTGGCGTACGACCTCGCCCCGGCGCTACGGGCAGCGGGCGGCGTGCGGGCACTGCGGGAGGTGTTCGGGCGGTGGACGCGGGCCCTGGCGCAGGCCCTCGACGGTGAAAGCCCGCCGCCAAGTCCCGCACAGGCGAAGGACATCACGGAGATCGGGGGCGCCGCGAAGTCCCGGCTCACCGCGACCGTGGCGATCGGTCCCCGCCTCCCCCGGCTCCTGCGCGTCGCCGCGCCGCCCGCGCTGCGCGAACTGCCGCCGTTCCCCGACGACCGGCTCGACCCCGCGTACGGCGGCGGTGATCTGCTGGTCCAGCTCTGCGCCGACGATCCGCGCGTCACGACGGCCGCCGCGAGCGCGCTGACCCGGCTGGCGGGCGACACCCTGCGTCCGCGTTGGCGGCAGACCGGGTTCCTGCCGCCGACCCCGGCCGGGCGGACACCGCGCAACCTGATCGGCTTCAAGGACGGCACGGAGCAACCGTCACCCGAGGAGTGCGAGCGCTGGGTGTGGTCCGACGACGCCACGTTCCTCGTCGTGCGCCGTGTCCACATCGATGTGGCCGGGTTCGCGCGGCTCAGTACGCAGCGGCAGGAGCGGATCATCGGGCGGCACCGGGCGAGCGGGGCGCCGCTGGGACGCCACCACGAGCACGACGACGTTGACATCTTCGCGAAGACACCGCAGGGCCGGTACGTGATCCCGCTGGGGTCCCATGTACGGGCGGCCAGTCCCCGGCTGGACGCCGGCGCGCGGATACTGCGCCGGGGCTACAGCTACGACTCCGGGCCGGACGACCGGGGCCTGTTGTTCCTCGCCTTCATGCGGGATCCGGCGCTGTTCGCGCGTGTCCAGCACCGGATGACGGCGACGGACGAGCTGAGCCGCTTCACCGAGCACCGGGGTTCGGCGGTGGCGTACGTCCTTCCGGGCGCCCTTGCGGGTGAGGATCTGGGGGCACGTCTGCTGGCGTGACCAGGTCCTCGGGCTTGGTCGGCCGGGGCGGCACCTTGCGTTCCGTACCCGGCTTCACGCCCCACACGTACACGGCGTCGTCCTCGGCGAGGGTGTTCCACAGCCGCTGGGCGTCGTCGAGGCGCAGGTTGACGCAGCCGTGGGAGCCGCCGGAGAACAGGTCGCCGGGGGTGCCGTGGAAGGCCTGGCCGTCGCTGAAGAACTGGGAGTACGGCATCGGCGCATTGTCATACAGGTCGGAGTAGTGGTCGAGGTCGCGCCAGTAGACGGTGAACCAGCCGGTACGGGTCTCATAGCCGTCACGCCCCGAGCGGACGGGCACAGGCGCGTACACCACCCGGCTCCCCCTCTGAACCCACATCAACTGCCGGGTCAGATCGACACAGGCGACGCGGTAGGTGCGCACCGGGCACTTCCCGGCGGCGTTCGGGTTGGGGCGGGCCTCAACCACGAGCATCGTGCGGTAGGTCACCAGGCCCGCGTAACCATCGGCAGGCCACACTGCGTTGCGGCTCTGGAAGGCGCGGATCGCCTCACAGTCGCCGGACGCCTGCTGCCCGTCCGCGGGCAGCTTCAGATACTCCTCCAGCTCCTGCTGATAGGGACCGGTGCCGGCAGTGCACGCCACGGATGCGAGGGCAGAAGTGGGCGCGTCGGCCATGGCGACTCCCCTCGGCACCAGTGCCTCCAGGAACAACCCCACGACCACCACCGACATCGCCACTCGCCCACTCGCCACAACGCCTCCTCAACAGACCGACCCACCTCCCCCACAGATACGCCAAATCGACAGGACCCGTCCGCTCACACCAGACACACCCGACACACCGCCATGCGCCACGCGCCCCGAAAAATCCCCCGGCAACCACGCAACCAACCACGACGAACCCACCACTCAACCCCCGCAACACCCACAGAACACCTAGCCCAAACGAGTGCACAGACCGCCCCGCCCCCCCCAGGTCGCCCCACCCTCTCCCACCGATCACCGCGAACACCATCACCAACGGGACCCGAAGCAAGAAACGCCAGCAAGAGCAACATCCAGGCACACAGGACAGCCGTCGCCAAGGCGGGCAGAACCAGGGCGCCTTCAACCGCGTCCGCGACTACGCCAACACCCCCGACGGACTCACCGCCGACCTGCGCGCCCCCACAGTCCGCCCCCGCATCGTGCCCGTCCCCTACAACAGCCGCCCCTCCATCTGCCCCGTCCGCGCGTGGACCGCATGGAAGAACGCCGCCGGTCTCACCCACCCGGACCGCTACGCCTGGCGCCGCCTCCACAACCACGGGCACACCGTCGTGACTCCTCCCCCGGCTGAAGCCGGGGGCTTCTCGTTACGCCGGGTTGGCGTTGCGACGGACCAGCCCGGCCCGTAATACGTTGGTGGCTGCCACGGTGTCGGCGTGGGCGTGGTGGCCGCACGAGACGCAGTGGAACTTTTCCTGTGTGGGCCGATTCTCCTTCGCGGTGTGCCCGCATTCGGGGCAGGTGCGGGAGGTGTTGCGGGGGTCCACGGCGATCACTTCCCGTCCGGCGCTTTCAGCCTTGGCGTGCAGGATCGTCAGGAACACCCCCCATCCGGCATCGGCGATCGACTTGTTGAGCCCGGCTTTGGCGGCGGCCCCGTTGGGCAGGAAGGTACCCGGCCGGTCAGGGTCGGGCCTGGGTGCGGGGACCTTGGTCATGTTGCGGATCGTGAGGTCTTCGTGCGCGATCACATCGTGTGCGCGGACCAGACCGAGCGCGGTCTTGTGGGCGTGGTCGAGCCTCTGACGCCGTACCTTGGCGTGGAGCTGGGCAACCTTGTCCACCGCGCGCCGGTGGCCTGCGGTGCGGTCTGAGGCCTTGCGGCGCGGGAACCGGGACAGGGCCTGCTGCGCGGCTTCGAGCTTTTCGGCCGCGCGGCGGCCGTGGCGCGGGTTGGGCACGAAAGCGCCGTTGGAGTCGGCGAGGAAGTTCGCGATGCCCAGGTCGATGCCGACCACGGAGCCGGTCGCGGGCAGCGGCTGCGGCTGGTCCTGTTCGGCGGCCAGTACGACGAACCAGCGACGGCCCTCGCGCTTGACCGAGACGGTCTTGACCTTGCCGGCCACGGCACGGTGCTGGTTGACCTTCACATGCCCGACGCCCTGGAAGCGGACCCGGGTGACCCGGTCGTGCGGGGCGGAATCCCACCGGCAGCCGTCCCCGTCCTTGGGGAAGTCCACCGTATCGAACCAGTTCACCCCGCGAAAACGCGGATATCCCGGGGTGCCACCGGAGGTGACCCGGCGGAAGAACGCGGCGAACGCCTTGTCGAGACGGCGCAGGGTTGCCTGCTGCGAACTGAACGACCAGCGGCCCTGACACTCCGGGTCGAACGCCCGGATCTCCTTGAGCTGCGCGGACTGCATCCCGTACCTGACGGTTGTCTTCGACGGATGCCGCCAGGCGTCACGCCGCTCCTGCAAGGCCCCGTTATAAAGGGAGCAGTGATCCCGCAGCATCTCGGACAGTGCCTGCGCCTGACGGACGGTGGGCCGCAGGAGGAACTTGTACGCACGGATCATCTCGGCCCACCCCCTTCCGGTCGAGTTCGCTTGATCCTACTACACTTGGTGTATGTCACCGCGCTGGGAACCAGATCCTGATGTCAGACGAGGAAATCATGTCGTTTTCAACCTTCACGCCCACTTGGTGTTCGTCACTAAATACCGGCGTGAGATCTTCAACGACGACATGCTGACGCGCTGCGAAGCGATCATGCGGGACGTGTGCGAGAGCTTCGGCGCGAAACTCCGGGAGTTCAACGGCGAAGGCGATCACGTCCACCTGCTCGTGCACTACCCGCCGAAAATCGCCCTGTCCAAGCTCGTCAACTCCCTCAAGGGCGTCAGCTCCCGATATCTGCGCGCGGAGTACACCGGCCGGATCAACCAGATCGGCACCGGATCCGTGTTCTGGTCCCCGTCCTACTTTGCGGGGTCCTGCGGCGGCGCACCCCTGAGCATCGTCAAGGACTACATCGAGAACCAGAAACGCCCAGCCTGACTGACCGCCACCCCGAGGAGCAGGGATCTCCGGCGCTACGCGCCTCCGGGCCGAGGATCGCATTCCCGCCCGGCCTGAAGGCCGGGATCCCCTGCGAAGAACAAGCGATGGAGAGCGGGCTGCAGCCCAAGTCCATCGGCGACATCGTCACCCGCGCCGGCGAACGCGCCGCAATCGAGATCCGGTTCACCGGACACTCCCCGCACCGCGGGCTCGCGACGTCCGCGCGGCTCAAGGGTCACGACCAGATCGCCATCGCCAAGCAGGGCGGATGGGCCCCGCACTCCAAGGTCCACCGACGACACCCAGCCCCCGGTGGCGATCCAGGCGATCAACAAGCCCCTGCGCGCCCACGGCCACCAGGCGGGCCGCCTGCGTGTGGACCGCATCCTCAACGAGGCCCAGCACACTGACGACCCCCTCCACCTCATCCACCTCTTCGGTCTCTCTCCGCACCGCCATGAAGTACATCCACGCCGCGCACCCGCACCGCAGCCAGAGCGACCCGATCATGTCCTGAGCAGCACGGGCTGTAGGAATGTGAGGTGCGTGGGCACTCCGACCTGGAACGTTGCGGTGATGAGGGTCCCAGTAGTTCTCGCGGAAACCAGCACTACGCCGTGCGGCAGCCCATCGCTCCGGGCTCGGCCCCCGATCGAGCGCGGCTGGGTGAGGCGTTGACCCTCATAGCTAATGTGGCTAGTCTATAGCTAATGAAATTAGCCATTTTGATGGAGGACGGCATGACCGAGCACCTGAGGATCGGCAAGGACACCATCGCCTTCGACGTGACCGGGGAAGGTCCTCTGGTCGTGCTGGCGCACGGTATCGGCGACAGCCGGCACTCCTACCGCTTCCTCGTTCCCGGCCTGGTGGCCGCCGGTTACCGGGTCGCGAACGTCGACATCCGCGGGTGCGGTGAGTCCAGCCTCGGCTGGGACGGTTACAGCCGCACCGACATCGCCGGAGATCTGGTCGCCGTCGTGCGTCACCTCGGCGGCCCGGCCGTGATCATCGGGCAGTCGATCAGCGGCGGCGCCGCGACCATCGCGGCCGCCACTGCGCCCGACGTGATCAGCGGAGTGATCGAGCTGGCTCCGTTCACCCGTGCGCAGCCGGTCGACCTGGGCGGGCTGATCCGGGTCAAGCGCTTCCGGACCGGGTACACGCGGCTGGCAATGTTCATCGTCCTGGGACGCCTGGCGGACTGGAAGAAGTACCTCGACGTGGCCTACCCGGCCAAGCCCGCCGACTGGACCAGCGAACTGGCCCGCATAGAGGCCACGCTGAGTGAGCCCGGCCGGATGAAGGCCCTGCAGGCCATGTGCAAGTCCAAGCCCACCGACGCCGGCACCCAGCTCGCCCACGTCACCTGCCCGGTCCTGATCGTCGAAGGCAGCCTGGACCCCGACTGGGCCGACCCCCGCGCCGAAGGGGAGAAGATCATCGCCGACCTGCCCGCCGGCCTCGGCGAGCTGGCCGTGATCGACGGCGCCGGCCACTACCCGCACGCCCAGACTCCCGACCAGGTCCTCGCGCTGGCCCTGCCGTTCCTGGCCAAGGCGGCCGGCCGTGCCTAGGGCCGGACTCACCGCCGCAGCGGTCACCGAAGCTGCCGCTGCCCTGGTCGACGAGGTCGGGTTCGACCAGCTCGGCATGGGCCTGGTCGCCGAACGGCTCGGAGTCAAAACCCCCTCGCTGTACAAACACGTCACCGGCCAGACCGATCTCGCCCACCGCATCGCCATCCTGGCCATGAACCAGTGCGCCGACGCCATCCGCGACGCCATCCAGGGCCGGTCCGGCACCGAAGCCCTGACCCGCGGCGCACAGGCGATGCGGACGTTCGTCAAGGACCACCACGGCCGATACTCCGCAGCCAACGCCGCCCGCCCGACCGGACCCGACGACCCCCTCATCGACGCCCTCAACCGGGTGGTCGACTCCTGGGCCGCCATGCTCCACGGCTACCACATCGACCCCGACCAGCAGATCCACGCGCTGCGGATGCTCCGCACCGTCCTGCACGGATACGCATCCCTGGAAGCAGCCGGCGGGTTCCAGTTCGCCACCGACATCGACGACAGCTTCACCTGGATGATCGACTTCATCGACCACGGCCTGCAGGAGGCCACGGCCACCAGCACCCGCAGCGCCCCCTCCCGCACGACCGCGCCGGACGTGACGCTCTGACCGTCGTGCTTGCGCTCCACGCCATTCCCCTGCCCCACCGAGCACCGGTGGACTGGCCGATCAGGTCGTGCACGGCGGTGTGGTGCTGCTGGACCCGCTCGGCCAGCCGGCCCGCGTGGGAGCGCGGCGGGTGCAGGATTTCAGGGGGCGAGTCCGGGGCGGGGGCCGGTTCGCGAAGGCAGGAACTGTGCTTGCTGACCAGGGACGTCACGGCCTCGGCAAGGTTGTGCCAGAGGTGCCACAAGTCGGCGACCTGGACGGCGTCGGGGGCTCCGGCAGGCACCAGGCACCACGGTGGCGATGGTGTCGAACAGCATCCGCTCCGTCCAGCCCTGCCTCAGGTCCTCCCTGCTCAGGCCTTCCGGGCTCGGCCGGGGCATCGGGCCAACTGCCCGCCACGGCAGCAGGGTTGAGGCCGTAGGCGGCCTGCACGGCCGCGATCGCCTGCTCGTAAATGTCGGTCTGCATGTCGATCGTCAGCTGCACACCTTCCCTTGTACCGGAGTCATGGTCGCGGCCGGGATGACCTCCAGGAGGCGGATGCCTCGCTTGGGAAAGTCTTCGGGAGACCGGGTCCGCCGGGCTCAGCCGACGCGGCGGGGGCGGCCGACCGGGGTGGGTGCCACGCCGAGGTGTTCGAGCAGGAGCCCTTCTCTGGTGGACCAGGGGCAGATCTCGACGCTCCTGGCTCCGCAGGCTTCCATGAGTGCCTGGGCGATCAGGGCTCCGGCCAGGGACTGCTCGGCACGATGCCGGGAAATACCCGGCAGCTTGGCCCGGCGGGACGGTGCCGCGTCGGCCAGCAAGGAGACTGCCGTGTGCAGTCGGGGCAGGGTCAGCCGCCGTCGTGTGCGGGGTGTCCTGCTCAGGGCAGCGGCAAGCCGGGCAAGTTGCTCGAAAGTCTTGGAACAGGCCAGCACCCGCACTCCCGGCTCCGCTTGCGGCAGGTCGGGGACGTCGTCGAGGGACCGGCGGAGGTGCTGAAGGATCTCTGCCAGGGATCGTCGGGACGGCACTGTGCTGCCGGGAAGCCAGTCACGGGTGATCCTGCGGGCGCCCAGCGGCAGCGAGTGCACGACGCGGGGCTGGTCCCCGGTGCCGGAGGCGATCTCCACGGTGCCACCGCCGATGTCCAGGACTAGCAACTGCCCGGCCGTCGGACCCGCCCACTGGCGGGCGGCCACATAGGCCAGCCGCGCTTCCTCTTCGCCGGGCAGCACGCGCAGGCGGGTGCCGGTGGCGCGGGCCACGCGCGCGATGACCTCGTCGCGGTTGGGTGCGTCCCGGATGACGGAGGTCGCGAACGCGAAAACCTCCGGTCCACGCGGACGCGGATCGGCGGCGACGGCCTCGGCCACCGCCCGCTCGACACTCTTCATGCCGGCCTTGTCCAGACGGCCCTTGCGGTCGAGGGTCTCGTGCAGGCTCAGCCGGACCTTGCGGGAGAAGACCGGCTCCAGCACCGCACCCGGACGCCGCTGTACCACCGTCAGCAGAGCACTGTGGCACCCGACATCGAGCACCCCTGCCTGCCGCATCCCATCGCCTCCCCTGGTCCCGCACTCGACCCGGCCGGTTCCTTTCCGACGTCCGGCACCCCTCGATGAGGACACGCCTGGATTCCGGGCCAGCGTGTAAGCATATCGTCACCACGCGCGCACCCTCCGCCCCGGCCCGCCGCCCGGGGCTTGTTCCACCCACCAATTCAGGACATAGCAACGCCAAAAGCGAGGGCATCAACCGCGTGATCAAACTCGTCGCCCGCGCTCCCTTCGGCTTCCGCAACGCAACGAACCAGCGGCTACGCACACGCTGTGTCACCACCCGCCGAGCCTGTGGCCGCCTCCGCACCCGATGCCGCGAAGTTAAGCCGTTTCTGCCCTGGTCAAGGGCATGGAGCGAGGTCTGTGAGGGTGTACTGCGGGCGTCCCGTCTTGCGGATGATGCCAGCGCTTGCCCATGGGGACAGTTGCACGCAGAAGCTGTTCAGGCTGGTGATGTCCAGCATGCGTGCGAGCTCCCGGCCGTGCCAGGCCCGGTCGGGCTCGGTGGCGAGGATGGTGAGCACGCGGTGCTGGCGGCCGGAGGTCGCTGATGCCTGAGGCGGGGTGGATGTCGGTGGGTGGTCGCCCTGGCTCCAGGAACGGCGATGGCGGATCGGAGGCTGCGGCGGGATGTCGTGCGCCGCGTAGAGCGTGATGGCAATGTCGGTGATGACCTGGCTGGTCAGCGGCCTGGCGTCGGTGGGGCGGGCAGGGTAGCGGGAGATCGGGCACTTGACCTTGCGGATGTTGGTGCGCAGTCGCCGGGGCGGGAGCAGATCGGCCAGGACTGCTCAGTCGATGTCGCCGACCAGGTCGATATCGTCCGAGGTCGGGACGACACCGCGGCCGGTGATCAGGAGGTTCCGGGCGGTCTCCAGGGCGGTGGTGAAGTTCGCCCGGTCTGGATCAAGACCGGGTGCTGATTCGATGGCGGCCACCATGGCGATCCGCAGGACCTGGTAGGCGATCCCCTCGACTGACAGTGAGGGCGGGTCTGGCGCCTCTGCCTACGGGCAGCGGCCGACCGACTGACCGACGTCTCGTCCGCCTTCGCCGGACCCTGCCCACGGTGCAACGCAGCCACCTGCTGGGCAACGTCTTGGTGCCGACCGGCACGGGCGGGGCGGCGGTTCACCCAACGGCCCGGGCGATTGCCCTGGCCGACGCTGCAGCACGGAACTCCCGCGTGATCGCCTCGCCAAGGCGCCCTTCTCGCGAGGAAGCCGTGCAGTTCGTCCCTGACCGGGACGGCCCCTTCAATGCCGGAACCCGATCATGAATGCCGCACCCCGGTAAGTGGTTCTTCAGGTACAGGCGGGAGCGGGACCGACGGGGCGCTGGACAGCAAGCCCGAGCGCCGACACGATCGCGTTCATGACACCCGAGGATGCCATTATCGCCACTGCCGACCGGATCGCGGAGCTGCTGCAGGCAGGGGCCGACCCGCACACGCCGCTGCGGGGCGCGGAGTGGACGGTGGGAGAGGCGGCGGCGCACCTGGCGCTGGCAGGGAAGCTGCTGGCGGACATCGGGTCGGGCGAGGACCGCCCCTACGGCAATGGGACGCCGAGCGGCCTCGCGGCGGCCAACCGCGCGGCTCTGGCCGTCTTCCCGCAGCGGGATCCGGCGGTCCTCGGCGCGGAGATCGCGGACGGGGCCCGGGCCTTCGTCGCGGCCGCGGCCGGTCGCAGTCCCCGGGAGGCGGTGCTGACGCCGATGGGGCCGATGAACATGGCCACCCTGGGCTCGTATCTGCTCACGCACCTGCTCGGACACGGCTACGACATCGCGGTCGCGCTGCGCGGGCCCCACATGGTCAACCGGGAAGTGGTCGCGTTCACGCTGCCCTTCATGCGACTGGCCATGCCACGTGTAGTGAACGCCGGCGCGGCCGACCACCATGCGTGCTATCTGTTGCGGATCGGCCGCGACCGCTTCGCCGTCACCTTCGCGGACGGCGTGCCCACGGTCACCGATGCCCCGCCCGGGCGGCCTGACTGCACGATCGCCATCGACCCCGTCGCCTTCCTCCTCCTCGCCCTGGGCCGCTGGACCGCCCCCGCCGCCATGGCCCGCGCCAAGGTCGTCGTCTGGGGCCGCAAACCGTGGCTGGGCCTGCGCTTCCCGCTGCTCTTCACAGCGCCATAGACGAGCGAGGAGACCACACCTCGAGAGCGCGCTGGCGATCTGCGAAGTTGCCAACTCGGGCGATGATCTGCGCCAGATCGGCTCTGTCGTCGATGGTCATGTCCGCCCCTCCACGGTCGAGCTGGAGCAGGAGACCGCTGAGGCGACTGACGTCGACAACGGTCCTGGCCCGTACCCTTCGCGCCCGCTATGACGAATTTATTCACATCCCTCGGTTCTCAATACCAGAACCACAAGTTGTTGGATTTCTAGATCGGTGCTTTCTAGAGTGAGCACGCGACGTCGCACCGCGCACTCGCCAAGGCGTCCGGGAGGAGGAACGGTCGTCGACCTCACGGCTGACCAGTTCGCACTTCGTTCCGTCCGAAACGTTCACGTCACAGCGAAAGAGCCACATGAAGACCTTCACCCTGCCCGGCACCGACATGGTGGTTCCCAACGTCGTCCTTGGACTGATGCGCATCCAGGACATGACCGACCAGGCGGTGCGCACACTCGTGAACACTGCGCGCGACGCCGGCATCACCTTCCTCGATCACGCCGACGTCTACGGCTCGGACGACCACGGCTGCGAGCGTCGGTTCGCTGAAGCCATGAAACTCAGCTCGTCAGAGCGTGAGCAGTTCGTCATCCAGACGAAGGCCGGCATCGTCAAGGACGGGCCTTACTTCGACTTCTCCTACGACCACATCATCGAGTCCGTGAACGGTTCACTCCAGGCACTGAACACGGACTATCTCGACATCCTGCTGCTGCACCGTCCCGATGCTCTGGTCGAGCCGGAGGATGTGGCCCGCGCCTTCGACGAGCTGTCGGCGGCGGGCAAGGTACGGGCCTTCGGCGTCTCCAACCAGACCCCCCGACAGCTCGACCTGCTGCGCAAGCACGTGACGCAACCCATCGTGGCGAACCAGCTTCAGCTGTCGATCACTCACGCCCCGATGATCGCGCAGGGCGTCGCAGCGAATATGCAGGACCTCGATCAGTCGGTCGTACGCGATGACGGAGTCGTCGACTACTGCCGTCTGCACGACATCACCATCCAGGCGTGGTCGCCTTTCCAGGCCGGATTCTTCGACGGCCCGTTCCTCGGTTCCGAACGCTTCCCCGAGCTGAACGCGGTGATCGACCGGCTGAGCGACAAATACGGCGTACCGGCCGAGGCGATCGCGGTCGCTTGGATCACGCGCCACCCCGCACAGATGCAGGTCGTGCTCGGCACGACCACGCCGGAACGCGTCACGGCCGCCGCGCTCGGTTCCGACATCCCTCTCAGCCGATCCGAATGGTACGAACTGTTCCGCGCCGCCGGATACAAGGTGCCCTAGCCTCTGCCTTGTCCCGATGACCATTCCGCTCGCACTTCTCGTGACGCCGTCTACGACTCGGGGTGTGGGCGCCGCCAGAAGATGCCCTCCGTGCATCGCCGCCTGATCCAGTGGCCGAGGCGCCGGTACGTGACAACCTCGACTTCAACGTCGGCTGAGGCCGTTGCGCCGTACGCCGTGATCGCGCCGACCGGCACCGCGAGTCGGAGGCCGGGCGTTCAAACGGCGGGCGGCATCCCCGTAGACGCGGCCTCTCGGCGGCAGCCGGACGGGCACTGCCGACCTGTTCCCTCCTGCCGGACCTTTGCACCTGCGCCGAGGACCTGCGTGACCTCCACCTTCGGATCGTTCGAAGGCGGGTCGGGAGTGAACGACTCCTTGAACTGGAGGTGCCTCGCGTCTCGGCTCCGTTTCGTCCCCAAGACGATGGAGAAGAACGAGCGGCTCTGTTTCGCACGGGCGTCTTCGCGCTCGACACGCGTTTCGTCAACGATGGGTCACAGACGGAATGCGGGAGAACTACCAGCTCCAGGGGTCTGTCTGGTTCGAGGGGGCGGCGAGAAGCCGCGCTCCGGACAACTCGAACCCAAGAGGACAGCATGCGGTACGTCAACGGAATGCGCGGTTCGGCGATGGCGGTCCTCGTGGCTTCGGCAGCGCTGGCGGAGGCGGGATGCCAGCCCGGTGAGGGCGGTGCGGACAGCGCAGACGGCGGCGTCACTCCGTCCGGGGCCACCGGCCCAGCGGCCTCCTCCTCCGCTCCCGACGCTCCAAAACCCGGCAGCGCCACCTCCCAGCCCGCAGCGTTCCTGGCCCGGGCCGACGCGTCGGGGATGGTGATGGGCTCGTTCATGCCCCGACGCGAGATTCGCCAGCTGCGTGATCTGACGCGGTGTCGCACCGAGGTGATCACGGCCCGGGGACGGGAGGCCCAACGGCTGGAGAAGGCATTGGAGGACACCGGGATGAAGCCGTCCTCAGTGATCAGCGGCATCACCGGAGCCACCGGACGGGTGGTTTTGTACGTGGGAGCTGACACCGCTTGTTGCTCAGAGCCGGGAACGCCCGGTTTTCCCGGAGGGCAGTGTTGCTGAGCTCTGGCAACGCCCGAGGGCTTTCGGTGGGAGCCTGGGGGTGCTCTGCGGGATGAGGGTGCGCTGGCGCCACCGAAGTCCAAGGTCGATCTGTACGCGGCGATCCGCCGTGATGCCCGGGCGGCAATGTCCTACCGGGCTTTGATGCGCGAGCACGGTGTCGGATTGCGCACGGTCAAAGCGGCGTTGGAGTCGGTGTGGCCGGAGCCCCGGAGGAGTCCTTCGGCGGGTGACCAGGACGTTCACCGATCCGCGACTCTGCGTGGCCATCGTCGACCGCCTCACCTTCGGCGGGAACATCATCGAGACCGGTACCGAGTCCTGCCGACTCGCCAGCACCAGGGCAGCCCAGGCACAGGGCACCACGAAGGGCTGACGTCCATCGGCATCATGCTCGCCGTCATGACGACCGCATTCACTGGTCCGGGGCCGGGCTGGATGTGATGGCCTCTCATCAGGGGCCCGGTCAACAAGTTGCGCTGGACGCGGATCTCGCCGTGCACTGCTGACAACTTCTCTCCGCACCCGGAAAGATCACGGGCATGGCATCCCACGCGAACCAAGCCCGCGCCCTGTCCTTCGACACTGTTGCCACTCAGTACGCTGCCACCCGGCCGGACTATCCGCCGGCCCTCTTCGACGCCATTGAGGAACTCGCCGGCCGACCGCTGGCCGGCACCGACGTGCTGGACTGCGGAGCCGGCACCGGCATCGCCACTCGGCTGATGCGCGAACGAGGCGCCCACGTCGTCGCCCTGGAGCCGGGCGCTGGTATGGCGGCCGAACTGCGCGCGGCCGAGCCGGAGATCCCGCTGGTACGGGGCGAGGGAAACTGCCTGCCATTCGCCGCCGGCAGTTTCGACGTGATCACCTACGCTCAAGCCTGGCACTGGACCGACCCGGCCCGCTCCGTCCCCGAAGCCCTGCGTGTGCTACGCCCGCACGGCGTGCTGGCCCTGTGGTGGAACCAGGCCGACGTCCGCATCCCGTGGGTCGCGGCGGAGGATGCCCGACTCGCGCCCTTCACCCGCAACTACCCGTCAACCGTGGCCAAGCTGCTCGCCTCGTTCCCGGTCCACGTGGTTACCCGCGAGATCCCGTGGTCGCGCCGGATCACCGTCGAGGAGCACACCAGATACCTCGCCACCCACTCGCACTTCGCGGTCATGGACCCCATCAAGCGGGCCGAACTCCTCGACATGAACCGCACCGCACTGGTTCGGATCTTCCCCGAAGGCGAGCTCGACGAGCCATACCTGTGCGGCCTGACCGTCGTGCGATCAGCCACCACCCACACCTGAACGGAACCCAGCGCCCACAGACACCTCGCCGCCACCAAGGTCACCTCAGAACATCCACAGGGCTGCGGAACCGTGAGGCCCTGAGCGTTGTCAGTTCTCATCGACATTTCCGAGCCACTTGATCACCGGTACCCGGACAGGTCACACTTCACCACCGGGACCGACTTGTGCGCGCGACGTAACACCGTCAGGTGGCTGCGAGTTGGATGGCGGTGCAGTTCGCGGTGAAGGCGGCGATGGTCAGGGCGTGGAAGACCTCGTGGAAGCCGAACCAGTCCGGTGAGGGGTCCGGGCGCTTGAGCTCGTAGACGACAGCGCCTGCGGTGTAGAGCAGACCGCCTGCTACGACGAGTACGACGACCGCGGTGCCGCCGGTGCGCGCGAAGTCGGGCAGGTTGAAGACGGCCACCCAGCCCAGCGCGATGTAACACGGGGTGTACAGCCACCGGGGAGCCCCGGTCCACAGCATGCGGAAGGCGATTCCGGCCAGCGCGCCCGCCCGCACCACCGTCACCGATGAAGCGTCGAGAGCACCTCCCGCATTGGCTCCGGCTCGGCGGCGACGCGGACACGAGCGAGGTCGACCTCAGCAAGTGAATACGGAGCACGCGATTCCTCCCCCGAGAGCTGCACATTTGCGCTCAGGTGCAAGAGCGTGTCGCCGACGCCGGGGTTCTGCCAAGGTTCCGCCAGGCCAAGAAGATGCCAGTCCGAATCTGATGTTCGACCGCTCGAATCAGGACGAATCCGAGTGGCACCGACCGCGCCGCCGGATACACCTCCCGGACCTGCTCGTAGCTGCCGAAACCGGTGCACGCACCGCCGAGGGGCCAGCCCGGGATGTGTTCTCCGCCGGAAGGATCACTCACAGGAGAGGACCATGAATGAACGTCACAACACGCACAGTCCGCAGGACTCTGAGCGCGACCGTCGTCGCCGCCACGGTGGCGGCTCTGGGCCTGTTGGCACCGAGTTCGGCCGAAGCCGCCGCGAGTGACTGCCCTTCCGGGAGCCTGTGCGTCTGGGACCAGATCAACTACACGGGAAACCGCTGCAGTTGGAGCAACGCCGACAGCGACTGGACCAGCGGGACCGTGAAGTGTTCATGGGCCGACGACCGCAACGTCAAGTCGGTCTACAACCACGGGACTTCTTCCTCGTACGAGGGGGTCGGCCTCTATTCCGGAGCGGGCTACTCGGGGTATCTCGGCTGCATAGGACAGGGCGTGAAGGGACCTGGTGTCAGCGGTGGCCCGGGCCTCAAGGTGCTGTCCCACAAGTGGCTCGCCAGCTGCTGAGTCCGGACACCGGAGAGGGTGAGCACCGCACGGGCTGAGCGCCCGGTGGGGGCGGGGCCGTCAAGGGGGATCCGCCCCACCGTCGCCGATGCGGGTTCACCCACACCTGGGCCCGGCTGGGAGAGCAGTCGTAGCCCGGGCAGCGGAACGGCGACCCCCGGCGCGCAGCCGGGGGTTCAGCGGGCTACCAGGTGCTGGCGCTTTGGCCGGCGAGCGTCGGTGGCGGCTCGCTGGATGCGGTCCTGGTCCGTCGACCCGATCGGCGCGGTGTAGCCGAGGCGGGCGCGGGTGTCGACGACCGTACCTCCGGCAGCGAGGACTAATGAGGCGTCACTCCGTGCGTCCTTTTGCCCGCAGGAGGCGCTGTCGGAGCATCTCCTGTCCACTGCTCCGTGCGGGAGAGGCCGGTTGCGGCTTGGGGGCTCTGTCCGCGTGAGCGAGGTCCTGCTCCATGCGCTCGCCGGCGCGCACGATGTCCGCGTCGGCCTGCGGTGCGGGCCAGGCCACGAGGAGGTAGTCCTCCACCGGTTCAAAGCTGGTCTTGTCCTGGGAGATGCTCCGGCCTCGCGCGTGAACGCGGAGCCGATACCATCCTGGTCCCGCTGGGCTGAGGGAAGGCAGTCCGCCGACCGGCCCGTGTTCGAGGGATTCGACTCGTAGGCTGCCCGTGGGGGCATACACGCTGACTTCTACGATCTTCTTCCCAGAAGTCGTCAGCCGGCACAGGTGGTGGACCGCTGACGGGGGGCGCGGTTGCTCGGATCTCGCCGAGGTGGATTCCCACGGCGATGAGGGCCACCTCCGACATGGGGACAGCCAGTCCATCGCTTGTTCTTCGCAGGGAATCCCGGCCTTCAGGCCGGGCGGGAATGCGATCCTCGGCCCGGAGGCGCGTAGCGCCGGAGATCCCTGCTCCTCGGGGTGACGGCCAGTCAGGCTGGGCGTTTCTGGTTCTCGATGTAGTCCTTGACGATGCTCAGGGGTGCGCCGCCGCAGGACCCCGCAAAGTAGGACGGGGACCAGAACACGGATCCGGTGCCGATCTGGTTGATCCGGCCGGTGTACTTCGCGCGCAGATATCGGGAGCTGACGCCCTTGAGGGAGTTGACGAGCTTGGACAGGGCGATTTTCGGCGGGTAGTGCACGAGCAGGTGGACGTGATCGCCTTCGCCGTTGAACTCCCGCAGCTCCGCGCCGAAGCACAAGTGGTCCTGGCGGCACTCGCCGGACTGTGCTTCGTCCTGTGTGCCCTCGTCACCGTGGAGGCCGCCCGATGAACCCGTACCGCACCACCACCGACACCCCCGTCCTGGGGGCACCGGACTCAAGAAGTCCTATGGGCTCCGGGGAAGAGCAGGCTGTTGACCGTGACCACCTTGGTCCGTCGGATCTCCGAGCGTCCGTGGCCGATGCCCCGCACGCGGCCCGGCAGCGGGATCTCTGCCCACGGAAGGGATCTGAGCTGCTTGCGGAGCTTCTTCGGGTTGCCCTTGACGATCACGATGTAGTGGGCATCACGGCCGGGAAGGTAGTCGGCGTCCTCGCGTTGGGCGTGCATGGCGTCGCTGGTGACGACCACCCCGGCCAGGTCGGCCATGGTCTCCAGCAGCGGCTTGAAGCAGGTGATCTCGTTCGTCTCCCCCACGTCCAGCTGGGCCAGGACCAGGCCGGTGGTGTGCTCCAGGGCTTCGAGCAGGTGGATGCGGACCGGCGGGCGGTGCCGTCGCTGTCGAGGCGGATGCGATGGACATACCAGCGGTCGATCAGCGTGTCCCGGTCCACCGGCACCGACATCCCGAGCACCGGCTCGTGACCGTCCTGATCCCACGCGGGCGCCACCGCCTGGTCCAAATGCACGCGCAGCCCGCCGTGCGGGAACCGGATGTCCACCACCGAGCCGATCGGCACCCGGCCCGGCTGGACGAACTCGAAGTCGGCCTGCAGGTCCCGGTCACGGATCCAGGCGGCGGCCGCCGACTTCACATTCCCTGTCAAGTACTTGTGTTCAGTTGGGCCAGCTGACTAGGACGCCGCTGCGGCTCCGAGTCGACTCCAAAGCGACGCCGTCGGCGTCAGTGCCAGCTACGCGGCGCCGGTGCTCGGCACCTTGATCACGAGCGGGTGCAGCTCCCATGCGTCGATCGCGTAGCCGAGGCGCATACCCGGCGCGGTGCGGGCCTGAAGTCGCCACGGGCCATGCCCTGTGGGGTAGAAGCGCAGGGTGAGAACCTGACCGGTGGTGGTAAGGAAGATTTCGGCGATGGAGTGGTCGACGACCACGCGCAGGTCGACGGGCCGATCGGTGGGGCAAGGCATCCGGTAAGAGCCGCCGTGAGCCCGGGTGTCCAGGGAGGCGTGCTCGCGGTCGACGACCAGTTCGCCCGCCTCGGTATCGAGGCGGATGTCGAGGTATTCCGAGCCGTCCGGGTCGGTGAGCAGGCGCAGAGCGGCGTCTGCGGTGGGCTCCAGGCGGGCCGTCAGGTCGAAGGCTCGGCCCACGCTGCCGAGATCCGCCGGCTGCGGCCCGTGTGTCTCGCCTGTGGCGTGAACGGTGTGCTCGCCGCGCAGGGCGAGCAGTTCGGCGGCGGGCTGCTGGTGCAGCATGCTGTCGTCGTCGACGTAGATCTCACGGGGCAGGGTGAGAACGCCGGCCCATCCGTCTTTGATGGCCCAGGATTCGTCGCGGGCTTCCCATGACCAGCCCCACAGCAGCCATCTGCCGCCCGGTGCACGCATCAGAGCGGGTGCGTAGCAGTCGGGGCCGTGGTCCACCCACACCGGTGAGCCCCCCTTGAACTGATCGTCGTACTCTTCGCCGATCAGGGCTGCGACGCGCATCGGGCCGGTGGGTTCGCTCCAGGTGCTGAAGATGAGGGCGCTGAGTCCGCCGGCTGCCGGGAGGTATTGGGGGCACTCCCATCCCTCGCCGGTGAGCTGCTCGGTGCCGCCGATGGGCTCCGGGTGACGGGTGGCGAAGGGCCCTCGGTAGTTCCAGTTCTCCAGGTCGGGCGACTCGTACAGGAGGACGGTGGCGCGGCCGTCTGCGAGGGCGGCGCCGACCAGCATCCGCCAGGCGTCGTCTTCCTGCCAGACGTACGGGTCGCGGTACATGGTGCAGCCGTCGGGCAGTTCGGTGATGAGCAGTTCGCCCCGCGGGCGAAAGGTCCGGCCGTCGTCGTGGGAGACGGCGCAGGTGACCGGCTGGTGCTGAGGCGAGCGGTCCTCGCGGTGCGCGGAGTAGAAGGCGATGAGCCGGTCGCCTTCGGAGACGGCGTTGCCGGAGAAGCAGCCGTCGGCGTCCACGCCACCGGGGGTTGGGGACAGCGCGATCGGCAGCGGCTCCCAGGTGAGCAGGTCGGGGCTGCGGAAGTGGCCCCAGTGCATGTTCGCGTGGGTCGCTCCGTACGGGTTGTACTGGTAGGAGACGTGAAAGTGGCCGTCGTGGAAGACCAGCCCGTTGGGGTCGTTGATCCAGTTGCGGGGCGGCCGCAGGTGGGCCACGGGATGGTGTGGATCGCGGGGTGTGGTGGACACACGCTGCCTTTCGTATGGCACAGAGGGGGCCCGCCCGCCTGCCCTCGGGTCGGCGGGGGCAGCGGGCAGGCGGGCGGGGGTCTGCAGGCCCGTGGGCGGTATTCAGGTCCGGATGCGGAAGCCCGCGCTCAGCTGCCGCTCACGCCGTGAGCTGGGGCCGACGCGAAGGGCGAACTCGCCTGGTTCGACCACGCGCCGGTTGTCGGCCGTGACGAGTGAGCACCGCGAGGCAGGGATGCTGATGGTTACCTCCACGCTTTTGCCGGGAGGGACTTCGACCTGGGTGAACCCCTTCAGTTCCTGCTCGGCCCAGGTGACGCTGGTCGTCAGGTCGCTGACATACGCCTGGACCGTCTCCAGGGCCGGGCGGTTGCCGCTGTTGGTGAGCCGCACCGTGGCGTCGACGGTGCCATCACCGGCGACGTCCTCCTCCCGCACGACAAGGTCGGAGTAGGTGATGGTGGTGTAGCTGAGACCCTCGCCGAACGCGAACAGCGGGTCCTGGGTGAGATCCGCGTAGCGGTCGCCGTGCTGGCCGCGCACCTGGTTGTAGAAGACCGGTTGCTGTCCGACATGGCGCGCGAAGGAGACCGGGAGCCGGCCGCTGGGTTCGATCAGTCCGAGGAGAAGTTCGGCGATGGCGCGGCCGCCGCGCATGCCCGGGTTGAATGCCTCGATGACCGCTGCCGCGTTCAGTGCCGACTCTGGCAGGGCACTCGGCTTGGACTGGACCATTACCACGATCACGGGGGTGCCGGTGGCGGCGACCGCGTCCAGCAGCGCGATCTGGCCCCCTTGCAGGTCGAGAGTGGCCGTGGAGCGCACCTCGCCCGTCAGGGCGATGGTGTCCCCCACGACCACGACGGCGTAGTCGGCGGCCTCTGCCGCGGCGGTGGCCTCCCTAAGCTGCGCCTCGTCGACCGGGGCGGGGGTGAAAACGGGCGGCTGCGGCTGGCCGTCGGGCCCGGCGACCCACTGGTCGGGGTCGAAGGCGGGGCTTTCGACGTCGGCTCCGCGGACATGCGTGACGGTCCAGTCGGCCGGGACGACGGCGCGCACGCCGTCCAGCACTGTCTCCACCAACTCCCGTGGATGTCCTTCGGACATCCACGGCACCTGGCCAGTGGCGCCCGCCCAGTCGCCGAGCATGTCTTGCGGGCTGTCGGCGTTGGGGCCGATGACCGCGATCGTCCGCGGTGTGCCCTGGCCTGCGGCGCGGCCAGTTGCGTCCGCGGTCAGCCCGCCGTCGAGGGGCAGGATCCCCTCGTTGCGCAGCAGCACCAGCGAACGCCGGGCGGTCTCGAGATTCAGGTCGGTGTGTGCGCGGCAGCCGATCACCTGCGCCTGCCGTTCGAGGTCGGGGACGCGGGGGTCCTCGAAGAGCCCGAGTTCGAACTTCAGCCGCAGAACCCGCCGTACCGCGTCCTCGATGTGTTTCTCCTCGACCAGGCCGCGGGCGACCGCCTCCTGGGCGCCCTCGAAGAACTGCGGTGTGGCCATGATGAGGTCGTTGCCGGAGTTGACGGCGACCGCGGCCGCCTCGGCGTAGTCGGAGCAGGTGCGCTGGTCGTAGACCATCCGGCCGACGTTGTCCCAGTCGGTCACCAGCGTGCCGGTGAAGCCCCACTCGCCCTTGAGTACGCCGTTGATGAGCCACTCGTTCGCGGTGATGGGCACACCGTCGATCGACTGGTATCCGAGCATGAAGCCGCGGCAGCCGGCCCGAACGGCTTGCTCGAACGGGGGCAGGAACCACGAGCGCAGCTTGCGGGGGCTGAGATCCGCTTCGCTCGCGTCGCGTCCGCCCAGAGTTTCGGAGTAGCCCGCGAAGTGCTTGGCGTACGCCAGCACGGCGGTCGGGTCGCTGAGGCCCTCACCCTGGTAGCCGCGCACCATCGCCGCGCCCAGTTCACCGATCAGGAAGGGGTCCTCGCCGAACGTCTCGTTGATCCGGCCCCAGCGCAGGTCCCGGGTGATGCACAGCACCGGGGAGAACGTCCCGTGGATGCCGGTCGTCGCGATTTCGGTCGCGGACGCACGGGCGACCCGGTGGACCAGAGAGGGATCCCAGGTGCAGGCCATGCCGAGCTGTGTGGGAAAGATGGTCGCGCCCGGCCAGAAGGAGTGGCCGTGGATGCAGTCGTCGGCTGTCAGCAGCGGAATACCGAGCCGTGTCCGCCGGGCCCGTTCCATGGCCTCCCGCATCCGAGCCGGTGTCACGTGCAGGACGGACCCGGCCAGCTTGGCCGACACGATGTCCTCGAGGTCCCCGTGTTGGGCGTCGAGCATCAGCAGCTGCCCGACCTTCTCCTGCAAGGTCATCCGGGACAGCAGGTCCTCGGTTCTCGTTTCCACGGACGCGTCCGGGTCCAGGTACGCGGCAGAGTGGACCGGGTGTCCCACTATGTTCTCCAAGTCATGAGTCGTCACAGGTAAGAGAGGTGACGGGGGTAGGCGGCGGAGGTCACTTCAGGCCTGTGGTGGCGATGCCGGCAACGAAGTGGCGCTGGAAAAGCAGGAAGACGACCATCACGGGGAGCAGGACGACGACGGCGCCGGCGAGGAGGACGCCGAAGCGGGTGAAGTCCTGTCCGCTGGAGGCCAGGGCGAGGCCGACGGGGAGGGTGTACTGGTCCTCGTTCTGGGCCACGACCAGCGGCCACAGAAAGTTGTTCCAGGAACCCAGGAAGGTGATGATCCCCAGCGTGGCGAGGGCCGGCCTGGTTAGCGGCAGGATGATCTTCCAGTAGATGGCCAGTTCCCGGCAGCCGTCGACGCGGGCGGCGTCGATGAGTTCGTCGGGCAGGGTGGAGATGAACTGCCGCATCAGGAACACCCCGAACGGGGCGGCCAGGAACGGCAGGATCAGCCCGAGCAGCGAGCCGGTCAGCTTCAGGTTGGCCACCAGCACGTACAGGGGCACGAACGTGACCAGGCCCGGCACCATCAGGGTGCCGATGACCAGGCTGAACACGGCACGCCGGCCTGGGAAGTCCAGCTTGGCCAGGGCGTAGCCGAGCATCGAGCAGAACAGCAGGTTGCCCGCGGTCACGGCCAGAGCCACGATCACCGAGTTGGCGAACATGGTCGTGAAGTCCAGGCTGCTGAACAGCTGCCGGTAGCTGGCCAGCGTGGGCGAGGTGGGGACCAGGACCGGCGGCACCTGGCGGATGTCCGCCTCGGGCTTGAAGGAGCCGGACAGCATCCACAAAAACGGCGTGACCATCAGCAGCAGGCAGCCGAACAGCGGCAGATACAGCCAGGGATGGCCCCATTTCTGCCGGATACGACGCCGCCGCAGAGTCCGGTCCGTGCCCGGCCCGGCCGTTCGAAGGGCGGAGAGAGTGCTCATGGGGCATCAGTCCTTGTCTCGCAGCACGCGGAACTGCAGCACGGTCAGCGCGATGATGAGGACGAAGACGACGTAACCAGCGGCCGACGCAACGTCGTAGTTGCCGTTGCCGAACTGGTTGTAGGCGTACATCGTGGCGGACAGGGTGGAGTCCAGCGGTCCGCCGTCGGTCATCACGAACGGCTCGTCGAAGAACTGCAAATAGCCGATTCCGGTGGTGACCGCGGTCAGCAGCAGGGCGGGGCGCAGGAGCGGGAAGGTGACCCGCCAAAACCGCTGCCAGGCCCCGGCGCCGTCGAGTTCGGCCGCCTCCATCAGGGACTGCGGCACGGACTGCAGACCCGCCAGCATGATGATCATGACGGTGCCGAGGTTGCGCCATACCGCCATCACGATCATGACGGGGAGAGCGAACCGGGTGTCCGCCAGCCAGGCCGGACCGTCGATCCCGAACCAGCCCAGAACCGTGTTCACCAGCCCCGCCTGCGGCTCCAGCAGCGTCTTCCACACCACCGCGACGGCCACGACGCTGGTGATCACCGGGAGGTAGAAGCCGACCCGGAAGACGGCCCGGAAGCGGCCGATGCCGCTGTTGAGGGCGACCGCCACGGCCAGCCCGGTGGCCAGCGTCAGCGGCAAACCCACCACCACGAACACGACCGTGTTGCGCAGAGCGTGAACGAACTGCTCGTCCTGGAAGAGCCGCACGTAGTTGTCGAAGCCGATGAACGACACGTTCAGCGGGGTCCGCAGATCAGCGCTCTGCGTGTCGGTCAGGCTCATCAGCAGCGACCAGACGACCGGCACCAGCATGAACGCCAGGAACAGGGCGAGGAACGGGGCCGCGAGGATCCACGCGGCCCGGGTCTGCCTGCCGCGCGCGGTGCTGCGGAGGGCGAGTCGCAGGCGGCCGGCTCCCTTCTCGGGCCGTGCGGGGATCGGTTCGTGGGTGTCGCCCCGCCCGGGGAGCGTTTTCGTGGACATGGATGTCATCCGTCCGTCCGAGGGGTGCGCACGTGGCGGCCGTTCAGCGGCCCGTGCCGATGCTGGTGGCCTTGGACTGCAGGTCCTGCTGCGCCTGGGCGACGGTGGCCTTGCCCAGGCTCAGCCTCTCCAGTTCGGAGTCGATGGCGTCGGCGACCTGCTGCCAGGTGGTGATGGCGGGCGGCGCCTTGCTGACCTTGAGCTGCTCGGCGAACGCCTGCATCGCCGCGTCGTCGCTCAACTTCGCCTCGTCCCACGCCCCCGGCGTGGCGGGAAGGGATCCCGTTGCCTTCGTGTAGGCGGCGAGGTTGGCGGGTTCGGTGAGGAACTGGGCGAACTTCCATGCCGCGTCGGAGTTCTTGGCGTCCTTGAACACCGCCAGGTCGCTGCCGCCGGCGAACCCGGCCGCCTGCTTGCCCTTCGGCAGTGGCATGGTCTTCCACTTGCTGTCCAGCTTCGGGGCGTCTTTGCGGAGGCTGCCGCTGACCCACGCGCCGTCCTTGTAAACCGCGATCTGTCCGTCCTGGAAAGCCTGCAGGCTGTCCGTCTTGTCGGTCGGCGCCAAGCCCTCCTTGGGAACGCTCGCGTAGTACTCCAGCGCCTTGGCGACCGCCGGTGAGTCGAAGGTGAACTTCTTGGTGCTCGGGTCGTAGATGTCGCCGTCCTGCTGCCAGACCAGCGGCAGGAGGAAGATCCAGGAGTTGAAGCCGATCTGCCACCCGCTGGCGTAGCGCAGCTTCG
This sequence comes from Streptomyces sp. NBC_00285, assembly GCF_036174265.1. NCBI lineage: Bacteria > Bacillati > Actinomycetota > Actinomycetes > Kitasatosporales > Streptomycetaceae > Streptomyces > Streptomyces sp. NBC_00285. Next base: position 10,138,535 of record NZ_CP108055.1, on the reverse strand, counting down.
GGTTCTGCTTGCCCGCGGTGGCCTGGATGGCCTTCAGGTCCTTCAGGTAACCGGCCCAGTCACTGGCCGGGGCGCCCTTGATGCCGGCCTTCGCAGCGAGGTCGCTGCGGTAGTAGACGGCCTGGGTGTCGGCGATGAACGGGACACCGTAGGAGGTGTCCTTGTACTTCGTGGTGTCCCACTGACCCGGGTAGAAGTCCGACGACTTGATCGACGTCGGGGTGGCCTGGAAACCGTTCATGCCAGCCATCTCGGCCATCCAGGTGGTGCCGATCACGGACATGTCCGGTGTGTTGCCGCCTGCGATGGCGGTGGTCAGCTTGTCGTGGGCGGAGGCCCAGGGCACCGGGGTGATCTGGACCTTGGCGCCGGGGTTCTGCTCCTCGAACTTCTTGGCCAGGCTCTCCAGGGACTTGTCGGGGTCGCCCATGGACCACATGACGACCTTGCCGGTGGCCTTGCCGCTGCCCAGCTTTGCGGGGGCGTCCGTGCCGGGCCCGGAGTCGGCACTGCGGCCGCATCCGGTGGCCACCAGAGCTGCCGTGACGGTGACGCACAGGACCTGGACTGTTCTGACGGTGTGACGAGTAGGCGTACGCATAGTGCGGCTCCTTGCCATTGAGCGAAACAGGCGCGGGGGGCGGCGAAGGGGAAGGGTGAGAGCGAGCGGGTGCCCGGAGGGGCCGGCTCGCGAAGTGAGGACCGTCCGCGGTGCAGTGGCATCGGCGGTCAGCCGCAGGTCCCGGCTGGGGAGTCCGTCCGGAGCGGTAGCGGCCGGGCAGGGGTGGGCCCGGCGTGCCGTTCGGTGTGCAGGATGAAGGAGGCGCCGACGGAAAGAGCACCTCGGCGGTGACGCGTGAACAGGGTTGCGCGTGCAGGGTGGTGAGGCCGGCCGATAGTCGAACGGGCCGGTCGTGCCGGTGCGTGCACCGGCTTCAGGTTGAGCGGGAGGACCTACCGGCCTGCGCGAGGTCCTGTGGGGTCAGTTCCCTGTCGGGAGGAGGTCCGTCTCCGCCTGCGGGGCTGAGCAGGAGCGGCGGAGACGGACACTTCGATGGGGCCCCGACGCCATGCCTGGCGATGGCATGGCGTCAGTTCGGGCTCGCCCGTAACGTCGAGCCGCGGACCACAAGACTGGTCGGAATGGTGCGCGAGGAGGCGGCTTCCGGCGAGCCGCGCACGTGGTCCAGCAGCAGACGCGCCGCCGCCTCGCCCATCTCCCGCATGGGCTGGCGGATGGTGGTCAGTGCCGGATAGGTATACGAGGCCATCTCAACGTCGTCGAAGCCCACCACGGCGACATCCTGGGGAATCGACAGGCCGGCCTCGTGCAGGGCGGTGAGCGCGCCGGCCGCCGTGGGATCGTTGTGCGCGAAGACCGCGTCGAACTCCAGGCCGTCCGCGAGAGCGCGGGCGACCGCGCTCCGGCTCTCGTCGAACTGGAAGTCCCCGCAGACGATGCCGCGCGGGTCGACCTCGATCCCAGCCTGCGCGTAGACGTCGACGAAGCCGCCCAGCCGTTCCCGGGTACAGCCGAACACCTCGGGACCGGTGACCACCAGAGGACGACGGCGCCCGATCTCCAGCAGGTGCCGCGCCGCCTGCGCACCACCCTCCCGGTTGGTGGTGGCCACGTAGGGGAACCCCGGCCGCTGGAAACGGTCGTCTATCAGCACGACCGGCAGCCCCGTTTCGTGCAGTTCGGTGATGTATCCCATGGCCCCCTCGGGCTCTATCACCAGCAGACCGTCGAACGACTTGGCAGCGACCTGCAGACCCAGGCGGCGCAGTGATTCCTCTGCGCGGTTCCAGGTCAGCATGCGCAGTCCGAAGCCCTCGGTCTCCAGGGTCTCGATGACCGCCTGCACGATGCCGGCCCAGGCCCAGGCCAGGTCAGGGACCAGCATGCCGATCATCTGTGTCGTGCCGCGGGCGAGGCCGACCGCACCGGCGCTCGGCACATAGCCGAGCTCCGAGATCGCCTTGCGGACCTTCAGGACCGTGTTCTCGTTGATCTCGCCCTTGCTGTTGAGCACGCGCGAGACGGTTGTTTTGCTGACGCCGGCCCGGGCGGCCACGTCGGCGATGGTGACTCCCATGCCACCTCCTCTCCTGCATGCAGCGGCGGGAACGTCCTCCCGCACCGAAGGGCCGATCGTACAGAGACCCGCGGAACCGATACCGGGAGCGGTTCCGGAACCGGTTTCGGAACCGGTTCCGGCAGTGAAGCACCGAGCGGCTCAGGCCGTCAACACATCGGAATCAACTCGTTTACAGAGAATTTCCAACTCTCGGACCCCGCTGGCACGGGGGCCGCGCCGGAGGCGGTCGCCAACAGTCCTCTGCGGCAGGGGACCTGGCCGGAGCCGCGGGCGGCCGGCAGGCCCGCGAGGACTTCGGTCAGACCAGCCCGGTCGCGCCGGCGATCCGCGCGATCGACCGGTCGGTGGAGTTCCTGGACCTGGTCACCGCCTGCCACGCGTTCGTCGCGGCGTCCGGCCGGGTCGTTCCGGGCCTGCGCGACCGCCAGCTCGGTGACGACGAACGCACGATCGTGCACGAGAACGTCGCCGGCGTTCGCGCGACGCTCGACTGGATCGAGACGGCCGTCGACACCGGGAAGGTCGACGTCGACGGCGAACTGGCCCGGCTCCTGCAAGGCGAGTAGGCGATGCCGCGCGCCTCCGAGCGTAGATCGGCAGCCTCCCAGCGACACGCCGACACCATCCGGTTCGTGCTGTTCGAGGCACGTCCGGCCGGTCTGACCTTCGTCCAGCTGGTCAGATCCAGCGAGCTGTCGCCCCACCAGACCCGCTCGGGCCTGGCCTGCCTGCGGGACACCAGCACCGAACACGGCTGGCCTCCCCTGATCTGGACCCGGCCGGACGGCTACAAGTTCTGCGCCGACCCCGCCGAACTCCAGGCATACGAGGTCGCGATCACCACGGCAAGCTCACCGAGATCCGCCGCTTCATCACCGGAACCGTCGCCCCGCACGCCGCTCTCCAACCCAAGGCCGGTGGATCAAACACCTGAACACCCAGCTCAACTCGGTCGAGTCCACGCTCGATGTGATCGCCGACTTCACCGACGCCTGACGGGTGGGGCCGCTGCTACCCCTCGGACACCTGGGACGACGAGTGGGCGCTACGTAACGGCTTCAGGCATACGGCGCAGTCGTACCGCACGACGGGCCTACCTTTCGCGAACGGGAGCGGGCCCCTCGGGGGCAGCGGAGGCCCGCAATCGGGATGTCCCGTTCCGCTGTAGTGGTCTGCAGGTTTTCTGTATGTCTCATTGAGGGGACACCTCCGCTGTCTCTCGATGTTGTTCCTTTGAGGCTGCAGGTCGGCGTCGTCCGATTCGATCCCCGCCAGATACGACTCCAGCGCGGGAAACCCATCGACTCAAGCCGCGTATCCCCCAGTACGTGGGAGGTGGTGGGGTCCGAGGGGCTGGGCCATACCTGCGGTGACCGAGACGGCGTGGCAACGGCAATCAGGAAGCGGGGACGGGTTCCAGTCGGTAGGCGTCGCCGTGGGCGACCACGCGGCCGGCGGTGGGCGGTGCGAAGTGGGTGCCGAGGAGGAGGGTGTCCGTGCCGGCGAGGGAGCCGAGCAGCTCGCGGCGGGTGGCTTCGGACTGGCGCGGGTCGATGTCGACGCAGGCGCCGATGGCGGGGTGGGCGAGCTGGACGGGGTGGTGGACGCAGTCGCCGGAGATCAGCGCTGTCTCCCCCTGGCTGGTCAGTTCCACGGCGACGTGGCCGGGGGTGTGGCCGGGTGTCGGGATCAGGCGCAGGCCGGGGGCGATCTCGGCTCCCTTGTGCGGGACGTCGATCGTGCTCAGCAGACCCGCCTGTTCGACCGGGATCACGGAGTCGCGGAACATCTGTTCGCGTGCCGCTTCCATGTCGTACGTGGCCCAGAACTCCCGCTCCGTGCGGGAGGTGAGGTAGCGGGCGTTGGAGAAGGTGGGGACCCATTCGCCGTTCACCTGCCGTGTGTTCCAGCCGACGTGATCGGCGTGCAGGTGGGTGAGGATCACCAGGTCGACGGAGTCCGGGGGGAAACCGGCGGCGGTGAGGCGCTCCAGGAAGTCGGTCCGCAGGTTGTGCCAGGCCGGGTTGGCCCGCTCCTTGCCGTTGCCGATGCCGGTGTCGACGAGAACGCGCAGCCCGTTCACGACGAACGCGAAGCTGTGGCTGTCGATGTGCAGAATCCCGTCCTGGCCAGCGAAGTGGGGGTGCAGCCAGTCCTGGGCGGTCACCACCTCCGGGGTGGCGTCGGGCAGCAGCCAGGGTCCGGTCGCGGGCGGCAGGGCGACCTCGTCGATGCGGTGGACGGTGACGCCGCCCACGGTCCAGGAGGGGACGGGGGCGGTGGCGGGGGAGGTGTGCATGGTGTGTCGTTTCCCTTGATCTCTTCAGCGGAAGCGGTCGGTTGTTCTCTTCAGCGGGAGCGGTCGGCTTCGGGGCTGGCCGCTACGCGTCGTGACGCGGTGAGTGCCGCCAGGGCCGCCAGGGCGACGAGAGCGGCGGTGATGGCGTAGGCGTGTGAGGTGGTCCCCAGCCCGTAGTGCTGGGTGGCGGCGCCCGCGGCGACGGCGGGCAGGCTCATCGAGAGGTAGCTGAGGATGTAGTAGGCGGCCAGTGTCGCGGCGCGGTCCCGCTCGTCGAGCGAGGCGAGGAGCATACGCAGCGCCCCCTGGGAAACGGCGCCGAAGGCGATGCCCGCCAGCACCGCGCCGCCGTAGACGGCGGGCAGCCCGGCGCCGTGCAGACCGCTCAGGGTCAGGGCTGCGGCGGGCAGGACGGACAGGCAGCCGCCGATCGCCGTGGCGCGGGGCGGCCTGCGCCGCAGCGCCCATACGGTGAGCGCGGCGGCGGCACTGAGGGTGAAGAAGACCATGCCACGGGCTGCTTGCGGGGCGTCGGGGGCCACCAGGCCTACGAGGGCCGGGCCGAGGGAGGAGTAGAAGCCGCCCAGCGCCCAGACGGTGCCGACAGCAGCGCCTGAGGCCAGTAGGGCTGGTCCTGGTAGAGAGGGTAGAGCGGGGTCGGAGCGCTGGACGCGGCCAGGAGGGCCGCGAGTATCGACACGTCGAGGGCGAAGGAAGCCGTGCGCCTCTTCGTACGGGTGCGGGTGGCCTGATAAGCGATGTGCGCGGGTGCGCCGGACGCCGCGGGTGCGTCGGAGATCGCTGGCGCGTCGGCCAGCGCTTGTACGTCGGAGATGACGCCGGGCATGGGACTCCTTCCGTAAATGCAATGTATTTGCTTTAACTCGACCGTAGGACCTACGGTCGAGTTAAAGCAAACTGTTAGCTTTTGCTGCGGGGTGCTTCGTCGCCACGCCCTTGATCAGGAGAAACCTGTGCCTTCCGTTGAACTCACGCCGCCCGAGGCCGCCCGCTGGGCCGCCCGTGCCGGACTTCCGCTGCCCGATGACCGCCACGCCGCAGTCGCCGCCACCGCCGACCACATCCACTCCGTCGTCTCGGTCCTGCGTGAGCTGGACTTCGGGGACACCCCGCCCGCCGGCGCCTACCGCGCCGGAAAGGAGAAGCACGATGCAGCCGTATGAGCTGACCCTCGCCGACGCCGCGCAGCAGATCCGGGCCCGCCGGCTGTCCCCCGTCGAGCTGGTGGACTCGGTCCTCGAACGCATCGACCAGGTGGACCCGCACGTCGAGGCGTACGTCGCGGTCACCGCTGAGCAGGCCCGCGGCGCGGCGCGGGAGGCCGAGCAGGAAGCGGCCCGCGGCATGTTCCGGGGGCCGCTGCACGGCGTCCCGGCCGGGCTCAAGGACCTGATCGACGTCGCCGGTTCGCCCACCAGCGCCAGTTCCCGGGTCCGGGCCGGCCACCGCGCCGCCGCCGACAGCACGGTCGCCGCCCGGCTGCGGGCCGCAGGCTCCGTCCTGGTCGGCAAGACCCACACCCACGAGTTCGCCTACGGCCTGACCACCCCGCAGACCGGCAACGCCTGGGACCGCGGCCGGGTCGCGGGAGGCTCCAGCGGCGGGTCCGCCGTCGCGGTGGCGGCCGGGGCGGCGACCTTCGCCCTCGGCACCGACACCGGCGGGTCGATCCGGGTTCCCGCCGCGCTGAACGGGGTCGTCGGCCTCAAGCCGACCTACGGGCTGGTGCCGCGCCACGGCGTCACATCGCTGTCCTGGTCGCTGGACCACGTCGGCCCGGTCACCCGCACCGTCGAGGACGCGGCCCTGGTCCTGAACATCCTCGCCGGGCACGACCCGCGTGACCCCGCCTCGCTGGACACCTCCGCCGTCGACCACCGGCCGGAACGGGAGCCGGACCTGGAGGGCATGCGCGTCGGGGTACCGCGCAACTACTACTTCGACCATGTCGACGCGGAGGTGGAGACCGCCGTCCGCCGGGGCATCGCGCAGCTGGAGACGCTCGGCGTCCATCTCGTCGAGATCGACATCCCGATGACCCGGTACATCCAGGCCACGCAGTGGGGGCTGATGGTTCCGGAGGCCACCGCCTACCACGAGGGCACGCTGCGCACGGTCCCCGAGCTGTACCAGGCGGACGTCCGCATCCTCCTGGAGGCCGGTGAGCTGATGGGCGCGGGCGACTATCTGCGTGCCCAGCGCTCCCGGACGCTGATGCGGGAGGAATGGGCTCGCGTTCTGGAGAGGGTCGACGTGATCGCCGCCCCGGCGGTCCCGATGACCGCGGTGAAGGCCGGTCAGGAGAGCGTCACCTGGTCCGACGGCTCGACCGAGGCCGTCTCCGACGCCTACGTGCGTCTGTCCTCCCCGGCCAACATCACCGGAGTGCCCGCTCTGTCCGTCCCGGTGGGCCACGACACGGCGGGCATGCCGATCGGCATGCAGCTGCTCGGGCGGCCCTTCGGCGAGCGGCAGCTGCTGCGGGTGGGCCACGCCTACGAGCGGACGCAGTCCGCCCGGTCGCTCGCGCCGGCCGCTTGAGAGCGGCGTGCGGGCCGGGCGGTTCCGGACCGGCCCCTATGCCGTTCGGCTCCGGTCGGGATCAGGACCGGATGCGCGCAGCGGGGAGACCGGCGAGGGAGCCCTGGCGCGGCCGTCGAGCCGGCACACTCCACCTAAACGCAAAATCCGTGCTTTAAGGTGGGGTCATGAGTCGTAAGCCGATGGTGCGCCCCGGCGGGCGCAGTGCACGGGTCCAGGCTTCGGTGCACACCGCTGTCCGCGACATCCTGTCGGAGCGGGGCCGCGACGCGGTGACCGTCCCGTTGGTCGCCCAGCGCGCCGGAGTCACCCCCTCGACGATCTACCGCCGCTGGGGCGACCTTCAGGAGCTGCTGTCGGACGTCGCGGTGGAGCGCCTACGGCCCGACACTGCGCCGGAGGACCACGGTGACCTGCTGTCCGACCTGACGGCCTGGGCCGAACAGTTCCTTGACGAGATGTCGTCCCCCTCCGGCCGCGCCTACATCCGTGACGCTCTGCTCGGCGGCCCGGACGGCAGCTACGCCGGTCAGTGCTCGGCCTACGCGGCCGAACAGGTCGACGTCATGCTCGCCCGCGCGATCGGCCGCGAGGAGAACGCTCCCGACGTCGAGACGGCGATGGACCGCGTGGTCGCCCCCATGATGTACCGCATCCTCTTCCGCCCGGCCGGACTCGACGCCGCGTACGCCCGTCGGCTCGTGACCGAGCTCCTCGACGCGGGCGAAGAACACCCCCTCCCATGATCCAGATTCCTCGCGGCCCGCGCAGGAGGCGCCCAGATTCACCGTTGCTCATGCCCGCGGGCTGTCGCGGCTCGGGCGAGGCGAGGGCCTTCGGCCTGTGGCATTGATCTCGCAGAGGACGACGGCGCCGTTGATCCGGCGGCGATGATGCGGGGCTTCCACCGGGCCATGGAGTTCACCGACTTGATCGGCGTCTGTCAGGGCTCTGTCGCCGGGGCGAGCCGGCTGGTGCCCCGCCTGCGCGGGCACCAGCCGCCCGGGGCCACGGATCTCACGTTGCGCCACTCTCACAAATGACGATCTGGGCGCGTTCTGCGAGAGCCCGCGACGAGAGGCCCTTCCTGCACACCTCCGCGCGCCACACAAACGCCATCCGGCTGTACGAGTCGCCGGGCTTTTGGCTGCGCCGCCGCACGGCGTTCCTCGCGGCGCGGGTGCCGGAGGCAGCACGGCAGCAGTAAGCCAGAAGTGCGCACGAGCGGTGGACGATCGCCCCCGCGGCTGGACGTACACTCCACACATGGGTCGCACATACGCAATGAGAGAGTGCCTGTTCCAGGCCGCTCATGCCCTGTGCCCGTCCGCCGCGTGCACGGCGGCCGTCGACCCGGTGAACGCGTCGGCGATCTACTGTCGCGCGTTGCACGGCCACGGCTAGCGAGTCCGGGCACTTCTCGGCATTTCCCAGATCATTCCGCCCCTGCTGGTGGACCATTTTGCGCGGCTGCCCTTCCCCGCCTCTGCAACCGCACGGCGACGGCTCTCGCCACAATTCCCCCGCTTTGTCATCATTTGGCGCCCTGGCGCCGCCTGCGCGCCGCCCGCCAGACGACCGGCAGCCGGCGCATCTTCGAGAGGACCCTTGTGAAGTTGAGCGAGCTGCTCGCCGGGCACGATCATGAAGTCATCCAGGGCGATCCGGAGACGGGGATCACCGCAGGCATCTACATCGACGCCCACCGCGTCGCTCCGGGATCCCTGTTCATCGCGGTACCCGGCCATCGCGAGGGCGGCCCGGAGTCGATCGGACCGGCTCTCGCACGCGGCGCGGTGGCGATACTCATCTGCTCCGCGACGGCCCAACTTCCGGTCGCGACCTGGGCGTCGGCAGCTGGTGTATGCGTCGTAGCCGTCGCGGACACGCGCAAGGCGGCCGCTGTCGTCGCCTCCCGCTACCACGGGGAGCCAGGCCGGCAGATGAAGATGGTGGCGGTCACGGGCACCAACGGGAAGACGTCGGTCTCCTCCATGGTGGAGTCGGTGCTGAGGGTCGCCGAGCACGCCAGGGTGGGGGTCATCGGGACGGGCGGCAGCCGGATCGGCGACGAACTGATCCCGATGCCGCAGTCGGTACTGACCACACCGGAGTCGCCGGACTTCCAGTATCTGCTCGGGTGCATGCGCGACCGCGGTGTCGCCGTCGTGGCCCTCGAAGCCACGTCGATGGGCCTGCTGACCCACCGCCTCGACCACTCGTTCATCGACGTAGGGGTGTTCACCAACCTGACGCAGGATCACCTGGACGACCACGGCACCATGGAGAACTACCGGGACGCCAAACTGCGTCTGTTCCAGGGGCTGTGCCGGCGCGCGGTGGTCAACGCCGACGACCCGGTCGGAGCCTGCGTCGGGGCGCTGATGCCCGGCGCGGTCGTCACGTACGGCATCGACGCGGAGGCGGACTACCGGGCGACCGACCTCACCATGGACGCCGCCGGCACCCGCTTCACCCTGCACCACGCCGGCCACAAGTATCCGGCGGCGATCCCCGTGCCTGGACGGTTCTCCGTCTCCAACGCACTGGCCACTGTCGCAGCCTGCCACCTCATCGGGCACAGTCTGGCCGGACTGGTCGCCGCTCTCGAGCAGATGCCCCCGATCCCGGGAAGGTTCGAACGCTACGAGACCCCGGACGGCACGTCCGTCATCGTGGACTATGCGCACTCCCCGGACTCACTGGAGAAGGTGCTGACCACCATCCGCGGCTTCGCCTCTGGCCGGGTCGTCACGGTCTTCGGCTGCGGCGGGGACCGGGACATCACCAAGCGCGCCCGGATGGGGAAGATCGCCGGCACCTACTCCGATCTGTGCGTTCTCACTTCGGACAATCCCCGGAACGAAGATCCCCGGGCGATCATGGATCAGATCGTCCCGGGGCTGCTCGCGAGCGGCACCACTTTCGAGCGGTTCGCCGACCGCCGCCGTGCCATCTCCTTCGCCCTGTCCGCCGCACAGCGCGGCGACGTCATCCTGATCGCGGGCAAAGGCAGCGAGACCTACCAGATCGTCAACGAGGAACTGCTGCCGTTCAGCGACATGGCGACGGTACGCGAGCTCGCCACGCGGTAGGCGTACTGGCCTGCTTGACATCCGGCACTGGTTGCAGTGCCGGGCACGAAAACGTGCAGCTGCTCCAGACGCCGACCCGCTGGCTGATGCGCAATGGCAAGGTCCACAACCCTGACGGAAGCGCAGGTGGTCGTCCACCACATCGTCGGCCCCCAGCGCGGTCAGGGACCCGCTGCCCGCTACACGCAGGGCCTTGTGGCCCCATATCGCCCGATGAGGTGCGGCCAGCCCGTCGCTGTCGGCATCACTGAGGACGCGTTCCGCCACCTGGCAGTCAAGGACCGTCTCGACATCACCGGCGCCGCTGGTCACTCGCCGGAGCCGAACCGGAGCCGAAGCCGTCCCGAAACCGCGGGCCCTGATCAGCAACGGCGAATTCGACGCCTACTTCGCTCTGCACCTCAAGCAGGAGCACCGTCCGGTCCACCAAGCCCACTGCCGGGGCAGACTCCGCCTCGCGGCCTGACGCACCGATCACTCGGGACGAACCGCAGCCACCATCGATGGCGGCACCCTGCGGGTCGGTCTCCGGCACTACGCGTGTGACGACTCCGTCCGCTTCGCCCGCCAGGCCGGCGCGGCACGGTCGGACGTCAGCGAGCCGCCGGCGCAGTTGCCGCGGCCGAACGTCACCACGCCGTCCTTCCGCGGGTCTTGCTCGACACAGCGCTCGTGAGGTCGCGATACCGAGGACCGTCGTGGCCGACTCCGAAGGCCGGAGGAACACGCTTGGCGGTGACGGTGTCGTTCGAGAGCGGGAACTCCGCTCGCCTCCGAGCCCGCCCACCAGCCGTCCGAGCGGTCGCCGGGAGCCTTGTCGATACGTCCTGACAAATCTCTTGACATCGCCTTGGAGGCGTTTCATAGTACGTGAACTAGCGCGCGCTAGTAACGCGCTCTAGAGGTTGTTGGACAGCACACACCCGCTGTCGTAGTCAGCATTTCCGCGCCCTACACGGCAGAGCTGTTCCCCCGCCGGGCCGGGTCCTCCTCCCCGGCTCCGCATCCCATACCCACCCTGATCAGCACAGTGAGGTGCAAGGGACATGCACAGAAACCACCGAGCCGCCACTCTGACCGCCACCCTGCTGGCCGGCGCGCTGTGCGCCGCCGGCTGCTCCAGCAGCTCCGGCGGCAAGAAGTCCGAGGACGACGGCGCGGCGGCCTCCGCGGGCAAGGCCACCACTCCACGTATGACGGTGGCCATGGTCACCCACGCCTCCCCCGGCGACACCTTCTGGGATCTGGTACGCAAGGGTGCTCAGGCCGCCGCCGCCAAGGACAACATCAAGCTCGTCTACTCCTCCGACCCCAGCGCCGGGAACCAGGCCAACCTCGTCCAGAACGCCATCGACCAGAAGGTCGACGGCATCGCCCTGACGGCCGCCAAGCCCGACGCCCTCAAGGACGTCATCGACAAGGCGAAGTCGGCCGGTATCCCGGTCGTTGGCTTCAACTCCGGTGTCAGTGACTGGAACAAGCTCGGCTTGCTGGAGTACTTCGGTCAGGACGAGAACATCGCGGGCCAGGCCTTCGGGGCGCGCCTCAACGAACTCGGCGCCAAGCACGCCCTCTGTGTCATCCAGGAGCAGGGGCAGGTCGCTCTGGAGGCCCGCTGCGCCGGTCTGAGGAAGGGCTTCAGCGGCAAGACCGACACGCTCTACGTCAACGGCACCGACATGCCCTCCGTGAAGGCGACAATCACGGCAAAGCTCAGGCAGGACTCGTCCATCGACCAGGTCGTCACCCTCGGCGCGCCGATCGCCCTGACCGCCGTGCAGTCGCTGTCCGACGCGGGCAGCAAGGCGAAGATCGCCACGTTTGACCTCAACAAGGAACTCGTCAAGGCCGTCCAGAGCCGGACCGTCGAGTTCGCGGTCGATCAGCAGCCTTACCTGCAGGGCTACTTGGCAGTCGACTCGCTCTGGCTCTACAAGAACAACGGCAACTTCAGCGGCGGCGGCACAGCCCCGGTCCTCACGGGCCCCGCCTTCATCACCAAGGAGAACGTGGACCAGGTCGCCAAGTTCGCCGCCAACGGAACCCGGTGATGAGTATGACCCAGCACGCCGGGCCGGCGGTGACCTCACCGCCGGCCCCCGGCCCGAAGGAAACCGACGGCCGGACCTCTGAACGGCCCCTGGCTCTACGGCTGTTGGCGCGTCCTGAGGTGGGCGTCTTCCTCGGCGCCGCCGCCGTATACGTGTTCTTCCTGATCGCCGCTCCGCCGGTGCGGGATGGCGCCTCGATGGCGAACATCCTCTACGGATCGTCGACCATCGGGATCATGGCTCTGCCGGTTGCCCTGCTGATGATCGGCGGCGAGTTCGACCTCTCCGCCGGCGTCGCCGTCATCACCTCGGCCCTGACCGCGAGCATGCTCAGCTACCAACTCACCGCGAACGTGTGGGTCGGTGTGATCGCCGCACTGCTGGTGTCGTTGGGGATCGGGTTCCTCAACGGCTGGCTGGTGGTCAAGACGGGGCTGCCGAGCTTCCTGGTCACCTTGGGCAGCTTCCTGATCCTCCAGGGCGTCAACCTCGCCGTCACCAAGCTGGTCACCGGGAACGTCGCCACCGACGACATCAGTGACATGAGCGGCTTCGGCCAGGCCAAAAAGGTCTTCGCGTCCTCGTTCGACGTCGGCGGCGTCCAGGTGAAGATCACCATCGTGTGGTGGCTGGTGTTCGCGGCCGTCGCCACCTGGGTGCTGCTGCGTACGAGGTACGGCAACTGGATCTTCGCGGTCGGTGGCAACAAGGACTCCGCGCGGGCCGTCGGCGTGCCCGTGGCGTTCACGAAGATCTCGCTGTACATGCTGGTCGGGTTCGGCGCCTGGTTCGTCGGCATGCACCAGTTGTTCTCCTTCAACACCGTCCAGTCCGGCGAGGGCGTGGGCCAGGAGCTCATCTACATCTCCGCCGCGGTCATCGGCGGCTGTCTGCTGACCGGCGGTGCCGGCTCCGCGATCGGCCCGGTGTTCGGGGCGTTCATGTTCGGCATGGTGCAGCAGGGCATCGTGTACGCGGGCTGGAATCCCGACTGGTTCAAGTCGTTCCTGGGCGTGATGCTCCTCGGCGCCGTCCTCATCAACTTGTGGGTGCAGCGCACCGCGACCCGGAGGTGACCTTCATGACCGACAACACGCCCGGCACCCACGGCGCGACCCAGACCGACACGCCGTCCACGGACGGGGACCGTCCCCTCGTCCAGCTGCGCAACGCGGGCAAGGCCTACGGCAACGTCCGCGCCCTGCACGGTGTGGACCTCGCCGTCCGCCCCGGCCAGGTCACCTGCGTCCTCGGTGACAACGGCGCCGGCAAGTCCACCCTCATCAAGATCATCTCCGGGCTGCACCAGCACACCGAGGGCGAGTTCCTCGTCGACGGCGAGCCGGTGCACTTCACCACCCCCCGCCAGGCGTTGGACAGGGGGATCGCGACGGTCTACCAGGACCTGGCCGTCGTGCCGTTGATGCCGGTGTGGCGCAACTTCTTCCTCGGCTCCGAGATGACCAAGGGCCCCTGGCCCGTCCGCCGTCTCGACATCGAGACGATGAAGAAGACCGCCGACCACGAACTGCGTGAGATGGGCATCGTCCTGGACGACCTGGACCAGCCCATCGGAACCCTCTCCGGCGGCCAGCGCCAGTGCGTGGCCATCGCCCGCGCCGTCTACTTCGGCGCCCGCGTCCTCATCCTCGACGAGCCCACCGCCGCGCTCGGCGTCAAGCAGTCCGGCGTCGTCCTCAAGTACGTGGCCGCCGCCCGCGACCGCGGCCTCGGCGTCATCTTCATCACCCACAACCCGCACCACGCCTACATGGTCGGCGACCACTTCAGCGTCCTGCGCCTCGGAACCATGGAACTCTCCGCCGCCCGCGAGCAGATCACGCTGGAAAAACTCACCAACCACATGGCCGGCGGCACCGAACTCGCCGCACTCAAGCACGAGTTGTCCCAGGTCCGCGGCGTCGATGTCGACGAACTCCCCGAGGAGACGGATCTCAGGGCCTCGGCGGGCAAGGCCGAGGCATGACCACCCTGCGGATCGGAGTGATCGGCGCCGGCAACATGGGCGCCGATCACGCGAAGACCCTGCACCGAGATGTCTGCGGCGCCATGGTCACCATGGTCGCCGACCTCGACGAGGGACGGGCCACCGGCGTCGCCGGTGGCCTCCCGGGCGCCCGCGCCACCGCAGACCCGTACGCGGTGATCGCCGACCCGGCGGTCGACGCCGTCGTCGTGGCCTCGCACGACTCCACCCACGCCGACCTGTCCGTCGCGGCCGTACGGGCGGGAAAACCCGTTCTGTGCGAGAAGCCCCTCGCCCCCACCCTCGACGCATGTCTCCGTGTCGTGCACGAGGAACGACGAGCAGGCCGACCGCTGATCTCGCTGGGGTTCATGCGTCGTTTCGACCCGGCCTTCGTGGAGCTGCGGGAGGCGCTGGCCGCAGGGGTCTGCGGGGCGCCGCTGCTGCTGCACTGTGTCAGTCGAGGGGTCTCCTCCGCGCCCGGAGCCACCGACGAGTCGAGCGTCACCGGGTCGGCGATCCACGAGTTCGACACCGTGCCGTGGCTGCTCAACTCCCCGGTCGTGGACGTAAGTTGGCATGCCCCCCGCTCCGCTTGCGCATCGACCGGGCTACGCGACCCGCACCTGATGCTGCTGCGCACCGCCAACGGTGCGCTGACGACCGTAGAGGTGTTCCTCAACGCCGAGTACGGCTACGACGTCCGCTGTGAAGTCGTGGGCGAGCACGGCACGTTGGCCCTGACCAACCCTGCCCGACTGGTCGCCGACTCGGCCCGGTCCCGTTCGCTGGGCTACCCGGCCGACTGGCGGCCCAGGTTCGCCGACGCCTACCGCCTCGAACTCCAGGTCTGGATCGATGCCGTGGCCGCCGGCAGCCCGCCGCCTCTGGCCACGGCGCACGACGGTCTGCAGGCGAACGCGGTGGCCGAGGCCGTCATCACGTCCATGAAGAACGGGGGCCGGACCGTCACCGTCCAGGTCCCGGAGGTCTGAACATGCCCGTCTTCCCCAGCGTCCTGCCGGCTCCGCGCACCCCGGACCCAGGAGATGCTCCCGTACTACGGTGGGGCGTGCTCGGTACCGGCTGGATCGCCGAACACTTCGTGCGTTCCGTACAGCGCAACACCCGGCAGCGCTTCACGGCCGTCGCATCCCGCGACGTCACCCGCGCCCGGGAGTTCGCGGACCGCCACTCCATCCCCCACCCCTACGGCTCCTACGAGGAGTTGGCCGCGGCGGCAGACGTCGACGTCGTGTACGTCGCCACCGAACACACCGCCCACCTGGCGTGCGCCCGGATCGCCCTCGAAGGCGGCAAGCACACACTGGTGGAGAAACCGCTCGGCCTGAACGCCGTCCAGGCCACCGAGATCGCTCAACTCGCCAAGGAACGCGGCCTGTTCTGCGCCGAGGCCCTGTGGAGCTTCTTCCTTCCCCGGTTCGACGTCGTCCGGCAGATCCTGGACTCCGGCGCCCTCGGCGGTATCCGCACAGTGCTGGCCGACCACGGCGAACACTTCGCCGCCGGGCACCGCATCCTCCGACCCGACCTGGCGGGAGGCCCCCTCCTCGATCTGGGCACGTATCCCGTCGCCTTCGCCGTCTCGGTCCTCGGCACACCCGTGGAAGTGCTGGCCTCCGCCCAGCCACACCCGGCGGGCGTCAACGGCCAGACCTCCGCCCTCCTCCGGGGCGCCGACGGCGCTCAGGGCATCATCCACACCACCCTCTTCAGTGACACGCCCACCACGGCCACGATCGCCGGCACCCACGGCACGCTGCATCTGCCGGGCCCGTTCCACCAGCCCGGCGACATCGTCCTCACGCTCGCCGGAAGCGGCACGCGGATGACGTACACCGAACCGCACACCGCCCATGACGCGCTGCACTTCGAGGCCGCGGAGGTGGCGCGCCGCATCGCCGGAAGCCAACTCCAGTCACCGCTGCGCCCGTTGGGCGACTCCGTGACCACGTTGAAGGTGATGGACGACATCCGGCGGCAGGGCGGCATCATCTTCCCGGAAGAGCGGGAGCGCGGGGCAGGAGTGCCGCTCGACGCCGCCTGACGCCCCCTCAGTCCGCCGGCGGTGGTGCGCTGGTCCCCCGGACCACGAGCTTCGGCTCCACCACCGCCTCCTGCAGCTCCCGCTGGGGTCCCTCCAGGCGTTCCACCGCGAAACGTACCGCGTACTCGGCCATGAGCCCCGCGTCCTGACGCACGGTGGTCAGGCCGATCGGCATGAGATGGGAGAGATGGCTGTCGTCGTAACCGACCACGGACAGATCGCGCGGAACCTCGATGCCCGCCCGGGTGAGGGAGATCAACAGACCCATCGCGTTGCGGTCGTTGCCCGCCAGGACCGCGGTGGGAAGTACCCGCCCCTCGTCGCGCTCCGCCACCAGAAGGCGACCGGTCTCGATGCCGGACTGTTCCGTGTGCTCACCGGGGATGATCCGTTCCTCGGCCTGCAGTCCGTGTCGGCGCATCGCGGCCCGGTAGGCGCGACGGCGCTCGGCCGAGCCCGGACCACGGCCGCCGTCGATGTGCACGATCGTGCGATGCCCCAGCTCGACCAGGTGGTCCATGGCCTGCCGTACGCCCTTGCCCTCGGCGGAGTGCACGAAGTCCACGTGGGCGTGCGCGACGCGGCGGCTGACGGAGACGGCGACCGTGCGGCGTCCGATCTCGTCGAGGAAAGCGGGCTCGGCGAAGGAGCCGAGCAGGATCACCGCCTCGCAGCGGTGACTGAGCAGCGCCTCCACGGCCTTCTCCTCGCTGCGGCTCTGGGTGGCGCCGGAGAGCAGCACCTCGTAGCCGAGTCGCTCGGCCTCGGGGTAGATGCCCTCGATGAGATTGGTGTGGAAGGGCTGTTGGACGGTGAACATCACGCCGAGCGTGCGGCTGCGACCCCGGGCCAGTAGTCGGGCCGCGCTGTCGGGCCGGTAGCCGATCTCGTCGGCGACGCGCAGTACCCGCTGCCTGGTCTCCTCGCTCGCGCCCGGCTGGTTGCGGAACACGATCGAGACAAGCGCCCGCGAGACACCCGCCTTCTTGGCGACGTCCGCCATCGTGGGCCGCTGCCTGCCCGATGCATCCACCGTGAACCCACCCTCCGATGCCGCCCACCATGGCCGTGATCTCGAAATCCTACGGCAACAGGCTATTGACATGACATTTGGACTGGGGTCATCGTACTAGCACTAGAGCGCGCTAGTAGAGCGCGACAGAGGTTCTTCTGCGACATCCTGTCGCAGCTCCCCGGAGTCTCCGGAGCGAAGGGAAACAAGCGTCATGCCGTTCGAAGTGCTGACCATGGGCCGGGTGGGGGTGGACGTGTATCCGCTCCAGACCGGTGTGGGGCTCGCCGAGGTCACCTCGTTCGGCAAGTACCTCGGCGGCAGCCCGACGAATGTGGCCGTGGCGGCGGCGCGGTACGGGCGGACGGCGGCCGTGATCACGAAGACCGGGCAGGATCCGTTCGGGGACTTCGTGCGACAGGCGCTGAACGGCTACGGCGTGGACGCCCGGTTCGTCGGGACGTCGGACATCGCGCCGACACCGGTGACCTTCTGCGAGATCTTCCCGCCGGACGACTTCCCGCTCTACTTCTACCGGCTGCCGAAGGCCCCGGACCTGGATGTCCGGGCCGACGAACTGGACCTCGACGCGGTACGGGACGCGACGGTGTTCTGGGTGACGGGGACCGGGCTGAGCGAGGAGCCGAGCCGGTCGGCCACGCTCGCCGCGCTGGCGCACCGGGCCGCGTCGGGGGCGACGGTGTTCGACCTGGACTGGCGGCCCATGTTCTGGGCCGATCCGGCCGCCGCGCGGTCGTACTACCAAGAAGCGCTGCGCCATACGACGGTGGCGGTCGGGAATCTCGACGAGTGCGAGGTCGCCACCGGTGAGCGGGAGCCGTACGCGGCCGCGAAGGCACTGCTGGCGGCGGGTGTGGAGCTGGCCGTGGTGAAGCAGGGCCCGAAGGGCGTCCTGGCCATGGACCGGGACGGCTCCAGGACTGAGATCCCGCCCGTCCCGGTGGACGTGGTCAACGGACTGGGTGCCGGCGACGCCTTCGGCGGGGCTCTCTGCCACGGACTGCTGTCCGGCTGGGACACCCACCGCACGGTCGCCTTCGCCAACGCCGCCGGCGCCATCGTCGCGTCCCGGCTGTCCTGCTCCGACGCCATGCCCACCCAGACCGAGGTCGACGCCACGCTCCGCGAGGCATCTGCCGGCCCCGCCGAAGCCCTCACGGAACGAAAGGCCTGACGACCAGATGCCCGACCACCTCAGCCGGATCGTGGCCGCCCGGGTCAACGAACCCGGCGCCATCGCAGCCGCCGCCACGCGACGTGTCAAGGCCACCGCACTGCTGGGCGAGCACGGCAGGGCCATGATCGTCGCCGCCGACCACCCGGCGCGGGGCGCCAACCGCGTCGGCGCCGACCCGTCCGCCATGGCCGACCGCTCCCGCCTTCTCGACCGCCTGTGCATCGCGCTGGACCGCCCCGGTGTGACCGGCGTACTCGCCACCGCCGACATCCTCGAAGACCTGCTCCTGCTGGGCGTCCTCGACGGCAAGAGTGTCTTCGGCTCCATGAACCGCGCCGGCCTCGCCGGCTCCGTCTTCGAGATCGACGACCGCTTCACCGGCTACGACGCCGCCACCATCGCCGCGATGGGCTTCGACGGCGGCAAGATGCTCACCCGCATCGCCCTGCAGGACCCCATCACCCCGTCCGTGCTCGAGAACACCGCCCGCGCGGTCGACGAACTCAACGACCGTCAACTCATCGCGATGGTCGAGCCGTTCATCTCGGTCTGGGAGAACGGCAGGATCCGCAACGACCTGTCCACCGACGCCGTCGTCAAGTCGGTCACCATCACTTCGGGACTCGGCCGCCGCACCGCCTACACCTGGCTGAAGCTGCCGGTCGTGGACGACATGGAGCGGGTCCTCGCCTCCTCCACTCTCCCGGCGCTGCTGCTCGGCGGTGAGGTCAAGGACGCCGACGCGGCCTTCGCCTCCTGGGGCAAGGCACTGAAGCAACCCACCGCGCAGGGCCTGGTCGTCGGCCGTTCCCTGCTCTACCCCTCGAACGGCGATGTCGCCGGTGCCGTGGACCGGGCGGTGAGCCTGCTGTGAGCGACACCGGCAAGTACCACCTGCCGAAGGGGACTTCGGCCGACGGGCCCTACGACCTCCTGGTCACGCCGGAGTCAGCGGGCTGGGGATACTCCGGACTCAAGGTCCTGACCCTGGATCCGGGCGGCGAGCACGTTCTGCCCACCGGGGAGAGCGAGTTCCTGGTCCTGCCTCTGACGGGCTCCTGCACCGTCACCACGGGCGGCACGACCTTCGAACTCGCCGGTCGGGCAGACGTGTTCGCCTCAGTCACCGACTTCGCCTATCTTCCCCGCGCGTCGGAGGCCCTGATCAGCAGCGTGACGGGAGGGTCGTTCGCGCTGCCCTGCGCCCGTACCGAGCAGGGAGGTCACTCGGCTCGGTACGGGCGCAAGGAGGACGTCCCCGTCGAACTGCGCGGTGCCGGCGCCTGCTCCCGGCAGGTCAACAACTACTGCCTGCCCGGGACCTTCGACGCCGAGCAGCTGCTGGTGTGCGAGGTGCTCACCCCCGGCGGCAACTGGTCCTCCTACCCGCCGCACAAGCACGACGAGGCCCGGCCCGGTGAGGAGTCGGAGCTGGAGGAGATCTACTACTTCGAGATCTCCGGCGGCGAGAACGGCTTCGGCTACCAGCGGGTCTACGGCACGCCCGAACGGCCCATGGACGTACTCGCCGAGATCCGCTCCGGCGACACCGTGCTGATCCCGCACGGCTGGCACGGCCCCTCGATCGCCGCGCCGGGCCATGACCTCTACTACCTCAACGTCATGGCGGGGCCTGGACTGGACCGGGCCTGGCTGATCTGCGACGACCCCGCCCACGGCTGGGTGCGCGCCACCTGGGACACGCAGGACGTCGACGACCGCCTGCCCTTCGGAGAGAACCGATGAACACCGTACGACTGACCACCGCGCAGGCCCTGGTGCGCTTCCTCGCCAACCAGTACAGCGAGCGGGACGGCCAGGAACAGCGCCTGATCCCCGGGGTGTGGGGCATCTTCGGGCACGGCAACGTGGCCGGAATCGGCCAGGCCCTCCTCCAGGCCGCCGTCACCCGCGAGGCGGATCTGCCGTACTACCTCGCCCGCAACGAGCAGGGCATGGTGCACGCCTCGGTGGCCTACGCGAAGATGCGTGACCGGCTGGCGACCTTCGCCTGCACGACCTCCACCGGCCCCGGCTCCACGAACATGATCACGGGCGCGGCACTGGCCACCACCAACCGCATCCCGGTGCTGCTGCTGCCTTCGGACATGTTCGCCACCCGGGCCGCCGACCCGGTGCTCCAGCAGCTGGAGGACACCCGAGGCGGCGACGTCACGGTCAACGACGCCTTCCGCGCCGTATCGAAGTACTTCGACCGGATACAGCGGCCCGAGCAGCTGATCCCGGCCGCGCTGGCGGCCATGCGGGTGCTGACCGATCCGGTGGAGACCGGGGCCGTCACCCTGGCACTGCCGCAGGACGTGCAGGCCGAAGCACACGACTGGCCCCTCTCCTTCTTCCGGCGCCGGGTGTGGCATGTCTGCCGCCCGGTGCCGGAGGCAGCCGCCGTCGCACGGGCCGCAGCCCTGCTCAAGAACGCCAGGAAGCCGCTGATCGTGGCCGGTGGCGGCACCGTGTACTCGGGTGCGGAGAGCGCACTGCGCGCGTTCGCCGACGCCACCGGCATCCCGGTCGCCGACACGCACGCGGGCAAGGGCGCGGTGCCCTGGGACCACCCCTGCGCGGTGGGCGGCATCGGCTCCACCGGCTCCTACGCGGCCAACGAGCTGGCTCGTGAAGCCGATGTCGTCCTCGGTATCGGGACCCGGTACTCCGACTTCACCACGGCCAGCCACACCGTCTTCGGTGACCCCGACGTCACTTTCGTCAACCTCAACGTCGCCCGCCTGGACGCCGTCAAGCACTCGGCGGAGCCACTGGTGGCCGACGCCCGGCTCGGCATCGAAGCCCTCTCCGACGCGCTGGAGGGCTGGGAGGTGGCTCCGGAGTACCGGACGCGCACGCGTGAACTCATCGCCCGCAGCCGGCAGATCGAAGAGACCTGCTTCGCCCCGGACCGCAACACCGGCGGGCTGCCCGCCCAGACACAGATCCTGGGCGCGCTCAACGACGTCCTGGACGACCGCGCAGTCGTCATCAACGCGGCCGGTTCCATGCCGGGTGACCTGCAGCAACTGTGGCGGGCCCGTGACCCCAAGGCCTACCACGTCGAGTACGCCTACTCCTGCATGGGCTACGAGGTCGCGGCCGGCGTCGGCGCCAAAATGGCCGACCCGTCGCGTGAGGTCGTCGTCCTGGTCGGTGACGGCTCATACCTGATGATGGCCCAGGAGATCGTGACCATGGTCTCCGAGGGGCTGAAGGTCATCGTCGTCCTCGTACAGAACCACGGCTTCGCCTCCATCGGCTCACTGTCAGAATCTCTCGGCTCGCAGCGGTTCGGCACCAAGTACCGCTTCCGCAACGACGATTCCGGCCTTCTCGACGGCGAGGCGCTCCCCGTCGACCTCGCCGCCAACGCGTCCAGCCTCGGCGCGGACGTCCTGCACGCCACCAGCGTCGAGGAGTTCCGCTCGGCCATGGAGAAGGCGAAGGCGGCCACCCGCACCACCGTCGTCCACGTCGAGACCGACCTGTACGGCCCCAACCCGCCCGCCCACGGCTGGTGGGACGTACCGGTCAGCGAGGTCTCCGCACTCGACAGCACACAGGCCGCCTACGACACCTACGCCGCCCACAAGCAGGCACAGCGCCACTACCTCTAAGGACCCCGCTCCCGTGAACACCATTCCCCACTGGATCAACGGCTCCCCCACCCAGGGCTCTGCCGCCACGACTCAGCCGGTCTTCAACCCCGCCACCGGAGCCGAGCAGGCACGGGTCGTGCTGGGTGGCGCCGCCGACGTGGACGCGGCCGTCACAGCGGCAGCCGCCGCCTTCGAGACGTGGTCGGAGTCCTCGCTCACCCAGCGCACCCAGGTGATGTTCGCCTTCCGCCAACTGCTGGTCGAGCACGAGGAGGAGCTGGGCCGGATCATCTCGGCCGAGCACGGCAAGACCGTCGACGACGCCCGCGGCGAGATCACCCGCGGCCGCGAAGTCGTCGAGTTCGCCTGCGGCCTCGGCGACGTAATGAAGGGGGCCTTCTCCGACCAGGTCTCCCGCGGCGTGGACGTGCACAACTTCCGCCAGCCCCTCGGTGTCGTCGCCGGCATCACCCCGTTCAACTTCCCGGCCATGGTGCCCCTGTGGATGCACCCCATCGCCATCGCGACCGGCAACACCTTCATCCTCAAGCCCAGTGAGCGGGACCCGTCCGCGGCCAACTTCGTCGCCGGTCTGTACAGGAAGGCGGGGCTGCCGGACGGCGTCTTCAACGTCGTCCACGGCGGCAAGCCGGCCGTCGACGCGATCCTCACCCACCCGGGCATCGAGGCCGTCTCCTTCGTCGGCTCCACCCCCATCGCCAAGTACGTGCACGAACGGGCCACTGCGCACGGCAAGCGGGTCCAGGCCCTCGGCGGCGCGAAGAACCACGCCGTCGTCCTCCCGGACGCGGACCTGGAGTTCGCCGCCAACCACATCACCGCCGGGGCCTACGGCTCGGCCGGCGAGCGCTGCATGGCCGTGTCGGTGGCCGTCGCCGTGGGCGACGCGGCGGACGAGCTGGTGGACATCCTCAAGCGCAAGGCGAACGAAGTGAAGGTCGGCCCCGGTGACGCGCCGGGCACCGAAATGGGACCGCTGGTCACCAAGGCCGCCCAGGATCGCGTCGAGAACGCCGTCGGCACTGCCCAGACCCAGGGCGCCACCGTCGTCGTCGACGGCCGCGGTCTGAAGATCGACGGCCACGAGGACGGATTCTTCACCGGCCCCTCCCTCCTGGACCACGTCACCACGCAGATGGAGGCGTACAAGGAGGAGCTGTTCGGGCCGGTTCTCGCCGTCGTCCGCGCCGAGTCCCTCGACCAGGCCATCGACCTGGTCAACGCCAACCCGTACGGCAACGGCACCGCCCTGTTCACCGCCTCCGGCGAAGCGGCCCGCACCTTCCAGCGCCGGATCAAGGTCGGCATGATCGGCATCAACGTGCCGGTGCCCGTCCCGATGTCCTACTACTCCTTCGGCGGCTGGAAGGACTCTCTCATCGGCGACTCCCCCATCCACGGCCCCGAGGGCATCCGCTTCTACACCCGCCCCAAGGTCGTCACCACGCGCTGGCCCCAGCAGGCCCAGCACGTCTCCGCCGGCTTCAACTTCCCCACCTCCAGCTGAGTCCCCCTCCCCGAAGGACACACCATGGCAACGGCGCCAACCCCCCTGCGCACCACCGTCGGCAATCTCTGCCTGGGCTCCGCGCCCGACTCCTGGGGCGTGTGGTTCCCCGAGGACGAGCACCAGGTGCCGCACACCCGCTTCCTCGACGAGCTCGCCCGGGGCGGATACGAGTGGCTGGAGCTCGGCCCGTACGGCTATCTGCCCACCGACCCGCAGCGGCTGACGGAAGAGCTGTACGCCAGGGGTCTGAAGGTCTCCGGGGGCACCGCGTTCGGCGCCCTGCACCGGCCCGAGGCCTGGGACGAGATGCTGGCCCATGTCCGTCAGGTGGCCGCCCTGACCGCCGCGGCCGGCGCGCACCATCTGGTCCTGATCCCGCCCATGTACCGGGACGAGAAGACCGGCGCGTTCACCGAGACCCCTGAGTTGACCGCCGAGCAGTGGGCGGGCTTCGGCAAGAACGCCGACCGGCTCGGCAGGCTCCTCCTGGACGACTACGACATACGCCTGGTCGTCCATCCTCACGCCGACAGCCACATCCAGACCCAGCCGCAGATCGAGCGGCTGCTGAACGAGTCCGACGCCCGCTACACCAACCTGTGTCTGGACACCGGGCACGTGGCCTACGGCGGCGGCGACAACCTGGACCTGATCCGCCGGTTCGGCGAGCGCGTCGGCTACGTCCACATCAAGCAGATGGACCCCGAGATCCTCGCCCAGGTCGCCGCAGAAAACCTGGGCTTCGGGGAAGCCGTCAAGCGCGGGGTGTGTGTCTCACCACCCGCGGGGGTGCCGAACCCGGCCGACGTGGTGGCCGAACTGGCCAAGCTGGACGCTGAGTTGTTCGTGATCGTCGAGCAGGACCTGTATCCGTGTGCGCCCGAGGTGCCGCTGCCCATCGCGATCAGCACCCGTGAGCACCTGGCGAGCTGCGGGCTGACGGGTACCCGACGCCCGAAGCTCGGTTAGGAGGCACCATGGACGTCAAGCTCGGCACCGGCCCGGTCACGGACCACGCGCCCCCTGCGGTCGTCTCCCGCCGACTGCGGCTCATCACGGTCGTGGCCACCTTCGGCGGGCTCCTCTTCGGCTACGACACCGGCGTCATCAACGGCGCCCTGCCGTACATGACCGACGACCTCGGACTCACGCCCATCACCGAGG
This sequence comes from Streptomyces sp. NBC_00285, assembly GCF_036174265.1. Classification (NCBI taxonomy): domain Bacteria; kingdom Bacillati; phylum Actinomycetota; class Actinomycetes; order Kitasatosporales; family Streptomycetaceae; genus Streptomyces; species Streptomyces sp. NBC_00285. The sequence goes on along the minus strand of NZ_CP108055.1, from coordinate 10,113,858 downwards.
GCATGGTCACCAGCTCCCTCCTGCTGGGCGCCGCGCTCGGCGCGGTCGTCGGAGGACGGCTCTCGGACACACGCGGCCGACGGCGCAGCATCCTCACGCTGGCCGTCCTGTTCTTCGTCGGCGCGCTGGCCGCCACCCTCGCCCCGAACACCGAGGTCATGGTCGTGGCCAGGTTCGTGCTCGGTCTCGCGGTCGGCGGCGCGTCGGTCACGGTACCCGTGTACCTCGCGGAGATCTCCCCCGCGGAGCGGCGGGGCGCACTGGTCACCCGTAACGAACTCATGATCGTCACCGGCCAACTAACCGCGTTCACCTGCAACGCGGTCATCGCACGGGTGGGCGACGAGTCCGGCGGTGTGTGGCGCTGGATGCTGGTCGTGGCGACACTACCGGCCGTGGCTCTCTGGTTCGGCGTCCTGGTGATGCCGGAAAGTCCCCGATGGCTGGCCTCGAAGAGCCGCTACAACGAGGCCCTGGACGTCCTCAAGCAAGTCAGGACCCGGCAGCGGGCCGAGGCCGAGCTCAAAGAGGTGGCCGCGCTCGCCGTCAAGGACGCCGAGCAGCGGCTCGGTGGCTGGGCGGACATCAAAGCCACACCCTGGATCCGCAGGCTGATGTTCGTGGGCTTCGGGATCGCGATCGTGCAACAGGTCACCGGTGTCAACACGATCATGTACTACGGCACCCAGATCCTCACCGACGCCGGCTTCACCTCCGACAGCGCGCTGACCGCCAACATCGCCAACGGTGTCGTCTCCGTGCTCGCCACCTTCGTCGGGATCTGGCTGCTGGGCCGCGTGCCCCGCCGTCCGATGCTGATGACCGGACAGCTCGGAACCACAGCCGCGCTGGTGCTGATCGGTGTCTTCTCACTGCTCCTGCCGTCCGGCGACGCCCGGGCATACCTCGTGCTCGCGATGACCGTCACCTTCCTCGCCTTCCAGCAAGGCGCGATCTCACCGGTGACCTGGCTGATGCTCTCGGAGATCTTCCCCATGCGGATGCGCGCCTCTGGGATGGGCATGGCCGCCGTCGTACTGTGGCTGACCAACTTCGCCATCGGGCTCGCCTTCCCCTCCCTGGTCGACGGGGTGGGCGTGTCCAACACCTTCTTCCTCTTCGCGGTGCTGGGCATCCTCGCCGTCGCCTTCGTGAAGCTCTGCGTCCCCGAGACCAAGGGGCGCTCCCTCGAAACCCTCGAAGCCGAACTCCGCACGCGCTTCTCCTAGTTCAGGACCAGGTAGGAATCCACATGACCGTACGCGTAGGCGTCATCGGCGCCGGCTGGATCGGCAAAGAACACATCCGTCGCCTCACCCACACCGTCACCGGCGTGCAGGTAACCGCCGTCACCGACATCGACACCGCCCGCGCCCAGGACGCGGCAGCCCCGTTCAACGCCCGGGTACTGCCCGACAGCGCCGCCCTGATCGCTTCCGAGGATGTCGACGCCGTCCTCGTGACCTCGTGGGGCCCCACACACGCCGAGCACGTGCTGACCGCGGTCGCCGCCGGTAAGCCGGTGTTCTGTGAGAAGCCCCTGGCCACCACCCCCGAGGACTGCCTCAAAATCATCGAGGCCGAGACCGCGCACGGCCGCCGCCTGGTCCAGGTCGGCTTCATGCGCCGCTACGATGCCGGCTACCGGCAGATGAAGCAGGTCATCGACGCGGGCCGGATCGGTGAGCCGCTGATCGTGCACTGCGCCCACCGCAACCCGACCGTCCCTCAGTCGTACACCTCTGCCATGGCGGCCCTGGACACGGCGGTGCATGAGGTGGACGTGCTGCGCTGGCTCCTCGACGACGAGATCGTCTCCACCCAGGTGCTCACCCCGCGCGCCACGAGCAGGCGGTTCGCGCACCTGAAGGACCCGCAGATCATGCTCTTCGAGACCGCCAAGGGCGTCCGCATCGACCTTGAGGTCTTCGTCAACTGCCAGTACGGCTACGACATCCAGTGTGAGGCAGTCGGCGAGGAGGGCCTCGTACGGCTGCCCGACCCGGCCACCGTCGCGGTCCGCAGGGCCGCCCAGCACAGCACCGAGGTGCTCACCGACTGGGTCGGCCGCTTCCGGGACGCCTTCGACACCGAGTTCCGGGAGTGGATCGCAGGCATTGCCGCCGGTGACGAGCCCACCGGGCCGTCCGCCTGGGACGGATACGCCGCCACCGTCATCACCGCCACGACCGTCGAGGCACTGGAGTCGGGCCGCGTCGTCGCCACGGACCTCAAGCCCCGTCCCGCTTTCTACGGAGGTGTCGCGTGAAGATCGCTCTCGACCCGTACATGTTCCGCTCCCTGCCGATCGACGACATGGTGCGCACGGTGGCCGAACTCGGCTACGAGTACATCGAGTTGTCGCCGCGCGACGACTTCATGCCGTTCTTCCTGCACCCGCGCGCGGACGACGAGCGGATCGCCGAGCTGAAGAACGCCCTGCGCACCCACGGCGTGCAGCTCTCCTCCGTCCTGCCGCTCTACAAGTGGTCCTCGCCCGACGAGACCGAGCGGCAGGCCGCAGTCCACTACTGGAAGCGGATGATCGAAATCACCGCAGACCTCGAATGCCCGTTGATGAACAGCGAGTTCAACGGCCGCCCCGAGCGCGCCGCCGAGAGCGAGGCCGCGTTCTGGCGCTCCCTGGAGGAGCTGCTCCCGCTGTTCGAGCGCGAAGGCATCGCTTTGAACCTGGAGGCCCACCCGGACGACTTCTGCGAGGAGAACACCCCCGCCGTCGACCTCGTCCGGGCGATCAACAAGCCATGGGTCAACTACCTGTACTGCGCCCCGCACTCCTTCCACCTGTCCGGCGCCGACCTGACGGCCGACATCGCGGCGATGATGCGCTACGCCGGTGACAGGCTCCAGCACGTGCACATCGCGGACTCCTTCAACCACAAGGGTTCCAGCGGGCTGCGGTACATCCTCAACCCGCCCGGCACCGCGGCCCGCATCCACCAGCACCTGGACATCGGCCAGGGCGAGGTCGACTGGGAAGTTTTCTTCGGCACCCTGCGGGAGCTGGACTTCGACGGCGTGGCCACGGCGTGTGTCTTCGCCTGGGAGGAGCGGGCCCGCGAGTCCTCGGCGTTCATGCTGGACCGCATCTCCAAGGAACTGGCCGGATAGCCCACCAGGTACCTGCGGGAGATGTGAGGAGCCGCCTCTCCGGTGCAGGGCGCCTGCCAGATGCGGCGTGCCAAGTGGGCGGCAACACCGGTCACGCGCGTGACCGGTGTTGCCGTCCGGGCGTGGCCTAGGCGCAATGCCGTGACTCTGTTGGTGATCTTGTGTGCCTATGCGGTGGCGGTGCAGAGGGCGTGGAAGCGTGTTGATCGGCGTCGGGTGGGTGTCGCGTCGGCGATCCAGTCGGCGACGCGGGTGAGGTTGCATGCGAGCGTGGTCAGGACGTGCTGGACGTGGGTCTTTTGCAGGCCGCGGTAGCGGGTTCTGCGCAGGCCGCAGGAGCGGACGTTCTGGGAGAGGGTGGCTCGATGCCGGCGCGGATCGCGTAGCGCTGCTGCCAGTCCTGGGTGTGCTGGTCCGGGCGGTTGTGGGTCTGGATCTCGTGGAGTGCGCGGGTGGGCAGCAGAGCGAGTGCGCGGGGTCGGGCACCCGTCCTCCGCGCATGACTGATCACCAGGGCACGGGGGTTCCGTCCCAGGAGAAGAAGCCACCGGTGGGGCCGTCGTCCGGCAGCAGGGCCAGGCGGAGGGCACCTTGGGCGGCCTCGGACGGGTCGCCGCCGGCCGCGGCGGCCCGGGGGTTGAGATCAGTGGCCCGCAGGCCGGGGGCGAGCGCGTTGACCTTGAAGCCGTCCTGGGCCAGCGTCTGGGCGTAGAGGACGGTGAGGGCATTGAGGGCGGCCTTGGACGACCGGTAGGCGCCGCCGCCGCCGCTTCCCGGGGTGAACTGGGGGTTGGGGGTGGTGCTCCAGGTCAGCGACGCGGTGCCACTGGAGATGTTGACGATGCGCGGGCTCGGGGACCGGCGCAGGGCGGGCAGGAAGGCATTGGTCACCGCCACTACCCCGAACACATTGGTCTCGTAGGTGCGCCGGTACTCCTCGACGCCGGTGTCGGTCGGCGGGGCGAGTGTCGGCGAGATGCCGGCGTTGTTGACCAGCACGTCCAAGCGGTCCATCTGAGCCGCGGCCTGTGCGATGCCGTCGGGATCACTCACGTCGAGGACCAGCAGACGGGCCCCGGCTCCGATCTCCTCGACGGCCCGTTGCCCGCGCCCGGGGTCACGGGAGCCCACGTACACGGTGAGGCCCTCGGCGGCGAGCAGCCGGGCGATATGCTTGCCGATGCCCTTGTTGGCACCGGTGACCAGAGCTGTGCGTTCATTCATGGCACCCACACTTCCCTGGTCGTGGGTGCCATGCCAGGGACAGCCTGTACCAGGCAGTGGGAGGAGGCGGTATGGCGCGGCAGGAGCTGGCCCACTACCTGCGGGACCGCCGGGCGGCCCTGCGTCCGCACGAGATCGGCCTGGCGGCGACGGGCACCGACCGCCGCACACCGGGTCTGCGCCGCGAAGAGGTGGCGGAGCTCGCCCACATGTCGGTCGACTACTACACGCGGCTGGAGCAGGCCCGGGGTCCGCGGCCATCGGCCCGGATCCTGGACGCGCTGGCCCGCGCGCTGCGGCTCACGCCGGCCGAGCGCAGCCATCTGTTCCGCCTGGCGGGTTCGAGCGCGCCGCCCGGCATCAGCGCCGTGCGGCGGGTGCGCCCGCACGTGGCCCGGATGCTGGAGCGGCTCCCGCAGACCGGTGCCATCGTCACTGACGCGGCGTACGACGTTGTCGCCTGGAACCCCCTGGCCCGGGCACTGCTCGGCGCCGACCTTGGACGCGGGACGACGAACCTGGCCCGACGCCGCTTCCTGGGCCAGGGGCGGACGTACGAGAGCTCCAGCGCCGAGGAATTCGGGCACATCGTGGTGGCGCGGCTGCGCCGGGCCGCCGACCGCTACCCGCATGACCTGCAGCTGGCCGCGCTGCTGGCCGAACTGCACGCCGGCAGTGAGGAGTTCCGGCAGATCTGGCAGACGCGTCCCGTCCACGCTCCCGGGCATCGCACCAAGACCCTGAACCACCCGGAGGCCGGCGCGCTGCGGTTGAACTGCGACATCCTGCTCGTGCCCGAGGACGACCAGGAGGTCGTCCTGATGACAGCCGACCCCGGATCACCTGCCGTGCGGGCCCTGTCCAGGCTGGCCACGCAGGCGATCTGAAACGAGGATGCGCACAGGTCTCGCCAACGGTCACAGGGCGTCGCAACTCACTATTCATTGGGCCTGTGCCCACCTTGATGCTGAGGCTTTCCACGCCGCCTGTCTGCGCCGGCTCTTCGACGAACACAACCTGCAGACGGCTCGGCGTATCTCCGGCCATCGGCGGCGTAACCGGAACCGGCGCCTCGTGCAGAGCACAGCGGCCGCAAATACGAGACTGGGAACCGGCTGGAGGCGAAAGGGCGGGGTGGGCGGCGGAACAGCCAACTTCCCCTACCGGGCCACCATAAGCCGACCCCGCCAAGGAACTCGGCCACCTCCGGGAACGCTGCACAGCGGCCTTGCCGGCCCCGGTGTCCTCGTCACGTCAGTCGACGCAGCCGGTCGACCAGAGCGAAGGCATCCTCGGTTTTGGGGTGGGTCCGGCCCAGCCGGGTCTGCAGGATCTGTGCACCCCGGCGCGCGAAATCCACGGCGGTCGGGGTGTTCATCGCGTGCAGGACCTTGGCCTGGAGGATGAGGACGTAGCCGATGTACAGGTGGTCCGGCGCATAGACGGCCTCGCGGATCTGCAGTGCCCGTGAGATCAGCGGCAGGGCCGCCTCGTAGTCGCCGAGGTCGACATGGACGTTCGCCAGTGCAATCAGGTCGAAGCTCACGTACGGGTCGTTCGGCCCGAGCGCCGCCTCGTCGATCTGCAGCGCCCGCTCGGCCAGTGGCAGCGCCGCACGGTGTTCACCGAGGAGGCACAGCGTGCGCGCGAGCGTGGCCAGGTCCGTTCCGATAGCGGGATCGTTCGCCGGCAGGCAGGACTCGTGCAGCCGCAGCGCGCGTTCCACGAGTGGGCGGGCCCTCTCCGGCGCGTGGAGCTCACGGTGGATCTGCGCCAGAGTGATCAGATCGAAGCCGGTCTCCGCATCCCGGCCCTCGATCGACTCGTCGATCGCGAGGGCACGCTCACACAGAGGCAGTGCCATCTGGTAGTCCCCGATCTGGATGAGGAATTCCGACGCCAGCCTGAGCAGCACCGCCGTCTCCGCAGCGCACTCGGCCGGTGGATCGTCCTTGGTCACCGCCAGGACGTGCGAGAGCAACTCCTGCCAGCGCGGCCGCGCGTCCGGGTCACCGTGGACGTCGTGCGGCACGGCCGCGACCAGCGTCCGGCACAGCTGGACCCGGGCGTCGGCATGCGCCTCCTCCGGCATATCGGCCCGGACGGCGGCCTGCACCAGCCGGTGCACCACCAGGGATGCGTTCCCGCGCCGCGCGAGTCCCAGACCGGCCAGGGCGCCGACCGTCCTGTCCCACACCAGCGGATCGGCGGCGCCCACGTTCAGGATCTCGGGACTACGGGTGAACAGGTCCAGCGGGATCGGCTCCGGCGCCAGTAGGGCACACAGCCTCAGCATCCGCACTGCCTGCGGCCGCTCCGCCTCCAGCCTTCGCACACTGAGCTGCCACAGGGCCCCCACCATCACCGCCGACCGGTCGCCCGGTGCGCGCAGCGAGATCATCTCCTCCAGCCGGGACGCCAACAGCATCACGTAGTCATCGGGCGCCGTCTGGTTGTACTCCATGTACCCGGCTGCCTGCTCCAACGCCAGCGGCAGGTCCCCCAGTTCCTCGGCGATCCGGTCCGCTACCGCCGCGGTCATGCCGGGCACCCGACGCGTCAGCAGTCTCACCGACTCCTGCCTGGCGAACACGTCCAGACCGATCACACCGGCACTGCTCGACCAGTTCCTCACTCTGGTGGTGACGATGACATGGCCGTTGGTCGCCAGGCCACCCGACGGCAGCGCGTGCGTGAGAGTGTTCTGTTCCTCCCCGTTGTCGAAGATGATCAGCCAAGGCCTGCGGTCCGCCAACTTGCCGTACACCCGCGGGATGACCTGGTCGAAGCTTGCCTCCGCCAGCCCCAGCTCCCCGGCCAGAGACACGAACTGCGACGCCACCCGATCGGCGTCCCCGGCATGCACGAACGCGATGAACCGGTACTTCTCAAGATGTCGGTAGGCGTATTCGACCGCGAGTTGGGTCTTGCCGACACCGCCCATCCCACGCACGACCAGCATCGGGACACCGCTCGCCGAGGTGAGGCGCTGCCGCAGTTCCCGCAGCGTGGCGTCGCGGGCAGCGAAGTCAGTGTTGCGCGGCGGCAGTTGGTACGTCATGGGCGGGTTCGGTCCGCGGTCGCGGCGCGGCGCCTGCCACAGCCCGATCAGCGACACAGGTATCAGGAGGAGGAGCGCCAGCCAGGGGTGGACCCGCACGAGGTCGAGCGGTCCTGGCCAATGGCTTTGCCCGGATGCCGCGTTGAAGGCGAGACTGCCGACGAACAGCACAAGCAGACCGGACACCACACCGGCCAGCGTTCGCCACATGGCTCCCTCTTCAGTATCACCGCTTCCGCGACGGCCAACAGCCTGCGTGATGCTATCCCAGGAGCCGCTGACGAAACCGATGAGAGAGCCTGCCGAAGAAACAGACCTGAGCTTGTACTACCGTTTTGGCGGGTCCACGCCGGTCATTCGTAGGATAGGTGAGCCCGGGGACGGGTTCGTCGTCACACACGACAAGCAGGCCGGGCAGCTGACGCTCACCACGGTCGCCGACGGAACCGCCGTGAGCCGGGTCATCGGCGATCTGCCTGACACCGGTGTCTCGCAGCGGGACGTACGCTGGACCCGTCGACGATGCGGGCGCGAACGCGGCCTACGTCGACGCCCAGGAGCAGGTGCACCTCGTACCGTCCGGCGTGGCACAGCAGCCGCTGCGGCTGCTCGCACCGGCTGTCAAGGCCGCGTCCGTCACGGCGCAATCGTTCGACACGGTGCCCGACACCCTGACCACCCTGCTGCTGTCCAAGCCGTCCTCCGGCTGGAACCTGACCGTGCGCAACCGCGCGACCGGCAAGGTCTACTCCGATGGACGGGGCAGCGGCGCTGCACGCGGCGAGCTGCAGGTCGGTTGGTTCGGCCTGGACACCACGAGGACCGGGGACGCGTTCGCGCCGAACGGTTCCTACGACTGGACCGTCACCGTCACCCCGGCGGACGGCGTCGGCGGCCCGCTCACGGTGACCGGCACGGTCCAACTGGTGAAGGGCTAGTGCTGTGACCGCATCGGTTGGCCGGGTTGGTGGTCGTGGCGGTTGGATGTGCGGTGACGTCCGATCCGATCGCTGGAGGTGCGGTGGCCGAGCCTGTGCGTGTGCGCAGACTGACCGACCAGGAGGGGCAGAAGCTGCAGCAGATCGTGCGCCGCGGCAGCACCAGCACGGTGCGCTACCGGCGCGCGATGATGCTACTGGCCTCGGCCGGCGGGAACCGGGTGCCGGTGATCGCCCAACTCGTGGCGGCCGACGAGGACACCGTCCGGGATGTGATCCACCGCTTCAACGAGATCGGCCTGGCCTGCCTGGACCCTCAATGGGCGGGAGGCCGTCCCCGCCAACTCAGCGATGACGACGAGGACTTCGTCATCGCGACGGCCACCACCCGCCCGGTCAAGGTCGGCCAGCCCTTCACCCGCTGGTCACTGCGCAAGCTCGTCGCCTACCTGCGCAAAGTCCACGGCCGGGTGATCCGCATCGGCCGCGAGGCATTACGGTGCCTGCTCGCCCGCCGTGGCATCACCTTCCAGCGCACCAAGACCTGGAAGGAGTCCCCGGACCCCGAGCGCGACCCCAAGCTCGACCGCATCGAGCACGTCCTGGACCGCTTCCCGGACCGGGTCTTCGCCTTCGACGAGTTCGGCCCGCTCGGGATCCGGCCCACCGGCGGCAACTGCTGGGCCGAACAGACCCGGCCCGACCGGCTGCCGGCCACCTACCACCGCACCCACGGAGTCCGGTATTTCCACGGCTGCTACTCGGTCGGCGACGACACGTTATGGGGCGTGAACCGCCGCAAGAAGGGCGCCATGAACACATTGGCCGCGCTGAAATCGATCCGCGCTGCCCGCCCGGACGGCGCCCCGATCTACGTGATCATGGACAACCTGTCCGCCCACAAGGGCACCGACATCCGCCGCTGGGCGAAGAAGAACAAGGTCGAGCTGTGCTTCACCCCGACCTACGCCTCCTGGGCAAACCCCATCGAGGCCCACTTCGGCCCGCTGAGGCAGTTCACCATCGCCAACTCCCACCACCCCAACCACATCGTGCAGACCCGGGCCCTGCACGCCTACCTGCGCTGGCGCAACGCCAACGCCCGCCATCGCGACGTCCTGGCCGCCGAACGCAAGGAACGCGCCCGCATCCGCAGCGAGAAAGGCATCCGCTGGGGCGGACGCCCCCTCACCACCGCAGCCAGACCAACCCGGCGAACCAACACGGTCACAGCACTAGGCGGTCCGCCGCGACCACGCGGGCGACGACGGCTTCGGCGACCTCCTCACCCTCAACTCCGCGGGCACGCTGACCTTCCAGCAGAGCGCCGGCAAGGGCACATTCTCCGGGAAGGTGAGCGTGAGCGGCTGGCCGACCTCGATCAAGGCGGTGCCGTTCGGGGACCTCAGCGGGGACCGGTGCAACGACGTCCTGGTACGCCTGAGCAGCGGTGCCCTGCGTGCCTAGAAGCCAGGCTGCGGGGCCGCGCTGAAGCCGTCGACGCCATACACCTCGCTGGGAACGTCCGGCTGGAACCAGTACGACGTGCTGACCGCGCCCGGTGACGTGGACAAGGACGGCCTACCTGACCTGATCGCGCGGAACTCCTCGACCGGGACCGTCTATCTCTACAAGGGCACCAGCACGGGCAAGCTCTCCGCCCGGGTGAAGCTCTACGACAGCTGGAAGACCTACAAGAAGGTCGTCGGGGCCGGGGACCTGAACGGCGACGGCGTCGGTGACCTGCTCGCCCAGGACACGGCGAACAACTTGTACCGGTACGACGGGACGGGCAAGGGCACCTCCAGGGCGCGCGTGAAGCTGTTCGGCGCCTGGGGCGGCTCCTACAACGTGGTCGTCGGCGTCGAGGACATCACCGGGGACGGCAAGGGATCGTTCGGGTCGCGCACGCGCATCGCCACCGGCCGGCAGGGCTACAAGGGCCTCTTCTAAGAATCGTCTTCGAGAACGGATCTTTCCCAGAACAGGAATGACGCGAGTTTGACCGCCGCTTCGTAGGAAGTGGCGGTTTTCTCGTACTGGTGGCGATGCCGCAGAAGCCCCAGGATGTGCACGCCGTCCTGGAAGGGGTGGACCCCGACGCCGCCCGCGACGTGTTCTGGCAGCCGCGCCTCCCCCAGCCGCAGATCACCCGGGTCTGGGCCGACCGCGGCTATGCCGGCGACCGTCGAGGTCGGCGGTCGCACTTCAGTGCATGAGAATCATTGGCCAAAGCGTGCAACCGTATGACCCTCACATTTGTCTCATACTGTGACCACCAGTCCCCGACGTCCCATAGGGGGGCGTTATGTACACCCGCCATCGCCTCATGGCCATCACCGCGAGCGCACTTCTGCTGGCCGGCACCGCGGCATCGACCTCTGCCGCCGCCACGTCCCCGGCACCGTCCACGAGTCTCGTGGTCAACGCCAGGATCGCCGGTCACTGCTCCTTCGACCGGGTCGTCATCGATGTGAAGAGCAAACTGCCGCCGACCACCGTCACGCGTGTCAAGGAACTCCGCTACGACAGCTCGGGGAAGAAGGTCCCGCTGGCCGGGAAGCACTTCCTGGAGATCAAGCTCTCCCCAGCCGCAGCCCACAACAACGCGGGCAGGAACGTCTACAAAGGCCCGCGCCTGATCAAGCTGAATCTGCCGAAGCTCAAGGGCTTCGCACTGACCGGTGACTTCGAGGGCGTCGTCACCTTCGGTGCCGCGTTCGACAGCAAGCCCTCCTACACGACGAAGCACCTGCACCGCCCCGAGCGCTTCGTCCTCGACATCGCCCACCACAACACCTGCCGTTCCTCGCACTGAGCTCGATCTCGTCCCAGTTGCCGCGGGTGGCGTCGATCCGCAGGGCACGGCTGTGGTCGTGTCCACGCGGGGCGGGCAGGACGGTCGTCGTGTCGCGTCGGCTCGCCGCTGGGCATGGGTGAAGGTCAGAACGGGGTCGTGACTCCTCCCCCGGCTGAAGCCGGGGGCTTCTCGTTACGCCGGGTTGGCGTTGCGACGGACCAGCCCGGCCCGTAATACGTTGGTGGCTGCCACGGTGTCGGCGTGGGCGTGGTGGCCGCACGAGACGCAGTGGAACTTTTCCTGTGTGGGCCGATTCTCCTTCGCGGTGTGCCCGCATTCGGGGCAGGTGCGGGAGGTGTTGCGGGGGTCCACGGCGATCACTTCCCGTCCGGCGCTTTCAGCCTTGGCGTGCAGGATCGTCAGGAACACCCCCCATCCGGCATCGGCGATCGACTTGTTGAGCCCGGCTTTGGCGGCGGCCCCGTTGGGCAGGAAGGTACCCGGCCGGTCAGGGTCGGGCCTGGGTGCGGGGACCTTGGTCATGTTGCGGATCGTGAGGTCTTCGGTCCCGGTCGGCCGCGAAACGGGCGATCCGTTCGCGCCAGCGGTCGGGTTCCAGGATGAAGGCGAGATCCGCGCGGACGGGCAGACCCGGCTCGGTGGTCGCGGCGGTGATCCAGACGTCGGCATGGTGTGGCTCGACCCAGGCGTCCTGCACCCAGGTCACGCCGGCGGCGGCGAACCGGGCAGCGGCCTCCCGCAGCGCGGCCACCTGCGCCTCGTGGGGAGCCGGGGGGATCAGGGCGAGTACGGGGCTCAGGGCGCCGAACTCGCGAAGCGTGCCCAGGGGTTCTGTCGTTCCGTTCCGGCGCAGGATCTCTCCGCCGACCGGATCGGGGGTGTTTGCCGTGTACCCGGCGCGGCGCAGCGCCTCGCTGTTCACCCAGGCCGTGTGGTGGTCCGTAGTGCGCAGCACGACCGGGCGGTCGGGGACGGCGGCGTCCAGCCACCGGGCGTCGAATCGGCCGTCGGGTGCCAGCCACGGGTCGAAGCCGTCGCCGCTGACCCACTCGGCGTCGGGGTGCGCTTCGGCCCAGTGCCGTACGGCCTCGACGATGCCTTCGGCGCTTGCGCATTCCCGGACCGGGACCCCGTGCAGTCCCAGCCCGCCCATCACCGGATGCACATGGCTGTCGCCGAAGGCGGGGAGCAGTGCGCCGCCCGCCAGATCGACGACGGTGGTGCGAGGACCCCGGGCGGCCAGCGCGGCCGTCCCCAGGGCGCTGATCCGGCCGTCGACGACGGCGAGGGCCTCGTGGACGGAAGCACCCACGGCTCCCGTACGGATGGTTCCGCCAGTGAAGACGATGTCGGCATGCATGGGTGTGACGGTGCCTTTCTCTCATCCCGACCGCTTAATTGAAAGGCGTTCGGTTTCGGGTAATGTAGGCGCCGCCCGCGGCAACGGGAAGAGTTTCACTGAAAGGCATTCAGTAACGTTTGAGTTACGGCGAGCGCTGTGCACTCCGGCAGGCGCGGACCCGCGACACAACAGCGAGGAGCGACCGTGGGACGGCCACGCACCCCCCTGCTCGACCGTCGGCGCATCGGTGCCGCAGCACTGCGACTGGCGGACGAGAGCGGCACTCTGACCATCCCCGCCCTCGCCAAGGCTCTCGGTGTGGCCCCCTCCGCGCTCTACCACCACGTGTCCGGGCGGGACGAGATCATCTCCCTCATGCGCGAGGAACTCGTGCTCACGACCGGTGGCGACGAGGACTGGTCACAACCCTGGGAAAGCGGTCTGGAGGACTGGGCACGCACCTACCTCTCCGCCTTCGCCGCCCACCCGGGAGCGGTCCCTCTCCTCGCCACAGCACCACTCGCCGAACCCTTCATGCACACGATGTACGAGAAGGTCGCCGAACTCCTCATCGCAGGCGGTTTCCCCGCGCACCGGGTCATGCCAGTGATCACCGCCCTGGAGAGCTTCGTCCTCGGCTCCGCCCTCGACCTCGTGGCGCCCCCCGTGATGCTTTCCGACGTCGCCCGCGACGCCACTCCGCACCTCAGCACCGCCCTCGACCACACACCCACTGACCACAGTCGGGCCGCACAAGCCTTCGACATCGGCCTGCGTGCCCTGCTCACCGGCTTTCGTGACCTGCTCAACCACTGAGGGACGCCCGAAAGGCCGGTCGAGCGCGGCCCGTGTCGATCCAGAACATCCGGCAGCCCGGCTCGCTCGGCGAGCAGGGCTGCCTGCCTTCGAAGCGGTCTGCTTCCGCGTCAACTGCCGGGCCGGAACGTATGGAGGACATGACGATCCCGCCCGGAGCCGCCAGGTCGTGCGCCGAGCGTGAGTGGCCAGTCGGTCACCGGGGCCTGGCAGCGCCTCCTGGCCGGGGCTTCGGCGGGGCTGCCGACGAGGCAGGTTCCATGTCCCGGTGCCACGTGGCTTCCACGACCCGAACGATTGATTCGATCCTCACGGCGAAGAAATCGACAGCGTTCTGCACACATTGCGCGTGAATCGATTGCATGCTTAGCTGCTTGCGCACCTAGGAGGTGTCCTTGTGGACGACATCGATCGGGCCATCCTGCGCGAACTGCAGACCGACGGTCGCATTCCCTACGCCGATCTCGGCCCGAAGGTCGGCCTGTCGGCGTCGGCCGCTCGGCAACGGCTGCAGCGGCTGATCGACACCAAGGCGGTGCAAGTCGTCGGCGTCACCGACCCGATGGCGATGGGCGGGCAGGCCATGGCCCTGCTCGGGCTCCGCGTCGACGGCGATCCGCGAGCGGTGGCCGACGAACTCTCACGCCACGACGAGGTCGTCTACGCCGTGCTGACCGCCGGCACCTTCGACCTGTTCGCTGAGGCCGTCTGTCGCCATCCGCGTGACCTGCTGGACTTCGTCAACGACGTCGTGCGTCCCACCGAGGGCGTGACAAAGGTGGAGAGCTTCCCCTACTTCGGGATTCACACCCACCGGTTCTTCTGGAACGTCGGCTGAGAAGCGCCGTGATCACCGTTTCCGCGCCCCCTCGCAGACGGCACCCGGAAGGGACAGCCTGCCCAGGCCCCCCGCAGTACGTGAGCGGCTGGTGTCGGCCTGAGGCCACAGTCGAGATCGGCAATCGCCGCACACGTGTGCCAGGCATGGCATGGCCGCCGCCGAACAAGCACGTCATGTTCGACAACACCGCCTGGCCGCAGGGACTGGCACCGCACGATCTTCGGGCACCGATAGCCCGCCACACCGTCGGGAACAGTCCGCCCCGCCCGGGAGACCGATCGCCGCCATGGGCCCTGACCAGGCCGCCCCTCCCGAAAGGCCGGCACGCGCATGGAGCAGTACGAGCCCGAACGCCTCTCCCCGGCCCAACTGGCGGCCATGCGGCGCAGCCTTTGACGTCGCCGAACCGTGCCGGGCCGCCGAACGCCGATGGGCACCACGAGATCGTCCGCCGCAGTCCCGCCGAGGGCCAGGAGTACCGCGGTGCACACCCAGGTGAGGCATCCGTGGACTGTGTGGCGGCGGACTGAGGCGGCGAGGAAAACCTCGACGCCACTGCTGACCTCCAACTCATTGTTCTTTGAACCCACTTTGGTGATCCGCGCGATGGCGGGGCCCGCCGCCCTGCATCACCTCTGCCTGATCACGCTCACCGATCCGCAATGACCGGGCTGTCGCGGGTCAACCAACTGATGAACGGAGAAATCGATGGGCATCTCCTCTGCCGAGTGGCTGGTGGCGCCGATGGTCGCAATCGAGGAGGAGCAGGCCGCAGCCCTCCTCACGGAGCGATTCGGCATCGAGGGAACACTCGAAGATCTGGGCAGCAACCACGACCGCAACTTCCGGGTGCGCACCGGTCCGGATGAGCACGGGTACGTCTTCAAGGTCTTCAACCCGGTCATCGACCGCGCGGTTCTGAGGGCGCAGTCCGAAGCCACCGAGCGCCTCGCCCGGGCGCTCCCGGAGCTGCGGCTACCGCGGGCCCGGGTTGGAGTCGACGGGGAGCACATCCAGACCGTCTCCGTGGACGGCCAGGACTACGACTGCCAATTGCTCGACTTTGTTCCCGGTGAACCCATCATGGACAGCCGCTATCTGGCTCCGCGGGTGGTGGCGCGGCTGGGAGAGCTGGCCGGACGCATCACCGCGGCCCTGGAAGGCCTCGACATACCGACTCCGGACAGGCCCATGCTGTGGGACCTGCGCAACGCCCTCGAAGTCGTCGAGGCCCTGGCCCCGCACATGGTCGACCAGCGAAGGGCCGAGCGTGTGCTGCGAGCCGCCCGCGCGGCACAACCACTCGTGGAGCGGCGTGCCGCGCGGCTTCCCATACAGGTCATTCACGGCGATGTGGCCGACAACAACGTGGTGTGCCGGACGGACCCGGACGGCCGCCCCATACCGGTCGGGGTGATCGACTTCGGAGATCTCACACACAGCTGGGCCGTGGCCGAGCTGGCGGTCGCCTGCACTTCCGTCCTGCATCATCACGGAGCCACACCGGCGTCGGTGCTTTCCGCGATCCGCGCGTTCCACGCCGTACGGCCGCTCGTCGGAGACGAGCTGGACGTGCTGTGGCCCCTTGTCGTGCTGCGCGGCTGCGTGCTGGTGGTATGCGGGCAGCACGCCGCACTGCAGAACCCCGACAACGGCTACGCCACGGCGGCCCTTGACCGTGAGTGGGCCATGTTCGAGGCCGGTGCCTCGGTACCGGCCGAGGTGATGGCGGCCCACTTCCGGCAGGTGATCGGCGAACCCGCCCCGCACAGCGATCCGCCGACCTCGAGCCACCCTCTTCTCCCCGAACTTCCCTCCGAAGCAACGGTGCTCGACCTGTCCGCCACCAGCGACGCGCTGCACGGCGGCGGCTGGCTCGATCCCGACGCGGAATCCGCTGTGGTCGCACGGGCACTCGCCTCGGGCGGCACGGCAGTGCTGACCCGGCACGGAGAGTGCCGTCTCACCCGCACACGGGTCGACAACACAGAGCAGAGCGCCACGCTCGCGCTCGGCGTGGAGGTGCACCTCACCAGGCCGCTCGCTGTCCACGCGCCGTGGGTCGGCACGGTCACCCGGCACGCCGAGCACGGAGTGACCCTGACCGCCGGGGGGCTGCACCTGGTGCTCGACGGCATCAACCCGGCTGTCGCAGTCATCGACGGAGGAGAGGCCGTATCCGGTCAGCAGTTGGGCACCGTCGCCGCACAGGGCGGCCGGTATCGCTTGGATGTGCAACTGTCCCGGCTCGGCACGGGAATTGCACCACGCTTCACTCCGCCAGGGCTGGACGTGGGCTGGCTGGCGATGTGCCCCGATCCCACCGGCCTGATCCTCCCCCGCGCGGACCGCCCCGTGGCGGACACACTCACGGAACCTGAGAGCGTCCTGCTGGAACGTCGAGTGATGTCTTTCGCCACCGTGCAGGAGCACTACTTCGAAACGCCTCCGCAGATCGAGCGAGGCTGGCAGCACCACCTGGTGGACACCCGCGGGCGCAGCTACCTGGACATGCTCAACAACGTGACCGTCCTGGGCCACGGTCACCCGCGACTGGTTGAAGCAGTGCACCGGCAGTGGCAGCGGCTCAACACCAACTCCCGTTTCCACTACGCCTCGGTCGTGGACCTGTCGGAGCGGCTGAGCGCGCTCCTGCCGGACGGACTCGACACCGTCTTCCTCGTCAACAGCGGCTCCGAGGCCGTGGATCTGGCACTGCGGCTGGCCTGGGCCACTACCGGGAGGCGCGATGTCGTCGCCGTTGAGGAGGCCTACCACGGCTGGACCTACGCCGGTGACGCCATCTCCACCTCGACGGCCGACAACCCGAACGCCTTGGCCACCCGCCCCGCATGGGTGCACACAGTCCCCACACCGAACAGCTACCGCGGCCGGCACCGCGGCGTTGAGGCGCACCTCTACGGCCCCGAGGCCGCGGCCGTGATCGCCGACCTGGTCAGGTCCGGACGCCCGCCGGCGGCGTTCGTGTGCGAGCCCTACTACGGCAACGCCGGCGGAATGGCTCTGCCCGACGGCTACCTCGAGCAGGTCTACGCCGCCACCCGGGAATCCGGCGGTCTCTGCATCGCCGACGAGGTGCAGGTCGGCTACGGTCGGCTGGGCTCCCACTTCTGGGGCTTCGAGCAGCAGGGCGTCGAACCGGACATCGTCGCTGTCGCCAAGGCGATGGGCAACGGCCACCCCCTGGGGGCGGTGATCACCCGACGCGAGATCGCCGACGCCTACCGTTCGCAGGGCTACTTCTTCTCATCGGCCGGCGGCAGCCCGGTCAGTTCGGTGGTCGGACTGACCGTGCTCGACGTGCTCCGCGACGAAGGCCTCCAGGACAACGCCCGCACGGTCGGCGCACACCTGCGAACGCGGCTGCTGCGACTCGCCGACAAGCACCCGCTGATCGGCGCCGTCCACGGCAGTGGCCTGTATCTGGGCGTCGAGTTCGTCAGAGACCACGAGACACGGGAGCCGGCGACCGAGGAGACAGCCGCCATCTGCGAACGGCTACGAGAGCTGGGCGTGCTGATGCAGCCGACTTCGGACCGGATGTGCGTCCTGAAGATCAAGCCACCGCTGTGCCTGACCACGACGAGCGCCGACGTCTTCGTCGACGCCCTCGACGACGTACTCACTCACGGATGGTGACACACCGTACGGACATACCTGTCGGCGGCTGTCCTGAGGCACCGATCAGCGGTGGCACCAGGTCAACAGGCAGTGGCATGAAGGTCTCCTGAGCAACCGGCGCTCGACGCCGGCCGGCGGTGGTCGCAGGTGGGGAAGGGAACGGACCCGCTGTCGTCCCGGAGGCAGCGCCTTCAGGAGCAGGAGGCATTCGGGGCGGCTGTCCCGGTACGGGCGCTCGGGTCCGTGAGCGGTTCAGCGCGGCGGGCCGAGGATGACGCCGCCGTAGAGTTCGGATGCTTCCGCCAGGAGGGACTTGGGGATTTCGAAACCGTCGGGGCGCGGGGTGGTGAGGTCGCGTCCGGCGTGGCGGAACATTCCCTCGATGCCGCCGGGCGTGGCGATCATCAGAAGGTCGGCGCGGTCGGAGGTGACGCGATAGCCGTGCGGGACTTTGCGGGGCAGGTAGACGATCCCGCCTTCGCGCAGCTCGTGTTCCTCCTCCCCGGACCACACCAGGGCCGTGCCCTTGATCAGCATGAACACCTCGTCCTCGCGGGTGTGCAGGTGGAACGGCGGGGCTTCGCCCTTGGCGACATCGAAGCGGCCCACAGTCAGCTTGCCCTCGGTGGCTTCCTTGTCGAGCAGCACGGAGAACGTTCCCCCATCGAGCCATTCGAGCTTCTGCTGCTGATCGGGCTGCGCCAGATAGGCCATGGTCATCGCAGACCTCCAGGGAAATTCCGGCCTTCAGGCCGGGGCGGAATCGGACTCCTGCGAAGCGGGGCAAGGGGTCGGGATACGTCCCCCGGAGCGAATCCCGGTGCTCTGACTCGCAGGCCTGAACGTGACTGCTGGTGCTGTGAGTTGGGTGAGACCGCACACCGTGTGAAGCGGGCGTTCACCTCCAGGGAGGGAGGGACACAGGAGCGAGATGGGCGGAGCAGGGGACGGTGTGGGCCGCACACCACGTATCCGCATATCGCGTGGATACGGACTGACTGGAGAGGGAGTTGACCAGCTCGGTGCAGGCGGCCATGCGGGGCCGGCCCCCGCGGGAGGAGGTCAGCCGACGGTGAGGACGAGCTTCCCACGGCTGTGGCCGGCGTCGCTGGCCTGCTGCGCCTTGGCCGCGTCGGCAAGCGGGTAGGTCGCGCCGACCGTGGTCATCAGTGTGCCGGCGGTGGCCTGCCGGGCCAGTTCGGCCAGCCGGGTGGCCGAGCGCCGCGCCGGGCCCTCGGCGAAGACGACACCGAGTTCGCGGGCGCGGAAGTCGGCGGTGGTGACGATCCGGTCGGTGCCGCCGCGCAGGCTGATGGAGTCCTCCAGCGCGCCCTTGCCCGCGGCGTCGAGCACCGCGTCCACGCCGCCTGGGGCGAGCGCACGCACCCGCTCGACCAGACCCTCTCCATAGACCAGCGCGGTCGCGCCGAGCGAGGTCACGTACTCCTGGTTGGCCGGGCCGGCGGTGCCGATGACGCGGGCACCGCGGGCGACGGCGAGCTGGACGGCGACGGTGCCCAGCGCGCCGGACGCGCCGTGGATCAGCAGGGTCTCGCCGGTTTTGACGTCGAGCAGGTCCAGGACCCGATCTGCGCCGTCGCTCGCCACGGGCAGGGCGGCCGCGTGCGTCCAGTCCAGGCCGGCCGGTTTGGGGGCGAGGGTGGTCGCAGTGGCCAGCGCGTACTGGGCGTAGGCGCCGGTGTCGGACCAGCCCAGCACTTCGTCGCCCACCTTGAACAGGTCGACGCCTTCGCCGAGGGCGTCGACGGTGCCGGCAATCTCCCCACCGGGGACGGCGGGCAGGGTGGTGGGGAAGATGCCTTCCATGATCCCGGAGCGGATCTTGCCGTCCACCGGGTTGACGCCGACAGCCTGTACACGTACGCGCACCTGGCCGGGACCGGGCTCGGGAACCTCGGTTTCCGCCTCGTGCAGGACCTCGGTGCCGCCGAACGTGTCGAAAACGATGGCCTTCATCAGTGTGTCTCCTTCAATGAGTTGATCCGCCGGACCAGCCGGACCAGGACGTCTGCTGTGGGGCTTTTCCGGCCCTGCCACCGGGGTCGGAACGACTGGGTTGGAACTCTGGTGGCGCTGTTTCGGGCCGTCACCCGGCCCGGAGCTGCACCTGCTCGCTGTTGTCCTTCGTTTCGATGACGTGGACGCACAGGTCGAGGGCGGCGACCATGTAGCGGCGCCAGAGCGGGGCGAAGGGACCGGCCAGGATCCAGCGGCGGCCGGGCAGCGGCTTGAACTCGTAGGTCCAGCGGATGAGTGCGCCGGCACCGTCAGGGTTGACGTTGAACTCGCCCCGTATACCGGCCGCAAGGCGGGAGAGGACATTGGTGAAGCCGGTCAGCTGGTAGGCGAAGCTGGAGCCCGCTACGTACTCGGTGAGTTCTTCGTCGGCCTGGGAACCGTCGTCGAACTGCGGGTTTCTTCGCGATCCCGCGTGGTCCCAGGCCTCGGTCTGGTTCTTTACGCTGCTGATGCCGGGGAACGGAACCACCGGGCGGAAGACGGTGGGGAGGTCGATGGGCACCAGGATGCGGAAGGCGTCCTGGGGTGCCGTGCGGGTCCGCTGCTGGACGGTGATGGTGACGGTCTTGTCGGCTGGGCCGATGAGGAGTGTGGTCATGGTTCTGCTCTCCGTGGTGGTGGTGGGGTAGTCGGTGTAGCCGGGGTGGTCGCCGCCGTGGAAGGTGACGGGGTCGGGCTCGTGGAGCGGGTCGTCCGTGCGGAGGCGGTGGGCAGGTCGGGGTTGGCCAGTGCCGTGGCGCCGACCGAGACGACATCGGCCAGACCGCTTTCTGCTGCAGGGGGACCGCAGGCCGAAGGGCGGGGAAAGGGCTAGAGGGAGGTGAGGGCGCGTACGCGGTCGGCGATGGCGCGGCGGGCGACATCGGTAGTGAAGGCGATGGAGTCGAACTCGTGCGGGACACCGGGGTGGAGGTGGAACTCCACGGGGACGCCGGCCCGGCTGAGTTTGAGGGCGTAGGCGAGGTCCTCGTCGCGGAAGGCGTCGAGTTGGCCGACCTCGATGTAGGCGGGAGGCAGACCGGTCGCGTCCTTGAGGCGGGCCGGGGCGGCCGTGGCGGGTACGTCGGGCCCGCCCGCGGCGTCGCCGAGCAGGGCCGGCCACGCGGTGCGGCTGTCGTCGTAGGACCACAGCAGGTAGGGCTCGATGTGCGGGTCGGGCGTGGTGGTGCGGTCGTCGAGCATCGGCATGAGCAGGATCTGCCGGGCGATCGCCGGACCGCCGCGCTCCCGGGTGAGGATCGACAGCGCCGCGGCCAGTCCGCCTCCGGCACTGTCGCCCATCACACCGATCCGCGCGGGGTCGACACCCAGCTCGCCGGCGTGCTCGTGCAGCCAGCGCAGGGCGGTGTACCCGTCCTCGACCGGTGTGGGGAAGGGGTGTTCGGGGGCCCGGCGGTACTCGACCGACAGCATCGGCACGCCACTGGCGGAGCTGTAGCGGGCAACGGGGCCGTCGAACAGATCGATGTGGCCGAAGATGTAACCGCCGCCGTGGAAGAACAACGCGGCCGGACCGGCAAGGGCGTCCGTCTTGGCGTACCAGCGCATGGTGATCTTCGTGCCGTCGTCGGCGGTGGCGTAGTACTCGGTGGTCGTGACGTCGGCCGGGACCGGCTGGGCCGCCGAGGCGGCACCGATGATCGGTTCCCACATGGCGCGGCGCGCGGCAACGTCGCCGACGGGCGGAGGGGTGGCGCCCGTCATGGACTCGGCCATGGGGGCGAAAACCTGGGCGAACTCGGGGTCGAGACTGAGTGACATGGCTGTCCTGCCTTCTTGGCTGGGTTGGTCTGATCTGGTCATTCGTGGAATCAGCGGGCCCAGGGGTTCCGGGTTCGGCAGGCGAGGGTTTGCCGTTGGGCGGCTCAGCAGACCTGACCCTCTGGAGTCCCGCGCCGGCTCGGCCGCCGATGGGGAGACGCGACACGCTCCACGCAATATGCTTCAGTTTTGAAACGCCTGGTGAGGACACTCCGCTTTCGAAGCGGCATCACAGGGTGAGAGGGCGGCGACTGCCGCTAAGGACCGACGGCGAACAGCATCTGCAGCTTGCCCCGGCTGGGGGAACCGGGTACGGCGGTGAAGACCAGCAGCTGCTGGCACTGCTCGGGATCTATCAGCATCTCGGAGTAGAGCTCCAGTTCACCCAGCTCGGGGTGCAGGTAACGCTTGAGGTCGTGGTGGTGGGTCACCCCCACCTCGTGCAACCGCCAGACCTCCGCGAACTCGGGACTGACATCGAGCAGAGCCGCGACGATCTCACCGGCCCTACCCGTGGGATCGGCCGTGTAGGCGTCCCGGATCTCCGCGGCGAACGCCCTGCCCCGCAGCGGATGATCCTCCACCGGATACAGGCCACGGACCTGCGGATCGCCGGTGAACCAGCGGTAGACCAGGTACCGGGACAGGCCCGAGTGGCGGGTGAAGTCACCGAGCAGTGCGACCGCCGGAGGTGTCTGCAGGAGCGTTTCACCGAAGCGCGACATCAACATCGCCGGCACGTTCAGGAGGCCGCCGACGATCCGCATCATGGTGGGGCCGACATGATCATCTCGTATGATCCGCCGGGGCGCCGCGATGCCGCCGAGGACGAAGAGGTGGTCGCGCTCGTTCAGGCTGAGCCGCAACGCCCGGGCGAGCGCGACAAGCATCCGTTCCGAGGGCGCCGGACCACGCTGCTGCTCGATCCGGCTGTAGTAGTCGGCCGACATGCCGGCCAGCGTCGCCACCTCCTCGCGCCGCAACCCACCAGTGCGGCGCCGCTGTCCGCGAGGAAGCCCGACATCCTCCGGCTGCAACACCTCACGACGCGCGCGGAGAAAATCCGCCAGCAACACCCGGTCCATCGTCCGACCTCCTCTGTTCGACACCCCCATCCTGGCGCGGACGGGAGAGCGGATGAAGGGCCACTTCATCAGGGGACGAGTTGTCCGTGGCTGGGCCGACAGCGGCGCACAGGGACAGCCGGACGGCCCTCATCCGCCCCCGGGCGGCATGCCTCATGCCGAACTCGGCCCAGTCTGCTGGAGGGCGGACAGGTAGGACTGGACACCCATGGCCATGGTCGGCACGTGCTCGCGCATCAGCCGCTGGAAGTGGGGTGCGGTCGCGGACCGGTGGTCCACGGTGAACTCCCCGGCCAGGGAGAACCAGGTGACCGGGGAGACGCCGGCCCGCACCATGCGCTCGACCGCGACGGCGTGGGTCTCGGCTGTCAGACTCGCTGTGGCATCCACGACCAGGTAGACCTCGTAGTCCTCGCGCAGCGCGCCCAGCACGGTCTGCAGGACGCATCCCTCGGTGGACACCCCCGCGATGGCGAGCTTGCGGCGCCCGGTCTCGCGTACCGCTCGTGCGAAGTCCGCGTCCAGAAAGCCGTTGAAGTTGCCGCCCCGCTCGACCACGGGGTGGTCCCCGATCGTCTCCTTCAGTTGCGGGTAGAGCGGTCCGGACGGCTTGTCGGGTCGGCCGTTGGTCACGACCAGGCCGCTTCCGTACCACAAGGCTGTCTTTGCCAGTCCGACCACGTTGTTGATGTGCTCCGCCGTGTCGTGCGACCGCAGCAGGTTGGCGAATCCGACGGCGTGGTCCACCAGGACGACCGTGGTGTTCTCGGGGGTCAGTGGTTCGAGGTTCACGAGGTGCTCCGATGGCTGGCGACGGCACTGATGACCGTCGCGGCATGAGTGGATTCAGCGTTGTCGATAACCGCTGTGCGCCGGGTCGATGAGTGCGGAGAGCCGGATCAGAGAACGACAGCATCCTGATGCGAGTGAGGCGGCCATCGTGAAGGCCGGACGCTCCGCGTGCGCCGAACACGGTGACAGCCGCGCCATCATCCGGGAGATCGCCCGGCAGGCCGGCTCACCCACGGCCTGATGATGCGGGCCTGTCCGTCGAAGGAACAACTGGTCATCATCTCGATGACCAGAGCCGCCGGGCCCGTCCGAACGTCCCAGGGCTGCGTCGCACGCAGGGAACAAGCCGGCGGCAGCACGCTGTGAGGGGCGACGCTGCCTAGACGAGTGCGGCGGGGGGAAGGACGATGACCTTTCCGGAGATCGGGCCCGCGGCGGCTTCGGCATGCAGAGCCGGCAGGTCGACCAGTGGCACCCGCCGGGCGATGTCGACACGCAGCTCGCCGGAGTCGACCAGCGTCACCAGTTGCGCCAGCTGGGCAGCGTCGCTGTTGACGAACAGGTCGATGCCGCGCACGCCACGTTCCTCGTCGGACGGAGCGGGCATCCACACCGTCGTGTTCACCACGACACCGCCGTCGCGGACCACACCGGCCAGCGCGGCCAGCTGCGCCGGATCGACCGGCGCGAGGTTGAGCACCACGTCGACCGGCTCAGCCAGTTCGGGAAGGCCGTGACCGAGAACCTCATCGGCGCCAGCCGCCTTGACACGCTCGCTGCTGCGCGGCCCGGCCGTGGCGATCACGTAGGCGCCGGCGTGCTTGGCCAGCTGCACGGCGTAGCCGCCGACCGCGCCACCCGCGCCGTTGACCAGCACGCGCTGGCCGGCGGTCAGCCCGGCGTGGTCGAAGAGGGCCTGCCAGGCGGTGAGGCCGACCAACGGCAGTCCGCCGGCGTCGGCCAGCGGAATGCTCGTGGGTGCCGGCGTCAGGATCCCAGCCGGTGCGAGGACGTATTCCGCGGCCGCGCCGGCGCCGGTCATCGGCAGGAAGCCGACCACCCGGTCACCGACCTCGACGCCGTCCGCGCCCTCGCCCAGCGCGTCGACCGTGCCGGCGACGTCGATGCCGGGGGTGTGAGGCAGAGCCACCGGGATGGGGCCCTGCATGAAGCCGGCACGGATGTTGCCGTCGACCGGGTTGAACGATGTCGCAGCCACCCGGATCCGCACCTCTCCGATGCCGGGGACCGGCTGTTCCACCTCCTCGTAGCGCAGGACGTCCGGGGTGCCGTACTTGTGGAAACGCACTGCCTTCATGGCATGCCTCAGCTTTCACAATGCGGGAACGAACTGATTCAGATTTGAATCAGTTGTGGTTGGAGCACGCTTCGACTTCGAAACGACGCTCAGGGGTGTGAGGGAGCCGAAAACCGCTAAGGGGCGACAGCGGCCAGGAGCTGGAGCTTGCGATGGCTCGGGGAGCCGGGCGTGGCGGTGAACACCAGCAGCTGCTGGCACTGCTCGGGATCTATCAGCATCTCGGAGTAGAGCTCCAGTTCACCCAGCTCGGGGTGCAGGTAACGCTTGAGGTCGTGGTGATGAGTCACCCCCACCTCATGCAACCGCCAGACCTCCGCGAACTCGGGACTGACATCGAGCAGAGCCGCGACGATCTCACCGGCCCTACCCGTGGGGTCCGCCGTGTACGCGTCCCGGATCTCCGCGGCGAACACCCTGCCCCGCAGCGAATGATCCTCCACCGGATACAGGCCGCGGACCTGCGGGTCATGAGTGAACCAGCGGTAGACCAGATACCGGGACAGCCCCGAGTACCGAGTGAAGTCACCGAGCAGCGCAACCGCCGGACGCGTCTGCAGCAACGCCTCACCGAACCGTGACAGCACGATGGCGGGCACGTCCGAGAGGCCGGTGACGATCCGCATCATCGTCGGCCCAACATGATCATCACGCACGATCCGCCGGGGCGCCGCGATCCCGCCGAGGACGAAAAGATGGTCACGCTCGCTCAGGCTGAGCCGCAACGCCCGGGCGAGCGCGACAAGCATCCGCTCCGAGGGCGCCGGACCACGCTGCTGCTCGATCCGGCTGTAGTAGTCGGCCGACATACCGGCCAGCGCCGCCACCTCCTCGCGCCGCAACCCACCAGTACGGCGCCGCTGCCCACGAGGAAGCCCGACATCCTCCGGCTGCAACACCTCACGACGCGCGCGAAGAAAATCCGCCAGCAACACCCGGTCCATCGTCCGACCTCCTCTGTTCGACACCCCCATCCTGGCGCGAACCGAAAATTAGATGAAGGCCGACTTTAACCGCGGACAAGTTGTCCCTGGCTGGGCTTCAGTCGGCCCGCCCGGGCCTGCGCATCTGCCTGCCGGACGGGCACCGTCCCCAACACCCGGACCACTGGCTCGAGACCTACCGGAGCGGCAGGGTGCGCTGCCCCGCGTTTCGCAGCCTCCGGTGATCTTGTTTCAGGCGTACTGCCAGGTCCGGCGGGCGGGGCACCGACGGCTCCGACACGGTGGTCCGCCGCCGCTGTCCGCGGCTCACGCTCTCCAGGCCCAGCACCACCATCAGCCGCTCGATGGTGCAGCGGGCCACGCCGATGCCCTTGCGCCGCAGCGCACGGGTGCTCCGCCGGCCCCCATAGGTGCTGCCGCCCGACTCGGCGTGAACTTGCTGGATCAGCGGCATGAGCTGCTTGTCACGGAGCCGGCGCGCGGACTTCGGCCGCTTCCTGTGGGCGTGGTAGGCCGACTCGGACCAGCCGAGCACCCGGCAGTCGGGCCCGACTCCGAAGCGGGTCGCACGCAGGCCGGCATCGCTGCGCAGGGGCGAGGTGTTGTTGATCCCGGCGAAGACGAGGCCGCGGGTGGGATCGCGGAAGATCACGCCCTCTTGCCGAAGGGCCTGGAAGACATACCCATCGCCAGGGGATGGCTGGACAACTCACCGGCCGTGAGGATCTGTCGTAGACCGTCGGCCTCGACGGTGCAGGGAACCTCTGAAGGGCTTTCGACCAGCATGAAGACATTCCTCAGCAAGACCAAGGGCGTGCTCGCCGCGGGGCTTGCGGTCTCCGCCCTCGCCCCGTCGAGGTCGGCGTGGGAGGCGTGGTCCGGTAGTGCGGCAGGTGAGGGCGGGGGCGCCCTGCGGTGGCGCGACATGCTCCGCCAGTAACGCCGAGGGAGAGGGGGCAACCGCCCCACGCCCCCCACCTTTTGTGTCTTCGAGGCACCTTTCGTGCACACGCGAGACGTGTGAAGCAAGACGGCAAAGAAGACATTCCGTAACGAGGTGCTGCCATCCGCCGGCGCCGAAATGATCCGGACCAGGCAGTAAGAGCCACTGGCGGACACAGACCAGTTGCCGACCGTATGCGCGTGGCATGTTGACCTCCCTACTTCTTCCCGGGAGGCCTGTGTGCCCAACTCTCCCGCCCCGTCGGATACGACACCGGCCTATCCCCGGTGGTCGGATCGTCTGGTACGCCAGTTGGACACGTTCGCGGCCAGGCGGTCCGGGGCCGAGAGAGTGCCCGCCCTGGTGCTCGGCAGGCAGGACGGCGGTGATCCGCGATGGCCTGCCTACCTCATCCGGGAGTACCAGCACCGGCTGGCAGGCCACGGCAACGCGCACGGCCGGATGGCGCACGCGCTCGTCGACGACGCTGAACTGAGCGGCGGCTTCCTCGCGGCGATCGACCGGATGGCGCTGAGGTTTCAGCAAACCATGCCGTCAGGGCGCCTTCGGCTGCGGGCCTTCCACACCTGCCGGGCCGTACTGGAGTCGGAGCGCGGCACGGGAGACCTCCAGTCGCAGCAGCAGCCCATCGTCGACGCGCTCTACGCGGAACTGTTGAAGCGACGATGGTCCCTGCGGGTCGGCGGGCACATGGCGGACTTCCTGGGACAGCGTGTTCTGACCGGCTGGCTGCAGGGAATCGTCGCCGCCGCGGTCGTCGGGGTTCCCAAGCTGTTCTACCGCTGGTTCCTGCGCCGCTGGGGGCTGAGGTGGGTGGCGGACGAATGCCGTACCGCCACCTTCCTGGACGCCGCCCTGTCCTTCTGCCGGGAGGGCGAACTGGACCGTGAGGACCCGCGCGTGCGGCGGATTCTGCTGCGCGCTCTTCTCACCGACCTGCGCGCAGCGACCCGGCGCAGGTCCCGGCTGAGCCATCTGTGGGCCCGGCGGCGCTGGTCCTTCGTCGTCCTCATCCCGGAGATCGACGCGGTGGACGGACCCGGCCGGGCTCTGCTGGGCACGTTCGCGGAACTGGCCGGTGACCATCCGTCCCGGCCCCTGCTGGTGCTCGCGGGCTGCGCGGGCCCGCCGCCGGACTACGCCGTCCCGCTCGGCGCCGACCTCGACCGGCCGAACGGCATCGCCGACAAGGTGTTCGCCGTCCTCAGCGAGGACAACGCCGAACCCGTACGTCTCGTCGCGCTGCCGGCTGAGGACGACACGGAGGGCACCGCAAGGAACAAGATCGAGAAGGGCAGCGGGATCACGGTCCGCAAGGACCACTTCCTCGACTGGGTGCGTCCCTCGGTGCTGCCGGTCCTGGCCCTGGCGACCGCGGCTTTCTACCTGCTCCCCGTCTCGCTCTGGCCGGGCACAGCACGTCCCGAACCGCCCTCGTGCGTCACGGTGCCCACGGGTGAACGTGTGGGGGTCACCGACGGCGAACAGTGCGATCTCGCCGTGCCCGGAGACCCCGGCAAGGAACTCCGGGAGCTGGAACGCCAGGTCGCCAAGGAGAACGCCCGGATCCCCGCCGGGCGGTACCGCACCCTTGTCTTCCTCGCGCCGCTCAGCCTGCAAAAGGGTGTCTACGACGATCCGCCGCTCGGCCTGCAGATCCTGCGCGGCGCGATCGCCGAGCAGCACCGGCTGAACGCCGGCGTCCGCCAGAACAAGATGCCCGTCCGCCTGCTCATCGCCAACACCGGCCAGTACTTCCAGTACGGCGCCCGCAACGACAAGGCGCCCAAGGACCCGGACGTCGCACAGATGATCATCGACCGGCAGCGTGAGGACCACATCGCCGCGGTCATCGGCATCACCCAGAGCCGCCGCCAGTCGCTGCGGGCGGTCCAGGAACTCGACCGGGCCAGCATCCCGGTCGTCGCCAACGGCGTATCCGGCAGCACCATGGTCGGACCCGACTCGCCGCAGCGCTACTTCCAGATCTCCGCCCCCAACACGCGCCTGGGCCCCGTCTTCGCCGACTTCATCCGCCACTCCCCCGAGATCCACCGCCTCACCGGGAGTCGGCCGCACGCCGTCGTCGTCTACGACCCGACCGATCCCTCCTTCAGCACGGACCTCAGGAACGTCTTCCTCCACGCCTACCAGCCCTACGGCGGCATCGAGGAGATCACCTACAGCGAGAAACCCGGAGCCACCACACCGGACAGCATCGCCACCGACGTGTGCAACAAGGTCTCCGCCACCCACGGCATCGTCGTCTACCTCGCACGGTCGGGCGTGCTGCCCAGCCTCCTCAACGCCATGCAGAGCGCCGGCGGGCAGTGCCAGCCGGCCCAGGGCACGACCATCCCGCTGATCGCCGAGAGCGCCCCCATCGACTTCCAGCTCGATCCCGCCCGGACGGCACGCGCCTACCCGTACATGACGCTGTTCTACGAGACGGCGAACGCCCCCACCTCCGACCCCCGCGACCCCTACGCCCAGTTCACCCAGGACTTCGCGGCCGTCTTCGGGCACCTGAGCGCCGACGCCGACGCGGCCGGCGGCTTCGACACCGTCGGCATCGTCTCCAAGGTCATCGAAAACCTGCTGCCGGCCTCCCCCGACGTCCAGCCCAACGACATCTACCTGTGGCTCACCGCCCACGGCGTGTCCCAGTACCCCGGCGCCTCGGGCGTACTGCGCCTGGACGCCAAGAACAAGTACCCGCCCGACAAGGCCGTCTACATCCGCGAGATCACCCAACCGGACGGCGCCACGACCACGCTGCTCAACTGCGGCATCCTGCCCGACCGGCAAAACCGCAGGACGTGGGGCACCGCACCGGACACCTTCCCCTGCCCCCGCAAAGGAGCGGCAGCACCGTTCGGCTGACACGGCTCCACGGCGTCAGTGGGCGAGCGAGGCTACGCTCGGGTCCGGCCCGAAATTGACGTCTGAAGGTCAGCCCGACAGATGGGATCAAGCTGCCCCTACGGGTTCGAAGCGGACGGTCAGGCCAAGGGCGTTGGCTTGACGACCGGTTCACCGGCGAGCGCTTCGAGAAGGCCCTGAACATCACCCTCGACTCGGTGGTGTTCCGCTCCTCCGGCCAGGACCTGACCACCGCCCGCACTACAGCGTGATGACCTCGCGCCTGGCCGAACCCGTCCTCCTGGGCCTCGCCGTCCGCAACCGCGTCAAACGCTGACCACGGCGGTCCTCTCCCGCGCGGTCACCCCCGCCTCCGGCAGTGGCAGGGCAGCCGCGCGGCCCGCCACGGGTTGGGCCAGCCGCCGGGGTAGTGCCGCAAGCGGCGACGGACCGGCGGCGGCTTCGCCAACCGGTACGGCGCCGCGCCATGCGCAGCCGGGACACGTCGATGAGCTGCTTCAAGTGCTCCTGGCCCTTGAGCTGAGAACCCGTTGTCAACCGCTTTGCCGTGGTGCCTCCCGCGCGGCACGGCAGCGATCGTCCGACGTCAGCCACGCCTCCGCGTCCCGCCAGATCCGCGCCGCGTCGACGTTCTCGTACTCCCGGATCACCGACCTGGTCGTACCTCGCTCGCGGTACGCATCCATGATCGCGACATGCTC
This sequence comes from Streptomyces sp. NBC_00285, assembly GCF_036174265.1. Classification (NCBI taxonomy): domain Bacteria; kingdom Bacillati; phylum Actinomycetota; class Actinomycetes; order Kitasatosporales; family Streptomycetaceae; genus Streptomyces; species Streptomyces sp. NBC_00285. Next base: position 10,083,553 of record NZ_CP108055.1, on the reverse strand, counting down.
CGGCAGGCGTACGAACCCCGCCAGGGCCCGCCGCCCGGTCCACACCGAGACCGATCCGCAGCGCCGGGCCAAGGGCGCGGACCACAGCCACATGCCGACCGCGCCGTCGAGATGCGGCCAGCGGCGCCGCAGCGCGAAGCCGCGACGCGCGATGCCGGGCAGGTCCCGGTAGTTGTCGCTGGTGAAGTCGGTGACGCTGACGATCAGCGGCCCGCTCCGGCCACCGCACATGGCGCTGTCGACGCTGACGCCATGCACCGCGACACGGTCGTCAAGGGAGTCCCCGGCCGGACCCTGGCACCAGCGGCTCCTCAGCATGGCGCCGGCTTCCAGGACGGGTCGCGCCCGAGCAGGGCGAGCAACCGGTCGCCCGGCGGGGCGTCGTCGGGGACAGCGATCCGTCGGCGGAACGCGGCACCGGCCCCGCGACCCTCGTCCGGGACCAGGGAGGCGACGCGCAACGCGGCGGCGGTGAGTTCGGCGGCGGGCTCCCACGGGGCACCGATCGTCACCGCGACGTCCCAGGCGTGCGCCACGTAGTCGAGCAGGTGGAAGCCGATCGCTGTCCGTCCGGGGACAGCGAAGCCCTCGCCCACCTCCGGCAGCACGAACCGCCGCTCCAGCACGTCGTCTTCCGCGAACGCCGCGGTGACCTCGCCGACCGACGCCTCATACGCTCCGGCCGGGTCATCACCGAGGTCGCCGTCGCGCCACACGGCCCACGGCTCGCCCGCGCCGCGGGCGGAGGCGGCGAACCCCTCGTTCTGGCTGACCAGATGGCGAAGCAGGCCGTACAGAGTCCAGTCCACGCACGGCGTCGCCCACCTCAAGTGGTCGGTCTTCACCCGGGAGACCACCTCCCCGGTCAGCAACAGCGCCTGGCGGTCCAGTCGTCGAATGTCCATGGCAGGAGCCTAAAATCCCACAGCGGCTCAGCTCCAGAGCCAATAAGCTGCCAAGTGATTGAGCCAATTGCCGGACCGAAAGCCAGCAACAGCCGAGCCGAAAGCAGAAAGCCGGGATGGACGTCCACGTCAGGCTCGACGGACAGCGCGACCTGTCCGGCCAGATCTACCGCCAGCTGCGCACCGCGATCCACGACGGGCTGCTACGGCCCGGCGACCCGCTGCCCCCGACCCGGGAGTTGGCCCGCCGCCTCGCGGTGGCCCGCAACACCGTCGGCGTCGCCTACGAACGGCTCGTCGCCGAGGGCTACGCGGACAGCAGGGTCGGCTCCGGGACCTATGTGCGTACGACGGGCCTGCCCACGCGCGGGGCCGCGACCGCCACCGATACCACCGGCTCGGGACTGCGCCCCCGCGCCCTGTGGGCGGGCTTGTCCCCATGGGCAGCCCCGGAGGCCACGGGAGCGACCCCGGCGGCCCACGACTTCCGGGTCGGCCTGCCGGACGTCCGGCTCTTCCCGTACGACGCCTGGCGTCCCCTGATCGCCCGGGAACTGCGCCCTTCGGCGGCCGGGTCGGTCGGGTACGGCGATCCATCCGGCCACGCCGGGCTGCGGACCGCACTTGCCCGGCACATCGGGCTCTCCCGCGGTGTGCGGACCCGCCCGGACGACGTGCTGGTGACCACCAGCACGCAGCAGGCCCTGGACCTCATCGGACGGGTCCTGCTCGAACCGGGCGACCGTGTGGCCGTGGAAGAGCCCGGCTACCCACCGGCCCGGCTGCCGTTCCTGGCGCAGGGCGCCGAGGTCACGGGCGTACCGGTGGACGCCGAGGGCCTGCTCGTGGACGCCCTCCCACCGGACACCCGCGCCGTGTACGTCACCCCCGCCCACCAGTTCCCCCTCGGCATGCCGATGTCCCTGCGGCGCCGAACGGCACTGCTGCAGTGGGCGCGGCGGCATGGCGCGGCAGTGATCGAGGACGACTACGACAGCGAATTCCGGTTCGGCGGGCGGCCGGTCGAGACGCTGCAGAGTCTGGACCGGGACGGACACGTCATCTATGTGGGGTCGTTCTCCAAGGTGATGCTCCCCTCCCTGCGCGTCGGCTTCCTCGTGGCGCCCGCCCCACTGCGCACCGCGCTGCGCACCGCCAAGTACACCGCCGACTGGCACACAGCGGTCCCCACCCAGGCGGCGCTCGCCCGCTTCGTCGACGACGGGTTGCTCGCCCGGCACATCCGCCGGATGCAGCACACGTACGCGGCCCGGCACCACGCCATCACCCGCGAGCTCACCGATCACTTCGCGGACCTGGCCGAGCTGGTGCCGTCCGCCGCGGGTCTGCACCTGACGACATTCACCCGAGGCCACCTCGCCGACCCCGACGCCCTCGCGGACCGAGCCCGCCGGGCCCGAGCATCCGGCGTGGCGGTCCACACCCTGGCGCAGGTCGCCGCGAACCCCTCCGCGCGCCCGGGCTTCGTCTTCGGCTACGGCTCGATCAGCGCCCCGGACATCGAGGCCGGCCTGCACTGCGTACTCGGTCCGCCCAAGGACGACTGAACGCGGAAGGAGGCGCCCGCACAGGGCTCACCCGATTCACCACCACCACGACGACCTTCTGGACATGAGTTCGTCTCAGTTCCGTGACCCAGTCCAAGGCCTGTCCCACTACGGGAGTCTTGGGACAACCGGAGTTCTCGCAGTACAGGCGGCGCACCGACAGGTCGATGACGACGGCCCGGCCACCCACCGCCTCGCCCGCGACATGCCCCACGTACCGGGAGTGCACCCGGTCCGACTCCGTCCCGCACGCTGGGCAGACAGCTGCGGCACCGTCCCAGGTCCGGGCCGTGATCTGCAGCAGATCACGGCTGGCCTCCACACGATCGACCCGTACCGCGGACAGCTGCGGTAACAGGTCTTCCAGCCGTATCGCACACACCACCACGATGACGCCGCCAACCAGACGACACCACAGGCCAGTTGACCCGATCACCGCCTACGCAAATCTTGGAAGACCCGTTGACTGGACAGACCCAGAAGGCGGTTCGTGAGTACCTGACTGGTTCTGTTGTCATCTGGCGGTGTGGGCGCGGTCGGAGTCTGCCCGCCCTGGGCTGATGGCCTGTCGGGGTGGCGGGGTGGCGGGGTGAAGTGAACGCGAGGCCTACCCGAGCGACCTGTCGGACAAGCAGTGGTCGTTGATCGAGCCGGTGCTCGCGGCGTGGAAGAGCCGGCACCGGTCGGTGAGTGGCCATCAGGGCAGCTACGCGATGCGGGAGATCGTGAACTCGATCCTCTACCAGGGCAGGACCGGCTGCCAGTGGGCCTGCCTTCCGCACGACCTGCCGCCGAAGAGCGCGCCGTATTACCACTTCGCCATGTGGCGGGAGGACGGGACCGACCAGGTCATCCATGAACCCCTGCGCTGCCGAGTCCGTGAGCGGGCCAGCCGATCAGAGAACCCGACCCTGGTGGTCCCGGACACGCAGAGTGTCCACGTGGCCGCCCGGGATCAGGGCGTGGGGGCGAGCACGGGATCTTGCCGAGCGGGCCCGCTTCCCAGGGTGTGGTCGGCGAGGGCGGCCAAGTGGGGTCGGCGTCCGGGGCGGCGGCGCAGCTGGTGCCGGCGGCGGTGATGGCCTGTCGGTAGGTGTGGTCGACGACGTCGCCGGGGGCGAACACTCCGGGAATGCTCGGCGGGTGGTCGGAGCCTGGTCGTAGTGAAGGTGACCATTGCGGCCCGTGGTGCTCCTTCCGCTCCCAGGTCGTGGTCCAGGGCCCCGCCCAGCGCGCGTAGGCCTCAGCGTCCCGGTGTGTCCCAGTTCGCGAGCACGGCGTCGGCCGCGGCGTGCAGGTGCCGTGCTGATGTGCCGTCGCAGACCTGTGTCGAAATGCCGAGCAAGAAGCCGTGGATCATGGATGTGACGCCGTCCACGTCGGTGTCTTCGGCGAGTTCTCCTGAGGCGATGCCTCGTACGACGCACGCCCTGATGCGTGCCCGGTCCGCCGCGCGGCGCGCCGCTACGACCTTGCGCACGCCGTCCTCGCCCGCTCCCGATGCCCGGACCGTCCCCGAGAGGGCGACGAGGCATCCGCGAGGGTGGGATGTGTCGGTCTGCATGTTGATCGACCCGTGGAGGAGCCGGGCGATGGCCTCGCGGGGACTTTCCGCCTCGTCGGCCACGATATCGGTGACGCTGCCCGGTCCGGCGATGTAGTGCTCGACGGCTTTCTCGAACAGTCCCTCCTTCGAGCCGAAGGCGCCGTAGAGGCTCGCGGAGGACAGTCCTGTGGTCTCGCGGAGCTGGGCCAGCGATGTCGCTTCGTAGCCCTGTTCCCAGAACAGCAGCATCGCGGCCTCCAGGACGGCCTCCATGTCGAAGATGCGGGGACGACCGATGGCGGGCACGGCAAACCTCCACTAGTTACGGACTGACTGATCCAGTTTGACGCCCGCCGACGCGTCGGTCAATATCGGATCGGTCAATCCATAACTAGTGAGGAGTGCGACCCGATGACCACAACGAGCCCCACGCCGGTCCGCGAGCGAGCGCACGAGTCGCTCCCCGTACCGGCACTGGTGGTGATGGCGTTGACCGGATTCATCGTGATCATGACCGAGACGCTGCCGGCGGGGCTGCTCCCGCAGCTCGCTGCCGGACTCGACGTCTCCGAAGGCGGCGCCGGCCAGCTCGTGAGCGCCTACGCGATCGGAACGGTCCTAGCCGCGATACCCGCGATCACGCTGACGCGCGGAGCACGACGCAAGCCCCTCCTCCTGGTGGGCCTGCTCGGGTTCCTTGTCGCGAACACCGTCACCGCGGTATCGCCGTCGTTCACCATCGCCCTTGCCGCCCGGTTCGTCGCGGGAGCCTTCTCCGGTCTGCTGTGGGGCATGCTCGCCGGATACGCCCGGCGTATCGCCGCACCTGAGCACGCCGGGCGTGCACTTGCCATCGCCATGACCGGAACCCCGCTCGCGCTGTCCATCGGAACCCCCCTCGGCTCCTGGCTGGGCTCGACGGTCGGGTGGCGCTGGTCGTTCGCCGCGATGTCACTGCTCAGCGTCATCGTCGTGGTCCTCGCGAAGTTCCTCGTGCCCGACGCCCAGGGGCAGCCGGCGCGGACACGCGCTCCGCTCAGCCGGGTGCTGGGCATTCCCGGCGTGGCGACCATCCTCGGCGTCGTACTCGTCTGGATGCTCGCGCACAACCTGCTCTACACCTACATCGCCTCCTACCTGCATCAGATGAGTCTCGCGCTCCGGCCCGACATCACACTTCTCGTCTTCGGCATCGCCGCGCTCGGAGGCATCTGGATCACCGGTGTGTTCATCGACCGCGCGCTTCGCAGGCTCACCCTGGCGAGCGTGATCGTGTTCATCGTCGCCGCAGCGTTTCTTGCCACAGCGCAGCAGTCCACTGCGCTCGCGCTGATCGCGATCGTCCTGTGGGGCCTCGCGTTCGGCGGCTCGGCGACGCAGTTGCAGACGGCCATGGGTGAGGCCGCGGGCGACAACGCCGATACGGCGAACGCGATGCTGACGACATCCTTCAACATGGCGATCTTCGCGGGCGGCGCTGTGGGGGCTGTGGTCGTCGATGGCGTGGGCGCATCGTTCCTTCCAGCCGGGATGATCGCTCTCACCCTCGTGGCGCTCGTCACGGTCGCCTTCGGCCGACGCGCGGCATTCCCCGCAGGGCGTTGATCCCGTCCGTTGCGGGTCTGTCCAGCCAACGGCTCTGTCCCGTAATCGACTCTGTCCCGGAATCGGTGGTAGCGAAGGGTGACGGTTGTCGTTTGGCATGGTGTGCGCGATGTCAACGAGCTTGTGGGCGTGGTGTGCGCGATGTCAACGAGCTTGTGGGCGTGGTGTTTTCGGGACTGTCGGCCCTCATCGTCGAGGGCGTGAAGGACGAGGGTGAGGTCATCCGGGTGTCGGCGCGGACCCGGGATGATCCGGTGCCGTGCCCGCGTGCGGGACACGAACATCGCAGATGCACGGGTTTCCTGGGCGAGTGCTCGCAGACGTGCCGGTGACGGTCGGCGGGTCTTCGCCTCGGTGCGGGTCCGCCGCCTGGTGTGCACGGTGCTCGGCTGCCCGCGGCAGACGTTCCGCGAGCAGGTGCCCGGCGTCGTGGAGCGCTACCAGCGCCGCACCAACCGCCTGGCCGGCCAACTCGGCTCTGTAGTCAAGGAGTTAGCGGGCCGGGCGGACTCCCGCCTCTGTCGCGTTGTGGCCTGCGCGATCTCCCACTCGACCGCCCTGCGCATGCTCATGCGCCAGGCAGTGCCACCGCTGCGCGTCCCGCGCGTGCTCCGCGTCGACGACTTCGCCCTCAAGCGCAGGCACCGCTAAGCCACGGTCATCATCGACGCCGAGACCGGCGAGCGGATCGACGTCCTGCCCGACCGCACCGCCCAGACCCTGACCACGTGGCTGCGCGAGCACCCCGGGGCCCAGTACGTCTGCCGCGACGGCTCTGCCACCTACGCCGAAGCGATCCGCAAAGCCCTCCCCGAAGCGGTACAGGTCAGCGACAGTCGATGTCGCCGGCCGCGTCGGCGTGGGCTTGGATCTGCCGGAGTGCCCGGGTGAACATGCCGTCCACGGCGTAACGGCGGAAGCGGGTGTAGACCGTCTGCCAGGGCCCGTAGCGTTCCAGCAGGTCACGCCAGGAGATCCCGGTCCGGATCTTGTAGACCATCCCGTTGATGACCTGCCGGTCCACCACTCGCGGACGGCCTGTCGCTGCCCGCGATATGAGTGGAGCAAGCAACTCCCACTCCTGATCGGTGAGTTCATGACGGCGCACCCTCGGCACCTGACCCCCGACCATCAAGATCCCCGACAGAGTCCAAGCTGAGGGCCGCGGACAAACATTCGGCCCTGCATCTCAGTCTCTCGCGGTACTCGATCGGCGGCGACTTGAACGGCCGATGATCGACAACGAGGGAGCGGAGCGCGACACATGAACCGGCCCGGGTTGCGCACGACAGGTTCGCGCAACCCGGGCCGGTTCGCCGTCCGCCCGGGCAATGCCCGCGGCGGCGACCGCCACTCGTCAGTTGATCGGAGTCAGCTGCCAGAGCTCGGAATCGGTCCCGTTGTCGGTGTTCTGGAGCGCGCTCGCTCCGGGGTCGGTCGAGGCTTTGTCGACGTCCAACGGGAGCCCGCTGCGCACGTTGACCAGCTTGACGTAGCCGCGGTCGGCGTCGACCACCTTCCACAGGTGGTCGTCGTGGCCATTGTCGTCCCATTGCACGGCGGGGGCGCCCGGGTTGCTGACGCCGCCGGCGATGCCGAGCAGAAGGCCGCTGTTGACGTTCTTGAGCTTGTACTGGCCGTTGCCGGCGAAGATCAGCCGCCACTGCTGGTTGGCGGTGGCATCCGCGGTCTGCTGCACGACCCCAGCGTTGTACGCGGTGGAGGCGCCGTCGATCCCCAGGTCGAGGTTGCTTTGCTTGTTGACGATCTGCATCGCCGGGGCCGTCTGGCTGTGGATGGTGACCTGGTCGGGGTAGGCGGCCACCAGTGGGTCGGTGACCGAGGAGGGGGCGTCGGTGCTCACCACGATCCGGTCGCTCATCCCGTCGTAGTGGGCGGCGGCGTAGTAGATCGTCGAGCCGACCGGCTCGATCTGCGCGACGGTGGCGGTGATGATCTTCTGAACCTGCGCGGCGGTGAACTTGACGCTGCGGGTGGTGGTCGGAGTGGGCCAACTGGTCGGGGTGTCGCCGTTGGAGTCGGTCCAGTGCTGCGGGATCTGCAGGTTGTTGATGTCACCGGCGTAGTCGGACGGGAAGGTGATCACCGGGCCGGTATTCGGGTCCTGGTAGGCGGACAGGGCGCAGTTGTAGTCGGCCATGGCCTGCAACTGGTCGCTCGCCGCGGTCGCGCCGCGGGTGTTGCCGGGGTCGGACGTGAGCGAGGTCTGCTCCGTGCACATGGTGGGCGGGGTGCTCGCGGGCGGGCCCTGGATGGCGACCTGGTTGGGGTACTTGGCGGCCAGCGGGTCGGTGACGGACGAGGGGGCGTTGGTCTGCACGACCACCCGGTCGCTCGCGCCGTCGTAGGCGGCAGCCAGGGAGTAGGTGGTGGTGTCGTCGCCGGGCTGGATGGCGTCGAGGACCGCGTTCTGCACGTTGTTGAGCTGGTCCTGCGTGAACATGGGGCTTTTGGCGGTCGTGGGGGTGGGCCAACTGGTCGGCGTGGCGCCTGTGGAGTCGGTCCAGTCGCTCGGGTGTTTCAGGTTGTGGATGTCACCGGTGTAGTCGGACGGGAAGATGATCGTCGGGCCGCTTTTCGGGTCGTCGAACGCGGTCAGGGCGCCGTTGTAGCCCGCGAGTTCCACAACCTCCTCCCAGTCGGCGCCGGTGGCGGTGGCGGTGTCGGCGTGTGCGGCCGCGGCCGGCAGCAGCGACCCGCTCGCCAGCACAAGCGACAGGAGGGCGAGCAGGGCGGAGCGCGGCCGCTCCCGCGGCGCGGAGTGCGTGCGGTGCGGCGCTGTCGATGCGTTTTTCGACATGGTCTTCCTTGGGTCCGAGGGGAGGGCGATCACGGCGGCGTCTGCGTGGCCGGTTGTGTCGGGAGTCGAGCCGGTTTCAGCCATGGTTACCGGCACTGGGCGATCGCTTCGCAGCCGCGGGTATACGGGTTCGCCGCGATCGCGGGCGTGCCGAGGTCGGTGCTCGGGCCGAAGTGGGCGCTCGGGTCAGCGGCCGGGTTATAGGTGCTCCGCGCCTCGGCATGGGCGGGATTGCCGATGAAGCGGTCGAACGTGAACGTCTGACCCCGGTATTCGAGCTGGCCATTGTGGACCTGCGCCCTCATGCGGTACACGCGCACGCCGATGATCGCGGTGTTCGGGATGTGGTGGAGGTACGCCCACTCCTGCTGGCCCCCGAAACGCGCCAGCCCGGGGTTTCCGCGCACCTGGTCGTCGGTGTAAAGAGCGTTTCGCGCCATGTGGGAATCGATTTGGTACACGTAGGTGTCCGCCTCCACCCAGCGGTTGGTGCACTGACCGGTCAGCGTCCAACCCATCCCCGGAAAGGGAGTCCACATCGCAACCGGGCGGCCGGTCCGGCAGTTGGGATTCGCCATCGCCGCACCCAGATTGCGGCCACCCTGGCTGCGGGCGAAGCGTTCCGACTGCGACAGATCCGCGCTCGTGGAGATGTAGCCGCTGCCGTCGCGGCCTTGTATGTGGCGCGGGAGATCGTAGTCGGTCCCGACCGCCGTGAAGCCGTGGGTGAAGATCTCGTACGGCGACCGCGAGTCCCCGCGGTACACCTGGGCCGGCAACTGCCGTTCGCGGACGGTGTCGTTGCTGGAAATGTTGGAACACGAGGAGGAGTTGCCGAAGCCGGTCGGGCAGTTGTTCCACCCTGCCGCGTGCGCCGGGCTGGTCGAGACGATGGCCTGGGTCAGGATGATCGCGACGGCGGCGAGGAGCGCCGCGAGTGCTGATATCCGGTAGCGCATCCGCCACATGGGCAAAAGCGTTTCTGCTCGATTGAACATGAGCTCTCCGTGTCGGGAAGTGGTTGCGGCCGTGCCACTGCACGCGCCAGTTGGAGTGCGAGAGCGTCCTCACGCGTTATCGCGGCTTCCACCTGTGTGGATGGCATCAAAATGCAGGTGAAGGACAGGCCGAAACAATGGGGGACGCATTGAATGGGTAGGCGGCCGTCCTAGGATGGGTAGGGCCGATGACGTCGGCCCCGGCGGCCACTGCGGGTAACCGGATCGGGGCGTCCCGTGAAGGACGGTGGTGGTGTGGCGACCCAGCAGGGATCTCATGGGCTTGGCCGGGGCTTCGTATTCGTCGGTCGCCGCCACGAACTCGACCTGCTGCTCGCCGCCATCCGACAGCCACCGGCCGTGGTGATGGTCGAGGGCGACGCCGGCATGGGCAAGTCCCGGCTGGTACGCGAAGCCACCACGATCCTGAAGTCGGAAGGGTGGCGGGTGATGACAGGCTTCTGCCACCCGCTGCGTGAGCCCCTGCCGTACGGGCCGGTGATCGACGCGCTCGGCAAGATCGGTCCGTGGCTGCCGGACGCCGCCCTGCCGCCGACCACCGGCGCCCTGGCCCCGCTGCTCCCGGACCTGGCCGACCGCCTACCGCCGGCGCCGGCAAAGCCGCAGGGCCCGGGCGCAGCGCGCCACCAGATGATCCAGGCCGTCCGCTCCGTGCTCGACACGGTCGGGCGGGTGATCCTGGTCGTCGAGGACCTGCACTGGGCCGACGACGCCACCCGCGAACTGCTCCTGCTGCTCGCCCGCGACCTGCCCGACCAGTTCGCGCTGGTGGTCACCTACCGGGCCGAGGACTTGCCGCCCGGGGCCGCGGCCTTGGGCGCCGCCTACCGCCCGCCACCCTGCGCCAGCGGCACGGTGATCCGGCTGTCGCCGCTGACCAGGACCGACGTGGCCGAACTGGCCGGTGCCGCGCTCGGCGCCCAGGCCACGCCCGAGCTGTGCGCGGCGCTCCATGGCCGCAGCGAGGGCCTGCCACTGGTCGCCGAGGAAGACCTGATCACGCTACGGGACCAGGCGCGCCCGGACGTCGGGGAACTGGAGCGGGCCGAGGTGCCGGGCAGCCTGCGGGAAGCGGTCAGCGAACGGCTGACCACTCTGTCGCCGGCCGGTGCGGCGGTCGTGAACGCGGCGGCCGTACTGGCCGTGCCGTCCACCGAGACACTGCTCGCCGAGGTCGCCGCCCTGAACGGCGACGAGGCCGCGGACGGGCTGATCGGCGCGCTGCGGGCGGCCGTGCTGCGCGAGACCGCGAGCGGCCTCTACGGCTTCCGTCACATGCTGGCTCAGCAGGTCGCCTACCGGCACATCCCCGGGCCGTGGCGCACGCGCCTGCACCGGCGTGCCCTCGACGAACTCCAGACGCACGACCCGCTGCCGCTGGTGCAGATCGCGCACCACACGCTCGCCGTCGGCGACCAGCAGGGCTGGCTCGATCGCACCGAGCAGGCTGCCGAACAGGCCGTCGCGCTGGGCGACACCGGCACCGCGGGCACGCTCCTGCAACAGATCCTGGCCCAGTCCGGGGCGGACACCGAGCGACGTTCCCGGGCTGCGCTCGCGCTCGCCCGTATCGTCAACTTCGGCGTCGACTACGCGGCGACCGTCCGCGAGCTGCGCGCCGTGCTGGCCGATCCGCGGCTGCCTGCGGCCACCCGGGGTGAGATCCGCCTGGAACTCGGTCTGACCATGCTCAACATCGACCGCGACCCTGCCGGCTTCCGCGAGCTCGAACACGCCATCGGCGAGCTGGCCACCCTCCCGCACAAGGCGGTGAAGGCGATGATCGCGCTGGCCCTGCACGACCTCGACGGCGCCGCCACGCAGGGGTGGAAATGGCTCGGCCGGGCCGAGCAGGCCGTGGCGGACGGTACCGACGAGGCGAGCCGGATGGTGGTCAGGAACGTCCGACTGCTGTTGATGGCCAGGGACGGTGATCCCGCCGTCTGGCCCTTGGTGGACCGGCTGCCGCGGCGCGGCGCTGACGGCGTGGTGCTGAGCCCGACCATTTTCGCCCTGTACAACCTCACCACCGCGGCCATCCAGCTCGGCCACGACCGGCGGGCCCGCGCCCTGCTGCTCGAGATGAGAGACCTGGCCGACGGCGCGGACGGTCGGCCGTTCGAGTGCCTCGTCCGCGCCCAGGAACTGAACATGGACCGGCTGGTCTGCCGCTGGGCCGACCTGGACGGCGAGTACGCGGCCCTGGGACGTGCCCACCCCGATATGAGACAGGTCGAGGTCGACCGACTGCTGTGCCAGGGACACCGTGCCCTCGCCCAGGGCCGGCACTCCCGGGCCCTCGACCACTTCGTCGCCGCCGCGGAGCACGGAGGCACCTCGGCGGACGTCACCATGAGGATCGCCGCCGCCCTCACGGCCGTCCGGCTCGCCCAGCACGACCCGCAGGCTGCCTGGGCGGCCGCCGAACCGGCGTTGTCGACGTTGCGTGGACTCGGTTCCTGGACACGGACCTTCGGTCTGCTTCCCGTCGCGGTCGAGGCCGCGTTGGGCTGCGGGCACCGCGCGGCGGCCGAACAACTCGTGACGGAGGCCGAGTCCGGTGTCCGCGACCGGGACGCGCCCGCTGCCCTGTCCGAACTGGAAGTGGCCCAGGGGCTGCTGCTGCTCCGCGCCACCGGGCCGACGGCGACCACCGAGCGGGTGAAAGCCGCCGAGCACTTCGCCGAGGCGCAGCGCAGATGGCAGGACATTGGCCGGCCCTACGAGGCGACCAAGGCCGCCGAACACCGGGGTGACGCCCTGGCCTGCTCGTCTCCCGAAGACGCGGTGGCGCACCTGGCCGACGCCGCGCGTGGCTTCACCGAACTCGGCGCGACCGGCGATGCCGCACGCTGCCAACACCGCCTACGCGAACTCGGTGTCCAGACATCGCCACCAGGAAGCCGCGGCTACGGAATGCAGCTGTCACCCCGTGAACGGGAAGTCGCCGAACTGCTCGCAGGCGGCGCCACCAACCAGGACATCGCCCAGACCCTGTTCTTGTCCCCCCGCACCGTCGAAAAGCACGTCGCCCGCGCCCTGGTGAAACTGCGCACCAGCCGGAAGAACATCCAAAGCAACCTGCCGAACTCCGACAGACCCGGATCCGAAGAATCCGCCTGAGAAACACGCCGAACACCACCGATAAGGCTGGAGACGCCGAGCAGAGCCGCTGGACCGCGAGGGCATGCTCCAGACCCTCATGGCCTCCTCGGCTGTCGTCCAAGGCCATCAGTGCGTCCAGGCCGCTGCGCCCCGGCCCACCGTTCGTACGGATCGGCGTCATCGACAACGCCCGCACACTGCCGGAAATGACCAAGCCCGGAGCCGACCTCCTCGCCACCGGCCGGGGCCTGCTCCTGATCGACGCTCTCGCCGAACGCCGAGGGAACCGACATATACCGCTGGGGCAAACAAGTCTGCAGCGAGCTGCTCTGCGAGCCGGCCACATGAACGAAACCGATGCACGAGCCCGGAAACCAACACCGCCCACACCGCCTGCGCCCCCAACCCCGACCAGCGGCGCATCAGCATGCAAGCCCACAAATCCTCTTGCGAACGCTGCGCCCGAATCGGCACTGATCCCCTTCATCACCCAGCGGGAGCCGATCACCTGCCTGGCTGGGGCGGAGCCGGTGGCAGGTGCGGGGATGCCGGGGGTGCAGCGGCTGCAGTTCTTCCTGTCCACGTGCCGAAGACGGGTCGGCCGCCCACCATCAGCGTCGATCAGGTGGAGGCGGTGGTGGTCACCACGCTGGAACAACCGCGGCATCGCCGCGATCAGCCGGCCGATGCGGCCCGGCGGCGGTCTCCCGGTCCGGGGTTTCGGGGTCCGGCTACCTCCTCGGACCCGCAACGGCGTACGCCGTGGTGCCGACGACCGTAAGGACCAGGGCTGTCCAGGTGCCCGCAGCCGTGCCGGGAGGCAGCGTCATCCACATCGCCACGCGCATCGGCGCATTCGTCGGGGGCGGTGCGAAGAACACCAGCGACAGCCAGACGAACGGCAGCGTCCATGCGTACTGCCCGCCCGAGAGCGCCGCGCCGAGGGCGACCAGTCCCATCAGGCCCGCGCTGTCCCGGACGACGAACGCGGTGGTGGCCATGGATACGCCCATGGTCTGCACTGTCAGCAGTGCCGCGGCGACGGCCGCGCCGGCGAGCAGCACATGCGCCGCTCTGCGGGGCATCCAGCGGATCGCGGCCGTCCGGTCCAGCGCGAGGTCCTGGCCGCTGAGCCCGACCGAGGCCGCCATCGCCCCTGTGGCGAGGACGAGTACGGGCAGCCGCGGATCACCGGGCCCCGCGCCCCCGTCCCGGGTGAGTGCCCACACCCCCACCGCGCCGATCAGCATCGCCGCGAGTGCCGCAGGCACCTGACGTGAACGCGCGTACAAGGTCAGCCATCTCACCGGGACGCACCGCCGGACAGCACCTCGAACGGGTCGCCCTCACAGGAGAGCGCGGCGGCGCGCATCGCGTTGATCCGCGAGAGCTGCTCGGCCCGTGGAAGTGCCATGAGTTCCTTCCACACCGTGCGGGTCTCGGCTTGGGCGCGGGCGGGCAAACGAGCCGACGGGCCGCCGAGCGGCTTGAGGTCCCCGAGGACCCAACCCAGCGCGACCGTCCGCGCGTATTCGTCTCCGCCCATGCCGCTCCAGCCGACGGGGGTGCACCCTGGCACCATGCCTTTGGCGATCAGAGCCCAGGTCAGCTCCTCGCCCTTCGCGGTGGCGACGATGTCGTCGTCGAAGTCGAAGAGCACGGTGCTGCGGGACCACCGTGGCGTGGAGCCCTCCGGCAGTACGGCGGTGCTCTCCCGGACCGAGTCCGGTGCCTGATCACCGAGGGCATCGTGCAGCAGGCGCAGTGCCTCCTTGCCGGGGCCCGCAAGGTCCGCGAGTCGTGCCCGCTGTGTCTTCGTCACGCACACCGGGCCGTCGCACACCGGCTCTGCGGCGGCCTTGTCGACGACGTACATCTGGCGCGGGTCGGTGGGGAGGACGAGCAGGGCGATCGCCGCACCCGCCAGGACGGGTGTCAGGGCGGTCAGCCGGGCGCGCGGGGTCGCGGCGACGAGCAGTGCGAAGCCGGTCGCGGCCATGCCCAGCAGCCAGATCGTCTGCCCGACGTGCACGGAGGCGGAGAGCGTGACGAACGCCTCGCGCACGTCTTCCACCGTCGGTGACAGCAGCGAGAGCCGGTTCGGCTCCGTGATGGGGATTCCCGACGCCGTGTCCGTCTCCGTCCGGCCCAGCGACATGTACATGAGAGCCGTGAACACGACGGCGCTCATGGCCAGCGCGGGCGGGGTGAGCGGGGACGGCAGAGCCCGCCCGGCCCCCATGCCCAGCACGGCCCCTGCGACGAGGAAGAGCGCCCCCACAAGCGAGATCGGCAGCCATCCGAGGTGCATGTACTCGGTGTGGTCGAGCACCTGGACCCCGCCCACGAGGACGAGGAGCGCGAAGGCCGAGACAAGCGTGATCGCTGTCGCGCCCGCCAGGATGGCCGCCCGGTGCCGGGCGGGCCGTGGCGTACTCGTCAGCAGTTCGGCCATCTTCGAGCGGTGGTCGCGCAGACCCTGCAGTGCCCCGAGCCCCACGGCGAGCGGCCACAGGTAGAACATCAGGGAGCGGGTCCACAGGGCCATGGGCGTCCACTGGGCCGTCCACGCCGTGGTGCCCATGCGCCACTGTCCGGAGAGCAGGTACAGGAACGCCAGCGCCGGCGCCAGGACCATGACGCCGGCCCATGGGGCGACGGAACGCTTCAGTTCGATACGCAGGACGCGGCCGTTCACCAAGTGCCCCTTGCCTGCTCGGGGTTGAGCAGCAGAGCCGAGTAGCCGCGTTCCAGCGGGCTGTCACCCACATGCTCCGGGCCGCCCGCCGAGGCCAGCTCGTCCGGAGACCCCTTGAAGACCAGCCGCCCTTCGGCGAGGAGCACCACGTCGGTGCAGGCGGCGGCGACGTCCTCCACCAGATGGGTCGAGACGAGCACACAGGTGTCCGTGCCCAGCTCCTGCAGCAGCTCGCGGAAGCGCAGGCGTTGTGCCGGGTCCAGGCCCACCGTCGGCTCGTCGAGGAGCAGGATCGTCGGGTCGTTGACGATGGCCTGGGCAATACCGACCCTGCGCACCATGCCGCCCGACAGGGATTTCATCCTCTCGTCGGCGCGGTCCGCCAGCCCCACCCGTTCCACGGCGCGTTGCACCGCCGCGGGGATGCCCGCTTTGGGCACCTCCTTCAGCCAGGCCATGTACTCGACGAACTCGCGTACGGTGAAGCGCTTGTAGTAGCCGAACTCCTGTGGCAGATAGCCGATTCGGCGGCGCACCGCACGGTGCTGGCTCATGGCACCCACGGACTCGCCGAGCAGTTCCAGGCTGCCCTCGGTGGGGCGCAGCACGGTGGCCAGCGTCCGGATGAGGGTGGTCTTGCCCGCCCCGTTGGGGCCGAGGAGTCCGTGCACGCCGACGCCCAGCGAGAGGTCGAGGCCGTCGACGGCCATCCGTTTCTTGCCGACCCTGACTTTCAGCCCGGTGGCCTGGATCTCCCAGGCGTAGGCCGTCGGTGCGATGTCGGCCGCGCTCACGGCGGACGTCATGTGGTGTTCCTTTCCCATGTTCTTTCCGATGGTCATCGATGAGTTTCCAGGACGGTGTACGCGCCTCTGCGGGCGATCACGACGCCGATACCGACCGCGAGGATCAGCCCCCACGCGGGCAGTCCGCCCGTCTGCAGGGCGAAGGTCGTACGGTTGGTGGCCAGGGTCGGCGCCACGACCACGCCGGCCCACACGGCGGCCAGCACGAAGGCGGCGCGGGTCACACCGATGACACCGCCGAGCGCCAGGGTCGCCGAGGTGAAGGCCAGACAGGGCAGCAACCACTGCACCACCATCACTCCCGTCACCCAGCCGCCCACCAGCAGCGCGGGGACCACCACACCGAGCACGGACGTGGTGCGCCGCAGCACCAGATGGAGCCCGCTCCTGGGGACCGAGGCCGTCAGCTCGTAGGCCGGGTCCAGACCGCGCGACCAGGACGCGGCGACGCCGAGCACGGGCAGCACCGGCGCGAGGAGCAGGACCAACGACACCTCGCCGGAGCCGGTGTAGGCCAGGTCGAGCAGCGGGGCCATCAGCGTCATGCCCACGACCATGGCCAGCCAGGGCACCATCGCGGGGGTCATCCACCTCGACAGCCGCGCCGACCAGCGCCGTCGGCGCGGCATCGTGGCAGTGACCGCGAGTCGGGGTTCGAGGCCGGACCACACCGTGTCGACGAGCTGTACCACGTCGGGTGCCCCGGCACCGACCGCGGCGGACAACCGGTCACGGCACAGCTGGCACCTCTCCAGATGCGCCTCCACGGCCCACACCTCGTCGGCGGACAGGTGCGCGCCGCCGAGCAGGTATCCCTCGATGATCCGCTTCGATGCGTGTTCGACACTCATGCCAGCGTCCTCCGCATCTCGATACGGGCCCGGCGGGCACGGGTCTTGACCGTGCCTTCGGGCAGCCCGAGCAGGACCGCGGTCTCCCGGACGGACAGCCCGTCGAGCACCATCGCCTGCAGTACCTGTCTCAGCTCCGGCGCGAGGCACCGCAATGCGTCCCCGACGTCACCGCCTACGGTCTCCGCGAGCGCCAACTCCTCGGCGGCGGGTGCCACGTCGGGCGCAGCGGCGGCCGGCGGTGGCTCCGCGTGGTGAGCCCTGCGCCGGAACGCGTCGACCAGGCGGCGTGCGGCGATCGTCCACAGCCAACCGATGGCCGTCCCCCCGACAGCCGTTCCGGCGAACGCACCTGCCGCGCGCCAGACCGCCAAGTAGGTCTCCTGCATGACCTCCGCGACGATCTGCTCGTCCACACACCGGCGGCGCAGCCGCACCGCCATCCACGGCGACGTACGCCGGTACAGCTCCTCGAACGCGGCGCGGTCGCCCTTTGCCACCAGCCGGACGAGGCGCTCCTCGTCCACCTCGTGCAGCGCTGCTCTGACTGATCTCACACCTGCTAGACGCCCGGACCGGGCAACAGGTTTTCCCGGCGTCGTGATCCACGTCACACAGAGAGGCTTGCTGTCACGGGCCTTCGGGTACCACCCGCCGCGAGCTGCTCCGCTCCCTCGCCGGCACGGACACCCTCCTCCTCGGCACCCACTTCACACCGCCCACCGCCGGCCGCGTGATCACCCACAGGGACGCCTACCGACTGGAGCCCATCCCCCGCTTCCTGATGCCGTCGCCACGCCGCCCCGGTCACCGCAGGTACTGCCAGCCGCTCCCGCCCCCACCAGGGCCGCTCCTCTCGAATTCGCCGCCACGGTCGACCTGACGTCTCATCGGCGTTGGCGTTTCTCGTCGATGTCTGCCGAGGATCGAGCCGATCACGACCATGCCCGCCGCGCACGCAAGCCGAGCTCAAGGTGTTTGCGGGAGCGCGGACGCGATTGCGGCCGTGCCGATGAGTTTTGGGCGGATCCGCAGTCGATGCTGCTGGATCCACCGACAGCGGTGGTCCAGTGGTGGAAACGTGCCGGCCCGGGAGGAAGCACATGGAGACAGTGATGAGCGTCGACGACTCCGAGCAGGAGCGCACGATCCGCACAGGCGAGCAGGGGACGCCGGTGAGCGGTCCCCGGGTGTTGGTGGCGGGCGCGAGCATCGCGGGACCCGCGCTGGCCCACTGGCTGCACCGACGGGGGGCCGAGGTGACCGTGGTGGAGCGGGCTTGCGAGCTGCGTCCCGGCGGGCAGGCGGTGGACGCACGCGGGGTCGCCAAGGAGGTCATCGGACGCATGGGACTGGACGCGGCGGTCCGTGCGGCGTGCACCGATACCGCGGGCGCGCACACCGTGAACGCGGACGGGCAGGTGCTGGAGACCTTCCGCGCGGACGACGACGGTGGCGACGGGTTCATCGCGGACATCGAGATCCTGCGCGGAGACCTGTCCCAGCTGCTCTACGACGACACCCGCGACGGCGTCGAGTACATCTTCGGCGACCGAATCGCCGAGCTCACCCAGGACGCGGACGGGGTCGACGTGGTCTTCGCGGGCGGCGACCGGCGGCGCTTCGACCTGGTGGTCGGGGCCGACGGGCTGCACTCGGAACTGCGGGCGATGGTCTTCGGCCCGCATGAGCAGTTCGTCAGCCATCTCGGGCACGTGCTGGCCTTCTACAGTGTGCCCAACGAGTTCGGGCTGGACCGCTGGCTGCTCGAGTACCAGGACCAGGAGTCCGGGCGCTCCGCACTCCTGCGACCCATCCAGGACGCCACCCGGGCGATGGCCATGTTCTACTCCGCCTCGGCCGACTTCCACGTCGACCACCGTGACGTAGCGGCCCAAAAGCGCCTGCTGCGTGAGCGGATGGCGGGCCTGGGCTGGCTGGCCCCGGCCATCCTCGCGCACCTGGACGACACCCCGGACTTCTACCTCGACCAGGTCGCCCAGGTGGTGATGGACCGCTGGTCGAACGGACGGGTGGGGCTGCTCGGGGACGCGGCGTTCAGCTCGTCGCCGATGTCCGGGCAGGGCACCGGGCTGGCCCTGGTCGGCGCCTATCTGCTGGCCGGAGAGCTGGCCGCCGCCGGATGGGACCCCGGCACCGGATTCGCCCGCTACGAGGCGCGGATGCGCTCGTTCGTCGAGGCCAACCAGGAGATCGGCCGATTGAACGCCCGCAGCCGCGACCTCCCCGGGCCGGACGCCGAGCCGGGCCCAGATTTCGCCGGCGAATGGTTCACCGAGCTGGTCGGGCGCGCGATCAACGGCGTCGAGCTGCCCGACTACCCGGGGGTGCCGGACTCCGCCGCCCCGGCCGGATCGCCTGTCACCTCGTCGGCCATGCCGTAGGTGTCACACGACGTGTCGAGAGGGACAAGGCTCCGGTGGGGCGCCGTCGAACGGCCTCCGCTCATGGCGCATGGTGCGCGTGGACTATGGAGACATCGACCCCGTGGGACTTCACAAGGTCCAGGAGGTCGGGCACGGTGAGAGCGTCCAAACCCGTTGATCCCCAGCCGGTGTCCCATCAGGTGATCCGGTCCCTGCCTCCAGTGATCTGGTCCGATTCGCTCGCAGTCCCCGATGATCTGGTCCCGTGGGTCTGCTTCTTCGGTCTCGCCGGCCCTGGTGGCATCCGAGCTGTCCCGGGAGCTGACCGATGGGGCCAGCAGCTGGTCACGGCCGTGCGGCCGTGCGGATCAGGCCAGCCAGCGCGAGGGAGCGGCTGTGGGCGGGCCAGACGATGTGGGTCACGACGGGAGGCGCGTCGGTCACAGGGACGGCCGTGTGCTCGGCCCACAGCCAGGAGCGGGCGGAGTCGGGGACGACCGCCAGGGTGCGTCCGAGGGCGATCAACTGGGCCAGTTGCGTCTGGTTGTGGATCTCGGGGCCCGGGCCGGGCGCGTAGGTGCCGTGGGTGGGCCAGCGGGCGAGCGGCAGATCGGGGACGTCCCTGACCTCGGCCAGGGACAGGGTCTCGCGGGCGGCGAGGGGGTGCCCAGCAGGCAGGAGGGCAACCTGCCCCTCGGTCGCCAGTGCCTCGCTGTCGAACCCGGTCAGGGAGTTCCACGGCGTGTGCATGAGCGCCACATCAGCGCGTCCGTCGCGCAGCAGTTCTTCCTGCTCGCAAAGGCCGCACGGCAGCACCTCGATCTCGGCACTGTCGGGCTCGGCCGCGTAGGCGTCGAGAAGCTTCCGCAGCAGTTCGTGGGTCGCGGCGGCCTTCACCGCGAGGACCAGCCGACCGCGGGGGCCGCCAGGGCTGTCGGCACCGCCGGCGCGCCGGGTGCGGCGAGCGGCGGCAGCGGTCGCGTCGAGGGCCGCCCGGCCCTCGTGCAACAGCACCTCTCCGGCACCGGTCAGGCGGACGCCACGGCGGTTGCGCTGCAGCAGGCAGACCCCGAGGCGCCGTTCGAGCTGCTGGATCGCCCGTGACAGCGGCGGCTGGGCCATGCCGAGGCGCTCGGCGGCGCGCCCGAAGTGCAGTTCCTCGGCGACGGCCACGAAGTACCTCAGCTCGCGGGTCTCCAGGGTGTCCACGGCCGCAGCATACGCGGTGATACCTGGCAGGTATGACAGGGCACCGTATCGGTATTGGCCGCGCCGCTTGTCCGAGAGCCACCATCATCAGCATGAGCGAAACGATGATCGCGCTGGTGACCGGCGCGAACAAGGGCATCGGGTACGAGATCGCGGCGGGGCTGGGCAGCCTGGGGTACCGCGTGGGCGTAGGAGCCCGCGATGCAGCCCGACGCGAAACCGCCGTCGGGAAGCTGCGTGCCGCCGGCGTGGACGCGTTCGGGGTACCGCTGGACGTGACCGACGGCCAGAGCGTCACTGATGCCGCGGAACTGATCGAACGGCTGTCCGGGCGCCTGGACGCCCTGATCAACAATGCCGGCATCTCGGGCGAGATGGACCCGGGGTGGGTGCAGGACCCGACCGCGCTCGACCTGGAGGTGCTCCGCAGGGTCGTGGACACCAACGTCGTGGGGGTCGTCCGGGTGACCAACGCGATGCTGCCACTGCTGCGGCGCTCGGCCGCGCCACGCATCGTCAACGTCTCCAGTAGCGTCGGCTCCCTGGCCCGGCAGGCGGACCCGGACACCGAGATCCCGATCATGGCGGCCTACGCGCCGTCGAAGTCGTTCCTCAACGCCCTCACCGTGCAGTACGCCCGGCAGTTCGCCGGTACGAACATCCTGATCAACGCCGCCTGCCCGGGTCTGGTCGCGACCGACTTCACCGGCTGCCAAGGGCCCCGCACTCCTGAACAGGGCGCGGCCACAGCGATCCGGCTCGCCACCCTGCCCGATGGCGGCCCGACCGGTTCGTTCTTCGAGGACGACGGCGTCGTCCCCTGGTGATCACGAACCCGCCGTGAACCGACGAGGCTCCAGCAGGTCCACGAAAGGCACTCCCGGCGGCCTCGACGACCTCGTCCACCAGCCTCGTGACCAGCACTTGGCGGCCGCGGGAGCCCTGCATCGCAGCCTCGGCACCCAGCGTGACCAGCAGGCGGGACAGTTCGGCCGTTGCACGCTCCGGGTCGCTCGGGTCGCCGACCAGCAGCCGGTTGGCGGCGTAGGTGAGGTCTTCGGCCTGGGTGGGGTCGTGGTCGGCGTGGGCCGACGCCCAGCGCCGGGAGGTGGCGGACGTCGCCCGGCCTGGCCGGTGATGCTGTCCTCGCGCGGGGAGTCGGGGTGGCTACAGAGAAGTCGGGGTGTTGAGGATCTCTGCGGCGAGGGACTCGGTGAGCGCCGGCGCGGGCAGAATGTCGTCCACGGTGAGCCGGCTGGCTTCGTAGGCGGGAGCGAGAACTGACACCGCACGGTGGCGAATTCGATGCCTCTCCTCTGGTATTTGGTGATGCTGCGGTCACTGTTCAGGATGTCTTCGGGATCTGCTGCCCTCACCGATCCGCGTCCTGTCGGCGAAGGCCCTCAAGGATGACGTTCATCAGAGGCCGTGCTGTCGATTCCCACTCATCTCGGGCCAGTCGGCCGAGGTAGGCGATGAGCAGGATGACCCCACGGGCGTCCACGTCCGTGCGGATGGAACCGGCTGCCTTCCCGGCGTCCAGCAGGCGGCCGAGGGCGCCTTCGATGGGGTTCTGGCTGTGGGCGACAAGGTCTTGCCACGCTGCCGGCTCGAGCACCGCCAGAACGCCGTACTTGATCTCCGCGTAGTCCATCACTCGGTCGAGCCAGTGACGCAAGGCTTCCACGGGCTCGTGTGCTGCCAGCAGATCGGAGGCGGCGGTCACGAGTTCTTCGACGTCGCGTCGGTAGACCTCCGCGAGGAGTGCTTCACGGTTGGGAAAGTTCCGGTAGAGCGTTCCCTGTCCCACACCGGCGCGCTTGGCGATCTCGTTGAGGTGGACGCTGGGGGACTCGGCGAGGGCTGCACGCGCAGCCTCGACGATGCGGGTCCGGTTCCGCACCGCATCCGGACGGCGTGCTGGCGCGCTCATGGGCCTCTCCTGATGTTCCGCTTCCGACAAGTGGACATGTGTCCGGTAGGCTGCCTACGAAGTGGACACGTGTCCACTTTACTTGGAGGCAGTAGTGCTCTCTCTTCACGGCAAGACCGTCGCCATCACCGGAGCGAGTGGCGGCATCGGCGAAGCCACCGCCCGGCTGCTCGCCCAGCGCGGCGCGGCAGTCGTCCTCGCAGCACGCCGCGGCGAGCGCATCGATGCCATAGCGCAGGAGATCCGGGAGCAGGGCGGCCGTGCGGCCACGTGCGTCGTCGACGTCACCAAGGCCGCGGACCTGCAGCGCCTGGTCGCCGCAACCATCGACCAGTACGGCCGCATCGACGTTCTGGTCAACAACGCCGGCGTCGCCCCGATCAGCCCACTGGCCGACCTGGACACCGAGAGTTGGTCGGCCATGATCGATGTCAACCTCCGCGGCACGCTCAACGGCATCGCCGCCGTGCTGCCCGCCTTCCGCGAGCAGCGATCGGGCCACCTGGTGAGCATCGTCTCCGTGGCCGGCCTGTCCGGCGTGTCCCCCTCGATGGCCGTCTACGCCGCGACCAAGAACGCGGTGCGCACCGTCCACGAGGGACTGCGCAGGGAGTCCACCGATGGGGTGATGCGCACGACCGCCATCTCGCCGGGATACATCCGCACCGATCTCGCCGACTCCATGGCGGACCCGAACATCCGCGAGCAGACGCGCAAGAACATGGACGCGATGGGCATCGCTCCGGCGGCGGTCGCCCGCGCGGTGGCCTTCGCCATCGAGCAGCCCAACGACGTCGAGATCGGCGAGATCAATGTTCGCCCCACCGTCCAGGCGTGACACCTGCCATCACCAGGCAAATCGGGGTTCCGGCAGGAACTGACCGCGCCGTACGGTGACGCCCTGGTCGGGCGCGGCCCGCTCGGCGGGTTCCAACTCGGTGGCGCGGAGGAAGTCCGCGAACTTGCTCAACAGGTCAAGGACGGCTGCCAGTTCCGGAGCCGTGGCGTCCTGGTCGGCCTTGTATTCGGGGAGGAGATCGGCGATGGCGGCGCGGCTGACATGGTGGTCGCGGCCGCGGGCAGCGATGGACCGGCTCTCCAGGTACGCGGTGCGGACGGGGGCGGTCTTCTCGGCCGGGACGGCCGGGCGGCGCCCGCCCTTTTGTTGGCTATCACCTCGGCGGCCCGCAGCCCGCAGCCCGTCATCGGTCGGCTCCCGTTGGAGGTCGCGCTGGAGTTCGCCGGCGGCGGCGAGGGTCTGCACCATGAACTACACGGTCGACAGCAGCTCGCCGGTGCGCTGGCGGCGGGCAGTGAGGTCCATCGCGGAGAACACTCCGTCATGGATGCGCACGACGAGGCGGTCGCGGTAAGGATGTCGAGGAAGCGGCCGATGCCACGTGCGAGACGGAACATCTCGGAGATCTGCAGGGTGTCGCCCGGCCGCGCGTACGTGAGCAGTTCGCCGAACTTCGGCCGCTGAAGCGGATGAAGGCGGCTCGATGTGCGGGGCTCCTCCTCGAAGACGACTGGCTCCTCGATCCCGGCCTCGTCCAGGATGAGGTTCTGACGGTCGGTCGACTGCGGGCCGGTCGAGACCCGCTCGTAGACCAGATTGGCCATGCTCTTCCTCGCTCCAGCGTATGCTCACCGTCACCCTGCGCGGTCTGGAACGCGACGGGATCCTCACACGGACCGTCCGCAACGTCATGCCGCCGCACGTCAGTTACGAACTCACTCCGATGGGCAAGACCCTCCGCGTAGCCACCGCACCCCAGCGATGCAGGAGATCTACAACGCCGAGGACCGCACCCACGCAGAGAAGGCGACCGAGGCGTTCGCGAAGACCTACGGGGCGAAGTTCCCGAAGGCCGTCGCGAAGATCACCGAGGACCGGGGCGAACTGCTCGCCTTCTACGAATTCCCAGCCGAGCACTGGATTCACTTGCGGACCGCCAACCCCATCGAGTCAACCTTCTCCACGGTCAAGCTCCGTACCAAGGTCACACGCGGCGCGGGCAGCCCGGCGGCCGCCCTCGCGATGGTGTTCAAGCTGGTCGAGTCGGCTCAGGCGCGATGGCGTGCGATCATCGGAGCTCACCTGGTGTCCCTGGTCCGCGCCGGTGCACGATTCGAGAACGGCGTCCTGGTCGAGCGCGAGGAGCAGGTCGCATGAACGTCCACGACATCCTGCAGAATCCGGACGAGCATGTCCGCTTCGCGGCCTACCTCGACAAGCTGGAGCACGTTGCCGAGGCGACCGAGATTGACCTGGTCAGCCGCGTGCTCACCGATGCAGACCTAACGATGGCCCAGTCTGCTGTGCTGCGGCACCTGGACCGTCGAGCCGCCGCCCTCTACCCCGATCCCGCCTACGAGGGATGGGCGCAGGCGATGACCCAGGCCACGATCGACCACCCCTTCCTGGCTCAGCGCCTGCGGGAGTGGTCACTGTTCCGCGCCATCATGCTCAAGCTGCCTTGGCAGCCGGAGAACCTGCTCGCGTCAACCAACTGGCTCCAGCTCAAGACCGCCGTCGGGACGAACACCGAGGCCATCGAGATCCTCGCCGAAGCCGGCCGCACCAAACGGATCCGCAACACCGCCAGAATCACCCTCAACCACCGCAGCGAGAGCTGAAGTCAGCTCACCCACAACTCTTGACGATTGCTCCCTGGCCTGCGGCATCATCTGCTGGCGCCGACTGGTCAACCTCTCACTTTGTGAGGAATTCTTAGAGTGCCTACGGCCCCGACCCGCACAGCCTCACAGGAGCACTGCGATGAACCTATGTACCCGCCTGGCACTCGTGCTGGCGCTGGGCGGACTGCTCTGCGGCTGCGGTGCTGCTCCGGGCACACGCTCCGGCCCGGCCCAGGAAAGGCCGTTCTGGCGGGCCGAGTTCGGTGGAGCGGCCGCCACTCGGCCGGCCGAGGAGTCCTGGAACACCGAGACCGGGAACCGGGACGCCGAGGGATGGGGCAACAACGAGCTGCAGTACTACACGGACGACGCGGCCAACTCCGCCCTCGACGGCGACGGACACCTCCTGATATCGGCACGGCCGGCCCCCGCCGGATCCGAGCTGCCGTGCTACACACGGGAGTTCTGCACCTGGACCTCGGCCCGTCTGACCACCGAGGGAAAAACCGCGCTCACCCATGGACGCGTGGTGGTCCGCGCGAAGCTGCCCACCGGCACGGGGCTGCTGCCGGCCATCTGGATGCTCGGCAACAACGGGGTGGAGTGGCCCGGACAGGGCGAGATCGACATCTGCGAGGTGGTCGGCGCCGAACCGCGCACGGTGTACGGCACCGCGCACGGGCCGACCTACTTCAACGAGAACGGCATCGGCGGCTCCACCACCCTCCCGGCCGATGCCTCCCGCGCCTTCCACACCTACGCCGTCGACAAGCGGCCGCGCCGCATCACCTGGTCCGTCGACGGAAAGCCGTACTTCACCCTCACTCCGTCCAAGCTGCCCGCCGCGCGCGACTGGGTCTTCGAACAGGACATGCACCTGCTGCTCAACGTCGCCGTCGGGGGTGACTGGCCCGGCCCTCCCGACGCCTCGACGCCGTCGCCCGCGACGATGACAGTCGACTATGTGCGCTTCTACGGCGAAGGCCGCGCGTGACGGTCCGCGCCCCCGTGGGCGGCCACCGTTGGTTCTTTGCCTACTCTGCGTCGACAGGCGTCCGCGTCGCGTGTGGCCGTCCCTCCCCCGCAAGCCCTGACAGCACCCTACGGGGCGGGGCGGGAGGCGGGGCGGGGCAGGCGAGTTCGTGCAGCAGGGGACCGGGCGGCCCCGCTGCGACCTGGTCGAACCTCTCGCACCTCCTCCTCACCGGCCAGCGCGTCCGCGAGGCCCCCACTGCGTGAGCGCAACGATGCTGGGGCGTCAGCGAACGGCGTCCAGGAGGGCGAGCCTGATCGGCCTTGATCTCTTGAGGGGGTTGTCGTGCAGGACGCTGTCGCTGTCCGCGAGCGGTGCCAGGGCCGCTGCGATGTCAGTGGGCAGTCCGTGGTGGTGGCCAGAATGCCGGCCATGAGGACCCGCTGATGATCTGGATTGCTGCCTGAACCCGCGCCACCCTCTTGACCTGCAGGAACGTTCAGCAACCCCAGATAGGACCAGCGCCGAGCCTGGCAGCCCGATCCGGGCGCATCTCGGCCATCACAAGTGGGTGTGGCTCACCTTGAGGGACGTTCCTGATCAGGCCGGGGAGTGTAAATCCAACAGCCCTGTCTCACATTCGGGTCGTCGCTGTCGATCATTCCTCCAGCAGACATCCGTTCCCTTGGGGACAGACTTCGTGGCCGGGCGCCCCACCGTGGCGGACGGGGTTGTGTGCCGCTGCGTCAGCGCCTGTCCGCGGGCCCGGCAGTCGGCGGGTCCTTGCTATCGATCTTCGACGGGGGCCGCGCCGGTGCGGGGAAGGTCTTGTTCGGCCCAGGCGTCCATGGTGGCCAACACAACCTCGAGTCGTGCGCCTGCCGGGGTGAGTTCGTACTCCACGCGGGGCGGGATCTCCGGATAGGCCGCGCGGGTGACCAGCCCTAGGAAAACCATAGGGCGGCAGTGGGTTGCGGCCCAGCCAATCCGCGACATGGGACCTCTGTAGGGAGGTTGGCTGTCCTGATCGCTCCCCTCGCTTCACTGCGAGTGCGAACAAGCTCTTGTAGTCGACGCATT
The DNA here is from genome assembly GCF_036174265.1 of Streptomyces sp. NBC_00285. Taxonomy (NCBI): domain Bacteria; kingdom Bacillati; phylum Actinomycetota; class Actinomycetes; order Kitasatosporales; family Streptomycetaceae; genus Streptomyces; species Streptomyces sp. NBC_00285. The sequence continues at coordinate 10,056,404 of NZ_CP108055.1, read as the reverse complement.
GCTATGGCATCTTCACCCAGCAGTGGACTCGACGCGCTATACATCCCATCACTGAGGTGCTTGGTCTGATCTCAACCTTTCTGCGCATGCCACTATCCAGGAACTCTCGCTCTTCCCGCCGGGAGGTTCACCATGCCGTTGTCGAGATCAACGCAGGGACGTGCCGAAGCGGGGAGCCCGAGAACGGGGCGGCGGCGGTCGTGGACGGCCACGATGACGGCGGTGGCGGCCGTCGCGGCGGTCCTCGCTGCGATGTTCGTGGCGGCACCGGCGTCGGCCACGTCGGAGTCAGGCGCCGCCGCGCCGCGGGTCGCCCAGAGCAACTCGTACCAGCGCGGCCCCGATCCCACCGTGGCCGGCATCGAGGCCTCGCGCGGCCCGTTCCCCACCGCACAGATGGATGTGGCGCCGGGTAACGGGTTCAACGGCGGGGTGGTCTACTACCCGACGGACACGAGCCTGGGCACCTGGGGGGCACTGGCGATCGTGCCGGGCTACTCGGCGCTGTGCGCCCAGGAGGAAGCGTGGATGGGCCCGTGGCTCTCCTCGTTCGGGTTCGTGGTGATCTGCGTCGAGACCAACAGCCGCACCGACGGCGCCGATGCCCGGGCCGCCGAACTGCTGGCGGGGCTGGACTGGCTGACCACACGCAGCCCCGTCAAGGCGGAGGTCGACCCGAACCGGCTGTCCGTACTCGGACACTCCGCGGGCGGAGCCGGAGCGATCATCGCGGCGGAACGCCGGCCGTCGCTGAAGGCGATGATCGGTCTGGCTCCGGGGTTCCCCGGCAACGGCTTGAGCATGGCCACCGACACGGTGCCCACGCTGGTCATCGGCGGCCAGAACGACACGGTCGTGACCCCCTCGTATCTCAGCAGTCTGTACGCCACGCTGCCGGGCACCACGCAGAGCGCTTTCGCCCAGATCGCCGGAGCGGACCACGTGTACTACACCCGTCCGAACAACGTGGAGATGAAGCTGCTGATCCCCTGGCTGAAGGTGTTCGTGGACAGCGACACCCGCTATACGCAGTTCCTCTGCCCGACACTGCCGGATCCCTCCACCGTCTCGGTCTACCAGCCGAAGTGCCCCTACGTTCCCGCTGACGGTTCGACGCCGCCTGCCGGCGGTCAGCCGGTCCACGCGGTGGGTGCCGGCAAGTGCCTGGACGTACCGGGTTCCGGCACGGCAGCGGGCACACAGACGGACATCTACACCTGCAACCGCGGGGCCTCCCAGTCGTGGACGCGCACCTCCTCCGGTCAGCTGACGGTCTACAGCGGTGGCTCGACCATGTGCCTGGACGCCGCCGGACAGGGCGCCCGTCCTGGTACGAAGGTGCAGATCTGGTCGTGCAACGGCGGCTCGAACCAGCAGTGGAATGTGAACGCGAACGGCACGATCACCGGGGCAGGGTCCGGCCTGTGCCTGGACGTGACCGGCGCGTCCACCGTGAACGGAGCCTTGGTCGAACTGTGGACCTGCACCGGCGGAACCAATCAGCGCTGGACACTCGGATAGCCCGGCAGGCGCGCCGCTTCATCCACCCGAGGGGCCGCATCTCGTTGGCCCGTGCGTTGCAGGGGCTGCACACAGAAGGGACAAGCCGATGGGAGACTCGATGGGCACCCGGACAGCCGATACACGTGGAATACCGGCCATGATGACCAGAGTGCTGGCGGTGTTCGCACTCGTCGCGGCGATTCTGGTGGCCGTTCCGCACCAGGCGCACGCTGCCACCTCGCAGTTCAGAGGAGTGAACTGGGCCGACCAGAGAGACAACTTCGTCAACGGCGTCCTGCACCCGTCCGGGCTCGGCGCGTCGGACACCTACTCCTCGGCTTCCACCGTGGCGGACCAGGTCGTCGGCCAGATGTACGCGACGACGGGCGCCAACACAGTGCGCATGCCCATCAATGAGCCCACTGTCGCCGACTACTGGAACACCTACACCGGGGCGATCGACACGGCCCTCACCAAGGGAAACGTGATCCTCGCCTACTGGGCGTACACCGGCGGCAAGCCGACGAGCACTGCCGGGTTCAACCAGATGTGGGACAAGGTCGTCCAGAAGTACGGCTCCAACTCCCACGCCTACTTCGAGGTCATCAACGAGCCCTACGGTTACGGCACAACCGCCCTGGACGACATGTACAGCGGCTGGTTGGCCAGGTACCCCTCGGTGCCCCGCTCCAGGGTGATCCTCGACGGCGCGGGGCTGGCCCAGAACGTCGCGGCGGTCGGAGGCGACAGCCGTCTGGACGGCACTTTCCTCGCGGTGCACGACTACTCGTTCTTCGCGGGATACGAGGACGAGACCGAGTGGGCGGAGCACCTCGCCGGCTACATCGGCGGCTACGCCGCCCGCACGATCGCCACCGAGTGGGGCGGCCCGATGAGCCCGGGCAGCAAGAACGGTGTCAACTACAGCGCCATCGACTACAGCATCCCCAGTGGTTCGTTCTTCGCCGACTACGTCCGGGGTGTCAGCAGCGAACTGCGCGCCCTCGGCATGGGAAGCGTCTACTGGCCGGGCCTGCGCGACGGCGACTGGTACAGCATGACCAGCAAGAGCGGCACCGGCTCGGGCATCAGGCTGTCTCTGGTGAACGCCTCGGGACTGACCCGCCTTCAGTACGCCTGGGGGATCGGCAGCGGCGGCGGCACCTACGTGCGGATCACCAACGCCGCCACCGGCCTGTACATCGACGGTGAGGGCCGCACCACCAGCGGGTCCGCCGTCGGCGAAGCCAGCGGCAGCAGCAGCAGGAACGAGCAGCAGTGGACCGTCGAGAACGCCGGGCACTACGTGCGCATCAAGAACCGGGCGACCGGCCTGTACCTGGACGGGGCCGGCCGTACCTCGGACGGATCCGCGGCCGCCCAGTACGGTGACAGCAACAGCACGAGCCAGCAGTGGTCGGTGCTGACCGACGCCGACAACGTGCGCATCAAGAACCGCGCCACCGGCAAGTACATCGACGGCATGGGCCGCACCGGCAGCGGATCCGATCTGGGCCAGTGGAGTGACAGCACCAGCGCGAACCAGCGGTGGCGGATCGTCGCCGCCGGTTGACCACCACCCGCATCGCCTGCCGCGTACCCACGGCACCGGGCGACCTGTCGGTGGTCATGTTGGTCCAGGGCTTCGAGCACCTCGTCTCCCTCGCCCGTCCCGCCGGATCCCCCGACCGCAGCGCGCTCCCCCATCACCGGCAACGACGACGCGGCCAAAGAGTCCGTCACCGCTCTGCTCGGCGGTCTCGGCTACGACACCGTCGACGCCGGGGCCACAGCGGAGAGCTGGCGCGTCCAGGACTGCAGCCCCGCCTGGGTTGTCCCCTATCTGTCCGACCCCCGGCCGCCCTGGCCTCAGGACCCGGGAAAGCCCACCGGCGTCAAGGAGATCCGTACGGCCCTGGAACAGGCAGCCCGCAGTTCCTGAAGAGGACGTATCAAACCCCGGCGAGGAAGCAGGCCAACAAGCTGATCGCGTCCGTCTGCGTGGTCTACGAGCACGGCTTCGCCCACCTGAAATGAGGGGCACTTCCGGCTCGCGAGCCTCGCGGCTTGCCCTGTCCGGTGAGGCACCCCCGCCCTCCGCCTCTGGTCGGTGCGTAGGCTGGCCCTGGACTCGATGATCACGTGGCTGGGCACTCCTGCGATCTGACGACCGAGAGACCGGTGGCCCGGGTCCGTCGGTGACGCGGCCGGCTGGATGACGGTGCAAGGAGGCGGTGTCGGATGGGCGGAGATGCTCTGCGCTGGAGCGAGTACCGCAGGGTGCCGTGGAAGAACCACGGCGGTACGACCCGAGAGGTCGCGGCGGGCACCGTGCACGCTCCCCTGGCCTCGACGGAGCCCGCGGACGGCTTCGACTGGCGGGTGAGTGTCGCCGACGTGGACGCGCGAGGCCCTTTCTCCGCCTTTCCCGGGATCGACCGCGTGATCACCCTCGTCGAGGGCGAGGGCATGGTGCTGACGGTGGACGGAACACCCCATCCGGTCGGGCCGTTGAGTCCCTTCGCCTTCTCAGGCGACGCAGTGACGGACTGTCAGTTGGAAGCGGGCGCGGTCCGCAACATGAATGTGATGACCCGTAGAAGCCGGGCGACGGCAAGGGTGCGGATCATCACCGTCACGTCACGGGGGACGGAAATGGCCTGCGCCGCGGGCGAGACCCTGCTCGCCATGGCCGTCACCGAGGGGATCGCCGTCGGCGGACCGGACGGTCGGGAGACCACGCTCGGCCGGCTCGACTGTGTGCGTCACGAAGGCCCGGTGGCTCTGACTCTACGAGGCGATGGCACGGTGGTCGGGATCAGGATCACCGCACTGTGCTGACGGCGGGAACGGGCCGCTCATCGGCGGCGTACTCACCGAAAACCTCTCCGGACAGTGGATCTTCTGGGTGAACGTACCGTCCGCGTCTGCGGAGCGGACCGCTGCGCACTGCGCTTCCTGGATCGCTCCCCGGCCCGCAACCGTCGCTGGTGCTCCATGTCCCGGTGCGGAAACCGCACCAAGGTCCGTCTCCATCAGGCGCGCACGACAGAGCGGCCGGCACAGGGAAAGCTGACGAGGAGTCCTCAGCTCACTCGGACAACCTCACACGCAAGGCTGGGCCGGGCACGCTCCCGATGCCCTTCGCCCGAACCGGGCGCGACAGGCGAAGGTCACTCCCCCGCCGGTGAGGGTGCGGTTGGGTGCCTTCCTGCATGACGTCGCCTCGACCTCCTTGCGCGTCGTTCACTGCCGTGCCCTCCTCCACGGAGTCTCCGGACTGCGGCTGCAGTCCGCTCGGTCGCCGGCAGAACACGCGCAGGAGTAAGAACCCTGTTCTGTTGAGCCCTTCTTTCCGGATCGTTTGCTGAATCTCCGGTCGCGACCACTTGCAATCGATCGACGACGCCCGTATGGTCGTACGAACGTAAGACATACGACTGTAAGACAAAGGCGAGGGAGTACGTGATGGCGGCAACTCGGCCGGTGGCGCTCGTGACAGGGGCCTCATCCGGGATCGGCAATCAGACGGCCCGCGCCCTCGTCGCGGCGGGTTTCGACGTCATCGGAACCGGACGGAGAACCTCGGGACTCACCCCGCCCGCCGGGGTGACGTACCTCGACCTCGACGTAGCGAGCGACGAATCCGCCGCCGCCGTGGTCGAGCAGGCGATCGACCGGTTCGGGCGGATCGACGTCCTGGTCAACAACGCCGGTATCGGTTCAGCCGGTGCCGTCGAGGAGAACTCGCTCGCCCAGGCCCAGAGCGTCTTCGACATCAACGTCTTCGGTGTCATGCGGATGACGAAGGCGGTCCTGCCGCACATGCGCGCCCAGGGAGGGGGACGCATCATCAACGTCTCGTCCGTCCTCGGGCTCATCCCCCAGCCCTTCATGGCCCTCTACGTCTCGGCAAAGCACGCGCTCGAGGGCTACTCCGAGTCCCTGGACCACGAGGTCCGCGAGCACGGCGTCCGGGTCCTTCTCGTAGAGCCCGGATACACCAAGACCAGCTTCGACACGAACGCCGCGCAGCCCGACACCCCGCTGCCGCTGTACGCGGAGCGACGGCGCATCTTCGACGAGATGATCGCGGACGCGATGAAGGACGGCGATGACCCCGCCGTCGTCGCCAAGGTGATCGTCACAGCAGCATCCGACAAGAAGCCGAAGTTGCGCTACACCGCGGGCCCCCTCGCCACACGCATCAGCGCAGCGCGCCGCCTCGTCCCCACCGGGACGTTCGACAAGCAGGTCCGCAAGACCAACAGGATGCCCACCTGACATCGCCGCCCGGAGCAATGAGTGCCGGCGTCATCCCGTCCGGCCGCAAGGGTGCCGCTCCTGCCGAATGTCCGATGTGGCGGACATCGTCGGCTTCCCTGATGTCCCTGAAGGCCCATTGCCCAGTAGCTCACATCCTTGTCGAGGAGAGTCATGCAGCAGCAAACGGCACTGCGCAGTGCAACGAGCGCAAAGCGTTTTCTGAAGAAGAGCGTCGGCTCAGCGCTGGCGGTCACCGCCTCGGCGGCCGTCCTGATCTCGGCGCGGTCTGCGTCCGCAGGGACAGGACACCCGTACAGCGGATCCGCAGTCAGCAACGTACGAACCGCGGCCAATTTCGACTACGCCGCCGGCGAGATCCCCGAGAACATCACCGCCAACCCCGACGGTTCGGTGACCCTGTCCCTGCTCGGCAGCTGCGCGGTGTGCCAGCGCACCCACGGTCCGGAATTGATGCGCATCTCCGCCTCCGGAGTGCGCACGGTGCTTGCCACCGGGCAGGTGGGTGAGGCGATCAGCGGCAACGCCCGTGGCAGTGACGGCACCGTCTACTACGCGCTGTGGGCCCCGGGCAACGCGGCCAGGAACGGCGTGTACAAGCTGCTTGCCGACGGTTCCTCTCACCGTGTCGCCGCTCTGCCCGCCGACTCGGGACCCAATGGTCTGGCCGTCGACTCGGCCGGACGCACTCTCTACATCGCGGACAGCCTCAAGGGCATCATCTGGTCCGTTCCGGTCTCAGGCGGATCGGTGACCCCGTGGCTGATCGACGACGCTCTCGCGCCGGTGCCGACCGAAGCCCTGCCGATCGGCGCCAACGGGCTCCGGTTCCACAACGGCGCCCTGTGGATCACCAACTTCAACAAGGGCACCCTACTGCGGGTACCGATCACCGGCACCGGCACGGCCGGTCCCGTCCGCGTTGTCGCCGGCGGCCTGCCCAACATCGACGATCTCAGCTTCCTGACCCCCCACTCCGACGTGGTCTTCGCGGCGCAGAACGGCTCCTCCTCGAACAACGGCCCGGACAGAGTCGTGGTCATCTACCCCAACGGCACCTACAAGCCCGTCCTGACCAGCACGGACGGTCTCGCCTCGCCCTCCGCCACCGCCGTACGCGGCGACCGGCTGTACATCACCGACGGCGGCGTCCCCGAGCCCCACGACCCGAAACTGCAGACCGCGACGATCAACTTCCCCGCTCTCCTCGCAGGCGCAGCACACTGACCTGACCAGGGCGGCAGCCAGGGCTCGCGCCCCGGCTGCCAGGGAGGAACCCACCGTGCGGTACACGAAGGAACACAAACAGCAGACACGGCAGCGGATCATCACGACGGCCGGCCGCCGGCTCAAGCGCAACGGCATCGACGGCTCCGGAGTCGCCACGCTCATGAAGGACGCGGGCCTGACCAACGGCACCTTCTACGCCTACTTCTCCTCCAAGGAAGAACTCGTCGCCACCGCGGTCGCCGACCAGATGCGCGCACAGCACGAGAACATCGTCGCGCAGGCAGCGCCCGGCCGTGCCGGACTCGAGCAGATCGTGCGCTGGTACTTCTCCGCCGAGCAGCGCGACGGCATCGAGGACGGCTGCCCCAATGCCGCCCTGCTCGACGAGATCTCTCGCTCCACGGATCACACCAAGCAGGCGTACACCGACGGCGCACTGACGCTCATCGACGGCTTCGCCGCACGACTGGCACCCCACGATCCGCCGTCGGCCCGCCTGAAGTCACTCAGCCTCCTCGGCATGATGGCCGGGACACTGCAACTCTCCCGTGCCCTGACCGACCGGCCGTTCGCCGACGAACTCCTCGAACAGGGCATCCGCAACGCCCTGGCAATTCTGGGTGCCGAGCAGCACGACTGATCGCTTCAGCCGACGACCTGTTGTGCACGTCGGGGAAGTGAGACCGACGATCCCCGGCCGGTGTGATTCCAGTGCGGAGCACACCAGGTAGGGATCTGAGCACGCCGATGCGCCGGCCAACCATAGCGATCTTTCCTTTTCCGCCCCGGTTCACTCGGGCATGCCCTGTTCCTGCCGCCCGCAGCAAGGCCGGGGCTCCTCTCCCCCATCCGCGGGCGGGAGGCGGACCTGCTCAAGCGCTGCCGATGCAGTGACCTGCGCCGGCTTAAGCAGTAAGCACTCCCACTGGCTGTTCGACATGCCCAGCCTGCTCCTCGCCGAAGCACACGGCGTCGTCGGCGGGACGGTCCTGCCTCTACCGACGCACCTGGCCGACACCGGCCATGGGCGGCGCGTTCGGCGCCTGCCACGGGCCGGACGTCGGACTGGATTTCGGCAACCTGAGCGCAGGCCTCAGCGCTCTCGTGATCGGTGAGCAGCCCATCGCCGACGCAGTGGCCCTGTCGCAGTGGATGCGCTCCGCGTGGGTGGCCTGACCATCCGCCGCCGGCACGAGGCCCGTTTCCGAACCGGTGAGAACGGTTGCGACCGCTCCTCCTCGGCATCACCACGATCACCTCGCCGACGCCTACCACAGTGCCGCGGACGCGAGGCAGTCACGTACTGCAGCCCATCGTTTGCTGCCCTGCATTCCTGGACCGATCGACGGTCCCGTCAATCCCTGCGGAGTTCTTCATGTACATCGCCTATGTCGTCATCGCGGTCGTGCTGTCCCTGGTGCTGGCCCTCTCCGCCGTTCCCGACATCACCAGCGACCCGAAGATCACAGATGGAATCAAGGCACTCGGGGTACCTGACAGCTGGTTCTTGCCCCTGGGCCTGATCAAGATCGCGGGTGCTCTGGGGCTGCTCGCAGGCATCGTTTATCGACCGCTGGGCATCGCGGCGGCGATCGGTGTCGTCCTGTACTTCCTGGGTGCTGTGATCACGCACGTCCGTGGAGGCGACACGAAGAGCATCGGCCTCCCGGCGACCATCATGCTCGTTGCCGTGGCACCGCTGGTGCTGGGTTTCGCGACCGTCTGATCGTGCTCCACGATCGCGGTCGGACCAGCTCGCGATCACGCGGCACGGCAACTGCCGGACTCTTGCCTCCAGCGCCCGGGCTGGAGGCAAGTCGCTACCGGGACGTGGAATCCGTCAGGACGCGTGACACGTTGCGTCTCGGTGTGTGCATCGCCGTTCCCCTGTTTGTCGAGGTGTCGGTCGCGTCTGGACGACGTCCCGAGGCCTGCAGACCCAGAGGTGGTCCGCACCTGTCTCCGAGCGCCGGGGTTGCCGTCGCCGGACCGCTGGAGACATTGGCGTCGTCGACGGCCGCGGCGATGTCCCCGTCGACCGGATGCGATGGATCCTCGGCCCGGACGGCGACCCGCAAGTCGGCGCGCTCGGTTGCGCACGGCGGTGCACGCACATGGCTGAAACCGCTGTTGTGGTCGTCCGTCCCGGCCGTCGCCTGCCGGACCGGGACGAGGTCGCGGGCATCGCCGACCTGCGTGCCACCGCAGGCCATGTCGACGTCCGTCCACCGGCCCGGTCCGGCAGGCGCGCGGACTCCTCGGTCAGATCTTCGTCTTCTCCCGGACCCACGCGCCGATCTTCGCAATGGCGGCGTCGGTCTCCGGAACCCGGCCGGCGCCGTAGACGTACGAGTGCTGGCCGCCGGGGACCACCACGGTTGCTGTGTCGATTCCGGCGTCCTTGACGCGGGTGGCGAACTCCTCGTCCTCGCCGGCCAGGACCTCGTAGGTTCCCCAGGAGACGAGGGTCGGGGGCAGGCCGCTCAGGTCCGCCCGGTTCAGGTTGATCCGGGTGTCCGTGAACTCGATGCCCGTGCCGCCGATCCAGGACTCGCGGAAGAAGGCCAGCAGTTCCTTGCTGAGAATCTTGTCCGTCCCGGCGTTGGTCTCGATGGTCTCGCCTGCGATCTCGAGGTCGCACCAAGGGGAAATCGACACGATGGCGCCGGGCAGGGGCAGCTTCTTGTCGCGGAGGCGAAGCGCCAGGGCGACGGCGATGAACCCGCCGATGGAGTGGCCGATCGTGATGATGTTCCCCGGCTCGTACCCTTCGGAGAGCAGCCAGTTGAAGGCCGCCTCCGCATCGTCCACCTGAGCCGGGTACTTGTGTTCCGGCGCGCGCCGGAAGTCCAGCACCAGCACGGGGGCCCCGGCGGCCTTGGCGATGTGGCCGGCGAGCTTCCGGTCGACGAACGCCGACGACAGAACGGAGCCCCCCGCGTGACCGTGCAGGAGAACGTAGTCGGTGTTGGCATCGACCGGTTCGCACCAGATTCCCGGAACGCCACCCGCGTCCACCTCTCGGTAGGTGACCCCTTCCGGCTCCCGGGCCTTGAGATGGACGCCCTCCGACACGATGCGCATCGCATCCAACTCAGACTCGGGAACCGCCAGTCCGGCGAAGAATTCCGCGAACTCGGCTGCTTCCGGGCTCAGTTCAACTGCAGTGCGATCAGACATGTGGAACCTCCATGGGTGGTTTGGGGGCACCGGCCCACTGGGACCGGTAGCCCCGTATTTGTCAGGCAGTGAGGGTGGGGTAGTCGGTGTAGCCGGTTGCGTCGCCGCCGTAGAAGGTGGCGGGGTCCGGGGTGTTCAGCGGTGCGCCGGTGCGTACGCGCTCGACCAGGTCGGGGTTGGCGAGCGCCATGGTGCCGACGGTGACGACGTCGGCGACGCCGTCTTCGATGTCCTTGGCGCGGGTGTCGATGTCGGTGCCGGCCCGGTTGAGGACCAGGGTGGTCGGCCACAGCTTGCGGAGGGTGTGCAGGAGTTCGTCGTCGCCGCCGTGGACGATGTGAAGGTAGGCGAGGCCGAGCGGAGCGAGGGCGCGCACGAGTGCCGCGTACAGCTCATGGGTGTCGGTCTCGGCGATGTCGTTGAACGGGTTCCCGGGAGAGATCCGCAGGCCGGTGCGGCCGGCGCCGATCTCCTCGGCCACGGCGGTGGCGACCTCGACGGCGAAGCGGATGCGGTTCTGGACGGAGCCGCCGTACTGGTCGGCGCGCTGGTTGGTGTTGGTGGCGAGGAACTGGTGCAGAAGGTAGCCGTTGGCGCCGTGGATCTCGACGCCGTCGGCGCCGGCCGCGATGGCGGCCGCGGCGGCGCGCCGGAAGTCGTCGACCGTCGCGGCGACCTCCTCGGTGGACAACTCGCGCGGTACCGGCATCTCCAGGAGCCCCGAGGCGGTGAACATCTCGCCCGCCGGCTGGACCGGGGAGGGGGCGACCGGCTGCCGGTGGTGGGAGGTGTTGTCGGGGTGGGAGATGCGTCCTGCGTGCATGAGCTGGATGACGACGCGTCCGTCGGCCTTGTGTACGGCGTCGGTGACTTTGCGCCAGCCGGTGATGTGCTCGTCCGTGTAAATGCCGGGGGTCACGGCGTAGCCCTGGCCGTCGGCGGAGGGCTGGGTGCCCTCGGTGATGATGAGGGCGTGCGAGGCGCGCTGGGCGTAGTACTCGGCGTTCAGCTCGGTCGGCACGCCTTCGGGGGTGGACCGGTTCCGGGTCAGGGGGGGCCATGGCCAGCCGGTGGGGCAGGGCGATCTCCCCGACGACGATGGGGTTCCACAGGGCGTTCGACATGGGTATTTCCTCAAAATGAAGGGTGCGAGGGACTTGCGTGGTGCTCGATGGGCCTGGTGGCCATCGACCGTGGGAGCGCAGATCTTGCGGAGGGGCAGTCGACGGTGCGGGGGCTTTGCCGCGCTCAGGACCAGGACGTATCGGCCGGGTGTGGCGCCTGCCGCACCGTGGAAAAATGGGCTCCCGCACCGGAGTTGGAACGGCGGTCAGCCGCGGTAGCGATCGGCGGGGACCTTGAGCGACAGGTTCGGGACGAGCGTCTGCCGGGCCTTCTCGAGCGACTCCCAGTCGCTGATCTGGGGCAGCGACGGGATGGTGACGGGCTCCCCCGCGTCGAGTCCGGCGAGGGCCGCGTCGACGACGTCGTCCGCACTCATGATCCACTCGTCGGGGAACGCCCCGAGGTCGGCGCCGGAGCCGTCCCAGAACTCCGTGCGGACAGCGCCCGGCAGCACGGCCTGCACCACGACGGGGCTCTCGGCGAGCTCCTGCTGCAGGGCCTGGGTGAACGTCAGCACGTAGCTCTTGGTGCCGCTGTAGACGGCGCTGACGGGCAGGATGTTGAGAGCCAGCGCGGAGGAGATGTTCACCACGGTGCCGTGCCCGCGGGCCGTCAGGCGCGGCAGGACCGCGGTGGTCAGCCTGGTCAGTGCGGTTACGTTGAGGCCGATCAGCGCTTCGGAGGCCGCGGCGTCGGAGGCCACCAGCGGGGTGAACAGCCCTCCGCCGGCGTTGTTGATCAGTACCTCGATGCTCTCGTCGGTGCGCAGACGCTCCTCGACCGCGGAGATCTGGGCCGCATCGGTGAGGTCCGCGGTGACGACGTCCACCGCGCGGCCCGTGCGGCTGCGGATGTCCGACGCCAACGTCTGCAACCGCGCGGCGTTGCGGGCCACCAGGACCAGGTCGTAGCCCCGATCGGCAAGCCGCTGCGCGTAGGCGGCACCCAGGCCGGCGGATGCGCCGGTGACGACAGCGGTCTTTTTCTGCGTGGTCATGGGGGATCTCAATTCTGGGCCGGCGGAGGAGGAGAGGGGCCGGGGTCGACCCACTTTAGATTACGATAACTATCTAAAGAGCTCCGGTCAACGCGCGTGATCCCGACAACCACCGCCCTCGGCGTAGGTTCTCCTCAGGGACCTCGATGGAGACGCGAGTTCACAAGGGTCGATGAGGCGGACGGGGAACGGTGGTCCCTCAACCGGCTGGGCCTATTTCGGAGCGGAGCTGCCGCACGAGCGCCCTCGGGTGCCGTACGGCCTGCCACAGACCGACCGACAGCAGCGCCAGACTGATGGCGAAGCAGACCCAGAACACGAACTGGGTGCCGGTCGCGAGGTCGTGAGTGCTGCCGTCCTCGTAGCGGCAGTACGCCTGTGGGGGAAACGCCTTCGAGCCGCCGACCCCGCCGTAGTACATGGAACACGGGTCCTCGCCGGGGTCCTTCAGCGTGTCGTCCGCCGTGACGATCAGCAACCAGGCCAGCGCCGCCCCCGGAACCGTGCCGAACACGATCATCTTCGACCAGGTCGGCAGGCGGGGGTGGGCGAGAAGCCCGATCAGCGCGATCAGTATGACGACGAACACCGCTACGACGAACCCGGCGGTGAGCCACCTCTCGTACACCTCGACCAAGAGCCAGACGACTCCGGCCACCGGTGGCGCGGTCAGGAGAAGCACCTTGATCCCGGACGCGATACGCGGATGCGCAAGCAGGTACACGGCGAGCGCACACCCGATCGCCACGAGGAGCGCGATCACGGACGCTCGGCTGCGGTGCCGCCCGCGGAGTCCCTGTGCGTCTCGTCCTTCCGCCACGGACCGACGCCGAGCTTTCCGGTCGTCCCGAGGTCGAGTTCCGGCACGACCATCACGGGATCGGCTGCGGGCTCGGCCCAGACGCGGACGTACGGCGCGTTCACCGGTTCGCCGGCCTGGGTGGTGTTGCGCCAGGCCAGCCCGGCCACCGCAGCCTCACGCGGACGCAGGACGACCGGTTGGGGGCCGCTGTCCCCTCCGAGACCGGTACTGATCTGATCGGTCCCCTGGAGAATCCGTACGCCGTCCACGAGGCGGTGGTCCTCATCCTGGATCGTGAGTCTCGGGTAGCCGTTGAGCCGAATGGGCCGGGTACCGCAGTTGACCAGGTGCAGGCCGACGGCGCGCAACCCCATGGCCGCGTCGCCCTCGTCGGCGTAAAGGTGCATGCCCGACTTCGGGCACGTTCCCGAGGCGGACGACGCCTCGGCTTGAGGAACGCTCCGCACCTTGATCACCTTCACTCCCGTCACCTCGGGGGCGTTGTCGACCCTCTCCCCCACGACGACGGTGCCCTTGACGGTCCGTCCCGGACCGACCGCTTGGACGGTCTGCTCCGCGTTGTCGACCGCGCCTCCGGAGGCCGAGAGGAACCCGAAGGTCAGCGTGTAAGTGGCGGTCTCCGTCTGCCGGTTGGTGAGCTCGAAGTCCGCGCTGTTGTCGACTCCCGCGCAGCCACTCTCCAGGCCCCAGGCGTACAGCGCGGTGATCTTGACGCCGTCCTCGGCCACACCGTTCACGGAGGGCAGGGGCAGCGCGGTCGGCGTGCCGGAGGGGCGAACGGATGGCTCCGAGGACGATGCGCTGCCGTACCGGGCGATCTCCGACGGGCACAGTGCCTCGGCCCGGCCCGGATGGCCGTCACCCTCCCCGACCTCCCCGCCGGACGAAGCGCTCTCGGAACCGCAGGCGGCGAGCAGCAGGGCGGCGGCGAGGACGGCGGGAGCGGCGCGGGAGGCGGTCGACATCCGCCCACCCCACCAGGGGGACGCCCTGGTGGCTGTGGTGGAACCCACACCTCCGGTCACAGCGGTGTCACAGATCATTTGATCCGGATACGGCGCACGGTGTGCAGTGTCCTGGCATAGGTCCCCGAGGCGTCGAGGAGGGACGCAGCGCCGAGATCGCACAGGGTGGGCCCGTTGACCGTCTCGCGGCTGGAGAGGAATCGGCGTTTGGTCGTTGTCGAGTCCCAGGTGGATGCCGACGTGGTCGATCGTCAGGCTGCCCCAGGTAGGCGCACCCGGCCTCGCCCAGCGCTTGCCTGCCCTGCTCGTCAGGGCGCCCCCTGATTTCGGCCACGCGCGAGGCGCGATCAGCGGCCGTACGGAGGGACCCCAGCCGACGCGCGGCTGGGGTCCCTCGACGCGATGAGCATCTGTCAACGGTCAGCGTTGCAGAGTGAGGACGCCCGGCCGCCACGGCAGTTGGTCGTAGGGGCCGCTCGCGCTGGGGGACTTGCCCTGGTAGAGGAGCTGCAGGTTGCAGGGGTCGATGGTCTTGGTCTGGTCGGGGTTGTTGCGGACCAGGTCACCATGGCTGATGTCGTTGGTCCAGGTGGCACCGCTGTTGGCCTTGCCCGCGAAGGGGTTGGATTCGGTGGCGGCCTGCGGGGTCCACGAACCGTTCAGGCTGGAGGCGGTGAACGAGCGGAAGAAGCGCTGCTCGTTCGCACCCCGAGCCTCGACGATCATCAGGTACTGGTTCTGACCCTGGACCTTGTAGACCTCCGGTGCTTCGAACAGGTTCTTCACCGTGTCGCTCATGACCGTCGTGTAGGACGAGCCGAAGTTGCCAGGGAAGTTCCCGATCGGCATGCTCGCCCGGTAGATCTTGCCGTTGTCACCGGCGAAGAACAGGTACATGTTCTGGTCGTCGGCGATCAGGGTCTGGTCGATCGGGGCGGCCCCGGAGATGCTGCCGGTGAACAGCGGCTGGGGTGCGGACCAGCCGTTGGGGTTGGTGGGGTCGCTCGACGTGCGGTAGATGAAGGGCCACGCACCCCACTGGTACGCCAGCACCCAGATGTTCTTGGGCGCGAAATAGAACAGCGTGGGCGCCACCGCGGCCTGACTCATGCCGGTCTGGCCGGCCGACGCCATGTCCGACCAGTTCGTGAAGGGACTGAACGCCATCGAGCCGTACGACGATCCCGACACGTTTGACGCGTAGACCAGGTGCTTGCCGTTGTACGTCACGTTGGTGAAGTCCTTCAGCGAGACCCACCCGTTCGCCGGCTGCGCCAACGTTCCCGTCGACGTCCACCGGTACGACGACGGCAGAGCGCAGTTACCTCCGCCCGGCGGGGTCGTCCCGGACAGGCCGGTCCACTTCTGGTTGCTGCCGCCGTTGCACGCCCAGATCTCCACCGCCGTGCCGTTGGCCGTACCGGAGCCCGTGACGTCCAGGCACAGTCCGGACTCCACGCCGACGATCGTGCCGTCGGAGTTCACTCGCCACTGCTGGTTCGCACCCCCGCTGCAGGTCCAGATCTGCACGCGCGTACCGGCCGTGGTGGCGTGGCCCGGAACATCGAGGCACTTGTTGCCGAACACGGTCAGCTGGTTGCTGTCCGTCGCCGTCCACTGCTGGTTGGTCCCGCCCGAGCAGTCCCAGATCTGCAGGTACGTGCCGTCGGTCTGGCTGGAGTTCGGCACATCGAGACATCGGCCGGCGGCGACACCGCGCAAGGCGCCGCTGGTGGCCGCCTGAGCCGGGTTGGCGACGAGCATCGCCGCCAACGAGACCAGGGCCGCGATCGCAGCGGCGAGCACCACGGACACACGTCCGCGGTCGAAACTACGTCTGCGCATGGGGACCTCGTTGTCCTTGAGTGAGCGGTTCCGGCTGCCCCGCGCGGAGGCCGGCCGGACTGTCTCGGTGGTGCGGTGCGTAACGGTCCGCGGCGGCCAGGGGCCGGTGGTCGCCGTCAGCGCACGACGACGAAAGCCGGGTTGACACGGTCATGACATATGCATCGTGCGGCGCATCCCTTGCGACTCAGCGTTGCGGCAGACGTGTGCGGTGACGTCCTGCTGTGCGAGTGGAGCGGCCCTCTCGTTCGCCATACCGAACAACAGTCGAACCATCGAGCACTCTGGATGATAGGGAACCGCAGAACGGCGTCAATACTTCTCGCATGATTCGCCGGGAATCCCGAAACATTCGATGCGGCGAGGGGGTCGGGCCAACTGCGTCACGTCGGCCGGCGAGGGTCCGGACGTGTGGGATGCGGTGAGAAGCGCGCCGTGGACTGCTGAGGACGCCGCCCGCCTGACGTAGCGATCCCGGTCCGGAGGCCAAGCGTCACGGTCTTGGCGGATGAGCAGGGAACTGCACACCCGCAGGCACGTGGCATGGACGAGTTCCCGCTTCGAGGCGAAGTGGAGGTAGACGGCCGGCGGGCTGACTCCCGCACGTGTTGGCGCGAGCACGTAGACCTCTTCGGCCTCAAGTGTGACCACGGGCTGCTCCCGTCCCGAGTTAACGACATTGACTTGACGTCGTTAACTCGGGACGTCAATCGTTCAGTTCTGCAGGCGCCAGTGCTGGTTGGCGCCGCCCGAGCAGCTCCACAGCTGGGCTTTCGTCCCGTTGGCGGTCGCCTGGCCGCTGGCGTCCAGGCAGAGCCCCGACTGGGCTGCTGTGATCGTGCCGTCGGGGTTGACGTTCCATTGCTGGTCTGACTGTCCGTTGCAGTCCCAGATCGCCGCCGGGGTGCCGTTGCCCGCTCCCTGGCCGACGCCCAGGCACTTGTTGCCGTAGACGACCAGCTGCTTTCCGGTGGAGTAGGTCCACCGCTGGTTGGAGCCGCCGTTGCAGTCCCACAGCTGTGCCTGCGTGCCGTTGGCCGTGGTCGAGTTGTTGATGTCGAGGCAGCGCCCCGACTGCTGGCCGACGATCTCCTGGTTGCCGGACTGCGGGGGCGGCTGCTGGTCCGAGCCGAACTGGGTGAAGAACTGCCACACCGCCGCCGACGTCCAGGTGCGCCAGCCGTCACCGGTGGAGCCGTCGATGGGACCGGGGTCGTGGCCCGCTCCGTCGAACGCGGCCCAGACGACGGGGTATCCGGACCTGCATCCGGAGTACGTGGTGATGATGTGCGTCAGGCTTCCGTTGGCCGGCTCGGGCGGGTTCTGCGGGGTGCAGCCGTTGGTCCGGACGAAGGTGTCGCGCAGGTCTCGTCCCGACTGGATGGGCAGTACGTTGTCCCTGAGGCCGTGCAGTCCCATGTAGGCGATGGGCTGGTTGCCGCCGTTGCATCCGCTGAGGTTCGCGCCGGAGTAGACCGCGACCGCGCGGAAGACCGTTGCCCGGGAGCAGGCGAGGGCGTACGACATCGCGGCGCCGTAGCTGAAGCCGGCGGAGAACAGCTGGGTGGTGTCGACGCACAGGCCTGATTCGATCTGGTTGACCATGGCGTCGACGAAGGTCACGTCCTGGCCGCCGGGGTTGGCCCAGCCGTTGCCGTTGCCCTGGGGGGCGACGAAGATCGTGCTGTTGTTCGCGTTGTCGGCCAGCCGCCTGAGGCCGTAGTAGGACCAGTTGTACCCGTCCGTGCCGCCCGAGTCGACGTCGTTCGCCGTGCCGCCGCGCCAGTGGAAGCCGAAGACCAGCCGGTAGGGGTGGTTGCTGTCGTAGCCGGCCGGGACCCGCAGGATGTAACTGCGGTTCTGGCCGCCGCTCTGAATCGTGTGGTTGCCGCTGGTCAGCGTCGGGGCCTTGCCGCAGCCCGCGCTCGCCGCGGCGGCGGACCTCGTGGCCGGCGCGGGCGCGCCGAGGGCGCTGCTGAACGAGGTGCCCGCGGTGGTCAGGATGAGGAGCAGTGCGGCCGCGATGGACATTAGGAGCGGTTTACGTTCCATGCTCTCCTTCTTCCGTCGTCGAGTTCTTCCGTCGTCGAGTTCTTCTGTCGTACGGGGAGCGCCGGTTCACACGCCGGTGATGGTCCAGGCGTTGTTGGTGCTGGAGTTCGGGGTCCACAGCACCGTGGTGGAGCCGGCCGTGGTGCTGCCGCTGCCGTCGAGGGCGGTGCCGGTGCCCCGGTTGACGATCTGGTAGCGGTTGTCGCCGAGGCTGCCCAGCGACCACTGCTGGTTGTTGCCGCCGTTCCACGCTTCCTGCCGGGCGGGAGCGCCGTTGGCGGCGTTGCCCCAGCTGTCGGCGGCCATGCCGTTGGTGCGGTTCATGAGGCGGTAGTAGCCGTTGCCCAGGTCGATCAGCTGCCACTGCAGGTTGGTGCTGCCGTCGTAGTTCCACTGCTTGAGGTTGGAGCCGGAGGCGACGTTGCCCCCGCTGTCGAGCACCAGTCCGCTGGTCACGTTGGCGATCCTGACCCAGGTCGTGGAGCCGCCCGGCGCGCCCAGGACGGGGATCTCGCCGGAGAAGGTCAGCTTGACCGTGTATGCCAGCGCGCTGAACGGCGTGCTGGAGGAGGGCATGGTGAGGTGCAGGCCGGACGCGTCCTGGGTCGGTGCGGGCAGGTTGATGTAGGTGCCGGCGGTGTTGCCGAGCAGTTGGGCGCCGGTCAGGCTGCTGAGGTTGATCTGGTTGGAGTTCAGCGTCGTGATCGTCATGGTGCCGCCCTGCCAGCCCAGGGCGGTGGCGTACAGGACCTTGTTGTCCCGGCTGCGGGTGAAGCGGACGTCCTGCGGTTTGCCGGCCACCGGTCCGCTGAACGAGCCTCCGCCCATCTTGGTGGGGCCCTCGCCGTAACTGGACCAGGAGCGGGTGGAGTAGACCGCCTCTCCGAAGCGGCCGAGCCAGTCGCCCATGGCGAGCAGGATGGACTGCTGCCCGGAGGGGATGGTGCCGTCGGCCATCGGGGCGATGTTGAGCAGCATGTTGCCGCCCTTGCTGACCCGGTCGATCAGCGAGTGGAGCATGGCCGGCGTCGAGTAGTAGCCGATGCCCACCGTGTAGCACCAGCTGGAGGAGGAGATGCTGTCGTCGGTCAGCCAGTAGGGGGTGAGCAGACCTGCCGGGCCGCCGCGCTCGAAGTCGAGGACCTCGCCCTTGTTGTTGAGGCCGTCCTTGTAGGTCGCGACCACGTCCTTGTTCCACGCGACGGCCTGGTTGTAGTAGTGCGCGAGGAACTGGAGCCGGTAGGACTCCTCCACCCGGCCCAGGTTGAAGTCCTGCCAGACCAGGTCCGGCTGGTAGCCGTCGATGACCTCGATCAGCTTGTCGTACCAGAGCTTGTTCTCCGCAGCCGAGCCCTGCTGGCCGTAGAGGATGCGCAGGTTCGGGTCGGACTGGTTCGGTACGTTGTCGTAGAAGCCGGTGAAGTGGTAGGCGTGGTGCAGGGAGGCCATGAACTTCAGTCCCTGCCCGCGGATGGCCTGCGCGTGTAGCCCCACCAGGTCGAGCCTGGGGCCGTGCTGGACCGAGTTCCACGGGTTGGCGCGGCTGTTCCACATGGAGAAGCCGTCGTGGTGCTCGGCGACCGGGCCGGCGAACCGGGCGCCCGCGGCCTTGAACAGCTGGGCCCAGGCGTCCGGGTCGAATTTGCCGCCCTGGGAGACCAGTTTGGGGGCGAACTGGACGACGTTGCCCGCCTTGTCGCGGCCACCGTCGATGAAGTTGTGGTACGGCCAGGCCGAGGGGTCGCCGTAGGTGGACTTGTGGTGGTTGTTCTCGGCCGAGCCGCCGATGTACATGTTGCGCGGATACCACTCGTTGCCGAACGCCGGAACGCTGAAGACGCCCCAGTGGTAGTAGATGCCGAACTTGGCGTCCTGGAACCAGGCCGGGGCCGGGGGGTGCTGGTCCACGGAGGACCAGCTCGCGGTGTAGCTTCCGGGGCCGTCGGTCGCGGCGGCCTCGGGGGCGAACCGCAGCAGGCCGACGGCCGTCGACGCACCGGCCGCCGCCAGCAGCCGGCGCCGGCTGAGCGGCAGGGACGAGGAAGTCATGGGGGGCCTTTCAGAGGGATCGGGGAGGCTCAGGAAATCCGGCCGCCGGTCACGGGATCAGTCGCGCGTCCACTTCTGGTTGCTGCTGCCGTTGCAGGTCCACAGCTGCAGCAGGGTGCCGTTGGCCGTTCCGGCGCCGGTGGCGTCCAGGCACAGGCCGGACTGGTCACCGGTGATCGTGCCGTCGGCGTGGAGCGTCCACTTCTGGTTGCCGCCCCCCGTGCAGCCCCAGATGTCCACCTTGGTGCCGGGGCTGGTGCCCTGGCCCGCGGCGTCCAGGCAGTCGCTGCCGTAGACCCGCAGCTCACCGGAGGAGGTGTTCGTCCACTGCTGGTTGCTGCCGCCGTTGCAGTCCCACAGCGCCACCTGGGTGCCGGCCGTCTGCGACTGGTTCGGTACGTCCACGCACCGGCCGGAGCCGACCCCGACGATCGCGCCGGTCGTGCCGCCGTCGTTCCCGCCGCTGCCGGGCGTGATGGACAGGTTGTCGAACTGTGCCGTCTCGCCCTGGCTGGTCCCGTAGCCGATCTGCCCGGCGGCCCAGGTGCCGTCGTTCACGGAACCGACCGTGGCGCCGTCGATGACGGCGGTGATCGTGGTGCCGGAGAAGGTGAGGGCCGCGGTGTGCCACCGGTTGGTGCCGAGTGCCGCGGTCGTGCCGCGGGCCAGGGTGGTGACGGTGCCGTTGGTGTTCGAGTTCAGGATCGACCAGGCCCCGGTGTCGCTCACCCGCAGGCGGTAGGCGTTCTGACCGCCGGTGCGGTCGTAGTCGTGCCCGCCCGCACGGCCGATCAGCTCGGCGTATCCGGGCTGTTCCAGCAGCACGTCCGACGTGAGGGTGTAGTTGCCCCAGCCCACGTCACCGAGCAGGGCGTGCGGATCGGTCAGCGAGTCCCAGGTGATCGGCTTCTGCGGGCTCATCTGGCGCACGCACTGTCCGCTGCGGCCGCCGCCGCAGGTCACCGTCTCGAAGGCGCCCTGCCAGTCCATGAGGTACTTCGCCTCGGTGCCGGTGGCGTAGCCGTCGAAGGAGTCGCTGTACGGCAGCTTCAGCGCGCTGCGGGCGGGACCGGTGGCGGTTCCCTTGCCCTGGCCGGTCGTGGTGGTCAGGGTGTACAGGTGGCCTGGCTGGACGGTCAGGCTGAATCCGCCGCCGGACGGGGTGAGGTCCGTGGTGTGCACGAAGTGGTCGGCCGGGTTGGCGGACCCGACGTCCGTGGACCAGACGTGGACGGTCCCGGCGGACAGTCCCCCGGTGACGTTGAAGTTCAGCGTCTGCGCGCTGCCGGCGTCCATGGTCTCGATGACCGTGGAGTAGTCGGAGTTGTTCGTGGACTTGAGCGAGACGTAGCTTCCGCCTGCGCGGTTGCCACCGATGTAGCCGCTGGAGGCGTCGAGGTAGTGCCATCCGGGGGCGGTGAACTGGCTGGTGTGCGCCATCACCCAGGTGTTCTTGCCGATCGAGTACGCCCCGGACCACGGCTGCGAGGCCAGGGCCATACCCATGGTGGGATACGGCAGGTTGGGGGTGAGCGCGGCGACCACCGGCCAGTTGAGGTACGCGGTCATCCGTCCGTCGATGTATCCGCGGTTGATGCCGCGGGCCATGGCCTGCGCTCCCCCGTTGTAGTCGTCCGAGCCGTTCTCGCTCGCCCACAGCGGCTTGCCGGACGACATGGCGGCCGCGGGCACCGAGCAGGTGGACTGGGACGACCGGTAGCCGCAGGGGTAGTGCGTGCCGATGGCGCTCACCGAGGAGGCGAACGCCGGGTTGGAGTTGACGTCGTTCGCGACGGACCAGTCCGAGTCGGCCGCGACGATCTTGACGCTGCCGTAGCCGTTGCTGTTGAGCGCGCCCCGCAGCTGCTGGTACCAGGAGACGTTGTAGCCCCGCTCGTTCCATCCGCCGAGGTAGTCGATGCTCAGCCCGTGCTGCTTGGCGCAGCCCAGCCACGAGACCAGGTAGTTGACCATGTCCGTGGACCAGAAGTTCCCGTTGCCGATCCAGCCCGGGGCGCCCCAGGCGAGCCCGTACAGCTTGATGTTCGGGTTGCGGGCTTTGGCCTGCTCCATCAGCCACCATTCGTAGCCCCGGTCGCAGTTCAGGTCGGAGCGGGTGTGCTGGTGGCTGGGCTCGGCTCCCGAGGTGGAGTTGGTGTCCCCGCCGATCTCGGCCTTGAGCATCTGCAGGGAGGCGCCGTAACCGGGCCGGAAGAGGTAGTCGAGGACCTGGCCGCGTTGCGGCTCGGGATAGTCGATCAGGAGTCTGCTGTTGCCGCCTCCCCCGCTGATCGCGCCGACGCCGTCGAAGGTCCGTCCGCCGGACGCGCCGTTGAGGGTGATGGAGGTGGCCGCCCGGGCCGGAGCGGCGGCTGTGCCCACGACGCCGCCGGCGGCCAGGACGAGGCCCGCGACCACGGCCGTCGGGACACGCAGGCGCACTAACAGCCGTGCGATTGCTGACACGGTGGGTTCCTTTCGCAGGTGGGGGGTGACCACGTCCGGTGCGGTCGGCGGACGGTTCAGCGGAGGAAGAAGTCCTGGTTGGTGCCGGGTGTGTTCTTGCACTGCCACTGGTCGAGTTGCTGGCCCGCGGTGCTGCCGGCGCCGTAGACGTCCAGGCACAGACCGCTGTTGCGGTTCTGGAAGGCGTAGGAGCCGTCGGACTGGCGGACGGGCAGCCAGAGACCGTTGGCCGCTGTGCCGGGGGGCTGTTGGACGATGTCCGGGGTGCCTGCCGTCGTGGAACTGCCGGCGACCGCCACGTCCTGGCCGGAGCTCTGGGCGCGCAGTTCGCCGTATCCGCCCGAGGTCGGCACGAACTGGAACTGCTGGTTGCTCTGCCCGTTGCAGGTCCACTGGTCGATCGCGGCGCCCGCACCGCTTGAGGCGCCGTACACGTCGAGGCACAAGTTGTTGTTGGCGACGACGAGTTGGTGGTAGCCGGCCGGGAAGCTCTCGCCGCCGGAGGAGGCGGGGGTGAGGTACACGGCGAACGCGTCGTGCGTGCCCTGGAACGTCAACGGGACGGTGATCGAGCCGCCCGAGGCGCTCAGGTTCTGGTCGTAGGCGGTCTGTGGCGCGGCGAGCGGTGCCTGGTCCGGGATGCGGTGCACGGTGACGTGCACGCTGCCGGCGCTGGTCAGCCAGGGGACGGACGACAGGCCGTTGAAGGTGACGGACGCGGTGCCGGAGTTGCCGTTCGCGTCGCCGATGATCGCCACCGCACGCTTGTTGGTGGGGTCCGCGGAGGCGGAGATCGCGGTCGAGCCGACCTGGCCGGAGGTGTCGACGAGGGTGCCGGTCATGTCGGCGTAGTCGCGAAGCGCCCACCAGTTGCCGGTCGGCTGCCAGGTGCCGCCGCTCTGGGTGAGGACTCCTGTCAGGTTGGGGGTGACGCAGCAGACCCAGTTGCCGCGCATCGCGTTGGTGTATCCGGACTGCGCAAACCGCGCCAGGTACCAGGCCGTCACCCCGGCGGTCTGCCGGTCGGCGGGCTGGTACTCGTTCGCGGACAGCGGCAGCGGGCCGATGCCCGCCGTGGTCAGGGCGCTGTTGAGGGACTGGGAGACGGTGACCGGGTCGTCGACATCCCCTTCGTCGTGGTTGGTGATCATGTCGGGTACCGTCCCGGCCGCTTTCACGTGCGCGAGCCAGGTCCGCCATTCACCCGGGTTGCTCTGCGGGGTGAACGCGAGGGAGGGTCCCACGATCTGCGCCGAGGGGGCGAGGCGCCGGATCTCCCGGTAGGCGGTGTCCCACATCTGGAAGTACTGGGCGCTGTTCACACCCCGGGTCCAGAAGGCGGAGATGTCCGGCTCGTTCCAGATGTCGTAGGCGAACGTCAGCCCCGATGCCTGCAGTGGCCCCACGGTGGAGTCGATGAAGCTGATCCAGTTGGAGCAGTCGCCGTTGTCGCACGGGTACCTCGTGGTGGACGGCTGCCCGCCGTTGGCGCCGTAGATGTCGCTGACCAGGACCTGGTACTGCGCGTGGTACGGCGGCTGGGTGAGCCGTTTCGCCTGTGCGACGATCGAGTCGAGGTCGGCCCGAGTGGCCGATCCGTACTGGTAGTTGTCCCTGATCCAGCCGCCGGAGAACCAGCCGCCGCCGCGGAACGCGTTGATCCCCAGCGGCTTGATGAACTGGTCCGCCGGCTGGCTGCCGTCCTGGGTGAAACCGTAGAGGAACCCCTCACCCACGCCGGTCGACGGGCCCCGCGTCGACGCCAGGTTCACGCTCAGCGCCTCGCCCGAGACGGCCCGGCTCTCGGCCGTCGCCGTCAGCTGCAGCACGAACGCCAAGACGATGCCGACGGCCAGTATGAGACGGCCGGGTCTCGCTCTCGTCCTCATTCGGTCCTCCTGGGTCACGTGTCACGGGGTCAGTTCAGTGACCACTGCTGGTTGGATCCGCCGTTGCAGGTCCACAGTTCGACGGGGGTGCCGTTGGCGGTGGCGGCGCCGGTCACGTCCAGGCACAGGCCGGACTGGGCGCTGGTGACGGTGCCGTTGGCGTTGACGTTCCACTGCTGGTTGGCCTGGCCGTTGCAGGTCCAGGTGATGACCTTGGTGCCGGGGCTGGCGCCTTGGTTGGAGGCGTCCAGGCACAGCCGGCTGCTGCCGGAGGACACGGCGAGCTCGCGGGAGTCGGTCCGGGACCAGGTCTGTTGCGCCGCTCCGGTGCAGTCCCGGATCTGCGTCTGCGTGCCCGGGGTCGTGGACGCGCCCGGCACCTCCAGGCACTTGCCCGCGCCGACCGCGTGCAGCGCGGTCGACGTACCGCCGCCGCCCCCTGCGCCGTAGCCGGCCGCGGTGACGGCGGACTGGACGGCGTTCTCGGTGGCGTCGGAGGGATAGCCCGCCGTGATCGCGCCCTCGAAGAACTCGCCCACGCCGTTGGGGCTGTTGTCGCCCCCGGTGCCGAGCAGGACCGAACTGTCGACCTTCATCGGTGAGTAGCCGTTCGGCAGGGGTCCGGAGTAGGTGGTGGTCAGGCCGCCGCTCGCGCCGTTGCCGTATTTGAGAGTGAAGTTGCTGGTGCCGTTGTTCTTCAGCCACGCGCTGACGAACGGGTAGTGCACGCCCTGGTTGTTCGGGTCCTTGTTGGAGCCGGTGTTGGTGTGGAACATGCCGTTCTCCAGGTCGGCCTCGACCCACGGGCCGGTGCCGGTGCAGCCGCCGAACCAGCAGGCGGTGCCCCAGTAGATGGCGTTCATGGTGGCGTTGCCGGTGTCGGTGTGGGAGTTCTCACCGCTGCCGTAGTCGAAGCAGCACCACTGGCTGGTGTAGTTCGACGAGGTGACCATGTAGATGCCTTCGGGCTGGGCCCCGGTGGGCACCCCGCTCGCGTGGTCGATCCGGTAGCCGACGCCGGGTGTGACCTTGACGCCGAACACCTGGTGGCCGGCGGCGGTCACCGGCAGGGCCATGGCGTCCGCGCCTACGTCGGAACCGCCCGGCCCGGGCCCCTTCCAGTAGCCGCCCCAGGAGATCGGCATGTCGTTGTGCCGGGCGCTCTGGTCGTAGATCTTCGTGATCGTGCAGGACGTGCCCGAGCAGAACGACACCTGGGAGGCACTGTCCGCGTATCCGCCGGCACCGAGCACTCCGATGTCGCGGTAGCTGTGGTCGGAGGCCCGCTGGATCTGGTACAGCGGGCCGTTGTAGGCGGCGTAGAGCGCCCTGGTCGTGGCGTGTGCCGTCACGCAGGGCGTACCGCCCGCGGCGTAGAGGTCGCACGGGAGCGACACGTCCGCCGCGCTGTGGGCCGCCGGGTGGGCGACGACCGCCGTACCGGCCCGCGGAGACGTGGCGAACGCCGGTGCGCCGAACGCGGCCACCACCATCGCCAGGGCAACAAGGAGCACGGCTTTCCATCGCCTGCTTCGGCGATCACCGGTTGGTTCGAGCATGGAGACCTCCTCCTGGGTTCGAATGCGGAGTCATCCCAACGTCCACCGCTGGCTGCTGGCGCCGTTGCAGGTCCGCAGCTCGGCGAGGGTTCCGTCGGCGGTGGCCCCTGCGGCGACGTCCAGGCACAGGCCCGACTGGACGCCGGTGATCGTGCCGTTGGCGTTCAGCGTCCACTGCTGGTTGCTCTGGCCGTTGCACGACCAGATCTCCACCTTCGTGCCCGGAGTGGTCTGGTTGTTGTAGGCGTCCAGGCACATCTGGTCGCTGCCGGAGTAGACGGTCAACTGGTCGGACGCGGAGTGCGTCCATGTCTGGTTGGCACCGCCGTTGCAGCTCCAGATCTGCACCTGGGTGCCGGCGGTCCTGGTCGAGTTGGGTACGTCCAGGCACTTGCCCGCGCCCACCGCGTGCACCGCGCCGGTCACGCTGGTGCCGCCGCCGCTGGTGCCGCCCGCGACCCGGTACATCACGGTGCCGTGCGCAGGGACCGAGGCACTGATCGTGCCCGAGGTGGTGGAGGACGCCCCCGACCACAGGTCGGTCAGGGTGTAGGCGGACGCCCCGGTCTTGCCGATCGCGGCCGCGGTCGTGGAGATGGTCGCTGTCGAGCCCGTCTCGTTGAACAGCGCCACCGACACGTCTCCGTTGGCCAGGGGCTTGGCCAGCACGTCCCGGCCGCCCGAGGAGGAGACCATGGTGCCCTGCTTGCCGAGGGGGTCCTGGTCGACCGCGATCACCCGGGAGTTGGTCAGTGTGGACAGGGTCTCCGCACTGGCCGAAGGGATGTTGGTGCCCGCGATCAGCGGTGCGGCCATCTCCGCCCACAGGCTGAACTCGCTGCGGCTCTCGGTGGCCGTCATCGAGCCGTTGCCGACCTCCAGCATGTCCGGGTCGTTCCAGTGGCCCGGTCCCGCGTAGGAAGCGAGTCCCACGTTGCTGTGGAAGATGGACAGCATGCTGGCGAAGTTGGCGCTGATGTCCCCGGTGGTGCGCCAGCTGTTGCCCACGCCCGCGCCCCAGGTCCACACGGTGTCCTGGCCCCAGTTGCACAGGCTGTACAGGATCGGCCGGCCGGTGGCCGCCAGGGCGTCCCGCATCGCGGTGTACCGGCTCTGCGCGGAGACCCCGTTGTTGTTGCAGTTGTCGTACTTCAGGTAGTCCACGCCCCACGACGCGAACGACTGGGCGTCCGTGCTCTCGTGCCCCAGGCTGCCCGGATACCCGGCGCAGGTCGCGGTGCCCGCGTCCTCGTAGATCCCCAGCTTCAGCCCCAGGGAGTGCACGTAGTCGGCGGTGCCCTTGATGCCGTCGGGGAACTTGGCCGGGTCCGGCACCAGACGGCCGCCGGAATCGCGGTTGTGGGTCATCCAGCAGTCGTCGATGTTGACGTAGGAGTAGCCCGCTGCCTGCATGCCGTTGGTGTGCATCGCCTGCGCGGTGGACTTGATCAGCGATTCGGAGACGTTGCAGCCGTACGCGTTCCAGTCGTTGAAGCCCATCTGCGGGGTGAGTGCCAGCCCGTTGCCCAGCGCGGCGGCGGGCTGCGCCGTGCCGAGACAGACGAGGGGTACGCCCATGCAGAACAGCGCGATGGAGAACGCGACCGCCAATATTCGGGTGATCATGCGCATGTCATTAACTCCTGGGCCGAGTTGCGGCAGAACTCGCCGTGGGACAGAAGGACTCAGCGGTACCCGGCCGCGGTGATGTTGGCCTGCACCGCGTTGTCGGTCGCGTCGGAGGGGTAGCCGGCGACGATGGCCCCCTCGTAGAAGGTGCCGGCGCTCAGGTTGGCGCCACCACCGGGCTTGCAGCAGTCACCGCCGCTGCCGAGGACGATGGCGCCCTGCTTCTTCATCGGGCTGTATCCGCCGGGAAGTCCGCCGTCCCACAGGGTGGTCAGGCTGCCGGACTGCGCGTTGCCGCCCTTCAGGGCGAACCTCGACGTCCCGTTGTTCTTCAGCATCGCGGTGACGAACTTGACGGAAAAGGCCCGCTGGTTGCTGTTCCAGGACTGGCTGCCCCCGGAGTACAGGCCCCATTCGAGGTCGGCCTGGACCCAGGGACCGCTTCCCGAGCAGCCGCCGAACCAGCACTGGGTGCCGAAGTTGATCGCGTCCATCGCCCCGGCCGCGTCGGCCTTCCGGGTCGTCTCGCTGTTGCCGTAGTCGAAGCAGCAGCCGCTGTTGACGTGCGTGCCGCTGGTCACCATGTACGCCCCTTCGGGCGCGCTGCCGGTCGGCACGCCCGTCAGATGACCGTCCCGCCAGTAGCTGTTCCCGGGATTGATGTACAGCGAGTACGCCTTGGTGCCCCCAGCGGTCAGTGACTCCGAGGTCGCCTTCGCGGGACTGCTCTGACTCGACCCCGGTACCTGGGCCGATCCCTGGTACCACAGGTCGTTGCCGCGTCCGGACTGGTCGTAGACGACCGTGATCACGCAGGAGGTGCCCCCGCAGAACGAGTCCTGCACCGCCGCGTCGGCGAACCCGCCGGCCGCCCGCACACCGATGTTCCTGGTCGTGTTGTCCGAGGCGCGCCTGACCTGGTACAGGCTGCCGCTGTACGACCCGTAGAGCGCCCGCACGGTGCTGTGCGCGGCCACGCACGGCGTACCGCCCGTGGAGTAGAGGTCGCACGGGCCCGACCCGCCGGTCGGCGGCGGAGGTGGCGGTGTCGGGGTGCTCCACTTCTGGTTGCTCTGGCCGTTGCAGGTCCACAGGATGACGGCGGTGCCGTTGGCCGTGCCCGCCCCGTTGACGTCCAGACACAGGCCGGACTGGAGACCGGTGACGGAGCCGTCGGAGTTCTGTCGCCACGCCTGGTTCGGCTGCCCGTTGCACGACCAGATGATCACCGGGGTTCCCGGCGCGGTCCGGTTGTCGTAGGCGTCCGCACAGCGGGTGCCGCTCATCGTCCTCAGCTCGCCCGCCGAGGTGAACTCGAACGCCTGGTTCGGCTGGTTGTCACAGTCCTGGATGTCCAGCGCCGTTCCCGGCGCATCGACATTGCCCTTGACGTCCAGACACCGCCCCGACGCCGAACTCACCAAGGGCGCCGGTGTCGATGCGAGGGCGGGGGCCGGTGCGGACCATGTCTGCGATGTCGCCAGCATCATGGCCAGCAGCGCCATCACGCCTACGGCGGCGAACGCCGGCAAGCGTGGTCTGCGAGCCGCAGGACTGCGAAGGGAAGAGGGTGAAGGCCGCATTCTGTTCCTCGGGGATGTGGGGGAAGGGGACAGAGGGTGCTGTGCCTGACCGAACGGGATGGTGGCGGGGCACTCGATAGCACCCACAGGAAACACTCAGACATCCCATGTCATAGTGATTCCATAGGCCTCTCATAGAGTCAATACGCCCGGCGCTCCCAATTGAATTCTGATCCATCCCATGTATTGCCCCTGGTCAGTCCGTTATGAGGGCATGCCGGAACCCGCGTCCGGCGACGGCCGCCGTGCCGGACGCGGGGTGTTCGTTCCGGGTCACCTCACTTGAAGTTCCAGTGCTGGTTGGCGCCGCCGTTGGAGTCCCAGATCTGGACCGGGGCCCCGTTGCCGGTCTGCCCGCTGGGGACCTCCAGCGCCCGGCCCGAGGCGACGTTGATCAGGGTGTACGAACCGTCGCCGTTGACGCTCGCCCGCCAGTGCTGGTTCGCACCGCCGTTGGAGTCCCAGATCGCCATCCGGGTGCCGTTGCCCGTCTGGCCGCCGGGCTCGTCGAGGACCCGCCCGCTGGCGATGTTCGTCAGCGTGTAGGAGCCGTCGCTGTTCTGACTCGCCCGCCACTGCTGATTCGCTGCAGTGCCGTTGGCGTCCCAGATCTGCACGGTGGTGCCGTTCGCCGTCTGTCCGCCCGGCACGTCCAGCACCCGCCCCGCGGCGACATCGCTCAGCGAGTACACCTGGCCCGAGACGATGCCGCCGCCCGGGTTGCCCGTACCGCCGCCGAGCGCGGACAGGGAGGCGTCGTAGGCCGGCTTCTTGTTGCCGTTGTTGTCGAACAGCAGCGGGTTCTCCCCGGTCCGCCACGAGTCGCTGTCCCTGATCCCCCACACCGTGATGCCGGTGCAGCGGGCGACGTTCATGCAGGCCCTGACCGTGTTCGCGTAGGCCGTCGACGAGGCCTGGGCGATGTCGAGTTCGGTGATCTGGACGTCGACGCCGAGGGCGGCGAAGTTGGACAGGGTGGTCTGGAAACTGGCGGGCGGGCCACCGGCGCCGAAGTGGCTCTGGAGGCCGACGCAGTCGATGGGCACACCGCGCGCCTTGAAGTCCTTGACCATGTTGTAGACGCCCTGGGTCTTGGCGTCGGTCCAGTTCTCGATGTTGTAGTCGTTGTAGCAGAGCTTGGCCGCAGGGTCGGCGGCCCGCGCGGTGCGGAACGCCTCCTCGATGAAGCCATTGCCCAGCACGTCATGGAACACCGAACTGCGCTGCTGGCCGCTGCCGTTGTCGGCAAAGGCCTCGTTGACCACGTCCCAGGCGTAGATCTTGCCCTTGTAGTGGTTCATCTCGGTGGTGATGTGGTTGTTCATCACGCTGCGCAGCGTGTTCGCGTCCCTGATGGAGCTGACCCAGCCGGGCAGTTGCTGGTACCACACCGTGGTGTGGCCGCGCATCCGTTGACCGTGCGCGATGGCGTGATTGACGATCTGGTCGGCCGGGCCGAAGTTGAAGTTGCCGCGGGACGGTTCGATGGTGTCCCACTTCATCTCGTTCTCCGGGGTGATCATGTTGAATTCCCGGTCGAGAATCGTGGAGTACGTCGAGTTGCCGAGTTTCCCGGCAGGCACGGCTGTGCCGAAATAGCGGCCGCTGTCGGCCGCGGCCGCGCCCAGCGTGCTGGAGGCCGCGTGTGCGGCGGGGCTCGCCGGCCCGGCCAGGGCCAGTACGGTGCCGGCTATCAAACCGGTGGCCGCGGCCAGGGCCTTGCGGAGTTGGGGCTCTACATTGAGCCAGGACATGAGGAATCATTCTCCTTTTGTGTGGGGAGGCGGACACCGGTCACGAGACGGTGCCGCGGTGGAGTGGGGTCACGGGGTTCAGGTGACCGGCAGAGCGGTCCACTGCTGGTTGGCGCCGCCGTTGCAGTCCCACAGGGCCAGTTGCGTACCGTCGGTGGTGGACGCGCCGGGGTCGTCGAGGCAGCGTCCGGAGACCGGATTGCGGTAGCCGCCGTTGTACGTCTGCCATTGCTGGTTGGTTCCGCCGTTGCAGTCCCAGATCTCGATCTTGGTGCCGTTGGCGGTACCGCGGCCGGTGGCGTCGAGGCACTTCCCGAGCGCCCGCAGGGTGCCGTCGGAGCGCGCGGACCACGTTTGCGCGGCGGAGCCGTCACAGGACCGGATCTCCGCGGCGGTCCCGTTGGCGCTGTTGCCGCCGCCCACCCCCAGGCACTGCCCCGCGATCCCGGAACGCACCTGCCCGACCGCGGAATCCGGCGGCTTGATCCAGCCTGCCGCGTCCGCGGCCTGGATCCCCGCGTTGAAAGCGTCCGCCATCTTGATGAAGCCGCTGTCGTTGGGGTGCAGGGCGTCGGACAGGTCCGCGGCGGTCAGGGCGCTCATGTCCACCAGACGTACGTGCTTGCCGGCAGCCTGCTCGGCCTGGACGATCCCGGGCAACTTGGCGTTGAACGCGGGCCGGTTGGCCTCCTCGGTGCCGCTGGTGGAGATGATCACGGTGCCGACGAGCACGGTCGCGTCGGGTGTGGCTCTGGTGATCTGGTCGATGAGCGCGCGGAGCCGGTCGGCCGCGGTCGGGATCTGGTAGCTGCCGTTGAGGTCGTTGGTGCCGATCTCCAGGGTGACCACGTTCGGCCGGTAACGGGCCAGCACGGAGTCCGCGATGCCGGCGATCTGGTCGATCCGCCAGCCGGAGTGGCCCTCGTTGTCCGGGTCGGACATGGTGCCGTTGCGCCCCGAGCCGACGAAGTCCAAGGTGTGTCCCTCGGCCGTCAGCTTGTTCGCAAGAAAGGACCGGTAGCTGTTCCCGGAGGAGCTGCCGACGCCCCAGGTGATCGAGTCGCCCAACGGCATCAGCCGCAGGGGCGTGGGCGCGGCGGCCAGCGTTGCGGAGTGCGGCGCCTCGGCGGCGGCGGCCGCGGCGGGCCACGCGGCGCCCATTCCGAGGGCGACCGCCAGCGCCGCGGCCAAGGGTGCCCAGTACTTCATCATCAGTGTTCCTCACTGGGTGGGGACAGTGGGTGGGGGTGAACGAACCGCCGGTCCGTGCAGGCGCTCCAGAGGCGCGAGCAGGTCAGCGGGGGGTGAAGTCCTGGTTGGTGCCGGGTGCGTTCTTGCACTGCCACTGGTCCAGTTGTTGGCCCAGGTTGCTGCCGCCGCCGTAGACGTCCAGGCACAGACCGCTGCTCTGGTTCCTGAAGGAGTACGAGCCGTCGGTCTGCGCCACCGGCAGCCACAGAGTGCTGGACGCTCCGCTCGCGGCCTGCTGCACGATGTTCGGCGTACCGGCGGTCGTGGAGCCGCCCGCCACCGCCACGACCTGTCCGGAGCTCTGCGCGCGCAGTTGCCCGTAGCCGCCCGAGCCCGGCACGAACTCGAATTGCTGGTTGCTCTGCCCGTTGCAGGTCCACTGGTCGATCGCGGCGCCCGCGCTGGTGGAGTTGCCGTACACGTCCAGGCACAGGCTGTTGCTGCCGATCACCAACTGGTGTTGGCCCGTGGGAAAGCCGCCGCCGCCCGAGGACTGGACGCCCGCCTGCTGGATGACGTCTCGGGCGCCCTGAGGCCAGTTGGTGCCGCTGACCAGGACGTTGCCGGTGAGCACGTTGTTGTGCGGAGGGCCGGTGGCCACGTAGGTGTTGCCGCCGTTGTACCAGTTGCCGGAGAACGTGCTGTCGTCGGTGTGGTTGTTGGCGTTGGCGTTGGTGAGCGCCCAGTTGCCCGCGTCCTGCACCACGTTGGCGGACACCTTCAGGTAGCGGGAGCCCTCGTCGAGGTACAGGGCGGTGGTGCGGTTGTTGTCGTACATGTAGTTGTCGGAGATCACCGAGCCGGGGGCCGCGGACAGGCTGTAGATGCTGCCGCCGTCGAACATCGCGTTCTTGGTGTCGAAGACCAGGTTGTGGGAGACGGTGTTGTTCTTCAGCGTCGTGGGAGTGCTGTAGATCGGCTGGTAGGTGTACGTGCCCCGGTTGACGTAGTCCTGACTGCCGCCCGGGTCGTTCATCCCCCAGCCCCAGCCGATGTCGATCCCGTCGTAGGGCAGGTGGTCGCACTGGTTGTGGGTGATCGTCGCGTTCGTGACGTAGGTGGACAGGATTCCCGCGGTCTCCTTGTAGTCGGTGCCCACCCCGCTGACCTTGTTGTTGCTGATGGTGATGTTCTGGTTGGTCATCTGCGGGTTGGCGGGGTGGTGCGCGTCCGGCTGGATCCCGCCGACCTGGATGCCGCTGCCGGCGAGGTCGGTGAACGTGTTGCCGGTGACGGTGACGCCGTTCGCCCCGAGTCCGGTGCCGGAGGCCGTGGCGACGCCGTCGTTGCCCACGCCCAGTCCGGCCTGCCCGAGTTCGGAGAACGTGTCACCCGAGAACGTGATGCCGGTGGCGGCGGAGACCTGGACGGCCGCGGGCATCTGCACCCAGTGGTTCCGGGTGGCCTCGAACTGTGTGCACCCCGACTTGCAGGTGCTCAGCCAGTTGGCGGGCATCGCGTAGGCACCAGTGATGTGCGCGCCGCTCTGCTGGTCCGCGTATCCGTCGGGTCCGCTCGGGCCCAGCCAGGAGGTCCCGGTGAACCGGATGCCGGTGAATCCGAGGCCGGTCGCGGGTGAGCCGTAGCTGCCACTGATGCCCAACAGGCTCTGCAGCCGGGGCAGTTCGACGTCGAGGCTGTTCGGGTTCTGCCCCGACTGGGCCCGGTAGTAGAGGTCGCCGGTGGACGAGTCGAGGTACCACTGCCCGGCTTGCTTGAGGAAGGCGTAGTTGTTCTCCAGGTACATGGTCCCGCCGGCGAACGGCGCGTTGATGGTGTCGTAGCCCCAGGAGTTGTTGTTCCATGCGGGCTGCTGCATGGTGATGGTCCTGCCGCTGATCGACTGGACCGGCGCGTAGCGGTCGGTGAAGGAGTTGAGGCTCTCGACTTCCATGTGGCTCTGGTCGGAGAGACCGGCCAGGTAGTCGAGGGAGGAGTCGATGGCAGTCAGGCCGGTCTGGGTGAAGGTGAAGCCGGAGCGGGGCACCTGGATCGCCGCGCGCGGTGCCTGCTTGCCGTTCACGTACAGCTGACGCGTATTGACGTCGGTGCCGACGTGGGCCGACCAGATGTTGCTGTTCTGATCATGCACCTGCCAACCAGATATCTGCTGGGCGCCGCTCACGACCGGCTGCTGCCCGGCCATGGCCTGGTAGGTGATCGTGTGGCCGTTCTGGCCGCCGTCGCCGGAGCCGAAGGTCAGCGGCTTGGACTGCCGGTAGGTGCCACCGGCCAGGTGGACCACGACGTCAGAATCGGCCGAGAGCCGGTGCGCGGGCTGCCGCGCCTGGTCGATCGTCGCGAACGGCTGCTCAGCGGTGCCGTTCCCGCCGGGAGCCGCACCCGGGGCCACGTACAGGTCGGCGGCCGCTGCCTGGCGCTCGGCCGGTACGGCGAACGCGGCCCCGGCCATGGGCAGGCTCGCGGCGAGTAGGGCGAACAGAGCTACGGGGGCGGCCCAAAGGCCGCGGAGCGCTCTGGCTCCGGACATCGTCATCCTCCAGTGGGGGGCGGTGGCGCCTGGTGTGGGGCCCAGTGGTTGTTCGGCCGCCGGGGCCGCCTGCATGACCAGCCCCCTCCGGCTGGGGCGAGGGAGCGGGTCACGGGCGTTGGGCCGGCGAAGGCCCGTGTCCGGCGGAGAGCTGGAGCCGTTCCTCTCAGCTGAGGTTCCATCGCTGGTTGGAACCGCCGTTGCAGGTCCACAGTTCGGCCAAGGCGCCGTTGGCCGTGGAGGCACCGGTGACGTCGAGGCAGAGTCCGGACTGAGTGCCGGTGACGCTGCCGTCGGAGTTCAGCTGCCACTGCTGGTTGGCGCCGCCGTTGCACGGCCAGGTCACCACCTTGGTGCCGGCGGTGGTCTGGTTGTTGTACGCGTCCAGGCACAGCTGGCTGCTGCCGCTGTATACGGTCAACTGGTTGGCGGAGGTGCGCGTCCAGCTCTGGTTGGCGCCACCGCTGCAGTCCCAGATCTGCAACTGCGTGCCGGCCGTGGTGGACGAATTCGGGACGTCCAGGCACTTGCCCGCGCCCACCGCGTGCAGGGCGCCGGTGCCCGTCCCGCCGGTCGAATTGCTGTATCCGGCCGCGGTGATGTTGGCCTGAACCGCGTTCTCGGTGGCGTCCGACGGGTAGCCGGAGGTCATCACGCCCTCATAGAAGGTGCCTTGGGCGCCCTTGCTGTTGTCACCACCGATGCCCAGGATGATGGCGCCCTGCTTCCGCATCGGGTTGTAGCCCGCGACATTGGGGCGCGGACCGTCGTAGAACGTGGACAGGCTGCCCGACTGCGCGTTGCCACCGCGGATCGCCCAGTGGTTCGGGCCGCCTTTGACGATGGCGGTCGTGTACCGGTAGTTGATCGTCGGGTCGTTCGCGTTGTAGTGCTGGTTCACCCCGGAGAACAGGCCGTTCTCCAGGTCGGCCATGACCCAGGGGCCATTGCCCGCACCGTAGCCCCAGACCTTGATATTGCCGAAGTAGATGGCCTCCATGGTGCCGTTGCCGTCGTCGTTGCTGTCCGTCTCGGCATTGCCGTAGTCGAAGCAGCAGCCGCCGTTGTAGTGCGTGCCGTCGAAGATCGCGTACATGCCCTCGGGGTTGTCCCCGGTCGCGATGCCGTTGGTGTGGTTGTTGCGGTATCCCGTACCGGGTGCCACGAAGACGCCGTAGGCCTTGTGACCGCCCACCGTGGTGGGCGCGGCCGTCGCGTTCGCGAGGTTGTCGGGACCACCCGCGGCACCGCCGCCGGGCGCCTGGGTCAGGTTGTTTGCGCGACCGGACTGGTCGTAGATGATCGAGATCAGACAGGTCGTCCCCGAGCAGAACGAGTCCTGCGCGGCGGCATCGACGTACCCGCCCGCACTCAGAACGCCGACGTCGCGGGTGGTGTTGTCCGAGGCGCGCCGGACCTGGTAGAGCGGCCCGTTGTACGAGGCGTACAGCGCGCGTGTCGTGCTGTGGGCCGCCACACAGGGCGTTCCGCCGGCCGCGTAGAGATCACACGGTCCGGAGGTGGCGGCGCGGGCCGTCCCGGTCGTGGCCGTGGCGCCGGCCAGCGCGCCGACGGCGAGCACGGCCGCGGCCCCCGCCCGGGCGAATGTTTTCGGCGTAGAGGTGCGGGAGCGCTCCCACGAACGGACAGATGCCTGGTCCGGCCCATTTCCCGGCCTTCCGCGGCGCCGTATCGCAGCGAGCAGTCGTTGGACGCCACCGCGCCCGAACAGCGCGTGGCGTTCGGTCCCTGTGGTACCTGTCGTTCCCATCCGATCTCCCTACCGTGCCAGCGGATCCAGTCGGGTTCTGTGCTGGGAGCGCTGACACATGCGGCAGCGCTTGAAGGTGCCGTTCTTGCAGTGGGATTGCAGAGAGGTTTCGGGGGGAGACGGTGCTCCCGATTCCGTAGGGCTGTCAAGAGTCCGGACATCCTCTGTCCGACTCCTGCGCGGAATCGGTTCGATCGCCGATCTTCCCGGATTCCCTTCCACCGGGCCCCTCAGGCAGGTTCGGCGTGAGGGTGGACGAGCGGTGGTGCGCGCTGTCGTCGGGGCGGCGCGGCGGGTCGCGGGGGTCCGATCGACGGCCGGGCTCCGCTCGCTCGGGCGCACCCCTGCAACGGCGCTGAGCAGGAACGTGGCCGTCGAATATGGCTGACGAGGGGTCAGCACGCACCGAATCGGCTGATGCGCCGGCCCTTCACCCGTGCGTGGGCACCGCCTTCGCTGTGCGGCACGTCATTGACCCCATGTTCCGCCGGTCGCAGCATCCCGTCGAAGCGCTTGCGTGGAACCGATTCGATTCCGGCCACGGAAGGTGTGCGACGCCGAGGGGCGTGACGGGCCCGGCAGTCAGGCGTGTTACTCCCTGCGTACTCGTTGCGGTCGGGCGTTCTGGGTGTTCGGCTTCAGTGCGGCAGTAGAGCGCTACGGCACTGTGGCGCAAAGGTGACGAGTCCGCGGGGCGCGGCAAGCCCGGGCCTTCCAACGTGAAGGTGGGCACGCGGTTATTGATCACGCGGCGAGCGTGAGTTCAGCGGTGTGCCGTCGACGTTCGTATTCGTTGGGGCTGAGGTGGCCGTTGGCGGAGTGCCGACGGCGGGTGTTGTAGCAGGTCAGCCAGGCACATACCGTCCTTCTGCAGGCGCCGGGGTCACCGTAGTCGTGGGCACCCTGGAGGGTCTCGCATTTCAGGGACACGTGCAAGCTTTCGCAGGCCGCGTTGTCGGCGCTGGTGCCGACCGCGCCCATCAACCGGGCGAGGCCGAGCTGATCGCAGAGGCCGGCGAAGGCCCTCGATCCGTACTGGGCGAGTTCAACCAGTCGTTGCAACACCGGGCTGTTGCAGCGAGCGTAGCTGCTCTTCGAAGACCTCGTCGGGTGTCCGCCAGCCGACGACCTTGCGGCTGAAGCAGTCCAGCACAGTCGCGAGATAGAGGAACTCCCCGCCTGCGAGCGGGAGATACGTGATGTCGCCCATGTACAAGCGTCCTGGTTCGGCGGCGGTGAAGTCCCGCTGGAACAGTTCCGGGAACCGGTGAGGTGGCCGGGTCCGCGACGGTGGTGCGGACGCGTCTGCGCAGGCGGATGTCGGTGATGGAGAACCTCCGCGTGATGGGCATCTCCCGCCACTGCCCATCGGTCTTGAACCGCCAGATCACACCCTCGAACTGCTGCCGCAGCCGCTCGGGGTAGGGGCCGTACTCGCCAATCGGCAGGTACGGCCCGATGAACTCCCATTCCCTGTCAGTCAGTTGCACTGGCGTCACGCAAGGAGATCTACCGGTTCAGGCCCCGGCGCGAGGGCAGCTCCCGCAGAATGATCACGGCCCTATATGCGACCTACGATCAGTCGAGACCACGATGAGCAGCCCACAACGCCCCGGCATGGCTGGCAGCGTCAGAGACCAGGGCCGCCAGTTCGGGTTTATCGGGGACTGGGAACGAGACATATGCGCCCCGACCACCAGCGACTGGTCTGCCATAGGCCTTCACAGCGAGGTGACCGTCCGGGAGGAGCCGAACGTTGAGCGTGGTCAGCGTGAATGCTTCACCGCGTCGAGTGTCCGTCCAGCGGAGCGCCTGCGGGATCACGACATTGATCGCCAGAGCACTTACTTCCAGATCGCTGCTCATGGACGGATGATCTCACGCGAGTCGCCGCAGGCGCGATCATGAGGGCTTCCAGGAACCTCCTGGGTCAAGCGATCATCCGCAGCGTTCACGGCAAGGCCCGCCTGTCACGCCTCTACAACGGTCACTCAACCCGCGACGGCTTGACCGTGTCACTGGGCGAGCACGTGGCCATACTCGAGCTGCTCCACCATCGTGACGCCGCGGAAGCCGCCCTCGCGATGCGCGAGTTCATCGCTCGGGCATGGGCGAGCCGCCGACCGGCCCCGCAGCCGTGACGTCACCGACGGGCCCCAGGTCCGCCGGCACCAACAGGCTGGGTTCTCCGGTCATGCCGCCGGCCGATCGCTGAATGGCCGGTCGCCGGTATCGACGATCAGGGCCGGCGACTCATCACCTTCTGACAGCTGCCAGGCATGCGCCGGCGCAACGGTCAGCCGAACAGGCGTCGCTGGATCTCTCGTCGGTAGTCTTCCAGCGTCCGGTCGAGGTGGACGGCCGTGGCCTCGGCGGCCTCGTCGGGGCGGCCGTCGCGAATGGCGCGGTAGATCGCCTCATGCTCCTCGACCGCGGCCGCGGTGCCCTCGCCGAAGGTGTCGTGGACGATCGCGCTGGACTGACGCTGCAGTCGGCGGGCGTCGCGCACCGCGTTGCCGAGAAAGGTGTTGTGCGAAGCCGCGGCCACCGCCGCGTGGAAATCGTCGTCCGCCTGGTTGAAGACGTCGATCTCGCCGTGGACGTAGCCGTGCCGGCACTGCTGCATGGCCACCTCGATGGTGTGCAGTTCGGCGGGCGTGGCCCGAGTGGCCGCGAGCTGTGCGGCAGCCGTCTCCTGAACCCGGCGGAACTCGAACAGCATCAGCACGTGATCGAGGTCCACGGGACGGAAGAAGCCGCCCCGGCGACTGCTGATCAGCATGCCGTCGTCGTCCGCGACGAACAGTCCGCGGCCCTTGTGCGCCCGCACCCGGCCGAGCGCCGAGAGGATCTTCACGGCATCTCGGACAACACCCCGGCCGATGCCCAGCTGCTGGGCCAGGTCCTTCTCGGTGGGGATCCGGTCGCCGGGGACCAGGCGCGATTCGGCGATGAACGCGATGATCCGCTCCGCCACGACCTCGTATCCGGGCCGGTAGTCGCGCCGCTCGTCCGCGCCGTTCACCTCTGCCGCCACGCAGGGCGTGTCGTTCATGTGTCCTGCCTCCGGCTACTGCGACGACGACTGATCATCCTTAAACCGCGTTCATCGTAACCCAAGCGATCTAATAAGTCGTACTCATTTTGGGCTCTTGATCGCGGATTCGCGTACGAATCAGGAGTATTAGTGCCGTTTTAGCAGCGTATATGACTCGCCGTAGTCAGCTTGGCCTGCACGCCGAATCTCAAGAAAAGACCTACACACCCCTTGACTGACTCTTCGGTATGGCGGCTAATTTCTTCCGCGGCGGTAATGACAGAGCCGTCAGCCTCACGCAAACCGAGTGGAGTCGCTCATGTCCGTCTACAAGTCCTCGGCCGGCCAGGAGACAGGGACCAGCAGGAGGCGTGCCGCGTTGCTGGCGGGCTGTGCCGCCACCGTGCTGCTCACCGTGACCGCCTGTGGCGGCGGTGGCGGCACGACCGGCACGACCAAGGACGGCTTCGCCCAAGCCGCCCAGAACGACGGGGCGTTGACCGTCTGGGTGGATGCGACCCGCATGGACGCCGCGAAGCAGTACCAGGCATCGCACCCGGACGTGAAGATGGACATCGTCAACTACGACGGCGACGCGAACGGCTCGAACTACCTCCAGACGAAGGTCCAGTTGTTCAACCGCACCCAAAAGGGCTGGCCGGACGTCGTCTTCAGTTCCCAGAACAACGAGGCGAGCTGGGCGGTGGACGCCGGCTTCGCGGCGCCGCTGAACAAGGGCCTGATCCCGGACGCGACCCTGGGCGGGTTCGCCAAGGGCGCCAACGACGTCTGCACGGTCGACGGCACCCTGTACTGCCTGCGCAACGACCTCTCCCAGGCGGTGCTCTGGTACAACGCACCGCTGCTGAAGAAGTTCGGCTACACGGTCCCGACGACCTGGGAGGAGTTCCAGGCGCTCGGCGAAAAGGTCGCCAAGGAGCACCCCGGCTACCTCGTGGGCGACGCCGGTGACTCCTTCACCCCCGAGATCTACCTGTGGGCGAGCAAGTGCGGCGCCAACCACATCACCGGCCCCAAGTCCGTCTCGGTCAACACCACCAGCGAGGCCTGCACCAAGATGGCCAAGCTGCTGGACGTACTGATCAAGAACAAGACCATGTCCATCAGCGGCGTCTTCAGCACCGACTTCGGCAAGAACAACGCCGACAAGGTCCTGCTCATGCCGGGCCCGGCGTGGTACGGCGGCGCGGTGTTCAAGGACGGCCTCAAGACCCCGGCGAAGCAGATCGCGGTGGCACCTGTCCCGCAGTGGCAGGGAGACACCTCGCCGTCCACCGGCAACGTCGGCGGCGGCACCTGGCTGCTGTCCCAGCACTCCAGCCACATCAAGTCGGCCACCGACTTCCTGAAGTGGGTCACCACCGACAACGCCTACCAGGGTGAGAAGGCGCCGGGCTTCCCGGCCTACGCGCCCGCCGCCGAGAACTGGCTCAAGGCACAGGCCGCCTCGGGGTACTTCGCCGGGGACCTCACGCCGCTCAAGGACGCCTCCTCGCAGGTGTGGTCCGAGTGGGGCTCGGGACAGTTCAGCCAGGAGGCGATCTGGGCCGCGACCGTCAAGCCCGGCATCACACAGGGAAAGACCATCGAATCGCTGCTGCCCGCCTGGCAGGACTCGATCGTCAAGTACGCCAAGTCCAACGGCTACAAGGTCTCCCAGTGACCGTCGCGCACTCCTCGGCCGGCTCTGTCCGCAGGCGCCCTCGCGGCACCTCCCGGCAGAGCCGGGCAGGCGCGGCATTCGTCGCCGGCTACGTACTGCTGCTGATCGCCTTCGGCGTCCTTCCGACCTGTTACGCCATCTACTTCGCGTTCACCGACGCCGGAGGCACCTTCACCGGCATCTCCAACTTCGTCACCACGGCACAGGACTTCCGCTTCGTCGACTCCCTGAGCCACGTGGCCCTGTACCTGGTCTTCTGGCTCCTGTCCCTCGTGGTGTTCGTGGTGGTCCTGGCGCTGCTCCTGCACAAACTGTCCTCCGGGCCGCTCAGTCAGGCACTGCGCTTCCTCTACTACATCCCCGGCGCCCTCGCCGGCGCCGCGAGCGTCCTGGTGTGGCTGTTCATGCTCGACCCGACGGTCAGCCCGGTCAGCTCCCTGCTGGGGACGCTGGGATTCCACACCTTCGGCGAGGTCATCGCCCCGGGGAACCTGGCGCTGCTGTTCACGATCATCGCGTTCTGGACCGGCGCGGGCGGCTGGATCGTCGTCATGTACGGCGCACTCAACAACATCCCCCAGGACGTCATGGAGGCCGCCCGGATCGACGGCGCGAACGGCTGGCAGACCGCCTGGCGGGTGCAGATCCCCATGCTCCGCAAATGGATCGTGTACATGGTGATCCTGGCCTTCGCGGGCGGCGCCCAGCTCTTCGTCGAGCCGCAGCTGCTCTCCCTCGCCAGCACGGGCGTGGCCGGACGCGACTACTCGCTCAACCAGCTCACCTACGACTTCGCCTTCCAGATGAACAACATCAACGGCGCCGCCGCCGTCTCGGTGGAACTCCTGGTCGTCAGC
This sequence comes from Streptomyces sp. NBC_00285, assembly GCF_036174265.1. Lineage (NCBI taxonomy): Bacteria > Bacillati > Actinomycetota > Actinomycetes > Kitasatosporales > Streptomycetaceae > Streptomyces > Streptomyces sp. NBC_00285. Next base: position 10,014,380 of record NZ_CP108055.1, on the reverse strand, counting down.
ATGTCGGTCGCCGGTGTCTTCGTCGCACGATCGGGGTTCTTCGATGCCGACTGAAACACGACCCACTCCCCATGCCGGCGCCCCACGCACGGAACGGGATACGAACGTCATGAGCCCAAGCCGACACGGGGAAACGCGGCACCGCAGCCGCCCCCAGCGGCACGTGGCCTCGCGGCTGCTGGCGGGCTCGGTGCTCGTCGTCTTCGTGGTGTTCTTCGTGCTCCCGGTCATCTGGCTGCTGCTCGCGGCGACCAAGACCGACCAGCAGCTGGTCCACGACAACCCCCTGTCCTTCGGGTCCTGGCACGCCCTGTCGGCCAACTGGCACGCGCTCACCGCCTTCCAGGACGACGCCATCCTGCTGTGGCTGCGCAACTCCGCCGTCTACGCCGCGATCTCGCTGGTCATCACGCTCGGCCTGGCCATTCCGGCCGGGTACGCGCTGGCGATGACCGAGTTCCGCGGCCGGCGCACGCTGCTGATCGCGACCCTGGTCGTGATGCTGATGCCGAACGCCACGCTGGTGGTGCCGCTGTTCCTGGAGCTCAACGCGGTGCGCCTGATCGGCACGATGTGGTCGATCATCCTGCCGTACTCGTTCTACCCGTTCGGCGTGTATCTGACGTACATCTACTTCACCACCGCCGTGCCCAAGGACCTGCTGGCAGCGGCGCGCATGGACGGCTGCTCGGAGTTCGGCGTCTTCCGGCACATCGCGCTGCCACTGGCCACCCCGGTCATTGCGCTGGTGGGCTTCTTCAGCTTCGTCGCCAACTGGACGAACTACTTCCTGCCCTACGTGATGCTCCCCGACAGCAACCAGATGCCCATCCAGGTGGGCGTTGGAAGCCTGCTCAGCAACGTGCCGTCGTTCAACCCGACCGTCGGCAACCTCGCCATCCAACGCCCGCAACTGGCACTGGCCACGCTGGTCGCCATCACACCGGTACTCGTCGTGTTCCTGTTCGCCCAGCGCTTCCTGGTCAGCGGAATGCTCGCCGGCGCCACCAAGGAGTAACAGCTCTCATGCCCCACAGCCTCGACCCCCACTCATCCGGAGACGACACCCCGGCCTGCGACCGGCCCGCACCCGACATCTCGGCCGGAGTTCCGTTGCTCGAACCCCCCGGCTGGGCCATCGCCCAGCGCGCTCTGTTCGACCTCCTCGACGACGCCTGGCGCCGCTTCGCCCGCGACTTCACCGGCCCCGACGGACGGCTGAACTACACCGGCCCGCTCACCACCCGCGACGGCGTGGACGACTTCTACGAGGTGTTCTTCAACTGGCCCCAGCTGTACCTCCTCGGCGGCGCCGACGACCTGCTGCCCGCCAGCGAGAAGCACTGGGAGGGCGTGACCCGGCAGCTGACCGAACTGGACATGCTGCGCGACGAGTTCGAGCGCGGCTACGACTGGTTCCACCAGGGCGAGAGCCTGCTGCTGCTCTACTTCCTGTCCATGGCCGCCCCCGACCGCTGGCGTGAGCGCGCCCTGCGCTTCGCCGAGCTGTACGTCGACCCCGCCAACGGCAACTACGACCCCGCCCACCGCATCATCACCCGCCCGCACAACGGCAGCGACCCCGAGCGCACCGGCCTGTTCGACGGCGACGTCTACCCCTGGCTGCCCAAGGAGGCGCAGACGTACGGCTTCCCCCTCGACTGGATCCCCGAGGCCGCGAACGGCCCCTTCCCCCTGTCGGCGGACCCGCGCCTCGGAAACCAGATGCGCGACCGGACGGGCGTCGGCGACACCGCGGTCAACCTCGCCGCGGCCGGCCTGGTCCTCAACGCCTGGATCCTGTCCGGCCAGGAGCGCTACCGCGCCTGGATCATCGAGTACGTGGGCGCCTGGCGCGAACGCACCCGCGAACAGGGCGGCCTGATCCCGGACAACGTCGGCCCGGACGGCGACGTCGGCAGCCTGCTGGAGGGGCGCTGGTACGGCGGCCACTACGGCTGGTCCTGGCCGCACGGCTGGCACAGCGTCGGACACGCGGCCTGCGTGGCCGCACTCGCGGCGGCCACGGTCACCGGCGACGACGACTACCTCTCCATGGTCGCCACCTCACTCGACACCCTCATAGGCCACGCCAAGGTCATGCCCTACACCGAGGCCGACTCCAGCCTGCCCTCCAAGTGGGCGGTGGAACTCGGGCCGGACCGTCACACGCCCACACCGCACCTGCCGTTCCGCCACAACGACTCCGGCTGGTTCGACTACAACCCGGCCACTCCCCCCGTGCCAGTGGCCCTGTGGCACCACACCTCCTCCCAGGCCGACCGGGCCCGGCTGGAGGGACTGCGCGAAGCGGACGCAATCGACTGGCGCACCGTGCGGCCGTTCCGGTCCAAGGAGGACTCCGGTCACGAGAAGGCGTGGTTCGCCTTCCTCGCCGGCGACGACCCCGGCTACCCCGAGCGGATCCTCGCGGCCGCCCAGGCCCAGGTCCGCCACCGGCTGCGGCGCATCGACCGCTACGGCGACCTGGACGTGCCCGAGGCCGACATCCATGTGTGGCAGCTGTGCAACCCGGTGGTCACCGAGGCCCTGGTGCAGCTGACCTGGGGCGGCCCCCAGGTGCTGTACCAGGGCGGTCTCCAACAGGCGCGGCTGCGCTACCACGACGCCGACGCCCGCCGCGCCGGCCTGCCCGCCGACGTCGCCGCCCTGGTCACCTCCATCGACCCCGAGGCAACCACCGTCGAACTCGTCAACCTCTCCCCCGGCAGAGACCGCACGGTCATCGTCCAGGCGGGCGCGTTCGCCGAGCACACCATCACCGGCATCCGGTACACGACCTGCGCCGACGACGGCTGGATCGGCGACATGTACGACTACGGACACACCGAGCCGGTCATCTCCGAGGCCGAAGTGCCGTGCGACGGTCCGTATCTGACGGTCCGTCTGCCCGCCTCCACCCGTATCCGGCTCACCCTGCGGCTCGGCCTGCGCACCGGCACACCCAGCTACCGCACACCGTTCGACGGCTCCAACTCCCATGACATGACAGGGGAATCGGCGTGAAGCGCATCGCCCAGACCATCAGGCTCCGGCCCGAACACCGCGAGGAGTACCTCCGGCTCCACTCCGCCGTGTGGCCCGGCGTCGAAGCCGCCCTGCTCCGGGCGGACATCCGCAACTACAGCATCTTCCTCCACGGTGACGTGCTGTTCGCCTACATGGAGTACCACGGCGACGACTTCGAGGCGGACATGTCCTCCATCGAGGCCGATCCCGAGACCCAGCGCTGGTGGAAGCTCACCGACCCCTGCCAGGAGCCCTTCCCCGACCGGGGCGAGGGCCGCCAGTGGAGCGAGCTCCCCGAGATCTGGCACCTGAGCCCGCCCGGCGACGACGCCACCGCCTGACCCGGCCCGCACCAGCCCGACCCGACTGGGACCACCCGTGAACGCACCCGTGCTCGTCGACGCCCACCACCACCTGTGGGACCTCTCCCAACGTCCGCAGCCCTGGCTGGACGACCCCGGCGTGGCATCGATCCGCCGTACCTTCACCCCGAATGACCTGCGCTCCACCGCCACTCACCCCATCGCGGGCCGGCACCTGCACGGCACGGTGGTCGTCCAGTGCGTCGCGGAGGTCGCCGAGACCGAGGACCTGCTCGCGCTCGCCGCACAGGAGCCGCTGATCCAGGCCGTGGTCGGCTGGGCCGACCTGACGTCCTCGTCGATCGGGGACGTGCTCGACGCGCTGCTCGCCGGGCCGGGCGGCGGGTACCTGCGCTCCCTGCGACACCTCGTCCAGAGCGAGACGGACCCTCACTGGCTGCAACGCCCCGATGTGGAAAGAGGATTGCGGGCGGCCCGGGACCGCGGACTGCACTACGACGTGCTCGTACGCGACCACCAGCTCGATCAGGCGATCCGCCTCGCGGAACGCCTCCCCGACCTGCCCCAGGTCCTCAACCACGCGGGCAAGCCGGACATCGCCCGACAGGACATCGCGGACTGGGAACGCGGGATCCGGCAGCTGGCCGCACACCCGCAGGTGGTGTGCAAGGTCTCCGGGCTGATCACGGAGGCCGACCACTCCCGCTGGACCACCGCCGACATCCGCCCCGCCTGGGACGTACTGGTCTCCGCCTTCGGGCCCGAGCGGCTGATGTTCGGCTCGGACTGGCCGGTCGCCGACCTCGCCGGCAGCTGGAACCGGTGGGCCGCCACCGTGGACGAACTGCTCACCGGCTGGAGCGAGAGCGACGTCGACGCACTCCTGGTCGGCACCGCGAGAGCGTTCTACGGCCTTGCCCCCGCCGTCGCAGAGGGCGACGCCCCCGCTGCGACGACCTGACCCCACCCCACCCTGCTGCACCGCACCGCACCGCACCGCACCGACCAGCGTCGGACACACCGTCACGGAGGCCGTTCCCTGGCTTCCGCATACCCCGGTGCGCGCCGAAGGGACTCCGACCTCCCATGACACTAGCCGCCCGATATCTGTCCGCCCGCACCCTCGACACGGCCCCGGCCCTCAGCGCGCCGCCGGGACCCGGTGAGGTGGAGCTGGCCCCCGCCTACGTCGGCATCTGCGGAACCGACCTGCACATCTTCCACGGCGACATGGACGCCCCGGTCGCCGTGCCCGCCGTCCTCGGGCACGAGATGGCCGGCCATGTCGTCCGGGTGGGCCCGGACGTCGAAAACTGGGCACCCGGCGACGCGGTCACCGTGATGCCGCTGCTCTGGGACGACGCCTGCGCGGCCTGCCGCAACGGCCACCAGCACATCTGCCAGCACCTGGACTTCATCGGCATCGACTCCCCCGGCGCCATGCAGCAGCGCTGGACCGTGCCCGCCTCCACTCTCATACGACTGCCCGACTCCCTCCCCCTGGACCGGGCCGCCCTCGTCGAACCCACCGCGGTCGCCGTGCACGACGTCGGCCGGGCCGAAGTGCGCGACGGCGAGCGGGTCGTCGTCGGTGGCGGCCCGGTCGGCGTCCTGATCGCACTGGTGGCCCGGGCCGCCGGGGCGGACGTACGAGTGGTCGAGCTGAGCGCCCACCGGAGGCTGCTCGCCGAGGAGCTGGGGCTGACCGCGTGGAACCCGGCCGACGACGACGTGCCGGTACTGGTGCGGGAGTGGACCGGGGACGCGGGGGCGGACGTCGCCTTCGAGGTGCTCGGCGTGCGCGGCCGGCTGTGTCTCGTCGCCATCCACCCCCGCCCCCGCGAGATCAACCTGCACCGCTTCTTCTGGCGCGAACTCACCCTCGTCGGGGCCCGGTTGTACGACCGCTCCGACTTCGAGAGGGCGGTGGCACTGGTCGCGGACGGCACCGTTCCGGCAGAGCGGATGATCAGCAAGGTCGTCCCGCTCACCCAGGCACCGGCCGCCTTCGAAGCGCTGGAAGGCGGCGGAGACGTGATGAAGATCCTCGTGGACTGCACCGACGACAGCGACGACGCCCGGAGAGCCGCCGTATGACCGCCTTCGACCTCACCGGGAAGCTCGCCGTCGTCACCGGGGCCCGGCGCGGGATCGGCCGGGCCATGGCCCGCGCACTCGCCGAGGTGGCGGACCTGCTGCCCGACGTCACGGTGCTGGCCACAACTCTGCGCGAGGTGCCCTCGGCCGGCGTCAACGACTGCTCCTCGGCCGCCTGGTCCGCGGAGACCCGTTACGTCACTGGACCGCGCATGCCGGGCCTGCACGTGTTGGACCGCATCGGCTCCGGCGACGGCTTCGCCGCCGGACTCATCCACGGCCTGCTCACCGGGGCGGGCCTCGAACGGGCCCTCGCCTACGGCACCGCCCACGGCGCCCTCACCATGACCACCCCCGGCGACGTCTCCATGGCCACCCTCACCGAGGTCGAAGCTCTCATCGCCGGCGGCAGCGCCCACGTCCGACGCTGACCGGCACTCCCACCCGTAATCCCAGGAGCACATCGTGCACCACCGCACCATCCCCGACACGTCCCTCCGCCTCACCGAACTCGGCTTCGGTGCCTCTGTGATCGGCAACCTGTACCGGATCACGTCGGCCGAAGAAGCGTCAGCAGCGGTCGAGACGGCCTGGAACGCCGGCATCCGCTACTTCGACACCGCGCCCCACTACGGCCTCGGTCTCTCCGAACGACGCCTCGGCACCACACTGCGGAACCACCCACGCGAGCAGTACGTCGTCTCCTCCAAGGTGGGCCGCCTGCTCGTCCCCAATGAACAGCCACGAGGCGTCGACACCGAGGGCTTCGTCGTACGCGACGACCTTCGCCGCCAGTGGGACTTCAGCCGCGACGGCGTACTTCGCTCCATCGACGACACCCTCACCCGCACCGGCCTGGACCGCCTCGACATCGTCTACCTCCACGACCCTGACGATCACTGGCCACAAGCCGCCGACGAGGCCATGCCCACCCTCGCCGACCTGCGCGACCAGGGTGTGATCGGAGCCATCGGCGCCGGCATGAACCAGTCCGCCATGCTCGCCCGCTTCCTGCGCGAGACCGCAGCCGACGTGGTCATGCTCGCCGGCCGCTACACCCTCCTCGACCAGACTGCCCTCGACGACGTCCTGCCCGCCGCACAGGAGACCGGCAAAAGCGTCGTCGCCGTCGGCGTCTTCAACTCCGGGCTGCTCTCCCGCGACCGGCCCACCGAAGATCTGAAGTACAACTACCAGGACTCCCCGACGGACCTCGTCACCCGTGCCCGGACGATCGCCGAAGTCTGCGAAGCCCACGGCACCACCCTGCCCGCCGCCGCCATCGCCTTCCCTCTGACCCATCCCAGCACCGTCAACGTCACCCTCGGCATGCGCAATCCCGACCAGGTGACACGCAACGCGGAACTCCATCGGAGCACCATCCCGGAGGCTCTCTGGGACGATCTCCGCTCCCAGGGACTGATCAGGTCCGACGCGCCCACCGGCTACGGCGACTTGATTCCGCACGGCACGGGTGGTCCCCATACATAGAACCCCCGGTGTCCCTGACCGACAGGTGATCGCGGCAGCCGAATCGGTGGGTGGGCACAGTCCACGCACTCCGTGCCTACCCACCGCGCCGAACGGGGCTCCGCCGCAAGCGCGCTGACCACGTCCCGGAGCCGATTTTTTGTACGCCTGCCGCAAAATCAGGGCTGGGATCCCGAGGCGGGTCGAGCCCGCGCACCCGTCAGGGCCGCGCGACGAAGCCTGCCCGAGCCACACGCGATCAGTCGATTCCACCGCCGGGCCGGACATGACGATGTGCAGGCGCTGCCCCTGGGAATCAAACTTGTACTGCGAACCGGGCACGTCTCATCGTGGCAAACACCGGTGCGACCTACGGGGAGACGGTCGTTCAACAGCTCCTCCCATTCCAGCGCCTGTCACTGGCTCCAGGCCAGTCGGAGCGCATCGAAGTGCAAGCACCCCTCGCCCGTCTCCACTACACCCGCCCCGGCGGCACCCGCGGCAGGAGAGGCGGAACTTCCGCCCGATCAGCGTGCGCACCCGCGCGGCGGTGCACACCTGATTGTCGCTCCAGCCGTGCGCGGCCGGCCTTTCCTCCAGCCAGACGGTGAGCCTGGCCTGCAGATCGGGGCCGAGCCGGCAGTCGTAGCCCAGCGGCCCGTGGGAGAGCAGACGCCCCCGTCCGGATACCGCATCCTTCCGGACTCCCAGCCAAGACGGACCCTGTCACCAGGTCCGACGAAAGCCCAGACGCTGTAAAGCCAAGGTCAATGAACGACAAGCTCAGCCGCGGTAGTGATCGACCAGGACCGGCCCGCACCGCGACGGAGCTCTCGGCGAGCTACTACTGCTGCAGGGCCTGGGTGAAGGCCGGCAGGATCCGAACGGGAAGAGGGCGTCGCGACCGGCCGCCCGGCACTCCGCATATGATAGATGCAGTTAACTATCTAACGTCGGCAGGTGAGTGATGAGTCGGGTTTCGCAGGCACAAGCGCTCGAGAACCGCAGGCGCGCGGTCACCTCGGCCTCCAAGCTGTTCCGGGAACGCGGCGTGAACGGCATCAGCGTCGCCGATCTGATGAAATCCATCGGGCTGACCACGGGTGGCTTCTACAAGCAGTTCCCGTCCAAGGAGGCCCTGGTGGCCGAGGCGGCTCAAGCTGCTTTCGGCGACCTGGACGTACTCCTGGCAGGTTTCGACGCGGACCACGGCGATCACGACACCGCGCGCGCCGCCCTGGTCGACTTCTACCTGTCGGCCGAGCACCGTGACCAGCCCGGCACCGGCTGTCCCACCGCGGGATTCGCAGGGGACATGGCTCGCGAGCCCACAGCCGGGGACGTGCGCGAAACATACGCGGCCGGAGTCCAGGACTTCGCCGCATGGATGTCCACCGACGCCAACGGCGGCCTGCCCGTGGTGGCCACCCTGGTCGGCGCGATCCTGCTCGCCCGCGCCACGGCGGGCACAGAACTGTCGGAGAAGATCCTGGAATCGACCCACAAAGCCCTGACCGCGTCACAGAACCCTGAACCGGAATCCTGAGGTCGCGCGGACACCCTCCAGGAAGTGCGGGGTACGGATGGTCGTGCACGCGAGGGAGAGTTCGGCGTCCAGGCACTGGCACAAGGTGCGCTGCCTGCCCCGGGCCAGCAGGGCGTGGGTGATCTCCAGGCTCTGCTGCGACGCGGACTCCAAGGCGGCCAGTGCGGTTGCCGCCCAAGGGGTGTCGAGGTGGCGCAGGCGTTTGTCGATCTCGCCGAGGGTCGGCGCGCCGAACGCCCGGTCCACGTCCCCTCGTACCTGTGGGCCGCCCTACCGCAAGAGGTCTCCGAGCGAGCCCACGAGCCGCTTCCGGAGTGAACGTCAACGAGATGCAGGTGCGGTGAACTCCCGCCGATCGAACGACAGCCGCAGCCCCGTCGACTCGGTCGGATCAGCGCCATGCCGCAGCCGAAGACCCCCCTCACGATCGCCCGGGCCTGAGGCCGGCCCCGAGGCTCGGCCGCGATTCAGCGAGGCAGCAGGACCGCGACCTGCCGCCGGATGTCCTGCACGATCTCCTCGACGTGAGCCCGCGACGAACGAGCAGGGCTGCGGCTTCTGCTGCGTACGTGCTCGCTTCCTGCCGGGTGTCAGCGTCGCTGGTTGGCGACGCCGATGTAGTGCCCCAGACGGTATTCGGAGTCGATGCCGGCCTGCTCGACGACGGCCTGCGTGCCGGCAGCTCGGGTGAGGAAACCGGGGAGGGTGAGGGAGTGACTGAACTCGCCGTACGCGGCGACCAGGTCCGCGTCGGGGGGCAGGGATGCCCGGTTGATCTGGGCTTTGGCTGCGGCGAGTGAGGTGCGGTCGAAGGAGGCGAGCCGGGCGACGACGGTGTCGACGAAGGCGTCGAGTTCGCTGTCGGGGAGGGCGCGGGTGATCCAGCCCCAGCGTTCGGCGGTGTCGGCGTCGTAGTCGTCGCTGGTGAGGATGACTTCCAGGGCGCGGTCGCGTCCGATGGCGCGAGGGAGCCGTTCGGTCCCGCCGCCGCCGGGCAGCAGTCCGCTGCCGACCTCGGGCTGCCCGAAGATCGCTTGCTCCCGGCTGGCGTAACGCAGATCGAGGGCGAGGGCGAGCTCGTTCCCACCGCCGCGGGTGCGTCCACGGATGGCCGCGATGGTGATGTAGGGCGCCTTGGAGAGTTCCAGGACCAGATTCGTCCATGCCGGCACCGCGGCCCGGTCCTCAGGGGCGGGGAAGTCGGCGGCAGCTGCCAGGTCGAAGTGGTTGTAGAAGAAGTCGGGGGTGGCGCTGTCGAACACCACGACCTGGATGTCCGGGTCCGTGGCCAGTTCTCCGACGATCTCGATGAGGCGCAGAACGGTCTCACCCGCGATGAGGTTGACGGGCGGGTTAGCGAAGGTGATCTTCGCGACCTGCGGTGAGGTGCGCTCGTATTGGATGGTGCTGTGCTCGCTCATGGCTGGCTCCGGATGCGGATGCGGATGGGTATCGGGCGACGACAGGGGCGAGGGGAGGGCCGGGAAGCCCGGGGTGGATCAATTTCCGAGCAATTCCGGCGGTCCCGCGTCCCAACTGTCCTTCCCGTCTGCGCTTCCCACCTGTGCCGCTCACTGCTCGTAGTGCGGGAGGATGACGCCGTTCTTGACGTAGGTGAGGGTGGCGGTGACGTCGTAGGCGTGGATCGCGGAGGCCTGCGGTGCCAGCCGGCTGGACAGGTCCTCGATCACGTGGCCGGTGAAGAAGGCGTCGCGTGCCGCGGTGTCGGTGAACCCGAGGCTGACCGAGGCGTGGAAGCGCTGGTCGGGGGGGTTGTCGTGGGCGACATGCGGAGTGTCCCAGAGCTTTTCGATCCAGGGCAGGAACGTCTGCGTGCGCAGCTCCTTCAGTACTCCGGTGCCGGCGAGCGCGGGAGCGAGCTGTTCGTTGACGAACTTACGGAAGGCGCCGGCACCGTCTCTGCGGCGCAGGTAGAGGAGAGTGCGGACGCCGACCGTCTCTCCGGGGCCCGCGACGTCGTACCACCGGGAGGAGTTCGGCGGTCCGGTGTAGAGCAGGGTGCGGCGGAACACGTTGATCTCGTCGGCATAGGCCAGCTTCGTCTGCTCGCGCCCTTTCAGGGGTGCGAGCGCCGACTGGAAGGTGACTTCCGCAACGCCGTCGATCTTCCGGTCGGCGGGGATCGCGGTCTGGACCCCGTCGATGGCCGGCCACCGGCCCGTGTTGTGCTCGGCGAGGTGGATCTGCCGGTACTCATCCAGGCCCGGGGTGGCGGAGATGATCCCTGAGTGCGGGCCCTTCCAGTGGTCCATGCCGCTCTGGCGGGGCTGGTCGGTGCGCACCCACAGCAGGATCGAGGAGGTGAGGGGCTTCTTCACTTCCGGGGGTGCGACGGACGGTGACGTGCTCATGGTGGTGCCTTTCTCTTCCCTGTCAGGCAGCGGCGGTGGTCATCGGGCGAGGAATTCGACCGCCACGGGGGCGAACTCCTGGTGGTACTGGAAGATGCCGCCGTGCCCGGAGTCGGGGTAGATGATCACCTGGCTGTCCTTGATTCGCCGATGCAGGTCACCCGACAGGACCGAGGGCACCATACGGTCGTTGTCGCCGTTGGCGATCAGGGTGGGCTGCGTGATCGACGACAGGTCGTCGGGGGTGGAGCGCCCCCACTTCTTGATCGCCTTCAGCTGCGTCTGGAACGCCTTGGTGCTGATCTTCGCGTCGCGGTCGACGGTGCGCTCGTTCAGCCGGTTGACGAACGCGCGCCCGGCGGCCTTGCCGACGGCGTCACGGTTGAAGAACAGGAACTCCTTGGGGTCCGAGCGGGTCAGGGTGGCGCGCAGGATGTCGTAGTAGGTGGTGGTGGCGACCTTGTCGATGTCCTTGCCGCCCCTGGGCCCGGTGCCGGTGAGGACGAGCTTGCGGACCAGCTCGGGGTGCTTCACCACCAGGGCCTGGGCGATCATGCCGCCGAGGGAGAAGGAGAAGACGTCGATCTTGTCGTAGCCGAGGGCCTTGATGAAGGTGTAGGCGTCGTCGGCCATCGCCTCGACACTGTCCGGCACCTGGCCGGTGGACGCCCCGACACCACGGTTGTCGAAGGTGATGACGTGACGGCCCTTCGCGACGGGGTCGACGATGCGGGGGTCCCAGTTGTCCAGGGTCGCGGCGAGGTGGACGAAGAAGACGACGGGGATGCCGCCCTTCGGTCCCAGCTCACGGTAGGCGTAGGTGACGCCACCGGCGCTGACCGTGCGGGCCGGGGCCTTCGCGTAGGAGGTGATGACGGCGTCGTTCGGGCTGTTGGTGCTGCTCATGACGGATTCTCCTTGTGCGTTTTGAGTCGTTGCGTGTCTTGAGTCGCTGCGTGTTCTGTGGCGCTGCGGGTTTTGTGGCGCTGGTTTTGTGGGGCCCGTCGCGGTTGCGGCGGGTCAGCTGTTGGCGATGACGGCCTTGCCGCGGATGCCGCCCTGAGACAGGGACTGCAGCGCCTGGGGGGTCTGGTCGAAGCCGACCACCTTCCCCACCACCGGACGCAGGACGCCCTGGTCAATGAGGCCGGCGATCTGGCGGAGCTGGTCTCCGCTGGCACGCATGAGCAGGAACTCGTACCTCACCCCGAGCTTCTTCGCCTGCCTGCGGATCTTGCCGCTCAGGCCTGCGACCGCCAGGCGCAGCAGCGGGTTCAGGCCGGCTTCGCGGGCGAACGCGGGGTCCGGGGGGCCGGCGATCCCGATGGCCTTGCCGCCGGGCTTGAGCACCCGCAGGGACTTGGCGAGGGTCTCCCCACCGAGGCTGTCCAGCACCAGGTCGTAGCCGGTCAGGAGCTGTTCGAAGTCCTGGGTGCGGTAATCGATCACCGTGTCCGCGCCGAGTGCGCGCACGAAGTCCGCGTTGGAACCGCTGGCGGTCGTGGCGACGCTCGCACCGAGGTGCGCGGCGAGCTGGATCGCGATCGAGCCGACCCCGCCGGCGCCGGCGTGGATGAGAACCTTCTGTCCGGGCCGCACCTTCCCGCGCTCCACCAGCGCCTGCCACGCCGTGAGCGCCGCCAGCGGGAGCGAGCCGGCCTCGTCCATGCTGATGGAGGCGGGCTTGAGCGCCAGGTCGCTCTCCGCGACGGCGATGCGCTCGGCGAACGTGCCGATGCGGTCCTGGTCGGGGCGTGCGTAGACCTCGTCTCCGGGCTTGAAGCCGCGAACCGCCGTCCCGACGCTGATGACAGTGCCCGCGACGTCGTTGCCCAGGATCAGCGGCAGCTTGTAGGGCAGGATCTGCTTGAACTCACCGGCGCGGATCTTCTCGTCCAGCGGGTTGAGCCCGGCGGCCTCCACTCGCACCAGCACGTCGTGCTCCCCGACGGTGGGCTCGGGGACGTCCGCCTCCTGCAGCGGCTCCTTGTACTTGGTGACGACGAACGCTCTCATGGGGCGCCACTCCTTGCCTTAGTCCTATTTATTCAGGTCTGGCCAGATCGGCCACTCCGCGGCGAAACCCCGGGGTCTCGCCTCACCCGGTCGATCCGAGTAGACTCAACTATGAGTCTACTCAGATTTATTGTCAAGGGAGGTCCCCATGGGACGCGGCCGGATGCCGACCGGGCGGCGCGAGCAGGCCAAACAGGCCAAGCGCGAGCGCATCATGACCGCGGCCCGCGAACTGTTCGCCGAACACGGCGTCGGCGGGGTCACGACGCAGCAGATCGCCGCCCGAGCCGATGTCGCGATCGGGACGCTCTACCTGTACGCGTCCACGAAGGCCGAGTTGCTGATCATGGTGCAGAACGAGAAGTTCGCCGCCGCCATCGACGCCGGCCTCGCCACCGCGAACGCCGCCGTCGACAAGCAGGGCGTGCTGGAGCCGGTCGTCGCCCTCATCCGCCCCGTGGTGGAGTGCGTGCGGGAACACATCGAGAACGGCCGCACCTACCTGCACGAACTCGTCTTCGGCGATCCGGCCGAGCCCTACCGGCAAGCGGGCCTGGCCCTTGCCGGCCGCCTCGAGGACGGCATCACCGGCCTACTCGTCCGCGACGAGCACATCAGTGCCGCCGACGCGGAAACGCTGGCGCGGGTGATCTCCGCGATCATCCACCTCAGCACCACCGCCACCGTGCACCTGCACCGCAGCGACGAAGCCGTCCTCACCGACATCCGCGACCAGATCCACGCCACCCTGGCACCCCACCACCGCGCCGTATGACCGCCCTCCCCACGAGCCGACCCTCGAACCCCGACTTGACCAAGGGGGCACCTCACGAGCGCGCACTACGGCGTTGTCGCCCTCGGAGCCGGCCCAGCGGGTACGTCACCGCGATCCGCGCCGCGCAACCCGACAGGACCACTCGGCCGTTGTCAGGCCCCCGGGCCCAGCGCCTCCGACCGGTCACTGTTGCCGTGTGTCAGTGACGCGAGAATTCCCTTGCGGCAGACATCGAGAATTTCGTCCGCCGGCGGAGAACCGTCAGGGCATGCCCGCGACAACATGACCGCGCCGACCGAATGGGCGAGCCTGCATGGTTCTTGGCGGATGTGATCGCCCTCGGCGCCCCATATCTACTGGTCCTCACCTGGCGGATACGCCGTGCAGGCGCACGCACCGCCTCGCGAACCGCCCCAGCCAGGACCTCGATGTCGCCACCGAGAACCCAGCGCCGATGGCCGACATCGTGGCGACGCCCCGTGCCGGCCTGGAAGCACGGGCCCGCAGGTAGAAGCACTGGAGACGGCCCCGCTGTCCGCCCGTTTGACCCTGCCCGACACGGCAACTGGGAAGAACTGCGAAGTCGACATCCACACAAGGAAATCCTCTGGCCGCCGGGCACCCAGAGCCCGTACGGCCCCGTGCCGGCGAAGGAGAAGGTGATCGAATGCGCCGAGTGGGCAGCACCAGCTGCCTACATCCCCACACCGCGCACCCTCTCATCACCTCCGCCCGGCGGTGGGTTACCGCCCTCCGCCCAAGATCCACGCCGAGTACGAGAAGTTTCGAGTCGGCGCGTGCAATGGACGGTCAGAAGCCTGTCCGGAAAACGCGAGGCCCCTCAGTTCTTGCTGCACGGGGAAACACCGGACCGGACGGGGAGCGTCGGGCCGCCTTGGCCATAACCGTCACGGCGGCTCAGCGGTGAATGCCGTTCTTTGCCGCCTGGCTCTGCAGAGCCGTTGCCAGAGCGGGCTTCTGTCCCAGAGCCAGGAACGCCAGCGGCACGGAACCATTGCGCGCGATCTCGAACCTGTGAAAAGTCAACCAGACCGACAGGGTGGCCGTCTGGTTCAGCCCGGTCACGTTGCTCCATGCCACCGCATCCCGTACACCGCCGAACAGGTTGGTGACGACCAGGCCTCCCGCGCAGACGTAGCACCTGCTGATCCCGAACCTGGCGGTCGCGCGATTCCACGCCAGTCCGAGGTCGAACAGGGCGAGCACCACGGCCATCGTGACGGCACCCTTGACGATTGCCGCTGACGGTCTGCTGACGAACAACTTGACGAGTACGACCCCAGCCAGCGCCACGACGCCCCGCCGCGCCATCTGCAGGAGAGCGCCTCCTACTCCCGCGATGGCATAACTCCCGCGCTGCTCACCGAGGCCAAGCCCGTTCACGTCCTGTCGCATGATCAATCGCCCCCTCCGGAACGAACCACGAATCCGATGCACAGCAGTCGAGGGAAGGTCCCTGCCGTGATTCACGCGAGTCACGCTGGTGACCGTCGGTCGGGCCATCGCCGGGTCTTCTCGATGAGTTGAGCGAGCAGCCGGGCGCGGGGGACGATCCGCGACACCTCGACGTGCTCGGTGTCCGCGTGGGCGCCGCCGCCCACCGCGCCCAGGCCGTCCAGCGTCGGACAGCCCGCCGCCGCGGTGTAGTTGGCATCCGAGGCGCCGCCGACGGCTGCCGCCCGCAGGGGCTCCTGGTCCAGTCCCGTCGCGATACGGGAGGCGAGGGCGAACAGGTCGGTGGAGGACACCGGATCCATGGGCGGCCGCTGTGCGCCGCCCAGGATCTCCAGCCGCGCACCGGGTACGCGGGCCGCGAGCGCGTGCATGAGCTCGTCGATCCATTCCTGCGCGTCCACGCTCGGAACGCGTACGTCCACTGCCACCCGCGCCCGTGCGGGCACCGTGTTGCGCGTGCTGCCGGCCGACAGCAGGGTGGGGGTGACGGTGGAGACGCCCAGGACGGGGTGGGCGGCCCCGACAGCGCCCATCGCGGCCCCGATGCCGGCGACGGCCAGCAACTGGTGGGCGGCCTCGACGGCTGCGTTGACCCCTCGGTGCGGTTCCAGTCCCGCATGCGCGGCGTGGCCGTGCACCACGACCTCGTACCGCGAGGTCCCCTTGCGGGCGGTCTTGAGCGCGCCCTTCTCGTCCGCGGCCGCCTCCAGCACGAGGGCGGCCCGGCACGCCCGCGCCGCCTCCTCGATCAGCTTTCGTGAGGTCGGTGAGCCGACCTCCTCGTCCCCGGTGACCAGCACGTGCACCCCGTCCATGGAGGGCAGCGAGGCCAGGGCGTGGAACATCTGCACCAGGCCGGCCTTCATGTCCAGGACCCCGGGTCCCCGTGCGATCCCGTCGGCCACCGACCAGGGATGTGTCCGGAGCGAGCCGATGGGCCAGACCGTGTCGTGGTGCCCCAACAGCAGCACCCGCGGAGTGCCGAAGGCCCACCGCAGATGGGTCACCCCGTCGATGACGACGGTCTCCGGCTCTGTCCCCAGGAGCCTTTTGCCGAGGGCGCCGACCACCTCGGCGCTGCGCGTCACCGACGCGTGGTCGGTGGAGAAGGACTCGCAGGTGACGAGCTCCTCCAGATCGGCCAGCATCACCGGCAGGGCGAGAGCGGGCCCCCGGCGCCGGCCTCGCCCCTGCTCAACTCCCTGTCGCGACAACACACTTCCCCCTACATCTCACGGGCGGTTGGGGCAGCGACCCACTCCCCTTCCGGTGCGCCGCCGCGTGACCGACGTTAGGACCGACCATGGCATGACACCAGCGACTGGATTGCATGAGATCCATGCGCCAGAGGAATGTGTTCGGGCAGGATGGCCGATGGCCGGACGAGGGTCTGGCGGCGGGGAGAAACGTGTACGAGATCGATGCGCTGCGGCTGCTCGTGACAGTGGCCGAGACCGGTTCGTTCACGCATGCCGCCGTCCGGCTCAACTACACGCAGTCCGCGGTGTCCCGGCGTATCGCCACGCTGGAACAGCAGGCGGGCGGGCCATTGTTCGAACGACTACCGAGGGGCGTACGGCTCAACCCCGCCGGGCGGGCGCTGCACCGGCACGCCGTGGAGGTGCTCGACCGGCTGGCGCGGGCGCAGCGGGAACTCGCCGTACTGCACACGGGTCACGGCGGGCTGCTGCACGTGGGCGCGTTCGCCACCGCCAACATCCAGCTGGTGCCCACCGCCCTGCGTGCCCTGCAGGAGGCCAGGCCGGACGTCGAGGTCGTCGCGATCGAGGGCCCGACCCACACGCTGATGCAGCGCCTCACGGACGGGACACTGGACCTCGCCGTCGTCAGCGACTACCCGTCCGGGCTGCAGTCGGCCGACGGTGTCACCACCACCGAACTGTGCGAGGACGAACTGCTCGTCGCCCTCCCGCGCAAGCACCACCTGGCCGAAGCCGAGACGCTCGGCCTGCGCGAACTACGCGACGAACCCTGGGTGCAAAGCGCCTACGGCGACCGCCCTACGATGCTCGCCGACGCCTGCGCCCGGGCCGGCTTCACCCCCAAGAAGATCATCAGGATCGCGGAGTGGACCGGAAAATTCGGCTACGTCGCCGCCGGACTCGGCGTGGCCCTGGTCCCCTCCCTGGCCGCCTGGGCCGTCCCCGACGAAATCGTCCTGCGTCGCCTCGACGACCCCGCCCTGCGCCGCACCCTCCACGCGGCCCTGCCGGCCACCCCACTGCCGGCGGCACTGAAGCTGCGGGACCTGCTGCGTGACAGCGCCGGCTGACCCCCTTGACGACCACTGCCTTCGCCACAGGGACTTCCTGGTCCGCGCCGACGCGAGCAACGGCACGGCGACCTTCACCAAGGACGCCACCTACTGCGCCCGGCCTATTTCCGTCACCGGCTCCGTCAGCCTGGAGTCGTTCAACTACCCTCGCCGCTACCTCCGCCACTACAACTTCGGGCTGCGCATCGACACCTTCCAGGACATCGCGACCTTCTGGCGCTCGCCGTCCTGCTGCATCAGCTCACGTGCACCGTCCACTGCCCTCCAGCGGCTTCTTCAGCCGAGGTGAAGGACGGTCAGGGCGGTGGTCCAGTCGGTGACTATGGCCTGCTGCGCGGCCGCGAGCGTGACCTGGCCCTTGCAGACCGCGGTGTGCAGCTTCGTCTCCACCGGGTCCTTCTTGTTGTTCACCCCGGCACCCTTCCTGTGGCCGGGGTCGGCCGGCTCCACCCACAGGTTCCGCGGATCGTTCGGGTCACCGCCGAGCTGCAGACTGATCAGGTGGTCGTACTCCGCATCACCCATGCGGCCGGTGAAGCCGTAGGAGGCGGCGTTGAGCTTCTTCTCCTTGCCCGTCACATACGTGGACGGACGCACGCCCGAGGTGTAGCCGCCCTTGCGGCATATCGTCGACTTCAGGTTCGCCTGCGTGACCGCCGGAGAGATCGCGCCCGGCGTGCAGGCAGGGTCCTCAAGGGGCTCGCCGTGCTCGGAGCGGTAGTGGCACGAGCCGACGGCCGGCTGCTGCTGCACGCTGTAGTGCTTCTGCGGGCCCGCCCCCACCGCGATCGCCCGCCCTGACCCGGCAGGCGCGCCGGGCACAGGGTTCTGAGTACTGGACGGTGTCGCTGTCGGTGTGCCGAGTTGGACGGACGAACAGCCCGTCATCAGGAGGCAGACAAGCAGGACGGGGAATACGGCACTGCGGACAGGAGGCATGACGATCCTTCACGGGCAGGTAATAGTTGAGCAGATGCTCCCCCATCACCACCCGGTCCTACCCGCCGGGGTGCGGCGTGCAGGCGCACGACCGCCATGCGATCCTCGGGCGGCATCTACCTGACGGGCCGCGCAAACTCCCCCACTTCATCCTTCCAGCTCATCGCGTCACAAACGGGTTCGCCATCCAGGCCGGCATCCGGTCGGCCCGGCGCGAGCTGCCGGCCCTCGCCGAGCAGGACGGGATCCTCCTGCTCGAGGACAACCCGTACGGCATGTTCCATGACGGCTCGGGACGCGTGCCGCCCCTCAAGTCACTGGACACGGGCGGCGGGTGGTCCACCTCGGGCCTTCGCGAAGCCCGTACTGCCCGGCGCCCTGGTGGGCCATGTGGTGGCCGGCCAGCGGGTCGGGCACGGACAGCGGCGGGTCCAAGGGTTCGCCGAGCAGCTGTCGAAGATCAAGAGCATGATCGCGGTGCACACCTCCCCCATCAGCCAGGCCGTCGTCGTCGGCGCACTCCTGGAGATCCACTTCAGCCTGGAGAGGGTGACCTCGCAGTCTCGGCAGGTTTGTCAGCGCAGTCTCGCGCCTGTCCTGAACGGCCTGGAGGCACTCTTCGGCCTGCAGGGCGGTTTCAAGTTCCGGGATTGGGTGGATCGTCCGCGTTGAGCGGGAGTTGACGCGGCAACAGCACAGGCACGAGACCGGTGATCATCAGGTGTCTACGCCAGCTGATCACATTGAGGTCCCGTGCCTGCCGCTCCATCTTTCCCGATTCCTGCCGTCCTGGCGAAACTGGCCCCCACCAGCACGACACCGGTCGCCTGCGCGCCCACCTCCAGCGCGTACCCGACCCGCGTTCGCGTCGCGGACGGTGGTATCCAGTGCTCGGCCTGCTGATCTGCGCCTGCACAGTCGTCTCCGGCGCCCGGACCATCACCGAAATCACCGAGTGGGGACAGCGCGCCAGCAACGGGGTACTGGAAGAACTCGGCATCCGCCGCCACCTGCCCGGACGTCGCCGCGCCCCGTCAAAGGCCACCCTCACCCGCCTCCTGGCCGCCCTCGACGGCAGGACCTCCAACAGCACCGGCCACGCGCGGGAGCGGGAGCGGGGTCCGCTCCTGGGCTTCGGAAACAGGGTGCGACGGGGGCATTCACGGATGCCCCACTGGGCACTATGGTGTGGGAGCGCTCCCACCGGTGGCACCGTGGTGATCAGCAGAGGGGATCCCCACATGACGATCGGACCCGTCGGCTGGGGCCGGACGCGGCGTGGCCTTGCTGCCGTCACCGGTGCACTGATCCCTTCCGGCCGATCCGGCCGGCCCGCGCGGTGACGGGTGTGCGGGCCGCCTGACCGTCTCCCGTTCCCCGTCCCCCAGCGAAAGAGGGATGTGTGATGAGACAACACCATCGGCCGCCGCGCCGCCGACGCCCGGCGTTGTGGTGCGTGGCCGCCGTGGCGCTGCTGACCGGCGCAGTGGGAACGCCGCCGGCCGCGGCGGCCGCCCCTCGACCTACGGCGGCCGTTGCCTCGCCGGCCTCCGGCACCGATGGCGTCACCGCGGGCAACGCCGCGATCGCCTCGGTCGACCTGGCCGGCACGTGGGGCTTCACCCCGGCGGGCCGGTCGGCGACGTCGATCACCGTGCCGGGCGGCGGCTGGTACAAGCAGGGCTTCACCGATGTGAACGAGGCGGCGTACTCCCGCACCATCACCGTGCCGGACTCCGGGCAGCCGCAGTCGACGTGGATCGAGTTCGGCGCGGTGAACCACCAGGCGACCCTGTCGGTCGACGGGCGGACGGTGGCGACCAGGACCACCGCCTTCACACCGTCGAACTTCGACATCAGCGCGTACGCGGCACCGGGTACCACGCACACCATCACGGTCGATGTGAAGGGCAGGGGCGCCCTGAAGAACCCCGCGAACGGCAGGTATCTGGTGCCCGACGCGGCCGACTGGGCCGAGGCCGTACCGCAGGGGATCTTCCGTTCGACGTTCCTGCGCGTGTATCCGGCGGTGTACGTCAGCGACACGTTCGTCCGTACGTCCGTGGCCAATCAGACCCTCACCTACGACGCGTCGGTGACCAACACCTCCGGCGCCGCGCGGACGGTGACGCTGACCGGTTCGCTCGCATCGGACAACGCCACGTCGTTCAACTACCCGGCGCTGCCGAGCAGCACGGTGACCGTGGCCGCCCACTCGACCGTCAAGGTGACGGTCGGGCCGGTGGCGTGGAACCTGGGCTCCTCCTCGTACTGGTGGCCCAACGTCCCCTACCGGCAGGGGTATCGCGCCCACCTGCACCGCCTGACGGTCCACGCGGCGACCGACGACGGCCGCACCAGCGACGCGACCTACCGCTTCGGATTCCGGGAGAGCAGCCAGAACGGCGAGTACTACTACCTCAACGGCGTGCGGGTGAACTTCCGCGGCGACAACCTCCAGGGCGCGGACTTCGACCGCATCAACAACGGCGGCAAGGGCGACGCCTACGACACCCTGCCCGGCTTCCTCGCGCCCTCCTCGGGAAACGGCGGCTGGCCGCAGGCGGTCGACAACTACCAGCGGCTGAACTACAACGTGGTCCGCATTCATCAGGAGCCGGCCAGCCCCTACATGCTCGACGTGGCCGACGAGATGGGCCTGATGATCATCGACGAGACCGGCATCCGCGGCTCCAACAGCCTTCAGGACTTCGTCGCCGGGCACGACAACATGGTCGACCACGCCCGCGCGCTGACCCTGCGCGACCGCAACCACCCGGCGATCATCCGCTGGAGCCAGAGCAACGAGCCCGGCAGCAGCGGTATGGACTCGGAGCAGTTCGAGAAGGACCTGTACGCGGCGATGAACGGCAACGACGGCACCCGGCCGGTCAGCGTCGACGCGTGGGTCGGCGCTCCGGCCAACCCCTACCCCACCATGACGTACGCCAACTTCGATGTCTTCGGGCACTACTTGGACGGTTTCGGCGCCTACGGCGAGAAGGTCGTGTCGGTGCCCGGCCGGCCCGACGGCGAGGGCGAGTACATCTGGCCGAAGTGCAACACCAAGCAGGGCTTCGAGTGGTTCGCCACCACGATGGCGGCCAAGCGCGGCAAGGACGCCAGCGACTTGCGCCCTTACACCCTGCTGTCCGCCTGGGCGGGCGTCATATCCGGCGTCCGCACCACCGACTTCACCCCCGAAGAGGGCGGCCATCCCGTCTACGGCGCCGACAACCTCTCCGACCCGTGGAGCAATCCGCAGTTCCAGCGGGTGCAGGCCGCGTTCAACCCGCTCGCCGCGATCGACCTGCCCTACTGGTCGGCCTCCGGCGCGTCGGACTCCAACGGCACCTTCCCGCTCCCGCAAGCCGTCCCCGGATACGCCGCCAACACCACCGTGAACCGTACGATCTCGGTGTTCAACGACGACTTCACCGGCACCGCCGTGGGCTTCGCCTGGAGCGCCCGCCTCGACAGCGCCACCGGCCCGGTGATCGCCTCCGGGAACACCACCCTCACCGTCCCGCTCGGCTCGAAGGCGACGCAGACCGTGTCGTTCACCGCGCCGTCCAGCGGCTCACGGGTCTACCTCGTCCTGTCCACCAGCAAAGCCGGGACGACCGTGTTCAGCGACGCGGTCGAGTACTTCACGTTGAGCGGCGGCGGGAGCACCGGTCCCGCGCCGGGCACGTACCGCATCGTCAACCGCAACAGCGGCAAACCGCTCGCCATCACCGGCAACTCCACGGCCGACGGCGCCCCGGCCGTCCAGCAGACCGGGAACGCGACCTGGACCCTCGGTTCCGCCCAGGACGGCGCCTACACCCTGCGATACACCGCGAGCGGCAAAATGCTCGACGTCAACGCCTCCTCCACCACGGCCGGACTGCAACTGCAGCAGTGGTCCGCCAACGGCGGCACGAACCAGCAGTGGTACCTCCGGCCCACCGGCGACGGCTACTACACCATCGTCAGCCGCGCCAGCAGCCTGGCCGCCGACGTGTCCGGCCAGTCGACCAGCGACGGCGCCCAAGTCGTGCAGTGGACCGCCAACAATGGCACCAACCAGCAATGGCAACTGACACCGGCCTGAGCCGGCGGCCCGCCTGCAGGATGTGCCGCCACCTTCCCGTGGCGGCACATCCGGGGCCTGTCCGGCGCGGCGGCGCGCACCAGGGCCGGCCGGCTGCTGGACAGGCTGGGCCTGGTGGTCGGACGCAACGCGTCGCTGCGCACTCTGTCCAAGGGCAACGCCCAGAAGGTCGCGCTCGCCCAGGCGCTGCTCGTCGAACCCGCTCTGCTGGTCCTGGACGAGCCGTGGTCGGGCCTGGACGCCTCCGGCACGGGCGCGAGGAGGGCTGCCCTGTGATCGCCCTGGCCCAGCAGGTCGGGTCGGGTGAGCGACTGTCGCAGTTGGTGGCCGTGGCGTTCCACACCGGCACCCACACCGAGGCCGAAGCTCCCACCACGACCAGCGTCGGAAGGGCGGGCACCCACAGCGCTCCGGAAGGACTCGCGGCGATGAGCGTCCTGCCCAACCCGAACCGGGCGAGCATCCGGTCGGCCGTCCACGCACCGCCGACGCCGCCGAGACCGACCAGGGTGAACAGGACCCCGACGTTCCCGGACCGAGCTCCGGTGTCCGACAGGCGCAGAGCAAGGACACCTTGGATGCCGCGGTGTTGCCCAGGTTGCGGATCACCGCGGCCGGGAGCCCCCCGATCGACGGTTCACCGAACCGTCGCCGCCTCTCCTGTCTGTGGCCGCCGTGTTCGTCAGCCGCCCGCCGAGGAGGTCGCCGTCGCGGTATCCAGTGGCCTCCTCCATGCGTGGCAGCCCACTCCTGTTGGCGTGAGCGGATGTCGGCGTCAGTGCCGGGCGGGGCTCGCCGGGTGGTCGCGGCCGACTGTCAGGCGGGCCGGCTGGTAGGGAACGTACGCCGCGCCGTCCAGATGCAGTGCGGTGGCGGACCGTTGGAGCGCGGTCGCGGTCGCGGCGTCGTTCCAGCGACCAGTGCCGACGCGGTGTTCGAGGGCGTGCAGGGCGGCTACGGTCTCGGCGGTGGTGAACGCGCAGTGCCCCTGGCGCTCGACGTAGGCCTGGCGAAGCAGCGCGCCGTCGCCTGAGGCGCGCACCTGGTCACCGAACCGCCGTTCCTGTTCGACCGGGACGAGGTTGTCGGCCGTCGTGTGCACGTTCAGCAGCGGCACGCCGAGGCCTTGGCCGGCGGAGGAGGTGCGCTGCGCGGTACGGACCGCGGCGGGGTCGGCGGTGACCGAGGCACTCCGGGTCAGGGATGTCAGGTCGGCGCCCAGGTCGAGTCCGGCCGCCCGGTACAGGGCGCGGACCTGCGGGGCGTAGACGGAACCGGCGAGCAGACGGCCGTAGTCGACGCCCCGGTTCCAGGAGTTGTTGCCGCCGACGGACTGCTCGATGGCATACCGGCCGCCTTCGACGAACGACAGGATGCCCTGGGCGAACCAGGCGTATTGCTGTTCCTGTTGGTCCGCCCAGTCGGTCGGGGCGGGCCGGTCCTTGCCGGGCGCCCAGGCGGGCAGATTGAGGAAGGCGGCCGCGAGGGCGATCCGGGCGCGGCCCTGCGGGGTGGCCTGCGCGGCGGTGACTGCGTCGGTGAGCTTCTGGGCGGTGGCGGCCGCGTCGGTGGCGGCGACGAAGCGGACCAGGGGAACGTCCTGCCCCGGCAGGAGCAGGCGGGCCACGGTGTATTCGGCGTCGAGCTGGTAGTTCTCCAGATCGTTGGCGCCCGCGACCAGGCCGCACAGTCCGAGCGCTCCGTCGACGCGCCCGGCGCCGTCGCGGGCGATCTGCGCGTTGACGAGTCCGCCCATGGACTGGCCAACGGCCAGGGTGCGCCGTGGGGTGCCGATTTTCGCGGTGACGGCGTCGAGGGTGGCGAACTGGTCGCGTTCGGCGCTGTTGAGGGCCCACATCGAGCCATTGGGGTCGTACGAGGACCCGGCCATCGCGTAGCCCTGGTCGAGCAACTCGGTTCGCATGGCGGCGGAGGGGGCGTTCTGGGCGACAGTGGGGCCGAAGCCGTGGCTGAACAGCAGGAGGGTGCCGTTCCAGCGTTCGGGGACGTCCGCGATCCAGGTGGCGCCGTCGGAGAGGGTGCCGGTGAGGCGGGTGGTGTCCGCGGTGTCCGCCTGGGCGGGGAGGGTGGTGAGGGCCGCGGATGTCAGCGTGGCCAGGGCGGCCAGGGCGATGCGCAGACGGGTGCGGCGAGCGTGGAGACGGATGCTTGCGGGCATGGGAGCGGCTCCTGTGGGGGTGTGGAGCGGTGGCCGGAAACAGATACTCAGTGCGCTGAACGAAGCGTCGAGGAATGTAGGGCTTGGTTCTAGCGTGCGTCACAATGATGCACAACCTCCCTGGCAGTGTGTTCATGTATCGCCCACCCCCTCGCCTTCGCGCCACCGGCGGACCACTCCCCCGGTTTCCCGAGGGGGCCCGGGCGCGGGCGACCCCCGACTATCCGGTGTGCGGAGGCACCAATAACGGCCCGTCAACCCGTCTACCACCGGCGGCTGCCGCACCGGCCACCTGGGCAGGACCAACAACTGAGCGCAGTCCCTGTGCAGAAACGGCTGGTGCGCCGACGTCTACGGCCTCTGCTTCGAGCGCGCGCGAGTGATCGCGCACCCGGATGCGTACGGGTTGACGTGGCCTCGCGGCCTGGTGGCAGATCGTCAGGAAGGCCTCGCAGGGGCCGTCCTCCGATCCGGGCTCGGCTGCGTGCGGGAGCGGCAGCGCCAGCGGCCGGCGTACGGCGTGCCCGTCCCGAGACGGCTCGTTGAAGGGCTCGCACCACGGCGCATCGCTGTTATTGGACCCATCGATGACCGGCGCCCCTGATGCGGGATGTACCCGGACTCGTGATGGGAGCGCTCCCCAACCCGGTGGTCAACGGGTGGCACCGTCGGCACTCGTGGGTTCGAGAGCCGTCGAAGCACTGCAGGCGTTCGTTCAGGCAGCAGTTGCGCCTGGACCGGCACTCGCATCGGTCGCAACGAAGCCCGTCGAACTGTCCGTTCGTGGCGCACCGGTCGGCAGAAGTCGACGGTGATTCGCCAACTGCTGTGCATGAACCGGGGTTTGCTGTTCGGCGCTGATCCTTGGATGCCTACTACGCCGCCAAGTCGGGCGACACTGCGGCGAAGACGACGGCGAAGGCACTCCTGGACGGCATGTGGAACAACTACCAGGACAGCCTGGGCATCGCGGTGCCGGAGAACCGGGCGGACTACAACCGCTTCGGTGACACCGTCCACGTCCCCAGCACCTTCAACGGCGCGATGCCGAACGGGGACAAGGTCAACTCGGCCTCGACCTTCACCTCACTCCGGTCGTTCCACAAGAGCGACCCGGCCTGGCCGAAGATCGAGGTCTATCCGAAGGGCGGCACGGTGCCGTCGTTCACGTATCACCGGTTCTGGGCCCAGGCGGACATCGCCCTGGCCATGGGCTCGTACGCGGAACTCCTCGAATAGCCCGCCGCTGAGGCCGCCTACGTGACCCCGTCACCGGACGACGGGGTCACCCGGCCGGGCGGCCCCCGCCCCCCTGGGGACCGCCCGGCCCTCGGGCTCGAACAACTGTCGAGCCACGTTCCACCCGCCCCACCTGCCGCTTCGGGAATGACCTCAAGACACCGAAGCGCATCTCCTTGTCAGGAACATGATCCTCTCCTACAGTCCCAGCGAGGCATCCGATTGGGAGCGCTCCCACTCCCAGGCGGAAGCCCTCGCCCCCCACATCCATCGCGGAGGACCCGCATGCAACCGTCACGTCACCAAGTCCGCAGGATGCGCGCCCTCTGCGGTGCGCTGCTGACCACGCTCGTCGCGCTGGCCTCGCTGCTCACGGGTGCCTCGGCCTCCCAGGCCGACACGTCGATCTGCGAGGCGTTCGGCACCACCACGATCCAGGGTCGTTACGTCGTGATGAACAACCGCTGGGGCACCAGCGCCACCCAATGCATCTCCGTCACAAACTCGGGCTTCAGGCTCACCCAGGCCGACGGCTCGGTCCCGACCAACGGCGCCCCGAAGTCGTACCCGGCCGTGTACAACGGCTGCCACTACACCAACTGCTCACCCGGCACGAACCTCCCGGCCCGGCTCAACTCCATCGCGAGCGCGCCCTCGAGCATCTCCTACAGCTACGTGAGCGGTGCGGTCTACGACGCCGCCTACGACATCTGGCTGGACCCGACCCCCCGCACCGACGGCGTAAACCGCACCGAGATCATGATCTGGCTCAACCGCGTGGGATCCGTGCAGCCGGTGGGCTCGCCCGTCGGCTCCGCCACCGTGGCCGGGCGCCAGTGGCAGGTGTGGTCCGGCAACAACGGCTCCAATGACGTCCTGTCCTTCGTCGCGCCCTCCGCGATCAACAGCTGGAACTTCGACGTGATGGACTTCGTGCGGCAGGCCGTCTCCCGCGGACTCGCCCAGAACAGCTGGTACCTGACGAGCATTCAGGCGGGCTTCGAGCCCTGGCAGAACGGCGCGGGCCTGGCCGTGAACTCGTTCTCCTCCACGGTGAACCTCGGCGGCAGCACCCCCGGCGACCCCGGCACCCCCAGCGGTCCCGCCGCGTGCAAGGTGACCTACGGCACCAGTGTCTGGCAGGACGGCTTCACCGCCGACGTCACCGTGTCCAACACGGGTTCCTCCCCGGTCAACGGGTGGAACGTCGCGTTCGCACTGCCCTCGGGGCAGCGGATCACCAACGCGTGGAATGCCACCGTCTCCTCGTCGACGGGGTCCGTGACGGCCGCCAACGCCGCGCACAACGCGTCCATCACGCCCGGCGGACAGGTCTCCTTCGGGTTCCAGGGCACCTACAGCGGCACTTTCGCCAAGCCGGCTGCCTTCAGCCTCAACGGAACGTCCTGCACAACGGCGTAACGCAGGACGGTTCACCCGCCCGGGACCTGCCCGACCGGCCACGTGCCGGCAGGGCGGGTCCCCCTCTCCTTCGCGCGAACCGCCCCGACTCCTTCGGCTCGACTCCTCCGGCTCGGGTGAGGTGCGTAGAGCAACCGCCCCTGAACGACCAGAACCCCACACCCCCTTGGCCGACTCGGCACGGGTTCCGCACGGAAGCCGTGTGCCCGGTTCCGTCGGCCCGTAAGATCGGTGATCTCTTGGGGGAGGTGGTCATGGGCACGCGAAGCCCCGGCACGCCGACGCTGGAAGAGGTGGCCGCTCACGCCGGGGTGGGGCGGGGCACCGTCTCCCGTGTCATCAACAACGCGGCGGGCGTGAAGGACTCGACGCGCCGAGCCGTGCAGCAAGCCATCGACGAACTGGGGTATGTCCCCAATCTGGCGGCCCGCTCGCTGGCCGGCCAGCGAAGCAACGCCGTCGCTCTCGTCCTGACCGAACCCGACTGGAGAGTGTTCGCGGAACCCTTCTTCTCGGAGATCGTCCGCTCACTCGGCGACGCGCTGGCGGACATCGGGATGCAGCTGATGCTGACCCTGGTCCGCTCGGACGCCGACCGCAAGCGCTTCCTGGAGTACGCGCGCGGCAGCCGGGTCGACGGAGTGCTGCTGCTGTCCGTGCATGCCGGGGACCGGCTGCCGGACATGCTCGCCGAGGCACGGTTGCCGACCGTGATGCTGGGACGCCGCTCGGGCGACGAGTACGTCAGTTACGTGGACGCGGACAACCTGGGAGGTGCCCGCAGCGCCGTCTCCCACCTGGTGTCACGGGGCCGCAGGACGATCGCCACCATCACCGGGCCGCTGGACATGGACGCCGCCCAGTGCAGGCTGCGCGGCTATCAGGACGCTCTGGCGCTGGCCGGTCTCGACAGTGAGAAGACCCTGGTGGCCGAGGGCGACTTCACACAGGACAGCGGGCACCGTGCCATGACGGAACTGCTCGAACGGCGCCCGGACATCGACGGCGTCCTCGCCGCGTCGGACACCACGGCCGCGGGAGCCCTGCAAGCACTGCGCGCGGCAGGGCGACGCGTGCCGCAGGACGTCGCCGTGATCGGATTCGACGACTTCCCGCTCGCCCAGCGCACCGAACCACGGCTCACCACGGTGCGTCAGCCGCTGGAGGAGATGGGCCGGGCGATGATCCGGCTGCTCCTGGACGACATGGAGGAACCGTCGGTGGCCTACCGCCACGTCATCCTCCGTACGGCGCTGGTGGTCCGCGAGTCGACCTGAGCAACGCCCCCTGTCCTGACCCGCACTTGACCGTCAGGAGTTCGGGAGCGCTCCCGATCCTCGCATCCCCTCGATTCCTTCGCATCCCCGCGCATGCCTGGCAGACGTTCGGACAGGCCGCGCAAAGTCGTCGGCAACCTTTTCGCCGTGGGTGGCCACTGACAGGTGCACCATCGGCTCGATCCTGAACGGACAGGTACTGATGACAACGAGGCAGGCCGCAGGGCAGCGCAGGCGCAGACGCAGACTCGTGCTGGGCTCCACGGTGGCGCTGACCGCCACGAGCGTTCTCGTCTACCTGGTCGTGGCGTTGCTCCCCGGCCACAAGATCGACGCGGGGCCGGCTTCGGCCACACCCCTCCTCACCACCCGGCCCGAAGCCGCCGCAACCGCCGGGACACCATCTCCGAGCGCGACGCCGAGCCCGTCGGCGAGCCCGAGTGCGAGCCGCTCCGCCACCCCGAAGGCGACGGCGGCCGGCAAGGCGGCGAAGCCGTCGCCCAAGGGCGCCCAGAAGTCCTCGCGCACGTCCACCACGGCTCCCTCTGCAGGACGGATCCGGCCCAACACCTCGTATCAGGGTGTCGCGACCGCCTACGAGGCCGGTGTCGGGGACGGGGCCTGTTTGTTCGGTCCGAGCCCGGACATGATGATCGCGGCGATGAACACCACCGACTACGAGACCGCCAGGGCCTGCGGCGCGTACGTGCTCGTCCGCGCGGCAAACGGCAAGTCGATCACGGTGCGGATCACCAACGAATGCCCTCTGCCCTGCGCTCCCGGGCAGATCGACCTCAGCCAACAGGCCTTTGCCAAGCTCGCCGACCTCAAGGTCGGCCGGCTCGCCATCACCTGGAGCCTGGTGAGCCCCGCCTCGGTCGGCACGATGTCCATCCGGTACAAGACCGGGTCCAGCGTCTACTGGTGCGGCATCCAGGTGATCGGTCACCGCAACCCGGTCGCACGGCTGGAGGTCAGTACCGGGGGCGGCTGGCGGCAGTTGCCCCGTACCGGCTTCAACTACTTCATCTCGGAGGACGGCACCGGCTGTGGCAAGGCGATCAGAGTCACCGACATCTACGGGGAACAGCTGACCGTCAGCGGACTCGCCGTGCAGGCGAACGTCGTACAGAAGACGCAAGTCCAGTTCGCCCAACACTGATCCCGGCAGCCGTCCGAGCCGGCCACGGCCCGAAGACGGCACCTTGAGCAGGCGGCCGCACAGAGTTCTGTGCGGCCGCTTTGCAGCTGGGGCGCGATCCCCCACCGTTCTTCGCCGGGGCCCATATCCGGGCCGGCGCCTTCCCTGTCAGCTGTGGTGATCCGCCGTCGGCCTCGGAGCGTCCGAACGCGCGGGAGCCGGGCCGGCCGCGGTCGCACTCATCGCGACGGAGAGGGACTTGACGCCGCCGTGGGCGGTGAGTCCGCCGTCGACGGGGATGTCGGCGCCGGTGATGAAGGACGATTCGTCGGACAGGAGGAAGGCCACGAGGGGGGCGACCTCGTCCACGGTGCCGGTGCGGCCCAGCGGGGTCTCGCGGATGTTCGCCTCGCGGAAGGCAGGCGCGGCGGAGGCGGTCATCTCGGTCTCGATGAACCCGGGGTGGATGGTGTTGACGCGGATCCCGCGCGGGCCGAGTTCTGTGGCGGCGGCCTTCGACAGGCCGCGCAGCGCCCATTTGCTCGTCGTGTAGGCGACCGGGTAGTGGCCGGTGAGCGCGGCGGTGGAGCCGACGTTGACGATGGACGAGCCGGGCGGCATGAGGGGCGTCAGGTGCTGGATGGCGAGGAGCGGGCCGGTGACGTTGACGGCGTGGATACGGGCGAGGTCGTCCGGGGTCACCTCGCCGAGGCGGGCGCGCCAGGTGATGCCGGCGTTGTTGACCAGGCCGTGCACCGCACCGTACGTCTCCCTCAGTTCGGCGGCGAGTTGGGCCCACTGGGCCTCGTCGGTGACGTCCAGGAGACGGCAGTGGGGGGCCTGGGTCACGTCGGTGGCGATGACGTGGGCTCCCTCGCGGGCCAGGGCCTCAGCCTCGGCGGCGCCCTGGCCGCGGGCGGCGCCGGTGACGACGACGACCTTGCCGAGGAGTCTTTTGGTGCGCGGGGTGTTCACGGCCGTTCCCGGGTGCGGCGGCGGGCGGTGGGCAGGGGCACCGGATTCTCGCCCGGGACCACGGTGTTGGAGACGGTGCCGATGCCCTCGACGGTGAGCGTGACGGTGTCGCCCGGCTTCAGTGGCGGCGGGGACTGTTCGCCCCGGACGCCCCACAGCTCGGCGAGGCAGCCGCCGTTGCCGCAGGTGCCCGAGCCGAGCACGTCGCCGGGGCGGACGACGGTGCCGCGTGAGGCGTAGGCGGCCATCTCCTCGAAGGTCCAGCTCATGTTGGACAGCAGGTCCTTGCCGACGACCTGACCGTTCACCTCGGCGGTCAGCGCCAGGCGCAGGAAACCGTCCCTGTCGCGGTAGGGCTCCAGCTCGTCGGCGGTGACCAGGTACGGGCCCAGGGTGGAGGCCGTGTCCTTGCCCTTGCACGGGCCGAGGCGGACCTGCATCTCGCGGGACTGGAGGTCGCGCGCGGACCAGTCGTTGAAGACTGTGTAGCCGATGATGTGCTTCCGGGCCTGCTCGGGAGTCAGGTCCCGCCCCTGGCGGCCGATGACGGCGGCGACCTCCAGCTCGAAGTCGAGGACGGCGCTGCCCGGCGGTACGGGGACGTCGTCGTGGGCGCCGAGGACCGCGTACGGGTTGGTGAAGTAGAACGTCGGGGCGTCGTACCAGGCCTCGGGCACCCCGCCGACACCGTCCACGGACCGCCGTACCCCTTCGACGTGCTCCTCGAAGGTGACGAAGTCTCGCACGGTGGGCGGCTGGAGCGGAGGAAGGAGCCGCACCTCGGACACATGGGGGCCGGGCGGGACGTCGAGTGTGGAGGCCCCGATGTCCAGGAGCGCGTCGAGTCCGTCGCCGGAGCCGATCAGCTCCGTGAGCGAGCGCGCCGCGGGAACGGGGAGGAGAGTGCCGTCGTCCTCCACGACGGCGACCCGGCGCTGCTCTCGGTGTTCATAGGTGGCGAAACGCATGCACGGCTCCAGGCTCCGACAATCGTGGAAAGCGATGAGGGTCGGGGAGGTCAGACCGGCGGGGCGACGAACACGCCGCGGTCGACGTCGTTGAAGGACTCCTTGGCGACCAGTTCGTTCATGGGGTTCGCGGTGCCCCACTGGTCGGTGACTTCGGGCTGGGAGAAGTCGTAGACGTGCGGGTGCCAGGTGTCCTCGTCCAGCAGCTCCAGCTCCGTCGTGTACTCGACGGTGTTGCCGTGCGGGTCGAGGAAGTACGTGAAGGTGTTGTCGCCCGCCACGTGCCGGCCGGGGCCCCAGACCTTCTGGATGCCGGCGCGCATCACCCGGCCGGAGCCGCGCATGTACTCGTCCAGGCCGCGCATCTCGAAGGAGACGTGGTGCAGGGAGGTGTGCGGGCCCTTGGCGATGGCCATGGAGTGGTGCTGGTTGCTGATCCGCATGAAGTGCATGACGTCGCCGACGTACGGCGAGCTGAGCGTGTCGGTGTGACGGAAGCCGAGGTGACGCTCGTACCACGCACGGGTCGCGTCGAGGTCCGGCGAGTTCAGCACGACGTGCGACAGCTTGACCGGGATGGCCTCCTTCTCCTCGATCCTGCGGTGCTGCCGTGCGTCCACGTCGGCGGAGACCTCGATGGTGCGGCCGTCGATGTCGAAGAAGCGGAAGCCGTAGCCGCCTCCGGGCGTGTCCACCTTGCCCGGCTGGGAGATCAACTGGACTTCGCCCGCCAGCAGTTGCTCGGCGAGGGTGTCCACGTCCGCGGCGGAGCCGGCTCCGTAGGAGACCAGGTCGAGGCGCTTCTCCTCGGCCTTGCGCAGGCGTACGACGTACTGTTCGGGGCTGCCCTCGGCGGCGAGGAAGGCGATCCCGGAGTCCTCGACCACCTTGGTCAGGCCCCAGACACCGGCGTAGAAGTCGAGTTGCTTGTCGTAGTCGGGGACGGCGAGGTCGACGTGCCGCAGATGGGTCAGCGGATATGCGCTCATGGTGGGGGGTCCTTCTCTGTGAGTTTCAGGTCAGGCCGAGCAGGGCCGCCGCGTTCCCGCCGCGCACGGCATGGAAGTCGGCGTCGGGAAGGCGTGCGGCGCGCACTGCGCCGACGGGGTCCTCGGTGCCCATGTCGAAGGGGAAGTCGGAGCCGAGCAGTACGCGGTCCGCGCCGGTCGCGCCGATCAGCGCCCGCAGGACGTGCGGGTCGTGGACCAGGGAGTCGAAGTACAGGCGTTTGAGGTAGCTGCTGGGCGGGTGGGCGCAGTCCGCGCCCGCGTCGGAGCGGGCGGACCAGGCGTGGTCGGAGCGGCCGATGTGGGTGGGCAGATAGCCGCCGCCGTGTGCGGCGATCAGCTTCAGCTCCGGGTGCCGGTCGAGGACCCCCGAGAAGATCAGGTGCGAGAGCGCGACGGCGTTCTCGGTGGGCTGGCCGACGGTGTTGGACAGGTACCACTGGTCCAGGCGCTCGTCGAGGGTGCAGCCGAAGGGGTGCAGGAAGAGAATCGCGCCGCTCGCGGCGGCCCGGGCCCACAGGGGCTCGTACGCCGGGTCGGACAGCTCCCGTCCCGGGGCGTGGCTGGAGATCTCGACGCCCAGCAGCCCCTGGTCCAGGGCCTGGTCGAGGGCCCGCACCGCCTGCCCGGGGTGCTGGAGCGGGACCAGCCCGAGTCCCCGAAGCCGGTCGGGCGCCTGGGCGCAGTGCGCGGCCGTGGCCTCGGCAGCGAGCCGGCACACTTTCTCGGCCGTCTCCTCGTCCGCCCAGTAGTGGTAGTGCGACGGCGAGGGGCTGACCACCTGCACGTCCACGCCCTGTGCGTCCATCGCTGCCAGCCGCAGGCGCACGTCGGTGGCCCTTGGGAGGACGGCGCGGACCATGGGGCCGCTGACCGCGAGGGACGCGGGGCCGTTGCGGCGGGCCTCCAGGTCCCTGGCCTCGGCCAGACCGGGATGCCCGGCCACGAGGGCCTCGACCTCGGGGATCAGCAGGTGCGCGTGTACGTCGACGGTCGGGGAAAGGGGTGCGTCGGTGTCCGGTGAGGAGGGGTGGCCGGGCTCGCGCCCTCCCCCGGCGGCGGGTGGCGGGTGGGCTGTCACGGCAGCTCCTTGAGCGTGGTCATGGTGGCGTCGATCAGGCCGGGAACGTCACCGTGGACTCCGTCGAGCTGCCACTGCCCGATCTGCACGGATGCCTCGACGACCATGCGGGCCCGGTCGATCCGCCGCTCGTAGTAGCGCGTGAGCAGTTCCCCGTCCCACGCGGCCTCGCTGGTCAGTAGCCGGCTCAGCACCCAGGCGTCCTCCAGGGCCATCGCCGCGCCCTGGGCCATCGTGGGCGGGCAGCAGTGCGCGGCGTCGCCGACGAGGACGACCCGCCCCCGGTGCCAGGACCCCTCCACCAGCATCTGGTCGAAGCAGGTGTAGTTCACCTGGGCCGGGTCGGTGATCGCGTCACGGATCTCGTCCCAGGGACCGCCGTACCCCTCGGCGAGGCGGCGCATCTCGCGCGCGTACGATTCGGGCGCGATGGTGGCGCGGTCGCGGCTGGGCTCGACCAGATAGGCGTAGACCGTGTCTGTGCTGGTGGGCGTGTAGCCGGCGATGTAGCAGGGCCCGCCGTGGGAGAGGCCGCTGCGCTCCACGCCGGCCGGGCGGGGTGCCGGGACACGCCAGATCGACATGCCGGTCGGCTCAGGTTTGGCGTCGATGCCGATGGCGGCGCGGGTCGCGGAGTGCAGGCCGTCGGCGGCCACGACGAGGTCGTAGCGGTCCTGGGTGCCGTCGCTGAGGCGCACGGTCACCGCTTGGTCGTCCTGGGTGAGGATCTCGGCGGTGGTGCCGAGGTGGACGGTGGCCCCGGATGCCCGGACGGCGTCGGCGAGGATGCGCTGGAGTGCCGGGCGCTGCATGCCCAGGGTGGCGGGCAGGTCGTCGCCGCCGGTGCGCAGGACGTCGCCGACGTGGAGCACGGTGCCGTCGGGGGCCGTGAGCCCCAGGGAGTCGAACGCGAAGCCCTGCTCGCGGACCTCGTCCCAGACGCCGATCTCGCGCAGCACGCGCAGGGCGTTGCCCTGGAGGGTGATGCCGGATCCGCGTACGTTCCAGTCCGGCCTGGCTTCGACGAGGTCGACGTCGATGCCGGCCCGGCGCAGCAGCACGGTCACGGCGTTGCCGGAGGTGCCGCCTCCGACGACCAGGACTCTCCTTCTTGGCGTCGTTGCTTCCATGGCCAACTCCTTTGTTGGGCGGGTCACTTGACGGCGACCGGGTTGACGGGGGAGCCGACGGCTCCGGTGATGGGCAGGGGCGCGGCGGTGAGCCAGAACTCGTGGACGCCGTCGGCCGCGCAGTCCTCGGCGAGGGGGTCGGGGTCCCACATCTCGCCGATCAGCAGGCCGATGTTGGGGATGGCGACCTGGTGCAGGGGCTGGAAGGCGGCGTCGAACTCATTCGGCCGTACCTCGAAGCCCCAGGTGTCGGTGGCGATCGCGGCGATCTCGCTCGCGTGGAGCCAGCCGGCGGTGGTGAAGGACAGTCCGGGTGAGTCGCCTCCCGCGTAGTCGCCCCAGCCCTCGCGGCGGGCGCGCGCCAGCCGCCCGGTCCGGACGACGACGAGGTCACCGCGCCCTACGGCCACACCGTGCGCCCGGGCCGTCGCGGTCAGGTGTTCCTCGGTGATCGCGAAACCGTCCGGCAGTTCTCCGCGTTCGTCGCCGATCACCCGTCCGACGTCGAGGAGGACGCCCCGCCCCGCGACGTACGGGGCCATGTGCTCGATGCCGGTGACGAGATCGCCTTCGGAGGTGACCGTGGCCGCGGCGTCCCGGCCGTTCCACGCCTTGCCGTGGTCGAAGATGTGCCCGAGCCCGTCCCACTGGGTGGAGCACTGCAGGGGCATCGCGATCACGTCGTCGGCGCCGCCGATGCCGTGCGGGAAGCCCTGGTTGCCCAGGGCTGCGTCGGTGCCGGTGTCCAGCATGGTGTGCACCGGGTTGGTGCGGCGCCGCCAGCCCTTCTGCGGGCCGTTCATGTCGAACCGCTGCGACAGCGAGAAGCTGACGCCCCGTCGGACCAGTGCCGCGCCTTCGCGGCGCTTGGCCCCGTCCAGGAAGTTCAGCGTGCCGAGGACGTCGTCCGCGCCCCAACGCCCCCAGTTGGAGTACGCCTTGGCGGCTTCGGCGATCGCGCCCTCGGGGTCGTGGCGGTTCGGAACGCCTGGGGCGTGACGCGTCGCAGCGCCTGGGTCGTGGCGGTTCACAGCGCCTCCGCCACACAGCGCGTGCGCTGCACTCCGAGCCCGGTGATGGAGCCCTCCATCACGTCGCCGTCGCGCAGCAACCGGCCCCAGTGGATGCCGTTCCCGGCCGGGCTGCCCGTCAACACCAGGTCGCCGGGCAGGAGTTGGGCGGTCTGCGAGATGTACGACACCAGCCGGGCGACCCCGAACAGCATGTCCTTGGTGGACTCGTCCTGCATGGTGTCGCCGTTGAGCTTCAGGGTGACCCGCAGGTCGCTGGGGTCGGCGATGGACCCGGCCGGCACGATCCACGGCCCGAGCGGGGTGAACCCGGGCGCGTTCTTGCTGCGCAGCCAGTCGGTGCCGATGGCCTTCATGTCCCGGCGGAAGACCGTGGCCCGGTCCGTGAGGTCGTTGGCGATGGTGTACCCGGCTACATGGTCCAGGGCGTCCTCGACGGACACCCGCTGGGCGGGCCTGCCGATGACGAGGGCCAACTCCAGCTCCCAGTCCGGCTGTTCGGCCCAGGACGGGAGCACGACGTCGTCGTAGGGGCCGGTGATCGCGCTCGGCAGTCCGATGAAGGCGTACGGCAGGTCCTCGGCGGCCCGGCGGTCCATGACCGCGGCGATCTCCGCACGGGCCTCCTCGACCGTGCGAGGGTCGTCGGGGGCGCGGTGGGCGACCTCCAGGTCGATCACGTGCTGCCGGTAGTTGGCGCCGGACTGGAAGATCTGGCGGGGCTCGACCGGGGCCTGTACGCGCAGGCCCTCCAGCGGTTGCCAGCCGGCCGCGGTGTCGGCGGCGAGTTCGTGCAGGCGAGGGAGCAGTTCGTGCCAGCGTTCGAAGATCTGCCGGGTCGTCAGGGCGGGCTCCGCGAGGGCGGCACGCAGATCCAGTACGCGTTCCCCCGGAATCACGAGAGCGGGAAAGGGCGCCTGGTCCGGGGCGCAGAGTGAACCGAGGGCGAAGGGTCCGGAGAAGGACGCGGAAGCGGCTGCGGGTTTCACGGGAATGTCCTCCAGATTGCGGTGGGACCAATCTGGCCCCGCACCCATTAATCTGGGAAATAGATTCTTCGGATGTTGATCATCTGTCTGGCAGATGCTGCCGCGGGGCAGCCCAGCCATGGAGGCGTCGTGTCCCTCTCCGGCCTCGATCTCAACCTCGTCCTGTCCCTGCGCGCCCTGCTGGAGGAACGCAACGTCACCCGCGCCGGGCAACGCGTCGGACTCAGCCAGCCGGCGATGAGCGCCGCCCTGGCCCGCCTGCGCCGCCACTTCGACGACGACCTGATCTCACGCAGCGGCAGACAATACGAACTGACCGCCCTGGGCCGCGCCCTGCTGGACCGCACGGCAACCGCATGCGACCTGCTCGACCGACTCTTCACCAGCAGGGCCGACTTCGCCCCGGACAGCGAGGCGCACGAGTTCACCCTGCTCTCCTCCGACTACGCGCTCAGCGTCTTCGGCGCCGAACTCGCCCGGAGAGTGCATGCCGAGGCCCCGGGGGTGAGGCTGCGCTTCCAGCGGACGCCCGGCGACGTCACCGAAGACACCGAAACCATGCTCAGCACCGCCGACGGACTGCTGATGCCTCACGGTGTCATCACCGGCTTCCCCTCCGTGGAACTGTTCGCCGACCGCTGGGTCTTCCTCGTCGCCGAGACCAACGATGAAGTCGGCGACCACCTGACCATGGACGACCTGGCACGGCTGCCCTGGGTCGTCTATCAGCGGGCCTACGACGCTCCCGCCGCCCGACAGCTGAGCATGCTCGGTGTCGAGCCACGCGTGGAGGTCTTCGTCGACAGCTTCCAGGCACTGCCCTTCCTGGTCGCCGGAACCCGGCGGATCGCCCTGGTGCAACAGCGTCTGGCCGAGCGGCTGAGCGGAGTGGCCGCCGTACGCCGTATGGAAGCACCCTACGGAGCGGTCCCGCTCCACGAGGCACTGTGGTGGCATCCGGTGCACACCCACGACGCGGCCCACATCTGGCTGCGCGAGACCGCGGCCCGGGTGGGAGCGGAACTGGCGGCATCCGAACCCGGCCGCCCTGCCCCCGTTCCACCGAGCCAGCCGACGGCTCCCCGCCGGCCCGTCCATCCAGGCCCTGGATGATCCGCATCTTCGATATCGATCGGACGAGGGCTAGGCACGACCTGCTCCTTGGCCCATAGTCGTCTCAACCCGGCACCGCAGCCGCACCCTCACAAGCTGCCGGGACCGTACGGACGCCCGGCGAGCCGACCCGCCGCGGCGTCCGGTTCCAAGGTCACCACAGCCGGGCGACCCGGCCACGACGGCTACCCGCGCACCGTCGCTCACCTCCCGACACGCCACGTGGAGTTCCCGCATGCCTGCACCCGTGTCCCCGCTCCCGGCCCCGCCCTCCGACACGGCCACGGACGACCCGCCCGAGCAGACCGTGACCGGCCCCGGCCACCGGCTTCGACTGACCCTCCTGATGGCCGGCGCCTGTCTGCCCATCCTGGGCGCCGTGCTCATCGCCCCCGTCCTGCCGCAGATGCAGGACCACTTCGCCGACGTGCCGGGCGCGAACGCCCTCGTCCCCATGGCACTGACGATCCCCGCCCTGTCACTGGCCCTGCTGGCCCCCTTCGCCGGCGTCCTCGTCGACCGACTCGGCCGCAAACGCCTGCTCGTCGTCGCCACCGTGGTGTACGCGGTCCTCGGCACCGCTCCCCTGTGGCTGGACTCCCTCGTCGCCATAGTCGCCGCCCGCGCCCTCGTCGGCGTCACCGAAGCCGCCATCATGACCTGCTGCACCACGCTCCTCGGCGACTACTACTCCGGCCGACAACGCGACCGCTACCTCGCGATGCAGACGATGTGCGCCGCGATCTCCGCGACCGCCTTCTTCGTCCTGGGCGGCGCGGCCGGATCGGCCGGCTGGCGCATGCCGTTCTGGGCCTACGCCGTGAGCCTGCTGCTCGCCCCCGCCATGGCCGCCTTCCTGCCCCCGCCCCGACCCCACGACACCGCGGACGGCCACTCCCCCGCCGTCCCTGAGCCGGTCGCCGCCCGCCCCTTCCCCTGGCGGCCACTGGCGGGCACCTGCGCGCTGACCGTCTTCGGCGCCGTCCTCTTCTACACCGTCCAGGTGGAGATGGCCTATCTCCTGGACGACATGGGCGTGAGCAACACCGCGGTGATCGGGCTGGCCGGCGCCGGCTCCAGCGCCGCGATCGTGATCGGCGCCGTCGTCTTCACCAGGTCCGGCCGCAGCCCCCGGGACTGGCTGCCCACCGCCTTCGCCCTGTGCACCCTCGGCTTCGCGGTGATCTGGCTCGCCCCCGATCCCGTCGTGCTGACCCTCGGCGCCGTCATCAACTGCCTGGGCGGCGGCATCATGCTGCCGAGCCTGCTCACCCTCGCCATGTCCCAGCTCGACTTCGCCGACCGCGGCCGCGGCACGGGCCTGTGGACGGGCTCCTTCTTCCTCGGCCAGTTCATCTGCCCGCTCGCGGTCCTCGCCCTCACCTCCGCCGTCGGCACCCGGGCCAACGCCCTGGGCGTACTCGCCGTCGCCGGGGCAGCCGCCACCGTGGCACTCGGCCTGGCCGCCCGACGACGCCGTACCCAAGCCGCCCTGGAACCGATCCGGCAGCCGGCGGGCTGAGCCGAAGCAGCGCCGGGCCCGCAGGGCCGCCGTGGCCAAGACGGCGGACGAGAGCAAGGA
Source organism: Streptomyces sp. NBC_00285 (assembly GCF_036174265.1). Taxonomy (NCBI): domain Bacteria; kingdom Bacillati; phylum Actinomycetota; class Actinomycetes; order Kitasatosporales; family Streptomycetaceae; genus Streptomyces; species Streptomyces sp. NBC_00285. The sequence continues at coordinate 9,974,810 of NZ_CP108055.1, read as the reverse complement.
CCTCGCGCAATCACAGCAGGTGGACTTCGTCCTCACGCCGCTGATCATGTGCCCCTGAGGAACGGCACCCGGTCCCGGTCACGGTTTCCAGGTGCGCAGGAAAGAAGCGATCCGTCCGGCGGTGCAGCGAGGGTTGTTCAGCTCATGAGCGAGTGCGGTGAGCTGTTCGCGGGTCGGATTGACGGGAATGTTGCTGGCTTCGAGATACATGACAGCGACGGCGCAGGCGACGGTGAGGTTGGAGCGCTCCAGCCATCGGCAGCGGCCCAAGGTGTGCACCAGAGCGGCGGCCCGCGTGAAGGCCCCGTCGTAGACGGGGGTGTCGAGGAGTTCACCGCGGTGACGGGCGACGGCGGCGATGGGCACGCCGTAGTCGTCGGCGGCCGGGTCACGGTGCCCGGCCCGCTCCGCCACTTCGAGGACCCAGGATTCGTCGACGTACAGGATCACGCGGCGGCGCCCGGCTGCTGGTCGTACGGGGCGTCGAGCTGCTGTTCCAGGTCGTCGAGGAACGCGCCGTGCTCAGCGATGAGCCGCTGGGCGGCTGCCATGCCGGCAGCGCGGGCGCCGGTCGTGTCCTCGACGATGAGTCGCTCCACGTACCTGTTGAAATCAAGCGAACGTGAGCGTGCGGCGGCCTTTCCCGCTTCCAGCACATCCTCATCCAGCCGGACCTGCGTCTGCTTCTTCGTAGCCATACCTCACGGTAGCAGGGTGGTAGCAGGCGTGGGCGGCGAAGGACCGAACCGTGCGTCGGCACCTCGTCACCCGCGACGGCGAGCGCAGACCGGAGCACCGGCCGGCTCGATGCCGAAGGCATCGGACCAATCCTTCGCCGCGAGTCCGCCCATGCCGAGCGACGGGAGACCGTCGAGTCGGTCGAAGACGCCTTCGTTTGCCAGGCGGCGAGGTGACGTGGCCCGTCGCCCACGGCGGGAAGCCGTCTCGCGACCGCATCGCCGAACGGGACAGGTCGCCGTGCCTGTTCCCAGCCAACAACCCGCCCTGCCCCCGTTCCCACCGGCCGAGGCCACCCGCCGTCATACCTGAGGCGTACCGCGGTTCGCTGCCCGAGTGGTACCGCGGTACCACTCGGGCAGCGAAGTGTCTCCCGTGGTCCCAGGGTTCGGGCCGGCAGCGCTCCTAATCTCGGCTGCACAGGTCGTGGCGCGCTCGCCCGGCCGAGTCCAAGGCAGAAGGGCCCATACTCGTGATCGAAGCACGGGAGTTGACCAAGCGGTACGGCGACAAGACCGTCGTCGACGAGCTGAGTTTTACCGTCAAGCCTGGTGAGGTCACCGGCTTCCTCGGCCCCAACGGTGCCGGCAAGTCCACCACCATGCGCATGGTCGTGGGTCTGGACGCCCCCACCAAGGGCTCGGTGACCGTCAACGGCACGTCGTACGCGAAGCACACCGCACCACTGCACGAGATCGGCACCCTGCTGGAGGCCAAGTCGGTCCATCCCGGCCGCAGCGCGTTCAACCATCTGATGGGGCTCGCGTACACACACGGCATTCCGCGCCGCCGGGTGGACGAGGTCATCGAACTGGCCGGACTGACCAGCGTGGCCGGTAAGCGGGTAGGAGCCTTCTCGCTCGGCATGGGCCAGCGGCTGGGCATCGCAGCGGCTCTGCTCGGCGACCCGGCGATCGTCATGCTCGACGAACCGGTCAACGGCCTCGACCCCGAAGGCGTGCTGTGGGTACGCAACCTACTGCGCTCGCTGGCCGACGAGGGCCGCGCCGTGATGCTCTCCTCACACCTGATGAGCGAGACCGCGCTGATCGCCGACCACCTGGTGATCATCGGCCGTGGACGGCTGCTCGCAGACACCACCGTCGACGACTTCACCCAACAGGCGAGCGGCGGCGGTGTAAAGGTCGCCACCACCGAGGCCACCAGGCTGCGCTCGCTACTGGCAGGCCCGGACGTCACCATCTCCTCCTCCGCGGCCGAAGAACTCCTGGTGTCCGGACGCGACGCCCGGGAGATCGGGCTGATCGCGGCCGAACACGGGGTGGCACTGTACGAACTCACCCCGCAGGCCGTCTCGTTGGAGGCGGCGTTCATGGACCTGACCAGGGACGTCGTCGAGTACCAGAGCCATCCGGCAGAGACCGGGCGAAAGGCAGCCTGTTGACTTCCTCCCCCTCGTGAACGAGGGGGAGTTCCTACGGCTCGCGCCGTGGGGGTTTCTGCTTCATCGCCGGCTGCCCCGTCCGGGAGGACTCCCGTTGAGGTCTTACACCAGCTCCCCAGACAGACACCGCCAGCCCGGCGGCCAAAAGATTGTTCGCCGCGTTCACGTCCCGGTCATGGACCGCACCGCACTCACACGTCCACACGCGGACGTTCAGCGGCAGCTCCGCCCGGATCGTGCCGCAGACACCGCACAGTTTCGAGCTGGGGAAGAAACGGTCGACGACCACCAGTTCCCGCCCGTACCAGTCGCTCTTGTACTCCAGCATCGTCCGCAGTTCTCTCCACGAGGCGTCGGAGATCGCGCGGGCGAGTGTGTGGTTCTTGACCATGTTGCGGACGGTGAGGTCCTCGATCACGACCGTTTGGTTCTCACGGACGAGCCGAGTGGTCAGCTTGTGCAGGAAGTCCCGGCGCCGGTCGGCGATCCGGGCATGGACACGGGCAACCTTGCGGCGCGCCTTGGCCCGGTTCGCACCGTCACCTTTGGCCTTGCGGGACAGTTCCCGCTGGGCCCGGGCGAGCCGGGTGCGGTCCTTGCGCTCATGCCGCGGGTTGGTGATCTTCTCCCCGGTGGACAGCGTCAGCAGGGACGTGATCCCCGCGTCAATACCGACCGTGTTCGTGGTGGCCGGGGCCGGGGGGTTCGTGTCGTCGCAGAGCAGCGACACGAACCAGCGCCCCGCCGCGTCCTGGGACACCGTCACCGTGGACGGCTGCGCCCCCTGAGGCAGCGGCCGCGACCACACCACGTCCAGCGGATCGGCCATCTTGGCGAGGGTCAGCCGGCCTTCACGCAAGCGGAAACCACTGGTGGTGTACTCCGCGCTCCTGCGGGACTTCTTCTTCGACTTGAAGCGCGGGTACTGCGCCTGCTTGCCGAAGAAGCTGGTGAACGCCACCTGCAGATGGCGCAGTGTCTGCTGGAGCGGAACCGACGACACCTCACCCAGGTAGGCCAGCTCCTCGGTCCGCTTCCACGCGGTGAGCATCGCGGAGGTCTGGTTGTAGTTGACCCGCTCCTGCCGCGCCCAGGCTTCTGTGCGGGCGCTCAGTGCCAGGTTGTAGACCTTCCGCACGCATCCGAAGGTGCGCGACAGCTCAGCCGCCTGCACATCCGTCGGATGGAAGCGGTACTTGAACGCCCGCTTCACCTGCTTCACGGTCATGCTCACAAGCTAGCGTCACTACTGGTTAAGTTCAAATCTGCGGGTCAGAGCACTGGGATCCGCCCTGGCGGCGAATCCCAGCTCCCTGCCCTGCTCCGCAGGAGTCCGATTCCTCCCCGGCCTGAAGGCCGGGGTTTCCTCGGAGGTATCCGATGACCGTCACCGAACTCTCCCGACCCACGGCCTACAGGATCACCGGTCCACGGGTGCTGCGCGCCGAGTGGGCCAAATTCTGGTCACTGCGCTCCAGTTGGATCACCCTCGCCGTCGCCGTGGTCCTGCTCATCGCCCTCGGCTCGATCGCCTCCGCCACCTACAGCCCCGACGCAGTCGCCCAGAGCGGGCCATCCGGGCCCGGATCCGGCGACCAGGACGCGATCAGCCTCGCCCTGCTCGGGGTGACCTTCGCGTCGCTGGCCGTCGGCGTGCTCGGCGTCCTGCTGTCGGCCGGCGAGTACACCACCGGCATGATCCGCTCCACCCTCACCGCCGTCCCCCGCCGTCTGCCTGTGCTGTGGTCCAAGGCCGCAGTGATCGGCCCTGTCGTCCTGGTCCTGGCCACGCTCGGCGCCCTGGTCGCGTTCCAGTTGGGCACACTGGGTCTGGACGGCGAGAAGATCGCCATGTCCTTGGACGATGCCGGTGTACTGCGCAGTCTGGCCGGTGCCGGCCTCTACCTCGCTCTGGTGGCCGTCACGGGGGTTGCTCTGGGGGTGATGCTGCGCTCCAGCGCCGGGGCGATCGCGGTCCTGGTCGGCGTCCTGCTCATCCTCCCGGGCCTGGCCTCTCTGCTTCCCGATTCCCTGTACGACAACATCAACCCCTACTTCCCCAGCAACGCGGGTTCGGCGCTGTACGCCCTGCACCAGTCCTCCGACGCCCTCTCCCCCGGGGCGGGACTCGCCGTCTTTGCCGGGTGGGCGGCCCTCAGCCTCGCCGGAGCGGCATGGCGGCTCCTCAAGAGCGACGCCTGAGCAGCAGTGCGAGTCAGTGTGGCAGTGGCACAGTGGGGATCATGAGACAGGACTCCGCGACCGCCGCCCGGGGGACGGCTGCTGCGTCGTCACCCGGGCTCGCCGACGTATGGGCGCACCCGCTCCTGGGCCGCATGCTGCGCGGTCAGAGCGCCCGGCGCCGGTTGGACCAGCGGCATCCCTGGCTGCTCGACACCACGGTCGTACTCGTTGTCGCCCTGCTCAGCCTCCCCGACCTGCTCTCCCACAGCCGCCGCGGTCCGTTCGGGGACACGACGGACCGCGGCCAGTTTCCGACCGCGGTACTGGTTGCCTTCGCCGTCGCACTCGTCGTCCCGTTGTGGTGGCGTCGCAGGAACCCGGCCGTCACCTACGGGATCATCTCCGCGGTGTCCCTTACCCAGTGGTCGCTGGAAGTGTGGCAGCAGACCGGCATGGCCGGCCTCGTCGCCCTGTACAGTCTGGCCCTGCACGGATCACTGCGCGCGCTCGGCTGGGCCGCCGCTCTCAGCGCGGCCCAACTGACCCTGGCAGTCTGGCTTCTGGCCCCCGTCGAGCACCCGTTCCTGGGTCTCTTCTTCCTGCTGGGTACGGCGACAGCGGCCATCGCCATCGGCCTGACGCTGCGGATCCGCCGCCTCTACTGGGCGGCATCGGAGGACCGGGCCAAACGCCTTGAGATCGCGCACGACCAGCACGTCAGGCTCACCAGTGCGGCCGAACGCGCCCGTATCGCCCGCGAGATGCACGACATCGTCGGCCACAACCTCTCCGTCATCGTCAGCGTCGCCGACGGCGCCGCCACCCTCGCGACCAATCGCGGCGAGACGTCCGCCGATGCCCTGCGCGTCCTCGGCGACACCGGCCGCCAGGCGATGAGCGAACTCCGACGGGTTCTCGGCGTGCTGCGCGAGGACCAGGACGAGGAACGCCTCCTCAGCCCCCAGCCCGGCGTGCGTGACCTGGACCCGTTGCTGACGCGGGTACGCGCGGCGGGGTTGCCCGTGACCTACCGGACCACGGGGGACCTCGACGCCCTCGCCGACGGCGTTCAACTCACCGTGTACCGCATCGTCCAGGAAGCCCTCACCAACACCCTCAGACATGCCGGCGCAGGCGCCACGGCCGACGTCACCGTCGCCAAGGACGCCGGCACCGTGCAGATCAAGGTCGCCGACACCGGCGTGTCCGACGCGGATGCGCCGTCCGGCGAGGCGGGGCACGGCCTCGTCGGCATCCGCCAGCGTGCCGCCATGTACGGCGGCACGGTCACCCTCGGCCCGCATGCCACCGGCCACGGCTGGCTCGTCGACGTCGTCCTCGACGTACCCCCGGGAGATCATCAGCCATGACCACCGTCCTCGTCGCCGACGACCAGCCCCTCCAGCGCATGGGCGTCCGCATGCTCCTGGAAGGCACTCCCGGGCTGACCCCGGTCGGCGAGGCCGCCCACGGCGCTGAGGCCGTGCGCATGACGGCCGAACTCCGCCCCGACGTCGTCCTCATGGACATCCGCATGCCCGGCATGGACGGCATCGAGGCCACTCGCCGCATCGTCGCCTCCGGCGGCCGCACCCGCGTCCTCATCGTCACCACCTTCGACCTCGACGAGTACGCCTACGAAGGCCTGCGCGCCGGAGCCGGCGGCTTCCTCCTCAAGGACGCCCGCCCTGAGGAACTCGTCGCCGGAATCCACGCGGTCGCCACCGGCGATGCCGTCGTCTCCCCCCGCCTCACCCGGCGCCTCCTGGACGCCTACACCCAGCAGGTCCTGTCCCCCGCCGACACTCCACCCGCCGAGGACCCCCGCCTGCAAAGCCTCACCGACCGTGAACGCGAGGTCCTCGTCGCCCTCGGCCAGGGCTGGACCAACACCGAGATCGCCGACGGCCTCGTCCTGACCGAATCCACCGTCAAGAAACACGTCGGCCGCGTCCTCGCCAAGATCGGCGCCCGCGACCGCATCCAGGCCGTGATCACCGCCTACGACACCGGGCTGGTCAGAGCCAAGCCGTAGCCCGCTCATGCGTCCCCGCTTGGTGGGCGTACGACACGCCGCATGAAGCTGGGCCTCCTGTTGGTCACCGTCTCGGGTGTCACCGGCCATCACGCACGCCCCCATACCTCCCGTGCTCCCGCCCAGGAGCACCGCAGATGTGGTCCATCGCCTCACCCGGTCCGACCGGCACAGGTTGCCGTGCCCGGCCCGGACCCAACCGTCGACACCGCCGGCCCTCGACCCGGGAGCCCATGCGATGCACAGTCAACTCCGCCATGAACCGGACGTCTTGATAGTCGGGGGCGGTCCTGCCGGGCTCTCCGCGGCGATCCTGCTCAGCTTGCGGGGCGTCGATGTCCTTGCTCGATCCTCGGCCTGCAGCCATGACAAGCACAGTGCGTGCCCTCGGCACTTCGGGGACTGACTCCATTTATCCGGTCAGGAACGGCACGTTGGACGACGACCTCTGCGCGCGGATCGCATCCTCTCCCGTCCCCAGGGCACCAGGGGCTTCGTCGTCCTGCCCCGCCGCACTCCGGGGCCCATCAGAACGGGCGCTCATCGCCCTGGTGACCAGGCGGCTCACCGGCAAAGCCCGCCCACCAGTCGGGGGACGGAAAGGCCCAACCCGCTGACCTGGCCGGGCCGGTGTGTTTGGAGGGTGGGCAGCACCTGTGCGAGCCTTCTGCCACTCCTCCGAAAGGGCTGAACCTGATGCTCGGCATGGTTGTCTGGGACGTCCCCTCTCGCGCTTCGACGCGAGAGCGGTAACGACCACCTGCCTCAACGCACGCGCCTGTCCGATGGACAGGCGTGGGTTCACCCTGCTCCCCGTCGAAGTGCTCTTCGTGCCCCTGCACGTTCGACCACGAGGAGTACGTGGTGTCCACCATTCACTGGACCACAGGCCGCATCCACCAGTCCGCCCGCTGGCATTCCGAGACCGCCGCACCCCTTCCGCGGCGGACTGTCGTCGCCGACGACCGGATGAAGGCCAACACCGCCTACCGCCAGGCGTGTGAGGGAACGGCCCTGCTCTGGCAGGGCGACTTCCACAACGCCCGGCAGCTGCTGCGGGCGATGGGCAGCCGCATCGACCGCAAAACGCCCGGGCCCAGCGCCTCCCTGAGCGAGGCCTTCCACCTGCACCGACGCAGCAGCAGCCACCAGGCTCTCGTCCTCGGAAAGCTTCTGGTGCTGCTGGACAGCGACTACACGCTGGCGTTGCGTCGGGCTCCCGACGTCCGCCAGGCATGTCTGGAGGCCTACGGCCCCTCAACGGGACCCATGGCAGTTTCGCTCCGGGAACTGTTGGGAGTGATCGGCGCTCACCAGTGGCGCCTGAAAGGGGTCGACGTGCCGGCGCTCGGCACCCGGCTGCACCCCCACTACGGCGTGTTCGCCCCGGTCAGAGGCGAGTACGTCGACCTGGTCGCCGATACGCCCCTGCCCCCGGCGGCCCTGCACAGTCCCGCCACCAGTACGGCGTTCGATGTCGGCACGGGAACCGGCGTCCTCGCCGCGGTGCTGGCCCGCCGCGGCATCAACCGCGTCGTGGCCACCGACATCAACCCACGCGCCCTGACCTGCGCCGGGGAGAACGCCCGTCGGCTCGCGCTGGACGACCGCATCGAGGTGTCGGGTCCCGGCCTGTTCCCCGAAGGCCGCGCCGACCTCATCGTGTGCAATCCGCCTTGGCTGCCCGCCCGTCCGACCAGCTCCATCGAGCAAGGCGTCTACGATCCGGACAGCACCATGCTCCACGGCTTCCTCGCTGGTCTTTCCGTCCACCTGCGGCCCGGCGGCGAGGGTTGGCTCATCCTGTCCGACGTGGCAGAGCACCTCGGTCTGCGGACACGTCAGCAACTGCTCGACGCGATCCAGACAGCACGCCTCCGCGTTGTGGACAAGATCGACATCAAGGCCCGGCATCCACGTGCCAGGGACGCCACCGACCCACTCCACGCAGCACGAAGCGCCGAGACCACGTCCTTGTGGCGCCTGACAGCTTGACCGGCAGTCCCCTCATGCGACGGCATCTCACCTCCCGGTTCCCCAGGTGAGCACATCCCGTGGGTGACCTCGCCACGCCCACGGGATGACCCGAATCTGCCCGAGCCTGAGGATCGACAACACCTACTGAGCTCACTCACCGGCACCCGTTCACACCCGTCGCGAGCAGTCCGTTGACGACGAGGGTTCTATCCGCCGTACACATCATCGGCGTACGGCAAGATCTCCTACGGTCATGGTGACCCGGTAGGCGACAAGGTGCCGTGTGAGAAGAGTTGCAGTGGCCGGCCCTGCGCGTCCGGTGATGCACCGCCCTCGTCGGGACGGTCGATGATCCGCCCCAGTGGGTGTGGCATGTCGGTGCGGGTCCACTGCGGGATGTCGATGAGGTAGATGCCGGCCCCGGCCCTGTCGTAGGCGTCGAGGGGCCGGTGTTTCAGCACTTTCGGGGCGAGGGGACGGCCGAACGGGCGGAAGGGAAGCTGCCGTTGCGGTCGATGAGGCAGAGCGCGCCTGGCCGTAGGAAGCGGGTACGTCGATCTTGTCGCGGCGGACGCGCTTGCCGTTGGCCTGGATGTGGGAAATGCGGGTGACGGTGAGATTGGGGTGGACCCAGCGGGGTTCGCAGTCCATGGGCTCGCTGATCAGCGGCCACTCCGCTGTCGCGCTGCTCATTGCGGATGACCGGGACCGGGTGCATCTTCGAGCGTCCGACCGCGTCCTTGAGGATCTTCAGGGTGGGGAAGGCGTGGCCCTCGGGCTCGTCCTACTCATCCCTCGGGCGCAAACCGTCCTCGGCGTCGTCTTGTTCGTCCTCAGCCGCCCGGGGCCGGCCGCGCGACGCGGTCGACCACAACCGGCCACGGACTTCTCCACCCGCGGTTCCACCCATGGGTCCAGGCGTCACAGGCCCGGTGACAGCACGCTTGGGGACATGACAACAACCGAGTGGATCACCGACATCGCTCTCCTCCTCGTCGTCTTCCGGCAGCTGCGGGAAGGTCGGCTGGACCTCAAGACCTTCCTGATCCCGCTGGGGATCGTGGCCTTCGTGGCTCACACGTACCTGGACTCCGTTCCCACCGGGGGCAACGACCTGATACTGGTCGGAGCGCTCGTGGGAGCAGGCGCCGTACTCGGCATCGCCGGCGGCGTCTACACCCGGGTCAGGTCCGCGGGCGAGCACATCCTGATCAAGGCGGGGGCGGTCTCCGCGATCCTGTGGGTGCTCGGCATGGGTGCCCGGATGGGCTTCCAGCTGTGGACCGAGCACGGCGGCGGCGCCGACGACGTCGCCCGGTTCAGCATCGCCCACCACATCACCAGCGACCAGGCATGGGTGGCGGCCTTCGTCCTGATGGCGCTCACCGAGGTCGTCACCCGGCTGGCCACGATCTTCATCCGCAGCCGGATGCTGACCGCCGGGCAGCCCACCCCTGCCTCGAACCGTGTCGCGGTCCGACCGTGAGTTATGGTCTGGCCGTGCCCACCGCCGAGACCGCCTCCTCCCCCGGACAGGTCCCGCCCTCATCGGCCGCCCCGCGGCCGATCCCGGGCCGGGACCCCCGGGCGCAGTGGGCCCTGACCGTGGCGGTCATCGTCAGTGGGGCCCTGACGATCCGGCCGATGGGCGTCAGCGGGCCGGGGCTGGTGGTCGCGGTCCTGTTCGTACTGAACTGTGCGGCGCTGCTGGCCCGGGGCCTGCCCCCGGGCAAGGTCCCGCCGCGTGCCGCCCTCGTCTGGCTGTCGCTGGGCGTCCTCGCGGCGGCCGCGCTGATCGGCCTCAGCCGCAGCGGAACGGGCTACCTCTTCGCCTTCTTCCTCTGCGGTCACACCGGATACCGACTGCCGACCAAACAGGCCCTCGTCCTGGCGATGGCCTGCAGCCTGCTCTGCGGCGGCATCCTGTACTTCGGTGTCGGACCCGGTCACCACCTGCTGCCCTGGGCCGTCGGCCTCGCCACCGGCGCACCTGTCCTGATCGGGATACTCAACCGCGTCCAGCACCAAGCCGTGGACGCCGCGCTGTCGGCGGCCGAGAGCGCGGAGCGCGCCGCCCGGGCCGAGGCCCAGGCCGCTGTACTCGCCGAACGCGGCCGGATCGCCCGGGACGTGCACGACGTCCTGGCGCACACCCTGGCCGGGATCAACATGCAGCTGGAACTGGCCGACGCCCTTCTCGACAACGGCGACCTGGAGAAGGTCAGGGCGGCCAACAACAGGGCCCACAGTCTCGTCAAGGAGAGCCTGAAGCAGGCGCAGTGGACCGTCCACGCGCTCCGCGAGGACTCGCTGCCGCTGGTGGAGACCCTCACCGCGATGCTCGAGTCGTCCGGCCACCGCGACGCCCTGACCGTCTCCGGAACCCCCGTGGAGGTACCGGCCCGGGTCACCCAGAACCTGCTGCGGATCGCCCAGGAATCGTTGACCAACGCCGCACGGCACGCCCCGGGCGGTGAGGTGCGGGCGGAACTGGCCTTCGCGGCTTCCTCGACGACACTGACGATCCGCAACCGACACGCCACCCGTACGGTGAACTCGGGGGTCGGCAGCGGAATGGGACTGATCGGAATGCGCGAACGCGTCGCCCTGCTGGGCGGCACCCTCACCGCGGGACCGGTCACCGAGGGACCGGACCAAGGCGGCTGGCAAGTGGAGGCAGTGATCCCGCGATGAGTGAACCCACCGAGAACTCCCGGCCGTTGCGCGTGATCGTCGCCGACGACCAGGCCGCCATCCGCGAACCGCTCGCCGCGGTGTTGGCTCTGGCCGAGGACATCGACGTCGTCGCGGCGGTCGCGGACGGCAACGGCGTACTGGACGCGGTCGCCGCCGGTCCGGTGGACGTCGTGCTGATGGACCTGCGCATGCCCGTGCTCGACGGAATCGAGACCACCCGCAGGCTGAGCGACGAACACCCCGAGGTGGCCGTCGTCGTGCTCACCACGTTCGCCGACGACGACTCGATCCTGGCCGCCCTCAGCGCGGGCGCCCGCGGCTATCTGACGAAGAACGCCGGACGCCAGGACATCGTCCGCGCGATCCGCGCCGCCGCCGCGGGCCAGTCCGTCCTGGATCGCGAGGTCCAGGATCGTCTGCTGGCCACCGTCCGCGCCAGGCCGACGGCGTCCGGACAGCAACTGCCCGCGGATCTCACGCCCCGCGAACGCGAGGTACTCACCCTGATCGGCCAGGGCCTGCCCAACCGCGCGATCGCCGAGAAGCTCTTCGTGAGCGAGGCGACCGTCAAGACGCACATCAACAACCTCTTCGCCAAGGCCGACATCCGGGACCGGGCCGACGCCGTGCGCCGCGCCATCGCGGCCGGCCTGGCCTGACCTATCGGCGCCGCGGGGCGGCCCCACAGCAGGTGGAGGCCGCCGTCCACGTCGAGGCCATGGGTGAAGCGGTCGCCAAATCCGAGTGCGTCCTTGATGCCCTGCGGAGGGCCCCCGCGTCGTTGACGCCGCCACAGGTGCGCCGCTGGCCTGGACCACGTGGTCACGTTTCGATCCCTCCCTGACCAGCCGGCGACAGAAGTGGGTTACCGGCGGTAAATTTCCGCTGCCCCCTCCACTTCACAGGAGTTCCACTTCATGCGCCGTCTTCTCACCTGCCTCACGGCCGCGGCCATCACCTGCGGCGGGTTCGTCGCGACCGCGTCCCCCGCCGCTGCCGCGGACACGGCTTCCGGGTCCTTCAGCACCCTCACCTACAACGTCGCGGGCCTGCCCGCGATCCTCTCCAGCGCGTCCACACCGCGCGACACGAGCACCACGGCCATCGGCCAGCGCATCGCCCCGTACGACATCGTGCACGTGGAGGAGGACTTCAACTACCACGCCTACCTCTACGCCGCGGACACGGCGCACGCCTACCGAACGCCCACCAGCGGTGGGGCAGGAATCGGCAGCGGTCTCAACACCCTGTCCAAACTCCCCTACGACGAGGGCGACTTCGAGCGGGTGCACTGGAACTCCTGCCAGTGGGACTCCGGCGACTGCCTGACGCCCAAGGGGTTCACGTTCATACGTGAGCGCCTCGCGGAGGGTGTCTACGTCGACTTCTACAACCTGCACACCAACGCCGGCACCAACGACGGCGACGAGGCATCCCGCGCCGACAACCTCACCCAGCTCACCGCCTTCATCAGCACCCATTCCGCCGGCAACGCCGTCGTGGTCATGGGCGACACCAACACCCGCTACACCCGCAGCGCCGACACCATCGCCGAGTTCGGCGCCGCCAACGGACTCACCGACGCCTGGGTGAAGCTCATCCGCGGCGGCACCCCGCCCACCAAGGGCAGCGACGCCCTGGTCTGCGACCAGACCGGAACCACCGTCCCCAACACCTGCGAGGTCGTCGACAAGGTCCTCTACCGCAGCAGCAAACTCGTCTCGCTCAACGCCACGTCGTACAACAACGAGCACGCCAAGTTCCTCACCGACGCCGGGCAGATGCTCTCCGACCACGACCCGATCTCGGTCGGCTTTTCCTGGTCGCGCAATGCCGACTTCCAGCTCAGCGACCAGTACGGCGGCCCCCACGGCGACTACTACAACGACATCGACGCCGTACCGGCGGGCGCCCGCCCTGTCAGCCTCTCGCTGCGCAGCGGCTCCCGCGTCGACGGTGTCGGCCTGACCCTCGACAACGGCAAGGTCCTCACCCACGGCGGCACCGGCGGCACGGCGTCGTCCCTGACCCTGGGCAGCGGCGAGTACATCACCTCCGCCCAGCTGTGCCAAGGAGAGAAGGACGGACACACCCGGATCTTCTACGCCAAGTTCGCCACGAACCTCGGCAGAAGCCTGTCCGGCGGATCCACCACGTCCGACTGTGTGACCCGCACCGCGCCGTCGGGCTGGCAGCTCGCCGGGTTCAACGGACGGTCCGGCGACGAGATCGACAAGCTCGGCTTCATCTACACCAAGCGCTGACACGCACTCCACATCGCACCGAACACATGCACCGATGAGCCGGAGCGCGATAGTTGGCACATAGGCAGGCTTGTTGTCACCGGCCGGACTGCAAGCTCATATGACGGCCTGGCTCCAGCACCGGTTCGCTATGGGGATGTGAGGGCATCTTCGGGGTGCCGGCCAGCATCGCCTCGTAGGCTTTGCGCAGTCCGCTGCAGCCGGTGCTGGCCGAACCCTGGAAGTTACAGGCCCCGATGGGCTCGTACAGCGTGAGCACACCGTCGGTGTCCCCGGCCTCGGCGCGGTCGAGCCACAGTCGGCCCAGATCCTCGGGCTTGTGCGCCTTTCGCGACCGTGGTCGGTGACCGCCGGCTTCTAGGCCTGCCCTGGGCTCTGGGAGAACATGTACTTGTGGATGCGCCACCCGTCCGGCGTGCGACGCAGCACGAACAGCTCGCGGAAGTAGGCCTGGGTGCGAGTGCCGTCGGCCACGGCAATCACCGTGACGGGCTGCTCGGATCGGACGATCGCGATCTCGTCGTAGACCTCGGTCGAGACCACCTCCACGTCGACCTCCATCCCGATGGCGGCGAAGGTGCTGGCGTAGAAGGAGTCAACGGCGTCGCGGCCGCGCAGGCTGGGCAGGTTCTCGGGGATGATCTCGGCCTCGTCGGCGTAGAGCCGCAAGATCGTGTCAGTGTCCTTGATCTGCAGCGCTTGCATGTACGCCTTGACTACGCCGACCGCGTCGGCGGTGCTGTCGTTGTTCGTCATGTGGTGCTCCTCCGATATTTGGTTGGCAACCCACACCACGCGTGCCGGTGACGTGCCAACTCCGTTTGTGTGAGCCGGTCAGTACGCGACGTGGACGGGGCGGCGGGTGAGCTCGCCCCGCTGCAGCTCGTCGACGAGAGCGACGGCGTAGTCCTCGGTGCTGATGTGGCTGTTGCCCTCGCCGTCGCTGAGCAGTTGGTGATCGCCTGTCCGGTACGCGCCCGTGCGCTCGCCAGGCGTGATCACCACGGGCGGGGAGAGGTAGGTCCATTCCAGGTCGTCGGCGTCGTCCCGGACAAGCTCGAACAGCGCCACCTGGGCGCGAACCGGCGGCAGGGCGTCCTCTGGGAGCCCGGGGGTGTCGACGACCCGTACACCGGGCGAGACCTCCAGGATGCCCGCGCCGCCCACCACCACCAGGCGACGCACCCCGGCCCTGCGTACGCCGTCCAGTACGCCGCGGCCCACCTCCAGCAGTGACTCGGTGGCCTCGATGCCGCCTCGTGGCGGTGACACGGCCAGGACCACCGCGTCGTGGCCGGCCGCCAGGCGCGCGACGGTGTCGGCGTCGCTCGCGTCCGCCGCGAGGGTGCCGTCCTTCCCGTTGCGCGTGACACCGGTCACCTCGTGGCCCCGCTCGCCCGCCTCGGCAGCGATCCGGCTGCCGATCATCCCGGTGGCTCCGATGAGCAAGATGCGCATCCCATGACCTCCTCGTAGTCATCGCGTGTACCGCGCACACGCCTTCACCGGGAAGGTATCAATGAGATACTGGTTACTTCAAAGATACTGAAGTACCCTTTGGATATGATGAAAGAAGCTGCCGCCGACTCCGAGATCTGCTGCCCGTCCCGGCTGGTCCTCGACCGCATCGGTGACAAGTGGTCGGTGCTGATCGTGCTGAGCCTGGGCGACGGCCCCATGCGGTTCAGTGAACTGCGGGATCTGCTTCATCACGTGACGCCCAAGGTCCTCACCTACACCCTGCGGGGAATGGAACGTGACGGCCTGCTCACCCGCACGGTCTTCGCCGAGGTCCCGCCCCGCGTGGAGTACGAACTGACCCCGCTGGGCCACTCCCTGCGGCCCGTCATGGAGCCGATCACCACCTGGGCCGAGGAGCACGTCGACGAGGTCCTGTCCTTGCGCAAGGCCCACGACACCCGCTCCGCGGACGAGTTCGCGGGCTGATCACCGAGTAGTCCGACTGCGAGATACGGCCCGCCATGCAGGAGACCATGGCTGAATGAGCGTTTGCGACAAGTCGCGTGCCTCATTGGTGACAACCAGACTGCTTCGACCGGTCTTATCCAGCAGCTCAACCGGCTCTGTAGGTGACCACTACTGAGCTTCGGCTCAACCCAACACGCGGCGGCGGCCTCAGGGCCGTCGCCGCTTCGTCCGCAACTCACGGCGTCTCCTGCGCAATTGGCGCTGACACGCCTGCCGGAAGGCGCCTGAAGCCACCCCGGCAAGCCCAGCACCTTCGCCGGCGCCAACGGGCTGAAGCTGCACAATGAGGCCGTGCGGGCCACCAATCTCAACAAGGGCACCGTCCTGCACCTCCCGGTCACCGCGCACGGTACGGCCGGCACCATCCAGGTCCGCGCGACCGGGATGCCGTACATCGACGACTTCGCCTTCACGGACCACGGGCGGCACCCTCCTCGCCGCCCGCGACGACAACGAGGTCCGCCCCGGCGACGAAGCCGCCATCGAGTTGGAGCCGCTGACCGGGCACCGGACCGAAGGCTCGACCTCACGTCGGCGCAGCCGAGCAGCCCATGACGTTCGGCGGCGGACTTCCCCGCTTGGCCACACTGCGGGGTGAAATCTCCGTCAGACCCTCTGGCTTCGTGAGTTCACCATCGCCGCGTAGGCTCCCGTCATGTCCTCCCCAGACCTTGAGCAGTTCGTTGAGCGGCTCCACCAGGACGTCGCCCGCCCCGAGCACGACCTGCTTGCGCCCGGCAGCACCTGGAACCTCTCCCAGACCGTGCAGCACTGCGCCCAGACCGTCCGCTACTCCGTGATCGGATATCCCGTACTCAAGCCTGCCCTGTACCGGGCCACGGTAGGGCGCATGGCCAAACAGGTCTTCCTCCGCCGAGGAGCCATGAAGCATCCGCTCGGTGCGGAGATCGACGGGGCACCACCGCTCGACCCCGGCCTGGCGGTGTCCGACGCTGCGGCCGATCTCGCCGACGCCGTGGCCGTGTTCAACGGCCACACCGCAGACCATGCCACCCACCCCGCCTACGGACGCTGCACGCATGACGAGTTCGCGCAGCTCCACGCGATGCATCTCTCCGATCACCTGCCCGGTCTGGCGAGGAACTGAGCTGAGACAAAACCTCAGGCTGCCACCGTCAGCCACGGGAAGCCACCTGGCCGCAGATGCAGCAGACTCCACTCATGCTGGCGCGCCCTCGCCCGCGCCCTCGCGCTCTTCGCCAGGGTGGCCTCGTCGAGTACGGCCAGCGTGCGCCCCGCAGTGGCGTCCGAGGCCGCAAGTCCGAACAACGGCCGTTGATGCAGATGGAGTTGCTCAATCGCCGTCAAATTCGCTGCCCCCGGCACGATCGCGATCGCAAGGTGCACCAGCACCCCCGCACGGTCCCGCAAGCCGAATGCGGCGCGGCCGGCAGCAACCCCGGCCGACACGTCCGTCAGCCCCATGCGATCCGCGCATCGGCGCAGAAGCACCGCCCCGGGAGGTCCGATCAGCCTACGTTCCGCCCCAGACGATCACTGCCTCACTCCCTGACCCGTCACCGTGACCTGAGGCGCCCCCTCAAAGGAATTCGTTCGCTGTCCGAGGCGATCGCTTCTAGCCTGCGTCGCGTGATGACGGCTGAAGACGTGTTGTCTGTCCTTGCTCTGCTGCGACAAGCAAAGGTGGACGTCTGGATCGGCGGAGGATGGGGGATCGACGCTCTCGTAGGTGAACAGACCCGAGATCATCGCGACTTGGACCTGATGCACCGGCAGGACCAGGAGAACGTTGTGATGTCCGCTCTCGCTGAGGCCGGATTCGTGGAGAGCCTGAGCTGGAGGCCCATCCGCTTTGTCGTTACTGCTCCGGACGGCCGGGAGATCGACCTTCACCCCCTCGTCTTCGCCGACGATGGCTCGGCGGTGCAGGCTTCACCCGAACCGGAACGCCCCTTCACCTATCCCTCATCGTGCTTCGTGACCGGGACGGTCAAGAGAACGGCTGTCCTACCTTTCAAGGCGTGGGTCTGATCTGATCGTTCGTAGGATCAGAGGGGCCCGGGGGCTCCGGGTATGGCTGTAAAGGCTGAGCCGACAGATGGCTTACGGGACTTGGCCGCCCAGAGCCCCGCGACGACTCGACCGCTGATTGGGAGACGCGACTCGATCGCTGCTGTAGGACAACGTCGGCGAGGTCGTCTGCGGGATCAATGTCAGACGAACTGGCGGAGGGGCATATGTCCGAGATCTGGGCCGGGGTGGACATCGGCAAGACGCATCATCACACCGTGGTGATCAATGCAGAGGGCGAGCGGTTGCTGTCCCGCCGGACCCTGAACGACGAGAGTGAGCTGCTGGCGCTGATCGGCGAAGTGCTGGCGATATCCGACGATGCGCTTTGGGCCGTCGATCTCAACCACGGGGGCGCCGCCCTGCTGATCGGCCTGCTCATCGCCCACGACCAGCCAGTCGCCTACCTCACCGGCCTGGCGGTTCACCGAGCCTCGGCCACCTATCGGGGCGAGGGGAAGACCGACGCGAAAGACGCCTTCGTCATCGCCGACCAGGCCCGCGTCCGCCGGGACCTGGGACTGCTCAGGCCCGGGGAAGAGATCGCTGTCGACCTGCGCACCCTGACCACCCGGCGCCTTGACGTGGTCTTCGACCGCACCCGGCAGATCAACCGCCTCCGGGCCCAACTGCTGGAGATATTCCCTGCGTTGGAACGGGCGCTGGACTTGACCAACAAGGGTCCTGCGATCCTTCTGACCGGCTACCAGACGCCGTCAGCGATCCGCCGCGCAGGCGCGAAGCGGATCGAGACCTGGCTGAAGAACCGCAAGGTCAAAGGTGCCGCCGCACTCGCTCACATCGCCGTGGAAGCCGCCCGGGCCCAGCACACCACGCTGCCCGGCGAGAAACTGGCCGCCGCGATGGTGGCCCGCCTCGCGAAGGCGGTGCTGGCCCTCGACGAGGAGGTCGCGGAACTCGACGCCCTGGTCGAGGCCCGGTTTTGCGAACATCCCCACGCCGAGGTGATCCGCAGCCTGCCCGGTATGGGGCCCAGGCTCGGCGCCGAGTTCATCGCCGCGACGGGTGGCGACATGGATGCCTTCGGCAGTGCCGACCGCCTGGCCGGCTTCGCCGGCCTGGCCCCGCAGCCCCGCGACTCCGGCCGCGTAAGCGGCAACCTGCGCAGACCCCGCCGCTACCACCGCGGCCTGCTGCGGGCCATGTACTTGTCGGCGATGGCCAGCCTCAAGTCCTGCCCCGCCTCCAAGACGTACTACCAGCGAAAGCGGAGCGAAGGAAAGGGGCACAAGCAGGCTCTCCTCGCCCTCGCACGTCGACGCATCAACGTTCTGTGGGCGATGATCCGCGACAGCGAGTGCTATCACTCCTCACTTCCCACCACAGAAGCGGCTTGACATAAGCATTGGGAAGTCCCGTGTCTGTCCGTCGAGCAGCAGGTGTATTTCCATCAGGGATACGAGCCGACGGACCGCGATCAGCACGACATGACTCAACTCCGTCGCGTCTTCGGGATCGCCACCCACTTCTGATTCACCTGACCAACGCTGCGAGCACACGTGAGTGTGCATCGCCCCGGATTTGATGGAGACATCGGACTGTCCCGAGTTGGGTGGAGTCGAGTTGCCTGAACGTGCGACGCGGATGGAGATGGAGGCCCACAGGGGCCCCGTCGGCCGGACCGGTGCGATCCGGCGGATCGCCGAGCAGCTCGACGTCCATCCCGAGGCCCTGCGGACCTCGTCGCAGGCGTTCGCAGGCGGTCATGGGCTCAGTGGCTGGCCGGGGGACGGTGTCAGCGGGTCGTTCTGGCGGCGCAGGGTCACCGGTAGCGTCATGGCAAGGAGGGCTGCCACGACGGCCAGGGCGGCCAGCGCGGGCTGGAGGCCTCCGGCGGCGGCACACAGGCCCGCAACGACCAGCGGGCTAGGGCGTGTTGCGAAAGTGGATCAAGGCCGTGGATGATCGCGTTTCGTGCGGCGTGGAGATCCGACGAACGGCCAGTGGGCCCGGCTGGAGCCGTTGTTGCCGACGGGCAAGAAGCCAGGCCGTCCGCAGACGTGGACGCGGCGGCAGCTGATCGACGGCATACGGTGGCGGACCAGGGCCGGTGCGCCGTGGCGCGACGTGCCGGAGCGGTACGGGCCGTGGGACCGGGCCTACGACCTGTTCCGGCGCTGGCAGCGGGACGGCACCTGGAAGCAGATCTTTGTCCAGCTGCAGGCCGAGGCCGACGCGAAGGGCCTGATCACCTGGGACGTCAGCGTGGACTCCACGATCGCGCGGGCCCACCAGCATGCTGCCGGGGCCCGTAAAAAGGGGCCGCGCAGAAGGAGCCTCCTGGTGGCGTCGAGACCGAGCCCGACGACCATGGCCTGGGGCGCTCGCGCGGCGGGCTGACCACGAAGCTGCATTTGGCGGTTGAGCAGGGACAGAAGCCGTTGTCGCTGCTGGTCACGGCGGGCCAGCGGCACGACAGCCCGCAGTTCCAGCCGGTCCTGGAAGCCATCCGGGTGCCCCGCCTCGGTTTGGGCCGGCCGCGTACCCGGCCGGCCCAGGTCCGCGCTGACAAGGAGTACGGGTCACGCTTGAACCGCGTCTATCTGCGCCGGCGTGGCATCCGCTGCACGATTCCGGAGAAGGCCGACCAGGTCCGCAACCGTAAGAAGCGTGGCTCGCGCGGCGGCCGACCGCCGAAGTTCGACAAGGTCGACTACCGCGAGCGACACGCGGTGGAGATGAGCAAGCCGCAGTGCTGTCATACGTGCGGTTCGACGTCATTGCCGTGGTTTCCTTCCTCGTTTCGGATTATCGTCGCCTGCTGGTGGTCGAGCCAGGCTTGTCGTGGTCGGTGGCCGCGGGACTGCTGGTGGAGCTGGCGGAGTCGCTCGACTTCTGCGGGGTCGGCGTGGATGGTCCAGGACCGTCGCTGGTCGGTGAGCTGGTGGGCAGTGACCCAGTCGCGTTTGATCCATCCGAAGAGCGTCACCCGGGGCATGCCGAGCTCGCGGGCGAGGTCGGTCAGCCACCACTCGTGGTGGCCGAGTGGTGCGGCTCCCCGCCGAAGAGCTTGTTCCTGGTGGCTGACGCAGCCCAGTTCCTGCAACAGCGTGCGGACGCCCTGGGTGCCGAAGTGTTCGCGGCGTTTGGGCGGGCGGAAGCCCTCGGAGTTGAGGATTTTCGCGATGGCCGGGGCGGAGTGGCCGGCTTCGGCGAGTTGGCGGGCCCGCGCGGCCAGGCGGGGAAAGTAGCTGAGCTGGTCCAGGCGGGCGACCGGGCGGACGAGTTCGCCGGTGGTGCGGTGTCCGCCGGCCCAGGTGACCTGGACGGTGACGCGCTCGCTGTCCCCGACGACGGTGACGGTGACCCTCTCGATCAAGTGCCTGGTCAGCTGTTTCCGGTCCGCATCGGTCGTGGTGGGTGCCTGCCAGACGGCGGGGAGGTCGGCGGCCAGGGCCCGGATCTGGTCACGCTCGGCGACGGTGAGGATGCGGGGCCGGGCTGCGATGAAGCGGTCGTACTCCTCACCGAGCCGCCGCCGTTCGGCCAGCGCATGCTCCCACTCCTTCTCCAGTTCCCTCACCACCAGGCGGTTCTCGGGCTCGGCCAACTGATACTGGCGCCGGGCCCGGTCGGCCGCATAGCCCGCTCGTTCCAGACGCTGCTGCCAGATCCGGTCCACCTCTTTGCGCCGTTGCTTGGCCTGCTCGGCCGCCTGCAGCGAGACCTCCAGAGCGGCCGGCGCCATCGCTGCAAGCAGCAGACCGGTCACATAGCGGTCGACGCAGATCCCGGACAACTGCTGGCACAGCTCACCGCCGTAGTCGGCCTTCGCCCGGCTGCACTCGTACTTCGGCCACAGCTTTCCGCCCTGGCCGCGCTGGTAGTGCACGACCATGCGGGTGTCGCACCGCCCGCAGAAGACCAGCCCGACCAGCAGGGCCGGCCCGTCGCGCAAGGCGCCCATGCTCTGGGAACGGGCCCGGTTCGCCTCGATCCGCGCAAGGTTGCGTTCATGCCGCTCGGCGCTGATATAGGCAGGCAGGACGTCGGGCAGATAGACCAGCCAGTCCTCGGGCGGCCTGCGGACGCGCCCGGTGAACGGGCGTCCCGCCACACGGCGGCGGGGATCGGTCCGGCTGCGGCCATAGACATAGACCCCGGCATAGGCGGGGTGGCGGAGCATGTTCTGGATCACGATCCGGCTGGGACGCCGCCAGGCCAGCGTCCCGCGTTCGGGACCCTCGCGCACCCGGATGCCTATCTGGATGCCGTGGTCGACCAGGAACCGCAACACCGCGTTGATCGTGGCGAGTTCGTCGAACAGGTCGAAGACCAGACGGACCACGGCCTGCACCTGCTCGTCCGGATCACGCACGACCTGACCGTCCGGGCGTCGCAGATAGCCCACGGGCAGTGGCACTGCCAGCTCGCCGCGACGAGCCTTGCCGATCCGTCCGTTCCACATCCGCTGCTTGATCAGATGCAGTTCCGCTTCGCTGATCGTGCCCTTCAGTCCCAGCAGCATCCGGTCGTTGTGCTCGGCGGGGTCATAGACCCCGTCCGGGTCCGCCAGCAGAGCACCCGACAGCGCGCACAGCTCCAGCAGCTGATGCCATTCGCGGCCGCTGCGGGCCAGACGCGACATTTCCATGCCCAGCACCAGGCCCACGTGGTCCAGGCCGACCTCGGAGACCAGACGCTGGAAGCCCGCCCGGTCCACGACACCGGATGCGGAGTGGCCCAGATCCTCGTCGATCACCAGGACCCGGGACGCAGCCCAGCCCAGGTCGACGGCCCGTTGCGTGAGTCCGTACTGCAGCCGGGTGGACTCGGCGTGATCGAGGACCTGCTGGGGAGTCGACTGACGGACATAGACCACCGCGAGCCGGTCACGATGCCACGGCTGGATCTTGCCTTCAATCCGGTCCCACGGCGCTGCAGCCATCGTGCTCACCGAGGTCACCCCCGTCCTGCGCGTCCGGGTCCACCGCGGTCACCATCCGTGCGGCCAGCACTGCCAGCAACCGCACCACGAGGTGGCGGTTCAGCTCCGGAACGGCTCCCCACTGCGGAATCTGGGGAGCTCAGCGGCGACATGTCCGTCCACTGACCCTCACCGCCCTCTCCGTCATCAGCCAGTCGCTCACGCAACTGCCGAACAAAAGCAGCGGTGTTGAGCAGGCCATCAACCCCTACAACAGGCCTGTTCCCCACCTCGGGCACATCTATGTGGGCATTACGGCTTACTCCTTGAGTGCGGCATCAACCGGCTGAAGAGGCACCGCGCGGTGGCGACGAGATACGACAAGCTCGCCGTCCGATACGAGGCAACCGTGCTGGTCGCAGCCATCAACGAGTGGCTGTGACCCCTCACACAGCACGCTCCATGCACACCAGCTGATCCCGTTCCTCCCACGACTCGGCGACGGTGAAACCGAGCCGTTCGTACAGGGCGACGGCACCTGCCCGCCACTTCCATACCGACAGCCGTACCGTGCTGACGCCACTTTCCGCGGAATGCGCAAGCGCTGCGCTGACCAGGCCGGACGCGATGCCCCGGCTCCGGAATGCCGGGTCTGTCCAGAGCCTCTTGACCTCTGACCGGCCGCCGACGGGGGCGGTCACCACCAGGCAGCCCACGGCTGTGTCGCCGCTCAGAGCCATCAGCACGACATCGTCGGCGAACGCGGCCCGCGGGTCCAAGATTTCTGCCCGGTAGCGGTCCGGCAACCCGTCCACATCGACAACGGCCTCGCCCTTCTCTGCCTCCGTCCGCAGATGGTAGGCCGCCAGCAACTCGGCCAACCGATCCACGGAAGGGCCCTGACCTGGCCATCGGACGATGACAACCTCGCGTTGATCAGTCATTGCGCCAGCATCACACGACCCATACCAGACACCGAACGAGCCCCTTGATCCACTTTCGCAACACGCCCTAACTGCCCGAGGGTCAGTGCGCCGCTCCACCAGCCGGTGCCCCGGCCGCGCTGCGTCTAAAGCGTGTCTCTTTGATCGGTTCGCCTGTTGATCGGATGTGTCCGACTAGTGATCACTGATGCGATGTGGGACCGGATCGAGCCGCTGATGTCGGCCGATCCGGTCCGTGGTCGGCGGTGGGCCGATCACCGTCGAACCTTGGAAGTCATCGCGTGGAGGTACCGCACCTGCTCGCCCTGGCGGGACCTGCCCGATGAACTCGGCTCGTTCCACGCCATCGCCTACCAGGCCGCACTCCACCTCGCCGCCATCCTCCTCATATGGACGCGGCGATGACGACGAAGCAACGGTGATTCAGTCGTAGAAGAAGAGCTCAAGGTCCTCTACGGATCCCGGCCCGGTGAGGAAGCCTTCAGCCTTCGCGATCTCGTCTTCTGGTGGCAGCTCACCCGTCAGGAGCTGCCGCATCCAGATTTCTCCTTGCTCGCCGACCACGTAGATGCCAGACAGCAGCTCGGTCATGCCAGCAGGGTTTGGCGGGATGCGCCCGGCGACGGGTTGGAGCACCCATCCGCCTGATCGGGCCGCGAGCCGCAGTACCCCGGCCCAGTTCGCGACCCTCCCGATGCGTACGTGCCACGAGTCCTCGGTGAACGGGGCCATCCGTCCGCCATGGAGAGGGTTTGTGGCGGCGCCGATGTCGTTGATGACCTGCCGTTCCACGGCGTCACGGACCCAGCGCCCCTCCTGCGCTTCTTCAAGGGGCGAGATCGATGAAGGAGACCGGCCGGCCCTCCTTGGAAACGGCGCTGTCGGGCCCCACGTCGTAGCGGCAGACGACCTGATGCCCCCAGCGAGAAAGCCCCGGGTGACAGAGCATGTCCCGCACCACGGCACCGGCCACGACACCGGCCACAGCGACCTGCACGTCGGTCCACTGCTTGACCCCGCACGGCACCCAGCCTGGCCCGCCGGAAGTGTCCCGCCCCGCGCCGTCCCGGCCGAGACATCACGGCGCGCCGGTGAATCCTCGCTCCCCCAACACGCTCAGAAGGTCGGCAACGAACGGCGAGGCGGCCGAGTGAACCACTCCAGGATCGGACAAGGCTCTACGCATTGACGTTCAAGAGGTACTCCAGCGAGGGTCGCGGCCGAGGTAACGCAGGAGGACCGCCATGTCGTCGTCACCCCGCTCGGGTGCCAGGGCGGCAGCGAACGCGCCGTACGAGCGCAGCGGCTCGACGATCTCCCTGGCGACCCTGAGGAGGGGGCGGGCCAGCTCGGGTGTGAGCGGCGACGGCCGGCCCGTCGCCAGGGCGATGTCCCAGGCGTGGACCGCTGCGTCCAGCCCGCACGCTGCCGAGCCCGACCACGGGGACATCCTGTGCGGCGGCACCGGGGTGGCCACCTCGGCGGCGTTCCGGTCGACCTCCGCCCACGCCCTCGCCGCACGCGCGAGGCCGTCCTCCAAAAACGCCGACGGGTACACCCCCTCCATCTCACCCGACGGGTCGAACGGATCGAAGCCGGGGCCAGGTTCGCCGGTCAGCGCGGCGGCGAAACCGATCTGATCGCCGACGGCATGCTGGAAGACCTGGGCGACATTCCAGCCCTCACAGGGCGTCGGCAGGTGCCAGGCCTCGGCGGGGACGCCGCCCACCGCCACACGAAGTGCCTTGTGGGAGGCATCCAGAACGTCCCAACCGCTGAAGATCGCGCCTTCACTCATCAACGAGCCCTCATTTCCTGGTGCCCTCACTCATTGCCTTGTTGGTGCGCACCCGGTCTTCCATATCGGCACGGGAGGGGTGCAGCACGTTCAAGACTCCTCAGGTGCTGATGGGCGGGCCTGACGCGGCGAACGATCAGCAGTATGTCCTCCGGCCGACCCTCGCGGGTGTTCAATCCCGTCAACTCGGCGACGAAGCAACCCTCTTGGAGACAGCCGTCCTGGTGCACGGAGGTCTCCCCTGGGCCTCACGCGGACGGGATCGGTGCGGATCTCGGTGAGTATCCGCCGGTTCTCGAGATGGGCGAAGCCGTGCTCGGATGGGGAGCATGCGGCGGCGAGTGGCTGGTTCCCTTCGTTGGGGACGCTCTGCTACGGCAACGACTGACGGCCCCGATCAGGCGTACTGCTTCTGCGGGTGCAGGTCGAATGTGATGTGCGGGGCGAGGGCGTGCAGAAAGTCGGAGGCGTCGAAGATCTCGCCGGCGGAGACGACACCGACGGTCTTGGTGCGGCCCGCCAGGACACGTTCGAGGGCCTCGGTGACGAGGGGCGCAGTGACGGCGTAGATGTCCTGACCGCCTGCTGTGGCCCGGCGTTCGGCTCCGCCGGAGCGGACGACGACGTCCACGAGGAAGGTCTGGTCCGAGCGCCCGCTCTCGTCGGCGGCGGTCGGTGTCGGCGTGTGGGGGGCGGCGATGTCTCGGACGGCCTGGGTGGTCATGTAGGTGGTCACGTCGGGGCTGGCGAGGTGCTGGGCCACGGTGACGACGTCGGCCATCGTGAACTCCCCGATCACCGACCGGGATCCCATCGGTTCCGGGAAGGTCCACTCCGTAGTGGGCGCGGCATCGGTGCGGTGCTCCCACTCGCCGCCGCGGTAGCGCAAGCGGTACTCACCGCGTCGCTCGCGGGAGACCGCGCCCGAGCGCCGGGTTCCGGCGGTGGGGTGCCAGTTGCTGAGTGCGTAGGCGATGTGCACCTCGTCGGCGTCGGTCCAGTCGCCCATCGCCGCGGTGGCCAGCAGGTCGCCGAGGCCGCCGAAGAAGGCCATGGCGGGAACGATCACCGCTGCTGCGTCCCGCGCCCGTTCGCGGTAGTGGGCGAAGGTGTCGAGGTTGGCCTCGAGCTCGGCTGCCACGTCCAGGTAGGGGATCCTCGCGCGGAGCGCGGCCTCGATCACCGGGCCGGTGGTTTGCGCGAAGGGGCCGGCACAGTTGATGACCGCCGCTGTTCCCGCCAGGGCCCGGTCCAATGACGCCGCATCGTCGACCGACGCCACCCGGGCCTCCACCCCGTGCTCATGTGCCAGCTCTTGCAGTGCCTGTGCGTTGCGCCCGGACAGCACGGGGACGTACCCACGCGAAGCCAACTCCGCGACCACGAACCGCCCGGTGTGACCGTAAGCGCCGAACACCGTCACCAGCTGACCTGACCCCATGAGACCGCTCCCTTGTACTCGAACGCCCGCCGCGGAATCGATCCGCCGCGGCCCGACCTCCACATCTTGTCCCTCCGCCAACACCCCGCACGAGTGTCGGAAACGACATGCCGCGTACAGTTTCGGACATGCCCGCTGTTGCCCTGGCCGTTACCGACGGCATGCTCCACTACGAACTGTCCGTGGCCATCGAGGTCTTCGGCTCCGACCTGACGCACATCGTCAACCCCTGGTACGACTTCTCCCTGTGCGGGAGCGGCCCGGTGCACATCGGCCGCTTCCACCTGGAACCCGACCACGGATTCGACCACCTCGCGCACGCGGACACGGTGATCGTCCCCGGGTGGGCCGACACCGACCTCGCCCCGCCCGCCGAACTGGTGGAGGCGGTGCACGCGGCCCACGCGGCCGGAGCCCGCGTGGCCTCACTGTGCACAGGCGCCTTCGTCCTGGGCGCGGCAGGGCTGCTCGACGGCAGGCGTGCCACCACACACTGGGCCCACACACGGGAACTGGCCCGGCGCCACCCGGAAGCCACCGTCGATCCGGACGTCCTCTACGTCGACAACGGCGACGTCCTCACCTCCGCGGGCAAGGCCGCCGCCATGGACCTGTGCCTGCACCTGGTCCGCCTCGACCACGGCTCGGCCAACGCCAACACGATCGCCCGACGCCTGGTCATCCCGCCCCACCGCGACGGCGGCCAGGCCCAGTTCATCACCACCCCCCTCCCGGCCCCGGGCAACCACCCCCTGGACGAGCTCCTCCCCTGGGCCCTGAAGCGGCTGGACCAGCCACTGACCGTGGAAGACCTGGCCCGCAAAGCCCGCATGAGCACACGCCACCTCGGCCGCCACTTCAAACACCTCACCGGTACCACGCCCCTGCAATGGCTCCACACCCAGCGCATCCGCCACGCCCAGCAACTGCTGGAGACCACCGATGCCACCGTGGACACCATCGCCGCCGCCACCGGCATGGGCACCGCCACCACCCTGCGCCGCCACTTCCACCGCAGCGTCGGCGTCCCACCCGACACCTACCGCCGCACCTTCCGTCCCTGAAGGCTCGGACTCGTGGGGTACCCCAGCTTGACCGGGAACCGTTTGGACGTGGTCCACCCTCCGTGATCCTCCTGCACGCCATGGGCGACCTCGCCCGGGCAAGTCGATGCCAGCCGCCGCGCCCGTTGTCGGCCCTCTCGCCGAATCCTCCATGCCCAGGGCCTCGTCCCCGGTGGCGCCGAAGCGTGTCAGTCACAACGGGGACTTCGCCCGAGGTGCCGGCGCTGCGGCGATGAGCAGCCCCCGAGCTCGTGGCAACCAGATCGACGCCGTGCTCGTTGCTGACAGCGCGATAGCGGCGGGTGCCCTGACGACCCTGCGTACATCAGAGCTCAAGGTCCCGGACGACGTGACGCTCGTCGGTTTCGACGCCGGCTACGGGGGCGCGGACGACGAACCGCACATCCCCTCGGTCCACCCACCTGTCGAGGAATGGGGCCGCGAAGCCGCACGCCTCATGCTCACGCTGCTCCGCGGTACCGCCGTTGCCCAGAGCAAGGTGACTCCGGGCGCACCTCAGGTCTTGCGCACTTCCGTGTGCGACGACTCGCTGCGAGCCGGGCTGAGGCGGCACAGCGCGAGGGCGAACGGGAGGTTCTCGGATCGTGGGCCCGACTCGTCCGCGACTGCCGCCGTCACAGGCTCAACAACAGGTCCCGGACAGCAGTGGGCTGGGACAGGAACGGGTGATGGCCGGCGTCGAGCTCGATGACGCTGCCGGCACGGCGGGCGAACTCGCGCTGCAGACGCGGCGGGGTGCCCCGGTCCTGGGCACAAACGACGTATGTCGAGGGCACCTGCTGCCATGCGGCCGCCCCGACCGCCTGCCCGGCCACCTGCATGCTCTGCCGGGCCAGGTGATCGGCCGCCCGCGCCTGGACCTCGGGGTCGCAGTCCTGCAGGAACGTGTCCACAAGCAGCTCGGGGCGAACCCCGAAGGTGCCGGTGTCGGGGTCGACGTCGAGGAACGGGGCGGGGCTGCCGTCCCCGAACTCCGACAGGCTCTGCCCGACCTCGGGCAGGTAGCTGGAGACCATCACCAGGTGGTGTACCGAACCGACGCCGGCGGCGGCTTCCGCGGTGACGATGCCGCCGTAGCTGTGGGCGACCACAACGGTCGGCTCGTCACTGTCCAGCAGCGCCTGCCGCACTGCCGCGACGTCCTCGGAAAGCCCCGGACCTTCGACGCCTCCGGGCCGGCCCGCCTCGCCGCAGCTCGGCAGCGCCGGGGCCACGCTCAAAACCCCCCGTTCCTGCAGTAGTTCGGCGGTGCGGTGCCACCACCACGCCCCGTCCTGTACGCACGCCCCATGCACGAACACGACCCTCATCGCTACCTCCATGCCTGCCGTGACTGCCTTTCGATCAACGGTAGACGTAGCTCGCGTTACGCGAAAAGATGTCGGCATGGGCAGGCGACCGCAGCCAGACATCAAGGACAAACTGCTCGACGCGTGTGCCGACTACGCCCTCGCGCACGGACTGCCCGATCGGCTTGAGCCACTGGCCACTGCCACCGGTGCCTCGGCCCGCATGCTGATCTATCACTTCGGCACCCGCGACGCCCTGTTGCGGGCCGTCCTCCGGCGCGCGCGCCAACGTCAGCTCGACACGTTCGGCGACCTCCTGCGGGTGCGACCGGACGAGCCCTACACCGCCACCCTTGATCGCGCCTGGACCTCGATCACCGGCGCGGGCGGCAAGCCGTACCTGCGAATGTTCAGCCAGCTGCGCGAGAGCACGGTGCAACAGTTGTGGCCCGATTTCCGGCGCGCCGCCACGACCGACTGGCTCGGGCCGCTCGAGGACGGCCTGCGCAGCATCGGCCGGCCGGAACTGGCGACGCTCGTTCTCGCTGTCATCCGTGGTCTCCTCATGGACCTCGACGCCACCGCCGACACCCCCCGCACCGACCGGGCCTTCCGTGACTTCCTCACCGAACTCGGTCATCTGTCCAGCGGCGACGACCGCTCGACCGCCCACCCCACCCAGGAACGCGTCGACAGCAGCAGGACCAGCACCGACACCGCGCCGGGCACGTAGCGCCGCGAGTGCTCAGATCAAGATCAGGGTTTTCACTGGAGGCTGCCGGCAACCCCATCACTCAAACTCCGCTGACAACGCTCAAGGTTCGATGCGAAGGAGACACACTCTCCCTGAGTCCGGCGAGACGGCAACGACCGGATGCGACCCGGCCCAGCGCGTCGCCAACTCATGTCACGCGACACCTCGACCCGTGCGGCGATGATCGTTACGGTGGCTCCATGGCGTCGATCAAACAGTTCCAGGTCACCTTCGACTGCGCAGAACCTGAGCGTGTCGCTCGTTTCTGGTGCGAGGTGTTGGGGTACGTCGTACCGCCGCCACCGGAGGGGTTTGCCACTTGGGACGCATACGATCACTCTCTGCCGCCTGAGCGTCAGGGTTCGGCGTTCGCCTGCATTGATCCCTCGGGTGTGGGCCCGCGACTGTATTTCCAGCGCGTTCCCGAAGGCAAGGCCGTCAAGAACCGGCTGCACCTTGACGTGCGGGTCGGCACCGGACTCGTGGGTGAAGAGCGCCTGGCCGCGCTTGAAGCCGAATGCGCACGACTGATTCCGCTTGGCGCGGTACACGTGCAGACACTGCGTGCCGATGGCGTGAACGAGTCGTGCATCCCGATGCAGGACATCGAGGGCAACGAGTTCTGCATCGACTGAGGGCCCGCGGATCTGTCCTCGTTTCAGCCCCCATGGACCGAAGCGAAGCCCCGGGCCGCTGGCGTGCTGAGTGCGATCACCACACCAGCGACGAGGGGCTTCGGCATTCACCCCACCGACCAGGATCAGAGAGATTCAGAAGCGCTACTTCGATGCGGACATCAGTGCTGAAGCAGGGACCCTGAATTCATGAAAGGGACTTTCCAGTGGAATGCGATGCCGTCGACGTAGATGAGGGTGCCGCCCTTCTCGGCGGCGGCGATATGAAGTCCGCGCCCGCGTCGAGCACGCCTTCGCCCGCATGAAGACTTGGAAGGTCCTGCGCGACTGCCACCTCAGGGGCGACGGCTTCCGCCACACCGTTCTCGGCATCGCCCGCCTGCGCGACCTCGCCCTCGCCGGGTGACCAAGAAGACGATCAGGTCAGCCGGCACGCCGTAGATCATTTACGGGACAAGGCCTGGACGGGCCGCAGGTCAGGAATTCTTGCTCGTCGGCATAAAGTTGTCGACTCGGTGCGGCCAGCCGGTAGTCCCGGCTCGGTGGGCTGGGAATCTCCGGCGCAGCCACGTGCTCTTCGAATTCAGCCTCGGTGCGAGGCGCCTGACGCAGGCAGCCGTGGTCTGCCACGACCGTCTTCTGCACCGCCTCGCACCGGTTCTTCCACAACTGGAAGCGGTCCGCGACCTGTACGGCTTCCGGCGCGCCAGCCCGGACAGCTCCGCCGCGATCGCGACACACGATTTCGACGCCGGGATACTCGTCCAGCCAATTGGTCGGCGTCTGGGCCTCGCACTGTCACCCCGCCGCCCGGGTCCCGAAGGACCCGGGCGGCGCGGTGCTGTTGCCTCCGTGTCAGGGTGTCAGCTGCCAGCGCGCGATGTACCCGACGTCGATGGACGCCCGGTCCTGCACTCGCAACTTCCAGGTGCCGTTGAGCGGTTGGGCGGAGGCGTTGACCGTGAAGGTCTGGTCGACGTTGTCGGCGGAGCCGCCGCTGCGGTTGAGCAGGGAGTAGACGGTGCCGTCGGGGCCGACGAGGTCGACGGTGAGGTCTCCGCGGTAGGTGTGGACGATGTTGACGTAGACCTTGGTGGTCGCGGAGGCGTTGCCGTCGCGGCCGGTGATGGTCACCGGCGACTCCACGGCCGCCCCGTTGTCGGGGATGTCCACGCGGGTGGAGTTGGCGTAGACGTAGGCGATCTGCCAGGTGAAGGTGGCCGAGGCGCTCGCCCCGGTGTCGTCGGTCACCGTGACGGTGACGGCACTCGTGCCGAGGGTGGTCGGGGTGCCGCTGATCAGACCGCTCGGGCTGACGGTCAGGCCGTCGGGCAGGCCAGTGGCCTCGTAGGTCAGCGGGGATCCGGTGTTGGTGGTGTAGGCGTCCAGTTGGAGGGCTACGACCTGGTTGACGCCGCTGGTCTGGTCGGCGACGGGGGCGAGGTTGACGCCGAGGGCGATGCGGTTGCCGACGTTGATCGCGGACCAGGCGTCGGCGACGGCCAGGTAGGTCGGGCTGTAGGCGCCGAACAGGTCGGCTGCGGCGGACAGGGTGGCGGTGCGGGCGCCGGCGTAGTCGGTCGTCGAGGTCATGTACGTGGTCAGCGCGCGGTACCAGATCGCGGCGGCGTTCTCGATGCCGATGCCGGTGACGGCTCGGCCGTCGTAGGTCGGACTGTCGTAGGAGACGCCGTTGACCGTCTTGGCACCGCTGCCCTCGGAGAGCAGGTAGAAGAAGTGGTTGGCGGGGCCGGAGGAGTAGTGGACGTCGACGCCGCCCAGGGTGGAGCTCCAACTGTCGTACGAGGAACCGTCCTTGGAGGGCTTGTCCATGTAACGCAGCGGGGTGCCGTTGCCGTTGATGTCGATCTTCTCGCCGATGAGGTAGTCCCCCGGGTCGGCCGGAAGGTTCTCGTGGAACTCGACGGCGGCGGCGAAGATGTCGGAGGTCGCCTCGTTCAGGCCCCCGGACTCGCCCGAGTAGACCAGGCCCGCGGTGGCGGCGGTGACGCCGTGGCTCATCTCGTGGGCGGCCACGTCGAGCGCGGTGAGCGGGTGGGTGTTGCCCGAGCCGTCGCCGTAGGTCATGCAGAAGCAGGAGTCCTGCCAGAAGGCGTTGACGTAGTTGCTGCCGTAGTGGGCGCGGCTGTAGGCGGCGACGCCGTCGTTGCGTATGCCGTTGCGGCCGTAGGCCTCCTTGTAGAAGTCCCAGGTGGCCGCGGCGCCGAAGGCCACGTCTACGCCGGCGGTCTGGCGGTTGGCCGGCAGGCCGTTGCCCCAGACATCGTTGTCGTCCGTGAAGAGGGTGCCGGTGCCCGAGGTGCCCTGGTTCAGGTCGTACGTCTTGTGTCCGGCGCGGTCGGCGTCGAGGAGTTGGTACGTCGATCCGGACAGGGTCGTGCCGAGCGGGACCGTGCCGACGTACTGGCCGGTGCCCTCGCCGGTGTGCACCGTCTCGGCGGCCAGGAGTTCCTTGCCGGTGGCGGCATCGGTGACGACCTGGAGCTCGCTGGGTGTGCCGTCCCGCTGGACGCCCTCGACGAGGGTCTCCCAGGCCAGCACGGGTTTGCCGCTGCCGGCCCAGACGACCAGGCGGGAGGCGTTCTCCACTTCGGCGCCTCTGACCCGGTCCTTCTTCGAAGCGGCGAGGGCCTTGGCGGCGGCACCGGCGGACGTGATCTTGGGGCTGAGCGAGGGTACCGACAGCTGCGCCGCGTTGGCCTTGGTGACGGTCGTACGGCCGCCGTCGTCATGGACGACGAGGTCGCCGCCGAGGACGGACAGGCCCGCGAGGGTGCGCTCGTAGCGGGTGTGCGTGGTGCCGTCGGCGTCCTTGATGACGTCCTTGACGACGAGCTTCTCCTTGGCCCCGAGGCCTATGCGCTGAGCGGTGCCGGTCGCCGCCGACTGCGCGCTCTTGACCAGGGCGGCGCGGCGGGCGGGGGTCAGCGAGCTCTGGGTGGCGCCGGTCCGGGGGGTGGCGGTGATCTTCGCGGGGGTCGGGCGCGCGGGGGCCGCGCCGGCCAAGTCCGGTGTGGTCAGGGCGAGCAGGGAGCTCACGGCCGTGAGGGCGAGGGCAGTGGCGGAGGTACGTCTGCGCCGCACGATGGCGCGGTGGGGCTGGGGCAACGGGGTCTCCTTCAGTACGACGGCCGGCCCCTGGTGGGGGCCGTGGACGAGGCGAATCGGCGGGGTACGCCGATCCGGAGCGCTGCACGGCATGCGGGTGGAAGGAGGTGGGGGGGAGGAGGTGGGGGGAGGGAAACGCGGCGGGGTCGCGTGATGAGACTGTGAGGGAACTGTGAATGCCGGGAGTAGAGTGGCATCACTGCCCGGGTTTTGTCATGCAAGTATCAAGTCAACGGCTGGAATTGACCTTGAGGGCCAGGCAAATCGGCACACGCGGCGCCGGTTTTCGGCCTGAGGCGGTTGCGGTGTGGCGCCAGTCCCCCGGCCGATGGCCGGGACGAGACAGCCCCGAGGGAGCGTCGCACTCTGTCCCGGCCAAGCCCCGGCGCACTGGACCAGGTGCCGGCAGGGCCCGCACCGTCGTCGGCGAGCACAGTGCAACCGGTGGCGAGGGTGGCCCAGGCACGGAACGGGCGGCAGCCGCCCCCGCCTTGCACCGCAACCGGCCCGGCACCCACGCCGACTTCAAGGACGGGGACACAGGCACCCGCGACCTGTCCCAGTGATGTCTCGGCACGGCGGCTGAGCTACCCACCATCCACCCTGCGACAGCTCAACTGCGCACAGTTTTGGTGAAGTCACGGTCAGAAGCGAAAGCGGAGTGCTAGACATCGGACGGACCTGCTTTGGTCAACTCCCTGTGACCGCCCCGTTGTAGAGAGTGTCGGCGTGAGGCGGAACTGAGCGGATAGGACGACCGTGTCGCACACCCCCACTCCAGTGCGCCGAAGATTCGGTGCCCGCAACCTGCGTGTGGCCCAGAAACTCCAGGCCATCCTGCTGATACCGGTGCTCGTCGCCCTCGCCCTCGGCGGCGTACGGGTGAAACGTACCGTCGACACCTGGCAGACCGCCGAGGACGCGGTCCGCGTGGCGGAGTTGGTCCAGGCCGCCAACAAATACGCCAATGACGCCATCAACGAACGCGACGTCTCCGTCATCCCGTTGGTCAAGGGCGACCGGAACTCCGCCACGGTCGTCAAAGCCCGGCAGATCACCGACGAGGACGCCAAGAGGTTCGACGCCGAGGTCGACCGCATGCCCAAGACCGCCGGTCTCAAGCGCCGGGTCTCACTCGTGCGCGAGGGCGAGAAGCAACTGCCTGTGGTGCGCGCCAGCGCCTTCACCGCCAAGCTGACCGGCGTACAGACCGAGGAGAGCTATCACGCCGTCCAGCACCCGCTGATGGAGATCTCCAACGAACTGGGCTTCGGCATCACCAGCCAGTCGACCTACGGCCGCACCCTCTACGCCGTCTCCCTCACCCAGGCCGCCGAGTCGCTGATCCGCGCCATCGGCACCCACCTCCTGGTCCAGGACCGCAGCAAGCTGTCCAAGGGTGAACTCCAGGCCCAGCTCGGCTCGTTCAGCTCCTACGTCTACCTCGAACAGATCGGGCTCCAGGAGTACACGGGGTTCGCCGGCACCACGGAGACGACCCGGTTGCGCGAGGCGCTGACGGACGCGCAGAAGAAGGGGCAGGAGCAGTCCATCGAGGCGCGGACCCAGGCCGAGGCGGCCGGCAAGACCTTCGTCCCCCCACCGGGCCTGGCCGAGATGTACCGCGCCATCGCCTCCGGCGCACCGGCGGCGAAACTCGCCGAGCAGGGCATCACACCGGAGGCCTTCTTCGCGGCCTCCACCCTCAGTTTCGACGCCTACCGCAGTGTCGAGGTGTATCTCACCGACACCGCGCTGGCCAAGGCGCACACCATCGCCGACGACGCCCGCAATGCAGCGATCCTCAACGCAGCGCTCGTGCTCGCCGCCATCCTCGCCGCCTTCCTGCTCGCAAACTGGGTGGCCCGGACGATGAGCACCAGCATGCGCAGGCTCAGCGCCTCCGCCCACGAGATCGCCGCCCAGCGGCTGCCGGCCCGGCTGACTCAGCTCACCCGTGCCATCCCCGGCAGGGTGGACAGCGACGTCGAACCGATCCCGATCACCACCACGGACGAGATCGGCGAGGTCGCCCGCGCCTTCGACCACGTCCACCGCGAGGCCGTCCGGCTCGCCGCCGAACAGGCCCTGCTGCGCGCCAACATCAACACGATCTTCAGCAACCTGGCACGCCGCAACCAGTCCCTCATCGAACGTCAGCTCACCATGATCACCGACCTGGAAGGCAGAGAAGCCGACCCCGACCAGCTGGAGAACCTCTTCCAGCTCGACCACCTCGCCACCCGGGTACGCCGCAACGGCGAGAACCTCCTGGTCCTCAGCGGCGAGACCCCCGCCCAGCAGTGGGACCAGCCACTGCCCCTGGTGGACGTCATCCGGGCCGCGGTCTCGGAGGTCGAGCAGTACGAGCGGGTCCAGCTCGCCGCTGTTCCGGAGGCCCCCATCGACGGACGGGCCGTGAACGACCTGGTGCACCTGCTCGCCGAGCTTCTGGAGAACGCCACCACCTTCTCCTCACCCCACGTCCCCGTCCACGTCACCGCCTCACGGCTGCCCGACGGCAGGATCATGCTCGAGATCCACGACAGGGGGATCGGGCTGCCTCCCGAGGAACTGGCGGTGATCAACCGAAGTCTCGCCGATCCGCCCACCGTGGACGCCGCGATCTCCCAGCGCATGGGCCTGTACGTGGTCGGCCGGCTGGCGGACCGGCACGGCATCCGCGCCCAGCTGCGTCCCGGCGACGCGGGCCAGGGAACGACAGCCCTGGTGATGCTGCCCGACACCATCAACCATCGGTCGGCGACCGAGGAACCGGATGCCGACACCATGGCCATGGTCGCGTTCGTGGACAGTCGCTTCAGCGACGGCACCACGTGGACCAACGCACCGTCCTGATCCGCGGCCGGTCCGCGCCGGGGCGGCGCAGGCAGCCGCAGCCCCGGCGCCGGCACTTCGGGGACCCCGGCACAGGCACCATGGACTCCCCCGCCGCTCAATAACCCGGACTGCGACTGGTCGGACAACGCCGACGACAAGCCACGATGCAGCCCGGATCGTCCTGCACCGGTCCCGGCGGTTTCCGTCAGGAAGGGCGGCGGATGGGGTTTCGGGGCGGATTCAGATCCAGACGGGCGCGTACTCGTCGGAGTAGCGGGCGCCGAAGCCGCCGTGCGGGAGGATCTCGTCGATCGCGGCGAGGTCGGCCGCGGTCAGGGTGACATCGGCGGCGCCGGTGTTCTCCTCGATGCGCCGGACGCTGCGGGTGCCGGGAATCGGCACGATGTGCTCGCCCCGGGTGAGCAGCCAGGCCAGGGCCAGCTGGGAGACGGTGATGCCCTTGGTCGCGGCCAGGTCGCCGAGCCTGTCCACGGCCTCGACGTTCTTCTCGAAGTTGCCGGGCTGCCAGCGGGGGTCGACGTTGCGAATGTCGGTGGCGTCGTATGCGCTGGCGGGCTTGGCGGTGCCGGTGATGAAGCCGCGGCCGAGCGGTGAGTAGGGGACGAAGCCGATGCCCAGTTCGTCGAGGAGCGGGAAGAGCTGCTCGACGTCCCGCTCGAACAAGGAGTGCTCGGTCTGCAGGACGGATACCGGCTGCACGGCGTGCGCCCTGCGAATGGTCTGCGGGCCGGCCTCGCTCAGGCCGAAGTACTTGACCTTGCCCGCGTCGATCAGTTCCTTGACGGCGCCGGCCACGTCCTCGATCGGCACGTCCGGGTCGACGCGGTGCTGATAGAAGACGTCGATCTGGTCGACGCCCAGGTAGCGCAGGCTGTTGTCGGCGACCTTGCGGATGTTGTCGGGGCGACTGTTCAGGCCCAGGCCCTGCTCGGTCTGCGCGAAGCCGAACTTGGTCGCCAGCACGACCTCGTCGCGGAAGTCGCTCACCGCCTTGCCGAGCAGGACCTCGTTGTTGCCGGTGCCCCAGCCGTAGAGCTCGGCGGTGTCGAAGAAGGTGACGCCCAGGTCGTGGGCGCGGCGGATGGCGGCAACGCCCTCCTGCTCGTCGCCTGGACCGTAGGCCATCGTCAGGCCCATAGAGCCGTAGCCGATCGCCGAGACCTTGAGGCCCTGGCTGCCGAGTGTCCTGTGCTGCATGACGCACTCCTCCGGTCAAACCAAACTGTTTGGTTTTTACCTTACGCCCCGCGGGCGCTCTTTACCAAACGGAACTGTTTGGTTGGGTGGTCTTCAGGCATGGCAGCTTCGACCGGCACAGACTCGACCCGTGACCGCATCCTCACCGCGGCACGGACCGAGTTCGCCCGGTACCGAATCGCCGGCGCGCGGATCACCCGTGGATTGGGGCGGTTCGGTTACGCCGGAGAAGGTGGCCGAATCGGCCCTGAACGTCAGTCGCTGCCGGCTGCGAGGAATCGGGCGACGGCGGCCTTCCCGACGCCGGGCGGCCCACAGGACGGCGGCGCCGAGCCGCGGCGGCTCTGCCGGGCGCGAGCCGTCGGCTGCTGGCCGGCAGCACTGGTCCCTCCTTCAGGAACGGCTGGGGGCAGGTGAACCTCATCCGCAGACGAGTGCAACTCACGGACGATCGGACGACCTGTCTTCGCTTCTCCGGCCGTGACAGCTCTTCGCGGGCATCGGCCGCTCAGCCGCGTTGCCGGCGGGCACGCAGAGCGGCCCACTGGCGCAGGCGCTCGCTGATCTGGGCTTCGTAGCCGTTGCGGGTGGGCTGGTAGTACGTCTCGCGGTTCATGCCGTCCGGGAAGTAGTCGTCACCGGAGAAACCGTCGGCCGTGTCCGGGTCATACTGGTAGTCCTTGCCGTAGCCGAGGTCCTTCATCAGCCGGGTCGGGGCGTTGAGGATGTGGGCGGGCGGCATGAGTGAGCCGGTGTTCCGAGCTGACCGGTGTGCGTCGTTGAAGCCCCGGTAGACAGCGATGGACTTGGGGGCGGTGGCGAGGTAGACGACGGCCTGGGCGATCGCCAACTCGCCCTCGGGGGAGCCGAGCCGCTCGTACACGTCCCAGGCGGTGAGGGCCTGCTGGACGGCGTGCGGGTCGGCCATGCCGATGTCCTCGCATCCGAAGCGGACCAGGCGGCGGGCGACGAACAGCGGGTCCTCGCCGCCGTCGAGCATGCGGGCGAGCCAGTACAGGGCTGCGTCCGGGTCGGAGCCACGCATCGACTTGTGCAGCGCGGAGATCAGGTTGTAATGGCCCTCTTGCGCCTTGTCGTACAGCGGGGCGCGCTGCTGGATGTGACGGGCCAGCCCGGCGGTGTCCAGGGCGGTTTCGGTGTCCGGGAGAGCCTGGAGCTGTTCGGCCATGTTGAGGAGGTAGCGGCCGTCGCCGTCCGCCATGGCGATCAGGGCGCGGCGCGCGTCGGCGTCCAGGGGCAGATGGTGGCCGGTGAGCTCCTTGGCGCGGTCGAGGAGTGTGGACAGTGCGGCTTCGTCGAGGCGTTTGAGGACGAGGACCTGGGTGCGGGACAGGAGGGCACCGTTGAGTTCGAAGCTCGGGTTCTCCGTGGTGGCGCCGATCAGGGTGACGGTGCCGTCCTCGACGTAGGGCAGGAAGCTGTCCTGTTGGGCGCGGTTGAAGCGGTGGATCTCGTCGACGAACAGCAGGGTGCCCTGGCCGATGGTGCGTCGGCTGCGGGCGGCGGCGAAGACCTTGCGCAACTCGGCGACGCCGGAGAAGGTGGCCGACACCGGTTCGAAGGCCAGGTTGCCGGCGTCCGCGAGGAGGCGGGCGATGGTCGTCTTCCCGACGCCTGGCGGGCCCCACAGGACGGCGGAACTGAGGCGTTGCTGGGCGACCATGCGGCCCAGCGGGGCGTCCAGGGCAAGGAGGTGGTCCTGCCCGACGACGTCTTCCAGCCGGGTGGGGCGCAGGCGGTCGGCGAGGGGCCGGGCGGGCTCCTCGCCGAAGAGCGGCAGGGTCGCTTCGGTCGGTTCCATCGGTCTCTCGGATCGCAGGCGGAGGTGTGCGGGCATGGCGAGCCTTGCACGAGGCACTGACATTGATGCTGGTACTCAGGCCCCGGTGGTCGTGGCTCTGGCACTGACTGACGTCAGGCGTCGGCTCAGCGGCTCGTGGGCGCGCTTGCGGTGCTCATCGGATACGCGGGCGGTCGCGTTGCGGCAGCCGCTCGACGGCCAGGTCGTAGGAGTCCTCGACCGCGTCGGTGACCAGTCGCTCGGTGATGCCGGGTCCCGGCCCGAGGGAGATCCAGTGCCGTTTGTCGAGGTAGCGGCCCGGTGTGATCGAGGCGTGGCCGTGCATGTGCGCGTGGGCGCGCTCGGGTTCGCACTTGACCGTGATGATCTGCTCGTCCGGGTCGTCGGTGACGATCAGGAACACCTTCTCCGCGACCTTGTACACGTCGAGTCCGGGAGCGAAGGGGTATCCGTGGCTGACGTCGGGGAGGGCCAGGGCCGCCTGGCGGGCGGTGTCCTGGAGCCGGTCGCCGGCCGCGCTCACCGGGCCGCCCGCGTGCCGGTGCCGTAGGTGTGGGGGTCGACGGGCCGCTCGGCCCTGGGCAGGTGGGCGACGACCAGCAGATAGGAGTCCGTGACGAGCTCCTCGACCAGCTTCTTGTCGACGCCTTCCCCGCTCTCCAGGGTGATCCAGTGCTTCTTGTTCATGTGGTAGCCGGGGGTGATGTGGCTGTACTGCTCCCGCAGGGCGTGGGCCTCACCGGGATCCGCCTTGAGGATCACGACGGGCCGCCCCGGAACCTCGGTCATCAGCATGAACACCTTGCCGCGTACCTTGAAGACCTCCCAGTCGTCGCCGAAGGGATGCCCCAACTGCGCTCCGGGGAGTTCCTCCGCGCAGTCGGCGGCGGTCTTGTGCAGGGCCGATCCGTTCATCGGGGTGAGCCTCCTGGGGTGGTCACGGGCTGCGTCATCGAAATAGGCGGAGGGCGCCGCGCGGGCACGGCAACACCCCCCCATCCTCCCGCCGAAGCCGGCCGGCAGGACGGTAGGCTGCGGACACGTGATGGTCGACAAGCGACACCCCGGGCCAGATGAACGGGCCGGACCAGCTGCGGTTCCGCTGTACGGTTTCCAGCCCCCGGTCGGTACTCCCTACGGCCTTGAGGTGAGTACCGTCGAGGATTTCTTCACCCAGCACGAGGACTGGCCGTGGAACCCGCCCCGTCCGGGCCGTGCCACCTTCCACTACCTCATCGCGGTCACCGAGGGTGAGCTGCGGCACGACGTCGACCACGTCACGCGGACCGTCGCCCCCGGCCAGTGGCTGTGGGTGCGTCCCGGGCACGCGCAGTGCTGGCATCCGCCCGGCGCCGCCCGCGGCCCGTTCATCCTGTTCGAACCGGACGTGCTGCGGCCCGACCTCGCCCGTCTCCTGGCCCCGCTCACCGCGCACGAGGCCCCTGCCGTGCTCAGCCCGCACCCCGACGACACCGCCTGGCTGCAGCAGACCGCACTCCAGCTCCTGGACGAACACCGCGCGCTGGGGCGCCGCCCCCTCGACGTCCACCACGCCCTGCGGCGCAGCCTCCTCGAAGCGCTGCTGCTGCGCTTGGCCAACTCCCCGGGCATCGTCCCCGTCGGTACGACCACAGCCACGGCGCGCGCCGACCGTGGCCGCGCCGACCGGTACGGGCGCTTCCTGGACGCCTTGGAACTGCACTTCCGTGAGCTGCACCAGGCCGCGGACTACGCCGAATTGCTCGGCTGCTCGGTCCGCACCCTGAGCCGCGCCGCC
Source organism: Streptomyces sp. NBC_00285 (assembly GCF_036174265.1). Lineage (NCBI taxonomy): Bacteria > Bacillati > Actinomycetota > Actinomycetes > Kitasatosporales > Streptomycetaceae > Streptomyces > Streptomyces sp. NBC_00285. The sequence continues at coordinate 9,933,848 of NZ_CP108055.1, read as the reverse complement.
CGGGACGCCACCGGCAAGGGAGTGCGTGAACTCATCGACGAGCGGCGCCTCCTGGAAGCCCGGCGCCTGCTGGGAGGCGCCCGGTGGGACGCCCGGACCGTGGCCGACCACCTCGGCTTCACCGACCCCGCGAACTTCGGCCGCTTCTTCCGCGACCGCACCGGCCTCACCCCGGCCGCCTACGCGGCCGGCGACACCACGCCCGACCCGTGAGCTGAGCGCGGCGCCGCCCCGCGGCCCCCTGACCGTCCGGGACCCGGGTGTTCATGCTGCGTGACTCCCGCTCGTTTCGGAGGTCAACTCGGTTGGGTTCAGACCTAGTTGGGGACATGCTCTTCGGTGCAACGGGCGCCGAATCCGCCGGTCGGGGGGATCTCGTGGATCGCGGCGAGGTCGGCCTCGGTGAGGGTGACAGCTCGCTGGTGGCGCTGTGCTGTGCCTGCTCGGTCGGCTCCCTCTGGACAAGGTCCACCCGGCCCTGACGGCAGGACCTCGGGCCGCCCAGCCTGCCTGCGGTACGAGAAGGAGAGGGAGCAGCGAAGTGTCACCTGGCGACCACCGGATGGCCGCTGTCTGCCGGGCGACGGATCGGATTCCAGGGGATGCTCGGAGGGCGTCACCGCGCGCAACCAGCCGCCGACACAGCGCGCGAAGCACCCGAACCGCGCCGGAAGGAATCCGACGTCATGACCGCCACCGTCCCCAAGGCTCCGACTGCACCAGGAGTGCGTTCCTGGTGGGGGATTCCGTACGCCACCGCCGAGCGGTACCGCCGCCCCGTACTCGCGGACTTCGATCCGCACCTCCCCTACGACCGCAAGGGCGTCGTCTCCGTCCAGCCCGACAGCGGTGACTGGCTCGAAGCGGACAGGGGGATGGGCGAGGACTGCCTGAACCTGAACGTGTGGGCCCCCGAGCAGCCGGCCGACAAGGTGCTCCCGGTGACCGTGTACATCCACGGCGGCGGATTCGAGTACGGCGCGAACACCCAGATCACCTCGAACGCCTCCGGTCTCGCCGCGTCGGGGCGCGTGGTGAGCGTGTCCATCAACTACCGGCTCGGCGCCCTGGGCGCCGTCTCGCTCTCGCAGTACGGAGGGCGACTCGCCGAGGCCAGCAACCTCTGCCTGCAGGACGTCATCGCCGCGCTGACGTGGATCAAGCGGAACATCGCCCACTTCGGCGGCGACCCCGACAACGTCACCGTCTACGGCCACAGCGCCGGCGCCTATTCCACCTTCGGGCTGCTCGGCGCCGCCTCCGCCGACGGCCTGTACCGGCGGCTGGCCGGGTTCTCCGCCGGGCCCTCGCGTCTCCAGCCGGCCTGGTGGGCCGAGGAACTCGCGCACCGGTTCGTCACCGAACTCGGCGTCGCGGACAACCCGGAGAAGCTGCTCGACCTCGACACGGCCTCCCTGAGGGACGCCCTGCACAAGGTCACCCCGACGGACCTCGGAGTCCGCGGCGGGATGGACAGCAAGAGCCTCGGCGTCGTCCTGGACACAGGACAGCCCAGCGCGGTGCTGCACGCCCACCCCATGGACGTACTCGCCTCGGGCGCACACCGTGATGTCGACGTGCTGCTGAGTATGGCCAGCGACGACATGGGCTGGTGGGTGGCGAACGACCTCGACCGGTTCGACCCGGGCACCGTCGACCGCATCGTCGACGAGATCGCGGGATGGCGCATTCCCCGCTCCAGCGCCAAGAAGGTCGTCGACGGCTACGACCAGGACGGCCACACCCCCGCCGAGGTCCGCGCCGCACTCCTGACGGACTACATCTTCGGGCTCCCCGCGGCCCGCGGCGCCCTGGCGCACGCCGCCGCGGGCGGCAACGCCCGTCTCCTTCTGATCGGGCCCGCCGAAGGCGCGCCCGCCATGCACGGCACCGAGATGTACGCCCTCGTCGGCCAGGACAAGCCTGGCCGCAGCGCCGAACAGGCCGAGCGTGACACGCGTATCCGCGACGTCGTCCTCGACTTCGCCACCGGCGAGGAGTCCCGCCTGTGGCCCGCCGTCACGGACCGGCCCACTTCGGGCAGCGTCGGCAACCCGCCCTTCGAGGCCAATGCCCACTACCAGGCGGCCCTCGACCTGTGGGAGGGCATCGACCGCCCCTGACGGACGGCGGGCGATCCGGAACAACGCAGGGAACAACACGGAGTGAGGTACTCGGCATGAGCCAACCGACAGCAGCGGCCGGCGGCGCCGCACCGGTGACGATGCGGGCCGTCGTCGTCACCCGGCCCGGCGGCCTCGACGCACTGGAGATCAAGGATGTCCCGGTGCCCGTCCGCAAGCCCGGCTGGGTGCGGATCAAGGTCTTGGCGTTCGGCGTCAACGAATCCGAGGTCACCACCCGCAAGGGCGAGTCGGACGCGGAGGTCACCTACCCGCGGGTGCCCGGCATCGAGGGCGTCGGCGTGGTCGATGACGCCGACGAGGACAGCGGCCTGCGGCCGGGACAGCAGGTGGCCACGATGATGGGCGGCATGGGCCGCACATACGACGGCGCGTACGCCCAGTACGTGGCCGTCCCCGCGGCGCAGGTCATCCCGTTCGAGACAGGCCTGCCGTGGGAGGTCGTCGGTGCGCTTCCGGAGATGTTCCAGACCGCCTACGGATCGCTGGTCACCGGTCTGGACCTCAAGGCCGGGCAGACGCTGCTGATCCGCGGCGGCACCTCCACGGTCGGGCTGAGCGCGGCCACGATCGCCAAGGACCTCGGAGCCACCGTGCTGTCCACCACCCGCAGCTCGGACAGGGCAGGGGAACTGCGGGCCGCGGGCGTCGACCATCCCCTCGTCGACAACGGCACCATCGCCGACCAGGTGCGCAAATTGATGCCGGACGGCGTCGACGCCGCACTGGAGCTGGTGGGCTGCTCGGCCCTCGCCGACACCCTCCGCACCGTCCGCCGGCACGGCACGGTCTGCTTCACCGGAGCTCTGGCCGGCCAGTGGACGATCCCCGACTTCAGCCCGTTCCTGATCCCGGGCGGGGTGCGGCTGACCTCCTACGGCGGTCAGGCCGCCGACCTCCCGGCCGACGTCCTCGCCCACCAGCTCCAGGCCATCGCCGAAGGACGCCTCAACGTCCCGGTCGCGAAGGTCTACCACGGCCTGGAGCAGGTCCGTGACGCCCAGGCCGACGTCGAGTCCGGCACCACGCCGGGCAAGCACGTCGTCGTGCTGGACGACTGAAACCCGACCAAGGTGATCACCCTGACCACCTTCGACCTCGACGAGTACGTCTACAACGCCCTCGCCGCAGGAGCCGACGGGTTCCTGCTCAAGGACACCGACCCCGCCGAAATACTGCGCGCGAGGGCCCGCCGACGAGTCCCCGGGAACCGATGAGAGGCTCGTAGGAGTGGCCCTCGGGCGTGAAGATGAGGACGAAGTCTTCTCCCATCCGAACAGCTACCTCCCGCAAGCGGACCAAGACGTCTGCCTGGGCCGACAGGTCGAGGCCCAGGGCCGCCGCGGCACGGTCTCTCCGGGCCACGAGATCCGGCATGTCCGCCAGGTACTCGGCCGAGAGCTCTTGACTCTCCTCGTCCGTGAACGCTTGGCAGTCGCGCCTCGCCACCATCACCGCAGAAGAAATATGTGCCCCCAGCGCCGTCGCCGGCGAAACCCTCGAGCGCAGCCCCCGAGGCGAGGTGGACCTCTTCGACATGGTCGCTGCGGTCCAGGTCGAAGTCGCCCGGCCAGGCGAGAAACCGGGCAGCCGCGTCCTGTTCGCGGACGGCAGTGATCACCGAATCCATGAGCCGCACCCTACGGCTCACTGGTTGACAAGCATCATTGGGAATCAATCACGCGACGGAACCGGTAGCTCTGCTTGCGCGTTGGCTCGGCAGTGCTTTGGGAGGGGAGAACCTTGTCGAGTGTGAGTTTCCCGCCGGTGCGGGCGGTCGGACGCGGGGCGGCCTGGTACCGCGGGGATTGCCATGTCCACTCCGTCGACTCGGACGGGGAACTCACTCCTGAAGAGTTGGCCGTTCGGGCGCGCGCTGCCGGGCTCGACTTCATGGCGACAACGGAGCACAACTCAGCTGCAGAACCCGGTGCATGGGGGCATCTGGCTACCGATGACTTCTTGATCGTTCTCGGTGAGGAAGTGACCACGAAGACCGGGCACTGGCTCGCGCTTGGCATCAACCCCGGCGAGGTCGTCGACTGGAACCACCAGGTCGGGGACGGGCTGATCGAACAGTGCCTGGATCAGGTCCATCGCGTGGGGGGCCTGTGTGTGGCCGCACACCCGCATGCGCCCTATCCGTCGGGCGGCTTCATGTTCTCCTTCCGGGGCTTCGACGTGGCGGAGGTCTGGAACGGACTGTGGGCTTCGGACCGCCCCTGGAACGCTGACAACGAGACCGCCCTGGCGCAGTGGGGGCGCAGCCTCGCAGCGGACATCCACACGGGCTCGTGGCGGCCGGCGATGGGCAACAGCGACACCCACTTGGAGGGGCAGATCGGCATCCCTCACACCGTGGTGTTCGCCAATGAGCTGAGCACCGAGGCGGTCCTGGCCGGAATCCGTGCCGGCCGCAGCTGGATCGCCGAGTCGGCGGACGTGGACGTGTCGTTCACCGCCAATGCCGATGGTCGCGCTGCCGGGGTGGGAGAACAGCTCACAACTCATGGTGGGCAGGTCGAAGTGCAGGCGGCAGTACGAGGTGTGCCGGTGGGGACCGTCAGTTTCCACACCGATCAAGGGCAGGTTCACTGGGCGTCTCTCCCCGGCGACGGGGCAGGTGCGGTGCAGTGGGACACGACGGCGCAGGACTCAGCGTTCGTCCGCATCGAGGTCCGCCATCCCAACGGGCACGTCGCCGCACTCACCAATCCGATCGTCCTTACCTGACCGCTCGTATCACCCTACGGTGCGCAGGCGACGGAGGCAGGAGATGCTGCAGACCAGTTCGAGCGGGCCCTGATGTAGATCGGCGCGTCCTTCGTAGCGGAGCCCAAGCCGTTTGAACTGGTGCAGCCAAGCGAAGGCCCGCTCCACCACCAGGCGGACCTTGCCAAACCCCGAGCCATACCCGAAGACCGTCGCCCGCCGGACTTTCCTGGTCCGTGCGGGCGACGGTGAACGTTCCGTATGCCGCGGCACCGCGGTTGCCGGGTCGAGCGGGGCCGTCTCGCGGGGTGGATCGCCGTCCTGACCTGAAAGGGCAGCGGACCGTACATCTATGTGGTCCGCGCTCTCAGCGGCCAGGAGGAAGATCCCTTCACCACCGAGCCGCGCGGCAGTTCCACCACGCCAGAGACGTCGCCACTGCCTCTGATGACGGTGACGGCCGGGTGCAGGACGGTCAGGGCCCTGGTGATCAGGACGCCGGTGTGGCCGCGGTCAGCAGCCGAAAGAACTGCACCAAAACCGGGGATCAGGCCGCGACGAGCTCCTGCTCGCGTTCCGGCGCCTTGACCTTGGGCTTCTTGTTCGGCAGCGAGAGCCGGAAGACCTTGTGCCAGGCGGAGAACACCTGCTTGGGCAGTGGCCCGGTGACGTACTCCAGCTCGTACTTCTCGAACAGCGCGCGCACCTTCACCGCGACCTCGGCGTACCGGTTGCTCGGCAGGTCCGGGAAGAGGTGGTGCTCGATCTGGTGCGACAGGTTGCCGGACATGAAGTGCATGGCCTTGCTGCCGCTGATGTTCGCCGATCCCATCATCTGGCGCAGGTACCACTGGCCGCGCGTCTCGCCCCTGATCGACCGGCGCTCGAAGACCTGTACGCCCTCGGGGAAGTGCCCGCACATGATCACCGAGTGGGTCCAGACGTTGCGGACCAGGTTCGCGGTGAACGTGGCGGCGAGCGTGGTGAGGAACGACGGTCCCGACAGCAGCGGGTGGATCACGTAGTCCTTGAGCACCTGCTTGCGGATCTTGCGACCCACGTCCCTGGCCCGTGCGCGGAACTCCGGGTTGCCCCGGCGGCGCTTGCTCAGGTTCTTGCCGAGCTCCAGGTCGTACGCTGCGATGCCGTACTCGAAGAAGCAGGCGTTGAGGAAGTTCCACAGCGGCTGGCCGAGGTGGAACGGGTGCCACTTCTGGTCCTCGTCGACCCGCATGATGCCGTAGCCGAGGTCGTTGTCCTTGCCGATCACGTTGGTGTACGTGTGGTGCAGCTCGTTGTGCGAGTGCTTCCACTGCTCGGCCGGCGAGACGTGATCCCAGTCCCAGGTGGTGGAGTGGATCTTCGGGTCTCGCATCCAGTCCCACTGGCCGTGCAGGATGTTGTGGCCGATCTCCATGTTGTCCATGATCTTCGCCACGGACAGACCCGCGGTGCCGATCAGCCACGCCGGCGGGAAGATCGAGAACAGCAGCACGCCCCGGCTGGCCAGCTCCAGCTTGCGCTGCACCGAGATGACCTTGCGGATGTACGCGGCGTCCTTCTCGCCGCGGGCGGCGATCACCTCGTCGCGGATCCTGTCCAGCTCGCGGCCGAGCTCCTCGATCTGCTCAGCGCTCAGGTGGGCGGTGGGGTCGATGGCGGTCAAGGTGCTCCTACCGTTCGATGTCGCAGGGGCCCGCCGCAGCGGACACACAGGTCTGGATGATGACGCCCGGCTCGGCTTCGGTGATCTCGCCGGTGCGCAGGTCACGGACGGCGCCCGCCTTGAGCGGCGTGACGCAGCCGAAGCAGATGCCCATACGGCACCCGGACGGCATGAGCACACCGGCCTCCTCGCCGACATCCAGCAACGGCGTGGCACCGTCCGCGTCGACGGTCTTGCCGCTGGCGCTGAACGTGACCTCGCCGCCGTCGCCGGCGACGACGATGCTGGGGCGGAAGCGTTCGGTGTGCAGGCGCTCCAGTACGCCGTGCTCTCTCCAGTGCTCTTCGGCGGCGTCGAGCAGGCCGGCGGGCCCGCAGGCCCAGGTCTCGCGCTCGGCCCAGTCGGGCACGACGTCGTCGAGGCGGGCGATGTCGAGCGTGCCGTCCGTGTCGGTGTGCACCTCGGTGAGCCGCAGCTTCTTGTCCGCGACCAGGCCGTGCAGTTCGTCGCGGAAGATCACGTCTTGCGGCTGTGGCGCGCAGTGGACCATGACGACGTCGTCGAACTCGGTGTCGCGCAGCATGCCCATCACGGGCGTGATTCCACTGCCGGCCGTCAGGTAGAGCACCTTGGCGGGCTTGGCCTGCGGCAGCACGAAGTCACCGGTCGCCTGGTCGAGCTGGATCAGCGTGCCCGGTTGCGCCCTGCGGACCAGGTGGTTGCTGACCTTGCCGTCCGAGATCGCCTTCACAGTGATCGTGACCCGGCCGTCCTGCCGGCTTGTCGGCGAGGTGATGGAGTAGGCACGCCACAGGCGCACCCCGTCGACGTCGACCCCGATCCGCACGTACTGACCGGCTGTGTGGCCGCGCCAGCCGCGTCCCGGTCTGATCACGATGGTCGCGGCGTCACCCGTCTCCGGGTGCACGGCCTCGATGCGCCCACGCAGGTCAGCACCCGCACGAAGCGGGCTGACCAGGTCGAGGTAGTCCGACGGCAGCAGCGGCGTCGTGACCATCTCCAGCAGTTTCCACGCCCTGCTGCGGAGGGCTGTACTCGTCATGACTCCAGCTTGCTGCGTCTCAAGGCGTAAAGTCCTGACCGCAGGACGTAAATCTGGTCGGCCGAATTGTTCGTAGGGAACAAAAAGTGAGCCATGCAATCCGGAGGGCCAGCGAACTGGCCCTGGATGAGACGACGGTCACCGTACTTCGGGCCGCGCTGAGGACCACCGCCGACGAGATCGTCCAAGCGATCATCGACGAGGTCCCTCCCTACGCCCACGCCCTCTCGGGCCGCATGGGCGCCACCATCCGCCGAGCCGTCCGCACCGCCCTGGGACACTACCTGGACCTCGCGAGCGGGAACGCCACGGGCGCCGACGCCGGTGACGCAGCCTACGAACTGGGCCGCGGCGAAGTACGCGACGGCCGTTCGATGGACGCCCTGCTCAGCGCCTACCGCGTCGGCGCCCGCGTGGCCTGGCGATGCCTGGCAGCCGGTGCCGTCCCCGCAGGACTGCCCGCCGCCGAGGTCGCCAAGTTCGCCGAACTGACCTTCGCCTACATCGACGAACTCTCCGCCGCGAGCGCCGCCGGCCACGCCGACGCACTGGCCGCCCGGGGCAGGGCTCATGAGCGCCACCTGGAACAACTGGCCCGCGCCCTCCTCACCGACGCGAGCCCGGACGTGCTGCTGGCCTCGGCTCAAAGGGCGGGGTGGCAGCCTCCGGTTTCCCTGACCGCGGTCCTGCTGCCCGCCGCCCAGACCCGGCCCGCCTATCGGACGCTCGACCCGAGCACCCTCGTCCTCGACGATCTGCCGGACGCCTCCGGTGTGCTGCTCGTCCCCGACGCCGACCGACCGCATCTCCTGCGGCAGCTGACCGACCGCACCGCCGTGGTCGGCCCGGCCCGGCCATGGACACGTGCGTCCGCCTCATACGCACGAGCCGTACGCGCGCGGTCCCTCTCCTCCGATATCCGCGACACCGAGGACCACCTGCCCGAGCTGGTGCTGAGCGCCGACGTGGACGCGTTCGCAGACCTGCGTGCCCGCGCCCTCGCACCGTTGCGGGCCCTGCCTGCCGCGACCGCGCGGAAGCTGGAGGAGACGTTGCGGGCGTGGCTGCTGCACCAGGGCAGGCGGGACGAGGTGGCGGCGGAGTTGTTCGTCCACCCCCAGACCGTCCGGTACCGGATGGCGCAGCTGCGGGAGCTGTTTCCGGATCTCGCATCGCCACACCGGGTCCTTGAACTGACACTGGCGGTCGGTCTCCGAGACAGCTGACGCGTACGTCGACCGTCCACGTCCTTGTCCGCAACCGGCCCGGGAACCGTGCCTCGCTCTCGGTTCCGACAGGTCAACCGGACGACCGGCCGGGCCGGCCTGGCACACCCCGCAAGGGATGATGGGGATGAAATGACGGAACGTGAGATCAGGAGCTTCCATGGCGCAGCGGGTTCACCGACCCCGTGAGGACGCGGAGTTCAATTTCATCCTCGGGATGAGCGCGGTTCCGGTCCTCGCATACTTCATCGGGACCTGGCCCAAGGCAATCGAACCCTGCCAGGTGATGGACCTCGTCGTGGGCGGCATCGCCGACGACTACACGGGCCGCCTGACGGCCGTCCGCGCCGACATCACGCGCTGTCCGGCCGCAACCGAGCGATACGGGATCACCGGCGCCCCGTCCTACCTCCTGCTCAAGGAGGGAGAGGCCGTGGCGCAGGGCACGGGGCCCATGACCACCGCCGAGGTACGGAAGTTCCTGGACGGCCACCTCTGAGCGGCCGCTGCGGCACGTGGCCGCGACGCCCGTCACGTTTCGGCTCGGCTCGTCCCGCACTCCGCGAAGCAACCAACGACCGAACGAAGACGCACCTGGGCCGACCACGGCAGGACTGCGCCGCGCCCTTCAGCCGTCCGAACTCGGCGCCCCGGAGGTGAGGTGCGTTCCGTCCGTCCGGTCCGTCGCTTCAGGTACTGCGGCCTGCCTGCTCCAGGGCCGTACGACCTCGACGGCCGCGCACCAGCTGCCCGCCTGATCCTCCCCAGCGCCATCCAGCACTGACGGCGGCCTGATCCGCCCGGCTCGGCCCCCGTCTGCGGACGGCCCCGGCGCGGTCCGGGGGAGCCGGACAGCCAGGCCCGCCAACTGGAGGACTTCATGACGTCACCCCGAACCGAATGCTCCAGAGGAGCTAGCAGTTCGTGATCCAAGAGACCCAGGCCCATGAGGCAGAGTCGTCGCTGCTGTGGGCACCCGGTGTCGTGTAGCCGAGATTCCAATTGCCGTCATACATCCGGGCTTTCGTGCCTCGCGTCTGGTTGTTGTCCCACGATCCGGTGACGCCCCACGGCATGGGATAGTCGTCGCAGGTGTACATCTCGATGTAGCCGCCCCTGAAGTTCGGCTCATCGTAGGCGCAGAACCAGCCGTAGTCGGCTCCGCCTGTGCACGGGTCGTAAGAGGCGGCATCAGCACCGAGGACAGACCTCAGGTCCCGCGGTTCAGCTTCTCCCGGCACGGCTACGTGCACGCTGTTCTTGCCGCCAAGGGCGATCGTGTTGAGGTTGACGCGCGTTCCGCCCATCTTGGCCTGGATACGTTCGACTTCGGCATTCAGTGCAGCGGTCTGCGCGCCGGTCAGATTGATCGCCCTCGCTTGCGCGGCGAAATCCTGGCTGAGGTTGGTGGATACAGAGGCGCTGGCAGTCGTGGTGGCCATCACCGCGAGCAGGGTGCCTGTGAGTGCGACGAGAAGCCGCCATCGCCCGCCACCTGCAAGGACGTCGTGCTTGGTCATTGAGTCCCTTTCCCCTCAGCCCGGACCGGGCTGGTCCGATCGACCCCGAACTCGGCCATACGGGCAGCCATTTCGGACTCGGCCGCCGTGACCGAGCCCGTTCGGCATGCTAAATCCGAGGCTCGAGCACCAGCCATCAATTCGAGGAGGGTCGAAAGGCGGAGCGCCGACGAGAGGGCACTCCTTCATCACTCCTTGATTGCGCTGCTCGTCGCGGGCGTCACGAGCGCCCTGGTCTGACGGCCCCGCGTCCCCTGCCGCTTTCCTGCCGACGCCGGCACGGGGCGGGAGCGGGCGCAGGCGCGGACAGCTTGGCCCGGCACCCGAGAGAGGTTCGCCATGCACGACACCCTCACCACGGCGACCCGCCCGTACGACGCCGACTCGCCGCTGGCCCACCTGCTCAACATGGTGCAGGCCCTCGGCCGACCCACCCAGGACGAACAGCGCGAGGACGCTGTCACGGCCGTCGCCCGCTACGTCTACCCGGATACCCTCGCCAAGGTGCTGGACTTCATGGGCGGGAACGGCAGCCCCGCCCTGCGCTCCCCCGGCTTCGACTTCGAGGCGGCCGCGACGGCCTGGCTGGACGGCGGGCTGTGGCTGCACCGCACCCCGCGCATCAGCGAGGCCGACGGCGCGGTCGACGTGCTCACTCTGATCGTGCCGTGCACCTGCGGCCGCGGCTACAACGACATCGTGCTCGACTGCGAGGACATGCTGATCGAGCTCCTCACCGAACTGGGGCCCACGCACGGCTGGTCGGTGCACGACGACAGCCTGGAGGACTGCCGCAGCGTCTCTAAGAAGTCCGTTTCCCTCGTACATGGGCCCCCGACATCATGGTCGTCGGTAGGTTCATCTGCGAGAGGACGAGTGCGGCGGGTGCATGGAGACGGGCAGACCGATCTGACGGAACTGTGGCAGCAGCGTTGGCCCAGTCGCCCTCCGGTCGGGTACAGGCTTCGCGACCCATATCGGGACGTCTGGGTGCGCTTTCACAGCCTTCCGGAGTCGAAGCGGTACGCGGAGGACGAGAGCGAGTACACCGTCGTCCTGGAGCGCTACAACACCGTCCTCGATGAGTTGTTCGCTGATACGGATGTGTATGTCATCACTCCGCTCTGGACGACCGAAGCCGAGGTTCCGTCAGCGGAACCCGTCACGGGGTTCTGGCAGAGCCTGCTGGTGAAGGACGATCCTGACCCCGAGTTCCGCACGTACTGCCACCTGTTCGCCGCCCGCCGATCCTGGCAGCGCGGCTGCATCGACGACTTGCTCCGAGATATCGCCGACGACAAGACGGCGGGAGTCCTCATCACCGACACCCGCATGCAGCGCATCCACCACCCCTACGACGGTGGCGCCGACGTCTTCCTCGCCACGCCAGGAGAACGGGACCAGATGCGCGATCGGCACGCCGACTGGCTTTCCAGTCACCCCTCGGGTCTCTGACCGGCCCGGATCGCCGCCCCGCTCAGAATGGTCTCCACCGCAAGCACCGGGTTGAAAGGCTCCACCAGTTCCTTTGCAGCGACGGCCACGAGGCGCGCCGGCGCGTCACCCTCCAGCAACGCGCTCACGTATTCGATGGCCTCCGCAGGCGAGAGCACAGACAGCCTTTGGCGCAGTGTCCGCACAGCATGCATGCGTCCGCGCGTAGCGGCCACCCCGCGGAGCGCATCGTGTAGATCGTCCACTGCAGTGCGGACCGGCAGGCCGCGTATCCGAGCCCGGTAGTCGGCCTCCCACTCCCCGGTTACCGCGGAGACGACGCCGATCTGATGCAGTCCCCCGTCGACACGGTCGACCAGATACGGCCCATTGCCAATCAGTGCGTACTTCGAGTTCCGTGTGCGTACGAACTTTTCGGACTGCCAGGAGACGATCCACACCAGCTCGTGCTCCTCGACACGTACCACAGCCATCCTCACCGCGTCCGCGCTCACAGCACGCCACTGCTGATAGTCGCGCTCCAGCAGCTCTTCGACGGCCCGACCGGCGGCTTCCTGCTCGATCATGCGTGCAGCATCCCGTACCGGCCCTCTGCCGACCAGCGAATTCTCATGGCCCAGCGCCACGTGCGAGGGTCCGGACGGACCTTCTTACTCAGGCGAATAGATCGTGAAGTCCCGCACGGCTGCTCGCGTCCGCTCGGATCTCCGGTGTTGAGTGACTTCCCGCTCTACTGCTCGGCGGTGCCGTTCGCACCGTCAATTTCGTAGATCCGCTCCTGAAGCCGTTCACCGGCCCAGTCCAGCTCGACACCCAGGTCAAGCCAGTGCCGATCCTTGCGGACCCCGGGCGGTGAGAGGTTCACCGCCGCCCACGAGAACACCCCCAGGAGGATGGAGCGTCCGTGCCGCGCGGGTCACCAACATGGCCTGTTCCTCCTCAGAATGTCGACGCCCACCCGTGAACACTGAGTTGCCGCCTTCTTGAAGGGGCGGGTCACGGGGCTGGTGTGACGTTGTCGGGTGGGTCAGCAGCCGGAGGAGGTGCGAGAGGGGCCAGCCGTGTTGGGTGGCGACCGGGTCGACTCGTCGTGGGCGCCTGATGGTCGCGGTCCGGCCCGCCGCTCGCGAGCAATGGGCGACCAGGGCATGCGCCAAGCTGCCGGCGGAGTATCCGTAGCGCGGTGGTAGCCGCGGACAGGGGGCTTTCCGGCATCGGTCGCGGTGTGTCCCCGTACGACAACGGGGCGCCCCCGAGAGACGCCCCGTCGCGGTGTCGTCGTTGCCGGTCAGTCGGCCGGTGTCAGCGCGACCTCGGCGCTGCCCGAGAGGGACGGCAGGCCGTCCGGGGGCGTGTCCGTGTAGGTGGCGTTGAAGACCGCCTTGAGGTTGTCCGAACCGGAGTGCCCGCCGTCCAGGAACGTCTTGAACGATCCGGAGCAGCCGTTGCTCGTCGACAGCGGGTGTCCGTGCGAGTCGTGGCCGAGGATGAACGAGACGCTGACCTTCGCGCAGTCCACCGGCTGGTCGTCGGTGACGGTGACCTGCCAGGTGACCGTGTCACCCCAGTGGAAGGGGGTGCCACCGTGCGGTGCCGGGTCGGTGGTGAGCGCGACGACCGGCGCCTTGTTGCCGACGACGACGGGGACGGACGCGGAGGCCGAACGCCCGGTGCTGTCGGTGACCTTCAGCGTGGCGTCGTAGACCGCGTTGTCGGTGAACGTGTGCTTCGGGTTCGCCTCCCTGGAGTCGACCGTGCCGTCGGCGTCGAAGTCCCACGCGTAGCGCAGGGCGTCGCCGTCGGCGTCCTTCGTGCCGGCGCTGGAGAACTGGACGGTCAGCGGGCTGGTGCCGTTGACGAGGTCCGCGGCGACCTTGGGCTCCGGGGTGCGGTTGCCGCGGGTGAAGTCGATGCGGGAGAGCTGGGCCTCGGGCAGTTCCGCGAAGTACCCGGTGCCGTACTCCAGGACGTACAGCGCGCCGTCGGGGCCGAACTCGGCGTCGATCGGGCCGTCCGTCTTGATCGTGGGGATCGCGTCCTCGATCTTGAGGACCTGGTTCTTCTTTCCGAGGGTGATGGCCTTCATCTGGTCGCGGGTCCACTCGTAGAAGAGCGGCTTGCCGTCGAAGTACTGAGGCCAGCGGTTCTGGGCTTTGTTGCGCTTGTCGTACTGGTAGACCGGGCCGCCCATGGGGCCGATGCCGCCGGTGCCGAGTTCCGGGAACTCCACCGAGGCCCCGTAGCCGTACACGATCTCCGCGTTCTCGACCGGGGGCAGCACGCTGCGGCCGGTGTTGTTGCGGGAGTCGTTGACGGGCTTGGCGCAGTCGAAGGCGCCGCTCGACTTCTGGGTGGCGAAGTCGTAGTCCTGGTAGGGGATGTCCTGGGTCACGCAGAAGGGCCAGCCGTAGTTGGCGGGGCGGTCGATGACCATCCAGCGTCCCTGGCCGGCGGGGCCGCGGTCGGGGTTGGCGCTCTGGGCGTCGGGCGAGTAGTCGCCGACGTAGACCTCGCCGGTCTTGTCGTCGACGCCGAAGCGGAAGGGGTTGCGCAGACCCATGGCGTAGATCTCGGGGCGGGTCTTGGCGGTGCCCGGCGCGAAGAGGTTGCCGCGCGGTATCTGGTATCCGCCGCCGGGCTTGGCCTGGATGCGCAGGACCTTGCCGCGCAGGTCGTTGGTGTTGCCCGCGGTGCGCCGCGCGTCGTAGGCAGGGTTGCGGTCGGGGCGGTCGTCGAGCGGGGCGTAGCCGTCGGAGGAGAACGGGTTGGAGTCGTCGCCGGTCGACAGGAACAGGTTGCCCTTGCCGTCGAAGTCGATCTTGCCGCCGACATGGCAGCAGATGCCGCGGTCGGCCGGTACCTCGATGACCTTCTGTTCGGTGGCGAAGTCGAGCTTGTTGCCCACGAGTTTGAACCGCGACAGGCGGGTGACGCCCTTGTACTTGGCGAAGTCCGCGTCCGTGCCGAACTGCGGGGCGTCCCCTTCGTTGACTCCCGGGGTGGCCGGGTCGTCCATGGGGGTGGCGAGGCGGGGCGAGTAGTAGAGGTAGACCCAGTGGTTCTTGGCGAAGCCGGGGTCGACCGCGATGCCCTGTACGCCTTCTTCGTCGTGCTGGTAGAGCCCCGCGGGGCTCTTCTTCATGTCGGCGGCAAGGAAGTTCACGCCGCTCTTGGGGTCATGGACGCGGACCTCTCCCGTGCGTGCCGTGTGCAGCACCCGCCGGTCGGGAAGGACGGCGAGGGCCATGGGCTCGCCCGGACGGTCGTTGAGGGTGACCTTCTGGAAGTCCGACGAAGTCGGCGGTGCAGGGTCCGGTTTGGCGGCCTGCGCTGTGGAGAGGGGCAGGAGCCCGACGGCTCCTGCCAGCGCAGCCGCCCCCATGAGGGTGACGATCCGTCTGTTGCGCACTCAGAACTCCTTTGGTCTGGCCGGCGGGTGAAGAGCCAGGCGGAATGCGTGAGTTGGACGCTAGGGCGCCCACTTTCAACTCGTCAAGGACAAAGTTTCAATAATCTCAAGGAAAGTTTGTCCCGTTGTTTCCGGTCTTTTCGGGCATCACGGGGAGACCCGCCCGGCGCCAGGACGCCGGGCAGGCACCACGGGTGACACTCCGTCAGTGGCGGGCGCGCAGGGCCGCGAGATTGTCGTAGCCGATGCGGGCGAAGTCCAGGGACTGGCCGGGCACGGTCGTGCTGGGTGCGGTGTCCTGCTCGACCATCGGGTTGCGGTAGTTCTTCGCTCCCACCCGGGTGAAGAACCGCCGGTAGTCGATGTCACCGGTGCCGAACGGCACCATGTCGTAGCCCATGCCGCTCTGGGTGTTGACCACGCCGTCCTTGGCGTGGAACAGCGGGAACCGGGTGCTGTTGCGCTCGACGAGTGCGGCCGGGTCGAAGACGCGCTCGCGCTGGGAGCCGTCATGGGCGGTGTACGTGTGGAACTTGTACTGGGCCACGTGCGCCCAGAAGACGTCCAGCTCCAGGTAGACGCTCTTGCGGTCCGTCACCTTCAGGAAGTACTCCAGCTTGCGGATTCCGGAGCTGCGGGTGGGCCGCCCCTGTGCGTCGAGCGGGCCGCCGTCGAGCAGGAAGTCGTAGGCCGCGTCGTGGTTGTGGGTGTAGAGCTTGATGCCCGCGCGGCAGGCGAGGGAGCCCAGGGTGTTCCACTTCTGCGCGGCGACGTCCCAGTCGGCCCGGTAGGGGGTGTTGGTGGGGTCGGCGCCGGTGCCCATGTGCTCCATGCCGAGGATGTTGGCGATCTCCAGCCAGCGCTTGAAGGTGTCCCGGTCGGACGACGTCAGCGGCCAGGACGGCGGGATGTAGCCGTGGCTGCCCTGCGCCCGCAGCCCGTACTCGTCGAGCCAGGAGCGCAGCAGCTTCGCGCCCTGGACCGTGCCCAGATCGGCGCCGCCGGGTGCGTTGGCGTGCTGGCCGTAACCGGCGAACTCCACCTGGCGATAGCCGAAGCGCGACAGCTGCTTGAACACCTCACGGAAGCCGGAGGGCAGGTCGGAGGCCAGCGGGTCGCGGCCGACCGCGTCCCGGACGGTGTAGAGGATGATGCCGCGCTTGTGCGGCGGGACCAGGGCGGAACCGCCCCGGTCATGGCCGCCGGCTGCCGTTCTGTTCTGCGCCAGGGCGGGCGCGGCGCCGAAGACCGGGGCTGCGATCGCCGCCCCGGTGACGGCCGTGCAGGTGCTGAGGAAGCGGCGGCGGTTGACGCCGAGTGCGCGACGCAGGGCGTCGCCGGTGACGGCTTCGTCGTTGAACGCGGTCACAGTGGTTCTCTCTTTCGTCGTCGCGGTGCTGCGGGTGCCTTGCGGCGTGCGCCGCCAGCGAGGCCGGCATGCCGCAGCAGAAGGGACTTCACTTCGGTGGCCGCTCCACGGCCGGATACTGCGCGGGGGGGTGGATTTCAGGACGAGCGGACGGTCGTCGACGCTCGTGGGGAGGCAGCCGCGGCTGCCTCGAACAGGTGACGGGTCGAGGGGCCCGAGCGCCCTACGGCAACGCAGGCGGTCTTTCTCGCGGGCGGGCGCGGAAACCGCCCGGACCTTGAGGTGGGGGTCTGGCGGGACTGACAGCGGGTCGCCGGATCTGGCGTGCCCAGGTCGAGGTGCGGGTGGTCGAGCGTGAGTCCGACGCCGTCGTGGCCGAGGTCCGCGAGGAGGCCGAGGGCGTCGCCGGGAGGGAGCACGGTCACGCCGCCGGTACCGAGGCCGAGTCGCAGGTGGCCGCTCATGTCGGGCTCACCTTCCGTGCGAGCGCGCGGGCCACGGGTGCGAGCCCCAGCACGGCCACAGGGGTCACACGCGCACCGGACCTGGCGGCGAGCGCGGCCTGGAGCGGGATCATGGCGCGGATCCCGCCGCCGACGGCCCGCTGCGTGAGCGGCGCGGACGGGTTGAGGGCGGCGTGCAGGCAGGGAAGGGCGGCGGTACGGACGTAGGCGGCGGCCGTCAGCGCTGCGAGGGGCCCTTCTGTTGGGCGTGTACGTGCCAGCAGCAGGCCGAGCACGGTCGTCGCGCCGAGGGCGGCGAGGGGCGTGAGCGCGGAACCGCCGTACGCCTCATGCCTGGAGACGGCGGTCACGGCGTAGGTGTGGGCGGCCAGGGCGAGGGCGGGGGCCCCGACGCGGAGAGCGGTTCCGGGTGTGCCGGAAGCCCTCGCACCCGGGTCCTGACGTGGCATCAGGGACTTCGGATCCGGCCTCCCGGCCACCGGGCGGCTCGGCAGCGGACGGCTCGGCAGCAGGCTGCCGGCGGGCGGTGCCGTGCCGGCTGCCTTCTGCCCGGAGGGCGCCGCGCCCGGTCCCGGCATGGTGGCCGTCGCTCCGAGGACCAGGTCCAGGGCCCGGGCCGTGGCCATCGCCGCCGGGGCCGCGGGGGTGTGCTTCAGGCGGAGGTCGTACGCCCAGACGGTGGCGGTCAGCGCCGCTGCCACCGCGAGTGCGGGGCGGCCGGCGCGGGCGGCGAACGTGAGTCCGGCCGCGGTCAGCAGCCCGGCCGCGGTCAGCGCCGCCGCAGGAGAGATGCGGCCGGAGGGGATGGGCCGATGAGGGCGCTCGACGGCGTCCTCGTCGCGGTCGGCCCAGTCGTTGAGCGCCATGCCCGCCTCGTACAGGCAGAGCGAGGCGCCCGCCGCGTACGCCGTGCCCCGGCCGGGCCGCAGACCGGTGGCGGCGGCACCGGCGAGCGCGTCGCCGGGCACAGTGAACAGCGCGGAGACGCGCAGCAGTTCGGCCCAGTCTCGCAGCCGTGCCCGTCTCCCCCGCCCCGCGCGGGCACCCGCCGGGTTCTGGTCGCTGTCGGCGCGGGCGGACTTTCGGGTGCGCGCCGCTGCGGGTGGGGCGAAGGCGGCCAGGAGGGAGCGGATCATCGCGCCTCCCGCAGCCGGTCGGCGAACGACAACAGGGCGGTGTACTGCTCCGAGAGACCCGCCGGACCCGCGTCGGGGTCCTTGAAGTAGAAGCCCAGTTCCGTGAGCGGGCCGGACATGCCCGCCTCGTGGGCGCGGGCGACCAGGCGGGCCAGGTCCAGGACGAGCGGTGCGGCCAGGGCCGAGTCGCACCCCTGCCAGATGGTCTGCAGGATCATGCGCGAGCCGAGGAAGCCCTCGAAGGCGATGTGGTCCCAGGCGGTCTTCCAGTCGCCGAGCACGGGTACGTCGTCGATGTGCACCTCGCCCTGCGGTGTGTGCCCGAGGGTGTCGGCCAGGACGCGTTCCTTGCCGGCGTTCTTCGCCGCTGCCGCGCCCGGATCGGCGAGGGCCGCCCCGTCGCCGCCGCCCAGCAGATTGGTGCCGGACCAGGCGCGGACCTCGATGGCGCGCTGGACGAACATCGGGGCGAGCGCGGCGCGCAGCAGGGTCTGGCCGGTCTTGCCGTCCCGTCCCGCGTGGGGCAGTGCGCCAGCCGCGGCGGCGTCCGTGAGGGCCGGGATGCGCAGCCCGGTGGACGGCGTGAAGTTGACGTAGGGGCAGCCGGCTCGCACGGCGGCGGCCGCGTAGAGGGAGCTGGGTGGCAGTCGTACGGCGTCGGGCGCGGGCAGCGGCTCGGTGGAGGAGACGTTGACGACGACCACCCGCGCCAGTGCGTTGCGCACGCGGAACGAGGTGAGGTCGGCCGCGAAGTCCGCGATGAGTTCCTCGTCGCTTCGCGTGTCGTCCGGGAGCGGGCCGCCGAGTCGTATCTCCTCGTCCGCGGCCTGGAGTTCGGCGCGTACGGCGGGGGCGAGCCCGTGCGGCAGGACGCCCGCCTCGGTGAGGTGTTCGGCCCGCTTGGGCAGCGGGCAGTGGGCGGTGTCGTGGCCGCCGAAGACGAGTGCGGGCAAAGGCGGCAGGCCGGTGCCGTCGAAGGGTGCGGTCTCGGTCACCATGCCGGTCGGCGGCCGCAGCCCGGCGGTGACCGCCGCGCATCCGGCGACGGCTGTGGTGGCAACCGATCCGCGGGCTCCGACGAACCAGACACCGGTGCGTGCGGTCCGCCCGCCGGTCTGGGGCTCCGATGCGTTCCCGTCGTGGTTCACGGGCTGCCTCCCTGCCATGTCGATGTTCCGATGTGGTTGGAGGACGGTGGGCAGGGGCTCGAGGGCCTCCCGCCGACCGTCGGCATTGGGACGGCTTTGGCCGCGGGCCTGGAGGTCTGCTCCGTGATGCGCGCGGTTGCGGCGTGCGAGGGGGCGGCAATGGGCCGCCGCTGAGAGGTTCGCGGTGCCTGAGGATCCCTCGGCCCTGCGCTGTGCAGGGCCGTCCTCGGTTGGCCGGTCGGACGAGGGATACGCCCTACGGCCCTAACGCGTCGTCAGTTCCGAACCACTGTGTGGTTCCTGTGCACGAGGGGACCGTAGCCCCGTTCGTCCTTGGCCGGAACCCCTCGCGCAGGGAAACGGCGAACTTCTTCCAGGATCAGGACAAAGACGTAGACGGGCAGCCCGGACCAGCCAGGCTGCTTCCCCGTTACGGTTTGTCAGCCCCCGGCCGGTTTGCGCCTCCTGCTGCGGAGCGTCTAGTGGTCGCTGCCTCCAAAGGCAGCGTCGAAGGACGCCGACGGCGGGTCGAAATCGAATCGCTTCAGATGGGCGAGCGCTTCCGGCGCGCCCTGGAGGCGGTCCATGCCGGCGTCCTCCCACTCGACGGAGACGGGGCCCTGGTAGTCGATGGAGCGCAGCATGCGGAAGACGTCCTCCCAGGGCACGTCGCCGTGTCCGGCGGAGACGAAGTCCCAGCCGCGGCGCGGGTCGCCCCAGGGCAGATGGGAGCCGAGGCGGCCGTTGCGGCCGTCCAGGCGCATGCGGGCCTCCTTGCAGTCCACGTGGTAGATCCGCTCACGGAAGTCGTAGAGGAAGCCGACGGGGTCGAGGTCCTGCCACACGAAGTGGGAGGGGTCGAAGTTCAGGCCGAAGGCCGGGCGGTTGCCGACGGCCTCCAGAGCACGCCGGGTCGTCCAGTAGTCGTAGGCGATCTCGCTGGGGTGGACCTCGTGCGCGAACCGCACACCCTGCGCGTCGAAGATGTCCAGGATCGGGTTCCAGCGCTCGGCGAAGTCCTCGTAACCGCGGTCGATCATGGACTGGGGTGCCGGCGGGAACATGGCGAGCAGATGCCAGATGGCCGAGCCGGTGAAGCCGATGACGGTGTCGACGCCGAAGGCGCGTGCGGCCCGCGCGGTGTCCTTCATACGGTCCGCCGCACGACGCCGGACACCCTCCGGCTCTCCGTCGCCCCACACCTCGGCGGGCAGGATCGCCTGGTGGCGCTCGTCGATGATGGCGTCGCAGACGGCCTGGCCGACCAGATGGTTGGAGATCGCCCAGCACTTGAGTCCGTACTTGTCGAGCATCGCGTGCCGGGAGTCCAGGTAGGACGGGTCGGCGAGCGCCTTGTCGACCTCGAAGTGGTCGCCCCAACAGGCGAGTTCGAGTCCGTCGTAGCCGAAGTCACGCGCGAGACGACAGACTTCCTCAAGTGGGAGGTCGGCCCACTGACCGGTGAACAGGGTGAACGGGCGTGGCATGGTGCCTCCGAGCGGGTTCCTTGCCGGCTCTCTACCGGACTTCGGCCGCGACGGCCTGGACGGGGGTGTAGACGGAGTTCTTCTGCGCACTCTCCTCCACCGCGGCGAGTACACGCTGGACCTGCAGACCGTCGGCGAACGACGGCCTCGGGTCGGTGCCGGACGCGATGGCCTCGACGAGGTCGCGGGCCTGGTGGACGAAGGTGTGCTCGTAGCCGAGCACGTGGCCGGGCGGCCACCAGCCCTCAAGGTAGGGGTGCTCGGCCTCGGTGACGACGATCCTGCGGAACCCCGCCGTGGCGGCGGGCTCCCGATGGTCGTGGAAGGACAGCTCGTTGAGCCGCTCCAGGTCGAAGGCGAGCGAACCGGACTCACCGTTGATCTCCAGACGCAGGGCGTTCTTGCGCCCTGTCGCCATCCGGGTCGCCTCGAACGCGGCGAGCGCTCCCGAGGCGAGCCGGCCCGTGAAGACGGCCGCGTCGTCGACCGTCACCGGCCCGCGCCGGGGGCCGCCGGACGCGGTCAGTCCGTTGGAGGCGCCGTCGAGGAGGGGGCGTTCCTCGACGAAGGTCTCCATCTGGGCGGAGACGCCGACCAGGACCTCACCGGTCAGGTACTGGGCCAGGTCGACGATGTGCGCGCCGAGGTCGCCGAGCGCCCCCGATCCCGCGTGCTCCCGCTGCAGCCGCCAGGTCAGCGGGAAGTCGGGGTCGACCAGCCAGTCCTGGAGGTAGCTGACCCGTACGTGGCGCAGCGTGCCGAGCCTGCCGTCCGCGATGAGCCCGCGCGCGAAGGTGAGGGCGGGCACCCGCCGGTAGTTGAAGCCCACCATGGACAACTGGCCGCGTGAGCGGGCCGCTTCGGCGGCTGCGACCATGGCCTCGGCCTCGGCCACCGAGTTCGCCAGCGGTTTCTCGCACAGCACGTGCTTGCCCGCCTCCAGCGCTGCGATCGCGATCTCCGCATGGCTGTCGCCCGGTGTGCAGATGTCGACGAGCTGCACGTCGTCGCGGGCTATGAGGGCACGCCAGTCGGTCTCCGCCGCGGCCCAGCCGTGCTTGTCGGCCGCTGCCCGCACACCGTGCGCGTCGCGGCCGGCGATCGCGGCCAGGACCGGCCGCAGGGGCAGGTCGAACGCGTGCCCTACGGTGCGCCACCCTTGTGAGTGCGCGGCGCCCATGAACGCGTAGCCGACCATGCCCACGCCGAGTGTCGGCGGTGCGGTCCGACTGTCCCTCTGTTCCATACGGATTCCTCCTGGTCGGAGTGTCACTGACTCATCGTGGTGTGCGCGGGGCCTGCGGCCCGGTCCGGTCAGATGAAGCCGGTCGGCAGGTACTGGTCGACGTTGTCCTTGGTGACCACGGCCGAGTAGAGGGTCAGCGAGGACGGGATCTCGAACTCGGCGAGACCTCCGATGCCCTTGGCCTGCCCGAGCGCCCGGGCGAGGTCGATGGCGGAGGCGGCCATGGTCGGCGGGTACAGGACGGTCGCCTTCAGCACGCTGTCGCCGGCCTTGATGGCGTCCATCGCGGACTTGGCGCCGGCGCCGCCGACCATGAGGAAGTCGTCGCGTCCGGCCTGGTCGATGGCGCGCAGCGCGCCCACGCCCTGGTCGTCGTCGTGGTTCCACAGCGCGTCGAAGCCCGATTGGGCCTGCAGGAGTTGGGCCATCTTGGCCTGTCCGGACTCGACCGTGAAGTCGGCCGCCTGGCGGGCCACCTTGCGGATGTTGGGGTAGTTCTTCAGGGCGTCGTCGAAGCCCTTGGTGCGCTGCTGGGTCAGTTCGAGGTTGTCGAGGCCGGCGAGTTCGACGACCTTGGCGTTCTTCTTGCCCTTGAGCTGTTCGCCGATGTAGTGGCCGGCGTTGAGGCCCATGCCGTAGTTGTCGCCGCCGATCCAGCAGCGGTACGCCTGCGGGGAGGCGAACACGCGGTCCAGGTTGACGACGGGGATACCCGCCCTCATGGCCTGCAGGCCGACCTGGGTGAGTGCCTTGCCGTCGGCGGGCAGGATCACCAGGACGTCGACCTTCTTGTTGATCAGCGTCTGGACCTGGCCGATCTGCTGGGCGGTGTCGTTGGAGCCTTCGGTGATCTCCAGGGTGACGTCCGAGTACTTCTTCGCTCGCGACTTGGCGTTGGAGTTGATGGCGTTGAGCCAGCCGTGGTCGGCCTGGGGACCGGCGAACCCGATGGTGACGGCCTTGCCCGGCTTGTCGTCCGCGACCGGGGCGGCGTTGTCCGCGGCCTGCGCCCGGTCCTTGGACTCATTGCTGGTGCAGGCCGTCATCAGCGCACCGGCGGAGACGGCGGCGGTGCCGAACAGCAGTGCTCTGCGGCTGGTGGCGGGGGTTTTGGGCATGGCGGATCGACCCTTCGACTGGGCGGTGTGCGAGCGATGGAGTCCGGCCGGGTGGTGGGCGTCCGACGGAGTCCGACTGGCCGGTGCTGTGGGGTTCGACGGAGTCCAACTGGCGGGTGGTGGGCGTCCGATGGAGGAGGTGGGGTGCCGGACGGCGGTGTCAGGGGCCGCCGTCCGGCCTGTGCCGCACGGTGTCAGGTGTCGCCGTGCAGCGAGCGGCGCTGGACCAGGACGGCGGCGACGATGATGGCGCCCTTCGCGATCTGCTGGACAGCGGTCTCGAGGTTGTTCAGGGCGAAGATGTTGGTGATCGTGGTGAAGACCAGAACGCCGAGGACGGAGCCGATGATGGTGCCGCGGCCGCCGCTGAGCAGGGTGCCGCCGATGATCGCCGCAGCGATGGCGTCCAGCTCGTAGAGGTTGCCGTTGGTGTTCTGCCCCGAGCCGGCGAGCACGATCAGCATGAACGCGGCGATCCCGCAGCACAGCCCGGACAGCAGGTACAGGTACAGGCGCTGGCGGCGTACGTCGATACCGGCGAGGCGGGCCGCTTCCGCGTTGCCGCCGACCGCGACGGTGCGGCGGCCGAAGGTGGTGCGGTTGAGGACCAGCCAGCCGATGACGGTGACCGCGGCGAAGATCAGGACAAGGGGCGGGATGCCGAGGATGTAGGAGTCCCTGGCGCCCAGGTCGAGCACCGACGCGATGCTCACGATCTGCGTGCTGCCGTCCGTGATCTGCAGTGCGAGCCCCCGGGCGGAGGCGAGCATGGCCAGCGTCGCGATGAACGGCACCATCCTGCCGTAGGCGATCAGCAGACCGTTGACGAGACCACAGCCCACACCGACGATCACCGCGGTGAACAGAATGCCCGCGAAGCCGAACTCCTGGGTGGCCACGGTCGTCGCCCACACCGAGGCGAGCGCCACGATCGCGCCGACCGACAGGTCGATGCCGCCAGAGGTGATGACGAACGTCATGCCGACGGTGACGACACCGATCACGGAGGCCTGGGTGAGGACGAGCTGCAGATTGCTCGTCGCGAGGAACTCGTCCGGTGCGGTGATCCCACCGACCGCGACGAGGACGGCGAGGACTCCGAGCAAGGACAGGGTGCGCACGTCCCAGCGCGGACCCGATCGACGCGAACTCCCTTGCTCCCCCGCGGACTTGGCCGCGGGTGTCGGCGCATCCTCGTGCGCCGCGGTGGCCGGCTGCGTCATGGCGTCGGGCTCCCTTCCATCACAAGATCGAGTACTCGGTGCTCGTCGAGCTCCCGGGCGTCCGCCGTGTGCACGACGCTGCCTTCACGGAGCACCAGCACCCGGTCGGCGAGCCCCAGGACCTCGGGCACCTCACTGGACACGAGAAGTACGGCCAGGCCCTCGTCGGCCAGCCTGCGAATCACTGCGTAGAGCTCCGCCCGGGCGCCGATGTCGACACCCCTGGTGGGCTCGTCCAGCAACAGCACCTTGCAGCCGCGCAACAGCCAGCGTGCGAGCACGGCCTTCTGCTGGTTGCCGCCGGACAGGGTCCTGATCGCGGCGTCGGGATTGTCCGGCCGCAGGGACAGTTCCCGCACCGCCTGGTGCGTCGCGGCCCGTTCGGTACGGCGGTCGAGCCAGCCCGCGCGGGCGAACCGCGACAGCGTGGAGATCGAGACGTTGCTGCTGACGGACTCCAGCATCAGCAGGCCCTGCGCCTTGCGTTCCTCGGGCGCCAGACCGATACCGGCGCTGACGGCGGCGCGGACACTTCCGGGGCGCAGGGGCGTGCCGTCGACGAGGACACGGCCTTCGTCGGGCTTGCGAGCCCCGTAGATCGTCTCCAGGATCTCGCTGCGCCCTGAGCCGACGAGCCCGGCCAGGCCGACGATCTCCCCGGGCCGCAGCTCCAAATCGACAGGGGCGAACTCCCCTCGCCTGCTCAGCCCTTCGACCTTCAGCACCGGCTCCCGCTTCGCGGCGAACCCGGCCTCGGGCCGCTCGGGGAAGACGTACTCCACGTTCCGCCCGGTCATCAGGGTCACGACCTCATGGGTCGGTGTGGACTTGGCGGGCAGGCCGCCCGCGACCGAACGGCCCTCCTTCAGGACCGTGACCCGGTCGCCGATGCGGCGGATCTCCTCAAGGCGGTGGGAGATGTAGATGACGGCGACGCCGTCGGCCGTCAGATCGCCGACGATCCTGAACAGGTTGTCCACCTCTTCGGGGTCGAGCGCCGCCGACGGCTCGTCCATCACGATCAACCGCACCTCGTGGGACAGCGCGCGGGCCATCGAGACGATCTGCTGCTGCGCCGCGGACAGGTCACCGACCAGCCGCGTCGGATCGACCTCCGAGTGCCCCAGACGTTTCAGCAGCTCCGCGGTCGCCGTACGGGCTGCGGAACCGCGCACCACGAACCCGGCCGAGGTGGGTTCATGCCCGAGGAAGACGTTCTCCGCGACGGACAGCCCTTCGATCAGATCGAGTTCCTGGTAGATGGTGGCGATGCCCAGCCGCATGGCGGCGATCGGCGACCCCAGGGTCACGGGCTCACTTCGCCAGGTGATCTCACCACTGTCCGGCTGGTGAGCCCCGGCGAGCACTTTGATCAGAGTGGACTTGCCGGCCCCGTTCTGGCCGAGCAGGCAGTGGACCTCACCGGCGTGGACCTCGAGATCCACGCCGTCCAGGGCGCGAACGCCCGGGAACGACTTGGTGATGCCGGACATGGTGAGCAGGGGCGGTTGCGGTGCCATGAGGAATCCCCTCGGCGGATACGGGCCGTGAGTGGGCAGGGCTGGGCTGGATGTCTCGATTGCGTGGGCGGCGTGGGCGGCATGGAGCCCTGGCGTCGAGTGCGGTGTGCGCCGGGCCGGCGCGGCGGCCGGGAAGGGCAGGGCAGGCTTGATCGCCCGGCGACCTTCCAGAGGGTGGCGGCCGCCGACGCTTCATGGGCGGATACGGCGGTGCTGGGGCTGTTGCGGTGGCCCTACGGGTGCGCCGGTGGGCCTGCGGCTGTCGTGGTGGCGCTACGGGTGCGCTGCTGAGCCTGTTGATGCCGCCTGGGCGTCACGGGGTTGCCGCAGCGCGCCGGGTGGTGTGCAGGATCGCGCAGGAAGTGGCGCTGACGCTTGGTGGCAGCGCCTGGTTCGGTGGCGCCTGGTTCGGTGGGCGTCTCGTTGGGCGGTGATTGACTGGTTGGCGTTTGATTGGTTGGCGCCGCCGGGTTGCACCGGCGCGTGTGGTGATCCGCTGCCGACAGGGGTGGCCAGCGGTCAGGCCGGCGAGAAGACGTGGTCGCTGATGAGCCTGGCCGCGCCGATGGCTCCGGCAGCCGGCCCCAACTCCCCCAGCACGATCGGCAGGTTGCCCGTGGCCAGCGGCAACGACTGCCGGTACACCTGGGTCCGGACACTGGCCAGCAACGTGTGTCCGAGCCCGGTCACACCGCCACCGATCACCACCAGTCCCGGATTGAAGAAACTGACGAGCCCCGCGATGACCTGCCCCAGGCGTTTCCCACCCTCGCGGATCAGTTCCAGAGCGACCGGGTCCCCGGCAGCCGCGGCGGCCGACACATCCTCGGCCGTCAGACGTCCGGCTGTCTCCAGCCGGGCGGCGAGGTGTGCCGAGCGGCCCTCACGCGCGGCCTGCTCCGCGTCACCGGCCAGCGCGGCACCGCTGAAGTGGGCTTCCAGGCAACCCCGGTTGCCACACACGCACGCGCGGCCCTCCGGTTCCACCTGGATGTGCCCGATGTCGCCAGCGCTGCCGGTCACCCCGCGATGGACCTCCCCGCCTGCGACGATGCCGCAACCGATGCCGGTACCGATCTTGACGCAGAGGAAGTCGTCCACGGAGCGTGCGACACCGGCGTGCTGCTCCCCCATCGCCATCAGGTTCACGTCGTTGTCGACCATGACCGGGCAGCCGAGTTCCTGACTGAGCGCCTCCCGCACGGGGAAGCCGTCCCAGCCGGGCATGATCGGCGGAGCCACCGGGACACCCTCGGGAAAGCGGACCGGTCCCGGGACGCCGATGCCGGCGCCGTCGAACCCCTCCGCGAGCCCGGAGGCCCTCAACTTCGCTGCCATGGACAGGACTTGCTCGAAGACCGCGACCGGACCTTCCCGGACGTCCATCGGCTGGTTCAGATGCCCCAGGACCTCCAACTCCGCATTCGTCACGGCGACACCGATCGACGTGGCACCGATGTCGACGCCGAGGAAACGCAGCGTCGGCGCGAGACGGATGTTGTGCGACCGACGGCCGCCCCGGGAGGGGGCCAGGCCGTCCGCCACGACCAGCCCCGTCTCCAGCAGCCGGTCAACCTCGACCGCCAGCTTCGAACGGGACAGGTCCACCAGATCACCCAGCTGGGCACGGGAGTTGGAACCGTTGTCACGCAGCAGACGAAGCAACCGCGCCTGATGGGCGTTCTCAGGTCGAGCAGTCATCCGTCGCACGATCCCTCCCCTCACCCACGACCGGGTATCGGACGCCTGTCTGCACTGACTGCGTCGTCAGGCCGTCGGAGAGGAACGTAACAATGATTTTCCGGAGTGGGAAGTACTTACGCACGGGTAGGGCACTTCTTTATCCACCCACAGGACAAAGCTCATTGGTCGCCGAGAAGCCTGCGGGGACTGCCACGGCCGCCGACCTGCAGACCGTTCCTCGGAACCTGGAGCCGACAGGGCCGACGGGCCGCCCCGCCCCGGAATCGATCCTCACCTGTCAGGCGATCACCCCGCATCGCCCGATCAAGTGCAGTAGCGTCCTGCGGTGATCACTCTGGGGGAACCTGCGTTCTTCACCCGCCTGCGCGACGCGCAACGGGTACTCATCGCCGGTGCAGGCGGCGGCTTCGACGTGTACGCCGGACTCCCGCTCGCAATCGCGCTGCGGTCCGCAGGCAAGGAGGTGCACCTCGCGAACTTGTCCTTCGCCAACCTGTACGGCCTGGACCTCGACACATGGGTGGACGAGGATGTCGCGGCCATCGGTCCCGACACCCCATTGCGCGGCGACTACTTCCCCGAACGCACGCTCGCCCAGTGGCTGGTGACGCAGGATCTGCCGTCGACCGTGTACGCGTTCCCCAGCATCGGAGTTCGTCCGCTGCGGGCGGCCTACCGAACACTGATCACGCATCTCGGCGGTGTCGACGCGGTCGTGCTGGTGGACGGCGGCACCGACATCCTGATGCGCGGCGACGAACACGGTCTGGGCACCCCGGAGGAGGACATGGCGAGCCTGGCCGCCGTGAACGGGCTGGAGGAGGTCCCGCACCGGCTGGTGGCCTGCCTCGGCTTCGGAGTGGACGCCTATCACGGCGTGAACCACTCGCTCGTACTGGAGAACCTGGCCGCCCTGGACCGGGACGGCGCCTACCTCGGGGCGTTCTCGCTGCTCGGCGCGGCGCGGGAGGGCGCGCTGCTCTATCTCGACGCGGTCGCCCACGCACAGCGCCACACCATGAGCCACCCGAGCATCGTGAACGGATCCGTCGCCGCCGCAGTGCGCGGCGACTTCGGCGACGTCCGGTTCACGGAAAGGACCAAGAACAGCGAGTTGTTCATCAACCCGCTGATGGCACTGTACTTCTGCGTGGACCTGCCCGGACTGGCCCGCCGCAATCTCTACCTCGACCTGTTGGAACGGACCTCGCTGATGCGGCAGGTGAGTTCCGTGATCGAGGAGTTCCGCACCACGCTGCCCCGTCAGCGCCCGCCGCGGGCCTTCCCGCACTGAGCCGTCCTCCGGGGATCCGCCCCCTGAGGACGGCTGCCAGTACCCGTCGCCGTGGGGGTCGGACCGGCCTGGTGCAACCCCCGGCACGAGAGGCCCACCACGGACGGCCAGGTCTGCGTCCACGGCCGACCCGCGGCCCCAAGACGGCCACGGTCACAGCCCGCCCTACCCCTACCCGCGGCAGCCGCTCCCGCCTCACCTGCACCGAGTGGCTCGTTGATGAAACCGGTCCCTACCTGCGCTGCCCTTCCGGTTCGGACCACCGCTTGGTTCGCCGCCCACGGGTCACCGTCGAACGCGCGCTGACCGACAACGCCTGAGCCTGAACGAAGAACACCAGGCACGCGAACCGCCACGAAACGGCATCGGCCCGCGCTGGACACATCCCTGGCGGCCCCGACCAACGCAAAGGCCAACCGCTTCCACCGCCCGCCTGGTTGACCCGATCCAAGAGATGCCTGCGGAAGGTGTGGGGGTGGGCGGTCAGGCGTCAGGGTCGACTTCGGGGTGCGTGAACCCCACGGGCTTGCCCAGCGACCGCGCGTAGGCGATTTCGGCTCGGGTGCTGTCTCCGATGTAGTCGCCGACTACGAGCACCTCATCAGCGAGTCGGATCTTCGCCCGGTGCAGTTCGCCGAGTCGAACCTTCAGCGCCCCGGCCTCGGCAGGATCGGACCAGAGTTCGTGCGGCGCCTTCATGTCGAAACCCGGCTTGACAACGATCTTTCCGGCTTTGGTCTCCCGCAGATCGGCCTCCGTCATCTCGGTCATGAAACGGGTGGAGCCGCAGATCACGACAATGGGCGGGAGGCTCAACTCCTTCTTCGCGTCGGCGAGTTTCTCCTCGGGGGTGAGCGGTTGCGGGTATGACACCGGTTCCTCCTGGTGGTGTGGTCCAAGGGGTGCGCCTGAGGAGACGCGAAGCAGGTCTTCGAATCGATCAACGAGACCTTCATGGGACAGCTTGACCTCGATCGGCACCCAGGGCGCGCACCCGGAGGGGCCATGGCCCGCGTCATACCACGCACCGTCCCGCCGACCGCCGCGATCCGGCACAACGGCGCCACCGGACAAGCCGTCCTCCGCTCACTGATCGCCCACGAGCACTGTCCCCTTGCCGTCGGCGACGAGCACGTCGTGGACGGCCTGGACGTCGGTAGCGTGGAAAACGCCAGAAGCAGGCTCCCGAAAGGTCCCGAACGTCATGCGCTTCACCTCCCAGACGTCCTCCGACGCCATCGTGGAACAGCTCTTCCTCCTCGGTGACATCCCCGGCGTGCTCTGGTCTCCCCAAGGTGCCGACGGGACCCGCCCGCTGATCGCCATGGGCCACGGCGGCGGAGAGCACAAGAAGGCCCCTGACGTCACGGACCTTGCGCACCGCTTCGTGACCGAATGCGGTTTCGCCGTAGTGGCGATCGACGCGCCCAGCCACGGTGACCGGCCGGACCATGAGGAGTTCACCCGCATCGCGACCGAGTACGAGGCCCGGCTCGACGCCGCTGAGGAACTGGCTCCGTTGATCGCCGACTTCCAGGCACTCGTCGGGCGCCAGATCGTGCCGGAATGGCAGAGAGTCCTCACCGCGGTCCAGAAGCTCGGCCATGTCGGCACCGGCCCCATCGGCTACTGGGGCGTGTCATTGGGCTGTGTGATCGGCGTCCCGCTCACTGCCGCCGAACCCCGGATCCGGGCGGCGGTGCTGGGCCTGGGAGGTGCCGAGGTACCGTGCGAGGCCGCCGCGCGGATCACCGTCCCGGTGGAGTTCCTCATGCAGTGGGACGACGAGCGAGTACCGCGGGCCCAGAGCCTGGCACTGTTCGACGCCTTCGCCTCAACCGAGAAGACCCTGCACGCCAACCCCGGCAAGCATGGTGGGGTCCCGGCCTTCGAGACAGACAGCACTCTGCGGTTCTTCGAGCGACACCTCGGCTGATACGCCGCCGGCACTGTGTGACGCGCCAGGCGGGATCCGGTCACGATGGGGACGTTCGCGCACCGGCCACGGTGATTTCTCTCCCTGCTGGAGCCGGGAGAGAAGTCACCGCCGCGCCACCGGCGCCGTCCCCTCCGTCGCCACGCGAATCGTTGCCGCCCGCCGCCGCACCGGAATGCCCATCGTCGGGTTGGCGACGCCCCAGGCGGCGCCCTTGCAGATCAACTCCTTGTAGCGGGCGGCGAAGCGTCCGGTCAGGGCATGGTCCACGGCGCGGTCGTCGGCGGTGACGAATTGGATCAGGCCCGCCTGGCGGCCGAGGGAAATGCACTGGTTGAAGTAGCGCAGCGGAGCGTGCGGCAGCTTGCCGTCCGTCAGGCGGGCGGCGATGGAGTCGGCGGCCTGCCAGGCCATGGGGGTGCCCGAGGCGCAGGACATGCGCAGTGGCTTGTCGCCGGCGCCGAGGGCGTGGCCGGCGTCGCCGATCGCGTACACATCCGGGTGCGAGGTCGAACGCATCGTCGCGTCGACCACGATGCGGCCGGTGTCGGCGAGTTCGAGGCCGGTGCCTGCGGTCAGCGGGTGGACCGCGAAGCCTGTCGTCCAGACGGTGACAGCGGCCGGGAGGACCCGACCGTCCGCGGTCGTGACCTGGTCCGCCTCGACCGCGGTCACGGTGGCGTTCTCGTGCACGGTGATGCCGAGCCTGCCGATGACCTTGCGCAGGTAGGCGCGGCCTTTCGGAGAGAGCCAGTCGCCCGGTTCGGCGCGCGTGGCGAGCGTGACGTCGAGGTCGGGACGGGCCTCGGCCAGCTCCGTTGCGAACTCCAGGCCGGTCAGGCCGCCGCCCACGACGAGGACCGTCTCGCCCTCGGCCAGCCTGGACAGCCGCTCGCGCAGCCGGAGTGCGCCGGGGCGGCTCGCGATCTGGTGGGCGTGCTCGGTGACGCCCGGGACACCGTGGTCGTTCCCGGCGCTGCCGAGGGCGTAGACGAGGGTGTCGTACGGCAGTTCCGCCGTGCCCTCGGCGCTCTCCACCGCGACGGTCTTGAGGTCCACGTCGATCGACGTGACCTTTGCGAGCTTCAGCTCGACGCCCGTGTCGGTGAACATCTCGCGCAGCGGGCGCGGCCTGAGGTCCTGGCCGACGGCCAGCTGGTGCATCCGGACCCGCTCGACGAAGTCGGGCTCGGCGTTGACGAGGGTGATGGCGACGTCCTCACGCCGCAGCCGCTTGGCGAGACGGCCTGCCGCGATCGCTCCGCTGTATCCGGCCCCGAGGACGATGATCCGGTGCTGCATTCTGCTGCTCCTGTCTGTGCGGGTCCGGTGCCTGCTGGCCCGGTCACGCCCCTTGAACCGGGCAGGCCGCGGATTCCTGACAGGAGCAGCGAGTGGTCTGCGTCACACGACGGTTCAGAGGGCTTCGGCGAGAACTGGCGGACCGAAATCGCCCGCCGCCCACCGCTGTGTGGCGCGCTCCAGCTTGTCGGGGTTGACCTGACTGCGGATCGCGGCAATGCCCTCCTGCGTGCGCTCCAGGCACATGATGCCGAAGACCCGCCCGTCGACGACCGCCACGACCGCGGGGCCGCCGTTGACCGTAGTGGCGTAGAGGTCGGGTGATCCGCCCAACAGATCCCGTTTGGCCTGAGCCGGCTTGAACAGTCCGCGCAGGAACTTGGCCACCGCGCGTGCGCCCTCGAAGGCACTGGCCCGGGCCGGCACCTTGCCGCCGCCGTCGCCGACCGCGATGGCGTCCGAGGTGAGCAGCTTGATCAGCGGCTCGGTCCGACCGCTGGTTGCCGCGGCGAGAAACTCCTCCACGATCCGGCGCACGGCAGCCTCATCGATCTCGCTCCGCGCCCCGTCGGAAACACCGCCGAGGACAGCCTCCCCGGAACGGGCAGCACTGGCACCATCTGAGCCGGAAGCCAACAGCGGCTTGCCCTGCGCCACATGCTTCTTCGCCCGATGGAAGATCTGCTGGCTCGCCGCCTCGCTGAGGTCCAGGATCTCGGCGATCTCCCGGTGGGAGTACGCGAACGCCTCACGCAGAACGTACACCGCACGCTCGTTCGGCGTGAGCCGCTCCAACAGCACCATTACGGCGTACGACACCGACTCGCGCTGTTCGGCGGTCTCCGCAGGGCCCAACATCGGGTCCCCTTCGAGCAGCGGTTCGGGCAGCCACTGGCCGACGTAGGTCTCTCGGCGCGCACGGGCGGAGGTGAGCTGGTTCAGGCAGAGGTTGGTGAGCACCTTGGTCAGCCAGGCCTCGGGTACCTCGATACGCCCGACATCGGTGGCCTGCCAGCGAAGGTAGGTCTCCTGCACGGCGTCTTCCGCCTCGCTCGCCGAGCCGAGCATGCGGTAGGCGATGGCCTCAAGACGCGGCCTGGTCGCCTCGAACCGGTCCACGTCACTCAGAAACAGGGCCATGCCAGGATCCTAAACCGCCGCGGTGCGCCACAGCCGGTGTCCGTTCATCAGCCGGGCGGCAGCCCGCCGTGTGACGACTGCTTCGGACGCCGGCGTCCCCGAAGTCTGGTATGCAGCTCACCGGGTGCCGCCGCACGGGACGGTGGGTGTGCACGGCGGCACGGACCCTGAGCGGCGCGCGCCTGCCACCTGAAGCAGGTGCGTGCCGCCGATCCCTGCGGTACCCGCCACCGCGCGGCAAGGAGCAGAGCTCTTGGCCACCGCTTCCGCCTTGGACACTGCCTCGTGCGTTCTCACGGCGACGCCATGACGTCACGGCTACATCACCGTCGGGGCCCGTGCGCCGGCCGGCACGGTCATCAGAACGAAGTGGCCGGTGCGGTCAGGGGCCGGGTCACGGGACCAGGACGATCTTCCCCGTCGTATGCCCGGTCATGCTCTGCCGATGCGCCGCGGCGGCTTCGCGCAGCGGATGGCTTGCGGCGATCAGGACGCGCAGTCGCCCGGCCCCCGCGGCTTCGGTGAGCTGCAGGCGCGCGGCGGCGCGGACTGCTGTGCCGGGGTCCGCGCCGGGGCCGCCGCCCAGGAGCTTGATTCCGGCTCTGGCCCCGCGTTCGAACCCGGCGACGGTCGCGATGCGGGACCGGTCCGCCACCAGCTCCACCGAGACGTCCACCGCCTCGTCGCTGCCCACCAGGTCGGCGGCCGCGTGGACTCCCTGCGGTGCTGCCGCGCGCACCCGGTCCGCCAGACCCGGCCCGTACGCGATCGGAATCGCCCCCAGGTCGCGCAGTACGTCGTGCTTGGCCGGGCTCGCCGTCCCCAGCACCGTGGCTCCGCGCTCGACAGCCAGTTGCACGGCCAGCAGGCCGACGCCACCCGCGGCGCCGTGGATCAGCACCGAGTCGTTCTCGCGCAGGCCGATCGCTTCGAGGACGTGCACAGCGGTGACGCCCGTGACCATCAGTCCCCCGGCCTGCTCCCAGGAGAGAGCGGCGGGTTTGGGCACCACTGCGGACGCCGGGACGACGAGTTCGGCGGCGTACGCGCCGGGCGCTCGGTACGCGATCACCTCGTCGCCGATCCGGATCGGACCGGCGGGGCCGGTCGCGTCGGCACCGACAGCGGTCACCACACCGGCCGCTTCGGCACCGAGCCGCATCGGAAGGTTCGCCGGATCGGTTCCGAAGGCGCCGCTGTACATCTTGTGATCAAAAGGGTTGACGCCGGCGGCACGGACCTCGATGCGCACCTGACCCGGCCCGGGCTCCGCCACGGCGACATCGGTCACCGACAGCACCTCGGGACCACCATAGGCACGCGCTACTACTGCTTCGCTCATGTCGGTAGTCAACGCGGTGCCGGAGGGGCCGATTCCCCCTCGTGGGTAATTTTTTGAGCGGAGCGCTCCGCTCCGCTCGGATAGGTTGGAGACGAATCACGCCGACTCAGGAGGACACATGAACACCACGACCCAGCCGACGGCCCTGGTGACCGGCGGCAGTCGGGGAATCGGCGCTGCCACGTCGCGGGAACTGGCGGCTCGCGGCTACCGCGTGGCTGTCAACTACTTCTCGAACCGTGAGGCAGCCGACCAGGTGGTCAAGGGCATCAAGGCCGACGGCGGGGAAGCCTTCGCCGTACAGGCCGACGTGTACGACCCCACCCAGGCTGCCGAACTGCTGGAGCGCTCCGCGGTCGACGGGCGCTTGGACGTTCTTGTCTGCAACGCCGGCGCCCGCTTCATTCCCACCCCGGTTCGCGCCCTCGCCTGGGACGACTTCAGGACGAAGGTGACGGACGAGCTGGCATCCGTCTACACGCTCACCCAGGGGGCACTGGGGCTGATGGGCACCCAGGGCCAGGGCCGCATCGTGTATGTCTCCAGCGCCGTGGCCGACGGCCCGCCCGCCCCCGGCATGGCCGCCCATGGCACCGCCAAGGCCGCCCTCAACACCTTCGCGCGCTTCGTTGCCTACGAGGCCGGTCCGCTCGGCATCAACGTCAACGTCGTGGCGCCGGGTTTTGTCCGCACCGATAGCAGCGCGTGCATGCCGCAGGAGTTCCAGCGGCGGCTGGCGGAGAACACCCCCCTGGGCCGTGTCGCGGAGCCGCAGGACGTGGCTGGGCTCATCGCGATGCTCGTCGGCGAGGAGGCCGGCTTCGTCACCGGCGAGGTGCTCACCGTCGACGGTGGGTACGGCGTGGCACGCCGGTAGAGGAGAATGCCTGTCCATGGGTGACACGCAGACCGGCAGACCCCGCGGCCGTCGGCGGGAGGCAGACCGCAACGACGCCCGCCTCATGCAGGCTGCGCGCGAAGTCTTCGCCGAGCTCGGCTGGGACGCCCCCGTCTCGGAGATCGCCCGCCGGGCCGGCATCGGCATGGGCAGCCTCTACCGCCGCTATCCCAGCAAGGAACTGCTGGCCCAGCGGATGCGCGTCATGGGGATGGAGCAGCTCGTCGCCCAGGCCCGCACAGCCCTCGCCGAGGAGTCGGACCCCTGGGCGGCCTTCACCCGCTTCCTGCGGAACGCGCTTTCGGCCCAGGGTGCAGTCGGCCCGCTGCTCCCGCTGCTCGGCGGCCGGCTGCCGGCCACCGACGAGATCGCGGCCGCCTCACGCCTGCTCCGGGCCGCCCTCGACGACCTGGTGGACGGCGCCCACCGCGCAGGCGTACTGCGTGCCGACTTCACCTCCGCCGACGTCCCCTTGCTGCTCGAACACCTCACCGCGCGGATCCCCGTCACCGACGAACGCGCCACCACGCTCCACCTGCGGTACCTGGACCTGGTCCTCGCCGGACTGCGCACGTCGACCACTGACGGGCACACCGCGTTGCAGAGCCCGGCTCCGGACTGGGCGGAACTCAGCGACCTGTGGAACGCCTCCGAGGGCTGAGCCCTGCGCCCCGAAGTGACTACGGCACCCACACCCCATTCGCTGCCCTGCACTTTCGTCCATCACGCTGAGGGATCAACCGGATCCCCGGTCAAGGAGCTTCGGCGTAGTCGCAGGACGTCCGGTCCGTGATCGTGCGACGACACCGGAGCCCTGTCGCGTTCAAGTTGGGACCGGCTGCCGTTGATGAGTCGCATCGGGACCGGGACTTGACACGAGGTGACCGCCACACCTCGTGTGACCCGCTACTTGGCGGATCCAGGAGGGGTGCGGCATCCACGCTGATGATCCTCGGGTTCCACAGCGGCAGTCCCGGCAGACGGCAACGCGGCACGGTGCCGTTGCGGTGGAGGTTTGCTCCGTGGCCACTGATTCAGTTCGCTGTCGGGACCTCACCCGTCACGCCCCTCTTCGGGTTCGGCGGAGCCGGGGCGGCGGGGCGCAGGAAGCGGATCGCGGGGTGGCCGGGTTCGTGGGTGACCTCGGCGCGGACGCCGTAGACCCGCTCGATGAGGGCGGGTGTCAGGACCTCGGCCGGGGTGCCCTCCGCGATGGCGCGGCCCTCGCGCAGGACGAGCAGGCGGTCGCAGTACATCGCGGCGAGGTTGAGGTCGTGCAGGGCGATCACCGTGGTGACCGGCAGGCTCACGACGAGCGCCAGCAGGTCCAACTGGTGCTGGATGTCCAGGTGATTGGTGGGTTCGTCGAGGAGGAGTTCGCGGGGTTCCTGGGCGAGCGCGCGGGCGATCTGGGTGCGTTGGCGTTCACCGCCGGAGAGGGTGTGCCAGGACTGGGCGGCCCGGTCGGTCAGTCCGGTGCGGGCCAGTGCTTCAGTGACGGCCGCGGCGTCGGCCGCCGTCGGCGGGGTCCAGGCGCGGCGGTGCGGGATGCGGCCCAGGGCGACGACGTCCTGCACGGTCAGCTCGGTCTGGGTGTGGGCGTGCTGTTCAACGGTGGCGATACGGCGGGCGGTGGCCCGGCGGCCGACCTCGGCCAGCGGGCGCCCGTCCAGGGTCACCACTCCGGCCGTGGGCGCGAGGACCCCGGCCAGCAGTCTCAACAGAGTTGATTTTCCGGAGCCGTTGGGGCCGAGCAACCCGACGGTCTCGCCGGGGCGCAGGGTGAGGGTGACGTCGTCGACGACGACCTTGTCCGCGAGGTGCCGTACGACGCGGTCGGTGTGCAGGCTGATCATGCCGTTCTCCGTCCGCGGTAGAGCACGACGACGAACGCGGGGACGCCGATGAGGGACGTCACCACGCCCACCGGGACCTCCTGGGGGTCGAGGGCGGTACGGGCGAGGGTGTCGACCCACACCAGAAAGACGGCGCCGGTCAGCGCAGTCACCGGCAGCAGGCGAGCGTGGCCGGCACCGGTCAACACGCGGGTGGCGTGCGGCAGGACCAGGCCGACAAAGCCGATCGCGCCGGCGCAGCTCACCAGGGCGGCGGTGAGCAGCGCGGTTGCGCAGAGCAGGACCAGGCGGGTGCGGGTGACCCGGACGCCGAGTCCTGCTGCGGCCTCGTCGCCGAAGGCGAACGCGTCGAGTGTGCGGGCGTGCCCGAGGCAGACGGTCAGGACGACGGCGAGGACCGCCGTGCACAGCAGCACCTGTCCCCAGTCGGCACCGGTGAGCGAGCCCAGCAGCCAGAACAGCACGCCCCGGGTGGTCTCCGCGTCGGCCGAGGTCAGGACGATGAACGAGGTCAACGCGGAGAACAGCTGCATGGCAGCCACCCCGGACAGCACCACCCGGTCGGTGCCGGCGCCCAGGGTGTGGCTGAGCAGCAGCACCAGGGCAAAGGAGAGCAACGCACCGAGGAAGGCGCCCGCCGACAGGGACACCACTCCCCCGCCCACCCCCAGCACGACCACGGCGACCGCTCCCGTGGAGGCGCCGGAGGAGACTCCGAGTACGAAGGGATCAGCCAGGGGGTTGCGCAGCAGCGACTGCATCACCGCCCCGCACACGGCCAGCCCGGCTCCGCAGACGGCGGCGAGGAGCGTGCGTGGCATGCGCAGGTTCCACACGATGCCGTCCCGCAGCGGCGCCAACCTGCCCTCGCCGAGGCCGAGATGGGCCGCGACCGACGCCCAGACGTCTCCCGTGGAGATGTCCGCCGGGCCGATGGTCACGGCAACGGCGATCGACGCGAGCAGTGCGGCCAGCCCGGCGCCCGTCAACAGCGGTGTACGGACGCTCACTTGGCTCACTTGTCCAGTCCGAAGTCCCGCAGACCGGCCGCGACCTCCTCGATCCCCTCGATCGTTCGGATGGACGGGTTCATCGCCTGGCCGGACAGCAGGACGTATCGCTTCTTCTTCACAGCGGTCAGGTTGCGGGTGGCGGGGTTGGTCTCCAGGAAGCGGATCTTGGCCGCTGCGGTCTCCGCGGTCTGCTGCTTGCGGGTCAGGTCACCGATCACGATGACGTCGGGGTCACGGTCGGCGACGGTCTCCCAGCCGATCTGCGGCCATTCGTCGTGGGTGTCGGCGAAGGCGTTCCTCGCACCGACGGCACGGGTGATGGCGCCCGGCGCGCCGCAGCAGCCGGCCAGGTACGGGGACTGGGAGTTGGCGAACCAGTACATCAGGGAGACGTCCGAAGCGCGCAGTCCGGCGGTGGCCGTCCCCACCCGCTGCTTCAGCGAGGCGACGAGCTTCTCACCGCGCTCTCCTACTCCGAACGCCCGGGCCAGGTCCCGTATCTCGCCGTAAACGGCGTCGAGGGTGAGCGGCTCGCTGCGCGATCCGTCGCCGCCGCTGTCGTTGTCCTTGCCCGCGGAGCAGTCGGACGGCGAGACGTACGTGGGCACGCCGAGCTTCTCGAACTGCTCGCGGGTGGCGACCCCGCCCTTGCCCAGAGTGGAGACGAACGAGGCGGTCACGAAGTCGGGTTCGGCATCCAGGACCTTCTCGAACGAAGGCGCGTTGTCCGCGAGCCTCGGCACGGACGCGTTGGCCTTCCCAAGGCCCTTCATCACCGGATCGGTCCATGTCGCCGTACCCGCCATACGGCCGGCCAGGCCCAGGGAGAGCAGGATCTCGGTGGTGCCCTGGTTGAGGGAGACGGCCCGCTTCGGGGCCGACTTGAGGGTGACCTTCCGGCCACAGTCGTCGATGGTGACCGGGTAGCCGACGGCTGAGGTCTTCTGTGACTTCACGTCTCCGCCGCCGGAGGAGCCACAGGCGGTGAGCAGCAGGGCCGACGCCATCAGAAGCGCCGGAATACGGTGAACGGTGCGGAGCACGGGCATGCCTTTGGGGTCGGGGCTCGTACGCGGAGCCTGGCCTACGGACGTTCCTCCGCGCCGGGGCGCGGCGGTGCCAGCAGGTCTTCGGACTCGGGTTCGTCCGGCCGGGGCGCCTTCCCGGTCTCCCAGTGGCGTCGTGCCCCGCCCGTCCCCCTCACCGCTGCGCGTCAGTTCCGGGTTCGCACCGGATTCCCTGGCCTCGGTTGTGGCTCGACTGGCCCGATGAGGCTATCGCAGTAATCGCCGGGGCAAGTCGTGTGGCCGGTCACGGGATACGGCACGAACGTGCTGGTGTTCTGGTCGATCCGCAGCGGCTGACCGCATGGAAGCGCACGCGCTGGGGGCAGTCGAGGCGTTCGCAGACGCGGCGGCCCATGCCGATGGGGGTGGCGGCGGAGGCACTGGCGAGATCGAGGCCGTCGGAGCGGACGAGGTGGTGGGCGTAACGGATCTGGCAGCCGACGGCGGTGGCGGTGGCGGAAGTCTTGCCGGGTTCGCCCCAGCCGCAGCAGTGCAGGGTGATCCCGCGGGTCGCTGAGGAGCCTTGTCCGCGCTGCCCACCCTTGGCCCGTTTCACACCTGCTCACCCGCGTGTGCCTGCTCACCGTCCGAATGATGGAAGCAACCCTCCGGACTCAGAACCGTCCCCTTACGCTGGCTGGTGCAGCTGGTTCGCCCCGTCCGCCAGGCGGGATGCGTCGCAAGAGGGAACCCGGTGGGAATCCGGGACTGCCCCGCAGCGGTGAGTGGGAACGACCGCCGTCATACGCACTGGACCCGACGTACCGGGTCCGGGAAGCGACGGCCAGTAGATGTCCTCCGTACAGGAGGGCGTGCCCACGAGTCCGAAGACCTGCCAACTGCCCGTGTGCGGACAACTCCGGGCACGGACATCCCGGTGACCTCGTGGGCGGGTCGACGTGCATATCGAGCGGACGGCCGTGGGCCGTTTCCGTCCGGTTCGTCACACCTTCGCGCTCTCGTCCCGTCTCCGGGATCTCAGGGATTCATCTCGCGAAGGAGATCTCCGTGACCACCAAGACCGCAGCCGCGGCAGCACGCGCCACCGTGTACGGCCACCCCCGCCAGGGCGCGAACCGAGAACTGAAGAAGGCCGTCGAGGGCTACTGGAAGGGCCGCGTCACCGCCGGCACCCTCCGCGCGACCGCGGCCGACCTGCGCGCCGCCAACTGGCGCCGGCTCGCCGAGGCCGGCATCCACGAGGTGCCCACCGGTGACTTCTCGTACTACGACCACGTCCTGGACACCACTGTCATGGTCGGCGCGATCCCCGCCCGCCACCGGGTGGCGGTGGCCGTGGACGCCGACGCCCTCGACGGCTACTTCGCCATGGCCCGCGGCACCCAGGACACCGCCCCGTTGGAGATGACCAAGTGGTTCGACACCAACTACCACTACCTGGTACCCGAGTTGAGCCCTGACACGGCTTTCACCGCGAACTCCGCCAAGCAGGTCGCGGAGCTGAAGGAGGCCCTGGCCCTCGGTCTGTCCGCCCGGCCGGTCCTGGTCGGCCCCGTCACCTACCTCCTCCTGGCCAAGGCCGCACCGGGCGTGCCCGCGGACTTCGAGCCGCTCACCCTCCTGGACCGACTGCTCCCGGTGTACGCCGAGGTCCTCGCCGACCTGCGCGCGGCCGGTGCCGAGTGGGTGCAGCTGGACGAGCCCGCCCTGGTGCAGGACCGCACACCGGCCGAGCTGAACGCCGCCACCCGCGCCTACCGCGATCTCGGCGCCCTCACCAACCGCCCCAAGCTGCTGGTCGCCTCCTACTTCGACCGGCTCGGCGACGCCCTGCCGGTGCTGGCCAAGGCCCCGGTCGAGGGGCTGGCCATGGACTTCACCGAGGCGGCGGCAGCCAACCTGGACGCCCTGGCGGCCGTGGGCGGACTACCCGGCAAGCGCCTGGTCGCCGGCGTCGTCAACGGACGCAACATCTGGATCAACGACCTGTCGAAGTCCCTGTCCACCCTCGGCACCCTTCTCGGGCTCGCCGACCGGGTCGACGTGGCCGCCTCCTGTTCCCTTCTCCACGTCCCGCTGGACGCGAAGGCCGAGCGGGACACCGAGCCTCAGATCCTGCGCTGGCTGGCCTTCGCAAGGCAGAAGACCGCCGAGATCGTCACCCTCGCCAAGGGCCTGTCCCAGGGCACCGACACCATCAGCGCCGAATTGGCCGCCAACCGCGCAGACCTGGCCTCCCGCGCCAGTTCGCCGATCACCAACGACTCAACCGTCCGCGCCCGTGCCGAGGCAGTCACCGACACCGACGCCCGCCGCTCCCAGCCGTACGCCGCACGCGCCACCGCCCAGCGCGCCCATCTGGGGCTGCCGCTGCTGCCGACGACCACCATCGGGTCGTTCCCCCAGACCGGTGAACTCCGCGTCGCCCGCGCCGACTTGCGGGCAGGACGAATCGACACGGCCGGTTACGAGGAGCGCATCAAGGCGGAGATCCAGGATGTGGTCACCTTCCAGGAGAAGGCCGGCCTGGACGTCCTCGTACACGGCGAGCCTGAACGCAACGACATGGTCCAGTACTTCGCCGAACAGCTCACCGGCTATCTGGCCACCCAGCACGGCTGGGTCCAGTCCTACGGCACCCGCTACGTCCGCCCGCCGATCCTGGCCGGCGACATCTCGCGGCCCGGGCCGATGACGGTGCGCTGGACGACGTACGCACAGTCCCTCACCGACCGCCCGGTCAAGGGCATGCTCACCGGCCCGGTCACCATGCTCGCCTGGTCCTTCGTCCGCGACGACCAGCCCCTCGCCAAGACCGCACGGCAGGTCGCCCTCGCCCTGCGTGACGAGGTCAACGACCTTGAAACGGCAGGCACTTCGGTCATCCAGGTCGACGAGCCGGCCCTGCGCGAGACACTGCCGCTGCGGGCCGCCGACCACGCCGGGTATCTGGCGTGGGCAACCGAGGCGTTCAGGCTCAGCACCAGCGGAGTGCGGCCGGACACTCAGATCCACACGCACATGTGCTACGCCGAGTTCGGTGACATCATCCAGGCCATCGATGACCTCGACGCCGACGTGATCAGCCTGGAGGCCGCCCGCTCCCGCATGCAGGTGGCGCGTGAGCTCGCCGCACACGGCTATCCGCGGGAGGCCGGACCCGGTGTGTACGACATTCACTCCCCTCGCGTGCCGAGCGCGCAGGAAGCCGCCGAACTGCTGCGCACCGGCCTGAAGGCCATCCCCGCCGAGCGGCTGTGGGTCAACCCCGACTGCGGCCTGAAGACCCGCGGCTGGCCCGAGACCCGCGCCTGCCTGGAGAACCTTGTCACCGCCGCCCGCACGGTCCGCGCGGAACTCTCCACGTCCTGACCGAAAGCCCGGCCGGCCGGGGGAGGACGCGCCCGCCGCGCTCTCCCGGCCCCGGCCCCGGCTCGGGAGAAAGCACCCGCCCATGGCTCTTCGAGTTCATGTCGCCACGCACCACGGCGGCCGAAGCCGGTCTCCGGACCGTGATCCGCCGACTGGAGGCACTGATCCCCACGTTCGTCTCCACCACTACGCCGCCCAGGGCGTGCACAACGTTCTCGCCCTGCGCGGAGACCCGCTCGGTGATCCGCTCGGCCCCTGGCCGAGGCATCCGGACATCCGGACATCCGCAGGGGATCCGGTACGCCGCCGCCGAACCGGTCAGCATCGTCGGGGAGTCGGGAACCGCGGACTCGTTCTCCGACGGGAACCGCTTCCTGACCCCAGCTGTGGCGCACGCCCAACGGCTGCGCTCGGAGGGGGCTGACATCATCGAACTCGGGCCTGCCGCAAGCCATCCGGGAGCACAGCGGGTGCGCACCGACGAGGAGATGAGACGGTTGGACGGTGTCATCGACCAACTGGTCGGCGAGGGCGTCCACCCCAGCCGGAGGACTACGCGCCGTCGACCCCGACCGGCGTACGTCCGTGCCCTGTCCGGTGGAGAACCGCAACCCATGACACAGCCCGTAGGAGCACACTCGTGACCCACCGCGTCACCCTCGTCTCACCCGCGACGAACCCGTCCCTCCGCCAGGCCCGCTTCGACGACGGCACGACGTCCCTGGACAACTCCGGTGCCCTGCAAGCCCGTTCGGCAAGGGGTTCGCTGCCCTCGGGCGCCGGTCTCGTCACCTCGCCGAGCACGCGCTGCCGGGAGACCGCCGCCGCGCTCGGCCTCGCCGTGGAGACAGCCGATGCCGGACCGGCCGGTCTTGACGCGGGCCGCTGGCGGGGCCGTACGCTCGACGAAGTCGGCCGGGACGAACCGGAGGCGTTGACACAGTGGCTCGCCGACCCCGCCTCCGCACCCCACGGCGGCGAGTCGGTGCAGGACCTGTGCCTGCGAGTCGCCCGCTGGCTGGACACCGTGACGGAGTCCGACGGCCTCACCCTGGCCGTGGTGGAACCCGATGTCGTGCGAGCCGCGGTGGTACACGTACTGGGAGCGCCCGTGACGGCCTTCTGGCGTGCCGACGTTCGGCCGCTGACCGCCACCGAGATCAGCGGTCAGGGCGAGCGCTGGAATCTGCGGTTGGGGCACACCCTGCACCCATGAGCGCCACCGGCACTCCCGGCGGATCCGGTTCAGGCGGCCGTATCCCGGTGCCGGCGCAGCAGTTCCGCGATGGCGCACCGCAGGCAGTCGGCATCGAGGGCCCCGGCGACGCACACGGTCGGGCACTCCTCCGACCTCGCCGCACCT
Organism: Streptomyces sp. NBC_00285; assembly: GCF_036174265.1. Taxonomy (NCBI): domain Bacteria; kingdom Bacillati; phylum Actinomycetota; class Actinomycetes; order Kitasatosporales; family Streptomycetaceae; genus Streptomyces; species Streptomyces sp. NBC_00285. The sequence goes on along the minus strand of NZ_CP108055.1, from coordinate 9,889,694 downwards.
GCCGAGGCACCGCACCCCCCGTCCGAAGTCCCGACCAGAGTCTCCAGGTTCCGCAGGAGTTGCTCGGTCCGCTTGGCCTCCAGGGCGAGTACCCGCACACGGGCGCTCTGGCCGCCGATCTGCCGTCGGCTGGCGAGCAGTTGCTCGTACTCCTCGACGGTCAGGGCGACGGCCTCCCGGCCGCCCAGGGTGATATGGCGGGGCTGGGGTCGTCTGGCCACTCGGCTCCTCCGCTGCTCGCCTTCTCCGGCCTCGGCCAATCGGTCGGGCGGGCCTGTTGCGTCGGGCCGGGGTGGATAGGTCATGCCCGTGGTCCGGGCCCGTCGGGTGTCCGAAGAACACGAGAGGGCCCCCGGAACTCGCCTGGTTCCGCGGGCCCTCACTCATGGTCGGATCACGGTCAGCCGGGGGCGGCGACCGCCGAGGCCGGGGCCGCGGTGGCGGGCTTCGGATTCAGCAGCCGCTCGGCCAGTTCCCCGAAGACGAGGCCGAAGCCTCCCCACAGCGTGACCTGTATGGCCAGGGCGGAGAGCCGGAACCGCCACAGGACAGTGGCCGGGAAGTCGCTCGGCACCTCGTTGATGACCGGCAGGAACGCGTAGGCAAGCCCGATCACCAGGGTGAACGCGGCCAACGCGGTGACGGTCGCCCACCAGGTGCCCAGGCGCGGCGCGAGCCGCTTGCCCAGGATGACAGCGGCGATCGCGAGAAGCACACTGAGCAGCATCATCAGGAGGTACAGCGTGGTCCGCTTGCCGATGGTGTCGCCGTTGCCGACCGCCGGCGGGTTGGCCGGGTACTTCAGGAACGGCACGACATAGACCGCGAGGAGCGCGCAACCGGACAGCAACAGCGCGGTTGCTCGCGGGGTGAAGCGACCCACCCGGCCGAGCGCGAAGCAGTAGGCGAGGGCGGCGATGCCGCCGAACGCGACGCCGTAGATGAGGACGCCGGTGGCCAGGCCGGCGGTGGACTGCAGGCTGCGGGAGACGAGTTCGACCTCGTGCTCGTGCGCTGGAGCGTGGGCCCCCTCGAAGCCGATCGCCTTGTCCACGTTCGGTTCACCGAGAAAATAGGCGACGATCAGGGCGAGCACGCCGGCACCGAGGCCGGCGAGCATGCCCCGCACGAGAAGGTTTCTCACCGTTGCGGAGTTCATGGGTGTGCTGGTTTCCCCTCGGGTCAGTGGCAGGGGAAGCCGAGCAGGTGACGGGCGTCGTGCACCCACTCGTGGACGCCCTCGCCGGAGACCACGGACGTAGCCCCCTGCTCGGCGCCGACGAAGTACAGCAGGACCAGCATCAGGATGCCGAAGAAGACCGCCCACGGGGCGATCGCCCCGATCGGCAGTTTGGCGGGGAGAGCGGGGGTGGTGGCGATCGGCGGTGCGACATGCTGCGCCATGGCAGGGCCTCCTCTGGGAGCTCGCGTCCCATCTCGGTGGTGCACATGACGACGGCTACGGGTCTGACTCGCCGCCGCCTCATACGAGGTGGTGGCACACAGTGGCGCGACCGTTCCGGATTCCCACCGGCTTCCGTTTTGCCGTCATCGATATCCAGGTGACGATACCGCCTGACGGGAACATGGCCAATACCGCGCCACCTGGCGTGACCCTTGTCGCGCGGAGGACGTCACACCGCACCGGCCGGCTTCAGCGCAGGGCTGCCACGGCAATCTCGGCCGCGGCCAGGATGCGGTACAGAACGGGGACCGGGATCGCCGGGTTGGTGACCGCCGCGCATGCCGTGTCGCGGTCGTGGAGCAGCCCCGCCAGGACGCGGGCCGGCAGCCGCGGATTGCGTACCGCGGTGCCGCGGACGTAGGACTTCGGGTCGTTCAGCAGCCGCACCGCGTCGGCCGGTGACAGCCGGTGGTCCTCAGCCGCGCGGCGGCGCACCTCTGCCTCGGGATCCCGGGCCAGGCGTGCGACGTCGGCCGGTGTGGACTCCGGATCGTCCAGGGCCAGGCGGCGCATCCGCCCGCTGGGGTCGGCGGTATGACGCAGCAGGCCCGTACGGGGAAAGTTGGGGTGGCTGCGGGGCCCGTCGGGGTGGCTGAGACTGCCGTCCCACCAGCGCCAGACCTCCAGCAGCATGTCGGTCGGCGCGTCCTCGCACGATTCGGCGAGGAACAGACGGACCACCCGGTCCTCGTCCCGCGCCAGGAGCGCCACGACATCCGGCGGGAGGCGCCGGGCGCGGGCCACGCTACGACGGACCAGCGGGTGGGAGGACGCGGCGAGACGGCGCATCACGTCGGCGTCGCCGTGCAGGTCCTTGACCCAGGGAAGGGTGTGCGACATCAATGCCGGGTCGAAGTCGTGGCGCACCGCGGCACGTTGCTCCTCGGTGAGGTCGGGGCGCAGCGCCACCGTGGAGCGGATGTCGTCCTGCGGGTCCTCCGCCAGCACGGCGACGCCGTGCTCGCCCAGGCCCGGGTTGGCGGCCAGCGTCCGACGTACCTTCGCGTCGCCGTCCCGGACCAGCTCGGTCTCCAACTCGGGCGCGAGGCGGCACCGTTCGAGCGCCCGCAGCGGGTCGGGCAGCGCGGCGAAAACCTCGCGAGGCATGGGTACGCGGGTGTGATGGGCGAGCAGCGCAACCGTTCGCACCGCGTCGTCGGTGTCGGCCAGCAGCCGCTCCCGCAACGGTGCGGCGAGGTCCTCCCACCGGGCACAGGCCGCCGCCCGCACCCGGGGATCGGCGTCGGCCGCGAGGTCAGGCAGGTGTCGTGCGGGGAGCCCCGGGAGTTCGGCCGCCCCAGCGCGGGACGGGCCGGCGAGGAGGTCGTCGTACAGGTCCTCGGGGAGTTGGGCGCCCCAGCCGCAGGCGTGCTCCGCCCAGAGCACGCGTCGATCCGGCGACGGCTCTGCGCGCACCAGGCGTACCCACTGATCGGACGTGAGTTTGGGCCGGAAGGTGTCGGCGGGCCTTGACCGCACCCGCGGATCGGGGTGCGCCAAGGCGGCGTCGAGGACGGCGGACCGGTCGCATCCGTGCAGGAAGCCGTCCTCCACATCCAGCAGTCGGATCAGCAGTTCGTCCGTCGCGGCCGGGTTGGACCCGATCCCCGCCGCCCAGTGCAGAGGCCACGGGTCCCGGCCGGGCACCGCCGCCCACACCTCGGCGCGCTCGACCTCGGTCTCGCGCCCGGCGGCCTCGGCAGCCTCCTCCAAACGCTCCGGCAGTCGGTCGAGGGCCGTCACCCGAGGCCCGTCCGCGCCGGGCACCTCCGCCAGCAGTACCTGCCCGTCGAGGGAGAGCGCCACGAACCCAGGGGTGCCGGTCAACTGCGGACCGCCGCTCCCGGCATGCCGAACCCGGGTCCACAAGGAGTCGTTGCCGCCGATCCGGTGCCTCAGGACGGCCACCAGGAACTCCCCTTCGACATCGCAAAGACGGCGCCACCACGCGGCATCGAGCGCTTGGCGGGCCGCACCGTCCGGTGCCGCGATCCCCCGCGCGATCCGCCAGCCGGCCTCCGGCGGGAACAGGCTGCCCGAGGGCACGTCCTCGACGACCGTGAGTCCGGCGTGTGCAAGTAGTTCGTGGAGATTCTCTGGGTGTGGCACGCGGTCATGATCCACGTCGGCTCCCAGCGGGACAAGGCTCTCAGCCCGGGCCCTCGTTCAGGCGCGCGGACAGGTGGTCGGGGGTCGTGCACTTGGAAGCGAAGAGTGCGGGCGGCCTCGGCGGCCTACTCCGGACAGCGCAAAGGTCGTCCGGCCGGGCGAACGGCCCTGGAAGCCCTGTGCCTTGCAGGCAAGGTTCGACAGCGTGCAGAGAGTGACGGATCAGTGTGGGGAACCCGGCCGTCGCTGTGGAGAACCCTGCCGTCACTGCCCTGTTTCGCCGCCATGCGGCAGCAACTCCTCGAACCATCCGGCCTGTCGTCGTCGCGGACGCGCTCGGCGGCTGCCACGGCAACACCACCAGCCGTCTCATCAGAGAGACCGGCGGGGCATCGAACCGGCACGCCCCCGGAGATCAGGTAAGGTCACCGACAGGCTGGCTTCCTCAGGGAGCCAGCCACAGCCGGACACCCGCGCGCACCCGTAGCCGGCTACAGATCCCCAGTCCAGGGATGCCCCGGGTGCACGCGGTCGAGGAGCTCGGCCAAGGTTCCGCGCTGAGCCGGGGACATGTGCGGGACGGTCGCGTCGAAGTCCGACTGATCCTTTCGGCGGGCGTGCTTGGCCTTGAACAGCAGGACCAGTTCGGGCGCCAGATACGGGATACCGTCTTGGGTGCGGTGGATGATGTCGCTGTAGGGAAACCGGATCCTCTCGTCGCGTCGGCAGATCCAGGTGTCGCCGTCGTGCGGTTCACGGAACACGTCGAGCAGGTAGTTGCCGGTGGCCGGCTCGCGCAGCCACGTCTGATGTACGGCGGCCAGCACCTCCGGGGTGGCGTCCTCCCAGATCCGGCCACCGCCCGCCCCGTCGAAGACGTATCCGGGGAAGCGGTGGCGGACCTCGGAAAACCCCGCGGCCGGAATCGCGATCTCGATGTCCCCGTGAGCGCGCGTCTGCCTGCCGCGGAACAGGTCCAGCGCCCAGCCCGCGGCCACACACCAGGGCGTGCCGATCCCGGCCAACTGCTGCGCGACCTCACTCGGGGTCCAGCAGGAAGACCACCTGGTGTGGAGGGCTTCGATCTCGTCAGGTGTCAACTCGATGCCGCCGCTGGGCAGTTGCTCGCTCACCGCTGGAATCTATCAGCGGACTCGAAGGCCGCGGGCCGTGGTCGACGAAGGAGATCAGCGGGACCGCGAGCCGTACGCCGTCGGCGATCGCACAAGGTCACCAGCTGGTTGAACTCCTCTTCGAAACGCCGACAGTTGAACAGCCGAGAGCTGAACAGCCGCGTCCACCAGTACCAAGCCCGGTCGAGCGCCGGGCTGTCCTTCCGTGCTGCCCAGTGGTAGGCGTCAACTTGTGGGCTTCAGGGTGGTGTTGAGGGTGAGGCGGTTGTCGGTGGGGTGGTGGCCTTCGGGGCTGAAGGGCGGGACGGTCGAGGGGAGGCAGTCGGCGATGAACAGGCAGTCGTGGTGGCGGTCTTCGGCGGTGGCGGCGATCAGGGGTTCGCCGTCGGGGGCCCAGATACCGGAGTTGCCCTGGTACTGCCATGCTCCGGCGGGGACCTGTTCCCAGCCGCGGCGGTTGGCGTAGGCGACGAAGAGACGCCAGATACTGGCCATGGCGGGGATGATGTGGCGGGTGGCGTCCTGGTAGGGGACCTGGCTCATGGTGCCGTCGGCCAGGCGGAAGTGCCCGTCGGCGGCGGTGGGCCCGAGGACGACCTGGGCGCCGCGTTCGGCCAGGTACTGGTACAGCGGCGGGAACTCGCACTCGTAGCAGTTGAGCACGCCCACCGCGATGCCGTTCAGGCTGACCACGGGCGGCAGGTCCTGCCCGAAGGAATAGTTGCGCCGCTCGGCGGCCCCGTACAGGTGAGTCTTGCGGTAGTTCGCCTCCACCAGCCCGTCGGCCGTGATCACGCTGATCGAGTCGTAGAAGTCGGTTCCGTCGCGTTCGGGATAAGGCAGGACCACGGCCAGGCCGTTCTCCTTGGCCGCCAGCCGCGCACGCTCGATGGAGGGGCCCTCGCGGTGCTCGGCCAGCTCACGGCACTGCCCGGGGCCGATGGCGTAGCCGGTGGTGTACTTCTCCGGGAACACCACCACCTGGCAGTCGTAGTCCGCCGCCAGCGCGCTCACCTCGACCAGGCGCTCCAGGTTCTGCTCCACCGCCTGCCGGCTGCCGACCGGGCCCTGCCCCTGGTAGAGGGCCACCCGCAAGCCTTCACCGAGAGCGGGTGCCACGCGCGAAGCAGAACGGAAGACGACGCGGACAGGCTGGGTCATCAGCAGGGGATCCCTCCGTGAAGGACGGTCCTGGGTGGCCGCCACTGCGCCAAGAACGATTCACCCCGCCACCGGACACGAAGATCCTCGTCCGGCCCGGACCTCGGTCGACCGGGTGGACGTCCTGCCGTTGCACGAGTTCGGCGCCGTGAAGTACAAGGCCCCGGCATCCCGTTCCCCGCCCCCGACCTGATCGAACGCGTCCGCGTCCGCGCCCGGTTCCGGGCTCAGGGGTCGGCCGGGTACTGGTTACGTCTGCTCCCTGTCGCGGCACCACTCGTGATAGGAGACCACCGCCGTCGGCAGGGTCGGAAAGATCAGGTCCGCCCCGACGGAGTCGGCGAGGCCGTACGCCTTGAGGTCGTTCATGAGGTCCGTCTTGACTCGGGCCAGGGCGAACACGATCCCCCGGTCGGCGAGTTCGCGGCGCAGTTCGTCCACGGCGTCGAGCGCGGTGATGTCGACCTCGACGTTGGCCTCGGTGTTGAGGACGAACCAGTGGACAGGGCCGGTCTGTTCGTCGACGGCGGCCAGGGCACGGCGGTGGAAGTTCTCGGCGTTGGCGAAGAAGAGCGGGGAGTCGTAGCGGTAGACCAACAGGCCGGGGATGGTGCGGGCCGCCGGGTAGTCGTCGATGTCGTGCATGCCGGCGACCCCGGGTACGAGTCCCTCCACGGCGTCGTGCGGGCGGGCCACCCGGATCAGCAGCTCCGCCACCGACAGGCCTACCGCCACGAGGACGCCGTACAGGATGTCCAGGGCCAGCACTCCGGCCAGGCAGCCGAGGGCGAGCAGGAGTTCGCGGCGGCGGAAGGACGCCAGGCGGCGGAAGCCCGCGAGGTCGATCATGCGGACGGCCGCGTAGACGACGAGCGCACCGAGGACGGCGGAGGGCATGCGGGTGAGCAGCTGGCCGAGGAAGAGCAGGACGGCGAGCACGACGGCTCCGGCGACCAGGGAGTAGGCCTGGCTGCGGGCGCCCGCGGAGGAGGCGAGTGCCGTGCGGCTGGCACTGCTGCTGACGGGGAAGCCGTGCAGGAGGCCCGCGCCGAGGTTGGCCGCGCCCAGGGCCAGGAACTCCTGGTTGGCGTCGAGCCCGGGGCCCTCGGTGTTGAACGCCCGCGCGGTGAGGACGAAGTCCGTGTACGCGACCAGGAGTACGCCGAGGGCCGGCAGCACGAGTTCCGGTACCTCGCCGAACTCCGGCCACGCGAGGCCGGGCAGGCCGGAGGGAACGTCGCCGATCACCGGGACGCCGTACCGGCCGTCGAGGTCGAAGGCCGCCGCGGCGGCCGTGCCGAGGACCACGGCGAGCAGCGGGCCGGGAACGGCCCGGCCGTATCTCATGACGGTGAAGAGGAGGACGAGCACGGCGGCGGAGAAGACGACGGTGGCCGTGTGCGCGTCGGGCAGGTGCCGCAGGAAGGACCACAGCTGCGGGAAGAACTCGCTTCCCGTCGTCGCGACTCCCGTGAGTTTCGGCAGCTGGTCCACCATCATGATCAGCGCCACGCCCGTCATGTACCCGATCAGGACGGGCCGGGAGAGCAGGTCCGCGAGGAAGCCCAGACGTACGACTCGTGCGACCAGGCACAGCAGGCCGACCGTGACGGCGAGGGTGGCCGCCAGGGTGGCGTAGCGGCCGGGGTCGCCGACGGCGAGCGGGGCGACCACGGTGGCCGTCATCAGTGCGGTCGTGGACTCCGGGCCCACTGACAGGAGGCGCGCGGAGCCGAGCAGGGCGTACAGGGCGAGGGCGGGCAGGATCGCCCACAGCCCGGCTACCGGGGGCAGTCCGGCCACGCCCGCGTACGCCATGACCTGCGGGACGAGGTAGGCGGCCACGGTGAAGCCGGCCAGCAGGTCGCCCCGCAGCCAGGCACGCCGGTAGCCGAGGAGGACGGCCGCTCCGGGCGCCAGGTGACGCGCCCTCTCCACCCACCCGACCGTGCCGCGTGCCATGAGTCACCCTTCTTCCGTCAGGGCTCATGATCCACCGGCTGCTCCGCGTTGGCGAGAGGCAGCCCGTTCCAGGTGGGTCGCGGAGTGGCCGCCTGCCCGGCACCTCTGCGACGGCTCGCCGAGCACCACGTCGTGTGCGCCGTCCTCTGATCGCCCTGACCGCCACCTCCGGCGGCGACACCCTCGGCCTCGGCCGGCTGCGGGCGAAACTCCCGCTCGTCCGCGGCGGCCGCAGGCTGCGCTGACCGCGGGAGGAGCGGCGGGTCCTGAGCGGGCGCGGGTCCGCCGCCCCGAAGTTCCGGCCGATGGGGCCGGTCGGCCCTTGGCAGGGACCTGCGGCCCGTGCCAGGGGCCTCGTCCTTTGACGAGGCTCGTGTCGGAGCCCCCGATCCAAGAGGTGGAGATCATGACCCGCACCATCACCGTCGGCCTCGTCGGTTCGAGCGAGGGTCTGGCCGCCGCCGAGTGGGCGGCCCGCCTGCTGCTCAGAGGCTCGCCGCGTGGTCGGGGACGTAGGTCTGCAGATCACGCGGCGGACGCTGGTAGCCGGTCGACGGCGGGCGCACGGGCAGCTCCAGCACCGGTGGCGGGACGTCGTCGTAGGGCACCGAGCCGAGCAGGTGCGCGATCATGTTCAGACGGGCCCGTCGCTTGTCGTCACTCTCCACGACGTACCACGGCGCCTCCGAGATGTCCGTGTGCACCAGCATCTCGTCCTTGGCCCGGGAGTACGCCTCCCAGTGGCTGATCGACTCCAGATCCATCGGGGACAGCTTCCAGCGCCGCAGCGGATCCTCCAGGCGGCGCCTGAACCGCTCCTGCTGTTCGGTGTCGCTCACCGAGAACCAGTACTTGCGCAGCACGATCCCGGCCTCGACCAGCATCCGCTCGAAGAGCGGACACTGCCGGAGGAACAGCTGGTACTCCTCCTTGCTGCAGAAACCCATCACGTGCTCGACACCGGCCCGGTTGTACCAACTGCGGTCGAACAGCACGATCTCGCCCGCGGCCGGCAGATGCTCGACGTACCGCTGGAAGTACCACTGCGTGCGCTCACGCTCGGTGGGCTTCGCAAGCGCCGCGATCCGCGCGACACGCGGGTTGAGGTGCTCGGCGACCCGTTTGATCGTGCCGCCCTTGCCCGCCGCGTCCCGGCCCTCGAAGACCACGACCAGCCGGGTGCCCTCGGCCCGTACCCACTCCTGGAGTTTCACCAACTCCGTCTGCAGGCGCAGCAGTTCCTTCTCGTACGCCTTCCGCGGCAGCCTCGCCACGCCCTTCTCGGCCATGCCGCCTCCACCCTCCGACGACCCACTCAGGGAGCCACCCCATGGCGAAGGTCGAACGCCTGGACGACACCGTACTTTCCGACGACGAACTGCGCACCCTGGACGCCCACTGTCGGGCCGCCAACCACCTCGCCGCGGGCCAGATCTACCTCATGGTGAACCCGCTGCTGACCAAGCCCCTTGGGCCCGAGCACATCAAGCCGCGGCTGCTCGGGCACTGGGGCACCTCGCCCGGCCTCAACCTCGTGTACACCCACCTCAACCGGGTGATCAGGGCGCGGGCCCTGGACGCATTGTGCGTGTGGGGCCGGGGCACGGCGGCCCGTCGGTGCTCGCCAACTCCTGGCTGGAGGGCAGCTACAGCGAGACCTACCCGGACGTGCCGCGCGACGGGGAGGGGATGGCGCGGCTGTTCCGGCAGTTCTCCTTCCCCGGCGGGGTGCCCAGCCATGTCGCCCCGGAGACGCCCGGCTCCATCCACGAGGGCGGAGAGCTGGGATATTCGTTGTCCCACGCCTACGGCGCCGCCCTCGACAACCCCGACCTGCTGGTCGCCTGCGTGATCGGAGACGGCGAGGCCGAGACCGGACCGCTGGCCGCCTCCTGGCACTCCGACAAGTTCCTCGACCCCGTCCACGACGGCGCGGTCCTGCCCATCCTGCACCTCAACGGCTACAAGATCGCCAACCCGGCCGTCCTGTCCCGCCTCCCCGAGCACGAACTCGACGCCCTGCTGCGGGGCTACGGCCACGAGCCGATCCACGTCACCGGCGACGACCCGGCGACGGTCCACCGCGCCATGGCCGCCGCCCTGGACACCGCGCTGGACCGCATCACCGAGATGCAGGGCTCGGCCCGCGAGGACACAGCCGTCGATGCCTGCCTCGACACCGACCCCGACGTGCACACCCTGCTGACCGAGAAGCTGTTTCCGCAGTGGGCAGATGTCGTCGCCGTCGATGACTGGATCAAAGCCATCGCACCGCAATAGCCGGAGGCCGTCCGGACCCTCGTCTGCGGGGCAGGACGGCCTCGCCTCGTGCGGCGGGTCTGCTTTGGCAGTCGTACGACGTCATCCGCCCCGACCTGCCCGCGTTCTGCCTGGCAGGGCCCCGCGAGGTCCTCGACCACCGCACCCCCACCTCCGCCGGCCCGGTGGCGGACTTCGTGGCGACGCGGGGGGGTGCCGCACTACGCGGTGGCCGTCACCACCGTGCCCGTCACCGGACTCGGCGCGAGATCACCGCACTTCAACTACCACGAGATCGTGGCGGCACCCCTCGTCCAGCGGCCCCGCTACGCCGACACGGCAGACGAACGCTGGGACGGGAACGCCCAGTTCATCGCCTCCGCCCGCCAGAGGGTCCCCCGCCTCATCGACGAAACCAGACGCCTACGCACACAGCTCGACGCGTCTCACCCGAGGACGACCGAGGAGCCATAAGGCCGCACGATCCGCCGGAGTTGGCGATGACTCCGACGGTCGCCGTCGGCGCGGGGGTTGGAGGAAGCGGTCATCGCCGGCGGCGCCGACTGATACGGAAGGCGACCATACTGGCCACGGTGACGGCCAGGCCGACGCCGGTGACGAGATTGTCCGCGCCGGGGGCGGCACCGGTCAGGTGCCAGATCCCGGCTCCGATGAGGGTCACGGCTCCGCCGAAGAACGCGAACGCGATGCCGAGGCGGAACCGGGTGAGCCCGTCGATGCGGGTCCCAGCCGGTGCGGCTGCGGCCTCCGGTGTCCGCCAGAGCGCGATGTAGTCGTTCGCCCCGGCGGTGACGGCGGTGATTGCGGACGGCTGATTGCCCGGGGCACAGACGAAGCAGGTCGGCGTCCCGGCCTCGACATCGGCAGTCATCGAGGCGCTGGAACACCAAGCGATCGTCAATCGCAGCTGGTGGCTGCTTGCGGGGACCTCAAGGTGCAGGGTCTGCCCGCGACGGATCTTGCCCACCGGGACTTCGTCGATCAGCACGGCGTAACTGCGGAGGAAGTCCCGGTATCCGTCCTGGACCCTTGTCAGTTCGATGGTTCCCTGGCTCGCTGCCACGGGTGGGATCCCCTTGCTGTCCGGTGTGGGCACGGGGTCATTCTCGTTGTCGATCTGCACGTCGGGCCCTCGGGTTTCTCAGCGGTTGCTGGTGCGCGAGACCCTACGCGGGCACTGGCGGGTGAGGAGCCCGGGGTGATGTGGACAGGCCTCGCTGGGTCCGAGACGCCCCGACACCAGCGCCCGGTCCACAAGAATTGACGGTTCCTCCGGGAGTGCCGCCGGTCGACGGCGAGTTGGCGGGCGAGTCTCGGTCGGGTGCAGACGGCGAGGATCGACCGAGGCCGGCGCACGGATGCGAGCCGCCACGCCACCGAGGCGCCAACGGTGTGCCGTTTTACGGCGAAGAGTGCCGGAGTATCGATTCGGCGAACGCTCACCCGAGTTGTGTAGGAAATGCGTGGAAGGCGTGATTGAATTGCGTACTACTCGGCCAAGTGGCTTGAACTTACCGACCGGATCCCCATGGCCCGTTTCAGGCGGGCAGGACTGCCGTGCACTCCGTTCATGCCCCCGGGCCGAGCCTCAGCGCACGCACGACATCAGCAGGAAGGCCCTGTCCGGAAACGTCCGCCCATACAGCCGGGCGAGGCGTGCGCCGCAACACCGTGCCGGCACACCGCACATGTGGTTCCGCCCGCCGTCACACATGCGAAAGGGCCCCTATGACCGTCAACGTCTCCAACTTCTACTACGGCGCCGTGACCCCCGTCGCCGCCTATCTGATGGCCTGCCTCGGTGCCGGCCTCGGGCTGCGCTGCACGACGCGTTCCCTTCGCCGTCCGCACCGAAGAGCCGGGTGGCTTGCACTGGGCGCCATATCGATCGGGTGCGGCATCTGGACCATGCACTTCATCGCCATGATCGGCTTCAGCGTCCAGGGCGCACTGGTCGACTACGACGCGACGAAGACGCTGCTCAGCCTCGTCGTCGCGATCGCCGTCGTCGCCGTCGGCGTGTTCCTCGTCGGTTACCGGGGCGGCTCCCCGACGACCCTGGCGACGGCCGGCACGGTCACCGGACTCGGGGTTGCCGCCATGCACTACCTCGGGATGGCCGCCATCCACACCAACGGCGCCCTCCGGTACGACACACCCACGGTGGTGCTGTCCGTCGCCATCGCCATCGCGGCCGCCACGGCCGCTCTGTGGGCAGCGGTCTCCATCCACGCCCTGTGGGCCAGCCTCGGCGCCAGCCTGGTGATGGGCGTGGCCGTGACCGGGATGCACTACACCGGCATGGCCGCCGTATCCGTCCACCTCACGGGCCAGTCCGCCGTCGCCCAGTCCTCCACCAGCCTGCTCTCGTTCCTTCTCCTCATGCTGGCCGGCCCTCTCTCCGTCCTCCTCGTCGCCGCCGTGATCGTCATGTTCGACCCCGACCTGATGCTCGGCGACGACAACTGGGACCAGGCCACTCCCGCACGGTCCATGGCCGACGCCCCCTCCCCCGCGCGGTAGCAGCCGTCCTTGGTTCCGCTGTGCGTGCGAGCCGGACATCGGCGCGCCACCGCACTCGGCGGAGCCGACGAGGCCGGCCGGCGGTGGACACGGCCCTGTTCGACCTGGCCTCCAAGATCGAGGGCAAGCCGCTGTACCGGTACCTTCCGAGCGCTACGGCGACGGGCAGCCCGACGACTCCGTCTTCGTCCACACCGCAGCGGCTACTACTCCCCCGGCAGGACCCTCCCCGACCTTCAGGACGAAGAGCGCGGCTTCCTCGACCCGGGCTACGACGTCGTCAAGATGCAGATCGGCGGCGCCGACCTGGCGGATGACCTGCGCCGTATCGAGGCAGTCATCGACGTCCTGGAAGGCGACGGCTCCCAGCCGGCCGTCGACATCAACGGCCGCTTCGACCTCAACACGGCCCTGGAGCACGGCGGGCGATCGAGCCCCACGGGCTGTTCCGGTACGAGGAGATCGGCGACCCGCTCGACGACCACCTCAACGCCACCGTCGCCGAGCATTGCACCGGCTCCATCGCCACGGGCGAGAACCTCCTCTCCCTCCAGGACGCCCGCAACCTGATCCGCTACGGCGGCCTGCGCTCCGACCGCGACACCGTCAAGGTCGACCCCGCGCTCTCCCACAGCCTGGTGGAGTACCTGCGCATCCAGGACTTGCTCCGTCAGCACGGCCGGTCATCGAGGCGCTGCATCCCGCACGGCGGGCACCAGTTCTCCCTGCACATCGCGTCCGCCCTCAAGCTCGGCGACAACGAGTGCTGCCCGGCCGAGTTCCAGCCCACCCGCGGCTTCACCGACGTCGCCGTCGCCGTCGTCGTCGAGAAGAGCCGCGTCGGCCTGACCGACACCCCCGGCATCGGCTTCGAGAGCAAGGCCGCCTTCCACAAGGTGGTGCACGCCCTGCACAGCCGACTGCCACCCCATCGCCGGACGCGCCCACCGCCGGGCGCCCGCAGCGGTCACGGCTGAGCCCGCCGACAAGCCTCGCGGGCATGAGGGCCCACGCCGGGTTCCCCGTGGTCAGGCGGTCTTTCCGTCAGCTCAGGCGGAGGAACTCTCGCAGGTGAATCGCAGGAGGTCGACCCGTCCCGGTAATTGACAGGGTACGAACGTACCTTTTAACGTACCCACATCCGAGGCGATGCCGTCAGCTCAACGAGGAGCACGATGCAGCACCTGTATGAGATAGACGTCCGGGTTCCGATGCGCGACAGCGTGGCCCTCGCCGCCAACGTGTGGCATCCGACGGAGGGGAAGGCACCGACGCTGCTCGTGCGTCTGCCGTACGGCAAGGACGCCATGATGGGCGTCGGCCACGCGCTCATGCCCGACATTCAGGCCCTGCTGGAGGCCGGGTACGCGTTGGTGGTGCAGGACTGCCGGGGCACCCACCGCTCGGAGGGCGAGTTCGTTCCGCACATGGCCGACCGCAACGATGGCGAGGACACCGTCGCCTGGATCGCCGAGCAGCCCTGGTCCGACGGCACGGTGGGCATGTACGGAGGCTCCTACCTCGGGATGGTCCAGTGGGAGACCGCCGTGACCGGTGCCCCGGGCCTCAAGGCGATCGCACCGGCCGTCACCTCGATCGACAACTATGAGGCGCCCTGGTACGGCCCGGGTGGTGCGCTCTCACTGAGCCTGGTCACACTGTGGAACGCCATAATGTACGCGGCCGACGCGCAGCGGTCCCTGGCGACGAGTGAGGACACCTTGTCGCAGGTGCAGGAGCTGGGGCAGGCGCTGCTGTCCCCCGAGGCTCTCAACGAGGTGCTGCCGACGGCGGACGTTCCGGTCCTCAGGGAGTACGGGAAGTGGTGGGACGAGTGGATGGCCCACCCGTCCCACGACGGGTACTGGGATGCCATGGAGCTCACGTCCGAGCTCAAGAACGTCACCGTCCCGGCGCTCAACATCGGCGGCTGGTACGACCTCTACATCGGCCAGACCTTGCGCACCTACACCACCGCCCGCCAGAAGGCGGGCACCGCCCAGGCGCGCGAGGGGCAGCGCCTGATCATCGGGCCGTGGGACCACGGAGCCGCCGGGGACGGCGTCTACCGCGACCGGTCCTTCGGCCCGCTGGCCAGCGCCCGGTTGATGGGCCTGTCCGACCTGCATGTGAAGTTCTTCGACCGCTGGCTGCGCGGTGACACCACCGCGCTGGACGGCGTGGCACCGGTGAAGATCTTCGTGATGGGCATCGACCAGTGGCGCGACGAGCAGGAGTGGCCGCTGCCCGACACGCGGTGGGCCGACTTCCACCTCGCGAGCACCGGGCACGCCAACACCGCTGACGGCGACGGCGTGTTGACCACCCAGGCGCCGACCGATGCCGGGCACGAGACCTACCTCTACGACCCGCGCCGCCCGGTTCCCTCGGCCGGCGGGGCCTCGATGCCGACGACGCCGGGGTTCTGCGGCCCGGTCGACCAGCGCACAGTCGCCGCCCGCGAGGACGTGCTGTGCTTCGCCACGCCCGTACTGGAGGAGGCGGTCGAAGTGACGGGCCCGGTCAGCCTGACGCTGTTCGTGTCCTCGTCGGCGGTGGACACCGACTTCACCGCCAAGCTCGTCGACGTCTTCCCCGACGGCAAGGCGATCAACCTGTGCGACGGCATCCTGCGCACCCGCTACCGGAACGGCCTCGCCACGCAAGAGCTGATGGAGCCGGGCACGGTCTACGAAATCACCGTCGACATGACAGGCACCTCCAACGTGTTCCTGCCCGGTCACCGCATCCGCGTGGACGTGTCCAGCAGCAACTTCCCCCGCTACGACCGCAACACCAACACCGGCGGCGTCATCGCCCACGAGAGCGAGGAGCAGATGATCCCCGCGATCAACCACATCCACCACGGGCCGAACCACCCCAGCCGTCTGGTCCTGCCGGTCATCGACCGCAAGGACCAGGCATGAGCGCCGACGACCGGGTCGCCGAACTGACCGCGAGATTCACGGCTCCCTCACTGAATGCGGCCTGGTTGCTGTGCGACCAACACCCCGCTGATCGAACCGCGTTCACTGTCGTAGACGGAGCCGGTGGGGCTTCCACGCTCACCTACGGAGAGCTCGCCGCGGACTCGCACCGGTATGCCCGGGCGTTGCAGGGGCTTGGGGTCGGTCCGAGTGACCGGGTGGCGACCCTGATGGGCAAGAGCACCGACCTGGTCACCGTGATCCTGGCGATCTGGCGGCTGGGTGCCGTCTACGTCCCGCTGTTCACCGCGTTCGCGCCCCAGGCCATCGCCCTGCGCCTGGAGGGCTCGGGTGCGCATGTCGTGCTCGTCGACCCGGACCAGCGCCACAAACTCGACCCTGGCCCCGACATGCCGGACGACCCCCAGCGCCGTGTCGTCGTCACCGGAACCGCCGCCTCCCCCGGTGACACCTCGCTGGCCGGCCACGTCGCGGCCGCGTCACCGGAGCCGGTGCCCGCCGTCACCACGAGCGGGGACGGACCGCTGGTGCACATGTTCACCTCCGGCACCACGGGCAAGCCCAAGGGCGTCATCCACCCTGTCTCCTACATCGCCGGATGGCAGATCTACCTCGAGTACGGCCTCGGCATCCCCCAGGAGGGCAGCAGTTACTGGTGCGCCGCCGACCCCGGCTGGGCCTACGGCCTGTACGCGGCCATCGTCGCCCCGCTGGCCGCCGGCATCCCCAGCCTGCTGCTGTCCGGCGGGTTCTCCCCGGAGACGACCTGGCGCACCCTCGCCGACCACCAGGTCACCGACTTCACCGCCGCCCCCACCGTGTACCGGGGCCTGCGCTCCTCGACCGTGCCAGTGCCGACCGGGCTGCGCCTGCAGCGCGCGTCCAGCGCGGGTGAGCCGCTGACTCCCGAGGTCAACGAGTGGGCCGGCGCTGTACTGGGCCTGGCCGTGCACGATCACTTCGGCCAGACCGAGGTCGGCATGCCGTTGGCCAACCACCACCACCCGGAACTCGCCCGCCCCCTCAAGACCGGATCGATGGGCCGGCCGCTGCCCGGCTGGAGCCTCACCGTCCTGGCCGACGACAAGGACGAACCCGCCGGACCAGGCGTGCTCGGCCGGGTCGCGATCGACGTATCGGCAAGCCCGCTGATGACCTTCCGCGACTACCAGACAGCAGGCCAGAGTTACGGCAAGTTCACCCCCGACGGCCGCTACTACCTCACCGGCGACGCCGGACGTATCGACGACGACGGTGACTTCTTCTTCTCCTCCCGCGACGACGACGTCATCATCATGGCCGGCTACCGGATCGGCCCGTTCGAGATCGAGAGCGTCCTGGCCCAGCATCCCGCCGTCGCCGAGTGCAGTGTCATCGGCGCACCCGACGAGGTGCGCGGCGAGGTCATCGAGGCCTACATCGTCCCGCGCGACGGCCACGACGCCTCACCGGAACTGGCCACCGAACTCCAGCAGTTGGTCAAAACCCGCTACGCCGCCCACGCCTACCCGCGCACCATCCACTTCATCGACGCACTGCCCAAAACCCCCAGCGGCAAGACCCAGCGCTACCTGCTGCGCAACCGCCGACGCACCGAACTCACCACCCGAAAGACACCGTGACCGACACCGAATCCCTCCCCCTCATCGTCGAACAACGCGGCCCTGTCCGATGGCTGCGGCTCAACCGCCCCCAGCGACGCAACGCCCTCGACATCCCCCTCATAGAAGCCCTGGACAAACAGATCACCAGCGCCGACGCCGACCCCAACACAGCGGTGATCGTCGTGGCAGGCAACGGGCCGAGCTTCTGCGCCGGCGGAGACTTCCACCAATTTCTGGAGCTGGACGACAACGGCGTCCACCCGGTCGGATTCCTGGCCGACGTGTCCGCCTGCTTCACCCGTATCGCGGCCAGCCCGAAACCATGGGTCGCCGTCCTGCACGGCCACGCCGTCGCCGGCGGCCTCGAACTCGCCCTGGCCTGCGATGTCGTCGTCGCCGCCGACACCACCCTCATCGGCGACGGCCACGTCACGCGGCGGCTCGTACCGGCCGGCGGATCCAGTGTCCGCCTCCCCGGCGCGGTCGGACGCGGCCTGTCGCGCTGGCTCCTGCTCACCGGCGAACTGCTGCCCGCCACCGCGTTCGCGCACACCGGCTGGATCCAGGAGATCGTGCCCGAACCGGACCTCGACGCCACCGCCACCCGCATCAGCCGGCAACTGGCCGACCGCCACAGCCCCGCCCAGCACCACCTCAAAACGCTGCTGCACCGCATCGACGGCACCACCCCCGAACAAGCCCTGCGGGAGGAACTCGCCACCTTCGCCGACAACTGGCAAGCCAGCTCGGTCGCCGACGCCCTGCGCGCCTTCCTCACACCCCACACCACGAAAGCAGACACCACGTGAATCGCTACCAGGGACGCGTCGTCGCCATCACCGGGGCCGGACAAGGTCTCGGCCTCGCCATGGCGACCCGGTTCGCCTCGGAGGGCGCCACCGTCGCCCTGGCCGACGTCAACGAACAGGCCCTCACCGACGCCGCCGGGACCATCACCACCGCCCACGACGCGAAGCTGCGCACCGACGTGGTGGACGTGACCGACTCGGCCCAGGTCAACGCCTGGATCACCGGCGTCACCACGGATCTCGGCCGCCTCGACGTACTGGTCAACAACGCCGGCATCATCCGCGACAACCGCGTCGAGGACATCACCGACGACGACTGGCACGCCGTCATCGACGTCAGCCTCACCGGCGGCTTCCACTGCGCCCGCGCCGCGTTCGCCCCCATGAAACGCCAGGGCTACGGACGTATCGTCAGCTTCTCCTCCATGTCATGGCGCGGGAACTTCGGCCAGACCAACTACGTCGCCGCCAAGGCCGGCATCGTCGGCATGACCCGCACCCTCGCACTCGAAGGCGCCCGGCACGGCATCACCGCCAACGCCATCGCCCCCGGCCTCATCGAGACCCCCATGCTCGCCTCGATGAACGGCCCCGCACGCGACAAGCTCACCAACAAGATCCCCATGCGCCACACCGGCCGACCCGAGGACATCGCCGAAGCCGCCGCCTTCCTCGCCGGCGAAGCCGCCGGCTACATCACCGGCATCGTCCTCGACGTGGACGGCGGCATCTCCATCGGATCCTCGATCCGGTAGCCACGAACCCGGCGGACGACCAGGTGACCGGACGCCGCATCAGGGTGTCGCTACCCGCGCGCTGTCGCCGGCCTGTCCATCACACAGTGACGGCAGGCTCGCCGTCGGTCAGGATCGGCCTCCCGGACCGGACGACCACCGCGCCGCTTCCGGCAGGGACGCCATGGGAGAATGCTGCGGTGACGGCCCAAACTGACTCGCGTGACCGCCGCCCGCGCCGAACGGCCCGCAGGCGGGTCGTCGACACACGCCGACGGGACGAACTGCTGCTCCAGGCCGAGGCGATCATCCTGACCGAAGGCTTCACCGCGGTGACCATGGATGAGCTCGCGCAGCGACTGGAGTGCTCCAAGGCAACGCTGTACAGCCTCGCCTCCACGAAGGAACAGCTGGTCCTGGCGGTCACCCGCACCTTCTTCCGGGACGCGACCGCCGAGATCGAGCAGGCTGTGCAGGCCGAACCGGACCCAAGGCAGCGGATCAGGGTCTATCTCGCCGGCGTCGGCACCGCCATGCGCCGGCACTCCCACGCCTTCTACGACGACATGGTCGGTTACGAACCGACCGCGCAGATCTACCGCAAGAACTCCGCCGCCGCGGCGCACCGGGTCCATGAACTGATCGAGGAGGGCGTCCAGAGCGGCGTTTTCCGCGCCCTCAACGGCCACTTCGCCTCCCAGGTCGTGGCAGTCACCATCGACGCGGTCCAGTCTGGGGTCCTCCTGGAGAGCACCGGCCTGACCGCCGGCGACGCCTTCTCCGAACTCGGGGATCTCCTGCTGGACGGGCTCAGTTCGGGGCAGGGCGCGGCGCCCCGGAATGGTTCAGGCTGAACCGGATGACACTGCGGGCCCTGCTGCACGATCAACCATGCCGGCGAGAAGTTCGAGCTGGATGCCGTGGTCGCGCAGGTACCCGGTGGTCCCATGACCCAGGCGTTTCATCTCGCGCTCGATAAAGATGACCGGTTGCCCTATGCGCCGAACGATGATCGTCAGGTTTGCACCTCACACCGATCCGGGCCGCCGGTGATGCGTGCCGGCCACGATCCAGGACGCCGGAGGACGTCAGAAGACGTCTGAGGTCGATGAGTTCGTCTGAGGTCGTCGGGAATCGGCAGGACGGCACCGCGTCCACCCGCCTCCGCACGGCTTTTGCCGACAGAACACCACGAGGTCAGCTTCGCCGGCGCCACCACTGGTCAGGCCGACCTCGTCGCCACCGTCACCACTTCGAGCACGAGCGAGCTCTACACATACCTCAGCGAAAGGATCGGCGGCCTCGACGGCGTGCAGACCGTGGAGACTGCCCTGACCCTGCGGCACGTCAAACAGCTCACCTACGAACCGAACCGCTGACCGCCGAACCCCTTCGTCTCGCCGAGGCGGGTACAGGGCAGGGTAGGCGGCCCGACAGCTCGCGTTGCTTCCAGCAGCCCTACGACCCCTTTCTCGACTCTGGAGCCGGCCGGGGTGCGCGCTGGTGGCGCGGTTCTGCGACGGATCCGCTTTTGCCCAGCACGGAGTGTGATCCCAGCCACCGGGTTCTCCCACCGGCGGCTCGCTGGGCCTGCTCTGAGGGCGCTGACCAGGCAGTTGCGTCTTCCACTGTTCAGCCAGGGACCGCCGATCCTTGGATGAACCGTCCTCTCCCGCTCCTGCGCGGGCGCCCCTACGGTCGAGGCTGCGGGCGCTCACCGGCCCGCCGTACCGAAGGAGCACCACCCTCATGAAGATCACCGGCAACACGATCCTGATCACCGGCGGAACCTCAGGCATCGGCCTCGGTCTGGCCCTGCGCCTGCACGAGGCCGGCAACAAGGTGATCGTCGCCGGCCGGCGCAAGGAACTCCTTGACGAGATCACGGCCGAGCACCCGGGCATCGACGCGCTCGTCCTCGACGTCGCCGACCGCGACTCGATCGCCCGGGCCCGTGAGACCGTGGCGGCGAGCCACCCGGGGCTGAACGTCCTGGTCAACAACGCGGGCATCATGCAACTGGAGAGTGTCCTCGACCCGGCCGGACTTCAGGTCGCCGAGGATCACATCACGACCAATCTGCTCGGCACGATCCGGATGACGTATGCCTTCCTGCCGCTGCTCGCGGGCAAGGACGACGCGGTCGTCGTGAACGTCACCTCCGCGCTGGCGTTCGTGCCGTATCAGAGCACCCCGACCTACAGCGCGACCAAGGCCGCGCTGCACTCCTTCTCCGAGAGCCTGCGCATCCAGCTCACCGGTGCCGACGCAGGCATCCAGGTGATCGAGGTGGTCCCGCCGGGCGTGCGCACGACCCTGCTGGGCCAGGAGGACAGCGAATACGCCATGCCCTTGGACGACTTCCTCACCGAGACCCTGGACCTGCTGCGCGAGAAGCCCGACGCGAAGGAGATCGTCGTCGAGCGCGCCAGGTTCATCCGCGACGCGGTGGCCACCGGCTCCTACGACGACGTCCTCACCATGATCAGCGGCAGCTGACCGGCGCGGAACAGTAGGGAAGCGTCCTCGGGCTTCGCCCCGGCCCCGGTCATCGCACTGGAAGCGACCTGCTCCGTCCTGAGCGTCGACGGGCACGCGAGCGCCCGTCGCACGACGAACATCGTCACATCGGCCAGGCCGGGCGGCCAGGCCCGGGGCCGGTACGAAGCGTCGGGCGTCCTCGACGGGAGACCGTCGCCTCAGGCCGCTTTCCCTACCGGCGGGCGGCGATTACCCAGCGGTTCGTGCAGCCCAAGGAACCATTGACCGTCTTGCTGCGAGCGTCCTCGGCGCGGCCGCAGGGGCGCCTGCGCAGACGTGGGAGATGACTGCCCAGCCATGGATCGGCAGTCTCTGGATAGCCCCGCGGGATGCGGCGATGATGGGGACATGGACAAAAAGGAACTGGCGGAATTCCTGCGCCACCGGCGTGAGACCTTGCGCCCCCGCGATGTCGGGCTGGTCGACGGGCCGCGCAGGCGTACCCAGGGCCTGCGCCGCGAGGAGGTCGCGCAGCTCGCCGGCATGTCCACCGACTACTACGCCCGGCTGGAACAGCAGCGCGCCCCGCAGCCCTCCGTCGAGATCACCTCGGCTCTTGCCCGGGCACTGCGGCTGACCCTCGACGAACGCGACCACCTCTTCGTCCTCATCGGCCACAACGCCCCGGCCCGCTTCCACCGCTCCGAACACGTCAGCCCGACGCTGCTGCGGGTCCTGGACCGCCTGGACGACTCCCCGGCGATGGTGCAGACCGATCTGTTCGACACTCTCGCGATGAACCCCTTGGCCGTCGCCCTGCTCGGCGACCAGATGCGTCACACCGGTCTGGCCCGCAGCGGCTACTACCGCTGGTTCATGGACCCCGCCGAACGTCTGATGGTTCCCGAGGAATCCCACGAACGCCACGGCCGCGCCCAGGCAGCACGCCTGCGGGCCGCCCTGACGGCCGGCAGCGACACTCCCCGAGCCGCCCGGATCCTCGCCGAACTCCAGGCGCACAGCCCCGAGTTCGTCCGCATGTGGGAACTTCAAGAAGTCGCACAGAGCTACGACGACTGCAAGACCGTCCTCCATCCCGAACTCGGCCGCATCGACGTCGACGCCCAACTCCTGTACACCGAGAACCGCGCCCAGACCGTGGTGGTGCTGACCACCCGCCCCGGCACGGAGAGCCACAGCAAACTCGAACTGCTCTCTGTCATAGGGCACCAGCAGCTCACCCCCTGACGTCCTGGCCGCCGCGCGGGGCTCTTCATGGTCGGCACCGGAAGTCCTCCGCGATTGCCTTTGGAGCCGCTGCCGTGTGTGGCGGTGCGTCAGATCGCAGGCATGTCGAGGTGGTGGTCGTAGGTGTCTCCCAGGGCGCCCTCGGGACGGCCGACAGGGGAAGGCAGAGGGCGTCAACGCATGCCTCCGGAAACGGAGATGACATCCCCGGTGATCCAGCGCATGTCGCCGAAAGCCAGGAAGGTCACAAACGGGCCGTAGTCGTCGGGGGTACCCGTACGGCCCAGGGGGCAGCGATCGACTGTGCCTCCAGCGAACAGGTCGCAGTTGTCCCGGACTTGCAGCAGGTTCCAGGCTGCCGGCCGCAGGTCGCAGTCGCTGGCTGCCGGTCGCCGACCAGCTCTACGTCCAGGACAGCGGCACCAGGATTCCCGGCAACGAAGGCGCGAGTCGGGTCGCCCTCGCGCTATCCCACCGTCGCGTTGTCGCTTCCCCGGGTTGCGGCGGGAACGGCGTTGTCGATAAGTACCGCGGCGATGGCGGCGGCGGCGGGGAAGGCGTCTGCGTTGAGGACCCGGGTGCGGGCCGAGGCACCGTCGAGGAGCAGGGCCAGTTGTTCGCCGAGCTGGTCGGGGTCGGTGGCGCCGGCTTCGCGGGCGGTGTCGGTGAGCCGGGCGGCGATGGCTTGCTTGTAGTCGTGCGCATATTGGCGTGCGGGGTGTTCGGGGTCGCTGATTTCGATGGAGGCCGCGATGTACGGGCACATGGGCGTGAGGTTGTGCGGCCCGGTCTTGGGCACGTCGAACGCCGCCAGGAGCCGTTCCCGCGGTGTGAGGTCCGTGCGGTCGAAGACTCCGGGCATGACGTCGGGATCGAAGTGGCGCAGGTACTCGGTGACGAGTTCGTCCTTGCCGGTGAAGTGCTGGTAGGCCGTGCGCTTCGATACCTGGGCCACCGTGCACAGCTGGTCCATGCCGGTGTGGTTGATGCCTTGATCACGGAACAACTTTTGTGACGCGAGCATGATGCGCTCGCGTGCGCCTCTGCCGCGGCGCAGGCCCTGGGGTCCCTTCTCCATCTCCGTCATACCTGCAGCTTAACCCACGCAGGTAACGCCCGGTGTACTTAGCTTGCATCCAGGTCGACCGCCGCGTACGTTAAGTACACAGTCCGGTGTACATAACATTCCGGCTGTTCCGAATACCCGCATTTCAATGGAGTGATCATGGGAAAGCTCGATGGCAAGGTGGCGGTGATCACCGGTGCGTCAACCGGCATGGCGCTGGCCGGAGCCCAGCTGTTCGTGGACGAAGGAGCCCACGTCTTCATCCTGGGCCGGCGGCAGGAAACGCTGGACGAAGCCGTCAAGCTGATCGGCCGCAACGTCACCGCCGTACGCGGCGACGCAGCCGAACTGGACGACCTGGACCGTCTGTACGAGACCGTCAAGAAGGAAAAGGGCACGATCGACGTCCTGTGGGCCAGCGCCGGCATGGGCGAGCAGGGCAAGCTCGGCGAAATCACCGAGGAACAGTTCGACCGCGCCTTCTGGCTCAACGCACGCGGCACCCTGTTCACCGTGCAGAAGGCACTGCCACTGCTCAACGACGGCGCCTCGGTCTTCATGACCGGGTCCAACGCCTCCCTGCGCGGCTTCCCCGGCTGGAGCGTCTACGCCGGCAGCAAGGCCGTACAGCAGGCGTGGGCCCGCGTGTGGCTCAACGAGCTCAAGGACCGCCGGATCCGCGTCAACGTGCTCACCCCGGGCCAGGTCGCCACGGCCAAGCAGGAAGAGGTGTTCGACGAGGCCACCAAGGAAGCCTTCGAATCCCTGATCCCCCGGGGAAAGATGGGCCGCCCCGAGGAGATCGCCTCCGTCGCGCTCTTCCTCGCCTCCGACGACTCAACCTACGTCAACGGACTGGAACTGATCGCCGACGGCGGCACCACCGTCATCTGACCTGACCTGCCTGCAGCCGGCCGGACCCCCTGGGGTCCAGCGGTGCCCGTGCCGCCGGGCGCGCCCTGCGGGACCGCAGTCGCGGGTGGGCGCGCCGACCACGTCTCACACACAACGACAGGTCTCCTACCGACGAGAAGCAGCTACGGCCACGTTCGCCCCGCACATCGCCACCATCGAGTCCGCCATCGACTGCATGCACGGCGGCGCCGGCAAAGACGGCATCACCTGTGCACTCGCCACGAACGCGGAACCGGTCGGCCCGCTCGGTGATGAGCCACTCATCGACCGCGAGGTCGTCACAGCGGGCATCCAGGCCGTCAGCACGGTGGCGGCCTCACCTGCACCGAGGTGCTCAGCGGCAGGACCCACCGCGCCGCGTTCTCCTGGCCGCAGATCGAGACATCGCGGTCGACGGCACGGACTGCGTCCAGCGCGGCGAAGACGGCAAGACCTCCGAGGTGACCAACTACGGGCGCCCGCTGCCGTCGGCCGACGTCATGCAGTGGCACCTTGCGCAGCTACTCGGTATGCAGCCCACGGAACCACGGGCGGAGCGTCACGAAGCCCTCGCGACCACGCACACGACGAAGCGAAAGCTCGACAGCAAGGAAGAGAGCACACCCCATGAGCAGTATCAGCATCATCGGCACCGGGAACATGGCCCGCACCATCGGCACGCTCGCGGTGGCGGGCGGCAACACCGTCGAGGTCATGGGCCGCGACCAGTCCAAGGCCGCCGACCTGGCCAAGGCTCTCGGCGGCGGCGCCACCGCGGGACAGTGGGGCGCCGTGCCGGCCGGGGACATCGTCATCGTGGCACTGTTGTTCGACAGTGTCGTTCCGACCGTCACCCAGTATGGAGACGCCCTCGCGGGCAAGGTCATCGTCGACATCAGCAACCCCTTCAACGCCGACTTCGACGGGCTGGCCCACCACGGCGAGACCTCGATCGCGCAGGAAGTCGCCAAGGTGGCCCCGGCCGACTCCAGCGTGGTGAAGGCGTTCAACACCGTCTTCCGCAACGTCCTGGAGAACGGCCGGCCCGACGTCTTCATGGCAGGCGACAGTGCGCAGGCCAAGGCCGGTGTGGCGACGTTCGTCAAGAGCCTCGGGCTGCGCCCGCTGGATGTCGGCGCGCTGAAGATGGCGCACTGGCTGGAAGGAGCAGGCCTGCTCACAGTGGGCCTCGCCCGCCACGGGACGGGGCACTGGGACTTCGCCCTCGGCGCCACCGAATTTCTCGGCTGAGCCGGACCGCCCCCGAGCCACGCCCTGTGCAACGGCACGCCCACGTCAGAAGTCACCATCGGCGGACGATGGTCTGCCGCAAGGAAGCCTCGCAATGAAGCTTGGGTGCGGATCCCCTTGAGGGACACTCGGGTGGCGCCTCGTTCACAGAGTCCGGCGCCCCCGGGGTGATAGCTGGCCCACCCGCGCCGAGGGTGGGTGCAGCTCTTCCTGAGTGAGATCGCCGCTCAGGCCAGGAGTTCGTAGACGTGCTGGGCCAGGGCGGGGATGGAGCCGCTTTCGTCGCTTCGGTGTGCGGAGTGCGGTGTGCGGTGCGCGGAGGACGGAAGATCCAGTCCGGGCGCCCCGTGAGGGTCATGGAATGCGGGGTGCCTTGCGGTTCGTGGACGCATCCCGTCGTCTGGCCGGCGGGTTCGGTGCCGTGGTGTGTGCGGGCGCGGGCGACATCTGCACGTCCTGTGATGAGGTCCGCAGACCGCCGAGCGACAGGACTGTCATAGCCACCCCGGCCGCCACCGCCACACCGAAACCGGCGTGCGCATCGCCCGCGTCCACCACCCGCCCCACGATGGCCGCTGCACCTGCTATTCCTGCCGCGCTTGCGGAGTTGCCCCAGGTGAACGCCTGGGTGAGGACGGCGCGCGGGACCGACGACTCGGTGAGAACGGTGGTGAGGATCAGGAGGACCGGCACGGCGAGTCCGGTCAGGGCAAGCGTGGCACCGATCGCGAGGGGCGCGTCGAGGAAGGTCAGCGGGAGGCTCGCGAGGGTGAGGCAGGCGGCTGCTGTGACCTGGTGGCGCCGGAGCGAGCCGCCGTGGCGCCGTGCCCCGTAGGCCCAACCACCCACCACGTTGGTGCAGTTGGCGGCGAAATAGAGCAGTGCAGCCGCGTCCGGCGTGCCGCGTCCGACGGCGTACGCGGCGACGGACACCTGCGTCGCGCCGAAGAACACCCCGAGCGCGAGGACGAGCGCGACCTGCCGCAGGAAGGCGGAACGGAACAGGGCGCGTCCGGCGTGCCGGCGTTCGGCACGGCCGGTCAGGGGCGGCATGGTGCGGCGCTGCGCAGCGAGGGCGAGCCCACCGCCGACGACGAGCGCAGCGGCGAGCAGCACCCCGGCGCCCGGGCGGCCCGCCGCACCGAGGACGCTCACCAGGGCCGGGCCGGCCAGGTAGGACACGCCGTTGGCGAGAGCCTCCAGAGCGAAGGCGGTGGGCAGCGCCGCAGCCCGTTCGCCCAACAGCAGAGCGGACCAGCGAGCAGCGGACAGGGCGCCGAGCTGGGGCAGCGTTGCCCCGACGAGTGCTCCGGCGACAAGGTCCGGAACGGCGCCGACCAGTAGCAGTGCCACGGCTCCGGCATGTGCGACCAGCGCGCAGTAAAGCACCCTCGCCTGCCCGAACCGGTCGACGAGGCGCCCGATCTGGGGCCCGGCGACGGCGTCCGCGACAGCGAAGGCGCCGGTGACGAGACCCGCGGCGGCATACGACCCGGTGCGCGCGTGCACCAGCCAGACGATGCCGATCCCCGTCATGGCGATGCCCAGACGCCCTACTACGGCCGGAAGGAAAAAGGCCGCGGCACCCGAAGTGCGCAGCAGCGTGCGGTAGTTCGCCGAAGCCGAAGGCACGACGCATCCCTTTCGCCGCCCGGCGGGACGCGCCACACGAGGTCGTCGGCGTCCGGATGTGCCGACCCGTGGCTGCGCCTGAAGCCGTCCAGTGGTGGCGTGGAGCGGGGACGCGCACCCCACGCCGACTACGTCACCGGGCAGATGCCATGCGGTAGTTGATGACCTCCTTGAGCGTAGAGGAACCGCGCGCGGAATCGAACGGATCCGGCCTTTCTCCTTACGGTGCGGGGTGCGCGTCCCGCCGGTCACGACCGTTCGGGCCACGAAGCGGCGGGCCTGACGCCGTCGGTCTCCGGCTGGGCCGTACCGGCGCGCAGCGCATCCCCGGAGGCCACGGTGTCACCGATGACCAGCTCGCCCTCGCCGGTGAACGGTCCCAGGATCCTGGCGGCCAGGCCGCCGTCGACCAGCAGCAACGG
The DNA here is from genome assembly GCF_036174265.1 of Streptomyces sp. NBC_00285. Lineage (NCBI taxonomy): Bacteria > Bacillati > Actinomycetota > Actinomycetes > Kitasatosporales > Streptomycetaceae > Streptomyces > Streptomyces sp. NBC_00285. The sequence continues at coordinate 9,861,972 of NZ_CP108055.1, read as the reverse complement.
CGTGGGGCCGCACGGCGGCTGGACACTCACCCGTGCCCCGGCCGACATCACCCTCGGCGACGTGTGGCGGGCCATCCAGGGAAACGATCCGGTGCTCGCCCTGCACGCCGCGGCCCCCGACTGCCTCGTCGGCCGGTCGGTGCACTCCTCACTCGCCGACCTCGAGCGCCGCACAGCGCGCGCCGTCGAAGACGAACTCGACCGCGTGACGCTCGAAGACCTCGTCCGCGACGCAGTCGCCGCGATCGCTGCGGCCGCTGCGACGGAGTCCTAGATCAGCTCGTCATCCATCGACGTCGGCCGCTCCCGAGCCAAGAGCGCCTCGATCCCGGCCAGTCCTGAACAGTGCGCGCCTTCGGCGCAGTAGCCGAACGCCCACGAGATCCCTGCAGGTCGGCGCTTTCATGCGACGCGGACTTGGTGATCGGACCTCAAGACACCTGCGGTGTCAGGGCTGATTCAAAGTTGCGGTTCTCGTGAGAAGTTCCCGGTCACCGCAGCGTGACGATGCGCCGGGCGACCGTCACACAAGCAACGAGGCTCCGGTACAACGAGTCCTGCGAAGTCGCCCTGCGTAACCGGATCCTTGATGTGCCGCCAGGCCTCCGCCGCCTGTTCTGCCGAGGCGAACACCCGCCGCCAGGGCCGTGACGCCAGCCACGGGCGGTACGAGACACGCTCGGTGCGCACACTGACGGTCACCAGCCCTGACCTGGAATTCCCGCACGTGATCCAGGCAGCGAAGATCCCTCGGCATCGCACCGACCTGAACCGGTGCGCCGGCCAATCCGCCGAACTCCTCGCCCGACGCGACATCCGCATCGCACTCTCGCGCACCAACTCCCTTAACTCAAACCTTACTTCACCTCTTGACCTAATTGGTCCAGACCTTTAGGTTCACAGGTCAGCCAGACACCTCGCCCCCACGAAGGGTTCTGCGCATGCCCACCCCCACGCGCCTCCGCAGATCCGGCGCCGCCCTGGCTGTCACGGCGGCCGCCGCATCTGTCCTGACGTCCCTACCCACCCCCGCCCACGCCGCCACAGCGCTGCCCACCGACTTCTTGACTGTCATGAACGCGGCAATCGGGCGCTGTCTGGACGCCATGTCGGCCGCCACCGCCAACGGCACCGTCGTGCAGCAGTACGCGTGGGGGCGTGCGCTTCACGAGCATGGTGACGGTCTCCCTCGGCGGCACCGGCACCATCCGGCACGTCGTCAACGGCACAGGCGGGCCCTCCAACTCCGCGACCAACGTGGCCAATCTGGCCGGCTACCCGTAACCCTCCGTCCGTCATCGACCGAGGCCTCCCGGGCCCACCCATTCCCTCAAGGAGCGTGCTCACCCATGTCCGCATCCCTCCGCGCAGGTCGCTTCGCGGTCTTCGCCGTCCTCGCGGCCGTGCTCACCGCACTGCTCGCGGTGACACCCGCACACGCCGCCTCCGGCACCATCACCGGCTTCGCCGGCAAGTGCGTCGACGTGGCGGGCGCGAGCACCGCCAACGGCACGGCCGTACAGCTCTACGACTGCAACGGCACCGGTGCGCAGATCTGGTCCAACTCAGGTGACGGGACCCTGCGGGCGCTCGGCAAGTGTCTGGACGTCGCCGACCGCAGCACCGCCGACGGGGCGGCCGTACAGCTGTGGGACTGCTCCGGCGGCACCAACCAGCAGTGGGTGGTCTCCGCCGCGCGCGACATCGTCAACCCGGCCGCCGACAAGTGCCTGGACGTCCGGGACAACAACAGCGCCAACGGCACCCGGCTGCAGATCTGGACCTGCGCCGGAACCGCCAACCAGAAGTGGAACGCGCCCGCGAGCGGAGGCGGAAGCACGCCCTCCGGATTCGTCGTCAGCGAGGCGCAGTTCAACCAGATGTTCCCGAACCGGAACTCCTTCTACACCTACAGCGGCCTGGTCGCGGCGCTGAGCGCCTACCCCGGCTTCGCCACCACGGGCAGCGACACGGTCAGGAAGCAGGAGGCGGCGGCCTTCCTCGCCAACGTCAACCACGAGACCGGCGGTTTGGTGTACGTCGTCGAGCAGAACACCGCCAACTACCCGACGTACTGCGACTGGAACCAGCCCTACGGCTGCCCGGCCGGGCAGGCCGCCTACTACGGTCGCGGCCCCATCCAGCTGTCGTGGAACTTCAACTACAAGGCAGCGGGCGACGCGTTGGGGATCGACCTGCTCAACAACCCCTGGCTGGTGCAGAACGACTCGGCCGTGGCCTGGAAGACCGGCCTGTGGTACTGGAACACCCAGTCCGGCCCCGGCACCATGACCCCGCACAACGCCATGGTCAACCAGGCCGGCTTCGGCCAGACGATCCGCTCCATCAACGGCTCCCTGGAGTGCGACGGCCGCAACCCGGCCCAGGTGCAGAGCCGCGTCGACGCCTACAACCGGTTCACGTCGATCCTCGGGGTGAGCCCCGGCGGCAACCTCTACTGCTGAACAGGAGGACATCATGCGCACGTTGAAGTCCCTGGCCACGGTTCTGGGCGCACTGGCGCTCGTCGTGGCGATCCCCGCGACCGCCCACGCGAACGTCCTGACCCTGCTCCCCCAGAACGCCGACAGCCTGGAGCAGACCTACTCCCCCGCCTACGACTACGACGGCGACGGCTGCTACGCGACCGCCGCCATCGGGGCCGACGGCACGCTCAACCCCGGCCTCAAGCTCGGCGGCGACGTCAACGGCAAGTGCCACGACTACGCCCAACTGGCCAACGCCAACACGTACTCACGGGCGAAGTGCAACAACGGCTGGTGTGCCGTGATGTACGCCAGCTACTTCGAGAAGGACCAGGCCACGCTGGGTCCCGCGGCCATCGGGCACACCCACGACTGGGAGCACGTCGTGGTGTGGGTCTCCGACAACCTGGTCCAGTACGTGTCGGTGTCCCAGCACTCGGGCTACCAGGTGGCCGCGCGCTCAGCGGTGCGGTTCGACGGCACCCATCCGAAGATCGTCTACCACAAGGACGGCGTCTCGACCCACTGCTTCCGGTTCGCGAGCGGTAACGACGAGGCGCCGGAGAACGCCACCGGCGGCTGGTTCTTCCCGCGGCTGGTCGGCTGGAACGGCTATCCCGCCGGGTACCGCGACAAGCTCGTGGCCGCCGACTTCGGCTCTGCCACGCTGAAGATCGACGACGGCGACTTCTCGTACGCACTCGCACACTCCAAGCCGTCCGGGATCGGCTTCGATCCGTACGCGTGACGCCGGACGGTCGGCCAAGCACGGGAGGGACGGGGAACGGCTCGCGAAAGCCGCTCACCGTCCCTCCCGGTGCGGTCGGCTAGTTCGGCCCCTGGTTCGCCGTCGCGGACGAGGCCACGCCCCCTCTCGGGACGTCCGTCAGGGGCCGGCCCTGGAGCGCCGGGTCTCGCAGACCGGATCGGTACCTCCGCGCCACAGCGCACGCGAAGGAACCCACCCGTCAGTGACTGGACACGGTCGTCTGCTGCTCCATCGGCGCCGCGCCACGCCGGCTGTCGGCACCCAGCGCCTGCAGGATTTCCTCCACGCTCTGTTTGGCGTCGCCGAACAGCATGCTGCTGTTCTCCCGGAAGAAGAGAGGGTTCTGCACACCCGCATAACCGGAGGCCATGGAGCGTTTGAAGACGACAACCTGCTCTGCTTCCCAGACCCGCAGCACCGGCATCCCGGCGATCGGGCTCGCCGGGTCCTCGGTCGCGGACGGGTTGACGGTGTCGTTCGCGCCGATGACCAGCACGACCGAGGTGCCCGCGAAGTCGTCGTTGATCTCGTCCATCTCCAGGACGATGTCGTAGGGCACCTTCGCCTCGGCCAGCAGCACGTTCATGTGACCGGGCAGGCGCCCGGCGACAGGATGGACGCCGAAGCGAACCTCCACGCCCCGCCCCCGCAACTGCCGGGTCAGCTCCGCGACGGGATGCTGGGCCTGGGCGACGGCCATGCCGTAACCCGGGGCGATGATCACGGAGCGGGCCTGAGCGAGCATCTCGGCCACCTCCGCCGCCCGCACCTCACGGTGCTCCCCCTGCTCCTCCGCGCCGCCGGACGGCGCCTCGATGCCGAAACCGCCCGCGATGACGGACAGGAAGGACCGGTTCATCGCCTTGCACATCATGTACGACAGGTAGGCACCGGAGGAGCCCACCAGCGCGCCGGTGACGATGAGCAAGTTGTTGTCGAGAAGGAAGCCGGCCGCTGCCGCCGCCCAGCCCGAGTAGCTGTTCAGCATGGAGACGACGACGGGCATGTCGCCGCCGCCGATGGAGGCGACCAGGTGCCAGCCGAGCGCCATGGCCAGCGCGGTCACCGCGATCATCAGGGGCAGGTTCGGGCTGATCGTGAACCACACGGTCAGCGCGACGAAGGCCACGAGCGCCCCGACGTTCAGGGCGTTCTTGCCCGGCAGCATCAACGGCCGGGACTTGATGCGCGCCGACAGCTTCAGGAACGCGACGATCGAGCCGGTGAAGGTGACCGCGCCGATGAAGATGCCGATGAACACCTCGGCGTGGTGGATGCCCAGCAGGTCGGCACCGATCGTGTCCTGCGCCGAACCGTGGGACTCCACCTCCAGGTAGCTGTTCCAGCCCACCAACACCGCGGCCAGGCCGACGAAGCTGTGCAGGACGGCGATGAGTTCGGGCATCTGCGTCATCTCGACGCGCCGGGCCCGCCACAGGCCCATCGCCGCGCCGAGCGTCATCGCCAGCACGATCAGCGCGACCGCTCCGACAGAGATGCTCTGTGATGCGACCACCACGGTGGCCACCAGGGCGAGCCCCATGCCTGCGATGCCGTAGACGACGCCGGCTCGGGAGGTGCGGTGCTGGGACAGACCGGCCAGGCTGAGGATGAACAGCAGGGCGGCGACCAGGTCGGCCGCGTGGGAGGCTGTCAGGGAGGTCATCTCGGCTCAGCCTTTCGAGAACATGGACAGCATGCGGCGGGTGACGGCGAAACCTCCGAAGATGTTGACGCTCGTCAGCAGGATCGCCACGAAGGACAACGTGGTGACGATCCAGCTCTCGTGCCCGATCTGCAGCAGGGCGCCGATCACGACGATCCCGGAGATCGCGTTGGTCACCGACATCAGCGGGGTGTGCAGCGCGTGGTGCACCTTTCCGATGACGTAGTAGCCGATCACCACGGCCAGTGCGAACACGGTGAAGTTGCCCGCGAGTTGGGCCGGAGCGAAGGCCACCAGCAGGAACATCGCAAGCATCCCGAGCCCGATGAGGCCGAAGCGCAGGGCAGGCGTCAGTGTCGGCTGTTTCGGTGCTGGCGTCGCGCGTGCGGCCGCGGGCTGTGCGGCAGGAGCAGCAGAGACCGCGACGGGGGGCGGCGGCCAGGTGACGTCGCCGTCGCGCACCACGGTCACCGCCCGCTGCACGACGTCGTCGAAGTCGATCGTCAGCTGCCCGTCCTTGCCAGGGGTCAGCAGTTTCAGCACGTTCACCAGGTTCGTGCCGAACAGCTGCGAGGCCTGGGCCGGGAGCCGGGAGGCCAGATCGGTGTAGCCGATGAGGGTCACGCCGTTGTCGGTCACCACGATCCGGCCCGGCACGGTGCCCTCGACGTTGCCGCCCATCGCGGCGGCCATGTCGACGATGACGCTTCCCGGCTTCATGACGGCCACGTCCTCAGCCGTCAGCAGACGCGGCGCGGGGCGCCCCGGGATCAGCGCGGTGGTGATGACGATGTCCACGTCCCCGGCCTGCGCGTGGTAGAGCTCGGCGGCGGCGCGATCGTAGTCGGCGGAGGTCGCCTTGGCATAGCCGTCGGTGCTCACCTCCTGGGCGGCGTTCACCGGCAGGTACTCGCCGCCCAGCGACTTCACCTGGTCCGCGACCTCCGGACGAGGGTCGGTGGCGCGCACGATCGCCCCGAGGCTGGAGGCGGCGCCGATCGCCGCGAGACCGGCCACGCCTGCGCCGGCCACCAGCACCTTCGCCGGCGGCACCTTGCCCGCCGCGGTGACCTGACCGGTGAAGAACCGTCCGAAGACGTGCGCGGCCTCGATGACCGCGCGATAGCCGGCGATGTTCGCCATCGACGACAGCACGTCCATCGACTGGGCCCGCGAGATGCGCGGCACCGCGTCGAGCGCCAGCGCCGTCACCCCGGCATCGGCGAGCGCCCGGAGCAACTCGGGATTCTGCGCCGGGGCCAGCAGGGCGACCACGACCGCGCCCCTGCGCAACCGGCGGATCTCCGCCTCGGTGGGAGCGTTCACCTTCAGGACGACGTCCGCGTCCCAGGCCTCGGCGATCCCGGCGCCGACATCGGCGTACGCCTGGTCGTCAAAGCCGGAGGCCTCGCCGGCCCCCGACTCGACGACGACCTCGTAGCCGAGGCCCAGCAGCAGCCGTGCCGTAGCCGGGGTCGCCGCGACCCGCGTCTCTCCGGAGACGGACTCGGCCACGACGCCGACGCGGCGAGGAGGATGGTGTGCGCGTTCTTGAGCAGACATGTCCTGTATCTCTCGTCAAAGGAGGTGCGAAAGGGAGATCTGCACTCTGGGAGTTACGACGTCCTGCCCCGTGATCGCTGGAACGTAACCCGTCGGTCGAGTACCGGCCAACGGCAACCGACGGTGATCTGATTCACCTTGCGCTATGAACGGAAGACGTCAGTCGCCGCGGAGCGGGCCTGCCGTGCCCAACCGCGGTGACCGGGCCGACCGATTTGGAGACCCGCGAACAGTCGCGTCGCGCCGACCGCCCTCAGTGGGTTTCCGGTCAGAGCCTGCCCCGCACTCCGTACAATCGTGACGAATTGCCGTATCGGAGGTGGAGGGAAGCTCACGTGACGTCCCCCTTCGCGGAACCCGGAGAGGGCTCAGACACACTGTTCGACCTCGACGCACTGACCAGGCCAGCAGCAGCCTTACCCGTCGACAGCCCATCCCGGGCTGCCTCCCCCTTCCGCGACTCCCCCGCGGCCCGGACCATGCTGCCGGTGCGCACCGTCTACGCCGAGCCCACAGCCGCCGCATCTCCCCGTGGCCGCGAGATCCTGGCGCGTTTCCCCACCGCGCAGGTCATCGAGGTGGACTCCCACTGGCGTATCCCGGGCCTGCACGGAAACCAGGACAACGTCGAGCGCTGGGTCCGCGTCAAGGGCGAGACCCTGGTCCTCGGCGAGCGCAAGACCCTGACCACACGGCCCAACGGACGCTCCGCCGACTACATCGCTCCCGGACCCTCCAACGGGTGCGCGATGGCCTGCGCCTACTGCTATGTGCCCCGCCGCAAGGGATACGCCAACCCGATCACCGTCTTCACCAACGTCGACCAGATCATCGTCCACCTCGGACGCCACATCGCGCGCCAGGGCCGTAAAAGGGAACCCAACCAGTGTGACGAGGACGCCTGGGTGTACGACATCGGGGAGAACGCCGACTGCTCGGTTGACGCGCTCATCTGCGACAACACCGCGGACCTGATCACCGCCTTCCGCCGGTGGCCCACCGCGAAGGCGTCCTTCGCCACCAAGTTCGTCAACCCCGATCTGCTGACGCTGGACCCCCGCGGCCGGACCCGGATCCGTTTGTCACTCATGCCCGCGACCGACTCAAGGCTGCTGGACCTGCGCACCTCTCCGATGGCCGACCGCATCGCCGCCGCGGCCGACTTCGTGGACGCGGGCTACGAGGTCCACTTCAACCTCTCCCCCGTCGTCCTGCGGCCCGGCTGGCAGGACGACTGGGCCGACCTCCTGCGCCACCTCGACGACGTCCTGCCCCACCGGGTGAAGTGCCAGGCCGCCGCAGAGATCATCACGCTCACCCACAACGAGGACCTGCATCAGGTCAACCTCGGCTGGCATCCACGCGCCGAGGACGTCCTGTGGCAGCCCGACCTGCAACAAGGCAAGCTCTCACAGAACGGAGCGCACAACGTCCGCTACCGCGATCACATCAAAGCGGACGCCGTGCACACCCTGCGCGGGCTCATGACCACCCACGCGCCCTGGCTCCGTGTGCGCTACGCCTTCTGACCTGCCGGCCGCGCCGCTGGTTCGAAGCCGGGCGGGAGCGGCCTCAACGGGCCTTCGCAGCAGGAGCAATGCTCAAGACCCGTGGATCGGCTCGGGGAGGACCGGCTCGGGGAGGACATACCTTCCCGAGCAATCAATCGATAGGTCCGGTCGGCTCGTCGAACGCCCCGAAGGCCTCTCTGCCTGATTGATCCACCTGACCTTGACGCCAATCGACCCCATGGGCTCCTATGCGCCTGGAGACACGGGAAGCGGGAGGCGGAGGGCTCGATGGGCGAACGGCGAGGAGTTCACTGGCGTGAAACCGGTCAGATCCTGATGCTCAGCTGGATGGTCTGCGCAGTGGCGTGGGGCATTCTCAGTCTCCTCGACGGAACGGGGTTTCATGTCGCCTTCCCGGTCGTGGTGATCCTGGCGAACTGGTTCTGGAACCGGCACCGGTACTGGGCCGCGGCCGCTGCAGCCGCCTGCGCGGGCTCGGTCGTTGTCTTCGTTCTGACTGACCTGGCACGGTCGCACTTGGACCGGATCGCGGCAGACACATTGGCGACGGCAGGCGGCACAACAGTCGCTCTGGTCGTCTTCACGGGGGCGTCCCGGCTAGCATCCCCGGCCACCTGGTCAAAGGTCACATGACACACATCTCTTGACAATCACTCTCGCCGCAGCAGTGGTGGCCTTTCGGGAAGCCGGCTCGGCGGGAGGCTACCCGGACGACCCAGATCGCTCCGTCGTCGGGCACGGCCCCGCCATTGCCCGGGCACACGCTCGGGCAATGGCGGGGCCTGTCCAAACTGCGGGTTCCCGCACCTCGCCGGCTCACGATCGGAGCCGGCGGCACACCGTCTGTCCGCGAAAGCCCCAAGCGGGTCAGCGGTAACAGTTCGAACTGGTGTCGATACGGATACCGGTCACATTGCCGTAGCCCTGGATCCGCAGAGGGGCCTGACGCCCCGGTTCCACGCAGCTGGTGTAGCCGCCGCTGTAGAGGAAGTACGCAACACCATCGTGCCGAGCGTTGTAGGCGTAGGCGACGTCGGCACGACTGAAGGTCTGCCAGTAGCGTGTGACGTCCTTGTAGTTGCCCACCTTGACCTGGTTGGCGTCGTAGACACAGACGTACGGATGCCTACAACCCGTGAGCGTTGAGGCTGACGCGTGAGCCGCCGTTCCGACCGCCAGGCCGGCCCCCATGAACAGAGCGGCGGACGCACACAACACAGCGAACCGTTGCACAGGACGATGACGCATGCCCTTTCCCCCTTCTCGTACGTGAGCGACGAGTTCATCAGTGCCCTGCCGCAAACAGGAGAGCGTGAACAGGTGGTCCGGAAGCGTGACCACACGGTGTGCCTGGTCCAGCTCCCTGCTTCACACCCATGCCTTGCGGAAGGTACTGATGGTCTGTCACCGGCCACGTGTTCCGACGCCCGCCCCACCGGCCTCCCCACCCCGTCCGAGCCGTCCCACGGCCCGGCGGTGTCGATCGCCCGCACGGCCGAGCAAGGAACGCTTGGGCGGCGATGCCGTCGGCGATCTGCCCATGGCGAGCGGCACGTACGGATGGCGCATCTGCGGCTCCTCGAAGAGCAGTTCGCGGAGCTGGGAGCGCGGCCACAGGCCCTGCCTGACGACCACCGAAAGCTGTCTGATCCGTCGCTGCCGGACGCGTCAATCGTCTTCGCCCCGTTCCACCCGGCACCGCGCAAGCGGGCCCACGGGGACACCAATTTCAGCGTGTCTCGGATGAGAGTCCACCGCGAGGTCAAGGGCGCAACCCGCCGGCTACCAGGGGGCTCCAGCGCAGGGACCCCGTCAGCGACTTCGGCAAGGGACGACGGGAGCCCAGCCGTTCAAGGACGTGTGCTTGCAGACCCTGTCGTCCGTACTGCTCCGTAGGCACGCAAGCGCGTGTCAGACACCCTTGAGAACGCGGTCAAGTGCCGCCCGGCCCGCTGGTCCCCAGTGCGGCTTGCCGCCGGGAAGACCCCGATCTCCGTTCTGCCCCATCAGCATCAGGAAAAGGCACTTCATCGCCGCCAGCCCGCGGGCGCGCCGCATCGCAGCCTCGTCCACAGGGCCGTACATGTCGAAGAACCGTGCGGCCGTGCCCGCGGGCAGCAGCACCCATGCGGCGGCGAGGTCCCACGCCGGATCGCCGGCGAACAGGGCCCCGAAGTCGACGATGCCCGCGAGCGTTCCGTCCGAGACGACGACGTTCGCGGGATGGAGGTCGCCGTGCACCCAAACAGGCGGGCCCTCCCACTCGGCGGCCGCGACGGCATCGTCCCAGACGGCCCGGACCTCGTCGGCAATGCCGTCGGGGACCACGGCGTGGAAGAAGTGGTCGAAGCCCTCCGTGCACTTCTTGGGGTGAACGCCGAAGTCCGAACTGGTCGGCGCCTCGGTGGGCGCCTCCACGTGAAGCGCTCGGAGGAAGCCCGCCAGGGTGTCGGCGGCGTGGGCGCCGCGGCTGATCGAGCCGTGGTCCAGCGGCTCGCCGGGAACCCACGTCATCACGGTCCAGTGCTTGGGGAAACGCTCGGACGGTTCACCGAGCCGCACCGGGCTCGGCACCGGGAGCGGCAGGCGCGGGGCCAGCACGGGCAGCCACCGCCGTTCCTTGAGCTGGAGCTCCGGGGTGGGGTCCATGCGCTGCATCCGTACGGCCAACTCGTCCCCGAGACGCCACATTTGGTTGCCCCAGCCGCCCGCCACCTCACGGATGGCCAGCCCCGCAAGGTCTGGATGTTGCTCCTCCAGCAGGTCGCGCACCAGGTCTGCCGTGATCTCGATCTCGGTGTCGGTCATGCCGAGTCACCGTACTCGAGCGTGCGGTCCCGGTCCGGGCCGGCTACGGCAGCCGCGGGACGGACCGGACCGTGTTCCGTCTCCACGACGTCCACGCGGAGTCGGCGAGCGGGTCCCGCCAAAGGGGCGTCAAAGAAACGCCGCCGGCTGCTCGCGGCAATGGAAAAGGCCGTCACGCAGACGCCTCCGCCCCAGGCGGGAGCGACCATCACGGGCCTGCGGCTGCGGCTGCGGCTGCGGCGGACACCCTGACAGCCCCGTCGTGGTCTGGACCGACGCCTGCCCCACCTGTCACCGCAGCACGCCGGAACCGACACCGACCAGACCGAGCCCCGCTGGTGCGTCGGAGCGACGCACGGCGCGCTGAACGGGTGGACTCCGGCCAGGGCGATCACGCGAAGCGCTCGCGCCATCGGCACGGATGGTGACGTGGCTGCCCCGCCCCGAACCCGGAAGAGGCACTCCGACATGAGACGTCGTATCCCCGCCCGCCGTGTCCTGGCCGCCGCGCTGCTCGCGGCGTCCGTGTTGGCTTCGACGGCAGCAACCCCGGCCACCGCTGCCCAGACCTTCACGACCCGCCAGTCCGCCGATGACGACTGTCCCCCGCATGAACTCGACCATGCGCTCGCCTCGCGGCTGGACAAGGCCATCGAAACGGTACGTCGGCAAACCGGAGTTCCCGGTGTCGTCGCCGGCCTGTGGATGCCGGGCAAGGGCAGCTATGTCCGCGCGACCGGCATCGCCGACAAAGCCACCGGCGAGCCCATGAACACGGATGTCTTCGTCCGGATCGGCAGCGAGACCAAGACGTTCACGGTCACCGCGCTGCTCGAACTCGTCGATGACGGCCGGCTCGGACTCGACGACCCGATCTCCGCCTACGTCCGCCATGTGCCCAACGGATCCCGGATCACGCTGCGTCATCTCGCCGAGATGCGCAGCGGTCTCTTTCCGTACACGGACGACGCGGACTTCCAGCACGATCTGCTGAGCGATCCGAAGCGGTCGTTCACCCCGCAGCAGGTACTGGCGTACGGCTTCAAGCACAAGAACACCTTCGCGCCGGGCACGCAGTTCCAGTACTCCAACACCAACCTCACTCTGCTCGGTCTCGTGGTCGAGAAGGTCAGCGGGCACCGCCTCACCGACTTCCTCGAGAAGCGGGTGCTGCGTCCCGGCCGTCTCTCGCACACGCTGCTCCCCGACGGCTCCGAATTTCCGCAGCCGCACCCGCGCGGCTACACCAACCAGACGCTGAGCGGTGCGGTCGCCGACAGTACGGACTGGAACCCCAGCTGGTCCTGGGCGGCCGGAGGAATGATCTCCGACCTGCACGACCTGCATCGCTGGGCGAGGATCGTCGCCACCGGCACACTGCTGCGGCCACAGACCCAGGCGCAGCGGCTGAAGATGCTGCCCACCGGTCACCCGGGCACGAGCTACGGCCTCGGCATCTTCAAGAGCGGCGGCTGGATCGGGCACAACGGCTCCATCCCCGGCTACCAGACCGTGACCGTCTACCTGCCCTCGAAGAAGGCCACCCTGGTACTGATGATCAACACCGATATCGCCTACCAGGGCCAGGAGCCGTCCTCCCTGCTCGCGCGGGCGATCACGGAGATCGTGACGCCGGACAACGTCTACGACCGGGCGGCTCCCACGCAGTAGGACACGTCCGCACACCAGCCGTAGACCGTGGTCCTCGTGTACGGGCCGCCCGCTTGTCTCCGGGAACGGCTGGTGTGTGGCGGCTCGGTGGTGGCACCGCCAGTCGAACCAGTTGACCTTCTACGGTCCAGCGTTGTGCGGGTGGTCGGCCACGGCGGCTGGTCACATGTCCGGTAGGAGAAGCCAGACTTCGGAGAAGGCAAGGCCGTGCTCGCGGGTCACCACCCCGCACGGGCAGCCCAGCGAGATCAGGCGCCAGTCGCAGCTCACCCTCGGTGATCCTGCCAACGGCCACCACGTTTCGGCGCCCGCTCAGCGGCCGCCGCTTCACCCCGTGCATATGAGGTGCCGGACCTCGCGAAGCGCGGTGGCGGCTCCCACGTACCAACCCACTCGTGCTCGTGCCCGTCTGCAAGAGATCAGCAATTCTTGTGCCGTTGACGGATGCCTGGTAGGACTGTGACGCGCCGTCACCGTCACATGTTCGATTCCGCGGGGGTTCATGTGGTCGCCACGGCCTTCAGGTCTTCGCCGCGGCGACGCCCGGGGGCTGAGCGCCCGACTCGGCAGCATCTTCCCGTCGTTGCCAGGCGTGCCACGCAGCATGGGCTGGTGCTGGCCGCTGTCGCGGTGACCGTGCTGCTGTGTGCGACGGCACTGGCCGCGCTCGCGGCGGTGGCGGGGAGTTCGGTGCAGGAGGGTGCCGTACGACGGCTGACTGCCGACCTCGGCGCGCAGGTGAACGTCAACGCGTCCCTCCGGGCCGGAGGAATGGCCGCCGCCGATCGAGATGTGCGGGCCGCCGCCGAGCGGGTGTTCGCCGGGGTGCCGCAGCGGACGTATGTGGGGCTGCTGGGCACGTCGCCGGTCTCCGTGTCGGGGGTCGACGGTGCCGGCCCGCCGCGCGGTCCCGGGGGGAGCGGGCTGCACCCGGTAGCGGTGCAGGACGGGGGCAGGTTCGGGCAGTTGGTCGCCGGGCAGTGGCCTGCCGACACGGCCGACGCCCCGGCCGGCGCGTTCACCTCACTGCCCGATGTCCGGGTCGCCACCGGGTCCACCGCTCCGGTCGACGCGGCGGTGCCCGTTGCGCTGGCCAGGCGTCTGGCCGTCAAACCTGGTGCCAGCCTTCAGGTACAGGACGCTTTCGGGCGGGCCATGACCCTGCGGATCACCGGCGTCTTCCGGGCAAGTGGTGCCGTCGGGTTCTGGCCCGCGATGGCCGGCGACCTGAGCAAGGGGCAGACCGCCGACCAACGCCTGCTGGTGGTGTCGGCGTCGGCTCTCAACGGCAGTGCCGTCCTGAACGGGCACTTGACGGCCCACTGGAGTGTGCAGCCCGACTTCTCCCGTATCGACGCGGCAGGCCTCCCCGGGTTGCGGGACCGACTGCGCGCTCTGTCCGGCAGCCAGAGCCGTGTGTCGGTGTTCCGCGGGCGGCAGCCGTCGCTGGACGACCTGACGGTGAACTCCGGACTGCCGGGCGCGGTCGACGACCTGGTGGTGCCGATGGTGGCGGCCCGGTCCTCGCTGTATCTGCCGAGCGTGATGCTGGCGGCCCTCGCCCTGGCCACCCTGGTGCTGGCTGCTCGTCAGTTGACGGTGCGCCGGCAGGGTGAGCTGGCCCTCCAACGTGCCAGAGGCGCCGGCACCCTGCGGTTGCTGCGCGGCGCACTGGCCGAGTGGGCGCTCACCGGCGTCCCGGCGGCCGTCGCCGCGCCCTTCCTGGCCGGGCTGCTGCACCCCGGCAGCCGGGGCACCGGCGCGTGGGCGGCGGTGGGTCTGACCCTGCTGGTGCACGCTGCGGCGGTGCTGCTGCCCGTGGTGCCGTCGGCGCGGTCACGGCCGACCCGCGGCTCACGGGCCGCCGCCGCGCAGCAGTTGGGCGCCGACCTGGCATTGCTGGCCATCGCGATGCTGGGGTATCTGGAACTGCGGCGGCATCACTCGTTGATCGCCGGCCTGGGCACCGGCAGCGCCTCCGCGGACCCGGTGCTGGTCCTGGTGCCCGCCCTGGTGGCCGGGGCCGCCGCGCTCCTGCTGTTACGACTGCTTCCGCTGACCTCTCTCCTGCTGGACGCGTTCGGCCGCCGCAGCCGGGGCCTCGTCCTCGCGCTGGCCGGCTGGCAGTTGAGCCGACAGGCCGCGCGCAACGCTGGACCGGTGGTGCTGATGTGCCTGGCCGTGTCGGTGAGCGCTTTCGCCACCACCCAGCTGGCCTCTCTGAAGGCCCTGGCATCCGAGGAGGCAGCCTTCGCCGTCGGCGCGGACGTGCGGATTTCCCCATCCGCAGCCGACAGTTACCCCGCGTCCGTACTCGGGGCCGCCTATCGCGCGCTGCCCGGGGTGACGACCGTGACACCGGTGACGCAGTCGCTGGTGACCCTGCCCGGCGGCGCCAACGAAGACCTGGTCGGCACGATCGGCGGGCCCGCTCCCCACACCCCGTCACCGGTCGCCCTTGGGATACGGCTCCCCGGGCGCCCGACCGCGCTGCTGCTGGACGAGCGGCTGAGCAGCGACGGCACTCCCTCGGCGCCGGGTCTGGAACTGACCGTGCAGGACGCGTCCGGCCTCGTCAGCACGGTGGCGGCCCGCCTGCCCGCCGCCGACGGACGCAGGCACACCGTCGTGGTCCCACTCGACGTGGCACTCAGTGGCGGCCACTCACGGGAGTATCCGCTGACCGTGACCGCCGTCAGCGTGCTGCCGCAGCCGAAGGTGCGTCCCGCGCGGCTGGACCTGGAACTGATCCGGGTGGGCGCGCGCGGCACAACAGACACCTGGGCCACCCGGCTGCCCGGTGGGCAGGTGTGGACCAACGGCACGGACAACCCGACGGACTCCACCGCAGGGGCGTGCAAAGGAGAGTTGACCGGCGCCTACGCTCTCGGCACACCCGGTGTGTGCTCGGTCGTTTCCGGCGGCTCCGAGGTCCTCAAGACCACTGTCAGCACCGGCATCCGGGCCTCCCAGGCCACCGACGACGCCTTCGGCGGCCTGGCCGCCGACGACTACGACACCCTGCCCGGCACCCGGGTGCGCCTCCTGGCGGGCCCGGCCGGCGTTCCGGCGCCACTGCCGGTGCGCGCCGACGCCTCGGCGCTGAGCGACGCGCGCCTGACCGTGGGCAGCACCACCGAGCTGGAGCTGGGCGGCGCTCGGGTCACCGCCATGATTGTGGGCCGAGTCGACTCGTTGCCCGGACTGGGCCGCGGGCAGGGGCATCTGATCGCCGACCAGCGTCAACTCGCCACCGCCATCACGCGGGCCGGGGCCGACCCGGAGGATCCCGCGTTCTGGTGGCTCGGCAGCACCGCCGGCGCGCGTACGGCCGCCGCCGCCGAAGCGCACCCCGCGCTGGGCTCCGTCACCACCACGGCACGCACCGCCGCGGCCCTGCGGGACGACCCGTTCCGCAGCGGGCTGCGCCGGGTGCTGGAACTGGTCCGGTATCTGGCCCCCGGCTTCGCGGTCATCGCCTTCACCGTGCACGCGGTGGTCTCCACCCGTCAGCGCCGCAGGGAGTTCGCCCTGCTGCGGGCGGTCGGCGTCCGTGCCGCAAGCCTGTCCACGCTGCTGGGTGCCGAGCAGTTGAGTCTGGCGCTGTTCGCGGTGGTCCCGGGAGCGCTCATGGGCATGGCCCTGGCCTTGGCGGTGCTGCCATTGGTCACCGTGGACGACAGCGGACAGGCCCCCTATCCTCCGCTGCCGCAGGTCGTGCCCTGGGGCGTCGTGGCGCTCACCGCGGTGGCGACCGCTCTGGCGATCAGTGCGGTGGTGCTGGCCCTGGCCCGCCTGTTGGCCCGGGTGGACCTGGTACGTGTGCTGCGGGCAGGGGAGGACCGTTGAGCCGGGTGGCCGGAAACGACCGGAAGGGGCGGAGGACGGTGACACGGCCCGTGGGCTCCGGTGCGGCGGTGACACGGCGCCTGATACGCAAGGAGACCCGCGGCGACCTGCCGCTGCTGGCCTGCCTGGCGGTGGTGGTCCTGATGCTGGCGGCGCTCTGCGCCTGGGTCCCCGCCTTCGCGGGCGGCCAGGAGGACCGGGCACTGAGGCAGCGTGTCGACGCCGCGCAGGCCCAAGCGCCCCAGATCGCCCTGAGCACCACACCCGAGGTCTTCGACACCGTGCCGCCCTCCGTGGACACGGCCACCCTGCTCAACGCCGGCCGTACCCTCACCGAGCAGTTGAGCGGCCCCGCCGCGCAAAAGGTGACCATCACGGGCGGCAGCTACGACTACGGCCAGGCGTCCCTGATCTCACCTCGGCCGCCGGGGCCGGCCGACACCAGCACCCAGCTGACGGCCGGCTACCTTCCGTCGGCGCGGGACCACCTGCACTACGTCAGCGGCCACGCGCCGGCCGACCGGACGCCGCTGGGCAGCGTGCCCCAGATCGGGTTGTCGCAGGCCAACGCGCAAGCGCTCGGTGTCCGAGCCGGCAGCCGGCTGACCCTTGAGTTCGCCAAGACGCTCGGGGTGCAAAACGCCCCGCCCCGGGCGCAGTTGCAGGTGAGCGGCATCTTCCGCGCCACGACCGAGTCCGACGGCTTCTGGACCGGCCGGGAGACGCTGGACCAGCCGGCACGCTACCCGGCTGAGCACTCCGCAGGCACCATGCTCGCCGTCCACGGTCTCGTCGGCCTCGACGCCGCCGACCTGCTGGCCGGCGCCGGAGTGAGCGGCCCACGGGTGACCTGGCATCTGCGCGCCGACCTGTCCGGGGCGGCACTCGACCGGGCCCGTGCTCTGACCGGGCCACTGTCCCACTACAGCGCGGACCTCAGCGACGCCCTGTGTCAGGGAGTCGACCCGATCACCAGCGACATCAGCTGCCACATCGGCGGCCAGGCCACCGGGTCCCTGCTGGTGACCGACTCCCTGACTCCCCTGCTCGCCGCCTTCACGGCCCAGGACCAACAGGCCAGGGAACTGGCGACGTTCGCCGTCGACGCCCTGGCCGCGGTCGCGCTCGCCACCGTCACCGTCGCGGTCCGGCTGCTGTTGCGCCGCAGGCAGACACACCTGCGCTTGCAGCGCGCCCGGGGCGCCTCCACCGCGAGACTGGTCCTGCTGCGCTGCGCCGTCGCCTGGCCGGTGGTACTGATCGCCGCGCTGCTGGGCTGGGCGGCCGGAGGGGCCCTCGCTCCCACCGGCACCTCCGGATCACCGCAACCGATGACCGCCGCCCTCGCCGCCACGGTGGTGGCACTGACGGTGCCACTGATGACCTGGCTCGCGGTCCGCGAGCCGCGCAGACCCGGCCGGCTACGGCGCTCACGCCGGAACATCACCGTCCGCCGCCGTGTGGTCCTGGAGCTGACGGTACTGGTCACGACGGCGGCGGGCGTGGTCGCGCTGCGCACCCAGGGGCCCGACGGGATTCTGGGCGCGGTACCGGTGCTGGTGGCGCTGACCGTCGTACTCATCCTGCTGCGGGTCTACCCGCTCGTGCTGCGCCCGGTGCTGCGGCTGACCCGGCGCGGCCGGGGAACCGTGGCCTTCATCGGGGCGGCCCGGGCCGCCCACGACGCCCCGGCGACCGGGCTGGCCCTGTTCGTCCTGGTCCTGACTCTGGGGACCGCTGTGTTCGGCGGCCTGGTGCAACGGACCATCGACGACGGGTTGGCCACGGGTGCGGCCTGGACCAGCGGCGCCGACGCGAGCGCGACCACGGCCGGGACCGCACCCTCCGCACCGGGGACCGGCACCGCCGGAATCCGGACCGCCCTCCAGCATCAGTACACCCTCCAACTGGCAGGACAGGCCGACGGCACGGTGATCTCCCCGGTCGCCGTGATCACCGTGGATCCCCGGCAGCTGATCGCCGTCGCCCCGAAGTCGCCACTGGCCGGCGCCCTGCTGGCCCGGCTGTCCACCCCGACGGAAACCCGGGCAGGCACGAACGACCCCCTGCCGTCCTTCCTCTCGCCCGGCCTGCGGACGAGCGAGCGCACCGGCGGCTTCACCACCACGGTCGTGCCCAACGGGCAGCCCCCGAAAGACCTGATCTTCAAGCCGGTCGGCACCCTCACCGCCGCGGAACTGCGCGACCCCCTCCTCGGGCCGGTCACAGCGCAGATCGCGGCCGGCACGCCCATGCTGATCACCACCGCCAGAGCCGAGCATCTGATCCCCCGGCAGTCCTCGGGAAGCACCGTCCTGCTCCTCAAGGCCGACGGGCCCGCCACCGCCGAACCCGCAGCCCTGCGGTCGGCGGCGGCCAGGACACTCGGGCCGACGGCCCGCATCCGCGTCCGCTCCGAGACGCTGAACTCTCTGCGCACGGACGGTCTGACGCGGGGACTCGGCACGATCTACACCACCAGCTCGATCCTCGCCGCCCTGTCAGGCCTGCTCGCGCTCATCCTGGAACTGGCCCTCACCTTCCACGAGCGCAGCCGCACCACCTCGTTCCTGCGCACGCTCGGACTCGGCGGCAAAGAAGCCGGGGCGCTGCACCTGCTGCAACTGCTGCCGCTGGCGGTCGCCTCAGCGGTGGGCGGAACGCTGCTCGGGCTGCTCGAACCGCGGCTCATGGCACGGACACTGGACCTGCAGCAGTTCACCGGCGGCCCGGCCCAGCCTGCGCTGCACACCGACTACTCGCTCACCGTCGCCCTCGTCGCCGGCGTGACCGCGCTGATCCTGGCCGCCACAGTCACCGAAACCCTCCTCGCCCGCCGACGCGCACTGGCAGGCGTACTACGTCTCGCGTGAAGGCTCGGCACGCGGTGACTGCCCGGGCAGCCACCGGACGCCCCGCTCACCGCTGACCATTTCGGCGCTCTCAGCCCTTCGGGCCGCCGTTCGCCGCGTCCTGTGCGTCGGACCTCGCCCGGCGTGCGGCCTCGTCGGGCCACACACCGACGTGGTCGCTCTCCAGCACCAGCCGCACCCGCTTGCGCAGGTGCAGGCGCTCGGTGAACTCGCCCGGCAGCTGCAGCCGGCCGCTGGCGTCCAGTACCGCGTACTCCTCAGCGGTGAGCACCTGGACGCCGTCCTCGCCGGTGGCGACCCGGCGCAGCACCTCGGTCGAGGTGCGGCCGTTACGGATCCGTACGGTGCGCTGCACCTGCTCGGACACCAGCGCGTCGTGGGTGACCACGATCACTGTGACACCCAGGTCCTCGTTGGCCCGGCGCAGCGCCGCGAAGACCTCGTCGCTGGTGGTGGTGTCGAGTTCACCGGTGGGTTCGTCGGCGAACAGCACCCGCGGCTCGTTGGCGTTGGCGACGGCGATGGCGACCCGCTGCTGCTCACCGCCCGAGAGCGTGTCGGGGGTGCGATCCCGGCAGTGGCCGACGGACAGCAGGTCGAGCAGTTCCTCGGCCCGGGCCCGGCGCCGAGAGCGCTTGATCCCGGTGTACGTCATCGGAAGCATCACGTTCTCGGCCGCCGAGAGGTAGGGCAGCAGGTTGCGGGAGGTCTGCTGCCAGACGAAGCCCACGGTGCCGCGCCGGTAGCCGAGCCGCTCTCGGCGTTTCATCGCCAGCAGGTCGTGCCCGGCGACCTCGGCGGCGCCTGCGGTGGGTACGTCCTGGCCGGAGAGTATGCCCAGGAGGGTGGACTTGCCGGAGCCGGAGGCCCCGATCACCGCGATCATCTCGCCCTGCGCCACGGTCAGGTCCAGTCCCTGGAGTGCCTGTACTTCGACGCCCTCGCTCTGGTAGATCCGCACCAGGTTCTCGCAGACCACCATCCCCGCCTCGCGCTGCGGGGCCGTGACCACGGTCCGCCGACGCAGCTCGTCCAAGTCCGGTCCCCCGGTCGGCTGTTCGTGAGCTGGCACATGGTCCCCCGAGAAGGTGAAGTCTGCGGACAACGCTGTCAAAGCGACGCCAGGATAATGCGGAAGTCCGTACGAGGGGCCGGTTCCACCAGGTCGGCGGCAGCGCACCGGGCCAATGCCGCTTCCGGGACCGCCCACCGCATGACGGCAGACCGAGCCGCCTGCCCGTGAGCCGGCCACCAGATCTCAAAATCGTGGTCAACAGGCGACGTTGCAGGGAAAATGGACGTCATGACGTACGAACGCTCCCCGATCGACCCGGCCAAGCCCAGCATCGCCCGCGTCTACGACTACCTGCTGGGTGGCAAGGACAACTACGCCGTGGACCGCGAGATCGGCGACGTGTTCAAACGCGACCTGCCCGGTTCGGTGGCCATCGCCTACGCCAACCGCGCAGCCCTGACCCGCGCGGTCGCGGAGATCGTGAAGTCCACCGGCATCCGGCAGTTCATCGACCTGGGCAGCGGCCTGCCGACCGCCGACAACGTCCACCAGGTCGCCCAACGGCACGCCCCCGAGGCCACGGTCGTCTACGTCGACACCGACCCCCAGGTCCTGGTCCACGGACGGGCGCTGCTGGAGAAGGACGACCGCACCCGGGTCGTCGCCGTCGATGTCCGAAACCCCGAGGCCGTCCACACCCACCCCGACACCCTCGAACTGATCGACTTCACACGACCCGTCGCGGTCATTTTCAGCGCCATCCTCCACCACGTCAACGACGACGAGGACCCGGCCGGCATCGTCCGCTACTGGCGCGACAGGGTGCCCTCCGGAAGCCACTTCTTCGTCAGCCACTTCCGCTCCGGCAACAACCCGGAGACGCAGGAGGCCGAGAAGGTCCTCCAGCAGACGTTCGGCCGTGGCCGCTGGCGTACCGATGCCGAAATCGCCGCCCTCCTCGACGGCTTGGAGATCCTCGACCCCGGCATCGTCCCCGCTCCCCTGTGGCGCCCCGACCAGACCGCCACCCCCGCCTGGAACAGCAGCGGTGAACGGCAACTCACGGTCTGGGAGCACCTCATCGCCGCCGCCCTCGCCCGCAAACCCTGACTCTCATCCCGGACGACGACGTCCCGATCGCCATCCGGCGCTGCCTCGTTCGCGAACCAGGATGAGCTGTGCGGCGAAGGCCCGGACGGGCTCGCAGGACGAACTCCCCCGGCTACTCACCGGCTTGGCAACGCCGTAGCAGGGGTCGCCTGCTCACCGCGGATCCAGCCGGTGGGCGAGGTCGTGGGCGGTGTCGCTGGTGAGGTCACCGAAGCGGGCCCCGAGGATGTCGAGACGACCGCCGGTGATCGAGGCGGCCACATATGGGTTGCCCCAGAGCTTGTCGTCGATGACGATGGCGACTTCGTTGCGCGGGAGCGGGGCCGACGCGATGGAGCCGGTAAAGGAGGCGAAACGGGCCCGGTCGGCGGGGCTGAAGGTCACCTCGACCTGCCAGGTGCCGTCGGTGGGGTTCTTCTCAGCTTTCGCGGAGGCGACGCGGACGTCGGTCATGCCGCCCGTCCGGTCGACTCGTACGCACTGTGCCGGTTGGTCGGCGGTCGCGTGCACGGTGTAGCCGGCACCGGTGCATGGGTGCTCCGTGACCGAGGTGACGGGCAACAGAGAGATGGGGACCGCCTTCCCGGTGTCGCCTCCTGCGGCGGGACGAACCCCGTGCGCGCTCGAGGTCGCGCCGTCCGCGACGGCCATCCAGGCGGCGGCGACCACGGCGGCGGTGGCGACACCGACCCCCGCTCGGGCCAGCCGTTGCCGCCGCCGGGCGACCCGCAACGCGCCGTCGGCCAGGCCGACCAGCTGGGCGCCGGCGCCATCGCCGCCCTCCAGGACATGGGCGTGCAGGGCATCGTGAAGCAACGTGTCGTGCAGCAGGTGTTCGGTCGAGTCGTTCACGCGATGACGCCCCTTCCGGAGGCAGCGGAGGAAGAGGCTGCCTGCCCCGCCTCGGCCAGAGTGGCGCGGAGCGAGGCAAGGGCCTTGTGGGTCTGGCTGCGGACCGTGCCCTGGGCGACACCCAGAATCGTGGCGATCTCGCCGTCCGGCCGGTCCTCGAAGTAACGCAGCACGATCACCGCACGCTGACGCTTGGGCAACCGCCGCAGCGCGGCCATGATGTCCTGCCGCTGGACCACGTCGTCAGCCCAGTCCGCGCCGTGCCCGGACGGCCGGTCCGGCAGCATGTCCGTGACGGTCTCCCGCCCCCAGCTGAGGAGCCGGAAGCGGTCCACCTGGGCGTGGTAGAGCGCCCGGCGCACATAGATCTCCGGTTGCTCCCGGTCCCGCAGCTTCGACCAACGCCGAGCAGTTGACGCAAGCGCGGTCTGGAGCAAATCCCGGCCCTGTTCCCAGTCCCCGGTCAGCAGGTATGCCGTGTGCAGCAGCGATCTCGACCGCGCCGCCACGAACTCGCGGAACTGGCGTTCCTCGTCGGCGTTCAATATGCCCTCCCTCGTTCCCCAGTTAAGACGGGTACGGAACGGGGTTCGACTGCCCTGCCGATCAGAATTCTTCCCTTGCGATGCCACCGCGCTCCGGGACTGAAGACGTCCGGTACGACTCCGATCATGCAGGAGGCGTCGAGGCGCATCGACGGTGGCGGCACGCCCTGCGGTGCGTGCTGCGGGTACGACCGCTTCGGCACGGCCTCCGGTGCCGCGGCGCCGTGCCGGTCGCCCTGGATCCCTCACGGGGCTAGTGTCTGTCGAGTGAGCACTGACGATGCGAACCGGCGGTGGACCCGGTCCATGCCCGAGGCCTACGAGCGCCACCTGGTGCCGGTCTTCTTCCGTCCCTTCGCCGCTGACCTGGCCGCCCGGGCGGCGGCTCTGCAGCCGCTCACGGTGCTGGAGCTCGCCGCCGGAACCGGGGCGTTGACCTCGGCGCTGCTCACCGCGGTGCCCACGGCCTCGGTGGTGGCGACCGACCTCAACGAGGCGATGGTCACCGCCGGATCGGCGCGGGAGTCCCGCGCCGACTGGCGACAGGCGGACGCCCAAGAGCTGCCCTTCGAGGACGGCAGTTTCGACCTGGTTCTGTGCCAGTTCGGCGTGATGTTCTTCCCCGACAGAGCTGCCGCCTACAGCGAGGTGGGCAGGGTCCTTGCCCCGCAGGGCCGATTCCTGTTCAACAGTTGGGGCCCGCTGGCCTCGCACGGGTTCGGGGCCGCCTTCCAGGAGGCCCTGGAGCAGTCCATGCCCGAGGGAGCGCCCTCGTTCCTCAAGGACGTGCCCCACGGATACACCGATCCGGCTGTGGTCGCCGCGGACCTGGCGATTGCGGGACTGGCCCTGGCCACCACCGTGGAGATCACGCTGGACGGCGTCGCGGAGTCGGCGTCCTCCGTCGCCACCGGGTTCCTCACCGGCACGCCGGTGAGCGCCGCCATGGAGGCCCGTCAAGACGCAGGGACCATCCGGGCCTCCGTCACGCAGAAGATGACCGCCCTCCTCGGCACCGGAGCTGTCACGGCGCCGATGACCGCGACCGTCTACACAGCGCACCACCAGGTGTGACCTCTCGCCCGTCGTCCGACGGGCGCGGCCACCGGAGGAAGAAGCGGGGCCGCGGGTGGACAGCCGAACCGAGCCCGCGCTCTGACGCCGGCGCCTCGACCTCGGATACCCCGCCACACTCACCAACGTGACAACGCCCGCCGACCGGGGCGTTTCGCCTGCCCAGGTTCCGTTCAGTTCTTTTCTGGATAATCCGTTTCGGATCGAATTCCTCTAGGCTGGCAGGTATGACCGCCATGACGCCCGCGCGCACCGAACCGGACCTGTCATTCCTCCTCGACCACACCAGTCACGTCCTGCGGAGCAAGATGTCCGCCGCCCTCGCCGAGATTGGCCTGACCGCCCGGATGCACTGCGTGCTCGTCCACGCCCTGGAGGAGGAGCGCACCCAGATCCAGCTCGCGGAGATCGGCGACATGGACAAGACCACGATGGTGGTGACGGTGGACGCCCTGGAGAAGGCCGGCCTGGCAGAGCGCCGCCCTTCCAGTACGGACCGGCGGGCCCGGATCATCGCCGTCACCGACGAGGGAGCCCGCATCGCCGAGCAGAGTCAGGCGATCGTCGACCGCGTACATCGCGATGCCCTGGCCACGCTGCCCGGCAGGGACAAGGAAGTCCTGCTGCGGGCGCTGAAGCGCCTGGTCGACGACGGCCTGGCGAGCCCTGTCGAGGCCCCGCGCGCCGCCCGTCGAGCACGCCAGTCCAGGTAAGCGGGGACGCGGGAAAGCGGGGACGCGGTCTCGAAGTGAGGCCGAAAGAAATAGTCTGCAACAAAACCATCTGCTACGGTCTCTCCTGTTGCCTCAACCGACAGGAGACACCGCATGTTTGCTGGATCCGGCTCCGCACCCTCACCCGCAGCCCCGCGCTCACCACAGCTCGCCCTCGGAGTCATCGCCGCCGGGATGCTGATGGTCGTCCTCGACGGCTCCATCGTCACCGTGGCGATGCCGGCCATCCAGCAGGACCTGGGGTTCACACCTGCCGGCCTGAGCTGGGTCGTCAACGCCTACCTCATCGCGTTCGGCAGCCTGCTTCTGCTGGCCGGCCGGCTCGGCGACCTGATAGGCCGCAGGCGCATGTTCCTGGCGGGCACCGTCGTCTTCACCGCCGCCTCACTGCTGGCCGGGGCGGCCACCTCGCCCGCCGTACTGATCGCCGCCCGCTTCCTCCAGGGCATCGGCAGCGCGATGGCCTCCGCCGTCAGCCTCGGCATTCTCGTGACACTGTTCACCGAGCTCAGGGAGCGCGCCAGGGCCATTGCCGTCTTCAGCTTCACCGGCGCGGCGGGCGCATCCATCGGCCAGGTCCTCGGCGGCGTACTCACCGACACGCTCAACTGGCACTGGATCTTCTTCATCAACCTGCCGATCGGCATCGCCGTCCTCGCCATCGCCGTACGCGTCCTGCCCGGTGACATCGGTCTGGGCCTCAAGGCGGGCGCGGACGTACTCGGCGCGATTCTGGTCACCGCCGGCCTGATGCTCGGCATCTACACCGTCGTCAAGGTCGAGGAGTACGGCTGGACTTCGGGGCGCACTCTCTGCTTCGGCTCCCTCGCCGCCGTACTGCTCGCCGCGTTCCTCGTCCGTCAGGCGACCGCGCACAACCCCCTGATGCCGCTGCGGATCTTCCGTTCGCGCAGCGTCTCCGCCGCCAACCTGGTCCAGATCCTGATGGTCGCCGCGCTCTTCTCCTTCCAGATCCTCGTCGCCCTGTACCTCCAGAAGGTGCTCGGATACGGCGCCGCCGAGACCGGCCTCGCGATGCTCCCGGCAGCCGCCGTCATCGGTGCCGTCTCCCTCGGGGTCTCCGCCCGGCTCAACGCCCGCTTCGGTGAGCGCAACGTCCTGCTGGCCGGCATCGTGCTCCTCATCGGCGTCCTGGGTCTCCTCACCCGCCTCCCCGTGCGGGCCAGTTACCCGGTCGATCTCCTCCCGGTCATGCTGCTCGCTGCGGGCTTCGGTCTCGCGCTGCCGGCGCTGACCGCACTCGGTATGTCCGGCGCGAACGAAAAGGACGCCGGTCTCGCGTCCGGCCTGTTCAACACCACTCAGCAGATCGGCATGGCCCTGGGCGTCGCCGTTCTGTCCACCCTGGCCGCCTCCCGTACCGAGAGCCTTGCGGCGGCCGGCCGGACAGAGGCCGAGGCGCTCACCGGCGGCTACCGGCTCGCCTTCACGGTGGGCGCTGGGCTCCTCGTCGTCGCCTTCACCGTCGCCTTCACGATGCTGCGCCGGGCCGCCGAGGAGCCGGCCGCCGACGCTCAGGCTCCCGCTCACACCGCAGCCGTCTGACCCGCCCTGTCCCCCAACGCCGTCCCCACTGCTGAAAGGCCGATCCACGTGAGCGAGAACTCCGCCACCGAAACCACCACGGTCACCACGGTCACCACGGTCACCACCAAGAACGACGGACCGGCCCCTCGCGCGCTCACCGACCAGGAGCTCTCCCAGTTGCTGCGGCAACAGCAGTTCGGCGTACTCGCGAGCGTCAGGAACACCGGCCACCCGCACCTGTCGACCGTCCTCTACGACTGGAACGCCGAGGAGCGCGTACTGCGCGTCTCCTCCACCGCCGACCGCCTCAAGGTCCGCCAGTTGCGCCGCGACCCGCACACCTCACTGCACGTCAGTGGCCCGGACGTCTGGTCGTTCGCCGTGGCGGAAGGCGAGGCGGAGATAGTGGACCCGGTCGACGGGGCGGCCCCCGGAGAGCAGCCGCTGCCCGACCGTCGCGTGGTGATCCTGATCCGGGTGACCCGCCTGTACGGGACCGCCCTGGACATCCCCTCCCACGACTGAGAAACCAGCGCACACGCCGGGTCGAGGAGGAACCGCGACTGACCTCCGCGTCCCTGGGAGCGAGGTTCCGCAACGTCGGCAAGACGATCAAACGTGCCGGGTCGATCAAGGAACACCAAGCCGTCCGACGGCCAACGCCGCGCTCGGACCTCACAGCCCTGTGGTTGTCGGGCGGTTGAGGACGAGCGCGGTGTCGGGTCAGCAGTTCGGCCAGGTTGCGACGTCATCGGCGAGGGCCGCCACGCGGACTGCCCGGGCGGAGCTCGCGTGGACAAACCCCCGGGTGTGGCCCGTGAGCTCTCCCGGCCCCCGGCCCCCTGCCGGTCGGCCTACCGGCTCAGCGCAGTCCGTCGAAGAGATCCTTCTCGGGTACGGCAGCGCCGGTGGCGTCCTGGACACGTACGAAGGTCTCCGTTCCCATGAACTCGCCGAACCTCTGCTTGCCCATCTTGAGGAAGAAGATGTTCTCGCCCTGACTGGCGTGCGCGGCCAGCGCGTCGAACTTCTGGCCGCTGAACGCGGTGGTGTCCACCCACGTGGTGATCTCATCGTCCGGAAGGCCGATCTCGGCCAGAGCGGCAGCCTCGGCGGGGTCCGGCTCGGGCATGTCCTCATGAAACTCGCGGATGATCTCGCCGAACTGCTGCATCATCGAGCGGGGCATAGTCGTCCAGTACACCTTCGGCGTCAGCGTGGTCATCTCCAGCGCAGCCATCGTGATGCGGTGGGCCTGTATGTGGTCGGGATGGCCGTAGAAGCCGTTCTCGTCATAGGTGACGACCACATCAGGTCGGTAGTGCCGCATGAGTTCCGCGAGTCGGGCGGCGCCTTCCTCCACGGGGGTATTCCAGAAGGCTCCGGGGGCGTCGTTGCTCGGCCAGCCCATCATCCCGGAGTCGGCGTAGTCCAACGTCTCCAGATCGCTGATCTTCAGGACCTCGCAGCTCGCCTCAAGTTCCCGGCGACGCATCAAGGCGACCGACTCCGGATCGTGTCCGGGGTCGCCCGGCTTGACACCCCCCGGCCCATCACCGCAACCACCGTCGGTACAGGTCACAAGAACCGTGCGTATGCCCTCCGCCGCGTACCGCGCGAGGACCCCTCCGGTTCCGGTGGCTTCGTCGTCGGGGTGGGCGTGTACTGCCATGAGCGTCAAAGGCCGGTCGGTCATGAAAAAGTCCTCCTGTAGAAATACGTCTTGATCCAAGCGCACGACAGGCATACCGCGATCCAGGGGCCCAGATCCTGCTGACACAGGACGACCTTGCGGTCTCCGTGTTCCATGCCCGTGCGACACCGGTCCCCCAGTCGATGCAACCCCACCGACCGGACCAACTGTTCCCCACACGGCAGCTGAGCCTTGCAGGCATCGGCATTTCGATGCGACCGAGATACAGGCACGACCTGCTGACCTGGCATCCACGGAGGTCTCGTCCGCGACAGAGGCAGCAGCGCCGCCGACATCGCCCACTGCATCTGCCGAAGATCGCCGTTCGCCATGCCGGACTCCGGAGTGCGGATGGACGCACAGGACGTTCATCCCGTGGGCCGACGAGACGCCGCCCGAGTTCCACGGGGAATCGCTTCGCGTGCCCGCCATTCCCGCGCTCCAATATGTTCATCGTCGGCAACAGCGTGGAGAGCACCCTCGAAGAGCCGTTCGCCGCGCCCAAGCCGCGTCCGCAGCACCTCGGGAACCGGAAGTTCACGGGCTGATTCAGGCTCCGGAGCTCATGTCGTCTCCCGTGCGCGGGGCGCCCGTTTCCTGCTGTCCCGCGCTTCGGCGTGCCGCCGTCACACTGCCCTCCTGTGCCGTCGCGCGGCCCGGTCCACGGAACACGGCCCGGTAGGTGCTGGGCGAAGTGCCCAGCACCGTGTGGAAATGCTGGCGGAGGTTCGCGGCCGTGCCGAGGCCCGCCCGTTCGGCCACCTGGTCGACCGGCAGATCCGATTCCTCCAGCAGCTCGCGGGCGTGCTCGATGCGCTGCTGGGTCAGC
Source organism: Streptomyces sp. NBC_00285 (assembly GCF_036174265.1). Classification (NCBI taxonomy): domain Bacteria; kingdom Bacillati; phylum Actinomycetota; class Actinomycetes; order Kitasatosporales; family Streptomycetaceae; genus Streptomyces; species Streptomyces sp. NBC_00285. Next base: position 9,833,355 of record NZ_CP108055.1, on the reverse strand, counting down.
CAGTTCATCGGCGTGGTGCCGACCTCCTCGCGGAAGCGGCGCGTGAAGTTCCGTACGCTGGTGGCTTCCTGGGCAGCCATCCGGTCGAGGGTGACGGGTTCCGCCAGCCGCTCCAGGGCCCAGCCGCGCGCGGCCGCAGTGGAGGGCCAGGACGGCTCCGGCACGGGGCGGCGGACATACTGCGCCTGCCCTCCTTCCCGGTGCGGCGGTACGACGGTTCGGCGGGCGACATCGTTGGCGACGGCCATGCCGAAGTCGCGCCGGATCATGTGCAGGCACAGGTCGATCCCGGAGGCGCAGCCCGCCGAGGTGAGCACGTCGCCGCCGTCGGTGTACAGCACGTCGGCGTCCAGCTCGACCTGAGGGAACAGGCGGGCGAAGCGGTCTGCGTAGCGCCAGTGCGTCGTCGCGGTCCGTCCGTCGAGCAGCCCGGCGGAGGCGAGGACGAAAGCGCCCGTGCAGATGGAGGCGATGCGGGTGCCGGGGCGGATAAGGGCAAGCGCCTCGGCGAGCGGCGCCGGCAGGGTCGGCTCCTGCTGCTCGTAGTCCTCGTAGGAGGACATCACGATCACCGTGTCGGCCCCGGCCAGGGCTTCGGGTCCGTGCCGGACGTTGACGGTGAAGTCGCCGTCCGTGCGCAGCTCTCCGCTGCGCAGGGCGCAGGTGGCAACCTCGTACAGCGGCTTGCCGTCTGCTGACGCGCCCTCTTTGGCCTGGCCGAACACCTGGTGGATGATGCCCAGCTCGATGGGGAGCGTCATCTGGCGCGCCAGGACGGCGACATGGTGGCGCTCGGGGTGCGCAAAGACGGTCCTGGACTCCGTGGCCTCATGCATGGCCACATCCTTGCGCATCTAGGCCATACAGACACTCGATGCATGCACCTCTCGCCGACAGGCTGAAAACATGGTTCAGCACCCACAGGCCCAGCCCCCGGTCTCCTCGCCCCCCACGCCTGCACCCGCTGCTTCGCCGTCGCCCGTCGTGCCCGTACGCTCCCCCTCCGGTCTGCACCGCGCGTGGGCAATCGCCGTCATCGCGGGGGCCGCCATCGTGACGGCCGGCGTCTTCACCACCGTCCCGGGCCTGCTGGTCACTCCGCTGCACGAGCAGTACGCCTGGGATCGTGGCCAGATCGCGCTGGCCGCTTCCGTCAACATGGTCCTTTTCGGCTTCACCGCCCCCTTCGCGGCGGCGCTGATGGACCGTGCCGGCATCCGCCGTGTCGCGGCGGGCGCCATGCTGCTCATCGCAGCCGGTGCCCTGCTCACCACCGCGATGGCTTCCCCGTGGCAACTGATCCTTTACTGGGGCGTACTGATCGGCCTGGGCAGCGGCTGTCTGACCATGACCTTCGCCGCCCTCGTGGCCGACCGCTGGTTCGTGCGGCGGCGCGGTCTGGTCACCGGTGCGTTGAGCGCCTCCAGCCACCTGGGGCAACTGGTCTTCCTGCCGCTGCTCGCCTGGTCGGTGGACCGCTACGACTGGAAGCCCCCGGTAGTGACGCTGGCCCTCGCGGCTCTGGCCGTATCCGGACTCGTGGCCCTGCTCCTGCGCGACCATCCGGCCGACATCGGCGTCCTCCCCTACGGAGGCGAACACTTCGTTGCCAAGCCCGCACCCGTCCAAGGCGCCGCCCGCCGCACCGTGACAGTCCTCTTTGACGCCGCCCGCACCGGAACCTTCTGGCTGCTTGCAGGCATGTTCATCATCTGCGGCGCCTCCACCAACGGGATCATGTGGAGCAACTGGGTGCCCGCCGCCCAGGAACACGGCATGCACGCGACTGCCGCCGCCTCAGCGCTGTCCCTCATCGGCGTCTTCTCCTCCCTGGGCGCGGTCGTCTCCGGCTGGCTCACCGATCGCTTCGACCCCCGCCGCCTGCTGGCCGTCTGCTTCACCGTCCGAGCGCTCACCCTGCTGACCCTGCCGATGGTGCTTTCATCCACCGTCCGACCCTCCTTGATCATCTTCACGGTGGCCTACGGTCTCGTCGACGTCGCGACCGTTCCACCGGTCATCACGCTCACTCAGCGGGCGTACGGCGACGACGGTCCCATCGTCTTCGGATGGACCAACTCCGCTCACCAACTGGGTGCGGGCGCCTCTGCCTTCCTCGGCGCCACCGCCCGCGATCTGTTCGGCACGTACAACGTCGTCTGGACCGCACTGACCGCACTCTGCCTCGTCGCGGCCTTGAAGGCCCTGGTCGTACGGATCCCGCGGACCGCCGAGCCCGCCGAATAGCACGTACTGCTCGCACCTCACATACCGTCGGACTCGCCGCACCGCACTTGCTCGACGTCCCCACACAACACAGGAGGATTCCGTCATGACCACGCGGTCCGTCACCTCAGCGTCCCCGCGCCGGCCCCGACTCCGAAACTCCCGGGGATGCCGCTGTGCACGTACTGCGGCTTTGACGGCGACACCTTCGACGGCGTCCCCCGGCACCGCACTTCCGACGGCACAACGGTGACTGCGCTACTCCTGTGGCCCCCCGCAGGTCCTGGAAGCCAAAACGCCTTGCGGGAAGTGACTGCCGCGATTCCGCTAACCAGCGACGAACGCGCGGCCGTCGACGACGGCCAGGCGGCTCTGCACCGCCTGCTGACCACCCGGCCGGCACTCCGACACCCGCAGGACCGACACCCCGCGAACTCGACGAGCCGGCCACCCTCACACCTTGTGCCGCTCATCGCCGTCCGGGAAGGCAGTGCAGGCCCGGCGTCACGCTGATATCGGAGTGCAAACTGGCTCGGGTGCGTGTCACAGTCACTGTCGTGACCTTGATGGACGTACTCGTCGACTTCTCCCTCTCTGGCCAGCTCGGACCCCTGAACTGCGGAATGACCTTGGCTGAGGCTGAAAACCTCCTCGGACCGGGGCGCCCGCACCCCGCCCACATCCTGAAGGGGCCCGATATCGACGGCTACCCGTACTCCTGGAACGGGCTGAGGCTGGTGGTCACCCAGCGGACCGTCAGCGGGATCTGGATCAACCTCTGGCCCGGTTCGGCCGCCAAACTTCCGCCGCTCGTGCTGCCCGACTCCGAGTCATTCGACGCCACCGTCCTCCGCGAGGAGCTGATCGCCGCCCTGGACGAGGCAGACTGCCAGCATGCGGTCAACAGCACCCTCACCTTCGGCGAGCAGTCCAGCCTCATCACCCAACCCGCTGACGTCTGCGCGGTCTTCGGCCTGCCGGGACGGGACAACCACGTGCCGCACCGTGATCGGCACTACCTCGACGTGATGCACAAGCACTCGGCTTGACACTGCTGATTCGACAAAGTGAGGCTTGCGGTGACGGCCCAACCACCCAACTCCGCTGGGGTACTCGCAGCGTTCCCCGTCACTCATGGCGTTGGTGGTTCTGAGTGCGGGCAGCTCACCTACTTTGCTTTCGGCCGGGTCAACGGGTCACGAATGTCATCACGCTTCGAGCAGGGAGCGTGACGGTGAAGGAGCCGTTCGACACGCCGGCCATGCCCTGGGAGGCGACGTTCCTGCTCGCGTCGGTCAGCCAGGACGAGACAGTGGACGCGGCACCGTTCACCAGGGTGAACTGCTGGCTCACCGCGGAGGTCCCCTTGTTGACGGCGACGACGACCGTGGAGCCGCCTCCCCGGTACGCCGAGACGTACACGTTCGTCGCCGGCGTCGCCGTTGCCTGCACCCGTACGTAACCGGGTCGGACGAACCTGGCGAAGTGCGCCATGGCAGCGCCCCGCTTGCTGATCTTCCCGTCCTCGCGCATCGGGCCGTAGCTGCGCCGGATGTACCACCAGATGTAGGCCTGGAACTCGGCCTCCACCATGGCGCGATGCAGGTGCTCCCCCACGTCGAGCGCCTGGGGCCAGAGGTCCGCCGAGTCCGAGCTGTTGGGGTAGTAGACCTCCGTCATCCAGAGTTCCTTGCCCGCGCCCTTCTGCTTGAAGAGCGGGTACGGGAAGTTCGCGAACGGCGTGCCGTACAGGTGAGCTCCTATTACGTCCACGTTGGCGAGCGCCGCCGGGTCGTTGAGGATCGGGTCGGACATGTTCTTCAGGTACTGGAAGGATTCCGGCGCGATGACCCTGGTGCCGATCGAGCCGGCGTTCTCCCGCAGGAACCGGACCATTTCGGTGGGGGTCCACCACGTCCAGTCCTGCGCGTAGTCAGGCTCGTTCTGCACCGAAATGCCGTACAGATTCACTCCGTTGTTCCGCAGGTACGTGGTGAAGTCGTTCAGGTGCTGGGCGTAGGCGCCGTACATGTCGTACCGCAGACGTCGCGCGTTGGTCTGGCTGCCGTGGACGAAAGTCTCGACCATGGAGGCCGGAGGATTCCACGGGGATGCGATGACCGCCGCGCCGAGTTCGGCCGCGCGCTTCGCCGTCGCCAGGTCACGGTTCCAGGCCGTCCGATCCTCGGCGACGGGGATCCTCAGCAGAGAGAACCCCAACTGTCCGTCGCCGGTGCCGAACGCCGTGTCCCGTTGGGCCGCTGTCAGGTCGCCGGCCCAGGCCGTGTGGCTCATGCCGCCGAATCCTCGGATCGTCTGCCGCGTGGCGGACAGATCAATGACCGCTGTGGTGGCAGCCGTTGCGCCTGCAGCGGCAATGGTTCCCGTGACCGACGCCGCGGCTGTGAGGACGGGTAAGGCCCCCACCGTCGCCAGGACGGTCCTGCGGCTCGGTGATCTGCGCTCCCCGCTTGCGGGTTCGTTCCGATTCTCTGTCATGCCCTCTCCTCTTGGCTGCCGGCCATGCTCCTGACCCTCAGGGCAGGGCCCTTGCCTGATTCGTGCGGGCGCTTCATGGGAGCGCTCCCACTCTCAGGGATGAATGCACGCTTGCCTTTTCGACGGGAGGTGCTGCTGGATGCCGCTCCGGCCGCCGACCGGCGGCTCGGGAAGACCCCGACACCGTTCGATATCGTGAACAGCGTCCAGGTAGCGGACCTATCGCAAGTTAACGACGTCGCCCACCATGGTCAAGCCCCACGACGGCAATCCACCCGCAGGGGCACCTTCTGATTCGGCTCGGCCGGCGGGGGGTCTGTTCAGCCAACAGCCCTGTCGCACATTGGTTGCTGATCCGGAGGCATCCTCGATGTTCATCTGCCCGGCCAGATGCCCGACAACCGGCCACGGCACGACCAGCGGATCGTCCAGGAACAGTCCGATGCAGCGCCCGACAACGCCCTTGGGAAGTCGGTACCCGCGCCTTCCGGAAGCTTCAGGAGACGGCACCGCGCCGCAGAGCCTCGGACATCGCGAGGAAGACCAGCAGGTTCGGGAATCCGACAGCGGACAACGTCATCCATGCCTTGCGGTCGCCATGCCGGTAGATGTACATGCTGCCTTGCTTGAAGTCGATCCGCTCGACCTCCCGCCAGCCGATGCGCCGGTCGCCCTGACCCAAACCGCCCGCGTTGATGTCGAGTTGGCTGCCGAAGTGCACCCGCTCGCCCTGCTCGATCCGGGCGAGCTCGTGCGGCACGCGTATCCGCGCGAACGCCTCGGTCAACTCCTCGGCGAACTGGAGAACACCGTCGAAGAGGTTGTCGACAACGATCAGACCACCCGTCTCCGGCAAGATCAGCAAGTTGTACTTCATATAGCTGCCGAACTGTTTGACCACCTTGATGTCCCGCCGCGCCACCCAGGAGATGTCGCCCCATTCGTAGGCCTCGGGTTCCTCGTCCGCGACCCGATGGACGATGCCGTGTTCGTACCAGGCCACCCAGGTCTTCGGCGGACCCGGTTTGAAGCCCATCCACAGGGAGGCCCACAAGGCCAGCACGGCGAGGGCCAGCATGGGTAGCCCGTAGTACCAGCCGCCCTCCTGCCGTTGTTCCTGTACGGCGATGCTGAAGCCGTCGACGACCGCCCCCACGCCTACGACGCCCAGCAGGGCGATCGCAGCCCAGGGCCGGCGCTTAGGGCTGTTCTCCACCATGCTCCGCAGGTGCCCGAGCTGCTGCTCCCGGGCTGTGTCGGCTATGACTTCCGGCACCACAAGCACTCCGCCTTTCATGACGCGATCGCCTTCGTGGAGGCGAGCGAGAGCGGGACCGTCCCGGAGCGGGCGGCGGCCGCTGGGTCACCGGACTGCTGGGCGATGTACCCCGGCCGGAAGTGCGCCTGCGGTTCCCCGGGGGCGAGCGTCGTGGCGCGCACGACAGCGGCGTAGGCGGCGGGCAGACCACTGGGGAGGGAGGCGAGGGTACGTGCGTGGGCGTTGTGGGTGGTCCGGCCGTTCGGGGCCTGCCGGACCGCTTCGGCCGCCGCGTCGACCGCGTCCGGTTGCCGCTCCAGCGTCTGCTGGGTCAGGGCCCGTATCCGCCAGACGTAGGCGTCCGTGGGGTCGTGCCGCAGGTGCTTGTCGGTGGCATCCAGAGCCCCCTCCGGATCGCCGAGTTCCCGGCGGCAGTGGGCGAGGATCGAGCACGACATGGTGTCGGTCGGTTCTGCGGCGAGGTGACGGTTGAAGAGGGCCGCGGCGTCCTGGTGGCGGCCCGTCCCGGCCAGTGCCAGGGCGTGTTGGGCGTGTCGGGCGTTGGTGTCACGGGGAGTCGTTCTCACGGCCGGCGCTTTCCGCTCCGGTTCATCATGCCGTCGGCCACCAGGACCAGCGTCTGCCGCACCGGGCTGGTGAACGGCTTCCCGCCCTGTCCAGCGGGCGACGAGGACGCCGTGTGCGGCGCTGTCATCCGGCACTCCCTTGTTCCAACGGTCAGTCACGTAGACCCCCGCGAGCGCAAAGCGCCCATGTCAGGGCCCGACTCAGCAGGACACGCTGAATCTCGCGCTCGTCACGCACACCGAGGGTCTGGCTCGGTGCTCCCCCAGCCTGTCCCGGCACGGGTATGTGCGGTATCCGGGAAAACACGTATTCAGGCCTGTCGAGGAACCTGATCCGGCCGGGGCCGCATGGAGCACACGAGATCGGGATCTGGTCCGTCGGCCCACCACCGGACTCGGTGCCGAAGCCGTTCTGCAGCCCATGCGGCCCTTGGCGTGCGGGACTTCGGCCGGTCGGTGCCGCCGGCGGATCTGCACAGCCGTCCTCGTCAACTGCCCTTGCTGGTCGACGTGATGGTGATCGCGATCGACGAGGACTGGCGCCTTGGGCGCGCGACATGCACTGACCTGATCTCGGGGCGGGCCGAGCTGCGGTGAACTACTTTGCTTTCAGGTCCGCCTCGGGACGCATCAACAGCAGATCTTCGCCCCACGCATCGAGCGTGCCACCCTGGCCGGCTTCCCGTGCCGCATCCTCGACCAGGGCAAAGAGACTCCGCTGGAGGTCCACGTCACCCGTTCCTACGATCAGTCCGATCCTGTCGAGGAGTGGGCTCGTTGCCCACCCTGGCAGAGGGAACCTCTCCAGCTCCCATTGCAGGTACTTGTTGTAGGGACGAGGACGACGGTCCAGGGCGAACAGCAGCTCCAGCAGAAAACCCATGCTGTCGGCCGCGTCGAGGTGGGCGGCCAGACGGTTGCCGTCTCGGGCATTCTTGACGGACCGGTAGAGAGAGTTGGCATAGGCGTCCAGCCAACCGGCCGCCGCCGCTATCGCCTCGGCACGGTCCCGTCGCCCCTTGGCGCCGACGATCTCGGAGATCTGGCCGTCGAGCCGGTCGACCACGACGTGGGCGCGGGAAAGCGCATAGCGCTCATGACCGTCGAGCTGACGGAACTGGTCGACCGTGGTGACCACGACATCGAGTTCAGCAGAACGATGACCGTGGAGTCCCGAGAGCGCGGCGTCTGCGCCCTCCCCGAGGACGACGTACACATCGCGGTCCGAATACTCGGTGGCCATGCCGTCATGAGCGTGGGAGCCCTTGAGGACAAGCCCGACTACGGCCGGGTCGCCATCGATGCGGCTGAGCAACTCCGCATAGGTCAGTTCGGGAAGCATGCTGGTGATCTCCGGTGAGTTGGACGGACTGCACACGCCTACCAGCCCTCACCGCCGTGTCGGCAGGAGAGCGGTCGCTCCGTCTGCGGCGGCCACGACGCCACCACCCTGAAGATCAACGCACGGCCAGGACATTACCGAGCCCGCGCCACCTCCGCAGCACCTTTTCCCGGCGGCTACGGATGCCGGCAAGCACCCCATGAGCAATGACGTGGAACGCGACCGGCTGCCGTTCCTGCGCCTCTGGACACTTGAGAAGCCACACCTTGGCCTCCCTCAACTGACTCGGCGACGGGGCTCAGGAGGTGCCGAGAAGTTCGGCGGTCGCGGCAAGGGTGGTGTAGTTCATCGTGAAGCGTCCTCCCAGGGAGTCGATGGCACCCCCAACCACGTGCAGTATGTCGGCCAGTTGGCGGGGACGGAATGCGGTGAGGCCGCCGGTCGTGGGGAGCAGGTCCAGCCATTGGTCGCGCGTGTAGGACCGCTCCCAGTCGAATCGCGGCCACACACAACCGTCAGGTCGCCGAGGCCGCGCAGCGGCCTTGGCCTCCGGTGTTCACGCACCGATAAGTTGCCCCCTTGACTTCCTTCCCCTCGTGAACGAGGGGGAGTTCCTACGGCTCGCGCCGTGGGGGTTTCTGCTTCATCGCCGACTGCCCCGTCCGGGAGGACTCCCGTTGAGGTCTTACACCAGCTCCCCAGACAGACACCGCCAGCCCGGCGGCCAAAAGATTGTTCGCCGCGTTCACGTCCCGGTCATGGACCGCACCGCACTCACACGTCCACACGCGGACGTTCAGCGGCAGCTTCGCCCGGGTCGTGCCGCAGACACCGCACAGTTTCGAGCTGGGGAAGAAACGGTCGACGACCACCAGTTCCCGCCCGTACCAGTCGCTCTTGTACTCCAGCATCGTCCGCAGTTCTCTCCACGAGGCGTCGGAGATCGCGCGGGCGAGTGTGTGGTTCTTGACCATGTTGCGGACGGTGAGGTCCTCGATCACGACCGTTTGGTTCTCACGGACGAGCCGAGTGGTCAGCTTGTGCAGGAAGTCCCGGCGCCGGTCGGCGATCCGGGCATGGACACGGGCAACCTTGCGGCGCGCCTTGGCCCGGTTCGCACCGTCACCTTTGGCCTTGCGGGACAGTTCCCGCTGGGCCCGGGCGAGCCGGGTGCGGTCCTTGCGCTCATGCCGCGGGTTGGTGATCTTCTCCCCGGTGGACAGCGTCAGCAGGGACGTGATCCCCGCGTCAATACCGACCGTGTTCGTGGTGGCCGGGGCCGGGGGGTTCGTGTCGTCGCAGAGCAGCGACACGAACCAGCGCCCCGCCGCGTCCTGGGACACCGTCACCGTGGACGGCTGCGCCCCCTGAGGCAGAGGCCGCGACCACACCACGTCCAAAGGATCGGCCATCTTGGCGAGGGTCAGCCGGCCTTCACGCAAGCGGAAACCACTGGTGGTGTACTCCGCGCTCCTGCGGGACTTCTTCTTCGACTTGAAGCGCGGGTACTGCGCCTGCTTGCCGAAGAAGCTGGTGAACGCCACCTGCAGATGGCGCAGCGTCTGCTGGAGCGGAACCGACGACACCTCACCCAGGTAGGCCAGCTCCTCCGTCCGCTTCCACGCGGTCAGCATCGCGGAGGTCTGGTTGTAGTTGACCCGCTCCTGCCGCGCCCACGCTTGCGTACGGGCGCTCAGCGCCAGGTTGTAGACCTTCCGCACGCACCCGAAGGTGCGCGACAGCTCAGCCGCCTGCACATCCGTCGGATAGAAGCGGTACTTGAACGCCCGCTTCACCTGCTTCACGGTCATGCTCACAAGCTAGCACCACTACTGGTTAAGATCAAATCTGCGGGTCAGAGCACTGCGATCCGCCCTGGCGGCGAAACCCAGCTCCCTACCCTGCTCCACAGGAGTCCCATTCCTCCCCGGCCTGAAGGCCGGGGTTTCCTCGGAGGTATCCGATGAGCGATTTAGGATCCGTCACCTGGCCACCCGCCCCGATCAAGACAGCGCGGCTCGTACTCCGTGAGCCCGAGGCCCGGGACCGTGCTGCGTTCATCGAACTGCTGGCGTCGCCAGAGGTGCACACCTACCTCGGCGGCCCCCGGCCTCGGGACGAGCTTGAGCGCGAGATGCCCGTAGTGCCCGAGCAGTGGCCTGGAAGTTTCGTCGTTGATCTCGACGGGGCGATGATCGGCCAGATCCTGCTCAGGAGAGCCACGGGGCACCGTCGCCCGGCTGCTGCGGGGAAGGTCGATCTCGGCTATCTGTTCCTGCCGTGGGCGTGGGGACTCGGATACGCCGTCGAGGCGTGCGCGACGGCACTCGACTGGTTCGATGGTGCCTTTCCCGGCGAATCGGTGGTGCTCACCACCCAGACCGCCAACGTCGGCTCGATGCGCCTCGCGGCGAAGCTGGGGTTCCGCGAGGTGGAGCGGTTCCATGCCTGGGACGCCGAGCAGTGGCTCGGCCTGCGGTCTCCGGTCACGCCGTCCCCTTGAGCGTGTGCTCGCGAAGTGGGTGGTGTGCCGATCGCCAGTCCTCGTCGCCCTCGGGGGTTGCCGTACGAGGCGGTAGGTGGTCGATGTCGTGACCTTGAGCATGGCGGCGACTCTGAGGGCGGGGTTGCCCGCGCCGTGCATCCGGCATCCGGCGTCCGCGTCGAGAGCGCCCGGGTCGGCCAGGAGAGCTACGTCGTCGTCGACATCGACAGTGACCCGACAACGCCACCTCCGTCATCGCCGCCGACCCGGACCGCGACACCGTCTTCCCGGTCCACCTGTACGGCGCCTACGGCACCGCCGCGGAGGTCAGCGACTACCAGAACAGCTTCGTCGCCGCGGAACTCCCCATCGCCATAGAAGAGTTCGGCTGCTTACCGGCCACGTGCTCGCCGCGGCGTCGATGCCTCACTTGTTCAGCGAGTGGACGACCGGCATCGTCCTGTCGAAGGTGATCGGCCCCCGAGTGGTCGTTGCCGATGTCGTTTTCTTGTGAAGTCGCTCCCAGCGGCAGCCTCCGAACACGACGTGTATTCGGTTGGCGAGATGACCTGTCCTCCTGGCATGAAGGCCAGAAGGTGTGCCAGATGCATCAGGAACGGAAGTAGGACCCGGTGTCCAGAACCTGCGCGAGGCTGGGTCCGCTCGGTGCCCAGCCGAGGAGTTCCTGGGTGCGAGCGCTGGAGGTGGGGCAGTCCATGCCGAAGAAGCGGCCGATCCAGCCGAAGTGACTCTGTGCGTCCTGCGGTGCTATCGAGACCGCGGGAACGCCGAGCCCTCGACCGATGGCCTCGGCGATCTCCCGGGTGGGAACTCCCTCCTCGCTCACCGCGTGCAGGAGTGTTCCCGCCGGGGCCTTCTCCAGTCCCAGCCGGGTGATCCGCGCGGCATCCGACCGGTGGATGGCCGGCCAGCGGTTCGTGCCGTCGCCGACATAGCCCGCGATCCCCTTCTCGCGTGCGAGCGCGACCAGGATCGCGATGAACCCGTGGTCGCCGTCGCCGTGCACGGTCGGGGCGAACCGCACGCTGACCGTGTGCACGCCGCGATCGACGTACTCCAGCGCGAGGTTCTCGCTGCCGCCTCGGGGGGACTCCGGACCGTGGAACGGTGACCTGTCGTCCTCGGTCGCCGGCCGGTCCTGCGCCAAGCCGACGACGCCGGACGCCAGCAGGAACGGACGGCCCGATCCGGTCAGGGCATCGCCGATCGCCTGCACGGCGGCCCGTTCGGCCTGACTGGAGACTGCGGGGTTGTTGAAGTCGTGCTTGTTGGCGAGGTGGATTACGGCGTCGGCGGTCGCGGCGCCTTCCCGGATGCTGTCGAGGTCGTCGAGGTCGCCGCGGCGGACCTGGGCGCCCTTCGCGTCGAGGGATGCGGCCGAAGTGTCGGAGCGGGCAAGCCCGACGACCTCGTGACCGGCGGCGAGCAGCTCGTCGACCGTGGCCGATCCGATCCACCCGGATGCTCCAGTGACGAAAACGCGCATGTGAATGATCTCCTTCAATGCCCGATCTCAGCGAACGGGCAAGCGAATGAGTAAGCGAACGGACAAGTGATGTCAGCCACTGACGTCAGCAACTGTCATCACTGTAGCTGTCATGTCAGCTGCTGTCATCACTAAGATGGCGGGCATGGTGCGATGGGAGCCCGGGGCACGGGAACGACTGCAAGGAGCGGCGATGGACCTCTACATCAGTCGCGGCTACGACAGGACGACTGCGGCCGATATCGCCCAGGCCGTCGGTCTCACCGAGCGGACCTTCTTCCGCCACTTCGCCGACAAGCGCGAGGTGCTCTTCAACGGCCAGGAGCTGCTGCAGCAGGCGTTCTTGGACGGTGTGGCCGCGGCTGCGCCGGACGCGTCACCGCTCGAGATGGTCGAGTCCGCCCTGTCCGCCGCGGCACCGTTCTTCTCGGCCGAGCGTCGCGACCATTCCAGGCGGCGGCAGAGGATCATCTCCGAGAATCCTGCCCTGCAGGAACGGGAGTTGTTGAAACTGGCCGCGCTGGCCACAGCGGTAGCTGCCGCACTCCGGTCGCGGGGCGTCCCCACGGCGACGGCGACGCTCGCCGCGGAATCCGGGGTGACCGTGTTCGGCGTGACCTTCGGGAAGTGGATCGCCGAGGGGGAAGAGCGGTCGTTCCTCGACATCGAGCGCGAGGTGTTGGGCGAGTTCGTGGCGATGGCCGCCGACGTGAGGTGAGCAACGTGGCTGTGGATCAGCTGGATCCACGGGGCGGACTGCCCTACGGCGTTCCGGCCTCGCGGCGACGGCCCGGCGGGTGCTGTGCGTTGTGCGTTGTGCACGGGAGGGCCGGCTGACGCAGGCGGCTCAGCGGCCAATTCGTCGTATGCGAAGCGCCGATGGGCTGGGAGTTCAGCGCCGCGCTGCAGGCGGTTCCCGGCCCGCCGGTGACGGAAATCGTGAAAGCTGGTGCAACAAATTGTTGCTTTGGCGGCGATAAAGTACTGAAATATGCGATGGGCCTCACAGCGGGTGGCTCCGTCCGTGATTTCATGGGCATCCGCACCACCGACAGAGAGCGACGGAGATGGCGACACCGCAAGCCAGGTGGAGTGCGCTGCTGGAGATGCTGACGCGCGACGGGCGTATCGAGGTCGAGGCGGCCGCGACCGAACTCGCGGTGTCCGCTGCCACGATCCGACGCGACCTCGACGAGCTGGCTCGCCAGCAGATGGTCACCCGCACGCACGGCGGCGCTGTGATCAACGCGATCGCCTATGACCTGCCACTGCGCTACAAGGCGGCACGCCACGCCCCCGAGAAGGAGCGGATTGCGCACGCGGCGGCCGGTCTGGTCAAGGCCGGCGCGGTGGTGGGCCTCAACGGCGGTACCACTACCACCGAGGTGGCACGGGCGCTGGCAACCAGGAGCGACCTCGGCTCCGAGGGCAACGCCGAGCCGTCGCTGACGGTTGTCACCAACGCCCTGAACATCGCGAACGAGCTGGTCGTACGCCGCCATGTGAAGCTGGTCGTCACCGGCGGAGTGGCCCGCCCGGCCTCGTACGAACTGATCGGGCCCCTGGCCACCGAACTGCTCGCCGAGATCACGCTGGACCACGTCTTCATCGGAGTCGACGCGATCGACGCCGTGCATGGCGCGACCGCCCATCACGAGGGCGAGGCCAGTATCAACCGGACACTGGCGCGGCGCGCGCAGCAGGTTGTCGTGGTCGCCGACTCCTCCAAGCTGGGCAAGCGGGCGTTCGCGCGGATCTGCCCGTTGGAGGACATCCATGTGCTCGTCACCGACAGGGACGCCCCCACCGAGTTGATCGAGCCGTTCGCTGCGGCCGGCGTGGAGATCGTCCGCGCCTGACCTTCTCCGTACCGCGAGGAATCGCGGCGGCCCGTCCACCGGACGCCCCCGGTCATCGGGCGTCCCGCGGGCCGAAGGAGCAGCCGTAAAGGAGCGCGCACGGCTCCCCGCTGTGCGCACCCACGGGTCGGCCACCTCATTGACCGGCGCTGACCCGCCTGTACCGATCGCCGCGGCCCAGCGCCCAGCAGTGGCGTCCTGCCCGCGCCCGCGATCATGCCCAGTGTTCTGGCCTGACCCCCGTCAGTACCTCACCCCTTGACACCGCCGGCCGTCAGACCGCTGACCAGATGGCGTTCCACGAAGATGAACAGCACCACGACCGGGACGACGGCGATCAGCGACGCGGCGAAGAGGTACTGCCACTGCTCCTGGTAGGCGGTGACGAACCCAGGGATGGCCTTGGTCAGCGTCGTGCGGTCCTTCGAGGACGTGATGGTGAGTGCGACGACGTACTCGTTCCAGGCGGCGATGAAGGTGTACACGGCTGCCGTCACCACACCGGGCATGGCCAGCGGCAGGGTGATGCGGGCCAGCGCCCCCAGCCGGCCGGCCCCGTCCAGGTACGCCGCCTCCTCCAACTCCTTGGGGACACTCGCGAAGTAGGCGTTGAGGATCCATACGCAGAACGGCAGATTGAACGCCGCGTTGACGAGGATCAGTGCCTCGCCGGTGTCGGTCAGGTCGAGGCTGACCATTTCGCGGTAGATCCCGACCAGCAGTGCGGTGGGTGCGAACATCTGGGTGACCAGGACCAGCAGCAGGAACGCGCCGCGGCCCCGGAAACGGTTCCTCGCGGTGTAGTACGCGGCGGGCAGCCCGACGAGCAGTGCGAGCAGCGTGGACATTCCGGCGACGTACAGCGAGAAGCCCAGCGAGCCGGAGACCGGCGGATCGTCGAGCGACCACACGTCGGCGAAGTTTGACCACTGCCAGTGGGACGGCAGGTACGAGGGCGGGGACTTCATCAGTTCCGGCGTCGGCTTCAGTGCCGTCAGCAGCATCTGGAGGTACGGGGAGAGGAAGACCAGGGCGACGAGCCAGCCGACTCCGGCGACCAGCGCGGTGCGTACCCTGTGTCCGGCCCGTGGTGCGACGTGAGCGGTAGGTGTGGTCATCGGATCTCCTCCCGCCACCGCACGACCCGCAGATACGCGAGCACCACGACGAGGATCAGTGCGAAGTTCACGACGGCCATCGCCGCCGATTCGCCGACGGCCTGGTTGTCGAAGGCGAGCTTGTACATGAACGTCGTCGTCGTGTCGGTGGCGAAGCCGGGGCCACCGCGAGTCATCGACCAGATGATCGGGAACGAGTTGAACACGTTGATGATGTTGATGATCGCGGCCACCAGCAGTGCGGGCCGCAGCAGCGGCAGCGTGACGGAGAGATACGTCCTGACGGTCCCGGCACCGTCCATGCGGGCCGCCTCGTAGACCTCGGCGGGGATGGTCTGGAGTCCGGAGAGGATGACGAACGCGGTGAACGGCAGGGAGACGAACACCGCCACCGCCATCATCGCCGCGAAGCCGAGGACCGGGTCGGCCAGCCAGTTCACCGGTTTGTCGAGAACGCCGACGTCCATCAGGAGGCGGTTGACGACGCCGTAGAAGTTGTTCAGCATCCAGCGCCAGATGAGCGCGGTCATCAGTACGGATGCCGCCCAGGGCACGATGAGCGCCCAGCGGACCACCCGCTGCCCGGGGAAGCGTGTGTTGAGCAACTGGGCCAGCCCCAGGGAGAGCAGGAGTGTGACCGCGACGACGCCGACCACCCAGATCAGGGTGCGCAGCAGTACGCCCGGCAGGTCCTCCTCGGCGAACAGGTCGGTGTAGTTGTCGAGGCCCGCGGAGCCGAGGGACAGGCCGGTGGAGCTGATCCTGGTCAGGGAGGTGCGGACCATTTCGACGACGGGCCAGACCACCATGGCCAGGATGAGGACGACGGCGGGGCCGAGCCAGAGCAGCGGTTCCAGGACCCGCAGTCCGCGCCGCTGCTTTCGGGCGGGGGCGACGGGCGGTGCGGCCTCCGGGGCCGGCTCCCGTCGGTCCCCGGAGGTGCGTACGGAGATGTCGTGGACGGCCATGCGTCAGCCGGTCTTCTGCGCGGTCTTCTGGATCTTCTCCAGGATCTTCTTCGGATCGCCGCTTGCCACGGCGGTGCCTATCTGCTGCTTCACGGCGCCGTCCACGGCGGCCCAGCCGGGGTTGTCGGCCGGGGCGAACTTGGCGCCGGCCAGCGCGTCGACGAAGGGCTTGTAGTAGTCGGTGTCCGAACTGAGCGCGTCACCGGCCGACTTGGTCACCGAGAGGAATCCCTCCGTGGACAGGAACTTGGAGGCGTTCTCCTTCTGGTAGACGAAGTCCAGGAACTTGTTGACACCCTCGCGGTTCTTGCCTCCGTCCTTCTTGAACGCCACCAAGTAGTCCTGAACGCCCAGGGTGTTGTGGGTGGTGCCGTCCTTGCTCGGCAGCGGCGCGACACCGTAGTCGAGGTTCTTGTCGACAGGGTCGATGAAGCCCTTGCGCATGAAGACGGCACCGTTGATCATGCCGATCCGGCCCTGTGCGAACTGGTTGAAGACGTCCTTGCGGTTGGTGGTCTCCGGGTTGGGCTGGGTCAGCCCTTCCTTGGTCAGCTTCCTGAGGTAGGTCAGGGTCTCCACGTTCGCCGGCTGGTCGACGGCCCACTTGCCGGAGTCGTCGACCCAGCCGCCGCCGTTGTTCATCGACCAGATGCCGAACTCGCCCTGGGCCTCCTCGGGTCCGAGCGGCAGGCCGAGCGGGATGACCCCGGTCTTCTTGGCCTTCTTGATCTTCTTGGCGGCGGTCTCGACCTCGGCCCAGCTCTTCGGAGGCGCCGTGAGGCCCGCCTGCTTGAAGATCGCCTTGTTGTAGAAGAACAGCCGCGCGCTGGAGATGAACGGCAGGCCGTACTGGACGCCTTTGTACTTGGCCTGGTCGGCGAAGAGGGGCAGGAAGTCGCCGCGCACCTTCGCCGACACCGCCTCGTCCGCCGGGTAGATCAGGTCGTCGCGGGCGAAGTCCGAGAACTTGTTGTAGTTGAGGACGTCCGGCTGCTGCTTGGTCTGGATGTACGTCTTGACCTTGGAGTCCATCTGCTCCCAGTCGACGACTTCCAGGTTGACCTTGTAGCCGGCGTTGCGGGCCTCGAAGTCCTTGATGAGCTGCGCCCAGTAGGGCTGCGTGTCGTCGTCGTACTTCGCGGCCACGAAGGTGATCGTCCGGCCGTCCGAGTCGCCGCTGCCGGAGGAGCCCCCCTTGCCGCATCCGGTGAGAGCCAAGGCCAGAACGAGGCCTGTGGCCGTGCCTGCGAGGTGCCGTTTCACGCGGGTACCACCCTCTCTTCGTTTCACTGCAGAGTGACGATGGGTGCGGCTCACTGCTTATTTATGCTCGAATCTTGCCCAGATCGAGCAGTAATCGACATCATGCTCGATCAATCACGCACAGTGTCAAGGGGCCGCCTGATCACGACTCGGTCACGCCGGGTGCGGAATCCGCGGGTGCCCGCACTCACCCAGGGGCGGCGATTCGCCGCGCGACCACGGCAATTGGCTCCACGTCAGGTGCGTCCGGAGTACCGCCACGAGCCGACCAGCGTCACCGGAACCGGGCGAGTGGCCCGGAGGTTCGGTGAGTTGTCCGGCATTCCCGGGAGGCTGCCCGGCGAGATGGCGCGAACCGGCCGCCGGCTGGCGGCCGTCGACCGTGACCCGGTGGCGGGCCTCGTCGTGACACAGCCGCCCGCCGCGGCCCTCGGTGCGGCGGGCGGCCTGGATCCGGACAACCCGCGCCATCCCACGCGTTCGGGGATTTACGTCTGACGCCGTTCACACAGAATTTACGGCCTGCCGAGGACGGGGCCCGCCGCCCGCGGCTCATGCCGTGAGCAGCGGGCCCGCCCGTCGACGGCGGCACCACCGGCTTGTTGGGCCCCTTGGGAATCAAGGACCGCATCGTTGACAGATGAATTTTCCTGCAAGAGTATGTGCGCAAAACTACAAGATCTTGCATCGCTCATCAGAGATTCCCAGCCTCTGCCTGCTGGAGGACAACAGTGCGTGCACAGCCCCGCAGACTCGGCGCCGTACTTGCCGCCGCCCTGACCCTGACTCTCGCCTCGCTCGGCACGGAACCCCTGGCCCAGCCGGCGCAGGCCGCTTCGGCCCCGCGGCCGAAGGTGACCGAAACCGCGGACGACCTCACCCTGTCCGTACCGGCCACCGGGAAGACCCCCGGCTACTCCGTCGGCATTCCCACCGACGGCGACCTCGCCCTGCGCACCGAACGCGCCGGCACTCCCGTCCTCGCCACCGCGGGCGGCGACACGGGTGCCTTACGGTTCCGTTCCGGCGGTGCGTGGCAGCACGCCACGGACGTGACCGGCTGGCGCTGGAAGGACGGCGTCCTGACTCTCACCGCCGGCACCACGCTCGCCGGAGCAACGGTCCAAGCGCGCCTCACGCCGGCCGCCGACCGCTACCAACTCGACTGGAACGTGGAGGGAGTCGAGCCGGACCGGCTGGGACTCGCCTACGACCTGGCCTCTGCCGGGCACTGGTACGGGCACGGTGAGGCCGAGACCCCGCAGGGCGGCCCCGGCACCGACCAGCCCTGGCCGCTGGACAGCGGCGAGGTCGAGCACCCGGCCTTCTCCCCCGCCTCGTACCACATGATCGACCCCTTCTGGTACACCTCCAGCTCGGCCGGCCTCCGCGTCGACACCGGGCATGTCATGGACGTGGCGATCAACGAGGGCAAGGACGGACTCGGACGCTTCGACATAGAGTCCGCCGACCCCTACAAGGCCACCGTCTTCGTCGAGTCGACGCCGCTGGAGGTCTACCGCGACTACATCGGCATCGTCGGGAAACCGGCGAAGAGCGACGCCACGTACGAGCAGTACGCCAAACCGGTCTGGAACTCCTGGGCGCAGTTCTACACCAAGGTCGACCAGGAGAAGGTCCTCGACTACGCCACCGACCTGAAGGACAACGGGCTCGAAGGGCACGCCCTCCAGCTCGACGACAAGTGGGAGTCGAACTACGGCAACCTGACCTTCGACGCGAAGGCCTACCCCGACCCCAAAGCCATGTCGAAGAAGATCCACGACCTCGGCTTCGACTTCGGGCTCTGGACCACCCTGTGGATCAACCTCGACTCCGACACCTACCAATTCGCCGTCGACAAGGGCTACTTGCTGGGGGACGCCGCCGACACCGCCAAGCCCTGCACCGTGACCTGGTGGAACGGGACGGCAGGCATCATCGACCTCGCCAACCCTGAGGCCAAGGCCTGGTACACCGGCCGCATCAAGACGCTGATGAGCGACTACGACATCGACGGCCTGAAGTTCGACACCCGCTTCTTCGACGACAAATGCGCCCCGCGCGACGGGTACAGGCCCACCGACTACCAGCGGCTCGGCACCGAACTCGCCGACGAGTTCGACCTGCAGGGCGTGGGTATCCGCGTGCACTGGGACTCCACCGCCCACCAGGCCGGATTCGTCACCCGGCAGGTCGACAAGGGCACCGGCTGGGACTCGGTCCGTGCCTCCGTCAGCCAGAACCTCGCGATCTCCACGATCGGCTACCCCTTCGTCACCACCGACATGATCGGCGGCTCCGGAGGCCAACCGGCCCCGGAAAAAGACGTGTTGATCCGCTCGGCCCAGGTCGCCTCGCTGATGCCGCTGATGTACTCCTCGACGTCGCCCGTGGACACCATCGACGTGACCACCGGCCAGAAGGTCGTCTACGACCAGCAGACCATCGACCTCTACCGGGCGGCGATCAAGCGGCACGAACGTCTCGCGCCGTACATCTGGGACCAGGTGCAGCAGACCCTGAAGAACGGTGACCCGATCGTCCGGCCGCTGTTCTTCGACTTCCCGAAGGACAAGGCCGGTTACACCGTCTCCGACGAGTGGATGCTCGGCCCCGCCGTCCTCGCCGCACCGCAGGTCGCCGACAGGGCCACCCGGACCGTACATCTGCCCCCGGGCACCTGGTACGACGTCAACCAGGGCACCGTGATCCGCGGCCCGAAGGACCTCAAGGGCTACGGCGCTCCCCTCGGCGTCACCCCCGCCTTCGTGAACCTCAAGGCCAAGGGTGCGGACAAGGCCCTGCGCGCCCTGCGGAGCGCCAAGGCCCCCGCCGCCTCCGTGTTGCTGGCCCCCGACGCGCCGGAGACCGGCAACGGCGAGGCCTTCGAGATCACCACCACGGCCACCAACTGGAGCTCCCGGCCGCTGAAGCGGGCCACGGCCGCTCTTCAGGCGCCCGACGGCTGGCAGGTCAAGGCCATCACGGGCGCGACGACCAGGTCGCTCGCCGCCGGCACCACGCTCACCACCAAGTGGACCGTCACTCCGCCCGCCGACGCGACCTGGGGCAGCCAACCCCTCACCGGGACGGTGACCTACGACGGCAGCCCGCCGGTCTCCGACCGCGTCCCCGTGAAGGTGAAGCCGCAGCCGGGCGCGGTCTCGGCGCCGTACCGCACCGCCGACACCGCGGGGGACGCCCAATTCGCCCAGGCCGGTGACCAGTTCGCCATCTGGGCGGGCGGCCAGGACCTGTCCGGCTGGAAGGACGAGAAGGCAGTCGTCTACGAGAAGTCAGTGGTCGCGGACAAGGCCACCGTACGGACACGGCTCGTCTCCCAGGAGTCCGTCAGCCCCGTCGGCAAGGCCGGCATCGCCGTCGCCAACGACCTGACAGCGCCCGAGAAGGGCGGCTACGCGGTCCTCGTCATGACCGACAAGTACGGCCTGGAATTCATGACCGACAGCGACGGCGACGGAAAACTCGACACCTGGGCGGGCGGCGGCCAGACGTACCACCCCGCCCACCTCAAGCTGGTGCGCGACGGCACGACCTACACCGCATACGCGAGCAAGGACGGCACCACCTGGTCGACCGTCGGCTCGGCCACGGTCGCCTCGGCCTCCGGCACCGGC
Organism: Streptomyces sp. NBC_00285; assembly: GCF_036174265.1. Lineage (NCBI taxonomy): Bacteria > Bacillati > Actinomycetota > Actinomycetes > Kitasatosporales > Streptomycetaceae > Streptomyces > Streptomyces sp. NBC_00285. Next base: position 9,812,602 of record NZ_CP108055.1, on the reverse strand, counting down.
GACGCGGGCCTGGTCGCGTCGGGCGCCAACGTCAACTACCCGGGCGAACGGATCCAGGCCCTCTTCGACGGATTCTCCGTCACCGCGTCCTGAACGGACACCGCGTCAGGGCGCTTCCGGCCGACACAGCCCGCAAGCACCCTGACAACCCGGCAGTACCCGACGGCCCTTTTCCGACAGGGGTTCACCCATGCCACGGCTCGCCCGTACACCTGCCCTCATCGCGTCCTTCCTCGCCGGCGCACTCGTCGCGACGGCCACCACCGTCATCGCGGCCCCCGACGACGACCAGCACAGACCGACCACCACCTGGCTGACCGTGAAGGTCGCCGACGCCATGGGCACCAGGGACACCGTCACCTGGGTCCCCACCGGCTCCTTCGCAAGCTCCGCGGAGGTCCGCGTCCCCCGCTATCCGATGACCGCCGTCGAGGGCAAGGACACCAAGGACCTGGCCCTGGACGCCGTACGCGGCGAACAGGTCTCCGCGCAGCTCGCCATCGCCTCCGGCACCAGCCTCAACGACGTGCACGCGAAGGTCGGCGACCTGACCGGGCCCGGTGGCGCCAAGCTCGACGGCGACAGCACCCGGGTGCGGTTCGTGAAGTACGTCCCCGTGCAGCGCTCCAAGAGCGAGGTCGACTGGTCGGCCACCATCGACCAGGTCAGCTCCGCCAAGGAGGTCTCCGGCGACCGCAACCCGGACGTCGTCGGCGACCCGCTGGAGGACCGCGACTCCGTCGACGTCCCCGCGTACGCCGCCCAGCCGCTCTGGTTCACCTTCAACATCCCGAAGAACGCCAGGCCCGGCACGTACAGGGGAACGGTCCGCGTCGACGTCGGCGACGACACGCAGGCCACGTACCCGCTCACCATCAAGGTCGCCGACGCCACCGTCCCGGCGCCCGCCGACTACTCGTTCTTCCTCGACGTCTGGGCGCAGCCGGAGACCATCGCACAGGCCCACAAGGTCAAGCTGTGGTCGAAGGAGCACTGGAAGCTCATCGGGGCGTACGACCGTGATCTGGCCTCGCGCGGGCAGAAGGTCATCAACACGACGATCGTCGACAACCCCTGGCACCACCAGTGGTCGCTCGGCACCCGGGAGTCGCAGACCGCGACGCCGTACTCCAGCATGGTCGGCTGGACGTGGAACGGGACGAAGTTCGCCTTCGACTTCGCCCGCTGGGACAAGTACGTCGAGACCGCGAGGAAGGCCGGGCTCGGCCCCGACATCGGCGCCTTCTCGATGCTGGCGTTCCAGGACCAGGAACACCTCACCTACACCGACACCCGGACCCGCAGGACGGTCTACGAGAACGTCGATCTGGGCGGGACCCGCTGGCGCCAGGCGTGGGGCGCCTATCTGCCCGCCTTCGAGGCCCATCTGAAGAACAAGGGCTGGCTGAAGGACACCTGGCTGTCCTTCGACGAGCGGCCGATCAGCACCATGACGGTGGTCAAGGACTTCGTCCACGAGGTGGCGCCGGTCTTCGACGACCGGATCTCCGTGGCCGGCTCGATCAGCACGGAGGGCGTCGCGTCGAACCTGTCGGTCGACTGGGGCGGCATCGACGCGATGACGAAGGAGAAGGCGGCGCAGCGGCGCGCGGCCGGCAAGATCACCACGTTCTACGTGTACGGCGCGCCCGCCCACCCCAACACCCTGTCGTACTCCCCCGCCGTCGAGTCGCGGATGCTCCCCTGGATCTCCGCCGAGCGCGATCTCGACGGGTTCCTGCGCTGGTCGTACAACAGCTGGACCAGCGACCCCTTCAAACAGCCCGTGCACATCTTCACCCAGGGCGACGAATACCTGGTCTACCCGGGGAAGAACGGGCCGATGTCCAGCATCCGCTGGGAGCAACTCAAGGAAGGCATCGAGGACTTCGAGCTCATCAAGCAGCTGCGCGCGAAGGACGGCGGTGACAGCGCCGCCCTCACCGAGGCCCTCACCACGGCCACCCGGGATCTGGACGGCCGTACGAAGAACGTGACCGACATCGAGACCGCGCGGGCGGCCGTGGTGAAGGGGCTGACGTCATGAGAGGGCGCGGGAGATCCCTGCTGCTCGCCTTCCTGCTGACCGTCATGTCGCTGACCGCTCCGGCTGCCACCGCGGCGATGTCACCTGCCCAGGCGGAGACCCAGGCGGCGCCCTCCGCGGGAAAGCGGCACACGGTCACCTACGACCAGTACTCCGTGCGGGTCGACGACAAACCCCTCTACATCTGGGGCGCCGAGCTGCACTACTTCCGGCTGCCCAGCCCGGACGCCTGGCGTGACGTGCTCCAGAAGATCAAGGCGGGCGGCTTCAACGCGGTCTCCCTGTACTTCGACTGGGGCTACCACTCCGCCAAGCCGGGCAGTTACGACTTCACCGGCATCCGTGATGTGGAGCGGCTGCTCGACGAGGCCGAGCGGGCAGGTCTGTATGTGATCGCCCGCCCCGGCCCCTACATCAACGCCGAGGTCTCCGGCGGCGGCATGCCCGCCTGGCGCTCGGCCCAGGCCGGCGTGAACCGCACCTCCGAGCCGGAGTACCTGAACGCGGCGCGGGAGTGGATGAGCCGGATCAACCCGATCATCGCGCGACACCAACTCACCCGCGGTACGGGCTCGGTGATCCTCTATCAGGTCGAGAACGAGTACCAGGGCGGGCGTCACGACGCGGACTACATGCAGACGCTCATCGACTGGGCCAAGCAGGACGGCATCGACGTGCCGACCTTCGTCAACGACGGCGGCGCCAACCAGAACTGGGTGAGCGGCAAGGGCGCCCCCGACATCTACGGCTTCGACGCCTACCCGCAGGGCTTCGACTGCAAGGACCCCGACACCTGGAAGAACCTGCCGGACTACTCCTACGTCAACGAGTGGAAGCCCCAGTCGCCGCTGATCATCCCGGAGGCACAGGGCGGCGCCTTCGACCCGTGGGGCGGCACCGGCTACCAGGACTGCGCGAAACTCACCGGCACCGACTTCACCCGGGTCTTCGGCAAGATGAACATCGCCGCCGGCGTCACCGGCCAGTCCTTCTACATGACGTACGGCGGCACCAACTGGGGCTGGCTCGCCGACCCCAACGCCGTCTACACGTCGTACGACTACGGGGCTCCGATCAACGAGTCCCGCCAACTCACCGTCAAGTACCAGGAGTTCAAGCGTCTCGGGTACTTCGTCAACTCGGTCGGCTCACTGGCGCGGACCGACAAGGCCCAGGCACCGGCCCCCTCCGACGAGGCGCTGCGCATCGACCGGCGCGTCAACCCCGACGACGGCACCCAGTTCTTCACCGTCCGGCACGCCGACACCCGGGTGAAGGACAAGGACGAGACGACGCTGTCCCTGTCGGGTGCGGACGGCGACTATCCACGCGTGCCGCAGCAGGGCGCGATCACCGTCGACGGCCGGGACGCCAAACTCCTCGTCGCCGGCTACGACCTGGGCGACCAGCGGCTCGTCTACTCCACCTCGGAGATCATGACGCACGCCACCATCGGCGACCGCGAGGTGGCCCTGTTGTACGGACGGGCGGGCGAGGCCGGCGAGACCGTACTGCGGTACGCGAAGCGGCCCCAGGTGAAGGTGCTCGCCGGCGACGTCACCGCCACCTGGGACGCCGAACGCGGCGACCTGCGCCTGAACTACACCCACAAGGGGCTGGCCCGGGTGCGGGTGAACGGCCTGGAACTGCTGATAGCCGACGTCGCCGAGACCGCCCACTGGTGGCGGCAGGACACCTCCGCCGGGCCGGTCCTGGTACGCGGCCCGTCCCTGGTCCGTACGGCCGACGTCGCGGGCGGCACACTGAAGTTGACTGGTGACTCCGCCAAGTCTGCGAAGATCGAGGTCATCGCGGACGCGAAGAGGGTCACCTGGAACGGCCGCAGGACCACCGTCACCGAAGCGCCGGAGCCGGTCCGGCTGCCCGCGCTGTCGGCATGGAAGTACAAGGAGGAAGCCCCGGAATCCGCCCCGGACTTCGACGACTCCTCCTGGACCACGGCCGCCCGCCTGACCGCCGCCAACGCCGCGCTGAACGGCTCGCTGCCGGTGCTCGCGATGGACGAGTACGGCTACCACCACGGCAACGTCTGGTACCGGGGCCGGTTCAGGACCACCGGTGCGGCGACCGCGCTCGCGCTGACCGCCGACACCGGCCCGACCGGCCAGTACGCGGTCTGGCTCAACGGCCGCTACCTCGGCAGCTCCGGCGACGGCGCACACACCTTCGACATCCCCTCCGGCACCCTCAAGGCCGGCGGCGACAACGTGCTCGCCGTCCTGGCCGAGAACGCGGGCCACAACGAGGAATGGGGCCACGACTACTCCAAGGAGCCGCGCGGTCTGCTCGGCGCCGAGGTGATCGGCGGGGCCTCCACCCTCACCTGGAGGATCCAGGGCAGCCGTGGCAGCGAGAACCCGGTCGACACCGCACGCGGCCCGTACAACAACGGCGGGCTGTACGGAGAGCGGGCCGGCTGGTCGCTGCCCGGTTATCCGGACGCCGGCTGGAAGCGCACCGCACTCGCCGCCGGCTCCGCGGCGACGGAGCCCGGCGTGCGGTGGTACCGCACCGACGCGAAGCTGGATCTGCCCAAGAGGCAGGACAACGCGATCGCGCTGGACCTGGCGGAGGCCGCCGGCGGCAGCACGGCCTACCGTGCGCAGATCTTCGTCAACGGCTGGCTGATCGGACGCTATCTGCCCGCCACCGGACCCCAGACCCGTTTCGTCATCCCCAAGGGCATCCTGCGCGAGCAGGGCGACAACAGCATCGCCCTGGCGGTGTGGTCCAACGGCAAGGCGGCCGGCCCTGGTTCGGCCAAGCTCGTCGACCTCGGCGCAACGGCCGGCGGGATCAAGGTGAACACGGTGGCCGCGCCCTCGTACGACGCGAAGACGTACGCCATGCCGGACGCCGGGGCCCGGGTCTCCGTGGAAGCCGAGCCGTTCCTGAGCACCGGCGTGGCCACCGAGGTCCCCGTCACGCTCACCGTGCCGAAGAACGCCCCCACCGCCCGCGCCGTCCACCTGTCACTGACCGTCCCGGACGGCTGGAACGCGACCGCGGACGGGGCCACCGCCTTCGCACGGGTCGCGCCCGGCGCGTCGGTGACCGCCGTGTACACCGTGACCCCGCCCGCCGACCCGGTTCACTACGCCGTGCTGTCCGCGACCGCCACGCTGCAACAGCCCGGCCACCCGTCCACGGTGACCGGCGAGCGGGCCGTGCAGGTGCCGCCGCCGGGGCTCTCCAAGGACGCCTACGTCAGCGATCTGACCCTGGTCAAGGCCGTCAACGGCTGGGGGCCCGTCGAGAAGGACCTGTCCAACGGCGAGGCCGCCGCCGGTGACGGACGCACCCTCACCATCGCCGGCGCCCCCTACGACAAGGGTCTCGGTGTCCACGCGAACAGCCAGGTCAGGGTCTATCTCGGCGGAAGCTGCACCCGGTTCACCGCCGTCGCCGGGGTGGACGACGAGGTCGGTGACGGCGGCAGCGTCTCCTTCCAGGTGGTCGCCGACGGCCGCACCCTCGCCACCACCCCGGTCGTGTCCGGCTCCGACGGCGGCACCGCCGTCGACGTGGACGTGTCCGGGGCCCGCTGGCTGGACCTGCTGGTCGACGGGGGCGGCGACGTCTCCAGCGATCACGCCGACTGGGCGAACGCCGAGCTGACCTGTAAGGGCGGTTCCTGATGGCCGTACAACAACGCGCGATACGCGGCGGGCCCCTCGCCCTGCTGCTGGCGCTCATCGCCGTCCTGGCGGGGCCGGTGACACCCGCCGAGGCCGGCCGGCAGGCCGACGGGCACGGCTGGACCGGCACGTGGGCGACGGCCCCGAGCGAGCACTACGAGGTCTCGGGCATGTCCGAGGTCACGGTGCGGATGCCGGTGCGCACCAGCGTCGGCGGCTCCCGGGTACGCGTCCGGCTGTCCAACGCGTACGCCACCGAGCCGGTGACGATCGGTCACGCGACCGTGGGGCTGCGCGACGGCGGCTCCGCCGTCACGCAACCGTACGAGGTGCGGTTCGGCGGACAGCGGCAGGTGACGATCCCGGCGGGCGGCACAGCGGTCAGCGACCCGGTCCGGTTCCCGCTGCCCGCCGGTGCCGACCTGGTGGTCAGCCTCTATCTGTCCGGTCAGGTCACACACATCACCGACCACTGGTGGGCGCAGCAGACCGTGTACTGGACGGACTACCAGGCCGGTGACCACGCCGCCGACACCGGCGGTGACGCCTTCACCTGGACCACCACCAGCTGGCCGTTCCTGTCCGGCGTCGACGTGAGCGCGCCCAAGGCGCGGGCGGTGGTGGCACTCGGCGACTCGATCACCGACGGGTCCTACTCGACGGCCGACACCAACCGGCGTTGGCCCGACCTGCTGTCCGCGCGGCTGAACGCCTGTCGGCCCGGCGCCGGGGTGCTCAACGCGGGCATCACCAGCAACCGGATCACCGCCGGGACCGAGACCAACCCCTCCGCGCTGGACCGCCTCGAACGGGATGTGCTGTCCCAGCCGGGGGCCAGGACCCTGATCCTCTTCGAGGGGATCAACGACCTCGGAGGGGCGAGCGCCGAGCAGATCATCGCCGGGATGAAGACCATCGCGAGCCGGGCCCACCAGCGCGGTATGCGGGTCGTCGGCGCCACGATCACCCCGTACAAGGGCTTCACCTGGGGTGGCTGGACCGAGGAGACGGAGGCCCGGCGCCAGCGGGTCAACGCGTTCGTGCGGCACTCCGGCCATGTCTTCGACGCCTACGCCGACTTCGACCGGGCGGTACGCGACCCGGCCGACCCGCAGCGACTCGCCGAGGCGTACGACTCCGGCGACCATCTGCATCCCGACGACGCCGGCATGAAGGCCTTCGCCGACTCCATCGACCTGACCTCGCTCGGCCTCGGCCGCGGCTGTCCCTGAGGAGGACCCGTAGTGCTCGGAGTTGTCGGACACCGAAGAAGACTGGCGGCCCTGGCCGCGGGCACGGTCGCCGTGCTGGCAGGGCTGCTGCTCCCGGCGGCCCCCACGGCGCACGCGGCACCGGCGCAGCAGACACAGGCGGGGACACAGGCAGGGAAGCAGAAGGGGACGCAGGGCTGGACGGGGACCTGGGCCACCGCCCAGCACGCCGCGTACGACCCGGGCACCTCCGAGGTGACCGTGCGCATTCCGGTACGGGTGAGCGCGGGCGGGTCCAGCGTGCGCATCCGGCTGACCAACGGCTTCACCACCGAACCGGTGACGATCGGGCACGCCACGGTCGGACTGCGTGAGGGCGGCAGCGCCGTCACCAAGCCGCGCCGGCTGAGCTTCGGCGGGAAGAGCGAGGTGACGATCCCGGCCGGCGGGCAGGCGGCCAGTGACCAGGTCCGGCTCACCGTGCCCGCCCTGAGCGACGTGGTGGTCAGCCTGTACTTCCCGGGCCGGCTCACCCACATCAGCCAGCACTGGATGGGCCTGCAGACCGTCTACTGGACACCTGACGGCGGCGGCGACCACGCCGGGGACGCCGCCGGAGGGGCCTTCACCCGGACCGACTCCACCTTCCCGTTCCTGACCGGGGTCGATGTGCGGGGCGGTAGCGCGGCGGGCTCCGTCGTGGCGCTCGGCGACTCCATCACCGACGGGGCGTCCTCCACGTCGAACGCCGATCGGCGCTGGCCCGACTACGTGGCCACCCGGCTGTCCGCCTGCACGACCACCGCCGGAGTACTGAATGAGGGCATCAGCGGCAACCGGATCACGGCCGGTACGGACGGCAATCCCTCGGCGCTCGAACGGCTGGAGCGCGATGTCCTGACCCAGCCGAACGCCCGCACAGTGGTCCTCTTCGAAGGTGTCAACGACCTCAGCTGGGGCGGCGCCACCGGCGACCAGGTGATCGACGGCATGAAGGAGATCGCCCGGCGTGTGCACGCCCGCGGCCTGCGGCTGATCGGCGCGACCGTCGTCCCGTACCGGGGCTGGGGCGACTGGTGGACCGAGGCCAAGGAGGCCGACCGGCAGAAGGTCAACGCGTTCGTCCGGGACTCCGGCGGGATCCTCGACGGGTACGCCGACTTCGACCGGGCGGTACGCGACCCGGCCGACCCCACCCGCTATGCCGCCGCGTTCGACTCCGGCGACCATCTGCACCCCAACGACACCGGGATGAAGGCCTTCGCCGACTCCGTCGACCTGCCCGGCCTGCGCGTGGCACGCGACTGCCCCTCGACCCGCGTCCGCCTCACCCCGTACCGGCCGAGTCTGGGGACCGGCGGCCAGGGCACGAAGATCACGGCGACGCTGACCAACGACGGCTCCACGGTCGCCACCAGCCTCCGCACCCGGCTGGAGCTCCCGGCCGGCTGGTCCGCCGAATCGGCGGGCGGCGCGCCCCTGCGCACCCTCGGCCCCGGGCAGAGCACCACCGTCGCCTGGACCGTCTCCCCCGGCTCCGACACCGCCTGGGGCACCCACCCGTTGGGGGTCCGCAGCTCCTACCGCCAAAGCGGGCGCCAACGGTTCGACGCCGACGAGGTGGACGCCACGGTCATCCCCGTCCCCTCCGGCGTGCGAGCGCCGTACCGGACGACCGCGACCACCGACGACGCCCAATACGCGCAGAACGGCGACCAGTTCGCCATCTGGGCGGGCGGCCAGGACCTGTCCGGGTGGAAGGACGAGAAGGCCGCCGTCTATCTGCCCGGCGCCGCGCCCGCCGTCGGCTCCGTGACGGCCCGCGTCGTCGGGCAGAGCGGCAGCGGGCCCTCCGCCAAGGCCGGGATCGCCGTCGCCAACGACCTGACCGCGCCCGAGAAGGGCGGCTACGCCGTGCTGACCATGTCCGCGCAGTTCGGCCTGGAGTTCCTGACCGACAGCGACGGCGACGGCCGCCTGGACACCTGGGCCGGTGGCGGCTCCTCCTACCACCCCGCCTGGCTGAGACTCGTCCGCGACGGGACCACGTACACGGCCTACGCCAGTGCCGACGGAGCCGCCTGGCAGCAGGTCGCCGCCGCCACCGTGCCGTCCGCGAGCGGCGACGGCGACGCGGGTCTGGTCGCGAGCGCCGTCAACCTCAACTACCCCGGCCAGAGCACCACCGCGGTCTTCGACTCCTTCTCCACGACCAAGTGAGAGGCACCGAAATGGCAGTCAATCGCAGGGACTTCATGACCACGGCTGCCGCCGTCGGCGGCGCCGTACTCCTCGCCCCGCCCGGCACCGCCCAGGCCCTCACCGGCATTGCCGACTACCAGCCGACCAGGACGTCGCTCGACACCCACCCGGTGCCGCGCTGGTACAAGGACGCCAAGTTCGGCATCTTCGTCCACTGGGGCATCTACTCGGCCATCGCCGGCGCGACACCGAGAAGCGCCTCCGAGTGGTACCTGTGGTACCAGAGCACCAAGGACACCGCTGAGTGGAAGTACCACCGCGACACCTACGGCGAGAACGTCACCTACGACGACCTCATCCCGCAGTTCACCGCGCACGACTACGACCCGGACGCCTGGGTGCGGCTGTTCGAGCAGGCGGGCGCCGAGTACTTCGCGCTGACCAGCAAGCACCACGACGGATTCGCCCTCTACCCCAGCAAGGTGACGAACCGTCACTCCATGGCGTACGGCCCGAAGCGTGACCTCGTCGGCGAACTGATGACGGCGGCCCGCAAGCGCGGCACCGTACGGCCCGGTCTGTACTACTCGCTCGGCGAGTTCTTCAACCCGGCGATCGGCCGGCCCATGCGCAACTTCTACACCGACCAGGACATCCCGATGACCGGCTACAAGCCGGTGACGGACTACGTCGGCGACTACGAGCTCAAGCAGCTGTACGAGATCATCGACCGCTACGACCCGGAACTGCTGTGGGCGGACGGACAGTGGTTCCGCCCCACCGGCAACCCGCCCTGGCGCAGCGAAGAACCCATGGCCCACTACTACAACCGGGCCAAGAACCGTAAGCACCCCAAGGGTGTCGTGATCAACGACCGGTTCGACACCCACTTCGACTTCGCGACGTACGAGCAGCGCACCAACCCCACGATGGACCCGCAGAAGTGGGAGTGCTGCATGACCATCGGCTACTCCTGGGGTTACAACAAGCACGAGCCGGACGAGGACTACAAGACCTCCGAGTTCCTGATCCAGCTGCTCGCCGACGTGGTCAGCAAGAACGGCAACCTGCTGCTCAACATCGGCCCCAAGGCGGACGGCACGATCCCCGCCATCATGCAGGAGCGCCTGCGGGACATCGGCGCCTGGCTGAAGGTCAACGGCCCCGCGATCTACGGATCGGCGCCCTGGGTGCGGGCGGAGGAGGAAGGCAGCCCGCTCGGCATCCGGTACACCGTCTCGCCCGGCACGTTCAACATCATCGTCCTGGGCGCGCCCAGCGGCACCCTGTCCATACCCGGGGACATCCCGATCAGCGCCACCTCGCGGATCAGGCTCCTCGGCACGAGCGGCACCCTGAGGTGGACCCGCCGCGACGGAAAGATCCACATCGCCGTCCCGTCGTCCCTTCCCAGCCGTATCGCCAACGTCTTCACCGTCGACTGGAACCGGTGAGCCGCATGGGAGTCCGAGGCGGAACCGCGTTCGACACCCTGGGGCCCACGCTCACCGTCACCACCGAGCCGGCCGAGCCCACCGGCGGCGGCACGGTGACCGCGACGGCGGTCCTCACCAACGACTGCCCCTTCCCGCTCCGCAACGCCGTGCTCCATCTGATCGGCCCCGGCGCCGTCACCGCGGCGCAGACCATCCCGCTCGGCGACCTGCGGCGCGGCGCGCGGACCGTCCGCCGCTGGGAGACGACGATGCCGGCCGACGTGGCCGGGGACGTCGCGTTCACCGCCCACGTCGTCTTCGACGTCGACGGACGCAGCACCGACTGCGCGCGGTCCTCGAAGACGTTCACGGTGCCCTACGAGCCCAACGGGGTGCGGGACCCGTACCGCACGTTCACCACCGCGGACGACACCGGATTCGGCCAGTACGGCAGCCAGTTGGTGATCTGGGCGGGCGGCCGGGACCTGTCCGGCGGCACCGACGAGAAGGGCGTCATCCACCTCCCCGGCTCCTTCACCGAGTCGGGTGTGGTGCAGGTCGAGGCGGTCGGCCTCACCGGGACCGACAACCCCACCGCGAAGTACGGCATCGCCGTCGCCAACGACCTGACCGCACCCGAGAAGGGCGGCTACGCCGTCCTGACGATGTCGCTGCGGTACGGCCTGGAGTTCATGACCGACAGCGACGGCGACGGGCGTCTCGACACCTGGGCAGGCGGCGGCGGTTCGGCCCACCCATCCTGGCTGCGGCTGGTCCGCTCCGGCACCACGTACACGGCGTACAGCACCACCAACCTGCTGTCGTGGACCGAGGTCGCGAGCGTCACGGTGCCCTCGGCGAGCGGGGCCATGGACGCCGGCGTGGTCGCCAGCGCGGTCAACACCAACTATCCCGGTACGACCGTCCGCGCGGTCTTCGACCGTTTCACCGTGGAGGAAGCATGAGCCGCTACCGCCCCCAGGAGGACTTCCTCACCCCGCCCGTCTCGCTCACCTTCGAGCCGGCCGCCCCCGGTCCCGGTCAGCCGGTGACCCTGACGGCCGAACTCACCAACACCACGCGGATCGCGCTGCGCGGCACGGCACTGTGTTTCTCCGCCGACGGCGGCACCGGCCGGACGGTCTCCCTCGGCACGGTGGCGCCCGGCCGCTCGGTGACCCGGACCTGGCAGACCCGGCTGTCCGACGACGCCGAGGGCGTCGTCCCGCTCATCGCCCACGCGGTCTTCGACGTGCACGAGCACGGATCCGACTGCGCCCGCGTGACCTCGCTGCTCCACCTGCCCTACCGGTCACTGGCCGGCGCCTTCGACAACGCCGGGATCTCCTCCGACACCGCCACCTCCACCGCCGACATCGACGGCTCGCGCTCCAGCCTGTCCGCCGAGGCGCTCGCCTCGGCCGGCCTCACCCCCGGCGCCACGGTCACCCACGACGGAACCGCCTTCACCTGGCCGGACACCGAGCCGGGCGGCAAGGACAACGTGGTGTCGCTCGGCCAGAGCGTACGGCTGTCCGGCACGGGCCGACGGCTGGCCTTCCTCGGCACCAGCACCTGGGGCGCGGGCCAGGGCACCGGCAAGGTCGTGTACGCGGACGGCACCGAGCAGGACTTCTTGGTCGACGTCCCCGACTGGTACGGGGCGTACGCCTCGGCCGCGGTGGTGCTGCCCTACCGCAACCTCCCGTCGGGCCGCGACGACAACCCGGTCAGCCTCTTCACCTTCGGCGTCGACCTGCAGGACAGGGAGCTGTACTCCGTCGTGCTGCCGAAGGTCGGCGACGGCGTGGGCAGCAGTGGTCCCGCCCTGCACATCTTCGCGATGACCGTCACCTGATCCGAGCCGCGGTTCGGCCGCGCCGACCTGAGCTCGAAAGATCCGCAGAGTCCTGAGAGGAACGTCCATGACAGGCAATCAACCCCTCAGCCGCAGAGGTCTGCTGACGGGAGCGGCCGCGTTCGGCGGTGTGGTGCTGCTGTCCCCACCACAGGGCGCCCACGCGGCTCCGGGGCCGGCCGGCCAGGCCGCGAAGCCGTTCGACACGACCCCCGCGTCGGTGGCGCTGCGCCGCCTGCTGCCCGGTCACCACCGGCAGGTCACGCTCTGTGCGCTGGCCCCCGGCGGCGCCGACCGGTTCCGCGTCACGGGCCGGCCCGGTGCAATCACCGTGCAGGGCACCAGCCCCGCGGTGCTGCTCACCGGTCTCAACACCTATCTCGCGCGGGCGGCGCAGGCCGACATCTCCTGGAACGGCGAACAGCTGGACCTGCCCCGGCTGCTGCCCGCCCCCGACGGCGAGATCGCCGCGACGGCCAACGTCCCGCACCGGTTCGCCCTCAACGACACCAACGACGGCTACACCGGCCCCTACCGCGACTGGGACGCATGGCAGCGGGAACTGGACGTCCTCGCCCTGCACGGCGTCAACGAGGTCCTCGTCTACACCGGCGCCGACGCCGTCTACTACGACACCTTTCGCGCATTCGGCTACTCCGACGCGGAGTTGCGGGCCTGGATCCCGGCCCCCGCACATCAGCCGTGGTGGCTCCTGCAGAACATGTCGGGGTTCGGCGGCCCGGTGTCCCGGCGGCTCATCGAGAGGCGCGCCGACCTCGCCGCGAAGATCACCGATCGGCTGCGGGACCTGGGCATGACCCCGGTGCTGCCCGGCTACTTCGGAACCGTGCCCGACGGGTTCGTGGCGAGGAACGGCGGAGACGCGCGGGTCGTGCCCCAGGGCGACTGGGGCGCCTTCAAGCGGCCCGACTGGCTCGACCCTCGGACGACCGTGTTCGCAGAGGTCGCAGCCACCTTCTACCGCGCCCAGTCGGAACGCTTCGGCGACAGCTCGATGTACAAGATGGACCTGCTGCACGAAGGCGGAAACCCGGGCGACGTACCCGTGGGACAGGCCGCCAAGGCCGTGGAGGCATCACTGCGCAAAGCCCACCCCGGCGCCGTCTGGGCCATCCTCGGCTGGCAGAACAACCCGAGCAAGGACATCCTCGACGCCGTCGACAAGGCCCGGATGTTCGTCGTCGACGGCCTCTCCGACCGCTACACTACGGTCACCGACCGGGAGAGCGACTGGGGCGGCACCCCCTACGCGTTCGGCAGCATCTGGAACTTCGGCGGCCACACCCCGATGGGCGCCAACGCCCCCGACTGGGTGGAGCAGTACCCGAAGTGGCGGGACAAGGACAACAGCGCCCTGGCCGGCATCGCCGCCATGCCGGAGGGCGCCGACAACAACCACGCCGCGCTCGCCCTGCTCACCGACCTGGCCTGGACACCCGGCACGATCGACCTCGACGACTGGTTCGCCTCGTATGCCGTGTCCCGCTACGGCGCAGCGGACCCGCACGCCCTCGCCGCCTGGCAGACCATCCGCGACACGGCGTACGGCATGAGCCGCGCCGACGCCTGGAGCGAGGCACCCGACGGACTGTTCGGGGCCCGCCCGAGCCTCGGCGCGAACAAGGCCGCCGCCTGGGGCCCGGAGGCGGACCGCTACGACACCACCGTCTTCGACCGGGCGCTGACCGAACTGCTGCAGGTGGCGCCCGCGTTGCGCGACAGCTCCGCCTACCGGTACGACCTGGCAGACGTGACCCGGCAGGTGCTGTCCAACCGGAGCCGGATGCTGCTGCCACAGATCAAGGCCGCCTACGACACGGCCGACCGCGCCCGTTTCGATGAACTCACCACTATCTGGCTGGACTGGATGCGGCTCATGGACAAGGTGCTGGCCACCAGCGGGCAGCACCTGCTCGGCCGGTGGCTGGCCGACGCCCGCTCCTGGGGCGGCACGAGGGCCGAGAAGGACCAACTGGAGTACGACGCACGGTCGATCATCACCACCTGGGGCGGCCGGGTCAGCAGCGAGGAGGGGTTGCACGACTACGCCAACCGGGAGTGGTCCGGACTGGTCGCAGGCCTGTATCTGACCCGTTGGAAGACGTACTTCCAGGAACTGTCCCGGGCCCTGAAGGAGCACCGCGCCCCGAAGGCCTTCGACTGGTTCGCGCTGGAGGACGACTGGGCGCACCGGCACGACACCTACCCGACGAGGACCACCGGTGACGTCCACAAGCTGGCGCGGCGGGTCCACGACACCTTGGCCGCCGACCCGCACCAGGCCACGCTGACCGCTTCCTCCCCCAAGGGCGCGGTGACGGAGGGCGGTGCGGTCACCGTCACGGTGGCCTTCACCAACCGCAACGGGTTCGCGCCGGCCACCGGGGTGACGCTGTCCGTCCAGGCGCCCGCGGGGATGACCGCGAAGCCGGTCGGGACGGTGACCTCCGCCTCGGTCGCACCGGGCCGGACGTTCTCGGCGGACTTCGAGCTGACGCTCACCGGCACCGTTGCCGACCTGGTGACCCGCGTCCCGGCCACCGCCGCCTACCGCAGCGGCGCCTCGGCGGCCTCGCCCAGGGGGACGGCCACGGCGTCGGTGCGGCTCATGGCGGCGACGGGAGTGCGGGACCCGTACCGGACCGTGAGCTTCAACGACGCCGTCTTCGGCCAGTCGGGCACTGCGCTGGCCATCGAGGGCGCGGGCGCCGACCTGTGGGCCGGCACCAACCAGTTCGGTGCCATCCACCGTGCGGGCGCGTTCGGGACCGCTTCCACCGCCACGGTGAAGGTCGTCTCGCAGGACAGCACCGGCGGCTGGGCCCGCGCCGGGCTGATCGTGCGCAACGACCTGTCCGCCGACGGCTCGCCCGGGTACGTCAACCTGGCCGTGACGCCGTCCAACGGATGCGTGCTGTCCTGGGACTCCGGCCAGGACGGAACGTTCGACTCGATCAAGACGGCCGGTTCCTTCGCCGCACCGGTGTTCCTGCGCCTGACCCGTGCCGGCTCCGCCTACACGGGTGAGGCGAGCACCGACGGCACGACGTGGACCACCATCGGCACGGCCACACCGGGCGGCGCCGCCGGCACCCAGGACGTGGGGGTCTTCATGACGGCGGCGAACGGCTGGACCGGCACCCGCGGGATCGCGGAGTTCCAGGACTTCACGCTCTCCTGACCCCGGCCCCGACCCGGCTCGCTCACGGCCCGGCGTACGACGCGTGCTGAACGGTGCTGACCGCTCAACCGTCGGCCGCCGGGTCCGGTTCGCCGATCGCGCGAGGTATCTGCCTCCGGGAGGTGATGCCGAGCTTGCGGAACACCTTGTTCATGTGAAACTCGACGGTCGAGGTGGTGATGAACAACCGCGTCGCGATCTCGGCGTTGGTCAGCCCCGAGGCGGCCATGGAGCCCACCTGCCGTTCCCGCGGCGTGAGATCGAACCTGGTCTCCTCCGTCCGCCTGCGGGCCGTCTCGCCGGTGGCCAGCAACTCGACCCGGGCCCGCTCGGCGTACGGCACCGCACCGAAGGCGTCGAAGCTC
Organism: Streptomyces sp. NBC_00285; assembly: GCF_036174265.1. Classification (NCBI taxonomy): domain Bacteria; kingdom Bacillati; phylum Actinomycetota; class Actinomycetes; order Kitasatosporales; family Streptomycetaceae; genus Streptomyces; species Streptomyces sp. NBC_00285. Next base: position 9,796,622 of record NZ_CP108055.1, on the reverse strand, counting down.
TCATACGCGGCACGCAACTGCGTCCTGGCATCGGAACGCCGCTTGCGGCGACGCAGCCATTCGCCGAACAGCAGTCGCGCCCGGGCCTGCTCCAGGGCCGTCGGAACCGTTCCCAGCACATCGACCGACTCCTGGTAGAACCGTTCGGCCTCGTCGCCCTCGGCTGTCAACGCCCGGCCCAGAGCCAGGGTGCCCAGGGCCCAGGGCGTATCCGCGAGCGGGGCGCGCACCTCCAGCCGGGCCAGGGCCTCGGCTGCGCCGACTCGGTCGCCGACCCGTACACCGGCCTCGATGAGCAGAGGAAGAACGAGGTTGCCGCAGGCCGGGGGGTCGGCCACGAAAACCGCTCGGGCGTGCCGCAACGCCTGCCGGTAACGTCCCTGCCCCAGCTCGAACAGGGTCAGCGCGTGCTGCGCCAGCAACTGGAGCAGGCCGTGGCCGCTGCCCCTCATCTCCGCGGTCCGCCGCACCGCTGCCCGCAGTTCGGCCTCCCGGCCGGTCAGGGCGAACAGGTGGAGCCGGTTGATGTCCCCGCCGCCGGGAAAGCCGGTGTCCTCCGCAATGTCGTCGAACTCGGCGTAGCGGACCTCCGCCTGCGTGAACCGCCCGTCCCAGAGTTCACAGCGCGCTTCGACGAGCAACGTCATGCTCAGCGCGTACAGTGCGCCGGCGTCGCGGTCCGCCGCCGCCAGGCGATCGGTGAGTTCGCGCCCGGCCTCGATGTCCCACAGATCGTCACAGCCCATGGCCACCATCACCGCCAGCGGACTGTTCGTGTCCCCGAACTCGCCACCGGTGCGCAACCGTTCCAGGGCGGTGCGCAGCACGGGCGCGCCGTGCTCGTAGCCCTCGGCCACCCGACGGGCCAGACCCTCCATCAGCAGGTCACGGCCGGGCGTGGCAGTGTCCGAGGCTCGTTGCACTGCGACGACGGCCGCCGCGACCTCGGCCAACGACGTGCCGTGCGTGCGGCCATGGGCGACCAGCGCGGCGTGCAGCGCCTCACAGAGCAGTTCCCAGGTCAGCCGCGGATCCTGCGGACCGAGCCTGGCCACGGCGTCCATCAGCATGGCGGGGACGTCGGCGACGAGGATCTGGAACATCTGTGAGGTGGCCCGCATGCGCAGCTCACGAGTGCGCATGACCGGGCCACGGATGTCGGCTCCGGCCAGGTCGAGCGCGGTCCGTGCCGCCGATGCGTCGCCGGACATCAGATGGGCCTGCGCCGCGTCGAGCAGCCGCTCTGTCCGTTTGGCCGGGTCGCTGGTGAAATCAGCGGCGCGCGACAGGAACAGGGCCTGCTGGGAGTAGCCGCCGCGGGACCGGGCGCGTTCGGAGGCGGCCTCCAGGTCGGCGGCGACCTTCTCGTCCACTCCCTCGGACGCCTCGGCCCGGTGCCAGGCACGGCGGTCGGTGTCCCGCACGGAGTCGCAGGCGGCGGCGAGCGCCGCGTGCATCCGGCGGCGCTCGCCGGGATCGGCGCCGGAGTACACCGCGGAGCGGATCAGAGGATGCCGGAAGGCCGTCGGCACGCCACGGCCGAGGATGCCCGCGGCGACCGCCGGCTCGACAGCGCGGGGCGACAGGCCCAGCGTGCCTGCGGCGCGCCACATCATCGCCGCCTCGCCCGACGGGGCCGCCGCGAGCAGCAACAACAGGGTTCCGGTCTCCGGCGGCAGGGCTCGCACCCGGCGCTGGAAATGCTCTTCCAGCAGACGGCCCACCGGCAGTGGATCTGGCAAGGGGGCGATACCGGACAACTGCTCGGCCGTCAGGGCATCGGCGAGTTCCAGCAGTGCGAGCGGATTGCCGCCGGTCCCGATGACGATCCGGTCGGCCACGGCCGGGTCCACCCGCCGGGTGCCGAAGGAGAGCAGGACCTTGGCCTCCGCCTCGGGCAAGCCGGTGACCGAATGCACGCTCAGTGCGTCGAACAGGCCCGTGCCCGCGAGCCCTTCGCGGACGGCGATGATCAGGCCGAGGGAGTCGGCATGCAGCCGGCGGGCGGCGAAAGCGAGCGCCTCGGCCGACTCCCGGTCCAGCCATTGCGCATCGTCCACCAACAGCAGCAGTGGCTGATCGGCGGCCACCTCGGACAACAGTGTCAGTGTTGCCAGGCCGACCAGGTAACGGTCCGAGGGCAGCCTCGCCGCCAGACCCAGAGCCGCGTCCAGTGCGGCTCGCTGCGGGTCGGGCAGCCGGGCCACCCGGTTCAGGAACGGCCGCAGGAGCCGGTGCAGCGCGCCGAAGCCAAGACCGGTCTCCTGCTCGACCGCGGTCAGCCGGACCACGCGCAGTTCCGCGGCCCGGGTCGCGGCGTACTCCAGCAGCCGGGTCTTGCCGATTCCGGGTTCGCCGGTCAGGACCAGGGCGCCGCTCAGGCCGTCGCGCACCGCGTCGAGCAGCTGTCCGACGGCTGCCCGCTCGGCGTGACGGCCGACCATGGCGAACGTGGCCACAGGTCGGACGGATGCCTGCCGAGCCGCGTTCCACACCATGGGACCGCTCCCCCACTCGTCGATGCCCTCTACCTGGGGAACGCTAGGAGCGCCGCGCACACGTCGGCGAGCGTCATGTGACGGTGGTCAGCGCAGTGCGCTGACCACGGTCCGCAGCTCGGTGCGCGAGACCACGCCCAACTTGGGGAAGATCCGATGCAGATGCGAGCTGACGGTGCGGTGCGACAGGTAGAGCCGCTGGCCTATCTCGCGGTTGGTCAGCCCGTCAGCGGCGAGCCGGACGATCTGCAGCTCGTGGGCGGTCAACTGGTCACGGGCGTCCGGGGTCCGGCGGCGGCTGGTCTCACCCGAGGCACGCAGCTCCTGCCGGGCTCTCTCCCCCCAGGGGATCGCGCCGAGCGCGTCGAACATGTCACGGGCCGCCCGGAGATGGTCGCGGGACTCGACGCTGCGCCGCCGACGCCGTAGCCATTCGCCGTAGAGCAGGTGGGTCCGGGCCCTGATCAGCGGCCAGGCAGTGAGATCGGCACCCAGCGCAGCCGTGAAGAGGAGGTCGGCGTCCTCGTCGGCGGCCAGCAGGGCCCGGACCAGACGCAGGTCGGCGTGCAGCACCGGCGCGGTGGTCACCGTGGCGACCTCTTCCAACTCCATGACGATCGGAAGCGCGGCTTCCAGCTGCCCGCAGTGGGTCGCGGCGTCGACGAGGTCACCCACTGCGGTCAGCCGCAGGGCGACCTGGAAGGCGGGATCCGCCGGATCGTGAAGCCGTCGCAGATGACCGAAGGCCTCCTCGAACCGTCCGGCGCCCAACGCGGCCAGTCCACGTGCCATCGATGCGGTGGCCAACACCGGCCGCGCCCCGGCCGGAAGGCCGATCTCCTCCGCTTCCTCGGCCAGCCTCAGGGCGGAATCCACCTCGCCGCGCAGTGCGGCCAGTTTGGCCGCGGTGGCGGTCATCAGCCCGTACATCATCGTCTGGCTGGTCTCGCGCGCCAGCCTTCGTGACTCCTCGGTGGCGGCGATCGCCGCACCCAGGTCGCCGACCACCAGGGCGCTCCACGCGTCCGCGCCGACCGTACGGGCCAACAGTCCCAGGCGTCCCTGGGCGCGCAGCGGCGCGCCGCCTGCCGCCGAGAACACCCGGGCCAGGTCGAAGCCTCCGGCGAGCAGTGATGCGGTGCTGAGCATGCGGTAGGTGCGGCCGTCGTCGCCCTCCTTCGGCTCAACGTGTCGGGCGCGGTGCAGAAGGAAGGAGCCGCGGTCGATGGGGGCGGCGTAGGCGCAGATGGCCAGCCGCCACGGATCGCGCTCGTCCAGCTCCAACCGTTCCGCGGCCTCAAGGACCTTACGGCGGCCGCCTGGGCCGGGGTCGGACCAGAAGCACAACTGCGCGGCACTCCACAGGATCCGCAGCGCCAGCGCGTGGTCTTCCGCGGCCACCTCCTCGGCCAGTGCCGTCAGGGAGACGGCGCCGGACGCGTGGCTGTGGAGTCCCTCGTCGAAGCTGCCGCGCAGCCAGACCACGGTGGCGTGCTGCCGCCGCGACAGCGGCCCGGTGAGCGCCTGGTCCAGCAGTCGGGTCACGGTCTCGGGGCGACCGAGTTCGACGGCGAAGTCGGCCGCACGCAACAGGCGTTCCGCCCGGCGGCCGGCGTCCTCGCTGAGCACGGCGGCCTGTTCGAGGGCTGCGACGGCCGCCGCGATACCGCCGCGGCGTGCGGCCCGGTGAGCGGCGTCCTCCAAAGCGGCGGCGACCGACTCTTCCGGCTTGTCGGCCGCGGCGGCCCGGTGACGTAGCTGCCGGTCCGGATCTTCGTCGAGCACGGCGGCGAGGGCGGCGTGCGCGCCATGGCGGATGCCGGTGGGCATGGTCTGGTGGATCGCCGACCGCATCAGCGGATGCCCGAACCGCAGTTCGGTGCCGATGACTTGGACGAGCTGAACGCGCACTGCCGGGTCGACGTCATCGGGTCCGGCCGCCATACCCGTGAACTCCCGCGTCGCACGGTAGATCTCGGGCAGCGACCCGCTGTCGCTGAGGGCAGCGATCCGCAGCAGACCTCTGGTGAGGTCGGGCAGGGTCTCCAGGCGGTCGGTGAAGGCCCGTTCGAGCCGCTCGGTGAGGGGCAGTTGGGAGATGTGCGGATCGGCCGACGCACCGAGTGTGCGCGACAGCTCGGTCAGTGCCAACGGGTTGCCGGCCGCCTCGGCAAGGAGACGACGATGCGCGGTGGGACGCAGGTCGGGGGCGCGGTCCGCAAGCAGCTCCGTGGCCTGGCCGTCCGTGAGCGGGTCCAGGATCACGGAGGTGAGCTCGTCGGAGTTCAGCCGTGACCGGTATCCCTCCCGGGCCGCTCCCACCATGACCACCGGCTCGGTGCCGACTCTGCGCGCCACGAAGGCCAGGACGTCGGCAGTGGCGTCGTCGAGCCACTGGACGTCGTCGGCCAGGACCAGCACCGGTGCGACCGCAGCCGCGTCGGCCAGGAGGTTGAGGACCGCCAGAGCGACCAGGAAGATGTCGCGGACACCGGCCCCGGCGTGCCCGAGGGCGGTGTCCAGAGCCAGCTGGTGTGAGGCGGCGAGCCCGGCGCGTCCTGCGCCCAACGGACGGAGGACACGCTGCAGACCGGCGTAAGGGATCTCGCTCTCGGCCTCGACGCCACTGGTGCGCAGCACCTGATAGCCGAGCCCTTCGGCGACATGGGCGGTCGCGGCGAGCAGCGCCGTCTTCCCGATGCCGGGCGCGCCGCGGACGAGCACCGCGCTCCCGTAGCTCAGTGGCTCGGCCAGCAGCCGGCGTAACAGATCCAGCTGATCATCCCGGCCGACGAGTTCCACGGTCCCCCCATCAGCCGGGCCCCCACGCGGTCTGCCTGGAAGGTCAGGGTACTGCGCCGCGGCCGACGATCTGAGAGGGGAACGAGGATTCGGGTCGGGGTTGCTCCCTCCTTCGGTCGGGGCTGAAGCCTCAGCACCGGGCGGGAAGTCCACCGGCGGGCCCTGAGGCCGGCCGGTGATCAGGATGCCTATGTCACAGGCGCACGTCAGAGGGCGTCGATCATGCCGCCGTCGATCACGAAGTCCGCGCCGGTGATGTTCCCGGAGCGCCGGCTTGCCAGGTAGAGCACGACGTCGGCGACCTCGGCCGGGGTCGTGAACCGGCCGGTCGCCGCTGCTCCTGCGGCGTTGCGGGCCACCTCGCCCGGATCGACTCCCAGCGACTGCCCGACGGTGGCTGCGACGCCACCGGCTCCCTTCCACAGCGCGGTCTCGACCGGCCCGGGACTCACCGTGTTGACGCGGACTCCCTCCGACCCGACCTGCTTGGACAGGGCTTTGCAGAAGTTCGTCAAGGCCGCTTTGGCGGCGCTGTAGTCGATGACCAGCGGATCGGGCAGTCGGGCGTTGACCGAGGAGACGGTGACGATCCGTCCGTCGCCGCTCGTGATCAGGTGGGGCAGCGCGGCACGGGTGGCCCGCACGGCGGCCATGAAGTTGATGGTGAGGGCCCACTCCCAGTCGGCGTCGGACACGGCCTGGAAGCCGTCCACGCGGGGGCGGACCGCGCCGACGTTGTTCACCAGCACGTCGACGCCGCCGTATACGGCGACCGCCTCCGCGACCAGCGCGGCCGGGGCCTCGCGATCGGCCAGGTCCAGCTCCACGACGGTGAGTTCAGCACCTCCCTTGACCAGGGAGTCGAGGGCATCGGTGCGGCTCCTGGACCCTGCGACGACGCGGGTGCCGGCTCCGAGGAGGCCCTCGACGACCGCCAGACCGATCCCGCGCCCCGCGCCGGTGACCACGGCGCTCCGCCCGGCCAGACCGAGGTCGAAGGCGGAGGGCCGGAACGTGCTCGACGTCATCGCGCGACCTCCAGGTTCTGCCGTCCCAGCCAGGTCAGCACCGTTTCGGCGACTTCACGCCAGCCCCCGTCGATGGTCAGGGAGTGCCCCCGATCGGGAAAGCCGATGATGTCGGTGACCGCGTCGGAGTGCCGGTACTGCTTGAGGGTGGCGCGGGTGACGGTCTCGGGAACGGTGTGGTCCTTGCCGCCCGAGATCAGCAGCAGCGGGCCCCGTCCGGAGTTCTCGGTGGCGACCTTCGCCGGAGAGTGCGGGTTGAAGTTGGCCGACGCCGCCTCGTAGAGCGGCTTGCCCGGGGCGGGGATGGTCCAGCGTTCGTACAAGGCCGCGGATTCCTCCTCCGAGACCGCGTTGCCGAAGGCGAACCGGAACTGCTCGGCACTCAAGGACACCGCACGACGCTTGTTGGCGGGGTTCCGGAACACCGGAAGCGTCGCCTTGAGCGCCGACAGGGGCAGCGGCAGGACTCCCTTGATCTGCGCGGCGTCGATCGCTACGGCCGCCGCGGCGCGGTTCTGGCCGAGCAGCTTCTGCGCGATCATGCCGCCGAACGAGTGGCCGATCAGGACCGGCGGCGCGGGCAGCTCGGCGATCAGTGCCGCGTAGTGCTCCACGACGTCGTCGATGCCGTGGTCGGCGATGCTCTCCGGGTTCGCGCGGGCTTCCGCGACAGTGTCGGGGTCGCCGGGCCAGCCCGGGGCGGACGGCTCGTAACCCTCCTGACGGAACAGGTCGACCCACGGCTGCCAGGAGGTGCTGTGCAGCCACAGCCCGTGGATGAAGTAGACGGGGATCGGCGCGGTCATGGCTCAGCCCTCCGACGTGGCGACGTGTCGTTCCTGCAGTGGTCCACGCAACCCGGTTCCCGGCCCGCTCGCACCGTGGTGACACCCCAGTCCTTCGCGGCCGAACGCGGAACGGCGGCGGGCTCCCGGCGAGGCCACCGAAGCGACTCCAGCAGGGCCTCGTGCTGCCGACACAGGCGACGGAGCTCCGAGTCGGCTCGGCGTGCCGGCGGCCTGCTGCTCGGAACCAACCGTCCGGCGGGAGTCCGCGGGTACGGGAATCGTGCACCGCCCGCGGTCTGTGCCACGAAGGAAGCGTCTTCGGTGTCGCCGCATCCAGGTTCGGACCGTCTCCACAGCAACGCCGCCCCGGCCTGAACCGCGCACCCTGACGGGCCATCAGGGTTGGATGGGGGTTGGGGCAGGGACATCACGGATAGCGGTTGGCCGGTCCTGGCCAGCAGGCTGTTGGTCATGTCGAACACCACAGCGGATGTCTCCCGCCCGACTCTTGGCCGCCGCGCAGCGGTAACCCTCGCCGGGGCCGCAGCCCTGGCGGGCCTTGCAGGGGTGTGCACTGCGGGTCCCGCGTACGCCGGATCGAGTGCCGGCACCGCCGCTGCCCGGCCCGCGGCGGACTTCAGTGACTGCCCGCCACTTCCCGCCGGGGTCGATCCGGTCCGGTGGAGATGTGAAGTGCACACCGCGGAACCGAAGTTGACGATGGGCAAGGTCACCGTAGCTCTCGCCCCGATCACCATGACGCATGCCGAGGGGCCGATGCCGGACGGCGCCAGGGGGCAGGTGTGGGGTGCGATGCATACGGCGCCCACCGCCGTTCCGGGCGGACTGACCGGCACCGCGGCAGGTGAGTACCCGCGGCAGCTCCGACTGGCGATCAAGGCGGAGTACGGTGGCCGGTCCGACTTCTACACCGGGCAGTTCAGTCTGCGCTTCCGGCTGTTGAGCCCGCTGCTGGCGAAGGAATGCACTATCGGGGCGAACGCGCCGATCGACTTCCAGCTGAAGCGATCAGGTCCTTCGCAGTGGGTCTCCCAGGACCCGCCCCTGATCAAGTTCTCGGCGTATGACGACACCTTCGCCGCCCCCACCGCTGAAGGCTGCGGGCCGCTGTCAGCGCCGCTCAACCGGCGGCTCGGTCTGCCGGCATCGAGCGGAAATCTGATGGCCTACGACGCCACCTACACATTCCGGACGTATGACCAGTTGCCGGCGCTCTGAGGAGTAACGCAGGGCGCAATTGTCTGCGCAGCTGTCACGGGCGTCGGGACAACACCGCTGATGTTCCTGTGTACGTGCGGTGGATCCATAGCGCCGGTTGACCTCAGGGACGTGCGGGGCTTGGCGCTCGACAGCCACACCTTCGCGAAGGTCACCGTCCCGTGCAGGGTGAGGTCCGTGCCGGATCGAGCCGGGATCCAACCGTCCGCCGATGATCAGTGCCCCACGAGAAAAGGCGACAGCGTCCGGGCCGCCCGCCGGACTTCGCTGCGGGGGCCTCTGCGAAGAGGCCCCCACGGCAGGAAGCAGCGCGACGGCCGTCTTGGCACCGTCGGCGTTCGGGGGCTGCTGCGTCACCAATAGTGGCGTCGGCCGGCGACCGCGTGGCCCATGGACCCCATGATCCAGAACGCGGCGCCGATCACGGCGAGGATGATGCCGAGGGTCCACAGGATCGATATGCCGGTCAGGAAACCGATGACAAGCAGGATGATGCCGAGGGCGATCATTACGTACCTCCAGGCGTGGTCTGATGCGATGTCTGTCGAGTGCCCCGAAACCGCGATGCAACCCCACCCAGAGCATCGAGAAACAAGCGCTGCTGGACCCTCGCTGGATCTCGCCCCAGTCGCCCCAGTCGCCCGGGATCTTGCAGCTGTTGCCGATCCTGCTCGGCGACTCGACCGACCCGTGGGTGCCACCGCGCCGGGTGCGGCCCTGCTCAGCCGGTCCGCAACGTGGCAGCGGCCTTGTACGTGCGCAGCACCGGCGCGGTCTCGATCCGTGTGATCGCGTCCAACGCCACCTTCCGGGTCAGGTAGTGGTGCAGTTCCTCAGCATCACGGCACAGCGCGTGCGCGACCAGGTTCGTCGGACCGGTCGTCGCCGCGACCACCGCCAGCTCCTCGTGCCCGGCCAGCGCGGTGGCGACATCGTCCAGGCGGGATGGCGCCACCTGCATCCACAGCAGCGCTGAGACGGTGATGCCCAGCAGCGCCGGGTCGATGTCCACGTCGAAGAACAGCGCGCCGCGCGCACGCAGTTCGGTGAGCCTGCGGGCCACCGTGGGCGCGGTCGAGCCGGTCGCGGCAGCGAGGTCGGCGTAGCTGATACGGGCGTCGTCGCGCAGTGCGTCGAGCAGCCGCCGATCGGCGTCGGTGAGCAGGTACACGGGCGCCTCCGGTTCCGGCCCGGATCCTGCCGTCTGCTCGCCTCGGGCCACCGCGGTGACGTGCGCGGGAGCGGCGTCCGGTCCGGGACCTGCGCCGCTCTCGGCCCGCAGCCGCGCCTGCTGTACGGCGTCGAGGGCGTGGACACGGCCGCGCCACGCGGTCGGCCCGCCGAAGTAGGTGTGCAGCAGGTAGTGCGCGGAGACCGCGGTGATCCCTGCGGTGCGCGGGATGTCGCGCAGCAGCAACGCGTGGGCGTCCGGGCCTGCGGGCGTGGTGTGGATGATCGCCACGATTTCAGTGCCGCCGGAGGTCAGCCGTACCCACGAGGTGTCGGGGCGGCGCGCGAGCGCGACCGCGATGTCGTGCGCGGAACGCGTCGCGGCGGTCAGCCGCACGAACCACTGGTGGCTGCCGGAGCTGCGCGGCGCGGGCAGCGCGACCACGCGAAGGCCGCCCTCCGCGTACAGGCGGCGATAGCGGCGCACCACGGTCTGCGTGGAGGAGCCGAGCACGTCGGCGACGAGCGTGAACGGCGCCCGCCCGTCCACCTGCAGCGCGTGGATCAGGCCACGGTCCAGATCATCCAGTACGAGCATATTCACCGAACCAGCCGAGCTGTATGGAAGTAATCGCTCATCTACGGTTCAAGGATAGAAGCTGATGCGGGATGAGCGGCACGGTGGTCACCGGACGCCTCACCGGGGCGGCCACCGTCCCGGACACCGCAGGGGAGAGAGCATGTCCCGCGCCACGCACAGCAGCACACCCGCCGACCCGCGCCGGAATCGGGGTCCGGATGTGCGCCACGCACCGCCCTTCTCCGGGGCCCCGCGCGCGACCGAGCCGTCGGCTGAGTCCGTGCCCGGGCCGTCGGGGGCGGAGCCCGTGTACCGGTGGCGGTGGCTCGCCCTGGCCGCGGTGCTGGTCGCCGAGGCCATGAACCTCCTCGACGCGACGATCGTCCAGGTCGCCGGCCCGGTCATCCACACCGACCTCGGCGGCGCGAGCGCCGCCATCCCGTGGTTCAGCGCCTCGTACACACTCGCGTTCGCGCTCGGGCTGCTGACCGGCGCCCGGCTGGGCGACATCGCCGGCCGTCGCCGTGTCTTCCGTGTCGGCGTCGCCGCGTTCGCCGCCACCTCGCTCGCGTGCGCGCTCACCCCGGACGCCGAGGCGCTGATCGGACTGCGCGCACTGCAGGGCGCCGCAGCGGCACTGATCATCCCGCAGACGTTCGGGCTGATCCGCGCGATGTTCGACGGCGACGAACTGCCCAAGGCACTCGGCGCCATCGGCCCGGTCATGGGCCTGTCCGCGGTGCTCGGGCCGGTGCTGGGCGGAGTCCTGACGCACGCCGACGTGTTCGGGTCGTCGTGGCGCGCGGTGTTCCTCGTCAATCTTCCCCTTGCCGTCGCCGTGCTGGCGATCGCGCCGCGACTGCGTGAGGACCGCGCCCCGTCCCGCCCGCGCCTCGACCCCGCCGGGACCGTGCTGGCGATGACGGGCACCGCCCTGATGGTCTGCCCGCTGGCCACCGGCACCCCGGGCCCGGTGGCATGGGCCGTCGCCGCGGCGGGCACTGTCGTCCTCGCACTGTTCGTCGCCCATCAGCGCCGTACCGCCCGCCTGGGCCGGGCCCCGTTGATCGAACCGGCACTGCTGCGGGGCCGCGCGTTCCCGGCGGCGCTGGCCACCTCAACGCTGTTCTTCGCCGTCATGAACGCCGTCATGATCACCGTGGTGCTGCACCTGGAACTGGGCCTCGGCCGCGGCCCGCTCACCGCGGGTCTGACACTGCTGCCGTGGTCGACCGGCCTGGCCGTCGGGTCATGGGCCGCGGGGTCCTGTCTGGTCCCGCGCCACGGAACCCGCGTCATGCACGCCGGCATAGCCACCCTCGCCACCGGCCTGGCCGGGGCCGTCCTCGCCTACCGGGCGAGTGCGCCCGACGCGTACCCCGTGGCCCTGCCGTTCGCCCTTGCCGTCGCGGGCCTGGGCACCGGGTTGTTCACGCCACCGTTCTTCACCACTGCGCTGCGCGGTGTCGGGCCGCAGGAGACCGGCTCCGCCGCGGGGCTCCTCAACGCCGTCCAACAACTCGGCGGCACGCTGGGCGTCGCGGTCGTCGGCGGCATCTACCTCGCCGGCGCGGACGCGCCGCGCGCCGCCGCGCAGGCGGCCCTGGCCACAGCCGGGGCGATCCTGGCGGCGACCGCGATCGCCGCCGCCGTGATGACCTCCCGCCGCGCCACCGGTCCCGCGACGTCGCCGCCGCACTCCTGAGGGTGGGCCGTACCGCCGGCACCGACGGGGCAATGGGGCAATGGGGCAATGGGGCAATCGATGATCTCGAAGGAAGATCTCCTGCGCGTCGGCACGAGAGCCGACGCCGGTACGACGGGCAGGTCAGCCGCAAGCAACCCTTTCGGGGTCGTCCGCCGGGGTGCCGACACGGAGCCACCGGTAACCGTAGGCAGGCAGGTCGACGCGGAACAGATCGTCCTCGGACGCCTTGAGAGCGGTGTGTTTCTCGTCGAGCAGGTCCGTCAACTGCTCGCCCGCTCCGGCCTCGTGGATCTCCAGCCGTACGGTGAGGGGCCGGTCCGCGAAGTTGTGCACGGCCAGTACCGTGCCGTCGCCTGCACGGCAGACGTGTGCCAGCACCGCTTGCTCCCCCGTCTCCACCAGGCGGTAGCCACCCCAGGCCAGTTCGGGGCTCCCCCGGTAGCGTTCGATGAAGGAACGCATGCGGCTGAGCAGTGAGTCGGGGTCACGGCTCTGCTCGTACACGTTGATCTTCCGGGGACCGAACGCCCCGTCCACCAGCGGATTGGGCAACGTGTCCGGCGATGCGGTGGAAAACCCCGCGCCCTTCTCCGGGGTCCATTGCATGGGAGTGCGTACGGCTTGACGTCCCTCGGCGGCAAGGTTCTCGCCCATGCCGAGTTCCTCGCCGTAGAAGAGGACGGGGGTGCCCGGCAGGGTGAACAGCACCGCGCGCTCGCCCTGTTCGACGCAGGCGTCCGGCGGGATGTTCGGGGCGCGGAAGCCCTCAGGGGTCAGCCGCCGGCTGCTCGGCGTGCGCACCGCCCGGTCCACGAGCTCGGACAGCGGAGTCGTCCCGTCACCGTAGGTACTTCCTGCCCGCCCGACACGTCGTACCCCGCGATCCGAGGACCCGGCAGTGCGCCGAGAAGCCGGCCGCCGGCCCCCCACCTGCCGAGGCGGGGTCAGTGTTGGCTGATGTAGCAGCGAACGATGGTGCCGTCGGGGCCGGTGTGGATGCGCACGAGGTGGGCGAGGGAGTTCACCAGCAGCAGGCCCCGGCCGCCGAGTTGGTCCCGTGCGGGTGGGCGACGGCCGGCCAGCGGATCGTTCAGGTGCCCGTGGTCGCGCACCTCGCACACCACCTGGCCGCCGTCGGCCCACATCCGCAGGGTGCCAGAGCCGCCGCCGTGCACGACGCTGTTGGTGGTCAGCTCGGCCACGACGAGGGCCACGTCCTCCAGGCTGACAGCGGACAGACCGAACCGCGTGGCCTGTTCGACCGCGAAGTGCCTGGCGCCCGGCAGCCGGTCGGCGTCGAAGACGAGTTCCGTGGCCTGCGCCGGCTGCTCCAGAGGCTGGTTGTAGCGTGCGACCACGTGTTCGGGGTCGTAGGCGGAGCTGGTCCGTTCCTTGCCTCCGGAGATGACCAGGGGATGCGTCGCGTACGCGTCGGTGAGTACCTGCTCTTCGAGCCGGTCGGCGTCGTAGGGGCACAGGATGGTGACGTCCCGGCCTTGGAATGCCGGGTTGATCAGTGCCTCGTGCTGCACGCACGCCGGGTATTCCACGGTGCTGCGGCCGGCCCAGATCGGTTCACCGATGATCCGCACCCGCGTCTGGCGATGTGCGTCCGCGAAGGCGCGCAGCACCTTCGGGATGATCCGTCCGGGATTGCGTCCCGCCTCGGTCATGTCGAGGAACGTCACGTGTGCGGCGTCCTCGCCCAGGGCGGTCCTGAGGATGGCGAGGTTCGGTCCCGGCACGGCCACCGCCACCGGCTCCCCGGCCTTCAGACCGGCGCGGACGAAAGGCACCGTGCCGTGCAGGTACTCCCCCTCGCCCGAGTAGAACAAGGCGGGGTGGACGAACAGCTCGGCGCTGAGGGCCGTCATCGGGTCATCACCTCGACAGTGGGCAGGTCCGGCCAGAACATGTCCAGAACGCGCCGCAGGGTGGCGGGCGGCTCTTCGAGCACGATGCGCCGCCCCTGCCGAAGGCCCTGGGCGGTCACCGCCAGGGCCGAGACGCCTGCCACGTCGACGAAGGTGACCGCGGAAAGTTCCAAGTGGCACGCCTCTTCGTCGCTCACTGCAAGGTGATGCAGCGTCTGTTCCCAGGCCGGGCGGGTGAGCAGACCGACCTCGCCGACCGCTTGCCAGCCCGGCCGGTCCGTCAGCGGGAGCACACGCAGGGCACCTGCGGACGGGGCCGTCGATGCCGACGGCGCGTCGGCCTCCCCTGGACTGTCCACGCCGCCGCCCCTGGCTGTTCCGCTTGTCCCGCTTCACGGTCTCTCTACCGGTGAAGTGTAGGCGGCGGCAGCACGGTGGAGGCGACGTCCACGATCCGCTCCGGCGTCGGCGGCAGACCGGCGTACGGTCGCGCCTGGGCCCTGCTGTGGGTGGGCGCCAGGGCTTGGCCCGGGATGCGTTCCTGCGGACGTCGGCTCGGGAGCCGGCGACGTCGACGGAATCGGTGATCGGTCCGGTGGGCCGGGCAGGGATACCCGGATCGACGGGATGTACCTCAGGGCGCTCGGCGTGAACCGCCCTCCTCGGAGCCGAGGACTCACGGGAGCCCAAGCCGACGCTCTCGCCCGATGAGGCAGCGGTCGGCAGGGCTATTTCGCTCAGCGGCGTTCGGTGTCGTCGCCGAGCGGGTCGGACAGAGCGATGCGGGCCGTGACGCGTTTGCCGACCGGCTCCTGCTCGGTGAAGAGGTCCTGGGTGACGGCTCTGACGATCTCCAGGCCGTGCTGGCCGATCCTGGCAGGATCGGCAGGCAGGACAGCGGGAACAGTGGGGTCGCTGTCCCACACGACGACGTCCAGGGCGTGGGCGGCGATGCGCAGTTCCATCAGGACGGGGCCGGGGGCGTACTTGAGCGCGTTGGTGACGAGCTCGCTGACCACCAGCCGGGTGTGGTCCGTGGCGCGCTCGGACACCGGTAGGTGACAGCCGGTGCGGGCCCGGTCGAGGAAAGCGACAGCATGTTGTCGGACTTCGGCGATACAGCCGACGTCTCCTTTCAGTGCATAGTCGGCTCGCATCAGGTACTGATCTCCGGCACAGCGGTTACGGTCGCCCTGGGATCCCACGTATCTCGCCCTCACTCCCCCCGTGACGTGCGCAGGTACCCGCGCCGGCGCCATACATGTCACCAGGAAAGATGTCCGGCAGCTGTTCGGGCGCGTGCCGCCGCGGCGGTGGGGCAGAATCGTACGGGCAAGCCCTGGGTGGACAAGCCCGGGCCCGGTCGGAAAGACGTGAGCGACATCCACCAGGAAAACTGGCCGGGGCGGCTCTCCACCCAGCACGCAGTGGTCGACGGCGTCCTCGTCGTGAGCGTGCGCGGCGAGATCGACCACGACGTCAAGGACGTCCTCAGCCAGGCGCTGCTGTCCCAGGACGGCACGCCACCGCCACGGATCGTGGCGGATCTCAGCGGCGTGACCTTCATGGACTCCAGCGGCATCAACACCTTCGTCACCGTCCACCGACGCGTGAGCGGTGCTCAGGGATGGCTGCGCATCGCGGGCGCCCAGGACTCCGTCGGGTATCTGCTGCGCCTGGTCGGAATCGACGAGATCATCTCCTGCTTCCCCACCGTCGAGCAGGCCCTGAGCACCTGACCTCGGCCCCGCGCGGCCACCGCGCGTCCGGCGCCCGTGCCGTGCGACAGCCCCAGGGCCCTCGCCTCCTGCTCGCGCGTTACCCGGAGATACGGTGGTCCTGCCGAGCGGGCCTTCACACGCCGCCGTCTGCAGCGTTCCTCGGTCAGGTCGGTCAGATCGGTCATGGCGGCGGAAGGCGCACCGATCGGTACCTCCGTCGTCGGCGTGTCATCCAGGGGAGCTGAACAGCACATGCGTCATCGGGACCTCGGCCGCACCGGACTGTCCGTGTCAGAGATCGGGTACGGCGCCTGGGGGCTGGGCCAGGGAGCCTGGGTCGGCGCGGACGACGACTCCGGTGTCAGAGCCCTGCACCATGCCCTCGACCTGGGCCTCACCTTCATCGACACCGCCCGGGCGTACGACCGCAGTGAGCGTGTCGTGGGCCGTGCGCTGCGGGAGCGCCCTGGGGGCGGTGACGGGGTGCTCGTGGCGACCAAGGTCGGGCCGAAGGTCCCGGTCTCCCTGGCCTCCAGCGGGCTCCACCCCGACGAGGTCTTCCCCGGCTCGCACCTGCGGGAGAGCCTCGAGACGAGTCTGCGTGAACTGGGCCGCGACCACGTCGACCTCCTTCAGCTGCACACCTGGGAGGACGAGTGGACCGGCCGCGGTGACTGGCTGGAGACGGTGGGCGCCCTCAAGCAGGAGGGCAAGATCAGGGCCTTCGGGATCTCGGTCAAGGATCATCAGCCCGAGAACGTGCTCACGCTGCTGCGCACCGGGGTACTGGACGCGGTCCAGGTCATCTACAACATCTTCGAGCAGGCCCCGTCCGACGCCCTGTTGCCGGCCTGCGAGGAGTACGGCGTCGGCGTGATCGGGCGGGTCGCTCTCGACGAGGGAGCCCTGACGGGCTCGGTCCGGGCGAGTGTCGCCTTCCCCGAAGGTGACTGGCGCAACTGGTACTTCAGGGACGACCGGCCTGCCCAGGTCGAGGAGCACGTGGACGCGCTCATCACCGACCTGGGGATCGGCATCGACGAACTCGCTTCCACAGCGCTGCGGTTCGCGCTCGCCGGGCAGGCGCTCTCCACAGTGATTGTCGGGATGCGGTCCCTGACGAACGTGGAACGCAACGCCGCCGTCGCCGACGCGCCGCCCCTGACCGGCCACGAGCTGGAGCTGCTGGCCAAGCACCGCTGGCCGAAGAACTTCTACAGCTGATCGGGGCTTTGTCAGAGACCTGGGGGCCCCGCGCCCGCCGCACGGGCGGCGGGCGCGGGGCACTGGTGGCCGAGGGTCAGCGGGCGGTCAGTTTCCAGAGGTGGTCGTCGGTGCCGTTGTCGGACCACTGCAGGACCTGCGCACCGGAGGACGTGCTCATCTGGTCCACGCCGAGCAGACGGCCGCTGTTGTAGTTGGCGATCTTGTAGTAGCCGTTGCGGGCCGGGATGAGCTGCCAGAGATGGTCTGCGGTGCCGTTGTCACCCCAGATCAGGGCGGTGCCGCCGTCGGCGGTGCCCGCGTTGGTGATGCCGAGCAGCAGCCCGCTCTTCTGGTTGACGATCTTGTACAGGCCCGAACCCGCGGCTACGAGGGTCCAGTTCTGGTCGGTACCTGTGGTGGACGTGGCCTGCACGACCGAAGTGCCCTGGGCGGTGCCCGCGCCGCTGGTGTCCAGGGCGAGGCCGCTGTTCTTGTTGGTGATCTGGTAGCGGCCGGCCAGCGAGGTGTTGGTGCCGCTGGGGGTGACGACCAGGTGGTAGCCGTCGGTGGCGTTCATGGCCACCGGCACGGTGATGGAGCCGCCCGAGACCGTGTAGTCGGCGTCGGAGACGGTGATCGGGCCGGAGGAGGCGGTGGTGCGGCCGGTGTTGGGGCTGTACTCCAGCTTCACGTGGACCGTGGAGCCGAAGGCCGACAGGGAGGAGAGGCCGTTGACGGTGACCGCGCAGGAGCCGCTGCAGCCGCCCGCTATGACGCTGATCTGATTGCCGGAGCCGTTGAGGGAGGCGAGCCCGTCGATGCCGGTCTGGGCGGGAGGGGTGGTGGTGAGCATGTTCCCGGACATGTCGCCGTACCACTTGTACGTCCAGTACGAGCCGTTGGGCGAGCCGCCGGTGTCGGTGAGGGTGTCGCCGAGGGTGCCGTAGTGGTTCCAGAAGGCGAGTTCGGCGTTGCGGACGCCGCCGCGCTCGAACTTGGCGGCGTAGCCGATGAGGGCGCCGGAGTTGCCCATCTCGGCGGGTGTGCCGTACTCCTCGATGTCGATCGGCCGCGGGCTGATGCCGAGGCTGGTCTCCAGGGCGCGGTAGTCGGCGATGTGCGCGGCGATGGTCGAGCTGGTCTGCAGTTCGTGCCAGGCGATGACGTCGGGGACGGCATTGTTGGCGATGGCGTCCTGGAGGAACGTCTGCATCTTGGCCCGGGTGTACGTCGCGAAGCTCGGGCCCTGGATCGGGGTGGTGGTGTCCTTGGAGCGGATCTCCTTGTACGTCGTGTTCCAGGCGGCGTCGAAGGGGCCGGCCTTGGCGGTGTCCCAGTTCCCGTCCGGTTCGTTCCAGATGGCCCAGGCCGAGATGTTGGTGGCGCTGGAGGCCTTCACGGCGGCGATCTGCTTGTCCACGGCGGACAGCCAGTCGCTCATGCTGACCCACTTGTAGGGGAAGTCGGGGTACCAGTCCGGCATACGGGCGACGACCTTCGCCCCGGCGCGGGCGGCCTTGGGCGCCACGACCAGGGCGTCACCGGCGGGCTTGGGTTCGCCGTTGGGCAGTTGGGAACCGCCCGGTGCCATCTGCACGAAGGTGTTCGGCTTCAGCGCCTTGGTCAGGCTGTCGGAGGGGGTGCTGTCGTCGGCGAGGCCGTAGAGGCTGCCCGTGCCGACATGGGTGACGGACCGCAGGGTCTGCGCGGCGTTGACGACCAGGGTGGTGGAGGAGGAGGGGGTGGCCTGGGCCGACGGGCCCGACAGGGCGACGGCCGTGGCGGCCAGGGTCGTGGCGAGGGCGGCGGCGCTCACGCGGCCGAGGGTTCCTCTGAGGCGGTGGCGGGAGCTCAGGTATGACATCAGCGGCTCTCCTGGGCTGGAGGGGATCTTGCCGTGGCGCGGTGCGCCGGGGAAGGCGACGGCTCGGGGCCGGCCGGTTACGCGGGACGTGGGCCCTCGTGACGAAAGACAGCTCTACGGGGTGTGCCGAAGGGACGGGGGCGAAGCGCGGTCCCGGCGGGTCGGTGGACCGCGGGCGGCGGGCATCCGCGGATCAGTCCTTGACCGCGCCCGCGGTGACGCCCGCGGCCACATAGCGCTGGGCGAGGACCAGCAGGACCGCTGCGGGCAGGGACGCGACGACGGCGGTGGCCATGATCGCGTTCCACTCCTGGTTGTTGTTGCCGATGTAGTGGTAGATGCCGAGTGTGATCGGCCGCCAGTCGCCGCCGCCGTCGAGGGTGTTGGCGAAGACGAAGTCGGACCAGGCCCACAGGAAGCTGAACAGCGAGACCGTGACGATCGCGTTGCGGCTCACCGGCAGGACGACGGAGCGGAAGGTACGGAAGGTGCCGGCGCCGTCGATCCGGGCCGCGGCGATGAGTTCGCCGGGGATCCCGGACATGAAGGCCGTGAAGATCATGACGCCGAACGGCACGGCGATGGTGGAGTCCGCGACGATCAGGCCCCACCAGGAGTTCAGCAGCCCGAGGTCGAGGAAGATGCCGTAGAAGCCCATCGCCATGACGATTCCGGGGATCATCTGGGCCACCAGCAGGACCAGGCCGAGCGAACTCCCGCCCCAGGGGCGGAGCTTGGCCAGTGCGAAGCCGGCCGGGGCGGCAAGTACCAGGGTGAGGACGACCGTGCCCGCGCCGATGAGCAGGCTGGTGCCGAGGTAGGGCATCTGGTCGTTCAGGACGGCGCGGTAGCCCTCGAAGGTGGGGTGCAGGGGCAGCAGGTCGGGTGGACTCTTGCGCATGTCCTGCTGGGGGGTGAGGGAGACGTTCACCATCCAGTACACCGGGAACAGCATCACGGCGGTGAGGACGAGGCCGATGACGGTGTAACGGCGCTTTCCCGTGGGGGACTTCACGCTTCCTGCCTCCTCTGGACACGGATGTAGAGCAGTCCGAAGACAAGGGCGATGAGGATGAGGACGTTGCCGACCGCGGCACCGGGGCCGAACTTCGGCAGCAGGGTGCCGAATCCGAGCTGGTAGGACCAGGTCGCCAGGGTGGCGGAGGCGTCGCCCGGGCCGCCCTTCGTCATGATCCAGATCAGGTCGAACACCTTGAGGGTGTAGACGAGGCCAAGGAGCAGGGTGATCGCCGAGACCGGGCGCAGCAGCGGGAAGGTGATCCGCCGGAACTGCTGCCAGGCGCTCGCCCCGTCCAGGGAGGCGGCCTCGTACAGCTCGCCGGGGATGTTCTGCAGCCCGCTGTAGAGGATGACCAGGTTGAACGGGATGCCGATCCAGATGTTCGCGATGATGACCGACGCCAGCGCCCAGTGCGGCGAGTTGAGCCAGTCGACCGGTGCCACGCCCACCGTGTGGAGGGCGTAGTTGAGAACGCCGGACTCGCTGTTGAACATCCACGACCAGGTCGACGCCGACACGATCAGCGGCAGCAGCCAGGGGATCAGGAAGAGCGCCCTGAGGGTGCCGGCCAGCCGGAAGTGGCGGTTGAAGAAGACCGCGAGCGCGAGCCCTGCGGCGTACTGGAAGGCGATCGACACGAAGGTGAAGATCATGGTGTGGCGCATCGCCGGACCGAACGTGGGGTCGTCCAGGACGGTCCGGAAGTTGTCGAGCCCGGAGAACGGCGCGTCGCCCGCGACGAAGGAGCGGACCGTGTAGTCGCGCAGGCTCAGGTCCAGGTTGCGGTAGAGGGGATAGACGTAGAACGCGACGAGGTAGAGGGCCAGCGGCGCGAGGAACGCCAGTGCGGTCAGCCGGCTCCTGAGGCGCTGGCGGCGCCGCAGTGCCGGCCCGGCCGCCGGGGCGGCGGTGCCGGCCGCCCCGGGCTTGGCCGGGGACCGCTGTGCGCGGCGGTCGACGCGGGCGATGGTCATACGGACTCCTGGAGAGGGTGGCCCGCCCGGGACCGGCGATGGTGTCCGGGCGGTTGCGGGTGCCGTGCGGCTGCCGGAGACGTGGCTCCGGCACGTGCCGCGAGGGCGTCGAGGTCAGCCCTTGCCGGCGGCCGTCTGGGCGGCGTCGAGAGCGGCCTGCGGGCTCTGGCCGCCGGACAGGGCGCTCTGCACCGCGGTCCACATCGGCTGCGAGATGGTCGGGTACTTGGTGCCCAGACCACCGCTGGTGCGACCGCGGGCCACGGCCACCGCGTCGACCCACGGCTTGAGCCCGGGGGTGGCCCTGACCTGCTCGGCCTGCACCGCGGCGGTGGGAGCGACGTAGGCCAGGGTGGTGTCCGTGGCCAGCAGGTTGGTGGAGCTGGTCAGGCAGGTGACGATCTTCTTGGTGACGTCGTACCGGCCGCTGTCCTTCTGGACCGGCATGGTGACGAACTCGCCGCCGGTCGGCACCGGCGCCG
The DNA here is from genome assembly GCF_036174265.1 of Streptomyces sp. NBC_00285. Lineage (NCBI taxonomy): Bacteria > Bacillati > Actinomycetota > Actinomycetes > Kitasatosporales > Streptomycetaceae > Streptomyces > Streptomyces sp. NBC_00285. The sequence goes on along the minus strand of NZ_CP108055.1, from coordinate 9,775,667 downwards.
ATCCGCCGCTCTGGCCGGGGATGCTGATGACGCCGTAGTCGAAGCCGGCCTTGTCGGCGTTGCCGAGCTGCCAGGTGCCGTTCTCGCTGAACGCGTAGTCGCCGGTGGCGAACTCCTGCCAGCTGGTGGTCTGGGTGTTCTGCAGGACGTCCTTGGGGGCCAGTCCGTCGTCCACCCAGCCCTTCCACAGGGACAGTGCGGCCACGCCCTTCGCCGAGTTGAGCTTGGTCAGGTCACCGCCGGCGCCCCAGAACCACGGCAGGAACTGGAAGCTGCCCTCTTCGGTGTTGATCGCGGAGAACGTGATGCCCTTCTTGCCGGCCGCCTTGACCTTCTTCAGGGCCGCGGTGAGGGAGTTCCAGTCCTTGATCGAGGCGGGGTCGACGTTCGCGGCCGTAAGGACCTTCTTGTTGTAGTACAGCGCGAGGGTGTTGGCGCCGATCGGCACACCGTAGGAGGAGCCGTCGATCGTGCCCGCGCCGAGGATGTTCTGCTGGATGGACTTCGTGTCCAGACCGAGGTCGCTCGTCTTGTTGAGGATGCCCGCCTCCACCAGCGTGGAGACGACCGGGTTGTCCACGAGCATCACGTCGGGGGCGTTGCCCTGCTGGGCGGCGAGCAGGGCCTTGTTGCCGAGGTCCGTGGTGTCCATGGCGGTGCGCTTGACCTTGACCCCGGCATCGGTGCCGCACTTGCTGACGAGCTTGCCCCACGCGGAGGAGGCGTCGAACTGCGGGTACGGGTCCCAGAAGGTGTACGTCCCGCCGGTGCTGTCGGATCCGGAGGCGGAGGAGCTGGAGCCGCCTCCGCAGGCGGCGACGGAGAGAAGTGCGCCGACAGTGGCGACGGCGGCGATCAGGGTGTGACGGGTGTTTCTCACGGCGACCTCGTTGTCTTGGGGCGGCTCATAGGGAGGGCAGGACGCGGGGGGAGGTGGGGACTGCAAAAGGCCCTGGGGGAAGGCCGAGGGGGCTCAGGAGATGGGCAACCAGACCCGCATGCTGCCGTCCTGGCGGTTGGCCCAGGCGTAGTACGGGACGGCGGTGAGTTCGACGGGGGCGGGGTCCGCTGCGGGGGCCCGGCCGCCGGTGGGGGTGTACGGCCACCAGCCCGCGTCGGGACCGGGGCGGCGGTGGCCGGCGGCCGTCACGGTGGTCACGCCGCCCAGCAGGTCGGGGCGGTGCGTCACGGCGAGCGGGCCGGTGACGTCGAGGACGATGTCGTCCAGGCCGCCGCCGGGGTGGTCGACGCCTTCCAGGCAGTAGACGAGCGGTCCGCGTTCGATGGCGACGCAGCCGCGTACGGCGTCCACCCGGGGGTCGGCGGCGGTGAGGCGGGGTGCCAGCGAGAGCTCGAGGACGACCCGGTCGCCCGGTGCCCAGGTGCGCTCCAGGCGCAGCCAGCCGTCGGTGACGGGCGCGTCGCTCTGGTCGTACACCGTGTCCTGGCACCGGACCCGGTACGCGTCGCACCACTGCGGGATCCGCAGCGAGAGGGTCCAGGGCCGGTCGGCCGGGGACTCCTCGACGGTCAGGCCGATCGTGCCCTGCCAGGGGTAGTCGGTCTCCGCGCGCACCGCGACCGGGGTCCCGTCCAGGTCGCCCGCGTAACGGCCGGTGACGTACTGGTGGATCTGGAGGCCGCTGCCGTCGCCGGAGGCGAGGTAGTGCTCCAGGGAGGCCAGCAGCCGCATCACGTTGGGCGGGCAGCAGGCACAGCGGAACCAACGGGTACGGCGGGCCGACTGGTCGCCACCGGGGTCGGTGTGGCCGTCGCGGACCTGGAGCGGATTGACGTACAGCCAGCTCTCGCCGTCCAGGGACACTCCGGCCAGGAAGCCGTTGAACAGGGTGCGTTCGATCAGGTCGCTGTAGCGGGCCTCGCCGGTGAGCAGGGCCATGCGCCAGCTCCACTGGATTGAGGCGATGGCGGCGCAGGTCTCGCAGTAGGCGCGCTCGTTGGGCAGTTCGTAGGGGTCGCCGAAGTCCTCCTCGTCGTGGTGTGCGCCCAGGCCGCCCGTGAGGTGGGTCTTGGTGGCGGTCATCGCGGACCACAACCGCTCCGTGACGGCACGCAGCCCGGCGTCCCCGTTCTCGGTCGCGAGGTCGGTCGCGCCCGCCAGCAGGTACAACTGGCGTACGGCGTGCCCCTCGACGTGGGTCGCGTCGCGCAGCGGGACGCGGTCCTGGCAGTAGGCCTCGCCGCCCAGCAGGCCGTGGCCGAAGCGGTCGACGAAGTAGCCGGCCAGGTCCAGGTAGCGGCCCTCCCCCGTCTCCCGGTAGAGCTCCACCAGGGCCGTCTCGATCTCGGGGTGACCGTCGATGCCGTCGATCGGCTTGCCGCTGCCGGGCAGACCGAAGACCGAGTCGACGTGGTCGGCGAACTTCACGGCCACGTCGAGGAGTTCACGCCGTCCGGTGGCCCGGTGGTGGGCGACGGCGGCCTGGATGAGGTGGCCCGCGCAGTACAGCTCGTGGCCCCAGCGCAGATCCTGGTAGCGCTCGCCGCCCTTGAGAAGCTGGAACCACGTGTTCAGGTAGCCGTCGGGCTGCTGGGCGTCGGCGACGAGGGAGACCAGCCGCTCCACCTCGGCCGCGAGCGGGCTGTCCTCGCCGGGCGTCTGCCGGGCGAGCTGCCAGGAGGCGGCCTCCAGCCACTTGTAGACGTCGGAGTCCACGAACGGGTAAGCCCCCTGGAACTCGCCCTCCGCGAGACCGGCCACCACCCGCAGGTTGCTCAGGTTTCCCGCGGACTCCAGCAGCGCGGGGCCCTGGGGGATGGAGGTCCGCTCGTTCACCTGGCGCCGGGTGCTCCAGAAACCGCCCCGCACGTCGACCGTGGCGGGAGCGAGCGTGGTCTTGGCGCCCGGGCCCGGGCGGACCGGGCCCACGGGGCTGACCGGCTGTTCGGACAGGGTCGGGGACTCGGAGGAGGGCACGGCGGAACGGGGGTGGGGCATGGCTCTCCGAACAGTTGGATGAGGAGCGGGTCCGGGGATACCGGTGCGCTCACGGCGTCACGGTGTCCCGGACTTCGGGCAGGCGGTGGCCCACCTCTCGAACCCGTTTGGGAAAACGTTTTTCTGCCGGAAAAGTAGAGAGATGGGGAGCCTAAGTCAAGAGGTACGCCGAATGTAATCTCCGCATCCCCCGCAGACTGGTCAGTCGGCGCGAACGATGTCAGGATGTGCAGCGCCTCCATCACCAAGGAAAAGGGTTGCGCGTGTCCGATGTTCCAGGTTCTCCCCCCGCCGGACGGGCAAAGCTCGCCGATGTGGCCAAGCTGGCCGGCGTCAGTGTCGGGACGGCCTCGAAAGCACTCACCGGGAACGGCAGGATGCGGCCCGAGACGCGACAGCGGGTCCTGGCCGCCGTCGAAGAACTCGACTTCCGCCCCAACCAGCACGCGCAGAGCCTGCACACCGGCCGCAGCTGGACCGTCGGCCTGATGACCACCGACGGCATCGGCCGCTTCAGCACACCCGTGCTGCTGGGCGCCGAGGACGCGCTCGGCGCCGGAAAGATCTCGGTGCTGCTGTGCGACACCCGCGGCGACGCCATCCGCGAGCAGCATCATCTGCGCAACCTCATGGACCGGCGGGTGGACGGGATCATCGTGACCGGCCGCCGCACCGACCCGAGGCCGCCCCTCAAGGGCATAGAGCCGATCCCGACGGTCTACGCACTCTCGCCCTCCACGGACCCGGACGACATCTCCGTGGTCTCGGACGACCGCAGCGGAGCGCAGCTGGCCGTCGAACACCTGCTGGCGACCGGCCGTACCCGCATCGCGCACATCACCGGCCCCGCCCACCACGCGGCCGCCCAGGACCGGGCCCGCCACACCGTCGAACTGCTGGAACGCTCCTCACTCGAACTCGCCACCGGCCGCGTCCACTTCGGCGAATGGAGCGAGGCGTGGGGACGCCGCGCGGCGGAAGCGGTCCTGCGCATCACGTCCGACACGGACGCCTTCTTCTGCGGCAACGACCAGATCGCCAGGGGGGTCGCCGACACCCTGCGCGAGAGAGGACTGGACGTGCCCGGCAAGGTCGCGATCGTGGGCTACGACAACTGGGACATCATGGCGCTGGCCTGTCGCCCGCCGCTCACCACGATCGACACGAACCTCTCCGAGATCGGCCGCCAGGCCGCCCTGCGCCTGCTCGACGCCATCGGCTCCCGACCGGAGCCCGGCCGGCACACCGTCCCCTGCCGCCTCGTGGTGCGCGAGTCGTCCTGAGCCGCCCGACTCCCACGGGGCAGGACGCGCCGGCCGTCCGCCGGCGGACGGATCTCGAGGTCTCCGAGGTCGGCGGCCGGGGCAGTTCGGGTTCTCCCGTCGCTCACATCCGGTGTTCGGCCCACATGAAGAGCAAACCGACGGCCCCGGTGCCGGCGCCGTAGCAGGCGCCGCGCAGCAGCTGGGCGAGGGCGGTGCGCCTGCGTCGTGCGAGCCACGTCCAGGCGGCGGTGAGTCGTTCGCGTCCCGCGCGGGGCGGGCGGGGGTCGGCGTGCATGGCTGAGGTCCCTTTCTGATGGCGTCCTGACGGGGAGTCCGTCCGGCCGCGGCCCGAGAACCGGCGGCCGGCGGAGGACTCCCCTTCGCTGGGTCCTGCTGGGCCCGAGGGTCAGCGGCCCTCGGCGAACTCCGAGAGCCGGTCCACGAGTTGGCGGTCGGGACGGGCGACGATGACGGAGGAGTGCGGGGTGCGGGCGGCGAGCCGGTCGACCTCGCTCTCCAGGCGGCCGGTCGGCGCGTGCGCGCCGCAGCCGTTGGCGCGCACGTACCGGGCGAAGATCTCCAGGCCGTCGAGGAAGGCGGCGTCCGGCGGGTCGGTGTCGGCCATGGAGTGGGTGAGCTGGTGGAACCAGTGCCGTGCCCGCCTGGACTCGCCCTCGCAGAGGTGGTGCAGATGCAGGCAGTAGGCGGCGGCGCGGCTGCCGGCGCCGGCGGCGAGCTGCCACCAGAACTGTGCGGATTCGGGGTGTCCGGTCAGGGAGAGCAGACAGGCGAAGACGAGTGCGCCGTCGACGTCGAGTTCGTCCTCGGTCAGCGCCCCGCGGTCGGGGCCTTCGGCGATCTTCGCGACGTGGGCGGCGGCGTCGGGTTCGTTGAGGACCCACCGGGACACCACCGCGAGACGTTGTCCGGCCTGGGCGGCGCGGGTGACCTCGGTGGCGGGGGTGCGGCGGGAGGCGTCGGCGGCCAGGCGTCGCAGGCCCGCGGCGACGTCGGTGCCGCGACGCGGGGTGACCGGGAGGCTGGCGCCTTCCAGGAGGGTGTCGATGGTGGCGGTCATGCTCCGGCTCCCTTCTGTTTGGGCTTCTTGGGGGTGTCGGGCAGGCCCAGCTTGACGCGTAGGCGTTCCTTCGCGCGGCGCAGGTGGTGGCCGACCGTGCGGTCGTCGATGCCGATGTACCAGGCGACCTTCGCGGTCGGGTAGCCCAGCACGTAGCGCAGCACGATCACCTCGAACTGGCGGTCGGGCAGCTCGGCGATCGCCTCGTACAGGCCGCTGCTCGACTCCATCTTGTGCAGCTTGTCGCGGGCCGTGACCAGCGCCGTGTCGAGGGCCTGAGCGATGGGTCCGTTGATGACGAACGCCGGTCCCCGTCCCTCCCGGTCCAGGCGGTTGTGGACGACCCGTCGCACGATCGCCCACGCGCCCTGTTCGAGATTGCCCGCGCTCAGCAGTTGCGACCAGCCGGCGTGGATCTCCAGGAAGACCTCGTGTATGACCTCCTCCGCGGTCTCCCGGACACCGAAGTGCACCTCCGCATAGGCGTGGAAGGCTTCCTGGTGTCCGAGGTAGAAGCCCTCGAAGTCCAGCGGCAGGTCCAGGGGCACGAACATCGACTGTGTCAGCCCGGCGCCGTACTCCGCCGAGGCGCCCTCGGGAGAGTCGTCGTACCTCACGTGCGGCTCCTGTCGGCAGGGGACATGAGCAAAGTTCCTCTCCATCGAGGCATTCAGGGACCCGGCGCCAACTCGCATGCGCCGAAAGGCCGTTGGGCCTGACCCCTAGCTAAGTGATGTGCGGGGCGGAACACTCACGTCCCTTTGAAAAATTCACGGGGCGTGCCCCCGGGGCGGCGCTGTGCAAGCTTCAACAAGCACCGCTAGTCACCCTCCGTAGCCCTCTGGCCAGGCGTAACCCACCCGAGCGACACGGCGAACACGCCTGCGTATCCGGTTCGTGTTCTGCGTCACACCACCCGCGCCACCCGCCACATGCGCCGGGCGCATTCCCGCACCTTCGTCGCCGCGCGCACCCCTCTCACCTGCACCGCACCGGTGCCGCCGGAGGGCCTGCCGGTCGCACGAGGAAGGGGACGGCTACTCAGCAATCGGCCTGAAGACCCGCCCCCGTCGCTGCGGGACGGGGCATCACGATCGTTCGGGTCTCCTTTTCGGAAGGCCCACACCGCACTGCCGAACCAACACACGGTCACCGACAGGCATGGCCTGCGGGGTCGCTCAGCCGGGGGAGGACGACCGGTATCCCTCCGGCGGCCGTGTCCGCGCACAGACCCCGGTCACTTCCTGGCGGCCTCGGCGGGAGGTGCCGGGCGCTCCCCGCCCGGGTGGGACGAGCCGGGCGGACCGCAGCAGATCTCGGGGCCGCCCCACCGGTGGTCTGTCACCGTCCTACCCGTGGAGGTCTCGGCCTGCCGCGCGCACTGGGCACTGTCGACCATGTGGTCGCTGTCCGATGCCGCATGGGCGAGGCTCGTGCAGCACGCGGCGAGCAGGACGCCGCCCGCCACCAGGGGCAGGGTCCGGCGCCGGGGCGGCGGGCCCAGCAGGGCGCGCACCCGCTGCGGCACCACGCCGCCGGTCGCGGCCAGGGCGACAGGACGTGCCACGCCGGCGGATGCCAGGGCGGCGCGACCGACGGCGCGGGCGACGACCGTGCGATCGCCGACCTGGGCCGCGGCCTCCTCGTCGGCCCAGCGTTCCAGGACGAAGTCTCCGGCGACGGCCAGTGGCCGCAGCAGCGGGTTCAAGGCCGCGGTGAGGCGCCACAGGCTCTGGAAGAGGTGATGGCGACCGCGCAGATGCGCGCGCTCGTGCGCGAGCAGGGCGACGCGCTCCTGGCCGCCGAGGCAGTGCAGCATCCCGCGGGACACCACGATGCGTCCCGGGTTCCCGGGCAACGCGAAGGCGATCGGGGCGTCGTCGTCCAGGACCGCCAGTTCCGTCTCCGCCGGCAGCCGGGCGCACTCCCGCCACGCCCGGGCCAGGTGGCGTGTCTGCCGTACGGCGGCCACGCCCAGCGATACGACACCCGCGGCCAACATCAGGGCACTGGCGGCCGCGACGACCACATACACCGGGTCCTGGGCGCGCAGTGCGGCCACCGACCAACTGCCTTCCTCCGCGACCTCCGGGATCTGCGCGACGCCGGTGAAGGCCAGCAGCGCCAACGAGCCTGCCCAGCCGGCCGCCGTCACGAGCGCGGCACAGGCCAGCGCCCAGGCAGCGGGGCGCGGGGGCAGCATGGGCGCGAGTCGGGGTGCGAGTACGGCGAGGACGGCCGTGACGGCGAGCGGGACGTAGACGCTGATCAGCACGGAGCTACGACCTCCGGCCCGGGCGGCCGTCCTCGGGTCGGGCGTCGTGCCCGGACAGCAGCTGCTGCAGCACGTGCTCGTCCTGTGGGGAGAGCTCCGACACGAAGCGGGCCAGCACCGCCTCTCGGTCGGAGCCGCCCTCCAGCAGGGAGTGCATGCATTGGGCGGTGTGGGACGCCTCGTCGCGGGCGGGCTCGTAGGCGTAGCCCCGGCCCTCGCGCCGGCGGACGAGCATGCCCTTGTCGTGCAGCCGGGTCAGGATGGTCAGGACGGTCGTGTAGGCCAGGTCGCCCGGCAGCGTTTCCCGGACCTGGCCGGCGGTCAGGGGGCCGTCGGCAGCCCAGAGCGCGGCGAGCACATCGCTCTCCAGTTCGCCGCGCGCCCGCCTGCCGGACGCTTCGCGGGCGCCCCCGTCCCCTCGTTCGTCCACCAGATGCCTCCGTTCGCCGTCCGTTCGCACAGACTACCCAGCCATCTCCTACTAGTCGTAGGAGGTATGCTCCGGGCTTCGAAGCGCGAACTACTACAACTCGTAGAGTTCCGTCGCTCCCGTCACCCGCGGAGGATGACCCATGCCCCACGCCGCACCCACGGCGCCCGGACCCGCGCACCCGGTCGCCGTTCCTGCGCAGCGCCCCGCGACGCCCGGCCAGGGGCGGGTCGCGATCGTCTCCGCGAGTGTCGGAGCCGGTCATGACGGCGCCGCCACCGAGCTCGCCCGGCGCCTGGGCGCGCAGGGCTACGCCGTGGACCGCTTCGACCTCCTGGACCTGCTCCCCGCCCATCTGGGCCGCACGGTCCAGGAGGGGTATCACCGGATGCTGGTGCGCGCCCCGTGGGCCTACCAGCGGATCTACTCCAGCACCGAGCGCGCCGGGGGCGGCGGCACGGTGGCGCGGACCTTGCTGCGCTCGGCGCAGGACCGGGTGCTGCGCGCCCTGCCGCCGGGCACCGGAGCAGTCGTCTCCACCTACCCGGGAGCCAGCCGGGTGCTGGGGAACCTGCGCCTGGACGGGCGGTTGGCCGTGCCCGTCCTCACCTATCTGACCGACTTCTCCGTGCATCCGCTGTGGGTCGCACCGGGTGTGGACGTCCACCTCGCCGCCCACGCCGTGCCCGCCGCACAGGCGCGAGCCGTCGGGGCGCGGGACGTGCGGGTGCGCGGGCCGGTGACCGACCCGCGCTTCGGTCCCTGCGACGCACGGCAGCGCGCCGACGCACGGGACCGGTTCGGGCTGCCGCGCAACGCCCCGCTGGCGTTGCTGGTCGCCGGGTCCTGGGGGGTGGGGCCGGTGCGCACCGTGGCCCGGGAGCTGCGTGACTGCGGTGCCGCCGTGCCCGTCGTCGTGTGCGGGCACAACGACACCCTGGCCGAGCAGCTGCGCGCGGACGGTATCGAGCACGCCTTCGGCTGGGTCGACGACATGTCCTCCCTGATGCACGCCGCCGATGTCCTCGTCCAGAACGCCGGCGGGCTCACCTCGCTGGAAGCGTGCGCCTCCGGCCTGCCCGTGGCCAGTTACCGTTGCATACCGGGCCACGGGCTGACCAACGCCGCCGCCCTGGACGAGGCCGGCACGGCCGTGTGGATACGCGAGCCGGCCGACCTCAAGGCGGTACTCCACGATCTGATCGACGGACCGCTCGGGCATCGGCAACGGGCAACCGGGCTCGCCCTGTTCGCCCGGACCCCGGACGGCGGCCCGGCGGCCGAGATAGCCCGCGTGCACCGTGCGGGGCTCCCCGCCCCGGAGGGGCGTACCGCCGCACGGCGCCCTCGTGTCCCGCTCCGGCTCGCCGCCACCGCCGCCCTCGCGTCCGCCGTGTGGGCGGGCACCGCCGCCACAGGGATCGCCACGACACACGACGCTCCGGACCTCTTCCACGCCGTCAGTCACCGCCTCGACCCGGACGGCCCCGCGCCGGGCCGCACCTCCCCGCGAGGAGGCCGCCACTCGTGAACACAGCCCGCACGCTGCGCACGGCTGCCCTCGCCGCCCTGCCTGCGCTCGCCGCCGTCCATGCCGCGCCGGTCCTCTCCACCTTCGGACCGCTGCGCAACCGGGTCATGCCCCGCCTCGCGGGCCGGGGCCGCCCGGACCACGTCGCCCTGACCTTCGACGACGGTCCCGACCCCCGCTCCACCCCGCAATTCCTGCGTCTGCTCGCCGGGCGCCGGGTGCACGCCACGTTCTTCCTGCTCGGCAGCGAGGCACACCGCTCCCCCGGCCTGGTCCGCGAGATCGCCGCGGCCGGCCACGAGATCGGCGTCCACGGCTGGCAGCACCGCCCCCTGCTGCTGCGCGGCCCGCGCGCCACCTACGACGACCTGCGCCGGGCCCGCGACACCGTCGCCGAGATCACCGGGCGGCAGCCGACACTGTTCCGACCGCCGTACGGCGTCATGTCGACGGCGGCTCACCTGGCGGCCGGCCGTCTCGGCCTCGACCCGGTGCTGTGGACCTGCTGGGGAGAGGACTGGACGGCACGCGCCACCCCGCGGTCCGTCCACCGCACCGTCACCGCCGACCTAGACGGCGGCGGCACGATTCTGCTCCATGACTCCGACTGCACCTCCGCGCCCGAAGCGTGGCGCTCGGCGCTGGGCGCCCTCCCCCGGATCCTGGACACCTGCGCCCAACGGGGCTACGGGGTAGGCCCGTTGAGCGACCACGGACGCCCTCCGCTCCGCTCCCCCTCGCGTATGCTTCTCGCTCTTCGAACGCCCGCGACTCTGTGAGCTCTCTACCTCCCTGGAGTCGTGTGCGCGGCCCGAGTGCTCCACAGCAGGACGAGCGCGGCGGCCTGGATCCCGGCGACGGTGAAGACCAGAGCGGGAACGGAGACGTCGTACAGGGCTCCGGTCAGTGCCCCGCCGACCAGCGCGGCCGCGCCCAGGATCCCGGCGAACAGGCCATACGCGGTGGCCCGTCGGCCACTCGGCACCAAGTCGGCGACGGTCGCGCGCAGCGTGGATTCCTGTACACCGACGGCGGCGCCCCACACCAGGGAACCGGCCATGGCGATCCACAGCGTGGAGGTGAAGGCAAGGGCCGGAACGACGGCGGACAGCAGTGGCAGCACGATCAGAACACGGGCGCCGAACCGGTCGTACAGCCAGCCCGTCGCCAGGGCCGCCAGGGCGTCCGCGGCCATGGCCGCCGCGTACAGCACGGGCACCGCCGCGGCGGACATGAGATGGCGGGTCACCAGGTGGTAGGAGAGGACTCCGAAGGTGGCGAACCCCGTCAGCGTCGCCGCCGTGAAGGCCGCGTACGCCCAGAAGGCGCGCGGCAGCCGTACGTCCTCGGGCGGGACGGAGTACGGGACGTCGGACACCGGGACAGGGACGCCGGCGGCCCGCTCGTAGTCGATCGGGTCGGGGACCCTGGCACGCAGCCACACGAGCAGGGCGATCGCGGCCGCGCCGGGCAGTGCGAGCACGCCGAGTGCGGGCGCGTAGTCGTCACCGGTGAGGGCGAGGATGCCGGCCACCGTGAGCGGACCGAGCAGCGCACCGACCTGGTCCATCGCCTCGTGGACGGCGAAGCCACGCCCGCGGCCCGTGGCGGCGGTGGCGTGCGAGAGCAGCGTGTCCTTCGCCGGGGAGCGCACCGCCTTCCCGACCCGTTCGGCGACCACCAGAGTGCACGCCACCCACAGGATGCCCGCCAGGCCGAGCACCGGGACGCTGACCGCGGTCAGGACGTAGCCGGCGATCGTCCACGCCCAGAACCGGCGGCTTCGGTCGGTCAGCGGTCCGGACACCAACCGCAGTCCCAGCGCGGCGGCCTCCCCCGCCCCCGTGACCACGCCCACCACGGCCGCCGAGGCGCCCAGATGGGCGAGCAACGGACCGGTGACGGAGCGCGCGCCTTCGTAGGCGAAGTCCATCAGGAGGCTGACGCTCCCGAACACCACGACGAAGCGCCACGGCGACAGGCGCGGGGCGGGTCGGCCAAGCGGTGCGGACGCGGAGGGGGTGGGTCTCACGTCTTCTCCTTGGGGCTGTCCTCGTCGACCCGGGAAACATCTACTACATCATGTAGAGGTAGGCTCGGTGGGGAAGTTCCAGCAGAACCGTGGGTTCGTGGGAAATTTCGTCTGCCGGAAAGGCCTCTGTCCATGTCCGCACCGCTCCATCCGGCGTCGTACCTGGCCGTGAACGTACTCGACGCCCACTCGCTGCTGGCGGCATTCGGCGTGCTGGGGGTCGGGGTGGTGCTGTTCGCCGAGACGGGCCTGCTGGTCGGGTTCTTCCTGCCGGGCGACTCGCTGCTGTTCACGGCCGGACTGCTGTGCACGGGGTCCGCCGACAAGAGTGTGCACCTGTCCCTGGGGCCGTTGCTGGTCGCGGCCGCGGCGGGTGCGCTGGCCGGCGCCCAGTGCGGCTATCTGCTCGGCCGCAAGGCGGGCGGAGCACTGCTGGCCCGCAGCCGCTCAGGGCGTCTGCACGACGGCGCGAGACGGGCCGAGGAGTTGCTGGAGCGGTACGGGCACGCCAAGGCCATCGTGCTGGCCCGGTTCGTGCCGGTGGTGCGGACCGTGCTCAACCCGATGGCCGGCGCTCTGGAAGTGCCGGTGCGGACGTTCACGCTGTGGCAGGTCGTCGGCGGACTCGCATGGAGCATCGGACTCACGCTCGCGGGGTATGCGCTGGGCTCTTCGATCCCGAATGTCGACCGCTATCTGCTGCCGCTGGTGGCGCTGGTCGTTGTCGTGTCGCTGATTCCTCTCCTGGTCGAGGTGTACCGGGCCCATCGGGGCGCCAAGCCCGAGGGAGGCGACAGGTGATCATGTCCTTCGACGGGGCGTAGACCGACGGCTGGACGTGTCTGGACGTGGCGCGTCCGGCCCGGCATGGGCCGGACGGCACGTTTCTTTTGGTTGACGTACTGCCTGCCGGTCGGTCGCCACGCGCCTCAGACCGTTGCTGTACGCCCACGGACACGACGGCGCGGGCCCGCTGCCTCTCGCGCGAAGCCTGCCCCTCGTCGTCGACGGCGAGGTGTCCCGCGATAGCGGGCACACCCCAGGCGTACGCCCCCCGGTCGATCCGCCTGCCGGGTGACCCGACTCAGCCGACCTGCCGGGCGACCGGCTTCCGCTCCGCCGTACGCGAGGCGACGTTCCGGCGCTCCCGCAGCTGCGCGTAGCCCGTCAAGCCGAGCAGGAGGGCGAGCAGTACGGCCGACGAGCCCGCGGTACCAAGGTCCAGACCCCCCTTGACCACCGGCTTGGTCAGGAAGTCTCCCGCGGTGGCTCCCAAGGGGCGGGTGAGGACGAACGCGGCCCAGAACAGCAGCACGTTCGGCACCGCGGCCACCTTCATCAGGACGACGAGGACGGCCAGCGACCCGGCCACGAGCAGTGCGCCACCGGCGTAGCCGAGGCCGGAGCTGTCGGAAAGGAAGTCACCCATGGAGGTGCCCAGGGTGTTGGAGACGAGGATCGCCGACCAGAACAGCGCCTCGCCGCGGAAGGTGACGATGTCACGAATCCGGAAGGTCATGCCGGTCGCCCTCCAGACGGCGAAGACCGCCAGCAGGATCGAGAAGAGGATCGCGGCTCCTGCCGGGTAGCCCAGCCCCAGACCCTGCGGACCCCAGCCGAGCGAACCAGCCCCGCTCGAGAGGTACTTCGCGCCGGCGTCACGGTTCATGAAGTCGGACATCGTGGTACCGGCCATGCTGGTCGAAAGGATCACGGTCCAGTAGAGGTACGGCCTGTAATGACCGGACCTGAGCTGGACGACCAGAGTCACCACGAAGATGAGGAACAGCACGATCGTGGTGAGGAAGTAGCCGAGCCCGAGGGTCTGCGAGAAGAGGTCGCCGGCGGTCTCGCCCAGGGTGGTCGCGGCGATCTTCATGATCCAGAAGGCAAGCGTCACTTCCGGGAGTTTCTTCATCACCGACTTGGTCGTGCTCGCGACGTCGAGGCCGGTGAGGAATTCGGATTGCTGCAAGGTGGGGGCTCCTGTGCGGTCGTACGGCAGGACGCGGCCCCGCGAGAGGCAGCAGCCCTGTGAGCAGCAGCGACCGCGCAGCGGCCATCGCCACGAGGGACTTTGCCAGCGCCGGGATGAACGCATCCTGAACGTCGCCAGCGTGTCCCCTGCGCCCCCCGGTCGGGTGACAAAGCCGCAGGGCGCGCATCGAGCAAGGTCGTGACGGCGACGCAGGGTTCACGTCCGGGCGTGAGCCATGTCGCATCGGGGTGCGTGACACTTGCTATGCAACGAGTTGCATAGCACGATCGTCGCCATGGCGCTCGAACACGCGATCCTGGTATCGCTCTTGGAGAAGCCCGGATCCGGCTATGAGCTGGCCCGGCGTTTCGAGCGGTCGATCGGCTATTTCTGGACCGCGACCCACCAGCAGATCTATCGCGTACTCAAGCGCATGGAGAACGACGGCTGGGTCGACGCCCATGACGTCCCGCAGCAAGGCCGGCCGGACAAGAAGGAGTACTCCGTCGCCGGCCTCGGCCGGACCGCGCTCTCCTCGTGGTTGCACGCCCCGATCGAACCGGAGAGCGTCCGTCACGACCTGGCGGTGAAGATCCGCGGCGCCGCCTTCGACGACCCGGCCGCCCTGATCCGCGAGGTGGAACGGCACCGGCAGGCCCACCAGGACCGACTGGCGCACTATCTCGCGGGCCAGAAGCGGGACTTCACGGGCCCCGAGGCGTCCGCGGCCGCCGCGGACGCACCCCTTGACGCCGAGCGAGAACTCCAGCACGCCGTACTGCGCGGCGGCATCGCCTACGAGCAGATGATGGCCGGCTGGCTGGACGACGTGCTCGCGACGCTGACCCGGTTCGATCCGGCCCACTGACCGCCACCGCACCGGCCGGCCACTCCTCCCCTACGGCTGCCGCAGCCGCCGCACCTCCCGATCCCCCTCCGTCCACCAGCCGAAAGGGACCCCTCACCATGGCGGACCAACTGCTCTTCAACCCGCGCACCTACGACCCCGCGCACTTCGACCCCGAGACGCGCCGCTTGTTGCGTGCCACCGTCGACTGGTTCGAGGAGCGTGGGAAGCGGCAGTTGATCGAGGACTACCGCACCCGCGCGTGGCTCGGCGACTTCCTGGCCTTCGCCGCTAAGGAGAACCTCTTCGCCACCTTCCTGACACCTTCCTCGGCCGCCGGGGAGGGGGAGCCGGACAAGCGGTGGGACACCGCCCGTATCGCCGCGCTCAACGAGATCCTCGGCTTCTACGGCCTGGACTACTGGTACGCCTGGCAGGTCACCATCCTCGGCCTCGGCCCGGTCTGGCAGAGCGACAACGCCGCCGCCCGCGCCCGCACCGCGGAACTCCTCGCCCAGGGTGAGGTGTTCGCGTTCGGACTGTCCGAGAAGACCCACGGCGCCGACATCTACTCCACCGACATGCTGTTGGAGCCCGACAGCGACGGCGGCTTCCGCGCCACCGGTTCCAAGTACTACATCGGCAACGGCAACGCCGCCGGACTCGTCTCCGTCTTCGGCCGCCGTACCGACGTCGAGGGCCCCGACGGCTACGTGTTCTTCGCCGCCGACAGCCGTCACCCGGCCTACCACCTGGTCAAGAACGTCGTGGACTCGTCCAAGTTCGTCAGCGAGTTCAGCCTGGAGAACTACCCCGTAGCCTCCGAGGACGTCCTGCACACCGGCCGCGCAGCCTTCGACGCCGCCCTCAACACGGTCAACGTCGGCAAGTTCAACCTGTGCACCGCCTCGATCGGCATCTGCGAACACGCGATGTACGAGGCCGTCACCCACGCCCACAACCGCATCCTGTACGGCCGCCCCGTCACTGCCTTCCCGCACGTACGACGCGAGCTGACCGACGCATACGTCAGGCTCGTCGGCATGAAGCTGTTCAGCGCCCGCGCTGTCGACTACTTCCGCTCCGCCGGCCCCGACGACCGCCGCTACCTGCTCTTCAACCCGATGACGAAGATGAAGGTGACCACGGAGGGCGAGAAGGTCATCGACCTGATGTGGGACGTGATCGCCGCCAAGGGCTTCGAGAAGGACAACTACTTCAGCCAGGCGGCCGTGGAAATCCGCGGTCTGCCGAAGCTGGAGGGCACGGTCCACGTCAACCTGGCCCTGATCCTGAAGTTCCTGCGCAACCATCTCCTCGACCCGGCCGACTACCCCGGGGTGCCGGCCCGCCTCGACGCGGCCGACGACGACTTCCTCTTCCGTCAGGGGCCGGCCCGCGGCCTGGGCTCGGTGCGCTTCCACGACTGGCGCCCGGCCTTCGAGGCGTACGCACATCTGCCCAACGTCGCCCGCCTGCGCGAACAGGCCGACGCGCTCTGCGAGTTCGTCGCCACGGCCGCCCCCGACGCGGAGCAGAGCCGCGACCTCGACCTGCTCCTCGCGATCGGCCAGCTCTTCGCGCTCGTCGTACACGGTCAACTCGTCCTGGAACAGGCAGAGTTGACCGGACTCGACGAGGACGTACTGGACGAACTCTTCGGCGTCCTCGTACGGGACTTCTGCGTGCACGCCGTCGAACTGCACGGCAAGGACTCGGCGACCGAACAACAGCAGGCCTGGGCGATCGCTTCACTCCGACGACCGGTCATCGACGAGGCACGCACAGAGCGGGTCTGGCAACAGGTCGAAGCGCTGTCCGGCGCGTACGAGATGGCCCCGTAGGAACGCCGCGCGCTTGCACCGGCGGCTGCGCCCCCACGGGCCCGGCCACCGGTCCGACGGGCCCTTTGCTGAAGCGCCTCCGTTCATGTTCGTCCGCAGGGCCCGCCGCCAGGGCGGTCCGTGAGGCCGAACAGAATCGCTGACCGCACTCTCCGCTCATGAGCGGCCTCGACGGCATTCCGAAGGCCGCCTCGTCGCGAGCGGGGAAGCCGCCAGGAGTGGGGGCATGCCCGTGTTTGCTCTGCCGTCGTCTCGCGGACCGGTGGTACCGGTTCTCCGACTCTCGAAGCACTGCTGCCACCGGCTCGCAGGTCGGCGGGCCGTTGTCAGTGGTGGCAGGCAGGATGACGGACATGACCACACCCACTGCTCAGATCGTGGACGCCGCCGCCTACGCCCAGGCGGTCGAGGATGCCGTGAAGGCCGCAGCCGCCTACTACACGGGCGGCACCTCACCGCTCGGCGACGACGCCTACGACCAGTTGGTGCGCGGCATCGCAGCGTGGGAGGCCGACCGTCCGGACGAGGTCCTGCCCGGCTCGCCGACCGGGAAGGTGGCCGGCGGGGCCGTGGAGGGCGATGTCCCGCACACGGTGGCGATGCTGAGCCTGGACAACGTGTTCTCCCCGGAGGAGTTCACCGCCTGGACCACGTCGCTGTCCCGCCGCATCGGTCACGAGGTCGAGCAGTTCAGTGTCGAGGCGAAGCTGGACGGCCTCGCGGTCGCCGCCCGCTACACCCGCGGCCGGCTCACCCGGCTGATCACCCGCGGCGACGGCACAGCCGGGGAGGACGTCAGCCATGCGATCGGCACCATCGAAGGACTGCCCCTCGAGCTGACCGAGCCGGTCACGGTGGAGCTGCGCGGCGAGATCCTCATGACCACCACCCAGTTCGAGCACGCCAACGAGGTGCGCACCGAGCACGGCGGTCAGCCGTTCGCGAATCCCCGGGGCGCCTCGGCGGGCACCCTACGGGCCAAGGACCGTGACTACACGGTGCCGATGACGTTCTTCGGCTACGGCCTGCTGCCCCTGCCGGAGACCGAGAAGGGGCTCGCCGTACAGCTGGGCGAGGCCGCGCACAGCGAACTGATGGACCAAGCTGCCACCTACGGCGTGAACACCACCGCCACCACCGCGGTGCCCGGCATCACCACCACCGGCGTCGAGGAGACCCTGGCCCGGGTGCAGGAGATCGCCGCACTGCGCGCGGACCTGCCGTTCGGCATCGACGGAGTCGTCATCAAAGCCGACCTGGCCGCCGACCAACAGGCGGCCGGAGCGGGGTCGCGGGCCCCTCGCTGGGCTGTCGCCTACAAGCTTCCGGCCGTCGAGAAGATCACCCGGCTGCTCGCAGTGGAGTGGAACGTGGGCCGGACCGGAATCATCGCCCCGCGCGCCGTCCTTGAGCCGGTCATCATCGACGGCGCCACCATCACCTACGCCACCCTGCACAACCCGGCCGACATCACCCGCCGCGACCTTCGCCTGGGCGACCACGTCATGGTGCATCGGGCCGGCGACGTCATCCCCCGCGTCGAGGCCCCTGTGGCGCACCTGCGCACCGGTGAGGAGCAGCCGATCGTCTTCCCGGAATCATGCCCGCACTGCGGGTCCGGCATCGACACCAGTGAGCAGCGCTGGCGGTGCGAGAACGGTCGCAACTGCCACCTGGTCGCCGCCCTCTCCTACGCCGCCGGCCGCGACCAGCTCGACATCGAAGGCCTTGGCGCCACGCGCGTCGTCCAGCTCGTCGACGCCGGCCTGGTCACCGACCTCGCGGACCTGTTCACCCTCACCCGCGAGCAGCTCCTGGATCTGGAGCGGATGGGCGCAACCAGCACCGACAACCTCCTGGCCGCGATCGCAGCGGCCCGGAGCCGGCCGCTGTCCCGGGTGCTGTGCGCGCTCGGCGTACGGGGCACCGGCCGCTCCATGTCCCGCCGGATCGCGCGGTACTTCGCCACCATGGACAACATCCGGGCCGCGGATGCGGAAGCGATGCAGCAGGTCGAGGGCATCGGCACCGAGAAGGCCCCTTCCATCGTCGCCGAACTCGCCGAACTCGCCCCGCTCATCGACAAGCTCGCCGCCGCCGGGGTCAACATGACCGAACCCGGCGCCACGCCCCCTGCCGTCACGGTTGTCGATGCCGACAGCGGCGCGGGAAGTGCGGAGACAGCGGACGGGCCGCTGGCCGGAATGACGGTGGTCGTGACCGGCGCAATGACCGGCGCCCTGGAAAAGCTCAGCCGCAATCAGATGAACGAACTCATCGAACGGGCCGGGGGTCGTTCTTCCTCCAGTGTCTCCCGCAAAACCACCCTGGTTGTCGCAGGCGAAGGCGCCGGATCCAAGCGCGCCAAAGCGGAAGACCTCGGTGTCCGGCTGGCCTCGCCGGACGAATTCGCCACCCTCATCGCCGCCTTCCTCGAGTAACTACGCGAGGTCGCCTCGGGGCGCTCAGACAGGTGACGTGCATACGGGGCGGTACTTGCGTGGCGAAGTGCGTGGTTTCACGGATGCCGCACCATGCCCTGTGGCACGTACTGTCCCGATGTGGTTCACGCCCTTCAACCAGCTGCTCGGCCTGGGATTTCTCGACGGCCGCAGCAGTGTGTCGCGGGGCGCGCCTGCGCCCGACGGCGGAAGTGCATCATTGCCGATTTTCCACAGGCTTTACGTACATACCACGTCAACAGGCCCGACCGGGAAGGCAGTTCGGCGGGTCCCTTCGTACCAAAGGTAGTCACATGCGTATACGTGTCACAGCCGCCATGTTCTCCGCTGCCGTCGTTGTGTCCGCACTCGCTCTTCCGGCAACCGCTCAGGCGGCGGAGCGTCCGGGTGCACCGGCAGGCCTCGGCGTCTTCGCCGCGAAGTCAGTCCATCCGTACGACTCGTTGGGCAGCATGAAGTTCTCGAAGGCTGTCATCAACGGCGGCAAGGACATCGTCCTGGGCGTCACGACCAAGAAGAACGTCACCGTCACGTATGTCGCCACCAGTTCGAGCGGGGTCGCGCTCACGGAAGCCTTCCTCTGGCAGGGCACGGACAGCTCCAGTACGGACACCATCACCGGTTCCCTGGGCACCGACGACGATCCCGCCTGCGTCGAGTCCACGTCCCAGACCGGCGTCTACGCCTGCACAGCCGTCTTCCACATCAACGCCGCCTCGGACTTCAAGGACAACGGTGCGGCCGGGACCTGGAAGCTGTTCCTCGGCGGTTACGACCTCTACGCGAATGCCAGTTACGACGACAACGTCGCCACCACCAAAATCAAGAGAGCCTCGCAGCTGACCGTCAACGCCAGCCCGGAGCCGGTGAAGAAGGGCAAGACCATCACCGTCGTCGGCAGCCTGAAGCGGGCCAACTGGACCAACGGCACCACCGCCGGCTATGCGGGGCAGAAGGTGTTGCTGCAGTACCGCAAGAAGACCAGCCAGACCTACACCACCCTCAAGTCCGTTACCAGCGGCACCGGCGGCGCCCTCAAGTCGACCACCAAGGCCACGGCCGACGGCTACTACCGCTACTCGTTCCCGACCAACACCACGACCGGCGCGTCCTCGGCGGCCGGCGACTACGTCGACGTCAAGTAACGTCCGGCGCACACCCTTTGGCACAGGCTCCACGCGTTCACTGCAGCCGTCGGCCGGCGTCAACGCGTGGAGTGCGCCACGGCGATCGCGCTGCACACGGGGCCGGAAGCTGGGCAGGCTGCCAGGCGAGCAGGTGCACGACACCGTCGTCGCGCATCCGCGTGGGGGGGGCAAGGTCGACGGCCTCAAACGCCGCCCGGACACGGCGTCAGAGCCCGAGCAGGACCGGCTCGGCCGGAACACCGGAGGTGATCAGGGCCGTCAACGGAGTCGCGAGGTCGCGGGGCGAGAACAGGTCGGGACCGTCGTAGCCGGCGATCTCACGCGGGTGCCACCACTTCAGGCCGCTGATGTTCTCGGCGGCGAGCTCGTCGTCGGACAGCGTTCCGCGAGGACTGAACCGGGCCGTGCGTACGAGGAAGTAGTCGTTCACGACGCCGTCGTAGCCCGCGGCGTGTCCCGGTGCCACGACTTCCTGGTGCCACACGTGGGGTGGAGGGGTCGTGACCGTGAGTCCCACCTCCTCCTGCAGTTCGCGGTGCAGTGCGGCGAGGAGGGTCTCCTGCGGCTCGACGCCTCCGCCGGGAGCTGCCCACACGACCGTTCCCACAGGTTCGGGAATCGCGAACCGGCAGAGAAGGATGCAGTTGTCCGCATCGAGGATGATCGCGCGCACTGCGTGGCGCAGACTCACGGACGGCATTCGGACACGCTATCCGACTGGGCTACGGAACAGGCGAGGGACAGATTTTCTGCACCGGCGCAGGCCCGTGACCTGCCCGATCTCCGTACTGCTTAACGATCTTCTGTTCGGACCAGTATTCTCGGTGTCCCAGGACGGGTTGGAAGGTCGGAAGGGGACCAGGTGAGATCGGCGCGGACGTTGGCCACGTTCGACGACGTCGAGCTCGGCGACCATGTCTGCTGGCACACGGACCCAGCCGCCGCGGCCCCGGCCGACGTACTCGCCTACGTGGCCGACGGCGCCCTGTACGGCGACAAGATCGTGGTGGTCGGATCCGCCGGTGCCGTCTCCGGTCTGGCCCGTGACGCGGTGCCGTCCGCCTCGGTGATTCTCGACTTTCCCCGCGTTGCGGATCTCGACTCCGTCCTGGCCGCGGTGCGCCGGGAAGCCCGTACCGCGGCCCGCGAGGGCTACCGGTCGGTGCGCGTGCTGACGGAGCGGGTGCCTGCGACAGCGCCCAGCGGGACCGAGGACCTGCTGGCCCAGGAACTGAAGCTCGACGAGTTCGCCTCGGAGAGCAACGCCATCGTGCTCTGCGCCTTCCAGCCGTCACAGTGGGACGCGCCTACTCTGGAACATGTGGCAGGTGTGCACCCGCACGAGATGGGCAGGCGCGCTGCACGTCCGGCTTTCCGGATGTACAGCACGGGTGCCGACAGCTGGAGCGTTGACGGAGTGATCGATTCGGAGTGCGCGGACACCTTCAACCTCGCGGTACGCGCGGCGGTCCGGTTCTCACCCAAGATGACGCTGCGCTTCGACACTCTGGACATGATCGACGCCGCTGGTATGCACGCCCTGGTCGACGCCGCGCGTCACCTGCCGGACCGCCGGATCGTCGTGGAGGGCGCCAACGAGACCGTACGGCTGTGCTGGGACCTCGCCGGCTACGCGACACCCGGACTGCCGGTGGTGATGGCCGCATGACCTCGATCTCGCCGTCAATGCCGCCCGGGGAGGCCGAGCCGTTCTTCCGCCACGAGCTCTACCCCTATCGCGGGGACGCGCAGTTCCTGTCCGGGACGCTGGGATACATCCACGAGGCCCTGGAAGGCGGCGAGGCCGTGGTCGTCGCCGTCCCTTCGGACAAGGTGTCGCTCCTGCGCGGCGAACTCGCCGAGGAGTCCGCCGTCACCTTCGTCGACACCACGGCGCTCGGACCCAACCCCGGCCGGCTCGTCGGCGCCTGGGTGGCGTGGATGGAGGAGCGCGGCGCGGGCAACAGGCCGGTGCGGGGCATCGGGGAGACGGCCTGGCGCGAGGCCCGCAGCGCCGCGCACCTCTCTGAACTGCGCTACCACGAGTGGCTCTTGAACCGGGCCTTCGCCCGCAGCTCCGCCTGGTCGATGCTGTGCCCTTACGACAATGCCGACGACGACCAGAGCGCTCTGCAGTCCTTGTCCCGCTGCCACCCGCTGATCCGCCAGGACAGCCACTACGTCCGCAACGAGGGCTACCTCACGGCCGGCGAGTATCCCTTCGACGCCCTGAATCCCCCGTGCGATCCCTTCCAGGAACTGAGCTACACACATGGCGACCTGGCCGCGATCCGCTCGAAGGTCGCCCAGTGCGCGGCGGACGCGGGCGTCCGGGAGGATAAGCAGCACAAGCTGGCCGTCGCCGTCACAGAGATCGCCACGAACAGCATCCGGCACGGTGGGGGCGGCGGGACCCTGCGCACCTGGACCCAGGACTCGACGTTCCTGTGTGAGTTCCGCGACGCCGGCTACATCGCCGACGTGATGGCCGGCCGTGCCCGCCCCACCGTCGACCAGATCGGCGGCCGCGGCCTGTGGCTGGTCCACCAGCTGTGCGACCTGGTCGAGATCCGCTCCACCCGGGACCACGGCACCACCATCCGCATCCACATCAACGTGCCCCACCACAGCTGACGATCCCGGACTCCGGATGCGGTGAACGCGCCACCTGGGTGCGGTGCCTGTGCAGTTCTATGGCCAGTGGTGTGGCTGTGAACATCGAGGAGTAGGTGCCCACCACGAGGCCGATGAGGAGGGCGAGAGCGAAGTCGGTCAGGGTGTCGCCGCCGAGGACGGCCAGTGCGCTGAGGATGAACGCGGCACCCATGCCGGTGTTGACGGTGCGGGGAAGGGTCTGCACAAGAGCCTGGTTGGCGTTGCGCGCGAATGACCTCTTCTTCTCGCTCCGGCCCAGTTCCCTGAGCCGGTCGAAGACGACGACGGAGTCATTGACGGAGTAGCCGATGACCGTCAGCAGCGCGGCCAGGAAGACGCCGTCGACGGACTTGCCGAGCCAGGCGAAGACGCCGATGAGGATCACGACGTCATGGGCGAGGGCGGCGACCGCGGAGGTTCCCAGCAGCCAGCGGAAGCGTGCCGCGAGATAGACGAGCTGGGCGATGAGGGCGACGACGAGGGCGGTCAGGGCGCCGTGCCGCAGTTCCTTGCCGAGGCTGGGCCCGATGGCCTCGTCGCGGATCTTGTCGGCTCGCGGCGCCAGGTCGGTGACGGTGTCGGTGATGGCCACTGCTTGGGCGTTGGTCAACTGGTGGGTGCGGACGGTGAGTTGGTTGTCGCCGGAGCTCTGCACGACGGCCCGGGGGAACCCTGCGTCGGCGAGCGCGCTGCGGGCCCGGTCGGCGTCGACGGGGGTGGCCGTGGTGTATTCGATGAGGCGGCCGCCGGTGAATTCGACACCGAGGTCGAGGCCGCGCGCCACGATGCCCGAAGCAGCGAGGACGAGGACGCCGGCTGACACGGCCAGCCATCGCCGCGGATGGCGCATCAGGTTCGGGTCGGCGCGGCTCAGGCGGTCGCGGACGGTGCCGGTGTGCGCGATGCCGGTGAGGCGGGGGCGGCGTCGCAGACGGGGACGGGCGACGACGTACTCGGCGAGGGCACGGGTGACGACCAGAGCGCTCAGCATGGAGGCGAGGACGCCGATACCCAGCGTGACACCGAACCCGCGTACGGGGCCCGAGCCGAGGAAGAACAACAGGCCGGCGGCGATCAAGGTGGTGATGTTGGAGTCGGCGATCGCGCTGAAGGCCCTGCGGAACCCGGCGGCCAACGACGACCTCGGGGTGGGCCGGCCGTGGGAGGCGTACTCCTCGCGAGCGCGTTCGAAGACGAGCACGTTGGCGTCGACCGCCATGCCGATGGCCAGCACGAAGCCGGCGAGGCCAGGCAGGGTGAGGGTGGCGCCGAGGGCTGCGAGGGCCGCGTAGGAGATGAGGCCGTAACAGGCCAGGGCCACCGTCGCCAGGACGCCCATGATCCGGTAGACGGCGATGATGAACAGCGAGGTCAGCACGGTGCCGATGACGGCGGCCCAGGCGCTGGCGGTGATGGCTTCGGCGCCCAGCGTGGGGCCGACGGTGCGCTGCTCGATCGTCTCGACCGGCACCGGGAGGGCGCCTCCGTTGATGAGCAGCGCCAGGTCCTTGGCTTCGCGGTCGTCGAAGGTTCCGGTGATCCGGGTGGAACCGCCGCTGATGCCGGACCCGCAGGCGATGGACGGGTCGACCTGCGGCGAAGAGATGATTGTGTCGTCCAGGACGATGGCGACCCGGCGGGACGGATCCCCGGCCGCGTGGCATGCGGCCTCGCCGGTCAGGCGGGCCCAGCCCCTTTCACCCGCTCCTTCGAAGTCGACGGTGACGTGCCATCCGCCGCCCTGCTGGTCGAAGCGGGCGGCTGCCTTCTCGACGTCCTTGCCGGTCAGCGCGGCCGTCCCAAGGCGCAGGTGTCGGCCGGACTCGTCGGCCAGCACCTGCTCGCGGGGCCGTTCGGGCAGCGGTTCGGGCAGGCTGTCCGGGCCGGCGGCCGCACCGAGTACCTGGTGGAAGGTGAGCTGGGCGGTGCGGCCGAGCACGTCGGCCGCCTCACGGGGATCCTGCAGGCCGGGCAGTTCGACGACAATCCGGTCGTTGCCGGAGCGCGCGATGGTGGGTTCGGCGACACCGAGCGCGTCGATACGGCCGCGCAGCACCTCCACGGTGCGGTCCGTCGCCTCTTCGCCGGCGTCGGCAGCGGCGGTGGGGCGGGTTTCCAGCACGATCTGGGTGCCGCCCCGCAGATCGAGTCCGAGGTGGACGGGCACGGTGAGGGCGACGTACAGGGACAGGGCTACGGCAGCGAGGGCGATCAGTCCTCTGATGTGCGGGGATCGGTTCACTGGGGGCCTCCGGCAGGCACACCTCGGCCGGGAGAAGAGTGGCCGAGGTCGGGAAGGAGAGGGAAGGGTTCAGATGCCGGAGGACAGGGGTGGTGCGCGCACCCCGTGACGGTGTGCCGGTGGCTCCGGCACGGGTGGGCCTGCTGCCGCGACCGGAGACCGTGCGGGCGGGAGCGGGGCCGTCCCTGTGGCGGGCGACGCACCCGGGGCGGAGACCGGCGGAGCATGACGCTCACCGGCGGCATCCCGGTGGCTCCGAACGGCCGCGGCGGAGACGGCCGGGTCAGCGTTGTCCGCGTAAGACTCGCCGTGCACGGAGTCGGCCACGACCACCGCGCCGCCCCGGACACCGGAGGGCTCACCGCCCGGGACGCATGGGCCGAGCAGGGTGATGAGGACGGCGAGCAGGACCACCCACACCGCTGCCGCGCCCGGGCCGCGCGTACGCGGAACGGAGTGCGTGAAGCGGGCCATCCCCTCTCTCCCTTCCCTCCTCGATACCGGTGGCGGCCCCGCCCGCAGCTCTGCGGCAGCCGTTCGGTTCAGGCTTCGATCAGGCCGGCGCGGATCGCGTATCGGGTGAGTTCCAGCCGGTCACGCAGCCCGAGTTTGTGCAGCAGGTTCTCCCGGTGCCGGTGGACGGTCTTGATGCTGATGAAGAGCATCTCGGCGATCTCCTTGGAGGAGTGGCCCTCGGCCACGAGTTTGAGGACCTCTTCCTCGCGCGCGGTCAGGATCTGCTCGGGCGGCTCCTCACCGTGGCGGACCCGGTCGAGGTAGTTGCGGATGAGCGCCGTGACCGCACCCGGATACAGGAAGGGCTCGTCCCGCATGGCGGCCCTGCACGCCGCCACCAGGTCGCGGTCGGCCACCGACTTCAGCACATATCCGCCCGCACCGGCCTTCAACGCCTGGAAGAAGTACTGCTCGTTGTCGTGCATCGTCAGCATCAGCACCCGCACTCCGGGTTTCAGCGCGAGAAGTTCCCGGGTGGCCTGCAGTCCGGTCATCCGGGGCATGGCGATGTCCATCACCGCCAGGTCGATCTCGTGGGTGCGGGCCAGGTCGATGGCCTCCGCGCCGTCCCCGGCCTCGGCGACGACCTCGAGGTCCGGCTCCCGGTCGAGGATGAGCCGCACTCCGCGCCGTACCAGGGCGTGGTCGTCGGCGAGGAGGATACGGATCACGGATGTGTCGGGCGTGGTCATGGCTGCTTCCTGAGGTGGGGCACGGTCAGCCGGACCGTCGTACCGGCCTGCGGCTGCGAGGTGACATCCAGGGTGGCTCCGATCAGCAGGGCCCGTTCCCGCATTCCGCGCATCCCGGCACCTTCGCTGGCGGCCCCGGTGCCACGGCCGTCGTCGACGACGGCCAGCGTCACCTCCTCGCCGGTGTGCCGCAGACTCACCTCGACCTGGCCGGCCTCGGCATGGCGGGCCGCGTTGGTCAGCGCTTCCTGTGCGACGCGGTACAGCACCAGTTCCGTCTGCTGGTCCAGCAGGGGCAGGCCGGTGTCGAAGCGGCGGACCACGCGCAGCCCTACGTGGGTGGCGAACTCGCCGGTCAGGGAGGTCAGGGCGCTGACCAGACCGAGGTCCTCGAGCACGCCCGGCCGCAGCCGCCGTACCAGACGCCGTACCTCGTCCAGGCTCCCCCGGGTGATCTCCTGCGCCTGCCGCAGTTCACCGCGCAGGGGTTCGTCCGCCTCGGCGGCGGCCCGCTCCAACGCGAGCAGGATCGCGGTCATGGTCTGGCCCACCTCGTCGTGCAGTTCCTGGGCGATGCGGCGCCGCTCCGCTTCCTGTGCGAACAGGGCGCGGGCGCTACTGGAGGCCCGTTCGTGTTCGAGGCGCTCGATCATGGCGTTGAAGGTGCGGATCAGTTCGGCGGTCTCGCCACGGCCCCCTTCCGGCAGCCGTTGCCCGGGGCGCAGCAGATCGACGGTGGTCATCAGCCGTGTGAGACGGTCGAGCGGTGCCAGGCCGATCCGCAGCAGGGCCGCGTTGGCGACGAGCATGACGACCAGACCGGCCACGAGGATGATCGCCTCGGTCAGCACCACCGGCACGGACACCGTCACCGGAGCCCACAGCAGCAGCGCGGTGGCGCTTCCCAGCACGACCGCGTTGAGCGCGAAGATCCGCCAGAACAGGGACACCTGGATGACGCCTTTCCTCGTGAGACACGGTTTTGTCTCCACGGTCGGCCACCGCGCAGCCTGGACGCGAGCTGCGCGTCCACTGGCCCTGACCGGCCTGCTGTCCAGGTTGCCCGCTGTCTGTTCCGCCGTCGATGGGCTCCAATGCCCATTTCCCGATCCTCGGCTGCCCACGTGGTGATGGGTCCTGGGCCGCGCGAGAGATGGGTATCGCACCCGATGGGTTTCACACGGCATCGCAGCCACTGTGGAGGCATGCACCGACCGGCGCGTCTCCCCCGGCTCCCGCCTTCGACGACTGCCTCCACCACGCCCACCGTTCTCGTGGAAAGAAGGAACCGCCATGTCACTCGACACGCCCCGGACCGAGACCCGTCCTGAGCGGCTGACGGCGCACGAGGCACTTCAGCGCCTCGAACACGAACGTGCCGCCCGTCTCACCCAGTTGCACGCCATCGTCGAGGCCGCGCCCGACGCGGAGGAACAGGTGATGTGCACGCAGAAGGACACCGTCCGGCGAGTCCTCGCCGAGGTCGAGGCCGCCTTCGCCCGCGTTCAGGACGGCAGTTACGGCGTCTGCCGGACCTGCTCCAGGCCGATCCCGGTCGAGCGCCTGGAGATCCTGCCCTACACGCCGTTCTGTGTGCCCTGCCAGCGCAACGCCGCCTGACAGGCATCCGTCCGCCGTCCCTGATCCGCCCTGCCCAGGGGGTGACTTGGTGCAACACCAGACTATCGACGACCTCAACACCGCTCTGTCGATCGAGGACTTCGCCGTACTGCGCGAGAGCCTGCACGAGCAACGGCTGTTCCGCCAGGAGCAGTTGCAGCAGCTCTCGACCGCCGCCACGACCTGCGCCGACGCGATTCTCGACCGGCAGACCGCCTCGCAGGTCGAAGTCCGCGTCCAGCTCGCCGCCTCCGCACGTATGGTCCTGACCGACGTCGAAGCCGCCCTCCAACGGATGGACCGGGGCCGCTTCGGCAGCTGCCACCTGTGCCGCGGTCCCATCGCCCGCGAGCGGCTGATGATCGTGCCGCAGGCCCGCTACTGTGCCCGCTGCCAGCAGGTCAGGGAGGCCGACCGGTGATCACCGCCTCCGGTCCCGGTCCTATGACCGCCCGACATCGCTTGTGGCCCTCGTGCCGACGGTGCACCGGCATCGCCCTCGATCTGGGCAGCGCCCGCACCCGAGCCTGGACATCCGGACGGCGGATGATCCTCGACGTGCCCTCGGTGACCTTCCCGGGCGTCGGCGGCACGTGTCCCATCCAGCGCGGGGCGATCGTCGACACCCCCGGAACAGCCCGGATGCTCGACCGGCTGCTCGGTCACCGCCTGCCCCGTTTCGGACGCCCGCTGCTCGTCCTGACCACGCCCGTACTGGGCGGCATCGTCTACCGGACCGAAGCACGCACAGCCGTCGAGGTCCTTCGCCCGCGCGCCGTGCTGACCGTCCCCACCCCCCGTGCCGTGGCCCTGGCCGCGGACGCCGACCTGACCCGTCCACTCCTCGTCGTGGACCTCGGCGCCCACCTGACCGAGGTCACGCTCCTCACCGACGGCGCGGTGACCGACGCCCGCTGCACCGCCCTGGGCACCAATGATCTGGACAACCTCACTTCACCTGCACGGATCACCGACGCCGTCGTCGCCATGGTTACCGGCATGCTGGACCAGGACCGCACCTCCCAGACGCTCGACGCCCTCCAGCGGGGTGCTCTCCTGGCCGGCGGGGGCGCGCTGCGCCCGGACATCACCTACGGCCTCGCCGGCCGACTCCGCACTGCCGTCCGGCCCGTCGCCGCCCCGCACACCGCCGCGGTCCGCGGCGCCGCGAAGCTCCTGCACGCCGCACACAACCACCCCTCGACCACCGCGCACCTCCACCACTGATCCGCCGCCCCTCCCCCGTCCCGCCCCCGCGAGCGCTCAGCGGGGCTGCCCTGCTCTGCGGAAGGAGAGACATCGTGACCCGCCCGACACCCTCGGATCCCCCTCCCGAAGAACCGCCGCACCACCTGTTGTTGTGGCGATGGCGGCGCAATCCTCTGCGCCGTCGCACCGACCTCGCACAGGCATGGATCGCCGTCGGTTTCCTCCTGGCCGTGTCGGCCGCCCTTCCCACCACCGCGTTCCTGGTCGGCGACACCGCCCATCGCCACTACACGGCAGCCGCCCGGGAGCAGACCACCAGGTGGCATCACATCCCCGCGGTCCTGGTCCATGACGCCCCCCGCCATCCAGAGCCGGGATCGCACGAGTCGAAGAAGGCCCTTTATCCGGTGACCGTCCGCTTCACCGACCCCGACGGGCACACCCGCACCGACGAGACCGACGTCGAACCCGCTCTGCCCGCCGGGAGCACCGTCCGGGTATGGGTGAACGCCGAGGGGATGATCACCGACCCACCCCTGACCACCGAGCAGATCCGCAACCGTGTCGTGGGCTGGGTAGTCCTCACCGCACTGGTTGTCCCCCTCCTCGGCGCCGCCGCACACGGCTACGCCCACCGCAGGCTGGAACGGCACACCCTCGCCCGGTGGGACGCGGCTTGGGCCGCTACGGCCCCCCGCTGGACCACCTCCCGCTGACCGGCCGGCTGACCCACCGTCACGGCTCGGTGACGTACGACTGCCCGCAAAGGGCGCCAGGTTCCGGCATGTGGTCACCAGCCGGAACCGGCGCCGAACGCGCATCACGACGGCTGGAGTGCCGCGGCTCCGACCGGGAATGCGGTTGTTCGGGCTCACTCTGCAGCCCTGAGGTTCTCTGTTCTTCATGGCCCAGTGGGAGACTCGACGTGACACTCGGCGGTAGACCCGCACCCCCGGCTCGCGACACCGTGCCCGACGCGGAGGCGCGCAAGCAGCGCCTACGACGTCGCCTGGAGCGGCTCATCGGCGTGGCCGCCACCGAAGACAACGCTCTGGTACCGCTGCGCAACGGCGATGAGATCTTCCCCGCGATGCTCGGGGCGATCCGCTCGGCCCGGCACACCATCGACATGATGACGTTCGTGTACTGGCGGGGCCAGGTGGCCCACGACATCGCCGTCACGCTGGCCGATCGCGCCCGCGCGGGAGTGCGGGTACGCCTGCTGCTGGACGGCTTCGGCGCCAAGGAGATCGAGCGGCAGTTGCTGGACCTCATGAGCAGTGCGGGCGTTCAGGTGGCCTGGTTCCGCAGACCCGCGTGGCTGTCACCCTTCAAGCAGAACCATCGCTGCCACCGCAAGGCTCTCATCGTCGACGAGCACACCGCCTTCACCGGTGGCGTCGGCATCGCCGAGGAATGGTGCGGTGATGCGCGCAACCCGGCCGAATGGCGCGACACCCACGTCCAGGTCCGCGGTCCGGCCGTCGACGGAATCGCGGCCGCGTTCGCGCAGAACTGGGCGGAGTGCCACGACGAACTCTTCGACGACCGCGACCGCTTCACGGAGCACCCGCAGGCCGGATCATCGGTGGTCCAGGTCGTCCGGGGCTCCGCGAGCATCGGCTGGCAGGACATGCAGACCCTCATCCGGGTCATGCTCAGCTCCGCCGAGGAACGCTTCCGGCTGGCCACCGCCTACTTCGCTCCGGACACCTATTTCATCGACCTGCTGTGCGAGACCGCTCGTCGTGGCGTATGCGTCGAGATCCTGCTGCCCGGCCCGCACACGGACCAGCGTGCCTGTCAGCTCGCCGGTCAACACCACTACACGCGCCTGTTGCAGGCGGGAGTGCACATCCGTCAGTACCAGCCGACAATGATGCACACCAAGATCATCACCGTTGACTCGGTCGCCTCTCTGATCGGCTCCACCAATTTCAACCGTCGGTCCATGGACCACGACGAAGAAGTGATGCTCGCCGTCCTCGACGAGGAGTTCACCGCCGCACTCGACCGGGACTACGAAGCGGATCTGAAGAGCAGTGTGGACATCGATCTCACCCGATGGAGACGGCGGACGGCACTGCAACGCGCCAAGGAAGTCACCGTCACCCCGATCCGACGCTTCCTGTGACAGAACCACTTGGCCCCCGCCCGGATGATCTCGTCGCCGCGAGGCCTGGGCGGTGGACCAGGCAGTCAGCGGGTGCGATGTTCACCGCCGTCGCAGCGTTCGCCGTCACCCGCGACGTCGTGTTCGGATTCTTCGGACACAGGCTGCCCGAGCACGCGTCAACGTCTACGTCCACGGTCCTCACGGGACGTGCAGTGTCGGCTGTCGCCTACGCTCTTGCCTCGTCCTGGCTCAGGCGATTGCCCCAGTAGAGCTCCCGTCACCGCGGCCACGGCAGGGGTACGTCTGTCGAGGCCCAGGTCCAGCGCACCGTTCTTCGACCATGGCCGCCCTTCTGCACGGCCAAGCCGATGGCCGTTTTCCGACTGCGCTGGACCTGGGCCTCGGAGGAGGAGCAGCGTGAGAGGCAGAACCTGGACGTCCGTCCGCCCTGCAATTCGACCACCATTCACCAAAAAAGCTCTGTTTGCGCAGGGATCCTCGGGGAACCAGCCGACTATCGCGTGCCTCCAGGAAATTGCTGCGCCTTCTTAACCGAGCACCACGAAATGGTCGGGCCCGAAGCGCGTTTGAGAAGTCCCCATGTAGAGGGCGCCGCCCAGGGATCCGGTGACGCGGTGAACCGGCACAAGATGTCGTGCCCGAGGACGGAGAGTGAGAACATCCGCGCCATGGATGACGCAGGCAGTCGTACGGCGCGTTGGTGGGCGGCACTACGGCGGACGCCGGTGACCGTCTGGGACGACGACGTCACGGACTGGGCCGCCGCGCTGACGTATTACGCGGTTCTGGCCCTGTTCCCGTTGCTGCTGGTGCTGCTCTCGATCCTGGGGCTGACCATGCCCACCGCCAAGCCGGACGTCATCGACCGCATGGTGCAGGCCGCTCCGACCGCGTCCCACGCTCTGCTGCGCAGCACCCTGCAGCAGATGGCGGAACAGTCGTCGGCGGCATGGACGTTGATCTTCGTCGGCGGTACGGGAGCCCTGTGGTCGGGGTGCAGCTATCTGAGCGTCTTCCGCCGGGCGCTGTACGCCATGCAGCGGAAAAACGCCGCCCGGCCGGTCTGGCGTACCGCTCCGCGCATCATCGCCACGGCCCTGGTCCTGATCGCCCTGCTCCTCACATCGACCCTCGCATTGCTTCTCACCGGTGACCTGGCCCGGCATCTGGGCAGGGCGCTGGATCTGGGCACCGGACCCCGCTCGGCATGGGACACACTGCGCTGGCCCGTCATAGCGGTGGTCGCCGTCGCCCTGGTGCTCGTTCTGTACCGTTCGGGCCCGACAGCCTCGCGCCCTGTCCGGCGGATGGCTCCCGGGGGCACCTTGGCGGTGCTGCTCCTGCTGGCCGTCTCGCTCGGATTCGCCGTCTACACGTCACACGTCAGCACCTACAACCGTCTGTACGGTTCGCTGGCAGGTGCCGTGATCTTCCTGATCTGGTTGTGGCTGTCCAACCTGGCACTTCTCGTCGGCGCTCAGTTCAACGCGGAGTTGGCGAAGTCCGCTCACAGGGAATGAGCCAAAAGCCCTCACCGCACGCCGTACCTCTAACAGGTACGGCGTGCGGTGAGGGCTGTCCGGCAGCGGTGCCCTGCCGGAAGGCGGCTACAGCGGTCGACGCCTTCTCATGCTCTGCGGGCCGTAGCGGCTGCAGGAGACTTACGGGAGCAGCGTCGACTGCCGGACCACCACCCGTCAGTGGGTACTGAGCATGCCTTCGCGCAGCCGGGCCAGGAGGCGCGTGATCAAGCGCGACACGTGCATCTGGGAGACGCCGAGACGCTCGCCGATCTGGGCCTGGGTGAGTTCGTCGACAAAGCGCCAGTGGATGATCTGCCGGTCACGTTCGTCCAGTTCGGCGATCATCGGTGCGAGGGTGTGGAAGTCCTCGACCAGTCCGAGGGCGGCGTCCTCGTTGCCGATGAAGTCCGCCAGTGCGGCCTCGCCGTCCTCACTGCCGCTGATGGCCGCGTCCAGGGAGGCCGACTTGTAGCCGTTGGAAGCCAGCTGGGCCTCGACGACCTCCTGCTCCGGAAGGCTCATCAGCTCGGAGAGTTCCCGGATCGTCGGCGTACGACCCAGCCGGGTGTGCAGTTCCTCATTGGCGCGCGCCAGTTGGACGCGGGCTTCCTGCAGTCGCCGCGGCACGTGCACGGCCCAGGAGGTGTCGCGGAAGAACCGCTTGATCTCGCCGACGATGTAGGGGACGGCGAAGGACGTGAACTCCACCTCGCGCGTCAGCTCGAACCGGTCGATCGCCTTGATCAGGCCGATCATGCCGACCTGGACGATGTCCTCCATCTCCTCCGGGCCACGGCTGCGGAACCGGCCGGCCGCGTATCGGACGAGGGACATGTTCATCTCGATCAGCGTGTTGCGCGCGTACTGGTACTCGGGCGTGCCCTCGTCCAAGACCGTGAGCTGATCGAAGAACAGCCTCGACAACTCTCGTGCGTCCTTGGGCGCGACCTTGGACGGTTCCGCGATCTCGGGAACCTCCAAAATCGGCTGAGCGGCTTGCACGGTGGCCGTCGTCATGATGAGCCCCTCCCGGCTGATCGGTCTCGTCCTTGCCGGACCAGCATCCGGCAAGCACGCGTATACCCCGGTCACCGAACGACATTCCTCGAACTTTCGAAATATTCTGCGAGACCCCGGCCCGGCCCGGCAGCCGCCTTCACGGGAGCGGGGATCTCACCAGGAAGAACGGAGTCATCCAGCAGGACCGGGCCCGCGGTACGGACCATCCGGTGCATGCTGCCGAGCGCCGAGGCCCGCCAGCCGGGTATCACGGTTCGTCTGCTCACCGAGCCGGCGGTCAGCACACCGGGTCGCGGCCTCCCTTCCCCGGCGATAGGCGCTGCCGCATCGGGCCGTCCGCCCATCGCCTCCCCGCAGCAAGAGGCGACCGTCGCTCCACGAGCATCTGGCGCGGCGCGCGGAGGGCCCGACAGGGGCCGGGAAGCCTGGCGTCCTCTCCTCTTTCCTCAGCCGCCGCTCCAGGGATCCGCCCTGCGCGCCAGCTTCCTCGCCCGGCGGCGTACGTCCGGGGGGAGTTGGTCGAGGACGGTACGGGCCGTTCGGCGCAGGTGCGGGGCCGATGTGGTGCGCAGGAGGATGCGGTGCGCGAGCGTGGCCCGGCCCGGAGGGCGCACGGCGAGGCGGAGTTGGCCGGCCGGGCCGCCACCCCAGCCCGAGATCACCAGGTGGGGCGAACTGCCGACCCTGACCGAGCCGAAGCCCGGACCGAGACCCGCCCCAATGCCCGGGCCCGCACGGCGCGTTGCGTCGTCGCCGCGGGTCACCCGCGCCCTGCGGCCCACCCCGAGGAGTTGGGCACTCGCCCACACCATGTGGGTGCCGGGCGCCATCGGCCGACCGCCTGCCAGGGTGAGCGGGTCGATGACGGTCTCGCCGGTGAGTACGACACGGTGGCGGCCGCCGCCGAGCGGTTGTGTGCGCGGGATCAGGTCGGCATCCGGGTACCACCACAGGTCCTGGGCCGTGTCGTGGACGAGGAGTTCACCGTGGGCGTGCCCAAGGGGGTGCGGCGCCTCCCAGCCCTCGGCGCCACGGATGCCGGCCAGCAGGTCGGGGTCGAGGAGCATACGGCCGTAGCGTTCGACGAGGGTGAGGGGTTCACCGTCGGCGCGGCGCATGCCGACCGTGGTGGTGACATGGAGTTTTCCGTCACGCCAGCGGATGTCGTCGACGGTGACCTCGGGCCTGATGCCCTGGACGCGGCGGGCCAGTTCGACGAGGGAGTCCAGATGGCCCTCCTCCAGCAGGTGTCCCCGCAGCCTGGTGAGGGCGGGGAGGCCGTCGCGGACACCGGGCGGGTAGGCCTCCAGGGCCATGCCGCGTACAACGTCGAAATGGCGCTCGAGATTCTTGCCGGTGCGCTTGAGGACGCGGGGTTCGCCCACCGGGCGCAGGAGTTCGACACGGTAGGAGCGGCGGAGCAAGTGGTCCTGCAGGGGGCCGGATCGGGTCTCCTGCTTTATGGCGTCGACAACCGTGCGCAGGTGGCCGTAGTAGTCCTCCGGGGTGGTGCCGCGGCTGCTGGTGTTGCCGCCGTCGTCCCGGCGCTTCCATACGTAACAGGGGTGGTCTGCAAGGATCGAGACCGTCTTGGCGCGCAGATAGGCGCGGACCATGAAGAGTTGGTCCTCCAGCCGCACCGGGCCCTCGGGGAACCTGAGGTCGTGGGCGAGCAGGAAGTCGCGGCGGAACATCTTGTGCGGAGTGAGGCTCTCGATGAGAGGCGCGTCCTCGACCGTGCAGCGCTCGACGGTGCGCTTGAAGACGTTGCTCGGGCCCTGCATGGTGCCGATGACCTTGCCCAGCACGATGTCGGAACGGTTGCGGACGGCCAGTCGATGCAGATGTTCGAGGGCCGCCGGTGTCAACTCGTCGTCCTGGTCGACGAATTGGACGTACTCGCCGCGAGCCTCCCGGACGCCGACGTTGCGGGGTTTGCCGGGCCAGCCGGAGTTCTCCTGGTGGACCACGCGCACGTGCGCGTGTTTGCCTGCCAGCGCGTCGAGCCTCTGCCCGGAGTCGTCGGTCGACCCGTCGTCGACGTAGATGATTTCGTACGCGCCCTTCCCCAGGGTCTGGTGTAAGAGTGACGGCGCGCACAGGTCGATGTAAGGGCCCGCGTTGTAGACGGGTACCACGATGCTGACCTTGAGCATGAACGTGAACACTCCCCCCGTGGGAGGCAATGTGCCTCCTGTTGTTCATTGGACGTTCAGGCCCTGGCAAAGGTTGTCCTATGCGAAACAATTCGGACGAATGCCTTCAGGGTCGCCTCTCCACCGCACCGTCAGGCGCCGCATGAACGAAGCCTCCCTCGCGACATGTGATCCACGCCACACAGTGGGGGTGCATAGCAAGGTGGGGTCCAGCGTCTTAGAGAAGGTGTAGGGGGTCCGCGGTCGCCCGGCGGCGCACGGGGCGATGAATGTGTCCGCCGCCTGCGCCACGACGACGGGGTAGAGGCCGGCGAGTCCGGCAGGGGGCAAGGGGCGACGCTGATGGGGCAGTTGCGGGCCGATGAGTTCGACCGCTTCGTCGCGGATCGATGGTCGGTGTTGCTTCACCTGGCGCGCCTGCTGACCGGCGGAGACCGGCACCGGGCCGAGGATCTGCTGCAAGAGGCGCTCGTCAAGCTGTGGTTCGTCTGGCCGAAGGTGGCCGAGCAGGCACCCGAGGCGTATGTGCGCAAGGTGCTGGCCCGTGCCGCGGCACGCTCGGCACGGCGTCGCTGGTGGGGCGAGCGTCCCGTGGATCAGCTGCCCGATCCGCCCGAGGTGGCGGACGAGACCGCCGCCGTGGACGAACGGACCCGGCTGGAAGCCATGTTGGCGTTGCTGCCGGCGCGACAGCGAACCGCCGTCGTACTGCGCTACTACCAGGATCTGCCCGAGCAGCAGGTCGCCGAGGTGCTGGGGTGCCCCGTGGGCACCGCCCGCTCTCTCACGGCACGCGGTGTCGCGCGATTGCGCCGACTCCTGCCCGATGCGGTCGAACCAGTGGAGTGAAGAGGAAGCCATGGATCACTTCGAGCAGGACCTGGCGCGGATGATGCGTGACAGCCGTCAGGACACGCCGTACGAAGACCGGCACCGACACCGCCTGCGAGCCGGCGTGCGCGCCCGGCAGCGGTCCCGGACGGCATGGATGGCCACCGGTTCCGCGCTGCTGATCGCCGGTCTCGGGGTCGGGCTGATGGCCCTGTCGAGCTCCTTCGCTCACGGGGGCACTGCGCCCGGGCCCCGCCCCGGCATTTCGGCCGAGCCCATCCCGGGGCCGTCGGTGGTCCGCCCCGCGTCGACCGCCCAGGAGGGTTCGGCATCCGTCGTCACTGCCACCACTCGGCCGCTGCCGATGCCGTACCGCCTCACGACAAGCGGGAAGCCCACCACGTGATCCATGAGAACGCGCCCGTGTCCGCCTCCGTGACACAGAACGTGGCGGATCGCCGGCCGGTCTCCCGGCAGCACTCCTGGCAGCACTCCTGGCAGCGGCGGCTACGGGATTTCGGGTACGTCGGACACGTCAAGAACGCGCACGGGTCCGTACGCGACCGCCTCGTCCCACCGTTTCCCGCACCACGGCCGCAGTTGTGGCACATGCTCGGGCTGTCCCCGGCGGCGGCGCGCTGGTCGGGGTGGGGCGGGCCGCTGCTGGTGGCATTGCTTGCCGGGCTGCTGCGCTTCTGGCGTCTGGGCAGCCCACGGAGGGTGGTGTTCGACGAGACGTACTACGCCAAGGACGGCTGGTCCTTGCTGCGGCTCGGTTACGAGGGCACCTGGCCGGAACGCAAGATCGCCGACCCGCAGATCATGGCCGACCCCCAGGTGATCCCCCTCTCCGACACCGGCTCCTTCGTCGCACACCCGCCCACGGGCAAGTGGGTGATAGCCGCCGGTGAGTGGATGTTCGGGCTGACGCCCTTCGGCTGGCGCTTCATGACAGCGGTACTCGGCACCCTGTCGGTGCTGATGCTGTGCCGGGCAGGGCGCCGTCTGTTCCGCTCGACCCTGCTGGGCTGCCTCGCCGGGGCGCTGATGGCGATGGACGGCCTGCACTACGTCATGAGCCGCACCGCTCTGCTCGACCTCGTCGTCATGTTCTTCGTCCTGGCGGCGTTCGCGAGCCTGCTCATCGACCGCGACCACGCGCGCGCCCGGCTCGCGGCAGCCCTGCCGGCCGACGAGGACGGCCGGGTACGCCCCGACGCGCACACCGGTGACCACGCAGGGACGGGAGTACGGCCCTGGCGAGCCGCGGCCGGCCTGTTCCTGGGTCTGGCGGCGTCGACCAAGTGGAACGGTCTGTACTTCCTCGTCTCCTTCGTGATCCTCACCCTGCTGTGGGATGTCGGCGCGCGCCGCGTGGCGGGAGCGCGCCACCCCTACCGCGCCGTGCTGCGCAGGGATCTGGGCCGGTCGGTGCTGACCATCGTCCCGGTCGCCGTCGTGACGTACCTGGCGACCTGGACCGGCTGGTTCCTGTCCGACGACGGCTACGGACGCCACTGGGCGGACGGTCGCGGCGGGGCCTGGTCGTGGATTCCGGCGCCGTTGCGCAGTCTGTGGCACTACGAGTCGGGGGTGTACCGGTTCAACATCGGGCTGCACATTCCGCACAAGTACGAGTCGAATCCATGGAGTTGGCCGGTCATGGGCCGACCCGTGCTGTTCCACTACGAGTCACCCCGCCCCGGCACCGACGGCTGCCACACCACGACCAACTGTGCGCAGACGGTCCTCGCCCTGGGCACGCCGCTGCTGTGGTGGGCGGCCTGCTGCGCGCTCGGCTATCTGCTCTACCGGTGGGCGCTGCGCCGCGACTGGCGCGCCGGTGCCATCCTGTGCGCGGTGGGCGCCGGCTATCTGCCGTGGTTCCTGTACCAGGACCGCACGATCTTCTCCTTCTACGCGATCGTCTTCCTGCCGTACCTGTGCCTGGCCGTCGCCATGATGTCGGCAGCCCTGCTGGGACCGCCGGGCGCGGCCCACGGGCGCCGGGTACGTGGCGCGGTGGCCGCGGGTGTGCTCGTCCTGCTCATCGCCTGGAACTTCATCTATTTCTTCCCGATCTACTCCGGGCAGACGATCCCGTACGCCGACTGGCACGCCAGGATGTGGCTCGACACCTGGATCTGAGCCGTGCCGGTCGGCCGACGCCCCATGCAGTCCTGTGCTCGCGATGAGCGGCTTCAGCGCGCCATCGCCTCAGGCCGACCGGATCCCTAACCGGTTCCGAGCGCGGCAGCCATTGCGGGCACGCCCGCGGGGCTTCGACAAACAGCTCCGCGAGCGGCACAACGTGGCCCGACTCTGGTTCGGCCGCTCGAAGCAACGCCGCGGCATCTCCTCCCGGCACGGCAAGACCACCGAGACCTGTCAGGCAGTGTCACCCTCGCATCGCACCTGATGTGGGTGTGATGGCTGCTCCCAATTCCTAGCGGCGCACCGCCGAGATCAGCCCGCCCGGGCCCTCGTCCAGTTGCGGCGGGGTGCTGATCGGGCGGCCGTAGGCAGCGGCACGGTCGCGCAGGGTGAAAGCCTCCGCGTCCCAGCCGAGGCCGGAGAGCCAACCCACCGGGTCCTCGGGCATCTCCGAGACCCACATGGAGGCCGCCGAGCCCGGTGCGGCATCGTCGGCGAAGCGTGCGAGCACCCCGCGGGAACCCAAGGTCAGGCCCATCCTGCTGCCCGTGGCGGACAGATCGCCGACCCGGTCGAGCAGGAGTTCCACCGCGTCCTCCGGCAGGTAGATCAGCAGCCCCTCGGCGATCCACACCGTCGGCAGCGCCTGGTCGTGCCCAGCGGCAGCCAGTGCGCTCGGCCAGTCCTCGCGGAGGTCCACGGCGACGGTGATCCGCTCGCAGCCGGGTACAGCGCCCTCCTGGCGCAGCACCGATGCCTTGAAGTCCAGCGGCTCGGCGGTGTCGACCTCGAACAGCCTGGTGGCCGCGGGCCAGCCCAGCCGGAAGGCCCTGCTGTCCATTCCGGCGCCGAGCAGAACGACCTGCCGGATGCCGGCCTCGGTGGCCCGGTCCAGCAGGTCGTCCAGGAACCTCGTCCTGATGATGATCGAGGAGGCCACCCCGAGCCAGCGCTGCCGCTCGGCCTCGTTGGCGCGCTCGGGCCGTGACGAACCCGGGCCCACTCCCCCGGCGGTGGCGAATGCGACCGCCAGTGGATCCCGGAACAGCGGGTCTTCCCGTGCCGTCTCCAGGGCCCTCACCCGCGCAACACCCACAGCTGTAGCCCATACACCGGACGGCTTCAACGGGCCCCGCTCCTCAGTCATACGAGCAGCCTAACTTGCGTGGTGCATCCGACTTCGCCGGGTGTCAGCCCATGGCTGGTGGTCCCGGGACGACACGTCGACTGCGGTCGGGCGCGGCCCTGGGCGCGGCGATGTTCCTGCGGACACTCCTGAGTCTCGGCCCGCCCGCCGTCCTTCGCCCAACCGCTCTACAAGCGGCGCAACGTGGTTCGACGCTGCTTCAGCTTCATCCGCTTGTCCACTCGTAGATGATCAATTCCCGGGACAGCGGCGTTGAGGAGACCGCTAGCATCAGGAGCTCGGGTGAGGGGCCGTAGGGAGAACGGGTCTTATGGGCGGCTTCGCGGGTCCGAGACGTCGGGGCGTGCTCGCGCTGGGCGCGGCGACGGTACTCGGGGCGTGTACGTCGACGGCGCAGGGCACCGATGGAAACAAGGTCCGTACGGACTCCGAACCGCTGGAGCGGCGGTTCGCCGCGCTGGGCCCGCTCTCCAACGCCCATTGGCTCGGCGTCGTTCTGGGCACCGATTCAAGGGGGTCCGTTCCAGGGCCCACCGATGTTCGCGTGGTGGGCCTCGCCCAGCTGAGAGCGGGTGGCGCCGCCATCATCGCAGGGACACCGCAGCATGGTTTCCTGCCCGCAACGCCGAACCAACTACCGGACGTACTTACGCAGTTCATGCCCAAGGGCGCCCGGTGGGTACGGAGCGAGTCCTTCGACCGCGCTGTAACAGGCGGGAGGTATTCCGGCGCCTTCTACGTCGACCCCGACACCGACTGGGCCTGCTTCGACACGACCAATCCGAGTGCTGTGCCCAGCTCCGGCCCGTAGCTACTGCGCCAGCCACTCGCGGTCCTTCCGAGGCCTGAGGTTGCACCTGATGCGCACCATGCAGGGCCTGCCGGTCATGCACCCTGCAGGCCCTGCCACCGCTTTCGCTCACAGCCGCGACCTGGCACACCGGCCACACCGGCCATGCGTGCACTGACCGCCGATGACCACCAAACCCTTGGGATTGATCATCTAGACCGTCCGCAAGGTCTTCCGGAAGACCGTGGAGCTGCGACGCACGGTCATGCCCACGCTCAGATACAGCGCGAGTGCCCCGGTGTCGGAGTGCGTGCCGAGGGTGCACGTGGGCCGGCCCTGCCGGTGGAAGGCATGGAACGTGTGTCGCAGCAGCAGGCGGGCGATGCCCTTGTTGCGGTGGTCACTGCGTACGGCGACCTGCTCGATGTACCCCTCCCCGGTCTCGGGCAGGTCCAACGCGAGGACCGCACCGACCAGTTGACCGTCGGCGAACGCCAGGGCGGACATCGCAGGGGCGAAGGTAGGACGGTCGACGGTGTGCTGAGCCCACTCCTCGTAGGACTTGCGGCGCTGCTGCCATTCGTCGAAGGCATCCTCGATGAGCTGGTACGCGTCGTGCTCGTCGCCGGAGCGGAAGGGCCGGACCGTGATGCCCGCGGGCGGCTCGGGCATCGTCGGCTCATCGGGCATGGTGAACTCCAGCAGCCATTCGCTCACCATCGGCTCGTAGCCGCGGGAGCGCAGCAGGGCGACGGCGCCCGCGTCGTCGGCAGGCACGGTCTGGACGATCTGTTCGCTCCCTGCCCGACGGGCCCGGCTTTCGGCCCAGGCCAACAGCACGGCGCCCAGACTCCGCCCGCGGTGGCGGGGATGGACGTCCACCTCGCAGCGCCGGTTCACCCAAGCACGAGCGGCCAGGTGCCCCGCCTGGTCGTGGATCAACAGGGTGTCCAACTCCGGGACCAACCCCGGTCGGGCGAAAACGGCGGCGACGCCCCCGGAGTCGGTCTGCACCCGGCCGTACAACTCGCGCTCGCACGCCGAGACGAGGTGATGGACAGAGTTGATGTCGTCGGCTGTCGCGGAGCGTGCCCAGTAGCCGCGAGAAAGTTCCGGCACGAACTCTGGCATCGACGGGCACTCCCAGGGCATCGAAATTGCCATGCCCTGCGATGGCACGGGCACCAGGACGCCAGTCTTCCCCTGGCTCTGGGGCGGATCAAGGGATTGACCGAGCCGGGCCGCAACCACCGCCGAACCGGCATTCACCGCGCCAAGAGGCCATGACCTCCGGATCCCGTCCGTCCGACTCGGCGTGGGCCACCCGCCGCTGGGCAGCGAAGGACACGGGCGAGCTCTGCCTCACCCCGGCCTACGGTCTCCTGGCAACCCAACCCGATCGGGGCCCACTCCGACCGGTCGGCTGGGATCCCCTCACCGACTTCGACGACCCCCGCCACCCGCGTAGACCCGGGCCCTGCACAGCGTCCATCTGCGTCGGCGTAGCGGCAACGCCCGCCTCCGGGTCCCCTGAGAATGCGGCCGCCACAGCACGGGTGCGGGTGCGCTCGTGTGAGGGCTGACGATGATCAGCAACAGCTCCACCGGACGGAGCCCAGCCCTGATGCGTTCGGTCAGAGTCTCTCGCAGGCGAGCCCTTGTGCCTGCCCGACCCCCGAAACCGGGCCCGGACAGGACGCTGGAGCATTCGGGCGACTCGAAGACCGCGATATGGGAACCGGTAGAGAAGCCCTGACGCACGAGAGGGAGCCGGGTACGTGGATGCCCTCCTCCCTCACCGGAAAAGAGGCCACGATGGCGCGCGAACACGACTCCCGGCAGGCCGTCCCGAACACGCCGGGGATGCGCCCCGACAGCGCAGGTGTCACGCGTCGCAGGCCGCTGCGGGAGCAGCACGTCGAGGAGACGGTCGACATCGCGGTGCCGGTGCGGACCGCGTACAACCAGTGGACGCAGTTCAAGACCTTCCCC
This sequence comes from Streptomyces sp. NBC_00285, assembly GCF_036174265.1. Taxonomy (NCBI): domain Bacteria; kingdom Bacillati; phylum Actinomycetota; class Actinomycetes; order Kitasatosporales; family Streptomycetaceae; genus Streptomyces; species Streptomyces sp. NBC_00285. The sequence continues at coordinate 9,733,134 of NZ_CP108055.1, read as the reverse complement.
CGCTTCTCGACCGCGGTACTCGGCGTCGAACAGCTCCGGCCCACCGTGACGGCCTGGACCATCGGCTACGGACCGCTGCGCCACCGTTTCGCGGTGGAGATCGTGGAGCAGGACCCCGACGCCTACCTGGCCTGGCGTGGCCTGGAGCAGCATCCCTCCCACCAGGGCGAGGTGGAGTTCAGGCCGACGGAGTCCGGCGGCACGTCGGTCACCGTCCGACTGCTGCTCGAACCGCGCGGAGTGGCGAAAGTGCTCACCGGATCATCGAAGGCTGCGCAGGCGACCGCCCGGCTCGTGCGCCGCGAACTCCAGAACTTCAAGCAGTTCATCGAGGCTACGGGGCAGGAAGGCGGGGCCTGGCGAGGCACCATCCGGAACGGGCGAGTGCAGCACGACCACCCGGAACCGCCCAGGAGCCGCGTGGCGCAGTGGCCCGTCGGCTGAACCGCGGACCGGACACGGCAAGAGAAAGGCGAAGCGATGCAGAACCCGCCCGGTGAGGAGCCGGAGACCACCCTCTCCGTGACTCCGCCGAAGAAGTGGGCAGCCGGAGTCCCCGCGGTCGTGCACGCGTTGGAGTACTCCCTGGAGCAGACCTCCGCGCGCAGGACCGGGGTGGATCTGCTCACCATGAACCAGGTGGGCGGGATCGACTGTCCCGGCTGCGCCTGGGCCGATCCGGCCCCTGGGCGCCGTCATCGCAACGAGTACTGCGAGAACGGCGCCAAACACATCAACGACGAAGCCACGACACGCCGGATCACCACCGACTTCTTCCGCGAGCACAGCGTCTCCGAGCTCGCCGGGCGCTCCGACATGTGGCTCAACCAGCAGGGACGGCTCACCGAACCGCTGATCAAGCGTCCGAACTCCGACCACTACGAACCCATCGGCTGGAACGAAGCCATGGGCGTGCTCGCCGAGGAACTGACCTCGCTCCACTCCCCCGACGAGGCCGTCTTCTACACCTCCGGCCGGGCCAGCAACGAAGCCGCCTTCGTCCTGCAGCTCTTCGCCCGCGCCTTCGGCACCAACAACCTGCCCGACTGCAGCAACATGTGCCACGAGTCCAGCGGATTCGCCCTCAGCGAGACGCTGGGCACCGGCAAGGGCACCGTCAGCCTCGACGACCTGCACCACGCCGACCTGATCTTCCTGGTCGGCCAGAACCCCGGAACCAACCATCCTCGCCAGCTCTCCGCCCTGGAGGAGGCCAAAGGCAACGGCGCCCGCATCGTGGCGGTCAACCCGCTGCCCGAGGCCGGGCTCAGGCGCTTCAAGAACCCCCAGAAGCCGAGCGGCGTCATCGGACGAGGCACCCAGATCGCCGACCGCTTCCTGCACATCAAGCCCGGTGGCGACCTCGCCCTCTTCCAGGCCCTCAACCTGCTGCTGCTCGAAGCCGAGGACGCCCGTCCCGGCACCGTCCTGGACCACGACTTCATCGACGCCCACACCGCCGGCTTCGAGGAGTTCGCCCAACACGCCCGCACGGTCGACTGGGACGACGTCCTCACCGCGACAGGACTGACCCGCGCAGAGATCGAGAAGGTCCGCGACGACGTCCTGCGCAGCGAACGGGTCGTCGTCTGCTGGGCGATGGGCATCACCCAGCACAAACACGGTGTGCCCACCATCCGGGAGATCGTCAACTTCCTGCTGCTGCGCGGCAACCTCGGGCGCGCAGGTACCGGCGTCTGCCCGGTCCGCGGTCACAGCAACGTCCAGGGCGACCGCACGATGGGCATCTGGGAACAGATGCCGGACTCCTTCCTCGACGCGCTCCAGCAGGAGTTCGGCTTCGATCCACCGCGCCCGCACGGACTCGACTCGGTGAACTCGATCAGGGCGATGCGCGAAGGCCGCGTCAAGGTGTTCCTCGCCCTGGCAGGCAACTTCGTACGCGCGGCTCCCGACAGCGCGGTCACCGAAGAGGCGATGCGCTCGTGCCGGCTGACCGCCCACATCTCCACCAAGCTGAACCGGTCCCACACCGTCTGCGGTGATACGGCGCTGATCCTGCCGACCCTCGGCCGCACCGAGCGTGACATCCAGGCCGACGGCGAACAGTTCGTCACGGTGGAGAACTCCATGAGCGAGGTGCACACCTCCACGGGGCGCCTCGAACCGGCATCCCACCAGTTGCTCAGCGAAGTCGCCATTCTGTGCCGACTCGCCCGCCGTACCCTCGACGGCAAGGCGGACATCCCCTGGGGCCAGTTCGAAGGGGACTACGGCACGATCCGTGACCGCATCTCCCGTATCGTGCCGGGGTTCCACGACTTCAACGCGCGGGTGTCGCGCCCGGGCGGCTTCCAACTGCCCAACCCCGTCAACGAGGGCGTGTTCAACACCTCGGCGGGCAAAGCGCTGTTCACCCGCAACGAGCCTGTGGTCCCGAAAGCGCCCGAGGGCCATCTGCTGTTGCAGACCCTGCGCTCGCACGATCAGTGGAACACCATCCCCTATACGCTCAACGACCGCTACCGCGGCATCCACGGAAGCCGCCACGTCGTCCTCGTCCACCCTTCCGACATCTCCGCGCTCGGCCTCAGCCAGGGCGACCGCGTCGACCTGGTGAGCGTCTGGGCGGACGGCATCGAACGCCGGGCCGAGAACTTCGAGGTCGTCCCCTATCCGACCGCGCCGGGCTCCGCAGCCGCCTACTACCCCGAGACCAACGTCCTGGTGCCGCTGGACAGCGTCGCCGACATCAGCAACCAGCCCACGTCGAAGGGCCTCGTCGTCCGCCTCGAGCCCACGCCCGACCAGGCGACAACAGCTCCCGCCTGACCCAAGCCGACGAAATCGGGCAGCCCGCGGCGACGGCGGGCTCCACCCGGCGGACCGTGCACGCTTCGACATGCTCCAAGCCGGGACAAGGACGAGCTCGGTCGGGCGCTCACCCAGTAGCGGCCCGCCGCCAGCATGCGGTCGGGCGGACATCTGCAAAACCGCCGGACGGCCGCCAGGTGACAACTCCCAGCCAGGCAGGCGAAGTTGTCCACAACGCGGCCGCGCGCATACGACGCCTCGCGTCGCGCCGCTACGTCCCCGATGACAGGTGAACCGAATGCGCTCGCGCCTACAGCGGCCCCACGTCCCTCGACAGTCGCCACGATAGGCCGAATGAGGTCTGTCCACGGCTCGGTGAAGGCCAATAGCCTGCGCGGCCTTCACGCTCTGGGAGGTCCCATGAACGGTCTCCGTGCGGTGATCGTCTGCCTGGTGATCGCGTGTGTCACGGCGGTGTCGTCGGCTGCGGCCGTGACACCGGGAGATGCCGCAGTGCCGCCGAGCTGGACGGTACTTCCGGTACCCGCCGCGGCCCCGCCGGTGACCGTGTCCGATCTCGCCGCCCGCGGGCCGGGGGAGGCGTGGGCGACCGGGTACGAGCAGGCCACCAATGGTCTGCGGCCGATCCTGTACCGGTGGGACGACACGGCGTGGAGCCGGGACACCACGTTCCCCGGCACTGGTGAGCCGGGCTGGCTCGGCAAGGTGCAGTTCGTCGGCAAGGAGGCGTGGATCTTCCACAACCGCGCGGGGAACGGTGAGATCCTGCGCCGGTCGGCGGGAGGGTGGAGCACCGTCCCGCTACCGCAGACCCTGTGGACCTACCAGGACTTCACCGCGGTTCAGGGTGGCGCGTGGGTGGTCGGTGAGGACGACACCGGGCTGAAGGTGCTGCACTACGACGGTTCCGGCTGGACCGCACAGGCCGCCCCGGACGATGTGCTGTTCCTGATGGGGATCACCGCGCGTACCGCCACCGACGCCTGGGCCTGGGCGGACACCAGCGACGGGACCGGCGTCCTGCGCTGGGACGGCACGGCGTGGCGGGACGCAAAGGTGCCGCTGCCACCGAACAGCAACGTGCACACGATCCTGCTCGAACCGTCGGGCCGGGTCACGATCGGCGGCAGCCGGTACGTCGACGGCGTGGCCCGCACCTACCTGATGACCTGGACCGGACATGGAGCCTGGCACACGACGTACCCACCGCTGGGCGACACCTATACCGAGTGCATGGTGCGCGGCCCGGACGGTGCACTGTGGCTGCCCGTGCGCAGCGACCGGGCGTTCCAGTCGAAGTACGCGCGGATCGCCGGCCCGCACACCACCTTCTCCTACGGCCCGGAGCGCACGAACGCGATCGACGTCAAACCGCGCGCTCTGGCGAGCACGGGACTGTCACTTCTGTCCTTCGGGACCGTCGAGATCTACGGCTCGAAACCGAACCTGATGAGCGAGCGGCTGGGAGGCTGACCATGGCACGAAGACTCCTCGTCGCGGCCCTCACCGTCGTCATGACCCTCGTGGCGATCATGAGCTCGGCCGCGGCGGAACCCATGTCCTGGCAACACGTCCCCGTGCCGGCGCAGGTACGCCCACAGGCCGGGCTGAACGAGGCCGTGGCCTTCGGGCCGGACCGGGCCTGGGCGGTGGGCACCGACGCCGTCGGCCGCGAGGCACCGGGCTTTCCACTGGTGCTGCGCTGGGACGGAACCGCTTGGCAGCGCCAGAGTCTGCCCGGGATCGGCTGGCAGGGAGAACTGCTGTCCATCGCCGCGACCTCACCGACCGCGGTCTGGGCGGCGGGCCGTGACGCGGCGGGTGGCGCCCGCCTGCTCCGCTTCGACGGAATCGCCTGGTACGAGAGCCTCCCGCCCCGCGGTGTCGTGCCGACGAAACTCGTCGCCGGCGGCGACGAGACCTGGCTGATCGGTTCGCGCGACGGCGCACAAATACTGCTGCGCTGGGACGGGAACGGCTGGCAGGACCTCCCCGTGCCACCGGGGTCCGTGTACGGACTGCACATCCTGGCGGCGGACGACGTCTGGGCGGCGGGTGCCACCGCCTCGGGGGCGACCGTGTCGCACTGGAACGGGCAGGCGTGGCAGCAGACGATCGTGGACGGGTTCCCCCGGTCGGCGGTGGGCAGTGTGCTGGCGGTCTCGCCGACGGAGGTGTGGGCGGGTGGCACGGCCGGGTTCGTCGGCGGTCCGCCGGGCCGGCCGATCCCGCCCCTGCTGGTCCGCTGGGACGGACAGAGCTGGAGCCGGGTGACAGTGCCCACCGATTTCGGCTCGATCACCTCACTGGCACCCACCCCGTCCGGCGAGTTGGCCTGGGTCTCGGTGGCCCGCTCGCAGAAGTGGGGCTCGCCGGGAAGCACTCCCCCGCTTGTCTCCGGCCCGGACTTCCTCGCATGGAACGGACAGTCCTTCACCGAGTACAGCGAACCGGCGGTGGCCGGAGAGGGTGACTCCTGGACGCCACGGCTGGCGCCGGTGCCGGGCACGGCGACTGTGTGGTCGGTCGGCCGCGCCGACGGTCCCGAAGGCACCTTCGCCCCGCGCATCCTGAGGTTCGGCTGAGCTGACGTATCGGAAAGGGCAGAGGGCCGGCCGGGGTACTGCCGGTTTCAGGAACGAGCCCCGACAGTGCCGTAGTGGCAGCTGGCCATGCCTGTTCCGTGTCGGGTACCTCTGCACCACCGGGTGGGACTGTTTTATGCCCAACGCCTGTCTATCCATCGCCGATTCAGTCGCGCAGTCACCGCGATTTAAGTGGAACAGTCCAGGCACGGATACGGATGAGGATTTATATACTTTGATTCCCTTCATGCCTGATATCGTTCCGCTCCATGGAAGGCAGCGTATATACAGGAAATGCAGGCGAGGACGCCCCACTGGATCGAGGGTGGATTCTCGGACACTTCAAGGATATCGGTGACCCTCGTCACACTCAGGCCGTGGAGGTCAAATGGGGTATCCATCCGCGCGGTGACGAGCGTTTGGAGTGGGTAAGGGGTGAAGAGCGCACCGCACTCCTGGTGCTCATCAGCGGCCGGTTTCGCGTGGAATTCACAGGACGCAGCATCGTTCTGGAAAAACAGGGAGATTACGTTGTCTGGGGGCACGGAGTCGACCACTCTTGGTTCGCGGAAGAAGAATCCGTGTTGTTGACGGTTCGATGGCCGTCTGTGCCCGGCTACGCAGTCGCACAGGAATAACCCGGATTTCCCCCCCCTTTCCACTCCTGACAGGGTCCGCTCGTGGCCATTTCCAGCGAAGGTGCTCCGGTCCACCGGAGCACCTTTCGTTGTCAGGTGGCGGGTTTGAGGGCGAGGGTGTTCAGGGCGATAGTAGCGACGGCTTCGCAGATGACGGCGTGTTCGAGAGGCCGGCTTGGGGGATGGCCAGGTTGGCCTCCAGGACTTCCTTGTGGAGTCCGTCCTGGGCGGTCGTGGTCATCTCGTGTCTCCTTGGGTGGGGGTGGGGTTCATGGGGGGTTAGAGGTTTTGGGCGAGGCGGTGGTAGGCGGCGTTCCAGCGGAGTTCTTTGGCGAATTGGTTGGTGGTGGTGTTTTCGTCGATGGTGAGGAGTTCGACGTTGGTCATGGTGGCGTAGTCGGTGAGGGTTTCGAGGTCGAGGGCGGTGCTGAGGACGGTGTGGTGGGGTGCGCCGGCCAGGAGCCAGCTTTCGGCGGATTCGGCGAGGGAGGGGTGGGGTGTCCAGACGGCGCGGGCGACGGGGAGGTTGGGGAGGTCCTGGTCGGGGGTGACGACGTCGATGGTGTTGGCGGTGAGGCGGAAGCGGTCGCCGAGGTCGGAGAGGCCGACGACGACGGCGGGGCCTTCGGCGGCGTTGAAGACGAGGCGGACGGGGTCTTCGCGGTCGCCGATGGACAGGGGGTGGATTTCGCAGGTGGGCCGGTCGGCGGCGATGGTGGGGCAGACTTCGAGCATGTGGGCGCCCAGGACGCGGGGGGTGCCGGGGCCGAGGTGGTAGGTGTAGTCCTCCATGAAGCTGGTGCCGCCGTGCTGTCCTGCGGCCATGACTTTCATGGTGCGCAGGAGGGCGGAGGTTTTCCAGTCGCCTTCGCCGCCGAAGCCGTAGCCGTCGGCCATCAGGCGTTGCACGGCCAGGCCGGGGAGTTGGCGCAGGGCGCCGAGGTCTTCGAAGTTGGTGGTGAAGGCGGTGAAGTTGCCTTCGGTGAGGAAGGTGCGCAGGCCCAGTTCCTGGCGGGCGGCGTAGACGAGGGAGTCGTGGCGGTCGGCGCCGGGGCGCAGTTCGGGGGCGACGTCGTACAGGTCGGTGTATTGGGTGGCGAGTTCCCGGGCGCTCTTGTCTTCTACGGCGTCGACGACGGCGACGAGGTCGTTGACGCCGTAGGTGTTGACGGAGTAGCCGAAGCGGAGTTGGGCTTCGACTTTGTCGCCTTCGGTGACGGCGACGTCGCGCATGTTGTCGCCGAAGCGGGCCAGGCGCAGGGTGCGGGAGGCGTGGCGGCCGGCGGCGGCGCGGGCCCAGGCGGTGATCCGGTGGGTGACGCGGGGGTCGGTGGCGTGACCGGCGACGATCTTCCGGTTGACGCCGACGCGGGCTTCGATGTGGCCGAATTCGCGGTCGCCGTGGGCGGCCTGGTTGAGGTTCATGAAGTCCATGTCGATGCTGGGCCAGGGCAGTGACTGGTTGTGCTGGGTGTGGAAGTGCAGCAGTGGCCGGTCCAGGGCGGACAGGCCGGCGATCCACATTTTGGCCGGGGAGAAGGTGTGCATCCAGGCGATCACGCCGACGCAGGCGTCGGAGGTGCTGGCCTCCTGGCACACCCGGCGGATCGCCTCGGCGTCGGTCAGGACCGGCTTCCACACGATCCGGACCGGGATCTGCGCGTTCTCGTCCAGCAGACCGCAGATCTCCCGGGACTGCGCGGCCACCTGCTCCAGCACATCATCGCCGTACAGGCCCTGACTACCCGTCAGAAACCAGATCTCCTGACCCGGAAAAGAAGACGTGCTGTCGTTGCTCATGAAGGTGTTCCTTCCAAAAAAAGGGGATCGACTACAACGGACGGGCCGGTGTCAGGCCATGGCTTGGGCGCGGAGGGTGCGCAGGCGGTGCATGACCTGGTTGGTGCCGCGGCCGAAGTAGTCGTGCAGGAGCTGGTATTCGGCGTAGAGGCGGTCGTAGGCGGCGGCCCGGTCGGGGTCGGGCTGATACACACCGCGTTCGGCCTTGCCCATCGAGCGGGCGCAGGCCTGGATGTCGGGGTAGGCGCCGGCCGCGACCGCGGCGTGCATGGCCGCACCCAGCGCGGGACCCTGCGTGGAGGCGATCACGCTCAGCGGCAGCCGGGTGACGTCGGCGTAGATCTGCATGAGCAGGGCGTTCTTCGTCAGCCCGCCCGCGATGATCAGCTCACCCACCGGCACCCCCGAGGCTTCGAACGCCTCGATGATGGTCCGCGTCCCGAACGCGGTCGCCTCCAGCAACGCCCGGTAGATGTCCTCGGGACGGGTCGACAGGGTCTGGCCCACGATCACACCGCTCAGATCGTGGTCGACCAGGACGGAACGGTTGCCGCTGTGCCAGTCCAATGCGACCAGACCGTGCTCCCCCACCTGCTGCCCGGCCGCCAGCCCGGTCAGATACTCGTGCGGATCCTGACCCAGCGCGGCAGCCTGCTCCGCATAGGCGGCGGGGAAACCGGTCCGGATGAACCAGCCGAAAATGTCGCCGACCCCGCTCTGCCCTGCCTCATACCCCCACAGCCCGGGCAGGATCCCCCCGTCCACGACCCCGCACATGCCCGGCACCATGCCCTGCTGGTCCGAACTCATCACATGACACGTCGAGGTGCCCATGATGGCCACCATCTGCCCCGGCTGAACGGCTCCCGCCGCGGGCGCCGTGACATGCGCGTCCACGTTGCCGACACACACCGCGATGCCCTCCGGCAGGCCCGTCCACGCCGCCGCCTCCGCCGTCAGCGACCCGGCCCGCCCGCCCAGCTGACCGATCGGATGCTCCAGCTTGTCCGCCACAAAGTCCGCGAACTGCGGGTTCAGCGCCGCCAGATACTCCCGCGTCGGGTAGACACCCTCCTGGAGCTGGCCCTTGTACCCGGCCGTGCAGGCGTTACGGACATACGTGCCGCACAACTGCCACACGATCCAGTCCGCCGCCTCCACCCACCGCTCCATCCGGTGATACAGCTCCGGATCCTCCTCCAGCAACTGCAACGCCTTCGCGAACTCCCACTCCGAAGAAATCTTCCCCCCGTACCGCTGCAGCCAGGCTTCCTTACGCTCCCCCGCCAACGCGGTGATCCGGTCCGCCTGCGCCTGCGCCGCATGATGACGCCACAACTTCACATACGCATGCGGACGCCCCGCCAGACCCTCCACCTCACACAACGGCGTCCCGTCGGCCAGCACCGCAACCATCGTGCACGCCGTGAAATCCGTCCCGATCCCCACCACCTGCTCCGCCCGCACCCCCGCGGCCGTCAACGCCGCCGGCACCGCATGACGCAACACATCCACATAATCCGACGGCACCTGCAACGCCCAGTCCGGCCCCAACCGCGTCCCGTCCGGCAACACACGGTCCAACACCCCATGCGGATACACATACTCCGCAGAACCCAACTCCGCCCCATCACGGACACGGACCACCACAGCCCGACCCGACAACGTCCCGTAATCCACCCCCACCACATAGGTATCGGAGAGGGAGGGTCCTACGTTCTCGTCATTCGCCATCGCACAGCCCTCTGTTCGGCATTTCGTATGTTGTTCGACTTCATGAATGGAAGCTCAGTGTCCCTCTGAACCGGCAGGAACAGTGGTCGGGCCCGGCTGGATCGCCGGACCTCCGACCACTGTTCCTATTAAAGGATCTGAAGAGCAGAGGGTCTAGCGAACGAGCTTCCACTCCTGTGAGCCGTCGGCGGCCGTGTTCTGGAGGGTCAGGGGTGCTCCGGTGGACGCGCCGGTCAGGTAGAGGGCGGTGTTCTTGACGGCCTGGAGCCGGTAGTAGCCGTCCGAGGTCTTGACGAGGTTCCAGCTGCCCGTCGAACTGTTGTCGACCCACTGGCCGATGCGCTGGCCGACCGTGGCGTTGCCCGTCCAGATGGCCGCCGCGCGCCCGCCCGACCTGTTCAGCAGGGTCGTACCACCGTTCGGCTCGTCCACCACGTGCCACTGCTGGGTGTCCGGGTCGGCCGCCGCTCCGGAGTCCTCCAGGACCACGTCCGGTGTGTCCGCGTTGCCGAGGTTGGCGTCGTTGGTCTTGTTGCCGGTGCCGATCACCTGGCCGGTCTTGCGGTTGACCAGCCGGTAGTAGGTGCCGGCCGTGTCGCCGAGGTCGACCTCGGCGTAGGCGATCGTGGACGTGCCCTGGTTGTTGAGGATCGCGATGCGGCCGGTGGCGTCGACGTACTGGAGGTTGCGGCTGTAACCGGCCGGCGAGGTGGTCTGGTACTCCGTCCAGACGCCGTCGCTGCGGCCGCTCTCGTTGACCCAGACGTCGCCGCTGTTCGACGCGTTGTACACCAGGCGGCCGTCGGGGAGCCGGATCAGAACAGGGCTGCCGCCGCCCGCGAGGGGGTGGGAGCCGGCGACGACCGGGAGCGAGCCGACGGACATGCCGGTCTGGGGGCCGCGGAAGAACTTCAGCGGGTTGTCGGCGATGACGTACCGGGTGTTGGCCCCTCCGCCCCAGTACTCGAAGGTGAGCATCCACCTGCCGTCGGTGGTGGTGACGACGTTGGTCATGCCCGGCCTGCCGCCGCCGATCTCGGTCTTGCCACCGCCCATGTCCTGGACGGAGCCGGATATGTCGACGACGGGACCGCTCCAGTCGGCCTTCCTGCCGTCCCAGGTACGGTGCACGAGAATCTGGCCGTGCGAGTCGGTCGCCGTGTCGTTGGCGGGGTCCTTCTTCGGGACGCCGGTGACCGGGTCGAAGCCGGTGTAGTCGTTCTCGTCGGAGTAGTAGCAGACCAGTTTGCCCTGGTAGACCATCAGGTACGGCTCCCAGAGCGGGTCCACCTGCTGGTTCTTGTTGGCGGTGGCGATGTTCTGCCCGACCGCGCCCGCGCTGCCTCCCTGCCAGCCTCCGGTGGCGATGACGTTGACGACCTTCCAGCTGCTGCCCTGGTCGGTGCTGGAGTACAGGGCGATGGCCAGGTCGCTGCGGTCACCGTCGTTGGACGGCGTCCAGTTCGGATCGGCCGCCTTGTGCTCCTTGTAGTAGTAGTCGTCACCGGAGACGACACTCGCCAGGAGCAGCGTGCCGGCCTTGAGCCCGCCGACGCTCTGCGGGAGCACGTAGAGGTAGGGGTTGGTCCAGTTGCTCGTGTACTTGGCGTACTTGGGGTCGGTGGACAGGTACGCCGGTGCCTTGACCTCGGACAGCGGCTGCCAGCTCGTCCCGCTGTCGTCGCTCTTGTAGACCGGCAGGGTCTGCCCGTCCGCACTGCCCGACTTCGGTACGACGGTGGACTTCTCGAACGACGCCACCAGCCGCCCGCCGGGCAGTTCGGCCGTCTTCGGGTAGACCGCGCAGTTGCCTCGCCCCTTCAGGCACGCATCACTGCCGAGCTGGTAGAGGATCCCGCCGGTCGGGTTGTAGGCCTGCGCACCGGATGCGGGGATGGCCAGCAGCGCGGCCGCTGCGCCGAAGGTTCCCAGTGCCCTTCTCAGGTTTCTTCTCTGCATAACTCCTCCTTCAAGAACGATCACGGTGATGCGGGGGGCTTCGGTCACCGGCGCGGTGCACTGCGCTGTGGGGCCGCTCGGTGACCCGGTCGGGGAGGGACGCCCGCTCAGGCGTCCCGGGGGGTGCCGTCGTCCTCGGCGACCAGGACGCGGACATCCCACGGGCCCAGGTCCACCTCCGTACCTGCCGGTACGGCGTCGCCGTTCAGGACGTCGGACAGGTGCACCGGAGAGGGGACCCGTGCGGGCTCCCAGCTCCAGTTGTGGATGATGTGGACGTGCCGCCCGTCCGGCGAGGTCCCGGTCGTGACGGTCACGGACTCGGGCAGTTCCCGCCAACCTCCGCGCGGGTCCGGCGCCATCCAGGCGGCCAGTGACCTGGCGAGGTCACGGCCCGGGACCGTGCCCACGCAGGTGACACGGCCGGCTCCGTGTACACGGGTGGTGACGGCGGGCCAGCGCCCGAAGTGCGGGTGCTCGTAGGTGGCCAGCGCCTCGGCGTCGACCGGCGTGAGCCCTTCGAGCCAGTGCGTCGCCGTCGCGTCGACGGGCACGTCGAGGAGACCGCCGTCCACACCGCGGACCGGTACGGTCCCCGTCAGGTTGCTGAACTCGTCGTAGTGCACACCCGCGGCCTCGGTGAGACGGCCGGGGGCCCTGTCGATCCGGGCGCGGGCCTCGTGGTCGGCGTATCCGGTGCGGGGGCCGAGGACGAGGTGACCGCCGGCGTGGGCGTAGGAGGTGAGCCAGTCGAGGGCGACATCGGTGGCGATGTACAGCGCCGGCACGACCAGTACGGGGTGGCGGCGCGCGGCCTCCTCCGGTGCCGTGTCCTCGACCAGCTGCGCGACGTGCACGATGCGTACCTGGCGCCCGGCGTCGAAGGCGCCGCGGTAGAAGGGGTCGAAGATACGGTGGTAGGAGGCCGGGTCCGGTGAACCGTCCGGCTTGGACAGCGGCGGGTACTTCTGCATCAGCCACTTGCTGGGCGTCGAGTAGACCATCGTGATGTCGGCATCGGGTTCGAGCCCGGCGACGAGCGGGCCCGCCTTGTCGAACTCGGCGCCCAGACGGGCGACTTCGGCGTAGGTGCGGCCCGGCCGGCCGCTGTGCGGCAGGACTCCGCCCCAGTAGGTCTCCGCGCCGAAGCGCAGGGTCTGCCACTGCCAGTACTCGATCATCCGGGCACCGCGAGCCACGTGTGCCCAGGCGGTCTGGCGCCACTGGCCGTCGTAGCCGGGGCGGTTGTCCCAGGGGAAGCCGATGGAGTTCGCGTTGGTCTCGGTGACCAGGAAGGGTGCCTGGCGGGAGGAGAACATCCAGTCCGCGGTCTGGTACATCGACCACACACCGGTGGTCTTCCAGATCTGCTCGTGCTCGTCCGGGGTGGGGTCGGGCAGCAGCAGGCCGTCCTGCATGTCGTAGTACGGGTTGCCGGAGGCGATGTCGAGGCGGTCGGTCATCTCGTCGTCCTCCACGCCCTGCCGGGTGTAGGAGATGCACGTGGTGACGAAGTGCTCGGGCCCCGCGTACTCACGGACCAGGTCGGCCTGCCAGCCGATGAACTCGGTGACCTGGCGGGCCTGGAACTCCCGCCATGCCACGTCGTACTGGGGCTGTTCGTTGCCGTCCGGTGTCCACAGGTCGGCCCACGTCGACAGCTGGTGCGACCAGTAGACCAGGCCCCATTCCCGGTTGAGGGTCTCGACGTCGCCGTACTTCTCGCGCAGGTGGTCCACGAAGCGCTGGAAGACACCGCGGTTGTGGAAGAGGTGCAGACCGGGCTCGTTGTCGACCTGCCAGCCGATGATCGCCGGGTGGTCGGCGTAGCGTGCGGCGATCTTGCGGATGATCCGCTCGGCGTGGAAGCGGAAGGCGGGGTGGGTGAAGTCGACCTCCTGCCGGGCGCCCCAGCCGAGCCGTTCGCCGGTGCGCCGCTCCCCCGTGATCTCCGGGTACTGCCGGGCCAGCCACAGCGGTGCGGCGTATGTCGGCGTGCCGAGGACGACGGAGATGCCGCGCTCGTGGGCGCCGTCGAGGACCGGCTGCAGCCAGTCGAGGTCGAACGTCCCGTTCTGCGGTTCCCAGGTCGACCAGACCGACTCGCCGACCCGGATCACGGTGAAGTTGGCCTCGGCCATCAGGTCGAGGTCGGTCTTCAGCTGTTCGTCGGGCTGCAGTTGGGGGTCGTAGGCGGGCGTGTACTCGTGGTAGTACGCGGCACCGAAGAGGACACGGGCGGGCAGAACCGCCATGGGGGAACCTCCGAAGAGTCGTTGGGGGGAAGCGGGCCGGTGCGTCGGCGCTGTCGTCGGCCGGCAGTTACTGCTTGACGCCGCCGGTGGCCAGGCCGCTCTGCCAGTACCGCTGCAGGAGCAGGAAGGCGACGACGAGCGGGATGATGGAGATGAGGGAGCCGGTCACGACGAGCGCGAGCATGTTGCTGTTCGCGCCACTGCCGCCGCCGACGGCCTGGGACGCCCAGGAGGAGAGGCCGACCGTCACGGGGTACAGCTTCGGGTCGTTCAGCATGATCAGCGGCAGGAAGTAGTTGTTCCAGGTCGCCACCAGCGTGAACAGCACCACGGTCACCAGGCCCGGGGCCAGCAGTCGCATCGCGATGGTGAAGAAGATCCGCAGTTCGCCGGCCCCGTCGATGCGGGCGGCCTCCAGGAGGCTGTCCGGGACGGCGTCCGCCGCGTAGACACGCATGAGGTAGAGGCCGAACGGGCTGACCAGGGAGGGCAGGACGATCGCCCAGGGAGTGTTGACCAGGTCCACCTTCGCGAAGAGCAGGTAGGTGGGGATGGCAAGGGCGGTGGTCGGGATCATGATGGCGCCGAGTATCAGGGCGAAGGCCGCGTTGTTGCCACGGAACCGGTACTTGGCGAACCCGTAGCCTGCCGCGGCGGCCAGGAGCGCGGCACCGATGGCGCTGCCGACGGAGTACAGGACCGTGTTGAGGAGCCAGTGCAGGAAGACGCCGTCGTCGTGCGTGAACGTCTCCCGGATGTTCTCAAGGAGTTGCGGCGTGTGCGAGAACCACAGGCCGAAGCTGGTGAACAGGTCCTGGGTGCTCTTGGTCGCTGAGATGGCGAGCCAGAACAGCGGCAGGAGGAAGTAGGCCAGGACGGCCAGCATGACGATGGTCAGCGGCGTGCTGCGGCGCCCGGTCGACCGGCGGCGGGGTCGTCGAGCTGTCCGCGAGGCGCCGGTCGTGGTGGCGCTGGTGGCCGACGGGGACGGGGATGTGGGGGTCGTGGTCGTCACGAGGTCCTCCTGCGGTTCGCGAAGAACAGGACGGCGTAGGAGAAGATCACGATGATCAGGCCGAGGAAGAAGGACACCGCGGCCGAGTAGTTGACCTGCTGGCCGGTGAAGGCGAGGGAGTAGGCGTACAGGTTCGCGGTGTACGAGTTGTCGATGACGTCGGGCGCGATGGGCTGCAGCAGCTTCGGTTCGTTGAAGAGCTGGAAGCTGCCGATCACGGAGAACAGCAGGGTGAGCAGGAGCGCGGGGCGCAGGGCGGGGAGCTTGATGGACCAGGCGGTCCGCCAGGCACCGGCGCCGTCCATGGCCGCGGCCTCGTACAGTTCCTGGGGGACGGTCCGCAGGGCCGCGTACAGGATGATCATGTTGTAGCCGACGAACTCCCAGGTCACGACGTTCGCCAGGCTGCCCAGCATCCATCCGTCGCTGAGGAAGTGCGGGACCGGCAGGCCGAGTTTCTCGCTGAGCTGGGCGAACGGCCCGTAGTCCGGCCCGTACAGATAGCCCCACATGAGGGTTGCGACCACGCTCGGGACGGCGTAGGGGACGAAGATGCCCAGACGGATCACCCGGGCCAGGCGCAGCAGGCCGCTGTCGAGGGCGAGCGCGAAGACCAGGGCCAGCACGAGCATCAGCGGGACCTGGATGACGAAGAACGTCGCGACCCGCACGACCCCTTCCCGCAGGAGCGGGTCCTTCAGGGCCGTCACGTAGTTGTCCAGCCCGACGAACGCGTTGCCACCGATGAGCTTTTCCCGGAACAGGCTGAGATAGGCGGCGTAGCCGAGCGGTGCGAGGAACACCAGCAGGAACAGCACCATGAAGGGTGCGACGAACAGCGGACCTGCCGCACCTTGACGCAGGCCACCGAGTCGGCGACTCTTCGGCCCCGCTCGGCGCGGCTCCTCGGTGGAGGCCACGGTTGTGGCAGTCATCATCGGGCCTTTCTTGGGGGAAGGGCTGGCCTGGGGGCGGGCCCCGCGTCGACACCTGAGGGCATCGATGCGGGACCCGCCGGGCATCACGGGGTCTTGACGGTGAAGCCCTGGGCCTTGGCGTAGGTGGTGAGGCGCGACTGCCACGCGTCGAGCGCGGCGACGGCGTCCTTCTTCCTGGTGAGGGCCGTGCCCACGGTCTCGGTCCAGTCGGTGACGGCCTGGTCGAGGAAGGGCGGCCACTGGAAGTCGGGGCTGACCGTCTCGCCGATGTCGGCGAACTCCTGGTTGACCTTCTGTCCGCCGTAGAAGGAGGCGGCGGCACCGGTGAAGGACGGGTCCGCGAGCAGGGGCTTGGTCGCCGGGAAGAACGACTGCTTGGTGTTGAACAGCTTCGCGCTGGCCGGGTCGCTGTTCAGGAACTGCGCGAACACGGCGGCCGCGATCGGGTTCTTGCTCGCCCTGATGACCGCGCTGGTCGAGCCGCCCCAGTTGCCCGAGCTGGGCTTCGACGCGTCCCACTGCGGAAGGGGGGCGGCGCGCCACTTGCCCGCGGTGGACTTGGCCGAGCCGGCGAGGAAGACCGGGCCCCAGGCGGCGGTGATCCAGGTGGCGTACTTGCCCTTGTTGAGCGCGGAGAACCAGGCGTCGGTGAAGTCCGGCTCGACACCGATGACGCCCTCCTGAGCCAGCCCGCCCCAGTAGGCGGCGAGCTTCTTGGAGATCGCGTCGTCGACGTCGATGGAGACGTTGCCCTTGCCGGAGGTGGCGTAGGGCTTGGCGCCCGCCTGCCAGAGCAGGCCGTGCCAGGCGGCCGCCTCGTTGCCGGCCAGGTTGGTCAGGTAGATCTCCGGGTCGGCCTTGTGCAGCTTGCGGGCCGCGGCGGCGAAGTCGTCCCAGGTCTTCGGCGGTTCGATGCCGTGCTTCTCGAAGATGTCCGCCCGGTACAGCATGCCCATCGGGCCGGTGTCCTGCGGGATCGCCCAGATCTCGCCCTTGGGGCCGCTGACCTGTCCCCAGGTCCAGTCGACGAACGTGTCCTTCAGCTTGGCCGCGCCGTACGGGCTCAGGTCCAGGAGGCTGTCCGTGATCGTGAACGTGGGGATGGCCTGGTACTCCATCTGCGCCACGTCCGGGGCGCCGCTGCCGGCCTTGATCGCCGTGCGCAGCTTCGTGTAGTGCTGCACGCCCTGGCCCGCGTTGACGACCTTGACCTTGATCGCCGGGTACTTCTTCTCGAAGAGCGCGACCTCCTGGTCGATGTCCGGAACCCACGTCCAGAACGTCAGCTCGGTGGGCTGCTTCATCGCCTTGTCGATATCGGCCTGGCTGACCGGCTTCGAGGACGAGGAGGCGGATCCGCCGCCGCTGTCACCGCCGCCGCAGGCGGTCAGGGCGGCTCCCAACGAGACCGCTCCTGCGGCGGTGAGGAGGAGCCGACGGCTCATCTGGGACCTACTGGGGGTGGAGTTGGATCTGTGCATGACGAACTCCCGCCGATGGCTGAGGGAATGGCACGCCGATCGCGGGCGTGCCACGAGGGTGAGGAGAGTGATGAGGAGACAGGTGGCTCCGACGCGACGGCCACGACACGGAGGTCGGCATGGCACGGGTGTGCGTCTTCGCGGACGCCGCCCGGCGGGAGTTCCACCTGCTGCAGAGGAGGAGACCCGGGGACGGGGAGGTTACGGGTGGAGCGGAGAGCTGTGGCAGCGAGGTCGTTCAGTGGCTGTCGTCCAAAGGGGAGGACGGGGCACCTTGTTCGTGTGACGGGCTGTCCGAGAGTGCACGGACAGCGTGGGGAAAACAGGGCGGAACAGGTCCGGTACGGCGGCTCGCCTCACGTCTGCCTGTCCGGCTGGGAAAGCTGTTCCTCGCGCCGGTCGGTACCGATCAGTTGTACGTGGATGCACCTCCGTCCCCGGGCGGGCCGGATCGGCCCCCCATCGGAAAAGAAGCCAGGGCCCTATGCCGCCCCGGGGTCGTCCGGGGTGGCGGCGGGGGCCCGGTCGAGGCGCGGACCACGAGGTCCACCGGGGGTTCGGCGGCCGACAGGGGTGGCGCGTCCGGGTTCTCGATGGAGTGCACGAGCCGTTCGAGTCCCTCCTGGGCCACGGTGTCGAAGGGCTGGCGCATCGTGGTGAGCGGAGGATTCACATAGGCGGCGACCGGGATGTCGTCGAAGCCCACCACGCTGACGTCCTGCGGTACCCGCCGGCCGGCTTCCGCCAGTGCGCGGATCAGCCCGATCGCCATGTCGTCGTTGGCGGCGAACACCGCGGTCATGTCACCCTCTGAGGCCAGCTTGCGGCCTGCCGTGTAGCCGGTCGAGGCCGACCAGTCGCCCTCGACGACGGGGGGTATCGCCCTGCCGTACGCGGTGAGCGTCGACCTCCAGCCCTCCAGCCGGTCCCGGGCGGCGTACCACTGCTGCGGACCGGCGAGGTGGTGCACGGTCGCGTGTCCCAGTTCCAGCAGATGCTCGGTTGCCGTGCGCGCCATCAGATCGGCGCCGACGCCCGCGGCCAGTGTCCTGGCCGTGGACAGGGGTGGCGAACCGAGGACGAGCACCGGCACGTCGACACGGGCGGCGAGGTCTTCGCTGTGTCCGTCGTCGATCGGCTCGGAGATGACGATGCCGTCGACGCCCTGCTCGAGAAGTGAGTCGACGGCACCGGCGACACCCGCCGGGTCGCCTTCCAAGGTGTTGACGACTCGGAGGGCGTACCCCGTGTCCCGCACGGCGCGTTCGACCCCCATGATCAGTGAGGCGGGTCCGTACAGGGCGGTTCCCAGCGTCACCACGCCGATGGACCGCGTCCGTCCGGAGGCCAGAGCCCGCGCCGCGTTGTTCATCCGGTAGCCGAGTTCCTCGCCGGCTTCCAGGACGCGTCGGCGCACGTCGGCGGAGACGTACGGCTCGTCGTTGTAGACCCGGGACACGGTCTTCTGCGAAACGCCCGCCAACTGGGCCACATCCACACTGCGTGGTGCGCCGGAACTCCCGCTCCGCCGTGTGCCTCGCCTCATGGTGTCTCCAGATGATCGCGTCCGGCGTTGGCCGGGTCTCGTCTGACTGCGCTGCCATGTCTACGCAGTCATACGGTGCTCGTCAAGCGCCCGAAACGGATTCGTAATCTTGCGCGGGCGTCGACCGAGGGTCGGTCGGCCCGCTGCCGAACTCCCCGGACGAGCTGAATTCCGAGTACGTCCCAAGCCTTGACGTTCCCGCTCTGACTGCGTAGACAGAGCGGGAACTCCAGCCACTGGACACGTAGGTCAGGACGCAGACGCGGCAGGTATCGGCCACCGAGGGAGCGGGAGGCCCCACCAAGAAGGGACAGCGGGCGCCGGCGCCCTTGATGCCGTGCGTCGCTCGACGGGGTGACGTGCCTCGCGGGAGGCGGAGGCGTGCGTCGTCGGACGACAAGGTGTGCGTCGCTCGACGAGTTGACGTACCTCGTTGGCCGAGGTGCCGTGAGTGCCGTGATCGGTGTCAGAGGCAACCTCAGGCACTGAAGCCGTAATGGCCGGGGCAGGGGCGCGCATGCCCCTGAGACCGACGTCCCGCGGCGAGGGGATCAGGCGGGATGCAGGTGGCGTTCCATCCAGTCCGCGGCGGCCCGGCGGAACAGTCGCCGGTTGTCCGCGCGCAGGAAATCGTGCCCCTCGTCCCGCAGGACCAGGAGCTCGGCGGGGACACCGCGGTCCCGCGCGGCCCGTACGAACTGATCCGACTCCCCCAGCGGCACGTTGGTGTCGTGCTCCCCGTGGACGGCTAGCAGCGGGGCCCGCAGCGCGTCGACGCGGCTCATCGGGGACAGGGCGTGCAGCAACTCGCGGTCGCGCTCCGGGTGCCCGTACTTGTGCGCCGCCGACTCCGCGATCCAGGGTTCGGTGCCGGCGAAGAAGGTCAGAAGGTCGGACATGCCGCAGACCGCGACCCCGGTGCGGAACAGGTCCGGATGCCACACGAGCGAGGCGAACGTCAGATAGCCGCCGTACGAGCGGCCCATCACCGCCAGCCGTGCCGGGTCCGCGGGACCCTCCGCGACCGCGTGGGCTGCGCAGGCCGCGACGTCGTCGAGCGCGGCGAAGCGCCCGGTGCCCAGATCGGCGTCGACGAAGGACCGGCCGTGTCCGCCGGACCCGCGGACGTCGGGGGCGAACACGTCCAGCCCGCGCCCCAGGAGCTCGTGGTAGAGCGGGTCGAACACCGGGCGTTCCTGGTCCTCGGGGCCGCCGTGCAGGTGGATCACGCAGGGCGCCGGCTCGCCCGAGGCACGTCCCGGGGCCCGGTAGTACCAGCCGCTGAGGGGCAGCCCGTCCCGGGCGACGAGACGCGAGAGCACGGGGCGTACGGGCGGGCGGCCCGGCGGGACGGCGTCCTCGTCCCGGGAGGACCACGGGGTGCGCAGCAGGGACACGCCTTCGTGGGTCCACCACACGCCGGGACGGCGCTGCGAACCGGAGAGCGCCAACAGCAGCCGCCCCGACCCGGCCGACACGACCCGCGTGACGACCTCATGGGGCAACGGCACCGGCTGCGCCGGTCCGGGAGCGCCGGGGGTACCGGGGGTGCCTCGTGCCGGGGAGATCTCGATGACCTCGAGGTCGCCGGCGCCCTGCATGTTCCACGCCAGTACGGCCGTGCGGCCGTCGTGCGCCACCTCCAGCAGTTCGAGGTCACCGTCCTCGCGTTCCGACACGACCGTCCTGCGGTGCGGTGTGCCGTCGGCCTCGAGAGCGACGGCGAGCAGGGCCGCGTACTCCCGGTGGGCGTCGCTGCGCAGCCACAGCGTCCGCCCGTCGGGCGAGAACCGGCCGATCCACGGGTCACCGTCGGCGACCGGCAGGGTGAACGTCGTCGCCGCGTCGGCCGTGCGCCGGACGACCGCCTCTCGCCGTCCGCGCGGTCCCCGGCGCAGCAGCGCGAGCCCGCCGTCACGGCTGAGGTCGCACACCCGGAGGGTCGGGGCGTCCGTTTCCGTGGCGAGCAGCACGGGAGATGCGACACCGTCGGGGTCGACCAGGTAGGCGGACAGGCCCCCGCCCGGCCGGGCCGCCGGTGTCCCCGCGGCGAGGACACCGAACGGCGTCCCGCCCGGCCCCACGTCGTACGCGGTCCCGCCGAGGAGGGTCGCTCGGCCGTCCCGGGTCGCCCACAAGGCCCGGTCGCTGTCCGCCGGCTGCCACGCGCGGTCTCCTCCGACGCCGACGCCGACGCCGACGCCGAAGGTGGCGGTGGCGGTGGCCGGTGCGGCGAGGGTGACGGCGACGGCCGAACCGTCGTACGCCCAGCAACCGAGGTAGGCCGAGCTGTCCGGATCGGCGCCGGCCAGGAGGCGACGGCCGCTCCCGTCCGGCCGCACGCACAGCACCCGCGAGTGCTCACCGCCGCCCGGTGCGGTGGTGTAGGCGATCCAGCGGCCGTCGGGCGACCAGGACACCTCCTTGACGGGATCCGGGGTGGAGTCGAGCAGCCGGATCCCGTCCCCGTCCACGGGTCCGGCCCACAGCTGTGGGACACCTCCCCGGTCGCAGATGAAGGCCGCCCGGGTGCCTTCGGGATCGGCGGAGGGGTACCAGCAGCCGTGCGCGTGGAGCCTGGTCACGGCGTCCCGCGGGCCTGCCGTCGTGGGCAGCAGCACCGGAGCGGGGGCCGCGGCCCAGGCGGGCGGGTGCATCGGCATCGGTCGCACTTCGAACGGCTGCGGAGCCGCCGCGATGTGCGGAGGCCCGGTGCCGTGCTCGCCGGTCACGTGATCCCGTGCGTCTGCAGCCATATCTCCAGGAGTGCCACCTGCCACAGGGCGTTGGCCCCGCGCTTGGTGCGGTGCTCGTCGGGCGCCGCGAGGAGTTCGGCCACGTACGGCTCCCGGAAGATCCCCCGCTTCTTCGCCTCAGGTGCCTCCAGGGCCTCGCGCACCCGGTCCAGGACGGGGCCCGCCATGTGCCGGATGGCCGGGACGGGGAAATAGCCCTTGGGGCGGTCGACGATCTCCTGCGGCAGGAGCTTGCGGCCCGCTTCCTTCAGCACGCCCTTGCCGCCGTCGGCGAGTTTCAGCTCCGGCGGGCAGGCCGCGGCCAGCTCCACCAGTTCGTGGTCGAGGAAGGGCACACGGGCCTCCAGGCCCCAGGCCATGGTCATGTTGTCGACCCGCTTCACGGGGTCGTCGACGAGCATGACGTGCGTGTCGAGCCGCAGCGCCGCGTCCAGGGCGGTCTGCGCGCCGGGCACTGCCATGTGCTCCCTGACGAAACGGCCCGAGACGTCGTCCCGAAGCAGCATGTGCGGCTGGAGGATCTTCGCGAGGTCGGCGTGCGGACGGTCGAAGTACGTCTCGGCGTATCTGTCGGGCTCCTCCTCGCGCGAGGCCGAGGCCAGGTCGGGATACCAGTGGTACCCGGCGAACACCTCGTCGGCGCCCTGGCCGCTCTGGACGACCTTGACCTCCTTGGAGACCTGCTCGGACAGCAGGTGGAAGGCGACCACGTCGTGGCTGATCATGGGCTCGCTCATCGCGGCGACGGCATCGTCCAGAGCGGCCGAGACCCGGCTGGAGGGAACCATCATGCGACGGTGGTCCGTGCCGAACTCCCGGGCGACCCGGTCCGAGTAACGGAACTCGTCGCCCTCCTCCCCGCCCTCGGCCTCGAACCCCACGCTGAACGTCTTCAGGCCGCGCTGCCCCTCCTCCGCGAGCAGCGCGACGATCAGGCTGGAGTCCAGGCCGCCGGAGAGCAGGACGCCGACCGGCACGTCGGAGACCATCCGACGCCGTACGGCGGTGCGCAGCGACTCCAGCACCGCGTCACGCCATTCATCGGGCCCCATGTCCGCGTACTCGGCGCGACGCGTGTACGACGGCTGCCAGTACCGGTGGTCTCGGTGACCGCCGTCCGGTTCGACGACCCGGACGGTGGCCGGCGGCAGCTTGCGTACGCCGTTGAGGATCGTGTGCGGCGGGGCGACCGTGGCGTGCCAGCTCAGGTACTGGTGCACGGCCACCGGATCGACGGAGGTGTCCACGTCGCCGGCGGCGAGGAGGGCGGGCAGGGAGGAGGCGAACCTCAGGCGGCCCGGCGCGGGCGCCAGATACAGCGGCTTGATCCCGAGCCGGTCGCGGCCCAGCACGACTCGGCCGGTCCGGTGCTCGACGAGCGCGAAGGCGAACATGCCGTAGAAGCGCTCCACACAGGCGGTCCCCCACTGCCGGTAGGCGTGGAGCACCACCTCCGTGTCGGACGTGGACTCGAAGCGGTGGCCCAGGCGCCCGAGCTCCTCGCGCAGCTCCCGGTAGTTGTAGACACAGCCGTTGAAGACGCCCGTGATCTCGCCGTCGGCGTCGGTCATCGGCTGAGCACCGAGGTCGGACAGGTCGATGATCTTCAACCGCCGGTGTCCCAGCGCCACCGCGCCCTGTGTCCACATGCCCCGGCCGTCGGGCCCGCGGGCGGCCAGCCGGTCGGTCATGCGCCCGACCGCCGCAAGGTCCGGTCGCCGGCCGTCGAATCGGATCTCCCCGCTCAGACCGCACATGAGTCGCCACCCCCTTTCCTCGCACCGTCATTCGCGAGCTGGGACGGAGGCGCCGGGTCGCGCCTGCCGGCCGCGACGAGGGCGGAATTGCTGGAAGACATGCCGATACCTCTCCTGGGGGGCTTGTCGGGTGACGGACGGGCAGCGGGTGTACGCCCCGCCGGGCCGGGTCAGCTGCCGAGGGCCCCCGGGGCCCCGGAGCCCGCCGCGCCCGCGACCGAGGGCGGGATGTTCCTCCGGGCGGCGAGGGGCGGCCTGCGATGTCGCCGCTCACCGCGCGTTTCCGCGATCAGCATGTCGGTGCAGGCCAGCAGATCCTCTTCCCGCGCCCTGCGACGCATACGCTCGGCGGCACTGCCGTCGGCCAGGGCCCCCGCGGTCAGGTCCCTTACGGTCCCCCAGTCGCCGTGCGCCTCGAGCGCGGGACGCAACCGGCCGAGCAGCTTGAGCACGACGTCGGCGGCAGGCGCCTCCCGATGGGTCCCGGGATCCACCAAAGTGCCCTCCAGACCCGACCGGGCAGCCCGCCAGGAGGCCCCACGCAGCCATTCGTGACGGCCGTCGCACCCCGCCGCACCGGCAGTGAGCCGTTCGCCGGCCTCGGTCACCAGGGCACGGAACAGACCGGCGACGAGCACGACAGTCTCCGCCCGCGGGCAGGCGTCGCAGATACGCAGCTCCAGCGTCGGCAGGTGCGCGGAAGGACGTACGTCGTAATAGATCATCCCCGGATCGCTGATGATCCCGGCTCGCACGAGGTCGCGTACTGCGGCGTCGTAGTCGGCCGCGCCAGGGAAGCAGCCGACGGGTCCCGCGGTGGGCCAGCGCTGCCACAGCAGCGTGCGCCAGCTGGCGTAGCCGGTGTCGGATCCCTGCCAGAAGGGGGAGCTCGCGGACAGCGCCAGCAGCACGGGAAGCCAGGGAGAGACCGCGCACATCACACCCACCGCGGTGTCGCGATCGGGTACGTCCACATGGATCTGGGCACCGCAGATGAGCTGTTCGTCGGCGACCCGGCGATACTCCTCGACCATGTGGCGATAGCGCGCGTCGGCCGTGGGAGGTCCTGAGACGCAGGGTGCCAGTGGGGCGGTGCCCGCGGCCACCGCCGCGAGCCCGAGTGAGGAGGCGGCCACGTCGAGCCGCCGTCTGGCTCTGGCGAGGTCGGCGTACAGGTCGTTCAGGGACGCGTGCACCGCGCTGTTCGATTCCACAGTGGACCGGTGCAGTTCCGTGGTGAAGGTGCGTCGGGGAAGCCGTCGCAGGACCGCTTCGGCACGCGGCACGAGCAGCCCGCTCTCGACCTCCAGGCCGTGGAACTCCTCCTCGACTCCGATGCGTGTGGTCACGGTCGCTCCTTGGGGTGTTTCCGAAGGTCCGATCCGCCCGTCTCCGGGGTGCTCCCCCAAGTTCCCAGGACGTCTGCGGATAACCGCAGCGCCGCACGCCCGGAGCGGGCGCCCCGCAGACGAGGGGGATTCCGTGCTTACGGGACGCGGCTGGGGCGTCGAGGGCGGGGCAGGCCCGGTTTGCAGTCGGGACACGGGTGGAACGACCGCGGGAGACCGAGGCACGCCGTCGGCCCGGGCTGTACCTCGGTTCGATTCCGGCCGCGAGGGCACCGCGGTCGGAATCGCACCCGAGTGCCGGGTCCCGGGCCCGCGAACTTCGTCCGCGCGGGTGGTCAGGCGCCGGTTGTCCGGTCCGTCAGCGCGGTGTACGTCAGCTGCAGCACGTCCGCACCGGCCAACGCGGCGAGCGCCCCCATCGCGGTACGCGTCGCGCGAGGCACCAGCAGCCGACCGGCGGTCAAGGTCGAGGCCACCCGGACGCCCCTACAGAACGGGCAGGGCAACAGCTCACCCACGGTGTCCTTGCCGGCCTCGGTCCGCGCCTCCTCATGCAGCTCTGCCGGACCCTGCGGACCGACGTACGTAGTGAAGGGGGCCCGGAGCGGGCTGCTCACGGACGCCTTGCTGAGCAGCCCGCTGAGCCGGAAGGTGGCCCCCGAGGTCAACAGCACGTCCCAGGGTTCCGGCCGGTCCGGAAGGGGGCGCCCGCGAAGCCGTACCACCGTCGCCCAGCTCGCCGTGTACACGCTGAACAGACCGCCGGCCCTGCCGCCCGGGGCAGGTGTCGGGCAGGGCCGGCTCGTGGGGCGCCCAGGGACGTCTTGGCGACACGGGCTGCGTTTCAGTAGCGCGCCTCGCACTCGACGACGAACCGACTCGGCGCCACCCGCCCCTATCGCGCTGCGCCCGGTAGTGCGGCCGCAGGCGCACGGTGTCCGCCCTCGCGTTGTCGGCACACCGGTTGGCGGGAATCCCGCTGCTGGACGCCGTTGTGTCATCCGACGTCGGTGCCTTCGGAACCACTCGTCCCGAAGTGTGTTCAGGACCCGGAAACCGCGTGGCGCCCGGACGCGCGGCGAGGTGCGACGTGGTGCGCGGGCCGGGGCGCGTCCGCGGTCTCGAGGTGCCGCAGCCACCAGCCGGCCATGAACAGCAGGGAGCTGAAGACGACCAGGAGGAGCACCGATGTCCACATGGGCCGACCGCCGGGAGAGTCCCACGCCGTCCACGCGGTCGTTGCCGCCCACAGGACGACGCCTGCCGCGTAGAAGGCGCGAATGCGGCGCAGTTGCCTCGCGGCCCGCACGGTCCTGAGGCCATGGTCATGAGTGTGCAGTGCCATGCCGCTCCGTGTACCCCGATCCCCGCCGTCCACCGGACGGAAGAACATCAAGGTGGGCCGCTCAGCGGTCCGTTGAGGGAAGGCGGCCTGTCCGTGGAACCGACGGCAGTTGGCCGGCCCACGGTCGGGAACTCCGCTCCCGCCCGATCTTCAGACGGATGTTGACGAACCGAGAGGCTCTTCCGCTGGACGGCGACCGGCCTGCCACGCCTGCTGAGCTCCATGATTGGCTGACCCCGATCACCACAACCGCCACACGGGAAGGACGGTGCAGCCATGAGCCACGGTTACGCCTACGAGTACAAGGTCGTCACCTTCAGGGAGTCGCTGATCGGCGACGCACTGGACAGCGACAAGCTGGAGAAAGTCCTCAACAAGCACGCGGAGGACGGGTGGCAGCTCAAGGCCATCACGTCCGCCGACGTCAAGGGCCGTATCGGTCCCGGCGCGGTCGAGGGCCTGCTCCTCACCCTTGAACGGCCCCGCGCGTAGCGGACGTCTGCGCTCACCCGCTCTTCGGATCCCGCCAGATCACTCACGCGGCGCAGGGGGTTCGGCTACCGGAGCGGTCACAGGTCGCCGCGGGTGAGTGCCGTCGCCTGATGCGAGGCAGGGCGCGGGCAATGGCGTTTCGACGCCGTGCCCGCACCCGAGCCTCCTTGGTTCAACTCGCCGCGTTCAGCAGGGCGGTGACGTAGGCATCCAGCCGTTCCTCCACGGCCCGCGTCGTCAGCTCCGTCCTGCCGGCCTCCCGCCACGGCTGCGACGCCACCCGCACCTCTTCCGAGAACGCCAGCCCGTCACGCACCTGCCAGTACAACCGCTCGCTCGCGTCCGCGGCCAGCACCCCGCCGGCCTCCTCATAGGCCTCAGCGAACCGCAGACCCCACTCCGGACCGAGCAACAGCGCAAGATTGGTGGAGCAGTGCGCCACATCGAGATCGGCCGGGCCCCAGGAAGCCCCCGCCCAGTCGACCACGCCGGTGATCCGGGGACCGGCCGGGCCTGAGGGCGTCACGTCGAACAGCACATTGCCGGGGTGGAAGTCCCGGTGCAGAAACCGCCCCGCAAAGGGCGGAACGGGCCCTCGGATCACATCGATCGCCGCCGCCCACACCGCCGCGTCGGCGCCCCTCGGCACCACTACGGTGTCGGCGGTCGTCAGCGTCACGTAGTCCCTGGGCCGGGTGGCAGGTCGCACCGCGTGGATGGCCACAAGTTGACGGGCCAGCAGCGGAACGCACGCCTCCAGGCCCCCGTCGTCGATGACGGTCCGGCCCGCCAGATGCGTCATCAGGAGCGACGGATACTCGCACTGCGCGGCAATCGGATCCACCGCGACCAGTTCAGGAGCAACCACGCCGGTCCCCGCGAGCAGGGTCAGAGCGGCGGTCTCCCGGTGCAACAGGTCCTCGGCGTGCTCCACGTAGAACGGGTCGACGTAACTCCGCAGCACCAGGGCACGGCTGCCTCCGCCGCGCGCAGCGACGGTCAGCCGCCGTATCTCGGCAGTGACACCGCCGTGCAACACCTCGGTTCCGACGATCCGCTCTCCGGCATCCAGATGCCGACCGACCCACGCCAGGGTCAACGGTCGAACGGCCCCCGCCGCGTCGTGGTTTGTCACCGAGCCACCCCATCATCCGGGCGGCGACCGCGCAAAGGGTTACCAGCCACCGTGCCCGACCGGATCATGGACCTCGACGCCACCGGCGACGCCACCCGCACCGACCGGGCCTTCCGCGACTTCCTCGGCGCGGTCGAGCACCTGTCCCCCGGGCAGCCCTCAAGCGTCGGCCGCTCCCAGGAGCACCCCGACAGCACGGCCGACGCCGACACGTCGTCAGGCAGGGCCGCGCCTTCGGACGCGACCATGGCCAACGAACGGCACGGCGGGGTCGAGTGCCTCACCGCGGCCGAGCCACCGAGAGCGGAACACGTAGGTCGTCGTCGTCGTGATTCACCGCGTCGGCCCGGGCCCGATCGAGACTCGGTCCCAGCTCTCGTTCAGCCGTCGAAGCCCAGTAGCGGATCGTCGAACAAGGCGAGCCGGACGGTGACGCACTTGCCGACCGTCTCGCGCCGCACCTCGAAACTCTGCACCACCGCCATCACGATCTCCAGACCGTGCTGTCCGACCCGTCCGACATCGGCGGCCCGGGCCAGCGGCAGCACGGGCTCGGAGTCCCAGACGGCGATCTCGAGTGAGCTGTCGACGATGCGCAGCTGCAGCAGCACGGGTCCGGGCGCGTACTTCAGCGCGTTGGTGACCAGCTCACTGACGACCAACTGCGCCAGGTCCATGGTGCGGGCCGACACGGGCACCCCGTGCTCGGACTGGGCCCGAGTCAGGAACACGGCAGCCTGGCTGCGTGCGCCGGCGATACAGCCGTCCGCCCCGTCCAGTGCCACGGTTACCTCGGCAGGCGTGGCATCCGGCATCCGGGAACACTCCTCGGGCGGGACAGGCTCCCTGCTGGTGATCTGCATTACCCCGTTCATGGCGGCGCATCTACCCTGCAATTGCCGTACTACTCCTGCGCCACGAGTAATGAATGGGCCTCTTGGGGGCATCACACCGGGATCGCGGGGCAGCGGTGGCAACAAGGGACGCGGCACAGCCCCCACCGAGCGCGTGGAGGACAGAAGTGGCAGACAACCAGGAAGCAGTGGGCCGCGGCGGACTGTCCGTGATCCGCACCGACACCGACGGTGTCACCGTTCTCGACCTTTACGGAGAGATCGACTACCAGACCGTGGATGCCCTGACGCAGGCCATGCCGTCGGCGGACGCCGCCGCCGTGCAGCGCATCGTGATCGACATGAGCCAGGTGACCTTCATGGACTCCAGCGGCGTGAATGCCCTGATCGTCGCCTACCAGGCCGCTACAGGCGGAAAGGGTTGGCTGCGGCTCGCGGGGGTCCGTGGGGCCGTGCTGCGCACCCTGCAACTAGTGGGGATCGACAGTGTCATCACCTGTCACCCGACCGTTGAGGACGCGCTCACGCCGTGACCGACCACGACATCGCGCGCGGGGAGAGCATCGGTACAGACCGATGCCCGGCGATGACTCCCGTAGCTCACCGGTGGGCATTTCGGCCAGGGGGCGGCCGGGTTCAGGCCTTTCTGCGTCTGGTGACCGCGCAGGCCGCCGCTGGATCGACGAGGCGTCCGCGTGCGGTGGCGAGCGCTCTACGACGCGCACCGGCCGCCCGTGACCGTCGCCGCCCGCAGGTGACCGCCGGTGCCGGGGCGGACCACCGCCCGCGGCCGGGCACACGGCCGCACTGCGTGCCGTACTGGGTGGTGTCGACCGTCTTTTCCACGCCTCGGCGGGCGCGCAGCTGTGGCGCGATCACGGCGCGCCGAGAGACCACCGGCCTGCCGTCGTGCCCGGCCTCGGCGCGCATCTCGAAGCAGCGCGGTTCGCGTCCCGTCCCGGCACGGCGTGCCGTCGGCAGTCGTCGGCCCGTAAGTGGCCCTTACGGGTCGTCGCGGCCCGCCGTTGGTCCTGGGCTGCCGTCGCCCTGGAGGGGGGTGACATTCCGGAGCGGCCGCGCCGGCAGCCGCGGATTGCCTGCGTACGCCCCTCTCGTCCCCCTGGGTGCCGTCGACGACCGTGAAGAGCCGACCGCCGACGGCATCCGGTGCGGCGCCGCGGTCCCGAAATCGAACATCGTGCCGACGGGCTCCCTCGCGAGCATCGCGTGTCCCGCCGGACTGCCCTGATCACTGTCCCCAGCAGGGGCTTCTGCCCGCCCCACCAGGTGCCACTCCCCCGCGCTCGGGCCCCGCGCCGACCGGTGCACAGTCGGCAGGAACCGCAGGGCGAAACCTCTAGGAGTACCCCGGCCCAGCCGTGCCATACCCAATTCCTTCACACTTTTTTCGACGGGTTCAGCCGCCCGCGCCGAGCGTTGGTGGCGGCTCGGGAACTGCGTTAATCTTCGACGGATTTCTCAGCGGGCATATTCGCAATCCGAGGGATCATCGCAGGTGAACGGGTTCTAGCACGGACCCGGCGCGGTTCCGAGTCCTCGGGGTGGGGACTCTTGGGGAACGGAACGAGGATGCGCATGAGCGGCAAGACGGACGTCCAGGAGAAGGCGTCGGGCGAGCAGGAGCTGCGGCAGTTGCTGGCGGGTCTGACCGCCGTGCGGGACGGCGACTTCGGTACCCGGCTGCCGTCCGACGGACAGGGACTCCTCGGCGACATCGCCACCGTCTTCAACGGCATGGTCGACCAGCTGTCCGTGTTCACCTCGGAGGTCACCCGCGTGGCCCGCGAGGTCGGCACCGAGGGGACGCTGGGCGGTCAGGCGGAGGTGCCGGGGGTCTCCGGCACCTGGGCGGATCTCACCGACTCGGTCAACGCCATGGCAGGCAACCTGACCACGCAGGTCCGCGACATCGCCCAGGTGGCGACGGCCGTGGCCAAGGGTGATCTCTCGCAGAAGATCGACGTTCCCGCGCGCGGGGAGATCCTCCAGCTCAAGGAGACCGTCAACACGATGGTCGACCAGCTGTCGTCGTTCGCGGCGGAGGTCACCCGCGTCGCCCGCGAGGTCGGCAGCGAGGGACGTCTGGGCGGTCAGGCCCAGGTGCCCGGGGTCGGCGGCGTCTGGCGCGATCTGACAGATTCCGTCAACTTCATGGCGGGCAACCTCACCTCCCAGGTCCGCAACATCGCCCAGGTGACGACGGCGGTGGCGCAGGGCGACCTCTCCCAGAAGATCACCGTCGACGCCCGCGGCGAGATCCTCGAACTCAAGAACACCATCAACACGATGGTCGACCAGCTCTCCGCCTTCGCCGACGAAGTCACCCGCGTCGCCCGCGAGGTCGGCACCGAGGGACGTCTGGGCGGTCAGGCCGACGTCAAGGGCGTCAAGGGCACCTGGCGCGACCTCACCGACTCAGTGAACTTCATGGGCGGCAACCTCACCGCGCAGGTCCGCAACATCGCCCAGGTGGCCACGGCGGTCGCGCAGGGCGACCTCTCCCAGAAGATCACCGTCGACGCCCGCGGCGAGATCCTCGAACTCAAGAACACCATCAACACGATGGTCGACCAGCTCTCCGCCTTCGCCGACGAAGTCACCCGCGTCGCCCGCGAGGTCGGCACCGAGGGCAACCTCGGCGGACAGGCGATCGTCCGGGGCGTGTCGGGGACCTGGAAGGACCTGACCGACAACGTCAACGTGATGGCGTCGAACCTGACCGGGCAGGTCCGCTCGATCGCCCAGGTGGCCACTGCCGTGGCCCGCGGCGACCTCTCGCAGAAGATCACCGTCGAGGCGAAGGGGGAGGTCGCCGCCCTGGCGGACGTCATCAACACGATGGTCGACACGCTGTCCGCGTTCGCCAACGAGGTCACCCGGGTCGCGCGCGAGGTCGGCACCGAGGGACGCCTGGGCGGTCAGGCGCACGTACCGAACGTGGCCGGCACGTGGAAGGACCTCACCGACAACGTCAACTCGATGGCCAACAACCTCACCGGGCAGGTGCGCAACATCGCCCTGGTGACGACCGCGGTGGCCAACGGCGATCTGTCGAAGAAGATCGACGTCGACGCCCGCGGCGAGATCCTCGAACTCAAGACCACCATCAACACGATGGTCGACCAGCTGTCGTCGTTCGCCGCCGAAGTCACCCGCGTCGCCCGCGAGGTCGGCAGCGAGGGGCGGCTCGGTGGACAGGCCGAGGTCGAGGGCGTCGAGGGCACGTGGAAGCGGCTGACGGAGAACGTCAACGAACTGGCCGGGAACCTCACCCGGCAGGTGCGCGCGATCGCCGAGGTCACCAGCGCCGTCGCCGAGGGCGACCTGACCCGCTCGATCACCGTGGAGGCCTCGGGCGAGGTCGCCGATCTCAAGGACAACATCAACTCCATGGTGGAGTCCCTGCGGGAGACCACACGGGCCAACCAGGAGCAGGACTGGCTCAAGACGAACCTCGCCCGCATCTCCAGCCTGATGCAGGGCCATCGTGACCTGCCCGTGGTCGCCGAGTTGATCATGGACGAACTCACGCCGCTCGTCGCGGCGCAGTACGGCGCCTTCTACCTGGCGGAGGACGCCGAACGCGGTCCCGAACTGCGGCTGGTGGGCTCGTACGGCTGTCCCGACGACGAGGACCGTCCCACCCGCATCCCCGTCGGACGGTCGCTGGTCGGCCAGGCGGCGCGCAATCGCCGTCCGGTCACCGTGGAGGAGCTGCCGGAGGGCTACGTCACCATCTCCTCGGGCCTCGGGCAGGCGGTGCCCAATGCCCTGGTGGTGCTGCCCATCGTGGCCGAGGAGCAGGTCCTGGGCGTCATCGAGCTGGCCTCCGTCAGCCGCTTCACCCAGATCCACCAGGACTTCCTGGCGCAGCTGATGCCGACCATCGGCGTCAACCTCAACACCATCGTGGCCAACGTCCGTACCGACGAACTGCTGGACGAGTCCCAGCGTCTGACCGGGGAACTCCAGGCCAGGTCGGAGGAGTTGCAGGTCCAGCAGGACGAACTGCAGCGCTCCAACGCGGAACTCGAGGAGAAGGCCTCCCTGCTGGTCTCGCAGAACCGCGACATCGAGGCCAAGAACCTCCAGATCGAGCAGGCACGGCAGGAACTGGAGACCCGGGCCCAGCAGTTGTCGCTGGCGTCCAAGTACAAGTCGGAGTTCCTGGCCAACATGAGCCACGAGCTGCGCACCCCGCTCAACAGCCTGCTGATCCTGGCCCAGTTGCTGGCGCAGAACCCCTCGCGCAACCTCACCCCGAAGCAGGTCGAGTACGCGGGCATCATCCACTCGGCGGGCTCGGACCTGCTCCAGCTGATCAACGACATCCTCGACCTGTCCAAGGTCGAGGCCGGCAAGATGGACGTCACTCCCGAGCGGGTGCCGTTGCGCAAGCTCCTGGAGTACGTCGAGGCGACGTTCAAGCCGATGACGACGCAGAAGAGCCTCGACTTCACGGTGGCCATCGCGCCCGGGACACCGGCGGACCTGCTCACCGACGACTCCCGGCTGCGCCAGATCCTGCGCAACCTGCTGTCGAACGCGGTGAAGTTCACCGAGCGGGGCGGCGTGGAACTCCGTATCGAACCCGCCGCCGACCGTGAGGTGCCCCCGAGCGTGCACCGGGGCGGGCCCATCGTGGCGTTCCGGGTCAAGGACACCGGCATCGGCATCCCCCACCAGCAACTGGAGACCATCTTCGGGGCGTTCCAACAGGCAGACGGCACCACCAGCCGCAAGTACGGCGGAACCGGCCTCGGGCTGTCGATCACCCGGGAGATCGCCCAACTGCTGGGCGGCGCCGTCGCCGTCGACAGCACACCCGGTCAGGGCAGCACGTTCACCATGTATCTGCCCGTGGCGCGCGCCGACTTCAAGGAGGTCCTGGACGGCAACGGCCGACCCTTGGAGCAGCTCGACGTCACCATGGCGGCCGAGACCTCGTCGGCGCCCCGTGCCCTGTCCGGTCCCGCGCCCGAGCACCGCCGGCGCCGTCTGCTGGTCATCGAGGAACGCCCGCGCGGTCTGCTCACGCTCGTCGCGGAGCGCGCCGTCGCGGACATCGCGCAGGACCCCGGCGATCCGCACGGGGCGATCGACATCATCACCGCCGTCGGTGCCCAGGAGGCGGCCGCCACCCTGGCCGCCGAGCCCTGCCACTGCGTCGTCCTCGAACTGGGCATGCCCGACGACGAGGGCGCGGACTTCCTCGCGGCCATGGGCGGCGACTCCGCGCTCGCCAGCGTGCCCGTCCTCATCCACACCGGCCATCGCGTCGACCTCGCCCACGAGCAGACACTGCGCTCCCGCGCCGGCGACCGGCCGCTGGACTTCCTCGCCAGCCTGGACGAACTGCGCGAGCGCATCACCCTGCACCTGTCGGCCGAGCAGCCGGGCGACGTGCTGTCGCTGGTGCGCGCCGAGGACACACAGCGCCCCACCGCGCAGGTCGTGGACGACTCCTTCGTCGGCCGTACGGTCCTCGTGGTCGACGACGACGCACGCAACCTCTTCGCGCTCAGCGGAGTGCTGGAACTGCACGGCTTCCAGGTCCTGCACGCGGACAACGGCCGCAAGGGCATCGAGATGCTGCTCGCCCACCCGGACATCTGCCTGGTCCTGATGGACGTGATGATGCCGGAGATGGACGGCTACGCCGCCACCATGGAGATCCGCACGATGCCCCGGTACGCGGAGCTTCCCATCATCGCCGTCACCGCGAAGGCGATGCCGGGCGACCAGGAGAAGAGTCTCGCCTCGGGAGCCAACGACTACGTCACCAAGCCCGTCGACACCAACGACCTCATCAGCCGCGTCCGAAACTGGCTGCCCGCGTGACCAGGTGTCACAGCCACCGCGCCCAGCAGCCGACCGCGTGAGGAACAGCCACCGTGAGTGATCCCCAGCAACCGCCCGAACCGCAGGGCACCGCTCAGGACCCGTGGGAGAGCGGACCAGCAGCCAACGGTGAGGCGGACCGCCTCGGACAGACCTCCCGGGTCGGCAGGCTCGCGGCGACCGTGGAGCGACTGCGCCGCGAGGTGCGGGAGGCGCAGGCCGAGGCGGACGGGCGCGCCCTGATCGAACTGGCCAAGGGCATCCTGGTCGAGCGGTTGAGGTGCGGGCCCACGCAGGCCGCGCGGCAGCTCGCCGAACTCGCCGGGCAGGCAGGGGTGTCGCCTCTCGAGTTCGCGGTCGACGTCATCAACCAGGCATCCCGCGACCGGCTCTCCGAGGTGACCAACGCCTTCCTGGCGACCACCACGGCGGTCACCGGGCCCGACGCCTCGCCGGACAGCCCTTCCTCCGCCGTACGGCTGCGGGCCGCCGAGAGCGGTGCGCTGGCCGCCCAGGACACCCAGGCCGTCGCCGACTCGCTGCTGGAGCACGCCCTGACCCCGCTGGGCGCGGAGGCGGTGGCCATCTGGACGCTGGAGGCCGACGGCTCTCTCGCCCTGGCCGGCAGCGCCGGGTTCTCCGCGGCCGAGGCCGAGCGCTGGCGGCATGTGCCGCCCGGTGTGGCGACCGTGGCACGGCGCGGACTCGGCGAGCGGTCGGGGCACTGGGTCCGCAGCCTGTCGGAGACGGGCCTGCCCTCCATCGGCCGGCACCACCACCCCGACGGCGGCCGGTTCGCCGTACCGGCCGGGACCGGCGGGCGTATCCACGGAGTGCTGGAGATCTCCTGGCCCACTCCACTGGAGCATCCCCGCCCGCAGATCGTCCGCCAGATCGAGGCCCTGGCCGAGCTGTGCGCGCACACCCTGGAGACCTACACGCCCCACCACGGCGACGCCGACCCGGGCCCCGGGCCTCTGCCGGAGGTCACCGAACTCATGGACCTGGCCGACGGGCTGCATGATCCGACCCTGGTGCTGGTACCGCACCTGGACGCGGACGGTGAGCTGGTCGACTTCCGCATCCACCATGTCAACAGCCGCTTCCTGGACCCCGCAGGCCGCCCGCGCGGCGTGATCAACGGCGCGCTGCTGCTGGAGACGTATCCGATGGCGGCCGGCCAGAGCGAGCTGTTCGAGCGCGTCGAACGTGTCTACGCCACCGGCGAGCCCTACCGCGCCCGCCGCATAAGGCTCACCGCCCTGGTCGACGACGTCCCCCTCGCGGCGGTCGCCGACATCAACATCAGCCGCCACGGCGGCAGCGTCCTGCTCATCTGGCGCATCGAGGACGAGACGGCCCGACTGGCCAGCCTCCTCCAGCACGCCCAGCGCCTGGGCCGCATCGGCGGCTTCGAGGAGAACCTCCTCACCGGCGAGATCACCTGGAACGGACAGCTCTACGAGCTCTACGGCAGGCCCGCCTCCAGCTCCCCCGTGTCGCTGGAGAACCTGCCCGCCCACGCCCACCCCGACGACGCCGTCGCCATCGGCCGCTTTGTGCGCACCGTCCTCCACCACCACCGTCCCGCGTCGGCCTCCTTCCGCCTGCAACGACCCGACGGGGTCACCCGCCACATCCGCGTCGTGGCCGAGCCGGTCCTCGACTCCGACGGCCAGGTGAACGTCCTGCGGGGCGCCTACCAGGACATCTCCGCCCACCACTGGACCGAGGTCGCCCTCGCGGCCACCCGTGACCAACTCGCCCACAGCGAGCAGCAGTCCAGTGAACGCAACCGGCTCGCCCTTCAGTTGCAGCACGCCATCATGCCCCCGACCCAGGCTCCGCTGGAGGTTCCAGGACTGCAGGTGGCCGTGCGCTACCGCCCCGCGGAGACCCAGCACCTGGTCGGCGGCGACTGGTACGACGCGGTCGTGCTGCCGTCCGGTCTGGTTCTGCTGTGCGTGGGGGACGTGGCCGGGCACGGCATCGAGGCGGCCACCGGCATGGTCGTCCTGCGCAACGCGCTGCGCGGACTCGCCGTGACGGGCGCCGGCCCCGGCCAGTTGCTGTCCTGGCTCAACATGGTCACCCACCATCTGACGGGCGCCGTCACCGCCACGGCGGTCTGCGGCCTGTACGACCCCGACCTGCACACTCTTCGCTGGGCTCGGGCAGGCCACCTGCCGCCCGTCCTGGTGCGCGCCGCCGAGGCGGCCCCGCTTCCCCTGGTCAAGGGCCTGCTGCTCGGCGCCCTGCCCGAGGCCACCTACGAAGAGCACGAAGTCCAACTCGCCGTGGGCGACACCCTGCTGATGTACACGGACGGTCTGATCGAACGCCGTGACCGGTCCGTCGAGGAGTCCCTGGCCCAGCTCCTGACGGCCGCCCGCACGGGGCTGCACGCACTGGACCAGCAGCTGGACCGCCTGCTCACCCACAGCAGGTCGGACACCGACGACGACACCTGCATCGTGGGCATCCGCCTGGCCTGAGGTGGGCGCACGTCGGGCCCGATGTCCGCGAACGGCTGCGGGCGTTCGTCCACGAGCTGCGCCGCGCCGCTTCTCCCCCCCCTCGCACCCTTCCTCGGCGGGCGGGCCGTCACGGACCTGACGCGGCGAGGAGAACCCGTCCCCTCCGGTGCACCGGTCGCGCTGCTGCGGGCCCTGGCCGCGGCCGGACCGGCTGGAACAAGCGGTGCCCCGGCAGGACCTGCGGATCCCGCTGAACCACATACCAGAACGTGTGCGCACACATGCGCAGTGGATTCGTCACCGCGGCCATCCGTGTGCGGAAAGCGGTTCACAGATCACGACGGGACCCACCGCGCGAACGGTGAACGGCGCAACACGGGACGAGACAGGAGAAAGGCGACGGCCGCCGTCGCCCTGACCTCCACGAACTCGGCGCCGAGGCCCGTCACCGACCCGACCACGGGCACCGGCGACACCAGCGGGACGCACCGCGGATCCGACTGAGCCGACGACGCGATCGCGGCCGTTCAGGACACATGTCCGGTGCCTCGCCCCGCCGATTAGCCCCAGTTCTCCGGCATCGTCCCCCGCCGGTTCGGCGGAGAGCACAGGGGCAATGGATCACCACGTCCCACTCTCCGGGTAACGTCAGGGTATGAGTCATCCGCACCCCGAACTGAAAGCCGCCCCGCCTCTTCCCGAGGGAGGGCTGCGGGTCGTCGCCCTGGGCGGCCTTGGTGAAATCGGCCGCAACATGACGGTCTTCGAGCACGCCGGCAAGTTGCTGATCGTCGACTGCGGCGTGCTGTTCCCCGAGGAGAACCAGCCCGGCGTCGACGTCATCCTGCCGGACTTCACGTCGATCCGGGACCGGCTGGACGACATCGTCGCCGTGGTGCTCACCCACGGCCACGAGGACCACATCGGCGGCGTGCCGTACCTGCTGCGCGAGCGGTCCGACATTCCCGTCGTCGGCTCCAAGCTGACACTGGCGTTCCTGGAGGCCAAGCTCAAGGAGCACGGCATCCGGCCGCGCACAGTGCGGGTCCGGGAGGGCGACCGGCGCAGCTTCGGGCCCTTCGACTGCGAGTTCGTCGCGGTCAACCACTCCATCCCGGACGGCCTCGCGGTCGCGATCCGCACGGGCGCCGGGATGGTGCTGCACACCGGCGACTTCAAGATGGACCAGTTCCCGCTCGACGAACGCATCACCGACCTGCGCGCTTTCGCCCGCCTCGGCGAGGAGGGTGTGGATCTCTTCCTCACCGACTCCACCAACGCCGAGGTACCCGGCTTCACCACCTCCGAGCGTGAGCTGAACCCCGCGATCGAGCAGGTGATGCGCACCGCGCCACGCCGCGTCATCGTATCCAGCTTCGCCAGCCATGTGCACCGCATCCAGCAGGTCCTGGACGCCGCCCACCAGCACGGCCGCAAGGTCGCCTTCGTGGGCCGGTCGATGGTCCGCAACATGGGCATCGCCCGTGACCTGGGTTATCTGAAGGTCCCGTCGGGTCTGGTCGTGAGCACGAAGGAGCTGGAGAAGCTCCCGGACCACAAGATCACTCTGGTGTGCACCGGTTCCCAGGGCGAGCCGATGGCCGCGCTGTCCCGCATGGCCAATCGCGACCACGTGATCCGCATCGGCAAGGGCGACACCGTCCTGCTCGCCAGTTCCCTCATCCCCGGCAACGAGAACGCCATCTACCGGGTGATCAACGGGCTCACCCGGTGGGGCGCCCACGTGGTCCACAAGGGCAACGCCAAGGTGCACGTCTCGGGGCACGCCAGCGCCGGCGAACTCGTCTACTGCTACAACATCGTCAAACCCCGCAACGTCATGCCCGTGCACGGCGAGTGGCGTCACCTGCGGGCCAACGGCGACCTCGCCATCCGGACCGGCGTCGACCCCGACCGGGTCGTCATCGCCGAGGACGGTGTCGTCGTCGACCTCGTCGACGGGCGCGCGTCCATCACCGGCAAGGTTCCCGCCGGCTACGTCTACGTGGACGGCATGGAGGTCGGCGGCGCCACCGAGGCGTCCCTCAAGGACCGCCTCACCCTCGCCTCCGAGGGCGTGGTCACGGTCGTGGCGATCGTCGACGCGGACACCGGGGCCCTCGCCGAGACCCCGGACTTCCTGGCCCGTGGTTTCGTCCACGACGACGCCACGTTCGAGCCGGTGATCCCCGTCATCGAGAAGACCCTGGCCACCGCGGCCCAGGAAGGTGTCGGGGACGCGCGCCAACTCGAACAGCTCCTCGCCCGCGCCGTGGCGAACTGGGCGTTCCGCGCCCACCGCCGCAGGCCCCTCATCATCCCCGTCATCATCGACGCCTGAGGAACAGCCCGGCAGCACGGACCCCGGTTCCCGCCGGGGTCCGGCACGGGAGTGCGCCGGTTCGGAACCCGCGCCGCCCGAACCCTTGACGTACAGCTTCTGGCTACGTAGACATGATCACGCGGTCAGACCGCGTGGTCATACGGATGAGCTCAGTGGATGCAGACGTACGGCCGTCGGGAGACTTCATGGCACCAGTGGTGGGACGCAGTGAGGGCTCCTCCGTGCCGCGCAGCGCGGACGTGGCCCGGCTGGCCGGGGTGTCGCGCAAGACGGTCTCGCGTGTCCTCAACAACGAGCCGTACGTCTCCGAGGAAGCCCGCACGAAAGTCCTCGCGGCCGCCGAAAGCCTCGGCTACCGGCTGAACCAGGCGGCCAGGACACTGGCCTCCGGGCGTACGGGCTCCATCGGCGTGGTCGCCCTGGGCACGGCCGGGTACGGAACCGCCTCCCTGCTCGTGCACATCGAGCGGGCCGTGCGCGACGCGGGTTACGCACTCCGCGTGGTCAACACGCCGGACGGCGACCCGACGAGCATCGCCGGTGCCGTGGAGGCGCTGCTCGAGCAGGGCGTGGACGGTGTCGTCGTCTCGGAGCCCATCGTGGAGGGCGATGTCGGCGTACGCATCGACGTGCCCGTCCTCTTCCTGGGGGCGCCGCCCTCCTTCACCGCCTCGCGCACCGTGACCATGGGCGTGGGTGCCCACGCCCTGGCTCGGGCCGCCACCGAGCACCTGCTGGATCTGGGGCACGCGACCGTTCACCATCTCGCCGGACCGCGGCGCTGGTACGCCACCAAGGACCGCATCGAGGGCTGGCGGGCGGCACTGGCCGCGCGGGGCGTACGCGAGCCGCCGCTGCTCAACGGTGACTGGTCGGCGGCCTCCGGCCATGCCGTGGGCCGTTCGCTGGCCTCGGACCGTTCTGTGACGGCCCTCTTCGCGGCGGGCGACGAGATGGCCATCGGCTTCATCCACGCCCTGCGGGAAGCCGGGCGTCGCGTGCCCGAGGACATGAGTGTCGTCGGCTTCGACGGAAATCCCGTCTTCGCCTACGTGTCCCCTCCCCTGACCACCGTGCGCCAGCCCTTCGAGGCCGCGGCCCGGGAGGGAATCCGCCTTCTCGTGCACGCGATCGGGCAACCCGACACCGACCTGCCGCGGGCGAGTGACCCACCGGTCGAACTCGTCCTCCGCGGCTCGACCGCGCCACCGCCGTCCCGCCCCGACACAGCGGGCAGACACACCACCTGAGAGCGCCCCTGGCAGAGGCGGGGAACACACCCGCCGCCAGGGCACCGCTCCGCCACTCACCGGCTGCTGTTTGAGGGGCCGGCCGGTCCCGGTCCACACCCCGCCCTCGGGTGCGCCGTCATCCGGTTCGCTGTACTTGCGGGCGCTGCGCCTGCAGCCCGACGGATCGGCCGACGGCACGGTTGTGTCGACGTGCGAGCAGTACACCTCCGGCACGCCCGTCTTCCCGATCTACGGCAGCACCGACAACGGCACCTCCTGGAGGAAGCTCACCGGCATCGCCGACACCCAGAACGGCTGAGGCACGCGCTGGGAGCCCGGACCTTTCGAACTGCCCACGGCAATAGGCGACTTCCCGGCAGGGACCATCCTGGCCACGGGTGCCTCGGTTCCCAGCGACCGGTCGGCGATCAAGATCGACGTGTACGCAAGCACCGACCGCGGGCTGAGCTGAAGCCTCGTCAGCGACATCGCCGCTGGTGGCGCCGTCTTCGACACGAACCGGAACACTCTGGTCCGGGAGGCGTACTTTGTGCCCCAGGGACCGCTCCGCGAACGAAACGAGGCGCTCCTCACCCTGCGGGAACAGGACCGAGGCGAGTACACCCGCACCTGGAGGGAACTCACCGACGTCAACGAGCACTTGGGGACCACGTTTCCCAGACCTGCCCGAGCCGTTGAACGGACCGACACCCCGCCCCTGCACACCGCCCGTATCCGCGACGAACCCACCTGACACATCAAAGCGACCGCGTGCGCCGACGGTGTCAACACCGTCGAGCCTCATCCGGTCAGATCCAGTCGGCAGCCGGCGTGAGAACCGGCGCTGGGCCGACAGGAACACCGTTCAGGGGTACTGCGGTGCACTAACATCTGCCCGACACCAGGCTTGACGCGGGCCCTTGTCCAGCCGGACCGGAACCTTGAACAACCAGCGAGCGGCGAGGAGCCACCGTGACCGCATGCGGGCCTGACGGGGAGGGTGCGCCGACCACCCGTACTCCGGAGAACGGAGAGGGCCGGGGCGGGTCGATGACCTTGGCGGGGATGCTGGCGGCCGCGGAGACCGCCTCCCCCGTGGAGTCACTCGATGTGGTGGCACGCATACTCAAGGACGATCTCGGGGCCGCGTCCGTGTCGTTCCTCATCACCGACTTCACCGGCGGCTCGGTCGTACGGCTGGGGGCGGCCGGCAGCGTGGAGACCGACAAGCCCGCCCAGCGCATCGCGCTGCTGGGCACCGTGTACGACGACGTGATCCGCACCCAGCGGCCGCGCGTGGACGACAGCGACGAGGGCGCGCTGGTTCGGATCGTCGCTCCCGTGACCAATCGCGGGGACGCCATCGGGCTCCTCGAACTGTTCCTGCCGACGACGCCGGACGCGGCGGTGATGCGGGAGATCGGCGAGGCCGCGCACGCCCTGGCGTACATCGTGATCGCGAACCGGTCCTTCACCGACGTGTACCAGTGGGGTCGCCGTACCGTCCCGCTGAGCCTGGCCGCGGAGATCCAGCACCGGCTGCTTCCGGCGTCGCTGGCGTCCGAGGCGGCGCAGTTCGCGGTGGCCGGGGCACTGGAGCCCGCCGACCACGTGGGGGGCGACACCTTCGACTACGTGATCGACCGGGACACGGTCCAGCTCTCCGTCACCGACGCCATGGGTCACGAGGTGAACGCGGCGCTGCTTGCGACCCTCCTGGTGGGTGCCCTGCGCCGGGCCCGGCGGGCCGGTGCCGATCTCGTCGAACAGGCCCGTCAGGCCGACCGGGCGATGCGAGAGCACAGCCGCGGGAGCTACGTCACCGGGCAGCTCCTGCGTATCAATCTGACCGACGGCAGTAACGAGTTCGTCAACGCCGGGCACCCCTGGCCGCTGCGGATGCGGGACGGCGAGGTGCGTGAGCTCGCTCCGAAGGTCGATATGCCGTTCGGATTCGACGCCCCTCACAGCTACCGGGTCCAGACTCTGGACCTGCGTCCGGGCGACCGGCTGGTGATGCTGACCGACGGCATGCTGGAACGCAACGCCAAACGGGTCGACCTACCCGACCTGATCGTCCGCACCCGTGCGCTGCACCCCCGTGAGGCCGCTCGCACACTCATCGCGGCCGTCGTGGACGCCCACCAGGGCCACCTGCTCGACGACGCGACCGTCATGTGCCTGGACTGGCACGGCGTCGGCCACTCCCATCGGGATGCCGCCACCGGCGCCGACCTCGGCGACGCCTCCGCCGTGTCAGGGTCGAGGCGGACCGATCCCGGGCGATGACGGGCGACGACTCGGTGGACCTCTCCGGTCCGGTTCCGGTGTGCTCCTGGCCGGACCGAACCGGCGGGGTCCGCTCCGAGTGATCGTGTCCCCCGGAGCACCCCAACAGATCGGGGCCGCGCAGCCATGGCTGCGCGGCCCCGATCCCGTTCACGCTGCTCGGGCAGAGCCCCGAGGTCAGGCCGGGGTGATGTTCTCGGCCTGCGGGCCCTTCTGACCCTGGGTGACGTCGAACGTCACGATCTGACCCTCCTGGAGCTCACGAAAGCCCGAGGAGTTGATCGCGGAGTAGTGCGCGAAGACATCCGGGCCGCCGCCGTCCTGGGCGATGAAGCCGAAGCCCTTTTCCGCGTTGAACCACTTCACAGTTCCCGTTGCCATGTCAATGCCTTCCAGTCGGTAACGCCTCCCACTCCATGTGGCAGGCGGAGGTGATCGCCCTGGTCCCTGCGGCACAGCACAGCAAAATGCCCACACCAAAGGCGCGGGCTAGAGAGAACTCCGAACCACGACAGCTGACGCTGACGCTACACGCCCACACTCCGCGTCACCATAGAAAACGATCACCTTGCACACGAGACTCTGCGCATGATCCCCACCGACACGGACGAACACACCCATCTCCCACTCCTGCCGCCGGGTTCACCCATCTGACGACGCGGCGGGACGGGCGGTGCCCCGCTGCCGTACGACAGCTACACCTACGGAACCGAGCAAGTACCCCCGGCTCGAACGGGCGGCCCCGGCGGGTTCGGCCGACCCGCTGTCGGCCACCTCGCCCGCGGGCATCGGCCCCACCTCCGGGGCGCAACCGTGAGCGCCTGCAATTCCCGGTCGTGCCGCCTGGTCATCAGCGGGACGGCCGGTAAATATAATCTGCGTCATGCCGAAGCCTGACGAACTGCTCGTTGACATCGCCACCTTGGTGGAGTCCGGGCACAGCAATCAGATGTCCCTGACCGTAGTGACCGGTGGCGCTGTCATCACCGGCCGGCTGGCTCCCGAAGCAGTGTGGAGGCAGAGGGTGTCGGACGTACTGATGGATTCCGCCCGTCTCAGCGAGTTCTCCCCCGCGTTCGCCACCCCTGCGAAGAAGGACGACCCACCCACTTACCTGCACTTCCACGTCGCCCGCATCCTGCAGGGCACGGTGGGGATCCCGGAGACGGGCGGGATGTACCGCGTGGCCATCGAGGACGTCAGCGCCTGGACGATGGGCGACTTCAGCTATTCCGACCGCTGAGCGGTCACTGCGACCGTAGCCCTCCACTACCGGTAGCACTGTGGCTTGTTGGAGCAAGCCGGCCATCGAGAATGCGGAGAGATACGGCCGTGGCGTAGCCCGGCAGGTGAAACCCTGCCGGGTCATGGCCCGGAGGATTTCGGGGTACTGAAGTCCTCCGGGCTGCCCGCTGCGCCAGAGGCCGCTCATGAGCTGTCGGCCCGGCAGCTCGGCTAGCGGGTCAGGCCTCGCAGCAGGAGCTCGGAGAGCTGGGCGTAGGCCTCGGCGTCGCGAAGGCCGGTGGCCGCGGTGACCCGGCGCTGCTGGATGCGGACCATCACCGAGGTGATGACGTCGGCGGCGAAGGCCAC
This sequence comes from Streptomyces sp. NBC_00285, assembly GCF_036174265.1. Taxonomy (NCBI): domain Bacteria; kingdom Bacillati; phylum Actinomycetota; class Actinomycetes; order Kitasatosporales; family Streptomycetaceae; genus Streptomyces; species Streptomyces sp. NBC_00285. The sequence goes on along the minus strand of NZ_CP108055.1, from coordinate 9,688,902 downwards.
GTGCACATCGCGGAACACGCCCGCCGCGACGCCTTCGTCGATCAGCTGCTCCACCCGGCCGGCGGCTGCTCGTGTGTTGCGTTCGTAGACCTCCGCAGCCGGCTCGAACCCGGCCACGTCGTCGAAGAACCGCGGAGACAGGGGGCCGAGCTCCGCCGCCACGGCGTGGAGATAAGCCGCCAGCCGGGCCGCCGGATCACTCTCGGCCGCCAAGGCCGCATCGACTCGTTCGGTGGCCCCCCGGAAGAAGTGCACCACCACGGCCCGGACCAGTTGTTCCTTGCTACCGGCCAGCCCGTACAGCGTGCGCTTCGAACACCGCAGCCGTGCCGCGAGGTCGTCCAGGGTGAAGTGGACGAAGCCTTCTTCGGTGAGCAGCGCCACGAGCGCCTCGAACAGCTCGGAGCGCCGGGCGGCACCCCGGCCCGCGGGCTTCGGGCCGGTTGGGGTGGAGGCCTTGATCATCCGGTCAGTATCCCAGGCGTGACATCCCGCCCATAAGAGCTACGCTAAGCGGTACTGACGTACCTCTCTGAGTACCGCTTGGAGTTTCGATGACTGTCGACCGCATGCTTCCCACTCAGGAGGCCGAGGACCTGATCGCCCTGACCCGCGAACTCGCCGAGAAGGAACTCGGCAAGCGGGTCGAGGAGCACGAGGTCGACGAGGCCTACCCCGAGGGCCTGTTCGCCGTCCTCGGCCGGGCCGGTCTGCTGGGCCTGCCCTACCCGGAGGAATTCGGGGGCGGGGGCCAGCCGTACGAGGTGTACCTGCAGGTCCTGGAGGAACTGGCGAGTCAGTGGGCGGCGGTCGCCGTGGCCACCAGCGTGCACACGCTGGCCTGCCACCCGGTGCACGCCTTCGGCACCCCGGCACAGAAGGAGGGCTGGCTGCCCCGGATGCTCACCGGTGAGCTCCTCGGCGGCTACAGCCTCTCCGAGCCGCAGGCCGGCTCGGACGCGGCAGCCCTGACCTGCAAGGCAGAACACACCGCGGAGGGCTACCGCATCACCGGGACCAAGGCATGGATCACCCACGGCGGCAAGGCCGACTTCTACGCCCTCTTCGCCCGCACCGCGCCGGGCAGCCAGGGGATTTCCTGCTTCCTGGCCCCGGGTGCGGCCGAGGGCCTCTCGTTCGGGCGGCCCGAACGCAAGATGGGACTGCATTCCATCCCCACCACCTCGGCCATGTGGGACGGGGCGGTCATCGGCACCGACCGGTTGATCGGTGCCGAAGGCCAGGGCCTGGAGATCGCGTTCAGCGCCCTCGACAGTGGTCGTCTCGGTATCGCGGCGTGCGCCACCGGGCTCGCCCAGGCGGCCCTGGACACGGCCGTCGCCTACGCCAACGAGCGCACCACCTTCGGCCGCAAGATCGTCGACCACCAGGGGCTGGGCTTCCTCCTCGCAGACATGGCCGCGGCGGTGGACTCCGCCCGCGCCACCTACCTGGACGCCGCCCGCCGCCGTGATCTCGGCCGTCCCTTCAGCCGCCAGGCCAGCGTCGCCAAACTGGTGGCCACGGACGCCGCCATGAAGGTCACCACCGACGCCGTCCAGGTACTGGGTGGCTACGGCTACACTCGCGACTTCCCCGTCGAGCGCTACATGCGCGAGGCGAAGATCATGCAGATTTTCGAGGGAACGAACCAGATCCAGCGGCTGGTCATCAGTCGCCACCTCGCCCACTGACACAGCCCCGCCGACATCTCGGGCACAGGCACCCGCAGCGCGGAACCACGGACACCTACCCCTCCCTCCGCCCCTCCCCTCGTCCAGGTTCACCCGCTCGGTGCGGTGTCAGGGGGGCGGGCTGTCCGAAGCGTTGCTGCAACCGCTTCGGGGCGGCTGATGCCGAGGCCGTTGCCGACGAGAACTCCTCCTGGCACACCGGAGCCGAGAAACTGGGCGCCGGCATGCGTGTGTGAACCTCGAAGTCCCCTTCAGGTGAGCGTCTCGTACGACCCCATCGGCAACGCCCGCCGGAGCAACACCTCGTGACGGACCGTCAGTTCTGGTCATCCGTCAGCGCGGACTTCGCTCTCGCGGTCCCGTTCGTCCAGTGGCTCCTGCCACTCCATCGCCGCACTGCCGATCGAGAACTCCTGTCGGCCGAAGGGCCGCAGTCGACGGCCGGTGGCCACCACCACTCCGTTCTCGAAGTAGTACAGCCGTGATGTCGGGCCGCCCGGACGCCGCAGGTGTCGGAGCCAGAACATCATCGCAACGCATTCCACTGCCACCGCCATGGCGAGAACCACGAAAGGAAGCCGCAGCCACCAGTGACCGTCGTCAAGCCCGCGGAGAAGATATGGCGCGTCGTATCCGCACACGACGGCCAGCGGAACGAAGAGTATCCATGACGAACCGCCGGGTCTGCTGGGTGAATTGTCGGGGCACGCGAACTCCGTGTAACGGCCGAAGCCGCGCGCGGCCGCCATCTCCAACGCCTGCTCGTGTTCCCGCATGACGTCCCCGATCTCTTGCCCCCCGGCGAGCCCCCTGATGTCAGCGTGCCAGCCGCACTGCCACCAGCCATCCGTGAAACCACATACCTCCGCCGACCCGCTGAGTGCTGAGCTCGGCCGGCCTTCAGAGGGGCGGCCAGGGCACAACTCCGCGGTGGGCCGCCCCTGGCCCTCACCCTGACTCAGCGTCGCTCCGGTCAGGGTCGGCCCACCGAGGTGCGGCTCAGCCGACGACCTCAAGACGGCCGGCCGAGGTCATGAGCTGCGGAGTGCGGTACTGCAGCGTGACCGTCTGACCGGCCGCGACCTGGACGGTGGTGCCGGCCGGGCAGCAGCGGGCTTTGAAGAGGTACCGGAAGTAGACGTCGACCGTGTGCGACCCGGGGGTCAACGGTACAAAGCGGTCCCGCCAAGAGCCGCTCTGGGCCTTTCCGTCGATCTCTATCGTCAGGCGTACGAAAAAGAGAAAGAACTGCATGGGGTTGTGCCGCCCCTGCACAGCGATGCCTGTTCGCGTGGACAAGTCGCCCCTTCCGTTGTGTCGAGTTCGTCGAAGCGTGCAAGCGAGGGCAGTTCACGTGGAGCCGTCGGCGCCACAACGGCAGCCTCCGGATCGCGGGAGGGATCACCCACCCGGCGATGCCCACGCCGGGCAATTCTCCCCGCCGTCCCGGCCCCGGCAATCCGTGGAACTACGTAGCCCGCTACGCGTGTGTCTACGGACGGCAGGGCACGTCTGCGGGTGCCGCCGGTCAGAGACCGACGGTGAGTTCACAGCTGAGTGTTCTGTGCGGAGTGGCGCCGGGCCGGTCCAGGCCGATGATCTCGACACTCTTGCCGCACTGGGCTCACTTGGTCTCGATGCCCCGTCACCGGGTTGCCTCAGGACTCCTGTGTCAGCTGTGCCCGCCTGTCGAGGCTGAGCCAGACCTGCCCTGCGGGCGGCACATGGCAAAGGCAAGGAGAGAACTCTCCTTGCCTCTCCCAAGTTATAGCGCGTAGGGGGGCTTGCGGCAAGGCCCGGGTGACAGCGCAGAATCGTCGGCCGAGACCACAAGCTGCGGAAACGGGGTACGACGTGCGTGTGTTGTTGTCGGCGTATGGGAAACGCGGTGACGTCGGACCAGTGGTGTCACCGGCAGTTCCCTTGCAGGTGGTCGGCGCGGAGGTGCGGGGGTGGCCACCGCCCGACTCGTCGGAAGGAAGGCAACGGGGGATGAGGACGTACCGGGCAACGGGCTCGGCACAGTGGGAGCAGTCCGTGATCCGATCGGGCTTCGCCGTACAACTGAGCACCGCTGCCACGGAGGTGTCCAAGTGAGCGAGCAGTATGTGCTCGGTCTTCAGGACGTGGACGAGACGCAGGTCGAACTCGTCGGTGGTAAGGGCGCACATCTGGGCGCACTTTCGCGGATCGAAGGCATCCGCGTGCCGGATGGTTTCTGCGTGACCACGGACGCCTTCCGGCGGCTCATGGCGGAAGCGCCCTCCATCGACGAGCAGCTCGATCAGCTGTCGCGACTGAACCCCGACGACCGGGAGGCCATCGGCACGCTCAGTGCGCGGATCCGCGGGACCATCGAAGGGATCGCCATGCCGGGCGATCTCGCGGCGGCGATCACCCGCGCGCTCGCTCAGTCCGGCGAGCGACTTGCCTACGCCGTCCGGTCCAGCGCAACGGCGGAGGACCTGCCGACGGCCTCCTTCGCCGGCCAGCAGGACACGTACCTGAACGTCGTGGGGCCGGAGGCGATCCTCCAGCACGTCAGCCGGTGCTGGGCCTCGCTGTTCACCGAGCGGGCCGTGACCTACCGCCGGCGCAACGGCATCGACCACCGCACGGTTCACATGGCGGTGGTCGTCCAGCAGATGGTCTTCCCGCAGGCATCCGGCATCCTGTTCACGGCCGACCCGGTCACGGGCAACCGGCGGGTCTCCACCGTGGACGCCGGGTTCGGCCTCGGCGAGGCCCTGGTCTCCGGCCTGGTGAACCCGGACGTCTTCAAGGTGCGCGACGGCGAGGTCGTCGCCAGGACGATCGCCGCGAAAGCACGCGCCATCCACGCTCTGCCTGCGGGCGGAACGCAGGAAGTGGCGATCGACTCGCAGCGGCAGGAGCAGCCGTCGCTGACGGATGCGCAGGTCGTACGGCTTGCTCAGCTCGGACGGCGGATCGAAGCGCACTTCGGCCGCCCTCAGGACATCGAGTGGTGCCTGGTCGATGACGGCTTCCGGTTCGTGCAGAGCCGGCCGATCACGACGCTGTTCCCCATCCCCGAGGCCGAGGACCAGGAGAATCACGTCTACGTCTCCGTCGGCCATCAGCAGATGATGACCGACCCCATGAAGCCGCTGGGGTTCTCCATGTGGCAGCTGACGGCCATGGCGCCGATGCACGAGGCCGGCGGGAGGCTCTTCGTCGACGTCACCCGGCGCCTGGCCTCGCCGGCGAGCCGGGCCGGCCTCCTGGACCTCATGGGGAAGGGCGATCCGCTGGTCAGGAATGCTCTGGAGACCGTCCTCGACGAGGATTTCGTCCCGTTGCTCCCGGACACGGGTCCCGTAGCGCCGTCGGCCGGCGGTAGGCCCACCCCGGTCGAGGCCGATCCGGCCATCGTCACCGAACTGATCGAGCGCAGCCAGGTGTCCAACGCCGCCCTGGCGCGCGATATCCGGACGAAGACCGGCCCCGCGCTGTTCGACTTCCTGACGGAGGCCTTCAGGGAGCACAAACGCGTACTCAGTGATCCGCCGAACCTGCAGGCGATCATGGCGGGGATGGAGGCCACGTGGTGGCTCAACGACAAGCTGCAGGAGTGGCTCGGCGAGAAGAACGCGGCCGACACGCTCACACTCTCCGCTCCTGACAACGTGACCTCGGAGATGGGGCTGGCGCTCCTCGACGTCGCCGACGTGATCCGCCCGTGGCCGGAGGTGGTGGCGTTCCTGCAGGGCGTCGAGGACGAGGACTTCCTGGACGAGCTGGCGAAGCTCCCGGGCGGGCCCGAAGCACGCGACGCCATCGAGGGCTACCTCGACCGGTACGGCATGCGCTGCGTCGGCGAGATCGACATCACGAGGCCACGTTGGCGCGAGCGTCCCACCACCCTCGTGCCCGTGATCCTCGACAACGTCAGGAACTTCGAGCCAGGCGCGGCCGAGCGGCGCTTCGAGCAGGGGAGGTTGAAGGCTCAGAAGAAGGAAGCGGATGTGCTGTCACGGCTGCGGGCGCTGCCGGACGGCGACCGGAAAGCCGACTTGACGAAGCGGATGATCGACCAGGTCCGGGCGTTCGCCGGATACCGGGAGTACCCGAAGTACGGCATCGTCAGCCGCTACTTCGTCTACAAGAAGGCCCTGATGGAGGAGGCCGACCGCCTTGTACGGGCAGGCGTACTCGCTGAGCGGGAGGACGTCTTCTACCTCACCTTCCAGGAATTTGACGAAGCGGTGCGCTCGAACCAGGTGGACGACCGGCTCGTCCAGCAGCGCAAGGACGCGTTCCGGTCGTTCCAGGCGCTCACACCGCCCCGGGTGCTCACCTCGGACGGCGACGCGCTCACGGGCGCGTACCAGCGTGACGACGTGTCGGACGGCGCCCTGACCGGCCTGCCGGTCTCCACCGGGACCGTCGAGGGACGGGCCCGTGTCATCCTCGACATTGCGGACGCCGATCTCGAAGCGGGCGACATCCTGGTCACGACCTTCACGGACCCGAGTTGGTCGCCGCTGTTCGTCGGGATCGCGGGTCTGGTGACGGAGGTGGGCGGCCTGATGACCCATGGCGCAGTGATCGCCCGGGAGTACGGCTTGCCTGCGGTCGTGGGCGTGGAGCAGGCGACCCGGCTGATCCGGGACGGGCAGCGGATCCGCGTGCACGGAACGGACGGGTACGTCGAGATCCTGCCCTGACCGGCCATACGGAGGAGTCCGGCCGCCACGGCCCCGCTGCGAGGCCGGCTCCTCCGGCGTGTGGACGCCGCTGACAGGAGCCGGCGCGCCGACTGCGCCCCGAGCCGCAACCGGGAAGGGCGACGGCTCTCTGATCGTAGGGGGCACCTTCCCCCGAGGACGGGCATCGGGAGCTTGAGGTCGACGGTGAATCACCGTACCGATCAAGGGCTTTGAGCCGGTGGTACAACGGGTCACGCGGAGGGCGTGGCCCATACGCCCGGCGGCGCGAGGTCGGCTGCGACCTCTACGGCGATGTCGACGGCCCGGGCGGCAAGCGGGGAGTGGATGCGGCCGGCCCGCCAGTGCAGGTAGATCTCCCGTGGCGGCAGGGACGGCCGCAGCTCGTGGATGCGGAGCCGGTCGTCGGAGGGGACGTCGGCACCGCGGACGGCGAGCCAGGGCAGCACCGCCGATCCCAGGCCGGCTCGCACCATCGACAGCAGGGTGTCGTTGACGGCCGTGCGGAAGACGATCTGCGGACGGGCACCGCCGCGGGCGACGGCCTGCTCCATCACGGGCTGGTCGCAGGTCAGTGGCCAGGCGACCATGGGCACGCCGTCGAGCCGCTCCAGCGAGACAGGGCCTTCGGGAAAGGTGCCTGCCTTGGCCACCAGCAGATACGGATCGTCGAGCAGCTTGCGGTGCTCGACGTCGCCGTCGATGCGGCCGTCGTAGAACAGCAGGTCGAGCTCGCCCATCTGGGGCTGCTCCGGCTCCTCCTCGAACAGCCTGATGTCGCAGCCGGGTTGCTCGTCCCGCAGCCGGCGTACGACCGCCGGCAGGATCACGTTGGACACACTCTGGAACGTGCCGATGTCGATCCGGCCGTCCCCCGCCTTGAACCGGTCCACGGCGTGGGTCAGTGCCGCTGCCCGCTCCAGCAGTGCGCGACCGTGCTCCAGGACAACGGAGCCGAGCGGTGTCAGCCGCACGGCCTTGGGACCGCCCGGCCGGTCGAACACGGGACCGCCGACGGCCCGCTCCAACGCGGCGATCTGCTGGCTCACCGTCGACTGGGTGTACCCGAGACGGACGGCGGCCCGACCGAACGAGCCCTCCTCGGCGATGGCGGCCATGGCCGCCACATGGCGCAGCTCGATGTTGCTCACACGTTCCAGCGTAGCGATATCCATTGGCATAAGCGATTGAATCGATCAGAAATCATCGCTTTTCACGATGGAGTCGCGGGTTCTAGCGTGCTGGACATGACCTCATATCACTCTCACGGCGAGCAACTCCTGGAGATCAACGGCATCGAGCTGTGTGTCGAGGCCTTCGGAGACCCTGCGGACCCGGTGGTCGTGCTGGTCGCCGGGGCCGGCGCCTCGATGCTCTGGTGGGACGCCGACCTGTGCGAACGGATCGCCGCCTGTGGCCGGTTCGTGGTCCGCTACGACCATCGCGACACCGGCCGCTCGACCTGCTACCCGCCGGGGCAGCCGGCCTACTCGTTCACGGACCTGACCCGCGACGTACTCGGCGTCCAGGACGCCCTGGGCATCGGGCGCGCCCACGTGGTCTGCCAGTCGATGTTCGGCGGGGCCGGGCTCATCCTCGGTGTGGACCATCCCGACCGGCTCGCGTCCCTGACATTCCTGTCGAGCTCGACCGGGGCCGACGGCCTGCCGCCACCGTCCGGCGACCTGGCCATGGCGGCCGAGCCGGACTCCTCCGACGCGGCCGCCGTCGTCGAGTACGTCGTCGCCGGCTCCAGGGCCTACGCCGGTGGCTCGCCGTACTTCGACGAAGCCGCGATCCGGGCGTTGGCCGAACATGATGTGCCACGCGCCAGGAACTACTCGTCCACCCTCGTCAACCACTACTGCGTCGAGACCGAAGGGCCGGTGCGAGGCGGCTTCGGCGACATCGCGACGCCGACACTCGTGGTCCACGGTGACCACGACCCACTGCTGCCGCTGCCGCACGGTGAGGCGCTGCGCGACGCGATCCCCGGTGCGGAGCTGCTGGTCCTCCAGGGGGCCGGACATGACCTGCCGAGGCCGGTGTGGGACGACTTCGTGTCGGCTCTGGTGCGGCACACGGAAGGGCACCGGCCGTGAACCGGCTGCGCTCGGCACTCTGGCTGCCCCTCTTCGACGACCTCGCCGACCCGCGGGTGGTCTCGCGTCTCGCCGCCGAGGCGGAGGAGGCCGGATGGGACGGCGTCTTCGTGTGGGATCAGCTGTGCTGGCGGACTCCGGTCCGGCAGGTCGCCGATCCGTGGATCGCGCTGGCGGCGATCGCGACCGCGACCGAGCGGCTACGGCTCGGTCCGATGGTGTCGGTGCTCGCCCGACGGCGGCCCGCCAAGGTCGCACGGGAGACCGCGAGCCTGGACCGGCTGAGCGGCGGCCGTCTCACGCTCGGCGTCGGCCTCGGCAGCGACCGGTTCGCCGGTGAGCTGTCCAGGACCGGCGAGCAGCTCGACGACCGGAGGCGAGGGCGGATGCTCGACGAGTCCCTGGCGATCCTGGCCGGGGCCTGGTCGGGAGAACCGGTGCGTCATCGCGGCGAGCACTATGTGGTCGACGACATCACCTTCCTGCCTCGACCGGTCCAACGGCCGGGTGTGCCGGTGTGGGCCGCCGGATTCCCGGGCAATGTCAGACCGATCCGCCGCGCCGCTCGGCTCGACGGCTTCTTCCCGGCCAATCTCGAACACCCGGACCAGCTCGCGGAGGCCGTAGGCACCGTCGCCGGTCTGCGCCGAGGCGAGATGACGTCGTACGACATCGCGGTCGGTCTGCCGTTGGGCGTGGATCCCGAACCGTATGCCAGAGCGGGGGCGACATGGTGGCTGCCGGAGTTGGATCCGGGGGTACGGCTCGACACCGTGCGGGGTGTGCTCCGTGACGGCCCCGCGACGTGAGGAGGAGGTCGCGTTGTTCGACTACGACTCGGAGCTCGCCCGGTACCACCAGCGGCTGTCGGAGTCCCTCGGTGTCCGTCCCGGCGCTCGGGTCCTCGACATCGGCTGCGGCACCGGCCGGGCCACCCGGGACGCGGCCCGGGACGCGTCGCCGGGCAGCGCACTCGGCATCGACGTCTCGCGGCCGATGCTGGCGCGGGCCCGTGCGCTGGCCGAGGCGGAGGGGATCCGCAATGTCGGCTTCGTGCAAGCCGATGCTCAGGGCCATGGCTTCCGGCCGGATTACTTCAGTCTCGGCATCAGCCGGTTCGGCACGATGTTCTTCTCCGATCCGGTCGCCGCGTTCGCCAACATCGGGCGAGCCCTGCGTCCGGGTGCGCGCTTCGTGCAACTTGTCTGGCAGGCCGCCGACCGCCAGGAGTGGCATGTCGCCGTGCGGGAGGCGCTCTCCGGTGACCACGCGCCAACGGTGCCGGCCCCGGTCTCGGGCGACCCCTTCACGCTGGCCGATCCGCATGTCGTCAGCGATGTCCTGACCGCGGCCGGCTTCACGGCCGTGGACGTCGTCGACGTGCGCGAGCCCGTCCGTTACGGGCCGGACGCCGAACGCGCATGTGCTGCCGTGCTGCAGCTGCGCATGGCGAAGGAGCTGATCGCCGATCTCGATGCCGCGTCCGTCGAGCGCGCACTCGGCCGGCTGCGCGTGACGCTCGACGCGCACGACACGGGCGACGGCGTGTGGTTCGGCTCCCGCGCCTGGCTGGTCACCGCGCTCCGCCCCTGACCGCCGCCCGCAACCGCTTCGGCTTCGGCTTCAGCTTCGGCTTCGGCTTCGCGGACCATCGCCCCCGAGCCACGCGGCACCCAGCAGGCGGCCCTAGCCGAACAGCCGTCGCTGGATCTCCCGCCGGTAGTCCTCCAGCGTCCTGTCCAGGTGTACCGCCGTGGCCTTGCCCGCCTCGTCGGGGCGGCCGTCGCGGATGGCACGGTAGATCGCCTCGTGTTCCTCGACCGCCGCCTCGGTGTGGTCGCTGAACGTGTCGTGAATGCCGATCGCGCTGGACTGTCGCTGCAGACGACGCGCGTCGCGCACCGCGCTGACGAGGAAGGCGTTGTGCGAGGCCGCGGCCACCGCCATGTGGAAGTCCTCGTCCCCCTGGTTGAACTCCTCGACCTGACCGTGGGTGAACCCGTGCCGGCACTGCTGCATGGCGACTTCGACGGTGCGCAGTTCGGCGGGCGTGGCCCGCGTGGCCGCCAGGCTGCTCGCGGCAACCTCCTGAACCCTGCGGAACTCGAACAGCATGAGGACGTGATCGAGGTCCACGGGCCGGAAGAATCCGCCCCATCGACTGGTGATGAGCATGCCCTCGTCGTCCGCGACGAACAGTCCGCGCCCCTTGTGGGCCCGGACGCGGCCCAGTGCCGAGAGGATCTTCACGGCTTCGCGCACCACTGCTCGGCTGGTGTCGAGCCGCTGGGCCAGATCGTTCTCCGTGGGCATCCGGTCGCCCGGCTCCAGCCGCGACTCAGCGATGAACTCGATGATTCGCTCCGCCACGATCTCGTACCCGGGCCGGTAGTCACGCCGCTCTTCCTTGCCGTTGGCCTGCGCAGTCGCGGCCGTGGCCGGAGGAGCCTGCGCAGGCAGGGCCGCTTCAGGCGCGGGCGTGTTCTCCATCTGTGCTGCCTCCGGGTGACTGCGTCGAAAGCGGTGGACCGCTGTGAAGCCGCAGTCATCGTACCTCAGCACACGATAAGTCGTACTCATCAATGTCAGCCTTGACAGGCAAAGCCAGGCCATCGGCGCGCCAGAGAGCAATCTATGGGCACGAAACGCGCGAATATGCCCACACGATCGCTGGAGGTTGCCCCAATGAAGCGATGCATACCCATGACTTGTCCAGATATAAGGCGGCTCATTTCTTCGCAGCGGCAGGGTTTCAGCTGTCCGCCGCCCTCCCGGCAATACTGGTCGCCTGTGCCTCGCCCAGGTGGCTGGCCGGACGTCGTCTTCAGCTCTCAGAACAACGAGGCCAGTTGGGCGGTCGACGCGGGCCTCGCCGCCCGGCACCGTCCGGGCTACATCTCGGAGTTGAGCCGTCCTGAGCGGAACGCCTCGACAACGTAGGGCAGTTCGGCGAAGCCTGCGTCGGCGAGCGCTCGGGCCATCTCAGGGAGCTGCGTGACCCTGTCGACGATCGAGGCGTCGACTTCGACGCGGACCGCGTCGCCCAGGTCGCGGACCCGGAGGTCACTCACGTTCAGGCCGACGTTGGCCAGGAGCGCGCGTACGGCGACCTCGGCACGGTCGACGCGGGCCAGACGGTGCGGGGTGACCTCGACGCCGTAGCGGATCCGGCTGGCCAGGCAGGGGGTCGCCGGTTTGCTCCAGGTCGGCAGCGCCCAGGACCTGCTGAGCCGGCGTACGGCCGTCTTGTCCAGGCCGGTGTCGAGGAGCGGGGTGTGGATCGCGCGCTCCCGGCCCGCCCGGATGCCCGGTCGGTGGGGGTCGCGGGCGTCGTCCGCATTGGTTCCGGTGGCCACCTGGTCGAAGCCGTGGTCGCGGGCCAGCACGGCGATGGTGTCCAGGACCGTCGACTTGCAGAAGTAGCAGCGGTCGGGGCCGTTGGCCCGGTAGCCGAGGCTGGCGAGTTCGCTGGTGCGCGGCGTCAGATGGGTGACTCCCAGTCCGTCGGCGAGAAGGCGTGCGCGGTCGAGTTCGCCGTCGGCGAGGCTCTCCGACACGGCGGTGACGGCGAGCACCCGGTCCGCACCCAGAGCTCGTACGGCCGCGGCGAGGACGAGGGCGGAGTCCACGCCCCCCGAATAGGCCACGGCGAGCGGGCCGATGGCTCGCATACGGTCCAGCAGGCGCTGTTCCGGGCTCTGTTGACTCATCCGTCTTCCTCCTGCTCCTGCTGGACGGGGCCTCGGTCGCCGGTCAGGCGCAGGGCGCGGGCGGTGACGGCTCGCAGGGGCAGGCCCAGCCTGGTGGCGGCGGCCACGACGTCGTCGTGCTCGGGCTTGGAACCGTGGGGGCCGTGTTTGATGCGCACTTGATGTCCGTCGACATCGACGGTCTCGAAGCTGCGGGGCGACGTGGTGCGGGTGGCGGCCACGCGGCGGACTCCGAGGGTGCCGGTCTCGGCCAGGACGAGGTCTCGCAGCCGTTGTTCCTGATGCGGAGTGGTCAGCACATGCAGGATCTGGGCGGGCCGGCCCTTCTTCATCACGGCAGGTGTGGCCCAGGCGTCGAGGGCCCCGGACTGCATCGCCCGGGCGATGGTGTGGCCGAGGACTTCGCCGGTGACGTCGTCGAGGTTGGTCTCCAGGACGACGACCTCCTCTGTCCGTTCGGCCTTCGAGGGGCGGCCGAGGGTGACGGAGATGACGTTGGGGCGGTCGGGGAGCCTGCGGGTACCGGCGCCGTAGCCGGTGGGGCCGAGGGTCATGACCGGCGGCGGGTCGTACGTGGCACCGCAGGCGCGCAGCAGCGCGGCGCCGGTCGGTGTCACCGTCTCGCCGGGCAGCTCACTGCCGGTGACCGCCGCTCCGGCCAGCAGAGCGAGGGTGGCCGGAGCAGGGCAGGGCAGGACGCCGTGGGCCGCGTCGATGCGTCCCCGGCCCAGGGGCAGGGGGGAGCTGACGACCTGGGTGACGCCGAGTGCGTGCAGAGCGGCGGCGGTGCCGACGATGTCGACCAGGGTGTCGTGGCCGCCCAGTTCGTGCAGGTGGACGGTGGCCGGGTCGGTGCCGTGCAGGCGGCCCTCCACTTCGGCCACCGCGCGCACGGCCGTGACCGCGAGGGCCGCCACGGGTTCGGGGACGGCCCGGGAGGCCAGTTCGATCACCTCGGCGGCCTGTCGCTCGGCGCGGGTGTCGGTGACGTGCACGTGGACCCGGGTGGCGGTCAGCCCGTGGTCGGTGACGCGCTCGGCGGTCAGGTCCCAGCCGGTCAGACCGGTGGCGGTGATCGCCGCCCGGATCGCGTCGAGGGGAGCCCCGGCGTCGATGAGCGCGGCCAGCAGCATGTCCCCGGCCAGTCCGGTGAAGGGGTTGATCCAGCAGATCACCGGGCGGCTCCCCGGATCTGGGCGATGCGGTGGACCGCCATGGCGGCCGAGAAGCCGGAGTCGATGTTGACCACGGTCACTCCGGCGGCGCAGGAGGCGTGCATGGCGAGCAGCGCGGTGACGCCCTCCAGGGAGGCTCCGTATCCGGTGGAGACGGGTACCGCGACGACCGGTGCGCGGACCAGTCCGCCGACGACGCTCGCGAGGGCGCCTTCCATACCGGCCACGACGATCACCGCGTCGGCGGACCGGAGTCGGCCGCGTACCTGGAGGATCCGGTCGAGGCCGGCCACGCCGACGTCGTGGACGGCCGTGGTGTCCAGTCCGACCGCCGAGGCCACCGCGACGGCCTCGGCGGCGACCGGACGGTCGGACGTACCGGCGGCGGCGACCGTGACGGCGAAGTCCCCGGTGATGGCCGGCCGCCACAGCAGCAGCCTGGCCTCGGCGTCGTAACCGCCCTCGTCGACGTGTGCCAGGACGGCCTCGGCGGCGTCCGCCTCGATGCGCGTGACGAGGACCGGTCCGGTGTTGTGCTCCAGCAGTCCGGTGACGATGCCGACGATCTGGTCCACCGTCTTGCCGGGCCCGTAGACGACCTCGGGGAGTCCCTGCCGTGCCTCGCGGGCCAGGTCGAGGCGGGCGAAGCCGAGGTTCAGCACGTCGTTCATGGCCGGGCCCCTTCGATGTACGGGATGGTCTGGGGACCCTCGGGCAGGACGCACACCCGCGCTCCGGGTCCCGCGGTGGCCAGTGCCTCGGCCACGGTCGCCGAGATGTCCCGCGTCTGCTCCAGATGGGCGGTCGCGAGGTCGGCGTCGCTGAGGAATCCGGTGCGCATGATGACCCGGCTGTTCGACTGGATGCGCGCCTGGATCTGCACCTGCCACTGGTCGGGCACGGTCTCGGTGCGGGCGCTGATGTCGTCGAAGAGTGCCTGTGGCGAGGCGGCGGAGGCGAGCACTTCGCGGTAGGAGCCGTGGTCGGGGAATCCGTCATGGCACTCGGCCGCGCAGATGATGGTCCCGCCGGGCCGGACCACCTGGTATGCGGCGGACATGCCCTTGACGGCCTGGTAGAGGTTCTGGTCCAGCGGGAAGCCGGAGTTGGTGGTGACGACGACGTCGAACGGCGCCTCGACCGGTCGCATCGCCATGCGTCTGGCCGTCGCGGCGGCGGCCTCGTGCATCGGCAGGAGATCGCCGCCGAAGGCGGCCACGATGTCCTTGTCGCGGTTGAGCACCACGTCGAGGGAGAAGGTCACGCCGGTGGCCGCGGCGATGGCGCGTACATCGTCGTGGACCGGGTTGCCGTGGATGACGCCCCAGGTGGCGCGTGGGTCGCCGATGCGGGCCGCGTCGTGCAGGACCAGCACGGTCTCCAGCGCGGCGAGGCCGGGGGCGACGAGTTTGGGGCCGCCCGAGAAGCCCGCGAAGAAGTGCGGCTCGACGAATCCGGTGGTGATCCTGACGTCCGCCTCGACCCACTCCCGGTTCAACCACACCGGTACGCCGTCGCCGTACGTCCCCATCCAGGTCAGCTGGCCGGGGTCGCGGGAGTCGTGGTTGACGATGCGTACGCCGTCGACGATCTCGTCGCCGAACATCTGGCGCAGTTCGCTCTCGCTGTTGCCGCGGTGGGTGCCGGTGGCGATGAGGATGACGACGTCCTCGGGGCGGACGATGCCGTCGAGTTCGTCGAGGACGGCCGGGATCATCAGGTGACGTGGCTGGGGCCGGGTGCCGTCGCAGGCCGAGATCGCCACGGTCTGTCCCGGCCGTACCCGCCGGCGCAGGGGCGGCCCGGCGACCGGGGTGCGCAGGGCCGCGCGCAGTGCGGCTCTCTGATCTGCGGCGGCCTCGTGGTGGACGGGTTCGACGACGGTCGCCGTTCTCGGGTCCACGTCGATGTCCAGCCCGGACCGCCCGTAGGCCAGACGTACTTTCACGGTGTGTCCTTCTGCAGTCGGTAGGTGCGGGCCGCCGTGCCGCCGAGGACCTCGGCGCGTTCGGCGTCGCCGAGCGCGGAGGTCAGCTCCTCGGCGGTGCGCACGACCTCGGGGTAGGACAGCTCACGGTGACGCCGGAGCTGCCGAACGGGACCCTCTCTGCGTACCGGGGCAGGCCGGAGGAGGTCATCGGGCCTGTCCGATGACGTGCCGCTGACGGCCGAGCCGGTCGATCTCCACCTCGACCACGTCGCCGGCCCGCAGATACGGGAAGTCGTTGGCACCGAAGGCGACGCCTGCGGGTGTGCCGGTGTTGATGACGTCGCCGGGGTCCAGCACCATGAACTGGCTCAAGTACCAGACGATGTGACGCACCCCGAAGATCATGTTCTTGGTGTGGCCGTCCTGGCGCAGTTCCCCGTTGACCCACAGCCGTGTCGCGAGCCCCTGTGGGTCCCCCACCTCGTCGGGGGTCACCAGCCAGGGTCCGAGCGGGTTGAAGGTCTCGCAGGACTTGCCCTTGTCCCACTGTCCGCCCCGCTCGTGCTGGAAGGCGCGCTCGGAGACGTCGTCGGCGACGGTGTAGCCGGCGATGACCCCGTCGGCATCGTCCGGGGAGTCGAGATAGCGGGCGGTGCGGCCGATGACCACCGCGAGTTCGATCTCGTAGTCCGTCTTGGTGCTGGTGCGCGGGATCAGCACGGTGTCGTCCGGGCCGACCACGGTATTGGACGCCTTCATGAAGAGCACCGGCTCCGCGGGCGGCGGGGTGCCGGTCTCGGCGGCGTGGTCCACGTAGTTGAGGCCGACGCAGACGACCTTGCCGGGGCGGGCGACGGGTGCGCCGATCCGCTTGCCGGTGATCCCGATGCGCGGCAGCAGCCCTTCGCCGAGGGCGGTCCGGGCCCGTTCGAGGCCGTCGCCGGCGAGAAAGGCGCCGTCGATGTCGTCGGTGAGCGAGGTGAGGTCGTGGGCGCCGCCGTCGGCGTCCAGGACGGCGGGGCGCTCCAGGCCCGTCGGGCCCACACGCAGCAACTTCATCGGGTACTCCTGAATGCTCAGAGCGGTCGGACAAGGAGGGAAAGGAAGGGAGTCCCGCGGGCGAAGGCGCACTCCCCAGGGTCAGCGGTCGCCCTCGGCGGCATCCTGCGGAAGGGCGTTGGCCTCCCGGTCCCAGTGCTCGCGCAGCCACCGCTCCGTGGTGGTGACGTGCAAAAGCGCGGCGGCCTGCGCGAGTACGGCGTCCCGGTCGGCCAGCGCCTGGTAGATCGCCTCGTGCTCGGCGACGGTGCGGGCGGCGACGTTGTCGTCGACCAGTCCCCGCCAGATGCGGGCGCGCACCGTACGGCTGGAGATGCCCTCCAGGAGGGTGGCGAGGGTGGCGTTGCCGGTGGCCGCGATCACCGTGCGGTGAAAGGCGGCGTCGTGCTCGTTGAGCCGCTCGACGTCGTCATGAGCGGCGCGCATCGCTTCGAGGTGCCATCCCACCTCGGCAAGCTGGTCGGCCGAGATCCGGGGCGCGGCCAGTGCCGTGGCGAGCGGTTCCAGCAGCCGTCGTACCTCGGTGAGCTCCAGCAGGGTGTCGCCGTGCAGCAGTTCCACGGCCGACCCGATGCCGCTCAGCAGCAACTCCGGCTCCAGGCTGGTCACGTAGGTGCCGTCGCCGCGCCGGATCTCCAGAACCCGCGAGACGACCAGCGCCTTGACCGCCTCCCGGGTGAGGTTGCGGGACAGCCCCAGCTCGGCGGCGAGCAGCTGCTCGGGCGGCAGCTTGGCACCCGGGGACAGCTCACCGGACTGGATGAGCTCCCTGATGCGGTCGATGGCCTTGTCGGTCAATGACATACGTGGCTGCTCCCTCCGGTGCGTACCCACGGCACCGTAGCAATACATCCCATGGATACGGAAGAGATGGGATGGCTCACTCCCTCATCACCACTTTCCCGTTGTCTCTATAAGCGCAGGTCGAACGAGTCCACGCCAACAATCTTCCTTCCGGCTATGGACATCGACGCCGGACTCACCCTTAAATCCATCCCATGTCCGATACCTGTTGTTGCGCAGGGGACATGCCTACGACTCATGACGACAGGTGGTTTGCCATGACCTCGAACAGACACCGCGGCCCGCGGCTCGGAACGGCCGGGCGCCATGACTGAGCTGATCAGCTCAGTCGAAGCGGTGGACGTACGGTTCCCGACGTCACTCGAACTCGACGGCTCCGATGCCATGAACCCCGAACCCGACTACTCGGCCGCCTATGTGACGGTCCGTACGAGCGGCGGGGAGGAGGGCCACGGACTCGCCTTCACGGTGGGACGTGGCAACGACGTCGAGGTCGCTGCCGTACGCGCCCTCGCCCCACTCGTGGTGGGCCTGCCGGTGGAGGAGGTCCTGGGTGATCTCGGTGCCTTCTCCCGGCGGTTGACCGGCGACAGTCAACTGCGCTGGCTGGGACCGGAGAAGGGCGCCATCCACATGGCCGCGGCGGCGGTCGTCAACGCCGTGTGGGACCTGTACGGGCGCCGGACCGGCAAGCCCGTCTGGCGGCTGCTGTCCGAACTGTCCCCGGAGCAACTGGTGGACCTGGTCGACTTCCGCTATCTGGAGGACGCGCTGACCCGTGAGGAGGCGCTGGACATCCTGCGCCGCGCCGAACCCGGCCGCGCGGAACGCACGGCGCACCTGCTGGAGCACGGCTACCCGGCCTACACCACGACGCCCGGATGGCTCGGCTACGACGACGAGAAGCTGGTGCGGCTCTCCAAGGAGGCGGTCGCCGACGGGTTCTCGCAGATCAAACTGAAGGTCGGTGCCGACCGCGATACTGACGTACGCCGCATGCGGCTGGCCCGTGAGGCGGTCGGAGCGGACATCCGCATCGCCGTGGACGCCAACCAGGCGTGGGGAGTCCGGCAGGCGATCGACTGGATGCGCGCCCTGGCACCCTACGACCCGTACTGGATCGAGGAGCCCACCTCACCCGACGACATCCTCGGACACGCCGCCATCCGCAAGGCGGTGTCACCGATCAGGGTGGCCACCGGCGAACACACCCACAACCAGGTGATGTTCAAGCAGCTGCTGCAGGCCGAGGCGCTCGACATCCTGCAGATGGACGCCAGCCGAACCGCCGGTGTCACCGAGAACGTCGCCATCCTGCTGCTGGCCGCCAAGTTCGGCGTCCCGGTCTGCCCGCACGCCGGCGGGGTCGGTCTGTGCGAGATGGTCCAGCACCTGGCGATGTTCGACTACGTGGCCGTCAGCGGAACCACCGAGAACCGGGTGATCGAGTACGTCGACCATCTGCACGAGCACTTCACCGACCCGGTCCGCATCCGGGACGGCCACTACCTCGCGCCGGCCGCGCCCGGTATCGGTGCCGAGATCCACCCCGCCTCCGTCGCCGCACACCGCTACCCGGACGGGCCCGTGTGGCAGGAGGTGACCGCCTCGTGAGCAGGGACGAGTTCTCCGGCCTCAAGGCCGTCGTCACCGGCGGCGCCTCCGGGATCGGCCTGGCCACCGCGCAGCTCCTCGCCGACCGCGGGGCCCGCGTCGCCTGCCTCGACCTGAAGCCCGACGACGTCCCCGAACCGCTGCTCGGCGTCCGGGCCGACGTGACCGACGACGCCGGCGTGCGGTCGGCGATCGAAGAGGCGGCACACCTGCTGGGCGGGATCGACATCCTGGTCAACAACGCCGGGATCGGCGCCCAGGGTGCCATCGAGGACAACCCCGACGACGAGTGGCGCCGGGTCTTCGACGTCAACGTCTTCGGAATCGTCAGGGTGACCCGGGCCGCCCTCCCCCACCTGCGCCGCTCCCCCAGCGCGGCCATCGTCAACACCTGCTCCGTCGCCGCGACCGCGGGACTTCCCCAGCGGGCGCTGTACTCCGCGACCAAGGGGGCCGTCCTCTCGCTCACCCGGGCGACCGCCGCCGACCTCGTGCGCGACGGCATCCGCGTCAACTGCGTCAACCCCGGCACGGTCGACACCCCATGGGTCGGAAGACTCCTGGAACGTGCCGAGGACGCGGAGGCCGAGCGTGCCGCACTCGAAGCCCGCCAGCCCATGGGGCGTCTGGTCGCCACCGACGAGGTGGCCGCCGCCATCGCCCACCTCGCGAGCCCGCTCTCGGCATCCACCACCGGTACCGACCTCGCTGTCGACGGCGGCATGCAGGGACTGCGGCTCCGCCCGCGCAACTGACCCCGTCCCCCTCCTCATCCACCAGGTCTCACCAGGTCTCACCAGGTCTCACCAGCAAGGAGACGAGCAATGACGCTCAGACACCACCGCTACGCCTGTTTCGCGACCCTCGCCGCACTGGCCGTACCCGCTCTCGCCGCATGCGGGGGCTCGGGTTCCGGCACCGCCTCCTCCGGCGGCAAGCCGGTCATCGGGGTCGACTACCCCCGCTCCGACACCGACTTCTGGAACTCGTACATCAAGTACACCCCGCAGTACGCGAAGGAACTCGGGCTCGACCTGAAGACCACCAACTCGCAGAACGACGTCGCCAAGCTGACCGCGAACGCCCAGACGTTCATCAGCCAGGGCGTCAAGGGTGTCGCGATGGCCCCGCAGGACACCGCCGCCATCGCCCCCACCCTGGCCCAGATGGAGGCGAAGAAGATCCCGGTCGTCACCGTGGACACCCGCCCCGACACCGGCAAGGTCTACATGGTCGTCCGGGCCGACAACCGCGCGTACGGCGAGAAGGCCTGTCAGTACCTCGGCACGAAGCTCGGCGGCAAGGGCAAGGTCGTCATGCTCCAGGGCGACCTGTCCTCCATCAACGGCCGTGACCGCACCGAGGCGTTCAACGACTGCATGAAGACGAACTACCCCGGCATCAAGGTGTTCGGTGAGGCCACCAACTGGGACGGCGCCGTCGCCGCGCAGAAGCTCCAGACCGACCTGACCGCCCACCCGGACATCAAGGGCGTCTACATGCAGTCCAGTTTCGCGCTGGCCGGCACCCTCCAGGTCCTCAAGCAGAAGGGACTGCTGGTCGACCCGAAGAACAAGAAGCACGTGTTCGTCGTGTCCAACGACGGCATCCCCGAGGAGCTCAAGGACATCGGGGCCGGGAAGATCGACGCCACCGTGTCCCAGCCCGCCGACCTCTACGCCAAGTACGCCCTCTACTACCTGAAGGCGGCGATCGACGGCAAGACGTTCAAGCCCGGCAAGACCGACCACGACAGCACGATCATCCAGGCCCGTCCCGGGCTGCTGGAGGACCAGCTGTCCGCTCCGCTGGTCACCTCCGACGGCGGCACCTACGGAGGCGTGTCCAGCCTCAAGAGCGACGACACGTCCCTCTGGGGCAACAACCTCGGCTGACCGGAAGGCGATACGCAGACATGGTTACGGCACCGCCCGTCGCCGAGGCGGCGGGGATCACGAAGCGGTTCGGCTCCACGGTCGCCCTGAGCGACGCGCGGATCACGATCGCACCCGGGCAGACACACGCGCTGGTCGGACGCAACGGCGCGGGCAAGTCGACCCTGGTCTCCATCCTCACCGGCCTCCAGGCGCCCGACGAGGGCACGGTGACCTTCGGCGGCGAACCGGCTCCCCGGCCCGCCGACCGGGACGCCTGGCGGCGACGGGTGGCCTGCGTCTACCAGAAGTCCACGATCATTCCCGAACTGACCGTCGCGGAGAACCTGTTCCTGAACCGGCACGACCGCGGCAAGAGCGGCCTGATCAGCTGGCGGACCCTCCGCCGCAAGGCAGCGGGCCTGCTGCAGACCTGGTCGGTCGACGTGGACGTGCGCACTCCCGCAGGTGAACTGGACGTCGAACAAAGGCAGTTCGTCGAGATCGCCAGGGCGCTGTCCTTCGGGGCACGCTTCATCGTCCTCGACGAGCCGACCGCCCAACTCGACGGAGCCGCCATCACCCGGCTGTTCGGCCGGATCGAGGACCTCCAGCAGCAGGGCGTCACCTTCCTGTTCATCAGCCACCACCTTCAGGAGATCTACGAGATCTGCGACACGGTGACGGTGTTCCGCGACGCCCGGCACATCCTCACCGCTCCCGTGGCCGACCTGCCCCGCGCCGAACTCGTCGCCGCGATGACGGGTGACAGCGCGACGGAGTCCTCGGGCGACCGCCGCCCGGCGGACACCGCGGCCGCGGATGTCCTCACCGTCGACGGCGTGTCCCTCGACGACACGTACGACGACGTGTCGTTCAGCATCGGGGCGGGCGAGATCGTCGGTCTCGCCGGCGCCGCGAGCAGCGGCCGTATCGAGGTCGCGGAGACGGTGGTGGGACTGCGCGGTTCCACCACCGGCACGGTGGAGATCGCGGGCACCCGGCCCCGGCCGGGCAGCGTCCCCGCGGCGCTGCGGGCAGGCGTCGGATTCGTCCCTCAGGACCGCCACCACCAGGGCCTCGTGCCCGGGATGTCCATCGCGGACAACGGAACCCTGACCATTCCCGAACGGCTCGGCCCGCCCGGCTTCATCGACCGCCGACGCCGTGACGGCCTCGCCAAGTCCATGATCGAGAACCTGGCCATCAAGACGCCGGGCCCCGAACTGGCCGTCTCCGGCCTCTCCGGAGGCAACCAGCAGAAGGTGGTCATGGCACGCGCCCTGGCCAACGACCCCAGGCTGTTGGTGCTCATCAACCCGACCGCAGGCGTCGACGTGCGGTCCAAGGAGTTCCTCCTCGGCAAGGTCGAGGAGACCGCCGAGTCCGGCACCGGAGTCCTCATCGCCTCCGACGAACTCGACGACCTGCGTAGGTGCGACCGGGTCCTGGTGATGTTCCAGGGCCGCGTGGTCGCCGAGAAGCCCAGCGGCTGGCACGACCACGAGCTCGTGGCCGCGATGGAAGGAGTGGAACTCGATGCCTGAGACCGCGACCGCGGCCGCCGCACAGACCCCGGCCGACGAACAGCCGGCCGCAGCACGGGCAGGAGGGCGCAGGATCGCCTTCGCCCGGCTGCGCGACCTCGCCCTCATCCCCGCGATCATCGTCATCGCGATCGTCGGCCAGATCGTCAACCCGGTGTTCCTGCAGACCGACAACCTCATCAACGTCCTGCAGACCATGTCCGAGATCGCACTGCTGGTCCTGGCCCAGACCCTGGTGCTGATCGTCAAGAAGATGGACCTCTCCCTGGAGTCCACCGTCGGCCTCGCCCCCGGGGTCGCGGCCTGGCTCACCGTTCCGGCGGGCGCGACGCATGGCCTCGGGCTACTCCCGGGCGCCTGGTCGGTCCCCGTCACGCTGACCGTCGGCCTGCTGATCGGCGTGGTCAACGCCCTGTTCATCATCCGGTTCGGCCTCAACGGCTTCATCGTGACGCTGGGCATGCTGATCGTGCTGCGCGGCATCCTCACCGGCATCTCCGGCGGCCAGACCTTCTTCCAGCTGCCCGGCTCGATGCTGTACCTCGGGACGGTGCAGTGGCTGGGCATGCCGGCATCGGTGTGGGTCTGCCTGCTCCTGTTCGCCATCGGGATCGTGGTGCTCGGCTTCACCAGCTTCGGCCGTTCCCTCTACGCCATCGGCGGCAACGTCGATGCGGCGAAGGCGGCCGGTATCCGCACCGACCGGGTGCTGTGGATCGTCATGGTGACCGCGAGCCTGCTCGCCGCGCTGAGCGGCCTGCTGCTGTCCGGCCGGCTCGCCTCGGTGGCCTCCGCGCAGGGCAACGGCTACATCTTCACGGTGTTCGCCGCGGCAGTGATCGGCGGCATCAGCCTCAACGGCGGCAAGGGCACGGTGTTCGGCGCCTTCACCGGCATCCTGCTGCTCTTCCTCATCCAGAACGTCCTCACCCTCGGCGGCGTCCCCGCACAGTGGATCGGCGCTCTCAACGGCGCGATCATCCTCATCGCCCTCGCACTGTCCCGGGTCACGGGAGGCAAGGTCCAGGAATAGGGGGAGCATGGTCGCCGCTCCTCTCCCCCGCCACCCTCGCTCCCTCGGCTCCCGCCGCCCGGCCTGCACCGCCGGGCGGCGTTTCCACTGGAAAATCCAACCCTGAATGAATCGTACTCATTTCTGAAGCAACACGAGGCGGCAGGGAGCCGATCCAACGCCCAAGTCCCGCCACACCGCCACCACCTGCACATTCAGACGCCACCGGGCATCTTCTCCTGTCGAAGCAAGCACATACGCAAGCGGCATCCTTGCCACGCCCGTTACGCCCGCGAAAATTAATTCTATCCATCACCTTGACGCGACCTCTGGTAACCGCCGATAAATGCTACTCATAGCGGGGGCTACAGGAGGGACACCCACACATGAGACCCCTACGCGCCGGCGCAGGGCTGTACAAGGCGCTCGCGGCAGCCGCCATCGTCTTCGCGGCCGTGCTGCCCGCTCAGCCCGCCTACGCGGCCACGACGAACTTCTACGTCGACCCCGTCAACGGCAGTGACAGCAACTCGGGAACCAGCACCGCCGCCGCCTTCAGGACCATCCAGGCGGCCCAGGCGGCGGTCCGCGGCGTGGACGCGAACATGTCCGCCGACATCGACGTGAACCTGCGCGGGGGCACCTACTCCCTCACCGGCCCGATCACGTTCGGTGCGAGCGACTCGGGCACGAACGGCCACACGGTCGTCTACCAGGCGTACAACGGCGAGGCCCCCGTGATCAGCAGCGGGAAGACCATCAGCGGCTGGAGCGCCGGCGGCAACGGCGAGTACAAGGCCTCGGTCGGCTCACTGAACTTCCGCCAGCTGTACGTCAACGGCGTCCGCGCCACCCGCGCACGCTTCCCCGATCTCGGCTCGGACTTCCAGCTGCAGGGCAACGACAAGACCAACAAGCTGCTCCAGGTGCTCAGTTCGCAGGTCTCCAACTGGGGCAACCTCAGCCAGGTCGAGATGGTGCTGGAGACGCAGTGGGCGGAGAGCTACCTGCGGCTCAAGTCGTTCACCGCAGGCAACGGCACGGCCAACGTGTCCATCCAGGACCACGAAGCGGGCATCCTCTTCCAGCGCCCCTACCCGGTGCTGGCCAACGGCTCCCCGCTGCACTTCGAGAACGCCCACGAATTCCTCAACGAGCCGGGCGAGTTCTACGTGGACACGGCCGCCCGGACGGTCTACTACAAGCCCCGCTCAGGCGAGGACATGTCCACGGCCACCGTGCAGGCGCCCACCCTGCCGACACTCGTCGACGTCAAGGGCGGCAGCCTGGACACCCCGGCCCATGACCTGCGCTTCTCCGGCATCACCTTCGCGCAGACCACATGGATGGAAGCGACCGCGGGCGGCCTGCTCAACGCCCAGGGCGGCAACTACAACCTGTCCGCCGACACCTCCAACAACCAGTACGTCGCCCGTCCGCCGGCCGGGGTCCAGGTCGCCGACGCGGACGACGTCTCCTTCACGGGCAACACCTTCACGCAGATGGGCGCAACCGCCCTCGACCTGTCCCACGGTGTGCACGGCAGCACCGTGACCGGCAACGTCGTCCACGACATCGCGGGCAACGGGATCATGGTGGGCAAGTTCTCCGATCCCACGGTGGAGTACCACACCGTCTACAACCCGCCGACCTCCCCGGCCGGTGAGGATCCTCGTGAGGTCGTCAAGAACGTCACGGTCAACGACAACCTGATCACCCGCGTCGGCGAGGACTACCTGGGCACGGCCGCCATCAACGCGGGCTTCGTCAACAGCACCACCATCAACCACAACGACATCACCGACGCCCCGTGGGCCGGCATCTCGCTCGGGTGGGGCTGGCAGGCCGCCGCCAACGCCGAGGGCAACAACAGCATCAGCTACAACCGGATCGGCAACGTGCTGAACCGGCTGTGCGACACCGCCGGCATCTACCACCTCTCCAACGACCCGGGCACCGTGATCAACGGCAACTACATTCACGACGTGGTGCGGTCGGAGGCCGCCTGCAACAGCGCGGTGGCGGGCATCTACCTGGACGAGGGGTCGGACAACATGACCGTCTCGAACAACGTGCTGTCGCACACCGACGGGTTCATCAACCAAAACCGCAACGGCACCCATGTGACGCTGTCGAACAACACAAGGTCCGGCACCTCGGTGATGAAGGCCTCCGGGCTGGAGCCCGCATACCAGGGTCTGTCGGCGAGGCTCAACCTGGCCTCCAACAGGCCCGCGTCCGCCTCCTCGGTCCTCAACTCCGGCACGGACGCTTCCCATGCCGACGACAACGACGGTTCGACCGGCTGGTCTCCCACCGGGAGCGACACCTCGGCGTGGTGGCAGGTCGACCTCGGGAAGGCGTACCAGCTCGGGCAGTACTCCCTGACGATGCGCCAGGACATCGACCAGCCCGAAACGCGCGCCAACTTCGAGATCCGCGCCTCCAACGACCCGTCCTTCGCCACCTACACCGTGCTGGGACGCCAGGGGGCCACGACGCTGCCACTCGCCTCGACCCTCACGGGCAACGTCGACGTCCGTCAGAAGTTCCGCTACGTCCGCGTCGCCAAGACCGACGGCGCCTACTTCTACCTCGCCGACTTCAGCGTGCAGCAGGCCGCAGGCGCTCTGGAGGACTCGACCGGTGCACCGAGCGTCAACCCGTCGACGTACTACACGCTCAAGAACGTCAACAGCGGGCAGCTGGCCGACGTCTACCAGGCCTCCACCGCCGACGGCGCGAGCGTGGTCCAGTGGCCGGCCAACGGCGGCACCAACCAGCAGTGGAACATCGTGCAGGTCAGCGGCCAGCTCTACAAGATCGTCAACAGGAACAGCGGCAAGGCTCTGGACATCGACCAGTCGAGCCACTCCAGGGGGGCCAGTCTCGAGCAGAACACCTACAGCGGCAACAACAGCCAACTGTGGTACTTCGAGCCGACCAGCGGTGGATACGTGATCCGCAACTTCGAGAGCCGGCAGGTCCTGGAGATCGGCGGCGCCTCGACGTCCAACGGCGCCGCCATCGGTCAGTGGATGCCGCTGAACCAGCCCAACCAGGCGTGGACGATCCAGTGACCGGCTGATCCAGCGCCCGCGAGAGCACGGCCCCCTCACTACGAGTTCTCGGCGCCACGGCCCACCGCCGTGTCCGCCGACGGCTGGTGAACGCCCCGCGCTCCTTCGGGAACTCACCCCGGCTACGGCAGGCGTGTGCGGAAGCCCCATGACGAGAGCCGGTCCCCGGGTCCAAGCCCGGGGACCGTTCTCACTGTTGCCCTTGGTGGGCCTGCCGGAAGGAACCCGGAGTCTCGCCGGCGTGGCGGGTGAAGAACGTGCCGAAGTTGGTGGGTTCGGGAAAGCCCGGGCGGCGGGCGATGGTCGCCACCGGCTCGTCGGTGTGGGCGAGAAGCCGCCGGCCCTCCAGGGCGACTCGACCGTCGATGACGTGGTTGACGGGCTGTCCGGCAGCGGCTGTGCAGGCGCGGGTGAGGGTCCTGACGGCGGCTCGGCGGGTGGTGGCGTAGGAGCGCTCCAGCTCGGCTCGGAGGCGGGCGTGCAGAGTGGCGAGGTCGATGATTCTCGAAGCCGGGGACCCGCTCCTCGGGCGGATCGAAGTCGAGCCGAAGGACGGCCCCGCCCGGCGCGGGGTCGCCGCCTGGGCCTCGGGGTCAGATGATCATCGATTTCGGAGCGCCCGATACCGCCCGCCCCTCCCGGCACTTGGTCACCATTTCCAATAGACCCGGAGCTACCGCCGGTAACGTTTCGAATTCCCCAGACTTTGAAGATAAGTCAGTGGAAGTTCTTGTTTCCTGTGTGGCGTACATGCGAAGGTGAGGCTCCCCTTAGGGCAGCCTCGGCTTGACCAGCCGAAGAGGCTGCCCTGCAGGTATGCACCAATCACTCCCCGCTTTCCGACAGGGCGTCAATTGGCATGCCGTTCTGCGCCTGGAAAGGAAATTGGTCACGTGCCGTCCTCTTACCCCCCACGCCCGCCGCACCCGCCCCGCCCCGGTCTGACTCCCGGGGAATCGGACCGGGACCTGTTCACACAACTGAGCGGCCAGGACACCGAACGACAGCACGCCACGGCCCTGCTCCTCGCACGGCACTGGTCATCGGCTCGCGACTACGCACTGCTCTGCCTGGCCTCCGCGACACCCGCGGCCCCGCTCGCGGCGACCAGCGCCTTCCACCAGGTGCTCAACCGGTTCGAGGACGGCATCCCGGACGGAGCCCTGCGCCCGCAACTCCTCGTGGCCGTCCGCGAGACCGTCCGCGCCTGGGCCGCGGACGAAGGAGCGTGCGCGGCCATGCCGGAACTGCGCAAGCCCACCGGCGGCCGCGGCCTGTACACAGCGAAACCCGGAGTCGCCACGAGCCGCAAACTCGCGGAACGCGCCTTCGTCGCGCTGCCCGCAATTTCCCAATGCCTGTTGTGGCACACCGAGGTCGAGGCAGAACCCATTGACATACCCGCCGGTTTGTCGGGATTCGACACGGCCGTCGCGACCAGTGCGCTGGGACAGGCCCGCGAACAATTCCGGGCGGGTGTCGTGCGTGCGCACCGGGAACTGGCACCGTCCTCGGAATGCCGCTTCCACAACCGTCTCATCGACGTCGCCGCACGCAAGGACGGCTCGCTGCCTCCCGATGTCCGTCTGCATCTGGGGCAATGCCCGCACTGCCGGCATGCTCTTGAGCAACTCGGTTATTTCGAGGGCGGTTTGGGAGTTCTGCTCGCTGACGCAGTACTCGGCTGGGGCGGTCGCCGCTATCTCGCCTCTCGGCCCGGCCGCAGCGACCCCGCGGACTGGTCGGCCACGGAGGCGACGGCCGGCTCGACGCCCGGCGGCCGGCACCGGACCGGAGCGGACAGCAGACACCGTACGGCGGCGGCCGTCGGTGCGGGTCTCACCTCACTCGCTCTGCTGGTAGTCGTCCTCGCTGCGCGGGGCTGGTCCGACGACGGCCAAGGCATGCCTGGCGTCCCCGCCTGGGGTGTCCCCACTGCCGTCTCGACAAGCCCCGACCCCAGCGCGCTGCCCGTCGGCGCCGCCCCATCCACTGCTTCCCTGTCCGGGCCGGGCACGGACACCGACGGCAGCCTGCGCAATGCCGCCACCGGGCTCTGCCTGGACGTGGCCGGTCCGGTCGACTCCGGGGCCGAAGCCGATCTGGCGCGGTGTTCGTCCGCCGTCTCCCAGCAGTGGTCGTACCAGTTCGACGGCACGCTGCGCAGCGGCGCCGACCCTTCCCTCTGCCTGGCCACCGACCCCGGCGGGCAAAGCGTCCGCCTCGCTTCCTGCACGGATCAGCCCGGCCAGGTGTCGTACGTCCTGACCGCCGGCGGAGAACTCCTGCTGGGCCGGCACCAGGATCTCGCCCTGGCCGCCGAGCCCGGTACGGAGACCCGGCACGTGGTGGCAGCGCATCGGGACGGGTCGGGGGAACAACTATGGGCGTTCCAGAAAGCACGCCCGAAGGAAGGCTCCAACTCCCCCACGTAGCAGGCTTGTTGGAAAGTGCCATGGCCGCCCGCGACGTCGTTCCGCGCGGGCGGCCATCTGTCACTGCGGGGTGATCCTCACAGGGTGGTGAAGGTCCACATCAGATGGGTGCTGCCGTCGTACGTCCACTGCTTGGTGAGGGAACCGGAGGCGACGTTGCCGCCCCCGTCGAGGACCAGACCGGTGGTGCGGTTGGCGAGCGAGTAGCGGCCGTCCCCCCGGTGGGTGATCGTCCACTGCTGGTTGCTGCCGCCGTTCCAGGGGGCTTGGCGAGCGGCGGCGCCGTTGGCCGCGTCGCCCCAGCCGTCGGCGACCATGCTGTTGGCGATGTTGACCAGCTTGTAGTAGCCGTCACCGACCTCGACCGCCTGCCACTGAAGGTTGGGGCTGCCGTCCCAGGCCCACTGCTTGAGGTGCGCGCCCGACGCGACGTTGCCGCCGCTGTCCAGGGCGAGTCCGTCCGCGACATTGGTGATCCGGAAGGAGGCGGACGGGCTGAACTGCACCTTCAGCGAGGCGATCTTGTCGTTGCCGCCGGTGGCCCGCAGATCGCGGGTGTCGGCGGTGAACGTCCAGGAGGTCCCCGTGAAGTCGTCGCCTGAGAAGCCGACCACCTGGTACCCCGGCGCGAGCCGCAGAGAGGAGAGGCTACGGCGGTCCAGACCTGCGAGTTCCAGGTCGTCGCTGCCGTACCGGCCGACGGCAAGGACCGCGCCGACCCCGTGGTAGTCGGCCTCGGGGAAGGCCACGGCACCGCGCAGCGGACGCAGCCCGGGAATGCCACCGGAGAACCGGAACTTCAGGACGTACGCGTGCGCGCTGAAGGGCGCAGCCGACGGCAGCGTCACACGCAGCCCCGTGGAGTCCTGCACCGGTTCGGCCAGGGTGACGCAACGACCGTCGTCGGCGTGGAGCAACTGCACCGACTTCAGCGAATTCAGGTCGATTCGGTCCGAGTTGAGGGTGCTGACCGTCAGGGAACTGCCGGGCCACCCCAGGACAGTGGCGTACAGAACGGTGTTGGCCTTGTCGCGGGTGAAGCGAATGTCCTGCGGCGTACCGGCGGTCGGGTTGGTGAAGGCGCCGCCGCCCATCTTCGTCGGACCCTCGCCGTACGTCGTCCAGGCCCGGGTTCCGTACACCGACTCGCCGAAGTGCTTCAGGTAGTCGCCGATGCCCAGCAGGACGTCCTTCTGCGCCTGGGGGATGGTGCCGTCGGTCTGCGGCGCGATGTTCAGCAGTACGTTGCCGTTCTTGCTGACCCGGTCGATGAACGAGTGCAGCATCTGCTGGACGCTGTAGTAGCCGATGCCCTGCGTGCAGCACCAGCTTGAGTCCGAGATGCTGTCGTCGGTCAGCCAGTAGGGGGCGGTGAGGTCACCCGGCCCACCGCGCTCGTAGTCGAAGACCTCGCCTTTCCCATTCATCCCGTCCTTGTAGGTGGCGACGACCTGCTTGCCCCACTTGTCGGCCTGGTTGTAGTAGTACGACAGGAAGTTCAGCCGCTGCTGTTCGTCGACCTGGTCCAGCGTGAAGTCCTGCCAGACGATGTCGGGCCTGGCCCGGTCGATGACCTCTTTGAGCTTGTCGTACCAGAGCTGGTTCTCCGCCGCCGAACCGAGTTGCCCGTACAGCTTCTTCAGACTGGCGTCGGTCTGGGCGGGAACGTGGTCGTAGAAGCCGTTCATGTTGTACGCGTGGTGCATCGCCACCAGCAGCTTCAGTCCCTTGGCACGAATTGCCTTGGTGAACAGGTGCAGCAGGTCGAGCTTCGGTCCCTTGGCCACCGAGTTCCACTCGTTGACCCGGCTGTCCCACATCGAGTAGCCGTCGTGGTGCTCGGCGACGGGGCCGGCGAATCGTGCGCCCGCGTCCACGAACAACTGCACCCACTCATCGGGGTCGAAGTTGCCGCCCGCCGACTTCAGTTCGGGCGCGAACTGCGCGGGATTGCCTGCGAGGTCCTTCGCTCCGTTGACGAAGTTGTGGTACGGCCAGACCGCGGGCCGGCCGTAGGTGGCGATGTGGTGGGTGTTGGCCGCAGTGCCGTCGATGTACATGTTGCGCGGGTACCACTCGCTGTCATAGGCCGGGACGGCGAAGACACCCCAGTGGAAGTAGATGCCGAACTTTGCATCCTTGAACCATTCCGGAGCCGGCGGATGCTGGTCCACCGAGTCCCAGTCGGGCGTGTAGGTCCGGTGCGCTGCCTGGGCGTTACTGATGCCGAACACTCCTCCGGCGGCCGTCGCCGCGGTCACGCCCGTCGCGATGGCGAGGAACTGGCGGTCTGTTGGTCCAACTCGACATGAGCATCCCTGGTACAGAGGGGAAGGGGGTGCACTCGACGGGCTGGAGCGCCCTGGTGCCACGAATGAAGTTCGACCATGCAGACCGCCCACGTCAACCAGCCGGGCATCCGATTGATGGGATCGATCACTCCAGACCGTAAGTCTTCGGTGTCCAAATAGCCAGTTTGGCCTGCAACCTGCCGCCGTGCATGCCGACGCGAGTCACCTCACCGACGGAAACTCCGACAACACATCCCATGTATCGGCGGGCTCGACGAGCGTTGGCCTACAGCGTCGACAGCGACGAGAACGAACCCGCTACCGGCAGCGCACAGCGACAGAAGAACGAACTACCGAAGCCGCCGCCGACGAGTCCCCTGGAGGGACTTGCGGCCAGGGGGCGCACGGTGAAGCCGGGATCGACATGTCCGAACGGCACGCCGAGGACCCGGGGTGGGGACCTCCCTGCCTCCCGGCCTCCCAGCCCCCCGGGTCTTCTCCACTTCTCGGCCTCCCAGCTCCTGGGCTTCTCCGCTTCTCTGCGTTCTCGGAGCAGGCACGCCCCGCCCGTCCGACCTCGCAGTCGAGGCGCGCGACCGCCTCAGCGGCCGACCGGTGCGGCGGGACGCTCCAGCACTCCAAGCCGCGTCCGCCCGGCGTTCGGGAAGTTCGAGCAGCTCGGAGACCGTCAGGACCGGACCGGTGTCGAAGAACGTACGCACCTGACGAAGCTCCTGGCAGTCGAGTTGTCGACCACGACCAGGCTGCCGGTTCGGGCGTGCGGGTACTCGTCCCCTCATCGGGACTCGACATCCTCAGGGCGATACAGGAGAGACCTGAGCTACGCCGTCGCCTCACATCGACACCGGGCACCGGGCACCGGGCACCGGGCACCGACGACATGCAGTCCCACCCGACACTGCGACCGGACATGCGATCCCCCGACCCGGCCCCGATGGAAGTGGTCAACTTTTTCCCTCGCGTCATACAAGGCCGCACCGGGGACCCCTCGCGGGCCTGAGCTGGGCACTCGCCAGGCGGACGGGATGCGCCGACGCCACCTGCGCGGCTCGGTGTGTGAATCCCATGTGTCCGTCTCTTGACGCCCACGTTGTGACCGCTCACAATCCTGGCATGCATGTGACCGGTCACAAAGATGAGGCAGGCCTCTCCTGCTCGACCACGTCGCGAATCGTCGACGGCCACGCGAGCGTGAACGAAGAGACCCAGGAGCAGGCCCAGGCAGTCGTCGAGCCGCTGGCCTGCAGTGGCGGCGCGACCGCACGGGCGCCGTTCGGCAGCATGAACCGGTCCGCCGGCCTCCTCGTGTCCGACATCGCCCTCGCCGGTCGCTCGACCACCCGGCAGGGCGCCTGCTCGCCCCCTCCCCCGGCGTCCGGCGGAGACCGGGATGCACCGTCCGGCAGAGTCCGGGGTACGCAGGCCGGCAGAGTCCGGGACGCGCAAACCGGCGCGAAAGTCACCACCAAGCAGTACGTCACCGCGCACCCGAGCGACACCGCTGGTGCCGGTGCGGTCGACGACCTCGCGGCTGTCGCGATCGGCATCCCGCCGCCCACCCCGCCCCCGGCGGAGGGGAGGCGGTCACCCTCCCGCTCGGCCGCCCCCAGGTCGCCGGCGTCCAGCCGTACCCCGGCCACCGGCATCTGATCTCCGCCCGCGTCGTGACGACGAGCCCTGCCACGGTGTTCGTCTTCGTCATCCTTCGGCGCCGCGCCCTCTCCGGCATCACCAGCGGCACCGTCAAGTACCCCCGGCCCACGCCGGATCCACCCAGCCCCGCACGCCTCCCGCAACGCCGCGGGAGGAGGAGGACCGTCATGCCTCGAACAGCCACCAGATCCGGACGCTTCCGCACCCTCGTGGGCGCGGGCGTCGTCGCCGCAGCCCTCCTGGGCACGGCTCTGACCATCCCGGCCGCGCAAGCGGCGACACCCCAGCTGACAGTGGACCTCGGCCGGACCACCGGCGCCGTCATGCACGGCGCCAACGGAACGCTCTACGGGCTCAGCGACGACGGCGTTCCCGGCGCCAGTCTGCTCGACCCCCTGCACATGACCTCGATCGTGCAGAAGGCGCCCGACGGCCTGCAGCACCCCAACGGCGACGCGTTGACGGTCAAGCCCGCCTACGACCGCGCCGGCGGCGGCGAGGTCCAGATCTACATGCAGGACTACTACTCCCAGTGGCCCTACGAGAACCTCGGCCTGGCCGACTACCTGGCCAAGGTCGACACCATGGTCCGCAAGGTCGCCGCCCGCCCCGACGCGGACGACTTCGTGTGGGTGCCGTTCAACGAGCCCGACGGCATCTGGTATCAGGGCCTGGGCAGCTCCGACACCGCCACGTACACCAGCGCACGTGACAGGTTCGAGAGTGACTGGGCCACCGTCTACAAGAAGATCCGCTCGATCATCCCGAACGCCCGGATCGCCGGCCCCAACGAGACCCACTACGACGCTCGGCTCATGGGCGACTTCTACCCGTGGGCGAAGGCCAACAACGTCCTGCCGGACGTCACCACCTGGCACGAGCTGGACCCAGGTTCCCTGCAGAACTTCGAGTCCAACCTCGCCGCCTACCGGACCATCGAGAAGAACGCGGGCATCTCCGCGCGGCCGGTCAGCATCAACGAGTACGCCAACCGGCGCGACCAGTCCGTCCCCGGGCAGATGGTCCAGTGGCTGTCGATGTTCGAACGGAACAAGGTCTACGCCGACCAGGCGTACTGGAACGTCGCGGGCAACCTCAACGACAACGCCGTCCAGACCAACATCCCCAACGGCAGCTGGTGGCTGCTGCGTTGGTACGCGGGACTGACCGGCAAGACCGTCGAGACCACCCCGCCGCAGGCCAACACCATCGACACGCTGCAGGGCATCGGGTCGCTGGACGCGCGCCGCAAGCAGGCCCAGGTCCTGCTCGGCGGGACCTCCGGCTCCGTCGACACCGTGCTCCAGCACATACCCGCCTCCTTCGGACACAAGGTCGACGTGACCGTGGAGCGAGTCGGCTGGAGCGGCTACGAGGGTGCCGCCGCCGCACCGAGCGTGGTCTCCCGCGCCACCCGTACCGTCGGCAAGGACCACGGTGTCACCGTGCCGCTGACCGGCCTTGACCCCATGGCCGCGTACCGCGTCACCGTCAACCCGGCCGGCCACGGCACGTCCGCCGCGGCGAGCCTGCCCTGGTCGGCGTCGTACGAGGCCGAGGACGCCACGATCACCGCGGGCACGGTCTACTCCCAGGGGTCGCGCTCCAACCCCTATGGCTTCGCCACCTCCGGCACCAAGGACGTGGGCAGCCTCAACCAGCCGAGCAGCAAGGTCGCGTTCGACGTCACCGTCCCCGAGACGGGCACGTACGACCTGGACGTCTTCTACGGCAACCAGTCCGGCACCCCCTCCACCCAGAACCTCACGGTGGACGGCGGCTCCCCTGTCACCCTCACCTACGGGTCCACTCTGAACTGGACCTACCGCTCCATCGTGCGCACCCCGGTCACCCTGTCGGCCGGCACCCACACCCTGGCTCTGGCCAAGGGCACCAGCGAGGTCACCCTCGACAAGATCGACCTCACCGCGTCGGAAACACCGCAGGCCGTCTACCCGGCGACGTACGCCGACATCACCGGCTCGCCGTCGTACGACTACTCCACCTCGGGCGTCAGCGGCGCCGGCACCCTGGTGCTGCGGAAGAGCGACAAGGCCGTCTTCGACGTCAGCGCACCGGCCGACGGGTACTACACCGTGCGCGCCGCCTACACCGGAAACGGCACCCTGAGCCTCGACGGCGCCACCGCCGCCACCCTGA
This sequence comes from Streptomyces sp. NBC_00285, assembly GCF_036174265.1. Classification (NCBI taxonomy): domain Bacteria; kingdom Bacillati; phylum Actinomycetota; class Actinomycetes; order Kitasatosporales; family Streptomycetaceae; genus Streptomyces; species Streptomyces sp. NBC_00285. Next base: position 9,654,053 of record NZ_CP108055.1, on the reverse strand, counting down.
CTCCGGCCAAGGGGAAGAACACCGGTAAGACCCTGAGGCTGTACCTGTCGGCGGGCAACAACCGCATCACCGCGGCCGCACAGGGCTCAGGGCACCTCTCCCTGCGCGACCTGAGCGTCACCGGTGCGCCGAGTACCGAGGGCGTGACCGCCTACGAGGCCGAGGACGGCGTCCTCGCAGGCAACGCGGCCGTCACGGGCAACGCCTGGACCTCGGGCGGCAAGTACGTCGGCAACATCGGCAACGGCTCGGGCAACACCCTCACCCTGCCCGTGAAGGCCACGAAGGCCGGCCGGTACGTGATGAGCGTCCGCTACGCCAACAACCAGGTCTCGGGCTCCGGGAACTACAACACCAACGTCGTGTCCAGGGCCGCCGACATCACCGTCAACGGCACCACGCAGACGGTCATGTTCCGCAACAGCTACAGCTGGTCCAACTACTGGTACCTGCCGGTTCCGGTCACCCTCAAGGCCGGCTCCAACTCCATCACCTTCGGCAACGCCTCGGCGTACGCGCCGGACATCGACCTCATCACGGTCGCACCGCTGAACGGCTGACGTCATCTTCCGTCCAGAGCCCTTACCGGGCTCTGGACGGGGCCTGGCAAGTACTTGCTAGAATGAAGACAATCATTCGAAATCTCGAACGTGGTTCGATACTGCGACAGGAAGGCTCCTCGCCGTGAATTCCGAGCACCAGGAATCCTCCTCTTCCGACACCTATGTCGTCGGTGTGGATTACGGGACGTTGTCGGGGCGGGCTGTGGTGGTCCGTGTCCGTGATGGGGCGGAGTTGGGTTCTGCGGAGTATGTGTATCCGCATGGGGTGTTGGACCGTGTGTTGCCGGACGGGACGCGGTTGGGGCCGGACTGGGCGTTGCAGGTGCCGTCGGATTATGTGGATGTGTTGCGTCATGCGGTGCCGGCGGCGTTGTCGGTGGCGGGGGTGGATGCCGGTCGGGTGGTGGGGATCGGGACGGATTTCACGGCGTGCACGATGGTTGCGGTGCTGGCGGACGGGACGCCGTTGTGTGAGGTGGAGGGCCTGTCGGGGCGTCCGCATGCGTATGTGAAGTTGTGGCGTCATCATGCGGCGCAGGCGCAGGCGGACCGGATCACGCAGTTGGCGGGGGAGCGTAAGGAAGCCTGGCTGCAGCGGTACGGGGGGAAGATTTCTTCGGAGTGGGAGTTCGCGAAGGCGTTGCAGTTGCTGGAGGAGGATCCGGAGCTGTATCACCGGATGGAGCGGTGGGTGGAGGCGGCGGACTGGATCGTGTGGCAGTTGTGCGGCACGTATGTCCGTAACGCCTGCACGGCCGGGTATAAGGGTCAGCTTCAGGACGGTGTGTATCCCTCGGAGCAGTTCCTGGCGGCGCTGAACCCGGAGTTCGCGGGGTTTGTGGCGGACAAGCTGGAGCATCCGATCGGTCAGCTGGGCGGGCGGGCCGGGTCGCTGACGGCCGAGGCGGCGGCGTGGACGGGCCTGCCGGAGGGCATCGCGGTGTGTGTCGGCAACGTGGACGCGCATGTCACGGCGCCCGCGGCCGGAGCCGTTGCGCCGGGGCAGATGGTGGCCATCATGGGCACCTCGACGTGTCATGTGATGAGTTCGGACCAGCAGGGTGTGGTGCCGGGCATGTGCGGGGTCGTGGACGGGGGGATCCTGCCCGGGCTGTGGGGGTATGAGGCAGGGCAGAGCGGGGTCGGCGATATTTTCGGCTGGTTCATCCGGACCGGTTTCCCCGCCGCTTATGCGGAGCAGGCTGCCGCTCTGGGTCAGGATCCGCACGAGTATCTGACCGGGCTGGCGGCCGGGCAGAAGGTGGGGGAGCACGGTCTGGTCGCGCTGGACTGGCACAGCGGCAACCGTTCCGTCCTGGTCGACCACGACCTGAGCGGTGTGATCGTGGGCCAGACCCTCTCGACCCGTCCGGAGGACATCTACCGGGCGTTGCTGGAGGCGACCGCGTTCGGGACGCGGACCATCATCGAGGCGTTCGAAGCCTCGGGGGTGCCGGTGGGTGAGCTGATCATCGCGGGCGGGCTGACGAAGAACGCCCTGCTCATGCAGATCTACGCCGATGTCACGCGGCTGCCGCTGAGTGTGATCGCCTCCGCCCAGGGTCCCGCGCTGGGTGCGGCCATGCACGCCGCGGTCGCGGCCGGCGCCTACCCCGACATCCAGGCCTGCGCCCGCTCGATGGGCAAGGCCGAACGCGGCGTGTATCAGCCCGACCCCGACCGGGCCGCCGCCTACGACCGCCTCTACGCCGAATACCAGCTCCTGCACGACTACTTCGGCCGCGGCACCAACCAGGTCATGCACCGCCTGCGCACCCTCCGCGCCCAAGCCATGGCCTGACCCGCCACGCCCGCCTGCCTGCCTGCGCCTGCGTGCGCACGGTCGATTTCCCTCTGTGTGAAAGGAACACCCCTTATGAGCAGCGACACGTCTTCTTTTCCGGGTCAGGAGATCTGGTTTCTGACGGGTAGTCAGGGTCTGTACGGCGATGATGTGCTGGAGCAGGTGGCCGCGCAGTCCCGGGAGATCTGCGGCCTGCTGGACGAGAACGCGCAGATCCCGGTCCGGATCGTGTGGAAGCCGGTCCTGACCGACGCCGAGGCGATCCGCCGCGTCTGCCAGGAGGCCAGCACCTCCGACACCTGCGTCGGCGTGATCGCCTGGATGCACACCTTCTCCCCGGCCAAAATGTGGATCGCCGGCCTGTCCGCCCTGGACCGGCCACTGCTGCACTTCCACACCCAGCACAACCAGTCACTGCCCTGGCCCAGCATCGACATGGACTTCATGAACCTCAACCAGGCCGCCCACGGCGACCGCGAATTCGGCCACATCGAAGCCCGCGTCGGCGTCAACCGGAAGATCGTCGCCGGTCACGCCACCGACCCCCGCGTCACCCACCGGATCACCGCCTGGGCCCGCGCCGCCGCCGGCCGCCACGCCTCCCGCACCCTGCGCCTGGCCCGCTTCGGCGACAACATGCGCGACGTCGCCGTCACCGAAGGCGACAAAGTCGAAGCCCAACTCCGCTTCGGCTACTCCGTCAACACCTACGGCGTCAACGACCTCGTCGCCGTCGTCGACGCAGTAGAAGACAAGACGGCCCGGGAACTCGCCACCCAATACACCGACCTCTACGACGTCGCCCCCGAACTGCGCCCCGGCGCCGACCGCCACGACTCCCTCGTCTACGCCGCCCGCCAGGAACTGGGCCTGCGCACCTTCCTCACCGAAGGCAACTTCACCGCCTTCACCACCAACTTCGAAGACCTCGGCGCCCTGCGCCAACTCCCCGGCCTGGCCGTGCAACGCCTGATGGCCGACGGCTACGGCTTCGGCGGCGAAGGCGACTGGAAAACCTCCGCCCTCCTGCGCACCATGAAAGTCATGGCCGCAGGACAGCACGGCGGCACCAGCTTCATGGAGGACTACACCTACCACCTCGGCCCCGGCACCCCCCGCGTCCTCGGCGCCCACATGCTCGAAGTCTGCCCCACCATCGCCGCCGACCGACCCACCTGCGAAATCCACCCCCTGTCCATCGGCGACCGCGAAGACCCCGTCCGCCTCGTCTTCAACGCCGCCGCAGGCCCCGCCATCGTCGTCGGCCTCTCCGACCTCGGCGACCGCTTCCGCCTCACCGCCAACACCATCGACGTCGTCACCCCCGACCAGGACCTCCCCAACCTCCCCGTCGCCCGCGCCGTCTGGACACCCCACCCCTCCCTCGCCGAATCCGCCGAAAGCTGGCTCCTGGCCGGCGCACCCCACCACACCGTCCTCAGCACCGCCCTCGACCTCGAAACCCTCACCGACTACGCCACCATGACCAACGTCGAACTCCTCACCATCGACGAAAACACCACCACCAACCAATTCGCCAAAGAACTCCGCTGGAACGCCGCCTACCACCGCCTCGCCCAAAACCTCTAACCACCACCACCAACCACACCCAAGGAGACACGAAATGACCACGACCGCCCCGGACGGACTCCACAAGGAAGTCCTGGAAGCCAACCTGGCCATCCCCGAGGCCGGACTGGCCACCCTGACCTGGGGCAACGTCAGCGGCATCGACCGCACCGCCGGCGTGTTCGTGATCAAACCGTCCGGCGTGCCCTACGACCAGCTCACCCTCGACCACCTCGTCACCGTCCGCCTCTCCGACGGCATCGTCGTCAACGGTGACCTGCGCCCCTCCACCGACACGGAAACCCACCGCAGCCTGTACCAGGCCTTTCCCTCCATCGGCGGCATCACCCACACCCACTCCACCCACGCCGTCGCCTTCGCCCAGGCCCACCGTGACATCCCCGTCCTGGGCACCACCCACGCCGACACCTTCAACGGCCCCATCCCCGTCACCCCCGACCTCACCGCCGAACAGTGCGCGAAGGACTACGAGTACAACACCGGCCAAGTCATCGTGGACCTCCTGGAAGGCGACGATCAGCGGGCTCTGGAAGTCCCCGCCGCCCTCGTCGCCCACCACGGCCCCTTCACCTGGGGCGCCAGCGCACGTAAATCCCTCGAACACGCCATCATCTGCGAAGCCGTCGCCGACATCGCCCTCCACACCCTCGCCCTGTCGCCGACGGCTCCCCCACCGCCCCACCTCCTCAACCGCCACTACACCCGCAAGCACGGACCCGACGCCTACTACGGCAACCCCACCACCAGCTGACGCTCGCTCTACAGCAGGCGTGTGCAAGGACCGTTCCGTCATGACGGTGACGTTCGGCGGAACGGTCCCTGGTCAGGGCCCCATGCCCGGCTGTCGAACCGGGCCCTGGACGGGGGCGGCGAGCTTCGCGAACGCCTTTGGACCGAGGTCGAGTTGACCGGGTGCGCAGAGTAGGGGCGGTCCTCCGCCGGAGGGACCTTCCGAATCGTCAGTCGCCGCCGACGCCGGAAAGGTTGCCGGGGAGGTTCTCAGTGACCGTGCGGCCGGTCGGGTCCAGGCCCGTCATGAGTTCCGCGAAGGCGCCGGCCGAGGCCGGGGAGTTGAAGAGCCGGTCGAGTCGGGCGCGCGCGAGGTTGCGCAGGAAGGGCTCGGCGTCGCCCGCGTCGTGGAGGGTCCGGGTGAGCCAATGGGAGAACTCCTGGTCGTTCCAGACCCGGCGCAGACAGCGCGACGAGTAGGTACGCAGGGCGGTGTCGTCGTCGCCTCGGACGACATCGCGCACGGCTCGGGCGAGGAGATCGGCGTCGTACAGGGCGAGGTTCATGCCCTTGCCGCCCATGGGGGACACGATGTGCGCCGCGTCGCCGACCAGGAAGAGACGGCCGTACTGCATGGGGTCATGGACGAGGCTGCGGAGCCGGAAGATCTCGCGGTCGGTGATCGGGCCGGAGGCGAGGGCGGGGTCGCCGAGCCTGGTGCGCAGGGCGTCCCAGACGCGGGTCTCCGACCAGGCGTCGGGATGGTCGTCGGGCGGGCACTGGAGGTAGTAGCGGCTGGAGTGCGGGCCGCGGGGGAAGTGGGCGGCGAAGCCCTGTCGGCTGACGGCCAGGAGGGGGTGGGCCGGGGGCGGGGCGTCGGCGAGGACCGTGAGCCAGCCGATGCCGTGGTCGAAGGCGTGCGCGGTGAGCACGCCGTCGGGGACCGCCGTACGGCTCACTCCGCGGTCGCCGTCGCAGCCCGCCACGAATGCGCAGGTGATGGCGCGAGGCGTGCCGTCCGGAGCGCGGTAGCGGACCGTGGGCCGCTCGCCGGTCAGGTCGTGCAGGGAGACGTCGGCGGCCTCGAACCGCAGGTCGCCTCCGCCCTCCAGGAAGGTCGCGGTGAGCTTCTGCACGAGAACCTGCTGGGGGCACAGGCGGGCCGCGGGGCCTTGGGAGCCGTCGCTGTCGGAGACCAGATGACTGTGGCCGTCCACCCGGAACTCCAGGATGCCGTCATAGGGGACACCGCCGAGGACACGGTCCGTCAGTCCCCAGGACTCGAACATCCGGACCGCGCGGGTCTCGACGATCCCGGCGCGCTGGCGCTGCGCCACGTGGTCGCGGGAGCTGCGTTCGAGTACGACGCAGTCGATGCCGCTGTGCTGGAGCAGGGTGGCGACGGTCATCCCGGCCGGACCCGCGCCTATCACGACGACCGTCGTGGACGTCATGGACTCGGGAACTTCCTGCAACTGCCGTGCCTCTTCGGCCACTTGGGCACCTCCGGGACCCAGCCTAGCGAGGCCCGGTGATCTGGCGGGGCCCGGTGCGGAAGTCCGGCGTCCGGGAGCCGTGTCCGATCGGCGACATCACCGACCGGACACCACTCCCGGAACGACCGTGCGCTCAGCGGTAGCAGGTGGTGACGCCTGCCCGCCAGGGGCAGGCGAGCGCGACGAAACCGCCGTTCGCCACGACGTCGACGCTCAGTGTGCCGCCGCCGCGCAGCACATGCCGGTCCTGGACGAGGCCGTCGGAACCGTCTCGGATCGTCTCCACCAGCCACCGTCCCGGACCGAGGGTCAACGGCACCTTGCCGGTGCGGGCGGCGCCGGCGTAGACCCCACCCAGGAACCAACGGTCACCGCTGCGGCGGGCCAGCACGGCCTCCTGGCCGGGTTCACCGGCGAGCAGTCGCGTGTCGTCCCAGGCGGCGGGGACCTGGTCGAAGTAGGCCCGGGCGAGCGGCCGGGCGTCGTACGACTGCGGGGTGCCCGCGTACATCTGGAGCCCCGACTCGTAGGCGACGGTGAGGCCGACCTCGGCCGCGTCCGAGTTGGGGCGCAGTCCGACGCGTTGGAAGGCGCCGGGGGTGAAGTCCATGGAGCCGATGACGTTGCGGGTGAAGGGCAGGGTGGTGAGGTGGGCGGCGGTGTTGGTGCGCTTCTCCTCCCCCGCCACGCCTTCCAGGGTCATCACCTGCGGCCAGGTGCGCTGGATGCCCTTGGGGATCGTGGACCCGTGGAAGTCGACCATGAGGTGGTGGGCGGCCGTCTCCGCGAGGATGGTGTCGTACCACTGGAGCATGGGCTGGGCCTCGGAGTTCATGAAGTCGATCTTCACGCCCTTGATGCCCCACTTCTCCAGGGTGGGCAGCCACTGGGCGCGTTCGTCGGCGGTGTCGAGGTCGCGCTGGTGGATCCAGACGACGATTCCGACGCCCTTGGCGCGGGCGTACCGGACGAGTTCCGGCATCCAGCTGTCGGTCTGCCAGTCGGGATCGGTGACGTCCCACTCCCCCGGCCGGTAGTACCAGCCGGCGTCAACTGCCTCGTACGGCCAGTGGCGTTCGGCCGCGTAGTCGACGTACGCCCTCTGCGCGGCGAGGCTCTGACCCGCTTCCCTGCCGCCGGCGAGCCAGGTCCACAGGACGGTGCCGGGCTTGATCCAGGAGGTGTCGCGGACCTTGGAGGCGGGGGCGAGGTCGTCGGTGAAGGTGGAGCGGGTGACGGTCGCGAGGTCGCCGGTGACCATGGCCCGCCACGGGGTGGCCAGGGCGCCGGTGGAGGCGACGCGGTCGTCGGCGAGCTTGATGCGGTAGGTGCCGGAGCCCTGCTGGTGGGCGAGGCGGGCGCCGGAGTACGTACCGCTGACGCCGGACTCGGCAAGCAGCGTGTAGCCGCCGTCGGTTGCGAACAGGGCCTGGTCGGAGTAGTCGGCGGTGGGGGCCGTCGCTGCGGTGTACTGGGCGAACTGGCCCTCGTTGTCGACCCGGTAGGTGCCCAGCCAGGCGCGCGCGTCCGGCGGGAGGTCGAAGGCGGAGGTCTCGGCGAGGACGTCACCGGATCCGGTGGGCAGGACGTACCGGTAGGCGACACCGTCGGCGGAGGCGCGGACGACGAGGTCGAGGCGGGCCCCCGCGGTGGTGGCGAACGACAGACGGGTCTCGTTCATGCGGACGTGGCGGTCCAGGCGTTTGCCGGACTTCGTCCGGTAACGCTCCTGCACCTTACGGTTCTTGACGTGCAGGAAGCGCAAGTCCTTGGACAGGTCAGCCTGTTCGGTGACGATGCCGACGGGGGACGGTTCGATGACCGTACGGCCGTCCCGGGACACCGCGAGAGTCAGTGTGCCGGTGGCGTCGTCGAGGGTGATCTGTGCGCGGGGCGCGTGTGCTCCTGTGGACACGGACCAGGCTTGGTCGTGCTGGACGTTCTGGTCGTCGGGCTGGTCGGCACGTGCGGGGACGGTGGTGAGGAGTGCGGCCGCCAGCGAGGCGCAGAGCGCGGCGACCGCGGTTCTGATCGGAACAGCCATGGAATCCCTCCGAGGTGTGTGGCCCTCTACGGCAGGCCCCACGCCGGTCCCGGCTCGCTGACGGCGACGGGCGCGATGCTCAGGTCGGGGCGGGAGCCGGAGTGGACGAGCACCTCGTGGCCGCGGGGCAGGTCGATGGCGAGGGTGCCGTCGCCGAGGTCGTGGGTGCGGGCCGGGGTGCCGTCGTCGAGCAACACGGTGAGATGGCCGGTGAGGCCGTGGCGGAGCCGGAGGGGCTCCCCCGCCAGACTTCTGACCCTGATGAACCGGGTCTTCCCCGCCTTGCGGACGGCGGTGACCAGGAAGGCGCCCTGGGTGCGGAAGTTGTGCAGGGTGAGGTCCGTCCAGGCGGCCGGCACGGCCGGGAAGACGCGGACCACTCCGCCCCAGCTCTGGCAGAACATGTCGTGCAGGGACTGCGAGGCGGACAGCGGGGTCTCGATGACCGGGCCGGCCTCGGTGTAGTGGGTGTTGACGCGGCAGGGGTAGCGCGTGGTCGGGTCGAAGAACTTGCGCAGATAGGTGATCGCCGTGTCGCCGTCGCCGGCCATCGCGTACATCGAGGCGGCACCGGTGTAGCTGTAGCCGCGGTGGGCGCCGGTCAGCGCGTGCCAGCGGACGATGGACTTCGTGATCAGGTCGCGGCTCTCGGGCTGGTCCCAGTTGACGAGGTACAGCGGGTACACCATCAGCAGGTGCGAGTAGTGCCGGTGGGACTGCGCGTACGGGGTGTCGGCGCCGATCATGAAGCCGTTGTCGTCGACCGGGTACGGCGTGAGCTTGGCCAGCACCTCCTGCCAGCGCGGCTTCAACTCGTCGTCCACGCCGAGCAGTTCGCAGGACTCGATGAGTGTCTGGCAGCCCCAGCGGATCAGTGCCAGGTCGTAGTTGGTGTCCTGCGGCGGCACGACGGGGTATTCGGGCGAGAGCGTGCTCGGCAGGTGGAGCTTGCCGTCGCTGCCCGGGGTGAGGAAGTGCAGGTAGTAGTTGACGGCCCGGCGCAGTACCGGGTAGACGGTGTCGCGCAGCAGGGACTTGTCCATGGAGTGGCGGTAGGACAGCCATACGTTGTGCAGGGCCCAGGTGAGGTCGCCGGTCTCGGCACCGGTGCCGGGCCGGCCCACGCCGCGGTTGGCGAACATGTCGGAGCTGCGACCGACACCGGAGCTGTCGGCGCGGTAGGCGGCGGGCACGTTGGCGATGAGCTGTTCCTGGTTCTGGCGCAGCGTGGTGGCCAGGGAGTCCAGTTCCGGGTGGTTGAAGCCGTGGATGAGCCAGTACTCCAGTTGGACGTTGAGGTTCCACCAGACCGCGGGCCAGGGAGTGGGCTCCAGCCAGGGCCCGGAGGTGGCCATCACGGGGCCGCCGGCGCGGCTCGCGGAGGCGACCTTGTAGAGCTGGATCCAGTGGAAGCTCTGGAGCCGCTGGTCGGGGAAGGAGACGAAGCTCTTGCGGTAGAAGGCGTGCCACCACTGGATGTGCCGTTGCCTGAGCGCCTTGTAGGACTTCGCGCGACCGAGGTTGCGCAGTGAGTCGGCCGCGGCGGCGGTGTCGGACGGGTGACTGTGCCCGACGCTGAGCAGCAGGTCGTCGCCGGTGCGGCGGTGGGCCGTGGCGGTCTGGCCACCGCCGGTGAGGGGCTGGAGGACCTGCTCGGTGCCGTCGGTGGTGGTGCGGGTGGTCCAGGGCGGGTTGGCGGTGTAGTCGGCGGGCGGCGCCTCGCTGATCTTGCGGGGGCTGATGGCCTCCTCGGGGTGGAAGGTCCAGGTGCCTCGTTCGCCTCCGTCGGCCGTCACACGCACGGCCAGGACCTCGTCGTGGATGAGGGCGGCGAGGGTGAGGGTGCCGGCGGTGGTGGTGACGGTGCCGGTGAGTTCGGCGTTCCACAGACTCAGTCGCCAGTCGACGGCGGTGATGGTGCCGACCGGTTCGAGGGTGAGGTGACCGACGGGCAGCCGGCAGGTGCCCCAGCCGCTGCCGAACTCGGGCCGGTGGTCCTGGACTTCGCCGTGCTGGACGGTGAAGCGGATCCGGTTGGCGCCGGGCTCCTGGTAGATCATGCTGCCGAGCAGACCGTCGCCGAGGAACGGGCCCTCGTACCAGAGTGTGGGCAGCCTGGTCCACAACAGGTCCTGGCCGCGCAGGAATGCGGCCCAGGCCCTGTCGGTGGTCATGGTGTCGCGGAGCACCCAGGGGTGCTTGCCGCCGCTTTCGGCGTGCACGGGCTGTCCGGCGTGGGCCGTCCCGGGTAAAACGGTCGTCGCCACTCCACCCAGCGCGGTGCCGATCACGGCTCTTCGGGGTACCTGCGAGTACTGCCCCGGCTCTGAGGTCATCTCGTCCTCCAGACCTGACGGATCATCGATACATCGGGTGTATCGGGAACCTAGGAGGCGCCTGTGTACCTGTCAATAACTTCAGCAGGACGCGCATCTCATGCAATTTCAAGCGCTGATCGAACCAGTCAGCCACTCCTCCCTCACCGGCAACCCGCAACAGAGGCTTGACTCATCCGATGTATTGCTACAGGGTCACATGGTGGCGAACGGCGACCGCCCGTGGCTCGTGAATTCCCTGGGAGGTGATCCGTTCGCTTCCGCCGCGAGTGTCCGGGACACCGAACGTCCCAAGCAGGTGGCGGGCGCGAGCGTGCAGAGAACATCTACTGATCGACGACGCCATAGCCGAGTTCGACCAGGTGGCGCACAAGCGCGGCTTTCCCCACTCCGGACAGGGGCCTGTTCTTCGCGGTCAACTGGGCCTGGTTCGGCGGTAGTAGAGCATCCCCTCGTGGTCCGGTTCGAGGTCGGGGAGGGTGAAGCCGGCGGACTCGGCGCAGTTGCGACTGGCATGGTTGTCGGCGTCGATGCCGCAGAAGAACGTCTGGACATCGCCGGCGTCGGGCTGGGTGAGGACGGCCTGGAGGACGGAGCGGCCGTGTCCCTGCCGCCATCGGCCGGGGTCCACCAGGTAGGCCAGGCCCATGGCGAGCCGGGCGTCGGCGACGGACAGAACGGGGCCCTCGGCACCTTCGCCGTGGTAGCGGACCCAGCGGTCGTAGACGTCGCCGCAGATGAACGCGACCGGCGTCCCGGCCTGATCCAGGCCGATCCACCCGTGGGAGCGCAACACCACCGCGCCGCGGAAGGTGGCGCCGACGTCCTGGCCGATCACCTGCAGCTGACGGCGGATCCACGAGCGGCCGCCCAGGCGCCTTTGGACCTCAGGGTGGTCGAACCAGTGCTCGATGCGGTGTGCCCCGGTCTCGGTCAGGGGCTGCAGCCTCATCCCGGGGCGGTCCGGCTGGGCCTGCGAGGGCCGGCTCATGTCGCCGCCCGGCGTTCGGCAGGGACGCCACTCTTGGACGTGGCGCCTGTACGGACCAGGGCGACGAGGTGGGCTCCGATGATCGCGCCCCGGCGGGCCCCGGCCGATTCGACGAGCTTGGACAGCATCGCGGGTACCGCGGCCGGTCGCCGCACGTAGACGTCGTTCCACATCGTCCGGTCAGGGTACGGGCCGAAAGAGGCGGAGCAGAGTTGGCTCATTCTTCCCTGGGTAGTGAGGCGAGCCATCTGTCGTCAAGGAACTCGGCGGGGATTTCTTCCTCCTGCGGATCGATCCCGCGGCGTTCCAGCTCGTCGAACCACCGGTCACGCTGCGACTCGGGGAGGCGCCGGCCGCACCAGGGGCAGAAGTCGATCCCGACACTCGCTGTGCCGCCGTCATGGATGATCAGCCCGTACTCCTGGAACCTGGGGTCGAAGCCGACCAGAGCGTCCGGTCAGTCAAAGGGGTCATCGTGCTGGTCACAGGTCGCCTTCACGTGGCTGTCCAGCGCCTCGCAGCAGTGGTTGGTCATGACCTCGGTCTCACGTCGATCGGGTACCAGGAGCAGAAGTAGATCACGACCTGTGACGATCACGGAGTGGCATGGGGAGACCTGGCTGATGCGCCCGGCCAGTTGCCGCCGCCATGTCGTCGACTTGGGTCGGCCGCTGGGGGAAAGGCATTCCCCCCTCAGCTTCTGATCGTCCCGGGGCGGCAGGCGCCGACCGGCAGCGCCCGCCGGGCCGCGGTCGCTGGGATCGTCAACGCGGTTGACTCGACCGCCCGTTCGCCTGCGTACCGGTAGGCCCTGCCGTCCGGCTCAGCCCTGCGCGAGGAGCTGCAGTGTGTCGATCACGCGGTTCGAGAAGCCCCACTCGTTGTCGTACCAGGCGACCACCTTGACGTGACGGCCTTCCACGCGGGTGAGAGCCGAGTCGAAGATCGCCGAGGCGGGGTTGCCGGTGATGTCGGAGGACACCAGGGGGTCCTCCGAGTACTCGAGGACACCTGCGAGAGGTCCCTCGGCGGCGGTGCGGTACGCGGCGAGCAGGTCCTCGCGGCTCACCTCGCGGGCGACGGTCGTGTTGAGCTCGACGATCGAGCCGACCGGGACCGGAACGCGGATCGAGTCGCCGGAGAGCTTGCCGTCCAGATTGGGCAGCACGAGGCCGATCGCCTTGGCGGCGCCCGTCGTGGTGGGCACGATGTTGACGCCGGCAGCGCGGGCGCGACGGGCGTCGCGGTGCGGGCCGTCCTGGAGGTTCTGCTCCTGGGTGTAGGCGTGCACGGTCGTCATGAAGCCGTGCTCGATGCCGGCGACGTCGTCCAGCACCTTGGCCAGCGGAGCGAGCGCGTTGGTCGTGCAGGAGGCGTTGGAGACGATCGTGTGCACGTCCGGGTCGTAGGCGTCGGTGTTGACCCCGTACGCCAGGGTGACGTCGGCGCCGTCCGAGGGCGCGCTGACGAGGACCTTTTTCGCGCCCGCGTCGAGGTGGGCGCGGGCCGCCTTGGCCGAGGTGAACCGCCCGGTGGCCTCGAGCACGATGTCGATGCCGAGTTCGGCCCAGGGCAGTTGGGCCGGTTCGCGCTCGGCGAGCACGGTGATACGGCGGCCGTCGACGACCAGGGTGTTTCCGTCGACGGTCACCGGACGCCCGAGCCGGCCGGCCGTGCTGTCGTAGGCCAGCAGCCTCGCGAGAGTGGCGGGCTCGGTGAGGTCGTTGACGGCGACGATCTCCAGGGCGCTGTCCCGTTCGAGCAACGCGCGCAGCACGTTGCGTCCGATGCGGCCGAATCCGTTGATGGCGATGCGAGTCATGAATCTGTGTCCCGTCCCGATGTCCACTGTCTGTGTCCACCAGGCTCGCGTGCGGCATGCTCCGCTGCCAGTGGCGCGATCGCCATGGTTCAAAAGGATCGCGCCACCGGCTACTCGCCTGTGGTGAAGGTGCGCCGGTACTCGCTCGGGGTGGTGCCGAGGATCCGCTGGAAGTGCGTCCGCAGATTCGCGCCGGTTCCCAGCCCGACGTCGGTCGCGATCTGCTCGACACTGCGCTGCGAACGCTCCAGCAGTTCGCGGGCCATGTCGATGCGGGAGCGCATGACCCACTGCATCGGCGTGCACCCGGTCTCCTCGACGAAGCGGCGCGAGAAGGTGCGCGGCGAGACCGCGGCCTGCTGCGCCAGTATGTCGAGCGTGAGGGGGTCGCCGAGTCGGTGCAGGGCCCATTCCCTGGTGGCGGCGAAGCGCTCACCGAGGGGTTCGGGCACGCTGCGCGGCACGTACTGCGCCTGCCCCCCGCTGCGGTACGGGGCCGCGACCAGGCGCCGGGCCGCATGGTTGGAGGCTGACACCCCGAGGTCGCCCCGCAGGATGTGCAGGCACAGGTCGATGCCGGAGGCGGCGCCCGCCGATGTCAGCACTCTGCCCTCGTCGACGAACAGCACGTTCTCGTCGACCCGGATCAGGGGGTGTTTCGCCGCGAGCGCCCTCGTGTAATGCCAGTGGGTCGTGGCCCGCCTGTCGTCGAGCAGGCCGGTCGCGGCCAGCGCGAACGCCCCGGTCGAGATGGCGGCCAGTCGCGCCCCCCGGCCGTGCGCGGCGACGAGCGCACCGAGGACGGGCGGGGGTGGGTCCTCACGGTCCGGGTGCCGGTAGCCGGGGATGAAGACGATGTCCGCCCATGCGAGCGTGTCCAGACCGTGGGCGACGTGGTATGACAGTCCGTCGCCGCCGCTCACGAGCCCGGGCGCCGCGCCGCACAGTCGTACCTCGTACGGCATGCTCGCGCGTGTGGTGAACACCTGCGCGGGAATCCCGACGTCCAGTGGCTTCGCGCCTTCGAGGACGAGAACGGCGACGCGACGCAGGCGGGAGGCTGACACGGGGACAGCGTACGCAGCTGCGGTCGGAGTGAAGGAGGAGGTCAGGCGTCCTCGACCCGCGCGGTGACGGGCGTGCCGATCTCGACCGTGCGGCTGACCGTGCAGAGGCGGTCGTGGGAGGTCTTCACCGCCCGGGGCAGGATCGTGCGGGCCCGGTCCGCGCCCTCGCCGTCCGGGAAGGTGACGGTGAAGGTGACCGCGAGGTCGGTCAGCCGGTTGCCGAGCGCGTCGTCGACCTTGTTGCCGGTCACCTCGACGGAGAAGGATGCGGGTTCGGCATGCCGGCTGGTGGCCAGGTCGACGTCCACCGCCGTACAGCCGCCGAGCGCGGCCAGGAGCAGCTCGACCGGGGTGAACTCGCCGTCGGAGCCGGTGCCGAAGTCGATCGTGCCGCCTCGGGTGTTGGTGGCGACGAAGTGGCCTGTGCGGGTGCGCTCGACGGTGACGGACCGCGCGGGGTTTTCGCTCATGCCGAAGACACTAGTGCCGGGTGCCGGGCGACGCCCGGGGGCCCGGTGCCGTCCCCGGGTCGAGCAGGCCCCGCCGACCCGAAGCGGCCTTGACCACGCGGTTGAGGGCCGTCGGTTCCGGACCGGGCCCCCCGTTGTCCGGTGATGTGACGCAGCGCCGTCCTGCGCCGCCGCGGATCGGGTTCTCATGCACTGCCGTCGACGTGGGCGGTCAGCGGGAGACTGCGGTCGCTTGCGGCACGCCCCTCATGCGGCGGCCACGGCTTCCGTCAGGCGGGTGACGGCGGCCAGGTCCGGCAGGCGCCGCAGCGCGGCCACGGTCTCGCGGCTCGCGAAGTCGCGCTGGTCGGCGGTCACTTCCGGGTCGACCGCGCATTCGGCCTGTACGTACACGTAGTTGAGGTCCGTCGCGAACAGCATCGAGAAGGCGTCCAGGCTCCTGACGGCCGCGGGGCCCCCGGCGTCCCGGTAGGCGCGCAGCAGGCGGCGGGCGGACGCGTCGTCGAAGCGGTTGCCGCCCGACCACACGTAGACGGCACGGGCGAGTTCACGCTCGGCCGAGACGGGTCCGGTGTTGTCCCAGTCGAGGAGGACCGGCCCGTCGTGTCCGATCAGGACGTTCTGGGGCCGCATGTCGAGGTGGGACGTCACCACGTCACCGGGGGCCGACGGCGAGACATACCGCGCCAGTTCGGCCCCTGCGGTGGCGATGAACCGGCCCAGTTCCCCTGCCCAGGGCGTACCCGTCCGCTCGGTCCTGTCGTGCAACTCGGCCCAGTCGTCTGCCTGGTGGCATTCCTCGTACCAGGCGTCCGGTGTACCGCTCGCGCCCTCTCCGGCCTGGTGAAGGAGGGCCAGGGTCCGGCCGCACCACTTCACGGACTCCGGGTCCGTGGGGTCCGCGGCGCTACCGTCGACCCAGTCGTACAGCTTCGCCCAGGAGCCTTCGGGCAGTCGTACGACATGGGAGCCGGTGCGGTCGGGCATGAGTCGCGGCGCGGCGATTCCCCGCTGCTCCGCCGCGTCGCGCAGTGCGGACTCGGCACGGACGTCCGGCTCGTCCTTCTCGAAGAGGAGTTCCTTCACCGCCCACGACGTGCCGTTGCCGGACAGCTTCCAGATCTGCCCCAGGGCGCCGCGGGCGACGGGCGCCAGCGTCCACGTTCCCGCGCCGAGCGCATAGGCGTCCGCGATGAAATCGGCGGTGTCTCGCATGAACTCCCTCTCCGAACAGCTCTGTTGCTGAGTCCCAGCCCTACCATCGAGCCGGCCGAGGGGACACCTGTTTTCGATGCTCAGGGGGCTGCCGTGCAGAAATGGGGGGGCGACCCGGTTCGTGTCGAGGTCGCAGGACGACCCCGCCCGAAACGAACGCTGGTGCCGGAGAGGGGACGTGAACAGTCGCCAGTCCCCGCGCCGGCACCAGGTGGCCGAAGCTGAGCCGTCAGACACGGAAGATCTCGAGGAAGCTGCTCCAGAACTCCTTCTTCACGGGCGGCTGGACGACAGCCGGACGGGGCGTGCCCGGTACGCCGTACGCCGATGCCATCCGGGTGGCCGGGGTGGGGCCGAACTGGACGGGGTTCTGGAGCACCCGCAGGGCCGTCTCGTGACCGACGACGAGCGTGGCGTCGACACCGGGAGCGAGTTCGACCGGGCCGGCCCAACCGTGCGCCCGTATGTACTCGTAGACCTTCTGCAGGTCGGCAGCGAAGGAGCCGTCGTAACCATGGGGCATCTGGCCGCACCGGCGGCGGCCATGTCGTGAACGTCCATGTCTGTGTCTTTTGGTGGCCCGGACCGTACGGTCCGGGCCACGGGGTGGTGGTTCAGGCTGCGCGGTCGAGCAGGTGACGCACCAGGGCGATCAGGGCCCGGGCGGAGGACCGTTGGTCGCGTGCGTCGCAGTAGATGACGGGCGTGTCCGGGAGCAGGTCGAGTGCCTCGCGGATCTCGTCCTCCTCGAAGTGACTCGTCTGCGAGAAGGTGTTGACGGCGATCGCGTACTCGAGGCCGTACTCGTCGATCAGGTCGATGACCGGGAACGTCTCCTCCAGCCGTGACGGGTCGACCAGGAGCAGGGCGCCCAGCGCGCCGCGGGCCATGTCCTCCCACAACTGCATGAAGCGCTGCTGCCCGGGGGTGCCGAACAGGTAGAGCACGAGCTCGTCGCTCAGTGTCAGCCGGCCGAAGTCCAGCGCCACGGTGGTGGTCGCCTTGTCCGGCGCCCCACGCAGGTTGTCGACGTGCATGGACGCCTGGGTCATCTTCTCCTCGGTGCGCAGAGGAGTGATCTCCGACAAGGACCCGATGAAGGTCGTCTTGCCCACGGCGAAATGCCCGACCACCAGGATCTTCGCGGCGGTGGTCACCTCGGCGGAGACGTAGATGGAGCCGTTCGCCGTGGAGTCAGCCGATGTTGAGGGTTTCGAGTCCATGCAGAACCTTCTCGAGAATCGCTCGGGGAACATGCTGGGCGGGGGCCGGTTCAGCGCGGCGCAGGAGGTGCCCCTGCTCGAATAAATCGGTCAGCAGCAGCCGGGCCACACCGACGGGCAGCCCGAGGTGCCCGGCCACTTCGGCGACCGACAGGTAGCCGCCCGAACAGAGCTCCCAGATGGCCCGCACTTCGGGGCCCGCCCCCAGCGGCTGCGCCCGGTCGGGGGCCAGGCAGACCAGCGTGTGGAGGGCCAGGTCGTCGTCGGAGGGAAGACGGCGGCCGCCCGTGATGACGTACGAGCGGACGAAGTCGCTGGTTACCGGAGCGCCCTCGCCGCCGGGCCAGGTCATGCGTCTGCGCCGGTGTTCTGGCGCGGCGTGGCGCTCATCGCCTTGGTCAGCGCGCCCACTGTCTTCTGCATCCGGATCGACATCGCCTCCATGTCGACGTCCAGCGCGGTCGAGACGGCGAGGTAGGAGCCGCTGCCCCCGGCGATGAGGAAGATCCAGCCTCCGTCGAACTCGATCAGTGTCTGCTTCCAGAGGCCCTGGCCGCCGCCGACGAAGGGGGCGACGCTGCGGCACAGGGACTGCAGAGAGCTCATCGCGGCGGCGTTGCGCTCGGCGTCGTCTCGGACGATGCCGTCGGACCGCTGCATCAGCAGGCCGTCCGCCGAGACGAGGATGGCGTGGCGGGCTCCGCGCACCTCGAGCACGTCGTTCAGCACCCACGACAGGTCGGGATTCACTGGTTCTGAGGTCCTTCCATGTTGTCTGAGTCCCGCCCGAGCAGGGTTCCGCGAGCGAATGCCTTGAGCCGGGTGGCGGTCTCCTCACCGATCTCGTCCAGGTCGGGCACCTCCGAGCCGGGCGAGGCCACCACGGAGACGGCGCCGTTGCGGCGCCGGCGGCGCTTGGGGAGACCTCCGGCCGTCTGTCCCACGACGAGGGAGGCGACCGGGGCCGCCTTGGCCGCCGCCGGCTCGTCGTCGAGGTGGTCGAGCACGACGGGCGCGGGTGCGGGCACGTCCGCCGTCAGAAGGTTCTCGGGCACCCGGATCACGGCACGCACGCCACCGTAGGGGGAGACCGCGTCGACGGAGACGTGGAATCCGTAGTCGGCGGCGAGCTTCCCGGACAGGGCGAAGCCGAACTTGGGCGGGTCGCCGAGGCTGGTGATGTCCACGGACCCGCCCGTCGTCAGCAGGGCCGCGGCGCGGGTCTTGGTCTCCTGGTCCATGCCGAGGCCGGCGTCGTCGACGACCAGACAGATCCCGGTGGGGACGGTCTGGATGTTGATCTCGACGGGGGTGCCGGGGGCGCTGTATTTGGTGGCGTTGTCGAGCAGTTCGGCCAGCACCATGGCGACCGGTTCGACCGCCCGGCTGGTGATCGCGACACTCGCCTGGGAGTGGACGGTGACCCTGTCGAAGTCACGGATCCGCCCCTGGGCGCTGCGGGCGACGTCGTACACCGAGGCGTTGCGGTCGCGTCGGCCGAGCCAGCCGCCGCAGAGCACCGAGATGCCCTTGGTACGACGGCTGAACTGGCTGCCGGTGTGGTCGACCAGCATCAGGTCGGCGAGGACCGCGTTGTCGTCACCGTACTTCTGCTGAAGACCGTCGAGCAGGGCCAGCTGCTCCTCGGCGAGGGTCGCCAGGGTGCCCACAGCCGACTTCAGGGTCGCCTTGGTCGCCGACTCGGCGTCCTTGCGCACCTCTTCCAGATCCGCGGCGTGCCGTGAGCTCGCCGACGAGTATGTCGTCTGGAGCTCGGCGAGCTGACCCCGCACGGAGGCCACGTCGCCGTGCAGTTTGTTGTTGTTCGCCCGGAGCTGGATGCTGGTTCTCCGTGCGCGCATCACTGCGAAAATCGCAGCGATGACTATCACGAGCAGGACCCACATGAGTGGATCTTCGAACAATGACGTCATGAGACTCTCTTCAAGTCGCCTCGCGTCGGGAGACTGACCGTGCATGAGACCGCCGGAAATCCCCGCAGCTGTGCGCTGGCGGACCTTACCGACGGACCAACCGTCACTCCATTCACGATGGGGCCGTTTTGGCTGTCCCCCGTACGCGCGTATGACGCGTCATCAGCCTACTGAAAAGTGTAATGATCTTATCAGCCGTCACAGTGTCAACAGGCGTATCAGGTGCCACACTTGACGACTCTCCACAAAGGTCCCGCACCAGGGCCTCATCGCCGATGCCGGGGGTCACCGCAGCCGGTGCCGCCGACGAGGAGCCCTGACGTCAGGGACCGCACCCCGACAGGGCGACGACGGTCGGCACGGTGGTCACCTCGGTGCCGGCGGTCCGCATCGGATCCCCTGCTCCGGCCACTCGTTCATGATCAACAGAGGCAGCCCAGCAAGGCCCCCGGAGCGCTTTCCCCCGGCTCGGCGAAAACTCGTTTGCGGCCCCGGGCTCCCGGCCCGGACCCTGGCCCCATGCCCTATCTCCTGCGCGCTGCCGCGCTGACCGACGCGCCGGCCGTCACCGAGTTGCTCAACGAGATCGACCGGATCGAGATCGGGCGGCCCGAGACCGATCTGCACGAGGTGGAAGCCGATCTGCGACACCCCGGGGTGGACCTCGGCCACGACTCCTGGCTGGCCTTCGACGGTCCGCGACTGGTGGCGTACGCCCTGGTGTGGGACGACTCCCAGGGCGAACGCATCGACGCCGACCACTACGTACTGCCCGACCACCAGCAGGCAGGAGAGCTTCTCCTGACCGCGATGGAGACCAGAGCGCTGGCGAAGGCCCGGACGAACGGCGCCTCCAAGGCCGTGGTGCATCTGCACCTGAACGTGGCGCCCACGATCGACCTCGCGCTGATGCGCGCGCGGGGCTGGTCGGTCGTGCGGCGGTACCACGTGCTGGAGCGGCCGCTGCGGAGCGGCGAGGACCCGGCACCCGAACCTGACGCGGGGGTGCGGGTGCGCGCCTGCGTCGACGAAGCGGACCGGAAACAGGTCCACGCCCTCTATCAGGCCACCTTCGCCGAGCACTTCGACTTCCAGCCACGCGCGTACGAGCAGTGGCTGCACGACGTGGCCGCCGACCGGCTCGACTGGTCCCTGGTGTGGATCGTCTCCACCGAGGACCTAGGGGACGTCGGCTTCCTCCTCGCCCGCGACGACCGCGAGGCCATGGGATGGATCCGCAGCCTCGGGGTCGTACGCGAGGCCCGTGGCCGCGGCCTGGGCGGTCTGCTCCTGCAGCAGGCCTTCACGGCGTTCACGGCCCGTGGGCGGGACACGGTGGGCCTCGGCGTGGACACCCAGAACACCACCGGGGCCCCCGCGTTGTACGCGCGCAACGGAATGTCGGTCCATTACGCGGTGGACACCTGGGAAAACGTGGTGAAGTGAATCGCAGGGCGGCGCGATAACGCTATTCGCTCTTGCCCCGCAACAATGCGCAGACGAAATTCTCCTGGACAGCGCGCATTCTCCGCAGTTGTTCGGCGTCGGTGGACTCGTTTACCTGGGACGTGACCGAGAAGGTCAGTGAACGGCGGCCGTCGGGGGTCGCCGCGATCAACTGGGTATAACCGAGCGTGTTCCCCGTGTGCCCCAGGACGACCCCGCACCGGGTCTCGTACCGGAAGATGCCGAGACCCGCGGAGTTCCGGCCCGGCCCGGCGGGCTCGGACGCCCCCTCGACCCACTGCCGCTGCTGCTCGACGACCCTCCTGCCGTAGAGCCGTCCGCTTGCATAGCCGCGGACGAAGCGGGTCATGTCGGCCGGCGTGGAGACGATGCCCCCGGAGGCCCAGACGCCCGACATGCCGATGACCTCGCTGACGTCCTCCGGAGGCGGCGGGCTCACGTCGTAGCCGTGGAGGTAGGGCTTCGGCATCCGGTAGCCCTGCGGGAGGCTCGTGGAGTGCAGACGCAGCGGCGCGTAGACCAGTTTGCGCAGGAGCTCTTCGTACGGCGTGCCGGTGGCCGCCTCCGCCATGAGCGCGACGGCGATGTTGTCCGAGTTCGAGTAGCGGTACTGCGTGCCCGGCTCGAAGCGCAGAGGTTCCCGGGCGACGTAGTCGAGCAGACGCCGGGAGTCGAACTGATGGCGCGGGTCGGCTCTGAGCACGGCGAGGAATCCGGGGCTCTGCGAGAAGTCCGGCAGCCCGCTGGTGTGGTTGAGGAGTTGACGGAGCGTCACTGATCCCCAGGCGTCAGGGAGTTGCGGGAGCCGTTCCCGCAGGGTGTCGTCCAGCCGCAGGACGCGGTGGTCGACGAGGGTGAGGGCCACCGCCCCGCTGAAGGCCTTGGCCGTGCTCGCGACACGCATGTGGTCGTCGGGGCGGGGCGGGCGGCCCGTACGGACGTCGGCGACACCGGCGCGCACGACTCGGGTCCCCTTCTCGGTCCGCAGGAG
The DNA here is from genome assembly GCF_036174265.1 of Streptomyces sp. NBC_00285. Lineage (NCBI taxonomy): Bacteria > Bacillati > Actinomycetota > Actinomycetes > Kitasatosporales > Streptomycetaceae > Streptomyces > Streptomyces sp. NBC_00285. The sequence continues at coordinate 9,632,311 of NZ_CP108055.1, read as the reverse complement.
GGCGATGGCTCCGGGCGGGCCGCCGGACCGGTGCACGAAGTCGTCGAGTTGGCGCTGCAGCGACGGATGCCCCGGCGGGTCGGACGCTGCCCCGGCCGGGGCCGGGGACAGAGCGGCGAGGCAGGCCGCGATGACGGACGCCGCTCGCAGGCGTGGGCCGAGGACGGCATGGCGCAGAGGCATGAAGGCTCCGGGGAGGGGGACGGTACGGCCCGTCCAGCCTCACCGGGAGTGACCGTCCCCTGCTTCCCGTACTACTGCATACGGACCAGCGACAGAGCTTCGGACGCCGCTCGGAATTCGCTCCGCGGGGGTCGGTGAGCGGCCTTGTCCGGCTTAGTTTGCCGGTACAACGGTATCTTCCGGGACGGCTTCCGGAGGTGGCCGGAGGGGGTCCGGAGGGGACCCGTCCACATCGGTTTCCCGGATCAGGAATGGCTCACGTCAATTTTCGAGGTGCCGTCTCGGCCACCCTTTCGCGCGCGCTTCGTCCGTGCCTGCCTGGGGCGCCCGGATGGGGTGGCTGTCCGCCTGCGGATCCGCGGCGGCGGACAGCCGTCCCTGCTTCTCGGTGGTGCCGATCGGTGTCACATGGAGCGGCGGCTGGTGCGCCGCAGGAGCACGAAGCCGGAGATCAGGAGGATCGCTCCGAGCGCGGCCGGCCACAGCTGCGTACCGGTCTCGGCGAGGCTGCTCTGGCTGCCCTGAGGCTCGGTCTGCGCGCCGAGCGGGGGTTGGGCGACGGCTCCGGCGGAGCCGGTTCCGGGGTCGTTGGATGCCGTGTCGTCCTGGGGGCCGGGCGGGGTTGCCTGCTCGTTGCCACTGCCACTGCCGTTTTGGGTCTCGGGTGTGGGAGCGGTCGTGCTGTGGGCTGTGGGTGAGCTGTAGGTCTTCGGTTCGTCGGCGGCGGGAGCGGTCGTCACAGTACCGGCGGGCGCTTCGACGGTCGGGGTCGGCTGCTGCTGGGGCTCGTCGTTTCCGGGGGTTTCCCCGGAGCCGTTGCCGTTGCCGGTCCCGTTGCCCGGGTCCTGCGTGGCGCCGGGGTCGGGGCTGGAGCCGTTGCCGCCGTTGCCGGTCCCGGCGTTGCCGTTACCGCCGTTGTCGTTCCCACCGTTGTCGTTACCGCCGTTGCCGGTCCCGCCGTTGTCGTTACCGCCGTTGCCCGGATCGTCCTGCCCCGTTCCTGCGCCGCACTGGCGGCCGGAGTTGACGCAGTCGACCATCTGGTTCATCAGGTTCTCGTCGAAGACGTTGATGAAGTCACCGTGGTCGGTGACGGGCTTGTGCAGCTGTTCCGGGAAGGAGTCCACCGCGAACAGCGGAGTGGTGCGGCCGCCGTCGGCGAGGCTCGGCGCGTCGACGTCGTAGACGATCCGCTGGACCAGCTGAGGAATGGCCTTGAACCCGGCGCCACAGGAGCCGTCGGCCTGGGCGAACGCCACATGGGTGCGGTGGTTGGCGCTGTCGATGTTGCGGCCGTCCCAGCAGCTCTGGAACTTGAACGTGCGGACCACGTCACTGCCCTGCGGGCACAGCGGGTACTTGTCCTTCAGCTGCCGGTCCTCGAACCCGGTGCAGCTCCAGGACGCGTTGGCGTTCGCGTTGCCGTTGACGAAGGCCTTGGCATCGCCGGTGATGATGCGCAGGAGCCGCGGCATGGCCGTGACCTTGCTGCGGGGGTTCCCCACGAACGTCAGCGTGACTTCCTTGGCGGTGACGATCTTGCCGGCGTTGCCCTCGATGCCACCGCCGGGCGACTTGGCGTCCTTCTCCTGCGTTCCGTTCTGGAGCCGGATCACGGGCCAGTAGTACGTGGACTTGTCACCCTGGTCGACACAGCTCGTCTCGGCGTTCGCCAGGTCCTCATCGCTGGCGAAGGCGGTGTTGGACTGGTTGCCGATGTAGTCGTGGAAGTGGTGGGCGCCGTTGGAGACACCGGGGGCCACGATGACGTTGTCCGAGTTGAACAGGCCGTTCGCGTTCACACCGCAGCTGGTGACGAAGGTTCCGCGGGAGGCGTCGCCCTGGGGACTCGGGGCCTGTGCGACGGAAGGCGCGGTGGTGATGTCGGCGTAGTCGGCGGCGACGGGACCGTTGCCGGCCTGCCCGCCGTTGCCCTGCTGCTGGCCACCTTGGTCCTGACCGTCGCCCTGCTGCTGACCGTCACCCTGCTGACCGTTCTGACCCTGGCCGTCACCTTGCTGAGCGTCCTGGCCCTGGCCGCCGTCCTGCTGACCCTGCCCGCCACCGTTCTGGTTCTCGGTCTCCTGCAAGGTGCAGGCGGCCATGGCGTCGAGTCCGTCCGGGCGCGCTCCCGTGCGTTCCAGGGCGGCGGAGATGCGCTCGATCGTGGCCGCGCGGTTCTGCTGCAGAGGGTCGACGATGCGGCTCTGCGCGTCCTCCCGGCTCTGCACCGACGGGTCCTGGAGCTGCTGGTAGGCCTCCGCCGTCTGCTGGTCCAGCAGGGCGAGTTCCTTGTCGACGTCCGACCTCGACCCGTCGGGCACGCTGGTGAGCGTGTCGCCGACGTCCGGGCAGTCGATCGTGACGGCTCCCCACGACGTCTGCTGCGGCGGGCCCGCCTCCGTGGCGGAGGCGTACACGTTCACCGCGACCAGGCCACCACCCCCGAGCATCAGGGCTACTGCGGCAAAGGTCGCACGTCGTGCGCCTGTCGGGCGTCTGCGATTGCTGCGTCCCACGGAAGTACTCCTGCGCGTGTCGGCTCTCCGGGCATGCAAGTCCCCCGCCTCATACGGATGGAGACCACCCGGTGTTCAAGCGCCTCGTAAATTCACAGTGACCTCATATGCGACGCCGACCGCCCGAGCCCCCTCCCGACCCGCTGTACAGGGAAAACGAGGTGCTCGGCACGCGCCTTCACCTCTACGGTTCTCGTCATGAACAGCCCGGGTACGGACCGTCTCCTGAACGTCGTGGACGTCGAAGCCACGTGCTGGCCGGGCTCTCCTCCCCCGGGTGCGGTCGGCGAGATCATCGAGATCGGGCTCACCGTCGTGGACCTGGCGACCGCCGAGCGGGTCGGACGGCACCGCATCCTGGTACGGCCCGCCCGTTCCGAAGTAAGTCCCTTTTGCACGGAGTTGACCGGCCTGTCCCAGGAAGAGGTCGACGGTGGCCGGTCGTTCGCGGATGCCTGTCGGCTGCTGGCCGCGGAGCACCGCGCCGGTTCCCGGCGGTGGGCGAGTTGGGGCGACTACGACCGTCATCAGTTCACCCGTCAGTGCGGGGCCACCGGGACGCCGTATCCGTTCGGCCGTCGCCACACCAACGCCAAGGTCGCCTTCACCGAGGCGTACGGCCTGCGCAAGCGACCGGGGATGGCACAGGCCCTGGAGATCGCCGGGCTGCCCCTCGAAGGACGCCATCACCGTGGCGAGGACGACGCGTGGAACATCGCCGCTCTCGTGCTCCATCTGGCAGGCAGAGACGGTTGGCCCGCGCAATGAGCGACAACATCATCGCGTCCGGCGACGGCCGCGCCTCGTCGTGGCCATCGCCGTGATCTGCGAGACCGGTCGTCTCCTCGTCGTCAGCGGAACGACGGAACCCGACCCCTTCTACCTCCCGGGCGGCCCGCGGAAGGACCTGGAGACGGCTCCTGCGTGAGCCGCCGGGAGAGGTCGGTCTCGTCGGGTGGCCCGGCGCCGACTCCAGGAGGTCAGGGCGCTCACTATGCTGGAGCGGGCTCCCGTGACGTCGCCGGCCCACGACACGACGATCACCGGCAGGCCTGTCCTGCTGCCGGGCTGACGTCGGTGTGCCGACAGGCGTGCGACTCGGTGGACCTGCCGCCGACCCGACCGTTCACCTGTCGTCTGTCGTCGTGTCGAAAACGGCGCCCCGGGTACTCGGGGTTCGCCGTCACGGCCCCCGCGGTGCGGGCCGGGCCAGGAAGGGGGCAACGATGACGCAGCACGCCGAGGACGACGTCGACCGTCATGGGGGCGTCGCAGGACTGCGGCTGGCGTCGGGGCACACCACCGGCGACGCGCTCGCCGGGAGCCTGCCCGTCGACCGCAACCAGGCGATCCTGGAGGCGGCCAAGCAGGTCGGCGCGATCCTGAAGCGGGAAGGACACGCGTTCGCGCTCGCGGGCAGTGTCGCCGTCTACGCGCACGGCGGTGCCCAGAACCTTCAGCACGACGTCGACTTCGCCATCCGTCCCGAGGACGCGCAGGCGGTGGCCGAGACTCTCCGTGGGGCGGGTCTCGCGGTCCGCACGCCTCCCGAGGACTGGCTGCTCAAGGCCGACTGCCTGGGACAGCAGGTCGATCTGATCTTCGAGCTGGCGCACCAGCCGGTCACCACGGAACTGCTGGCGCGGGCGGACGAACTCTCGGTGGACTCGGTGTTCATGCCCGTACTGTCGCCGACCGATCTGCTGCACAGTCTGCTGTCCGCGTTCTCCGAGCACCACTGCGACTTCGGGGCCGTCCTGCCGATCGCCCGCACGCTGCGGGAGAAGGTCGACTGGGCGGCGGTGCGCCGAGGTTGCGGGGACGCGCCGATGCCGGACGCGTTCTTCTACTTCCTGGAACGGCTGGACGTCATCCAGCCCGCCACGAAGGAGGGACGATCATGACCGGCGCCGGGCCTGAACGCTCCGGGGAGAACGTCGAGTACCGCGTCGCCCATCTGCGCGACCGGCTGGCCGCGGAGGAACTGGGCGAGCTCGGGGTCCGCGCCGAGGTGCGGGCCGGAGCGGTCGTCGTCACCGGTACGGTGCCGTCCACGCAGTGCCGGGACACCGTGCTGCGGACCGTCCGCGAGGAGCTGACCGGACTCGACGTGCACACCGACGTGGTGGTGGCGCAGACCGCCACCCCCGATCATGCCGAGGAGCTGCCGTGATCCGCGTCGCCGCCGTGGGTGACATCCACATGGGCCTGGAGAGTCAGGGCGTGCTGCGGCCCGCCTTCGACACACTGCCCGACTGCGCCGATCTGCTGCTGCTGGCCGGGGACCTCACCCGGCACGGCACGCCGGAGGAGGCCCTGGTGGTGGCGCAGGAAGTGCGCGGCCTCGCGGTGCCGGTCGTGGCCGTCCTCGGCAACCACGACCACCACGACGAGCAGCCCGAGAAGGTCACGGCCCTCCTGGAGGACGCGGGAGTGCGGGTGCTGGAGGGCAAGGGGACGGTCGTGGAGTGCGGCGGGACCCGGGTCGGTGTCGCGGGGACCAAGGGGTTCGGCGGCGGCTTCGTGGGCCGCAGTGCCGGGGAGTTCGGCGAGCCGCTGATGAAGGAGTTCGTACGGTACTCACGGCGCTGCGCGGACGGGCTGCGCACAGCGCTGGAGGAACTGGACCGGCAGGGCTGCGCGACCCGGGTCGCGCTCACCCACTTCTCCCCCGTCGCCGACACCCTTGCCGGTGAGCCGCTGGAGATCTATCCGTTTCTCGGCAGCTATCTGCTGGCCGAGGCGATCGACACCGCCGGTGCCGACCTGAGCGTGCACGGACATGCCCATGCGGGCACGGAGCACGGCATGACGGCCGGCGGGGTGCGGGTGCGCAACGTGGCCCAGCCGGTGATCCGGCGGGCCTTCAACGTGTACCACCTGCACACGGACTGACCCTCGACGGATGCCACCGGCACCCGGGCCGGCAGGGCCTCAGCGGTGGGCGACGGCCCGGTCGTGGCCGTCCCAGGCCTCGTCCCGCAGCTCCGGGCGCAGCAGGACCTCCACCGCCGTGCAGGCCAGTGCCTCCGCTGCCGCGAGCATGACCTGACGGCCGCGCTCGGAGCCTGCCGCGACGGCGAACTCGGGTGTGTGGTCGGAGCCGTCCTGGTCCATGATGGCGACGAACGGGTGGATGGCGGGCACGCGCCCACTGACGTTGCCGACGTCGGAGGACCCGAGGTAGACGCCCGGCGCGGGCGGTGTCACCGAGATGCCCGTCCCCGCCAGATGCCGGGCGAACCGGGTCGAGAGCACCACGCTGTCCCGGAAGTGCTCATAGCGCGGGGTGGCCCGCTCCACCGTGACCGTCGTGCCGGTGGCGCGCGCGATCCCCTGGGCGCAGGTGAGCAGTTCGCCCGCCAGGTCCTCCAGCGCGGCTGTCGTCACCGCGCGCAGGCCGAACAGGCCCTCCGCGTACTCGGGGACGATGTTGGTGGCCCTGCCGCCGTCCGTGACGATGCCCTGCACATGCGAGCCCTCGGGCAGCCGACGCCCGATCACGGCAAGGGTGTTGAACAGCTGGAGGAGCGCGGCGAGGGCGTCGACGCCTTCGGTGGGGTTGCCGGTCGGGTGGGCGGCGCGACCGTGGAAACCGACCCGGTACTGGGCCTGCGCGGTCAGCGGAGCCCACTGCCAGCTGTGCACACCGGGATGGAACATCAGTGCCGCGTCGACGTCGTCGAACACCCCGGCGTCGGTCTCGGCGACCTTCCCTCCGCCCCCCTCCTCCGCGGGAGTGCCGACGGCCCACACGGTGCCCGCGTCCCGGTCGAGCACGGCCCGCGCAGCGAGGGCGGCGCCGAGTCCCGCCGCGGCGATCAGATTGTGGCCGCAGGCGTGACCGAGGCCGGGCAGGGCGTCGTACTCCAGCATCAGGGCCACCGCGGGGCGGGACCTCGTACCGGAACGTGCGGTGAAGGCGGTGGGCAGGCCCGCCACGTCCCGCTGCACCGTGAACCCGGCCCATTCGAGTTCCCCGCACAGCAGGGCCGCCGCCCGGTGCTCCTCGAAGGCGTACTCCGGGTCGGAGTGCAGCATGCGTGCCATGTCCCACAGCCGATCCGCCCGTGCGGCAACTTCCCCGCGCACTCGCGCGAGCACCTCGTCCACGGCGTCGGTCACGTCGGCCTCCTGGGCAGCTGGATACGCGTCTGTCCCGGTCCGGGTTCCATCGTGCGGGCCCCCTTACACCCGGTGAACGTCGTCAACGGGGCCGGGTCACGGGGCTTGCGAAACGATCAGTGGGCGTCGGCAGGAGAGCGTGACGACAGCGGACCGGACCGTCGGGCCCTGGGCCTGGAGCTGGTCTCCGCCTCTCCTCCGCGGACGCTGCGGCAGATACGCCGGGGCGACACCTTGATCAGTCAACCGTCCCCGCAACTCCTGACGAGCCTGTGACCAGGAGTGAGCAGTGCGGCCGGGGGCACTCGGGGGCCGGAGGTGATGACCATGGGACACGGAGGAAACGTCATCGACGAGCTGGTGACCGATCACCACGAGGTCGAGGAACTGTTCGGGAAGATCGAGGCGCTGGCGCCCGGTGCGAAGAGCCGGAAGGTGTATGCCGACCAGGCCACCATGGAGCTCGTCCGGCACTCGGTGGCCGAGGAGGAGTATCTCTACCCGGCGGTGCGGGAGTACCTGGTCAACGGGAACACCATGGCGGACCGGGAGATCGAGGACCACTCCAAGGCCGAGCAGCTGATGAAGGACCTGGAGGGCTGTGCGGCGGACGATCCCGAGTTCGACCGGCTGATCGGCGAGTTGATGAGCGAGGTCCGCTCGCACATCGCCGAGGAGGAGGAGACCCTCTTCCCGCAACTCCGTGCCGCGTGCTCGGAGAAGGAGCTCGACGAGCTCGGCGAGAAGGTACGCCGCGCCAAGAAGACGGCGCCGACCCGCCCGCACCCGTCGGCCCCGGACACTCCGCCGATGAACAAGCTGCTGGCCCCCGGGGCGGGACTGGTCGACCGGCTGCGCGACGCGCTCTCGGGCCGCGGGAAGCACGACTGAGTCACGGAACGGCGGCGGACGGGGCCAGCGCCTGCACAGCGGGCGCGCTCACGCGATGAGCGCCTCGTCCGACCCCAGCCGGGCAAGCAGCTCGTCCCGGTGCAACGCGGTCACGGCCGCGAGCAGGTCGGGGTGCCGGAGCAGGGCCGCCGCGCGCCGGTCGGTCGCGTCGGGGGTGAGCAGGCGGCGGAACGCGGCAGGTGTGCCCGCCGTGTGCTCGCCCCCGGCCACTTCGGCCACCGCCAGTTCGGCGAGTTCGGGGGCGGTGAGCAGACAGGCCGCCCAGCTGGCCACCACCTCGTCCACCCAGGTCCGCCAGGCCTGCTCCCCGATGTCCCGGTCGGCTGCGCCATCCACGCCGATGACCCAGTCGAGGCGGGCGGAGCCGCCCGGGCCCGTCATGCCGAGCAGCGCGGCGTCCATCGCCGTCGGATAGCGCAGCCACGCGGCGGCCGTCACGGCCTGCCTGGCCTGCACCTCGCACAGCGCGGCGGCCAGCGCTCCGCCTGAGGGCGGGTAGGCACAGGTCAGCCAGTGCGCGGTCGCCGCGATGACCGGGGAGAGATCTGCTTGCACTGGCGGACCGCCCGGGCTGCTGGTGGAAGAGGGGACTGCGCGAACGGTAGCCCGCGGGCCCGGGAGGGCGACATGCCCCGCGCCTCCCCGAGCACGTGGCTTCGGCCACACCGGCCCCTTCGCGCGCCTACGCCTCAAGCCAGAACCGGGTGCGCCGCAGCCACAGGTCCAGCAGCTCCGAGTCGCCGCGCGTCCCGACGCCGGGCGCCGGACGGGCGTAGAGGAACAGAAGCAGGTCCGTCACCGGCCCCCGCACGGTCACCGTGGCCTCGCCGGATCCGCGCCGCCATTGCGGCCGTTGTCCGGTGAGGTCGAGCAGCCACTGCCCCGCCGTCCCCGCGTCGAAGAGGAGGGCACGCCCGGGACCGAGCAGGTCCGGCTCGTCCGGTACGGGTTCGTAGGCCTCGGGGACGGTCGAGAACTCCAGCCACTCCTCCACGGCGTCCACCGCGAGCCGCTCCTCGACGGCGAACTGTGCCCCGGTCGCCAGCGCCGCGTCGGCGCGGTGCAGCAGGGTCTCGTACGTCATGCGCCGGGCCCAGAACATCACCGACTGCTCGACCACCTGCCCGTCGGCGGGGGTCCACACCGGCGTGTCCGGCCCGGCGTCCCGCAGGATGCCGGCGAGCTGCCCGGCGCCCTTGACGAGCCAGTCTCCGACGGCGGAGTCGTCCAGGTAGGTGTAGCCGGCGGGGTCGTTGACCATGCCGTCGTCGATCGGCTCGGTGGCCCGGGTCTCCACGATGTCCGCAGCCCAGCGATGGTCGCCGCCCACGTGCCGCAGCAGCCGGCCGAGGTGCCAGCCGGGGCAGGTGGGCACCGGGGCGGTCGGGTCCGCGCCCTTGGTGTGGTCGGCGAGCAGTTCGGTCTGGGCGACGATCGCGTCGCAGTAGTCCTCGAAGGTCAACAACGCTTCCCCCATCGCTGCACGTTTCGTTATCCCTGCCACCTAACCTGACTCGTCCGGGAACCACCACGGGATACAGGGAGACGCGGACATGCCGGTCGGGGCGGGGAACACATGGCGGGGCATGGCCCACGTGGCGTTGTTGGCGGGGGTGCTGACAGGCTGTTCGGAAGCTTCCGAGGGGGACGACACGAAGGCGTCCGGGCGACCGTCGGCGACGGCGGAGACGTCCGGCAAGGACAGCAAGAACGGAAAGGCCGCTGTCACGGGCGGCACGATCGGTGCGGCCGGTTCCGCGTGTGAGCTGCCCGTCCGTTTCGACATCGCGAAGAGCTGGACGGCGGAGGCCGTCGAAGCGCCTCTGCGTCAGGGTCCGGTCTCCCTCGCCTGCGAGATCGACGCGAAGCCCGCGGGCAACATCGGCTTCCTCCGCGTGTGGACCGGTACGTCCGGCGACGCCGACGCCGACGCACGGACCGTGCTGGAGGCGTTCGTGGCGGCCGAGGACGGGGCGGACAAGGCGCGGTACCGCTCGTTCCGGTCCGGGGAGCTCCACGGTGTGGAGGTCGAGTACCTGTACGCCGGCGAGCTCCTGGACGAGAAGAAGGAGGAGAGCGCCTTCGCCGTCGTCACCGCGGACGGGCCGGTGGTGGTGCACCTCGGCGGGCTGGACACCGAGGAGCACGAAGAGATGCTCCCGGCGTACCAACTCGCCGAGCGCACTCTGAGCACCGCCTGACCGGGGGCTTCGGCGTCAGGCCTGCGTACCCGTGCAGAACGCGATCGTCGCGGCCGCTATGCCGCGCGCTCGCACATGCTGCTTTGGGATGCGGCGGCCCGTGCTGGTGTGCCGACCTGCGGTCGGTGGTACAGCACGGGCTGAGTCATCATCGATTGATTGGTACGCGGCAGGGCCTGTGGCCCATCATCACTCTGTCGCGGTCAGACTTGGCGGTCGCAACAGATCCCACATTCACGCTCGCGCCAGCTCGATGCTGAAGTGGCGCAGGATTGGGGACTGCTTCACTATTCGGAAGCCCTGGACGCTCTCCGGGTTCGTCGCGATCCGGTGCAGCGTCGCGGCGACGTGGTCATAGTGGCTGCGCGTGTAGACCCGTCGGGGCAACGCAAGCCTGACCAGTTCGTAGGGAGCACTCTTAATGGGATTGCCCTCCTCGTCTTCTTCGCCGAGATAAAGGGAACCCAGCTCAGCCGAGCGGATGCCTCCCTCCAGGTAGAGCTGGCAGGCCAGGGCGTGGCCCGGGTACCGATGCGGTGGTATGTGGGGCAGCAGGCGGCCGGCGTTGAGATACAGGGCGTGCAGGCCGGGGGGTTCGAGAATGTCGACTCCGGCGGCACGGATCTGATCGGCGAAGTACCGGGCGATGTCGGCTCGTTCCTCGAGATAGGCCGGCTCCGTCACCTCCCACAGCCCCTGAGCAATCATGGCGAGGTCACGACCGGCCAGGCCCCCATAGGTCGGGAACCCCTCGGTCGCGATCAGGAGGTTCTGGCACTTCTGAGCGAGTTCGGTGTCGTTGAGCGCAACGAAGCCGCCAATGTGGACGATCCCGTCCTTCTTCGCGCTCATGACGCAGCCGTCAGCCAGGCGGAAGGCTTCTTCCGCGACCTGGCGGGGGGTGCGGTCGCGGTAGGACTCCTCGTGCTGGGTGACGAGCCAGGCGTTCTCCGCGAACCTCGCAGCGTCGAGGATCAGAGGAACGTCGTACCGTCGGCAGAGGCTGGCGGTGTCCTTCAGATTCCGCATCGAGACCGGCTGCCCCCCGCCTCCGTTGTTGGTGATGGTCATCACCACAGCGGCGACCGGCGCACCACCCGTTGCGTCGAGTTCGCGCTGCAGGGCATCCAGGTCGATGTTCCCCTTGAATGGCTCCTTGCTGTCCAGATCGGCTGCCTCCGGGCAGGGCAGGTTACGAGCCTCGCAGCCCGCCAGCTCCACGTTGGCTCGCGTGGTGTCGAAGTGGGTGTTGGACAGGACGACCGAGCCGGGGGACAGCAGCGTGCTGAACAGGATGCGTTCCGCAGCGCGCCCCTGATGGACCGGCAGGATGTGCTGGAAGCCGGTCAGTTCAGCCACTGTGTCGCGGAACTTGTAGAAGGATCGCGATCCTGCGTAGGACTCGTCGCCTTCCATTGCCGCCGCGAGCTGCGCGGCGGACAGAGCGCCGGTTCCCGAGTCGCTGAGAAGGTCGATGGTCACCTCCTCGGCTCGCAAGTCGAAGAGGCTGTAGTGCACGCGTTGCAGGGCCTGCTCGCGTTGATCACGGGTTGTGATCGGGATAGGTTCGACGACCTTGATTCGGTAGGGCTCCACCGTGGTTGTGCTCCTGTCTTTGTCTGTTGCTCCGCAACGGTTGTGCTGACTGGCGAGGGTCATCGGGCTGGGCGCTGCTTGCGACGGCGGCAGCGGGGTGGCCGAAGGGAAGGTGTACGCCTCAGCGGAGATGTAGGCGGTCACGCGCGGTGCTTGGCGATGTTCGTGGACAAGGGCCAGATAGGCGATGAGCCCTGGTCCAGCTGCCAGTTGTCGCGAAGTGACGGCGGACAGAGCACGTGTCAGTGGCGTGGCGTCGATGCCGTGCTGGTTGAGTGCGGCGACAGCCCGTGTCCGTGCTTCTCCGTCGTGCTGTACATAGGCCCTGATCGGTATGTGGAGGGTGAAGCCGCTGGGGAGGCCAGTCGTGGTCTCGGTGAAGGAGTGACAGGTCAGTGCGGGTAGCTGGTCAAGGCACAGCTCGGCGCGCGACTCCGACTGCTCCGGTGTGGGTGCAGGGGAGCCTGCCGCCGTCCGGAAAAATTGCTCTACAACTGCTGGTGGCGGGCCGTCCTGCATGCGCGAAAGAAGGGCGGCGCCTGCGGCTGTCAGGTTCTCGTGGCGGAGATAGACCTTGGCTCTGGGCGCGTCCCAGTTGCCCAGGTCAAGGGCGAAGAACGGGTATCCGTCGCCCGGAGGTAGAGCGGCCAGGCCTTGGTCATAGCCGAGGCGGCGCAGCGCCTCTCGCACCGTCGCACCAGCTGTGTGTGCCCCAGATGCGGCGGGGTTCAAGTACACCTTCAACCGGGGCACACCACCAGGACACAACTCCAGTGCGCACCACAGGGCCAGCGAACCTTGGGGAGAGGGTGGCAAGAACAGGTCTTCAAGGAGGTCAAGTTGTTGAACGCCGAACCCCCAGCGTTGCGCAAGCCTATGGAGAACGTGCCAGCCTGTCCGGCCGTTCTCGAAGAGGTTGTCCGCGGCGCAGCCAGGCTCAAACAGCAGGCGCAGCGACGGAACCTTCCCGGGCTGGCAGGAAAGCGAGAACTCGAACGGCGTGTGGTCGTCCGAAAGGAAGCTACGGGAGGGGGGCGGAAGTGCCAGTGACCGTTGGGCGGCATTGCCCAGCGACTCCACCAGTACATTCGCGTAGGCCTCGGTGTCGCCGCGCGGCAGGCCGACGATATCCCCCAGCAGCCGCAGCTGACTCTCTGCGAGAGCTCCGAGTGTCGCGGGCCTCCCCCGGCCTGCGGCATCGAAGTCAGGGGCCCTCACCCGGACCTCCGGCGCGACGCGGAGGGCAGGCCGGAGCGGTCGTGCACGCGGGGAGTTCCCAAGTGGGTGCTCCCCTGCACGAGGCCGGGATACGCGCCTCGTAAAGCGCATATCCCGGCCTCGATGGAGCGGGGCCGATCAGTTGGTATCGGGAAGCTGAACTGGGTGATCCTCCGTGGAGCAACTGCGTATGGACGTTGAGCCGAGTGGCGGCACAGGCGGGGCACCACGTCTCCTTCGGCTGGAAACCGACGAATGCCGCGATTGACTACCCGTGTGGTTCAACGTTCATGCGAGAGGCAGCAGTTGACCCATGTTGCCTACGTCACCTCTTCCACCACTTCAGGAACGAGCTCCACACTCCACCCTGCTCCGGCTGCAGTGAAGCAACGTCGCGGCCGGCAGTTGGGGCAACAGAGGTGTGGGCGGGCATCGGGCGGGGATGCACGGACGCCGTCGGCGGACGAGGTCCAGGCGCGGAAGGGATGGGGGTGAACCGGGCGGGCAGGGCCGCCAGTGCACGGTTGAACGGGCCAGGGCGCCAGGTGAGGCTGTCCTCGGGCACCGCCAGTTTGATGTCAGGCAGCCGATTGAGCAGGTTCTCGACGGCCGTGTGGGCGATGATTCGGGCAGGCTCTTGGGATGGGCAGGCATGCGGGCCGGCGCTCCAGGCCAGGTGAGACCGGTCACCGCTGGCCTGGCGGGCCGTCGCGAGTGCAGGGCTGGTGTTGGCGGCGGCGAAGCTGACCAGCATCAGGTCGCCTGCCCGTACCTTCTGCCCGGCGAACTCCATGTCCGAAGCCGCGTAGTGCGGTGCATAGTTCGACATGGGAGGCGCTTCCCAAAGCGTGTCCTCGATGGCTTTGTCCAACAATCCGTTCATGGCGTAGTGCTCATCTGTGAACAGAAGGTGCAGCGTGTTGCCGATAAGGTTGCGCTCGGGTTCTCCACCGGCGCCGAGGAGAAGGACCAGTTGATGCGCCATCTCTTCATCGCTGAGCTGGCTCGGATGCTGCATCAGCCAGGAGGTGACATCCTCTTCGGGCTTCCGTCGCTTGATGGCCACCAGCTCGGTCACGGCCTCAACAAGTACCTGGTTGGCCTGCTCTGCTTTGACACCGTCGAATATCCCCGTTATCCCGAACAGGACGCGGTCGCCAATTTCTGCCGGGCACCCAAAGAGGTCGTTGAACACGAACAACGGCAGCTGCTTGGCATAGTCATTCATCAAGTCGACTGAGCCGCGAGCGGAGAACTGGGCTATCAAGTAGTCAGATATTTTGCGCGTGTTGTCGCTGAGTCGGCGGGAGTTGATCTTCGCCAGAGTATCCGTTACTGCCTGACGAAGTCGCAGGTGTTCGGCACCGTCACTGAACATGCAGTTGGGCCGGTACGCGAGCAGGGGAAGCACAGGGCTGTCAGGACTGACCTTGCCCTCGTTCAGGTCCCGCCAGCGACGGGAGTCCTTCCGGAAGGAATGGGGGTCCTGCAAAAGTCGAAGGGCTGCGGTGTAGTCAGTGACGAGGGTCGCCTCCACCCCAGGCGCGAGCTCGACGGGGGCAGTCGGGCCGTAAAGCCGCATATATTCGTAGTAGGCCTGAGGGTTAGCGGCGAATTCGGTACCGTACAGGGGGACGCGGCCTCCGTGAGCCGGGCAGCCGGGCGGGGGAACGGCTTCAGTGTCGGTCATTTTTACTCCTGATCACTCATGTACAAAAAATGTGAGCGGCTGGGCATGCGTCTCTTCATCTCAGTGCCGCGATTGAATAACGAGAAGTACCCTCAGGCCTTTGGAGCCCCCGAAATGGCCAGCGCCCCGTTCGAGCGACGCCAGGGTTCACCCGAATTTAGCCTCAAGGCCACCCAGGACATGCCGGAGAGTTTGTGCGCCGGATCCCACCCCGTCAGCCCTTGACTGGCGAACCGTGATGTATCCGGTTTCGAGTAACGAAGCAAGAAAAGTTCTCACCACGCTCAGCGGTAACTGGCTGGTGTGCCCCGCTACTTCAGCCACCGATAGGCAGCCACCCTGGCACAGCTGAAGGATGTGCTTTTCTTCGGGTGACAACCGGCTCGGGAGATGCTGCTTACCCTCGACGGTCGCGACGAACGCGGTGAGCGGAAGCTGCGTCCCCCCGGAAAGTTTCCGCCCTTGCGTGACGACATAAAGCCGAACAAACTCTGCTGACTCGCCGGGATCCAAGCGGAATTCAGTCATGACACCGACCCGGGGATCCCGCCGCGAACGGTCAATGTCCACCCATGGGCACCGAATTTGCCAACCTGAGACCGTTGAAGCAGAGCTCCAGATTTCCCGCCTCGCCAAGCGACGGAGGCGGTAGTCACGGGGAATTCGGCAAGCACGACCCAAGATGTCGGGTCTTCAGTGTAGTGCCCCATATGACTCTCTTCGGAGGGCTGAGGGTCAACCGCTTGATCTCATCGACGCGAGTGGAGCACCCAACGGGCGATACCCGATTCCAGGTAGGCGCCCGACGGTCATGCAGTCGTTCGCGCCCCACCCCACCGCTTGACAAGTGCCGAGATCATAACATCGGGCCGGACCGACACAGGGTCTCAACTTGCGAACCATTGGCAAAGGTTGACACTCAGTCAGCGAACCCAGCTGCCCGGCTTGGACGATCCATGGGTGCCTGGCGCCACGACCTGCCGCCGGTTTCTGTCACCGCCTCATGCGTTGGACGCGGTCCTCTATCACGGGTTTGACGAACACCGTGACAGCTGTGTTTGTACACCCGTGACGTCGACGAGGACGACCCGATCTGATGGATCTCACCGCCCGGCGAACTACGTAACCGGGCTGCGCCTTCCCGTCACAGGTTGGTTCGGTGACGGGCATGGCCCATACCCGGCTGACCGGCTCCGCCTCACAGCGCTGGCTTCGGGTTTTGTCCGTCGCCTTCCGGCATGACAAGTGGGTGGTGTCCCGAAGCGGAGGCGGCGCCAGTGCGGCGGGCCCACCGTATGCGCTGAGAGCAGTACGGCCCACAGACGCACTCGTCGTGGGCGCGCTCCCAGTAGTGCGGTGTGACGTCTCCACAGAGCGATGACGGCACCACGACCGCAAAAGCGCACCGATCGGGCGTCACAGGCGAGTTCGGTCCCCCAACACCACCCGATGTACAACAGCCGGAGCCCACCTGCCGCAGAGCCGCCAGGGCAGCGGCAACCACGTGGCCGCCAGAACTGTCGGGAGCATCCCAGCGGCCTGGGACCGGACAGGACATGGTCGATACGCCAGCTCCTCGCAGGCAACTTGACCTGCTGCGACCTGGGCACTGCCAGCACATGGCCGACACCTGCTTCCTCCAGCATCCGCCGGAAATGCCACTCCTGCCCGTAGGCCGCATCCGCGGTCACCCATGCAATCGGCAGAGCAGAGTCCAGCGCCCGCTGAACAATGACGCGTGCCAGGTCGGGCTTGGTAGCGAAGGGGCCGTCAGGCTGCCCGAGCCGCTCGGTCACATAGTCCTGCGGGTCGTCGCGGATCTGGTCCGGATCCCACTGGCACATGACAGCAACCGCTGGAGCCCATGCAGCGTGCCGTGGCCTGCGTACTCGGCTATCTGCCGGCTGGGGATCACCACCCGCTGACGCGGTTCCAGACGGCCTCGACGGCAGGCGCGCCCTTCTCCGGCCGAGAGCTGTCGACGACGTGGTAGCCGTGATGCTGGGCCGCGGTGGCGCAGGCGTGGTTGGGCAGGATGCGCAACCGGGTTCCGATCGGCAGGTCGGGCAGGTGGCTGCCCTCGCGGGCGGTGAGAGTGCCGTGTTCCTGGCTGGCGGCCGTCATGACCAGGCCCGGCAGGAGGTTGCCGACGAGGTCGGTGACCAGGCCGTAGCCCTGGTCCTGTGCCTGGGCGGCGGTCCCGCGATCGCGGGACATGGCCATCCAGCCGCCGTCGGTGACGACCCACCCGTACTCGGGGCGATGGCCGATGACGGTGACGACGACCGACAGGGCGAGATCCTCCAGGCGGCAGACACCGAGGCCGGCCATCACCAGGTCGAAGAACACGTAGTTGCCCGCGCGCAGTTCGGTGACCCCGCTCAGGTCGTCGGCGGCGTGGGCGGTGGGGGTGGAGCCGACGCTGACGGTGGCCACGGGCAGGCCTTCCGCCCGCAGTCGCTCGGCCGCGGCGACGGCACTGTCGCGTTCGTTCTTCGCGGCCAGCCGCTGGTCCTCCGCGGTGCGGGCGAAGTACGACTCGCCCGCGTGCGTCAACACCCCGTCCAGGCAGCCCTGTTCGTGCAGGACGTGCCCGATCCTCGCAAGGACCGGGGCGTCGGGCCTGAGGCCGCCGCGGTGGCCGTCGCAGTCGATCTCGATCTGGGCCGGTACGGGAAATCCGGCACGGCGGGACGCGTCCGCGACGGACTCCGCCTGTTCGACGCTGTCCAGCAGGACACGCAGAGTCACCCCGCGACGCAACAGCGCGACGACACGCGGGAGTTTGTGGGGGTCGATACCGACCGCGTAGGTGATGTCGGTGTAGCCGCCGTCGGCGAACGCCTCGGCCTCGGCCAGCGTGGAGACGGTGACCGGGCAGTGACGGTCGCCGGCGTGCAGCAAGGCGGCGACGTCGAGGCTCTTGGCCGTCTTCACATGGGGACGCAGGGTGACGCCGAGCCGGTCGGCCCTGGCCGCCAGCCGTTCGATGTTGCGCCTGGTCCGGTGGACGTCGACGACCGCGAACGGGGTGTCGGGGTCGGCCAGGGTGAGCGCGGTGGCGCTTGCGGGGAGGTTCTCGGGTGTCACAGCAGTATGTCCGTCTTCTTCAGGAGGGCCGGGCCCGGGTACAGGTCGGAGAGGTTCCTCACTTGCTGTAGTTGTAGACGGTCGCCCGGGACACGCCGAGCAGGTCGGCGATGGTCTGCGCGGCATCGCGCGAGTCGAAGTAGCCGTCCTGGTGGAGCTGTCGTACCAGCGCCTTCTTGTCCTGTCTGCTGAGCGACCTCGGTGCCGCGGCCCGCTCCGCGGCCAACTCCTCCACCACGCGCCGCAGTTCGCGCGTATTGCGATCCCGCAGGGTCTCCAGGGGCTGCTCGCGGTGCTCGGTTCCGGTGGCCACGAGGTTGGCCAGCGCGAGCGTCACGGGGGACAGCACCGACACGTCGAGGTTCAGGCAGAGGGCCGCGATGTACTCGCCCGCGGAGTTCTTGATCCCGATGGACGTGCTCTTGGCCGGGCGGCCGTCGGGGAACCTGTTGGGGTAGTTCTGGATGACGCTCGGGTACTCGGGGTCGGCGATGCGGGCCAGTCCGAGCTCCGTCGCTGAGTCCCCGACCTGGCGGCCGGAAAGGCTGTTCTCGATCGCCCGGACCGCGTGCCGCGGATCCCGCAGGTCGTGCAGCACGACCTCGCACAACCCCGGGAACATGCGGCCGAGCGCCGTGGCGATCTTCTCGGCCTCCCCGATGAGGTGCTCTTCCGCACCGTCCACTGCACCTTCCACGACCGCGTACCCTCCTCGAGATTCTTTGGACTCATTGTCCAGATCTAGATATTTAGACTAAGAGTCCGTCCGACAGTTGTCCAACGGGGCTGGGAGGTATACACATGAGCCGCCCGGGTGCGGGCCGGTGGCCTGGTGGCGCATTCTTGCTGTGTCGCCCGCAGGACGGCGCACGGACGAGGTAGGGCCGATGACTGGGAGCGTCGAGGACGCACACTCCACGGCCGGGCGGCTGGCGCCGCTGCTGATCGACGCTTCCACGGAGGCGATCAGTGCGGCCGGTGGCCACGCCGGAGGGGTCTATCTGCGGTCCCGCACGCCCGGGCTGCTACGGCTCGCCGTCCTGGCGGGGCTCCCCGGGCCACTCTTCCGGCCCTGGTGGCGGCTGCACGTGGACCGGCCGTTCCCCGTCGCCGACGCCTACCGGCTCGGTGTCCAGGTGGTTCTGCCGAACGCCACGGAGACCATGCGCCGCTACCCCCAGTTCGCGGCCGGACTGCCCTTCCAGTTCGGCTCGCTCTACGTTCCCGTCGTGGACGGTTCGACGACCTACGGTGTGCTGACCGTGCTGCGCCCGGCCGTCACCGACGCCGCCGACGTGCTGTCCCACCGCGACCGCGTGATGCGGCTCGCCCAGGAGCTGGGCGCGGCGCTTCGGGGTCTGGAGGACGAGAACGCCGACCTGGTCGCCTGGGACAGCGCGCCGATGTGCCTGCGGCCGCCGACGGCCTCCACGTCCGTGGGGCGCGCCGGGCGCTTCGCGTGGGACCCGAAAGGGACCGCCGTCACCCTGGACGAGGATCTGCACACCCTTCTGGGCGTACCGCCCACCGAGTTCCCCGGCACCGTCGAGGCGTTCGCCGACGCCGTGGCACCCTCCGACGCGCACCGGATCCTGGCCACCATGCGGGACACCGCCGCCGGACGCCCCCCGGCCCTGCCCCTCTACCTACGGGCCGAGGACGGCGCCCTGCGGCTGCTCGACCTCTGGAACGCCTTCGACCCGCCCTCCGCACCTGCGGTCCGGGGCGTCGTCGTGGCTCCGGGCCCCGCCCCCACGGCGGACTCGGCGGCCGACCTGCTGCCCGACGGTGTGTTCTGCCTGGACCGGCTGGGCCTGGTCGTCTACGCGAATCCGCGCGCCGCCCAGCTCCTGGACCGCCCCCGCGCCGAGCTCGTCGGCCGCGACCTGTGGGAGGCGGTGCCCTGGCTGGGCCGTCCCGACTTCGAGGACCACCTGCGAGCGGCGCTCCTGGCACCGGACCCGGTCCACTTCCATCTCGTACGGCCGTCCGCGCAGGACACCGGGTCACAGCCGTCCCCCGAGACCGGCACGTCGCCTTCCGCTGCGCAGGAAAACGGGCCACAACCTTCCGGACAGACCGGCACACCCCCTTCTTCTGCACACGACACCGGGTCGAAGCCGTCCGGACAGACCGGCGTGCCCCCGTCGCCGGCCGCGCAGGACGCCGAGCCACGGCCCTCCATCGGGATCGCCGAACCGGTGTCCTCCGCGCAGGACGCCGAATCCGCCCCGCAGCCGTACGTGGGCGACTGGCTCGCCGTGTCCGTGTATCCCGGTCCTGACCGCCTGACGTGCACGATCCGGCCGGCGAGCCGCGTGCCGGACAGTCCCGCAGGACACGAGGCCGATGCGGGCGCGAGCCCATTGGCCCCGCTGTATCGGCCGATCGCCCTGGCCATCGCGCTCACCGAGGCGGTCACCGCCCGGCAGGTGTCCGCCGTGGTGATGCGGGAGCTGCTGCCCGCGTTCGGCGGGCGACGGCTGGCGATCTACCTGCTCCAGGAACGGCATCTGTACCTGGAGTGGGAGACCGGCTTCCCGAAGGGCTTCCTCGCGCCCTTCGACGGAGTGGGCCTTGATGAGCGCCTGCCCGGTGTGGAGACCCTCACCAGCGGCCGGCCGCTGTTCTTCGACTCGATGCAGCAGCTGACGGCCGCCTATCCCGGGATCGCCGTGGACGCGGCCGAGGGCGCCCGGACGTTTCTGCCGCTGATCGCCTCCGGGCGGCCGGTCGGCTCCTGCATCCTCGGCTTCGACCGGCCGCGCAGTTTCACCACCGAGGAACGCACGGTGCTCACCGCGCTGGCCGGGCTCATCGCCCACGCCCTGGAGAAGGCGCGGCGCTACGAGTCGGAGTCCGCGCTGGCCCGAGGTCTGCAGCAGGCCCTGCTCCCCCGTCGGCTGTCGGCGCATCCGCAGCTGGAGACGACCGGCCGGTATCTGCCGGGAACCGTGGGGATGGACGTCGGCGGCGACTGGTACGACGTCGTCGAGTCAGGTGACGGGTTGGCCCTGGTCATCGGGGACGTACAGGGACACGGCGTGCAGGCAGCGGCCACCATGGGCCAACTGCGTAGCGCGGTAAGGGCGTTCGCGCTCGGCGACCGGCCGCCGGACGAGGTGATGAGCAGCACCAACCATCTCCTCATCGACCTCGACCCCGGACTGTTCGCGAGCTGCTGCTACATCCGGCTCGACCCCGCCACCGGAGTGGCCAAGGCGGCCCGCGCCGGACACCCGCCCCCGCTGCTGCGCCGCCCCGACGGCCGTACCCAGGTCCTGGACCTGCCCGGCGGGGTCGTGCTCGGAGTGGACCCGAAGGCCCGCTACCCGGTCACCGAGCTCCGGATGGAACCCGGCGCGATCCTGGCGTTGTACACGGACGGGCTGGTGGAGCGGCCCGGCGTCGACATCGACGAGGGGATCACCGCGCTGCGGGTGGCGCTGGCGAAGGCCGGTGCGCCCGCCGCCCGTACGGGCGGCCGGAACCTCGCGGGTGTGGCGGACCGGCTGACGGCGATCGCCCGGCACGCCGTGGACCGCCCCGACGACATCGCCCTGCTGCTCGCCACCCGGCGCGCGACGCCGTAGCCCGGCATCCGGCCGCCCGGCGCGCAAACCCCCTGGGCCGACACCCGCCCACCCGTCGTGCAACCCCGTACCCCGAAATCCGCCCATCCGGCGCGTGCCCCCGTAACGCGGCATCTGTCCGCCCTGCGCACGACCCCGTCCCCGATACCCGACCCCGCCCACCCGGTCGGCGTCGCCGGGACACGCCGGGACACGCCGGGGCTGCCGGGGTGAATTCAGGACGTGATGGGGAGGGTCTGTCGCCGTTCTGTCACACCGTGTGACGCCCCTCGCCTCCTGCGGCGCAGCAGTGTAGACATGGGCACATGGTCCGACTCCTGGGCCGCTCCGGGGGCGGGTCGGCCCGTCGCCCCGACGGCCCCCGCCCACCGCACACACCCGACCGCGCTCACGACCGGCACGACGGCCCCGTCCTGGGCAGTTCGCCCACGCGGACGGATCGCGACGCAGAGCGGACGGCGCGCGGGCAGGGGGCCCTGCGGGCGGCGCTCGGCGGGCGCAGTGTGGCCGGACAGGTGTTCGTCCTGCAAGTGGTGATCGTCCTTCTGCTGGTCGTGGCCGCGGTGGGGGCGCTGGTGCTCCAGGTGCGGCGCGACAGCACGGTGGAGGCCCGCAACCGTTCCGTCGCCGTGGCCGAGGCCTTCGCCAACGCCCCGGGCACCGTGGCGGCCCTCAGCAGCCCCGACCCCTCGGCGGTGCTCCAGCCGCGCGCCGAGGCGGCCCGGGTGGCGACCGAGGTGGACTTCATCGTCGTCATGAACACCGACGGCATCCGGTACACGCACCCCAAGCCCGACCGCATCGGCAAGAAGTTCGTCGGGGACATCACGGACGCGCTGGCCGGGCACGTCGTGACCGAGGACATCACGGGCACCATCGGACCGCTCGTGCAGGCCGTCGTCCCGATCAAGGCGGCCGACGGCAAGGTCGTGGGCCTGGTGTCGGCCGGCATCACCACCGCCAAGGTGGGCGGCACCGCCGACCAGCAACTGCCGCTGCTCCTGACGGCCGCCGCCGTGGGTCTGGCCCTGGCCACGGCGGGCACGGCTCTGGTCAGCCGGCGGCTGCTGCGTCAGACGCACGGTCTGGGACCGCACGAGATGACCCGCATGTACGAGCACCACGACGCGGTCCTGCACGCCGTACGGGAAGGCGTCCTCATCGTCGACGGCGAGGGCAGGCTGCTGCTCGCCAACGACGAGGCCCACCGGCTGCTCGACCTGCCCGCGGACGCCGAGGGCCGGCACGTGCTCGACCTCGCGCTGCCTGCCGACACCGCCGGGCTGCTGGCCTCAGGGCGGGTGGCCACGGACGAGGTGCACCGGGTCAAGGACCGGCTCCTGGCGGTCAATCAGCGACCCACGGACATCCAGGGCGGCCCGCCGGGAAGCGTCGCCACCCTGCGCGACTCGACCGAACTGCGCGCCCTGTCCGGGCGCGCCGAGGCGGCCCGCGAGCGCCTGGACATCCTGTACGACGCCACGATGGGCATCGGAACGAGCCTGGACGTCACCCGCACCGCCGAGGAACTGGCGGAACTGGCCGTACCGCGGTTCGCGGACTTCGCCACGGTCGACCTGTTCGACCCGGTACTCAGCGGCGGTCAGCCCGAGGCGGCCACCACCCTGCGCCGCACCGCACTCAGCGGGATCCGCAAGGATGCCCCGCTGTACCAGGTCGGCGAGAAGATCCCCCTGGTCGACTCCGCTCCCCAGACCCGCGGCATCAGCAGCGGCCGGGCCGTCCTTGAGGCCCGCCTCGCCGAGGCCACCGGGTGGCGCGCGCAGGACCTGGAGCGCTCCGCCAAGGTCGTGGGGTACGGCATCCACTCGCTGATCACCGTGCCCCTGCGGGCCGGCAACCTCGTCCTGGGCACGGTCAGCTTCTGGCGTTCGGAGAAGCCCCAGCCCTTCGACGCCGAGGAGGTCGCCCTCGCCGAGGAACTCGTCACCCGGGCCGCGGTCTCCATCGACAACGCCCGCCGCTACACCCGCGAGCACACCATGGCGGTGACCCTGCAGCGCAGTCTGCTGCCGCGTCGGCTGCCCGAGCAGGACGCGCTGGACATCGCCTACAAGTACCTGCCCGCGCAGGCGGGGGTGGGCGGCGACTGGTTCGACGTACTGCCCCTGTCCGGTGCGCGGGTCGCGCTCGTGGTCGGTGACGTCGTGGGGCACGGGCTGCACGCCGCGGCCACGATGGGGCGGCTGCGCACGGCGGTGCACAACTTCTCCGCCCTCGACCTGCCGCCCGACGAACTGCTCGCCCTGCTGGACGAGTTGGTCGCCCGCATCGACCAGGACGAGGCGGAGGAGAGCGACAACTCCCCCGTCACGGGCGCGACCTGCCTGTACGCGGTCTACGACCCGGTGTCACGGCTGTGCACGATCGCCCGCGCCGGTCACCCGCCGCCCGCCCTCATCCACCCCGACGGCAGCGTCGAGTACGCGGACGTGCCCGCAGGCCCGCCCCTGGGCCTGGGCGGTCTGCCGTTCGAGACGGCCGACCTGGAACTGGCCGAGGGCAGCCGACTGGTGCTGTACACGGACGGACTGGTGGAGGACCGGGAACGCGACATCGACGTGGGCCTGGAACTGCTGCGCACCGCGCTGGAACAGGCGGGCCCCTCGCCCGAGGACACCTGCCGGGCCGTGCTCGACGCGCGGCCGCCGACCCGGGCCACCGACGACATCGCCCTGATCGTGGCCCGCACCCGGGCGCTCGCCGCCGACCGGATCGCCGAGTGGCAGGTCCCCGCCGAACCGGCGGCCGTCGCGGACGTCCGGGCGGTGGTGTCCCGGCAGCTGGCCCGCTGGGGCCTGGACGATCTCGCGTTCACGACGGAGCTGATCCTGAGCGAACTCGTCACCAACGCGATCCGCTACGGCGGCGACCCCATCCACGTGCGCGTGCTGCACGACCGCACCCTGATCTGCGAGGTCTTCGACAGCAGCAGCACCTCGCCGCATCTGCGGTACGCGGCGATGACCGACGAGGGCGGCCGCGGACTGTTCCTGGTCGCCCAGCTGAGCGAGCGCTGGGGCACCCGGTACACACCGGCGGGCAAGGTGATCTGGGCGGAACAGCCGCTGCCGTGAACGGCGTCGACGTTCCTCACTCACTCATAAAGCGGTCTTATGAGTCCATAGACCGGACCCGCGTACCGACTTAGGCTTGCCTTAACTTAGGCTTCCCCCGAGTTGATCTGTTGTCGCTCGAAGGGAACCTGATCATGCCCCGCCCCCTGCGGGTAGCCATCGTCGGAGCCGGCCCCGCCGGGATCTACGCCGCCGACGCGCTGCTCAAGTCCGGTGTGGCCGCCGACCCCGGCGTGTCCATCGACCTCTTCGAGCGGATGCCGGCCCCGTTCGGACTGATCCGTTACGGCGTGGCACCGGACCACCCCCGGATCAAGGGAATCATCAAGGCCCTGCACCAGGTGCTCGACAAGCCGCAGATCCGCCTGTTCGGCAACGTCGACTACCCGGCCGACATCAGCCTGGACGACCTGCGCGCGTTCTACGACGCCGTGATCTTCTCCACGGGCGCGACGGCCGACCGCGAGCTGCGCATACCGGGCGTCGAGCTCGACGGCTCGTACGGCGCCGCCGACTTCGTGTCCTGGTACGACGGCCACCCGGACGTGCCGCGGACCTGGCCGCTGGAGGCCGAGAAGGTCGCGGTGCTCGGCGTCGGCAACGTCGCCCTGGACGTGGCGCGCATCCTGGCCAAGACGGCCGACGAGTTGCTGCCCACGGAGATCCCGCCGAACGTCCACGAGGGACTCAGGGCCAACAAGGCGCTGGAGGTCCACGTCTTCGGGCGCCGCGGCCCGGCGCAGGCGAAGTTCTCCCCGATGGAGCTGCGCGAGCTGGACCACTCCCCCACCATCGAGGTCATCGTCGACCCCGAGGACATCGACTACGACGCGGGCTCGATCGAGACCCGGCGCGGCAACAAGCAGGCCGACATGGTCGCCAAGACCCTGGAGAACTGGGCGATCCGCGACGTCGGCGACCGTCCGCACAAGCTCTTCCTGCACTTCTTCGAGTCGCCCACCGAGATCCTCGGCGAGGACGGCCAGGTCGTCGGCCTGCGCACCGAGCGCACCGCCCTCGACGGCACCGGCAACGTCAAGGGCACCGGCGAGTTCAAGGAATGGGACGTCACCGCGGTCTACCGCGCGGTCGGCTACCTGTCCGACAAGCTCCCCAAGCTGCCCTGGGACATCGACTCGGGCACGGTCCCGGACGACGGTGGCCGCGTCCTTCAGGAGAGCGGCGAGCACCTGAAGTCGACGTATGTCACCGGCTGGATCCGGCGCGGCCCGGTGGGTCTCATCGGCCACACCAAGGGCGACGCCAACGAGACGGTGTCCAACCTGCTGGACGACTTCGCGAACGACCGTCTGCAGAGCCCCGGTTCGCCCGAGCCGGAGGCCGTGGACGCATTCCTCGCCGAGCGCAACGTCCGCTTCACCACCTGGGAGGGCTGGTACAAGCTGGACGCCGCCGAGAAGGCGCTGGGTGAGCCCCAGGGCCGCGAGCGCGTGAAGCTCGTCGAGCGCGAGGACATGCTGCGGGAGAGCGGCGCCTGATCCGAACGCGACGCCGGTCGTGCCACGGCCCCGCAGGGGCGCGGCGCGACCGGCGTCGCGCTGTTCACGGAACCCTCGCCGCCGTCCGGTCGTTCCTTCCCTGTCTGTGCGACCGTGCGGGCGGACACGGAACGAACGGGGTGGGTGTGGCACGCGTACTGGTCATCGGCGGCGGTATCGCCGGTACGGCGACGGCTCTGGCGCTGCACAAGGCGGGCTTCGAGGTCACGGTGCACGAGGCCCATCCGGACTCGGCCGAGGACATCGGCGCCTTCCTCACCCTGGCGAGCAACGGCATGCGCGCCCTCGCCCAGCTCGACGCGTCCGCGGCGGTCACCGCGACCGGCTTTCCGCTGACCTCGCTGCGGGTCCTTGACGACACCGGCACCGAGGTGGCGCACGCGCCGATGGGCGACACCGGTGACCCGCGGCTGCACTACCGCTGCCTGCGCCGCGGCGACCTCAACACCGCGCTCCAGGCGGAGGCCGTGCGCCGGGGCATCACCGTCCGGCACGGCGCCCGGTTCGCCTCCGCCGAGGGCGGCCCCGACGGGACCATCGCGCACTTCACCGACGGCACCACCGCGATCGGCGACCTGCTGATCGGCGCCGACGGCCTGAACTCCGCCGTACGGCGGTCGTTCTCACCCGGGACCCAGCCGTTCCACGCCGGCCAGTACGTCTTCTACGGCTACACGCGCGCCGCTGCTCCTTCCGGCCCGGACGCCTGCATCACCATGGTCCGCGGCAGCGGGGCCGCCTTCGGGTACGCGGTGTCGCCGGACGGCGAGACGTACTGGTTCGCCCGGGTGACCGGTGACCCGCTGTCCGCCGAGGAGTTGGCGCAGGGGACGCCCGCCGACTGGCGTGAGCGACTGCTGCCGCTGCTGCGCAAGGACGCCACCCCGGTCGCGGGCATCGTCGCGGCCACCGCCGACGACCTGATGGTCACCAACGCCAGCGAGATCCCCACCGGCACCCCGTGGCGCTCCGGACGGACCCTGCTCATCGGCGACGCCGCCCACGCGGCCTCGCCTGCGACCGGCCAGGGTGCCTCGATGGCGCTGGAGGACGCGGTCGTCCTCGCCAAGTCCCTGCGGGACGCGCCGGACACCGATGCCGCGCTCGCCCTCTACGAGACGCTGCGCCGTCCCCGCGTGGAACACAACATCACCGTCAGCGGCAACATCTCCCGGGGCACCCACACCCCCTCCGCCGCCTCCCGGCCCTCCGACGAGGACCTCGCCCGGCTCATGGACTGGGACACGGACCTCTGGGCCGAACAGCAGGCATAGAACGGCTAGCGCGTGCTTCGACACCGGATGGGTCGGGGCGCGCGTGCCAGGCGTCGCTGGACAGGCGGGACTTACGAAGCGCACCCCGGCCACCGCCGAGAAGCCGGCGCCGGAGCCCGACGGACGGGCTCCGGCAGGTCGTCCTCCAGACCGAGGAGCACGGCGAGGGGCCCCAGCCGCGAACCGCCGACCGGTGACCCGAGCCGTGAGTCGGGTCAGGAGAACAGGGCCTGGATGTCGGGCTTCTTGCCGCTGAAGATGCCGTCCTGCTCACCGAGGGCAGCGAGCTTCTCCAGGGAGGCCGTGTCCACCTGGGCAGGCCAGCTGGGGAGGATGAGCCCGGTCAGCACATCGCCGCTGATCTTGGTGTAGGTGGTGAGGATCTGCCGGGCCTCGTCCGGATGGCCGGTGGCGTACTGCAGCGACTCCGTCATGGCTTCGGTGAAGTTCTTCACCAGGGCGGGGTCCTGCTGCACGATCTTCGTCGAGGTGAAGTACGTCGCGACGGTCAGCTTCGGGTCGGTCTCGGCGAAGGGCGAGGCGATGACCCGCGCGCCCTGCGCCTTGGCCACGGTCTGGGCCGGTTCACCCATCCACGCGGCGTCCACGCGACCGCCGTCCAGGGCGGCCGGCATCTGGTCGAAGGGGATCTCGACGAACTTCACCTTCGCCGGATCGCCGCCGTCCAGTCGCACCGACTCACGGACCGTGGTGTCCCCGATGTTCTGGAGCGTGTTCACGGCGACCGTGCGCCCGGCCAGGTCCTTGGCCGACTTCACGGGACTTCCCAATGCTTATGTCAAGCCGCTTCTGTGGTGGGAAGTGAGGAGTGATAGCACTCGCTGTCGCGGATCATCGCCCACAGAACGTTGATGCGTCGACGTGCGAGGGCGAGGAGAGCCTGCTTGTGCCCCTTTCCTTCGCTCCGCTTTCGCTGGTAGTACGTCTTGGAGGCGGGGCAGGACTTGAGGCTGGCCATCGCCGACAAGTACATGGCCCGCAGCAGGCCGCGGTGGTAGCGGCGGGGTCTGCGCAGGTTGCCGCTTACGCGGCCGGAGTCGCGGGGCTGCGGGGCCAGGCCGGCGAAGCCGGCCAGGCGGTCGGCACTGCCGAAGGCATCCATGTCGCCACCCGTCGCGGCGATGAACTCGGCGCCGAGCCTGGGCCCCATACCGGGCAGGCTGCGGATCACCTCGGCGTGGGGATGTTCGCAAAACCGGGCCTCGACCAGGGCGTCGAGTTCCGCGACCTCCTCGTCGAGGGCCAGCACCGCCTTCGCGAGGCGGGCCACCATCGCGGCGGCCAGTTTCTCGCCGGGCAGCGTGGTGTGCTGGGCCCGGGCGGCTTCCACGGCGATGTGAGCGAGTGCGGCGGCACCTTTGACCTTGCGGTTCTTCAGCCAGGTCTCGATCCGCTTCGCGCCTGCGCGGCGGATCGCTGACGGCGTCTGGTAGCCGGTCAGAAGGATCGCAGGACCCTTGTTGGTCAAGTCCAGCGCCCGTTCCAACGCAGGGAATATCTCCAGCAGTTGGGCCCGGAGGCGGTTGATCTGCCGGGTGCGGTCGAAGACCACGTCAAGGCGCCGGGTGGTCAGGGTGCGCAGGTCGACAGCGATCTCTTCCCCGGGCCTGAGCAGTCCCAGGTCCCGGCGGACGCGGGCCTGGTCGGCGATGACGAAGGCGTCTTTCGCGTCGGTCTTCCCCTCGCCCCGATAGGTGGCCGAGGCTCGGTGAACCGCCAGGCCGGTGAGGTAGGCGACTGGCTGGTCGTGGGCGATGAGCAGGCCGATCAGCAGGGCGGCGCCCCCGTGGTTGAGATCGACGGCCCAAAGCGCATCGTCGGATATCGCCAGCACTTCGCCGATCAGCGCCAGCAGCTCACTCTCGTCGTTCAGGGTCCGGCGGGACAGCAACCGCTCGCCCTCTGCATTGATCACCACGGTGTGATGATGCGTCTTGCCGATGTCCACCCCGGCCCAGATCTCGGACATATGCCCCTCCGCCAGTTCGTCTGACATTGATCCCGCAGACGACCTCGCCGACGTTGTCCTACAGCAGCGATCGAGTCGCGTCTCCCAATCAGCGGTCGAGTCGTCGCGGGGCTCTGGGCGGCCAAGTCCCGTAAGCCATCTGTCGGCTCAGCCTTTACAGCCATACCCGGAGCCCCCGGGCCCCTCTGATCCTACGAACGATCAGATCAGACCCACGCCTTGAAAGGTAGGACTGTCCTTCTTCACCAGGACGCCGGTGACGTCGGCCCCCACCTTGCCGTTGGAAGCGGCCCCGTTGACCACGGACTTCACGGGAACGCCCTTGGTCTGCGCGAGCATCAGAGACGTGGTGTTGCTGAAGCCGAACTGGAACTGCCCGCTCACCACACCGGGGATGATCGCCGCGCCGCCCTGCGCGGTCACCATCTTCAGCTCGATCCCGCGGCTGGCGAAGAACCCCTTCTTCTGTCCCAGGTAGAGCGGCGCCACGTCGACGATGGGGATGACCCCGACCGTGACCTGTGTCTTCTTCGCTCCGCCGGCGGACGAGGTGCCGCCGCTGCCGGAGTCCGACGATCCGCACCCGGCGGCGCCCACGAGGGTCACCACCGCAACGGCGAGTCCGAGCAAGTGCCTGTGCATGGGGCCCTCCTGACGAGGCGGCAGAACACCTCACGACCCGCCCATTGATGTTGTGCACATCATTGACGCCCGCAATGTACACGCCTACCTTCGCGGTGTCAGCGCCCCCGACCGAAACAAAGACGGACTGCACCGAAGCAGCCCCCACCTCGTGAAGCCCCGCATCCACACCCGCACGATCCTCACCGTCGCCGTACTGCTGCTCGTCACCCCCATCGCCCCAACCGCCCACGCCGCCACGGACGTTCACGTCGAAGGCCGTCTGCCGTCGGGCGCGACCTGCCTCATGGACGTACCGGCCGGCTGGAACGGCACGGTCCTGCTCCACAGTCACGGCTACACCCCGGCCGGCATCCCCAACCCCGCGCACAACGCGCCCGACGACGCCACGAAGTCCCTGTTGCTGCACCAGGGTTACGCACTCATCGGGTCCTCGTACGCCATCACCGGCCGGGCGGCCACCGAGGCGGTGCCAGACCAGCAGTCGCAGGGCCACGCAGGTTCGCTGTCCATGTGCGGCTGGTCCAGGGCGGTGTCGCCAATGCGGGCCACTGCACGTTCAGTCGCGGCGAGCAGATCGCCGCCCTGCACGCCCTGGAGGACCGGATCAGGACGGGCCAGTGGCGGGGCATTGATCCCATCACTCTCAACTCCCGTGCCACCGAGCCCGATCCCGCGCCCCCACGACTGGGCGCATCCGTCCGACGGGCACCGGAGGTAGTTCCCGGCGCTCACGGCTGCGAGGTCTCCGATTCGAGCAAGGCGCGCGTCGCCGCGCCATACACGCCGGACTCGTCCTGAAGGACCAGGCGGGCGACCTGGTAGGAGCGGACCCCGCTCTCGACGTCCTGGTCGAAGTCGCCGTCGGCGTCGCCGTCGTAGAAGCCGATCTGCCGCAGGCGGAGCTGGAGTTCGACGACCTCGGGCCCTTGGTCGCCGAGGCGGAGGACGAGCGGCCTGCTGTTCGACGCGGTCGGCCTCGGTGCCGCCGTGGCGGTGGCGGCGACGCTGGACGGGATGCCGACGGGAGTGGTGGTGGCGGTGGCCGTCGGGCTCGCACTGCCGCCCGGTTCCGCGCTCGCCGAGGAGGTGGGCGGCGCGGACGACTGCGTGGGGGTCGCCGTGGGAGAGGAGGCCATGGCGGACGGCCTGCCCGAGGCAGGCGGTTCCTCCGGAACACCGGCCCGCACGCCACCTGCCACGGAACCGTCCCGCTCCGGGCCGTCATAGGTGAAGAGCCCACTGATGAATCCGCCCGTCACCAGGACGGCAACGGCCGCCCCCACTCCGGCGACGAGCACCGTGCGCCGCTTGCGGCGGTCCGGGGCGCCGGAGGCCGGGAGGTCCGCGGGCGGCCCGTCGAGCGGCGAGGCCTCGGTTCGTACCACGTCGGTGGACATCAGAGGGGTTCCGGTCAACTCCCCTGCCTCGTCCGGACTTTCCGGATCCCCCGCCGGCTCCGTCGGTTCCTCGCCGACCTCCACGAACGGTCGTATGCGCACCGGATCGAAGTCCTCGGCGGCCGCGGCCTCGGCCGCACGGGACTCCAGATGGGCCTCGGAGGCGCGGTGGGCGCAGGAGCAGGCAGGAGTGCCGTCCGCCGCCCGGGGCGTCCCGCATTCCGGGCAGACGAGGACCGGTGGTTCAGTCACGCGCCACCCCTCTCCGTACGATCTTCATATCGTAGACAGATATGCCGCGCAGAAATTCCACAACTCTTATTGATCTGGAGCCACGGCGTCCGCGGGGCCGGGATTCAGCCACGGCGCGTGACGCGGAGATGAACGTCGGCGAGCGCGGGGCCCCAACGTCGCTCAGCCTTAGGCAAATTGACGATCCAGATACGTGCGAGACGGCGACAACCTGGGATGACCGGCGGTAACTTCTGTCCCGCTCGCACCACTCACCCGCGCCACTCCATCAGGAGACACTCCCCATGCGCAGACTCTTCGCCGCTCTGGCGGCGACCACCGCCGTGCTCGGCGGACTCACCGTGGCGGCCCCGTCCGCCTCGGCGGCCGACTCGGGCAGCTTCAACGTCCTCACCTACAACGTGGCCGGCCTGCCCTCGGCCCTCTCCAGCGCGTCGACCCCGCGCGACACCAGCACCACGGCGATCGGCCAGCGCATAGCGCCGTACGACATCGTCCATGTGGAGGAGGACTTCAACTACCACTCCTACCTCTACGCGGGCGACACGAACCACGCCTACCGCACCCCCACCAGCGGTGGCGCCGGCATCGGCAGCGGTCTCAACACACTGTCCAAAATCCCGTATGACGAGGACGACTTCGAGCGGGTGCACTGGAACTCGTGCCAGATCGACTCGGGTGACTGCCTGACCCCCAAGGGCTTCAGCTTCATGCGCGAGCGCCTGGCCGACGGCGTCTACGTCGACTTCTACAACCTGCACACCAACGCCGGCACCAACGACGGCGACGAGGCCTCACGCGCCGACAACCTCAACCAGCTCACCGCCTTCATCAACAGCCACTCGGCCGGCAACGCTGTCGTGGTCATGGGCGACACCAACACCCGCTACACCCGCAGCGCCGACACCATCGCCGAGTTCGGCGCCGCCAACGGCCTCACGGACGCCTGGGTGAAGCTCATCCGCGGCGGCACCCCGCCCACCAAGGGCAGCGACGCCCTGGTCTGCGACCAGACCGGGGCCACCGTCCCCAACACCTGCGAGGTCGTCGACAAGGTCCTCTACCGCAGCAGCAAACTCGTCTCGCTCAACGCCACGTCGTACAACAACGAGCACGCCAAGTTCCTCACAGACGCCGGCCTCATGCTCTCCGACCACGACCCGGTCACCGTCGGCTTCACCTGGTCGCGCAGCGCCGCCTACCAGCTCAGCGACCAGTACGGCGGCCCGCACGGCGACTACTACAACGACATCACCAGCGTCCCCGCCGGCGCCCGCGCCACCACCATCGGCCTGCGGGCCGGCGCCCGCGTCGACCAGATGAACCTGACCCTGGCGAACGGCACCACGCTCGCCCACGGCGGCACCGGCGGCACCGCGTCCTCCCTGACGCTCGGCAGCAGTGAGTACGTGACGACGGCGAACCTCTGCCAGGCCGACAAGGACGGTCACACGCGGATCTTCTACGCCAAGTTCACCACCAACCTGGGCCGTACGCTGGCCGGCGGCACCACGACTTCGGACTGCGTGACCCGCACCGCCCCGTCCGGCTGGCAGATCGCCGGGTTCCACGGACGCGCCGCCGACGAGGTCGACAAGATCGGCTTCATCTACACCCAGCGCTGACCCACCCGCCCCGGGGCACGTCACCGTGCCCCGGGTGCACAGAAATCACAAAGTACTGGCAGGACGATTGACGCGCTCATGGCCAGGGCCTACTTTCTGATCGATTTACCGAACTCTGTTCGAAATACCGGTCATTGAGGTGCCCCCGCACGTCACCTTGGAGAACAAGATGAGCGCACACCCCCACCTGTCCCGTCGTGGCCTGCTCGGCATGACCGCCGCCGTCCCCCTGGCCCTGACCCTCGGCTCCGGAACGGCCCACGCCGCGGACTCGGCGTACGCGATGGTCTACTTCACCGAGTCGACCAACCTCGGCGACGGCACCGACTACGGCCTGCACCTGGCCGTCAGCCCCGACGGGCTGAACTGGACGCCGCTCAACCAGAACAACCCGCTGGTCACCCCCACCGCCGGCGCCCTGGGCCTGCGCGACCCGTTCCTGATGCGCAAGCAGGACGGCACGTTCGTGGTCCTCGCCACCGACCTCAAGGGCACCGACTGGAGCTACAACAGCCAGTACATCCACGTCTGGGACTCCGCCGACCTGCGCACGTTCACCGGCTACCGGCGCCTCAAGCTGCACGACATGACCACCCACAGCTGGGCACCCGAGGCGTTCTGGGACGCCGGCCGCGGCCAGTACGCGGTCATCTACTCCTCGGTCAACAGCAGCGGCCACAACGTGATCATGGTCAACTACACCAGCGACTTCGTCACCGCCTCCGCCCCACAGGTCTTCTTCGACCCCGGCTACGACGTGATCGACGGCGACATGGCCGTCGGCGTGAGCGGCTACAACTACCTCTACTTCAAGAAGAACCAGACCCTGGTCAGCGCCAGGTCCACCTCCCTGAACCCGGGCAGCTTCACCGAGTACAGCGCGGGCGTGGCGCACGGCGGCACCGAGGCCCCGACCGTGGTCAAGTCCCTGACGTCGGGCACCTGGTGGCTGTGGGGCGACACCTACACACCCAACGGCGTCTTCTACGCCTGGCAGTCGAGCAGCCCCGCCACCGGGACCTGGACCGCCCTGGACCAGAAGACCTACACCCAGCCGGTCAACTCCAAGCACTGCGGCATCACGACGATCACCACGGCCGAGTACAACAACCTGCTCACCAAGTGGGGCGCACCCGCATGGAACAGGCTCAAGTCCTACAACTACCCGGCCCGTTACGTCCGTCACTCCAACTACGTGGGCCGCATCGACGAGTACCCCGTCGAGCCCTACAAGGACTCCCTGTGGACCCTCGTCCCGGGCCTCGCCGACAGCTCCGGCGTCTCCTTCCGGTCGGTCAACTACCCCACGCGCTACCTGCGGCACTACAACTACGCACTCCAACTGGACGTCAACGACGGCACGTCGACGTTCGCCGGTGACGCGACCTTCTACCGCACGGCGGGCCTTGCGGACGCGAGCTGGGCCTCCTTCCGCTCCTACAACAACCCGACCCGCTACATCCGGCACTCCGACTACGTCCTGCGCATCGACCCGATCTCCACGACCACCGAGAAGCAGGACGCCACATTCCGAGTAGGTTACTGATTCAACCGAAAAGCCCCCTTGGTGCTCCGCGTTGTATACGCTCCAGGTCGTCTTCACCAGACCTTCACAGGGGGGCTTTTCCATGCGCAGAGGACACATAGCCGCCGTCGCGGCCGCGGGCGCGCTGACCGTGCTGGCCACGATCCCGGCCCACGCCGCCGAGTACTCGTCGGCGCTGAAGATCAAGGGCGTGCAGTACGACGCCCCGGGCCGGGACTCCAACAGTTGCGCCACCGGCAACACCGACGAGGAGTACCTGACGATCAAGAACTACTCACGGACCGCGACGGTGAACCTCAAGGGGTACGTCGTCAGGGACTCCACCAGCACCAACAAGTTCACGTTCACGAAGAACCACACGCTCCAGCCCGGCGACTACGTCAAGCTGCGCGGCGGCCGCGGCACCGACTCCGACGCGCACAACGTCGTCTACCGCAACAACTGCAACTTCATCTGGAACAACGACAAGGACACGATCCGCCTCTACAAGCCCTCGGGCGCGCATGCCGACACTCACGCGTACACCGCGAGCGCCAACGACCCGGACGGCAACGGGTACATCACCTACCACGGCTGAGCAGGTCGCGACCGCTCACGACGGCCAGCGCGGCGGTCAGCACCACGAGGGCGGCCACCTGGGTGAGGACCCCCACGCGCAGCGTCCCGGGCAGGACGTCGAGCCAGGGGTAGACGGCGGTGATCCGGACCGCCAGGAGGAGCAGGCCGAGCGCCGCGAGGGCGGCGGCGCCGCCTGCGACCGGGACGCGGTCCGCGCTCCGGGCCCGGTACAGCAGCCAGGCGAGGGCCGCCGCGAGGTAGCACGTGACGAGGGCCCAGGCCGTGTCGACCCCGTCGGGCAGCGCCACGATGGACCCGCCCATGAGCACACAGGACGCGGCCAGGACCAACCCGGGGGTTCCCGCGGGCAGGGTCGCCGGCGGCGCGTCCCGGTGGTGGGACGCACACAGGGTGAGCGCCGACGACCAGGCCAGCAGCGCGGCGGCGGCGACGTAGGCGGAGTCCGAGGGAGCGAAGCCGAGGGTCCAGATCTGGATCAGCGGAAAGAGCGTCGGCACAGCCGCGCCCAGTGCGGACACCCGGGCGAGGCGCCGGTGGTCGCGCAGCAGGGCGAAGTAGGCCACCGTCCACAGCAGCGGCAGGACCCATCGGGCGACCGCGACGGCACCGGCGAGCACGCCATGGCCGGTGAAGTCCCCCACGAAGATGTTCCATTGGCTCGCGCCGCCGGTCCTCGCCCATGTCAGTGCCAGAATCCGGTCGACCAGGGCGGAGGCGGCCTGGAGCAGGACCGCGAAGAGCGCGAAGTGGCGGACCGCCGAGCCGAGCACGGCGTACCGGCGGGGTGCGCCGCCCGCGCCGAGCCTGCTGCGCACGGCGAGTGCGGCGATGCTCGCCACCTCGCCGAGGGTGGGACGGCTCTGGTCCTGGACGTCCGGGTCGACGTCCCAGAGGTAGATCTCGACCATCTCCTCCTCACGCTCACGCCGGTAATAGGCCGGGAGCAGTCGCAGGACGGAGCGGTAGCGGGTCTCGAGCAGAGTCGTCATGCCAGACCTCCGGCGAGTCCGCGGCCCGTGGGGGCACTGCCGGGGGCACGCCGCCCCTGGGCGATCCGTTTCTTCGCGGCGCTCGCTCCGGCGGCCAGCCGCTCCGCCTCGGCGTCCAGGGCCGCGGTCCCCGCGTCGGTGAGGCGGTAGTAGCGCCGGAGCCGGCCCTGCTGCACCTCTTCACGGTCCAGCACGATCAGAGCGTCGGCGGTGAGCCGGTCGAGTACCCCGTAGAGCGTGCCGACGCGCATCTGCACGCTTCCCGCGGAGAGCTCCTCGACCTCGCGCAGGATGCCGTAGCCGTGCCGCGGCTGATCGGCGAGGGCGGTCAGGACGAAGAACGCCGCCTGTGTCATGTTCCTGGGTGCCATGAAACAAGAATATATCGGATGCCGATATATTCAGCGAGCCGAAACACGAGGCGGGCCTGCGAGCGCGAACAGGGCCCGCCCCGAAGCGGATGGTGGGCGGGCCCTGTTCGAGAGGCCATTCTGGCGTCCGAGCACCGAACTGGGCACGGGTGAAAGGCGGTTGTCCGGTGCGGAGCATGTGCGCCCCGTGTGCGCTGCCAGGACCGGACCGGCCGCGCGCTCCGACGGCCGGCCGAGTCCCCTCTTCCCCGGGCCGTACGCAGGCATTCTGTCCGGCTGCCGGACCCCGCCTGGTCCGCACGGGCCGGCGGCGACGATACTTGGCCGTGGCAAGCACCGCCCCCTCTCACAGATGGACCCATGTCACGCACTCCCACGGCAGACTCCACGGCACCTTCCACCGTCTGGCTGGCCCGCGGCCGCCATCTCGGATCCGACGCGAGTGACGTCCTGCGCCGAAGTCTGGGGCAGCTCAAGGAGAGTGCCGTCCTCGACGACTTCCAGGAACCCTCCGAGACCGCGGACGCCCCGGAGCGGATCTTCGAGGCCCGCTGGCGGGTCGCCGACGAGGTGACCGTCCGGGCCCGGCTCTCGCTGGCTCCGGTGTCGAGCGGCAGCCAGGAGTGGGTGCTGGCGGCCGAGGCGGAACAGCCGTGGGACCTGCGCTGGCCGTCGCCCGCGACGATGTTCTGGCCCGAGGACGCGGACGTCTTCTGGGACCGTGACGCCGACACGGGGCTGCGACTGCGCGAGCTGAGCGTCCTGCCCGAGGAGGACAAGGACGTACGGCGGCTGCTGCGGCAGGCCGTGCGCGGCAGCTGGGCGGTGCATGTCGTCGTCCACGAGGCCATGACCACCGGCCCGGGCGGCCGCCGTCCGCTGTCGGACATGCTGCCGCCCAGCCTGCGCCACCGGATCGTCGAGCACCGGGCGCAGCCGCATCAGCTGCGGGTCCTGAACTGGGCCGTGAAGGACTTCGGTGTGGAGGTGCCGCGCGGCGGCGCCGTGGTGCTGCCCGGGACGCCGGTGCCGCCCGGCTACGAGGGCCGGGACTTCTCCGTGCGCAGTGTCTTCCTGGACGGTTCGGAGCCCACCGAGCTGATCGCCACCGTGACGCGCTACGCCGCGATGCCGAAGCCGCTGCCCGACGGCGCCGAGGCGGCCGTCACCGCCCTGCGGGAACAGTGGCAGCTGCTCACACCGGCGGAGGAAGTCGAACGGGCGCAGGCGCTGGTGGCGATGTACGCCGAGGCGCTGGACGCCATGACGAAGTCCCGGGATCTGTACCGGGAGGCCGCCGAACGGGCGAACGAGGCCCTGGCCATCTACCGCGAGAACGCGCCGGCGCCGCTGCCCCCGGCGGACCCGCAGGCCACCACACCGTTGCAGCAGCTGTCGCGGACGTTCGGGCGCTGGAAGGGCACCCTGCGGCCCTCTGCCGCCCATGACGACGACTCGGACCAGCAGATCAGCTGAAGCGCGGGAACCTCCCGCGTCGGCCCCGAGAGCGACGCGTCACCGGAGCGGCCGGCGGGCCGCCAGGACTCCTCGTAGGCGGCTCGCAGCCCTTCGGCGAGCCGGGTTCGGCTCATGGCGTCGGCCCAGGCGGGGGCCCGGGGGCCCACGCCTGGGCATGTTCTCAACTCCCGTACCGGACGCCGCAGTACGCGGACACGGCCCGCCTATCGGACCGCCTCAGCCATCCGCCGCTCCGTCAGCACGCTCTCGGGCCGTGCCGGCACCGCCAGGCGCACCACGAGTGCGGTCAGCGCGGCCAGGGACGCGCACACGGCCACCGTGCCTGCGAGCCAGGCCGGGGCGAGCGGAAGCTCCAGGGCCCGGGACAGACCCGCCGAGCGGAAGCGGCCGTCGAGCAGTTGGCCCGCGGCCACGCCTGCCGGTACCAGCACCGCCAGGGCGAGCAGCACGACGACCGGCCGGATCGCCAACAGGAGGGCCAGCAGGGCGCACAGGGCGGACACCCCGACGGCGAAGCCGTACACCCGCAGGGACGCCCCGTCCCGGTGCGCGGGGAAGCAGAGCAGGCCGCACACCAGCAGTGCCAGGGCGGCCAGCCGGCCCGGCCAGGCCGGTACCCTCGCGGTCCGTCGTCGCGCGGGGGGATGGGGCGGTGGGGCCGGGAAGACGTCCAGGCCCGCGATCTCCTGCTCCGGACGGCCTGCGAACTCGTACGACCCGGGCGCCTCGTAGGACGGCTGCTCGGGCCTCTCCACCGCCAGTCGGCCGATGAGCTCGACGAGTTCCTCGACGGGGCGCCCGGTCGCGGCCGCCCGCACCGCCTCCTGACCGCAGTGGGGCTGCAGCTCGGACCGGTTCAGCAGTGCCACCAGCCGGGTGACGTCCTCTATGGGTCGCGTCTCGGCGGCGGCCCGGATCGCCTCGTCGGCGCTGTCCGCGTCTCTCGGCGGCCGGGTCAGCAGGGCAACGAGCCGGGTGACGTCCTCCACGGACCGGTCCACGCCGACCGCGCGCAGAGCGGCGGCCGTGGCCTGGGCGTACTGGGGCGACTGTTCCAGCAGCGTGATCAGGTGAACGACGTCCTCCAGGGGACGGTCGGACACGGCGGCGCGCACCAGGTCGCCGACGGGATCGCCGTACGACCGGTCCATCGGTATGGCGGGTTCGTTCGGGTGAGCTGCTGACGGGCCGGTGGTCATGCTGTGCTCCAGACAATGAGTGCGGTCGCCTCCGTGCGCCCCCCGCGTGCGACCACGAAACTGAGGTGAACCAATTCGTAAGCGGGTACGCGGCGAGGTGCCACTCGGATGAGCCACGGGTGTGAGTGGCGGACCTCGGCGAGCCTTAGGGGGGCCGGATGCGGGAATCCGTGAGACAGCGCGCCGTACGGCGCCCCGAGGAGGAGGTCGGCCCGTGGATTCGACCACAGCACTGATCGTCGTCGCCGCGGTGCTCGCGGCGCTGGCACTGGCGGTGGCCGTAGGACTGCTGGTACGGCTCGTCCGAACCCGGCGCGGTCTGCGGCGGGCCGGGCTTCCCACCGGGCCCCGCTGGGTCTTCTGGGGCGCCCTGTTGTACTTCGTACTGCCTACCGATCTGGTGCCGGACCCGGTGTATCTCGATGACATCGGTGTCCTGCTGCTCGCGTTGCGGACCCTGCGCGTCTCTCCCGACGACCGGGCCGCGCTGCGGCTCGCCGAGCGGGACCCGGAGCCACCGCGCCGCCCGTGATTACGCAGTGTGAGGAAACCAATCACTCGTTCGATTCGTATAAGTCTCTGGAAGCCGAAGGAACTCGGCTGACCTGACGGCGTCCTGGGGTGACGTCCGTCGGCGAGAGGCAGTACCGGCGAGGGAGAGACGATGCAACCGTTCGCGCTCAACTACGCACGTCCGGCAGCGGCGTTGGAGGCGACCACTCCGTACGTCTACGACTCCGGACGGCAGTTGAACGTGCTCATGGACGGCCGGGTCGCGGCCCGCGACCATGCCTTGATGAGGGAACTGGGGACCACCACGTCCACGGCGGGCTCCAAGACTCACTTCGACGACTGAACACAGGTCGACGACTGATGACCGTGTTGATTCTGACCTGCGAAGAGGACGTGACGGCCGACATGGTCGTCGTGCACCTCGACGCCATGGGGGTTCCGGTGGTCCGGCTCGATCCGGCGGATCTCACCGAGGGGGTCGCGCTGTCCGGCGAATACGTCCACGGCGCCTTCCGCGGCCACCTCTCGGCCGGCGGGCGACTGGTGGGCATCTCCGGGCTGCGTTCGATCTGGGTCCGCCGGCCTGGCACACCCGCGGTGCGGGCGGCGCAGCCCTCCGACTGGCTGACCGAGGAGTCCGCCCAGGCGCTGTACGGCATGCTCCGCGGCAGTGACGCCCGGTGGATGAACCATCCCGACGCGGCCGGGCGGGCTCGTCACAAGCCGTGGCAGCTGCGGCTCGCCCAGCGCTGCGGCCTGCCCGTTCCGGCGACGATCGTGACAACGTTTCCGCAGGCCGCGCGCGAGTTCGCCGAGCGCTACCCCGATCTGGTGGTCAAGCCGGTCTCCGGCGCGCATCCGCAGGATCCGCCGCGGGCGGTGCCGACCAGCCGGGTCGAACCGGACACCGACTTCGCGGCCGTCGCGTTCGGCCCCACCCTGCTGCAGCGGCGGGTCGCCAAACGGGCCGACATACGCCTGACCGTCGTCGGCGAGACGATGCTGGCCGCGCGGAAGGTCACCGGTGCCGACGACGAGGTGGACGTCCGCTTCGCCGCGTCCGACGCGTCCTGGCACCCCACCGACGTTGCGCCACGGGTCGCCGCGGCCGTCCTCGACTACCTCAAGAGGGCCGAACTGGCCTACGGCGCCTTCGACTTCGCGGAGGACGGGGACGGGACCTGGTGGTTCCTGGAGTGCAACCAGTCGGGACAGTTCGGCTTCGTCGAGGTGGAGACGGGCCAGCCGATCGCGCGCAGCATCGCCGAATGGCTGGCCCTGCCGGGCCCGGAGCAGCGCGCTTCCGCCAACGGAGCGAACACCACGGTGTCCTGAAGAGGGGTCAGTACGGCCGGGGGCCGGGGGGAAGTGCGGCGGGCACCCATCCCTGGCCGGGCGAGGCGGGGCGTTCGGGGGCGGGCGGGGGCATGAGGGGCTGAAACGGCCGCATGACGTACTCCAGTTCCCTGCGTACGCGCTCGGCCTCCCTGCGGGCTACAGCGGGGACGTCGCCGCGCTCGGCGACGAGTCGGTCGTAAATGGGGGAATCCTGGAACACCCGTCAACGCGCCTTTCGTTTTCTCGGCCCACGCGCATGGGCACGGCTGACGAGTCTAGGCGCCCCCACGCACCGACGTGCGATTTCCGGTGCCGGCCTTGACGGGCCGCGGGCGTCACGCCCCCGTGGTGGACCCCGGCCGCACGATCATCAGGACGGTCACGGTCGCCCACAGAAGATTGAAGACGCCGGTGAACATGGCCAGTTGAACCGTGCTGCGGTGCTCGACGCCTCCCTGCCCGGCCAGTTCCTCCAGGAGCTCGCCCTGCCGGGGCAGGACAAAGGCGGCGAGAACTCCGGCGGCCGCGGCGGTCAGGGCGATGGAGGCGGTGAGCCAGCCGTCACCCAGGACGCCCATCGCGCCCGCGGTGGCGAGACCGAGGACGGGGACCGCGATGCCGACGCCGGAGTAGATCCGGCAGACGCGGTGCAGCAGCCGTACCGTGCCGACCTCTGCCTCCTCCGTGTGGGCCCGGCGGACCGCCGGCGGGAACATGCTGGCCGCCACGGTCACCGGCCCCACGGCGACGATGGCCACGAGGACGTGCAGGGTCAGCAGGAACTTGGTCATGGGGTGGCGTGTCCTTCTCGGGTGCGGTCGGCAGTGCCCGCCCACCCTAGGAAAGCTCCCCGGTGATCACACAGAGGCTGAAACGACAGGTTCCAACGGATTCTCGCCAACAGGCCAGACAGCCACTTTTACGTTCTTCCCGTGGTCAGGTCCATGGCGGGAACCCGCTTATCGTGTCCCTCATGCACTCCGTGGCGATCCTGGTCCTCGATGACGTGGTGCCGTTCGAC
Organism: Streptomyces sp. NBC_00285; assembly: GCF_036174265.1. NCBI lineage: Bacteria > Bacillati > Actinomycetota > Actinomycetes > Kitasatosporales > Streptomycetaceae > Streptomyces > Streptomyces sp. NBC_00285. Next base: position 9,590,348 of record NZ_CP108055.1, on the reverse strand, counting down.
ATGGCGGCCCCCATGCAGGTGTTCGACTGGACGCATCTGCCCGACGGCCGCCCCGCCTACCGGGTCCGGCTGTGCGCCGAGTCGCCCGAGGTGCGGGCGGACGGGGGGTTCACCCTGCAGGTCGAACACGGCCTGGAGGCCCTCGCCGAGGCGGACACGGTCATCGTGCCGGGCTGCTCCCCCGCGGCCGGCCCGCCTTCCCCGCGCGTCCTGACGGCCCTGCGAGAGGCCGCCGCGGCGGGGACCCGCATCGCGTCCGTGTGCGCGGGTGCCTTCGTGCTGGCCGAGGCGGGGCTGCTGGACGGGCTGCGTGCCACCACCCACTGGGTGGCCGCCGAGCAACTCGCGCGGCGCTTCCCCGCCGTCGAGGTCCAGCCGGACGTGCTGTACGTCGACAACGGTCAGATCCTGACCTCCGCAGGTGCGGCCGCCGCCCTCGACCTGTGCCTGCACATGATCCGCCGGGACCTGGGGTCGTCGGTCGCCGCGCACACCGCCCGGATGTCGGTCATGCCGCTCGAACGTGAGGGCGGGCAGGCCCAGTTCATCGTGCACGACCATCCGCCCGTACCCCGCGGTTCGGCACTGGAGCCGCTCCTGGAGTGGATCGAGGACCGTCTCGCTCAGGAGATCACCCTCGCTGCGATGGCGGCCCGCTCCGGGATGAGCGAACGCACCTTCAGCCGCCGCTTCCGCGAGCAGACGGGCAGCACACCCCTGCAGTGGTTGCTGCGGGCCCGGGTGCGGCGCGCCCAGTACCTGCTGGAGAACACCGGACACCCGGTCGAACGGATCGCGCGGCAGGCGGGGTTCGGCTCCCCCACGGCGTTCCGGGAGCGCTTTCGCCGGGTGGTCGGCACCACACCGCAGGCGTACCGCGCGGCCTTCCACGCGAAGGACGCCGTCCCCACGGCGCATTCCTGACCTGTCTGCCGGGGACGGCGTCCTGTTCCTGTCGCGTGTCACACGGCCAGTGGCAGGCCGGTCTCACCGTCCGGGTCCGTACGCCCGGCGGCCGACAGCAGGGCATCCGCCCTGGCAACCGCTTCGGCGACATCGGTGGTGTGCATCATCACGCACAGTGTGTAGCTGACGTCGTCCAGCTCACGAGCCGTCGTCGGCCTCATCCTCTCCGCCTGCGCGATCCTCAGCGACGCGTAGCGGGTCAGCAGCGTTCTGACAGTCTTCGGGTCCGGAACGAGCACGAAAGCCCCTCTCTCGATTTTTCGCTGCGTATGCCCCGTCTGCCCAGGCCCAATCCCATCCGCCGCCACCCGGCACGCAATTGGCGCAATACCGTGCGACCCGACCCGCTTCCACAAGGGGCCGCAAACCGTTGGACAAGGGGCATCCCTCGCACCCTGAACGGTATACGCCCATGAACCGCTCCGCAGGTCTCCTCAGTGCCCTCTACCTCGCCACCAGCACCGGACTCGCCTGGACCGGGGTCCTCGCCCTGCACCACGGCCCGCCGTGGGCCGCGTGTCTGTTCGCCGCGGCGAGCCTGGTCCCGGTGATCGCCGTCGTGCGCGAGTGCGTGATCTGCGACCAGCGGCGCGCTCTGGCCGATATGTGGAGGCGGGTGGCCGGGCCGGGTGCGGGGGGCGCCGACGACATCGTCCGCGCCGAGCTCGACACCGCGTGCTGCGAACGCTGGTGGACGAGCTGCGGCACCGACCATGACTCGACGTGCCCCCGGCGGGTGCCAAGGAGCAGTGCGGCGTGACGGCTCACCGGCGGCCCGGGTCCCGGACGGTCCGTCCGGGGTGCGGCGCGGCGCGGGAGTTCCTCGACCGAGCAGTCGCGCCACCCCACGGGTCGTCGTCCGTGCGGCGACCGGGCGTACCGATGGCTTTCTACTCGTCCAGCGTGCGGGCCAGCTCCGTGGTCGCGTGGGCGATCTCCGTGTCGTCATCTGCCATCAGCCGCCGGAGCGCGCCGCTCTTGGCCCGGACCGCCCGACGGGCCTGACGCTCCCACACCACGGGGTTCTCACGGTGGTTGAGCAGCTTGGGGTAGACGGCCGCCGTGCTCTCCCACTGGCGGGCGCACGCGATGCTTCTGAGCAGCTGGATGATCTCCGCCCGGCACGTCACCTGGGGCAGTTGGGCGAGCTCCCACAGGAAGGGGACAGTGGCGGCGGTGGCCTGCTCCACGACGAAGCCGTACTGGCAGATGCGCTTGCGGAGGTCACCGAGTGCGGCGCTGGCGGTGTCGGGGTCGCCCCAGGCCACGCTGTTGAGAAGGAGGGGGATGGCCGCCGCGGAGCCGGTGGAGTCCTGGATCTCGCCCCAGGGGACCTGGCTCAGCGCCACCAGGGGCGTGGTCCGCGACAGCCCCGTCGTGGGCCCGGGGCAGGTCGTGCGCTCGTTGCTCGGCTGGTCCGGAGCGATGCGCATGGCGTGAGGCCTTTCCGCGGCAGTCATGTCAGGGAGGAGGGGAGGTCGACAGCTTGGCCCAGACGGACTTGCCGGCCGGGGGCCGCGAGGTCCAGCCCCACTCCTCCGCCAGGGCGTCGACGATGTACAGGCCACGGCCGTGCTCGCGCAGATCACAGACATCGGCGGGCGTGTACGCGGGCAGTTCGTCACCGGGGTCCGAGACGGTGACCAGGAGATGTGCCTGATCCAGGGCCAGCCCCAGCCACACCTCCGCCGCGCCGCCCGCCGCGGGCCGGAGCACCGCGTGGGCCACGGCGTTGGCCGCCAGCTCGGTGATCACGAGGGTGGCGTCGTCGCTGCGGTGGCCGAGGGACCAGCAGCTCAGGGTTTCGCGGGTGAAGGCGCGGGCCCGGGCGAAGCCCTCCCCGCTGCAGCTGACGAGCAGCGCGGCGGAGACGAGGGGACCGCCCGACGGTGGTCGCTGTCTCCCGACGGCGGCACTCGGAGGGCGCACCGTCTCGCCGAGGGTGTCCGCACCGCCCGCCGTCGGCACAGCTTGGCCCGGCGGCCGGAGCACGTGATTCACAGGTGATGACACGGCATCTCCCTGATGCGACGTCAAGGCGGGGGCGCAACCGCGGGGGTTGACGCCGGAGCTATTATCCACGCTGAAGGCGCCCGCGTGCAATTGCACGAGAAATTGCGCGAACGGCGGGTGGGGCCACGGAGGTTGTGGAGGTGTGCCCTCTCCCGCCCGGACGGCCGGGCACAGCGCCCGGCAAAGCACGTGAACAGCAAGGAGACTGACAGTGCCACCCATGCAGAACGGAGTGCGGGCGAGTTCCCTGGACGCCCGCTGGGTCAAGAGCCGTCACAGCAACGCCGAGGGCAACTGCGTCGAAGTGGCCTCGCTCGTCGGCGGCGGTGTCGCGATGCGCAACTCCCGTGACCCCGACGGCCCCGCACTGGTCTACACACCGGCCGAGGTCGCGGCGTTCGTCGCCGGGGCGAAGGACGGTGAGTTCGACCACCTCCTGTGACCCCCGGATCCCGGGCCCGGATGCGGAGGCGGCTCCAACTCCCGTGCCACCCACGGCATCTACGGAATGATGCGGAACGACCACACTGCGTGCGATAGTGTGAGACGTCTCTGTGCCGGTTTACTGGGAGTCAGGATGTCTGCCGCGTCCCACCGCATCTCCCGTCTGGAACCGTATCTGGACCGGTCCGAACCGGCTCCCACCCTGCTGAAGATGCTGGTCGGCGTCCAGTTGGCGGGATTCCGCGAGGATGCCGGGCTCGCCCAGGACCAGGCGGCACGCGCCCTCGGGTTCAGCCCCGCCAAGCTGTCCCGGATCGAGTCGGGCAAGGGCCGAAGGCCCCCGTCGGAGAACGACGTACGGGCCCTCCTCCAGCTGTACGGCACCGAGGGCTACGAGTCCTCGGTGCTGCTCAAGCTGCTCCAGCGCGCCGGCGAGCCGGGCTGGTGGCAGCGGTACGACAAGCGCCTGATGCCCGAGTGGTTCGACCGGCTGGTCGGACTCCAGGAGGCGGCCGCGACGATCCGTACCTTCGAGATCCAGTACGTCCCCGGTCTGCTCCAGACCCCGGACTACACCCGCGCCGTGGTGGAGCGCGGGCTGCCCACGGCGGCCGCCGGCGAGGTCGGCCGCCGCGTGGAACTGCGCACCCGGCGCGCGCAGTTGTTGCGGCGCGCGGACCCTCCGCAGCTGTGGGCGGTGATCGACGAGTCGGTGCTGCTGCGGGTGCTGGGCAGCCGTGGGGTGATGCGGGAGCAGCTCGCGCACCTCATCGACATGGCCCAGCGTCCCCATGTGACGGTGCAGGTCGTGCCGTTGGACGTGACGAACGCCTCGGCCCCCGCCATCCCGATCACCTATCTGCGCTTCGGCGGCCTGGATCTGCCGGACGTCGTCTACCTGGAGCACATCAAGAGCGCCAACTTCCTGGAGGACCGGGACGAGACGGAGGAGTACCGCCTCGCACTGGACCGGCTGGCCGACGACGCACTGGAACCCCGGGCTTCGCTGCGGCTGCTGCGCGAGACAATGGTGCAGCGCTACGGCGGCTGAGGGTCGTCGCGGCCGAACAGGCCTGCCCAGAGGAAGGGTTCACCGAAGCGGGGAGACTCGGGCGGCTCGTCGTGCATGCGCCGCAGTTCGATCTCGGTGAGGTCGCAGAAGATCCGGCGCAGCGACTCCGCCGGGTAGGCGAGTCCGCCGTCGAGCCGGCCCTGCCGGTAGAACTCCGTGTCCGGCAGTTGGGATCCCATGGCTCCGTCGGCGAAGCAGACGATGCCGAAGCGGCCGGTGGGCGCGAGGTGCCGTTCGAGGAGTGCCAGGTAGCTGACGCGGCGGTGCGGCGGCAGATGGTGGAAGCAGCCCGAGTCGTAGATCAGGTCGTAGGTGCCCGTGAGTTCGGTGTCGGCCATGACGAAGACGTCGCCGCACAGAAAGTGCACGCCGACACCCGCCTCCTGCACCCGCTCCCGGGCCCAGGTGACGGCCGCGGTCGAGAGGTCGACGGCGTCGACCTCGAAGCCGAGAGAGGCGAGGTGAAGTGCGTTGCGGCCCGGGCCGCAGCCCAGGTCCAGGGCTCGGCCCCCGGTGACGAGACCGCGGTCGAGGTACGACACCAGGTTTTCGTCCGGCTTCGCCGTGAAGAAGGGGACCGGCTTGGAACGGTCGGCGTAGAAGCCGTCCCACCACGAGCCGGCGTCCGCCGTCCAGCGATCGGCGTGTGGTGCGAACAGCGTGTCGAGGAGTCGGAGTACGTCCTCCGTCGTGCGTATGGTGCGGTCCATCAACGCCCCTTTCCGATGGCGTCGATCGTAGGGCTGACCAGCACGAAGTCCCAGACCGCCCCGGCGTCGCGGAGGCTACCGCGGGCCGCGTGACCGGCTGCCGGAAGGGCGAGGGGAGCCCCCGCCCGGGCACTGGGTCCACGACTCCTCGGGTCGCGCCATGAGCCGCTTCGGAGCAGTTCTCGGCGTGGCTGCCGTCTCTTTTTTCGCTGTTCCCGGTTCCGCGGGTACCCGCCGGCACGACGACGCCCCTGACGCGGGATCTTCCCGGTCGCGTCAGGGGCGTTTCGTGTCGGGTCAGACGATTCGGGCGACGCCGCCGAACTCGATCCACTCATGGGTGAGCTGACGGGGGGCCACCTCGGAATCGGGCCGCCAGGTGGAGACCTCCACGAGGCCCGGTTCGAGGATCTCGAGGCCCTCGAACCACGCGGCGACGTCCTTCTCCTCACGCACCCGGCCCCAGTGCCCCTGGGTCGCCTGGTCCATGAAGTTGGTGACGAAGTCGCGGACTTCGGGGTCCTCGCTGACCAGCTGACACATCAGCATGAAGCTGCCGGGCGCGAGCTTCTCGCGCACGCGGCGGGCCAGAGCGGCCGGCCCGTCCGTGTCGCTGTCGGGGATGCAGTGCATGACCGAGTTGAAGAGGACCGCGACGGGCTGGTCGAAGTCGATCAGCCGCTGGGTGTCCTCGTGCGCGAAGATCGCCTCGGTCTCCCGCATGTCCGCGTGGATGACGGTGGTGCGCTCGTCCTCCTCCAGCAGTGCCCGCCCGTGGACGAGGACCATCGGGTCGTTGTCGACGTAGACCACGTGCGTGGTGGGGTCGATGGCCTGGGCGACCTGGTGGACGTTGTCCTGGGTCGGCAGGCCGGATCCGTGGTCCAGGTACTGCCGGATGCCGTACTCCGCCGAGAGGGTCCTGACGACCCGCTGGAGGAAGCGCCGGTTGTTCACGGCGAGCCTGCGGGTGCTGGGGACGACCTTGTCGAGTTCTTCGCAGGCGGCCCGGTCGGCCGCGTAGTTGTCCTTGCCGCCCAGATAGTGGTCGTACATGCGTGCGGCTGTGGGTACGGAGGCGTCGATCGCCGTGGACAGCTTCTTACCGGTGCTCATCTTTCCCCCAGCTCATCTGCCAACTGGCCTGGCAGGACAGGGAGTCCATCCTAGAGACAGCACGATCGCCGAGGCCAGTCCGCACACGGATCCGACCACGGAGGAGCGACATGGCGGGCCGGCGGGCGAGGTGTCAGGCGGCGTCCAGTTCCGCGAGTTCGTCCGCACCGAGCACGAGGTCGGCGGCGGCGAGGGAGTCACGGATCGTCTCCGGGCGGCTCGCACCCGGGATCGGCACGACGACCGGCGACTTGGCGAGCATCCAGGCCAGGCAGACGCGCTGCGGGCTGACCTCGTACTTCTCGGCGATCCGGGCGAACGGAGCGTGCGCCGAGCCCAGTTCGCCCGCGCGGGAGATGCCGCCGAGGGGGCTCCACGGCAGGAACGCGATGCCGAGTTCGTCGCACAGGCGCAGCTCCGGCTCGCTGGAGCGGAAGGCCGGGGAGAACTGGTTCTGCACGGAGACCAGCCGGCCGCCGAGGATCTCGTTGGCGAGCCTGATCTGGCCGGGGTCGGCGTTGGAGATGCCCGCCGCGAGGATCTTGCCCTCGTCGAGCAGGTCGCGCACCGCGCCGACGGACTCCGCGTAGGGGACCCGGGGGTCGGGGCGGTGGAACTGGTAGAGCCCGATGGCCTCGACACCGAGCCGGCTCAGGGACGCCTCGCAGGCCTCCTTGAGGTGCCGGGGGCTGCCGTCGAGCGTCCAGCTGCCGTCCCCGGGGCGCAGGTGGCCGCCCTTGGTGGCGACGAGGACGTCACCGCCGCGCTCGTGTGAGGCGAGGGCCTTGGCGATCAGGGTCTCGTTGTGACCGACCTCGTCGGCGCCCTGGTGGTAGGCGTCGGCGGTGTCGATCAGGGTCACTCCCGCGTCGAGCGCGGCGTGGACGGTGGCGATGGAGCGTTGCTCGTCCGGCCGTCCTTCGATGGACATGGGCATCGCGCCCAGACCGATCGAGCTGACGTCGACATTACCGATGCGGCGGGTGTGCATGATCTTGGACCTCTTTCGGCTGTCGGGCGGCGGAGCAGGGCTCCTACCAGGGTGGCCGTCTCCCGCTCCCTGGGTCCAATAGAAGAATGAGAACGGATTCAGCGACGCAGCAACTGAATCGCCGCTGGCGTCGCTCGTGGGCGTCCGAGGCGCGGAACCGGGGTTGCGGGGCAGCTGAGCTCGTGTGACACCCTCACCTCGACCGGCGGGTGATCCGGACCGGTCTCGTGACGTTCGGCAAGGCGAAAGAGGCGGCGGCATGCGTATCGGACTGCTCGGCACCGGCCCCTGGGCCCGGATGACCCACGCCCCCGCGCTCGGCGCGCATCCCGAACTGGACTTCGCCGGGGTGTGGGGCCGTCGCCCGGACGCCGCCAAGGAGCTGGCCGACGAGCACGGCACGCGTGCGTACGACGACGTCGACGCGCTGTTCGCCGACGTGGACGCCGTCGCCATCGCCCTGCCGCCTGCCGTCCAGGCCGATCTCGCGGTGCGGGCGGCCCGGGCGGGATGTCATCTGCTGCTGGACAAGCCCCTTGCCACGACGGTTGAGCAGGGGCGGGCGGTGGTCGAGGCGGTCCGGGAGAGCGGGGTCGCCTCGGTGGTGTTCTTCACCTCCCGCTTCCTGGCCGAGACCGAGACGTGGATCGGTGAACAGGCGGGCGTGGAGGGGTGGTTCACGGCGCGGGCCGAGTGGTTCGGGTCGGTGTTCACCACCGAGAGCCCGTTCGCCGACTCGCCGTGGCGCCGGGAGAAGGGCGCCCTGTGGGACGTCGGACCGCATGCGCTGTCGGTGCTGCTGCCGATCCTGGGCGAGGTCCGTGCGGTGGCGGCGGCCGCGCACGGCCCCGGGGACACGGTCCATCTGGTCCTGCGGCACACCGGCGGTGCGTCGAGCGCCCTGACGCTGAGCCTCACGGCTCCGCCGGCGGCCGCGGGAGCGGGCGTGGAGCTGCGGGGCGCGGGTGGCGTCGCCCTGCTCCCCGAGTCGTCGGAGGGCGTCGTGCCCGCCGTGCTGCGGGCCGTCAACGGCCTGCTCGCCGCCGCACGCACCGGGCAGGCTCACCCGTGCGACGCCGCGTTCGGTCTGCGGGTCACCGAGATCCTGACGGAGGCGGAGGCTCTGCTGGAACGGAGCGGGGGAACTGGGGCGTAGGGCGTCGGATCAGTCGTCGGGCGCGTCGTCGAACGGCTCGTCACTCCACCGGAACCAGGCCCGGTCGCCCTTGATGTGCAACAGGAACTCGGGCACCGGCCCGTCCGGAGCGACCAGCGACACACGACGGCCGATCTCTTCGTAGACCGCTCCCCACTCCTCCTGTCTCGCCTCGGCGTCACCCTCCAACAGGGCGAGTTCCCGCGCGAACAGCTGCTCCACGGCAGCGAACGCGGGACCGGCCGTGAAACGCCCTGACAGCCACGGGAAGTCGGCGTCGTCGATCACGATGTCCCCGACCGGTTCGTCCCCGCTGCGCACCTTCCAGACCTCGCCCACGAACCCCACGCCGCCCCCTCCGTCCGCCGACGCCCACCCGTCGGTCAACCCTGTGACCAGGATGGCATCCGGTACTGACATTGATCCTGATGCTCAGTTCCGGTGGTCGCGTCTCAGGTCACCGGGTGTGCGTCGGCCGGTGGTTCAGGCGTTCCCGGACCACCGGATAGCCCGCCTTGGAGAAGTTCGCGGCCATCGGGAAGTTCCCCTGGTCCGTCGCACCGGAGACGAACTCGGCGCCCCGCTCGACGAGATGATGGGTGCACTCGGCCAGCAGGTCGTAGGCGTAGCCGTGCCCCCGCTGTTCCGGTAGGACCCCGATGAACCCCACGCAGGGACCCGACGGATTGTGCGTCGGAATGTGGATCCCGGCGACGTCCCCCTGAGGCGTGTGGGCGATCTGCCACCACTCGCGGGGCGAGGGACACCAGTGGAAGAAGTCCAGTTCCTCCTGGGCCGCCGTGTCGAGTCCGCCCTCCTCGATGGCTTTGAGGGCGTGCGCGTCCAGGGTGGCGGAGTGGATGCGGCGCAGCAGGTCGAAGAAGACCGCGTCGTCCGGTTCGGACCGGAACGTGAGACGTCCGGGCCGCTCGGGCAGCCCGCACTCCGGTGTCCACCGGTACAGGAACCGCTCCACCAGGAGCTCGTATCCGGCCGCCTCCAGGGCGCTGAACCGGGTTGCGGCAGCGGCGCGCAGCTCCGGGTCCTCGCGCCAGCCGGCGGGCAGGTTCATCTCCAGTTCGACCTGCCAGGGTGCGGTGCGCAGGAGTTCGGCGCCGGCCTCCTCCTCACCCTCGGCGACGTCGAACCAGTTGACGTTGAGGGGCTCGGTGTCGTCGGGGCCGCCCCACCAGGCGCCGCGGGCCACGACCCTGCCGTCGCGGAGGGCGACGCGTTTCCAGTCGGGGCGGTGGCGGGTGAGCCGGTGGGACTCGCCGTTGCCGAGGGGGTCGGGAAGGGTGTCGAAAAGGTGTGCGTCGCGCTCGCCGAGCGCGCGGATGACCAGATCGGTCATGGGTTGGATTCCTCCGGGGTGCGGACTGCTTGGAGCGCTCCCGGCCGGTCAGACGAGGTACGCCGGGACGGCGCAGAGGGAGCGCGGGACGGTGGTGGACTGCACGGCACTCGCCTCCTTTCGCCGACTCGGGGCGTGGCGGTTCACGCTACGGGATCTCCGGGAGCGGCGTCCATCGGTTTGGCGGCACGCGCGTCTGGTCCTCCCCGCCGCTTAAACGGTTCTTAAGGCCGGGTTAAACGCTGTCCGCTCGGTATGCCGCAGTCTCCTCCGTCCGTAGCATCGGTGCCCGTCCACGACATGAGAGCGCTCTCAACCAGCCGAGGAGACCCCCCACATGACACCTCGTCACCAGCGCGATCCCGGCCGGCGCACAGTCCTCTTCGGCCTCGGCGGGGCCATGGTGGCCGTACCGGCCGCAGCCGTACTCGCCCCGCACGCCCTCGCGGACAGCAACCGCGTCACGGCGGCCGGGGCACTGCCGCTGACCGTCGTCAACAACACCGGCGCCTTCGACAACGCGAACGTCCACCTCTACATCGTCGGCAACCAGGACGGCAGGCAGGTCCGCGTCACCCCGGACGGCGCCCTCGCTCCGGTCTCCCTCTCCGACAACGGCGCCGACGGCTACACCGACTACGCGATAGGCCTGGCCGGCAGCGGCGGGACCAGCCTGTCCCTCCCCTACATGTCCGGCCGGATCTACGTCTCCCTGGGCGCGAAGCTGAAGTTCCGGGTCGTCACGGACGGCAACGGGAACCCGGCCCTCCAGTACCCGGCCGGCTGGGTCAGCTCGGATCCCAACTACCCGGTACTGCACGACTGCGTCGAGTTCACGCACAACGCGGCGGGCATGTTCTGCAACACCACCATGGTGGACATGTTCAGCGTGCCGATGGGCATCCGGCTCACCGGGGCGCGGGACCAGACGACGGGTACGCTGCGCGCCTCCGGGCGGGCGGACGCCTTCGCCGCCGTACGGCAGGTCGAGGAGTTCGCGCCGCTGGTCGTGGCCGACACGCGGGTCATCGCACCCGGTCACGGCCTGGACGCCGGACTGTTCCCCTCGGACTATTTCGCGCCGTACGTGGACGAGGTGTGGAGCACGTACACCGGCAAGGACCTGACCGTCAGCACGAACGCGGGCGCCTTCACCGGCCGGGTGCGCGGCGGGCGACTCGTGTTCGACGGGCCCGCGCAGGTCTCCTTCGCCCGCCCCACGACGCGGGACGTGCTCTTCTGCGACGGCGCGCTCGCCGCTCCCAACGACGGCACGACCGGACCGGTCGCCGCCGTGCTCGGTGCCGGGTTCAACCGGTCGACGCTGCTGAGCTCCGCCGCCCAGCCGGCCACCGACCCCGCGGTCTTCTACCGGACCTCGCTCACCAACCACTACGCCAAGGCCATGCACGCGGCCACCGAGGACGGCAAGGCGTACGGCTTCGCCTTCGACGACGTGGCCGACTTCGCCTCCTACGTCCAGGACACCGCGCCGACGGGTGTCCGGCTGACGCTCACGCCGTTCTAGCGGCTCGGCGTGCGGGGCCGGAAGGGTCGTAGCAGCGTAGTGGTGTGAACGGAGCGCGCGACGGGGACCGGCGGAGCTGGCTGACGGGCGCGCCGCCGCCCGGCTGGGTGCGGGTGCTGCCGGCCGCGATGCTGGCCGGGGTGTGCGTGGCGACTCTCGTGAGCCCCGGTCCGCTCGACATCGGGTTCCTGCTGGGCGCGATCCCGCCGCTGGCGGTGCTGTCGTACGGGCCGGCGGCGACCGCGGTGCTCGGGACGCTCGTTCTGGTCGTGCTGAACGTTCCGGCCTTCCAGCTGAACGATCCCGGCAGCGCCGACGTGCTGACCGTCGGTTTCGTCGCGGCGCTCAGCGTGATCGTGTCGTTCGTTCGGAGCCGGCGTGACGCACAGCTGGTGACCGAGCGCGCGGTCGCCGAGGCCGCGCAGCGTGCCGTCGTGCCGCCGCTGCCGGAACGGGTGGGGCCGGTGCGGTGCGCGGGTCTGTACCGGGCGGCGCAGCGCGGGACGCTGGTCGGCGGTGACTTCTTCGACGTCCGGGAGGGGCCCTGCGGGGTGCGGGCGGTGATGGGCGACGTGCAGGGGCACGGGCTGTCGGCCGTCGCCACCGTCGCCTCGCTGCTGGGGGCGTTCCGGGAGGCCGTGCTGGACCGGCCGGACCCCGAGTCGGTGGTCGCCCGGCTCGATCGCAGACTGATGGTGGACTCCGCGGCCGTACGGCACTCGGAGCTGTTCGCAACGGCGGTGGTGCTGGAGTTCGGCGTCGGCGCGACGGCGGTGCGGATCGTGGCGTGCGGTCAGCCGGGCCCGGTACTGCTGCGTGGCGGACGAGCCGTGGAGCTCGACGTCCCGGTGGGCACGCCACTCGGTCTTGGCCTGTCCGACGCGTCGCCGCCGACCGGGGTCACGGTGCCGCTGCACCCCGGCGACCTGCTCTTCCTGGCCTCGGACGGCGTGTGGGAGGCACGGAACGCCGCCGGTGTCTTCTACCCGCTGCTGGAGCGGATCACCGAGTTCGAGGGTGACCTCCCCGGCCTCGCCGAGCGGGTGTGGGCCGATCTCGTGCGCTGGGCCCCGGTGCTCCCGGACGACGTCACGATGCTCGTTCTCGCGCCCGGCGCTCCGGAGCCCCGCTGACCGTCCCGGCCCCCTCGCCGTCCCCCTCGGCGTCGATGTGCGGGAGGATCCGGTCCAGCCACCGGGGTGTCCACCAGGCGCGGGGGCCCAGCAGGGTCATGACGGCCGGGACCATGAGCAGCCGTACGACCGTCGCGTCGATCAGCACGCTCACGGCGAGGCCCAGTCCGAGCATCTTGACCACGATGTTGTCGCTGACGACGAAGGCGGCGAAGACGCTCACCATGATCAGCGCGGCACAGGTGATGACGCGTGCGGTGATCTCCAGGGCGTGGGCGACGGAGGCCTTGGCGTCCCCGGTGCGCAGCCAGGCCTCGTGGACCCGGGAGAGCAGGAAGATCTCGTAGTCCATGCTCAGTCCGAAGATGATGGCGAACATCATCATCGGCACATAGCTCTCGAGGGGCACCTTGCCGGAGACGCCGAGCGCGGGACCGCCCCAGCCCCACTGGAAGACGGCGACGACGACGCCGTAGGAGGCGGCGATCGACAGGACGTTGAGGACGGCCGCCTTGAGGGCGACGAGCAGTCCGCGGAAGACGGCGAGGATGATCAGGAAGGCGAGGGCGACGACCACGCCGATGATCAGCGGCAGCCGGCTGGAGACGATGTCCCGGAAGTCGACCTGGGCGGCGGTGGTGCCGGTGACGTACCCCTTGGCGTCCGTGCCGGAGGCCGCTGCGGGCAGGGTGGTGTCGATCAGCCGGTTGGTGAGGTCGGTGGTGCCGGCGCTCTGCGGGGACTGCTCGGAGTAGACGGTGGCCAGGAGGACGTCGCCGTCCTTGGTGGGGTTCAGCTGGGTGACGGTGGCGGCGCCGGGCACGCCGTCGAGGGTCTTCTGGGCCTGAGTGGTGAGGGCGGAGCGCTGGGAGGACGGTACGGAGGTCTGGTCGATGACGACGGTGAGGGGGCCGTTGGATCCGGGTCCGAAGGCGTCGGTCATCCGGTCGTAGGCCCGCCGGTCGGTGAAGGAGGTGGGGTCGGCGCCGTCACCGATGTGGCCGAGCTGCAGGGAGAGGACGGGGACGGCGAGGACGACGACGGCCGTGACGCCCGCGGCGAGGTAGCGCCATGGGTGCCGCTCGACCCGCTGGGCGTAGCGGTGCCACGTGCCGTGGGGTACTTCGCCCTCGGCGGCGTCGGTCTCGGCGACCGGGCGGCGCACCCGGTAGCGGTCGATCCGGGTGCCGATCAGGCCCAGCAGGGCCGGGACCAGGGTCAGGGCGCCCAGGACGGCCGAGACAACCGTCACGGCCGCGGCGAGCCCTAGTTTCCCGATGAACGCCACCCCGGAGGCGGACAGCCCGGCCAGGGCGATGATCACCGTGCAGCCGGAGACGAGTACGGCACGGCCGCTGGTGGCGGTGGCACCGCCCGCCGCGTGCACCGGGTCCTTTCCGTCCATGAGGCTCTGCCGGTGGCGGGTGATCTGGAAGAGCGCGTAGTCGATGCCGACGCCGAGCCCGATCATCGTGGCCAGGGTGGGCGAGACGGTCGCGAAGGTGAACGTGGCGGCCAGCAGGCCGAGGCAGGCGAGTCCGCCGATCACGCCGATCAGGGCGGTCACCAGGGGGATTCCGGCGGCGATGACACTGCCGAACCCGAGGAGCAGGACGACGATCGCCACGGCGAAGCCGATCAGTTCGCTGACCCGGTCGTCGGCGGCGGGCCGGGCGAGTTCGCCGAGCGGACCGCCGTACTCGACGTCCGCCCCGGCCGCCCTGAGGGGCTGTACGGCGTGGTCGACCCCGCTCAGGTAGCCGTCGCCCAGGGTCGAGGGCTGAACGTCGAAGCGGATGGTGATGTACGCCGTCCTCCCGTCCGACGACAGCGGCCCGACCTTCGAGGCGGGCACGGAGAGCGGGTTCTGCGCCGACAGCACGTGGGGCAGCTTCTGGAGGTCGGCGACGGTCGTGGAGAGCTGTGAGCCGAGCGAGGTGAGCGGCTTGTCACCGTCGTGCAGGACGATCTGGCCGCTGTAGCCGCCGGCTGCCGGGTCGTGCCGTTTCAGGACGTCCAGGCCCTCCTGGGACTGCACGCCGGGCAGGGAGAAGTTGTCGGAGTACTCCCCGCCGAAGGACCGGTTGAGCATCTGCAGGGCGACCAGGGCCACGAGCCACGCCACCAGCACCGTCACGAAGTGCCGGGCGCACCACTCCCCCAGTCTGCGCAGGGCGCCCTTCGGGCTGTTCCGGGTGGTGGTCATGGCGTCGTCTCCCTGCCGGCCCCCCAGAGATCGCTCTCCCATTACACGCCCGTCCGGTGGCCGGGGCATCCCGGGGGCTCATCCCGGCGCTTCCGGATGCAGGGTCGGCCCGGGCGTTGAATGGTGATATCGGACCCGTTGACAGCACCGGGACCGCACAGCGATCCGGATCCGAGGAGCAGAGATCATGCCGACGTCACAGCCCGACGCGTCCGGGCCGTCCGAGGACCGTGCCACCCCGGACGACCTGCTCCACACCCGTACCGGCACCGAGGTGTCGCCTGAGGACATCGTCCTCGCCTCGGGCAAGGACATCACCCCGCACACTCTCGAATGGGCCCGGCGCAAGCTGGAGGCGGAGGGCCCCGCCGCGCTCGACAAGCTGCTGCCCTAGCCGTGCCCGGGCGCCCGGCTGTCCGCGAGGGCAGCCGGGCGGGGTCGTGCCTCAGCCGCTGGACTCCTCCGGCTCCACGTCCAGGCACAGCACCTCGACCCGCTGCACGAGGTTGTTGACGAAGCCGCCCCGGTTCCACGGCTGTTCCAGCGGCTGGGTGTGGCCCTCGGCGTCGGTGGCCCGTGCGCTGAGGACGTACTCCCCCGGCTCCGCGGTCCAGGGCAGCCGCCAGCGGCGCCACGCCCACCGGTGGCCGGTGTCCGGTTCGAGTTCGGCCCGGTGCCAGGTGTGTCCGGCGTCCGTGCTCACCTCGGCCCTGGTCACCGGCGCCATCCCCGACCAGGCGCGCCCCTCCAGCATCACCGTGCCGGGCCGGACGACGCGGGTGCGGGACATGAAGTCGGGGAACCCCGGCGGGACCAGCAGGGCCCGCGGTGCGATCCGCGTGACCGGTTCGCCCTCGTCGCCGGGGTGCTGCCTGAGCCGGTAGGCGACGGTCTGCTGGAACCCCGTGAACGGGGTGTCGGTGACGGTGATCTCGCGCAGCCACTTCACATGGGCCATTCCGTACCAGCCGGGTACGACGAGCCGGAGCGGATGGCCGTGCTGCGGGGGCAGTGGGGCGCCGTTCATCTCGTAGGCCACCAGCACTTCGGGTTCGGTCCCGGTGGCCACGTCGACGGGCAGGGACCGCTGGTAGTCCTGTTCGACGCCGCGTTCCACTCCGTGGTCGGCGCCGGTGCACACGATGTCGACGGCGTCCCCGTCGACTCCTCCGGCTTCGGCGAGCAGCAACCTCAGCGGTACGCCCGTCCATTCGGCGGTGCCCACGGCCTCCACCAGCCAGGGCTGGCTGACCGGGCGGGGCGCGAGCAGGGCGCGGCCGTTGCCCGCGCACTCCAGCGTGACCCGGGTGGTGACCTGCGGGAGGGCCCGCAGGTCGGCCGGGGTCAGGGTGAGCGGGCGGCGGACCCGGCCTCCCAGGGTGAGTTGCCAGGGGGTGTCGTCGGGGACGTAGGGGATGTCGTAGTGCGTGAGGAGGTAATGCAGGCCGGGCGGGCTGAGGTCGTGGCGCATCGCTTCGAGCGGCAGACCGTGGTTGCGGGTGGCGAGCGCCAGTTCGTCCCGGCTGATGCCCTCGTCGGGGGCGGCCAGCCGGGCCGGGGTGCTCGCGTCGGCGAGTCGATGGCCCATGGGCGTATTGTCCCGCGGTCCGCGCGGGCTGTCGCGGTCTGTGGGACATCTCCGGCGGCTTCCGGGCAACTTCCGCGCGACCTGAGCCGGTTCGGGGACGGCCGGTTTACCGTTCACCCTTTCGGAAGAGGCCTCCCGACTGCCAGACTCCCGAGGGTGCCCGACTTCGACATGCTTGTCATCGGATCAGGTCCGGGTGGCCAGAAGGCCGCCATCGCCGCGGCCAAGCTGGGCCGCCGGGTCGCCGTCGTCGACCGCCCCGACATGGTCGGCGGGGTCTCCATCCACACCGGCACCATCCCCTCCAAGACCATGCGCGAGGCGGTGCTGTACCTGACCGGCCTCTCCCAGCGCGACCTGTACGGCCAGAGCTACCGGCTCAAGGAGGACATCACCGTCGCCGATCTGACCGCGCGCACCCAGCATGTGGTCGGCCGGGAGGTCGACGTGATCCGCAGTCAGCTCTCCCGCAACCACATCGCCCTCTACGCCGGCACCGGCCGCTTCGTCGACGACCACACGATCGCCCTGCGCGAGGTCACCGGCAACGAACGTCTGCTCAGCGCCGAGCACATCGTGATCGCCACCGGCACCCGGCCCGCCCGGCCCGACAGTGTCGAGTTCGACGGCCAGACCATCATGGACTCGGACAACGTCCTTGATCTGCAACGGGTTCCACGCTCCATGGTCATCGTCGGCGCGGGTGTCATCGGCATGGAGTACGCGTCGATGTTCGCCGCGCTCGGCAGCAAGGTCACCGTCGTCGAGAAGCGTGCCGGGATGCTCGACATGTGCGACGTCGAGGTGATCGAGTCGCTCAAGTACCACCTGCGGGACCTCGCCGTGACGTTCCGGTTCGGGGAGACCGTGGCCGCGGTCGAGCGTCATTCCCGGGGCACGCTGACCGTGCTGGAGAGCGGGAAGAGGATCCCGGCCGACGCGGTGATGTACTCGGCGGGCCGGCAGGGGCTCACCGACGACCTCGACCTCGACAAGGCGGGCCTCACGGCGGACCCGCGCGGGCGGATCACCGTCGACGAGCACTACCGCACCGAGGTGCCGCACATCTACGCCGTCGGCGACGTCATCGGCTTCCCCGCGCTGGCGGCGACCTCGATGGAGCAGGGCCGGTCGGCCGCCTACCACGCCTGCGGGGAGCCGGTCCGGCAGATGCACGACCTCCAGCCGATCGGCATCTACACCATTCCGGAGATCAGCTTCGTGGGGCGGACGGAGGACCAACTCACCGAAGAGCGCGTGCCGTTCGAGGTCGGCATCTCCCGCTACCGGGAACTCGCGCGCGGCCAGATCATCGGCGACTCGCACGGCATGCTGAAGCTGCTGGTGTCCTCCGAGGACCGCACCCTGCTCGGCGTGCACTGCTTCGGCTCGGGCGCCACCGAACTGATCCACATCGGGCAGTCCGTGATGGGCTGCGGCGGCACCGTCGACTACCTGGTCGACGCGGTCTTCAACTACCCGACGCTCGCGGAGTCCTACAAGATCGCCGCCCTGGACGCCACGAACAAGCTCCGGCAGATCGACCGGATCGGGGACTGAGCGGGCCCAGGGGCGGAGGTCAGGACTCGTCGAAGGGGTCCTCGACGATGTGCACGGCGGCCTCCTCGGCGCCGGCGGCGCCCGCGTCGATGCCCACGTCGGTGGCGATCTCCTCCTTGGTGGTGGCGGAGTGGGCGCCCTCGTCGGGGGCCACGAGGCGTCCCGCGCGGTCGGTTCCGGCCTGCGGGTCGACCGGCTCGCCCTCGCCGCCGGGCAGGTCGCCCACCTCGTCGCCGACGGGCCCGGCCACCTCGGGGGCCTCCTGGGCGAGCCGTTCGTCCAGGCTCTCGCCGTCGTGCTGTTCGGCGGCGGTGGTGCCGTGCCGGGTGACGCCGAGCGGCTTCTCCGGCGGGGAGTAGCCCTCGTCGAGGATGTCGTCGTAGGTCCGTTCGTCGAGGGCGTCCTGGAGGTCGAGCGGGCTCGCGTCCTCCTGCTCCTCGTTGGTGCCGGTGGGCTGGTAGGCGTCGTCGGCCATCGGTTCGGCGGGTGTCTGTTCGGCGCCCATGGGCTGCCTCCCTCGCGCGTCGGGTGTGCTGTGCGGTGTCCTGATCCGCGTTTCCCGGTACGCGCTGTCCAACCTCAAAAGTCCGCCGGAGCACGGCATTCCACGGGGCGGAAGGTTACCCCCCAGTTAATCTTGAAGGGTCAAGGAATAGGGCTATCATCACTCGCACACACGGAGTGACCGTTCCTCGACGCAGCGGCTGCACGGTCCCCCGCACCCCTCGTTGTACCGCTTCACCGCACCTGTCCGAGGCCATCCCTCTCCGGACCCGGGCGGAGCCACCCCCCCCCACCTCTTTGCGCCGTACCGGGCCCCTCCGTCCGTGCGTCGTGCCCTACGGAAAGCAGCGCAACCATGAGCATCAACAGGGGCAGAGGGCTGCAGGCCAATGCCCTCGGTACGTTCGACACGGTGGTGATGGCCGTCGCGGGCAGCGCGCCGGCGTACTCGATCGCCGCGACCAGCGCGGTCCTGGTCGGCTCGGTGGGTCTGGCCAGCCCGGCGGCTCTGCTGTACTGCGCGATACCCATGCTGGGCATCGCGCTGGCGTTCAGCTATCTCAGCCGGATCGACGTGAACGCGGGCGCCAGTTACTCCTGGGTGGGGCGCACACTCCATCCCTTTCTGGGCTTCGTCAGCGGCTGGGCCCTGGTGATCTCGGCGACCATCTTCATGGTGGCCGGCTCACTGCCTGCCGGTTCGATGACGCTCGCCCTCTTCGACGAGGGCCTCGCGGACAACACCGCACTGTCGACCGTGGTGGGCGCGGCCTGGTTCGTGCTGATGCTGGTGGTGGTGCTCGGCGGCGCCCGGCTCA
Source organism: Streptomyces sp. NBC_00285 (assembly GCF_036174265.1). NCBI lineage: Bacteria > Bacillati > Actinomycetota > Actinomycetes > Kitasatosporales > Streptomycetaceae > Streptomyces > Streptomyces sp. NBC_00285. The sequence goes on along the minus strand of NZ_CP108055.1, from coordinate 9,571,189 downwards.
CGGTGCGCGCCCAGCTCGTCATGTCCGGTGTGGAACTGTCGATACTGGCCCTGTTCGCGGTGCTGGCGCTCTTCCACACCGGCAACGCGCGGGCCTTCGACTGGTCCTGGCTGGGCTTCGGCCACTTCGACGGCATGGCCGGTTTCGCGTCGGGCGCGCTGATCGCCGCCTTCTACTACTGGGGCTGGGACGTCACCAGCAACCTGAGCGAGGAGACCCGCAACAGCCGCCGCACGACCGGACTCGCGGGGCTCATCGGGGTCGGCATCGTCTTCCTGCTCTTCGAGGTGTTCACCATCGCGGTGAACGTCATCCTCACCTCGAAGCAGATCGAGGACAACGACGCCAACGTGCTGGCCGTGCTGGGTGAGGAGATCTGGCCGGGCTGGGGCGGCAAGCTGCTGATCGTCGCGGTGATGCTGTCGACCATCGCCACGCTGGAGACCACGCTGATCCAGGTCACGCGTTCGCTGTTCGCGATGGGCCGGGACCGTACGATGCCGTCCGCGCTGGGCCGGGTGCACCGGCGCTGGAACACACCGTGGGTGGCGATCGTGGTGGTCGGCGGCGTGGCGCTGATGATGTTCATCGCCTCCAACGCCCTTGGCTCGGTGGGCGACATCCTCTCCGACGCGATCTCGGCGATCGGGCTCCAGATCGCCGTCTACTACGGCCTCACCGGCCTCGCGGTGGTCGTCGCGTACCGCAAGATGCTGCTCAAGTCGCCGACCGACTTCCTCCTCGGCGGGCTGTGGCCGCTGCTGGGCGCCCTGTTCATGTTCTGGATCTTCGTCGAGTCGCTGAGCGAGCTGAGCACCGCCGCGATCTCGATCGGCGTGGGCGGGCTGGCGGTGGGGCTGGTCCCGATGCTCTGGTACTGGAAGCGGGGCAGCGACTACTACCGGCCCGCGAGACTTGACGCGAGCCGTACCGTCGAGGCGGACTACGTGCCCGACGGCCAGGAGGCCGGGCCCTCGCTCGTCCACGAGGGTCTCCCGACCGACTTCTGAGGGGTTCTGCGATGGCGCGCGACCGTTTCGCCCCCGAGTTCGACCCCGACTGCGGGGACGTCCCCCTCACCACCGCCCGGCAGGACATCGTCATCGGCCGCTGGCAGGGTCTGCGCGAGCTGCTGCGCGCGACCGGGCCCGACTGGATGGCGCGCGGTCACCGGGTGCGGGTGCTCGCCCAGACCTGTGCGGGCAGTTCGACGGTGGAGTCGTGGCTGGCGGCCGAGCCGAACAGCGGGGACGCGCTGGTGCTGCGCGCGGCCACGGAGACGGCACGGGCGTTCAACCTGGCCATCGCCGCGGGCCGGGGTGTGCCGATCGACCAGCGTCGCATCGACGCCGCGGTGATGGCCTGCCTCAACGCGGCGGAGGCGTTCGTCGACGACCCCACGCCGTGGATCTCCCTGATCTCGGTGGCGCGGCTGTACCCGGCCGGGGTGCGGCGGCAGGAACTGGGGCGCTGGTGGGACGAGTTGCACGGCCGGGACCCGTACAGCGTCGAGGGGCACCTGCAGGTGCTGCACTACTACTCGTCGCGGTGGCACGGCTCGCACGGCCTGATGTACGACTTCGCCCGTGACGCCGCCGGGGTGGCACCGCCGGGCTGCGCGCTGCCGGTGCTGGTGCAGTACGCGCGCGTGGAGGAGTACCGCGCCGCGGTGGACGCGGCCGAGGGGGACCGGTCGGCCTCCGCGGCGCTCGGCCAGCACTGGAAGCACGACGGTGCCGTCAGCGACGTGCGCCGCACCTGGCAGCGCTGGATCATGGGCCGTGCCGACCACACCGTCGTCCCCGGCGAGTTGCGTGACCTCAACTACCTGACCCACGCGGCCTACCACGCCGGCCTCCCCGAGGTCGCCGTCCCCCTGCTGCGCATGCTGGACCGCCGGGGCACACGCACCCCGTGGTCGTACACCGGGGATCCGGAACAGCAGTTCGCCAAGTCGCGCAAGGAGTTCAAGGTGCGGGCCTGAGCGGCGGGAACGGGGCGTCCGCCTTTCCGGCGAGCCGAGTGGGCGCAGAACTTCGAGCGCGTCGCCGTGCGGGTGGAGGGCTCGGCGGCCACGGTCCTCATGGCGTCCGCCCGGCCCGGTCGTCGGCCACGGACCGGCACCCCGTCCGAGGTCCCTGAGTGCGGTCAGTCGCCGGCCGGCTCCCCCGCCGGCCCCGCCGTCCACTTCTCCTCGATCCGGCCGGCCTTCCACACCACCAGGGCGACGATCCACGTGGCGAAGAACAGGCCCACGATGACGAAGCCCAGGAGGTTCAGGTCGAGGCCGCTGATCCAGTTCCAGAAGGGGCCCTGGAGGCCGAGTTTCTCGGCGAGGAGGCCGAGGAGCTCGGCGGTGCCGATGAGGAGGGCCACGGCCACGGAGAGACCGGTGATCGTGAGGTTGTAGTAGACCTTGCGGACCGGCTTGGAGAAGGCCCAGCCGTAGGCGAAGTTCATGAAGGAACCGTCGATGGTGTCGAGGAGCGACATGCCGGCGGCGAAGAGCACGGGCAGGGTGAGGATCGCGTACCAGGGCAGCCCTGAGGCGGCGCCGGATCCGGCCAGGACCAGCAGGGCGATCTCCGTCGCGGTGTCGAACCCGAGGCCGAAGAGGAGGCCGAGGGGGTACATCTGCCACGGCTTGGTGATCGACTTCATGACGCGGCCGAGCAGACGGTTCATGAACCCGCGGTTGTTGAGCTGCTCCTCCAGCGCCGCCTCGTCGTAGCGGCCGGTGCGCATCCGCCGGAACACCTTCCAGATCCCGACCAGGACGACCAGGTTGACCGCGGCGATCAGGTAGAGGAACGCCCCCGAAACCGTCGTACCGATCAGGCTGGTCACGTCATGGAGGCGGGAGTCGTCGTTCTGCACGGGGCCCGCGAGGGCCTTCACGCCGAGCGAGAGCAGCAGCGCCAGGACGAAGACGACGCTGGAGTGGCCGAGCGAGAACCAGAAGCCGACCGACAGCGGCCGCCGGCCCTCCCCCATCAGCTTGCGTGTGGTGTTGTCGATGGCCGCGATGTGGTCGGCGTCGAAGGCGTGCCGCATCCCCAGGGTGTAGGCGGTCACGCCGATGCCGATGCCGAAGGACTTCTCGCCGACGGCGTAGTGGTGCGGGGCGACGATGGCGACGAGGGTGAACCAGCCGATCACGTGCAGCGCCAGCACGACCGCGGTCATACCGCCCGCCCTGATCCACTCCTGACGCGTCATGGAGCCACGGACGCGGTGCCAGACCGAGCCCCTCGCGGGGGCGGTGGCGGGGAGGAGGGGCGGAGCGGAGTCAGGGGCGGCCGTCATCGGGCGGAGGAATCCTTCTTCAGAGCTACGGCCGCGGTCAGCAGCCTTACGCCATCCTCCAGTACCTGCAAGTCATGTGCAGTAAAGCCCGCGGCAGGTCTTTTCCACGACTGGGGAAAGTTCCCGGTCAGGGCTGCACAGCGGTCCGTCCGTGGGCCGGGAACGCCGACCGTCGATCACAGCGCCTTGCGGCGGACGAGCAGAGCGAGCACCAGCAGACCGGGGAGCAGAGGCAGCCACACGGTCAGCAGCCGGTAGCCGAGCACGGCGGAGGCGGCGGCCACGGCCGGTGCTCCGCCGGCGGTGAGTGCGAAGGTGAGCGCCGCGTCGAGGGAGCCGATCCCGCCCGGGGTGGGAAGCAGGGCGGCGGCGCTGCTCGCGGCGAGGTAGAGCAGGGCCACCAGGGACGGGGCCAACGGCAGGGCGACAGCGCGGGTGACGGCGATCAGCACGCACGCGTGCAGGACGGCGCACCCGAGCGAGCCGCCCCACAGGGCGGCCGCCCGGCGCGGTCGCGCGTGGATCGCCCTGATGTCGGCCAGGACGAGGGCCAGGGCGGTACGGCCCCGCGCCCACAGTGCGGCCGTCAGTGCGATTGCCAGCATGGCGCTCACCCCGGCCAGGGCCAGCCATCCCGCGGAGCGGGGTGGGAGCCCGAGGACGCCGGGGCAGGCCGTCGCGAGTCCGGCGATGAGGGCCGCCCGCACCAGCCCGCCCGCCGTGGCCTTCACCGCGAGCGCGGTCGCCGAGCGGGAGGCCGACATCCCGCAGCGCATGAGGAAGCGCAGGTTGACCGCGCCGGAGCCGAGCCCGGCGGGCAGCAGTTGGCCCGCGGCGGAGGCGGCGAACTGGGCCGCCAGCAGGCGCCCCGAGGGCAGCACCCGGTGCACCGCGCCCTGTTGGGCGAGGGCCGAGCAGGCCCAGGTCGCGGCGGCGGCCGTGGCGGCGACGAGCAGCCAGCCCTGGTCGGCCACGGCGAGCCGCAGGGCCCCGGTCTCCAGTACGGGCCAGTGGCGCCAGGCCAGACAGCCGGCCGCGATCAGGACGGCGAGCGTGAGGGCGAGCTGCCAGTAGCCGCTTCTACGGGTGGCGGTGACGGCGATCCGCTCGGACGTCATGGCCGTCCGTCCGCGCTGTCGCCGTCGGCCATCGTCCACCCCTCAGCCCCGCGCGCCGCGGGAACCTGGTCCAGTCACGCAAAACATGGACAAAGTAACCCGCGACGGGAGGGAGCGGGGGGTGGTGTTCGGCCAAGCGGCCGCCGGGCCGCCGCCTGGACCGCCCGTCCGGGGTCAGCGGGCGTGCGGGGCGCGGTGCGGGGGCTGCCGCGGGACCGGACGGTCCTCGGGAGGCGGGACAGGGCGCACGACGGGACCGTCACCGTTCAGGGTCAGGGGGGTGCCGTGGTGACGGATCGTCAGAGGGGAGCCCGACATCAGGGTGTACGTCGCCTTGTCCGGGCCTATCTCGACCCGCAGGCAGCGGTCCAGGAGCCGGAGGTTGAAGGCGAGGCGGCTGAACCGCTCGGGCAGCCGGGGCGCGAAGCGGAGGGAGTCGCCGTCGCGGCGCATACCCCCGAACCCGGCGACGAGAGCGGTCCAGGTACCGGCGAGGGAGGCGATGTGGAGTCCGTCGCGGGTGTTGTTCGCCAGGTCGGCGAGGTCCATCAGTGCCGCCTCGGCCGTGTAGGCGTAGGCGAGGGACAGGTGTCCGGCGCGGGCGGCGACGACCGCCTGGACGCAGGCCGACAGGGAGGAGTCCCGTACGGTCAGGGGCTCGTAGTAGGCGAAGTTGCGGGCGATCTGCTCCTCGTCGTGGAACTCCTCGAACCAGCTGCTGCACAGGTACATCGCCAGGACCAGGTCCGCCTGTTTGACGACCTGCTTGCGGTAGATGTCGAAGTAGGGGAAGTGCAGCATCAGCGGGTACTGGTCGGCGCCGGTGCCGGCGAAGTCCCAGTGCTGGTGGCGGGTGAATCCCGCGTGCTGTTCGTGGACGCCGAGTTCGTCGTTGTAGGGGATGTGCACGGCCTCGGCGGCGTCCCGCCAGGCGGCGCTCTCCTCGTCGTCGACACCGAGTTCGGCGGCCTGCTGGGGGTGGCGTGCGCAGGCGTCGGCGGCCGCGAGGAGGTTCGAGCGGGCCATGAGGTTGGTGTACGTGTTGTCGTCGGCGACTGCGCTGTACTCGTCGGGTCCTGTGACGCCGTCGATGTGGAAGACGCCGTGGTGGTCGTGGTGGCCGAGCGAGCGCCACAGCCGGGCGGTCTCCACGAGGAGTTCGACGCCGGTGTCGCGTTCGAAGTCCGTGTCGCCGGTGGCCGCCGTGTAGCGGACCACGGCGTCCGCGACGGCCGCGTTGATGTGGAAGGCGGCGGTGCCGGCGGGCCAGTAGGCGGATCCCTCCGAGCCCTCGATGGTCCGCCAGGGGAACGCGGCGCCGTTCAGACCGAGTTGTGCGGCGCGCTCACGGGCGGCGGGCAGGGTGTTCTGCCGCCAGCGCAGCGCCTCGGAGACGGCGCCGGGTTCGGTGTAGGTGAGCAGGGGCAGCACGAAGGTCTCGGTGTCCCAGAAGGCGTGCCCGTCGTAGCCGGACCCGGTCAGCCCCTTGGCGGGGATGGCCCGTTGTTCCGCGCGGGCACCCGCCTGGAGCACGTGGAAGAGCGCGAAGCGGACCGCCTGCTGGATCTCCTCGTCGCCGTCGACCTCGACGTCGGCGCGGGTCCAGAAGTCGTCGAGGTAGCCGCGTTGTTCCGCCAGGAGCCCGTCCCAGCCGCTGTGGTCCGCGGCCGCCAGGGCCGCGTCGACCTGGTCGCTCATCGCGGGCCGGGAGCGGACGCCGGACCAGCCGTGGGCGACCAGCTTCTCCAGCCGCAGCCGCTGGCCCGGCTCCAGGACGGAGGTGACGGTCAGCCTGGCCAGGTCCACCGTGGACTCGCTGGCTGTGGTGGTGCGTTCGGGGCCGTCGACGACATGGCCGGCGGCCACCGCGACCCGCAGACCGCTAAGACGGGTGCGGTGCACCAGGCGCAGGCGGGTGCCGTCCGCGTAGCCCTCCTCGTGTTCCAGCGGCGACTTGAGGGCCTTGGAGGCGCGCGGGTCGCCGTTCTTCGGGGCGGGGAGGCTCTCGTTGGTGACGAGCTCGGACTGGATCACCACCCGGGTGCGGCTGTCGACGGGCTCGACCTCGTAGGCCACGGCGGCGATCGCCCGTTGGGTGAGCGAGACGAGCCGGGTCGAGCGCACCCGGATCCGGGAGCCCGCCGGTGAGATCCACTCGCAGGACCGTTCCAGCACGCCCCGGCGCAGGTCGAGGCAGCGTTCGTGGGCGACGAGACGTCCGTAGCGCAGGTCGAAGGGCTCGTCGTCGACGAGGAGCCGCACGATCTTGCCGTTGGTGACGTCGATGGCCGTCTGGCCGGACTCGGGATAGCCGTAGCCCGCCTCGGCGTACGGCAGCGGGTGCAGTTCGTGGACGCCGTTGAGGTAGGAGCCGGGCAGGCCGTGCGGTTCGCCCTCGTCGAGGTTGCCGCGCCAGCCGACGTGGCCGTTGGACAGGGCGAACACGGACTCGCTCTGGGCCAGGACGTCGAGGTTGAGGGCGGTCTCGCGCACCGCCCAGGGCTCGACGGTGTAGTTCCGGTGGGTGATCATGCGCGGTCCCCCAGTTCGGCGAGGCCCTTCACGACCACGTCGGCGCCGTGCGCGTAGAGGGCGTCGGCCTGTCCGACGCGGTCGAGTCCGACGACGTATCCGAAGTCGCCCGCACGGCCCGCGTCCATACCGGCGAGGGCGTCCTCGAAGACGGCGGACCGGGGTGCGTCAAGACCGAGGTCGGCTGCGGCGGCGAGAAAGGTGTCGGGGTGCGGCTTGCCGGGCAGCCCGCGTTCGGCCGCGACCACGCCGTCGACGCGTACGTCGAAGAGGTCCTCGGCGTCGATCGCGCGCAGCACGTCACGGCAGTTGGCGCTGGAGGAGACAATCGCGGTGCGCAGACCCTGTGCGCGGGCCGCCCGGATGTAGGCCAGGGTGTCGTCGTAGGCGTCGACGCCGTCGGTGCGGATCTTCTCCAGGACGAGGTCGTTCTTGCGGTTGCCGAGGCCGTGGACCGTCTCGGCACCGGGCGGGTCGTCCGGGGCGCCTTCGGGCAGGTCGATGCCGCGGGAGGTCAGGAAGGTGCGCACGCCGTCGGCGCGGGGGCGGCCGTCGACGAACTCGTCGTAGTCGTTGTCGTCGAAAGGCCGGAAGTGTTCGCCCTCGCGTTCGCGCAGGAACGCGTCGAACATCTCCTTCCAGGCGGCCGCGTGCACTACGGCCGTCCTGGTGACGACCCCGTCGAGGTCGAAGAGGCAGGCCTTGATGTCATCGGGTAGACCGAGCTTCGTCATACAGGACCCGGTTCCCTGCAAGACGGCTTGCCAACAGGTGGATTCAGTCGTGCGGGAACGAGTGGTGCTCGTGTGCCACCAGCCAGCGGCCGCGCTCCTTGCGCAGACCGAAGGTGAGCCTGAGCAGGAAGCCGGGGTGGGCGGCGAGTTCCTCCGGGGTGGCGCAGCGCACCAGGGCATGGGCGAAGGCGACGTCGGTGCCGGCAGTGATGTCGAGGGACTCGATGTCGAAGCGGGCACCCTGGGCCTGCCACTCGAAGAAGGGCGGCCACGCCGCGCGGTAGGCGGCGAGGCCCCGGATGCCGTGGTGGGGCGGCGGCACGTTGAACATCACGAGGTCCTGGGCGTGGTCGGCGATCACGCCCGCGAGATCGCCGCGGTGGACGGCGGCGGCCCACCCGGTGATCAGAGCGCGGATCCGGGCCTCGTCGTCAGCGGCGTCGGAGCCACGGGAACCGTAGAAGTCGTGGGACATGACCGGCCCTCCTTTCTCCCCCTTCCCCATCAAGGGTGCCTGGCCGACCTGAAGTCCTCGAATGACACACTCGGCGTGTGCCGCTGACCTTCGACGACCTCCTGGCCCGCGCCCGCTCCCTCGCCGAGCACGGGGGCCGGGCCGTCCTCGGGCTCGCAGGCTCCCCCGGCGCGGGCAAGACGACGCTTGCCGAACACCTGGTGCGGGCGCTCAACGGCCCCGGTGAGCCGTGGGTGGCGCACGTCCCCATGGACGGCTTCCATCTCGCCGACGTGGAACTGGACCGGCTCGGTCTGCGCGACCGCAAGGGGGCTCCCGAGACCTTCGACGCGGCCGGGTACGCGGCCCTGCTGCGGCGGCTGCGTGAGGAACCGGACGGCGACATCGTGTACGCGCCGGGCTTCGAGCGGATGCTGGAGCAGCCGGTCGCCGGGGCGATCCCGGTGCTCCCGGCCGTCCGTCTGACCGTGACCGAGGGCAACTACCTGCTCCTCGGCACGGGCGCGTGGTCCCGGGTCCGTCCGCAACTGGACGAGGTGTGGTTCTGCGAACTCGACGAGGGTGAGCGGGTCCGCCGACTGGTCGCCCGGCACGAAGAGTTCGGCAAGAACCACGAGGAGGCGCTCGCCTGGGTCCTGCGCTCGGATCAGCGCAACGCGGAGCTGGTGGCGGCGACCCGGAACCGGGCCGACCTCGTGGTTCCGTGGTCGGCGCTGCCGCGCGTCGCCACGGAGACCTGAGACGAGGTCGGTCCCCTGGCCGTCAGCAGGCGGACAAGGTCAGTTCCGGCTCGCCGTGGGCGTCGCCCGCCGGGTCGCCGATCCGTGCGGTGAACGCCTCGGTGCGTACCGTCAGTGCGGCGCCGTCGCGTGCGAAGGCCGCCGTGAGAGGGGCGCCTGCAGGTCCGTAGCGGACGGCGAAGGCGTGCAGGTCGTCCGGGGCGTCCGGGGCCGGGTCCGCCTCCAGCGCCGTGGAGCTGACGAGGTGGCTCCAGCCCTCGTCCGGGTTGCCGTAGCCGCGCGGGTCCGCGGCCAGCGCGAATGCGGCCTGCTCCTGGGTCGTCTCCGAGCGGGCGTCGAAGTGGTCGACACCCTTCACCTCGGGGTGCGTCAGCCGCAGCGCGCCCACGGAGGCCACCTCGCCCTCGGCCGTCCGGCGCACCCGGTCGCCGTCGTCCTCGGCGTACGGCAGCCCGGCCAGCAGGTACGGCGCGCCGGGGAGCCGTTGCACGGTCACGGTGGTCCACAGGCTCGTGCCGTCGGTGACGTACAGGGACTGGATGTGGCGCAGGACGTGGTCGCGGCCGACGACGGGCTTGGTGACCAGCTTGGCGGTGAGGCCGTCGGTGCGGACGTCTCGGACGCGGACCTCGCCCATGGGGCGGCACAGCAGGAAGCCGTCGACGACGGGACCGAAGCCGTGCTGGCGGTTGACGGCCGCGGGCAGGTAGTAAGTTCCTGCCGCCTCGACCACCGCCGGAGTCATCCGGGAGTCGAAGGCCACCGACACCGTGCCCGCGCGCAGTTGGTGCCGTGCGGTCGCGGTGGGGGGCTCCCGGTGCCAGTGCGTGGTGTCCTGGATCTGCCAGACCAGCATCCAGGCGAAGTGGCCGTCCACTCCCCCGTCGTCCTTGACCGCATGCCGGCCCCAGCGGGTGTCGCCCCGGTAGCGGCCCAGGTCGGCGCCAACACGGGCGCCGAAGTAGCGCAGGCCGAGGACCGACTCGAAGGCGGAGTGCTGCTCGCTGTAGCGCGCGCCGCCGTTGTCGAAGCCGCCATTGGTCAGGCGGGCGTCGATGTAGCGGGCCAGGCTGTCGCCGTCCTCGGCGAAGACCTCCTCGCCGCTGACGCGGTGGGCCTGGGCGAGGAAGGACAGGGAGATCGGGCCGTAGTTGTTGTCGTAGGCGCCGCCGTGCTCGGGGGGCAGCAGGGCACCCCGGTCGCCGACCCGGTGGGCGCGGATCTCGTCGGTGTACAGCCGCAGTGCCCGCGCGCGGACGGACTGCGCCTCCGGGCCCGGCAGATGGGCCGCCAGCATCAGGCCGCCGACCACACAGCCGATCGCCTGGTTGCCGGCCTCCTGCGGGTTGAAGAAGGTCGCCTCGGTCAGCCAGCGCCAGTATCCGCGGGCCACGTCGAGGAGTTCGCCGCGCTGCCCGTCCTCGACCAGCCCCTCGGCCGAGTCGAGGATGTTCACCGCCTGGAGCAGCGCCCACACCGTGCTCGGCCAGTCGCCGATGGGGTGAGCGCCCGCCGCCAGGGTGTAACGGGCGTACGCCAGACCGGAGTTGCGCACCCTAAGGTTCGGGTAGCCGGGGTTGTCCTCGGTGTAGACCCGCTCGCGCAGATGGAACGCGAGGCTGCGGCTCACCGCCTGCGGCAGCCGCGGATCCTTGGTGCGCTGCCAGGCGAACGTGAGCAGCGAGGTGATGCCGAGCGAGGTGTCACCGATGTCGTCGACACAGTCGGGGTGTTCGAGGTTGCCTTCGGGCGTCACCCGGGCGAGGGCCTGCTCGGTGACGTCGGCGAGGACGGCGTCGTACGCGTCCGGAGTGTCCGGCAGGTCGTGCAGCGGCCCGAGCTGGCGTGGGAGGTGCAAGGAGATCAGCCCTTCATGCCTGAGATGTGGCGCGCAGTGCGAGGGTCAGTGTCTGCGGTCCGTGCCCACCGAGGTAGACGCGGTTCCCGGTCGTCTCGTCGGTGCCGCCGACCACGGTGTAGTCCTGACCCGGGTCGTAGCGCAGTACGTCGCTGCGGTCCGGCCCGGCGAGCGGTTCGCCCGTCTCGACGTCGGCCTCGACCCGGATCCCGTCGTCGCCGACCCGGTAGGTCATCGGCCCTGTCGTCAGGCACCAGCGTCCGTCGCCGATCGGTACCGCGCCCTCAGTCACGCCGCCCGGCCGGAAGGTCAGTTCGAGGGCCCACGGCACCGTTGGGCCGCTGATGTCGATCCGCAGGTCGGCGCCGTCCTCCCGCAGGTCCACCTCGACTCGGGTCGTGTGGGAGACCTCGTCCTGAGGGCGGTCGGGGAAGGCCATCGCCGCGGAGAAGCGGCCCTCGTCCACCAGACGGTAGGCGCCGTCGTCGCGCCTGAGGTCCTTCGGGAGCGGCTGGTAGTAGGCGGCTGTGAGGGTTTGGGTGAGCCGGTACCGGTTGTCGGCGATCCGGTGCATGTCGGCGGCGCGGAACGGGCCGAGGTCGAAGAAGCCCCGGGAGAGCCGGACCGCGTCGAGGACGGCGCCGCCGGCGAACAGACGCAGGAAGGTGGGATTGCAGGCGAGGCCCGAGCGGATGCGCCGGTGGCCGGGCACGTCGGAGCCGCCGTACACCACGGTGTGCGCGTCGGCGGAGGTGCGGGCGGCGAGGCGGGCGGTGGTGAGGTACCGGTCGCGGGGCAGGGTCTCCGCACTCGATGAGGGCAGTGCTCGGCACAGGTCCGGGGTGAGGAGGGTCTGGGCGAGCAGGTCGGGGTCGTCGATGCCGCCGGCGGCCGCCAGCCGCGCCGCCCTGCTGAAATCGCCCCGGCCGGTGCGGACCGCGAACAGCCGGTAGTGCGGGAGGTAGTGGGCCAGCGGGAACGGGTGGCTCTGGTCCTGCCGTCGCGAGTGGACCGTCTCCACCGTGCCGTCCGGCCTGATGAGGTCCAGAGTGGCGGCGAGGTTGCGTTCGACGGCGTCCAGCAGGTCGGTGCGGTCGAGGACTTCGGCCAGCAGCAACAGCGACGGGTTGGTCACGTGGCACGCGTAGACGGCGCTGCGCTCCGAGTACAGGCCCTCCGCGTCGATGTCGACGCCCTCGGCGAGCCATTCCTCGACGCGGTCGAGGAGCCGGTCGTCGGGGAACGAGCCGTGCAGCCGGGCCAGCGCCGCCGACAGCTCCCAGCGGTGGTTCGGGGTGTGCACCCCGCCGGCCAGGAGGCTGCCTGAGGCAGCCCCGGCGATCTCGGCGAGCGCGGCCGTCACCTCGCGCAGTTCCGGCCCCGCGCCGGCGGCGAGGACGTGCGCGTCGCACACGTCGCCCACGGTGAACGCGGAGTCGGGCGGTGACTGGACGTTGTCGCCGCCCGCGAAGAGGCCGGTCGTGGTCTGCACGGCCCGCAGGGCCCGCAGGTGGGTCATCGCGGCGGCGACGGCCTGTCCGCTGCCGTGCAGTGCCGAGTCCGGAGAACGATAGGCCGCGACCAGGTTCTTCACCCGCCGCGCCAGACCTCGGTGCGGCACACCGGCGGGTTCCTCGTCGGGACCGGCCGCGAGCTGAGTGGCCAGCCGGTCGGCGGCGAGCGCCGCCGACCGGACGAACTCGTGGTCGAGCGGGGTGAGCAAGGTCAGTCCTTCAGTCCGGCGTTGATGTCGGCGCCCATGACGTAGCGCTGGAAGACCAGGAAGACGAGGATCAGCGGGATCATGGAGATGACCGAGGCGCCGAGCAGCACCGACCAGTTGATGTTCTGTGCGCCGACGATGCTCTGGATGCCGATCTGCACGGTGAACTTGTTGGGGTCGTTGAGCATCAGCAGCGGCCAGATGTAGTCGTTCCAGCGCCACTGGAAGGACAGGATGGCCAGCGTCAGCATGATGGGCCGGGAGATCGGCACCATGATCCGCGCGAAGATCGCCAGCTCACGCGCGCCGTCGATGCGCGCGGCTTCCACGAGTTCGTCGGGAACCGTCAGGAAGAACTGGCGGAACATGAAGCAGCCGGTCGCGGTGAGCACGGCCGGAAGGATGATGCCGGCGAAGGAGTTGTAGAGGCCGAGGTTGCGGACCACCAGGAACTCGGGGGCGAGCATGACCTCGCCCGGCAGCATCGTGGTGGCCAGGATGCAGATGAAGAACGCCTTGAGCCACTTGTTGTCGTACTTGGCGAGGGCGTACCCGGTGCAGCAGCTGACGCCCACCGTGAGGATCGTCGTGATCACGCACACGAGGGCCGTGTTGATGAAGTACTGGGAGAAGTTCGCGCTGTCCCAGGCCGCCTTGAACCCCGACAGAGTGGGGTTGTGCGGAACCAGCGTCAGCGGATACGAGAACAGGTCGCTGGACGGCTTGAAGGAGCTGAGGACGAACCAGAGCACCGGGAACCCGTACAGGCACGCCACGATCCACAGCAGTGTCGTCGGGGCGATCGCCCGCCGGAGCCCGCCGGTGGCCGCCCTGTGGGGGCGCTTCTTGGCGGCGGGCCGCTTGGGGTCGCCGTCGAGCGGGCGTGGCATGTCTGTGGTTGTCATCGGTTCTCCACCCGCCGGTTGACGATCAGCTGGACGATCGCGACGGCCATCAGGATGAGCATGAGCACGAATGACGCGGCGCTCGCGTAGCCGATCTGGCCCCGTTTGAAGCCGGTCTCGTAGATGTACTGGACGAGCAGGTTGTTCGAGGAACCGGGGCCGCCGTTGTTGAGGGCGACGAACACCGGATACTCCTTCATCGCGTTGATCGTGTTGAGCAGGATGACGATGAACGAGGTGGGCGCGATGCTCGGCAGCGTGATGCTGAAGAACTGGCGCCAGGGGCCGGCGCCGTCGAGCGAGGCCGCCTCGTAGTAGGACACCGGTACGTTCTTGATGGCCGCGATGAACAGCAGCATGGTGAAGCCCGTTCCGGCCCAGGACGCCGCCATCACCACCACCAGCAGCGACAGGTCCGCGTTCGACTGCCACGGAACGGCGCTGCCGCCGAACTTCTCGATGACGTAGTTGACCAGTCCGAAGTTCTCACCGAACATCCACCGCCACAGGACACCCACGACGATGGGCGACAGCAGCCACGGAATGAAGAAGATGACCCGGGCGACCGACCCGCCCTTGGCGCTCTTGCTCACCACCAGGTTGGCGGCGAGCAACGAGACCACGAAGTTCAGCGGTACGACGAGCACGGCGTACAGCAGCGTCCGGCTCAGCGCGTCGTAGAAGGTGGAGTCCCCGAACAGGTTGTGGTAGTTGTCCAGTCCGATGAACTGGAACGCCCCCACGCCCGTGTAGTTCGTGAAGCTGTAGACGAGCCCGATCACCGCCGGCCAGACGAAGAACAACGCGAAGAGCACGACGTTGGCCGCGATGAGGACGAGCGGCGCAAGGGTGTACTTGTTACGTCTCGTGGACCGGCTCGGCGGGCTCGCGGACACGGCCGAGGCGCGTTTTGTCATCTTCCTGACTCCGTGCTGGTGGAAGGGATTCCTGTGGGCTCACGCCATGAGCCCGGCATCGCGTGGATGCCCGGTCCGGGCGGCGGCGTCAAGACACCGCCGCCCGGACCCCGGCCCACGATCAGCCGCCGACCTGCTGGTTGTAGCCGGCCACGATGTTCTCCAGGGCCTTGTCGGCCGACTGCTGGCCGTTGATCGCCTTGCCGAGTTCCGTCTTGGTCGGGTCCTCGGTGAGGCTCTTGCCCTTCAGCACCCAGCTCGTCTGCGCGCCGTTGAAGTAGCCGGAGATCGGGGCGTACAGCGGGATCGACTCGTTGTAGAGCTTGAACGCCGCCTGCGCCGCCTCGGACTTGAAGGGGTACGTCGGGTTCAGACCGCTCTCGACCGGCAGGAAGCCGGACGCCTCGCACAGCGCCTGGTAGTGGGCCGGCTCGTACAGCCAGGACAGGAACTTCTTCGCGGCGGCGGACGCGTCGGCGTTGTTGTTGAAGCCCACGACGTTGCCGCCGCTGTTCACGTCACTGGCCTGCACCGGCTGGGCCGGAGTCGGGACGCTCGCCCACTCGAACTTCTTGATGCTCTCCGCGAAGGCGGGCACCTGCCACACACCGGACCAGTAGGCGACGACGTCACCGCTCTGGAACATGGCGGACGGGTCGGCGCCGCTGGTCCACACCGACTTCGGCATGATCTTGTCGTCGTTCCAGCCGACGAAGGTGTTCACGGCCTTCTTGGTCGCCGCGTCCACCGAGAACTTGCCGGAGTCGTCCGCGTGGACGTACTGCCCGCCCATCTCGTACACCATGGCGCGCAGTCGCGACGGCGACTGGTCGAAGGTCAGGGAGTACTTGGCCTTGGTCTTCTCGCGGACCTTGTTCGCCGCGGCGATGAAGTCGGTCCAGGTCCAGGTCTTGTCGGGCGAGGCCGGGAAGGAGACGCCGGCCTTCTCGAACAGCGTCTTGTTGATGTACAGGCCGGACGCGGTGACGTCCGAGGGGATGGCCAGCACCTTCCCGGACGAGTCCTTCGCCAGGAAGTTGGGGTTGATCTTGTTGGTCTTGTTGTTGGCGATGGAGGCGAGGTCGATCAGCTTGCTCGACCAGATCGGGTCCAGCGCCGGCACGGCGGCCACGTCGGGCAGGGAGTTCGCCTGCGCGGCGTTGTGCAGCTTCGTCGTGTAGCCGTCGTAGGGGATGTTGACGAGCTTGACCTTGACGCCGGTTTCCTTCTGGTACGCCGCCACCGACTTCTTCCAGCCCGCGTCCTGTCCCGGAACCGTGGAGATCCAGAACGTCAGCGACTTGGACGTGCCGCCCGAGCCGGAGCCGGAGCCGCAGGCGGAGAGCAGCAGGGCACCTGCCGCGGCGACGGCAGCGAGCGGAACCACGCGGCCGAGTCGGCGAGAGCGCCGCACACCCACAGTAGTCATCTTGGATCCCTTTTCGTCATGGGGGACGGAACACGGCGCCGACCGATGCGGCACAGGTGCATCTTGCAGGAAGGTTTGCTTTCCGAGGGCGCGGCCTCGCCCGGCCGCGTCATCCTGACGGGCGAGGATCCCCGGCCGTCGTGGCCGTCACCGCACGAGCACGCCCTGGTGCGGTTGCCGTACGTCGAGTACGGGCGGGACGCTCGCTCCGAGCCGACGTCCCGGTCGGCTTAGAAAGCGCTTGTCCGGACATTGGCAGACCGAGTCCGAAACCGTCAATCCTTCGTCCGGGCCGCACGGGTCACGGTTTGGACTCCTCGGGCGACGGCGAGGCGGGCGGCGCCCACGACGGTGCCGAGATCGCCGACCTGGCTGCTGACCACCTCGGTGGGCCAGCTCAGTCGCTCCAGCTCGGCCCGCACACCGGCCAGGAGCTGCGGATACGCGCCCGTGCTGCCGCCCAGCACCAGCAGTCCCGGGTCCAGGACGGCGGTCACCGCGGCGGCCAGCCGGCCCACGTCCACGGCGTGCCGGTCGACGATCGCGCGGGCTGTGCCGTTGCCCTGTGCGGCGAGGGCGAAGAGCCGTTCGGCGGTGCGGGGGCCGGCACCGTCGGCTTCCGGCCAGGTCTGGGCGGCCCGGCGCAGCAGGGAGCGGGACCCGATGTACTCCTCCAGGGCCTCGTGGCGCGGCTGCAGGGTGTCGTCCCAGGGGTAGGGCAGCCGGGCGACCTCTCCGGCGGCGCCGTTGGCCCCGGCCAGCACGTGTCCTCCTACGACGATGCCGAGACCGATTCCGACGCCGATCCGCAGGTAGCCGAAGGTGTGGCGGCCGCGTGCGGCGCCCTCGTGGAGTTCGGCGAGAGCGGCGCAGTTGACGTTGTTCTCCAGGTGTACGGGCACTCCGGCCGGCAGTGCGACGGTCACCGCGTCGAAGACGGGGCCGGCTTTGGCTGTGGCGGGGCGCATCCGCTGGGGTGCGGTGACGTCACCGACGGCGACGACGATGGTGCGCAGCGGGGCGTCGGCGGGCAGCGCGAACAGCGCGTCGCGCACCACGTCGGCGGCTTCGGCGCGGGGCCCGGTGGCCTCGGCGAGCAGGGTGCCGTCCAGGGCGCACGCGCGGACTCTGGTGAGGGCAGGGCCCAGGTCGACGGCGAGTACGGCACCTGCGGCCGGGCCCAGGCGGTAGACGGCGGCGCTGCGGCCCGTACCGCTGGAGGTGGTCCCGGAATGGGCGGCGAGCTGGGCGCCCTCCAGTTCGGCGACGGCGGCGGAGACCGTCGGCTTGGACAGCCGCGCAAGACTGGCGAGCTGCGGACGGGTAGCGGTACCCGCCTGGGCGAGCACGGTGAATACGGCGTTTGCGCTTTCGGTCAGACGGGGGGCTCTTGCCACGTCGTGTTCCACAGTTCCCCCAGGTCAAGGGCCATGCTCCGGGGCCGATCGGCTCGGCGGGAGGTGGCGGTGGGTTGCCCTGGCGGCACGCGTTCCGACCCCTGGCGAACGGCCTGGGAAGTCGGGGGCGTGACGCCTATTGACACGCACTGTACTTCGTTAGTTAACTTCCTAACGAACGTCACGGTACTCGCCTGCCGTGGTCCGTCAGAGGCCCGTCCCGGGGCTTCCCTAATGCTCCAACTACCCTGCCTCCAGGCACGGTTCGCCCACCGTCGCAGCACACAGCGCATCGACGAAAGAGGTTCCGTGCAGGACACCGCACCCCTGGTGGTCGGCATCGACGTGGGCGGCACCAAGACGCAGTTCCGCGCGTTCGCGGGCGACACTCTCGTGGCCGACCACGTCCGTTCCAGCAGCGGCTGGCGGCCGCACGACCCCGTGACCGCCGCCGGCTGGCTTGCCGCTCTGGCCGCAGACGCGCTTCCCGCCGGCACCCGCCCGTCCGCCCTCGCCGTCGGCGGGCACGCCTGCGAGACCCCGCGCCAGTGCGCGCAGATCCGCACCGCTCTCCAACTGCACTTCGACGCGCCCGCGCTGGTCGTGGGCGACGCCGAACTGCTGGTCCCCGCAGCGGGACTGGACAAGGGTGTCGGCCTGGTCGCCGGTACCGGATCCGTCGCGGTGGGCCGCTTCGCCGACGGGACCGCCGTCCAGGTCGGCGGCTGGGGCGCGCTGCTCGGCGACGAGGGCGGGGCCGCCGGTCTCGTCCGCGAGGCCGTACGGGCCGTATGGGCGGCGCACGACCGCGGTGAGGAGCCCGACGCGCTTGCGCACGGTCTGCTGGCCGGGTTCGACGTCCTGGAGGTACCCGCGCTCGGCGCCGCACTGGAGCATGTCTCGGCCGCCTCCGCCGAGTGGGGCCGGCACGCGCCGGCCGTCTTCGCCGCCGCCGAGGCGGGCTCCCCACTGGCCCGTACCGTGATCGCGGAGGCGGGCCGCGCCCTGGCCGGGCTCGTCGAACGTCTCGCTGCGCGCGGGGTGGTGGTCGACGACGTCGTGGTGGCAGGCAGTACCGTCCTCGCCCAACCCTCGCTGTACGACGCCTTCGTGACGGCTCTGGCGGCCACTGTGCCCTCGGCCCGGCCGACCCCCCTGCGCGCCCCGCCGGTCGACGGAGCCGTGGCGCTGGCCCGTTCACTTGCATGACATGTCCTGGTCGACGAATCTCCTCCACTCCGACATGACTCGCCCGTAGATGTTCGCTCGTACGAATTAGGAAAGCGCATTCGACACGCGCGTCGTCCGGCGCATCATGAGTCGCATCCGCACCAGCTTCCCCGGCCGTACGGCCGTAGAGCTCAAGAGAGGCCACACCCATGCCGTCTTCCGCCGGGCAGCACTCCCCCGCGCCGGTCACCGAACGCACCATGCGACGAAGGGGATTCCTCAAGACGTCCCTAGGCGCCTCGGCCGGCGTCCTGGCAGCGCCGACCCTCGTCAGCTGGCTGGCCGCCGCGGACGCGAAGGCCGCCACCGCGACCCTCGCGTTCGTCGACGACTACAAGACCAACCTCTCGGCGAACCGCACGCCCGAGACCAACGCGGTCGTGCGGGCCCTGGGCGGCTTCGCCCAGATCTGGAAGACCGGCGACGCCTGGAACACCGGCACGCCGCTGCGGCCCGACATCCTGCGCGCCAACGTGCGTTACTGCATCGACATCACGACCCGGCGCACCCCGGCCGAGGCGAAGCTGGCGTTCCTCTACGACCGGATGCACCAGAGCTACTCGACGATCGACGGCCTCGGCCCGCTCGCCGCCCTGTACAAGACGGGAGCCAAGGCGGTCACGTCGATCACCAGCGCGCCCGACGGCACTCCCGCCACCACCATCGACGACGCCGTGCCCGCAAACGCTCCCGCAGGTTCCGCGCTCGGCGCGGGCTCGCACGACTCGGCGCTCGGCAAGGTGGCCGAACTGGTCGACACCGTGCGCGGCAACTGGGCGTCGGGCAACCCGTCCAAGTACGCCTACCTGTACCCCCGCCCGTGGCGCATGAACGAGGACAGCCAGGTCGTCGACACCGGACAGAAGGACGCGCTCGGCTACCCGGTCTACGACTCGAAGGTGGTCGTCGCTCCCCAGCTGCTGCGCCAGCGCAGCGCCTCTCCGGCGGACGACGGCGGCTTCCCCAGCGGTCACACCAACGCCTACCACCTGGCCTCGCTGGCCTACGCCTACGCCGTCCCCGAGCGTTTCCAGGAGCTGGTCACCCGGGCGCTGGAGCTCAGCCACACCCGGATCATGGCCGGCATGCACTCCACGGTCGACGTCCTCGGCGGCCGCATCATGGCGACCGCGCTGTCCGCCGCCACCCTGGCCGACCCCGCGAACGCCGCTCTCAAGGCCGCCGCCCGCGCCCAGGCACTGGCGTACTTCACCCAGCAGACCGGCACCACGGCCGACACCCTGTTCGCCTACGCCCACTCGGACGCCTCCGACCCCTACGCGGACCGGAAGGCCAACGAGCGCGCCGTCACACCCCGGCTGACCTACGTGCTCAAGCGGGAGGGCGGCAACAAGCCGTTCACCGTGCCGAAGGGCGCGGAGGTCCTCCTGGAGACGCGACAGCCGTACCTGAGCGCCGAACAGCGCCGTGAGGTGCTGCGCACCACCGCGCTGCCCTCCGGGTACGTCCTCCTCGACGGCTTCGAGCAGTGGGGCCGCCTCAACCTCTTCGCGGCCGCGGACGCCTACGCCTCCTTCGACTCCGACGTCTCCGTCACCCTCGACGCGAAGTCCGGCGGCTTCCACGCGGCCGACAGCTGGCGCAACGACATCGACGGCTGCGGCGGGCTGACCAAGCGGGGCAGCGGAACGCTCACCCTGACCGGCCACAACCGGTACACCGGCGGAACAGTGCTCAAGGACGGTGGCCTGGTCGCCGGTTCGGCCCACGCGCTCGGGCACGGCGACGTGCGCGTGCAGGGCGGAAAGCTGACGCTGAGCGACAAGTCCCTTCAGATCCACGGCACCTACAGCCAGGAGGCCGGCACGCTGGAGCTGACTCTGCTCTCCGGCCAGGAGCCGGTCCTGGAGGTGACGCGACGCGCGGCGCTCGGCGCGGGCAGCGTGCTGTCCCTGAAGCTCGACGCGCACAAGCCGCCGAAGGCCGGGCACACGGTCAGGGTCCTCTGCTCCCAGGGACTGCGCGGCCGGTTCGACCGTGTCGAACTGAACTCCGACACGCTGCGGGCCGTACCCGTCTACACGGCGGAAGGTCTGTCGGTACGACTCGTTAAGCGGTGACGCCCTCGGGGGCGGGAGCCGGTGCGAGAGTGACCCTCATGAGGTGGCTCCGCATCGCTCCCGCCCACCGCCCGGCCGGTGTCACCGCGGGGCGGATGATGGCGAGCCAGCAGCAGACGGTCCCGGACACGGCACCCGCGTCCGGGACACGCGACGAGGAACAACGGCCCCGACCGGCACGGCGGTGGCTGGTGCCGCTACTCGTCGTCGTGCTGCTCGCCCAGATGGCCGCCGCCATGGTGACCACCGCCGTGCAGCAGACCCCGACGATCGACGAGCCCGTCTACGTGGCCACGGCCGCCGAGTACCTGCACGGTCAGGGCATCCGCTACAACCCCGAGCACCCGCCGCTCGGCAAGCTCGTCATCGCCGCCGGGGTGGCGGTCGCCGACCCGCACGTCGACACGTCGTACCGCGGCCCCCAGATCGGGCTCGGGCCGCATCTGCTCTACGAGTCGGGCAACGACCCCTGGCAGCTGATGTTCTGGGGCCGGCTCCCGGTGATCGTGCTGACGCTGCTGTTCGGGCTGGTGGTGTTCGCCTTCGCCCGGGAGCTCGCCGGAAGGGCGGCGGGCCTCGCGGCACTCGCCCTGTACGCCTTCTCCCCCGACGTCGTCGCCCACGGCTCGCTGGCCACGCTCGATGTGCCGACGGCCGGCTTCCTGCTGACCTCGGTGTGGCTGTCGTGGCGGGCCCGCGTACGGCCGCGGCTGTATCTGCCGCTCGCCGGTCTGGCCCTCGGGGCGGCGCTGGCGACGAAGATGAGCGCACTGGCGGCGGTTCCGGTGCTGCTGGGGCTGGCCGCCGTATCGGTGTGGAGCGCCTGCAGGGATGCCGGGATGCGCCGGAGGCTGCTGCGGGCGCTAGCCGGAGCAGCCGTCGTGGCGGTGGCCGCGACCGCCGTCGTGTGGGCCTCCTACCTGGTGGTGGATCCGCGGCTGCGGTGGACGTCCCAGGATGCGGTGCCGGTCGTGCACGGGCTGCGGGGGACGCTCGTGGAACTGCTGCCGTTCCCGCAGGCCTACGCGGACGGGATGCGCCTGCAGTTCCACTTCGAGAACTACCCGTGGGAGGGCTTCCTGTTCGGGCGGGTGTACACCGGGCATCTCTGGTACTACCTGCCGGCCGCACTGCTGGTGAAGACCCCGCTGGGCCTCCTCGCGCTGTGGGCTCTCGGTGCCGTCGTGCTGGTCGCGGTACGGCGACTGCGGCCCGCCGCCCCGTATCTGCTCGTGCCGGCGGGCGTGTTGCTGGCCTCCGCGATGACGGGGTCACGGGACTTCGGGACCCGGTACGCGCTCTTCCTGCCCATGTTCCTGACGGTGGCGGCCGGCTGTGTCCTCGCAGTGCGCCGACGGTGGGCGACAGTCGTGACCGGGGTGCTGGTGCTGTTCGTCGCGGTCAGTTCGCTGCTCGCCTTTCCCTACTATCTGCCGTACGCCAACGAGGCGTTCGGCGGCCCGTCCCGCACCCATCTGCGGCTGCACGACTCCAACGTCGACTGGGGCCAGGACCTAGGCCGGCTGGCCGACCGGCTGCGCGAGCGCTACCCGGACGAGCGGATCTGGCTCGTCTACAAGGGCAGCGGGGTACCGTCCGCCTACGGCATCGAGGCATCCGATCCGCGTGCGGCGCCGATCGACGACGTGCGCGGACTGCTGGTGGTCTCCGACTCGTCGGTTGCCAAAGCGAAGGGCCGACTGGCCGAGTTGATCGACAGCAGCCGTCCGGTCGACGAGGTCGGCCACTCGATCACGATCTACCGCCGATGACCACCCCGGCGGATGCGGCCCGCGCGGGTTCAACGGGTCGCGTGCTGGAACGCCTCGGCGCTCACGTGCGGCATCGCCCTGCTCGCCACGCGATAGCGGCCGTTGGGCACCCGGTTGGCCCTGGTCAGGTGGACGGTCAGCGGGCCCGCCCATTCGTAGCCGTGCCGCTCGCCGTGCCGGGCAAGGGTGTCCGCGAGTTCCTGGCCCACGTCGCTGCCCCGGCGGGCGAGTTCGTCGTAGGCGAAGTCCGCGAGCTCGACGTCGTACGCGTTGGGGACCACCACCCGGTTCTCGCTGCACACGACCACGTTGCTGTCGCACTCACGCCGCAGCGCTTCCAGGAGTTCGACGGGCTCCCGGTCGACAACACGCGACCACAGCGCCTCCCACCCGTGCTCCATTGCCTGTTCCAGCGTGCTCAGCGCGCCCATTACCTCTCACCTGCCGAAAGATCCGGTGTCGTGTACGGCGTCGTCACCCGGGCCTTCTCCGACGCCCAGAGGCGGGTGCCCGTCCGGCGGCCGGATATCCGTCGTTTCCGGCGGCCGGCGGATGCCTTCGTACAAGCGCTGGTCACCGGGGTGGGTGAGCTATGTTGACTCACCGTGGGAGACAAAGGAGGCGCCTCGGTGCCATCGCCGCAACAGGCACGCGCACAGGCATCCGCGATCACCTCGGGCAGGACCGCACCGGAAACGGAGGCCGCCCCGGCCTCCCAGCTCAGGACGCTCTTCGACAGGCCCCGGCTCTCCCCGGGGCAGCGGCGCATCGCGCAGTACCTGATCGAGCACATCACCGAAGCGGCGTTCCTCTCCATCACCGACCTCGCGGAACGCGTCGGTGTGAGCCAGCCCTCGGTGACCCGGTTCGCCGCGGCCGTGGGCTTCAGCGGCTACCCCGCGCTGCGGGAGAAACTCCAGGCCATCGCGCTCGGCACCCTGGCAGGCGGCCCGGTGGCGGACGAGGAGTCGCGCGGCAACGAACTCCAGTCCGCGGTCGACGCGGAGATCGAGAACCTGGAGAACCTGCGCCGCGACTTCGCCGACCCCGACCAGATGATCGACCTCGGCCGCAAGTTGTCGGAGTCGACCCCGCTGACCATCCTGGGCCTGCGCATCTCCGCCTCACTGGCCGAGTACTTCGCCTACGCGGCCCGCCGTATCCATCCCGACGTACGGCTCGTCACCCGCGGCGGCAGCGTCGCCTACGACTCCCTCCTGCAGTCCCGTGAGGCGGGCGGCACCTGGGTGCTCGCGTTCTCGATGCCACGGCACGCCCAGGAGACCCTCACCGCCCTGCGGGTCGCCCGCAGCGCCGGTCTCAAGGTCGCCCTGGTCACGGACCTGGCACTCGGTCACGTGGCCGACGAGGCGGACGTGCTGTTCACCACCGGCACGGGCTCCCGCCTGGTCTTCGACTCCTACGCGGCCCCCGGTGTGATCGCCGCCGCCCTGCTCCAGGCGATGACCGACGCCGATCCCGAGCGCACCCAGGCACGCCTGGAGGAGTACGAACAGATCTCCGACCTGCACCAGTTCTTCCTCCGGGACTGACCTCGCCGGCCCGCCGGCCGGTGCGACAACGGGACCATCCACAACAAATCGCGCCTGAATGTTTTCATACCGCTTGCAAAGCGGACGGCATATATAAATACTGCTCACGGATCACCCCGGAAACCCCACCGGGACCCTTTCCGCACCCCTGTCCCCATCTCCACATCCGCCCGAGAAAGCCGACGGACCGCCCATGCGCACGCTGCACCATCCGCCGCGCAGGCCCCGTACCGCCTTCCAGGGCTCCTGTACGAACATCCCGAGCCGTCGTCACCTACCCGCGTCGGCGCCCGGGGTGTTCGGTAGGGCCTCGCCTGCACGCGAGCCCATGGCGGCCCCGGTCATCCCCTAGACCGGGGCCGCCCAAACCGTCGACCACCCGCACGACGCCGCACACCCGGAAGCGATGACCATGCCCCTGACGACCACGCGGACCACCACCCGCCTCGGCCCGGACTGGCCCTGCCAGGTCAAGGCCCCCGGCAGCTACGACTGGGAGCGCTCCGCGGCCAAGTGGCTGCGCGAACTGGTGCCTGCGCGATACGCCGGCTACCCGGCGCTGATGCGGCACACCGTGCTCCTCGCCCGGCACGCGCAGATCCAGGTCCAGCACGAGATCAGGGTCGCCCGCACCGCGCTCCAGACCGCCCGGGCCGACCTGCCCTCGCTCGGACTGCCGGAGTCGGTCATCGAGCACACCATCAAGCTGTACGCGGCGGAACTCCTCCAGCTCCAGCACATCGCCCGCAGCGTCCGCGAGGTCACCCAGGCCCTCGTCGGCCACCACCACGGCCGCTGACTTCCGCGCGGGCATGATCCCCGCCGTACGTGGGACCCGTGGTGAGCATGAGCACCACCGACGTACGGCGCGGCGACCCGGTCACCACGGTTCTCACCTGGGAGGTGCGACCTGGCCGGGAGCGCGACTTCGAACGCTGGACGCACGGCATCACCCGCTGCGCACGACGCTTCCCCGGCAACGAAGGGGTGTCCTGGCTCCGCCCCGAGGGCGGCCACCGCTTCCACGTGGTACTGCGCTGGTCCGACGCGCATCGGCTCACCGCCTGGCTGGAGTCCGGGGAACGGGCGGCCTGGCACGCACGGATCGAGGACATCGCCGCGGAACTCGGCAGCGAACGGCAGTCGACCACGGGGCTGGAGACGTGGTTCAGCCTGCCCGGCACCACGGTGCGGTCCCCGGTCCGCTGGAAGATGGTGCTCACCACGTTCCTCGGCGCCTTCCCCTGCACGCTGCTGATCCAGTGGCTGGCGGCGCCCCGCACGGCGGCCTGGCCGCTGCCGCTGCGGGCCGCGGTGTTCCCGGTGGTGCTGCTGCCGGTGCTGACCTATCTGGTGATGCCACTGCTGAGCCGGCTGCTGCGGAGGTGGCTGTACCCACCGCCGGACCGCTGAGGCAGCATGGACCGGTGGCCGTTCCGGTTCCATGAACGGGCGGTGTCACCGATGTGTGGGGCGTGTGCGCAAGGGTGTGATCGACGTGCGTCCCATGTGCGATGCTCGACGCGTGACGAGCGAGCCCGCCGGCCTTTCGCCCGCCGGTACCACGCCCGACATGGCCGCGCTGGCCAAGGTCGTGGCCAGACAACGTGCCGAAATGGACCGGTTGCGGGACCAGGCCGCCACCGAGGCGGTACTGGAGCGGGCCAAGGGTGTCCTCATGGCGCTCAGCGGCTGCACTCCGGACGCGGCGGGTGAGGATCTGCAGCGGCGCGCCAAGGCCGCCAACCGCACCCTGATCGAGGAGTGCTGGATCACCCTCGGCTCCCTGGTGCCCCCACTGCCCGGCGCCGATCCTTCCGCCACCCCCCTGTCCGCCGTCCCCGCACCTGCCGGTCCGCAGACCGTCCGGCCGGTCGCCGCCGGCCGGGACACTTCCGACACGGACGACGGCTTCGCCGTGCTCGCCCGTCTCGGCAGGTCCCTCGCGCACGTCGTCTCACCCCACGACCTGGCCGGCTGCCTGCTGGAGGAGCTCGCGGCGGAGGTCGACGCCGACGCACTCCTCATCTTCCGGTCCCGGCCCACGGGCGGACTCTCACTGATCGGTCACGCCGGCGTCGACGACACCCTGGCCACCCAATGGGCCCAGGTCCCCCCGCTGAGTGGCATCACCGCGCTTGAGGCTCTCCGCGCGCGGGAGCCCTACTGGCTGGAGGACTTCGCGACCGACCGGGAGAAGTTCCTGCTCATCGGCGACCCGCCCGAGCGCTGGCTGTCCCGCGCCTGGCTGCCGGTGCCGACCGGCGACGGGGCCGAGGTATGCATCGGGATCCTGCGCACCCGGAGCGGACCGTTCTCGCCACGGGTCCGGCAGCTCCTGTCGGCCGTCGTCCGGCTGTGCGCCGGCTGGCTGCGGTCCCTCGGCACCCGCCCGGAACGCAGCACAGCTGCCGCTGCCGCCGCCACGCAACCCGTCTTCGACTCGCTGCCGGGCTCGGCGATGCTGCTCACACCACTGCGCGGCCCGTCGGGTGAGGTCGAGGACTACCGCATCGACGCCGCCACCAGGCAAGCGGTGGACGTCGTCGGCCGCACCGGCAGGCAGCTGCTCGGCCGGCGGATCTTGGAGTGCTTCCCGAGCATGGCGGACGAGGCACTGTGGCAGGGCTGTCTGCGCACCCTGACCACCGGGGAACCCTTCGAGGGCGAGCCCTTCGCCCACCAGGAGGTCGTGGACGGCACCGCCGAACTGTCCACGTACGCGGTGCACTCGGCCCGGCTGGGCGGTGCCCTGGTCGTCACCTGGGTCCGGCAGGACTCCTCCGACCGGCAGGAGCAGCGCCTGGCGGACGTACAGCGGTTGGGGAACCTGGGCTGGGCGAGCTGGAACCTGGTCACCGACGAGGGCAGCTGGTCCTCCCAGGCCTTCCTGGTGCTGAACCGGGACCCCGCGCTGGGGCCGGTCCGCCTCGCCGACCTGCCGGAGCTCGCGCTGCCCGAGGACGCTCCGATGCTGGCCCGGGCCGTGCGCGAACTCGTGCGCACGGGGCGGCAGTTCGACATCCCGTTCCGGGTCAGGTCGGGGACCGAGGTCCGTCATCTGCGGATGGTCGCCGAGGTGGTGACGGACGCCGAGGACAGACCCGTCGAAGTGCACGGCTTCGTCCAGGACCTCACCGCGCAGCGCAGCGCCGAACTCGCCCTCGTCGAGAGCGAGGCGGCGATCGTGACCCAGCACGGCGTGCTGCGCGCGGAACGCTCCCTGGCAGCCCGGCTCCAGCACGCGCTTCTGCCCCTGCCCACCCGTCCGGTGAACCTCGCCGGACTGCGGGTGGAAGTGGCCTATCTGCCGGCCGAGTCGGGGATCCACGTCGGCGGTGACTGGTTCAGCGCCATCGAACTGCCCGACGGTGACGCCCTGTTCGTGGTCGGTGATGTCGCCGGGCACGGCATCGACGCCGTGGCCACGATGGCCCAACTGCGCTTCACCGCGAAGGGCATGGTCATCACCGGTTCGTCACTGACGGGGGCGCTGACCCGTCTCAACACCCTGCTGTTGCACTCACGCGATTCGCACGGCACCGCGACCATGGTGCTGGCCCGCTACGACCCCGACGAGCGCTGCCTGGTGTGGGCCCAGGCCGGTCATCCGCCACCGCTGCTGGTGCGCGGCGGACAGGTGCAGTATCTCGACCGCCCGGTCGGGATGCTGCTGGGGGCGTGCTCCGATCCGGACTTCGAGGAGGCACGCTGCGTCCTGGAACCGGGCGATCGCGTCCTGCTCTACACGGACGGCCTGGTCGAGCGGCCCTCGGAGGGCATCGATCCCGGTCTGGAGCGGCTCGCCGCGGCCGTCGCGGCCCACCACAGCACCGATCCCGGCTCCCTGGCCCCGCTGCTGGCCTCGGTGCTGGACGGCGACGGGCGTGACGACGTCTGCGTCGTGGACATCCGGGTGCCGGACGTGCCGGACTGAACCGCCCGGCCCCCCTTCCTGTGCTCCGGCCGGGCTCAGTCCGCCGGGTGCCCGGGCGGGATCGAGGTGGCGTCGGAGAGCCGCAGCAGCCGTGTGCCGTCGGTGCCTTCACGCTCGCCCCATGTTTCCGGTTCCAGGACGAACCCGACATGGTCGCCGCCGTCCGTGCGCAGGACGACCGTACCGACGAACCAGGCCGCCGCGTCCTCCAGTACGACGGCCCCGCCGGGCTCCTCCCGCCAGCGGGCCCGGGCGAACTTGTCCGTCCGGTCCCCCGTCTCCCCTCCGAACAGTTCGGCGAGGCCGCGCTGTTCGCGAGTGAGCAGATGGACGGCGAGACGGCTCGCGGTGCGGGCCACCCGGTAGGTGCGGTTGGCCTTCGACAGCCACACGACGTACCGCACGGGCCGGATCGAGCACTGGGAGGCGAACCCGACCAGACAACCCGCCCGGTCGCCGTCAGCGGATGCGGCGGTGACGACGCACATGTCGGGGTCGAGCCGGTCGAGGAAGGCGTCCATGCCTTCATCGTCCTCGATCAGCCGCCCGTACGGGACTCCAGGTCACGCCGGGTGTCGTTCCCGTACACACCGCTCTCGTCGCCACGGATGCCGTACCAGAGCTGGAAGCGGGCCACGGCCGCGGTCAGGGCCGCGTCGTAGGTGCCGGACGTCGATCCGCCGGCGTAGACGTCAGGTATGCGCAGCAGGCGTTCCTGGAGGTCGGTCACCTCGGGGCCGCTCGCCCCCTCGCGGAGGGTGCCGGCGCCGTCGGGGTCGGTGGCGCCGGACGCGGTCGGACTGGGGGTGGGGGCTACCGAGGCGGGGGCGGGGGCGGTGGCGGAGGCTTGGGGAGCGGCCTCGGCGGCGCTCTCTCCTCGCCCGACGAACAGCAGCGCACAGCCGAAGCCGATCACCGCGGCCGCGGTAACGGCCGTCGCGATCGCCGTTCGGCGCAGCCCCGGCACCCGTCCGCGGGGAATGTCGCGGGCGCGGGCGCGGCCGCGGTCCCTGACGGGCGGCAGCTCCTCGGTCGCGTCCTCCGCTCCCGGCTGCGGGCCGGGCAGCGCGATGGACTCGTAGCCGACGGCGCCTCGGGGCGGCAGGTCCTTGAGCAGTTCGGCGAGCGCGTCGGTGCGGCGCGGGCGCAGCACCACGATGGGTTCGATGGGCCGCTTGTCCGGCGGCACCCCTCGGTCGGACGGCGTGGGCATCCCGGTCTCCTTCCGTCCCGTGCACAGGGGTCTGTGCCGATCCCCGGAGAGAGATACGGGGCCGCGGGGCCGGGAGTTCAGCGCTTCGCGGGTGTGGAGGCAGCTCCTCCGGTGCTCCCTGAGGCGAGGAACCTGTGCAGCGAGGTCTTCATCGCGCTGACGAAGGCGTCCCTGCCCCGGTCGTCGAGGGCGTCCAGGGACAGGTACGGGTTCAGGTCCTCCAGTTCGACCAGCAGGAGTTCGCCGCCCGGGGCCCGGCAGGCGTCCACGCGCTGGATGCCGTGGCCGAGGGCGTTCCAGTCGATGAAGCGCTGGGCGAACTCCAGGTCGTCCGGGGTGGGTTCGTACGGCTCCAGTTCCCAGCGCCGGTCGGTGTGCGGGGCGTACAGGGCGTACTGGAACTCGTGGTCGACGAAGTAGAAGGACACCTCGTAGGCGAAGTCGACGCAGGGCTGGACGAGCACGTGCCCGTCGATGTGGTCGCGCACCTCGTGCTCGGGCACGACCCGCAGGCCTATGGAGTCGGCGCCGATCCTGGGCTTGACGACGTACCGGTCCGCCCTGGGCAGCCGGTGCAGGTCCTCGGCGCGGTCGACCGTGGGGATGACGGGGTGGCCCGTGGCCGTGAGGTCGAGCAGGTACTGCTTGCCGGCCATGTCGGCCTTGCCCGAGAGCGGGTTGTAGACGCGCGTGCCGACGCGGAGTGCGCGCTCGCGGAACGCGTCGTACGCCTCCTGGTGGCCCAGGACGGGCCCGCTGTTGCGGACGACGACGGCGTCGAAGGCGTCCGCCAGCGCGGCGGCGTCCCGGGGGTGGCACAGGGCGAGGTCGAACTCCTCCCTGAGGCGCGAGGTGAGGACGATGTCCTCGTCGCAGTAGCGGCGCCCGCGGGCGGGGTAGGCCAGGTCGGTCACGTACAGGAGAGCGGGGCGGCGGGGCATGCGGGGCTCCTCGGCGGGCGGGGCGCCGATCGTATGCGGCGGAGCGCCGACCGGACAACAGGAATAAAAGCACTGAGTTCCCTCGCTCGGCAGCACCCAGTGCCATGCGAGTGGTCCAGGTGCTACGTTCGCGACCATGAGCTCCACTAAGCCCCCCATGCGGGACGCGCTGGTCGCGGCCGCCTTCCAGCTGTTCCTGGAACGGGGGTACGAGCAGACCACCGTCGACGACATCGTCGCGCTCGCCGGAGTCGGACGCCGCTCGTTCTTCCGGTACTTCCCCTCCAAGGAGGACGTGGTCTTCCCCGACCACGAGCGCTGCCTGACCGACATGACGGCCTTCCTGGCCGCGAGCGATCCCGGGTGCGACCCGCTCGAACGGGTCTGCCAGGCGGTGCGGCTGGTCCTGCGGATGTACACCGAGAACCCGACCTTCTCCGTGCAGCGCTACCGCCTCACCAAACAGGTGCCCGGCCTGCGCGCCTACGAGCTGTCCGTGGTGTGGCGCTACGAGCGCTCCTTCGCCGAGTACCTGCGCGGACGCCTGAAGGGCCTGCACGACGGGACGCTCCGGGCCGACGTGATCGCCGCCGCCGTGGCCGCCGCGCACAACAACGCCCTGCGTTCCTGGCTGCGCTCGGACGGTCAGGGGGACGCCGATCAGGCGGTGGAGCACGCGCTCGGCTATGTACAGGCGGCCTTCGGGGACGCTGCCGCGCCGGCCGCCGACGAACGGCCCGAGGACGTGGTGGTGATCGTGTCCCGTCGCGGCGCCCCGCTGTGGCGGGTGGTCCGGGAGATCGAGTCCACGCTCGACGACGTCTGAGCCGCACCCCGGCCCGGCGCCCGAGCGTGCCACGCCGCACCGCCCGAAAATGAGGGTACCCAGTACCTTTACTCCCGGCACTGAGTGCCATACGCTGACGCCGTGCACGGTGGCACAGGGAGCCGCGCACATCCGTGCCCGGTGTCCCGCGCACGGAGGTTT
Source organism: Streptomyces sp. NBC_00285 (assembly GCF_036174265.1). Lineage (NCBI taxonomy): Bacteria > Bacillati > Actinomycetota > Actinomycetes > Kitasatosporales > Streptomycetaceae > Streptomyces > Streptomyces sp. NBC_00285. Next base: position 9,540,340 of record NZ_CP108055.1, on the reverse strand, counting down.
CCGGCCGAGCGCAGGGAGTTGACCAGCGTGTACCACCACTCAGGAAGCATTGCTCGTCCGGCAGTCGGCTCCGGGACGGGCGTGCTCGATCCCGTCGCTCCGGCCACGAACGCGATCCAGTTCCAGCGCTGCACCTGGTGCGCGACGACGATGTACCACCGCCTGCTGTGTCCGGTCTGCCAGGGCGGCGACCTGCGCACGGAGCGCAGCGAGGGCGTGGGCACGGTCCGCCACTCCACGGTGGTGAACCGCAACACCCCCGGCGCGCGCAACGTGTCGCTGATCGAGCTGGCCGAGGGCTTCGTCGTCCGGGGCCGGGTCATGGGTCCGCCTGCCGCGATCCACAGCGGTGACCGGGTGCGGATGTCGACGGCCAAGGACCCGGTCCGCGCCGAGCCGGTCTTCCAGCTGCTCGACGAGCCCTACCGCGCCTGGAGCTGACGGATCACCGACTCCGTTCGGGGTTGCGGGACTTCGCCGCTCACCGCGCCCCGCTCACCACGCCCCGGGTATCAGGTCCCGCACCCTGACCGGCTGCCCGGTCTCGAAGCACCGGTTGGCGGCGAGACCCACGCCGAGCGCCAGGGCACCGTCCCGTTCGGTGGCCGTGGGATGGGTGGCGGCACCGGCGTCCGTACTCCCGGAAGGCGCCGGCGGGTCCACGGGCCCGAAGAGCGCGTCGAGCATGCGCGGGTCTCCCCCGCCGTGCGCCTCGTGGGCGGTGACGAGCGGCACGTCGACCGGGGGCTGCCACAGGGGGCGCAGGGTCAGACGCGCGCCGCCCGCGTGATCGGCCGCGGTGTCGCCGTGCAACGCGCCGCTCGCCGAAGTGATCCTGGTCAGGGGTGCCTGCCAGCGGCTTTCCTCCACTTCCAGTTCCAGGCGGCCCGCGCTGCCGTTGAACATGACCCGGTAGCCCTCCCACGGGGAGTAGGCGGTGAGGTGGTACGTCATCGTCGCGCCGCGGGTGTGGCGGACGAGGAGCGCCATGTCGTCCTCGATGGTGACGGGCCCGTCGAAGACGTTGCGGTCGCGGAGGTAGCCGTCGTCCTGCTCGGCGTCCAGATACAGGGCACGCAGGGTGTCGTCGGCCGCGAGGTCGAGGGCGAAGGGGTCGTCGGCGGCCGGGCCGGCGCCGTGGGCGCGGGTGTAGTCGCGGCGCAGACCGTGGCGTTCGCCCGCCTCACGGCCGTAGAAGCCGAGCCGGCCGTAGCCGAAGACGTCCTGCGGCTCGTCGTCGAGCCACCAGTTGACCAGGTCGAAGTGGTGGCTCGACTTGTGGACCATCAGGCCGCCGCTGTACCGCTTCTCGCGGTGCCAGCGGCGGAAGTAGTCCGCTCCGTGCCGGGTGTCGAGGAGCCATTCGAAGTGGACCGAGAGGATCTCGCCGATCGCGCCGTCGGCGAGCAGGGCGCGGACCTTCTCGTGCACCGGGTTGAACCGGTAGTTGAAGGCGACCGTGAGGGAGTTGCCGGTGTCGCGGACCGTGTCCAGGATGCGCGCGCAGCGTTCCGCGTCGACGGTCATCGGCTTCTCCGTGACCACCCGGCAGCCCGCCTGGAGGGCGGGGACGATGTAGCGGTCGTGCTCGGCGTCGACAGTGGTGACGACGACCTCGTCGATGTCCCCTGCGGCGAGCAGGTCGGCGAAGCGCTCGGGCTCCCACTGGCCGGCGGTGGGTTCACCGGCCTCGGTGAGCAGCCGGTTGTGGAAGGCCATGCGGGCGGGGCTGGGATCGCACAGGGCGACGACGCGGTGTCCGGGGCGGGCGGCGAGGGCCCGGGTGAACAACTGGGCGCGGTGGCCGGTACCGACGACGGCCGCGCGGAGGTGGGGAGTTCGGCTCATGGACAGCGCTTCCCCCGTCCGGTGATGCACCAGTCCCCGTGAACGCGCTGGCTTGATCACGTCGTTCGGGGCGCGGCCTGTCCTGCGCACAGACAACCCACAGACACACCTCTCCCGTCCTACGTGACGCGAGAGACGCCCGGTACAGACGGGACGTCCGCGCATGGGGTTTTGAGGAGAGAACCATTGATCCGTGCCCGGCGAATATGTGTGACCGCCGTGGCGGTGCTGGCGGCCCTTGCGGGCTCGCCCGGACTGGCACAGGCTGAACAGCCGGCTCACGCGGGAGTGTTGAGCGCGACGGACGACAGCGGGCTTCCGCCGGGGTGGCGGATCGACGGGCGGAGCGGGACGCGTCAGCTGGTATGGCGTGCGCCGAGACCGGTGCCCATCGGGGACGCGCGCGTCGAGTTCCGCACCGGGGACCGGCTGCTCGGGGTGCCGAAGCCGGCGAACGACGGGCGGACCTTCCGGCTCGCCCTCGACGAGGCACGTCCCGCTCGGCTGGCGGACCTGCAGGTGACGGCCGCGGGGCGGCGGTTGGACGCGGCGGCCGACGACACGACCGAACGCGGCCTGAGCGGGGCACGTGTCCCTGCCCGGATGCCCGCGAACAGCGTTGATCCGGGCAGGCCCGGCTCGTACCGCACGGTCACCGGGGAGTACGACCTCGCCCCGGTGCGCCTGCCAGGGTTCGCCACCCCGGTCGAGATGCGCGCCGAGGTCGTGGCCCCGAAGGGAGCCACCGGCAGCCGGCCGCTCGCACTGTTCCTGCACGGCCGTCACGCCACCTGCTACAAGCCGGGCACCGAGGACGACGTGACCCTCGACTGGCCCTGCGCAGCCGGCTACAAGCCGATCCCGAGCTACCTGGGATATCTGCGTGACCAGCAACTGCTGGCCTCCCAGGGCTACGTGACGGTGTCGATCTCGGCGAACGGCATCAACGCCCAGGACTGGAAGCCCGAGGACGCCGGCGCCCAGGCGCGCTCCTCGCTGGTGCGCCGGCACCTCGCCCACTGGGCCGACTGGGCCGCCCACCCCTCCACCGCTCCGGCCGTCGTACGCGAGGCACCGAAGGCGGACCTCTCCAAGGTCCTGCTCGTCGGCCACTCACGCGGCGGCGAGGGCGTCAACCGGGCCGCCATGGACAGCCTCTACCCGCCGCCGGCCGCCGAGGACGGCTATCGGGGCCCGGTGCGCTGGAAGGTGCGCGGGACGGTACTCATCGGACCGACGATCTTCGGCCAGAATCCGGTCGCCGACGTGCCGTCCGTGACGCTCCTGCCGGGCTGCGACGGAGACGTGTCCGACCTCCAGGGTGAGACGTTCGTCGACGGGACGCGCGGGATCAGCCAGGGTGCCGCGCTGCACAGCGCGGTCTACGTGGTCGGCGCCAACCACAACTACTTCAACAGTGAGTGGACCCCGGGCGAGGCCGAGGCGCCGTCCGAGGACGACTTCTACGCCGAACCGGAGCAGCCGGACCCGGTGTGCTCGCCGGGTGCCGCGACCCGGCTGACCGCCGCCCAGCAGCACAAGGCGGGCGCCACGTACATCGCCACCGCGGCCAGGCTCTTCCTCGCCGGCGACGACCGGGCCCGTCCGCTGCTCGACGGTTCCGGCAAGCGGGCCCCGTCCGCCGACCCGGCCCGGGTATTGACCCACGCCGTCGGCGGTCGCCGCAGTGGCGGTTTCCTGCCGGACGGCGGGGCGAAGGTGACCGGTGCCCGAGTGTGTTCGGCGGTCGACCCGGACCCGGCCGTTGCCTGTCTGGACCCGGAGACCCCCGGCTCGTCACCGCACTTCGCGTCATGGGAGACCGGGCAGGAGACGGGTCGCAGCGCGGTGGCCCTGAAGTGGTCCGCGCCGGGTACGGCCGCACGCGTCACCGCGGCCCGGCCGCTCTCGCTGCGGGGCTCCCAGAAGCTCGCCCTGCGGGTCTTCGTACCGCCGAACACGACCGGCACCAAGTTCGACGTGTCCGTCACCGACGCCTCGGGGCGCCGGGCCACGCTGGGCCGGGCCGAGGTGGCGGGACTGCCGGGCTCCGCGAACACCGCGTCCTACTGGGCGCAGGAACTGCGTGTCCCGCTGACAGCGGCCACCCGGGCCGGGCTCGACCTCAGGCACGTCAAGTCCCTTGAGCTGACACCCCGTTCACGGTCGGGACAGGCCTGGCTCATGGACGCCTGGGGCTGGGCACCGGGCACTCCCGCAGTGAAGGCGGCCGCGCTGCCACGGGTCGACGTGGGGCGCACGACCGTCAAGGAGGGCGACTCGGGCACCCGCACCTACCGGATCCCGGTCAGGACCTCCGGGCACGGCAGCGGCCAGGTCCGCGTGTACGTCCTCGACCCGGCCGGCGGCCCGACCCGGAACAGCGTCGTGACCGTACGGCCGGGAAGCGACGCGATCGACGTGCCGGTGAAGGTGAAGGGCGACACGTCCTACGGCGACGACGTGGACCACGACATCGCCGTCAAGGCCGTCCACAACGCGGTCATCGGCCAGGTCCGGGGCGGGGTCACCGTCGAGAACGACGATCCGGAGCCGGTGGTCACCATGACTCCGGTCGCGGACCGGGTGACCGAGGGAGAGTCGCTGACCTGGCGGCTGTCCTTCGACAAACCCGCGTCCGTGGACATCTCACAGCCCGTACTGGTGGTCCCGGTCACCGAGGGCACCGAGCTGTCCACCAAGGACGTCGACCCGCAGTGGCTGACGGACACGTCCGGTGACCTGCCCGACCCCGAGCGGCCGCTGTCCTCCGCGAGCCTGTGGGTATGGCTGAACATCCCGGCCGGCAGCAGCGGCATCGACTTCGTCGTGCCGACCGTCCGCGACCAGGTGGCGGAGCCGACCGAGTCGATGCGCCTCATGCTCACCGACTACTACGACAACCCGCTGCCCGACAAGCCGGTGCTGACGGGGACGGTGCTCGACCGGCCGTGAACCGGCGTCGTACGGCCGGCGGCAGAAGCCGTCCCGTACGACGGTTCGTGATCGACCTCTTGAGCGGGGCCCGGTTCGGCCGGGCCCCGTTCTTCACAGCGTCACACGGATCCCGACCGTTCCGTCCAGCCCCCGGCGCAGCCTGCTGCCGAGCAGGGTGAGCCGGCCGAGGATCCCGTACTTGCGGGACAGGAGCTGCCGGTAGCGGGCCGTGGTCTGCGCGTCGCAGATCTCCGCGCTGGCCGGGATCTGGTCACCGGTCGGATTGCCACGCACATCGCAAGGGCCGACGAGGACATCCGCGCGAGCTCGGATCCGCTTCACCTTCCAGGAGTCGGCGACCGACCACACGCCGAGCGCCTCCTCGTCGCGGACCACCCAGACGGGGGTGGCCACCGCGGTGCCGTTCTTGCGGTAGCTGGTGAGCAGCAGGTATTTGCCTGCGCCGAGCCGGTCCAGCGGGGTGTCGTCCATGGCGGGAAGTCTAGGCGGAGGCGCCCGAGGGGCCCAGGCGAGGTGCACGATGAAGTCGCTGGCGCACACGTTCCCGTGCCGGGTGCGCGCCCGCCTGGCCCGGAACCGCGGGGAATCGGCCAACACGGGGCCGGACATGGCCGGTTGGGACACCTCGGCGGAATTCTCCGGCACAGGATCACCGCGATGCGGTGAACGCGCCCTGCCCGGGCCACGTACTCAAGGAGGGCACTCGACGATCAGAGGGCCCTGCGGTGCAGACACCGCTTGTTCAGGTTCGGGAGCCATGCATGAGGCACGCACGACGACGGGTCGTCCGGCGAGTGGCACGGCTGGCGGCCGTCGGCGGACTCCTCCTGGGAGGAACGATGGTCACGCGGGCCGTCGCGAGCGAGACTCCCGCCACCACCGCCCTGCCGCGCACGTTCGCCATGGAGGCGGGACAGACGGGGGCGGATCTCGTGGCCCGGCTGGGCAGCTCCCGCACGGCCGGCACCTGGATCGGCGCGGACGGCAAGCCGGTGGTGGCGGTCACCGACGAGAACGCGGCCGCCGAGGTGCGCAGCGCGGGCGCCGTGGCCAAGGTCGTCGACCACAGCATGAACGAACTCAAGTCGGCCGCGAAGACGCTGCGTTCGGCGCCCCGGGTCGCCGGCACCGCCTGGTCGATGAACTACCGGACCAACGAGGTGGTGGTGCAGGGCGACAACACCGTCTCCGCGTCCGACTGGTCCGCGATGACGAAGGTCGCGGACGGCATCGGCGGCTTCGTGAAGACGGAGCGCACCGAGGGCACGTTCACGCCCCAGCTGAACGGGGCGCAGCCGATCCTGTCGACCGGCGGGCGCTGTTCGGCGGGCTTCAACGTGACGAACGGCCAGAGCGACTTCATCCTCACCGCCGGGCACTGCGGCCCCACCGGTTCCATCTGGTTCTCGGACACCGGGGGCACCAACCAGCTGGGCAAGACCGTCACGCAGAACTTCCCGGGCAACGACTTCTCCCTGGTGCAGTACGCCAACGGGAAGGCGGGCGACGGGGCGGGCGTCGTGTTCATCGGCAACGGCAAGGGCGTGCAGATCACCGGCGCGGGCGATCCGTCCATCGGCCAGCGGGTGTTCCGCAGCGGCAGCACCAGCGGACTGCGCGACGGCAAGGTGACCTCCCTCAACGCGACGGTCAACTACCCGGAGGGCACGGTCACCGGCCTGATCGAGACGAACGTGTGCGCCGAGCCCGGAGACAGCGGCGGCCCTATGTTCTCCGAGGGGATCGCGCTCGGCATCACCTCGGGCGGCAGCGGTGACTGCAAGCAGGGCGGTACGACGTTCTTCGAGCCGGTGACCACGGCGTTGACGGCGCTCAACGTGAAGCTGCTCGTGACGAACCCGGCCGCGGCCGGCGCCCCGTCCCCCGCGCCGTCGGCCACCTCCGCGCAGGGCTCGGTCGCTCCCGGTGCCGCCTCTCCCGGTTCCTCGGCGGCGGTCGAGGGGGCGCCGGGCACACCGCTGCTGAGCCGGCTCACGGACACCCGGAACATCGGGCCCGGGCTGCTGGTCGTGGGCGGAAGCCTGATCGCGCTGGTGGCCACGCGGTACATCCGCTCGGAACAGGACCGCAGGGCCTATCAGCGGTACTACTCGGCGACTTGGGGCTGAGGAGGCCAGGGCCGAACAGCCCTCCCCCCGCTCTCACCCCCAGGCTGAGCAGAACCGTGGCGAGCGCCGCCCCCACCAGTCCGGCCAGCTGCATCCGGCTGAGCCTCTCGTGCAGGAGAGCCGGCCCGAGGATCACGGGAAGGGCCGGATACAGCGAGGCGAGCACGACGGCGACCGCCGGCAACTGCCGTTGGGCGGCCAGGAGATACGGGATGAGTCCGAGGGCCGCGCCCGCTCCGACCAGCAGCGCCTGAAGGGCTCGCAGAGGCGGCAGGCGCAGTCGTCCGGGGTGCCGCGCCGCAACGGGGAGCAGGACGAGTACGGCCGCCATGCGCCCCGCGGCCACCGGCCACAGCCCGCTGGAGGCGCCCGCCTGGGCGAGCGCGATGTACTGGAGCGCGACGCCTGCGCTGGCCGGCAGCCCGTCGGGCACTCCCCCCGCCGTCGTCCACGCCGCCGCCGCAGACCATCCACAGCGCGCCCCACAGGAGGTCGACGGGCCGTACGGCGTCGGCGGGCAGGAGAAGCGCGGCCGCGGTGGCGAGGAGGCCGCCGAGCCGGCCGAGGAAGGTGACGGCGGCGAAGTGCGCGCGACGGGACAGCAGACCGCTGAGGCCGGCGCGAGGAGAGGACCCATCCCGTCAGGGATGCCCCGGGAAGCCGATGCGAGTCCCGCCGACGGGACTGTCAGGCCGCCTGGACCGGCTGTGGAGCGGCGAGGGCCCACTCCAGGACGAGACGCTGGTACTCCTCGCGCTGCTCGCCGCTCAGTGTCCCGCCCGCCCGGCGCCACAGGGCCCGGATCTCCTCGTTGACCTCGTCGGCCGATCGATCGGTAACGGGTTCAACAGTGGTGCACATGGTGTGAAGCATACGGTTCAGGAAGTGAAGGCACCGTGAGCGATCACAGAACAAAAGGGCATATCGGACCGTGTTACTGATCACGTCCTTCTGTCAAGGAGCGCGGCCCGCTTCACACCTCGGCCACACCCAGGACCAGCACCTGGATCGCCAGCACAGCCGCTCCACGGGCCCAGTCGTGGAAGTCGGACACCTTCGTCTCCACGTCGATCGGGGTGGCCAGCGGGTGCCGGTGGGCGCGGATCGTGTCCTCGACGGTCTTGCCGGCCACGTCCATGAGTCCGACGCCCTCACCGGCGAGCAGGATCTTCTGCGGCATGGCGAAGTTGGCGATCTGGGCGACCAGGACACCGAGGGCGCGCCCCGCCTCGTCGATGACGCGGGCGGGCATGGGCTCACCGGCCGCGGCGAGGGCGAGGATCTCCTCGTAGGTGTGGTCGCGGCCGGTGGCGGCCCGGACCTGGTAGCGGATGTTGGGGATGGCGAGGAGGGAGACGGCGCTTCCCCGGGTGCCGTCGGGGGTGAGCGGGCCGCCCGGGTCGATGATCCAGTGCCGTCCGAAGCCGCGGTCCTCCTCGGCGTAGGGGACGCGCCGGCCGCCCAGGACGAGGCCGTAGCCGATGCCCGCGCCGATGGTGAGGACGACGAAGCGGTCGAGCCCGCGCCCGGCACCGAACCAGGTCTCGGCCTCGACAAGGGCGGAGACGTCGTTCTCCACGACGACCGGCAACCCCGTGCGCTCCTCGACGAGTTCACCCAGAGGGACGTCCCGCCAGTGCAGGAACGGGGACTCGCCGACCACGGCCCGCTCCTGGACCAGTCCGCCGACCCCGATGCCGATGCCAGCGAGCCGCGGATGCGTGCGGGCCAGTTCGGCGGTCATCTCCGCGAGCAGGTCGGCGACCCGAGCGGGGTCATGGTCGGCGAGGGGGCGGTCGTGGCGGGCGACGATCTCGCTCCTAAGGGTGGTGACGACGCCGTAGACCATGTCCTCGGTGATCTTGAAGCCGATGAAGGACCGGGACTCGGCGACGACGTCGAGGGGCTGCGAGGGACGCCCCTGGCGCACCTCGGCCGGGGTGCCCGCCTCGGGGACCTCGACCAGCAGGCCCGACTCGATGAGCGGTTTGGTCAGCCGGGTGAGGCTGCCCGCGGAGAGGTCGAGGCGCCGGGCGAGTTCGGTGCGCGACAGAGGGCCGTGGACGAGCACCTCGATCGCCACCGAGCGTTCGCCGGTACTCAGGGGGAGCCAGCTGGCGGCAACTGCGGTCATGAAGGTCAGACTCCCACATGATTTCTTTCATCACGAAAGCAACATGGACATGTTACAACCGCCACCTCGGCCCTGAAAAGATATCTGCGCACCCCTTGACGCTTTGATTCTTCCGCCACAAAAGTAAGTGGTCGAGGATGAGCCGCAGCAGACAAGGGAGTCTCCCGATGACGATCGCCTCCAGCAGTCCCCCGTCGCGTCTGCCGACAGGCAGCGCGGAAGGGGCCCGGACCATACCGAGGGCCGACCGGGGCGGGGGCGGTCACAGTCGTGGGGACGGGCGGCTCGCCGCGGTGTTCATAGCTCCGGCCCTGCTGGGATTCGTGGTCTTCCTGCTCTGGCCGACACTGCGGGGCATCTATCTGAGCTTCACCCGCTTCAACCTGCTGACCCCGGCGAAATGGGTGGGCCTCGCCAACTACGAGCGGATGATCCACGACCCGATCTTCTGGGACTCGCTGAAGGTCACCGTCGAGTACGTGGTCATCAACATCGGTGTCCAGACGGTGTCCGCTCTCGCCATCGCCGTCCTGCTGCAGCGCCTGACGCAGTCCGCGGTGCTGCGCGGGGTCGTGCTCACCCCGTATCTGATGTCGAACGTCGTCGCGGGCCTGGTGTGGCTGTGGATCCTCGACAACCAGCTCGGCATCGGCAACGAGATCATCGCCGGGCTCGGCTTCGACCGGATCCCCTTCCTCGCCGACGAGACCTGGGCGATCCCGACGATCGCGCTGATCAACGTGTGGCGGCACGTCGGCTACACCGCGCTGCTCCTGTTCGCGGGGCTCATGGCCATCCCGAACGACATGTACGAGGCGGCGAAGGTGGACGGCGCGAGCGAGTGGCGGATGTTCTGGCGGATCACCATGCCGCTGTTGCGGCCGGTTCTCGCGGTCGTGCTGATCATGACCGTGATCGGTTCGTTCCAGGTGTTCGACACGGTCGCCGTGACGACCGCGGGCGGACCGGCCAACGCCACCAACGTGCTCCAGTTCTACATCTACCAATCGGCCTTCGGCCGCTTCCAGTTCGGCTACGCCTCCGCGATGTCCGTCGCCCTGCTGGTCGTGCTGAGCGCGATCACTTTCCTCCAGTACCGGCTCACCCGAGCCGGTCAGACCGACCTCGGCTGACCCGGAAGGAGTCGACATGGCTGCCGTGACCACCACCACCACCACGACACGCGTACGGCCCACCGGGCGCCGTCCCCTCACCCCCGGCCGGGTCCTGGCCTGGGCCGCACTGGGCGCGATCATGCTCGTGACCCTGCTGCCGTTCTACTGGATTCTGCGCACCGCGCTGTCCACCAACTCGGGGCTCGCCGCCCACGCCTCCGACCCACTGCCGGTGGGCCTGACCGGAACCGGATTCGCCCGCGCCCTGGGCCTGGAGTCCACCAAGGACGCGATCGCGCAGGGCGGCGCGGGCGGCGGACTGAAGTTCTGGCGCTACCTGCTCAACTCGGTGATCGTCTCGACGCTGGTGACCGCCTGCCAGATCTTCTTCTCCGCGATGGCCGCCTACGCGTTCGCCCGGCTGCGCTGGCGGGGCCGCGACCAGATGTTCGCGCTGTTCCTCGCCGGTCTGATGGTGCCGACCATCTTCACCCTGCTGCCGAACTTCGTGCTCATCAAGGAACTCGGCCTGATCGACAACCTGTTGGGCATCGCGCTGCCGACGATGTTCATGACGCCGTTCGCGGTGTTCTTCCTGCGGCAGTTCTTCATGAACGTGCCCCGTGAGGTCGAGGAGGCGGCCCTGCTGGACGGCGCCGGGAAGGTGCGGATCTTCTTCCGGGTGCTGCTGCCGATGGCGTCCACGCCGGTCCTCACGCTGGCCGTGCTCACGTATATCACGTCCTGGAACGACTACTTCTGGCCGCTGATGGTGTCGTACAGCGACAACTCACGTGTGCTGACCGTCGCCCTGGCCATCTTCCGGGCACAGACCCCGCAGACCGGCGTCGACTGGTCGGGCCTCATGGCGGCGACGCTCATCGCCGCGCTGCCGATGCTGGCGCTGTTCGGGATCTTCGCGCGCCGCATCGTGTCCACCATCAGCTTCACCGGCATCAAGTAGGGGACCACCCATGCGACTCGGTACACGACGGATGCGACCGCACACCCGGCTGGCCGGTGCCCTCGCGCTGGGCCTGGTGGCGCTGACCGGCTGTGCACAGGGCGGTACGACGGGCTCGGCGTCGGACACGGTGACGTACTGGCTGTGGGACTCCAACCAGCAGCCCGCCTACCAGGCCTGCGCCAAGGACTTCGAGAAGCAGAACCCCGGACTGCACGTGAAGATCACCCAGTTGGGCTGGGACGACTACTGGACCAAGCTCACGGCGAGTTTCATCGCGGGCACCGAGCCGGACGTGTTCACCGACCACATCCAGAAGTTCGGCCAGTTCGCCGACCTGAAAGTCCTCGAACCGCTCGACAACCTGGGCGTCGACGACTCCGCCTACCAGCCGGGCCTGGCGGCCAACTGGATGGGCCAGGACGGCCACCGCTACGGAGCGCCGAAGGACTGGGACACCGTCGCCCTCTTCTACAACAAGAAGCTGGCCGACGCCGCCGGGCTCACGGCCACGCAGCTGAACGACCTGTCGTGGAACCCCGGGGACGGCGGCACCTTCGAGAAGGCCATCGCCCACCTGACCGTCGACAGGAACGGCAAGCGGGGCGACGAACCCGGCTTCGACAAGAACCACGTCAAGGTGTACGGCCTCGCCACCAACGGCGGCGGGGACGGTGACGGCCAGACCCAGTGGAGCACCTTCGCGGCCTCCGCGGGCTGGAACTACACCGACAAGAAGCGGTGGGGAACGCGGTACCAGTACGACAGCAGGACGTTCCAGTCCGTCATCAAGTGGTACTTCGGCCTCGCGAAGAAGGGCTACATGGCGCCCTTCACCGACTACAACTCCCAGTCCAACCAGGCCAACACCCAGATCGCGGCGGGCAAGGCGGCGACCGCGTTCGACGGAGCCTGGATGATCTCGACGTACGCCGGGTTCAAGGGCCTCGACATGCGTACCGCCGTCACGCCCGAGGGCCCCACAGGCAAGCGCGCGACCATGATGAACGGGCTCGCCGACTCCATCACCAAGAACGCCCGCAACAAGGAGGGGGCGCGCAAGTGGGTGACATACCTGTCCTCGCAGGAGTGCCAGAAGACGGTGGGAAGCTACGGCATCGTCTTCCCGGCCACTCCTGACGGCACCGCCGCCGCCGTGGCCGCCTACAAGAAGAAGGGCATCGACGTCACGGCCTTCACCGAGCCGATCGCCGACAAGAAGGACTTCACCACCTTCTCCTACCCGATCACCAACTACGCGGCGGACGTGTACGCGTTGATGCATCCCGCCATGCAGGACATCTTCGGCAACGGCAAGTCCGTGACCGGCCTCGACCGGACCAACGACCAGATCGACCTGATCCTCTCCCAGTGATCTCTCCCCTGAAGGGCACGCACGTCATGACGTTCTCAATCGGCATCGTCGGCGCCGGACAGTTCTCCGGCCAGTTCGCCACGCTGTTCCAGGCCCACCCCGGTGTCAGTGACGTCTACGTCACCGATCTGCTGCCCGAACGGGCCGAGCGGCTCGCCGACGCACAGCAACTGGCCGGCACCTTCCCCACGTACGAGGCCATGCTGGAGTCGCAGGACGTCGACGCGGTCGCGATCTTCACCCAGCGCTGGACCCACGGCCCCCTGGTCCTCCAGGGCCTGAACGCCGGCAAGCACGTGTACTCCGCGGTCCCCATGGCGATCACCACGGAGGAGATCGCGGCGATCATCGACGCGGTCCGGGCGACCGGGCTGACGTACATGATGGGCGAGACCAGCCAGTACAACCCGGCGACCGTGCACGCCCGCAACCAGATCGCCGAGGGCGCCTTCGGACGGCTCTTCTACGCCGAGGGCGACTACGTCCACGACATGGACCTCGGGTTCTACGAGGCGTACCAGTACAGCGGCGGCGAGAAGTGGAAGGAGACCGCCAGCTATCCCCCGCTGCTCTACCCCACGCACGCGGTGGGCGGGGTGCTGGGCGCCTGGCAGACGCACGCGGTGAGCGTATCGGCGATCGGTGTCGTCGACGACCGCGGGGACGGGGTGTTCGACAAGGACGTCAGCAAGTTCGGCAACGACATCTCGAACGCGACGGCACTGTTCGAGGTGGCGGGCGGCGGGTCGTTCCGTACGAACGAGTTCCGGCGGGTCGGTTATCCGTCCCACATCCGGGAGTCGCGTTTCCGGTTCTTCGGGACGGAGGCGAGCATGGAGCAGCTCGCCACCGTCGCCTTCTGGCAGGACAAGAAGGGCGTCAAGGACATCAGCGAGCTGCTGGAGCCCAAGCCCACCATGTCTCCTGACGACCCGTCACTTCAGCACATCGCGCCGGATCTCCGGGCCGCGTTCACCTCGGGCTCGGCTCCGGTGCACGACCGGGCGCGGCTGCCTCGGGTGTTCGACAACCTGCACAACGGTCACGAGGGCAGCCACCACTTCCTGGTGGACGACTTCGTGACCGCGGTGAACACCAGGTCGCTGCCCTCGGTCAACGCCTGGGTGGCGGCCCGCTACACCCTGCCGGGCATCATCGCGCACGATTCGGCGCGGCAGGGTGGGGCCAGGCTGGAGATCCCGGACTTCGGGGACGCGCCCCAGTAGCGGGACGCGAGCCGGGTGCCCGCTCAGGTGCCCGGCTTGCGGCCGTACACGAAGACGTCGTCGCCCGTCTTCAGCAGGGACCAGTACTTCTTGGCGTCCTTGGGGGTCATGTTGGTGCAGCCGTGGGAGCCGGGCGGGTTCCACATGCTGAGGTTCACCGAGTGGAAGGCCTGGCCGCCGTCGAAGAACTGGCTGTACGGCATGGGCACGTTGTAGATCGACGAGACGTGGTTCTTGTCGCGCCAGTAGATCTTCTTCAGGCCGGTGCGGGTCTCGTAGCCGTCGCGGCCGGTGCGGACCGGGACGGGGCCGTAGACGAGCCTGCTGCCGTCCTGGATCCAGCTCAGCTGGAGGGTGAGGTTCACGCAGGCGATGCGGCCCTTGTTCACCGGGCACGTGCCGGCCCTGTTGGGGTTGCTGCCGACGGCCTTCTGCTTGTTCATGAGGTCCATCACGCCCCACGTGACGGAACCCGCGTAACCGGCGTTCGGCGTGATGCCGTGCTTGGTCTGGAACGCCTTGATCGCCTTGCAGTCGGCGGTGGACTGCCTGCCGTCGACCGGACGGCCGAGGAACTTCTCCACCTGCTTCTGGTACGGCCCCGCCTGCGCGGTGCAGCTCGCCGCCTGTGCGGGCGCGGCGCCCAGCACGAGTGTCAGCGGTGCGACGAGTCCGGTGATCCCGAGTGCGATTGCACCCCGTCTGCGTATGTCCCCCATGGCCTGTCTCCTCAGTACGGTCCTGCGATCTCTGCCCTGTAGACCGGTGTCCGCACGACTTCGTTGTACCGCCGGGCACCCTGCGACGAAACGGTGACAAACCTCGGCGTTCGCCCGGGCCGCGAGGCGACGCTACCCGCCGGGTACCCGGCGCGGGGCCGGGTGCGGCACGGTTGTGGCTGATCACACAGGTCTACGGCGGCGGGTGATCCGTGCGATCACTTCGGTGCCGGGGCCGCCACGGGCGGTGCCGTCCGCTGGGCCGGGAGACCGCGCCGTGAGCGGACGGGCGAGAGGAACACCGGCAGGAAGGCCACGGCGATCAGGGTCCCGCCCAGCCACAGCGTCACGCGCACTCCCGCCAGCTCACCGACCAGGCCGGACAGCGCGGCACCGATCGCGAGGGACCCGGTCAGCACGAACCGGAACGTGGCGTTCATTCGGCCGAGCAGGTCGTCGGGGGTCATGTGCTGGCGCAGGCTCACGCCCAGGACGTTGTCCGTGCCGGTCTTGAAGAGGGCCAGCACCCAGCCCGCGCCCGCGAGCCACAACCAGGGGCCCCGGTCGATCAGCGGCACGAGCAGCGCGGCGGGTGCCAGTACGGCGCCGACCAGGCCGAGCGTACGGCCGTACCCCAGTCGCGCGGCGAGCGGGCGGGCGCAGCGGGCGCCGATGAGCAGACCGACCCCGCCGACCGCCCAGAAGACGCCCAACGCGGCTGCGGGCAGACGCAGTTCGCGCACGAACAGGATCGGGAGCATGGTGTTGACGGTCTGCATGCCCAGGTTGGTGAGGGCGGCAGTGAGCGCGAGGGCGCGCAGTTCCGGGTTGCCGAAGACGTGGCGTAGCCCTTCGGCGATCTGGGCCCGCAAGGGTGTGCCGCCCGCGGGGCCGGGTGCGGCGGCCTCACGGCGGAGAAAGGCGAGTTGGACGGCCGAGGCGAAGTAGGTGAGCGACGCGCAGAGGACGGCGACGGGGGCGGTGAGCATCTGCACCAGGGCGCCGCCCACGCTGCGTCCGGCGATGGTGCCGACCGCCTGGAGTCCGACCATGGCGGTGTTCGCGGGCACCAGGGCCGCACGGTCCACGAGCCGGGGCAGGAAGCTCTGTGAACCGACGTCGAAGAACACGGTCGCGCAGCCGCTCAGGAGGACGACCGCGTACAGCTGGCCGAGGCTGAGCGTGTCCGCCCACCAGGCGAGCGGGACGGAGGCGAACAGGGCCGCGCGGGCCAGATCCGCCCCGACCAGCACCGTGCGCTGCCGCATCCGGTCCACCCAGGCCCCCGCGGGCAGCCCGATCAGCAGGAACGCCAGGGTGCTGAGCGTGGCCAGGGCGCCGACCTCGCCCGGGTCGGCGTCCAGGGCCACGACGGCGGTCAGGGGTACGGCGACATAGCTGACGTTCGTCCCGAGCTGGCTGAGCGTGCTGGCGGCGAACAGGGTGCGAAAGTCTGCGGTACGCCACGGCGACGCGGAAGGGGGTGTCGGCACACGAGAACGCTGCCCGAGAGATCCTCGAAGGACAAGTGAAAAGATCTACAGCAACCTTTAAGCACCTCTGAATGGATGGACTGTCCCTCGGACTGATCAACCGGGCGGATAGGTTGCGTCCATGTCCGCGTTCTTGCAGCAACTCCCCGCGCTCATAGGCGTTGTCATCGGTGCGCTCGGTTCCTATCTCGCGGTGGTGCGGGGCGAGCAGGTCCGCTTCCAGCGGGAGCAGGCGGCCCGCTGGGAGGACCGTAAGTTCGCGGTGTACGCCGAATACGCACGGGCGTTGAAGAGGTCCGTCACGCTGACCTACCGGGTCGCCGCCCACTTCGGCAACGATCCGCACCCGCACCCCTTGACGCCCCAGGAAGCCGAGTCACAGCTGGCCGAGGCGACGATCGCACGGGACCCGGCAGGGGAGTCGCTGATTTTGCTCGGCAGCCCCACGGCGGTGGAGCAGGCCCGAACCTGGGTCGTCACCGTGATGGAGATGGAGGCCTTCCTGCGGGCGGAGACCCGTGACCCGGCCGCGTGGCAGGCACTGATGGACCGTCAGCGCGCCGGACGCGAGGGGTACTACCGGGCCGTTCGGGAGGATCTCGCGCTGCCGCCGGGCCACTCTGCGCGCTGGGCACTGACGTCGAGCGGCCCGCCGCCTCAGCGGTAACCGGTCGCGTCCGCCGGTTTGCCCGCGTCCTGGACCTCCACCAGATAGCGCCAGGCGTCGGGGCGGCTGCCGTCGAGGTCCGTGAAGCCGTACGTGCGCGCCAGCGAGCCGCTGTCGAGGGACTCGCCGTTCCGGCGGGCCACGTCGGGGTCGGCGGCGAGCGCGGCCACGGCGCGGCCCACGTAGCGCGGGGTCTCCGAGATGGCGAAGTGGGGGACGCGGTCGAGGGCGTCGTGCCAGTTGTCCTCGCGCACCCCGAAGGCGTCGAGCATCATCTCCGAGCGCAGCCAGCCCGGGGTGAGCGCGACGGCGGTCGCGCCGCGCGGGCCGAGTTCGTGGCCGAGGGAGAAGGCCATGCGCAGGACGGACGTCTTGGCGAGGTCGTAGAAGAAGGAGTTGCGGTAGTTCACGCGGTTGTAGGCGTCGGTTCCGTCGGTCATCTCGACGACCAGGCCGCCGGGCCGGCGCAGCAGCAGGGGCAGGGCGTGGTGGCTGGTGATCGCGTGGGTCTCGACCGCGAGCCTGAGCAGCCTGAGTCCCTTGTCGAGGTCGTGCTGCCACACCGGGCTGTCCCACTCGAAGAGGTTCTCGCCGCCCCAGATGTCGTTGACGAGGACGTCGAGGCGGCCCTGCTCGTCGCTGACGCGGTCGACGAGTGCGCGGACCTGCGCCGGGTCCAGATGGTCGGTGGGGACGGCGACGCCGTGGCCGCCGGCCGCGGTGACGAGGTCGGCGGTGTCCTCGACGGTCTCGGGGCGGTCGTACTCGGAACGGCGGGCCCGTGTGCTGCGTCCGGTGACGTACACGGTGGCACCCGCCGCCCCCAGCTCCACGGCGATCCCGCGCCCGGCCCCCCGTGTCGCTCCGGCGACCAGCGCGACCTTGCCCTCCAGCGGCTGTGACATGTCCGACCTCCCGTTGTGCCCGATGTCGTTTTCGCTTCTCGGGACGAGCATGACGGGGAAGTCGGACAACCTCTGTCGTGTTTTGTACGGCGTCTCTCACCTGTCCGCGTCAGTGGCCGCGGGCGATCCACTCCTGCAGGTTCGGGGCTTCCGCGCCGATGGTGGTGGGGTCTCCGTGGCCGGTGAGGACCTTCGTCTCGGGCGGCAGGGCCAGCAGCCGGTCGCGGATCGAGTCGATGATCGTCGGGAAGTGGGACCAGGAGCGGCCGGTGGCGCCGGGGCCGCCCTGGAACAGGGTGTCGCCGGTGAAGACGGTGGCGAGGCCCGGGTCGTAGAGGCAGACGGCGCCCGGGGCGTGGCCGGGGGTGTGCAGCACCCTCAGGTCGGCGCCCGCCGCCTCGATGACCTGACCGTCACGCAGGTGCGCGTCGGGGTCGCGGTCGGGGTGGGTCTGCTTCCACAGCGGCAGGTCGTCGGGGTGCAGCCAGATCGTCGCGCCGGTACGGTCCGCGAGGGCGGGCGCGGCGTCGATGTGGTCGTTGTGGGCGTGGGTGCAGATGATCGCGGTGAGCCTGCGGTCGCCGACTGCCTCGGCGATGGCGTCGGCGTCGTGCGCGGCGTCGATGACAATCGCCTCATGGTCGTCGCCCACGATCCAGACGTTGTTGTCGACGTCCCAGGTGCCGCCGTCGAGGCTGAACTGCCCGGAGGTGACGAGGCGTTCGATGCGGGCGGCCATCAGAGCACCACCACCGAACGCAGGACGTCGCCGTCGTGCATGCGCTCGAACGCCTTCTCCACCTCGTCGAGTTGGATGGTCTCGGTCACGAACGCCTCCAGGTCCAGGCGGCCTTGCAGGTGCAGGTCGATCAGCATCGGGAAGTCGCGGGAGGGCAGGCAGTCGCCGTACCAGGACGACTTGAGCGAGCCGCCGCGGCCGAAGACGTCCAGCAGCGGCAGTTCGAGCTTCATCTCCGGGGTGGGGACGCCGACCAGGACGACGGTGCCGGCGAGGTCGCGGGCGTAGAAGGCCTGCTTGTACGTCTCGGGGCGGCCGACCGCCTCGATGACGACGTCGGCGCCGAAGCCGCCGGTCAGCTCGCGGATCGCCTCGACCGCGTCCGTGTCCTTGGAGTTCACGGTGTGGGTGGCGCCCATCGTGCGGGCCTTCTCCAGCTTGCGGTCGTCGATGTCCACGGCGATGATCTTCGCCGCGCCCGCGAGGTTCGATCCTGCGATCGCCGCGTCGCCGACGCCACCGCAGCCGATGACGGCGACGGTGTCGCCCCGGCCGACGTTCCCGGTGTTGATCGCGGCGCCGATGCCGGCCATCACCCCGCAGCCCAGCAGCCCCGCCACGGCCGCCGAGACCGAGGGGTCGACCTTGGTGCACTGTCCGGCGGCGACCAGCGTCTTCTCGGCGAAGGCGCCGATGCCCAGGGCGGGCGAGAGCTCCTGGCCGGTCGAGGCGAGGGTCATCCGCTGCTTGGCGTTGTGGGTGTCGAAGCAGTACCAGGGCCGCCCGCGCAGACAGGCCCTGCAGTTCCCGCACACCGCACGCCAGTTGAGGATCACGAAGTCGCCGGGCGCGACATCGGTGACGCCCGCCCCGACGGACTCCACGACACCGGCCGCCTCGTGGCCGAGCAGGAAGGGGAAGTCGTCGTTGATCCCGCCCTGCTTGTAGTGCAGATCGGTGTGACAGACCCCGCAGGCCTGCACCTGTACGACAGCCTCTCCCGGACCCGGGTCCGGCACCACGATCGTCTCCACCCGCACCGGCTCGTCCTTGCCGGGTGCGATCACCCCGCGTACCTCCTGCGCCATGGCCTGACCCCTTCTGTCGCCCGGTGCACGTCCCGTCCGACCCTACGCGTGACTGATCGGTAACGGCACTCGGACCAGGACGAAGAGGGCTGGGCGACCGCACCGCGCGAGAGCGCCGACGTAGCCTGAAGGCCCAGCACGTCACCAGGTACGAGGGAGCACCGTGAGCACAGCCGAGACGGAGACCGGCCCGCCCACCTGGCGGCTGCTCCTCGGATATGTCCGGCCGCACCGGTGGACCCTGCTGGCGGGTGCCGTGCTCTCGCTCCTGACCGGAGCCACCGGCCTGCTGCTGCCCCTGGTGGCAAGGGAGTTGATCGACGACCTGTCCCACGACCGTACGATCACCGGCGCGTTGCTCATCATGTCGGGGCTCGTCATCACCAACGCGGCGATGGGCGGGCTTGGTTCGTATGTACTGCGGCGCACCGCGGAGTCGGTGGTGCTGGGCGCTCGGCGCGCACTGTCGTCGTATCTGCTGCGGCTGCGCATCACGGCCGTGGACCGTACCGAACCCGGCGATCTGATGTCCCGGATCACCTCGGACACCACCCTGCTGCGCGAGGTCACCACCGACTCGCTGGTGGGCCTGGGCACCGGCGGCCTCACGCTGGTGGCGACCGTGGTGATGATGGGCCTGGTCGACCCGGTGCTGCTGGGCGTCACACTGGCGGTGATCCTGGCCGCGGGCACGGTTCTCGGTGTGATCGTGCCCCGCATCAACCGGGCGAGCCGGCAGGCACAGGACGCGGTCGGTGTGATGGGCGCGTCGCTGGAGCGGATCCTCGGGGCGCTGCGCACGGTGAAGGCGTCCGGGGCCGAGCACCGGGAGGAGCGGACGCTGCACGCGGCGGCCGAGGAGTCGTGGCGGCAGAGTGTGCGGGCCGCCAAGTGGTCGGCCGCGGCGGGCAACACGGCGGGCCTCGCGATGCAGATCGCGTTCATCACGGTGCTCGCGGTGGGCGGGGCACGGGTCGCGACCGGGGCGATCGACGTCGGCACGCTCGTGGCGTTCCTGCTGTACGTCTTCTATCTCATGTCGCCGATCCAGCAGGTCGTGGGGGCGATCACCCAGTACCAGACGGGTGCGGCGGCGCTCGCCCGCATCCAGGAGGCGCTGCAACTTCCTGCCGAACCGGCGGCTCTGCCCGCGCCGCTGCCCGCCGACGGGGCGGCACCGGCGGCCGTCGCCTTCGCGGACGTCCGGTTCCGGTATGCCGACGATCTGCCGTACGTCCATCACGGGGTGACCTTCGATGTGCCGGCGCGCGGGATGACGGCGTTCGTCGGGCCGTCGGGGGCGGGCAAGACGACGGTGTTCTCGCTGATCGAGCGGTTCTACGATCCCGAGTCCGGGGCGGTGACGCTGGACGGGCGGGACCTCGCCGAGTGGGATCTGCCCCAACTCCGTTCCGCGATCGGGTATGTGGAGCAGGACGCGCCCGTGCTGTCGGGGTCGCTGCGGGAGAACCTGCTGCTGGGCAACCCGGCGGCGGACGAGGACGCGGTGGCGCGGGTGCTGAGGACGACGCGTCTCGACGGTCTGGTGGCCAAGCTGCCCGGCGGGTTGGAGACGCTGGTCGGGCACCGGGGGACGCGGCTGTCGGGCGGTGAGCGGCAACGGGTGGCGATCGCCCGTGCGTTGTTGCGGCGGCCCCGGCTGTTGCTGCTGGACGAGGCCACGTCCCAGCTGGACGCGGTGAACGAGGCGGCGTTGCGGGACACGGTGGCCGATGTGGCGCGTACGACCACGGTGTTGGTCGTGGCCCATCGGTTGTCCACGGTGACGATGGCCGACCGGATCGTGGTGATGGATGCCGGGCGGGTGCGGGCCGTGGGGACGCATCAGGAGTTGGTCGCCGGGGATCCGCTGTACGCGGAGCTGGCGGCGACGCAGTTCCTCGCCACCGCGGCGTGAGTTCGCGCCGCCGGTTTCCCGGCCTCTGCAGTAGATCGGCATCTCCCGTTCGCGGGCATGCCTCGCAGGCGCCGGCCGGCCGCCGCTGGACGTCACCGAGAGCGCGGGCGACCTGGTCGTCGGCTGGGTCTTGAGGGCCATGGCCGACCGGCACTTCTGCACGGAGAACTGCGGAGGGGTGATCGCGTGCTGTTCTCCCTGGTCGCCGCCTACTCGTGGAACATCTCGCACCACGACTTCCTGGGCGTGAGGGAACACGCGTCGAGGGCCGCCCGGTGATCCGGGCGGCCCTCGGTGTGCATGCGGGAGCGGTCAGGCCTCGACCGCGGGCACCAGCCCGGTGACAGGGGCGGCGAGGTCGGTGACCTGGTGCAGCTCGTTGAGCTTGTACAGGTCGTTGGCCTTGTTCAGCTGCGCGGAGACCTTCGGCATGTCGGCCTTGTGCTCCGCGGGGATGTCGCTGGCCGCGAGCGAGTCGAGCATGGCGATCGGGCTGAGCGGACTCGCCTCCGGGGTGGCCGCGTCGGCCGCGTTCGCGAGGGGGGCGGCGAGGCCGGTGACACCGACGGCGAGACCGACGGCGGCGACGATACGTCGAGTTGAGATCATGTTGTCAGCAACGCCCGCGACCCCCTCGCGGACACGGCCGTCCCGCGCCGCTCACTCATCAGGCGGAGCGCCCGTACTGGGCTTGCCGTGACCGCCGAGGCGGAGGAGTCTCGTAGGAAAGAGGCCCTACGCGGCCCGCTCCTCGTCGGGCCGCGGCCCTCGAAGGAGGTCACCATGGGCACAGCGGCACGCTCCGGTTTCGACGCCGACGCACTGCGCCGGGGCATCGAAGGACACACTGCGGCGACTCTTCTGTCGCTCTACGCGGACGACGCCGAGATACGCGTCGTGGACCGCAACAGCCAGCCGAGCCACCCCACGGTGCTGCACGGCAGGGACGAGATCAGCGCGATGCTCGACGACGTCTACAGCCGCGACATGACGCACAAGCTGGAACAGTGCGTCGTCGACGGCGATCACGTCGCCTTCAGCGAATCGTGCGAGTACTCCGACGGGGTACGCGTCCTCTCCGAGTCGATGCTGACCCTGCGGGACGGCAAGATCACCGAGCAGACCCTGATCCAGGCGTGGGACGAATAGCGAGAAAGAAAGGGGCCGAGGGTCCAGATCACGACGACCCCGTTGACCTGGACTTTCTCGGCGCGGCGGTGTCTGCGCGGCACGCTCTACCCCAGAGGCTACGACCGGATTCCCAGCAGATCCGCGAGCGCCAGCCGCTCTACCGCGGTCGCGGAACGCGCCGACAGGGCCGCAAGGCTCACCCACCTTCCCGAGACGGCCTGCTGTTCGAACGCAGCGGGCGCTGACCGCCGTGGCACCAGCAGCAGTCGAGCAGTGGCACGTCGGTTACTGTGACGTCCGGACCGTGACTGGCGCTGAGGTGGAGCACCACCGGGGAGCGGTTCGCACATTCGATGCCGTGCGCCTGGGCGATTCCTTCGATCGGCTCAGGAGTGGATCATGTCTCAGGCACGGCTCATGGACGGCACCGCGCCGGCCCGACGTATCGGCGAGGACACCGCCGAGCGGGCGGCGGACCTCACCGGACGCACAGGACAGGCCCCCTGCCTGGCCACGGTACTGGTCGGCGAGGATCCCGCGTCCGTCACCTACGTGCGCATGAAGCGCAACCGCTGCCGCAAGGCCGGCATCGAATCCCGGCACGTGGAGCTGCCGTCGACCACCACCACCGAGGAACTCGTCGGCACCCTGCGTGGCCTCTCGGACGATCCCACGGTGCACGGCATCCTCCTCCAGCACCCGATGGGCGCGCACATCGACGAGCGGGCGGCGTTCGAGGCGATCGCGCCGGAGAAGGACGTCGACGGCGTCACCTTCGCCTCCTTCGCGACGATGAGCTTCGGCCTTCCGGGCTTCGTGTCGTGCACGCCCGGCGGGATCATGCGGCTGCTCGACGAGTACGGCGTCGACCCGGCCGGCAAGCGCGCCGTGGTCGTGGGCCGCAGCGCGATCCTCGGCAAGCCGGTCGGCATGCTGCTGCTCGCCCGGGACGCCACGGTGACCTACTGCCACTCCCGAACGACGGACCTGTCGGCGGCCGTACGGGAAGCGGACATCGTGGTCGCCGCGGTGGGCCGGCCCCGGCTGATCCGGGGCCAGGACATCAAGCCCGGCGCGGTCGTGATCGACGCCGGCTACAACGCGGGCAACGTCGGCGACGTCGACTTCGACTCCGCGGTGGAGCGGGCCTCGCTGATCACTCCGGTGCCGGGCGGTGTGGGCCCGATGACCATCGCCACCCTGCTGGAGCAGACGGTGGAGGCCGCGGCCCGGCAGCTCGGGGCCAGGTGACAGGTTTCACGGTGGGGTGATCTCGAACGAGTGAGGGCCTCGCGGGTTCGGTGCGGATTGCGACATCAGCATCGACCGATCAGAAGGCCCTCATGCCCCACCGCGATGCGCTCCCGACCGGGACCGGGCGCCCGCGTCCGGCCCGCTGCGTCGTCGAGGGCGGCTGGGCCCTGCGCCGAGCCGGGTACCGGGTGCGGGCTCAGCTGTCGGCGACACATATGCGCGCGAGGACGGAGTGGTGGCGGCCCTGGACCACATGACCGCGTAGGACCGTGGACGGTCAGGCGGAACCCTGGGCGGGCGGTGCCGTCCAGCCCGGCGGCTGGAGAATCCCCAGCAGTTGCCGGACCAGTTCCTCGACGACCTCCTCCAGGGTCGCGTCCACCCATCCGGCGTTCCAGTCGTGGAGCAGACCGTTGACGCTGCCGATGAAAGCCGTCGCGGCCAGCCGGAAGTCGCGTGGCGCCGCCTCCCCGCGGGCCACCGCGCGCTGTGCCTCGGCGCACACCAGGTCCACCCAGTGCGCCCGGCGGGCCAGTCGCTGCTCCTCCAGCCGCGGGCTGACTCCGATGATCTCGACGAAGGTGATGCGCACCCGGCACCGGTCGGCGGTGACGTTCGCCGCGTACGCGCGGAAGATCGCCGCGGCGCGCTCGGCGAGCGGCAGGTGGTCCCCGCCGGCGACGGCCTCCAGCACGGCTGCCGTCGCCCAGTCGTTGACCTCCAGATGGAGCGCCGCCAGGACGTCCTCGAGGGTGCGGAACTCCTCGTAGAACTGCCGGGTGGACAGGCCCGCCGCCTCGCTGAGGGCCGCTACGGTCGTGGCGCGGTAGCCGGGGGTGTCCCCGAAGAGCTGGAGTGCCGCGTCCAGGAAACGCCGCCGCCGCTCGGCCTGCCGCTCCGCGGCGGTCTTGCCGCCGTAGCGACCGGTCGGGGCCCTGAGCCTGCCCGTCACCGCACCTCCTACCCGGGGCCGGACGCTCCGGCCTTCCGTATGCCGCCCAAGTTTGTCGTGCACGCAGTCTTGTGGAGAAGGGCCCCCCTTCCTTACTTTGCAGTAAGTTAACTCTGAATCCGAGCATCTTCAGATTTTCCGATGTGTCATGCCTCCTTCATGAGCCGCAAAGGAGCCCCCTCATGCCCGCTCTTCGACCCAGACACCTGTGCGCCATGGCCGCCGCAGTCGTCCTGACCCTCACCGCCCCCGCGACCTCCGCGAGCGCCGCGGACGCCGCCGCCCTCCGCGAAGTGCTGTTCGTGGGCAACAACTGGGACGGCACGGCCGACGTCCTGAAGTCCTCCGGCGACCTGGCCAAGATCGGCCGGATCAACGTGATCCCCGACAAGGACGCCCGGATGGCGGAGATCAACGCCGATCCGATCAAGTGGATCTACTTCATGGCGATCCGCAACAGCGTCGGCGAGGGCCACGACCAGTTCACCGACGACATGTACTCCACACCGGACGGCAAGTCGATGGTCGTCTCCCGGCCGAGCTTCGCGGACGTGGTGTCGATCGACCTGGCCACCGGGAAGATCAACTGGCGTTTCCGGGTGTCGGGTTACCGCGCGGACCACATGGCCGTCTCCCCCGACGGGCTCCGGGTCGCGGTGTCTGCCTCGACCGCGAACACCGTGCACGTGCTCAACATCAACACCGGCCAGCAGCTCGGTTCGTTCGCCACCGGCGACAAGCCGCACGAGAACATCTTCACCAAGGACGGCAAGTACATCTGGAACATGGCGATCGGTGACGTCAACACCGACTCCGACGCCCCGTGGCAGGACTTCACCAAGGGTGACCGGCACATCACGGTCGTCGATGCCACGACGTACAAGCAGGTCAAGATCATCGACATGCGGGACAAGCTGGACGCGATCGGCCTCAAGGACTACTCGGACGCGGTCCGCCCCGCGGTCTTCTCGCCCGACGACTCCAAGCTGTACTTCCAGGTGTCGTTCTTCAACGGCTTCTTCGAGTACGACGTCGCCACCGACAAGATCACCCGGACCAAGGTCCTGCCGAAGAACCCGGCGACCAGCGACGACCGCACCACCATGGTCAACGACTCGCGTCACCACGGCCTTTCGATGAGCCCGGACGGCAGCAAGCTGTGTGTCGCGGGCACGATGGACGACTACGCGACCGTGGTCAACCGCACGACCCTCCAGGAGGGCCCGCTCGTGCCGGCCTCGAAGCCGTACTGGGCCACCGTCAGCGGCGACGGCAAGAGCTGTGTCGTGTCCGAGAGCGGCGCCGACCAGGTCACCGCGATCGACTTCGCGACCGGGCAGAAGACGGTGTCCGTGGCGGTGGGCGACCATCCCCAGCGGGTGCGCCTGGGACATGTGGCCGCGGACTGGACGAGCCCCGCCTCATAGAGATCTCCACAGGGACCGTTCCGTCAGCCGTGCCACGGCCTTGACCGTCTCCCCCGCGCCGTCCTCGCCTGCCATGTGCCGCGCGGCGCCGACCGCGGCCAGAACGGCTGGTCCGCCGTCACCGGCACGGGTACCGCGGGCACCCCGGCGTGCAGTCCGACCGCCGAGGTGCCCGCTCCAACGTGGTGGACCACCTCGAAGCGCTCCTGCGGGGTGAGGGTCACGCCGGTCTGCCGGACCTCGATGGCCCGCTCGGCGACCTCTTCAAGCCGTTGGAGCCGGGCCGGGTGCCGCCTCGTCGTAGAGGCGGCACCCGGCCCGGCTGCGGGTGCCGGGCCGGGTGGTGGTGCAGTGTGCGCACCACCACTCCCGCCCAGGACGCGACCTGGCTCGCGGAGTAGCTCATTCAGCTGCCCCTTCGTCGGGGTCCGGCTTCGACCCCGACGCAGGGAGAGGGTCAACCGAGCTTCTGGGCCACCCAGGTCGCGAGCTCGGACTTGGCCGCACCGAGCAGGGACGCGGAGGGCGAGGTGGCCCCGTTGGTGACCAGCGCGTAGTGCAGGACGCCGGAGTCCGAGTCGGTGAGGAGGAGTCGGCGGCTGCCGGTGCCGCCGGGTTCGAGGGCCGTTCCGACCGGGGTCGACGAGGTGTACGCCGGCGGGCCGTAGACGGTGCCCAGGTCGGAGACGACCGTGGTGGTCGCGTTCGGGAAGGAGGCGGGCAGATGGAGTTCGGTGGGGGCCGTGCCGCTTCCCGACCGCCACACCAGCACCGAGTACTGGCCGGACCCGACCAGCGACGACACGTTCGGCAGGGTGCTCGGCACCGGGTTCCAGGTCAGGGTCGTGGAGCCGTCCCTGGAACGGTCCTCGTAGGTGAAGGCGGCCGTCGTACCCGAGGTGGCGCTCGGGTAGATCCGGTCGAGGAGCCGGGCGTCCTGGCGGAGCACCGGCGTGCCCGAGTCGTCGAGCTTCACGGCCGACAGGTCCTCGTCGTTCCAGCCGTCGCCCGAGGTGATGACCTTGTCCGGGTTGTCGTTCATGAGCTCGTGGTGGCGGCCGTTGTAGATGTCCCACTGCCACTGGCTACCGGACAGGACCGGTCCGGAACCCGCGGGCGCGGACCACCAGTTGGCGCCCTTCACCCGGGAGTCCATGGCCTGGTACATGGCTTTGAGGACGGTCGGCGCCTTGCCTGCGGTGCTGCCGTTCAGCGGGTGCCCGAACTCGCTGACCACGGCCGTCGTTCCGGCCGCCGTGGCGCGGTCGCGGACCGTTCCGAAGTCGGTGACGTACTGGCCGTCGGAGGCGTTGCCCCACATCAGGATGCCGGAGATCGCCTTCTGGTCGTAGAAGTGGGTGTTGAAGACGTACCGGGAGCCGAGTGTGCCGACGTCGAGGAGGCCGCCCTCCTCCTTGCTGACGTTGCCGTTCCAGAAGAGGTTCGGTTCGACCATGGCGGGCTTGTCCGTCCAGCCGGCCGTGTCCATCCGGGCCCGGAACTTCACATAGAAGGGCCACAGCACGTCGCGTTCCCAGGTGCGGCTGTTCTGGCCGGAGTCGTAGGTGCCGGCGTAGGGCTCGTTGTAGGGGTCGAAGCCGACGACTCCGGCGAACTCCCCTGACGTGAGGTTCGCCTTGATGTACGTCATGGTCTTCTGGGCGGTGGCCAGGAAGTAGTCCTGGAGACCGTAGTTGTTGTGCCAGAAGTCGTACTGGCCGGCCTTCACCGCGCCGTTCGAGGTGATGTTCTGGCCCCACACGAAGCAGATGCCGCAGGACTCGGCCGAGTAGTTGCCGAGCGCTACCGCCCACGCGGGTGCGCCGTCGCCGGTGTACCAGCTGCCCGAGTTGAACAGCCAGCGGGAGTACAGGTCCTGATGGAAGTCGGGGTAGACCCGGATGCCCGCGTCGAGGAACGCACGCATCTGCTCGGTGGCGTTCGCCAGATATGTGGTGTCGACCTGCCCCTTCACCGGTTCGGCGTAGGCCCAGGACAGCAGGAAGCGGACGGAGTTGCCGCCGCCGAGGGCTCTCAGCGCGGTTGCCGACTTCTTGGCGTCGGCGACCGAGGCGAAGGGCAGACCATGGTTCTCGGCGAGCTTGGTCTCGCCCGAGACGTTGTAGCCGCGCAGGACGACCTCGCGGCCGCCCGCGTCGACGAAACGCCCGTTCGCCACGGTGAGGGCGGTTCCGTCGAAGGGGAGGGAGTCGGCAATACCGGCGGCGGAGGCGGACGGGTTTCCCGCCACCGTCAGGAATCCACAGAGGACAACCAGAACAACGAGCAGACGCGCGCGCATATTCGGCATGTCCCTTACAGTCCGACTCATCCGGCACACCGTCAACACTTATGACTGATGAGTAAGTTTCAGCTTTTCCGGGTAGTCGCCGGACGAATCGGAACAATGCCGTGAGTGATCCGCGCGTAGTGGTCGAAGGCGCTTTCCAACTCGCCCTCGCCGCGGGTGAGTGAGGGCAGCCGCTGCTCCAGCTCATGGAGCCGGGCCGCCGGCACCGCACCTTCCACACCGGCCCTCTCGCCGCGTGTCTCGGTGGTTTCCGGTACGGCCCGCAACGCGGCCAGCGCGGGCAGCAGGGTCCCGAGGGTGTCGGCCGGGGCCTCGACACGGAACCGGTGCACCGGCTCGTGGACCAGGGTGCCCGCCCGCCGCAGCGCCTGGACGAGGACCAGCGGGGTCACGCCGCGGAAGTCGGCGCCCGTGCTGGACATGCTCTTGTTGAAGCCCTGGTGGGCGTGGCTCTGCCGGGGTGAGTACCCGCAGTGGGTCATCGTGACCGTGCAGTCGGTGACCTGCCAGCCGTACAGGCCCTGCCCGAGGCTCTCGTGCACGGTGTCCTCGACGGCCTTGAAGAACGCGTACGGCATGGCGCCGAGCTCCACCTCCAGCCGGAAGGACACGCCGGAGCCGACCGGAGCCGGGTCGACCCGCAGGCCGACGGTGGCGAGGAAGGGGTTGGCGTCCTTCTTGTTGAGCTCGACGGCCGCGCCCGTCCCGGCCGGTCGCTCGATGCACAGCGGCGTGGTCTCGCGGAAGGAGACGTCGAAGCCGAACTCCTCGGCCAGCGTGGCCTGGATGACCTCTTTCTGGACCTCGCCGTAGAGGGAGACCGAGGTCTCCTGGCGGACCTCGTCTTGCCTGAGGGCGATCAGGGGGTCCTGCTCGGCGAGTTGGGTGAGGGCGAGGTGGAGGGACCGGCTGTCGGTGCCGGGCGCCGGGACGACGACCGTTTCGAGGGAGGGCGGGGCGAAGAAGTGGTCGTGGGCCGTGCGGGGTTCGCCGAGGGCGTCGCCGATGCGGATGCCCGACAGGCCCCACAACTTGGCGATCCGGCCTGCCGGGACTGCGTCCTGACGGACGTCGGTGCCACTGTCGAAGACGCTGATGGCGGTGACCCGACCCTCCGCACGGGCTGTGTGCGCGCGGCGTTGTTGGGTGGGGCGCTGTACCGCGGCGCCCTGGACCGCGCGGGGCTCGCCGAAGGGCACACGGTCGCGGGTGCGCAGGATGCCGGAGAACAGGCGGGCGTACGCGATCTTCTCCCCCGCCGGGCCACGGTCGACCTTGAACACCGTCGCGGACACGGGCCCTTCGGGGTCGCCGTCGGCGGCGGGCAGCAACTCACCGATTCCCGCGACGAGTTCGGGAACACCCGCGCCCGTGGCGGCCGAGCCGAAGTACACCGGGTGCACCAGGACCTGCCGGGTCTGTGCGACGAGCGCGGCGTGCAGCAGTTCCTCGGGGACCCGCCCTTCGACACAGGCGGCCAGGAGGTCGTCGTCATGGTCGGCGAGGACGTCGTAGGAACCGACCCCGGGGAGGAAACGGGCCTGGCGCGTGCCGAGTGCGCCCACCGTGCCCATCGGCACCACCGCCGGGGTGAGCCGCTCGGCGATGGCCCGCAGGACACCGTCGTAGCGGGCCCCGCGTCGGTCGGTCTTGTTGACGAAGACGAGGGTCGGAATGCGCAGTCGCTTCAGGGTTCGCATGAGGACCCTGGTCTGCGCCTGGACGCCCTCGACGGCCGAGACGACCAGGACGGCTCCGTCGAGCACGCCGAGGACCCGCTCCACCTCGGCGATGAAGTCGGGGTGGCCGGGGGTGTCGATGAGGTTGACGGTCACGTCGTCGACCGTGAAGGAGACGACGGCGGACTTGATGGTGATACCGCGCCGGCGTTCCAGCGCGAGGGTGTCGGTCCGGGTGCTGCCGGCGTCGACACTGCCGATCTCGTCGATGACTCCGGCCGAGTGCAGCAGCCGCTCGGTCAGGCTGGTCTTACCTGCGTCGACGTGGGCGAGGATCCCTAGGTTGAGCAAGTGCACGAAGCGTCATGTCCTTAAGAATGGGGGTCATTCCTTCCTGGGCGGACATGGGCGAAGTGCGCATTGCTGCTCCTGGCTCCTACGACGGCGTGGACATCCGAAGTCCAGCAGATGTGGGCCCACGACGGCAACGGATTAACGCTCGTGCGGGGCTGCGTCAGCGCGGCGGCAGCCGGTGCAGGCGTACGTCTGTGAGGCGGCCGTCGGAGGCGGTCGCCGTCATGTAGGTGCAGTGGGGCTGACGGCGGCGGTCGGTCGGCGAGCCGGGGTTGAGCAGGCGCAGTCCGCCCGGGGCGGTGGTGTCCCAGGGGATGTGGCTGTGGCCGAAGACCAGGACGTCGGTGTCGGGGTACCGCGCGGCGCAGCGGGCCTCGCGGCCCTGGGCGGTGCCCGTCTCGTGGACGACGGCGAAGCGCACACCGCCGAGCTCGGCGTACGCCACCTCCGGGAGCCGGGCGCGCAGATCGGGTCCGTCGTTGTTGCCGTACACCCCGACGAGCCGTGCGCTGCGGCTCTCCAGCAGGTCGAGCGTGGCGGTGTCGACCCAGTCACCGGCGTGGAACACGACGTCGGCGCGCGGGAGTTCGGCAAGCAGCGGGGGCGGGAGTTCCTTGGCGCGCCTCGGCAGGTGGGTGTCGGACATCAGCAGCAGGCGCACGCGGACCACCCTAGAGGAACCGACCTGCGGGAACGACGACCCGGCGGGCCGGCGCCGCTCGCCAAGACGGCCCGCTGACGCGGCACTTGTCCGGCGGCGTTAACATCGGCGCACAAAGCGTCTATCCGTGACGCAAGCCACAAGCCACCCAAGGAGTCCGGACACCGATGCCGGTCAAGGTCAGCGTCGTCATCCCCGTATACAACCCGGGGAACTACATCGAGGACTGCATCGCCTCGCTGCTCAGGCAGTCACTGCCCCCCGACGAGTACGAGGCGATCTTCGTCGACGACGGTTCGACCGACGGGACGCCCGCCCGGCTCGACGAACTCGCCGCCTCGGACTCCCGCGTCACCGTCGTGCACCAGGAGGCCTCCGGCTGGTCCGGAAAGCCGCGCAACGTCGGGATCGAAGCCGCCCAGGGCGAGTTCGTGATGTTCGTCGACAACGACGACTACCTCGGTGACGAGGCCCTGGAGCGGATGTACGACTACGCGGTCGCCAACGGCGCCGACGTGGTCGTGGGCAAGATGGCCGGCCAGGGGCGGGGCGTGCCGGTGGAGCTGTTCCGCCGCAACCACCCGCGTGCCACCGTCGACAACGCCCCGCTGATCGACAGCCTCACCCCGCACAAGATGTTCCGGCGGGCCTTCCTGGACCGGATCGGGCTGCGCTTCCCCGAGGGCAGGCGCAGGCTGGAGGACCACGTCTTCGTGACGGAGGCGTATCTGCGCGCGGACAACGTCTCCGTGCTCAGCGACTACGTCTGCTACTACCACCTCAAGCGCGACGACGCCTCCAACGCGGGCTTCCAGCGCTTCGACCCGGTGGGCTACTTCGCGAATCTGCGCGAGGCGCTCGACGTCGTCGAGAAGTACACCGGGCCGGGGCCCTCACGTGACCGGCTGCTGCGCCGCTGGCTGCGCAACGAGATGGTCGAGCGGATGCGCGGCAAGCGGCTGCTCAACGCGCCCGAGGACTACCGCAAGGAGCTCTTCACCGAGATCCGAGGAGTGGTCGTCGAGCGCTTCGGTCCCGGTGTCGCGGCGGGTCTGCAGCCCACCCAGCAGGTCGTCGCCGCCCTGATCGCGGACGGCCGGCTCGACGACCTGGTGGCGTTCGCCGAATGGGAGTCCTCCGTCTCGCCCAAGGCGGAGCCGGACGGCGTCGAGTGGGACGGCGGTGTGCTGCGGATCGGGCTGTCCGCCGAGCTCGTGTCCCGCGGGGCGCCGATGACGTTCCCCGCCGAGGGCAGCTCGGCCCCGCTCGACGGGCCGCCGGCCTCCGTGCAGGACGCGGTGGACTGGGTGGGATCCCACAGCGTCGCCGGTTTCGGCCGCGCCACGGTGGAGCTGCTGCTGCGCGAGCGTGCGAGTTCCGCCCAGTACTTCCAGCCGGTCGAGTTCACCCGGGAGACCGTCCCTGCGGAGGGGGACGGTCGGGTCCGGCTCGTGCTGCGGGGCACCGCGGCCGTGGATCCCGCCACCGCGGCCGACGGCAGCCCGCTCGGTGCCGGGCTGTGGGACGTGTACGTCCGCGTCAAGCTCGGCGGCTGGACCAAGCAGAGCCGGCTGGGTCCGGTCTCCCTCAAGGGACGTACGGCCGCGGACGCCGGTGTGGCCGGCGGCCGGGTGGTACTGCCGTACTGGACGACGAAGCAGGGCACGCTCGCCCTCGACATCGACACGGCCGGTGAGCGTCTGCGACTCGGGCGCCTGACGGCGGATGCGGTCACCGTGTCCGGCGACCGTGTCGAGGTGTCGGTGCCGTTCCACGTGTCCGGTGAGACTCCGGTGCTGCTGCAGCTCACCCGGGGTTCCGGCGCCGCGCCCGTGCAGGTGTCCGCAACGCTGCGGCCCAAGGGCTCCGCGGCCCTTCTGGAGGCGGTGATTCCGGTCGGCGAGCTCCAGGGCACGGCCTGGCGGGTCGCGCTGAGCGCGGCGCCCGACGTGTCGGAGCCGCGCTTCCATCCGCTGCCGTTCGCCGTGCAGGCGAAGGCGGGCAGCGTGCAGATCGTGCACCCGCCCCGTCCGGGGGCCGCGCGGCGGCTGGTCCGCAGGGCGAGGCGGCTGGCCGGGAGGCTGGTCGTCAAGGTCAGGGCACGCCGCAAGTAGCGGCGGGGAACACGACGGACGGGGAGGACGCCGACGCGTCCTCCCCGTCTCACCGCATGCAGCTCAGCTTGCGTCGTTGAGCCGCTGGAGGCTGCTGCGCAGGTGCTCCCAGCTGCGGGACCGCTTGCTTCCCCGGTTGCGGGCGTTCACCAGCGCCTTCCAGAAGGACGCCTCGATCAGCGTCTCCGGCTTGATCGCCGAGGTGCGCTCCAGGACCGTCTCGGGCACCTTCTGCGGGTCGGGGACGACGTACTCCGCGATGATCTCGTCGTACTTGTCCTGGAGCACCGTGCTGGTCGGGTCCGCGCCGAAGACGAGGAGCTGGCCGGTGGGCTCGGTGTCGACCAGGACGGTCACCAGGTCGGGCCGGTAGCGGTTCAGGACCTCGATCACCTTGTAGACGTCACCGGTCCAGGCGTTGGTGTGCCGGTCGCGGGCCGCCTCGTCCACGTTGCGCGGGAGCATGTCGTCGAAGACGATCACGCTGGCCCAGTCCGCGTACTTCTCCACGTTGATGAAGTCGCGGAGCGCGTACTCGAACAGGTGCATACCGTCGATGAACGCCAGGTCGAGCGTGACGTCCTGCCAGTAGCCGAACGGGCTGCGGTTCCGGATGATGTTGCGCAGCGGGTGGCGGCCGCCCTTCAGGTGCTGGAGCGGGTTGTCGCGCGCGAAGAAGTCGTCGCTGGTGGCCTTGGCCAGATGGACGTCGCAGCGGATCTCGGAGACCACCTTGAACGCCGGGTCGATCGCGATACTCGGTACCCGGGAGAACGTCAGGCTGCGGCCGTCATTGACGCCGATCTCCAGGTAGTTGCGGTTCGCGCTGGCTTGGTGGAGCCCCCGCAGGAACTCGTGACGTTTCACTGGGAAATCTCCTTGCGGATGTGTGGCAGTGCTTCGTGCAGGGCGGACCGCCGGTGCCGGTGCGAGGCCGAAGCGGCCCCCGTCCCCCGGTCGTGCCCGAGGGCGCGGAGGGCGGGGCGTGGTGCGGGCCCGATACGGGCCTCGCTGCTGGTGGGGCCGACCCTGTCCGGGCCGGCCGCTGTGGTGCCGGAACGCTTCCCGCACCGGTCCGTCACGGCTGCCCGCGCTGGATCCGGTGTCCTGGAACATACCGTCTGTGCCGGGTTCACGGCAGCGCTTCGCGCCGAGCGGCACGATCCCGGCGGGAGGGCCGCGCACGCCGCGCAGGGGCGGGGCACGGTGCTGGACGCGCGGGAGCGGTCGTCGTCGGCGGCGAGAGGACTCATGAAGGAATCTGCACCTTGCTGCCGGACTCGACGCGGGCCATGCCCTCGCTCGGGGCGCCCCGCGGTACGAGGGAGGAGCCGGCCTCGCTGTCCACGATCAGGCGGTTCTCCGCGACGGATGTGAAGGGGCCGATACAGGGGTGGCGCACCTCATGGCGCGGCTCGGTGTCGACGGCTTCCCGGATGTGCGCGGAGGCGACGCCCACGGTCACCCCGACGTGGGTGAGCCTCGCGTCGGCGATCGACGCGAGGCCGTGGAAACGGAGAGCCTTGGGGGCGACGGGCACAAGTCGTTCGGCCGAGGCGTGCGTGAGTGGCCACAACCGTGTGCCGGCCTCGCCGGACAGCACGAGAGCCTTCATCTGCGTCACCTTAGCCCGGATTCACAGCATCGGGCCATGGTGGGGGGATTGCCCGGGAGTTGCGCCCGGGACGCTCAGTCCTCGCCGCGGAAGATGTTGCTCTCCATCGTGTGCGCGGTGGTCGCGCCGACTCGGTCCTCGACAGCGGACAGGCAGGTCCGCAGGTCGTCCCTGCCGTGCAGGCGGCGGGCCCTGGACCAGCCCGTCTCGGGCCGGCGTACGAGGGGTTTCTCAACGGTCTGCGGGGTCACGGTGGTTCACCGTCCTTCCATCCTTTCCTCCGGGTCCCCGGTGACGGTCGGGCCAAACGGACCGGGTCGGCCGTCAGGGCGTCGGCACCGCACACGCGTGCAGCGGGGATCCGCTCCCGAGTCGCTTGACGGCCTCCCGGACCAGCGGCTCAACGGCTGAGCCGAACTCGCCTGCCCGGCTCAGGTGTTGGAGCGGGCCGCGCTGATGTCGCCCAGGACGGACTCCGGGTCGCGTTCCATGGCGGCGTCACCGAGGTCCTGGTCGCGCATGATGCGCGCGACGGCGGTCACGGAGGTCTGCGGTTCCACGGCGACCGGGGCGCTGGTCATGATGTCGCTGACGTGCTGGGTCATGGCGTACCTCTCCGACAGGGGATTCTGCGGCGCGGGTACCCCGGCTCAGGCATCGAGTGCGATTTCGCTCCACACCTGTTTGCCGCCGCTGACGGGGACGGTGCCCCAGGCCGCCGACACGGCCTCGACCAGCAGGACCCCGCGGCCTCCGGTGGCCTCCCAGCCGATGTCGGTGGGCTTGACGGGAGTGCGGGGCGAGGCGTCGGCGACGGACACGCGCAGCCGCCGGCTCACGAGGGTGAGGTCGAGACGGACCTGGCCGTCGGTGTGCACGAGGGCGTTGGTGACGAGTTCGGAGACGACGAGCAGAGCGGTGTCCAGGGCGCCGTTCCGTACCCCCCATCCGCGCAGGACGCGCCGGGTGAAGCGGCGGGCGTGTCCGGAGGCCTGAGGGACGCGCCACACCGTCCAGCCCTCCCTGAGCGGGTGGGTGGCCATGCCGTCGTACCGCAGCAGGAGCAGGGCCACGTCGTCGCTGCGGCGGGCGCCGCCGAGCAGGGCGTCGGCGACGAGCCCCAGGTGGGCGGGGTCGGAGGCGGCCAGTCCGCGGGCCAGGCGGTCCATGCCCTCGTCGATGTCGGCCTCGTTGGACTCGACCAGGCCGTCGGTAGTCAGGGCGACCAGGGTGCCGGGCCGCAGCCGGAGCGGGGTCATCGGGAAGTCGGCCTGGGCCACCACGCCGAGCGGGGGGCCGCCGTCCGTCTCCACGATCTCCGCGGTGCCGTCGGGATGGCGCAGGACGGGCGGCAGATGACCGGCCCGGACGCACCACGCGGTGCCCTCCTCCATGTCGAGGTCGACGTAGGCGCAGGTGGCGAAGAGGTCGGTCTCCAGGTCCATCAGGAGCCGGTTGGCGCGGGCGACGACGACGTCCGGAGGGTGGCCCTCGACGGCGTAGGCGCGCAGGGCGGTGCGCATCTGGCCCATGACGGTGGCGGCGGCGGCGTTGTGGCCCTGGACGTCGCCGATGACGAGGGCGACGTGATTGTCGGGCAGGGGGATCACGTCGTACCAGTCGCCGCCGAGTTCGAGGCCCGCGGTGCTCGGCAGGTAGCGGGCGACGGCCGTCGCGCCGGGCAGTTCGGGCAGCCGGCGGGGCAGCAGCTGGCGCTGGAGCATGCCGACGAGTTCGTGTTCGGCGTCGAGGGCGTGGGCGCGGGTCAGGGCCTGCCCGGCGAGGCCGGCGGAGGCGGTGAGCA
The DNA here is from genome assembly GCF_036174265.1 of Streptomyces sp. NBC_00285. Taxonomy (NCBI): domain Bacteria; kingdom Bacillati; phylum Actinomycetota; class Actinomycetes; order Kitasatosporales; family Streptomycetaceae; genus Streptomyces; species Streptomyces sp. NBC_00285. Next base: position 9,503,760 of record NZ_CP108055.1, on the reverse strand, counting down.
GGGCGCGTTCGTCGGGGCCGAAGTGGTGCGGTGTGTCCCAGCCGATGAGGCAGGCGCCGGCCATGCGCCCGGCCGCGGGCAGCGGCAGTACGGCGAGGCCGCCGGGACCGACGTCGGCGAGGGCGGGTTCCAGGACGGTGCCGGCGGGCCAGATCTGGGCGCGGCCCTCACGCAGGGCGGTGGCCAGGGTCGGCATCGCCCGCACCGGTGCCTCGGGCCACTCGCCGCGCCACTCCAGGCGCCACAGCTCGGGCCAGGACTCGGGTTCGGGCGGATCGAGGACGGTGACGACGAGCCGTTCGTTCTCCAGCTCGGCGAGGGCGATGCGGTCGGCCCTCAGCGGGGCGCGCAGGGCGGAGACGACGGCCTGGCTGACGTCCCGGACCGTGCCCGCCATGGCGAGGGCGGCGGCAAGGCGCTGCACACGGGCCACGTCGGTGACGTCCGAGCGCAGCGTCGACGCGTCGGCGACCGAGCCCACGAGCCGGGCGGGCCTGCCCTCTGTGCCGGGCAGCATGCGGCCGCGCAGTCTGAGCCACCTGGGCGGACCCGACGGCTGCAGGACGCGGAACTCCAGCTCGCGGTCGCCGAGGGACATGTGGCCCGCCTCGAACAGGGACATCAACGAGGGCAGGTCCTCGGGCACGGTGAGGCCGAGCAGGGTCTCGACCTTGCCGTCGAAGGCGGCCCTGCTCATGCCGAACAGTTCCAGGAGTTCGTCGCCGACCTCGACCCGCCCGGTGTCCATGGCGAGGCTGAACGCGGTGGACCTCGGTTCGGCGTCCTCCGGGGCCGCGTCGGGGGCGGGACAGACGATCGCGCCGGCGATCAGTTCGAGGCACTTGCGGTCCTCGTCGTCGAAGCCGCCCGGCCCCTGGCCGACGGCCACGAGACAGGCCCTGCCGTCGTCGCCGTGTGCGGGCAGCACGGCGAGGTGGACGTCGCGCTGGGGCACTGTGCAGGCCTCGGCGCGGGCGGCGAGTTCCTCGGGGCCGAGGAAGAGTGGCCGTCCCGAGCGGTGCGCGTCGGCGGCCGGGGAGCCGCCCGCGCTCGGATAGCTGTCGCGCAGCCCGTACAGCGTGTGGGGGACGCCGGCCGACTCGGCGAGGCACAGCTGCTCCCCGTCGTCGTCGGGGACGTACACGGCCGCGAGGGCCGCCCCGGCGAAGACGAGCGCCTGTTCGAGCACGCGGCGCAGCCGTTCCGGCGATCCGGGGCCGTCCATGAGCGATGTCAGGGCGTCCTCGGCACGCAACGCTCTCGTTCCGCGTTCCGCAGCGTCCTCACTCACCACGTTCGCCATTACAGCGCTTATACGGCACGTGCGCAGCCCCTGGGGGCGGTACGTGGGGCATCCGCGGGGGGCCGTGCTCGAAACCCTCCGAACACTTCTTGACGCATGCGTTTCGCACGGTGATCTCGTGACAGCCGTGACTGTCCGTGGCCACCGTCCCGCTGGAAAGCTCGACAGCGGGCCACGGAGGAGGACGCATGGACAAGCGCTACGAGGTGTACGCGCTCGCCGACAGACACTTCTACGAGACGCCCGACCGGATCTCCGCGGGTGAGGCGCCCGTCTACGAGACGACGCGGCGTGAGGTTCCCGAGGGCTGGGACGCGGCACGGATCGGCGACTGGCTGACGCTGACGCCGCTCGGTCCGGACGGGAAGCCGGCGGCGGGACCGTCGCAGGGCTGGAAGATCCACGCCTCGGCCACCCGGGCGAACGCGGAGCGCATCGCCGCGACCGTGTGGGACTACTGCGTGCCCCGGCGCATCTCGTTCAAGTTCGTGCCGGCCCCGCATCTGCTGCACCTGCGCAACACCAAGTACGCGGGCCGCGACACCAGCGGCAAGTTCGTCACCGTCTACCCGGCCGACGAGGAGCAGCTGCACGTCGTGCTGCGGGAGCTGGGCGAGCTCCTCGACGGCTGCGAGGGGCCGTACATCCTCACCGATCTGCGCTGGCACGACGGGCCGCTCTACGTCCGCTACGGCGCCTTCGCACGCACCTTCGTCGTCGACGAGCGGGGCTCGCTGGTGCCCGCGGTGCGCAACGGCGAGGGGACGCTGGTGCCGGACCGGCGGGCGCCGTCCTTCCAGGTGCCGGAGTGGGTGACGCTGCCCGCCTTTCTTGAGCCGCATCTGGCGGCCCGGAACACCACGACGGTGGGCGAGCTGCCGTACCGGATCGAGAAGGCGCTGCACTTCTCCAACGGCGGCGGGGTCTACACGGGCACCGACACCCGCGACGGACGCAAGGTCGTCCTCAAGGAGGGCCGGCCGCACGCGGGGCTCGCGGCCGACGGGGCGGACGCGATCGCCCGCCTGGAACGCGAGAAGTACGCCCTGGAGCAGGTGGCGGGGACGGGTGTGGTGCCCGAGGTGCGGGACTGGTTCACGCTCGGCGACCACAGGTTCCTCGTCATGGACTTCCTGGAGGGGCGCACGCTGAACTCGTTCTTCGCGGAGCGGCATCCGCTCCTCACCCCGGACCCCGACCCCGAGGCGGTCGCCGCCTACACGGCATGGGCGGTGCGCATCCACGGGGCCGTCGAGCGGGCGGTTCAGGCGGTCCACGCGCGCGGGATCGTCTTCAACGACCTGCATGTCTTCAACATCATGGTCGGCCCCGACGAGGAGTCGGTGTCCCTGCTCGATTTCGAGGCGGCGGCGCCGGTCGAGGAGAACGGCCGCCAAGTCGTCGCCCACCCCGGTTTCTTCGCCCCGCCGGACCGGGTCGGCATCGACGTCGACCGCTACGCCCTGGCCTGTCTGCGGCTCGCGCTGTTCATGCCGGTCACCACGCTGTTCGTGGTCGACCGGGGGAAGGCCGCCCACCTGGCCGAGGTGATTCTCCGTCAGTTCCCGGACGTGCCCAAGGAGTTCCTCGACGAGGCGGTCGCGGAGATCACCCGGGACATCGCCACGCGGCCCCCCTCGGGTGAGGGCGGCGAGCAGTCGCCCGTCCGCACCAAGATCGCGCCCTCCTTCACCGAGCCGGGCGACTGGCCCCACAGCCGTGACTCCATGGTCAGGGCCCTTCTCGCCTCGGCCACCCCGGAGCGCGCGGACCGGCTGTTCCCCGGCGACATCACGCAGTTCAACGACGGCGGCGGACTCGGGATCGCGCACGGCGCGGCCGGCGTCCTGTACGCACTGGACGCGGTCGGCGCCGAACGGTACGAGGAGGGCGAGCGCTGGCTCCTGGACCGCACCGCACCCCCGCCGACGGGCACACCGCTGGGCCTCTACGACGGTCTCGCGGGCGTCGCCCACGTCCTGGAGCGGCTCGGCCACCGGCAGCGCGCACTCGACCTGGTCGAGCGTGTCCTCGCCGAACGCTGGCAGAACCTCTCCTCCGACCTGCACGGAGGCCTCGCCGGACTCGGGCTCGTACTGGGCGAGTTGGGCCGCACGACCGGCGAGACGGAGCTGCGGGACAGGGCCGCCGAGGCCGCCGACATTCTCGTACGACGACTCGCGCAGCCCCTTGCGGACACCCCCAAGCGGCGCCGGGCCGGGCTGTTGCGAGGGTGGGCCGGGCCGGCGCTCTTCATGCTGCGACAGTACGAACGCACCGCTGAACCGCTGCTGTTGAGGGCGGCCGACGTCGCGCTGCGACGCGACCTGGAGTGCTGCGTGACGCATCCGGGCGGCTCGCTGGAGGTCGACGAGGGCTGGCGGACGCTGCCGTACCTCGGTGAGGGAAGCGCGGGCATCGGGATGGTCCTGGACGACTACCTCGCCCAAGGCGCCGACACCGAGGGCGAGTTCGAGCGGGCGCGCGCCGGGATCCTGATCGCCGCGACCAGCCGCTTCTACGTACAGCCCGGTCTCTTCCAGGGCCGCGCCGGGATGATCCTGCACCTCGCCCGCACGGACACACCCGGCGCGAGCCGGCAGCGGCTCGCCGAACAGATCGACGGGCTCGGCTGGTTCGCCATGGACTACCAGGGCCAACTGGCCTTCCCCGGCCACCAGATGATGCGGCTGTCGATGGACCTCGGCACCGGAACGGCAGGGTGCCTGCTCGCGCTCGGCGCGGCCCACGAGGACCACGGGTTCCGGGTGTCCTCCGACGAGGCCGCCACCGCACACCTGCCGTTCCTCCCGCCGCTCAGGCGGCCCCACATACGCGGTTCCGTCACCTGACGGAGCCGTGACCCAACCCCGTCCCCACGGGTGGACGACACCGAAGGAAGGAAAACGAGATGGCACTTCTCGACCTGCAGACGATGGAGTCCGACGAGCAGACCAGCACCGGCGCCAACAGCACCCTCAGCCTGCTGTCCTGCGTCAGCGCGGCGAGCGTCACGCTCTGTCTCTGACAGACACCGTGCGCCCATGACTCCGGGCGGTCCACTCCCGCGAGGGAGGGGCCGCCCGGGGTTCTGCACACCTGGGGAAGGCCACCGCATGACGACTCGCACAGCAGGATCCGGCCCGTTGGGCCCGGCCCCCGCCCGCGCTCTGGTGCTGTGCCTGGTGAGCACGGCCGCGACCGGTGCCGGACTGCTGCTGCCCGCCGCCCTGGGCCGGACCCTGGACCTGCTGCTCGCCCAGCAACCGGCGACCCGCTGGGTGCTGTACTGCGCCGCGCTGGTCCTCGTGACCGCTCTGCTCGACGCGTCGGAGACCGTCCTCGGTGGCACGGTCGACGCCCGCACCACCGCCTGGCTGCGCCACCGCCTCACCGGCCACATCCTGGCCGTCGGCCCGCGCGCCACCGCCCGCTTCGGCCCCGGAGACCTCGTCGCCCGCCTCGTCGGCAACGCCGCGCAGGCCGGCACCGCCCCGACCGCCCGTGCCGCGCTGCTCGCCGCGCTCGCCGGACCCGTCGGCGCCGTGGTGGCCCTCGGCCTCATCTCCCCATGGCTGGCGGCCGTGTTCCTGGCCGGAGCCCCGGTCCTCGCCCTGCTGTTGCGCGCCTTCGCCCGGGACACCCGGGAATGCGTGACCCGCTATCAGGAGGTGCAGGGCCGGATCGCGCAGGCCCTCACGGAGGCCGTCGGCGGACACCGCACCATCCAGGCCGCCGGTACGGCGGACCGGGAGACGGCCCGGATCCTGCGACCGCTGCCCGAACTCTCCGAGGCCGGTCACCGCATGTGGCGGGTGCAGGGCCGCGCCTCGGGCCGGTCCGTCGCCGTCGCCCCCCTGCTCCAGCTCGGGGTCGTCGCCGTGGCCGGCGTCCTGCTCGCCCGGCACCGGGTGACGGTGGGCGAGGTCCTCGCCGCCTCCCGTTACGCGGTCCTCGGGACCGGCGTGGGTGCCCTGGTGGGACAGCTCGCCGGCCTGGCCCGGGCCAGGGCCGCGGCCGGACGCCTGGACGAGGTCCTCGCGGAACCCGCCGTCGCTCACGGCGAACGCGGACTGCCGCCCGGCCCGGGGCGGCTCGAACTGCGCGGCGTCACCGCCCTGCGCGGCGGACGGGCCGTGCTCGACGGGGTCGACCTCGTCGTGCCGGGCGGGACGACACTCGCCGTGGTGGGCCGGTCCGGGGCGGGCAAGTCGCTGCTCGCCGCGGTCGCCGGAAGGCTCACCGACCCGGACGCCGGGGACGTCCTCCTCGACGGCGTACCGCTGCGCGAGCTCACCCACGACGAACTCCGCCGCGCGACCGGCTACGCCTTCGGACGTCCCGCCCTGCTCGGCGGCACCGTCGCGGAGGAGATCGGGCTCGCCCTGACGTCCCCCTCCCCCGCACGCGTCCGGGAAGCCGCCCGCACGGCCCACGCGGACGACTTCGTGCGCCGGCTGCCCGACGGTTACGACACCCTCGTCGCCGACGCCCCGCGCTCCGGCGGGGAGTCCCAACGCCTGGGCCTGGCACGGGCGTTCGCCCACGGCGGCCGCCTGCTGATCCTGGACGACGCCCTCTCCAGCCTCGACACGGTGACGGAGGCGCGCATCACCGAGGCCCTGGTGAACGGCCGCGCGGGCGGCACCCGCCTCCTGGTCGCCCACCGCGCCGCCACGGCGGCCCGCGCAGACGCCGTGGCCTGGCTGGACGGGGGGCGGGTGCGGGCGGTGGGGCCGCACGAAACGCTGTGGGACCTGGCCGAGTACCGGGCGGTGTTCGCAGAGGGGACGGACACCGCCGCGTCGGACGGAGGGCCCTCATGACCCTCCGCCGGAGCGGCCCCGTCACCCCCGGGATCCACGCACGCGGACTCCGGTTCCTCCGGCTCCGCCGGCGGGCGCTGGTACGGCTCGCCGGGTGGTCCGTGCTGGAGACCGGACAGACCTTCCTCACCGGGTACGCGCCCGCCCGCGCGCTGGACGAAGGGTTTCTGGCCGGGCGGCCCGGCGTGGGACTCGCCTGGCTCGGCGTGGCCGGTCTCGGGGTGCTCGTCGGCGCCTACGGGACCATCCGGGTGTACGCCGCCGTCGCCGCGTTGGTCGAACCGCTGCGGGACCTGCTGGTCAAGCGGGTGGTGGGGCGCGGGGTGCGGGAGGCGGACGCGGGGTCGCTGTCCGGGCTGACCCAGCAGGTCGAGATCGCCCGGGACACCTTCGCCGGGCTGGTGCTGGTGTCGCGTTCGTTCGTGTTCACGGCCGTGGGGGCCGTCGTCGGACTGGCCTCGCTCGACCCGCTGCTGCTGCTGGTCGTGGGACCGCCACTGGCCGCGGGACTGGGCTTGTTCGCGGCCACGCTGCGACCGCTGGCCCGGCGTCAGGAGGAGTTCCTGGTCGCCGACGAGGCATTGGCGGAGGGTCTGGGCAGGGTCTGCCCGGGGTTGCGGGACATCACGGCGGCCGGGGCGGAGGAGCGCGTCGCCGCCGACGCGGGGCGACTCGTCGACACCGAGCAGCGGGCCGCCTGCTCCCTGGCCCACTGGTCCGTCCTGCGCGTGGCCTCCCTCGCCCTCGGCGGCCAGCTCCCGGTCGTCCTCCTCCTCGCCTGCGCCCCCTGGCTCCTGTCCCGGGGCGTCACCACGGGCGCTCTGGTCGGCGCCCTCGCCTACGTCACCCAGTCCCTCCTCCCCGCACTGCGCAACCTGGTCCACGGCCTGGGCACCAGCGGGTCGAGGCTGGTCGTGGTCCTGCGCCGACTGACCCGCGAACCGGCCGACGGGGTGAGCGAACATGCCGGGGGCCACCTGCCCGAGAAGACCCCCAGGGCCCCCGCGACGGCGGCACCCGCACCGAGCGCACCGGACCGTGCCGGATCGCAGGGCACAGGTCCGCCGCCCGACGCCGCCGCACCAGCGGGGAACGTGACCGACGGCCCCGGCCTCGCGGGATCGCCTCGCTCCCGGCGCGGCCCCGCGCCGGTGGCGCGGGCCGCCGCAGGCACGGGCGACCCTGACGCGACGCGCGCCGCGTGCGGCGGGGCCGCACGCGCCCCCGCGCTCTCCCTCACCTCCGTCAGCTTCGCCTACGGCCCCGCCGCCACCCCCGTCGTCGACGATCTCGACCTCACCCTCCCGCCCGCCGCCCACCTGGCCGTCGTGGGCCCCAGCGGGATCGGGAAGTCGACGCTCACCGCTCTCGTCGCCGGCCTCCTGCGCGCCACCGACGGCGAGATCCAGCTCTGCGGACACCCCGTGCCCTCCCCCGGGGCCGCCGCGCGGCGCGTCCTCATCCCGCAGGAGGCGTACGTACACTCCGGCACCCTCGCGGAGAACCTCGGCCACCTCAGACCGCACCCCGTGCCGGAGTCGGAGCTGCTCGCGGCGGCCCGGGCGGTCGGGCTCACCCCGCTGCTCGAAGCGCTCGGCGGGCCGCGGGCGACCGTGGACCCGGCCGTCCTCTCCGCCGGTGAGCGGCAGCTCATCGCGCTGACCCGGGCCTATCTGTCGTACGCCCCGCTCGTCCTGCTCGACGAGGCGACCTGTCATCTGGACCCCCGGGCCGAGGAGCGCGCCGAGCGGGCCTTCGCGGAACGGCCGGACACCACGCTGGTCGTCGTCGCCCACCGGATCAGCTCGGCCCGGCGCGCCGGGAGCGTGCTGCTGATGGACGGCCGCCGCACGGCGCACGGCACCCATGACGAGCTCGTGCGCGACTCGGCGGCGTACCGCGAACTCGTGGGCGGCTGGGCGGCCGCAGCCCCGAAGCGGGCCACCTCCCCGGAGCGGTCAGAGCCAGCCCTGCCCCTGCGAGATGCGGATCGCGTCGATGCGGTTGCGGGCGCCGGTCTTGCGGGTGATGGCGGCCATGTAGTTGCGCACGGTCCCGTGGGACAGGTGCAGGTTCCCGGCGATCTCCTTGATGGAGGCACCCTCGGCCGCAAGGGTCAGCACACTCAGCTCCCGTCCGGTCAACGGCATCTCGGCGGCCTGGAGGAAACCGAAGCCCAGTGAGTCGTCGACGAAACGTTTCCCTTCGGCGACGCGTCGGATCCCGCGGACCAGGCGCTCCGGCGAGCCCTCCTTGTCGACATAGCCGAGGGCTCCCGCCTCGGCGGCCCGTTTCAGCAGCCCGGGCCGGTTGGCCGTGGCCAGTACGAGGAGGCGCGGCGGACTCCGGTCCGGCTCGCGCACCGATAACTCCCCCAAGGGCGGGATCCCGTAGGCGTCCGAGCACTCGAGATCGGCGGCGCACACATCGGGCCGCACGGATCGCATACGGCCCGGCGCGGTGTGCCACGGGGTGTCGAACACCCCGAGGTCCGGTTCCCGGCCGAGCCACTCCGCCAGCACCGATCTGACCAGACACGCGTCGTGCACCAGAAGCACCCGGATCACTGCTCGTCCCCCTCGATTCGCCGTACTCGGTTTCATGGCGATGAACGCGTGCCCCATTGTTCGGGTCCCGGACCTCCGGCGGGCGCGAAGAATTGGCCATCGGGGTGCGCGGGGGCGCACGCACGGCGCCCGTGAGCCGCGGCGCGCTTCGACTGTGGGGGCATGGGCCGGGGGCAAGGGGGTACACAGCCGACCTCGCCGTCGCGCGGCTACCCGTGTGCCCACGCCCGGTCACCGACGCGGAATCCTCGCCGTGCGGGACGCGCCGGGAGGGGGGAGATTTGATCCCTGGGGTTCGGCGCGCGTCAGCGGCTCGTGCCCCTTCCGGGACGCGCCCGTGCGAGGAGGTGGTCGGCGTGTCCGACGGGCACATGTCCGCCCCGGCGCCGACGAGCGCCCGGACGCGGGTGGGCCGTCCGCTGCTCTCCCTGGCGCTGGCGTCGATGATGGACGAGGTGCACGCCCACTCGGGCGCGGTGTATCTGCTGGCCGCCGGCGAACCGGTACTGGAGATGGCGGTGATGGCGGGCCTGCCGCGGACTTTCGCGGCGCCCTGGGAGCGGGTGGGGCTGAGCGCGCCGATCCCGGTGGCTCAGGCGGTGCGGGAGCGGCGGCTGGTGTGGGTCGGCGGCGAGCAGGAAATGGCGCACCGCTATCCGCGGATCGCCGTGGTACTGCCGTATCCGTTCGCCCTGGCCGCCGTACCGGTGGCCACCCCGTCCACGGTGTACGGCGCGGTCTTCGTGACCTGGCCCGGTTCGCATCCGCCGGAGCTGACCGACCGGGAGCGGCACCATCTGACCGCCGCCTGCGGGCGGCTCGCGATGCGGCTGGAGCGGGCGGTGCAGGACAGCCGGCCGCCGTACGCCGAGCCGGATCTGCTCGCCGCGGCGCCGGCGGGAGGCGTGGCCGGGACGCTGGGCACGGTGGAGGCGGCACGGATGGTGGCGCGGCTGCCGTACGGGCTGTGCTCGCTCGACCTGCACGGGCGGGTCTCCTTCGCCAACGCGGCGGCGGCCGAACTGATCGGGGTCCCGGTCTCCCGGCTGCTGGGCTCGCAGCTGTGGGCGGCGGTGCCGTGGCTCAACGACCCGGTCTACGAGGACCGTTACCGGGCCGCGCTGCTCAGCCAGCACAGCACGTCGTTCGTGGCGTTGCGACCGCCCGGGGACTGGCTGTCGTTCCGGCTGCACCCCAGCACGACCGGGCTGAGCGTCCGGGTCGGCCGGGCCCGGGCGGTGGCGGAGATGAACAGGGCCGGACCGCGGCCCGGGGACCCGCCGGCCCGGCTGGTCACGATCTCGCAGGTGCTGAGTCTGGCGGGGGCACTGACCGAGGCGGTCGGGGTGCAGGACGTGGTGCAGCTGGTGGCGGACGAGATCGCCCCGGCGGTGGGGGGCCAGGCGCTCGTGGTGCTCGGCGCGAAGGCAGGGCGGCTGCACGTGCTCGGGCATCGCGGCTATCCGGACGCCCGGGTCGTCGAGCGCTTCGACGGGCTGCCGCTGGCCGAACCGACGCCCGGCACGCATGCCCTGAACACCGGGGTGCCCGCCTTCTTCGACTCCCGGGAGCAGCTGGAGCACCTGTATCCGGGGCGGAACGCCACCCCCGACGGGTTCGCGGCCTGGGCCTATCTGCCGTTGATCGCCTCGGGGCGCCCGGTGGGCACGTGTGTGCTGGCCTACGCGGAACCGCACCCCTTCCCCGCGGACGAGCGGGCGGTCCTGACGAGTCTCGGCGGACTGATCGCCCAGGCCCTGGAACGGGCCTTGCTCTACGACGCCAAGCACCAGCTGGCGCACGGTCTGCAGGCCGCCCTGCTGCCGCACACCCTGCCCCGGCTGCCCGGCATCGACGCGGCGGCCCGCTATCTGCCGGCCACCCAGGGCATGGACATCGGCGGCGACTTCTACGACCTGGTGCCGGTGAACGGGCAGGCGGCCGCCGTGATCGGGGACGTGCAGGGGCACAACGTGACGGCGGCCGGCCTGATGGGGCAGCTCCGGACGGCGGTACGGGCGTACACGACCGTCGGCCAGCCGCCCGAGGAGGTCATGCGCTCGACCAACCGGCTGCTGATCGACCTCGGTGCCGACCTGTTCGCGAGTTGTCTGTATCTGAGGCTCGATCCCGGGCGGGGGCGCGCGGTGATGGCCCGGGCGGGACACCCCCCACCGTTGCTGCGGCGGCCGGACGGGCGGGTGCGGGTGCTGGACCTGGCCGGCGGCCCGCTGCTGGGGATCGACGGTTCGGCCGTCTACCCGACGACGGAGGTGGAGCTCGCTCCGGGTTCCGTCCTCGTCCTCTATACCGACGGTCTGATCGAGTCCCCCGGCGTCGACATCGAGGACGCGCTCGCCGATCTGGGACAGCGGCTCGCCGAGGCCGGTGACCGTCCGCTCGACGACCTGGCCGACGAACTCGTCGGCCGCAGTGGTGCCGCGCGGGAGCGGATCGACGACGTGGCGTTGCTGTTGCTGCGGGCCGACGGCTGACGGGGCCGACGCCTCACGGCTGCCGGCCGCCTGCTGTCGGCGGGGCACAACGCGCCGGTCCGGCCCTCCCGCCGGAGGGCCGGACCGTTGCACCTTCCGGCCCGCCTCGCGGTGTGGCAGGAAGGCGGTCGTGCGGACCGACGTCGGCAGCGGAGGGTGGGGGCGGACCGCTGCCGACGCGGCCGGTACAGGGGATCTGGTGTCAGACCGCCTGAGGGATCAGTGGGACTCCGTCACACCGGTGCCGTCACCGGCGCCGTTGCCCGTCGCGTCACCGTTGCCCGTCGCGTCACCGTTGCCGGCCGCTTCGCCGCCGATCTGGTCACCGCCGACCTCTTCGCCGGGGCTGACACTGGCCTCGTCACCGGGGCTCGCGCTCGCGCCTGCGTCGCCACCTGCGCCGACCTCGTCACCGGGGTTCGCGCCTGCGTCGCCACCTGCACCGGCCTCGTCACCGGGGCTCGCGCTGGCGTCGCCACCTGCACCGGCCTCCCCGCCGCCGGCCGCGTCACCCGCGCCGAGCGTGGCGCCGACCGCCTGGAGAGCGGTGGTCACCGGCTGGAAGAAGGTCTCGCCGCCGACGGTGCAGTCGCCGCTGCCGCCTGAGGTCAGGCCGATCGCCGAACCGTCCTGGGTGAACAGCGAGCCGCCGCTGTCGCCGGGCTCGGCGCAGACGTCGGTCTGTATGAGCCCCGTGACGGTGCCCTCCGGGTAGTTCACGGTCGCGTCGAGTCCGAGGACCTGGCCGTCGGCGAGGCCCGTGGTGGAGCCCATCCGGAAGACCTGGGCGCCGACCTCGGCGTCCGCGGCCTGGTTGATCGCGACGGTCTGGCCGCCGCCGGCGTTGACCTCGCTGGGCGCCACGGTCGCCGGGTCGTCGTACTTGACCAGGGCGAAGTCACCGTCGCCGGGGAAGGTCGCCTGGTCGACGGTGGCGATCGGCTGGCCGTCCTGTGTGTCCGACCACTGTTCGGCCGCGACCCCGCAGTGACCCGCGGTCAGGAAGGCGGGGCTGCCGTCGCCCGCGGTGACGTTGAAGCCGAGCGAGCAGCGGGCACCGCCGCCGAAGATCGCGTCTCCACCGGAGACGAAGGTCTTGAGGGTGCCGGCCGACTTCTTGATCGTCGCCATGCCGGAGCCGAGGCTCTTCACGGTCGACTCGATGGTGTTCCACTTGGCGCCGGTGACCGTGCTGTCGGCGGTCACGAGGATCTTGTTGGTGCGCGGGTCGACGGCCCAGGAGGTGCCCGGGATGGTCGCGTCCTCCTTGAGGGTCTTCGCGCCGGCAGCCAGTTCGGGGAGGCTGTTGTCGACCTCGCGGACCTCTGCGCCCGCCTTCTTCGCCTGCACGACGACGTTGTTGCTGTCGCCGGAGATCACGTTGTTCACGACGTTCACGACGAGCTGCTGCTTGTCGGAGTCGTAGTAGGACCCGGCGAAGGCGTCGCCCAGCATCTTCTCGAGTTGCGAGGCGAGGTCCGAGGCATCCGTCGCCTTGAGCGTCTTCGGCGCGATGGCCGCCGCGTCGTTCGACGAGCCGTCCTGGGACGCGTTGGCGTTGGGCAGCAGAATCGCGGCCGCTCCGAGCGCTACGACGGTGCCTGCCGCGAACGCGGCCTTGCGCTTCGGAATTCGCTTGTGACTCAAACTTCTCGACCTCCTGGGGGGACCGGAGTCTTTACCGCCGTATGGCAGTTGTTCGGGGCGCCTGGATGGTCATGGGTACGCAGGGTGCACGCGGTGCGTTCAATGCCGTTTCTTTACGCCGTGATTGCCACGCCGATTCGGCCACGGGCCGTGCCGGTCGCGCGGCGGGCGGGAACAATCCCCCATATGACGATGACGCCCGCCGAAGCCGACAAGATCCTCACCGGCAGCTTCGCCCCCTGGGTCCTCGACCTCGGCCTCCTGGTCGAGACGCTCACGGACGACCACGTGGTCCTGCGTCTTCCCCGGTCACAGCGGTTGGCTCGGGAGGGTGGCGCACTGTCGGGCCAGGCACTGATGGCCGCCGCCGACACCGCCGCCGTGATCGCCGTGGCGGCGGCCCGGGGCAGCTACGGGCCCATGACGACGGTGCAGCAGTCCACGGCTTTCCAGCGGGCGGTGACCGGTTCGGATGTCCTGATCAAGGCGGTCGTCACCAAGCTGGGCCGCCGTATGGCGTTCGCCGACATCACGATGACCGACTCCGTGTCGGGCTCACTCGCGGCCCGCGCGAGCACGGTCTACGCACTCCTGGGCTGACACACCCGCGGAAAAACACGCTCAGCAAGCGATCGACAACGGTCCGTTGTGGATACGGCCCCGAATCCCCCCTTCAGTGAATCTGCACATCGAATGCTCAACGAGGTCACCGGAAGCGGAAGTTCTGCACACTTGGCGGCCGGCGCCCATGCCATTGGAGAGGTGTGTCGCATTCGCCGCACCAACGGCAAGGATCACCGCACGCCATCACGGCATCACATGTGAAGAAGTCGATCCCAAGGCGTGCACAACCCTGCACCGATGGAAGCTTCTGTGACTCAAGTTCCCTGGTGGGGCCGGTGATTGATTGGAAGCGCGGCGCCGCAGCGTGCTTTGATCCATCGCACCGCAGGGTCGCCAGGCATTCCCGGAAACGGGGAGTCAGGCGTCTGCGATCGCGGCCGTCATCTGTCCCCAGAGGGGGCCGCTCCCCCCTTGCTGAGATATCCACACGAAGGGAAGTTCCATCATGAACTCCACCCCCCAGGTTGAGACCGTCGAGATCTCGGACGCCGACCTCGACAACGTCTCCGGCGGCCTCGCCCTCAACGCCCTCGGCACCGTCACCGGCCTGGTGGACGGCGTCGCCCCGGTTTCCGGCGTGGTCAACACGGTTGTCGGCACCGTCGAGGGTGTCACCGGCCTGAGCACCGCCCCGGTCACCGGCCTGGTTTCCGGTCTCTGATCACACTCCATGTGATCTGATCGCACCACTTGTGATCACCCTGTCCCGGAGCCGTTTCCTGGCTCCGGGGCTTTCGGGTTTCGTAAACCAGCCGGCTCACGGGCCGGGGGTCGTACACCAGCCGGCTCGCGCGAGCCGGTCCTCTCTCTTTCGCAGGTGAGGGAAGTTCCGTGCAGTTCCGCCAACAGGCCCTCGCCAAGCTCCAGTCCCCGGAGGAGCTCGACCTTCCGGTGCGTTTCGCCCGCCCGCAGGGCTGGCTCGTGATGTCCGTGACGGTGGTCGTGATGGCCGCCGCTGCCGTGTGGGCGGTGACCGGCTCGGTCGCCTCCACGGTGAGTGCGCCCGCCATCCTCACGCACGGGCAGGGCAGTTACATCCTGCAGAGCCCGGTCGCCGGCCAGGTCACGCAGGTGCTCGCCGCGGAGGGGCGGCAACTGCCCGCCGGCTCCCCGGTACTGAAGGTCCGCACGCCCAAGGGCGACACGGTCGTCCGCACGGTCGCCGCGGGCCGGGTCACCGCGCTGGCGGCCACCATCGGTCAGATCATCTCCACCGGTGCGAACGTCGCTGCCGTGGAGAAGGTCGCCCACAGCTCCGACCCGATGTACGCCACGGTGTACGTGCCCGCCGAGAACGCGGCCTCCATCCCGGCGAACGCCCCCGTGGACCTGACCGTCTCCTCGGTCCCCACCCAGGAGTACGGCGTGCTGCGCGGCCATGTGAAGTCGGTGGACCGTTCGGCGCAGTCGGCACAGCAGATCGCCGCGTTCCTCGGGGACAGCCAGCTCGGCGAGCAGTTCTCCAAGGACGGCCGTCCGGTCGCCGTCCTGGTGAAGCTGGACAGGTCCCGGGGCACGAAGAGCGGTTACAAGTGGTCCTCTGCCGAGGGCCCGCCGTTCGTGCTCACCTCCATGACCGTGGCCTCGGGATCGATCCGGCTGGCCGATCAGCGCCCCGTCGATTGGCTGCTGCCATGAGCACCGCACAGGACACCCGGGGCAGACGCCGCTCCGCCCCGCCCAAGCGCCCGGTCCCCACGGGGAAGGCGAAGACGGTCCGGACCCCCACCGTCCTGCAGATGGAGGCCGTGGAGTGCGGGGCCGCGTCCCTCGCCATGGTGCTCGGCCACTACGGCAGGCATGTGCCGCTGGAGGAGCTGCGCATCGCCTGCGGCGTCTCCCGGGACGGCTCGCGCGCCAGCAACCTCCTCAAGGCGGCCCGCAGTTACGGTCTGACGGCCAAGGGCATGCAGATGGACACGGCCGCGCTCGCCGGGGTGAAGACACCGGCCGTACTGTTCTGGGAGTTCAACCACTACGTCGTGTACGACGGCATGGGGCGCCGCTTCGGCCGCCGCGGTGTGTACATCAACGACCCGGGCAAGGGCCGCCGTTTCGTTCCCATGGAGGACTTCGACGGCAGCTTCACCGGTGTCGTGCTGGTGATGGAGCCCGGTGAGGGCTTCTCCACGGGCGGCCGCAAACCGGGGATCCTCGGCGCGATGCCGGCCCGGCTGCGCGGCACCGCGGGCACCATGCCCGCGTCGGTCCTCGCCAGTCTGCTGCTGGTGCTGGTCGGCGCCGCCACGCCCGCGCTGAGCCGTACCTACATCGACATGTTCCTGATCGGCGGCCAGACCTCCCTGCTCGGCGTGCTGTTCGCGTCGATGGGCACGTGTGTGGCCCTCACCCTCGCCCTGACCTGGCTCCAGCAGGCGAACCTGCTGCACGGCCGCATCATCTCCTCGACCCTCTCCAGCGCCCGCTTCCTGCGCCATCTGCTGCGCCTGCCGGTGACGTTCTTCTCCCAGCGCAGCCCCGCCGACCTGGTCCAGCGACTCCAGTCGAACGACCAGGTGGCCGAGACCCTGTCCCGGGACCTCGCGGCGGCGGGCGTCGACGCCGTGGTCGTCGTCCTGTACGCGATCCTGCTCTACACCTACGATCCCCAACTCACGTACGTCGGCATCGGCGTGGCCCTGCTCAACGTGGCGGCCATGCGGGTCGTCATCCGGCTGCGCGCCACCCGTACGGCGAAGCTGCGCGCGGACAGCGCCCGGCTCACCAACACCGCTTACACCGGGCTGCAGTTGATCGAGACGATGAAGGCGACCGGCGGCGAGGACGGCTACTTCCGCAAGTGGGCCGGGCAGCACGCCACCACGCTGGAGGAGCAGCAGCGGCTCGGGGTGCCGAGCGCCTGGCTGGGCGTGGTCGCTCCGATGCTGGCCACCTTCAACAGCGCCCTCATCCTCTGGATCGGCGGCATGCGAGCCGTGGAGGGCGGGATCTCCGTCGGCCTGCTGGTCGCCTTCCAGGCCCTGGTCACCCGTTTCACCGCGCCGATCACCCGCCTCAACGGCGTGGCCGGCCGCATCCAGGACTTCGCGGCCGACGTGGCCCGCCTGAAGGACGTGGAGAACTTCAAGGCCGACCCGCTCTACGACCGCCCGGGCGCCGGCGATTCGACCCGACGGCTGCAGGGGCATGTCGAGCTGCAGAACATCACCTTCGGCTACAACCCCCTCGACAAGCCGCTGCTGACCGGCTTCGACCTGACGGTGGGGCCGGGCCGGCAGGTGGCGCTGGTCGGCGGCTCCGGCAGCGGCAAGTCGACCGTGTCCCGGCTGATCTCGGGTCTGTACGCGCCCTGGGAGGGTGTGATCCGCATCGACGGACAGCGCCTGGACGACATCCCGCGCGGCGCGCTCGCCTCCTCGGTGTCCTTCGTCGACCAGGATGTCTTCCTCTTCGAGGGCTCCGTGCGCGACAACGTGGCGCTGTGGGACCCGTCGATCCCGGACGACGCCGTGGTGGACGCCCTGCGGGACGCGGCCCTGTACGACGTGGTGCTGCGCCGCCCCGGCGGCATCCACAGCAGGGTCGAGCAGGACGGCCGCAACTTCTCCGGCGGGCAGCGCCAACGCCTGGAGATCGCGCGGGCGTTGGTGCGCCGGCCCAGCATCCTGGTCCTCGACGAGGTGACCAGCGCGCTGGACGCGGAGACCGAACTGACCGTCATGGACAACCTGCGCAAGCGCGGCTGTGCCTGTGTGGTGATCGCGCACCGGCTCAGCACCGTGCGCGACAGCGACGAGATCGTCGTACTGCAACACGGCACGATCGTGGAGCGCGGGCGGCACGAGGAGCTGGTGGCGCGCGGCGGCGCGTACGCGGCGCTGGTCAAGGAACGGTGACATGACTACCGCACACGAAGGGGACGTGGTCCTCACCGCCCTCGGTCAGATGGGCACGCGCGTCGACTGCGCCGGGTTCAGCCGCATCGACCTCGAAGGCCCGCAGGTGCTGTGGCTGGTGGTGTCCGGTGCCGTGGACCTGTTCGCGGTGGACGCCGGACAGCAGGGCCACTGGCATCACCTGGGCCGTCTGGAGCCGGGCGCCCTGCTGCTCGGGCCGGTGGCAGGGCCCCATCACACCCTGGTGGCACGCCCCCTCAGGGACTGCGTGGTGCACCGCATCGGCCTGCGCGAGCTGTACGAACCCACGAACACCCAGACCTGGTCGTACGACGAGTACGGCAACCCCCAGTACGTACCGCCGACGACGAGCCCTCTGGAGTACGCCCTCGCGCTCGGAGTGGGCCGGAGTCTGTCCATCCTCTTCCAGGCGCCGATGGCCGACGAGCGGGCCGCCGCCCCGACCGACGACGACGTCTTCTGGATGCAGGTGCCGCCGGGCAGCGTGCAGTACGGCTCGCTCTACGGCGCCGAGGCAGCCGCCGACCTGCTGATGGACCCCGGGGTCTGGCAGAGCATGGTCGACCAGCAGTACCGGCTGCTGACCACGCTGGACCGCTGGATCGAGGAGCTGGAGCGCACCCACGAGACCCGGACGGCCGCCGGTATCAGGGCCGGTGAGGCGGTGCGTGTCCAGGCCGACCGGACACTGCTGGCGTCCATCGGCCGGTCGAAGCAGCGGGCGACGGCCGCCGACGCGGACGCAAGTTATGCGGCGTGCAAGCTGGTCGCCGAGGCCGCCGGGATCCCCCTCGCCGAGAACGCCCAGAGCGGCACCGAGAGCGAGCGCCTGGACCCGGTCGAGCGCATCGCTCTCGCCTCCCGGGTCCGCATCAGGTCCGTACGCCTGGAGGGCAGTTGGTGGCACGACAACATCGGTCCCCTGGTCGGTCACCGCGCCCTGTCGGGTGCACCGGTCGCGCTGCTGTGGCGGCGCGGCGGTTATGTGGCGGTGCACCCGGCGACGGGACGGGAGACTCCGGTCGAGAAGGACAACACGGAGGAGTTCGAGCCCCGCGCGGTGATGTTCTACCGCCCCCTTCCCGACCGGAAGCTCGGCTTGCCCGGACTTCTCCGGTTCAGCATGCGCGGCACCGGCGGCGACGTGTCGAACCTGCTGCTCAGCGGTCTGGTGACGGTGGCGATCGGCGCCCTCGTCCCGATCGCCACCGGAAAGGTGCTCGGTGAGTTCGTACCGAAGGCGCAGACCGGTCTGATCGTCCAGGTGTGTCTGGCCGTGATGGTCAGCGGTGTGGTGACGGCGGCCTTCATGCTGCTCCAGAACCTCACCATGCTCCGCCTGGAGGGCCGTATCGAGGCGACCCTCCAGCCGGCGGTGTGGGACCGGCTCCTGAGGCTGCCCACGAAGTTCTTCACCGAGCGCTCCACCGGTGAACTGGCCAGTCAGGCCATGGGCATCAGCTCGATCCGCCGGATGATGGCGGGCATCGGCCCGGCGGTCGCCCAGTCGGTGACCGTCGGCGCGATGAACCTGGGGCTGCTGTTCTGGTACAGCGCGCCGATGGCCATGGCGGCGATCGGCATGCTCGTCGTGATCGCCGCGGGGTTCCTGGGGCTCGGGCTGTGGCAGGTGCGCTGGCAGCGACGGCTGGTGGTCCTCGGCAACAAGCTGAACAACCAGGCCTTCCAGACCTTGCGCGGTCTGCCCAAGCTCCGGGTCGCGGCGGCCGAGAACTACGCCTACGCGGCCTGGGCCTCGGAGTTCGCCCGCAGCCGCGAACTCCAGCAGAAGGTCGGCCGCATCAAGAACCTCACCACGGTGATGGGCTCGGTGTACCTCCCGCTGTGCACCCTGCTGATGTTCATGCTGCTGGCGGGCCCGGCGCGCGGCTCGATGTCGGCGGCGGAGTTCCTCACCTTCAACACCTCGGTGACGATGCTGCTGACCGCGGTCACCTCGCTCACCGGCTCGTTCGTCTCGGTGGTGGCCGCGCTCCCGCTGTTCGAGGAGATCAAGCCGGTCCTGGACGCCTCCCCGGAGGTCCGCACCGCGAGCACCCGACCGGGTCCGCTCACCGGGGCGATGGAGGCCCGCAAGCTCTCCTTCCGCTACTCCGACGACGGTCCCCTGATCCTCGACGACGTGTCCTTCGAGATCCGGCCGGGCGAGTTCGTGGCGATCGTCGGCCCGAGCGGCTGCGGCAAGTCGACGCTGCTCAGGCTGCTGATCGGCTTCGACCGCCCGGTCTCCGGGAGTGTCCTGTACGACGGCCAGGACCTGGCGGCCCTCGACCAGTCGGCGGTGCGCAGACAGTGCGGTGTCGTCCTCCAGCACGCCCAGCCGTTCACGGGCTCCATCCTGGACGTCATCTGCGGCACCGAGCCCTACACCCCGGAGGAGGCGATGGCGGCGGCCTCGATGGCGGGGCTCGCGGAGGACATCCAGCGGATGCCGATGGGTCTGCACACCATCGTCTCGGGCAGCGGTGCCATCTCCGGCGGCCAGCGCCAACGCCTGATGATCGCCCAGGCGTTGATCCGTCGGCCGCGGATCCTCTTCTTCGACGAGGCGACCAGCGCCCTGGACAACGACACCCAGCGCACGGTCATCGAGTCCACCAAGGCCCTCAACGCCACCCGGATCGTCATCGCCCACCGTCTGTCCACGGTGCTGGACGCGGACCGTGTGATCGTGATGGAGAACGGCAAGGTCGCCCAGCAGGGACCGCCGGCGCAGCTCCTCGCGGACACCGGCGGGCGGCTGCACGAGCTGGTGCGACGGCAGATGGCGTGACGGTGTGACGGTGACGTGAGGGGCCGTCGGGCGCTCGCGATCATCGGTGGAGAAACCGTTCGCCGGACAGCCCGGCGCTCTGCTTGGCTGACCCCATGAGCGATCTCCACATCCGCCACGCCACCCCTGCCGACATCGACGCCGTGCTGCGGTTCTGGCGCGACGCCGCGGAAGGAACGAGCATCAGCGACGACCACGACGGAGTGGCCCGACTCATCGCGCGCGACCCCGAGGCCCTGCTTCTCGCAGAGCGGGACGGCCTGCTCACGGGAACCGTGATCGCCGGCTTCGACGGCTGGCGATGCTCCGCCTACCGGCTCGCCGTACATCCGGACCACCGCCGACGGGGCATCGCGACCGCCCTGCTGGCCGCAGCCGAACAGCGCTTCGCCGATCTGGGCGGGCGACGCGTCGACGCCATGGTCCTGGAGGCCAACGAACAGGCACACCACGCCTGGGCCGCCGCCGGCTACCACCGCGAGGACCACTGGCGCCGCTGGGTCAAGCCGCTGTAGGTCCGGCGGCCCCGCTCCTGACCACCGCCCCGCCCCCACTCCAACGAAACGTTGCCGTTTCGCTGCGAGTGGTCTAATCTCGATGTGTACGAAACGGTTTCGTTTACACATCGGTAACGCCCAGCCGACTTTCCCTGGAGTGGTGGATTCCCATGTCCGAGAAGACTTTGACCGAGAGCAGCCGGGAGGACGCCGTACAGGCGCACCCCGACGCCTCGACCAAGCGGTGGTGGATTCTCGCCGTCGTCGCCCTCGCCCAGCTGATGGTGGTCCTCGACGCCACCATCGTGAACATCGCACTGCCCTCGGCCCAGGCCGACCTCGGCTTCTCCGACGGCAACCGGCAGTGGATCGTCACTGCGTACGCGTTGGCGTTCGCGTCCCTGCTGCTGCTCGGCGGCCGGATCGCCGACCTGTTCGGCCGCAAGACCGCCTTCCTCATCGGTGTCGTCGGCTTCGCCGCCGTCTCCGCGCTCGGCGGTGCCGCCACCAACTTCGAGATGCTGGTCACCGCCCGCGCCCTGCAGGGTGCCTTCGGCGCGCTCCTCGCGCCCGCCGCGCTCTCGCTGCTCAACACGACGTTCACCGACGCCAAGGAACGCGCCAAGGCGTTCAGTGTCTACGGCGCCATCGCCGGTGCCGGCGGTGCGGTGGGCCTGCTGCTCGGTGGCGTCCTGACCGACGCCCTGGACTGGCGCTGGACGCTCTACGTCAACGTCGCCATCGCCGTCGTCGCCTTCGCGGGCGGCTGGCTGCTGCTGCACAACCACCGCGACGCCGCGAACTCCAAGCTGGACGTGCCCGGCACGGTACTGGTCGCCGGCGGTCTCTTCTCCCTGGTGTACGGCTTCTCCAACGCCGAGACCCACGACTGGAACTCTCCCCTGACCTGGGGCTTCCTGATCGCGGGCGGAGCGCTGCTGGCCGCCTTCACCTGGTGGCAGACCCGTACCGCGCACCCCCTGCTGCCGCTGCGCATCCTGCTGGACCGCAACCGTGCCGCATCCTTCCTGGCCGTGCTGATCTCCGGCGGCGGCATGTTCGGCGTCTTCCTCTTCCTCACCTACTACCTCCAGCTGAACCTCGGCTTCAGCCCCACGAAGACCGGCGTGGCCTTCCTGCCGATGGTCGCCGCGCTGATGGTCGCGGCCCAGGTCGGCACCACGATGCTGGTGCCCCGGATCGGCCCGAAGGCGATCATCCCGCTGGGCTTCGCGGTCGCCGCGGCCGGCATGGCCTGGCTCGCCGGGATCGACGTCGGCTCCGACTACGTCTCCGCGGTGCTGCCGCAGCTGATCGTGATCGGACTCGGCCTCGGCCTGGTCATGCCGCCGGCCATGCAACTGGCCACCGGCGGGGTGGCGTCCGAGGATGCCGGTGTCGCCTCCGCCACCGTCAACGCCATGCAGCAGGTGGGCGGTTCGATCGGTACGGCGCTGCTGAACACGCTGGCCGCGAGCGCCGCCACCGACTACCTGGTCGGCAGGAACGCCGCGAACAAGCTGGTCCAGGCCCAGGCGACGATCGAGAGCTACACCACCGCCTTCTGGTGGTCGGCGGGCCTCTTCGCCGTCGGCGCCGTGATCACCCTCCTGCTCTTCCGGAGCGGGGTGCCGGAGCAGGACGCGGACGCCGCACCCGTCGTCCACATGTAGCCGCCGCAGCACGAGCCGCTCGGCCGAAGGGCCGCCGTCCGCAGGGAGACGGCGGCCCTTCCCGTTGTCCCGCGCGGCTCGCTCCCCGGGGGCGGTTGCCGGGAGTGACGCCCCGGTGCGGCGGCCGACGTTGAAGCGGGTCGCGCATGGGTACCCACAGGTCCATGCGGATAAGCGTGGTGGATGTGGGTTCGAACACGGTACGACTTGTGGTGGCGGACGCCGAGGACGGGGTGCCGCTGCCGGTGCACACGGCGAAATGGCGGCTGAGACTCTCCGACCATGTGCGGCCGGGTGGACCGGTGCCAAAGGAGGCCGTGGAGCAGCTGGTCGAGGCGGTGGAAGGGGCGAAGCGGACCGCCGCGAGGTGGGGTGCGGCCGGACCGCTCGCCTTCGCCACCGCCGTCGTGCGCTCCGCGCCGAACCGCCAGGAGGTACTGCGTGCCGTCCGGACACGGACCGGCGTCGCTCTCTGCACGCTGCCGGGCGAGGTGGAGGCCGAGCTCACCTTCCTCGGGGCGCGACGGTGGATGGGCTGGCGCTCCGGGCCGCTCGCGCTGTTCGACATCGGCGGCGGCTCACTCGAAGTCGCCTTCGGACGCGGCCGGTTGCCGGACTACGTGGCCTCGCTGCCGCTGGGCGCGGGCCGGCTGACCCACGAGTTCTTCATCGGCCAGGACCCGCCTCCCCTGGAGGCGGTGCGGGCGCTGCGCCGCAAGGTCCGCCACCAGCTGCGGGACGTGGCGTCGCGGATCCGCTGGGAGGGACCCCGCACCGCGGTGGCCACCTCGCGCACCTTCGAGCAGCTGGGGCGGCTCTGCGGGACCTCGCCGGGGCGGCACGGCCCGTTCGTGGAACGGCGGATGCACCGCGCCGACCTGGGGGTCGCAATCGAGCGGCTGGCCGCGCTCCCGGCCGCACGGCGCTCCGAACTGCCCGGCATCTCCGCTCCGCGCGCCGCGCAGAGCCTGGCGGGTGCGGTGGTGGGGCACACCGCGATGAAGCTCACCGGCATCAGGACGGTCACCATCTGCCCCTGGGCGATCCGCGAGGGCGTACTGCTGCGGCACATCGAGGACGGCCCGTCCTGGTGGGCGGAGATCGCCCACCAGGGCGAGGAGAGCACTCCCCCGGACCCGGTGCCGCTGCGCATCGCGGCCGCCACGCGCTGAGCCAAGGCGCCGCATCCGTACACCGAGAAGGGCCACCCGCCGCCGGACGGTGGACAAGGGGAGAGGAGCCGACCGTGTCCGAGAAGAGGCAGAAGCCGGACACCGCCCTGGAGGAGGTCCTGCGCGAGTTCGAGGACGCCGAGACGCGCACCCAGGACCCCGACGAGAAGCGCGGACACGAGGGCGAGGCCGGAGAGGCCATCACCCCGAACACCCGCGCCCAGGAGGAGTCCGGGGGCGAGTGACCTCGGGGCAGCCGATGCCGGCCGGCGCACCCGAGATCTCCCTGGTCACGTGGTGCGCGCCGGCCCCGCTGTGAACGCGGCAGGGTGACGTCGCGTTCCCCGGGTACCCGGGGCGCATGGATCACGACCTCCAAGGACCTCTGCTGCCGCCGGCCCGGGGCCCTGTCTCCGCGGGCGTCGAGGAGTATCTGCTCGGCGCCGGGCCGTTGCCGCGCCACGAGGAGGTCGCGGCGGCAGCCGTGTACGGCGACGACTTCCAGCTCGCCCTGTACCTCTGCTACGAACTGCACTACCGCGGCTTCGCCGGTGTGTCCCCCGACCACGAGTGGGACCCCGACCTGCTGCGCACCCGAGCCGCCCTGGAGCACCACTTCCTGTCCGCCCTGCGCACGGACACCCGAGGTCACGACAGCGTCGAGGACGCGCTGGCCGGACTTCTCGTCGAGCCGGTCGACGGCACGGGTGTCAGCCACTTCCTGAGCAAGGAAGGTGAGCTGTGGCAGGTGCGCGAGTACGCGGCCCAGCGCTCCCTCTACCACCTCAAGGAGGCCGACCCGCACGCATGGGTGCTGCCCAGGCTGTGGGGGCGCGCCAAGGCGGGCATGGCGGCGGTGGAGTTCGACGAGTTCGGCGGCGGCCGCCCCGACCGCGTCCACGCCCTCCTGTTCGCCGAGTTGATGACGGACCTGCGTCTGGACACGACGTACGGGCACTACCTGGACGCGGCCTGCGCGGAACTGCTCGCGACGGTGAACGTCATGTCGCTGCTGGGCCTGCACCGCAGTCTGCGCGGGGCACTCGTGGGTCACTTCGCGGCGGTCGAGATCACCTCCTCGCCCGGCTCCCGGCGCCTGGCGGAGGCGATGCGCCGCACCGGCGCGGGACCGGCCGCCGAGCACTTCTACGACGAACACGTCGAGGCCGATGCCGTCCACGAGCAGGTCGTACGCCATGACGTCATCGGCGGTCTGCTGGACGAGGAGCCCTGTCTCGCCGCCGACATCGCCTTCGGTATCGACGTCACCGGTCATGTGGAGGACCGGCTCGCGGAGCGTCTCCTGAGTGACTGGCAGGCCGGGCGGTCGTCCCTGCGCGTGCCCCTGCCTTCCGAAAACTCCCATATTTCCTGAATGCCGGGGTACTTGGGCCAGGTGAGATCACCGATTCCACCTCTCATCCTCCCCGGCGTGTACACCCCGCAGGAGGACACCGCCCTCCTGGCCGGGGCCTTGTCCGAAGAACCGCTGCCGCCGGGCGCGCACGTCCTCGACGTGGGCACCGGCACCGGCGCGCTGGCACTGCAGGCAGCACGCCGGGGCAGCCGGGTGACGGCGGTGGACGTGTCGTGGCGGGCGGTCTGCACGGCCCGGCTGAACGCCTGGCTGACCGGAGCGTCCGTCCACGTCCGGCGCGGCAACCTCTTCACCCCCGTGCGGGACCTGTCCTTCGATCTGATCCTGAGCAATCCGCCCTACGTACCCGCACCGACACCGGCGGGCCGGCCGCCGCGAGGCAGGGCCCGGGCCTGGGACGCGGGCCACGACGGGCGGTTCGTCCTGGACCGGGTCTGCCGGGAGGCGCCCGCCCTGCTGCGCCCCGGAGGGGTGCTGCTGATCGTGCACTCCGAGCTGAGCGACTCGGCGCGGACGGTCGGACATCTGCGCGAGGCCGGCCTCAAGGCCGCCGTGACCCGCCGTCACCGCATCGCGTTCGGTCCGGTGTTGCGTACCCGGGAGGACTGGCTGCGCCGGCGCGGACTGCTGTCCGCCGCCGACGCGGCCGACGAGAAGGAAGAGCTGGTGGTCGTCCGTGCCGAACTCCCCCTCTGAGCGACCGTGCCGCATCCGGGTCCAGCAACGCGGACCGCTCCTCATGGAGGGTCCGGTGGAAGTGGAGCTGGAGGACGGCAGCACGGTCGTCTCCGACCGCTTCCAGGTGGCCCTGTGCACCTGCCGGCGCAGTCGCCGCTACCCCTGGTGCGACACCAGCCACCGGGAGCGGACCCGCCTATAGACAAGAAGTCAACGCTATTGACTGAAATTCACCGGGTCGAGTGAACCAGATCTTGCGGACCCCGCTGGATGGATGTTCCGGGCCGCTCCGGGGTAGCTACCGAGATCACATGCGTCCCTCGCCGAGGTGGAGCGGCCATGACGCCGGAGTTCGAAGACCGCGTTACCGGGACGCCCACGGCGAACCCGTATGCCCGCACCCGGGCCGAGGGTGGTTTCACCGTGGTGGAGGCCGCCGGCGAGATCGACCTCGCGACGGCGGGCTTTCTCTCGGAGCATCTGGACGCGGCGACCGCGACCGCCCGACCGGACGTGCTGGTGGACCTGCGGCAGGTCGAGTTCTTCGACTGCTCGGGCCTGCGGGTGCTGTGCCGCGCCGACACCCGGGCCAGGGGGCGCGGCGGACGGCTGCGCGTAGTCACCGACGAGCCACGTCTGCACCGATTACTGCGCGCCGCGGGCCTGTGGCGCCGCTTTCCGCCGCTTCCCGGGTTCCCGGAGTCCCCGGAGCCTCTGGCGCCCTCGGAGTTCCCCGAAGCGGAATGACCCGAGGGGCCGGCGGACGGCCCCACACCGTCCGCCGGCCCTCGGTGCGGGATCACAGAGTTCCGTGAGAGGGGCGACTCCCCAACCGCGAGCCCCTCGGGCAGATCACGGGACCGCGTGATCCCGGTCTCTCAGAACGTGAAGACGCTCGCCCCGTAGGAGTTCTTCACGCACTCGTTGGCGAAGGTGTGCTCATAGGAGACCCGCTTGCCCCGCCACACGCCGTCGACGGTGACCACCACGGGGGCGTACTCCTTGGTGCACTGCACGTCGCTCCTGTCCGCCAGGGCGTCCAGGTCACCTCCTGCGGCACGCAGTTCGGCGCAGGCCCGGGCCGCTGCCGGGTGGGTGCCCGACGAGGTCGGGGCACAGGTCAGGGTCACAGCTCTTTCCGGGGTGACGGTGGCGGCGCTGTCGCCGTGGCCGAGGGTGAGCACGAGCGCGGACGGGGCGTAGAGGCCCATGGGAGCGGCGGCCGGTTCGGCGAGAGCGGCCCCGGTCAGGGGTCCGCAGACGGCGGTGGCCGTGAGGCCGAGGGTCGCTGCCCAGCGCGCGGTGTTCCGCATTGTGTGCATCCTTCCGCTGGATTCGAGGGTGCCCTCCGACTCGGTCGGTGCCGGAGCGGCGAGCGTGAGTCTGCCGAGTTCTGGCCCGAACTTCACATCGACCCCACAGGTTTCAGTAACCTTGCGTGTTGAATCAGTGGCGTGAAGTCACATCATCCGAACACTCGATCCCCTCAACTGTGCGGTTCTTGATCGTCCGATCCGGCCGGATGGCTTGATCACCCCGCCTCGGCAATAGGCCTGAAACATTCCGCTTCAGCCGTCAGCGCACACCGTCTCGATCCCTTGCGTTCACGCGATGGCGGAGTAATCGTCATTACATGATTACCAACGAACAGCGAGAGAAGCTGCGCGGCTGGTTCGCCGGCCGACTGCCCGACGACCTCTTCGACGCCCCGGCCGAGGTGATCGTCGACCGCGAGGAGATCACCGTGATCGGCCGCATCCCCGAGCCCCGGCTCGCCGAGGACGTCTCGGCCGCCGAGCGGGAGGCGGCGGTACAGAGCCGGATCCAGGAGTTCCGGGAACGCACCCGGGACGAGCGGATCGCGGTCGCGCGCGAGGCGGAGCACACGTTCCGCCGCAAGGTCTCCTGGGGTGTGGAGTGCGGCGGCGAGCGCGTCCTGTTCACACATGTGGCGGCGCCTGTCATGACCCGGCTGCGCCAGCCCGAGCGCCAGGTCCTGGACACCCTCATCGCCGGCGGGGTCGCCCGCAGCCGCAGTGACGCCCTCGCGTGGTGCGTCCGGCTGGTCCAGCGCCACAGCGACGACTGGCTCGTCGAGCTGCGGGATTCCCTGGAGCACGTCCAGCGGGTGCGGGCCCAGGGACCGGACGCCGAGGAGGTGGCCGACACCTCCACCGAGGACACAGAAGAGGGCTGAGACGTCCACCGGCTGGGGCGCCGCCGTCGGCCGTACGGTCGGCGGCCCCCAGCAGGACGGCATCCGCGGCGATCACGGACCGTCCGCCCGCACCGCCGATTCCCTCGCCGGTGCCTCGTTCGCCGTCAGCGCGCCGGCCGTCACCGGGTTCGCGCACCGCTCGAACCGGCGGCCCTGACCGCGAGCCGTGTACGGGCCCGAGGGAGCGCGGCTCGCCCGCACCGTCGAGGTGCCGACGTCGCCGGTCACCGGGCCCGGGGCACTGTCGGTGCCCTCGACTACATTGCAGTCATGACCAACTTCGTACTGGTGGCGGGCGCGAGGCTCGGGGCGTCGGCGTGGGACGAGGTCGCAGCCGAACTGCGCACGGCCGGGCACCGGGCTCATCCCCTGACGCTGTCGGGCCTCGCGGAGAAGCAGGGGGTCCCGGCGGGACAGCAGACGCACGTTCAGGACATCGTCGCCGAGGTCGAGCGGCTGGACCTGCGCGAGGTGGTGCTGGTGGGGCACAGCTACGCGGGCGTACCCGTGGGACAGGCGGCCGAGCGGATCGGTGGCCGGCTCACGCGGGTGGTGTTCGTGGACTCCGACGTGCCCGTCGACGGGAAGTCGTTCCTGTCGGGGTGGCCGAGCGACCATGTGCGCAAGGAGATCGAGGAGAACGACGGCTACTGGCCGCTGGTGGGCGCCGACCACTACGCCGACCAGGGGCTGACGGACGAGCAGATATCCCGGATCCTCGACGGCGCGACCCCGCACCCGGGCGCGACGCTCACCGAACCGGCCGTCCTCACGCGTCCCCTCGGCGACCTGCCGGCCACCTACATCAAGTGCCTTCTGGACGGCGCCGAACCGACGCCCGTCGTGGCCGAGTTGCTGAAGAGCGAGCGATGGGACCTGGTCGAGATGGACACCGGGCACTGGCCGATGTACTCGCAGCCGCGCGAACTGGCCCGGATTCTCGCCGAGTCCGGGACGGCCACCCCCTCCTGACCTGCGCCCGCCCCCGGATATGGTCAACGCACTCGACGGCGAGAGGCGGTTCGGACGGATGGCCAAGCACTGGGCGGACTTCCAGTACGAGATCTATCTGAACGGCATGTCCGGCACGGTGCCCCGGCTCCCCACCGACCTGACCCGGCTGGAGGAGCTGACCGAGCAGCGGCTCGGGCCCGGCCCGGTGGGCTATGTGGCGGGCAGCGCGGGCGACGGCAGTACGGCGCGGGCCAACCGGTCGGCTCTGCAGCGGCGCCGGATCGTTCCGCGCATGCTGCGGGACGTCCACGAACGCGATCTGTCGGTGGAGGTGCTGGGGCGCTCCCTGCCCGCCCCGCTGGCCCTGGCGCCGGTCGGCGTCCTGTCGATCATGCACCCGGACGCGGAGCCGGCCGCCGCCCGGGCCGCCGCGGCGCAGGGCGTGCCGTACATCCTGTCGTCGGCGTCCAGCACGCCGATGGAGCAGGTCGCCGAGGCGATGGGCGACGCCGAACGCTGGTTCCAGCTGTACTGGCCGAAGGACCCCGAGGTGGCCCTGAGCTTCCTGAACCGGGCGAAGGCAGCCGGGTTCACGGCCCTGTTCGTCACCCTGGACACCCCGCTGCTGTCCTGGCGGCCACGCGACCTCGACCAGGCGTACCTGCCGTTCCTGCACGGTGTGGGCACCGCCAACTACTTCTCCGACCCGGCCTTTCAGGCGGGCCTGGCCAAGCCGGTGCACGAGGACCCGAACGCGGCCGTGCTGCACTTCGTCGGGATGTTCGCGGACCCCGGCAAGACCTGGCCCGACCTCGCGTTCCTGCGGGAGCACTGGGACGGGCCGATCGTGCTCAAGGGTGTCCTGCACCCGGACGACGCCCGGTCGGCCGCCGACGCCGGGATGGACGGGGTCGTGGTGTCCAACCACGGCGGACGGCAGGTGGCCGGGTCCGTCGCCGCGGCCGACGCGCTGCCGCGGGTGGTGGAGGCGGTCGGTGACCGGCTGACCGTGCTCTTCGACAGTGGGATCCGCACCGGCGACGATGTCTTCAAGGCCCTCGCGCTCGGCGCCCGCGCGGTCCTGCTCGGACGGCCCTACGTCTACGGCCTCGGCCTCGACGGGCAGCCGGGCGTCGAGCACGTGATCCGTTGTCTGCTCGCCGAGTTGGATCTCACGCTGGCCCTGTCCGGGCACGCGACACCGGCGACGATCGGCCCCGACGACCTCATGGAGGGCCCCGCCTTGGGGGGAGGCACTCCATGAGGGAAGGCCTCCCCCGTTCCTAGATCCGGTCCGTGAGTTCGGCGGGCCGCGCCTGCGGGGCCTCGCTGCCGGTGACCGACAGCGAGCCGGGGCTGGCGTCGGTGGTCGGGTCGGTCAGCCAGCGCTGCTGGTCCGAGTGGTCGCGGACCTTGACGACGATGTCGGCGCCCGGGGCCTCAGTGGTGGTGGCGAGGGCCAGCTGCTCGTCCCAGCGGGGCAGCAACTCTCCCTGCACGGTGAGGTCGTAGCGCACGTCTCCGCCTCGCTTCGCCTTGTCGTCGGCGCACTTGCCGAGGATGACCACCCCCGCGTCCACGTGGGAGTCCAGGCACAGCTCGGGCTGCGCCTCGCTGCGCAGCAGGCCGTCGGTCTCGTACGACCACTGCTGGGTCCGGTCGGTCGAGCATGCGGCCAGTTCGGTGGCGGCGCCCTCCTTGGGGATGCCCCGGATGTCGAGGCAGAGGCCGGCGGCGGCGTTGCGAAGCCGGGTCACCGCCGGTGCGGTGGGCAGCTGGGCGGTGCCCGGGGTGCCGGTCCCGGCTCCCGGGATCACGCCGCCGTTGGTGGCGCTGGTGGAGGCGGCCGGGTCGGCCCCGTCGTCGTGCGACCACAGGCCGGAGGCGAGCAGGACGGCGACGAGTCCCGCGGAGGTGAGGCCCACGCCGGTGAGCAGCGTCCGTGAGGACCGCAGACCGCCGCCCGTGCCGGGATCGCGCCGACCGGGTGTGGGAATGCGCTCGAGGATGCGGCGGCGGGCCGCCCCGTGCCGGCCGCTGCCCCGGCGCCCCGTTTCCTGGGGCGTACGCCCGGCGCGCAGTTCGAGGTAGCGGCGGGCACCCCAGCCGAGCACCGCCTCGGCGAGCAGTATGCCCAGGCCGCCCTCGAAATGGCTCAGTTGTTCCGCGGCGGAACGGCAGTAGCGGCACTCCGAGAGATGCTGCTGGACATCCGGCAGCAGGGTTCCCCCGCGACGAATCGGAACGTCTAGGAGGCGGTTGTAGAAGCGGCAGTCCTTGGTCGGCGCGAGTTCCCGATGGGCATGTACACATCCTTCCCGGAATTTTTCACGCGCCTGTTCGAGGGCCGCCGACGCGGTGTCGGTGGCCATGCCGAGGAGTGCGGCGGGCACGGTAATCGAGTCCGCCTCCACCTCGGTGTGCCACAGCAGACAGCGGGCGAGTCCGGGAAGGGCCTGGAAAGACCGCTCGGCGAGCTTGCGGTTTTCCGGTGTCATGGACTTCGCGGCCCGCATACCGCGGCCGCCGTTCGGTTTCACCAGGTCCGGCAGAACGTCGGTTATCCGGTCCTCGGCCACCCACTCCTTGACCGTGTCCCGCACGGCCACCAGGGTTCTGGGGCGCAGCGCGAGGGCCGGTTCGCCGAGCGCGAGCCGGTCCAGGACCTGGTGGAAGGCGGCGGTGGCCACCATGGATGCGGTCTCGGACGGGGAGGCGAGACAGATGACCGCGTATTCGTGGGCCGGTTTCCAGTGGCGCGCCATGAGCAGCGCGATGGACTGGGCGGCCTCGCCGTCGGGACGGCCTCTGAGCCGGGCTGCGAGGTCCTCGTCGGATTCGCCGGACGCGGCACCCGGCGGCGGGTAAGGCGGAAGCGGTGGGTGGGGGGTTGGCACTGAGCGGATTCCTTCCCACGGGCATGGGACTCACAGAAGTTCTCGTTGCCGAAATGAAAGCGACAAAGGGCGCATCCCTTTCGGGCGGGCGTGGGAAGCACGAATTCACCGACGCCTGTCCATCCCGGTTCCCCACGGGACGAATGCGGCCCGGCCCCTGCCCCCCACACAGGTGGTTCACCATTGCACAAGTCACTCGTGACCAACAAGGCACCCGGGCAAGATCGCGGACACGGGAAAGTTGGCCGCAGGCCCTCACAACTGCGTCAGCCCGGACCGGCTTTCGACATTCCATGCGCCCCGTGTGAAACCCGCGCACGCGCCGGAGCGCCGCGCACGCTCCCTTCGCACGGCGACCGGTGGTCCACTGGAACCGGCCCTCCTCGAAGGCCGCGCGCGGCACGGCGGCTCTCCCGCGCGCAACCCCGGCCGCCGGCCCAGTTCCTCCCGCCCTCGGTCGGCGGCCCCGGGGGCGGGTTGGCCGACGTCCGGCCGGGGCGCCTCGCTCCTGACCCGCTCGACGGCCTCAGATCTGCCAGGCGCGCAGCCGGTCCGCCGCTGCGTACACGTCGGCCTTGCCGGAGATCAGGTCGCGGGCGAGATCGACGAGGGCGCCGTAGGGCGGGTCGATGCCGACGCCGCTGACGAACATGTAGGCCACGGCGGTGGCGCAGGCGAAGCGGGCGTTGGCCGACGGTAAGGGCTTGAGCAGCGCGAGAGTGTGCAGCAGGGCTGCGGCCCGCCAGGCCGGGTCGGAGTCGACGCCGAGCCGCGGCGGATCGACGCGGTGCCGGGCGACGGCGGCGACGAGGGCCGAGAAGTCGTTGATCGTGGGCTGGTCGGGCAGGACCTCTTCGTGCCGTTGGAGCAGCCACGGCACGTCGATGTGGACGACGGAAGCCATCGGTCAGCCGACCCGCCCCGCGCCCTTGGCCGCCGGTTCGTCCTCGGGGAAGGCGGCGGCGAACTCGTCGGCATGGGCGGCGAAGAACCGCCGAAAGGCCTCCGCGCCTTCCTGGAGGGCCCGGTGCCGGGCGATGTCGGCCGCGGCGGCTTCCCGTACGAGGGCCTTCATCGACGTACCGCGCTCCTTGGCGATCTGCCGCAGGTCCTCTAGCTCGCGATCGCTGAACTCCACGTTGAGAGCTGGCATGTCCTCACGGTACCGCGCGGGTACTCACCCGTAAATACTCCCAGTTCAAGCCATGTTTTCGGCGGTACCGCAAGCCCAGGAGCACGCTGCCCGCGTCCCTCCGGACGGGCCGCCGCCTGCGCGCGCTCGGCATCGCCTTCCACGGCGTGTCCTGGCTGCTGCCGACCGGGCCCCGATGAGGCGTGGGTCACATTCTGGCCGTCCGATGTCACATTCCGGTGCCCTGAAGGCCTCGCAGTGGTGAGCGCGCCATTGGGGAGGCCACACGAGATGCCCGAGATACCCGTTCCCGACGTCGAGGACGCGACCGGTGTCTTCGTCGAGCACCGAGAGCTGCTCTTCGGTGTCGTCTACAACATGCTGGGCGGTGTCGCCGACACCGAGGACGTGCTTCAGGACACCTGGCTGTCGTGGTCGCGCCGGGGCACCGGCGGGATCGACAACCCGCGTGCCTATCTGGTCCGGATCGCCGTCAATCACGCGCTCCAGCGGCGGGCGGTGGTCAACCGCCGCCGTGAGACCTACGTCGGCCCGTGGCTGCCCGAGCCGCTGGTCACCGACGAGGCGAGCGCCGACGGACCGGCACTGCGGACCGATTCCGTGTCGCTCGCGATGCTGGTGGTCCTGGAGTCCCTGTCCCCGCTGGAACGCGCGGTGTTCGTGCTGCACGAGGTGTTCGGGTACGCCCACACCGAGATCGCGGAGATCATCGACCGCGCCCCGGCCGCCGTACGGCAGTTGGCGCACCGGGCGCGGGCCCATGTGCAGGCTCGCCGGCCCCTGTACGAAGCGCATCCCCGGGTGCGCCGGGAAGCGACCGAACGGTTCGTGCAGGCGGCGGTCGGCGGGGACATCGCGGAGCTGATGGAGATCCTCGCGCCCGACGTCACGGTGTGGACGGACGGCGGCGGCATGCGCAAGCAGGCCCTGCGTCCGGTGCACGGCCGGGAGAAGGCGGCCCGGCTGCTCTCCGGGTACGCGAAGCGGGGCGGAGCGCAGGCCCTGGGCCTGGAGTTGCGCTACCGGTGCGTCAACGGTGACGACGCGGCCGTGCTGTTCGAGCAGGGCTCGCCGTACGCGGTGATCGTCCTGGACCTCACGCCGGAGGGCGACCGGGTCTCCAGCCTCTTCGTCGTCACCAATCCCGACAAGCTCACGCACGTCCGGAAGGAGGAGGCGTGAGCGCCGCACGGCGTCCGGCGCGGCCGGAGAGGGGCGAGCGTCTGGCGGGCTGGCTCGACGGGCGTCTCGGCACCCGCACGCTCGGCGCGAAGTACCTGCGCAAGGTCTTCCCGGACCACTGGTCCTTCCTGCTCGGCGAGATCTGCCTGTACAGCTTCGTCGTGCTGATCCTGACCGGGGTGTGGCTGACGCTGTTCTTCCATCCGTCGATGAACGAGATCACGTACCACGGCAGTTACACCCCGCTGAACGGCGTGCGCATGTCGCAGGCGTACGCCTCGACGCTGGACATCAGCTTCGACGTGCGCGGCGGACTGCTGATCCGGCAACTCCACCACTGGTCGGCGCTGGTCTTCGTGGCCGGGATGCTCACGCACATGATGCGGCACTTCTTCACGGGCTCGTTCCGCAAGCCGCGCGAGGTCAACTGGCTGTTCGGCTGGCTGCTGCTGTTCCTGGGCCTGTTCGAGGGCCTCTTCGGCTACTCGCTGCCGGACGACCTCCTGTCGGGCACGGGCATGAGGTTCGTCTACGGCGCCACCGTGTCGGTGCCGATCGTGGGGACGTATCTCGCGCTGTTCCTGTTCGGCGGCGAGTTCCCGGGCCATGACATCGTGGCCCGCTTCTACTCGCTGCACATCCTGGTGATCCCCGGCATCATGGCGGCCCTCGTGGTGGCCCATCTGATCCTGGTCGTGTACCACAAGCACACCCAGTTCGCGGGCCCCGGCCGGACCGAACGCAACGTGGTCGGGGCGCCGTTCTTCCCGGTGTACCTGGCGAAGGCGGGCGGCTTCTTCTTTCTGGTCTTCGGCACGCTCACGTTCATCGCCGCCGTGGCGTCCATCAACCCGGTCTGGTCGTACGGCCCTTACCGCGCCGACCAGGTCTCCACGGGCGCCCAGCCGGACTGGTACCTGGGGTTCGCGGAGGGGCTGGTGCGGGTGATGCCGGGCTGGGAGGTGACTCTGTGGGGCCACACACTGGCCCTCGGGGTCCTGATCCCGGTTCTGGTCTTCCCCCTCCTGCTGGTCTTCATCGGCGTCTACCCGTTCCTGGAGGCCCGGTTCACCAAGGACCGGCGGGAGCACCATCTGCTGGACCGTCCGCGCAACCGTCCGGTCCGTACGGCGATCGGCGCGTCCTGGATCAGCCTGTATCTGATCCTGCTCGCGGGCGGCGGCAACGACATCGTGGCGACCCGGCTCCATCTGTCGATCAACACGGTCACGTGGGCCGTCCGGATCGGGATGTTCGTCGTCCCGGCGGTTGTCTTCGTCGCCACGCGGCGCATTTGTCTGGGGCTGCAACTCCGCGACCGGGAGCTGGTGTTGCACGGTCGGGAGACCGGTGTGATCAAGCGGCTGCCGCACGGTGAGTACGTCGAGGTGCACCAGCCGCTCGATCGGGCCGAACTCCACCAGCTCACCGCGCACGAGCGGCCCGGTGAGCTGGTGGAGCACGCGGACGTCAGCCTTGATCCGCCACGAAGGACGCCATCCGGGTCAGGGCCGAGTTCCAGTTGATGGTGTGCTCGTTGGTCGACCAGGACTGGATGTCGTCGATGTAGCAGAACTGGCCTACGCAGCCCTGGAGTTTGCTCTGTGCGTAGGGGTCCTGGATACCCGAGTTCGGGCCGCCTGCGAGGGTGCCCCTCGGTGGGTTCGGCATGTTCGGGTCGAGCTGGTGGGCGTACCAACGGGCGTGCTGGTTGTGGGAGTTGACCTCGCCGTAGCCGGTGACGTAGGAGATGTTCAGCGCGTTGCGGCCGAAGATGTAGTCGATGCCCTGGAGGGCGCCGTCACGGTACTTCGAGCCGCCCGTGATGTCGTAGGCGGTGGCGATGACGATCCCGTTGTGCAGGATCTGGTGGTTGGAGCCCCAGTCGTAGAGGTTGCCCTCCGGGGCGTACGGCATGCCGTACGGGTGGGCGTTCAGCGTGGCCAGGTAGCGGTCGGCGCCCTTGACGACCGACTGCCGGACCTTGTCGCGGCCGGGCAGCTTGCTCGGCACGGTCGCCAGGTCCAGCCGGGCCGCGGCGGCGGTGCGG
This sequence comes from Streptomyces sp. NBC_00285, assembly GCF_036174265.1. Classification (NCBI taxonomy): domain Bacteria; kingdom Bacillati; phylum Actinomycetota; class Actinomycetes; order Kitasatosporales; family Streptomycetaceae; genus Streptomyces; species Streptomyces sp. NBC_00285. Next base: position 9,467,774 of record NZ_CP108055.1, on the reverse strand, counting down.
GCCCAGTCGTAGCCGACGGGGGTGAAGATGTCGGCGGTGTGGACGGGTGAGGCGAGCACGTGGTCCCGGAAGGCCTTCTCTCCTGTGGTCAGGTACAGCTCGGCCGCCGCCCAGTAGAACTCGTCGGTGACGTTGTTGTCGGCGTAGGTGCCGCCTCCGATGCCGTCGCTCTCCGAGGCGTACAGGTCGGGATGGGCGAGCGCCGCGGTCCAGGCCTTGCGGGCGGCCGCCAGCGCCTTCGCCGCGAACGCCTTGTCGTACGGCTTGTACAGGCGGGCGGCCTGCGCTGCCGTCGCCGCCAGGTTCAGGGTGGCCGCGGTGGACGCCGGGTGCAGTTCACGCTTCTGAGGGTCGTCGCTCGGCAGCAGGGGCAGGCCGGTCCACTGCTCGTCATGGACCTTGTGATGGGCCATACCGGCCAGCGGCTGCCCGTCCGGGACCTGCATCTTCAGCAGGAACTCCAGCTCCCAGCGGGCCTCGTCGAGGATGTCGGGCACCTTGTTGCCGCTCTCCGGGATGGCGAGGGTGCCGTCGCCCAGCTTCGCGGGCTGCCCGGTGCGGGCCAGCAGCTCGCGCTCGTACGTGCTCAGCACCTCCCAGGTGGAGATGCCACCGTTCACCACGTACTTGCCGTGGTCGCCGGCGTCGTACCAGCCCCCGGTGACGTCGAGGGTGTAGTCGCACACGCCCGGCTGGCAGGGCACGTTCTTGTCGCCCTGGTTGGGGGCCGCGTTCACGTGCCCGGCGGCGCGGCCGTAGCCCGGGCGCAGATCCTCGCGGATCGCGATGCCGCTGCGCTGCGTGTAGTAGTACTTCGCGGCGTCGAGACGGAGTTGCTCGTAGGCGCTCGTGCCGATGTCGAAGGGCCGGCTGGTCTGGCCGTCCGCGACCAGGGTGAGGCCCGCGCCGCGCTTCTTGTAGGCGCCGAAGTCGATGGAGTGGACGTTCTGCCCGGACGAGACGTCGACGCCCCGCGGCACGGTCCAGCCGTGGGCGACGACGCCGCCGGACGCGCTCTTCAGCTGCCAGGGCAGTTTCGTGACGGCGTCGGTGACCAGGGTGGCATTCTTCGGTCCGGCGGGCAGATAGGCGACCTGGTTGACGCGCACGCGCGGTCCGGTGTCGGGCACGTACACCTCCGGCGGGACCCCGCCCAGCAGGGACACGTCGTCCATGCAGAAGCGGTACGGGTCGGCGCTGCCGCCGAGCTGGAAGCCGACCTGGCCCTGGGTGGTGTCGACGGGCGAGGTGAACGTGTAGGAGTAGTAGTTCCCCGACACGCTCAGTTGCGGGCTCACCTCGAAGTAGGTGTCGTAGGGCGCCACTTGCAGCCCGACGATGGCCCGCAGGACGTGCCCCTCGGGCGACCCGTTCGCGGTGAAGGAGAACTTGTACGACTCCCCCTTCACCAGGGCGACGTCGTTCTGGCCGACGGCGGCGTCCCAGCGGTTGGCGGTGCCGCCGGGCACGTTCGCGCAGAGCTGCCCGTCGGACAGGCCGGCGGTGACGTTGCTGCTCGTCCACCAGGGCTCGGTGACGGTGTCGAAGGTGCCGTTCTTCAGCTGTTCGACCTCGTCGGCCACGGCCGGGGACGCCGGGGAGGCCACAAGTGCCGCTCCCAGCAGGGCCGTCAGGCACAGCAAGGTGGTTCTGCGTCGTTTCACGTCTGGGCTCCTCCGGTGAGGTGCGGGTGACGCTCGCGATGGGAGCGCTCCCAGATGCGGACCGAGGCCATGGTTGTTGCAGTCATGACATTCCGTCAACGGTCCGGACAGGACATATTCCCGGCCGGACCGTTGTCCGGGGCCGCTCTCAGACGGCCGGTATCCCCAACTTGCTGATGCGCACGGCACCCTTGGGCCCGCCCGGTGCGGCGCTGGTCATGGTCAGCCGGAGGCGGGAGCCCTGAACGGCGGCGAAGGTGATGACCGTCGGTTCGTCGGAGGCGGTGGCCCAGGCGACCGACGCACCCTCGACCGGCACATACCGTTCGCCGTCCCACACCTCGGCCTCGACGGAAGCGGGCAGGCTGTGGGACGCGCTCAGAGTGAAGGAGACCTCGGCCCGGTCGAGGGTCCTGGTACGTCCGAGGTCCACGGAGACCCAGTCCGAGGCCCTCGCGCCGCTGAAGGCGGGCAGCAGGGCGGTCGCGGCCTTGCTGAAGGCGTTGGACCAGCCGGTGGCGGGGTCGCCGTCGATCATCGCGGCGGGCAGGGTGTCCGGCCGGCCGGAGTAACCGGCGTCCGCGTGAGGGTAGTTCGCAGGCGCCTCAGGGTCGGGGGTGAAGGCCGTCGGCTCGGTCACGGCGGCCGACCGGGAGGGGGTGGTGCGCACCTTCGCGGTGCCCGTCCGCAGACCCTCGGCGCTCGCCCTGACTCTCAGGACGCCCGGCTCGGATCCGGAGCGCACGATCGCGAGGGCCTTGCCGTGGAAGGCGGTGCGGGTGCTCGCCTGGTAGCGCTCGGCGCTCTCCTCACGGCCGTTGTCGAGCCCGGCGAGGGAACCGCCCGTGACCTCGAAGGAGATCAGATGCCCGGCGTCGGGCACCACCACGCCCCGGGCATCGACGACGTCCGCGGTCACGAAGACCAGCGAACGGCCGTCGGCGGCGAGCGAGGCACGGTCGGCGGTGAGCCGTACGGCGTGGGCGGCGCCGGTGGTGCGCAGCACGTCGGTGGCGACGACCTTCCCCTTCCTGCGGGCCACGGCCTTCAACTCGCCGGGCACGTAAGGGACTTTCCAGGTCAGGTGAAGCTTGCCCGCGCTGCCGTTCGGGCTGGTGTAACTGCCGGGGTAGGGGCCGTCGGTGAAGGTCTTGTCGTCGCCGGTCGCCTCCGTGGTCTCCAGGTACTCCCGGCCGTCGGTGGTCTTCTTCGTGTCGAAGCTCCGAGTGCCGAGCGACTTTCCGTTGAGGAACAGCTCGACGGTGGGGACGTTGGCGTACGCCCAGACCTCGACCGTGTCCCCCGCCTCGTGGTTCCAGGTCATCGGCACCAGATGGACCATCGGCTCCCCGGCCCACTGACTGCGGAAGAGGTGGTACATGTCCTTCGGGAATCCGGCGGTGTCGACCGCGCCGAAGAAGGACGCCTTCACCGGGAACACGTCGTACGGCGTGGGCTCCCCGATGTAGTCGATCCCGGACCACAGGAACTGCCCGGCGAACCACTTGCGGTCCCGGTCCTTCTTGTGCCCGTACTCGCCGCTCATGGTCCAGGAGGCGAGGTTGTTGTCGTAGGACGAGGTCTCGCGTCTGCCGGGGGTGTGGTTCTCGCCGGTGTTGAGGTGCCCGGGCTCCTGGTAGGCACCGCGCGTCGAGGTCTCCGAGGAGGACTCCGACTCGAAGAGGAACAGGTGCGGGTAGGCGGCGTGCAGTTGGTCCACCGACTTGGCGGTGTTGTAGTTCAGCCCGAGACCGTCCAGCTTGGCCAGCATCAGGTCGGCCGCCGAGCCCTTGGCGGGCGGACGGCGGTACTTGTCGGAGCCGATGATCAGCGGGCGGGTGTCGTCGACGGCCCTGATCGCGGCGATGATCCGGTCGGCCATGGCGAGTCCCGCGGTGGACGTGGAGTCGGGGATCTCGTTGCCGATCGACCACAGGAGAACCGCGGGCGAGTTGCGGGCCGCGAGGACCATCTCGGTGGCGTCCCGCTCGCACCACTCGTCGAAGAACCGGCCGTAGTCGTAGCGGGTCTTGGGGGTCCTCCAGCAGTCGAAGGCCTCCACCAGCATCACGATGCCCAGTTCCTCGCAGACCCGGATCATCTCCGGGGAGGACGGGTTGTGGGAGGTGCGGAAGGCGTTGACGCCCATCGACTTCATGATGGTCATCTGCCGGCGGATCGCGTCGATGCTGACGGCCGCGCCGAGCGCGCCCAGGTCGTGGTGGAGATCGACGCCCCTGAGCTTGTGGTGGGTGCCGTTGAGGTGGAAGCCCTCGTCGGGATCGAAGCGGAAGGTGCGGAAGCCGAAGGGGGTGCGATGGGTGTCGGTGGTGCTGCCGGCGACCCGCAGTTCGGTGTGCACGGCGTAGCGGTGGTGCGGGGTGTCGAGGTCCCACAACCGCGGCGCGGGGACCGTCAGTTCGTGGGTGGCGGTCGCCTTGCCGGTGACGGCGACCGTGGAGGAGGCGCGGGCGACCGTACGGCCGTCGGGGGCGACGATGCGTGAGAGGACCTCGACGTCCGCGGCGGCGCCCGAAGCATTCACCACCGAGGTGCTCACCTGGACCACGCCCCGCTTCCCGGTGATCTCCGGGGTGGTGACGCGGGTGCCCCAGCGCTCCACGTGCACCGGTTCGGTGACGACCAGCCGGGCCTCCCGGTAGATGCCGCTGCCCGAGTACCAGCGGCTGCTGGGGAGCCGGTTCTGCACCTTCACCGCGATCACGTTCGCGGTGGTGCCGTCGGTGTGCAGCAGGCCGGTGAGATCGAAGGCGAAGCCGGTGTAGCCGTAGGGGTGGCGGCCCACCTCGGTGCCGTTGCAGTAGACGTACGAGTCCATGTGGACGCCGTCAAACTCCACCGAGATCCGCTTGCCGGCGAGGGCCGGCGGCAGGGTGAGGGCGAGGCGGTACCAGCCCAGGCCGCCGGGGAAGAACCCGGTGCCGCTGGTGGTGCCGTTCCCGGTGGTCGGGGCCAGCTCGATGCTCCAGTCGTGCGGCACCGCGACCTCGCGCCACCCCGAGTCGTCGTATCCGGGAGCGGCGGCGTTCTCGTACTCTCCCGTCGGGTCGGTGATGCCGCCCGGATCGACCAGCGCGAAGCGCCAGCCGTCGCGCAGCGCTACCGTGCGGCGGCCGGGCGCGCTCCCGGCGGACTCGGCGGCCCGGGCCACCGGTGCGGCCGGGAGGACGCCCGCGGCCGGTGCGGCGGTGGAAGCGAGCAAAACCGATCTGCGAGTGACCGACATGGCGGCTCTCCCTCATCAGGGCCCAGAAGTACTCACAACTGATCGTGAACAAACACAATCTGATGGTGAGCCACACAAAGCCGTCAAGGGTTCGGTGAGCTGCTTCTGCCCCACGCGCCACCTCGGCCGGATTTCACCCTTGACGGCGGCCCGGCGACGAGCTGGGCCCCCGCCGGGGTTCACCGTTCGTGCGCGAGCACGACGCACTAGGCTTGGCACCCAAGTGGCGTGATTGTTCACTGAGAGTGCGCGCAATGGAGTGGCGACGATGACCCTCGTGTACCCGTTCGACGACGCCGCGACGGCACGGGCCGTCGTCGGTGAGGACGGCACGCTGGTCGCGTGGAATGCCGGCGCGCAGCGACTGCTGGGCTGGTCGCCCGCCGAAGTCGTGGGCAGACCCGTGGCGAACCTCCTGGTCAACGGGGGCGAAGCGGTGCCCGACGGGCCCATGGACGGCCGCTGGGACGGCGACCTCACGCTCTGCCACCGGGACGGCACCGCCGTGTCGGTGTGGCTGCTCGCCCACCATCAGGACTCGTCCGACGGCGGCCCCGGGCACTGGCTCGTGGTCACCCCGCTCGACCCCGGCGGCCCCCGCTCCCCCGACGACCCGCTGGGCACGGCCGTACTGACCCAGTCGCCCTGTGCCGTCGCCGTGTACGACGACCAACTGCGGCTGCGCCGGGTCAACGACGCCATGGCCGACGTGATCGGGCTGCCCGAGAAGCGCATCCAGGGCCTCAGACTGTCCGAGATCGGCGGCAAGCAGCAGAGCGAGGAGCTGGAGGAGCACCTGCTCCACGTGCTCAGCACCGGCCGGCCCAAGGACGTGCAGACGTACATGCGGACCGGCGGCGAGGACAGCGCACACGCCTGGCTGGCCAGGATGGCGCCGATCACCGACCCCGCGGGCCGGGTGCGGGGCGTCTGCCTGGCAGCCCACGACTTCACCGACAACTTCCTGGCCCGTGAACGCCTCCAGCTGCTCAACGAGGCGAGCGTGCGCATCGGCACCACCCTGGACGTGACCCGCACGGCCCAGGAGCTGGCGGACGTGTGCAGTCCGGCGCTCGCCGATTTCGTCAGCGTCGACCTGCTGGACCCGCAGGAGCACGGCGAGGCCCCGGCAGCCCTGTCCGCGCCGGTCGAGCTGCGCCGCGCCGCCCACCAGTCGGTGGATCCCGGCAATCCGATGGCGGTGGTGAAGCCGGGACACTCGGAGCTGTATCCCGCCACCTCACCACAGGCCGACTCCCTGACGGCCGGCCACACGATCGTCGCCACGGTGGCCTCCGGACGCCTGGACCAGTGGCTCAACTGGAACAAGACCCGCGGCGAGCGGGTCAAAGAGTTCGGCGTCCACTCCACGATGTCCGTGCCGATCCAGGCCCGCGGCCACACCCTCGGGGTCGCGGTCCTCACCCGGTACCGGCGCCCCGATCCCTTCACCCCGGACGACGTGCTGCTGGCCGAGGAGATCACGGCGCGGGCCGCGGTCTGCATCGACAACGCCCGCCGGTTCTCCCGCGAGCGCGAGACGGCCCTCGCCCTCCAGCGCAGCCTGCTGCCCCGCTCCCTGCCCCGCACGGCCGCCGTGGACGCCGCCTCCCGGTATCTTCCGGCCGCGCGCGCGGGGGTGGGCGGCGACTGGTTCGACGTGATCCCGCTGTCCGGGATGCGGGTCGCGATGGTGGTCGGGGACGTCGTCGGACGCGGCATCCAGGCCTCGGCGACGATGGGCCGGCTGCGTACCGCCGTCCGCACCCTCGCCGACATCGACCTGGCCCCGGACGAACTGCTCACCCACCTCGACGACCTCGTCGTACGGCTGTCCGTGGAGGCCGGCAACGAGGGCAGCCCGGGCGAGGTCGGAGCCACCTGTCTCTACGCGGTCTACGACCCGGTGTCCCGGCGCTGCACACTCGCCCGGGCCGGGCATCCGGCGCCGGTGATGCTGACGCCGGGCGGAGCGCCCCGCGAGGTGGACCTGCCCGCGGGGCCGCCGCTGGGCCTGGGCGGCCTGCCGTTCGAGTCCGCCGAGCTGAGTCTGCCCGAGGGCACCGTGCTGTCCCTGTTCACGGACGGGCTGATCGAGTCCCGGGAGCGGGACGCCGACGCCAGTCGTGGGCTGCTGTGCGACGCCCTGGCCGTCCCCTCCGGATCCCTGGAGGAGAGCTGCGACCGGGTGCTGCACGCGCTGCTCCCGTCCGGCGGCTCCTCCGACGACGTCGCCCTGCTGCTGGCCCGCACCCTGGGCCTGCCCGCGTCTCAGGTGGCGACCTGGGACATCCCGGCCGACCCGGCCCTGGTGGGGCCCGTCCGCAAGCAGGTCGTGGGGCAGCTGGGCCGCTGGGACCTGAGCGAGGCGTCGTTCACGGCCGAGCTGGTGGTGAGCGAGCTGGTGACGAACGCGATCCGGTACGGCGCCCACCCCATCCGGCTGCGACTCATCCACGACGCCGCCACGCTGATCTGCGAGGTCTCCGACACCAGCCACACCGCCCCGCACCTTCGGCGCGCCAAGACCTGGGACGAGGGCGGCCGGGGACTGCTCCTCGTCGCGCAGCTCACCCAGCGCTGGGGCAGTCGGCACACGCCCGACGGCAAGACGATCTGGGCGGAGATCGGACTCCTGGACGAGGAGTGAGAGCGCCGGTCCGCGTCGGTGGGTGCCTCCGCCGGGCGGCCAGGGGCGACGACCACACGTGGCGCCGAGCCGATCCGGTGCGGGGGCGGCGGCTTCGGACTCGTCCCGGAACCCGTCCCGTCCCCGGTCGAGTGAACTTTTCCGGCTCGCGCCGCATCGGACCCCTGTGACGGGGCACGACGCACAAGGCGCCGTACGCGCGCGTACGTGAAATCTCCGGGAGTGTGGAGACATGACGAACAGGTCCCTGGGTGCCCGGCGGGCGGCCCTGCTCGCGAGCTCGGCCGCCGTGCTCGGTCTGCTGGCAGGCTGCGGCAGCGGCGACAGCACGGCGAGCGCCCCGCGCACGGAGCCCGGCACGACAGTGTCCACGAACAGCACCACACCGTCCGACTCCGGCACGGAAGGTGACACCGGTGCGCCGAGCGGCGTCCCGACCGACGCGGTGAGCAACTCCCTCACCCCGTCCCCGGCCTCCCGCTGCCACACCTCCGAGCTCGGCGCCTCCGTCGGCCGCAACGACCCGGGGGCCGGACAGGAGAACTTCCCGGTCGTGCTGACGAACACATCGAGCCGCACCTGCACGCTTCACGGCTACCCGGGCACCGCCTTCGTCGATGCCGCCGGCAAGCAGCTGGGCCCGGACCCCAAGCGTTCCTCGGCCGGTCCGCAGACGGTGACCCTGGCGCCGGGCCAGAGCGCCTGGGCCGGACTGTCCTTCGCGAACCCCGAGGTCAGCGGGGCGGGCACCGCCACCCCTGTCGCGCTCCTGGTGACCCCGCCGGACGAGGAGGACCCGCTGAAGGTGGTCTGGAAGGCCGGGGAGGTTCCCGTGTCCGGTACCGAGGCGTCGGTGCGGTTGATCCCCTTCAGCCCCGGCACCGGGGCTTGAGCGGCCCGGATCGGGGTATTGGCGGGTTTCTTACCCCCGCCTGGTTTCATGACCCGGCACTGTCTGCTCGCGCCTCGAAGGATCTGCCCTGAACACCCCGCTCGCCGAAACCCTGTCCGTCGCACTGCTCGTCGCCGTACTCGCGTGGGCGGTCATGCGCCCTTTCGGCTGGCCGGAGGCGGCGCTCGCCGTGCCGGCGGCGGGACTGACGGTCGTGACCGGAGCGATCTCCCCGGAACACGCCTGGGCGGAGGTCCACCAACTGGGCCCGGTGGTGGGGTTCCTGGCCGCCGTGCTGGTGCTCGCCCACTTCTGTGACGTGGAGGGCCTGTTCCAGGCCTGCGGGGCCTGGCTGGCCCGGCGGGCGGCGGGGTCCCCGACCCGGCTGCTGACCGGTGTGTTCGTGCTGGCGTCGGCGATCACGGCGGTGCTCAGCCTGGACGCCACCGTGGTACTGCTGACGCCGGTGGTGCTGGCCACCGCCTTCCGGATGGGAGCCCGCGCCAAACCGCACGTCTACGCGTGCGCGCACCTGTCGAACACGGCCTCACTGCTGCTGCCGGTGTCGAACCTCACCAACCTGCTGGCCCTGGAGGCGAGCGGGCTGAGCTTCACCCGGTTCGCGCTGCTCATGGTGCTGCCCTGGCTGGCTGCGATCGCCGTCGAGTACGTGGTCTTCCGGCGCTTCTTCGAGGCCGACCTGGCCGTCGTCGACCACTCCCCCGAGTCGGCCGACGAACCCGCGCTGCCGCTGTTCGCCCTGATCACCGTCGGCTGCACGCTGGCCGGTTTCGTGGTGGCGTCGGCCTTCGGCATCGACCCCGCCTGGGTCGCGTGCGCGGGGGCGCTGGTGCTGGCGGGCCGAGCCCTGGTCCGGAAGAAGGCCACCCCGGTCTCGGTGGTGCGGGCGGCGGCACCGGCCTTTCTGGCGTTCGTGCTCGCCCTCGGCGTCGTGGTGCGTGCGGTCGTCGACAACGGGCTGGCGGACGCACTGCGCCATGCTCTGCCCGACGGGACGGGACTTCTCGCGCTGCTCGGGATCGCCGCGCTGGCCGCCGTCCTGGCGAACCTGATCAACAATCTGCCCGCGGTCCTGGTGCTGCTGCCGCTCACCGCCACGGCCGGCCCCGGCGCGGTCCTCGCCGTGCTGCTCGGGGTGAACATCGGCCCGAACCTGACCTACGCGGGGTCCCTGGCCACGCTGCTGTGGCGGCGCATCCTGCACCGGCACGACCATGAGGTCGGGCTCGGGGAGTTCAGCCGGCTCGGTCTGCTGACCGTGCCGGCCGCGCTGGCCGCCGCCGTTGTGGCGCTGTGGGCTTCACTCCAGCTCGTCGGAGCGTGAAGGCCGGGCGTGAAGGCCGGGCGTGACGCCACGTCGGCGAACGTCGGGGCGTGCGGCCGGATCAGCGATTGCCGCCGTAGGGACCCCCGTAGCCGTAACCGCCGCCGTAGGGGCCCCCATAGCCGTAACCGCCGCCGTACGGGTTGCCGCCCCCGTTGCAGTAGTACGGGTTGGGGTAGCAGGGGGCGTTCGTGGTGGCGCTGCTCGTCGGGGTCGGCGTGGCCTGCGGGGTGGACGGCGTGGCGGACGCCTTCGGGGTCGCCGTGGACGTGCTCGATGGTGCGGGAGCGGACTTCGGCGTGGGCGTGGAACTGCTTTCCGCGTCCCAGTTGACCGCCTGCATCTGGACGTCGGTCTTCGAGGTGTCGAACACCCAGCGCTGCGCCGAGCCCTCGTCACGGGTCTTCAGGACCAGCGCGCCGGACCCGTCGGTGGCGGCGGGCGTCAGGGCGAGGTCCTGGTCCCAGCGCGGCACGAGGGTGCCCTGGAGGGTGAAGTCGTAGCGGACGCTCTTGGCGTCGGGCGTGGTGGCGCCCGTGCAGGTCGCGAGCCGCACCGAGAAGCCGAGGTGGGAGTCGAGGCACAGGTCGGGGTCGGCGGCGCTGCGCAGCAGTCCGTCGGTCTCGTACGTCCACTGCTGGTCCGGGGAGGCCGAGCACTGCGCGAGCTCGGCCTCGGCGCCCTGGGTGAGCTTGTGTCCGCCGACACCGACGCACAGCCCGGAGTCGACGTTGTGCAGACGACCGCTCAGGTCGCCCTTGCGTGCCTCGCCGGCCCCGGCCCAGGACGGGTCGCTGCTCGCGGAGGCCGTGTCGGTGCCCGGTATCTCGGAGGGCCCCGCGTCGGCCGACGTGTCGCCGTCGGACGGGCCGAACGAGGACCACATCACCAGCGGCAGGACGATGAGCCCGCTCACCGTCAGGACGGCTGCGGTGAGGTTGCGCCGGGAGGTGCGCCGGGCGGCCTTGTGGGCCGAGCGGCGGGAGGCGGAGCGGGCCCGGGAGCGGGGCCCGGGAACGGCGAGGCCGGAAGCGGTGGCCCCCTCGGCCGGGGCGCCGGACCACAGCGGAATACCGAAGGCCTCCCCCACGAACGGCCTGGCCATGGCGTGGTCTTCGGCCTCGTCCGGCGCGCCCCCCTCGGCGGCGCTCATCCGTGCGTCCACGTAGGCGGCGGCGCCCCAGCCGAGTACGGCCTCGGCGAGGGCCAGGCCGAGCCGGCCATTGAACTGGTGCAGCTGGTCCGCGGTGTGCATGCAGTGCCTGCACCGCTCCAGGTGCTCGCGCAGATCGGGGTCGAGGTCGACCCCGCCGCGCCGATAGGTCACGTCGAGCAGCCGCAGGTAGTGCCGGCACTCCTGCTCGGGGGCGAGTTCGCGGTGGACCTGGAGGCACTCCTCGCGAAGCCGTTCGCGGGCCCGCCGGAGTTCCACTCCGGCGTCCTCCTCGTCCAGGCCCAGGAGCGCGGCGGGGACGCCGAGGGGTTCCGCCTCGACCTCGGTGTGCCACAGCAGGCAGCGGGCGGACTGCTGCACCCGCTGGAAGGCGCCGGACAGCAGACGCCGCTCGGTGGGCGGCAGCAGGCGGGCAGCGGCGCGTTCACCGCCCGCCTCGGTTCTCAGCGCGGGGTGGAGCATCTCCCGTCGGCCGTCGGAGTCCCACTCGGCTGCGATCCGGCGGACGGTGACGAGCAGATGAGGACGCCACGCGGCCGTCGGCCCGGTCTGCCGCAGGGACTCCCCGAAAAGACGGGTGAAGGCGGCGGTGGTCAGCATGCCAGCGGGGCGGGGGCCGTCGGTGCACAGCCGCGCGTACGCGAAGGCGGCTTCCCAGTGACGGTCGAGGAGTTCGCCGACGGGTTGCAGGGCGGGTGTCGTTCCGCTCCACTTCTTGAGCTCGGCGCTCAGCTGCTCGTCCGTGACGTCGTAGGGGCGAGCCGGAGACGGAGAATTCCACAGACCTGCGTCATTCACGGCGGCATTTCCTCCCGAGGCATGCTGCATTGCTTTAAGTCCATACCAATGGGTACGTCCGCCTGCGCCAGCTCTTTTGAAGCGTGTAGGGCGTCCGGAGGGGGGTCGAGAGCGCACAGGGGGAATATGCATTGTCCGTGCGCCGACAAGGCACACCTTTGCACAGGTCAGGGACGCCTAACAAGAGATCCCACGGTTTTCTGCATTGGACTGACCGGGCATGGATTTGACGATTCGTCAAGCCGAGCACCTCGACGATTGCCGCGTTCTCGATTCCCTAATTGGAAACAGGATTCAGTTAACTCCGCGAAGAGATCCAGAGAACCATTGAACCTCCACTACACAGCGCATCCGGCCGGACCCATGACGTCACGCCCCAACCATTGAACCGGCGGTCCGGTAGACGCCGGGCGGCCTCCCGTAGCGGGCGCGGAAGACTCTGTTGAAGTGGAAGGGGCTGGCGAAGCCGGAAGCCGCGGCGACGCGTTCCGCCGAAAGGTCGGTGCTTTCCAGCAGCCGGGCCGCGTGATGCAGACGCGCCTCGCGCAGCACCCGCATCGGCGAGCGGCCCAGTTGCTGGGTGAAGAGGTGGGCGAACCGGGACGGCGACAGCGAGACTTCGGCGGCGAGCGAGGCGACGGTGTGCGCGGCGCCGGGGTCGGCCGCGATCAGCTCCTGGGCACGCTGCACCCGGGGATCCATCCCGGCGGCGGTCCGCGTCCGGCGCGCGGCACCCGCGGTGAGCAGGACGACCTCCTCCAGCGCGCACAGGGCGAGTTCACGGGCGGTGGCACCGTGGGCGACGGCCACCGCGACGCGGTCGTCGGCCGGGGTGCTTGCGGACGGGGCGGTCGCAGGCGGGACGGTCATGGGCGGGATGCCGGTGCCGGTCCAGCGGGCGTCGGCGAGCATACGCAGGAAGGCCGCCTCGATCCTCGCGTACGGCCCAAATGCCCGGGTGTCCGCAGCTCCTCCCCTGTCTTCGCCGGAGGGGTCGCGAGGGACGACGTACATGCCGTCGGCGCGGGCGTGCGGTCGCAGCCAGGTACTCCAGGACGGCCTGGCCGGGCAGTGTGCCCACCAGAACTCCCAGTGGTCGGCACCCTGTTCGACGCCGTAGCGGTGCGGGACGCCGGGGGCGAGCACCACCAGGTCCCCGGCACCCGCCCCGGTCTCGGCCCGGCCCTGACGCAGGGCGCCGCGGCCGCTCACCGTCCAGGTGAACAGCCAGCTCTCGGCGCCGTGCGGCCGCTGGACGGCGTAGCCCGGGAGTTCGTCGTAGCGGCCGACGACCACGAGGCCCGGTGGTGGATCGGGGGTGCCGGTGGCGGCAGTGACGGGCAATCCGTCGGCGGTCACGGGCATCCTCCTCGGACGGCGGGCGGCCTAGCGTGACGAGTGGACCACATCCCGGCGAAGGGCGGACACATGACAGTGACGGGCATCGAGACAGGGGTGCGGCAGTTCGAGGAGAACGGCTTCACGGTCGTCCGGGGGCTCTTCACCCACGACGAGATCGATCAGCTGTGCGGCGAGTTCGCGGCACTGCATGCGGGCGGGCCGGTGCCGGGGCACTTCGAGCCGAGCGAGTCCGCGGACCCGCTGCGCAGGTATCCGCGCGTGATGCAGCCGCACGAGATCAACGGCCTCGCACTGCAGGTCCTGCTGGACGCCCGGCTGCGGGAGGTGCTGGAGACGCTGCTCGGGGAGGAGGTGCTGGCCGCGCAGAGCATGTTCTACTTCAAGCCGCCGGGGGCCCGGGGGCAGGCGTTGCACCAGGACAACTTCTATCTGCGGGTCGAGCCGGGGACGTGCGTCGCGGCCTGGGTGGCCTGCGATGTGATCGACCGGGACAACGGGGGGCTGGAGGTCGTACCGGGTACGCACCGGATGGACCTGTTCTGCCCCGAGACGGCGGACTCCGAGCTGTCCTTCGCACGCGAGTACGTGGCACCGCCTCCCGGGCTCGCCGCGGTTCCCGTCGACATGGAGCCGGGAGACGTCCTGTTCTTCAACGGCAGCCTGGTGCACGGATCGCAGCCGAACCGTACGGCCGACAGGTTCCGTCGCTCGTTCATCGGGCACTACGTGGGGGCTTCCACCGAGCGGATCGGGCACTTCTACCGGACGTTGTCGATGCGAGGTGCCCGGGTGCCGTTGCCGGAGAGCGAGGGGTCGGGCCCGTGCGGCACGGAGTTCGCACCGCAGGGCCCGCACTAGTCAGCTGTGACCGACGATCGGACGGGCCGTGTAAGGCCCTTCCAGCTCCTTGATCTCCTTGTCGCTGAGCTCCAACTCCACGGCGGCCACGGCGTCCTCGATGTGGTGCGGCCTGCCCGCTCCCACGATCGGGGCCGCCACCGTGGGCCGCGACAGGATCCACGCCAGGGCCACCTGGGCGCGCGGGACGCCCCGGTCGTCGGCGATGCGGGTGACGGCCTCGACGATGGAGCGGTCGCCCTCCTTGTACAGACGGCTGCCGAAGTCGTCGGAGGAGCTGCGGTCGGTGACCGTGCCCCAGTCACGGGTCAGCCGGCCGCGGGCCAGCGGGCTCCACGGCAGGGCACCCACGCCCTGGTCGGCACAGAGCGGCAGCATCTCGCGCTCCTCCTCGCGATAGAGGAGGTTGTAGTGGTTCTGCATCGAGACGAACTTGGTCCAGCCGTGCCGCTCGGCCGTGTACTGCATCTTGGAGAACTGCCAGGCGTACATCGAACTCGCTCCGATGTAGCGCACCTTGCCCGCCTTCACCAGGTCGTGCAGCGCCTCCATCGTCTCCTCGACCGGGGTGTGGGGGTCGAAGCGGTGGATCTGGTACAGGTCGACGTAGTCGGTGCCGAGGCGCCTCAGGCTGTGGTCGATCTCCGTCATGATCGCCTTGCGGGACAGCCCGGCGGCGTTCTGCCCCGACCGCATCCGCCCGTGCACCTTGGTCGCGAGGACGATCTCGTCGCGGTTCGCGAAGTCCGCGAGGGCCTTGCCGACGATCTCCTCGCTGGTGCCGTCGGAGTAGACGTTCGCGGTGTCGAAGAAGGTGACGCCGGTCTCCAGTGCCTGCCGGATCAGTGGCCGCGACGCCTCCTCGTCGAGGGTCCACTCGTGCACGCCGCGGTCCGGCAGGCCGTAGGACATACAGCCCAGACAGATCCGAGAGACGTCCAGGCCCGTCGAACCGAGCTTCACGTACTGCATCGTTGCTGCTCCTGCCTCAAGAGGGGTCCGAGAAGGGAGCGTACGACTTCGCGTGCGCCCGGTGTCCCTGTACGGCTCCTCGGCCCCGGGGGATCCCGCGGTCCGGCACGCGGCGGCACCCCCGGCCGGTGACGGGCGAACCCCGGGCCCTGCCCGAGTCGCCGGGAACGCCCGCTGCGTCGATCCACTGACCGGCCGCTGCACCACGACGACGGGACGGCCGTACGACCTCGCCTGCGCGCTCACCCGACTCCGGCGCCGGCCGCCTTCCACGGTCGTGGTGCGGGTCGTACAACAGAGCATCGGCCCGACGGCCGTCTCCGAGCCGGGCCGCTGCGCCGGACAGTTCCCGAAGGGCGTTGATGTGATCCTCAAGGGACGGACCGAGGAACGGCAGCGGATCGGCGGCCTGGGCAACGGGTAACGGGTAACAGGGGTCACTCACTGCGAGAGGCGCGGCTCCCGGCGATCCGCAGGCCCTTCGCTCACGCTTCCAGGGGCTTCCCCCGGCTTCCTGCCGGGGGGAGCCGTCCGCTCACTCCACCAGGTCCAGCGCCCGCTCCCAGCCGAAATCCTCGCCTTCCGTGCCCTGGTAGGGGTATCCGAACCGCACACCCATCCCCCGCAGCCGGATCAGGCTGTCCTGGTAGGCGGGGTGGCCGGCGAGGTCGTCGGCGACACAGGTGAGGACGCCGACGGGGACGCCCCGGCCGGACACCTCGCACAGGGTGCCCACGGCGAGAGTGTCGGCGATGCCGGCGGCCCACTTGTTGATCGTGTTGAAGGTGGCCGGGGCGACCACGACCGCGTCGGGCTCCGGGAAGGGGCGCGGCTCACCCGGGCGGCGCCAGGACGAACGGATCGGGTAGCCGGTCTGCGCCTCGACGGCAGCCGTGTCGAAGAAACCGTTCATGGCGGTCGGCGTCGCGATGACGCCGACGTGCCACTCCCGCTCCTGCGCGGCGGTGATCAGCTTGCCCACGTCCGCGGCAATGCCCGCGGCGCAGACGACGACGTACAAGAAGGGCGGTATCTCGTCCTGTTCGCTCACGCCGGAACCCTACTGAAGAAGCGGGAACGGCAGCCGACGGGCGCCGTACAGGAGCCTGGCCGGTCCGGAGGCGCGTGGGACAGAGAACCTGCGGGCCGGCCGACGACGTTGGTCTCCCGGATCTGCCCGGGCATCCTGCGCTCGCGCGCGACACGACGGGATGAGCCGTACCGCCACGGGCCGCCGGCGCGCGCGGGTGTGCTGAGCCGGCCCTTGGCCGGACAACCAGCCGACACGGCGTGCCTCCCGCGCCTAAGGCCGGCCGACCTGATCGCGCACCGCGCCCGCCGGTCAGTCGGCCGTCTCGGACACCGTGATCGCCGTCACCGGGCAGGCCCGGGCCGCCTCGCGGGCCATCGGGTCGCCGGTGCCGTTCTCCCGGCCGGGCAGCAGGGTGCTGAATCCGTCGTCGTCCTGGGTGAAGACGCCCGGGGCGGCCAGGGCGCACTGGCCCGCCCCGATGCAGGCGTCCTTGTCGATGGCGATGTGGATGTCGGTCTGCATGGGCGGAGCCTCTTACCAGGTCACGGGGAGTTCCAGCATCCCCTGGATCGTGTCGCCGGGCTTGAAGGGGATCTCGGCGGCGGGTGCGGCGAGGCGGAGGGTGGGCAGCCGGTCGAAGAGGGTGCGCAGGGCGATCTCCAGTTCGGCGCGGGCGAGGTTCTGGCCGAGGCACTGATGGATTCCGAACCCGAACGCGATGTGGTGCCGGGCGGGCCGGTGCCAGTCGAGGGTGTCCGGATCGGCGTAGACGTCCTCGTCCCGGTTGACGACGGAGGTCGAGAAGACGACTCCCTCACCCGCCCTGATCGTCGTCCCGGCCACCTCGATGTCCTCCACGGCCGTCCGAAGGAGTCCGTCCGCGATCGACAGTATCCGCATGAGCTCTTCGACCGCGTCCGGGATCAGAGCGGGGTCGGTCCTCAACTCGGCCAGCCGGTCCGGGTGTTGGAGGAGCGTGTAGGTGCCGAGGGAGATCATGTTGGCGGTCGTCTCGTGTCCGGCGACGAGCAGGATGACCGCCAGCGCGATCACTTCCTCGCGGGTCAGTTCGCCGTCCCGCAGCTGCCGGTGGACGAGTTCGTCGAGCACGCCGTCGCCCGGCTCGGACTGCTTCTGTTTGTGGTCGATCAACTTCTCGAAGTACGACTCCAGTTGGTCCCGGGCGTCCATGACGTCGGCGCCCTCGGGGCCGCGCAGCAGCCGCCTGGACTGTCCTTCGAAGAAGTCGTGGTCGGCGTAGGGCACGCCGAGCAGGGCGCAGATCACGGTCGAGGGGACGGGCAGCGCGAAGGCGTTCACCAGCTCGGCGGGCGGGCCCTGGGCGATCATCGCGTCGATGCGTTCGTCGACGATCCGCTGGATGTGCGGACGGAGTCCGGTGGCCCGGCGGAGTGTGAAACTGGGGACCATCATGCGGCGCTGGACACGGTGTTCCGGGTCGTCGACGCCCAGCAGTGCGGTCTTCCGGTTCCTGACCGCCGCGAAGCGTGCCGTGGGCGCCGGGAAGCCGTCGCGGGTGCGGTCGGTGGACAGCCGGGCGTCGGCGAGCAGGGCGCGGGCGGTGTCGTGACCGCTGACCAACCAGGCCGGACGGCCGTCGAAGAGCGTGATCCGGGACAGCGGGCGGGCGGCCCGCAGGGAGTCGTAGGCCGTGGGCGGGTGGTAGGGGCAGGTCCGGTCCTGGGGGAAGGCGACGGGTTCCGTTTCCGTCATGGAAGACCTCACAGACGAAGGGTGCGCCGTACAGATCTCCATTAGATGCCCAGAGCATCTATAGGGCGACGGCAAGTTCGGCCAGATCGGTGGCGGGGGCGATCTGGCCGGAGATCGTCGCCCCGGGACGACGAAACAGACGGCGGCCTTCGTGACGGGGCGGCCGTACCTGGAATTCCGGTTGCCCTGGGTTGTCGGTCGCCCCCATTATCTGGCCATGACGACCGAAGCTTTCCTGCCGCCGACCGCCACCGCCGCTCTTCCGGTGCGGGTCCAGCAGCAGCCCGGCCGACCGCGGAGGCCTACGCTTCCGCGCTCGTGACCGCCGCGCTCGTCGCGGGGCTGCTCGCGGGGTACGGCATCGCCGTTCCCGTCGGCGCGGTCGCGACCTACCTTGTCTCCCTCACCGCCCGGACCTCCCTGCGCACCGGTGCCTGCGCCGCGCTCGGAGTGGCGACCGCGGACGGCCTGTACGCCCTGGTGGCCACGATCGGCGGCTCCGCCGTCGCCGCACTGCTGCGGCCGGTCCTCGGGCCACTGCGCTGGGCGGCCGCCCTGGTCCTGGTGACGCTCGCGGCCCGCGGCGCGGTCACGGCCGTACGGCAGTACCGCCTCCACCGGCTCACCACCCGGTCCGCTCCGCCTCCCCCGAGCCCCGCCCGGGCGTATCTGGGTCTGCTCGGCATCACGCTCCTCAACCCCACCACCGTGATCTACTTCGCGGCCCTGGTCCTCGGTACCCGTGCCGAGGAGGCCGTACGGCCCCTGGAACAGGGCGTGTTCGTCCTCGCGGCGTTCGCCGCGTCCGCGAGCTGGCAACTCCTGCTCGCCGGGGGTGGCGCTCTGCTGGGGCGGGCGCTCACGGGTCACCGGGGGCGCCTGGTGACGGCGCTCGTGTCGAGTGCCGTGATCACGGCACTCGCCGTTCGGATGGTTCTGCCGTGACGTGGCCGGGTCCGGGGGAACCCTGTGGGTATGAAACTCGCGCCGGACTGTGTTGAGTCCGGTGCGAGACCCTCCGCAGCAGACGACGAGGAGACGGAAACCATGCCTCTTGAGGGCGAGTACGAGCCCAGCCCGACCCAATGGGTGCGCGACCAGGTGGAGTTGTACGAGAGCTCCGGCGGCACCAAGGGGAACACGCTCATGGACACGGGGATGCCGGTCATCCTGTTGACGACCCGGGGCGTGAAGAGCGGCAATCTCCGCAAGACGCCCCTGATGCGTGTCGAGCACGACGGGCGTTACGCAGCGGTCGCCTCACTGGGCGGGGCGCCCAAGCACCCGGTCTGGTACCACAATGTCAAGGCCGATCCGCGGGTCGAGCTCCAGGACGGCCCGGCGAAGCGGGAATTCACCGCCCGTGAGGTCACCGGCGCCGAGAAGGACGAGTGGTGGGAGCGGGCCGTCGCGGCGTACCCGCCGTACGCCGAGTACCAGGAGAAGACGGACCGGGTGATCCCCGTCTTCGTCCTGGAGCCCGTCGACGGGGACTGACCGCTCTCGGAAATTCTCGGCACGAGGGCGCATGGACCGGTTTCGGCCGGGAACCTGAGCCTCAGGCCCCGCCGCGTTCCCCCGTCGCGGCGGGGCTTTCCCTTGCCTCCTCGGCCGGCCGGTCGGTGACGTCGAGGAAGATCTCGCCGGCCTCGGACACCGTCCGGGAGACGGAGCGCTTGATGCGCACGGCGGCCTCCTCGACCTGCTCGCTGTCCATGCCGGGCACCAGATCGACACGGGCGGCCACCAGGATCGAGTCCAGCCCCATCTTCATGGTGAACAGCGCTTCCACGCTGTCGATCTCGGGCTGCGCGTCCAGCAACGCCCTGATCCTGGCACTGGACTCCGGGTCGGCGGCCTCGCCGATCAGCTGGCCCTTGGCCTCGCGGCCCAGCCGGTAGGCCACGTAGACGAGCAGCACGCCGATGGCCAGGGAGGCGGACGCCTCCCAGACGACCTGCCCGGTGACCATGTGGAGCGCCATGCCGGCCATGGCGACACTCACACCGAGCACCGCCGTGCCGTCCTCCGCGACCACCGTACGCAGGGCCGGGTCCCGCATGCCCTGGGCGACCCCGCCCTGCTTGTGCACCTGGTGCAGAGCCCGCACCAGTGAGATCCCCTCGGCGAGGAAGGCCACGCCGAGCACGATCAGGCCGGCCACGTATCCGCTGAGTTCCTCCTCGGCGCCGTTACGGAGCGCCTCGATGCCCTGGAAGACGGAGAAGCAGCCGCCCATCACGAAGATCCCGACGGCCGCAATCAGCGACCAGAAGAACCGCTCCTTGCCGTAGCCGAACGGATGGCGCCGGTCGGCCGGGCGACGGCTGCGGCGCAGCGCGGCCAGCAGGAAGACCTCGTTGAGGCTGTCCGCGACGGAGTGTGCCGCCTCCGACAGCAGCGCGGGCGAGCCCGCGAAGAGGCCGCCGAGTGCCTTGGCGACAGCGATCACCAGGTTCGCCGCGAGCGCCACCAGGACGGTCACGCGCGTCTTCCGGTCCGCCTCGCTGTTCGTGGATGTCCCGCTCTTGTCGTTCGTAGATGTCCCGCTCACCTTCGCCGACTGCCCGGCTCGTCGGCACTCACACCGTGCCGTCGGCCGAAAACGGGGAACGCGTCCAGGACAGACGTACGACGGGAGGAAAAATGGGCAGTGCCGACGACGGCAACAGCGCGTACGGCCAGAAGGCGTTCAAGCGGTCCAAGAGCCACTTCGCGGACCGGGTCACCGCCGACGGACGGGACGGCTGGCCGGTGGAGGCCGGCCGCTACCGCCTGGTGGTCAGCCGTGCGTGTCCGTGGGCGAGCCGGGCGGTGATCTCGCGACGTCTGCTCGGCCTGGAGGACACCCTGTCGATGGGGATCACCGATCCGGTCCAGGACGACCGCAGCTGGCGTTTCACCCTGGACCCGGACGGCCGCGACCCGGTTCTCGGCATCCGCTACCTCAGCGAGGCCTACGACCGGCGGGAGAGCGGCCATCCCGGCGGGGTGAGCGTGCCCGCGCTCGTGGACGTGCCCAGCGGGAAGCTCGTCACCAACGACTACCAGCAGCTCACCCTGGACCTGGCCACCGAGTGGACGGCCCTGCACCGCAAGGGGGCGCCCGACCTGTATCCGCGGGCGCTGCGCGACGAGATCGACACGGTGATGGCGGACGTCTACGAGGACGTCAACAACGGTGTGTACCGTGCGGGTTTCGCCACCGGGCAGGAGGAGTACGAGAAGGCGTACGAGGGTGTGTTCCGCCGGCTCGACCTGCTGAGCGCGCGCCTGGCCGGGCAGCGGTATCTGGTCGGGGACACGATCACCGAGGCGGACATCCGGCTGTTCACCACACTGGTTCGTTTCGACGCCGTCTACCACGGTCACTTCAAGTGCAACCGCTGGAAGCTGACGGAGAACGCGGTGCTGTGGGCGTACGCACGCGATCTCCACCAGACGCCGGGCTTCGGTGACACGGTCGACTTCGACCACATCAAACGGCACTACTACCAGGTGCACACCGGCATCAACCCGACCGGCATCGTCCCGCTCGGCCCGGACCTGGCGGGCTGGCTGACGCCGCATCATCGTGAGGAGCTGGGCGGCCGTCCGTTCGGCGACGGCACCCCGCCGGGACCGCCTCGCCCGGACGAGCGGGTCCCGGAACGAGGACGCCCCTGAGCGTTCTCCTCATCGACCGCTTACTCGGACTGCTCGGACTGCTCGGACAAGGAGATCCACATGGCAAAGAAGAAGAAGATGAAGCTCCCTCTCGCCTACCAGCCCCTCGGGTTCGCCCTCGGCTGGTCGAGCGGCTGGCTGGCGGGGCTCGCCTTCCGTAAGACCTGGATGGCGATTCGCAACGAGGAGGACGCGCCGGACGCCCTGGACCAGGACCGCGGCTGGGGGGAGATCCTCCTGGCGGCCGCGGTCCAGGGCGCCATCTTCGCCGTGGTGCGCAGTGCGGTGGACCGCACCGGCGCGAAGGCCATCGAGCGGTCCACCGGCGTCTGGCCGGCCTCCGAGAAGGGCGGCCGGGACTGACTCAGCCCTGCTTGGGCGCGGTCGGGGTGACCAGGCGCAGGGTGAAGGAGTGGCCCGCCGGATCGGCGTACCCGCGTTCCTCGTACGGCCCTGAGATGTCCTTCGCCTCCAGCGGGCGGCCGCCGAGTTCCACCACCTTGCGCTCGGCCGCGTCCAGGTCGTCCACAACGAAGTCGATGTGGGCCTGGAGGGAGTTCTCGGGCCGTGGCCAGCTCGGCGGCGTCGCCTTCACGTCGCGACGGAATCCGAGGCGGAACCCGTCGGCGCCCCTGATCTCGACGCGGTTGGCGGTGGCGTCCGTTTCCTCGGCGTCCAGTAGTTCCTTGTAGAACACGGCGAGTTTCTCGGGCTCGGCACAGTCGAGCACGACGACCCCCGTTTTCACCAGTGCCATGTCTCCTCCGAAGGGTCCGGCCGCGGGGCGTTGGCGCCCCGCGGCCTTGTACCTTGCGGATATCCCGGCGCGGCCGATTCAGTCGGCGGGCAGCCACTCCCCGTCCCGCATCAGCTCGCGGCCCGTGAGTTCGTTCTCCTCGCGCCAGGCTTGCACGCGCTGCGGCCGGACGCGGAAGTACAGGTAGGGCGTGGTGAGCCGGCGGGGGTCGAAGCCGGTCCGCGTGGCGAACCCGTCTCCCTCTTCCTCGGTCAGTTCGGCCTGGGTGACGGTGTCGACGGTGCCCTCGATCATCACGACGTCCCGGGTGGGTCCCAGACCGAGCCGCACTCTGCCGGTCGCCTTCAGGTTGCGGCCGGTGGGGCTGTTGGCCGGGGTGGCCAGCAGGACGGTGGAACCGTCCCACACGAACGAGAGAGGAACGAGATAGGGCACACCCGATCCGTCGTCAGGGGCCGTGGCGACCCAGACGTCCGCGTCGTGTTCGAGTCGGTGCAGGGCGTCCTGCTTACGCTGCTTGGCGGGGCGTGCGGGCTGCGCGGCCATGAGTGGGCGTCCTCCTGCTGGATCATCAACTGACGTTGTCAGTCTTGCCGTTCGCGGCGGGTTCCACCTCCGGCTTTCCGCCGCCAGGGTGCCGCAACGGGTGTCGCAACGTCAGGAACTGGGCCGTGAAGCCCTGCCGCTCGTAGAAGCGGATCGCCTCCGTGTTGGCGCAGTAGGCGGTGACCTCGACCTGGGCGGCGCCCTGCGCGGTGGCCCAGGCCAGGAACTCCTCCACCATGCGCCCGCCGGCGCGTGCCCGCCGATGCGCGGGCCGGACGTACATGCTGACCAGCGTGGCGGCCTTCACGGGCCGCATGGCCGAGGGCTCGGTCACCGATCCCGTCAGGTGTCCGACCACTTCGCCCCGGTGGACCGCAGCCAGGACCAGTCGCGCCGGGTCCGACAGGGCCGCCGTGAACGACGCCGCCCCGTGCTCGCGCGGCCAGTCGATGTCCACGTTCGTGTCCCTGGTACCCGCGTCCTCGGCGAAGAGGCCGGTACTGGAGGCGACCAGTCCCGGGATGTCCTCGGGGCGGGCGCGGCGCACGGTCAGGTCCTGATCGGTCATGCGCGCACGCTATCGGGCGGGACTGACAGCGCGACTTTCTGGACGACTGTCCTGCTATGGTGGACACCTGTCCAAGAAAGAGGGAGAACCCGGTGGAGATCCTGGCGAACGTGCTGGTCGGCCTGGTGGCGGCGCTGCACCTGTACATCCTGGTGATGGAGATGTTCCTGTGGCAGAAGAAGCCGGGCATGTCCTTCCACGGGTTCGACCCCAAGATGGCCCGGGCCACCGCCTCCATGGCCGCGAATCAGGGTCTCTACAACGGGTTCCTCGCGGCGGGCCTGGTGTGGGGGCTCGTGGCCGCGGATCCGACCGGGTTCCGGGCGCAGATCTTCTTCCTCGCGTGTGTGATCGTCGCGGGGGTCTACGGCGCCGTGACCGCCAACATCCGGATCCTCGCCGCGCAGGCGTTGCCCGGCGCACTCGCCCTGGCCGCCGTCCTAGTCGCGCGGTGACCCGTCCCGCACCCGAGGACCCGCGGGCGGCCCGCACCCGGGCGCGGCTGCGGGAGGCGCTGCTCGCGGAGTGTGCCGAGCGGCCGCTGGAGGAGGTCGGGGTGGCCGCGCTGGTGCGGCGGGCCGGGGTCGGACGGGCCACGTTCTACGTCCACTACGACGGCCTGGAGGCGCTCGCGGTCGACGCCTGCGCGGACGTCGTACGGGATGCCGTGGAGGCGCTGCACGCCTGGCGCGGGCGGCCCGATCCGGTGCACGCGCCGCCCGCGCTCGCCGAGTTCTTCGCCTCCCTCACCCCGCGCACCGAGCTGTACCGGGCCCTGCTCACCCCGGGCGGCGGAGGCCCGCTCGGCCGGGTCCTGCACCGTGATCTGAGGGCCTACAGCCTGCGGGAACGCGAACTCGCGGGCGCGGCCGACGCCCCGCTGGTCGCCTCCGCGGTCGCGGCGACCTTCGCCGGTGTGCTGGGCGACTGGCTGCACGGCCTGCTCGACGCCGACGCGGCCCACATCGCCGACCAGGTCTGGCAGTTGCTGGTCGCGCTGCACGCCAGCCGCTGAGTCACACCTACTTGCAGGCCACCTGTTCCCTGAGAAGGGGCCAGGCGTCCACACCTTCGGGGGTGCGGACGTACGCCGTCCGCCGGTCGTTTGTCAGCCACACCCGCCAGTCCTGGTAGCGGTATCCGGTGTCCCGCGCGGCGGCCGGCAGCTCGACCCCGTCGTCGTAGCGGGCCGTGGCCATGCCGGGCTCCAGCAGGCCCTCCGGGTTACGGGCGTACGTCCGGTCTCCCAGCGCGAGGAAGTGCACAGCCCGCCAGCCGCAGTGGTCGTCCCCCGCGGAGCCGGTGACCTCGGTGGTCGACACCCGGCCGCCGTCACGGTCCGTCCAGATCTCGATGCCGTGGGAGTCGGTGTACGACGCCGGGAGTTCGGACGGGTCGCAGGACGCACTGGTCTCCGGGCCCCAACCAGGCCTGCCCTCCTGGTCCTTGGCAACCACTACCGCCACCTTGGTGCGGCCGTCCACGTCGTAGGAGTACAGCACCCGGTCCGGCTCCCGGCGTTCCGCGCGGTAGCCGGAGCGAGGGTCGCCCGGGTCGAACAGGTCGAAGTACAGCGCGAGCCCTTCCTCCGGGCTGTCCCCGCCGTCGTCGCCGCTCCAGCCGTCGGGACCGTTGCCGAGGTGGATCTCCCCCTCGCACTCCAGGGCCCGGCCCGCGGCCCCGGAGGCGAGCCGCATGGCCTGCGGGGTGTGCTCGTCCAGCTCCTTCGTGGGGACGTTCAGCGGTCCGTCGTAGGGCGTGGCGGGTGCGGTGCCCTCGATGACGACGCCCTCCCCGGACTCGCATGCCACGACCGCCACGGCCACCGTCGCCACCAGTACCACCCACAGCGCTCCGCGCATCCCCGCTCCCCGTCCACCGGCCGTCCTCGTGATCCTTCGACGCCGAGGGGCCCCGGAACGTTCGCGGTCAGCGGGCGGCGGTCCGGAACGTCCGCCGGTAGGCCTGCGGCGACACCCCGATGGCCGCGTGCAGATGCTGCCGCAGGGACGCGCCGGTGGCGAAGCCGACGCGGCCGGCGATCCGGTCGACCGGCAGGTCGCTGGACTCCAGCAGGTGCCGGGCCCGGACCACGCGCTGCTGGATCAGCCAGCGGCCGGGGCTGAGCCCGACCTCGTCGTTGAAGCGGCGGGCGAAGGTGCGCAGGCTCATCCGGGCGTGGGCGGCGAGATCGGCGAGGGTCAGGGGCTCGTCGAGGCGTTCCAGGGCCCAGGCGCGGGTTCCGGCGGTACTGGCGGCGCCCTGCTCGGGGACCGGCTGCTCGATGTACTGGGCCTGGCCGCCGTCCCGGAAGGGCGGGACCACGCAGCGGCGGGCCACCGCGTTGGCCAGTTCGCTGCCGTGGTCCTCGCGGACCAGGTGCAGGCAGACGTCCACGCCGGAGGCGGCTCCGGCCGAGGTGAGGATCCGGTCGTCGTCGACGAACAGGACGCCGGGGTCGAGGTCGATGTGCGGGAACATGCGCCGGAACTGGTCCGCGAGCTGCCAGTGGGTGGTCGCCCGGTGGCCGTCCAGGAGACCTGCCGCGGCGAGCACGAAGGCACCGGTGCAGATGGAGACGATCCGGGCGTCCGGGCGGATGAAAGAGAGCGCCCTCAGCACCTGCTCAGGCAGGTCGGCGGTCACCCGTTCCGGAGACAAGGGGGCGATCACCACGGTGTCGGCGGTGGCGAGGACGTCGGGCCCGTGCTCGACGCCGATGGTGAAGTCGGCGTTGCTGCGCACCGGTTGGCCGTCGACCGTGCAGGTCAGCACCTCGTACCGGCCGTCGGCGGCGCCGAGGATCCGACTGGGGATGCCCAGCTCGAAGGGATACACGCCGTCCAGGGCCAACACCACGACCCGTTCGGTCCGCCCGGTCTCGTCTCCATGCCGCATGGCACGATCCTATCGAAGGTTGGCAATCGTGCCATTTCCCGGGCAGGCCGACCCGGGCAGGCTGGACGACCATGAGCACTGTGAACACGATGCGAGCCATCAGTCAGGACGTCCTCGGCGGGCCCGAGGTCCTCAAGGAGATCGAGGTGGAGCGCCCGGCACCGCGGGCGAACGAGGTACTGGTGCGGGTACGCGCCGCCGGCCTGAATCCGACCGACTGGAAGCACCGCGCGACCGGCGGCTTCCTGGGCGAGCCGCCGTTCGTCCTCGGCTGGGACGTGTCCGGCGTGGTCGAGGCGGTCGGCATCGGGGTCGCCACGTTCGAGCCCGGCGACGAGGTGTTCGGCATGCTGCCGTACCCGTGGGGCCACGGCTCGCACGCCGAGTACGTCGTCGCGCCGGTCCGTGCGCTCACGCACAAGCCGTCGTCGATCGACCACACGCAGGCCGGCGCGCTGCCGCTGGTGTCCCTGACCGCGTGGCAGGCGCTGGTGGAGATCGCGGATCTCCGGCCGGGGCAGCGGGTGCTGATCCACGCGGCGGCCGGCGGGGTGGGTCACGTGGCCGTGCAGATCGCCAAGGCGCGGGGCGCATATGTGATCGGTACCGCGAGCGCGGGCAAGCACGACTTCCTGCGCGGTCTGGGGGCCGACGAGGTGATCGACTACCGGGAGACGGACTTCGTGGACGCCGTGAAGGACGTCGACGTGGTGCTGGACACGCTCGGCGGCGAGACGTCCGTGCGCTCGCTGCGGGTGCTGCGGCCGGGCGGGGTCGTGGTGTCGATCCTGCCGGTCGGTTCGGACGAGTTCGGCGAGGAGGCCGAACGGCTCGGCGTACGGGCCGTCCGCATGCTCGTGGACGCCGACCGCGCGGGGATGCGGGCGATCGCCGACCTCGTCGACAAGGGCCTGCTGCGGGCGACGATCGCGGGGACGTTCCCGCCGGCCGATGCCGCCGAAGCGCATGCGCTGGGCGACACCGGCCGTACGACGGGCAAGCTGGTCCTGGTGATGGACTGACCGACCGGGGTCAGAACGTCAGGACGGGCTTGATCGCCTTGCCCGCGCGCATGTCCCGCACCGCCTGGTCGATCTCCGCGAACGGATAGGTGCTGATCAGGCGGTGCAGCGGCAGGCGTCCCTCCTTCACCATGCGGACCAGGGCGGGGATGAAGCTCTGCGTCTCGGCGTCGCCGAGGGTGAGACCGACGACCCGCTTGCCGCCGAGCAGCCCGTTGACGTCGAGGGAGACCTCGGTGCCGAACGGCGGGGCGCCGACGACGACCACGGTGCCGCGTGCGGCGAGCGCGTCGACGCCCTGCCGCAGGACACTCACGTTGCCGGTGGTCTCCACGATGCCGTCCGCGCCCTGCCCGCCGGTGATCGTGGCGAGCGCCTCACCGAGGTCCTCGTCCGCCGCGTTGACGGTGTGGGTGGCGCCCAACTCCCGTGCGAGGGAGAGCCGTTCGCCGACCCGGTCGACGGCGACGATCGTCGTGGCGGGAGTGAGGGCGGCGGCCATGACCGCGGACAGGCCCACGGCCCCGGCACCGAGGACCACGATCGTGGAGCCGGTGACGGGCTTCAGTACGTTCCACACGGCGCCGACACCGGTCTGGACTCCGCAGCCGAGCGGGGCGATGGACTCCAGCGGCACGTCCCTGTCGACCCTGACGAGGCTGCGCTCGTCGACCAGGGCGCGCTCGGCGAACGAGGACTGGCCGAAGAAGTGCCCGCCGAGCGGTTCGCCGTCGCGGCTGATGGTGCTGGTGCCGTCGGCCCGGCGGCCGCCGAGGAGGTTCAGCGGCAGCCAGGTGCCGCAGTAGGCGGGGTGGCCGCCGTCGCAGTTGCGGCAGTCGCCGCAGGAGGTGAAGGACAGCACGACGTGGTCGCCGGGCGCGACGCCGGTGACGGCAGGGCCGACGGCCTCGACGACTCCCGCGCCCTCGTGCCCGAGGACTCCGGGCAGCGGGAAGGGCAGTCCGCCGCTCGCGACACCGAGGTCCGTGTGGCACAGGCCGGTGGCGACCATGCGGACGAGCGCCTCATGGGGTCCGGGCTCGTCGAGGGTGACGTCGGAGAGGGTGAAGGGTGCGCCGCCGGACTCGACGACCGCGGCACGGGTGGTGATGGACATCGCAGGAACTCCTTGGAAGTGCTCAGTCGAGCGAGACGACGACGGACTTGACCCTGGTGTAGGCATCGAGCGCCTCGGGGCCGTACTCGCGGCCGTAGCCGGAGTCCTTGACTCCGCCGAAGGGCACCGCCGGGTCGAGCATCGCCCAGTCGTTGACCCAGACGACGCCGGCCTGGAGGCGGTCGGCGACCCGGTGGGCGCGGGCGAGGTTCGTCGTCTGGACGCCCGAAGCCAGGCCGTACGGTGTGGAGTTGGCGAGGGCCACGGCCTCGTCCTCGGTGTCGAAGGGCTGCACGGTCAGGACCGGTCCGAAGATCTCCTCCTGTACGACCCGGGAGTCGTTGGAGAGGTCGGCGATCACGGTGGGCTTGTAGTAGAAGCCGCCGTCGAGGTCGAGGCGTTCACCGCCGCAGACGATGCGGCCGCCCTCCTTGCGGGCCAGGTCGATGTACTCCTCGACCTTCTTCAGGTGCTTCTCCCCCGCCATGGGACCGACGACGGTCTCGGGGTTGCGCGGGTCGCCGACCGGTACGCCGGGCACGGCGTCGGCGAGGATGCCGAGCACGGTGCTGTATACGGACCGGGCCACGAGCAGGCGCGGGCCGCCCATGCAGAACTGGCCGGTGTTGAAGACGAAGGCCTTGATGATCGCGCCGATGGCCTTCTCCAGGTCGGCGTCCTCGAAGACGAGGTTGGCCGCGTTGCCGCCGAGCTCCATGGTGACGGGCTTGAGCGCCTCGCCCGCGGTGACGGCCACGTGGCGGCCGATCGCGGTGGAGCCGGTGAAGGCGATCTTGTCGACCCCGCGGTGGCGCAGCAGGGCCTCGCCGGCCACCGGACCGGTGCCGGTGACCACGTTGACGACGCCGTCCGGTACGCCCGCCCGCTGGAACAGTGCGGCCATGTAGAGGGCGCTGAGCGGGGTCTCGTCGGCCGGCTTGTGCACGACCGTGTTTCCGGCCGCGAGCGCGGGGCCGATCTTGGAACCGGCGAGGATCAGCGGGAAGTTGAAGGGGGTGATCGCGGCGACCACACCGAGCGGCTCGCGTTTGGTGTAGGCGAGGGCGTTCATCGGGGTGTTGCGGACCGAGCCGTCGATCTGCTGGGCGAGGGCGGCGAAGTACTCGTAGTCGTTGGCCACGTTGGTCACGTCCACTGCCTGGCAGAGGGAGATCGGCTTGCCGACGTCCAGGCTCTCCAGCTGGGCGAGTTCGTCGGCGTTCTCGCGGATCAGCTCGGCGACCCGGTGCAGGATCCGGCCCCGCTCGCGTCCGCTCAGGCCGGACCAGGTGCCGCCGTCGAAGGCCTCCCGGGCGGCGCGGACGGCCGCGTCCACGTCGGCGGCGCCGCCCTCCGCGACGGTCGTGAGGACCGCGCCCCGGGACGGGTCGACCACCTCCGTGCGCGCGCCGTCGGCGGCCTCGCGCCACTGACCGCCCATGAACAGCCGTCCGGGTTCGATCTCGATGGGGGACATCACCGCTCCTCAGCATCGTCGCCAAGATTTCAATCAACAGGATTCCTGTTGGTTCGCAGTCTCTTTACGGACAGGTTTCCTGTCAATGCTCTAGCCTGAACCCATGCTCGACACACAGGTGACCAAGGCACCCCCGTCTCTCCTCTACATGGTGAAGCAGGTGGAGCTCGTTGTCCGCTCCCACCTGGACGAGCTGGTCAGACCGTCCGGGATCACCGCCCTGCAGTACACGGCCCTGACCGTGCTGGAGCGGCACGACGGACTGTCGGCGGCGCAGCTGGCCCGGGACTCCTTCGTCACCGCCCAGTCGATCGCCGATCTGGTGCGCTCCCTGGAGACGCGTGGAGTGGTGCGGCGCGAGCGCAATCCGAGCAACCGGCGCGAGCTGCGGATCCTGCTGACCAAGGAGGGCCGCGCCCTGCTCGCGCAGCACGAAGCCCCCGTTCGGGAGCTGGAGGAGCGGATGATGCGGGACCTCACCGCGCACCAGACGGAGCAGTTCCGGCAGGCACTGACCAAGGCCTGGCACGCCCTGTCGTGAGCCGGGCGGGAGCCCCGCGTGAACCTGTTGCGAACCGACGGTCGCAATTCGAAGACATATGTCAATCGAACATGCTCAAATTCACTCCAACGAGGGTAACTTGCAGGGCGGGGAGCGGATTTGCACGCCCTCGGGGCCCGGTGACACCTCTACGCTCACAGCGCGTCGTCACCCCGGCCCCCGGTGATCTGCACCCTTTGTCGTTCGTGGATCCGGTTGGAGGCGATGTCGTCGTGCAGCATGAATCTGCACCGCCGTCCCGGTATCTGCGCGTCCGTGAGGACCGCGGGCACACGGTGCTGGAGTTCCGGGGGGAGATCGACATCGCCGCGGCCACGGAGGTCATGCCCCATCTGGACCGGGTCACCGGACAGCCGGACGTACGGCTGGTGATCGACCTCAGTTCCGTGGAGTTCTTCGACTGCTCCGGGCTGCGACTGCTCTACCGCGCCCGGTCCCGCGTGCTCGACAACAACGGCTGTCTGCTTCTGGTCTGCACGCATCCGCTCACGTTGCGGGTCATCCGGGTGACCGGCCTGGCCCGGCTGCTGCCCCCGCTGCCGTCACTGGACGCGGCCCTGGGACAGCCCGAGGCCACATCCGGCTCCTTGTGACGGCGTCCCGTTCCACGATGTCGGCGAGCCGACCACGCGCTCTCGGTGACCCGTCTACTCACTTCGCGGCGCGTCGAACAGGGCGCTGACGGACTCACCGTTGTGAATGCGCCGCACGGCCTCGGCGAGCGCGGGGGCGATGGACAGGATCCGCAGCTTGTCGGTGCGTTCCTCGTCGGGGACCGGCACGGTGTTGGTACAGACGATCTCCAGCACGTCGGGCTGCTCGCCGATCCGCTTGAGGGCGCCGTCCGCGAACAGCCCGTGCGTACAGGCCACCCGGATCGACCGCGGCCCCAGCTCACGCAGCCTGTCCAGTAGTTCGAGGACCGTGGAGCCCTTGGCGATCTCGTCGTCCAGCACGATGACGTCCCGGCCGGTGATCTCGCCGATGACGTCGCTGATGCTCACCCGGTCGTCGGCGAACCGCTGCTTGGCACCGGCGGCCACCTGGGCGCCGATCAGCCGGGCGAAGGCGGCCGCCTCCTTGGCGTTGCCGAGGTCCGGGGAGACGACGGTGGTGCGGGAGAGGTCGTACTGCCGGAAGTGCGCGGCCAGTTCACGCAGCGCGTGCAGGTGGTCCACCGGGACCGAGAAGAAGCCGTGGACCTGCGGCGAGTGCAGGGTCATGGCGAGGACGCGGCTCGCGCCGGCGGAGACCATCAGGTCGGCGACGAGCCGTCCGCCCAGCGAGATGCGGGGCGCGTCCTTCTTGTCGGAACGGGCGTAGGAGTAGTGCGGCATGACGACGGTGATCCGGCGGGCGGAGGCGCCGCGGGCCGCGTCGCACATCAGCAGCAGTTCCACCAGGTGCTCCTGGACCGGCCGCACCAGCGGCTGGATGAGGAAGACGTCCCGCTCCCTGCAGTTGGCCTGGAGCTGCACCTCGAGACAGTCGTTGGCGAACCGGCTGACCCGGGTGGGACTCAGCGGCACACCGAGATGCGCGCAGACCTCCGCCGCCAGCTCGGGGTGGGCGCTACCGCTGAACATGGCGATGTCTCGCACGAACCTGCTCCTCGGATGATCATCTGGGCTGCCCGGCTCATGCTACTGGCCGCTGACCACCGAAATTCGGTTGCGGTGCCCCGACGGCAGGGCGCCATGATGGCCCCGTCCGTGTTCCCTCCCGTCAGGACCTCTCGCATGCGCCGACTCCTCGAACCCACCCAGTGCCCCCTTCGGCCTACGGTTCTCGAGGACTCCACCCGCCATGCGCACCCTGAACATCGGAATTCTGGCCCACGTCGACGCCGGTAAGACCAGCCTCACCGAGCGGCTGCTGTTCGACCACGGCGCGATCGACCGGCTCGGCAGCGTCGACGCCGGTGACACCCGCACGGACGACGGCACCATCGAGCGGCAGCGGGGCATCACCATCCGCTCCGCGGTCGCCTCCTTCACCGTCGGCGACACCCGGATCAACCTCATCGACACACCGGGACACTCCGACTTCGACGCCGAGGTCGAGCGCGCCCTGGAGGTCCTGGACGGTGCGGTGCTGCTGCTGTCCGCCGTGGAGGGCGTGCAGGCGCAGACCCGCGTGCTCATGCGGACCCTGCGCGGGCTCCGGCTGCCCACGCTGATCTTCGTCAACAAGATCGACCGGGCGGGCGCCCGCTACGAGGGCCTGCTCACGGACATCCGGCGCCGGCTGACGCCGTACGTCGCCCCGCTGACGGAGGTGACGTCCCTCGGCACGGACGACGCCCGGGTGGCGCTCCTCCCGAGCAGTGACCCGCGACTGGCCGAGACCCTCGCCGACGTGGACCCGGACATCCTCGCGGCGGTCGTGGACGGCCCCGAGCCCACCCCGGACGACCTCCGCAAGGCCCTCGCCGCCCGGACCGCCGACGGCTGCCTCCACCCGGTCTACTTCGGTTCCGCCCTCGGCGGCCAGGGTGTCCGCCACCTGGTCGAGGGCATGCTCCGGCTGATCCCGCCCGCTCCCCCGGCACCTGAGGGTGATCCACGCGGGACGGTGTTCGCCGTGCGGCCGGGACCCGGCGGCGAACGCACCGCGTATCTGCGGCTGTACGGCGGTGCGGTGACGGAGCGTCAGCGCCTCACGTTCCTCAGACGCGAGGCCGACGGCACCACCACCCCGGTGTCCGGGCGGGTCACCCACCTCGGCGGGACCGGGCCGCTGACCGCCGGGAACATCGCGGCGCTGACGTTCTCCCCCGGCCTCCGTGTGGGCGACCGGCTCGGCGAACTCACTGACCGCGCACCACAGTTCGCGCCCCCGACGCTGGAGACCCTGGTCACCGCCCGCCGTCCCCGACAGGCGGCCCGGCTGCGCTCCGCGCTGCTGGCCCTCGCCGACCAGGACCCGCTGATCCACGCCCGCCCCGCAGTCGACGGCGCCACCTCGCTGCTCCTGTACGGCGAGGTCCAGATGGAGGTGCTGGCGGCCACTCTCGCCCAGGACTTCGACGTCGAAGCCGACTTCGCACCCGGCCGGGTCCGGTACCTGGAGCGTCCGCGCGGCACCGGCGAGGCCTGCGACGAGCTGCCGTGCCACGATCACGTGCGCTACTGGGCGACGATCGGACTGCGGGTCGAGCCGGGCGAGCGCGGCTCCGGTGGGGTCTTCGGGTACGAGACCGAGCTCGGCGCACTCCCCCGGGCCTTCCACCAGGCCATCGAGGAGACCGTCCGCACGAGCATGCGGACAGGACTGACCGGCGCGACCGTGACGGACTACCGGGTCACCCTCGTGCGCTCCGGTTTCGTCGGGCCGCTCAGCACGGCCGCCGACTTCCGCGGGCTCACGCCGATCGTGCTGCGCCGGGCCCTGGAGCGGGCCGGGACCCGGCTGTTCGAGCCGTGCCACGCCTTCGAGGCAGAGGTGCCGCTGGACGCGCTGGCCCCGGTGACGGCTCAACTGGCCGCGGTGGGAGCCCGGTTCACGGGGACGACGGACAGGCGCACGGCCTGGTCGATCACCGGGGAGCTGCCGGCCCGGAGAGTTCGCGAGATCGAACTACGGCTGCCGGGACTCACCCACGGAGAGGGGATGTGGTGGTCACGGGTGGCGGGCGACCGCGAACTCAAGACCCTCTAGCCCCTCCTCAAGTTCCTCCAGCCCCTCACCGGTTCACCGCACGCCTCACCACGACACGGGCAGCCGACGGGGCCCCCGTGTCATCTGCCCCTCGCGCCACTCGACGGTCTCCGGGGTGAACTCCGCTCGCAGCCCCGGGAACCGGACGGCCAGACGGTGCAGCGCCAGGCCCAGTTCCAGACGGGCCAGCCAGGCGCCGAGGCAGTGGTGGGGACCGGCGCCGAAGACCACGCTCGGTGTGGTCAGCGGGGCGAACAGGTCGGTGTCGCCGGGCTGCGGGAAGACGTCGGGGTCCCGGTTGGCCGCGTTGGTCTGGACGGCGACGACGGCTCCCGCAGGGATCGTCACGCCGCCGACCTCGACCTCCTCGACGGCTCGGCGGATCAGGCCGGGCAGCACCCTGCCCTCGCTCAGCGGGATCGTGCGCAGGAGCTGTTCGACGGCGGCCTCGGCCGCCTCCTGGCTCTCGGCGAGTCCCGGCCAGGCGCCCTGCCCGTCGGAGAGGAGGTGGACGACGATGTTGCCGAGTGCCGTCATGGTCGTCTCGTGTCCGGCGACGACCAGCCCCAGGACGAGGATCACCAGCCGTGGCTCCTCGATGCCGAGGCCGTCGCCCGCGGTGACCAGCGCGCTGACCAGGTCGTCGCCCGGTTCCTTGCGCCGCTCGGCGACCAGTTCCGCGCAGAAGAGGCCGAACTCCCGCATGGCCGCGCCGACTTCCTCGGCGGTGTGCGCGCCGCCGGACAGGGCGTGGTCGGCCCAGTCGCGGATGCGCTCCCAGTCGGCGTGCTCCAGACCCATCAGCCGCGCGATCACCGACACCGGCAGGCGGCGGGTGAACCCCTCGACGATGTCGGCGGGTTGCGGCTGCTGTGCCAGGTCGTCGAGGAGCAACTCCACCACCGAGGCGGTCCAGGGCCGCCAGCGGGCGATCGCGCGCGGGGTGAAGGCCCGCTGGACCGTGCCGCGCAGCAACTGGTGGGGCGGGCCGTCCTGGTTGATGAGGCCGTCCGGGGAGTCCAGCAGGTTCGGTACCACCAGCAGCGGCGGGGCGTCCGCGTCCTTGAGCGACTTCCGGTCGAAGCGGGGGTCCATGAGGACCTGGCGGACATCGGCGTAGCGGGTCACGAGCCACACCGGGGTGCCGGTGGCCAGGGCGGTCAGCCGTGGCGGGCCGGACTCGGGAAGGGGGATGCGGTGCATGGGACGAAGGGTCCGGGACGTACTGTCTGCACTCATCCGGGTCTCCAGACACGCCGGTACGCGAAGTTCCCCACGCTAGTGCGCCGGTCATGCCTGTGACAGTGTCCCAATCAGCCAACAAGACGATGCAGGAAGGCTTTTGGGGATCGTCCCTGGGCATCCGTGCAGTAGGAAGGAGGGCCGTCGCATGACGACTCCCATCAGGCGCGTGTCCAGGCGCATGCCCGGCTGGGCGAAGGCGGTGAGCGCCGTGGTTCTGGTGCTCGTGGTGTTCTTCGCCGGGATCCGGCTCAGTGTGCTCCCCGGTCTCAAGGACCTGTTCGGCACGGAGACCCACGACCGTTCGGGTCCCGCACTTCTGGAATCGATTCAGGACATCAGCCGTTACGACGCCGCCTCCGGCAATTTCCAGGTCGTCGTGGACCTGGAGAAGGACACCAAGTTCCTGCCCGACTCGATCCGCGGTTCCCGCACCCTGTACGTCGGGGCGGGCGCGGTCGACGCCTACGTCGACCTCGGCAAGGTCGCCAAGAACGACGTGACGGTCAACGGGGACCGCACGGCCGCCACGCTCCATCTGCCGCACGCCCAGCTGGGCAAGGCCACCCTGGACGCCGACCGCTCCTACGCGGTCTCCAAGCAGCGGGGTCTGCTGGACCGGCTCGGCGACTTCTTCTCCGACAACCCCAACAGCGAACAGGCCGTGCAGAAGCTCGCGGTCAGGCACATCACCGAGGCGGCGAAGGAGAGCGAGCTGACCAAGCGGGCCGAGACCAACACCACCAACATGCTGAAGGGCCTGCTGAACTCGCTCGGCTTCACAAAGGTCGAGGTCACCTACGGCACCTGATCAGCCGCGGAACATGACCGCGGCGCGGTGAGGGCACCGAGCGCGCCGGCGCCGGCCGGCACCCACGCCGGGTGCTGGTCGCCGCCGAACGCGGGCAGGTCCGGGGCAGCGGCCACGAAGCGGGCGGCCCGGCCCGCCCGGAGTGCCCCGACCGTACGAAAGAAACCGGGGGACGATGGGGGCG
This sequence comes from Streptomyces sp. NBC_00285, assembly GCF_036174265.1. Taxonomy (NCBI): domain Bacteria; kingdom Bacillati; phylum Actinomycetota; class Actinomycetes; order Kitasatosporales; family Streptomycetaceae; genus Streptomyces; species Streptomyces sp. NBC_00285. The sequence continues at coordinate 9,431,535 of NZ_CP108055.1, read as the reverse complement.
CGATGGCATTCTCGGGCTGTTCAGGGGTAATCGCCCCACCACGTAAGTAAGTTGCAGAGTGGAGGACCGAATGGCCTGGGCGCCCTCACGTTCGCGAGCGGGGTCAGACAGCGGCACGGCCAAGACAGAGCGCGTGGTGAAACCCGCCCGCCCGCGGCGCAATCCGCTCTCCCTCGTCGTCCGCTTCGTGGCGATGGTGTTCGCCTTCGCGTTCATGGTGGCGTTCGCCGTCGTGCTGGCCCGGCTGACGCTGGAGCCCTCGCCCGCGTCGGTGGACCTGACCCACACCAACCTGCATCCAGGCGCCTCCCTCAAGGCCTATCTGGACCAGCCGGAGATGCGGGACGCCTTCAAGCAGATCGGCGGGAACATCCTGCTGGGCGTGCCGTTCGGGATTCTGGTGCCGATCATCGCCCCGAAGACCCGAGGACTGCTGCGGATCCTGCTGCTGACGGCCGTGGTGATGCTGCTGGTCGAGTTCGCGCAGGGCGCGCTGGTGGAGGGCCGGGCCTTCGACGTCGACGACGTCATCCTGAACACCTCCGGGGCCCTGATCGGCTATCTGCTGCTGGGACGGCGCCTGAGCCGGGCCGTGCACAAACCGGCGAAGAAGGCGTAGGGAATCCTCGATCGCTCAACTTCTGGTCCGTACCAATGTATTGACGACCCCTTACCTCACCCCTTAAATCAAGAGGCGACACCTTCACCCCCCACCTCGGCCGGCGCGCCCGTCCATGGGCCGCCGCAGGGAAGGAAGAGCCGTGGCCGCCTCACGCCTGCTGCGCAGATGTCTCCTCGCCGCCCTCGCCGCCGTCCTCGTCGGGTCCGGGACCGCACAGGCGGATCCGCCCGCTGTCCCCGCCGCCGCGGTGACCTTCTCCGACACCTTCGACGGGCCCGCCGGGGCCGCGGCCGACTCCTCGAAGTGGCAGGTCGAGACCGGCGACAACGTCAACAACCACGAGCGGCAGTACTACACGGCGGGCAACAGGAACGCCGCCCTCGACGGCCAGGGCCACCTCGTGATCACGGCCCGCCGCGAGAACCCCGCGAACTACCAGTGCTGGTACGGCACCTGCCAGTACACCTCGGCCCGGCTGAACACGGCCGGGAGGTTCACCGCGCAGTACGGGCACGTCGAGGCCCGGATGAAGATCCCGCGCGGACAGGGCATGTGGCCGGCCTTCTGGATGCTCGGCACCCCGGTCAACTGGCCGGACTCGGGCGAGATCGACGTCATGGAGAACGTCGGCTTCGAGCCCTCGACCGTGCACGGCACGATCCACGGCCCCGGCTACTCCGGCTCGGGCGGCATCGGCGCCGGCTACTCCCTGCCGAACGGCCAGGCCTTCGCGGACGCCTTCCACACCTTCGCCGTCGACTGGGCGCCGGGATCGATCACCTGGTCCGTGGACGGAAACGTCTACCAGCGGCGCACACCCGCCGACCTGGGCGGCCGGACCTGGGTGTTCGACAAGCCGTTCTTCCTGATCCTTAACCTCGCGGTCGGCGGCTACTGGCCCGGCGACCCGGACGGCTCCACGGCCTTGCCTCAGCAGCTCGTGGTGGACCACGTCTCCGTCACGACCGGCGAGACGACCACCGGGGCGGCGATCCGGGGGCTGGCCGGCAAGTGCGTCGACGTCGCCGGGGCGAACCCCGCGAACGGGACGGCCGTCCAGCTCTACGACTGCAACGGCAGCGCGGCCCAGCAGTGGGCCGTCGGCTCGGACGGCACGATCCGTGCGCTCGGCAAGTGCCTGGACGCGACGGGCGGCGGCACCGCGGACGGTACGACCGTCCAGCTCTACGACTGCAACGGCTCCGCGGCCCAGCGGTGGACCGTCACGGGCGCGCACGACATCGTCAACCCGCAGGCCGACAAGTGCCTGGACGTCACCGGCAACAGCGCGGCCAACGGCACCCGGCTCCAGCTGTGGACCTGCACGGGCGGCGCCAACCAGAAGTGGACGGTCGGCTGACCCGGTGGGTCAGTGCCGGTGCCAGGTGAACTTGTCGCCACCGACCCAGCGGACCACGTCCGGGTCGTCCAGGTCGTGCACCGTGATGCCGAAGGCGGCGGCCGCCTCCAGGACGTCGGTGACGGCCCTGGCCTCACCCACCACCTCGCCGTCGATCTCCACGATCCGGAACGGCGGTGTTCCCGGCTGCACCCCGAGCACCATGATCCGCGGGCTGGTGATGTGCGGACTCGCGATTTCGGTCATGAACCGAGCGTAGAACGCTTCCCCCGTAAGGGAGAGGCGGACGTCATCCGCCGAGCAGGGTGAGGACCGCCGCCTCCACCGCGCCCTGCGCGGCAGGACGCCCGAAGTCCCCGTGTTCGCCCAGCCGGGTGAGCACGGGGGCTGTCGCTTCCTCCTACCCGGACAGCGGGAAACCGGGGTCCCCGGCCGCGTGCCCCGGTTCGACCACCGGCCCGTCGTGCGGGCGCCGCGGGCCTGGGGAACCCTGGAGGAGGAGGTGACCATGGATCCCGTCACGTCTCTGGAGCGGATCGCCTTCCTGCTGGAGCGGTCCCTGGCACCCACGTACCGCGTCCGTGCCTTCCGGACGGCGGCCCGGGTGCTCACCGGGATGTCCCCGGACGAGGTGCGGGAGCGGGCCCGGTCCGGGTCGCTGGAGTCGCTCAAGGGCATCGGCCCGAAGACGGCCCAGGTGGTGCGCGAGGCGCTGGCCGGAGACGTGCCCGGCTACCTGGAGAAGCTGGAGGGCGAGGCCGACGCGCCCTGGACCGGGGGCGGAACGGAGCTCCGGGCGCTGCTGCGCGGCGACTGCCATCTGCACTCCGACTGGTCGGACGGCGGCAGCCCGATCGAGGAGATGGGCCGCACCGCCGCCGGACTCGGCCACGACTGGGCGGTGCTCACCGACCACTCGCCCCGTCTGACCGTGGCCCGGGGGCTGTCCCCGGAGCGGCTGCGGCAACAACTGGACGTGGTGGCGGCACTGAACGAGACCTGGGCGCCGTTCCGGCTGCTCACCGGCATCGAGTGCGACATCCTCGACGACGGCTCGCTGGACCAGGAGCCGGAGCTCCTGGAACGCCTGGACGTCGTGGTCGTGTCCGTGCACTCCAAGCTGCGCATGGACGCCCGCTCCATGACCCGGCGCATGGTGGCCGCCGTACGCGATCCGCACGCCGACGTCCTCGGGCACTGCACGGGACGACTGGTGACCGGACGGGGGCGGCCCGAGTCGGAGTTCGACGCGGACGAGGTGTTCGCCGCGTGCGCCGAGTCCGGCACCGCGGTGGAGATCAACAGCCGCCCCGAACGGCTGGACCCGCCACGCCGGTTGCTGCGCGGCGCCGTCGAGGCGGGCGTGCTGTTCTCCGTCGACACCGACGCGCACGCGCCCGGCCAGCTGGACTGGCAGATCCTCGGGTGCGCCAGGGCGCAGGAGTGCGGGGTGCCCGCCGAGCGGGTCGTGACCACCTGGCCGCTTCAGGAGCTGCTGGCCTGGTCCCGTGAAGGCAGGGTGCCGCCCCGAGTGGCCGACGCCTGACGTGGTACCCGTACGGCACGACAAGGGAGGAGCGGTACATGGAACGGGCGGCAGTGTTCGACGTCGACGGCACCCTGGTGGACACCAACCACCTGCATGTGACGACCTGGTGGGAGGCGCTGCGGCAGGCAGGGCACCGGGTGCCGATGCACGCCGTGCACCGGGCCATCGGGCTGGGCTCCGACGACCTCGTCGCGCATCTCCTCGGTGAGGACCGCGACAAGGACCTGGACGCCCAGTTGAGCGGGGCCCACAAGGCCCTGTACGGGCAGTACTTCGACCGGCTGCCCTCGCTCCAGGACGCCGGCCGGCTGCTGCGCCACCTCGACCGCAACGGCTGGCGGGTTGTCCTCGCGACCTCGGCGGGCGGTGCCGAACTGTCCGCGCTGCGCAGGGCGATCGACGCGGACGAAGCGATCACCGCGACGGCGAGCGCCGACGACGTCAAGGAGGGCAAGCCCGCCGCCGAGCCCGTGGAGCACGCCCTGGAGCTGGCCGGGGTGCCGGCCGAGAACGCCGTCTTCGTCGGCGACACCGTCTGGGACATGCAGGCCGGCACCCGCGCCGGAGTCCACTGCGTCGGTGTTCTGTGCGGCGGCATTCCCCGCGCCGACCTGCTGGAGGCGGGCGCGCAGTCGATCTACGACGATCCCGCCCACCTGCTGGCGTCCCTGGCCGCCAGTCCCCTGGCGTGACGGGCGGGAACCCGGGGATGACTCGTGCGACGGAAGCGGTCCGGCCACGGTCCCGGTCCGCGCACGCCCTGCGCCAGGAGGCCCATGGCGTCGGCCGGGCCGCCCGCGCTGCCTGGGACGGCCCCGGCCGGGAGCGCGATCTGGTGGTGCAGTCACTCAAGGCCTCGGCGGCCGCACTGCTCGCCTGGCTCGTGGCGGGTGTGTGGATGGGCGACCCGATGGCCCTGATGGCGCCCTGGGTGGCGGTGGTCCTGGTGCAGGCCACCGTGTTCAGCTCCCTGATGCAGGCGGCACGGCAGTTCACCGCGATCTGCGTCGGCGCACTGCTGGCGTCGATGGCCCTGGCCGTCACGGGGCACACACTGGGTGCGGTGGCGCTGTCCGTGCCGCTGCTGATGCTGCTGGCGAACTGGCCGCGCTTCGGCGACCAGGGGATCTACGGCGCCACCACCGCGCTGTTCACGCTGGCCACTGGCGCCGCCGGGGCGACCGCGGTCGGCCACCGGGTGGGACAGGCCGCGCTCGGCGCGGTCATCGGTCTCGCCGTGAACGCGTTCGTGCTGCCGCCGATCCATCTGCGGGACGTACGGGAGAACCTCGCGGCGCTGGCCGAGGAGGCGGCCGACGTCCTGTACCGGGTGGCCGGTGACCTGCGGGACCGAGCATCGGACGCGCAGGGCTGGTCGCATGCCTCGGCCCGTCTGGAGCACCGCCTGGAGGCGCTGCGCTCCGCCCGGCGCTGGAGCCGGGAGAGCCTGCGTCTGACGGCCGCCCCGCTGCGTGCCGTGCGGCGGTCGCCCGCGCAGATCCCTCCGCAGCAGGACGACGAGCGCTGGAGCCGGGTCACCGGGCACATCCGCGCACTCACCCGCACCCTGGCCGTCGCCGCCGACGACGGCCGTGTGTCCTCGGCCCCCGACGGGCCGGTGCTGGACGCCTACGCCCGGCTCCTGGAGCTGATCGGCGGCGTCTGCCACGCGCACGGCAGCCGTTTACGGGACGGCGACGGCGACCTGTCCGTGGGGGACGCGGCGATGACGGAGATGTATGACCTGCTCGGGCGGTTGCGGGACGGACTGCGGGAACACGCGGGGCAGGAGGCCGCCGGCACGACCGTGCTGGGAACCCTGCTGCTCCAGGCGGAGAACCTGTGGAGCGAGACCGTTCCGACCGGTCGGAAGGGGTGACACAGCTCACCCGGAATCGCCCCCTGTGACGGAACACCACAGGGTCATTGCCCGTTGAACAAACCGTGGGTATGGATGGGACAGTGTCCCCGGGCCTCACCTTTTGCCCACAGGGACGATCGTTCGGCTGAAGCCCTGTGGAGCCTTTCGCCGAGAGGCGACCGCCATCCATACCCACCACAGACCAGCCCCGACCGTGATTCCCCCGTCCGGTCGGGGCTTCCCCATGTCCGGGTCGTGGCGCCGGAGCGCGGCGGACTTGACTTCGAGCGCACTCCAATTCGTAGCGTTCCCGTCATGAGTACCGCACAGCACAAGATCGGTTCGGGATTCGGCGCCCACAGCACCGCCGACGACGTCCTCGTGGGCGCAGACCTCTCCGGGAAGCTCGCGATCGTCACCGGCGGCTACTCCGGGCTCGGCCTGGAGACCACCAGGGCGCTCACGAAGGCGGGTGCCCGGGTCGTCGTACCGGCCAGGCGCCCCGACACCGCGCGGGAGGCCCTCGCCGGCCTCGACCGTGTCGAAGTGGACGAACTCGACCTCGGGGATCTGCAGAGTGTGCGTGCCTTCTCCGAACGCTTCCTCGCCTCCGGCCGCACGGTCGACCTCGTCATCGACAGCGCCGCGATCATGGCCTGCCCGGAGACCCGGGTCGGGCCCGGCTGGGAGGCACAGTTCGCGACCAACCACCTCGGCCACTTCGCCCTGGTCAACCGGCTGTGGCCGGCCATCGAGTCCGGCGGCGCCCGCGTGGTCTCGGTGTCCTCGCGCGGCCACCACTTCTCCGGGATGCGCTGGGACGACGTCCAGTGGCGGACCGGCTACGACAAGTGGCAGGCGTACGGCCAGGCGAAGAGCGCGAACGTCCTGTTCGCCGTCCACCTCGACGCACTCGGCGCCGACCGCGGGGTGCGGGCCTTCGCGCTTCACCCGGGCGGCATCCTCACCCCGTTGCAGCGCCACCTCCCCAAGTCGGAGATGGTGGAGCGCGGTTGGATCGACGAGCAGGGCAACCCGCTCAACCCCGCCGGTTTCAAGAGCCCGGAGCAGGGCGCGGCGACACAGGTGTGGGCGGCGACCTCGCCCCAGCTGGCCGGGATGGGCGGCGTCTATCTGGAGGACTGCGACATCGCCGAGCCCGCGGTCGACGGCGACGAGAGCGGCGGCGTCAGGGCCTGGGCGACCGACCCGGAGCAGGCGGCACGTCTGTGGACGCTTTCGGCGGAGCTCACGGGCGTGAACGCGTTCGCGTGAGCCTTCGCCGGCCGGGACGTCAGGACACGCCGAGGTCCTTCGGCCCGTACAGCGCGGCGGGCGCCCCGGTCTCCAGTGCCCAGTACCGGTCGCCGTAGGACCAGTGCCACCACTCGGTGGGGTAGTTGACCAGACCCGCCGCGGTCAGTGCCTCGCCCAGCACGGCCCGGTTGGCCTTGGCCTCCTCGGTGATGTTGCCGGCGCCCGTGTAGCAGGCGCCGTCGCTCTCCTCCGGGTTGGCGTTCATCGCGGTGCCGAGGTCCAGTTCGCGGCCGTCGGCGTCCGCGAGGGTCAGGTCGACGGCCGCGCCGGCGCTGTGCGGGGCTATCTCGGGCGGGGAGACGTAGCGGCTGGCGGCCGCGCGGACACGGTCGGCGGACCAGTCCGGGTGGGCGGCGCGCAGCTCGTCGGAGTACGACTCGAAGTACCGCCGCTGCAGGGCGGGCGGCCGGTATCCCTCGACGAAGAGCAGGCGCAGGCCGCCGGGCAGCAGGGCCTCGGCCTCGGTCAGCCGGGCGAGGACGCCTTCGCGCAGATGGACCTCGGCGCCCAGGGAGTCCTCGTTCTTGCGGTCGTCGAGGAGGAGCCGGTCGCGGACGTCCACGAGGGGTTCGCCGTTCTCCTCGACGGGGACGGCGGCCACTCGGGCGTCGGACATCAGGATGATCTCACTCATGGGCCGATCATCCCGCGCCCGGAGGCCGGACCGTGCACCGCGTGGGCCGCCGGAGGCCGGGTACTCGGGTGGCCCCCGCCCCAGCGCCCCAAGGTGACGTGGTCACGGGCGCCACCGGCACCGTGGGACCAGCGTGAAGCGCCGTTCGCGGGCTCGGTGGTCCATCCGGCGACGACCGCACCGAGCCGGGGAGGAGCCGACAGGTCGGCCGGCGGCGGTCAGCCCGAGGGCTCTTCGGGCTCCGGGTGTTCCGGGTGCACCGCGTCCGACTGCTGCGAGCCCTGCCTCCCGGTACCTGCCTCGTCGGTGGGGGGCACGTCCTCTTCGGCCTCCCCGGTCTCGGTGGTGTCGACGGTGTTCCCCCGGGCCCGGCCCTCGCCGACCTCCCAGGGGTCGTCGCCCTCATGTGCCTGCTGGTCCGGAAGGTCCCGTGGCACCGGCGTGCCGTTCTCTCCGGGTCCTTCGAGTCGGTGGTCCATGGCGTGTTCCCTTCGTCCTGGCGGGCACGCGGGTACCTTCGCGCCGACCGGCGAAACGTCAGCGCGGGGCGCGCTCCTCCAACGCCGTCCGCCAGGCCGGTGCCGGTCCCCGGGGCACGGGTTCGGGACGCCGGCCGCCACGGGCGAAGAAGTCGGCGAGCGGGACGATGGCTGCTCCGACGGTGACCGCGTCGGGGCCGAGGCGTCCGAGGTCGACGGTGACCTTCTCGGCCGGGTACCGGAGCGCGTACGCCGTCGCGTGGCGTCGTACGGCGGACAGGAACTGTGCGCCCAGCCGGAGCCCTGCCCAGCCGCCGACGACGATCCGCTCGGGCTGGAAGAGGTTGATGAGATCCGACAGGCCGGCACCCAGGTACTCGGCGCTCTCCTCCAGGACGGCGAGCGCGGCCGGGTCGCCCTCGGCGCCCTCGGCGGCGGCGAGCATGGCGGCCAGGGCGGTCTCCTCGTCGGCCCCCTCGGGCGGACGGCCGCCTTCCTCGCGCCAGCGCTCCAGCAGTGCTTCGGCGCCCGCGTAGGCCTCCAGGCAGCCGAGTGCCCCGCAGCGGCAGCGGCGCCCCCTGACCCGCACGGTCAGATGCCCCCACTCGACCGCCCGGCCGTGCTCCACCTCGGGTGTCACCACGCAGGCGCCGACACCGGAGCCGAGGAGGACCACGACGGCGTTGCGGGCGCCGCGGCCGCCGCCGAACCACATCTCGGCCTGGCCGAGGGTCTTGGCGCCGTTGTCGATGAAGTACCGGATGGGGAACGGGGAGCCGGCGCGCAGCAGCTCTTCCAGCGGAACGGCGTCCCAGCCGATGGTCTGTCCGTGCACGACGGCCCCGCTGTGAGGGGTGTGCGCAACGATGCCTGGCACTCCGACGCCGACGCCGAGCAGCCGCTCGGGATCCGTGCCGGCGGCGGCGAGGACCTCGGCGACGCCGTCCCTGATGTGTCCCACGATGAGTTCGACGTCGTACCGGCGGTCGGTCAACGGGCGCTCGGCGCGGGCGAGTTCGGTGAGGGTCAGGTCGAACAGCTCGACGCGCACCCGGGTCTCACCGACGTCGACGCCGATCATGTGTCCGCTGTCGGGCACCACCCGCAGCAGTGTGCGGGGGCGTCCGCCGTCGGAGTCGACGCTGCCGGCCTCCTCCACCAGGCCGTCGGCCACCAGGTCGGCGACGACGTTGCTGACCGAGCCGGAGCTGAGCCCGGTCACCGGGCCGAGTTCGAAGCGGCTGAGGGGTCCGTCGAAGTAGAGGCGCTGGAGCACGGCCGTGCGGTTGGCGCGTCTGAGGTCGCGTACGGTGCGTCCGTTCATGGCGGATCAGGCTCCGGCGATCCGGGTGAGGGCCTCGATCTCGTCCAGGGCGGCGACGAGTTCGGGTGCCACCACGGTCTGGACCCAGCGCTGTCCGTCCTCGTCGACCGCCCGCGGGACCGTCTCGGCGAGCATGATCAGGTAGAGGTAGGCGCGGTAGAGCGCCAGACGCAGGCGGGCCGGGACGTCGAACTCGGCCCGGCCGCCCGCCTCCCGGTAGCCCGCGAGGAACGCCTCGTCCTTCTTGATGTCCCCGAGCAGTGCCAGGGAGACGAAGTCGGCGAGGGGGTCGCCCCAGAGCATCCGCTCGCCGTCGATGAGTCCGCCGATGCGCAGCTCGCCGCCGGCCGGGCGGTCCAGCAGGATGTTGCCGTCCCACAGGTCGAAGTGGACCAGCGCGGGGACGGTGACCTCGTCGAGCGCGGGGAAGCCGGCCCGCAGGGTGCCCGCCACCTGGTCGGCGGACCGGGGCAGCCGTGCCCCGTAGTCCCGGGCGTCGTCCAGGACGGCGTCGATCATGGCCGTGAACGCGGTGCGCCAGTTCGGGGCGAGCGGGCCGAGGGCGCCGGAGGGGTAGCCGTAGCCCGGCCCCGTCACGGTGTGCAGCCTGGCCACCTGGCGGCCCAACTCCCTGCGCAGTGGGGGTCGTTCGGCCTCGTTGACCGATCCGTCCCAGGGCTCTCCGGGGCAGGCCGTCATCAGCAGATGCGGTACGGAACTGTCGTCACCGAGGGCCACGACGTGCGGGGCCGCGACCTCCGCCACGGCGGCCGCGCGGTAGAACTCCGCCTCGGAGAGCAGGAGTTCCCGCTCGTAGCGCAGGCCGGGAACGGTGGCGGCGGGCGGGGTCTTGAGGACGTAGCGGGTGCCGTCGGTGAGGCGGAGTTCCTCGACGGTGTTGTACGTCCCGCCGCTCAGCGGACGGACACCGGCGAGCAGGCCGGGGTCGAGTCCCGCGCCCGCCAGGACCCGTCGGGCCCGTTCCCAGGAGTCCACCAACGCCCCGCACCTTCCCTCACCCCGTGCCGTACACAGAACCGGCGTGTACTCCCGGAACAGCCTACGGAATACGTCCCGCACGCCGGGAGCCCTTCGTGATCCTTCTTGCGGACCTGTGGGACCGGGGTCGCGCCTACGCGCTCGGCGTGCCGGCCACCGGGATGTGGTCCCCTGCGGCCTGCTCCGGACCGGCGGTCCCCGCGCCCTTTGGCGCCCCGAAGCGGGCCAGCGTGTGCCACACCATCTTGAGGTCCTGGAGTGCGTACCGGCCGCTGCGGGCGGCGTCGCCGATGATCCGGGGGTCGACCAGTCCGTCCTCGGCGATGCTCGCGCCCAGGTCCGCGTACTCCTGCCCGCGATAGTCGGCGTGACGATGCAGTGCGGCCACGGTGATCCGGTAGCCGGGGTGCCATTCGACGGGGACCGGCAGCAGGCGGGCCGCCGCCTCGACGGGCGTGTTCCGGTAGCTCGCATCCAGGACGAGGGCCTCCACATGCCGGGCCAGGGCGACGCCGCCGTGCACCTGGGCCTCGATGTAGTCGTCGAGGGCGTCCTGTTCGTCCGCCTCCGCGAGGGCGATCAGGGACATACCGGCGGCGACTCCGAAGTGGACCGGCTCGGCGGCGCTGTCGGGGTAGCAGAAGGTGGCGCGGGCCAGGGGCGCGCCGGTCAGCCGGAAGTGCGAGGAGCCGAAGCGGGGGGCCGCGCCGACCACTTGACGGCGGAAGTTCAGGGCGCCGTACACCGGCCGGTCGTGCGGGGTCGCGTCGTCGTAGGCGCCGCCGAAGATCCGGCTCTCCCAGCGCCAGCGGTCGCCGCCGGGGTGCGCGGTCAGTCCGCCGTTGCTGGTGCCGGTGACGAACTGTGAGTGGTAGGCCCCGTCCCGGGCCAGCGCCTCCAGGACGGTCAGGTCGCCCAGCGTGCGGTCCGGATGGAAGTTGAGCGTGATGCGCACGTCAGGGGCGACGGCCGGCCCCTGCGAGACGGCGGCGACATGGCTCAGCGCCGCCCGCGCTCGCCCCGACCCGAGTGCACCCACTGGCATTCCTCCCCGACGGCCTACCGCATGATCACCCGCCGAGGAGGCCCCCGCACCCCGTTTTTGACCGGTGGGACTACTCCGGTCCGACGGCGAGCACGATCTTGCCACGGTTGTCGCGTCGCTCCAGCCGCTCGTGGGCGACCCGTGCCTCCGCCAGGGGTACGACGGTCTCGACCGGCACGCGATAGACGCCGACGGCAACCCGCTCGACCAGTTCCCGCAGGTCGGGACGTGGGTCGTAGCCATGGATCTGGAGATTGGTGAGCTGGAAGCCGAGGATCGACGCGTTCTTGGGATAGAAGTCGCGGGTGTCCACGGTGCTCGGCTCCAGGGCGACGTTGGCGAGCGCGACGACCCGGCCGCCGTGGCCGACCTCGCGCAGACTCCGCCCGAAGGCCTGCCCGCCGACGGTGTCGAGGACGACCTCGGCACCGTGGCCGCCGGTGAGCCGCAGCACCTCCTCGACCTCGGCCTCGTCGGGGTGGACGGAGGTGTCGACGGTGATGTCTGCGCCGAACTCACCCGCCCAGGCGGCCTTCTCGGCCGAGCCGGCGAGGGCGATGACCCGTGCCCCCACCTCGGCGGCGATCTGCACGGCCGCGGTACCGACGCCGCTCGCCGCCGCCTTCACCACCACCGTGTCGCCCTTCGAGACGCGGGCGAGGTGGCGCAGGCAGTACCAGGCGCTGAGCCAGGCGATCGGAAGGGCGGCCGCCCGGGTCAGGTCCACCTTGTCGGGAAGAGGTACCAGGAGAGTGGCGGGCACCGTCGCCAACTCGGCGTAGAAACCGGACGACTTGCCACCGTCCATCGCCATGACCCGCTGTCCGGGCGCGAACCCGGTCACTCCCTCCCCCACCTCGACGACGATCCCCGCCGCCTCGGCGCCCGGGATCAACGGCGGGCGCCCGGCCCGGTGGTAGACACCGGCACGGAGCAGGGCGTCCGCCCGGTTCACCCCGGCCGCGACGATCCGCACCAGCACCTCCCCGGGCCCCGGAACCGGGTCGGGAACCTCGACCGGGACCAGTACTTCCGGTCCGCCGAACCTGTCGATCCGCACCGCGCGCATTGCGTACCCGCTCTCTGCCGTGACCGCCCGAGCGGCCGACACCGGTTGAAGTGGTGTCACCATCCGACACCACATCAACCGGTGTCAAGAGGGCTCACACCCGGATACGACACCGCATGAACCGGTGTACGCTCGACGTCATGACCGGCAGCCCCGCTCCCGCCGACCCCGCCCTCGCTTTCCCGTTCATCGGCGGGCGCCCCTGTCTGGACTTCGCAGCCACCCTCGGCAAACGGCATGCCACCGCGCTGGAGCGGCTCCCCGACCCCGCCGCCCTCGCGCGCTGGTTCGCGGAGGCGGAACTGGCCGTCGACAAGGGCCCGGTGCGGGTCACCGCGCGGGACCTGGCGGAGGCCCGTCTGCTGCGTGAGGCCCTGTACGGCCTGGTCCGCGCCGCGATGGCCGGGCGGCAGCCGGACGCGGCCGACGTCGAGCGGGTCAACGCTTCCGCCGCCCAGCCCGACCTCGCGCCCCAGCTGGGCCCGGCCCGCTGGAGCGCGCGCAGTCCGGCCCGCGCGGCCCTGGCGACGGTGGCCCGGGACGCCGTACTCCTGGTGCGAGGCCCGCTTCTCGACCGGGTCAAGGAGTGCGAGAACCCGGGCTGCTCGCTGCTGTTCCTGGACGACTCCCAGGCGCGGCGGCGCCGCTGGTGCTCGATGGACCGCTGCGGCAATCTGGCGAAGATCGCGGTCTACCGGTCCCGCAGCCGGGCCGCCTCCACGCGCTGAAGGCGGGCGTCGGCGGCTGAGGTGCTCCCCGGAGTCACTCCAGGTCATTCCGGGTGTCTGCCGTCACCTGCCCGGTCCCTTGCCGTCGACCGGCCGTACCCCACACTGTGGGCACGCTCGCGGACAGTTACGGTCCGCAAGCGTGCACCGGGCGCTTACGTGGAAGAGGAACACCCTGAGGATGCGAGATGTACGTGAGTGGACGGCGTCCCTGGTGCGGTTTGTGAAGCGGCGCCGGGACCCCGTGGTCGTGCAGACGCTGCGGTCGGCGGCCGCGGCGACGATCGCGTACGTCATCGCGCTCCGGCTCAGCCCCGAGGCGGCGCCGCTCACCGCGCCCCTGACCGCGCTGCTCGTCGTCCAGGTCACCCTCTACTCCACGCTCACCACCGGCATCCGCCGGGTGAACTCGGTGGTGACCGGGGTCCTCGTCGCCATCGCCTTCAGTCTGCTGGTGGGTCTGACCTGGTGGAGCCTGGGCCTGCTGATCGTGGCGTCCCTGGTGGTCGGACGGCTCGTGCGGGTCGAGGAGTTCGTGCCCGAGGTGGCGATCAGCGCGATGCTGGTCCTCGGCGTGACGACGGTCGGGGACACGGCCTGGGCACGTGTGGTGGAGACGCTGATCGGCGCGGTCGTCGGTCTTGCCTGCAATCTGCTGCTGGCTCCCCCGGTGTGGGTGGACGAGGCGGGCGAGTCGATCGAGGGGCTGGCCCGCCGGGTGCGCAAGCTGATGCTGCGGATGGGCGAGGAGGCCGCGGGCCGTACCCCCGTGGAGCTCGCGACCGCCCGACTGCACGAGGCACGGGCGCTCGACCACGACATCGTCGGGGTGGACGCCGCCCTCAAGCAGGCCGAGGACAGCCTGAAGTTCAACCCCCGGGTGAAGGAGGGCCTGCTGCACCGGGTGGTGCTGCGCACCGGCCTCGACACCCTGGAGATCTGCACGGTCGTGCTGCGGGTCCTCGCCCGCACCCTCACCGACCTCGCCAAGAAGCGCGACCCGTTCGCGGAGGAACCGGACCTGCTCGGCGAGGGACAGGATCCCGAGCCGCTGTTCGGTCCGGAGACCGGACGCACCGTCGAGCAGCTGATGTCGGAGATCGGCGACGCCGTGGTCAGCTTCGCCGTCCTGGTCACCACCCATGTGAGTGTGAGCGCCGAGTCGGCGGAGGCCCGGCTCACCGCGGAGCTGCGCCAGGCCACGGCGACCCGGGACAAGCTGGCCCAGTTGCTGCTGGAGGAGATCCAGCGCGACGCACGCCACTGGCAGCTGCACGGGGCCGTCCTGACCGAGGTCAACCGCATCCTCGACGAGCTGGACACCGACCACCGCTCGCGCCGCCTGCTGGAGGAGCTGGACCGGTCCGCCCGTGAGCAGCGTGAGCGGATGCCGCATCTGACGCGGCTCCAGGAACAGTGGCGCAGGAACCGATCGGCGCTCGCCGGTCGTTCTAGGTGACGTGGGTACAGCGATCAAGGGGGCGGGCCGATGACCGACACGAGCGTGCGGATCGACGGGAACACACTGCGACTGCCGGGCGGTGCGGCGGTGCGGTTCGTCCGCACCCTGCGACTGCCGGAGACGGGCACGCATCCGCTGCCGCCGGGGCTCGGCGAGTTCCCGGTGCGCCGGGTCTCGGACTATCCGGACACCGTGCCGGAGCAGTGGCGGGCCCGCGGCGGGGTGATGCTGCCCGTGTACCTGCGCGAGGCGATGTGGCTGAGCTTCGGGAGCACCACCGAGCCCGCCGCACTCCAGGTCGGGGTGGGCAAGGTGTGCGCCGTCTCCGGGAAGCCGTGGAGCGACCGACTGGTCCGCGACCCGCAGAACTACGTGGTCCTGCCCCGGCAGCCGTGGCTGGACGGCATCAACTCCGGCAAGGGGACGGTACGCCAGTTCGTGGCGGTGCCACTCGGGCTGGGCGCGACCGTCGAGGGGCAGGTCACGGGCGAGGAGGTGTGGGGCGGCGTGCAGCTGCAGTCGTTCCCGCTGTCCGAGGCCCGGCTGGCCGAGTGGCGCGAGGCGCAGCGGCGGATGCGGACGGCGAGGCCCTCCATGGGATACGGCGCCGCCATGCCCATGGCGATGGCCGCGCCTGCCGCTCCGGCGGGGGCTCCTCGGGCCGCCGCGGCCATGGGGCTGGGCGTCGGCGGTTCGATGCGCCAGGAGGTGTACCGGGACGACCGGCCCCTGTCGGACTGGGCGGACACCCCGGCCGGGCGGGTCTTCGTGCACCTGGTGACGCCGCCCGAGTGGCGCCGCATCACCGGTGAGGCTCCCCCGCCGTCGCCCGTGGACCGCGCGGCGTACACCAGGGCGGGCCTGCCCTGGTACGACTACTACGACCAGGACGCGGAGGATCTCACCCCGACGGACACGTTGGAGGGCGTGAAGCCGGTCGGCGACTGGCTCGGCGACGACCACGAGCCCTGGCAGCAGCCCACAGCGCCCCAGGTCAAGCCGTTGGGGGACGCGCCGGGCAAGCCGGTCGAGGACGGCGACTGGTAGCGGGCGGGCGGGGCCCGGGTTGCATCGGGCGAGTGATCCAGGTGAAGGTGGTTGTCCGACGACGAGACGACCGATCACCCGGGGTGCGTGGAGATGGCCGGTGCGGACGACGGCTGGAGCAGGCGTCGCTTCGTCGGCGCCCTCGCGGGAGCAGCCGCCGCGTCGGGCCTCGCGGGCTGCGGCTCGTCCCCGGAGGAGTCGTCGCCCGGCTCCGCGTCGGAGTCGGCGCGGAAGGAAGCCGCCACCTCCTCGCGGACCCCGAGCCCCAGCCCGACGGGAACACCGTCGTCCGCGGCTCCGACCGGCCCCCGCCCTCTGTACGTCGGCACCTACACCTCCGTCGAGGGCGGCGGCACCGGGATCGGCCTGGCCACCTACGACGCCGGCAGCGGCCGTGTCACCGCCGCGGGAACGCTCACCGGTGCCACCAACCCGTCCTATCTCGCGGTGCATCCGAACGGCCGGACGCTGTACGCGGTCGCCGAACAGGACGCCGGCGCGGTGACCGCCGTACGTCTGTCCGACCGCGAGATCCTGGGGAGCCGCAGCACCGGCGGGGCGGGGCCGTGTCATCTGTCGGTGCATCCGGGCGGGCGCTGGCTGCTCAGCGCGAACTACGCCTCCGGCAGTGTGGCCGTGCATCCGATCGACGCCTCGGGCGCGCTCGGTGAGCGCAGGGAGACGGTCACCCACTCCGAGCCGGCGCCCGGCCCCGGCCAGGAGGGACCGCACGCCCATCAGTTCGTCACCGCTCCCGACGGCGGTCATGTGCTCGCTGTCGACCTGGGGACCGACACCGTCTACAGCTACCGCCTGAACGAGCGGACCGGTGCGCTCACGGAGGTCTCGCGGGCGCGGACCCGGCCGGGTGCCGGTCCACGCCACCTCACCTTCCATCCCGGCGGCCGGTACGCGTACCTGGCCAACGAGGTCGACAACACGGTCGCGGTCTGCGCCTACGACCGGAAGACGGGCCACCTCTCCGTCGGGGCGGCGCAGTCCACGGGAACGGGCTCGGGCACCAACTACCCGGCGCAGTTCCTGGTCACCGCGAACGGCTCCTACGCGTATCTCGCCAACCGGGGCCACAACAGCCTCACGCGCTACGCGGTGGAGGCGGGCGGCGCCCGGCTCAGGCTCCTCGACACGGTGCCGGTGGGCGGTGACTTCCCGCGGCAGATCGCCTTCTCGCCGGACGGGGCACTGCTCTTCGCGGCGAATCAGAGGTCCGGAACCGTCACCGTCTTCCGCGTGGACACGATCAACGGTGAACTGCGGCGCGCCGGCGAGGCGTTCGCGTCACCCGTCGCTGTCTGTGCGCTGCCGCTGTAGGGCTCGTGGACAGGACGCCGCGCTCGCCTGGGTCAGCAGGACGTGCATGCGCTCGGTGAGCTGGGCGACGTCGTCGGCGGGCGCGTGGAAGGGCAGGCGTGCGTCGCCGTGGGCGCGGGTGCGCTCGATGCGCAGGGTCAGTCCGTGCCGGTCGACCGCGAGGGGCTGCACGCGGACCGCGCCGTGCAGGGTCTCGGGCTCGACGAGCCGGGTCAGCCGCTCTATGGCGTCCGGGTGGCTGTCGGCGAGGTGGGTGAGCAGCCGGGCCTCGGCCATGGCGAGCGGGTCGGGCGCGGCGCCGGCGAAGTCGTCGAGGTCGACGACGACGGCGCCGGACGGGCGGCGCAGCACCACCCGCGTGGCGTTGAACTCCAGCCGCCGCTCCCCGTCCCCGGGGGCGAACCAGCCAGCGATCCACAGACGGGCGCGGATCCGGCTGCGGACGGGGACAGGAGCCGCGTCGGCGAACTCCAGGACGGCGGACGGCTCGCCGCGGGGCGCGCAGATCGCGGCTTCGAGCAGGGAGCTGTCGTCGGGCACGTCCAGCGTCACCCGCCCGTTCCCGGCCACGGTGTGCGCGCCGACGATCTCCTCGCGGCCGCTCTCCGCGGTCACCGCGCAGGACCACGAGGCGGCGAGTACCGACCGGGCGTGTTCCGCCGCGGAAGGGGCCGCCGTCCACGCTTGACTGTCACCCATCCATTGCCTCCTTAGGTAAGCCTTGCCTAACCTATCGAAGATCGGCGATGAAGCCAACCACCGGCCGCCCACCGGTCGGGGCGAAGGGGTGTGAATCAGAGGGCGAGGACACCGAGCAGCGCCCGTGCGCACAGATCGCGCACCTGCTCCCTGGAGAGATCCGAGCCCCGCAGCCACTCCAGGCAGACCGCGGTGGTGAAGGCCAGCCAGCCCCGCACGGCCAGCTGAAGGTCCACACGCTCCTGCACCTGCGCCCCGAACTCCGGATCAGCGGCCAGCGCCGCGAGGATCTGCCGCTCCTGCAGCGCCAGCGCCCGCTGGTAGACCCTGCGGACGGACTGGTCCCCGGCGGCGTCGGCACGGTGGAAGGCCCGGTAACCGTGCGCGTGCGCCCGGACGTGCACCAGGTAGGCGTCCAGGCCCGCGGAGAGCTGCTCGCGCACCGGGACACCCGGCACGGCCGCGGTCAGGGCCAGCATCCGCTCGCTCTCGCGCTCGACGACCGCGGCGAAGAAGTCCCGTTTCGTCGGGAAGTAGTGGTAGAGCAGTCCGCGCGAGACACCGGCGATCTCGGCGACCTGCTCGATCCACACGTCGTCGTACGGACTCTCCGAGAACAGCCTCGCCCCCACCGACAGGAGCTGCTCCCGCCGCTCCCCGGTGCTGAGCCTGCGGCGCACGCGCTCGCCCTGTTTCCCGGCCATGCCCGCACTTTACTTGACGCCGGTTCAACAAGGGGATCAGACTGGACGCGCTATTGAACCGACGTACAACGCGCTCAACTGCCGCTGGATCAAGGGAGATCGCGTCATGGCGGAGACGACGACGGCCACGCGGCCGACGGGGTTTCGCAGTGCCGAGCTGGGCTGGCCGGAACTGCACCGCATTCCGCATCCGCCGCGTCGGCTCCCGCTGCTCGGTGACGTCCTGGGCGTCAACCGGGCCACCCCGCTCCAGGACTCACTGCGCTTCGCCCGCCAGTTGGGGCCGATCTACCGGCGCAAGGCCTTCGACCGGGAGTTCGTGTTCACCTGGGGCGCCGATCTGGTGGCGGATCTCGCGGACGAGTCACGGTTCGCCAAGCACGTGGGCCTGGGGGTCGCCAACCTGCGGCCGGTCGCCGGCGACGGGCTGTTCACGGCGTACAACCACGAGCCGAACTGGCAGCTGGCGCACGACGTGCTGGCGCCCGGCTTCAGCCGGGAGGCGATGGAGGCCTACCACCCGATGATGCTGGCCGTGGCCGGCCGCCTGACCGACCACTGGGACGGCGAACTGGCCGCCGGCCGGTCGGTGGACGTGCCCGGGGACATGACCAAACTGACCCTGGAGACCATCGCGCGCACCGGCTTCGGCCATGACTTCGGCTCCTTCGAGCGGGACCTCCCGCATCCCTTCGTGACCGCGATGGTGGGCACGCTGAGCTATGCGCAGCGGCTCAACTCGGTACCGTTCGCCGCTCTGCTGAGGCGTGCCGCGAAACGCAACGCCGCCGACATCGCCTACCTCAACCGTATGGTCGACGACCTGGTCCGGGCCCGGCGTGCGTCGGGCGGGGACGGCGATCTGCTGGACCGGATGCTGGAGACGGCCCACCCGGAGACCGGTGAGCGGCTGTCCCCCGAAAACGTCCGCCGACAGGTCATCACCTTCCTGGTGGCGGGCCACGAGACCACGTCGGGTGCGCTCTCCTTCGCCCTGCACTACCTCTCCCGCCACCCCGAGGTCGCGGCACGCGCGCGGGCCGAGGTGGACCGCGTCTGGGGTGACACCTCGATGCCCGGCTACGACCAGGTGGCGAAGCTCCGCTATGTGCGAAGGGTCCTCGACGAGTCGCTGCGGCTGTGGCCCACGGCACCCGCGTTCGCCCGGGAGGCACTTGAGGACACGGTGCTCGCCGGCCGGTACCCGATGCGGCGCGGTGCGTGGACGCTGGTGCTCACACCGATGCTGCAGCGCGATCCCGAGGTGTGGGGCGCGGACGCCGAGCGGTTCGACCCGGACCGCTTCGACCCCAAGGCCGTACGGTCGCGCCCCCCGCACGTGTTCAAGCCGTTCGGCACCGGGGCACGGGCCTGCATCGGGCGGCAGTTCGCACTCCATGAGGCGACGCTGGTGCTGGGCCTGCTGCTGCGCCGCTACGAACTCCTCGCCGACCCCGACTACCGGCTCACCGTGACCGAGCGGCTGACGCTGATGCCGCACGCGCTGCGGCTGCGCCTGGAACGGCGACAGGGCGGGCCCGCCACCGGGACCGTGACGGAACTCGACGAGGCCCCGCCGTCAGAGGCGCGCTGTCCAGTGCGCGGGGCGGGTGACTGAGTCCGGCAGCCGGGTGCCGGCGCTGCCCCGGGCCGCGTTCAGCTGGGGCTGGGTGACGAAGAACGCGCCGGTCAGGTCCGCGTCCGTGAGGTCGGCGTCGCGCAGGTCGGCACCGATCAGATCCGCGCCCCGCAGGTCGGCGCCGGTGAGGTCGGCAGCGATGAGGTAGGCACCTCGGAGAGTGGCGCCCCGCAGGTCGGCACCCCTGAGGCGGGCACCCATCAGGTCGGCGCCCCGGCGGTTCTTCTTCTTGCCGCCGATGCCGGCCCGCACCAGCTCGCTGGTCCTCAGCAGCAGGACGTTGACGTCCTGCCGGTGCGCGGAGACGTCCAGCACGGCAAGGTCCTCGGCGGTGCCCAGGGTCAGCGCCTCGGTGCGCTCCAGCAGGCGGCGCAGGTCCGCGTGGACCGGGCGGGCCGCGGTCAGGGTGAGCGCCTCGGTGAGGTACCAGAGCAGTTCGTGGAGCTGGCGCACCACGGGGAAGACGTCGAGCATCAGGCGGGCTTCCGCAGGCGGCGCGGTGCGCCGGTCCCGGCCGCCGAAGGTGATCTGCGAGACCTTCTGTCCGGCGCCGAAGCAGTCGTAGACCGTGCATCCGGTGAAGCCCTCGGCCCGCAGCTTCGTGTGGATGCCGCACCGGTGGTCGTCCCGGAGGTTCGGGCAGGGCTTGCCGGCCGGCTTGTCGAGGGCGAAGTCCGCGGAGGCCGAGAAGGGCAGGGCCACACAGCACAGGCCGAAGCACCGCTCGCAGTCGCCACGCAGGTCGATCATCTGTTCTTGCATCACCGTCCAGCCTAACCGCGCGCCCGACCACTGCCCGCACCCGAACTCACCGATGAATCCGCCGCGGTGTGGGGGTCTGCACATCCAACGGCAAACAAAGTCGGCTACCACAGAGACACCGGCCGAAAGACGCAGGAGCCGAACGCATCGAGGAGACGTCATGTGCAGCCACCAGCCCCCGTGCCCCACCGTCGACAGCGTCTCCCACCTCACCGCGGTGATCGTCTCGTCCCATCCCGAACAGGGCTGGAGCCTGCTGTCCGACGGCACCATCGTCTTCGACGGCACCGGTGAACTCCTGCCGGACGGGCGGGTCGTGAGCCCGCACCGCCCGCTCGGCACCCTGGCCGTGGCCGCCTGAGCCGAGCCGGGCGGGTGGCTCCGCGTCGGCGACACCGCCTCCTGTTCCGCCGCGTGCGGCAGGTGAGCGCGGCCGGTCCGGGGCGCTGCGGCCGAGCCTGGGCCGGGCCGCCTCGACGGCCTCCTGGGCATGCCGTCCCTCACCGGCCGCCCCGGTCGCGTCAGGCGTCGTTCCGGGCGAGAGCGAGCAGCCGGTCGAGGACCCGGGGGCCGCCCGCGCGGACGCCGTCGTGCTCGAACTCGTCCGTCACCCAGGTACGCAGGCCGCGGATGGCGCGGGCGGTCCGCAGGGAGTGGGCCGTGTCGACGTACATGTCGTCGTGGTAGACGGCCGCGGCGACCGGGACCTCGTTGACGGCGAGGCGGGCGGGGTCGTACAGGGGCTGCCAGTCGGTGCGGGCGGCGAGTTGTTCGGCGGTCTCGCGCAGCGGGCGCAGGGCCGGGTCGCAGTCGAACAGCCAGGGGTGGATGGACTCGCCGGTGAAGAGGAGCGGTTCGTCGCCGGCGAGCGTCTTGGCCGCGTCGAACTGCGGGAACTCGGCGCGCACACGTTCGGCCGACCAGGCGGTGGGCCGCTCGTCCTGGCCGTAGGTCGCCTCGTGGACGAGGGCGTAGAGCGGGTGGGACGCGTAGGAGAGGAGTCCCTGGACCTCTTCCTGGAACGCGTCGGAGAGCTCCGGGCCGTTCGGGGTACGGACGAAGGCGTGCTCCAGCAGGTAGTGCAGGCGGTGGCTGCCCTCTCCGCCGCCGAGCAGGATGCCGAGGGACTGGAAGGCCTCGACGGTGAGCCGGTAGCCGTTCGGCAAGGTCACTTCGCGGGTGAGCAGGTGGTCGGCGATACGGCGGGCCCGCTCGACGTCCTGCGGATAGCGGGCGTAGTGCGCGCCGACCTTGCGCTCCACGCGCGGGTAGGCGGCCCGGTACACGTCGTCGGCGTGGGCGTCGAGGGAGGGCAGACCGCCGGTGATGACGGCGGCGGCGAGGCCCTCGGGGGCGGTGGACAGGTAGGTCGTCGCGCAGAAACCACCGAAGCTCTGGCCGAGGACGGTCCAGGGGGCGCCGCCGGTGACCTGGGCGCGGATCGCCTCGCAGTCGCGGACGATGGAGTCGGCGCGGAAGTGGGCCAGGTAGTCGGCCTGTTCGGCGGGGCCGCCGCGCAGCGGGAGCGTCTGACGGTTCGCGGGGCTGGAGTGGCCGGTGCCGCGCTGGTCGAGGAGGAGGACGCGGTACTCCTTCAGGGCGCGGCCGAACCAGCCCCCCTTGCCGACGAAACGGTTCGCCCCGAAGCCCGGGCCGCCCTGGAGGTAGACCAGCCACGGCAGGTTCTGGCCCGCCCTCTCGCTCGCGACGGCCTCACGGGCGTAGAGCTCGATCGTCTCACCCGCCGGGTCGGCGTGGTCGAGGGGGACGGTGAAGCGCCGGTCGGTGAGGACGAGGCCGGGCTGGCGGTAGGTCGCGGTCAACAGGGCTCCCGGGACGGACGGATTCTTCAGGACGCTTCCCAGTTCAGCACAAGTCCGGCCGCCGTCCGACCCTCTTCGATCATGAAGACGTACTGAATCGCGGATCAGCGCGCCGCGAGGCTGGAGCGGCGCACCACCAGTTCGGGCTGCAGGACCACGCGGCGGTGCTCGTGCCGCTTGCCGGTGGTCTCCGCCTCCGTCTCCTCCAGGAGCAGTTCGGCGGCCAGGGCGCCCATGGTGACGGCGGGCTGGCGGACGGAGGTGAGCGGGACGGCCGCGGCGGCGGCGAACTCGATGTCGTCGTAGCCGACGATGGCGAGGTCGTCGGGGACCGTTATGCCGGCCGCGTACATGGCCTGCAGGACACCGAGGGCGAGGAGGTCGTTGGCGCAGAACACGGCGGTCGGGCGGTCGGCGAGGCCGAGGAGGCGGGCACCTGCGTCCCGGCCGGCGGCCACGTCGAGCCGTTCGGTGGGCAGCTCGCGCAGGCTCTGCGGGTCCAGGCCCGCCTCGGTGAGGGCGTTCAGGGCGCCGGTGCGGCGGTCGCGGACCTGGTTGAGGCCGGGCGGGCCGCTGACATAGGCGATGGAGCGGTGGCCGGCGTCCACGAGGTGGCGTACGGCCAGGGCGCCGCCGGCCACGTCGTCGACGGAGACCGAGCACTCGGTGGTGCCCTCGGCCACCCGGTCGACGAGGACGAAGGGGATGCCGTGGCGGCGGAAGGATTCGATGTTGCGGCCGGACGCGTCGCTCGGGGTCAGCAGCACACCGCGGACCCGCTGTTCGGCGAAGAGGGACAGGTACTCGGCCTCCTCGCTCGCGCTCTGGGCGCTGTTGCAGACCATCACGCCGAGGCCGTCGTCGCGGGCGGCGCGTTCGGCGCCGCGCGCCACGTCGACGAAGAACGGGTTGCCCATGTCGAGGACGAGCAGGCCCATGATCCGGCTGCGGCCTGCGCGCAGCTGACGTGCGGACTCGCTGCGGACGTATCCGAGCCGGTCTATCGCCGACAGGACGCGCGCCCGGGTCTCCGTGGCGACGGAGTCCGGGCGGTTGATGACGTTGGAGACCGTGCCGACGGAGACTCCGGCTGCACGGGCGACGTCCTTGATACCCACCGACTGGGCCATCGGGCAGGGACCTCCAGGAGACGAGGGGTGGGGGGACGACCTTCACATTATCGTCAGGCCGTCCCCGCACCGGTCACGATCAGGCGGGCAGCGCGAAGTCGACGACGTGCAGTGCCGACGGCGTCGTCGTACCGGTGGACTTCTCCTGGTACATGAACGACAGCACGTTGTCCTGGGCGACCCGCATCTCGTCGATCACGACCTCGCCGAAGGCGTTCAGCCCGCTGCCGTCGAACAGGACCGTCCAGTCGGTGTAACCGGACGCCTTGGAGGCGGCGGCGATCCGGCCGAAGGGGAAGATCGCGTAGGCGTTGTCGTACTTGTCCAGGATCAGCTTGGTGCGCTGGCTGGAGCCCAGAGCGACCGGGATCTCGGTCTTCTGCCAGCTGCCCGAGGAGTTCCTGCGCAGGTGGAACGCGCGGCCGTTGGCGGTGCGGTCGGAGACGTAGTTGGTCGTGCACTGGCCGAAGCGGCCGGGCACGTACGAGATGATCGCGTGCGGCAGGCCTGCGGAGTCCGTGAACTGGCTCTCCTGGTTCATCAGGGAGTGGTCCGGGTTCAGCGCGTCGACCACCAGGCCGGTTTCGCCGACGGTGACCTTGTCGGAGCCGCCGGTGGTGCCGACCGCCGTCCCGGCGGCGTTGCGCCAGGTGCGGCCGCGGTCGTCGGAGTAGACGTAGCCGGTGTCGTGGTTGGTGATGCCGCCACTGGAGCACATCACCGCGCCGTTCTGCTCGCGCCAGGTGAAGAAGGAGTGCAGCCGGCCGTTCCTGTCGTAGTCGATGCCGTGCAGGTACATGTTGCGCACCGTGCTGGAGCCGTGCTCGCTGGTGTAGGTGCCGGTGGAGGCGGACCACTCGCCGAGGTTGGTCCAGCTCGAACCGTCGTACTCCGCGAGGGCGTTGCGGCCGTTGCCGGAGATCCCGACCCGGTAGCTGAGCTGGAGCTTGCCCTCGGGGGTGGAGACGAACTGGGGGTAGGTGAACTGGCTCGTCAGGGCCACGCCGTCCAGCGTGGACTGGGGGGACCCGAAGCGGGCGGCGGTCCAGCTCAGGCCGGCCGGGTTGTCCATGAGGCCGGCGACCGACTTGACGTAGGTGAAGCCGTCGCTGTGGGAGTCCATGTTGAGGTGGAGGCGGCCGTCCACCTTGGAGACGCCCATGGAGATGACGTTGTGGGAGTCGCTGGACTTCAGGGTGTGGCCGACCTGGACGGTGGACCAGGTGCTGCCCCCGAGGACACGGCGGCCGACGACGGCGTTCTTGTCGGCGGTGTACCAGACCGCGTACTGGTAGCCCTTGTAGGTCAACAGGCCGTTCTTCTGGAACGAGTTGTTGTTGACCAGGCCGTCGTAGGACACGAAGAAGACGGCCTGGGTGTCGAGCGTGGTGGTGCCGGTGCGGGTGACGGAGGGACCGGGGTCGGCGGCGCGGGCTGTGCCGCTGGTGAAGGCAGGGGTCATCACGGCTCCGGCGAGGGCTGCGCTCAGCAGCGTACGTCTCTTCATCTCGGGGGACTCCATTGTCGGCGAGGGTCGAGCGGGGGTGCGGTCAGGCGAGGTGGAACACTTCGGTGAGCGGTTTCATGGCTTCGTCGGGGCGGGCGCCGTCCAGCGACTCGAAGAACGGCGCCATCTCCTTCTGCCAGCGGGCGTTGACCTCGGCGGCCGCCATGCCGGCCTGGGCGGCGGCGAAGTCCTCGGTCTCCAAGTAGCCGACCAGCAGGCCGTCTTCGCGCAGGAAGAGCGAGTAGTTGTGCCAGCCGGTGGCCGAGAGCGCCTGAAGCATCTCCGGCCACACGGCGGCGTGCCGCTCGCGGTACTCGTCCAGACGGTCCGCACGGACCTTCAGCAGGAAGCACACGCGTTGCATCAACGACCCTCCAGGGCCTGGAAGTCGAACTGACCTAGAAGTTGAACTGGTCGATGTTCTTGGCGTCGAACACGGTCGGCTTGCCGAGGTTGATCACGCCGTCCTTGCCGATGGTGTACGTGGTGCCGCCGGCCTTGAAGGTCTCGCCCTCCTTGCCGGAGATCTGGCCCGAGACCAGCGCGACGGCCGTCTGCGCGGCCAGCGCGCCGAGCTTCGCCGGGTCCCACAGCTCGAAGCCCTCGACGGTGCCGTTCTTGACGTACTTGCGCATGTCGTTGGGGGTGCCGAGGCCGGTCAGCTTGACCTTGCCCTTGTACTTGGAGCCGGACAGGTACTGCGCGGCGGCCTTGATGCCGACGGTGGTCGGGGAGATGATCCCCTTCAGGTTCGGGTACTCCTGGAGCAGGCCCTGGGTCTGCTGGAAGGACTGCTGGGCGTCGTCGTTGCCGTACGCGACCTTGACGAGCTTGATGTTCTTGTACTTGTCGCCCTTCAGTTCCTCCTTCATGAAGTCGATCCAGGTGTTCTGGTTCGTCGCGGTCTGTGCGGCGGACAGGATCGCGATCTCGCCCTTGTAGCCGATCTGCTCGGCGAGCAGCTGGACCTCGGTGCGGCCCAGGTCCTCGGCGGAGGCCTGCGAGACGAAGGCGTTGCGGCACTCGGGCTTGGTGTCGGAGTCGTAGGTGACGACCTTGATCTTGTTGGTCATCGCCTGCTTGAGCGCGGTGCACAGGGCGCCCGGGTCCTGCGCGGACACGGCCATCGCATTGACCTGCTGCTGGGTGAGCGTGTTGACGTAGGAGACCTGGCCCGCGGTGTCGGTGGCGCTGGAGGGGCCGACCTCCTTGTACTTCGAGCCCAGTTCCGTCAGGGCCGTCTCGCCGCCCTTGTCGGCGGAGGTGAAGTAGGGGTTGTTGACCTGCTTGGGCAGGAAGCCGACGGTCAGGCCCTTCTTGGTGGCCGCGTTCGGATCGGCCTTGGCGGTCGAGGCGGCCGAGGCGCCCTCGTCCTGCACGTCCTTCTTGGTGGTTCCGCCGCAGGCGGTCAGGGCGAGAGCGAGAGAGGTTCCGGCGGCGAGGGCCGCACAGGCACGACGGATCGATGACTTGCGCATGATGAGGGTCCTTTACGAGGGTGAGCGGGGGTTGCAGGGCGGGTCGGGTGGGAGCTAGGGGGCCGGAGTCGAGGCGGCTCTGCGGCCCGCCCTCGCCACCGCGATCTGCCGTGCGACCCGGGGGCCGAGCACGGAGAGAACCAGAAGTACGCCGGTGACGACGATCTGGGACTGCGCCGAGACGTCCTGAAGGCTCATGACGTTCTGCAGGGCGCCCAGCAGGAACACGCCGGCGATGGCGCCACCGAGGGTGCCCTTGCCTCCGTCGAAGTCGATGCCGCCGAGCAGCACCGCGGCGATGACGGACAGTTCGAGCCCGGTCGCGTTGTCGTAGCGGGCGCTGGCGTAGTGCAGCGCCCAGAAGATGCCGGTGAGCGAGGCCATCAGCCCGGTCACCGTGAACAGGATGAGCTTTTGGCGCTTGACCCGGATGCCCGCGAACCGTGCGGCCTCCTCGCTGGCACCGGTCGCGAACGTGGACCGTCCGAACGGTGTGGCGTGCAGGACGACCACGGCGATCGCGAACAGCACGAGGAAGGGCAGGAAGGCCTGCGGGAGGAAGGTGTCGCCGATCCGCCCGGCCGCGAAGTTCAGGTACTGCGTCGGGAAGTCGGTCACCGCGTCGGAGCCGAGCACGATCTGCGCGATGCCCCGGTAGGCGGCGAGGGTGCCGATGGTGACGGCGAGGGACGGCAGGCCGAGCCGGGTGACGAGCAGGCCGTTGACCAGGCCGCACACCACGCCGAGCAGCAGGCAGATCGGGATGATCATCTCGATCGTCAGGCCCTGGTTCCACAGGACGCCCATCACCGAGCCGGACAGTCCGGCGGTGGAGGCGACGGAGAGATCGATCTCGCCGGAGACCACCAGGAGGGTCATCGGCAGGGCGATCAGGGCGATCGGCAGGGTGTTCCCGATCAGGAACGACAGGTTGAGGGCGTTGCCGAAGCCGTCGACCGTCGTGAAGGACAGCAGCAGGACGACGACCAACAGGGCGCCGACAGCCCCGTCCCACCTCAGGGACCAGCGGCTCGCGCGGCCGGAGGACTCAGGCATGGCGGGCGTTCCTCTTCTTCAGGGCGGAGGCCACGCGCAGCGCGACGACCCGGTCGACCGCGATGGCGAGGATGAGCAGGATGCCGTTGATGGCCAGCACCCAGACCGAACTGACGCCGAGGGCGGGCAGCACACTGTTGATGGAGGTCAGCAGCAGGGCGCCGAGGGCGGCGCCGTAGACGCTGCCGGAGCCGCCGGTGAAGACGACGCCGCCGACCACGACCGCGCTGACGACGGTCAGTTCGTAGCCGGTGCCGGTGCCGGAGTCGACGTTGCCGAACCGGGCCAGGTACATGGCGCCGGCGAGACCGGCCAGGGCGCCGCAGAAGGTGTACGCGGCCAGGATGCGCTTGCGCACCGGGATGCCGGCGAGCCGTGCGGCCTCGGGGTTGGAGCCGAGTGCGTACAGCTCGCGTCCGCTGCCGAAGTGCTTGAGGTAGTAGGCGGTGGCGACGAGGACGGCCAGCGCGATCAGGGCCAGGTAGGGCACGGCCGAGATGCCGCCGGAGCCGAAGTCGATGAACCCGTTGGAGAGGTTCGCCGCGGTGATCTGGCGGGATCCGACCCAGATGGAGTCGATGCCCCGGATGATGTACAGCGTGCCGAGGGTGACCACCAGCGCGGGCACCTGGCCGAGGCTGACGAGGAGGCCGTTGACCAGGCCGCAGCCGATCCCGAGCAGGATCGCGAGGATCACCGCGAGGACGGGGTTCCCGCCGCCCTGCAGATAGGTGCCGGCGGCGAAGGCCGTGATGCCGAGTGTGGAGCCGACCGACAGGTCGACGTTGCGGGTGATGACGACCAGGGACTGGCCGGTGGCGACCAGGACGAGGATCGTGGCGTTGAGGAGCAGGTCCTTGATGCCCTGTTCGGACAGGAAGTCGCTGTTCCCGATCTGGGTGACGACGATCATCACCAGGAAGACGGCCAGGATGGCGAGTTCGCGCATCTTGAACACGCGGTCGACGAGCCGGGTGGCACCGGCCTTGGGCACCTCCGCGGGAGGGGCCTGCTGAGGAGTGGTCACCGTCATGCGGCGGCCCTCCCGGTGGCTGCGGCCATCACGGTTTCCTCGGTGGCGTCGGAGCGCGGGATCTCGGCGGCGAGGCGGCCCTCGTGCATCACGAGCACGCGGTCGGCCATGCCGAGGATCTCGGGCAGGTCGGAGGAGATCATCAAGATGGCCACCCCGTCGGCGGCCAGCTCGCTGAGCAGCCGGTGCACCTCGGCCTTGGTGCCGACGTCGATGCCACGGGTCGGCTCGTCGACGATGAGCACCTTGGGGCCGGTGGCCAGCCACTTGGCGAGGACGACCTTCTGCTGGTTGCCCCCCGACAGCGTGTTGACGGTGTCGGCGATCCGGGCGTACTTCACCTGAAGCTTGACGGCCCAGTCGAGGGAGCGGCTGCGTTCGGCGCCGCGGTCCATGAGGCCGGCCTTGACGGTCGTACGGAGTCCGGTGAGGCCGATGTTCCGCTCGATGGACATGTCCATCACGAGGCCCTGGGCGCGCCGGTCCTCGGGGACCAGGGCGAGTCCCGCGGCCATCGCGGTGGAGGGCGCGCCGTTGACCAGCGCTTTCCCGTCCACGGCGACCTCGCCGGCGTCCCAGCGGTCGATGCCGAACACCGCCCGGGCGACCTCGGTACGGCCCGCTCCGACGAGCCCGGCGAGGCCGACGATCTCACCGCGCCTGACCTCGAAGGAGACGTCGGTGAAGACGCCCTCCCGGGTCAGCTGGCTCACCGTGAGCGCGACCTCGCCCGGCCGCACGTCCTGCTTCGGGTAGAGCTCTTCGAGGTCGCGGCCGACCATACGGCGGACGAGGTCGTCCTCGGTCATGCCCTCGACCGGCTCGCTGGAGATCCAGGCGCCGTCGCGCAGGGTGGTGACCGTCCGGCAGATCTGGAAGATCTCCTCCAGGCGGTGCGAGATGAACAGGACGGCGGCGCCCTGCTCGCGCAGTGCCCTGACGACGCCGAAGAGGCGGGCCACCTCGCTGCCGGTCAGGGCCGCGGTCGGCTCGTCCATGATCAGGACGCGGGCCTCGAAGGACAGCGCCTTGGCGATCTCGACGATCTGCTGGTCGGCGATGGACAGGCCGCGTGCCGGGCGGTCGGGGTCGAGCTCGACGCCGAGGCGCTGCATCAGGGCCAGGGTCGCGACGTGCGTGGCCCTGTGGTCGATCCGCCCGAGGGCGCGCCGGGGCTGGCGGCCCATGAAGATGTTCTCGGCGATCGACAGGTCGGGGAAGAGCGTGGGCTCCTGGTAGATCACGGCGATACCGGCGTCGCGGGCGTCGCCCGGGCCGTGGAAGACGACCGGCTCGCCGTCGAGCAGTACCTGGCCGGCGTCCGGCCGGTGCACTCCTGCGAGGGTCTTGATGAGGGTCGACTTGCCCGCGCCGTTCTCGCCTGCGATGGCGTGCACCTCCCCGGAGAACAGCTCCAGGGAGACGTCCCGCAGGGCGCGGACCGCGCCGAAGGACTTCGAGATGTCCTTGAGCGCGAGTACCGGGGCCGGACCCGTGGTGGACGGGTGGGTCATTGGGGGCTCCTCGACGACGCCGGCGGGACGGACCTCACTGCGTCGTGAAAGGTTTCAACTGGGTTGCCGGGACGTTAGACATGCAGCGCATGTCACGTCAATGGGTACGTGTCGAAAATCTTTCGATGAACTCAGATAACAGCAGTGTCACGGGCACCGGGCTTGGTCGCAGGGGTTGACACCTCTGCGGCAGCCTCATACTTTCCCCTCTTGAATCGTTTCACAGTAAAGCCGTTCGGAAGCCCTTCGGACCCGACGTCACAGGAGCCCTCAAGTGACCGAGCTCGCCGCGGTGAAGGCCGCTCTCAAGACCCAGGCAGTCGAGACGCCGTCGTGGGCGTACGGGAACTCGGGAACCCGCTTCAAGGTGTTCGCCCAGCAGGGCGTACCGCGTACGCCGCAGGAGAAGCTGGCCGACGCCGCGCAGGTCCACGCGGTGACCGGGGTCGCGCCCACGGTCGCCCTGCACATCCCCTGGGACAAGGTCGAGGACTACGCGGCGCTGGCCAAGTACGCCGAGGAGCGGGGCGTGCGGCTGGGCACCATCAACTCCAACACCTTCCAGGACGACGACTACAAACTGGGCAGCATCTGCCATCCGGACGCCTCGGTGCGCCGGAAGGCTCTCGATCACCTGCTGGAGTGCGTCGACATCATGGACGCGACCGGGTCGAGCGACCTGAAGCTGTGGTTCGCCGACGGCACGAACTATCCCGGCCAGGACGACCTCCGCGCGCGGCAGGACCGGCTCGCCGAAGGCCTGTCCGAGGTGTACGACCGTCTGGGTGACGGACAGCGGATGCTGCTTGAGTACAAGTTCTTCGAGCCGGCCTTCTACTCGACGGACGTGCCGGACTGGGGCACGGCCTACGCCCACTGCCTGAAGCTGGGCGACAAGGCCCAGGTGGTCGTCGACACCGGGCACCACGCTCCCGGCACCAACATCGAGTTCATCGTCACGACCCTGCTGCGGGAGGGCAAGCTCGGCGGGTTCGACTTCAACTCCCGCTTCTACGCCGACGACGACCTCATGGTGGGCGCCGCCGACCCGTTCCAGCTGTTCCGGATCATGTACGAGGTGGTGCGCGGCGGCGGGTTCTCCTCCGACGTGGCGTTCATGCTCGACCAGTGCCACAACATCGAGGCGAAGATCCCGGCGATCATCCGGTCGGTCATGAACGTCCAGGAGGCGACCGCCAAGGCGCTCCTGGTCGACCGGGACGCTCTCGCCGTGGCTCAGCGCGAGGGCGATGTCCTGGAGGCCAACGCCGTGGTGATGGACGCGTACAACACGGATGTGCGGCCGCTGCTTCGTGAGGTGCGCGAGGAGATGGGGCTGGACGTGGATCCGATGGGTGCGTACAAGCGGTCCGGGTGGGCCGAGAAGATCGTGGCCGAGCGGGTCGGTGGGGAACAGGCCGGGTGGGGGGCGTAGGCGTCTGCCGGGTTCTGTCGTATGCGGGGTGCAGGCCGTTTGTGGCTGGTCGCGCAGTTCCCCGCGCCCCTAGGTAGGAAAAACTTCCCCTCTCTTCAGAAGGAACCGAACGTCATGGCAACCCATCCCGAAGCCGCCGCTCTCCTGGCCCGGTCCAACCGACTCGGCGCCGACCCCCGCAACACGAACTACGCCGGTGGGAACACGTCCGCCAAGGGCACCGACACCGACCCCGTCACCGGCGGTGACGTCGAGCTCATGTGGGTCAAGGGGTCCGGTGGTGACCTCGGGACCCTGACCGAGGGCGGGCTCGCCGTGCTGCGGCTGGACCGGATGCGCGCGCTCGTCGACGTCTACCCGGGTGTCGAGCGCGAGGACGAGATGGTCGCCGCCTTCGACTACTGCCTGCACGGCAAGGGCGGTGCGGCCCCCTCCATCGACACCGCCATGCACGGCCTCGTCGAGGCCGCCCACGTCGATCACCTGCACCCCGACTCCGGTATCGCGCTCGCCTGCGCGGCCGACGGGGAGAAGCTGACCGCCGAGTGTTTCGGGGACACCGTCGCCTGGGTGCCGTGGCGGCGCCCCGGATTCCAGCTGGGGCTGGACATCGCCGCCATCAAGGAGGCCAACCCGCAGGCGATCGGCGTCGTTCTCGGCGGGCACGGCATCACCGCATGGGGCGACACCGCCGAGGAGTGCGAGCGCAACTCCCTGCACATCATCCGGACCGCCGAGAGGTTCCTGGAGGAGCGCGGCAGGGCCGAACCCTTCGGCCCCGTCATCGAGGGATACGACGCCCTTCCCGAGGCCGACCGGCGGGTCCGGGCCGCCGCCCTCGCGCCGTACGTCCGGGCCGTCGCGTCCCAGGACAGGCCGCAGGTCGGGCACTTCACCGACTCCGAGGTCGTGCTGGAGTTCCTGGCCCGCGCCGAACACCCGCGCCTCGCCGCGCTCGGCACCTCCTGCCCCGACCACTTCTTGCGGACCAAGGTCCGGCCGCTGGTCCTGGACCTGCCGCCCGCCGCGCCGCTGGACGAGGCCATCGCCCGGCTCGACGAGCTGCACGCCGCCTACCGCGAGGAGTACGCCGCCTACTACCGGCGGCACGCCCTGCCCGACTCCCCCGCCATGCGCGGCGCCGACCCGGCGATCGTACTGATCCCGGGTGTCGGCATGTTCTCCTTCGGCAAGGACAAGCAGACCGCGCGGGTCGCGGGCGAGTTCTACGTCAACGCGATCAACGTGATGCGGGGCGCCGAGGCCGTGTCGTCGTACGCGCCCATCGAGGAGTCCGAGAAGTTCCGCATCGAGTACTGGGCCCTTGAGGAGGCCAAGCTCCAGCGGATGCCGAAGCCCAAGCCGCTCGCCACCCGTGTGGCCCTGGTGACCGGCGCGGGCAGCGGGATCGGCAGGGCCATCGCGCAGCGTCTTGTCGCCGAGGGCGCCTGTGTGGTCGTCGCCGACCTCAACGCCGAGAACGCCTCCGCGGTCGCCGAAGAACTCGGCGGGCCCGACAAGGCCGTCGCCGTGACCGTGGACGTCACGTCCGAGGAGCAGATCGCCGCATCGTTCCGGGCCGCGGTGCTGGCCTTCGGCGGCGTGGACCTGGTGGTCAACAACGCCGGCATCTCCATCTCCAAGCCTCTGCTGGAGACCACCGCCAAGGACTGGGACCTCCAGCACGACATCATGGCGCGCGGATCCTTCCTGGTGTCACGGGAGGCGGCCCGGGTGATGATCGCGCAGAAGCTCGGCGGCGACATCGTCTACATCGCCTCCAAGAACGCCGTCTTCGCCGGGCCCAACAACATCGCCTACTCCGCCACCAAGGCCGACCAGGCCCACCAAGTGCGCCTGCTCGCAGCCGAGTTGGGCGAGCACGGCATCCGCGTCAACGGTGTCAACCCGGACGGTGTGGTGCGCGGCTCGGGCATCTTCGCCGGCGGCTGGGGTGCCAAGCGGGCTGCCGTGTACGGCGTGGAGGAGGAGAAGCTGGGCGAGTTCTACGCCCAGCGGACCATCCTCAAGCGCGAGGTGCTTCCTGAGCACGTGGCCAACGCCGTCTTCGCGCTGACCGGTGGGGAGCTGACCCACACCACCGGTCTGCACGTCCCCGTCGACGCCGGCGTCGCGGCCGCCTTCCTGCGATGAGCGCGTCCGTGAAGTCGTACGCCGCGGTCGACCTCGGCGCGTCCAGCGGACGTGTCATGGTCGGCCGCGTCGGCCCCGACAGCCTGGAGCTCACCGAGGCACACCGGTTCGCGAACCGTCCGGTCCGGATCCCGGAGGGCCTGCGCTGGGACATCCTCTCCCTGTACGGCGGTGTCCTGGACGGGCTCAGGGCGGCCGGGCAGGTGGACTCCGTCGGCATCGACAGCTGGGCCGTGGACTACGGACTCCTGGATGCCGACGGGGCGTTGCTCGGCAACCCGGTGCACTACCGGGACTCCCGTACGGAGGGTGTCGCGCAGAAGGTGTGGGCGACCGTGCCCGCGCCCGAGCTGTACGCGGCCACCGGACTGCAGTACGCGCCCTTCAACACGCTGTACCAGCTTGTCGCCGATCAACTCCTGGGTGCCGAGAGGCTGTTGCTCATCCCCGATCTGCTCACCTACTGGCTCACCGGTGAGCAGGGCACCGAGCTGACCAACGCGTCGACGACCCAGCTGATCGATCCCCGCACGCGGGAGTGGTCGTACGACATCGCGGAGCGGCTGGGCATCGGCCTGGAGTTGTTCGCGCCGCTGCGCCAACCCGGTGATCCGGCGGGCCTGCTCCGGCCCGAGGTGCTGGAGGAGACCGGGCTCGCGGGCCCGGTGCCGGTGACGGCCGTCGGGTCGCACGACACCGCGTCCGCGGTGGCCGCCGTCCCCGCGTCCGGTGAGCGCTTCGCCTACATCTGCACCGGCACCTGGTCCCTTGCGGGCCTCGAACTGAACGCGCCGGTGCTCACGGAGGAGAGCAGGGCCGCCAACTTCACCAACGAGCTGGGCCTCGACGGCACGGTCCGCTACCTGCGGAACATCATGGGGCTGTGGCTGCTCCAGGAGTGCCTGCGGGCCTGGGGCGACCCGGATCTGGGCGAACTGCTCCTCGACGCGGCCAAGGCGCCCGCGCTGCGGTCGGTGGTGGACGCGGGGGACGCCGCCTTCCTCGCGCCGGGCCGGATGCCGGAGCGGATCGCCGAGGCGTGCCGCGCCTCGGGGCAGCCGGTGCCCGTCTCCCCCGCCGAGATCACCCGCTGCATCCTCGACTCGCTGGCCCTCGCCCACCGCAGGGCCGTCCAGGACGCGCAGCGGCTGGCCGACCACCCCGTCGACGTCGTGCACGTCGTCGGTGGCGGTACCCGCAACGCGCTGCTGTGCCAGCTGACCGCCGACGCCTGCGGGCTGCCGGTGGTGGCGGGGCCGACCGAGGCGGCCGCTCTCGGGAACGTCCTGGTCCAGGCCCGGACCCACGGCCTCGTCGGCGACCTCGCGGGCGGCCGCGAACTGCTCACCCGGACGCAGCCCCTCACGCGGTACGAGCCGCAGGGCGACACCTCCCGCTGGCACGAGGCGCAGGCCCGCCTCGCCGGGAAATGACCTGAATCTTCCCCGGGCCTCCGCCCCGGACCACTCCCCCACTACGCTGAACGCGTGGGGGTGGTGCCCCACACTCATCCGATGACCGACCACAAGGAGCCGCGATGCGTGTCGCCCTGTTCCTGACCTGTGTCAACGACACGCTGTATCCGGACACCGGGCGCGCTGTGGTGAAACTGCTGACCAGGCTGGGCGTCGACGTCGACTTCCCGATGTCCCAGACCTGCTGCGGGCAGGCGCACTACAACACCGGCTACCGGCATGAGGCGGAACCGCTGGCCCGGCATTTCTCCGATGTATTCCGGGAGTACGAGGCGATCGTGACGCCGTCCGGCTCCTGCGGGGCGATGGTGCGGGAGCTGTATCCGCGGATGGGTGAGCGGGCCCGCGCTGAGGGACGCGGGAGCGGCCTCGCAGCCGCGCTGGCGCCCGTGGTGCCGAAGACGTTCGAGCTGACGGAGTTCCTGGTGGACGTGCTGGGGGTGACGGACGTGGGGGCGTACTACCCGCACACGGTGACCTACCACCCGACCTGTCACGGACTGCGTGGACTGGGGCTCGGTGACCGGCCCCGGCGGCTGCTCCAGGCGGTCAAGGGGCTTGAACTGAAGGAGCTTCCGGGCGCCGACGAGTGCTGCGGCTTCGGTGGCACGTTCGCGCTGAAGAACCCCGACGTCTCGGCGGCGATGGGTACCGACAAGGTGCGCAACGCCGAGTCGACGGGCGCCGAAGTGCTGTGCGCGGCCGACAACTCGTGCCTGATGCACATCGGCGGCACGATGGGCCGGCTGGAGTCGGACATGCGGCCGGTGCACATCGCGGAGATCCTGGCGAGCACGGAAGAGGAGCCGACACCATGAGCGGGACGTTCGTAGGAATGCCGGCCTTCCCCGAGGCCGCACACGAGGCCGTCAACAACCCGACGCTGCGCGGCAATCTGCGCCACGCCACGCACACGATCCGCGCCAAGCGGGAGAAGGCCGTCGCCGAGGTGTCCGACTGGGCTCAGCTGCGGGAGGCCGGCAAGCAGATCAAGGACCACACACTGCGTCATCTCGACCGCTATCTCGTGCAGTTGGAGGAGTCGGTCATGGCTGCGGGCGGCACGGTCCACTGGGCCGCCGACGCCGACGAGGCCAACGACATCGTCACCCAACTCGTGAAGATGACCGGCGAGTCGGAGGTCGTCAAGGTCAAGTCGATGGCCACGCAGGAGATCGGGCTCAACGAGGCCCTCGAAGCCGAGGGCATTCGCGCCTACGAGACCGATCTCGCCGAGCTGATCGTGCAGTTGGGCAAGGACCGGCCCTCGCACATCCTCGTCCCGGCCATCCACCGCAACCGGGGCGAGATCCGGGACATCTTCGAGCGGGAGATGAGCGAGTGGGGCCGCCCGGCCCCCGAAGGGCTCAGCGACACGCCCGCCGAACTGGCGGAGGCCGCACGGCTGCACCTGCGGGAGAAGTTCCTGCGCGCCAAGGTCGGCATCTCCGGCGCCAACTTCATGGTCGCCGACACGGGCACCCTGGTGGTCGTGGAGTCCGAGGGCAACGGCCGGATGTGTCTGACCCTGCCCGAGACGCTGATCTCGGTCGTCGGCATCGAGAAGATCGTGCCGACCTGGCAGGACCTGGAGGTCTTCCTCCAGACGCTCCCCCGCTCCTCGACCGCCGAGCGCATGAACCCGTACACGTCCACGTGGACCGGCACCACGGACGAGGACGGCCCGGGGACCTTCCATCTCGTGCTGCTCGACAACGGCCGCAGCGACACCCTGGCCGACGAGGTCGGCCGCCAGGCCCTGCGCTGCATCCGCTGCTCCGCCTGCCTGAATGTCTGCCCGGTGTACGAGCGAGCCGGCGGACACGCCTACGGCTCGGTCTATCCGGGCCCGATCGGCGCGATCCTCAGTCCTCAACTCCGGGGCACGGGAAGCGAGATCGACGCCTCACTGCCGTACGCCTCGACTCTGTGCGGGGCCTGCTACGAGGTCTGCCCGGTGGCCATCGACATCCCCGAGGTGCTGGTGCATCTGCGGGAGCGGATCGTGCAGGGCGGCCCGGTGGTCCACGAGGGCAACAAGGTGGTGCTGAAGCCCGCCAAGGGGCACGCCGCCGAGCGCGCGGCGATGCGGGCGGCCCGCTGGGCGTTCGCCCACCCCGGTGCCCTGCGCACCGGCCAGCGCCTCGCCTCGCGCACCCGGCGCCTGCATCCGCGCACCCTGCCGGGTCCCGGCAAGGCGTGGAGCGACACCCGGGATCTGCCTCCCGTGCCGGCGGAACCGTTCCGCGACTGGTGGCAGCGCACAGGCGGCGGCAAGGAGGGCGGCAAGTGAGCAGCAGGGAACGGATCCTGGGCCGGGTGCGGCGCGCGCTGGCCGACAGCCCGGGCGAGGACACCCCGATCGAGCGCGCGTATCTGCGGGAGCACGGCGACCGGAGCGTCGAGCAAACCGTGGAGCTGCTGGCCGAGAACCTCGCGGACTACCGGGCGATCGTGCACCGCTGCACGGCGGCCGACCTGCCGGCGACGCTCGCCGGGATGCTGGCGGCCCGCGGGGCGAAGACGGTCCTCGTGCCGCCGGGCCTGGAGCAGGCCTGGCTGGCGGACGCCGACGCCGAGCAGATCCCGGACCGGGCCGTCACCACGCCGCACGAACTGGACCGGATCGACAGCGTGGTCACGGCGTGCGCGGTGGCCGTCGCCGAGACCGGCACCATCGTGCTGGACGGCGGCCCGGACCAGGGCCGCCGCCGTATCACCCTCGTCCCGGACCACCACATCTGTGTCGTACGGGTCCCGGACCAGGTCGTCTCCTCCATCCCGCAGGCCCTCGAACAGCTGGACCCGGCCCGCCCGCTGACGTGGATCTCCGGACCTTCGGCGACCAGTGACATCGAACTGGACCGGGTCGAGGGGGTGCACGGTCCGCGCACCCTGGAGGTCGTACTGGTCGGCAGTCAGTCGAGTGCAGAGGTCAACTCGTAGCGGCCCGAGGGAAGTTCGAAGGACGCGGTGCCGTCCTCGAACCCCAGGTACGTCACCCCCCTGACGCGTGACAGGGGGGTGTGGCCCTCGCACACGGAGCCGGGGTCGGCCGTGGGGACGCGCAGGGTCGCGGTGCTGTTGGCGGGGACCGCGACCCGGTACGCGAACTCGCTGTCCCGCACCGCCCATTCGCTGAGGATCTCGCCGTAGGGCGACCGGTGCGAGCCGGAGACCCGGGTGATCTCGCCGGTCGGGTCGAGGTGGGGCCGCAGGAAGAAGTGCTTGAAGCCCGGGTGGGCGGGATCCCTCGCGATACCGGCCATGCTCTCGTACATCCACTCCACGATCGCCCCGTAGGAGTAGTGGTTGAACGAGTTCATCTCGACCGGACCGAAGCCGTTCTCCTTGGAGTACGAATTCCAGCGCTCCCACACCGTCGTCGCGCCGTTCTTCACCGAGTACAGCCAGGACGGCATGGCGTCCTGGTGCACCACCTTGTACGCCAGCTCCGCCTGACCCTCCGCGGTGAGGACGGGGGCCAGGACGTTCACGCCGAGGAAGCCGACGGAGAGGGTGTTCTCCGCGTGCCCGACACGGGTGCTGTCGGGATGAGCGGCCTTGTAGGCGGCGTCGTTGCCGATGTTCTGCGCGAGGAGCTCGACCAGCCGGCGACGCTGCTCCTCGGTGTCGTACAGGCCGAGTTTGAGGATCCAGAGCAGCGCGGTCTGGGTGTCGTCCTCGGTCCGGGTGGGGCTGTCGCCCGGAGTCCACGGCGGCGGGGAGCCGAGGCTGGAACGCACCGTGAGGCGACCGCCCTCGGTGCTCAGGTACTTGGTGATGAAGGCCCTTTTGACGTGTCCGAAGAGCTCTTCGTAGGCGTGGGCCTCGGCGGTGCGTCCGGTGGCGCGGGCCATGTCCGCCATGAGCCGGGCGCTGTAGCCGTAGTAGGCGTCGCTGATGAGCTGGGTGCTGGTCACCTGGAAGGCCAGCCAGTCACCGAAGACGGCACCCTGTCCGCAGTGGCTGTCGCCGGTGCGCGCGCGGATCCAGTCCATGTAGGCCGTCATCGCCTCCCAACTGCGGTCGACGATGGTGGTGTCACCGCTCATCTGCCACACGGTCCAGGGGACGACGACCCCGCAGTCCGCCCAGCCGCTCGCCGGGTCCGGATCGTTGAAGCGGGCTCCGGGGGCGATCCAGGTGAACTGGGCGCCGTCGGCGCCGTAGGTGCGCTGCGAGTCGATCAGGATGTCCTGGAAGTGGCTCAGGAAGGCGACCGCGTCGGCGTTGTAGAGGCCTGTGGCGGCGAAGAGCTGGGTGTCGCCGGTCCACCCGCAGCGCTCGTCGCGTTGGGGGCAGTCGGTGGGTACCCAGAGGTAGTTGCCGCGCTGGCCCCAACGGACGTTGCTGATCAGCTGGTTGACGTCGGGGTCGTCCGTGGTGAGGTCGCCGATGTCGTGGAGGGCGGAGGTGGCGACCCTGCCGGTCAGTTCGGTGAGGGTGACGGTGGTGGTCGTCGTGACGGAGAGGTAGCGGAAGCCGTAGAAGGTCAGGGAGTCCTGGTGGGTCTCGCCCTTCGGGTCGCCCTTGAGGACATACGTGCTGGCGGCCCCGGCGGTGCGGAGGTTGGCCCGGTACACGGAGCCCTCGGGGCCGTCGGCGCCCGCGCTGCTGTCGTTGAGCATCTCCCCGGGCGCGAAGGTGACCTGGGCGCCGGCCGGCCCGCGCAGGGTGTAGCGCGGGACGCCGACCATGTTCTGGCCGAGGTCGATCACCGCGGTGTCGCCAGGGTGCAGGGTCAGCGGGGCGGTGGCGGCCTCGGCGGGATCGGTGACCGTCCGGGTGGGGTCGAGGACGAAGTCGCTTCCGCCGGTGTGCACGGTGATGGACTGCGGCCTGCGGTCCCATCGGGGCATCAGCCGGGCCGACTCGCCCGGGTGGGCGACCAGCCGGGAGCCGGGGAACCTGGTGGTGAAGTCGTGTTCCTCGACTCCGGACCAGGCGGCGGCGTCGAAGCCGTTCGCCGTCCAGCCGGGCAGTTCCGCGCGGGCGTCGTAGGTCTGGCCGTCGTAGATATCGTCGGCCCGGTAGGGGCCGGTGTCCGTGGCCCGCCAGTCGTCGCCGGGCGTGGTCACGACGCTCTGCTGCGAGCCGTCCTCGTAGCGGATCAGGAGCTTGGCCTTGAGGGCGAGGCGGTTGCCGTCCGGGGAGTGGTAGACGCTGTTGTCGGAGACGCGGCCGTTGTACCAGCCGTTGCCCAGCACGGCGGCGAGGGTGACCTGCCGCTCCCGCTCGCCCACGAGCAGGCCGGTCACGTCGTAGGTGAAGTAGTTGACGGTGGTGTCGTAGTTGGTCCAGCCCGGGGTGAGGAGCTCAAGGGTGGTGGTGCCGCCCTGGGGCACGGTGACCCGGCGGCCGTTGACGTAGGCGTCGTACACGCCGAGTGCGGAGACGTAGAGCCGGGCTTCACGAACGGGTGCGTGCGCGAGTTCCGCCTGCGTCCGGAGCAGGGGTGCGCCCGCGCTGCCTGCCGCCTTGCCCGCCATGGTGATCCACCGGGCGCCGTCCCAGCCGGTCACGCCGTCGGTGCTGAGCAGTCCGGTCTCGAAGCGCGCGGTCGGGGCCTCGGGCAGCGGCCGGCCGTTCTCGTCCCAGAGCTGGACCGTCCAGTGGTAGCGCGTCGAGGCACGCAGGCCGGGGCCCGCGTAGCGGACGGCCACCGAGTCCGCCGAGTCGGTGCGGCCGCTGTCCCAGACGTCCGCCCGGCCGTCGGTCAGACGGTCGGGCGTGGAGGCCACGAGGATGCGGTACGCCGTCTGGCGCCGGCCGCGGACCCGGGACGCGGTGCGCCAGCCGAATCTCGGGCGGGCCGCGTCCACGCCGAGCGGGTTGGCTCGGTGCTCCACGGTCAGGCCCTCGACGGCGGTGCGGTCGACTCCGTCGGTCATCCCGGTGTCCCTTCGACTGCTCGGAGTTGTATCGATTCAACCCATCGGTCGGGTTGATGATGATGCCTGTTCCGACACGTGTCCACTGATGCGGCGGGCTCATGTCCGCCAGGCGCGCATGGGAACCGTTCAAAAACGGATTGCCTGCCTCATCAGCCGGTGGACCGTCGTGCGACGCGGGACGTCAGCAGTAGACGATCGGGCAGCCGCGGCGCAGGGAGTGCTGGGCGGCTCGCAGATACAGGGCCACATAGAAGGCTGCGTCCAGGTCCTCGCCCCACGGTCCCGGCCGGGCGGCGGCCGCGTCCTTCGCCGGGCCGTCCAGGAACCACATGGTCAGGTCGAGGTTGTCGCAGGCCGCCGGTATCTCGTCCACCGGCAGGGCGACGACCGTCGCGAGCCGTTCGGCGAGGGCGAGGACCTGAGGCGCGCCGGCCACCACGGCCGTGTCCGTGTAGGCGGTGGCAACGGGCAGCCGGATCGCCTCGTCGAGGGAGAACGGCACCAGCACCGACCATCCGCAGAGCACGTCATGCTCCTCCGGCGACAGATGCGTACGGCACAGTGCTTCGAAGCCGTCCATGGAGGGCACGAGCTTCTCCTCGAACGACATCCCCGCCCCGCGCACCATCCGCTCCGGTGCTTCCGGCACGGACCGGTACGGCGGCAGTCCGCGTCGGCTCAACTCCGCGCCGAGCGCCGAGGCGAGAGCGCCCCTGCCGCCTTCTTCCTCGTCGTCGTCCTCGTCCTTGGCCTCGTCGAACCACTCCCGCGCGCCGACGCTCACCAGATAGATCCCCATGCCCGAAAACGTACAGCGCGCCACTGACAACGCCCTCTGGTCAGGGCGCGGTCAGCAGGAGCGTGGGCAGCGCCCCCTCCACGATCCGCCGCCTGGGCAATGACAGACCGAAGTGCTCCTGGAGGACCTTCAGCGAGGTGCGGTGCACGGTCCGGCGGTCCAGGTCGTGGTCGGGGAGTCCGGCGGCGGTCAACCGGTCCTGCACGGCGGACGCCAACCCGGGCTCGCCCTGGACCCCGTCGTATCCCCAGGAGCCGTCCAGGTGCAGGTTGAACGCGCACATCAGGCGCTCGTCGTGGCAGTAGGCGAAGTTCGGCGGCACCGGTTTGCCGTTCTCCTCCTCGAACTCCAGCTGGAAGACGTGGAGTTCGCCTCGGTCGACGCGGGGCGCGGGACCGAACTGGGCCTGCCAGCAGCCGTACTTGACGACGTACGACCACTCGCCGACCTCTCCGTGGCGCAGGGCGATCTCTTCGTGGCCGCTGCCGAAGACGCCGTCCAGCACGTCCTGGGTCTGGCGGCCGGTGAGCTCTCCGATGAAGCGGGTGCTGGTTCTGCCCCGGAACCCGGTGGCGGCGACCCGCCGTGCCAGGGACTCCGATTCGAGGTCCCGCGCCATCACGATGCCGTATCCGCCCCAGGCGATGGACCGGGGCTCGGCGAGCCAGGTTATTCCGTCGGTCATGGCGATCACCCTGTCGTATCCGCCGGGAGGTGTCACTGGGTACACCCCGCAAGACGGGTTCTGCGCCCCATGTGTCCCGAGCCCACGCTGCGTAGCTTTTTGGGCGAGGCACACGGCGTGCCGGACGGAGGGCGATGACGATGTTCCGCACGACTGCACGGCGTACGCACGACACGGGACCCGCCACCGAGGCGTTGCGCCTGGTCAAGGTCAGCAAGACCTACGGCACCGACGACAGTGCCGTGACCGCCCTGGACGGGGTCACGCTGAGCCTGGCCCGGGGCACCTTCACCGCGGTGATGGGGCCCTCGGGGTCCGGCAAGTCCACGTTGCTGCAGTGCGCGGCCGGTCTCGACCGGCCGGACAGCGGGATCGTGCGGGTGGACGGCACGGAGCTGACCGGTGGTGGCGAGGCGGAGCTGACGAGGTTCCGGCGGGGCCGCGTCGGGTTCGTGTTCCAGCAGTACAACCTCCTGGAGACGCTGACGGTGGCGCAGAACACGGTGCTGCCGCTGAAGCTGGCCGGGCGGCGTGTGGACCGGCGGCGGGCCGGGGAGGTCCTGGCCGCCGTCGGGCTCGGTGACCGGCTCGGCCACCGGCCCGACCAGCTCTCCGGCGGTCAGCGGCAGCGCGTGGCGATCGCCCGCGCCCTGGTCGCCGACCCCCGGGTGATCTTCGCGGACGAGCCGACGGGCGCCCTGGACACCCGTAGCGCGCGGGATGTGCTGCGGCTGCTCCAGGAGGCGGTGCGGGTGCACGGCCGGACCGTGGTGATGGTGACCCACGACCCGGTCGCCGCGTCCTGGGCCGACTCGGTGCTGTTCCTGGCGGACGGCCGGCTCGCGGGCCGGCTGGACGCGCCGACACCGGACGCAGTGGCCGAGCGCCTCGCGCACCTGGGCGACGACGTGACGGCGGGGGTGTGAGGGATGTTCATGCTGGCGATGCGGTCGATACGGCAACGGCCCGGACGGTTCCTCGCGACACTGCTGGCCGCCTTCCTCGGTGCGGGGATCATCATGACGTTCAACTCGCTGTACGACACGGCGGGCCGGCCGGGCGTCGACCCGGTGAGCGCGGACACGCTGACCACCTCCGCGAGTGTCGTCGGCGGTTACGGCACCCTCCTGGTGTTCTTCGCCGTGGCCTCGACGCTGACGGTCAACGTCCGGCAGCGGGCGGGTGAGCTGGAGCTGCTGCGCTGCTCCGGGGCGACTCCGGGCCAGATCAGGCGGATGGTCGTGGGTGAGGCCGTGGCGGTCGCTCTGATCGGTGCCGTGCTGGCGATCGGACCGGCGATGCTCGGCGGGCGTGCGCTGGTGGGCGCCTTCCAGGACAGCGGGCAGGTCGCTCAGAGCGTCGACCCCTCATTCGGGGCCGTCGCGCTGATGTCGGGCGTCGACATCACTCTGGTCGCGGCGGCGGGTGCCGCGTTCCTCGCCGTACGACGGGCCACGCGCGGGCGTCGGCAGCGGGGCCGGGCCCGGACGGTCTTCGCGTACGCGGCTCTCGGTCTCGGTGCCGTGTCGGTGATGTCCACCTTCGCCTTCTCGGCGACGGACGAGGCGCTCATGGCGACGCCGGCGTACGGGGCGATCCTGTTGTCCGTGGGGTTCGCGCTGCTCGCGCCGCGGCTGCTGACAGGTGTGCTGGACCGGCTGCCGCTGACCGGTGCGAGCGGCTGGCTGGCGGTGCGGAACCTGCGTCGGCGGGCGGAGCACCTCTCCGGGATCCTGATGTCGCTGATCCTCTTCACTGCGGTGTCCGTGGCCACGCTGTACATGCAGGGCGTGGAGAGTGACGCCGTGCGGGCGTCGGGCGCGGTCAGGACCGTCGAGGCGAAGAACCTGCAGACGCTGAACCTCACGGTCGTCGGCATCATCGTGGTGTTCGTCTGCGTGATGCTGGTCAACTCGCTCTACGCGGCGACGACCTACCGCGGCCGGGAGTTCGGGCAGCAGCGACTCGCCGGGGCGACGCCCGGGCAGGTGCTCGGCACGGTGGGCGTGGAGGGGCTGGTCCTCACGGCCGTCGGGGTGTTCTTCGGCACGGTGGCGGCGCTGGCCGGGATCGTGCCGTTCACCGTCGTGCGCAGCGACTCGGTGCTGCCCCACCAGGGGCTCGGCATCTGGCTGGCGGTGGTGTCGATCGCGGCGGCGGCGACGGTCGGGACGAGCCTGGCCACGGCCCACCGGGTGCTGCGTACCCGGGCGGTGGAGGCGGT
Organism: Streptomyces sp. NBC_00285; assembly: GCF_036174265.1. Classification (NCBI taxonomy): domain Bacteria; kingdom Bacillati; phylum Actinomycetota; class Actinomycetes; order Kitasatosporales; family Streptomycetaceae; genus Streptomyces; species Streptomyces sp. NBC_00285. Next base: position 9,386,693 of record NZ_CP108055.1, on the reverse strand, counting down.
GGGTCTGGCGGCGTGACGACTCCGGCCAGGGGGCGGCCACTTCGGTGGCGGCCCCCTTTCGCCGTGCGTGCCGGCCGCATCCGGCGGGGTCGGCATCGTCGCTCCCCCACCCTGCGGTCGCGTGACAGAAGCGGTGAACAAGCGCTTAGATAGTTACCTGGACACCTGTTCGCACCCGCGCCGGAGGCCCCGTTGCTGTTCACATCCGTCGACGACGTCTCCGCGCGCCTCGCCGAGACCGGCTACCTCGCCTCCCCCGCGATCGCCACGACCGTCTTCCTCGCGGACCGGCTCGGCAAGCCGCTCCTGGTGGAGGGCCCCGCCGGGGTCGGCAAGACGGAGCTGGCCAAGGCGGTCGCCGAAGTCGCCGCCGCACAGCTGGTCCGGCTGCAGTGCTACGAGGGGGTCGACGAGTCCCGGGCTCTGTACGAGTGGAACCACGCCAAGCAGCTGCTGCGGATCAGCGCCGGTCGGGACGAGAGCTGGGACGAGGCGCGCACGGACATCTTCAGCGAGGAGTTCCTGCTCCCCCGGCCCCTGCTGACGGCGATCCGCGGCGACGAGCCCAAGGTCCTCCTCATCGACGAGACCGACAAGGCGGACGTCGAGGTCGAGGGCCTGCTCCTGGAGGTGCTCAGCGACTTCCAGGTCACCGTTCCCGAACTCGGCACCATCACCGCCACCCGCCGTCCCTTCGTCGTCCTCACCTCCAACGCCAGCCGTGAGCTGTCGGAGGCCCTGCGCCGCCGCTGCCTGTTCCTGCACATCGGCTTCCCCGAGGAGGAGTTGGAGCGGCGGATCGTACGGCTGAAGGTGCCCGGCCTCGACGAGACCCTGGCCAGGTCCGTGGTCCGGGTCGTCGGTGCGCTGCGGGCCATGGACCTGCGCAAGGTGCCGTCGGTCGCGGAGACCGTCGACTGGGCGCACACGCTCCTCGCGCTCGGCGCGGACCACCTCGACGAGACGGTCGTACGGGACACCCTGGGCGTGCTCCTCAAGCACCAGGACGACATCCTCAAGGCCGGGGCCAAGCTCGACCTGGACGCGGTGTGAGCACCGCCGAGCGGCTCACCTCCCTGGTCGGCGCCCTGCGCGCGCACGGGATGCGCATCGGGACGGGTGAGACCGTGGACGCGGCGCAGGCGGTCGAGGCGCTCGGGCTGGCGGACCGGGAGCGGCTACGGGAGGGGCTGGCGGCGACGCTGCTGCACGGGACCGCCCAACGGCAGGTGTTCGACCCGGTCTTCGACCTGTACTTTCCGCGCGGCGTCGGCGCGCCCAAGGAGGTCTCCGCAGGCCGGGAGGACATGCGGACACGCCTTTCCGAAGCCCTCGCCGCGAACGACGAGGCGCTGATGGCCCGGTTGGCGGCGCAGGCGGTCGACGGGTTCGGCGGCTACGGCAACTCCCCCGGCTCGGACGGCTGGTCGTCGTACCAGACACTCGAATGGCTTCGGCCGCAGACGCTCCTCGCGCCCGTCCGCGACACCCTCCGCGCACAGCACGGCGCTTCGGACTTCGCCGACCGGCTGCTGGAGGACGAGATCCGGCGGCGCATCGCGGTGTTCCGCGCCCTGGTGGCGACGGAGGCACGGCGGCGGATCGCGGAACGGCGCGGCAGGGACGAGCTCGCGCGGCGGGCGGTGGCCACCACCACCGACCGGGTCGACTTCCTGTTCGCCGGGAAGGACCGGCTGGCCGAACTGCGGCGCTCGGTACAGCCGTTGGCCCGCAAGCTCGCCACCCGGCTCGCGGCCCGCCGTCGTCGTGCCGCGCGGGGCAGCATCGATCTGCGGCGGACTCTGCGCGGTTCCCTGTCGACGGGCGGGGTGCCGATGAAGCCGGTGCTGCGGCGGCGTCGGCCGGCCCGTCCCGAACTGGTGCTGCTGTGCGACGTGTCGGGCTCGGTGTCGGGGTTCTCGGACTTCACGATGCTGCTGGTGCAGGCGCTGCACGACCAGTTCAGCAAGGTGCGGGTGTTCGCCTTCGTCAACCGGCTCGACGAGGTCACCCGGCTCCTCGAACACGGCGCGGCCGACCCGGAGGGGCTCGGCGCACGCATCCGCGCCGAGGCCACCCTCACCGGCTGGCACGGCAGCAGCGACTACGGCGTCGCACTGGGCGAGTTCGCCGGGCACCACGGCGACGCGGTGAGCCCGCGCGCCACGGTGTTCGTGCTCGGTGACGCCCGTACCAACATGAGCGACCCGAACCTGTCCGCCGTGCGGGAGATCGCCGAACGGGCGCGCCGCGTCTACTGGTTGAACCCGGAGGCGACTGCGCAGTGGGGCACGGGGGACTCGGCCGCGTACGAGTACGCCGGGCTGGTGGAGATGCACGAGTGCCGCAATGTGCGACAGCTCAGCGCACTGGTGGGACGGTTGCTGCCGATCTGACGGCTGCCCGTCCCGTCCGTCCTCCTGCGGCGCGCCGGGCGGGACCGGCGGTCACCAGGCCCGCCCCGGGCGCACCGATCGGACGGCTCAGGCCGCCGACTGCGGGTACGGCGCCCCGAGATCGCGGCGAGCCCGGCCGTCACCTGCCGGCTCGGGTCGTCGGCGAGCGAAGGTCGTCGTCACGGTGTGAGAGGTGACGGCCGGGAACGGGCGTGCCTCACCTGCTCTTCGCGTAGTCCTTCGCCATGCCGCCCGCGAAGTCGTGGACCACGCACTGTTCGTCGCCGACGACCCAGGCGTCGTGTCCTGGCGCCGCCACGAAGATGTCACCGGGCCCCACTTCGCCCTCGCCGCCGTCGTCCATCACGATGTGCATCCGGCCCTGGACCACATAGCCGTTGTGGTGGACCTCGCAGCTCCTGGTCCCCGCGATCGGCCCCACGGACTCGGACCAGCGCCAGCCGGGCTCGAAGGTACCCACGGCGAAGTCCAGTCCGGTCATGTGGACCGCTTCGAGGTGCCCCTTGGGGAAATCCCTGCGCTCGTCCGGCTTGTCGAGCGTCTTGACCTCAAACATGACGGCTCTCCCTTCCGGCCGTGTTCGATACGGCCGGGGCCGGTCTCCGTCTCCCACCCGCTCCCGGGCGGCACCGGCGGGGTCCGCGCCCCATCCCCCCATCGTCCGCCCCTCCGCCCGGGGCTGCCATTCGGGGCCGGTGTCAGTCCTGGCCCGCGCACAGACGCGCGAAGCGCTCCGCGTCGACATTGCCGCCGGAGACGATCACGCCGACACGGTCCGGCAGGTCACCCGCCCTGCCGCCGAGCAGGGCGGCCAGCGCGGCGGCGCCACTCGGCTCGAGCACGATCTTCAGCCGCTCGAAGGCGAACCGCATCGCGTCGCGGATCTCGTCGTCGGAAACCAGGGCGATCTCGTCGACCAGCCGCCGGTTCACCGAGAAGGTCAGCTCGCCGGGCGTGTGCACGGCCTGTCCGTCCGCGATGGTCCTGGGCACCGGCACGCTGATCCGCCGCCCCGCCTCCAGGGACCGCTTGGTGTCGTCGCCGACCTCCGGCTCCACGCCGATCATGCGGATGCCGGGGTGTCGTCCCTTGGCTGCGGTGGCGCTTCCCGCCATCAGTCCGCCGCCCCCGACCGGCACGAGCAGAGCGTCCAACTCCCCTGTCTCCTCAAGGAGTTCGAGGGCCGCCGTGCCCTGTCCCGCCATCACGTGCGGGTGTTCGTACGGCGGGATGAGCGCCAGGCCCCGCTCGGCGGCCAGTGCCTCGGCGATGGCCTCGCGGTCGCCGGTGTAGCGGTCGTAGGTGACGATCTGGGCGCCGTAGCCCTCGGTGGCCGCCCGCTTGGAACGCGGGGCGTCCTCAGGCATGACGATCACCGCGGTGGTGCCGAGCTCTCGGGCGGCCAGGGCGACGGCCTGGGCGTGGTTGCCGGAGGAGTAGGCGGCGACACCCCGGGCGAGCTGGTCCGGGGTGAGCCGGGAGGCCGCGTTGTAGGCGCCGCGGAACTTGAAGGCGCCGACCCGTTGGAAGTTCTCGCACTTGAGGAAGACCTCGGCGCCGACCAGCGCGTCGAGCGTCCGTGAGCGCAGCACCGGTGTGCGGTGGGCGACGCCCTTGAGCCGGGAGGCCGCGTCCAGGACGTCGTCCAGGGTGACCGGCGGGGTGGTGGTCGTCACGGGTGTCCTCCGGTGTCCGGCTGTTCTCGGTTCGGCTGATCTCGGTGCGGCTGCTCCCGGTTCGACTGCTCCCGGTTCGGCTGTTTTCGCGACTGGGACAGGTAGCTGTACGCGGACGCCCGCGAGATCCCGAGCCGTCCGGCCACCTGCTCGATCGCGCGCCGCACCGCGAACACGCCCCGTTCGTCCAGGCTCCGGAACAGGTCCAGGCGCCCGGTGCGGTCGAGCAGCGCCCACGACTGGTGCCGGTGGGCGTCGAGCATGACGTCGACGACGGAGTCGATGTCGTCGCCGAAGGTGGTGACGGGCGGCTCGGCGGGGGCCGCGCCGAGCCCGGTCAGCGCTCCCAGCAGGGCGTGGACCTCGCTCGCCGCACCGATGTCGACATTGACGCACAGGGCACCGAACACCGCGCCCGAGGAGTCCCGCAGTGCCATGGTCGACGACTTGACCAGCTTGCCGGTGTCCGTGCGGGTGACGTAGTTCAGCTCGTCGGCAGCCTCGTCGCCGCGGGCGACCATCCGCATGCCGATCTCGCTCATCGCCCCGCCCACCGAGCGCCCGGTCACCGAGCCCGCGATGGCCACCACCGAACTCTCCTGGCTCCGGTAGTCGTGCAGCACCACCTCGCACACCGGGCCGAAGGTCGCCGCGATCCCGTCGACGACCGGTGTGAGCGCGGCGAGGATCGCATCCCGCTCGGCCTCCATCACACCCCTCCTCGGTTCAGTGGATTATCTAGACTACCAATCCAATGACTGGACCACCAGTCCAATCATGGCCACTCCTCCGCGTTTGTCCATGGATCTTGACGGGCCGGATGTTACCGGTAACATCAACGTTCATGTCCTCGATGACGACGCCTGTGCGCACTCCGGTCTTCAGCCCGGCCGCAGTGGTCGCCTCCTGCGTCGGCTTCGTCCTCATCGGCGTGCTCCAGGCGCTGTACGGCCCGGCGATCCCCGCGTTCCGCGCGGAGTTCGGGCTGTCGCCCTCCGGGGCGGGGCTCGGGCTCAGCGCCCACTTCGCCGGCGGCGTCGCCGGTGTCCTGCTGTTCGACCGGCTCTACGGCCGGATCGGCAACCGGCGGCTCCTCGGCGCCTCGTACCTCCTGATGGCCCTCGGCGCCGCGGGCTTCGCACTGGCACCCAACTGGCCGACCGCCCTGACCGCGGCACTGCTGGCCGGCCTCGGCTTCGGAGGCATCGACTACGGCCTCAACCAGTTGTTCGCGGTCGGCTTCGGCCACCGTTCGACCGCGATGCTGAACATCCTCAACGCCCACTTCGGCGTGGGCGCGATCCTCGGCCCGGCACTCGTCGGGATGGTGGGCTCCGGGCACTATCCCGCTGTCTTCCTCGGATTCGCCCTGGTCACCCTCCCGTTGCTGCTGTGCCTGAAGGGCGTGCAGGACCGGGCGCCCCGGCCGTCCGACTCGGCTCCCGACACCTCGGGCACGCTCAGCCGCAGCCTGGCCTCGGTGCTCTGCGTGTTCGTGGCGCTCTACGTCCTGCACGTCGGCATCGAGGCGGGCGTCGGCGGATGGGAGCCCACGCATCTGGAGACCGTGGGATACGGCGCCGGGGCGGCCGCGACCGCCACCTCCGTCTACTGGCTGATGATGACCGTGGGCCGTTTCCTGGTCGCCCCGATCGCGCTGAGGTTCTCCGCGCAGGCCATCATCACCGTGTCCTGCGCGGGCATGACGGTCTGTCTCCTCCTCGCATCCGTACGGGAGTTGGCGCCGTTCGCGTACGCGGGTGTCGGCCTGTTCATCGCGCCGATCTTCCCGACGGGCCTGCCCTGGCTGCACCGGGCCGCCCCCGGCGCCCGCCGGGCCGGCGCCCTGGTCATCGCCGCCTCGATGGTCGGCGGTGTGGCGGCGGGACCGGCGCTGGGCAAGGCCATCGAGTGGTCCGGGATCCGGGCCGTTCCGCTCCTGCTGAGTGGTGTCTCGGCGCTGTGCCTGGCCGCCACGCTCTGGCTCATCCGCACCACCCGTCCGCACTGAACTCCCCACCCATGTGAAGGGAAGCTTCCGCATGCCCGCTCTGACGACGTCCTTTGACGGTTTCCTCCTGCACGGCGAGCCGTTCCGGATCATCTCCGGAGCCATGCATTACTTCCGGATCCATCCCGACCAGTGGACCGACCGGCTGCGCAAGGCCCGCCTGATGGGCCTCAACACCATCGAGACGTATCTGCCGTGGAACCTCCACGAGCCCGAGCCGGGCGAGCTGGTACTGGACGGCATCCTCGACCTGCCCCGCTGGCTGCGCCTCGCCCAGGACGAGGGCCTGAACGTCCTGTTGCGCCCGGGTCCGTTCATCTGCGCCGAGTGGGACGACGGCGGCCTGCCCGCCTGGCTCCTCGCGGACCCCGACATCCGGCTGCGCAGCAGCGACCCCCGCTTCACATCGGCGTTCGACGGCTACCTCGACCGGCTCCTGCCCGCACTGCGCCCGTTCATGGCGGCGCACGGCGGTCCGGTGATCGCCGTGCAGGTGGAGAACGAGTACGGGGCGTACGGCACCGACACCGCCTATCTCAAGCACGTCCAGCAGGCGCTGCGGGAACGGGGGGTCGAGGAGCTCCTCTACACCTGCGACCAGGCCAACGCCGAGCACCTGGCGGCCGGCAGCCTGCCCGGCACGCTCTCCACGGCCACCTTCGGCAGCCGGGTCGAGGAGAACCTCGCCGCACTCCGCGCCCACCAGCCCGAAGGGCCGCTGATGTGCTCGGAGTTCTGGATCGGCTGGTTCGACCACTGGGGCGGCCCGCACCACGTGCGGTCGGCCGCCGACGCCGCGGCCGACCTGGACCGTCTGCTGTCCGCGGGCGCCTCGGTCAACATCTACATGTTCCACGGCGGCACCAACTTCGGCTTCACCAACGGCGCCAACCACAAGCACGCCTACGAGCCCACCGTCACGTCCTACGACTACGACGCCCCGCTCACCGAGAGCGGTGACCCCGGCCCCAAGTACCACGCGTTCCGCGACGTCATCGCCCGTCACACGGCCGCCGCCGCCGAGCCGGCCCCGGCGCCCGCGCCGAAACTCCCCGTGACGGACGTCGACCTGGACCACCGGGCGCCGCTGCTGCCGTACCTGCGCGGACTGCCGTCGACGAGCACCGAGACCGCCGTGACGATGAACGAGCTCGGGCTGCACACGGGTTACGTGCTCTACCGCACCACGCTTCCCGGCTCGGGCGACGGTCTGCTGCACTTCCCCGGCGGGGTCGGCGACCGCGCCCAGGTCTTCGTGGACGGCGCCTGTGCCGGCGTACTGGAGCGGGAACGGCACGACGAGACGCTGTCCGTGCGCGTGCCGCATGCCGGGGCCGTCCTCGAAGTACTCGTGGAGAACATGGGCGGGGTCAACTACGGGCCGCGTATCGGAGCACCGAAGGGCCTGCTCGGCCCGGTGTCCTTCCAGGGCACCGCCCTGCGGGGCTGGGAGTGCCGGGCCGTTCCCCTGGACGGCCCGGACACCGTGCCGTTCGGCCCGTCCGGCGCGAGCACGGACACCGTGCCCGCCTTCCACCGGGGCACGTTCGAGGTGGCGAGCCCGGCCGACACCTTCCTCTCGCTGCCCGGCTGGACCAAGGGACAGGCCTGGGTCAACGGCTTCCACCTCGGGCGCTACTGGAACCGCGGCCCGCAGCACACGCTGTACGTCCCGGGCCCCGTGCTGCGCCCCGGCACCAACGAACTGGTGCTGCTGGAGCTGCACGCCACCACCGGGACCCGCGCCCAGCTCACCGACACGCCGGACCTCGGACCGGAGAGCGACTGATGACCCACCCCCACCACCTACGCCTCCCCTCCCCCGCCGGGCCTGCGCTGACCGGGCACCTGCCCTTCGCGGACGCCCCCGGGGTGCCCGACCCGATCGAGGTCACCAGCCGCTGGCTCACCAGGGGCGGCCGTCCCTGGTTCCCGGTGTCCGGCGAGTTCCACTACTCCCGCTACCCCGCCGCGGAGTGGGAGGAGGAGCTGCTGAAGATGAAGGCGGGCGGCGTCACCGCCGTCGCCAGTTACGTCATCTGGATCCACCACGAGGAGACCGAGGGCCGCGTCCGCTTCGACGGCGACCGCGATCTGCGCCGCTTCGCCGAGCTGTGCGCCCGGCACGGCCTGGACTTCGTCCCCCGGATCGGCCCCTGGTCCCACGCGGAGGTCCGGGGCGGCGGGCTGCCCGACTGGGTGCTGGCACGGGACTGCGCACCCCGCACCGACGACCCGGTGTACCTGGACGCCGTACACCCCTGGTTCGCGGCGATCGCCGAGCAGTTGAGCGGCCTCGATCGCGCGCACGGCGGCCCGATCGTGGCGGTCCAGATCGAGAACGAGCTCTACGACCAGCCGGGCCATCTGCTGACGCTGAAGCGGATGGCCCAGGAGGCCGGCCTGAGCGCGCCCCTGTGGACGTCGACCGCCTGGGGCGGGGTCCGGCTCCCGCCGGACGAACTGCTCCCCCTCTACGGCGGCTACACCGAGACCTTCTGGACCGAGGCCGACGGCGGCTGGCCCGACACCTGCCGCAAGCACTTCTTCTTCACCCACCAGCGCGACGACGAGGGCATCGGATCCGACCTCCGGCCCGTGACCGTGCGCGGCAGCGAACCGGACGCCTTCGCGGACCGATTCCCCTGGGCCACCTGCGAGTTGGGCGGCGGCATGGCGGTGTCCTACCACCGAAGGCCGCACGTCGACCCCGACGACATCGGCGCGCTCGGCCTCACCAAGATCGGCTGCGGTTCGGTCTGGCAGGGCTACTACATGTTCCACGGCGGCACGAACCCGACAGGTGAGCTCAGCACCCTGCAGGAGTCCCACGCCACCGGCTACCCCAACGACCTGCCGGTCCTGACGTACGACTTCCAGGCGCCGCTCGGCGAGTACGGCCAGTACCGGCGCACGTATCACGAACTCCGGCTCCAACACCTGCTGTTGGCGGACTTCGGGCACCTGATCGCGCCCATGGAGTCCGCGCTGCCCGAACGGCGGCCGGACGGACAGTCGGACCGGGACACCCTGCGGTGGGCGGTGCGCGGCGACAGCGGTTCGGGCTTCCTGTTCGTCAACAACCACCAGCCGCACGAGCCGCTGCCGGAGCACCCGGACACGTCCTTCACGGTCGAACTCCCGGACGGCGGCGGGACCTTGAGCCTGCCCGGCACACCGGTCACGGTTCCCACCGGCGCGTACTTCTGCTGGCCGCTGCGCCTGGACCTGGCCGGGCTGCGGCTGGAGTGGGCCACCGCCCAGCCCGTGTGCACGGTCGACGTCGGCGGCCGTACGGTTCTGGTGCTGGCCGCGACCGACGGCATCGAGCCCGAACTCGCCCTGGACGCCCGCACGGTGGCCGCCGTCTCCACCCCCTCCGGGGATGTCACCCCGGCCGACGACCGGCTGATGGTGACCGGATTGCGTCCCGGCACCGACGCTCTCGTCGAGGTGGACACGGCCGGCGGCGAACGGGTCGGGCTGCTGGTCCTGGACGCCGCGACGGCCCGTACCGCCTACCGGGGCACGGCGTGGGGTGCCGAGCGGCTGGTGCTGAGCACGGACGGGGTGGTCTTCGACCGGGACGAGGTACGGCTGCACGGGTCGGGTGCGGCCACGTCGTTCGCCGTACTGCCCGCGCCGGAGCGGGCGCCCGCGGTGGACGGAGTGCCGGCCGAGGCGGTCGCGGACGGGGTGTTCACCCGGTACGCCGTCCCGACGGCGTCGGGCGTCGGGGACTTCGACGCCGAGGTCACCCTCGTCCGGGCCGCCGGTCCGGCCCCCGGGACCGTCACCGGTGTCCAGGGCCGGGCGAGCGCGCCGGACGACAAGTACTTCGACACCGTCGCCGCCGAGTACCGCGTCGAGGTGCCGGACGCGCTGCCGCCCGGGACGCTGCTGCGGCTGCACTGGAGCGGGGACGTGGGGCGGGCCTACGTCGGAGACACACTCGTCGCCGACCAGTTCTTCTCCGGGCGCTGGTGGGACATCGGACTGGACCGGCTTCCCGCAGACGCGCTGCGGGCCGAAGGGCTGCGGCTGCGGGTGCGGGTGCTTCCGCTGCCCGCCGGGGCACCGGTGCACCTGCCGGAACAGGCGGGCGGCGCGGAGCGGGCCGCCGTCACACGCGCGGAGTGGATCACTCGCCGCTCCCGGTCCGTACGGGCGGGCTGACCTGCCCATTGTCCGCTCCGCGGGCCCGGTGCCGTCGCCGGGTCCGCGGGACCGGCCCGCCTATGCTGTGCCCCCCGGGCGGGCCGGGACCGTCGCAGCACCGCCTCCATCACGTCGACGAAAGCGTCACCATGACCCCAAGCGCCGCCGAAGGAGCTGCTCCCAAGGGGCGCAGCCGACGCAACTTCGCCGGCTCGCGCCCGGTGATGGACGACGTGGCCCGGCTGGCGGGTGTCTCCAAGCAGACCGTGTCCCGGGTCCTCAACGAGCATCCGTCCGTCCGCCCCGAGACCCGTGAGGTGGTCCTGACGGCCATGCGGACCCTCGGGTACCGGCCCAGCCGCAGCGCCCGGTCGCTGGCCAGCGGCCGGACCCGGATGGTCGGGGTCATCACCTTCGACGCGGCCCGCTACGGGCCCTCCGCGATCCTGACGGCGATCAACACCGCCGCCCAGGAAGCCGGTTACCTGCTGAGTTCCATCTCCCTGGACACGGCCGAACGCGACACGGTCGTCGAGGCCGTCGACCGGCTCTCGGCCGAGGGCGCGGACGGGGTGATCGCCATCGCCCCGCAGCTGTGGGTGGGCCACGCCCTGGCCGACACGCGTCTGGACACCCCCCTGGTGGTGCTGGAGAACGGCTTCGATGCCGAGACCGAGCAGGTCACCGGCGACTCGCGGGAGGGCGCGCGCAAGGCCACGGAGCATCTGCTGGGCCTCGGCCACCCGACCGTCTGGCACATCGCGGGCCCCAGCGGCTGGACCTCCGCCGACCACCGGCTGGCGAGCTGGCGGTCCACCCTGGAAGCGGCCGGCGCCCCGATCCCCGAGCCGCTGTTCGGCGACTGGAGCGCCGACTCCGGCTACCACCTGGGCCGCCGGCTGGCCCGGCGCGCGGACGTCACCGCGGTGTTCGTCTCCAACGACCAGATGGCCCTCGGCGTTCTGCACGCCCTGCACGAGGCGGGCCGCTCGGTGCCCGGCGAGATCAGCGTGGTGGGCTACGACGACATCCCCGAGGCGGCACATCTGCTGCCGCCGCTGACGACCGTGCGCACCGACTTCGCGGAGATCGGCGCCCGGTCGCTGCAGCTGCTGCTGAGCCGGATCGACGACTCGGCAGAACCGCCCCGGCCCGAGTCGCTCGTGCCGGTCGACCTGGTGATCCGCGCGAGCAGCGGCGCGGCGCCCAAGAGGTGACCCCGGCCCTTCACGCCCCCGCCGCACGTCCCTCGTTCAGGGCGTCGCCGATGAGGGCGATGCCCTCGTCGATCTCGTGGGTGGCACCGGCCGCGTAGCCGAGGACCAGGCCGGGCGCTCCGGGACCGATCCGGTGCCAGGACAGCGGGTGCGCCTTGACGCCCCGGGCGAGTGCGGCAGCGGCGAGGTCGGTGTCGCGGAAGCCGGTCCCGAGATCGTCGAAGGTGACCATGAGGTGCAGGCCGGCGGCGGCGCCGTGCACGCGGGCGCCGGGCAGGTGTGCCTCGACGGCCCGCAGCATGGCGTCCCGGCGCCTGCGGTGGCGCAGCCGGACATGGCGCAGATGCCGTTCCAGCTCGCCGGAGTCCATCAGCCGCGCGAGGACCAGCTGGGTGAGGATGCCGTTGCCGAGGTCGGCGTACCGCTTGGCCGTCACGACGGCGTCCAGGCGCTCCGGCGGCACGAGCAGCCAGCCCACCCGGAGGGCGGGCGCGAGCAGTTTGGAGACGCTGCCCGCGTAGCAGACGCCGTCCGCCATCAGCGAGCGCAGGGCCGGCACCGGTGGCCGGTCGTAGCGGTGCTCGGCGTCGTAGTCGTCCTCGATGACCACCCCGCCCTCGGCCGCCCAGTTCAGCAGCTCGCGTCGGCGTTCCCCGTCGAGGACGACTCCGGTGGGGAACTGGTGGGCCGGGGTCGACAGCACCGCCCGGGCACCACTGGCACGCAGCGCGCCGACGTCGAGACCGCCCGCGTCCACGGGGACGGGGACGACGGTGTGGCCGCCGTACTCCAACTGCTGGCGCGCGCCCAGTGATCCGGGGTCCTCGACGGCGATACGGCGGATCCCGTCCGCCCGCAGGAGCTGCCCGACCAGGCCGAAGGCCTGTGCCACACCGGCGACGATCACGACCTCGTCCGGGTCGGCGCGGATGCCGCGGTTGCGGGCCAGCCAGCCGACGACGGCCCGCCGCAGGGCGGGGGCACCCCGGGGATCGCCGTAGCCGAAGTCGGCCGGGGTGACGCCCGCGAGGACGGCCCGCTCGGCGCGCAGCCAGGCGGCGCGGGGGAAGGCGGCCAGGTCGGGCAGGCCCGGGGAGAGGTCGATGCGGCACGGGAAGGCGCGCAGGGCGTCGACGACCCCCTCGCGGTTCGCCGAGCCGAAGAGCGGGTGGCCGGGCTCGGCGCGCAGCCCGGCGGGGTGGACGCGGCCGCGGGGCTCGGCGGGTGCCGCCACGACGACCGTGCCGCGCCGGCCGCGGCCGGCGATCTGGCCGGACTCGGCGAGCCGTCGGTAGGCCTCGGTGACCACGCCTCTGGTGACGCGCAGCTCGTCGGCGAGGACACGGCTGGCGGGCAGCCGGGTGCCGACGGGCAGCCGGCCGTCGGCGATGGCCGACCTCAGGGTGTCGGCCAGCCAGGCCGTACGGCCGCCGGGCGGCGCCTGGCCGATGTCCAGCTGCAGGAAGTCCGAGCCGATGCCCGGCTGCGGCTCTTTGGACCCCTCGGACTGCGGGGTTGTGGATCTGCCCATGACGTCCATTGTGCGGGCAGGGTGGACGGCATGGACACCCCTTCCGCCTCGTTCGCCCGGCTCGTCCCCGGCATGATCGGGATGACGCTCGTCGGCGCCAGCGTCACCGTCTCGCACACCCTCGTGGACGCCCCGCTGTTCAGTACCCAGGCCGTCAGGTATGTGGCCGCGACGGCGATCCTCGTGGTCCTCGCCCGGCTCGCCGGGGCCCGCCTGGTGTGGCCGCGCGGACGGGAGTGGCTGTGGCTGGGCGGGCTCGCCGTCACCGGACTGGTGCTGTTCAACGTGGCCGTGGTCCGGGGTGTCGCGCATGCGGAGCCCGCGGTGATCGCCGTCGCGGTGGCGTGCGTACCCCTGCTGCTCGGGGTGATCGGCCCGCTGCTGGAGCGGCGCAGGCCCAGCCGGCAGGTCCTGATCGCGGCGCCCGTGGTGATGGCGGGCGCGGTGCTGGTGGAGGGGACGGGCCGCACGGACGCGGTCGGGGTGGCCTGGGCGGCGCTGGCCCTGGGCTGCGAGGCGGCGTTCACGCTGCTGGCGGTGCCGGTACTGGGACGGCACAGCCCGTGGGGCGTGTCCGTGCACGCGACATGGCTGGGCGGAGCGCTCCTGGCCGTGCTCGGCATGACGCGGGAAGGACCGTCCGCCGTAAGGGAGTTGACCGGGGTGCAGTGGGCGGCCGTCGGCTATCTGACGCTGCTGGTGACGGCGGTCGCCTTCGTCCTGTGGTACTCGACGGTCCGGTCCGTCGGGGCCGGGCGGGCCGGGCTGCTCACCGGCATCGCACCCCTGGCGGCCGCGGTCGTCGGTGCCGTCTCGGGAACCGGTGTGCCGGGACCCTCGGTCTGGCTGGGTATCTCCGTGGTGATCGTCGGCCTGGTCGTCGGCCTGCGGCCACGAGCGGTGCCCGCCGCGGAGATACTCCCCGTCGGCCGCGGGCACACCCCGGCATCGGACGGCAGGAGCCCTCGGACTCCTGCCTCCCGGTAACCGGATCACTCGTCGTTCACCCAGCGCATCAGCCGCTGCAGCGGGTAGAAACCGTCGTGGGAGAGCCCCGGCGGCATCCCGCCCGCTCTGCCGAGGGACACCACGCGCTGGACTCCGGCGCAGGCGAGGGCGTCACGCAGTTCCGGTTTGCGGGCGTCGGGGTAGACGCCGACCGTCTGGGTGGCGACGCCTGCGTGCGGGACGGCTTCGGCCAGCGTGGCGACCGGGACGACGTTGACGATCTTCCCATCGGGATGGAAGTCCACCGGTTCCGGGGAACGGATGACCAGGCCCCGGCCGTCGTAGCCGCCCCACACCCGGTAGTCGGGGGCGAGGGAGCGCAGTACGTCGATCTCCTCGCGGAGTTCCGGGGCCACCCGCGGGCCGTCGGCCGAGCTGAACTCCCGGGCGACGCCGAGGCGTTCGCACAACAGCGCGGCGTACCGGTCGGCGTCCTCCTCCGTGCCCTCGACGAACTGGAAGCGGCTGGCCACGCACGCCTGCTGGTTGAAGAACGTGGCGTCGGCGGCGCCTGTGTCGGCAGCCAGCGCCAGCGATTCGGGCGAGTCGAAGGCCTCGCGGCCGATCAGCGAGATGGAGGTCTTCGGGTCGAAGGACACCAGCTCGAAGCCCGGGCCGACGTAGCGCAGTGCCCCGCGGATCGTGGCCTCGCCGCCCCAGGCGACCAGCTTGTCGAAGAACTGCGGGCGGAACAGCACGCTCTCCACCGTCTCGTCGCCGCCACGCCAGTAGGCGGCGGAGAACGAGCGCACCACGGGGTGGCCGGGGGCGACGGCGGCCATCGTGCGCAGGATGGCGGTCGCCGTGAACAGGTCGTTGGAGGGCAGCTTGAGCAGGTTGACGCCCTTGGTCAGCGCTCCGCGTACGACCGACATCGCGGCGACTCCGGGTGCGTTGCCGGCGATGATGTGCACCAGGCGCGGCGGGAACGCGCGGGTGGCGGCGATGCGCTGCTCGGGCAGCCGTACCTCCCGCCAGCCGTCCAGCACGTCCGCGCCGCCGAGTTCGTGCTCGATCTGGGCGTCCAGGCCGGGGCGTCGGAAGGTACGCCACAGGGCGGCGTAGGCGCGTTCCAGGACCTCGGCGGGGAGCGGGCTGAGCCGCACCATGCGGTCCAGGGCTTCGGCGAGCAGGCCCTCGCGGTCCGCCCTGAGTGCCTCGCCGGTCTCGACGAGCAGGTCGATGATCTCCGCCACCGGCACGTGGAAGGCCGGGCCAGGTTCGGTGCGGGGCCACACCAGACGGTCCAGGTCGAGCGCGGGGGCGGTGAAGGTGGCGTCGGCGCGGCCGTGGCTGGTGCGCGGGCCCGCGTCGACCTCGCCCCGGATCACGTGGACGACGGCCACCGGGTCCGCCGCCGTGCCGTCGAGTGCCGTGGGCGTCATCCGTGGATCATCCCCCGCACATAGGAGTCCAGTGTCGCGGCGCAGGTGATCTTGTCGTCGTCGCCGAGGTCGCCGTAGCGCCGGATGTCCGGCAGGACGGCGGGACCCGCTCTGCCGCAGTCGCACGGCGAGAAGTCGACGAAGACCCGGTCGCCGCTGATCAGTCCGCCCCAGCGGCCCTCCAGGGAGACGTCCAGGAAGGCGAACCGCCCCTCCACGACGCCGTGTTCCGGATTCAGCAGTGTCTCGCCCGGCTCGTCCAGGACGAGGGGGATCACCCACGGCGGTATGTGGTAGTTGCCCTTCTCGCAGGCGAGGCAGGAGCCCTGGAGTTCCGTCATGCCGTAGCTGCGGACGCGCCGCACTCCGGCGTAGAAGGCGGCGAACTGCGCCTGGTAGTCGTCGGGCAGCGCGCGGCCCTTGTTGCCGCCGCCGCTGAGCACCAGGGTGTCGGGGTGCAGGCTGCCGTCCGGCACGCCCCGGGCGCGCAGGGCCTGGATCAGGGTGAACTGCTGGTTGTTCATCCCGGCGATCAGCAGCGGCTCGTCGCGGTGGGCGGCGATGTCGTCGACCATGCGGGCGACGGCCGCTCCCAGTACCTCCTCGCGGTCCCCGGACGCGGACTCGAAGGAGCCGATCTCCTGAGGGGTCGCGGTGCCCTCCGCCATCCGGCGGCGCAGCAGCGCGCTGCTCATCAGCTCGGACACCCGCATCGGGTCCTCGGTGAGCAGCCGGGTCTCCTCGGGCCGGGCGAAGACGTCCGCGTGCCACCGGAAACCGTCGATGGAGCGCATCGGGCCGCTCGCCGGCGCGAGGAGGTAGCCGCGGCGGGTGGGCCTGGGCGGCAGGGGGTCGGGCCAGCAGGTGAGGTGTTCGAGGATGTCGTGCAGGAAGCGCAGGTCGCTCGCGGCGCAGTTGAGGAAGGACACCTTTCCGGAGGTGCCGCTGGTGATGTAGGGGCGGTGGCCCGCGGCCGTGATGCGGTCGGTCCACTCGTCGATGTCGCGGACGCCGTC
Organism: Streptomyces sp. NBC_00285; assembly: GCF_036174265.1. NCBI lineage: Bacteria > Bacillati > Actinomycetota > Actinomycetes > Kitasatosporales > Streptomycetaceae > Streptomyces > Streptomyces sp. NBC_00285. The sequence continues at coordinate 9,370,274 of NZ_CP108055.1, read as the reverse complement.
CACGTCGACGTCGCCCGGTTCGACCGCCGACACGGTCGTGTACCAGCGCAGGAGCCGGTCCCACCGCCCGGCGGTGATGAGGGAGACGGGGTACGACTTGTAGCTGGTGTGGGAGAACAGCAGCGGCACGAGGTCGTCGAGACCGGTGATCTCGTGCACGCTGGTCTCCTCGGCCCGGGTGCGCAGCAGCGGGACGCGCACCCGGTGGGCGGCGAAGGCCTCCCGTGCGGCTTCCAGCTGCAACTCCCGCAGCTCTTCGCGGGGTTGGTCGAAAGCGTCGCCGGACAGGACCAGGGATCGGATCTGTTCGCGTGTGCTGGGCAGGGCACCCACCTCAATCGGTTGTGGCAGTGGTCTTCTCGGCGAGGGTCTTGTCGGCGCGTGTCATCGCGGCGCCTGGCTTCTCGGCGCGTGCCCTTTCGGCGCCTGACTTCTCGGCGAGGTAGGACGATTCGATCGCGGCCAGGTCGCCGCGCAGTTCGCTCGGGGTGCCGGTCATCGTGATGCGGCCGCGGTGCAGGACGTACACGCGGTCCGCGATGTCCAGCACCTTGCGCACATGCTGTTCGACCAGCAGGGCGCCGAGGCCCCGGTCGGCCGCCTCGCGCACCGCGCGCAGGAGACGGTCGACCACGAGCGGGGCGAGACCGAGGGACAGTTCGTCCGCAAGGAGCAGCTTGGGGGCGCGGCCCAGGGCGCGGGCCAGCGACAGCATCTGCTGCTCGCCGCCGGACAGCATGCCCGCGCCGGTGTTCAGCCGTTTCTCGAGTTCGGGGAAGAGGTCCAGGGCGTGCCGGGTCGGCACCCGGCCGACCCGCAGGTTGTCGGCGGTGTCGAGCTGGGTGAAGACGGCCCGCTCACAGACGTACGCGAGGCCCTGCCGGGCACGGCGGTGCAGCGGTGCCCGGCGGGGATCGCCCAGCCAGCGCACCTCACCGCCCATCGGGGCGAGGTCGCCCGACAGCGCCCGGAGTGTCGTCGTCTTGCCCGCGCCGTTGGGGCCGAGCAGGGCGACGACCTCGCCGGGCCGGACCTCCAGGTCGAGATCGCGTACGACGGGTTGCGTGCCGTATCCGGCGGACAGGGCGTGGGCCTCGATCAGGGGTTGTGCGGTGTCGTGCACGGCCGTCCTCCTCCGGTCAGCCGGCCGACATCGCCGTGAGCATCTTGCGGACGTCGACGAAGGTCGACCCCTGCTTGGCCCATGCGATCTTCCCGTCGCGGATGGTGAGTTCGGTGGCCGTGGTGTTGTGGATCCGGTTCAGCCCCTTGATCGGCAGGGCCGTCGACGCCTTCCAGGTCAGGGGCGGGGTCAGACCGCCGGTGTCGATGCCCGAGGTGCTGTTCAGCTCCTGCACGAGGGCCGCGGAGGACACCGTCGGCAGCTTCTTGGCCGCTTCGGTGAGGACCTTGAAGGCCACCCAGGTCGTCTCGTTGGCGCCGTTGCTGGTGTCGATGTCCGTGCCCTTGGCGGCCTGGACGAAGTCCTTCCAGACGGCGTCGGAGGTCGGCGGGTAGTAGCCGGTGATCGCGGCGCCCTCCAGCGGGCCGCCGCTGCCGCCCGTGCTCGCGGCGAGCTCCGGGGTGAGGTTGCCGACGACGCTGGCGAGCTTCGTCTTCGCGCCGGACTGTACGTACGACTTCACGAACAGGCCCGAGGCGGTGCCCATGATGACGCTCACGCAGTCGCTGCCCTTGGTCGCGGCGGCGACCTGTGGCGCGAGGTCGGTGGCGGTGAGCGGCACCTTGATGTCCTTGGGTGCCGACCCTCCGGCCGAGACCGCGCCGAGGGTCAGGAACTGCGAGACGACGGCGGCTGCGGCCACGTCGTAGCGCACCCCGGAGATCTTCTTGCAGCCGTCCTGCACGAGCTGCTGCCCGTGCGCCGCGAACACCGCCGGGGTGCCGCCGTTGACCGGGAACGACAGCGGGTTGGAGAACTCCGCCGCCGAGACGCCGGTCCCGCCGAGGTAGGGGATGCCGGCCTTCTGCAGGATGGGCATGTAGCGGTCGCCGGCGAGGCTGTAGGAGCCCACCACGGCGACCACCTTCTCGGCGACCGCCTGCTGGGCGCACTTCTCCGCCTCGTCGGGGTCGTTCTTCTCGTTGCAGGTGAGGACCTTGAGCGGGCCGCCCTTGATGCCGCCGTTGGCGTTGATCCACTTCTCGTAGGCCTGGGCGGTCTGCCGCACCCCGGGCTGGGCGCTGCCCTGGGTCTCTTCCGGGTCCCACACCATCACCTTGACCGGTGCGCCCTTCAGGGCCGAGGTCTGCGTCGCGCTGTCGGACGCCTTCCCGCCGCAGCCTGCGGCCAGCAGGGCTCCGGTCACCGCGAGACAGGTCGCTGCGGCGGTTCTGCGTCGGCGTGAGTCGTTCATGGTTCCTCCGCGGGGCTCTTCTTCGAGTTGGCGAACAGCATGGGGTGCGTTTGGAGGTTAGTGAAGTACTCTCGGCACAATTATTTAAATGAATGCACTTTTCAGCTCGCCTCTGGGAGGTTCCCGATGGACGACATCCTGCGTTTCGCACTGCTCGGCCTGGGGCTCGGTGCGCTCTACGCGCTCACCGCGCACGGCATCGTCCTGGTCTACCGGGGCTCCGGCGTCCTCAACCTCGCGCACGGCGCGATCGGCATGGCGGGCGCCTACGTACAGTGGGAACTCGCCGACCGGCACGGCGTCCCGTACTGGCCCGCCACCGCCTGCGGGGTGCTCGCCGCCGCGGCGCTCGGCGTGCTCACCCATCTGCTCGTGCTGCGCCCGCTGCGCCGGGCGTCCGTCCTGGCCCGGCTGGTCGCCACGCTGGCGGTGTTCATCGTGCTCACCGCGATCGCCGTCAAGCGCTACGGCGACAGCCTGCAACTGGTGCCGGGCCGCTTGCCCACCAAGCTGCTGACCATCGCCGGGGCGACGGTCTCCGAGGACCGGCTGTGGCTGCTCGGCATCGCGCTCGCCGTGACCGCCGTCCTCCATCTCCTCTACCGGCGCACCCTGTTCGGGCTCGGCACCACCGCGGTCGCCGAGAACGAGGGCGCCGCGGCATCGCTCGGCTGGTCCCCGGACCTGATCGCCACCGGCAACTGGGCGCTGGGCTCGGCGCTTTCGGGACTGACCGGCATCCTGATCGTGCCGGTCATCGGCCTTTCGGTGACGGGCCTGACCACCCTCCTGCTGAGCGCCCTGGCCGCCGCCCTGGTCGGCAGGTTCTCGTCGTTCCCGGTCACCCTGGCGGGCGGTCTGGTCATCGGGGTCGTGCAGTCCGAACTCACCCGGTTCGGCTCCGGCGTCACCGGTCTCGCCTCCTCGGTGCCCTTCCTCTGCATCGCGCTGGTGCTGGTCGCACGCGGCCGGGCGCTGCCACTGCGCGGAACCTTCCTGGACCGGTTGCCGGCCCTGGGCACCGGACGGGTGCGTCCCGTGCCGCTGGCGCTGGCCGTGGCGGTCGGGCTGCTCCTGGTGAGCCTGTCGACACCGCTGTGGGCCGACGCCGTCACCAGCACGCTGGTGATGTCCCTGATCATCCTTTCGATCGTCGTGGTCACCGGGTACGCGGGACAGGTCTCCCTCGCCGCCTACGCCCTCGCCGGGACAGGCGCCTTCATCGCGGGCCACGCGGCGGCCGACTGGGGCTGGCCGTTCGAACTCGCCCTACTGGCAGGCGTGTTGGGGACGGTTCCGATCGGTCTGCTGTTCGCGCTGCCGGCGGTCCGCACCCGCGGCGTCAACCTCGCGATCATCACGCTCGGGCTCGGCACCACGCTGGAGGCGATGGTCTTCCAGAACACCGACCTGTCGACGACCACGGGCAGCGACGGCATCGCGGTGGGCAGACAGACCCTCTTCGGCATCAGCATCTCCGGGGTCGACCACCCGCAGCGGTACGCCGCCGTCGTGCTCGTCCTGTTCGTCGCCACCACCCTCGTGGTCGCCAACGTACGGCGCAGCCGCACCGGGCGCCGGCTCATCGCCGTACGCGCGAACGAGCGGGCCGCCGCCGCACTCGGCATCGACGTCCGCGCGGCCAAGCTCTACGCCTTCGGCCTGTCCTCGGCCATCGCCGCGCTCGCCGGCGTGCTCACCGGCTTCCGCTCGACCTCCGTCGTCTTCTCCGACTTCGCCTCCTTCGACTCCATCACCGCACTCGGCCTCGCGGTGATCGGTGGCGCGGGCTTCCTCGTCGGCCCGCTGTTCGGCGCGACCTTCGCCGCCGGCACGGTAGGCGCACGGTTCGGGGACCTGGTACTGCCCGGGCTGAGCGACTGGATGCCGCTGATCGGCGGGATCATCCTGGTGCTGACCCTCGTGGGCAACCAGGACGGCATCGCGAAGGACGCCGGCAGACAGGCGGAGGGCATCCGCCGCAGGCTGCTCCCCGAGCGCGGTCACCCCGGCGGCAGTCGGACGGGAGCGGACGGGCGGACGGGAGCGGAGATCCTGCGCACACCGGTGGGCGAGGGAACCGCGCCGGACCTCACCCGCGCCGCGCCCCTCTCCCTCCACGTCCGGGACCTGACCGTGCGCTACGGCGGTGTCGTCGCCGTCGACGGGCTCTCGCTGGACGTCGAGCCCGGCCGGGTCGTGGGGCTCATCGGTCCCAACGGCGCCGGCAAGACCTCCGCCATCGACGCCGTCACCGGCTTCACCCGGGCCGCGTCCGGCGGGGTGCGCCTGGGCGACCGGGACGTGACGCGGCTGCCCGTGCACCGGCGGGCCGCGGCGGGCCTGAGCCGGTCCTTCCAGTCACTGGAGCTGTTCGAGGACATGACGGTCCTGGACAACCTGTACGCGGCCTGCGACCGGCCCGGCCGATGGGCCTGGCTCACCGACCTGATCCGCCCCGGCAGCCGCCCGCTGCCCTCCCATGTACTCGTCGCCGTAAGGGAGTTCGGCCTCCAGGACAGTCTGGACCGGCCGGTGGGCGACCTGTCCTACGGGGAGCGGCGGCTGCTGGCCATCGCCCGTGCGGTGGCGGCCTCGCCGTCCGTGCTGCTCCTCGACGAACCGGCCTCGGGGCTCTCGGACGACGAGACACGGGAGCTGGCCCACCTGGTGCGGCGGCTCGCCGAGGACTGGGGCATGGGGGTGCTGCTCGTCGAGCACGACGTCGACATGGTCATGAGCGTCTGCGACCAGGTCGTCGTGCTGGACTTCGGACGCCGGATCTGCGCCGGTACACCGCAGGAGGTGCGCAGCGATCCGGCGGTGCGGGCGGCCTACCTGGGCGATCTGCAGCCGGAGCCCCTGTCCTGAAACGGCTCGGAGGCGCCTCCCCTGGGGGAGGCGCCTTCGGCATGTACTGCTCTCAGGCGTCGCGCAGATCCGCGACGTAGGGCTGGTGGGACAGCAGGCCGCCGTCCACGCGCAGGGTGTGCCCGGTGATGAAGGCCGACTCGTCGCAGGCGAGGAAGACGACCGCCGAGGCGACGTCCTCCGGGCGGCCCAGGCGCGGGGTGAGGTGATGGCGCAGCATCGCCTCCCGGATCGCCCCGTGGGCCGAGCCGGAGCTCGCCGGGGTGACGATGAACCCCGGCGCGATGGCGTTGCAGCGGACGCCCTGCTTGCCGTACTGCGTGGCGACGTACTGCGTGAGGTTGATCAGGGCGGCCTTGGAGGCGCCGTACGCCGGGTTGCGCAGGTCGCCCGCGAGGCCTGAGCCGGACGAGGTGTTGATGATCGAGCCGCCGCCCCGGGCGATCATGTGCGGGACGGCCGCCTGGATGGCGACCATGGTGCCGCGCAGGTTGATCCGCATCGTGTCGTCCCAGACCGCCGGGTCGGCCTCGGTGACGGCGAGGTCCTGGTGGGCGGCCAGATGCGTGGCCGCCGCGTTGTTGTGCAGGATGTCGAGACCGCCGTACGTGGCGACGGCCGTGGCCACCATGGCCCGCACGCTGTCGATGTCCCCCAGGTCGACGGTGACGGGCGTGGCGGAGCCTCCGGCGGCGCGGATCTCCTCCGCCACCGCCTCGGCGCCGCCCGTGTTCAGGTCGGCGACGACGGTGTGGGCTCCCTCCGCCGCCACGCGGCGTGCGGTGGCGGCGCCGATGCCGGAGGCGGCGCCGGTGACGATCGCGATCTTTCCTTCGAGTCGTCCCATGGCAGGATCACCTTTCTCAGGGCGTGAGTTCGCTGCCGACGATGGACACGAAGGAGACGCACTCGCCGGGTCCGCCGCCGAGGTTGTGGGTCAGGGCGAGCGAACGTCCCTCGGCCACGGATTTCACCGTCCGCTCGGCCGGTGCCTCGCCCCGCAGTTGCAGCCACGCCTCGAACATCATGCGCAGGCCGGAGGCGCCGATGGGGTGCCCGAAGGCCTTCAGCCCGCCGTCCGGATTGACCGGCAGTGAGCCGTCCAGGTCGAACGAACCGCCGGTGACGTCCTTCCATGCCTCGCCGCGTCCGGAGAACCCGAGGTCCTCCATCAGCACCAGCTCCGTGGGCGTGAAGCAGTCGTGCACCTCGGCCAGGGCGAGTTCGGTGCGCGGGTCGGTGATGCCGGCCTGCCGGTAGGCCTCCCGGGCGGAGGCGACGACCTCGGGGAAGGTGGTGAAGTCGTACTGCGGGTCGAGGAGCCCGTCCGCCGGTCCGGCGACGAGGGACAGCGCCTTCACGAAGATCGGCTTGTCGGTGTACTTGTAGGCGTCCTCGGCGCGTACGACGATCGCGGCGGCCGAGCCGTCGGAGACGCCCGAGCAGTCGAACACGCCGAGCATGCCCGCGATGATCGGGGCCGACCTGATGCGCTGCAGCGGCACCTCCTTGCGGAACTGGGCGCGGGGGTTGCGGGCCCCGTTGACGTGGTTCTTCCAGGCGATCCGGGTGATGACGTCCTTCATCTCCTCCTCCGCGAGGCCGTACTTGGCTGCGTAGGCGGGCGCGAGGAGGGAGAAGTTGGCGGGAGCGGTGATCTCGCCGCGGCTGTCGTCGCCGGCCCCCGGGATGGCGGTGCCGGACAGCCCGGACATGCCGGAGTCCTTGAGCTTCTCCACGCCGACGGCCATCGCCACGTCGTACGCGCCGGACGCGACGGCGTAGCAGGCGTTGCGCAGGGCCTCGGAGCCGGTCGCGCACATGTTCTCGACGCGGGTGACTGGCTTGTGCGGCAGGTGGAGCGCCCGGCTCAGGGTCAGTCCTGACACCCCGGAGGCCTGGGTGCCGAACCAGTACGCGTCGATGTCGTCGAGGGTGATGCCGGCCGAGGTGACCGCTTCGCCCACGGCGTCGATCAGAAGGTCCTCGGCCGAGCGGGTCCAGTGTTCGCCGAAGGGCGTGCAGCCCATGCCGACGATCGCGACCCGGTCCCGGATTCCGTGCGAGCTCATCCGTGTGTCTCCTCGGTCTCGCCGCCGGTGCGCACCGGCCGGGCCTTCCAGAAGTAGTTGTGGACGCCGGCGGCGGTGACCGTGCGCCGGAACGTCATCTCGACCCGGGCGCCGATGACGGCGTCCGCCTCGGTCGCGTCGGTGAGCTGGCAGCGGAAGCGGCCGCCGCCGTCGTAGTCGACGACCACGACGAGCATCGGCGGGCTGGGGGTGTGGGCCAGCCGGTCCACGGTGAACGTGGCGACCGTGCCGCGCACCTGCTCCATCGGCTCGTCGGTCATGGCGTCGATGCTCCGGCAGGAGGCGCACACCCGGTCCGGCGGCAGATGCCGGGTGCCGCACTTCTCGCAGCGCGAGGCGACGAAGCCGTACTTCCAGGCCGTACGGCGGTGCGCGGGCGGCGCGTAGGGCGGCTCGGGGTCCGGACGCCGTGGTGGCTCCCGGTCGAGCAGGCCGCGCCAGGTGAGGTACGTGGCGTACGGCATCGGGGCGCTGCCCGCGGCGATCTGGGCGGCGACCGGGCGGGCGGCGCGGTGGGCCGGGAGCGCGTCGGTGGTGCGCAGCAGGAGGACTCCGGCGCCGTCGCCGAGCACCACGAGCGCGATGGTCTCGCCGGGTGCGGCACGGTCGAGGACGTCGGCGAGGAGCAGGCCCGGCTGGGCGGTACCGGCGTTGCCGATCACCTCGGAGAGGTCCGGGGTCACCGCTTCGGGCCGGGTGCCCGACCCGCGCCGGACGGCTGCGCACGCGCGCGCGTGCAGACCGGAGACGACGAGGTGGTCGATGGCGCCGCGCTCCAGGCCGGCCTGGTCGAGGGCCGCGGTGAGCGCTTTGTCCGCGAGGGAAACGTAGATCTCCTCGGCGAAGCGTTCCTCCCAGACCCGGGAGGCGGGCGCGCCGGGCAGCCGCCAACGGTCCATGATCTCGTCGCTGACCGTGTCGTGGGCGAGCAGTTCGGCGAGGACGGGGGCGCCGTTGCGGTGGCCGCCGAAGACGAACGCCGCCGCGCCGTCCCCGCCCGCGGCCTCGTCGTTGCCGCCGGGCAGCCCGGTGCGCAGGTCCGACAGGACGGCCAGGGTCGGCACGGCGGAGCGGGCGGCGGTGACCAGCGCGCCGAGTCCGGAGCGTACGGAGCCCGCCATGTCGACGGCGAGCACGTGCTCGTCGAGGCGGAGCGCGGCGTGGACGGCGGTCGCGTTGGTCTTGTCGAGGTAGGCGGGTGCGGCGGTGGCCAGGAAGAGCTGGCCGACGCGGGCGCGCAGGCAGTCTCGGGCGAGGGCGGTGCGGGCGGCTTCGACGGCCATGGACGTGGTGTCCTCGTCGTAGCCCGCGACCGCCCTCGTTCCCTTGGCCGCCGGGGTTCCGAGTGTCGCCGCGACATCGGCGCGGGCGAGGCGGTGGTACGGCACGTGGGCGCCGTACGCGATCAGTCCGGGCATCAGCGTCCTCCAGGAGCGTCGTTGCCGGTGCGTTCGAAGATGGCTGCCAGTCCCTGTCCGCCGCCCAGGCACATGGTCTCCAGGCCGTAACGGGCCTGGCGGCGGTCGAGTTCGCGCAGCAGGGTGGCGAGGATGCGGCCGCCGGTGGCACCGACGGGGTGGCCCAGCGAGATGCCGGAGCCGTTGACGTTGAACCGCTCGAAGTCGGCGTCGGTCAGGGCCCATTCACGGGTGCAGGCCAGGACCTGGGCGGCGAAGGCCTCGTTGAGTTCGATCAGGTCGATGTCGGAGAGCTTCAGCCCGGCTCGCTCCAGGGCGCGGGCGGTCGCGGGTACGGGCCCGATACCCATCGTCTGAGGCGGCACGCCCACGACGGCCCAGGAGACCAGGCGTGCCAGCGGGCGCAGTCCGAGTTCGGCGGCGCGTTCCGGGTGGGTGACCACGCAGAGCGAGGCTCCGTCGTTCTGCCCGCTGGCGTTGCCGGCCGTGACGGTGGCCTCCGGGTCCTGGCGGCCGAGCACCGGCCGCAGCCTCGCGAGCTTCTCCAACGAGGAGTCGGGGCGCGGGTGTTCGTCGGTGTCGACGACCGTCTCGCCTTTCCGGGTCCGAACGGTGACGGGCACGAGCTCGTCCACAAAGCGACCCGCCGACTGGGCGGCGACGGCCTTCTCGTGCGAGCGCAGGGCGAGTCGGTCCTGTTCCTCGCGGGGGATGGCGTACTCGCGTCGCAGGTTCTCGGCGGTCTCCAGCATGCCCCCGGACACGGGGTGGTTGACGCCTCCGGAGGTGACGCGGCCGCGGGCCAGCCGGTCGTGCAGGGTGGTGCCGGCGCCGCGTACGCCCCAGCGGACGTCGGTGGTGTAGAACTCGGCCTGGCTCATGGACTCGACGCCGCCGGCGAGGACGAGGTCGCTCGCGCCGGTCTGCACCTGCATCGCCGCTGTGATGACCGCCTGGAGGCCGGAGCCGCAGCGGCGGTCGATCTGGAGCCCTGGCACCTCGACCGGGAGGCCGGCGTCCAGGGCGGCGACGCGGCCGATGGCGGGTGCCTCCCCGTTGGGGTAGCACTGGCCGAGCAGGACGTCGTCGACGGCGGCGGGCGGTATCCCGGTGCGTTCCAGGACGGCACGGACGACCGTGGCGGCGAGTTCGGCCGCCGTCACGTCGCGGAAGACTCCGCCGTAGCCGCCGACGGGGGTACGCACGGGTTCGCAGATCACCGCGTCACGCAGGAGGGCGGGCATCGGCTGGGCCTTTCATGAGGGGGCCGTTTCTCTTGTCGGCCGGCTCGCGTGCACCGGCTCCTGGCGGGGCTCACATGTACCGGCCGCCGGTCACCTCGATCACCGCTCCGGTGATGTAGCTCGCCATGTCGGAGGCGAGGAAGAGGACGACCTGGGCGACCTCGGCGGGTTCGCCCGCGCGGCCCATGGGGATCTCGGCGAGCTTCGCGTCCCAGGCGGCCGGAGGCATCGCCTCGGTCATGGCGGTACGGATCAGACCGGGCTGTACGGCGTTGACGCGGACGCCCGCCTTGGCGAGTTCCTTGGCGGAGGCCTTGGTCAGGCCGACGAGTCCGGCCTTGGCGGCGCTGTAGTTGGTCTGGCCGAAGTTGCCGACCTTGCCGGCGATGGAGGAGATGTTGACGATGCTGCCGCCCTGTCCGTGCGCCCGCATCGCCTCGGCGGCGTACCGGGTGCCGTTCCAGGCGCCGGTCAGATGGACGTCGACCACGGCACGGAAGTCGGCGAGGGGCATCTTGCGCAGGGTCGCGTCCCGGGTGATCCCGGCGTTGTTGACCATGACGTCGACCGGACCGAAGGTGTCGGCGCAGTGGGCCACCAGGGCGGCGACCTCGCCCTCGTCGGTGACGTCGCAGCGCAGCGAGGTGGCGGCCACGCCGTTCTTGGCGAGGCGTTCGCAGGCCTCGGCGGCGGCGCCCTCGTTGATGTCACCGAGGACGATGCGTGCACCCGCGTCGCCGAGGATGCCGGCGATCTCGAAGCCGATGCCCTGTGCGCCGCCGGTGATCACCGCGTTCCGGCCGTCCAGCAGTCCCATGTCCGCCCGCCCCTGGCTCGACGCTATTCCTGTTAAATAGATAACCTATTATGCTGAAACAATCAATACAGCGACCAGCTGTGCGGGCGGGGCGTCGGACGAGGAGCGAACACAGGTGGACATCAGCTATCCCCCGGAGACCGGGACGTTCCGTGCCGAGGTCAAGGCGTTCCTGGCCGAGGCGCTGCCGGCGGACTGGAAGGGCATCGGCGCCCTGGACGAGGACTCGGCCTGGGCCTTCGCCCGCGACTGGCGCGGCCGACTCGTCGAGCACGGCTATCTCTCCCTCACCTGGCCGAAGCAGTACGGCGGCCGCGGCCTGTCCAAGCTCCACCAGGTCGTCCTGATGGAGGAACTCGCCCTGGCCGGCGTTCCGTTCGGGCTGCCGCAGGACACCTTCGGCGTGAAGATGTTGGCGAACACGCTGCTGCGCTGGGGCACGGAGGAGCAGAAGAGCCACTTCCTGCCCCGCATCCTCAGCGGCGAGGACACCTGGTGCCAGGGGTACTCGGAGCCGGACGCCGGTTCCGATCTGGCCTCCCTGAAGACCCGCGCGGTGCGGGACGGCGAGGAGTGGGTGATCGACGGCCAGAAGGTGTGGACCTCCGGCGCCCATCACAGCGACTGGATCTTCGTCCTGGCCCGCACGGACCGGGAGGCGTCCAAGCACCGGGGCATCTCCTTCCTCCTGGTCCCGCTCGACCAGCCCGGCGTCGAGGTACGGCCGTTCCGCATGATGAGCGGACAGCTGCACTTCAACGAGGTGTTCCTCACCGGCGCCCGCACCCGCGCCGATCTCGTCGTCGGCGGCGTCGACAACGGCTGGACGGTGGCCCAGAGCCTGCTGGGCGTCGAGCGCGGCGAGGAGGCGGCCACCAACCCGATCCTGTTCCGGGCCGAGGTGGAACGGCTCGTGGAACTGGCCCGGCTCCACGGGAAGGACCAGGACCCCGTCGTACGGCAGCGGATCGCCTGGTGCTGGTCCAAGGTCGAGATCATGCGCTGTCTCGGCTACCGGATCCTCACCGGCTGGCTCAAGGGCGCCGAGCCCGGCCCCGAGACGTCGATCGCCAAGCTGTACTGGAGCGAGTACCACACCGAGGTCACCGATCTGGCGATGGACATCATGGGCCTGCACGGCCAGGTGCCGGTCGGCCGGCCGCCCTTGCGCACCTACCGCACCGACGACCCCGGCGCCGCGAACTCCTCGGCGTCCTGGTCGACGACGTATCTGATCGCCCTGTCGGGCACGATCTACGCGGGCACCTCGCAGGTGCAGCGGAACATCCTCGCGGAGAAGGTTCTGGGGCTGCCGCGCGAGCCGCGGATCACGGCCCCGTAGGGCGCTCGAAGGTGCCGAGCTCCGGGACCGGACGCGGACCGGTTCCGGGGCGCCAGCCCGCGTCGAGTTTGCGCAGGCCCACACCGTCCGGTGCCCAGATGTGGCAGCTGTTCATCACCGCGGCCGAGGCACGCGGGTCCTCGGCCGCATCACCCGCCGCCCGCCGGCGCGCGTTGACGGACATGGCCGCCTGCACCACCGCCGGGCCGAGCGCGCGGCTCAGTTCGTAGAGGTGGGAGCAGCCCGAGACACCCCGGAAGCGCTCCTGGACGGCCCGGTTGTACCCGGCGGCGACACCCAGCCCCACCAGACCCTCGAAGGCCGGGGCGATCAGCGGGCACTCGGCGTGCGGGAAGTCACGCATCTGCGCGTCGGCGGCCACGACGACCATGTCGGCGAGGCGTACCCGCACCGCCAGGACCATCCGGTGGACGACTCCGCCCGGCGGCTGCTCCCACGGGCGTTCGTCGCACAGCTCCGCCTCGACCCGGATCTCGGCGCCGTCCTCCTCGTACGCGGTGACGGTGATCGTACGACGGTGCAGAGGAAGGGCGGAGCGCGTCATGACGTCACCTCCGGCACCGTCTCCCCCAGCCCCGCGAACTCCGGCTGCCGGCGCTCGATGAAGCTGAGCACGCCCTCCCGGTAGTCCGGGGCCCGCTTGGCCACGGCCAGCAGCGCGGCCGCGTTGTCGCGGCTCTCCGTGAAGGACCGCGCCTGATCGTCGACGAGCTGCCGTTTGATGAGGGACATCGCGTACGGGCTGGCCGAGCGGGCCAGTTCGGTCGCGTAGGCGAGGGCCTCCGCAAGGAGCTGGTCCGGCTCGACGAGACGGTTGACCAGCCCCATCGCGTGGGCCTCCGTCCCGGTGAAGCGGCGCGAGGACAGCAGCAGGTCGGCGGCGTTGCCGTGGCCGACCAGCCGCGGCAGGAGCCAGGACACACCGTCCTCGGCGACCAGGCCGCGCGCGCTGAAGGCGGCGGCGAACTTGGCGTGCGGCACGGCGAACCGGACGTCGCACATCAGGGCCTGGTTGAACCCGATGCCCGCGCAGGCGCCGTTCACGGCCGCCACGACCGGCTTGGGGAACGTCATCGGTCGGGTGCGCGGGGGCAGCCGGTCGGTGGGCCACGGGCGGGCGCCGGACGACGCCCCGTCCAGCACGCTCATGTCCATGCCGGGGCAGAAACTGCGCCCGGCGCCGGTGAGCAGCACGGCCCGGACCCGCGGGTCCGCCTCCGCCCGGTCGAACAGCTCGTTGTAGAGGAGCTCCATCTCCAGCGTCCAGGCGTTGTGCCGCTCCGGCCGGTTCAGGGTGAGGATCATGACCCCGTCGTCGGTGAGTTCGGTGAGGATCACCGGGGTCGAAGTCTCGGTCATCGAGGTCACTCCCACGGGCCTGTTCGGGTTATAGCTAGATGAATCATCTATATACCAAAGACCGCTCGGGGCACCAGATCCGCCGCTTCCGAGGGAAGATCAACCAACGCTTGACCTGGTACCCTCGATGCACTAAGACGATTCATTTTGCTATATGAGGAGCCCACCGTGGCCGAGGCAGCCCGCGCACGCGAAACGGCGACCGTGCCCGTCCCCGCCCGCACTCGCGTCGGACGCCAGGTGCGAGTACCGAAGACCGCCGAACTGGTCGCCGCACACCTGCGCCGCCAGATCGTGCGGGGCGAACTCATGCCGGACGACGCGCTGCCGCCGGAGTCGGGCCTGATGGAGCAGTTCGGCATCTCCCGGCCGACACTGCGCGAGGCGTTCCGCGTACTGGAGTCGGAATCACTGATCACGGTCCGCCGCGGCGCCCACGGCGGCGCCCGGGTGAGCGCGCCCGACGCCGACGTCGCCGCCCGCTTCGCCGGCCTGATCCTCGAGTACCGCGGGGCCACCCTGGGCGACCTCTATCGCGCGGCCGCCCTCATCGAGCCACCCTGCGCCCGGCAGCTCGCCACCAAGCACACCGCGGACGACATCAAGCGGCTGCGGGACGCGGTGGCGGCCGAGAAGGCGGTCCTGGACGACCCGCTCGCCCTGGTCGAAGCACAGGACACCTTCCACGCCCTGCTGGTCGAGCTCACCGGCAACCAGACCCTGATCCTGCTGTGCAGCATGGTCCGCAACATCATCGACCGGGCCAACGCCTCGTACACAGCGGCCGCCGTGGACGCCGAGGCCCAGAGGACACAGGCGCTCAAGGGGCACCGGGCGCACGTGCGGATGGTCGGCCTGATCGAGTCCGGCAAGGCGGACGAGGCCGAGAAGCTCTGGCAGCGGCACATCTCCAGCGCCGACGACGTGGTGAACTCCGCCGGACCCAAGACGGTGCTCGAACTCCTCGACTGACCCCGCCCCGGCCCCGCTCCCCCGCGCCCGCCCCACCCCGCTTTCGGCTACCCCCTTGCCTCAGAGAAACAGTTAGATAATTATAGGAGTCGTACCGATTAGCGACGGGGTCCGGAGGCGACGGCCATGGCCGAACAGCGCAAGCCCATCTTCGACTGCGACCAGCACATGTACGAGGAGCGGGACTCTTTCACCCGCTATCTCCCCAAGGAGTTCCTCGGCGCCGCGGTCGCACCGGTGACACTGCCGGACGGGCGGGAGGTGATCCTCGCCGGCGACCGGATCGTGGTCTGTCTGGAGCCGGAGTTCGGGCAGGTCTACCGCCCTGGGTCGCTGAAGGAGATGCTCAAGGCGATGGCCTCGGGCAACCCGGAGGAGACCTACCAGTTCGAGCCGATGCACGAGTCGTACCAGAACCGCGACGCCCGGCTGCGGGTCATGGACGAGCAGGGCCTCGACCAGTCGATCATCTACCCGGGCGGCTGGGCCCTGGTCGCGGAGGAGTACGTGAAGGGCGTGGAGCCGCTCTACGCCAACTACCACTCGTTCAACCGCTACATGAACGAGGTCTGGGGCTTCAACCACCAGGGCCGCATCTACGCCCCGGCCCTGCTGTCGCTGCGCGATCTGCCCAGCGCGGTCAAGGAGCTGGAGTACGTCCTGAACCAGGGCGCCCGCTTCATCCTGCTGCCCACCGGACCGATGTACGGCCGCTCGCCGGGCGACCCGTACTTCGACCCGTTCTGGAAGCTGGTCAACGAGGCCAAGGCCAGCGTCTGCTACCACATCAGCGAGTTCTACTACAACTCGCAGGTGGCACCCTCGTGGGGTTTCGACCCGCACCCCATCCACTTCCGGATGTCGGCCTGGCAGTGGCAGAACACCTACGGCCAGCGCCCCGTCGAGGAGACGCTGTCAGCGCTGATCTTCGACAACCTCTTCGGGCGCTTCCCCGACATCAACGTCCTGGTCTCGGAGTTCGGCTCCGAGTGGGTTCCGCACTTCGTGCGCCACATGGACAAGAGCCGGGGCATGGGCCGCAACGGCCCCTGGATCGGCGGGCAGTTGGACGAGCGGCCGAGCCAGATCTTCCGCAAGCACGTCCGAGTGGTGCCCTACCCCGAGGACGACATCGTGGGTGTGGTCAAGCGCCTCGGCTACCACGAGTCCATCGTCATGGGCTCCGACTTCCCGCACGCGGAGGGCCTGGCGCAGCCGGCCGACTTCCGCAAGCTCATCGCGGAGCTCGACGAGTCCGCGCAGGACGACATCATGTACAACAACGCTCAGCAGCTGATCAGCCGCTGAGCGTCGTACGACCCCGCCTGGCGGCGGGCCCGGTCTAACCGACCAGGCCCGCCGCCAGGTTCGCGATGTCGGTGAGCAGTGCGGTGCCGCGGGGCGAGTTGTCGTAGCCGGCGAGCGGATAGCCGTTGCTCAGACAGGCGAAGGACAGGCCCGACTCCGGGTCCATGAAGCCCAGTTGGTAGGCCGCCCCCGCGCTGCCGAAGAGCGCCTGCGAGCCCGTCGACGGAAGGTTGCTCCCCGCGTCGGGGCCCGCCACCGTCACGAACAGTCCCATGCTGGTACGGCGACTGCCGCCGCCCCCGTAGATCTGCTCCCCGTACGGGTGATCGGTCAGCCTGATCCGGGTGCCCTCGGCCACCGCCTCCGGCTTCCACAGTCCGGAGTGGACCAGCGCCTGGAAGTAGAGCGCGACGTCGGCGGCGGTGGCGACCAGGGCATGGCTCGGCTCTCCGGCCGCCAGGACCTTCGGGTCGGACAGGTACCAGGGCCCCCAGGGGTCGGGTTCCTGGTCGTCGCCGGTGCGGTCGGTGGCGAGCATCGGGGCGACGCTGCCCGGCTGCCGGTCCACCGGGACCCCCAGCTCGATCGACGACAGGCCCAGTGGCTCCACGACCTGCTCGCGCAGAAAGTCGGCGAAGGCCAGGCCCGTGCGCCGCTCGACGATCTCGGCGATCAACCAGGCCGCCGAGGTGAGGTGGAACTGGAAGCGGCTGCCCGGCGGGGAGTCCAGACGCCAGCGCCCGAAGGCGGCGAGCCGCTGCTCGCGGTCGAGCATCTTCGGGTGTCCGAGGGGCGCGAAGGGGAAGCCCGCGGTGTGCGTGAGGACCTGCTCGACCGTCACCGCCTCCTTCCCGTTGGGCGCGAACTCCGGGATGATCGCGGCGACTTGCTCGCCCACGTCCAGGAGCCCGTCGCCGATCAGCTTCCACACCACGCCCGCGACGATGGACCGTCCGACGGACTGCAGGACGTACCGGGTGCCGGGGCCGGCGTCGCCGTAGGTCTCGACGGCCACCAGCCGTCCTTGGTGGGCGACGGCGACCTGCGCGGACGGCAGGGGGCCGTGCTCGACCTCCCGGCGGATCCTGCCCAGAAGGGTGTCGAGGCGGAGCGGGTCGACATGGTCAGGCACTGGTTCCTCCTTCGTGCGGTTCCCGCAGCAGGCGGCGGACGACCTTGCCGTTGGCGTTGCGCGGCAGGTCGTCCACGAACCACCAGCGGACGGGAACCTTGAACCCGGACAGCCGGGCGCGGGTATGGCTGCTGAGCGCCGCCGGGTCCGGAGGGGCGCCGGGATCGGCCGGCACGACGAAGGCGACGACGGTCTGGCCGAGCCGCTCGTCGGGCACGCCCGTCACCGCGGCGTCCGCCACGCCGGGATGCGCGGTCAGGACGGTCTCGACCTCCAGCGGATGGACGTTCTCGCCGCCGCGGATGATCATGTCGGTGCGCCTGCCGAGGAGGTAGAGGTAGCCGTCCTCCGCGATCCGGCCGAGGTCGCCGCTGTGCAGCCAGCCCTCGGTGTCGATCCGGAAGAAGTGGTCGGCGCGGGCGTGGATCTCGCCGACGCCGTCGGGCCCGGCGCCGGCCACCCTGACCTCGACGCCGGGGGCGGGCCTCCCCACCGAGCGCAGCAGTTCGGTGCGCCCCGCGACCGCTTCACGGTGGCCCTCGGGGGTGAGCACGCTGATCGGTGAGCCCTCGGTCTGCCCGAACATGTTGAGCATGCGGACGCCGGGCATCGCCTCGTACGTCCGCCGCAGGGTGCCGGGGCGGACGGGCGCTCCCCCGTACTGGAGGGTCCGCAGGGTCTCGTGGCGTGCCTCGCCCGCGGCCAGCAGGGTCTCCAGCATCGCCGGGACCATGCTGGTGTGGGTGGTGCCGAGCTCCCGCAGCAGGGCCCAGCCCTCGACGGTGAAGCGGGGCAGCCCGGTGATCAGAGCGCCGGCGGCGAGGGCGACGGCGATGTTGCCGAGGCCCGCGATGTGGTGGAAGGGCGCGCTGCCGCCGTAGAAACTGTCGGGGTCGAGCGCGCACAGCTTGCCGTTGACGCGGGCGCGTGCGGCCAGGCGCCCTTGGGTCATGGGGACGGGTTTGGGCAGGCCGGTCGTGCCGGAGGTGTGCAGGACGGCGGCGAGGTCGCCCGGTGCGGCCGTCAACTCCCGCGGGACCGGGCGCAGTTCCGGGACGATGTGCAGTCGCCGTCCCGAGAGGGCGGCGACCTGCCTGCCGAGTTCGGCGAACTCGCTCTGTGCCAGCAGGGTCTGACAGTCCGTCGCCTTCACCACGGTGGCGATCTCGTGCGCGGTCATCCGGACACCGAGCGGCGCGAGCGGATGGCCGGACCCCGCGCCACCGATCACCAGCGCGAGGGCGTCGGCGGAGGTGGCGACCAACGCCGGGACGGGCGCGCCGGGTTCGAGGCCGAGCGAGTCCAGCCAGTGGGCGGCGCCGCCGGCCCGGTCGAGCAGTTCGCGGCCGGTCCAGGTCAGGTCGCCGAACCGGGCGGCGGGCCGGGCGTGGTCGTAGGCGCGGCTCACCATGGCGGTCCAGCCGGCCGCCTCTTCGGCCTCCCCTGCGCCGCCCACCGGCGTCACTGCTCCAGGCGGGCCGCCGCGGTACCGGTGACCACCTCGACGCCGTCCTGGTTGACCGTGCGCACCAGGAAGTGGGCGACCGGGCCCGTCGGTGTGTCCTCGACCGAGTCGACGGTGGCCGTGGCCGTGAGGGTGTCGCCGGGCCGGACCTGGGCCTTGAAGCGCACTCCGTAGCGCAGCAGCGACTCGGTTCCGACCCAGTCGGTCAGGACCCGGCCGGTCATGCCCATCGTGAGCATGCCGTGGGCGAACACCCCGGGGTATCCCGCGGCCTCGACGGCGAACTTCTCGTCCGTGTGCAGCGGGTTGAAGTCTCCGGAGGCACCGGCGTACTGCACGATCCGGGTCCGCTTCAGGTCGTCGACCAGGATGCTCTCGCGGGTCTCGCCGACCTTGATGTCGTCCGCGCTCAGGCTCATCGGGCGTCCTTCGGGGTTGCGGGGCCCTCGGGCACGACGGCCACGGTGACGGCGCTGACGACCGGGCTGCCGTCGGCGTCCCGGTACTCGGTGATGCGCTCGCTGAACAGGAGACGGCCGGTGCGGCCCTGCTTCTCCCAGCTGCGCCCGAGGACGGTGTGCGCATGGAGCGTCTCGCCTGCGCGTACCGGGCGGTGGTACTCGAAGTGCTGCTCGGCGTGCAGTCCGCCGCCGCCCTCGGTCATCACCCCGGGGCCACGGCCGGACCCGAACCACTCCTCGTCCGGCTTCGGCCGCAGGTGGTAGTCGGGGTCGTAGTGGGCGCTCGCCATGGTGAAGGTGGGCGGGGCGAGCGCGCTCGCGCCCTGGTGGTCCGGGTTCTCGTCGCCGATGGCGCGGGCGAACATCATGATGTGCCCGGCCTCGACGGGGAACGGTTGCGCTGTCATCGTCATGAGCTCCTCGGTCGGTGCGCGGTCAGTACGGCAGGAACGCGTCGCGGGTGGCCTCGTCCGGGTCGAAGTCCGGCGGCAGTCCCTCGAACTTCGGCTCCCGCTTCTCCGTGAAGCTCGCCACGCCCTCCCGGAAGTCGGGCGAGCCCGCGAAGAACTCCATGGCCGAGTAGGAACGGGCGAGGGCGTCGGTGAAGGTGCGATCGAGGTCGCCGTACACCTGATGGCGTACGACGGCCATGGCGCGCGGGGAGCAGTTGCGGGCGATGTCCCGGGCGTAGGCGCGGGCGGCGTCGAGCAGGTCCTCCGGTTCGACGACGCGGCTGACGAGGCCGAGGTCCTTGGCCTCGTCGGCGTCGAAGACCCGCCCGGACAGCAGCAGGTCCAGGGCGTTCTCCAGGCCGATGACACGGGGCAGGACGAACGGCAGGTTGTACTCGCCGGCCAGGCCGCGCCGAGTGAAGGCGGTGGTGAAGCGGGCGCCCCGGGCGGCGAAGCGGACGTCGCAGATGAGCGCCTGGATCAGGCCGATGCCCGCGCAGGCGCCGTTGACGGCGGCGATCATCGGCTTGGGCAGCAGGCGCCTGCTGTACATGGGGACACGGGCCTGGAGGTCGAGGGACTGGCCCGGCTGGGAGTTCTGCGCCAGGCGCTGGACGTCCATGCCGGGACAGAAGGCCCTGCCCGCACCCGTGATGATCACGACGCGGACGGCGGGGTCGTTCGCGGCCTCGTCCAGGAGCGCGAAGAAGCGGCGCTCCATGGGGATGCTCCAGGCGTTCTTGCGTTCGGGGCGGTTGAGGGTGACGGTGGCGACGCCGTCCTCGTCGACCTCGTACAGCACCAGGTCGTCGTCCTGGGCGGGCTCGTCAGTCATCGCGGTCATCCTCCGTCAGCGGTTCGATGGGGTCGGCGGGGGCTATCGGATCGCCGACGCCCTGCCGCTCCCCGGAGATGGTCACCACCACCTGTCCGCGCGCGCAGATGCGTCCGTCCGCCATCACGTCGACGTCGGCGAAGTGCACTCTGCGGCCGCGCCGGACACAGCGCGCGTAGGCGACGGCCTCCCGGCCCCGGGCGGGGGCGAGGTACTGCACCGACATCGACACGGTGCTGAGCCGGCTGCCCTTCGCGAAGTCGTGTCCGGCGATCACGGCGCCGGCGCCTGCGGTGTCGATGAGGGCCGAGACGACTCCGCCGTGGAAGAGCCCTTCGTGCGCGGAGAGCGTCTCGGTGTAGGGGAGCACGATCTCGACGCCGTCCGGGTCCCAGCGCGTCACACGCAGACGGCAGTACCGGTTGAAGGCGACCCCGCGCTCCCAGCGGGCCCGGAACCATTCGCGGCGTTCGCGCTGTTCCTGGTCGGTGAGGGTCCTCGCCGCGACGGTCATCAGCACGGCCTCCGGTCTCGGCCTGACGGCCGATCCATATAGTTACATGAATATGATAGTTGAAGCAATCAGGCGGGTGTGATCCCAGCACTAGATGTATTATTTATATAACTCATTCTCCGTCCGTGAACAGAGGGAGACCCCGATGCCGTCGACCGCCCTGGCCGGGATCCGCGTCCTCGACCTGTCCCGCATCCTCGCGGCGCCGCTCGCCACCCAGATGCTGGCCGACCTGGGAGCCGAGGTGATCAAAGTCGAACGGCCCGGAGCAGGTGACGACTCTCGGTCCTACGGCCCGCCGTTCGCCGCCGGCACGGACACCGCCGCCTTCTACCTCTCCTGCAACCGCAACAAGCGGTCGGTCACGGTGAACCACTCCACCGCCGAGGGACAGGAGTTGATCCGCGCCCTCGCCACCCGCTCGGACGTACTGGTCGAGAACTTCCGCACCGGAACGCTGGCGAAGTACGGCCTCGACCACGAGAGCCTGCGCGCGCTCAACCCCGGGCTGGTCTACCTCTCGGTGACGGGCTTCGGACAGAGCGGGCCCTACGCCGAACGTCCCGGCTACGACGGCATCTTCCAGGCCATGTCCGGGATGATGAGCGTCTCCGGGCACCCCGAGGAGCCGATGAAGGTCGGCATCAGCATGGTCGACATCCTCACCGGCCTGTACGCCTCGACAGCCGTGCTGGCGGCGCTGCGCCACCGTGACGTCACCGGCGAGGGCCAGTTCATCGACCTGTCGCTGCTGGACTGCGGACTGGCCTCGCTGTCGCACTTCGCGATGAACTACCTGGTCTCCGGGGAGGTTCCGCAGCGGCGCGGCAATGGCGGGTACGGCGGGATCCCCTCCCAGGCGTTCCAGTGCGCGGACAAGCCGCTCTTCCTGGTCGCGGGCAACGACAAGCAGTTCGCGGCGTTCTGCGCCGCGGCCGACCGCACCGATCTGCTCCAGGACCCCCGGTTCGCCACGACCTCCGCCCGGATCAGCCACCGTGAGGAGATCCTGCCGGTGCTGGCGGCGATCCTGCGGACCCGGACCCGGAACGAATGGCTGGCCGTGCTCGACCGGCACGACGTCCCGGCGGGCCCGTTCAACGAGCTGCCCGAGGTCTTCGCCGATCCGCAGATCCGGCACCGGGAGATGCTGGTCGAGGTCGAGGACCCTGTGTCGGGACGGCTGCCGCTGCTCGCCAATCCGATCCGGTTCGCGGCGACGCCGGTCGAGGGGTACGCGCCGCCGCCGCGGCTGGGGCAGCACACGGCTGAAGTCCTCGGCGCGCTGGCGGGGGTGACGGAGGACCGGCTGTCGGAGCTGCGGGGGCGGGGGGTGGTGTGAGGGTTTCCCTCGCCCCCGCCGGACGGGCTGATTCCAGCCCCTCCGGCGTTTGAGGAGTGGGGGTCCGGGGGCGGAGCCCCCGCTTCAGCCGAGCAGCGTGCGCCCGCCCTCCAGCATCAGCGTCGCTCCCGTCAGGTACGCCATGTCGTCGCTGACCAGTGCGGCCACCGCCCGCCCGATGTCCGTCTCCGGGTCGCCCATGCGTCCGAGCGGGATGCCGGCCAGCACCTGTTCGGCCTTCTCCGGGTGGTCGGTGAAGTACGCCTGCGCAGCCGGGCTCAGCGCGGCCGGGCAGACGGCGTTCACGCGGATCCCGTACACGCCCCACTCCCGGGCGGCGACCCGGGTCAGTCCCCGTATCGCCTCCTTGGCCATCGCGTACGAGGCGAAGCCCACCTCGCCCTGCACCGCGGCGGAGGACCCGAGGTTGACGACGCTGCCGCGGCGGGCCCGCAGATGGGGCAGGGCCGACTGCATCGCGTGGAAGGTCGCCAACGGGCCAGTGCGGTAGGCGAGTTCGACATCGTCGTAGGACGTCTGCTCCAGCCGGCGCTGGACGGACGCCTGCGCGTTGTTGACGAGCACGTCGAGGCCGCCGAACTCCCGGACCGTCTCGGCCACCATGCGGTCGACGTCGGCCCGTTCGCCGACGTCCCCCACCACGGTGTGGGCCCGGCCGCCGCGCGCGGTGATCTCCTCGGCGGTGTCCTTGAGCGTGCCTTCGGTACGGCCCGTGATCACCACCGCCGCCCCCTCGGCCGCCAGGGCGAGCGCGATTCCGCGGCCCACGCCCTGGCCTCCACCGGTGACCAGGGCTGTTCTTCCCGACAACCGCGGCATCACGTCTCCTTCCAGAAGGCGCCCCAGGAGGGGAAGGCGGCGGGCAGCGCCGGTGCTCCGGCGCCCTCCCAGCCCTCGAATCCCACCTGTTGGGGGCGCTCGGTCACGTCCGCCGCATACCAGTGCTGCTCGCGGCGCCGGGTGAAGTACCACTCGCCGTCCACGCGCGCGTAGTCGTCGAGGTAGCGGATCGCCATCACGATCCACCGCTCCCCCACCTCGTGTTCGGCACGGCAGTAGACGGAACCGGTGGCGGTGTCACGGCCGGTGAACTCGATGCGGTGGCCGCAGATCTGGTGGACCGAGCGGTTGAAGCCCCGCACGAGGGGTTCGATGTACGCGCGCAGCGCGTCCCGGCCGCGGCCGTGGCGCCCCATGTCCACGTCGGCCGGGAAGCAGTGCACCCAGGCGTCGAGATCGCGGGCGTCCACGGCCAGTGCGTAGCGGATGGGCAGTTGCTGGACGGCGAGATGGGACTCGATGCGCTCGACGCGCTCCTCCATCGATGTCACGGCCGGGGTTCCTTCGGCAGACCGAGCACCTGCTCGCCGATGATGTTGCGCTGGATCTCGCTGGATCCGCCGTAGATCGTCTCCGCGAGGGAGAGCAGGAAGGAGCGCTGCCGGGTGTCGAGGCCGTAGTCCTCGCCGACGATCTGCCCGGCGGGACCTGCCAACTCCTGGGCGAGGTGGCCGAGTTGCTGGTGCCGGGTGGAGGCGTACAGCTTGGCCGTGGTGGCCTGGGCGCCCGGGGTGCGGCCCGCGGTGAGTTCGGCGATGGTGCGGAGGTTGGTGGTGCGCATGATGCGTACGGAGATCCAGGCGTCGATGATCTGACGGCGCAGCATCGGATCGTCGAGCGCGCCGCGTTCCCGGGCCCGGTCGATCAGTGCCTCCGCCTCGCGCTCGAAGGTGAGCTGCTGGGGCAGGAGGGTCGTGCCGCGTTCGATGCCGAGCGTGGCCATCGCGGTGCGCCAGCCCTGGCCCACCTCGCCGACGACCATGTCCGCGCCGGTCCTGGCATCCGAGAGGAACACCTCGGCGAACTCGTCCTGGCCGGCGAGATTGCGGATGGGGCGGATCTCGACGCCCGGCTGGTCCGTGGGCAGGAGCAGCATGGTCAGACCCTTGTGCCGGACCGAGTCCGGATCGGTGCGGGCGAGGACGTAGAGCCAGTCGGCGTGGATACCGAAGGACGTCCACACCTTCTGTCCGCTGACCACCCACTGCTCGCCCTCGCGCTCGGCCCGGGTGCGTACCGAGGCCAGGTCGGAGCCGGCGCCGGGTTCGCTGAAGCCCTGACCCCACAGTTCCTCGACGGCGAGGATCGGCGGCAGGAAGCGCTTCTTCTGCTCCTCGGCGCCCACCTTGAGGAGCATGGGGCCGAGCAGGTCGAGGGCGTTGACCGTGGCCCGGTAGGGGGCGTTCACGCGGGCGTACTCGTACTCGAAGACGATCTCCTCGAGCAGCCCGAGACCGCGTCCGCCGTACTCCCCGGGCCAGCCGACGCCCAGCCAGTTCCCCGCGGACAGCTCGCGGTCCCAGGCGAGGCGGACCTCCCAGGCGGCGCCGTCGGTGGGACCGCCCACGCCCCGGTGCC
The DNA here is from genome assembly GCF_036174265.1 of Streptomyces sp. NBC_00285. Taxonomy (NCBI): domain Bacteria; kingdom Bacillati; phylum Actinomycetota; class Actinomycetes; order Kitasatosporales; family Streptomycetaceae; genus Streptomyces; species Streptomyces sp. NBC_00285. The sequence goes on along the minus strand of NZ_CP108055.1, from coordinate 9,345,811 downwards.
CGGCGAACTCGCCCACGAGGTGGTCCGCGAGCCAGTCCCGCAGCTCGTCGCGGAAGTCACGTACGGCGGGTCCGAAGTCCAGCTCCATGCCAACGTCCTCCTGAGGTTCAGATGCCGAGCCGGGCGGCCAGCAGTTCCCGGTGGTACGACGGCGGGCCGAGCAGCGCCTCGGAGCTCTTGGCCCGCTTGAAGTAGAGGTGCGCGGGGTGCTCCCAGGTGAAGCCGATGCCGCCGTGGACCTGGATGTTGTCGCCGGCGACCCTGGTGAAGGCCTCCGAGCAGAAGACGTGCGCCAGTGCGGCCGCGACGGCGATCTCCGTCTCGTCCCCGGCGTCCAGCGCCCACAGTCCGCCGTACGCGGCCGAGCGGGCCGACTCGATGTCCGTCAGCATGTCGGCGCACTTGTGCTTGATCCCCTGGAACGAGCCGATGGGCCGGCCGTACTGCACCCGGATCCCGGCGTAGTCCACGGCGGCGTCCAGGGCCGCGGCCGCTCCCCCGACCTGCTCGGCGGCGAGCAGGACGGAGGCGGTGGCGAGGGTGCGTCGCAGCGCGGGCCACGCCGTGCCCTCGGTGCCCAGCAGCCGGGCGGGGGTGTCCGCGAACTCCAGGCGGGCCTGTTTGCGGGTCTGGTCGAGGGTGGGCAGGGGGGTGCGCGCCAGACCTGGTGCGTCGGCGGCGTCGACCGCGAAGAGGCTGACTCCGGCGGGCGTGCGGGCGGCGACGAGGAGCAGGTCGGCGAGATGGCCGTCGGGCACGTAGGTCTTCGTGCCGGTCAGTTGCCAGCCGGACGCCGTGTCGTGTGCGGTGAGGCGGATGCCGGGCTCGTCCCAGCGGCCGGTGTCCTCGGTGAGCGCCAGTGTGGCCACCGTCCCGCCGGATGCGATGCCCGGCAGGAGGTCGCGGCGGGCCTGCTCGTCGTCGCAGCGCAGCAGGGCTTCGGCGGCCAGGGCGACGGTGGCGAAGTACGGCCCGCACAGCAGCGCGCGGCCCGCCTCCTCGAAGACGATGCCGATGTCGACGTAGCCGAAGCCGGAGCCGCCGTACTCCTCCGGTACGGCGAGGCCCTGGAGGCCCAGCTCGCCTGCCATCCGGTGCCAGAGAAGGTCGTCGTGGCCCTTCGGGTCGGCGGCGAGACGGCGTACGGCCGCCTCGTCGGAGTACTTGGCCAGGAACGACCGTACGACTTTGCGCAGTTCGTCCTGTTCCTGGGTGAAGGTGAGGTCCATCGCGACCTTCCCGTCCTCGGTGCGACGCGGCTGCCGACCGCTTGCCGCGCTCCGCTCGATACAGTTAGATAATTATAGTATCCGCACTGATTCCACCAGGAGCGCGACGTGACCGATATCTACGCCCCGTTCACGAGCCTGACCTTCGAGCGGCCCTCCCCCGGCGTACTGCGCGTCGTGCTCGACTCACCGAACCTCAACGCGGTCGATCCCAGGATGCACGGAGAGCTGGCCGACATCTGGCCGGTGATCGACCGGGACGAGGAGACCCGGGTCGTGCTGTTCCAGGGCGCGGGCCGGGCATTCTCGGCGGGCGGGACCTTCGACTCCATCGATGCCATGACCGGGGACTACGCGGTGCGTGCCCGGGTGATGCGCGAGGCACGGGACATGGTCTACGGGGTGATCAACTGCTCCAAGCCCGTGGTCTCCGCGATCCACGGCCCCGCGGTCGGCGCGGGACTGGTCATCGGCATGCTCGCGGACATCTCCGTCGCCGCCCGCACGGCGAAGATCGTCGACGGGCACACGCGTCTCGGGGTCGCGGCCGGTGACCACGCGGCCATCTGCTGGCCGCTGCTGTGCGGCATGGCGAAGGCCAAGTACTACCTGCTGACCTGCGAGGCGCTCACCGGTGAGGAGGCCGAACGGATCGGCCTGGTGTCCAAGTGCGTGGACGACGCGGACGTGCACACGGAGGCACTGCGCGTGGCGACCGTCCTGGCCGCCGGCCCCACCAGCGCGATCAGCTGGACCAAGCGGTCCCTGAACCACTGGTACCGCACCGCGCAGCCGATCTTCGAGGCCTCCCTCGGGCTGGAGTTCTTCGGGTTCGGCGGACACGAGGTCGTCGAGGGACTGGCCGCCCACCGCGACAAGCGCACCCCGGACTTCGAGGGCGTGGGCGGCAAGCACCCGCTCGAACTCTGACCACCCACGAGAGGAACCGACCGATCATGACGCCGGAACAGATCACCACCGAAGTCCCGCCGCTGGTCAAGGGGTTGACGTACGAGGAGATGCCGGTCGGGCAGGTCTTCCGGACCGCCCGCCGGACCGTCACCGAGACCGACCTGGTCAACTTCGTCACCTGGGGCGGCTTCACCGAGCCCCTCTTCTGGGACGCCACGCACGCGGCGGAGGGCGGGTACACCGGCCGGCTGGTCCCGGGCGGCCTGACGTACTGCCTCGCCGAGGGTCTCGTGCTGCAGACGAACGTGCTGCACGGCACGGGTCTCGCCTTTCTGCACATGGAGCTGACCGTGCGGGGGCCGGTGTATGTCGGGGACACGCTGCACGCGATCGTGGAGACGACGGGCTGCCGCCCCTCCAGCAAGCCCGGCCGGGGCGTGGTGACCAGCCGGATCACCGTACGCAACCAGCGGGACGAGGACGTCCTGGTCTACTGCCCGGTACGGCTCATCCGTGGCCGCGACTACGAGGCGCCGACGCCCTGACTCCCGGGTACGAGGGACAGCCCGCCCTTCGGACAGGTGCCGGGCGCCGCGGCAAACGCTCCCCCGTGCACCCAGTCCGACGGCATCGGGGGGCCCGGCGCGACCTCGTGGTCCGGGACCGCCATCGCGTACAGGCGGGTGTAGCGGAACTTCGCTTCCAGGTTGTCGAGGACCGACCAGTACTCGTAGCCGCACACCTCCACCCCGGCGGCGACGATGCCCGCCAGCCAGGACAGACGGGCGCGGAGCAGGGCGCGGCGCCGGGTGTCGTCGCTGTGGCCGGTGTCGTCGACGAGGTCCAGGTCGCCCATGCCGTTGTCGACGACGGACAGCGGGGGCAGCTCGTCGCCGTACAGCTCGTACAGGCCCGCGACGGCGTCGGCGAGGCCCTCGGGGATGATGGGCCAGCCGTAGGCGGTCGTCTCGACGTCGTCGAAGGGGACGATGGCGAAGCCGAGACCCACGAGCAGGCGGTTGACCTCGTTGAGGGCGCTGCGGCACTTGGTGGTCGGCAGCACGCGGGGCAGGTTCTCCGGCGCGGTGACCCGGAACGGGGTATGCCAGGACAGTCCCAGCAGGTCCTGGGGGGTCGCGATGACCTCCAGGTCGCCGGGGCGTACGCAGCCGGTTTCCGGTACGGGCGCGACGTCGTCCTCCGTCACCATGTGTGCGCCGAGCAGCAGGGGGTCGAGGAACAGCCGGTTGGTCCAGCTCTCCAGGCGTTCCAGCGCGAGCCGGTCGTAGGGGTCGTCGGTGGCCGCGTAGCCGCCGACGAGGGTGATCGTCGTGCCGATCCGCCCCCTGACGCCCGCCGACCGAAGGGCCCGGGTGGCGAGTCCGTTGGCGAGCAGAATGTGGTGGACGGCGGGCAGTCCGGCGCGGCCCGCGCCCCGGCCCGGTGAGTACATTCCGGCCACATGGTCCGCAAGAGTGGGGCCGGCCAGGTCGGTGGAGGTGATCCAGCGCTCCACCCGGTCACCGAAGCGACGGCCCAGTTCGGCCGCGTACCCGGCGAAGTGTTCGGCGGTGTCGCGGGTGAGCCAGCCGCCGGCGGCGTCCAGCCAGGGCGGCAGCGTGCGGTCGAACAGGGTGAGCGCGGGCCGTGTCCCCTGGGCGAGCAGGGCGTCCAGTGCGCGGTCGCAGCGGTCCAGCGCGGCCAGGTCCCAGCTGCCGGGGCCGTCGGGCTGGAGCCGTGGCCATCCGGCGACCATGCGGTGGGTGTCCGCGGTGACGCCGAGCAGCTGGCGGATGTCGTCGGTCCACTGCCGGAAGTGTCCGCCACGCTCGGGCGGGGGCGGCAGCGGGGCCGCGATGGTGTCCGCGGTGGCGACCCCCCAGTCGACACCGCGAAGGGATTCGTGCAGGAAACCATCGCTCATGGTTTACCGTCCAGGCGGTCAAATGGTTCAGCGCATTCAACTGAATGCCCGCCGTCGGGACGCTAACACTTCGAGCAAACTACGACAATGTTTCAGCCAGATCTCGTCAGACCGCGAGGTCCTGACCTCTGAAGGCCGGGCCCTCGTGGGTGCAGGTGTCTACTCCCCCAGTGGACGGAAGTCCTCCTCCTGCCACCAGGGGTAGAGGGCCGGCATGTCCTTGCTGACCAGGGCGGGAAACTCCGGCGGCCGCTTGGCGAGGAAGGACTCGACCCCCTCGACGGGGTCCGGGCCGCCGCCGATCTGGCTCATGATCCGCGAGTCGAGCCGGTGCGCCGCCATGGGGTGGGGTTCGCCGAGCATCCGCCACATCATCTGGCGGGACAGGGCCACCGAGATCGCGGAGGTGTTCTCGGCGATCTCCCGGGCGAGTGCGTACGCCGCCGGCAGCAGCTCCTCGGGAGGGTGGACGGAGCGGACCAGCCCGGCGGCCAGCGCCTCCTCGGGACCGAAGACGCGGCCCGTGGCCACCCACTCCATGGCCCGCTGCATTCCGACCGCCCGCGGCAGGAACCAGCTCGCCGCCGACTCCGGCACGATGCCGCGGCGCGCGAAGACGAAGCCGAACTTCGCCGAGGTCGACGCCAGGCGGATGTCCATGGGCAGGGTCATGCTGGCCCCGACACCGGCAGCCGGGCCGTTGATCGCCGCGATGACCGGTTTGGTGCTGGAGAAGATCCGCAGCGCGACCCGGCCACCGGTGTCCCGGTGCCAGGCGCCCGCCTTGCGGTGGTCGAAGGAGGAGCCGCCCGAGCTGACGTCCGCGCCCGCGCAGAAGCCGCGTCCGGCGCCCGTCACCACGGTCACCCGTATCCCGTCGTCCGCGTCGGCCGCGTCCAGGACGTCGAGCAGGTCCTGCATCATCTGCGGGTTGAAGGCGTTGAGCCGCTCGGGCCGGTTCAGGGTGACGGTGAGGATCCGGTCCGCCACCTCGGCCCGCACGGTCTCGTACTCCTGCTCCGCCATGCGCGTCCTCCGTCACTCCGCGGGCCAGTTCCCAGAAAGCTTAATTAGTTATAGCATTCAACTCTCATAACTGATCCTGGACGATGGCGGTGGAGATGACGGATCTGGTGGTGACGGCCGTCGGGCCGGTCCGGCTGGTCGAGTTGAACCGGCCCGAGCAGCTGAACGCGATGAGCGAGGAACTGCACACCGCCCTCGCGTCAGTGTGGGAGGAGCTCGCAGCCGACCCCGAGGCGCGGGTGATCGTGCTCACCGGGCGCGGCCGGGCGTTCAGCGCCGGCGGCAACTTCGACATCATGACCCGGGTCCAGCGCGAGAGCGCCTTCCGGGAGCAGAACGTCGACGAGGCCCGGCGGATCGTCACCGGCCTGGTTCGCTGCCCCCTCCCGGTGATCGCGGCGGTCAACGGCCCGGCCGTCGGCCTCGGTTGCAGCCTCGCCCTGCTGAGCGACCTCGTACTGATCGCCGACGACACCTACGTCGCCGACCCGCACGTCCAGGTCGGCCTCGTCGCAGGCGACGGCGGTGCCTACGTCCTGCCGCTGCTCGTGGGACTGACCCGGGCGAAGGAACTGCTGTTCCTGGGCGACCGAGTGAGCGCCGAGGACGCCGTCCGGCTGGGTATCGCCAACCGGGCCGTGCCCAGGGACAAGCTCATGGACGAGGCCATGGACCTGGCCGTACGCCTGGCCGCCCTGCCCGCGCAGGCGCTGCGCGAGACCAAGCGCGCGGTCAACCGGCACCTGGAGCAGGCCCTCGACACCGTGATGGAACCGGCCCTGCTCGCCGAGCGGGACACCATGCACGCACCTGACCACATCGCCGCGGTCGAGCGGATCATCGCCTCGCGCGGCCGACGCTGAACCCGAGCGCCGAACCAGAGCGCCGAGCAGGCGAGTCGAGCCTGAGAGGAGTACCCGGATGGACTTCGCGTTCAGCGAGGAGCAGGAGGAACTCGGGCGCACGGTACGGGCGTTCCTCGCGGACACCTCACCCGAGACGGAGGTGCGGCGCCTGATGGAGACCCCGGAGGGCTTCGACCGGGCGCTGTGGCGCCGGATGGGATCGGAGCTGGGGCTTCAGGGGCTGGCCGTACCCGAGGAGTACGGCGGGGCCGGGTGCGGGCCGGTCGAAGTGGGCGTGGTCATGGAGGAGATGGGCCGTGCGCTGCTGTGCGCGCCCTTCCTGTCCTCGGCCGTGCTCGCGACGACCACGCTGCTGCGGTGCGCCGACGAGGAGGCCCGTAAGCGCCTGCTGCCGGGGCTGGCCTCCGGCGAGCTCGTGGGGACGCTCGCCCTGACCGAGGACTCCGCCTGCTGGGACGCGACGGGAGTGCGGCTCACCGCCCGCGAGTCCGAGGGGAGTTGGGTGCTCACCGGACACAAGACGTTCGTCCTCGACGGCGCCGCCGCCGATGTCGTCCTCACCGTGGGCCGTACCGAGGACGGCATCGGCGTCTTCCTCGTGGACGGCGACGCGCCCGGTCTGACCCGGGCGCCGCTGCCCACCATGGATCCCACGCGTCGGCAGGCACGCCTCGACTACAACGGCGTACCCGCGACCCGTCTGCGGACCCACGGCGACGGCTGGGAGCTGGTCGCGGAGGTCCTGGACCGGGCCGCGGTGGCGCTGGCCGCCGAACAGGTCGGCGTGGCCTCCCGCGCGCTCGACATGGCGGTGGAGTACGCCAAGGTGCGCCACCAGTTCGGGCGGGCGATCGGCTCCTTCCAGGCCGTCAAGCACCTGCTGGCCGACGTGCTCCTGGAGGTGGAGTCGGCGCGTGCAGCCGCCCACTACGCCCTGCTCGCCGCCGAGGACCAGACCCCGGACCTGCCCGCCGTGGCGAGCCTGGCCAAGGCCTTCTGCTCCGACGCCTGTCTGCAGGCGACGGCGGAGAACATCCAGGTCCACGGCGGTATCGGCTTCACCTGGGAGCACCCGGCCCATCTGTATCTCAAGCGGGCCAAGACCTCACAACTGCTGTTCGGCGACCCGGCGTACCACCGGGAACTGCTCGCACGGCGCATCGGGCTGGACACGGTCGAAGGAGCGGCATGAAGGTCGACGGCAAACTCAACGTGTGGAGCACCGGCGAGGTGGTCGAGGAGGCGCGGCACCACGAGAAAGCCGGTTACGACGGGCTGTGGGCGTCCGAGTCCAAGCACGACCCCTTCCTGCCGCTCCTGCTCGCGGCCGAACACACCGACCGTCTGGAGATCGGTACCGCCATCGCGGTCGCCTTCGCCCGCTCCCCCATGCAACTCGCGTACACCGCACATGACTTGCAGACGTATTCCGGTGGGCGCCTCTCCCTCGGCCTCGGCAGCCAGATCAAGCCGCACATCGAGCGGCGGTTCTCGATGCCGTGGAGCCGCCCCGCGGCCCGTATGCGGGAGTACGTGAGCGCGTTGCACGCCATCTGGGCGGCCTGGAACGAGGGCGAGAAGCTCGACTTCCGCGGCGACTTCTACACGCACACCCTCATGGCCCCCTTCTTCTCCCCGCCACCCGCCACCGGCGGTGCGCCCAAGGTCTTCGTGGCGGCCGTCGGGGAGGCGATGACGCGAGTGGCGGGCGAGGTCGCGGACGGGCTCCTCGCGCACGGGTTCACCACCGAGCGCTATCTGCGGGAGGTCACGCTGCCGACCGTCAAGGCCGGCCTCGCGGCCGGCGGCCGTACCCGCGGCGACTTCTCCGTCTCCCATCTGCTGCTGACGGCGACCGGCCGCACCGAGGAGGAGATGGCCCGCGCGGTGGACGGCACCCGCCGGCAGATCGCCTTCTACGGCAGCACGCCCGCCTATCGCGGCGTCCTCGAACTGCACGGCTGGGGCGAACTCGGCGACGAGCTCAACGCGCTCTCGAAGTCGGCCCGCGAGGACAAGTGGGAGGCGATGGGCCGGCTCGTCGACGACGACGTCCTGCACACCTTCGCGGTGGTGGCGGAACCGGACCGGGTGGCGGACGAGATCCGGCGCCGGTACGGGGCACTCGTCGACCGCGTCTCCTTCTACACCGCGTACGAGATCGACGCCGAGGTGTGGGAGCCGATCGTGCAGGACCTGCGGGAGAGCTGAGCGGTCAGCCGAGCAGGTCCAGGACCGTCGTCATGGACCTGCTCCGCAACAGATAGTCCTCGGCCTCCTGGAGGTGGACGCGCCACAGTTCCTCGGCGTCCTCGGTCCGGCGCGCGGCGACCAGGTCCACGAGTGCGCCGTGGGCGCGGAAGCCCCGGCGGTTGGCCCGGATGTTCTCGGGGCTGCCGGCGTCGAGGTCGACATGGGACCAGTTCGCCTGGTCGATGATGTGGCGGACCATGCCGTTGAGCACGCCGAGCGTCTCGTTGCCGGCCAGCTCGACGACGAGGGCGTGGAACTCCATATGGGCGCGGATGAACGCCGAGGGGTCGTCCATGAGCCGCTCCGCCTCGGCGACCGCGGCCCGCAGCCGCTCCAGGTCCTCGTCCGTGCGCCGCTCGGCCAGCAGCCCGGCGCACGGCGCCTCGATGACCGTACGGGCGTCGTACACGTCCTTGAGGGTCGTTCCCCGGTACTCCAGCACCACGCCCGCGTAGCGGGCGGCCACCGTGCCCTCCGGGATCTGCACCCGGGCCCCGCCACGGGCGCCCCGGCGCACATTGATCAGCGACTCCGACTCCAGCACCCGGAACGCCTCGCGCAGGGTGGGCCGGGAGACGGCGAACTCCTCCATGAGGGCCGTCTCGGACGGCAGCGCGTCCCCCTCGGCGAGTTCGCCGCGCACGATCATCCGGCGCAGCCGTGCCGCCACCAGCTCGGCCATCTTGGGAACCCGCACCTGGACGCCGTTGATCCCGCCTCCGCCCCGTCTTCCGGTCTCACTCATCGCGGGACCACCTCCGTTTGACCGGCAGGCGCGCAGCGCGGCCCGAACCGGGTGATCCCACTGTACAACTAGATAACTATTTGAACTAGGTAATCGAGTTAGTTCGGATGAGATGGTCGGCCAGGGACAGCAACAGGTCGCGGCCGACCGACCGTTCGCGCATGTCACCCATCATCAGCGGGACGTCGGGGTCGAGATCGAGCGCCTCACGCACCTCGCCCTCGTCCCGGTCCCGGCGCCCGTGGAAGCAGTTGACTCCCACCACGAAGGGAATGCGCCGGCTCTCGAAGAAGTCGATGGACGCGAAGCTGCTCTCCAGTCTGCGGGTGTCGGCGAGGACGACCGCACCCAGCGCGCCGTGCACGAGGTCGTTCCACATGAACCAGAAGCGCTCCTGCCCGGGCGTGCCGAAGAGATAGACCACCAGGCGGGGGCTGACCATGATGCGGCCGAAGTCCATGGCGACGGTGGTGGTGGACTTGCGTTCGACGCCCTCGACGTCGTCGACGCCGACACTGGCGACGGTGAGGTACTCCTCGGTGCGCAGGGGCGCCACCTCGCTCACCGCGCCGACGAGGGTCGTCTTGCCGACGCCGAAGCCACCGGCCACAAGGATCTTGACGGCCGCGGGAGCCGCGCCGACGGCGCGTGGGGTGAGGTCAGAGTCTACGAAGGCCATCCCTCACCGCCCGAAGTAGGTTCATGTCCACGGTGCTTCCTGCCGCGACTGCGAGCGGCGGACGGGTGGTCGCCCTGCCCAGGGCTACCAGGTCGTCGATCAGTATCTTCGCCACCGAGATCGGCAGGTCCAGTCCTGCGGCGATCTCGGCGACCGCCGCCGGTGCACGGCACTGCCGCAGGATGGCGCGGTGCTCGGGTTGCAGACCGCGTGAGGACCGGCCCGGAACGTCCGGCTCGACGGTCGTGACCAGGGTGATCAAGGTGAGGTCGTCGCGGCCCGGGGCGGTGCGGCCCTGGGTGATCGTGTAGGGCCGCACCGACTGGGCATCCGCGTCGTCCGGCTCCATGCGGTCCGTCCAGTGGCTCACTCACGTACACCGCCCTCGACGGCGGGCATCACGACGCGTGTCTCCGCGCCGAGACGCCGGCCGACCTGCTGCATGAGCGTGTGCATGGCCACGGCCATCAGTTCGGCGTCCACCTCCTGGGAGGCCACGACCGCCAGGTGTGTGCCACGGCCGGCGGCGGAGATGAACAGCCACAGGTCGGCCAGCTCGACGATCACCTGGTGGACCGGCCCCCCGTCGAAGAGCGTCCCCACCCCGCGGGCCAGACTCTGCTGGCCGGTGGCCACGGCGGCGAGACGCTCGGCGTCGCCCCGGGCGATGGTGCCGGACTGGCTCACCACCAGACCGTCGTCGGACAGCACGATGGCGTGCCGGGTGCCGGGGACCTGTTCGACCAGGCCGTCCAGCAGCCAGTCGAGATCCTGATGAGTGGCGGTCGTTCGCAGCGTCATGGTCAGTCTTCCGTCGGGAAACTTCTGCGGGTCGGCAGGGCGCCGGCGGGGCCGTGGTCTGCCGTGGGGGTCGTACGCCGGGCCATCCGGGACTGCCGTTGGAAGGCACCGACGGTGGCGCCGGAACGGGCCGGCGTGGGCCGGGGGCCGGCCTCCCGCTCGTCCGAGGCGGCCCGTACGGCCGCGTCGGGGTCGCGCAGTTCGTCGGCCAGGCTGGCCTGACGCACGCGTTTGGGCAGCGGTTGCACGACATCCGGGGCGGCGGGCCGGGACGGTGCGCCGAGGGCGGCCGGTGCCAGGTGGACCGGCGGTGGGCCGAAAGGCTGGGACGGCAGAGGCCGGCGCGGTGCGCGGACCTGGTCCGCACCCGTGCCCGGCGGGCCGGACTGCTGCGGTACGGGACGCGGCGGGCCGTTCTGCAGCCTCTCCCGCAGGGCGGCCGCACCGGGCGGTGCACCACCGGTGGCAGGGCGCCGGGCGTGCGGGGCCGGACCGTGAGCCGCGCCCGGTGCCACCTCGACGGCCGACGCCACCAGGTCGGGCGCGGGCGGCCAGGAACCCACGGTCTCCTCGACGGGCTGTCCGGAGTCCTCGATGACGACCAGTTCGTCCGGGATGAGGACGACCACCCGCGTCCCGCCGAACGCCGAGGGCCGCAACTCCACCTGGATGCCCAGGCCCTGCGCGAGGCGGGCGACGACGTACAGCCCGAGCCTGACGTCGTCGGCCCGCGACATCACGTCCATGCGGGGCGGGTCGGCCATCAGCCGGTTGACCGCCTCGTACTGCCCGGCGTCCATGCCCACGCCGCGGTCCTCGATCTCCACGGCGAGACCGCGCCCCACCTGGGCGGCGTACACCTCCACGGGAGTCGGCGGCCGGGAGAAGCCGACCGCGTTCTCCATCAGCTCGGCCAGGACGTGGATGACGAGGCCGACGGCACGCTCGGACAGCCAGACGCGGCCCTGCACCTCGATCTGGATCCGCCGGTAGTCCTGCACCTCGCTCTGCGCGGAGCGCAGCACATCCAGCACCAACACCGGCTTGCGCCAGCGCCGTTGGGGCTGACCGCCACCGAGGATGACCAGGTTCTCCTCATAGCGGCGCAGCCTCGCGGTGAGGTGGTCGAGGTCGAAGAGGTCCTCCAGGATCTCGGGGTCCTCGTGCTTGCGCTCCAGTTCGCTCAGCTTCTTCATCTGCAGGCCGATGAGCAGCTGGGTGCGGCGGGCGATGCGCTGCAGGAGTTTTTCGAAACCGTGGAGCTGGCCCACCTGGGCCACCGTGGTGTCGAGGGCGGTGTGGCGGGCGAGGTTGAGGGCCCGGCCCAGCTGTCCGAGTTCGTCGCCGCCGTGCTGGATCGCCGGGAGTTCGGCGTCCGGATCGACGACCTCGCCCCGGCGCAGGCGGGCCACCACGTCCGGCAGCCGGGTCTGCAGGTCCAGTGCCGCGGTGCGCAGTGCGGAGATCCTCCGGCGCAGCATGCGGGTGAACAGGACGGTGATCAGGGCGACCACGAGCACGCCGACGGCGTTGGTGGCGCTGGTGACGATCAGCCGGGTCTCCATCGCCCGCAACTGCTTGTCGGTGGCGGCCGTCAGGGTCTTCGCGTAGGCGGCGTTGCGTACCTGGAGTTGTGTGGTGACCTGCTGGACGCTGTCGCGCCAGTTCCGCGCGGGCCCCTTGGAGAAGCGTTCCGTGTCGCCGCCGGCGGAGCCCGCAAGCGCGGCCTGTTCGACGGCGGTCTTCTTCTTCCACGCGCTGCCCGCCATGAGCGTGCGGAACTGCCGCGCCTCGTCGTCGGACAGCAGCGGCACGACCTTGTCGTCGTAGATGAACTGCTGGGCGCCGATCAAGGCGGCGAGCTGCGCCCGCTCGTCACCGGAGAGCTTGCCGCTCGCCGAGGCGTGGGTGAGCAGCGCGTCCTCGCGCGAGATCATCTCCGCGCCCCACTCCTCGTCGATGACCGGGCGCACCAGGTGGTCGATGCCGGGCAGGCCGACGGTGCTGAGTGTGTTGAACACCTTCAGGTGGCGGGAGATCAGACCCGTGTAGTTGTCGAACGTCCGCTGCGGCGAGGCGGTCCGCCCGTCGACGCCCGCGCGGTAGTCCGCCAGGTTGTGCAGGGCCCTGCCCAGGTCGACGACGTCGGCGCGGATGTCGGCCGGCGCGTTCCAACCCCTGTCGGGCAGCGCCTCCACGGCCTTGACGGCGGCGTCGGTGCGGGTCCGCTGTGCGCTCAACTGCTTCTGGTACGCGGCGGGGTCGGCCAGGGCCGCCTCGCTGAGCCGGCGTTCCTCCTGCAGGCTGAAGAAGGCGCCCAGTACCGGCCGGGCGGCCTGCGTGGACACGTCGTTGCGGTCCTGCTGGCGCCTCCAGTCGGAGTAGAGCTGCGCGGAGTCGACCGCCCACAGCGCCACCAGGGTCACGATGGGCACCAGGGCCAGGACGAGCAGGACCGTGCGCAGCGCCGGCTGCCGTCCGGCTCGGGGTTCCCGTCGGCCCGCTCTGTTCGACGCTCGCGCATGCACTGCCACTTCAGGACCTCAGCGATGCTCACAGGGGCGGGCCGCCCCATCGGGGCCCGCGCTGCGGGAGATGCTATCGCTGGAAACCGCTAACTCAATACACTTAGAGTAATCGGTGTTTAAATTATGGTGAGGTTGTGGAGCGGCCCGAGGGGCCGTTCACCTCTCCGGTACGAAGTACGGCAGCGCGATGTCGTCGGTGAGGGCGCGGAAGTCCACGCGTACGCGCATCCCGATGACCACGTCGTCCGGGTCTCCGGCATCGACGTGCGACAGGAGGGTGCCCCCGTCGTCGAGGTCGATCACGGCCAGCGCGAACGGGGTGTCGAAGCCGGGGCCGGGCGCGCGGTGCACGACGGTCACCGAGTAGACGGTCCCCCGGCCCGCGCTGGGCGCGTACCGCCAGTCCCGCGCCATGCATCCGGGGCAGGCGGGCTCGGGAACGAAGAAGCGCAGACCGCAGGCGGAGCACTGCGGGACGACCAGCTCGCCGCGCCGGGCCGCGTCCCAGAACGGCCGGGACAGGTCGGTGGGGACGGGGACGGGCCTGCTCATCGCATCCTCCCGAGGACGCTCATCTCGTAGTGCTGGGCTCCCGAGCCGGCGTTCCCGACCACCGCCAGCTCCGCGCGCTCGACCTGGTGCACCGCGGTGCCGCGCAACTGCCGTACGGCTTCCACGACTTTGAGGGTCATCTGCTGTGTCCCGTTCCAGGCGTACGAAAGGCAGCCGCCGTCCGGGTTGACGGGATGCTTTCCGCCGACGGCGATGGCTCCGCTCGCGGCGAGAGGGCCGCCCTCCCCCTCCCCGCACAGTCCGAGGATCTCCAACTGTCGGATGATCTCGAATGAGTTGGGGTCGTAGAGGGAGAAGACGTCCACGTCGTGCGGGCCGACCCCGGCCATCGCGTAGGCGCGGGTGGCGGCGTCCCGGCCGAGCTGTCCGACCTCCCGGTGCAGCGCCGGGTTGGCGTAGGCGGCCTGGTGGTACTCCATGCCGCCGCCGAGCACGGCGACGGGCGGGTGCGGCAGGTCGCGGGCGCGTTCGGCGGTGGTCACGACGAGTGCGGCGCCGCCCTCGCCGACGATGCAGCAGTCCAGCAGATGGAAGGGGGTGGCCACCATGCGGGAGGCGAGGACGTCGTCGGCGGTGTACGGGCCGCGGCCGTACATCATCGCCTCCGGGTTGGTGCTGCCGTTGTTGCGGATGGTGGCGGCGACCTCCGCGAGCTGGCGGGAGGTCGTTCCGTACTCGTGCATGTGCCGTGCGGCCACCAGTGCGAACTGGGCCACGACATAACTGCCCCACACATCGGCGAACTCCAGCGGCGTCCCGGCCCCGACCGGGCCCGCCCCGCGCGCGACCAGCTTGCAGCCGCCGACCACCACGGTGTCCGCGAACCCGGCCCGGACGGCTGCCGCCGCCTTCAGCAGGCCCCGCGAGCCCGCGTTGTCGAGCATCGAGTCGCTGGTCCAGCGCAGGTCCCGGCCCAGCATCCGCGCCCAGGAGCTGCCCTCGCCGGGCACGCCGCCCGGGCCGGGCCAGTCGACCTGGGCGCCGTCGACGTCGGCCGGGGTCAGTCCGGCGTCGTCGAGCGCCCCGCGTACGGCGTCGAGAGCCAGGTCCATGGCGTCCCGGTCCGGGAGGGACAGGGCCTGCTCGGTGGCGTACACGCCCACGATGACCGGCAGACGGCCGTCCGCCGGGTTCATCGTCCGGCGCCGAGCGTGTCGCCGCCGGGGTAGCCGCCCCCGCCGAAGCGCTCGTCGAGCGCCTCGTAGTCCTTCGCGTAGTCCTTGGTGCGCGGCAGCGCCTCGACGAACTCCACCGTCTTCGGTTTCTTGTACGAGGCGATCCGCGCCCGGCAGTGCTCGATGACGTCCGCCGCGGTGACCGGCTCGGCGCCCGGGGTCAGTACGACGACCGCCTTGACGTCCTGTGCCCAGCGCTCGTTGGGCACACCGATCACGGCGGCCTCCCTGACCCCGGGGTGCGCCTCGATGCAGTTCTCGACCTCGGCGGGGAAGATGTTCTCGGCCGCCGACTTGAGCATGCGGGTGGTCGTCCCGAGGAAGCTGATCGTGCCGTCCGCCTCACGTCGTCCGAGGTCGGTGGTGTGCCACCAGCCGAAGCGGAAGCGTTCCTCGTTGATCTGCGGCCGGTTCCAGTAGCCGAGGTGCACGAGGTCGCCGCGGACGCAGATCTCGCCGGCCACCCCGACCGCACACTCCTCACCGGTGCCGTCCAGGACGCGTACGGCGGTGAAGGGGCCGGGGCGTCCCGCGTTGCCGGTGCCCGAGCCGCCGTAGGCACCGGTCACGGCGAAGCCGGTCACCTCGGTCTGCCCGTAGCCGCGGCCCTCGCCGCCGCCGTTGCGGGTGAAGCGGCTGGTGTCGGTGGGCACGGTGCCCTGCCACAGCGGTGCGGCGACACTCGCCCGCAGATGGGAGAGGTCGTGTCCGGCCTCGCGGTTCAGTGCGACGAGCTGGGCGATGGTCGGCGGCATCAGATACGCGTGGGTGCACTGTTCCGCCGCCAGCAGCGGGAGCAGTTCCTCGGCGACGACGCGACGGACGATGACGTTCTTGCCGCCGTGGACGAAGGCCGGGACGCCCCAGAACTGGTAGTTGCCGATGTGGAACATGGGTCCGGCGCCGAGGAAGGCGGTCTCGGTGCCGATGTCCCCCATCCAGGCGGCGCTCGCGCCCATGGCGAGGAGGTTGCGGTGCGAGAGCATCGAGCCGGACTGCCGTCCGGAGATCGCCGCCGTGTAGATGACCAGCAGCGCGGAGTCAGGATCCACCTCGTTGCCGGCGGCCGGGCCCTCGGGGGAGCCGGCGGCGAGGAACGACTCGTAGGAGCCGTCTTCCGTCGCGCTCTGCGTGTCGTGCCGCAGCCACAACGCCCGGTGGTCGGTGCCCAGTTCGGCTCGTGCCTTGCGTACGGTGTCGCCGATCTCCTCGTCCTGCCAGACCACGACCCGGGGGTCGAAGTCCTCGACGGCGAACGCCATTTCGGGGGCCGCCCAGCGCCAGTAGCCGGGGCAGACCATGGCGCCGATCTTCGCGGCGGCGCCGAGCAGCTCCCAGATACGGAAGGAGTTCTGGCCCAGCCACAGGATGCGGTCGCCGGAGCCGACGCCCGCTTCCGTGAGGGCGTCGGCGAGTCGGTTGGTGCGTTCGTCGAGCTGCGGCCAGGTCAGCCGGATGTCACCGTCGACGAGGGCGACACCGTCGGGGTAGGACCTGCGGTGCTCGCGGATGAGGTCGCCGAACGTCAGGCGGCGGGCGGAGTGCATGCTGTGGGCTCCAGAGGCTTCTTGAAGAACGCTCGAAGATGTGAGGCTCCGTCAGGCCCGGCCGACGCCGACGCCCTTGACGTGGATGAACTCCTCCAGTCCGGCCCGGCCGCCTTCCCGTCCGAAGCCACTGATGCCGACGCCCCCGAAGGGCGTGGCCGGCGAAGTGATCGGGTTGGGGCCGGGGTTGACGTAGACCGTCCCGGCCTTCAGTCGCGGCACCAGACGGTTGACGCGGCCGATGTCGCGGGACTGGATGTACGCGGACAGTCCGTACTCGGTGTCGTTGGCGAGGGCGACGGCCTCGTCCTCCGTATCGAAGGGGGTGAGGGCGAGGACCGGGCCGAAGATCTCCTGCTGGGCGAGGTCGCTGCGGTTGTCGACGTCGGCGAAGACGGTCGGGGTGACGAACCAGCCGTCGGAGCCGATGCGTTCACCGCCGTGCACGAGGCGGCCCGCCCCGTCCTGCACGGCCTTGTCGATCATGGTCTGGACCCGGTCGCGGGCGGCTTCGCTGATCAGAGGCCCCACATAGGTCGTCGGGTCGAGGGGGTCGCCCACGGGCAGGTGGGCGACCACGGCGGCGACGCGCGCGACGACCTCGTCGTAGACCGGGCGCTCGACCAGCAGCCGGGTGGGCAGTGCGCAGCCCTGGCCGGTGTTGCTCATGGCGAAGGCCGCGCAGTACGGCACCACGGTGTCGAGGTCGGTGTCGGCGAAGAGGAGGTTGGCGGACTTGCCGCCCAGCTCGAACAGGACGGGCTTGAGGCTCTGGGCGGCACTCGCCATGATGCGGCGCGCGGTGGCCGGACCGCCCGTGAAGGAGATCTTGTCGACACCGGGGTGCGAGACCAGCGCCTCGCCCGCGTCCCCGAGCCCGGTGACGACATTGATCACCCCGTCGGGTATGCCCGCCTCCCGGGCCAGGTCGGCGAAGAGCAGCGCGGAGAACGGGGTGGACTCGGCCGGTTTGATGACCACGGTGTTGCCTGCCGCGAGGGAGGGCGGGACCTTCATCGCCAGGGACAGGGCGGGCGAGTTCCAGGTGATGATGTGGCCGATGACGCCGTACGGCTCGGCGAGTGTGTACTCGACGTTCTCGTGCGGGCTGTAGGCCGCGCCGACCATGCCCTCGATCTTGTCCGCCCAGCCGGCGTAGTACTCGGTCCACTCGGCGACGTGGGGTCCGACGTTGTCGGCCCAGCCGCCGATGCAGACACCGTTCTCCAGGGGACAGATCGCCGCGAAGTCGGGGATGTGGTCGCGCAGCAGTCCGGCGAAGCGGGTGAGCAGGCGGCGGCGCTCGGCGGGCCGCATGGTGCCCCACACCTCGAAGGCCTGGCGGGCGGCGGCCACGGCCTGGTCCACCTCGGTGGGCCCGGCGAGCGGGATCAAAGCCTGGACGAGGCCGGTCGCGGGGTTGACGTGCTCGTACAGCCCGCCGCTCGGGTCGTGGAGATCCTTGCCCCCGATGACGAGCCGGGGGCGCGGCAGGTCCCGCTCGGCCCGATCCTGGTGCAGCTTCACGTCGACCGTGACCACGGTGCCTCCTGGAGCCCGGTACCCTCACATCCGTACAGCTTAAATAGATAACCTATTTAGCCGAACCAATCAATGGCGAAGGATCGTCGTCCTTCACAGACCCAGCGACCGTCCGACGATCTCCTGCATGATCTCCGAGGTGCCGCCGAACACCCGCTGCACCCGGCTGTCCCGCCAGATCCGGGCGATCTCGTACTCGTTGACGTAGCCGTAGCCGCCGAAGAGCTGCATGCAGCGGTCGATGACCGCCCAGCCGGTCTCCGTGGTCCAGTACTTGGCGGCGGCGGCCTCCTCGGGCGTCAGCTCGCCCTCGAACAGGGCCATGATGCAGCCGTCCAGATAGACCCGGGCGACGCCCAGCTTGGCCTTGATGTCGGCGAGGGCGAACCTGTTGGCCTGGAACCCGCCGATGGCGCGGCCGAAGGCGGTGCGGTCCTTGGCGTACTCCAGCGCGCACTCGAAGGCCCGCTCGGCGGAGGCGAGCGCGGCGACCGCGATGGCGAGCCGCTCGGTCGGGAGGTTGCCCATCATGTGGTAGAAACCGCGCCCCTCCTGGCCGAGGAGGTTGTCGGCGGGGACCCGGACCTCGCGGAAGAAGAGTTCGGCGGTGTCCTGGGCCTTCATGCCGACCTTGTCGAGCTTGCGGCCGCGCTCGAAGCCCTCGGCACCGCGTTCGACGACGATCAGACTGATGCCCTTGTGCCCGGCGTCGGGGTCGGTCTTGCAGGCGACGATGACCAGGTCGGCCAGGATGCCGTTGGTGATGAAGGTCTTGGAGCCGTCGATCACCCACTCGTCACCGTCCCTGCGGGCGGTGGTGCGGATGCCCTTGAGATCGGATCCGGCGGACGGCTCGGACAGCGCGAGCGCGCAGATCGTCTCGCCGCTGATCACGCCCGGCAGCCAACGGGCCTTCTGCTGCGGGGTGGTGAGGTTCATCAGATAGGGCGGGATGACGTCGTTCTGCAGACCGAGGCCGATGCCCACCGCGCCCGTGGCCGCCATCTCCTCGGCCATGATCGCGTTGTAGCGGAAGTCCCGGATCCCCTGACCGCCGTACTCCTCGGGGAACTGCCAGCCGATGAGTCCGGCCTTGCCCGCGGCCGCCCACGCGGCACGGCTGACCTGCCCCTCGCGCTCCCACTCCTCGGTGTGCGGGACGCATTCCCGCAGGTAGTAGGCACGGGCGGTCTCACGGAACAGGTCGTGCTCCTCGGTGAAGATCGTACGGCGCATCCTCGGCTCCACTCCTGCATCCCACACGGTCTGCATCTCGCTTATTCAGCTGAAGTAGTTATACGATAGCGCTGTTTCTGGACCTGGGCGAGGGAGGACGCGTGAGCGTACGGGACAAGGTGGCACTGGTCACCGGAGCGGGACGGGGCATCGGCGAGGCGATCGCCGACGCCCTGGCCGCCGCCGGAGCCTCGGTCGCCGTCTGTGACGTGGACGCGGAGGCCGCCGGGAAGGTCGCGGCCGGACTCGCCGAGCGGCACGGGGCGCGGGTGCTGGCGGTCGGCGCGGACATCCGTGACGGGGCGGCCGTACGCGCGACCGTCGAGCGGGTGGGCGCCGAACTCGGTCCGGTGGACGTGCTGGTCAACAACGCGGCCGTCGACGTCATCGGCCGGTTCGTCGACAGCGACGAGGAGACCTGGGACCGGATCATCGCCGTCAACCTGCGGGGGACGATCACGATGACGCGGGCGGTGCTCGACCCGATGATCGAGCGCGGCGGCGGCCGGATCGTCCACATCGCCTCGGACGCGGGCCGGGTCGGCTCGTCCGGCGAGGTCGTGTACTCCGCGACGAAGGGCGGCGTCATCGCCTTCGGCAAGGCCCTCGCCCGTGAGGTCGCCCGGTACGGGATCACCGTGAACAGCGTCTGCCCCGGCCCGACCGACACCGCGTTGCTCGGGCAGGTCGCCGAGTACAGCCAGAAGATGTACGACGCGACCGTGCGGGCCATCCCGCTGCGCCGCGTCGCCCGGCCCACCGAGATCGCCGACATGGTGGCCTTCCTCGCCTCCGACAGCGCCGCCTACGTGACCGGGCAGACGCTCTCGGTCAGCGGCGGCCTGACGATGGTGTGAGGTGAGTGACGTGTTGCGTGTCGAACTCCGCGACCAGATAGCCGTGTTGACCCTCGACCGGCCCGAACGGCTCAATGCCGTCGGGACCGAGACCGTGAACCGGCTCACGCAGGCCCTGAACGACATCCGCGACAACGACGACGTACGTGCCGTGGTGCTGGCGGGGGCGGGCCGGGCCTTCTCGGCCGGCGCCGACATCGGGGAGATCGAGTCGTGCACGGCACCCGGACAGTTCCGGGCGTTCGTGGGGCGCCTGACGGACGCGTACGCGCTCCTGGAGGACTTCCCGAAGCCCTCGGTCGCCGCCGTCCACGGGTTCGCCTTCGGAGGCGGTCTGGAGCTGGCGCTCGCCTGTGACCTGCGGGTCGCGGAGCGCGGCACGCGGCTCGGCCTGCCCGAGATGAAGCTGGGCGTCCTGCCGGGCGCGGGCGGTACCCAGCGGCTCCCGCGCCTGCTGCCACCGGCGATCGCCAAGCAGATGATCCTCACCGGCGAGCCGATCGACGCGGAACGCGCCTGGCAGCTCGGCCTGGTCAACGAACTGGCCGAGCCCGGCGGGGCGCTCGCCGCCGCCGAGAAGCTGGCCGCAGGCCTGGCCGCCGGGGCACCGCTCGCGCTCGCGGCGGGCAAGCGGCTGATCGACCACGGACTCGGCATGGACCTCACGACGGCTATCGCCTACGAGCGGGAGACCGTCACGGTGCTGTTCTCCACCGAGGACCGGGCCGAGGGTCTCAAGGCCTTCCGGGACCGCCGCCCCGGCGAGTTCCGCGGCGTGTAGCGAACCGTCCCTGACAGATGTGGAGGTGGGCCGTGCGGCCTTTGGAAGGCGTTTCCGTCGTGGAGCTGGGCATGTGGGTGGCGGCTCCCGCCGCGGCCACCATGCTGGCCGACTGGGGTGCGGACGTGATCAAGGTGGAGGCGCCGGCCGGCGACCCGAACCGGTACACGCTCAAGCACGTCGGCCAGGAGGTGGACAGCGAGCCGCCGTTCGAGACGGACAACCGCGGCAAGCGCGGAATCGTCCTCGACCTGCGCTCGCCGGACGGCAAGGACGTACTGGAACGGCTGCTGGAACGCGCCGACGTCTTCGTCACCAACCTCCGCCCCGGCGCGCTGGAGCGGCTGGGGCTGGCCCCCGACGACCTGCGCGTCCGCCATCCCCGCCTGGTCGTCGGCACGTTGACGGGCTACGGCTGGACAGGGGAGGAACGCGACCGGGCCGGGTACGACGTCTCGGCCTTCTGGGCCCGGCCCGGCATCGCCGGCATGCTCAACCCGGCCGGTGAGCCACCACCCGGAATCCGCCCGGGACTCGGTGACCGCACCGCCGCCTCCAACCTGGTGGCGGGCGTACTGGCCGCGTTGCTGCGCCGCGAACGCACGGGCGAGGGCGGCGTGGTGGACGTGTCGCTGCTGCGGTCCGGCACCTACGCCAACGGCAACGACCTCGCCCTGCAGAACTTCTTCGGCAAGCGCGGCCGTACCCGGCACCGCAGCGAGCACGAGTCCCCCCTCTACAACTCCTACCGGGCCGCCGACGACCGCTGGTTCTGGCTGGTCGGTCTGGAGGGCAACCGGCACTGGCCGGGTGTGATCAAGGCGCTGGGCCGCCCGGAACTGGCGACGGACGAGCGGTTCGCGACCGGCAGGGCCCGGCGTGGCCACGTACGCGAGCTGATCGCCGTGTTCGACGAGGAGTTCGGACGGCTGCCGCTGGCCGAGTGGGCGGTCCGGTTCGATGCCGAGGGCGTGTGGTGGGCGCCCGTGCAGACCCTGGCGGAGGTGTCCGCCGATCCACAGGCGATCGCCGTCGGGGCGTTCGTCGAGCAGCCCGGTATGGGCGAGGGGCCGCCGCTGCGGACGGTGGCCACGCCGGTGAGCTTCTGGGGCGTGGACGACAAGCCACGCTCCGGCGCGCCGACGCTCGGCGAACACACCGACGACGTGCTCCGCGAACTCAACTGACCGACACATCTGCTTGGAGGTACGGCGTGGGCATCCTCGACGACAAGGTCGCCATCGTGACCGGCGGCGGCAGGGGGCTCGGCCGGGCACACTGCCTGGCCCTGGCCGAGGCCGGCGCGACCGTGGTCGTGAACGACCTCGGTGCGGGCGTGCACGGCGAGCGGACCGGGGACTCCCCCGCCGACGACGTGGTCGCGGAGATCACCAAGCTCGGCGGCCGGGCGGTCGCCAACCATGCGTCCGTGACGGACTGGACGGCGACCGAGACCATGGTCGCGGACACGGTCGCCGAGTTCGGCAGGCTGGACGTCATCGTCAACAACGCCGGCATCGTGCGCGACCGCATGCTGTTCTCGATGACCGAGGCCGAGTTCGACGCCGTGATCGCGGTGCATCTCAAGGGCACCTTCGCGCTCACCCGGCACGCGTGCGCGTACTGGCGGGAGGCGTCGAAGCGGGGTGAGCGGGTCAGCGGCCGCGTCATCAACACCACGTCCGGGACAGGGCTGTTCGGCAACCAGGGCCAGTCCAACTACGGTGCCGCGAAAGCCGGGATCGCCGGGCTCACCGTCCTCACCGCGCTGGAGATGCGCAAGTACGGCGTCACCGCGAACGCCGTCTCACCGATCGCGGCCACCCGGATGACGGACGGACTGTCCGTCGGCGAGTCCCTCCGGGCCACCGGGGACTTCGACCCGCGCGATCCCGCCAACGCCTCCGGTGTCGTCGTCTACCTGGCCTCCGACAGCGCGGCCTGGCTCACCGGTCAGGTCCTGCGCATCGAGGGCAACCGGCTGAACCGGCTCCAGGGCTGGACGGTCGCCGCGGTCCACCCCAGCGAGTCCGGTAAGGCACTCACCTACGACGAACTCGTCGACGCGGTACCGCAGTTGTACGGAGCGGCTCCCGCGGGCCGGGCCACCGGAGCGGGCCAGTGACGGGGCGCGGACATGAGGGGCGGGGGCACGACGCCGCCGCCCTGGTCCTGCGGGCGACGCTCGGCCCGATGCTCTTCGCCCACGGCTGGAACAAGGTCGCCGGGCCGGGCGGACTCAAAGGGACCACGGGCTGGTTCGAGGCTCTCGGCCTGAGGCCCGCCGAGGTGCACGCCCGTATGGCGGCCGGGACCGAGATGGCGGCCGGCGCGGGGATCGCCCTGGGGGCGGCGGGCCCTCTCCCGGCAGCGGCGGCCGTCGGTCTCATGGCCGTGGCCGCCCGGACCGACCACCGGGGCAAGGGGTTCTTCGTCTTCAAGGGCGGCTGGGAGTACGCCGGTGTCGTGGGCGGAGCGGCCGTCGCCCTGGCCGCACTGGGCCACGGCCGCTACTCGCTCGACGGACTGCTGCGACGCCAACACACGGGCGTGCGGCCCGCGTTGCTGGCCGCGGGACTCGGCACGGCGAGCGCGGCGGCACTGCTGGCCGTGTGCTACCGGCCCTCGCCGAAGCAGTCGGGCGAGGCAGGGACAGAAACTGAGACAGGTCAATGAAGGCGACAGGGAGTCGACATGGACGCGGCTGACTTCAGCGCGGTGCTGTCCGAGGTCCGGCGTTTCGTCCGGGAACGCGTCGTGCCGCTCGAAGCGGAGATCGACGAGAAGGACGAGATGCCCGCGGACATCCGCGAGGCGGCGAAGAAGATGGGCCTGTTCGGCTTCGCGCTGCCGGAGGAGTACGGCGGTCTGGGTCTGTCGATGTACGAAGAGGCCCAGTTGATGTTCGAGCTGGGGTACACCACCCCGTCGTTGCGTTCCATGTTCGGGACGAACAACGGCATCGCCGGGCATGTCCTGATGGTCGGCGGCACCGAGGAGCAGAAGGCGCAGTGGCTGCCGAGGATCGCCTCGGGCGACGTCCTGGCGTCCTTCGCGCTCACCGAGCCCGACGCCGGGTCCGACCCGTCGACCCTCACCACACGTGCCCGGCTCGACGGCGACACGTGGGTGATCAACGGTGCCAAGCGGTACATCACCAACGCTCCGCTCGCCGATGTCTTCATGGTCTTCGCCCGCACCGACCCCGACGCCCCCCGCACCCGGGGCATCTCCACCTTCCTGGTCCCGGCGGGCACCCCTGGCCTGACCGTGGCCCCCAAGGACCACAAGATGGGCCAGTTCGGCGCCTGGACGGCGGACGTGTACTTCGACGACGTACGCGTACCGGCCACCGCACTGGTCGGCGGCGAGGCCGGGCTCAACCGGGGGTTCTCCACGGCGATGGGCTGCATCGCGCACGGACGTGTCCACATCTCCGCGCTGATGGTCGGCATGGCCGAGCGCCTGGTCGACGAGTCGGTGGCGTACGCGAGCACCCGCAAGCAGTCCGGGAAGCTCATCGGCTCCTTCCAGCTCGTGCAGGGCCTCATCGCCGACTCGCAGACCGACTACTACGCCGGCCGCGCCACGGTCCTGGAGGCCGCACGCGCCTTCGACGCCGGGACCGACACCAAGATCGGCCCGTCCTGTACGAAGTACTTCGCCAGCGAGATGGTCTGGCGGGTCGCGGACCGCGCGGTGCAGGTCCACGGCGGGGCGGGCTACATGCGTGGGGTCGCCGTCGAACGCTTCTACCGCGACGCCCGGCTGTTCCGCATCTACGAGGGCACCAGCCAGGTCCAGCAGGTCATCATCGCGAAGGCACTGCTGGGCGAGGCGGCACGCGGCTGACGGACACGCACACCGCACGGAGGAAGGCCCCGGGCGAACCCGGGGCCTTCTCGTCGTCGCGGCCGACCGTCAGATGCCGAGCCGGTCCAGCAGCCGCTCGTGATAGACGGCCGGTCCCCCGAACAGTAGCTGCGAGGACTTGGCGCGCCGGAAGTACAGGTGGGCCGGGTGTTCCCAGGTGAAGCCGATGCCGCCATGGACCTGGATGTTCTCCATCGCCGCGAACATGTACGCCCGTGAGCAGCACGCGTGGGCCACGGCCGCGGCGACCGGGAAGTCAGCGGCCCCCTCGTCGGCCAGCCGTGCCGCCTCCCTGGCGGACGCCTCCGCGAGTTCCACCTGGACGAGCATGTCGGCGCACTTGTGCTTGACGGCCTGGAAGGAGCCGATGGGCCGGCCGAACTGGTGCCGGGTGCGGGCGTACTCGGCGCTCATCTCCAGGCACCTGCGGGCCCCGCCCGCCTGTTCGGCGGCCAGCCCGACCGAGGCCATGTCCAGGACCCTGGCCATGATGCGGCCGCCCGACCCCTCCGCGCCCACGGGCGTCGCGGCCACCGAGTCGAACGTCAGCCGGGCCATCGCCCTGGTGGCGTCCAGGGTCTCCATCGCCACGGCCGTCACGCCCGGGGCCGTCCGGTCCACCGCGAAGAACGAAGGACCGGCGACGGTTCGCGCGACGACGAGAATCAGGTCGGCCGTCGTTCCGTCGATGACGAAGCACTTGCGGCCGTTCAGCCTCCAGCCGCCGTCCCCGTCCGGCACGGCGCGCGCGGAGATCAGGGCGGGGTCCCAGGAGCCGCTGTCCTCGGCGACGGCGAGGGTGGCCGTGGTGCGCCCGGACGCGATGCCGGGCAGATGGCGGGCGCATGCGTCGCTGTCCCCGGAGGCCAGCAGGGCCTGGGCCGCGAGCACGACCGTCGCGAAGAAGGGCGAGCACAGCAGGGCGCGGCCCATCTCCTCCATGACGACGCCGAGTTCGACCGGGCCGAAGCCGTCGCCTCCGTACTCCTCCGGGATCGCCAGACCCGGCAGCCTCAGTTGGTCGGCGGCCTGCGCCCACACGTCGAGGTCGAAGCGCGGCTCGCTCTCCATGAGCTTGCGCACGGCCTCCTCGGGCGACTTGGCCTCCAGGAACTCCCGCACGGACGCGCGCAGTTCCCGCAGCTCGCTGACTTCGGCGGTCACGACCGCACCTCCTTGGCCGCGGTGGTCACCGGTTCCTTGGGCAGGCCCAGGACGCGTTCCGCGAGGATGTTCTTCATGATCTCCTCGGTGCCGCCGAGGATGCGCAACGCCGGTGTGGCCAGGAGGAGTTCGGACCAGGCGTAGGTGCCCCACTGCCCGGTGTCGGCGATGATCCGCGGGCCGAGGCAGTCGGACACGAAGTGCGCGGCCCGAGTGAGGTTCTGGCCGTACATCAGCTTGGACACGGACCTCTCGGGGCCCGGTGCGATTCCGGCCCGCAGGGTGCGCTGGGCGCGGTCGTTGAGGTAGCCGGTGGCCATGGCGTCCACCAGGAGTTCGGCGAGCCGGCCGCGCAGGGCCCGGTCGTCCCAGGTCCAGGTGGCCCGCATGAGCGCCGAGAGGTGTTCCGGGGACAGGGCGGCTGCCACCGGTCCCGCTCCCTCGCTGCCGACGGTGTTGCGCTCGTTCATCAGGGTGGTCAGGGCGACCGTCCAGCCGCCGTCGACCTCGCCGAGGCGGTGGTCGTCGGGGATGCGGACGTCGGTGAGGAAGACCTCGTTGAAGTCGGCGCCGCCGGTCATCTGCCGCAGTGGCCGGACCTCGACGCCGGGGGCGTCCATGGGGACCAGGAAGGCGGTGATCCCGCGGTGCTTGGGCGCGTCGGGGTCGGTGCGGGTCAGCGCGATGCCGATCTCGCTGTGCTGGGCGACCGACGTCCACACCTTCTGCCCGTCGAGCACCCACTCCGCGCCCTCGCGGACGGCCCTGGTCGCCACGCTCGCCAGGTCGGATCCGGCGCCGGGCTCGCTGAACAGCTGGCAGGCGATGGCATCCCCGCGGTACATCGCGGGCAGCCAGCATTCCTTGATGTGGGGCTGGGCGTGGGCGAGGATCGTCGGTCCGATCATGCCGAGGCCGACCACGCCGAGCACTCCGGTGTCGGGGACGGCGTACTCGGACTCGACGGCGTCGTAGAGCAGGTCGTGGACGGGGGTCAGGCCCCGGCCGCCGTACTCGGGCGGGCCGGTGATCCAGCCGAAGCCGTTCTCGTGGCGGGTCCGCTGCCATGCACGCGCACGGCGTACCTCCTCGGCCTCCTCCTCGGGCGGGAGGCTGCTGAAGTAGGCCATCGAGTCGTCGCCCACGCCCCAGGTGACGGCGGCACGGTCGGGGGCCTTCGTCGCGTGTGCGTCGAGGAAGCGGCGCGCTTCGGCGGCGAAGTCCTGCATTTCCTGGTCCATCGCGGGGTCCCCTGTGCTTTCAGGTGGAGAGGATCGTCACCGCCGACGCGCCGGGCGCGCCGTACAGGTGGGTGTAGCCGACGCGGGGCGTGCCGGGGATCTGCCGGGCCCCGGCCGTCCCGCGCAGTTGCAGGACGATCTCGTGGATCTGGCGCAGCCCGGAGGCGCCGATCGG
This sequence comes from Streptomyces sp. NBC_00285, assembly GCF_036174265.1. Classification (NCBI taxonomy): domain Bacteria; kingdom Bacillati; phylum Actinomycetota; class Actinomycetes; order Kitasatosporales; family Streptomycetaceae; genus Streptomyces; species Streptomyces sp. NBC_00285. The sequence goes on along the minus strand of NZ_CP108055.1, from coordinate 9,318,684 downwards.
TTCGCCGTTGCCGAGCAGTCCACCGTCGGTGTTGACCGGGAGCCGGCCGCCGATCTCGGTGGCACCCTCGGCGATGAGACGTTCCTGTTCGCCGTCCTTGCAGAGGCCGTTCTCGGCCATGTGGATGATCTCGGATCCGGCGTCGGTGTCTTGGAGCTGAGCGACGTCGACGTCCTCGGGCCCGATGCCGGCCAGCTCGTAGGCGGCCCTGGAGGCGTCCACGGTCGGGCTCTCGACGACCTCCCCGACGGGGAACGAGGGGCTCTGCACCTCGAAGGCGCCGAGCTTGCGGCTGCGCAGGGCGGTGGAGCGGACGCGTACCGGCGTGGGGGTGTACTTGTGGGCCTGGTCGGCGCGGCACAGCACGATCGCGGCGGCGCCCTCGTCCGGGCCGCAGTACATGTACTGCCGCAAGGGGTAGTTGAGGACCGGCGAGGCCAGAACCTCCTCCGGGGTCAGGGGAGTTCGGCGCCAGGCCTTCTCGTTCATGGCCGCGTTGCCGAAGTTCTTCGAGGCCACGCGGGCCAGCGTCTCGTGGGAGATGCCGTGTTCGTGCATATAGCGGTTGATCTTCATGCCGAAGAAGTGGGTGGTGAGGAACAGCCCGGTCTGCCCATACCAGGACGGGATGCCCGCCACGGACGGGTCGGCGGCGAAGGCTCCGCGCGGGTGCTTGTCCAGGCCGATCGCGATGGTGAGGTCGTGTTCGCCGGTCTCGATGGCGCGGGCGGCGAGCGCGATCGCCGTACCGGCCGTGGCGCAGCCGTTGAAGACCCCGCGCAGCGGGATGCCCGTCAGGCCGAGCCGGCCCACGATCGCGTCCGGGTTGGCGACCTCGTAGCTGCCGATGTAACCGCCCTGGATCTGCGGCCACTTCACGCCCGCGTCGGCGAGTGCGAGCCGTACCGCGTCCGCGCCCATGTCCAGTGCCGGCTTCCCGGGGAACCGCCCGAAGGGGTGGAGTCCCACGCCGATGATGACGGCCTCGGTCATGTTGTCGCCTCCTGAGAACCGACGGTCTCGTCGTCCGGGGTGAACGCGAACGTGACGACTTCGGTGCCGTCGTCCCGCACGGTGTAGGGCACGAGCGTCAGCCGCATGGCCTGGCCGATGCGCAGCCTGCGCGGGTCGGGCTCGGTGAGGCGGGCCTCGACGAGCAGCTCGCCGGGGAGTTCGATGTAGCCGACCGCGTAGGGCTCGAAGGTCTCGGGGCCGTCGTAGGGCGGGGACGGCGGGCGGAAGTCCTGGGTCGTGTACGTCCACAGCGTCCCGCGGTCCGCGAGCAGCCGTTGCCTGGACTCGGCGCTCGCGCACCGGACGCAGTCGGGGGCGGCCGGGAAGCTCACCAGGCCGCAGTCCGCGCACTCGGAGCCGATGAGCCGGGTGGGCCGGTCCGCGGTGGGCGGCCAGGTGAACAGGCCGTCGGCGACCGGCTGTTGGGCCCTTGTCGCGTCTGTCGTCGTCATCTCAGGCCCCGTTCCGGTTGCCGAGGGCGTCGGCGTTCGGGGCCGCCTTGGCCACCAGGTTGGGGACGACGGAGGTCAGCTCCTCCGGAGTCCACCGGGTCTCGGCACTCGCGCCGGGGCCGTTGACCCAGCCCTCCAGCACGGTGATCCGGTTCCCGACCACGCCGAAGACCCGGCCGGTGACCTCGCGGGACGCCGCCGAACCCAGCCACACCACGAGGGGGGAGATGGCCTCCGGGGTGAGGTCCTGGCTCTCCGCGGCCCGCCGCATCATCTCGATGTCCTCGGTCAGCCGGGTGAGCGCGGTGGGCGCGATCGCGTTCACCGTCACGCCGTAGCGGGCGAGTTCGGCCGCCGCGATGACGGTGAGGCTCGCGATGCCGGCCTTGGCGGAACCGTAGTTGGACTGTCCCGGGTTGCCGAAGATGCCGGACGGGGAGGTCGTGTTGATCACCCGGGCGTCGCGGGCGTGGCCGGCTTTGGCGCACTCGCGCCAGTACGCGGCCGCGTGGTGCAGGGTGGCGAAGCTGCCCTTGAGGTGGACGCCGAGCACGCTGTCCCAGTCCTGCTCGGTCATCGACACGATCATCCGGTCGCGCAGGATGCCGGCGTTGTTGACCAGCACGTCGAGGCCGCCGTAGGTGTCCACGGCCTGCCGGACGAGCCGGCCCGCGCCGTCCCAGGTGGAAATGTCGTCCGTGTTGGCCACGGCCTCGCCGCCGGCCGCGACGATCTCGTCCACCACGGCCTGGGCGGGCCCGGTCGAGCCGCCCCCGCCGTCACGGGCGCCGCCCAGGTCGTTGACCACGACCTTGGCCCCGTGCGCGGCGAACGCCAGGGCGTGCGCCCTGCCGATGCCGTTGCCTGCACCGGTGACGACCACGACACGGCCGTCGACCACTCCTTCGGACATCCTCGACTCCTCGCTCATGAAAGCTGGTCGGCCTCGCCGAACAGGACCCTCGGGTCGTCGCTGCCGCAGCCGCACCGCCCGGTGACGACGCGCCCGGCGACACCGAGGGGTGTCTCGGGGAGCGGCGAGGCACGCCCCTCCCCCGCCGCGACGGACAGCTGCCCGTCGCGCTCCGCGACCCGCCATTCGGCGGCGTTGACGTGCGCGCCGCTGCGCTCGGGGCACTCCACGGCGAGAGCCGGTCCCAAAGGCGAGAGCACACAGGCGGGCACGCCCACGGCGCGCAGACCCGGTACGGCGGCGGGGCGGGCCAGGACGACGGACATCGGCCGGAGCATCTCGCCGACGTCGGTGGTGCCGGCGAGCCCCTCCAGGGTCTCGGCGGACAGGCCGATCACGGCGTGCGGGCGCAGTTCGCGGTGGAAGACCGAGGTGCGGCGGTGGTCCCAGCCCATCGCCTCGGCGATGCCGTACGTCACCTTCAGCTCGCGCAGGGCGCCGATCGCCGCGCGTCCCCAGAAGCCCTCGAAGCCGGACATGGTCAGCAGCGCCCGCTGCCCGGCGGTGAGGCCGTGCTCGCGCAGGCGTGCGGCGAACCAGTCGGTGTCCCGGGTGAGTTCGGCCCACGTCAGTTCGGTGTCCCGGGTGCCGGTGGCGGTGGGGAAGCGCACGAGGTAGGCGAGTTCGGGGCGGTCGAGTGTCCTGGCCCGGGCCAGGGTGTCGGCGCGGGCCATCAGCTCTTCACCACCCGGGGGAACTTGGCGACGCTGGTCATGGTCTTCAACAGGTCCTCCTCGGTGCGCAGGTCGAGCACCGGATCGACTCCGGTGCGGGTGCGCACGGCCTCGCCCAGCCGGCCGGCGAGTGCGCCGACGTCACCGGTGAGTGCGGGGTCGTAGCCGACGCGCAGCCGCAGTTCGTCGACCTCGCGGCGGTCCCGGACGATCTGGAACACCCCGGCCACCGTCTCGGGCTGCTCCTCCACGGCCTGCCAGATGTCGCGCAGGACCACGGAACGCCCCTGGACCAGCGTGTCGTCGCCGCGTCGTCCCGCCACCCACATACGGGCGTGGGTACGGCCGCAGCCGCAGGTCCGGCCGGACAGGCGCACCAGGTCCTCGCTGCGGTAGCGGATCAGCGGTGCGGCCCGGTTGTCCAGGTCGGTGGCGACCAGTTCGCCGAGATCGCCCTCGGCGACGTCACGCCAGCCGTCGTCGCTCACCTCCACGCACTCCGCGAAGACGGTGTCCTCCCACAGGTGGAAGCCGTCGTGCTCCCGGCACTCCCAGGCGGTGCCGGTGTCGGCGGCGCTGGTGTACTCGTAGACGTCGATGCCCCAGTCGTCGCGGATCCGCTCGCGCATCTTCCGGCTGAGGGGCTGCCCGGCGCAGGAGGCACCCTTGAGGGAGGAGAAGGCCTCCTTGAGGTCCGTCTTCTCCGCCAGGTGCTCCAGCTCCACCATCTGCGGATACATCATCTGCAGATAGGCCGGCCGGTAGGTGCGCAGCGCCTCGACGACCTCGTGCATCTTCCCCATCCAGGTGTCGACCTCGATCACCACGGCGCCCAGCGCCTGGTAGCCGGGGTCCATCAGGTTGCGGAAGGTGCCGGGCGGGCTCAGGACCCGGTCGCCGGGCCTGAGGCCCAGCTCCCACAGGTCCCGTACCTGCGCGGTCACCAGCGGCGGTGCGTCCTGCCAGATCTCGGCGAAGAACTCCGGGTCGCCCGTGGTGCCCGAACTGGAGGAGACCGAGGTCAGCTCCTCGACCGGGACGCAGAGCAGACCGCCGAAGGGGTCACCGGTGCGGGCCCGGTAGGCGCGCACCAGGTCCTTGGTCATGAACGGCACGCGCTCCCGGAAGTCCTCCAGCGAGCGGATGTCTCGCGGACGGACCCCGTGCTCGTCCCACAGTTCACGGTAGAAGGCCGAGTTGGCGTAGGCGTACTCGACGAGCTCCAGGACCTGTTTCTCCTGCCCCGCCCGCAGTTGCTCGCGGGGCATGGTCTCCACGTCGGGCTCGAAGTACCTGTCAGCGGTGTCCCTGTCACCGACCATGGCGCCTCCTCGCGGCTCAGTGCCCAGATCTTCCAGCTATCAGCGCAATCAGTCAACCAATTCTACGGATTAAGGCAAGTCCGCCCCTGCCGCCGACCCTCCCGGGCCGATCTTCCGCCCGTACGGCCTTCCCTTCGGCCGCTCATACAACTAAAATCGCTTACTGATTACATCCATTGACCCGAAGGAGCGTCATGTCGAAGATCTGGGTCAACTCGGGGGACTCCCACGTGATGGAGCCCGCCGACGTGTGGACCGAGAGGCTGCCGGCCCGGCTCGGCGCCCGGGCTCCGCGCAGTGAGCGCGGCGAGAAGTACGAGATGCTCTACATCGACGGCGAGCGCATCGACCGCCAGCTCGGCGACTTCATGGACGCCATGCGCCCGCCGGGTGCCTGGGATCTGAAGGTCCGGCTCAAGGACCTCGACCAGGAGGGTGTGTGGAGCCAGCTGGCCTTCCCCTCCATGGGGTTCTGGCTCGTGTCGATCACCGACCGGGAGCTCGCCCGCGAGACCGTCCGGGCGTGGAACGACTGGGCGTACGACGAGATCCTCAGCAAGAACAAGCGGGTCATCACCACCGCCTGCGTCTCGACCGCCGACATCGACGACGCGGTCGCCGAGGTGGAGCGGGCCGCCGAGATGGGCTTCCAGGCGGTCTTCCTGCCGTGTTCGACCCGGGCGGGCGAGGAGTACGCCCTCGACCGCTGGGAGCCGCTGTGGACCGCCGCCGAGCGGGCGGGCGTGGTGCTCGCCTTCCACATCGGCACCGGCGGCGAGAACGTCGTCTTCCGCGGACCCGGCGGCGCGGTCGTCAACTACATGGAGACGACCTACCCGGGCATGCGTGTGGTCTCCCACATGGTCGCGGGCGGTGCCCTGGACCGCCACCCGGACCTGAAGATCCTGATCGCGGAGGGCGGCGCGGGCTGGGTGCCGGCCATCGGCGACCGGATGGACGAGGCGTACCGCCAGCACGGCATGTTCGTCCGGCCCAAGCTGAGCCGGCTGCCCAGCGAGATCATCCGCCAGCAGGTGTACGCGTCCTTCCAGCACGACAAGAGCTCGGTGGAGATCGTCGAGTCGACCGGCTACCGCAATGTGATGTGGGGCGACGACTACCCCCACCTGGAAGGCACGTACGGCCACACCCAGTCCACGCTGCACGACCTGTTCGACGGCGTGCCCGAGGACATCCGCGAGCGCGTCACGCGCGGCACCTTCAACGAACTGTTCGAGCTGCCCGAACAGACTCCCCAGGAGGCGGCCGTCTGAGCGGCGGCGGAACACCGTGACCACTCCTCCCTACCCCGAGGACCTGGAGCGGCCCGGGCTCGTCAGGACCGGGCGGTCGACCTTCCTCAGGCCCATCCGGCCCGAGGACGCCGACCGCCTGGTCGCCTTCGTGGGCAGCCTGTCGCGAGCCACCCTGGCCTACCGCTCCCTCGGCCCGGTGGTCCGGCTGCGCGACGACGTCATCCGACGCGGCGCACACGTGGACTACCTCAACGAGCTGGCGCTCGTCGCCCTGGCCGGCGAGGAGATCGCGGGCGTGGTCCGCTACGTCCGCGACCCCGACGAACCGGAGCACGCCGAGGTCACGTTCACCATCCGGGACGACCACCAGAGCGAGGGGTTCGGCCGGCTGCTGCTCGAGCACATCGCCGCCGCCGCGCGCGCCCGGGGCATCCGGGTGCTGGAGGCCGACGTCCTCGCCGACAACACCCGGATGATCAACGTGTTCCTCGGTTCCGGCTACCGCGTCGAGAGCGGTCCGCCGGGCCAGATCATCCACTTCGAGATCGCCGTCGATCCGCAGACCCTGGCCGTCGCGCGGGCCGAGCGCCGCGAGCACACGGCGGTACGGCGCTCCCTGCGGCCCCTGCTCGAACCCCGGTCGGTCGCCGTGATCGGCGCCAACCGCGGCCCGCTGACGATCGGGCACGAGATCGTGGCCAACCTGCTGCGGGGCGGCTTCGGCGGCAGCATCTTCCCGGTCAACCCGCGGGCCGGCCGGATCGCGGGACTGCGGGCGTATGGAAACGTCCGGGACCTTCCCGAGCCGCCGGACCTGGCGCTCGTGGCGGTGCGGGCCGAGTCCGTGCCCGAGGCCGTGCGCGAGTGTGCCGAGGCCGGGGTCAAGGCGGTGGTCGTGGTCTCCACCGGCTTCGGGGAGACCGGGGCCGACGGCCGGGCGACCGAGCTGGAGCTGGCCCGCTTCGCGCGCGCCTCCGGCATGCGGCTGGTGGGCCCGAACTGCATGGGCGTCGTCAACACGACCCCCCAGGCGCGGCTGGCGGCGACCTTCTCGCCCGCCCTGCCGACGCCCGGCCGGGTCGCCATGTCCAGTCAGTCCGGGCCGCTCGGCCTCGCCGTGGTCGACTACGCCCGGCGGCTGCGGCTCGGCTTCTCCGGCTTCGTGTCCGTGGGGCACGCCGTGGACGTGTCCACCAACGACCTCCTGCAGTGGTGGGAGGAGGACCCGGGAACCTCCGTGATCCTGCTGCACGTCGAGACCTTCGGCAATCCACGCCGGTTCGCCCGCGTCGCCCGCCGGATCGCGCCGCGCAAGCCGATCGTCGCGGTCCACCCGGGCCCCGCCGACTCGGCGGTGAGTTCGCTGTTCGCCCAGTCAGGGGTGATCCGTACCCGCAGCCTGCAGGAACTGTTCGACGTGGCTCTGCTGCTGGCCCACCAGCCTCCCCCGCCCGGCGACCGGGTCGCCGTGATCACCAACGCGGGGGGTCCCGCGGCCCTGACGGTCGGGGCCTGCGCGGCGAGCGGACTGCGCGTACCCGCACTCGGCGAGCACACCCGCCGGGCACTGGGTTCGGCGCTCGCACCCCGGGCGGAGGTCTCCAACCCGATCGACCTGACCCCGACGGCCACCGCCGCCCACTACCGGCAGGCACTGGACGCGGTCCTGGCCGACGACGGCATCGACGCGGCCATCGTCCTGTTCATGCCGCCGCTGGCGGACAAGGCCGACGAGGTGGCGTCGGCGATCCTCGACGCGGCCGCGGCCCGGCCCGAGAAGCCGGTGGTGGCCAGCTTCCTGGGCGGCGCGGGCGTCGCCGACCTCCTGCACCGGGGCGACCTGGTGGTGCCGACGTACACGTTCCCGGAGGCGGCGGCAGGCTCGCTCGGACAGGCCGCGGCCTACCAGGCCTGGCGCAGCACCCCTGCGGGTGTCGTGCCCGACCTCCCGGGAATCGACGCCGAGCGCGCCCGCTCACTGCTGGCCGGACGCTCTCCCGGCCCGGTTTCCGCCCGGATCGCCGCCGAGTTGCTCGCCGCGTACGGAATCGCCGTACGGGACACGGAGCCGGGCCCCGGCCCGGACGCGTTCCTCTCCGTCAGCGCCGACCCGGTGTTCGGGCCGGTGGTCGCCTTCGGCCTGACCGGGGACTACGCCGACCTCATGGCGGACGTCGCGTACCGGGTCACCCCGCTCACCGACCGCGACGCGCGGGAGATGGTCCGCTCGCTGCGGGCGACGCCGCTGCTGGAGAGCCGGGGTGTGGAGTTCGCGGCTCTGGAGGAGACCGTCCTGCGGCTCTCGGCGATGGTCGAGGACCTTCCCGAGATCGAGGCACTGGAACTGCGGCCGGTACGACTGCTGCCGGCCGGGAACGACATGGCAGTCGCCGGGGCCGGCGTGGCCGTCGCACACGCGACGATCCGGCTCACGGCGGATGGAACAGGAGGAGGAGTCTCATGAAGGTGGGCATCTATTTCGACATGCGCAACCCGCCGCCATGGCGGCAGAGTTGGTCGCGCCTGTACGGATTCACCCTGGAGATGTGCGAGGAGGCGGACCGGCTGGGCCTGGACTCGGTCTGGTTCTCCGAACACCACGGTTTCGAGGACGGGTACCTTCCCCAGCCGCTCACCCTGGCGGCCGCGGCAGCCGCCCGCACCCGCCGGGTGCGCCTGGGCACGGCGGTCGTCCCGGCCCCGCTCCACGCGGCCCCCGAACTCGCCGAACAGGCCGCGATCGTGGACATCATCAGCGACGGCCGACTCGACCTCGGCCTCGGCACCGGCTATCGCGTGCCCGAGTACCGGCTCTTCGGCGCCGACCTCGCCAAGCGCTACACCACGACCGATCAGCGGGTACGGGAGATCCGCGGCCTGTGGGCCGAGTCCCTGGTCACCCCCGGCCCGGTCCAGGACCCGCTGCCGATCTGGCTCGGCTACCAGGGCCCGCAGGGCGCCCGGCGGGCCGGCCGGCTCGGCACCGGGCTGCTCTCGCTCAACCCGGCGCTGCTGACGCCGTACCGGGACGGGCTCGCCGAGAGCGGGCACGACGTGTCGACGGCCCGGATGCAGGGCTCGTTCACCACGTTCGTCACCGAGGACCCCGACGGCGACTGGCCGGAGGTGCGCAAGCATCTGGCGTACCAGTGGGACAGCTACCGCCGCTATATGGTCGAGGGCACCGATCAGCCCCTCCCCCGCCCCATCGATCCCGACAAGTGGCGGGGGACGGGCCTGAACGCCACCGGCGTCGGCCAGTTCCTGTACGGCACACCGCAGGACACGGCCGAGGCCATCAAGGAGTACGTGGCGGGTCTGCCGGTGGAGGGTGTGTTCCTGTGGGCGTCGCTGGCCGGGATGCCCGAGGAGATGGTCGCCCGCCAGGTCCAGCTCATCGCCGGGAAGCTGCGTCCGCTGCTTGCCGATGTCTGACACGAGGAGTTCCAGCATGTCGAGCACGGTGCCCGGGTCCGGGCCATGGGCCGGGGCGGACTTCCAGGAGCCGCCCCGCACAGCGGGCGGGGTGGCGCTGTGCGGCGCGTGCCGAGTCGCCGGTTCCTGCCGGCTCGGCGTGCGGCACGAGCGGCTCGACGACGACGGCACCGCGTGCTTCGAACTGACCTGCCCGCGGGACCAGGAGGGTGGGCCCGAGGTGGCGCACGGCGGCTGGACGGCGGCCGTGCTGGACGACTGCCTCGGCCATCTTCCGCTGCTGCACCGGGTGTTGAGCGTGACGGCCGAACTGACCGTGAGCTTCGTCAAGCCGGTGCCGGTGGAACATCCGCTGGAGGTCCGGGCCCGGGTCGAGCGGCGCGAGGGGTCCCGCTGGTACATCGCGGGCGAGATGGTGCTGCTGCCGACGCGCGCCGTGCTGGCCCGCGCGTCGGGGATCTGGGTGACCCGCGACCGGGGCCACTTCGCCCGGCACGAGGAGTGGCTCGCCGGTCAACGCGCCGACGCGGAGGGTCAGTAGGAGCGCAGCCCCATGCTGCGGGCGATGCCGTTGCGCTGGATCTGGCTGGTGCCCCCGGAGATGGTCGCCACGATCGACTCCCGGTACCGGAAGCTCATCACGCTCTCCGTGGAGAAGCCGTGTCCCGCGAGGACCTGCATCCCGAGCCGGGCGGCCGCCACATAGGTCTCCGAGCCCTTCAGCTTGGCCATCGACCCCTCCCGCGTGCACGGCTTGCCCTGGGCGAGCAGCCAGGCGGCACGGTAGGCGAGCAGCCGGGCGGAGTCGATCTCGGTCTGGAGGTCGGCCATGGCGTGGGCGAGCGCCTGGAAGTTGCCGATGGGGCGGCCGAAGGCGTGCCGGGTGCGGGCGTACTCCAGCATCTCGTCCAGGGTGGACTGGGCGGCCCCGAGGTACCCGCCGCTGATGATGACCTTCTCCAGTTCGATGTTGGAGAGCATGACCTTCCAGCCCTCGTCGCGTGGGCCGACCAGGTTCTCCTTGGGGACCAGGGCGTTGTTGAAGAAGACCTCGTTGGTGCCGAGGATGTGCCGGGCCAGCGTCGGCGTCCGGCGCACCTCGACGCCCTCCGTCGTCGGGTCGACGAGCAGCAGACTGATGCCTCCGTGCTTGGGCTCGCGGGGCCCGGTGCGCACATATGTGGCGATGGTCGTGTCGGGCAGACCGCCGCCCGTGCACCACGCCTTCTGACCGCGCACGAGGAAGTGGTCCCCGTGGTCCTCGGCGGTGGTGCGCAGCGCGGCGGCGTCGGACCCGCTGTCCGGCTCGCTGAGGCCGACGGCGAGCCGGTGGCGCCCGGTCATCACCTCGCGGCGGATGAAGTCGCGCTGTGCCTCGGTGCCCCACCGGAACACCGTGATCCCGGGGATGAGCACGCCGATGTAGCACATGGCGACGTCGAAACTGGCCCGCCCCAGTTCCTCGGCGATCAGGATGAGTTCGAGCGGTCCGCCGCCGTCACCGCCCTCGTCCTCACCGAACGGGAGGGAGAACCAGCCCAGCTGGGCCATGCCCCGGAACAGCTCGGGCGGTACGACCCCGTCCTCGTCCCACTGTTTGGCCTTCTCCGCCGGACACACGTCGGCCACGAACTGCCGTGCCGTCGCGCGCAACAGGTCCTGCTCGTCACTCAGCCCGAAGTCCACGACCGCTCCTCGCCACCACTAGGCTATTCATCTATCTAATTATTCTATGTTAGCTGATAGATGGAGAGTGAGTCGTGTTCACGACGGTGGCGATTTACGTCCCGCTCCCGAGCCGCGCCCGGATCGCGGGTCAGCGCACCCTCCCCCGGGGCTTCAACGGCAGGGGCGGCAGCTCCGGCGCGGGCAGCGGGGCACCGTCGTACCCCTTCACCTCGCCGAAGCGGGAACCCGTCATCCAGTCCGCACGGGCCTGTTCGATCTCCGCCTGGGAGCGCCCGATCCAGTTCCAGAACATGACGAGCTCCTCCTCGAACGGCTCGCCGCCCAGGAGCATCAGGCTCGCGTCCGACTCGGCGCGCAGCGGGAGTTCGGCGCGGCCGCAGCCGAGGTAGAGCATCGAGCCGGGCAGGACCGGCACCCCGTCCACGTGGGCCTCGCCGGACATGGACAGGACGGCGTACTCGAAGTCCGGTTCCAGCGGGAGGCGCAGGTCCGCGCCGCGGGCGAGGGTCAGGTCGGCGCCGACGATGGGGGTGTACGCCGTTCCCGGCGACCGCGCGCCGTCCAGGTCGCCGAGGATGAGCGTGGCCGTCAGGCCCGGGGCCGTGATCTGCGGCAGTTCGGCGTGGTGCTCGAAGTGCGGTTCGGTGTGCCGGTCGGTGTCGGGCAGGGCGACCCAGAGCTGCGCGCCGTGCAGGTATCGGGCGTGGGACTGCGGGCTCTCCTCGGAGTGGCTGATGGCACGGCCGGAGGTCATCAGGCCCAGCTCGCGGGGGCGGATCGTCTGGAGGCCGCCGGTGGAGTCGCGGTGCAGCACCTCGCCCTGGTGCAGCCAGCTCACCGTCTGCAGCCCCATGTGCGGGTGCGGGGGCACTTGCATGCCCGGCTCGTCGGCGATGTCGTCGGGACCGTAGTGATCGACGAAACACCAGGCGCCGACCATGCGGCGGCCCAGGTTGGGCAGCAGTCGGCGCACCTCGCTGGATTCGCCGAGCTTGACGCGGCGAGGGCTGAGAAGTTCACGCACGGGTTCCGCCACCACGAAGCCGCGGCCGCCGCACAGAGCGGGAACCGCCTGACGATCAAGATTGCTCATACCGCCCAACCTAGACCCGTGCGGCGACTCCCGTCAGGCCGTCCCCGGGCCCTTAAGGCGGATGCTCCGCGGACGCCCCGCAGGCCTTGCGCAGGCCTTCCGCCAACGATCCGCACGGCGTCCGCTGACAGTGCGCAGCCGGTCCGGGAAAACAGTAGCCATAGACATAGTAGCTATGTACTGTATCCGTCATGAGTACAGCACCCGAGGGCGCGACGCCCGGTTTCCTGGTCTGGCGACTGTCGATGAAGTGGCGGGTCGCGGTCGACCGCGCGGTGGCACCGCTCGGCCTGACCCACGCCCAGTACTCGCTGGTGGCCTCGCTGTACGGCATGCAGCGCGCCGGCGAACGCCCCAGCCAGCGACGCCTCGCCGACCGGACGGGCCTCGAACCGCTCTACGTCTCCAAACTGGCGCGCGCCCTGGAGAGCTCCGGCCTCGTGGAGCGCACCCGGGACCCGCGCGACCCGCGCGCGATGCAGCTGGCGCTCACCGAGGAGGGCCGTGAGCGGACCCGGCAGGCCATCGAGGTCATCCATGGCCTCCTGGAGCAACTGCTGGCGCCGCTCGGGGGCCTGGGCGGCGCACGCACACAGGAGTTCACGCGCGAGCTGACGACCCTGCTCGACGTACCGCTCGACCCGACGAACGAGAACCTCAAGGAGCAGTCATGACCACCGCCACTCCCCTGCTGGATCCTCGCGTCATCGCCCTGGCCCACTACGCGGGGCGCGCCCTGCTCGAGAACGTGCTGGCCCGGCACGGCGCCACCTTTCAGCAGTCCGTCACACTCCGCCTGGTCGCCGTCGCCGAGGGGCCGGTCGAGCGGGACGGTGTCGCCGGGGCCGTCGTCGGAGCCCTCAAGATCGACGCTACGGAGGCGCACTCCGTCCTCGACGGGCTGATCGCCGCACACCTGCTGGCCCCCGAAGGGCCGTCCCTGGTACGGATCACGGACGCCGGTCGCGAGCTGTACGCCCGGACGTCCGCCGAGACCGCCCCCATCTCCGCCCGGGTCTACGCCGGTATCCCCACGGAGGACCTCGCCGTCGCCGGTCGTGTGCTGAGCCTCATCACCGAGCGCGCCGACAAGGAGCTCGCCGGCCTGGCCAAGTAGTGGAATATTGAACCACCTGGGCCCGTTGTGGCGTCGTGACCGAGGGAGGCCACCAGTGGAGACGACGTACTACGACCACGGAACACCGGCGGAGCGCTGGGAGCGCGCGCAGATGTTCTTCGACGCCAAGGAGTACTCCACGGCAGCCCGGGTCCTGGGCGGGTTGGTCGAGGAGGTGCCGGAGCAGACCGGACCCCGGCTGCTGCTGGCGCGCGCCTACTACCACTCGGCCCAACTGCGTCGCGCCGAGCGCGAGTTGTGGGTGATCGTCGAGCGCGACCCGGTCGAGCAGTACGCCCGGCTGATGCTCGGGCGCACGCTGGAGCGCCAGGGCCGGCACGAAGAGGCCGAGCCGCACCTGCGCCTGGCGTCGGCACTGGCGGGCGACTTCGAGTGACCCCCACGCACACATGGGCCCGGTTTCCGCTCGGAAACCGGGCCCGTCCGCGCCTCAGACCGCCGCCGGGCCCTTCCCCCGCCGGTGCGCGATCTCACCGAGGATCACGTCGGCGACGATGAAGCCGGCCAGCGGTATGCCGAGCAGCGGTACGAAGTAGCCGACGAGGGCGACGACGACCACGCCCGGAACCAGGATCTGTGGCGGTACCTGCTGCCAGGCGCCGCGCGGGATGGGCCGGCCGAAGGAGGAGCCCCGGCCGCGCTGCCACCACATGCGGTAGCCCCACACGATCAGCAAGGCCAGCGACAGCGCGAGGAGCATCAGGGCGATCTGGTTGGCCAGGCCGAACAGGAGGCCGGTGTGCAGGTCGATGCCCCACCGGGTGAGCTTGGCGAGGAACGGGTGGTCGGCGAACCGCAGCACGTCGGTGACCTCGCCGCTGGTCGGGTCGACCGCGACCGCGTCCTGCTTCTCGGGCCAGCTGCGCTGCACCTGCCGTACGACATAGGCGGACGACTCGTCGGCGGGCGGAACGATCTCGACGGGGTCGCCGAGTCCCTCCGTGCGGGCGGCGGCCAGCACCTTGTCGAGTCCGACGCCGTGCTCGGCGTCCCCGGCCGAGGTGGACGCGCCGTGTCCCGAGTGGTCGCCGCCCGCCGCCGAGGAGACCGACGGGGTGGACTGCCCCAGCGAGGTGCGCAGTTCGTCGATGTTCGCGCCGGCGTACGTCGACCAGGTCAGTCCGGTCGCCGACAGGAAGAAGAAACCGGCCGCGGCCCACACGCCGATGTTGCCGTGCAGCCCGAGGGTGCGGCGCCGCCCGCTGGTGCCGCGGACCTTGCGCAGGGCACGGCGGCGGGTGAACCACAGCACGATGCCGCCGCCGGCGATCACCCACAGCCAGCTCGCGGCGAACTCGCTGTAGAGGCGGCCGGTTTCGCCGAGGTGCAGATTGCGGTGCAGTTCGCTGATCCAGGTCCGCAGCGGAAGCGCTCCGCTGGAACCGTACTGCTCCAGCGCGCCCTGGACCTTCCCGGTGTACGGGTCGACGAACACCGCGAGGGTGTGGGTCGGGTCGACTCCCTTGACGCCCGACAGCATCACCCGGGTCGTCGCGTCGTCCTCGGGAGAGGGCCGCACGGCAGAGACGGTGCCTTCGGGGTGGGCCTTGCGTGCGGCGGTGACCTGCTCGGAGATGGGCAGCTTGCTGTCGCCGACGGCGGAGACGGTCATCTCGTCACGGTAGGCGATCTTCTCGGCCTGGAAGGAGCCGGCGTACAGGAAGCCGGTGACGGCGGCGATGAGCAGGAAGGGTGCGACGAACACGCCGGCGTAGAAGTGCAGACGCAGCACGAGCGGGCGCAGCGGGGCCCAACTGCCGCGGGCAGGTACCGGAGCGGCCGGTTGCGGGGTCTCGTCCGTCGGGGGTTCCCCGGTGGGAGCGGAGCCGGAAGGGGGGGACGTCGGGGGAACGATGGACATCGGCGACTTCTCCGGGGGCTGGGGACGGTAGCGGTCCAGTAGTCGGAGGAAGCCGGCGCCGAGTTCCCGGGAGGTGCAGTGACCTGCGTCACACAGATGTGTCGTGGCATCCTGGCGCGATGGCAACTCCGAGTCACCGCAGGCCCCTTGCCGAACTGGTCGAGGAACTCCTCACCACGGACGGCCCGCTACCGATCGTCGCGGCCGGCGATCCGGTGCTGCGACAAGGCATCCAGCCGTACGACGGTCAGCTGGACGACACCCTCTTTCCCCGCTTCGTCGAGGCCCTGCGCGTCACGATGCACGCGGCGCCCGGCGTCGGGCTCGCCGCCCCTCAGGTCGGGGTGCCCTTGCGGATCGCGGTGATCGAGGATCCCGCGCCGGTACCGGAGGAGGTGCGCCTGGCGCGCGGACGCGTCCCTCAGCCCTTCCGGGTGCTCGTCAATCCGTCGTACGAACCGGTCGGCACCGAGCGGGTCGGATTCTTCGAGGGCTGTCTGAGCGTGCCGGGCTGGCAGGCGGTGGTGGCGCGGCCCGCCGAGGTGCGGCTGACCGGTGAGGACGAGAACGGGCGCCCGCTGGACGAGGTGTTCACCGGCTGGCCCGCCCGCATCGTCCAGCACGAGACGGACCACCTGGACGGCATGCTCTACCTCGACCGCGCGGAGCTGCGCTCACTGTCCTCGAACGAGGCGATGGCCGAGCGCTGGACGCAGCCGACGCCGGAGCAGGCGGCCGCGTCCCTGGGCTTCGACCTGCCCCGATAGAGCGTGCCGCGAACGTCCCGACTGCGCACGCGCGCCGCGTAGTCGGGCCCGCCCCACGTCGGACGACACCACATTCGAAGCACGTCCTAGTTGTCCCGGTAGGCCTCCAGCAGGCGCAGCCACACCTCGCTGATGGTCGGGTAGGACGGGACCGCGTGCCACAGCCTGCTGATCGGGACCTGGGCCGCGACCGCGATCGTCGCGGAGTGGATCAGTTCGCCGACGCCGGGGCCGACGAAGGTGACGCCGAGCAGGATCTCGCGTTCCAGGTCGACGACCATGCGGGCCCGGCCGCGGTAGCCCTCGCCGTACAGGCTCGCGCCGGAGACGTTCGCCAGGTCGTAGTCGACGGCGCGCACGCGGTGGCCCGCCTGTTCGGCCTCGGCCAGGGAGAGGCCCACGGAGGCCGCCTCGGGGTCGGTGAAGACGACCTGGGGTACGGCGTCGTGGTCGGCGGTCGCGGCGTGGGCGCCCCAGGGGTCCGTCTGGACCGAGGCGCCCGAGGCGCGGGTGGCGATGGCGGCGCCCGCGATACGGGCCTGGTACTTGCCCTGGTGGGTGAGGAGCGCGCGGTGGTTGACGTCGCCGACCGCGTAGAGCCAGTCGCTGCCGGTGACGCGGAGGCTGTCGTCGACCTCCAGCCAGGCGCCGGGATCCCGGCCGATCGTGTCCAGGCCGATGTCGTCGGTGCGCGGTGCGCGGCCGGTGGCGAAGAGGATTTCGTCGGCCTCGATGCGGTCGCCGGTGCCGGTGACGACCACGACGGTGCCGTTCTCGCGGGTGACCGACCCGACCGAGGTGCCGGTGCGGACGTCGATGCCCGCCTCGGTGAGCGCCTCTGCGATGAGTTCGCCCGCGAACGGCTCCATGCGGTTGAGCAGGCCCTTGCCGCGCACCAGGAGCGTGACCCGGGAGCCGAGGGCCTGCCAGGCCGTGGCCATCTCGGTGGCGACCACTCCCCCGCCGACCACGACGAGGCGTCCGGGCGCCGACTGGGCGCTGGTGGCCTCGCGGCTGGTCCACGGCTTGATCTCGTCCAGGCCCGGCAGGTCGGGCAGGACGGCCCGGGTGCCGGTGCAGACGGCCACGGCGTGCCGGGCGGTCAGTACCTTGCGCACGCCGTCGGGGCCGGTGACCGTCACCGTGCGCTCGCCGGTGAGGCGGCCGTGGCCGCGGTGGAGATCCGCGCCGATGCTGTCCAGCCAGCCGACCTGGCCGTCGTCCTTCCAGTTCGAGGTGAAGTAGTCCCGGCGCGCGAGGACCGCTGCCGCGTCGAGGGGGGCTTGCACCGAGGCGCTCAGACCCGGCAGGCGGCGCGCGTCCGCCTGTGCGATCACCGGCCGCAGCAGGGCCTTGCTGGGCATACAGGCCCAGTAGGAGCACTCTCCGCCGACCAGTTCGCTCTCCACGACCGCGGTGGAGAGGCCGGCCGCGCGGGTCCGGTCGGCCACGTTCTCCCCCACGGGTCCGGCGCCGAGCACCACTACGTCGTAGGTGGTGTGGGCGATGTTTTCCGTTTCCGTCATGGGACCAGTCTGGTGGGTGGTGTGCGCGCGGGCCACCACGGGTACGCGCGCCGCACACCGAGTGGTGACAGCTGTGGAATACCCGGCCCGGCGGCCGTGTTGTGCCGACGGCTTCGCTCCGAGACCAGGAAGAGGGATCACGTCATGAGCAGCACCGTGGAGCTCACCAAGGAGAACTTCGACCAGACGGTCACGGAGAACGAATTCGTCCTGATCGACTTCTGGGCGGCCTGGTGCGGGCCATGCCGCCAGTTCGCACCGGTCTACGAGAAGGCCGCCGGAGACAACCCCGACCTGGTGTTCGGCAAGGTGGACACCGAGGCGCAGCCGGAGCTGGCCGCGGCCTTCGGCATCCAGTCGATCCCGACGCTGATGATCGTCCGCGACCAGGTGGCCGTGTTCGCCCAGCCGGGCGCGCTGCCCGAGTCCGCCCTGACGGACGTCATCGGGCAGGCGCGCAAGCTGGACATGGCCGAGGTCCGCAAGTCGGTGGCCGAGCAGCAGGCCCAGGCAGAGCAGAACGGCGAGTAGCCCGCCGCACTCCGACGGGCTCGCGTACTTACTAGAAGGGGTACGTCGCCACGTCAGCGCGGACCGTCGTCCAGCGCACGTCGGTGAAGGCCTCCAGGTTGGCCTCGCCGCCGAAGCGGGCGCCGGTGCCGGAGGCGGCGATGCCGCCGAAGGGCGCTACGGCCTCGTCGTTCACCGTCTGGTCGTTGATGTGCACGATGCCGGTCGGGATGCGCTGCGCGAGGTCGAGACCGCGGGCCGCGTCGCCGGTGACGATGCCGAGCGAGAGACCGTACGGCCCGGCCGCGGCCAGGGCGACGGCCTCGTCGACCGTGCTGAAGGACCGGACCGGCGCGACGGGGCCGAAGACCTCCTCCGCGTAGGCGGGTGTGCTGTCGTCGATGCCCGCCAGGACCGTGGGGCGGTAGAAGAGCTTGTCGTGGGTGCCGCCGGCGGCCAGTTTGGCGCCTTGTGCGGTGCTGGCCTCGACCAGGCCGCGAATCTTGGCGAGCTGGTTGTCGTCGATGATCGGGCCGAGGTGGACCTGCTCCAGGTTCGGGTCGCCGACGGCGAGCGAGTCGGCCTTGGCGGCCAGCCGCTCGACGTACTCCTCGTACAGCGAGGCGTGGACGAGGTGGCGGCCCGTGGTCATGCAGATCTGGCCCTGGTGGAAGAACGACCCCCAGGCGGCCGTGGAGATCACGGCTTCGAGGTCGGCGTCCTCCAGGACGATCAGGGCGGAGTTGCCGCCGAGTTCCAGGTGGGCGCGCTTGAGATGGCGGCCGGCGGCCTCTCCCACCGCGCGGCCCGCGGCGGTCGATCCCGTGAAGGAGATGACCGGCACGCGCGGGTCGGCGACCAGGGCCTGGCCGACGTCCGGGCCGCCGGGCAGGACGTGCAGCAGGCCCTCGGGCAGCCCGGCCTCGGCGAAGACCGCGGCGAGCGCGAGGCCGCCGCAGACCGCGGTGCGCGGGTCCGGCTTCAGGATCACCGCGTTGCCCAGCGCGAGGGCCGGGGCGACGGAACGGATCGAGAGGATCAGCGGGGCGTTGAAGGGCGCGATGACGCCCACGACGCCGACCGGGACGCGGCGGGTGTAGGACAGCCTGGGCGCCTCGCTGGGCAGGACCTGGCCCGCGGGGCGGGAGGCGAGGGCGGCGGCCTCGTAGCACTCCTGGGCGGCCACGTGCAGTTCGAAGTCGGCCTTGCCGGGGATGGACCCGGACTCGCGGACGATCCAGCCGCGCAGTTCCTCGGCATGCGCGGAGAACAGGTCTCCGGCCTTGCGCAGCACCCCGGCCCGGACGAAGTGCGGGAGCCGGGCCCACTCGCTCTGGGCCGCGCGGGCGGCCTCGGCGGAGCGTTCCACGTCCTCGGCGGTGGCGAGGTCGACGGTGGCGAGGGTGTCGCCGGTGGCGGGCTCGGTGACTGCGTACCCGGGTCCCGAAAGGGGGTGGGGCTGCCAGCTCTTGGGGTCGAGCAACGACATGACGGCTCTCCGTTCGATCACCGGTGGGACTCACACGGGGAGCGGTAGTCCCGTGTAGTTCGCGGCCAGTTCTGCGGCTGCATGGCGGGATGCGGTGATGCGGCGCAGCCGCGCGAGCTGCAGCCTGTTCTCGAACGCATCCCCATTTTGTTGAGTGTGCAACATCCTAGTCATGTCATACGAGAACCGTGTGGCCTGCCACACCCGAGAAAGACACAACTCCGAATATCTGTCGAGTGATTGTGTCGATCCCGTGCGGTGCAGATCCGTCAGGGCCCGGGCGAGGACGGATACGTCCGACACGGCGAGGTTGAGCCCTTTGGCCCCGGTCGGCGGCACAATGTGCGCCGCGTCGCCCGCGAGCAGGAGGCGGCCGTGGCGCATCGGTTCGTGAACGTAACTGCGCATGGGGGTAACGGACTTGGCGGTGATCGGGCCGCGCTCCAGCGTCCAGTCGGCGTCGACGGCGAAGCGGTCGGCGAGCTCGTCCCAGATCCGGTCGTCGGACCAGTCGTCCGGGTCGGTGTCGCCCGGGACCTGGAGATAGAGCCGGGAGACGGCGGGCGAGCGCATGCTGTGCAGGGCGAAGCCGCGCTCCCCGCGCGCGTAGATCAACTCCTCGCAGGACGGCGGGACATCGGCCAGGATCCCGAGCCAGGCGTACGGGTAGCCGTGCTCGTACGTCCGGCTCGTCGCCGCCGGGAAGGCCGCGCGGGCGATGCCGTGGAAGCCGTCGCAGCCGGCCACCCAGTCGCAGGTCAGCGACTGCTCTCGGCCCTCGTGCAGGAACCGCACGACGGGTGCGTCGCTCTCCGGCTTCTCGACCGCCAGAGCCTGCGCCTCGAACAACAGAGGTGGCCCGTCGGCGAGTTGGAGCGCGACGAGGTCCTTCACGATCTCGGTCTGGGCGTAGATCGTGACCGTGCGCCCGCCGGCGAGGGCGGGGAAGTCGATGTGGTGCCGCTCCCCCGCGAACCGCAGCTCGATGCCCTGGTGGACCAGGCCCTCGCTCTCCAGGCGCCCGGCGGCACCGCACGCGCGCAGGGCGTCGACCGTGCCCTGCTCCAGCATGCCCGCGCGCTGTCGCTGTTCGACGTGGTCCCGCGTCCTGCTCTCCAGGACCACGCAGTCGATGCCCGCGCGGTGCAGCAGACGGGCGAGGAGCAGTCCGGCGGGGCCGCCGCCGATGATCCCGACCGTGGTGCGCATGGCAGGCCTCCCTGCGTCAGCTGGAGTCGCGGTGCACCACCGTGGCGCCCAGCACCGTGTGCGTCTCGGGCGCGGTACCCGGCTCGCGCACCGCGCGGTCGACCAGTTCGGCGAGGTCGCGGCCGGACGGCAGCTCGATGTGGACCGTGCTCAGCCGGGGCCTCAGCAACCGGCCCAGCAGCAGGTCGTCGGCGCCGATCACCGCGGTGTCCGCCGGGATGCGCACGCCCTCGTCCTGAAGTGCGCGCATTAACAGCATGGCGTACTCGTCGTTGTACGCGAACACGGCGTCGAGCCCGAGTTCCCGCCAGCGCACGGCGAGCTTGGCCGCGGCCTGCTCCTCGTAGGCGAGCGGCAGTTCGACGAGGGTGGCGTCCTCCTTGTCGTGCAGAGCCCGGCGCACGCCTGCCAGGCGGGGCAGCGAGAAGGCCCGCAGGCCCGGCTCCTCGGGGACCACGACACCGACGCGGCGACGGCCGCGTGCGTAGAGGTGGGCGCCCGCGCAGTGGCCGACGTTCTCGTGGTCCATGAGCAGGGTGTGGGCGCCCTCGACCTGCTCGGGGCCCATGGTGACCACGGCCCGTGCGCCGGAGCGCCGGAGCAGGGACACACCCTGCGGGCCGAGCCCCGCGCCGGGCACCAGGACGGCGACCGGGCGCAGCTCGGCCCAGGCCCGGGCGGCCTCCTCGCCCCGGAGGCCGACGCTGCCGTACTGCACGACGGTGTAGTCCAACCGGCCGAGGGCCCACTGGAGTTCACTGATGAACTGGCTGTAGAGCGGGCCGACCGGGATGGACGGGGCGGGCATCAGGACCATGCGGCTGTGGCCGGCCCGCAGACTGCGGGCGGCCGCGTGCGGGACGTACCCGAGTTCCTTGGCGGCCTCGTGGACGCGGCGGCGTGTGGGTTCGCTGATCCGGACGGCGCTGGTGTTGTTGAGGACGTAGGAGACGGTCGCTCGCGAGACGCCGGCCAGACGGGCCACATCGGCACTCGTGGGAACCGAGCGCGTCGCCGGGGGAACGGGCGCGGGCGTTTTCGGTATCTGCACCATGACGGTCGTCATCTTTGCAGAAGCTGTGACCGTGTATCGGACCGGGGCGCGGCCCGGACTCACTGTGATGAATCTGTGCAGGTGAGCCGCGCGACCAGGTGGTCCCAGCCCTTCTCCAGGCGTTCGAGCGGCATTCCGCGCCGCCGGGTGAGGTGATGGACGGTGGCGGGATCGAGGTAGCCCATCAGGGTCTGGGCGAGCAGTTCGCAGTCCTCCCCGGGGACGGCCTGGCGCAGCAGCAGGGTCACGTGGCCGTGGTGCACCTGGCGGGGTGCCGCGGTGTGACGGCGGTCCGGGCCGGGCTCGGCCGCCAGCATCAGGTCCATCTCGTCGGCGGTCCGACGCAGGAAGGCGCGGCCGAACGCGCGCAGCCGCTCGACGGGCGGCGCGCCGGGGCCGAGCGGGGCGGGGCCGCTGAGGAACGCGGCCTGGAACTTCCGCTCGGAGTGGTCCAGCAGCGCCGTCAGCAGACCCGTCCGGTCGCCGAAGCGCCGGAAGACGGTGCCCTTGCCCACCGAGGCCGCCGCGGCCACCGCCTCCATCGTCACTCCGGTCGCGCCGTGTTCCGCGACCAGGCGGGAGGCCGCCTCCAGGAGCCGGGCCCGGTTGCGCGCGGCGTCGGCCCGCAGGCAGGGCTCGTCCTCGGGGAGGCCGAGCTGGAGCAGCTCGGGCTGCCCGTCGGAGTCGGCGGAGGTCGGCAGCGGCGGCAGGGACGGCAGGGCGGCGGACATGAAATCAGCGTAAAGCAGTGGGAAGAAAACTGGACCGGGGTCCGGTTATCGATGTAGAACAATAAACGGACCCCGGTCCGCATCGTTACGGCAGTGTTTCATCCCCCTTGGAGTTCGCATGTCTGTTCGCATTCTCGCCCTTGTCGGAAGCCTCCGCGCCGGCTCGCACAACCGCCAGCTCGCCGAGGCGGCCGTCAAGCACGCTCCCGAGGGCGCGGACGTCGTGCTCTACGAGGGTCTCGCCGACATCCCGTTCTACAACGAGGACATCGACGTCGAGGGCGCCGTCCCGGCCGCCGCGGCCAAGCTCCGTGAGGCCGCCCAGGCCTCCGACGCGTTCCTGTTCTTCTCCCCCGAGTACAACGGGACCATCCCCGCCGTGCTGAAGAACGCCATCGACTGGCTGTCGCGCCCGTACGGCGCCAGCACCTTCGGCGGCAAGCCGGTCGCCGTGGTCGGCACCGCGTACGGCCAGTTCGGCGGCGTATGGGCCCAGGACGAGACCCGCAAGTCCGTGGGCATCGCCGGCGGCAAGGTGCTCGAGGACGTCAAGCTGTCCATCCCGGGCTCCGTGGTCCGCTTCGCCGAGACCCACCCCGCGGACGACGCGGAGGTCGCCGCCCAGCTCGCCGAGGTCGTCGCGCAGCTGCACGGCAGCACGGGTGAGGTCGTCGCGGCCTGAACCGCGACGCGGAACAAGGTTCTTCGTACGTCCAGGGGCGGAGTCTCTTCGAGGCCCGCCCCCGCGCCACGCGGCGACAGGCGCGTATGCAGGTGCGGAGTCCGCTCGCCCTGCGACCGGCCCGACGCCGCCGAGCCCTTCCAACGGTCTCCCGGCAGGGCAGGGCACAAGTCCGCCGTCGCTCCGGCCGGACAGACCGATTCCGCTCAGTCCAGGTCTCCCAGCCGCTGTACGGCGGGGGCGGCGAAGCCTTCGATCCACTCGGCGGGGGCTCCGGTGCGCGGGGCGAGGATGACCGTGTCGATGCCGAGCTTGCCGTACCCGGTGACGTCCCGGGTGAAAGCGTCCAGGTCGCCGTGGGTGCCCTCGTCGCCCGGGTCGACCGAGTAGGTCATGGTCTTGCGGATCTCGTCGTAGTCGCGGCCCTCGGTGTCGCAGTGGCCGCGCAGCACGTCGAGCTTGTGCGCGACCTCCTCGGGCGAGGTGGCGAAGAGGTTGCAGGCGTCGGCGTGCCGGGCGACCAGGCGCAGGGTCTTCTTCTCGCCGCTGCCGCCGATCATGATCTCGGGGTGCGGGCTGCTGACCGGCGCCGGTACGCACAGGGTCTCGGCGAGCCGGTAGTGGGCGCCCTCGAAGGGGCCGTTCGCCGCCGGGTCCCACATCTGGAGACAGATCCGCAGAACCTCCTCCAGCCGCTCGAAACGCTCCGCGAGCGGTGGGAAGGGCACGCCGAGCCCTTCGTGTTCCCGGTCGTACCAGGCGGCGCCGATGCCGAGCGTGGCCCGGCCGCCGGAGAGCACGTCGAGAGTGGTCGCGATCTTGGCGAGCAGCCCGGGGTGGCGGTACGTCACTCCGGTCACCAGCGCGCCGAGCCGGACCGTCTCGGTGTGGGCCGCGAGGAAGCCCAGCGTCGTGTAGGCCTCCAGCATGGGATCCTCGGCGCCGCCGTTGAACTCCATCTGGAAGTAGTGGTCCATCACCGAGAGCCAGCTCACTCCGCCCGCCTGCGCCGCGGCACCCGCGGCGGCGAGCTCGGAACCGAGCGCGGGACCGCCCGCCGGATGGTTGAAGCGGTTGATGTGCACGCCCACACGCATGTCCGTCTCCGTTCACAGGACCTTGGCCGACGACGGTAGGACCTGGAGTGCTCTCGAAGTCAAGTGCCGCCGCGTCGGCCGCCGGTGCCCGCCACGTCACGTCAACGGACTCGCCCCCGACTCCTCCTCTTCCTCCCGCTCTTCCTGCCTCCCCAGCGCCTCCTGCTCCTCCTGCTCCTCCTGCTTCTTCGCGGCCCGCAGGCTCGTCAGCGTGGTCACCGTCAGGACGAGGACGATGAAGCCGAGGGAGAAGGGGATGCCGATCTCGGGGACGTGGACGCCGGACTCGTGGAGCGCGTGCAGCACCAGCTTGACGCCGATGAAACCGAGGATGATCGAGAGGCCGTAGCTGAGGTGGACCAGCTTCCTCAGCAGACCGCCGATGAGGAAGTACAGCTGACGCAGGCCCATCAGAGCGAACGCGTTGGCCGTGAAGACGATGTACGGGTCCTGGGTGAGGCCGTAGATGGCGGGGATGGAGTCCAGGGCGAAGAGCACGTCGGTGGAGCCGATGGCGAGCATCACGACCAGCATCGGGGTCATGACCCGCTTGCCGTTCTCCTCGATCCACAGCTTGGTGCCGTGGTAGCGGTCGGCCACGCCGAAACGCTTCTCCACCATCTTCAGCAGCTTGTTCTCCTCGTACTCCTCGTCGTGTCCGTCCTTGCGGGCGTCCTGGACGAGCTTCCAGGCGGTCCAGATCAGGAAGGCGCCGAAGATGTAGAACACCCAGGAGAACGCGGAGATGATCGCCGCTCCGGCCGCGATGAACCCGGCACGCAGCACCAGCGCCATGACGACGCCGACCATCAGCACCCGCTGCTGGTACTTCGAGGGCACCGCGAACTTCCCCATGATCAGGACGAACACGAAGAGGTTGTCCACGCTCAGGGACTTCTCGGTGACGTATCCGGCGAAGAACTCGCCTGTGGGTTTCGTACCGCCGAAGAGCAGCAGTCCGAGCCCGAACAGACAGGCCAGCACCACCCAGACGACGGTCCAGACACCCGCCTCCTTGACCGACACGTCATGGGGTTTGCGGCCGATGAGGAAATCGGCGCCGACCAGGACGCACAGGGCGACGATGGTCAGCAGCCAGACGGTGAGTGAGACGTTCACGGGTTCTCCTGGTACATGGGGGGTATCGACAGCGTTGTCACCACCGGGAATGCCTTCCACCAACGGAAGGTGAACAACAAGTCACGCGATGGCAAGGACCCGCTGGTCACGCCAGAATGTCGCTGATTGCCGAGGTCACCACCCGCCGTGCGGCGGGCAGGTTCCGCCGTACGGCGGCGCCCCGGACGGACGCCGGTGCCCTGATCATGACGGCATGAGCCGCCGCGCCCCGCGTGAGGAGAAGTCATGACCTACGTCCCGCCCCCGTTCGATCCCGAGCTCGCCGCCACCCTCGAACTGATCAAGGAGATGATCTCGCCCGGCATGACCCTGGACGACATCGATCTCGTCCGTCAGGGGCCCGGCATCCAGATGCTGGCCGACATGGACCTGACCATGGGCGGGTTCTTCGAGGTGGAGGACCGGTCGGTACCCGGGCCCGAGGGCACCCCGGAGATATCGCTGCTGATCTGCCGGCCCACGGCCCCGGCGCCCGCGGGGACCGGACGTCCGGTGATCTACCACGTCCACGGCGGCGGCATGGTGCTCGGGAACAACCGGGTCGGCGTGGACTCTCCCCTGGCCTGGGCGAAGGAACTGGATGCGGTCGTGGTGTCGGTGGAGTACCGGCTGGCGCCCGAACATCCGCATCCCGCGCCGGTCGAGGACGTGTACGCGGGACTCGTGTGGACCGCGGAGCACGCCGGGGAGATCGGTGGCGACCCGCAGCGGATCGTCATCGCGGGCGCGAGCGCGGGTGGCGGCCTGTCGGCGGGACTGGCGCTGCTGGCCCGGGACCGCAAGGGGCCGCGGGCCATCGGGCAGCTGCTGCTGTGCCCGATGCTGGACGACCGCAACGAGAGTCCGTCGACCTTCCAGATGGCGGGCCTGGGCGTCTGGGACCGTACGGCCAACGAGACAGGCTGGACGGCGCTGCTGGGCGAGCTGCGGGGCGGTCCGGATGTTCCGGCGTACGCGGCACCCGCCCGCGCCGAGGACCTGACGGACCTGCCGCCGGCCTTCCTGGACGTGGGGTCCGCGGAGACCTTCCGGGACGAGGTGGTGGCCTACGCGTCACGGATCTGGCAGGCCGGCGGGGTGGCCGAGCTGCATGTGTGGCCGGGTGGCTTCCACGGGTTCGACGGTTTCGCCCCGCAGGCCGCGCTGTCACAGGCGGCGCGGGCGGCGCATCTGGCGTGGCTGCGGAGGCTGTTGGAGAACTAGGCGGGGTTCGGGGAGGACCCCTCCCCGGTCACCGTCCCCGGGGTGCACGTCGGTGCCGTGTCGGGCCGGTGCCCGTCCGCTGCGCCGCCGTGGCCCGCCCGGGCCAGGGTGGCAGAGCCGCACAGGCCCCCCCGCTCGCGCACAGGGGCGCTTCTCGGCCCCCATGCCGCACCATGGGCGTATGAAAGAGCTGGCCGGGCGCCTTACCGCGCTGGATCCGGATGCCGGTGCGGCCGTCCGGGTGATCGCCTACTTCGACCGGCTGTCGGAGTCCCGCGCGGGACTGGAAGCCCTGGTGCGTGGCGCCGCCGTGCTGGCCGGCGTGCCCGCGCGGCTGGTCGACGTCGAGCGGCGGGTCGCCGTGCGGGTGGAGGCCGACGGCAGCCGCCGGGACCTGACCGCGCCCCCGGATCCCGGCTGGCCGTCCGCCGCGCTCGCACCCGGCGGGGCCGCCGCCCTGTGGCTGGAGCGGGACGAGGCGGCGCCCAGTGTGGTCGACGCGGTGATCCTGGAGCGGGCCGCGGGGGTCGTACGGCTCGTTCTGGACCGTACGCGCGGACGCGCGCCCGTCGACGATCCCGCTCTGGTGGAGACGGTGCTGGACGGTACGGCTCCGCAGGCGGCCCGGCTGCACGCGGCGCGTGGACTCGGGCTGGACCCGGCGGTGCCCGTGCGGGCACTGGCCCCGCTCGACGGACGGCCCCGCATACTGCCCGACCGGCCCGGTGCCGAACTGCCGGCCGGGCGGGTCGGCGTGGGTCCCGCCGTGCCCGTCCTCGAACTGCCGCGTTCCTGGGCGGACGCCCGCACCGCACTGCGGTTCACCGCGGAGGGCACGGCCCAGGACCCCGGGCCGAAAGCGGTGTACGCCGACGAGCTGGGCGGTGTCGCGCTGCTGGCCGCCCTCGTCGCACCGGGCGCAGAGCCGCCGCCCGACGTCCGGGCCCTGGAGGCGGCGGGGGCGGCCACGCCCTGGCTGCTCGCCACGCTGCACGCCGTGGTGTCGACGACGAGCCTGCGGGCGGCCGCCGCCGAGATCAGCGTCCACCACTCCACCCTCCAGGACCGGTTGTCCCACGCGGAGCATCTACTGGGCTGGCCGCTGCGCACCCCTCAGGGACGGCTGCGGCTGCAACTGGCCTTGGCCATGCGGAACCTGGCACGGTCGTAGCGGGAGTCCGGCGGCTCAGCGGAAGATCGGCTGGTCGGGCAGCCGTGGTGGCCAGGCGCGCCAGGCGAGCTCACGGACCAGGTCCAGCTCCCCGGGGCCATTAGTTGCGGGCGCCCTATAGAAGCAGACGCTGAAATTTTCGCCGATGCAATATCCTGGGCGTACCCGTACCGAGACGGAGGAAGCAGGCCCCATGACCGCCACAGACCCCGCACTGACCGCCCTCGCCCAGGGCTGGTGCGCGCTCTCGCTGCTGCACGGCCGGATCGAGGCGCACATCGAGAAGGCCCTCCAGTCCGGGCACGACCTCAGCGTGCGGGAGTACTCGCTGCTCGACGTCCTGGGCCGTCAGCACGACGGGGAGGGCGGGCATCTGCAGATGAAGCAGGTCGCCGACGCGGTGGTGCTCAGCCAGAGCGCCACCACCCGCCTGGTCACCCGCCTCGAGGACCGCGGCCTGCTCGCCCGCTACCTGTGCCCCACCGACCGCCGCGGCATCTACACCGATGTCACCGACGCCGGCCGCACCCTCCTCGAACAGGCCCGCCCCACCAACGAGCAGGCACTGCGCGAAGCCCTCGACCAGGCCGCCCTGAACCCCGAACTCACCCCTCTCGTGAGGGCCCTGGAAGCCCACGGCGTGGCCGTCTGAGTCAGGAGCGGCGGGACCCGGTCGCCGCGTCCATCAGCGCGAGTGCCTCCTGGGCGGCCGCCGTGACCGTGCCCGGCGACGCACCGGCCGCCGCGGCCACGTCCGTCAGCAGCCGGACGTCCTTGCGCAGCAAGGGCCCCGCGTGGGCAGCGTTGCGGTCGAGGGTCCCTCCGGCAAGGACCACCCGGTCCAGGGCGAAGCTGGTGCCGCTGCCGTGGGAGAGGACGGGCGGCCTGGCGAGGTCGCGGGCGGTGTCGACGGCGGAGACGATCACGGCGACCGCTCCGTCGCAGGGGTTCCGGGTCGGCGCGTCCCGGGTCGGGGAAGACGGACGGGTCCCGGTCGGCCATCGCCCGGCACACCCACAGACGTTCGCCCTCCTCGAACCGCCGGCCGGCGATCTCGCAGTCGGCGCAGACCGTACGGCCGTCACCCGGAGCTGATGCGAAGAAGCGCAGGAACTCCTCGGTGGCCGAGTCCAGCAGAGTGTCCCGCCCACGGTTGAACCGGTCCCGGTCACCGGGATGTACGGATGGCCGGCTGCAAGGTGCCGAGGAGTGTCGAGTGCCGGGAGGAGTTGCCGATGACCGCCACGGGCAGGGTGTTGAAGGACCAGCCGTGCAAGGCCGCGCCGCGTTTCACGCAGCGGAGAAACGGAGATCGAGCGTGCCGACGAACCAGGCCACCGCCCCGGGCGAAGACATGTCACTCACTCGGATAGAGCGTCTCGACGAGGAGATCATCGCGCTGCTCGCGCGCCGTCGCCAGATGGCCCGGGAACTCCCCGCCCCGGCCCGGGCCCGCGCCGTCGACCCCGGTTTCGTGGAGACCGTACGGGAGATCACCGACCGCTACCGCCAGGAACTGGGCGGTGCCGGGGAGCTCGTCGCCCGCGCGGTCCTGGTCCTGTGCCATCCGGGCCGCCGGAACTGAGCGGCCACCGAAGGGCCGTACAAAGCTGCCGGGCGTCCGCGGAGGTGATCTGCGCGACGCCCACGAGGTGGCGAAGAGCACAGGTCATGGGGCCGCGGCGGCCGTTGACACCCTCTTGGATTTGGCCGTACAAATGGCCGCATGAGCGTGCCGCAGCATCCCCTGGCCGGGGTCACGGTGGTCAGCCTCGAGCAGGCCGTGGCCGCGCCCTACGCCACCCGTCAGCTCGCCGACCTCGGCGCCAGGGTGATCAAGGTGGAGCGGCCGGGCGAAGGTGACTTCGCCCGCCGCTACGACACGACCGTGCACGGCCACTCCAGCTACTTCGTGTGGCTCAACCGGTCCAAGGAGTCGCTCACCCTGGATCTGAAGGACCCGCGAGGCCGACAGATCCTGGGCGAACTCCTCGACGACGCCGACGTGTTCGTACAGAACCTGGCTCCGGGTGCGGCCGGCCGGCTGGGGCTGGGCGTGGACGCGCTCACCGAGCGCCGGCCACGGCTGATCCCGTGCACGATCTCCGGGTACGGCACCGACGGGCCGTGGGCCGACCGCAAGTCGTACGACCTGCTGGTGCAGTGCCAGACGGGCCTGGTGTCACTGACCGGGACCGCCGAGGAGACCGCCCGGGTCGGGATCTCCGTCGCCGACATCGCGGCCGGGATGTACGCCTACAGCGGCATCCTGACCGCCCTGTACACGCGCGCCACCACCGGCACCGCTCACCCGGTGGAGGTGTCGCTCTTCGAAGCGCTGGCCGAGTGGATGGGCCAGCCGGCCAATTACACGCGCTACGGCGGCAGCCAGCCACCGCGCCTGGGCACCCAGCACGCGACCATCGCCCCGTACGGCGCCTTCAGCGCCGCCGACGGCAGGGATGTCCTCTTCTCCATCCAGAACGAACGCGAGTGGATGATCCTCTGCACCACTTTCCTGCGAAGGCCCGAGCTGGCCGAGGACCCGCGCTTCGCCACCGGTTCCGACCGGGTCGCCCACCGCGAGGAACTCAACGTCCTCGTCGCCGAGCGGATCGCGCGCTCCGACGCCGACGAGGTGTTGAAGGACCTGGAGGACATGGGCATCGCCTGTGCCGGGGTCAATGACGTCGCCGCGTTCCTCGACCACCCGGTCCTGGCCGCCCGCGGCCGCTGGCACGAGGTGGCGGTCCCCGGCGGGGCCACGGTGGAGGCGCTGATTCCGCCGGCCGACCTCGCGGGGCTGCCCGCGCGCATGGACCCCGTCCCTGCGGTGGGCGAGCACACGACGGCGATCCTCACGGCACTCGGCCGTACCGACGACGACATCGCGGCCCTGCGTGCCGACGCGGTCGTCTGAGCCCCGGCAGGAGGAGACACGAGCGATGAGCGTCCTGGACATCCTCTCCGCCGACGAGCGTCTCGTCGTGCGGATCCACGGCGGTTACGGCTGCTCCACCGAGTTCGACGTCGAGCGGTGCTCCCCGGACGCGCCGCTGATGATCGTCGGTGCGGGCACGAACGAGATCCGACGCAACGTGATCGCGGCGCAGTCGGTGGCTCGGGGCGGACCGGATGGCTGAGCAGGCACAGCGCGAGAGCATCTATCTGCGGCTCGCCCGGGAACTGCGGGCGGCGATCCTGCGCCAGGACTTCCCGGACGGGGTGCGGCTGCCCACCGAGGCCGAACTGGCCGACCGGTTCGGAATCAGCCGACAGACCGTGCGGCGGGCCTTCCAGGACCTCGTCGCCGAGGGACTGGTGCAGCGGGTACCGGGCCGGGGCACCTTCGCCACCCCCCGGGAGGAGCAGTACCTGCGCCAGTTCGGCTCGGTGGACGACCTGATGGGCCTGTCCATCGACACCCGTATGGACGTCGTCACCCCACTGCACCGGCGGGTCGACGTCGACGCGGCGGGCCGACTGGGCCTGCACACCGACCGGGTGCACCAAGTCGCCTTTCTCCGGCTGCACGAGGGCACCGCCTTCTGCCACACCTCCGTCTCCCTGCCGCCCGAGGTCGGCCGGCTGCTGGAGTCGGCCCCGGAACTGGCAAAGCCCGGCACCGCCGGTGCCACCACCGTCATCGGACTGCTCGACGAGCGGCTGCCCGAGCCGATCGCCGAGGCCGAACAGAGCATCACGGTCGCGGCGGCCGGCGCGGAGATCGCCGGTCACCTCGGTTGTGAACCGGGCCGGTCGCTGCTGCGCATCGACCGGGTCTACCAGTCCGCCGCCGGCCGGCTCGTCGAGCTGGCCGTCAGTCACTTCCTGCCCGAGCACTACTCGTATCGCGTGCGGCTGCGGCGCAGCGGACGCTGACGCGAGTGTTTTTCCGAACGCAAGAATCAGGAGAGAACCTTGAGCTTGAGGATCGTTGTCACTGTGAAGTACGTGCCCGACGCCACCGGCGACCGGCATTTCGCCGATGACCTGACCGTCGACCGGGACGACGTGGACGGTCTGCTCTCCGAGCTGGATGAGTACGCGGTCGAGCAGGCGCTGCAGATCTCGGAGAACTCCGATGACGATGTCGAGGTCACCGTGCTGACGGTGGGTCCCGAGGATGCGAAGGACGCGCTGCGCAAGGCGCTGTCGATGGGTGCGGACAAGGCCATCCATGTCGAGGACGATGGTCTGCACGGCACGGATGTGATCGGTACCTCGCTGGTGCTGGCCGCGGCGATCGAGAAGGCCGGCTACGACCTGGTGATCTCCGGTCTGGCCTCCACCGACGGCACCATGGGCGTGGTCCCGGCGCTGCTGGCGGAGCGCCTGGGTGTCCCGCAGGTGACCCTGCTGTCCGAGGTCTCGGTCGAGGACGGCACGGTCAAGGGCCGCCGGGACGGTGACGCGGCGTCGGAGCAGCTGGAGGCTTCGCTGCCGGCGGTGGTGTCGGTGACCGACCAGTCGGGCGAGGCGCGGTACCCCTCTTTCAAGGGCATCATGGCCGCGAAGAAGAAGCCGGTGCAGGCCTGGGACCTGTCCGACCTGGACCTGGACGCTGCACAGGTGGGCCTTGAGGGCGCGTACACCACGGTCGACTCGGCCACCCAGCGCCCGGCCCGTACCGCGGGCACGATCGTCAAGGACGAGGGCGAGGGCGGCAAGCAGCTCGCCGAGTACCTCGCGAGCCAGAAGTTCATCTAAGAGGCCGCCGGCCCGCGCAGGCTCGACCCCTCGTACCGCCCCTTAAGACTTCGCAATCCGCAGGAGAGCATTCCCATGGCTGAAGTTCTCGTCTATGTCGACCACGTGGACGGTGCCGTCCGCAAGCCCACCCTGGAGCTGCTGACCCTGGCCCGCCGGATCGGCGAGCCGGTCGCCGTCGCGCTCGGTGCCGGTGCCGCCGACACCGCCGCCACCCTCGCGGAGCACGGCGCCGTCAAGGTCCTGACCCACGACGCCTCCGAGTACGCCGACTACCTGGTCGTGCCCAAGGTCGACGCCCTGCAGGCCGCCGTCCAGGCCCTCTCCCCGGCCGCCGTGCTGGTGCCGTCCTCCGCCGAGGGCAAGGAGATCGCCGCCCGCCTCGCGCTGCGCATCGGTTCCGGCCTCATCACCGACGCCACCGACCTGGAAGCCGGCGACGACGGCCCCATCGCCACCCAGTCAGTGTTCGCCGCCTCCTTCACCACCCGCTCCCGCATCTCCAAGGGCACCCCCGTCATCACCGTCAAGCCCAACTCGGCCGCCGTGGAAGCGGCTCCGGCCGACGCCGCGGTTACGGAGCTGAGCGTGTCCTTCGGATCCCTGGCCACCGGCACCAAGGTCACCGCCCGCACCCCGCGCGAGTCGACCGGCCGTCCCGAGCTGACCGAGGCCGCGATCGTGGTCTCCGGCGGCCGCGGCGTCAACGGCTCCGAGAACTTCGCCATCATCGAGGCCCTGGCCGACTCCCTCGGCGCGGCCGTGGGCGCCTCCCGGGCCGCGGTGGACGCCGGCTGGTACCCGCACACCAACCAGGTCGGCCAGACCGGCAAGAGTGTCTCCCCGCAGCTGTACATCGCCAACGGCATCTCCGGCGCCATCCAGCACCGCGCCGGCATGCAGACCTCCAAGACCATCGTCGCGGTCAACAAGGACGCCGAAGCCCCCATCTTCGACCTCGTCGACTACGGCATCGTCGGCGACCTCTTCGACGTCGTCCCCGCCCTCACCCAGGAGATCAACACCCGCAAGGGCTGAGCGTGTTGCAGGGTGCTGCCCGGTTCGGTGGGACTGGGCAGCCCCGGCACACGCGCGGCAGACGGTCGGCGGGGTCGGGTTCACTTGTGTGTCACCAGGGCAGCGGTCCGTCGACGTCGAAGTAGCCTCCGGTGGGCCCGTCGGGGGCGATCTGTGCCATCCGGACGATGATCTCGGCGCCCTCCTCGACGGTCTGCGTGCCTGTGTTGCCGTTCAGGTCGGTCTTGGTGAAGCCGGGCTCCACGGAGTTGATCCGCAGGGCCGGGAACGCCTTCGCGTACTGGACGGTGAGCATGTTGACCGCGGTCTTGGACGTCGGGTAGGCGATCCCCGGGTAGAAATGCGCGGGGTGGTCCGGGTCGGAGAGATGGGTCAGCGAGGCAAGGCCGCTGCTGACGTTGACCACGACCGGTGCGGCCGAGCGTGCCAGCAGCGGCAGGAAGGCGCCGAGGACACGGACGACGCCGAAGACGTTCGTGTCGAACGTGATGCGCATATGGTCGGCGGTCACCGTCGCGGCGACCGGCACGCTGTTGTCCGCGGTCCTGGTCTCGATGCCGGCGTTGTTGATCAGGACGTCGAGTCCGCCGTCGGCCTCGACGGTCCTGGCGGCGGCCTCGACGGAGGCGTCGTCGGTGACGTCGAGTTGGACGAACCGGGCGCCGAGTTCGGCGGCGGCGCGTCGGCCGCGCTCGTCGTTGCGGGCGCCGACGTAGACGGTGTGGCCTGCGGCGAGGAGCCTGCGGGCGGTCTCGAAGCCGAGGCCCTTGTTCGCTCCGGTGATGAGTGTTGTCGTCATGCCGCCCAGATTCCCGCGCGGCGGCGGCGTCAGCCAGGAGACCCTCTTTCCTGGGACTGCCGGTACCAGGCACATCGACGGCCGACGGTGTTCACTGAGGAGCATGGCGGCTACAGAACTGGGACGGGCGCTGCGGCGCTGGCGCGACCGGGTTCCGCCGGACGCGGCCGGACTGCCCTCGGGCGGCCGCCGGCGTGCTGCCGGACTGCGGCGCGAGGAGCTGGCCCTGCTGGCGGGCATCTCCGTCGACTACGTCACGCGCCTCGAACAGGGCCGCGCCGCCAACCCGTCCGTGCAGGTCGTCGAGGCGCTGGCCCGGGCGCTGCGGCTGTCGGGGGACGAGCGGACGTACCTCTTCGGCCTCGCGGGGCTGGTGGCGCCGGGCCCGGACGTCGTGCCCGGCCACATCACGCCCAGCGTGCAGCGGCTGCTGGACCGGCTGGTCGACACCCCCGTCGTGGTCTCCGACGCGGCCATGACACTGCTGCTGGCCAACCCGATGTACGCGGCACTCATGGGCGACCCGTCCGGCCTGCACGGCTTCGAACGCAACGCGGTCTGGCGCAACTTCACGGGTACGCCGAGCCGGGTTCGGCACACCCCGGAGGAACGGCGCCTCTTCGAGGCCGGTCTGGTCGCCGAGCTGCGCGCGGCCGCCGCCCGCTATCCGGCGGACCGCGGACTGCCGCGCCTGATCGCGGAGTTGCGTGTCCGCAGCGAGCGGTTCGCCGAGCTGTGGGACGCAGGCGCGGTGGGTCGCCTCGTCACCTCGCGCAAGACGGTCGAGCATCCGCAGGCCGGCCCGCTCACACTCGACTGCGACCTGCTGCGTGTGGAGGAGAACGACCTCCACATCCTCGTCTACTCGGCCGAGCCCGGCACCGAGGCCGCCGAGAGGCTGCGGCTGATCTCGGTGCTGGGGACCCAGAGCCTGGTCGGCGGACGCCCTACGAACTCGCCTCATCCGTCAGGACCTTGACGTCCCAGGCCCTCAGCGGCACCGCCTCGGCGTGCACCTCGTCCGTCAGCACATCCCGTAGGGGCGCCGGTACTGGTACCGACACCGCCTCCCACGACCAGTTGTGGAGGAAGCGGACCCGGCGGCCGTCGCGGGCGGTGGCGGAGGTCGCGGTGACGCTCGGGTGGGCCGGGCGCCAGGAGGTCGGGGCGGCCCACTCGAAGACGGCTCGGGCGAACGCGGGGTCGGGGACCGTCCCGACGTAGGTGATGCGGCCCGCACCGTGCCGGCGGGTGACGGCCGCCGGCCAGCGGCCGAAGTGGGGGTGGTCGTAGGCTGCCAACTCCTCGGCTCCTTGCGGCTGCAGACCGTCGGCCCAGTGGAGGGCGCGGGCCTCGGGCGGCAGCTGAAGGCTCCCGGTGCCGGTCACCGCGACCGGGGCGCCCAGGTTGCTGAACTCGTCGTACGTCACTCCGGCCGCCTCCGCCAGCCGTCCGGGCTGGGCGTCGGTGCGGGCCCTGGCCTCCGTGTCTCCGTAGCCGGTGCGGGGGCCCACGATCAGGTGGCCGCCCGCCTCGGCATAGGCCCTCAGCCGGTCGAGGGTCTCGTCGTCGGCGGCGTAGTAGGCGGGAGCCACCAGGACTTCGGGCAGTTCGGCGGCCGAGAGCTGTCCCGGGTGGAGGATGCGGCTCTGGAGCCCGGCGTCGAAGGCACCCCGGTAGAAGGCGTCGAAGATGGTCTCGTACGACCTTGCGTCCGCACCGCCGTCCGGCAGGGCGAGCGCAGGCTGCGCCTGGAGCGCCCACTTGCTGGGAGAGTCGTACAGGAAGGCGACGTCGGCGTCCGGGGTGAGGGCCGCCGTCAGGTCGCCCGCCTTCTCCAACTCGGCGCCCAACGCGGCAAGTTCGCGGTACACACGGCCGGGGCGGCCGTTGTGCGGCAGGATGCCGCCCCAGTAGGTCTCGGCGCCGAAGTGCAGGGTGTGCCAGTGCCAGTACTCGATCATGGAGGCACCGCGGGAGATCAACGCCCAGGCGGCCTGGCGCCATTGGCCGTCGTAGGCGGGCCGGTTGTTCCAAGGGTGGCCGATCGCCTGGGCGTTGGTCTCCGTGACCAGGTAGGGCTCCTGCCGTGAGGAGTACATGCGGTCGGCGCTGCGGTACAGCGCCCAGGTGCCGTTGGTCGTCCAGTTCTGCCCGTCGCCGCCCCGGTCGGGCAGCTCCAGGGCGTCCTGCATCGTGTAGTACGGGTTGCCCGCGGCGACGTCGAGCCGTTCGGTGAGCTTGTCGTCCTCGACGCCGGGGCGGTCGTAGGAGATGCAGGTGGTGACGAACTGGCCGGGGCGGGCGTACTCGCGGACGAGGTCAGCCTGCCAGGTGATGAACTCGGTGACGAGCCGGGCCTGGAAGCGCCGCCAGGCCAGGTCGTACTGGGGCTGGGCGTTACCGTCGGGGGTCCACAGGTCGGCCCAGGTGGAAAGCCGGTGCGACCAGTAGACCAGGCCCCATTCACGGTTGAGGGTCTCCACGTCGCCGTACTGGGCGCGGAGTTCGTCGGCGAAGCGCTGGAACACACCGTGGTTGTGCAGGAGTTGGAGGCCGGGTTCGTTGTCGACCTGGTAGCCGATCACCGCCGGGTGGCCGGCGTACCGGGCGACGACCTTCCGGATGACCCGTTCGGCGTGGAAGAGGAACGCCGGGTGGGTGAGGTCGACCTCCTGCCGGGCGCCCCAGCCGATGGGCTCGCCGGTGCGCGCCTCCCCCGCGATCTCCGGGTACTGCCGGGCCAGCCACGGCGGTACGGCGTACGTCGGGGTCCCGAGGATCACCGAGATGCCCCGCTCGTGGGCGCCGTCGAGGACGGGCTGGAGCCAGTCCAGGTCGAAGCGGCCGTTCTCCGGTTCCCAGGTGGACCACACGGACTCGCCGACCCGGATCACCGTGAAGCGTGCCTCGGCCATCAGGTCGAGGTCGTCCTTCAACCGCTCGTGCGGCTGGTACTCGTGGTAGTAGGCGGCACCGAACAGAACGCGGGGAGGAAGCTCGAACATCCTTCTCCAATAGGGTTGTTGTGGGATCAGCCTTTGACGGCACCGCGATACTCACCTTGGCCAGGCCAGGGTCGCCGAGCCAGTCGACGCCGCGCAGGCGGTGAGCCCGGCGGCGGCGCCGAGGCCGAGGGCGCCACGGAACAGGCGCGGCGGATCGGGGTTGCTGGTGACAGGTGACTCCTCACGTGGTGCGGCTGGGGAAAGCGCGGGTGCGGCCGTCCCGGGGGGGCACTCGCGGGCAGGGCGGACCGGGCCTGCGGCGTGGTGTGCCGCGGGCCCGTCGCGCCGACGGTTCAGCGAAGGGGTGAGGCGGGTTCGCGTACCGGCCCGCTGGAGGCCCGTACGGTCAACTCGGTGGCGATGTCGGTGCGTTCGGCATGGCCGGGGCGGCCTTCGATCATGGCGATGAGTACGTCGACGGCCCGGTCGGCCACCCCGGTGAAGTCCTGGCGGACCGTGGTCAGGGGCGGGGAGAGATAGGCGGCGGCGGGGACGTCGTCGTAGCCGACGACACTGACGTCGCCCGGGACGGACAGGCCCGCCTCGGCGAACGCCCGTAGTGCCCCGATCGCCATGTCGTCGTTGGCGGCGAACACGGCGGTGACATCCGAGAGGCCCGCCAGCTGACGTCCGGCCGCGTACCCGGAGGCGGGGCTCCAGTCGCCCGCGACCGGCAGCGGCGGCTCGGGGGCACCGGCGGTGCCGAGGGCCTCCCGCCAGCCCCGCAGCCGGTCGCGGGCGGCCCACCAGTCGTGCGGTCCCGGGATGTGCCAGACGGTGCGGTGCCCGAGCGACAGCAGGTACTCGGTGGCCGTCCGGGCGGCCACGACACCGTCGGCGCCCACGACAGCGCTCGCCGCCTGGCCCACGTCGACACCCTCGCCGAGGCTGACGACCGGGACGTCCGCGCTGAGGCGCAGCGGTGTCCCGTCGTCGATCGGCTCGGACAGGACGATGCCGTCCACGCCCTGTTCCAGCAGCGCCTCGACGGCCACCTGGACCGGCTGTCCCTCCAGGGTGCCGGCCAGGGTGAAGGAGTAGCCCGACCGCTGCATGGCCCGCTCCAGGGCGAGGAGCAGGGTGGAGGGACCGTAGAGCGAGGTGCCGAGCGAGACGACGCCGATCCGCCGGTAGCGGCCGAGGAGCAGGGCGCGCGCCGCGTTGTTCGGGCGGTATCCCAACTCCTGTACGGCCCGGAGCACGCGGTCGCGCACCTCCGGGCTGACGTGCGGTTCACCGTTGACGACCCGCGACACGGTCTTCTGCGAGACACCGGCGGCACGCGCGACCTCGGTCATCCCGGGGCCGCGCTGCGGTCGTCCGGATGCCGTGCCCGCCATGCGTGTCTCCTCACCGCGGAGTTATTTGACTACGTAGTCAGTCCTGGCCACGTTTGATGACCTGGCCTGTTTGACTACGTAGTCAAGACAGTGCCAGGCGGTCCGGGACGCGTCAATGGTTCCTACGGGATCGACACCGGACGGGCGGTCGGACGTGCCGACCGCCCGCCGACTCAGCAGGCCTTGCGACTCGCCGTGCTCAGTAGCCGTACCGGTTCTTCAGGTGGCGCCAGAAGTCGCGCAGCATCCACTTGTCGAAATCCGTGATCCGGGTCGCGCTGCCGGCGTTCATCAGGAAGCAGCACTGGCCGGTCGGGGTCCAGTCGTAGAAGTCGTCGAGACCGAAGGTGTGGCCGACTTCATGGAGATAGATATGGATGTTCTCCTGGGCGAGGGCTCCGGTGAAGTACTCCTGGCCGACACGCTGACCCCAGTCCCCGCCGGCGCCGCCCTGGAAGCCCTTGGTCAGCCAGAGCGACTGGTCGTAGTGGCGGGCCACGCCGCCGGGGCACTTCGAGTAGTTGCCGTCCTGATGGAAGAAGCGGCCACAGTCGGGGGCGCACTGCGGAGCGCCGCCGGAGTCCAGGTTTCCGGCGTAGATGTCGACCGAGTTGTTGGTCCACTGCAGGGTGGAGCGGTTCTTGACCGCCCAGCCGACGATGTTGACGGGCACCGTGGTGTACGGCCAGGCGTTGGTGCCGGTGCCGTTGTCGAGCATGGCCGCCATCCACTTGCCGAACTGCTTCTTCAGGGCGGCCTGCACCTGGTCGCGCAGGGCGGCGCTGACCGGGGCGTCGGACTCCCAGCGGACGCAGTAGTTGACGCTGCCCTTGTTGGCGACGACCTGGTCCCAGCCGTAGTTGCGGAAGCCGTAGAGGTCGGAGTAGGTCGACTCGACGTGGTTCCACACCTCGCCCAGGGGCTGGACGAGGCCTGCGGGCGGGTTCCAGTTGTCCGCCGCCTGCGCCGGTGTCGCCGTTATGGCGGGGGTGGCGAACACCGCGAGCAGGGCGACGAGGACGGTGACGAGACGCACGATACGGGTGCGCATGGAGTGAACTCCCTTCGTGGGGGCGGGATTTCACCCATAGGTCGCC
The DNA here is from genome assembly GCF_036174265.1 of Streptomyces sp. NBC_00285. NCBI lineage: Bacteria > Bacillati > Actinomycetota > Actinomycetes > Kitasatosporales > Streptomycetaceae > Streptomyces > Streptomyces sp. NBC_00285. Next base: position 9,279,206 of record NZ_CP108055.1, on the reverse strand, counting down.
GCCGCTCGCGAACGGGTTGCCCTCCTTGCCGCACCTGACCCGGGCGCGTCAGTGGCGGGATGCGGGAACGTCCGGAGGCCTCACCGGGCATCGAAACCCGGAGCGGAATGTGACCCACCCCACAATCGAAACGTTCCCGTTTCGATACCCCGCGGGCTAGTCTCATCCCACGAGAACGAAACCGTTTCGTTCAGCGGATCGTCTGCTGGGCGAGGATGGAGTACGCCGCCATGACCAGCGTCCTCATCGCCACCGGCCAGGCACTTCAGCGTGTCGGCCTCCGCATGCTCCTGGAGTCCCAGCCCGATCTGAGCGTCGTCGGCGAGGCGACGCACGGACCGGGGGCGGTCCGGCTGAGCGCCCTGCTCCGGCCGGACGTCGTCCTGCTGGACGGCCGCACCACCGGCACGGACACCATCGAGACCGTCCGCCGCATCGCCCACGCACCGGACGGACCCGTCCCGCACGTCCTGCTCCTCACCACGGGCGACGACACCTATCCCTACGGCGCCTTGCGCGCCGGGGCCGCCGGGCATCTCCCCGAGGACGCCACCGCCGACGAACTGGTCGCGGCCGTCCGGGTCGTGGCCGCCGGTGACGTCGTGGTCTCCCCCGGACTGACCCGTGCGCTCATCGACGCCGTCCGCGACGACCGTGCCGTCGACAGCGGCACGCCGGGCAACCGGCTGGACACCCTCACCGGACGCGAACGGGACGTGCTCACCGCGGTCGCCTGCGGCGACTCCAACGCCGAGATCGCCGACCGGCTCTGCATCGCCCCGACCACCGTGAAGTCCCACGTCAGCAACATCCTCACCAAGATCGGCGCCCGCGGCCGGGTCCAGGCGGTGGTCTTCGCCTACGAATCGGGCCTGGTCAGACCGACGCAGCACGTCCTGCACGCGTAAGACCCCGGCACGACCTGCACGTCTCGCCCGCGTCCGGGCCTGCCACCACCCGCGCACACCTCCACCCCGTACGGCCTGCGCGTATCCCGGCCTGCCGCCACCCGCGCGCACAGCCGCCGAGCACGTCCCACCAGCCCCGCCTGCGGCGAACCCCTGCGGCGCCCGACCGTCGCCCACTTCTGATACCTGTCGGCCGAGAACAGCGAGGAAGGCGGGCCGATGCCCCCGCCCGCCTTCCCACGTGGAGTTCTGGCACCCCTGGCCGTGACACCGAGGGCCCCCGGGCCTCGTCCTTCGCGGCCCGCCGCCGGCCCTACTGATGCCGGAGCCGGCCCGCCGCAACTCCCCCGGACGGCAGGTGAGTTCGCCGGCGTACCGGCTGCGCCGACCCGCGTTCAAGCGCAAGCGCCTCCTCGCTGGGGACCTTCTCGCCGACGGCCGGGCGCATCCTCACATCGCCACGCACCGGGAGCCCCGGCACGCGACCGCGGAGGTCACCTTCGCCAATCAGGCGGCCGTGTAGCCGAGTTGGCGCCTCATGTAGGGCGTCATGAGGGTCTTCGACTTGGCCAGCGTGGTGGTCCGGCCGCCGAGGACCGCGGTCTCGCCGCCCGGCACGGGCAGCATGGTCACCCCGTCGGCCGCGCCGAAGGGCACGATCAGCGGGGAGCGGTGGATGGGCCGGTAGAAGCGGGGCTCCTTGCGGTGCCGGCCCGAACTGTTCAGCTGGGCGCGGATGTTCCAGGCGGCGAGGTCGGCCTGGGCGAGCGCGGCAGGGGTGATCTTCAGCTCGGTGGCGTCGTTGACGTCGCCGACCGCGAAGACGTCCAGGTGCCCCTTGGCCCGCAGCGTGCGGTCGACCTTCACGTGCCCGGACGGGGTCAGCCACTCGCCGTGTCCGCCCAGGCGCAGCCAGAGGGTGTTGGGGGTGGTGCCGGTCGCCCAGAAGGAGAGGTCGGCGGTGACGACGTCGCCCTGGGCATCGCGGTAGGTGCCGAAGTCGTTGCCCGGGGCCATGAACGAGCCGAGCCGTACCTCGACGTCGTGGGACTCCAGCCAGGCACGCGCCTTGCGTCCGGCGCGTTCGCTGCCCGTGTTGTCGAGCAGCGCCGGACCGGAGTGCGCGAGCGTGACCCGGGCGTCCGGCCGGGCCAGCCGGATCTCCGCGCTGAGTTCGACTCCGGAGGGGCCGCCGCCGACGACCAGGACGTGCTCGGCGAGGGCGATCTTCTGCTGGTGCTCGGCGAAGGACTTCATCGCCTCCTCGGTGGTGGTTCCGCCGAAGCGGGCCGGAGCCGGGTAGTCGGCGCCGGTCGCGACGACCACCACGTCGTACGGCAGCCGCGTCCCGTCGGCCAGCACCACCTGCCGCTCGGTGGTGTCGATGGTGACCACCTTGCCCACGACGACCCGGCCGTGGCGCAGCAGCCTGTCGTAGGGGATGAAGGGGGTGACGGTCCACTCCTTGCGCACACCCGCGCGCAAGGAGGAGATGCGGTGGAAGAAGACTTCTTTGCGGTCCACCAACGTGACCCGCGCCGTCGCGTCCAGCCGTTTCGCCAGCCGGACGCCCGCATAGCCGCCGCCGATCACCACTACGTCGCCGTCACGCACGCCGAGACTCCTGAACCGTGGGGGGAGGGAGTGCCATGGCGGACGAGCCGCTCCCCCGAGCACTCGGATGCCGGTGAGCGTAACCCTTGAAACCTCAAGTGTCAGTCGGGTCGTGTGTGATTTTAGTGAAGCTGTCGGTCACGACGGCCGTGTCAGCCGAGCTCGTAGTCGAGCCGGATGCGGTGGGTGCCGTCGGAGTCGACCGCGAGGCCGCCGGTGCCGGAGATCCCCGTCAGGTCCCCGGTGCCGCTGGCCGGGACTATGGTGAAGAACTCCGCGGTGCGGTCGCTGCCGGAGGTCGTCGCGGAGTGCACGAAGTTGAAGGCGCCGGACCGGCCGTGCAGCGCGCCCTCGAAGGACTCCATGGCCACATAGGTGCCGACGCCCGACTCCTGGTCGTAGGCGGCGGTGAACAGGGTCGCCGAGCGGCCGGCGACCTCGCCCTCGAAGTGCTTCTCCATGGTCGCGACCCCGACCGGAAGCCCGGTGACCACGGCCGGCTCGGGCTTCAGCCCGGTCGGGACGAACGCTGTGACGCTGAAGGTTCCGTCGGCTCTCATGAGCCGACCGTACCGACCGGGACTGACAACGCCCGGCTGAACAGGCCCGGTCCCGCTTCGGCGGGGTCGGTGACGTCGGCGCCCGCCATGGGCGGGCCCATCGGGTCGCCGAACTCACGCGCCATGGCGCCCGCGCCGGAGGGGACCCCTTGTTCGGGTGTCACCGATCCGGGACGCTCGGTGGCCGTCCCTCGTACGCGGCCGCGAGGACCGCCCGCACGCCGTCCGCCGTCACGGGACGCGGATTGGCGTACGGCTGGCCCGTCACCTGTGCGGCCGCCTTCGCCACATCGCCTTCCTTGAAGCCGAGTTCGGCGAGGGAGCGCGGGGCGCCCAGGCGTCCGGCCAGCTCCCACAGGGCCTGTGCCGGGTCGTCGGTGCCAAGTGCCCGTCCCAGCACGGTCAACGCATCCGGGATCGCCGGGGAGTTGTGGGCGAGGGCGTACGGCAGGACGACGGTGTGCGTCTCGGCGTGCGGGAGCCCGAAGGTGCCGCCGAGGACATGGCACAGCTTGTGGTGCAGTCCCATCGTGGTGGCCCCGAGGCAGGAGCCGCACAGCCACGCCGCGTAGAGCGCCTGTCCGCGCGCCTCCACGTCCCCCGGGTCGGCGGCCAGTTCGGGCAGTGCCCCGGTCATCGCCCGGACGCCTTCCTCCGCCATCAGCGCGATCAGCGGGGAGGTGTCCGGGGCGTAGAGCGCCTCGACGGCGTGCGCGAGGGCGTTGACGCCGCTGGTCACGGTGAGGGGTACCGGCAGGGAGAGGGTCAGTTCGGGGTCGTAGACGACACTGCGGGGCTGGACCTTCGGGTCGCGGCCGGTGCGCTTGGCCCCGTTCTCGGTCAGGCCCCAGACGGGGGTCATCTCGGAGCCCGAGTAGGTCGACGGCACCGCGATGAGCGGCAGTCCCGTGTGCAGCGCGATCGCCTTGCAGAGGCCGATCGAGGAGCCGCCGCCGACCGCGACGACCCCGTCGGCCCCGGCCGCGCGGGCCGCCGCCACGGCCCGGTCGGCGTCCTCCACGGGCACATGCATACGGGCTTCGGCGTGCAGCCCCGCGCAGCGGTCGCCGAGTGCGTCCGCGACCGCCCGCGCGACGGCTTCACCCCGTCTGCCGCACACCACCAACAGCCTGGACAGACCAAGGTGTTCGGCTTCGCCGGGGGTCGCGCTCACGGCGGCGCCGGGCCGCAGGACGACCCGTCCGGGGCGGCTCTCGTAGGTGAAGTCGCCCGAGAACGTCATGCGTTCGGCTCCAGTACGAGATCGAAACGGGCGTGCCGGAACGGGTTCGGGATGCCGAACTCCGCCGCCAGGGACGGGTCGTCGGTCGTCGCGAAGTCCTGCACCAGGCTCTGTTTCACGGCGAAGACGGCGTCGGAGTCCAGGTAGTCGCTGCCCGCGACGAAGATGTGCGTGGTGACGGGGGTGTGTCCGTCGGCGGCGGCGATGAAGTGGATGTGCGCGGGCCGGTAGGGGTGCCGGCCGGTCGCGCGGAGCAGGTCGCCGACCGGGCCGTCGGTGGGAATCGGGTACGGCGCCGGGACGCAGGTGCGGAACCAGAAACGGCCCTCGGTGTCGGCGGTGAACAGTCCGCGGCCGTTGCCCGCGGGCTGCACGTCGGGCTGCTGGACGTCGTAGAAGCCCTGGTCGTCGGCCTGCCAGACGTCGAGGACGGCGCCGGGCAGCGGGGTGCCGTCGGCCGACAGGACCCGGCCGCTGACCACGCACGGCTCGCTGCCGCCCACCAGGTCGATGTCGTCGCCGAGTTCACGGACGGGCGACTCGGTCATGTGGAAGGGGCCGAGCACGGTGGACTCGGTGGCGCCCTGGACGCGGTCGCCGTTGATCGTCTCCAGCAGCATGGACACGCCGAGGACGTCCGAGAGAAGGATGAACTCCTGCCGGGTGTCGGTGCACTTCTGCCCGGTCGCCGTCAGGAAGGCGATCGCCTTCTCCCACTCCTGCCGGGTGAGCCGGCTCTCGCGCACGAAGTCGTGCAGATGGCCGATGAGTTCGGCGAGGAGCTCGCGCAGGCGTGGGTCGGCGGTCGCGTGGAGACCTGCGACGGCCTCCTCGGTGACACCGGCTCCGATCGCGTCGGTGGTCATCCCGGTTCTCCTCCTCGTCGGCATGGCGTTTCATCCATGATCGCGCACCCGGTGGGTTCGGACGGGACCTCAGGGCGCGTCCGGAAGAAGTGCCCCGGCGTCGGTGGCGGCGCTCGCGTGCCGCAGGGCGACGAAACCGCCGGGCCGTACGAGCAGGGCGCCCGCGTCGGCGATCTCACTCGGACGGGCCCGGTCGCCGTAGGGGTCCCCGTACTCCTGGCCCGGCCCGACGGCCACGGTGGCGATCTCGGTGTCCTGCGCCTCGGCGGCCCGTACCCGCCGGTCCGCAGGGCCGGATCACCGGGCAACTCGCCGAGCGGCGCCCCACCCGGACGGCCGGATCGGCGGGGCGCGTGTCCGGGGCGGAGCGGGCCTGCATAACGTAGGAGATCACCACCTGCCCGGGAGCGCGCATGACCCGTAGCCGTCGTAAGAGATCTGGCGACGCCTTCGACACCATCGAGCCTCCGGGCGACGTCGAGCTGGTCGCCGGGGTCGTGACCGTGACGGGCCTGGTGGAGGTCCTCGGCGCGGTGTCCGGGTCCGAGGTGTGGCTGCTCGGACTGCTGGTCTTCCTGCCCGGGGCCGCCTCGGCGCTGGGCACGGTCCGCCAGACCACGTTCGTCGCGGTGTGGACCACGCTGGTCGTCACCGCCAGCGTGCTGCTGCGGGACCGCGACGGGGGCCACTGGTCCGACCGCCTCCTGCTGATCCTCTTCACCCTGGCCCTGGCCGCGACCTCCGTCTACGGATGCCACCGGCGGATCAGACGGGAGCACGCCATGTTGCGGCTGCGCTCCACCGCCGCGGCCATGCAGCGGCACATCCTGCATCCCCTTCCCCTGCTCACCGACGACGTGCTGGTCAACGGTGTGTACGAGCCGCTCCAGGAGGACCGGCTCGTCGGCGGCGACATCTACGACGTCGTCGACTCGCCCTTCGGGACCCGGGTACTGATCGGGGACGTGCAGGGCAAGGGCCTCACCGCCGTGGGTGCCGCGTTCGCCGTGCTCGGCGCCTTCCGGGAGGCTGCGCACCGCGAGCCCACTCTCACCGCGCTGGTGGACGCCCTGGACGCGGCGGTCGTTCGGCACAACTCGTATGCCGCGCACACCGGCGACGACGAACGTTTCGTCACGGCCCTCATCGTCTGCGTCGACGCGGACACCGAGGTGCAGGCCGTCAACTGCGGACACGTCCTGCCCCATGTCCTGTACGACGGCGCGGTCAGCACGCCCGAACTGGAGCCCGGCGTCCCGCTGGGCCTGGCCGAGCTGGCCGACGAACCGACGACCGTGGGCTGGTTCGAGTTCCCCGAGGGCGCCACGCTGCTGCTGAGCACCGACGGCCTGACGGAGACCCGCTCGGCGGATGGCTCCTTCTACCCGGTCGACGAACGCCTGACGAAGTACGTCGCCCTCTCCCCCACCGAGCTGCCGCAGTTCCTCCACGACGACGCCCGTTCCTTCGCCGGCCGCGGCGGCCCGCACGACGACGTCGCCGTCCTCACCGTCCGCCGCTCCCGGCGGCTCTGAGACACGCGCCTCCGCCGCTGACCGACGGTTCACTCGACGGGGAGGCGGACGCGTTCCAGTGACTTCGGCCACGGCTGTTCGGGCCGGTGTGCGTTTCCTGGCCTGGGCGGTCAGGTCCCTCACCGGCGCGCTGAACTCGAAGGACCGCTTCTTGCAGCAGGGCAGGACAGGGCGGACTCCGTGACAGCGGCGCGCTGCAAGTGATTGCAACTTCTACATAACCTGGGCCTACGGTGAACGCAAGATGCTAAGAATTGGCCGAAGCTACTCCTGTTGCGCACGTTCGCGCGGATTCCGCAGCGAACCGGTCTGAACAAATCCCCATGCGCCCCACGTTCTTGAGTGTGCAGGACACGAGGCGACCCAGAACCGTGAGGCCATCTTGTCGAACACCTCATCCACCGCCCACAGAGGGCTATGGACCCGCAACTGGCGCGTGGCCAGAAAGCTCCAAGCCATCCTCCTCATACCGGTGATCGTGGCCCTCGTCCTCGGCGGCTTCCGTGTCAAACGTTCCGTGGACACCTGGCAGGACGCCGACGACGCGGTCCGGGTGGCCGAACTGGTCCAGGCCGCCAACAAGTACGCGAGCGACGCCATCAACGAGCGCGACGTGTCGGTCACCCCGCTGGTCAAGGGCGACCGGACGTCGAGCGTGGTCACCACGGCGCGGGCGATCACCGACGCGGACGCGAAGGCGTTCGACGAGGCGGTGGACCGGATGCCGCAGACCCCCGGCCTGCTGCGCCGCGTCGAGCTCGTCCGCGCCGGCGAGAAGCAGCTCGCCTCCGTACGCGCGAACGCCTTCACCTCCCGGCTGACCGGTGTGCAGACCGAGGAGAGCTACCACGCCGTCCAGCACCCGCTGATGGAAATCTCCAACGAGCTCGGCTACGGCAGCAGCAACGGGGCGAGCTTCGGCCGCACCCTGTACGCCGTCTCCCTCACCCAGGCCGCCGAGTCCCTGATCCGGGCCATCGGCACCCACCTCCTGGTCGAGGACCGCGGCAAGGTCACCGAGGGCGAACTCCAGGCCCAGCTCGGTTCGTTCAGTTCCTACGTCTACCTCGAACAGGTCGGGCTCCAGGAGTACGCCGGTGCCGGCACCGACGGGGACATGGCCCGGCTGCGCAAGGCGCTCTCCGACGCGCAGAAGCTCGGCGTGAAACAGACCACCGAGGCCCAGACACAGGCCGAGGCCGCCGGGAAGACCTTCGTGGCCCCGCCGAGCCTTGCGAAGATGACCAGCGCGATCGCCTCGGGCAAGTCGCCCACGCAGCTCGCCGCGCAGGGCATCACGTCCGACACCTTCTTCGCCGCCTCCACCCTCAGCTTCGACGCGTACCGCGGCGTCGAGGTCTACCTCACCGACACCGCGCTGGCGCAGGCACAGACGATCGCCGACGACGCCCGCAACGACGCGATCATCAACGCCGTCCTCGTGCTCGCCGCGGTCCTCGCCGCCTTCCTGCTCGCCGCCTGGGTGGCCCGGACGATGAGCACCAGCATGCACAGGCTCAGCACCTCCGCCCACGAGATCGCCGAGCAGCGGCTGCCCGCGCTGCTCACCCAGCTCACCCGGGCCATCCCCGGCCGGGTCGAGGCCCAGGTGGAACCCATCCCGATCACCACCACGGACGAGATCGGCGAGGTCGCCCGTGCCTTCGACCACGTCCACCGCGAGGCCGTCCGGCTGGCCGCCGAACAGGCCCTGCTGCGCGCCAACATCAACACGATCTTCAGCAACCTGGCCCGCCGCAACCAGTCCCTGATCGAGCGGCAACTCGCCCTGATCACCAGCCTGGAGGGCAAGGAGGCCGACCCCGACCAGCTGTCCAACCTGTTCAGGCTGGACCACCTCGCCACCCGTGTGCGCCGCAACGGCGAGAACCTTCTCGTGCTCGGCGGCGAGACCCCCGCCCAGCAGTGGGACCAGCCGCTGCCCCTGGTCGACGTGATCCGGGCCGCGGCCTCGGAGGTCGAGCAGTACGAGCGCGTCGAGCTGTCCGGGGTTCCGGAGGCCGAGATCCACGGCCGTGCCGTGACCGACCTGGTGCACCTGCTCGCCGAACTCCTGGAGAACGCGACGACGTTCTCGTCGCCGCACTCCATGGTCCGGGTCACCGCGGCGCGGCTGCCTGACGGCCGGATCATGATCGAGATGCACGACAGCGGCATCGGGCTGCCTCCCGAGGAGATGGCCGACATCAACCACCACCTGGCGGACCCGCCCACCGTGGACGTCGCGATCTCCCAGCGCATGGGTCTGTACGTGGTCGGACGGCTGGCGGACCGGCACGGCATCCGCGTCCAGCTGCGCCCGTCCGACGGCGGGCAGGGCATCACCGCTCTGGCCATGCTGCCGGACACGATCACCTACCGGTCGCCGGGGGCGGCGGAATCCGACGCCGACACCCTGGCGCTGGCCGCCTTCGCGGAGGCCGGCTTCCCTGACGGCCCCAACCGCGCGTACGAGGCGTGGGAGTAGCGGCAGGGCTCTGCGCAACAGCGCCCGTGCCGGAGCATCACGGGCAGGACGGCTCCGGCACGGGCACACTCTCGAGCGCCGGGCCCGGGACGTGTCTCGAAGGTCCGGCCTGCCCGGCGACGCCGACGTGCTGTCGGGCTCGCCCCAGGGCGTGTTTCGAAAGTCCCGTCTGCCCGGCGGCGTCTCCCGCCGCACGCAGCTTGGCGGCGGTGGCGACTCCGGTGGCGATGGGCAGACCGGCGCCGACGCTGCCGTTGGCGCCGTAGATGCCCAGACGGGGGTCGGCGATGTGCATGGAGCCGCCGCGGCCGTGGTTGGTGCCCGCCTCCTTGCCCATCAGCTCGGCCATCATCGACGCGGAGTCCAGGCCCTTGGCGAGGACATGGCCGTGACCGCGGTGGGTGGAGGTGATGCCGTCGCGTTCACCGAGGGGCCGGCAGGCGCCGACGGCGGTGGCCTCCTGGCCGATCGACAGATGCAGGAAGCCCGGGATCTCCGTCGCCTTGTACAGCTCGGACGCCCGCTCCTCGAAGCGGCGGATGCGCCTCATCCGCCGGTACATTTCGAGGAGTTGGTCCGCGTGGGCGGATCGGGTTCCGATGCTGGCGGCAGTGAACTGCGGTGCCTGGGTCATGCGCGTCACGTCATCGCAATGCTCGCGCAGACGGCACGCCCCGCGCCGCCGGCGTCCGTCTATTAATGTACCGTCTGGTCTAGCAAACTAGAGTGACGACGTCCCGGGACCCGCGGTCCCCCCGAACCGCCCCCGCGGCGCCCGTTTCGGGCCCGGGATGCGGTCGGTTCGACCCGTCGTCCCGTCAGGGGAGAGTTGCGATGCCACGACCGCCTGGTCATGGACCGGACTTCGAGGTCCGCCGCCAGAAGATCATCGACACGGCCGCCGAACTGTTCGCCCGCCAGGGCTACGCGGCGACCTCCGTCAACGACCTGGGCCGTGCGGTGGGACTCGCCAAAGGAGCGCTGTACTACTACATCGGCTCCAAGGAGAACCTGCTGATCGAGATCCAGGGGCGGGTGATGAGCCCGCTGCTGTCCCGTGCCCGCCAGATCGCCGAGCTCGACGTGGATCCGCTGGTCAGGCTGCGACTGCTGTCCGAGTCGCTGCTGACGATCATCTTCCACCGGCTCGACCACATCTGGGTCTACGAGCACGACTACCGCAGCCTCACCGGCCCGGAGCTGCAGACCCTGCTGGACCAGCGCTCGGAGTTCGAGCGCCTGATCACCGGGCTGCTGACGGACGCCGCCGAGCGGGGCAGCTTCCGCGTGGCGGAACCGCGCCTGGCGACCCTGCAGTTCCTCAACCTGCACAACCACACCTACCAGTGGGTGAAGCCGGGCGGCCGCTGGGATCCGGCATTTCTGTCCCGTGAGTACTGCGTGACCCTGTTCCGCGGGTTCGGCGCGAGCGACGACTCCCTCAAGGACACCGAGGAGCGGGCCGCGGCGTTCACACGCGACCGGCCGGAACTCCCGCTCGACCCCGAGGCGGTCTGGGAGCCGGCCACGGCCGGCCGCTGAGGCGGGCCCGCGCGATGATGTTGCGCTGGATCTCGTTGGTGCCCTCGCCGATCTCCAGGATCTTGGCGTCGGCGTGGAACCGGGAGATCTCCGACTCGCGCACATAGCCGTAGCCGCCGTGGATCTGCACCGCTCGGAGGCGGCGCGGTTGGCGACCTCGGAGGCCTACGGCTTGGCCCGCGGCCTCCGTGCTTGCGGGGCCCTTGGGGCGGCGGCCGGGATGCTGGTCCGCCAAGAAGGCCCGCAGGTCGGCGCGGAAGCCGTCGTCGGTCATCGCGGGGCCATACGGAGGGCGCCGTCGAGCCGGACGGTCTGACCGTTGAGGTACGGATTCTCCAGCATCTCCACGGCCAGGCGGGCGAAGTCGTCGGGGTCGCCGAGGCGTTTGGGGTGAGGCACGGACGCGGCGAGGCCCTCGCGGATGTCCTCGCGGAGGCGGCCGAGCATCGGGGTGTCCATGATGCCGGGGGCGATGGTGTTCACCCGGATGTTCCAGCCGGCGAGGTCACGGGCGGCGACGAGGGTCATGCCGTGCACGCCGGCCTTGGAGGCGGTGTAGGAGGTCTGGCCGATCTGGCCGTCGAAGGCTGCCACCGAGGCGGTGAGGACCATCGCTCCCCGGTCGCCGTCGACGATCTCGTTGCCGGCGAGGCGGGCGGCGGCCAGGCGCAGCACGTTGTAGGTGCCGAGGAGGTTGACGCGTACGACCTCGGCGAACGTGGCGAGTTCACCGGGGTTGCGGTCACGGTCGATGATCCGCGTGTGGTCGCCGCCGCGGCCCGCGCAGTGCACGACCGCCCGCAGGGTGCCCAACTCCTGTGCCGCGTCGAGGGCTTGACCGACCGCGGTCTCGTCGGTGACGTCGGCGCGGACGAACCGGGCGGCCTCACCGAGGTCGGCGACGGCCTTGCCGCCCTGCTCCTCGGAGATGTCCGCGATGACGACGCGGCCGCCGCGGCCGATGATCCGGCGGGCGGTGGCCAGGCCGAGCCCGGAGGCGCCGCCGGTGACCAGCGCCGAGGAACCGTCGATGTGCATGAACACTCCTCTTCATGACCTCGCTGGTGCCGCCGCAGAGGCGGGCGATCGGGGATTCGAGGAGTCGTGCACCAGGTGACGGAAGTCCTCGTGGGTCTCTTCGAACAGGGTCCGGCGCATCGGATCTCCTTCAATTCGACCCGATTGAGTATACGCAATTAACTATCCAAGCCATCGGCGCCGCCAGATGATCAATGCCACCAGGGAATGAGTGCATCCAAATGGCGTCGCATCCGGTGTTTGGCGAGCCCGGCGTCGCCGTCCAGGATCGCGTCGAGGATGCGCTGGTGGATGTGCTGGACATCGTCCGCGGCCGTGTCGCCGGGCAGGGGCTGGTCGTGACCTGCGGCGTGCTTGCGGAACAGCTCGGTGATGATCGCGAGGAACAGCGACAGCACGGGATTGTGGGCCAGTTCGGCCAGTTCCGTGTGGAACAGGTCGGCCTTGCGCCGGTCTTCGGCCGGCCCCTCCGTGGGCCGGCGCACCGCCCGCGCGAGCCGCTCGGCGACCTCGTCGCGCACGCCGTCCTCCGCCTGCCGGGCGGTGACCCGGGCGACGACGCCGAGTTCGATGGCGTTGCGGACGATCCTGAGGTCGTCGGCGGTGACGCCCTGGTACTCCAGGAAGAGCGCCATGGTGTCGACGCTGGCCTGCGCTTCGGGGGCGGCGACGATCAGGCCGCCGCCTGGGCCGCGGCGCATCCGGGCCACCGAGTGGTACTCCAGGAGCCGCACCGCCTCCCGCAGGACCGCGCGGCTGATGCCGTAGCGGGCGAGCAGATCGCCCTCCGAGCCGAGCACCTGGCCGACCTGCCGGCCACGTGCGGCGATGTCCTCGTGAATGCGCGCGGCGACCACCTCGGCGAGCTTGGCCCGCGGCCCCTCGGCCGGTTCGGGCTCGATCACGTTCCCCGAGATCCGCCGGCCGCGCCGCACCCGGTGCTTCTCGATCCAGGCGGCCACCGACTCCAGGTGCAAGGCCAGTTCGGTCTGCGCGCGGGCGCCGTCCCCGGCGGTCACGGCGTCCACGACGGCGCAATGGGCCTGGTGGGACGTCTCCTTCGCCGTGTACGTCTCGGCCTTGGAGATCCGGCGCGAGGTGTGCGCGTAGCGCGCGGTGAGACGGGTGAGCACATCGATGAAGAGGTGCAGGACCGGGTTGCCCGACAACTGCCCGAGCACGGGGTGCAGCGGATCCTGGGAGTGGACGCCGGGCTCGTCCCGGTGGGCGCGCTCCTCGACGAGCGTGGCGCGCAGGGCGCCGATGCCGTCCTCGGTGACGCGGTCCGCGGCGAGTCCCGCGGCGATCGGCTCCAGCAGGAGGCGGGCGTGCAGCAGGTCGGTGACGCTGGTGCCGACGTACTCCAGGTAGATCACCATGGCCCGGGTCGCGGGGCCCGCGTCGGGCGCGGTCACGAACAGACCGCCGCCCGGGCCGCGCCGCATCGTGGCGACCCGGTGGTGCTCGACGAGCCGGACCGCCTCGCGCAGCACCGCGCGGCTCACCCCGTAGCGTTCGCGCAGGTCGACCTCGGAGCCGAGCGACTCGCCGACCGGCCAGCCACGGCGGATCACGTCCGCCTCGATGCGCTGGGCGATCTGCGCGCCCAGGGTGCCGACCCGTTCGTCGGCGGGCTCCAGGTCGGCGGCGGTCGCCATGGGCGGGGCTCCTCGGGCGAAGACGGGACAGCGGGAGGTCAGTCTAGTTGTCGCCGAAGCCGCCGGTCTCGGCATTCACAGTGCACTCATTGGCGATGTTTTCCGGCAACTCACCTTACCGGGCAGCGAATCGCCGCCCTTACAGTGACCTCAAAACCGATTTTGATCTCTGCCGACGAGGAGCGGACGGCCATGCGGCTGGAGTCCGGTCCGGAGCTCGACGCGTTCCGACACAAGGTGAGGGCCTTCGTCGCGGAGCACGCTCCCGACGTCAAACGGCATGCGGGCGTGCGCGCGCCGGTGTCGCCGTCCACGGCGTGCCCGGGATCTCCTGCACGAGTTCGAGGTGCGGGGCGTCCAGGGAGTACGCGTAGCGCAGGTACCGGGCGTGATCCGGCTTGCGGCGACGAGCAGTGCCGTGCAGCGCCTGCGGGGTGGCCTCAGCGTCCGTCCTGAACAAGTCACCGGCGCCGCCCCGGTCCGCACACGATCAGAGTGCGATGAGTCCCGCGCTCGTCGCCCGAAAGCCGCAGGCGTCGAAGTAGAAGCCCGCCAGCTCCTCCTCGAAGTCGACGTGCAGCCACGCGCAGCCCTCCGCGCGGGCCCCACGGGCCGCCTCGGCGACGAGTCCGGCGCCGATCCCCGCATGCCGCAGACCGGCGCCGACCATGGTGTCGAGCAGGAAGGCGTGCACTCCCCCGTCCCAGGCCACGTTGACGAAGCCGACCAGCTCGCCGGAGCGCCGTGCGCAGACCCAGCCGACACTGTGGCGGCGGACCCGCGTCAGCCAGTCGACGTCCAGGACCGGATGGCCGAACGCCTCCGCGTGGAGGATGTTGACGTCCGTGCTCTCGAAGTCGCCCCGCCATTCGTACATGATCGTCATCCTTCGATCGTAGGGTGGCCAGCGCCGCGACTCCCCTGGCCCCGTGAAGGGTGTGGGCCGCCCGGCCAGGCGCTGTCCTGGCAGGATGGCGCCATGGAACGTGTGCTTGGAATCGGCGGACACTTCATGCGGGCAGCCGACCCTGCGGCCCTGAGCGCGTGGTACCGCGACTGCCTGGGCCTGGACGCCGACGAGAACGGTCTGTGGCGCCAGGAAACCGGGCTCACGGTGTTCGCGACGTTCGAGTCCGACACGGACTACTTCGGCTCTCGCGCCCAGCAGACCATGCTCAACTTCCGGGTCCGCGACCTTGACGCGATGCTCGCGCAACTGCGTGCCGAGGGAGCGGACGTGGCCGAGGAGACCCAGGACATGGAGGGCGTGGGTCGCTTCGGCTGGGTCACCGACCCCGAGGGCAACCGCGTCGAACTGTGGCAGCCCGCCTGACCGGATCCTCCGCGGGCGGAGCCTGACCACCGACCGCGGAAGACACACCATCTCCCGCCGTCGGGGCCGCACAGCTCAGGCGCCCGGCGCAGCAGAGCCCCTTCGACGTCAGGCGTCCTGACCTGCCGCCGTCGGGGACACACGGCCCAGGTGCCCCTGCGCCACGCGGGCCCTCGACATCAGGCACCCTGACCTGCCGCCGTCGGGAATGCACGGCTCAGGCGTCCTGCGCCGCATGGCCCCTACGACGTCAGGCGTCCTGCGCCGCGTGGACCCTTCGGCCTGCTACGAAGGTCTGCAGGGCGCGGCCGGCGGCGATCTCCTCGGGCGGTCCCGCGAACGGGTCCCGGTCGAGGACGACGAGATCGGCCGACCTGCCGACGGTGATGCTGCCGGTGAGGTCGTCGAGGTGGTTCACATGGGCGCTGCCCGCCGTGTACGCGGCGATGGCGGCGCCCAGGTCGAGCCGCTGCTCCGGAAGGAACTCCGGGGTGCCCACGGGAGCTTCGGGGGCGATCCGGTTGACGGCGACATGGATGGCCTGGAGCGGATCGGGGCTGCTGACCGGCCAGTCGCTTCCGGCGGCCAGGGTCGCACCGGCCCGCAGCAGATCACCGAACGGGTACTGCCGTGCGCCGCGTTCCGCGCCGAGGAAGGGCAGGGTCAGTTCGTCCATCTGCGGTTCGTGCGCGGCCCACAGCATCTGGAGGTTGGCGCTCGCTCCCAGGGCACGGAACCGGGGGACGTCGTGCGGGTGGACGACCTGGAGATGCGCGAGGTGGTGGCGTGTGTCGCGCCACCCGTTGGCCGTGCGGGCGGACTCCACGGCGTCGAGGGCCTCGCGCACCGCACGGTCGCCGAGCGCGTGGAAGTGGACCTGGAAGCCGGCCGCGTCGAGCTCGGTGACGTACTTCCGCAGCTCGCCCGGCTCGACGAAGCTGATGCCGCTGTTGTCCGAGGCGCAGCCGCAGCCGGTCAGATACGGGTCGAGCATCGCGGCGGTGTGGTTCTCCGCGATGCCGTCCTGCATGACCTTCACCGTGCTGGCCCGGAACAGTCCACCGCTCAACTCCTCCCGCTTGGCGATCAGTTCGGGGATCTGCTCGGCGCCGCGCGCCCGGTCCCACCACAGGGCGCCGACCACGCGGGCGGTGAGCAGACCCCGGTCGAGGGCCGTGCGGTAGGTGGGTGCCGGGTCGGTCATGTTGGCGTACCTGCCGACGATGGCGTCCTGCCAGGCGGTGACGCCGTACGAGTGCAGGACGGCCTGGGCCCGGAGCAGGGCGGCGAGTTGCTGCTGCGGCGTGGGATCCGGGACCAGTCGCCCCACCAGGTGGACGGCGCCTTCCTGGAGCATGCCGGTGGGGTTGCCGTCGGCGTCGCGTTCGATTCGGCCGTCGGCGGGGTCGGGGGTACGGGAGTCGATGCCCGCGCGTTCCAGGGCCCGGCTGTTGACCCAGGCGCCGTGGTGGTCGCGGTTGGGCAGGAACACGGGCCGGTCCGGGACGATCGCATCGAGGGTCGCGGCGGTGGGCGCGCCGCCGGGAAAGGCCTCCAGGGACCAGCCGCCGCCGGTGATCCACTCGACGTCCGGGTTCCGGTCGGCGTATGTCCTGATCCTGCGCAGGTACTCGGCCGGGTCGACGGTGTCGGCGAGGTGGCACAGGCCCAGTTCAAGGCCCGCGCCCTGGGGATGGACGTGGGCGTCCTGGAAACCGGGGAGCAGCAACTTCCCGGCCAGGTCGACGACTTCGGTGCGCGGGCCGATGAGCTCGCGCACCTCGTCGTGGCCGACGGCGGCGATCCGCCCGTCGCGCACGGCCACGGCGGTGGCCCTGCTGCGGGCGGGATCGACGGTGTGCACGGGACCGCCGGTGAGGACGAGGTCCGCGGTGTGTGACATGTGGTGGGCTCCAGGGGAGGGTCAGGCTGCCGTACGGTCCATCGGAAGGGTCAGGGACTCGGCGTCGGTGCCGCGGCCCGTCGTGAAGTACGGCGAGTGCCTGCCGTACTTGGCGACGGCTGCCATGCCGAGGCCGGCGAGGACGATCACGGCGGGCAGGGAGAACATGAACCAGCCGTTGTCGGGGCTGAGTTCGAAGTGGTCGCTCATGGTCAGGTACGAGTATCCGAGGTAGCAGCCGAGGCCCAGCAGGATGAGTCCGGACACGGCCGGCACGCCGATGGCGAGCAGTGCTTCCCGGGGCCCTTCGTGGCGCGCCGAGCGGAAGCGCACCGCGCAGGCGATCGCGGTGAGGCCGTAGTAGAGGGCGACGATCAGGCCGATGGCGTTGACTGCGGCCAGCAGCATGTCGCTCAGCTTGGGGATGGCGACGGCGAGCAGGGCGACCACTCCGGCGATGGCCATCACCACGACCGTGCCGGCGGCGGGGGTGCCGTAGCGCGGATGGATGCGGGTCCACAGCGGTCCCATGGTGCGGTCGCGGCTCATGGCGAACAGGCCGCGTGCGGTGGGGATCAGGGTGGCCTGTACGGAGGCGACCGCGGAGAACATCAGCGCGACCACGGGCAGGGTGGCCCAGGGTTCGCCGGCCAGTTTCTCGCCGAGGTACGGAAGGGCCTGGGGGCCGTTCGTGACCAGTTCGGTCAGGCTCATCTCGCGCTGGAAGGCGACCGAGGCGAAGAGGAACAGACCGAGCATCGCGAAGAGGGCGATGAGGCCGCCGCGGGCCGCCTCGCCGGGGCTCTTCGTCTCCTCGTTGACGCTGAAGGCCGCGTCCCAGCCCCAGAAGAAGAACACCGCGAGGACCATGCCCTGGGCGAAGGTCTTGCCGCTGGAGATCTCGAAGGGGTTGAACCAGGACAGGGACAAGGCGTGGTCCCCCGTGACCAGGGCCCAGCCGCAGAAGGCCAGCAGGACCGCGTACTCGAAGACCAGCAGGGCGAACTGGAAGCGGGTGGCGGCCCGGATCCCGGTGACGGCGAGGACGGTGAGGGCGACGAGGATCACGAGTCCGATCGCCGTGGTGACACCGGTGGACGTCGGGTCGAGGGCGATGCCGGCGACGCTGTGCAGCCCTGCCTTGTTGGCGAGGATCAGGACGACCGAGCCCATGATCGCGCTGGTGTAGGCGCAGAAGATGATCGAGCCGACCAGCGTGACCCAGCCGGTCAGGAACCCGGGCCAGGGGCCGAGCGATCTGCCGACCCAGACGTAGCCGTTGCCCATGTTCGGTTCGGAGCGGTTCAGGCGGGCGTAGGCGGTGGCGATGCCGAGGACCGGCAGGAAGGCCAGGAGCAGGAGGGCCGGGGCCTGGAGTCCCACGATGGTGGCGATCGTGCCCATGCCGATGGCGATGCTGGTGGTGGCCGCGGTGCTGGAGGCGGCGAGGGCGACGCCGTCGACGACGCCGAGGGAACGGCGCAGCGACGATCCGGGCGGGGAGGACGCGGGCGGTGCTGACGACATGGAGGGCTCCTCAGGGACGGGAGACGGGGAAGAGCCGCGCGGTGAGGTGATGGAACCGCCGATGTCCACATTGGGTCAACCCTGTTGACGTAAGGCGGCCGGGGTCGTTCACTGAGAGCCCCCCGGCGAGAGGAACCCGGTCATGTCCACCCGTGTCCCGCAGGAGCGCCGACGCCGGCGGCCCACCCGCTCCGGTGTCCTGCTGTCCGAGGAGCTGATCGTGGAGACCGCGCTGCGGCTGATCGGCGAGCACGGTCCCGAGGCGCTGAGCGTGCGCAGGCTGGGCGCGGCGCTGGGCTGTGACCCGACCGCCCTGTACCGCTACTTCCACGACACCGACGATCTGGTGCTCGCCATCGCCGACCGGATCATCGGCGACGCGATGGCGGGGTTCGTCCCCGGGGACGACTGGGTGGCCTCACTGCGCGAGATGGCGTTGCGGGTGCGCGCCGGGTACGTCGCCCATCCGCGGGCCGCCGCGATGGCCGCGCACCGGGTGACCCGGCGCACGAGTGAGATCCAGGCCGTGGACACCGGTATCGGCCTGCTGCTGTCCGCGGGCTTCGGCCCGGCCGACGCGACGCGGCTGTATCTGGCCTTCATCGACACCGTGCTCAGCCACGCGGCCACGGACGCGGCGTTCCAGGCGCTCCCGCGACAGCAGCGCGAGGCCGACCAGCGGGCGTGGCGGGACGTCTACCAGGACCTGGACCCACAGACGTACCCGGCGCTCACCGTGGTCCGCCGCGAGTTGCCCGGGCTGGCGGACAGCTCGTTCGAGGAGGCGGTGGACCTCCTGCTGGAGGCGCTCGCGGCCCGCGCGCCCGGCGGCGGAGCATCCACCCGGAGTTCGTCACGCGGATGAGATTTTCCGTACGTTCAGTGGGTCGGCGGTTGCCTGGAGGGGCTGGACGGCAGCAACGACAGACACGGACGATCAGGTACCCGCGCCACCGTCGTGGCACGCACGCTCGCACTCGGCCCGGGCCCGGCGCTCCCCGCACCTCGCCGCCGGCCGACTCGCCGTGACGGGGCTCACGTCGACCGCGCCGGGCCGACCGGGCACCGCATGGCGGACAAGGGGGAGCGAATGCGACGTACGGCCTTCGTGCCCACCGCACCCCTCGTACATCTGCGCAGGAGCATCACACAGGCTGCACACTGCCTTTCGAAAGCGTCGCTACTTTTACCTCCGGCTCGATCCCCCGTGCGAACGAGACCGGCCACGGCCACCGGGCCGATGGTGCAGCCGACTCAGGAAGACCAGATGGACTACTGCTCCTCGTGCCGTCGGCATCTCAACGGCGCCCTGGCGTGTCCCGGATGCGGCGCCTACGCCCCCGACATCGCTCCCCCCGTCCAGTACCGCACGACGACGGGCGTGGCGGCGACAGCGGCGTGGGACACGGCGCCCACCTGGCACGACGCGGGTCTCCACGAGGAGCCGGCGTCCGACGACTCCGCCGGGTTCCCGTCCGAGGACGTGGCGGACGCGCCGGTGGCGGCGGAGGGCCGGGCCGCACGGCGGCGTCAGCGGGCCCGCTGGCGCAAGAACCAGCGCAAGGCCGTCGTCGCGACCGCCGTCGCCCTCGTCGGGGGCGGTCTGACCGCCGCCTCGATGAGCCAGCAGTCCAACGTCCGCACCCAGGCGGCGACTTCGCCGGACAACCGGTCCATGGGCGGGGCTGAGCTGCCGACCTCGGACGACACCCGCACGGGGTCCACGCCGGCCGAGGCGTACAAGGCCTCCACGGCGACGCCCGCCGCGAGGACCGCCTCGCACCGGGGGGCGGCCGGCTCGGCGTCCACCACCACCCGCTCGTCGGTTCACGTCGACTCGGCCGACGTCCCGAAGCCCACGGCGACGACCGGCTCGGGCTCGGGGTCGCACTCCACGCTCTCGGCGTCGGTCGCGGCCGGCGTCGGCTCCGCCGCCGACACGGCGACGGAGCAGACCCCTTCGTCCACGGCCACGGACACCACGACGACCACCAGCACGGACTCGGGCACGAGCCCGAGCACCGACAACTCGCAGACGTCGCAGACCTCTACGACTCCCTCGTCGTCGGCGACCGAGCCGGCGCAGCTGTGCGTGCTCAACCTGCTCTGCATCAGCTGACCGCGGGCCCGGCCCTGGACTGGCGGCGGCCCGTTTCGGCTACCAGCACAGCGGTAGCGTGGCGAGGTGCTCTTCGAGCAGGCCGGAGATGATCCGGTGGTCCCGTGCGGAGGGGTGCCAGTCGCAGCCGAGATGGTCCAGGGCGGGATCGTCGTAGTACCAGTGGCCCACCCGGTCGTCGCCCCGCGCGTTCCGGGTCCGGGCGATCCGCTCGACGGTGTCGGCGAACGTGGTGGTGCCAAGGCTCGCGGCGCTGACGACGAGGAAGGTCCTGGGGCCGTAGCGGGCACGCAGCTTGTCGAGGAAGCCGTGGTACGCGGACTCGTAGGCGGTGACCAACTCGGCCTCGGTGGCCCAGCTCTCCCCCGGATTCAGGGGTGTTGAGAAGTCGTTGAGGCCGAGCCCGATGACGACGGCCTGCGGCCGCCAACTGGCCGGCTTGCGCCAGACGTCGCCCTCGATGTTCAGCAGGGCACGGTCGTAGTAGGTGCGGAAGTCGGTGCCGGGGCTGCCGCCGTTGTAGTTGCGGACCATGCCGCGGCCCGAGAAGGCGTTGACCTGGTAGTCGGCGCCGAGGCTCTGGGCGGCGAGGGCTCCGAAGGAGAGGTCGGCGTCGGTGTTCCGGTTCACTCCCCCGTTGTTCGAGCAGTCCCGGGTGCCGGAGACGTTGCCGTAGCCGACGGTGTAGGAGTCCCCGATGTACTCGATCTGTCTGCGTCGAGCGGGCGGCCGGGCGAGGATCACCCCGCCGGGAGCGGCGACGAACCCTCCGAACCGGCCTTCACCCCAAGGGCTTTCCGTGCGTTTGACGAGCCGCACGCGGTGTTCGGTGTCGGCGAGGCCCTTGATCCAGGCGGTGGTCCGGCCGGGGGTGACGAGGGTGGCCGTGGTCGTGCCGTCGATCTGCACGTCGTAGTCGTTGTCGGAGTCGTCGAGGACCATGCCCACGCCTCGGCCGCGGAACCGGCCCTCGAAGTGGATGCCGGGCCAGCTGTACCGCACGAACCCGTCGGCGGCCTCGACGACCCGGCCCACCGTGTGGAACCGGGGCGGGGCGGCGGAGGCCCAGGACGGGGCGGCGACTCCGGCGACCAGACCGGCGGCGGCGCCGGTCACGAGGGTTCTGCGGGATAAGGAGCGGGGCTGAGGCGTCTCCATACGTCCATCCTTCGGTGGGGGGGGGACGGTTCTGGGGGATGCGGAAGCCTGTGCGGTTGCGGGTGCACTCTTCGGTTGCGGCCACAGAGCACTCCCCACCCGTCGCGGGAGCGCTCCCACACCCCTGGCGCTGTTCAAGGTGGCCGCCTCGCACTGCCCCGTCAACCCTTCCCGCGGAGTGTGTCGAGGAGGTGGGGCCAGGCAGCGGCGCCCAAGTGGGCGTCGGCCTCGGGTGTGCCTCCGTACCGGAAGCGCGGGGAGACCGGTGCGGGACTCTCGCCGGGCAGGCGCGGGCGGTGGCCGGCGTCCTGGCGGGCGACCAGTCGCACGGTGGCCCCGGCCGAACGTCGGCGCCCGGCCAGCTGTTCGGCGAAGGGAAGGGACGGCCACATCGCGTCGTCGCCGCCCGCGACCAGCAGGAGATCGGCCCGGGCCCGCTCCACGGGGATGTCCGCCGACGCAAGCAGGTGGGCGAAGGTCCGCTCGCTGCGTTCGTACCATCCGCGGACGGCGACGGGCCCGCCGTCCGGCTCTGCGGGAGTCCAGGAATCGTCCAGCGGGACGAAGGGCAGCGCCTGCTGCCGCCAGGTCCAGGAGGATCGGTAGGGGTGCTGCGCTCCGTCGCGGCCCGGTCCGACGTTGCACCAGACCCGGGACGTGGGCGACAGCGCGACGACGGCGTCCACGCGCTGGTCGTGCGCCGCCGTCAGCAGGGCCGCCTCGGCTCCCTTGGAGACGCCGAGGATGCCGATGCGCACCGCCCCGTTCGCCTGGAGGACGTCGACCGCGGCGGTGAAGGTCTCCAGGGGGATCTCGCAGATCCCGGGAGGCTGGTCCGGCCCGCCGAACCAACGGATCGACAAGGCCGTCATGCCCTGACGGGCGAGCAGACGCGCCCGCTCCCGTTCCACGCGCCCGCTGGAACCCGCCAGGACCAGCACACCGAGGTCACTGCCATCGGCCGGGGCAGCGAGCATCCCTTCCCAGGGGTCGGTCAGCTCGCGTTCGATGACGGTGCGCACTTGTCCTCAGCCCCAGGCCGTCACCGGCACGAAGGAGCTGTCCTGGCGGAACAGATCCGTTCCGTCCGTCCGGTCCACGCGGAGTTGGTAGTTGTAGTGGCGCAGGTAGTACCCGGGATAGTTGTACGACTCCCAGCGGATCGAGCCCGCGGACGAGCCCGTGCGGGCGATGAACGTCGCGTCCTTGGCGAAGGTCGATGTGCCGTCGTTGGCGTCGAAGCGGCCACGGAAGTCCCAGTGGCGCAGGTAGGTGCCGGAGGAGTCGCGGAAGGAGTAGCCGCCCGAGTCGGCGAGGCCCGCGACGACCGTGAACGTGGACGCCGTCTTCTCGGCCGAGGTGCTGGAGCCGGTCACCACCGGGAGGTTGAGCAGCGAGGACTGTGTCTGCCAGTACCGCGTGGGGAAGTTGGCCGACTGGAAGGAGCGGGTGACGTTCTTCGCGAGCGAAGGCCCGCCGGACACGGTCTCCTTGATGACCGTGAAGTGGCGTGCCGTACCGGAGACGACCGGCAGCGCGGCCGGTGCCGACCAGGTCGCGAAGGTGTCGTAGCTGTCGCTGTAGTAGTACTTGCCGTCGCCGTAGCCGTCGAAGAAGATCCGCCAGCCACCGTTGTCCAGCTGGATCACGGACGGGCCCTCGCGGTAGCTGCCCCAGCCCGCCCAGTCGCCGGTCCTGGAGATCGTGTAGGGGCCGGTGAGCGCGGAGCCGGTCGCGTACTCGATGTACTTCGCCGTCTCGTTCTTGGTGAAGGCGTGGTAGGTCGAGCCGACCTTCACGATGTACGTGTCGATGTGGTTCGCGCCGATGCCGGACAGGGCGACCGGTGAACTCCAGGCCGTCAGCGCGGAGTTGGATGCCTTGAGCCGGTACGGCGTGAAGATCCACTCATCGCTGGTGAGCGAGCAGGACACGATGACGTTCACGCTGCCGTCGCTGTCGACGAACCACTCCGGCGCCCACGCGCGGGACAGGCCGGCGATGGGGACCGTGTAGTCGTACAGGAAGGTCCAGTTGGACCGGTCGGAGCTGCGCGCGAATCCGATGGTGGTGCTGACGTCCTGCCAGGTGTGGGTGGTGTAGGTGACGTAGTAGTAGCCGTCGGTGTGCTTGAGGACGCTCGCGTCGCGGATCCTGCCCGCGGGCGGGGTGTAGGCGGAGGACTTGAGCAGCCTGAAGTCCGTGGCGTCGTCGGACTGGTAGACGTTCACGGTGCCGTCGTTGCTGTTGAGGAACGGCACGATCGTGTAGCGGGTGGCCGAGCCGCTGGGCGGGGCGGCGGCCAGGGCCGTGCCTGCCAGACCGGGCAGTTCGCCCAGCAGGACGGCCGAGGCGGGCAGAGCCGTCATCGCGCGCAGCAGGGTGCGCCGGGACGGCATGGGGGGACGTGTGGTCACGGGCGGCTCTCCCTCGAACCAGAACAAGACGCGGCTACGACGTCCGAGGCGTCCGAAATAGCGAACGAAGTTCGGAAAGTCGATCAGAAGGTAGGGCTGAGGCATACACGAGTCAATGCTTTACGCAGGAACAGGTGAGCCCTGTGGGAGCCCTGTGGTTCACGTCGGCCCCCTGCGGCCCGGCACCGAACGGCCGCTCCCGCCAAGCCGGTTCCGGCGAAGCGCTTTCCGACGTTACTGTTCGGTAGGCAACGTCGTCCCGGAGGTGTCCCCCATGACGCACGACCGTTCCCCAGGCCTGGTGGAGACCGCCCGGGCGCTGGCCGACGGCACGATCACCTCGCGGGCGCTCGTCGAGCGGACCCTGGCACGGATCGGGACCTCCCAGGACGCCCTCAACGCCTTCCGGATCGTACGGACCGAAGCCGCCCTCGCCGAGGCCGACGCCGCGGACCAGGAGCTGGCCGCAGGGATACGCACACCACTGCTCGGGGTGCCGGTCGCCGTCAAGGACGACATGGACGTGGCCGGTGAACCCACCGCCTTCGGCTGCCGGGGTGAGTTCCCGGCGGTCGCCAGGGACGGTGAGGCGGTACGACGGCTGCGCGCGGCCGGGGCCGTGATCGTCGGCAAGACCAACACCTGCGAGTTCGGGCAGTGGCCGTTCACCGAGGGGCCGGCCTTCGGCGCCACCCGCAATCCATGGAGCCCCGAGCACACGCCGGGCGGTTCGTCCGGCGGGTCCGCCGCGGCCGTCGCCGCCGGTCTCGTGCCCGCCGCACTCGGCTCCGACGGGGCGGGATCGGTACGCATCCCCGCCTCCTGGACCCACCTCGTCGGCATCAAGCCGCAGCGCGGCCGCATCTCCACCTGGCCCCGCGGCGAGTCCTTCCAGGGCATCACCGTCAACGGCACCCTGGCCCGCACGGTCGCCGACGCGGCCCTGCTCCTCGACGCGGCGAGCGGCAACCACGCCCTGGACCCGCACCGCCCGCCCGCCGTCGACGCCCGCGCCGCGGTGGGCCGCGACCCCGGCCGGCTGCGCATCGCGCTCGCCCTGAAGCCGCCGTTCACCGCGCTGCCCGCCCGGCTCCAGCCGGAGGTACGCGCCCGGATCGTCGAACTCGCCGAGAAGCTGGCCGACTTGGGGCACACAGTCGAGGAGGCCGACCCGCCGTACGGCCAGATCGGGCTCACGTTCGTCCCGAGGGCCACCGCCGGCCTCGCCGAACGGGTCCGGGAAGCACCCTTCCCCGCGCTCCTCGACCGCCGCACCCGCGACGCGGCCCGGCTCGGCGGACTGCTCGGCGGCCTCCCGCTGCGGGCGGCACGGCGCGCGGAGGCGGTCCTGCACCGCCGTATCGGCGGGTTCTTCACGTCGTACGACGTCGTCCTCGCCCCGACCACGGCCGCTCCCCCGCCGCGCATCGGCGCGATGCTCGGCCTGGGCGGGCTGGCCACCGACCGGGCGATGATCGCCGCCTGTCCCTACGCCTGGCCGTGGAACGTGCTGGGCTGGCCCGGCGTCAACGTGCCCGCCGGATTCGTCGCCGGAGCTCTGCCCGTCGGGGCCCAGCTGCTCGGGCCGGCGAACAGCGAGCCGCTTCTGCTGTCGCTGGCCGCGCAGTTGGAGTCGGAGCTGCGCTGGCACGAGAGCCGGCCGCCCCAGCGGGCCGCCGTGGATTCCCCAGCCGTGTGACGGCACTTCCGGCCGTACCCTGTGACCATGGACGATGCGTCGATGGTCGGGCTCATGGGGCGGGTCACGGGGACGATAGGACCGGGGCTCGTCGGCGAGGTGATCGTCCGGGTCCGGGGCGGCGCCGAGCACTTCCTCGCCTACCCCGCCACCGGCACGGACCGGATGGAGCGGGGGACGGTGGTGATGGTGGTGGAGTACCTGCCGCCGAGGACGGTCTACGTGCAGGCCGCGTACGACAGTTGAGCCCGCTGACGCGCAGGTGAGAGTCGTAGTATCAAGGTTTCGACAAGGAATCGCAGGCGTCTGTATTCCGGTGTCGGACAGGCGCACACTCCCTTCGTTCGGTGCCGAAAGGGCACCATCCAAAGGGGGCGTATGCCGATGATTGTCGGCGTCGTTGCGGGGGTGGCCGTTGCTGCCATCGCCGCTCTGATCGGTCTGTTCAAACTGATGTGGCGTGTCGCGGAACCCAACGAGGCACTGATCATCTCGGGTTCCAACCACAAGACCGAGGGGCTCGAAGCGGGCATGGGATTCCGCATCGTCACCGGGCGGGGCACTCTGGTGCTGCCCGGTGTGCAGGCGGTGCGCAAGCTCTCGCTCGACCTGAACGAGACCGAACTGCACGTGGACTGCGCGACGCACCAGGGCATTCCGCTCAGAGTGCGGGGCGTGGTCATCTTCAAGGTGGGCGACGACTTCGTGTCGATCGCCAACGCGGGGCGCCGTTTCCTCGACCAGCAGAAGCTGATGTCGGAGCGCGTGCACAACGTGTTCGCCGGTCATCTCAGGTCCATCGTCGGCGGATTGACCGTCGAGGACATGATCCGCGACCGGGAGAAGCTCACCGGCCAGACCCGGGCCGCCTGCGGCACGGAGATGGAGAAGCTGGGGCTCATCGTCGACTCCCTGCAGATCCACGAGATCGAGGACCCGACCGGGTACATCAAGAACATGGCGATGCCGCACGCGGCCGCCGTCCAGCGGGACGCACGCATCGCGCAGGCGGAGGCGAACCGGCTGGCCACCGAGGCCGAGCAGCAGTCGTACGCACGGATGGCCGAAGCCACCCGGGACAGCGAGATCCTCCAGGCCGGCTACCAGGCGGAGCGGGACAAGGCAGCCGCGAAGGCGCAGCAGGCCGGCCCGCTCGCCGACGCGGCGGCCCGGCAGGAGGTCGTCATCCAGGAGACCAAGGTCGCCGAACTCGAGGCGCACCGGCGCGAACAGCAGCTCCAGGCGGACGTCCGCAAGCCGGCGGACGCCAAGGCCTACGAGAAGCGCACGCTCGCGGAGGCCGAGCGCGATGTGCGCATCTCGGCGGCCGAGGCCAAGGCCAAGGAGACGGAGCTCGCCGCGGCGGCCGAGGCCACCCGGGTCAAGACGGCCGCGGGTGCCGAGGCCGAGGCGACCAAGGCCCACGGTACGGCCCTGGCCGCGTCGACCCGGGCCACCGGTGAGGCCGAGGCCGCGGCGGCTCAGGCCAGGGGTCTCGCGGAGGCGGAAGCGGTCAGGGCGAAGGGACTCGCGGAGGCGGAGACCATCAAGGCCCGCGCCGCCGCCCTCGCCGAGAACCAGGAGGCGGTCGTCGCCCAGCAACTCGCCGAGAACTGGCCGGAGATCGTCAGGGCGGGCGCGTCCGCGTTCGGCAACGCCGACAACATGGTGATCCTCAACGGCGCCGACGGCATGGCGGACATGTTCGCCAAGGCGCTCACCATGGGCGGCACCGGGCTGGGGCTGGCACGTCAGCTGCTGTCGTCGATGAACCAGGACGGACAGGACCGGAACGGACAGGACCGGGGCGGTCCGGACCCGGCCGGGACTTCGCCGCTGAACGGGCTGGTCAAGCCGCCGCCCGCGCAGCGGGTGCCGGTCCAGGAGGACTGACCCACCGCGCTCACGGGGGCACCCCTTAAGGTGCCCCCGTGACTGCGTTTACCCATGACACCGATGAGAACGTCCCCGGCCGCCACGGCGGCACCGCCACCACCGAGGCCGACCCCCGTGAGGTCGGCACGGTACGCACCGAGTACTCCCCCGCGCACGACGGCGACCCCGACCCCGGGGAGATCGTGTGGACCTGGGTCCCCTTCGAGGAGAACGACGGACGCGGCAAGGACCGTCCCGTGCTAGTGGTCGCCCGCGAGGCGGCCGGCACCTTCCTCGCCGTACAGCTGTCGAGCAAGCGGCACGACGGGGACCGGGAGTGGGTCGCCATCGGGGACGGCCCCTGGGACAAGTCCGGGCGGGACTCCTGGGTGGACGTCGACCGCATCCTGCGGCTCCACGAGGCGGGCATGCGCCGGGAGGCATGCGCGCTGGACCGGGGACGGTTCAACCTGGTCAGGAACCGGCTGCACGAGCGGTACGGCTGGACCTGACTAACCCTGGTTCTGGAGCCGCCGCTCCGCGAACGCGGCGACGAACGCCTCGCGCACGACCGCGCCCCGCGTCCGGTCCAGCACCCCGAACACCACGTGCTCGAAGGCCCCGGCGAACCGTCCGCCGGGTCCGAGCAGCTTCCGGAACGCCCCGGCCACCTGTGCGGGGTCGTTCTGGAACACCCCGCAGCCCCAGGCGCCCAGGACCAGTCGCGGGTGGCCGTGGGCCACGGCCACCTCCAACACCCGCTCGGCGCGCACCGCGAGGGCCCGCGGCAGTTCGGTCGCGCGCTCCGGTGCCGTACGCAGCACGACGCCCGCGTTCGGGGCCGCCGCCGTCAGGAAGGCCACGAGGTGCGCCGAGTCCAGCAGTCGGCCGCGATCGTCCCGGAAGACGGGCACGTCCGGTGAGTGGATGACCCGGTCCGTGTAGAACGGGTCGCGGTGGGACCGGTGGTGGTCGTAGAACTCACGGGCCCGAAGCTGGCAGGTGTACAGCGCGGAGGCCCGGCACAGGGCCTCCTCCTGGGCCTGGGCGCCGTTCAGATAGCCGCCGCCCGGATTGCGGGCCGAGGCGAAGTCCAGCACGGCCACGCGCCCGCCGAGCCGGCGGGCCGCCTCCAGACTGCTCTCGCCCGTGACCTCGACGCAGGTGTCCACGGGTTCGAAGGGCGGGACCTCCACGGGATCCGGCCCGTACATCCGTGTCCCGGCCCGCGCCGCCTCGATCGCGGCGGCCACGGAGACCTCGCGCCCGTCCGGAGCCCGGTAGCGCCCGGCCTCGACGATCTGTTCCGTCTCGTGCGCGATACCGCGCAGCCGCGCGCTCATGGCGCTACCCCCGTAAGCGCCATGAGCGCGCGTCGCGCGGACTCCCCCGTCGTGCCCATGGAGGAATCGTGCGCGATGCTGGTGATGCGGTGCAACAGGGTTTCCGGGGCCCCTCAGACGGGGGAAACGCCCCGAAAACCCCGGGGAAACGGAGCTTCTCGGCCCCGAATGCGGAGATGTGCCCCCTTGTGCGGATCGGCATCAGGGTCTTGGGTGGGACGAGCGTTGCCGGTCCGACCCACCTGATCCCCGGACCGGTGGCATGGTGGAATCTCAGGAGGATCCCGACATGTCCGACACACCGAGCGACTGTACGCCGGCCGACTGTACGAAGCCGCGTACGTCCCTGCCCGAAGCCGAACTGGAGGCCCTGGTCCGCGGTATCTGCTTCAAGACCGGCCCGCCCCGCCGTATCGGGGTGGAAGTTGAATGGCTCGTCCACGAGCTGCGCGACCCGCGGCTCCCCGTGACACCCGAACGACTCGCGGCGGCCTACGCCGCACTGCGGACCGTGCCCCTGAAGTCGGCGCTCACCGTCGAACCGGGCGGCCAGCTGGAGCTCAGCTCGCAGCCCGCCGACTCCCTGATGGAGTGCATCGGTACCGTCTCCGACGACCTCGCCGCCGTCCGGGCGGCTCTCGCCGAGCACGGCCTCGGCCTCGTCGGTATCGGCCACGACCCCTGGCACCCGCCCCGCAGGTTCCTGCACGAACCGCGCTACGACGCCCTGGAGACCTGCCTCGACCGCACCGGCCCGGCCGGCCGCTCGATGATGTGCGCCTCGGCCTCCGTGCAGGTGTGCGTGGACGCCGGGCACGAGGAGCCCGGGCCCCTGGGCCTGGGACGCCGCTGGTTGCTGGCGCACCGGCTGGGCCCCGTCCTGGTGGCCGCCTTCGCCAACTCCCCCCTCGCCGCCTCACGGCCCACCGGCTGGCTCTCCACGCGCCAGCTGATATGGACCGAGATCGGCAAGGGCCGGGCG
This sequence comes from Streptomyces sp. NBC_00285, assembly GCF_036174265.1. Classification (NCBI taxonomy): domain Bacteria; kingdom Bacillati; phylum Actinomycetota; class Actinomycetes; order Kitasatosporales; family Streptomycetaceae; genus Streptomyces; species Streptomyces sp. NBC_00285. Next base: position 9,249,398 of record NZ_CP108055.1, on the reverse strand, counting down.
GGCGGGCCCGCCCTGGACACGGACCCCCGCAGCGCCTGGACCACGCACGTCCTGGACGCGCCGGTGATGTGCATACGGCAGGACAGCGGCCCCTGGGACGTCCCGGAAGGGCTCACGTTCCGGGAGTGGGCCAGGTCAGGAGTGCCCCGGCAGCCGACCCGGGACGATCTCGACTACCACGTCTCGACCCTGTTCCCGCCGGTCAGACCGCGCGGCCACCTCGAACTGCGCATGATCGACGCCCAGCCGGGCGAGAACGGCTGGATCGTGCCGCTCGCCGTGACGGCCGCGCTCTTCGACGACCCGGAGGCCGCCGAGACCGCCTACCGGGTGGTGAAGCCCCTGGCGGAGCGCACCGGCTCGCAGCCCGCCCCGCACAACCCCCTGTGGGTCGACGCGGCGCGCGACGGCCTGACCGACCCCGAGCTCCACGAGGCGGCGATCGCGTGCTTCGCGGCGGCCCTGGAGGCCCTGCCCCGGCTGGGCGCCACCGCCGAGGTCACGGACGCCGTCGAAACGTATCTGCACCGCTATGTGATCCGGGGTCGCTGCCCCGCCGACGATCTGCTGGACCGGACGCACGGTTCACTCGGGAAGGAACTCAGCACATGACCGACCCCTCCGCCGACGCCTCGGTCGACTCCTTCGACCCCGAGGCCTTCCGCGAGCGGGCCGTGGCCACCCTGGTCACCGCACGGGACCGTACGACCCTCCTGACCAGCTGCGTGGAGGACCCCGACCTGACCGCACAGCACTCCCCGCTCATGTCGCCGCTCGTGTGGGACCTCGCCCACATCGGCAACCAGGAGGAGCAGTGGCTGCTGCGGAACGTCGCCGGGCAGGAGGCGATACGGCCCGAGATAGACGGCATCTACGACGCCTTCGAGCACCCGCGCTCCGAACGCCCCACCCTGCCCCTGCTGTCGCCCGCGGAGTCCCGGCGTTACGCGGCGGAGGTCCGTGGGCGGGTCCTCGACGTCCTGGAGGGCACCGCGCTGCACGGCACCCGGCTCACCGAGGCCGGTTTCGCCTTCGGGATGGTCGCGCAGCACGAACAGCAGCACGACGAGACCATGCTGATCACCCATCAGCTCCGCAAGGGCCCGCAGGCCCTGACCGCGCCGGATCCCGGTCCGGCCCCGCTGTTCACCGGTCCGGCCGAAGTCCTCGTCCCCGGCGGCCCGTTCACCATGGGCACCTCCGACGAACCCTGGGCGCTGGACAACGAACGCCCCGCCCACCGGCGTGAGGTGGACGACTTCCACATCGACACCACTCCGGTGACGAACGCCCAGTACCAGGCGTTCATCGAGGACGGCGGCTACGACGACCAACGCTGGTGGGCCCCGGCCGGCTGGGCGCACATCCGCGAACACTCCCTCCACGCCCCGCTGTTCTGGAGCCGCGACGGCAAGCAGTGGCTGCGCAGGCGCTTCGGCGTCACCGAGGTCGTGCCGCCGAACGAGCCGGTGGTCCACGTGTGCTGGTACGAGGCCGATGCGTACGCCCGCTGGGCCGGACGGCGGCTGCCGACCGAGGCGGAGTGGGAGAAGGCCGCCCGCCACGACCCGGCGGGCGGCCGCTCCACGCGCTACCCGTGGGGGGACGCCGACCCGGCACCGGAGCACGCCAACCTGGGTCAGCGGCACCTGCGTCCCGCGCCCGCCGGAAGCTATCCGGAGGGCGAATCGCCGCTCGGTGTACGTCAGTTGATCGGTGACGTGTGGGAGTGGACGGCGAGCGACTTCGAGCCCTACCCGGGGTTCCAGGCGTTCCCGTACAAGGAGTACTCGGAGGTGTTCTTCGGCCCCGACCACAAGGTGTTGCGCGGCGGTTCGTTCGCCGTGGACGCGGTGGCCTGCCGCGGCACGTTCCGCAACTGGGACCTTCCGATCCGGCGGCAGATCTTCTCCGGCTTCCGCACGGCCCGTTCGGGAGCCGTCTGATGTGCCGTCACCTCGCATACCTGGGTCCCGAGGAACCACTCGGCCGGCTCCTCGTGGAGCCCGCGCACAGCCTGTACCGCCAGTCGTGGGCACCACGGCGACAGCGACACGGCACGGTCAACGCCGATGGTTTCGGCGTCGGTTGGTACGCCGAGGGCGACCCGGCCCCGGCGCGCTACCGGCGGGCCGGGCCCATCTGGGCGGACCTGTCGTTCGCGGACCTGGCACGGGTCGTGCGGACGGAGGCCGTCCTGGCCGCCGTCCGGGACGCGACCCTGGCGGGAGCCGACGCCGAGGCCGCGGCGGCGCCGTACGCCTCGGGGCCCTGGCTGTTCAGCCACAACGGTGCGGTCGCGGGCTGGCCTCGTTCCCTGGCCGCGCTGACCGCAGCCGTGCCCCCGGCGGACCTGCTGTCGATGGAGGCCCGCAACGACTCGGCGTTCGTGTGGGCGCTGGTCCTGAACCGGCTGCGCGGCGGCGACGAGGAGGGCCAGGCCCTCGCCGACACGGTCCTGGAGGTGGCCGAGGCCGCACCGGCCTCGCGGCTCAACCTCCTTCTGACCAACGGTGAGTCGATCGCGGCGACCGCCTGGGGCGACACCCTCTGGTACCTCTCACGCCCCGGCGGCGGCACCGTCGTGGCCTCCGAGCCGTACAACGACGACCCGCACTGGCAGGAGGTCCCCGACCGCACGCTCCTCGCGGCGAGCCGCACCGACATCCTACTCACGCCACTCAAGGAGCCGTCCGCGGAGCCACTGAAGGAGCCCCGCACATGAGCCCGTTCCCTCTGTGGGGGTCAGAACGCCCGCAGTCCGCCGCCGACCGAAGTGAGGCACCCGTGACCGGCACCCGCACCTACGGCTACACCAACACCCTGGACGCCGAGCACTACGCCAGGGCCCTGCGCGCCGACATCCGGACCGGCCTGACGAGTACTCCGAAGTCCACCGCTCCCACCTGGTTCTACGACGCCCGCGGCAGCGAACTGTTCGAGGAGATCACCCAGCTCAAGGAATACCCGCTGTGGCGTGCGGAGCTGGGGTTGTTCGTGCTCCACGCCCGCGACATCGCCGAGCGCACCGGGGCCCGCAGCCTCGTGGAACTCGGGTCGGGCAGCAGCACGAAGACGAAACTGATCCTGGAGGCCCTCGGCCCGGCGGGACTCCACTACGTCCCCGTCGACGTCAGCGAGGACGCCCTGCACCAGGCCGGCGCGCACCTCGTGCAGGAGTATCCGCAGCTCACGCTCCATGCCCTTCGTGCCGACTTCACGGCTCCTCTGACGCTGCCCGAACCGCCCGTCGGCGCGCCCCGGTTGATCGCCTTCATCGGCAGCACTCTGGGGAACTTCCGCCGGTCCGTCCGTGTCCCCTTCCTGCGGGAGATCCGAAGCCTCATGCGCCCCGAGGACTTCCTGCTGATCGGCGCCGACCTGGTCAAGGACACCCAGGAGATGATCGCGGCCTACGACGACTGTGAAGGCGTCACCGCTCAGTTCAACAAGAATCTCCTGTACGTCCTCAACCGCGAACTGGACGCCGACTTCGAGCCCGATGCCTTCGAGCACCGGGCCGTGTGGAACGACGCCGAACAGCACATCGAGATGAGGCTGCGCAGTCTCACCGAGCAGCGCGTCTCGGTCCGGCAGCTCGGTCTCACGGTGCACTTCGACCGTGGAGAGGAATGGATCACTGAACGGAGCGCGAAGTTCACCACGGACGGACTGCGGTCGGAACTGACGGCCGCGGGCCTTCAGACCGACCAGGTGTGGGCCGACTCCGAGGCGGGCTTCGCAGTCACCCTCGCCACCGCGCACCGGGCCGGACCCCGGATCGTCAGGCGCTGAGCGCGTCGATCAGCGCCTTGGTCACGTCCTCGGTCGTGGCCGTGCCTCCGACGTCGCGGGTGAGGACGCCCGCGGCGGCGGTGGCCTCGATCGCCTTGTTCAGGCGGGCCGCCTGGTCGGCCAGGCCGAAGTGCTCCAGCATCAGGGCCGCACTGCCGACCGCGCCGATCGGGTTGGCCAGGCCCTGGCCGGCGATGTCCGGGGCGGAGCCGTGCACCGGCTCGAACATGCTGGGGAAGCGGCCCTCGGGGTTGAGGTTGGCGCCGGCGGCCAGACCCAGGCTGCCAGCGAGGGCGCTGCCGAGGTCGGAGAGGATGTCGGCGTTGAGGGGGCCGATCACGTCGCCTGCGTCGAGGTGCACTACGAGGTCGACAACTGCTCCGGAAGGTCAACGCCCGTGTCTCGACGGCCCGAACGCGTCTGGAGCAGCGCATGCGTGAGCCGTGTGTCGCGACCTGTGCCGCGACACACGGCGGGGTGACGCTGCCGAACTCAGAACATGGTGTTGTCGTTGGCGCTCTTCTCGGGCACCTCCTGGATCACGTCCCAGTGCTCGACGATCCTTCCGTCGGAAAGGCGCCAGAAGTCGGCGACGGCCATGCCCCGGTCGCCGGGCTTGAGGTGCAGGTTGCTGTGGGTGACCACGAGGTCCCCTTCGGCGAGGGCCCTCTTGATGTCCAGGCGCAGATCGGGGAACTGCCCGCGCAGCCAGTGGACATAGCCCACGAACGCCTGGGGGCTGTCCTGCGCCTCGGGGTTGTGCTGGGTGTAGCTCTCCCCGAGATACGCGGCGGCGGCCTCTTCCGGCTGGTAGTCGTTGAACGACTGCTCGTAGAACGCGATGACGAGCGCCTTGTTGTCGGCAGCGGACACGTGCTTCCCCTCTCCACGGAGGTGGTACGGATGGCTGCTCTGCGGATGCCGGGTGGGCCTGTCAGGCGTTCATGGCGTCGCGGACGAGAGCGGTGTCGACGAACTGTTCGAAGCGCACGATGAGTCCGCCGCGTACGACGAAGTGGTGCGCGACCCGCACGTCGATCGCCTTGCCGGTGGCCTTGTTGGTGGCGGTGTAGCGGGCCAGGACGACGACGTTCTCCCCGTCGACGACATAGGTGTCGTCATGGGCGGCCCAGCCCTCCCACTCCTTGCCCAACTGCTCCATCACGTTGGCGGTGACCCCCTCGGGGGTGCGGTAGGTGCCGGCCAGCGGGAAGCCGGCCATCTCCGTCCACTCCACATCCGGGGCCAGCGTGGCCCGCAAGGCGTCCAGGTCCCCGGCGGCCGAGGCCAGGTACTGACGCCGTACTACATCGGCCGGCGCGGACGACGTGGCGAACGACGACTCGCTCATGGTCAGCCCCACTTCATCTCGCCCTTGGCGACCTTCGCACCGATCTGCGCGGCGATCAGCATGCCGTAGCCGGGGTAACGCTTGACCAGCGCCTCGGTCAGCGCGGCACCGTCGGCCGCCGCGGCCAGCTCCTCCTCGAACGCGACCAGGTACTCGCGGGTGGCGGAGATCGCGGAGGCGTCAGCGGGCGTGTTCGGCAGACGGTGGCCGGGGACGACCAGGTCCGGGTCGAGGGCGGCCATCTCGTCCAGCAGGTCGATCCAGGCGGCGCGGTCGGTGGGGGTGGCAGTGTCGGCGACCCAGACGTGCTCCTGCTGGAAGAGCAGCACTCCGCCCAGCAGAGCACGGGACTCGGCCTGCCACAGGTAGTGCCGGTCGGGCAGGCCGGCCGGGCCGCCCTTCAGCTCGAAGGTGTGGCCTTCCAGGGTGAGGTCGCCGGTGAGCGGGGTGAGGTCGACCAGGCGGGTGGGCAGGTTCGAGCCCAGCGCGGCCCACGCCTTCAGCTTGCCCTCGTAGGAGTCCTTGATGTGCTCGATGACCAGCGGAGTCGCCACGAACACCGCCTCGGGAAACGCGTCCGCGACGACCTCGGCGCCGAAGTAGAAGTCGGGGTCGGCGTGCGAGACGAAGACCGTGCTCAGCGTCTTGCCGGAGTCGAGGATCTCGGCGGCCAGCCGGTGGCCGTCGGCGCGGGTGAACGCGGCGTCCACCAGCAGCGCCTCGCTCTCGCCGGTGACCAGGGTGGCGGTCTTGTTCTTGGATCCGGCCGGGAAGTCCAGGTCCAGGACCTTGAAGGACAGGGTGCTCATCGTCGGTTCTCCTTGCGGGGGTGGAGAGGTGGGAAGAGGGACTTCAGGAAAGGCTCGCCAGGCGCCGGTCCACGTCATCGGCGGTGGCATGCCCGCGGGCCAGGACACTGACCTGCCGGCCGTCGACGGCGAGCAGGGTGGGAAAGCCGGTGACCCCGAGTTCGGCCGCGCGGTGGAAGTCGTCCGCCGCCGTGTAGGGCGCCTCATCGGACTCGAAAGCAGCGACCACGGCGTCGGCGTCCAGCCCGGCCCCCTCGGCGACCGCCCGGTAGGTGGCAGCCTCGGACAGGCTCGAACCGTCGACGTAGAACGCCTGCTGGAGGGCCACGACCAGCTCGGCCGCACGCTCGGGGGCCGCCTGGCGCAGGGCGGCGACACCGCGCGCGGCGGCCTCGGAGTCCATCACGAACGAGCCGTCGGCGATCAGCCGCTCGTACCCCTCACCGAACACGGCACCGGTCAGCTTGGCGATCTCCGCGTTCGCACCCTGCACATAGCCGAACTCACGGACGGGCACCCGCCTCGGGCCGGTGAACAGGCCGCCGGAGACCACCTCGACCGGCAGTTCGGGATGCCGCGCAATGACCTCGCGCAGGGTCGTGGAGAACCCGTGCGACCAGCCGCAGTAGGCGTCGAAGACATGGACGAGCTTCATCAGGGACCTCGGCAGGGTGGGGGCTCGCACCTTCCGCGAGCGATTCACCTGATCAAACAGTAACTGACTACTCAGATATTTCCGCCTTGTTGTGACCCGTGCCACACCATGGCGGGTGACGTCATTAGATCAGGGTTGTCGCCGAACCGCAGGTCAGGGCAGCCGGGGCAGTACGTCCCTGGCGGCGTGGCTGAGGATCCGCAGATCCTCGGCGAATCGCACGCGGTCCCCTGCGGGGAGAGGCTGCACGAAGTGCCGCTGGATGTTCTCCAGGTGGACCCGTGACGCGCGTACGGCCGTCTCCTCGCCCAGCGGGGTCAGGCGCACCAGTCGCCCGCGCCGGTCGCCGGGGTCCGCCGCGCGTTCGACCAGACCCGCCGCCTCCATACGGTCCACCAGACGCGTGGCGCCCCCGGTGGTCAGCACCTGTTCCTGCGCGACGGCCCGCATCGACAAGCCCGGGTCGCCCGCCCGGCCGAGGATCAGCAGGACCTCGAAGACCAGATGGCTGATGCCGCACTCCTCCTCGAGCGCCCGGCCGAGGATGTACTCCAGCCGGTTGGCCGCCCCTTGCAGGCGCCCGAACGCCAGAATGAGCTCATGCTCGGCGGCCTCCTTCGCCGTCCCGATCTCCGCTTCCTCGCTCACGGCCGCACCGCCCCCTCCACTCGTCCCGGTACCACCGTACCGATCATGCGGGGAACAGGCCGAGCGAGAGCCGCCCGGACCGGGAGAGTGGGCGAAGGTGAACGCCCGCCCTCCTGGCCGTCCGTGGCCGCTCAGTTGATGCGGACGATCTTCCGGAGCTGGTCGTCGACGTTCACGTCGGTCCCTTGGACGACGGAAGCGCCGTCGGTGGTGCCGCTCTGCCGGGTGCCTGCTCACCGCCGCTCTTGGCGTGCGGCGGCAGCGGTGCCGCGTCCGATCCGAGGACCCCCGGCGTCGACAAGGGCTGACACCTCCCGTCGCCCCCCACGTGACTACAACCCCGAGCAGGGGCCCGAGGAGGTCTGGGTCGAGGACATGCGCCTGACGGGCGAGGCCGGGGTGACCACGGTCGGCGTCGGCAGACCGACCGAGACGGTGGCCATGGGACCGGCTACGCGGAAAGTGGCCCACGTTCCTGACGCGCGCCGGGGCCAAGCAGCCGGCGGATGCGTTCGTACTCGGCGGCCATCTCCGGTGTGGCGAGGAAGTCGTCGAGGTCTGCGGATACCTCGTGGTCGATGTCCTCGATGGAACGGATGGCGAGTTCGTAGAGCTCACCGCGTCGGTTCTGATTCAGGTAGCTGTGCCAGTGCGCCAACGCCTGGACGGCGGTGAGGATTCCGGTGTCCAGATCGTCGTCGACCAGGATGCCGTCGTAGATCGTCGCGAGCTTGTCGTGCAGCTCGGGGGCACTGATCGTCAGGATGTTCGCGCAGGCGGTGACGAGTGCTGCCCGGGCTTCGTCGGTGAGTTCGTCCTCGACGGCGTCGCGGAACAGCTCTGACCGCACCAGACGAGTGACCGTCTCCTCCCCGAACGCCCGGACGTCTTCCTCGGTGGCTCCGACGATCAACTGAAGTACGTCCGTCTCGAGTTCGCTGTATCTCACGCCCGGAGCCTAGTGACCGACGGACGCGGTCCGGGAGTCAGCCGGCCGCACTGCTCACCACTGACGGCCGGTGGCGCCTCGTCGATCGGTGCCGCACGCGGAACGCCGGCCGGCCGGGGCTTCCGGCTGGACCGTATGACAGCAGCGACGCCCACCACAGAGCAGGCGCCGCAGCCCCCGACCTGATCTGCGGCCCACCCGCAGCGTCACCACGTCACATCGTCACTGTCAGTCGAGGGCCGCCGCCATACGTCGTACCGCCTCGGTGATCAGCTCGGGTGAGGTCGCCAGGTTCAGACGGGCGAAACCCGTGCCACCCGTGCCGAAGGGTTCGCCGGAGTTCAGGGCGACCCGGCCGCGTTCCAGGAAGACGGCCGCCGGATCGCCGGGCAGGTCGAGCGGGCGGCAGTCCAGCCATGCGAGGTAGGTGGCGCCGGCCGGTGCGTAGCGCACGGCGGGCAGGGATTCGGCGAGGAGCTCGGCCAGCAGCTGTCGGTTGTCGTCGAGGCCGGTGAGCAGGGCGTCGAGCCAGGCGCCGCCGTCCCGCAGCGCGGCCGTGTGCGCGATGACGCCGAGGTGGCTGGGACCGTGACCGACCTCTTCGGGCAGACGCGCGAGGTCGTCGGCCGCGTCGGGACCGGCGACAGCCACGGCGGCCTTGAGGCCGGCCAGGTTCCACGCCTTGGAGGCCGACATCAGCGAGAGCCCGTTCCCCGCGCCGGACACACTGAGGTAGGGGACGAAACTCTCGCCGACCGCCACGACGGGGGCGTGGATCTCGTCGGCCACGACCCGCACGCCGTAGGTCCGCGCCAGCGCGGCCACGGCCGTCAGCTCGTCGGCGGTGTGGACGGTGCCGGTCGGGTTGTGCGGGCTGCACAGCAGATACGCGGGCTGGCCCGCGCCCTTCGAGAGCCGCCCGAAGGTTTCCTCCAGGACACCGAGGTCGATCCGGCCGTCCGCGCCGAGCGGAGCCTCCACGGCCTGTCGGCCCATGCTCCTGACGAACTGGTAGAACGGCGGGTACACAGGGGAGTTGACGACCACAGGATCACTCGGTCCGGAGACCAGCTTGAGCATCTCGACGATGCCCAGCATCACGTCGGGGACGATCGCCGTGCGCTCCACCGCGAGCCCGTCCCAGCCCCACCGCTTGCCTGCGAAGTCGGCCAGCGCCTCCGCGTACGCCGTGCCGACCGGGTAGCCCGTGTCTCCCAGCGTCACCGCGTCCCGGATCGCCTGGGCGACGGGTTCGGCCAGGGGGACGTCCATCTCGGCCACCCACAGCGGCAGCACGTCCGCCGGGTATGTCCGCCACTTCATGCTCGTACGCCGTCGGAGCTCTTCCAGGGAGAGACGGCGCAGTGGATTCGCGGGGATGGGAGTGATGGGAGCAGGGATGTGGCGAGGCATACCGTCCATGGGCCAACGGTAGGTGATGGCGTCCGCGGCCCCCTTGGAGCCTGTGGGGCTTCGGACGGGGCATCGGTCGCGACGCCGGTGAGGGCTGCTTCCGGCCTCGACGGGTTGCCCGGTGTGTGTAAAGAGTGCATGCGGACGGCTCGCGTTCCGCCGTGGCCTGGGGCACGGTGGAGTGACGCCTGACACTGCTGTCACGGCGGAGAGGAGCACCCGCATGTCGAACCACACGTACCGGGTCACCGAGATCGTGGGCACCTCGCCCGACGGCGTGGACCAGGCGATCAACAACGGGATCCGCCGTGCCTCGCAGACCCTGCGGAACCTCGACTGGTTCGAGGTGATCCAGGTGCGGGGCCAGATCGAGGACGGGCAGGTCGCCCACTGGCAGGTGGGACTGAAGGTCGGCTTCCGCCTCGACGAGTCCGACTGACGGTCCGCACCGCCCCTCCGCAGCACCTCGGACTCAGCTCCGGCTCACGTCCGGCTCAGGTCCGCCCCTCCCGCTCCTGCGCCACTTCGAGCTCGGCGGAGGGGGCGGTCCAGCATGCCCGTACGACCTTGAAGCCGGCGCGCTGGGCGTCGTCGCAGACCAGCTCGTCGTCGTCCACCAGGACCCGGATCTTCCGACTGCCCGCGAGCCGCTTCAGGATCTCCAGCTTGGTGCGCCGGGCGGGCCGCCGGTCGTCGTTGCGCCGCATGTACACGCGCCCCTCCGGGAGCCCCTGCGCGGCGAGCCAGGCGAGCGTGTCGCGTCGGCAGCGCTCGGGGCGGCCTGTGAGGTAGACGACCTCGCACTCCTCGGCGCTCTCCAGCACCAGCGCGATGCCCTGCGGGAGCGGTGGGTCATGGGGCGCGGCCGCGAAGAAGGCGTCCCAGTCGCGCGGCTTGCGTTCCAGGAACCGCTGCCGGTGGGCCGTGTCGGCCAGGGTGTTGTCCAGGTCGAACACGGCGAGCGGACGCTTGTCACTGTCGGTCACACCGCCCACCCTAGCCGCGGCGCCCGACCCCGCCCCGCCCGCCTGTCCTGCCGACCCGGCAACCTTCCCGCCCCGGGCGGCCACTCCCCCGCGACAGAACCGGAACTGGCGGTCGGGCCGAGGCGGGAGACTCCATGCGTGTGAAGACGGCGATCTGGACGGTGGCACTGGTGGGCGGGGCACTGGCCACGGCCTTACCGGCGAGCGAGGCGTCCGCGGCGCCGACGACCCTGGTGGTGGCGACGAACGGAGCCGACACGGCCCCGGGCACGCTCGCCCGGCCGCTGCGGACGATCCAGCGGGCGGTGGATCTGGCGCGGCCCGGCGACAGCATCGCCGTACGCGGCGGGACGTACGCCCTCACCGACAACGTCACCATCACCACCTCCGGCACCGCGTCCCTGCCCATGTCCCTCGGCGCCTACCAGGGCGAGCGGGTCGTGGTCGACGGTGAGCAACTGGCCGCGAGCCACACCCCGGTCGGCGGGAGCATCCCGCGGGCCGAGCGGGGGGCGATCCACCAGGAGGCCTCGTACTGGCGGATCTCGGACCTGGAGATCGTGAACGGCCCCTACGGTGTCTATTGCGACGGCTGCAACGGCAATGTCTTCGCCCGTCTGAAGACCCACGACAACTACGAGTCGGGCTTCCAGCTGCAGGGTGCCTCCAGCAACAACCAGATCCTGAACCTGGACAGTTACGCCAACCGCGACCCGCGCAAGAACGGCGAGAGCGCGGACGGGCTCGCCGTCAAGGAGGGCAGCGGCACCGGCAACGTGGTGCGGGGCGCGAGGCTGTGGAACAACGTCGACGACGGCTTCGACGACTGGAAGTTCACCTCGCCGGTCCTGATCGAGAACACGATCTCGTACGGCAATGGCTTCAACCGCTGGAACTTCCCCGACTTCGCGGGCGACGGCAACGGCTTCAAGCTCGGCGGGGGCAGCCCGGCACCGGCGGTGGCGCACGTCGTGCGCAACTCGATCGCCTTCAAGAACGCCGCCCACGGCATCACCGACAACGGCAACACCGGTGCCCTCGCCGTGAGTCGGAACACGACCTGGGCCAACGGCGGCACCGGCTTCGACGCCGACGTATCCGGCGGCACGGCCAAGCTGACCGCGAACCTGTCCGTCGCCGACACGAAGGCGGCCGCCTTGGGTTCGGCGACCGTGTCCAGCGGCAACTCCTGGGACTTGGGCGGCACGTGGAACGCGGCCTCGGTGCTGAGCACGGATCCGGCGGCCGTCACGGGACCGCGAGCGGCCGACGGATCACTGCCGTCCGCGGCCGGTTTCCTGGTGCCGCGCAGCGGGGCGGCCGTCGGAGCCCGGTTCTAGCGGGCGGCACCCCGCCCACACGTCACGATCGGTGCAGGCCGCATGCTTCTCCCATGTCCTCGACGCCCCGTACGTTCCTGGCCGGCTCCGGCTCCTGCACCCTCGTCGTCTGCCGGGGCTGCTGCTGCGGCGACGCCCGCAAGCACCCCGGCACCGACCACAGCTGGCAGTTGGAACTCCTGCGGGCCGGCGCGGCCGAGCACGGCTTCCAGGTCCGTACGACCGACTGCCTGGGCCCCTGCGACCAGGCGAACGTCATCGTCGTGCGCCCCTCGGCCGCCGGGCGCCGTGCGGGTGGCCGGGCCGCGTGGATCGGGTTCGTCATGGACGACGAGGGCACCGAGGACGTCGTGCGGTGGGCGGCGGCGGGCGGCCCCGGCGTCGCCGAGCCGCCGCTCACACTGGTGCTGCAGTTCATCGAGCCGCCCCGGGAGGCCCGAGTGAAGTCCCGTCGCCGCCGCTGATTGTTAATGGGATCCATTTTCATGTAGCGTCCTCGATGCTCACCCACCGAGGCGACCGAAGAGGTTCCCGCCATGGCTGTCCCCAAGCGGAAGATGTCCCGCAGCAACACCCGCCACCGCCGCTCCCAATGGAAGGCCACCACCACGCAGTTGGTGCCGGTCACGATCGACGGCGTCGCACATCTCGTCCCGCAGCACCTGGTCAAGGCGTACGAGCGCGGCCTGCTGCGCCCCGAGGGCTGAGGGCCGGACCGGATGCCGTACGACCGACTCCCCGTCACCGTCCTCTCCGGCTTCCTCGGAGCGGGCAAGACGACGCTCCTCAACCATGTCCTCGCCAACCGCGAGGGCCTTCGGGTCGCCGTCATCGTCAACGACATGAGCGAGGTCAACATCGACGCGGCGCTGGTGCGCGGCGGCGGGGCCGCCCTGTCGCGCACCGAGGAACGCCTGGTCGAGATGACCAACGGCTGCATCTGCTGCACCCTGCGCGACGACCTGCTGGAGGAGGTGGACCGACTGGCCCGCGAGGGCCGCTTCGACCATCTGCTCATCGAGTCGTCGGGCATCTCCGAGCCGATGCCCGTGGCGGCGACCTTCGCCTTCGCCCGCGACGACGGCGCCACCCTCGGGGACGTGGCCCGCCTCGACACCATGGTCACGGTCGTGGACGCGGCGAACTTCCTGCCCGAGCTGGAGCGGGGCGACGAACTCGCCGAGCGCGGTCTCGCCCCCTTCGAGGACGACGAACGCACGGTCAGCGATCTGCTCGTCGACCAGATCGAGTTCGCGGACGTCCTCGTGCTCAACAAGCTCGACCTGGTCGACGTGGACACGGCGGCCCGGCTGCGGGCGGCTCTCGTCCGGCTCAACCCGGTCGCCCGGATCGTCGAGGCGGAGCACTCCCGCGTGGACCTTCACCAGGTGCTGGGCACCGGCCTGTTCGACCTCGATCGCGCCCAGCAGGCACCCGGCTGGGTCCAGGAGCTCAACGGCGAGCACGTGCCCGAGACCGAGGAGTACGGCGTCTCCTCCACCGTCTTCCGCTCCGAACTCCCCTTCCATCCGGGCCGGTTGTGGGACTTCGTCACCGAGGACCTGGACAGCGGGGCGTACGGGCGGATCCTGCGCTCGAAGGGGTTCTTCACTCTGGCCAGCCGCCCGCACGTGACGGGCCTGTGGTCACAGGCCGGTTCGGTGGCCCGGTTCGAGCCGTCCGCGGCCCGGGACACCGAGGCGGCGTACGCGCAGGAACTGGTCTTCATCGGAACGCAGTTGGAGTCGGAGCCGCTGCACACGGCCCTCGCCGCCTGTCTGGTGTCCCCGGGCGAAGGCCGTCCCCTCCCGGACCCCTTCCCCGCCTGGGAGACCTACGGCGTCGACGACACCTGCGAGCACGAGCCCGCCGAGGTCCACGCTCACGCGGCCATGTCGTAGAACCGCGCGCGGACGCGGCGCAGCCATGCCTCGGCCGGTGCTTCGTCGGGCCGGCCGGGCAGTGCGCTGCGGGTTTCGGCGAAGGCGTTCTCGTAGCGGGCGAGCAGCGACCGGGCGGTCGAGGGATCGGCGGCGACGCTGTCACCGAAGCGGTGGTACTCCTCGGGGTCCTCGACCCGCACCGTCAGCCGCCCGGTGGCGTACAGCTCCAGGCCCTGGTGGCAGAGCCGCTTCAGGTGCCGGGCGTGCTTGGCGGTGCGCCGGTCGCCGGCACGGCCCTCCAGCCGCCTGAACTGCTGGGTGGCGTAGCCGAGATAGGCGTCCCGGACCCGCTCGGCGCTCAGGAACGACCCGCGGATGCCGATGAGTTCGTCGCCGAGCGGGGTGCGCACCTCGTACAGCTCGTCCGGCAGCCACACCAGCTCCATGACGGTCGGGTTGCCGCCGAGAGCGAGCCGGCACCACTTCGCCGCCTCGTGCAGGGTGCGGTCCGGCGCCGTGGTGACATGGGACTCCTTCGGCGTGCGCAGCCCGAGCAGGGTTTCGGTGGGCGCGGCGAACATGCCGAGCCGGTCCACGTCGGATCCCTCGCGGGCGAGCCCGTACGCGGTCGAACCGACGACGCCGGAGAGCAGGATGTTCTGAACGGTCACCCGGCCCATTGTGCTGACCTGCCCGGATGCCGGTCATCTGGTTTTCGGTACCGGCCGGGCGGGAATGCCGCGCCCCGTCACGCGTTGGACCCTGTGTGAGTTCCGTGATCGCAGCCACCCGATTCTCCGTCCTGGACCGCTCCCGCACCCGCGAGGGCGGCACGAACGCGGAGGCGCTGCAGGACACCGTCCGGCTGGCGCGGGAGCTGGAGGGACTCGGCTACCACCGTTTCTGGGTCTCGGAGCACCATGGCGTGCCGGGAGTCGCGGGCTCCGCGCCGACGGTGCTGGCGGCCGCGGTGGCCTCGGCGACGGAGACGATCCGGGTCGGCACCGGCGGCGTGATGCTGCCGAATCACCAACCCCTGGTCGTGGCCGAGCAGTTCGGGGTGCTGGAGTCCCTCTTCCCCGGCCGGATCGACATGGGCCTGGGGCGCTCGGTCGGCTTCACCGACGGCGTACGCAGGGCCCTGGGACGCGGCAAGGACGACGCCGACGACTTCGCCGTACAGCTGGAGGAGCTGCTCGGCTGGTTCCGCGGGACCTCCCCGACGGGGGTGCACGCCCGTCCGGCCGAGGGCCTGACCGTGCCGCCCTTCGTACTGGCCATGGGTGAAGGCGCCGGGATCGCGGCCCGAGCGGGCCTGCCGATGGTCATCGGCGACCTCAGGAACCGTGAGCGGATGCAGCGCGGCATCGACCACTACCGCACCCACTTCCGCCCCTCCCCGTGGGCACCCGAACCGTACGTCGTCGTCTCCGGCACGATCGCGGTGGCCGCCACCCCCGAGGAGGCCCGCCGTCTGCTGGTCCCGGAGGCCTGGTCGATGGCGTACTCCCGCACCCACGGCACCTTCCCGCCCCTCCCCTCCGCCGAGCGCGTCGAGGGACTCGCGATGACGGAGAAGGAGCACGGCTTCTACGAGTCCGGCCTCACCGGACACATCGCGGGCACCGAGGACCAGGTCGCGCACGCACTGGAGACACTCCTGAAGGAGACGGGCGCCCAGGAGATCCTGGTCACCACCAGCACGTACGACCGTGGCGCCCTCGTCGACTCCTATCGGCGGCTGGCGACGATCACCTCCGGTTGAGGTCGACACGGCCGCCGGAGTGTCACGGGCCCGGCCGCGTCCACCGTACGACCGAGCAGTCGCCGACGCCCGATCCGGCGCCGCGTCGCCCGGCCGGGCAAGAACACCTGCGGGACATCCTCGCTCGTCACGCTCAGGGCCGTACGGGCAACTCCGGGCCGGCGCCGGCCGGTCTCACGACGGCCGCAGGGCGGCTCGTCTCCTGCGGTGTCGTGGCCGTTCGGGGTGTCAGGCGGCCGTGTGCTGCCCAGTCCGGTCGTGGCACGCGCCCGACTGTGCCGCCCGGGCCAGTGAGCGGCGGTCGGGGTGGCTGCCTGCGGGGACGGGTTCCGGGACCTCCACCTCGGCCACCAGGCCGCGCGCCGACACGACCCGCCATACCGAGGCGAGCAGAGAGTCGTCGCCGATGAAGGCCGGTGCCGTGCTCGCCCCGCCCTCGACGAGGCGGTAGCGCAGGCTCACCGGCTGGACGGGCACCCCGGCGTCCAGGGCCGCCTGGAACACCGCGCGTCGGAACTCCCCCTGGGCGCGGCCGCACCAGGTGCTCCCCTCGGGAAAGACAGCGACCGCGGCCCCTTCACGCAGCGCTTCGGCGATGCGGGCGACCGTGTCCGGGAGGGCACGCAGCCGGTCCCGCTCGATGAACAGCGCGCCACTACAGGCCGTGAGCCGGCCCGCCACGGGCCAGTGCCGGATCTCGGACTTGGCGACCATCCGGGCGGGGCGTACAGCGGCGAGCAGCGGGATGTCCAACCAGGAGATGTGGTTGGCGACCAGGAGCACACCGCCCGCGGGCGCGGTGGCGCCGGTCATGCGGACCCGGACCCCCGAGGCACGCACCACGGTCCGGCACCACCACCGGACCGCGCCGGCCGGGACCCACCGGCCGGCCGGCAAGAGCGCGATCCCGGCGAGCAGCACCGCCGTGACCGCCACCAGCCGCAGCACGGCACGGGGTACGGCCGTGGCGGATCCCGCCGGTCCCACGCACGCGCCCGGGGTGCAGGGCGCGCTGGGCAGCCAGACGCTCATCCGGCCGGGGCGAGCGAGAGGAAGTGCCGCAGATAGCGGGCGTTGACCCGGCGCATCGACAGCAGCACGAACATGTCGGCGACCCCGAAGTCCGGGTCGTGGGCGGGCGGGCCGCACACCCAGGCGCCGAGACGGAGGTAGCCGCGCAGCAGCGGGGGCAGTTCGGTGTGGGCGGCGGGCATCCCGGTCCCGGGCTCCCAGGGCAGCAGGGGTCGTACCCGGAACTCCTCGGGAGCCAGGTACTTGGTGCGGACGCGGTCCCAGGTGCCCGCTGCGAGCGTCCCGCCGTCGGCGAGCGGGATCGAGCAGCAGCCAGCCAGCCAGTCGTGGCCGCGGTCCACCATGTAGCGGGCGATCCCGGCCCAGATGAGGCCGATGACGGCCCCGTCGCGGTGGTCGGGGTGGACGCAGGAGCGGCCGACCTCGACGAGGCCCGGGCGGAGGGCGGCGAGGGGCGCGAGGTCGAACTCGCTCTCCGAGTACAGGCGTCCGGCCACCGCGGCGCGCTCCGGGGGCAGCAGCCGGTACGTGCCGACGACCTGGCCGGTCATGTTGTCGCGGACGAGCAGGTGATCGCAGTGGGCGTCGAAGCCGTCGACGTCGAGGCCGGGTGCCGAGGTGGTCAGGAGGGCACCCATCTCGCCGGCGAACACGTCGTGCCGCAGCCGCTGCGCGGCACGTACGTCGTCCTCGTCGCGGGCCAGGGTGACGGTGTAGCGGGTGGGGGCAAGGCTCTGCGGGGGACGGTCGAGGGTGGAAACGCCGGTCATGGCACTCTCCAGGTCTCATACGGAGGCGGCGAGCGGTGCCGCCCTCCCTGTTGTGCCGATGCAGGTTGGCGTGTACGTGACCGGTTCCGAGAGCGCGGATGTGCGGCTGCTGAACGGCTCGGACAAGGTGTCCGGGGCCTCCGACTCCGCCGACCGGCCGGTGTCGGGCCGGTGGCCGCAGGGAGCCGGCCCTTGTGCCGGACCGCCGAGTGACCTTGGTGGGGCCGGACCTGAGCACCATGTCCGGCCCCACCCGTCCGCACTGGTCGGCGAACGTTCATTGCAGCGCCCCGCAGTCAACGCCCGCGCAAGGGCGCGGGGATCACGCGACCTGCCGCGACGCGGCGGCTACCGCTTCCCCACCTTGCGCGTGGCCCGCAGCCATTCCCTGTTCATGCTCGTGATGGACACCAGCGGAATCCCCTTGGGGCAGGCGGTCGCGCACTCGCCCGCCAGGGTGCACCCTCCGAAGCCCTCGTCGTCCATCTGCGCCACCATGTCCAGCACCCGCGTCTCCCGTTCGGGCGCGCCCTGCGGCAGCACGTTCAGGTGGTTGACCTTGGCCGAGGTGAAGAGCATCGCCGCCCCGTTGGGGCACGCGGCCACACATGCCCCGCATCCGATGCACTCGGCATGCTCGAAGGCGAAGTCGGCGTCCGGTTTCGGCACCGGCGTGGCATGCGCCTCCGGAGCCGCCCCGGTGGGCGCGGTGACGTAGCCACCGGCCTGGATGATCCGGTCGAAGGCCGACCGGTCGACGACCAGGTCCTTGATCACCGGGAACGCGGAGGCCCGCCACGGCTCGATGTCGATCGTGTCGCCGTCCGAGAAGGACCGCATGTGCAACTGGCAGGTGGTGGTGCGTTCGGGCCCGTGCGCGTCCCCGTTGATCACCAGCGAACACGCGCCGCAGATGCCCTCACGGCAGTCGTGGTCGAAGGCGACGGGGTCCTCACCGCGCAGGATGAGCTCCTCGTTGAGGGTGTCCAGCATCTCCAGGAAGGACATGTCGGACGAGATGCCGTCCACCTCGTACGTGGACATCGCGCCGTCGGCGTCGGCGTGGCGCTGTCGCCAGACGCGCAGGGTGAGCTTCATGCGTAGCTCCGCTGAGTGGGGTGGACATACTCGAAGACCAGGTCTTCCCTGTGCAGGACGGGAGCTTGGCCGGTGCCGGTGAACTCCCAGGCGGCCGCGTAGGTGAACTCCTCGTCCCTGCGGGCGGCTTCACCATCGGGTGTCTGGGACTCCTCGCGGAAGTGGCCCCCGCAGGACTCGGCGCGGTGCAGCGCGTCGAGGCACATCAGCTCGGCGAGCTCCAGGTAGTCGACGACGCGATTCGCCTTCTCCAGCGACTGGTTGAACTCCTCGCCGGTGCCCGGGACCTTGATGCGGCGCCAGAACTCCTCGCGGATCTGCGGGATGCGTTCAAGTGCCTTGCGCAGACCGGAGTCGGTGCGTGCCATCCCGCAGAACTCCCACATGAGTTCACCGAGTTCACGGTGGAAGGAGTCGGGGGTGCGGTCGCCGTCGACGGCGAGGAGCAGGTTGAGCCGGTCCTCGGTCTCCGCCAACACCTCCTGCACGGCGGGGTGTTCGCCGTTCACCGTGTCCTGGTGCGGGTTGCGGGCGAGGTAGTCGTTGATGGTCGCAGGCAGCACGAAGTAGCCGTCGGCGAGGCCCTGCATCAGTGCGGAGGCGCCCAGGCGGTTCGCCCCGTGGTCGGAGAAGTTGGCCTCGCCGATCGCGAACAGGCCGGGGACGGTGGTCTGGAGGTCGTAGTCGACCCACAGTCCGCCCATCGTGTAGTGCACGGCGGGATAGATCCGCATCGGCACCTCGTACGGATCCTCGTCGGTGATCCGCTGGTACATGTCGAAGAGGTTGCCGTACTTCGCCTCCACGGCCCCCCGGCCCATCCGCTCGATGGCGTCGGCGAAGTCGAGGTAGACGCCCTGTCCGCCGGGGCCGACGCCCCTGCCCTCGTCGCAGACGTTCTTGGCTGCGCGGGAGGCGATGTCGCGTGGGACCAGGTTGCCGAAGGACGGGTAGATGCGTTCCAGGTAGTAGTCGCGCTCGTCCTCGGGGATCCTGTTCGGCGGACGGTCGTCGCCCCTGGCCTTCGGCACCCAGATCCGGCCGTCGTTGCGCAGCGACTCGCTCATCAGGGTGAGCTTGGACTGGTGCTCGCCGGTGCGCGGGATGCACGTCGGATGGATCTGTGTGAAGCAGGGGTTGGCGAAGTGGGCGCCGCGGCGATGGGCCCGCCACACGGCCGTCGCGTTGGAGTTCATGGCGTTGGTCGAGAGGTAGAAGACGTTGCCGTAGCCGCCGGAGGCCAGCACCACCGCGTCCGCGAAGTAGGTGTCGATGCTCCCGGTGACCAGATCGCGCGCCACGATCCCGCGGGCCCGTCCGTCGACGACGATCAGGTCGAGCATCTCGGTGCGCGGGTGCATCTCGATGTTCCCGGCGGCAATCTGCCTGCTGAGTGCCTGGTAGGCGCCGAGCAGGAGCTGCTGACCCGTCTGGCCGCGGGCGTAGAAGGTCCGGGATACCTGCACTCCGCCGAAGGAACGGGTGTCGAGCAGACCGCCGTACTCCCGGGCGAAGGGCACGCCCTGTGCCACGCACTGGTCGATGATCTCCACCGAGATCTGCGCCAGGCGGTGCACGTTGGACTCCCGCGCCCTGAAGTCGCCGCCCTTGACGGTGTCGTAGAACAGCCGGTGGATCGAGTCGCCGTCGTTGCGGTAGTTCTTGGCCGCGTTGATGCCGCCCTGCGCGGCGATGGAGTGGGCCCGGCGCGGGGAGTCCTGGTAGCAGAACTGGACGACGTGGTAGCCCTGTTCGGCGAGCGTGGCCCCGGCGGAGCCGCCCGCCAGACCCGTCCCGACGACGATCACGGTGTGCTTGCGGCGGTTGGCGGGGTTGACCAGCTTCGCCTCGAAACGGCGCTTGTCCCAGCGCTCGTTGACGGGCCCGGCGGGTGCCTTGTCGTCTGTCAGCGCCGAGCCGGTCGTGTAGTCGACGTAGGTCATGTTCAGCTCACCACTCCGGTCATCACGCCCACGGGTACGGCGATGAAGCCGGCCGTGAGCAGCAGTGCGAGGGCGTCGGCGATCGCCCTCAGGGCGCGGTCGCGGGTGCGGCTGCCGACGCCGAGGGTCTGGGCGGCACTCCAGAAGCCGTGCCGGACGTGCAGGCCGAGAGCGAGCATCGCGACGATGTAGACGACGTTGCCGTACCAGGTGGAGAAGGTGTCCACGACGTTCTGGTAGGGGTGGCCCTCCTGGAAGCCGCCGGAGTGCACGGTGCCGGTCGTCAGGTCGAGGATGTGCCACACGATGAACAGGGCGAGGATGATGCCGCCCCAGCGCATGGTGCGGGTCGCGTAGCTCGCCCGCGGCTTCTTGTGCACGTACTTCCCGGGCCGCGCCCTGATGTCGCGGCGATTGAGCTGGTACGCCGAGGTGGCGTGGGCGACGACGGCGGCCACCAGCAGGATCCGGATGATCCAGAGCGTCCACTCGTAGTGCATGAACGGTTCGCCGACGGTGCGCAGCCAGTGCGCGTAGTGGTTGAACTCGCCCGCGCCGAAGAAGATCTTCAGATTGCCGATCATGTGGACGACCAGGTACAGCAGCATGATCAGGCCGCTGACAGCCATCACGGTCTTCTTTCCGACGGTGCTGTCCCACACGGTGCGTGCCATGGACGGCCGTCGGTCCGTCCGCGTTGCCAGAGCCATGGGTCAAGACGCTAGAGCCGAGGGACCCGATCGGTCCAAGACATGGTCCGGCTCGTTTCCATAGGGAACAGCTATCGTCAGGGGATGCAGTTCCAGCAGCTCCAGTACTTCGTGGCGGTCGCCGAGGCCCGTCACTTCACCCGCGCCGCCGACCTGGTCCACGTCGCGCAGCCGTCCCTCTCCCAGCAGATCAAGGCACTGGAGCGGGAGCTCGGGGCCGATCTGTTCCTGCGGGCGCGCGGCAACATCACCCTCACCGACGCGGGCGAGGCCCTGCTGCCGCTGGCCCGTCGCATCCTGGCCGACGCGGACACCGCCCGGCACGAGGTGCAGGAGCTGGTGCAGCTGCGCAGCGGCCGGATCCGGCTGGGCGCGACCCCGAGCCTGTGCACCGGCCTGCTGCCGGACGTGCTGCGGGGCTTCCACGACCGCTATCCCGGTATCCGGCTGATGATCGAGGAGGGCGGCTCCCACGATCTCGTACGGGAACTCGCGCGCGGCGCCCTCGACCTGGCTCTGGTGGTCCTCCCGCTGCCCACGCCGTCCCCGGCGCTGACGACGGTGGAGCTGCTGCGCGAGGACCTGGTCGTCGTCTCGTCGCCGGAGTCGCCCGCCCCCGGCGGTCCCGGCCGGCGCACCGTGCGCATCGCCGACCTGGAGAGCGAGCCCCTGGTGATGTTCCGGCACGGCTACGACCTCCGCGAACTGACCGTGGCCGCATGCCGCGCCGAGGGCTTCGAGCCGGACTTCGCGGTGGAGGGCGGGGAGATGGACGCGGTGCTGGGCTTCGTGCGGGCGGGCCTGGGGGTGGCCGTCGTACCGCGCATGGTCGCCACCCGCACGGGACGGGGACTGCGGGTCACCCCGCTCGCCCGGCCCGGTCTGCACCGGACGATCGCGCTGGCGCACCGCAGCGATGTGGCTCCGCCGCGGGCGGCACGGGAGTTGCAACGGATGTTGCTGGAGCGTTGAGCGGTCGTAGCATGAGGTTTTCGCGGACGGGGGTGGGCGGGGATGAAGCGGCGGATCGTCGCGGTGGGCGCGGCCTTGCTGGTGCTGGTGGGATGCGCGGGGAACACAGCGTCCGGCGGACCGAAGAGCCCGGCGGTCTCGTCGCCGTCCGGCGCCTCGGGGCCGACGGTGGAGACGACCTCGACGTCTGTCTCGGGCCCGTGGCGGGCGTGGACGGCGTCTCTCTCCAGCCAGGAGGCCCACGGCAGTTGCGGCGCGACGGCGCACCAGGTGGTGTGCGCGACCGACTCCGGCGGATTCGTGGGGCGTTCGCGGGCCGACGGCCGTGTCACCTGGACCGTGCCCGCAGGCGACCGCGGCGACAGCGCCGGACTCGTCGTCGACGCGGCCGACGAACGGGCCGTGACCGGGGTCGCGGGCAGGCTCCGTGCGGCGAACCTGCGCACGGGTGCGCAGGCGTGGACCCGTCGACTGCCCACCGGCCGCGGCCACTTCGCCCTCGGCGCCGCGGACGGGGTCGTCTACGCTCTCCACGCACCGGATCCCCTCACCGGCACCGGCGCCGCCCTCGACGCCGTTCGCGCGTCCGACGGCACAGCCCTGTGGCACCGGACCGTCGGCTGGAGCACGGGCGAACCCCTTGCCGCCTTCCGGGGCCGCGTCTACACGACCGACGGCACCCGGGTCACCGCCCGCGACGCCCGCACCGGCGACACGGTGGCGACCACCCCCACGGGCGTCGCGTGCCCGCACCTCGTCACCGGCGGCCACTACCTGGTCTGCACCGGCAGCCCGTTCTCCGCCGAGGACACCTTCCCGCCCATGCACCGCCTGGATCCGGCGACACTGAGGCCACTGCCGACCCCGCGCAACACGATCAACAAGCCCGTGCACGGGGTGATCTCCGACGACGGGGTCCTGGTGCTGTACGAGGCCGGCGCCGAGGACACGAGTGCGGGCGACTGGTTCGCGTACGACCTCGAGCACGACCGCAGACTGTGGAGCACGTACGCCACCGAGGCGGACGCCACCGTGACCGCCGGCCGGTTGGTGACCTTCACTCCCGTCAACGACCGCGCCACGCGGGGGCGCCTGATCACGATCGACCTGCACGCCGGTCCGCGAGGGACCGGAAGCGCCGCGCCGCGCATGTCACCGGCCTACGCGCAGACGAGGGGCGGCGAATACCCGGTGGTCGTCGTGCCGGGCGGGGACACGGGCCACGTCCTCGTCATGGCCCGCACCCACGGTTCCCTGCGCTCGATCCCGCTGCCTTAGTCCGAGGCGGGCCTCAGCCCGTCGCGTCCGTCAGTGCCAGTTCGTGCAGCCGGTCCGGCGGGCCCGGGCGGGCGTAGTACCAGCCCTGGGCCGTGTCGCAGCCCAGTATCCGCAACTGCTCGGCCTGGGCGCCGGTTTCGACGCCCTCGACCGTCACCGCGAGGTCGAGGCTGTGGGCGAGCGAGACGATCCCCTCGACGATCTTGAGGTCGACGGGATCGGCGGGGAACTGCTGCATGCTCTGGGTGAAGGAGCGGTCCAGCTTGAGGACGCCGACCGGGAGGCGGCGAAGGTTCGCCAGGTTCGAGTAGCCGGTGCCGAAGTCGTCGAGGGCGATGTCCACGCCCATCTCGGCGAGTTGGCGCAACGGCTTGAGGAGGTCGTCGTCGGCGCCGATGAGGGCCGACTCGGTCACCTCCAGGCAGAGCGCCTCCGGTTCGACTCCGGTGCGCTCCAGGATGTCCACGGTTTCCTGGACCAGGCCGGGGTGGGTGAGCTGGCACGGCGAGAGGTTGACGTTGATACGGAGAGGGCCGTTCACCTCGTCCGCACCGTAGCGTTCTCGCCACTCGCGGACCTGCCGCACCGACTGCTCCAGGACCCAGCGGCCCAGCGGCACGATCAGTCCGGTGTGCTCGGCGAGCGGGATGAACCGGTCCGGGCCGAGGACCCCGTGCTGCGGGTGCAGCCAGCGCACCAGCGCCTCGGCGCCCCGCACGCTGCCGTCACCGAGGTGCACCAGCGGCTGGTACTCGATGAAGAACTCGCCGCGCTCCAGGGCCGCGGGCAGCGCAGTGGTCAGCCCGTGCCGGGTGATGGCGCTGGCGTCGGCCTCCGGGTCGGCCAGCTCGAAGCGGTTGCCGCCCGCCGACTTGGCCCGGTACATCGTGATGTCGGCGCTGCGCAGCACCTCCGCGGGGCCGCGCTCCCCCGCCGGGCCCTCGACGATGCCGATGCTGCCGCGCACGGTCAGGTCCCGGCCCTCGATGCGGACCGGGGCGATCAGCACGTTCATGATGCGCGCCGCGAGTTCGTCGACCTCGGCCTCGGTGTCCGGGCCCGTGGTCAGCGCCACGAACTCGTCGCCGCCGAGCCGGGCGACCATCTCGCCGGGCGCGGTCGCGCAGGACTGGAGCCGGTCGGCGACCTCGACGAGGAGCCGGTCGCCGGCGGCGTGGCCCAGGCTGTCGTTGATGGTCTTGAAGCCGTCGAGGTCGAGGTAGCACAGGCCGAACCGCTGGCCCTCGCCGGCGCTGACCGCCTTCTCCAGTCGCTCGAAGAACAGCGTCCGGTTGGGCAGTCCGGTGAGGGCGTCGTGGGTGGCCTCGTAGCGCAGCCGGAGGTTGAGCAGCCGGCGCTCGGTGGTGTCCTCCATGAGGGCGAGCTGGTACTGCGGAATCCCGTCGGCGTCACGCAGCAGGGAGACCGTCAGGTTGGTCCACAGGACCGTACCGTCCGGACGGTAGAAGGCCTTTTCGAGGTGAAAGTGCTCGCGGTCGCCGCGCACGAGCTCGTCGTAGAGCGTCCAGGTCTGGGGTGCGTCGTCGGGGTGGGTCCACTCCTGGACCCGGCGCCCGCGCATCGCCCGGTCGGTGAGGCCGAACATGCGCAGCAGCGCTCCGTTGACCTGGAGGACGTTGCCGTCCAGGTCGGCGATGCCGATCCCTATGGCCGCGCCCTCGAAGACCGCCCGGAAGCGCGCCTCGGTCGCGTGCAGCGCCTGCGCCACGACGCCCTGCGCCTCCAACGCGGCCTGCGCGATGGCCTCCTGCTCGGCCAGCGTCCGCTCCCGCAGTGCCTGCGCGAACCCGGCGGCCATGGCGTGCTGGAGCCGCGCTGACCGGCTGCGCAGGTCCTCGGGGTCGCCGTCGCCGCCGCAGTAGAGCACCAGATAGGCGTCGACGCAGTCCAGGGAGCGGGTCAGCGCGTCCGGGTCCGTGCAGTGCGCGGCGACGAGGGCGGTGCCGACCGCCCGGCCCTCGTCCGTGTCGGGGATCCTGGCCCGCAGTGCCTCGCTCAACCGGCGGGCCAGCGGAAGCAGTTGCTCCTCGAACTCCGGGCGGGTCGCGGACGTCGACGTCACCGGGAACACGGCCCGGCTCCAGATCGTCACGAACCGGCGCAGTCTGTCCTCCGAGCTGTCCGGCTCCGCGCTCACGCCGTGCGTCCCACGCCGGCGAACCCGGTGAAGGCCCACGGATCCTCGTCGTCGGGGTCCCAGGTCGCCGACTCGGGCCGCCACCTCGGCGGCGACACCAGTCCCGGTTCCACCATGTCGTACCCCTCGAAGAACCGCGCGATCTCGTCGCGCGAGCGCATGATCAGCGGGTTGCGGATGTCCTTGTACACGTCCACCGCGCCCTCGGCCCGCTCGGGCGGAAGGGGCATTCCCTCGTACGAGGCATGGGTGAGCACCAGGAGGCTGCCCGGCGCGAGCGCGTCGCGCAACTCGGCCACCGCTCCGTACGGGTCGTCCGCGTCTTCCACGAAGTGCAGTATGGCAACGAGAAGCAGCGCCACCGGCCGGTTCAGGTCGATGAGGCGCTGCACCTCGGGGCTCGCGAGGATCTCCCCGGGCTTGCGGAGATCGGCGGCCACGACTCCCGCGTCCGCGTTGCCTGCGAGGACCGCCTGGCTGTGCGCGACGGCCACCGGGTCGTGGTCGACGTAGACGACACGGGCGCCGGGGCTCACACCCTGGGCGACCTCGTGGACGCTGCCGAAGGTGGGGATGCCCGAGCCGATGTCGAGGAACTGGGTGAGGCCCTGGTCGGCTGCGAACCGCACCGCCCGCCGCAGGAACGCCCGGTTGGCCTGCATGGTCTTCGGCAGTCCCGGCGCGAACTCCATGGCCCTGCGGGCGGCTTCCCGGTCGACCTCGAAGTTGTGCGAACCGCCCAGGTAGAAGTCGTAGATACGAGAGACACTCGGCACCGAGATGTCGATGTTCCGGGGAGCCCAGGCGGGACGCTCCATCTATCTCTCCAAGGCGTAGGCGATCCGGTGTTCGAGCTGAGGCTACTGATCGCCCGCCAATGGAGCGAGCGGAAACGGAAATTGACCGTCCGTTCCCGGTCACTGCCTGCGGCACGTGCCGCTGTGACGCCGCTGCGCAATCTCTACGAACAGTAGGCGCCGCACTGCGGAGAGTTCCGAAGTGGGCGCCGACTCGCGGGGAGTTGGGGGGAATGACGACAAACCGGTCCGACCCCTCCGTGCGGCGCGGAGAGGTCGGACCGGTGGATCGGTGAGGCCGGTGTCACTTGTCGGAGATGCCGACCATGTCTCCGTTGGGGCGGACGGCGTACCAGGTGCCGCCGACGCCCTGCCCGTTGGTGTCCCCGGCCGCCTTGTCACCCGCGAAGGTGTAGATCGGCGAGCAGTTGACCGTCTGCTGCTTGACGCCGTCGGAGCGGGTGAAGCTCATCAGGCCCTTCTTCTGTACGTCCTTGGTGTCGTTCGCCGACACGGGGCCCACGACCGGCCACTTCTCCAGGCAGGCGCCCGTGCAGTTGGAGACCGGCTCGGGCCAGGCCTTGTCCTTGGCGAAGCGGTAGACCGTCATGCCGTTCTTGTCGACGACGATCTCGCCCAAGTTGGGGTCGTTGCGCGTGGACAGTCCGGGCAGGCTGGCGAGCGTCGCCTTCTTGCCGGTGGGCGCCAGCGCGTACCACTTGCCACCCACGCCCTGGCCGGTCAGGTCGCCGGCCTTGGTGTCCTTCGCATAGCGGTAGGCCGGCCAGCCACCGATGGTCAGCTGCTTGGTGCCGTCGGTGCGGGTCACCTCACCGAGCAGCGCCTTGTCGATACCGGCTCCCGCCGAGGCGTCGTCCGCGGGCACCGGAGGCCAGGTGGTGGCGCAGGTGCCGTCGCAGTTGGACTTCGGCGGCTCCGCGGTGTCCTCGTCGAACCGGTAGAGGCTGAGGCCGTTGCTGTCGGTCAGCACCTTCCCGAGCTCGGCGTTCGCGGAAACCTCGAGCTTGCCGGCCGAGGCCGACTGGGCTCCCAGGTTTCCCTGGCCGATCGAGGTCGAACTCGCACTGGGGCTGGTCTCGGTCCCGAGACCGGAACCCACGCCGCCGTAGCCGCCCGCCGCCGCAGTGGCGCCGACATTCTGGCTGCCCACCGACGAGGTGCCGCCTTCCTGGCCACACGCCGTCGTCAGCGCCAGCACGACCGCAGCACTCGCCACGAGTGAGGCGTTCCGCCAGGAGGTCTTCATCGTCAACTCCCCATATTTCTTAAGGGTGTTGCAGCGCCCGTCTGCGCCGCCGCACGACCATGGATACGCACCGGAGCAGGGGTTGTGTTCAACCGCCCCGCATATTTCTTTTCGGAGACTGTGACCACACCCGCCTCAGGCCGCACACATGTACGCCTCTTCGAGGAACGAATGCCCGGGATTCAAACATCGCGCGACGGTTTATCCCTCCTTCGGAGCAATCTCTTCGCGCCCGCGCGTGAGACGGCGTGACAGGCCTCATGATCGCCGTCGTGCATCGACCCGAGTCACCTCAAGCCGCCTCCGCCATACGAGTGTTGGCCCTGTTGGCGTTGACGTGGGCGCTCGTCGGTCCGACGGCCGGGGTCGCCGAGGCGGACGCCTGCGCCTACGCCTCGGTCGGTCCCGAAGGCACCGAGGCCGTCGCGGCCGCCGGGAGCCTCACCTGGCCCACTGTGCCGCCGTGCCCGAAGCCGAAGCCCACACCCATCCCGACACCCACTCCACCCGAGCCGCCTTGCACTCCGACGCCCTCCCCCGACCTCACGCCGACGCCGCGCCCGACGCCGAGGCCCACGAAGCCGAAGCCGACGCCGACCCCGGAGCCACCGCCCGCACCCCCGCCCCCCGCACCGGCACCCCAGCCGCCGGCACCACGGGCGCGACCAACGCCGCCCTCCACGCCCACCCCGACCCCGACCCCGACGCCGACCCCCACCCGGACGCCCCCGCCCAAGCCGGCCCCCGGCCCCTCCGCGTCCCCGGTGACCTATCCGGCCTACCACCACGCGAAGGCGCCGGACCGGCCCACGCACAGCACGACCTCGCCCGTGATCTACGTCCTGCTCATCACCGCGCCCGCGGTGGTCGCCGTGGCCGCCCTGCGGCCCCGCTAATGCCGATCCTGGAGGCATCCCTTGCCGGAATGGCTTGTTCTCGTCCTCGCGATGGTGGCCGTCTGCGCCGTGGTCGTCACCATCACCCTCGTCCGTCACAAGACGGCCGCCGTGGACGAGGATCCCAACGAGACCCCGGACGTCATCGAGTACATGACGATGTGGATCGGGGTGGTCTACGCCATCGTCCTGGGCCTGGCCATCGCGGGCGTCTGGGAGGCGCGCAGCGCCGCTCAGGACCACGTACAGGCGGAGGCCCAGGCGCTGCACGAGATCTCGGAGCGGGTACAGGTCTATCCGGCCGACGTCCGTGACCGCATTAGGGCCGATGTCAACGCCTATGTCGGACACGTCGTCACCGTGGAGTGGAAGGAGATGTCCGACCACGACCGGACGACCGAACGCGGCGCCGAGCTCCTCGACCGGATCCGCACGGACGTCACCTCCTACCAGCCCAAGTCGGACTTCGAGGCGCAGGCCTACCAGCCGCTCGTCGACCAGGTGGCGGCCGTGGACCAGGCGCGCAACGCCCGCGCCGACTCGGTCTCGCCGACGATGCCCGGGGTCGTGTGGTTCGGTCTGCTGGGCGGCGGCGTCATCACCATCGGGATGATCTTCGCCCTGCAGATCCGGCGGACACCGCGCGAGCTGATCCTCGCCGCCCTGTTCTCCTCGCTGATCGCGTTCCTGCTCTTCCTGATCTGGGACTTCGACGCCCCCTACAGCCGTGGCATCACGGCCTCGGCGGAGCCGTTCCTCTCGCTCTTCCCGGGCATCAAGGGCTGACGGCGTCTCACCACGGGCACCTTCGGGGGACGTCCGGCGTCCGACACGCCGCCGGCGTCCCCTGAGCGGCCCACACGTGTGCCCCATTCGGCGCGACTGCGATCGCGCGGACGTACACCTGTTCCTAGCGTTTCGGTCATCGAGGTGCATTTCCGACGTAGGCGGAAAAGGTCCGCAGTTGCTCCTCGGGGACCGGAGGAACCACCATGCGCGCGATACGCGTCGCTTCGGCCGCACTGCTGGGCATCGCCGCCCTGACCTTCTCCGCACCGGCCGCCGTGGCCAAGAGCGGCAACATCACGCCCTTCGGTTTCAGTGTCCTGCCCTCGACCATCGCCGCAGGCGGACAGGTGACGCTGCGCCTGGAGCGGGACCACGGCGGCTGCAAGGGATCGGCGACGGTCACCTCGGCGGTCTTCGACACCATCACCATCCCGTCGAACAGGAACCAGGCCACGGCCGTCGTCGACTGGGACGCCAGACCCGGCGCGGCGTACCAGGTGACGTTCACCTGTGACGGCGTGAGCGGGTCCACAGGTCTGACCATCGCCGGCGGCCGCCCGGTCGGCCCCACACCGGTGCCGCTCCAGCCCGGCCGCGGTGTGCACGCCGGTGAGGGCGGCAGCCTCGCCGGGTTCGACCTCAAGGAGATCGGCATGGGTGCCGCGCTGATCGTGGGCTCGGTCGGGGCGGCGTACCACTTCTCCCGTCGCCGGACCGGCGAGGACGGCGGCTGACCGCGGCAACCACGACGGGCGTCCGCCCCGGCCCCTTTCGGAAACCGGGGCGGACGCCCGTGTCACGTGCGCTCGGAGCTCTCCGAGGGGGCGGAGATCAGATGTGCCGCTCGGACCGGCGACGCATCCAGAAGACCCCTCCGCCGATGACCGCCAGCGCCACGAGACCGCCGCCGATGGCCATGTCGGTCGGGGTGGCCCCGGTGGTGCTGCTGCCGCCGAGACCACCGCGGACACCACCGATGACGGTGAAGGCCGTGGGGTTGATCACGGTGCCGTTCCCACACAGGACGCTGATGCTGTGCGACCCCGTTGCGGCGTTCGTGTTGACCGTGGCGGTTCCCGTCGCCAGGTTGTTGGTGCCGGTCTTCAGCTTGGCCGCCGGGAAGGCGTCCGAGCTCGCGGTGGCGTCGCCGGTGCAGTTGTTGACGGTGATGGTCAGTTGACCGCCCCGGGCGATGACGCTGGGCAGGGCGACGGCATTGCTCGGGCTCAGGTTCATGCCGTCCCGCGCGACGGCCGTGGGAACGGCGAGTCCGAGCACGGCGACCGCGGCGCCGGCGGCCGCCAGGGCACGAGTAGTACGCATGTGATCCTCCGCGGAAGACGCCCCGGGAACTGTCCCCGGTTGATCGGCGAGAAAGCGCCTCCCAGACAGACCCTCAGATGCCTTGCGCCGGCCCGCATTTCGACACTGGTCCGTCCCGGTGAGAGGACACGCCGAGCGATTAGCCCACAATCGGATATCTCCGCAGGTCACGGACCGTCAGAAAATTCCTGTTCACGGCAACTCGGATGGCGCACCACGCGCATTCGGGGCCACCCGTTCGCGCCGGCCCCGTCGCCGCTTTCCCGCGCGGGACTTAGCGTTCTTGCATGCGCGCATGACGTGGCGACGGCCGTGTCGAGAGGGGAAGTCAATGTCTGCGTCCGAGCTGGCCGGTCTGGCCGAAGAGGAGGAGCAGCGCAAGAAGCGCGCTCCCTGGGGCGTGATAGCGCTTGTTCTGCTGACCGGCCTCGCACTCATCCGGAACGGCTCGGGGGAGTTCGACGTCGGGCCGCCGCAGCCCGCGTCGGCGGCCGCGGCGGACAGCCGGGTGGCGCCCGGCAGCACCTTCGGCAACTCCCCCGCTCCCTTGCCGTTCGCCGTGCCCGACCGGGTCTCCATCCCGGCGATCCGGGTCGACGCGCCGGTGACGCCGGTCGGACTGGACCCGGACGGCTGGGTCGGCGCGCCGCCGCCGGAGGACCCGAACCTGGCCGGCTGGTTCACCGGCGCGGTCTCCCCCGGCGAGAAGGGCACCGCCGTCGTCGTCGGCCATGTCGACAACAAACAGGGCCCCGCCGTGTTCTACGGACTCGGAGCCCTGAAGAAGGGAAATCGCATCGAGGTACGGCGCAAGGACGGAAAGACGGCGGTCTTCGAGATCTACGGCATCGAGGTCTTCGAGAAGAACGATTTCCCGGGCGACCGTGTCTACGGCTCGAAGGGCGCGCCCGAATTGCGGGTCATCACCTGCGGGGGCGGCTTTTCCAAGCAGAGCGGTTACGCCGGGAACGTCGTGGTCTTCGCCCGCCTGGCCGAGGTCCGCTGAGCGTTCCCCGGCCCGGCCGGCGTGTTCCGGTTATGCGTAATGCCGTCGCGGCACGGTGATGTGGTAGCCGGAATCGAGAAGCTGCGGAAGATAGTCGCGCAGCGCCCGGACACTCTGGGAACGGTTGCCCCCGGCGTCGTGCGAGAGCACCACGACGCCGGGGGCGGCGCCGTTCTCCACCCTGCCGACGATGGTGCGGGTGCCGGGGGTGGTCCAGTCGAGGGTGTCGACCGACCAGGCGAGGGGCTCCATGCCGAGTTCGGCGCCGAGTTGGAACGCCGCCCGGTTCCAGGCGCCGTAGGGGGCGCGGAACCACTCGGGCCGCTCGCCGTAGGCGTCCTCGATGACGTCGGAGGTACGTTCCATCTCGGAGCGCATGCGGGAGCGGGTGAGCCGGGTGAGCAGCGGGTGGGACCAGGTGTGGTTGCCGACGATGTGTCCCTCGTCCGCCATCCGGGCCAGCAGGTCCTGGTTGTCGACGGCCATCTCGCCGCACACGAAGAACATCGCGCGTACGTCGTACTCGGCGAGGGTGTCCAGGATGTGCGGGGTGTAGCGCGGGTCTGGTCCGTCGTCGAAGGTCAGCACCATGGTCCGGCCGCGTCCGGAGATCTTCAGGAACGGCTCGTGGCGTACGAGGGTCTTGTGGGGGGCGGCGGCGGGCGGCCCGTATCCGGTCAGGGGCTGGAGGCGGTAGGCCGAGGGCTTGGCCAGGCGGTGGGCCGGGGGGCCTGCGGCGGGGAGGGCCGGCCGGACCGGCTCCTCGCCGGTGACCGCCGCGAGCACACCGGCCGTGCCGGCGGACGCGACGGCGACCGTGCCGGCCAGCAGGGCCCGACGCCGTGTGAGCACCGCTGCCGCCTTCGACGACAGCCGTGTGAACAACTGATCCTTCGTCATGACTCATCAGTCGCCCGGCGGACGGCCGACGCACCTCAGCAACACCGGTGCGGCGGCACCAATACACCCGCCCGGCCCAGCGCGGGCGTTCCGCGCCGGTCGTGTGCGGCGCATGACGGGACCTCAGGACGACGTCGTACGAGGCCGTTCGGTGGTCGGCGCCCGGCCTCGTCCCCTCCGTCGGGGCCGGGCGCCGACGGGCTGCTGCGGACGTCGGTGACGGCCCGCTCGCGGCCCGCGCTTCGAGTGCCCCGTTCCGCCGACCTTGCGCCTCCCCGTTCGACGGGGGCCCGTATGCCGTCCGGACCTGCGGCTTCCGATAGCCTCACAGCCGTGACGGAACAGCACTCGCACCAGTTCGAGCGGGGCACGGACGGGCCCAAGGTGATCGTCGTCGGCGTGGACGGCTCCGACTCCTCGCTCCGCGCCGCCGCGTACGCCGGAGGTCTGGCCCGGCGACAGCACGCGCTGCTCGCCGTGGTGTACGTCCAGCCGGTGCTCGCCGCCGGCGCCGCGCTCGGCGCGCCGGTCGCGGAGACCACGGACGAGATCGCCGAGGACCTGGTCGCCCAGATCCGGCGCGCGACCGAGCAGAACAAGGGGATATTCGATGTGCGCTGGGAGTTCCACACCTTCCGCGGCGACCCCTACAGCGGTCTGACGAAGGCGGCGGACGAACTCAAGGCGGACGCGGTCGTGGTGGGCGCCTCGGAGCAGGCGGGTCACCGGATCGTCGGCTCCGTGGCGGTTCGGCTGGTCAAGGCCGGGCGGTGGCCGGTGACGGTGGTGCCGTAACCCCGGGCGGGCTCCGACGAGTACCACGGGCGCCCACAGGGGCCCGACGCCGCGTGTTCAGAGCCCGCGCAGGAACTCCAGGACGAGCGCGTTGAATTCCTCGGGCCTCTCCAGGTTCGGGAAGTGCGAGGTGCCCTCCACCAGGACCGAGCGGCCGTCGCGGGCGGTGCGTGCGAAGCGTTCCGCGTCGGCGAGCAGGTCCGGTGAGTCGAGCGAGCCGTTGACGGTGAGCACCGGGACGTCGATCTTCGGGACCCGGGCCCAGGTGTCGGTCATGGGTACGTGCCAGTTCCGCTCGCCCGGTGTGTGCTTGGCGATGGTGTGCAGGGCCATGTCGCGCAGGTGGTCCAGGATGCGCGGGTCGAGCTCGTCGGGCGAGCGGAACGGTCCGGCGGCGGACCCGAGGAAGACCTTCAGCCAGCCCTCGATGTCGCCCGATTCCAGGGCCCGTCGGGATTCCGCGACGACCTTCCGGGTCGCCTCGTGGGTGTACTGGAAGTCGCTGACGGAGGCACCGCTCAGGACGATCCCCCGGACCAGTTCCGGATACTCGATCGCCATGTCACCGGCGATGGCTCCGCCCATCGAGACACCGGCCACGACCGCGGGGCCCACGTCGAGGTGGCGCAGCAGGTCGGCGAGGTCGTCGGCCCAGCGGAACGGCTTGGTGGCGTTGGCGGTCCAGCCGTGGCCCCGGATGTCCACGGCGAGGACGCGGTGGTCGGCGGCGAGGACCGGCGTCTGGGCCGCGTAGAGGCGGTGGTCGATGTAGCCGGCGTGCAGGAGGACCACGGGGTCCCCGGTTCCGGCGTCGAGATAGGCGATCTCCCCGTCGGCAGATGCGAAGAAGCTCAGTTCCGAAGCAGCTGTCATGACAACCAAGGTGTCATCATCGCCCAAGTTTGGCAACCAAGGTGTCATAACTCGGCTGTCATGATGGCCGGGTGAACGACATCGACGAGCCGCTGCCACCGGACGATCTCGGCCACCGGGTCAGTGAGGTGTTCGACCTGATCGGCGCGCTCTACCGGCGCGGCCTTCGCAAGCTCGAACAGGGCCAGGACATCGAGGGGGTGTCCGTCGGCGTGCGCTCCGTTCTGGTCCTGCTGCACAGGTACGGGCCCATGACGGTGCCTCAGATGGGCCGGATCATGGCACTGACCCGGCAGTTCGTGCAGCGCATGGTGAACGACACCCTGGACCGGGACTGGGCGGAGACCACCCCCAACCCCGCGCACCAGCGGTCCTCGCTGATCCGGATCACACCGCAGGGCGAGGCCGTCATCACCGCGGTCCTCGCGCGGGAGCACGCCCTGAACCGGCAGGTCGGCGGCGGCGAGCTGACCGACACTGAGCTTCGGGCGTGCACTCGCGTACTCAAGGAGATGCTGCGGACGTTCGATCACGTGGACGTGGACTGACCCGGGCTACCGCCCCATGGTGAGCCCGTCCTTGCCCGCGCCCCGGCTCAGCACGACCTCCCGGATGCGGTCGCGCACGCCGTCCAGGTCCGCGCCCTGCGCGATCGCCCGGTTGAGGTTCACCACCCGGCCGGCGTCCAGGTCGAACATCTGGGGTACGAACTCCGCTTTCGTCACCCGCCAGCGCTCCCCGGGTCGGGCGGGCGGGGCAAAGGTGAAGCGGCCGAGGGTGGACTGGTTGCCGCGCGGGTCCTGGGCGCCCTCGTGGTTGAACATCTCACCGGCGATCTGGTCACCCATGCCGTAGACGACCCAGGTGCCGTTGACCTTCTCGTACGCCTGCGGGACATGGGCGTGGGTGCCGAGGATCAGGTCGATGTCGGGGCGGGAGCCGGTGCGGGCGGCGGTGAGGTCGCGGGCCAGCGCCATCTGCTGCTCGTCGGGCGCGTCCTGCCATTCCGTGCCCCAGTGCAGCGACACGACAACCACGTCCGCGCCCGCTTTCCGGGCGGCCCGGGCGTCCGCAAGGATCCTTTTCTCGTCCATCAGGCCGACCGCCCAGGGCTGCCCCTGGGGCAGCGGGAAGCCATTGGTGTCGTAGGTGTAGGCGAGGTGGGCCACCTTCGCCGCGCCCGCGCGCAGGACCGTGGCCGTGCGTGCCTCCTGCTCGGTGCGGGCCGATCCGGCGTGCCGTACGCCCGCGCGGTCGAGGGCGTCGAGGGTGCGGCGGATGCCGTCGGCGCCGTCGTCGAGGCTGTGGTTGGAGGCGGTGGAACAGCCGTCGTAGCCGGTGTCGGCGAGGGCCCGGGCCACCTCGGGCGGCGACTTGAAGGTGGGATAGCCGGTGTAGTCCCCGTTCGCGCCGTAGACGGTCTCCATGTGACACAGCGCCAGATCCGCGCGGGAGACGACGGATCGGATCCCGGCCAGCATCGGGCGGAAGTCGTAGCCGTTGCCGCCCGCGTCGAAGCGGGCCCGGTCGATGATCGAGCTGTGCGGCAGGACGTCCCCGGAGGCGACGAGCGTGAAACCGCGTGGCGCGGCGGCGGACGGGGCCGGATGCCCGGGCGTCTTGTGGTCGTGCGCCTGGCAGGCGGCCCCTCCGGCGAGAAGTGCCGTGAGGGCCAGGGCAATCTGCCGTCTGCGTGCAATCATCAGCTCACCCCACTGTGGTCATATTTACTGACGAATAGGTATGAGCTTCTCCGGATCCGCAAACGGCCCGGACGACTACTTGACCCGTCCGGGGCGGAAGCAACCGTTCACCGAACCGTTCGTCGACGCGATCGACCGTCCGCCGCAGATCCTTGTGCGGGCCCTGTCCCCCGGCCCCGGCCTGAGGTGCCATACGGCCATGACGGCCGGAACCACCCTCACGAACGGGACGACCGCCGAGCACGAGCTCGCCGCGCTTCAGCGGGAGCACGGCCGGCCCCTCTTCGCACTCCTGCTCCGGCTCAGTGACGGTGACCGGCAGCGCGCCGAGGACCTCGTACAGGAGACCCTCGTCCGCGCCTGGCAGCATCCCGAGGCGCTGCGCGCCGACGACTTCGACTCCGTACGGCCGTGGCTGCTGACCGTGGGACGGCGGCTCGCGATCGACGCGCGGCGGGCCCGGCAGGCACGTCCCGCGGAGGTCGGCGACGCGGTTCTCGAGAACGCGCGGGTGTGTGCCGATCACGCCGAACGGGCGGCCGCCACCCTCGATGTGCGCGAGGCTGTGAAGACACTCACTCCGGAGCACCGTGAAGTCCTGGTGCTGGTGTATTTCCAGGGGGCGAGTGTGGCGGAGGCCGCGGAAGTACTGGGGATTCCGCCCGGTACCGTGAAGTCCCGCGCGTACTACGCGCTGCGCGCCCTGCGCCGGGTGCTTCCGGGATACGCGGCCGACCTGCGGTGAAACCAATGGGAAAGTCAAACCTCCGTAAAGTGCCTTGCCGCGGACCCCTGTTGAGTAATCGGCTGTCCTCATCCGTTTTCCGGATGGGGCCCGGCGACGGGCGACGCGCACGCACCGGAGGAAGGCAGGAAGGGATGCTGCACAGAGGTCAAGAGAGCACGGACGGGGGCGAACTCGTCGTCCCCATGGCCTGGTTGTACGCCGAGTACATCGCCGACGAGCTGCTGCGTTCCGGCGATCTGATGCCGCCGACGTCCTTCGAGTTCCGCGCCGGACGCGACGCGCTCGCGCTGACCGTCTTCCTCGCCGACATCGAGGGCGAACTCTCCGGCATCCAGGTCGTCTCCCAGCTGGAGAACTGGCTGTCCCTGACGGCGTACGACCAGCCGTGGCAGGACTGGGTGTGCGAGCGGATGGCCGCGCTCACCGCCGAGGCGGTCGTCTCCGGCGAGCCCGTGCCGGATCTCGAACTCGCGGCGGAGGCCTGGCGTTGGCTGGAGGAGACGGAGCTGCTCGCACCCGATCTGAACGCCGTGCCGGGCGGCGGCTCGGGGCTCGGTGAGGACGAGGGTCCGAAGGTGTGGACCCCCGCGTGGCAGCTGGGTCTGCCGCTCGGCCACCTCGCCATCCACCTGTTCTAGATTTCTTTCGATTCGGACCAATCCGCGGGACCGCCCGCTCCGAATCCCATGGTCACGATTCTGTGCATGCCTTGAGTGATTCGGCGGGCTGGTGCGTACCGGTGGGAGCAAGGAGTAACACCACCCACACTCAACGGCACGAGGTTTCCGCATGAGGTCCTTGGAAAGGCATCGCGACGTCGGCGCGTACGCGCTCGGCGTGCTGGACGAGGCGGAGTCCTTCCGTTTCGAGGACCACCTCATGGAGTGCCCCAAGTGCGCGGCACACGTGACGGAGTTCGGTCCTGTGACCCGTCAGATGATGTTGTACCGACGGGCCACGCCCCGCGTGGTGCATCCCATGGCCCAGCCGGGCCCCCAGCTCCTGAACCGCCTCCTCGGCGAGGTCGCGGTCCGGCACCGGGCGCGCCGCAGGCGGGTGCTGTACGCCGTGGCCGCCTCGGTGGTCCTGGCGGTGGGCGGTCCCACGCTCGCGTTGACGGCGGGCGGCGACTCGGCGCCGGCCGCCAGTGTCGAGGCCACCGACGCCCGGTCCGGGGTGTGGGCGCAGGTCACCACCGAGGACGAGGACTGGGGCACCCAGGTGGAACTCAAGGTCAAGGACGAGGCCGGCCCTCGTGCCTGTCACCTCGTCGCGGTCGGCCGCGACGGCAAGGAGGAGACCGTCACCGGCTGGAACGCCACAGGCCACGCCACCGGCGACGACACCATGATGGGCAGCTCCACCTTCCACGCCGACCAGATCGACCACTACGAGGTCAGGACAGCGGGCGGGGAGCATCTGGTGACGCTGGACCCGAGCTGAGAGCGCCGGATCACTTGAGCAGTCTCGACATCCTCCGGTCCGCCAGTGGCTTGCCCCCCGTCTGGCAGGTGGGGCAGTACTGGAGCGAGGAGTCACTGAAGGAGACCTCGCGGATCGTGTCACCGCAGACGGGACAGCTCTCGCCGGTACGGCCGTGGACGCGCAGGCCGGACCTTTTCTCCGCCTTCAGGCGGCCCGCGGCCACCCCCCTGGAGCGCTCCACCGCCTCGGTGAGTGTCGTGCGCAGGGCCCCGTAGAGGGTGTGCATCTCCTCGGGCGTCAGGGACGCCGCCAGCTTGAAGGGGGACATTCTCGCCGCGTGCAGGATCTCGTCGCTGTACGCGTTGCCGACGCCGGCGATCAGTCCCTGGTCCCGCAGCGCGCCCTTCAGCTGCCGTCGCTCCTTCGCCAGAAGCGCAGTCAGGCGGGCCTCGTCGAAGTCGTCGGCCAGGGGATCCGGGCCGAGGCGCGCCACACCCGGGACCTCCAGCGGGTCCCGCACCACGTAGACCGCGAGGCGCTTTTGCGTACCGGCCTCCGTGAGGTCGAAACCCGCGCCGGTCTCCAGCGCTACCCGTAGGGCGAGGGGGCCCTTGCCGGGGCGGGGCGGGCCGTCGGGGAGACGGTCCTTCCAGTGGAGCCAGCCCGCCCGGGCCAGGTGGGTGACGAAACGGGGGCCGTCGGCGGTCTCCAGGTCCAGGAACTTGCCGTGCCGGTGCACGGCGACGACCTCGCGGCCCTCCATCGCGGCGAGCGGGGGGTCGTACGTCTTCAGAACGCTGATGGCCACCGGCAGTGCGCGCACGATCTCGTGGCCGACCAGGTTGTCGGTGAGGAAGTCCTTGAGTGCTTCCACCTCGGGGAGTTCCGGCATACGTCCAGAGTGCCACCGGGGACGGCCGTGGTCAGTTCCGATCCGGTACGACGAACTCGCACCACACGCATTTCCCGCCGCCCCGCGCCTCCACGCCCCACCTCTCGGACATCAGGTCGACCAGGAGCAGACCCCGGCCGGAGACCCCCGACTCCCCCGCCTCCCTGCGGCGCGGCAGGGCGCTGGAGGAGTCCTCGACCTCGACACGCATCCGCCGGTCGGTGCCGGTCAGGACCCGCAGGGTGACGATCGCGGGGCCCTCGGTGTGCATCAGGGCGTTGGTGATCAGCTCGTCGGCGACCAGTTCGATCTCGTCGGAGCGCCTTCGCGCGCCCCACGCGACGACCGCGGCCCTGATCATGTGCCGGGCCTGGGTGAGGGCCTCGGGGTCGCCGGGCGCCACGTGCTGCCTGAGACGGCCGCCGCTCTGCGGTGAGTCCAGTCCGCGGCGGCGCAGCAGGAGCAGCGCCACGTCGTCGTCGCCGCTGCGCTCCTCGGCCACGTCGATGAGCCGGTCGGCGAGTTCCCATACGTCGGCGGGGCCGGTGGCGACGAGGGCCGTGAGGGTCTGCACACCGTCGTCGAGGTCCGCGCCGGGCTGTTCGACCAGGCCGTCGGTGCACAGCAGCAGGGTGTCCCCGGGGTCGAGCTCGAGGGTGCTGACGGGATATTCGAGCTCCCCGAACTCCGCGGACAGCCCCAGCGGCAGCCCGCCGTCCACGGTCACCCGGTGACAGCTCCCGTCGGCCCGCCGGACCAGCGGGTCGATATGGCCCGCCCTCACCACCTGGACGACTCCGGTGGTCAGGTCGGCCTGCGCGTACAGGCAGGTCGCGAAGCGGGCGGTGTCGAGCTCGTGCAGGAACACGGAGGCCCGGGCCATCACGGTGGCCGGCGGGTGGCCCTCGGCGGCGTAGGCCCTCAGGACGATCCGCAGCTGGCCCATGACGGCCGCGGCGTGGGTGTCGTGGCCCTGGACGTCTCCGATGACGGCGCCGACGCGACCTCCCCCGGAGGGGGTACCACCGGGCAGCGGGATCAGGTCGTACCAGTCGCCGCCGATGTCCCGGCCCAGCGCGCCCTCGGTGGTGGCGGCCCGGTAGCGGACGGCGACGTCGGCGCCGGGCACGCTGGGGATGCTGCGGGGCAGCATGGCCTGCTGGAGGCCGGTGGCGAGGTCCTTCTCCTGCTCGTACAGCATGGCCCGCTGAAGGCTCTGGGCGATGCTGCTGCCGAGGGCGATGAGGACGTTGCGGTCCTCGGGGGTGAAGCCGTGCCGGTCGCTGTAGAGCAGGCCCATGGCGCCGATCGGGCGGGCCTCGGCGATGAGCGGGAGGTAGGCGGCGGAGGTGATGTTGAGGCCGGTGAGGTGGGGCCACAGGACCGGGTAGCGCTCCGCGAACTCGTCCGGTGACTCGATGAACCGCGGGCTGAGCGTGCGCACGGCCTCGCTCATCGGGTACGGCTCGTCGATCCGGGTGATGTCGGTGCCAGGCACGAAACTGCCCGCGGGGCCCTCGGCGATCAGCCTGATCCGGCCGGCCTCGACCAGGCCCATGACGAGGCTGGTGGCGCCGAGGTGGGTGAGTCCGTGGGTGTCCTTGAGGACGTCGATGACGTCCTGGACGGTCCGGGCGTGGGCGAGGGCGGCCGTGGTGAGCTGTACGACATTGGTCTGCCGACGCTGCGCCTCGTCCTGGGCCGCCTGCTCCCGGCGGCCGTCCAGCTCGCTCATCTCCTGGGTGGCGTCACGGACGATGCCGATGATCCGGCGCGGGCGGCCCGTCCCGTCGCGGCGGATGTAGCCCTGGGTGTGGGTCCAGCGCAGGCTGCCGTCGCGGCAGCGCAGGCGGAAGTAGGTGCCGTAGTTCTCGCTGCCGTCCTTCATGGCCTGGGCGACCAGGGCGTCGAGCCGGTGGGCCTCGCTGGTCGGGAACCGGAGGGCGAGGCTCGTGGGGTGTCCGTCGTATTCGTCGGGGCGCACGTCGAAGACCTCGTGGGCCTGGGCGTCCATGTGGAACAGACCGGTGTCCAGGTCCCAGTCGAAGCTGCCCATGCGGTTGAGCGCCAGGATCGGATCCGGGTGGGCGGGCCAGTCGTCCGGGAGTGACAGGGCGCTCGCTCCCCGATCAACCATGGGGCCACCTTGCCAGGATTTGTCCGATTCCTCGACCGGGAACGGGTACGCGGGGAGCCCGCACGCTCACCCGGGTTACGCAAGCGAGAGTGAGGTACACGGAGAGTCACGTGGGGTTCCGGCGTGACGATGGAGGCAGGAGCGCACGGCTGTGGACTGGTTCACCGCACCCGACTACTGGCTGAGCCGGCTGGTCTTCCAGCGGGCTCTGGCGGTGCTGTACGTCGTCGCGTTCCTGACGGCGGCCCTCCAGTTCAGGGCCCTGCTCGGAGAGCGCGGGATGCTGCCGGTCCCGCGGTTCGTGGCGCGGGTACCGTTCCGGCGGGCCCCGAGCCTCTTCCAACTCCACTACTCGGACCGCTTTTTCGCGGCATGCGCGTGGACGGGCTGTGCGGTGGCCGTGGCGCTGGCGGCGGGCCTCGACTCCCGGCTGCCGCTGTGGGGCGCGATGCTGCTGTGGCTGGTGCCGTGGCTGCTGTATCTGTCGATCGTCAACGTGGGCCAGACCTGGTACGGCTTCGGCTGGGAGTCCCTGCTGCTGGAGGTCGGCTTCCTCGCGGTGTTCCTCGGCAACGAC
Organism: Streptomyces sp. NBC_00285; assembly: GCF_036174265.1. Lineage (NCBI taxonomy): Bacteria > Bacillati > Actinomycetota > Actinomycetes > Kitasatosporales > Streptomycetaceae > Streptomyces > Streptomyces sp. NBC_00285. The sequence continues at coordinate 9,207,715 of NZ_CP108055.1, read as the reverse complement.
GACGTGGCCCCGCCCGTCGTGGTGCTGTTCCTCCTGCGCTGGATCCTCTTCCGGGTCGAGTTCGGCGCGGGGCTCATCAAGATGCGGGGCGACGCCTGCTGGCGCAAGCTCACCTGCCTCTACCACCACCACGAGACACAGCCGATGCCAGGTCCGCTGAGCCGGTACTTCCACCATCTGCCCCGGCCGGTGCACCGGGTGGAGGCGGCCGCGAACCACGTCACCCAACTCGTCGTGCCCTTCCTGCTGTTCGCCCCGCAGCCGATCGCCTCGACGGCCGCGTCATTGATGATCGTCACGCAGCTGTGGCTGGTCCTCTCGGGCAACTTCGCCTGGCTGAACTGGATCACGATCGTGCTGGCGGTCCCGGCGCTTCGACTCCCCGGCGACGCACCGGACCTGTCCGCCACCCCGCTCTGGTACGAGGTCCTGGTCCTCACCGTCGCCGCGCTCCTCCTCGGCTTGAGCCGCCGCCCGGTCCGCAACATGCTCTCCCGCCGCCAGGTCATGAACCGCTCCTTCGACCCGCTCCATCTCGTCAACACCTACGGCGCGTTCGGCAGCGTCAGCCGGATCCGCTACGAGGTGGTCGTCGAGGGAACGGCGGACGACGTGCCGCGCGGGGACGCCGAGTGGAAGGAGTACGAGTTCAAGGGCAAGCCGGGTGATCCGCGGCGCAGACCACGCCAGTTCGCGCCCTACCATCTGCGCCTGGACTGGATGATGTGGTTCGCCGCCCTGTCCCCGGCGTACGCCGAGGCGTGGTTCGCCACGATGGTCGAACGGCTCCTGGAGAACGACCCCGCCACGCTGAAGCTGTTGCGCCGCTCCCCGTTCCCGCCGCACGCGCCGCCCCGCCATGTCCGCGCCCGCCTCTTCCGGTACCGGTACACGACGCGGCGGGAGCTGCGGGAGACGGGCGCGTGCTGGGAACGGACGTATGTGCGGGAGTTCTGGCCACCGACACGGTTGGCGCGAGAGGCGCAGCGGTCGTGACGCGGTGGCGGACGTTCCCGGGGCGACGGTCGGCGCACATCCGGACGACACGGAAGTCGGCTGCGGAGGCGCCTTGTCGCGCCATGCCGTCCAGGGCAGCGGCGGGGCTCGCCTCCCGACCGGCGGCGTCGACGTTCGGCGGTTCACGCCGCAGTGGTCGGCCGAACTTCCAGACCGTACGTCCGGATCGCGTTGTCACCGAAGACCGCCGCCCGTTCGTGCGAGGACAGTGGTCCCGTCAACTCACTTGCTGTTTCGACGACTTGCGCGTAGGTCGCCGCGAGCCTGCACACCGGCCAGTCCGAGCCGAACAGCAGGCGGTCCGGGCCGAAGGCGTCCAGGACCGTGTCGGCGTACGGGCGCAGGTCGTCGGGGGTCCAGGACGCGAGGTCCGCCTCGGTGACCATGCCGGAGAGTTTGCAGACGGTGTTGGGGAGGGCGGCGAGGGCGCGGACGTCCGTCGCCCAGGGTTCCAGGCCCTGGGAGGCGATGGGGGGCTTGCCCAGGTGGTCGAGGACGAACGTGAGATGCGGCAGGGAACCGGCCGCCTTGACGCAGACGGGCAGTTGGTGCGGGAGGACCACCAGGTCGTACACCAGTCCGGCGTCGGCCACGGCTGCCAGGCCCCGGTGGACGTCCGGGCGCAGCAGCCAGTCCGGGTCCGGCTCGCCCTGGACCTGATGACGGATGCCCTTGAGGTGGGAGCCGCCGGGGAGTTCGAGGAGCCTGGCCAGTTCGTCGGCGACGTCGGGGCGGGTGAGGTCGGTCCAGCCGACCACACCGGCGATCAGCTCGTGTCCGGCCGCGAGGGCGAGGAACTCCGGGGTCTCCTCCGGGACGGTGACCGTCTGGACCAGGACCGTGTGCCCGACTCCCGCCGCGGCGGCCTCCGGAGCGAGGTCCGCCATGGTGAAGTTCCGTCGCAACGGGCTGTCCGGGGCGATCCAGTCCTGGTCCCGCGTCGACAGGTCCCATACGTGGTGATGGGCGTCGACGACCGTCACGGCAGCTCCCACACGACGGGCAGACCGGCGTCGGAGCCCTCGCCGGAGTAGTCGTGCACGACGTCGAGGAGTTCGGCCATGCGGGCCTGCCAGGTGACGTTCACCGGCAGCTTCTCCAGCTCGGCGAGGAGGCGGCCGTAGTCCTCGCACTCCAGGACGTGGAAGAGGTCGGTGCCACTGCGCCAGATCGTCCAGGAGGTGGCGCCGGCGGCGCGGATCGCGTCGGTGAGTTCGACGGGCACCTCGCGGTGGGCGGCGTCGTACGCGTCGATGCGGTCCGCGCGGACCTTGGTGTGCAGGGCGACCCTCATGACGGCACCTCTGTGGTGAGCAGGCCGGTGTCCCGCAGCTCCTGCCAGAACGCGGCGGGCACGGGCGTCTCGAACTGGTCCGCCGCGTCCCGGACCTCGTCTGCCGAGCGGGCTCCGACGAGGACGCTCGCGACGGCCGGGTGGGCCGCGCAGAACGCCAGGGCGGCGGCACGCAGGCTGATGCCGTGTCGTTCGGCGATCTCCTTCATGCGCAGGGCCTTGTCCAGCACCTCCCCTGGAGGTTGCGCGTAGTTGTACGTCGACTCGGGCTTCGGATCCGCCAGCAGGCCCGAGTTGAAGGCACCGCCGACGACCACCGAGACGCCCCGCTCGACGGCGGCGGGCAGCAGTTCAGCGAGCGCGCTCTGGTCCAGCAGGGTGTAGCGGCCGGCGCACAGCACCACATCGACGTCGGTCTCGCGGACGAAGCGGGTGAGCATCGCCGTCTGGTTCATGCCGGCACCGATCGCCCCGACCACGCCCTCCGAGCGGAGCTTCTCCAGGGCCGGATAGCCCTCACGGAAGGCCTGTTCGGCGTGGTCGTCCGGGTCGTGGAGGTAGACGACGTCCACGCGGTCGAGGCCGAGCCGTTCGAGGGAGGCGTCCAGGGTGCGGCGTACGCCGTCGGCGGAGAAGTCCCAGACGCGCCGCCGAGTGGCGGGGACCGCGAAGGAGTTGGCGAGGTCGTCGCCGCCGCCCGCGGCCGGCTCCAGGCGACGGCCCGCCTTCGTGGAGATCGTGTACTCGGCGCGAGGGCACTCCCGAAGGGCCTCTCCGAGGCGCCGTTCCGACAGGCCGAGGCCGTAGTGCGGGGCGGTGTCGAAGTAACGGATGCCTCGCTGCCATGCGGCGGTCACCGCCTCGTGCGCCCGCTCGTCGCTGACCTCGGTGAAGAGGTTGCCGATGGCGGCGGCACCGAACCCGAGGCCGCCGACCCGGACGCCACTGTTGCCGAGCGTGTTCTCCGGCCCACCGGTCGCTGTCCCGGCGGTCACTGGCCCACCGGCCTCAGGCGCAGGCCCTGCATGCCGCCGTCGACGGCGAGGGAGGTGCCGGTGGTGGCGCCCGAGAGCGGGCTCGCCAAGTAGGCGATGGCGCCCGCGACTTCGTCCGCGGACACCAGCCGCCCTGCGGGCTGGCGGGCCTCCAGTGCGGCGCGTTCGGCAGCCGGGTCGGCGGCCTTGGCGAGCAGACGGCCGATCCACGGGGTGTCCGCCGTACCGGGGTTGACGCAGTTCACACGGATACCCTCGCGGACGTGGTCGGCGGCCATGGCGAGGGTCAGGGAGTGCACCGCTCCCTTCGTCGCGCTGTACAGCGCTCGCTGCGGGAGGCCCGCGGTCGCCGCGATGGAGGAGGTGTTCACGATCGCCGCGTGCGCGGACTCTCGCAGGTGGGGCAGGGCGGCGCGGGCCACCCGGACCATGCCGACGACGTTGACGTCCAGGACCCGGTGCCATTCCTCGTCGTCGTTGTCCGCCACGGTGCCCTGGGCGCCGATGCCCGCGTTGTTGACGACGACGTCGAGTCCGCCGAGGTCGGCCACGGCGGCGGCCACGGCCTCGCGGACGGAGGCGTCGTCGGTGACGTCTGCGCGGTAGGCGAGCAGCGGCTTCTCGACGGAGGACGGGTCCAGGTCGAGGACGGCGACCTGGGCGCCGCGTGCGGCGAGGAGTTCCGCGGTGGCCCGGCCGATGCCGGAGGCCCCGCCGGTCACCAGCGCCTTGAGACCCTCGAAGTCGCTCATGCGGCCTGCCCCTTCTTCTGTGTGTCATCGGCGAGGTCTTCTGCCCAGAAGGCGCCGCCGGGGAACGTGTACCGGGCGATGGACTCAGGGCGCATGGCGGCGGAGAAGCCCGGCGCGGTGGGTGCCGTGTAGTGGCCGTCCCTGATCACCACGGGGTCGAGGAAGTGGTCGTGCAGATGGTCGACGTACTCGATGACCCGGTCCTCGGTGGTTCCGGTGACCGCCACGTAGTCGAACATCGAGAGGTGCTGGACGAGTTCGCACAGGCCGACCCCGCCCGCGTGCGGGCAGACCGGCACACCGAACTTGGCCGCGAGCAGGAGGATGGCGAGGTTCTCGTTGACGCCGCCGACCCGGGCCGCGTCGATCTGGACCACGTCGAGGGAGCCGGCCTGCAGGAGTTGTTTGAAGACGACCCGGTTCTGGACGTGCTCGCCGGTGGCGACCTTGACCGGGGCCACCGCCCGGCGGATCGTGGCGTGGCCGAGGATGTCGTCGGGGCTGGTGGGCTCCTCGATCCAGTACGGGTCGAACTCGGCGAGTGCCTTGGTCCAGCGGATCGCCTCGTCGACGTCCCAGCGCTGGTTCGCGTCGATCGCCATGCGGATGTCCGGGCCGACGACCCGGCGGGCGACACGGCAGCGCCGTATGTCGTCCTCCAGGTCCGCGCCGACCTTCAGCTTGATCTGCCGGAAGCCGTCGGCGACGGCTTCGGCGGCGAGCCGGGTGAGCTTGGCGTCGTCGTAGCCGAGCCAGCCCGCGGAGGTGGTGTAGGCGGGGTAGCCGCGTTCCGACACGAGAACCTTGCGGTCCTGGGCGCCCTCCCGCCCGCGGCGCAGGATCTCCAGCGCCTCCTCGGGAGTGAGCGCGTCCGTGAGGTACCGGAAATCGACCTGGCGCACCAGCCACTCGGGCTCGGCGTCGGCCAGGAACTGCCACAGCGGCTTGTCGGCACGCTTGGCGGCCAGGTCCCACGCGGCGTTGACGACGGCGCCGATCGCCATGTGCATCACGCCCTTCTCGGGGCCGAGCCAGCGCAGTTGGCTGTCGCCGATCAGGTCGCGGTTCAACGTCCCCGGGTCCGCGCACAGTTCGTCGACGGACCGTCCCACCACGTGCCCGCGCAGCGCCTCGATCGCGGCGACCTGAACCTCGTTGCCCCGCCCGATGGTGAAGGTGAATCCATGCCCCTCGTGCCCGTCGGCCGCGTCGGTGCGCAGCACCACGTAGGCCGCCGAGTAGTCGGGGTCCGGGTTCATCGCGTCGGAGCCGTCGAGCTCGCGCGAGGTGGGGAAGCGGATGTCGTAGGTGTCTACCGCAGTGATGCGGGCGGGGGTCGAGGACACGGAAGACCTTTCGGTAGGTGACGGGGCGGGCGGACTCAGTCCTGCGCCCGCCCCGTCGTCACACGGGCGATCATGAGAGCGACCAGGATGATTCCGCCGTAGATGGCCTGGATCCAGAAGGACGGCACCTGGGCGAGGGTCAGCAGGTTCTGTACGACTCCCAGCAGGAGTACGCCGGTCAGGGCACCGAACATGGTGCCCTTGCCGCCGTCGAGGCTGATGCCGCCGATCACCGCGGCCGCGAACACGGTGAAGATCATGTTCTGGCCCTGGTTGGCGCTGATGGCGCCGACGTAGCCGGTCTGCATGATGCCGCCGATCGAGGCGAGGGCACCGGCGACGACGAACACCCCGAGCATCACGCGCTCGACGCGGATACCGGCGGCACGGGCCGCGTCGGCGTTGCCGCCGATGGCGTACAGGGAGCGGCCGATGCGGTGGTACTTCAGCACGAAGCCCGCGACGGCGAAGGCGACCGCGGCGAACCACACGGACATCGGGATGTTCAGGAACGTGGTCGTGGCCAGCGAGTAGAAGCTGTCCGGCATGCCGAAGAGGGTCTTGCCCTTGGTCGCGCCGACGAGCAGTCCGCGCAGCACGATCAGCATCGCGAGTGTGACGATGAACGCGTTGAGCTTGAGCTTGACGACCAGGATGCCGTTGAAGGCGCCGACCACCGCGCCGACGACGACGATCGCCAACAGGGCGAGTCCTGCGGGCAGTTCGGTGCCCCAGCCCGACTGGGCCGCGGGCAGGACGAGGAGTGCCCCCACGGCGGGTGCGATACCGACGACCGATTCGAGCGAGAGGTCGAACTTGCCGGTGATCAGGACGAGCGACTCGGCCAGCACCACCATCGCCAGGGCGGCCGAGGCGCCGAGGATGGAGATCAGGTTGCGCTCGGTGAGGAACGAGTCGTTGACGAACGCACCGAGCACCATGAGCAGCAACAGGGCGGGTACGAGAGCGAGTTCACGGGCTCGGCGCAGGACGACCGTCCGGGCCGAGCGGGGGGCCAGGGCCCGGGCGGACGCAGGCGGCCGGGCCGTCTTGGTGTCAGCCATGGTCCACTCCTTCGATGGAGGCGATCAGCTCGTGGTCGCGCCAGCCGGCCGGGTGCTCGGCGACCACACGGCCGTGGAAGAGAACGAGGACGCGGTCGCAGCGGCGCAGGTCGTCGAGTTCGTCGGAGACGACCAGGACCGCGGTGCCGTCCTCGCGGGCGCTGTCCACGCGGGAGAGCAGGGATTCCTTGGATTTCACGTCGACGCCCGCGGTGGGGTTGACGAGGACGAGCAGCTGGGGGTCGGAGGCGAGGGCGCGGGCCATGACGACCTTCTGCGCGTTGCCGCCGGAGAGGTCGGAGACGGGCTGGTCGGGGCCCTCGGTGTGGATGTCGAGGCGGTCGATCAGCTCGGTGGCGAAGCCGCGCTTGCGCTCGGTGCCGACGAAGCCGTAGCGGCCGAGGCGGTCCAGGACGCTGAGGGTGGCGTTGTCGCCGATGGTCATGCCGAAGACCAGGCCCTGGGCGTGCCGGTCACGCGGCACGAAGCCGACGCCGGCCTTCAAGGAGGCCTGGACATCGCCGAACGGCATGGGCCTGCCGTCGAGTCGGGCCGTTCCGCCTGTCGGGGTGTGCAGTCCCGTGAACGACTCGGCGAGCTCGATCTTGCCGCTGCCGCTGATGCCGGCGAGGCCGACGACCTCGCCGCGGCGGACGGTGAGGTCGACGTCCTCGTAGGCGCCCGAGGTGAGGCCGCGGGCGTCGAGCAGAACGGGAGCGCCCTCCTCGACCTCCCTGATGTCCACGGCCTGTTCGGCGACGGTCTCGCCGGCCATGGCCTCGACCAGGGCGGCCCGGGGCATGTCGGCCACCGGCGCCGTGGTGATCCAGCGTGCGTCCCTGAGGACCGTCACCGTCTGGCACACCTCGTACACCTCCTGGAGGTGGTGCGAGATGAACAGGAAGGTGACCCCGGAGTCCTGGAGCGCGCGCATCCGGCTGAAGAGGCGCTCGATCTCCCGCTTGTCCAGCTGCGCGGTCGGTTCGTCGAGGACGATGAAGCGGGCGCCGAAGCTCAACGCCCGTGCGATCTCCACCATTTGGCGGTCCTCGACCTTGAGCTCGGCGGTACGCGCCTGAGGGTCGACGCGGACGTCCCAGGTGTCGAGGAGCTCGGCGGCCTCCTTCTGCAGCCTGCGCCAGCTGATGAACCCCCGCCGCAGCGGCTGCCGGTTGATGAAGAGGTTCTCCGCAACGGTCAACTCGGGTACGACGGTGGGTTTCTGGTAGACGCAGGCGACCTTGCCGCGCCAGGCGTCCCGGTCCGTGAGCGGGGGTGCGGCCTCACCGTCGAAGCGGACGGTGCCCTCGTCGGGTGCCTGCAGACCGGTGAGGACGGTGACGAGGGTGGACTTGCCCGCGCCGTTGCGGCCGACGAGAGCGTGGGACTCGCCGGGCAGGACGGTGAGGCGGCCGTCGGCGAGGGCGGTCGTGGGGCCGTACCGCTTGACGATGCCCTGGGCTTCAACCAGTGGGGTGCTCATTTGGCGGTGTTGCCCCACAGCTTGGGGTCGTCGACGTTGTCCTTGGTGACCAGGGGCGCGGGCAGTTGGTCCTCCAGGATGCCGCTGGACAGCTTGACGATCGTGGAGTCGTGGTCGGTCGGCCCGGGCTTGAAGGTCTTCCCCTGCATCGCCGCCTTGATGTAGTACATGCCGTACTTGGCGTACAGGTCGGCCGGCTGGGAGACGGTGGCGTCGATCTCGCCCTTGCGGATGGCGTCGAACTCCTGCGAGATGCCGTCGTTGGAGACGATCGTGATGTGGCCCGCCTGCCCGGCCTTCTTCAGCATCCCCTTGGACTTGAGGGTCTGCAGGGTCGGCGCGAGATAGACGCCGCCGGCCTGCATGTAGATGCCCTTGATGTCGGGGTTGGCGTTCAGGAGGGTGCCCAGCTGCGAGGCGGCCGTGTCGGACTCCCACTTGGCGGGGATCTCCAGGACCTTCAGCTTCGGGAAGTTCTTCTTCACGCAGGCCCGGAAGGCCTCGGAGCGGTCGCGTCCGTTGACTGAGGCCAGGTCGCCCATGATCTGCACGACCTTGCCGGACGGGATCTGCTCGCCGAGGTACTGGCAGGCCTTCTCGCCGTACGACACGTTGTTCGCCCGTACGACCATGGCGACCTTGCCCTTGTCGGGGGCCACGTCGACGGCGACGACCGGGACGCCCTTGCGTTCGGCCTGGTCGAGTCCGGCCTCGATGGCGGCGCTGTCCAGCGGGGCGACCACCAGGCCCTTGACGCCCTGGTTGAGCTCGTTGTTGATGTCGGTGATCTGCTGGGAGGGGTCGCTGTTGGAGTTGACCGTCTTCAGCGCGTCCACCCCCTGCGACTTCGCCATCTTGGGCACGTAGTCGTTGTACGACTGCCAGAACGGCGAGGTCAGCAGCGGCAGGACCACGCCCACCTTGCCGGTTCCGTCGCCGCTCCCACTGCTGGTGCCGGCGGTGTCCTTGGTGCTGCCGCACGCGGCGAGCACGAGCGAGGCGCTCGCGGCCACGGCCACCGCGCCGACCATCCGAAATCTGTTCCGCTTCCCCACTGTCCTGACGGGCATCCTGTGGCTCCTCATCGAGCGTGTACGAACGTCATCGAGCATGAGCGAGTTCGAGCAATGACCGCATACTTATCAGACCACTCACCCCCCGCAATACCCTTCGACGGCATATTTTCCCGAGTTTCAGCCATAGTGGTCTGACCACATCGACGGTTAGACTGCGGCGCACCCGGTGATGTGGAGGAACGGCGTGGACCAGACAGCCCCGCAGAAGGGCACTGTGACGCAGCGCGCCATCGAGCAGATCAAGGCGATGATCGGCGGGGGCCGGCTGGAGCCGGGCCAGCGGTTGCCGACGGAACGCGATCTGGCAGTACAGCTGGGCATCTCCCGCAGCTCGATGCGGGAGGCGATCCGGGCGCTCACCGTCCTCGGAGTGCTGGAGGCACGGCACGGCTCGGGCATCTACGTCACCCAGCTGGAGGCCGGCGACCTGCTGGAGACCTTCGGGGTGGTCGCCGATCTGTCCCGGGGCCCGCAGCTGGTGGAGCTGCTGGAGGTGCGCCGCATCCTCGAGTCCACGGCGACCGCGCTGGCCGCCGCCCGGATCACGACCGCCCAGCTTGCAGAGGTCGAGAAGCACCTCACGGCGATGAACGCCACCGACGACCCCGAGGTGATCCTCGCCCACGACCTGGCCTTCCACCGCGAGATCGCCGGGGCGGCCGGGAACGACACGATGGCGGCGATCCTGGAGGGGCTGTCGTCCCGGACGTTCCGCGCCCGGGTGTGGCGGGGCTACCAGGAGGAGGGCGCCTTCGAGCGGACCCGGCGCGAGCACGCCGCGATCCACCGCGCCCTGGTCGCCCACGACCCGGAGGCGGCCCGGGCGGCGGCCGCCGCGCACGTGGGCGAGGTGGAGGAGTGGCTGCGGGCGCAGCTGGGGACCTGAACGACGGGGAGGCCGAGGCGGGACGCAGTGGTCACCGGGTCGCCGACACCCGGTGACCGCCCGCTCGCTCAGACCCGGGACCGGTACAGCCCGAACTCCTTGATGTGCACGGCACTTCGGGCCTGTGTCACCCGCAGTCGCCACCGGCGGGCGCGCACCGGAGCCGGCAGGAGCAGGATGCGGCTCGCGCCGATGGTTCCGGCCGCCGTGACCTGCGTCCAGGCGCCGTCACGGAACGCCTCGACGACGAAGTTCTCCACCTGCTGGCCGTGGTGGATGTCCTCCGCGAGGCGGACACGGTCCACCTCCAGCTCGTGGCCCAGATCCACCGTGACGCGGTCCGGTGCCGCGGTCCTGCGGGCTCCCTCTGCCAGATCGCGGGGCAGCTCGCGCTCGATCCGCTCACGGAACTCGCGCAGCCGCACGACGTCGGTGCTGTGCAGCAGGCCGTCGGTGTCCGGCGGGACATTGAGGAGCAGGACGGCGTTGCGTCCCACCGAGCCGAAGAAGATCTCCGTCAAGTAGTCCACGGACTTGGGCTGTTGGTCGGCGTGGTAGAACCAGCCGTCGCGGATGGAGACGTCGCACTCGGCGGGCCACCACTGCAGGTAGTCCGTCGCCGGCTGCGCCTTCACCAGCGCGGCACGGCCGCCCTCGTCGGGGGTGTCGTAGGACAGGGCCCAGTCGGTGCGGCCGTACTGGTTCTCCTTGACCGGGATGACGCTCCACTCGTCCTCGCGTGCGAGGCCGCTCTCGTTGCCGACCCAGCGCAGGTCGGGGCCGGTGACGGCGATCGCCGCGTCCGGGGCGAGGGTTCGCACCAGGGTGTACCAGCTGTCCCAGTCGTAACTCTCCACCTTGTCGGGTGGGATGTGCCCCTGGGCGCCGTCGAACCACACCTCGTCGACGGGCCCGTACTCGGTGAGCACCTCGTACAGGGTGTTGAGCATGTGGGCGCCGTAGTCGGTGGCGGCGAGGGTGTGGAAGCGGTCCGGCGCCCGGTCGTCGTCCGCCGTGAGGGTCGGGATCGTGCGCGGGGAGCGGGCACTGCCGTTGGCGTACACACCGTGCAGGAACTGGTTCTCGTCGGCGGGCGAGAGGTAGACGCCGACCTTGAGGCCGTACCGGCGCATCGAGTCGGCGAACGAACGCAGTACGTCCCCCCGGCCCTCCCGCCAACTGCTGGACGCCACCGTGTGGTCGGTGTAGCGGGAGGGGTAGAGGACGAAGCCGTCGTGGTGCTTGACGGTGAGGATGGCGAGCTTGAAGCCGCCGTCCTTCAGGGCCGCCGCCCACTGGTCAGTGTCGAGGCCGGTCGGCTGGAAGACGTCCGGGTCCTCGTCGCCGGTGCCCCACTCCAGACCGGTGAAGGTGTTCACGCCGAAGTGCAGGAAGGCGGTGCGTTCCAGGCCCTGCCAGGCGATCTGCCGTGCGGTGGGCCGGACTTGGGAGGCCTTGCGGACGAGGTCGGCCTCGGTGTCGTCCGCCGAGACGGGGATGCGGTAGAAGCGGTCGCCGGAGGCAGCCGCGGCAAGGGTGGGGACGCCGGTCACGGCGAGTGCGGTGGCGGCGGTGACGAACAGGCGTCTGGAGACAGTCATGGGGGAACTCCTCAGCTCAAGTGCCAGACTGCGGGGGTGCGTTGATCGGCCGGGTACTGCACGATCCGGCCGTCGTCCGTGATGGTGAGCGCCATCTGTGTGATCGCGTCGACGAGCCGGTAGCCGCCCGCCGCGGGCTCCAACTCCCAGCGCTGCAGGGTGTTCGTGGCGTCGCAGGTGTCCCAGGTCGCCTCGACACCGGGCTGCAGCGGCACGTTGAGGGTGAGCTTGCCGCCACTGATCGCGAGGCAGCCGGCCGCCGACCGGAGGGTCGCATAGCCGTCCGCCGTGCGCTGCACGGAGGCCGTGAAGGACCGCCCGAAGGAGTACGTCCCGTCCGCCACCGGCACCCGGGTCAGGTCCCGCCATGCGGGCGCGTGTCCGACGGCCGTACCGCGCGCCACGAACTCCGGGTAGGTCGCGTCGGGATGCGGATCGCCCCAGGTGGCCTGGGCGACATGCCGTAGCGCGGGCCAGAGCCTGACGGAGACCTCGTTCTCGGTCTCACCGCGCCCGTTGTCCGGCCACAGGCTGATCTTCGCCCCGGTCACGCCCTTGGAGGACGTCAGTTTCTCGCCCTCGAAGCTGCGCGGGTCCCAGCTCTGGTCGTACAGCGACCGGGTGTCGCTGTGGAAACCTCCGCGGATCAGGTACAGCGAGTACGAGGAGTTCATCACCGAGTAGCCCTGCGCGATGAGCCGGCTCGGCTTCACCGCCACGTCCAGCCAGTGTTCGACGGTGGTGTCGGTCTTCACCGGGACGGTGTTGGCGCCGGTCAGCCCGTCGTTCCAGATCCGCAGGCTGACGCCCTTGCTCGCCGCGTGGTCGTGGACGCGGTTGACGAAGTCGACGAAGGCGTCCTGCGGGGTGGCGCCCGGACCGTACTTCTCCTGGGCGTACCGGAGGATCTGCGGGTACTTCGCGAAGTCGGAGCCGAGCATGTACTCGTCGGCGCCCATGTGCCAGGCCTTCGCGGTGAAGACCTGGGCGTACTCGTCCATCAGGCTCGTGTAGTAGTCGAAGGCGGCCTGCTGGGTGATGTCGAGCCGCGAGGGCTGCTTGGCGCCGTCGGAGTCGGTGAGCTGGAGGTCGGGGCGGTTCTCGATCCACGGGTCGATGTGTCCCGGGGAGTTGATCTCGGGGATGATCTCGACGTGGTACCTGTCGCCGAGCGCGACGAGCTGCCGGATCTCGTCCTTGGTGTAGTAACCCCAGGTGTTGGCCTCGGGGTGGGCGTCGCTCTTGACCTTCAGTTCCACGAGCAGCTGGTTGAGCTTGTTGTAGGACATCTCGCGGACGAGGTTCTCCAGCCAGGGCAGCGAGACGTGAATGTAGCAGGCGCACACGCCGACGCCTCGCTCCTTGTAGCGCGGCACGTCGACGGTGTGTCCGGCGGGGATCCGGTCGCCCTGGGCGAGGAGCTGGAGGAGGGTCCGGGTGCCGTAGAAGGCGCCGGTCTCGGTGGCTCCGGTGATCGACAGGCCCCTGCCGGCCCGGAGTTCGTAGCCCTCGGCGGCGAGGGAGGCCCGGGACGGCTTGACGTTGATAACGATGTCACCGGCCCGGGCTCCGCTCCGGACGACGGGGACCGTGCCGTGCCCGGCCGCCCGCAGATCACCGGCCAGGGTGTCGGCGACCCGACGTTCGGCCGGTGCGTCCGCGACGAGCCGGGCCCCGGGACGGTAGGCATAGCTTCCCGGCTCCGCGGTCCACTGCGTCAGAGCGGGCACGGTGACCGGCGGACGCGGGGCCGCCACCTCACGCGCGACCGCCGGAACCGGCGCCAGGAGCAGCGTCAGCAACGCCACGACGGCGGCGAATCTCAGCCGTTTCCTCATGAGCGACTCCCCTATTCATCGGAGGCCTGATGATTGGGCCGAGCCTTGGACCTGTCAACGGGGCCGTTTGTAGCCAGAGTTGCCTCATTGATCGGACGACCTGCTCGTCAGTCGCAATCGCTCGACCTCGGGGCCGCCAAAAGTCCAAGAGGACCGGTCCGAATGTCCAAGCGCGAGCGCTCTCGACGTGACGGCCGCCTCCGGGCAGAGTTCTCCCCACGTACTCACCAGTAGCCCAAGGAGCGCACGTGACCAACTGGGTCGGCCGCACCGCCGCCGAGATCGCCGCCGCCGTCCGTGAGAAGCGGGCCACCCCACGGGAGGTGGTGGCCGAGCACCTCGCCCGGATCGAGCGGCTGGACGGCCGGATCGGGGCGTTCCGGCTGGTGCGGGCGGAGGCGGCCCTGGCCGAGGCCGACGAGGTCGGCTCCCGGGGTGACCTGGGCGAACTCCCGCTGGCCGGGGTGCCCGTGGCCGTCAAGGACAACCTCGCCGTGCGCGGCGAGAGCAACCGCGTCGGCACCGCCGCGACCCCGGACACCCCAGCCGACGCCGACCACGTCGTGGTGGCCCGGCTGCGGGCCGCCGGTGCGGTGGTCGTGGGCCTGACGAACGTGCCCGAGCTGTGCGTCTTCGGCACCACGGAGGGCGTCCACGGCACCGCACGCAACCCGTGGGACACCTCGCGCACCGCGGGCGGGTCATCGGGCGGCAGCGCCGCCGCGGTCGCCGCGGGCCTGGTCCCGGTCGCCCTCGGCAACGACGGCATGGGCTCGCTGCGCATCCCGGCGGCCAACTGCGGCCTCGTCACCCTGAAGGCGGGGTCGGGGGTGGTCCCCGCCGGCATCAGCGACGGCGACTGGTTCGGCATGTCCGAAAACGGCCCGCTCGCAACCACGGTCGAGGACACCCGGCTGCTGCTTTCGGTCATCGCCGACACCGGGTTCGTACGCCGGGACGCGCCCGCCACGCTCGACGTCGCGGTGTCCCTGCGCAGCCCGCTCGCCGGGGTCACGATCAGCGCGCCGTACGCGAACGCCGTCCGGGAGGCGGCCGCACTGCTGATCAAGGCGGGGCATCAGGTGCGGCGCGCCGACCCGCCCTACCCGCTGTCGCTGGGCGTCACCTCGCTCGCCACCTGGACGGCGGGCACCTCGGTGGACGCGGCAGGACTGGACCCGCGGCTGCTGGCACGGCGCACCCGGGTGCACGCGGCGATCGGCCGGCGCTTCGTCAAGGGAGTGCGCAAGGGTACGGCCCGGCAGGCACTGCGCGAGCGTCTGGAGCCGTTCTTCGCCGAGCACGACGTCCTGCTGCTCCCGGCGCTGGCCCGCCGCTCCCCCGAGGCCGGGCCCTGGCACGAGCGGGGCTGGCTGCGCAACGTCCTGGCCAACACCAACTACTCGCCGCTCACCCCGCCGTGGAACCTCACCGGCTGGCCGGCCATGTCGGTGCCGCTCGGGACCCTTCCCTCGGGCGCCCCCACCGCCGTACAACTGGTGGCGCGGCCGGGGTCGGAGGCGCTGCTGCTGGAGGTGGCGGAGGAACTGGAGCGGCGGCAGCCCTGGCGGCGGACGGCGCCGCTCGACTGAGCCCCGGCTCTAGAGGGCCTTGTACATGATGTGCAGGCCGACCCGTCCGTGCCGGGGGTGTGCGAAGGCGTCCGGCACGGTGCCGAGGATCGTGAAGCCGAACGAGGTCCACAGCTGCACGGCCGGGTTGGTCTCGACGACGGCGTTGAACACCATCGCGCGGTAGCCCTGCGCCGTGGCAGCGGCCAGAATGTGCCCGGCGAGCGCGCGGCCGAAGCCGCGGCCGCCCCGGTCGGGGTCGACCATGAAGCCGGCGTTGGCGATGTCGGCGCCCGGGCCGCCGTAGTTGGGGGTGAGGTAGGCCGAGGCGACGAGGTCGCCGGTCTCGTCCTCGACGACGTACACGCGCTTGGCCGGGCTCATCCACAGGGCCCGCGCGGCTTCTTCGGTGGTGTCGGGGTCCCAGGTGTAGGTCTCTCCGGCGGCCACGATCCGGTGCCAGAAGGGCCAGATGCGTGGCCAGTCGTCGGCGCCGGCTTCTCTGATCGGCATGGGCGTGAGTCTCGCACGCCCATGCCGTCGGCGATCGCGAAGGTCCTGCGGTCAGTCCACGCTGGGCAGGATGTGGGGCTCGGCGAGGTCGTCCTCGTAGCCCGCGAGACGGATGGGGGCGGAGCGCGCCCACACGTCGAGACTGCCGATGTCCCCGGGCCGTCGGCCCGCACGCTCCGGGCGTTCCTTGGTGGATTGATCGCGATTCGTCTTCTCCGGTGTCACCGCGCACTCCTTATGTGTCGGGCTCACCCTCGGGACGCAGGCTGTCCGTTGCTACGGCCGGGTGCCAGGGCGTCCGCTCGGGTCTTGTGTCGAGATCGGGTTCGGACGCGGTGGCGCCGGTAACTCAGGTGAGAGAAGGCCGTGGTGACCGGCTTGTCCCGGGACGGACTGTGGGTGTGGGTAGGACCCCGTACTGCCGTCCGTCCGCTACAGATTAACCAAATGAGCAGGGGTGCGCTCGATAGGGGCAGAAAACATGGTGTAACCATTGCGAGTCACCCGCCCACTTCGGCCATGTTCCGGTGGATTTCGCCCCGGTACAGGCTGTTTGGGGTTCACCCGCACGGCCTACACCGTCGCTCGGCTCCTCGACCGGCCGGAGGTACGCAGTTCAGGTCCCGTTGGCCGGATCGCAAGCCGCCCATGCTCTGCTGGCGTACGGCAACGGCTGGACCGATGGAAGGTCTGACGTATGGAGCTGCGCAGCATCGAAGAGCTGATGGATCTGCTGTACGCCTGCCGGCACCAACACGCGCTGCGCACCGCCGCGCTGCTGCGCCGGGGGCGCCCGGCCGACAAGGAGCTCCAGGTGGCGGGGCTCGTGCAGGGCATCGGGCAGCTGCTGTGCCCGGACGACGAGGTACTGCGGGCCTGGCGGACCGCCGAGGCCGTACGACCGCTGCTCGGCCGGCGGGTCCACCGGCTGGTGCGTCACCACGGCCCCACGACCGACGACGACCTGCAGCGCCTGCGCCAGGCCGCCGAGGAGAGCCGGACCACCGTGTTCGACGCGGGTGTCCTGGAGGACTGGCGCGGGGTGCTGGAGCTGGTCGCGGCACACAACTCCCGTCTGGAGTCTGTCGACTGACGGTCCGTCATGAGACGGTACGGCGATGACGTCGTCGTACGGACTGGCCGGGAGGGCCGCGGTCGTCACCGGTGCCACCCGCGGCATCGGCCTGGCCGTCGCCCGGCAACTGGCCGACGCCGGGGCGCTGGTGTGCGTGACGGCCCGGGACGCGGCGGACGTCCGTCGCACCGCCGCCGAGCTGGGCGGCATCGGGCTGGCCGGCGATGTCGCGGACCCGGAGCACGTGCGGGCGCTCGTGGAACTCGCCCTGCGCGAGTTCGGGCGGATCGACGTCCTCGTCAACAACGCGGCGACGAACCAGCCGTACGGCCTGCTCATGGACGTCGACCCGGACGCCTGGCGGGACGCGTTCACCGTCAACGTGGAGGCGGCACTGCGGCTCGTGCAGGGCGTCTGGCACGGCTGGATGCGTGAGCACGGCGGGGCGGTGGTCAACGTCTGCACGGAGGGCGCCGGGCATGTCGGACCGCGCGTCGGGGCGTACGGCACGAGCAAGGCCGCCCTGTTGCATCTCACCCAGCAGCTCGCGGGCGAGCTGGCGCCGGGGGTGCGGGTCAATTCCGTCTCCCCCGGGCTCGTCCGCACGGAGATGGCCCGTTTCGTGTGGGAGCCGGGCGAGGAGGAGGTCGCGGCGGGGCTGCCCCTCGGGCGGATCGGGGAGCCCGAGGACATCGCCCGCGCCGTGGTGTGGCTGGCGTCGGACGCGGCCGAGTGGATCACCGGAGCGGATCTGCTGGTGGACGGCGGGACCCGGGTGCGGGCGGCGTACTCCGCTCAGGCGTACGCCGTCCATGACCGTCTTCGCTCGGCCGCGCCGCCCCGGCCGTGACGGCCCCTGTCACGCCCCCGCGAGCAACGGTTCCCTGCGGGGGCCGGTCACCCGCACGGCCGGCGGCTCACCACTTGCCGGGCGCGTAGTCCTTCAGGAAGACGCCGTACACGTCCTCGCCGACCTCGCCGCGCACGATCGGGTCGTAGACCCGGGCCGCGCCGTCGACCAGGTCGAGGGGGGCGTGGAAACCCTCCTCGGCGAGGCGGAGCTTGTCGTAGTGGGGGCGTTCGTCGGTGATCCAGCCGGTGTCGACCGAGGTCATGAGGATGCCGTCGCTCTGGAACATCTCCTGGGCGCTGGTCCGCGTGACCATGTTCATCGCGGCCTTGGCGGCGTTGGTGTTGGGGTGTCCTGCGCCCTTGTAGCCGCGGCCGAAGACACCTTCCATCGCCGAGACGTTCACGATGTAGGCGCGTCCGCTCGTCGCCCTGCGCGCCGCGTCGGCCATGGCCGGGCGCAGTGCGCTGATCAGGATGAAGGGCGCCGTGTAGTTGCACAGTTGGGTCTCGAGGAGCTCCACCGGGGAGATCTGCTCGATGGTCTGCACCCAGGTGTTGCTGTCGACGACGTCCGGGACGAGGCCGCCCGCGTCGATGGCGGTGCCGTCGAGGTGCCGGGCGACGCTGGCGTTGCCCGCGACCAGGGCGAGGTCGGCGACCTGCTGCGCGTCGAGGCCGGAGATCCCGGCGGGCAGGGAGGCGAGCCCGTCGACCGCGCCCGAGCCGAAGGCGCCGATGACGTGGTGCGCGGGGAGCTCACCGGCGGGCAGCGGGGCGCTCTCGCCGTCGACCAGCGCGGCGTAGGCGGAAGGCAGTCGGCGTACGGTCTGGGTCGCGTTGTTGACGAGGATGTCGAGCGGCCCCGCCTCGGCGACCTGCTCGGCGAGGGCCACGGCCTGCGCCGGGTCGCGCAGGTCGATGCCGACGACCTCCAGGCGGTGCATCCAGTCCCCGGAGTCGTCCATGGCCTTGAAGCGGCGGATGGCGTCCTTCGGGAAGCGGGTGGTGATCGTGGTGTGGGCGCCGTCGCGCAGCAGCCTCAGCGCGATGTACATGCCGATCTTGGCGCGGCCGCCGGTGAGCAGGGCCCGCTTGCCGGTGAGGTCGGCGCGGACGTCGCGCTTGGTGCGGTTCAGGGCGGCGCAGTCCGGACAGAGCTGGTGGTAGAAGTAGTCGACCTCGACGTACCGGGTCTTGCAGGTGTAGCAGGAGCGCGGGCGCTGGAGTATCCCCGCGACCCGGCCCGCCTCGGTGACCGACGACGGCAGGATGCCCTCGGTCTCGTCGTCGATGCGCTGGGCCGAGCCGGTCGCCGTGGCCTCCGTGACCGCCTTGTCGTGCGCGGTCTTGGCGGCCCGGCGGTCCTGGCGGCGGCGCTGCTTGACGGTGCGGTAGACGCCCGCGGTGGCCCGGCGCACGGCGATGGCGTCGGGGTGGTCGACATCCAGCTTGTCGAGTTCCTCCAGGACGCCGAGGCAGACGGCCAGTCGTTCCGGGTCGATGCCGGGGCCGTGCACGACCTCGTCACCGGGCTCGTGCACGACCTCGTCCGTGATCGTCGCCGAGCCGTCGTCTGTCACCGTCATCGCGCTGCCGTTTCCCTGGTCACCCGCGCGGCCCTCTGGCCGCGTCCACCTGTCGAACAGGAAATTTTACTTCAGCGCCGGACCCCGCCCGCACATGCGGAACGATCAAGAACCGCAGGCGGTCAGCAGTTCCTTCACCTCCTCGCCCAGCGCCCGGGCGAACCGGTCCAGGTCGGGCACGGCCTCGGCGTCGGCGACGAGGCCGTAGTGCACCTGTCCGCGGTACGTCGAGATGGCGACCGCGAGCGACTGGCCACGGGCGAGCGGGGCGAAGGGGTAGACCTCCGTGACCGGGTTCCCGCCGAGCTTCAGTCCGATTCCGGGCAGCGGCACGCTGGTGACGAGGATGTCGAACCAGAGCCTGGCACCCTGGCCGGCCAGGGGCCCACCGAGGCGGTGGCCGAGGGCCGGGACGTGGTCGGCGAGCAGGGCGACCGCGCCCGCTCCCCGGTTGGGGCCCGCGTCCTTGTTGCGGTCCATGGCCGTGCGGACCGTGTCGAGGCGGGCCAGCGGGTCGGGGTCGAAGACCGGAAGCCGCATCAGGTAGCCGGAGAGCCGGTTGCCCTGAGGGTGCGCGGTGCGCGGACGGCGCCTGGAGACGGGGATCAGCGCCCGGGGCGCGACGCCCGCACTGCCGTCGCCGCGCTCGTCGAGCCAGCTGCGCAGGGCCCCCGCGACGACCGCGATCAGGACGTCGTTGACGGTGCCGCCCCGCGCCTTGCGGACGCGGTGCACGTCGTCGAGGTCGACGACGACTCCGGCGGTGCGGCGGGTGCCGCTGGGCTCGGCGGTGAGCGCCTCCGAGGAGCACACGCCCACGGAGGACAGGGCGACGGAGGCGCCGATGTCGAGGGCGCGGCCCAGGTCGGAGACGACGCCCCGGACGAGGTCGGGCAGCTTGCGCACGTCCGGCAGCAGGGCCTTGGGCGGCTCCTCGGGACGCGGCCTGCGCGCGGGCAGGTCTATCGGGTCCAGGACGGCGGCGGCGAGCGTCAGCGCCCGCAGTCCGTCGGCCAGGGCGTGGTGGAACTTGAAGAGCACGGCGAAGGAGGTGCCGTCCTCGCCCGGCAGCACATGCGCCTCCCACGGCGGCCGTTCGCGGTCGAGCGGCCGCTGCATGAGTCGGCCGGCCTCGGTGTGGAAGTTCGCGGTCGGGGCGTGCAGCAGGACGTGCCGCAGCGGGTCGAAGCCGGGGTCGGGCACCCGGGCGGCGCCGCCGAAGGCGTACGGGAAGCCGAGCGGCCACACGTCCTGGATCCGCATCCTGAGCCCCGGCACCGCGGCGGCCCGGCCTGCGAGCAGGTCGGCGGCGTGGGCTCCGGCGGTGGGCGAGTGCGCCGCGAAGACGCCGAGCGCTCCCAGGTGCATCGGGTGTTCGGCGGATTCCATGTTCCAGAAAGCGAGGTCGAGAGGTGCGAGCAGGTCAGAGGTCAATGGCTTGCCTCGCGTCGACGAAGGGTGAGCAAGCAGTCAACAGCCCCGCGGCGATTACGGTCAAGTACGATCAAGCTACACACAGTTAACGTCAGGTTAAGTCCCGCCCCTTACGAAAGAGGCGGGACTCATGGTGCGGATGTGATCATCCGTCAGTCGTCACGCAGCCCGCCGGCGTCCGGTTTCAGGACCCGCCGGTCGTAGGTGAGCAGCCCGTTGCGCTCACCCTGGACGTCCGGGGACATGTCGACAGCCCCGGTGCGCTGGTCACCGGGGCTGTCGACGGACGGCTACGACACCAGCTGGCCCTTTCCGAGGGCGATCACCCCGCCCTTGGAGACCGTGTACAGCTCCGCGTCCCGCTCCGGGTTCACACCGATCGTCGCGCCCGGCGGGACCTCGACGTTCTTGTCGAGGACGGCTCCGCGGACCACCGCGCCCCGCCCGATCTTGACGTTGTCGTGCAGCACCGAGCCCTGGACCACGGCACCCGGGTCGACCAGGACGCCGGGTGAGAGCACGGACCGCGAGACCTGGCCGCGGATGAGGCAGCCCGCGCTGATGATGGACTCGCTGGCCATGCCGCCCGCGTTGAAGCGGGCCGGGGAGAGCTGGCCGGAGTGGGTGTAGACGGGCCACTGCCGGTTGTACAGGTTGAAGGCGGGGCGCTCGGCGATCAGGTCCATGTGGGCGTCGTAGTAGGCGTCCAGGGTGCCCACGTCCCGCCAGTAGCCGCGGTCGCGGGTGGTCTCGCCGGGGACGTGGTTGGCGCTGAAGTCGTAGAGCTGGGCCTCGCCGCGCTCGGTGAGCTGCGGGAGGATCGAACCCCCCATGTCGTGGATGGAGTTCGGCTCCTCGGAGTCCCGCTGGAGCGCCTCGATCAGGGCCTTGGTGGTGAAGATGTAGTTGCCCATCGAGGCGAACACGCTCTCCGGGTCGTCCGCGAGGCCCGGCGGGTCGGCGGGCTTCTCCAGGAAGCCCTCCACCGTGAGGCCGTCCGAGCCCGGGGAGATCACCCCGAACGACGGGGACTCGGAGCGCGGGACCCGGATCCCGGCCACGGTGACGCCCGCGCCGGACTCGATGTGCTGCGCGAGCATCTGGCGCGGGTCCATGCGGTACACGTGGTCGGCGCCGAACACCGCGACGTACTCGGGGCGCTCGTCGTAGATCAGGTTCAGCGACTGCAGGATCGCGTCCGCGCTGCCCAGGTACCAGCGCGGTCCGAGGCGCTGCTGGGCGGGCACCGGCGTGATGTAGTTGCCGAGCAGGCTCGACATCCGCCAGGTGGTGGTGATGTGCCGGTCCAGCGAGTGCGACTTGTACTGCGTGAGGACGCAGATGCGCATGATGTCGCCGTTGACGAGGTTGGACAGGACGAAGTCGACCAGTCGATACGTTCCTCCGAAAGTGACCGCCGGTTTGGCGCG
The DNA here is from genome assembly GCF_036174265.1 of Streptomyces sp. NBC_00285. Classification (NCBI taxonomy): domain Bacteria; kingdom Bacillati; phylum Actinomycetota; class Actinomycetes; order Kitasatosporales; family Streptomycetaceae; genus Streptomyces; species Streptomyces sp. NBC_00285. The sequence continues at coordinate 9,185,902 of NZ_CP108055.1, read as the reverse complement.
GTCGGTGGTCAGGGGCATCAGGCGTTTGCCTTCTCCGCCCGCAAGTACGATGCCGAGCACCGAAGGTCCGCCACGACGCATGGCCGCTCCCCTCAACCTGGTTTGACCCATCACTGCCCTCGCGAGGGGCTTAGTACGCCTGTTTGACGATCTCCTCGTATAGCCCGGCCGTGCGCCGCGCAACGGCGTCCCAGCCGAACTCGCCCACCGCTCGCTCCCGTCCCGCCTCACCCATCCGCCGCGCCGCCTCCGGATCGCCGATCACGGAGTCGAGTGCCCGCGTGAGGGCGGTCTCGAACCCGTCGTCGAGGGGTACGAGCAGTCCGGTCCTGCCGTGGTCCACGACTTCGGGGATTCCGCCGACCCGGGAGGCGACGACGGGAGTGCCGCAGGCCATCGCCTCCAGGTTGACGATACCGAGGGGTTCGTAGACCGAGGGGCAGACGAACACCGCCGCGTGGGTGAGCAGCTGGATGACCTCGGGGCGCGGCAGCATCTGCGGGATCCAGTGCACGCCCTCACGGACTCGGCTCAGCTCCTCGAAGAGCTCCCGGAACTCCCGGTCGATCTCGGGGGTGTCCGGGGCGCCCGCGCACAGCACGACCTGCGCCGCCGGGTCGATGTCCCGTACCGCGCGCATCAGGTGCGGCACACCCTTCTGCCGGGTGATGCGGCCGACGAACAGCACGAACGGACGATCCCGGTCCAGACCGATGCGGTCCAGTACCTCCGTGCCGTGGTCGGGACGGTAGAGGGCGGTGTCGATGCCGTTGTGCACGATGTGGACCTTGGCCGGATCCAGTGCCGGGTAGCAGCCGAGGATGTCCTCACGCATGGCTCCGGAGACGGCGATCACCGCGTCGGCGGACTCGATCGCGGTGCGCTCGGCCCAGCTCGACAGCGCGTATCCACCGCCGAGCTGTTCGGCCTTCCAGGGGCGCAGGGGCTCCAGGGAGTGGGCGGTCATCACGTGCGGGATGCCGTGCAGGAGTTTGCCGAGGTGGCCGGCGAGGTTGGCGTACCAGGTGTGGGAGTGGACCAGCTCGCGGTCTTCGAGACCCGCGGCCATGGAGAGGTCCACGGAGAAGGTGCGCAGGGCGTCGTTGGCGGTGTCGAGCGCCGACCAGGGCCGGTGCCGGATGACGCCGGCCGCCCTCTCCTTCACGGAGACCTCACCCCAGCAGTGCACCTCCAGGTCGACGAGGGCTCTCAGCTCCCGGGCGAGGAACTCGACATGGACACCCGCGCCGCCGTACACGTCCGGCGGGTACTCCCGGGTCAGTAGGCCCACACGCACCCAGAACCCCCTTCTCAGCAGCTGGTCGACTTCATGGTCACCCAGATGAGCCGCCTGGGGAAGAGCGCGGGGCTCGTGTGAAGCAACAGTCACCGCACACGCCACCGCCCGGCAACCGGTAGTACAGACAGCAACTGCGGCGCCGGAGGGTGCTGTCGTCGAGCGTGCCGGCGAGCAGGGGGTGGGCGAGGAGCTCCGCCGCGAGACCGCGGGCCGGGGCGGAGAGGTCCGTGCGGCGGTCCAGCTGACGGGCGGCGCCCGCGAGTGCCGAGGCGGCGTTTCCCCACAGCAGGCCGGTGGCGAGCCGGTACTCGGCCTGCAGCGCTGCCGTCAGCGGTTCGAGGTGACCGTGCAGGACGACGTCGGCGATCGTCCCGGCATCGCCCGGGAGCGGCCGCATCCCGTCCAGCCACAGGTCGTCGGGCGCGCTCGCGTCGGGGTCCCAGTGCAGCCGGTCCGGGGCGAGGTCGGGGATCCGGCCGTACAGGACCGCACAGCCGAGCGCCACCGACCACAGCCGCGCCACGAGCCCCTGATGGGCGATGGAGGCGGCGATCCGCAACTCGGGGGCGTTCAGGGCGTCGGCGACCTTCCGAACACGAAAAGTCATGGAATTTCGGTAAACATCCGACGCCTGGTTCTCGTAGACTTGTGCGAGGGTCGGCAGCGCCGGGTGCGATGCCCCGGGAGTGTCGCCGATCGTCCGTAGTACGAAGAAGGCGCCGAGCGGTCGCAGCGCCGCCAGATCCGGGTTCAGGTCCACGACCAGCAGTAGTACCAAGTCCCCTAGGGGTGTCCACCAGGGGGCCTCCACCCCGTGTCACCCGTCTTGGGGAGGACACGGACCCTTTTGTACTCCATCGGCAGTAGGACCCATTGCCTGCTCAGGTACGACGACGGGAAGAACTTTTCCGGGCATCGTGTTGTTCATGGAAGACGACCGTTCGTCGCGCCGGGCAGCCAGCCCCCGCCTCACGCAGAGGAGCAGCTCATGAGTGCCCTCGCGTTGTCCGTGCTCCTCTCCCTCGTCTCCGCCGTCGCCTACGCGGGCGGAGCGATCGTGCAGGAGCAGGTCGCGGTGTCGCACCCCGACGAGCAGTTCGCGCCGCTGCGCCGGCCGGGCTGGTGGGCGGCGGTCGCACTCAACGGCCTCGGCGGACTGCTGCACGTGGTGGCGCTCGCCTACGGCCCGCTCAGCCTGGTCCAGCCGCTGGGCGCCCTGACGATCGTGTTCGCGCTGCCGATGGCCGCGCTGTTCGTGAACCGCAAGGCCGGGGCCACCGCCTATCGGGGCGCGATCATGGCGACGGTGGGTCTGGCCGGTCTGCTCTCCCTGGTGGGCACCTCCGACGCGCAGTCGCTGAGCACGGCCCAGCGGGTGTTCGCCGGGCTGGTGACGGCCGCCGCGGTGGTCGCTCTGATGATCGCGGGCCGGGCCGCGCACCGGCACCCGGTGGTGCGCAGCGTGCTGCTCGCGACCGCGTCCGGCATAGCGTTCGGCATGTCCTCGGTGTTCACCAAGACGGTCGCCGTCGACTGGACCGGCGGCGTGTCGACGGCGGACCTGCCCGCGCTGGCCGCGATCGGCGTCCTGGCCACGGCAGGCCTGATGCTGTCGCAGGCCTCCTACCGCGGTGCGGGACTCGCGGCTCCGCTGGCCACGCTGACGGTCGTGAACCCGGTGGTGGCGGCAGCAGTCGGCATCACGATGTTCGGCGAAACCTTCCGCTACGGCGCCACGGGCACCATGCTCGCCCTGGGCTGCGGTGTGGTGGCGGCGGGCGGCCTGATCCTGCTGACGACGGAGCGGCTCCAGCGCACCCACGCCGAGCCGCAGCCCGCGGCCGCCGACCGCGCGGACGTGTTCGTCCCGGCGCCCGTCCAGGAGCCGGCCTCCGCTGCACTGCGCGAGGCCGACTTCGCCGAGGAGCACGCCGGAGCGGAACCGTCGCTACGGGCGGGCGTGCTCAGCGAGAAGGTCGCCGCCCTGCGCCAGGAACTGCTCGTCCCGGCCCCCGACTCACACGGAGCGGAACCGTCGCTACGGGAGGGCGTGCTCGCCGAGAAGGTCGCCGCCCTGCGCGAGGAACTGCTCGTCCCGGCACCCGCCTCACCGGAAGCGGCGTCGTCGGACGGTCCCGCACCGGAGCACCTGGAGCCTGGTGAGGAGCCCCCGGCGTACTACGGCCCCTTCTACGGCTCCGCGTACTTCCCGATGCCGGTACTCGACCGGCACCGTATGCGTGTCAAATCCTGACGCCGCCGCTCCTGAGATAGGCCAGCGGGTCGATGTCGGTACCGAAGCCGGGCCCCGTCCGCACCTCGAAGTGCAGATGCGGGCCCGAGCTGTTGCCGGTGGAGCCCGACCGGCCGATGCGCTGCCCGCCACCCACGCTCTGCCCCGACTTCACGGAGATCGCGGACAGGTGGGCGTACTGCGTGTAGCGGCCGTCGGCGTGCCGGATCACCACCTGGTATCCGAAGGATCCGCCCCAGCCGGAGCTGACCACCGTTCCGGCCGCCACCGCCTTCACGGTGGTCCCGGTGGGGACCGGGAAGTCGACGCCGGTGTGGTAGCCCTTCGACCAGGCGGAGCCCGCCTGGCGGTAGGCGGTACCGAGGGAGGCGTTCACGGGGGCGATGAGGCCCGTGTCCGTGGCCTTCCTCGTCGCCTTACCCGTGTCTGTGGACCTCTTCGTCGCCTTGCCGGTGTCGGAGGAGGACTTCTTCGTCGAGGTGGTGTCGGCGGTGGTGGCCGAGCCCGCGGTGGCGCGCAGGGCGAGCCGCTGCCCGGGCAGGATCAGGTCGGGGTCGGTGCCGACGGTCTTCCGGTTGGCGGCATACAGGCCCCGCCAGCCGCCCCGGACCTTCTGGGCGTCGGCGATCCCGGAGAGCGAGTCGCCGCGGACCACGGTGTACATCTCGGCGGTCCCGGCCCGGGACTGGGGTGTGGTCTGCGGCTGGACGTCCTGAACGGAGACCTTTTTCCTGGTCGTGCCCGTGGTCCCGGCGGGGTGTACGTCCGGGGCGGAGCCGCCGCGGGTGAGCCCGGCCCGCACCGAGCAGGCCGGCCAGGCGCCCGGACCCTGTCCGTCCAGCACCTTCTCCGCCACGGCGATCTGCTGGTCCTTGGTGGCCAGATCGGCGCGCGCCGCGTACCGGGTGCCGCCGTACGCCTCCCAGGTGGACTGGGTGAACTGGAGCCCGCCGTAGTAGCCGTTGCCGGTGTTGATGCTCCAGTTGTGGCTGGACTCGCACGCGGCGACCTTGTTCCAGGTGTCCACGTCGGCCGCGTGGGCCGTGCCGGTGCCGATGAGCGGAACCGCGATGCCGACGCCGCCCGCCGTGACGGTGAGCGATGCGCGGTTGATCCTGTTCGGCTGATACCGGCGGTGCCGGCCGCGTACGGCCATGAAGGGCCTCCCCCTACGACATACGTGATGCGCCAGGAGGGGCAAAAGTAAGCGCTACGAACAGGCCATGACAAGACGGCAACCAGCCGCCTGCGGCCACGCGCCGAACCGCCGTCCCGGCTGAACGCAAAGAGGAGCGCGAGCCGTATCCCTGGTGTGCGGACGGTCCCCCGACAGGCCAGGATGACCGGTGGACGATACTGACAAGCACGGCAGCAGCGATACATGACCTACGCGATCCACAGGATCTTTTGGGAGCAGGCGGTATGAGCACAACAGCGCAGATCGGCGTCACGGGCCTCGCGGTGATGGGCCGCAACCTGGCCCGTAACTTCGCCCGCAACGGCTACACGGTCGCCCTGCACAACCGGACCGCCTCGCGCACGCACGCCCTGGTCGAGGAGTTCGGCAGCGAGGGCGCCTTCGTCGCGGCCGAGACCGCCAAGGAGTTCGTGGCTGCCCTCGAGCGGCCGCGCCGGCTGGTCATCATGGTGAAGGCCGGTGAGCCGACGGACGCGGTGATCCAGGAGTTCGCACCTCTCCTCGAACCCGGCGACATGATCATCGACGGCGGCAACGCGCACTTCGCGGACACGCGGCGCCGGGAGCGCGACCTGCGCGAGCAGGGCATCCACTTCGTCGGCATGGGCGTCTCCGGTGGCGAGGAGGGCGCGCTGCTCGGCCCGAGCATCATGCCGGGTGGCCCGAAGGAGTCGTACGACTCTCTCGGCCCGATGCTGGAGAAGATCTCCGCGAAGGCGGCGGACGGGGCGCCCTGCGTGACGCACGTCGGTCCCGACGGCGCCGGGCACTTCGTGAAGATGGTCCACAACGGCATCGAGTACGCCGACATGCAGCTGATCGGCGAGGCCTACCAGCTGCTGCGGGACGTGGCCGGATACTCCCCCGCCCAGATCGCCGACATCTTCCGCACCTGGAACACCGGCCGCCTGGACTCGTACCTGATCGAGATCACGGCCGAGGTGCTCTCCCACGTGGACGCGGCGACGGGCAAGCCGTTCGTGGACGTCGTGGTGGACCAGGCCGAGCAGAAGGGCACCGGTCGCTGGACCGTGCAGATCGCCCTCGACCTGGGTGTCCCGGTGTCCGGCATCGCGGAGGCCGTCTTCGCGCGGTCCCTGTCCGGCCACGCGGAGCTGCGGGAGGCGTCCCGCGGTCTCGCCGGACCCACGGCGTCCCCTCTGTCGGAGTCCGAGGCCGGCGCCTTCGCGGACCGCGTCGAGCAGGCGCTGTACGCCTCGAAGATCGTGTCGTACACGCAGGGCTTCCACGAGATCTCGGCCGCCCGCGAGGAGTACGACTGGGACATCGACCTGGGTGCCGTGTCCGCGATCTGGCGCGGCGGCTGCATCATCCGCGCGGCCTTCCTGGACCGCATCCGGGCCGCCTACGACACCCGCGCGGACCTGCCGAGCCTGCTGTCCGACGACACCTTCGCCCAGGAGATCGCCTCGGCGCAGGACGACTGGCGTGACGTGATCATCGCGGCGACGCGCCAGGGGGTGCCGGTGCCCGGGTTCTCCGCGGCGCTGGCCTACTACGACGCGCTGCGCGCCGAGCGTCTGCCGGCCGCGCTCACGCAGGGGCAGCGGGACTTCTTCGGGGCGCACACCTATCAGAAGGTGGGCCAGGAGGGGTCGTTCCACACGTTGTGGGGTGGCGACCGGTCCGAGGTGACCTCGTAGCAGGGCCTCTGCGGGTGTGCACCTAGCGGTGCGAAAGTGGGGCGGCGTTCGCACGCCGCCCCATTCTTCTTTCAGGTGAGCGGAGGACCCGGTTCCGGGACCGGCAGCGGCTCCGGGCCGGGCGGGATGGGAGACGGGTCCGGTGTCGGGGCCGGGAAGGGATCCGGGGCCGGTACCGGGGGCGAGGGGGGATCCGGGACCGGGCCCGGGGTGGGGCCCGGTGGGACCGGTTCGGGATACGGGTTGGTCATCGTGTCCTCCAGCCTGTCGGTCGACGTCGGCTCTGGATCACTCCCCCGCGTACCCGTGGGCGGCGACGGCAGTCACCCGGTCGGAGGGCACCGGCTCAGAAGCCCTCGGGGTGGGCCCTCAGCCAGTCCTTGGCCGCGCGCAGAAGTTCCGGGTCGGCCGCGGGGGCCTCGTCGGGGTGGCGTTCGGCCCACTTGACGACGTACGGGCACAGAGGGGCGACGGCAACGCCTTCGCGCGCGGCGATGGTGTAGAGCTCGCGGGCCAGGGAGCCCGCGATGCCCTTTCCCTCGTGGGCCGGTTCCACGATGGTGTGGACCGGGACCAGGGCGCGCCCGGGGGATTCGAGGACGAAGTACTGGATGTGGCCGACGACTTCGCCTCCCCCGGAACCGAGGGCCTCCAGGCGCCCGGCCTGTCGGTCGTCGCGGATCTCGATGTCGCTCATGGGCACGCTCCTGGTCCGAAGGTCGTCGAGCAGCAGGGTCAGGCCGGCACCGACTGCGGGCTGCGCTCCTGGTCCGACCCCGGCACCGGCTCGGACGGATCGGCGCCCAGGGCCACGATGCGGTTGTCGCGGTCCACGTGCACGACCCGGGGTCGCAGTGCCCGCGCCTCGGCGTCGGTCACCTGAGCGTAACTGATGATGATCACCAGATCGCCGGGGTTGACGAGATGGGCGGCGGCACCGTTGATACCGATCACACCCGACCCGCGTTCGCCCTCGATGACGTACGTCTCCAGCCGGGCGCCGTTGGTGATGTCGACGATGTGGACGAGCTCACCGGGCAGCAGATCGGCGGCGTCGAGAAGGTCCGCGTCGATGGTCACCGATCCCACGTAATGCAGGTCGGCCTGGGTGACGGTGGCTCGGTGGATCTTGGACTTGAACAGGGTACGCAGCACTTTGGACTCCTGTAGGACGGCTCCCTGCCTGCTTTGTGCAGGTCAAGGGCGGTCTTCACTGTACATCCGCACGCCTTCGACTCGAAGAACTCGTACAACATCGTGCACCGTGGGGAGCAGGGCTTCTCACCTGCGCGATCTGCGCGACCGGCTGCCACGAAGCCGTCGACCGGGAGCACGGACGGAAGACTGCCTCGGTCCATTGCTGATGGAATGCTGACTTATCTGACGAGTCGTCAGGTAGGTCGAGAGGTCCAGAGCAAGTTGCGAACTGGGGTCATCGGCGGTGAGGCAGGGGACCATGACCGACCAGCACGCTGCTCCCCCGCACGACCAATGGCCTACGGACGCGAATCCGGGCCGGGAGGCGCTGCGGGCGTACACGAGGGCCAAGTCGGTCGTTATTTCCCTCGTCTGACCCCTCGGCAGGTCCCGCTCCGAGCATCCGGCCGCCGCGACGGGGCCCTCCTGGCCGGATCGGCCGGGTGAACTCCGTCCCCGGCTCTTAATAGCCGGAGATGAGCCGGGGGCATGGCGGCCTGACAGCAGGCGTTGCCGCCCGGGCCGTGGACGCCACCGTTGAAGGTGACCCGGTACGGGCGGTTCGGCGCGAAACGGCGGGCGATGGTGAAGCCGACCGCGTCCTCGTTGTGCATGCCGTTGACGATCTGGGCGCTCAGATGCCGACGCAGACCGTGGCCGGCGCTCAGGCCTGAAGAGGGAATGGGCGGTGAGGCCGACGCGGGACAAGGCGGTGGACTGCGGCGGTGGACGCCCTCGACGGCCTCAGCTCCTGCCTGAGCGGCGTCACTTTGCAGGAAGGTGAGCCTGCAGCTATCGTCATATTCAACAATGCGACTAGGTGCCTAGTTGTTTAGCGATGGCCGTGTGCCACTTCCATCAGCAGCGTTGGCGAGAGGCGGTCGACCCGTGTCGAGCAGTGGGTATCTGAGCTATGTCGCCCTGGGTGACAGTCACACCGAGGGGCTCGGGGACGGCGACGACGTCCGTGGCCTTCGGGGCTGGGCGGACCGGCTCGCCGAGCAGGTCGCCTGCCACAGCCCCGGACTGCGCTACGCCAACCTCGCGGTGCGTGGCCGTAAGGCCGGTCAGGTGCGCGCCGAGCAGCTGGCTCCGGCGCTCGCGATGCGGCCCGACCTCGCCACCGTGGTGGCCGGGGTCAACGACGTGTTGCGCCCGGGCTGCGACCTCGACGAGGTGGCCGGCAATGTCGAGGCGATGTTCGCCGCCCTCACCGCGCAGGGCGCCACCGTCGCGACCCTCATGTTTCCCGATGTCGGGCGTATCACGCCGTTGGCCCGCCCGATCAGTCACCGTGTTCTCGCACTCAACACGCGCATCCGGGAGGCCGCCGACCGCCACGGGGTGGTGGTGGCGGAGACGGCCGCGCACGCGGCGGCGACCGATCCGCGGTTGTGGAGTGCTGACCGGCTGCACGCCGGCCCGCTGGGGCACGCGCGCATCGCGGCTGCCGTGGCCCAGGCGCTCGGTCTGCCGGACAGCGACGACACATGGACCCTCCCCCTTCCGGCCGAGAGAACAGACATCTCCGGCTGGAGGACCGTGGGTGCCGAACTGCGCTGGGCCGGCACCTTCCTCGGCCCCTGGGTCGGCCGCCGCCTGCGTGGCCGCTCCTCCGGCGACGGCCGCCAGGCCAAGCGGCCGACCCTGCTTCCGGTGGCCGCGTCCACCGGGGACACCCCCTCAGCCGTATGAGGCTCCGCCCGCGACGACGCCGGCGGCTCCTCCTGCACTTCTCTCTTCCTCGTACCGGAGCTGGAAATGAGTAACGCCCACCCCTTCCGCGTCCTGCGCGCGAAGCGTCTGTGGACCGTCAACGGCGTCATCGTGGGCTTCGTGGCACTGCTGTTCACGGTGTTCTACGTCGGCGCCAACATCGACCCTGCAGGTCACCTGCACAAGCTGCCCGTCGGCCTGGTCAGCGCCGATGAGGGGGCGAAGGTCGGTGGCAAGCAGACCGACCTCGGTACACAGATCACCCAGTCGATCAAGAAGTCGTCCCAGGGCGGAGACAGGATCGACTGGAAGCTGATGGACGAGGAGGAGATGAAGGAGGAACTGGGCAAGGGCAAGTTGTTCGGCGCGCTCGTCGTGCCCCGTGACTTCACCGCCACTGTCGCCGCCCTCACCGGCCCCGGGGTGGCCGGCAAGCCCGTCCGCCCGACACTCACCGTGCTGACCAACCAGTCCGCCGGCAGCGTGGGGTCGAGCATGGCGCGGCAGGCCACGACGACGGCCGCACAGTCGGCCTCCGCGCAGGTGGGTGAGCAGCTGACCGCTCAGGCCGAGGCCGCGCAGGCCCAGCTGCCCGCTGCCGCGCGCCTGCTGTTGGCCGACCCGGCCGTGGTGCAGATCGAGGACGGACATCCGCTCGACTCGCACAGCGGCCTCGGTCTGAGTGCCTTCTACTACTCCCTCGTCCTCGTCGTCTGCGGCATGCTCGCCGCCAACGTCATCAGCGGTCAGGTGGACCTCGCCCTCGGCTACACCCACAGCGACATGGGCCCGTTGCGGGTCCACAACCCGCTGCTGCGCGCGACTCGCGTCCAGACCCTGGCCATCAGTAGCACGCTCATGATCGGTCTGTCCCTGCTCATGGGCAGCCTGGCCCTGGCCGGTGCGGTGGGCATCATGGGCATGGACGCCTCTCACCTGCCCCTGCTGTGGCTCTTCTCCGTGTGCACGATCGCGGTTGTCGGCATCGGCGGGCTCGGACTGCTCGCTGTGTTCGGCACGCCGGGGATGCTGTTCATCACGATCTTCTACATCGCCATGGCGGTACCGACGTCCGGCGCCACGGTCCCCCTCCAAGCCCTCCCCGGTTTCTACCGCGTCCTCGGCGAGTTCGAGCCCCTGCGCCAGATCACGGGCGCCGTCCGCTCGATCCTCTACTACGACGCCCAGGCCGACGCGGGTCTGACCCGGGGCTGGGTGATGCTGGGCGTGGGACTCGCGGTCGCAGGCCTCTTCGGCTTCGGCGTGACCCGGTTCTACGACCGCAGGGGACTCCATCGCATTCCCGCCGACGAGGAACCGCAGCCGCTCCTCGCCCGGGCATAGTCCGACGACCGGTGAGGGGTGGAGTCGGGCACGATCGCCCCACCCCCACTTTCGTGACTGATCGCGCAGGTGGGGTCGTCGCTGTCAGCCGTCGGCCCGCTGTGCCGCTGTGCGCTGCTCGATCCTGCGCAGCGCCACGTCCCCCCACTGGAGGTTCTCCCGCTCGAACGACATCCCGCGCAGCAGGGTGAGATACGGGCCGATGCGCTCGGCCTCGGCGAAGTACGCCTCCTCGGAGCGCCCGTCGAGCAGGCGCTGCCGGAGCTGCTCGTAGCGGGCCAGCTTGGCGGCGGCCCACTCCATGCGCTCGGCGATGGCGGTCCGGACCGCTTCCATGTCGCCCGCGTCCAGGCACTGCACCTTGACAAGCAACTCGTCCCGAATCACCGCCGGCTTACCCAAGGGTTCGGCGGTGTAGGCGTGGACGGCCTTCCGCCCGGCCTCCGTCAAGGAGAACAGTCGCTTGTTGGGGCGGCGCTTCTGCTCGACGACGCGGGCCGTGACGAGTCCTTCGGCCTCCATGCGATCCAGCTCCCGGTAGAGCTGCTGAGGTGTCGACATCCAGAAGTTGGCGACCGTCGCATCGAACGCCTTCGCGAGGTCGTACCCGGACGCCTCGCCCTTCAACAGCGCGGCCATCACCGCGTTCCGCAAAGCCATGGATGCACGCTAACAGATTAATCAACAACGTGACTGATAGTCACGTACTCCCCCGTAGACAAGAACTAGCGGGCCCTCTATTCTCTAACACACCTATTCACATTTTTGCATATTGGAGGTGGGCTCATGCATCCCTTCCGCAAGGCCGTCGAGAGCCGCGACCTGGACGCCGTGTCCGCTCTGCTGGCTGACGACGTCGTCTTCACCAGCCCCGTCACCTTCAAGCCGTACCCGGGCAAGGCGATCACCGCGGCGATCCTGCGCGGCGTGCTGCGGGTCTTCGAGGACTTCACCTACGTCCGTGAGATCGCCAATTCCGACGGCCGCGATCACGCCTTCGTCTTCACCGCCACTGTGGCCGGCAAGCAGCTCCAGGGATGCGACTTCCTGCACTTCGACGACGACGGGAAGATCGACGAGTTCACGGTGATGGTGCGCCCGCTCTCCGCCGCCCAGGCGCTCGGCGAGGCCATGGGCGCCCAGTTCGAGCAGATCGCCCGAGAGGCCGCCGAACGGTAACCACGACGACAGACTTCGACGCGGTGGTCATCGGCGCGGGGCAACGCCGGATGGTCGCCCCCTCCGGATCCGGCCGCGTCATCGCAGGCCGGTCGAGCGGAACCTGGTCGGTCTGCCGACCGAGGAATCTTCACCGCGGCGTTTGCCGAGGGGCAGGCGCCCCTGGGAGGTCATCGCCTCCGCCGAAGGACGCCTGCGGCGCTTCGACCGAGCCGGCATGGCTACTTCGGCGCCCTTGCCCACCGGAGCAACGGATCGGCGGGCTCTCCCATCGCTCCCGGTCAGGCTGAAGGCACCACGGGCAGGACGATGCGCGAGGGGCATGCGGGGTCGTGGAAGACCTGCTGGCGGGCCACCCGGCCCGTGGTCGCGGTTTCCTCGGGTTCACCCGTGTTGAGATTCCGGTCCCAGCGGGGGGAGTTGCTGGAGGTGACCTGGACCCGAATCCGGTGACCAGCCCGGAAGACGATGCTGGTCGACCACAGGTCCACGACATTCTCGGCCGCCTCGCCCGGTGTCGCCGCACGCACCCGCACGATGCCGTCGGCCACATTGCGGGAGACACCGTTCTCGTCGACGTCGCACAGTCGTGCCACCCAGTCGGTCGAGGGTCCGTCCGTGGCGGCGAAGAGCACTGCCTTGACGCGGCCGGTCACCTCGACGTCCTCGGTGAGCGGTGCGGTGGTGAAGACCAGGACGTCCTCGCGCGTCTCCAAGGCCGTCTGGTCGAGCGGACCGGGACGGAACTCGTCAGACAGCAGGAGCGCTCCGCCGGTGGTGAGTACCGGGTTCATGGGGTCGTAGGTGAACTTGTCGGGCAGCTCGCCGGTGGACGGCGGTTCAGGGGTCAGGTGTCCGTCGGCGCGCAGGTGGAAGTCGGTGTCCACGGCGCGGGACAGGGGCCATTCCGTCTCCTCGCGCCACTGGTTGACGCCCATGACGAACAGCAGCACCTGGCCGGTGTCCGGCTCCAGAGCCTCGCCATCGCGGGAGCAGTGCGGAGCAGCTCGGCGAAGGCGTCCTCCCAGACCTCGCGGATGTAGGGACTGATCAAGCGCCGCAGCACGGGCCACTGCTCGGTGAGCAGCCGGTGATGCAGGAGTGCCACCAGGTCCTCACTCAGCCCTTCGGCGAGGACGGTCCGGTAGAGCGTCATGCGGGACTTCGGACGGTCCAGGCTGTAGCTCGTCCGCCCGGACCAGACGATGTGGAGCGGCAGGTCCACGTCGCCCTCGACGGGGCCGTCCAGCTCCTGCAAGCGCTCGGGCAGTCGGCTGCGGTAGCGGTCCCGCAGCACCTCCGCGCGGGGGGCGGTGATCGTCGTGTCCATGCATCCAGTATCGCTGCTGGGAGGCGGCGGCATGGCAGAAAAGCCACTCACTCAGTACCCATGTAGCGAACGAAGGAGGCATCACTCGTGCGAATGTTGCACGACCTCACGCCGTCACGACCTCAGGGGTAGCGGCTCGTCTGCCGGATACTCGGCTGTGACGGTGACCCCGAACCACGGCGCGCCAGATCACGAAGTGGTCCGGATCAATGCCTCCGGAACGGGCTCCGCGCGTCGATGTGACTTCCGCACCGGCACACGGGGCTCGTCGCGTCCTGGCCCCGCCGCGTGACGCCGGCGCCGGCCGGGGAACGGGCCGCTGTGGCGCGAGGAGGCCGGGCATGCGGGTTCAGGCCAGTTCCACGCGGTCGATCAATCCGGCTTCGGTGAAGGCGCCCACGAGCTGCTCGCGACCCTCGGTGAAGTGGGCCCAACTGTCGAAGTGGACCGGCACGATCCGGCGGGCGTCCAGGATGTGGGCGGCCTCGGCGGCCTGAGCACTGTCGAGGGTGAGCAGCCGGCGGTCCAGGAGATCGGTGCGGACGGCGCCGGCGAAGAGCACGGCCGTGTCCACCGGGCCGAAGCGGTCGGCGATCTCGCGAACCAGGGAGAGCTGGGCGTTGTCGCCGCTGACGTAGACGGTGGGCAGGCCGTCGCCGCTCAGGACGAAGCCGACGACCTCCCCGACGACCGGTTCGAGGTCCTCGCGGGCGCCGGGGCCGTGCAGGGCCGGGACGCCGGTGACGGTGACCGTGCCGCCGCCCGGGCGGTCCAGGTCGACGGACTCCCAGTCCTGCAGGGGGCGTGCGGTGCCGCCCAGCCTGCCCGCACCACCGGGTGTGGTCAGGGTCAGGGGTACCTCAGCGAGCAGCGCACGGCCCGACACGTCGAGGTTGTCGTCGTGCTCGTCGTGCGACAGCAGCACCACGTCGATGCGGCCCAGGTCGGCCGGCGTTGCGGAGGCGGGGGCGGTCTTGGCCAGCCCCGAGGGGTACGTGCCGGGAGCGTCGAAGGTCGGGTCGGTCAGGAACCGCAGGCCGCCGTACTCGATGAGCGCGGTCGGACCGCCGAAGGCACGGATGGGGACCTGTCCGCTGGACGCGTCGGTTGCAGCCATGATGGAACCACCTCACGGATAGATTGGCCTACATCCGTGACAGTAGGCGTTTGTCACGGATGAAGGCAAGCTGTAGCGTGAGAAACGTGAGTGAGACCGAGACCGCCTCCACCGCGAGCCCCGCCGACCACGGGCTGCCGCCGGCTCCGGGCGCCGAGCTCTACCCCGCACTCGACTTCGCCAACAGCGCCATCGCCGTGCCCGGCGGCCAGTTCCTCGACATGCTCGGCACCCCGACCGGCGCGGGCCAATGGCTGGCCGACCACGACTTGGCCCCCGCGGACGCCGGTCTGCAGGAAATCTGCGCGGCCCGCCTGCGCTCCCTACGCGAACAAGTACGCGTCCTGCTCGCCGCGCAGGTCGACGGACTCCCCGCCCCCGCTGCCGCACTGACCGCCGTCAACGACGCCCTCACCCGAGTCCCCACCGCCTCCCCGCTCGGCTGGGACTCCGTCCGTGGCATGCACCGCACCGCCCCGCACCCCATCGACCAGATCGTCGACCAAGCCCTCGGCATCCTCGCCGCCGACGCCGCCGACCTGCTCACCGGCCCCGACGCCGAACGGCTGACGGCCTGCCCCTCCGCCCCCTGCAACCGCTACCTGCTGCGCGCCGGACGCCGCCACTGGTGCTCCGTCCGCTGCGGCGACAGAGCCCGGGCCGCCCGCGCCTACGCCCGCCGCACCCGGACCACCGCTGACTGAGCTCAACCACCCCCGCCCCGCCGACGGTTCACGAGACCCGCGCCGGGGCGCGGCTTCGCGCATCCCCGCATCCCCACGCCCGCGCCAACGCCCGCACCTCCGAGCTGAAAACTCGCTACGAGTTCAACCACATCCGCCGCCACGCGGACAAGGCCCGGCTGTCCTCCATGGCAACCGCCCTGAAGGCGGCCGAGGCCGTGGCCCCGACCCGCCCCCACCCCGGGACCGAGTCGGCGGCCAGGAACATGACCCTGGGGCCGGTCGCCGCTCTGGTCGACCGCACCCGGGACGCCGTACGCAAGGCCATGGGCAAGGACGGCTGACCGGTCGGCACCCTGCTCCAGGGCGCGATCCGACTCCTGGGCCGCAGCCTCCGACGTGACCGCTGCGGCCCAGGAGTCGTGCGTCCGGTCCCGGCTGACCGGCTCCGACGATGGCGCCGTCCCTCAGGCCACGGCCTCGCTCGCCGCCCCGATCCCCGTCGCCCCTTCGCCGTGTGACGCGAACTGGGTCCGGTACAGCTCCGCGTACCGGCCGTCGAGTACGAGCAGTTCCTCATGGGTGCCGCGTTCCACGATCTGCCCGTCCTCGACCACCAGGATCTGGTCGGCCGCGCGGACCGTCGACAGCCGGTGGGCGATCACGATCGCCGTCCTGCCCTCCAGGGCCTCGGTGAGTGCCTCCTGGACGGCGGCCTCGGAGGTGTTGTCCAGGTGGGCGGTGGCCTCGTCGAGGATGACGACGCGCTGGCGGGCCAGCAGGAGCCGGGCGATGGTCATGCGCTGGCGTTCGCCGCCGGAGAGCCGGTAGCCGCGCTCGCCGACCACGGTGTCGAGGCCGTCGGGCAGGGAGCGTACGAGGGCGTCGAGGCGGGAGCGGCTCAGGGCGTCCCACAGCTCCGACTCGACGGCCTCCGGGCGGGCCAGCAGCAGGTTCGCGCGGACCGTGTCGTGGAAGAGGTGGCCGTCCTGGGTGACCATGCCGAGGGTTGCCCGCAGGGAACCGGCGCTCAGGTCGCGGACGTCGACGCCGCCGATGCGGACGGCGCCCGCGTCGACGTCGTACAGCCGGGGGAGCAACTGGGCGACGGTCGACTTGCCGGCGCCGGACGAACCGACGAGTGCGATCGTCTGGCCGGGTTCGGCCCTGAAGGAGAGGCCGTGCAGGACCTCGGCGCCGCCGCGGGTGTCGAGGGAGGCGACCTCCTCCAGGGAGGCCAGGGAGACCTTGTCTGCGGAGGGGTAGCCGAAGCGGACGTCCGAGAACTCGACGGCGACGGGTCCTTCGGGGACCTCGCGGGCGTCCGGCTTGTCCTCGATCAGCGGTTTCAGGTCCAGTACCTCGAAGACCCGCTCGAAACTGACCAGCGCGCTCATCACCTCGACGCGGGCTCCGGCCAGTGCGGTGAGCGGGGCGTACATGCGGGTCAGGAGCAGCGCCAGGGAGACCACCGCGCCGGGTTCCAGGCTGCCGCGCAGGGCGAACCAGCCGCCGAGGCCGTAGACCAGGGCGAGGGCCAGGGCGGAGACCAGCGTCAGGGCGGTGATGAACACCGACTGGGCGGTGGCGGTCCGTACGCCGATGTCCGCCACCTGGCGGGCCCGGGCCGCGAACTCCTCGGACTCCTGCTCGGGGCGGCCGAAGAGCTTGACCAGGGTGGCGCCGGGCGCGGAGAAGCGTTCGGTCATCCGGGTGCCCATGGCCGCGTTCAGGGTGGCGGCCTCCCGCTGCATGCGGGCCATCCGGCTGCCCATGCGGCGGGCCGGGATCACGAACACCGGGAGCAGTGCGAGGGCGAGCAGGGTGATCTGCCAGGAGAGGGTGAGCATCACCACAAGGGTCAGCAGCAGGGTGACCAGGTTGCTGACCACGCCGGACAGGGTGTTGCTGAAGGCGCGCTGCGCGCCGATGACGTCGTTGTTGAGACGGGAGACCAGCGCTCCCGTACGAGTACGTGTGAAGAACGCGACCGGCATGCGCTGCACATGATCGAACACAGCCGTCCGGAGATCGAGGATGAGGCCCTCCCCGAGCGAGGACGACAGGCGTCTGGCGACGATGCCGAGCGCCGCCTCCGCGACCGCGATGAGGGCGATGAGCAGGGCCAGGCGTACGACCTTGCCCTCGTCGTCGCCCGACACGATCGCGTCGACGATGTGCCCGGCCAGTACGGGCGTGGCGACGGCGAGCAGCGCGGTCGCCACCCCGAGCACGACGAAGCGTGCGATGCGCCTGCGGTGCGGGCGGGCAAACTCGCCGATGCGGCGCAGCGTCGCGCGGGCGAAGGGGCGGCGTTCCTGCTCGGCGTTCATGACACTGTGCAGCTGTGTCCAGGCTGTGGTCTCCATGCTCATGGGAGACAACGTAGGACCTCAAGCGTCGTTGAGGTCAATGCTCGAACATCGACTGCCCCACCGAAGGACTCGATGACCGTACGTAAGACCCTGGCCCCGCTTCCGCAACCCGCCGTTGGCGCGGTCCGGAGAACCTCTCCTGGTGTGACAGCGGTAGAACTCCCCCAGGGACGCCCTCTCGAGCGCCTCCCCGCCCGTCGAATCCGCCAGATCCTGTGTCTGGTCCCGCTTCTGCTGGTCACCGTCGTCGCGGTGCGGCACCGGTCCGTGCTCGCCGAGGGCTTCGGTCATCTGCGGCACGCCGAGTGGCCGTGGCTGCTCGCCGCCGCCGGTACCACCTGCCTGACCTGGGTGGCGGCCTCCTTCACCCGGCAGGGTGCCGTCGTGGAGCGGCTGCCCCGGCGGCGGCTGCTCGCTACGCAGTTCGCGGCGGGCGCGGCCAACCACCTGCTGCCGACCGGACTCGGCGCGGGCGCGGTGAACCTGCGCTTCATGACCGTGTGCGGGGTCCCGCTCGCCCGCTCCTCGGCCGCGCTCGCGCTCTATCTGCTGGCGGAGTCGATCGGCCGGCTCACCCTGCTGGCCGCGCTCTTCGTCGCCTTCCCCGACGCACTGCGGCTCGGCACGCTGCTGCCCGACGCGAGCGCCGGTCCGCTGCTGCTGGGGCTCGGCGGAGTGCTGGTGGTGGCCGTGGGCGTGCTCGTGGGTGTCCGCCGGGTCCGGACGGCCCTGTGCTCCTTCCTGCGGACCGCGCTGCGCGAGGCCCGCTCGGTGCACACCCGCCCGTCCCGGGTGCTGGCGCTGTGGGGCGGTTCGCTCGCCTTCCCCGCGCTCCAGGCGGCCGGTCTGGCCGCGGTGGGGCAGGCGCTGGGGCTGTCGGTGCCGCCGGTGCACATGGCCCTCGCCTACCTCGCGGCGACCTGCGCGGTGGCGCTGGTGCCGACGCCCGGCGGGGTCGGTTCGGTGGAGGCGGCCCTGGTGATCGCGCTGGTGGCGGCCGGCGGCCCGGCGGCCGTGGCCACGGCGGTGGTGCTCGCCTACCGGATCATCACGGTCTGGGTACCGCTGGTGCCGGGCGCGCTCACGCTGGGCGCGCTGGTCCGGCTGAAGGTCATCTGACCCGGACGGCAGCCGTCGGTCGCCCGCCCGTGAAGGCCCTGCCGGGCTCGGCCCTTCGGTGGCGGAGTGCTGGACCGGCCGCAGGTCATCCGACGACCCGGGCGGCACGGATCGGTCACCCGCCGGCGAGGGCCCTGCCGGACCCGGTGCTCCAGTGACAGAGCGCCGGACCGGCCGAAGGCCATCCGACCCGGGCGGCACGGATCGGTCACCCGCCGGTGAAGGCCCTGCCGGGCTCGGCGCTCCGGTGGCAGCGGCGTGCGGGGGCGGTTTTCGGCCGGGTCCGTGGAGCTCGGGTCGGTGGGGCAGGACCAGCGGACGGGCTGCTGTGACGTGGGGGGCGGTGGACGCAAGGGAGCGGGAGTCCGGCGCCCGGCCGGGAGCAGGCACGACGTGCCGAGGACATCGTCCGAAACACGGCGATCCGGTGCCCGGCCAGGTACGAACTCCCGTACCGGATACGGCAGGATGAGCGGTCGCGTCGGCCACGGAACCTTCACACGGCCGACGCGATCGCACTTCCCGCACTTTCGAACAGGTGGCAACGTGACGGCATTTCAACGGGAACTCACCATGGACGACATGGTCGGCGCCGGCATCGCCGTGATCGCGGGCCTCTTGGCGGCGTTCCTGCTGCGCATGCTGCTCAAGTGGCTCGGCAAGCACGCGGACCGTACCAAGTGGGGCGGTGACGACGTCCTCGTGGCCGCGCTGCGGACCGTGGTGCCCTCGGCGGCGATCGCGGGCGGCATCGCCGTCGCCGCGGCGGCGCTGCCACTGACCAAGGGCGTCCAGCGCACGGTCAACCAGGTGCTGACCGTACTGCTGATCTTCGTCGTCACGGTGGCGGCGGCCCGGCTGGTCGCCGGACTCGTGCGGACGGTCACCACCTCCCGCTCCGGGGTCGCCGGCTCAGCCACGATCTTCGTCAACATCACCCGGGTGCTGGTCCTCGCGATCGGCTTCCTGGTGGTGCTCCAGACCCTCGGCATCTCCATAGCGCCGATGCTCACCGCCCTGGGCGTCGGCGGTCTCGCGGTCGCGCTCGCCCTGCAGGACACCCTCGCCAACCTCTTCGCCGGCATCCACATCCTGGCCTCCAAGACCGTGCAGCCCGGCGACTACATCCGTCTGAGCAGCGGCGAGGAAGGGTACGTCGAGGACATCAACTGGCGTCAGACGACGGTCCGCGCGCTCTCCAACAACCTGATCGTCGTCCCCAACGGGGAGCTCGCCAGGACGAACATGACCAACTTCATGCGTCCCGAGCAGCAGTTGACGATCCTGGTGCAGGTCGGGGTGGCCTACGACAGCGATCTGGAGCACGTCGAGCGGGTCACCTGCGAGGTCGTCGCCAAGGTCATGAAGGAGGTCGAGGGCGCGCTCCCGGAGCATGAACCGCTGGTCCGCTTCCACACGTTCGGCGACTCCCGCATCGGCTTCACGGTGATCCTGGGCGTCGGGGAGTTCAGCGACCAGTTCCGGATCAAGCACGAGTTCATCAAGCAGCTGCACAGGCGCTACCGCGAGGAGGGCATCCGGATTCCGGCGCCCACGCGGACCGTGGCCATCCAGCAGGGGTCGGTGTCGATTCCGCACCAGCGTGGCCATGAGACGGTGATCGAGCCGGGCGAGGTGTCCTCCGCCCGGTTCGACTGACCGGGGCTCGGCCCTTACAGGGTGGCCGAGTTGTCGTGGGAGCCGCTGGGCCGGCTCTGCGGTGTGCGCAGCGTCGACGTCACCGGGGTCACGGTCCAGTCCGGGTGGCCGGGCATCCTCGGGGTCTTGGTGCCGAGGAGCCAGTCCCGCAGGAAGCCGGACTGGTCCGTGCCGGAGACCTCCGAGGCGACGGCGATGTAGTCGTCCGTCGACGCCGAGGAGTTGCGGAAGCGCTCCAGGAAGGTGAGCTCGATGGCGCTGAAGACCGTCTCGCCGACCTGCTGGCGCAGCGCGTACAGGACGAGGACGCCGCCGAGGTAGCGCTGGCTGTCGAAGAGGTTGGCCTCGTTCGGCGCCGCGACCGGGCCCGAGGACTTCCGCCACTGGTCGCCGCGCGCGTACGTGTCCTTCATGCGCGCTTCCATCGTGGTCAGGCCGAGGGAGTCGGTCCAGCCGCGCTCGTAGCGGTACAGCAGTCCGTAGAAGTCGGCGTGGCCCTCGTTGAGCCACAGGTCGGCCCATGAGGCGGGGCTGACGCTGTTGCCGAAGTAGGAGTGGACCAGCTCGTGCATCATGTGCGAGCCGATGCTCTTCTCCGCCTGGAGCAGGAAGTTCGGCTTGTACAGGGTGAGGGTCTGGGTCTCCAGGCCGGTGAAGTCGAAGGCGTTCGCGTCGTCGGAGTTGCAGGGCAGCAGGCCGTACGTCTCGAACGGGAAGGCACCGAGGCGCTGTTCGAGCCAGCTCACCAGGTTCGGGGTGAGGGCGAGCGCGGGCTCCAGGGCGGCGGCGCGGGCGGCCGGGACGACGTCCCGCAGCGGCAGTCCGTGCGGCCCTGCCCGGTCCTTGATGACGTAGTCGCCGACGGTGATCTGCACGATCTCCGTGGCGATGGGCTCCCGGGAGCGGTAGCAGTACGCGGTCCGCCCGTCGCCGAGGTCCTCGGTGCTCACCAGGTGGCCGCTCGCGACGCCCTTGAGGCCCGCCGGGACGGTGACGCGGAAGGTGAAGTCCGCCTTGTCCGAGGGGTGGTCGTTGCACGGGAAGACGGTGTGCGCCGAGTTCGGCTGGGGGCAGATCGCGAACCCGTCCGGGGTGGGGACCCAGGCGGTGTGGGCGAGGGAGCGGCGCGGGTCGGCCGAGTAGGCCACGACGACGGTGACCGTCTCCTGCGCGGGCAGCGGGCCGGCGGGCGTGATCCGCAGCTTCTCGCCCACCTGCTCGAAGGCGGCCGCCGTACCGGCCACGGTCACGGTGCCTATCTCCAGGCCCAGGGCGTCCAGGGAGAGACGGCTCAGCTCCTGGGTGGCGGTGACCGTGAGGGTCGCCGTCGCGTCGACGAGCCGGGTCGTGGCGTCGTACGCGATGTCCAGGTGGTACGCGGAGACGCGGTAACCGTCGTTGCCGAGGCTCGGGAAGACGGAGTCCCCCAGGGTCTCCGGGCCAGGGGTGCCGGTCTCCGGGTCCGCGTGCGCCGGGGAGGCCAGGGACAGGGCCGCCATGGTGCCGAGCAGAGCTGCCGGTGCCGTCACTCTGGTGCGATATCTCATGGTCCGCTTTCGCTCAGGCGGCCGGATGGTCGGGTCCGGCCGTCGGATGGGTGTGATCAACATGCATGACCACCGGATCGGACGCATGAGTTGCCTCGGAGGATGTACGGATTCTCGGACAGCCTGCGCGGACCCCTGTCGAGGCGGAGTCGAGCACGAGATATCTTGATGTCGAGCAATGTTGCAGACGTGGAGCGGAGCACCCGGTGACTGACTCGACCATCATCTATACGCACACTGACGAGGCCCCGGCCCTGGCGACGTATTCGTTCCTGCCGGTGGTCAAGGCGTACGCCTCGCAGGCGGGTGTCTCCGTGGAGACGCGGGACATCTCGCTGGCCGGGCGCCTCATCGCGGTGTTCCCGGAGTACCTGGCCGAGGACCAGCGGATTCCGGACGCCCTGCAGGAACTGGGCGAGCTGGCCAAGACGCCCGAGGCCAACATCATCAAGCTGCCGAACATCTCGGCGTCGATCCCGCAGCTCAAGGCCGCGGTCGCCGAGCTGCAGGCCCAGGGCTACGCGCTGCCGGACTACCCGGACGACCCGAAGACCGACGAGGAGCGGGACATCCAGGCCCGCTACGACAAGGTCAAGGGCTCCGCCGTGAACCCGGTCCTGCGTGAGGGCAACTCCGACCGCCGCGCCCCCGGCTCGGTCAAGAACTACGCCAAGGCGCACCCGCACCGCATGGGTGCCTGGTCGGCCGACTCGAAGACGAACGTCGCGACGATGGGTGTCGACGACTTCCGTTCCACCGAGAAGTCCGTCGTGATCTCCGAGGCCGGTTCGCTGCGGATCGAGCTGGTCGGCGACGACGGCTCCACCAAGGTGCTGCGCGAGTCGGTACCGGTCCTCGCGGACGAGGTCGTAGACGCCTCGGTGCTGCACGTGGCCCCCCTGCGGGAGTTCCTCACCGCGCAGATCGCCCGCGCCAAGACCGAGGACGTGCTGTTCTCGGTGCACCTGAAGGCCACGATGATGAAGGTCTCCGACCCGATCATCTTCGGTCACGTGGTCCGCGCGTTCTTCCCGAAGACCTTCGCGCGCTACGGCCAGACGCTCGCCGCGGCCGGCCTGACCCCGAACGACGGTCTGGGCGGCATCCACAAGGGCTTGGAGTCCCTGCCCGAGGGTGCCGAGATCAAGGCCTCCTTCGACGCCGAGCTCGCCGAGGGCCCGGCCCTGGCGATGGTCGACTCCGACAAGGGCATCACCAACCTGCACGTGCCGTCCGACGTGATCGTCGACGCCTCGATGCCGGCCATGATCCGCACCTCGGGCCACATGTGGGGCCCGGACGGCCAGGAGGCGGACACCCTCGCGGTGCTGCCGGACTCCAGCTACGCGGGCGTGTACCAGGTCGTCCTCGACGACTGCCGTGCCAACGGCGCCTACGACCCGTCGACGATGGGCTCCGTCCCGAACGTCGGCCTCATGGCGCAGAAGGCCGAGGAGTACGGCTCCCACGACAAGACCTTCGAGATCCCGGTCACCGGCACGGTCCGCCTCGTCGACCAGGCCGGCAACGCGGTGATCGAGCAGGCGGTCTCCGCCGGTGACATCTTCCGCGCCTGCCAGACCAAGGACGCGCCGATCCGGGACTGGGTGAAGCTGGCCGTCACCCGCGCCCGCGCCACCGGGAACCCGGCCGTGTTCTGGCTGGACGAGACCCGCGCGCACGACGCCAACCTGATCGCCAAGGTCAACGCCTACCTGACGGAGCACGACACCGAGGGCCTGGACATCCGGATCCTCAACCCGGTCGAGGCCACCAAGCTGTCGGTGGAGCGCATCCGCCGCGGCGAGGACACCATCTCGGTGACCGGCAACGTCCTGCGCGACTACCTGACCGACCTCTTCCCCATCCTGGAGCTGGGCACCAGCGCCAAGATGCTGTCGGTCGTGCCGCTGATGGCGGGCGGCGGACTGTTCGAGACCGGCGCCGGCGGCTCCGCGCCCAAGCACGTCCAGCAGCTCGTCAAGGAGGACTACCTGCGCTGGGACTCCCTCGGTGAGTTCTTCGCGCTGGTGCCGTCCCTGGAGCAGTACGCGGCGGCCACGAACAACGCCAAGGCCAAGGTCCTCGCCGACACCCTCGACCGCGCCACGGCGACCTTCCTCAACGAGGACAAGTCCCCGACCCGTCGCGTCGGCGGCATCGACAACCGGGGCAGCCACTTCTTCCTGTCCCTGTACTGGGCGCAGGAACTGGCCTCGCAGACCGACGACGCGGACCTGGCGAAGGCCTTCGCCCCGCTCGCCGAGACCCTCGCCTCGAACGAGCAGAAGATCGTCGGCGAGCTGAACGCCGTCCAGGGCAAGCCGGCCGACATCGGCGGCTACTACCAGCCCGACCCGGCCAAGGCCGCGAAGATCATGCGCCCCTCCACCACGTGGAACGAGGTGCTCGCGTCCCTGAGCTGACGCGGACCCGCTGTGCGACACCGCCCCGGTCGGCCTGTGCCCGGCCGGGGCGGTGCGCGTCTCACCAGTCGCGGGGAGCGATCAGCTCCTCGACGTCCGCGTCCGCGAAGCCGTAGGCCCGGGACACGAACCAGAACTCCCCGGCCAGCTCCTCGCGGGCCACGGTCTCTATGTCGAAGTCCTCGTCCTGGAGGTCGTTGAGCTCCTCGGTGGCCGCGTGGGTCAGGACGTACAGCGCGGCGAGGTCGGCGGGCCGCTCGGCCTCGATGCGCGCGCACAGGCGCAGCAGGATGTCCTTGCCCCGGTCCACCGCGTGGTCGGGGTAGTAGCCGTCCTCGTAGAGCGCCTTGAGGAACGGGTGGGTACTCACCTGTGTGTTGCTGAGGGTCATGCTGAGATGGTGCACCACGCCACTGACAACGCCCCGGGAGCGGCCGTATGCCCTCGTTCGACCTGTTGCCCGGTGCCGAGCAATCGCCGGTGATCCTCCATGTGCCGCACTCGGCTCGGGAGATACCGGCCGAGGTGCGGGCGCAGATCGTGCTGGACGACTCCGCGCTGGAGCGGGAGCTCGACCACATCGTCGACGCGCATACGGCGGAGCTCGCCGACGAGGCGGCCGGTCGGGCCCACCTGATGCCGTGGCGGTTCGTGAACAGGCTGTCGCGGCTGGTCGTCGACCCCGAGCGGTTCCCGGACGGGCGGGAGGAGATGCTCGCCGTGGGGATGGGCGCCGTGTACACGCAGACCACCCACCGGGAGGCGCTGCGGCCCGCGGACACCGACCCCGAGCCGCTGATCGCGCGCTACTTCCGGCCGTACGCCCGGGCCATGACCGAGGCCGTGGCACAGCGGCTGGCCGCCACCGGGCGGGCCGTGATCATCGACGTGCACTCCTACCCCGGTGAGCCGCTGCCGTACGAGTTGCACGGCGACGGGTTCCGGCCGCCCGTCTGCCTCGGCACCGACCCCTTCCACACTCCGCCCGAACTGCAGGCCGCGGCCCGGGAGGCGTTCGCGTCCTGGGAGGTCGGGCTGGACAGTCCGTTCAGCGGGACGTACGTACCGCTGGAGGTCTACGGCCGTGATCCCCGGGTGAGTGCCCTGATGGTGGAGATCCGGCGGGACACGTACATGACGGAACCCGGCGGGCCCGCCGGGCCGGGGCTGCACGGGCTGGCCGGGGCGCTGGCCGCTCTCGTGGACGCCCTGGTCTGACCTCCGCCTGGAGCACTCCGGCGCGACACGCGCCCGGGGGGCGGTGAGGGTGGGTGGCATGACCGAGGAGACCACCACGCTGGCAGAGCAGGCCCCGCCCCCGGTGCGGGAGTGGCCCGCGCTCGACCTGGCCGGGACCGAGTTCGACCCGGTGCTCGCGGAGCTGATGCGCGAGGGACCGCTCACCCGGATCCGGCTGCCGCACGGCGAGGGCTGGGCGTGGCTGGCCACCCGCTACGCGGACGTCAGGGCTGTCACCAACGATCCGCGGTTCAGCCGCGCCGAGGTGACGAACCGTCAGGTGACAAGGCTGGCCCCGCATTTCAAGCCCCGGCCGGGCTCTCTCGCGTTCGCCGACCAGCCCGACCACAACCGGCTGCGCAAGGCGGTCGCCGGGGCGTTCACCGTGGCGGCGATGAAGCGGCTGCGGCCCCGGGCACAGGACATGCTCGACCGGCTCGTCGACGGTCTCGTCCAGGTCGGGCCGCCCGCGGACCTCGTCGAGCGCGTCCTCGAACCCTTTCCCCTCGCCCTGGTCAGCGAGGTCATGGGGGTGCCCGCCGCCGATCGCGAGCGCGTGCACGGCTGGACCCGGCAGATCATCTCGACCTCCGGCGGGGCCGAGGCCGCCGAGAAGGCCAAGAACGGGCTGTACGGCTGGATCACGGACACCGTACGGGCCCGCGCCCACAGCAGCGGCGACGACGTGTACTCGCTGCTCGGAGCCGCCGTGCGGCGGGGTGAGATCGGTGAGACCGAGGCGGTCGGGCTCGCCGGGCCCCTCCAGATCGGCGGCGAGGCCGTCACCCACAACTGCGGCCAGATCCTGTACCTGTTGCTGACGCGGCCCGAGCTGATGGAACGGATGCGCCATCAGCCCGAGGCGCGCGCCGCCGCCCTCGACGAGCTGCTGCGCCACATCCCGCACCGCACCTCGGTCGGCCTCGCCCGGATCGCCCTGGAGGACGTCGACCTGTACGGACTCCGGATCCGTGCGGGCGACGCCGTGTACGTCTCCTACCTGGCCGCCAACCGCGACCCGGACGTCTTCCCGGACCCGGACCGCATCGACCCCGACCGGGACCCCAACCCGCACCTGGCCTTCGGCAACGGCGCGCACTACTGCACGGGCGCGGTGCTCGCCCGGCTGCAGACCGAGCTCCTGGTCGACACCCTGCTCGACCGGCTGCCGGACCTGCGGCTCGCGGTGTCGGCCGACGACGTCGTCTGGCGCCGGAGGACGATGATCCGCGGGCCGCAGACCCTGCCCGTCAGCTGGTGAGCGGGCGCGGCCGGATCAGACGGTCAGCCAGTCGGTGACGATCACCTCGTCACCGGTCCGCAGCCGAAGGGCGAAGGGACCGGCGGGGGCCGTCTCGTAGGTGAAACGGCCCATGTCGTCGGTGGTCAGCGGGGAGCCCGCCTGCGGACCGCTGAGCACCTCGATGCGGGCCGTGCGCGGCGGCAGCACCTGCCCCATCAGGCCCTGCGCGGTGAGTTCGACGTCGACCGTCACCTCACCCGCGTGGAAGGTCAGCATCCGTGGCGCTCCCGTCGCTCCCCGCACGGGGAGGGCGTCCACCACCGAGTCGAAGGTCAGCTCGGCGATCCGGCTGTCCAGATCGTGCAGCGCGAACGCCTCGACGGCGATCTGCCGCAGGGCGGGCGGGACGGGGTCCAGGATCGCCGCGGCCTGCCGCAGCTCCTCCTCCAGCAGGTCGAGGGCGAACTCCTCGTCCGGCAATGCCTCTTCGTCGAAGACGCCGTCGTCGCCGAGGTCGTCGTTCATGTCGCTCATACCGCCCCCCGGGCTTCGAGTCGCGCCCGCAGCCGCCTCAGACAGCGCTGGCGCAGTGGTCCGATGCTGCCCACCGCGATACCCAGGGCGGCGGACACCTCCTGGTAGCCGGGCTTCGGCGAGGCCATCAGGATGCGCAGCAACTGCCTGCACCGCTCGCCGAGTTCCTCGAACTCCTGCCACAGGTACCGGACGCGCTCGCTCTGGGCGGCGGCCTCCTCGGAGTCGATGAACGACTGCTCGGGCGTACGGTCCTCGCTGATCCGGTCCAGCAGGCGCGGATCGTCGGTGACGGTAAGCCGCCTTAAGTTCTTGAGCACCTTGAGGCACTCGTGGCGGGCGGTGCTCGCCAGCCAGGACTTGGCCTTGTCGGGTTCGCGGATCCGCCCGAGGTGCTGGGCGAAGCGGAACCACACGGTCTGGTACACCTCGTGCGCGTCGGCGTCGGAGAGCCGGTGTGCGCGCGCGACGGACCACACCAGTGGGCTCAGCCCTTCCACGAGCGCCTTCCAGGCCGCCGCGTCACCGTCGACGGCGGACTGGACCAGCCCACCGACATCTTCTCGGTCCACGGTCCCACCCCTCGTGTACGGCCAGTCATCGTACGCCGTGGAGGGGACCACTCCGGCCGTCATGCGCCGACAGGGCGCTGCACGACCGGCACCGGGTGCCAGCCGGCCGGCCTCAGCGCCGGTACGTGCGCCCCGCGCACTTCGGCGAACTGCGTGCTGCCGGCGAGGAGTTGTCGGCGGGCGGTGCGTGGGGCGGTTTCCTTGTTCGCGCTCATGTGGGCGGCGACCAGGCCGGCGACGACGGGGGTCGCGAAGGAGGTGCCGCTCCAGTGCGCGTATCCCTCGAACATCACCTGGTCCGGCTTGGCGGTGGTGCCGTCCTCGCTCAACAGGCCGACGTGGGACGGGGACTGGCAGGTGCACACATAGGTGAAGCCGAACCGGCAGGCCTCGTACGTGGAGTGCTGGTAGACGTACGGCACGGGCGCGTCGAAGCCGGTGAGGGTGCTGGTGAGGCGCTCGCCGGGGGCGAAGACCTTCACCCAGGGGCCGTGGTTGCTGAAGCAGGCGCCGAACTCCCCGTCGCCGCGCAGCGCGCCGACCGACAGCACGACGTCCTGGTACTCGGGCAGGTCGGCGTACGCGGCGGGCCAGAACGGGCTGGCGCTGGCGTTGTTGCCGGCCGCGGCCACCAACAGGGTGTCGTGGGCGCGCAGTTCCTGCATGAAGGCGTCCATGCCGAGCAGGCCGTCCGTGCGACCGTTGGAGGTGCCGGCGGAGAGGCTGATGATGTCGGGCCAGCCGTCGGCGACGGCCTCGAAGAGCTTCTCGCCGAGCTCGGACTCCAGGATGGCGCCCGCGTCGTTGAGGGTGCTGCGGACGGTGATGTCGGTGTTGGGCGCGACGGCCGCGAGGATTCCGGCGATGAACGTGCCGTGGCCGACGTACTGGAGCAGGTTGCCGGCCCCGTCGGTCTCGGTGCCGTGCGGGTCGCCCTCGACGTGGGCGAGCAGCGGGACCAGGTTGTGGTCGTGGGTGAGGCCGTTGTCGACGACCAGGACTCCCACGGCGGTGTCGGCGTCGTAACCCGCTTCCGCGGGGGCCGGGTTGGTGCCCTGGCTGAGCGCGGCGGGCACGGGCTCGTCGCCGGGGCAGGAGTTGACCGCGATCGACACCACGTGGTTGCGGCTGACCAGTCGGCGTCCGGCGCGTCCCTCGCGTTCACTCAGGGCGCGCAGGGCGTGGGTGACGGCGCGGTCGCCGCGCCGGTCGCCGTGGCCCGGGTCGCCGACCTTGATGCGGGTGATGCCCGAGCGGTTGGTCTCCGGGCTGTCCCGGCGCACAAGGTCGCCGGTCAGACCGGTCGCCTCGGTGAAGTGGGTGCGCACGGTCTGTTCCACGAGCGCGGCCTCCTGGCCGTCGCGAGCGAGGACGACACCCTTCTCATAGATGAACTCCGAGGCGTCGTCGGGTCCCAGGGCGAGGGGGACGTCGGGCATGGAGCGCTGGATCTGGTCGAACTGCTCGTGGAATCGCTGTGGTGCCATGGCGTGTCCTCCCAGTGGGGCGGCGGTCGTCAGTCAGAGCCGCGGGACCGGTGATTGATACAGCGCCAACCGGTGTGGCCCGCCACCTGGGCCACTACCATCCATGGAGTGACAGCGGGAAGCGACACGGTTCTCGAACTTCTGCCGATGGTGTTCGCCGCCCCCAACCAGGCGCTGGCGAGGGCAGAGGAAGTACTCGGCTCGGATCCCTCACCGCTGCACGCCTCCGTCGCCCATCAGGTGATCGGCATCTGGCAGCGGGACTGGGGCGACATGCGGATCGCGCTGGACCATCTGCGGCGGGCCCGCGACCTCGCGGCGCGCTCGGAGTCGGCCGACCGGGAGGCCGACGTCCTGGCCGCGCTGGGCGTGGCCCTGGTGCACGCGGGGCGGACCCGGCAGGGTCTTGCGGCGCTGGAGCGGGGTGTCGAGGTCAGCAGCGGCCACACCCGCGCACGCGTCCTGTTCCGCCGGGCCTACGCGTCCTGGGTGCTCGGCCATCACCGGGCGGCGCTGGACGACGTACGGCGGGCGGTGCCGGTGCTGCGGCAGGCCGACGACGTGATCTGGACGGCGCGGGCGCTGACGCTGCGGGCCACCGTGCATCTGGCGCTCGGCGCGGTGGAGCGGGCGGATGCCGACTTCACGGCCGCGGAGGCGCTGTGGGACACCACGGGCCAGGAGCACGACAAGGCCGACGCGGTGGAGAGCCGGGGTCTTGCCGCGTACCGGTCGGGGGACATTCCCGCCGCGCTGCGGCTGCTCGACGAGGCCCAGGAGCGGTATGCCAAACTCGGCACGCCGACGTTCATGCTCACGGTCCGGCGCTGCGAGGTCCTGATGGCCGCCGGGCTCGCCCCCGAGGCGCTCGCGGAGGCGGACGCGGCCGTCAGGATGCTGGACGGGATCGGCGGGCAGTCCACCCTCAAGGCGGAGCTGCTCCTCGCCGCCGCGCGGGGGGCCCGGCTGGCGGGCGACGCGCACACCGCGATCGCGCGCGCCGACATGGCCGTACGGCTGTTCGCGGGGCAGCGGCGCACCTGGTGGGAGACGCACGCGCGCCTGGTGCTGATCGAGGCGCGGGTCGCCGCCGGGCGCGGCTCGGGCCGGCTCGTCGCGGACGCGGCCGCGGTCGCCGACCGGCTGGCATCCTTCGGAGCGCCCGCCGCCCCGGAGGCCTCGCTGCTCGCGGGCCGGATCGCGCTCGGCCTCGGTTGGCGGGAGGACGCGCAGCGGCATCTGGAGGTCGCCGCCCGCAGCCGGCACAGCGGGCCCCCGTTGGCGCGGATGACGGGCTGGGCGGCGCGAGCACTGTGGGCGCGGGCCGTGGGCTCCGACCGGGGGGTCCTGGAGGCCTGCCGCCGGGGCCTGGACGTGCTCGACGACCACCGTACGACGCTGGGCGCCTCGGAGCTGCGGGCGCGGGCCACCGCGCAGGGCGCGGAGCTGGCCGGTCTCGCGGCGCGGGCCTCGCTCACCTCGGGCGGGCCGCGGCGGCTGCTGGTGTGGAGCGAGCGCTGGCGGGCCACCGTCCTGTCCGCGCCGCCGACCCGCCCGCCGGCCGATCCTGAACTGCTCGGCGAGCTGACCGCGTTCCGGGAGATCGCGGCCCGCGCGGAGGCGGCCAGGATGGAGGGCCGGCCGATACCGACGCTGGAGCGTGAACAGCGGCGCCTGGAACGGGAGATACGCTCCCGCACCCTCCGCATCCGCGGCGACGCGCCGGGCGACGGATACCGGTTCGACCCCGCCAGGCTGCTGGAACGGCTCGGTGACGACGTACGGCTGGTCGAACTCGCCGTGCTCGACGGGCGGGTTCAGGTTCTGCTGTGCGGGCAGGGGCGGGTGCGGCGGTTCGAGGGCGGGCTGCTGGCCGATGCGGAGCGCGAGGCGGAACACGTCCAGGCGGGGCTCAGACGGCTGGCTCACCCGGGGGCGGAGGCACGGCTTTCGGTGGTGGAGGCGGCGGGGCGGCGGCTGGAGGAGCTGCTGCTGGGACCCGCCGCGGCGCACCTCGGCTCCGGACCGGTCGTGGTGGTGCCGCCGGGACGGCTGCACCGGGTGCCGTGGGCGCTGCTGCCGTCGCTGCGGGAGCGGGTGTTCAGCGTGTCACCGTCGTCGAGCAGCTGGCTGCGGGCCCTGGACACCGTGCCGCCGCCGGACGGCGGTCAGGTGCTGGTGCGCGGGCCCGGTCTCGCGACCGGGGGTGCCGAGGTACCCGAACTGGCCGGCCGCAACGGCTCCGCGACCGTCCTGGAGTACGACGAGGCCCGCGCGTCGCGGGTGCTGGCGGAACTGGACGGGGCCGCGCTGGCCCATATCGCCGCGCACGGCACGTTCCGCGCGGACAGTCCCCTGTTCTCCTCGCTGCGGATGGCCGACGGGCCGCTCATCGTCCACGACTTCGAGCGCCTGGACCGCAGCCCGTACCGGATCATCCTGTCCTGCTGCGACACCGCCCGGTTCGCCTCCGTCGGTGCGGACGAACTGCTCGGCCTGGTCACCGCGTTGCTGCCGCTGGGCACGGCGGGCGTGGTGGCGTGCAGCGCGCCGGTCAACGACGAGGCCGTGGTACCGCTGATGCTCGCGCTGCACAAGGGGCTGAGTACGGGGTTGTCGATGGCTCAGGCGCTGCGCGATGCGCGGGCCGCGCTGCCGGGGGACTCGGTGCATCAGGCGACAGGGTGGGCGTTCTCGGCGTTCGGGGCGGCGTGACACGGGTGGGGTGCGTGATGTGTGGGGCGGCCTGACCCCTCCCCCGAATACTGGGGGTCAGACCGCCCCGGTCCGGTGTGCGGCTCAGGCCGGCTGTGCCTCGGGCAGGTCCACCAGGCAGGGCAGCGCGTCGCGGTCGCTCGCACCGAGGCGGGCGTACGCGCTGTAGAGGTGGTTGCCGACGGTGCGGATCGACAGGGTGAGCTGCTCCGCGATCTGGCGGTTGCTCAGTCCGGCGGCCGCGAGGGTGACGATCTGCCGCTGGCGTGCGGTGAGTTCGCCGAGGACCAGCCCGGACAGGGCCGGGGTACGGGCGCCCTGGCAGCGGCGGGCCAGGGCGACGGCGCGGGTACGTGAGGTGCGGGCGGCGCCGGGGTCGCTGTGCGCCCGTACGGCCTGGGCGTACGCCTCGGCCGCGAAGAGCAGGAAGCCCCGCTCCTCCAGTGCGTGTGCCGTTCGGTCGAGGGCGGGACCGTCACCGCGGGCGAGCGCCTCGGCGTGCGCGGCGAAGACACCGGTCAGCCGGCCGACGGCCCGGTCGGGCACGCCGAGGCGGACGGCGTCGTACGGCTCCTCGGTGACCGTGTCGAGGGCCGCGCCGAGGTCACCGCGGGCGGCGGCCCGCCAGGTGGCCGCCGAACCGCCCGCGATCTCCCGCGAGTCGACCGCGCCGCCGGACGGAGTCGGGTCGGCGGCGAGCCGGGGGGTGCCGCGGTCGCCCGCAGCCGGGGCGAGCTCGAAGGTGGTGGCGGCGGCGCCGAGCCGGCTGCGAACGGGCCCGGGTGGGTGAGCGTGAAGCCGGCGGTCACCGGACGGCCCCTCGCCGTGGTGCGCGCCGGGCCCGGGCTCTCCCGACTGTGCCGCGGCCAGGGCGAGTTCGAGACGGCAGGCCGGATCGTCGGCCGTGGCTCGCAGCCCCTCCCTCGCCCAGGCCACGGCCTCCCTCAGCTCCCCCCGCAGACGGGCGAACCGGGCCCGTACGGCGGCGTGCCGGGCCGGGACGCCGGCCCCCTCGTCCAGGAGCCACTCCCCCACCGGCGCCGGAACGTCCCGTACGTCGGTCCCTGCGATCGCCCTGCTCAGCGTGGCCGTCTCGGCGTCCAGGGCGGCCGCGCAGCCGGCCGGGGTGCGGGCCAGGCGCCGGGCCCGCAGGCGTCCGGCGGCCG
This sequence comes from Streptomyces sp. NBC_00285, assembly GCF_036174265.1. NCBI lineage: Bacteria > Bacillati > Actinomycetota > Actinomycetes > Kitasatosporales > Streptomycetaceae > Streptomyces > Streptomyces sp. NBC_00285. Next base: position 9,152,838 of record NZ_CP108055.1, on the reverse strand, counting down.
CTCGCAGTGCCGGGCCGTGGAGGGGGTGGGCGAGGCGGACGGTGCCGTCGTCGCCGACGTGGACCAGGCCGTCGGTCTCCAGGCCTTCGAGGGCGTCCAGGTCGAGGCTGTCGGCGTGCATCGGGAGCGGTTCGCCGAAGGCCAGCCGCTCCAGGGTCTCCCGCTCGCCGGGACCGGTGCGCCCGACGAGGTGTGTGGTGCGTTCGCGCACGGCCGCGGTGACCGGCACCGGGCCCCGCCACTCCCACTCGGCCGAGTCCGCGACACGCTCCAGCAGCCCCAGCTCGCGCACCGCGCCCACCAGTTCGCGCAGCAGCCGCAGATCGCCCCGGCACAGGCGGTGCAGCCGGTTCACGGTGAGGGCTTCGAGGCCGCCGGCGCCCGCCGCGAGCAGCTGGGCGGTCTCCGGTCGGGGCAGCGGCTCCAGGGCGAGTCGCGGCAGGAGCTCTCCGGTCCACAGGCGGGAGACCGCGCCGGGTGCCTGGGCTCCGTCGGTGGCGGCCACCAGGAGCCGGGTGCGGCCGTGCACGGCGAGCTGGTGGACGAGGGCGGCCGAGGCGTCGTCCAGCAGATGGGCGTCGTCGACGAACAACAGCCGAACGCTGGAGAGTAGTTGGACCGCCTCGTGCAGGGACACGGTCTCCGGAAGGAGGTGCGCGAAGGGGGCGAACGGCAGCGTGCGGGTCTCGGGCGTACCGGTCACCCTGGCGCAGTCGGTGCCGCGCACGGCCTCCGTGACGAGCCGGGTCTTGCCCCGGCCCGCGGGACCGGTCACCACGATACCGTGCCGTCCCCCGGCCACGGACCCGCGGACCAGGGCGAGTTCGTCCTCCCGGCCGGTGAAAGGCCAGGGCAGGTCCAGCGTCTTGATGTCCCGTTCGAAAGTCGTCACGGAAGCAGGAGCACCGCTACTCAAGTCTGATACACGGGGACTTGAGTAGCCCCCGACTCAGGCGCCCCGGGACGCCCGACGGCAGGCTGAACCCCATGACCGCACGCTACTGCTCCCTCGCGCAGCAGTCGGCTCCGGTGTTCGCGCCGGGTCTGGCCGCCGAGCGGTTGAGTGCGCTCGTCGGCGGAAGCCGGATGTGGGTCAACAGCACGATCCTGCACTACTGCTTCTTCGACGGCGACACCGACGGGTCGGTCATTCCTGTTCCGGGGACCGGGCAGTCCCGGCAGGTGTCGTGGGTCGGCGCCAAGGAGCAGCGGGACGTGGTGCGCGAGTGCTTCAAGGAGTGGCAGGACCTCGGTATCGGGGTGAGGTTCACCGAGGTCGGTGACCGCTCGGAGGCAGAACTGCGCATCGGTTTCCAACTGGGCGACGGCTCCTGGTCGACCGTGGGCAGGGACGCTCTCCAGGTGGGTCTGAACGAGCGCACGATGAACTTCGGATGGGACCTGACCGCGCCGGGGGAGCGCGGGACGGCCCTGCACGAGATCGGGCACGCGCTCGGCATGCTGCACGAGCACCAGAGTCCGTTCGCCGGCATCCACTGGGACGACGAGGCCGTCTACGCCGATCTGGCGGGCCCCCCGAACTTCTGGAGCCGGGACCGGACGTTCTTCAACATCCTGCGCAAGCTCGACCCGGACGAGGTCAACGGCTCGGTCTGGGACCCGCAGTCCGTCATGGAGTACCCCTTCGAGGCGGGGCTGATCCTGGAACCGGAGCAGTTCCGTGCGGGCCTCAACCCGACCGGAGCCCTGTCCGCCGCCGACAAGGAGTACGTCCTGCGCCGGTATCCGCCGACCGAGCAGACCCGGCCACCGGCACTGGTGCCCTTCCGGTCCGCGCCGCTCGGGCTCGGACCGGGCGAGCAGGCCGACTTCGCCGTCGACCCGCCGGAGACCCGCGAGTACACCGTGGGCACCTTCGGCGACGGCGACACCGTCGTCGTGGTCTTCGAGGAGCGGGACGGAGAAGCCCGCTACCTCACCGGCCGCGACGACGGGGGAACTCCGCACAACGCAACGATCAGGGCCCGTCTGGTCAAGGGCCGCCGCTACTTCGTCCGTGTGCGCCTGTACTCCGCGTGGGGTTCGGGGGAAACCGCGGTCATGTGCTGGTGACAGCACGTACGGACCGCACACGGGCGAGGCTGGACCAACTGTCCGGCGCCGGGGGAATGGCCGGTGCTCGTCACCTTCGGGGGAGGGAGACGAGCACCGGCCACACCGCGTTCACAAGGGCTCCCGGGCAGCAGGGAGACAGCACGTGATCACCGGATACGTCATCGGCGAGAGCTTCCGGGCCGGCGCGGTGTTCGAGCCGCGCGGGCTGCGGTTGCGGAAGGTCAGCCGCGTCGGGATCGACGGGGCGGCCGACGGGCAGCCGGCCGTGTGGACGCTGGTCGAGTGGGAGTCGGACGGCGAGGACATCGGTGCCCTCGCGGACGCGCTGGCCGACGCGTTGGAGCCGGAGCTCGGGTGGTACGCCGACTTCACCGCCGGGGACGAACGGGTGGTGGTCTTCGCCCGCAAGGTGTTCCGCTATCGGCGCGGCGACGAGGCGGGCCGCGCCGAAGCGGTGGCGTACGGACGGTCGGTGGGGACGCCGGAGCATCAGCTCGACTGGGAGGAGTGACCGCGCCTTCGCCACTCCTGCGCGAGGAGTTCGTAGGAGCGCACCCGGTCCGGGTGGCCGTGTGTGATGGTGGTGATGAGCAACTCGTCGGCGCCCGTGGCCTCTTGGAGCTGCTCCAGCTGGTCGGCGACCCGGGTGGGGGAACCGACGAACTGGGTGTCGACGCGGTCCTGGACCAGAGCCCGGTCCTCGTCGGTCCAGGTGTGGGCGCGGGCCTCCTGCGGGGTGGGGAAGGCGATGGCGCCCTCGGCGGTGCGGATGCTGCGCACCCAGGCGCCGTAGCCGGTGGCGAGTTCGCGGGCGGTGCCGTCGTCCTCGGCCACGACGACGTCGGCGGAGACGCTGACGTACGGCTTCTCGAGGATGCCGGAGGGCTTGAAGGCGGCACGGTAGCCCTCGGCGGCCTCCAGGACGGTGCCGGGGCTGACGTGGTAGTTCGCCGCGAAGCGCAGTCCGCGGGCGCCCGCGACCTCGGCGCTCTCGCCGCCGCTGCTGCCGAGGATCCACACCTCGACCTCGGCGCCCTCACCCGGCACCACATGCGCCTCGATGCCCTCCGGGGAGCGGTAGGTGCCCGCGAGGAGGGCGAGGACGTCGTCGATCTGCTCGGCGTAGTCCTGTGACTCGGCGCCCGGCAGCAGAAGCAGCTTGCGCTGGAGGGCTATGCGGGGCGAGCCGAGCAGGTACTCGAAGGAGAAGCGGGGTGGGACGCGCAGGCCGTTGGGGGCGCGGCCGTCCACCACGGCGGTCGGCAGCGGCGTCTTTGGCGCTCCAGGCGGACGGCCGCCGGAGCGGCCGAGGCCCAGGTCGAGGCGGCCGGGGTGCAACGCGTCGATGAGTCCGAACTCCTCGACCGTGCTGAGCGCGGTGCGGTGTCCGAGCTGTACGGCGCCGGAACCGAGGCGGATCGTGGAGGTGGCGGACGCGGTGAGCGCCAGGACCACCGCCGGGGACGTGCCCGCGACGCCCGGGTTGAGATGGTGCTCGGCGAACCAGTAGCGGGCGTAGCCGAGGCGTTCGGCCTGCTGGGCGAGGTCGATGGAGTTGCGCAGGGCGTCGGCCGCGGTGGATCCGGACGGGATCGGCACCAGGTCGAGGATGCCGAGAGGGATGTCAGGCATGGGCGGGCTCCCCCAGTACGGGTCCCCAGGAGAAAGGCGGGTCCGGGATGGTTCGGCGCAGCTCGGGGGCGACCTCGGACTGGAACAGTTCCAGCGAGTCCCGGTGCTGAGTGTCCGTCAGTCCGCCTGCGTCCGCGTGCAGATGGAGGACGGTGTGCCCGAACTGCTCCTGATAGCGGTGGACTTTGTCGGTGATCTGCTGCGGGCTGCCGATCAGTGCGGAGCTGCGCTCGACGAAGTCCTCCAGTGTCTCGAAGACGACGGGGAGGCCGGCCTTCTCGTAGAAGGCGAGGTTGGCCTCGAAGAGGGGCCGGTAGATCCGGCGTGCCTCCTGGGAGGTGCGGGTGACCAGGAGCCCGGCCGTGCCGGCGCCGACCGCGATGTCGGCCGGGTCGTGGCCGTAGTGCTCCCAGCGCTCCCGGTAGTGGCGGATCAATTCGGCGTACGGCTCTATGGGGTTGGTGACGTTGGCCGAGAACAGCGGGTCGCCGTAACGGGCGGCCAGCTCCACAGACTCCTTGCTGGTGGCGCTGCCGTGCCAGACGCGGACCGGGTGCTGGTAGGGCCGCGGCCACACCTCGGCGTCCTTCAGCGGGGGCCGGAAACGGGTCCGGGCGGTGACCTTGTCCTGGCGCCAGATCTGCCGGAACACCTCGTAGCTCTCGGCATTACGGTCCCACTGGTCGTCGGGCGTGACCTGGAACAGGTCACGCTGGGCGGCGCCGTTGCCCTTGCCGATGATGAGGTCCAGGCGGCCCTCGGAGAGGTGGTCGAGGGTGGCGTAGTCCTCGTAGGCGCGCACCGGGTCGAGCAGGCTCAGGGTGGTCACCGCGGTGAAGAGGCGGATGCGCTTGGTGAGGGCGGCGATGTGACTGAGGACGACGGTCGGCGAGGAGGAGATGAACGGCCGTTCATGCCGCTCCCCCACACCGAAGCCGTCGAAGCCCAACTCCTCGGCGAGCACCGCGTTCTCGAGCACCTCGCGAAAACGGTCGTGCGTCGACTTCTGGACGCCCGTGACCGGATCGGGGCGGTGCACGATCAGTGTGATCGCGAGGAACTTCACGATGCCGCCCGCTGCTCGCCGCGGACATCGTCCGGGTGGGCCAGGCCGAGCTGGTGGCGCAGGGTGGGGCCCTCGTACTCGGTGCGGAAGACGCCCTGTTCCTGCAGGAGCGGGACGACCTTGTCGGCGAAGTCGTCGAGGCCGGTCGGGGTGATGTGCGGGACGAGGATGAAACCGTCGCTCGCGTCGGCCTGCACGTACTCGTTGATGGTGCGGGCGATGGTCCCGGCCGAGCCGATGAAGTTCTGCCGGTTGCCGGTGTTGATGACGAGGTCGCGGATGGACCACTTGTTGGCGGCGGCCAGCTCACGCCATTCGCGGGCGGTGGCCAGCGGGTCGCGGTACATGCGGACCTGGGCGCGGCCCTTGGAGATGTGGTTGTCGCTGACATCCGGGTCGATGTCGGGCAGCGGCCCCTCGGGGTCGTAGGAGGACAGGTCCCGGTTCCAGACGAACTCCAGGTGTTTGAGCGCGGTGGCTCCGCTGACCTGCTGGCGTCGGACGATCCGTGCCAGCTCCTCGGCCTCCGCGTCGGTGTCCGCGAGCGCGAAGGACGCGGCCGGCAGGATCAGCAACTGGTCATGGCGGCGGCCGTACTTGGCGAGGCGGTTCTTGACGTCGGTGTAGAAGGCCTGACCCTCGTTGAGGGTGGCGTACCGGCTGAAGATCGCGTCGGCTCCGGAGGCGGCGAACTCGCGGCCCTCCTCGGAGTCGCCGGCCTGGAAGACGACCGGGCGGCCCTGCGGGGAGCGCGGCACGTTGAACTGGCCCTGAATGTCGAAGTGTTGACCGTGGTGGACGAAGGAGCCCGCCTTCGCGTCCCGCAGGAACACCCCGGACGCCTGGTCGGCGAGGATCTCGTCGCCCTGCCAGGAGTCGAAGAGCTCCTGGGTGGTGGCGAGGAACTCCTTGGCGCGGGAGTAGCGCTCGTCCTGGGGCAGGAAGCCGCCGCGGCGGAAGTTCTCGCCGGTGAAGGCGTCCCAGGAGGTGACGACGTTCCAGGCGGAGCGGCCGCCGGAGAGGTGGTCGAGGCTGGCGAACTGGCGGGCCACCTCGTAGGGCTCGTTGAAGGTGGAGTTGATGGTGCCGGTCAGCCCGAGGTGCTCGGTGACGGCGGCGAGTGCGGCGAGGATCGTGAAGGTGTCCGGGCGGCCCACGACGTCCAAGTCGTAGATTTTGCCGCCCTGTTCACGCAGGCGCAGGCCCTCGGCGAGGAACAGGAAGTCGAACTTGGCGCGTTCGGCGGTCCGCGCGAAGTGCGCGAAGGAGCTGAACTCGATGTGGCTGCCGGCCTCGGGGGCGCTCCACACGGTGGTGTTGTTGACGCCGGGGAAGTGGGCGGCCAGGTGGATCTGCTTCAAGGGCTTGGACATGGGTGCGGGGATCCTTCCGGCTCAGGCGGACGCGGCGGAGTAGCGGTTGGCGGGGCGGGCGAGGCCCAGCAGACCGCGCAGGGTGTCGGCCTCGTAGGCGGTGCGGAAGGCGCCCCGGCGCTGGAGTTCGGGGACCAGGCCGCGGGTGATCGCCGGCAGGTCGTGGCCGAGGACCGCGGGTCGCAGCCGGAAGCCGGTGAGTCCGGCCGCTTGGAACTCGCCCAGCAGATCGGCGAGTTGGGCCGGAGTGCCGGTGAAGACACGGGCGTCGCTGCGGTACCGCTCCCCCGCGAGCGCGTCGAGACGGTCCCTGCGGGCGGCCGCCTCTGCCGGGTCGTCGTCGAGGAAGACGACCAGGTCGCCGAAGATGTGCAAGGGTTCGCCCGCACGACCGGCCGTTTCCTGTTCGGCGCGGATCTCGGCGACGATCGCGCGCGCCTGGTCGGTGTCGTGCGGGGTGACGTAACCGACGTCGGCCTGGCGGGCGATGAGCCGGTAGGGGACGCTCTGGTGGCCGAGGGCGGTGACGAGGGGCTGCCCCTGCGGCGGGCGGGGCGTGATGGAAGGGCCCTTGACGCTGAAGTGCTTCCCCTCGAAGTCGATGTAGTGCAGCTTGTCCCGGTCGACGAAGCGGCCGGTGGCGGCGTCGCGGATCTCGGCGTCGTCCTCCCAGCTGTCCCAGAGGCGGCGCACGGCCTCCACGTGGTCGGCGGCCTCATCGAAGAGGTCGGTGACGACGGGGCCGTCGTAGTCCTCGATCGGGGGGATGGTGCGGCGGCCGAAGTGCGCGGCCTCGTTCGGGCGCGCGGTGATCTGGACGCGCACGCCGGCCCGGCCGGTGCTGACGTAGTCGAGGGTCGCGATGGCCTTCGAGAGGTGGAAGGGCTCCGTGTGGGTGACCACGGCGGTCGGGACCAGGCCTATGTGCCGGGTGAGCGGGGCGATGCGGGAGGCGATGAGCACGGCGTCGAGGCGGCCGCGGACCTGGTCGGTGCGCTCGTCCGGGTCGAAGGGGTGGGAGGACTGCGGGCCGAGGCCGTCCTCGATGGTGACGAAGTCGAGCAGACCGTGCTCGGCCTCCGTGACCAGATCGGCCCAGTATCCGGCGGTGAGCAGCTCATGGGGCCGGGCCACCGGCTCGCGCCAGGAGGCGGGGTGCCAGCCGGTGCCGTCGAGGGCGACGGCGAGATGCAGAGAAGAAGGGGACACGAGTGGGTGCCTTCCTGGAAGTCCGTACAGGTGGGCCGGCCCGCGGGTGGGCGGGGCGAGGCTGCTGGGGCAGGTGACGGGTCAGGAACAACAGAGCGCGGCGGACACACGCTGGAGATCGATGTGGGGCCGGGAATGGAGGTGGGCGGAGCGGAGTGGGTGCGTCACGCCGGTCACCTCCTGCTTCTGGGCACGCGACGGCGCCCGGCGGATCTCGTCATGAGTCACAACCGCGTGGCCGCGCGGGATGTTCCTGGACTGCGGACCAGGAGGGTCGGCGATCGGCGGCTCCGCCACTGCGGGCTTCGGTCTGCTGAACCACGGAGGCGGGGTCCCCTTCTCGACGGACGTGCGGGTACGGCGGGCTGTTCGGTGAGGCGTCAGGAGTTGTCGAGGGGCAGCCCGGGCGGGTTGACCTCCGACGTGGTGACGGCGTCGGTGGAGAGGTTCCACGCGGTGAGCCACTTGGCGTACTGGCCGTTGTCGATCAGGTAGTTGATCGCGTCGGCGAGGGGCTTGGCCAGGCCGCTGTCCTTCTTGGCGGTCGCGGCGATCAGGCCCTGGAGCGTCTCGCCGGCACCGGAGTACTGGCCCGCGATGCGGGTCGCGTTGGGCGTGCTCGCCGTCTGGGTGACGTGGTAGGCGGAGTTGGGGCTGGGGCCCAGGTAGGCGTCGATCTTGCCGCTGCTCAGGGCCAGATAGATGCTGGGGCTGTCCTGGAAGTACTTGATGGTGAGCTTCTTGCCCTCCTTCTTCAGTTTGGCCTGCCACTGCAGCAGGATCCGCTCCTGGTTGGTGCCGGCGCCGACCGAGACGGTCTTGCCCGCGAGCGCCTCGTAGTCGCCGTCGAAGCTCCACTTGGAGGTCTTGAGCGTCTCGAAGGCGAGGTCGTCCTTGCGGTAGGAGGCGAACTCGTACTTCTGCTTGCGCTCCTCGGTGTCGGTGATGTTGGAGAAGCCGACGTTCACCTTGCCGCTGTCGATGCCGACGAACAGGTTCTCCCAGGTGAACTGCTTGGTCTCGGGCTTGAGGCCGAGGACGGCGGCGACCAGGCGAGCCAGGTCGGTCTCGGAGCCGGTGAGGGTCTTCTGGTCGCTGCCGATGAAGCCCAGCGGCGGGGAACCGGAGGGCAGGGTGCCGGAGCCGATGACGAGCTTGCCGCTCTTCTTGACGGCGTCGGGGAGTTCGGCGCTGATGGACTTGACCTCGGCGACCTTGAGGGCGGTCTCCTTGGCGGCGCCGTTGGACAGTCGGCCCACGGTGACCGTGCCGGCGCTGTCGGTCGTCCGGGTGGCGGCGTCGCTGTCACCACCGCAGGCGGCGAGCCCGGTGGCGAGGGTGGCGACGGCGGTCGCCGCGGTGATGCCGCGTATCAGGCTGCGCCGGGAGGGGTGGATGGGCATGGCTGTCCTTAGGAGTTGAGATAAAAGGGGCAATGGGGACGAACAGGGTTCAGAGAACCTTGCTCAGGAAGTCCCGGGTCCGCTCGTGCTGCGGCTTGTCGAGGACCTCGGAGGGCGGGCCCTGCTCGACGATGCGGCCGCCGTCGATGAAGACGACCCGGTCGGCGATCTCGCGGGCGAAGCCGATCTCGTGGGTGACGATGACGAGAGTGGTGCCGCTGGTCGCCAGGTCCTTGATGACCGCGAGGACTTCACCGACGAGTTCGGGATCGAGGGCGGAGGTCGGCTCGTCGAAGAGGATCACACCGGGGCGCAGGGCGAGGGCCCGGGCGATGGCCACGCGCTGCTGCTGGCCACCCGACAACTGGCGTGGGTAGGCAGTGGCCTTGTCGGCGAGGCCGACCCTGTCGAGGAGTTCACGGGCCAGCTCCTGGGCCGCCGCCCTGGCGAGCTTCCCCGTCGCGACCGGGGCGGCTGCCACGTTGTCGAGCACGGTCAGGTGCGGAAAGAGGTTGAAGTTCTGGAAGACGAACCCGATGCGGCTGCGCTGGGCCAGGATCGCCCGCTCGCTGAGCTCCTTCAGACGGTCGCCCTGCCGACGGACGCCGATCAGCTCGTCGTTGACGCTGACATGGCCGATCTCCGGCTTCTCCAGGTGGTTGATGACCCGCAGCAGGGTGGACTTCCCGGAGCCGGACGGGCCCAGGATCACGGTGACCTCGCCGGGGCGCACGGTGAGGTCGACGCCGTCCAGGACGCGGTGGGTGCCGTACCACTTGTGCACGCCGTGCACTTCGAGCGCGACGGGCGTGATGTCGGTGACGGTCATACGGCGGTCTCCCTGCGGATGCGGGCTCCGAGACCGGTGAGGCCGGCCCGCAGTTTCTGGAGCGGGGTCGGCGGCAGGGAGCGTGTGGCGCCCCGGGCGTAGTACCGCTCGACGTAGAACTGGACGACGGAGACGGCACTGGTCAGGATCAGGTACCAGACCGTGGCGACCAGCAGCAGCGGCACGATGTCGCCGGGGTAGGTGGAGCCCATGGACTGCACGGTGCCGAACAGGTCGAGCAGGGAGACGTAGAAGACCAGTGAGGTGCTCTTGATGAGGCCGATGAGCTGGTTGACGTAGTTCGGGGTGATGGAGCGCAGCGCCTGCGGGAAAGCGATCCTGCGGAACTGGTAGCCCCTGGGCAGGCCGAGCGCGGAGGCCGCCTCGTGCTGGCCCTGGTCGACGGAGAGGATGCCGCCGCGGACGACTTCCGCCGCGTAGGCCGCCTCGTTGAGGCTGAGGCCGATGACGGCGATGACCATGTCGGTGGCCAGCCGGGACTCGTCGAAGGAGAAGAAGGCCGGCCCGAAGGGGACGCCGACGCTCAACGTCCTGTACAGGGCCGAGAAGTTGTACAGGAACAGCAGGAGCACGATCAGGGGGATCGAGCGCAGCGCCCAGATGTAGGTCCAGCTCACCGCGCGCAGCACCGGGCTCTTCGAGAGCCTGGCCAGAGCGAGCAGGATTCCGCCCAGGAGTCCCAACACCGCGCTGTAGGCGGTGACTTCGAGGGTGATGAGGAGCCCGTCGAGGACGGCCGGCCGCAGGAACCAGTAGCCGAACCGGTCCCACTGGTAGAAGGGGTTGGTCGCCAGGCCGTGGACGAACTGGGCCGCCAGGACCAGGACGACGGCGGTGGCGATCCAGCGTCCCGGCCGCCGGAGCGGCAGAACCCGCTGTGCGGCGAGGGGTCTTGACGGGGTGTCGGTCTGCGGCGGCGCCTCGGTGACGGAGACGGCGGCGCCCGGGGGTTCACTCATGCGGGGGCTCCGGCGGAGTCGGTGTTCCCCGGGGACACGGCGGGCTCGGCGTACTACGGCGGTAGGACGCGAACGCACGGGCACCGGGGCTGGGCGGGTGACGGCACACCGCGAGCGCGGTGTTCGTCAGGAACGCGGGGGCTGGAGAGGAGAAACGTCAGCCCTGACAGCGGGCACGGCCCGGTGCGGTACACAGTGCGCTGCTGACTCGGAGGAGATCGACGCTCCGGTCGGCCACGAGCACATCGCTGTACGGCTGTACGCAGCTCTGGGCGCGGCGCATGGCCGTCCTGGAGGCTGCGTACATGTCCGTCACCGTGCTCTTCCGGCCCCGTGGGCCCTCGCGCTTACCGAAACGTGATCCGGTCCGGTCGTCACCTGGGGCACCCCACCGCGGAGCGAGGGTTGCCGGTCAGCAAGCCAGGGCTTGTCGCTGACACTCATGACCGTTCTGAGCCGTAGTTAAGACAAATGCCCGAACGAATGTCAATCACGGTCCGACAGTTGAAACGGGTCCAGCGGTCGAAACGGTCAGGACGAGCGGCCGGTGTGCGACGCCCAGTCCAGGATCTGCACGGCGGCTCCGGCGGCCTCCAGGCCCCGGCAGTGGGCGTGGTGCCGGCGGGCGATGCCGTCGAGGTCGAGGTGGGTGCCGAAGGCCGGGTGCGCGGCCAGGCGGCGGGCGTAGGCCCACAGGGTGGGGTGGTCGGCGATGCGCTGCACCGCGGCGGCGTCCAGGTGGTCGCGGTGCACTGTGTCGAGTTGGACCAGCGCGACCCACAACTCCACGTCGGAAGCGGTGAGGTGATCCCGGATCAGGTACTCGCGTCCGTCGAGCCATCGCTCCAACGAGCCCAGCGCATCGAGCAGTTGCTCCAGCGCCGCGGCACGCTCGTCCTCGTCGCCGCCCGCCGACCCGGCATGCTGGGCGGACCGCTCGATGCCCGCGCACATCCGCTCGACAGCCTCGGTCTCCGACTCCGCCCCGCACGGGTACAGCGCCGGGCGCCCGCCGCCGAAGTGCCGGGCCAGGTCACGGGTGATGTCGGGGGCGTGGGTGCTGACGATCCGCCCCGACCAGTCGTCGCTGAGCACCGGCGCGAGGGCCGCGCCGGTGTACCGGTGCGCGCTGGCCTCGTAGAGCGGGCGCAGTGTGGAGTGTCCCCCGTCGGGACAGTCGGGGACCGGGTCGAGGAAGGTCACCGGACAGACGTCGTCGAGACCGAGCAGGCTGTGCACGACGGCGATGCGCAGACCGTCGGCACAGGCGGCGGCCAGATGAAGCCGGTAGCGGAGCGGCACGGCGTAGTGCCCACTGCGCGCGTCCTGGCCGATCCGGCCGCGGAACGCGGGGGCCGGGTGGGTGGTGGGGACGTGGGCGAGCGGTGTGACGGTCATGGGTCTCCCCGGAGTGTCGGTGCGCAGACGTACGCGCGGCGGAAGCGTCGTCGGGCGGGAACAGACGGCCGTCCCCGTGCGTGACGGCGAGGGCGTGCCGTTCGGGCACGGAACGGGGTCGGGAGCGGCCGGGCTCAGGCCCGGGGTCCGATCGCACTGCAGACCCGCTGCAGATCGATGTGACGGCGGGACGTCAGAAGAGGGGAGGGCCGAGAGGTACGGCTCACTCGGCCGACGGCCGGCTCAAGGCGCCCCATGTTTCCCTACCTGTTCACTAGGATTCCCACCATGGAGTCTCGATCTGCCGTGGGCCCACGTCAAGAGGGCGTCCACTGGGCGGGCAGGGCGTGCGTCACGAGAGGGCGCCAAGGGCGCGAGCGGCCCGCCCGCCGCCGCTTCCGGGGCCACATGCGGCACGACGGTGCCGTACGCAGTGCCGTTCGGCCGTCACAGACGCGGACCATGTCCCGCACGTCCTGCTCCAACAGCTTGGTGGGGAGCGGCAGGCTGGGTCGGCCGGGCCGGGGTCCGGCTGGTCGGGCGGGACGGCGAGCCGGGCGGCTGGCAGTGCCCGGAGTCGGGTGCGCTGTACGACGAGGAGGACGGCCACCTCGTCGAGCGTGCATGACACCTGTCTCCACCAGGACGCCTCCGTGGTGGCGCTGCCGCCGATGTGACCGACCGGCCACGGCTGTCTGCGCCTTCCGATAGCGTGTCGTGCGTGATCACGGGCGAGATCAAGGGCAGGACCAACAGTCGCGGCAAGCCTGATCCGGACCTGTTCTTCACCGAGGACCGGGTGGGCGTGTGACCGGCCGGCCGACGACCGCGGTGCTGCCCCCGTCGCTGCGCGCGCGGCTCGGGCTGGTCGCGGCCCTCGCCTCGCTGGCTGTCGTAGTGCTCGGTGTCCTGTATGCCGACCACAGTCGGCCAAGCAGGGTGGACAGGTGGATCGTCCCGCCGACGGCGGACAGCGTGCGACCTCCGTTGCGGTACGTCGCTGTGACCCTGGACTTCCTGGGAGAACCCGCGGGATCGGTGATGGTGGTCGTGGCCGCCGTGACGGGTTGCCTGCTGCTTCGACGTCCTCGCGCGGCCGTACTCATGGTTGCCGGCGCCGGCCTCGCCGTGGGAACGGCCACGCTGCTCAAGCAGCTGGTGGGCCGTACCATCCATGGCGCCGACAACCTGTCCTACCCGAGCGGGCACACCGCCTTCCTCACGGTGCTCGCCTTCGTCGCGGCGCTCCTCGCGACCGACCGGCTCGGCCTCGGCGCTACGGCCGGCACGTCACTCGTGATCGCCGCGGCGCTGGTCGCCGGCGCCGCGATGGGATGGGCGGAGGTCGCCCTGGGCGCGCACTATCCGACCGACGCGCTGGGTGGCTGGTGCACCGCGCTGGCGGTGGTTCCGGCGACCGCGTGGCTGGTCGACCAGGCAGCTGACCGGTTGGTCGATCGGACGGCCGGCGTCGGTCGGCGAGAGCGGCGCTGACGTCACGCCAAGCGACGGAACACCGGCTTCACCGGTCGTCCGCCCATCCAGAGGCTGGGGTCGGCGGCGTCCAGTGCCTTCCGGTACACCGCACACGCCTGGGCCACCACCTCGACGGTGTGATCGATGTCGGCGTCGCTGAGCGCGCTGCTCACCACGAACGACGGGGCCAGCACCCCGCCTTCGAGGAGCCGGCGCAGGAAGAGAGTGCGGTACTCCTGTGACGGCTGCCCGTTCTCGTCGAGGGTGGCGAAGACCAGGTTGCTGGCCCGGCCCCGGACGACGATGTGATCGCCGACGCCCATGCCGGCCGCCGCGGCGCGGACACCGGCGGCCAGCCGCTCGCCGAGGGTGTGCAGCCGCGCGGTGACGCCCTCTTCGGCGTAGACGGTCTGCACGGCCATCGCGGCGGCCAGCGAGTGCGTTTCCGCGCCGTGCGTGGTGGACAGCAGGAACACCCGCTCGCCGGAGTGCCGCAGCCCGCCCCGCTCCATCAGGTCGCGGCGCCCGGCCAGTGCCGAGACGGCGAATCCGTTGCCCAGCGCCTTGCCGAACGTCGAGAGGTCGGGGACGACGCCGTACAGGCCCTGAGCGCCCGCCTCGGACCAGCGGAAGCCGGTGATCATCTCGTCGAAGATCAGTACGCAGCCGTGCCGGTCGGCCAGTTCGCGCAGGCCGGCCAGGTACCCGGGCGGCGGCTCGGTGTGGGTGGCGGGTTCGAGGATCAGGCAGGCGATGTCGTCCTGATAGCGGGTGAGCAGTTCCTCGGTGGCTGCCAGGTCCCCGTAAGGGAACGCCACCGTGAGCTCGTTGGTCGCCGCCGGAATGCCGGCGGACATCGGAGTGGTGCCGATGAACCAGTCGTCGGTGGAGAAGAACGGCTGGTCGGCACACAGGCCCACCCGCCGACGTCCGGTGGCGGCGCGGGCCAGGCGTACCGCGGCCGTGGTGGCGTCGGAGCCGTTCTTCGCGAACTTCACCATATCGGCGGTCGGCACCGTGGCCAGGAATCGTTCGGCGGCTTCGGCCTCCACGATGGACGGCCGGACGAAGTTGCTGCCGCGGTCGATCTCCCGCCGCACCGCCTCGGTGACCCGTGGGTGGGCGTGTCCGAGGCTGACCGACCGCAGGCCGGACCCGTACTCGATGTACCGGTTGCCGTCGACGTCCCACACGTGGGCACCGCGGCCGTGGCTGATGACCGGGGCCGCGTTCTCGGGGTACTGGTCGTCGCCCTTGGCGTAGGTGTGGGCGCCGCCGGGGATCAGGGCGTGGAGCCGTTCGTTGGCCGCACGCGACCGGGGCAGTTGGAAGTCTTCGCTGTGCAAGCCGACTTCACCTTTCCTTGTGCTTCAGGACCTCGGCGAGGCTCGGTGCCTCTCGGTCCCGCTGGGACATCGACGTGACCGGCAGTGGCCAGGGAATGGCGAGTTCCGGGTCGTCGAAGGCGATCGTCACGTCCTCGGAGGGATCGTGCTCTCTGTCAATACGGTAAGAGGTATCTGTGAATTCGGTAAGAGCCTGGAAGCCGTGAGCACATCCCGCCGGGATGTAGACGGACTTCTGCGTCTCACCGGACAGCTCGAAGAAGGCCCGGTTCCGGTACGTCGGCGAGTCCGGCCGTAGGTCCACGACGACGTCGAAGATCTTCCCGTACGAGCAGCGCACCAACTTGGCCTCGCCGGCGCCGGAGCGCAGGTGCAGGCCACGCAGCACGCCCCGGACCGAGCGGGACACGCTGTCCTGGACGAATGCGTGCGGGTCGAGGCCCACCGAGCGGATCACGTCGACGTCGAAGGTGCGGCAGAAGAAGCCGCGTTCGTCGGCGTACGGCGTGGGCTCGAACAGGTACGCGCCGGCGATCTCGGGGACTTCGGTCGCTTTCATCGGGCCTTCCGCGGGGAGCCGGCGTGGGAGTTCGCCGGGAACAGGGTCGTGGTCAAGTCGGTGAACTGCTGGGCGAGTTGCTCTGCGGCGACCCGGTTTCGCTCGGTGAGCGTCCGCCGTACCTCCACCGCGTGCTTCTCCAGGTCCCGGAACTGTTCGAGCAGCCGGTCGGCGTCGACCTCGCGTGCCGGGTGGCAGTACGCGCCGAGGCCCATCCGGTCCATGAGCGCGTCGCTCTTGGCCGCATAGCTGAGGGCGAGCACGGGCGTTCCGGTCTTCAGCGCGCAGATCAGGTTGTGGTAGCGGACGGCCACCACGGTGTCGGCGGCCGCCATCTCGTTCATCAGGTCCGCCAGTGAGGCCGGTTCGGCCGCAGTGACCAGCGGCGAGTCGACGGCGTCGAGGATCGCGGCGACCACCGACAGATCGCACTGGTCGCCGGTGAGGAGCCGGACCGGCCTGCCCTCCTCGACGAGCGCGCGGACGAACGTGATCGTCCCGTCGAGGTAGCGCCGGTATATCTCCTCCGCCCGGGCACGGTCGTCGTTGCCTCCGTGGAAGTCCATGACGCCCAGACAGACGGGACCCGGTGTGCCGGTGGGCTCGCTCGCCTGCGGCGCCGGCAGTAAGAACGCGAGGTCCGGGTAGACCTGGTCGCGCGCGGTGTCCACGCCCATTGCCCGCATCGCGTCGCGGGACTGGGCGTCCCGGTATGAGCGGTACGCGGCGAGCCGCGCCGACCAGCGCACCAGGGCCCGGGTCGGGCGGTTCTTGATCTCGGCGGCGCCGACGCTGACCAGCGCGACCCGGGTGCCCAGCAGCCGGCCGCTCGCGCAGAGCAGGAACAGCGAGTAGGGGAAGCCCCACGGCCGCAGCGGCAGCGTGGCCTCCAGGACGCCCATGCCCGGAATGATCACCACGTCGTGCCGGCGCACCCATGCGGCGGTGCGGAAGATGTCGACGAGTTTGCCCACACCCTTGCCCGCGATCGCCGCCGCGCGTGACGCGGTCCGGTACTCCCCGCGGTACCAGTGCAGCCGTGTCGCGGGGATCCCGAACCGAGCCGTGACGGCCTCGGGTCCGCCGCACAGCGCGTCGACGACTGCCTCCGGATGCTCGGCGCGAAGGTATTGGAGGACAGCCTCGAGCGACCCGTCGTTGCCGAGGTTGCCGGAGCCGAGCAGGCCGAACACTCCGACGCGCGCCGGGGTCTCGTCCGTCGGTGTCATGCCCGCTTCCCCTCACGGCCGGCGACGACGGCATCGACGGAGACGGTCAGCTGGGCCGGGTCGACCGGGGCCCGGTCCTCGACCCGCTCACCGGCGCCCGGCCGGACCCGGCTGGTCATCCACGCGGCCAGGTGGCGGTAGCACTCACGCCGGTCGGCCGGGGACAACGGGGACCGCCGGATCGCCGAGGCGAAGCCCCAGACGTACTCGGCGAGCAGCCGGGGCGTCGGGTGCAGCAGGCCTGCCCGGCGCGGGTCCAGGTTGGCGCACCGGGAACGTTTGGACGGGTTCGCCCGCTCGGCGCGGGTGGGGTGGTCGCGGCGGAAGTACAGGAGTTCCGGCACCTGGTGGAAGCGGCCGTGCAGGGTGATCTCGGCGACGTACGTGCGGTCCGCGTGGTGGTAGCTGTCCATCGGTTTCACCCGGCGCAGCACGTCGGTCCGCATCACTCCGTAGAAGTCGTCGCCACCGGGCTCGAACAGCAGACTGCGGAAGCGGTCCGGTGCGTGCGGCGAATCGGTGGCGAGCGTGTACTCGTAGGGGACCGTCACCTGGCCGTCGCCGTCGATGACCGCCTGGTCGGTGTGCGCGAGGATCACGTCCGGCCGCTCGTCCAGAGCCTCGATGCAGCGCCGCAGCAGGTCGCGGCCGTAAAGGTCGTCGTGCGAGGCCCACTTGAACAACTCGCCGCGGGCTTCGTCGAGCACATGGTTGTGGTTCGGTGTGGCACCGATGTTCCGGGGCAGCCGGAGGTAGCGGAGGCGCGAGTCCTGCGCGACGTACTTGCGGCAGATGTCCTCGGTCCCGTCGGTCGAGGCGTTGTCGGAGATGACCAGCTCGAAGTCCTCGTAGGTCTGGCCGAGCAGCGCGTCGAGCGACTCGGCCAGGTACTCCTCGCCGTTGTACACGGGCAGGCCGATGGTCAGCCTCGGTCGGTCGGTCATGAGGTCCTCACTTCGGGAACGGAGTCGTGGTGGCGCTCGCGCAGGGCGGACCGCAGCTGCAGCCACCACACGGCCGAGCCGCCGACGGTCGCGGCCGCGACACCCCAGGCCGAGCCGACCGTGCCGGCCAGGGCCGCCCCGCCGAGCCCGCCGCTGACATAGAAGGCGGAGGCGAACAGTTGGCAGCGCAGGCTGCGCCGGGCGGCGCCGAGGGCCCGCAGTCCGGCCGCCGCGCCGGTGCCGAGGCCCGCGCCCGCGACGCTGAAGGTGATCGGCACGATGAGATGCGAGGAGGAGTGCCAGACGTCGCCGAGCAGGAGGTCGCCGAGCCGGTTCGGCAGCAGGAGCAACGAGCCGCCCCACAGCAGAGCGGCGGCGGCCTGTCCGCCGCCCAGCAGGAGACAGAACTTGGCCAGGCGGTGCGGGGACTGCCGCAGCACCCGTGCCGCCTCCGGGACGGTGACCAGCGACAGCCCCATCAGCACGGCGAGGAACGGGCCCATCATCAGCTCCGCGCCCCGTACCGCACCCACCGCGCCGAGCCCGACGATCGCGCCGAGCCCGTAGGCCCGCAGCTGGCTCGCGCCGCTGAGGCTGACGTTCTCGACCAGGTACCGGTAGCCGAGGTCGCGCTGCTCGCGAAGCCACCCGCGCGCCTTGGTCATCCGGGGCCGGATGCCGGACTGGTGGCAGCCGTACGCGGCGGCCACCGCGGCGGACGCGCCCCAGGCCAGCACGAAGGCGCCCACGGTGCCCGCATGGGCCGCCGCCACCATCGCCGGGACGAGCGCCACGCACCACACGACGTCGTTGACGAAGGCCTTCCGCCCGTTGCCCGCGGCGAAGAACGAGAACCGCCAGGCGTCCTGCAGCAGCAGTCCCGGCAGCATGACGCCCAGGCAGGCGAAGGCGGCCCCCAGCCGGCCGCCGAGAGCCAGCCCGATCACCAGGGACAGCGCGCCCATGGAGGTACCGACGCCGAGCGCGGTACCCGTCGACCGGGCCACCGCCCCCCGCCAGGACGCCTCCGGTACACCGCTGAAGCGCACCACGAGGGGGTCGGTGGACAGGCCGCGCGAGACGTTCAGTACCACGCCGTAGGTGACCCAGGCCAGGCTGAACACGCCGAACGCGGTCACCCCCAGCGATCGGGCCACGTAGATGCCCACCGCGAAGTTGCTGATGCTCGAGGCCGCCTGGTCGGCCAGTCCCCAGGACAGCCGGCCGACGAGGGCCCGCCTGGCGGATCCGGCCCGTGGCGCCGCCGGCGGCGGATTCTCCCCCTCGACGGGCATCGACGTCATGTCTTGATCAGCCCTGCCTCGTGCAGTGCGCCGGCCGCGTCGGCGACGGTGTCGAAGGGCAGCCCGGACCGCTCGGCGACGTCCAGCAGACTGTGCTCGCCGTCGGAGAGGTTGAGGACCCAGAGCATGGCCATCTGGGCCTGCTTGGTGTCGCTGCGGCCGCCGAGCGCGTCGTACAGGCCACGGCGGCCCAACTGCGGTTCGCCGTAGGGGCTGATGTTGAGGTACCGCCGGTTGCGGTCCAGGACGGCGAACGCCTCGCGGCAGACGGCGAGAGTGTCCGCCATCGCCTCCGGGGAGACGAAGTCCAGGTTGTCCGCCGAGGTGTGGTACTCGGGATAGCCCGCGTACGGGGTCCGGGTGAGCGAGCCCACGCCGAGGTTGAACCCGGGCGAGCAGTACTGCCGCTCGTCGTAGCCGTACGGAGTGAACTCGTTGACCTGGTGCGGGCGTTCGGAGGCGGCCAGCACGTGCCCCAGCACCCGGTCGATCTCCGCGTCGCCGCGCCTGCTCTGCTTGTACGTCAGTTGCCCCGGGTCTCCGGCGCAGGCCAGCACGAGCCCGTGCTTGACCCGCTCCACCCGCTCCGCGTTGCGGGCCAGCCAGGTGATCGCCCCGATGGTGCCGGGCGCGAAGATGAACCGGTAGGTGTAGTACGGCGTCTGCCGCGCCAGCTCCCGGGCCAGGTACGTCGCCACCGCGACGCCGGCCATGTTGTCGTTGGCCAGTGACGGGTGGCAGATGTGGCAGGAGACGATCACCTCGTCGGGGACCTGTCCGGGGACCACGTGCTCGGCGTAGGTGAGGTGACCGTCGGCGAGTGTGGAGTCGATGCGCACCTCGTAGTCGCCGTCCGGCATCGCGTCCAGGGTCTCCTGGGCCAGACAGAACCCCCACTCCGGCTTGTAGTAGCTGGTGCGGTACGGCACCCAGCTCGGGTGGTCCGGCAGGGTGTGCAGGTGGTCACGCAGCTCGGTCAGCGGCATCGTCGCCGACACGGGCACGCTGTAGCCGAGCACGTGCAGGCTGGACGCGGCGAAGTCGACGACCCGGTGGCCGGTGCCGTCGGCGATGTACGCGTCGCGGATGTTCCACTCCTGCGGCACCGTCCAGTCGAGCACCTGCGTCCCGGTCGGCACCTCGTGCACCTGCAGCGGGAGGTACTCGCCGACGATGTCCAGGGTGGCACGGACACCATCGCCGGTGATGCTCCGGCACAGCGGGTACAGCCGCTCCACCAGGGAGTGCATTTCTTCGCCGACATGGGTCATCGGCGCCACCGCAGGGTGTCGTCGACGTTGCCGGCCTCGGTCGCCGCGCGCAGCACGGCGAGCCGGGTGAAGCGCTGCTCGAAGTCCTCCTTGGTCAGGTCGAACTTCCGGTAGGCGTCCGCGAGTTCGAGCGCGCCGCGCTTGACCGACCACTCGATGTCGAAGCCGGGGATCGCGGCGCGGAACCGGGAGAAGTCCACCCGGTACGAGCGCGGGTCGGCCCCGTTCTCCCCGGTGATCCGCACCTTCGCTCCAGGTACCGCCTCGGCGACCTGATCGGCGATCTCGGCGACCGTGACGTTGTTGGTCTCGCTGCCGATGTTGAACGCCCGGTCGTGGACCGCCTTGCGCGGCGCGGTCAGCGCGGCCGTGAAGGCCCGTGCGATGTCGGCGGCGTGCACCAGCGGGCGCCAGGGGGTGCCGTCGGAGAGCACCAGCACCTCGCCGGAGAGCAGCGCGTGGCCCACCAGGTTGTTCAGCACGATGTCGGCGCGCAGCCGGGGTGAGTAGCCGAAGGCGGTGGCGTTGCGCATGTACACCGGGGTGAAATCGTCGTCGGCCAGCGCGTGCAGGTCGTCCTCCACCCGCACCTTGGACTCGGCGTACGGGGTCACCGGGCGCAGCGGGGCGTCCTCGGCGACCAGGTCGTCGCCGCCGGCGGCGCCGTATACCGAGCACGTCGACGCGTAGAGGAAGCGCCGCACTCCTGCGTCGCGGGCGAGCTGGGCGAGGCGTACGGACGCGTGGTGGTTGATGTCGTAGGTGAGTTCCGGGGCCAGCGATCCCAGGGGGTCGTTGGAGAGCGCGGCCAGATGGATCACGGCGTCCACCCCGGACACGTGCTCGGCCGTGATGTCGCGCAGGTCCACCCGGTACCCCTGCGGGTCCGCGGGTGTCTCGCCGAGGACGGAGTCGGCGAACAGGCCGGCATCGAGGCCGACGACCTCGTGTCCTGCGGCTGCGAGGACCGGAGCCATGACGGTCCCCAGATATCCCTGGTGTCCGGTAAGCAGTACGCGCATGGTTCAACCTCCCAGGTTGAGCGTGATTTTGGTGGCGGCGAACGCTTCCGCGTACCGCTCATGGCATTCGATGCCACGGATCCGGGCGAGGCCGAGGAAGGCCTCCCGGTCGTACCAGGGCCGGTGCCGCTGCGAGGCGTAGTGCTCCTGCAGCAGCCGCACCTTCTCCTCGGCGATCTGTGCCGACAACGGCTGGTACGCCGTCATCCGGCCGAGGTCGCCGTCCCACTTGACGATCTCGTAACCGAGGACGAGGTGGTCGCGGAAGGCGGTGGGTATCAGCTGTGCCAGGCCGCGGTGGTCCTGGTGGGCGTCGTCGGTGCGCGGGGCCAGGATCAGATCCGGGTCGGTCCGGGCACGCAGTTCCTCGACGGCGGCCTTGGCCTCCTCCCAGTGCACCGGCATGCGGCCGTCCGGCAGTTTGAGCACGGTCAGTCGCAGGTCGGCATCCGGGCAGAAGGCGGCCAGCGCGGCCTGCTCCTCCTGCTCGCGTTCGGTGCCGCCACCGGAGAGCACCAGCGCGTCGACGCGGATACCCGGCCGCGTGTGGCACAGCGTCAGCAGCGTGCCGCCGGCGCCGATGGCTATGTCGTCGCAGTGCGCGCCCACCGCGACGATCCGGTCCGGGCGGCCGGCCCCGAGGCCGATCACGCGCCGACCCCGGCGTCGTCCCGTTCCCACACGGCCCACGGGCGGTCGCCCAGGGTGTAGGCGGTGTCGAGCGCGGCGCGCTCCTTCACGGTGTCGGTCGGCTTCCAGAAGCCGCGGTGCTGGTGCGCGACCAGCCGCCCGCGCTTGGCGAGTTGGCCGCATCCGTCGGCGACCAGGTCCCCGTTCTCCGGTATGTGGTCGAAGACCTCCTGGCGGAGCACGAAGTAGCCGCCGTTCTCCCACAACGGCATGTCGCTCACCGCGGTGATGCCGCCGACCAGGTTGTCCTCGCCCAACTCCACGCAGTGGAAGGAGGACTGGGGCGGCACGACCATCATCGAGGCGCCGGCGTCGCGCTGGGAGAACTTCTCGATCATCTCGGGCAGCGGGGCGTCGGTGAGGACGTCGGCATAGTTGGCGAGGAACATCTCGTCGCCGTCCAGGTGGTGCCGCACACGGCGCAGCCGCTCCCCGATCGGCGACTCGATGCCGGTCTGCGCGAACGTGATGGTCCAGTCGGCTATGTCGGTGGACAGCAGCTCGGTCTGCCCCTTGCGCAGCACGAAGTCGTTGGACGTCGTCTCCTCGTAGTTGAGGAAGAAGTCCTTGATGTGGTGGGCGCCGTACCCGAGGCACAGGATGAACTCCGTGTGCCCGAAGTGCGCGTAGTAGCGCATGACGTGCCAGATCAGGGGTCTCGGGCCGACCATCGCCATCGGCTTGGGGACGTCGTCGGAGGTTCCGTTGCGCATCCGCATCCCGTAACCGCCGCAGAACAGAACGACCTTCATGCTGTGACCTTTCGGGACGCGACCTCGACAACACTCAGTTCCGGGATGGGAAAGACCAGTCGGCCGCCCCAGTCGTGCACGTAGGACAGCTGCTCGACCAGCTCGGCCCGCAGGTTCCACGGGAGGACGAGCACGTAGTCCGGCTTGTCGGCGGCTATCTGCTCGGGCGGCAGGATCGGGATGCGGGTGCCCGGGGTGAACCGGCCGTGCTTGTAGGGGTTGCGGTCGACCGTGTACGCGAGCAGGTCGGGCCGGATACCGCAGTGGTTGAGCAGGGTGTTCCCCTTGCCCGGGGCGCCGTAGCCGACGACCGTCTCGCCGCGCTCGGCCGCCTCGATGAGGAACTTGAGGAGGTCGCGGCGCACCTTGGCCACCCGGGCGGAGAACTCGGTGTAGCCGGACAGTTCCTGAAGCCCGGCGGCCTTCTCACGGGCCAGCACGTCGGCCACCCGCTGCGTCGGCTCGCCGGCCACCTCGGCCGGGCGGGCCCACAGCCGGATGGAGCCGCCGTGCGTGGGCAGCAACTCCACGTCCACGAGCGTGAGTCCGCCGCTCGCCAGGGCTCGGATCGCGGACGCGACCGTGTAGTACTGGAAGTGCTCGTGGTAGATCGTGTCGTACTGGTTCTCCTCGATCAGGGTCAGCAGGTGCTGCACCTCGATGGAGACCCAGCCGTCGTCGGCGACCAGGGCGCGCAGCCCCTGGGTGAAGCCGATCACGTCGGGGATGTGCGCGTACACGTTGTTGGCCACGACCAGGTCCGCCGGGCCGTGCTCCGCGCGGACGGCCGCGCCGGTCTGTGGGCTCAGGAACTCCGTGAGCGTGGGCACGCCCTTGTCCCGTGCCGTCGCGCCGACGTTCACCGACGGCTCGATGCCGAGGCAACGGATCCCGCGGTCCACCACGTGCCTCAGCAGGTACCCGTCGTTGCTGGCGACCTCGACCACGAAGGCGTCGGAGCCTTCGGCGCCGAGTCCGACCCGCTGCACGGCGTCCGCGACGAACGTCCGCGCGTGCTCCACCCACGAGGTCGAGTACGAAGAGAAGTACGCGTACTCCGTGAAGGTCTCCTCCGGCTTGATCAGCGGCGGTATCTGCGCGAGCCAGCAGTCGGTGCAGACCTGCAGGTGCAGCGGGTACGCGGGCTCCGGCCGGTCGAGTTGGTCCGCGGCGAGGAAGCTCTCGCATGGTGGCGTCGCCCCGAGGTCGACCACGCTCGCCATCGCTTCCGAGCCGCACAGTCGGCATCGTGTCATCTGCTGTTCCCATCCCCCCAGCTCGCGCGGGTGTCCCCGCCGCGAGGCAGTGCTGACCGACCCGCGATCGCGGTGCGGTACTCATCAACCAGACGGTCAAGGCCGACCGTCGGGCTGAAACTCTGTTCGTAACGGCGCCGGGCCGCCTCGCCCATCTCCCGGTTACGGGCCGGTTCGGCCGCGATCCGGCGTATGCATGACGCGAGCGAGGCGGACTCGCCCGGGCGGTGGAGCAGCCCGGTCATCCCGTCCTCGACGAGTTCGACGAAGGCGCCGTGGCCGGCGGCGACGACCGGCACTCCGGCCGCCATCGCCTCCACGACCACCAGGCCGAACGCCTCCAGCCACGTCGAGGGAGCCACCACGGCGACCGAGCGCGCGATGGCCTTCTGGCACTCCGCCGTGTCGTACAGGCCGACGTACTGCACGTCGTCCCGGCCCGCCGCCCAGGCGGTGACCTCGGCCTCCAGTGGTCCCGTGCCGGCGATCACGAGCGGTACTCCCACACCGCCGCTCGCTGCGATCTCGTCCCACGCGGCCATGAGCAGCCGTACGCCCTTGGCCTCCGCGAGCCGGCCGAGATAGAGCAGATGCTCGCCGGCGTCCGTTCGGCGCGCGTCCGGGTCCGGCACGAAGTTGTGCTTCACCGCCAGGCGCTCGGCCGGCATCCCGGCATGCACCAGGACGTCACGCTGCGCCGCGGAGATGCAGAAGAAGCGCTCCACGCCGGACCACCACCGCCGCCGGTTGGCGGACAGGCTGACCGCGAGCGGCACGGTCGCGAGGCGGGAGCCCCGGTAGCAGCCGTGCCGGACGGCGGGCAGCGGTGTCGAACCGACGCACTCGGTGCACGGCCGGCCGTCCCGCTGCAGGGTGCCGGGCGGGCAGACCTGGGTGTAGTTGTGCAGCGTCGCCACGGCGGGCACGCCGGCGTCGGCGCAGGCGGCGAGCACCGCGGGCGACAGGAGCGGGAAGACGTTGTGGACGTGGACGATGTCCGGCCGCTCGGTGCGGAGCCGGGTGGCGAGTTCGGTGCGGACCGCCGGGTTCCACGGCACCCGCAGGGGCACCGCGACCTTGGCGAGGAGGGACATGGCGCCGATGTCGTCGCTGCGCCGCTCGAACATCTCGACCCGGTGGCCGCCCTCGCGCAGCAGCTCGGCCTCCTGGTCGACGACCTTGTTCTCGCCGCTCGGCTGCGCCGAGGCGTAGCGGTTGTGCACCACGAGGATGTGCATGCTCACCTCACTTCCGATTTCTGGGCCCAGCGCGGGATGCGTTGTCGAGGGACGACGGGCGTCGCGAGGGGGCCGGCCTCGGCAGGTGCCGCCAACAGCGAGACGGCCAGGGCCAGATGCAGCAGATACGGCGAGGCATCACCGAGGCCGGCCTCGGTGTACGACGCGATCGCGCAATAGCTGATCAGGAAGATCGCGCAGGCCCGCTGCAGCGACGGTGGCCGCAGCAACGCCACGCCGCCCAGCACGATGAGGAACGCCGCCACGAGGGTGACGCCGATCAGACCCTGCTCGTTGTAGACGGCCAGCCAGCTGTTGTCGATCGGCAGGCCGCCGAACGACTTGTCGCCCAGACCCACGCCGAGCCACTTCTCCCCGGTCGACCGGGGTGCGGACAGCAGGGCGTCCCAGACCTTGGCGCGACCGGTGAGGCTGGAGAAGTTGTCCTTGCTCTGTCCGCGCAGGAACCACGCCTGCAGCGCGCCGGCGAACCCCACCGCGGCCACCGTGGCGCACACCACCGCCCAGGTGAAGAAGCGGCGGGCCGCGGCGCTGGTCAGCAGGAGCGAGCCGATCGCCAGCACCAGCCCCAGGAGCAGGCCGAGCGTGGCCGTCCGGGTATGGGTCAGCGCGAGCAGGACGAGGGAGGGCACGATGACCACCACCGCGCTGGTCCTGTCGATCCGGCGCCCCAGGAGGAGCAGCACGGTGAGCCCGATGATCACCGCGGCGTACTGGCCGATCTGCGGCGGGGTGAGCGGCCACAGCGCGCCGACCAACCGCCCGCCGTAGACGTCGGGCAGGGCCGCGCCCGGTGAGATGGCAAGGCCGAGGGCCACCGACCCGAGCACCGCGAAGTACATCCGGATGTGGTGCCGTACGAACGTCAGGCTGCCGTCCCACCAGCGGCTGAGCAGCCACAGCGTGCTGACGAAGAGGGTCAGCCGGAAGCAGCGGAACAGCGCGCCGAACCCGGACTCCAGGTGAGCGCTGGAGATCACGCTCGCCACCAGCAGCAGGGTGAGCAGGAACATGTACGCGCCGGGTCGGATCCGCAGACGGGCATTGACCGCGAGCGCCAGCGCGAACGCGGCGACCAGTGCGCCCATGGTGACCATCTGGATGAGGGAGCGGGGCAGCGGGATGATGGTCTTCGCCCCGGCGGAGCCGAGCGTGTTGAGGACCAGCAGCCCCCAGACCACCCCGACGATCTTCGGCGTGCGCTCTGTCTCCATCTCAGCCACCGGCCTTCGGGTCGGGGGCGAGGGTGCTGCCCGTGTCCTGCTGGTACGGCGTGCCCTGCCATTGCGTGAAGTCGAGCACGCGGGCCGGGTCGTGGGCGACGAACTTCCATGGTCCGACGTAGACGTTGTCGTGCCAGCGGTTGTGCTGCTCGGTGGTGATCGCGTCGGCCACGCTCTCGCCCTTGTACGGCGACCAGTCCGGATAGGTGCCGTAGTTGGACAGCACCGCCATCCGGTCGCACTTCGTCGTGCACTTGACGACGGACATGTCCAGCACGAAGCGGTTGTCGTGGATGTCCACCCGCTGGGTCTTCCACCGGCAGTCGGAGTAGAGCGGCGCCTTGGCGATCGCCGGCTTCGCGCAGCTGTCGGTCTTCTTCACCAGCAACGTGCAGTCACCGGACGAGGTGTTGGCCGGGCTGTTGCAGAACCGGTCCGCGTTCTCCCACAGGGTGATCCCGGACCAGTTGTTCTCCAGCAGGTTCCGGTAGATCTCGATCTTGTCGGTGCGCGCCTTGACCCGTGCTTCCCCGCCCGACTCGGACAGGTAGACGGTCGCGAAGGGGAAGCTGTCGCCGTTGTCGGCCGCCTTGCTGCCCTCGACCCAGTTGTTCCGCCGGATCGTGTTGTTCCGGATGATCGCGTTGTAGCTGATCTCGTAGATGAGTGCGGCACCGTCGTTGGCCTCGATCACGTTGTTCTCGATGAGGAAGTCGTTGTTGTTGGTGTCCGCCCACAACCCGGTTCCCCGATTGTCGTGCACCCAGTTCCCGCGTACATCGGCGCCGTTGACGGCCCAGAACTTGATGCCTCCGGTGCACCCGCAGCCCGGCTTGCGCCGCTCCCAGTCGCCGGTGTTGTTGCCCACGATCTCGTTGCCCTCGACCACCAGGCCGGTGATACGGCCGTTGCCCTTGTACGCGTTCATGCCGTACTGGCCGTTGTTCCGCAGGCAGTTGGCGCGGACCTGCTGGCGGGCACCGGCCATCAGCCCGGCACCGTCGTTGTCCTGGATCGTCGAGTCCTCGATCACCCACCCGTCGGCCGAGTCGTGGTTGACCACGCCCTCGTCCGACGGCGCCGCGAAGCGCTGCACGGTCAGGTAGCGGATGGTGACGTCGCGGGCGCTGCCGCTGAACGCGTACTGGTTCTTCTTCCCGCCGTCGAGCACCGCGCCCGGCGCACCGAGGTAGCGGTCCCCCTTCTTGGGGACGACCTGTGCGTAGCGGTCCGGGTCGAGCCTGTGCTTGCCCGGTCGGAGCCAGAACGTGGTGTTCGAGGGGTTGCTCCGGGTCTTGGCCGCCAGGTCGCCGACCTTCGCGGGGTCGACCGTCACCGCACCCGCCGGTGCCTTGACCGGCCCGGCCGCGGGGTTCGCGCACACCCGGGCCAGGGACGTGGAGCGCGCCCCGGACGTGGTCGGCACGACGGTCGGGTCCGCGCTCGTGCGGGCGTCGGGTGCACTGTCACAGCCGGCCGCCGCCAGCAGGGCCAGCGCCAGCGGTGCCACCGCCAACGCCCAGGGCCGCCTCTTGATCCCCATCCGCCCCCCTAGCCGCGGAACCTGAGCACGGTGGTGAAACCCTCCGCGCCGTCGGTGGAGCCGGTGCCGATCAGAGTGGTGGCCGGTTCCTTGCACCCGAATCCGGCGGAGTACCAGCCCAGCGGCGGCTCGGTCTCGCCGCGGTACGCCTGCCAGGACAGTTGCGCGGGCAGGTCGAGTACGGCGGAGCGGTCCTCGCCGTCGCGGGTCCAGGTGAGCTGTGCCCGGTTCCCGACCAGGTCGGCGGTGATGGCCGGGCCGAGGTGGAACGCCAGGCGTGCCTCCCGGCGCGGGCCGCGCACCTCGTCCACGATCCTCAACTCCTGGATCTCCGCGGTCAGTTCCACCTTTCGTTGGTGCACAGTGCCCTGGTAGCCGTCATGTTCGGCACTCCAGCGGGCCGTTTCCGCCGTCAGGACCCGGCTTTGCGCATGCCGGGTCCACAGGAAGGGGCCGCCGGAGACGGACTGGTCACCGCCGTCAAGCTGCAGGGTGTTGTGGCCGAGGGTCGACCGGAAGTACTGCCGCCATTCGGGCTGCCCGTGGTAGCAGTACGTCCCCGGGTCGGCGAGCACGTCGACCCCGTCGTGCCGGACCTCCACGGACAGCGCGTCCGCGTGGGCGTGCGCGGCGATGGACAGGAACCCGTGCGGACCACCGTCGCAGCGGCACCAGATCTCCTCCGGGCCGCGCAGGATGGTCATGCCGGCGTCGGCGAAGTGGGCCGGCCTGCTGTCCGGGCGGGACACGGCCGGTCCGGTTCCGTTCTTCGCGTACGGCTTGATGAGCGCGGCCAGCAGCGGGGTGCGCACATCGGTGGCGGTCACCCCGGGCCACCAGTCCAGCCGGCCGAACACGGCCTCCCCGGTGGCCAGCAGTGAGCCCCAGCGGTCGGTGCCCGCGCCGTCCACGATCAGACCGTGCCCGTCGTCCGCGTCCCCCTGACGCGGCGGCCGCAGCCGGTTGTCCACGATGGCCGCGAGCGCGTCGGTCATGCGCAGCAGCACAAGACGGACGGATGCGGGGACCGGCACCGCGGCGGCATCCGCCTCGGCCAACGCGGCCAGGCCGAGCTCCAGGACAAGACCGTGGTACTCGGTGGCCAGCTCTCGGTTGAGGCCGGAGCCGTAGGTGTTGCCGCGCAGATGCCGATCCAGCGAGCGCAGCGCGTCGGCCCGCCAGCGCGTCGAGGAGGGGAACCAGTCGAACGCACAGGCCGCGGCGAACTGACCGGCGGTCTCCGCGATGACGTGGTTGTTCGCCGAGGAGCCCCGGCTGGGGAAGGCGGCCAGCCAGCGCTGGTGGTGCCAGATCTGGTTCCGCGCCACCGGGTTGCCCTCGAACAGGTCGGCCGCGCCCGGCCAGCCGTCGAGCAGTCGGCGGATCCACACCCAGGACAGCAGCCGGATGCCCAGCTCGATGCCGCTGATCCAATGGACACCGCTCAGCGGCGGGTTGGCCGACCACCACGACCGCAGGTGCTCGGCCACGCGCTCGGCGTACCGCTCGTTCCCGGTGATCGCGTAGGCGGCCGCGAGCTGCGTGAGGTACTGGTGCCGGGACGGCTCCCAGATCTGTTTGATGTCCCCGACCGCATCCTCACTGCGGTACGGCACGTCGAAGGCGTAGCCCGAGGGGGCCCGGCGCCCGGTCTTCGGGTCGCGCCACCAGTCCGGGTCGGCCAGGTCGTCGCGGAGCACGCCGAAGAACTCGGCGTGCCCGTCCATCAGCCGGTCCGCCTCGGCGATGAGGCGTTTCGCGGCGTCGGCGGGTACGGCGGCGATCGTCCCGGCGGGCAGTACGGCGGTGAACCGGGCGCCGGTCGTGCTCGGGCAGTCGGGCGGCGCTGACCGCCAGCGCCGCCTGCGCACCGTGTCGCCCACCCGGCCCGCGACCTCCTGCGGCCCCATCCGGGACAGCCGCCGGAGGTACCAGCCCACGCTCATGGTCATCAGGGCCTCGCCAATATCACCGGCACGCCACCGGCCAGACCGACCTGCACCGCGAGGGTGGCCGCCGTGGTGGCGACCAGCGACTCGAGCGGCACCGGCATCGGCCCGCCGGTCCGAACCGCCTTGATGAACGCCGCCAGTTCGGCGTTCTGGCCCTTGTCCCGCGCTTTGGGCAGCCGCGAACTGACCCACTTCTTACCGCCGTACACCGAGGCACGCACGAAGTCGTCGAGTCGCAGCGCGCGGCCGTCCGCGACCAGGTCCAGCGTCTCCTTGGGGAAGCCGGACGGGCCGGTGGTGACGTAACTGACGGTGGCGGTGGATCCGTCCGGGTAGCGCAGCACGACCTGCAGGTCCTCGTTGCCGGACGTGGCGGTCGCGTACACCGAGACCGGGTCCGCGTCGAGCAGCCAGCTCGCCGTGTCGATGAAGTGTCCACCCTCGCCGGCGAACCGCGAGCCCTCGGTGCCCTGCTGGAGGTACCAGCTGCCGTGCGTGAGGCGGCCCGCGTTGACCAGGTAGCGCAGGTGCGCCGGACCGGTCCGGGGGCCGAACTGCTTCCTGGCCTCCTGCAACAGCGGCGCGAACCGGCGGTTGAAGCCCACCTGGAGCCGGTCGTTGCCGGACTCCTCCACCGCCGCGAGCACGCCCGCCAGTTCGTCCTCGGTGAGGGCCAGGGGCTTCTCCACGAACACGGTCTTGCCTGCCAGGAGGGCCTGCCGGGTCAGTTCGGCGTGCGAGCTGTGCCGGGTGACCACGAACACCGCGTCGATGGACTTGTCGCCGAGCACGGCGTCGAGGTCCGTGGTCGCCTCGGCGAAACCGAACTTCCGCTGCGCGTTGGCCGCGGACAGCGCCGTCGTGGTGACGACGGTCGACAGCTCGACGCCCTCGCGCTGCGCGAGGTGCGGCAGCAGCATCGACGTGGCGTAGTTGCCGGCGCCGACGAACGCGAGGCGCACCGGCGTGTTGGCGGCCCGGGCCGGACGTGCCTTCACAGCCACCGCGGGCACGGTGACCGCCGGGGCCTTCGCCTGCTCCGCTTCCCCCGCCTGTTCGGGGTACCGGAACAGCGCGGTGACGGCCTTCAGCTCGCCGTCCTTCAGGCGCTGGTAGGTCTCGACGGCGTCATCGAAGTCGGCGACGTGGGAGATCAGGGGCTCCACGTCGACCTTGCCGCGGGCGGCGAGGTCGAGGAAGCAGGCCAGGTTGCGGCGCTCGGTCCAGCGGACGTAGCCGATCGGGTAGTCGCGGCCCTGCAGCTCGTACTCCGGGTCGTAGCGGCCGGGGCCGTACGAGCGGGAGAACCTGACGTCGAGTTCCTTCTCGTAGTACGCGTTCCACGGCAGGTCCAGGCGGCACTTGCCGATGTCGACGACCCTGCCGCGGTCCCGGGCCAGCTTGGCGGCCAGTTCGACGGGCTGGTTGCTGCCGCCGCCGGCGGCCAGGTACACCTGGTCCACGCCGTGTCCGTCGGTGAGTTCGGCGACGGCGTTCTCCACGGCGGCGGAGGCGGGGTCGCCGCAGGCCGCGGCGCCCAGGCGCTCGGCCAGCTCGCAGCGCGCCTGGTCGGGGTCGGCGCCGACGACGCGGACTCCCGCGGCGGCCAGGAGCTGCACCACCAGCTGGCCGATCAGCCCGAGGCCGATGACCAGGGCCACTTCGCCGAGCTGCGGCTCGCCCTGGCGAACGCCCTGCAAGGCGATCGATCCGACGGTGCCGAAGGCCGCGTGCTGCGGCGCGAGGCCGTCCGGCACCGGGACGTAGAGGTTCTTCGGCACCCAGTTGAGCTCGGCGTGCAGCGCGTGCTCGTTGCCGGCGCAGGCCACGAGATCGCCGGCCTTCACGTCGTCGATCCCGGCGCCGACCTGCTCGACCACCCCGCACAGCGAGTAGCCCAGCGGCGTGTAGGAGTCCAGCTTGCCCATCACCTTGCGGTACGTGGCGGGCACCCCGTTGGTGGCCACGCTCTGCATGACCTTGGCCACCTGGTCCGGGCGGGAGCGGGCCTTGCCCAGCATCGACATCCCGGCCTCGGACACCTTCATGAGCTCGGTGCCGGTGGAGATCAGCGAGTAGGCACTGCGGACCAGGACACCGCCCGGCTTGCACCCCGGCACCGGCACGTCGAGCACCGCCAGCTCGCCGCTCTTGTAGTTCTGTACGACCTGTTTCACCGAAGTCCCCTGTTTCCTAAGACGTTTACCGAGTGCTCTGGCCGGACCCGGAGGTCGCATTGCGGTACCAGTACTCGAGAGTCAGCACATGCCACAGATGCTTGGAGAAGTCCTGCTGCCCGGCGGCGTCCGCGGCGACCATCCGCGCCAGCGCGTCGCGGCGCAGGATCCCGGAGCGGACGAGCTCGCCGTCGTTGACCACCTCGCGCACCAGCGGTGCCAGGTCCCGGCTCATCCAGGCCCGCAGCGGGGCGCTGAACAGGCCTTTGGGCCGGTACGCGATCTCCCGCGGCAGGATCGAGGTGGCCGCCTCCTTGAGAACGGCCTTGCCCTGCCGTCCGACGATCTTGCGGTCGCCCGGCACGGCGAACGCCGCCTTGACCACCTCGACGTCCACGTACGGCGTCCGTACCTCGGTCGAAGCCGCCATGCTGGAGCGGTCCGTGTACGTGAGGTTCAGGCCCGGCAGGAACATCCGGGAATCGGTCAGGCACATGCGGTTGACGAAGTCGTCGAGGTCGTTGTCCTGATAGACGTCCTGATGTTCGGTCAGTACGTCGTCGACCGTCCCGGCCAGGTCCGGATCAAGCAGGGCGAGCAGCTCGTCCTGGTCGTACATGGTGTAGCTGCGCCGGAAGGCGGTCTCCTCCGGCAGTTCGGCGAAGGACAGGAACCGCTTGGCGAAGCGCACCGACCGGAACCCACGGCGGGAGGTGGCGACCGGCAGCCGGTCCACGGCCGCGGACACTCCGCGCCGCAGCGGCCGCGGGACGCGCTGGTAGCGCAGCGCGATCAGGTTGGCCAGGTGCTTGCGGTACCCGGCGAACAGCTCGTCGGCGCCCATCCCCGAGAGCATCACCTTGACCCCGGCCTTCCGGGCCGCCTCGCAGATCAGGAAGGTGTTGATCGCCGCAGGGTCGCCGATCGGCTCATCCAGGTGGTACGTCATCTGCGGCAGCAGGTCGAGCACGTTCGGGGCGATCTCGATCTCGTGGAGGTCGACGCCGAACCGCTCGGCCACCTGCCGGGCGTAGCGCAGGTCGTCGGGCATGGCCTCGAACCTGGCGTCCTCGGCGCGAAACCCGATCGTGTAGGCGGAGATCCCCGGCTGATGGCGGGCCGCAAGGGCGGTCAGCCAGCTCGAGTCGAGGCCGCCGGACAGGAAGGTCGCCACGGGGACATCGGAGAGCAGGTGCCGCCGGGTCGACTCCTCGACGATGGCGGCCAGGTCCGGTCGTTCACCGGCCCGGGCGCGTTCCTGGCCCTCGGCGGCGACGTCCTTCAGATTCCAGTACCGGCCGCGCTCCACCCGGCCGTCGGGCCGGCACCGCAGCCAGCTCCCCGGTGGCAGCTTCTCCGCCTCGCGGAACGCGCACCGCGAGTCCGGCACCCAGTAATAGAGGAGGGAGGCCACCAGTGCCGCATGGTCCACCTCCAGCTTGCCGCCGGTGGCGGCGGCGAGTGCCTTCAGCTCGGAGGCGAAGACCAGGCCCTCACCGCGACGGAGCAGGAACAGCGGCTTGATGCCCAACTGGTCCCGGACCAGCACCAGTTCGCCGGTGCGCTCGTCGAAGATGGCGAACGCGAACATGCCGCGCAGCCGGGGCAGGCAGTCCGTGCCCCAGCGCCGCCAGGCCTCGAGCAGCACCTCGGTGTCGGAGGTACCGCGGAAGCGCACCCCGGCGGCCTCCAACTCGGCCCGCAGTTCTGGCGCGTTGTACAGCTCGCCGTTGTACGTCAGGACGAGGCTGTCCTTGACCATCGGCTGGGCGCCGGTCTCGGACAGGTCGATGATGGACAGCCGGCGGTGCCCGAGCTGAACCTCGCCGTCACCGACGGGGTGGCCGTAGCGGCCCGACCCGTCCGGGCCGCGGTGGGCGAGGGTGTCGGTGAGCCGGTCGGTCACGATCTTGCCGTCCGGCCATCGGTAAGTACCTGCGATGCCACACATGTCCTACCGCACCTCCTGGTCGCTGTCCGGGACTCGTGCGGCCCACATCGGCTGTCGCTCCGTCTTCACCTGTCCGGTCCCGTTCTGCCGGGCCGTCCGCTCGCTGTGCCCCCGCAGTGCGATGTGCAGCCCGTCCCAGAGGGTGCCGTCGGTCCGGTCCCGCGGATCGGGGTCGATCAGCACCACGCCGACCACCGCGATGCGCTGGTCCGCGAGCTGCCGCGCCACGGTGTGCAGCCATGCGGCGCTGCCGTGCCCGGCACGCACGACGAGCACGGTGTGGGTACCGAGGTACTGGAGGTCGGTCCACGCGGTGCCTGGTGCCACCGAGCCGACGCCGAGCAGGCGCCCGTGGTCCGGCACCGTCGTGGCCTGTCGGCCGCTGACCACGGTGGGGTCCCCCGGCTTCGGGCGGTGGCGGGAGAGCTCCGAACCCGGTAGACCGTCGACGACGACCACGGGCCCGTCGGCCGCCAGTGCCCTGGCAACGTTCAGGGCGATCGCGCTCGTGCTGCGCGCACAGCCCAGTTCCAGCAGCGACAGTGGTTCCGCGGAGCCGCGCGCGGTGCGGGCCAGGGACGCGGTGAGCCGTTCGCGTGCCAGCCGGGTCCGTCGGCGCTGCCACGGCCGGCCCGACCGGCGGGGCAGCTCCGAGATGACCGAGGCACCCAGGTTCGCTGCGATGTCCCGGCGCAGTACGGGGCGGTCCGCGACCACCACGCCGACCGCGGCCAGCGCGAGCCCGAGGAAGAGTCCGAGGACGAGCCCGATCCCGGCGTCGGTGGCAGCGGCCTTGGGCAGGGAGTGCCGTACCGCGCTCGGGCTGTCCACGATCTGCGTGCCGGCGATGACCGCGGGCGTGCCGGTGCGGGCATCGGCGGCGCGCTCGTCGAAGTCGGAGATCCGCGAGTTGAGTTCGGCCCGGCGGGCGTAGAGCGACTCGAGGCTCGCCGCCCCCGTCGTATCGCCGGCCGCGGATCGCTCGTTGATCTGCTTGTTGACCGTGGCGAGCTCGCCGCGCGTACGGTCCCGCTGGGCGAGCAGGGCCTTGGACTCGGCCAGCGCGGTTGCCTTCATACGCTGCACGTGGTCCGCGACGAAGGCGTCGGCCAGCGCTTTGGCCCGGGCCACCGCCTGCGCGTCGTCTTCGCCGGTCACGTCGATCTGCAGCAGGTTGTTGGTCAGGCCGGTGCCCCGGTAGTCCTTCATGAAGTCCTCGGGTTTCTCCGGGGACTTGAGGGACTTCAGGGCCGCGTCGGCGATGCGCGTGGTCTGCAGCAGCGCGACGTCGGTGCGGATCAGCGTTCCGGTGTCGTTCGGCTGGTCCTCCGCATGGGCGACCAGCACCTTGGTCATCGCGCTCGGCGGCGGCGGCATCAGGACCGCCACTGCCACGCCGGCCAGGAAGCCCAGGACCGCCATGGCGCACCACAGGCGACGGCGCCTGCGCACCGCCACCACCAGCGCCTGAAGGTCCAGGAGCGGGGTGGCGGCCGACTCCGGTGAAGTCGTGTTCGTCGTCACGCCCGACCTCCCGTCGCGCGGCCGGGAACCGCGAACGTCAGAGTGGCGTCGTCCGGCAGATCGGCGGCAGGGCGCGCGGGGCGGGCCTGGACCGGGCCTGCGACGACGACGCCGACGATGTCGTGCCGGCCGCCCGCGCACGCCTCGGCGATGCCGGCGAGCTCCTCCGCGGTCCAGCTGTTCGCACTGAGGACCACCACCGCACCGTTCTCCGTCCCTCGGTCCGGCACGACCGGCCGGTCCACCGACACCTCCACCACCCGCAGCAACGGATCGTTCTTGGCCTCGGCGAGTAGCTGCCCCACGGCCCGGCGGGCGATCTCGTCGCCGTCCGGTACGACGACCAGCAGCCGCCGGGGAGCCGGCAACTGCTCCCGGAGGCGGGCACACACCCGCCGGTAACGGAGCCGTCTGCCGGCCTCGTCGCCGGACTTCTGCAGGGCCGGTTCGTCCCATCGGGTGTCGGTGCCGAGGAGTCGCCGGATCCGGGCTCGCCGGCCCCCGCCTTCCGGCCCGCGCGCGGGCCATTCACCGGGCACGTCCACGGCGCCGAGCGGTGTCGAGCCCAGTGCCGCGGCGATCTCGGGTTCGGTGCGCAGTCGGCGGTTCATCCGTGCGGCGACGAGATGGCCGACGACCGCGAGCAGGAAGAACACCAGCGCCCCGCCGACGATGAGTTGAATCCTCGTCGGCGGCGCCTCACCGGTGGGCCGGGCGGCCTGCCCCATGACGACCATGCCTGACTTGCTGGTCGACGGGTCGGCCTCTTCCAGCTTCTTCATGGCCGCCTCCAGCGAGGTGCGCAGGTTCTCGAGCGCCGTGCGGGACTGCACGCTCTCCACGGTCTGTCCCGGATCGGCCGCCTCGGCCAGCTCGGAGATGCGCCGGTCGGTCTCCGCCACCTGCTTGCGCAGCGCCTCGGTCTGCGTGGCCACCGAGGCGTCGGTGCCGCTGCCCGCGACCTGCGCGGCGAACTGCACGAACTGCTGGGCCACCCCGTCAGCGAGCCGCTGCGCGCGCTCCGGGGTGTCGGCCGTACCCGAGATCGTGATGATGTTCCCGTCGGCGGCCGTGGCGCTCACGTCGTCCTGCAACTCGGAGCGGCTGACGTCGGACCAGTGCAGAGCGTCGGCCGTACGGTCGACCACGGTCAGACTGGTGACGATGTCGACCTGGGTGAGCAGCTCTCGCTCCTCCCACACCCCTGGCAGCAGTACCGGTGCCGACGCGGTGTATCTCGGCGGGAACACCAGCACCGAGGTGCCGTAACCGAACAGTGCGCCCACCACGGCGAGGACGGCCAGAAGCCGCCACCGCCGCCGGAGTATCCGCCCAATTGTGACAAGGCGGATGGTGTCATCGTTCAACTGCGCTGCCTCTTCTTCCTCGTGCGCACCGGACCGCCCGCCGGGACCGCATTGCGGTCCCGGCACGCGGCGGCGTAGGCGGCGAGCAGCGATTCCTGCGAGTTGCGCCAGGACAGCTGCCCGCCTATTCGTTCCTGGCCGATCTTGCCCATCCGGGCCCGTTTGTCCGGATCGTCCAGCAACTGCGTGATGAGCCCGGCGAATTGGGCCTCGTCGTTGGCGGGCGCGTAGACGGCGGCCTCACCGGCGGAAACACGCGCCTCCTTCAGGTCGAAGGAGACGATCGGCCGGCCCATCGCCATGTACTCCAGGACCTTGTTCATGGTCGACACGTCGTTGAGCGGATTGCGCGGGTCGGGAGACAGGCACACGTCCGCTGTGGACAGGTAGCGCACCAGGTCGGCGTCCGGGATGCGCCCGGTGAACTGCACCTGCTCGGTGAGACCGAGCTCCCGGGACAGCTCCACCATCGCGTCGAAGGCGTCGCCGGAGCCGATGAACACCGCGTGCCAGTCGGTCCGCCCGAACTCGTCGCGCAGCTTCGCGAGGGCGCGCAGGGCGTAGTCGACGCCGTCCTGCGGGCCCATGACGCCCAGGTAGCACAGCAGATGGGGCTTGCCGCGCTTCAATTCCACCTCGGGCGGCACCGGCTGGAACCGCTCGATCTGGGGCGCGCTGCGCACCACGAAGACGTCCTCCGGCCGCTTGCCGCCGCGGCTCACGGCGACGTCCCGGTAGCTCTCGTTCGTTGCGAGCACGATGTCCGCGGCCCGGTAGGTCCGCCGTTCCAGCGCGCACACGGCGCGGTAGAGCAGGTCCTTGCCGCGGTCGAAGCGGGAGAGGTACAGCTCGGGCACCAGGTCGTGCTGGTCGAAGACGAACCGCGCGCCACGCCGCCTCAGCCGCCGGACCGACAGGAACAGCAGGTCGGGCGGGTTGCAGGCGTGGACCACGTGGACCGGGCCGACCTTGCGGGCGAGCCGGGCCGTGTGCCACAGCGCCGAGCCGTACTCCTGCAGATAGCCGGCCGGTCCTCCGGTGGCGGCGCGCAACGGGTAGCGGTGGATCCGCACCCCGTCGATCAACGCCTCCGGCTCCGTGTCCCGCTTCTCGCCACGGGGGCAGATGACGTGCACCTCCCAGCCCGCGTCGCGCAGCGTCGTGCACTCCTGCCACACCCGTCGGTCGAACGGCACCGACAGGTTCTCCACCAGGATCAGCGCGCGCCGGCCCGAGCCGTCTGCGCTGACTTCGTTACCAAGCAAGGCCCATGTATCCCGGTTCGGTCCGGCGCGTCTCGGCGTCGGGAAGACGGATGAGGTCGACTATCACCGGGCCGCCGCCGTGAGGCAGGGCCGCGAGGACAGCCGGGTCTTTGGTCCCGACCACGCACACCTCGGCATGGTCGAGCACCTCCTCGACGGAGTCGGCGAGCAGCTGCGCGAGGTGCGGCAACCGGGTCTCGATGTACTCGCGGTTCGCGCCGATCAGCCGGGAGAGGCTCACGTTGGCGTCGTGGATCCGCAGGTCGTACCCCTTGCCGTGGAGCCGCTCCGCCAGCTCGACCAGCGGACTCTCCCGGAGGTCGTCGGTGCCGGGTTTGAAGGACAGCCCGAACATGCCCACCCGGCGCTTACCGGTGCGCTCCACCAGGTCCACCGCACGCTGCAGATGGTCGGAGTTGGATTGCAGCACGTGGGAGAGGATGGGCACCGAGACGTCGGCCCGCTGCGCCGCGTGGACCAGGCTGCGCAGGTCCTTGGGCAGGCAGGAGCCGCCGAAGGCGAAACCGGGCCGCAGATAGGCGGCACTGATGTTCAGCTTGCGGTCGGCCAGGAACACGTCCATCACCTGGTGCGAGTCCACCCCGAGCGCCTGGCACACCGCGCCCAGCTCGTTCGCGAAGCCGATCTTGAGGCCGTGGAACGCGTTGTCCGCGTACTTGATCGCCTCGGCCGTCGGGACCGGAACCCGGAACACCTCGCCGGGCAGGCTCTCGTACAGCGCCGCCACCACGTCGCCGCTGGCCGGGTCGAGCTCGCCGATGACCGTCTTGGGCGGGTCGAAGAAGTCCCGCACGCTGGTTCCCTCGCGCAGGAACTCCGGGTTGACCGCGACCCCGACGTCCACTCCGGCGGTGCCACCGACGTTCTTCTCCAGGATCGGTACCAGAAGGTTCAGGCAGGTGCCCGGGAGCATGGTGCTCCGGAACACCACGGTGTGCCGGCTCCCCTGCTTGGCCTGCTCGGCCAGCGCGGCGCCGATCTCCTCGGTGACCCGTTCCAAGTACGTGGTGCACAGGCTGCCGTTGGGCTCCGACGGGGTTCCCACACAGATCAGCGACACGTCGCTGTCCATGATCGCCTCACGGACGTCGGTGGTGGCGCGCAGCGCTCCCGTCCGCACGACCTCCGCGGTGAGCTCGCCGATCCGCTCCTCGACCACCGGGGCCTTGCCGTCGTTGACCAGGTCGACCTTCACCTGGTTGACGTCCACGCCGATGACCTCGTGCCCCATGCCGGCCAGGCACGCGGCCGACACACAGCCCACGTAGCCGAGCCCGAACACGCTGATTCTCATGACCCGTTCCTCCCCCCAGTCAGGCCCTTGTGGCCTGCTGTCTCCCCGCCGTCCGGACGGGACCCCCCGCACATCAGTAGGCCCCCTGGCCGTAGAGCACCGCGCGCAGCGTCTTCCACAAGATCACCGCGTCCAGGGCGAGCGACCAGTCCTCCACGTACCGCAGGTCGAGGCGGACGGCCTCCTCCCACGGCAGGTCGCTGCGTCCGCTGATCTGCCACAGGCCGGTGAGGCCGGGCTTGACCAGCAGTCGCCGCCGGATGTCCGGGCCGTAGGAGGCGGACTCCTCCGGCAGCGGAGGGCGCGGACCTACGAGCGACATCGATCCGATGAGTACGTTGAAAAGCTGCGGGAGTTCGTCGAGCGAGTACCGGCGCAGCGCTGTTCCGACCCGGGTCACCCGCGGATCCTGGCGCATCTTGAACAGCAGCCCCGCGCCCTCGTTGCGGTCGGCCAGCTCGGCACGTGCCCGGTCGGCCCCGACGGCCATGGTGCGGAACTTGAGGATGGTGAACTCGCGGCCGTCCTTGCCGACCCTGCGCTGGCGGTAGAACGCCCCGCCCCGGCTGTCCGCCACCACGAGCAGTCCGACGAGGAGCATCAGCGGCGCGAACAGGATCAGCAGGATCGCCGAGCCCATCCGGTCGGCGACCGCCTTGATCGCCCGGCGGCCCCCGGTGAACGTCGGCATGCTGACCCGCAGCAGCGGGATTCCGAGCACGGCGTCGACGTGCAGCCGCGGGCCGGCCACCTCCATCAGCACCGGGGCCACGACCATCTCGGCCTCGCTGCCCTCGAGGTTCCAGGCCAGCCGCTGCAGCCGGTTCGGTGTCCAGTACGGGTCCGGCGTGAGCGCGAC
This sequence comes from Streptomyces sp. NBC_00285, assembly GCF_036174265.1. NCBI lineage: Bacteria > Bacillati > Actinomycetota > Actinomycetes > Kitasatosporales > Streptomycetaceae > Streptomyces > Streptomyces sp. NBC_00285. The sequence goes on along the minus strand of NZ_CP108055.1, from coordinate 9,112,588 downwards.
GACACGATAGCCGTGGTGCTCCACGTACTTGGCGACGTCCGTCAGCTGGCCGACGACCGGCACTCCGTCCAGTTCGTCACCGTCGAGCCCGGGACCTTCCGTCGTGCACACCCCGTCCACCCGCCACCCGAGGTGCGGCAACTTGCGGGTGCGGCTGATCAGGTCGCTCACGGTGGCCGGACTCCCTGCGGCGAGCACCGGTCTCAGACACTGCCCTTCCTTGCGCTGTCTGTGCAGTCCGAGGCGGAGCAGATACCGCGCGGTCATGGTGACCAGCGCTACAGCGGGGATCGCGACGAAGATCCAGAGCTTGATGTTTCTCGAGGTGAGGGCGATCCCGCCGAGCGCGAGCACGACGGTCGCCGCGAACAGTGAACGTCCGAGCCTACGGAATTCCTCGGCACCCTGGCCGAGGACGGCCGGTGCCCACGCCCGGCCCACCGCAAGCGCTCCCAGCACCAGCAGCTCGGTGCCGAACGCGAGAATTGTCCATTTCTCGTGCCAGTTGGCCGCGTCCCGGGCCCCGAAGAACTCACCGATCGCCGCCAGCACGAACGCGGTGGTGACGGTGTCGCTGGTGATCACGGTACGGCGGTACCGCTGCTCCCAGTCGTTCACCGACTGGCCTATTGCCCCCTCCGTCAGACGCTCGCGCGCCGACGGAAAGGGCTTGACTATTCCCCCCTCCCGCACAGAACCCCCCCGGTCCCCAGTGGTACGACGTGGATGCCAGACACCGTTCCCCCCCTCCGGGAGGCCCCCGCCTCCCGCACTGTTCCGCGCAGGCCCCCGCCTGCGCTGCGTTCACCCGGGAGGCACCACCCCCCGCGCATGACATGCATAGGTCAAGGTTGAGTAAAGAACTCACCTGGACAACAGCAGACTTACACGTTCCGCCGGACTCTCGAGCTGATCGGGAACCCACTGAACCTCGAATGCCCCCGCACCCGAAGCCCCCCTCGGATTCCGAGAATCGATCATCCTGAGCCTGCCGCCGAGACGTTTCTGCTCAGTTTCCGCAGCAATCAGACCCATAGATCACTCTTTGTCGCCCCGTGTCCCACCATGGGCAGCAAGGTCAATCTAGACCATCAAGACCCGTCCGCAAGGGGGCGTGTGTGGAATATGTGCTTACGATTTGAAGATAAGACAGTGTGAATAGTCACCGCTGCACACGCTTCGGCCACGCAGGCGGGTCTCGCTAGCTGCGAAGACGGGGTTTCGGGTTGCAGGATGACATCTCGCGGGGTGACCGCCGGGTGGCGCAGTCGAAGGCCGGACGTGACTCAAACGAGAGGGTCCCCGCAGACTCCCGCCTGCGAAGACCCTTGGCACCGTCGGGACGACAGGATGTGAACCCGCGATCCCTTGACCCAGGGCAGGTTCCCGCCAGTGCAGCTCAAGGCCGCCGGTCCTGCTGACGCCCCACGTCACCGTCGGCGTCACTGCCCACCGGTCCGCGCGGCACCCCGCGCTGGACGCCCCTGGGCACCTGCCCCTTGCCTCCGCGCCCCGTTCAGCGCAGCTCCGCCTCCACCGGGTCGTCTTCGAGGAACCCGCCCGACTGGTGGTGCCACAGCTTCGCGTACGGGCCGTCCAGCGCCAGGAGTTCCTGGTGGCTGCCCTGCTCGACGATCCGCCCGCGGTCCAGGACGACGAGCTGGTCCATGCCCGCGACCGTGCTCAGCCGGTGCGCGACCACGAGCGCCGTCCGCCCCTCCATGAGCCGCCACAGCGCCTCCTGGACCAGGAGTTCGCTCTCCGAGTCCAGGGCGCTGGTCGCCTCGTCGAGCAGCAGGATCGGAGCGTCGCGCAGGATCGCCCGGGCCAGCGCGACACGCTGGCGCTGGCCGCCGGACAGTTTGACGCCGCGCTCGCCCACCAGGGTGCCGAAGCCCTCCGGCAGCGCGTCGGCGAACTCCGTGACATGCGCCGCCTCGGCCGCGCGACGGATCTCGGCGTCGGTGGCGTCCGGCCGGGCGAAGGCGATGTTGTCGCGGAGCGTGCGGTGGAACATCGCCGGGTCCTGCGGCACGTAGGCCATCAGGCTGCGCAGGTCCCTCTGGCGCAGCCTGCTGATGTCCTGGCCGCCGATCATGATCCGGCCGCCGTCGATGTCCGTCATCCGCAGCAGCAGCCGGGCCAGTGTGGTCTTGCCGCCGCCGGAGCGTCCGACGAGACCGACCTTGGTTCCGCCGGGCACGACCAGGTCGAGCCCGGCGAAGAGCGGCGCCGCGCCCGCGTGGGCGAAGTTCACCCGCTCGAAGCGGACATCGGCGGCCCCGGGCAGCAGCGGCTCGGGGGACGGCGGGTCGAGCACGGTCGGCGGGGTCAGGAGCAGCTCGGTGAACTGCGCGGCCTCCGTCATCGAGCTCTCCAGACGGCGGTAGATCTGGTTGAACTCGAACATGATCCGCGTCGCGTTGGAGTAGTAGGTGAAGGCGACCACGACGGCCTCCACGCCGTGCTCGCCCCCGCCGAGGCCGACCGCGAGCAGCAGACCGAGCGCGTTGGTCAGCACGGACATCGGCGCGACGAAGGTGTCGATACGCAGGTTGCCGTAGTCCCACGACCTGAGCGTGAGCCTGCGTGAGGCCGCGACGCGGGAGCGGTGTTCGGCGGCTTCGCGTCCCTCGGCACCGAAGGCCCGGACCGTGTCCATGTTCATCAGGCTGTCGGCGACGTGCCCGGCCACCCGGGCGACCGCCGCCTCGCGCTCGGCGACGAGGCCCTGGCGGCGCCGGATGAGCGGCGCCGCGCACAGCGCCGTCACCGCGATCATGACCAACAGGCCCACGACGAGCAGCGGTTCGTAGTGCCACAGCACCACCGAGCCGAACAGCAGCGGCACGAGGCTGCCCACGATCTGGAAGGCCAGGGTGTCGACGAACGGCTCGAAACGGGTGGCGAAGCTCAGGGCGCGCTTGGTCAGCGACCCGGCGAAGTTGTCGTGGAAGAACGTGGCGTCCTTGGCGAACAGTTCGTCCATCCCGATCACGTACAGGTGCTCGATGCCGAGCGCGTCGAGACGGTTCAGACAGTGCAGGGCGACCCGCCACAGTGACTCCGCGAGCAGCAGGACACCGGCGAATCCGAGGACGTACGGCAGCGCCGAACCGACCGTGAACTCGCCGCCGTCGGCGATGTCGCCGGCGAGCTTCGCGACGATCAGCGGCGCGATGTAGTTGATGCCGGTGCTGCCCAGCGCCGACAGCAGCATGGCGGGCGCGGTCAGCCGGCGCAGGCGGGCCAACTCCCGTCCGTAGTAACGAAGCGCGAGGAGCACCGCGCCCCTGCGCGGTGGAACTTTGGGTACCTCTGACGTCTGCATGCTTACCCTGTGTGTAGGGGGAGTTGCGTTCCGAGTTCGGAAGTGTCCCGTGACGGGCACTTCGCAGTCCACGTGTTTTCCGGCGGACGACGGCCCCCGGGAAGCGGCAACTCTTGGGTGACGCAAGGGGATTGACCTAGAAAGCGCTTGCCACCTACGGTCCCCCGAATGGGTATGCAGCGAAGACTCGGCTGGGCGTCCCTCGCCGCGGCGACGACGATGGCACTGGCGGCGGGAGTGGTCACGGCGCCGGCCGCCCACTCGGCGGACGACCCCGTGCAGGTCGTGGTCGACGGGAACGACGTACGCGCCGACAACGTGAACGGCCTCACCTACAAGGGCCTCGGCCTGCTCAGCTGCAACAGCACGAGCAATCTGCTGATGGACTACAAGGCGGAGCACCCGGGCCGCTACTGGCAGCTCGTCAGAGTGCTGTTCGGCGGGAGGAACCCGCTCATCAACCACGTCAAGATCGAGATGGGTTCGGACACGAACACCTCGACCGGTTCCGATCCGGCGACCATGCGCACGGCGGACGAACTCGCCGACGCATCCCGCTCCCCGGGCTTCCAACTGGCCGCGGATGCCAAGACGGTGAACCCGAAGCTCAAGGTCTCGATCCTGCGCTGGGTCATGCCCCAGTGGGTCCAGACCGAGTGGAACAAGGGCACCGGCACCGACGAGATGTACAAGTGGTACAAGGAGACGATCCTCGACGCGTACGAGAAGTACGGGTACATGGTCGACTACGTCAATCCGGACACGAACGAGACCACGAAACCGGACATCTCCTTCGTCAAGTGGTACAAGAACGCGCTGACGAACGACACCGACTTCGCCGACCCCCGCTACGGTCTGACGCCCGCTCAGCAGAAGGACGCCGCGAAGGCGTACCACGACATCAAGATCGTCGCCTCGGACGAGAACACCACGAAGAACATCGGCCCCGCGATGCTCACGGACACCGAACTCTTCGGCACGGTCGACGCGGTGGGCTACCACTACACCACCGACGACCGGCTCGACGGCGCCCCCACCAGTTCCACGTACCGGCCCTACACGAAGCTGGCGACCGGCGACAACGCCGGCGGCCAGGACAAGGAGGTCTGGTACAGCGAGGGCGTCGGCTCCTTCGGCTGGACGGACTACCGGGTGGCCAACACCGAGGGGCCGGGCGGCACGAGCACCGGGATCGGCGGTGTGCAGAGCGCGCTCGACATCGCCAACCGCTCCGTGAAGAGCTACGCCAACTCCAAGCGGACGCACTACATCTTCCAGCCGGCGATCGGAGCCTTCTACGAGGGCGCCCAGTACAGCCACAAGGAACTGGTCAGCGCCCGCGACCCGTGGTCCGGGAACATCCACTACGACGCCGCGGTGTACGTGATGCAGCACTTCACCCAGTTCGCGAAGACCGGCTGGGAGAACGACACCAACACGGCCGGCATCTGGCGCACCGTGCCCGAGGCGAGCTACAGCGGTGTGAGCGGCACCGAGAACGTCGACGGCTCGAACGGCGCGCCCAGTTACATGACGCTCGCCGACCCGAAGAAGAAGGACTTCTCCACGATCGCCGTCAACGACAGCGACCGGACGAAGAGTTACCGCATCAAGGCCGAGAACATGGACCTGGGCGGCGATCCCACCATGGAGGTCTGGGAGACCCGCGCGGCCGACCCCGGCCAGGCGTACGACGCGAACTTCAAGCATCTCGCCGCCGAGATCCGTCCCGACGCCGACGGCTACTACACCTACACCGTCCAGCCGCGCTCGATCGTCACGTTCACCACCCTCGACCGCAGCCGCGACAAGGCGACCGCACAGCGACTGCCCGGGTCCGGGGCCCGCACGGTGCTCGACACCGACGCGACCGGCAAGAGGCACGACACCCACGACGACGTCCTGTACGCCGACGACTTCGGGTACGAGGAGGAGGGCCGGGTCCAGGTCGGCACGGACAACGGGGCGCACAAGGTGTCCCAGTCGTACCTCAAGTCCCGTGGCAACCAGCCCCGTTACCTGGTCGACCAGACCGGCGCCTGGGAGGTCGGCAAGGACGCGAGCGGCGACAACGTGCTGTACCAGTACCTGGACCAGTCCATGAAGGACACCGGCGCCTGGAACCGGAACACCCCCAACACCACGGTCGGGGACTTCCGCTGGGAGAACTACCGGGCCTCCGTCGACGTCTCCTTCCCGGACCCGGCCGGCGGCCTCGCCACCCTGGGCGTACGCCAGCAGAAGGGCATGGCGGCGACGGACGCCGCGTACAGCATCGGGATCGGCCCGTCCGGGACCTGGACCTTCTACGAGTACGGCACGGCGATCCGGACCGGCACGGTCGCCGCGGCCGACGGCTACCGTCTCGCCGTCGAGGCCAGGGGCGCGACCGTCACCGCGTACGTCGACGGGCAGTCCGTCGCCGTCTACCAGGACCCGACGCCCGCGACCGAGGGCCGCGTCAAACTCGGCACCGACTTCCACCGGACCGCGTTCGACAACCTGTTGGTCGAGAAGGTCGCCGGATACACCCCGTACGCCACCACGCTGACCGACAACATGGACGGCACCGTCCGGTACGACGGCACGTGGAGCCGGAACGCCGCCCTCGGTGACGCGATGAACTGGTACCGCTCGACGTCGACCAGCACCACGGCCGGCGCGACCGTCACCGTCCCGTTCTCCGGCACGGGCATCGACGTGATCGGCGGCAACGACGGCAGCGCCGTCCTCGACGTCGACATCGACGGCAGGCCGGTCGCCCGGGACGCGAGGACAACCGCCACCGACAAGCGCCAGGCCACGTACGCACTGCGCGGTCTGCGCGAGGGACGGCACACGGCGACGTTCACCCTGAAGTCCGGGAAGATCGTGCTCGACGGGTTCACCGCGCTGTCCGGCGACGTGGACGGACGGGTCGACACGACCCCGGTCCGTGCCGCACTGAAGGCGATCGGCAGCCCGTCGCAGGACGACTACACGGCCGACTCATGGGCTGTGTTCGCAGCCGCGCGCTCGGCCGCCAGGACTGCCGTGACCGGCCAGAAGGGCCTTGACGTCATCGGAGTCGAGCAGATCACCGGCAGGCTTGACACGGCGTACCGAGGGTTGGTGCGCACGGCGGCCTGAACGACCGAGAGGCTGTTTCGAGTCCCCTCGAAACAGCCTCTCACCTGCACGTATGCAAGTCGGGACGACAGGATTTGAACCTGCGACCCCTTGACCCCCAGTCAAGTGCGCTACCAAGCTGCGCCACGTCCCGGTCGCGTTCCCCACGGGTACTCCGTGTGATCGCGCAGCTAAACCCTACCTCACACGCGCGGCCGGACCGACTGGCCGAGGTCAGCTCCCGGTGGTGACGGTCTCGCGGACGTCCGCGGCCAGGCACAGCACGGCAAGGACGGTGAAGCCGTGCGTGTCTCCGGACTCGTACGGCAGACCCGAGGGCTGCAGGTGACCGGTGACCAGGACGCTGGTGACGGCCGCGCCGATGGAGTCGCCGATGGTGCGGATCTTGGCGTTCATGCCGGTCGCGGCGCCGGTCCGGGCGGCCGGCACGCTGCCCACGATCAGGTTGGCCATGGAGGAGAAGGCGAGTCCGATGCCGAGGCCGAACAGGCCCGCGACGACGACGCGCAGCGCGTCCGGGTCCTGTCCATCGCCCTCGACGGAGTACGCGCCTCCCGCTGAATCTCACCAGGCAGGACCGCCCTGGCCCCCTCTTGCCTGACCCAAGTAAGTTCGGCCGCATGTCCTTCCTGGCCAGGCCCGCGGTGGCCTCCCTCGCCGCCAAGACGATGCAGCGCGCCACCTCTCTCGCGAGCCGCCGCGCGCACGGACCCGGCTCGACGGGCGACCTCCTCGCCCGCTTCCCGGAGTTCCCGCGCGACACCCGGGAGCTGACGGTTCCGACGTCGGTGGCCCCGGCCCCCGTGACGGTGTACGCGCCCGCGCCCGGCACCGTCGCTCCGCCCGTCCACGTCAACTTCCATGGCGGCGGATACGTCATGTCGATGCCGGAGATCGACGACGGACTGTGCCGTTACCTGGCCGCCGAGGCGGGCGTCGTGGTCGTCAACGTGAAGTACGTCGTCGCTCCCCAGCACCCCTTCCCCGGGCCGCCCCGGCAGGCCTACGAGGTGGTGCGCTGGGTCGCCGAACACAGTGGGGAGCAGGGCTGGGACGGCGACCGGCTCACCGTGGGCGGACAGAGCGCGGGCGGCGGGCTCGCGGCGGCGGCCGCCCGGCAGTCCCTGGAGGAGGGCGGCCCCGCCCTCGCGCTTCAGGTGCTGCACTATCCGCCGCTGGACCTGGCCACGGGGGCGCGGGAAAAGAAGGCGGCCATCGCGAAGCCCATGCTGCGGCCCTGGATGGCGGACGTCTTCGACTCGTCGTACGTACCGGACGCGCGGCTGCGCGGTGACCGGCTGGTGTCGCCGGCGCATGTCTCGGACACGGCGGACCTCACAGGGATCGCGCCGGCGCTGGTGATCACCGCGGCGCACGATCTGCTGCGCGCGGAGGGGGCCCGGTATGCCGAGCGGCTCGCGGCGGTGGGGGCGCTGGTGGAGTACTTCGACGTTCCCGACGCCGACCACGGCTATGACGGCGGCGACGACGAAAAGGCCCGGGTCTCCTACGCGCTGATCGCCCGCCGGATTCGGGAGAGCACGGGCTGAGCGCTCGGGGCCCTGTGGCCGGGCGCGGGCGTGGATCCGGTTCGCGGGGGCTGGTCATGCGGTTCCCCACGCGGCTGAAAAGCCGGCATCGGGATCGCCGGCACCCCGGTTCGGCCGGTCCGGTCCCTCCGGGGACGGCAGCTACCTGCCCGCCCGCACTCCTCAAGTGCACAGGGAGGGCCCTGCCGGTCACCGCGTAACCCCTGCACCGTTGCGCTCCAAGCCGAACGCCGGCTCCCGCGTCCTCGCGGCGACCGGCGTTCGGCCTCGTCCCCGGCAGGTCAGTGGGCGCCCACCAGGCTCTGCCCGCTGTCGCTCGGCGCCTCCTGCCTGGAGCTGCGCAGGGCGGCGATGCCGATGAAGACCATGGACGACAGGCCGGCGACGGCGAACGCGGTGAAGCCCCGGTCGCCATTGCCCGAGGCGAGGAGCTGCCCGCCGAGCCACGGGCCGAAGACGGCGCCGAAGCGGCCCATGCCCGAGGTCCAGCCGACGCTGGTGGCGCGGTTGTCCGGGGTGGAGCGGATCGAGACGGTCGCGTAGATCATCGTCTGGGCGCTGTTGAGGAAGACACCCGTGAGGAAGACGACGATCATGGTCACGGTCTGCGCCATGTGGACGCTGAGCAGGAAGACTCCGGCAGCGGTCAGCGCGAACCACAGGGCCGAGATGCGCGGGGCGCCGAACCGGTCGGCGGCCCGGCCCGCGACCAGCATGCCCACGATGCCGCCCAGGTTGAAGACGACCACGAAGGACAGGGCGTCACCGAGCGCGTAGCCCTCGGCGCGCATCAGGGTGGGCAGCCAGGTGGCGACGCCGTAGACGAGGAGCAGGCCACCGAAGGAGGCGCACCAGTACAGCAGGGTCTGGACCCACTCGCCGGCGCGGAAAAGGTTGAGCAGGGCGTCCCAGCGGTCGGCGGCGGTCTTCCTGGCTGCCGCTGCGGGCAGATCGACGTCGTACCGCTCGGCGAGCGTCGCGGCCTGCGCGCCGCGGCCCTTGGCGACCAGGAAACTCAGCGACTCGGGCAGGAACTTGGCGAGCAGCGGGGCGAAGAGCAGCGGGAGCACGCAGACCCAGAACGCCGCGCGCCAGCCGACCGGGTCGATGAGCCACTTGGCGACATAGGCGGAGAGGATGCCGCCCGCGTGGTGAGCGGTCATCAGCAGGCCGATGACGATGGCGCCGCGGCCGCGCGGGGCGTAGTCGCAGACCATGCTGATCGCGGTGGGCAGCAGGCCGCCGAGGCCGACGCCCGCCAGGGTCCGGCCGAGGCCGAACACCTCGACGCTGCCGGCCAGCGCGCACAGGCCGGAGGCCAGCGAGAAGAGGATCACGCCGGCGACCATCAGCTTCTTGCGGCCGACCCGGTCGGCGATCGTGCCGGCGGTCAGCGCGCCGACCAGCATGCCGAAGGTGGCGTAGCTGCCGAGGTCACCGGCGGTGTCGGGGGTGAGGCCGAAGGTCCTGGTCTCCAGCAGGTGCGGCAGCACCGAGCCGTAGATGAACATGTCGAGACCGTCGAACAGCACCGCCAGCCAGCACAGGCCTATGACCAGGAGGGCCAGTCTGCTGCTGCGAGCGGTCGGCGGGGAGGGGGAGGAAGACATCGTCGGTTACCTCTCGTGCTTGGTGCGCCAGACGCTAAGGAGCCACCCCCAGGATGTCAACGCTTTTGTCAACAATCTCATCGACAATCCAGGAGTGGCTCGCGAACGCGCAGCTCAAGCCACCGGTGGCGTCCCGTGCGTATGGAACGACGCGATGGTCTGCAAGCCCCAGGCCTGCCCCTTCTTGCGCTCTTCCTCGGTCCAGGTGACCAGCGGCCAGTCGGGCGCCAGCACCAGCCGGGTGAGCGGGTTGCACAGCTCGATCCGGTTGCCGCCGGGCTCGTAGACGTACAGGAAGAACGTCTGCTGGATGGCGTGCTTGTGCGGGCCCGTCTCGATGAACACGCCCGTGTCGATGGCGAGATCGGCCGCACGCAGGATGTCCTCACGGGTGTCGGTCGCGAAGGCGATGTGGTGCAGCCGGCCCTCGCTGCCGGTCCAGTCCGAGGTGTAGACGACGTCGTACGACTTGTTCGTGTACGTCAGCCAGCGCGCCGCGACCTTCCCGCTGTCCAGCCGGATCTGCTCGGTGGGCCGGGCGCCGAGGACACCCTGCTGGAACTCGGCGTTGGCGAGCACGTCGGCGGCGAGGAAGTTGATGTGGTCCAAGCGCCGCACGCCCACCCCCCTGTTGGGCTTGGCCTGCGGCTGGTTCTTCAGCGCGGGCCGCAGCTCGTCGGGACAGCGGAAGTACTCGCTCTCCCAGTACAGGGCGTGCTCGTGGCCGTCCGGGTCGCGGGTGACGTAGAGCTTGCCGAGGCCTGGTTCGTCCTCGACCCAGGTGCCGGTGCCGCCCGCGTCCTCGTTCGCCCTGATACGGCGGTGCAGGGCCTCCTCGCTGGAGGTGCGCAGGGCGAGCCGGCCGAGGCCGGGCCGCTCGCGGGCGGTGAGGACCAGGCTGTGGTGCTCGTAGTCGTCGTAGGTCCGCAGATAGACGGTGTCACCGTCCTGGCCGTTGACGGTGAGTCCCAGGAAGTCGGTGAAGAACGCGACGCTGGCGTCCAGGTCCGGGGTGAAGAGCTGGGTGTGACCGATGTGGGCGATGTCGCCGAGCGGCGGGGTCATCAGCGACCTCCTGTGAGGGGGGCGACGGCCCTGGGGAAGACAGTGCCGTCGAAGATCTTGCGGGCGGTACGGACCACGGCGGTCCGGCGGGGGCAGGGCAGGCCGCCGGGAGTGGTCCCGAGGGTGCTTTCGATGTCCAGGAATCCGGTGGGATGCTCGATGCGGATGCGGTCGCTCGCGGCATCGAGCACCGCGAGCCGGGCGCCCACACCGCCGTCGATCCGCAGGCCCGCGGCCACGCCGGCCGCGCCCAGGACACCGATGGAGGTGTGACAGCGCACCGGGATGAAGGTGCGGGTGCTGACCGCGCCCCCGTCGCGGGGCGGGGCGAGCAGCGTGAGCTTGGGGACGGTGGCGTCGGACACGTCACCGAGGCCCATCAGGCGGCCCGCCTCCAGACGGATGGTGCGCAGGCGATCGGCCAGGGCCACGTCCTCCTCCAGGTCCCGGGGCCGCTCGTAGCCGGTGACCTTGAGCGCGGTGGCCGCCATGAGGACGGTCGGCATTCCGTTGTTCACACAGGTCACCTCGACACCGTCGATGACGTCGACGGCGTTGGCGGTGGGCAGCAACTCCCCCGCGCCCGGCGGGAACTCGATCACCACGGGTGCGGCCGTCCCGAGCACGCCCGAGATCCCGGCCTCCCCCGTGTAGTCCACCCGGCCGCCGGGAGTCGGGAAGGTCGCCGTGGCGTGGTCGCCGGAGTTGACCATGCGGATCCGCACGGAGGTCTCCTGCTCCCCCGCCGGGACGAGTCCGCGCTCGACGGCGAAAGGACCGACACCGGCGAGGATGTTCCCGCAGTTCTGACGGTCACTCACCTCGGGCCGGTCCACCATGACTTGGAGGAACAGGTAGTCGACGTCGGCCGCGGGATCGGTGGACGCCGAGATCACGGCGACCTTGCTGGTGAGCGGGTGCGCGCCGCCCAGTCCGTCGATCTGCCGCTCGTCCGGGCTGCCCATGATCCGCAGCAACAGGTCGTCGCGCAGGGCGGGTTCGGCAGGAAGGTCGGTGGCGAGGAAGTAGGCACCCTTGGAGGTGCCGCCCCGCATCAGCAGACAGGGCACCTCCTCGGGCTGCGGGATCACGGCCGCTCTCCCCGGTACTCCTCGAACGTCCGGTACTCCACGCCGAGTCGCGTCAGGGTCTCCCGCAACCCGTAGCGGTCCAGGCCGAGTTGGCCCCCGATGAAGGCGGCGCGGGTGGCCGCCTCCTTGGCCTCACGGGCCTCGGACCTCTCCACCGTCTCCCGGGCCCGCTCACGCGGGACGACCACGACACCGTCGTCGTCGGCGAGGATCACGTCTCCCGGGTTGATCACCTGACCGTCGATGGCGATCGGCACGTTGACCGAGCCGCCCGTGGCCTTGACCGTGCCCTGCGAGGAGACCGCACGGGACCAGGCGGCGAAGCCCATGTCGCGCAGTTCCTGGGTGTCGCGGACACCGGTGCTGGTGACGACACCACGCACCCCGCGCTGCTTGAGGGCCGTCGCGAACAGTTCGCCGAACAGGCCGTCCGTGCACGGAGAGGTGGTGGTGACGACCAGGATGTCGCCCTCGCCGCACTGCTCGACGGCCGCGTGGATCATGAGGTTGTCGCCGGGCCAGCCGATCACGGTGACGGCCGTTCCGGCGACGCGTACGCCCTGCTGGACCGGGCGAACGTCCGGGCCCAGCAGGCCCGTTCGGCCCATCGCCTCACTGACGGTGGCCACGCCGTACCGCGCCAGCGCGTCGACGTCCTTCAGCTGCGCCTTCGGCGGGTTGGTGACGATCACGCCGCTCATGCTTCCTCCTTCTGCGGAGCTCCGCTTCGGCTCCGCTGCGACCGGGTGCCCACTCCGCTTCGCTCCGCGGACCCCCGGCCTCCGCTGCACCTCAGCTCGCTCACGCCAGCTCCTTCGCGATCTGCGGGTAGGGACGCATGTACGCCTCAGCCATGGTCTTGTGCGCCAGGCCCAGGTTCGGGCCCGCGTTGCGCTTGAGCTGGACGCCCCGGCGCACGGCGAGGTCGGTGTAGTAGTCCCACAGGTGCTGCTGGGCACCGAGGCACTCCATGGCCTTGCGCTTGGTGTCCCAGACCTCGGTGATGTCGAGGAGGACCTCGGGCCTGAAGCCGCTCATCTCGGGCTGGTGGGGCTCGAAGTAGAAGACCGGCGGGGCACCGATGATCTCGCCCTCGCCCGGGTAACCGATGGCCTGCGCCAGGACACGGGCCTCCAGGGCCATACGGTTGGCGGCCGGGTGGTCGCCGTTGTACGGGTCCTCGACCGGGTGGGTGAGCACGACGTCGGGCTGGGTGGCCCGGTAGACCCCGACGATTGTGTCGGTCAGCTCGGCGGTGGCGACCAGGGGGTAGTCGCCGGCGTCGAAGAAGAGGATCTCGGCGCCGAGGGTGGCGGCGGCGCGCTCGGCCTCGTCACGGCGGATGGCCTTGATCTCGTCGAGTTTCCTGCCCTCGCGCCAGGCCTTTGCGGACTCCCCGCGCTCGCCGAAGGTCAGACAGGCGATGGTGACCTTCTCACCGCGGGCGGCGGACAAGGCGATGGCACCGCCGGCACGCCACACGAAGTCCCCGGCATGCGCGGTGATGACAAGTGTCGAACGTGGGTCGGCGGGCGCGCCTGACTGCGTCATTACTCGGATCTCCTTGGAGTCGACAGATGTGCGCCCGCCTCGCGCGGCTCAGTCGCGCAGCGCCTCGATCACGCTGGTGAGGTGGGCGCGGACGGCTTTCTCGGCCGCCTGCGGGTCCCTGGACCTGATCGTCTCGATCATCGCCAGATGCTCGTTCAGGGAGTGCTGCGGGCGCCCCGGCCTCAGCGCCAACTGGAAGCGGTGCCGCACCAGTTGGGCGTTCAGCCGCTCCAGCAGATCGACCGCGGTCTGCTGACCGGACAGCTCCCGCACCCTGGCGTGCAGGGCCTGGTTGAGCTCGGAGTAGGTCATCGGCTCACCGTCGGCCACGGCCTTGGTCATCGCCGTGCCCAGCTCGGTCAGCTCGGCGAGCTGCTCGTCACTGGCCAGGGTCGCCGCCTTGGCCGCGCACAGTCCTTCGAGGACCATGCGGCACTCGGTGATGGCGACCGCCTCCTCGACGGTCACCACCCGCACCCGGGAACCCCGGTTGCGGATCCGCTCGACGAGGCCCTGGGCCTCCAGATCGATGAGCGCGGCCCGGATACTGGCCCGTGTCACCCCGAACTGCTCGGCGAGCTCGTTCTCCACCAGCCGCTGTGCCGGTGCCATCTCGCCGTGCAGGATCGCCTGCCTCAGCTGCGCGAACGCATGCTGTTTGGCCTGCTCTCCGGTGCTCGGACGGGCTTCTTTCGGCATCGTTGCCCTCCCTGAGTGAGTGCCTGTCGAACCTAAATCTAGCCAAACAAGATTGTCAACAATTTTGTCTGCCGTATCGCGCACACGGTTGCCGTCGGGCACGTCGATACATACGCGCGAGGCACGGGGTGGCGGTCGTACGTCCCAGGCGTCCCCGTGGCCGGCTCGGTGGCCGAAGCCCCGGCGGGCGTGGATCAGCGCCGGGTCCTCCCGGTCGGCGGCGCCGGTGCTGCGCGAACGGCGCGTGCCGGTTGGTGGACGGGTCGAACCGCTTTGAACCGGCGCTGCTGTGGCTCGGCGAGAGCGGGCACCACTGGGGAGTGGAATTGTCCCGCGGAATTGATCGGAAATGCCTTTGATGCCTTTGCCGGCTTCGACGAGATCACGATCTCAATCGTCCTGGAAGTGGCCGAGCGACGATGTCGTCAATCCTTAGTGTTCGCCGACATCACCGCCACCCCCGAGCCCCCTGGCGTTGCCATTGTCAGCCGGATTGCTCACCGTGCTTCGAAACGGCATCGCTTACGATCTGCCACATTTCGTAGTTCCCACATTCCGCCGTGATCTCGGCCGTCGCCTGAGCCGCGGCGAGGAAGTCATCGACCACCGGCGAGGTCCGCGATGCCGCCACCGCGAGGCACACCTGGTCGGGCGCCAGATCCGGGACGGGCACATACACGACGTCCGGATGTGAGTAGAACACGGTCGCCGAACGGGCCAGGAACGAGACGCCCCGCCCGGCCGCGACATGCTCGAGCGTCTCGTCCACCCCGCGCACCAGGTACCCGGCGTTGGGGTGCGGGCGCTTGGTGGGCTGCGTGTCCGGGTCGGCATGCCAGACCAGCGGTTCGCCGGCCAGGTCGGCCTCGGTGACCTCCTCCTTGCCGGCCAACCGGTGGCCGGCGGGCAGCACAGCCACCCGCGGCTCGGTGTACAGCGGGGTGACACGCAGGCCCGCCTCGTCGATGGGCAGCCGCACATAGCCGATGTCGATGCGGCCGTCGAGCAGCATCGGGGCCTGGTCGTCCGACTCGATGCGCTGCACGTCCACGACGACGTCAGGGTGCCGGTCCTCGAACGCCTGCGCCGCCGGGATGACCGGGATTCCGGCCCGGAAACCGACCACCAGCCGACGGCTGCCGCGGGCGGCCTCGGACACCCGGCGGCGGACCGCGTGCGCGGAGGCGAGCAGCGGACCGGCGTCGGTCAGCAGTTGTCGGCCCGCGTCGGTCAGCGCCACACCGTGGCGATCCCTGGTGAACAGCGAGGCGCCGAGATCCTGTTCGAGCGCGCGGATCTGCCGGCTGAGCACCGGCTGCGCGATGTGCAGCTCTTCGGCGGCGCGGCCGAAGTGCAACTGGTCGGCCAGGGCGACGAAGTACCGCAGTTTGCGCAGGTCCAGATCCATGGCGCCTCCCGGCCCGGTGATGTCTCCAAGGTATCACCACGACTGAAAGAGGTATTGGACACCCACTCGGTCCAATGACAGCCTGAATAAGTACCCGAGGGGCCGAAACGAATTCGCCACAAGAATTCGACTTCGGAACGCGAAAGCAGGGCCCAGCCCCAGGACGAGCACATTCCGAATTGAGCGCTGTCCATCGCGTCATTCGACCGCGTCGACGACACACCCGTCAGCAACGACGGGGTGGGCATTGCGTTTTGTCCCGCTCCAGAAAGCAGGCACACCCATGAGCAGCATCAGCATTATCGGCCCGGGAAACATGGCCGGCGCCCTGGCGGGCCGGGCGCTCGCCGGCGGCAACGCCGTCGAGATCATCGGCCGCGACCCGGCCAGGGCCAAGGAATTGGCCGCCACGCTCGGCGGCGCCACTGTCGGGACGGCCGGCGCCGCCCCCGCCGGGGACATCGTCATCCTCGCCGTGCCGTACGCCGGCGCTGCGGCGGTGGTCAGCGAGTACGGGGACGCACTGCGCGGAAAGATCATCATCGACGTCACCAACCCCGTATCCCCCGACTCCCAGGGCCTTGTCACGCCCGACGGCAGTTCCGGCGCGCAGGAGATCGCCAAGGCCGCCCCCGCCGGCGCGCACATCGTGAAGGCGTTCAACACCGTCTTCGGTCACATGCTGGCGCAGGGCAACCCCTTGGACGTGCTCATCGCCGGCGACGATGCCGAGGCCAAGGCCACTGTGTCGGCATTCGTCACGAGCCTCGGGCTCCGGCCGTTGGACACCGGCCCCCTGGAAATGGCGCGCTGGCTGGAGGGAACGGGCCTGGTGATGATCGGCCTGGGCCGCCATGGCGTGGGGAGCTTCGACTTCACCCTCGCCGTCAACACTTCTGCCTGAGCGCGCCCGCACCACCACTTCTCCCGCCACATCAAACACAAGGACCAGCAGCATGCGCGTTTTCGTCACTGGCGGGACCGGCCATTCCGGTTCGTACATCGTCCCCGAGCTCATCGCCGCCGGGCACGAGGTCACCGGCCTTGCCCGGTCGGACACGGCCGCGGCGGCACTGTCCGCGCTCGGCGCGAAGGTGCGCCGCGGCGCCCTCGATGATCTCGACGGGCTCAAGGAGGCGGCCGCGGAATCCGACGGCGTCGTCCACGTCGCGCACCGGCAGGACCTGCTTCCCTCCGGCGGGATCGACGCCGTGGCCGCCGCGGAGCTCCCGATCATGCTCGCGTACGGCGAGGCACTGGCGGGAACCGGAAAGCCGCTGGTCGCAGCGGGGAGCATCGGCTCGCCCGGGCAGCACCTGGGCCGGCCGGTCACCGAGGAGGACCCGGCGCTTCCCGGCGGCGACGAGTACCGGGGCACCCTGCGGGTTCGCAACGTCGTGGAAACCGCCGTGGTCGGCCTCGCCGAGCAGGGAGTGCGGTCTTCGGTCGTGCGGATCGCCAACATCGCGCACAGCACCACCGACCGCACCGGCTTCCTCCCCACGCTGATCGCGCTCGCGAAGGAGAAGGGCGTCGTCGGCTACCCCGGAGACGGTGCGAACCTGTGGAACGCCGTGCACACCCGCGATGTCGCCTCCTTGTTCCGCCTGGCGCTGGAGAAGGGGCCGGCCGGCAGCTATTGGCACGCGGTCGGGGACGGGGCCATCCCGTTCCGCGAGATCGCCGAGGCCATCGGCAGCCGTCTGGCTCTGCCCGTCGTGAGCATTCCCGCGGACGTACTGATGGTGCCGGGATACTTCGGGTTCCTCGCGAACATAGTCACGCAGAGCTACCCGGCGTCCCACCTCATCACCCGCCGGACCCTCGGCTGGGAACCCGCTCACCCCGGCCTGCTCGCCGACTTGGACAACGGTCACTACTTCTCCGCCAGTTGACGGCAGGAATCCGAATCGCCAAGAGCCCTCCTGTGCGCCGGTGGCGTTCGCGTCCGGGGCTCGACCACTTCACGTGGGGCTCGCGGCGGGCGCCCGGGCGGGGAGGTCGAGCGGGGTCTCGGTGTGGGCGAGGAAGTCGTGGACCAGCCGGCGGAAGAGCACCGCGAGATGCTCCAGTTCCTCGGGCGTCCACTCCGCCAGGGCCAGTTCCACGCCCCGGCGGCTCGCCTCCCGGATGCGCTCCACCGCCGCGAGGCCCGCGTCCGTGAGCTGCACGCGCTGGGCCCTGCGGTCGTCCGGGTCCGCGATCCGCACGACGTACCCGCTCCGCTCCAGCTGCCGCAGTTGGCGGGTGACGTGGGAGGCCTCTGCTGCTGGCCCCGCAGGGCCTGGTCATGATGGCCATGTCCGCCGTCTCCGCGGGCGTCACCAAGGCCAAGGGCCCCAAGGTCACCCTGATGATCGGCGCCCTGATCGTCGCCGCCGGCTACGGCCTGAACATCGTCCTGATGTCCGAGGTCTGGCACCTCGTCCTGGTCTCCTGCATCATCGGCGCCGGAGTCGGCTTCACCTACGGCGCGCTGCCCGCGCTGATCATGGGTGCCCTGGACCCCACCCAGACAGGTGCCGCCAACAGCCTCAACACCCTGATGCGGTCCCTGGGCACCTCCTTCGCCAGTGCTCTCGCCGGCGTGATCCTGGCCCAGATGACCACCGACTTCGGCGGGGTCGCACTGCCCTCGGAGAACGGCTTCAAGGTCGTCATGGCCATCGGCGCCGGGGCCGCGCTGCTCGCCTTCCTCGCCGCGACCCTCATTCCCCGTCAGCGGCGGGGGGCGCAGGGCGCTCCGGCCGACGGTCCGGCGGCGCCCGCGGAGGTCACCGCCAAGGCGTAGGCCCGGGCCGGACGGCGGCTCCGTCCGCCTACTTGATCAGGGTGTTCGCCACCACGACCACCACTCCCAGCATCGCGTCCACCACCCCGATGGCCACCGCGACGGCCCACGGACGGTGCGACCAGCGGGCCGTGACCAGGCCGAGGGTGAACAGGAGGGTGATGTTGAGGACGAAGGCCGCGTACTCGACGCCGTTCGCCGGCCACCAGCCCCAGCCGGCACCGGCCAGCAGGAGGACCGTCGGCAGGACCGCGGCGACCAGGGGCCACTCGTCGGCGAGGGTGCGCAGGGCGTCCCAGCGGCGGTGCGGGGCGCGGTCGGCGATGTAGTGGGCGTAGCCGTGCGCGAGGGCGGAGGCGAGGGCGGTCACCAGCAGCCAGAGGGCGTCGTAGCGGCGGCTGCCGCGGGAGGTGTGCCCGTACTGGGTGAGGGCCGCGACCATGGAGCAGGCGAGGACCGAGCCGTAGACGCCGCCGAAGAGGACGGCCTCACGGGTGTCGTGCTGGTGCGGCCGGGCCGCGGCAAGCTCGGTGTCCGCCATGCCCTCCACGATCACCCGGGCCGAGGCACGCCGCCAGTCCGCGACGAAGTGTCCTCCCACCTGCGCCGACACTCCGCACACTGTCGACGGACGGGTCGGGAACGGCCCCGCTAGGGTCGCCCCCATGGACCACAGCTTCGTACTCCACATCCCCGACGCCGAGCTCGAGTCGGAGCCCCTCGCCCGGGAGCAGATCGTCTCCGGGACGCCCGAGGTGACCGGGAAGGTGGTCTGGGAGTCGCAGGACGGACGTCAGATCCGCGGCATCTGGCAGATCACGCCCGGGGTCGTCACCGACACTGAGGCGGACGAGCTGTTCGTCGTCGTCAGCGGCTCGGCGACCATCGAGGTCGACGGCGGCCCGACGCTTCGGGTGGGGCCCGGCGACATGGCCGTGCTGCGGGAGGGCGACCGTACGACGTGGACGGTGCACGAGACACTGCGGAAGGCGTACGCGATCAATCTGTGAGCGGGCTCGCCGTCGTCCCCCGGATCTCCAGCGCCGGGGCGGCGAGATCCGTACGGCCCGCTCCCCCGCGCCCCTCGAACCGGTCCAGGAGACAGCGTGCCGCGCCGCGGCCGACCTCGTGGCTGGCGTTGTCCACGGTGGTGAGCCAGACGTGGCGCAGCCGGGCGATGCTCGTGTTGTCGTAGCCGACGAGGGACAGGTCGCGCGGGACGCCCAGGCCCAGTTCCTCGGCGGCCGACAGCGCACCGATGGCGGCGATGTCGTTGAAGGCGAACACGGCCGTCGGCCGGCCGGGGCGGCTCAGCAGCCGGACCGTGGTGCGGTAGCCGCCCTCCTCGGTCATGTCGCTCGGCTCGACGAGCGCCTCCCCCGCGAGGCCGTGCGCCGCCATGGTCGCCTCGAAGCTGCGCCGGCGCAGCTCGCCGACCGCGCCGTATCCCGCGATGTGCGCGATGCGCCGGTGGCCGAGGCCGATCAGGTGCTCGGTGACCAGGCGGGCGCCGCGCTCGTCGTCGTTGGCGACGACGTCCACGCCCGGCAGCCTCGGTTCGCGCGCACCCGCCACCACCACCGGGAGGCGCTCGGCCACCGCCCCGAGCGCGGCGGGGTCGGGCAGGGTGCCGACCACGACCAGGCCGTCCACCCCGAGGTCGAGGAAGGGACCGGCCGGGTCCTGCCCGGTACGGCGGTTGAGGCGGGCGTCGGCCAGGAGCATGCGCAGGCCGTTGTCGTGGAGCAGGGAGTTCAGACCGTCGAGCAGGTCGACGAACCAGGGGTTGCGCAGATCGTTCAGGAGGACGCCCACCGTGCGGGTGCGCTGCTCGCTGAGGCTGCGGGCGGCGGCGTTCGGGCGGTAGCCGAGCTCGCGCACGGCCCGCAGGACGGCGTCCCGCTTCTCCGGGCGCACCTGGTCGGAGCCCCTCAGGACGAGGGAGACCAGTGACTTCGAGACACCGGCCCGGTCGGCCACATCGCGGATCGTCGGCGGTCTCATGAGCATGGACCGTTCCATGGCCCGGTGCGGCTTGTCAAAGGGTTGACAGCTTGCGGAGACGGCACCCAAGGTGACCTGGACAGAATATGGACCGGTCCAAAGAGGGGCTGTCAGTCATGGTGGACACGCTGGGCATCGCCGTCGTCGGATTCGGCTGGATGGGACGGGTGCACACCCAGGCCTACGCCCGTGTCCCGCACCACTACCCCGGGCTCGCCCTGCGTCCGCTGCTCGTGACCGTCGCCGAGGACGTCCCGGGACGGGCCGAGGAGGCCGCCGACCGGTTCGGGTTCGCCTCGACGAGCCGCGACTGGCGCGAGATCGTCAGCGACCCGCGCGTGCAGGCCGTCAGCATCACCGCCCCGAACTTCCTGCACCGCGAGATCGGTGTCGCGATGGCCGAGGCCGGCAAGCACATCTGGATCGAGAAGCCGGTGGGCCTGACGGCCGCGGACGCCCGTGCGGTCGCCGACGCGGTGGCCTCGACGGGGGTGCGCAGCGCGGTCGGCTTCAACTACCGCAACGCGCCCGCCGTGGAGGCCGCCCGCGAGCTGATCGCCGCCGGTGAGATCGGCACGGTCACCCATGTCCGCGTCCGGCTGTTCAGCGACTACGCGGCCCACCCGCAGGGCGCCCTGACCTGGCGCTACGAGCGTGAGCGCGGCGGCAGCGGAGTGCTCGGCGACCTCGCCTCGCACGGCGCGGACCTGGCCCGTTTCCTGCTCGGTGACATCGTCTCGCTGACCGCCGACACCGCGATCTTCCTGCCGGAGCGCGCCCGCCCCACCGGCGCCACCGCAGGGCACACCCTCGCGACCGGAGAGCTCGGACCGGTCGAGAACGAGGACTACGTCAACTGTCTGCTGCGCTTCGCCTCCGGCGCCCGTGGCGTCCTGGAGGCCTGCCGGGTCTCGGTCGGCGAGCAGAACAACTACGGCTTCGAGGTGCACGGCACGAAGGGCGCGGTGTTCTGGGACTTCCGCCGTATGGGCGAGCTGGGTGTCAGCCGCGGCACGACCTACCAGGACCAGCCGGTCAGCACCACGTATGTCGGCCCGGGCGACGGGGAGTTCGGCGCCTTCCAACCGGGCGCGGCCAACGCCATGGGCTACGACGACCTGAAGGTCGTGGAGGCGTACCGCTTCCTGCGGTCGATCGCCGAGGACACGTCGTACGGGGCCACGTTGCAGGACGCCGTGCACAGCGCCGCCGTACTGGACGCCATGTCCCGGTCCGCGGAGAGCCGTTCGTGGGTGGAGGTGTCGGCATGAGGTCCGGGCGGGGATGACGGGTGCCTGCTGTGTGCGGTCGCCGCATGGGCCGGTGTCGTCGGCCGAGGCCGGGGCGGTGACGGCAATTTCGGCGGGGCACGAGCGGGGACCGTCACGAACGCCACCGGCGCTCCGGAAGCGACCACCGGTGCCCGGGCGGACGCCGTCGCCTCGCACCACTGCACCGCTGGTAGGGGAGACGGACGAAGCCGTCGCTCCCCGTATCTAGTACGGCATGTTGTACGGCGTCACGACCTGTATCGCCGAAGGTGCCGTCACCCCCGCCGGCGGCAGCGCGCCGTGGGCCCGCATCACGATCTGGCACGCCTCCCGCATGTCCTGCCGCAGGTCGTGGTGGAGCACGGCGGACAGCCGGTGTTCCCGCAGCAGACGGTCGTTGTCGTGGTCCAGGTCGTGGGCCACGAACACCGCGCACTCCCGGCCCAGGTCCTCGAAGGCCCGCAGTGTGGCGATGTTGCCGCCGCCGATCGAGTACACCGCGCGGATCTCCGGATCCCGCTCCAGCGCGGCCCTCACGAGGTCGTACTGCGTGGCGTCCAGGCCCTGTCCCTCGGCGATCTCGACGACGCTGCGATCCGGGTGCCGGGTCCGCATGGCGCTGCGGAACCCCATCTCGCGCTCTTCCTCGTTGCGGAAGAAGCCGCTGCTCAGGCTGGTGAGGACGTTGCCGGGGCGGTCGCCGAGCCACTGGCCCGTCAGGTACGCCGCCGTCGCTCCGGCGGCCCGGTTGTCGATGCCGACGTAGGCGAGGCGGGCGGTGGAGGGCAGGTCGGTGACCAGGGTGACCACGGGGATGCCCGCCTCCGCGAGCCGGCCGACGGCCGCCGTGACCTCGGGGACGTCCGGGGCCTTGAGGATCACGCCCTGGGAACCGCGCCGCGCTATCCGGTCGAGGGTCTTCGTCAGTTCGGCGCCCGGGCCCGTCTCGCGGAAGTGGAAGCGGGAGCGCACGACGGCCGGGTGCAGGGCGGGCAGCTCGGCCTCCAGAGCGGCGCGTACCGCCGTGGAGAAGCGCTCCGGTGTCTGCATCACGATGTCGATCATGAAGGTGCGGCCGACCAGCCGGACCTGGGTGCGCTGCCGGTCCAGGTCGGTGATCGCCTGCTGGACCTCGCGGGCCGTGCTGACCCGCACGCCGCCCCTGTCGTTCAGGACCCGGTCGACGGTGGCCTCGCTCAGCCCCGCCTGACGTGCGATTTCCCGAATGGGGAACGGGTGTCCCACGTGTCTGCTCCTTGAGGGGTTTTTGATGGCCGCCTGCTGGTTGTTCGACGCGTTTGTCATGACAAGAATGACAGCGCTGAGTCGCCCCTGTCACCGAGAGGACGCCGATGTCCTTCACCGCCGTACACCATCGCGCCTGGCTGACCGAGCAGGACTGCGACCTCGACTCGTTCCGGGCGCTCGTCGAGCGCACGGCCGAACCCGCCGACTATCCGTACGCCGCCGGTGTGGAGCAGAACATCCTGCTGTACGACGCCGAGCGCGTCCTCGGCGCCAAGGACCGCCGGGACGTGCAGGCGGAGCTGGTGCGGGCCCTGACCGACGGCCCCGGGGTCGTGGTATTCCAGGGGGCGTACGCCGATCCCGCGGTGGTCGACCGGTTCACCGACGTCTTCGACTCACTGATCCGCGAGCAGTACGCGGCGGGCGCGCCCGCGGGTGATCACTTCGCGAAGCCCGGCGCCAACGAGCGGGTGTGGAACGCGCTGGAGAAGGCTGCCCTCTACGACCCCTCGGCGTTCGCCGACTACTACGCCAACCCTGTCGTCGCCCTGGCCTGCGAGGCCTGGCTCGGCCCCGGTTACCAGGTCACCTCGCAGGTCAACGTGGTCAACCCGGGCGGCCTCGCCCAGACCGTGCACCGCGACTACCACCTCGGTTTCCTCTCCGACGAGGTCGCCGCGGCCTATCCGGCGCATGTGCACCGCCTCTCCCCCGTGCTGACGCTCCAGGGCGCCGTCGCGCACTGCGACATGCCGGTCGAGTCGGGACCCACGCTGTACCTGCCGTTCTCGCAGCAGTTCGAGCCCGGTTATCTGGCGTGGCGGCGGCCGGAGTTCCAGGCGTACTTCAAGGAGCGCCACGTTCAGCTGCCGCTCGCGAAGGGCGACGCCGTGTTCTTCAACCCGGCGCTGTTCCACGCGGCCGGGACCAACCGCACCACGGACGTACGGCGCACGGTCAACCTGCTCCAGGTGTCCTCGGCGTTCGGGCGGGCCATGGAGACCGTGGACCGGGAGGCGGTGTCGAACGCCGTCTACCCCGTGCTGCTGCGGCGCAAGGCGGAGGGCGCCGACGTGCAGTGGCTGGACAACGTGATCGCCGCGAGCGCCGAGGGCTACCCCTTCCCCACCAACCTCGACAGCGACCCACCGGTCGACGGTCTGGCCTCGCCCTCGCAGGCGGACCTCGTACGGCGCGCGCTCGCCGAGGGCTGGATCGCGCGAGTGCTGCGGGACGCGCTGCGGGCCGGCGCCGACCGGCGCACGAGCTGACTCGTCACGACCGGCGAGCCGTACGAGATCTGAAAGGGACTGGCACATTCATGGGACTTCTCGACGACAAGGTCGTCCTCGTCAACGGCGGCAGCCAGGGCGTCGGTGCCGCGATCGCGCGGGCCGCCGTCCGTGAGGAGGCGGTCGTGGCCGTCACCGGGCGCCGGCCCGAGCCCGGTGAGGCTCTGGTGGCGGAGCTGGCGGCGGCCGGCGGCAAGGCGATGTTCGTCCGCGCCGACCTCGCCGACGCCGAGCAGGCCAAGGCGTCCGTCACGCGGGTCATCGAGGCGTACGGCCGGGTCGACTGCCTGGTGAACTCCGCCGGGCTCACCTCCCGGGGCACGCTTCTCGACACCACGCCCGAGCTGTTCGACCAGCACATCGCGATCAACCTGAAGGCCCCGTTCTTCGCCATGCAGGCGGCCGTCGCGGACATGGTCGGCCGGGGTGCGCCCGGCACGATCGTCAACATCATCACGTCCTCGGCGCACGGCGGGCAGTCGTTCCTGGCGCCCTACGTCGCCGCGAAGGCCGGACTGATCGGCCTCACCCGCAACGCCGCGCACGCGCACCGCTGGGACCGGGTCCGGATCAACGGTCTCAACATCGGCTGGACGGCGACCGAGGGTGAGGACGCCACCCAGAAGGCCTTCCACGGTGCCGCCGACGACTGGCTCGTGGAGGCCGCCGCCCGGCTCCCGATGGGCAAGCTCGGCCAGCCGGACGAGATCGCCGACTTCGTGGTCCTCCTGCTGTCCGACCGGTCGGGCGTGGTGACCGGATCGGTGATCGACTGGGACCAGAACGTCCTCGGCGGCCTCGACTGACCTCTCCCCACTCCCCGAAAAAACCGCTCACTCGTACCGCTTTCTAGGAGCTGCACCCCCATGCGCATCGGAATCCTCGGCCTCGGCCGCATCGGCGCCTTCCACGCCGAGACCCTCTCCGGACTCGACGCAGTCGAGTCGCTCGTCCTCACCGACCCCTTCGCGGAGGCCGCGAAGTCCGCCGCCGAGCGGTTCGGCGGCGAAGTCGTGGACTCGCCCGAGGCCCTGCTGGCCGCCGGCGTGGACGGCATCGTGGTCGCGGCGGCCACCGACGCCCACCCCAAGCTGATCCTGGCCGGGGTCGAGGCCGGCATCCCGGTGTTCTGCGAGAAGCCCGTCGCCAAGCACATGCGTGAGGGCGTCGAGGTCCTCCGGGCCGTCGAGGGCAGCGACGTGCCGATCCAGATCGGCTACAACCGGCGCTTCGACACCGGCTTCGTCAACGCCCGGGCCGCCGTGCAGAGCGGCGAACTCGGCAAGCTGCACACCGTGCGCTCGACGACGCTGGACCCGGCCCCGCCGCCGGCCGCGTACGTCGCCGCCTCCGGGGGCATCTTCCGGG
Source organism: Streptomyces sp. NBC_00285 (assembly GCF_036174265.1). Taxonomy (NCBI): domain Bacteria; kingdom Bacillati; phylum Actinomycetota; class Actinomycetes; order Kitasatosporales; family Streptomycetaceae; genus Streptomyces; species Streptomyces sp. NBC_00285. The sequence continues at coordinate 9,087,180 of NZ_CP108055.1, read as the reverse complement.
ACTGCTCGGTGCACGACTTCGACATCATCCGCTGGGTGACCGGCCGCGAGGTCGTCGAGGTGTACGCCGTCGGCGGCAACCGGGGCGCCGACTACATCAAGGAGGCGGGCGACGCCGACACCACCGGCGCGATCCTCACCCTCGACGACGGCACGATCGCGGTGATCTCCAACTCCCGCCACAACGCCCGGGGTTACGACGTCCGCATGGAGATCCACGGCTTCACGGACTCCATCGCGGTCGGACTTGAGGACAAGCTGCCGCTGCGCTCGGTCGAGCCCGGCGTGACCTTCCCCGCGGGCGTCCCGCACGACTTCTTCATGGACCGCTTCACGGCCGCCTACCGCGCCGAACTCACCGCGTTCACCGAGGTCGTGGCCGGCACCCGGCCCTCGCCGTGCACGATCTCGGACGCCCTGGAGGCGGGCTGGATCGCCGAGGCGTGCACGCTGTCGCTGCACGAGCACCGTCCGGTGACGATCGCCGAGGTCCGCTCCGCCTGAGCCCCCTCCTGTGTCCCGGGTGCCCGACGCCCCGGGACACAGCTGTGTGAACGCTCCGCCCCCGACGCCCGTTTACGGTCACGTGATCTCTCAAGGACGGTGCCCTGGACCGGCTGGACGCGCTGCAGGGCCGGCACCACACCTGTCACGTCGGCTCGCTGCCCGCGTTCGAGCTCGTCGAGTGCGCCGTCGCCCACGCCCAGGACCTCGCGCGCCGCCGCTTCGCGCCCGTGCGGGGCACACTGACCCGGCAGGGCCACCGTCCTGCCACCAACGAGGAGGAACCCCGGACATGAGCGAACCGCTGCGCATCGGAGTGCTGGGAGCCGCGCGGATCAGCGAGAGCTCGCTGATCGGACCGGCCCGGACGTCGGGCCACCGGGTCGTCGCGGTGGCCGCGCGCGACCGGTCCCGCGCCGAGGCCTACGCGGCCGAACACGGTGTGGAGCGGGTGGCGGGGTCGTACGCCGAGCTGATCGCCGACCCCGAGGTCGAGGTCGTTTACAACCCGCTCGCCAACGGACTGCACGGGCCGTGGAACCTCGCGGCGCTGGCCGCCGGCAAGCACGTCCTGTCGGAGAAGCCGTCGGCGAGCAACGCCGAGGAGGCCGCGGAGGTGCGGGAGGCGGCGGCGAAGGCCGGGACGGTCTTCATGGAGGCCTTCCACTACCTGTTCCACCCGCTCACCCGGCGACTGCACGAGATCCTCGGGAGCGGTGAGATCGGCGAACTGCGGCACGCGGAGGCCCTGGTGGCGATCCCCGCGCCGCCTGACACGGACCCGCGCTGGTCGTTGCCGCTGGCCGGCGGCGCGGTGATGGACCTCGGCTGCTACAGCCTGCACGCGCTGCGCATGCTGGCGCCGTGGGCGGGCGGCGCGCCGCAGCTGGTGGCCGCACGCGGTGGCGAGCGAAGCGAGATGGGGGTCCCCCCGGACGGAGTCTGGGGGAGCGCGGCGGCGCCGGGGGTCGACGAGTGGCTGGACGCCGACCTGGCCTTCCCCGGCGGTGCGACCGGCTCCGCGCGCTGCCACATGGCGTACGACCGGCTGGAGATGAGCTGCCGGATCGTCGGCTCCCGGGGCGAGGTGCTCGCGCCGAACTTCGTGCTGCCGCAGCGCGACGACCGGGTCGTGGTGCGCACGGCGGACGGCGAGCGCACCGAGCGGCTCGGCACCCGGTCGTCGTACACCTACCAGCTGGAGGCGTTCGCGGACCGGGTACGCGCGGGTACGCCGCTGCCGCTGGACGCGGACGACGCGCTGACGACGATGACGCTGATCGACGCCGCCTACCGGGCGGCCGGGTTCGAGCCGCGCCCACGGTCGGAGCCGGTGATGTAGGACCTCCCGCGGCCCGCTTCGGCCGGGGCGGGCCGGCGCCGGGCCTGCTCTACGGGCGGACGACGCTACTTCCGGAACGCGCCCGGGGCGTCGCGCAGTTGCGCCAGCTCGCGCCGGGTGCTCAACTCCTTCTCGGTCTGCCCGAGTTCACCGAGGACGTCGGCGAGGCAGTCCAGCGCCGACGGCAACACAGCCGTGCCGTGCGGCTTTCGGGCCTCGGCCACCGCCTCACCGGCGCGGGCACGGGCCTCGGCCGGGTCGCCGGTGGCGCTGTGACAGCGGGCGAGATCGATCAGGAGCCGTACCCGCAGCGGCAGCACGATCGCGGGCACGGTCCAGGCGACGGCGCCCCGCGCGGCCTCCCTGGCCTCGGGGCCCACGCCCAGCGCGTCCTCGTAGCGCTCCAACCTCGTGAGTCCGCCGACCAGTTCGGCCAGGACCCGGGGCCGCACCAGCGCGACGCGCGCCGACTCCCGGAGCGACATGCCGGCGAGAAGCGCGGCGCACTCCTCGTACACGGCCACGGACTCCTCCGTGCGGCCGGCCGCGGCGAGCACCAGCCCGTACGTCCGCAGAGCGCCGGGGAGCGTGCCGAAGGACCGCTCCCGTCGCCCGGGGGCGGGGTGGGCGCGGTACAGCTCCACGGCCTCCCGGGCCGCCGCCACGGCCTCCTCGATCCGCCCCGCGTCCGTGAGCGCCTGCGCCCGCAGATGTACGGCGAACGCGGTCAGCGCCGGTGAAAGAGGCGCGTCCGGCGCGGACAGGGCGGCGTCGGCCGCCGCGCAGGCCTCGTCCTGACGGTCGTTGAGCAGCAGCGCGTAGGCGCGCAGGGTCCGGGCGCGGCCGAGCCCGTCGGCTCCGTCGGCCAGCGAGCCGTACACCGCGACCGCTTCCTCGGCCCAGTCCAGTCTCCGGGTGGGCGACGGCAGCCACAACGCCACCCAGCCGGGCATCACACTGTGCAGCAGGCCGGCGCCGAGCAGCCCTCCGGCCTTCTCCGGTGCCAGCCTGGCCGCCGCGCGCGGCAACGGCAGCAGTATCCGTACGAGCCCCATCACGCACCCCCTCGCCGCCCCGCCGAGGACAGCCGCGCCATGGTCGCACAGCGGGTCACGCCGAGGCCCCGATTCACGAGGTACGTAGCGAGCACGGGGGAACTTCGCCGAACTCCCCCCGCACGCCACCAGGTCAGCCGTACAGCGCGGGCCGCTCCACCAGCTCCACCGGCACCCGGCCGCCCTCGGTCAGCGAGCGCACGCCCGCCTCGCACACGGCGGCGGCCGCGTAGCCGTCCCACACGCTCGGGCCGGTGACCTCGCCCCGCCGGGTCGCGTCGACCCAGGTCTGGATCTCACGGTCGTAGGCGTCGGCGAAGCGTTCGACGAAGTCCTGTGCGATGGTGCCGCCCCAGCGTCCGGCCGTGTCGGTGACCATGGCGTGGCCGTCGCCGATGCGGGCGGTGCCGCGTTCGCAGACTGCTTCGGCCCGGACCTGGTAGCCGAAGCCGCAGTTGACGAAGATCTCCACGTCGGAGAGGGCGCCGCCGTCGGTCTCGAAGACGACGAACTGCGGGTCCTGGAGGCCGTCGGGGGCGTTCGCCGACGGTGTCGGGCGCAGTACCGTGACCGCCGTGATCTCGTGTCCGAGCAGCCAGCGGGTCACGTCGGCCTCATGGGCCACGGAGTCGCTGATCAGCATGGAACTGGTGAAGAAGGGCGGGCTCGCGGCGTTGCGGTGCCGGTTGTGCAGCATGAGCGGCCGCCCCAGCCGCCCGGTGCTCAGCAGGGCTTCGAGCTTCATGTACTCGGCGTCGTAGCGCCTCATGAAGCCGACCTGGACGCGCCGCCGGCCCAGTCTCCGCTCCGCCTCCACGACCCGCAGGGCGGAGGCCGCGTCGGGGGTGAGCGGTTTCTCGCACAGCACCGGCAGGTCGTGCTCCAGGGCCTGGAGCAGCGCCGCCTCGTGGGCGGGGCCGGGGGAGGCGATCAGGACGGCGTCGACGTCGGCCGCCGCCATCGCGGAGGCCGGGTCGGTGTGGGCGGTGCAGCCGTCGATGCGGGCCGCGATCGTCTTGGCGCGTTCCGCGTCGATATCCACGACGGCGCTCACCCGGGCGCCGCTGACGACCTCGTGGATACGGCGGACGTGGTCCGTGCCCATCTTGCCGGTGCCGATGACGGCGACGCCCAGGGTGCCTCGCTCGGTCATGGTCGTCCCTTCAGGCGCCGCAGGACCTCAGGAATTTTCGGGTGCGCTCCGCGATGGGCAGCGGTCTGTCCGGCTCGCACGGGTACATGTCCTGCTCGACGATGGCGAACAGCTCCACGCCGAGCTGCTGCGCGGCGACCAGGACCGGCTCCAACTCGGGTACGCCGGAGGGGGGTTCGCACATCACCCCGCGCTGTACGGCCGGGCCGAACGGGACGCCGTTCCTGACGACGTCGGCGAGGATCTCCGGGTCGACCTGCTTGAGGTGCAGATAGCCGATGCGCTCGCCGTAGGTCTCGATGAGCTTGACGCTGTCGCCGCCGCAGTAGGCGTAATGACCCGTGTCCAGGCAGAGGTTGACGAGGTCGGAGTCCGTCGAGTCCAGGAAGTGCTCGACGTGGTCCTCGGTGTCGAGGTGGGTGTCCGCGTGCGGGTGGACGACGATGTCCAGGCCGTACGCCTCCTTCACCTCGTGGCCGAGCCGCTCCATGCCCTTGGTCAGGTGGGCCCACTGTTCGTGGGTCAGCTCCGGCGGCTCCAGGATCTCGGCGGTCTTGTCGTCGCGCCAGAAGGACGGGATGACGACGAGATGCTCCGCACCCATGGCCCGGGTGAGCGCGGCGACCTGGCTGACGTGCTCCCAGGTGGACTCCCAGACCGAGGGGCCGCGGTGCAGGCCGGTGAAGACGGTGCCCGCCGAGACCTTGAGGTCACGCCTCGCGATCTCGTCGGTGAGCCGGGCCGGGTCGGTCGGCAGATAGCCGTACGGACCCAGCTCGATCCAGGAGTAGCCCGCCTCGGCGACCTCGTCCAGGAAGCGTTCCCAGGGCACCTGTCGCGGGTCGTCCGGGAACCAGACGCCCCACGAGTCGGGGGCCGAACCGACGCGGATGCGGTCGAGGGAGGCCGTCATGTCAGGACTTCCCCTCGCCGCCGGCCACGGGGGCGGTGAGATCGCCCTCCTCCGGAAGGGCGTCGGTGTCGACGCCGCGGACCTGGGACAACTCGTGCTTGAGGGCGGCGAGTTCGGCGCCGCCCGCCATGTGGTTGGTGAGTTCTTCCAGGGTGATCTGCTCGCGGGAGGCGGACAGTTCCATGGTGCCCAGGCGCAGCACGCTGAAGTGGTCGCCGACCATGTAGGCGTGGTGCGGGTTGTGGGTGATGAAGATGACGCCGAGGCCGCGGTCGCGGGCGGCGGCCACGTACTTGAGGACGACGCCGGACTGCTTGACGCCGAGGGCCGCGGTGGGCTCGTCGAGGATGAGGACGCGGGCGCCGAAGTAGACGGCGCGGGCGATGGCCACGCACTGGCGCTGGCCGCCGGAGAGGGTGCCGATGGGCTGGTCCAGGTCGTCCAGGACGATGCCCATCTCACGCAGTTCGTGGTCGGCGGTCTTCTTCATCGTCTCGATGTCGAGACGGCGGACGGGCCAGGGGCCCTTGGTCATCTCGGAGCCGAGGAAGAAGTTGCGCCACACCGGCATCAGCGGGACCACGGCGAGGTCCTGGTAGACGGTGGCGATGCCCTTGTCCAGCGCCTCACGCGGGGTGGAGAAGCGCACCGGGGTGCGGTCCACGAGGAACTCGCCCTCGGTGTGCTGGTGCAGCCCGGAGATGATCTTGATGAGGGTGGACTTGCCGGCGCCGTTGTCACCGAGCACGCAGGTGACCTGGCCGGGGTGCACCTTCAGGCTGACCCCGTGCAGGGCACGGATGTTGCCGTAGGACTTTCCGGCGTTGCGCAGCTCGACGATCACCCCGTCGCCGCTGTCGGTGTCGGGGGTGTCGGCGAGGATGGCGCCGTGGGTGCCGGTTTCTTCAGTGGTCATAGCGGGGTTACCTCCGGGTCGCGGTGCGGCTGACCCACAGATTGATCAGGACGGCGCCCAGCAGCATCACGCCGAGGAATGCCTTGAACCAGTCCGGGTTCCAGTTGGCGAAGACAATGCCCTGCTGGACCATGCCGAACATGAACGCCCCGAACACCGGGCCGATCGCGGAGCCGGCGCCGCCGGTCAGCAGACAGCCGCCGATGACCGCGGCGGAGATGTAGATGAGCTCCTGGCCCACGCCCTCGCCGGACTGCACGGTGTTGAAGGAGAACAGGTTGTGCATGCCGACGAACCAGGCGCCGAAGCCGACCAGCATGAACAGCGAGATCTTCGTGAACGTCACCGGCACACCCACCGCGCGGGCGGAGTCCTTGTTGCCGCCGACCGCGAAGACCCAGTTGCCGTAGCGGGTGCGCAGCAGCACCCAGGTGGCGATGGCGGCGAACACCAGCCAGTACACGATGGTGATCTTTATCTGGACGCCGCCCACGTCGAAGGAGGACGCGAAGACCTTCTTGGCCTGGCCGAAGCCGTCCATGTCACTGATGTCGTCGGTGGCGACGTTGTCGGTGACGAGCTTGGTGACGGCGAGGTTGGCGCCCTGCAGGATCAGGAAGCTGCCGAGGGTCACCAGGAAGCTGGGCAGGCCGGTCTTGACGACCATCCAGCCGTTGAACAGGCCCACCGCCAGCGACACGACCAGGGCGGCGATGACGCCCACCCATACGTTCATGGACAGCTGGAAGGCGGTCATGCTGGCCGTCAGGGCCGAGGTGATGACCGCGACGCCGGACGACAGGTCGAACTCGCCACCGATCATCAGCAGCGCGACCGGCAACGCCATGATCCCGATCGTCGACGACTGATACAGGATCGTCGCCATCGAGTGGCCCTCACGCACCGGCGGCGCGGCGATCAGGAAGAACACCCACACCGCCATGGCGCCCAGGAAGACACCCACATCGGGGCGGGCCAACAGGCGCAGTGCCAGGGGCCGTTCGGCTGTCCGTCCGTCCTTCACCCTGCCCGGGCCGGGAGCCGGCGGTGAGCTCACCGCCGGCTCGGCGTGCTGGGTCATACCCATCACCTGGTGCCCTTCGCGGCGTACTTGGCCACCGCGTCGACGTTGGACTTGTCGACGAAGGCGGGGCCGGTCAGCACCGGCTGCTCGCCACCGCCCATGTAGTTGCCGTTGCTCTTGTAGAGCCACAGCGAGTCGATGGCCAGGTAGCCCTGGAGGTAGGGCTGCTGGTCGACGGCGAACGCGATGGTGCCCTTGCTGATGGCGCCCGTCAGGTCCTTGTTGAGGTCGAAGGTGGCGATCTTCGCCTTGCTGCTCGCGTCGGACGTGGCCTGCGCCGCGGTCAGCGCGATGGGCGCACCGAGGGCGACGACGTAGTCGATCGACTTGTCCTGCGTGAGCTTGGCAGTGATCGTCGACTTCACCGACGGCATGTCGGCGCCGTTGACGTTCAGCGTCTGGAACTTGCCGCTGAAGGTCTTCTTCACCCCGTCGCAGCGCTGGGTGAGGCCGATGTTGCCCTGCTCCTGGATGACACAGACGGCGCTCTTGGCGCCCTCTTCGTTCAGCCGCTTGCCGAGCGCCTCACCGGCCACGGTCTCGTCCTGGCCGAAGAACTCCATCAGGCCGAGCTTCTGCCAGTCGCTGACACCGGAGTTGAGGCCGACGACGGGTATGTTCGCCGCCTTCGCCTTGGCCACCACGTCCTTGAGGGCGTCCGGCTTGGCGAGGGTGATCGCGATGCCGTCGACCTTCTGGTCGATGGCGTTCTGCACGAGGTTGGCCTGGCCGCCCGCGCTCGGGTCGGCCGAGTAGACGAGCTTGACGTTGTCCTTGGCGGCGGCCGCCTCGGCGCCCTTGCGGACGATGTCCCAGAAGGTGTCGCCGGGTGACTGGTGGGTCACGAGCGCGATCGTCATCCGGGGCGTGGTTGCCTTGCCCGCGGAAGCGCCGTCCGAGCTCTCCTCGGACTTCTTGCCGCCGGAGCTGCTGGAGCAACCTGCGAGCGCGAGTGCCGCGGCCGCGGCCAGGGCTACGGCGGGAGCGAATCTCCGCGAGCGGGAGAGAGAAGAGCGGTCCATCTTTCCTTGCACCTCACTGTGCGACGGGGGAACGTCGGGAAAGGGAGTGGGATCCAGGGCCCGGGACCGGGAGTTCCGGGTCGGGGGCCGCGACATCACGCGGTTGCGTTGGGACGGAATCCAATCCCCGAGCGCGTCCGCTGTCAATACTTTGTTAAGACATCATTTCACGAGCAGGTCCGAATGTAAGAACAAACTATTGACAGGGTTGCCCTCCGAGTCCTACACCTGGGGATGCAGCAGGCCCTTCGGGCCCCCACGTCCCAGGCCGGATCGAGGAGCGTCGCGCATGGCCGAGCCGGTTCAGCAGTTCGACGTGATCAGTATGGGCCGAATCGGAGTTGATCTCTACCCGCGCCGGTCTCAGGTCCCGGAGGCACAGGTCCAGCCCTTGGGAGAGCTCCCCGGAGGTCCGGCCACCGATGCCGCGGTCATCGCCCGTGCCGGAGCCGGCCCTCTCGGTACACATCTCCACCAGACCCTCACGGACCTCGGCGTCGACAGCGGCCGGGCGGCCCCGGAGCGGGCCTCGTCGACCCCGGTCGCCCTGTGTGACACCTGCCGCCGGACGTCGTCCCGTCGTACGCCTACGGCCGCGCCGAAGCCCCCTGCACGGTCAGCGTGCTGTACTGCCACGGCCCGCTGTCGGGCCGGTGATCGCATCGCACCGTCCGGCAGGCCGACGCGGTCGGCGCCCGCCTCGTTCGCTCGTCCGCGATGCCGGCACAGACATCGGCCTACGCTCCCCTGAGCGGGATGCCGTCGTGACCCGCCCGGCCGCCGACGAGTGCGACCGGAACCCGCACCAGCCGCGGACCCGCGACACCGGCACGCCCCCGCCCCCGCCTCCCCCACTCACGGCACCGGAGAAGTCCTGATGAGCACCACCACCCGCCTGACCGTCGCCCAAGCCCTGGTGCGGTTCCTCTCCGTCCAGTACACGGAACGGGACGGTGTACGGCACCGGCTGATCGCCGGGACCTGGGGGATCTTCGGTCACGGCAACGTGGCGGGCATCGGCCAGGCGCTCCTGGAGGCGGGCGAGGACGCGATGCCGTTCCACCAGGGCCGCAATGAACAGGCGATGGTGCACGCGGCCGTGGGCCACGCCCGCCAGCTGAACCGGCTGTCCGCCCAGGCCGTCACGACGTCGATCGGCCCGGGCGCCACCAACCTGGTGACCGGCGCGGCCCTGGCGACGATCAACCGCCTCCCCGTCCTGCTCCTGCCCGGCGACTACTTCGCCACCCGCCCCGCCGACCCGCTGCTCCAGCAGCTGGAGCACCCGTCGCAGGCCGACGTCTCCGTCAACGACACCCTGCGCCCGGTCTCGCGCTACTTCGACCGGGTGACGCGCCCCGAGGCGCTGATCCCGTCCGCGCTGAACGCCGTACGCGTGCTCACGGACCCCGTGGAGACCGGTGCCGTGACCCTCTCCCTGCCGCAGGACGTACAGGCGCAGGCGTACGACTGGCCGCAGGAGTTCTTCGCCGAGCGCGTCTGGCACGTCCGGCGTCCCGCGCCCGACCCGTACGAGCTGGCCCAGGCCGTCCAGGCGATCCGGGCCGCCGAGCGCCCGCTGATCGTCGCGGGCGGCGGGATCCACCACAGCCAGGCCGAGGAGGCACTGAAGGCCTTCGTGGACGCCACCGGCATCCCCGTCGCGTCCACGCAGGCCGGCAAGGGCTCCCTGCGCCACGACCACCCCGCCGACCTCGGCGGCATCGGTCACACCGGCACGGCCGTCAGCGACGACCTGGCGCGTACCGCCGACCTGATCATCGGCGTGGGCACCCGCTACACGGACTTCACGACCGCCTCGAACACTCTGTTCCAGGATGCGGGCGTGCGGTTCCTCAACCTGAACATCGCCGCCTTCGACGCCCACAAGCTGGCGGCGCGGACGCTGGTCTGCGACGCGCGCTCGGGCCTCACCGCGTTGACGGAGGCGTTGTCCGGTCACCGCGTGGACTCGGCCTACGAGGCTGAGTACCGCGCCGGCAAGGAACGCTGGGAGCGGGTCGTCGACACCGCTTTCGGCGCGGCCGACGACAGCGCCGTGCCCACCCAGACCCAGGTGCTGGGCGCCCTGGACTCGGTCGTCGGGGACGACGACGTGATCATCAACGCGGCCGGTTCGCTCCCCGGTGATCTGCACAAGCTGTGGCGGGCCCGCAGTCCGCGCCAGTACCACCTGGAGTACGGCTACTCCTGCATGGGCTACGAGATCCCCGCGGCGATCGGCGTCCAGCAGGCCAGCCCGGACACTCCGGTGTGGGCGCTGGTCGGCGACGGCACCTACCTGATGATGCCGACGGAGCTCGTCACCGCGGTCCAGGAGGGCCTGCCGGTCAATCTGGTCCTGATCCAGAACCACGGGTACGCCTCCATCGGCGGCCTCTCCGAGTCGGTCGGCGCAGAGCGCTTCGGCACCCCCTACCGCTACCGGGCCGCCGACGGTACCTTCACCGGCGCCCCGCTGCCGGTCGACCTCGCGGCCAACGCGGCCAGCCTCGGCATGGACGTGCTGCGCGCCAAGACGGTCGGTGAGCTGCGCACGGCCCTGGCGACGGCCCGCGCATCCGACCGGCCCACCTGCGTGTACGTCGAGACGGACACCGATGGCGCGGCGTCGACCGCTCCCCCGGCGCAGGCCTGGTGGGACGTACCGGTCGCCGAGACCGCCGCCCGCGAGGCCGCCGTACAGGCCCGCGAGGAGTACGAGCTCCAGGTCGTCGACCGCCGTCGGCACCTGTGACCCACCCGGCCCCGTCCCGCGAAGCGGGGCGGGGGTCCCCAAGCTCCCGCACGACGAACAAGGGAGGTGTCCCGGTGATGACACCCGGTGAACGCGTCCGAACGGTGTCCGGCTCCCCGCTCGGCACCTGGGACTTCACACTCGACCGCTCCAGCCCGGTCCCGCTCTACTACCAACTGGCCCAGCAGCTGGAGGCGGCGATCGAGCACGGGGTCCTGGCCCCGGGCGATCTCCTGGGCAACGAGATCGACCTGTCGGTCCGGCTCGGCCTGTCCAGACCCACGGTCCGCCAGGCGATCCAGTCGCTGGTCGACAAGGGCCTGCTCGTACGCCGTCGCGGCGTCGGTACCCAGGTGCTGCACAGCCAGGTAAGGCGTCCGCTCGAACTGAGCAGTCTGTACGACGACTTGGAGACGGCCGGACAGGGGCCCAGCACCCAGGTCCTGCGCAACGAGAGGCAGCCCGCGTCCGCCGAGGTCGCCGCCGCCCTCGGGGTGAGGGAGGGCAGCGAGGTCGTCGTGCTGGAGCGGCTGCGCTGCACGCACGGCGAACCGGTGGCGTTCCTGTGCAACCACATCCCCTCGGGACTCCTCGAACTCGACACCGTCCGGCTGGAGTCGACGGGCCTGTACCGGATGCTGCGCACGGCGGGCATCACCCTGCACAGCGCCCGCCAGACCGTCGGCGCCCGCGCGGCCACCGACGCGGAGGCCAAGCGTCTTCAGGAGCCGGAGGGTGCCGCCCTGCTCACCATGCAGCGCACGGCGTACGACGACACCGGACGGGCCGTGGAGTTCGGCACGCACATCTACCGGGCGTCGCGCTACACCTTCGACTTCCAGCTGCTGATGCGGTCCTGAAGGGGTGTGACGGTTCGCCGACATCGAGTGCCCGGAGTGCTAGCGGCCGCAGGGACGGCCCGGGTACTCCGGGCTCTCCGGTACGCCCGCCGCGCGCATCCGGCGCAGCACCTCGTCCCGGATCGCCTCGTCGTCGATGTGGACGGGGCAGTTGACGTCCCGGTCGAAGACCAGAACCTCCCCGGCGGTGTCCCACAGGACCCAGCGGGGCGCGTGGGGCGAGTCCTGCCACAGATGCGCGTACCCGGTGATGCCGCTGATGCCGTCCGTCGTCGGAGCGCTCACAGATTTCCTTCCTCGGTCTCCCGGCCGTCGACGAGTGTCGCCACGACCTCGATGTCCCCGATGCGCGAGCTGTCGACGCCCGTGGGATCGTCCCCCAGGACGACGGCATCGGCACGCCTGCCCGGCGTGAGGCTGCCCACGCTGTCCTCCCAGTGGCAGGCCCAGGCGCCGTCGACGGTGTAGGCGCGCAGCGCCTCGTCGACGCTGATGCCCTCATCCGGGCCGATCAACTGCCCTGACAACGAAGCCCGTTCGACCATGAACTGAATCGCCCGCAGTGGCGACCCGTCCGCCACCGGCCGGTCGGAGCTCCCCACCAGCCGGATGCCGTGGTCCAGGAACCCCCGCCCCCGGTACATCCAGGGCGCCCGCTCCTCCCCCATGATCGACGCGTAGTCGTCGCCGAAGTACCGCAGGAAGTTGGGCTGCACGACGGCCGTCGCGCCCAGCGCCGCCAGCCGGGGCAGCTGATCGGGACGGATCAGCCCGGCGTGCTCGATGCGGTGCCGGGCGCCCGGCCGGGGCCGCAGCCGCTGCGCCTCCTCCAGCGCGTGGATCGCCACGTCGGCCGCACGGTCGCCGATGGCGTGCACCGCGAGCTGCCAGCCCGCGAGATGCCCGTCCACGATGGTCCGGTGCAGGAGTTCGGGGTCGTCCTGCAACTGCCCCGAGGTGTCGAGCCCTTGGTAGGGGCTGGTGAGTGCGGCGGTGCGGGCCATCATGCCGCCGTCGGTGTACACCTTCAGCGCGCCGACGGACAGCCGGTCGTCGCCGAACCCGGTGCGCAGTCCGAGGTCGATGGCGCGCGGGATGCCGTCGTCCTCGTGTGCGGCGACGGAGTGCAGCCGGTCGGCGGCCACCATCAACTGGACCCGCAGCGGCAACAGGCCACGTTCCCGGGCGAGTTGGTAGGCACCCAGCTCGACGGGGCTGTTGCCGAGCAGCGCGCCGCCGATGCCCGCCTCGGCGCACGCGGTGATCCCCTCGGCGAGGCAGGCACGCGCGGCCCGTCCGATCGCCTGCGCCAACTCCTCCTGCGAGTGCGGGAGTCGGAGAGCGCGTGCCGCGCCCATGGCTCCTTCGGCGAGGAAGGCGCCCTCGTGCGGGACGACGCCGGGCAGCAGGTCGAGGACCGGGCTGCTGACCGCGCACCCGTGTCCCGAGTCGTGCATCAGGAGCACCTTGCGTCCGGCGGCGGCCTTGTCCAGTTCGGGCAGGGTCAGGTGCCGGCCGAGCCCCCGCTGGTCGTACCCCGCGACGTCCACCCAGCCGCCGGGCGGGACCTGCGCCGCCGCCTGCGCCACGACGGCGAGCACGTCCTCGATCCGGACACAGGGCGCGACCGTGGGCGTGGCCGCCTTGAACCCCGTCCAGGCCAGGTGGACATGGCTGTCGATGAACCCGGGCAGCACGGTCGCGCCCTGGAGGTCGACCACCCGCTCAGCGGGCAGCCCGGTCACAGCCTCGTCCAGGCCCACGATCCGGCCCCGCCAAATGCCCAGGTCGTGGGCGACGGGGTGGTCGGGGTCCATGGTGAGGACGCGGGCGTTGGTCAGTCGCGTGGTGAGCATGGGACGTCGGTTCCTCGTTCCGGGTCGGCTGACGATCCGAGCCTCAGCCTGCCTGCCCCATGCGCTCGACCAGGCTCTTGGGCCGCATGTCCGTCCAGTTTGTCTCGATGTGGTCCAGGCACTCCTGGCGGGGCGCCGGGCCGTGGGCGACGGTCCAGCCGGCCGGTACGTCGACGAAGTCGGGCCACAGGCTGTGCTGGCCCTCGTCGTTGACGAGCACGGAGTAGACGCCGTCGGGGTTCTCGAAGGGGTTGGTGTTGCCGCTCACAGGAATACTCCTCGGTCGGGGTGGATGCGTCGGGGTACGGGTGTCGGGGTCGGTGAGCCGGGTGGTGCCGGTCAGTGTCGGTCGGGGGTCCCGGCGCGGGCGACCAGTGCCCTGAGCGCCCTGAACCAGGTCTCCGCCAGGTCCCGGACCGCCTCCTCGGACAGAACGGCGGCGGGCCAGGACCAGTGGGCGGCCAGCACCGGCCCGTCGGCGCGGTCCTCGGTGACGACGTTGATGCCGAGGGCGTGGCCCTCCCGCATCCCCGGCTCGGCGCCGATGTCCGAGACGTCCTCCTCGGGGGCGTAGGACCAGTCCGTCGTCTCGGGGACGTCGAAGCGGCCGAGGTAGTTGAACTCGATCGGCGGTGCCTCGAAGTCCGCCAGGACCGGGGCCGTACGGGGGTTGAGGTGGCGGAGCATGCCGTACCCGGCGCCGTTCGCGGGCAGCGAACCGAGGTGGGCGCGCACCCGGGCGAGCGCCTCCTCGACCTCCGGCCCGCCCTCCAGGGCCGCGTCCAGGTCGACGGGTCCGGGATCGAGCAGGACCGGGAAGACGCTGGTGAACCAGCCGACCGTACGGGACAGATCGGCGTCCCCCGCCAACTCCTCGTCGCGGCCGTGGCTTTCGAGGTCGACCAAGGTCGGACCGCCCTCGCCGGCCCCGTGGCGCCGCCGCCAGTCGGCGACGGCGAGGCCGAGGCCGGTGAGCAGCACGTCGTTGACGGTCGCGGTGAAGGCTGACGGCACGGTGGACAGCAGCGGGCCGGTGATCGTGGTGGGCAGCCGCAGTTCCAGTCGCCGAACCGTGCCGGCCGTGTCCCGGACCGGGTCCAGCGGGCTGTCGAGCGGGAGGGGCGCGGCTCCTTCGAGTACGCCGGTCCAGAACGGCAGTTCCGCCTCGCGGGCCGGGTCCTGGGCCAGCTCTTGAAGCCTGCGCGACCAGGTGCGGAACGAGGTGTCGACGGACGCGGGTCGCGCCGGGCGTCCGGCCTCGACGTCGGTCCAGGCCGCCGCCAGGTCGGGCAGCAGAATCCGCCAGGACACACCGTCGGTGACAAGGTGGTGGGCCATCAAGAGGAGCCTGCCGGGCTCGTCGCCCGCGTCGAACCACACGGCCCGCACCATGGCGCCCGTCTCCGGGTCCAGTGCGGCGCGGGTCGCGTGGGCACGGTCCCCGACGACCGCCCGCAGCTCCTGGCCGTCGAGTCCGGCGACGTCGACCCGCTCGATCCACGTCCCGGTGTCCACCGATCCGGCCGCCGGCACCTCAAGGGTCCAGTCACCGGCTTCGGTGCGTACGAGGGTGGCGCGGAGCATGGCGTGCCGGTCGGCGAGCGCCAGAAGCACGGCGGCGAGCTTCGGCCGGTCCAGGGCGGCGGGCGTCTGTACGAGGGCCGACTGGTGGTAGCTCCGATACGGGCCGCCCAGTTCGCGCAGCCAGTGCATGACCGGCGTGAGCGGGACGGTTCCGGTGCCGTCGTCCGCGGGACGGGCCGTGGCGGAGCCGGTGGTGGTCGCCACCTCGGCGAGGCCGGCCACCGTGCGGTGGCGCAGCACGAGTCGCGGAGTGATCCGTACGCCCGCCGCCCGCGCCCTGCTGACGAGTTGCATCGCCATGATGCTGTCGCCACCGAGCGCGAAGAAGTCGTCGTCGACGCCGAGCTCGTCCAGTCCGAGCACATCGGCGAAGACACCGCACAGGGCCTCTTCCAGCGCGGAACCGGGAGCCCGGCCGGTGGAGAGGGCGGAGAAGTCCGGGGCAGGCAGGGCGGATCGGTCCAGCTTGCCGTTGGCGAGTTCGGGCAGCCGCTCCAGCAGGACGACGACGGCCGGCACCATGTGGTCGGGCAGGTGACGGCCAACCTGGCCGCGCAGCCGCGCCGGGTCGGGCAGTTGGCCCGGTGCGGGGACCACGTACGCCACCAGCAGCTTCCGGGCACCTTCCTGACGTACCGTCACCACACCCTGGGCGACGTCCGGTTCGGCCGTGAGGACGGCCTCGATCTCGCCTGGTTCGATGCGGAACCCGCGGATCTTGACCTGGTCGTCGGCCCGGCCGAGGTAGTCCAGATATCCGTCGGCGGTCCATCGGGCGAGGTCACCGGTCCGGTAGAGCCGGGAGCCCGGATCGCCGAAGGGATCGGCGACGAACCGTTCGGCGGTCAGCGCGGGGCGGCCCAGATAGCCGCGGGCGAGGCCGCCGCCGGCCAGGTACAGCTCGCCTGTCACACCGGGCGGCAGGGGCTGCAGCAGGTCGTCGAGGACGTACGCCCGGGTACCCGCCACGGGCCGGCCGACGAGCGGCCGGTCGCTGTCGCGCACCCGCGCCACCAGGGCGTCGACGGTGGACTCGGTGGGACCGTACAGATTGAAGGCCTCGGTGCCGTCGAGCTGCCCGAGCCGCTCCCACAGGGCGGCGGGGACGGCCTCGCCACCGACGCCGACGACGGCCAGCGGGCAGCTCCCGTCCGCACGCACGAGGCCCGTCTCGGCCATCTGGGCGAAGAACGACGGCGTGACCTCCAGGAAGTCAAAGCCGTGTTCGACGACGGCTGCCGCGAGCAGCTCCGGGTCACGGCGTGTCTCGTCCGACACGACGTGCACGCAGTGCCCGTCGAGCAGCCACAGCTGGGGCTGCCAGGAGGCGTCGAAGGAGAACGCCCAGGCGTGTCCGGCCCGCAGGTGACTGCGGCCTGTGGCGGCCTTCGCCGGTGCGTAGAGCGTCTCGCGGTGGCTGTGGAAGAGGTTGCCGACGGTCTCGTGGGTGATGACCACGCCCTTGGGCCGGCCGGTGGAGCCGGAGGTGTAGATGACGTACGCCGGGTGGCGCGGGGTGAGGGGGGCGAGGCGGTCGCCGTCGAGGAGGTCGGTCGCGTCCTGGGCGGCGAGCAGTCCGACCGTTGCCGGGGCGTCCAGCTCCAGCACGGGCGGGCCGTACACGGGCAGCAGTGACGCGATGTTCCGTGTGGTGAGCGTCAGTACCGGTCGGGCGTCGTCGAGCGTGTCGCGGAGGTGGCCGGCCGGTGCGTCCGGGTCGAGCGGCAGATAGGCGGCACCGGCCTTCTGCACGGCGAGGATGGCCAGGAGTGTGCGGGCCGTACGGGGCAGGGCGAGCGCCACGAGCCGCTCCGGGCCCGCGCCGTGGGCGACGAGGAGACGGGCGAGGCGGTTGGCCTCGGCGTTGAGCTGCGCGTAGGTCGACTCCGTTCCGTCGGAGGCCACGGCGGGGGCGTCCGGGGACAGTGCGGCCTGCCGTTCGAAGAGGACCGGCACCGTCGTCGGCGCGGCGAGGAGCGGACGTGCGTTCCACTCGGTCAGGATCCGGCGGCGTTCGGCGGCACCGAGGATGTCGATCCGGCCGATCGGAATGTCGGGGGCGACGACCACCGCCCGCAGGAGGCGGATCAGTCGCTCGGCGATCGCTTCGGCGGTCGCCGGGTCGAAGAGGTCGGCGCTGTACTCCAGCACACCGTCGACGCCGGCTCCGCCCGCGCGTTCCACGAAGTCGAAGGAGAGGTCGAACTTCGCGCCGTCCGCGCCGACTTCCTCCCGCCGCGACTTGAGCCCCGCGAAGCCGCCACCGTCGACGCCCGCGGCGAGGTACACGACCATGACCTGGAAGAGGGGATGCCGGGAGAGTGAGCGGGCGGGGTTGAGGACGTCCACCACACGCTCGAACGGCACGTCCTGGTGGTCGAAGGCGGCCAGGTCGGTCTCCCGCACCCGGGCGAGGAGTTCGCGGAACGCGGGGTCGCCGGAGGTGTCGGTGCGCAGCACCAGGGTGTTGAGGAAGAACCCGACCAGGTCCTCCAGCACCTCCTCGGTGCGTCCGGCGATCGGGCTGCCGAGCGGGATGTCCGTGCCGGCGCCCAGCCGGGTCAGCAGTGCCGCCACCGCCGTCTGGACGATCATGAACATACTGACGTGGCTCGACCGGGCCAGCTCGCGCAGCCCGGACGCCAGCTCGGCGTCCAGAGCGATGTCCACCACGCCACCGCGGTAGCTGGCCTCCAGCGGGCGCGGGCGGTCGGTGGGCAGCGCGAGTTCCTCGGGCAGACCGTCCAAGGTCCGCTTCCAGAAGGCCAGTTGCCCGAAGGCCACGCTCTTGGGGTCGTTCTCGTCACCGAGCAGCTCACGCTGCCAGAGGCTGTAGTCGGCGTACTGGACGGGCAGCGGCGCCGTCTCGGGCGACCGGCCCGCCGCACGCGCCTCGTAGGCGGCGGTCAGGTCCCGGGTGAGCGGCCCGTCGGACCACTCGTCACCCGCGATGTGATGGAGCAGGAGCAGCAGGACGTGCTCGTCCTCACCGTTGCTCAGGAGGTGCGCGCGCAGCGGCGCCTCCCGGTCGAGCTCGAAGCCGTACGACGCGGCCTCCGCGAGGCGTTCGGCGAGATCCTCCTCGCTGGTGGCGGCGGCCGTCCGCACCTCGATCCTGGCCTGGTCCGGCTCCAGGATCAGCTGGTACGCCCGCCCGTCCTCCTCGGGGAAGACGGTACGCAGCGGCTCGTGCCGGGCCACGAGGTCGTCGACGGCGAGTTGCAGCGCGTCCGTGTCGAGCCGCCCGGTGATCCGCCAGGCAAGCGGGATGTTGTACGTGGGGCTGGGGCCCTCCACCCGGTAGAGCACCCAGAGGCGCTGCTGGGCGAAGGAGAGCGGCAGCCGCTCCGGGCGCTCCACCGGAGCGAGAACGGGCAGACCGGCGCCGGTTTCCTCACTGCCTTCGCGCAGGCGCTCGGCGAGCCGGGTGACCGTGGGCGCCTCGAAGACCGAACGCAGTGAGACCTCGGTGGCGAGTACGGCCCGGATGCGGGCGGCCAGTCGCATCGCGAGGAGCGAGTGGCCGCCGAGGGCGAAGAAGTCATCGTCCACGCCGACGCGTTCGAGGTTCAGCACGTCCGCGAAGAGGCCGCGGAGAATCTCCTCGCGTGGGGTGCGCGGCAGCCCTTCGCCCGTCCCGGCCGTCGTCGCGGTGAAGTCGGGGGCGGGCAGGGCGCGGCGGTCGAGCTTGCCGCTGGGGGTGAGGGGCAGCGCGTCGAGGACGACGAAGGCCGCCGGAACCATGTGCTCGGGCAGTGCGGTGGCTGCCTGCCGGCGGAGTCCGGCGGAGTCGACAGTGGCGGTGCCGGCGGGGACGACGTAGGCGACGAGCCGCTGGTCGCGGGCGACGACGCTGACGTGGGCGACGGTGTCGTGGCGGGCGAGCACGGACTCGATCTCGCCGAGTTCGACGCGGAAGCCACGGATCTTGACCTGGTCATCGGTACGGCCCAGGTATGCGAGCGTTCCCTCTGCCGTCCAGCGTCCCAGGTCACCGGTCCGGTACATGCGTGAACCGGGTGCCCCGAAGGGGTTGGCCGTGAACCGTTCCGCCGTGAGACCGGAGCGGCCCAGATAGCCACGGGCGAGCTGGTCACCGGCCAGATACAGCTCCCCCGCCACGCCCGGCGGAACCGGTCGCAGCGCCGCGTCGAGCACATACACCTGGGTGTTCCACACCGGGCGGCCGATCGACACCCGGTCGGTCAGCTCCGTCACCTGGCCCGCGGTGACGTCGACCGACGCCTCCGTGGGGCCGTACAGGTTGTGCAGTTCGGCCGGCAGCACGGCACGGAACCGCTGGGCCAGTTCGTCGGGCAGTGCCTCCCCGCTGCACAGCACCCGGCGCAGCCCCAGGCAGCCCGCCGCCGACGGCTCCTCCAGGAACATCTGGAGCATCGACGGCACGAAGTGCACGGTCGTGACGCCCTGCTCCTCGATCAGCCCGGCGAGGTAGGCGGGGTCCCGGTGGCCCTCCGGCTTCGCCACCACGAGGGCGGCACCGGTGATCAGCGGCCAGAAGAACTCCCACACCGACACGTCGAAGCTGGACGGCGTCTTCTGCAGGACACGGTCCTCGGCACTCAGGCCGTACTCCCCCTGCATCCACAGCAGACGGTTCGCGATGCCCGCGTGCGGGACGACGACACCCTTCGGGGTGCCCGTCGAACCGGAGGTGTAGATGACGTACGCGGGACTCGACGGGTCGTATTCCTGCGGGAGTTCACCGTCCGGCGGGCCCTCCGGGAGCGTGTCCCTGATCACGGTCACCGGGCGGGCGTCGGCCAGCATGAACGCCAGTCGCTCCTGCGGATAGTCGGCATCCAGCGGCAGATAGGCGCCGCCCGCCCGGTGCACCGCCAGCAGCGCGACCACCAGGTCCGCCGAGCGAGGCAGCGCCACGGCGACCGTCTTCTCCGGGCCCACACCGAGTCCGGCCAGCACCCGGGCCGTCCGCTCCACCCGGGAGTCCAGCTCGGCGTACGTCAGCCGCTGTTCGCCGTCCACCAGCGCCAACGCGTCCGGGGTACGGGCCACCTGGGCCCGGAACAGCTCGGGAAGGCTCGTGGACGCCACCTCCTGCGCGGTGTCGTTCCAGCCGAGGACGGCCCGCCGCTCGGACTCCTCCAGCACATCCAGGTCCCGCACCGGCACGTCGGGACCGGACGCCACCTGGTCCAGCAGCCGCACCAGGCGTCCCGCCGTCCGGGTGGCCGTCGCCTCGTCGCAGAGGTCGGCCGCGTACTCCAGGAGCAGGGTCAGTCGGTCCGACTCGTCGACGAAGGTGAAGTGGAGGTCGAACTTGGCCATGCCGGTGTCCATGTCGAACCACTCGGTGTGCATACCGAGGACATCGGGGTCGCCGTCGGGTCGGTGGTGGTAGCCCAGCATGACCTGGAAGAGCGGGTTGCGGCCGGGCACCCGGGACGGGTTGACGGCCTCCACGACCCGGTCGAAGGGCAGGTCCTGGTGCTCGAACGCGGCCAGGGACGACTCCCTTACCCGAGCGATCAGTTGACAGAACGTCAGGTCGTCTCCGGACACGTCCGTCCGCAGCACGAGTGTGTTGACGAAGAAGCCGACCAGGTCGTCGAGCGCGTCGTCCGTGCGGCCCGCGATGGGCGCCCCGAGGGGGATGTCGTCCCCGGCGCCGAGGCGGTGCAGCAGTGCGGCCGTGGCGGCCTGGAACAGCATGAACATGCTGGTGCCGGTGGTGCCGGAGAGATCGCGCAGGGCCCGCCCGGTGGCGGCGGGCAGTTCGAGGCGGACCTTGCCGCTGCGGCCGGTGGGCTCGGCGGGGCGGGGCCGGTCGAGGGGCAGCTGCAGTTCCTCGGGGAGGTCGCGCAGGGTGGCGGTCCAGTGGCCGAGCTGGGCCTCGCCGACCTGGCCGAGCAGTTCGTCCTGCCAGAGGGTGTAGTCGGCGTACTGGACGGGCAGCGGCGCCCACTCGGGGGCGTGGCCCGTGCGCCGGGTCCGGTAGGCGGTCGTCAGGTCGGCCAGGAAGGGGCGGTCGGACCACTCGTCGGTGGTGATGTGGTGGAGCACGACGGCCACCACGTGGTCGGCCGGACCGACTCTCAACACCTGGCAGCGCAGGGGAAGTTCGCCGGTGAGGTCGAAGGGGCGGCGCTGGGCCGACTCGATCAGCCCGCCCAGGTCTCCGTCGGCGCAGTCCGTCACGGTGAACTCGGGGTCGGCCTCGGCCGCGGGGACGATGAGCTGGTACGGCTCGCCGCCCTGCTCGGGGAACACGGTCCGAAGGGCCTCATGGCGTCCGGCGACGTCCCGTACGGCCGCCCGGAGTGCGTCGAGGTCCAGGTCGCCGCGGAGGCGGAAGACCAGCGGGAAGTTGTAGGCGACCCCGCTGCCGGTGATCCGCTCCACCAGCCACAGACGGCGCTGGGCGGCCGAGAGGGGGATGCACTCGGGCCGGGCGACAGGGGTGACGGCCGGGCGCGCCGGGCGTGAGGTGTCGGCGCGGGCCGCGAGGAGTTCGGGCGTGGGCGCCTCGAAGAGGTCCCGGATGGCCAGTTCGGCGCCCAGTTCGGTGCGGGCCCGGCTGATGAGGCGGGTGGCGAGGAGGGAGTGGCCGCCGAGGTCGAAGAAGCTGTCCTCGGCGCCGACTTCGGGCAGTCCGAGCACCTCGGCGAAGAGCCGGCCGAGCACCTCTTCCTGCGGATTGCGGGGACCGCGTCCGCTGCCGAGGGCGACGGCCGGTTCGGCGTCAGGCAGGGCGCGCACGTCCAGCTTGCCGTTGTCGTTCATGGGCAGCCGGTCGAGGGTGACGAACGCGGCCGGGACCATGTACTCGGGCAGCCGCTGCTTGAGGTCCTCGCGGAGCTGTCGGATCAGGCTGTTGGCGTCGCGGGCGGCCGTCGGGGAGTTGGCGTACGGGGCCGCTCCGCCGCCGGGGAGATAGAGCCCGGCGGTGAGCGACGGTACCTCGCCGGTGACGAACACTGCGTCGTACGTGCCGGGTTGCCCGGACCAGGTGGTCAGGACGTGGTACCCGAGCCCGGCGGCGAGGTCGCGCAGCGCCTCTGGGTCCACTCCCCCTGCGGTGCCGATACGGGCGTCGGGGATGCCGGTGAGGCGCAGGGGCACAACGGTGAGCAGACCCGTCAAGTCAGCACCTTCGGCGCCGAGTTGGGTTGCCTCGAAGGGGGTGCTCGGCACATCCGTCAGCCGCAGGTCCGGCTCGTCGGCGTACAGGACGGCGTCGTAGCGGTAGCGGGTGAGTTCGTTGTGGCGGCGGGCCTGCTTGGTGCGCAGGTCGACGCCGTAGCCGAGGGTGGTGAAGTAGTCGGGGTCGACGAGGAGTTCCTTCTCCAGGCGCAGGCCGCGTTCGACGGCCCGGCCCAGCGCGTCGCCACTGGCGCCCTTCGCTTCCTGGATCTCGGTCTGGAAGGTGCGGGCGAGCCGCAGGTTGCGGATGTCGCCGACGAACAGCGCTCCGCCGGGGGCCAGCAGCTCCATCGCGCCCCGGATCACCGAGGTCAGGTAGTCGATGCTGGGGAAGTACTGGATGACGGAGTTGATGACGATGGTGTCGAACCAGCCGTCGCCGGGCAGGCCGGTGAAATCGTCGGCGGGCTGGGCGCGGAGGGTGACCCTGGACGCCAACTCCGGTTCCTGGAGCAGCTCCTGCCCGATCTTGCGGATGACGGGGGCGGCGAAGTCGGTGGCCCAGTAGGCCTCCGCGTCCGGGGCGAGCCTGGACAGGAGCAGGCCGGAGCCGACGCCGATCTCCAGGATCCTGCGGGGCTTCAGGGAGCGGATGCGCTCCACGGTGGCCTCGCGCCACTCCCGCATGTGATCGAAGGGGATGGGCAGGCCGTCGTAGGAGGAGTCCCAGCCGGCGTACTCCTCGGTGAAGACGGCGGTGCTGATCTCCTCGTACTCGTCCGAGTAGATCTCCTGCCATTCGCCGACCTGGTCGCGCTCGGCGGAGTCCCGGTCGCCTTCCGCCAGTTGGGCGGGTACGACGTATCCGACGAGGCGCTCGTCGCGGACGATGACGGCGGCGTGGGCGACCCGGTCGTGCTGGGCGAGGGCGGTCTCGATCTCGCCGAGCTCGACACGGTAGCCGCGGATCTTGACCTGGTCGTCGGTGCGGCCGAGGAAGTCGAGGTTGCCGTCGGGGTTGCGTCGGACCAGGTCACCCGTGCGGTACATGCGCTCGCCGGGCTCGCCGAAGGGGTCGGCGACGAACCGCTCGGCGCTGAGGGACGGCCGGTTGAGGTAGCCGCGCGCCAGACCGATACCGGCGATGTACAGCTCGCCCGGCACGCCTTCGGGGACCGGGCGCAGCCAGGCGTCCAGGATGTGGGCGCGGGTGCCACGGATCGGGCGGCCGACGGTCGGCGTGGCACTGTCGAGCGTGCCGCCGCCCAGGGTGTTGATGGTGTACTCGGTCGGCCCGTAGAGGTTGTAGCCGTACGTGCCCTCGGTGTCGCGGAGCCGGTTCCACACCGTCTCCGACACGGCCTCACCGCCGAGGAGGACCAGCGGCGGGCGGTGGCCCTCCAACAGGCCTTCCTCGATGAGGAGATGGGCGTAGGTCGGGGTCACGTTGACGACGTCCACGCGATGGCGCTCACAGTAGGCGACGAGGGCTTCGGCGTCGCGCCGCAACTCCTCGTCACAGATGTGGACTTCATGCCCCTCGACCAGCCACAGCAGTTCCTCCCACGACATGTCGAAGGCAAAGGACACGGTGTGCGCGATGCGCAGTCTGCGTCCGCCCGCCGACGCGATGGCCGGTTCGAAGATCTCCTTCTGGTGGTTGAGCTGCATGTTGGTGAGGCCCCGGTACGGCGTGACGACGCCCTTGGGACGGCCGGTGGAACCGGAGGTGTAGATGACGTACGCCGGGTGTTCCAGGCCGAAGGCGACGGAGACCGAGTCGCCCGGTAGCGCGTCGAGTTCGGCGGCGATCTCCGGGTCGTCGAGCAGCACGCGGGGTGTGTCGCCCACCAGTCGCGCCGACACGGCGGCCGTGGACAGCAGCATCGTCGGACGGGCGTCGTCGAGCATCGCGGCGAGCCGGTCGTCCGGGTAGTCCAGCTCCAGTGGCAGATAGGCGGCGCCCGTGCGCAGTACGGCGAACAGGGCGACGACCATGTCGAGGGAGCGGGGCAGGCCGAGGGCGACGACCCGTTCGGGGGCGGCGCCCCGCGCGATGAGCAGCCGGGCCATCCGGTTGATGCGGGTGTCGAGTTCGGCGTAGGTGAGGGTGCGGTCGCCGAAGACGACGGCCGTGGCGTCGGGGGTGGCTGCGGCCTGGCCGGCCAGCAGGTCGGCGATGGTCTCCGTGGGATCCGGGACCCGTCCTGCGGCCCGCTCGACCGCCAACTGGGCGTGCTCGGCGGGGAGGAGCGGGTCGAGGCCACCGACCGGGGCGTCGAGGTCCTGGGTGAGGCGGTCCAGGAGGAGGGTGAAGCGGTCGAGCAGGTCCTGGGCCCGGGGGCGGGCGATGACGTCGGCCCGGTGGGTCAGGGTGACCTGGATGGAGCGGCCCGGGGTGACGACGAGGTTGACCGGGTAGTGGGTCGCGTCGACGTTGGCGACGGCCGTGGCGCCGTGCCGGTCGCTCAGCTCCGCGAGCCGCTCCTCGGTGTCGTTGTTGCGCAGCACGAACAGCGTGTCGAACAACCGCCGGTGCCCGGTCTCGGCCTGCAGCACACCCAGACCCAGATACTCGTACGGCATGACGGCGAGCCGCTCGTCCTGGACGCGGCGCAGCAGTCCGAGCACCGGCTCGGCCGGGTCGTAGGCGATGCGCGCGGGGACGGTGTTGAGGAACATGCCGATGACGTTCTCGATGTCCGGCACCTCGCTGGGCCGGCCGGCGACGGTCGTGCCGAAGACGACGTCGGTGCGGCCGGTCGCGCTGGCCAGGGTGAGTCCCCAGGCGGCGTTGAGCACGGTGTTGAGCGTCAGCCCGTGGCGCCGCCCGATGGCGCGCAGCCGCTCGCCGACCTCGTCCGGGACGAGGACGTCGAGGCTTTCCGGGATGTCCGGTTCCAGGCCCTGGTCGGCGGCGGCGAGCAGTGTGGGTTCGTCGAGTCCGGCGAGGGCGCGCCGCCAGGCGCCGGTGGCGACGGCCGCGTCCTGGACCTCCAGCCAGGTCAGGTAGTCACGGTAGTTGCCGGGCGCGGGCAGGGTGCTCGCGTCGCCGCCGTTCTCGTACAGGGCGAAGAGCTGGTCGAGGAAGGTCCAGGCGGACCAGCCGTCCCACAGGAGCAGATGACGTCCGACGACCAGCCGGTCGCCCCGGTCCGCGCCGAGGCGGACGAGGAGCATACGGAAGAGCAGCGGCCGGGTGAGGTCGAAGCGCCGGGAGCGCTCGACTTCGGTCAACTCCCGCAGCCGTACGTCCTGTTCGTCCGCCGGAAGTCCGGAGAGGTCGACCTCTTCGAGGGGAATCTCGGGGTCGCGCACGATGAACTGCACCGGCTGGCGCAGGCCCTCGCTGGTGAACCCGGCGCGCAGGCTGGGGTTGCGGGACAGCAACACCCGTACGGCGGTGCGGAGTCGGCCGGTGTCGAGGGGTTCGGCGAGGTCGAAGGACTCGTGGACGGTGTAGACGTCCAGGGCGCTGTCGTCGTACGTGGAGTGGAAGAACAGGCCTTCCTGGAGAGGGGCCAGCGGCCAGATGTCCTCGACGGGGTCGGGACTGAGCCGGTGGACTCGCTCGGTCTCCTCGGGCGTGAGGGCGAACGAGGAGCGCAGAGCGGCCACTTCGGCCACGGGCGCCGCCGCTGCGGCGAGGGCGGCCGGGGTGCGGTGCTCGAAGACGTCACGCGGGCCGAGGTCCAGGCCCGCCCGGCGGGCTCGGCTGGAGACGCCGATGGAGGTGATGCTGTCGCCGCCGAGCATGAAGAAGTCGTCGTCGATACCGACCTCGTCGAGTTTCAGTACGGCGGCGAAGATCCCGGTGAGGGCGTGCTCCCGCTCGTTGCGCGGGGCGCGCGTCTCGGCCCGTACCGTCTGCGGGGCGGGCAGCGCGGCCCGGTCGAGCTTGCCGCTCGGGGTGAGCGGGAGAGCGTCGAGGACGACGTAGGCGGCCGGGACGACGGCGGCGGGGAGTTCCTCGCCGAGCGCGGCCTGCAGTGCGGCGGGCGGCGGCACCTCGGCGTCGCGTGCGGGCACGACGTACGCGATCAGCTGACCGTCGCCCACGGTGACGGCGGACTGGGCGACCGTCGGCTGACGGGTCAACGCGGCCTCGATCTCGCCGAGTTCGATCCTGTTGCCGCGAATCTTGACCTGGCGGTCGGTGCGGCCGAGGTACTCGATCACCCCGTCCCCGCGGCGGCGCACGAGGTCACCGGTCCGGTACATCCGGGCGCCGGGCTCGCCGTACGGGTCGGCGACGAACCGCTCGGCGGTCAGCTCCGGCCGGGCGTGATAGCCGCGCGCCAGCTGAACGCCCGTCAGGTACAGCTCGCCGGGGACCCCTTCGGGCGCCGGACGCAGGCAGGAATCCAGGACCCGCAGGCCCGTGTTCCACACCGGCCGTCCGATGGGCACGGTGGTGCCGGGTGTGCCGTCGAAGGAGTGGTGGGTGACGTCCACGGCCGCCTCGGTGGGGCCGTACAGGTTGTGCAGCGGTACGCCGGTCAGCTCGCGCCAGTGGGCGGCGGCGGCGCCGGGCAGGGCCTCACCGCTGCTGAAGACGTTGCGCAGGGAGGCGGCCCAGGCCGGGTCGGCGGTGATCTCGTCGGACCGGAGGAATGCCTCCAGCATCGACGGCACGAAGTGCATGGCGGTGATGCCCTGTTCGCGGATCAGCCCGGCGAGGTAGGCGGGGTCGCGGTGTCCGTCCGGGCGGGCGAGGACCACGGCGGCGCCCTCGCACAGCGCCCAGAAGAACTCCCAGACGCTGACGTCGAAGCCGGCCGGAGTCTTCTGCAACACCCGGTCGGCTGCGGTCAGTTCGTAGGTGCCCTGCATCCAGGCCAGCCGGTTGACGATGGCCCGGTGGGTGACGACGACACCCTTGGGGCGGCCGGTGGAGCCGGAGGTGTAGATCAGGTAGGCCGCGTCGTCGGGGTGGGCGGGCAGCGGCTCGGGGCCGGCCTCCTCGGCGGGGGTGCCGAGCAGCAGAAGGGCATGCCCCGGCGGGAGGTGGGGAGCGGTCGCCGAGGTGGTGACGACGGTGGTGGCACCGGAGTCGGCGAGCATGTGGGCCACCCGGTCGGCCGGGTAGTCCACGTCCACCGGGAGATAGGCGGCGCCCGACTTGAGGACACCGAGCAGCGCGACCATCAACTCGGCCGAGCGCGGCACGGCGACGGCGACGACCGTGCCGGGGCCCACGCCACGAGCAGTCAGCCTGCGAGCCAGTACCCCAGCCCTGACATCCAGTTCGCGGTAGGTGAGCGTCTCGCCCTCGTACACGACGGCGGCCGCGTCCGGGGTGCGGGCCACCTGGGCCTCGATGGTCGCCGCGAGGGTCGTGGCGGGGATGTCCCGGTGTTCGCCGGCCGGGTGGGCGGCCAGGAGCTCCTCGGTGGACAGCAGGTCCACGTCGGCGACCGACTGCCCCGGGTCCGCGGCGAGGGCGTGCAGGATGCGGGAGAGGCGGTCCGCGATCCGGCGTACGGCGTCGGCGTCGAGCCGCTGGGTGTGGTGCTTGAGCCGCAGGTCGAGGCGTCGGCCGGGCTTGACGATCAGGGCGAGCGGATAGTGGACGGCGTCGTGGAACTCGTGGCCCGTCAGACGGAGGGTGCCGGTCGGGTCGGCGAGGTCGGTCGCGGCCGGGTAGTTCTCAAGGACGACGAGAGTGTCGAAGAGCTCGCCGGCGCCCGCGAGGCCCGCGACGCGCTGGAGTTCGGCGAGGCCGAGGTGCTGGTGGTCCAGCAGTTGGGCCTGCTCGTCCTGGAGCCGGCCGAGGAGACCGGCGAGCGTGTCGGAGGGCTCCCAACGCAAGCGTGTCGGGAGGGTGTTGATGAACAGGCCGATCATCGACTCGATGCCCTCGACCTCGGCGTCACGGCCGGAGACGGTCGTGCCGAACACGACGTCCTTGCGTGCCGTGAGCCGCCCGATGAGCAGCCCCCAGGCCCCTTGGACGACCGTGCCCAGGGTCACGCCGTGCTCCCGGGCCCGCGCGGCCAGCCGGGCGGTGACCTGCTCGGACAGTTCGAGGCGGATCTGCGCGGGCTCGACGGGCGTTCCGTCGGCGGGGGTCTCGACGAGCCGGGTGGGTTCCTCGATCCCCGCGAGAGCCGTACGCCAGGCCGAGCGGGCGGCCTCGCGGTCGGCTCCGGCCAGTCGGCGCAGGTAGGCACTGTAGGGCGCGGGCTCGGGCAGCGCGGCCGGGGTGTCTCCGTAGGAGGCCATCAGTTCGCGGTGCAGGACGGGCAACGACCAGCCGTCGGCCACGATGTGATGGAACGTCAGAAGCAGTCGGCTGCGGTGTTCGTCGAGCCGGATCAGCGCGCAGCGCATGAGGGGCGGGTTGGCGAGGTCGAAGCGGTGGGCGCGCTCGGCGGCGGCGACCGCGTCGGCCAGCGGGGCGCGGGCGGGGCCGGCGTGGACGGTCAGGTCCACGTCCCGCCAGGGCAGTTCCAGGTTCCCGGCGACGAGCTGCACGGGCTGTCCGTCCGGGCGGCGGCGGAAGCAGGCGCGCAGCGGGGCGTGCCGGTCCAGGACTCGCTGGGCTGCCAGCCGCAGGGCTTCGCCGTCGACAGGTCCGGTCAGGTCGAGGGCCTGCTGGACGACGTACGCGTCGAGGTCGGCTCCGTCGACGAGGGAGTGGAACCAGAAGCCCGCCTGGAGGGGGCTCAGCGGCAGTGCCTCCTCGACGGTGAGCGGGAACTCGCCCTGGATGTCGGCGAGTTCGACCGCGTCGAGGACGACGAGGGGGGTGTCCGATCGGGCGTCCTCCCGGACGACCTCGCCCGCCGCGGCGGCGAGTGCGACGACCGTGCGGTGCTTGAAGACGTCCCGGGAGCTGAGGCGCAGACCGGCCCGGCGGGCGTGGACGAGGAGCTGGATGGCGGTGATGCTGTCGCCGCCGAGGGCGAAGAAGTCGTCGTCGATGGTGGCCGAGCGCAGGCCCAGCACCTCGGCGTAGGCGGCGCACAGGAGTTCCTCGCGGGCGTCGCGGGGCGGGCGTCCCGCGCTGAGAGCGCCGTAGTCGGGGGTCGGGAGTGCGGCGCCGTCGAGCTTGCCGCTCGGGGTGACCGGGAGCCGGTCGAGGGGGACGACAGCCGCGGGGACCATGTATTCGGGGAGCCGATCGGCGGCGTACGAACGCAGGCCCCTCATCAGGGCGTTGATGTCCCGGAAGGGTGCCGGACGGTTGGCGTGCGGGGCCGTGCCGGAAGGGCGGTAGAGACCGGTGAGCGGGGTGTCGCCGAGGGCGAACACGATGTCGAGGCTGCCGTCGTCGGCCCTGCCGTTCCAGGTGACGGCGGTGCGCAGGCCGTGGCGGGCGCCGAGAGCGTGGAAGACCTCGGGGTCCGGGGCGTCCGCCGTACGGCTGCTGTCGTCCAGGGCGGACAGTGCGGCCAGGTCCTCGGCGAGGCGGGCGTTGGGCACGCCGGTGACGCGGAGCAGTGCGGGTCCTTCGGCCAGGAGGGCTTCGAGTGCCTCGGGCCCGCTCCAGACGATCTCCGTACCGTCGGCCGGCTCCGGGACGGCCGTCTGCTTGCTGAGCATCACGTCGTAGCGGTACCGGGTCAGTTCGTTGTGGTGGGCGCCGCGTTTGACGTGGATCTCGGCGTCGAAGCCGTCGAGCGCCGCGAAGTAGTCGGGGTCCAGGAGGAGTTCGCCCTCCCAGGCCACCGAGCGCTCGACGGCTGCCGACAGGGCCTGCTTGTCGTCCGTGTCGTCGGTGCGACGGCTCTCCACGGCCGCGCGCAGGCAGCGCAGGAGTCGCGCGTTGCGGACGTCTCCGATGAACAGCCGTCCGCCGGGGGCCAGGAGGGTGCCGACCGCGCGGACGACGTCGGTGAGGTAGTCGGCGTTCGGGAAGTACTGGGCGACGGAGTTGATGACGACGGTGTCGAAGTGGGCGGCCGGAAGTCCGCTCACGTCGTGCGCGGGCCGCGCGGACAGCCGTACCCGGTCGGCGAGTTCGGGGACCGCGTGGATCTGGGTGCGCAGGGCGCCTACGGCCTCCTCGGAGAGGTCGGTGCCCCAGTACTCGTCGCAGTCGGGCGCGATGCGGGCGAGGATCAGACCGCTGCCGACGCCGATCTCCAGCACGCGGCGGGGCGCGAGGTCCGTGATGCGGGCGACGGTCGCCGCGCGCCACTCGCGCATCTCCTCGACGGGGATGGGCAGCCCGTCGTACATGCTGTTCCAGCCCGCGAAGTTCTCGCGGAGCGTTGCCGGGTCGTCCGTGCCGCCCTCCGATCCGGCGGCGGAGTACAGCAGTTCGTGCAGGTCCTTCCACTCCTGGACCTGGTCGGCTCTGTCATGGCCGGCCGCGTCGCTGTCCAGCGCGGGCACGACGTACGCGGCGAGGCGGCGGTCGCCGGGGCGGTCCTCGCGTACGACGACCGCTGCCTGGTCGACCGCCGGGTGGGCGCGGAGCACGGACTCGATCTCGCCGGGCTCGATACGGAAGCCGCGGATCTTGACCTGGGAGTCGGCGCGGCCCAGGAAGACCAGTCGGCCGTCGGCCTGCCAACGGACCAGGTCACCGGTGCGGTAAAGGCGTTCGCCCGGTGCGCCGAACGGATCGGCGACGAACCGCTCGGCGGTCAGGTCGGGCCGCCCGAGGTAGCCACGGGCGAGCCCGGCGCCGCCGAGGTACAGCTCGCCGGGGACACCGGCGGGGACGGGCCCCAGGCGGCCGTCGAGGACGTACGCGCGCGTGCCCGGGTCCGGGATGCCGATGGGGACGACGGAACCGGCCGGGATGTCCGGGTCGCACAGGCCGAGGGTGGAGTTGGTGGTGGCCTCGGTGGGGCCGTACGCGTTGAACATCATCCTGCCGCGGGCGTACCGTCCGACCAGCTCGGGCGAGACGCGCTCGGTGCCCGCGAGCAGCGTGGCGGGCGGGAGTTCGACGTCCTCGGGCATCGCGGCCAGCAGGGCGGGCGGCAGGATCATGAACGTGATGCCGTTGGCGTGGGCGTAGTCGGCCAACGCGCGGCCGGGCACCCGGCGTTCGGACGGTACGACAACGAGCCGGCCGCCGGAGAGCAGACCGAGGCACAGGTCCCAGAAGGCCACGTCGAAGCTGGGCGAGGCGAACTGGAGCACCCGGCTGTGCGGGCCGATCCCGAACCGCTCGCTCTGTGTGGCGACCAGCTTGGCGACGCCCGCGTGGGTGAGGACCACGCCCTTGGGGCGGCCGGTGGAGCCGGAGGTGTAGATGACGTAGGCGGCGTTGGCGATCGACAGTGAGGCCGGGTCGGAGTCGGCGGGCCGGTGCTCCGCCAACTCCCGTACGGTGTCGGGCGCGTCGAGGACCAGGACCTGGGTGCCGTCGTTCGCCGGGATGTCGTCGGTGACCTCGGCGGTGGTGACCAGGCAGACGGGGGTGGCGTCGGCGAGCATGTACGAGATGCGGTCGGCCGGGTAGTCGGTGTCGACCGGGAGGTAGGCGGCTCCCGACTTCAGCACCGCGACCTCGGCGACGATCAGCTCCGCCGAGCGGGGCACCGCGAGGGCGACCACGCGCTCGGGTCCGGCGCCCCGGGCGATCAGGGCGGCGGCCAGGCGGCCCGCGCGGTCGTCCAGTTCGGCGTAGGTGAGCCGGGTGTCCTCGAAGACCAGCGCGATCTCGTCCGGGCGCTGCCGTACCTGGTCGGCGAACATCTCCGGCCAGGTGCGCAGCGGGATGTCGTGGTCGGTGTCGTTCCAGTCGCGCAGGACGCGGCCGTGCTCCTCGGCGTCGAGCAGCGCCAACTCGCCGACGGGGGTGTGCGGGTGGGCGAGGGCGTCGGCGAGCAGGGTCGAGTAGTGGTCGGCGACGCGCTCGGCGGTCGCGGCCTCGAAGAGGTCGTCGCGGTAGGTCACCCGCAGCTCACCGGCGTGGACCGCGAGCACGAGGTCGAGCAGGTCCCCGCC
This sequence comes from Streptomyces sp. NBC_00285, assembly GCF_036174265.1. Lineage (NCBI taxonomy): Bacteria > Bacillati > Actinomycetota > Actinomycetes > Kitasatosporales > Streptomycetaceae > Streptomyces > Streptomyces sp. NBC_00285. Next base: position 9,055,097 of record NZ_CP108055.1, on the reverse strand, counting down.
GGTCGGCACGTCGCCGAACGCGGTGTTGAAGAGCATGCCGCCGCCCCGGGTGGGGTCGGGGCGCAACAGGTCGACGAGCGTGTCGGGTTCGACCCGGTGGGCCTCGGCCTCCTCACGCGCCTCGGACACCCGCCGCACCAGGTCCGTGAAGGGCGCGTCGCCGTCGACGGCGATCCTCAGCGGCAGTCCGGCGTACCCGAGGGTGATGTCCCGGGCACCGCTGTAGCGGTGCAGGACGGCCGCGTACGCAGACAGGAGAATCGATTCACTGGCGGTTGTGGTCAGCGGGCGGCGAAGGGTGTGCCGATCACCGGTGGCGCGCAGCGGGTACGGGAAATCGACCGGGAGAGCGGTCTCCTGCGGGAGCGGAGCGAGGCGACGCAGCCAGAAGGCCGCGTGTGCGCCTTCCGCGCCGTCGATACCGGGCACGCGTACTTCGAAACCGGACACAGGCGACCGTGCCTCCTGGGTGTACGGACCGGCTCAGCCGGAGGACCGCGGGCCATACTAAGGTAAGCATTGCCTAACCAAAAGACCCCAGTTCCGGCGGACCTGCTTCTCACCTCTACTATTAAGGCCTGCCTAACCTAAGGGAGTTACCCGTTGGAGACCGGACGGTGACGCGGGGCAGAAGGGTTCGCCCCGCTCTGCTGGTGGCGGCGCTGGGCGCCGTCCTGCTCGGACTGTGCCTTCTGTCACTAGCCGTCGGCGCGGCCGGCATTCCGCCCGATCAGGTGGTGCGGGCACTGCTCGGCGACGCGTCCAGCCGGTTCGTCGACAACGTCATCTGGTCGGCCCGGGTACCTCGGACGGCGCTCGGGCTGACGGCCGGAGCGGCGCTCGGGCTGTCGGGCGCGCTCATGCAGGCGCTGACCCGCAATCCGCTCGCGGACCCTGGGATCCTCGGGGTGAGCGCGGGCGCTTCGTTCGCGATCGTGGTGGCCGTCGGGGTGTTCGACATCGCTTCGTTCTACGGATACGTGTGGTTCGCGTTCGCGGGTGCGATGGTGGCCAGCGTCGTCGTGTACCTGCTGGGCAGGCTCGGGCGCTCCGGGCTCACCCCGGTCAAACTCGCGCTCTCCGGCATCGCGGTGACCTCCTTCCTCTCGTCCCTGACCAGCGCGATCGTGCTGACCGACCCCGACGCCCTGGACCGCTACCGCTTCTGGTCGGCCGGTTCGATGTCCGACCAGGACGGCGAGACCGTGCTACGGATTCTGCCGTTCCTCGCCGTCGGCGCGGTGCTGGCCCTCGCCAGTGCGCCCGCGCTCAACAGCATGGCCCTCGGCGACGACGTGGCCGCCTCGCTCGGCCGCCGCCTCGGCCTGGTCCGGCTCCAGGGCGTGGCAGCGGTCACCCTGCTGACCGGCGCCGCCGTCGCGGTCATCGGCCCGGTCGTCTTCATCGGACTCGTGGTACCCCATGTCGCCCGGGTGCTGGCCCAGTTGGCGGGCATCGGCCCCGACCAGCGCTGGCTGCTGCCGCTGTCCGCCGTCCTCGCGCCGATCCTGCTGCTCAGCGCCGACATCATCGGGCGCCTGATCGCCCGGCCCATCGAGGTCCAGGCCGGAGTGATCGTCGCCTTCATCGGCGGGCCCTTCTTCATCGCCCTGGTGCGGCACCGGAAACTGGCGGAGGTGTGAGCATGACGAATCCCAGGACCACCGGCCTCACGGACTCCGCCGACCCCACGGCCACTCCGGCGCCCGCCACCCCGTCCCTTCGGGGCCGGCGCGCCTTCCGTCTGACGGCACCCCCGGTCTCCGGGATCCTCCGCCCCCGCCTGGTGACGGTCGGTGTGCTGCTCGCCGTGGGCGCCTTCCTGCTCTTCTGCTGGAGCCTGACGATCGGCGACTACCCGATCGCCCTCACCGACGTCGTACGGGCCCTGGCCGGCTCCGGCGACCCCGGCACCGTGCTCGTCGTCCAGGAACTGCGGCTGCCGCGCTCCCTGGTGGGGCTGCTGGCCGGGATCGCGTTCGGGGCGTCCGGCGGGCTCTTCCAGACCATGACCCGCAATCCGCTGGCCAGCCCCGACATGATCGGCCTCACCCAGGGCGCGGGACTGTTCGTGGTCGCGGGCATCGTCCTGGGCTGGGACGGCGGCCTCGGCACCCAGGCGCTCGGCCTGCTCGGCGCGCTGGCCTCGGCCGTCATCGTGTACGTACTGGCCTGGCGGCGCGGCACCACCGGCTACCGGATCATCCTGGTCGGCATCGGCGTCGCCTGGATCTGCACGAGCGCCACCGACTACCTGGTCGCCAGGGGCGGCCGGTTCGAGGCCCAGGCCGCGACGGGCTGGCTGGTCGGCAACCTCAACGGCCGCACCTGGTCGGAGGTCGGACCGCTCGCGATCTCCCTGGCCGTCCTGCTGCCGACGGCACTGCTGCTCGGCCGGCTGCTGCGCACACTCCAACTCGGCGACGACGTGGCGACCGGCCTCGGCACCCGCGTCCAGCCCGTACGCCTGGCGGTCCTGCTCTCCGGCGTCGGCCTGATCGCCTTCGCGACGGCAGCCGCCGGACCGGTCGCCTTCGTGGCGCTGGCCGCCCCGCAGATCGCCCAGCGGCTCGCCCGCACCGCCTGGCCGCCCACGCTGACCTCGGGACTGACCGGGGCGCTGATGGTCCTGGGCAGCGACCTCATCGCCCGCACGCTCATCTCCGGCACGGAACTGCCGGTCGGAATCGTCACCGGCGTGCTCGGCGCGCCCATCCTGCTCTGGCTGCTCATCCGCGCCAACCGCGCGGGTTCAGGAGGCTGATCCCATGTCGACGGACCCCACGATGCCGGCTGACGCGCTGTCCACGGCGGCCGAGGCCATGCCGGTCGATCCCCTGCCCACTCCCGGGGACCCGGTTCCCGACCCGGAGCTGAGGGCGACGGGCCTGCGTCTGTCGTACGACAACCGGGTGGTCGTGGACGGCCTCGACCTGGCCGTGCCGCCGGGCCGGATCACCGCGATCGTCGGCGCCAACGCGTGCGGGAAGTCGACGCTGTTGCGTGCCCTGGCCCGGCTGCTGACGCCCCGAGAGGGCGCGGTCCAGTTGGACGGGCGTGCCCTCCAGTCCATCCCCACGCGGGAGTTGGCGCAGCGGCTCGGCATCCTGCCCCAAAGCCCCACGGCGCCGGAGGGGTTGACGGTCATCGACCTGGTGAACCGGGGTCGTTCACCGCACCAGACCTGGTGGCGGCAGTGGTCGAAGGCGGACGAGCAGGCCGTGCACGGGGCGTTGGCCGCGACCGACATGACCGACCTGGCGGATCGGCCGGTGGACGAGTTGTCCGGTGGGCAGCGGCAGCGTGCGTGGATCGCGATGGCGGTCGCGCAGGGCACGCCCGTGCTGCTCCTGGACGAGCCGACGACGTATCTCGACCTCGCCCACCAGATCGACGTGCTGGACCTGATCACGGACCTCAACCGCCGTGAGAACCGCACGGTGGTGATGGTCCTGCACGACCTCAACCAGGCCTGCCGGTACGCCGATCACGTGGTCGCGATGAAGTCGGGGCGGATTGTGGCGGAGGGTTCGCCGGCGGAGGTGATCACGGAGGAGACGGTCGAGGATGTCTTCGACCTGACCTGCCGCATCACCCTGGATCCGGTCAGCAACACCCCGATGGTGATCCCGATGGGCCGCCACCACCGGGACCGGTAGGTTTTCCTCGCCCCCGCCGCCCCTACCCGTCCCGTCCCTGGGGGCTGCGCCCCCGATGTCAGCCCCCAGGGACGGGGAGGGGCGGCGGGGGCGAGCACACCGCTAGGGGTGCCCCGTCAGATATCCGCCCATCGTGCGGAAGTACTCCGTCGCCGCGACCTCCGCCCCGTCCTCCGTCCGCACCCGCTTCACCAACAGCCCCCGCAGCCGCCCGTTCCGCGCCTCCGCCCCCGCGACCACCACGATCCCGTCGCCCTCGCGGATGAAGATCCGGCCCGGGGTGCCGCCGTAGCAGCCCTCCGAGACCGCGGCCTCGACGATGCGTATCCGCCGGCCCTTGTGATGAGTGAAGGCGTTCGGATACGGGTCCGACTGAGCGCGGATCAGTCGCTCCAGCGCCTCGGCGGGCCAACTCCAGTCGATGCGGCTGTCCTCCAGCGACCGCTTGTGGAAGAAGCTCGCCCTGCTGCGGTCCTGCGGGATCCACTGCGCGCGGCCCGACGCGATGAGCGCGAGGGACTCGTGGACCACCGGTGTGATCAAGTCCACAGTGCGATGGAAGAGGTCTGTCACCGTGTCACGGGCCCCCACCGGTACGGCCCGTTGCAACAGCACGTCACCGGCATCCAACTCCGCGTTCATACGGTGTGCGGTGACACCGACCTCCCGTTCGCCGTTGAGGAGCGCCCAGATCAGCGGCGAGAAGCCCGCGTACGCCGGGAGCAGCGAGTCGTGGATGTTGAGCGTGCCGTGCTCCGGGAGGTCGAAGACCTCGGGGGGCAGCACGGTGCGCCAGTTGTTGGCGACGATCAGATCAGGCTCCAACTCCCTTAGCGCACCGAGGAGTTCGGGATCGTCCGGGCGATTCCTCAGCAGTACCGGGATGCCGTGCTTCTCGGCGAGGTCGGCCACCGAGTCGTCCCAGATCTTCTCGTACACGTGATCGCTCTTGGGGTGGGTGACTGCCATGACCACCTCGTGACCGGAGTCCAGCAAAGCCTGGAGGGTCCGATGCCCCCAGGTCTGATAGCCGAACATGACGACCCGCATAGCCGATCCTTCCGTAGGACACACCATTGCAAGGTAAGGCTAACCTTATTTACCATCAGGGCGCCTAGGGGAAGGGAAGTTGCGGTGAACGCACTGCACGACGAACCGGACGCCGTCCATGACGTGCTCGGTATTGGGTTTGGCCCGTCGAATCTGGCGCTGGCCATAGCCATCGCCGAACACAACGCACAAGCCGCGCCCGAGGAGCACATTCACGCCGAGTTCCTGGAGCGCCAGCCGCGGTTCGGCTGGCACCGCGGCATGCTCATCGACGACGCGACCATGCAGGTGTCCTTTCTCAAGGACCTGGTCACCATGCGCAATCCCACCAGCGATTTCAGCTTCCTGTGTTTCCTGCGGGACCGCGGCCGGCTGGTGGACTTCCTCAACGCGAAGACCCTCTTCCCGCTGCGGATCGAGTTCCACGAGTACTTCGAGTGGGCGGCGTCCCGGGTCGCGGACCAGGTCACGTACGACGCGGAGGTCGTGTCCGTGGAGCCCGTACTGACCGAGACCGGCGAGGTCCGCTGGTTCGACGTGGTCAGCCGCGTACCCGGCGAGCCGGGGCGCACGGTGGTACGCCGGGCCCGCAACATCTCGGTGGCCGTCGGCCTCGAACCGCACGTCCCGCCGGGTACCGCCCTGTCGGACCGCATCTGGCACAACAGCGAACTGGTCCCGCGCACCCGCGAACTGACCGGCACGGGTGCCTCCGTGGACCGCATCCTCGTGCTCGGCGCGGGCCAGAGCGGCGCCGAGGCGGTCGACTACCTGCACCGTTCCTTCCCCGACACCGAGGTCTGCGCGGTGTTCGCCAAGTACGGCTACACGCCCGCCGACGACAGCCCGTTCGCCAACCGGATCTTCGACCCGGAGGCCGTGGACGTCTACTTCCGGTCGCGGCCGGAGGTGAAGCAGTCCCTGCACGACTACCACCGCTCCACCAACTACTCGGTGGTGGACATGGATCTGATCGAGACGCTGTACGCCACCATGTACCGCGAGAAGGTCCAGGGCCACGAGCGGCTGCGGATGCGCAACGTGTCCCGCATCCGGGACGTCGAGCAGCTGGACGACCGGCTGGACGTGACCGTCGAGTATCTCCCCACCGGAGAACGGGAGGTGCTCACCTGCGACGTGCTCGTGCACGCCACCGGCTACCGCCCCCGCGACCTCGACACCATGCTGGGCAGAGCCGCCAAACTCTGTCTGCGGGACGACAACGACGCCGTACGCGTCGGCCGGGACCACCGGGTCGAGCTCTCGCCCGAGGTCACCGCCGGCATCTACCTCCAGGGCGCGACCGAGCACACGCACGGCCTGACCTCGACCCTGCTGTCGACGACCGCCGTGCGCTCGGGAGAAATCCTCGACTCCCTGCTCCTCCGGCGCACGAGCGAGGAGGGTGTGAGCGCTGGGCAACCGGTTCCTAGTTAGAGTAGCCTCACCTAAGTTTTAGGCCTGCCCAAGGTCACGTACGCGCATTGGGCAGGCCTTGCTGGTTCAGGCCGAAGTCCGATCCCCGGAGGGGTGCGGGTGAGTAGTCCTTCACAGCTGTCGGGGCGGGACGTCCTGCGACAGACGGTCCGAGGGCAGCGTCGTGACGTCGTCCTCGGCGCGCTCCTCGGCTCCGGCCACCAACTGGGCGAGGCGATGGTGCCGGTCCTGATAGGTCTGGTCATCGACCGCGCCGTCACGGATTCCGACACCGGCTCCCTGCTGAGCTGGCTGGCCGTCCTCGCCGTCGTCTACGTCGCTCTCGCGCTCAGCTGGCGTTACAGCGCCTGGTCCGCCGACCGGGCCGCCGCCCAGGCCGAACACACCCTGCGTATCTCTCTCGTACGCCGGGTCCTGGCACCCGGGGGCGGCGCCGAGGAGGGCCGGCTGCCCGGCGCCCTCGCCAACATCGCCACCGAGGACGCCAAACGCGTCGGCGCCGTCAACATGGCCGCCACGGCCGGTATTTCGGCCCTCGCCGGTGTTGTCGTCAGCGCGGTCGTGCTGCTCCGGATGTCCGTCACGCTCGGCCTGGTCGTGCTGCTCGGCACGCCGGTGCTGCTGTGGCTGGGCCATCTGCTGAGCAAGCCGCTGGAGTCGCGCAGCGAGGCCGAACAGGAACGGGCCGCGCACGCCTCGGCCGTCGCCGCCGACCTCGTGGCCGGTCTGCGCGTCCTCAAGGGCATCGGCGGCGAGTCGACCGCCCTGGGCCGGTACCGCACGACCAGCCGCGACTCCCTCCGGGCCACCTTGAAGGCGGCCCGGGCGCAGGCTTTCCAGAGCGGCATGGTGCTCTCCCTCACCGGCTGTCTGATCGCCGCCGTGGCACTGGTCGGGGGCCGGCTCGCGGCTCAAGGGGACATCAGTCTGGGCCAGTTGGTGTCGGCGGTCGGCCTCGCGCTCTTCCTCCTCGGCCCGCTGGAGGTCCTCGCGTGGGTCAACGCCGAGCTGGCCCAGGGCCGCGCCTCGGCCACCCGCGTCGCGGAGGTCCTCTCCGCCCCGCCCGCCGTCACCCCGGGCACGGCGACCCTCACCGAACCGGTACGCGGCGCCGTCCGTCTCACCGGCGTCCGCCTCGGCGGGCTCCGGGGCCTCGACCTCGACATCGCGCCGGGCGAGCTGCTCGGCGTGGTCTCGACCGACCCCGCGCACGCCACCGACCTGCTGCGCTGTCTGGCCCGGCAGTCCGACCCGGAGGCGGGCACCGTCGAACTGGACGGCGTACCGCTGCGGGACCTGGACCCGGCCGAACTGCGCACCGCGCTCCTGGTGGCCGAGCACGACGCGGACCTTTTCGAGGGCACCGTCCGGACCAACGTCACGGCAGCCGCCCCCGACGCGGCCGACCCGGAAGCCGCGATGACGGCGGCCGGAGTGACCCAGGTCGCCCAGACCCTGCCGGACGGCGAGAACACGGCCGTGAGTGAGCAGGGCCGTTCCCTCTCCGGCGGGCAGCGTCAACGCGTCGCACTGGCCCGGGCGTTGGCGGCCGAGCGGCCCGTCCTCGTCGTCCACGACCCGACCACCGCCGTCGACGCGGTGACCGAGGCGGGCATCGCAGGCGGAGTCCGGGAGATCCGCAAGGGCCGCACGACGGTGCTGGTGACCAACAGTCCCGCACTGCTGTCGGTGACCGACCGGGTCGTCCTGCTGGAGGACGGTCGGGTGACCGAGACGGCCCCGCACGCCGACCTGATCCACCGTCATGAGACCTACCGAGCGGCGGTGCTGTCATGAGCGGCCAGGACCTCCCTGGTACGACAAGGGAGTTGCTGCCCACGGCGACTCCCCGGCGCACCCGTGCCGCGGTCGGCGAACTCGTCCGCCCGCACCGCCCGCTCGCCGTCGGCGCCTTCGCCGTGATGGTCGCCGCGACCGCGGTCGGACTCCTCGTCCAGCCGTTGCTGGGCCGGATGGTGGACCTGGTCGCCGACCACCGCCCACCGGACGAACTCACCCTGCCCGTGGTCCTCCTGGTCCTGGTCGCACTCGCCCAGGGCGGCACCACCGCGCTCGGACTCTCCCTGGTGTCCCGGCTCGGCGAGACCGTACTGGCCCAGCTGCGCGAGCGGTTCGTCGAGCGGGCGCTGCAACTGCCCCTGGAGCAGGTCGAGAAGGCCGGTTCGGGCGACCTCAACGCCCGGGTCACCCGGGATGTCTCGGTGGTCGGCGAGGCGGTGCGGGGCGCGCTGCCCGAGCTGGCCCGCTCCCTGCTCGCCATCGTGCTGACCTTTGTCGCACTGGCCGCCCTGGACTGGCGCTTCCTGCTGGCCGCGCTCCTCGCGGTGCCCATCCAGGCGGGCACCGCGCGGTGGTATGTACGCCACGCGGTGCCCCTGTACGCGGAGCAGCGCATCGCCATGGGCGCCCAGCAGCAGCAGCTCCTGGACACCATCGCGGGCGCCGGGACCGTACGGGCGTTCCGGCTGGAGGGACCGCACACCGAGTCGGTCACCCGCCGGTCGTCCGCCGCCGTCACATTGACCATGCGGGGCGTGCGGCTGGTGCTGGACTTCTACAACCGGCTGCACATCGCCGAGTACACCGGTCTGGCCGCCGTCCTGGTCACCGGGGTCCTGCTGGTGCGCGCCGACTCGGTGTCCATCGGTACGGCCACGACCGCCGCGCTCTACTTCCACAGCCTCTTCGGCCCGGTCAACCAGGCCCTCGCCCTGCTCGACGACGCCCAGTCGGCGACGGCGGCGCTGGCCCGACTGGTCGGCGTCGTGGACGTACCGGCCCCGGAGGGGGCTCCCCCGGCGCCCACCGCACCGCACCGTGAGGGCGCCACGGTGACCGTGACCGGGGTCCACCACGAGTACGAGCCGGGGCGTCCCGTCCTGCGGGACGTGCATCTCACGCTGGCCGCCGGGGAGCGGGTCGCGCTGGTCGGGCCGAGCGGCGCGGGCAAGACGACACTCGCCAAGCTCATCGCGGGGGTGCACCAGCCGACCTCGGGCACGGTCCGCCTCACCGGAGTGCCGACGACCCCTGGCAGCCTGCCCGTTGCCCTGGTCACCCAGGAGACGCACGTCTTCGCGGGCCCCCTCGCCGACGATCTGCGGCTCGCGCGCGCCGACGCGGACGACGAGGCCCTGCGTACGGCCCTGGCCGAAGTGGACGCGCTGGACTGGGTGTCCGCGCTGCCGGAGGGTCTGGACACCGTCGTCGGCGAGGGCGGGCACCGGCTCACCGCCGCCCAGGTGCAGCAACTCGCCCTGGCCCGGCTGGTGCTGGCGGATCCGCAGGTCGCCGTGCTGGACGAGGCGACGGCCGAGGCCGGCAGTACCGGAGCGCGGCTGCTGGAGAGGGCGGCCGACCGGGCGATCGAGGACCGCACCGCCCTCGTGGTCGCCCACCGTCTCACCCAGGCCGCGGACGCGGACCGGATCGTCGTCATGGACGGCGGCCGGATCGTGGAGAGCGGCACCCATGACGAGCTGTGCGCGGCGGCCGGCACCTACGCCCTGCTCTGGCAGGCCTGGTCCGGTACCCGTACGCCGGCCGAGAAGCCCCCCACGCGTCCCAGCACCGACACAACCACCACCGTGAAGGACCACTGATGTTCGGCTCTCCCAGAGGCACTCGGCTCGCCGCGGCGCTCACCTCCGTACTCCTCCTCTTCGGCACCGCCGCCGCCTGCGGCTCCGACGACGACTCCGACACGACGGCCCCCGCCGCCGGCGCGTCCGCCGACTCCGCCTTCCCGGTGACCCTTTCGCACAAGTACGGCAGCACCACCATCAAGTCCGAGCCCAAGCGGATCGTCACGGTCGGTCTGACCGACCAGGACGCCGTGCTCGCACTGGGCAAGGTGCCGGTCGGTACGACCGAGTGGCTGGGCGGCTACAAGGGCGCGATCGGCCCGTGGGCGGCGGACAAGCTGGGCAGTGCGGCGGCGCCGACCGTTCTCAAGGACACCGGCACCGGCCCGCAGACCGAGAAGATCGCCGCGCTCAGGCCCGACCTGATCCTCGCGGTCTACGGCGGTCTGACGAAGGCGCAGTACGACACGCTGTCGAAGTTCGCCCCGGTGGTGGCCCAGCCGAAGGAGTACAACGACTACGGCGTGCCGTGGCAGGACCAGACCGAGATCATCGGCAAGGCGCTCGGCCAGGAGACCAAGGCGAAGGAGCTGGTCTCCGGTGTCGAGGGCGACTTCAAGAAGGCGGCGGCCGAGCACCCCGAGTTCGCCGGTGCGACCGGCCTGATGGCGACCCCGTACGAGGGCACCTTCGTCTTCGGCAGCCAGGACCCGCGCTCCCGCATCCTCACGGACCTCGGCTTCAAGCTGCCCGCCGACCTGGACAAGGTCATCGGTGACAAGTTCGGCGCCAACATCAGCAAGGAGCGCACCGACCTCCTGAACACGGATGCGATCGTGTGGATCGTCTCCGACACCACCAAGGACAAGGCGACGCTCCGCAAGGACCCGCTGTATGCCGACCTGAAGGTGGCCAAGGAGGACCGTGAGGTCTTCGTCAAGGAGAGCAGCGACTACGGCAACTCCGTGTCGTTCGTGTCGGTGCTGAGCCTGCCGTACATGCTGGAGCGGCTCGTCCCGCAGCTGCAGGCGGCCGTCGACGGCAAGACGGACACCAAGGTGACCGAGCCGACCGGCTGACGTTCCGTCATACAGGTGTGGCCCGGCCGGAGTCACCGGCCGGGCCACACCTGTGCAGGTGTCGCCCGGCCAATCGACGCCACCGCCTCCGAGGGGCGGCGGGCTCAGTGGGCCGCGTCCAGTCGGTCCCGCTGCTCGCGCGTCAGTTCCAGGTCGACGGCGGCCAGGTTCTCGTCCAGCTGCGCCAAGGACGACATGCCGACCAGGGGGACGATCGGGAGGTCGGCGCCGATCTGCCAGGACAGCACGACCTGGTTGACGGTCGCGCCGGTCTCCTTCGCCACCTCACCGAGGACCTTCAGGCGGGCCGGGGTGCCCGGGTGGTCGAAGTCCGGGGGCAGCCGGTCCTGATGGGTGTAGGCGCCCTTCAGCAGCGGTGAGTAGGCGACGAGGGTCAGCCCAGGTTCGGCCCGCAGATAGCTCAGCAGGTCCGCGCCCGCGTGGCCGAGGCTGCCGTCGGGGAACAGAGCGTCGGGGATGTCGGTGCGGGGCCGCAGATGGCTGTGCGCGTACTGGAGGATCTCGTAGCCGGGGAGGCCGGCCGCGGCGGCGAGCGCACGGGCCCGTTCGACCCGCCAGATCGCGTGGTTGCTCGCCCCCAGCATGCCGACGGTGCCCTCGGCCACCAGCTCCGCGAATCCCTCCACCGTCTCCTGCAGCGGGACGCCGTGGTCCTCGATGTGCGCGTAGAGCAGGTCCAGCCTCGCCACGCCCAGGCGTTCGCGGCTGCGTTCCGCGGACTCGCGGATCACCTTCGCCGACAGGCCCTCCGCGTTGTCGACGTAGCTCGTGCCGGGGGCCAGGGGGCGGGCTCCCAGCTTCGTGGCGATGACGATCTCGTCGCCGATGCCGCGGCTGCGCCGCCACCGGCCGAGCAGTTCCTCGCTCTGGCCGCCCTGGCCGCCGTCCTCCCAGAAGGCGTAGTTGTCGGACGTGTCGATGAAGGTGCCGCCGGCCTCGACATAGCGGTCGAGGACGGCGAAGGCGGTCTTCTCGTCGGTCCGTGAGCCGAACAGCATCGCGCCGAGGGCGAGGACACTGACCTCGCGGCGGGTCGCCGGATCGGTGCCGATGGTGCGGTACTTCATGATGGTTCCTCCCGTGTGGACCCTGCTTCGGGGCCCACACGGGAGTCTTCATCTTGAAGCGCACTTCAAGTCAAGGCCCCGCGCGCTCACTTGGCGAACGGGCCGTCCAACGCGGCCCATTGGAGCAGCATGATGGTCTTGGCGTCGGCGATCTCCCCGTTGCGGATCATCTCCAGGGCTCTGCGGAAGGGCAGTTCGAGGATCTCGATGTCCTCGCCCTCCTCGTCGAGGCCGCCTCCCTCGTGGGTGCGGGTCGAGGGGGCGTACTCGGCGGCGTAGAAGCTGACCCGCTCGGTGACCGAACCGGGGCTCATGTAGACGTCGAAGACGTGCCGGACCTCGCCGATGGTGTGTCCGGTCTCCTCGACCACCTCACGCCGTACGGCGATCTCGGGGTGCTCGTCATCGTCGTCGAGCAGGCCGCCGGGGGCCTCGATCAACAGTCCGTCCGGGTGTCCGTTGACATACACCGGGAAGCGGAACTGGCGGGTGAGCAGCACGGTTTCGCGGTCCGCGTCGTACAGCAGCATGGTGGCGCCGTTGCCGCGGTCGTGGGTCTCGCGCTGCTGGGTGCTCCAGGTGCCGTCGGCGCGCTGGAGGTCGAAGGTCGTGGCCCGCTCGACGTACCAGTGGCTGGACAGCAGTTTCACGTCCCGGACCTTGACGCGCGGGTTCCCCGTCAGGTCCAGGCCGGTGCGGTCGAGTCCGGTGCGGCCGCGGCGGTCGGGGGTGTCGACGCCCTCGGTCATCGGGCACCGGCCGGGCGGAGGGAGAAGCGGGAGTGGTGCGAGTTGGTCATGACCGCTTCTACCACTTCGGAGCCGGCCGCGTCGCGGGGGGCACCTCTTCCCCTGCCGGCCCCGCGCTGCTTAGCGTGCGGGTATGGATCATCGCCGGCAGCCGTCCGCACGGCACTTCGACCACTGCCCCTGGCTCTTCGCCGAGGAGGCCACCGAGGAACAGCGCGCCGCGCAGCGCAAGACGCAGCGGGGCATCGGCGGCGACACCGAGATCAGTGAACGGTGCTACGTCGCCGGGTCCGCTGCGGTCTTCCCGGACCGGCTGCGGCTCGGCACCGACTCGTACATCGCCGCGCACGCCTACGTCACCGGGGAGCTGAGCACCGGCTCGCACTGCACGCTCAACCCGTTCACCACGGTGCGCGGGAACGTCGTACTGGGCGACGGCGTCCGTATCGGCGCCCATACCTCGCTGCTCGGATTCAACCACTCCATGGCTCCCGACCGGCCCGTCCACCGGCAACCGCTCACCAGCCGGGGCATCCGGGTCGGCGACGACGTGTGGATCGGCTCGCACGTGGTCGTCGTGGACGGCGTACGCATCGGTGACCACTGTGTCGTCGGGGCGGGTGCCGTGGTCACGAGGGATCTCCCGGCCTGGTCGGTGGCCGCGGGGAATCCGGCGCGGGTGCTGCGCGACCGGCGGGACACGAAGGCGGCGGTCTCCGAAGGCGCAGCGGACACGGAGGGCCGCCGTACGTCCACGGCTCGCCCGGTGACCAGCTCCCGCCCCAGCACCCTGGCCGCCTTCGCCGACGCCGCCCGCGCCCGGGCCGCGGAGCTCGTCGACCGTTGCTGGGACGGCGAGCGGTACGTCGACCGGCCCGGCGCCGCCCCCACCGTGCGGGCGCACTGCGACGCCGTGGAGATCGCCGACCTGCTGCTCGGGACCGTGCCGGAGCAGTTGTCCGCGGGCGAGCACATCGAGCGGCTGAGCGGACTCCAGGATCCGACGAGCGGTCTCGTGCCGGAGTTCGGCGAGCCTTCGCCCGTCACGGACACGGACGGCTTCGTCGACGCGGGGGCGGCGCTCTATCACGTACTGTGCGCCGGCTACGCCCTCGACCTGCTGGGCGCCGGACTCCCCCACCCGGTGTCCGGCGTAAGAGATATGACGGCACGTCAACTCGTGGCACGGCTGGACGCGTTGCCGTGGGACACGGGTGCGTGGGGCGCCGGGGCGTGGGTCGACTCCTGGGCCACCGCGGCTCATTGGAACCGGCGGCAGGGGCACGGCGGCGACGCGACGCCGGAGACGCTGTTCGGCTGGCTGCTGACCCGGGCCGACCCGTGGACCGGGATGTGGGGCAGCCCCTCGGCGGAGGCCGGCAGGCTCCAGGTGGTCAACGGCTACTACCGGCTGACGCGGGGCTCGTTCGCCCAGTTCGGGCTTCCGGTGCCTTATCCGGAGCGGGTCGTGGACGCGGTCCTGGACCATGCGCGCGACGCGCGGCACTTCGGGCCGGGACGGGAGAACGCCTGCAACGTGCTCGACGTCGCCCATCCCCTGTGGCTGAGCACGCGACAGCTCGGCCGGGGCACCGACGGCTACCGCTCGGGCGAGATCCGCGCCTGGGCCGAGCGGCAACTGGCCCTGGCCGTGCCGCGCTGGCAGGACGGCCAGGGCTTCGCGTTCGGCCCGGGCGCCGCCGGCCCGGGACCCGAGCCCGGGCTCCAAGGCACGGAGATGTGGCTGGCCATCGCCTGGTACCTCGCCGACCTGCTGGGCCGCTCCGACGAACTCGGCTACCGCCCGCGCGGCATCCACCGTCCCGAACCGGCCCCCCGGGACACCTGACCCCCGCACTCATGGGCAATTCGCACCGCTGTCGGAGCCCTGGGTTAGAGTCTGCGCCGTCCCCGGGCGGATGTTCTGCCGCGGGTGGTCTGCGCTGGGGGCTGACGGCACGATGCGGTTCGACGACGTGGAACTGTCGGGGTACACGATCCAGGAAGCCCTGGGCCAGGGCGGTTTCGCCACGGTGTACCGGGCGCAGCAGCTCGCCGTGGGCCGGGAGGTGGCGCTCAAGGTCGACAGCAGGGTGCTGGCCTCACCCCGGGACCGGCAGCGATTCCTGCGGGAGGTCACCGCGGCCGGGCAGCTGTCCGGACACCCGCACGTGGTCCCGGTGTACGACGCCGGGGTGCTCGCCGACAACCGCCCCTACATGGTGCTGGAGCTGTGCCCGGGCGGCTCCCTGGGCGACCGCCTCCACCGGCACGGCCCGCTGCCCCTCAAGGAGGCACGGGACATCGGCGTGGGCATAGCCGACGCGGTCGCCGCGGCCCATGCCGCCGGCGTGCTGCACCGTGACATCAAGCCCGGCAACATCCTGGTCAACCGGTACGGCGGTGTCGCCCTGGCCGACTTCGGGCTCGCGGCCATGCCCCGGCCCGACCGCGAACTGTCGGTCACCCGAGAGGCCCTCACCCCCGCCTACGCACCGCCGGAGGCGTTCCACCTGGCCGAACCCTCAACCGCCGGCGACGTGTACGCGCTCGCGGCGACGGTCTACGCCCTCCTGCTCGGCCGCCCGCCCCACTACCCCCAGGACGGCGGCCAGCTCAGCCTCGCCGAACTGATCGTGCGGCACACCTGGCCCTACCCCGACCTGCCCGGGGTACCGCACCCGCTGAACGAGGTGCTGCGGCACGCCCTGGCGGCGGATCCCGCGCAGCGCATCCAGGACGCCGCGGTGCTGCGCGACGCCCTGGCCGCGGTGGACCTGGCCGGCGGCCCGACCGTGAGCACGGTCCCCGCACACCGGGATGCGCCCGCGTCGCCGTATCCGCGGGCCGCTCACGACACCGTGCCGCCGGTGCCGTCCGGGGCGCCGACCGTGGGTGAGGCGAGGGGGCGGCGGCCGTGGCTGGTCGCCGGGCTCGCCGCGGTGGCGGTCTCGGTGACGGTGTCCGTCTCGGTGGTCGTCCACGAGAACCGGCAGACGGTCACCTCGCCCCCTGCCTCGGCGACCGGGACCCCGTCCGGCGGCTCCGGCCGGGCCGCCTCCGACAAGAAGGCCGCCTTCGGCGGTGTGGCGACGACCACGGAGGACTGCCCCGCCGCCGGGGTCGAGGGCGTCGGCGGGCGGTGTGTCCTCACACCGGAGTGCTGGAGCGGCATCACCGACATCTCGGGCAGCGTCACCGTGAGCGCCGCGGACTGCCACACCAGCCATGTGTGGGAGACGTTCGCCGTCGCCCCGCTGCCCTCGGACGGGACGACGAACAACGCACGGGACCTCATCAGGCATCCCGACGTCAAGGCGCTGTGCTCGCAGCAGGTCAGGAAGCGGTCCATGAACGCCGCCGGCGCGAGGGCCGCCGCCGAATGGAACGTGGACATCATTCCGCCGTCCGCCACCCAGTGGTCCGAGGGACTGCGGGTCTTCCGGTGCGTCGCGGCGGCGATCACGGAGGACGGCGAGGTGACCGGCAGCAACTTCGGCACCGGCCGACAGCCCTGACCGGGACCGCCGCACACGGCAGGCACTCACGTCATCGGACCTCGGATCATGAGACCTCGAAGGCGCCGAGATCGGGCGCCTGTCCCCGGTACGGCAGGCCGACACCGATGCCCTTGTCGATCAGGGTGCCGTTCACCGCGGGGCGCAGGGCGGGCAGCACGGGCAGGCTGCCGTCGGCCTGGCGGGCCGCGTCCCAGCCGGACGTCGACACGCTCTGGAACTGCGCGTCGGACAGAGCGACTCCCAGGTTCCAGGAGTTGTTCGCGGCGCTCGTGCCGGTCATGTTCGACGTCAGCGTGCCGGTGTAGGCGAGGTTGTTGCGCAGGTTGCCCCGGCCGACAGCGGCGCCGGCCGAGTCGATCCCCAGCATGTTGAAGTCGGGGTGATTGCCGTAACCCGTGTTGTTGAAATAGTCGTTGGCGACCGGATGGTGGTTGGCGTAGAAGCCCGACGCCCTGTTGAGGAAGGCCACCGACGTGCGGACGGTGTGCTTGACGGCGCCGGCGTCGTAGACGCCCCCGTAGCCACCCGCTTTGAAGCCGGTTCCGTTGCCGGCCGCCGTGGTCGTTTCCGGTTTGTACCCGTTGCGCCACGCCCAGGAGTTCTCGATGGTCACGGACGAGTAGGCGCTGATGAGGTCGAAGCCGTCGTCGGCGTTCCACCACGCGCGGCAGCCCCGGAACACGTTGCCGGGATTGCCGGCCGGGATGTGCGCACCGAATCCGTCGGCGTTCTCCCCTGCCCCGTTCGAGGAGTTGGTGTCGTAGTTGTCGTGCGAGTCGGAGTTGAGGACGAGGTTGTTGCCGCCGCTCTGGATGAACAGGCCGGGGCCCATGTGGTGGTGGGTGTCGATCTGCTCGAAGGTGTTGTTGCTGCCCGAGATCCAGATGCCCCAGGACTCGTGGTTGAGGTTGTTGTTCTGCCGTACCCCGGTGACCTCCAGGCCCTTGAGGTGGATCCAGCTGCCGGTGACGTCGAAGCCCTTGATCCGGCAGTCGTCCGTCATCCCCGAGAAGTCGAAGACCGGTTTCTCTCCGGGGTAGGCCCAGTAGCGGATCGGGCTGCCCGAACTGCCGCTCCTGTTCAGGGTGATGGCGTCCACCCTGGCCGTCTGGCTCGTGCAGGTGCTGTTCGCCTTGGTGTAGCGGTAGGTGCCGCCCCGCAGGTACACGGTGTCGCCGGGCTGGACGGCGGCCTGCGCGTGGGCGATCGTCGCCCAGGGAGCGGACTGTGTTCCTGCGGCGCTGTCGCTGCCGCCCGGGGCGACGTAGTAGGCGGTCGCGGCCGCCGCGTCGCTCACGGCCGCCGAACCGGCCGGGATCGTGAAGGGGCTCAGGGCGACCGCCGTGATCAGCAGGGCCCGCCCGGCACGCTGGGCAGAGCTCATCGTTGCCTCCGTGTTCATGCGCCGAGGAATCCGTCCATGGCCGCCGTGGGCCGCCGCGTGCTCTCGTCCCAGGCCGAGCTGTTGTAGTTGTTGAAGGAGGGGTAGCCCTCGGGCTCCCAGAAGAAGGTGCCGAGGCCGCCGAAGCCCTGCAGCCCGGTGATGAACGCCCGCAGCGAGTCACGCACCTGGGCGGGCTTGCCCACCGGGCCGCCGTACTCGACCTGCATGACGGGCTTGCCGTAACTCGACTGGATGGTCCGCATGTTGGCCAGCACGCCCGGCACGTTGCCGCCCTGCGCGTAGGAGGACAGGCCGGTGATGTCCCACCGTCCGCCGTTGTCCCGGTAGGCGTTGAGGAAGGTCTGGATGCCGGTGAGGTTCTGCGGCTGCGCCAGGTGCACCAGCACCGGGGTGCTGGGGAATGCCTGCTTGGACATGTCGTACGCGGCGTTCAGCAGGCCCGTCATCTGAGCGGGGCGGCTGACACTGCCGACCGGCCTGCAGATACCGGAGTTGCTCTCGTTGCCGATCTTCACCCAGGCCGGTGTCACGCCGTAGTACTTGATAACGTTGCACGAGTGGTACACGTAGTCGTACATGGCGTCGAGCATCTGGCTGTAGGTCATGTTCGCCCACGCCGCGGGCGGGTTCTGCACGCCGACGGAGTTCCAGGTGTCGCCGAAGTGGAAGCCGACGAGGACCTGCATTCCGGCGTCCTTGGCCCGTTTCGCCAGCTGGGCGGTCTCCTCGATGGAGCAGTGCCCGTTGGCCGGGTCGCTGGAGGGGTTGACCCAGGTCCGCAGGCTGATCGCGGTGATGCCGTACCCCTTGAGGACGGTGAACGGATCCTGCCGCACTCCGGCGCTGTTGTTCCAGTAGTAGCCCTGTGCCTCCATCTGCGGCAGCCAGCTGACGTCGGCGCCCCTGACGAAGGAGGCGGCCTGCGCCGGGGTCGCCAGGGGGCCGGCGCCCAGGGCGAGCGCGCCCGCGCCGGCCGCCGCGCCGAGCAGCACGCTGCGCCGCCCCAATCCGGAGGGTTCGGTTTTTTCGGTGTCGGTCATGGGGGGATCCTCAGGTCGTCCGTCATCCGAAGGTTCGCCCATAGGTCGCCGTCGGCTCCGGCGAGGTTGCCGCCTGGCCCGAGACATCGGGCGGAGGACGACCGCGAGGGCACCGGGCACACGAAAAGGGCCCCCGCAGGCTCTCGCCTGCGAAGACCCTTCGCACCGTCGGGACGACAGGATTTGAACCTGCGACCCCTTGACCCCCAGTCAAGTGCGCTACCAAGCTGCGCCACGTCCCGGTGCGCTGCCCCGGGATGTACCGGGGACACGCGTACGGAACTTTACCCCACGTCGGGGGCCGGACGAACGTGGGCACCGGGCGCGCGACAATCGACGTATGGCCAGTACATCGTCAGGACGGCAGGCGGACGGGCGGGACCGGGACAGTGAGGGGCGGGCGCGCAACGCCCGGCCCCGTGACGGGCTCGGGCGGCCCCTGCCCTACGGCGCCGACGGCGTCGCCCGGCAGCCGGAGGGCGTGGTGCGCGGCCCGCGGGAGACCGTGGCCGAGGCCCAGGAGCTGCTCGACGCCGGGCGTCCGTTCCATGCGCACGAGGTCTTCGAGGACGCCTGGAAGTCGGGCCCGGACGGGGAGCGCGGTCTGTGGCGGGGCCTGGCCCAGCTCGCCGTGGGGCTGACCCACGCGGGACGCGGGAACGTCACGGGCGGTGCGCGGCTGCTGCGGCGGGGCGCCGGGGCTCTGGAGGAGTGGATTTCGCAGACCGGGCAGGCGCGGCCTCATGGGATGGACCTCACCGGGCTGACCGACTGGGCCCTGCGGCTCGCGCAATCCGTGGAGGACACCGCCGCGGGCATCGACGCGACGGCATGGGCACCGCGGCTGCGGGGATAGTGCCGGTGGGCGCGGGCACCTCGCTGAAGGGGCACGCCCCAGCCTCGCGAACGGCGCCGAAGGACGCGGTGCACGCGCTGTCAGTGGTGTGCGGCAGACTCGGGGTGTGCGAAAGATTCATGTCATCGGTATCGGCGCGGGCGACCCCGAGCAGCTGACCCTCCAGGCGGTCCGGGTGCTGCGAAGCACGGACGTGTTCTTCGTCCTGGACAAGGGCGAGGTGAAGAGCGACCTGACGCGGTTGCGCCGGGACATGCTCGACGCGCACCTGCCCGAGGGGTCGTACCGCGTGGTCGAGGCCCGCGACCCGGAGCGGGACCGCGGTGCGGACGGCACCGCGTACTCCCCCGCCGTCGGGGACTGGCGCAGCGCCCGCGCCGACATCTACGAGCGGCTGATCACGGAGGAGCTGGGCGAGGAGGAGAGCGGCGCGTTCCTGGTGTGGGGGGACCCTGCGCTGTACGACAGCACGCTGGGCGTTCTGGAGGAGATCCTGGAGCGGGGCTCGGTGTCCTTCGCGTACGACGTCGTGCCGGGGATCAGCAGTGTGTCGGCGCTCGTCGCCCGGCACCGCACCGGTCTGAACCGGGTCGCCCGGCCCGTCCAGATCACCACCGGCCGGCGTCTCGCCGAGGGCTTCCCCGAGGGCGTGGACGACGTGGTGGTGATGCTCGACGCCCACCAGGCCTTCCGGGCGTACGCCGATGAGGACATCGACATCTACTGGGGTGCCTACATCGGCACGCCGGACGAGATCCTGGCCTCCGGACCGATCGCCGAGGCCGCGCCCCGGATCGAGCGGCTGCGGGCCGAGGCCCGGGAGCGCAAGGGCTGGATCATGGACACGTATCTGCTGCGCCGTAACCCGCGACGGGGGTAGCCACCCGGCTGGACCGCCCGGCATGCACGGATGGCCCAGCGGTGTGATCGTGCCCTTGTGACAGTCGCCGCGGAAACCGCACCGCCCGCCGCCTCCCAACCGCCCGTGCTGGACGCCCGGCGTCGCAACGTCGTCTTCGTGACGATCATGCTGGGGATGCTGCTCGCCGCCCTCGACCAGACCATCGTGGGCACCGCGCTCCCGACGATCGTGTCGGATCTCGGCGGCGCCGAGCACATGTCGTGGGTCGTGACCTCGTACCTCCTCGCCGAGACCGTCGCGACCGTGCTGGTCGGCAAGTTCGGTGACCTGTTCGGCCGCAAGGTGGTCTTCCAGGTCTCGGCGATCGTGTTCATCACGGGTTCGTTCCTGTGCGGGCTCGCGTCCAACATGTCGCTGCTGATCGCCTGGCGGGCGATGCAGGGCGTCGGTGCGGGCGGTCTGATGGTGACGGCGATGGCACTGATCGCCGACGTCATCCCGCTGCGTGAGCGCGGCAAGTACCAGGGCGCCATCGGTGCCGTGTTCGGGGTGGCCACGGTCATCGGGCCGTTGCTGGGCGGACTGTTCACCGACCATCTGACCTGGCGCTGGGCGTTCTACGTCAACGTCCCGATCGCGGTCGTCGTGGTCTTCGCTGCCGCGCGCACCATCCCTGTGGTGAAGTCGGCCGTGCGGCCCGTCATCGACTATCTGGGCATCGCGTTCGTCGCGCTGGGTGCCAGCTCCCTGATCCTGGCGACGAGTTGGGGAGGCAACGAGTACGCGTGGGGTTCCGGCGTCATCGTCGGCCTGTTCGTCGGCGGCACGGTCGCGCTGGGGCTGTTCTGCTGGGTGGAGACCCGGGCGGCCGAACCGATGCTGCCGATGCGGCTGTTCGCGAACCCGGTGTTCACGGTCTGCTCGATCCTCAGCTTCATCGTGGGCTTCGCGATGCTGGGCGCGATGACGTATCTGCCCACCTATCTGCAGTACGTCGACGGTGACTCGGCGACGGTCTCGGGCGTGCGGACCCTGCCCATGGTGGTCGGCCTGCTCATCGCGTCCGTCGTGAGCGGCAACGTGGTCAGCAAGACCGGGCACTACCGGCTCTTCCCGATCGCGGGCTCCCTGGTGATGGGGTTCGGGCTGTTCCTGATGTCCCTGATGGGGCCGTCCACCGGGGCCTGGCTGGAGTCGCTGTACATGTTCGTGCTCGGCGCCGGGATCGGGCTGTGCATGCAGGTCCTGACGATCGCCGTGCAGAACACGGTCGAGTACGCCGACCTCGGCACCGCGACGTCGGGCGTCACCTTCTTCCGTACGCTGGGCAGTTCCTTCGGCACCGCGGTCTTCGGCACGATCTACACCAACTCCCTGACCTCCCATCTCAAGGACGGCATCGCCTCCGCGGCGCAGGCGGGCGGCGGCGCGGACCTGGCCACCCTCACCAGAGCGGCGACCAGCCCGGACGGCCTGCACGGGCTCCCGTCGGCGGTCGCCGCGCCGATCATCGACGCGTACGCCGACACGATCCAGACCGTCTTCCTGTGGACCGTGCCGGTGGCCGGCCTGGGCTTCGTCGTCGCCCTGTTCCTCAAGCAGGTCCAGTTGCGCGACAGCGCGCGGGCCGGTTCGACCGACCTGGGCGAGGGGTTCGCGTCGCCGTCCGGCGCGGACTCGCAGCGGGTGCTGGAGACCACCGTGGCGAAGATCCTCGGCGGTGCGGACCGCAGTACCGTGCACCGGATCATGACGGACTCGGACACGCGGCTCGATGTCGCCGGGGCCTGGGCCGTGATGCAGGTGGAACTGCACACGCGGATGGTCGGCCATGCCAGTCTCGGCATGATCGCCGCGCGCCGCCAACTGCCTCCCGAGGTGCTGCTGCCGGTCTTCGACCGGATGGTCGAGGAGGGCTATCTGACCCGCGACGGCAACCTGCTCTCGCACACCGGGGCAGGGGCGCGCGAGGCCCGGGTCATCGGTGAGGCGTGGGGCTCCTGGCTGGCGGAACGCGTTCAGCGGGACCTCGGCCGGCCGTCGGGCACGGACCTGCGGGCCGCCGTGGACACGATCGCCAAGCGGCTCCTGGTGGAGGACCTCAACAGCGGACTGCCGCAGCGGTCGAAGGAGTTGACCGGCAGCACGACGTCATGACGCCTCGCACGGGGGGGCTGCGTCACGACACGCTGTCGCCCAGCCACTGCACTGCCGCTGCCACGTCGGGCACGGCTGTCGTCCCGTCCGGGAGGGGTGGTCGGCGTACGACCACCACGGGCAGGGCCAGTTCACGGGCGGCCGTGAGTTTGGCGGACGTCGCCGCTCCCCCGCTGTCCTTGGTCACCAGGACGTCGATGCAGTGCTCCCGCAGGAGCCTCGACTCGTCGGCCACCGTGAACGGGCCGCGGGCCAGGAGCACTTCAGTGTGCGGGGGCATCGGCGGCTCGGGCGGCTCCACCGACCGTACGAGGAAGTGCAGGCCGGTGAGGTGGGCGAAGGCGGCGAGCTCCATGCGGCCCGTGGTGAGGAACACCCGCCGGCCGAGGCCCGGCAGTGCCCGCGCGGCCTCGTCGAGGGAGCCGACCGGATGCCAGCGGTCCTTCGGTCCGGGCCGCCAGCCCGGGCGGCGCAGCACCACCGAGGGCAGGCCGGTCGCCTCCGCCGCCTGCGCGGCATGGGCGGTGATCGTGCGGGCGAAGGGGTGCGTGGCGTCGACCAGGGCGTCGACGTGTTCGTGGCGCAGCCACTCGGCCAGCCCCTGCGCCCCGCCGAAGCCCCCGATCCGTACCTCCCCCGCGATCGCCCCCGGCCGGGTCACACGCCCCGCGAGGGAGGTCGTGACCCGCGTACCCGGGCGGGCCGCGAGCTGTGCGGCCAGTTCGCGGGCCTCGGTGGTGCCGCCGAGGATCAGGACGTGCGGGGACATGGCGGGTAGCGTACGAGGCCGGGGGCGGGGGCGGCACGCTGGGTGGCCGGTTCGGCAGGGAGCGTGGCCAGGTCCCTGAGCACCCGCAGTCACCTGCTCCGACGCCACCTGCGCGGCGTCAGCCGATCAGCAGTTGTACGCCGCCCACCACCGTTGCCGCGATCACCAGTTGCTCGAAGAGTCGCTGGTTGATCCGGTTCACAGCCCATTTGCCCAGGAACGCGCCGGGCACGACGAACGCCACGAGGGCGAGGTCGAGCAGCAGCGAGTGGCCGTCGATCAGGCCCAGGCCGACACTGAAGGGCACCTTGGAGACGTTGACGATCAGGAAGAAGAACGCCGAGGTGCCGAGGAAGCCGAGTTTGCGGAAGCCCGCCGACAGCAGATACATCGACATCACCGGGCCGCCGGCGTTGGCGACCATCGTGGTGAAGCCGCCGAGGACGCCGAAGGAGCGGGCCTTGACGCGGCCGGTCCGAGTGCCGACCGAGTCGGGGTCCTCCTCCGCGTCGGCCGTGCGGCGGCGCCACATCGTGACCCCGGCCATCAGCAGCAGGATCGCACCGATCGACGTCCGTACGATCCCGTCGTCCGCCCACGTGAGGAACAGCGTTCCGGCGACCACACCGACGGCGACCGCGGGGAACAGTTTCCACAGCGTGGGCCAGTGGGCGTGCCGTCGGTAGGTGAGCACCGCGAGCACGTCCCCGGCGATCAGGATCGGCAGCAGCGCGCCGGTGGAGGCGCGGGCGGGCAGCACGGCGGCGAAGATCGCGAGGCTGACCGTGTTGGCCCCGCTCACGGCCGTCTTGGAGAAGCCGACGAGCACGGCCGCGGCGGCGAGGGCGGCGAACTGCCAGCCGGAGATGTGCCAGAGGATCATCGTGTTCATGCGGAGACCGATGGTAGGTGCAGGCAGCGGGGCGGTGTAAGTGTCGTCTCGCCTTGTGGTCCTGTCGATCGGGCCGAGGGCGGGAAAGGCAGCCGGAGGGCTGCGACGAGCCTCGCCGATCCCGGCCCCGTGCGCAGCCGGAGGCACCGGCCGGCCCGACGTGTTCGAGGAGACGAACAGGGTGGCCGTCCTCGCGGATGTGACGGACCTCATCGACGGTGTGCCCACACGCTGAGACGACGCCGTTTGCGGGGGTTCGCCCGGGGCACCCGCGCCTGCATGGAGTGGTTGCGTCGAGCTGCCTGCGTGGGAGAGGACCCCGAGCTGTTCTTTCCCGTGGGCACTCAGGGACCGGCACTGCGGGACGCGGCGGCCGCGAAACGCGTCTGCGCCCGCTGCCCGGTGTCGGTCCAGTGTCTGTCCTACGCCCTCAGCAGCCGACAGGCCGCGGGTGTGTGGGGAGGGACCTGCGAGAAGGAACGCGACGCACTGCTCCGGACGTCCGAGGACCGCACCCGGACGTCCACGGCCGACGCCGGAAGGAGAAGCACCGTATGACTGTCAAGAGCACACTTCCCGACGATGACCGTCAGGTCACCGGGGACGCGTTGCAGAGCACCCTGGTGGATCTCGTCGGGCTCTCCCTCATCGGGAAGCAGGCCCACTGGAACCTGGTGGGGCCGCGTTTCCGTTCCATCCATCTCCAGCTCGACGAGGTGGTCACGGCCGCCCGCGACTTCTCCGACACGGTCGCGGAGCGCGCCGCCGCGCTCGGCCTGCCGCCCGACGGCCGGCCCGAGACGATCGCGTCCGCCTTCACGCTTCCCAGCCCGAAGGACGGCTGGGTGCGGGACACCGAGGTCGTCGAGGTCATGGTCGAGTGCCTGACGGCGGCCGTCGGACGACTGCGCGAGCGCATCGAGTCGACCGAGAAGGCCGACCCGGTCTCCCAGGACCTGCTGATCGGCATCACGGCGGAACTGGAGAAGCAGCGCTGGATGTTCGACGCGGAGAACTGGCCCAAGGACTGAGAGCGCGCGGCGGACGTACGGACGGAAGGGGCCCCGATGACCGACGCCCTCGAACTCGACGCGCTGTGGGAGGACTTCCACCGTGCGGTGAACATGACCTCGCAGGAACTCGCCGCCTGGCTGCGGGTGATCGACGCGGACGAGTCCACGCAGCCGCTGCCGGAGCACGCGGGTGAGCCGACGGGACAGCATGTCCTGGCGATCCTCCAGAAGCGGCGGACGGACCTGACGGACACCGACCTCGAGGTGATGTACGAGGTGGTGGACACCGTCGCCGCGGAGGCCGACGTGGGACACGAACCCGAGGCCGAGTCGACCCGCCGCCGGCGCCGGTTGATGACGCTGGGGCACGACCCGCTCAAGGCGTGAAGCGGTCGTTGCCGGCCACCGTCGAGGACAGCACCAGCAGCCCCTGTATCGGCTGCTGGTGCTGTGGCGTTTCCGGGCCGGTGCGGCCTTGAGCGGCGAGGTGGCCGAAGACGGCCTCCGTGCCGGGTGATCGTGGCACACTGCTCGCACACAGTGCCGAACCCGAGCAGAGGAGCCGTGTGTGACCGGGACCGAGTCGGCCGGCCGGCGGATCGACACGAGCAGGCCGCATTCGGCACGGGTGTACGACTGGTTCCTCGGCGGGAAGGACAACTACCCCGTCGACGAGGAACTCGGACGGCGGATCACGGCCCAGGGGGACGCTCCCCGGCAGGCGCGCGCCAACCGCCGCTTCATGGAGCGGGCCACGCGGGTCGCCGTGCGGGAGGCGGGAATCCGCCAGTTCCTCGACATCGGCTCCGGCATCCCCACCGAGCCCAACCTCCACCAGATCGCCCAGTCCGCCGTACCGGACGCGCGGGTGGTGTACGTCGACAACGACCCGATCGTCCTCGCCCACGCGGCGGCCCTGCTGCACGGCACGCCGGAGGGGGCGACGCACTACCTGCAGGCCGACGCCCGCGAACCGGAGCGGATCCTCCAAGGAGCCTCGGCCGTCCTCGACTTCGAGCAGCCCGTCGCGCTGTCGCTGGTCGCCCTGCTGCACTTCATCTCCGACGAGGACGGCGCCCAGGAG
The DNA here is from genome assembly GCF_036174265.1 of Streptomyces sp. NBC_00285. Taxonomy (NCBI): domain Bacteria; kingdom Bacillati; phylum Actinomycetota; class Actinomycetes; order Kitasatosporales; family Streptomycetaceae; genus Streptomyces; species Streptomyces sp. NBC_00285. The sequence continues at coordinate 9,028,831 of NZ_CP108055.1, read as the reverse complement.
CTGGTGGACAAGCTGGTCGGTGCGCTCGCCCCGGGCAGCTGTCTGGTGCTGTCGGCGATGACGGCGGACTTCGATCCGGAGAAGGTGAACGCGGGCATCGCGGCGTACACGGCGAGCGGGGTGACCCTGGTGGCCCGCTCGCACGACGAAGTGAGCCGTCTCTTCAAGGGACTTGAGGTGCTGGAGCCCGGGATCGTGTCCCTGTCGCGGTGGCGTCCGGACGAGCGGGAGGACGGCGACCTCGTGTCGCTGTACGGGGCGGTCGGCATCAAGCGCTGAGCCCGCGAGCCACCCCTCACCCCAGCAGCCATCCGCCGTCCACGCTCAACTCCACCGCGTTGACGGAGCCGTTGCGCAGCAGGAAGTCCACGGCGTCCACCACGTCCGCCACGCTCGCGAGCCGTCCCGTCGGTGTCCTGGCCCGCGGTCCCGCCAGTACCTCCTCCGGTTTGGCCCGCCAGTAGGGGCTGTCCCCCACCACACCGGGATGGATCGCGTTGACCCGGACGGGAGCGAGTTCGACGGCGAGGGTGTGCGTCAGCCCCCTCACTCCGGCGTTGACGGTCGCCACGGTCGTCGCCCCGGGATAGGGGCGCTCCTTGGCCTGGCCGCCGAACAGCACGATGGCGCTGTCGTCGTGCAGCCGGGACCGCAGTGTGTGCACGACCTCGGTGTAGCCGACGAGTTTGAGCGTGACGAGGTGGACGGCCGCGTCGATGTCGTAGTCGCTCACCCGGTTCTCGTCACGGGAGACACCCGCGAGCACGAGGTGGTCGACGCGTCCCACGTCGCTCAGCGCGTCGGCGATCCCCCTGGGCCGGGCGAGATCGAGGGCGAGCCCCCGGGCGCCGATCTCCTTGGCCACGGTGTCCGTGCGGTGGGCGTCCCGTCCGGTGATCACCACCTCGTCGCCCCGCGCCGCGCGCACCCGGGCGAACTCCCGCCCGATGCCCGAGGTTCCGCCGACCACCACGACACTGCTCATCGGGACGCCTCCCTCAGGTACTCCCAGTCCCTGGTGAACCGGTAGGAGTGCCGCACCGGCGGTTGCGGTGCCTGTGTTTCCAGCCAACGCAGCGGCCCGTCACCGGCGTTGGCGAAGCCGTGCACGCAACCGGCGCCCGCCCACGCGCAGTCGCCCGGGCCGAGCCGGTGTCGCGAACCGTCGAAGACCGCGTCCGCCTCACCTTCGAGGAACAGATAGGTCTCCTCGAAGGGATGATCGTGGGTGCCCGCGACGCCGTCGGGCGCGTACTGCACCATGAACATCGTCGAGGCGACCGCGCCCAGATCGCCGTCGACCATCATCTTCACGGTGATTCCGCTGTACACGAGGAGCGCCGTGCGCATGCTCGCCGAGACCGCGAGCAGGTCCTGGGACTGCTTCCCGGGATCCATCTGGGCGGGTTCGAAGTGACCGAAGGACCGGGTGCGCGGGTCGCGGACGTCGATGCGGACGGGCGGGCGCACGGGCCACGGGGGGACGGACGTGGTGTCGTACCCATACCGGGCTCTCGGTACCGGCGCCAGCATGTCCGCCCAGCGGGCGACGCCGTCCCCGGCACCGCGCCAGGCGTGCGGGACTCCGGTCGGAAGGAGCCCGTAGTCACCGTCCTCCAGCAGATACGACCCTTCGGGCGCATCGAGGATCACGGTCCCGTCGAGGACGTGGAAGCTCTCCTCGTACGAGTGCACATGGGCCGCGACCGTCCCGTCGGGGCGCAGCTCGCACACCCCGAAACCGGTGTGCGAGCTGCCGTCGCCCTCGCCGACCAACTCCCGTCGCCGGTAGCCGTGTTCGTCGTACGACGGCTGTGGGGCGTCGGTGGCCCGGCGCACCAGGTGCCGTGTCACGCCCGGGCCTCCTTGGCGGCCAGCAGCCGGTCGCGGGACTCCTCGACGAGCCGCACGGCGCGTGCCGTGTCGGCCGTGAGCTTTCCGTCGCGCTTGCGGACGACCCCGTCGACGATGACGGTCTCCACGTTGGAGACGTCGGCGCTCAGTGCCACCGCCGCGGCGGCGTCGTGAACCGGGGCCACGTTCAGGGCGGTCGCGTCGATCGCGACGACGTCGGCACGCCTGCCCGGGGTTAGCGAGCCGGTGCGGCCCTCCAGGCCCGCCACATGCGCGCCGTTGCGGGTGGCGATCTCCAGCATCTGACGTGCCGTCAACATCGTGTCGGGGACCGGTACATCGGCCTGCCAGCTGGCTGCGTTGACGCGGGCACGCTCGGCGCCGAAGGCCGCGCGGATCTGGGTGAACATGTCGCCGGGCACGGTGGTGACGACGTCGATGCTGAGCGACGGTCGCAGCCCGTACTCGATCGCCTTCATCACCGGCGGCCAGCCGTGCCCCATCTGCGTCTCGACCTGCGGCGCGATGGAGACCGTACCGCCGCTGTCGGCGACCAGCCGCCACTCCTCCTCGCTGAGATGGCAGCAGTGGATGTAGGTGGTGTCGGGGCCGAGGAGGCCGAGGTCGTGGAGCTGCTTGACCATGCCGAAGCGGCCGGCGAGCCGTCCCATGGCCACGTGCACGGTGATCGGGATGTCGAGTTCGCGGGCCAGGGCCCATTCGGAGGTGACGACGTCGGTGACGCAGAAACCGGGGCCGCGGGTGGCCAGGGCCAGGGTGAGCAGGCCGTCGTCGGAGGCGAAGTGCTCGGTGCGGATGCGGCGTACGTCGTCGCCCGGGATCGCGATCTTGCTCTCGAACCAGTAGTCGGCGAGGGAGGTGTTGGCGCTGCCGTACGCGTACTGGGCGCGGATGCCGCTCTCCGTGAGGGCCCGGATCGCCGCGTCCGGGTGCTCGGGGGTGTTGTTGATGTGGGACCAGTCGACGAGCGTGGTGATGCCGGCGTTGAGGCATTCCAGGGCGCCCGCGAGGTTGGCGGCGTACACGTCCTCGGGTGTGTAGAGGGGCGCGAAGGTGTCGAGGATGTCGACGAAGTAGTCGTCGAGGGTGGCGTCGGGCGCCACGTTCCGGATCGAGGCCTCCCAGGTGTGGCGGTGGGTGTCGACGAAGCCGGGGATGACGATCCGGCCGGTCATGTCGAGGACTTCGGCGTCCGCGCTGATCTCGCGCTCCACCGCCGCGATCCTGCCGTCCTCGATCAGGACGTCTCCCCTCGGCAGGTCCCCGACCGCGGGGTCCATCGAGAGCACATGTCCGGCACGAAGGAGTGTCCGATGGGTCATCGCGCTTCCTCCTCAGGGGTGTTCAGTACGCGGCCAGGCTCCTGACGGCCGCCACGACCTTGTCGACGGTGGGAATGACCTGTTCCTCCAGCGCGTCGGCGAACGGCAGCGGCACGCACTCCCCCGCCACCCGCCGCACCGGCGCGTCCAGCAGCCCGAACCCCTCGTCGGCGACGACGGAGACGACGGTGGCGCCCCAGCCGCCCTGGTACGGGTTCTCCTCGACGACGACCAGCCGGGACGTCCGGCCGAGTGAGGCGAGGACGGTGGCCATGTCCAGGGGGACGAGACAGCGCAGGTCGACGACCTCGACGTCGATGCCGTCCACGGCGAGCAGTGCGGCCGCCTTCAGCGCGACCGGCACCATCGACGCGAGCGCCACCAGCGTCACGTCGGCGCCCTCACGGACGACGGCGGCCCGGCCCAGCTCGACCACGTGGCCCGGTGGCGGGGGCGCGCCCTTGGTGGCCAGCAGTCCCTTGTGCTCGAAGAAGACGACCGGGTCGTCGCTGCGGATCGCCGCCGCCATCATCCCGACCACGTCGGCGGGAGTGGAAGGCGCCGCGATCTTCAGCCCGGGAACGGTCAGCGCCCAGTTCTCGGTGGCCTGGGAGTGCTGGGCGCCGAAACCGAGCCCGCCGCCGTTGGCGGTGCGAACGACGAGGGGCACGGTGACCTGACCGCCCGTCATGTACCGCACCTTGGGTATCTCGTTGGCGAGGTAGTCCCAGCAACAGGCAAGGAAGTCGGAGAACATGATCTCCGCGACGGGCCGCATCCCGGTCATCGCGGCGCCCATCGCCGCACCCACGATGGCCTGTTCGGAGATCGGGGTGTCCCACACCCGCTCGGGTCCGAACTCCTTGAAGAGCCCGGCGGTCGTCTTGAACACCCCGCCGGCCTCGCCGATGTCCTCCCCCAGGCACACGACGGCCGTGTCCCGGCGCATCTCCCGCGCGATGCCCTCGGCGACCGCCTCGCGATAGGTGATCACGTCCGCCATGCGGCACCTCCGTCGGCCCATACGTCGGTGAACGCCTCGCCCGGATCCGGCGGCGGTGCGCCCTTCGCCGCCTCGACGGCCTGTCGTACGGTCTCCTGGGCGCGCGCGTCGGCCGCGTCGACCGTCTCCTGCGGCACTCCGGCCTCGGTCAGCCGGCCCCGCGCGATGTCCAACGGGTCGTGCCTGAGCCAGCGTTCGACCTCCTCGGCCGGGCGGTACGTCGCCGGATCGGTCCGGCTGTGCCCGAAGTGACGGTAGGTCTCGGCCTCCAGCACAGCGGGCCCGTCTCCGGCCCGGGCCCGCCGCGCCAGCCGTGCCACCACCTCTCGTACGGCGACGACGTCGTTGCCGTCGACGACCTCGCCGGGGATGCCGTACGCGGGTGCCCGGTCGGCGGCGGGCCGGGGCACCGCGGTCACGGAGGCGATCGGCGTGTACTCCATGTACAGGTTGTTCTCGCAGATGAACAGCACGGGCAGCTTCCATACGGCGGCCAGGTTGAGCGCCTCGTGGAAGGCACCGATGTTGGTGGCGCCGTCGCCGAAGAAGGCGACCGCGAGCTGTCCGGTGCCGCGCAGCCGGGCGGACCAGGCGGCGCCGACCGCCATCGGGAGGTGGGCGCCGACGATGGCGTAGGAACCGAGCATGTTCGCATCGGCCTTGGTGAGGTGCATGGAGCCGCCCTTGGCCCGGCACAACCCCGTTGCCCTGCTCATGAGTTCGGCGAGGCATTCCTCCGGGGTGGCGCCCCGGGCCAGCGCGTGGTGGTGGCCGCGGTAGGTGGCGAAGACGTAGTCGTCGTCGCGCAGGGCGGCGCTCGCTCCGACGGCGATCGCCTCGTGGCCGGCGGCGAGGTGGGTGGTGCCCTTGACGAGGCCCTGGAGGAACAGGTCGTGGGCGGCCTTCTCCGTGCGGCGGATGAGGGCCATCTGCTCGTACAGGGTGAGGAGTTCGGCCGCTTCCATCAGTGCTTCCCGTTGTTGAGATGCGACTGCGACTCACGGCGGGTGTTCAGCTCGCCGCCCACCGTCCAGTACTTGCGGCCCGCCACCAGCAGTTCCTCGGCGGGGAACTTGGTGATGACCTCGCAGCCGTCGGCGGTGACGACCAGTTCCTCCTCGATCCGGGCGGCGGACCAGCCGTCGGCGGCGGGCCAGTAGGTCTCCAGGGCGAACACCATGCCCGCTTCGAGGACTTCGGGGTGGTCGAGGGAGACCAGCCGGCTGAAGATGGGCTTCTCCCAGATCGACAGGCCCACCCCGTGGCCGTACTGGAGGGCGAAGGCGGCTGTCTCGTCGGCGAAGCCGAACTCCTCGGCGCGCGGCCACACCTGGACGATGTCGGCGGTGGTGGCGCCGGGCCGGACCAGGGAGATCGCCTCGTCCATGTACTCCCGGCAGCGCACGTAGGCGTCCTGCTGGGCGCGCGAGGCGCTGCCGACGGCGAAGGTGCGGTAGTAGCAGGTGCGGTAGCCGAGGTGGCTGTGCAGGATGTCGAAGAAGGCGGGGTCGCCGGGGCGGATCAGGCGGTCGCTGTAGACGTGCGGGTGGGGTGAACAGCGTTCCCCCGAGATGGCGTTGACGCCTTCGACGTACTCGCTGCCCAGGTCGTAGAGGACCTTGCTGACGAGTCCCACGCACTCGTTCTCGCGGACGCCGGGGCGCAGGTAGCCGTAGAGCTCCTCGTAGGCCGCGTCGACCATCGCGCAGGCCTGGGCGAGCAGGGAGATCTCGTCTCCGGTCTTGACGCGGCGGGCCTCCAGGAAGACCTGCTGACCGTCGACTACGTCGATGCCCTCGGCCCGCAGGGCGGCCAGGACGGGCATCTCGGCGACGTCGATGCCGAGCGGTTCACCGGCGAGGCCGTGGGCGCGCAGTTCCGAGGCGACCTTCGCGGCGACGTCCTCGGCGATCCCCGCGTCCGGGTGGAAGGCGCCGCGCAGGGTGGAGATGCCGGCGCGGGCTCCGGTGGGCGGGCCGCCCTTGCCGTCGCTGTGGTCGAGCCAGGGGTTGTAGAGCTGGTGGTGGCGGGCGGCCGAGCCGAAGTCCCAGACGACCGGTTCACCGCCGCGGACCAGCAGGGCGAAGCGGATCAGCTTGTCCATCGCCCAGGTGCCGATGTGCGTGGCGGTCATGTAGCGGATGTTGGCGAAGTCGAAGCTGAGCACGGCGCCCAGCTCGGAGCGGTTCAGCGAGTCGTGGAGCCGGGCCAGGCGCTGCCGGCGCAGCCGGTCCAGGTCGACGCGTTCTTCCCAGTCGACGGCGTTGGGGCCGTAAGTGCGGATCGCCATGGCGACCACCCCCACCTTCGAGTGAACGACCGTCCGCGGGGGGTGTCAAGTGTCACTGAACAGTTTGGCCGGTCACGAACCAGACGCCCACGGCCGGCTCGTCGCCGTCGTTGCGGTAGCGGTGGGGGGTCGTGGACTCGAAGCAGACGGCGTCACCGGGGTGCAGGACCTGCTCGTCGAAACCGAGGGTCAGGACGAGTTCGCCGGAGGTCAGACAGCCGTACTCCGTGCCGGCGTGCCGCATCAGGCCGCCCGAGCCGGAGGAGGAGCCGCCGGGCCGGTAGGTGACGAGGAGGAAGCCGACGTCCGTGCCGGGGACGTGCCCGAGCCGCTCCCACACCACGCCGGAGTCCAGTTCCAGCACCTCCCGCTCACCCGGGGTGACCAGGGGGCCGATACGCCGGCCGGGGTCGGCGGCGAAGGCCGCGAGGGCGGGCACGACGGTGGCCGGACTCAACGCCACGGCGGTCTCCCGCACCTCGAACAGGGATTCGACGGAGATCCCGAGAGCCGTGGTGATGGCGTACAGCGTGCTCACCGACGGCTGGCTCTTGCCGGTCTCGATCTGGGAGACCAGGCTCGCGGAGACGCCGATCTCGCGGGCCAGGGCGCGCAGGCCCAGGCCGCGCTCCAGACGCGCCTGCCGGATGCGCGCGCCGACGGACGGCGCGGGGGCAGGGGACACGGGTGGGCTCCTCTCGTGTGCAGCTCCATTGAACATCCCGAAGCCCACCCCGGAACAGACCACCCGCCCCACTCAGAACACCACCCGCCCCACCCACAGCCACCGCCCGCCTCACCCCGGGAAGATCGCCCGCACCTCCCACCCGTGCCCGGTCCGTGGTCCCGCGTGGAGTTTCCCGCCCAGTGCCGTCACCCGCTCCCTGAGCCCGACCAGCCCGAACCCGCCCCCGTGCGCCGCGGCGGGCAACTGGCTGCCACCGCGCCCGTCGTCGGACACGGTCACCGCCAGGCGGCCTTCCTCGTACCGCAGCCCGACGGTGACCTGGGTGGCGTCGCCCGCGTGCCGCCGTACGTTCGTCAGCGCCTCCTGCACGACGCGGAAGGCCGCCGCCTGGACCTCGTGCGGGAGGGTGTCGGGCACGGCGGGTCCGCGGTGCAGGGTCGCCTTCTGGACGGGGCTCGCGAAGCCGTCGATGAGTCCGGCGATGCCCGCGAGGTCGCCCACGGGGCGGCGGTCCGCCGCGTCGTCGGTGTCGCGCAGCACACCGACCGTGCGGCGCATCGACGCGAGGGCCTCGGTCGCGGCGCGCTCGATGCCGGCGAGGACCGGGTCGAGGTCGTCGGAGTCGTTGTCCGCCATCATGCGGGCCACCTGGGTCTGCACCAGGATGCCGGTGACATGGTGGGCGACGAAGTCGTGCAGGTCGGCGGCGATGGCGAGCCGCTCCGAGCGCCGGGTCTCGCTGACGGCGACGGTCCGCCGGTAGTCCTGCGAGCGCAGATACGCCGCGAACGCCACCGTCAGCCCCACCAGGACGAGCCCGACCAGCATGTACGCCAGCATGGTGTCGGTCTGGTGCGGGAACGCCCGTACCGGAAGCGCCAGCACGGCGCCCCCGTCGAGCGACGCGCACACCACCACCGCTTTGCGCGGACAGTGCCGTACGGCGACGAACAGCAGGCACAGCAGGATCGCCGGCTCACCCGGGCCGAAGTCGGCGCCGGAACGCACCACCGAGTCGGCCGTGCACAGGAGGGAGGCCACGGCGGGCGCGACCGTACGCACCTGCGGGGTGAGCCAGGGCGGACGCCGGTGGGCGGGCCACAGTACGGCGGAGCCGCCGAGCAGCAGCACGGCCACCTGCAGCCAGTGGACGCCGCTCTCGGCGCCGGAGGCGAGGAGGTCGACCACCGCCGCCGCGACGAGGGCGCCCACACCTGCGCCCCATACGCAGCCACGGGCGGAAACGGACTTCATGGCGATCACGGTATGCGCAACCGACGACGCCGGGATCGGCCGAACGGTCGAGGCACCGCCGCGCCGGGCCCCGGAACCGTGGCCGTTCGGCCGAGGCGGGTGCCCGGCCCCGCGGGTGAGGGTGGAGCCACTTCCCCGGGAGAGCCCTCCTCCCCTGTCCTCAGGAGCACGTCATGCACGGCACGTACGCCGTCGGCGCGATGGCCGGAGCCGCCGTCGTGTCCGGACCCGGCGGCCGTTTCCTGGCCGGCACCTCGCCTGAGGCATGATCGACCCATGACGAGCCCCCCGTCGGCCGTGCCCATCCGCGTGCTGATCGCCGACGACCAGGACATGGTCCGTACCGGATTCCGTTTCTTCCTGGACGCGCAGCCCGACATCACGGTGGTCGCCGAGGCCGCGGACGGGGAGGCGGCGGTGCGGCTGGCGCGGGAGGTGCGGCCCGACGTCTGTCTGCTGGACATCCGGATGCCGAAACTGGACGGCCTGGCGGCGACCCGCATACTGGCGGGGCCCGAGGTGGCCGACCCGATGCGGGTGGTCGTGGTCACCACCTTCGACCTGGACGAGTACGTCTACGGCGCGCTGCGCGGCGGGGCCTGCGGATTCCTGCTGAAGGACTCCGGGCCCACGCTCCTCGCGGAGGCGGTCCGCGCGGCCGCGGCCGGCGACTCGCTGGTCTCCCCCTCGGTCACCGTGCGCCTGCTCCGCCACCTCACGGCCGGCCCGGCGCCGGAACCGGTCGTCACGGCCCGCCAGGCGCCGGTCACCGAGCCTCTGACCGAGCGTGAGCTCGACGTGGTCCGCCTGGTCGCCCTCGGCCGTACGAACGCCGAGATCGCCGCCGAACTGTATGTGTCCCTCTCCACGGTCAAGACCCACCTGTCCAGCGTCCAGATCAAGCTCGCCGCACGGAACCGCGTCGAGATCGCGGCCTGGGCCTGGCAGTACGGACACGCGCAGCCGGAGGGCTGACCGGCCCTTTCCGCATCGCTCCAGCGGAAGGCGGCGGGCGTCCGAGTCGCCGTTTCGGGGACAGGCTGATCATCGGGCGGCACAATGGCGGCAACGGCCGTACGCACGAGAAGGAGCACAGTCGTGAGCGACAGCCACACCCCGTCGGGTGCGTCGGCGAGGCTGAACACAGGTGTGGCGCACAACGCGCGCGTGTGGAACTACTGGATCGGCGGCAAGGACAACTACGAGGTCGACCAGGGAGTCGGCGATCACGTCGCCGGGATGTTCCCGATCATCCGGGAGATCGCGCGCGCGGACCGCTGGTTCCTGGGCCGCTCGGTGCGCTTCCTCGCCGAGGAGCAGGGCATCCGGCAGTTTCTCGACATCGGCACCGGGCTGCCGACGGTGGACAACACCCACGAGATCGCCCAGCGCATCGCTCCCGAGTCGCGGATCGTCTACGTCGACAACGACCCGATCGTCCTCGTCCACGCCCGCACCCTGCTGACCAGCACCCAGGAGGGCGTCACCGACTACATCGACGCCGACGTCCACGACACGGCCGCCATCCTCGAACGCGCCGCGCGGACCCTCGACTTCACCGAACCGGTCGCGGTGATGATGCTCGGCATCCTCAACTTCGTCCTCGACACCGACGAGGCGCGGCGGATCGCGCGCGAGATTATGTCCGCGCTGCCCGCGGGCAGCCATCTCGCCCTGACGCACCCCACGTTCGACGCCGACCTCGGCGGCGAGGGCCAGATCCCGGCCATGAAGTTCTGGAACGAGAACGCCACTCCGCCGATCACCGCCCGCAGCGGTGCGGACATCGCCACGTTCTTCGAGGGCCTCGACCTCCTCGACCCCGGCCTGGTCTCCTGCTCGCAGTGGCGTGCCGAGTCCGGGACCCCGGTGGTGGTACCGCAGTTCGGCGCGGTGGCCGTGAAACCCTGACGCGGGATCCGATCCATCCGAGCCCGTCGTGGAGGACGTATGACCACCCTTGCCGACCCTGTCCCCGGCGGCCGCCCCGGTGACGTGAAGCGCGCCGGCGCGCTCACCGAGGACCTGTCGGGCCGAGGGGTGCGCGGCATCGTGCTGGCCTACGTGGACACGGCGGGCGTCTGCCGGGTGAAGACGGTCCCCACGGCGAAGCTGGCCTCGGCCGCGGCCTGGGGCGTGGGCATGTCCCCGGTGTTCGACACCTTCCTGGCGAACGACTCCATCGTCACCACCGACACCCTCGGCTCCCCCGACGGCGACCTGCGTCTGTATCCCGACCTGGACCGGCTCGTGGCACTGGCCGGGCAGCCCGGCTGGGCGTGGGCACCGGTCGACAGGATCACTCAGGAGGGCGCACCGCATCCGGGTTGCTCCCGCACCGCCCTCAGGCGGATCGTCACCGAGGCCGCCGAGCTGCACGGGATCTCCTTCAAGGCGGGCATCGAGATCGAGTGGGCGGTGGGCCGGGGCCCGGCGGCCGACGGCGCTTTCGTGCCCGCGGTGTCGGGACCGGCGTACGGCGCCACCCGGCAGGTGGAGCTCTCCGACTACACGGCCGACCTGCTGGCGGCCTGCGAAGAGCAGGGCATCGAGGTCGAGCAGCTGCATCCCGAGTACGCGGCCGGGCAGTTCGAGATCTCGACGGCCGCCCTGGACCCGGTGGCGGCGGCCGACGTCAGCGTGCTCGTACGGCAGACGATCAGGGCGGTGGCCGGCCGGCACGGGCTCGTCGTCTCCTTCGCCCCGTCGGTCTTCGCCGAGGGCGTCGGCAACGGCGGCCATCTCCACCTCTCCGCCTGGCGCGCGGGCGTGAACCTGCACTCCTCGGGCGAGGGCCGCTACGGCATGACGTCCGAGGCCGAGTCGTTCGTGGCGGGAGTCGTCGCCCACCTGCACGCGCTCACGGCCCTGACCGCGCCCAGCCCGGCCAGCTATCTGCGCCTCAAGCCCTCGCAGTGGGCCGGGGTGTTCACCGCGTGGGGCCGCGAGACGCGGGAGGCGGCCGTCCGGATCATCACCGGCACGACGGGACTGACCGACCGGGCCGCGAACCTGGAGCTGAAGCCGGTCGACCTGGCCGCCAACCCGTATCTGGCGTTCACCGGTCTGATCGCCGCCGGACTCGACGGCCTGACCTCGTCCGCCCCGCTGCCCGAGGAGATCACCGGGGACCCGGCCATGCTCACGCCCGACGAGGCGGCCGCGGCGGGCGTACGCCGACTGCCGACGTCGCTCTCCCAGGCGGTCAAGGCGTTCCGCGCCGACGAACGGCTGCGGGCCGCGCTGGGCCCGGCCCTCGCCGACGCCGTGGTCGCCGTGCGGTTCGGCGAGGTCGATTCGGTGGCCGACCTGGACGACGAGCAGCTCGCGGCCGCGTACCGCTGGACGTACTGAGCATGGGCGCGCACCCGGTCCACGAGGCCCTCGATGCCGCCCGGCTGGTGGATCACCACTGCCACGGGGTGGTCACCGACGGCCTGGACGGGGCCGGCTTCGCGTCACTGATCACCGAGGGCGCGCTCTGGCCCGGGATCTCCCCCTTCGACAGCCCTGTCGGTGTGGCGGTCCGCCGCCACTGCGCTCCGGTGCTGGATCTGCCGCGGCACGCGCAGCCCGAGGACTACCTGGCCCGGCGGGCCGAGCTCGGCCCGCGGGAGGTCAACCGCCGCTTCCTGACCGCCGCGGGCACGGACGTGTTCTGTGTGGACACCGGGTACACGCCGGAACGTCTCACCACCGCGGCGCAGCTGGCGGAGGCCGCGGGCGGGACGGCGTACGAGATCGTGCGGCTGGAGGGTGTCGCGGAGGCGGTGGCGGCGCGGGGCGTGGAGCCCGACGCGTACGCGGACGTGTTCCGTGCTTCCTGTCTGGAGGCCGTGGGGCGCCCGGGAGTGGTCGCGGTGAAGTCCGTGGCTGCCTACCGGACGGGCTTCGACCTGGACCCGGCGCGTCCCTCGGACGAGGAGGTCACCCGTGCCGCCGCCGGCTGGCTGGCCCGGGGTGGGCGGCTGGCCGATCCGGTTCTCGTCCGGCATCTGCTGTGGACCGCCGTGGACCTGGGGCTGCCGCTCCAGCTGCACACCGGGTTCGGCGACAGCGACATCCGGATGCACCGCGTGGACCCGACCCACCTCACGGACTGGCTGCACCTGACCGCGGGCACCATCCCCGTCCTGCTGCTGCACTGCTGGCCGTATCAGCGGCAGGCCGCCTATCTGGCCGCGGTGTTCGAGCAGGTGTACCTGGACGTGGGTCTCACCCTGCACTACGTCGGCCCCGCGCGGTCCCGGGCGATCCTGGCGGAGGCGCTGGAGATCACGCCGTTCCGCAAGCTGCTGTACAGCTCCGACGCGTACGGCGTGGCCGAATTCCATCTGCTCGGCGCGCTGTCCTTCCGGCACGGACTGGCCGGGCTGCTCCAGGAGCGGGTGGACGCCGACGAGCTGAGCCTGCCGGACGCGTTGCGCGTCGCGGCCTGGACGAGCGGCGACAACGCCCGCCGCCTCTACGGACTTCCTGCCCCCGCCCCGTCCCACCAGGCGAGCGCGACCACGCGCCCGCCGTCCCCGGAAAGTATGATCTAGCAATGTCTGACTTGACCGAAACCACGCCCGGCTGGCTGAGCGCCGACGACCTCGAGCAGGCGCGCGCCCAGATGCCCATCCTGTACGTCGAGGCCGTGCCCGTGCGCGTCGACGACAGCGGCGAAGTCACCAGCGTCGGCCTGCTGCTGCGCATCGGCCCCGACGGAACGGTCAGCCGGACGCTGGTCTCCGGCCGCGTCCTGCACCACGAGCGGGTCAGGGACGCCCTTCTGCGCCACCTGGAGAAGGACCTGGGACCCGTGGCCCTGCCCCGGATTCCGTCCTCGCTCCAGCCGTTCACGGTGGCGGAGTACTTCCCGACCCACGGGGTCACGCCGTACCACGACCCGCGTCAGCACGCGGTGTCCCTGGCCTACGTCGTCTCGGTGGCCGGTGACTGCCGGCCCCGTCAGGACGCCCTGGACCTGGTGTGGTTCAGCCCGCAGGAGGCCCTGTCACCCGCGGTGGAGAGCGAGATGCCCGGTGGTCACGGCGTGCTGCTCAAGCAGGCGCTGGCCCATGTGGGCTGCGTCGTCTGAGGTCGCCCCTCAGTCGGTGTCCTTGCGCTGTGTGGTGCCGGGCTCGCCGGTGTCCCGCGTCCATTCGACGACCAGCTCGTCCTTGGTGCCGAAGCGGACCAGATGGCTGCCGACGACGCCCTCCAGGAGGTCGAGGTGCTCGGCCTCGGTCTCCAGGGCGAGCAGCAGCGCGCCCTCGGTGGCGGTGAGGGTGCCCCTGCCGCCGTTCTGGAAGGCGATGCTGCCCGCACCGCTGTCCTCGTCCCAGCTGGTCTCGCTGCGGCGGCCCAGGTGCGAGGCGAGCTGCTTGGCGTAGCGGTGCGGGCGGTCGGTGGCGACGCGCGCTTCGGAGCGGGGCATGGGACGACTCCCTGTGGTGCGGTGCTGCGGGACGACTCGATGCTCCCGCAACACCGGGCACCATGGGCCCATTCCCCGCCCGTCGCAGATCGCCGGGTACGGGTGCGCTTCAGGCGCGCGTCTTGTGCGTCATCGAGAACTCGTCGGCCTCCGCGAGGTCGAACTGGCCGTGGTCGCTGCCCAGCCCCTGTGCCACCAGTGCCGCGGCGGCACTGCCGAGTACGGCCGCCTCACGCGGCGTACGGCCCAGGCTCACGCCCCGCAGGAACCCTGCCGAGAAGGCGTCGCCGCAGCCGGTGGTGTCGATGACGTCGACATCGAAGGCGGGGACGGTCTCCGTGCCCTCGGCGGTGACCAGGAGGGCACCGTCGCCGCCACGGGTGACCGCGACCAGACCCGCACCGCCGGCCAGGAACTTCTTCGCGCCGGTCACCAGGTCCTGTTCCTCACTGAAGCCGAGGACCTGGTCCTCGTTGGGGAGCAGGTAGTCGACGTACGGCAGCAGCGGTTCGATCTGGTCGAAGGTGCCGAGTTCGCCGGGGGCGAGGAGGTCCACCGAGGTGACCACGCCGTGGTCCTTGGCGTGCGCCAGGATGCGCGCGGCGACTTCGGCGCCGATCAGCTCGGGGCCGCCGAGGTGCAGGTGGGTCGCCTCGGCGACCGCGTCCCAGGGCACGTCGTCGAGGCCGTAGGTGATGTTGGCACCGAGCAGGTGGAGGGTGGGGCGGTCGCCGTTGGGGCGGATGGGCAGGACGGTCGCGGAGGTGGAGGTGTCGACGCGGCGGACGAGCAGCGCGGTGTCGATGCCCGCCCTGTCGAGGAGCTGCGTGAGCAGGTCGCCGGTCGGGTCGGTGCCGATCGCTCCGGCGGTGCGCACCGAGGCGCCCAGCTTGGCGAGGGTCAGGGCGGTGCCGGCGGCGGTGCCGGCGGCGGTCATGCGGATGTCCTCGACCAGGGTCGTGCCCTGGCCCTCGGGTATCTCCTCGACCGGCCGGACCAGCACGTCCAGTACGTGCACACCCATGGTGACGACGTTCTGCGCCTTCATCGGTTTCCCTCCTGAGCGGATTGCGTGGTGCCGTAGTTGCGGGCGAGGGCTGCCTCGATCACCGCGATCTGCTGCTGTTCGTCGAGGGCGCGTGGTTTCCCGAGGGCGGCCGCGTGCTGGTACACGCCGCAGGCCCACTCCAGGAGCAGCGCGTGCTCGACCGCCTTGTCCAGGCTCGGGGCGTGGGTGACGGCCCCGTGGTTGGCCATCAGGGCCGCGCCCCGGCCCTCCAGGGCGGCGAGGACCGACTCGGCGAGGTCCGGGGTGCCGAAGGTGGCGTACGGCGCGACCCTGACGGTGCCGCCGAGGGCCAGCATCTGGTAATGGATGCAGGGGAGTTCGTCGAGGACGAGGGAGAGCGCGGTGGCCATCGGGGCGTGGGTGTGCACGACGGCGGTGGTGCCGTATCGCCGGTAGACGCCCAGGTGGAGGTCGAGCTCGGAGGTCGGCAGGAGGCTGCCGGTCACGATCTCGCCGTCGAGGTCGACGACGGTCACCTGGTCCGGGGTGAGCTCGGCGAGGACCGCGCCGGTCGCGGTGATCGCCACGTGGTCCCCGGCCCGTACGCTGACGTTGCCGGCCGTACCGATGAGCAGGCCCTCGGCTCCCAGACGGCGGCAGGCGTCCGCCACGGCGGCCCGCTCCTGGTCCAGTGCCGGGCTTGAGTCGGTCATGCGCGCGACGCTAACCTAAACCTGAAACAAAGTCACGTTCACATTCGGAGGTTGTCACGTGGGTGAGCCCACCCCGGACGCCGACTCGGCGGCATGGATCGCGTCGCTGCGGCGCACGCCCCAACAGGCCCGCAGTCGTGCCCGGTTGGCCAGAGTGCTGGACGCCGCCGAACGCATCCTGGTCGAGGAGGGCGTCGAGTCGCTCACCACGACCCGGATCGCGGCCGAGGCGCGGGTGTCGGTCGGTTCCCTGTACCAGTACCTGCCCGACCGCGGGGCGATCATCGAGGCGCTCGCGGCCGGCTACTTCGCCAAGCTGGAAGCGGCGATGGACGAGCTCGTCCGGGCCGCGTCCGCCGAGCGCTGGACGGACCCGGTCGGCGTCCTCATCGACGCGTACGCCGAGATCTACCGCACCGAACACGGCTTCCGCGCCCTGTGGTTCGGCAACGGACTGACCGAGCGGACCCGGGCCGCGGACCGTGAGCACAAGCGCCGGATGGCCGACGGGATCCGGCGCATCCTGCTCGCCCTGCACCTCGCCGAGGACGACGACAACCTCGCCCGTGCCTGCCACGCCGCCATGCTCGCGGCCGACGTCCTCGCCCAGGAGGCCTTCCGCAGGGACACGAAGGGGGACGCGGCCCTGCTGGAGGAGGCGAAGATCCTGCTGCGTGGTTATCTGACTGACATCGCCGCGCGGTACGACGTGTCCTGACGTTCTCGAGAGACGGTGCCTCATGCAACTCTCCTTCACCGGCCGGGTGATCGAATGGCGCGGTCCGGCGCCGTACTTCTTCGTCCCGGTGCCCCAGCAGGAGTCCGCCGACATCGGCGAGGTGGCCCGGATGGCCACGTACGGCTGGGGCGTGATCCCGGTGGAGGCCCGCATCGGCGGGGCCGCGTTCACGACGTCGCTCTTCCCGAAGGACGGCGGCTATCTGCTGCCGCTCAAGCAAGCGGTGCGCACACCGCAGGGGCTGGCCGCCGGGGACACCGTGAGTGTGCAGCTGACGGTCCGCTTCTGATTCCCACGGGGACCCGATCAGCCCGTCCACGTATCGTTCAGCCGTGATCCAGACCGAGCCGATGCGCCTGCCCGACATGCCGCTGCACGACCCGTTCGTCGTCGCCGACGAACAGACGCGGACCTACTACCTGTACACGTCCAACGAGCCGTCCGTGTCCGGGGTGGAGGGCGTCGGCACGATGGTCTACCGGAGCCGTGATCTTCGGGAGTGGACCCGGCCGGTCGTGGTGTTCCGGGCGGGTGAGCAGGAAGGGATCTGGGCGGCTGACGGCGGCTGGGCTCCCGAGGTGCACGAACGGGCGGGCAGGTACTACCTGTTCACCACCCTGCACGACGAGAACAGCCCGCTCCCGGTGCCGCCGCCCGGCCGCTGGGGTACCCCCTTCGCACTGCCGAACCATCTGCGCGGCACGGTCACCGCCGTGTCCGACTCGCTGCTGGGCCCCTTCACCGTCGTGGACCCGGCGCGGCCCACCCCGCCCGCGCATCTCATGACCCTGGACGGCACGCTGTACGTCGATCCGGCCGGGCAGCCCTGGATGGTGTACGCGCACGAGTGGCTGCAGACCGTCGACGGCACCATGGAGGCGATCCGGCTGGCTCCGGACCTGACCGCGACGATCGGCGACCCCGTGTTCCTGTTCAGGGGATCGGACGCGTTCTGGCTCACCGAGCAGATCCCCGCCGGCGTACCGCACCAGCTCGCGCCCTACGTCACCGACGGGCCGCAGCTCTACCGCACCCCTGACGGCGCCCTCCTCATGCTGTGGTCCACCTACGAGAAGAACACGGCCGGTGCGGACGGCACCGTCAGCGGTGGGTACGTGCAGACCTACGCCGTCTCCAGGTCCGGTGCGCTGACCGGCCCCTGGGAGCAGCGCCGGCCGCTGGTGCGGGACGACAGCGGGCACGGCATGCTGTTCCGGGCCTTCGACGGCCGGCTGATGATGATCCTTCACCGTCCCTTCGAGAACGCTCGGGGGAAGCTGTACGAGGTGGGGTTCGAGGGCGACGAGCTGCGGGTGCTGCGGCAGTGCACCGACCTCGACGGCGACGGGTGAGGCCCCGACAGGTGCTCAGCGCCTGAGGTTCGCGTTCTGGGCGGCGGTGATCACCCGGTCTCGTTCGGAGGCGCTCAACAGCCCCGCGGAGAACCAGACTCCGGCCAGTGTGCGAACCGCCTGGACGAAGGTGCCCGAGGACGTGAAGGGCGCCTGCGCCCACAGCACGTCCAGGAACGTCAGCCCGTCGCCACGCGGCCGGTTCGGGACGCCCGAGTCGCTCCCGCCGAAGACGATGACCGGTTCGGCCCGCTTGAAGTAGGCGTGATAGCGGGTGTCGTCCGCGATGTGGAAGGGGGCGAGGGTGAGCCCGTGCGTGGTGAAGTGCAGCGGGCGGCCCTCGGGGCGAACCGTGTCGGCGAGATCGCCGCGCAGCGTGAAGTCCTTGTAGAAGGAGAACGTGCGCAAGGTCGTGGCCGGGCTCTGCGCCACCAGCAGGACCGGACCGTGGAAGAGGGACTGGACCGTCGGATCGTCCGGCGCCCTCTCGATGCGCAGGCGGTAGGGGGTGGAGATGCCCACCCGGTCGCCGGCCCGCCAGTCCCTGCTCAGGGTGGCGTAGCTGCCGGGCACCGCCTCGACCGCCTGCCGTACGCCGTTGACGGTGACGGTGACTCCTGCCGTCGCCCAGGACGGGACGCGCAGTTTCAGATCCAGCCTGCCGCCGCCCTCGCGGAACGTCAGCGTGCGGACACCGTCGTACGGGTAGGTGCTCGTCTGCTCGACGACGAGCCCGCGCTCCGGCCAGCGCAGGGTCGAGGCCAGGTACAGGTTGACGTACAGCGCGGTGCCGTCGGCGGAACGGAAGTAGATCGAGTCCTGGTACTTGGTGTGGTTCTCCATGCCGGTGCCGCCGCAGCACGTACCGGTGTTGTCGTACTCGCGCACCACCCCCGGGCCCATGCCCACGAAGTACGTGACCTCCGGACTGCTGGTGCTGGGCGTGTCCCGGCGCGAGGCGAGGATGTGGTTGGTCAGGCCCCGCTCGTAGTAGTCCGGGTACTTGGGGTCCGGGTCGCGGAAGAAGAGCTGACGGGACAGCTTGAGCATGTTGTACGTGGCGCAGGTCTCGGCGTTGTTGTCGCCCAGGGTGGCCGCGATGGCGTTCCTGGCCCGGAACATCTCGCCCTGGCCTGTGCCGCCGAGGCTGTAGGTGCGGGGTCCTGCGACCATGCCCCAGAAGTTGCGGGCCGCGGCGGAGTACCGCGGCTCCCCTGTGTGGTCGAACAGCCGGATGTATCCGGTGAACTGGGGGATGTGCTGGTTGGCGTGCCGCCCGTCCAGGACGTCCCGGCCCTCGGAACAGGCGTCCAGCAACGCGGTGTTGTCGAAGCAGCGGGCGGCGGCCAGGTGTTCGGGCCGTCCGGTGAGGGCGTGCAGGTCGGCCAGCACCTCGTTCATGCCGCCGTACTCACCCGCGATGTAGATCGACCACATCCGCTCCAACTGGGCCTTCGGCAGCCCGGCGAGGCGGCTGTGCACCCAGTCGCCCATCGCCGAGGCGATCTGCAGCGCCTGCTGGTTGCCGCCCAGGGTGTGGGCGTCGAGCAGACCTCGCATGATCTTGTGGCAGGTGTAGTACGGCGCCCAGATCGTGGGGTACGTCGTGTAGCTCTCCAGCAGGATGAACTGCGTCTCCGGGTACGCCGCCAGGTAACCCGGGTGGCTCGGCCTCGGCGAACCGTGCTCCGCGAAGGCCCGCCGGCACTCTCCGAGGGCGGTGACCAGGTAGTCGAGTTTGGTCTTGAGGGCGGCTTCCCTGGTCCCGGCGTACGCCTGGGCGATCAGCGAGAGGAAGTGGCCGCCGTAGTGGCCGCGCAGATTGCCGTCGGCGGTCTCCCAGCCGCCGGGGGGCCGGGCGCCACGGGTGTCGATCCCGGCGTTGGCGCGGAAGACGGCCAGGATGCGGTCGGCGGGGTAGGAGCGGGCGTAGTCGAGCATGAGGTCGCGCTTGCGCCGGAACACGCCCTCGCCGAGGGCGACTTGATCGAGAGGGAAGGGGTGCACCGCCCAGTCGGGTGCTGCGGCGGCATGGGACGGAGAAGCGATCTGCGCGAGGGGCGCGGCGGCCGCGGTGGCGGCGGCGATCCCTAACACTCTTCTGCGGGTGGGGGGTTGGGACATGCTCGGTCTCCGATCGTGGGGGGTCTCGTCAGCGCTGGGTGAGGGGCAGCCACACGCGCATCGTCGAAGGGCCGCGGTTCGCCCAGGAGTTGTACGGCACCAGGGTGATCCCCGCCGGTTCGGCGGCGGGTGCGGTGGCGTGCCCGTGCGGGCGGTAGGGCCATGCCGGGTCGTCCGGCTCGGTGAGTTCACCCGGGGCCACGACGGTGCCGTCCGGCCCGTCCACGGGCTCGGCGGCCGCATCCACCCGTACGGCGTCGGCCTCCCGCCCGTCCGGCAGGTCCACGGACTCGGCGCAGTACACGAGCGGGCCGCGCTGGACGGCGAGCGTCCCGCGCACCGCGTCGACGCGGGGGTCCGCCTCGATCCAGCGGGGTGCGACGGGCAGTTCGAGCCGGATCTCGTCGCCGGGGCGGAAGACCCGGGTGACCGTGGCCGTGCCCGGAGGGGCCGGGCGACGGGTTCCGTCCGGGTCCACCAGCCAGGCCGTGGCACCCTGCGTCCACGCCGGGACGCGCAACGACAGGGTCCACGGGTGGTCCGGGGAGCGGGCGATCCGGACGGTCACCGCCCCGCCGGACGGGTAATCGGTGCGGACCCGCAGGGCGATGCCGTCCACGGAGATCTCCGCGTCCGCGTACTGGTGGAGCTGGATGCCCTGGTCGTCGACCGACGCGAGGTAGGTGGGCAGCAGGGCCAGCGTGCGCGCCACGTTGGTCGGGCAGCATGACACCGCGAACCAGGGGGCGCGCAGGCTGGATTCGGCGCGTGGGCTCACGGCGTCCGCGGCGGGCACGGTGCCGCGCCGGCGGCGGTGCAGGGTGTTGGCGTAGAAGAAGGACCGGCCGTCCGTGGACGGTGAGGTCGCGACGACGTTGAACAGGGTCCGCTCGGCGAGGTCGGCGAAGCGCGGTTCGCCGGTGGCGAGGAGCAGGCGCCAGCTGAGCATCACGGAGGCCACGGCCGCGCAGGTCTCCGAGTAGGCGCGGTCGGGCGGGAGGACGAAGTCGTCGCCAAACGACTCGTCGCGGTGGTGGGAGCCCATGCCACCGGTGAGGTAGGTGCGTCGGGCGACCGTGGCCTCCCACTGCCGTACGACCGCCGCGAGGAGTTCGTCGTCGTGCGTCTCCACGGCCACGTCGACGGCACCGGCCGCGAGGTAGAGGGCACGGACTGCGTGGCCGCGCAGGACGCTCGCCTGCCGTACGGGGAGGTCGTCCTGGTGGTAGGCGCGGCCGAACTCTCCGTCGGCGAGCGTGCCGTGGCCCCGGCGGTCGACGAAGAGCGCGGCCTGGTCGAGGTAGCGCTGTTCGCCGGTGGCCCTGGCCAGCTCGACGAGGGCCGTCTCGATCTCCGGGTGTCCGCAGACGCTCTCGATGCCGCCGGGCCCGAAGGTGTTGCACACATGGTCGGCCGCCCGCTGGGCGGTCTTCGCCAGCTCCCCTTCGCCGCGGGTGCGGATCTGGGCGACGCCGGCCTGGATCAGGTGGCCGTAGCAGTACAGCTCGTGGCCCCATTCGAGGTCGCTGTAGCGGGGTTGCTGACCGGGCCTGCCGAAGGCGGTGTTGAGGTAGCCGTCGGGTTCCTGGGCGGAGGCGATCGCCTCGGTGACCGGGTCGGACCCGGTTCCCGCCCAGGCCATCGCTTCGAGCAGCTTGTAGACGTCGGAGTCGGCGAACTCCCGTCCGCGCCGCTCCTGTACGGGGGCGCGGAAGTTGCCGGTCCAGCCGACGCGTTCCATCCAGTGGAGGCAGTGGTCGAGGGTGGCGGTGGCGTTGACCTCCCGGCGCCGGGCCCAGAAGCCGCCGGTGATCCTGACCTCGTCGAGGCCGAGGGGGCGTAGCCGGCCGCGGCTCGGCGCCACCGGTACGACAGGGTCTGTGTGCGCCTTCGAATCAGGCTTCGACTCAGACTTCAACGCGTCATCCCTTCAGGGCACCGGACATGAACCCGCGCACGTAGTGCCGTTGCAGAAGCAGGAAAACGAGGAGGCAGGGCACGGCGAGGACCACCACGCCGGCCTCGGTGGCGCCGTAGTCGACGGCGCCCATGCTCTGTTGCCGCAGGTTCGCCACAGCCAGCGGCAGGGGTGCCTTCTGGCTGTCGGAGATGAGGATCAGCGGTGCGATGAAGTCGTTCCAGGCCGCGAGGAACGCGAAGAGTCCCACGGTGATCAGCCCTGGCCGTACCGCCGGGAGCAGCACCCGGCGCAGGGCGCCCGCCGTGCCGCAGCCGTCGACGAGCGCCGACTCCTCCAGTTCGCGCGGGACGGCCTCGAAGGAGATCCGCATCATGAAGGTGGCGAACGGGAGTTGGAACATGGCGAGCACCAGGCTCAGCCCGATCAGGGAGTTCTGCAGGTGCAGCCGGCCGAGGAGGACGTAGAGCGGGATGAGGAGGGTGGCGTACGGGACCATGAGGATGGCCAGGGTCAGCAGGAACAGCACGTTCTTGCCGGGAAAGCTGAAGCGGGCGAAGGCGTAACCGCCGAACAGGGACACGCCGAGGGTGAGCGCCACCGTGAGGGCGGAGACGACGGTCGAGTTGAGGAGGTAGCGCCACAGGCCGGCGTCGTAGTCGAGGAGGGTGCGGTAGTTGCCGAGGCCGTAGCCGGACTCCTGGGCGGTGCCGGGCTGGGCGCTGACCGAGGCCCAGGTGTTCCACAGCAGCGGGAAGAGGAAGATGACGGCCAGGCCTGAGGCGACGACGTAGTACGGCGTCCGGCCGAGAGCTCGGGTGGGCACGGTGAGGTCCCTCCTCATGATTCGTCGGCGCGGCGCAGACCGCGGAACTGGAGGGCGTTGAGGAGCAGCAGCGCGGCCAGCACGATGATCGAAAGAGCTGCCGCCGTACCGAGGTTCAGCCGCTGGAACGCCTCCCGGTAGATCAACTGCACCACGGTGACCGTGCTGTTGTCCGGACCGCCCTTGGTGAGGACGAAGAACTGGTCGAAGGCGAGCAGCGATCCGGTCACGCACAGCAGCAGCGACAGGGCGAGGGACGGCCGAAGCAGCGGCAGGGTGATGGAGCGGAAGATCTGGCCGCGGCTCGCTCCGTCCATGCGTGCGGCCTCGTACAGCTCGGGCGGGATGCGCTGGAGGCCCACGAGCAGGATGAGCATGTAGAAGCCGGCGAACTTCCAGACGACGAGGAACACCGTCGACAACAGGGCGGAGTTCGGGGTGCCGAGGAAGGACACCGGGTCGTCGACGAGGCCGAGTTTCTCCAGGGTGTGGCTGAAGGGGCCGGTGGTGGGGCTGTACATGCCCCAGAACAGCAGCGACGCGGAGGCGAGGCCCAGGGCGCCGGGCAGGAAGTACACCGTACGGAAGAAGCCGGTGCCGGGACGGGACTCCTGCACAAGCAGCGCGAGGAGGAGGGCCAGTCCGAGGAGGACGACCGTGACGATCCCTGTGTAGAGGAGCGTGAAGCGCACGGCGGGCCAGAACAGGGTGCTGTCGGTGACGTCGGTGTAGTTCTCGGGGGCGTTGCCGCCCCGGTCGCCGGAGAGCAACGGCCAGTCGTGCAACGACATCTGGCCGACGAGGAGCAGCGGCAGGACGAAGAGGACGGCGACGAACACGGCTGTGGGGGCGGCGTAGGCGAGGCCCTGGAGTGTGCGGGAGTGCCACAGCGGGCGGCGGGCGGGCCAGGGTTCCGTCCGGACCGGGGGTTCGACTGTCGCCCGGTCCGGTGTCTTGACCTGCATGTCCCTCCTGAGCCGTAGGCCGTGGGGCACGGTCAGTCGCCCAGTGAGGCGGTGACGGCCTCGTTGTCCTTCTCGACCTTCGCCGCGTCACCGAAGACGGCGTCGCGCATCAGGGTCAGCCAGGGCCCGTTGGGGTCGTTGAAGGTCTGGCCGAACTTGAGCGCGTAGGGGGTACGGCCGTCCGCAACCAGCTGGTTGATGGCGACCAGGCGCGGGTCGGCCTTGGAGTACTTGTTGGACGCGAGGTCGGTGCGCGCCACCACGTCCTTGTGGGCGGCGACCACGTCGACCTGCGCCTCATCACCCACGGACCAGGCCAGGAAGTTCCAGGCCTGGTCGGTCTTCCTGCTGGTGGCGGAGATACCGATGGCGTCGCCGCCGACGAAGGTGGACTTGCCGCCGTCGGGCCCGGGGATGGGGGCGACACCGAGGTCGAGGTCCTTGGGCATCAGGCCCAGGGTCGTCGACGGCATCGGCATCACGCCGACCTTGCCCTTGGGGAAGACGCCGGTCCAGGTCACGCCGGTCTCGTCGCGGGCGCCCGGTGCGACGATGTCGTCCTGGACCCAGCCGCGGTAGGTGTCGTAGACCTTCTTGGCGGTGTCGGAGGCGAGGGTGGCCTCGGTGCCGTCCTTGTTCAGTACGTCGTCGCCGGCGGCCCAGATGGACGGCCACCAGGTGAAGACGCCGCAGCCGCCGCAGTTGCCGCCGAAGAAGGTGCCGTTGACGCCGCCGCCCAACTTGTCGACGGCCCGGGCCTGTCGGTCCCATTCGGCGAGCGTGGTCGGCGGCTTGTCCGGGTCGAGCTTCGCCTTACGGTAGAGGTCCTTGTTGTAGAAGAGCACCGACAGGTCGAGGGTGTGCGGGACGACGTACTTCTTGCCGTCGTAGGTGCCCGCCTTGATGTGCGACTGCGCGAGGTCGTCGGCGAAGGGCAGGGCGTCGATGCGGCTGGTGAGGTCGGCGAACAGCCCGCTGGAGGTGTAGTTCGGGACGAACACCACGTCGGAGGCGAAGAGGTCGGGGAGGTCCTTGGAACCGGCGGCCGCGCCGACCTTGGCCTGGTAGTCGTCGGTGGGGACGACGGTCAGCTCGACCCTGTTCTTGTGGTGCGCGTTGTACGCCTTGACCAGGGCCTCGCTCTGCGGGCGGGTCGCCGCGCGGGTCCACATCGTCAGCGTGGCGCCGTCGTCGACGCCCTTGGCGTCCGCGGTGCCCCCTCCCTCGCCGGCCCCGTCGTCGTCCCCCGATCCGCAGGCCGTGGCCAGGCCGACGGTGGCGACCAGCGCGACCGCGGCGGTGACGAGTCGGCGGACGGGTCCCAGTGATCCGGTCGGGCTCCCCATGGCGATCCCCCTTCGTGACGAGCACCCGGAAGAAACAATCCGAAAAGGCTTTCGCAAAGCTAGGACCGAGCTGACGTCCCGTCAATCCCCTGTGCAGAACAAGGGGTTCAGGTGGGCTACCGAAACTTCTCGCGTACCGTTCAGGCACGCGATGCGAGACAGGAGACACGCATGACATCCGCCCCCGGCCCCTCTCGTGCGCACACCGCCACCCTCACCGACGTCGCCCGGCTGGCGGGCGTCTCCGTGGCGACCGCGTCCAAGGCCCTCAACGGCCGCAGCCAGGTGCGCGCCGAGACCCGGCAGCGGGTGATCGAGGCGGCCGAGCGGCTGTCGTTCCGGCCCAACCAGGTCGCCCGCGGTCTGCTCGCCGGACGGACGGGCACCGTCGGACTGCTCACCAGCGACCTGGAGGGCAGATTCAGCATCCCCATCCTCATGGGCGCCGAGGACGCCTTCGGCGCGGGCGAGGTCGCGGTGTTCCTGTGCGACGCCAGGGGGGACGCGATCCGCGAGCAGCATCATGTGCGGGCCCTGCTCGGGCGCCGGGTGGACGGCCTGATCGTGGTGGGCAGCCGGACCGATCCGCGCCCGTCCCTGGGCCGTGACCTGCCCGTTCCCGTCGTGTACGCCTATGCCCCCTCGGCCGATCCGGCGGATCTGTCGATCGTGCCGGACAACGTGGACGCGGGCCGGATCGCGGTGGAGCACCTGCTGGCCTGCGGCCGCACCCGGATCGCGCACATCACCGGCGACCCGGGGTATGTCGCGGCGCGGGACCGGGCGGACGGGGCCCGGGCGGCGCTCGCCGAGGAGGGGCTGGCCTTCGTCGGGGAACCGCGGTTCGCCGAGTGGACGGAGGGCTGGGGGCGGGCGGCCACCGCGATGCTGCTGGAGCGGCACCCCGACGTGGACGCGGTGCTGTGCGGCAGCGACCAGATCGCGCGCGGCGTCATCGAGATCCTGCGGGAGCGCGGGCACCGAGTGCCGGAGGACGTGGCGGTCATGGGCTTCGACAACTGGCAGGTCCTGACCTCCGCCTGCCGGCCACAGCTGACGAGTGTCGACATGAACCTGGAGCAGGTCGGGCGGGCGGCCGCGCAGGCGCTGTTCGGCGCGATCGCCGGCGCCCCGAGCACCGGGGTCGAGACGCTGCCCTGCCGAGTGGTGATCCGGGGCTCGACGGCCTCCCTGTCCTGAACCGGACCCTCGTTTCAACTCGACTGTCATACACCTCCCTTGACACTCCCTCAGCTCGCTTCTACGTTGCGAAAACCTTTTAGGTCGTTTCAGCCAAAGGTCGTTTCGGCAACCGGGAGCATCGATGCGAAGACGAACAGAGCCCGTCCTCCAGCGCTTCCTCGTGGTCCTGGCGCTCCTCCTGTGTTCCGTCTGCGTCGCGACGCCCGCCCGCGCCGCGCAGACCATCGGCTTCCCCACCTTCGGCGGACCCGCGATCCCGGCCCCGCCCGTCGCCCAGACCACGGGCGACATGATGCGGGCCATCTACGACGCGGAAAGCTCGGGCACCGACTTCTGGATGGACCGCCTGCTGGCCCGTACCGGCGACGATCCGTCCGGTCCCTGGCTGATGAGCCGTGGACGTGCGCTCTTCATGAAGGAGCACGATCCGGCCCGGCTCGGGTTCGCCGGCAAGGTCGCCTACTGGGAGAGCATCAGCGACAACAGCGCCTACACGGTCGCGATCACCCCGGGCACCTTCACCGAACAGGTCTCCCAGCGCCGCCAGACGCCCAGCAACTGGAAGAGCGTGCACACCAGCGGCTCGGTCACGGTCGAGCAGACCAAGTTCATCACCGACAACAACGTCGCCGTCACGAACCTGTCGATCCGGAACAACGGCAGCGGCTCGACCACCCTGCAACTGCGGGCGACTTCGCCGTACGCCACCACGGGCACCGGCAGCGAGCTGACCGGGCAGGTGGGCGCCTACAACAACCTCACCACCATCCGGCCCCGGCTCACCGGCGACGGCTTCAGCGTTTCGAGCGGCGGCCTCAACCGGTCGGTGACGGTCGCGGCGGGGGCCACGGTGACCGCCAAGCTGGTGATGGGCTTCGTCACCGACGAGATCCCCGAGTCGCTCAGCGAGTACAACGCCTACGCGGGCTACTCCAACGCGACCGCCTTCGCGACCCACGTCCGGGCGTACAACCTGTGGTGGGCCCAGAACGTGCCCTACATCGACGTACCCGAACCGGCGATCAAGAAGAACATCTACTACCGCTGGTGGCTGATGCGCTTCAACAACCTCGACGCCGACATCCCCGGGCAGACCTTCCAGTTCCCGACCTCCACCGAGGGCGTCCTCGGCTACAACAACGCGATCGCGCTGACCCAGCCGATGCACATCGACGACCTCAAGTACCTGCGCAATCCCGCCTATTCGTACGGCGACTGGCTCAGCGTCGGCCAGGTGTCGAAGGGCGGCCGGTTCCTCGACAACCCAGGCGATCCGGAGAACTGGTCCAACAGCTACACCCAGTACATCGCCGAGGCGGCCTGGAAGAGCTACCAGATCCACGGCGGCCAGCCGGCGATCGCCGCCCAGCTCGCGCACTACGCCGAGGGCGACGTGAAGGGCCAGCTCGCCTACTACGACCACGACAACAACAAGCTGATCGAGTACGACTGGGGCGCCCTGACCGGCAACGACGCCGACGCGGTCTCCTTCCACTGGAAGCCCGGCAACATGGACCGCGCCGAGTCCGCGTACCAGTACAGCGGCGCCCTCGCCGCCGCGCAGGCCTACGAGGCGACCGGCAACACCGCCAAGGCCACCGAGATGCGCACCCTGGCGACACAGATCAAGGACGCCATCGTCACCGTGCTGTGGAACCCCAACAGGCAGCTGTTCGAGCACCGGTTGAAGTCGACGAACGAGTGGGTGCCCTGGAAGGAGATCAACAACTACTACCCGTTCTCGGTCGGAGCCGTCCCCAACACGGCAACGTACAAGCAGGCGTTGCGCCTTTTCGACGACCCGGCACAGTACCCGGTCTTCCCCTTCTACACGGCCAACCAGGTCGACAAGCAGGCGGCCGCGGCAGCCGGGAACCCGGGCTCCAACAACTTCTCGACCATCAACTCCACGGTCCAGTTCCGCCTCTACTCCTCGGTGTTGCGCAACTACCCCAACTCCTGGATGAACGCGACGGACTACAAGAAGCTCCTCTACTGGAACACCTGGGCGCAGTACGTCGGCGGCAACACCCAGTGGCCGGACGCCAACGAGTTCTGGGCCGACTGGAACGGAAGCGGCATCGACTACCGCTCCTGGATCCACCACAACATCCTCGGCAGCAGCAACTGGACCGTCATCGAGGACGTGGCGGGCCTGCGGCCGCGCAGCGACGCCAAGGTCGAGCTCTCCCCCATCGACATCGGCTGGGACCACTTCACGGTCAACAACCTGCGTTACCGGGGCGCCGACCTGTCGGTCGTCTGGGACGATCCGGCCGACGGCGTGGTGCGCTACCCGGGCATCCCGGAGGGCTACTCGATCTACGTGAACGGCAGCCGGGTGGCCACGGTCGGCTCGCTGGTGCCCTTCACCTGGGACCCGGCCACCGGTGACGTCACCACGAGCGGCACCGTCACCCACCACACGGCCGTGCCCGGACTCAAGGCGCCGAACCAGGTCGTGCAGGACAGCCCGCGCATGGTCGACATGCTCGCCAAGGCGGGCGTCGACCTCACCGCCGACCTGACCAACCTCGCCGCCGGGGCCACGGTGTCCGCCTCCTCCACCGGTTCCGGCAGCAGCACGGCCGGCGCGGTCGACGGCTACCCCACCAACGAGCCGTTCTGGGGCGCCGGCGGGTCGGCCGCCCAGGACTGGTACGAGCTCAACTTCGGCACCGCCCGCACGCTCAACGAGGTGCGCCTGTACTTCAAGGACAGCCGCCCGGCGTCGACCACCTATCGAGCTCCGTCGGCGTACACCGTCCAGTACTACAACGGCAGTTCATGGGTGGACGCCCCAGGACAGACGAAGAGTCCGACAGCTCCGCGCGCCAACTACGACCTGGTGCGGTTCCCCGCGATCAGCGCCCAGCGCGTGCGCATCCTGGCCACCAACGCGTCCGGGGCCAGGACGGGCCTGACCGAGGTCAAGGTGTTCAACCGGGGCGGGGTCCAGCCACCGGCCAACCAGGCGACATCGGCGACGGCTTCGGCGTCGTACACCTCCTCCTGGGAGAGTGTCGCGGCGGTCAACGACGGCATCGATCCGCCCTCGTCCAACGACACCGTCAACCCGCGCTGGGGCACCTGGCCGCAGACGGGCCAGCAGTGGGCCGAACTGACCTGGCCGTCGGCGAAGACCCTGAACAAGGCCGACGTGTACTTCTTCGACGACGACCAGGGCATCGACATGCCCGCCTCCTGGAAGCTCCAGTACTGGAACGGCAGCGCCTACGTCGACGTGCCCGGGGCGAGCGGCTATCCCCTGGCCAAGAACCAGTACAACAGCGTCACTTTCACCGCCACCGACACCACCCGGCTACGAGTGCTGCTCACGAGCAACGGCAGCAACTCCGTCGGCCTCCTCGAAGCAAAGGTGTACGGCCCGTGACCAGAACCAGAATCCTCCTGGCCCTGCTCGTCCTGGCGACGGCTTTCCTCGTCGCACCACCCGCCTCCGCCGCCGTCACCTTCACGTCGACAGCCGTGAACCAGAGCGGAGGCAACTGCCTCGACCTGCCCGGCAGTTCGACGACGGCCGGTGCTCAACTCCGGACGTTCACCTGCTCATCGGGCGCCAACCAGAACACCGTCTACACACCCGTCTCCGGTACGAGCGACACCTACACGATCACCACCCAGTCCGGTCAGTGCGTCGACGTCTACGGTGCCTCCACGGCGGACAACGCGGCAATCATCCAGTGGCCGTGCCACGGCGGCACCAACCAGCAATGGCGACTCGTCCCCGTGACGGTCTCCGGCACCGACAGGACCTTCAACCTCGTGTCGGTCGGCTCGGGCAAGTGCGTGGCGCCGAGCGGCGGTTCGTCGGCGTCGAACACCACCCTGGTCCAACTGCCGTGCTCCACCAGCGGCGGCAGGGTGTGGCGGCTGCCCGCCTTCACCGGCGGCACCACCACACCGGGCACCTTCACCAACCCGCTCTCCCAGCACGGGCCCGACCCCTGGCTGACGTACTACGACGGCTCCTACTACCTCGCCACCACGACCTGGAACTCCACGGTCACCATGCGCAGGGCGAGCACACTGGCAGGGCTCGCCACCGCCTCCGACCAGGTGATCTTCAATCTGACCCGGCCCAACGGGGCGGGCACGATGTGGGCACCGGAGTTCCATCTGCTCGACGGTCCGAACGGCAAACGGTGGTACTTCTACTACACGGCCGGGCGGGAGCCGTACGACCTCGGCACCCAGCGGATCCATGTGCTGGAGAGCGCCGGACTGGACCCGATGGGGCCCTACACCTTCAAGGCCGACCTGCTCGACCCGACCCAGGACAACACCTGGGAGCTGGATCCGGGCATCCTCCAACTGGGCGGTCAGCTCTATCTGTTGGGGACCTTCTACAACGGTTCGCAACCCATGTTCATCCGGCCGCTCGCCAACCCGTGGACCGCGAGCGGTGCCCGCCGGGTGCTGTCCACCCCGACCTACAGCTGGGAGACCGTGGGCGGCGCGGTCAACGAGGGCGCCGAGGTGCTCCAGCGGAACGGCAGGACGTTCATCGTGTACTCGGCGAGCCACTGCTCCACGCCCGACTACAAGCTGGGCATGCTCACCTACAACGGCGGCGACCCGCTCAGCGCCTCCTCCTGGGTCAAGTCACCGAACCCGGTCTTTCAGCGGTCCAACGCCAACGGGGTGTACGGCCCCGGCCACAACGGCTTCTTCAAGTCGCCCGACGGGACCGAGGACTGGATCGTCTACCACGCCAACAATTCCGCGAGCGGTGGCTGCGACATGAACCGCACCACCAGGGCACAGAAGTTCACCTGGAACGCCGACGGCACCCCGAACTTCGGCACCCCGGTGGCTCTGGGCGTCCCGCTGACGTCACCGTCGGGCGAATAGGAGGGCCCGCGACCACACGGCCGACTCACGGGCCCGGCGTCGGCGCCGATCCACGACACGGCCGGCGCCGGGTCCGACCCCATGGCACGCGAAAAAGGGCCCCGCAGGCTCTCGCCTGCGAAGACCCTTCGCACCGTCGGGACGACAGGATTTGAACCTGCGACCCCTTGACCCCCAGTCAAGTGCGCTACCAAGCTGCGCCACGTCCCGGTGCCTGTCTGACCTGGGGTTTCCCCTGGCCGAACGTGCAAAGAAACCATACCGCACTCGGGTCGATGGTCGCGCACTCCTTTACCCGCCGGACGTCGGGGTCGATCGAGCTCGCACAGCTGGTGCGGGTGACGTGCGGGCCGTCAGCCGGAGTCCGGCCGCCCCAGTCCCGGGTACACGTCGAGCAGCTGGGGCGGGGCCGCCTGGCGCCACGAGTCGGCGAGGATGTCCCGCAGCTCCCCCTCGTCCTCGACCGCGGCGAGGCGGGCGCGCACCCAGGCGAACTGCGCCTCGTGGTCGGCGATCCAGAACTTCCCCGGCTCGGCGAGCACCAGCTCGTCCCGCTCCTCCTTCGGGCAGCGCACGGCGATGGAGGTCTCGTCCTCGGGCAGGGTGGCGAACATCTTCCCCGCGACCCGGAACGTGGGCATGTTCCAGGCGATCTTCTCCGTCGTGTCCGGCAGGGAGAGGGCGACACGGCGTACGTCTTCGGCGTCCGGCATGACAGGCACCGTATCCTTCCGTACCGACAATCACCTGGTGGGAGCGGCCGCACCCGACCGCTGGCAGTACAGCGTCGTCGGCCGCGGCACTCCGGCGGGAGCGGCAGCGCAGTCGGGGATGGCCCCGGCCCGGATCCAGCCGCCCGAGCCGTAGAGGCGTTCGGCGAGGCTGTCGATCCCGGTGTCGATCAGCAGGTCAGCAGACTCCTCGGTGCGGACCGTACGTTGAGCCTCGTTCAGGCTGGTGACGATCACGGCGGCCTACGCCCCCGCCGCCTCCCCCAACGCCTCCAGCACCGGCCGGATCAGCGGATGTCCCTCCGCTCCTCGCCGTACCGCCGCGAACACCCGCCGCGTGGGCGCCGGCCCGTCCACCGGGCGTACGACCACTCCCGCGAGGTCCATCCCCCGCAGCGCCGAACGCGGCACCAACGCCACTCCCGCTCCCGCCGACGCCAGTGCCACCACCGCGCGGAAGTCGTCCGAGGAGTGCTCCAGACGCGGCTGGAATCCGGCGTTCTCGCAGGCCAGGACCACGACGTCATGGCAGGGGTTGCCCGGGTAGGGGCCGATCCACGGGTCCTTGGCGAGCTCCGCCAGCGGTACCTCGCCCGCGTCGGCCAGCCGATGGCTCACCGGCACGACCGCGTCGAAGGGCTCGGCGTACAGCGGCACGTGCGCCAGGCGAGGGTCGTCGGCAGGCGGAGCGCCGCGGTATTCGACCGCGACCGCGACGTCGACCTGCCGGTCCAGGACCATCGGCAGACTGGCGTCGCCCTCGGCGTCCTGGACGCGGATCCGGATACCGGGTGCCGTCGAGGCCAGACGGGCCACCGCGGGCGCCACGACCAGGACGATTCCGGTCGCGAAGGAGGCGACGGTGACCGTGCCGGCGGCGCCCGAGCTGTACGCGGCGAGTTCGGCCTCCGCCCGCTCCAGCTGGGCGAGGACCGCGTTGGTGTGGCTCAGCAGGATCTCACCGGCCGGAGTCAGCCGTACGCCCTTGGCGCCGCGCTCGACGAGGCGGTGGCCCGTCTCCTGTTCCAGAGCCGTCAGCTGCTGCGAGACCGCCGAGGGTGTGAGGTAGAGCGCGGCGGCAGCCGCCGTCACCGTGCGGTGGTCGGCCACCGCACGCAGGATGTGGAGCCGCCGCGCTTCGATCATGGATCGATTATCGCAATATGTCCGAGACCGCCGTCGGCTCAGGCCGCCAGCTCGGCCCGGGCCGCCACGAAGGCGTCGACCGCGCGGTTCACGTCGTCCGTGGAGTGCGCGGCCGACAGCTGCACGCGGATTCGCGCCTGACCGTGCGGCACCACCGGATACGAGAAACCGATCACGTACACCCCGCGCTCAAGCAGCAGCTCCGCCAGCCGGCCCGCCTCGGAGGCATCTCCGATCATGACGGGCGCGATGGCGTGATCGCCGGGCAGGACGTCGAAGCCCTCCTCGGCCATACGGCGACGGAAAAGGCCGGTGTTCTCGCGCAACCGGATACGCAGATCGTCCGCGGACTCCAGGATGTCGAGCACCTTGAGGGAGGCCGCGGCGATCACCGGGGCGAGCGTGTTCGAGAAGAGGTACGGCCGTGAGCGCTGGCGCAGCAGCGCGACGATCTCGGCGCGGGCGGCGACGTAGCCCCCGGAGGCACCGCCGAGCGCCTTGCCGAGGGTGCCGGTGATGATGTCGACGCGGTCCATGACGTGGTGCAGCTCGGGGGTTCCGCGGCCGCCGGGTCCGACGAAGCCGACGGCGTGGGAGTCGTCGACCATGACCATGGCGTCGTAGCGGTCGGCCAGGTCGCAGATCTCGCCGAGGGGGGGCCACATAGCCGTCCATCGAGAAGACGCCGTCGGTGACGATCAGACGTCGCCGGGCGTCCGAGGCGTCCTTCAACTGCCGTTCCAGGTCGGCCAGATCACGGTTGGCGTACCGGAAGCGGCGAGCCTTGGACAGCCGGATGCCGTCGATGATCGACGCGTGGTTGAGCGCGTCGGAGATCACCGCGTCCTCGGGGCCGAGGAGGGTTTCGAAGACACCGCCGTTGGCGTCGAAGCAGGAGGAGTACAGGATCGTGTCCTCCTGGCCGAGGAAGGCGGCGAGTCGCGCCTCCAGCTCCTTGTGCACCTCCTGGGTGCCGCAGATGAAGCGGACCGAGGCCATGCCGTAGCCCCAGCGGTCCAGGGCCTCGTGTGCGGCGGCGATCACCTCGGGGTGGTCGGCGAGGCCGAGGTAGTTGTTGGCACAGAAGTTGAGCACCTCGCCGGGGCGGCCGCCCGCGGAGACGTGCACGGCCCTGGACTGCGGGGTGTCGATGACCCGCTCGGGCTTGTGCAGGCCGGCAGCGCGGATCTCGTCGAGGGTGGCACACAGGTCGTCGCGCACGGAGTCGAACATCATCAGTCCCTAGTGAGATTCAGTGGGTCCAGAGGAGATTCAGCGGGTCCAGTCGAGAATGACCTTGCCGCCGCGGCCACTGGCGGCATCCGCGAACGCCGCCTCGAAGTCGCGGTGGTCATAGCGTCCCGTGATCACGGGGGCGAGGTCGAGGCCGCCCTCCAGGAGGACCGACATGGCGTACCAGGTCTCGAACATCTCCCGGCCGTAGATGCCCTTGACGGTGATCATCGAGGTGACGATCCGGGCCCAGTCGACCGGGAACTCCTCGGCCGGCAGACCGAGCATCGCGATCCGGCCGCCGTGTGTCATGTTGGCGATCATGTCGCGCAGGGCCTCGGGCCGCCCGGACATCTCCAGGCCGATGTCGAAGCCCTCACGCAACGCCAACTGCCGCTGCCCGTCCGCGATCTGACTGTCCGACACGTTCAGCGCGAGACTCACACCGACCTTGCGGGCCAGCTCCAGGCGCTCCTCGCTGACATCGGTGATCACGACGTTGCGAGCACCCGCGTGCCGTGCGACGGCCGCCGCCATCAGGCCGATCGGCCCCGCGCCGGTGATCAGCACGTCCTCCCCGACCAGCGGGAAGGACAGCGCGGTGTGCACGGCGTTGCCGAACGGGTCGAAGATCGCGGCCACGTCGAGCTCCACGGGAACCCGGTGCACCCACACATTGACGGCGGGCAGGGCGACGTACTCCGCGAAGGCCCCGTCCCGGCCGACGCCCAGCCCGACCGTGGCCCGGCACAGGTGCCGTCGCCCAGCGAGACAGTTGCGGCACTTTCCGCAGACGAGATGCCCCTCGCCGCTCACCCGGTCGCCGATCCCGATCTCCGTGACATCGCGCCCGGTCTCGACGACCTCGCCGACGAACTCGTGTCCGAGGACGAGCGGGGCGCTGATCGTCCGCCGCGCCCAGCCGTCCCACGACCGGATGTGCAGATCGGTGCCGCAGATGCCGGTGCGCAGCACCCTGATCAGCACGTCACCGGGCCCGACGGACGGCTCCGGCACGTCCGTGAGCCACAGCCCGGGCTCCGCCTTCTCCTTGACCAGCGCCTTCACGCGACGGCTCCTGTGGGTGCGATCCCGCGCCCCGGGCATGCCTGAAGCAGCCCGCGGCCGGGTGAGGGGTGGAATCGCTCAGCAATCTGCCCTACGAAACCGTCCGGGTCCATCGAGGATTTCTTAAGCGCCGCCACAGCTTGGCTTCACACGGGCCGGGCGGCGAGGTGTCGGTACGTCCCGAGCGGGATGCGGTGAGGTGAGGTGGAAGTCGGCGAGGCACACTGTCCTCATCCGGGGGCACCGAGGCGCAGACCGGTCCTGGTGAACCTCTCTGCGGGCGACGCGCGGCCGGGCGGCGTCAGGCCGACCGGGCGTGCGGGTCGTCCTCGGGCAGCCAGGCGTCCGGGGCGTGGATCCCCAGGTCGCCCACCCCCTCGCGGAGGGCGTCGACGACCGCGAGCACACCGGCGCGGTCCTCGCTCTCACGGCGGACCAGGGACCAGGTCCAGTAGATCCTCGGCGCGACGACCTCGCGGCGGACCAGGTCAGGAGGGAGCGAAGCGGTCTGTCCTTTGGGGCAGTTGAGAACCGGCCGGCGGCTGCGGCGGACGTGGTCGAAGAAGGCGGGCCCGGTGACACCACCGTCGGAGATCGGCACGGCGCGGGATCCGGTGGCCCGCGCCGATTCCTCGGCGTACTCGTTCCAGGACGCCCAGGCGGTGACGTCGTCGTCGATCAGGACGTCGGTGTCGCGGGCCAGAACGTCACCGGTGTCGACGCCCTTGGCGACGGCGAAGAGCCGGTCCGCGCCGATGAGTTCGGCCCGCAGACCGAGCCGCTTCAGGTCCCCGGTCCGCACCCAGCACACGGCCAGGTCGAGACTCCCGTCGGCGACCCGGGCAGCCTGGGTGTGCGAGGGCGCGACCCAGGCGTCGACATGCACCTGCGCCACCGCCTCCGTTCGCGACGTCAGGTTCGGCGGCAGCCAGTTGACGTATCCGACGCGTACCGCCTGCGACCCCGACAGCCGGCCCGCCCGCAGTCGCAGGTCGTCGGCGCGCTCCAACAGGGCCCGGGTGTGCGGGAGCAGGGCGGCGCCGGCCGAGGTGAGGGAGACCGAACGCCGGTCCCGGTCGAACAGCCGCACACCCAGGTCGCGTTCGAGCGCCTTGATCTGCTGGGAGAGCGAGGGGCCCGCGATGAGCAGCCGCTCGGCGGCCCGGCCGAAGTTCAGCTCCTCGGCGACCGCGACGAAGTACCGCAACTGGCGCAGCTCCACGCCCGCCATGCTACGCGGGCTGCGAGCCTGCGCCTCTCAGCAGCGAGGCAACCGGTCGTGGCATCGGTGCTGGTGACGGGTCCAGGATGAGGGCATCAGCGGATGCGCTGTCCGAGTGGAGGACATCATGCGGGAGTTCCTGGTCGAGATCACCACCACCGTCCCCGAGGGCACCGGACAGGACGAGGTCGACCGCCGACGTGCCGCCGAATCCGTCCGGGCCGCGGAGCTGGCCGCCGAGGGGCACCTGGCCCGTCTGTGGCGTCCGGTCGGCGAGCTGCGCAGCATCGGCCTGTGGCGGGCCACGGA
Organism: Streptomyces sp. NBC_00285; assembly: GCF_036174265.1. Lineage (NCBI taxonomy): Bacteria > Bacillati > Actinomycetota > Actinomycetes > Kitasatosporales > Streptomycetaceae > Streptomyces > Streptomyces sp. NBC_00285. The sequence continues at coordinate 8,992,198 of NZ_CP108055.1, read as the reverse complement.
CGAGGAGGAACTTCACGAGAAGGTGCTCGGCACCCTGCCACTGCGTCCCTGGATGACCCTCACGGTCACCCCGCTGGAGTCGCACCCCAACGATCCCGCCCGATGAGCATTGCCTCGCCGTGGGTCCACGTGGCCCGGACCGCCGCCGCGCTGGCCGCCGGCATGGGCGTCGGCCGCTTCGTCTACACCCCGATCCTGCCCCTGATGCAGACCCGCGCCGGGCTGTCCGCCGCGGCCGGGGCGGATCTGGCCACCGCCAACTACGCCGGCTACCTTCTCGGAGCGCTCGCGGGCATCCTCGTCCCGGCCCTGGTCCGCTCGCGCGCCGTGCTGCGCGGCTCGCTGATCGTGCTCACCGCGACCCTCGCGGCGATGCCCCTCACCCACAGCACGACGGTGTGGGCGGTTCTGCGGCTGGTGGCCGGCGTGGCCAGCGCCCTGGTCTTCGTCGTGGCGGCCGGCTCGCTCCTGCAGCATCTGCGAGCCCACCCGCCGCATCTGTCCGGTTGGGCCTTCGGCGGCGTGGGGGCCGGGATCGCGCTGTCCGGTCTGCTGGTCCTCGCTCCGGGCACGGCGTCCGACTGGCGAGCCGCGTGGTGGGCGTCGGCCGCACTGGCCGCGGTGCTCACAGCCGGCGCGTGGACGCTACGGCCCCAGGAGTCGGCCTCCGGTCCAGCCGCTGGGACCGGCCGGCGTACGCACCGCTGGTTCTGGACACTGCTGGTCGCCTACACCCTGGAGGGCGCCGGATACATCGTCGCCGGGACCTTCCTGGTGGCCGCGATCGGGCAGAACTCCCCCGGCCGGGTCGGCAGCGCCGCGTGGGTGCTCGTGGGCCTGGCCGCCGTACCGTCGACGGCGTTGTGGGCCCGTCTGGCGCGCCGCTGGTCACGTCCCGGTCTGCTGTCGGCCGCCCTGCTGGTCCAGGCGGTGGGCATCGCTCTGCCCGCCCTGGTCGGCGGCGTGGCGGCCGCACTGGTCTCCGCGGTGCTGTTCGGCGCCACCTTCCTCGGGATCTGCACCCTCGCCCTCGCCACCGGCACCCAGCTGGGCTTCCCGCGCTCCGTCGCGCTGCTGACCGCCGGGTACTCCGTCGGACAGATCCTCGGCCCGCCGGCCGTGGCCCCGCTGCTCCACGACGGCTACCGCGCGGCGCTGTTCCTGGCCACCCTCGTGGTGCTCGCCTCGGCCGCGGCCACCGTCGTCCTCCGGATCGGATTCCCCCGTCCCATGGTCGCGGCGGGCGGATCCCGGAGAGAATCGACCAAGGACGCCCGGCCCACGCACCTCGGTCCCGACGCCCTCGCCCCGCACTCGGCCGACTGACGTGGAGCCGCTCATGACCACCGCACGGGACCTCGCGATCGTCGCTCTGGACATGCCGCCCGAACGCTCCGTGGAACAGGGCGACCTGTCTCTCGCGCTCGCGGGGGCCGAGGTCATCGACCTCGTCGAGGCCGAGGCACTCGCCCTGGACGGCGACCGCATCGTGCCGGGCTCGAAGACGGCGACGGGAGACCGGCTCCTGGACGACGCCGCCGCCTCGCTGGTCCGGCGGGAGCCCTACGAGACGGTCGAGGACTGGCTGTGGCGCCGGGGCCGCGAGCTCTCCGCCGCCTACGTCGACGACCTGGAGAAGATCGGACTGGTCACCCGCGAGCGCGGCCGCCGGTTCCCGCTCAGGACGGGACGGACGGTACCGGTCGACTCACCCGCCCGCAGCGGCGCCGCGGAACGCCGGACTTCGGGCGAGCCCGTCCTCGCCGCCCTGGCCGCGGCCGCCGGCGTCGACGACAAGGGGCCGGAGTTCGGCGAAGGCCTCATCGGCGAGGCGATCACGACCGTCCTGGCCGCCGTCGGAGACGCGGTGATGGAACTGGAGGCGGTGCGCCAACGGCGGGCGATCGAGAGCGCCGCGTTCGACAACATCTGGCGGGGAGGCGTGTGACGGTCGGGTAGGCCGGGTGCGGCCTGCGACGCGCGAACACGGGCGCGGGACGGGTCGCACGGCCCCGGGTGTGGTGGGCGGCGCGGGTACGCAGACGTGGCGGGCGGCACGGGTCCCGGCCTCGCCGGCGGCACACCGACTCGGGCGTAGCCGAGGGCACTTGGGCGCAGGTGTGGTCGGCGGCACGCGGACGGAGGCGCGGCAGGCGGCGCATCGACGCGGGTGGGCCGTAGGGCGTGGCGGGCCGTAGGACGTACGGGACGCTCACAGCGGGAGCCCGTCGGCCTCCCCCCGCTCCAGTCGTGCCACGAGTTCCGCCGCCGACGACTTGATGGTCTCCAGACCGGGCCTCCCCCAGGTCCGCGGCTCCACGTCCGCCACGCACACCGTGCCGAGGACCATCCCGGTGGAGTCGATGAGCGGTGCGCCCAGATAGGAACGGATCCCGAACTCGTCGACGACCGGGTTGCCCGCGAACCGCGGGTAATCACGGACGTCCTCCAGAGCCAGCGCCTTGCGGCGAACGACCACATGGGGGCAGAACCCATGGTCGCGCTCCATATAGCGGCCCACTTCCGGCTTGGGCTTTTCGCTGTCCGCCGGGGGCCTCGCCGCGGGGACCCGCAGACCGGCGAAGAACTGGCGTTTCTCACCGATGAAGTTGACCATCGCGTACGGCGCGCTCGCGTGTTCGGCGAGCCGCTCGGCGAAGGCGTCGAGCGCGGGCTCCGGATGCTCCCCCAGGCCCAGCAGGCGGAGCCGTCGCGCCCGGTCCGGGGCCTCCTTGTCCTCCGGGGTGAGCAGCAGACGACCGGCCGGGCGCGGTGGGTCATAGCTCATGGGCGGATTCCGTCGTTGTGGGCGTCGGTCATATGCGGCTCCGTGGCGGTGTGTGCGGCGGTCACATGTGGGCGCCATGGCTCGGCGCGGGCGCCGGGCTGTGCGCGATGAGATGTCGTACGAGGGTGAGCAGGGTCTGCACGCCGGAACTCGAGATCCGGGCGTCACAGCGCACGACGGGGATCTCCGGCGACAGGTCGATCGCGGCGCGAACCTCCTCCGGGTCGTAGCGGTACCCCCCGTCGAACTCGTTGATCGCGACGATGAACCCGAGGCCGCGTTGCTCGAAGAAGTCCACCGCCGCGAAACAGTCCTCCAGTCTGCGGGTGTCGGCGAGGATGACCGCGCCGAGTGCGCCCTCGGAGAGCTCGTCCCACATGAACCAGAACCGCTCCTGTCCGGGCGTGCCGAACAGGTACAGGACGTGTTCCGGGTCGAGGGTGATGCGCCCGAAGTCCATGGCCACCGTCGTCTCGACCTTGTTCTCGATACCGTCGAGGCTGTCGGTCGCGGCGCTGACCGTGGTGAGCAGTTCCTCCGTGCTGAGGGGGGCGATCTCACTGACCGCTCCCACGAAGGTCGTCTTGCCGACTCCGAACCCGCCCGCCACAAGGATCTTGAGTGCGGTGGGGAACGGGTCAGAGTTGTCGTCGTAGTCCATCGAGCACTGCCTCCAGAAGAGCCCGGTCAGTCGGGTTGTGGGTGAACTCGGGGGGCTTGGTGGTCAGCGCCCCGCAATCCACCAGGTCGGACAGCAGCACCTTGGTGACCACCGCCGGCAGCTTCAGATGGGCGGCGAGCTCGGCGACCGATACGGGCGCGCGACACATGTCGAGTGCCTGCGCGTGCTCGGGGCCGAGGTAGCCGAGGGGGGTGGCACCGGTGGCCATCACGTGCGACAGCAGGTCGAGCGCGATGGTGGGCCGGGTGCGGCCGTTGCTGACCGTGAAGGGCCGCACCAGTCGCCCTGCCGCATCGTCGAGCCAGGGCCCGTCGCCGGCCGCCGCCACGCTCAAGGCCTCATCGCCGGGGATTCGACGGCGTGCTGCCGGGGCGCGGTCACCAGGTAGGGGCGGACGCTCTTGACGAGCATCGCCATCTCGTAGCCGAGCACTGCCGCGTCGGCCTCACGGCCGGCGAGCACGGCAAGGCAGGTGCCGGACCCCGCGGTGGTCACGAACAGCAGCGTCGAGTCGAGTTCGACGACGACCTGGCGTACGTCTCCGCCGTCGCCGAAGCGGACGCCCGCGCTGCGGCCGAGGGAGTAGAGGCCGGCGGCCAGGGCCGCCATGTGGTCGGCGCTGTCCGCATCGAGGCCGTGGACCGACTTCACGAGCCCGTCGCAGGACAGGAGGACCGCGCTGCTGGTGTGCGGGACGCGCTGCACGAGACCGCTCATCAGCCAGTCGAGATCGGATACATGGCCGGTCGGCGCTTCGCTCGCCATGGTGGATCGACTCCTTGAGGTACGAAGGTCTGCGGGAGCGCTGGGGGGTGGGGTGTACGCGGGGGTGGTCATCCGGCGGGTGCGCTCCCGTCGTGCCGGGGGGTGGTGTGGTCGAGATCGAGACCGTGCGCCTCGGATATGCGGGACCGCTCCATGGGGGTCGCTTCTATGGCGCCGGACTCGGTCGTGGGGGCGGACTCCGTGTGGCCCGCGTCGAGGTCGAAGTCGAAGGAGGCGGAGGGTTTCGGCGCCGGGGCGGGGCGGGACTCCAAGGGCCCGAATGACAGGGAGCCTGTGTCCGTACGGCCAGTGTCTGTATGACCGACATCCCCGCGGCCGGTGTGCGTACTGCCTGTACCCGCGGTCGCTCCTGTGGTGCCGCTGCCCATGAAGGCCGTATCCGTGTGCGTCGGACCGGGGGTCGCGGGGTCTGGGTGGGTGGACCCCATGTGCGCGGAGTCCGGGCGGGTCGGGTCCATGCGCGTTGGGTCCGTGTGGATGGGGTCCATGTGTCCGGACGCCATATGGGCCGAGCCCAGAGACGGGGAGTCCGAGGCCATGTACCCGGACGCCATGGGTGACGGGCCCGTGTGGTCGGCGTCTGTAAGGGGCGGCACCCTCCGTGGCGGCACCATGGGCATGGCCGGTTCGCCGGAGGTCGGGTCCAGGTGTTGCTGTGTCTCGGCGAGGCTGATGCCGCGTTGGAAGGCCGCCATCAACCCCGGGTCGTGGTCGGCCAGGTACTCGGTTTCCTGCCGGGGCGCAGGCCCCCCACGCAGCTGGGGCGCGATGTGCTCCTGGGCGCGGCGCCGGGGCAGTTGGGGCTTGCCCATGGTGCCGCGCACGGTCCCGGTGCGCGGGGTGGGCGGCGTGGTCCCGTGCTCCGTGACCAGCTGCCGGTCGTCGGGCCTGATCCCGGGCATGGCCTCGGCAGGATTGGGCCGCTCCGCACGGGCCCCGCGTACGGGCAGCGGCAAGGGACGTCCGGGACGCGCGCCACTGTCGTTCGGCGCGCCCCCGCCACCACTCGCCGCCCCCGAACCACCGTTCATGAAGGGCCCGCTGCCGCTCTGCAGAGGATCACTGCCGTCAGCCTCCCGCCCACCGCCATGCGACGCAGCCGACCCACCGTCCAGCTGGGCCCCGGTGCCGTTCGCCGACACACCGATGCCATCAGGCCCACGCCCGCCCTCGACCGGGGCACGACCACTCCCGTTCCGTGGGGGCGCGGTGCCGTTGGACACCGTCCCCAGCCCGTTCGCCGGGGTCCGGGCGCCCTGCGGCAGCGCTCCGGCGCCCTTCGCCGTCGGCGCCGCGCTGCCGTTGAGGGTCGATCCGGCGCCCCGGGACTCGCGCCGGTTCAGGTCCGCCCCGGGACGCGGCTCCGCGGGTGCCCCCCGGTGCCGTGCCGCATGGCCGGCTCCTGATGGCCCTGGTAGAACCGGACGGGTGGCGGGTACGGCCGCCCCCGCCACCCCGTGCGTCCCGGCAGCGTCCGGCAGTTGCGCCCCGACCGCCCCCGGTGCCGTTCCCAGCAACGCCTGCGGCACGACGAGCACCGCCTGTACCCCGCCGTAGATGTTGGTCTGGAGCCGGACATGGATGCCGTGCCGCTTGGCGAGCTGGGAGACCACGAACAGTCCGATACGGCCGTCCGCGAGCAGGCTGGCGACGTTGACCTGGTCCGGGTCCGTCAGCAGCGCATTCATCCGGTGCTGTTCGCCGACGGGCATGCCGAGTCCGCGGTCCTCGACCTCGACGGCGAGCCCGGAGGTCACGAGGTTGGCGCGCAGCAGTACCTGGGTGTGCGGCGCCGAGAACACCGTGGCGTTCTCGACGAGTTCGGCCAGCAGATGAATGACGTCGGCAACGGCGTGCCCGCGCAGGGTGCCGTCGATCGGCGGCACGAGTTTGACCCGCGAGTACTGCTCTACCTCGGCGATGGCGGAGCGCAGTACCTCCGTCATCGAAACGGGGTTGCTCCACTGCCGACGTGAGACGGCTCCGCCGAGGACGGCGAGGTTCTCGGCGTGGCGGCGGATCCGGGTGGCGAGATGGTCGACGTGGAAGAGCCCCTTGAGCAGGTCGGGGTCCTCGATCTCGTTCTCCAGCTCGTCGAGGATGGAGATCTCCCGGTGCACCAGCGACTGAAGCCGCCGCGCGAGGTTGACGAAGACCTCCAGCTTCTGTTCACTGCCGGCCTGGCTGGAGAGCTGGGCGGCCTGAACGACGGCGGTCACTGCCCCGTCGTGGGCGCGGGCCAGGTCGGCGGAGAGCAGGTCGAAGTCGTCGGCGTCGTCGGGCGGACCGCTGCGTGGGCTGCGCCCCGGCGGGACCTCCCCACGGCGCAGCCCCTCGACGAGCGCCCGCAGATCCACCTCGCGGCGCGCGCTGCTGCGGCGCAGTGCGCCGACGCGGTCGCTCACCATCTTGGCGGCGCGGTCGGCGGCCACGGCGGCGATCAGGATGCCCGCGAGCGCCACCGAGACCGCTCCGGCCAGGACACCCCACAGGATGAGGCCGGGCTGTGCCCCGGTGGAGCGGACGGTGAACAGGACGGCCGCGCAGCCGCTGAGGGCGACCGCGATCGGTGGGAGCACGGCCAGGCGCAGCAGTTGGGGCCGTATGTGCGTCTCCGGCAGCGAGGTGGCGGGGCGGGCGACCGGCCGCCCGTGCCGCCCGCCCTCACGGCGGTCTGCGCGTGCGGCCGGTGCACGGAGGTGAGACATCGGTGTCCTTGTACTCGTCCGTCGGTCCTGATGGCCGGAGGGGCCCGGGCTGACCTGCCCGACCCGGCGGGCTCCGGCGTGCGCTCCCGCGGGCTGTCGGCTGCGTCCCTGCCGGGCGGGCTCCGCCGCGGCGTGGTCGTCGGTCACCGGCGCCCCCGGGTTCCCGGCCGCGGTCGGGCGGGAGAAAGCCTCATCGCGTCGACTCCCTCCTCCGGTTCGCGGCTCCGCGCCGTGGGCATGGGCGTGCGTCATTGCGGTGCCGGTCCGGAGAACCGAAATCTTCGGCCCTCTGTTGCCCGGCGGACACTCACAGTAGTCGCCAACGCATCATGTGCGGTGGGCAGTTGACAAAGTCCCTCGCGGCGCTTCCCACTCTGGTATGAGGCTTCGCACGACAGACCGACAAGTCGACAGGACAGGAACCCTCGAACGAGTGAATACCGATCAGGCCTGGTCAGAAGCAGTCATGAACAGGCGACGAGGGTCCCGGACGTCCACGCGCCACGCTCGTCGGCCGGCCACTTCCACACAGGCGGCAAGCCCTTCGACGGCCCCTCGAAGCATTGGCCCGAGCCTTCCCGATTGTCACTGAGCGTGTCGAGGTTCGTCGTCACCCAGCCACGGCACGAGCTCCCGCCCCGCCGCAGCCGGCCGAAGACCGTTGGCACGTCCGTCCACGCGCCATCGCGCAGCCGGGGAGACCACCTGACGAAGTCGCTCACCGGTGTCGGAGCTGACGTCCCGCGCCATGGACGGACCGGCAGAGCACCGTCTTCCCGTCCGAGACTGCCGCGGGAGGGCGCGCGCTCAAACCACCTGCGGCACCGACGACCCGGACCCGCACCCGCCCGCCCCGACTCACCACCCCCAGCCGACGCCGAGCGGTGACCTCCGCCACCCCTACGACCCGCACTACACACAAGCGCGCCTCGGAGCCGAAGAATTCACGCACCGCCTGCCAGGGCCGGCAGCTCAGTCGCCCCGACCGCCTCAGCGCCCCGCCCAAGCAGACCGCCGAGGCGAACCCACCCCGGCCACGGACGCGGTAGCACCTCCCGCCCGTACACAGCCACCTCCGACGGACCGTCCGCCACCGAACCCGTCACCACAGCATCCACGGCACCCACCACGCCGACCGCAGCCGCAGCCGCAGCCGCAGTCACAGCCCCGCACGGTCAGACACCCACGGGCGGGCAGGGGCGGCAAACCAGAACCCGCCCCACCCGCCCGCGCTCGCGTCCGCACCACCCGCGGAACAGATCAGTGCTCGACCCCAGCCTCCGACTCCTCCGCCACCGTCGGCAGGGCGGCCCACCCACCGGCCGGCACCTTCGCCACTCCCCGCCACCACGGATCGACCACTGGCACCGCCCCCGGCTCGAACGGCTCCCCCGGCCGAGGCGTCGCCATGGCCGCTCCGGCCTTGTGGGCCAGCAACATCGTCTGCTCCGCGGGCTCCGCCCAGGGATGCGTGGCGAGATTGAACGTCCCCCAGTGGATCGGCAACAGCACCCCCTGCGCCGCATCCCCGCCCTGAAGATCCAGATGGGCCCGGAGAGCCTCTTCAGGCGTCATGTGAATGTCCGGCCAGAGCTCGGAGTAGGCGCCGAGCTGGATCATCGTGGCGTCGAAGGGCCCGAAGGAGGCGCCGATGTCCTTGAATCCGTCGAAATACCCGGTGTCACCGCTGTGATACACCCGGTGCTCCCCGCTGGAGACGACCCAGGACGCCCACAGCGTGTGCTGGGTGTTCCGCAGGCCCCGGCCGCAGAAGTGCCGGGCCGGTGTGGCGGTGAGCGTGAGTCCGGCGACCTGGGTCGACTCGTGCCAGTCCAGCTCACGCAGCCGGTCCGCGGAGACGCCCCAGTGCTCGAGATGTGACCCCACCCCGAGGGGCACGGCGAAGACGGTGTCCGTCCCGGCCAGTTCCTTGATCGAGGGCATGTCCAGATGGTCGTAGTGATCGTGGGAGATGACGACCACGTCGACCGGCCCGAGCGCCGCGAGCGGCAGCGGCACGGGGTGCAGCCGCTTGGGTCCGGCGAAGGGCATCGGGGAGCACCGCTCACCCCACACCGGATCGAACAGCACCCGACGGCCGTCGATCTCGGCGAGCACGCTGGAGTGTCCCATCCAGGTCAGCCGGAGTCCGGTGGCGGGCGGCTTCGCGAGGTCGGCGAGCGTGGTGGCGTGCACCGGGATACGGCCTTCGGGAGCCCGGTGGGGCCGGGTGTCGCTGTCGAAGAAGACCTTGGCGAAATCGAGCGCCGACCCGTCGGGCCGGATCCGCGCGGAGGTTCCGCCGGGGTTCTGGAAGACACCGTTCTTGAAGTGGGGGGATCTGCGGATACGCGCCATGCGCTCACCGCTCGGGTCCGCACCGAAGGCCGCAGGCTGCAGCGCGCGGAGCCCGGAGCTCAGGGAACGGAAGCCGGTCACGGTACCTCCAGGTGGAATTGCTGAGGCATCCATTATGGTCCGCCCCTCCGACAGTGCCGGGGTCTGTCCGGTCACACGGGTTCACACGGGTAAGGACGCCGCCGGAGCGGATCACGTTGACAGGGCGCACGCCGATGCCAATACTGACCCCCCGTTCAGTAGCTGCTCGTCCACCCCCGGAGCCCGCGTGACCACCCCCTTGCTGTCGCTCACCTGGACCGACCATGTCTCCGGGCGCCGGGGCTTCCTGGTGGTCGACCGGCTGGTGCGGGGCGTCGCCAGCGGCGGTCTGCGGATGCGCCAGGGCTGCACGTTGGAGGAGGTCGCCGGGCTCGCCCGTGGCATGACCATGAAAGAGGCGCTGCACTACGACCCGCAGGCCCGGTACGTCCCGCTGGGCGGCGCCAAGGGCGGCATCGACTGCGACCCCCGGGACCCTGAGGCGTACGGCGTCCTCGTGCGCTACCTGCGCGCCGTGCGGCCGTACATCGAGACCTTCTGGACGACGGGCGAGGACCTCGGTCTCAGCCAGGACCTGGTGGACCGCGCGGCCACGGAGGCCGGACTCGTCTCCTCGATCCAGGCGGTCTACCCGCTGCTCGACGACGAGGCCGCGGCCCGGCAGCGGCTCGCGGACGCCTTCGCCGTCGAGGTGGACGGCATCGGGCTGGACGAGCTGGCGGGCGGCTGTGGGGTGGCCGAGTCGCTGCTCGCGGCCCTGGACCGGGCCGGAGTGCCGTACGCGGGCACACGTGTGGCCGTGCAGGGCCTCGGCACCATGGGCGGGGCCACGGCGCGCTTCCTCACGCGCGCGGGGCTGACCGTGGTGGCTGTCGCCGACATCAAGGGCACGGTCTTCAACCCCTCGGGTCTCGACGTCGAGACGCTGCTCGCCGCCAGGGACGCCTACGGCACCGTGGACCGCGCCGCCCTGCGTGCCGCCGACCGCGAACTGCCCGGCGACGCCTGGCTGTCACTGGACGTGGAGGTACTGGTCCCCGCGGCGGTCTCGTACGCGATCGACTCCGCCAACCAGGCGCGGATCCGGGCGCGCTGGATCGTCGAGGCGGCCAACATGCCGGTCCTGCCCGCCGCGGAGACACTGCTGGCCGCGCGCGGGATCACCGTACTGCCGGACGTCGTCGTCAACTCCGCGACGAACGCCTGGTGGTGGTGGACCCTGTTCGGCGACATCGGCGCCGACGCGGACGAGGCGTTCGCGCATGTACGGCGTTCCATGCGTGCCCTGGTCGAGCAGTTGCTGGCCCGCGCGGAGGCGGACGGCACCTCGCCACGCGCCGCCGCCCATGCGCTGGTCGCGGACCGGTTGCCGGTGATCGCGGAACGGTTCGGCCGGTACCGCTGACCTCGTCCGCCGCCGAGCGGTAACACCCGCGGTGACGGAATAGGGTGGTCTCGTGGCAAGAGTGCGGTTGACGGTGGCCGAGCGGCGCGAGGAGCTGCTGCGGGCCGCCATGGAGCAGATCGAGGCGCGGGGCGTGGCGGCCGTCAGGATCGCCGACGTGGCCTCGGCGCTCGGCGTGAGCAGCGCCCTGGTGCTGTACCACTTCTCGACCAAGGAGAAGCTGGTCGCCGCCGCGTTCACCTACGCCGCCGAGGAGGACCTGGCCCACCTCCGGAAGCTTCTGAGCCGCCGCACCAGCGCCCTGCGAAGGCTGAGGGCGGCCGTACGGTGGTACGCCCCGACCGGCCAGGCCAAGGGCTGGCGCCTGTGGATCGAGGGCTGGGCGGTGGCCCTGCGCGAACCGGCGCTCCAGGAGGTCACCCGCAACCTCGACAGGCGCTGGAAAGCGGCGCTCGCAGAGGTGATCGCCGAGGGCGTCGCCGAGGGCGAGTTCCACTGCCCCGACCCGGAGGCCACGGCCCTGCGCCTCACCGCTCTTCTGGACGGGCTGGCGGTCCAACTGACGTCCTACGCGGGCGCGGTGCCCCGCAGCCGGGCCCAGAAGTGGGTGGACGAGGCACTGGCCCGGGAACTGTGCCTGGAGGCGGCGCCGACGCCGTAGCCGCGCCCGGCCGCAGTCCCCGCGTGCCTTCAGGCCACCGAAGCGATCCGCGTCTTGATGTCGTCCGGCGACAGCACACCCTTGGCCGTCACATGGTCCCCGGAGGACTCCCCCCGAAGCCTGCGTCCGATCCACGGCACCAGGTAGTCACGCGCCCAGTGCACATCGTCACGCCGGACATCCAGCGGTCCCCGCGGCGGCAACGGCGGCCACGCCTGATCCGGGTCCGCGGGCACCTCGACCCCCAGCACCTGCCCTGCGCGAAGCGCCACACGCGTGTGGCCCTCCGGAGAGAGATGCAGCCGGTCGCCGTCCCAGGCGCGTCGGTCCTGGACGGTCTTCAGGGACCACAGGTCGAGGACCGGGCAGCCGTAGCGATCGGCGACGGCCCGCACATGCCCGTTGTACGTGGCGATCTTGCCGCGCAGATGCTTGAGCACGGGCACATTACGGGTGTCGAAGCCGGTCGTCACCATGACGGTGCCGCACACCTCGGTGAGCCGGGCGATGGCCCGCTCGAAGCGCTCGGCGACCTCGTCGGGGTCGGTACCGGGCCGGATGATGTCGTTGCCGCCCGCACAGAACGACACCAGGTCGGGTGCCAGTTCCACGGCCTGCGGAAGCTGGTCCTCGACGATCTGGTCGAGCAGCTTCCCGCGCACGGCGAGATTGCTGTACCTGAAGTCGCCCTCGGGCCGCCGGTCCGCGAGAAGTACCGCGAACCGGTCGGCCCAGCCGACGAACGCCCCGTCGGGGCCGGGATCGCCGACGCCCTCGGTGAAGCTGTCCCCCACCGCCACGTACGACCCGATCACTGATCTTCTGTCATTCTTCGAATCGTCTGCCACAGCAGTTCATGATTCACCTTCGAATGTGACTTACGCGACCGTAGGAAGGACTTGACGGGCGGTGAGATAAGCCACTCCTAAAGTGTTCGCCAAACGTGGAATAGGTGTGTCGTCATGGATGTTGACGCTGCGACCGCCACACGCGGAAGCCGCTGATCCGGAAGTGGCTCCAGGTGGTCCGGAACGCGAAGTGGCCGCTCGTGTAGGGCTGCGGATCGGTGTAGTCGAAGACGAGCCGGCCGTTGTTCCACCACTGCACCGTGGTGCCATCGGAGACGATCCGCACCCGGTTCGGCTCGTTCGCGACGAGCAGCGGCTCGGTGTAGTCGTAGATCAGCGGCCGCACCCCCGCCTCGCCCACGTAACGGCGCAGCCTGGTCGTGGTGTTGTAGTTGGCTCCGTAGCCGGAGTAGTACGTCCTCAGGTAGTCGTACTCCGCGAGCGCCCCGCCCCTGTGGGTGGCGAAGATGTCGTCGGGGGACCGGACGTCGACGGCGTTCCAGAAGTTGTTCAGGTCGGAGACCCGGTCGTTGACCCCGCCCGCGGAGACGGGGGTGGCGGTGTATTCGATGACGTACGGGCCTTCGAGCCGCTTCCTGAACCAGACGGTCGCTCCCGCGGGCACGTCGACCTCCAGGTTTCCTCGCTCGGCGGTGACGCTGCCGCCCTGCTCCAGTTCGACGGCCCATCGGCCGAGGCCGTGACGGAAGTCGTCGTGGGCGATGAGACGGCGGTGGCGGGCCGAGGCGCTCGCGGTGGCCGCGGGGGCGAGGGCGGCCAGGGCGGCGCCGGCAGCGAGGGCTCCGAAGGCTCTACGCGTGGTGGTCACTGGAGGGCGTTCCTTCCGGGGTGGTGGTCGCGGGCTTCTTCGAGATGAGGTCGATCAGTCGGTCGGCCACCTTCCGGTGACCCTGGGCGCTGGGGTGGACGGCGCCGTTGAAGTCGCCCTGCGCCGCGTCGAGCCAGCCGGTCGTGTCGACGAACTGGATGCGCGGATCGGCGAGTTCGGCGACGACGGCCGCGATGTCCGCGGCATGGGTGCCGTCGAAGGGGCGGAGGGCGAGGATGCGGGCGTGTGGTGCGGCGGCCCGGAGCCGTGACAGACAGGCGCGGTAGGCGGCCGTGAACTCGGCCGAGCCGGACGCGGCGTCGTTGGTGCCCTGGTTCAGCACGATCGCGTCGGCCCGGCGGTCCGAATCCGCCCTGGAACCTGCATAGTTCCACCCGTAGGCGTCAGTTGCCGCGGGCACTCCCCCGTTGCCGGTCCGGATCACACCCTGCCGCCCGAACCCGACCTGGGTGAGCGAGGCGTGCAGGGCGTCGGCGATCAGAGTGGGGTAGGCGGCCGTACCGTCCGCGCAGTCGGAGGTGTTCACGTCGCACAGGGCCATGACGCCCTGGGTGATCGAGTCACCGTAGAACGCCAACTGAAGCTTCTTCACAGGATGTTGAGAAAGCAGATGTCCCCTGATCCCGGTCAGCACCACCCCGGTCTCCAGTGGCGGGACCCACCGGTTCGCCCGCGAGAAGACATCCTTGACGGAGATCTCGACGGAGTGGCGCCCACGGCCGACCGCCCTGATCTCCAGGTCGGGTCGGTCGACGGCGTACGCCTCCTTGGGGCCGCCGTCGACCGACACGTAGATCTGCGCGGGCACGGTGATGGACGAGACGTCGAAGAGCGCGTGGACGGCCGGGCCGGTGAAGCGGAAGCGCAGCCGGGAACCGGAGTTGACGGTGACGGCCGCCGCAGCGGTCCGGCCCCAGCGGCCCTCATAGGCGATACGGCGATCATCGGGGCGCACGACGTCCGAGCCGCCGGAGGCGACGGCGGGCGGCACCGCGCCGACGAGCAGGCCCGCCAGGGTCGCCGCTGTCAGGAGCGTGCGTCTCATGACGGGATCCGGTCTCCGATCAGAGCCAGGTTCTGGATCGCGGCGAGGGCCCATTGGGCGGAGGAGTTGGTGGAGATCCAGGGGATCTCCTTCGTGGTCCGCAGGACCGCCGGGGTCTTGATCGTGACGGGGTTCCAGTCGTTGGACGGGAAGTAGGTGTCGTTGCCGGTCAGGAACTCGTTCCACGCGCGTGTGGCGAGAGCCGGATCGTTCTTGCGCTGAGCGGCGTAGGCGGTGATGCGCGAGTGCGCGGCGGGCAGTGCCGACTTCCAGGTGGAGCCGGTGAGTTGCTTCTTCTGGGCGTCGGAGGCGTTGTAGTACTGCGCGTAGTTCAGCCAGGCCGTGCGAAACTCCGGCTCCTCGTCGCCCAGCAGCGACACGATCTCGCTGTTGGTCTCGACGAGTCCGAAGACAGCGCTGAGATGGGAGACGTTGACGGCCGTGTCGGTCGTCACGGCGAACTTGCCGGTGTCGGCGTCGAGGAGACCCGTTCCCGTGAAGAAGCCGTTGGGCTGCGCGGCGATCGTCCGCAGGGAGTTGACGAGTTTCGCCTTCGCCTCGGCCGCGCGCGGGCCGCCCCGCTCCCATTCGGTGAGCCAGGCCGCCGACACCCCACCCCAGTCGGTGCCGAAGCCCACCGACAGGGCGTGCCGGTCGCCGGGCTCGTAACCGTCGGTGCGGACCTTGCGTTGCGGGTCGACCTCCAGGAACGTCAGCTCCACGTCGACGAGTTCGCTCAGCAGGTCGCCGGTGCGTTCGTCGCCGGTGAGGAAGTAGTGGAAGCGACGGTTGGCGGCCGTGGAGATACGGACCTGTTTGGCGCTGTCCGCCCAGTGCTGCACGCCGTGGCGGGTGCCGAGGCCCGCCCACTTGCCGAGGTGGTAGACGTCGACCTCACCGGTGTGCCGGGTCATCGCCTCCACGAACCGGAACGCCTCGGCGGAGCCGGTGCGCAGGAAGTGGTACCAGAGCCAGAGGTCGGTGCCCAACTCGGAGTTGTCCCAGGCGAATCCGCCGATGTCGTAGCGCCAGACGTGCCGGTCGTTGTCGTAGGTGTGCTGGACGTCGCCGTAGTCGAGGAAGCCGTACCAGCGGCGCTCCTCGCGCTGGTCGCGGTAGTAGGCGAACAGGTCGTCGAGGTGGTCCTCGATCGCCGCGCGGGCCTTCGAGGAGCGGTCCACGGGCGCCCAGTCGCCGAACACGCCCGCGGAGCGCAGCCGTTGGGGCGAGGCCACCAGCAGTGGAGGAGCGGCCACCGCCTTCGCCTGAGCCGCCAGAGCGGCGGCGGACGGAGTCTTCTCCAGTGCCCAGAAGGTCAGTTCACTGGTCCGGGCGATGCCGTACGGGGTGCCGAAGCCGGGCTCGTAGTCCTCGTACGTGATCTCCAGACCGCCGTCGGACTGCTCCTCGTAGGTGTCCTGACCGAGGCCGTCGTGGTAGAAGCGCAGGTCGAGGGGCTGGGCCTCGGGCGAGTAGAGCCAGAGGGTGACCTCGGCGGCGTCGGAGGCCGCGCCGCGGACGTCCAGCTGGGTGGGGTGGCGCTGCCAGAAGTCCCTGAGACCGAAGGAGAGTCCGCCGCTCGCGCCGCCGACGTATCCGAAGCCGGTGGCGCGCTGTCCGGCCGCGGCCGTGATCCAGCCGTACCCGGCCTTGGTCCGCTTGCGCACGAGGTAGCCGTCGGCGGTCGGCTGGGTCAGGGTGTAGTCGCCCCACCGCGGGATGTACGCCAGCCGGCTCGACACCCGGGTGTCCCAGGTGACGGTGTCCGGAAGCCTCTCGCCCGCGATCTGCGCGGCCCGCACTGCGGCTCCCGGGTCGCGGCGCAGCCCGGTGACGCCCTGGACGGCCTCGCTGAACAGGCCGCCGCCCGAGTCCGCGAACCGCACATGGCGGTCGTACGGCTGGTCGCTCAGCGGCACGGTGAAGCGGACACCGAGCCCGCGCAGGAAGTCCCCCCGGTCGGAACCGGGCTGCTGTTCGCCGTCCCAGACGAAGGTGTGCACCAGACGGAAGGATTCCGCACCGGCGGAGAACGCGAACCGCAGCACGAAGGGCAGCCAGGCCCTGCCGCCGTGCCGGTGCCGGCCCTCGACCCGGATCACGGCACGGACGGATCCCTCCTGCTCGACCGCGATCTTCTCGATCCGGCCGGCGAAACCGTCGAGGTCCGCGCCCTCACGCACGGACTCCTGCCGCAGGGCGACCAGCCGCCCGTCCCGGGCGATCTCGGTCGTACCGCGCCGGATGCTGCGTATGACGGTGTCGGAGCCCCTGGCCTCGAAGACGGCGGTGATCACGCCGGTCGACACCTCGATGCGGCCGCTCCTCCGGCCGACCTCGACCCGGTGAACGGGAGCGGCCGGGCTGCCGGCGCTGAGTACGTAACGGTCGGCCTTGGGCGCGTCGGGCGCTATCGCGTGTGCGGTCCACTTCACCGAGCCGTCGGGCCAGTAGCCGGTGACCCAGCTCTGGACCGGGACCTCGTCGCCGCCGGAGGTCGCGAGCCGGAACGGCTGCTCCGGGCGATGGGTGCCACGAGCCCAGGGGACTCCCCAGGTGGCACCGGCGTGGACGTCGGGGGCCGAACCGTCCAGCCAGTGGAGTTCGGTGGCGTCGCCGTCCGCCGCTGTGGCGGCGTGGGACACGGCCCAGGAGAACTGGGTGAGGGCGGCCGCGGCTGCGGCGCCCTTGAAGACGGTGCGTCGGTCGACGCCGGACACAGTGACCTCCGAAGGCCGCAGAAAGCGCTTGCACAACTATGGAGTTCACTGTGTCCCCACCCTCCCCCGCCTGTCGACGCTACGAGCATGTCTGCCACAAGACCGCAATGAAGTGATCATGAAGGCGCAAGGACACTCAGCAGGGAACACCGAAGGCCGGACCCGGGGATCGGGGTCCGGCCTTCGGTGGCACAGGGGCGTCAGCCGACGGCGACGCCCTTCGAGCGGAGGTAGGAGACCGGGTCCACGTCCGAGCCGTAGTCCGGCGTGGTGCGGATCTCGAAGTGCAGGTGCGGGCCGGTGACGTTGCCGGTCGCGCCGGAGAGGCCGATCTGCTGGCCCTCGGTCACGGTCTGGCCGGCCGAGACGGAGAGCTGGGACAGGTGGGCGTACTGCGCGTAGTAGCCGTCGTCCAGCTTGATGACGACCTGGTTGCCGTAGGCGCCGCCCCAGCCCGCGGAGACGACCGTGCCCGCGGCGACGGCCTTCAGCGCGGTGCCGGTCGGGACGACGAAGTCCACGCCGGTGTGATAGCCGCTGGACCACATGCTGCCCGCCACGCGGTAACCGGTGCCGATGGTGGCACCGGAGACCGGAAGGGTGTAGCCGCTGGAGCTGGTGGTGTCGGAGCTCCGGGTGGCGGCAGTCGAGTTCGACGACGACTTCGCCTCGGCCTTCTCGGTCTTCGAGGAGGCCGACGAAGAGGAAGCGGAGGACTCGGTCCTCGCGGTGCTCGTCGTGGCCCTCTTGCCGATCGAGAGCTTCAGACCGGGGTGGATGAGCGAGGGGTCCTCGCCGACGGCCTGGCGATTGTCGGCGTAGAGCTTCTCCCAGCCGCCGGTGACGTTCTGCTCGTCGGCGATCTTCGAGAGATAGTCACCGGTCCGCACCGAATAGGTGCGCACGGTCGCGGCCTTCTTCTTCGTGGCTGTCTTTTCGGCGGTCTTCTCAGCGACCTTCTGCGTCACCGGAAGCGACTGAACGGCCTTTTCCGACACCGACTGCGAGGTGGCGGCGTGAGCACCGGTGGCCCCCATGAGCGGGAGGGCGAGTGCGGCACCCCCGGTTCCGGCGACGGCGATCGAGCGGGTGAAGCGCTGGGGCTTCGGACGGCGGTGCTTACCCTTCGCGGGCATGGCGAATTCCTCTCCGGCGCCTGCGAGGTGAGCTGTCGGGTGCGGACTGGAGATGTCCGGCCGCGCCGAGGCGCGACTTGACCCCAAGCCTGTTCCGGAGACCGGAACAGGCGGTACTGCCTGTGGGTCCCCCGCTCCTGCCGTGTACGGGTGAGTGTGGGCGGAATCCGTTCGGCGGCAGGATTAGGCGTCCGACCGGATCGGTGGTGAACGTAAGCGAGCAAGACGCAAAGGGACAAGTGGGAGGTTCCCTGTGAATGCGTTTCTGTTGATCGCCTACGGGAATTGACAGTCACCCTGAGTGCATCGGATGCCCGATTACCGACCCGAATCCCCTTGAAAACCACAAGAATTACGTGAACATGACCAGCGACACACCGTCACGGATATGACGCTCCTCACGTCACGAATTCACAGGAACCCATATCCCGGAAGGAGTTGGAAGGAAACCAGCAATTCGGACAGAGGCCCTAGATGCGACGGAGTCGGATAACCGTCGCATCAAGGTCACCCCGCAAGCCGGTGGAAAGTCCGTGATGCAGCAATACAGCCCCTCGGTGAACTTCGCCCGTTTCGAGGCATTCATACGACGCCGTCGGGTCGAGTCCACGCAGCCGCAACGCCTGGACGGGCTCGCCGTACTGCTGCGCCTGGAGCCAGGCGAGGACGACGGCCTCGTCCCCGAGGACGTACTGCACCGCACTGAGCCCGCCCCGCGGAGGCCGCAGCCGGTAGAGGTCGCCGCGCTGCACCACGGGCCGGATCTCCTTGTAGAGGTCCACCCACTGACGGGCCTCGGCGAGCTCCTCCTCGGTCCACTCCTCGAGGTCCCCGCCGACGCCGAGAACCCCGGCCATCGCACTCACGAACCGGAACCGAAGAGAGCTCACCCGGCCGTTGAGCTGGGTGTTGGGGCTGTCGGTGACCCAGGCGGCCATCACCCGCGCGGGATGGACCTGACTGAATCCGTACTGGATGGCGAGGCGGTCGAGCGGGTCGGTGTTGTCGGAGGTCCACACCTGGTCGGTGCGGCTCAGCACCCCGAGGTCGATCCGGCCGCCGCCACCCGAGCAGGACTCGAAGGCAACGCCGGGGTGAGCCTCGCGCAGGCGGTCCAACAGGGCGTAGAAGCCGCGCACATGGTCGACCCACAGGCGCTGCGGGTACGGGTCGCCGGGCCAGCCCGCGTCGGTGAAGCAGCGGTTGAAGTCCCACTTCACATAGTCGATCGGGGCCGAGGAGAGCAGCGTGTCCAGCTGCTCCCACAGGTATTCCTGGACGTCCTCACGCGCGAGGTTCAGTACGAGCTGATTACGGAACTCCGTCCGCTTTCGTCCCGTCTGGTACTGCACCCAGTCCGGATGGGCGCGGTAGAGCTCGCTGTCCGGGTTGACCATCTCCGGCTCGACCCAGATGCCGAACTGCATGCCGAGCGAGCGCACGCGGTCGGCGAGTGGCTTCAGGCCGGCCGGGAAGCGGTCGGGGTTGGGCTCCCAGTCGCCGAGCCCGGCCCGGTCACTGGTACGGGTGCCGAACCAGCCGTCGTCGACGACGAACAGTTCGACGCCGATCGCCGCGGCCCGCCTGGCGAGGGTGCCCTGCTGCTCCTCGGAGATGTCGAAGGTCGTGGCCTCCCAGGAGTTGAACAGCACGGGCCGGTCCTGGTCCGCGTCCGGGATGACGTACGCCCGTTGCCAGGCGTGCCAGGCCCGGCTCGCGCCGCCGAAGCCACCGTCGCTCCAGAGGCCGGCGAAGACGGGCGTCGTGAACGACTCCCCGGCCGCCAGGCACAGCAGGCCGGAGTCGTCATAGCCTGCGCCGCCGGTGATCTGCACACGCGCGTCGGGGAGTTGGGCCACGGCGATCCGCCAGGACCCGGACCAGCCGAGGGCGCAGCCGTAGACCTCGCCGTGCTCCTCGGTCGCGTCGGTGTCGAGGGCGACCCACGGCAGGTGCTGGTGCCCGGTGTGGCCGCGGCGGCTGCCGATCACCTTCTCGCCGTAGGTGAGGGGGGCCTGGGTGAGCTGGGACTCGGCAGCCCAGCGGCCGTGGAGCTGGGAGAGCCGCCAGCCGTCCTCGCGGTCGGGCAGGGTCCAGGTGGCCGAGTCGGCGCGCAGCAGCTCGACCGGTGCCGGGCCCTGGTTGTCCAGGGTCACCCAGCGCTCCAGGACGTCGTGGCGCATCCGGTAGTGCAGTGTCACGGTCAGCCCGGCGTCCCGGAACCGCAGCCGAAGTTCGTCGCCCTCGGTGTCATAAGCCTCGAAGCTCCACTCGGTGCCACGCCGCTCGTCCGTGCGCACGGACAGGGCGGGACGGCTGAAGCGGGGGCCGCCTTCGACCGGGTACTCCTCGTGCCCGTCGAGCGGGGCCTCGAAGGGCCGGTACTCGGGCAGCGGGCGGGCGGCGAGGGCCTCGGCGTCGGCGAGGGCGATCCTCGGGCCCCAGTGCAGGTGCAGCAGCTCGTCCTCGGCAGTGAGGTGCAGGGCGTAACTACTGGCCGACCCGGACAGAATCCACGTACGGCCGTTCTCGGCGATCTCCAGCATCGTGCCCCTCACAGATTCGAACAGGTGCCATCAGGTGTGCTCAGGCACCAACATCATCAACGGCCACGAGCCCGGCTGCAACGCCTGTGGACGACTGATTGCCAGGGCTGTGGACAACTCATTGCCCCAGGAACACGTGTCGTATCGTCGAGAGCGTGCCCGTCGACGAGCAGCGTCGGCGGTGACCGGCTGGGAGGAACCCCGTGACGCAGCAGATCCCGTCGACCGAACCCGAACTGGCCGCTGTCCGCAACTTCCGTGATGTGGGCGGAATGCCGACGGTGGACGGACGTCGGGTGCGGTACGGAGTGCTGTTCCGCAGCGGTCACCTCGCGCACGCGACGGAGGACGACGCCGCGTTCCTGTCCTCTCTCGGCCTGCACACGGTCTTCGACTTCCGTAACGAGGCGGACCAGAAGCTGGAGGGCATGGACGTCGAGCTGGCAGGGGTGCGCAATGTGAACCTCCCGCTGAGCGACCCGGCCGACGGCGTGGAGTTCTGGAAGATGGTCCGGGACGGCGAGCTCGACCAGCTGCGCGAGATCCTCAGCGACGGCAAGGGCGCGAACCGGATGATCAGCTCCTACCGCAGGATCATCAAGGAGCGCACCGCGGAGCACTCCCAGGTGCTGCGCTCCCTCGCCGAGGACAGCGTGCCCGCCCTGATGCACTGCGCGGCCGGCAAGGACCGTGCGGGCCTGTCCATAGCCGTGACCCTGCTCGCCGTGGGCGCCGAGCGCGAGGCGATCGTCGCCGACTATCTGGAGTCGAACGCCAAGCACCGGCGGTACAAGGTGCGCCGCAGTGGTGACGACGTCGCCACCGCCTACTCCCCCGAGGTCATGGAGCTGCTCAGCCCCCTCTTCGACGCACGCGTCGAGTATCTGACGGCGGCCTTCGAGACCATCGAGGAGACGTGGGGCAGCGTGGACGCGTACCTGGAGCAGGGCCTCGGCCTCACCCCGGAGATCCGCGAGCGCCTGCGGGAGCGGCTCCTCGACTGAGCTGTGCGGCCGCCCCTGCCGCCCTGCCTCTGTCCGGGAGCCGGAGCAGCGGCTACTGCCCTGCCCCCACCGCGAAGAGGAAGTAGATGAAGGCCGCGAAGACGTGGCCGGCCGCGAGGTAGATGATCAGGCGCACCCACAGGGCGCGGGGAAACTTCTCCTCCATGTCGGTCATGGTGTCTCTCCAAGGTTCGGGCCCAGGCACAGCGTGGCCGTGGGACTCTGCAAGAGGGTGTGGACGAACAGGAGCTCGACGCCGTCGGGGTCGTGGGCGGCGATGCGGTGCGGGGTCAGCGAGTCGAAGTGGGCACTGTCGCCCGGGTCGAGCCGGTGTGTGCTGTCGCCGAGGCGCAGCCGGAGCCGCCCCTTGAGGACGTAGAGCCATTCCTCGCCCGGGTGCACCCGCACGATGTCGCCCTGGGAGCCGTGCGGCACATGGACCCGCAGGGCCTGCATGCCACGGCCGGGCGCGCCCGCCTGGAAATAGGTCCAGCCGCCCGCCGCGGTCGGTTCCATGTCGCCGGAGCGCATGACGGCGTCCCGTTCGGCGACCGTCTCGCCGAGCAGTTCCGAGACCGTCGTACCGTAGATACGGGCGAGGGCCAGCAGCATCGGCAGCGAAGGCTGGCGCTGCCCGGTCTCTAGCCGGGAGAGGTGGGCGGGCGACAAGCCCGCGGCACCGGCCGCGGCCTCCAGGGTGAGGGAGGCGCGGCGGCGCAGTGCGCGGAGCTGAGGAGCCACCGAAGGCAGCTCCGTGAAGGCTTCCGAGGAGCTCATGCCTCCATTGAGCCGGAGGTTTGCCTCTGCGGCAAATTTCTTGCCTCAGAGGCAAAATACTCCCGGATTCGCTAGCGGTTGGCCACCGCCTGCTTCACCAACGTCTTGCTGAAGTCCCACATCAGCCCGCCGCCGCTGTGCGCGTCGTCCATGACGGCGGTGAAGGCGTCGACGAACCGGTCCACGTCCGCCTCCCCGACGACGAGCGGCGGGATGAGCTTGATGACCTCCAGGTGGTCCCCGGAGACCTGGGTGAGGATCCGGTGCCGCTGGAGCAGCGGGACGACGACCATCTGCGCGAACAGGCCCTTGCGTGCGGCCTGGAGCATGGTCCAGCGGCTGCGCAGCTTCAGCGACCTGGGCCGGCCGAACTCGATGCCGATCATCAGGCCCCGGCCGCGGACGTCGGCGAGCAGTTCGTACGTGTCGGTCAGCGCCGCGAGCCTGGACCTGAGCAGGTCGCCGGTGGCGCGGGCGTTCGCGACGATCTGCTCGTTCTCCATGACCGACAGGACCGCGAGGCCGGCCGCCATCGCCTGGGCGTTGGATCCGAAGCTCGCCGAGTGCACCAGCACCCGGTCCATCGAGGAGTAGACCTTCTTGAAGATCCAGTCCTTGCCGAGGGTGGCGCCGACCGGGACATAGCCGCCGGAGAGCGCTTTGGCCACGCACACCAGGTCGGGTTCGACGCCGTCCTCGTGCTGGTAGGCGTAGAAGTCCCCGGTCCGGCCGAGCCCGGTCTGCACCTCGTCGGCGATGAGCAGCGCCTTGTGCCCCCGCAGCAGCTCCTGCGCGGCCCGCAGATAGCCGGGCGGGGCCTCGAGCACGCCCTTGCCCTGGATCGGCTCGACCACCAGGGCGGCCACGTCGCCCTTCTTCAACTCCCTTGCCAGGGCGTCGAGATCGCCGAGGGGGACGGCGGTGTCGGGCAGCAGGGGTGCGAAGCCGTCCCGGAAACCGGACTCGCCGTTGACCGACAGCGCCCCAGTGGTCAGTCCGTGGAAGGCGTGGTCGCAGTACAGGACCCGCGGCTTCCCGGTGGCGTACCGGGCGAACTTCAGCGCGGTCTCCACCGCCTCCGTGCCGCTGTTGCCGAAGAACACCCGGTCCAGGTGCGGGCTGTGGGCGAGGAGCTTCTCGGCGAGCAGTCCGGGCAGTGGCTGACAGTCGAAGCGGGTGAGGTCGGCGAGGCCGGCGTCGAGGACGTCGTGCAGTGCCTTGCGGACGACGGGGTGGTGGCGGCCCAGGCCCATCACCCCGAACCCGGCGAGCATGTCCAGGTAGTCGTTGCCGTCCGCGTCCCAGAAGTGGGCGCCCTCGGCGCGCTCGTAGACCTTGTCGAAGCCGATGGTGTGCAGCATGCGCGGGAGCTGGTGGTTGAGGTACTTGCCGTGCAGCTCGTAGCGCTCGGCTCCGCGCTCGGCCAGCAGTGCGCCGAGGTCGAACTCCTTGGTCATTCAGGTTTCTCCTTGCCGGCCAGGGCCGTTTCGGCCAGGGTCTCCTTCACGGCCAGGCTCGCGCTGATCCGTCCGGCGACCTCCACGGGCGTCAGCCCGATGTCGGCGAGCACCTCGCCCCGCTTGGCGTGCGCGAGGAACTGTTCCGGGATCCCGAACCGCCGTACGGGCACGTCGACATCGGCGTCGCCCAGCGCGAGCGCGACCGCGGCGCCCACCCCGGCGGCCCGGCTGTTGTCCTCGACGACGGCCACCAACCGGTGTTCCGCGGCGAGTCCCGGCAATGCGGGATCGACGGGCTTGACCCAACGGGGGTCCACCACCGTGCAGTTGATGCCGCGGGCCTCAAGCAGCTCGGCGGCCTGGAGGCAGACGGGGGCCATGACGCCGACGGCGACCAGGAGGACGTCGGGCGCCTCCGCGGACCGGTGCAGGACGTCCAGCCCGCCCACCCGGTCGACGGCCGGCACCGAAGGGCCCACCGACTCCTTCGGGAACCGCACCAGCGTCGGCGCGTCGTCCACGGCGACCGCCTCCCGCAGCTGCGCCCGCAGTTGGTCGGCGTCCCGCGGCGCGGCGATCCTCAGTCCTGGTACCACCTGAAGGATCGACATGTCCCACATGCCGTTGTGGGACGCCCCGTCGACCCCGGTGACACCCGCCCGGTCCAGCACGAACGTGACCCCGCAGCGATGCAGGGCGACGTCCATGAGGAGCTGGTCGAAGGCCCGGTTGAGGAAGGTCGCGTAGACGGCGACGACAGGGTGCAGGCCACCGGTCGCAAGACCGGCCGCGGACACCGCCGCGTGCTGCTCGGCGATCCCGACGTCCCACACCCGGTCCGGGAACCGGGCGGCGAACTTGCCGAGGCCGACCGGGTGCAGCATGGCCGCCGTGATCGCCACGACGTCCTCGCGCTCCGCCCCGATCGCGGCGATCTCGTCGCCGAACACCGAGGTCCAGGAAGGCCCGTTGGACGGCGCCAGCGGCTCGCAGGTGAGGGGGTCCATCACACCGACGGTGTGGAAGTGGTCCTCCTCGTGGGCGAGGGCGGGTTCGTAGCCGCGCCCCTTCTCCGTCAGACAGTGGACGAGCACCGGTCCGTGGAAGCGTTTCGCGCGCCTCAGCGCGGACTCGACGGCACCGATGTCGTGCCCGTCGATCGGGCCGACGTACTTCAGCCCGAGGTCCTCGAACATGCCCTGCGGAGCGAAGGCGTCCTTGAAGCCCTTCTTCGCGCCGTGCAGCGACTCGTAGACGGTGTTGCCGACCAGGGGAGTCCTGAGGAGTACGTCCTTCCCCCAGGCCAGCACCTTCTCGTAGCCGTCTGTCGTGCGCAGGGTGGCCAGGTGGTTGGCGAGGCCGCCGATGGTCGGCGAGTACGACCGCTCGTTGTCGTTGACGACGATGATCAGTGGCCGGTCCTTGGCGGCCGCGATGTTGTTCAGTGCCTCCCAGGCCATCCCGCCGGTGAGGGCGCCGTCGCCGATGACCGCGACGACATGACCCTTCTCCCCCTGTACCTGGCGCGCCTTGGCGAGTCCGTCGGCCCAGCCGAGCGCGGTGGAGGCGTGGCTGTTCTCGACGATGTCGTGCTCGGACTCCTCGCGCGAGGGGTAGCCGGAGAGGCCTCCCTTGCCGCGCAGCTTCGAGAAGTCCTGACGCCCCGTCAGGATCTTGTGCACATAGCTCTGATGGCCGGTGTCCCACACGATGCGGTCGACCGGCGACTCGAAGACCCGGTGGAGCGCGATGGACAGTTCCACCACCCCCAGGTTGGGTCCGAGGTGTCCTCCGGTCCTGGCGACCGCGTGTACCAGGAACTCTCTGATCTCCTCGGCCAGTTCACCGAGATCCGACTCGGACAGCGCCTTCAGGTCACGTGGTCCCCGGATGTTCTCCAGCATCGTCACGCTCGGGCCCCCTTCGGTCCGTGCTGTTCAACTCACGGTGACGGCCGGCTCCCCCGCCGAGACGCCGTCCTGTTCCATCTGTTCGGCGATCTTCATCGCTTCCTCGATGAGGGTCTCCACGATCTTCGATTCCGGGACGGTCTTGATGACCTCGCCCTTGACGAAGATCTGCCCCTTGCCGTTGCCGGAGGCGACACCCAGGTCCGCCTCCCGTGCCTCGCCGGGACCGTTGACCACACACCCCATCACCGCTACCCGCAGGGGCACTTCCATGCCCTCGAGGCCCGCGGTGACCTCGTCGGCCAGCTTGTAGACGTCGACCTGCGCGCGCCCGCAGGACGGGCACGAGACGATCTCCAGCCGCCGTTGCCGAAGGTTCAGCGACTCCAGGATCTGGATGCCGACCTTGACCTCCTCGGCGGGCGGGGCGGACAGGGACACCCGGATGGTGTCGCCGATCCCCCTGCTGAGCAGCGCCCCGAAGGCCACCGCCGACTTGATCGTCCCCTGGAAGGCGGGGCCGGCCTCCGTGACCCCCAGGTGCAGCGGGTAGTCGCACTGCTCGGCGAGCAGTGTGTAGGCGGCCACCATGACGACCGGGTCGTTGTGCTTGACGGAGATCTTGATGTCCCGGAAGCCGTGCTCCTCGAACAACGACGCCTCCCACAACGCCGATTCGACGAGTGCCTCCGGAGTTGCCTTCCCGTACTTCTTGAGCAGCCGCTGGTCCAGCGACCCGGCGTTGACGCCGATCCGGATCGGCGTGCCGTGGTCCTTCGCGGCCCGCGCGATCTCCTTGACCTTGTCGTCGAACTGCTTGATGTTCCCGGGGTTCACACGCACCGCGGCACAGCCCGCCTCGATCGCCGCGAACACGTACTTCGGCTGGAAGTGGATGTCCGCGATCACCGGGATCTGCGACTTGCGCGCGATCGTCGCGAGGGCGTCCGCGTCGTCCTGCGTCGGACAGGCCACCCGCACGATCTGGCAACCGGACGCCGTGAGCTCCGCGATCTGCTGGAGCGTGGCACCGATGTCCGACGTACGGGTCGTCGTCATCGACTGCACCGACACCGGCGCCCCGCCCCCGACCGCCACCGGTCCGACGTGGATCTGCCGCGACTGGCGCCGCTCGGCGATCGGCCGGACCGGTACCTCGGGGATACCCAAGGAGATGGCGGTCATGGCGCTACTCGCGGTTTCCGCTGACGGTCTCGCGCATGGCCCGCAGGGACTCCTTCAGGGAGCCCATGGTGGCGAGGACGGCGGTCGGTTCGTAGCCGCAGTGCGCCATGCAGTTGGCGCAGCGCGGGTCCTTGCCGCGGCCGTACTTGTCCCAGTCGGTCTCCTCGATGAGTTCGCGGTACGTCGGCACGTACCCGTCGCTCATCAGGTAGCAGGGGCGCTGCCAGCCGAACAGGGAGTAGTTGGGGATCGCCCAGGCCGTGCACGGGAAGTCGACCTTGCCCTCCAGGAAGTCCAGGAAGAGCGGGGAGTGGTTGAGCCGCCACTTCTTGCGGTTGCCGCCGGCGAAGGCCTTCTTGAACAGCTCCCTGGTCTGTTCCACGCCCAGGAAGTGCTCCTGGTCGGGCGCCTTCTCGTAGGCGTAGGCGGGGGAGATCATCATCTCGTCGACCTTGAGGTCGTCGTTGAGGTAGTTGAGCACCTCGATGATGGTCTGCGGGGTGTCGGTGTTGAAGAAGGTCGAGTTGGTGGTGACCCGGAAGCCGCGTTGCTTGGCCTCCTTGATCGCCGCCACGGCCTCGTCGAAGACGCCCTCCTTCGCCACGGACTCGTCGTGCCGCTCACGCAGCCCGTCGATGTGCACGGCGAAGGCGAAGTACGGGGAGGGCTTGAACTTGTCCATCTTCTTGCGCAGCAGCATGGCGTTGGTGCAGAGGAAGACGTACTTCTTCTTCGCCACCAACTGCCGCACGATCTCGTCGATCTGAGGGTGCATCAGCGGCTCACCGCCGGCGATGGACACCATCGGCGCACCGGACTCAAGGACCGCCCCGACGGCCTGGGCCACCGGCATGCGCTGTTTGAGCACCCCGGCGGGGTGCTGGATCTTGCCGCAGCCCTCGCATGCGAGGTTGCACGCGAAGAGGGGTTCCAGTTCCACGATGAGCGGGAACTTCTCCCGCTTGCGGAGCTTTTGTTCGGCCAAGTATGTAGCGACCTTGATGGTCTGGCGCAGCGGCATGGCCATCTGGCTCACCTCCTGGGGAGCAGCAAGGAACGGTGCCATTCATGGAAAGCGGGAAGGACGGAACGAAGAACACGGAAGGCCGATATTCCACCGCGTACCGTGCCGATCCGGACGAGTTCATGTTGTGGAGCGTCCACGACCACCCGGACGGCCGCAACGGGGCGCTCGCCCGCGCGCACCGCGCTCAGCAGCGTGGCAGCGGACTCCATGTCGACCGCGATCGCGCCGGTCGCAAGCAGATCCGACCGCTCGTGACCACGGACGACGTGATCGGAGCCGGCGAGCGGACCGGTATGCACGGTGCGTCCCGGTACGGCCCGTACGAGCTCTTTGACGAGTAGGTCGGTCTCCACACACGGAACGGTTCCGTCCGGATGCCGGGTTTCCTCGGCGACCACCAGATCGCCGGGGTGCATCCCGGGAGCGAGCCCCGCGCAGAAGCCGGTGGCCAGTACGGCGGCCCCGTCGAGCAGGGGGTCGGCCAGCCGGCGGGTGACGGACCGTTCCGCCGCCTTGGGCCCCATGCCCGTGCGGAGCACGATGACCGGCCCGTCGGCACCGCCGCGCTCGCCCGTGCGCAGGGCGAGCTGTTCGATGCCGAGGGCGCAGGCGATCAGCAGCGGGGCGGTGGCGGGCTCGGTGCTCATCAGGCCGCCTCGGGCCGGGAGAACGGTTCTCCGTGGACGTAGCGGCCCAGTGCGGTGAGCGGGAAGACCTGCCGGTAGAGGTGGTAGTTGATGGAGAAGTCCCAGGGGAAGCCGGTGCCCGTGAAGTAGGGCTCGTCCCAGGAGCCGTCCTCGCGCTGGGTGCTCGCGAGCCACTCGATGCCCCGCTCGACGGCCTTGGAGTCCCTCTCCGCCGCGGCCAGCAGCGCCATCAGCGCCCAGGCGGTCTGCGAGGCCGTCGAGGCACCGCGGCCGCTCCACTCCTTGGCGTGTTTGTAGGAGCGCAGGTCCTCGCCCCAGCCCCCGTCGTCGTTCTGCACCTTCTCCAGCCAGTCCACGGCCCGCCGGATCGCCGGGTGCGAGGCGGGCAGACCGGCGGCCGTCAGCGCGGGCACCACCGAGCCGGTGCCGTAGACGTAGTTGACGCCCCAGCGCCCGAACCACGAGCCGTCCGGCTCCTGTTCGGCGAGCAGCCAGTCGATGCCCCGCCGGGTGCGCGGGTCGTGCGAAAGCCCCTCGACGGCCAGCATCTCCACCACATGTGCGGTGACGTCGGCGGACGGCGGATCGATGACCTCGCCGAAGTCGCAGAACGGCAGCCGGTTGGGGAACGGGCTGGTGTTGTCCACGTCGAACGCGCCCCACGCGCCGTTCTTCGACTGCATCCCGAGGTTCCAGCGCACTCCGCGCCCGATGGCCTTCTCGATCCGATCGGGGTCGTGGTGCCTGACCCGGCGCAGGGCGAGGGCGACCTCGGCGGTGTCGTCGATGTCGGGGTAGTTGTCGTTGTGGAACTCGAACGCCCAGCCGCCCGGCTGCAGTTGAGGTCGCTTCACCGACCAGTCGCCGGGCCGCACGATCTCCTCGCCGAGCATCCAGTCCGCCGCCTTGACGAGCTGCGGATGGTCGGCGGGCACTCCCGCGTCGGCGAGCGCGATGGTGGCGAGGCAGGTGTCCCACACCGGCGACTGGCAGGCCTCGATCATCCGGGACCCGTCCTCACGCCAGATGGCGAAGCGGTCCAGGGACTCCAGCCCGGCCCGCATGACCGGGTGTTCGAGGTCGTAGCCCACCAGGTGCAGCGCGATCACCGAGTACACGGCCGGCGGCTGGATGCCACCCCAGCAGCCGTCGTTCTCCTGCCGCTCGATGATCCAGCGGGCCGCACTGTTCATCGCGGCTCTGCGGAGTCTGCGCGGAGCGACCTTGCGCAGCTGGTGCAGCGCCTTGTCCAGACGCTGGAATGCGCCGTCCCAACTCGCCACCGGCGCAAGGGGCTTGGCAGGGTTCGGGTCGGCCGCGTCGATGTGCAGCTCATCGAGCGCGAAGGGCGCGGGCCGGACCGGCCGCTTCGCGGAGACGATCGTCAGCGGGACGATGGTCTGGCGCGCCCAGCACCCGAAGTCGTAGATGTTGAGGGGGGCCCACTTGGGGAAGTAGATGAGCTCCGGCGGGAGTTCGGGCAGGTCCTCCCACTTCCACCACCCGAACAGGGCGAGCCAGATCCGGGTGAACACCCGGGCGGCGGCGATACCGCCCTGCGCGCGGATCCAGGCGGAGGCGGTCGCCATGTGCGGGTCGTCCGGCGCGTCACCGTCCAGGCGGAGGGCGACGTACGCCTCGATGGTGGTGGAGAGTTCGCCGGGACCGCCGAAGAAGGAGGCCCAGGTGCCGTCCTCGCGCTGCTCACCGCGGATGAACCTGGCGGCGGCCCGCGTGGTGGACTCGTCGCGGATGCCCAGGAACTGACGGAGCAGCAGATCCTCGGCGTCCATCGTGACGTTGGTCTCGAGGTCGCCCTTCCACCAGCCCTGGGCGTCCTGTCTTGCGAGCAGGTGATCGGTGGCACGTTGAACTGCGCGTACGGCGGCTTCTTGTACCCCGGTCGCCACGGGGATCTCGATGTCGGTTTCGCTGGCCGCGGCAACACGGGGCGGCAGGGCCCCGGTGCTTCCGTCGGTCGTCGCTGTCATGGCTTCCCCTTCGTGCAGTGTGCAATGTGGTGCTCTGCTGTGGGTCCGCCGTCGGCCGGTGCCTTTCCTTTCCTCGCAGCACCGGCCGGCGACTACGCGAGGGCTATTCGACCGATAGTGATCATCTCTTTCGTACGACGACGAAGTCGGCGAGCGCCGTGAACTGCGCCCGTACCCGGTCGGGCATGTCGATGGCGTCGAGGACCTCGATGGCGATGGTGTGCTGACGGCGTGCCTCTTCGGCGGTCCACTCGCGGCCGCCGGCCTCCTCGATGAGGGCGGCGCGGGCTGCGAACTCCGCCTCGGAGAAGTTCTCGAAGTCGCTGCTCTTGGCGTCGGCGGCGAGGATCTCGCCGAGCTGCTCGGAGGCGGGTCCGCCCGCCGCGAGCGCCGCCACCACGGGCAGGGACTTCTTGCGCTGGCGCAGGTCGCTCCAGGTCTGCTTGCCGGTGGCGACCGGGTCGCCCCAGATGCCGAGCAGGTCGTCGACGGCCTGGAAGGCGAGGCCGAGGTGGTAGCCGTACTTCTCCAGGATGTCGGCGGTGCGGTCGTCCGCGCCGCCCAGCACCGCGCCGATGGAGCTGGCGCAGGCGAGCAGGGCGCCGGTCTTGTTGCCCTCCATCTCCAGGCACTCCTCGACACTGACGCGGTCGCGGTGCTCGTAGGAGATGTCCTGCGCCTGGCCGTCGATGAGGGCGCGGGTGGCGGTGGTCAGGCGGCGGGTGGCACGACCGGCCTCGACGGTGCCGAGCTCAAGCAGGACCTCGTTGGCCAGCGCGAACAGGGCGTCGCCGACCAGGATGGCCTGGGCGGGACCATGCACCTTCCAGACGGTGTCGCGGTGGCGGCGCTGCTCGTCGCCGTCCATCAGGTCGTCGTGCAGGAGCGAGAAGTTGTGGACCAGCTCGACGGCGACCGCGCCGGGGATGCCGGTCTCGGGCGCGGCGCCGGTGACCTCCGCCGAGAGGACGGCCAGGGCGGGGCGCACGGCCTTGCCGCCGTCCCCGTCGGCCGGGTTGCCCGCCGCGTCGATCCAACCGAAGTGATAGGCGGAAACGGTGTCCATCGGGGACGCCAGACGGTCCACGGCCGCCTTCAGCACCGGGGTGGCCAGGGTCCGGCCGCGCTCGAGGAGCGCGGTCACGTCCACCGCGGTCCTCCGAGCGGCCGTCTCGGCCGGGGGCACAGTGGGCACAGTCTCTCCTCTTGTTCCGGTACCAGGGGTGCGGGGGCCTGACGCGCCGTGCTGATCGAGCATCATGCGACCTCCTCGAACTCGAAGAGGCGGGCGGGGCGGGGCCGGCCCAGGACGCTCAGCGCGGCGTCCGCCGCACTCACGCCACTGCGGACCGCACTTTCCATGGTCGCGGGCCACCCTGTGGCGGTCCACGCGCCGGCCAGGTAGAGGCCGGGGGCTTTCGTACGGGCGCCGGGCCGCAGCCGTCCGACGCCGGGGGCCGGAGCGAACGTCGCCGTGCGCTCCCGGGTCACGAAGAAGTCCTGCACCTGCGCGCCGCGCGCGAGGGGCAGCAGCCGCTCCAGCTCGGGCAGATAGCGCTCGCGCAGCTCCGCCACGGGTTTGTCGATGTCGTCGTGCGCGGCCGACTGGGACAGGGCGAGGTACTGGCCCTCGCGCAGTCCGGAGGCGTCGGTGCGGTCGAAGACCCACTGCACCGGGGTGCCCAGGGCCGCGAAGAACGGCTTGTCGAGGACCTTGCGGTCGTAGACGACATGGATGTTGAGAATCGGGGCGGTGCCGATCTCCCGGAGATTTTCCGGGGAGTCGAGCGCGCCCTCCGGCAGCAGGTCAGCGGCCTCGTTCGGGGCGACGGCGAGGACCACGGCGTCGGCGCGGAGCGTCTGTCCGGGAACCTGAACGCTCCAACTGCCGTTCTCGTCAGTAGAGATGGAGGTGACGCGTGTACGGACCTCGGTACGCACGCCCGCGGAGTCGAGCGCCTTGCGAGCGAGCCGGTCGTGCAGTTCACCCAGCGGGACATGCGCCCAGCCGATGTCGGCCGCGCCCGGGTCGGACAGCAGACCGGTCTTGAACACCATCGCGGCGAGCCCCAGCGAGGCGTCGCCCGCGACCGCGTTGAGGGTGGCGACCCCGACCAGGTCCCACAGGGCCTCGACGGCACGCGCCGACTGACCGTGCGCGGTCAGCCAGCTGCCGAAGTCCTGTGCGTCCAGGCTCGGATCGGCGAGGTCGAGCCCCTTGAGAGCGAGCGCGGCACGCCCCACCCTGGCCCGCTCGGCGAGCGAGAGATGCGGATAGGTCGCGAGGCTGCGCCCCAGATGCAGGGGCACCGGCAGCGCGTCGCGCCGTAGTCTGCCGAGCCGTCGGCCCTCGGGCCGGGCCACGTCGAGTACGGGTACGTCGAGACGATTCTGCAGCGGCGCCAGCGCCGTCCCCTCGATGCGATCGAGGAACCAGCGGTAGGCGGTGCAGCAACGCAGATAGACGTGCTGTCCGTTGTCGACGGTCAGTTCTCCGCGCTGGAAGGAGAAGGCGAGGCCGCCCAGGCGTGGCCTGCCTTCGAGCAGGGTGACGCGCACTCCGGCATCGGCGAGCGCGAGCGCGGCGGTGATGCCGGCGAGCCCGCCCCCGATCACGACGGCGTACCGCGCGGACTGATGCCCGTCGGTCATCGCACACCCTCCCCTGCGCGGCCGCCGCGGTGTTCGAGATGTACGCGGCCGACCGTTGCAGTCAGGGACGCCGTCCCGGAGCGGAGGGTTGCGTGCCACTTTTCTCCGGTGGCATCACCTTGGACCGAATTGTCCACACTGCCCATCAGGCACGCCTCCTGACGGTCCGCCGGGTCACATGCCGTGCGTCCAGCCCGGACAGGCCGCGGACGGCGACATACGCCTTCTCACGCCCGGGCAGCGCGACGCGGCCGCGCAGCACCGCCTCGGGGTCGCGCTCGATGCGGTCGAGCAGCCGGCGGTAGATGCCGGCCATGGCGGCGACACAGGCACCGCTGCGCCGGTCGAGCATGGGGAGCAGCCGGTAGCCCTCGGCGAAAAGAGCGCGGGCCCGTCGCACTTCGAAGTGCACGAGGCCCGCGAAGTCGGCGCCCTCGGGTGGTTGTGACCCCTTGAAGCCGGCCGAGCAGCCGAACTTCGCGAGGTCGTCGGCGGGCAGGTAGATGCGCCCGCCCTCGGCGTCCTCACGGACGTCCCGGAGGATGTTGGTCAACTGGAGCGCGAGCCCGAGCGTGTCGGCGTACTCCGGCGCGCGTTCGGCAGCGCGCGCCCCGGGTTCCGGGCCGAACACGCCGAGCGAGAGCCGCCCGATGGCGCCCGCCACACAGCGGCAGTACACCTTCAGGTCGTCCCAGGTCTCGTAGGTCTCGCCGCGTACGTCCATGAGGACGCCGTCGATCAGTTCGTCCAGGCCGCCGAGCGGGATCGGGAAGGTCTCGGCGGCGTGGGCGAGGGCGACGGCCACCGGATCGGTGTCGTCCTCGTCGACCGAGCCGTCGCGCACCCGGGCCAGCATCGCCCGGGTGTCCTCGAGTCTCGCGGTCTTGACCTCGTCCGCCAGCGCACCGTCGCCGATGTCGTCGACGCGCCGTGAGAACGCGTAGAGCGCGGACATCGCGCGCCGCTTGGATGTCGGCAGCAGCCTGATGCCGTACGCGAAGTTCCGGGCCTGCTGCCCGGTGACTGCCTCGCAGTAGCTGTAGGCGGCGAGTACCGGTGCGGACGCGGGTGGTGATGACTCCACGGTCCGGATCACCCCTTTCCTCGCAGAGTGACGCCCACTTCGCGCAGCAGCTGGATCCTGCCGGGCTTGGGCGGGCCGGGAAGTACGTCGTATTCGGCGGCGGCGATCGCGCGGATCGCCGCCCTTCCCCCCGCCACGAACCCTGCGAGCAGCAGCTTCAACCTGCCGTGGACGCTACCCACCAGAGGGGCGCCTTCATTCAGGAGTTCGCGAGCGCGTTGTGCTTCGTATGCAACCAGTGCGCGCACCGATGCGCCCGCGGTTTTCGTGGCGAGATCCGCCTCCTGGACGTGAAAGCGTTTCATGTCCTCGGCGGGCAGATAGATCCGGTCGCGGCCGAGGTCCTCGGCGACGTCCTGGAGGTGTTCGACGATCTGGAGGGCGGTGCAGATCGCGTCGGAGAGCCGGATCCGCTCGGGGGTCGAGGTGCCGGTGACGGCGAGCACGAGACGGCCGACGGGATTGGCGGACAGCTCGCAGTAGGCGAGCAGGTCGTCGTAGGTCTCGTAGCGCGTGACCAACTGGTCCTGACGGTTGGCGGCGATCAGGCCGAGGAAAGGCTCAGGAGTGAGGGCGCGACGGCGGACGGTCGGCCGGAGGCGGCGCAGCAGGGGGTGGCGGGGCTCTCCGGAGAAGACCCGGTTCAGGTCGGCCTCGAAGGCGTCGAGGAGGATCAGCCGGTCCTCGGCCTCCTCGGGCGACACGCCGAGCAGCTCCGCG
Organism: Streptomyces sp. NBC_00285; assembly: GCF_036174265.1. Lineage (NCBI taxonomy): Bacteria > Bacillati > Actinomycetota > Actinomycetes > Kitasatosporales > Streptomycetaceae > Streptomyces > Streptomyces sp. NBC_00285. Next base: position 8,957,166 of record NZ_CP108055.1, on the reverse strand, counting down.
TCGGCACCGCCGGGGGCCAGGTCGCCGTCGCCGATGTCGTCGACAAGGCGGGCGAACCCGTAGACGGCCATGAGGTCGGTGCGCCAGTCCTTGGGCAGGAAGAACGGAGCCACGGGGAAGTTCTCCCCCGCGGCCTTGTCGAGCGTGCCACGCTCCGGATCACCGGCGCGGGCCGTACCAGTTTCCGTCACCGCTCACTTCCCGGGATGGGGACGGCATGAGCCGGGTGGAGCTGGGGATCTTCGGTCGCCATTGCCGTCACATCTCCCGTTCTACACCGCCGACCCAAGACGCACTATTTCGGACACGCCGCCCGGCCGTCCGTGCGGCGTCAGGGTAGCGGGTGTCGCGCGTTATCGCCCCACTTGACGCGATTGAGCACCGGTACAGCTTACGTTGTACAACGCGTTAAGGATCGTCGGGGTGTCCTGCACATCACAACAACACACCGATTGGCCCCAAGATTCCTAAGGGGGGCCGAAGTTGACGTTTCCTTTGCAGACGCAGGGCCCCGCCGGAGCAGTTCCGGCGAGGCCCTGGGAAGCGGAGCGGTCTCTTTCGTCCGGGCGGGGTGGACTACTTGCCCGTGAACTTCTCGTACTCCTGGATGACCTCGTCGGTCGGGCCGTCCATGCGCAGTTCGCCGCGCTCCAGCCACAGCACCCGGTCGCAGGTGTCACGGATCGACTTGTTGTTGTGACTGACGAGAAACACCGTGCCCGCGTGCTTGCGCAGTTCGCGGATGCGCTCCTCCGAACGCCTCTGGAAGGAGCGGTCGCCGGTGGCCAGGGCCTCGTCGATCATGAGGACGTCGTGGTCCTTGGCGGCGGCGATGGAGAAGCGCAGCCGGGCCGCCATGCCGGAGGAGTACGTCCGCATCGGAAGGGTGATGAAGTCGCCCTTCTCGTTGATCCCGGAGAAGTCGACGATCTCCTGGTAGCGCTCCTTGACCTGCTCCCGGGACATGCCCATGGCGAGGCCGCCCAGGATGACGTTCCGCTCGCCGGTGAGGTCGTTCATCAGCGCCGCGTTCACGCCGAGGAGGGAAGGCTGACCGTGGGTGTAGACACAGCCGCTCTCGGCGGGCAGAAGGCCCGCGATCGCGCGCAGCAGCGTCGACTTGCCGGAACCGTTGGAACCGATCAGGCCGATCGCCTCGCCCTTGTAGGCGACGAAGGAGACACCCCGGACGGCGTGCACCTTGCGCACACCGCGCTCCTCGCCGCGCTTGAGGATGCGGCTCAGGGCGGAGGTGGCACTGCCCTTGCCGGTCTTGGCGCCGTTGACGCGGTAGACGATGTGCAGTTCGTCCGCGATGACCGTGGGGACCTGCTCGTCGGTGATCTGCTCAGCCACGGCCGTACCTCTCCTCAGCCTTCCAGAAGTACACGAAGCCACCGAGCGCGAAGAGCGCCGCCCAGCCGACCGCGGCCGCCCAGACGTGGTCGGGCAGGTTCTCGGCGCCGTACTCGTCGATGAGCGCGAAGCGCATCAGGTCCATGTAGAGGGCCGCCGGGTTCCACTGGAGAACCGTGGCGACCCACTGCGGCTTGTCGGCCAGCATGATCGGGATCGAGAACATCACGCCGGAGGCGTACATCCAGGTACGCATCACGAACGGCATGAGCTGTGCCAGGTCGGGCGTCTTGGCACCCGCGCGGGCCATGATCAGCGCCAGGCCGGTGTTGAAGAGGAACTGCAGGGCCAGCACCGGGACGATGAGCGCCCAGGACAGGTCGGGGTAGTGGCCGAAGCCGATGGCCACGGCGAACAGCACGACCATCGAGAACAGCAGCTGCTGGAGCTGCTGGAGCGCGAAGGAGATCGGCAGCGAGGCGCGCGGGAAGTGCAGCGCGCGGACGAGGCCGAGGTTGCCGGAGATGGCGCGCACGCCCGCCATGACCGAGCTCTGCGTGAAGGTGAACACGAAGACACCCGTCACGAGGAACGGGATGTACACGTCCTTCGACATGCCCCGGCTGGCGTTCAGGATGACGCCGAAGATGAAGAAGTACACGGCGGCGTTCAGCAGCGGGGTCGCCACCTGCCACAGCTGGCCGAGCTTGGCCTGGCTGTACTGGGCGGTCAGCTTCGCCCGCGAGAACGCGAGGATGAAGTGACGCCGGGCCCAGAGCTGGCGTACGTATGCGACGAGCGAGGGCCGGGCGCCGCTCACGGACAGTCCGTGCCGCTCGGCGAGCTGCGCGGCCGTCGGGCCCTGGGCGGGCGACGCGGACACGCTGGTCGCGACCTTGCCGTCGTGCGTTGTCTCACTCAATGGTGGGTGTCTTTCGTCTTCGAGATGCGCGGCCTGTGCAGGCAGGGCACGGGTGTGGGGCCGCGGTGCGGCCCGGGTGCTCTCAGGGACGAGCTTGTCAGATCACAGGAGGCCGGCCCAGTCGGGTGAGCCGCCACACCGTACGCCACTTCATGGGCCGGCGCGGGCCGCACGGTGTGCTCCAGCCTTCCCGGAACCCTCCGAACCAGGCCTTGAGGGCCGGCCGGGAGGGGCGGCGCACAAGCGTGAGCAGCAGCCAGACGCCGAGGTAGACCGGGACGAGCGGCGCGGGGAGGTTGCGGCGGGCGAGCCAGACGCGGTTGCGGGCGACCATGCGGTGATAGACCGCGTGCCGCGAGGGCGCGGTCGTGGGGTGGTACAGCACCATGTCGGACCGGTAGTCGATCATCCAGCCCGCGTCGAGAGCCCGCCATGCCAGGTCGGTTTCCTCGTGGGCGTAGAAGAACTCGTCCGGGAGGCCGCCCACTTCGGCGAAGACCTGCGTGCGTACGGCGTTGGCGCCGCCGAGGAAGGTGGTGACCCGGGAGGAGCGCATCGGGTCGGCGGCACGCAGCCTCGGGACGTGCCGACGCTGAGTGATGCCGGTCTCCGGGTCCGCGATGCGGAAGCTGACGATGCCGAGCTTCGGGTCCTCGGTGAACGTCCGGCGGCACAGCTCGGCGGTGTCGTGGGTGGCCAGGAGGCCGTCGTCGTCGAGGAAGAGCAGTATGTCGACGTCACGGCCGCTGGGACCGAAGGCCTCGATGCCGACGTTGCGGCCGCCGGGGATGCCGAGGTTCTCGGGCAGCTCGATCGTCCGGACACCGTCGGGGACGTCCGGGACGGGCGAGCCGTTGCCGACGACGACCACCTCGACCGGGTCGCCGTCCTGCTTGGCGACCGAGTCGATCAGGGCGCGCAGTTCCTCGGGGCGGTTGCCCATGGTGATGATCACCGCGCCGACCTTCATGCCGGTGCTCACTTCAGCCTGCTGGAGGCGAGGATGGAGACGAGGTGCAGAAGGGTCTGCAGGAGCGCGATGCCGGCCATCACGGCGACGCCGAGCCGGGAGAAGAAGAGGTCGTCGCGAACGTTGTCCACGATCGCCAGCACCAGGATCACCAGGGACGCCTCGATGCCGAGGATCAGCCGGTGGAACTTCAGCATGGCGGCGGCCTTGCGGGCCAGAGCCATGCCGGAGGAGCGCATCTCGGCGGCGGCCTCCTGCACGGGGGGCTTGCCGGTCTGGTGGCGGGCGACGCCGACGAGGTCGGTCTCGGCCTTGATGAGGATCGCGCCGAGGGCGGCCAGGGTGCCGAGGAAGGCCCACAGCCAGTCGATACGGCCGCTGCCGAACAGGTCGGCGGCGCGCAGTCCGAAGCCGACGAGCACGGCCGCGTCGGTCAGGTAGGCGCCGACCCGGTCGAGGTAGATGCCGTTCAGCGAGTACTGCTTCTTCCAGCGCGCGATCTCGCCGTCGACGCAGTCCAGCAGCAGGTACATCTGGACGCACACCACGCCGAGCACGGCGCCCGGGATCCCCGGTACCAGGAGCGCCGGGGCCGCGAGGACGCCGAAGACGGTCATCAGGTACGTGAGCTGGTTGGGCGTGACCCTGGTGTTCACCAGGTAGCGGTCCACCCGCAGGGACACCTCACGCATGTAGAGGCGTCCCATCCAGTGCTCACCGCTGCGCCGGTCCTTGACCCCTGCGGGGTGGACGACCGGACGGAGTTCAGCTACCGATGGCCTTGACATAGTCGGTGTAGATGTCCTTGATCTGGTCGGTCGTGAGGTCGAGGTGTTCGAGGATGGTGTAGCGGCCGGGGCGGGTCTCCGGAGCGAACTCCACGACACGGACGAACTCCGCGGGCGTGAAGCCGATCTCCTCCGGCAGCACCGGCAGTCCGTGCCGGCGCAGCACCTCGGCCATGTAGGCCGACTCCTCGTGGGCTCCGCGCAGGTACATCGCGAAGGCCGCGCCCAGCCCGCACTGTTCGCCGTGGGCGGCAGCGCGCTTGGGATAGAGCACGTCGAAGGCGTGGTTGATCTCGTGGCAGGCGCCGGAGGACGGGCGTGAGTCGCCCGACACCGACATGGCGATCCCGCTGAGCACGAGCGCCTCTGCGAGCACCTGGAGGAAGGCGTTGTCGCCGACCCCGCCGGGATGCCGTAGGACGGCCTCGCCCGCCTGTCGGGCCATGGCCGCGGCCAGACCGTCGATCTTCTCGCCCTTGACGCGGTTCGCGAGCTCCCAGTCCGCGATCGCGGAGATGTTGGAGATCGCGTCCCCGATGCCCGCCCGCACGAAGCGGACCGGTGCCTCGCGGATCACGTCGAGGTCGATGACGACCGCGATCGGGTTCGGCACGCCGTAGGAGCCGCGCCCCGCGTCGTTGTCGAGGGTGGCGACCGGCGAACACAGGCCGTCGTGCGCGAGGTTCGTCGGTACGGCGACCAGCGGCAGGCCGATGCGCGCAGCGGCGAACTTGGCACAGTCGATGATCTTGCCGCCGCCGAGACCCACGACCGCGTCGTAGTGACCGGCCTTCATGTCACCCGCCAGTTGGATCGCGTCGTCGAGTGTGCCGCCGCCGACCTCGTACCAGGTGGCGCCGGGCAGGCTCGGTTCGAGGCGCGCGCGCAGCCGGGCGCCGGAGCCGCCGCTGACGGCGACCGCGAGCCGGCCGGAGTGCGAGATGCGCTGGTCGGCGAGCACACCGGCCAGGTCGTCGAGGGCACCCGGGCGGATGTCCACGACGACCGGCGAGGGAATCAGCCGGGTCAGTACAGGCATGCGATCTCCCGCCCCTTGGCCAGATCCTCGTGGTTGTCGATCTCGACCCACTTGACGTCGCCGATCGGGGCCACGTCGATCCGGAAGCCGCGGTTCACGAGCTCCTGGTAGCCGTGCTCGTAGAACTGCTGCGGGTCGGTCTCCCACACCGTCTTGAGCGCGTCGGCCAGCTCGGCGGTGGCGTCGCCCTCGATGAGGGTGACCCCGATGTACTCACCGGTCGCCTCGGCCGGGTCCATCAGCTTGGTGATCTTCGTCATGCCCTTCTCGGCGTCGACGACGACCTTCATCTCCTCGTCGGCCAGCGACTTCACGGTGTCCAGGGCGAGGATGATCCGCCTGCCCTCACCGCGCGCGGCGAGCAGCGTCCGCTCGACGGAGACCGGGTGCACGGTGTCGCCGTTGGCGAGGATCACGCCGTCCTTGAGGGCGTCACGGCCGCACCACAGGGAGTAGGCGTTGTTCCACTCCTCGGCCTTGTCGTTGTCGATGAGGGTGAGCTTGAGGCCGTACTTCTCCTCGAGGGCCGCCTTGCGGTCGTACACGGCCTCCTTGCGGTAGCCGACGATGATCGCGACCTCGGTCAGCCCGATCTCCGCGAAGTTGGCGAGGGTGAGGTCGAGAACCGTCGGTTCGCCCTCTATGCCCGCGGGGCCCACCGGCACCAGAGCCTTGGGCAGGCTGTCGGTGTAGGGGCGCAGACGGCGTCCGGCGCCGGCCGCCAGCACAAGGCCGATCATGCGGGTTCTCCTTCATCGTGTACGGCGGGCGCCCCGGAGGACACCCAGAAGCGGATGCTCTCGACGAGCACCAGCAGGGCGACGGCCACGGCGAGGACCGTGAGCGCGACCGTGAACTGCGAAGCGGTGAGGAGGACGGCCAGGACGGTGACGAGCAGCGTCCGTCCTTCGTGCCCTCCGATGGCGCGCACCAGCCAGGCCGGGGGCGCTCCGGCGTTGCCGCGGATGCGGTACACCGTGTCGTAGTGATGGTAGGCGACCGCGGCCACCAGCCCGAAAGCCGCAGGAAGGGCTCCGTTCACGTCCGCTCGGGCCGCGAGGATCAGCACGGTGCCGTATTCGGCGGCGCGGAAGAGCGGGGGGACGAGCCAGTCGAGGGCGCCCTTGAGGGGGCGGTACAGGGCCTGACCGGCGGCGTCCGCGTAGACGACGGCACCCGCGACGGGCGCCCAGGTGACGCCGGAGAAGAGGGCGACGGCCAGGATCACCGTGCCGCCCAGCGCCGCCACGAGCGGGCCTCCGAGAGGGGCCCGCGAGACACGTGCCAGCAGTCCGGCCAGCGGTCCGTTGTCCGCCAGATCCGCCAGCGCCTGCGCCTGCGCCGCCCGGTCCGTGCGCTGTGCCTTGCGGGTCAGCGACCGCAGCACCCGGCCCGCCGTGGTGTACGTCGCCGCGAAGGCGCACCCGACGAGAAGGGCGTAGAAGGTGATCCGGGGCGTCGTGACCGCCGTGAGCACGGCGATCATCGCCCAGCGCTCTCCGATCGGCAGGACGATCATCCGCCGGACCCACACCGTCCAGCCGACGCTGTCGAGCTTGCCCGAAAGGGCGGCCGTGGGGCTGGTGTTGGCGGTGGCGTCGTGGTTGGCCTCGTTGAAGGCGAAGTCGACGACGTGGCGGCAGGTCTGGAGGACCATCGCACCGAGGGCGAGGGCCCAGACGTCATCGCCGCCGCGGGCCGCTCCGAGGGCGAGGCCCGCGTAGTAGGCGTACTCCTTGGCCCGGTCGAAGGTGGCGTCGAGCCAGGCACCGAGCGTGGAGTACTGCAGGGCGTAGCGGGCGATCTGGCCGTCCACGCAGTCCAGCACGAAGGACGCGATGAGCAGGAGGCCGGCGGCGATGAAGCCGGGCCTGGTGCCGGTGGCGGCGCAGGTCGCCGCGACCAGCGCGGTGATCAGGGAGGCGGTGGTGACCTGGTTCGGGGTCAGACCGCGGCGGGCGCACCAGCGGGCGATGTAGCGGGAGTACGGGCTGATGAAGTGGGTGGTGAAGAAGCCGTCACGGGACTTCACGGCCGACTTCAGGCGTACGGCCTCGTCGTCGACGTCCGCGACGGCCTGCCGTGCCTCGTTGCGGGCCTGCGGGTCGGCGGGGACGGCGGCGACCAGGCTGCCGAGTTCGGGGCGGTACACGTCGGCGCCGTCGTCGGCCAGCGCGGTGACGACACGGTCGGGCACGCTGTTCACGGCCACCGCCGTGCCGCCGCCCGCGGAGTTCTCGCGGGCCAGCGCCCGGGTGAGGGGCACGCGGCCGTCGGGCTGCGCGGTGACGGCGCCGGGCAGTGCGGCGAGCGGGAAGCGGGGGTCGGTGAGGCCCAGGCGCAGGGAGTGCACGTGGCCGACGAAGCGGGCGTCGACGAGGCTGACGCGCTGGTCGCAGGGCGCCTCGGCGACCATGCGCTCGGCGTCGGCGGCGTCCACGGCGACCTTCACGTCGAAGCCGAGGGACCGCAGATCACCCTCGATCGACGATCCGGGGACCGGCTGACCGGTGAGGATGGCGGTCGACAACCGAACTCACTCCCTGGGTGCCGACGCGCGGGCGCCGGTCATGTGCATGATGGGGGCGCCCCTTGGGAACACCAGGCGGGCGGCATGTCGGCAGAGGCTATCGGATGCCAAGAAGGCTGCGTTCACCGCCCGTTCACGGGCCGATCAACACCGTCTCCCCCGGCCTTTGCCGCGATCATCATCGGTGATCCGGGCCCCCGCCCACAAACCGTGCCCCGCAGAGCGGACATCCGGGACACCGTGAGGCGCCTCGGAGCGTCGGCATAGGGTGGGCGACCATGACGTGGCTGATCACCGGCGGTGCCGGGTACATAGGGGCGCATGTGGCGCGGGCCATGACGGGGGCCGGGGAGCGAGTGCTCGTCCTGGACGACCTGTCGGCGGGCGTGCCCGCCCGGCTCCCCGCAGACGTGCCGCTGGTCCGCGGCTCCTCGCTCGACGGCGGCCTGCTGAAGCGGGTGCTGGCCGAACACGCGGTGACGGGTGTGGTGCATCTCGCGGCGCGCAAGCAGGTAGCCGAGTCGGTGGCGCAGCCGGCCCGCTACTACCAGGAGAACGTCGGCGGTCTCGCGACCCTCCTGGAGGCCGTCGCGGAGGCGGGCGTCTCCCGCTTCCTCTTCTCCTCGTCGGCGGCCGTCTACGGCAACCCGGATGCGGAACTGATCACGGAGGAGACGCCGTGCGCGCCGGTGAACCCCTACGGCGAGACGAAGCTCGCCGGGGAGTGGCTGGTGCGGGCGGCCGGGCAGGCGCACGGAATCTCCACCGTCTGCCTGCGCTATTTCAACGTCGCCGGGGCCGCCGCGCCGGAACTCGCGGACACCGGGGTCTTCAACATCGTCCCGATGGTCTTCGACCGGCTCACCCGCGACCAGGCCCCGCGGATCTTCGGCGACGACTACCCGACGCCGGACGGCACCTGCATCCGTGACTACATCCATGTGTCCGACCTGGCCGAGGCCCACCTCGCGGCGGCCCGGCGGCTGTCCGAAGGCGACCTGAGCGGCGACCTGACGGTCAACATCGGTCGAGGGGAGGGCGTCTCCGTGCGCGAGATGGTCACGGTCATCGCGGACGTGACCGGAGACAGGCGCCCGCCCGTCGTCGAGCCGAGGCGTCCCGGGGACGCGCCCGTGTCGGTGGCCTCGGCGGTCCGGGCCGCCGAGGCGCTCGGCTGGAGCGCGCGGCGAGGGGTGCGCGAGATGATCGACTCCGCCTGGCGGGGCTGGCTGCTGCACCACAACTGAGGCTCCCCTGACCTGCGATTCGTTTCCCCAGGTCAGAGCACATGACAACGGTGTTCAGTGCCGCGTTGCCCGGTACCCCCCGCCCGTAGTTCACTGTGATCCCGGGCGGGCCGTTCCGGGTCGACGCGTAGGAGGCGGCTTCCATGGGGGCAGGGCACGATCACGGGCACTCACACGCCCCGGCCGGCGGTACGGCGACCGCGGCGTACGTCGGCAGGCTGCGGGTGGCGCTGTCGATCACGCTCACCGTCATGGTGGTGGAGATCGTCGGCGGGGTCGTCGCGGACTCCCTCGCCCTGGTCGCCGACGCCGCGCACATGGCGACGGACGCGCTGGGCCTCGGCATGGCACTCCTGGCGATCCACTTCGCGAACCGCCCGGCGACCGGCAACCGCACCTTCGGTTTCGCCCGCGCCGAGATCCTGGCGGCCCTGGCGAACTGTCTGCTGCTGCTCGGTGTCGGCGGCTACGTCCTGTACGAGGCGATCCAGCGGTTCATCACGCCGACCGCCACCGAGGGCGGACTGACCATCGTGTTCGGCGCGATCGGCCTGGTCGCGAACATGATCTCCCTGACCCTGCTGATGCGCGGCCAGAAGGAGAGCCTGAACGTGCGCGGGGCGTTCCTGGAGGTCGCGGCGGACGCGCTGGGCTCGGTCGCCGTACTGATCTCGGCGACGGTGATCCTGACCACGGGCTGGCAGGCCGCCGACCCGATCGCCTCACTGGTGATCGGCCTGATGATCGTGCCGCGCACCTTCAAGCTGCTGCGCGAGACCCTCGACGTCCTGCTGGAGGCGGCGCCCAGGGACGTGGACATGACCGAGGTACGGACCCACATCCTCGCCCTGGACGGCGTGGAGGACGTCCACGACCTGCACGCCTGGACGATCACCTCGGGCATGCCGGTGCTGTCCGCGCACGTGGTGGTGCGCTCCGACGTCCTGAGTGGGATCGGTCACGAGAAGATGCTGCACGAGCTCCAGGGCTGCCTCGGCGACCACTTCGACGTGGAGCACTGCACCTTCCAGCTGGAGCCCGTCGGGCACGCGGAGCACGAGGCGCGACTGTGCCACTGACACGCGTGTACGGCGCATGAAACGCCCGTTCTGACGGAATGCAGCGATCCGGCTCACCTTTGCGTCCTCCACCCCACAGCCCCGCCCCGGGCGGTTCCCCGGCCGCCGCGCCGGGCACGATCACTGGCCGGGGGTGCCCGATTCTTGCGGCACACTTGGGGCGCGAAAACCGATGTGAAGGATGGGTATGCCGACCACACCTGCCACCACGACGCACACTCCGTCGAACGGCACCGCGAACGCGATCCTGCTGGAACTGGTCGACGAGCACGGTGTGACGATCGGCACCGCGGAGAAGCTCGCCGCCCACCAGCCGCCGGGGCAGCTGCACCGCGCCTTCTCGGTGTTCCTCTTCGACGAGCGGGGCCGGTTGCTGCTCCAGCAGCGGGCGCTGGGCAAGTACCACTCCCCCGGTGTGTGGTCCAACACCTGCTGCGGCCACCCTTACCCGGGCGAGGCGCCCTTCGCGGCGGCGGCCCGGCGCACCCACGAGGAGCTGGGCGTCTCCCCCTCCCTGCTCGCCGAGGCGGGCACGGTCCGCTACAACCACCCGGACCCGGACTCGGGCCTGGTCGAACAGGAGTACAACCACCTGTTCGTCGGCCTGGTGCAGTCCCCGCTCGCTCCGGACCCGGAGGAGGTCGACACGACCGTCTTCGTGACCCCGGCCGAGCTGGCGGAGCGGCACGCGAAGGACATCTTCTCGTCGTGGTTCATGACGGTGCTGGACGCGGCCCGTCCCGCGGTCAGGGAGCTGACGGGCCCGTCCGCCGGCTGGTGAGCGCCCTCAGGACAGGCGCACGGTACTGAGCGGCAGGGCGGCCCAGATCACCTTTCCGCCACCGGCCGTGTGCTCGACGTCGCAGGCACCGCCCGCCTCACGGGTGACCTCGCGCACCAGCAGCAGGCCCCGGCCGCCGGTCTCGCTGTGCGCCGCTTCCAGGGCGGTCGGACGGTAGGGGTGGTTGTCCTCGACGGACACCCGCACCCACTCCGCGCCCACGGCCACCTCCACGGCGAGCATCGGCGAGAGCAGGGCCGCATGCCGGACGGCGTTGGTGACCAGCTCCGACACGATCAGCAGGAGCCCCTGTACGAGATCCTCCGAAGCAGGCACTCCCTGGCGGTACAGCAGGTCCCGTACGGCGTGTCGCGCCTGCGGGACCGACTCGTCGACAGCGGGAGCGGTGAACCGCCATACGCCCTCGTACTCGTACGGCGGCGGTGGTGGCGGCAGTGGCTGTGGCGGATCCGGTGTGCCGACGTCGAGAAGGGCCGGTCCCAGAGATGCCGCACCCAGAGGGTCAGGTCCGAGAAGGTCTTGTCCGAGAGGGTCCGGTTCTGGAGGTTCTTCTTCCGCGCCGCCTGGTGGGCGGGGGCCGTACCCGCGCCCGTGGTCGTCCATTCTCCGGTCGCCGTCCTCGCGCTCGATTGTCACCACACGTCGAGTGTTGGCAACGCAGCGTTCCGACCTACGGGACTGAACAGAAGTCAGCAGATATCGAGCACTTCCGACCGTTCCGGCATGACGCGATCACATGTGGGACCGCTTATGACCGGGTCGCACCAACTCTGTGAACTATTCGGGTTGGGTCGGTTTGGCGGCGGCCTCTTGTTGTCCGGCGACGATATCGACGATCTTGCGGCCGCCGAATCCGGTCGCCATGAGGCCGAGGCCGTCGAAGAGCAGTCCGAGCGAGAAGAAGCAGCCGATCACGTACTTGCTGTTGCTCGGCCAGGAGGCCAGCACCAGGACGCCGAGCAGCAGGCCGAAGGCGCCCTGCACCAGCGTCCAGCCGAACTGCGGTCCGCGCACCACCAGGCTGCCCGCCAGCCGGAACACCCCGCCGGTCAGGAAGAGCAGCGCGGCGAACATGGTCAGGGCCGCGGCCGCCGCCTCCGGGCGTCCGATGACGACGACGCCGGCCGCGATGTTCAGGGCTGCGACCACCACACCGAGCCAGAAGAAGTTGGAGCCCCGGGCCTGGATCGCGTGGAGCAGTCCGACCGTGCCGCCGATCAGCAGGAGCCAGCCGAACAGAAGCATCGAGGTGAGGGTGGCCAGCCCGGTGTAGATCAGCCCGACGAGTCCGGCGATCACCAGGATCACGCCGAGCGCCGCGAGCCGGCCGAAGTCGCGGCTCAGCTTTGCCGTCTCGTCGTTCTCCGGCTTGTTCGCTGCCATACAGGGCCTCCTCGCGCTGCGACCCCCTTCTTGATCGTACGGTCGGGGGATACGGCTAGCATCCGACGCATGGAGCTCCCGGAGCCGCAGCTGTTGCATACCGTCACCGACTCGGTCGCTACCGTCGTAGTCCACCATCCGGCCAAGCGCAATGCCATGACAGCGGCGATGTGGCGGGCGCTGCCGCCGCTCCTGGACACCCTGGCCGCCGATCCGGACGTACGGGCGCTGGTGCTGACGGGTGCGGGCGGGACGTTCTGCGCGGGCGCCGACATCTCCACGCTGCGTCAGACGCCCGCGGAGGCGCAGGGGCTCGCGGTGGCCGCCGAGGAGGCGCTGGCCGCGTTTCCGAAGCCGACACTCGCGGCGATCCGGGGGCACTGTGTGGGCGGCGGATCGCAGCTCGCGGCGGCCTGCGATCTGCGCTTCGCCGAGGAGGGCGCGCTGTTCGGGGTGACACCGGCGAAGCTCGGCATCGTGTATGCGGCATCCTCCACACGGCGGTTGGTGTCGCTGGTCGGTCCGGCGGCGGCCAAGTATCTGTTGTTCTCGGGTGAGTTGATCGACGCGGAGCGGGCGCTGCGTACAGGCCTGGTCGATGAGGTGCTGCCTGGAGACGAACTCGCCGAGCGGGTCGGGGAGTTCACCCGGATCCTGGTCTCCCGGTCACAACTGACGCAGGCCGCGGCGAAGGAGTTCGCGAACGGGCGCACCGACCGGGACGCCCACTGGGCCGGGCAGGCGCAGGGCAGCAGCGACACCGCGGAGGGCGTCGCCGCGTTCCTGGAGCGCCGTCAGCCGCGGTTCACGTGGTCGGTTCCTGGCCGAGGATGAACCGGCTCCTCGACCGGAGCAGCTCGACGACGTCCGCGGGCGCCTTCTGCGGGGCTCCGGCGTCGTAGGGCGGCTGGGGGTCGTACTCGATGCCGAGTTGTACGGCCTGCGCGACGAATTCGCCCGCGATCCGGCCGATCAGCGCGAGGCCCATGTCGATGCCGGAGGAAACGCCGGCCGCGGTGACGTACTTGCCGTCCGTCACGACCCGCTCCCCCGTCGGCTCGGTCCCGAACTTCCGCAGTTCGTCGAGCGCCAGCCAGTGCGAGGTGGCGCGGCGCCCTTGAAGGAGGCCCGCGGCGGCCAGCAGCAGGGAGCCGGTGCACACGGACGTCGTCCAGGTGCTGGTGGCGTCCGCGGCGCGGATCCAGTCGAGGAGGGCCTCGTTCTCCATCTGCGGGGTCTGCCCCGGGCCGCCCGGGACGACCACCACATCCGGGTTCGGCACCTCGGCCAGGGTCCTGTCGGCGATCAGCGCGAGGCGCCCGCTGTCGGTGCGGACGGGGCCGGTCTCCTCGGCGACGAAGACGACCTCGGAGTCGGGGAGACGACCGAGGGTCTCGTACGGTCCTACGGCGTCCAGAGCGGTGAACCGGTCGTAGAGAACGATGGCGATCTGCACGGGAGTCCTTTCAGTGGGCCGGGGTCGGGCGGAAGCGGCGGCGGTACTCGTACGGGGCCGTGCCGAGGGCTTTGACGAAGGCGCGGCGCATCCCCTCGGGGGTGCCGTAGCCGCTGGCGCGGGAGATCTCCTCGATGCCGTCGGAGGTGTCCTCCAGGAGGCGGCGGGCGTGCTCCAGCCGGACCCGGTCGACGTACCGGCCCGGCGTCATGCCGGTCTCGGCCTGGAAGGCGCGGGCGAAGTGCCGGGGCGAGAGACGGGCCCGGGCGGCGAGGGTCTCGACACTCAGGTCGCCGGCGGGGTGCTCGGTGATCCAGTGCTGGACCTCCCGCAGCGGCTCGCGCTGCGCGGTCTGGGCGGCGAGCTGGGCACTGAACTGGGCCTGGTTGCCAGGCCTGCGCAGGAAGACGACCAGGTGGCGGGCGATGGTGAGGGCGGTGTCCCGGCCCAGGTCCTCCTCGACCAGGGCGAGCGCGAGGTCGATGCCCGAGGTGACGCCGGCGGATGTCGACACCTGTCCGTCCCGGATGTAGATCGGTTCAGGGTCCACCTCGACGGCCGGATGGTCGCGGGCGAGCTTGTCGCTGTAAGCCCAATGCGTCGTGACGCGGCGCCCGTCCAGCAGCCCCGCCTCGGCGAGCCGGATGGCACCGGTGCACACCGAGACCAGCCGCTCCGCCCGGGGGCCGTGTTCGCGCAGCCAGTCGGTGAGGCGCGCGTCGGGGCGCCGGGTGCCCTGGCCGCCGGGGACCACGAGGGTGTGCGGGGCATCGGCCTGCGCGAGGGTTTCGTCCGGTACGAGGGTCAGGCCGCTGGAGGTGCGTACGGCGGCGCCGTCCAGCGAGGCCGTACGGATGCGGTAGGTGCCCGGGGTGTGCTGCTCGGCCCCGGCGAAGACCTCCAGCGGGCCGGTGACGTCGAGGCTCTGCATGCCGTCGAAGAGGACGAAGAGAACGGTTCGCGGGGCCATGCCCTCGATTCTTGGGGGTGCCGACGATGGCGGCAATGACGAGTTCCCCACCTTTTCTGCCATCGAGAGCTCCCCCGTAGAGGGGATACCAAGCGGTCGGTAACCTGCACGCCATGACTACTGCCGTCCTGGAACCGCGCGCCGGCCGCCGCTGTCACAACCCGCTGAACTCCCTGCACGCCGCGCACTACTTCTCCGCCGACCTGGCCGAAGAGCTGGCCGCGATCGGCGTCACCAGTCCCCGGGCCGTCAACTTCGCGGTGCGGTCGGCCGCGCTGGGGCCGGTCGGCGCGGGGGCGGTGGCGGCGGCGTTCTACAACTACAAGTACGAACTGGTGGCCGAGCATGTGCCCGCGGTGTGGCGGACCGCCGCACCGGAGCAGGTCCTAGCCGCACGTCTGCGTGTCGTCGACGCGACTCTGCGCCGACTGCTGGGGGACGAGGCCGTGGCGTCCGACGACATGGCCGAGGCCGCGCGGCTCGCGCTCCGCGCCACGGAGGCCTGTACGCGCGGCGGGCGCCCGCTGTACTCCGCGCATGCCGACCTGCCGGTTCCCGAGGAGCCGCACCTGGCGTTGTGGCATGCCGCGACGCTGCTGCGTGAGCACCGGGGCGACGGGCATCTGGCCGCCCTGATGTCCGCGGAGCTCGACGGTCTGGAGGCCCTGGTGACCCACACCGCGACGGGCCGGGGCATGACGCCGTCGTGGGTGTTCACCACGCGCGGCTGGACCCGGCAGGAGTGGGACGCGGCCGCCGGACGGCTCCGGGAGCGCGGGCTGCTGGACGCCGACGGTGAGCTGACGGAGCGTGGTGGCGCCCTGCGGGAGCGGACCGAGGCGGAGACGGACCGGCTGGACCGGGCCCCGTACGAGCATCTGGGCGCCGCGGGTGTACTGCGGCTGACGGAACTCGCGACGGGGTTCGCGCGGGCGGCGATGACCGCGGGGGCCTTCCCGGCGGACCTGATCGGCAAGCGCTGAACCGCGGCGATCCGTCGGCCGGAGTCTCGTGCCGAGGATTGCCCGACCGTCATGGAGGTACCCGTTCCGCTTCCGGTCGCAGTGGCCGGGAGACGAAAGGGGAGAACATGTTCCGCGCGATCGCAGACGTACTGCGCCAGATCGGTGGCGCCGTGGCCACCGTGGTGACGCTCCCGTTCCGGGCGGTGGCCCGGCTCTTCGGCGGTGCGTCCGACTCCACGAGGAGCCGCCGGGCCTGACGGCCACGGCCGGATGACCGCGCCCTGATCCCCGACTGTCGGTGCCGCCTGCCACAATTGCCGCGCAACCCCAGTGAGAAGGCGGTACGGGATCGTGACGACACCCGGGTCCAGCGGGTCCACCAACGTAGGGTCCATCGAAGGCAGGATCGCCGAGGAACTCGGCGTGCGGGAGCGGCAGGTGAAGGCTGCCGTGGAACTGCTCGACGGCGGTTCCACGGTTCCCTTCGTCGCCCGCTACCGCAAGGAAGCGACCGAGATGCTCGACGACGCGCAACTGCGCACGATCGAGGAGCGGCTGCGCTATCTGCGGGAGCTGGAGGAGCGCCGGTCGGCGATCCTCGACTCGGTGCGCGAGCAGGGCAAGCTCAGCGCGGAGCTGGAGGCGCAGATCCGGGGCGCGGAGACCAAGGCCCGCCTGGAGGACATCTACCTGCCGTTCAAGCCGAAGCGCCGGACGAAGGCCCAGATCGCGCGCGAGGCGGGTCTCGAACCGCTCGCCGAGGGCCTGCTGCGCGACGCGACAGTGGACCCCGTCGCGGCGGCTGCCGCGTTCGTCGACGCGGACAAGGGCGTCGCCGATCCGCAGGCCGCCCTCGACGGCGCGCGGGCGATCCTGACCGAGCGGTTCTCGGAGGACGCCGACCTGATCGGCGAGCTGCGCGAGCGCATGTGGGTGCGCGGACGCCTGGTCGCGAAGGTGCGGGACGGCAAGGAGGAGGCGGGCGCCAAGTTCGCCGACTACTTCGACTTCTCCCAGCCCTTCACCGAGATGCCCTCGCACCGGATCCTGGCGATGCTGCGCGGCGAGAAGGAGGACGTCCTCGACCTCGTCCTGGAGCCGGAGGAGGCCACGGAGGGGCCCTCGTCCTACGAGGGGATCGTCGCCGGGAGGTTCCGGATCGCCAACCACGGTCGCCCCGGTGACAAGTGGCTGACGGACACGGTCCGTTGGGCCTGGCGGACCCGGATCCTCGTCCACCTCGGCATCGACCTGCGGCTGCGGCTGCGGACGGCCGCCGAGGACGAGGCGGTCAACGTCTTCGCGGCGAATCTCCGCGACCTGCTGCTCGCCGCCCCGGCCGGCACCCGCGCGACGCTGGGCCTGGACCCCGGCTTCCGTACGGGTGTGAAGGTCGCCGTGGTCGACGCGACCGGCAAGGTGGTCGCCACCGACGTCATCCACCCGCACGTCCCGGCCAACAAGTGGGACGAGGCGATCGCCAAACTGGCCCGGCTGGCCAAGGAGCACGCCGTCGACCTGGTCTCTATCGGCAACGGCACGGCGTCCCGCGAGACCGACAAGCTCGCCGGTGAACTCATCACCAAGCACCCGGAGTTGAAGCTCACCAAGGTGATGGTGTCCGAGGCGGGCGCCTCCGTGTACTCGGCCTCCGCGTTCGCCTCGCAGGAACTGCCCGACATGGACGTGACACTGCGCGGCGCGGTCTCCATCGCTCGCCGCCTCCAGGACCCGCTGGCCGAGCTGGTGAAGATCGACCCGAAGTCGATCGGCGTCGGCCAGTACCAGCACGACCTGTCCGAGGTGAAGCTGTCGCGTTCACTGGACGCGGTGGTGGAGGACTGTGTGAACGGCGTGGGGGTGGACGTGAACACCGCGTCCGCTCCGCTGCTCTCCAGGGTCTCCGGGATCACCTCGGGGCTCGCCGAGAACATCGTGTCGCACCGCGACGCGAACGGTCCTTTCACCTCGCGCACCGAGCTGAAGAAGGTGGCCCGGCTGGGCCCCAAGGCGTACGAGCAGTGCGCCGGCTTCCTGCGGATCCGTGGCGGCAGTGACCCGCTGGACTCCTCCAGCGTGCACCCCGAGGCGTACCCGGTGGTGCGGCGCATGGTGAAGACCGTGGGGCAGGAGGTGGCGTCCCTCATCGGCAACAGCGGTGTGCTGCGCTCGCTCCGGCCGCAGGACTTCGTGGACGAGACGTTCGGTCTGCCCACGGTGAGCGACATCCTCAAGGAGCTGGAGAAGCCGGGGCGCGACCCCCGGCCGGCCTTCAAGACGGCCACCTTCAAGGAGGGTGTCGAGAAGATCTCCGACCTGTCCTCCGGGATGGTGCTGGAGGGGGTCGTGACGAACGTGGCGGCGTTCGGGGCGTTCATCGACATCGGCGTCCACCAGGACGGGCTGGCGCATGTGTCCGCGCTGTCGAAGACGTTCGTCAAGGATCCGCGGGACGTGGTGAAGCCCGGCGACATCGTCAAGGTCAAGGTGCTGGACGTCGACATTCCGCGCAAGCGGATCTCGTTGACCCTGCGGCTCGACGACGAAGCGCAGGCCTCCGGCGGTGAGCGGCGCCAGCAGCAGCGGGGCGGGCGGCCCCCTCAGCAGCAGCGGCAGCAGCCGCAACCGAGGCAACAGCAGCGGCAGGCGCCCGCTCCGGCCAACAACGCGATGGCCGATGCACTGCGCAAGGCCGGGTTGCTCAACCCGAAGAACAAGGGGCGATAGAGGCGCTGGGGAACTGCGGGCCGGTGGTAGCCGGTCGCGCGGTTCCCCGCGCGCCCTAAGGGGTCTCCGTCACCTTGCCGGCCGCGACCTCCAGGCGGCGGGTCACGCTCACCGCGTCCAGCATGCGGCGGTCGTGGGTGACCAGCAGGAGCGTGCCCTCGTAGGCGTTCAGAGCCGATTCGAGCTGCTCGATGGCCGGCAGGTCGAGGTGGTTGGTCGGCTCGTCGAGGACCAGGAGGTTGACGCCCCGGCCCTGGAGGAGGGCGAGGGCCGCCCTCGTACGCTCACCCGGGGACAAGGTCGCCGCCGGGCGCAGCACGTGGTCCGCCTTCAGGCCGAACTTGGCCAGCAGGGTGCGGACTTCGGCGGGCTCGGTGTCGGGGACGGCCGCGCCGAACGCGTCCATCAGTGCCTCCGAGCCGTGGAACAGCTTGCGGGCCTGGTCGACCTCACCGATCAGGACGCCGGAACCGAGGGAGGCAGCTCCCGCGGTCAGCGCCACCCGGCCCAGCAGGGCGCCCAGCAGGGTCGACTTGCCCGCGCCGTTCGCGCCCGTGACCGCGACCCGGTCCGCCCAGTCGATCTGCAGGGAGACCGGACCGAGCACGAAATCGCCCTGGCGTACCTCGGCGTCCCGCAGGGTCGCGACGACCGCCCCGGAGCGCGGGGCCGACGCGATCTCCATCCGCAGGTCCCACTCCTTGCGGGGTTCCTCGACGGTGTCGAGGCGTTCGATCATGCGCTGGGTCTGGCGGGCCTTGGCGGCCTGCTTCTCGCTGGCCTCGCTGCGGAACTTGCGGCCGATCTTGTCGTTGTCGTTGTTCGCCTTGCGCCGGGCGTTCTTGACGCCCTTGTCCATCCACGAGCGCTGCATCTGCGCCCGGTCCTGGAGTGCGGACCGTTTGTCGGCGTACTCCTCGAAGTCGTCGCGGGCGTGACGGCGGGCCACCGCCCGCTCCTCCAGGTAGGCCTCGTAACCGCCGCCGTAGAGGTTGATCTGCTGCTGGGCCAGGTCGAGTTCGAGGACCTTGGTGACGGTGCGGGTGAGGAACTCGCGGTCATGGCTGACGACCACGGTGCCGGTACGGAGGCCCTTCACGAACCGCTCAAGGCGCTCCAGGCCGTCCAGGTCCAGGTCGTTGGTCGGCTCGTCGAGGAGGAAGACGTCGTAGCGGGAGAGCAGAAGAGAGGCGAGGCCCGCCCTGGCCGCCTGGCCGCCCGACAGGGAGGTCATCGGCTGGTCCAGGTCCACCGCAAGACCCAGCGAGTCGGCGATCTCCTCGGCCCGTTCGTCGAGGTCGGCGCCGCCCAGGTCCAGCCAGCGCTCCAGGCTCGTGGCGTACGCGTCGTCCGCGCCCGGTGTCCCGTCGACCAGGCCCTGTGTCGCCTCGTCCATCGTGCGCTGGGCCTCGGCGACTCCGGTGCGGCGGGCGAGGAACGCGCGGACGGTCTCCCCGGGGCGCCGCTCCGGCTCCTGCGGAAGGTGGCCGACGGTCGCCGAGGGCGGAGAGAGCCTGAGCTCCCCCTCCTCCGGTGCCAGCAGCCCGGCGAGCATCCTGAGCAGGGTGGACTTGCCCGCGCCGTTGGCCCCGACCAGGCCGATCACGTCTCCGGGCGCGACGACGAGGTCGAGCCCGCTGAACAGGGAGCGGTCGCCGTGGCCGGCGGCGAGGTTCTTGGCGACAAGGGTGGCAGTCATCAGACCGTCGATCCTAACGGCCCAAGCGGATGCCCGGCGCTCCGCACTTCAGCGTGCCATCGCCTCCACCAGGACACTTCCCGAGGTCCGGGCCACCACGAACGACTGCCCCCTGACCGCTCTGGCGTCCAGCGGGATCCGGTGCCGGCCCGCCGCCAGGTGACCGTCGAAGACCTCGTGGGCGTGGGTGCGGTAGAGCCGGTCGAGGCGGTACGCGGTCAGGCGCACCCGGCACGGTGAGGTGACCTCGACGCCCGCCTCGCCGTCGGCGGCCACCAGGTGGGTCAGACGGCGCTGTTCGACCGGGCTGCGGTCCAGGGCGTGCTCTATCTGGGCCACGAGGAGCGGAATGATCGGGGCGAGGCCGTCGACGTAGGCCACGTCGACGCCCGCGTGGTGGAAGGAGCGGCGTACGGCGGCACGTTCCTCCTCGGGGACCGCGCGGCCGAAGGCGACGGCACCGTAGCCGCGCAGTTCGTCGGCGGGGACGTCGACCACCCCGTGGGTGATGTCGGCGCCGATGCCGATGGTGCGCAGCGCGGCGGCCAGTTTGGCGAGGACGGCGACGCGGGCGCCGATCAGCAGGACGCGTCGGCGGGCTCCCGGGGACGCGCCGCCCTCGTCCGGGAGGAGGGAGTCCAGGGCGGCCCGGTACTCGTCGCCCCGGAAGCGGAAGGGCCCGATGCCGTGGTAGCCGTTGAGCTGGAGGTCCGCGGCCTCCTCCGTCTGCCAGGCGAACTCCCGCCAGATGAAGTCGTCGCCCTCCCGCTCGATGACGGCGGTGACGGCACCGCAGGCCAGGTCCTCGCACTCGGGGCAGCCGTAGATGACGTAACGGCCGCCCGGAAGCGGGGCGTCCGTCTCGCCCAGGAGGCTGCGGACCTGGGCGGTGAAGATCGCGGGTGGGACGTCGGAGGCCAGGGGGGAGACGGCGTCGAGATCGGAGAGCTGGAAGAGGAGCGGGCGGCCGTCGACGATGAAGTCCACGAAGTCCCGGTGAATCTGGAAGTCACCGTTGGCGAGGACTTCACCGGCACGCATCGCCGGTGCCAGGCCGAAGGTGGCGTAGGCGGCAGACATGCTGTGAGTATTCCCGGCTCCGGGGCGGTCCGATCACGGCATGAGTCATTCCGTTAAGGGCCCCGCGCGAACGGTGTGCCGGGCGGCGGGCTCGTGGTGGTCCGGGGCCCGGCCGTCCGCGCGTGTGGGCGCCCCGGCCGCTCATCGAAAGCCGGGAGGAGCGGCCGCGTGGGGCGGTGCCACCGGCGTACGCACGGTCGAAGGGGTACGGGGCACGGCGGGCCTGGACGAGGCGACCGGGCCCACCGCGCCCCCGCCCATGCGCCCAGGTCAGGCGTGGTCGTGGCCCAGCGGGTCGCCCTCGGTGTCCGTGCCGGCGCCCGGGCCGACCTTGATCTCGAAGTCGCCGTCGTACTTCTTGTGGCCCTCGATCACGGCGAGTTCGACGGCCTCGGAGCCCATCGCGCCGCGCACGATGACCGGGTCCCGGCGCAGGTCGCGCATGAGGGCGACGCACATGCCGATCATCACGAGGACGAAGGGCGCGGCGGCCAGGATCGTGAGGTTCTGCAGGCCGGTGAGCGCGTCGCCCTGGCCGCTGCCGACGAGCAGCATGATGGCGGCGACGGCTCCGGTGACCACACCCCAGAACACGACGACGAAACGGCCGGGTTCCAGTGCGCCCCGCTGGGACAGCGTGCCCATCACGATGGACGCGGCGTCGGCGCCGGACACGAAGAAGATGCCGACCAGGATCATGACGAGCAGGCTGGTGGCGGTGGCGAAGGGGAACTCCTGGAGCACGCCGAAGAGTTGACCCTCAGGGGTGTTCTCGCCGCCGAGCGCACCGCCCTCCTTCAGCTTCATGGCCGTACCGCCGAAGATCGCGAACCAGACGAGGCTGACCGTGCTGGGCACGAGGATGACGCCGCCGACGAACTGCCGGATCGTGCGGCCGCGGCTGATGCGGGCGATGAACATGCCGACGAAGGGCGTCCAGGAGATCCACCAGGCCCAGTAGAAGACGGTCCAGCTGCCGAGCCAGTCCGCGACGCCCTTGCCGCCGCTGGCTTCCGTGCGGCCGGCGAGCTGGGGCAGGTCGCCGAGGTAGGAGAAGACGGAGGTGGGCAGCAGGTCCAGGACGATGATCGTGGGGCCCGCGATGAACACGAAGACGGCGAGGATCAGGGCCAGCACCATGTTGGTGTTGGACAGCCACTGGATGCCCCGCTCGATGCCGGAGACCGCCGAGAGCACGAAGGCCAGGGTCAGCACGGCGATGATCGTGACGAGCAGCCCGGTGCTGACGTCGTCCATCCAGTCCAGTTCCCGGAAGCCGGAGCCGATCTGGAGGGCGCCGAGGCCCAGGGAGGCGGCGGAGCCGAAGACGGTGGCGATGATCGCGAGGATGTCGATGACCCGTCCGGCGGTGCCGTTCGCGTGCTTCTCCCCGATGAGCGGGGTGAAGACGGCACTGATGGTCTGACGCCGGCGCTTGCGGAAGGTGCTGTAGGCGATGGCGAGGCCGACCACCGCGTAGATCGCCCAGGGGTGCAGCGCCCAGTGGAAGAGGGTGGTGGCCATCGCCGTCTCCATGCGATCGCCGGAGCTGGGCGGGTTCGTACCCGGGGGCGGGGTGGTGTAGTGCGCGAGCGGCTCGCTGACGCCGTAGAACATCAGGCCGATGCCCATGCCGGCGCTGAACATCATGGCGACCCAGGACACCGTCTTGAACTCGGGTTCCTCGCCCTCGGCACCGAGGTGGATGCGGCCGTAGCGGCTCATCGCGAGCCACAGGGCGAAGACCACGAAACTCGAGGCGGCCAGGATGAAGGCCCAGCCGCCGTTGTGGATCAGTCCGCCGAGCATGGTGGTGGAGACGTCCTCCAGGGAGTCCGTCCCCGCCCACCCCCAGATCACGAAGGCCACGGTGATGGCGGCGGTGACGCCGAACACCACCTGGTCGGTCTGGTGGCCGAGAAGGCCCGCGGGCCCTGCTCGGCCACCTCTCTTCTTCAGGTCTTCAGTCATCTGCGGCACCTTCCCCTGGAGCGGTGGATACGCCGGGTTTCACACATTTCCCCAGGACCTACCACAGGTACCGCAGATCTCCACCGATTCAGCAGCCGGTGTCGGCCTTCCCGACCGGTTTCCCGGCCGTGAGGTGGTAATGGACGCGTTCGTCGAGGAGCAGGGCGCTCACGGTGACGGTTCGGATCGTCATCGGCCCTCCGGGACGCGGTGGGCGGGGCGCGGGGCGCGGACGCCGTCGAGGGCCGTGGCCGCGTCCGGTACGACGGTCCTGGCGCCCTTCGTGGCGTGCGCGAAGGCGGCCGCGCCGCCGACCAGCGGGACCCGTGCCGAGGTGTGGGACAGGTCGATCGTGAGGGTGGGCCTGGTGGACGGCGGGTCGATGAGGTCCTTGTCGGTGCCCGCGACGATCAGGGCGAGGCGGTGGCCCGCCGGGACGACGTGGTCCGTGGCGCCCAGGTCGAGGGTGATCGTGTAGGCCTTGCCGGGTGTGAGCGGGACGCCCTTCCCGGGGTCGGCGTAGGTGCCGAGGTCGGCCCAGCCGCGGCTGACGACGGTGTAGTCGACGGCGGTGGTCTTCGCCCGGGTCGCCTTGAAGCAGGCACTGTCACCCGTCGTGCCGGCGCCCCAGCAGGTGCGGTCGGCGAGCGTCGTGATGCCTTCGCCCGCGGCCGCGTAGTCGCGGATCGTGTCGGGGCCGAGGTCCACGAGGACGGCGGAGAGATGGGCCGTGGTGGTGGTCGGTGTCGCCCTCACGGTGACCTTGGAGGAGCCGGACAGACGCAGGTCCCTGGTGAGGGTGCCGGTGGTGAAGCCCGCCTTGTCGGGTGTCCCTGTGTCGATCCGGGCGGCCCAATCGGTCTCGCTGAGCGCCGGGTCGTCGGTGAAGGTCTCGGCGCCCGCGGCCTTGATGAGGCCGAGGGTTCCGACGCCGGGCTGTGCGCCCTTCGCGGGGCGGAGCGTCGTCGTGGAGGTTCCGCGCGGGGGCCAGCTCTTCGAGGTGACCCACTGGTCGGGGTGGCGCTCGATGTCGGCCATCGGCTCGCGGTCGACGCCGTTGTCGTAGCCGAGGAGTTCGTGGTCGAACCAGCGGTGCAGGGTGTCGACCCATTGCGCGCGGCGGAAGTCGAAGGGGTCGACGTGGCCGGTCTGGGAGAGCCAGATCTTGCGCTCGACGCCGTTCTTCGCGAGGGCGTCCCACCACGGGCCGAGGTGCTGGAGACGGACGTTGAGGTCCTGCATGCCGTGGACCAGGAAGACGCTGGCTCTGACCTTGTGCGCGTCCTTCACGTAGTCGCGTTCGGCCCACAGCGGGGTCCGGTCACCGGTGCGGGGCGCCTGGTCGACGAGCTTCTGCTGGACGGCGGCACACTTGGTGCGGGCGTCGGGGCTGTCGACGTAGTCGGAGAGCCAGTCGGGGCCGGAGTCGTAGAGCGGGGCGCCCCGGGAGAAGAAGTAGTCGTACCAGGTGGAGATGGCGCTGATCGGGACGATGGTCTTCAGGCCCTCGACTCCGGTGGCGGCGACGCCGTTGGCGATGGTGCCGTCCCAGCTCTTGCCGATCATGCCGGTTCTGCCGTTGGTCCAGGTGGCTTTGGTCTTCGCGGTGCCCGTTCGGGTCGTGTAGGCGGTGGCTCGGCCGTTCAGCCAGTCGACCACTGCTTTGGCGGACTGGATGTCGGAGCGGCCGCCGACGTCCACGCAGCCGTCGGAGCGGTTGGTGCCGGCGAGGTCGACGCCGACGAAGGCGTAGCCGCGGGGCACGAAGTAGTTGTCGTAGAACAGCGGCATCTGGACGACTTTGCCGTTGGCGTCGTACGTCTTCAGCTGGCTCTCGTTGCCGCGTCCGCAGCAGGAGTAGTACGGGCTGGCGTCCATGATGACCGGGACCTTGCGGCCCTGCTGGGCGGGTTCGCGGGGCCGGACGATGTCGACGGCCACGCGGTCGGTCTTTCCGTCACCGTCGCCGTCGAGCCGGGTGTCCACCCAGACGGCCTCGCGGACGGCGTTCTCGTACGAGTAGACGGGTTGGCTCTCCCGCGTGTGCCGCGGGGCCGCCTGTTCCTGCGCCTGTGCGGTCGCGGGTGCGAGGAACGTGACCAGCAGGGCGGCGGTGGCCGCGGCTGCTGTCGCGAGCGGTCTCCAGGTCGTGAAGCGCGTGCGTATCGACATGCGCGGACGGTACTGCGGTCAACTCCCGCGCAAAAGAGGGCCCCTTGCGACCGGAACGGCTGAATGGCGATCGTGTGACAGGAGTGGCCGTGGACACACCCAGCTCACAGGTGGTGAATAGGCTGCGAACAGACTTCGTCCCCCCACGACTTGGAGTTTTCGTGCACCGCAGACTCATCGCGCCGGGCGCACTCGCGGCGGCCTCCCTGATGCTGGCGATCCCGGCGTCGGCGGCGAGCTTCTCCCCCGGCGCTCCAGGGATCGGCGACCCCTACTACCCGGACTACGGCAACGGCGGATACGACGTCTCCCACTACGACCTGCGGCTGAAGTACCAGCCCGCGACGGACGAACTGGAGGGCACGGCCACCCTCCTGGCCCGCACCACGCAGGATCTGTCCCGCTTCGATCTGGACTTTCTCCTCGACGTGAGCGAGGTGCGGGTCAACGGGTCGAAGGCGTCCTTCACCACCTCGGGCGAGCATGAACTGGAGATCACACCGAAGACCCCGCTGGCGAAGGGCACCGACGTCAGTGTCGTCGTGCGCTACAGCGGGGTCCCGTCGTCGAAGCAGGCGTACGGTTTCACCAGTTGGCACCGCACCCCCGACGGCGGGGTCGGGGCGAACGAGCCCGAGTCGGCCTGGTGGTGGTTCCCGAGCAACGACCACCCGCTCGACAAGGCCACCTACGACGTGTCGGTCCTGGTTCCGGACGGCAGCCAGGCCCTGTCCAACGGCACGCTGCAGTCGACGAGTTCACGGCTCGGCTGGACCCGCTGGAACTGGCGTTCCGCCAAGCCGCAGGCCACCTACCTGGCGACCCTCGCCGTCGGCCGCTTCGACCTCACCACCGGTACGACCGACAGCGGGATTCCCGTCGTCAACGCGTACAGCAAGGACCTCGGCGCCAACTACGGGGCGGCGCGGGCCAGCGTGGAGCGGACCGGGGAGATCGCCGACTGGCTGAGCGGGTACTTCGGGCCGTATCCCTTCGACGCGCTCGGCGGGTATGTGCCGAATACGAACACCGGGTACGCGCTGGAGACCCAGACCCGGCCCTTCTACAGCCCGCGCCAGTTCGCGAACGGGTCGAACACCTCCCTGATCGTGCACGAGCTGGCCCACCAGTGGTACGGCGACCTCGTGTCCGTGCAGGGCTGGAAGGACATCTGGGTCAACGAGGGCTTCGCCCGGTACGCGCAGTGGCTGTGGTCCGAGCACGAGGGCGAGGGCACGGCACAGGAACTCGCCGACTACGTGTACGCCTCCCATCCGGCCGACGACACGTTCTGGACCGTGAAGCCGGGTGACCCCGGGCCGGAGAACCAGTTCGACATCGCCGTCTACGACCGGGGCGCGCTGGCCCTGCAGGCGCTGCGGAACGAGATCGGCGACGAGGCGTTCTTCGCGGTCCTGAAGGGCTGGCCGCAGAAACACGCGTACGGCAACGCCTCCGTCGGCGACTTCCGGACATACGCCGAGGAGGTGTCCGGGCAGTCGCTGGGCGCGCTGTTCGACACGTGGCTCTTCCAGCCGTCGAAGCCGGCGGCGCCGGCGGCGCGGGGCGCGTCGATCGCCAGAGCCACGGGGGCTCTTGTGCAGCCGAAGTCGTGGAAGAGGATCGCCGCGACGGACGGCGTGCACGCCGAGTAGGGCCTGTTTCGAAGGTGGCGTCGCCCGGCCGTAGGGCTGGGCCGGCGGCGGCTGTCGGGTGCGGTCGCAGGGCGGAGGGCCGCCCCTGGGTCGGGTGTGTCGGGGCGAGCCCGGCGCCGCCCGGCAAGCGGGGCTTTCGCGGCACGCCCCGGCTTCCGGGACCTGGGGCGGTCCTGTCCTTCGACACCCGTCGAGGTGTGGGCCGCCCCGACCGGCTTGGACTCCGGTGAGCCGCGCTGTCTGAGGTACACGGAGAGAACGGCCATGGAGGCCACGGCGAGGAGTTCGGACTGCCGGTTCTGCAGGGTCCGGCCCCAGAAGTCCGCGGAACCGACGTAGCTTCCCCAGCTCATGGGCGCCTGGAGCCGGCGGAGTTGCTCCTCGTTGTACGCGGCGACGCCGCTGATCGACTGTGCCGGCCAGGAGAAGGCGAACAGGGTGCCCATGGCCAGTCCGAGGGAGTGGGAGCAGAGCGCCTGGCGCAGTCCACCGGCACCGGCCCATCGTGGGGAGTCCCGGTGGGCGTACCGTCCCACCCGCTGATCCCTGTCGGACCACGTCGCCCGGCACGAGCGCGTCGAGGCCCTCGGTCAGCTCCCGCTTCCCCCGTGGTCGTAGACCGTGACCGAGAGGCCACGCTTCAGCAGCCGCTCGACGATCAGGGGCTCCACACGGGACCACTTTCCCCCGGCGAGCCCGCACCCTATCCGGGGCATGTGCACGGACGCGCCGAGCTCCAGGGCCTTGTCTGCCAGCCGCCCCAGTGCCTCGTCGATCGCCTCGTATCGCACCGGGACGCCTTTGCTGCCCGTCCTCATGCCCCGCTGGCCGACCATGTTGGCCACCCATACGTGGGGCTCGACCTGCACGAACTGAACCGCTCCCAGCCCGAAGTCACTGGACGCGCGCCCCCGGTGCCAGGAACGGTAGGCGGCCTCCGGCTCGGGCCAGCGGCGGGACAGCGCGACGACGAAGCCCTTCCCCCACCCCCCGAGGTCGTTGCAGACATGCGCGATCAGCTTGACGCCCTTCACGGACGGGGTGGTGGCGTCTCCTCGGATGTACGCGATCTCCCCCATGACGCCACCGTAGACGCCACCACTGACAACAGCTCCAGCTCAGTGCGTCCGGCCGGTCGGGCCGCGGTCCGTCGTGCTCTGGACCCTGTGGCGGACGGCGAACCAGCCCGCGACCAGAAGCGCCGCGATCACCGGGATCAGGAGCAGGGTCCTGCGGCCGACCTCCGCGTCGTTCCACATCATGCCGAGGCAGGCCAGGAGGAAGACGATCGTGGTGATCTCCGTGGCCGGGCTGAAGGGCAGGCGGAAGGAGGGGCGGGCCACCAGGCCCTCTCGGGCGCGGCGGACGAAGACCAGGTGGCAGACCATGATGATCACCCAGGTGCTGATGACCCCGAGGGAGGCGATGTTCAGCACGATCTCGAAGGCCTGGCTCGGCATGAGGTAGTTCAGACCGACACCCAGGACGCAGACCGCGCAGGTCAGCAGGATGCCGCCGTAGGGAACCTGACTGCGGTTCATGCGCGCGGTGAACCTCGGTGCCGAGCCGGCGGTCGCCATGGAGCGCAGGATGCGGCCGGTGGAGTAGAGACCCGAGTTCAGGGACGACATCGCCGCCGTCAGGACCACCAGGTTCATCACGTCGCCCGCCGCAGGGATGCCGATCTTCGACAGGACGGTGACGAAGGGGCTCTCGTCGGCCGAGTAGGCCGAGCCGGGGAGCAGCAGGGCCAGCAGGACGACCGACCCGACGTAGAACAGGGCCACGCGCCACATGATCGAGTTCACCGCGCGCGGGACGACCTTTTCCGGTTCCGCGGTCTCGCCCGCCGCGACACCGACGAGCTCCAGTGCGGCGTACGCGAAGATCACGCCCTGCATGACGAGGACCACGGGCATCGCGCCGTGCGGCAGGACGCCACCGTTGTCGGTGATCACGCTGGGGCCGGGTGTGCCCCCGCCCACTTCGTGCTGTGTGGCCAGCAGGAAGATGCCGATCAGCATGAAGCCGACGAGTGTGGCGACCTTGATGATCGCGAACCAGAACTCCATCTCGCCGAAGATCTTCACCGAGATCAGGTTCACGGCGAGGACGACGGCCAGCGCGACCAGGGCCAGCGTCCACTGGGGGATGTCCGTGAACAGACTCCAGTAGTGCGTGTAGAGCGCGATCGCGGTGATGTCGGCGATACCGGTCGTCGACCAGTTCAGGAAGTACATCCAGCCGGCGACGTAGGCGCCCTTCTCCCCGAGGAACTCGCGCGCGTACGACACGAAGGAGCCCGAGGAGGGGCGGTAGAGGACCAGCTCACCGAGGGCCCGCACCACGAAGAAGGCGAAGATCCCGCAGACCAGGTAGGCGAGCGCGAGCGCCGGACCGGCGGTGTGCAGGCGTCCGCCGGCGCCCAGGAAGAGGCCGGTGCCGATGGCCCCGCCGATGGCGATCATGTTGACGTGGCGGGGCTTGAGGTCCTTGCTGTAGCCGGCGTCGCCCGCGTCCGCGGGCACCTGGGCCACGTCGGTGCGGGAGGCGGTCTGTACCGATGAGACGGCGTCCTTGCTCACGGATGATCCACTCTCTGGTGCGCCCCGGGGGGTCTCGCTCGGGTGTCCGGACGTGCGGCGGCCCGTACCTCCTGGCGGAGGGCACAGGCCGAGGGCTCGCCTGCCCCGCACGTCACTCCCCACACGGTGGCGGCCGTCACAGTGGGCGGGTTTCACAGCGTTGGTGAGACAGCGATACTGCTGCACATGACGACCGACGCCTCTCCCGATGGCCGCGATGCCGATCACGACGCCGAGGCCGATGCCGGGGGACCCACGTTCACCGTCGACGAGCTGGCCGCGCGGGCGGGCGTCACGGTCCGTACCGTGCGCTTCTACGGCACGCGAGGGCTGCTGCCGCCGCCGGTGATCGGTCCCCGCCGGGTAGGGCACTACGGCCGTGAGCACCTCGCACGTCTGGCACTGATCGAGGAGCTCCAGCAGCAGGGCATGACGCTGGCGGCGATCGAGCGGTACATGCAGCAGTTGCCGGCCGATCTGAGCGCCCACGACCTGGCGATCCACCGGGCCGTGGTGGCCTCGTGGGCCCCCGACGTCGTGGAGCGGGTGACCCCGGAGGAACTGCGGCGGCGGGCGGGGCGGGCGCTGAGCGACGACGACGTGGAGCGGCTCACCGCGATGGACGTGGTACGGCGGGACGGCGACGCCTACCGGGTCGATCTGGGGCTGCTCCGCCTGGGTGTCGGGCTGCTCGACGTCCCGCTGTCGCAGGAGGCGATCCTGGCTTCGCGGAAGGTGCTCATCGAGCACTCCCGGGCCGCCGCGCACGAGTTGTCGCAGCTGTTCCGGGGCGAGGTGGCCCAACGCGACGCCCAGGACGTGAAGTCGCTGTCCGCGCACATGGAACCCGTGGTCGTACAGGCCCTGTTGACGGCCTTCCAGCGATCCCTGAAGGAGGAGCTGCGGGGGTGGGCGTCAGAGGTAGGCGGAGCCTCCTGAGGGGGACGACGTGCCGCGCAGCGGTATGGGCCGGCGGGGAGGGTTCTCCCGCCCCCGCCGGCCCTGCCCGTCCCATCCTCAGGGCGCTGCCCCTTCGACCCCGCGTGCCGCGCGCCCATACCCCCGTCGGCCGCGCGGCGTTTCGAGGAGCCTCGTCACACGTCGCCGAACCGCTCCCCCTTTGCCGCCTTCTCCACCAGCAGCGCGGGCGGTGTGAAGCGCTCGCCGTACCGCTCCGCCAGTTCGCGGGCGCGGGCCACGAAGCCCGGCAGGCCGCCCTCGTAGCCGTTGACGTACTGGAGGACGCCGCCCGTCCAGCCCGGGAAGCCGATGCCGAAGATGGAGCCGATGTTGGCGTCGGCGACCGAGGTCAGGACGCCTTCCTCCAGGAGCTTCACCGTGTCCAGGGCCTCGGAGAAGAGCATGCGTTCCTGCATGTCCCTGAAAGGCACGGTCTCGGCGGGGATCTCGGAGGCCGGGCGGGTGAAGTGTTCGCGCAGACCCGGCCACAGGGACGTGCGCCTGCCGTCGTCGCCGTAGTCGTAGAAGCCGCCGCCCCCGCTGCGGCCGGTGCGGCCGAACTCGTCGACCATGCGGTCGATGACCGCCTCGGCGGGGTGGGGCGTCCACGTGCCGCCCGACTCCTCCACCGCCTGCCGGGTCTCCTTGCGGATCTTGCGCGGAAGCGTGAGCGTCAGCTCGTCCATCAACGACAGGACCTTCGCCGGATAACCCGCCTGTGCCGCCGCCTGTTCGACCGACGCGGGCTCGATGCCCTCGCCGACCATCGCGACGCCCTCGTTGAGGAAGTGCCCGATGACGCGGGAGGTGAAGAAGCCGCGCGAGTCGTTGACGACGATCGGGGTCTTCTTGATCTGCCGCACCAGGTCGAAGGCCCTCGCCAGCGCCTCCTGACCCGTGCGCTCGCCCTTGATGATCTCGACGAGGGGCATCTTGTCGACCGGTGAGAAGAAGTGCAGGCCGACGAAGTCGACCTGCCGCTCCACGCCCTCGGCCAACGCCGTGATCGGCAGCGTCGAGGTGTTCGAGCACAGCAGCGCGTCCGGCTCCACGATGTGCTGGATCTCCTGGAACACCTTGTGCTTCAGCGCCGTGTCCTCGAACACCGCCTCGATGACGGCGTCGCAGCCGGCCAGGTCCTGGGGATCCGCGGTCGGCGTGATGCGGGCCAGGAGCGCGTCAGCCTTCTCCTGTGTCGTACGGCCTCGGGAGACCGCCTTTGCGCAGAGCTTCTCGGAGTAGGCCTTGCCCTTGGCCGCCGCCTGTGGCGACACGTCCTTGAGGACGACGTCGATGCCCGCGCGGGCGCACGAGTAGGCGATGCCGGCGCCCATCATCCCCGCGCCGAGCACGGCCACCTTGTGGACCTGGCGGGGCTCGACGCCCTGGGGACGGTTCGCGCCGGAGTTCACCGCCTGGAGGTCGAAGAAGAACGCCTGGATCATGTTCTTCGACGTCTGGCCGGCCGCCAGCTCCACGAAGTAGCGCGCCTCGATGACCTGTGCGGTCTCGAAGTCGACCTGGGCGCCCTCCACCGCGGCCGCCAGGATGCTGCGCGGGGCCGGGTAGGGGGCGCCGTTGGTCTGCTTGCGGAGGCTCGATGGGAAGGCGGGGAGGTTCGCCGCGAACTTCGGGTTGGCGGGGGTGCCGCCGGGGATGCGGTAGCCCGGCTTGTCCCAGGGCTGCTGGGATTCGGGGTTGGCGTCGATGAACGCGCGGGCCTTGGCGAGGAGTTCGTCCTGCGTGCCGGCCACGTCGTCGACCAGGCCGTTCTGCAGGGCGCGCTGCGGCGCGTACTGCGTGCCCTGCAGCAGCACCTTCAGGAGGGCGTCCGCGATGCCCAGCAGACGGACGGTGCGAACCACGCCGCCGCCGCCCGGCAGCAGGCCGAGGGTGACCTCGGGGCAGCCGATCTTGGAGCCGGGCGCGTCGAGGGCGATGCGGTGGTGGCAGGCCAGGGCGATCTCGTAGCCGCCGCCCAGGGCCGCGCCGTTGATCGCGGCGACGACCGGTTTGCCCAGGGTCTCGATGCGGCGCAGGTTGCGCTTGATCGCGAGGCCGCCGTCGAAGAGGTCCTGCGCGGTCGCGGGGGTGACCCGGATGAGGTCGCGCAGGTCGCCGCCGGCGAAGAAGGTCTTCTTGGCGGAGGTGATGATGACACCGCGAACGGTGTCCTTCTCGGCCTCCAGGCGGTCGGTGATCACTGCGAGGGAGTCGCGGAACGCCTGGTTCATGGTGTTCGCGGACTGGTTCGGGTCGTCGATGACGAGGGTGACGACGCCGGTGCGGTCCTGTTCCCAGCGGATGGTCGTGGACTGAGTGCTCATGTGGAAGTGCTCCGTGTGATCCGTCGTATCCGTGGGAGGGGGTCAGATGCGCTCGACGATGGTGGCGATTCCCATGCCGCCGCCCACACAGAGCGTCGCGAGGCCGTACTGCTTGTCCTGGCGCTCCAGTTCGTCGATGAGGCTGCCCAGGATCATGGCGCCGGTGGCGCCGAGCGGGTGGCCGAGCGCGATCGCGCCGCCGTTGACGTTGACCTTGTCCAGCGACAGTCCCATGTCCTGCACGAAGCGCAGGACGACGGCCGCGAAGGCCTCGTTGATCTCGACGAGGTCGATGTCGTCGATGGTCAGCCCGGCCTTGGCGAGGGCCTTGCGGGTGGCGGGGGCGGGGCCGGTGAGCATGATGGTGGGCTCGGAACCGGAGACGGCCGCGGAGACGATCCGCGCGCGCGGGGTGAGGCCGTAGCGCTCGCCGATCTCCCGGGAGCCGATCGCGACCAGTGAGGCGCCGTCCACGATGCCGGAGGAGTTGCCCGCGTGGTGGACGTGGTCGATCTTCTCGACCCAGTGGTACTTCTGCAGGGCCACGGCGTCGAAGCCGCCGAGGTCTCCGATGTCCGCGAAGGACGGCTTGAGCCTGCCGAGGGAGTCGGCGGTGGTGCCCGGGCGCAGGTGCTCGTCGTGGTCGAGAACGACCAGGCCTGCACGGTCCCGCACCGGGACGACGGAGCGGTCGAAGCGGCCCTCCTTCCAGGCCGTGGCCGCGCGCTCCTGCGAGAGGGCCGCGTACTCGTCGACGTCCCGGCGGGAGAATCCCCCGATCGTGGCGATCAGGTCGGCGCCGATGCCCTGCGGCACGAAGTTGACGGCCAGGTTGGTCATCGGGTCGTTGAACCAGGCGCCGCCGTCGGAGGCCATCGGCACCCGGGACATCGACTCGACGCCGCCCGCGAGGACCAGGTCCTCCCAGCCCGAACGCACCTTGGCGGCGGCCAGGTTGACCGCTTCCAGGCCGGACGCACAGAAGCGGTTCTCCTGGACGCCGGCGACGGTGTCGGGCAGTCCGGCGGCGATGGCCGCGGTGCGGGCGATGTCGGAACCCTGGTCGCCGACGGGGCTGACGACGCCGAGCACGATGTCGTCGACCGCGGCCGGGTCCAGGTCCGGGAAGCGGGCGCGGATCTCGTGGATGAGTCCCACGACCAGGTCGATGGGCTTGGTGCCGTGCAGGGCGCCGTTCGCCTTGCCGCGGCCGCGCGGGGTGCGGATCGCGTCGTACACGTACGCTTCGGTGCTCACGGGGAGGCCTTTCGGGGAGGGTCAGCTCAGGAGGGAACGGCCGATGATCTCCTTCATGATCTCGGTCGTCCCCCCGTAGATGGTCTGGATGCGGCCGTCGGTGAAGGCGCGGGCGACGGGGTACTCGCTCATGTAGCCGTAGCCGCCGTGCAGTTGGAGGCAGCGGTCGGCGACGCGCTTTTGGAGTTCGGTCGCCCACCACTTGGCCATCGACGCGTGGACGGCGTCCAGCTCACCGTCCGAGTGGTCCTCGATACAACGGTCGAGGAACGTCCGCGTGACGGCGCACTCGGTGGCCATCTCGGCGATCTCGAACCGGATGTGCTGCTTGGTGGCGAGCGGGCGGCCGAAGGCCTCGCGCTCCTTGACGTACGCGGTGGTGATCTCCAGGAGGTGTTCGGCCGCGGCGATCGCGGAGACGGCGATGCTCAGGCGTTCCTGGGCGAGGTTGGTCATCAGGTGCCCGAAGGCGCCGTCGCGTTCCCCGAGGAGGTTCGCCTTGGGCACGCGCGCGTCGTGGAAGAACAACTCGGCCGTGTCCTGGGCCTTCTGGCCGATCTTGTCGAGGTTGCGGCCGCGTTCGAAGCCCTCCGTGCCGCGCTCGACGGCCAGCAGCGACAGTCCGCGGGCGCCGCCCTCCGGGGTCGTCCTCGCGACCACGATCACCAGGTCGGCCAGGATCCCGTTGGAGATGAACGTCTTGGAGCCGTTCAGCAGCCAGTGGTCGCCCCGGTCCTCGGCGTGGGTGCGGATGCCCTGGAGGTCGGAGCCGGCGCCGGGCTCGGTCATGGCGATGGCGGTGACGAGGGAGCCGTCGCAGAAGCCGGGCAGCCAGCGGCGCTTCTGCTCCTCGGTGGCCAGCGTGGTGAGGTAGGGGCCGATGACGTCGTTGTGCAGTCCGAGGGCCAGGCCGGGAGTGCCCGCGCGCGTGAACTCCTCTGCCAGGACGGTGGCGTAGCGGAAGTCGGTGGTGCCGCCGCCTCCGAACTCCTCGGGCACGGCGAGCCCGAGCAGGCCCTGCTTGCCGGCCGCCCGCCAGGCCTCGCGGGAGACGATGCCGTCCTTCTCCCACTGCTCGTAGTACGGCAGGACCTCCCTGGCCAGGAAGGCGCGCACGGTCTCGCGGAAGGCGTCGTGCTCGGGCGCGAAGATCCGCCTTTTCATTCGGGGCCTTTCAGGAGATCGGGTACGTCCCAGTCACGTGCCACGCCGACGGTGTCGGCGCCGGGCCGGGCGGGCCCGGTGCGTACGGCCGTGGGGGTCGCGGAGAAGCGGGGCGCGGGCGCGGGCTGGGTGATGCCGGCGTGGTCGGTGAAGGTGCCACGGGCGGCGAGGTGCGGGTGGGCCGGGGCCTCGCGCAGCGACAGGACGGGCGCCACGCACGCGTCGGTGCCGTCGAAGACGGCCGTCCACTCGTCGCGGGTGCGGGACCTGAAACGGGCCGTGACCGCCTCGCGCAGCTCGCCCCAGCGGGTCCAGTCCTTGCGGGCGTCGGAGAAGTCCGGCAGGCCGAGCAGGTCCAGGAACCGGTCGTAGAACTGCGGTTCCAGCGCGCCCACCGCCATGTACGTGCCGTCGGCGGTCTCGTAGGTGCCGTAGTACGGGCAGCCGCCGTCGAGGAGGTTGGCGCCGCGCCGGTCCTGCCAGCCGCCTGCGGCGGTCATGCCGTGGAGCATCGCGGTGAGATGGGAGGTGCCGTCGACGATGGCGGCGTCGACGACCTGGCCGGTGCCCGTCGCGCGCGCGTGGTGCAGGGCGGCCAGGACTCCGACGACGAGGTAGAGGGAGCCGCCCGCGTAGTCGCCGAGGAGGTTGGCGGGGACGGTGGGAGGGCGGCCCGGTTCGCCGATCAGGCCGAGGGCGCCGGTGACGGCGATGTACGCGATGTCGTGCCCGGCGCGCCGGGCCAGCGGCCCGTCCTGGCCCCAGCCGGTCATCCGGCCGTAGACGAGGGCGGGGTTGCGCGCGTGGCACTCCTCGGGACCGATCCCGAGGCGCTCGGCGACACCGGGGCGGTTGCCCTCGATCAGGATGTCGGCGCGGGCGGCCAGGTCGAGCAC
The DNA here is from genome assembly GCF_036174265.1 of Streptomyces sp. NBC_00285. NCBI lineage: Bacteria > Bacillati > Actinomycetota > Actinomycetes > Kitasatosporales > Streptomycetaceae > Streptomyces > Streptomyces sp. NBC_00285. The sequence goes on along the minus strand of NZ_CP108055.1, from coordinate 8,921,166 downwards.
GCGCGCGGGGCCGTCGGGGGCCTTGAGGTCGACGACCACCGAGCGCTTGTTGCGGTTGGTGATGTCGTGGCCGGGGTCGATCGCGAGGGCGGTGCCGCCGGGACGGGACACCTGGACGACGTCGGCTCCCAGGTCGGCGAGGAGCATGCCTGCGAACGGACCCGGCCCGATGCCGGCCAGCTCGACCACGCGTACGCCGGTGAGCGGGCCGTGCCCGGGCGTCGTTGCCGTTGTCATCCAGCCCCCATTGGCGTGACACAACTGATGTAACACCAGTGATGCTATGAACCCGTTCCCGTGGGCACAAGACCCGAACGAGCAAGCGCTTAGCCCATTATCGGCCGGTCACCGCCGATCGGGCCACACGACGGAGCCGCACATCGATCCAGCCTGGCGCGGGGCCGTCACCGAGGCGGCGAGAAGGCGTCCGTCTTCCCCGACGTGCGGGTGAACGCGGGCGCTTCCTCCCGCTTCCTCCGGGAATTCCGGGCACGGCCACCGCTGCACCTCCGGCCTCGTCGTCGGGCTCCGTACTCCTCACGCTAGCCTCGGCCACCGACAGCGGCGCGAGCGGCGGGATCCAGGAGTGTCATGAGCAGGATGAAAAAGTCGGAGCGTCCCTACGACATCGTGCTCTTCGGGGCCACGAGTTTCGCCGGAACCCTCACCGCGGAGTACCTCGCCGCGCACGGACCGGAGGATCTGCGATGGGCGATCGCCGGCCGCAGCGAGGACAAGCTCCGGGCACTGCGCGAACGGCTGCCGGAGGGCACGAACGTGGAGGTCCTCAGGGCCGACGTGTCGGATCCGGACTCCCTGCGCGCGCTCGCCGAGCACGCGCGCGTGGTGGCCACCACCGTGGGCCCCTATCTGACGTACGGCGAGGAACTCGTCGCCGCCTGCGCGGACGCCGGGACGGACTACCTCGACCTTTCCGGGGAGCCGGAGTTCGTGGACCTGATGTACGTCCGGCACGACGCACGCGCGCGTGAGACGGGTGCACGGCTGGTGCACGCGTGCGGGTTCGACTCCGTCCCGCACGACCTGGGGGCGTATTTCACGGTCCGGCAGCTGCCTGAGGGCGTGCCACTGACCGTCGACGGCTTCGTGACCGCGGACGCCACGTTCTCGGGCGGAACCTTCGCCTCGGCGCTGAACCAGTTCGCGCGCGGCCGGCAGATGATCGCCGCCGCCCGGGATCGCGGACGGCACGAGCCGCGCCTGGTGGGCCGCCGGGCCACCGCGCCGACCGGAACCCCGCGTTACGCCCAGGAGGTCGGCGCCTGGGCGCTGCCGCTGCCGACCATCGACGCGCAGATCGTCCGGCGCTCCGCGAAGGCCCTCGAACGCTACGGGCCCGACTTCCGCTACCGCCACTACGCGGCCGTACGGCGGCTGCCCATGGCGGTGGGCGGGGTCGCGGCCGTGGGCGCGCTGTTCGCGGCGGCCCAACTGCCGCCCGCCCGGCGCTGGTTGTCCGACCGGGTCAAGCCGGGTGACGGGCCGGGTCCCGAGAAGCGGGCGAAGAGCTGGTTCTCCGTGCGTTTCGTCGGCGAGGGCGGCGGTCGACGGGTGTTCACCGAGGTCGCGGGCGGCGACCCGGGCTACGACGAGACGGCGAAGATGTTCGCCGAGTCTGCGCTGTCGCTCGCCTTCGACGACCTGCCGCCGACCTCCGGTCAGGTCACGACGGCCGTGGCGATGGGGGACGCGCTGATCGAGCGGCTGCGACGGGCGGGGATCGCCTTCCGTGTGGCGGCGAGCCGGTGAGCCCGTCTCAGAGGGACCAGCCCGCCACCGTGTAGATCATCCCGGCGATCCAGCCGAGCCCAGCGAGCACGCCGAGGACCAGCGTGGCGGTCACCGCGCGCTCCACGGGCCGGTTCGGGTCGGCGAGGGGCTTGGCGGCACGGGGGGTTATGCGGTGCGTCGTCATGCGGGACAGCCTGCCGAGCGCGCCGGGGCCCGCACATCCGTACAAGTACTCAGACGACGTACTCAGTACACCGCGCCTGCTCCCGTCAGGACGTCGCCTGCCGCAGCGCCCGCCGGCACAGCGCGTCCGCCGCGCGGGTCGTCTCCGGCAGCCGGTAGGCCGGGGTGAGCGCGAGCGTGTGGGCGCAGGCGTTGTCGAGGCTCACGCGGTGGCCGACGGAGACGAACACCGGCTTCACCGCCTCGCGCGTGCGCAGAGCGCGGCCCACCTCCTGCGAGCCGGCGAGCAGCGGCGCCCACTCGCCGCGCCGGGTGCCGGGGTCGACGTAGGAGAAGGTGAACGGGTTCTTGGCGACGCCGATCGTGGGCAGCCCTGTGAGTACGCCGAGGTGGCTCGCGAGGCCGAAGCGGCGGGGGTGCGCGAGGCCGTACCCGTCGCACACGACCAGGCCGGGGGGACACGGCAGGGCGTCGAGGGCGGCGAGGACCGTCGGGATCTCACGGAAGGCGAGCAGGCCGGGGACGTACGGGAAGGAGATCCGCCCGACGGCGGTGGCCTCGGCGACGACGTCCAGGGACGACGCGTCCAGCACGACGGCCGCCGCCGCGACGACGTCCCGTTCGTCGTCGTAGGCCACGTCGACCCCGGTGACGTGCCCGGTGCCGGACGGCGGACCCGGTTCGTCGAGGACCGTCCTCGCCCTCAACTCGTCCTGGACCGCGCGGGCCTGCTCCTCGGTCGCGGGCCAGCCCGCGGGGATGTCCACTGTCGTCATGGTGGGGACGAGCGTACGGCGGCGCGTCGTAGGCTCGCGATCATGTTCGTACTGGAGCTGACCTACACCGCCCCGCTCGATGCCGTGGACGCCGTACTGCCGGCGCATGTCGCCTGGCTGGACGAGCAGTACGGGCGGGGAGTCTTCCTGGCGTCCGGGCGCAAGAACCCCCGCGACGGCGGGGTGATCATCGCCGTCGCGGGGGACCGCGCACGCATCGAGGAGATCGCCGCGGGGGACCCCTTCGTCACGGCCGGGGTGTGCGCGTACCGCGTCACCGAGTTCGCCGCGACGAAGACGGCCCCGGCGCTGGAGGCATACCGGGAGACCTCGGGCTGAGCCGAGCGTCAGCTCTTGCCGCCCAGGGCGCGTCGGAGCCGGCTCTTGTTCATGTCCGAACGACCCTTGACGCCCTTGCGCTTGGCCTCCTCGTAGAGCTGGTCGTAGGTCGGACCCTGGGAGCCCTTGCCGGACCGCTGCCCGCCCCGCCTGCCCGAGGACATGTCCTCGGTCGAGGTACGGCCGGCGGTCCGGGACTCGCCGGACCGGGCGCGTTCCTTGTTGACGGTCCGCGCCGCGATCTCTTCGGCCCGCCCGGTGCTCTCGCCACGGTCCTGGGCGCTCTTCTTGATGTGCTCGTACTGGCGTTCGCGCTTGGAGTTCGAACCGGTCGGCATGGGGATCACTCCTTTCGCCGTCGGCGGCCGGGTACCCCGCATTCCGCCGCTCAGTTCTCCAGACGGGCCACCCGTCCCTTCTCCCCCGCGGCCCAGCAGCCGCCGTCGACCGTGCAGTCCACCGTGTCGTAGGAGCCGGTGTCCACGGTCCGCCATGTGCGGCCGCCGTCCGTGGTGAGGTCCGTGCCGGTGGGGCCGACCGCGAGGGCGGCGGCGCGGCTGTGCGGAAGCCAGGCCACGCCGGAGCGGTAGGCGGGCGGGGCGGAGGCGGCGGGCCGCCAGGTGCGGCCGTCCGTGGTGCGGGCACCCGCCTGCGGGGATGCCTGGTCGGCGTTGTAGTCACCGCCGACGGCGAGACCGTGCGCGCGGTCGCGGAAGCCGAGCGCGAAGACACCCTTGGCCGGGTCTCCCGCCGGGATCGGCGTGTCGGACGCCGTCCAGGTCAGGCCGCGGTCGGCGGAGTGCAGCACACGCGCGCGTGCGCCGCCGCCAGTGGCCAGCCAGACGTCCCGGGGCCCGGAGCTGACCAGGCACTGGCCGCTCGCCGCGAAGCCCGCCTCGCCGTCGAGCGCGGCCGGCATCCCGGTATTCGGCAGCACCTTCCAGGAGCGGCCGCCGTCGGAGGTCGACAGGATGCGGAACTTTCCGTCCACCGGGTCGCTCATGGCCAGGCCGTGGCGGTGGTCGAAGAAGGTGAGGCAGTCGTAGAAGGCCTTGCTGTCGGTGTTGCGGAAGGACTCGGTCCAGGTCGCGCCGCCGTCGTCGGTGCGGTAGACCCGGGACGCCTCGCCCTCCCCGATGGCCAGCACGACGGCCCGCCGCGCATCGAAGGCCTCTACGTCCCTGAACTGGAGTTCGGCGGCACCGGGTGGCGAGACGTTCCGCCAGCTCGCGCCGCCGTCCGTGGTACGCAGCACGGTGCCCTGGGTGCCCGCCAGCCAGGCGGTGTCCCGGCTGACGGCCGACAGCCCCCGGAAACGTGCCGTGGGGGCGCCGCTGTCCTTGGGTGCCCAGTGCGGTGTACGGCTGTCCGGGCCGTGCGCCTCGGCCGGTACGGCGGTCAGGGCCGCCAGCGCCGCCGCACAAGCTGCCCCCACGGCGATCCTCCGGCTCATCAGGCCCGTTCGTCTCTTGTCTCGCGTGTTCCCCAAACGCCTCATGGCGGGCGAAGCTAGTGCACGCTCCCGGTGCCGTCCAGATGCCCTCGGCCGGCCGCCGGGTGGTGCGCAGGACGCCACACGTGTCTCTTGGGGCGCGGGAGGACCTCTGGGCACACCGGGGCATGAAGACGGTGACACAGGTCACTCGACTTTCGTGTACACGGATTGGCCCATTCCGTCGTCTCTTCCAGTGCCCGTCCCACCGGGAAGTCCCACCAGCCGTCACAAGGGAGCAAGGCGTTGTCCACCGTCATCGAGCAGCCAGTCGAGGCCCGTCTCGTCGCCGCGGCACCGCGGATGCCGAGTATTCCCGCCACACTGCACTACGACCGTTGCGATCCGTTCGCCGTCCGTATGACCTTCCCCGCCCCGGCCACCCTGGAGGGCGTCGAGGTCTGCTGGACCTTCAGTCGCGATCTGCTCAGCACCGGTCTGCACGAGCCCGAGGGCCACGGCGACGTCCGCGTGCGGCCGTACGGCTACGACCGCACCGTTCTCGAGTTCCACGCTCCCGAGGGCACGGCCGTGGTGCATGTCCGCACGGGCGAACTGCGCCGCTTCCTGGAGGCGACGAACGACCTCGTTCCGACCGGCCTGGAGCACCTCCAGCTCGACCTCGACCACGACCTCGCGGAGCTGATGCGCGACGCCCTCTGAGGTGTCCACACAGCTTGTCGAGGAGCCCGGCGGGTTCTCCGACGCGCCCCGCTTCTCCCTGCGCTCACGCCGGGGACGGAACTCGGCGACAGCCGGGGCACCGGGTCCTGCCCGGACGCCCATGAGTCGGCAGACGCCGTCGCCGTCGCTGTCGCTGTCGGCAAGGGGTTTGACGGCCCCCGGACCGACGGCCCAGGACGATGACCCCTAGGCGGACGGGGCTCCCCTCCCCCACCTGACCGATCCTCCGCCCGACCGAGCCGCGCTCAGGCGCCCGCAGGGACCGGCACCCCGCATACCTCGCGCAGCACGGGAGCCGCCGCTTTCGATCGAGCCGCCCTCAGGCCCCCGCCGTGACCGAGGCCGTGGCCAGCGCCCCGCACACCTCGTGCAGGACCATGCGCAGCACCGGCGCGGCCTGTCCGCCGCTTTCGATCAGTTCCTCGACGCGTGCCTCGTGATGTTCCCCGCGGGGTTGCAGGGTGCGCAGTCCGGCGGCGGCCGCGAGGGCGACGAGGACCGCGTCCCGGTCCGGCAGTTGTCCGGCCGGTACCGGCCCGCGCAGGATCTGCCGCGCCTCCTCCTGCAGTGCCTCCACCGCGGCCGGCCGCCCCAGGTCGTGATCCACCGTGGGGAACAGCCCGAGGGCCCGCTTCTTGCGTGCCCGCAGGTATCCCTCCGCGGTGAGCTGTTCCCGCACGGCGTCCAGGGTGGTCCGGGACCTGAGCGTCACCCAGGTCCGCCACCGGTGCGGCCGGGATTCACGGACCAGTTCGAGGAGCCCGTCCAGGACGGCGTCGTCGGTGTGCGCGTCCATGTCGACCGGGGTGGCGATGCCGTCGTCGTCGAGGAGCAGACCGCGCCGGACAAGTTCGGTCAGGGCACCGGCCCGGACCAGCTGGGGCACCTGGACGGCACCGGTGGCCTCGGACTTCGAGGTGTCCCAGGCCAGGAGGTACAGACGGGCCGGCAGGGAGAGCGAGCCGTCGGGCACGGGGGCTCCTTCGGGTGGTGGGGGCGGCGCGAGCGGGACCCACGGCCGGGCTCCCGTTAATCCGTTGACACCCCTGCGGACGCCTCGTACGTTGTAGAACGGTTCTGTTGTCGTCGATCGGAGAAGGACGTTGCTCGTCTGAGGTCCTGAGACACCGTGTCACACACCTGAGGTGTGTGCGCTGCGTGTGACCTCGGCATCCGAGCCGTCCCCGACGAGCAGGGCCATGTCCGTGCTCCTCCGGCGTTCCCTCGTCTCCCGTCGGTCGCAGGTGTCTCGATACGCGTTTGCCCCTTCTCGCTTCGAGCAACCGCGGAGACTCGTATGTCTGCATCCATCACCTGCACCTCTCTCGCCTTCTCCTGGCCCGACGGCACCTCCGTCTTCGAGGGCCTCGACGTCGCCTTCGGCTCCGGCCGGACCGGTCTCGTCGGCATCAACGGCTCTGGAAAATCCACCCTGTTGAAGCTCATCGCCGGTGAACTCACCGCCGCCGACGGCGCCGTGCGCGTCGCGGGCGAGGTCGGCTACCTCCCGCAGAACGTCACCCTGGACACCTCTCTGAAGGTCGACGAGACGCTCGGCATCGCCGCGCGGCGCGCCGCCCTGCACGCCATCGAGGCGGGTGATGTGGCAGAGGAGCACTTCGAGACGGTCGGCGACGACTGGGACGTGGAGGAGCGGGCCCTCGCCACCCTCGGTGAACTCGGCCTCGGACACATCGGGTTGGACCGCACGATCGGCGAGGTCTCGGGCGGTGAGTCGGTGCTGCTGCGGCTGGCCGCACTGCTGCTGCGCCGCCCGGACGTCCTGCTGTTGGACGAGCCCACCAACAACCTCGATCTGTACGCCCGCAAGCGGCTGTACACGGCCGTCGCCTCCTGGCCGGGGATCATGGTCGTGGTCAGCCACGACCGTGAACTCCTCGACCTGGTGGACCAGATCGCCGATCTGCGCTCCGGCGAGGTCACCTGGTACGGCGGCAACTTCTCCGCCTACGAGGATGCTCTGGCCGTCGAACAGGACGCGGCGGAGCGGATGGTGCGCGTCGCCGAGTCCGACTTCCGCAAACAGAAACGCGAACTGTCGGACGCTCAGGTCAAGTTGGCCCGCCGCAAGCGGTACGGCCAGAAGATGTTCGAGCAGAAGCGCGAGCCGAAGATCGTCATGGGGGCACGCAAGCGGGCGGCACAGGAGTCCGCCGGCAAGCACCGCATCATGCACGAGGAGAGGCTCGCCGAGGCGAAGGACCGGCTCGACGAGGCGGTGGAGGCGGTAAGGGACGACGACGAGATCCGCGTCGACCTGCCGTACACGGCCGTACCGCCGGGCCGTACGGTCCTCACCCTCATGGACCTGGAACTCGCCTACGGGGCACGAGTGGCGGGCGGCCTCGACCTGCGGGGCCCGGAGCGGGTCGCGCTGATCGGGCGCAACGGCGCCGGCAAGACGACGTTGCTGCGGACGATCGCCGGAGAGCTGGAGCCGGTTTCGGGCGAGGCGACCTCCCATGTCCCGCTCCGCTTCCTGCCCCAGCGCCTGGACGTCCTCGACGGCGAGCTGTCGGTCGCGCAGAACGTGGCCCGGTTCGCGCCGGGCGCCACCAACAACCGGATCCGGGCCCGTCTCGCCCGCTTTCTGTTCCGGGGTGCCCGGGCCGACCAGCAGGCGTCGACGCTGTCCGGCGGCGAACGTTTCCGGGCGACACTGGCCGCGCTGATGCTGGCCGAGCCGGCACCTCAACTGCTCATGCTCGACGAGCCGACGAACAACCTCGACATGGCGAGCGTGCGGCAGCTGACCACGGCCCTGGAGTCCTACGAGGGCGCCCTGGTCGTGGCCAGTCACGACCTGCCGTTCCTGGAGTCGATCGGCATCACGCGCTGGCTGATGCTGGACGGTGAGCTGCGGGAGGTCACGCCGGAGGACCTGGAGGCGCCCGCGTAGCGTCCACGACGGCCACCGGATCGGTCCCCGCCCGGAGCAGCGCCACGCTCCGGGCGGCGATCCGGTCCAGCCGCTCCCGCAGGATCCGCCGGGTCACGTCCGGACCGTCACGGCTGTCCAGGGAGCGCATGATCTCGCGCACGGCCGGGACCGCCGGCGGGTCACCGTCCACGTCGGTCGTACGGCGTCCGCGGACCTCGTGGAGCAGGAACACGGCCTCGCGGCGGCCGACGTGGTGCTGCCGCACCCGGTCCACGGCACGCTCGGCTGGATCTGTGTCGTGAACCCCGGCGAGCGGACGGCCGGGACGGTCATGCGGCTGCTGCGCACGGCCCATGAGGCGGCACACGCGCAGGCACTCGTGAACCGGCGCCGCGTCTCAGGAGGGCCACAGCCTGACAAGGGGGGTTTTGTCGACACGGACCGGCGCTGCATGATGGCTGACCGGCGCCCGTCACGGGGGCCACCCCTGTCCCGCCGATACGGAGTCCCCTCGTGCCCAGCAAGAAGGCCCTCGTCCGCCGCCCCGGTCCGCGCCTCGCCGAAGGCCTGGTGACGCATGTCGAACGGGAGAAGGTCGACGTCGATCTCGCGCTCGAACAGTGGGAGGGGTACGTCGAGGCCCTGCGCACGCACGGCTGGGAGACCGTCGAGGTGGACCCGGAGGACGACTGCCCGGACTCGGTGTTCGTCGAGGACACCGTGGTCATGTACAAGAACGTCGCCCTGATCGCCCGTTCCGGCGCCGAGTCCCGGCGTGGGGAGACCATCGGTGTCGAGGAGGCCGTGGCACGGCTCGGCTGCTCGGTGAACTGGATCTGGGAGCCGGGCACCCTGGACGGCGGTGACGTCCTGAAGATCGGTGACACGATCTACGTCGGCCGGGGCGGGCGCACCAACGCGGCCGGCGTCCAGCAGCTGCGGGCCGCCTTCGAGCCGCTCGGGGCCCAGGTCGTCGCCGTACCGGTGAGCAAGGTGCTGCACCTGAAGTCGGCGGTCACGGCGCTGCCCGACGGGACCGTCATCGGGCACATCCCCAAGGTGGACCGGCCCTCGCTCTTCCCGCGCTTCCTGTCCGTACCGGAGCAGGCGGGCTCCCACGTCGTCCTTCTCGGCGGCGCCCAGCTGCTCATCGCCGCCAGCGCGCCGAGGACGGCGGAGCTGCTCACCGACCTCGGTTTCGAACCGGCCGTGGTGGACATCAGCGAGTTCGAGAAGCTCGAAGGCTGTGTGACTTGCCTCTCAGTACGACTGCGGGAGCTGTACGCCTGAACGGGTGAGTGCATCATCCCGACAGGCCCGACCTGCGGTTCCTGGGACTCTTGTCATGCCCTCGGAACGCCGCTGATCAGCGATATTTACACCCCCCTTAACTTACGGTGGCGTAACCTACGGTTTCGTAGCCTACGATTCCGTAAGTTACTGGCACCGCTCGCCGCCCGGCCCCCGTACATGTATGCCGCGTCCCCCCTGGAGTACCTGTGACGATCACTTCCCCTCACCTCAGCAGCCCGTCCTCCGCCTGGACCGACGCCAGACTGCTGCACGCGCTGGAGGAAGTGGTCGAGCAGGAGCTCAACCGGCACCTGAAGGTCACCAAGGACTGGATGCCGCACGAGTACGTCCCGTGGAGCGACGGCCGCAACTTCCCCGGCCTCTTCGAGGACGGCGAGGCCTGGGAGAAGGGGCAGTCCAAGGTCACCGAGATCGGCCGGATCGCCCTGGTCGTGAACCTGCTGACCGAGGACAACCTCCCCAGCTACCACCACGAGATCGCCTCGCTCTTCGGCCGCGACGGCGCCTGGGGCACGTGGGTGCACCGCTGGACGGCCGAGGAGGGCCGCCACGGCATCGTGATGCGTGACTACCTGCTCGCCTCGCGCGCGGTGGACCCGGACAAACTGGAGCAGTTCCGGATGGCTCACATGGGCGAGGGCTTCGAGTCGGACAACCGGCACTCGATGCTCCACTCGGTGGCCTACGTCTCCTTCCAGGAGCTCGCGACCCGTGTCTCGCACCGCAACACCGGCCACCAGTCCGGCGACCCGGTCTGTGACCGCATGCTGGCGCGCATCGCGACCGACGAGAACCTGCACATGGTCTTCTACCGCAACCTGCTGAAGGCGGCGTTCGAGCTCGCGCCCGACCTGACGATGCAGGCGGTGCGCGACGTGGTCGTGAACTTCCGGATGCCCGGCCACGGCATGCCCGGCTTCGAGCGGGCCGCCGCACAGATGGCGATCGGCGAGATCTACAACATGCGCATCCACCACGACGACGTCATCCAGCCCGTCCTGCGCTTCCTGAAGGTCATGGAGATCGGTGGCCTGAGTCCCGAGGGTCTCCAGGCCCAGGAGGAACTCGGCCTGTACATGAGCGGCCTGGACGCGGAGGCGTCGAAGTTCGACGCGAAGCTGGCGGCGCGCAAGGCGCGGATGGCGGCTCGCGCGGGAGCCTGACGCCGACCGGTCCGCCCACCCGATATCCGGTGCGGGCCGCCGCTCGTCTGCGTCATCATGCGGCCATGCATGACAACACCACGGCACAGCGAGCGGTCGGTTTCCTGCTGCGCCTCACCGACGCCGACGACGCCGCACGGATACGGCGGCGGATCGGAGCGCCGTCGCCGGGCGCGGGCGAACGCCGGACCGCCCACGCCGTCCTGAAGCTGACCCCGGTCCCCTCCTCCGTCCTGCTGTGGATCCTGGAGGAGAACGACCCGAAGCTGAACGCGGTCGTGTACGGGCACGCTTCGGCCGACCCCTGGCTGCGGCGGGCGGTGTTGCGCGGCGTGCCGTTCGGTCCGGGCCGCACGGACACCCTGCCCGTGGACCGGGTGCTGCTCAAACACGCGGACGAGCCGCCCGTGCCGCACCAGTTGGTGGCTCAGGGACTCGTCGAGGCGCTGCGGGCCGCGACCGCCATGGCCCCCGCCCGGGACGCTGCGTCCATGGTGCTGGGACACCGCGACTGGCAGACGGTCGCCGCCGCCGACCGGGAGCGGCCGCTGCCCGGTTACGCCCGCTGGGCCCTGTCCGTGCGCCCGGACTGCCCGCCCGCGCTGCGCGACCAGTTCGGCAGCCACGCCAAGTTCACCCACCGCCTGCGCCAGGCGGGGGTCCTGGCGGGCCCCGGTGCCTACGCGACCGGCCACGGACCCGCCGCGCATGTGCTGAGGGTGCTGTCCCTGGGCCATGTGATGTTCCCCGCGCGCGTACGCGACGCCGAGGAGGCACTGCGGCCTTTGGTGCGCGACCACCTGGGCGGCCACGAGGAGGCCTGGGCGGTGCTGGCACAACTCCTCGACACGTTCCACGGAACGGCGCCGGAACTGATCATGACGGCTGGTGCGATCGCCTGAACCGCTGGGGGGGCGAGGCGGCTGGATTCGAACCAGCGTGTTCTGGTTTTGGAGACCGGTGCGCCTGCCTCTGCGCTACGACCTCGCCCTTGGTCCCCGAGCGTAATGCGTTGGCCCCTTGTCAGTGGCCACTGCTACCAATGAGGCACGGGGGAGATTCGGCACGGGGGGCCCGGCATGGCGTACGGAGAGCGGGGGCGGCGCATCCCGGTGGTCGACCTGGCCGACCGCAGGGCGCTGGAGCGGTACCGTCCGGCGGACTCGGAGGTGGTCGAGGAGGCGCGCCGGCTGAAAGAGGCCGCGCTGCTGGACTTCGGGCTGACCGAGTCGGCGGTGGCGTCCTGGCTGTATGCCAAGTGCCGTCACCAGATCCCGACGACAGCGATCGACACGGCAGCCGTGGTGGCCTCCGGCGACGGCACCTGTCTACTGCTCTACAACCCGGACTTCTTCGCCGCCCTCGGCCTGGACGGCGTGAAGTTCGTGCTGTTCCACGAGGCGCGGCATCTTGTGCAGCGGCATCTGTTCGCCGACCCCGAGCAGCGCGCGGACCCGGTGTTCACGCTGGCCTGCGAGGTGTCCATCAATCACGTGGCGCTGGTCCGGCTCGGCCGGCCGCAGCTGCCCCTGTTCGACGGCCGCCCCACCGGCGTCGACCCGCGACGGGTCCACGACGCCTACGTCCTCGACCTGACGGAGCACGGTCTGGAGCCGGTGCCCTACGAGACGTTCACGGAGACGGACCTGCGGGTGTACGGCGAGCTGAAGCGCATGCACGACCCGCCCGTCCCCGAGCGGCGGCTGTGCGTGCACCTGCGCGAGGGGGGCGTCCCCGCCGACCAGGAGACGATCGACGCCATCGCGTCCTCGGCGCTGCTGAACTCCCTGCTGGCAGCCCGGCGCGGGCACACGGGCGCGGAGCGGGAGCTGCTCGACCTGATGGGCCGCACCGAGGACGGCGACACGCGGACCGCACGGATCTGGGGCAGCCTCGGTGCGGGCGTGCTGCGCGGCGAGACCACGCGCACGCGTGCGGTCGACTGGTGGCAGCGCTGGCTGGTCGACGTGCTCGGCTCCAGACTGCGCGACGGCGAGCGACTGGTGTACCCGAAGAAGCGGGGCGCGCTGCTCGCCGCCCTCGGCCAGGATCCGATGCTCTCGCGGCGCGGCCAGGTGCGGGAGAAGGTGCTCGTCGTCGCCTACGACACCTCGGGTTCCATGCCGGACCACGTCGTCGAGTGGCTCACCCGGCTCGTCGGACGGATCGACGGGGTCGAGGCGCACTGGCTCTCCTTCGACGCCGAGGTGATGCCGTTCAAGCCCGGCGAGCGGGTCTACGGCGGAGGCGGCACGAGCTTCCAGGCGGTCGCCGACTACGTGGAGGGACGCACGGAGGTCGCCGGGCGCAGGTTCGACGTCACCCCGGACGCCGTGGTGATACTCACCGACGGATACGCCCCGCCCGTCACGCCCGCCGAGCCGGACAAATGGATCTGGCTGATCACTCAGGGCGGCAACGACTGGCCGGACACGCACACCCCTGCGATGGACTGCCATCGCGTCACCACAGGATCACGGTAGATGACGACGGAAACAGAGCGGTCGCCCACTTCTCGCCTGGAGACCTTCATCGACGCGATGATCGACATGGGGCAGACGGGGCAGATCTTCGGCGAGCACGGCATCGGCAAGACGGCGACGTTCTTCTCGCACGTCGCCCGGGGGGACCCGGACGCCACGCTGGTGTACGTCCCCGCGGCGAACCTCACGCCGGACGACCTGCTCGTCAACGCCCCGGTGCGCGACCCGCACACCGGGGAACTGGTCCTGCGCCAGCTGGTGATGAGCCAGCTGAAGCCGGGGCGGCCGTTCGTGCTGCTCATCGACGACTCCCTGCAGGCGGGCGCCACGATCCAGTCGCAGCTGATGCAGATCGCCTGCAACTGGACGCTCGGTGAGCACGATCTGCGCGTCCTGGGCTGCATCGGCGTCTTCCTCACGGACAACGAGTCGCTGGCGGAGACGTCGGCCAGGCGCAGCGACCTCGCGCTGCTCGACCGCATGGTGACGCTGCGGATCACGGCGAACGACACCTCGTGGCGGCGGCATCTGGCGGCCAAGTACCGCCCGTGGGACCTGCGTCCGGTGTTCTCACTGTGGGCGTCGCTCTCCCCCGCCCTGCGCGAGCTGCTGTCCCCGCGCACCCTGGACCACGTCCTGGCGAACGCGCGGGAGGGGTTCCCGCTGCGCTGGGGCCTGCCACTGGTCGACGGGGAGCGGCTGCGGCTGACCGAGCCGGCGCCGGACGGCAGGCCCGGACTGGACCGTACGGCCGAGATCCTGGACCACGTCGCCGAGTCGCTCGGCGTGCCCAACCCCTCGACGATCCCCGACCCGGTACGGCAGGTGGTGCGGGCCGCCCTGCGGGGCCGCTGGACGGTGCTGCTGCAGGGCCCGCCGGGCTGCGGCAAGACGGAGCTGGTGCGGGAGACGGTCCGGGCGGGGCTGGGCCGGGAACCGCTGTACTTCTCGCTGCCGGTGACGAACGTCGAGGACCTGTGTGCGCCGATCCCGTCGGCGGACGGCACCCTCGACAACCTGCTGGCCGCGAAGTTCACCGGGCCGGAGCCCAAGGCGATCATGTGGGACGAGTACAACCGGCCCAGGGACAAGGCCGCGTTCGCCAAGCTCATGGAGATCACCCAGGAGTGGTCACTGGCCGGCCGGCGGATCGAGAACCTGCGGGCGCAGATCGCGGTGCAGAACCCGCCGTACCACCTGGGCCGCAAGATGCTGGTGGCGCGGAACAACATCGCGCAGGCGACCCGGTTCACGGCCTCGCTCCAGGTGGAGCCCGAGGACATACCGGCCAACGAGTGGCTGCTGGCCCGGTACGGCTCGGACGCCGAGACGGTCCTGGAGTGGTGGAAGCACGACATCGACGACGACGGGCGCGCCTGGATCACCAAGCGCACCCTGGAGCGGTTGATCAAGCTGCAGCGGCGCGGACTGCCGCTGGAGATGGGCACGATCTATCTCGGCGACGGCGAGTACGCGCCCGTGCCGCTCACCGCGCTGCTCGACCGCTTCCGGGGCCGCCCGGTCACCGGTCTGCGCGAGCTCGCGCGCGATGTCGGCGCCTGGGAGGCCCGGCTGCGCCGCGCCGCCTCTCACTCCTCGGAGGGCGGCGACGACAGCGACGTCGTCCACCAGATCCTCGCCAACGCGGAACTGTCCCAGCTCCGCAAGCACCGCGCGGCCGTGACCCGCCTGGTGGCCCTGCTGCCGGCGAAGCTCCGGGCGACCTATCTGGTGGGCGCCTCGGAGCAGCAACAGCGGTTCTGGACGGAGGTGTTCATGGCGATGCGCCGGTGACGCGAACGGCGGCGCCACGGGCGGGCGTGGGGCCCCCGGCGGGTCGAAGGTGGCCGCCTGGCCGACGACCGGACAGGCCGCGCCCCCGGTGATGCCCTCCGCGGTCGAGACAGCGGGACCCCGGCACAGACGTCCACCGCAGCCCCCCACGACCCGGCCCGTCGACCCCGGGCGGCAGCGGCGGTAGCCGCGATGACAGACGCGGTGTCGGAGAGGGGCCCCGGAACAGCGCCTCCGCGATCAGCCCGGCGGCTGCTTACGGGGACCGTGCCGGCCCGGGCCGCAACCAGCCCGGCAGCTGGGCGAGTTCGGTGGCCGGCCGTTGCACCCCCGCGAAGCCGCCCCGCCGTTCACCCGCCGTCCCCGCTCACCACTCCGCCTGCCGGTAGTCCTTCAGGAAGACCCCGGAGACGGGGGCGCCCGCCTCACCGCGCACGATCGGGTCGTACACCCTGGCGGCCCCGTCCACGATGTCCAGCGGCGTGCGGAACCCGGCGCGAGCCATGCGCTCCTTCTTCGGTGCCGGGTTCTCGTCGGTGATCCAGCCGGTGTCGACGGCGCACATGTGCACGCCCTGCTCGGCGAGTTCGGCAGCGCTCGTGCGGGTGAGCATGTTGAGGGCGGCCTTGGCCATGTTGGTGTGCGGGTGCCCGGCCGTCTTGTTGCGGACGGCGAAACGGCCCTCGACGGCCGTCACGTTGACGACGTACCTGCGCGGGTGCGGGGAGGCGAGCAACAGGGGCAGCAGACGATCGCAGAGCAACGCCGGGGCGAGCGCGTTGACGAGCTGAGTCTCCAGGACCTCGGCCGGGTCGAGCGCGCCGAGCCGGGCCGACCAGGAGTTCTCCGGGGACGGATCGGGCAGCAGACCGGCCTCGTCGGCCTCGCGCAGTGCGACGGGCAGCGACGCGGCGCCGCTCTCCAGCATCCGCGTCGGGGCGAAGCCCGGTGCTGCCCGCACTCCCTTGGGCAGCGCGTCCCGCTCACCGGAGGCGAGCAGGGCGTACGACTCGGGCGGCCGGCGTACCGTCTGCGCCGCGTTGTTGACGAGGATGTCCAACGGGCCGCCCTCCTGGCGCAGTTCCTCGCACAGACCGAGCACCTGGCGCGGGTCACGCAGGTCGACCGCGACGACGGTCAGCCGGTCGAGCCACTTCCCGCTGCCCGGCTCCGTCTCGAAACGGCGCACGGTGTCGTGCGGGAAACGGCTGGTCACCAGCAGCTCCGCCCCGTCCCGGAGCATCATGAGAGCCAGTTGGAAGCCGATCTTCACCCGGCCGCCGGTGAGCAGCACACGGCGCCCCGAGAGGTCGGTGGAGAGGCCCCGGCGAGCCGTGTTGTCGGCGGCGCACCGCGGACAGAGCCGGTGGTAGAAGGCGTCGACCTGTCGGTAGGGCGACTTGCAGACATAGCAACTGCGCGGCTTGCGGTAGACGCCGGCGTCGCCTGATTCGGCCAGCGGCGCGTCCTCGCGGCGGTCGTGGGCGCCGGTCGCGGTGCCGGCCATCACCCCGGCGTCGGCGGCGGTCGTCTCGGCGCCCCGCGCCTTGCGCCGCCTCAGCCGTCCGTCGCGGGCGAAGGACGCGGCGACCTGTTCGGCCCGCAGTCGCACGGGGTCGTCGACGGGCAGCTCGCGCAGCTTCCCGACCGTACGGTGGAAGGCGGCGAGCTCGTCCTCGCCGATCAGGTCACCCATGCGTCCCCGCCCCGTTCGTACCGTGCCGTGGACCGGGCCGGATTCGAACCGACGTTCCCTTCATGCCATGAAGGTGCGCCTGCCTCTGCGCTACCGACCCCTGTGCCATGGGCCCCGGCCGGATTCGAACCGGCGTATCCGCCCTGACAAGGCGGCGAGTCTGCCTCTGCTCCACAGGGCCCGCGTGACGCAGCCCGGGGACCGGATTCGAACCGATGTGTCTCGCCTGAGCAAGGCGGTGCGCCTGCCTCTGCGCTACGCCCGGGTGCGCTCCCGGATCCTAACCGCACCCAAGGGCCGAAGGCTCACCGGTTTCCCGGCCGCCGGAGTTCCAGCCGCTCCTTCTCCGACAACCCGCCCCAGACGCCGAAGCGTTCGTCGTTGGACAGGGCGTACTCGAGACAGGCCGGACGCATCTCGCACATGCCGCAGATGCGTTTCGCCTCCCGTACCGAACTGCCCGGCTCGGGAAAGAAGAAGTCCGCCCCGGTCTCCGCGCACAGTGCCTGTGTCTGCCAGGCCAGGTCGGCCGGGGTGATCGTGTCGGTGTGCATGGCCGAGATCGTGCCGGGCGGCGAAAAACGTTCGATCAACGCCGGATCAACGCCCACGTTCACAGCGGCCGACCACCTTGATGGTCCTCCGCCCGGCGCGGAGACGCACGGCGGCGCGCGGAGTCCGTTCCGGCGGGTATCCGCGTCCCGGCGGCGATTGTCAGTGGGCGGTGCAAGACTCTGCAGTGCAGGCAACGGGACCCTTCGAAGGAGGGCAGAAATGCTCACCACCCGTTATGTCACCGGCGCTCCGAACTGGCTCGACATCGGCACCCCCGACATCGACGGCGCCGCTTCCTTCTACGGCGGACTGTTCGGCTGGGAGTTCCAGCCGGGCCCGCCCGAAGCCGGCGGTTACGGCTTCTTCCAGCTGGCCGGCAAGACCGCCGCCGGCGGCATGCAGACCACCCCGGACCAGGGCCCACCGTCATGGACCGTGTATTTCCTGACCTCGGACGCGGACGCCACCGCGAAGGCCGCCGAGCAGGCGCACGGCTCCGTGCTGATGCAGCCCATGGATGTGCTGGACGCGGGCCGCATGGCGATCCTCGCCGACAAGGCGGGAGTGCCCTTCGGCATCTGGCAGCCAGGGCGCACCAAGGGGCTCGACGTCACCCAGGAGCCGGGCTCGCTGTGCTGGGTCGAGCTGTACACGGCCGACCTGCCGATGGCCGCCTTCTTCTATCACGCGGCGCTGGGCATGGAGACCTACGGCGTGGACTTCCCCGGCGGCTCCTATACGACCGTGCTGCCGGGCGGACAGAGCGAGGACGCCATGTTCGGCGGGATCGTCCCGCTGGCCGACGACCCGCTGGAGGCGGAGAGCGGGCCGCACTGGCTGCCGTACTTCGAGGTCACCGACACGGACACCGCGGTAGCGAAGGCGCAGGAGCTGGGCGGCACGGTCCGGATGCCGGCCGTGGACGTACCGGGCGTCGGCCGTGTCGCCAAGCTGACCGACCCGTACGGCGCCCGTTTCGCCGTGATCAAGAGCGCGCCGCAGCAGACCTGAGCAGGACGGGGGCGGGGGTCACGCCGAGGCGCGCCGCACCAGCGTGGTCGGCAGCACCACCGCGGCCGGTGCGGCCCCCGCGCCCCTCGGGTCGAGACCCCGCAGCAGCAGGCGGGCCATCAACCGGCCCATCTCCTCGATGTCCTGACGGACGGTCGTCAGGGGCGGATCGGTCTGCTCGGCGACCGGCAGCATGTCGTCGAAGCCGATCACCGCCACGTCCTCGGGCACCCGGCGCCCCCGCTCGCGCAGCACACGCAGACCGCCGGACGCGGTGAGGTCGTTGGCGGCGAACACCGCGTCCACGTCCGGTCGGCGGTCGAGCAGTTCCCGCATCGCACGCTCACCGCCGGCCGGGGTGAAGTCGCCCTGTACGACGAGGTCCGGGTCGCCGTCGCCCATCACGTCCTTGTAGCCGTCGAGCCGGTCCACCGCGGAGGTCTGGTCGAGGGCGCCGGTGATGTGGGCGACGCGGGTGCGCCCGAGGCCGACGAGGTGGCGTACGGCCTCGCGGGCACCGCCGCGGTTGTCGCTGTCGACGTACACGACGTCCGTGGTCCCGTCGCTCCAGCCGGGGCGCCCGCCGAACACCGTGGGGACACCCGCCCGTTGGATCAGGCCGGGCAGCAGGTCGTCGAAGTGCAGTGAGAAGACGAGCGCGCCGTCGACATGTCCTCCGGCGAGGTAGCGTCCGACGCGGGCGTGGTCGTCCCGGCCCTCGGTGAGCAGCAGCACGAGTTGGTTGTCGTGGGCGGTCAACTCCTTGCTGATCCCGCGGAGTTGCAGCCCGAAGAAGGGGTCGGCGAAGACCCGGGTCTCCGGCTCGGCGACGACCACCGCGATGGCGTCGTGGCGCCGGGTGACAAGACTGCGGGCGGCCTGGTTGGGGACGTATCCGAGTTCCTCGACGGCCCTGCGCACCCGCTCGACGAGCGGCTCCCTGACCCCGTCCCCGCCGTTCACCACGCGGGACACGGTGGCCCGGGACACCCCGGCCCGTGCGGCCACGGCCTCCAGAGTGGGACGCGGCGCTGTGTCGGTCACTTCGGGGCTCCTCGTCGGCGGGGTGCGGATCAGGATAGCTCCGGCGCGCAGCCTGATGAGAGCGCTCTCGTCGTCGGCGGAGGAAGCGACGGAGCGTGAGAAGCGTGGGGCGGGCCTCCCTGACCTGGAGCCCCTGGCGGGCGGGGGTTCCGCGGTCGCGGACTGACGCACACGCGGGCAGGCAGGGCTCGGGCAGATGTGCAGGCGGGCAGGCGAGCAGCACGTCGGCTCTTCGATGTCCTCGGGCGGTGCGCCGCGGCCCTTCCCGACCGAGACGGCCTCGGCATCGCGGGTGCGCCGCTCCGACGGGAGGGTCCACGGCGACGCCCCGTCGAGCCGGCCGGGCCTGCCCCGCCCAGGCTCAGGCCAGCAGATCCACCCGCCGCCCGATCCCCTCCCGCTCGGCAAGCCCGTACGCCGTCCAGGCGAGCGCGAGGTCCTGCCAGGGCAGACCGACGGGGGCGTAGACGGTACGGTCCTCCGCTCCCGTCCGCCCGGGGTGCTCACCCCGGACCACCTCGCCCAGGGTCGCGCCGACAGTTCCCCCGGCCGCCGGCGCGCCCATGCTCAGGGCGAGCGAGCGGTCGTCGACCACGACCAGGGCCGCCTCCAGCAGATCAGCCGCGAGTTCCGCCTTGCCCGGTTCGTCCACCCCTAGGCTCGTGAAGTGCTGCCCCTGCCTGGTGTCCGCCAGGTGCAGCAACGGCTCCCTCGACCAGGTCGCCGACAGGACGAGGTCGGCGACGGCGGCGACCTCCGGCGCGGAGGCCAGCACGGTCCCGCCGTGCCGTGCGGCGAACTCCGCGGCGCGGTCGGCCGACGTGTCGTGGACGACCAGGGCACCGCGGGGCCGCAGCGACGCCAGCCCTCGCACCATCAACTCGGCCTGCGCGCCCGCCCCGATCACGCCGACGACCTCGCCCGCACCCGCGAGCAGATGGGTGCCCAGCGCCGCCGCCAGTCCCGTCCGCCACGCCGTGACCGTCGCCGAGTCCAGCAGCGCGAGGAGTTCGCCGTCGGCCCCGCTGTGCAGGCAGATGACCCCGCGCAGGGCGGGCCGGGCACCGGGGAACTTGGCGTTCACCTTGACCGTGTAGGCCGGGACGCCGGGCAGCAGGCCCGGGATCAGGGCGGTTGCCGTACCGGGGAACGGGAGGTCCGTGCGCACCCGTTGCCCCGCGATCGGCACCGTCTCCGCGTCCCGGAAGCCGTCCCGCAGAACGTCGACACAGGCCTCCGGCTCCAGCAGTTTTTCCAGATCACCGCGCGTGAGGAGAAGAGTCACCGCCCAATGATCCGTCAGCCGGTGCGTCAGTGCTCGTGCCCGGCCGATGTGCTTCCGTGCTCGTGCGGCTCGTAGTCGGGAATCGTCCCGTCCGTCTTCTTCACCAGGAACAGTCCCACCATCCCCATGTCGGAGTGGCTCTGCACATGGCAGTGGTACATCCACGCGCCCGCCCCGACCCCCTCCCCCGCGATCACCTGGAAGCCGAAGGAGTCCGCCGGGCCCACGATCTTGTTGTCGATGACCTGGCTCGGGTCGTCGGGACCGGTGAGCATGCCCGTACGGTTGTCCGCCCAGCGGTGACCGTGCATGTGGAAGGTGTGGTAGTACTCGCCGTGCGTGATCATCACGAATTCGACGCGATCACCCACCGTGGCCTCGAAGTCGGGCCCCGAGTGCGCCGGCTTGTTGTTGATGAGCATGTCGTTGAAGACGATCGTGTGGGTCGCGTCCGGGAGGACGTCGCCCTTGCGGCGGACGATCACCGGGCCGTAGAGGCCCTTGCGGATGCCGCCGGTGCCGTGCTCCGTGCCGACCACGTGGTCGTGGTAGTGCCAGTAGCCCGCGCTGCCCGCCCGCCAGGTGCCGTCGCTCCGGCGGCCCGGCACATGGGTACGCCAGGTGTAGGTACGGGTGCCGCCCGGCTCCACGTCGCTCTTGTTCAACTTCGTGCCGTCGCTGGAGACTTCGTAGTCCAGGCCGTGGACGTGCAGGCTCGCCCTGACGTCCGTCGTGTTCTCGAACTCGATGTGCAGGGTGTCGCCCTCGTTGAGCTCGATGAGCGGACCGGGGATCGTCGCCCTGCCCTTCTCGAAGCCGTAGCCCATCTGCCCGTCGGCGAGCTTCTCGGCGTACAGCTTGATGTGTCTGACCTCGCCGCCCGGAGCGGCCTGCGCCGGACGGGTGTCGCTCCTGGCCTCCGGCGCCATGGACAACGATGTCGCGACGGCCGCGCCGCCCAGCAGTACCCGTCGGTTGAACCCACGTCTGTCCACTGCGGCCATACAGAACTCCCCATCCTGATACGGGATGTGCGGAGACGCACCTGTGATGAACCTGTGAGACGGTACCGGCCCTGAAAGGGTTTATCCACACTCAGGACAAAGTTCGTGCGATCCCGGTCATAGGTATTGGCGAGAGACGCAAAGGCGTCTAGCTTCCATGGCGCTGTTGCTGTGACCGAGGAGGTGCCCATGCACTTACGAGGGTTGAGCGCTAGAAGCGGAGGAACGACGAGAAGACGGGTCTGGGTGGCCACGGTGACCGCCGGGGTCCTCGCCGCCGGGCTGATGTCCGGACCGGCCGCGGGAGCACTGCCCGCGCCGGAACCGTCACCGACAACGATGTCCGTCAAGTCGCCACCGGGCGGCGCCGATGTACGGGTGCTGGTGTTCTACGGCTCGGCGGCGGACGGCGACGAGTCGCCGGTCGTCAACGCCGGGATCGCCGCCATCGAGAGGATCGGGCTGTCCGGTCCGGCGAACCAGCGGTTCGCGACCGAGGCCACCGACGACGCCCGGGTCTTCACCGACGAGGAGGCGCTGGGCGGTTACAACGCGATCGTCTTCCTGACCGGCGGCGGCGATGTCCTCGACCCCGGCCAGGAGGCCGGTCTGGAGGCCTACATGGAGGCGGGCGGCGGCTTCGTCGGCATCCATGACGCGGCCCGCGCCGAGCCGTACTCCGACTGGTTCACGGGCCTCGTCGGCGCCCGCCCTGCCGCCACCAGCCCAACGGCCGTCCAGCGAGCCACCGTTGAGGTGGGCGACCGGCAGCATCCGGCGACGAGGGATCTGCCGGTGCAGTGGAAGCGTCCCGACCAGTGGTTCAACTGGACGAAGAACCCGTCCGGGGACGTGCACACCGTCGCCAGGGTGCGCGAGTCGACCTACCGGCCGGGGGCGAGCGCCAACGGCTGGGATCACCCGGTGAGTTGGTGCCGTGACTACGACGGCGGCCGGTCCTTCTACACCGGCATGGGCGGCACGGTGTCGTCGTACGACGAGACCGACTTCCGGACCCATCTGCGTGGTGCGCTGCTGTGGACCTCACGGCTCGTGCAGGCCGACTGCAAGGCGACGATCAACGGCAACTACAAGGCGGAACGCCTCACCCGGCCCAACCAGGCAGGGCAGAACGACCAGATCGGAGAGCCGCACGGCCTGGTCACCGCACCGGACGGGCGGGTGCTCTACATCGGCCGCGGCGGCGCCGACTCCTCCCAGCCGGTCGTCACCGACTGGAACAACCCGGACGTCGGCAAGGGCAAGGGGCAGATCCACGTCTACGACCCCGCGACCAAGAAGGTCACCCTGGCGGGCGAGTTGACCGTCTTCGGCAACAAGGGCGGCGGCGACGAGCTGGTCAAGGTCGAGGAGGGGCTGCTCGGGATCGAGCTCGATCCCCGCTTCGAGCAGAACGGCTGGGTGTATCTGCACTACACCCCGCACGCGCAGCTCAACCGCGACACACGGATGGCCGAGCGACGGGTGTCCCGCTTCACCCTCGACCTCGCGACGAACAAACTGGATCTGAGCAGCGAGAAGGTGCTGCTCAAGTGGCCGGTCCAGGTGCACAGTTGCTGCCACTCGGGCGGCGGGATGTCCTGGGACTCGAAGGGCAACCTGTATATCGCGACCGGGGACAACAACTCCAGTGGTTTCAGTGGCGGTTACTCCGGCAACAACCCGCAGCCCACCTTCAAGGGCGTCTCCTTCGCGGACGCGCGCCGCACCGCAGGCAACACCAACAACCTCAACGGGAAGATCCTGCGCGTCCATCCGGAGGCCGACGGGACGTACACGCTCCCCGAGGGGAACCTCTTCACCGGCCGGGAGACCGGCGAGGGCGGCGGCAAGACGCGCGGCGAGATCTATGTGATGGGGGTCAGGAACCCGGCCCGTATCTTCGTCGACAAGAAGACCGACACCCTCTACGCCGGCTGGGTCGGTCCGGACGCGAGCGCGCCCTCGACGACCTGGGGCCCGGCCAAGTACGACACGTTCGCCGTCATCACCAAGGCGAGCAACCGGGGCTGGCCGTACTGCATGGGCAACAAGCAGCCCTACCGCGACCGCAATCTGCCGAACCCCGACCAGCCGCTCGGCTGGTACGACTGTGACCACCCGAAGAACGAGTCGCCCAACAACGACGGCCTGGTCAACCTGCCGCCGGTCACCGGCAACAACATCTGGTACTCGCCGCAGGGCGGCGCCCCGGACTACCCGCGGGACGCGAACGGCATCCCGTCCTACAAGCAGGAGGAGGCCACGTATCTGCTGCCCTGGCTCAAGGGCGGCGGGCAGGCCGCGATGAACGGGCCCGTCTACCGCTACGACACCGCCCCGGCCACCAGCACCGTCAAGTGGCCCGCCTACTGGGACGGCAAGTGGTTCGTCGGTGACTTCTACGACGCCGACCAGCCGCGCAACGCGGTGATCACCGACCCGAGGACGCACGGTGACGGCGGACTGCCCGTGCACAGCGAGTCGTTGAAGAAGATCGTGCCGATCGGCAACGACGGCATCAAGAACCTCATGGACTGGAAGTTCGGTCCGGACGGCGCGCTGTACGTCCTCGACTACGGGCGCGGCTTCTTCACCTCCGACGCCAAGTCGGCGCTGTGGCGGATCACTTACACGGGCGGCGGGCCCACACCGGCCGCCGGCGACCTGGCGAGGGGGTGGTGAAGGTGACACGGCGACGAAGAGTCTGGACAGCACTGCTGGCCGCCGCACTGATGATGCTCGGGCTGCAGAGCGTGCCCAGCAGCGCACAGCCCGCCAGGGCCGCGGCCGGACAGGTCCTCACCTGGACCGCCGGCGACGACATCACCAAGTACACGTCGGCGCCCACGACGGCCGTGGCGGGCACGGCCACGATCGCCTTCGAGAACAGCGCGGTCACCGGCAACACCACCGGCATGCCGCACACGTTGACCTTCGTGACCAGCGACCCCGAGTTCAACGACGACGTCGAACTCAACATCCTCGCCAACCCGAACGACGACATGGGTGGCCGTCACACCGCCGAGGTCACGCTCACCCCGGGCCGCTACTTCTACCACTGCACGATCCCCGGCCACGGCCAGATGCAGGGCATCCTCGTCGTGACCGAGGGCAGCGGCGCGGACACCACCGCGCCATCGGCGGCGGCCCGGGTGACCGGTACGCAGAACGCACAGGGCCAGTACGTCGGTTCGGCGAGCGTGGCGGTCACGGCGACCGACGAGGCCGGCGGCTCCGGCGTCGACCGGATCGAGTACGCGATCGGGGACACGGGCGCCTGGCAGCCGTACACCGCCCCGGTCGTCGTCGACCAGGTCGGCGACCACAGGGTCCGTTACCGGGCCGTCGACAAGGCGGGCAACGTCTCCGCGGAGAAGAGCGCCGACTTCACGGTCGTCGCCCGGCCCTCCGACGACACCGCCCCGCCGGACACCTCGGCGGCGGTGAGCGGCGAGCAGAACCCCGACGGCACGTACATCGACATGGCGACGGTGACCGTGTCGGCGTCCGACACGGGATCCGGGGTCAACACCATCGAGTACGCCGTGAACGACGGGAGTTGGCAGCCGTACGCCATGCCCGTGATGGTGCATCAGGTCGGTACGCACACCGTGCGCTACCGGGCGACCGACAAGGCGGGCAACGCGGCCGCCGAGAAGAGCGTCCGGTTCACGGTCGTCACGGCCGCACCCGAGGACACCACCCCGCCGGTGACCGGGGTGACCGTGGACGGCACCCGGAACTCCGACGGGGCGTACGTGGGCAACGCCAGGGTGACTGTGAGCGCCGCCGACGAGGGCGGTTCGGGGGTCGCGGGCGTCGAGTACTCGATCGACGCCGGACCCTATCTGGCGTACTCCGCCGCGGTGGTCGTCGACCGGGCGGGCACGCACACCCTCGCATACCGTGCGACCGACAAGGCGGGCAACACCTCGGCCGCGCGCACGGTGACCTTCACCGTCGTCTCCAGTCAGGTCCCGGCGCCCAACTGCTCCGAACTGGACGAGCGGTTGACGGTGATCGTCGGCACGATCGACTCAGGGGTACCGAACCGGATCACCAACAGCCGGTGCCGTATCAACGAGTTGATCGAGGACGAGAAGCAGTGGACGTCCCAAGCCCTGTTCCTCAAGCATGTGAAGACCGTCCTGGACAGGCTCTTCAGGGAGGGGGTCGTCGACGAGCGCGAGTACGACGCGATCGACGCGGCGGCCCGTGAGTCCGGGATCGGCAGGCCGGGACAGACCGAGGGCTACCGCACGATCCTCGACGGCAGCGCCGCTTCCTTCGCCAAGTGGCAGCAGGTGGGAGGTGGTTCGTTCGCGCCGAACGGCGACGGGTCCATCACGTCCGGCACCACGAAGGACGGCCTCGGCATGCTCTGGTTCCCGGAGCGCACGTACGGCGACTTCTCGCTCAAGCTCCAGTGGCGGGACGACGCCCCGGGCACCGGGAACGCCAACTCCGGTGTGTTCGTGCGGTTCCCGTGGGTCCACGACCACCCGGAGGAGCCGCGGCCGGAGTGGGCCGCCATCAAGTACGGCCACGAGGTGCAGGTCTTCGACCGGCCCGACGGCGACATGTACAAGACCGGTTCGGTCTACGGCTTCGACCGGGTGGGGCTCGCCGGCGCGGGCGTCACCCAGAAGGGCACGTGGAACGACTACGAGATCCGCGTGGTCGACCAGCACTACTCGGTCTATCGGGGCGGCGTGCTGATCAACGAGTTCGACAACATCGGCGGTCAGGACTTCTATCCGGCCCGCTCGGACGACCCGGGCACGGACGGACGGCGGTTCGCCTCCGGCTACGTCGGGCTCCAGGTGCACAGCACGACCGATGTCGTCTCGTACCGGGACGTCAGGATCAAGGAGCTGTAGAACCGGGCTTCTTGGCCCGGCTCGGCTGTACCCGCTTGGGTTCTCCCGGCATCTTCGGATACTCGGGCGGGTACGGCAGATCACCGAGCCCGTTGTCGTGCTCGTCACGGCGGGCCAGCTCCAGCAGGGCGTCCAGCGAGAACGCGTGATCGTCCATGTCCGCGTGCACGTCGCCGAGTTCGGCGAAGCGCGCGGGCATGGTCGCGATGTCGAAGTCCTGCGGGTGCGCCTCGCCGACCTCCTCCCAGCGCAGGGGTGCGGAGACCGGGGCGTGCGGGCGGGGCCGTACCGAGTAGGCGGAGGCGATGGTGCGGTCTCGGGCCGTCTGGTTGTAGTCGACGAAGATGCGCTCGCCCCGTTCCTCCTTCCACCACTTGATGGTCACCTGGTCCGGCATCCGGCGTTCCATCTCGCGCCCGACCGCGATCGCGGCCCGTCGCACCTGGGTGAAGGTCCAGCGCGGTTCGATGGGGACGAAGACGTGCAGTCCGCGTCCGCCGGAGGTCTTGGGCCAGCCGCGCAGGCCGCCGAACTCGTGGAGCACGTCCCGGAGTTCGAAGGCCGCGCGCACGGCGTCGTCGTAGTCCGTGCCGGGTTGCGGGTCGAGGTCGATGCGGAGTTCGTCGGGGCGGTCGACGTCGTCGCGGCGGACCGGCCAGGGGTGGAAGGTGAGGGTGCCGTACTGGGCGGCCCACAGAACGGCGGCCTCCTCGGTGGGGCACATCTCGTCGGCGCTGCGGCCGCTGGGGAAGGTGATGTGGGCGGTCGGGATCCAGTCGGGCATGTTCTTGGGCGCCCGCTTCTGGAAGAAGTTCTCGCCGGTCACGCCGTCCGGGTAGCGCTCCAGGGTGGTGGGGCGCTCGCGCAGGGCGCGCAGGATGCCGGGGGCGACGGCCTGGTAGTAGCGGGCGAGGTCCAGCTTGGTGAAGCCGCGCTCCGGGAAGAAGACCTTGTCCGGGCTGGACAGCCGTACGGTCCGGCCGCCCGCCTCCAGTTCCACCGCGTCACCCATGCGAGCCACGGTAGGCGAGAGGTGCATATCGGGCATTTCGAAGCGTGCGCGTGCAGAATCGGACCATGGATCTGCCGGTGATGCCCCCCGTGAAGCCCATGCTCGCCAAGTCGGTGGCGAAGATCCCGCCGGACATGCACTACGAGGCGAAGTGGGACGGGTTCCGGGCCGTCGTGTTCAGGGACGGAGCCGAGGTCGAGCTCGGCAGTCGCACCGGCAAGACGCTGACCAGGTACTTTCCCGAGCTGGTGGAGGCACTCGCGGCCCGGCTGCCCGAGCGGTGCGTGCTGGACGGGGAGATCGTCATCGCGCGGAACGGACGGCTGGACTTCGACGCGCTGACCGAGCGGATCCATCCGGCGGCCTCCCGGGTGCGGACGCTGGCCGAACGGACACCCTCCTCCTTCGTCGCCTTCGACCTGCTGGCCCTGCGGGACGAGTCACTGCTGGACGTCCCCCTCACCGACCGCAGACAGCTGCTCACGACGGTCCTGTCCGGGGTCACGGCGCCGGTCCACCTCGCACCGGCGACGACGGACATCGAGGTGGCCCAGCAGTGGTTCGAGCAGTTCGAGGGCGCCGGCCTGGACGGGGTCGTCGCCAAGCCGCCCACCCTGCGCTATCTCCAGGACGAGCGCGCCATGTTCAAGATCAAGCACGAGCGCACGGCGGACGTCGTGGTCGCCGGCTACCGGCTCCACAAGAGCGGCCCGGTCGTCGGCTCCCTGCTGCTCGGCCTCCACGACGAGGGGGGCACACTCCAGCACGTCGGCGTGTCCGCGGCCTTCCCGATGAAGCGGCGCGCCGAGCTGATCGACGAGCTGGAGCCGCTGCGGATGCGGGACCCGGCGGGGCACCCCTGGGCGGCCTGGGCGGAGGAGGCCGCGCACGAGAGCGCCCGGCTGCCCGGAGCGCCGAGCCGCTGGTCGGGCAAGAAGGACCTGTCCTGGGTGCCGCTCAGGCCGGAGCGGGTGGCGGAGGTGGCGTACGACCACATGGAGAACGGCGTACGGTTCCGCCACACCGCCCGCTTCCGCCGCTGGCGCCCCGACCGGACGCCGGAGAGCTGCACGTACGCGCAGCTGGAGGAGCCGGTGCGCTACGACCTCGACGAGATCCTGCGCTGAGTAGGGGCCCTACGGCCGCATCAGCACCTTCACCGTGCCGTCCTGCTTCTTCTGGAACGTCTCGTACGCGCGCGGGGCGTCCGACAGCGGCACGTGATGGGTCGCGAAGCCGTCGACACCGAGCGGATCCTCGTCCGTCAGGTACGGCATGATCTCGTCGACCCAGCGGCGCACGTTGGCCTGGCCCATCCTGAGCTGGATCTGCTTGTCGAACATGGTGAGCATCGGCAGCGGGTCGGCCATGCCGCCGTAGACGCCGGACAGCGAGATGGTGCCGCCGCGCCGGACCTCCTCCACGCGCACGTCCCGCTTGCCCTGCCAGGTCACTGCCTTCATCGCACAGCACTCCCTCCGTCACGTCGCCGTGTCGGTCCTGGGGCCGGCGCCCCGAGAACCCGGGCGGCGTGCGCCGAACCGCGATCCGGGGCCGTTCGGCCTAGGCAACGAGACCAATCAGAAACAGACGGGTATGGCCAGCAATGAACTTATAAGCGCACAATCGAAGACACGAGACGGGCGGGCTGGCGGACATGGTGGGTATGAGACACGGGGCACGTACACGACGTGCCCGTACGACGGCGGCGGTACTGGCGGCCACGGGCCTCTTCGCGGCGGGCTGTACGGGCCAGGGCACGCCCCGCGTGCCGGCCGACGACGGGCGCGGTCGCCTGCACACGGCGGAGCCGAGCACGTCGGAGCCGAGCCGGCAGGCCGACCTTCCCTCCCCGCTCGCCGTGAAGATCGACAACGTACGGGCTGCGCGCCCGCAGACCGGCCTCGACTCCGCGGACATCGTCTACGCCGAGCAGGTCGAGGGCGGGCTCAGCCGGCTCATGGCCGTGTTCGCGACGAAGCTGCCCAAGTCCGTCGGCCCGGTGCGCAGCGCCCGCGAGTCGGACCTGGAGCTGCTGCGGCAGTTCCAGAAGCCGACGCTCGCCTTCTCCGGCGCCCAGGGCAAGCTGATGCCGCTGATCAACCGGGCGCCACTGGACGCCCGGACCCCCGAGAAGGCGTCCGGAGCCTACTTCCGCGGCACCGCCAAGCCCGCCCCGCACAACCTCTACGTGCGCCCGAAGCGCCTGCTGCCCGCCACGCCGGGCGCGGACGCACTGACCACCGGCTTCCGCTACGGCCCCGCGCCCGCCGGCGGCACGAAGGACACCTCGGAGACGGTCCGCTTCCCCGCCGCCCGCTTCACCTTCAGCTGGTCGGCGAGCCGGGAGCGCTGGCTGGTCTCGATGGACGGCGCACCGGACGTGACCACCGACGGGAAGCGGCTGGCGCCGGCGACGGTCGTCGTGCAGTACGTGAAGGTGCGCCGGTCCGCCTTCCACGACTTCCTCGGCAACTACACGCCGTACACGCAGACGGTGGGCTCGGGAACGGCGAAGGTGCTCCGCGACGGACGGTCGTTCGACGTGAACTGGAAGCGGCCGAAGGCCACGGACGGCACGGAGTTCACCACGAAGGACGGCTCTGCGGTGAACTTCGCGAAGGGCCAGGTCTGGGTCGTGTTCGCGAAGGTGTCGTAGCCCCTACGACGGTGCGGCGACGGGTTCCGCCGGGTTGCGCAGCCCCTCCGCCGCGTCCGAGACCCGGCGGATCAGCTCGAAGAACAGGTGCTGTTCCTCGGCGGACAGCGGGGCCAGGAAGACCTGGTTCATCCGGGCCGTACGCACGCTCAGCTTGCGGTGGGTCCGCTCCCCGTCGCCGGTCAGACGCAGCAGGAAGCGGCGTCCGTCCCCCGGGTCGCGGACCTTGTCGAGCAGTCCGCGCCGGCCGAGCCGGCTGATGACCTCGGCAATGGTGGACCTGTCGAGCCCGACCCGCTCCCCCACCGTGCGCTGGTCGAGTCCCGGCTCGGCGACGAGGGCGTTGAGGACCGCGAACTGCGGCGAGGTGATCTCCTCGGAGACCATGGTGTTCCACAGCAGGTAGTGCGCCTGCTGGAACCGCCGGGCGAGGTGCCCGGGGTGCGTGGTGAGGTCCACCGCCGCCATGTGCGCTCCCGAGGTCGAATTCGTTGGTGCACTGAACGATACCTGGAGCCTGCCGCCCCCGTCAGTATCGCGGGATCGTCACTGACCTGCTTCTACGCAGAGGTCTTGACGCCCGGCTGCCACGGTGACAGCGTGAGAGAGACCTCGCTGAAATACTCAGTGCCCTGAGTAATTGGAGAGATGGGGCTTTCGGATGGACAAGGTGGTCGCCACAGCCCGGGAGGCGGTGGCCGATGTGCCGGAGGGCGCGTCGCTCGCGGTGGGCGGTTTCGGGCTGAGCGGTGTGCCGAACGTGCTCATCCAGGCCCTGTACGAACAGGGCACCGGCTCGCTGTCGGTGGTCTCCAACAACTGCGGGGCGATGGACTCCGGCCTCGCGATCCTGCTCGCCGCCGGGCGGATCGCCCGCGTGACCGGCTCCTACATCGGCGCCAACAAGGAGTTCGCCCGCCAGTACCTGGCCGGTGAGCTGGAGGTCGAGATGATCCCGCAGGGCACGCTCGCCGAGCGGCTGCGGGCGGGCGGCGCCGGGATCCCCGCGTTCTTCACCCCGGCCGGGGTCGGCACCCAGGTCGCCGACGGCGGACTGCCCTGGCGCTACGACGGCCAGGGCGGCGTCGCGCTCGCCTCGCCGCCGAAGGAGGTGCGGGAGTTCGACGGCGTGGAACACGTCCTGGAGCACGGGATCCGCACCGACTTCGCGCTGGTGCGGGCCTGGCGGGGCGACCGGCACGGCAACCTGGTCTTCAACAAGTCCAGCCGGAACTTCAACCCGCTCGCGGCGATGGCCGGCAAGGTCACGATCGCCGAGGTGGAGGAACTGGTGGAGCCCGGCGGGATCGATCCGGACGCGGTGCATCTGCCGGGGATCTTCGTCCAGCGGGTCGTCGCCCTCACCCCCGGGCAGGCGGCGGCCAAGGGCATAGAGCAGCGCACGGTCTCCGCGCCGGCGGCACGAGGGACGGTGAGCCGGTAATGGCATGGACGCGGGAAGAGATGGCCGCGCGGGCCGCACGCGAACTGCGGGACGGCCAGTACGTCAACCTCGGCATCGGACTGCCGACGCTGATCCCGAACCACCTCCCCGCGGACGTCGAGGTGATCCTGGAGTCCGAGAACGGCATCCTGGGCACCGGCCCCTATCCCACCGAGGACCAGGTCGACCCCGATCTGATCAACGCGGGCAAGGAGACCGTCACCGTGCTGCCGGGGGCGTCCTTCTTCGACTCGGCACTGTCCTTCGGGATGATCCGGGGCGGGCACATCGACGTCGCCGTGCTGGGCGCCATGCAGGTGTCCGAGACCGGCGATCTGGCCAACTGGGCCGTCCCCGGCAAGATGATCACCGGGATCGGTGGGGCGATGGACCTGGTCCACGGCGCCCGTACGGTCATCGTGGTGATGACCCACACCGCCAAGGACGGTTCACCGAAGATCCTCACCGAGTGCGCGCTGCCGCTGACCGGCAAGGCGTGCGTGAACCGGATCATCACCGACCTCGGCGTCCTGGACGTCACCGAGGACGGCCTGGTCCTGGTCGAGACCGCGCCCGGGGTGAGCGTCGAGGAGATCACCGCCAGGACCGACGCCGAGCTGACCGTCACGGAGGGTCTGAAATGAAGAACGTCTACATCGTCGACGCGGTCCGCACACCGATCGGCCGCTACAACGGCGGCCTCGCGTCGGTGCGCCCGGACGACCTGGGCGCCCACGCGATCCGTGAACTCCTCGCCCGTACCCCCGACCTGGACCCGTCCCGGATCGAGGACGTCTACTTCGGCAACGCCAACGGCGCCGGTGAGGAGAACCGCAACGTCGGCCGCATGGCCGCGCTGCTGGCCGGACTGCCCGCGAGCGTGCCGGGCGTGACCGTCAACCGGCTGTGCGCGTCGGGGCTGGAGGCGGTGATCCAGGCGGCCCGCGCCATCGCCGTCGGGGACGCCTCCATCGCCGTGGCGGGCGGGGTCGAGTCGATGACCCGGGCGCCGTACGTGCTGCCCAAGTCCGACAAGCCCTTCCCCGCCGCCCACACCGAGCTGTACTCGACCACGCTCGGCTGGCGCATGGTCAATCCGAGGATGGAGCCGCAGTGGACGATCCCGCTCGGCGAGTCGGCCGAACTGATCGCGGACAAGCACAAGATCACGCGTGAGCAGCAGGACGAGTTCGCCCTGGCCAGTCACCGAAAGGCGGCCGCCGCCCGGGAGGCGGGGCTGTTCGACGCCGAACTCGCACCGGTGCCGGTCCCGCAGCGCAAGGGCGAGCCGGTCGTGTTCGGTGCCGACGAATGCGTACGGGCGGATGCCTCGCTGGAGGCGATGGCGAAGCTGAAGCCGTCGTTCCGGACCTCTCAAGGAACCGTGACCGCCGGCAACGCCTCTCCGCTCAACGACGGTGCCGCCGCCCTGCTGCTGGTGGACGACGAGGGCCTTGCCGCGACCGGTCGCGAGCCGCTGGCCCGGATCTCCGCGACCGGCGTCAACGCCCTGGACCCGCACTACTTCGGGCTCGCCCCCGTCGAGGCCGTCAACCGGGCCCTCGCCAAGGCGGGCAAGGGGTTTGACGACCTGTCAGTTCTGGAACTGAACGAGGCGTTCGCCGCGCAGGTGCTCGGCTGTGTCGCGGAGTGGCCCGAGTTCGACCCGGCGATCCTCAACCCGCAGGGCGGTGCGATCGCCCTCGGGCATCCGCTGGGTGCGTCCGGGGCGCGGCTCGCCGGCACCGTCGCCCACCAACTCGCCCGCAGGGGCAGCGGGGTGGGTGTGGCCACGCTGTGCATCGGAGTGGGCCAGGGTCTCGCTCTCGTCCTCGAACGTTAACGAAACGCAGGAAGCCTCATGACTCTCACCCAGCACGACATCGACCAGGAGATCGCCGCCGAGCACGCCGCCTACGAGAAGCGGCTCGCCGACGGCGCCCCCGTCGAGCACCAGCCCCGCCGGGACTACGCGCCCTACCGTTCCTCCATAGCGCGGCATCCGAAGCAGCCGCCGATCACCATCGACGTGTCCAAGGACCCCGAGCTGGTCGAGCTGTACTCCCCCGCCTTCGGCGAGCGGGACATCACGGAGATCGACAGCGACCTCACCCGGCAGCACACCGGGGAGCCGGTCGGTGAGCGGATCACCGTCGAGGGCCGTCTCCTCGACCGTGACGGCCGCCCGCTCCGCGGGCAGCTGGTGGAGATCTGGCAGGCGAACTCGGCGGGACGCTACGCCCACCAGCGCGAGCAGCACGACGCCCCGCTGGACCCGAACTTCACGGGTGTCGGCCGCACCCTGACCGACGAAGACGGCCTCTACCGCTTCACGACCGTCCAGCCGGGCCCCTATCCCTGGCGCCAGCACGTCAACGCCTGGCGGCCGGCCCACATCCACTTCTCGCTGTTCGGCACGGCGTTCACCCAGCGCCTGGTCACGCAGATGTACTTCCCGAGCGACCCGCTGTTCCCGTACGACCCGATCATCCAGTCGGTGACGGACGACGCGGCCCGGCAGCGGCTCGTCGCCACCTACGACCACAGCCTGTCCGTACCGGAGTTCTCGATGGGCTACCACTGGGACATCGTGCTCGACGGACCGCACGCCACCTGGATCGAAGAGGGGCGCTGACCTGCCATGACGAAGATCGACACGAACCGCCCCGAGACCGTGCTCCCCACCCCGTCGCACACGGTCGGCCCCTTCTACGGACACGCCCTGCCCTTCCCCGGCGGCGGCGACATCGCGCCCGTCGGCCACCCGGACACGATCGTCCTCCAGGGGTACATCACCGACGGCGAGGGCAACCCGCTGCCCGACGCGTTCATCGAGCTGTGGGGCCCCGATCCGGACGGCAACGTCCCGCAGGCCGACGGTTCGATCCGGCGCGATCCCGCGAGCGGCGGCTACCTGGGCCGCAACGGCGTGGAGTTCACCGGCTGGGGCCGCATCCAGACCGACGCCAACGGTCACTGGACCGCACGGACGCTGCGGCCGGGCGCACGCGGGCAGAGCGCCCCCTACGTCAGCGTGTGCGTCTTCGCACGCGGTCTGCTGGTGCATCTGTACACGCGGATCTACCTGCCGGGCGACGAGGCGGCCCGCACCGCCGACCCGCTGCTCTCGCGGGTGCCCGCGGAGCGACGCGACACGCTGATCGCGCGTCAGCAGGGCGATGGCACCTACCGTTTCGACATCCGCCTTCAGGGCGAAGGCGAAACGGTCTTCCTGGAGTTCCAGTGACTTCTCCCGATCCGGACACCGGCCTGCTCGCCCCCGGGTGGGCAGGCTCCCCCGCGGCCTCCGCGACCTCCGACGGCGCCTACCTCCAGGCGCTGCTGGACACGGAGGCCGCACTGACCCGGGCGCAGGCCGCGCTGGGCCTCACCCCGGCCGAGGCCGCCGAAGCAGTCGCGGCCGCCGCCGACGCGGGCCGTTTCGACGTACGGTCCCTCGCCGACCGTGCGCGCGGCGGCGGCAACCCCGTCATCCCCCTGGTCGCCGACCTCACCCAGGCGGTCGGCGAGGAGTACGGCCCCTACGTCCACCGGGGCGCCACCAGCCAGGACATCCAGGACACGGCCACGATGCTGGTGGCCACGCGCACCCTCGGCCTGCTCCTGGCGGACCTCGACCGCCTCCAGCGGTCCCTGGCCCGGCTCGCCGCCGAACACCGTGACACCGCGATGCCGGGACGGACACTCACCCAGCACGCCGTACCGACGACATTCGGGCTGAAGACCGCCGGCTGGCGTTCACTGGTGCTGGACGCACGAGACCGCGTCACGGCCGTACGGGACTCCCTGCCCGCCCAACTGGGCGGCGCCGCCGGGACGTCGGCGGCCTTCACGGTGTACGGCGCCGAGGACACCGAAGCTCTCACTGCGGCCTTCGCCGCCGAACTGGGACTGCGGGCGCCTGCCCTGCCCTGGCACACCCTGCGCACACCGGTCGCCGACCTCGCCGGATGTCTGGCCTTCAGCGCCGGGGCGCTCGGGAAGATCGCCGCCGATGTGCTCGTCCTCGGCCGCACCGAGATCGCCGAGGTCGCGGAGGGCAGCGGCGGGGGCTCCTCCGCCATGCCGCACAAGGCGAACCCCGTGCGGTCCACGCTGATCGCGGCCGCCGTCCGGCGCGCCCCGCAGCTCGCGGCGACGCTGTACGGCTCGCTGGCCGCCGAGGACGAGCGGCCCGCCGGTGCCTGGCACGCGGAGTGGGAACCGCTCAGGGACCTGCTGCGACTGGTCGGCGGAGCGGCCCGGGACGCCGCCGAGCTGGCCGAGGGGTTGCGGGTCCACCCGGAGGCCATGCGCCAACACCTCGGCCTCACCCACGGGTTGATCGTCTCCGAGCGGCTGTCCGCCGAGCTGGCGCCCGTGCTGGGGCGGGCCCGCGCCAAGGCACTGCTGACGGAACTCGCCGGGCGGACCTACGTCGAAGGCCTACCGCTGCGAGAACTCCTCTCGCAGGAGCCCGAGTTGAAGGATCTCGACCTCGACGAGCTCACCGACCCCGCCCGCTACACCGGCTCCGCCGGAGCCCTCACCGACCGCGCCCTGGAGCGACGTTGACCGACACACTCCTCAACCACCGTGCCGAGGGGCCCGCTTCCGCTCCCCCGCTGCTGCTCGGGCCGTCGCTCGGGACGTCGTCCGCCCTGTGGGACAAGGTGGCGCCCGAGCTGTCCATCACCCACCGGGTGGTCCGCTGGGACCTGCCCGGGCACGGCGGTTCGGCGCCCGGACTGATCGGACCCGGTGCCACCGTCGGTGACCTCGCCGGCCTGGTGCTGGCGCTGGCCGACTCGCTCGGCGTCGAGCGGTTCACGTATGCCGGGGTGTCGCTCGGCGGTGCCGTCGGTCTGCATCTGGCCGTGCATCACCCGGAGCGCGTCGAGTCCCTCGCCGTGATCTGCTCCTCGGCCCACTTCAACGGTCGCCGGCCGTGGGAGGAACGGGCCGAGCGGGTCCGGCGCGAGGGACTCGGGTGGCTGCTGGAGAGCGCGAACTCCCGCTGGTTCACAGGTGACTTCACCGTGCCGGAACTCCTGCGCGACCACGCCGAGGCCGACCCGCAGGCGTACGCGGCCTGCTGTGACGCCCTGGCCGCCTTCGACCTGCGCGACCGGCTGGACTCGATCACCGCGCGCACGCTGCTCGTGGCCGGCCGCGCCGACCCGGCGACCCCGCCCCCGCACCTGAGGGAGATCGCCGACGCCGTGCCGGGCGCCGCACTCGTCGAGCTCCCCGGGGCCTCGCACCTGGCGCCCGCACAGTGCCCGGAGGCCGTCCTCACCGCGCTGCGGGCGCACCTCGGCGGCGGCGCCGGGCGGGGCATGGAGGTGCGGCGCGAGGTGCTCGGGGACGCCCACGTGGACCGGGCGCAGGCCCGGCAGACTCCGTTCACCGCGCGCTTCCAGGACTTCATCTCGCGCTACGCGTGGGGCGAGATCTGGACCGATCCGACCCTCAGCCGCCGCGAACGCAGCATGATCACACTGACGGCGCTCGTCGCACACGGCCACTACGACGAACTGGCCATGCATGTGCGGGCGGCGCGGCGCAACGGGCTCACGCCGGAGGAGATCGGCGCCGTACTGCTCCAGACGGCCGTGTACTGCGGGGTTCCGGCGGCGAACTCCGCCTTCGCGACGGCTCAGCGGGTGCTGGCGGAGGAGGACCCCGTGGCCGAAGAAGGATGATCCTGCCGGTGGTACCTCCAGGAGCAGCACGCACATGCCCGCACCGTCTGCCTACGGTGGGAGCATGTCGACGATCCTGATCACCGGCGCCACCTCGGGCCTGGGCCGCCATGTCGCCTTCGAGCTGGTCCGCCTGGGCCACGTAGTCCTCGCGCACGGCCGCGACCCGGGCCGTACCGAAGCCCTCGTC
Source organism: Streptomyces sp. NBC_00285 (assembly GCF_036174265.1). NCBI lineage: Bacteria > Bacillati > Actinomycetota > Actinomycetes > Kitasatosporales > Streptomycetaceae > Streptomyces > Streptomyces sp. NBC_00285. The sequence goes on along the minus strand of NZ_CP108055.1, from coordinate 8,883,796 downwards.
GGGGAACTGCGCGCCGAGGGCGAGGCAGAGCCGTTCGTGGCCGACCTCGGCTCCCTGGCCCAGGTGCGCGAGCTGGGCGCGAAGGTGGCCCGGGCCCACCCCGAACTCGACGTGCTGATCAACAATGCGGGGGCGGGCGCCGGTTCACCCGGTTCGGGCTGGGAACTGAGCGCGGACGGCCACGAACTCCGCCTGGCGGTCAACTACTTGGCGCCGGTGGTGCTGACACGCGCACTGCTGCCGACGCTCGCCACGAACGCGCCCTCGCGGATCGTCAACGTCGGTTCGGTGGGGCAGGAGCTTCTCCCCTTCGACGACCCGGAGTTCACTCGCGGGTACAGCGGCTTCGCCGCCTACTGCCGGGCCAAGTTCGCCCTGGCCGCCCATACCTTCACGCTCGCCGAGGAGTTGGCGGGCACGGGGGTGGCCGTGAACGTCGTCCACCCGGCCACGTTCATGGACACGGCGATGGTCCGGGAGGGCGGGGTGGCTCCCTGGTCGACGGTCGCGGACGGCGCCCCGGGCGTCCTCGTGCCGGCCACCCGGGAGGTCGGCACGGGCCGCTTCTTCGACGGGACGAGCCCGGCACGGGCGCACGAGGCGACGTACGACACGGACGTGCGGAAACAGCTGCTGACCCTCACCGACCGGCTGATCGCGACCTGAAGGGGCACGGGGCCGCGCCGGTCGGCGGGGCCGTGAAGCTGTGTGGGACCGTACCGATGCGCGGCTTCTCCGGGTGAGCCCGGTGAGCCGACGCGCGGAAGGCGCGCGCTCACTCCCTCAACGCAACCCACGTCCCGTGTCCAGGACGTCCCTGGCCTGCGCCACCAGCCCGTCCGCCCCGCAGGACCGCGCCAACGCCATACCCCGGTTGAGGTCACCCACCGACCGCGCGAGGATGCCGTACGCCACCCGCGCCGCCGCGTGCTCGTACTGGCACGGCGAGGCCTCCAGATAGGTGACTGCCTGCGCGGCCAGCCGCACCGCGCGCTGCCCGGTCTCCAGCGCCGCCGCACACCGCAGCGCCTCACCGATCGCCGTGTCGGTGCCGAGCCGCTCGGCATGGCGGCGGACATCGGTGGCCAGCTGCGCCGCCCGGACCGGATCCTCGACGGCCAGCGCGCGGGCGAGGTCGAAGGCCCACGGCACCAGAACCGGATTGTGGTGCCCCCGGACCTCCGCCGCCTTCTCCGCGGCGTCCAGTTCGTTGATCCCTTCCTTGGTCCGGCCCACGGCCAGCAGCAACCGCCCCCGCACGGACCGCGGATCGGGCAGCACGATCGTGGACGGATACGGCGGCGCGAACCCGTACTGCTCGGCGATCGCCCACGCCTCCTCGACATGGCCGCGCGCAAGCAGGGTGTCGACGAGGTTGCAGGTCGCCGACCAGTGCAGCGGCAGCCCCCGGCCCACCCGCTCGGCGAGCCGCAACGACTCGCGCAGGGACGTCTCGGCCTCCCTGAGGCGTCCGCGCCGACGGTGCCCGATGCCGACGTAGGCGTGGGCCAGGGCGAGATGCCCGCCGCTCCAGCCGGCCGACTCGTAGGTGCGCAGCGCCTCGGTGTACAGGGCTTCGGCGCGGTCGAGCCGGTCGGTGTAGGCGTACGCGCTGGCCAGCATCAGGGGCAGTTCGAGGCCCCACTCGGTGTCGGTCCAGCCGAGCCCCGGAGCCAGTCGGCCGTTCACCAGTGAGCGGTCGCACAGTTCGACGACCTCCTCGGCGCTCTCGCCCCGCGCCATCGCGTCGAAGCCGCCCAGCATCAGCAGGGCCCGCTCGGAGTTGTCCCGGCCGCTGCAACTGCGGGCGAGTTCGGCGAGGCGCTCGGAGCGGCCCGGCACGCCGGCCTCGCCCGCGTGGAGGCCCTCCCACATGTACTGCACGGCCTGGAGGCGGAGCCTGGCGGGACCCTGCTCGTGCCGGGCGGCCTCCTCCTCGACCGTGCGGACGGCCTCCTCCAGCTGGTTGTTGTGCATGAGCGCCTGGGAGAGACGGAAGACGGCGTCGACACGCTCGGTTCCTTCGAGGCCGGGCATGGCGAGCGCCGTCTGAAGGTGGCCGATGGTCTTGGCGGGGGCGGTCAGGAGGGTGGCGCAGCCGAGTTCGAAGAGCACGCGCGCGTGGACCTCGGGTGCCGGGGGTTCCAGCAGGGCGCGCTCCAGGCAGCGCCGGGCCGCGTCGGGGGCGCCGACGGCGACATGGTCACGGGCGGCCTCGCGCAACTGCTCGACGAGCTCCTCGTCGTCGTCCGGGTGGACCAGGAGGAGGTGCCGGGAGGCGGCCGCGGCGCCGCGCCCGGAGTCGGTGACGACCTGGGCGGCGATGCCGTGCATGGCGGTGCGCAGGGCGTCCGGGATGGAGTGGTAGACGGCGGAGGCGATCAGTGGGTGGACGAACTCCAGCTCGGCCTCCTCGGCCCGGGGGCCGACCGGGTCGGAGTCGGTGAGGATGCGGGCGTTGCGCAGCAGGGTGGCGCAGACCACCGCTTCCTGGGGCTTCAGGGTGGCGAGCTTGGCCACCAGGCCGATGGTGATGTCGCTGCCGAGGATCGCGGCCGCCCAGGCGAACCGGGTGGCGTCGATGCCGAGTTCCTCCAGGCGGGCGACGAGGCCGCCGCCGCGGGCCGAGCGGTTCAGCTCGCGCAGTTCGCTCGCCGAGCCCTCGCCCGGTTCGATCTCGCTCTCCTGGACCTTGGCGAGGAGTTCGACGGTCTCGTAGGGGTTGCCGCCGGTGACGGCCCACACCTCGCGGCAGAAGGGGGCGTCGGCGTGCTCGCCCAGGGTGGCGCGGGTGAGGCCGGCCGTGGCCTCCGGGGTGAGGGCACTGAGGTGGGTGGCGGGGCGGCCCGCGGCGCAGGCCACCGTCTCCAGGAGGCGGGCGCGCTCGCCGGCGGCCTCACCGGGGCGGCGGGCCACCACGACCAGGACGGACAGGTCGTCCAGGCGCTCGGCGAAGGCGGCGAGCCAGCGCAGGGTCTCCTGGTCGGCCCAGTGGGCGTCGTCGACCAGGAGGACGAGCGGCCAGTCCCGGCGGGCCAGTCGGCGTACCGCGGCGACCAGGCCGTCGCACACGCCCTGCGGGTCGGCCTGCCGCTCCCCCGGGGCGGCGATGCCGAGGGCGGGGCCGGCGATGTCGTACCAGTCGCCGAGGTACTCGCGGGCCTCTTCGGGCATCAGCGACAGGAGGGCGGGTTGGAGCAGTTGTCGTACGACGTTGAAGGGGACGGACCTGAGGGTCTCGCCGCCGCGGGCCGACCAGACCGTGCAGCCGCGGGCCTCGGCGATACGGCGGGTCTCGGCCAGCAGGGCGGTCTTGCCGAAGCCCGCCTCACCGCGGATCACCAGCACGCTGCCCGAGGACGCGCGTCCCGCGCACAGGGCGTCGATCGCCCCCTCGACGGCGGCGACTTCCTCCTCGCGCTCCCACAGCGAGGCCGGGGCGGCCTCGATGGGCCGGACCTCCGTCATCCCGCTACCTCCCCAAGTCGCCTGAACGACGTACAGATCTCGAGCGTAGCCGTCCGGGTGCGGGAGCGGAGGCCGGTCGGGGGAGCTGTTGCCTTGACGGGTGACCCGGGTACGGCGGGTGACGCGCGGTGCCCCTGACCAGCCGTCGACAAACCTGACCCACAGTCAGTAATCGGCCACGGCCCGGTGCGGACACGGATGCCGGCCGCCTCGACGCCGACGCTCGCCCTGCGCACCTCCGACACGCGCGTACGGGGCGGTACGGGATGCGCCTGCCGGCCGCCCGCGCGGCAACGGCCGGTACGGCTTCGCCGGAGTGGCCGCCCCAAGTCCCGCGCACCTGCGGCACGCGCGTGCCGCGTCCGGCCGTACCGCGCGGGACCGGATACGCCTGCCGGCCGCCCGCGCGAAACGGGCTGATTCGGCTCGTGAGGAAGTGGGCGCCGCATGGCTTCGTCCGCGCTCCGGACCGGCCTGTGTGTCGAAGTCGAAGGAATCGGCCGACGCCCCTCTCATCCCTCTTTCACCGAGGCCTCATACGGTGGGGGCATGACGCAGGAGACTCCCCCCGGTTGGTACAGCGATCCCGGGCAGACAAGTGACGGTCCCGCCACCGAACGCTGGTGGGACGGCAAGGCGTGGACGGAACGGACCCGGCCCGCCGGATCGGCCGCCGCATGGGGTCCTCCGGAACAGGTTGTGAGCCCCGGTGAGTACCCGGCCTACCCGCCGTACCCCACGCAGCCGCCGACCGGATCGCGGCGCGGCCGTATGGGCATAGCCGTGGCGGTGGCGGCGGCGGTCGTGGTCCTGGCGAGCATAGGTGTGGGCGTGTACGCGCTGACGGACAGCGGCAACGGGAACGGCACCACCGACTCGCAGGGCCCGGGCGGTCAGGGCGGTACCGGTGGCACGGGTGGGCAGAACGGCCAGGGCGGCCCCTTCGGCGGCAACGGAGGTTCCGGCGGTCCGGGCGGCTCCGGAGGGGCGTCGCCCTCCCCCCAGGGTTCCGAGGCGCCGAAGATCGAGAGCGGTTCGGTGTCCGACTCGATCGACGGGATCAGCCTGCCCATCCCGGACGGCTGGTACGGGCAGGAGATCTCGGCAGGCGCGTCTCTCACGTCGAACGACTCCTACGCGTGCCCCGGCTCCACCTCCGACAAGTGCACGAAGGGCGGTGCCTACTCGGCGCCCGCCCTGGCCCTGGGCACCTCGGGCAGCACGGCCGAGCAGGTCGCCAAGGCCGACATCGCGGCGAACGCCGAGCAGTCCTACGGCGGCAAGACCTACGGCTCGATCACCTCGCACGACGTGCTCGCCTCCGAGGCGGTGACCGTCGCCGGGCAGAAGGGCTACCTGGTCCGCTGGAAGGCGGTCACCAGCAAGGGCTCCGACGGCTATGTGGAGTCGCTGGCCTTCCCCTCCCCGGCCAACCCGCAGCAGATGGTCGTGGTGCGCTTCGGCGTCGACGTCGGCGAGGGCCAGAGCGTCATCGACGACATCACCAAGGGGATCAAGGTGTCGACGGGCGGCGGCAGCGGCCAGGGCGTCTGACGGCCCGGCCCCGGACACCGCTCGGCCGGGTGGGGAGCCTCTCCAGTCAGGAGGCTTCCCACCCGGCCGGGGCGTGCGCGCCGCCCCCGTCCCCACGGTGCGGCGCGACCAGGTCACCGTCCGGTCATCGGGTGGACGGCGGCCCGGGTCTCAGGTCAGGCCCAGCGCCGGCAGTACGGCGGCCTCCATGAAGCGGAGCAGGTACTCCGGGTCGGCGTACTCCCCCTCCACGACGGGGCGGGCGCGGATGACGCCGAACAGCTGGGCCGGGATGTACTCCAGCGCCGGGTGCCCGGGGGCCACCTCACCGCGGTCGACCCCACGCTGGAGGATGCGTCTGAGCTCGGCGACCTCCGGGTCGACCAGCGCCTCACGAAGGGCCTGCGCGAGTTCCGCGTCCTGGGTGACGGCATGGCCGAGCGCCTGGAGGAGCTTGGTGTCGTGCATCGACCACCGGCCCGCGGACCGTGCGGCCTCGCGCAGGTCGTCCGCGAGCGACCCGGTGTCGATCCCGTCGAACTTCGACCTGCGGCGGGAGCGCAGGGCGGCCACCACGAACTGGGGCTTGGTCTTCCACTGCCGGTAGAGGGTGGACTTGCTGCAGCGTGTGCTGGCGGCGACGCCCTCCATGGTCACGGCGTCGTATCCGCATTCGCGGACCTGCTCGAGCACAGCGTCGAAGAACTCCTGCTCACGCTCCGGCGTGATCTTGGAGCGGCGCGAGGCGGCGACCGTCTCCGGTCCGTCCGCGGCCTGCGACGTCATCTGCCCTTCTCCTCACTCGCCCGGGCGGGCGGCCCACTGGCGGGACCCACGCGTTTCATTCCCGGATTCCAGTGTGTCCTATGTCTATCGATACGCCAGTGTACCGGTACCCGATCGTATCGGTACACTGCCGTATCGGTACGATCCCGTACCGATGAGTTTCGGGAGCTGGGCGAGTCATACCCGCGTCCAGCTCCAGCACCACCGTCAGCGAAAGGGCCGGGGGATGAATGCCCGAACCGAGCCTTCCCAAGCGGAGCCGGGCGCGACAGCGCGGCCGCCGCTCGTCCGTGAGCTCCTGCTCGTCGTAGGTCTCTTCCTCGTCTACAAGTTCGGCCGGCAACTGGCCGCAGGCCACACGGCCGAAGCCCTTCGCAACGCCGACCGCGTGTGGGACTGGGAACGGACACTGCACCTGCCCTCAGAGGGCTCGGTGCAGTCGCTGCTGCTGCACGGCGACACCCTCGCGCACCTCGCGAACACCTATTACGCGACCGTCCACTTCCCGGCCACGGTCGCCTTCCTGGTCTGGCTCTACCTGAAGCGCCCCGCACACTACGTCTGGGCCCGCCGCGTCCTCGCGACCGTCACCGGCGCCGCCCTGGTGATGCACCTCGTCTTTCCGCTGGCCCCGCCGCGGATGCTCGCGGCGGCCGGCCTGGTCGACACCGCGAAGGTCTACGGCCCCTCCGTGTACGGCCCGCCGCAGACCGACACCCTCTCCAACCAGTTCGCCGCGATGCCCTCGCTGCACTTCGGCTGGGCCCTGATGGTGGCGATCGGCCTGATCGTGGCCACCCGGTCGCGCCAGCGGTGGCTGTGGCTGCTGCACCCGCTGGTGACGCTGGTGGTCATCGTCGGGACGGCGAACCACTACTGGATGGACGCGATCGCGGCGGCGGCCCTGCTCGGCATCGCGCTCGCGGTGATCCGCCCCGTCCCGCTTCCCTCGCCGCACCGGAAGGCGACCACCTCGGGCCGGGCGCAGGAGAAGCTCACGCCGGCCGAGCCCAAGGACGACGCCCTGGTCGGAGCGGGCCGATGAACGCCACCCTGCTCGCCGTCGTCCTGTCCCTGTTCTCGTCCGTCGCCTACGCGGCCGCGGCCGTCGCGCAGGAGCGCCTGGCCTCCCGCGACCCCGGTTCGGGCGTACCGCGGATGCTGAGCTCGGGTGCCTGGTGGGGATCCGTCGGCCTCAACGCGGCGGCCGCGCTGCTGCACGTCGTGGCCCTCAAGTACGGCCCGCTGACCGTGGTGCAGCCGCTCGGCGCACTCACGCTGGTCGCCGCGGTGCCGCTGGGCGCACGGGTCGCCGGGCGCCGGGTCGGCGCGGCGGAGTGGCGGGGCACCGCCTACACCCTGGCCGGTCTCGCGGCGATCCTCGTCGTGGCGTCGGGGTCCTCGCCCGACCAGGTCCTCACCGTGCCCGAAGCGCTGATGGTGGCGGGCGCGACGGCCGCCCTGATCGGCCTGCTGGCCCGCCGCGGAGCCCGCCCCGGCCTGCGGCACGCGACGGCGTCCGGCTTCGCCTCGGGTGTGGCCTCCGTACTGACCCAGACGGTGACGGTGGCGGCGACGGACCGCTCCGAGTCGCTCCTGAGCGTCCAGGTGATCGGGGTCGCGCTGCTGGTCGCGGCCTTCGCTGCAGGCGGCCTCCTGCTGTCCCAGACGGCGTACCGCGACGGTCTGGGCGCCCCGCTCGCCGTGGTGACCCTGGCCAACCCGATGGCCGCCGCGGTGCTCGGCCTCTCGCTCCTCGGCGAGGGCCTGCGAGGCGGCGCGGCGGGTGTCCTGCTGGCCCTGGCGGGTACGGGGCTGGCCTCGTGGGGAGTGGTTCTGCTGAGCCGGGCCCCCAAGCTCCCGCAGGTGGTGGAGGAGGAACACCCGGTGGCAGCCGTACTGGCGCTGGAGCCGTCGTTGCGGAACGTGACGGTGCCCCGGCCCGTCGAGCCGGGGCACCTGACAGCGCCTCTTTAGTAGGGGAACCGGGCCGCATCGGTCCGCGGCGTCGCGGACCGATGCTCAGCCGAACCCGCGGGCATCCTGCTTGAGGGCGGTGTCCACGGTCAGCGCGGTCGCGACGACCAGGCTGAGCAGCGGCTCGGGCAGCTGGTGGTGGATCTGCAGCACGTAGTTGTCCGCGGTCGTGAACATCGTCTTGGCGAGGCCCTCCCACGTCTTCGTGATCCGGGCGACCTCGTTCTCCGCGTGGTCGACGATCGCGAAGTTCCAGGCCCGCCAGTTCTCCGCCTTGATCGCCCCGACCTGCTGGCCGTTGACGTTCATCGCGAAGTTGATCTTCCCGATCATGTTCTGCTGGACGATCTCACCGACCGGTGAGCCGTCCGGACGCTCCACGATCACCCGTGACTTGAAGACCTTGGCCGGCCGGGTCAGCAGCAGCACCGGCTGCCCGTGGGCGTCACGGATCTCCAACTTGTGGGTCATGTACTGGTCCAGGCTGGAGACCACGCGCAGAACCTTCTTCAGCGCGCTCTGCCCGACCTGGGTGACGGAGCCGAGCAGGTTGCCGTTCTGGTCCATGACCTTGTACTCGTTGGTCACCTCGATCAGCTTGGCCTTCTGGTTCACCACCAGGACCGGCTCGGTGAACAGGGTGCCGCCGGCCGCACCGCCCGCGCTCACCCCGGCCTGCTGCTGCACCTGCCGCTGCACCTGCGGGTCGGGGCCGGCCGCCTGCTGCGGCATCTGGGGCGCCTGAGCCGCCGCCTGCTGCTTGTCGGTGTGCTGGGTCCACTGTGCCCCGTCCCAGTAGCGGAGCGTCTGGGACGCTCCGTGGGGATCGGGGTACCAGCCAGCAGGTGTGTTCGAATGCGTGGTCACCGGGGCACAGTACCCCGGGACCCCCGCGATCCGGCCACCTCGACGGCGGCTCCCGGGCGGCTTTACCCGGTGATGACGGCCGGGTCGCTGACCCCGGGACGCCCGTTCTCGACATGTCCGGCGAACCGCCGCAGAAACGCCGCGTCGGCTTCCGACGTGACCGTGAGGTCGTACCAGCGACGGCTTCCGGCGAGTCCGAAGACGTGCTTGACGGTGGTGCCGGCCCGCACGGTGAAGGTCTTCGCCCGTCCGCCGTATCCGTTCGTGACGTGCAGACGGACCGTGCCGGAGCCCTTGTTGGTGAAGGTCAGCTCGACGTCGTCGCCGCAGTGACGAGCGGTGGCCTCGGGACCTGCGGTCTTGTTCGACCCCTTGAAGGAGCGCAGGAAGCCGCCCGGGCCGTGGACGGTCAGGCCGTACGACCCCTGGGAGTACGCCGAGTTCCAGGTGTCCGAGAGGGAGGCGCCGGCCTCGGTGGTGTAACTCCAGGGCCCGTCGGTACGGTTGCCGGAGGTCACCAGGAACGCGGCACCCGCCTTGGCGCCGGAGCCGAAGGTGAGCGTGAACGTCCCGGCCCGGGTGTCTGCCGAACCGTCCACGTGCGGGGCGTACTTGAGGGGCCGGGCGGGGCGCAGTCCGCGCTCCTGCTTCGGCAGCGCGCCCACCGCGGGCGGGACCGGCACGTAGTCGGGGTGGCGTACGCGGTCCGGGGGCTCGTAGCCGTCGGTGTCCGGCAGGGCGACCGGCTTCACGTCCTTGTGGGAGAAGTCGAAGGCCGCGGTCAGGTCGCCGCAGACGGTGCGCCGCCAGGGCGAGATGTTGGGCTCGTGGACGCCGAAGCGCCTCTCCAGGAAGCGGATGATCGAGGTGTGGTCGAGCGTCTCGGAGCAGACGTAACCGCCCTTGCTCCAGGGCGACACCACGAGCATGGGCACGCGCTGGCCGAGTCCGTAGGGGCCGGCGGGGTGGCTGGTGTTGCCCTTGAACAGGTCGAGGGCGGGGTCGACCGTGGACTTGCCCTGCGCGGCCGAACCCGCCGGGTAGGCCGGGACGACGTGGTCGAAGAAGCCGTCGTTCTCGTCGTAGGTGATGAACACCGCCGTCTTCGCCCAGACCTTGGGGTCGGAGGTGAGCGCGTCCAGGACCTGGGCGATGTACCAGGCGCCGTAGTTCGCGGGCCAGTTGGGGTGCTCGGTGAAGGCCTCGGGGGCGACGATCCAGGAGACCTGCGGCAGCTTCCCGGCCTTCACGTCGGCCTTGAGCCGGTCGAAGTAGCCCTCGCCCTTGGTGTAGTCGGTGCCGGTGCGGGCCTTGTCGTACAGCGGGTCGCCGGGCTTGGCGTTGCGGTACTGGTTGAAGTAGAGCAGCGAGTTGTCGCCGTAGTTGCCGCGGTAGGCGTCCGGGATCCAGCCCCAGGAGCCGTTCGCGTCGAGGCCGTCGCCGACGTCCTGGTAGATCTTCCAGGAGACGCCGGCCTTCTCCAGGCGCTCGGGGTAGGTCGTCCAGCCGTAGCCGACCTCGTCGTTGCCGAGGACCGGGCCGCCGCCCTGGCCGTCGTTGCCCGTGTAGCCCGTCCACATGTAGTAGCGGTTCGGGTCGGTCGAGCCGATGAACGAGCAGTGGTAGGCGTCGCAGATGGTGAACGAGTCGGCGAGGGCGTAGTGGAAGGGGATGTCCTCGCGGGTCAGGTACGCCATGGTCGTGGAGCTCTTGTTCGGGACCCATTTGTCGTACTTGCCACCGTTGAAGGCGGCATGTCCGTCGTTCCAGCCGTGCGGGAGGTCCTGGATGAACTGCAGGCCCAGGTCGTCGGCGTCGGGGCGGAAGGGCAGGATCTCCTTGCCGTTCGCGTCCGCCTGGTGCCAGACGGACTTGCCGTTGTCCAGCGTCACCGGACGCGGGTCGCCGAAGCCGCGGACGCCTCTGAGCGAGCCGAAGTAGTGGTCGAAGGAGCGGTTCTCCTGCATCAGGACGACGACGTGCTCGACGTCCTCGATCGTCCCCGTGCGGTGGTGGGCGGGGAGCGCGGCAGCGCGCTGGATGCTGTTGGACAGCGCGGTGAAGGCGGTGGTGGCGCCCGCGACCTGGAGGAATCTGCGCCGGTTGACGTCGGTCATGTGTGAGGGACCTCTTATCCTGCGCATCGATGGCCGGAACGTGACGGAAGGTGCGCGCAGCGAGTTTTCCAAGAGCAACGAACGTCAGGGAAGGGTCCGGTGACACTGATGTGAAAGTCGCGGGTACGGCAGGTGCGGCGGCCCTTGCTCAGAAGACGGTCGCGATCATGCGGCCGGTACGCCGTTGCGCTCAGGGCCCTAGTCGCCGCCGCCCACGTTCGCGCAGCTCGCCGCGCTCCTCAAGGCCTGTTTCGCCACCGCCGTCCCCGACCGCAGTGCCGCGACCGGGTCGGTCGCCTCGTCCAGTTCGATGAGGACCGTGTGCGCGCCGGGGGTACGGGACATCGCGCCCGCCCAGCCGTTCCAGTCGACGATGCCCGTGCCCAACTCCGCCATGTAGGGCTGCTGCTGGGCGTACACCGTGTCGTCGACCGTGAGGTGGGCGGTGATCGGCTCGACCGCGTCCTTCCAGTGGGCCAGGGCGATGCGCGGGGCATGGCGGCTCGCCAGAGCCACCGGGTCGCCGCCCCCGAGCGCGATGTGGCAGGAGTCGGGGCACAGCCAGACGTAGCGGGGGTCGGTGAGGGCCATGAAAAGGTCGATGTCCCGCTCGTACCAGAGCGTGCTGTTCGACTCCGTGTGGAAGGCGAGTTTCACCCCGTGGCGGGAGACCGCCTCGCCGACCACATGGGCGATGTCGGCCATGCGGGCCATGTAGGCGGCGTCGACGAAGAACGGCGGGCGGGTGCCGTACGTCGTGCGCATCGGCAGCCCCGCGACGAGGAGTTCCGCACCCACCTCGGCGAGGAAGGCGGCGCGGCGCTCGGCGTCGGCGACGATCGCGGGGAGGTTGTCGCCGTGGCGCCAGTCGGGGACGTCGCTGTCGGCGATGAAGGCACTGACCACGGCGAGACCACGGGCGGCCAGTTCGCGCCGGAAGGAGGCCGCGCTGCCGAAGGCCCGCACGGCCGAGCCGATGTCACCCGGCGCGAACGTCAGCTCGATACCGGTGACTTCGGTCTCGGCCAGGGTGTCCAGCACCCGCTGCCAGAACCGGTCCGGGTGCGCCGCGGCCCATGCGCGCACCGCGTCGGCGGACTCCAGGTCCCAGAACCCCGGGTGGAAGAACGTGATCACGTCCGTCGCGAACCGGGGATTCACTCGGTCCCCCCGCGCGCGTTGTAGACGACGACCCCGTCGGACTCGTCGACGGCCTTGCGGTACCCGCGGAACACCGCGAGCGCCTCCTCCCGCAGGACATCCCCCACGACCTCGATGCCGCGTGTCTCGAACTGCTCGGCCCAGTCGGCGCCGAGCGGGCCCTCGTCGAACGTGGTGATCTCCTCCAGTTCCGGGCCCTCCCCCGCCACCACCAGGCCGCGCACCCCGGACCACATGGTGGCGCCGTAACACTGCACGCAGGGGCGCCAGTTGACGACCAGCTCATGGGACGGCAGGCCGTCGGCGCCGAGGTCCCAGCTACCGGTCGCCGTCTGGGCGAGGCCGAGCGCGACGACCTCGGCGTGGGCGCTGGAGACGCCGGTGGACAGGACGACGTTCACCCCGACGGAGACGATCCGGCCGGTTTCCCGCTCGGCGACGAGCGCCGCGAACGGACCGCCGTTGCCCTCCCGCCAGTTGCGGTCGGCGAGGCGGTGCACCAGACGCATCCGGTCCTCGGGGGTGGGCACGACGGCGGGCGCGTCGGCGAGTTCGTCGTCGATCCACGCGGGCAGGGCCACGCGGTATTCCTTCGCGATGTCGATCACTGTTCAGTTCCTCTCGGATGGTTCACATGCGCGCGCGGCGACGGCACGGGCAGCCCGTACCGCGGTGACCGCGCCGGTCAGGGTGACGTTGGCGGCCATCGCCGTGGGAACGACTCCGTTGCCCGCCAGATAGAGGTTGTCGAAGCCCCACACCCTTCCGTCCGGGTCGCACACGCTGGTGCCGTCGTCGGTGACGCCTGCCCTGACGGTGCCGGTGAGATGCAGCGACGAGCCGGGCGGCAGCACCGCGCACTCGGTCTCCGGGTCGAAGGAACCGAACTCACCTGCCAGGGAACGGACTTCGTCCACTGCCCGGCCGATCAGCGCGCGGTCGGCGTCGGAATGGGCGAACTCGACCCGGATGCGCGGCATTCCGGCGAGGTCCCTCTCGCCCGTCGGGAACACGAGCCGGTTCTCCGGGCGGGACTCGACGGGGACGTACAGCGACAGGCCTATGGAGTGTGCGAGCGGGCGGCCGCCCTCGTCGACGTAGGTGCGGTTCATGATCTGGCCGTGGAAGGGCTGCGCGGGGCCGTTGTGCGGCAGCCAGAGGGAGTCGGTGCTGAACTCGCCGGGGCGCGGCAGGGGCAGGGCGTCGAGGTCGAGGCCGAACCGGTCGAGGTCGAGGAGGACCCGGGCGGTGACGAAGGCGTGCTCGTTGAGCCGGCGGCCGAGGGCGTCGGGGCGGATGCCGGAGGCGAACAGGAGTTGCGGGGTGCGCAGCGCGTCGGCGCACACCACCACGGCGTCGGCGCTCAGTTCGTGGTCGGTGCCGTCGGCGACGCGGCGCAGCCGGGCACCGGCGACGCGGCCGTCACCGGCTCGGATCAGGGACGTCGCGAGTGTGCCGGTCAGCAGGGTGAAGGCGGGGTCCCCCCCGGTCGCGATCGCGGGGAAGATCGTCCCGGGTGCGGTGCGCGGCATGGGGCCCGAGGGGGTGGGGGTGACGGCCATCGGCATGGGCTGCGGGGCCCGGTCGGCCGGTCCGAGGGCGCCGTAGCGTCGGCTGAGGGCGTCGAGGACGATGTCGCCGACCTTGGTCGGGCCGATCGCGGCGGGGGTGACGGCGAGCAGTCTGCTCGCGGTGTCGAGATCGGCCGTCCAGCGGTCCGGGTCACCGAAGTCGAACACCTCGTCCCCGGCCGGCCACGGGGTGGCGGCCGTCCAGTGCACGCCCATGCCGCCGGCGTTCCAGGCGAGCGCGGCATGCGGCATCGCCTCGGCGTCCTGGCCGAAGGCGAGCGCGTGGAACATGCCGGGCGTCAGGTCGGTGAGGCGGTCGGCGACCTCGCGGACCACGTCGGCTCCGGTGTACATGCCCTGGATGCCGGTGGCGACCTGTTCGTTGTAGCGGGACCACAGGCCGGGGTCGTCGAGGTCGTGCAGATGCAGGCCGGGCGCACTGCCGATCGCGGTGCCGCCCTCGACCATGGTGATGCGCAGGCCGGGGTCGCCGTCGCGCAGCAGCCGGGCCACGAGGGATCCCATGATGCCGCTGCCCACGACGAGGACGTCGGTGCGGGGGTCGTGCGTCAAGTGAGGCTCCATCAGGAGGAGTTGTGGGGGGTCAGGTGCTCGGCACGAGCGGGCCGAACAGCTCGGTGTCCATGCGGTCCAGGGCAAGCTTCACCGCGCCGACGAGGGGGGCTTCGTGGCCGAGCGCGGTGGCGCGGAGTTCGACCGCGGGGGTGCGGGCGTCCCGCAGAGCGGCTCGGACCCGGGGCAGCAGGATGTCGGCCGCGTCCTCCAGGCCGCCGCCGAGGACGATGAGCGACGGGGCGACCGTCCAGGACAGGGTGGTGAGGATCGACGCGATGTTCTCCACGAACTCGTCGACCTCGGCGAGCGCGTCGGCGTCACCGGCTCTCGCCGCGCCGAACCGGGCACGCGCGAGGGCGCGTTGGGCGGGCAGCGGTGAGGTGAGTGCGGCGACGGGCCGGTCCTCGACCGAGCCGGCCGGCATCGACGGTGCCTCGACGATCTCGCCCGCGGCACCGTCGAGACCGCGGTGCACGGCCCCTCGGATGAGGATGCCGAGGCCGGTCCTGTTGCCGAGCATCGCCCACACGACGTTGTCGTGGTCGCCCGCCACCCCCCGCCAACGCTCGGCCAGCGCACCGAGGTTGGTGTCGTTGTCGGCGAACCAGGGCACCGGGACGCGCCGCGCGAACTCCTCGGGCAGGTGCACGCCCTCCCAGCGCGTGGTGTGCACCAGGCGCCGTACGACTCCCTCGTCGTCGATGGCGCCGCCCGCGGCGATGGCCCCGGCGCGCAGCCGGTCCACCGAGCCACCGGCGTCGTCGAGGGCCCGGAGCACCAGTTCGGCCGCGTCGTCGAGCGTGGTCCGCGGGTCCTGGTAGGCGCGCAGCGGCCGGTGCGCCCGGCCGAGTATGTGTCCGCGCACATCGGCGACGACCGCGCTGACGTCGACGGTGGTGATGCGTACGGCGGCCAACAGGGCGTGTTCGGCGCGCAGTTCGTAGCGGCGGGCGGGTCGTCCGGCCGAGCCGCTGACCGGCATCCGGTCCAGTTCCGCGACCCAGCCCGCCTCGACCAGGAAGTCCAGGACGCTCTCGACGGTGCGACGGGACAGGCCCGTCTGCGCGGCGAGCTCGGTCAGCTTCCTCGGTCCGGCGGACACCGCCAACGCCCGCAGGACCACTGCGGTGTTGACCCGTCGTACGGCGCTCTGGTTCAGGCCCGACATCAGCATGCCGTCCCCTCCCTCCGGGTCACGGGGTCGTACACGCCCCGGGTGTCGGCCGCGAGGGGCGCGCCGGGGCGGCCGTATTCGCGGGCCGGGTCGCCGAGCGCGCCGGTCGCCTTCTCCCAGGCCGGGGTTCCGCCGCGGACGAAGGAGACGAGATCGGCGTGCATCCGCACGGCCAGCTCCGCGGGCGGGCGGGGTCCGAGTGCCTCGGTGACGCCGGGCGCGTCCAGCAGGTCGAAGAAGAACGGCAGGTCGACGCAGTGCACGGCACCGCCGAGGGTCGGCGAGGGCCATTCGAAGGAGTACAGCCAGGTACCGGCGGGGGCAGTACGCCGGGCCGCCGCGGCGCGGGGGCAGGCCGAGCGGAACAGGGTGTCCGTGACCCGGATGCCTCGCGCGCGGTCCCCGGGCGGGCCCCCGGCGTCGAACTCGTCGCCGGTGGCACCCAGGAGGAGCGGGATGTCGCGTCCGTAGGCGGTGAGCCCTTCCGCGACCGGTGCCGGCAGGACGTCGTCACCGACGACCGGGCCGAGGACCAGGGTCTCGGAGCGGCGCAGGTCGAGGACGGCCCGTTGGAGCTGTTCCGGTGTGCGGCGGGCGAATCCGGCGCGGGTCGCCGGCACCCCGAGGGTGTGCCCGAGCCCGGCGAGGAAGTCGTCCGGCGGGTCGATGTCGAAGAACCCGCCGGACAGGCTCACCGCGCGGTGGAAGCGGCCCCGGCCGGCCGGCGACGAGAGCAGGGCGAGCACAGCCGCTCCCCCGGCCGACTGGCCGGCGACGGTGACCCGGTCCGGGTCGCCCCCGAAAGCGGCGATGTTCTCCTGGACCCAGTCGAGCGCGAGCAGCAGGTCACGCAGTCCGAGGTTGGACGGTTCGCCGTCCAGGGCGGCGAACCCGTCGACGCCCAGCCGGTAGCCGACGGTGACGGTGACCACGCCGTCGCGGGCGAAGGCCCGGCCGTCGTACCAGGGGCTCGCGGGACTCCCGGCCAGGAACCCGCCGCCGTGGATCCACACCAGCACCGGACGGGGCTCCGTCTGCGCCGCGGAGGCCGTGACGGACAGGTTCAGCACGTCGTCACCCGGCACCGAGGGCTCGGGGATCGTGGTCGTGGCGTACAGCGGCACGCGCTGCGAGGTGGCGCCGTGCCGGGAGGCGTCGAAGGGCTCCGCGAAACGTCCGCGCGCGACCGGCGGGGCGAACCGCCGTGCTCCGGTGGGCGCTTCGGCGTACGGGATGCCCAAGTACCGTCGCACGCCCTCTTCCTGGCGTCCCACGACGGTGCCCGCAGGGGTGTCCAGAATCGACTCCGTCATGGTCACCGCATTCCCGTCCCCGCGATGCCCTGCACGAAGTACCGCTGCAGGAACAGGAAGAGCACGAGCACCGGCAGCATCACGACGACCGCCCCGGCGAGCAGCAGCCCGTAGTCGGTGACGTGCGCCGCCGCCTGGCTGGTGGCGGCGAGGCCCACCGGCAGGGTGTAGGTCGACATGCTCTGGGCGACGATCAGCGGCCAGATGAAGTTGTTCCACGAGGCGAGGAACGACATGATCGTGATCGTGGCGACGGCGGGCCCGGCCAGCGGCAGGAAGATCCGCAGGAAGATCCGGAACTCGCCCGCACCGTCGATGCGGGCCGCCTCCAGGAGTTCGTCGGGGACGGACAGCGCGTACTGGCGCATGATGAAGACGGACATCGGCAGCGCCGCGCTGGGCAGGGCGATCCCGGTCAGGGTGTCCGCGAGACCCGCGTCGACGGTGATCACGAACTGCGGCACGAACACCGCGGTGAAGGGCACCATCAGCGCGGCCATGACCGCGCCGAACGCGAGCCTCTTGCCCGCGAAGTCGAGCTTGGCGAGCGCGTAGCCGGCGGCCGACGCCGCCACGATGTTGCCGGCCACCACGATCGACGCGACGACGATGCTGTTGCCCAGGAAGGTGCCGAAACCCTGGGTCTCGAACAGCCGGGTGAAGTTGCCGAAGGTGAGGTGGTGCGGGAACAGGGCGCCCGGGTCGGAGCGGATGTCGTCCAGGCTGCGCAGGGAGCCGCTCACACCCCACGCGAAGGGCACGGTCGTGAGCAGCGCGCAGAGGACCAGGGCGGCGTACAGCAGGGGACGGGCGATCCGGGTCGTGGTCATGTGCGGGACCTCAGCAGTCGGAACTGGACGGCACTCACGACCGTCACCAGCACGAGGGTCACGAAGGACGCCGCCGAGGACATCCCGAACTCGCCCGCCCCGAACTGGCGGTAGGTGTACAGCGCGACCGACTCGGTGGAGCCCAGCGGGCCGCCGCCGGTGAGCAGATAGGGCTCGTCGAAGACCTGGAGGTAGAAGACGGTCAGCAGGACGGAGACCATGAGCGTGGTCGGCAGCAGCAGCGGGAGGGTGATGTGCCGCAGTTGGCGCAGGCGGCCCGCCCCGTCGAGGGCGGCGGCCTCGTACACGTCCTGGGGAATGGCCTGGAGACCGGCGAGGAACAGCACCATCGCCGTGCCGAAGTTGCGCCAGACGCCGAGCAGGACGACGACCGGCATGGCCAGGTTCGGGTCGTCCAGCCAGTTCGGTCCGGCCAGCCCGATCGCGCCGAGCACCTTGTTGACGGTGCCGTCCGTGTGGAAGGCGTACTGCCAGATGAGCGCGGCGGCCACGATGTTGGTGACGACGGGGGCGAAGAAGACCGTACGGAACAGGCCGCGCAGCCGCCGGATACCTGAGTTCAGCGCGAGGGCCAGGACGAACCCGGTGCCCATCGTCAGCGGTACGCCCACGGCCACGAAGAGCGCGGTGTTGAGGAGGTCCCGCCGGAAGGTCGCGTCCTGGAACAGCCGCACGTAGTTCTGGAGACCGGTGAAGTCGACCGCGAACGGTGTGCGCAGGTCCGCGCCCCGGATGTCGGTGAGACTCAGGCCGAGGGCGGCGACGGTGGGGACGGCCGTGTAGAGCACGAAAATGACCGCGAAGGGCGCGAGGAACAGCCAGGCGACCGCGGTACGGCGGGCGCGGGACGCCCTGCGCGCCGACGTACCCGGAACGGCCGTGGTCTTCTTGGCCGACGATACGAACGTCGTGGTCATCACTTCGTACCGGTGCCGACGCTCTCGGCGTACGCCTGGATGTTCGCGGCAGCCTTCGCCGCGGTCTCCCGGCCCTTGGCGACCGCCTCCATCTCCTTGCCCAGCCGGGTCGCGACCTGCTGCCACGTGCTCACCTGCGGGAACGCCCGGGTGTTCTTGAGCTGGGTGAAGAACGCGTCCAGGAGCGGCCGGCTCTTGATCGCCGGGTCGTCCCAGGCGGACATGACGGCCGGCAGCGAGCTGTACGCCTTGTACTGCGCGACCTGGGCGCTCGGCTGGGCCAGATACCGGACGAGCTTCCAGGCGGCGTCCGCGTTGCCGCCGTCGGCGAGGACACCCCAGGTGCCGCCCGCGGAGAAGGAGACGCTGCCGGCCGCTCCGGCGGGCAGCGGGGCGGTGGCGACGTGGGCGGACGTCCAGCCGCTCTTCTTGGCGGCGGTGTCGAGCTGGCCGATGACCCACGGTCCGGTGATCATGCTCGCCGTCTTCCCGGAGACGAAGTACGGCTGTGCGTCGAGGAAGGTCGGCCCGCTGGTGTCGGCGGTCCCGGCGGTGAAGAAGGCCGCGTTGTACTGGAGGGCGTCGACCATCTGGGGCGTGTTCAGGTTCCACTTGCCTGCGGGCGTGACGAGGGAGCCGCCCGCCTGCCACGCGTACATGGCGACGTCCTGGCCGTTGAAGATGTCCCACCCGATGTCGGCCCCGAGTGCGTGGGCCGCGCCGGCGCCCTGGAGTGCCTTGAGGAACGGCTCCATGCCGACCCAGGTGGTCGGCGCCTTCACCCCCGCCTTCTTGGCCAGATCCGATCGGTAGACGAGCGCGTAGGTGTACGCGTACCAGGGCACTGTGTACGCCACGTCGTCCACGACTCCGGCGTCCCAGAGGCTCTTGAAGAAGCTGCCCGGTTCGACCAGGCCGTCCGGCACGGGCAGCAGGGTCGACCGGTTGAGGAACTGCGCCTGCGACTCGGGGAAGAACTGGGCTATGTCCGGCCCCTTGCCCGCCGCGATCGCCGCTTGGAGCTTGGTGTAGTACTCGGCGTTCGGGATCAGCGTGGTCTTCACGACCACGTCGGGATTGGCGGCCTTGAACGGCTTGACGACGGTGCCGAGCACATCGGCGTCGCCCTGGGCGGCCCAGACGTTCACGGTGCCGGTGGCCGGGGACGCGTCGATCTTCTTGGCGCCGGCGGCGGGGACCGCGTCGGTGTCGCTGCGGCCGCAGCCGGCCAGCGGGAGGCCTGCTGCGCCGAGCGCCATACCGGCGGTCAGCCGCAGGGCGGTGCGGCGGGAGAAAGAGGGCACGGGAGCTCCTGTCACACGGGGTGCCTCACGGATCGGAGGTCAGTGACGTGATGTGCTCCGACGCTATGAACCGCGTGTTTCGGCCACGTGGCGGTACCGGCCCTCGTTAATTTCGGAACTTGTAGCGAAATCGCGGTGTCGAAGGCCCGGCGCGTATGACGCGTGCCGGGCCTTCGTCGCCGTCCTGGGGCGTACGACCTGCCGTGCTACTTGTGGCCGCCGCTCGTGAACGGCTCGAAGGCGTGGCTGAACGCCCAGGTGTCCTGCGCGATGCCGGAGCACGAGTCGGAGCCGCCGGTGCCCGGGCAGCCGCCGTTGTCGCGCTGGAGCGCCCAGAACGAGAGCGTGTTGATCTTCTTGGCCTCGGCCCACTTCTCCACCGCGACCGCGTCCTCGGTGGTGAAGGTCTCCGCGGGCCCGAAGTCGTCGATGCCGGGCATCTCGATGACGCCGATCATGCTCCACAGCTTCGCGGAGCTCTTCTTCGGGAACAGCGCCGCCAGCTGGTCGTGCAGTCCCGTCGCGGCCGTCTTCGTGTCGGCCGCCATGTCGTGGGTGGCGCCGTCGTAGTAGTCGAACGTCATGAGGTTGACGACGTCCAGGCGGGCGCCGTTGGCGACGGCGTTCTTCAGTACGGCGAGGCCGTTGGCCTCAAGACCGTGCGTGGAGGTCGGCAGGGTGTAGGAGAACTGCACGGTGCGGCCGCTGCGTTCGGCCCAGCGCTGGACCTTGGCGATCGCCTTGTTGCGGCGGTCGATGCCGGCGGCGTTGTCGATCGAGTCGCCCTCGACGTCGAGGTCGATGCGGGTGATGCCGTACGTCCTGACGAGGCTCTTGTACACCTCGGCGATGGCGTCGACGCTGGTGCAGCTGTCCGCCAGTTCGGTGCCGGTGGTGTCCGCGGACCAGCCGCCGAAGGACGGGATGACGTTGCCGCCGCGGGCCTGGATGGCGGCGATGTCGCGCCCGAAGGTCGCCTTCGAGATCGGCTGACCGCTCTCGCCGTTCCAGTAGGCGGTGCAGGAACCCGCCGCGGCCGTCTGGAGGAAGGCCATGGTGAGGTACTTGTTGCCCGAGGCGGCGGCGAGCGCGGCCGGGCTCTCACCGGTCCACGACTCGACGTAGGGGGCCGCCACCCGGGCGGGCAGGGGCTCGCCGAAGGCCGAGGGCACGGGCGAGGACGGCGCCGCGAGCGCGCTCCCTCCCCCGATTCCGACGAGCCCGGCGGACAGAGCGCTCACGCTCAGACAGGACAGCAACGCACGAAGGTGACCAGGTCGTCTCACTGACGCTCCCATGGGAAAGGGCATGCGGGGACAGCGGATGGACAGAACCGCTGGGGACGAACGGTGACCATAATTGGACTAGACCACATAACTGTCAAGGTTCTTTACAGTTAGCTTGCCCGGGGGTGCCGCCGACACGGCCCCGGGCCCGCCACGACTGCCGTCGGGCGACAGGGAGAGGAGTCCCGTACGGCCGGACCCCTCGCGTTCCCTGCCGCTCCGCTCAGGGAACGCGGAACTCGAATTCGGGACGGTCCCACGGCACCGCGGGCGGGTTCGCGAGGGCGGTCCCGGTCCGTACCGCACCGACGCGGCGGTAGAAGTCCTCGGCGGGAACGTGCGACACGACCTTGAGGCGGTCGATCCCGGCGGCACGGGCCTCGGCCTGCATATGGGCGACGAGCAGCCGTCCGATACCCCGTCCCTGCACATCGTCGGCGACGAACAGCAGGTCGAGCTCCGGCGGATCGAGGACGAGCGAGTAGAACCCGAGGATGCGGCCCCCCTGCCCGTCGGCACCGACGGCCACGAAGACGCGGTGGGCCTCGATGTAGTCCGGACCGACCCGGTAGTCCGCGACCGCGGACGCGTACCTGCCCTCGTAGGCGCCCGAGCCGCGCACAAGCCGCGTGAGCCGTTTGGCATCCCGCGCGACGGCCCGCCGTATCGTGACCGCCTGACGGACCGGCGAAGTACGTGCACCCATCGGGAGAGTATTTCGCAACACGGAACGCCCTCGTACGGCGGGTCGGCTCCCCCGGCGGGTAGGAGCGAGGCCGCCACGGCCGATGATCCCTGCAGGCCGCCCGAAGGTGACGCCAGGAGTACCGGCACTCCGGCCGGCCATGCGGCCCCTGCCCCTGCTCGGCGATGTGCAGTCCGACCCGTTCACATCGACCGAGCGATGGGCGAGCGAACTCGTCACAGCGCTCTCTTCGAGGTACGTAAGTGAGCGCGTGCTACTGCTTCAGCTGGGCGTACATCTCTTCCAGGTCGGCCGAGAGTTGGGACTTGACCCAGCGGGTGATGTCGTCGGCCAGCACCTCGTGTGCTCCCGCCTCGATGCCGTCGAGCGCGGCCACGGCGATGTCGCGGGGGTCGGCCTTGGGCGCGTCGACACCCGAGGTCATTTCGGTGTCCACGTAGGCCATGTGAAGCCCGGTCACCGCGATGCCGCGCGGCCTCAGCTCCAGGCGCAGGGAGTTGCTCTGCGACCACAGGGCGGCCTTGGAGGCGCCGTAGGGCGTACCGTCGGCCAGCCAGGACAGAGCGGAGTGGGCGTTGAGGATGTGGCCCCCGCCGTTGCGCTCGATGACCGGCACGAAGGCCCGGGTGACCAGCAGCGGCCCGTAGAAGTTGGTCTCCAGATCCCGGCGCACGTCCTCCATCGGGGAGTCGAGGTATGAAGCGCGGACGGAGGCGCCGGCGTTGTTGATCAGGATGGTGACGTCCTGGGCCTGCGCGGCGGCGGCTGCCACGGATGCCGGGTCGGTGGCCTCGAGCGCCAGCGGAACGGCATCGGGGTGAGTCACCGTGCGCGGGTCACGGGCCGTGGCGTAGACCTTGCCGGCTCCGCGCGCATAGAGCTCCTCGACCAGCTTCTTGCCGATGCCGCGGCTGCCTCCGGTGACGAGGACGTTGGCGCCCTTGATTGCTGTCATGACTACTCCCACGAAGATGAAAACCGAACAGTTTCATCACCGTAAACCGATCGGTTTCGCAATGCAAGTCGGGTTGAGCGCCGGACGGCCAGGGCACGCGGGGTCGAGGTGGAGTCGGGCGGCGCCCGGGCTTCAGGGGCCGGCCGCCCTCGCGCCCATCGGCGAAGTCGGTACTCGTCGGGCACACGCCTGCGAAGTTCGGGCTTTCCCCCGACCACCGGGAGGCAGAGGCCTGCGGCCATGAGTGCCGCTCCGACTGCCGGAGTCGGACATCAAGCCGACAGAGCGCTACGATCGCCGATCCTGCTCGAAGCCGGGGTGGACGACGGCACGCCTGCCGCATCGAGCAGGGCGACCACGGTGGGCGCGACGAGCCCGGTCAGATTGTCCGCGCCGATCCCCGCGCGGGCGCTGGCGCCGTCGAAGACCAGGATGAGCTGACGGGCCAGCAGGTCGGGATCGCTCGCGCCACCCCGTTCGGCCTCGGAACGGAAAAAGGCGGTCAGGTTCGCCTTGATCTGGTGAGCCACCTGGCTCGCGGGGTGGGTCTGATCCTTGAGTTCGATCTGCACAGCCAGATACCGGCAGCCTTGGAAGTCGGCCGTACTCGCCTGCGACTCCACCCGCGCGAAGACGTACAGGATCCGCTCGCGGGGGGAACGTCCGTCGTCCGCCGGGGGCAGGGCCCTCGCCACGAAGGCAGCGGCACGCTCCTTCAGGCTCGCCGCCAGCAGTTCACCCTTGCTCTCGAACAGCTGATACATGGAGCGCTTCGACACCCCCGCCGCCTTGCACAGCGCCTCGACGCCGATGCCGACACCTTCTTGGTAGGTGAGCGTGGCCGCGGCCTCCAGCAGCCGCTCCCGAGGGCTTTGCTTCATTTTGGTAGTCATACCGCGAGGTTAACTCGAATCGGACGAAAAGGAAACCGATCGGTTTTCGCAGTGTGCCGGGCGGCTGGGTGGGCCGGGTAAGCGCCCGCCGCCTACCGGATGCCTGAGGACCGCTCAGAGACTCGGCGACGGTCTCGGGGGAGAGACCGTCGCCGAGCCTTGATGGTGCGCGCACCTCTCGTCCCCACGGGGGCGACGCACACCGGGGCCACTCCGAGCAATGGCCCCGTCCTGGGTGAGCCGCCTTCGCTACGCCGGGGCAGCGGTCTTCTCGGGCTCCGACTCGGCGGGGATGCGGTGCAGTCCCTTGCGGTCGTACCAGCCCGTCACGCCGAAGCCGCAGAGGACGGCTGCCGCGAGGCCGACGGCCATCATGACCCAGCCCCGAGTCAGGCCGGCGCCGGCCTGGGCGTCGTAGTAGAGGATCGAGCGGATGCCGCCGGTGATCTGCCGCAGCGGCTCGAACTCCGCCAGGAAGCGGTAGAAGCCGGGCAGCGCCTGAAGGGGTGTGGTGGCGTTGGCCGTCGGCACGGCCATCCCGATGAAGACCAGCGTGACCACCAGCATGCCGGGCGTGCCGAACACGGCGAGCAAGGTGAGCGCACCGATCCCGGAAACCGCGATGGCGCACACCGAATACAGCCACAGCAGGGGCAGATGGGCGGCATCCATCCCCATGAGGCCGACCGCGCCCAGCATGACCAGGCTCCCCATCAGCAGGGACAGACCGGCCATGAGAGTGCTGCTGATGGCGAGGGTCTGCACCCGGGTCGCCCGGATCAGTGGGCGGTGCAGGCGCAGCGGGCCCATGTCGTTGTGGGTGTAGCCGAGGGCGTGGTCCACCTGGCCGCTGATGACGTTGGCGGAGAGCATGCCGCAGACCACCAGGACGAGTGCGTAGTAGAACGCCGTCAGCCCCAGGCCGCTGTGCGAGTCGAGGGGATGACCGTCCTCGACGGTCACGGCGGCCGGGTCGGCGAGCAGGAGGCGTGCCGCGGCGGGCAGCTTCGCCTGTCCGGGCCCGATCTGGGACGTGAGCTCCTTGCCCACCTGGAGCGAGGCGCTTTCGGCCGCCTGCGTCGTCGCAGTCCGGGCCAGACCGGAGCCGATACTGCCGGCGGACTGGTTGGTCAGCACCGTCAGAGTCGGACGCGCCGGGGCCCCGGTGGTAGCCGGGCCGGTGAGTGCGGTGATGGCGGAGGTGAAGTCGGCGGGGACGACGAGCGCGCCGTACAGCTTGCCCTTGCCGAGTTCCTTCGTCATCTCCTTCTCGTCCATCACCTTCCAGTCGACCTTGCCCCCGCTCGCGGTGGACTTCTTGATCGACTCGGTGATCCCAGCCCCCAGGTTGACCTGCTTGCCGCCGACGGCGGCCCCCTTGTCGGCGTTGACCAGACCGACGGGCAGATTCTTCATGTGATCGACGGGATCGATGTTGGCCCCGACGTAGAACACGGTGAACAGCAGCGCGAGAACGCCCGTGATGACGCCATTGGCGATCCACAGGGGTTTGGCACGCAGAACACGGAACGGGTGAATCCCACTCATGACTTACTCCGGTCTCGGACAACACACTCATAGACGGAGAAGGCCGGACAGCTTCATTGCGGGCCGACGACCCTCGTAACGTTCAATCCCGGCACACACGGCCGTCGACACGGAACCGGGCATGCAGCCACTCCCGCCGGACTCCGACCGATGAAACCGGTCGGTTTCAGGCCCATAGTAAACCGACCAGTTTCCAATTCCAAGTCGAGGCGCCGACCCGTATCCCGACAGCGCCAGGAAGCCGCGATCTGCGCAGGCCGCGATCCGCCCGGCCCTGATGAAGCCGATACCGTGCTCCACCCGCTCGATCGACACCGACTCCCTGCGGAGCTGCGGGGTCCACGGTCGGTTCTCCGGTGGCGGCAAAAGCCCACGGTCATGGCATCGCGCCGCGCATCAACTCCCGCCGCCCATCGTTCAGTCGGGCGGCGTTCAGTCGGGCGTCTCGGCCGAGTCGACGGGCGCCCCTGTTCAAGCAGTGGCGGCGAATTCGTGCAGGACCTCACGGCGGCGCACTTCGAGGCGAGGGTTGGCACCCACGACCTCGATGAGCACCAGTACTGCTGCGGACCCGCACCCATGATCGACGGCGTTCGGCGCGCGTTCGGCGGCAGCCCCGCGCCGGCCCTGCACTTCGAGCGTTTCGCCCCGGCCTCGATCACGGACCGCCGTCCCTTCGAGCTCCGGCCGGGCGACATGGGTCGGGTTCTGCAGGTGCCCTACGACCGCTCCGCCCCGGATGTGCTCCACGAGGCCCTGCCTGACCTGCCGTTCTCCTGCCGCCAGGGGTTCTGCGGCACCTGCCGGGTAGGAGTGGCCCACGGCCATGTCGACCATCGTGACCGTCGGCTCACGGCGACCGAACGTGGGGAGGGCGCCATGCTGCGCTGCGTCTCGCGCGCACCGGAAGGAGAGCGGTTGGTGCTGGAGGTGTGAGCGATGGCCGAGCTCCCGTAGAGGGCGGCCGTCGCCCCTAGACCTCCCTGCCTCGGATCTCTCCCAGCGGCAGATCAGGGCCCCTCGGCAGCTTCGAGGTCGCGAATGCGACCCCGAACACCAACGGGCCCTGTCGCAGCTGTGCCGACCGCCCTGCTACATGTTGATCATGTGGCCTGCGAGGCCGTGGACGGCTTCCTTGACCGCCTCGCCCAGGGTGGGGTGTGCGTGGACGTTGCGGGCGACCTCGTGGACGGTGAGGTCCCACTGCTGGGCCAGGGTCAGTTCGGGCAGCAGTTCGGTGACGTCGGGGCCGATGAGGTGGCCGCCGAGGAGCTCGCCGTACTTGGCGTCGCTGATCAGCTTCACGAAGCCACTCGCGTCGCCCAGTCCGTGCGCCTTGGCGTTTGCGGTGAACGGGAACTTGGCCACCTGGACATCGAAGCCCTTCTCCCTCGCCTGCGCCTCGGTGTAGCCGAAGCTGGCGATCTGCGGCTGGCAGAACGTGGCCCGCGGGATCATCACATAGTCCAGCTCCATGGTCTCCGCGTCCCCGATCGTCTCGGCGGCGACCACGCCCATCGCCTCGGCGGCATGGGCGAGCATGAGCTTCGCGGTGACGTCACCGATGGCGTAGATGTGCGGAACCGACGTACGGCAGCGGCCGTCGACGTCGATCGCACCGCGCTCGGTGACGCGCACGCCGGTGTTCTCCAGGCCGTAACCGGTGACGTTCGGCGCGAAGCCGATCGCCTGGAGCACCTTGTCGGCCTCCAGGACCTGCTGGGTGCCGTCCTTGCCGGTGACCGTGACCCGGACCTGCGCGCCGGACTCGTCGATCGACTCGACGCGGGTCGAGGTGAGCACGTCGATGCCCAACTTCCGGTACTGCTTGGCCAGTTCGGCGGACACGTCGGCGTCCTCCAGCGGGGCGATCCGGTCCAGGAACTCGACGATCGTCACCTTCACGCCGTAGTTGTGCAGGATGTAGGCGAACTCGATGCCGATGGCCCCGGCACCCGCGATGACGACCGACTGCGGAAGGTCGTCGGCGAGGATCTGTTCCTCGAACGTCACCACGCGCGCGCTGCGCTTGGTGCCGGGAAGCAGCTTGGGGGTCGCCCCGGCGGCGATGATGCAGTTCTCGAAGCCGATCGTGCGGGTGTTGCCGTCGTAGTCGGACACCTCGATCGTGTGGGCGTCGAGAAACGTCCCGCGTCCGCTGATCTCCGTGATCTTGTTCTTCTTCATCAGATAGTGGACGCCCTTGACCCGCCCGTCCGCGACCTTCCGGCTGCGACGGTAGGCCTCCCCGTAGTCGAAGGAGACCTCGCCCTCGACCTTGATGCCGAAGGTCTTCGCCTCGCGCGTGAAGATGTGCGCGAGCTCGGCGTTGCGCAGCAGGGCCTTGGTGGGGATACAGCCCACGTTCAGGCAGATGCCGCCCCAGTACTTCTCCTCGATGACCGCGACGCGCTTGCCCAGTTGGGCGGCCCTGATGGCGGCGACGTATCCGCCGGGGCCCGCGCCGAGTACGACGACGTCGAAGCGCTCACCCTGCTCTTCCATGGACGGCTTCCTTTCCGCTGGGGCGGCCGGGTCCCACGAGGGGCCGGCCCACTCCCGATCGAACAACCTGTTCACCAACTCGACAGCGGCTGCATCCGCCGCCGCCACGACCTGAAGTCCTGGCTGAGAGGCGGCCCAGCCGGGGTCACTGCGCGGCCGCCCCTCTGCGGCGTGTTCTGCCTCCGGGCTCGTTCGCCGTGCGGAGTGATCACACCATGGTCGAGGACCCGTCGGTCAGCGCGCCGTTCGGGTGGGCGCCCGACCGGTTGAGGGCATCCCTTCCGCCACCGCGGTGGCTCACCGGCTCGCCCTGCCGGCCCGCAACCGTCGCTGCCGCTCCGTGCCCCGCTGCGGAAACCGCGGCAAGATCCGCCTCCATCAGGCGAGTACACGACAGGGCTGCCGCATCACGGAAGGCTCACGGCAGGGTCCTCGGCTCACTGGGGCGGCCTCATACGAAAGGCCGGGCCGGGGACGCTCTCGATGTCCTTCGCCTGCACCGGGTGGCCTTGTTCGCAGCGAGTCCGGACGTCGACATGCGCGCCGCATCCTCGGTGTCGCACCAGTACCGCCGGCCCCTCCGGGTCGGCGCGGTAACGGTCACCCCACTGCAGTAGCCCCATCACGGCCGGCACCAGATCCATACCCTTCGAGGTGATCACATACATCGGCCGACTCCGCGAACCCGGCTCCCTGTACGTCTCCGTGGCCAGGATCCCTTCCTCCACCAGCATCCGAAGCCGCGCCGCCAGAAGGTTGCGAGGGCAGCCCAGAACGCGTTCGAAGTCACTGAAGCGGGACGAGCCGTACCAGACCTCGCGCAAGATCAGGATCGTCCACTTCTCGCCCACGATCTCGAGAGTCCGCGCGATCGAGCAGTTGGACGGGTCCCGGTCGAGTCGGTGGTCCATGCCGGCGTCCTGAAGAACTTCGGTCCGCGCATCCATGGGAGCGATTCTAACAGGTTGGGTTTACTTTCAGATACTCAGCCATCGGAGCCGCAATCGGCTGCTCGACCCGGCCGGACACGAGAAAGGTCGAGACCTCCCGCCGAGTCGCGATGGAGAGTTCATGCCGCTGATCGCCCACTCGGGATGGGGAGAAGGCGCCGTCCTCGGCAGCGAGGCAGCCGAGCTCGTCAATGATCGGGAGCTCGGGAGCTCGGGTCCGGTGAAGAACGGCAGGCGAGTTTTCCCGTGGTTTCCCCGGCACGGGACGTGCTCCCCGGTGGCGTCGACCGGGTCCCGGACGGAGGGCACCTGCCGGCGCCGGGCCGCGCCCCTGAGATCCCTGAGCCCGGGCTCAGGGATGCGGTACGTCAGACACGCTGCCCGGCGTCCAGCAGGGCGAGGGCGTTACTCACTCCCTGATCAAGGAGTTCGTGGGCGAGTCGACTGTCGGTCAGGGCGCGGGAAAGCTGCAGCGTCCCGGCCATCAGGCCGAGGAGACTGAGCGCCTTCACCTGGGCGGAGGCCGGGGCCTCGGGTGCCATGCGGGCGGCGATACCGTCGACAAGGACCAGCACGCCGTCGGTGTACGCCTGCCTGGTCGTGTCGGTGCAGCGTCCGATCTCGTCGAGGAGAGCGGCGTTGGGGCAGCCCTCGCCGAGGTTGTCGCGGTGCAGAGGTGACAGATACGCGCGCACAATCTGTTCGAGTCCGGCCCGGCCGGGCGCAGCCTGCGCGACGACGGTCTCGGCCTGCACCTTCAGCTGGTCGGCGATCGCCGTGGTGACGAGGTCGTCCTTGGATGCGAAATGGGCGTAGAAGGCCCCGTTGGTCAGTCCCGCGTCCTTCATGAGGGTCGAGACCCCGGAGGCGTCGATGCCATCTTGCTTGAACCGGCGGCCGGCCGTCTCGATGATCCGCTGCCTCGTCTGCGACTTGTGCTCTTTGGCGTACCGCACCACAGCACACGCTCCTTCGCCGGACGGACGGGCTGGTTGCCCCTCACCGATTTCGCCAGTCTATGGTAGTTCAAACGTAATCCAAAGATTCGGCAACGACGACGGCGGGCGGGCGTCGGCCTCTCACGGTCAGCCGGGCAGGCAGTTGTTCCTGCGGATCAGCCTGTCGAACACGCCCGCGGGTGCGAGGCGGCGCGCGGCGGTACCCGTGAGGCCGCCGGGCCGCCGGTACAGCGCGGCTTCGACATCTCGTCGGTGGCCGCGGTGACGGTCGCCCTGACCCGGCGGAGGCAACCAGCCGTACGCGCCGCGCGGACCGCCCTACCGCCCTACCGCCCTACGGCAAGAGGTCGCCGAGCGGGCCCACGAGCCGCTTCCGGAGTGAACGTCAACGAGATGCAGGTGCGGTGAACTCCCGCCGATCGAACGACAGCCGCAGCCCCGTCGACTCGGTCGGATCAGCGCCATGCCGCAGCCGAAGGCCATCCTCACGATCACCCGCCCGAGGCCGGCCCCGAGGCTCGGCCGCGCTTCAGCGAGGCAGCAGGACCGCGACCTGCCGCCGGATGTCCTGCACGATCTCCTCGACGCTCAAGGCGATGTTCACGCTCGCCGCCGTGCTGAGGAACATCACAGCGGACACGATGTGCGCCAGCGTCGCGGCGTCGCCCTCCGTGACCCGCCCGTCTCGGCGCAGCACAGCGGCGATGGCCTCCTCGGCCTGCACGACGATGGCGAGTGCCGCGCCGTGCCGGGGCTCCTCGGGGTCGCCGAAGACCATCTCCCGCAGGTAGGTGCGTCCATTGTCGATCTGAACGCGATTGCACTCCACGATCGGCCGGACGATCGCCAGCACCGCGTCCAGCACGCCCGGGACGGTCTCGGCGTCCGCCCGGCCCAGCTCAAGTGCTTCGACGTACTTGGCGTTCTGGACAAGCAGGAGGAGTTCACCCTTGGTCTTGGCATAGAGGAACAGGGTCCCGGTGCCGATGTCGGCCTTGTCGGCGATCTGCTGGGTCGTGACCTCGTCGATGCCGTGTTCGGCGAACAGCTCAGTGGCGGCAGCAACGATGCGGTCGAACTTTTCCTGCTTGTTCCGCTCGCGCCGTCCGACCGGCCGGGGGGCGACAGACATGGCGGTGTCCTCCAGGAGTAAATTCTGACTGTAATCAGTTATGATGGCAGTCACTACCGCGTGGGCTCGACTATGGCTGCAGTCATTCTCCCATGGCAGGGCGAGGAGCCGTTGCTCCATCCGTGCACAGCCACGCACTCCACATCCCCTTGGAACGAAGGAATACCCATGCCCTCTCTCGATGGAGCAGTCGTCCTCGTCACCGGTGCCAACGGCGGTATCGGCACCCACTTCGTCCACGAGGCCCTGGCTCGCGGCGCCGCCAAGGTCTACGCCACCGCCCGTTCCCCCCGCGTCTGGGACGACGAACGCATCGTCCCCCTGACACTTGACGTCACCGACCCCGCGTCGATCGACGCGGCCGCCGCCACCGCGGCGGACGTCACCGCGCTCATCAACAACGCGGGCGCCACCCCGCCGAGCGCGAGCCTGCTGGACGTCACCGAGGCGGACATCCGGGCAAACATGGAGACGAACTTCTTCGGCCCGGTCCTCCTCGCCCGCGCCTTCGCACCGGTCCTCGCCGCCAAGCAGGGGTCGATCCTCGTCGACGTGCACTCCGTCGCCAGTTGGTACGCCTTCGGCGGCGTCTACAGCGCGTCCAAGGCCGCGCTGTGGTCAGCCACCAACTCGCTGCGCATCGAGCTCGCCCCCAAGGGCATCCACGTGACGGGCGTGCACATGGGCTACGTCGACACCGGCATGGCCGCGCACGCCGACGGCCCCAAGATGCCGCCGGAGCAGCTGGTGACGACGGTCTACGACGCCGTCGAGGCCGGCGAGTACGAGGTCCTGGCCGACGAGTTGACGGCGCAGGTCAAGGCGGCTCTGAGCGGCCCGGTGGAAGCGCTTTACCCGGACCTGCACGGCACGAACGCCTGAGCCTGTTCTTCGGTCCCGACGTGATCTCTTCACGCCGGGACCCATGACCCATCGCGTTCGAACGGTCGGGCGGCGTCGAGGAGAGGTGCACCGTCACGGTCGTAGAGCCGCCGATGACATCGGCAGTCGAACCAGCAGCAGTCCGCTCGATCAGTAGCGCGGCACCAACGTGATGACAGACCCCGTCGCAGGTTAGCTTGTCGCACTCCTGGCCCTGCTGGGCCGCTGTGCCGCTGTGCCGCTGTGCCGACCTGTCCACTCCGACCGCCATCCTCAGCATGGAGCCGAGCCCGACACACTGACCGGACCGCAGCATCCGAATCGCCGGCTCGAACCGGATCAGGACCGAGCTGGGCATCGAGGACTGAGCAAGGCCCGGGCGAACAGCGCGGTCGGTCGCACAGTGGCCCGTCGACTCCCCTCCGTGGACGCCGCGTTGAGGAGGGAGCCTGTGGCCCCGGCCGTCAGGAGAGGAGGCCAGTGACGGCGTTCGATTCCACCATGCGGGCGATGCGCCAGAGCCCGAGCCAGCTGGCGGGGAACACCGACTCGTCCACCAGGGCCGCATGAACTTGCGGATCCGGGTCGGCGCAGGCATCCGTGCAGACCAGGACCTCGTAGCCGATGTCGTAGGCCCACCGGGTGGTGGACAGGACCGTGCCAGAAGTTGCGACGCCGCCGAGGATGATCCGACGGATACCGGCCGTCTGCAGGCGCTCGTGCAGGTCGGTGGTGGCGAAGGCGCCCAGGGTCCGTTTGCCCAGCACCGGCTCGTCGCCGACGGGACCGAGCCGTGGGTGGAACTGGTCCCGCATCGCTTCGTGGGTGATGTGAAAAATGGGCACGCCCGCCTTCCGGGCGGAGGCGAGGGCATACGTCGCCCGGTCGGTGACGTCCGGGTCGTGGCTGTAGTTCTCGACGATGTGGGTGGCGTAGTCCAGCGCAAGGAAAGCAGTTTCCGGCCGGTCGGTTCCGTCGGCAAGGGGCATGGGATCTCGAACTTCCTTCACGGGTGAGACCAGTGGTGATCTGCAGCGCGGCCACCTCGCGTGCGCAGGCGACGCAAGTCAGGCTCTCTTTGCACAGCGGCCTGACGTGTGATTCCTCTGCACAGTATGCGGAGAGTGCGCCCCGGTTAAGCTACCATCAAACGGAGAGCGCACCCCGCTTACCCACCCGCCGAGCAAGGGGGATTTCGTCGTGAACGAGCCGCGGCCGCTTCGGGCTGATGCCCGTCGGAACCGGGACCGGCTGCTCGAGGTGGCACGGACGGCGTTCGCCACCGAGGGACTCTCCGTCCCTCTGGACGAGATCGCGCGCCGGGCAGGGGTGGGGCCGGGAACTCTCTACCGTCACTTCCCCACCAAGGAGTCACTCCTCGAAGCCGTCGTGCGTGAGCGAGTCCGGCATCTGGTCGATCGGACTCGGGCGTTGCGGGATACCGAAGACCCTGCAGCAGCCCTCTTCACTGCGCTGGACCAGGTTGTCGAGGACGCGGCCGTGAAGGCGGACCTCGTCGACACGTTGGCAGGCGCCGGAGTCGAGATCCGGACGGCGCTCGCAACAGATGTCACCCGACTCCACGAAGAGATCGACCATCTCTTGATCCGAGCCCAGAGCGCCGCTGCGGTCCGCGACGACATCGGCATCGCCGACCTCATGGCCGCCCTCGGCGGCGCCCTGTACGCGCTGCGGCACCTCGGTGCCGGTGCCGCCCGCGAACACGTCTTGGCCATCCTGTACGACGGCTTGCGGACGGGCAGTGCCCACGCAGCACAGGACCGACTCCGAGCCCAGGACACAAGGGCGAGTCCCGGGCGATCGTAGGGGTCGATGTTCGAACACTCCCGTTCACCGATCACCGCAGAGTTCGCATCGCTTCGGCCTGCACCGAAGATGGTGTCCCTTGTCGTGGTGTACGGGATCAGTGGCGGGAGTGCGCGGGCGTCTGCCCGGGGCGGACTTCCACGGGTGCGGGTCGCCCCCTGAACAGGAGGCGACCCATCGCGTAACTCTCCTTGGTGAACGCCCGGTTCAACCACGAGGAGTGCACGATGGCCCTGCCCCGGTCCGAACTGATACGGCTGCCGGAGTCACTACGCTCGACGGACGGAATCGAGCTCGTCCGGGCCATCGCCGAGCGGATGGTGCAGGAGCTGATCGAGGCCGAGGCAAGTGCCCACACCGGTGCGGAGTGGACCGAGCACACGCCGACGCGGACCAACATCCGCAACGGGCACCCGTCTGCGGTTCCACTCGTTTCTCATGGCGGCGACCCTCCCTGAACCAGGTGTCGAAGCGCTCCACTGGCCGTGAACGCTAACGGCGCATTTCACGCGGAACAAGAGGGCCGGCAAGAAGAAATCTTCTTGCATTGCAGCCATTGACAATCCGATAGAAGCGATGGAAACGTCGAAGCGCTTCAACACTCCGTACCAGCCTGCTTAGACGCCAGACTTCGCGTTTTCCGTCCCTCCCTGCGACCGAGAGGCATCCGTTCCGCGACGCCGCGCTACCGATGGGCAAGCGCATCGACGATTCGCTCGGTCGACTCACGCTCGGCGAGCGGATCGCGCTGCTCCACCCGTACGTATCGGACGTGGAGCGCCTCGACCTCGCCTCGTGCCGCACCGGCACGGAGGTGCATGCTGCACGGCGTCTCCTGACCCGGCGATGCGACGGTCTTTCCGCAGTCGAGCACCGGGGCGGACGGGACGCCGGATGGCTCGACGTTGTCAACGCTCACCTCGCAGCGGTTCCCCACCACGCCGTTCCGCCAGTACGTCATGTGCCCGCCGATGCCAACGGGACGACACAGCAGCCAAGTTGCCGACACGAACGGCGAACAGCCCCCGCCAGATTCAGCACTCACTCGCAGAAGAGGACGACTGCATGAGAAAGCCTTGGATCCTCTCCCTCATCACGCTGGTCATTGCCGCGCTCGGGATGACGGCAGCAGGAGTGCCCCCTGCCTCCGCCGCCTCGAACACACCCTTACGGGTCATGCCGTTGGGCGACTCCATAACCTGGGGCGTGGGAAGCAGCACGGGCAACGGCTACCGGGGTCCGTTGTGGGACATGCTGGCAGCGGACGGCCATTCGCTGGACTTCGTCGGCACGTTGCGGGGCGGTTCGATGTCCGACCCCGACAACCAAGGTCACCAGGGATACAGGATCCACCAGATCGCCGAACTCGCCGACGCCTCGCTGACCCGCTACCGGCCCAACGTGGTGACGCTGATGATCGGCACCAACGACCTGGCCGGGAGCTATCAGGTCTCCACCGCCGCCGACCGGCTGAAGTCGCTGGTCAACCAGATCACCGCCGACGTCCCCGACGCGACCGTCCTCGTGGCCTCCCTGGTCGTGTCCACCAGCGGCTCGGAGGAGCAGTACCGAGCCGAGTACAACCAGGCCATCCCCCAGATCGTGAGCGAGGCACAGGCCGCGGGCAAGCACGTCACGTACGTGGACATGAGCAGCCTGACCACGGCCGACCTGGACGACGCCCTGCATCCCAACGACGCGGGCTATCAGAAGATGGCCGACGCCTTCCACCGTGGCATCCAGTCCGCGGACAGCGCCGGGTGGCTGAGGAACCCCGCCCCCGCCCCCGCACGCGTGCAGTCCGACATGGGCGGCAAGTGCATGGATGTCAGCGGCTTCGGCACCGCCGACGGGACCGCCGTCCAGATCTGGAGCTGCGGCGACAGCATCAACCAGTACTGGTCCGCCTACACCGACGGCACCCTGCGCTCCATGGGCAAGTGCCTCGACGCCGCCGGCTTCGGCACGGCCAACGGCACCAAGGTGCAGCTCTGGGCCTGCCACGGCGGCACCAACCAGGTCTGGCAGCCCTACGACGGCGGCTACCGCAACCCCGCCTCCGGCCGCTGCCTCGACATCCCTGGCTTCTCCACGACCGACGGCACGCAGCTCCAGCTGTGGGACTGCCACGGCGGCACCAACCAGAAGTGGACCGCTCTGACCGCCGGATGACCTCCGCTCCCGGAACCTGAGCCCCTCCCCGCCCCCGGTCCCGGGATTCGAGGGCCGCTCCTGGACCGGCCGGCATCACCCCGTCACCCTGGTCACCGCCGCCCACGCGTTCCTGACTGAGCAGCGCCTGGCCTCACATGCCGATACAGCGGGCTCACTGCCGTGGGCGAGCCGCCGACCACCAGTTGATCGCCCGGTGTTGACACCCCTCCCGCCCCCTCCTACGTTCCCGTTCGACTTTCCGAATGACGTCCGGCATTTCGAACTTCACTCTCGATCCCCTTACCCGTGAGGAAGCTGATCTCGCATGTCATGGCTCCAACACCCCCACAGTCGCCGGAGAATCATGGCGGTCACCGCCGGCCTGGTCGCGGGCGCCACACTGCCGGCGATGGACGCGATGCGCGCGGCGGCGGCCACGACGGCCCAGCAGGAGCGGTTCACCAACCCGGTGATCTGGCAGGACTTCGCCGACCTCGAGGTCATCCGCGTCGGCGACACGTACTACTACACCGGCTCGACCATGCACTACTCGCCCGGCGCGCCCGTCCTGCGCTCCTACGACCTGGTCAACTGGGAGTTCATCGGCCACTCGGTGCCGGTCCTCGACTTCGGCGACGCGTACGACCTCAACGGCGGACAGGCGTACGTCCAGGGCATCTACGCGTCCTCGATGCGCTACCGCCCCAGCGACAAGACCTTCTACTGGCTGGGCCAGATCGGCTGGCAGCGGTCGTACGTATACAGCGCCACCGACGCGGCGGGCCCCTGGACCCGGCACGCCGAGATCGGCAGCATCTACTACGACGCGGGGCTGCTCTTCGACGACGACGGCACCCCGTACGTGGCGTACGGCGCCAACGAGATCCACGTCGCGCAGCTCGCCCCGGACATGCGCACCGAGGTCAGGTCCGAGCACGTGCTCACCAAGCCCGACGCGTTGCACCTGATGGAGGGCTCCCGCTTCTACAAGATCAACGGGAACTACTACATCTTCGTCACCCTCCCGCCCAACGGCCAGTACATCTGGAAGTCCACCTCAGGCCCCTTCGGCCCGTACGAAATGCGGGAGGTGCTGTTGAACCTGCCCGGCCCGATCCCCGGCGGCGGCATACCGCACCAGGGCGCGCTGGTCGACACCCCGAACGGCGACTGGTACTACATGGGCTTCATCGACGCCTATCCCGGCGGCCGCGTCCCCGCCCTGGCCCCGGCCACCTGGAACGCCCAGGGCTGGCCCGAGCTCCAGACCGTCAACGGCACGTGGGGCGAGACATACCCCTACCCGGTCACCCCGCACCCGCTCCCGCCGATGACCGGCGCCGACACCTTCGAGGGGACGGCGCTGGCGCCGTACTGGGAGTGGAACCACAACCCCGACACCGCCGCGTTCACCGTCAACAACGGGCTCACCCTCAGGACCGCCACCGTCACCGACGACCTCTACAGCGCCCGTAACACCCTCACCCGCCGCATCCAGGGCCCCGCCTCCACCGCGACCGTGGTACTCGACTACTCCGGGATGGCGGACGGCGACCGGGCCGGGCTGGCGATGCTGCGGGACTCCTCCGCCTGGATCGGCGTCACGCGGCAGAACGGCGTCAGCAGGCTGGTGATGTTCGACGGCCTGACCATGGACACCAGCTGGAACACCAGCAGCACCGGCACCGAGCAGGCCCGCGCCGACCTCCCCGCGTCCGGCAACCGCGTCTGGCTGCGCGCCACCGCCGACATCAGCCCGGGACCGGGCCGCCAGGCGACGTTCTCCTACAGCACCGACGGCACCACCTTCACCCCGCTCGGCCCGGCCTACACCATGAACGAGAAACCTAATTTCTTCATGGGCTACCGCTTCGCCGTCTTCAACCACGCCACCAAGGCCCTCGGCGGCAAAGTGCGGGTGGAACGCTTCGACTTGCGCGCGTGCGCGCCGACGGCGCAAGCAGGCACTGTGGACACGAACGCCTGGTACGTCGTGGTCAACCGCAACAGCGGCAAGGCGCTGGACGTGGCGGGCGCGAGCTCCGCGGACGGCGCCGCGGTCACGCAGTGGGGCCGGTACGACGGGACCAACCAGCAGTTCCAGTTCGTGGACTCCGGCGGCGGCTACTACCGGTTGAAGGCGAGGCACTCCGGCAAGCTGCTGGACGTCGACAGCTGGTCGACCGCCGACAACGCCGCCATCCACCAGTGGACCGACCACGATGGCTTGAACCAGCAGTTCCGGTTGGCGGACTCACCGGACGGATACGTCCGGTTGATCAACCGCAACAGCGGGAAGGCCGTCGAGGTACCGGGCTTCTCCTCCGCCGACGGGACCGGCATCGTCCAGTACTCGGACTGGGGCGGCGTGAACCAGCAGTGGAAGCTCGTCCGCGTCGACTTCGCGGGCTCACGCTCCTGCTGACACCGGTATCCGGTTCAAGCCCACCGAAACTCCCCTTGCCCGCCGCTGGACAAGGGGGGGGTTTCGGTCTGCGCACGGCCGACAGCGAGGTCCGAAAGGAGTGCTTTCAGGCGGCGAAGAACGAGTGCGGCTTGGACCAGTACGAGGTCCGTCGTCACATCGGCTGGTATCGGCACATCACCCTGGCCGTGCCCGCCCACGCCTACCTCGCGGTCATGGCGGCCGACGCGGCGAAAAAGGGGGATGCAGATCCTTCGAGGTCGTACGCGCCAAGCAGTGGGTCGGCTCGGCCTTTCACCGACCCCGCCGCTCCGACTCCACCCGTTCCTGATCGCTCGCTGTGACGCTCACCCCGTTCGCGTACGTAGTTGCCCGCGAACGTCAGGAACACCAGCACCTGCGTCACGCCACCGGCTAGCGCTGCAGTGTCAGTACCCCCGGCCGGTACGGCAGGAGGCCGTAGTCCCCGCCGTCGGTGCTGGGGTCGCGCCCCTGGTAGAGGAACTGCAGGTTGCAAGGGTCGATGGTCTTGGTCTGGTCGGGGTTGGTGCGAACCAGATCGCCGTGGCTGATGTCCGTCGTCCAGGCCGTCGCGCCGCTGTTGACACTGCCGGCGAAGGGGCTGGTCACGGTGTCGGCCCCGGATTGCGGTGTCCAGGTGCCGTCGAGGCTGGTGGCCGTGAACGCGCGGAAGTAGCGACCGTACCCTGTGTAGTTCTGGGCCTCGACGATCATGAGGTACTGGTTCTGACCCTGGATCTTGTAGACCTCGGGCGCCTCGAAGAGGTTGAGCGGCGTGTCGCTCATGATCTTCGTGAACGAGCCGAAGGTGCCCGGGAAGTTGCCGATGGGCATGCTGGCGCGGTAGATGCCGCCCTCATCGTCGGCGAAGAACATGTACATGTTCGTGTCGTCGCCGATGAGGGTCACGTCGAGGGGGCCGCCCTTCGGGAGGGTGCCCGTGAACAGCTCCTGCTGCGCGGACCAGCCGTTGGGGTTGGTGGGGTCGCTCGAGGTGCGGTATCCGAAGCTGTATGGCCAAGCCCCGTTGTAGGCGAGCACCCAGAGGTTCTTCGGGGCGAAGTAGAACAGCGTCGGCGCGATGCCGTCGAAGGGGATCGTGTTCTGGGTGGCGGTGGCCATGTCGGACCAGTTCGTGAAGGGGCTGAAGGTCGTCAGTCCCCAGCGCCCATCATCACCGGCGAGGGTGTTGTGCGTCGTGGCATAGACGACGTGCTTGCCGTTGTAGACGACGCTGGTGAAGTCCTTGAGCGAGGCCCACCCCGCCTTCGGCTCCGCCAGCGGGCCGGTCGATGTCCAGCGGTAGGTCGACGGAAGAGCACACATGTTGTTCGCCCCCGACAGTCCGGTCCACTTCTGGTTGGCGCCACCTTGGCACGACCAGAGCCGCGCCTCCGTGCCGTTGGTCTTGCCCCAGCCCGAGGCCTCCAGGCACAGCCCGGACCGCACACCGATGATCGTGCCGTCGGGGTTCACCCGCCACTGCTGGTTGTCACTGCCGTTGCACGTCCAGATCTGCACCGGGGTCCCGGCCGTGGTGCCTCCGCCCCGGGCATCCAGGCACTTGTTGCCGTACACGGTCAGCTGACTACTGTCCGTCAGCGTCCACTGCTGGTTGGTGCCGCCGTGGCAGTCCCAGATCTGCACGTTCGCGCCATCGGTCTGGCTGACGCCCGCCACATCGAGACAGCGGCCGGAGTCAACACCGCGTACGTCGCTGGTGGTGGCCGCCTGCGCCGGGCCGGCGACGAGCAGCGCCGCCAGCGCGGCCAGGGCCGCGACCACGGCGGCGAGCACCGCGGACGGGCGTCTGCGGCTGAAACTACGTCTGCGCATAAGGACCTCGTCATCCTTGAGCAAGCGACTCCGGTCGGGCCCGTCAAGGGCTGCCCGGATGCCGGTGTGGCGGAACCCCGACTGTTCGATATAACGAACAGCGGTCGAAGTGCCGATCGGGAGAATGCTAGACATCCCATGAATGACGTCAATACTTCTCGCAAGATCCGCGGGCAGAAACGTTCGCAGGGTGAAACCAGGCGGCTTCAAGTCCCATGGTTGTACGGGCCTTTGATGTGAGGGTCAGGTAGTGATGCGGGCGCGGGCCTGGACAGGCGCCGCTGCAGTACTGGTTGCCGCCGCTCCCGAACAGGTTGCCGCCCGGCCCAAATTGAGGGTGTGAGGGGCAGCGGGCGCAGGCGGGTGCGTTCGAGCCTCGGGCGGGGAGGCCGGCGCCCTGCCTGTCTCGCGGTGGACGCAGGTGCCGACCTGTCGCCAGAAGGCCGCACAGGCCCCGCGGAGTTCGGCGAGGGCTCGGCGATCCACAGCCGGTCAAGTACGACGGCGGCCGGACCGCCACCGCTCCCTTCGCCCGTGCGACCGCCCGCCGCGTCGTCCGCTCGTCCCCGGTGAACCCCAGTAGCTGGAGGCGTTCGTGAGCTTGCCGGCTCGCACCACGCGCTGCGACCGGTCGCCCCACTCCTCGATCTTCGGAATGAATGGGTCGATCAAGGATCTTGTGCTGCCCGCTCTCAACTCCTAGGATCCATGCCGTCCGAAGGGTCGGTCCACGTTCGCAGTCTCGAACACGCCCGCCGAAGCGACTTGCGCATGGTGCACATGCCGGGCATGACAACACCCGCATCATCCGTACCAGTAAGGCTCTCCCCCACACGCCAAGTGCCGGACCTTGAAGGGTGCACCCGGCATTCGTGCGACGAGCCCCGATCGCCTCCTGGAGCATCGCGTGACGTCACCCGCACCATGCCGCGCCCGCGCCTGTGCCGCGCGGCCGTGGTCCTCGTATCAGGCCTGACGCGGCCGGCCCGACGTCCAACTCGCAGGCCGTGCCTGGGGCACGTCCTGTCCCAGCCCCGTCCCGCCGCCGCCACCCCGCCAGGGCACCCCACTGACCGGCGGCGACACCTACGACGCAACGACCGTGAAACCGAAGCGGGAAGGGAACCACAATCCGGACGACGACAAGTGGTCCGTCAACAACGGCCTGACCCTGCGCACCGCGACGGCCACCAACCACCTGTACCGGGCGCGCAATACCCTCACCCACCGGATTCAGGGACCCACCTCCACCGCGACCATCCAGCTGGACTACGCAACGATCCGCGACGGACAGCAACTGGAACACCACCGGCGCCGAAGTCGCGAGCGCCAACGTCACGGGCGGTCGTATCCGGCTGCGCGCGGCCGCCGACATCCGCCCCGGCGCCCCCCGTCCGGGAACCTTCTCCACAGCACCGACGGCACCAGCTTGACCCGCCTGGGGCCCGCGTTCACCAGGGGCCGCACCCGGCAGTTCTTCACGGGCTACCGCTTCGCCCTTTCCCACCACACCACGCGGACACTCGGCGGCTCCGTCCGCATCGCACGGTTCGCGCTGACCGCACCCCGAGCGCGGCAACGTTCCTCCCCGCATCTGACCAGCTACTCAGTCCCCGACCCGCAGCACCAGGAAGGACCACACCATGGCCAGTACCGCCGCACACAGGCCAACGGCTCACCCGACCGCGGTGAGATCACCCGCCACCGGTACGAGACTCGCCCGGGCAACCTGGGGACTGATCCTCATATTGGCGTTCGCCGTCCTTCCCGCCGTGGTGCATCCCACAGCGGCCAGAGCCGACAACCCGATCGTGCAGCACGTCTACACCGCCGACCCGGCCCCGCTGGTCTACAACGGACGGGTCTACCTCTACACCGGGCACGACGAGGACGGCTCCAACTCCTCCTTCGTGATGAAGGACTGGCGGGTGTGGTCCTCCGCCGACATGGTCAACTGGACCGACCACGGCTCGCCGCTCAGCCTGGCCACCTTCAGCTGGGCGTCCACCGACGCGTGGGCGGGCCAGGCCGTCGAACGGGACGGCAAGTTCTACTGGTATGTGCCGGTGACGGCCCGGGCGACCGGCCGGATGGCCATCGGCGTGGCGGTGTCGGACAGCCCCACCGGCCCGTTCCGGGACGCCCTCGGCCACCCGCTGGTGGAGAACAGTG
This sequence comes from Streptomyces sp. NBC_00285, assembly GCF_036174265.1. Classification (NCBI taxonomy): domain Bacteria; kingdom Bacillati; phylum Actinomycetota; class Actinomycetes; order Kitasatosporales; family Streptomycetaceae; genus Streptomyces; species Streptomyces sp. NBC_00285. The sequence continues at coordinate 8,841,930 of NZ_CP108055.1, read as the reverse complement.
AGATCGACCCGACCGTCTTCATCGACGACGACGGCCAGGCCTACCTGTACTGGGGCCATCCGAACCTGTGGTACGTCAAGCTGAACGCGGACATGACGTCGTACGCAGGCAGCCCCGCCCAAATTCCGCTCACCACCGCGGGCTTCGGAACCCGCACCGACAACCCCGACCGCCCCACGCTGTACGAAGAAGCACCCTGGGTCTACAAGCGGAACGGCCTGTACTACATGGTGTATGCGGCCAAGTGCTGCTCGGAGTTCATCGCCTACTCCACGGCACCCAGCCCGACCGGGCCGTGGACCTACCGTGGAACGGTCATGCCCGCCCAGGGCAGCGCCTTCACCAACCACCCGGGCATCGTGGACTTTCAGGGCAACTCGTATTTCTTCTACCACAACGGCGCCCTCCCGGGCGGCGGCGGCTTCACCCGCTCGGTCGCAGTGGAGAAGTTCTCCTACAACGCTGACGGAACGATCCCGACGATCAACATGACGAACATCGGTGCACCCCAGGTCGGTGCGCTTGACCCGTACGTACGCCAGGAGGCCGAGACGATCGCCTGGGGTTCCGGGATCGAGACCGAATGGACCAGTGACGGCGGAATGGACGTCGGCTGGATCGAACCCGGCGACTCCATCAAGGTCAAGGGAGTGGCCTTCGGCGCCGGCGCCTCCTCCTACACGGCGCGCGTGGCCTCCGCCGGCGGCGGCGGCACCGTCGAGCTGCGCCTGGGCAGTCCGAGCGGGACGGTGCAGTGTGCCGAACACCGGCGGCTGGCAGGCCTGGACCACGGTGACCTGCCCGGTGAACGGCGCGACGGGAACCCAGGACCTCTACCTGCAGTTCACCGGCGGCAGCGGCTACCTGTTCAACATGAACTGGTGGCAGTTCACCCGCGCCGCGTAACCGCACCGCGTCGACTTGCCCCTCGGACTGAAGCCCAAGCATTCCGGCCTTCCCGCCCTCCCACATCCTCAACTCCAGCCAGGGCACGGTCGAAGAGGTGGCAACGGGTACGTCAGCGGGCCCGACCACGCCGTACGCCGGTGGCGACCTGGGCGGAATCCGGAGGGCGCTGGCACGTTGTTGGGTGCGTGAGTGCCTGACCGTGTGCTGGACCGCGACCGGCCCGGGTGTCGGCCCGGGTCAGGTTGTTGCGGGCAGGCCGGCAATGCCGGTGATGTGATCCCAGATGGTGAAGCAGATGATCATCTCGGCTCGGCAGCGGGTAGCGGACAGGCCGTGGCGGTGGGGTCGCAGGTGGGGTGCGATCCCGCTGAACGCGGCGAGGAATCTCTGCGCTCCGCCGGTGCTGCGGTCCTCCGCAGGCTCTCTCCCAACTCCGCCCACGCCCCATGCACTTCACGCCACGCCACCACCCACCCGGCCGACGGTGGCCGCAACAGCAGACCCGGTGCGACTCGCATCACACCGAGTGCCCCCATGACAACAATGCCTGATCTGTCAGATACCGTCTTGTCAGATGAATGGCTCGCGTCAGCGGGCCCCATCCTCGACCGAACAGCGAAGAGTCCTGATGAGCACACGCGAATTCACCGGCCTCGATCTGGACGTTCCGGTCGGCAGCAAGTCAGGAACCGCCGTCCTCGTCAACAGCGAGCAGGAGGCGCTGCCGACCGACGCCGACCTCACCCCCACCGACGGCCACCGGCTCGCCTCCGACATCCTCGGCTCGGGCAAGCTCACCGCCGGTCTGAGGCGCAGACCGTACGAGACCACCGACTTCGCTGCTTTCGCTCCCGCCCTCCCGGCCAAGGCGGTCCGCCGCCCTTATACCGGGCCCACCACTGCCCCCACGCAGAAAGGGTTACCCCAGTGACCAGCATTCCCAGTCGACGACGACTCCTGGCTACCGGAGCGGGCGCCGCGCTCGGCCTCGGCACGCTCGGCGCCACCGCGTCCCCCGCCGCGGCCTCCCCGGTCACATCCGCACGCGGAGCCGGCGCCGGCTCCGAGGAGACCAGGACCCTCGACGAGCTGTACCAGGCCGCCGTCGCCGAAGGCGGCAAGCTCGTGATCTACGCGGGCGGCGACCTCGCCAATTCGGGCAGCGGTGCGGGCGCCCGGACCGCCTTCCGCGCGCGGTTCCCAGAGATCGACCTCAACCTCATCGTGGACTACAGCAAGTACCACGACGTCCGCGTGGACAACCAGTTCGCGACGGACACCCTGGTCCCCGACGTGGTGCAGTTGCAGACGCTGCAGGACTTCACCCGCTGGAAGCGTCAGGGGCGGTTGCTGAACTACAAGCCCGCCGGCTTCAGCAAGCTCCACAAGAAGTTCAGGGACCCGGACGGCGCCTGGGTGGCCGGCATGGTCATCGCCTTCAGCTACCTGTACGACGTGGCGGCGGCCGGGGCCGACGCGCCGCAGACGCCGCTGGACCTGGTCGACCCGCGCTGGAAGGGCGCCATCGCCTCCTCCTACCCGCACGACGACGACGCGGTGCTCTACCTCTTCGCCCTCTACGCCGAGACCTACGGCTGGGACTGGGTGGCCGACTTCGCCGCACAGCAGCCGCAGTTCGCCCGCGGCTCCTTCTCCCCCGGCGCCGCCGTCGCCAGCAAGGAGAAGATCATCGGCGTCGGCGCGGGCGGCAACCCGCTCGCCACCACCCCGACCCGCTGGATGATGACCGACGGGCACCCGTTCATGGCGTGGGGCCAGCGGATCGCGATCCTGAAGCAGGCCGCCAACCCCACGGCGGCCAAGCTCTACCTCAACTGGCAGCTGTCCACCGAGCGTCAGACCTCCAACGGCTGGTCGGTGCGCACGGACATCGCGCCGCCCACCGGCCTGAAGCCGATCTGGGAGTACCCGAACGCCAACGTGGACGGGTTCCCTCGCTTCATGGAGGACCGGGCCCAGGTCGAGCGGCTGAAGCAGACCTTCGCCCTCTACTTCGGCGAGGTCAAGGGCGACCCGACACCCGGCTGGCCCGGTCTGCACCCGGGCGCCTGACCCTCCACCAGGCCCCGTACGTGACGGGTTCGACGGCCTCGGGGTGTCACACACCGTGGTCGGATCACAGCCGGCAGCGACGCGGGCGCGCCGTATGCCGACCATAGCTCGCGCTCGCCACGTGCGGGGTCCTGGTTCCAGCGACCCCGCTGGCCATCGACTACGGGACAGAGCTGAACGCTTTACAGCGCATGCTGATCATCGCTGCCAGCGGCATGTTGATGCTTCGCGGACGTCGCCGCAGGGCTTCGCACGCAAAGTGAGACCGCGTGAGTGACTGACGGCCCGGCAGCAACGCCACCCACCCGTGGCATGCGCGCCGGGCCGTCGGCGTCGGCGGTCAGGAAACAAACAGGGTCCAGGTGATGGTGTCGGCGGGGGTCTCGACGATCTCCTTGCCACGGCGCTGGATCAGGAACTGTCCACCCGCCGCGCGGAGTTCCGCACCAGCTGGGGCGCCCAGGACGTCCGCCACCACAGCACCGGCACCAACCGCTTCCACCACCAGTCCGTCGGCGCCCCCGCCCTCGCCTTCGAGGGCCTGGAAATGGCTGCCCAGCCCGGCCTCACCCTCACCCCCAATTGGGATCAGCCTCGTAGGTCAACACCCCTGAAGCAGACACGTAGCCCAGCGATGCAGACACAGTGCCGCGTGTCGGCCCGAGCCCATCCCGACTCGACCCCACGAGGGACTACATACCCTGAACAGGCCTTTCACCGATCTGCTTCCGTGAGACGGAAGAGGTATTGCGCTCCCATGACGCCCTTCCGGACGATGTCGTCGTCACCCAACGACGGGAGCCGCAGCCATGCCGCACACCACCGCATTCGCCAGGAACCAGTGGTACGTCGCCGCCTACAGCCATGAGGTCGGGCGTGAGGAGTTGCTCGGCCGGACGATCCTCGGTGAGCCCCTCGTCTTCTACCGCAGCGAGGAGGACGGGACGCCCGTCGCGCTCGCCGACCGTTGTGTGCACCGCAGGTTCCCGCTGCACGAGAAGCCCAGTCGGCTGGACGGCGACAAGCTCGTGTGCGGGTACCACGGGTTCACCTACGACAGGACGGGCACCTGTGTGTACGTGCCCGGCCAGAAGCGCGTACCGCGTACCGCGCGCGTCGCCTCCTACCCCGTCGCCGAGGTGGACTCCCTGGTCTGGGTGTGGATCGGCGACCCGGCACTCGCCGACGCCGACACCATCCCGCGGGCCAGGCACCTCGACTCCCCCGGCTGGGTCACCGTCCGCGGCATGGAGCCGATCGACGCCGACTACGGGCTGCTGGTCGACAACCTCCTCGACCTGTCCCACGAGACCTATCTGCACGGCGGTTACATCGGCACCCCGGAGGTCGCCGAGACGCCGATCACCACCGAGGTCGACGAGGGCGCAGGCATCGTGCGGGTGAGCCGGCACATGGACGACGCCGAATGCCCGCCGTTCTACGCCAGGTCCACCGGCATCGAGGGCCGGATCACCCGCTGGCAGGACATCGAGTACCACGCCCCCTGCCTGTATCTGCTGCACAGCCGCATAGCCCCGGTCGGTGTGCTGCCCGAGGCCGACGGCAGCGACCCGAACGGCTTCCACACCGAGATCACGTACGCCATCACGCCGTCCGACGACGGCAAGGTGTACGACTTCTGGATGGTCTCGCGCGACTGGGCGACCGAGGTCGCCGAGGTCACCGAGTTCCTGCGGGGCAACAACCACACCGTCGTCATGCAGGACGTCGACGCGCTCAACCTGCTCCACAGGACGCTGGGCACCGAGCGCACCGGCTACCAGGAACTGAGCATCAACATCGACACCGGAGGTCTCGCCGCCCGCCGTATCCTCGCCCGTCTCGTCGAGGAGGGCGACAAGCCCGTGGAGAAGGTCCTGTGACTGCCGGCGCGACCGGGGAGATCTACCGCATCGACTGGCTGCCGGGCACCGACACCCTGCACGGCACCTGTCACTGCGGACGCGAGCACACCTCGCAGGACCCGATCGAGATGTGGGAGTGGATGCTCGCGCACCCGAACGGCCACTCCCCGCAGGACAACCCGCAGGACGACGAGCCGCAAGGACACCGCTCGAAGGACACAGCTCATGAGTGACGCGTACGAAGCCGAACTCGTCGTCGGCCGCCGGGAGTCGGCTGCCGACGGCGTGCTCGCCCTCACCCTGCGCCACCCGCTGGGCGAACCGCTCCCGGCGTGGGAGCCCGGCGCCCACATCGACGTGGTGCTCGGGCCCGGTCTTGAGCGCCAGTACTCGCTGTGCGGCGACCCCGCCGACCGTACGGGATGGCGGATCGCCGTCCTGCGCGAGCCGGCCGGGCGCGGTGGATCCGCCCATGTGCACGAGCAGTTGCAGCAGGGCGACAAGGTCCGGGTACGCGGTCCGCGCAACCACTTCGCCCTGCGGCCCGCGCCGCACTACCGGTTCATCGCGGGCGGCATCGGCATCACACCGATCCTGCCGATGCTCGCGGCCGCGGAGGCCGAGGGCGCCCGGTGGACGCTGCTGTACGGCGGCCGGACGCGCAACTCCATGGCGTTCACCGAGGAGTTGAGCCGCTACGGTGACCGCGTCACCGTCGCCCCGCAGGACGAGACGGGTCTGCTGGACCTCGCGTCGGTGCTGGACGGCGTCCCCGAGGGCACGCTCGTGTACTGCTGCGGACCCGGTCCGCTCCTCGACGCGGTGGAGGAGCGCTGCCCGGCCGGACTGCTGCACGTGGAGAGGTTCGCGCCGAAGGAGCAACCGGCGGGTGACAACACGGAGTTCGAGGTCGAGCTGGCGCAGAGCGGCAGGAGCCTGACCGTCCCCGCGGACGTCTCCGTGCTCGACGCCGTGCGTGCCTCGGGCGTGGAGGTGCTGTTCTCGTGCACCGAGGGCACCTGCGGCACCTGTGAGACCGATGTCCTCGAAGGCACCCCGGACCACCGGGACTCGGTGCTCACCGACGAGGAGCGGGAGGCCGGGGAGACGATGATGATCTGCGTGTCCCGGTGCCGGGGGAAGAAGCTGGTGCTGGACCTGTAGCGATCCGGAGGTCGGCCTCGATTCCGGCCACCGTCTCCAGCAGCGCCGGCAAGAGGTCCCGCCGCATCGCTGCAAGGGTCGTACGGCCCGCCTGGACGGGGATGTTGACCGCCGCCACCACTTCGCCGCCCCGGCCCCGCACCGGGGCGGCGACCGAGCGCAGCCCCTCCTCCAGTTCCTGGTCGACGAGGGCGTAACCCTGCCGCCGCACCCGCTGCAGTTCCGCCCGCAGCAGGTCGACGGAGACGATCGTGCGGGCGGTGACCGGGCGCAACTCGGCGCGGGCCAGCCGGACTTCGAGGTCCTCGGCGGGCAGGTGGGCCAGGATCGCCCGGCCCACCGAGGTGACGTACGCCGGGAAACGCGTCCCGACGGTGATCGCCGCGGTCATGATCCGGCGTGCGGGCACCCTGGCCACGTACACGACGTCGTCGCCGTCGAGCACGCACAGGGACGTCGACTCCCCTGTGTTGCGGCCCAGTTGCTCCAGATGCGGTTCGGCGATCTGGGCCAGCGAGAAACTCGACAGATAGGAGTAGCCGAGCTCCAGCACGCGCGGGGTGAGCCGGTAGGCACGGCCGTCGGCGCGGACGTATCCGAGGTCGGCCAGGGTCAGCAGGAAGCGGCGGGCCGCGGCGCGGGTCAGTCCGCAGGCGCGGGCGACCTCACTGAGGGTCAGTTCCGGGTGGTCGGCGTCGAAAGCGCGGATGACGGCGAGACCGCGCTCCAGGGACCGGACGAAATGGGGAGCGCGGTCGGCTTGGGGCATCGTCGCCTCCGGAGGACGCGGGAGGTGCGCTCGGGGTGCGGACCGGGCGCACGATTCGGCAACTGTCAACAATATTGTTAGCCAAAGGCATTGACCCTACCCCCGCGAGCCCCATACCTTTCGCGCTGAGCACCACTGTGCGGTCTGCGCACACCTGTCGGAACAACCAAGTCTGCACAGGAGGAGCCATGCGTCGTCTGCTCGCCATCCTCACGTCCGGATTATTCCTGGTCACCGCGTCGGCCTGTGGCTCGTCCGGCGATTCGGGGGCCCCGGACGGAGGATCGCCGTCCGGCGGGATCACCACCGTCAAGCTCGGTCTCATACCGATCGTCGATGTCGCGCCGGTCTATCTGGGCCAGAAGAAGGGCTTCTACAGCAAGCACGGCCTGAAGCTGCAGATTTCGAACGCGTCGGGCGGCGCCGCGATCGTGCCCGGGGTCGCCAGCGGGCAGTTCCAGTTCGGATTCTCCAACGTCACCTCCCTTCTCCTCGCCCAGTCGTCCGGGGTGCCGATCAAGGCGGTCTCCAACGGCATCGCCTCAACCGGCGTCGCGGGCAAGGACTTTGCCGCGATTGCCGTGAAGAAGGGCAGCTCGATCAAGTCCGCGAAGGACCTGGAGGGCAAGAAGGTCGCCATCAACACCCTGAAGAACATCAACGAGTCCGCGGTGCGCCAGTCGGTGCGCGCGGCCGGCGGTGACCCGGACAAGGTGAAGTTCGTTGAGCTGGCCTTCGACCAGATGCCCGCCGCACTCGACGGCGGTCAGGTCGACGCGGCCTGCGCGGTCGAGCCCGCGCTGGCCACCATCAAGAGCCAGGGCGGCCAGGTGATCGCCTCCCCGCTGGTGGACGTGGCGAAGGACACCACGGTCGCCATGTACTTCACCTCCACGCAGTACCAGCAGCAGAACGCCGACGTGGTGAAGAAGTTCCAGGAGGCCACCGCCGAGTCCCTCGCCTACGCCGACTCCCACCCGGACGAGGCACGCCAGATCATCACGACGTACACCAAGATCCCGGCGTCGGTGCTGAAGCAGGTGATCCTCCCGAAGTGGCCGGCCGAGCCGAACAGGACCTCCATCGAGGCGCTGGCGAAACTGGGCAAGGAGGACGGGTTCTTCAAGAAGACCCCCGACGTCGACGCGCTCCTTCCATGAGGTTTGAGAACGCGGCGCTGGGCGCCGCCGGTCTCACGGCCTTCCTCGCACTCGGCGAGGTGGTACCGCGCCTCGGCCTGGTCAAGGAGGAGTACTTCCCGCCGACCAGCAGGATCGCGGGCGCCTTCGCGGACGAACTCTCCGACGGCGCCTTCTGGACGGCGCTCGGCGACACCCTCACCGGCTGGGCCATGGGCCTGGCCATCGCCGCCTCCGCGGGCATCGTCATCGGGGTGATCCTCTCGGTCGTGCCGTATCTGCGCGAGGCGACGGCCTCGACGATCGAGTTCCTGCGCCCGATCCCCTCGGTCGCCCTCATCCCGCTGGCGGTACTGCTGTACGGCAGCGAACTGCGCTCGGTGCTGCTGCTCGTCGTGTACGCAAGCTTCTGGCAGGTCCTCATCCAGACGCTCTACGGCGTCCAGGACGTCGACCCCGTCGCCGAGGAGACGGCACGGTCGTACGGGCTCGGCACCTGGGCGCGGATCCGGTACGTGCTGTGGCCGACGGCGCTGCCGTACGTGATGACCGGTGTCCGGCTGGCCGCGGCCGTGGCTCTGATCCTTGCCATCACCGGTGAACTCGTCATCGGGGCACCGGGGTTGGGCGCACGGATCGCGGTCGCGCAGAACTCGCAGGCGGTGCCGGAGATGTACGCGCTGATCGTGGTGACCGGCCTCCTGGGGCTGCTCATCAACGTCGGCGCGCGTACCGTGGAGCGACGGGCGCTGGCCTGGCACCAGTCGGTGCGCGGGGAGGTGGCGGTGTGAGGCGCTTGGCACTCCAGCTCGTGTTCGTGCTCGCGCTGCCGGCGCTGCTGGTCGCGGGCTGGTGGCTGGCCTCCGCCGACAGCACCAACGTGTTCTGGCCCCCGCTGCGCACGATTCTCCGGACCTTCCCGGACGTGTGGACCGGTGAGCGGCTGCGCCACGACGTCCTGCCGAGCATGTGGCGGCTGACGGCCGGGTACGCGCTGGCCGCCGTCATCGGGGTGGCGGTCGGCACCGTCATCGGCACCTACCGGCGGGTGCGGGCGCTGTGCGAGCCGGTCCTGGAGTTCCTGCGGGCGGTCCCGCCGCCGGTGCTGATACCGGTCATCATGCTGTTCGCGGGCATCGGCGACACCATGAAGGTCACGGTGATCGCGAGCGGCTGCGTCTGGCCGATCCTGCTCAACACGGTCGAGGGCGTACGCGCGGTCGACCCGGTGATGCTGGAGACGGCCCGCTCCTACGGCATCACCGGCCCCTCGCGCCTGCGCCACCTGGTGCTGCGTGCGGCGAGCCCGCAGATCTTCGCGGGCCTGCGCCAGGCGCTGTCCATCGGCATCATCCTGATGGTCATCAGCGAGATGTTCGCGGCCAGCAACGGCATCGGCTTCACCGTCGTCCAGTTCCAGCGCAGTTTCGCCGTCCCCGACATGTGGACCGGGATCATCGTCCTCGGTCTGCTCGGTTACCTGCTCTCCGTCGTCTTCCACCTGGTCGAGCGGCGGGTCCTCGCCTGGTACCACGGCCTGCGCGCCTCGGCCCGGCGGTCCCCGTGAGTCACCCGAACGCGAAAGGGCGGTCCATGCACGCGCTGCTTGGCGTATCCGGCCTGAACAAGGTCTACGAGGGATCCGGCCGCCGCGTGGAGGCGCTACGGGATCTCACCTTCACCGTCGAGGCAGGCGAACTCGTGTGTCTCGTCGGCCCGTCGGGCTGCGGCAAGACGACCCTGCTCAAGTGCATGGGCGGTCTGCTCGCCCCCACGGCCGGCGAAGTCCACCTGGCCGGGCGGAAGGTGAGCGGTCCCCCGCCCGGCATGGCGTTCGTCTTCCAGGAGTACGGGCGCAGTCTCTTCCCCTGGATGCGGGTCGCCGACAACGTCGAACTCCCCCTCAAGCAGAAGGACTTGACCAAGTCCAGAAGGCGTGAGCTGGTCACCGACGCGCTGGAGTCGGTGGGCCTCTCGGACGCCGCCACCGCCTACCCCTGGCAGCTTTCGGGCGGTATGCAGCAGCGGGTCGCGATCGCGCGGGCGCTGGCGTACGAGCCCGAAGTCCTGCTGATGGACGAGCCGTTCGCGGCCGTGGACGCGCAGACCCGTGCCGATCTGGAGGATCTCGTACGACGGCTGTGGCGTGATCGCGGCATCACGATCCTGTTCGTCACCCACGACATCGACGAGGCGGTGTACCTGGGCGAACGGGTGATCGTGCTCTCGGCGTCCCCCACCGTCGTACGGGAGCAGCTGAAGGTCGATCTGCCGGACGAGCGGGACCAGTTGCACACCCGTGTGGCTCCGCGCTTCGCCGAGCTGCGCACCCATGTGTACCAGCAGATCCAGGCGGCCAAGCGCGGGGTCGCCGCGCAGGACGTTCCCGTCGCGGAGCCGGACACCACCCCGCCACGCTGACGCGCCCTGAGGGGACCGACATCACTGACGAGGCGCCGTCGACGACCTGAACGCCGACGGTGCCCGTCAGACCTGGGGGGTGGGGACCACCGTGAGGTGGGTCGCCTCGCGGCGCGGGCGACGCCGGGCGGGGGTCGGGCGCAGCACCAGCGTCAGCCTGGTGTAGCCCAGATCGCGCAGGGTGGGCGGGGTCTCGTCGACGATCCGGCAGTCGGTGGTGCCCCAGCGCGGGTCGGGGTGCGTCAAGGGGCGTACGGAGCCGTCGTGCTCCACGGCCTGCTCGCCGACCGCGCGGATCCAGTGCGGCAGGCCCTGCCGGTAGGCGGCGTCCATGATCGGGTCCTGGGCGATGTCCCGGCGGATCGTCTGGAGGGCGTGGTCGTGGCCGTGTTGCTCCACCGCGGCCGCGAAGTGCGCGAGCATCGGCAGACACCAGCGGGACTCGTGTTCGCCCAGGACGCTGCTCGCGTCGGGGTGGAAGAGGACGAACCTGAGGAAGTTGTCGCCCGGCATGGCGGTCGGGTGGGGGCCCACGGCACGGAAAAGTGACGCGAAAGCGGTGTTGGCGAGGACGACGTCCCAGCGGTGGTCGAGGACGACGGACGGGAAGGGGACGGCTTCCAGGAGCGTGGCGTAGTCCTGCAGATACGCCTGGGCTTCGAGCCCCTCGGGGATGGGCCGCAGTTCCGACCGCTGCCCACCTGCCTGATATGCCATCGGGAGGTCACCCCTCTTGCCTATGCGGCCTTCACGCGGCGCCTTGATCCTGCTTCTCTGGAGCAAGCCATGTCAACTATCGTGGCATTCTGCGGCGGTTGACGGCTGAAATTGGCCACAGTTGTGGCGAGACCTGGATGTAAGTTCGAACAACCGGCTACTCTCCGGGAAGTTCACGGCGACTGCCTGTGAGACGTCGGGTGAGAGACGTAGGAGATCTGTCGGTGTCGGATGGCTTCGGGAGCCCGGACGGCGCGGCAACGGTCGTGCTGACGGCCGTCGTCGCCCGCGTCACCGCGCTCGCCGACCGGCTCGGCGTGGCGCACGCGCGGGTCTTCGACACCGGTCGCCTGTCCGTCGCCTCCGGTGTTCCCGAACCCGTGGTCAAGGCCCTGCTCGGCGGGCGCCCGGCGGGCGAACCGGACGTCCAGGCGCGGTTCCTGCAGCGGCTCGACCTGCTGCGCCGTACCCGGCTCAAGCCCAACGGGCGCAAGTACACCCAGCAGGAGATCGCCGACGGTGCGGGCATGTCCCGGCAGCAGGCCGGCGCCCTCATCAACGGCGACCGGCGCCCCACCATGGAGCACTGCGACGCCATCCAGCGGTTCTTCCGGGTGCACGCCGGGTTCCTGACGGCCGAGGACCCGGAGGCGCTCGCGGGCGCGCTCCAGCACACCGAGCAGGAGCTCCTGCACAAGCTCGCCGACCGGGAGCGCGAGGCGGCGGCGGCCGCCGGTGACCCGTTGGAGCGGCTGTTGCTGGACCACGGCGTCCGTGGGATCGCCTGGCGGGCCGCACAGCTGCCCACCGACCAGCACCGTGACAAGGTCGCCGAGTGGCTGGACATGCTCCTGGAGAGCGTCAAGCGGCCCGAGTCCTGATCCGGGAGACAACTGTGGGCATCGGTAAGCACATGCGCCGCCTGAGCGGCGAGTTGGTGGCGGAGCTGGCACTCACCGCGCCGGCACGGCCCGACGACCTGTACGGCGCCCTGTGCGACGCGATGAGCAGACGCCGGGGCCGCCCCGTCCACTTCCGTACGGCGCCCTTCCCGGTCGGCACGGCGAGCGGGCTGTGGCTCGACATGGCCGACCAGGACCTCGTCGTGATCGAGGAACGCACCGCACCCGAGCACCAGTTGGTCATCCTCGGCCACGAGCTGTGGCACATGAACGCCGGCTACTGCTCCCACCACGTCGAGGGCGCCGCCGTCGCCGCCCGGCTCCTCAGCGACGACGCCGACCTCCAGGCCACGGTCCGCAAGGTGGCCGCCCGCAGCCGCTTCGAGCTCGACGACGAGCGGGAGGCGGAGAACTTCGGCCTGCTGCTCGCCAGCAAGTGCCGTACCTGGCTGGCGGGTTCGTCACTGCGGGGCCCGGTGCAGCGCGATCACCTGGCGGGGCGGATCGAGACGTCGCTGGGCTATCTGGGACCACAGGGCTGACCGCGACCGGGGCTGTGGGCCCGGAGTTCGCGCCCCTCACGTGGCGCTGCGTTCGCTCGCCTCTCTGCGCTCACGCTCCACACCACGGGTCCGCGGCGTGCCCGGGGTGCCCTCCCGCAGCAGTTCCCGCCAGTGCTCCCTGCTCCAGTGCGCCGGGTCCGTGGTCGTCGTGAACTCCTCGACCAGGGAGACGAACCGGGCGGGGTCGGTGTGGAACGGGAAGTGGCCCGCGCCTTCGAAGATCTCCAGCCGGCTGCCGGGCATCGCCTCGTGCGCCCCGAAGGCGTGCCGGACGGGCACCACGCTGTCCCGGTCCCCCCACAGCAGCATGGTCGGCATGCCCTCGGTGAGATAGCAGCGGTCGAGCATGGTGACGACCTGGCCGCGCCAGTCGACGACCGCGCGCAGGGTCCTGATGAAGGCGTTGCGCGAGGTCTCGTCGGGGAGGGCGTCGACCAGGTTCAGCAGGTCCGGGGCGTCCTGGCCGAGGTCGGTGTCGAGCAGTTTCATCAGCCGCACCGCGAGGCCCACTTGGAGCCGCATGCCGGGCAGCCGCAGCGAGGACAGCATGAGGTGGGCGCCGGGCAGGGACACCAGCCGCAGCACCGGGTTGACCTCACGGCCCACACCGCCCGCGCTGACCAGGATGAGCCGCTCGGTGCGCTCGGGGAACTGGTAGGCGAACTGCATCGCCACCCCGCCGCCCAGCGAGTGCCCGACCAGCGTGGCCGACTCGATGCCGAGGGTGGTGAGCAGGTCCCGCACACCGTTGGCGTAGGCAGCCACCGAGTAGTCGGCGCGCGGCTTGTCGGAGTCGCCGTGGCCGAGCAGATCGGGGGCGATCACGGTATGGGTGCGCGCGAGGTCGGGGATCAGCTCGGCCCAGGTCGCGGAGGAGTCCCCGATGCCGTGGATGAGCACGAGCGGCGGGCCCTCGCCGGCCATGCGGAAGGCGCGCCGGTAGCCGTGCACGACGCGGTACTGCAGCTCCAGTTCGCCGTCGCCCACCGGGCGCAGCCGGACGGCGCGCACCGGGCGCCGTCGCGGGTCGTCGACCACGTACTCGCCTCCCTTTCGCCTGGCCTTCCCCTGGCCGCGACGAGGCGGCCGAAAGCCCTTCCGTCCAGCGTAGGACCCCTTTCCCCACGGTGATTTCGGTGAGGTTTCGCCTCCGCTAAGCGGGTCGGCGGGCGGGCGCGGAGGCCGGATTGTCAGTGGTGGACGGCAAGCTGGAGACACACACCCGTGCGGGGTGCGACCGACGCGCCCCGGCCGGGGGTGCGACCGACGCCGACCTGGGGAGAGCCGCCGATGCCCACCGCCGTACTGACCGACCGTGAGCGCACCGCCGTCCAGGCGTATCTGCGGCTGCTGCACACGGTCCGAGCCGCTTTCGACACCGCGTCCGGTCCCCCGGACGCCGCCCGGCCGCCGGTGGTCCCGCCGGCGGTCCTCGCCGAGGCCGAACAGGCACTGGCGGACGCGGGCCTCGCGGGCAACGAGGAGGCGTTCTTCAGGCTGTTGAAGAGCTGGCGCCCGCCGCAGGCGTAGCCACGGCCGGCGGTCCGTGCCGTGCGCTCAGCCGTGCGGCACGGTCACGGACGTCGCGACCAGAGCGTCCCGGACCGTCCAGCGCCCCTCGAAGACGCCACGCCGCGCGCCGCCCACCAGCGGGCCGGGGACGAGGAGTTCGGCGTGCAGGGTGCCGCTGAAGGGTTCTCCGGGCTCGACGAGGACCCTGATGTCGGCCTCGGAGAACTCCAGCCACTTGCCGGTGAGCGGGAACCACGCCTTGTACACGGACTCCTTGGCGCTGAACAGCAGCCGGTCCCAGTGGACGGCCGGGTGCGCCTCGGCGAGCTCCCGCAGTCTGTCCCGCTCCGCCGGCAGGGACACGCTCTCCAACACGCCCTCGGGGAGCGGGCCGTGGGGTTCGGCGTCGATACCGAGGGAGGCGAGGTCGGTGGCACGGACCAGGGCGGCGGCGCAGTATCCGTCGCAGTGGGTCATGCTGCCGGTCAGGCCGACCGGCCACTGCGGGGCACCGCGTTCACCGGGCAGGATCGGCTGCGGCGGTACGCCGAGCTTCTCCATGGCCCCGCGGGCGCAGGCCCGCACGGCGGCGAACTCACGACGGCGTTTGGCGACGGCCCGTACGACGATCGCCGCTTCCTCGGGGTAGAGCGTCGCGTTCTCCGGCTCGTCGTGGCCGTACCTCTCGACGGCCACCACCGCGTCGGGCAGCAGGTCCTCGATCACCGTGCGCCGACCTCCCCTGGCACGATCCGGCGCAGCTGTCCGGGCGGCTCCGGCCGCTGCCGCCACTCCCGTGGGTAGCCCACCGACACCTCCTCGAAGCGGACCCCTTCGTGCCAGGTGGTCCGCGGGATGTGCAGATGGCCGTAGACCATGGTCTCCACGCGGAACCTGCGGTGCCAGTCGGCGGTCAGTGCGGTGCCGCACCACATCGCGAACTCGGGGTACCACAGGACGTCGGTGGGGTGCCGGTCCAGCGGGTAGTGGTTGACCAGGACCGTGGGCAGGTCGTCGGGGAGCTCGGCGAGCCTGCGCCCGGTCTCGGCGACCCGGGCCCGGCACCAGGCCTCGCGGGAGGGGTAGGGGTCGGGGTGCAGCAGGAACTCGTCGTTGCAGACGACGCCGGTGCCGTGCGCGTACTCCAGGCCCTGCTCCTTGGTGGTGCAGCCGGCCGGCAGGAACGAGTAGTCGTACAGGAGGAACAGCGGGGCGACGGCGACGGGGCCGCCGGGGCCGTCCCAGACGGGGTAGGGGTCCTCGGGGGTGAGGACGCCGAGCTCCCGGCACATCTCGACGAGGTGGTCGTAGCGGGCGACGCCACGCAGGGTGACGGTGTCCTTCGGGTGGGTCCACAGTTCATGGTTGCCGGGGGCCCAGACGACCTTGCGGAAGCGCCCGGCGAGGGTCTCCAGGGCCCAGCGGACGTCGGCGACGGTCTCCGCCACGTCGCCGGCCACGAGGAGCCAGTCGTCGTCGGTCCCGGGGCGCATCTCCTCGACCAGGGAGCGGTTCTCGGGATAGCCGATGTGCAGATCGCTGACGGCCAGAAGCTGTGCCGCGCCACCGACCGTCGACGTCACCTCTCGCCCCCTCCGAGCTCCCGGGTCGGACCACCAGAACACATTTGCCTGCCTGGTACAAGAGTGGATCGCTGCGCCGACACTCCATGATCGCCGAATCCGTAACACCGGCGTTGCACGCGCACCCCCGGGGACGCCGTATGATCGCCCCAACACCACCGTATGGAACTTCCCTTCGCAAGGGGCGGTTTGGTGTTCCTCCCAGCACACAGCCCGGGCACGGGCCCGCTTCGCTCTGCCCGAAAATGCCCGAAAGGCGGCCTGCATGATCTCTCGCGTACGCGTCTGGCTCAACCGCACGTACGCGGAGAACGTGTTCTTCATGGATCAGCTGCGGCGAAATCCCAGTGATCGGGCCGTCGAGATCCACGCGACACACGGAGACGCCGACTCGCCCGTGCTGGCCGCCGCCGACACCGCCGACCTGGAGCCGGAGGGCCTCTCCCCCGCCGCCTACGTCGAGTTCGCCCTCGACCAGTGCCAGCGGCGCGGCATCGACGTGTTCGTGCCGCGGCTGCACCAGGCCGCGATCGTGGCGCACCGCGTGGACTTCGCCGCGGTCGGCACGGCGCTGCTCGCGCCGCCGCCGGAGGGTGTGGCCGTCTTCCACGACAAGGTCGTCGCCTACGAGGCGGTCCAGAAGATCGGTGTGCCGGTGCCGCCGTGGTGGCGGGTGCGGACCGCGGACGAGCTGGTCGCGGCCGTGGAGGAGCTTGAGGCCGACGGCCACAAGGCGTGCTTCAAGCCGGCGTCCGGCGCGGGCGGCGTGGGCTTCCGGGTCATCACGCGCGCGCCCTTCTCGCTCTCCCTCCTCAACGGCTTCCCGAGCCCGTATGTGTCGCTCGACATGGTCGTCGAGGCGCTGCAGCAGGCCGACGAGCAGGTTGACTGGCTGGTCATGCCGCGTCTGGAGCAGCCGGAGGTGTCGGTGGACACGCTCACCGGGACCGACAACCGGGTGCGGCTGGCGATCGGCCGCACGAAGAACGGGCGGCGGCGCGGTTTCACGCAGCACGAGCAGTGGCTGGAGCCCGCGCGGCTGATCGCGGAGGAGTTCGGGCTGCACTATCTGTCCAACATCCAGTTCCGGATGTTCGGTGACCGTCCTGTTCTCATGGACGTCAACACGCGGCCGGCGGGTGGCTTGCACCAGCTGTCCCTGTGCGGGGTCAACGTGCCTTGGGCTGCTGTGCAGTTGGCGCTCGGGGAGGACCCGGGGGTGATCGAGCCGCCGTTCCTCGGACAGGACTACACCGTGGTGTCGGGAGCGCGTCCGCTGCGGCCCGTCTCGCTTCCGGCCCAGCGCATGGAGGACGCGGGACCCCTTCGCCCTTCCGTGCCGGCACCGGCGCCGATGGCCGCCGAGGTCGACACCGTCGAGGCCGCGGCTTCCGCCCTGCCGCTGTAGGCACCGGCCGGGTGCGGGTCCGCTGTGGCTCGTCGCACAGTTCCCCGCGCCCCTGAGCAGCTCACCTCAGCCGGTATGGCGAGAAGGTCACGGCGGGCCGGAGACCCGCCGTGACCTGTGGCTTGCCGCTCTCTCAAGAGTTGACCGGAATCAACGTCAGGACCGGCCCGCTCCCCGGTACAGCTCCAGGTCCCCGTCCAGTTCGACCTTGAGCACCGTGGCGTACGGATCGAGGTCGGCCTCCGTCGGCGGGTCGATCCACACGATGCCCACGGCCTCGTGCAGGCCGCCGACCACCTCGTGCCCGAGCTCGGTACCGGTGCCGAGGACGCTCACCCTGCGGACCGGGGTGACCAGTCCCCGCAGCCCGATCTCGGCGCGCGGGGCGTCGAAGAGGACCAGATAGAGCGTCCGGCCGTCCGCGGAGAGCGTGCTGGGCCCGTAGTGGTGCCCGGCGGGCAGTCCGCGCACGGTCCCGTACACGGCCTCGGAGTGCTTCGCGATCCACTCCCCCAGGCCTTCGAGGCGCTCGACCTGGGGCGCGGGGATGGTCCCGTCCTCCATCGGTCCGACGTCGAGCAGCAGGTTTCCGCCCCCGCCGATGGTCTCGGTGAAGTAGCGGATCAGCTGGGCGAGCGACTTGTGGTGGTGGTCCTGGTGCCGATACCCCCACGAGTCGTTGATCGTCAGGCACAACTCCCAGGGCCCGTCCGGCGGTTCGATGGGAGCGCCCTGTTCGGGGGTCGCGTAGTCGCCCTCGCTGAGCATGCGCGCGTTGAAGACGACGTCCGGTGCGTACGAGCGGATGAGCGCGGCGAGTTCGGGGATGCGCCACTGCTCCTCGCTGCGCTCCCACTCACCGTCGAACCACATCAGGTCGGGCCGGTGGCGGGAGACCAGCTCCCGGACCTGGCCGTCCCGGTAGGCGATGTACCGCTCCCAGGCCGTCAGGTCCTCGTCCTTCGCCGCGACCTCGGAGTAGCGGTTGTCCTCCTGCTCCGGCGGGCGGCCCGGCTTGCGCGTGGAGGCGTAGTCGGGGTGGTTCCAGTCGGAGTGCGAGTAGTAGAAGCCGACCTTGAGGTCCTTCTCGCGCAGGGCCTCGGTGTAGGGCCCGATGTAGTCCTTGCCGAGGTTCAGGTCGCCGAACTCCGTGTCCCACAGGGCCACACCGTCGTGGTGACGGGTCGTCAGCACCGCGTACCTGGCCCCGGCACGGGCGAACAGGTCGGCCCACGCGCGCGGGTCGTACCTGGCGCCCGTGAACCGCTCCAGCTGGGACATGTACCGGTCGTGCGGGACGATGTCGTCGTAGAACGACCAGGACTCCTGGACGCCGTCCACCGCGTAGATGCCCCAGTGGACGAAGATCCCCAACTTGGCGTCGGTGAACCAGGGTTGCATCGGCATACGTCAGCCCCTCCGCAGCCGGAGCGTCAGCACCTGGAAGGGGCGCAGCGAGACCGCGACCCCGCCGTCGGAGAGCTCGACCGTCTCGTCCTCAAGGGGCCGCTCCAGCAGGTCGGTCACCTGGGCGCCGGCGAGCGGGAACCCGGGACGCAGCACACCGTGAGCGCGGCCGCCGCCCGACTCGTAGAGCCGGACCACGACGTCACCGGACCCGTCGTCGGCGAGCTTGACCGCCTCGACGGTCACGCCCTGGCCGTCGACCGAGACGACCGGCTCCGGGGCACCGGCCGCGTCCGCCACCCGCAGCGGGAGGTTGAGGGAGTAGCCCTCGGCGACGGTGTCCTCGATGCTCGCGCCGGGCAGCAGCGAGTAGGTGAAGCGGTGCTCGCCCTGGTCGGCCTCCGGGTCCGGGATGCGCGGGGCGCGGACCAGGCTGAGCCGGACCGTGGTCGTCGTACCGCCGTCCTCACGGACCGTGCGGGAGACGTCGTGGCCGTAGGTGGAGTCGTTGATGACCGCGACGCCGTAGCCCGGTTCGCCGACGTGGACCCAGCGGTGGCCGGGGACCTCGAAGCGGGCCGCCTCCCAGGTGGTGTTGGTGTGGGTGGGCCGCTGGACGTGGCCGAACTGGATCTCCGCGGAGGAGTGCGCGGCCCGGACGTCCACCGGGAAGGCCGCCTTGAGGATCTTCTCGGCCTCGTGCCAGTCGATCTCGGTCTCGAAGTCGATCCGGGGGCTGTCGGCGCGGAGCGTGATGGTCTGGGTGATCTTCGAGCCCTTGCCGAAGGACCGGGTCACGCGGATCGCACCCGTCAGCGGGTCGTCCGAGACGACCTCGACCGACGTCGGCTCCAGAAGATCCGTGTAGCGGTTCTTGTAGTGCTTGTCGATGTCCCAGGCGTCCCAGTAGTTCGGGAGGTCGGTGTGCAGGCGGAGCAGGTTGCCCTTGTCGCCCAGCACCTCCCGGCCGAAGCGCTGGTCGAAGACGGACGACAGCGTGCCGTCCTCCGCCACCTCCACCCGCACCAGGCCGTTGTCGAGGACGCGACCGGACACGCGGACCGGCTGCGCGGGCTCGGTGCCGGTCAGCGATGCGCTGCCGTTCGCGGGCACCCGCACATACGCCAGGGCCCCTTCGGAGGTACGGACCACTTCGGCCCGGTCGAACGGGCTGGTGTTGAAGACCCGGGTGTCACCGGCCCCCAGCGCGGCCACCGCCTCGGCGGTCAGCACCTCCAGCTCCTCGGCCACGCGGGCGTATTCGGCCTCGGCCTCGCGGTGCACCCAGGCGATCGAGGAGCCCGGCAGGATGTCGTGGAACTGGTGCAGCAGGACCGTCTTCCACAGGCGGTCCAGCTTCTCGTACGGGTAGGAGTAGCCCGGCGCGTGCAGTGCGGCCGTCGTCGCCCACAGCTCGGCCTCGCGCAGCTTGTGCTCGGAGCGGCGGTTGCCCTGCTTGGTGCGGGCCTGCGAGGTGTAGGTGGCGCGGTGCAGCTCCAGGTAGAGCTCGCCGACCCAGACCGGGGCGTCCTCGTACTCGGCGCGGGCCTTGGCGAAGAACTCGTCGGGGTGCTCGACGACGACCTTCGGTGAACCCTCCAGGTCGGCGAGGCGCCGGGCGCGTTCCATGATCTCGCGGGTGGGGCCGCCGCCGCCGTCGCCCCAGCCGAAGGGGGCCAGGGAGCGCGTGCCGACGCCCTTCTCCGAGTAGTTGCGGACCGCGCGGTCCATCTCCTCGCCGCTGAAGCGGGCGTTGTAGGTGTCGACGGGCGGGAAGTGCGTGAAGATGCGGGTGCCGTCGATGCCCTCCCACCAGAAGGTGTGGTGGGGGAACTTGTTGGTCTGGTTCCAGGAGATCTTCTGGGTGAGGAACCAGTCGTTGCCTGCGAGCTTGGCGAGCTGCGGGTAGGCGGCGGTGTAGCCGAAGGAGTCCGGGAGCCAGACACCCTTGGTCTCGACGCCGAAGTGCTCGATGAAGAACCGCTTGCCGTGGATGAGCTGGCGGGCGATGGCCTCGCCGCCGGGCAGGTTGCCGTCGGCCTCGACCCACATGCCGCCGACCGGGGCCCACTGGCCCTTCTTCACGGAGTCCTGGATGCGGGCCCAGACGTGCGGGTAGTTGTCGCGCACCCACTCGTACTGCTGGGCCTGGGAGCAGGCGAAGATGAAGTCGTCGTACTCGTCGGCGAGCGCGGTGACGTTGGAGAAGGTGCGGGACGTCTTGCGCTTGGTCTCGCGGATCGGCCACAGCCAGGCGGAGTCGATGTGGGCGTGGCCGACACCGGAGACCGTGTGCGCGCTCGCGTGGGCGGGCTTGGCGAGGACGGGCGCGAGCACCGCACGGACGGCCGCCGCGCTGCCGGAGACGTCGTCCAGGTCGAGGGCGTCCATGGCCCGGTCCAGGGTGTGCAGGATCTCGTGGCGGCGCGGCTCGTGCTCACCGAGGTGGACCATGACGCCGAGCAGCACCTGGAGGTCCAGGTCGAGGTGGAAGACCTCCTCGTCGAGGACGGCGAGGTCGGCACGCTGGAAGGTGTAGAGGGGCGCCGAGCCCGCGGTGAGCTTGTCGCCCATCGGCGTGACCTTGGAGAAGTTGTCCTTGAGGATGTCCGGGTTGGAGGCCGCCTCGACCAGGTAGTCGATCTCCTCGCCGCCGGTCGCCGGGTTGGCGATCGGGACGTACTGGTTGAGCGGGTTCACCGCCTTCAGGGGGCGGCCGTCGGGCAGGTGCACCAGGGCCTCGGCCTGGTTGCCGGGCCAGTCGCCGACGAAGCCGAGGTCGATGACGGCCTCGACGCGCTTTCCGGCCCACTCGGCGGGCACCCGGCCGCGCATCCGGAACCAGGTGGTGCCCCAGGGCGGGCCCCACGGGGTGTCCATGGCGAAGGGCGCGTACCGGGCGGCCGCGGCCTCCTCGAAGGGGACCGGCTCCCCCGGTGCCTGCCAGGCCTCGACCTCGAAGGGGGCGGTGGCCGCGTAGATCGCGGGCTTGATGCGCTGGTCGTGGGCGCGCTGGACGCGCTCCTCGATGCGGCGGCTTTCGTCGTGCATGAAGGATCTCCAGGGAGGGAGAGGGCGAGCCGGTGGGGCCGGAAGGCGTGGGGAAAGCGCTTACTGAAGGGAGGACGCTACTTAAGGTACGCGAGCCCCGGATGCACCGAGGTGTACCCCTCGACCAGCCTGCGGGCGACATTCACGGAGTCCACCAGCGGGTGCAGCGCGAAGGCCTTGACCGCAGTGGTGCGCGAGGCGGACTCGGCGGCGGCCAGGACCTCCCGCTCGACCGCCTTGACCGAGCAGACCAGGCCGGTGGCGTGGTCGGGCAGCGGGGCGACGGTGACCGGGTGGGCGCCGTTGGCGTCGACGAGGCAGGGCACCTCGATGACGGCATCGTTGTCGAGCACCGCGAGCGTGCTCCGGTTGCGGACGTTCAGGATCAGCGTGGTGCGCTCGTCCCGGGCGATGGCCCGCATCAGGGCGAGGGCGACCTTCTCGTAGCCGCCGGAGAGGTCGTCGGCGTCGCGTTCGCCGGCGCCGGCGGTCTCCCGGTTCTCGGCCATGTAGGTGGCCTCGCGCTCGGCGCGGGTGCGGTCCCAGACGTCCAGCGCCTTCGCGCCGGGCGCGCCGACCTCGTCGTAGAACCGCGCCTGCTGGTCGGCGAGGAAGGCACCGCGGGTCTTCTCCACCTGCTGGTAGGAGCGGACGGCCTCGCGGTTGAAGTAGTAGTAGTGCAGGTACTCGTTGGGGATCGCGCCCAGGGACTGGAGCCATTCGACGCCGAAGAGCTTGCCCTCCTCGAAGGAGCCGAGCAGGTCGGGGTCGGCGAGCAGACGCGGGAGTTCGTCCCGGCCGGCGATCTTCAGTCCGCGGACCCAGCCGAGGTGGTTGAGGCCGACGTAGTCGATCCATGCCTCGTTCGGGTTGCCGCCGAGCACGCGCGCGATACGGCGGCCGAGGCCGACCGGGGAGTCGCAGATGCCGATGACACGGTCGCCGAGGTGGCGGGACATGGCCTCGGTGACCAGGCCCGCCGGGTTGGTGAAGTTGATGACCCAGGCGTCGGGGGCGAGCCGGGCCACCCGCCGGGCGATGTCGACGGCGACCGGGACGGTCCTGAGGCCGTAGGCGATGCCGCCCGCGCCGACCGTCTCCTGGCCGAGGACACCTTCTGCGAGGGCCACCCGCTCGTCGTCGGCACGGCCCTCAAGACCGCCGACGCGGATCGCCGAGAAGACGAAGTCGGCGCCGCGCAGTGCCTCGTCGAGGTCGGTCGTGGTCGTCACCGTGGGGGCGCCCGGGACGCCGGCGGCCTGTTCGGCCAGCACCCGGCCGACCGCCGTGAGCCGGCCGGCGTCCAGGTCGTGCAGGACGACCTCGGTCACCCGGCCCTCGCCGCGGTCCGTCAACAGCGCGCCGTACACGAGCGGGACCCGAAAGCCGCCGCCGCCAAGAATCGTCAGTTTCACGCCTGTACCTTTCCTGCCAGGACCACCTCGACGCCCGCCTCCTCCAGGGAGGAGCGGGTCGCCGCGTGGACCGGCGCGTTCGTCACCACCACGTCCAGGTCCTCGGGACCGCAGACCTTCGCCATGCCGGTACCCGGGAACTTGGCCGTGTCGGCGAGGAGGACGATCTTGTCGCTCGCCTTGATCATGGCCCGTTTGACCGGCACCTCGACGACCGTCGTGTCCATCACCTGCCCGCCCGGGCGCACTCCACTGGTGCCGAGGAAGAGCCAGTCGGCGTGCAGCTGGCGCAGGTTGTCCTCGGTGAGGAAGCCGACCAGGGAGCGGTACTCGCGGCGGACCATGCCGCCCAGCAGCACCAGTTCGATGCCCTCGTCGTCGGCGAGCTCCTCGTAGACCACCAGGTTGCTGGTGATCACGGTGAGCCGGCGGCCGTGCAGCTGCCGGGCCAGCCGGTAGGCGGTGGTGCCGATGTCGAGCAGCACGGACTGGCCGTCCTGCACCAGGGCGGCGGCCCGGGCCGCTATCGCGTCCTTCTCGGCCACCCGGACCTCGGCCACCTCGGCGAAGGGCTGATCGCCCTCCTCGGCGCGCGCTCCGCCGTGCACGCGGGTGAGCAGCCCGTCCTCCTCCAGCTTGACGAGGTCACGCCGGATGGTGGCGGGGCTCACACCGAGTTGCTCGGAGAGGTCGGTGACGGCCGCGGGGCCGCCCGAGCGCAGGGCCCGCAGGATGAGTTGGTGTCGTCGTTCAGCCAGCACGATGTGAACACTACTCGTCAGCTTCAATCATTTCTATGCTCAGTTCTGCTTAGGTATTGACCAATGTCGCCGAGCGGCGCACGATTCCCGTCATCGAAATTGACGAGTTTTGACGAGAGGCGCGCAGTGGACGACGACCGGCCCGAGGTGCTGCTGACCGGGCTGCTCTTCTACGACCTCGTCCTGACGGGTCTGGGAAAGCCGCCGACACCGGGCGAGGAGATCTGGACGACCGGTATGGGCTGCGGCCCCGGCGGCATCGCCAACCTGGCGGTCGCCGCATCCCGCTTCGGTCTGCGGACCTCCCTGGCCACGGTCTTCGGCGACGACTTCTACGGCGCCTACTGCCGGGAGGTCCTCGCCGGCCAGGAGGGCGTCGACCTCTCGCTCTCCAGGGTCGCGAACGGCTGGCACACCCCCGTCACCGTCGCGCTCGCCCAAGGCTTCGACCGGGCACTGGTCACCCACGGCCAGGAACCGCCCCACTCCCAGGACACGCTGATGGGCCACCCGCCCGAGGCGCGCACCGCCCTCGTCCACCTGGAGTCCGAGCCGCGTGCCTGGCTCGCCAAGGCCGCCGCGAACGGCACGCAGATCTACGCGGACGTCGGCTGGGACCCCACCCAGGTCTGGTCCACCGACCTCCTCGACCAGCTGGCCCTGTGCCACGCCTTCCTCCCCAACGAGGCCGAGGCGATGGCCTACACCCGCACCGACAGCGCGGTCGCGGCCCTCGGCACGCTCTCCGAGCTGGTGCCGGTGGCCGTGGTCACCCGGGGCGGGGACGGCGCGGTCGCCGTCGACCAGATCACCGGCGAGTACGCGGAGGTACCGGCCCTGGACGTCGACGTGCTCGACGCGACGGGCGCCGGGGACGTGTTCGGCGCGAGCTTCGTCGCGGCCTCGCTCGGCGGCTGGCCGCTGGAGGAACGGCTGCGGTTCGCCGTCCTCGCCGCGGGTCTTTCCGTCCAGCATCACGGCGGGGCCCTGGCGGCCCCGGGCTGGTACGGAGTGGACCAGTGGTGGCGCTCGCTGACCGACCCCGGCCTGCGCAGGACCTACGGGTTCCTGGCCGACCGCCTGCCGGCGGACGTCGGCCCGCCGGTGCGCCACGCCCCGGTCACCCCGCCCCGGCCGAACTGACCCTCACCATGCCCGCACAGTCCCACGTCCCTCAGCACCACGAACAGGAACAACAGGAGTGACCCGTGGACCTTTCTCGTAGAGGCTTCCTCCAGGCCGCCGCGCTCACCGCGGCCGCGTCCGGACTGACCGTCGCCTGCGGCGGCAGCTCGGGCTCGGGCGGCACCAAGAACGGCAAGAACCTCACCCTGTGGTACTGGGGCGGCGCGCTCAGCGACAAGGTGGTCGCGGAGGCGAAGACCCACTTCAGCAGCCAGATCAAGCTGACCACGGCGTCCATCGGCGGCGACTTCAAGCAGAAGCTCACCACCACCATCGCGGCGGGCTCCTCCGTGCCCGACATCACCGGCATCAAGGGCGAGGACATCGCGTCCTTCCTGCCCAACGCCGACCGCTTCCTCGACCTGAACGACCTCGGCTTCAAGAAGATCTCGTCACAGTACCTGGACTGGAAGACCAAGCTCGCCCAGACCGAGGACGGCAAGCAGATCGGCTTCCCGATCGACATCGGCCCCACCGCGCTCTTCTACCGCGAGGACCTGTTCGCCAAGGCCGGGGTGGACACCGACCCGGCCAAGGTCGCCGCACTGGTCAAGACCTGGGAGGACTACTTCCAGCTCGGCACCGAGCTGCAGAAGAAGAACCCCGGCACCTACCTGGTCAACAACCTCGGCTCCATGTTCGACATGACCGTCGGCCAGGGCACCCAGCGGTTCATCGACAAGAACAACCGCTTCATCGGCGACCAGGACCACATCCGCGCCGCATGGACCACGTCGGTGCGGCCCTACACCCTCGGCCTCGACGCCAAGATCAACGACAACACCTGGAACGCCGCCATCGGCAAGACCCTCCTCACCGAGCTCGGCGCGGCCTGGCACGCGCTGGACATCGAGCAGGCCGCCCCGCAGACCAAGGGTCAGTGGCGGGTGTGCGCGATGCCCGTAGGACCGGCCAACCAGGGCGGCTCCTACCTGGCCCTGCCCAAGCAGTGCCGCAACCCCGAAGAGGCGTTCAAGATCATCAGCTGGATCCTGAGCCCCGCCAACGACGCCCGCGGCTTCACCGACGCCGCCATCTTCCCCGCCGCCCCGGCCGCCTACACCATGCCGGCCATGACGGGCCCCGACGCCTTCTTCGGCGGACAGAAGATCATCGAGGTCTTCGGGCCGGCCGCCAAGGCCGTCCCGCTCGCCTACGAAGCCCCGGCCGACGCCGCTGTGATGGCCCCCTACAAGACGGAACTGACCAACATCGAGGCCAAGGGCAAGAAGCCCGACGCCGCCTGGAAGGACGCGGTCAGCCAGGCCAAGCAGATCGCCCGGCGGCAGGGGGTGAGCTGACGTGACGTCACCTCCGGTCACCGGTCCCGCCGCGGTGTCCAAGCACCACGGCGGGCCGGGCCCGGCCCGGTTCCGCCCGCGGCGCGCCGTGCCCGCCGGTACCGCTCGGCCCAGGCGGCGCGGACCGCTGGCGTACTGGCGGCAGTACCTGGCGATCTCGCCGTTCTACCTGATCTTCGCCGCGTTCTCCTTCTTCCCCGTCTTCTACTCGCTGTACCTGGCCTTCCAGCGCTGGGACGGCCTGGGCACCATGCAGTTCGTGGGGCTCCAGCAGTTCCGGTTCCTGTGGGACGACCCGGTCTTCTGGCTGTCGATCCGCAACACCCTGGTGATCTGGGTGCTGTCCACCGTGCCGACGCTGTTCGGCGCCCTGGTCCTGGCGACGCTGCTGCACTCGGTGCGCCGCTTCAAGGGCTTCTACCGCATCGCGCTGTACGTGCCGAACGTCACCTCGATCGTCGCCGTGGCAATCTTCTTCGGCGCGGTGTTCAGCAACAACTTCGGTCTGGTCAACGCGATCCTGGGCATGGTCGGCATCTCGCCCGTTCCGTGGCTGAGCAACCCGTGGCTGATCAAGGTGGTCATCTCCCTGCTGATGACCTGGCAGTGGACCGGCTACAACATGATCATCTATCTGGCCGGCCTCCAGGCGATCCCGACCTCGATCTACGAGGCGGCGAAGATGGACGGCGCGGGGCCCATCCGCACGTTCTTCCAGATCACCGTCCCGATCATGCGGCCGATCATCCTGTTCACCGTGATCATCTCGACGATCAACGGCCTGCAGAGCTTCAGCGAACCGCAGGTCCTGTTCGCCAGCAACGCGGCCAACGCCAACCTCGGCGGCCCGGGCCAGGCGGGTCTGACGACCTTGTTGTACTTCTACCAGTCGGCCTTCCTCAACAACGACTACGGCTACGGCGCGGCCATCGTGTGGGCCTTCTTCGTACTGATCATCATCCTCGTCGCCGTCAACTGGCGCATCACCACACGAGGGAGGAAGGCATGACGGCAGTGGACACCACCTCGCGGGCCTCGGGCGGCAGGCGGCTACGTCGCCCCAAGGGCCTGACGGCGCACATCATCCTCGTCGTGGCCGTCCTGATCTCGGTCTTCCCCTTCGCGTGGACGATCGTCATGGCGACCAACACCACGCAGGACATCTACAGGAGCCCACCGAAGTTCACCTTCGGCTCCCATCTGCTGGAGAACATCCGGCACGTGCTGAACACCATCGACTTCTTCGGGTCGATGCTCAACACGGTGATGGTCGCAAGCGTCACCACCGTCCTGGTGCTGTTCATCGACTCCCTGGCGGCCTTCACCTTCGCCAAGTTCGACTTCCCAGGACGCAAGCTGCTCTTCGGCACGCTGCTGCTGTTCATGATGCTGCCGCTGCAACTGGCGATCCTGCCGCAGTTCATCCTCATGTCGAAGATCGGCTGGGTCGGGATGCTCAAGGCACTGGCCCTGCCCTCCCTCGCCAACGCCTTCGGCATCTTCTGGCTGCACCAGTACATCCAGAGCGGCGTGCCCGACGAACTCCTCGACGCCGCGCGCATCGACGGCGCCGGGTTCTTCCGTCAGTACTGGAACATCGCGCTGCCGATGATCAGGCCCGCGCTGTCGTTCCTCGCGATCTACGCCTTCGTCAACTGCTGGAACGACTACATCTGGCCGCTCGTCGTGCTCACCGACCCGGGTCACGTGACCCTCCAGGTGGAGCTCGCCCAGCTCAACGTCGGCCACACCACCGACTACAGCATGGTCATGGCCGGCGTGCTGATGGCGGCGCTTCCGCTGGTCATCGTCTTCAGCGTGTTCGCCCGCGGGTTCATCGCGGGCGCCACCGAGGGAGCGGTACAGGGCTCCTGACCCGGTGCCGTGAGAAAGGGGTGGACGGTGACCTACGACGTCGGCAAGGTGCTCGTGGTGGGGATGGACGGGCTGCGGTACGACCTGCTCACCCGCTCCCCGGCGGTGGCGCCGGTGCTGCACGCCCTGATGGCCGCGGGCGCCCACGGCACCAGCCTGCTGCCCTACGGCGAGGTGGACGGCCAGGCCCCGGACGGGCCGTCCACCAGCATGGCCTACACCGACTCCGGGCCCGGCTGGTCGAGCGTGCTGACCGGGGTGTGGCCGGACCGGCACGGTGTGCGGGGCAACGACTTCGCCGGGGCCGACTACGGCCGCTACCCCGACTTCCTGAGCCGGGCCGTCGCCACCCGGCGCCGGTTGCGCACCGCGGCCGTGGTGTCCTGGCCGGAGCTGATCCGGCGCGGCACCCTCGGCCCCGCCATCGGCCGCCGGGTGCGCCACGACGGCGAGACGGACGGCTACGACACCGCGGACCGCCTCGTCGCCCGCACAGCAGAGCGCTGGCTCGGCCAGGACGATCCCGACGCCGTGTTCGTGTACTTCGGCGCCACCGACGAGGCCGCCCACGCCATGGGCCCGCACAGCCTCGCCTACGACCGGGCCCTGCGCACCCAGGACACCCACCTCGGGTGGCTCCTCGGCGCCATCGACACCCGGCGCACGGACCCCGCCCGCGCGCGGGAGCGCTGGACCGTGCTGGTCACCACGGACCACGGGCACCTCGACACCGGCGGTCA
Source organism: Streptomyces sp. NBC_00285 (assembly GCF_036174265.1). Taxonomy (NCBI): domain Bacteria; kingdom Bacillati; phylum Actinomycetota; class Actinomycetes; order Kitasatosporales; family Streptomycetaceae; genus Streptomyces; species Streptomyces sp. NBC_00285. Next base: position 8,813,170 of record NZ_CP108055.1, on the reverse strand, counting down.
CGGCGGCGACACCCACGCCGAGCGCGAGGTGTTCGTCGTCCTGGCCGAGCCCGGCATGCCCGGCGGCACCCGGCTCGACACACCGCGTCTCATCGACATCGCCCCCACCGTCCTGGACCGGCTCGGCGTCCCCGTCGACCCGGCCTGGGGCCTGCAGGGCAGGGTCCTGCACAGCCACGGACAGTCCTGCCGCACCCCGGCACCACCCACCCCGCCACCGACTTCGGAACGGTCATGACCGACGCACCCCGCGGACCCCACCCCGCCGATCCCCTCATCGCCCTGCGCCCCTGGGAGGCACCCGAGGTGACCTCCTGGGGGCGGCTGCCCATGAACGCCGTCGACCGGCGCTCCGGAGCACTCCTCCTGGACGGCGACTGGCGTTTCCAGTTGCTGCCAGCTCCGGACGCGCCGGTCGGCGGTGCGTGGTCGTCGTCGTACGTCCCCGGTGTCTGGACGATGCAGGGCACGGACGACCTGCCGCAGTACACCAACGTCACGATGCCGTTCCCGCAGTTCCCGCCCCACTCCCCCGCGGCCAACCCCACCGGCGTCCACGAACGCGAGGTGGACGTCCCCGCCGAGTGGGCCGGGCGCCGGGTCGTGCTCCAGGTCGGGGCCGCCGAGAGCGTGCTCCTCGTGCACGTGGACGGGCGGCCCGTCGGCGTCTCCAAGGACTCCCATCTGGCCGCCGAGTTCGACCTGACCCACCTGGTGAGCGCCGGCTCGCCCAGCACCCTGCGCCTGACGGTGGTCAAGTGGTCGGACGCCTCGCACATCGAGGACCAGGACCAGTGGTGGCACGGCGGGATCACCCGCTCGGTGCTGCTGTACGCGACGGATCCGCTGCACCTGGCCGACGTGGGCGTGCGGGCCTCCCACGGCGGTGAGCTGCGGGTGGACTGCCGGGTGCGGGACACGGGCGGGGCGCTCCCCGAGGGGTGGTACGTCAGCGGTGAGCTGGACGGTCTTCAGCTGGCGCAGGACGTGGAGTTCGACCGGTTCAACCGGGAGGACGACCGGGTCTCCGACTTCCTCGGCGAGGCACGTCTCACCACCTGGGTCCCGAACGTCCGCACCTGGAACGCCGAGATTCCCGAGCTCTACGACCTCACTGTGCGGCTCCACCGCGCCGACGGCACGGTCGCCGACACCGCACGGCACCGGATCGGATTCCGGGACGTCGAGATCGTCGGCCGGGACCTGCTGGTCAACGGCGAGCGGGTCTTCATCCGGGGCGTCAACCGGCACGACTTCCACCCGCTGACCGGGCGGACGGTGTCGTACGACGACCTGCGCGCGGACCTGATCACGCTGAAGCGCTTCGGGTTCAACGCGATCCGCACCTCCCACTACCCCGGTGATCCCTCCCTCTACGACCTGGCCGACGAGCTCGGTCTCTACGTCGTCGACGAGGCGGACATCGAGTCGCACGACCACGCCCACGAGATCGCCGACGACCCGCGCTATCTGAACGCCTTCGTGGACCGGGTCTCGCGGATGGTGCTCCGGGACAAGAACCACCCGTCGGTGATCATCTGGTCACTGGGCAACGAGTCCGACTACGGGGCCAACCACGACGCGGCGGCCGGCTGGGTGCGCCGGCACGATCCGACCCGGCCGGTCCAGTACGAGGGGGCGGCCAAGCTCGACTGGGCGGCGACCGGCGACGCCTCCGACATCGCCTGCCCCATGTACGCCTCGCTGGAGGAGTGCGTGGACCACGCCCTGTCCGGGCGGCAGACCAAGCCGCTGATCTGGTGCGAGTACTCCCACGCCATGGGCAACAGCAACGGCACGCTCGCGGACCATTGGGCGGCCATCGAGTCAACGCCAGGTCTTCAGGGCGGGTTCATCTGGGAGTTCTGGGACCACGGCATTCTGCAGCGTGTGAACGACGGCAGACCGGTCGGACGTGGGGGCGTCGGACTCTATGACAACGGTGTCGCCGCGCCCGGCCACCGCTGGGCGTACGGCGGTGACTTCGGCGAGGCGATCCATGACGGCGCCTTCATCGCCGACGGCGTGGTCTTTCCCGACCGCACGCCGAAGCCGGTGATGTACGAGCACCGGGAGATCGCGGCGCCGGTGCGCATCGAGTGCTTCCGGCACGAGGGCATCGTCCTCGGCAACCACCAGCACTTCCGGGGCCTGGCCTGGCTGGCCGGCGAGTGGGAGCTGTCCCTGGCCGACGGCCGCACCCTGACCGCGCCCGCCGAGCTGCCCGATCTTCGGCCCGGCGAGACGGCGTCGGTGGCGCTGCCGTTCGAGCTGCCCGAGGAGGGCGGTGAGGCGTGGCTGACCCTGCGGGTGACGACCGCACAGGACGAACCGTGGGCGCAGCGCGGCACGGTGGTGTGCCTGCCGCAGGTACGGCTGCGGGAGGCGGTGCCCGAGGCTCCCGTGGCCGTGCGGAACCGTTCCGTCGAGGTCGACGGCGACGGGCTCCTGGTCCACCCCCTGCTCACCTGCGCCCCCACGCTCTGTCTGTGGCGGGCGCCCACCGACAACGACGAACTGGGCGGCATGGCGCCCCGCTGGCGTGACCTGGGCCTGGAGTCGCCGGTACGCAAGGTCGCGGACGTGCGCCGGGGCGAGGGACGGACCACCGTGCGTGCCGAGTACGTCTGCGAGGCGGGTGTCGTCCGCCATGTGCAGGTCTTCACCGCCGTCGAGGGCGGCGTCCACGTCGAGGAGTCGGCCGAGCTGCCGGGCGAGTTCCACGACGTGGCGCGGGTGGGCTCGGTGTTCGAGACGGTCGCGGGGCTCGACCTGATGGAGTGGTACGGACAGGGCCCCTGGGAGTCGTATCCGGACCGCGCCTTCGGGGCGCCCGTCGGCTGCCACTCGGTGCCCGTGGACGAGCTGTTCACCCCCTATCTGCGTCCGCAGGAGAGCGGCGGCCGGCACGGCGTACGGCACTTCACGCTCTCGGCGCCGGACGCCACCGGCCTCTCGGTCGTCCTGGACGAACCGCGCCAGGTCGGTGTGAGCCGGTACCGCGCCGCGGACCTCACCGGCGCCTCGCACCACGACGAACTCGTCCCGCGGGCGGGCTGTGTGGTGCACATCGACGCGGCCCACCGCGGCCTCGGCACCGCCTCGTGCGGCCCCGACACCTCTGCTTCCCATCTCGTCGCGCCGGGCGTCCATCGCTGGAGCTGGACCCTGCGCGCGCTCTGAATCCCCTCTCGACTTCCCTTCGCTACGGAGCACACGTGTGTACTTCGCATGACCACAACCAGGGCGAGGCCGCGCAGGCCGGCGCCGGACGGCGCAGTTTTCTGCGGGCGACGGCACTGCTGGGCGCGGCGGCCACGGCCGCGATCGCGCTGCCGACCGTGGCCGAGGCCTCGGTGTCGTCCGGCCGGCGGCCCGACACGGAGAGCCGGCGTTTCACGCTCGCCGTGATGCCCGACACCCAGTACCTCTTCGACGGGCCGAGCATCGACAAGGCTCCCGTCGAGGCCTCGCTGCGGTATCTCCTGGAGCACGGGAAGGACGAGAACATCGTCTTCCTGTCCCACCTCGGCGACCTCACGCAGAACGGTGCGGCGCCCGAGTTCGCGGCGATCGGCGAGGCGTTCAGGCTCCTTGACCGGCGGGGCGTCGGCTACAGCGTCCTCGCGGGCAACCACGACGTGAAGTCGTCCACCACCGACCAGCGCGGCGCGACGCCGTACCTGGACACCTTCGGTCCCGCCCGGTTCAAGGGCCAGGGCACCTTCGGCGGCGCCTCCCCCGACGGCTACAACACCTATCACCTGTTCAAGGCGGCGGGCCGCGAGTGGATGGTGCTCGCGCTGGACTGGCGGCTGTCGGACAAGGGGTACGCCTGGGCGAAGAGTGTCCTGGCCGCCCACCCCACCACGCCGGTCGTCCTGACCACGCACGAGCTGGTCGTCGAGGACGACACCCTGTCGGACTACGGTCAGCAGCTGTGGGACCAGCTGGTCAAGGACCACGACCAGATCTTCCTGACCCTCAACGGGCACTACTGGCCGGCCGGCCGGGCGACCCGGAAGAACACGGCGGGCAACGACGTCCACCTGCACCTGACGAACTACCAGAACCGGTACTTCGGCGGTGCCGCCATGATCCGCCTGTACCGCTTCGACATCGACCGCGGCGTGATCGACGTGGAGACGGTCTCCCCGTGGATCCTGGGCCGGGCCTCGAAGGGGCTCAACGAGCTGGAGCGGCAGGAGGTCGAGCTGAGCGGCGACGCCGACCGGTTCTCCGTCGACATCGACTTCGCCGCCCGCTTCGCCGGGTTCGACCCCGTGCCCGCGCGGGCGGCGCGCCCGGCGTCGAAGATGCTGGTGCCGGGTACGGCCGCGTACTGGCGCTTCGACTCGGCGCCCTCCTCCGGCACGGTCCGCGACCTGTCCGGCCGGGGCAACGACCTCACCGTGGTGTCGGTCGGCGGCGGCTCGCTGGCCTGGTCCGCCGACCACCACCCGGACCAGCCGGGCCACGGCAGCCTGGAGTTCCAGGGCTACAAGTCGCCTCTGAAGGGCGCCTATCTGCAGACGGTCGACAAGGCGCCGCTCAACTCGGCGGTCTTCAGAGACGGTTACACCATCGAGGTGTTCTACCGGATGCCCGCCGACTGGGACCCGGACCACAACGCCTGGGCGGGACTGGTCAGTCGGCGCGGTACGGGCGGCGCCGCCGGCAAGACCGGCGACGACCCCGACGAGCCCCTCGCCACGCTCTCGCTCTCCAACGACCGTGAGCCGCAGTGGGCCATGCGGCCCCTCAACCAGGAGGGCATCGCCACCAACTGGGGTCAGGAGACTCCGCTCGAGACCTGGTGGCACCTCGCCGTCGTCAACGACGGAAAGCACACCACGCTGTACGTCCAGGGCTGCCCGGTGGTCCGCAACCCGAAGGCGTCCGCCGTCGGGATCACCTCGGCCGGGGAACCGTGGCTGCTGGGCGGCTACACGTACGCCGACAAGATCGACCAGATCTTCCACGGCCGGCTCGGCGATGTCCGGATCGTCGGACGGGCTCTGCCCGTCTCCTCCTTCATGACGCACTGACGGGATCACCATGACCGAGCAGCAACTGCCCTCCTGGGCCGACCCCTCCGTCCCTCCCGCCGAGCTCGACGCGCAGGGCGTGTCCAGACGTGGACTCCTGCGCAGCGCGGGCCTGTTCGGCGCCGCGTTCGCCCTCGGCTCGGCGGCGACTCCCGCCTTCGCCGCTCCCCGCGGGCACGGCTTCGGCGGCGAGGACCCGCGCCTGGCCTACCTGGTCGGCGACCACCATGTGCACTCCGTCTACAGCCACGACGCGAAGTACACGTTCTCCCAGCAGGCGAAGGCCGCCGCGAAGTACGGCCTCGACTGGATGGTGTTCAACGAGCACTCCAACTTCGGGCACGCGCAGTACGGTGCCGCGCTGGAACACGCGGAGATCGTCAAGGCCCGCGCGCAGAACCCGCGTCAGCTGATCTTCCAGGGCCTGGAGTGGTACATCCCGGCCGCCGAGCACTGCACGGTGTTCGCGGCTCCCGGGCCCCACGAGACCGACCTGCTCACGCAGTTCGAGCTCGCCTACGACGGCAAGCTGCTCGGCTGGACCGAGGGTTCCGCCGGCGCCACGGACACCGCCCGCAACGAGGCCCACGCCGTCAAGGCGATCAAGTGGCTGGCGGAGCAGCGCCGTTCGGGCCACGTCGACGACGTCCTGGTCCTCGCCAACCACCCGCTGCGCCTGGGCATCGACTCCCCGCACGAGATGCGGGGCTGGCGGGACGCGGCCCCCGAGATCATGATCGGCATGGAGGGCGCACCGGGCGCCCAGGGCGCGGCGCTCCCCGGTTGGCGCGGTGCGACGTCGATCCGCGGCGAGTACGAGAACAAGCCGTCGGCGCAGTCGTGGTCGGGCTATCCGGCCGAGGCCTATGTGACGTACGGCGGCTTCGACTGGGCGACGGCGACCGTCGGCGGGCTGTGGGACTCGATGCTGGCCGAAGGCAGCCTGTTCTCGATCACCACGAACTCCGACAACCACCGCACCGTCTTCGACACCTGGAAGAACGGCGACTGGCCGGCGGGGCAGAACTTCGACAACACCGGCAAGCTGCCCGACCCGGTGAACACCGACACCGCGCAGCCCGGCAGCGACTTCTGGCCGGGCCAGTTCAGCCGCACCCACGTCGGCGTGACCCGCTACGGCTACCGCTCGGTGATGGCGGGCATGCGCGCGGGCCGGGTCTGGGTGGACCACGGGCATCTGCTCGACGGGCTGGACGTCCGTGTGAAGCGGGACTGCGACTCCGGGCGCGGTGTCACGCTGGGCGGGCGGCTGCGGGTCCGCAAGGGCGAGCGGATCACGCTGTACGTGACGGTCACGAGCGCCTCCCGGGCCAACCCGCAGGGAATCCTGCCCGAGTTGGCGCACGTCGACGTGATCCGGGGCGTGGTGCGCGGTCCGGTGGCCGACCGGGACAGCTGGAGAGCGCCCGACACCAAGGTAGTCCGGACGAAGGACGTGTCCGGCCGGAAGGGGACGTACACCCTGCGCATCCCGCTGACCGCGGGGGACGAGTCCTTCTACGTCCGGCTGCGCGGCAGCGACGGCAACCGTCACGGCGCGGGCTACCTCGGCGCCTCGGTCGACCCGCACGGGCCGATTCCGCACGAGCCCGGCAACGGCGACCCGTGGGCGGACACGTGGTTCTACTCCAACCCGGTCTTCGTCGACGTCACCGGCTGAGGCAGGCGTCCCGAAGGGGCAGCGGGGAACGGCGCGACCAGCCACAACGGTCGCGCCGTTCCCCGCTGCCCCGCACGTGACGTCCTAGGCGTAGAACCGGGAAAGGCTCTGCAGCACCGCGGCCGGCTTGGCGCCGCCCTCGATCTCCACCGCGCCGTCGACGGTGATCTGCACACCGCCCGGCACCTCCTCGACGTCGGTCAGCTTGGCGACCAGGCGGATGCGGGAGCCGGCCTTCACCGGGGAGGGGAAACGGACCTTGTTCAGGCCGTAGTTGACCTTCGTGGTGACGCCCTGGACGTCCAGCAGCTCGGTGAAGAGCGGGATGAACAGGGAGAGGGTGAGGTAGCCGTGCGCGATGGGGGCGCCGAAGGGGCCCGCCGCCGCCTTCTCGGGGTCCACGTGGATCCACTGGTGGTCGCCCGTGGCGTCGGCGAAGGTGTTGATGCGCTCCTGGGTGACCTCGATCCACTCGCTGGTGCCGAGGTCGCTGCCCGCGAGCTTCTTCAGTTCGTCGAGGCCGTTGACGGTGACGCTCATGTAGCTGTCCTTACCTAAGAGTTGGAGCCGTAGCGCTTGCGCACCCGGGACTTGAGGAGCTTTCCGGAGGCGGTGCGCGGGAGTTCGTCCGCGACCACCACGGACTTGGGGATCTTGTACTTGGCGAGGCGGCCGGCCAGGGAGGCCAGGACCTCGTCGGGGTCGGGCGTGGTGCCCTCGCGCGGGACGACGACCGCCCGCGGCACCTCGCCCCACTTGTCGTCCGGGACGCCGATGACCGCGCACTCGACGATGTCCGGGTGGGCGAGGAGCAGGTCCTCGATCTCGGCGGGGTAGATGTTCTCGCCGCCGGAGATGATCATGTCCTTGATGCGGTCGACGATGAAGACGTAGCCGTCCTCGTCGACGCGGGCGGCGTCCCCGCTGCGGAACCAGCCGTCCGCGAAGGAGGCGGCGGTTTCCTCGGGCAGTCCCCAGTAGCCGGGCATGACGTGCGGGCCGCGGAGCACGACCTCGCCGGTCTCGCCGACGTCGACGGGGGTCAGGTCGGGGCGTATGACCCGCACATCGCTGAAGAAGTGCGGTACGCCCGCCGACCCCGCCTTGCTGACGGCGTGCTCGGCGTCCAGGAACAGGGTGCCGGGGGACGCCTCCGTCATGCCGTAGCCCTGGAGGAAGGTGAGCCCGCGCTCCTGGTAGGCGGTGATCAGCGGCGTCGAGACCGGGGAGCCGCCGCAGGTCAGGATCCGCAGGGAGGACAGGTCGGCGTCCGGCCAGCGCGGGTGTCGCGCCACCTGCTCGAACATCGTCGGGACCCCGAACATGAAGGTGATCCGGTGCTGTTCGATCAGGTCGAAGGTCGCGTTCGGGTCGAAGGCCTCGACCAGGACGCAGGTGCCGCCCTTCAGCAGTACCGGAAGGGTCAGCATGTTCAGGCCCGCCGTGTGGAACAACGGGGCGGAGACCAGGGCGCGTTCGTCGGCGATGAGGTCGGTGTCGACGAGGACGTTGATCGCGTTCCAGGTGAGGTTGCCGTGGGTGAGCATGGCGCCCTTGGGGCGGCCCGTCGTGCCCGAGGTGTACATGATGATGCAGGTGTCGTCGGGAGCGACCGGTTCGTCGACCGGGTCCACCGCCGACCCGGTGAGCAACTGCTCGTACTCCGGGCCGGCTTCGACGTAGGTACGGACGTCGGTGCTGCCCGGCAGTCCGGCGACGAGCCCCGCGTGCGAGGGACCGTAGACCAGTGCCCTGGCCCCGGAGTCGGAGAGCTGGTAGGCGATCTCCGGCCCGGCGAGGCGGGTGTTGAGGGGGACGAAGACCGCGCCGAGGACACCGGCCGCGAACAGGGTCTCCAGGTAGGAGGGATGGTTGGGGCCGAGGTAGGCGACGCGGTCGCCGCGCCGGATGCCCCGGGCGCGCAGGGCGTGGGCGAGGCGGGTGACGCGGATGTGCAGCTCGGCGTAGGTGACCGTCGTGTCGCCGTGGATCAGGGCGGTGCGGTGCGGGGTCTTGCGGGCCCGGCGTGCGGGCCATGACCCGAGTCCCTCGTTGCGCATCTGGGGCCCCTTACGGCTTCGTCAGCCCGAGCAGCCGGGCGGCGTTCTCCTTGAGGATCTTCGGCTTGACCTCGTCCTTGATCGGCAGCTTCTCGAAGTCGGCGAGCCAGCGGTCGGGGGTGAGGACGGGGAAGTCGGAGCCGAAGAGGACCTTGTCCTTGAGCAGCGTGTTCGCGTACTGCACGAGCTGCGGCGGGAAGTACTTCGGCGACCAGCCGGACAGGTCGATGTGCACGCCCGGCTTGTGCGTGGCGACCGCGAGCGCCTCGTCCTGCCAGGGGAAGGACGGGTGCGCCAGGATGATCTTCAGGTGCGGGAAGTCGGCGGCCACGTCGTCCACGTGCAGCGGGTTCGAGTACTTCAGCCGGATGCCGCCCCCGCCGGGGACGCCGGCGCCGATGCCGGTCTGGCCGGTGTGGAAGAGGGCGATGGTGCCGGTCTCCTCGATGACCTCGTAGAGGGCGTAGGCCACCGAGCGGTCGTTGGGGAAGAAGCCCTGGATGCTGGGATGGAACTTGAAGCCCTTCACCCCGTACTCCTCGACCAGGCGGCGGGCCTGCCGGACGCCCGCCTTGCCGCGGAAGGGGTCGATGGAGGCGAAGGGGATCAGCACGTCGGAGTTGGCGGCCGCGGCCTCGGCGACCTCCTCGTTCGGGACGGGCGCGGTGCCGGTCGCGGACTCGGCGTCCACCGTGAAGATCACGGCGGCCATCTTCCGCTCGCGGTAGTAGGCGGCCGTCTCCTGAAGGGTCGGCTTCCGCTTGCCCTCCACCTTGAAGTAGGCGGAGGAGGCGTCGTGCAGGTCGTCGTCGAGCGAGGAGTGGCCCTTGGAGGACACCTCCGCATGGGTGTGGACGTCGATCGCGACGAGCTCGTCGACGTTCATCGGGGTCTTGGCGGGGGGTTCCATCACGCCTCCGGAAGCTTCGGCGCCGGGATGCCGACCGTCTGGAGTTCGGCGCCGACCGAGGTCGGGAAGGCGTCGGCCAGGGTGCTGGGGGTCCAGCCCCCGTCGGCGTAGGCCGCGCTGATCTCCTGCGGATGGGACCAGAGTGCCACCTTGTCGCCGCCGATGCCGATCGCCTGTCCGGTGACGGAGCGGGCCGCCTCGGAGGCGAGGAAGGGAACGACGGCCGCGCAGTCCTCGGGGGTGCCGAAGCCCTCGCCCTTGCGCAGGAAGTCCGGGAGCGCCTCGCCGTTCTTCATGGCCTCGATGTACGGGGCGAAGGCGGGGATGGTCTCGGTCATCGCGGTGGCCGCCACGGGCACGATCGCGTTGACGGTGATGCCCGCGCGGCCGAGCTCCATGGACCAGGTGCGGGCGAAGGCGGCGATGCCGGCCTTGGCGGCGGAGTAGTTCGTCTGCCCGAAGTTGCCGCGCTGGCCGGCCGGGGAGCCGACCAGGATGAGGGTGCCGCCCTCGCCCTGCTCACGCATGCGGACGGCGGCGGCGCGGGCGCAGGTGAAGGTGCCCTTGAGGTGGGTGGTGATCACCGCGTCGAAGTCGTCGTCGGTCATCTTCCAGAGCACCTTGTCGCGCAGGATGCCGGCGTTGGTGACCAGGATGTCGAGCCGCCCGAACTCCTCCACCGCCCGGTTCACGAGCCGCTCGGCGGCCTCGGTGGTGCCGACCGGGACCACCTCGGCGACGGCCCTTCCGCCCGCCTCGGTGATGGACTTCACGGCCTGCTCGGCGACCGCCTCGTCGACGTCGTTGACGACCACGGAGGCGCCGTGGGCGGCGAGGGCGTGCGCGTAGGCGAGGCCGAGGCCCCGGCCACTGCCGGTGACGACGGCGACCTTGCCGGTGAGATCGATGCTGGGCACGAGCGAGTCCCTTCACGAGCTGATGCTTGAGGTGCGGCTACGAGATCGAAGCTAAGAGCAATAATTGGTGACGTCAATAGTTGTCGTCGACTCACAGGTGCGTCATGCTGGGATCACCACGACGCCCGGAGCACAGGGAGCCCGCCATCACACGCCAGCACGTCACCCCGAAGCCCATCGACTCGGAGGAGCCGTGGATGCGCGGGCTGCACGCGGACACCGGTTACCTGCTGTACCGCCTGGGCCTGCGCTCGGGTCAGCTGTTCAACACCTTCCTCCAGGAGTCGGGGCTGCGCCTGCGCCACTACGCGGTGCTGCGCTACCTCACCGGATCCGACGGCGCCCTCCAGCGGGAGCTGAGCACACGGCTCGGCTACGACCCCAGCGCGATCGTCGGCCTGGTCGACGACCTGGAGAAGCTCGGGATGACCGAGCGCCGCCCCTCTCCCGACGACCGCCGCAGCAAGATCGTCACCCTCACCGAGAACGGCCGGGCCTTCCTGCGCGGCACCGACGAGGCGGGCCGCCGGGTGACCAACGACCTGCTCGCCCCGCTCGACGCCGCCGAACGCGAGACGCTCCAGGCCCTCCTCCTGAGAGTCGCCGACCAGCCATGACCGTGCGTTCCGCGCCGGACCGGCTGCTGTCCGTGCTCGCCGCGTTCGACCACCACCACCCGGCGCTGTCCCTGTCCGACATCAGCCGGCGGGCGGGGCTGACCCTGACGACCACGCACCGGCTGGTGGGCGCGCTGACCGACTGGGGCGCCCTGGAACGGGACGACTCCGGCGTCTACCACGTCGGCCTGAGGCTGTGGGAGGTCGCCGCCCTCGCGCCGCGCGGCGTCGCCCTGCGGCAGCTGGCCCTGCCGTATCTGGAGGACCTGTACGAAGCCACCCACGAGAACGTGCAGTTGGCGGTGCGGGACGGCTCGGACGTCATCTACATCGAGTGGATCGCGGGCCGTTCGTCGGTCGGCGTGCACATCCGGGTCGGGGCCCGCTGGCCGCTGCACGCCACCGGGGTCGGCCTGGTCCTGCTGGCCCACTGCGAGCCGCGGGAGCAGGAGGAGTACTGCGCGGGCCCGCTCGCCGTCTTCACGCCGTACACCCTCACCGAACCGGCGAAGCTGCGCCGGGTCCTGGCCGAGGTCCGGCGCACCGGCGTCGCGGTGAGCAGCCGTCAGGTCACCGACGACGCCCTGTCGGTGGCGGCCCCCGTGCGGGGCCCGGACGGGGCGGTGATCGCCGCGGTGTCGGTCGTCGTGCCCCAGGGCGACGCCCAGGTACCGGCGTTGATCCCGGCGGTACGGCTGGCGGCACTCGGGATATCGCGGGCACTGGGCTGGCAGCCCACGGCCACGCCCCGCTCGGGCGCCGGATATCCCTCGCACCGGTGAGGCCTCCGCCGCGTGGGCGTCGTGATACTGGAACGGCCCCGGCCCCGAGGAGCCGCTCATGTCCGCCGCCCGGTCCTGGTACGCCCCCGTCGTCGCCCGTCTGCGGACGACGAACCCGTACGTCGTCGACAGCGCGCTCGCCGTGCTGGTGCTGTTCGCCGCGTCCCTGCAGTGGATGTTCCCGGACGAGGGGGACGACCCGCTGAGCCTGGTGGGCTGGCTGCTGGGGGCCGCCACCGCGGTCCCCCTGGTGTGGCGGCGCCGCTACCCGTACGCGTGCGCCCTGGCGGTGTCGGCGGCCACCACGGCGATGGCCTACTACCACGCGCCACCGCCCGACGTGCTCTACGGCGGCCTCGTCGTCCTCTACACCATGGCCGCCCGGGGCCTGCCCTGGCAGCGCCGCACGATGCTGGCGAGCTGGCTGCTCGGGGCCGTGGTGACCATGCAGCAAAGGGAGCACTCCGAGCCCTTCGAGTACGCCTTCCACCTCACCGGCATGATCTGCGCCTACGGCCTCGGCGTACTGGCCCGGGTGCAGCGCGCGTACACCGCCGCCGTCGAGGACCGGGCTCGCCGGCTCGAACGGGAGCAGGCCGCGGAGACCGCGAGGGCCATCGCCCAGGAACGGGCCCGGATCGCCCGGGACATGCACGACATCCTGGCGCACGCGGTGAGCCTGATGGTCGTCCAGGCGGAGGCCGGGCCGGTCGTCCTGCGCAGCGATCCGGTGCGGGCCGAGGCGGCGTTCGACGCCATCGCGGCCAGCGGACGGGACGCAATGGACCAACTGCGGCGGATCCTCGGGGTGTTGAAGGAGGAGGAGCGCCGAAGCGGCGCTCACCGGCTGCCCCAGCCGGACCTCGCCGGACTCCCGGCCCTGGTCCGTCAGGTCTCCGGCTCGACGGATCTGCGGGTCGAGTTGAGCGTCCGCGGCCGGCCCCGCCCGCTGCCGCCGGACACCGAGGTCGCCGCCTACCGCGCGGTGCAGGAAGCCCTGACCAACACCGTGAAGCACGCGTACGCTTCCTGCGCACAGGTGGAACTCGACTGGGCGGAGGACGAGTTGACCCTCACGGTGACCGACGACGGCAGGGGCCCCGGGCACTCGGACGGCGGGCACGGGCTGATCGGCCTCAGGGAGCGGGCGGCCGCCTGCGGGGGCAGCGCCGAGACCGGACCCGGTCCGGAAGGGGGCTTCCGGGTCGCCGTACGGCTGCCCGCCGGCGCGGACCGGGAGGCGGCCCTCGGGTGAGCATCCGGGTGGTCGTCGCCGACGACCAGGAACTGGTCCGCAGCGGCTTCAGCATGATCCTGGAGGCGCAGCAGGACATCGAGGTGGTCGCCGAGGCCGGCAACGGCGCCGAGGCGGTCGACGCGGTGCGCCGGCACACCCCCGACGTGCTGCTCCTCGACATCCGGATGCCCGTGATGGACGGCCTGGAGGCGGCCCGGCGGGTGTGCGCGCAGTCAAGCTGCAAGGTGGTCATGCTGACCACGTTCGACCTCGACGAGTACGTGTACGACGCGCTCTACGCGGGCGCGAGCGGCTTCCTCCTCAAGGATGTGCGCCGGGACGACCTCGTGCACGCGGTCCGCGTGGTCGCCGGAGGTGACTCCCTGCTCGCCCCGGCGGTCACCCGCCGCCTGGTCGCGGACATCGTGCGCCGCCGCCGCGAGGAGGCCGTCACCGGGGCCACCCCGGACCGTCTGGACGTCCTGACGGCCCGGGAGGTGGAGACCCTGCGGATGCTGGCGCGGGGCCTGTCCAACGCGGAGATCGCCACGGCCCTCTTCGTGAGCGAGCACACGGTGAAGACCCATGTCAGCAATGTGCTGAGCAAGTTGGGGCTCAGGGACAGGGTGCAGGCGGTGATCTGCGCGTACGAGACGGGGCTGGTGGCCCCGGGCGCCCCCTAGTCCGGCTGGTCCAGTTCCGTGAACAGTGTCAGCTGGAGCGAACCGGGCGCCTCCAGGCGGGAGTTGAGGGAGTTCCAGGGCGTACGCGTCGGCTCGGCGACCACCTGCGCACCGGCCTCGGCCAGCCTGGCTGTCGTGGCTGCCGAGTCGTCCACCTCGAACGCCACCCGGATGTGCCCCGCGACCCGCTTCCCCACCTCGACCTCGTCGATGAACGCCGCATGGTTCGGATCGGTCAGCTCCAGCGTCGCCCGCCCGGCCTCCAGGATGGTGACCCGGCCGTCCGGCGAGGAGAACGCGGCCCGTTCGGGCAACCCCAGGACGTCCCGGTAGAAAGTCAACGCCTCGTCGTAGTCCTCGGCCGTGACCACGAGACGGAGTTCACGGACGGCGGGCGGTACCTCGGACATGCTGCCTCCTTGATGATGTCGCTGAGGTCAACTCCCGGACCGGTACCGAAGATTCCTCCCTCGCAGGAGTGAGGAACCAGCCCTCCTCCCCCGTACGACGGAGCTCCCCGAACCGCTCTCCCCGGCGATCCGGTGATCACGCCCGCGGCACGACTCTGAGGGCGGTATCACACTCCTCGACCCGCCGGGAGGCGACCGTGCTCTCCACACTGTCCCGGGCAGCGACCCGCCGCCCCCTGACCGTCATCGGCCTCTGGTTGGTGTTCCTGCTGCTCGGCTTCGGCCTGGGGACGGGCGTCTTCGCCGACCTCTCCGACGACGTGCCCGACGTGCCCGGCACCGAGTCCGACACGGCCGACGACCATCTCTCCGGCGTGGATCCGACCGGCGAGTCCGTCACCGCGGTCGTCGCGGGCGAGGCCGTCTCCGACGCCGCCCTGCGCGCCCAGGTCGAGCGGACCGTCGCCGAGGTCCGTCAGATCGCCGGGGTGGCCGCCGTACCCGACCCGTACACCACGCCCGGTCTCACCGCCCGCGACGGACAGGCACTGATCGTCCCCGTCACCTTCGAGGGCGGCCTCAGCGACGAGGCCGAGGAGAGGGCGACGGACACGGCCGTCGAGACGATCAAGCGGATCGACGCGCCCGACGTCCATGTCAGCGGCGGCGAACTGCTCGGCCGGCAGCTCGGCGAACGGGCCCAGGAGGACGTGAAGAAAGCCGAGTTGATCTCCCTGCCGGTCGTACTCGCCCTGCTGATCGTCGTGTTCGGCGGACTGCGCGCCGCCGCGCTGCCGCTGGTGATCGCGGTGAGCGGGATCGCGGGGGCGTTCCTGGGGCTGTTCGCCTTCAGCCAGGTCACCGACATCTCGGTGTACGCGATCCAGGTCACCACCATGCTCGGCCTCGGACTCGCCATCGACTACGCCCTGTTGATGCTGGTCCGCTTCCGCGAGGAACGCCGGCGTACAGACGACGTAGTGGAAGCCGTGCACCGCACGGTCGACGCAGCCGGCCGCACCGTCCTGTTCTCCGGGCTCACCGTCGCCGTCAGCCTGACCGGGCTGCTGGTCTTCCCGAGCGTGTTCCTGCGCAGCATGGGACTCGCCGTCGCCGCCGTCGTGGTGGTCGACATGCTGGCCGCGGTCACCCTGCTGCCCGCGCTGCTCACGAGGTTCGGTGGGAGGATCCGGCCCGCCAAGGCGCGCTCCGAGGACGAGGAAGGACGCTTCTTCGCCCGTCTCGCCCGCCTCGCGCAACGCCGCCGTATCGCCGTCCTGGCCACCGTCGTCCCGGCCCTGCTGCTCCTCGCCCTGCCCGTGACGGGTATGCGGATCGCCATCGGGGACGCCCGGCAACTGCCCGCCGACACCGAGGCGCGCCAGTTGTACGACACCGTCGACGCGCACTTCCCGAAAGGCACCGGTGTCTCTCCCGTGGTCGTCGTCCTCAAGCCCGGCACCGACACCGCGACCGCCGACCGCATCCGCGCCCTGGTCCCGCGGTCCGAGACCCGCGAACTGCCGGGCGGCGAAAGCGTCGTGGAGCTGCAGCCGACCGGCAGCGTGGACGGCACAGCGGCCACCGACCTGGTCGAGCGGGTACGGGAGGTGCGCGGCGACGAGCCCGTCGAGGTGACCGGGGTCGCGGCCCGGCTGGTCGACTTCCGCGCGATGCTCGCCGTACGGGCACCCTGGGCGGCCCTGACCGTCCTTACCGGCATCTTCGTGCTCCTGTTCGCGTTCACCGGCTCGGTACTGCTCCCGTTGCGCACGATCGCGACCACGCTGCTCAGCCTGGGCGCCGCGCTGGGTGTGGTGGTGTGGGTCTTCCAGGACGGCCACGGGGCCGGGCTGCTGGGCGGCGAGGGACTGGGCGCGCTCAGCCTGACCGCACCGCCGCTGATCGTCTCGATCGCCTTCGGACTCGCCATGGACTACGAGATCTTCATCCTGGCCCGGATGCGGGAGAGCCGGTCGGCGAACGCCCGTCGTACGCCCGCCGCCTCGGGCCCCTCCTCCGGGGGAGCGCCTGCCGGACGCCGTGGCACAGGCGGGGATCTGCCGACCGGCTCCACGGCGTCCCGACGCACAGGCGACGACCAGGAGGCCGTGGTGACCGGGCTGCGCCGGTCCGGCCGGGTCGTCACCTGCGCCGCCCTGCTCCTCGCCATCGTCTTCGGCGCCTTCATGACCGGCGGCTTCTCGCCCATCCTGCAGATCGGCCTCGGCCTGACCCTGGCCGTGCTGATCGACGCGACGGTCGTACGGATGCTGCTCGTCCCGGCGACCATGGCGCTGCTCGGCCGACACGCCTGGTGGGCGCCGAAGCCGCTGCGCAGGCTGCACGACCGGTTCGGACTGCGGGAGGCGGCGACGCCCCGGCGGACCGTGCCGACGCACACCTGACCGCCGTTCGCGCGTCCGCGGGCGGTTCCGGGCGCCCGCTCCCGGTCTCTTCATCGGAATCTCAGCGGGCAGCCCGTCCATTCAAAGAATCACCCCAGGTAGCAGGCGCAGGATGCACTCGCAACAGGTGGACATCCCAGGAAGGCCTACCGTGGGCGACTCGCACATATCGAACCGGTCCGAGCTGTCGGAGAGGTGGTCCCGGCGCGGGGTCCTCGCCGCACTCGGCGCCGTACCGGCCGCGACCCTGCTGGCGGGGTGCAGCGACGGTTCGGCGGACGCGTCGCCAGGGTCGGGGTCGACCGCGTCCGTGCAGGCGGCGACCAAGAAGGCGGCCGTCTCCGTCACCCCCGCGGACGGCACCAGGAAGGCGGACTTCGCCGCTCCCGTCGAGGTCACGGTGACGGACGGAACCCTCGCCTCGGTGAAGGTGACCGGCAACGACGGCTCGACGCTCGCCGGGTCCTACGACGACACCAGGACGAAGTGGACGTCGTCGGACAACCCGTACTCGGGCACCAAGTACACGGTCGCGGTCACGGCGCAGGGCGGCACCGAGGAGAGGTCCACCTTCACCACGAAGTCCCCCGGCGAGACGTTCGTGGGCTACTTCACCCCCGAGGCGGACTCCACCTCCGGCGTGGGCATGCCCGTGTCGCTCAACTTCTCGCACGCCGTGTCCGACCGGGCCGCCGTCCAGAAGGCGATCACCGTCACCGCGGAGCCCGCGGCCGAGATCGTGGGCCACTGGTTCAGCGACACCCGGCTCGACTTCCGGCCCGAGACCTACTGGGCGGCCGGCACGAAGATCACACTCGGACTGCGGCTCAAGGACGTCCAGGGCGCGGACGGCGTCTATGGCATGCAGTCCAAGGACGTCACCTTCCACATCGGCCGCGCGCAGATCAGCACCGTCGACCTCGGCAGCAAGGAGATGGTCGTCAAGCGGGACGGCGCCACCCTCGCCACCTATCCGGTCAGCGGCGGCAACTCCGACCACACCACGTGGTCCGGGATCATGGTGATCAGCGAGCGGTTCAAACAGACCCGCATGGAGTCCTCGACCGTCGGGCTGGGCGACGAGTACGACATCTCCGACGTCCCGCACGCCCAGCGCCTGACCACCTCCGGCACCTTCGTGCACGGCAACTACTGGGCGTCGACCTCGGTGTTCGGCAGCCAGAACACCAGCCACGGCTGTGTCGGCCTGCATGACGCCAAGGGGGCGGACAACCCGTCCGTGGCCGGCTACAAGTTCTACGACAGTTCCATGCTCGGCGACGTCGTCATCGTGAAGAACTCCGGCGACAGGACCGTGGAGGCGTCGAACGGGCTCAACGGTTGGAACCTGTCATGGGCGGACTGGAAGGCGGGCAGCGCGGTTTAGCGGGTATGCCCGCTTTCAAGGGGTGAACTCACCGGGGCCGTAGGGACTTTCACGACTCAACCTCTTGACGGCTGGAGTGACTGCGAGCACATTGGGCCCACTTTGAGAGCGCTCTCAAAGGCTCTCGAAGTGGCACCCGCGCACATATCTCCGTACCCGAGAGGCACCCCCATGAGTGAATCCTCCGGCATGTCCCGACGGCGACGAGCCCTCGTCGCCGTCCTGTCCACACTCGGTCTCGCCGCCGCGGCCGCAGGCGCCGCCACCCTGCCCGCGAACGCCTCCGCACCCACACCCCCGTCCGGCTGGTCACAGGTCTTCCTCGACGACTTCAACGGCTCCGCGGGCACCGGCGTCTCCACCTCCAACTGGCAGTACGCGACCGGGACCTCGTACCCCGGCGGCCCCGCGAACTGGGGCACCGGCGAGGTCGAGACGATGACCAACAGCACCAGCAACGTCTCCCTCGACGGCAACGGCAACCTGCGCATCACCCCGCTCCGCGACGCGGCCGGCAACTGGACCTCGGGCCGCATCGAGACCAGGCGCACCGACTTCCAGCCCCCGGCCGGCGGCAAACTGCGCGTCGAGGCGCGCATCCAGATGCCCAACGTCACCGGCACCGCCGCCGAGGGCTACTGGCCCGCCTTCTGGGCGCTGGGCGCGCCCTACCGCGGCAACTACCAGAACTGGCCGAGCGTCGGCGAGCTGGACATCATGGAGAACGTCCAGGGCATGAACCGCGTCTGGGCCACCATGCACTGCGGCACCAACCCGGGTGGCGTGTGCAACGAGACGACGGGCCTGGGCAACAACGTCGCCTGTCCCGGCTCTACCTGCCAGTCGGCGTTCCACACCTACACGATGGAGTGGGACCGCTCGGTGAGCCCCGAGACCATCCGCTTCCTCGTGGACGGCACCCAGTACCACTCGGTCAACGCGAGCCAGATGGACGCGACGACCTGGGCCAACGCCACGAACCACGGCTACTTCGTCATCCTCAACGTGGCGATGGGCGGCGCCTTCCCGGACGCGTTCGGCGGTGGTCTGGACTCCGGCACCCAGTCCGGTGTGCCCATGACCGTCGACTACGTCCAGGTCCTGTCGGCCGGTGGGAGCGGTACCACGCCTCCGCCGTCGGGCGGGAGGGACGCCTACGGCACGATCCAGGCGGAGTCCTACAACGGGCAGAGCGGCGTGAGCACCGAGACCACGACGGACACCGGCGGCGGCCAGGACATCGGCTCCCTCGCGAACGGGGACTGGGCGCTCTACCAGAACGTCACCTTCGGTTCCACCGCGGCGACCCAGTTCGTCGCCCGGGTCGCGAGCGGCGCCGGGAACGGTGTCAGCGGTCTGGTCGAGGTGCGTCTGGACAGCCCGACCGCCACGCCCGTCGGCAGCTTCTCCGTCGCCAACACGGGCGGCTGGCAGTCCTGGCGGACGGTCCCGGCGAACATGGGCTCCGTCACCGGGACCCACAACGTCTATCTGACCTTCACCAGCGGCCAGCCGGCCGACTTCGTGAACGTGAACTGGTTCAACTTCGGTCACTGACCCAGCAGTTGGTGTCCGCGTCGACGCTGCCCCGCAAGGCCCGAGCGGTCTCGCGGGGCAGCGTCGTGTCACCCCAGATAGGCGGGGGCGACCGCGGAGGTCATCAGGCGGCGGGCCCTACCGGTGCCGTCGGCGGGGACGGTCCACAGGTCCGAGCCGTAGTCGCCGGGGAGGGCGTAGACAAGGGTGTCGCCGTCGGCCCACAGTGCCTGGTCGTCGATGGTGCGGGACTCGGCGGTCGCGGTCTCCTTCATGGTGCGCAGGTTCAGGACGTACAGGCGCCAGGGGGCGTCCGGCGAGGCTCCCTTGACGCGCTTCTTGTACGCGACGCGGGTCCCGTCCGGTGAGAGGGAGGGGCATTCGACGTTGGGGTGCAGGGTGGTGAGGGTGCGTGCGGTGACGTCGCCCCGCACGAGGTAGGTCCGGCCGCCGGTCGCCAGCGTCGCGTAGAAGCGGTGGTCGTCGGCGAAGGTGACGCCCCAGATGTTGGTGTCCGGCGCGTGGTAGGTCCGGCCGTCCTTGATGACGTGGAAGGTCTCCAGGTTGTCGTCGGCGGCCCAGGTGCGGGTGTCGACGATGGAGGTACGGGTGGAGAAGTTCGTTCCGGCGTACGAGTCCCCGCTGACGAACACCGTCCAGGCGACCATGTGTCCGGAGGGCGAGACCCGGGCCCGGGTGGGGATGCCGGCGGCCGGGAAGCGGTGCTCGACGCGCAGCTGCGCGTCGAGCACCACCGCGCGGTAGGTGTCCTGCAGCGCGCCGTGCACGGCCTGGAGGCAGATGCCGGTGCCGGCGGCCGCATGGAAGCGCAGGCACTTCACGCCCGACGCGGTGCGCGGGCCCTGCGGATCGTCGGCGGGGACGGTGGCGATCTCGTCGCGGTGCGGGCCCCAGGCCAGGTTCCGCACCAGCAGCCTGCGTTCGGCTGTCGGGCGCAGCGAGACGGTGCCGGCCCGCACGGCCGGTCCATCCGCCTGCTGCCGGTCCCGCATGCCCGAGCGATGGGCGGCGTACAGCACCGACCCGGTGCCGACCGCGGCGAGCACCACGACGGCGACAAGAAGGGTCACCAGACGGGTCGTTCGGGTCATGCGGACACCTCGTCGGGGGTGGTGGGGGCCTCTTGGGGGGCGGCAGGGGCCACTTCCGTGGGCCGGAAGACGAACGAGGCCACGACGGCAGCGGCCGCCAGCGCCGTCGCGGTGGCGGCGAGTGCGGTCCGCCCGCCCCACAGGCTCCAGGCCGCGCCGAAGGTGAGGGAGCAGACGAACCGGGCCAATGCCTGGCCGGTGCCGACCAGGGCCTGGCCCGCGCCCTGGTGCTGTGCCGGTACGACTCCCGCGGTGGCGGCGGCGAGCACGCCATCGGTCGCCGCGTAGAAGGTGCCGTGCAGCACGAGGAAGGCGATCACGGCCGGGACGCCGTGCCATGGGGAGAGCACGAGGCCATAGCCGAGCAGCAGCACACCGTGGCCGGCGAGGAAGAGCCTGCGGCGGCTGACGCGGTCGGCGAGTGCCCCGAGCGGGACGGCGAGCAGCAGGAAGAAGGCGGCGGTGCCCAGCGGCAGCAGCGGGAACAGGTGGGCGGGCAGGTCGCCTTGGCGCTGGAGCAGCAGATACAGGAAGGAGTCGCTGACCGTGGTCAGGCCCAGCAGGCTCGCGCACACGGTGAGCCGCCGCAGCTCCGGACGGCGCAGCAGCCCGAGGGAGTCCCGGAGCAACGGCCGTTCCCGCTGCGGCGGTTGTACGGCGGTCGCCTGGGTGCGGTGGCCGGGCACGAAGAGCACGAGCACCAGGACGCCGAGTACGGCCACGCATCCGCTGACCGCGAAGACCGCGTCGTAGCCGTCGACGGTGGCCCGCAGCACGGCGAAGGCGGCGAGGGGGCCGAGCAGCGCGCCGGTGGTGTCCATGGCGCGGTGCACCCCGAACGCCCGTCCCCGGTGGGCGGGTTCGGTGGCGAGCGAGATCATCGCGTCCCGTGGAGCGGTGCGCAGTCCTTTGCCGGTGCGGTCGACCGCGAGCACGGCGCTGAGCACGGGGAGGGTGTGGGCGAGCAGCAGCAGTGGCTTGCACAGCGCCGACAGTCCGTAGCCGAGGCCCGCCACGGCCTTGTGCCCGCGGCCTCCCCGGTCGGCGAAGTGGCCGCCGACCAGCCGGACCAGGGCGCCCACGCCGTTGTTGATGCCGTCGAGGAGCCCGAAGCCGAGGGGCGAGAGACCGAGGCCCACGACCACGTACAGCGGCAGGACCGCTGTGACCATCTCCGAGGAGACGTCCGTGATCAGGCTGACCGCGCCCAGGGCCAGCACGGTGGCGGGCACGGCGGCCGGCCGCCGCCCCGGACGGGAGTCCGGGACGACGGCGGCCTCGGTGGTGCGGGAATCCGTGCTGCGGGGATCCGTGCTCCGGGAGTCCGCGAGGTACACAGGCGTCAGTTCCAGATGCCGGTGATGTCGGAGGCCGAGGCGGCGTTGCCCGCGTGGGCACTCAGACCGGCCAGGTCCTCCACCGTGCGCAGCACGTTGTAGTGGTTGTAGGTGGTGGAGCTGGTGCTGCCGGCCGCGACGTGCTGCCCGTAGAAGAGGGTGGGGATGCGGTTGCCGGACAGCTTGTTGTCCTCGTCGAAGGTGACCGCGAGGATGCTGTTGTGGGTCGTGGCCCAGGTGGCGTAGGCGCCCAGGTTGTTCTTGATCCAGGTGTCGCCCGTGGAGACCGAGCAGTCGTGCATGTCGCTGCACAGGTTCGGGACGACGAAGGAGACCTTGGGCAGGGTCGTGTAGTCGGCCGGGAACTGCGCGAAGGTCTTCGCGGTGCTGGTGGGCACGTTGGAGAAACCGAACCACGGGTTGTGCTTCTGCGCGTAGGTGCCGCTGCTGCAGGTCGTCGAACCCTGACTGGGCAGCGACTCGTTGTAGCTCGCCCAGGTCTTCCCGGCGGCGATCAGCTCGGAGGCGAGGTTGGCGGCGGAGAGGGAACCGACGCCGACGCAACTGTCGTCGGTGCGGCCCTGGTTGGAGCCCGAGAACAGCATGTAGTAGTTCGGCTCGCTCGGGTGGGTGAGGCCGTAGGACTGGGTGAGGTCGGCGCCACCGGCCTTGAGGGTGTTGTTGAGGTAGGGGGCGCTGGAGCTGCCGATCACCTGCGAGTAGGCGTGGTTCTCCATCACCACGACGACCACGTGGTCCGGGGTGGGCAGAGCGGCGGCCTGCGCGGTGGAGGCAGTCGCGGCCCACACTCCGACCGAGGCGGCGGTGAGGGCGAGGGCTCCGGCAAGCGCGGAGAGGGAACGTCGGTTGCGCTGAGGTGCCTTGACGGCGGCCATGACTGTCCTCCGGACAGTAGTGACGGACGTGCGTGGGGGGAGCGGCGCCGCAACACTAGGGATGCCGGGCCGGGTCCGGGTGAAGGCCGGGCGAACCATTGGTCTCGCCGGGCAAAGATCCCCCCACACACAGGTCATGCACAGCAAAGGGCACACCAAATGGACATGACAAACCTCGCGACGGCGGTGAGCTCGGCGATCACCGCGGCCTCAGAGCAGCTCCGCCCGGAACGCCGCCGGCGTCAACTCCGTGTGCTGCTGGAAGAACTTGGAGAAGTTCGCCGCGTCGGGGAAGCCGACCGCCGCCCCCACCCGCCCGATCGGCATGTCGGTGTGGGCGAGCAGCCGTTTCGCCTCCAGGACGACCCGCTTGTCGATGAACCCCTTCGGCGTCTCCCCCGTGGCCGCGCGCACCGCGCGGACCAGGGTCCGGCGGGAGTAGCCGAGCGCGTCCGCGTACGCGCTGACACTGTGGTTCGTGGCGAAGCCCTTCTCCACGGCGTCCCGGAACAGGGTGAACGTCGACTCGGTCCGGCGCCCGGCCTCCGCCGAGCTCGTCGCGAGATGGGCCAGTCGGAGCAGGAACGCCGTCAGGCAGTGGCGCAGTACCGCGGTGTGCAGGTTCAGCGGAAGGGTCGCCGTGTCCTCGTACTCCCGCTGGAGCTGGGACAGCGCCGCCGTGAGGCCCGCCAGCTGGGCTACGGAGGGGCGCAGCAGCGGCGGGAGGTCGTAGCGGTACAGCCCCGTCGCCTCGACCGTGGCGCGTGGCAGGAACCCGGGCTGCATGGTCAGGGCGGTTCCGCGGTACTCGCTCGTCGGCGAGAAGCGGTGGACCTGGCCGGGGCGGATCCACAACAGGTCGCCCGCCGTCGCCTCGTACTCGGCGAAGTCGATCATGTGGCGGACGGGGCCGCCTTCGACGAGCATCACGACATGGAAGTCGATGCGGTGCACGCGCTCCAGCGGGGCATCCGCATGCCAGGTGCGCTCGGTGCCCATCGGGCCGACCTGCATGCCGACTCCGCCCACACTCAGCTCGATGGGGAAGGGAAACGTTCTGATCCCGTCCACTCCACCGTCACCGGCTCCGCCCTGGACGGAGTCTTGGATGGTTCTGTCCACCATGTCCTTCTCGTGCCGCCTGCCTGGAGCGTTCCGTGTCCCACTTTCACCACAGGCTGGCACACCGCGACCTTCCCCCGTAAAAGTCAGACTTTTAAGTTTGAACACGTCAGACCAGCTACTTCGCTCCGATCGAGGACTTCTTGAAGATGAGCACGCAGACACCGGACAGCTTCGAATGGACCGAACTCGACCGGCGTGCCGTCGACACCGCCCGCCTGCTGGCGGCCGATGCCGTGCAGCAGGTCGGAAACGGCCACCCCGGCACCGCGATGGCCCTGGCCCCTGCGGCGTACACGATCTTTCAGAAGGTGATGCGTCATGACCCGGCGGATCCCGAGTGGACCGGGCGTGACCGCTTCGTCCTCTCCCCCGGCCACACCTCGCTGACGCTCTACACCCAGCTCTTCCTCTCCGGGTACGAGCTGGAGCTCGACGACCTGAAGGCCTTCCGGACCCACGGTTCCAAGACGCCCGGTCACCCCGAGTACGGGCACACGGCGGGTGTCGAGACCACCACCGGGCCCCTCGGGCAGGGCGTCGCCAACGCGGTCGGCATGGCGATGGCGGCCCGCTACGAGCGCGGCCTCTTCGACCCCGACGCCCCCGAGGGCGAATCGCCCTTCGACCACACCGTCTGGGCGATCGTCTCCGACGGCGACCTGCAGGAGGGCATCTCCGCCGAGGCCTCCTCCCTCGCGGGCCACCAGCGGCTCGGCAACCTGGTCTTCGTCTACGACGACAACCACATCTCCATCGAGGGCGACACCGCGACCGCGTTCTCCGAGGACGTGCTGAAGCGCTACGAGGCCTACGGCTGGCACACCCAGCGCATCGAGCCCGGCGCCGACGGCGACATCGACGTCCACGCGCTGCACGCGGCCCTGACATCCGCGCGGGCCGAGACCGGGCGCCCCTCGATCATCGCGATGCGCACGATCATCGCCTGGCCCGCCCCGAACGCACAGAACACCGAGGCCGCGCACGGCTCCGCGCTCGGTGCCGACGAGGTGGCCGCGACCAAGCGGGTCCTCGGCTTCGACCCCGAGCGCACCTTCGAGGTCGCCGACGAGGTGCTGGCCCACACCCGCGGGGCCCTGGACCGCGGTGCCGAGGCGCACGCGGCCTGGGACAAGCAGATCTCCGGATGGCGCGGCGAGCAGCCCGAGCGCGCGCGGCTCTTCGACCGGGTCGTCGCAGGTCAGCTGCCCGAGGGCTGGGAGTCCTCGATCCCGGTGTTCGAGGAGGGCGGGTCCGTGGCCACCCGGGCGGCGTCCGGCAAGGTGCTCCAGGCGCTGGGCCCGGTACTCCCCGAGCTGTGGGGCGGCTCCGCCGACCTCGCCGGATCCAACAACACGACGATCGACAAGACGTCGTCCTTCCTGCCGAAGGGCAACCCGCTGCCCGAGGCCGACCCGTACGGCCGAACCGTCCACTTCGGGATCCGCGAGCACTCGATGGCCGCGGAGATGAACGGCATCGCGCTGCACGGCAACACGCGCGTCTACGGCGGCACCTTCCTGGTGTTCTCCGACTACATGCGCAACGCCGTGCGCCTGTCCGCGCTCATGCAGCTGCCCGTCACCTACGTCTGGACGCACGACTCCGTCGGTCTCGGCGAGGACGGTCCCACCCACCAGCCGGTCGAGCACCTCGCGTCCCTGCGTGCCATCCCGGGCCTGAACGTCGTCCGCCCGGCCGACGCCAACGAGACGGCGCTCGCCTGGGCCGAGATCCTCCGGCGGCACGCCACGAACCCGGCCCCGCACGGCCTCGCGCTCACCCGCCAGGGCGTGCCGACCTACGCCCCGAACCCGGACGCCGTCAAGGGCGGTTACGTCCTGCGGGACGCCTCGACCGGGACCCCGGACGTCGTCCTGATCGCCACCGGTTCCGAGGTCCAGCTGGCCGTCGCCGCGCGCGAGCGGCTGGAGTCCGAGGGGGTCGGCACCCGGGTGGTGTCGATGCCGTCCGTGGAGTGGTTCGAGGAGCAGCCGCGGGAGTACCGGGAGAGCGTCCTGCCGCCGTCCGTGCGGGCCCGGGTCGCGATCGAGGCCGGTATCGGCCTGACGTGGTACCGGTTCACAGGGGATGCGGGACGCATCGTCTCCCTCGAACACTTCGGCGCCTCCGCCGACGCGAAGGTCTTGTTCGCCGAATACGGCTTCACCGCCGAGAACGTCGCCGCGGCAGCCAGGGAATCGCTGGCCGCAGCGCGTGGTTGATCCGACCGCCAGAAAGAAGATGATCACTGTGACCGAAGCGACCGCGACCGCGGGAGCACTCAAGCGCCTGTCCGACGAGGGCGTCTCCATCTGGCTGGACGACCTGTCGCGCCGGCGGATCGAGTCGGGCAACCTCGCCGAACTCGTCGCCACCAGGCACGTGGTGGGCGTGACCACCAACCCGTCCATCTTCCAGGCCGCCATCGGCTCCGGTGAGGGCTACGACGAGCAGCTCGCCGACCTCGCCGTGCGGGGCGTCACGGTCGGCGAGGCCGTACGGATGATGACGACCGCCGACGTACGCGCCGCCGCCGACGTCCTGCGGCCCGTGTACGACGCCACCGGCGGCCGGGACGGCCGGGTCTCCATCGAGGTCGACCCGCGGCTGGCCCACGACACACCGGCGACGATCGCCGAGGCCAAGCAGCTGGCCTGGCTGGTGGACCGCCCGAACGTCATGATCAAGATCCCGGCGACCAGGGCCGGTCTCCCGGCGATCACCGAGGTCATCGGCCTCGGGATCAGCGTCAACGTCACGCTGATCTTCTCCCTGGAGCGCTACCGCGAGGTCATGGACGCCTACCTCGCCGGTCTGGAGCAGGCCGCCGCGAAAGGCCTGGACCTCGCGACGATCCACTCCGTGGCCTCCTTCTTCGTCTCCCGCGTCGACTCCGAGATCGACAAGCGGCTGACGGTGCTGGGCACGGACGAGGCCCTCGCGCTCAAGGGGAAGGCCGCACTCGCCAACGCGCGCCTCGCGTACGAGGCGTACGAGGAGGTCTTCACCGGTCCGCGCTGGACCGCCCTCGGCGGCGCCCGCGCCAACAAGCAGCGCCCGCTGTGGGCCTCGACCGGCGTGAAGGACCCGGCGTACAAGGACACCCTCTACGTCGACGACCTGGTCGCGCCCGGCACCGTCAACACCATGCCGGAGGCCACCCTGAACGCCACCGCCGACCACGGCGGCATCACCGGCGACACGGTGACCGGCGGCTACACGCAGGCCCGCGCCGACCTGGGTGCCGTGGAGGCGCTGGGGATCTCCTACGACGAGGTCGTACAGCAGCTGGAGGACGAGGGCGTGGCCAAGTTCGAGGCGGCCTGGCAGGACCTGCTGGACGCCGTCACCAAGTCGCTGAACAGCAAGGGGGTCGACGGGGAATGACCGAGCTTCCCGCCATTGACGCACTGTCCGCCGACGACTGGGACAACCCGCTGCGCGATCCCCGCGACCGCAGGCTGCCCCGTATCGCCGGTCCGTCCGGGCTGGTCATCTTCGGCGTCACGGGCGACCTGTCCCGCAAGAAGCTGATGCCGGCCGTCTACGACCTCGCCAACCGCGGCATGCTGCCGCCGGGCTTCTCGCTCGTCGGGTTCGCCCGCCGGGACTGGGAGGACGAGGACTTCGCGCAGATCGTGCACGACTCGGTGCGCGAGCACGCGCGGACCGAGTTCCGTGAGGAGGTCTGGCAGCAGCTCGCCGAGGGCATGCGGTTCATCCCGGGCGACTTCGACGACGACACGGCGTTCAAGCAGCTGCGCGGCACCGTCGACGAGCTCGACAAGGCCCGCGGCACCAGCGGCAACTACGCCTTCTATCTCTCCGTACCGCCGAAGTTCTTCCCGAAGGTCGTCCGGCAGCTCAAGAAGCACGGGCTGGCCGACGCGCCCGAGGGCTCCTGGCGGCGCGCGGTCATCGAGAAGCCGTTCGGGCGTGACCTGAAGAGCGCCCGCGAGCTCAACGCCCTGGTGCACGACGTGTTCGAGCCGGACCAGGTGTTCCGCATCGACCACTACCTGGGCAAGGAGACCGTCCAGAACATCCTGGCGCTGCGCTTCGCCAACCAGATGTACGAGCCGATCTGGAACCGGTCGTTCGTCGACCACGTGCAGATCACGATGGCCGAGGACATCGGCATCGGCGGCCGGGCCGGCTACTACGACGGCATCGGCGCGGCCCGTGATGTCATCCAGAACCACCTGCTCCAGTTGATGGCGCTGACCGCCATGGAGGAGCCGGCCGCCTTCGACGCCGAGTCGCTGCTCACCGAGAAGCTGAAGGTCCTCAGGTCCGTGAAGCTGCCGGAGGACATCGGCGCGCATGCCGTGCGCGGGCAGTACGCGGGTGCCTGGCAGGGTGGCGAGAAGGTGCTCGGCTACCTGGAGGAGGACGGCATCGACGCGTCCTCCACGACGGACACGTACGCGGCCGTCAGGCTGAACGTCGACAACCGCCGCTGGGCGGGCGTGCCGTTCTACCTCCGCACCGGCAAGCGTCTTGGGCGCCGGGTCACCGAGATCGCGGTCGTCTTCCAGACGGCCCCGCACTCCCCCTTCGACCACAACGCGACGGAGGAGCTCGGCAAGAACGCGATCGTCATCCGCGTCCAGCCCGACGAGGGCATGACGGTCCGGTTCGGGTCGAAGGTGCCGGGCACCTCGATGGAGATCCGGGACGTGACGATGGACTTCGCGTACGGCGAGTCCTTCACCGAGTCCTCGCCCGAGGCGTACGAGCGCCTCATCCTGGATGTCCTCCTCGGGGACGCCAACCTGTTCCCCCGTCACCAGGAAGTGGAAGAGTCCTGGAAGATCCTCGACCCGATCGAGGAGCACTGGGCGAACCACGGCCGGCCGGCGCAGTACGCGTCGGGCACCTGGGGACCCGAGGAAGCCGACGAGATGCTCGCACGAGACGGACGGAGCTGGCGCAGGCCATGAAGATCGACCTGACCGACACCACGGCAAGCAAGATCAACAAGGCGCTGGTGCAGGGGCGCCGCGCCATCGGAACCCCCGCCGTGGGCATGGTCCTGACGATGGTGATCGTCACGGACGAGGAGAACGCCTACGACGCGATCAAGGCGGCCGAGGAGGCCTCGCACGAGCACCCCTCGCGCACCCTGGTCGTCATCAAGCGGCACGCCCGCACCGCCCGCGACCGGATGGCGTCCAAGCTGGACGCCGAGGTCCGGGTGGGCGCCGACGCCGGCACCGGCGAGACGGTGATCCTGCGCACCTACGGCGAGGTGTCCGACCACGCCGACTCGGTCGTGCTGCCGCTGCTGCTGCCGGACGCGCCCGTCGTGGTGTGGTGGCCGGTGGACGCGCCGGAGAACCCCGCGAAGGACCCGCTGGGCGCACTGTCCCAGCGCCGGATCACCGACCTGTACGCCGTGGAGAACCCCCTCGCCGTCCTCGCGACCCGGGTGCGCTCCTACGCCCCGGGCGACACGGACCTCGCCTGGACCCGGCTGACCCCGTGGCGCTCGATGCTGGCGGCCGCCCTGGACCAGGCCCGCGCACAGATCCTCTCCGGAGCCGTGGAGGCGGAGGCCGACAACCCGGCCGCCGAACTGCTCGCGCGCTGGCTGGAGGCGCGGCTGAAGGTGAAGATCGACCGGGTCGTCACGGCGGGACCGGTCGTCACGGCCGTGCGCCTGGCCACGGCGAACGGCGAGGTCGTCATCGACCGCCCCGAGGGCCCGCTGGCCACGCTGTCCCTGCCGGGTCAGCCCTCCCGCACCCTCGCGCTGAAGGTCCGCACCACCTCCGAACTCATCGCCGAGGAGCTTCGCCGCCTCGACGCCGACGAGATGTACGCCGTGGCCCTGCGGGGCGAGGGCACCAAGGAGACCCCTGCTCATGTCTGACTCCCCCCTTGTGACGCGCCGACCCGAGTGGACCGCGCTGGAGGACCACCGCGCCGAGCAGCACGCGCATCTGCGTGAGCTGTTCGCGACGGACCCGGGGCGCGCGGAACGGTACGTCGTGCGCGTCGGCGATCTGCGCATCGACTACTCCAAGCACCTCGTCACCGACGAGACCCTGGCCCTGCTCCAGGAACTGGCCGCCGCCACCGATGTGTTCGGGCTGCGGGACGCCATGTTCCGCGGTGAGCGGATCAACATCACCGAGGACCGGGCGGTCCTGCACACCGCGCTGCGCGCCCCCGCGAACGCGGTCGTCGAGGTCGACGGCGAG
Source organism: Streptomyces sp. NBC_00285 (assembly GCF_036174265.1). Lineage (NCBI taxonomy): Bacteria > Bacillati > Actinomycetota > Actinomycetes > Kitasatosporales > Streptomycetaceae > Streptomyces > Streptomyces sp. NBC_00285. The sequence continues at coordinate 8,782,818 of NZ_CP108055.1, read as the reverse complement.
AACGTCGTGCCGGCCGTGCACGCCGTGCTCGACAGGATGAGCGACTTCTCGAACCGGGTCCGCTCCGGCGAGTGGACCGGCCACACCGGCCGGCGCATCAAGAACGTCGTCAACATCGGCATCGGCGGCTCCGACCTCGGTCCCGCGATGGCCTACGACGCCCTGCGGGCCTACACGGCACGGGAGTTGACCTTCCGTTTCGTGTCCAACGTGGACGGCGCCGACCTGCACGAGGCGGTCCACGACCTGGACCCGGCGGAGACCCTGTTCATCGTCGCGTCCAAGACCTTCACCACGATCGAGACGATCACCAACGCCACCTCGGCCCGCACCTGGCTGCTTCGGGGCCCGAACGGACTGGGCGACGACAAGGCCGTCGCGAAGCACTTCGTCGCCCTGTCGACGAACGCCGAGAAGGTCACGGACTTCGGCATCGACCCGGACAACATGTTCGAGTTCTGGGACTGGGTCGGCGGCCGCTACTCCTTCGACTCGGCGATCGGCCTCTCGCTGATGATCGCCATCGGCCCGGACCACTTCCGGGCGATGCTCGACGGCTTCCGGATCGTCGACGAGCACTTCCAGAACGCACCCGCCGAGGCCAACGCCCCTTTGCTGATGGGCCTGTTGGGCATCTGGTACGGCAACTTCCACGGCGCCCAGTCGCACGCGGTGCTGCCGTACTCCCACTACCTCTCGAAGTTCACCGCCTATCTCCAGCAGCTGGACATGGAGTCCAACGGCAAGTCGGTGGACCGTGACGGCAACCCGGTGGAGTGGGAGACCGGTCCGGTGGTGTGGGGGACGCCCGGCACCAACGGGCAGCACGCCTACTACCAGTTGATCCACCAGGGCACCAAGCTCATCCCGGCCGACCTGATCGGCTTCGCGCGGCCCGTCGACGAACTCAGCGACGAACTCAAGGCGCAGCACGACCTGTTGATGGCCAACCTGTTCGCACAGGGACAGGCGCTCGCCTTCGGCAAGACCGCCGAGGAGGTGCGCGCGGAGGGCGTGGCCGAGGCCCAGGTCGCACACCGCACCTTCCAGGGCAACCACCCCACGACCACCGTCCTGGCCCGCGCACTGACCCCCTCGGTGCTGGGCCAGCTGATCGCCCTCTACGAGCACAAGGTGTTCGTCCAGGGCGCGGTCTGGAACATCGACTCCTTCGACCAGTGGGGCGTCGAGCTCGGCAAGGTCCTCGCCAAGCGCGTCGAGCCCGCCCTCACCGAGGGCGCCGACGTCCCCGGCCTCGACTCCTCCACCACCGCCCTGGTGGCCGCCTACCGTGAACTTAAGGAAGTGCGCTGACATGACAGTGATGCAGCTCGGCCTCATCGGCCTGGGCAAGATGGGCGGCAACATGCGCGAGCGGATCCGCCGCGCCGGCCACACCGTCACCGGCTACGACCGCAACCCCGACGTCTCCGACGTGGCGAGCCTGTCCGAGCTGGTCGACCAGCTCGAAGCGCCGCGTGTCGTGTGGGTGATGGTCCCGGCCGGGGCCGCGACCCAGTCCGTCGTGGACGAGCTGGGCGAGCTCCTCTCCCCCGGTGACACCGTCGTCGACGGCGGCAACTCCCGCTGGAGCGACGACGAGAAGCACGCCGAGGAGCTCGGCACCAAGGGCATCGGCTTCGTCGACGCGGGTGTCTCCGGCGGCGTGTGGGGCCTCCAGAACGGCTACGCCCTCATGGTCGGCGGCGACGCGGAGCACGTCGAGCGGCTCCAGCCGATCTTCGAGGCGCTCAAGCCCGAGGGGCCGTACGGCTACGTCCATGCGGGCAAGGTCGGCGCCGGGCACTTCTCCAAGATGGTCCACAACGGCATCGAGTACGCCATGATGCAGGCCTACGCCGAGGGCTGGGAGCTGCTGGAGAAGGTCGAGTCGGTGGACAGCGTCCGGGAGGTGTTCCGCTCCTGGCAGGACGGGACGGTCATCCGCTCCTGGCTGCTGGACCTCGCGGTCAACGCCCTCGACGAGGACGAGCACCTGGACAAGCTGAAGGGCTTCGCGCAGGACTCCGGCGAGGGCCGCTGGACCGTGGAGGCCGCCCTCGACAACGCGGTGCCGCTGCCCACGATCACGGCGTCGCTGTTCGCCCGGTTCGCGTCCCGTCAGGACGACTCCCCGCAGATGAAGATGATCGCGGCGCTGCGCAACCAGTTCGGCGGCCACGCCGTCGAGTCGAAGGAGTAGTGCGCCGTGGGGGACCTCCTGCTGGTCCGCCACGGTGAGACGGAGTGGAGCGCGTCGGGACAGCACACCAGCTGGACCGACCTGCCCCTCACCCAGCGCGGTGAGGAACAGGCCAAGTCCCTCGCTCCGCTCCTCTCGGGCCGGACCTTCTCGCTCGCGCTGACCAGTTCGCTGGGCCGCGCCGTACGGACGGCCGAACTGGCGGGCATCAACGGGGCCTTGATCGACCCCGACCTCCACGAGTGGGACTACGGCGCCTACGAGGGCGTCACCACCGTGGACATCCACCGCACCCGGCCCGACTGGTTCCTGTGGACCGACGGTGTGCCGCCGGGCCCCGAAGGACACCCCGGCGAGTCCTCCGAGGAGGTGGGGCGGCGCGCCGACCGGGTCCTGGCCCGGGTGGACACCGCCCTCCCCGACGGCGACGTGGTCCTCGTGGCCCACGCCCACTTCCTGCGTGTCCTGACGGCCCGCCGCCTGGAACTCTCCCCGGCCGAGGGCCGCCTGTTCCAGCTGGCGACCGGCACGGTGAGCCGGCTGTCGACGGAACACGACCGTCCGGTGATCGCGGAGTGGAACGCCAGGCCCTGACCTGACGGACGGCCCGGGTCGCCGTGTCCGCCGGCTCGCTCACCACCCGCGGTGGGACGAGGCGGTCGATGCGGTGGCCCGGGCCGCGCGCTGTGCCTGGTTGACAGTCGCGCACGGTGGCGTCAGAGTCGCCGCTGATGGAGATCGACAATATGACGCCGGCCGAACTGCGGGTGTGGCGTGCCTTCCCCCGGGGCGAGGCCATGGACTTCCGTGCGGCCGAGGACGAGGACGCGGCGGAAGGCGCCGACTGGGGCCCCGAACGGACCGTGCGGGCACGGGTGTTGCGCGCGCTGATGCTCAACGGGCCGCAGGAGGAGGGCGAGATACCCGCCCTCAAGCTGGCGGGAGCCCGGATCACCGGCGTGCTCGGCCTCCAGTACGGGACGGTCGACCACGCCGTACGGCTCAGCGGGTGCTTCTTCGACGACGTGCCGCTGCTGTACGGCTGCCGGCTGCGCCAGTTGAACCTCAGCAACTCCGTGCTGCCCGGACTCACCGCCGCCACGATGCGGGTGGAGGCCGTCCTGCGGCTGACGGACTGCCGGGTGCTCGGGCCGGTGCGGCTCGGCGGGGCGCAGATCGCCGGGGCGCTGTTCATGGACCGCGCCGAGATCACCGCGGTCGGCGCCAACGAGCCCGCGCTCCAGCTCAACCACGTGAGCATGGGCGACGACCTGTGGGCGCCGGGGCTGCGGGTGCACGGGGAGATGCGCCTCAACGGCGCCACGATCGCCGGGTCCGCCAACCTCGACGACGCCCGGCTCAGCCACCCGGGCGACATCGTCCTCGACGCGCAGACCCTCGTCGTGGAGGGCGACTTCCGTCTGCGCCGGGTGCACACCTTCGGCTGGATCGGTATGCGGGGCGCCCGGATCGCGGGCCGGCTCGACTTCTCGTACGCCCACCTTTCCAATCCGGGCGACGCGGCGCTCAGGGCGAACAGTTCCACCATCGGGGAGCTCTGGCTGCGCAAGGGGCCACCCATGCAGGGCACCCTCAGTCTGCGCCGCGCGCAGATCGACGACCTGTTCCTGGAACCCGAAGTGGTGCCGCAGGAGGTGCAGTTCAACAAGCTCGTCTACACCTCGCTCACCCCGCAGGAGCCCGCCGAGCGCAGACTGCCGATGCTGGAACGGGACCGCGAGGGCTATGTCCCGCACGCCTACGAGCAGTTGACCGCCGCCTACCGCCGGATCGGCGACGACCGCGCCGCACGGCTGGTCCAGCTGGCCAGACAACGCCGGCAGCGGACCACACTGCCCTGGTACGGCCGTCTGTGGGGTCACGTCCAGGACGCGACCGTCGGCTACGGCTTCCACCCGCTGCGTGCCGGCGCCTGGCTGGTCTCGCTGCTCGCCGTCGGCACCGTCGCCTACGGTCTGCACCACCCGCCCCCGCTCAAGGCGGACGAGGCTCCGCACTTCAACGCGCTGTTCTACACCCTCGACCTGCTGCTGCCGGTGATCTCCTTCGGCCAGGAAGACGCCTTCGCCCCGCAAGGGTGGTACCAGTCGCTGTCGTACACCCTGATCATCGCGGGCTGGATCCTCGCGACGACCGTTTTCGCCGGTGTCACCAGGACCGTCAACCGACAGTGAAACGGGGCTACTTGGGTGCCCCGACGGCGCCCGCCAGCTCCGTGATGTCCGCCAGCATCCGGGCGGCGTCCGGCTCGCGCCCCGTGAACAGCCGGAACGCGTCCGCGGCCTGGAAGACGGCCATGCCGCCGCCGTCCAGAGTGGCGCACCCCAACGCGCGGGCCGTGCGCAGCAGTTCGGTCTCCAGCGGACGGTAGACGACCTCGGCGACCCACAGTGCGGGGCGGAGCAGGTCGGCCGGGAAGGGCAGGCCGGGGTGGGCGGCCATGCCGGTGGGGGTGGCGTGCACGATGCCGTCGGCGTCGGCGAGCAGTCGGGACAGCCGGTCGGGGGTGGCCGCGGTCGCGCGTCCCTCGCCGAAGGCGCGGTTCAGCGCGGCGGCGAGATCCGCGGCACGGTCGGCGAGCGCGTCGACGACGGTGACCCGTCCGGCGCCCAGGGTGAGCGTGGCGTGCGCGACGGCCGCGCCCGCGCCGCCCGCGCCCAGCTGCACGACCCGCTCCAGGGGCACGTCGGGCAGCCCGCGCGCGAAGGACGCGGCGAAGCCGGTGACGTCGGTGTTGTGGCCGGTCGCTCGGCCGTCCTCGAAGACGACGGTGTTGACCGCGCCGAGCGCCTCGGCCTGCGGGGCGAGCGCGTCCAGGTGCCCGATGACCAGCTGCTTGCACGGGTGGGTGATGTTCAGCCCGTCGAAGCCCAGGTCCCGGGCGGCCCGCACCAGCTCTCCGACCGCCTCGGGGCGGACACCGAGCGCGTCGATGTCGATGAGCCGGTACACATAGCGCAGGCCCTGCCGGTCGGCCTCCCGCTCGTGCAGCGCCGGGCTCAGCGAGGGCCCGATGCCGGCGCCGATCAGTCCGACGAGATACGAGTCCTTGGCCACGCGGACCTCCTGAGCCGACAACTAATGTACGAACTAGTACGTTAGCTATATCAGCCGTACGCCTCCCGGGGAAGGCCCCGACCACGGCACCCCGCCCGCCTTCTAGAATCTGCGGCACCGGCCGCACTCCGAAGGACCCGAGGGAACCCGATGACCAGCGTCGACGAACCGGCACGACAAGGCGGGCGGATCCGCGACGCCGCCCGCACCCAGGCCGAGATCCTCGACGTGGCGACACAGGAGTTCGCGCGGTCCGGCTACGACGGTGCCCGCGTCGACGAGATCGCCGCCCGCACCCGCACCACCAAGCGGATGATCTACTACTACTTCGGCGGCAAGGAGCAGCTCTTCACGGCCGTTCTGGAGCGGGCGTACACCGTGATCCGCGAGGCCGAGCAGGAGCTGGACGTCGAGCACCTCGACCCGGTCGCGGCGATCCGGCGCCTCGCGGAGCTGACCTTCGACCACCACGAGCGGCACCCGGACTTCATCCGTCTGGTCAGCATCGAGAACATCCACGAGGCCGTGCACATCGCCGGCTCCGCGAAGCTCGGCAGGATCGGCTCCCCGGCGCTCGACGTGATCCGCCGCATCCTGGCCTCGGGGCAGGAGTCCGGTCTGTTCACGGCCGACGTGGACGCGGTGGACCTGCACGCGATGATCAGCTCGTTCTGCTTCTTCCGGGTGGCCAACCGGCACACCTTCGGCGTGCTGTTCGGGCGTGATCTGGTCGCCGCCGGGCAGCGGGAGCACTACCGGACCATGCTCGGCGACATGGTGATCGCCTACCTGACGGCGGAACGGTCCGGCGACTGAGGACGTACGGCCGGACCCCTTGACACCCGGGAGACGCGGGCGCAGCATCCCTGGACAACCGCTACTAACTACCCAGTGGGTTAATTAACTGGGTAGCTCCCCGGAGTCCCCCCGAATGGAGCACCGCCGTGTCCGTCCCCGCCGAAGCCGTCGGGCAACCGAAAAAGGCGGCCACCGCCGCCTGGATCGGCAGCGCCCTGGAGTACTACGACTTCTTCATCTACGGCAGCGCCGCAGCCCTGATCTTCCCGAAGGTCTTCTTCGACGAGTCCGACCCGGCGAACGCGACCCTGCTGTCGCTGGCCACCTTCGGTGTCGCCTACGCGGCACGGCCGGTCGGCGCGCTCTTCATGGGGCACTTCGGCGACCGGGTCGGCCGTAAGAAGATCATGGTCTTCACGCTGATCCTGATGGGTGTGTCGACGTTCCTCATCGGATGTCTGCCGACCCGCGGTCAGGTCGGCTCCCTGGCCCCGGTCCTGCTGGTGCTGTGCCGGGTGCTCCAGGGCATCTCGGCGGCCGGCGAGCAGGCCAGCGCCAACTCGATGAGTCTGGAGCACGCGCCGTCGCACCGACGCGGCTTCTTCACGAGTTTCACGCTCAGCGGCACCCAGGGCGGGCAGTTGCTCGCCACGCTGGTCTTCCTCCCGGTCGCCGCACTGCCCGAGGACCAACTGCTGTCGTGGGGCTGGCGGGTGCCGTTCTGGCTCAGTGTCGCGGTCGCCGCGGTCGGCTTCGTGATCCGCCGCAAGCTGGACGAGACACCGGCGTTCGAGCAGCAGACCGCATCCGAGGGGGTCGTGAAGCTGCCGCTCCTGGTGCTGCTGCGGGAGCACTGGGCGGACGTGCTGCGGGTCGTCGGGGGCGCGGTCATCGCCTCGGTCTCCACGATCTTCACGGTGTGGGCGCTGGCGTACGCGACGAGCGACACGGTCGGGATGAGCCGGTCCTCGATGCTGTGGGTGAGCGCGCTGGCCAACCTCGTGGCGCTCGCCGCGATCCCGCTGTGGGCCACCCTGTCGGACCGCATCGGCCGGCGGCCGGTCTTCCTGGTCGGCGCGGTGGGCAGTGCGATCACGATGTTCCTGTACCTCTGGGCGGTCTCCACGGGCAACTACCCGCTGATCCTGCTGCTCGGCATCGTCACCTTCGGCATCGTGTACAGCGCCGCCAACGGGGTGTGGCCCTCCTTCTACGGCGAGATGTTCTCCACCCGCGTCCGGCTGTCCGGTATGGCGATCGGCACGCAGATCGGCTTCGCCGTGGCCGGTTTCGCGGTCACGTTCGCGGCCCGGATCGCCGGGCCCGACGGCACCGACTGGTCCTCGGTGGCCCTGTTCACCTCCGCCCTGTGCGTCCCTCCGGTGATCGCCGCCCTGACGGCCCGCGAGACCCACAAGGTCGCCACGGAGGACCTCGGCACCCGCGCCGCCCGGGAGGCGTCCCGGCGGGAGACGGTGTCGGCCTGATCCGGGGTTTCGACGTCCCCGCTGCGAGCCCCCGGATGCCATGTCGGCGCCGGGGGTTCCGGCGATGGTGGAGGGCGGCCGCGGTGGCGGTTTGCGGATCCGCAAGGCGACATGACGGAGTTCGTCGCGGCGGCCGGCAGCGACCGCCGTCCACGCGAGGTGATGCCGGACGGGCGGCGCAGGTCGACCCGGGTGTTGAGGACCCGGCTGCCGGACGGCGACGAGCAGGACCTGTAGCGGTACGTGACCCGGTCGGCCTGCGACCGGATGCCGGTGCGCCGCCGGATCGCCGCTCGACGTACGATCGCCGGCCGGCCTGAAGCTCCGCCAGGTCCTGAACGCCCTGTGGCCGCCCCGTTCAGAAGGCGTGTGCCATCAGCTCCGCGAACAGCGCGTGTTCGTCGACGTCGAGTCCCCGCGAGCGGAACCAGCCGCAGATGTTGGCGCAGTCGCGCTGGAGAAAGGTCATCCCGTTCAGGTTGCCGACCAGGTCGACGATCTGTGGCAGGTCGATGATGACCAGCCGGTCGCCCGCCGCCAGAATGTTGTATGCCGAGAGGTCGCCGTGCACGAGGCCGCTCTGCACCATGGTCGCGAGCGCGTCGGTGAGCTGCTGGAAGTAGGCCGCCAGCAGTTCGGGCGAGGGTCGTACCTGGGCGAGCCGGGGCGCCGTCTCGACGGTGCCGTCCTCGCCGACGACGGTGATCCACTCCATCAGGATCTCGGTGCCGTCGATCTGGACCGGGTAGGGAACCGGCAGCCCGAGGTTCCACAGACGCACGAGCGCACCCCACTCGGACACGGCCCACTCTCCGGCCGCGACCTGCCTGCCGAAGGTGCTCTTCCGCTTGACGGCCCGTTCGTCACGGGAGCGCTTCATCGAGCGGCCCTCGGTGTAGGACGCGGCACGGTGGAAGGACCGGTGCTCGGGAGAGCGGTACCGCTTGGCCGCCATGACCACGCCGGCGTCGGGGGCGAGCGGGTCGGCGCGCTCGACGAGGTGGACGTCGGCCTCTTTGCCGGTCTTGAGGACGCCGAGTTCGGTGTCGATCGCGCCCTGCGAGGTCACCACCCAGTCGGGGAGCGGCTCGGGGCCTCGGCTGAGGGGTTCGACGCTGAGCCAGGTCGACCAGCGTTGGCCGTCCCCGAGGTCGTCGTAGGGACGGAAGTCGAAGACGAACCGGTCGTCGACGTCGCTCAGATCCTCCGACGGGACGTGGCGGTGAGGGTCGGTGGTGACGTCGTCAGGAAATGCCGGGTGCTGGGGGTACTGCGAGAGATGGTCGTGAGACATCGCTGGAGGTGCTCCATGGGATGAGAGGGGGCTGGTCTGCGGGCAGGCCGAGGACAGTCGTGTTCACGGTCGTGCCTCCTCTCGTGGAGCACCGGGCAGCTCCCGGTGTCCGCCCATGGTGAGGGGCGGACACGGAGAACGGCAACCGAATTAAGGGCCGGCCCGCGTGGAACCCCCAGCGGTGCCGCGACTGCGAGATCCCTGCTTCCCGCAGGACGGCAACGGCGCCATCGACGTGCCGGGGTCAGGAACGTCACCGACCGGTGAGGCCCGCAAGGGCGGTACCCGGCCATCTGTCGTCACGCATTGGACCAGCCCCGCCGGCACAGCACGAGCCGGTATCCGTCCGGGTCCTCCACCGTGACGCCCCACTCGTTCCAGTACGGATTCGGTGACAGCACCCGCTTGCCTCCGTGGGCCTCCAGACGGGCGACCAGGTCCTCCGACACCGGGCCGTCGACGTAGATCACCAGGAGGTCCTCCTCGGTGGGGCGGGGTTCGACGGGGCGGCCCCGCTCGTGGACGAGTTCCAGATGCCAGCCGGCGTCGGGCCAGCCGAGCATCAGCAGGTCGTGCTCGCCGGGTTCGGCACCGCCCTCGGCACGCCATACGACAGCCAGCCCGAGCCCCTCGGCCCAGAACCGCTCGGCGGCTGCCAGGTCCCGGGAAGGGCGGGCGACACGGAGGTGGCTGTGGCCGTCGACGGGCATGGTGACCTCTTCCCTCGGGGTGCGACCGGTCCGATCAGCGTAGAGAGCCGGTGATCCTCGGCGCATCGGCCGTCCGACCTGCTTCCCGGGACGTAGGACCCTCTCCCGGTGCCACGCCCCGTTGACAGATGACGTCGTCGGCAACAGCATCGGCCGAAGCGAGCAGAACGGCACAGCACTGCGCCGACCCACCCGCAGACCACCGCGCACTCCGGCCGGTTTCAGGGACGGCCGGGGTGCGCGGGCCGCACGTCGACTGTCGTCGCGCCGGGTGACGGGGTTCGCCGACGGCACCTCTCGCACCCTCCCCGTGGCCCCCGGCCGTGAAATCGACGGCCGATTTCGGCCGCCCCGCGGAGCGTTGCGGTTTCCTGAGCGACGATGATGTCCGAGGTGGTCCGGGCCGGGTGTACCCGTCCGCACCTCGACGGACGCGACGGAGGAGAGCGATGGCACAGCTGCGGCAAGAGGTCGACCCCGGTGAGGTGGGGCTGGACATGAAGGCGCTGGACCGCCTGGACCAGCATTTCGCCCACTACGTCGACGAGGGCCGGATGCCCGGCTTCCTGGTGTCCGTCGCCCGCGGCGGACGTGTCGCCCACCTCACGACGCACGGCCACCGCGACCTCGCGGCCGGGCTGCCGGTCGAGCCCGACACCCTGTGGCGGATCTACTCCATGACCAAGCCGGTCACCGCGGTTGCCGCGCTCCTGCTGGTCGAGGAGGGCCGGCTGTCGCTGGACGATCCGGTCGCCGAGTACCTGCCGGCGTTCGCCGAGCCGCGCGTGTATGTGGACGGATCCGGCGACACGCTCACGACCCGTCCGGCCGACGGCCCGATACGGGTCCGGCATCTGATGACCCACACCGCGGGGCTGACCTTCGCCTTCTACAACTCCCACCCGGTGGACGCCCTGTACCGCGAGGCGGGCCTGGAGTCGTCCGTGCTGCCGGGCTCGGACCTCGCCCAGACGGTCGCCGTGTACGCGAGCCTGCCGCTGCAGTTCGAGCCGGGCACCCAGTGGAACTACTCGGTCGCCTCCAACGTCCTGGGCCGGGTCATCGAGGTCGTGTCCGGTCAGCCGCTCGACACCTTCTTCGCCGAGCGCGTCTTCGGCCCCCTCGCGATGCCCGACGCCGGATTCTGCGTGACGGACGAACAGGCCGGCAGGCTCTCGGAGTTGTACGGCGAGAAGGACGACGGCACGATCGAGCCGGTCCCCGGGCTGCCGCTGCGGGGCCGCCCCCGTCTGCTGTCCGGCAGCGGCGGTATGGCGGCGTCCGCGTACGACGTCCACCGTTTCGCGGAACTGCTGCGCCGGCGCGGCGAACTCGACGGCACCCGGCTGCTGTCCGCCGAGACGGTGGACCTGATGACCTCCAACCATCTTCCCGGCGGTGCCGACCTGCGCTCCTTCGGCGCCAAACCCGCCCACGACGAGCCCGGCAACGACGGTGTCGGCTTCGGCCTCAGCCTCTCCGTGGTGATCGACCCCGCCCGCACCCCGGCCCCCTCCGGCCTCGGTTGCTACGGCTGGAGCGGGGCGGCGTCCACGACGTTCTGGGTCGACCCGGGCCGCGATCTGAGCGTCCAGTTCTTCACCCAGGTACGGCCGAAGACCCTGAAGCTCTTCCCCGACCTCAAGCGGCTGGTGCACGAGGCGATCGTCGACTGACGCCTGCCGGCGCGCTCGCGTCGTCCACCCGGAGAGGGAGGGCCCCAGCCGCGTCGGCTAGTGATCCACCCGTAGCGTGAAGTGGACGCCGGCGCGGGCGAGTTCACCCAGCCACTTCTCGGACCGGGCCGCCGTCTCCGCGGCCCGGCTCAGGCCCGCGGGCAGGGAGCCGTCCAGGACGTGTCCGACGCCGAGCGCGAGGGTGCGGGAGACGCAGCGGGCCATGGCACTGTCCTCCTCGTCGCCCACCAGGTCGAGGAGGTAACCGCCGGACCAGGTGCGGCCGTCCTCCGCACGCACGTCGAGGGAGACGGCGAGGACGACACGGTCACGGTCGGCGTCCGTCGTCGGGTACCTGGCAGCCAACTCCTGGGCCAGGGCGGCGATCCGGGTGTCGTCACCGCCCTTCAGCTCCTCGAAGACGGGCTCCCAGGCCTCAAGCCAGCCGTCCAGACGCAGCGTGCCGCGCACGAACGTCCGCGGTGTCCAGGCGGCGGGCAGTCCGTACTGCGCGACGAAGGGCACGCTGTCACGGTTGGGGTAGACCTCGAAGGTCTCGCCTTCCACGACATGGCGCCGGGTCTCCTCCCAGGGGCGCTCGGCGCTGGTCGGGCCGCCGCCCTCGATGTAACGCGCGGGCGAGCGAAGGGCGTTCAGGACTCCTGCGGGGGCCCAGCTGAAGCGGTATCTGAAGTCGTTCGGGACCGCGGGGACACCGCCGCAGTACGAGGTGAGGCCGTACGACGCCGGTGTCGCGTCGCCGATCGCCTCACGGGCCCTGGCGACGAGGCCGTGCGCGAAGAGGTGGTCGATGCCCGGATCCAGTCCGGCCTCGGTGAGGACGACGATCCCCGCCTCGACCGCCTCGGGAAGCTGTTCCAGGACGGCGTCGGACACATAGCTGGAGCAGGCGAAGTGGGCCTGTGTGCGCACACAGGCGGCGAGGATGCCGGGGTGCTCGGACGCGGGGAGCATCGACACGACGACATCTCCGGCCGCCAGTTCGGCCGTGAGCGCGGGCAGCGTGTAGGCACGTGGCGCGGCCTGTCCGTTGAGCCCCAGTCCTTCGAGGGCTTCCTCCGCCCGCTCCTCGGTGCGGTGCCACAGCAGCACGCGCTCGGCTGTGTCGCACAGTGTGGCCAGGCCGCTGCCGGTGGAGAGCCCGGCGCCGATCCAGTGGACGGTGCCGGTCGCGGCTACCAGGTCAGACACGTTTGAACTCCCCTTCCTCGATGCCGAGTTCACGGCATGCCTGACGGAACCGGTCCAGACAGCGCCCCCAGGGCCCACCGACCCCGAACTCCAGCAGCTGGGGCAGCAGGGACCCCGAGAAGCCGACGCTGGCCTCCTCCGGGAGCAGGGACGGCAGGTTGTCGATGGCGATGAGATCCAGCGCGGGTTCCTCGTGGAGCCGCCGTACGGGCTCGGTCCACTCGGTGACACGGTCGTAGACCGGCAGGACGTTCAGGGGCGAGCCGACGTCGCAGGTGACGTCGGAGAGGGTGCGCAGCCGGCGGGACGGGTCGTCCAGGTCGGCGGTGCGGACGAAGGGCGGGACGGGGCTGGTGGCGAGGACGCAGTTGACCAGCACGTCGTGGGCGAGCAGCGCGGGCCGGTCCAGGTTCCGGGTCTCGTCGAGGTCCCAGCAGGTCGGCTCGATCCCGGCCGCGCTGAGCGCGACGCGGGCACCCCGGCCGCTGCGGCCCTGGGCCCCGATCACCAGCGCCGTGAACTCCTCGTCCCCGGCGACGGGCCGCAGGACCTCCTCCAGCTCCTCCTGCGAGGTGGGTGCGAGGGGCGCGGTCAGCCTGCCGCGGTGCTGGAGCACGGCCAGTGCGGCGCCCAGGTAACCGGCCCAGTACCCGAAGGCGGCGAGCCTGCGGCCATGATCGTCGACCAGGTACTCCAGGTCGAGGAGGGCCCCTCCCCCGGCGGCGAACCGGCGCAGCAGTTCCAGGGCGCCCGGCTGCTCCTTGTAGGCGTGCCCGAAGAAGAGGTGACGGTGCGTCAAAGTGTCCGGCTCGTCGGGGAGTTCCTTGAGGCCGACGACCACGGCGTCCTGAGGTGCCCGTGAGACCCACGACCCCGCGGGTGCGACCGCGCAGCCCACCGCCGCGTACGCCTCGGTCGGGAAGATCCGCTGCGGGGACTCCTCGACGGTGAGGGTCGCCCCGCTGTCGACGAGCCGCCGGGCGTCGGACGGCACGATCGGCGTGCGCCGCTCGGTGGTGCGGACCTCGTGGCGCAGCCACAGATGGAGCTCGGTCATACGCGGTTGGCCTCCGGGCGCAGGGCGTCGGCCGCGAACCGGCCGGCGCTGAGCGGGCTGATGTCCACGAAGGGTACGCGGCCCAGGTACAGGTCACGGACGACCTCGCCGACGGCCGGGCCCTGGAGGAATCCGTGGCCGGAGAACCCGGTGGCGTACAGGAAGCGGGAGACCGAAGTCGACTCGCCGATCAGGGCGTTGTGGTCCGGGGTGATCTCGTACAGACCGGCCCAGCCGCCGGTGCGGCGCAGGTCGAGGAGGGCGGGGGCGCGGTGTGCCATGGCCTCGGCGAGGCGGGGGATCCAGCGGTCGTGGGTCGCGGTGTCGAAGCCGGGTGTCTCGTCGGGGTCGGACATGCCGAGGAGGAGGCCGGGGCCCTCGGAGTGGAAGTAGAGGCTGGTGGTGAAGTCGATGGTCATGGGCAGGTCGGCCGGCAGTCCGCCGACCGGCTCGGTGACCGCGATCTGGCGGCGCAGCGGCTCGACGGGCAGGTCCTCGCCGACCATCGCGGCGACCCTCCGCGACCAGGCGCCGGCCGCGCAGATCACCGTGTCGGTGGCGATCCGGCCCTTGGTCGTCACGACGGCCGTGATGTCGTCGCCGTGCAGTTCGATGCCGGTGACCTCGGTGTGCCGCAGGATCGTCGCGCCGTGGCGGCGGGCGTCGGCCGCGTAGCCGTACACCACGGACTCGGGTGTGCAGTGGCCGTCCTCGGGCGAGAAGGCGGCGGCGAGAAGGCCGTCGGTGGTGATGAGCGGGGAGAGCTGACGCGCCTCGGCCGGGTCGATCATGCGGCTGGGGACACCGAGGGCGTTCTGGAGCCGCACGCTCTCCTCGAAGGAGGCGACCTGCTCGGGAGTCGACAGCAGGAACAGATATCCGACCCGGTGCAGCCCGATGTCCTGCCCCGTCTCCTCCTCGAAACGGCCGAACGCCTCCAGGCTGCGCGCCCCGAGCCGGATGTTGAGCTCGTCGGAGAACTGCGCCCGCACCCCGCCCGCGGCCTTCGACGTGGAGCCGGAGGCGAGTTCGTCCCGCTCCACCAGCACGACGTCCGGTACGCCCGCCCGTGCCAGGTGACAGGCGATGCTCGTGCCCATGACCCCGCCGCCGATGACGACGACCCCGGCCCGGAAGTTCATCCGCGCTCCCCCTCGGCCGACCGCACCACGGCCCGGGCGGCTGCCGCGTCCTGGATGCCGAGGCCGACGCTGTCGCAGCGGACGATGTCGCCGGACCCGGTGCGCGCCACGGCTCGTCGTCCCGTGGTGGCGGCTTCCCGCGCGGTCAGGGCGTCGGCGTCCCGCAGCCCGTTCCCGAGTGCGTCGACGACCGGCCCTGCGTGCTCGGCCGCGGTCGCCGGGGCGGGCACCCTCGCGTTGCCCGTGTTTCCCGGGTTGGCGCTGCGGGACTTCGCGACGGCCCCGGTGTGGGGACGTGAGTGGTGGGCGAAGACCAGGCTGTCGTCGAAGCGGCCGGGATGCGTTTTCCTCGCCGGCGGATGGACCGCGCCTGGCGCGGTGAGGGCGGTGTCCGCGTCGAGCAGGCGCGTGGCCTGCTCTCCGGAGAGGAAGAGGACGTCGTCGGTCATGCCCTCTTCCTGTCCGGATGTGCCGTGCCGGAACCCGCCGGGCGGTCAGGACAGGTGGGCCACCGCGTCCAGGTGGGGCAGGTGGTGGTCCAGTCGCTCCCGCTTGGTGCGCAGATAGGTGATGTTGCTCTCGCACGGCGTTATCAGCAGCGGCACCGTCTCGGTGACCTTGATCCCGTGCTGCAGCAGCGCCTCGCGCTTGCGCGGGTTGTTCGACATCAGGCGGACCGACTTCACACCCAGGTCGTGGAAGATCCCGGCGGCGACGCCGTAGTCCCGGGAGTCCACCGGCAGACCGAGCGCGAGGTTCGCCTCGACGGTGTCCAGGCCCTCCGCCTGCAGGGCCATCGCGCGCAGCTTGCCCAGCAGTCCGATGCCCCGGCCCTCATGGCCGCGCAGGTAGACGACGATGCCGCTGCCCGCCTTGACCACGGCCCGCAGCGCGGCGTCGAGCTGGTCGCCGCACTCGCAGTGCTGGGAGCCGAACGCGTCACCGGTCAGGCACTCGGAATGCAGCCGGACGAGAACGTCGTCCGAACCTATGTCACCGTGAACCAGGGCGACTTGTTCGTCGCCGCGGTCGTGATCGAGATAGCCGACGGCCTGGAATTTCCCGTACACGGTGGGCAGCGGTGCATTCACCACGCGCTCCACACCCGTACGCTGTGGTGCCTTCTTGCCGAGTACGCCAACTTTGTCTGTCATGATCTGGTTCCTAAGCAGAGACGAAAGGCCGTGAAAAGATGAGCGGTTCGGAAATAGGGTCGGCGGCGTACGGTCTGTTGCCGACGGACACTACGGAAGACGTACGGACGCGGGGGGCGGGCGTCTCAACACAGGTCGCCGTTCTTCCGGTCGGGAGCTTCGAACAACACGGTCCGTATCTTCCCCTGGCGACCGACACACTCGTCGCCTGTGCCATCGCGCGCGAGATCGCCGCGGCATACCCGGTGCACCTCCTTCCGCCGGTGACGATCGCCTGCTCGCACGAGCACGCGGCCTGGCCGGGGACCGTCAGCATCTCCTCCGTCACCCTTCACTCGGTGGTACGGGACATCGCGGCCTCGCTGCGCCGATCCGGCGTCGAGGCCCTGGTCGTGGTCAACGGACACGGGGGCAACTACGTGCTGGGCAACGTCGTCCAGGAGGCCTCCGCCCGCGGGGAGCGAATGGCGCTGTTCCCGGCCGGGGAGGACTGGGAGGCCGCCCGCCAGGAGGCGGAGGTGGCCACCTCGCTGCTGACCGACATGCACGCGGGAGAAATCGAGACCTCCATTCTTCTGCATGCCCACCCGGAATGTGTCCGACCAGGTTACGAGACCTCCGATTTCGTCGCGGACGACCGTCGTCATCTCCTCACCCTCGGCATGTCCGGTTACACCGATTCCGGTGTCATCGGACGCCCTTCGCTGGGCTCTGCGGAAAAAGGGAAAGCCTTGCTGGCGAGCTTCGCGGCGTCCTTCGGAGCATATTTCTCGATGCTGACCGAGGCACCTGCCGAAGCACCTTCCGGGTCCCCCGCCGAGGTATCCGGCACCGAAGCATCCGACGAGGAGTAGGACTTCGCCGGGCTCCGCAGTCCCTGGTACCAACGGACGACCAGGACGACGGCGCCCGGCAGGCTCGCCACGAAGCTGAGGACGCCGTACACGATCGCGGTCGCGAGACCGGCGCCGGCGCCGAGGCCCATGGCGGCGAACGCCCAGGCGGTGATGCCCTCCCGGGGGCCGAAGCCGCCGATGTTCAGCGGCAGTCCCATGGCGAGCAGGGCGAGCACGGCCAGCGGCAGCAGGACGGCGACGGAGGCGGCGGAGCCCGCGATGCGGGCCGCCAGCACGAACATCCCGAGGTGACCGGCCAGCACGACGGCCGACGAGAGCGCGACACCGGGCCAGTTGCGGCGGGACAGGAGTCCCTCGCGGGCCTCGCCGAGGGCCGTGCGCAGGGCCCGGCCCCGGCGGGAGGAGGAGGGAGCCCGGTTCATCCGCAGGGCCACGACCACGGCGAGGGCACCCAGGACGACGAGGCCGACGACGGGGGCGAGGTGGCGGACCTCGGCCAGCACCGGGGACGGCATGGTGAGCAGCACGGCACCGCCGACGATCGCCAACGCGACCTGTCCGGCGACCCGTTCGAGGACGACAGCCCGCACTCCGCGGCCCATGTCCCCGGCGCTCTGGCCGTGCCGTACCGCGCGGTGCACGTCACCGAGGACACCGCCGGGCAGGGCCGCGTTGAGGAACAGGGCCCGGTAGTAGTCGGCCACGGCCACGCCGAGCGGCAGCCGGAGGCGCAGCCCGCGGGCCACCACCTGCCAGCGCCAGGCGCTGAACACGGTGGTCACGACGCCGATCGCGAGGGCCGCCAGCAGGGCGGTGCCGTCGATCCTGCGCAGGCCGTCCAGGAAGACGCCGGTGCCCAGGCGCCACAGCAGCAGAGCGAGGATGGTGACACCGGCGACGGTGCCGAAGTGGGTGCGCAGCGCGCGGGAGTTGAGGGCCGCGCGCAGTGCGGTGCGCCACCGGGGCGTTTGGGCGGGGCGGGGCCGGGCCGCGGTCACGATCACGCCGATCCGGTCGTGGGAGACGGCGGCGTCGGTGAGGTCCGCGACGGAGTGTCCGGCGGCGGCGAGCAGTTCGGCCCTGGCCACGAGGGCCTCCGTGCGCGCCGCGAGCAGGTCGTCCCGCGTGTGGAGCACCTCGGCCCGCAGCGTGACGGCCCGCTGGGAGGGGGTGGCGGGCTCGACCACCGCGGCGGGCCGCCGGACCGGCAGGCCCGGCCGCACCGTCTCCACGCTCATGACGCTCCGCCCGTCGGACGGGACAGTGCCAGCAGGTCGCTGTGGTGGACGACGACGTTCAACTCGCCCGCGCGGCAGGCTTCCAGGCGGTCGCTGAGGTAGCGCTCGGCGCGTTCCTTCAGCTCGGGGCGCTCCTCGACGGCGGCGCTCACCCAGCCGCGCAGCCACTGCGTGGTGAGGGCGGAGTCGGCGGGGCCCAGGCGCCAGGCGCTGGGGTGCAGCCGTACGGTCGCGCCCCGCTCGGAGAAGGCCTCGCAGGCGACGTTGACGGCGTCCGGGCCGAGCAGGCCACCGCGTCGCTGATGGGCGTTGAACGCCT
This sequence comes from Streptomyces sp. NBC_00285, assembly GCF_036174265.1. Taxonomy (NCBI): domain Bacteria; kingdom Bacillati; phylum Actinomycetota; class Actinomycetes; order Kitasatosporales; family Streptomycetaceae; genus Streptomyces; species Streptomyces sp. NBC_00285. Next base: position 8,764,593 of record NZ_CP108055.1, on the reverse strand, counting down.
GGGCGATCTCGTCGTCCAGCGGGTCGGACGGGCTCAGTTCGACGCGGCCCGCCACGGACAGGGTGAGCAGGGCCGGTACCCCGGCGCCGGTGCAGGCCGCGGCGAGGGTCTCGATCTCCTGGCGGGTGAGGACGTCCAGGAGGGCGGACGCGGTCACCAGGGAGGCGCCGGCGAGGGCGTCCGGGGTGAGCAGGCCGACGTCGCCGCGGCGGGTCTCGACGGTTACCCGGCTGCCGTCGGCGGCGGAGCGCGGGGAGGCGACGGCCGCGAAGTGCAGGAGGTAGGGGTCCCGGTCGTGCAGGATCCAGTGCTGGGGACCGTCCAGCCGGGACGCCAGCCAGCGGCCCATCGAGCCGGTGCCGCAGCCCAGGTCGTGGATGACCAGTCCGGCCTTCCCCGGCAGGTTGGCCAGCCGGATCCGCAGCGGGTCGATCAGGTCTCCCGCCCGTGCCGCCGCGTCGGGTCCCTCGCGCAGTTCCAGCCACTCGGGGGCGTAGCGGGGAGCGTCGTCGGGCCCCGCGTCCCGCAGCCGTACGGTGGGGCGCTCGCCGGGGCGGACGCTGGGACCCGCACCGGGAATGACCGATTCCGTGTCGGACGGCGGACCAGACTTCACCGACAGCACCTCCCGCGGTCCCGGCTGTGCCGGGACCTTCCCGCTCTGCTTCGTCGCCGTCTTCCTCATGCCGCCCTCCTGGGCTCGCTCGGGAGTCGGCCGAGTACTCCGGCCAGGCTGCGGGCGGTGGTCGCCCAGCCGTCCAGGGCTGCGCGCCGGCCCCTGGCTGCCGCCTTCAGTCGTCGTCGTACGTCCGCCTCGCCGAACCATCCGCGCAGTTCCGCGGCGAGGGCGGCGGGGTCCTCCGGCGGGACGAGGATGCCGGGCACGCCGCCGTCGGGGGCGCGTCCGACGGCCTCGGGCAGGCCGCCGACGTCGGTGGCCAGCACCGGGATGCCGCGCGCGAGGGCCTCGGTGACCGCCATGCCGTAGGTCTCGGCGTAGGAGGTGAGGACCATCAGGTCGGCGGCGGCGTAGCTGGCGTCGAGTTCGGCCCCGGCCTGCGGTCCCGCGAGGTGCAGACGGTCCTGGAGGCCGTACTTCTGGATGAGCGTCCGCAGACCGGCGACGTACTCGGGATCCTGGGTGATCCCTCCGACGCACACACAGCTCCACGGCAGGTCCTTCGCCCCGGCCAGTGCCTCGATCAGCCGGTGCTGTCCCTTGCGGGGCGTCACCGCGGCCACGCACAGCAGCCGCGAGACGCCGTCGGTGCCGGAGGCGAGGGGGGCGATGTCGGCACCCGGGGTGGCGACGTGGACCCGCTCGGGGGCGAGTCCGTGGTGCGAGACGAGACGCCGTACGGCCCAGTCGCTGGTGGCGATGACGGCGGGCACGGCCCGCAGCACCTCGCGCTCCTTGGCGTCCAGTTCGAGGGCGAGCCCGCGTTCGAGTCCCGTCTCGTCGCCGAGGGGCAGGTGGACGAGGACGGCGAGACGCAACCGCCCGGCCTCGGGGACGATGATCTCCGGGACTCCGCAGGCGACCAGGCCGTCGATCAGGACGACGGTGTCGTCGGGCAGGTCGCTCAGGGTGCGGGCCAGTTCGGTGCGGGCCGCCGCTTCCGGGCGGGGCCAGCTGCCGGCCACGGCGTGCCGCTCGACCTGCCAGCCGAAGCCGGGCAGGTCCAGGCAGACCCGCCGGTCGTAGGCGTTGCCGCCGCTCGGCGCGGTGGGGTCGTCCACGCCGCCCGGCATCACGAAGTGCACGGACCGCAGGGACATCGGGATGATCTCGGCCTTCTTGAGGGCGGCGTGCTGCACGGGCACGTAGTCGAGCGTGGCCGTCCGCCCGGTCGTCATGTCGGTCACAGGGCACGCTCGTAACTCGCCCAGGCGACGTGCGACTCGTGCAGGGTGACGGTCAGGCCGGCGAGGCCCTTGGCGCCCTCACCGAGAGCGCCCTTCTCGATCCGCCCGGCGAGCCGGTCGGCGATGACCTTCGCCAGGAACTCCGTGGAGGTGTTGACACCTGCGAAGTCGGGTTCGTTGTCGAGGTTTCTGTAGTTCAGCTCGCTGACTACGGCCCCCAGTTCCTGCGTGGCGAGTCCGATGTCGACGACGATGTTGTCGTCGTCCAGCTGTTCGCGCCGGAACGTGGCGTCCACCAGGAACGTTGCTCCGTGCAGGCGCTGCGCGGGTCCGAAGACGTCGCCGCGGAAGCTGTGGGCGATCATGATGTGATCGCGAACGGTGATGCTGAACAACGGACGACCCTCCAGGTGCGGCGCGTCTGGTCCCCCGGCTGATCCCTGCCGGGGGATGCCGTGTAGTACGGCTCTTCGTCTCCCCCCGTTCAGCGGTCTCTCACTCTTTTCTCAGGTCAGGCGCTCTTGTCGTACCTCACGCGGTGACAGAGGGCCGGAATGTCCCCGGTGGTGAGCCTGGGCATCACGTCGGGCAGTTCCTCGAACGCGCTTTCCCCCGTGATGAGGGCGTCGAGCGCCGGATCGGCGAGCAGCTTCAGCGCGAGGGCGAGCCGGTCGCCGTAACTGCGGCCCGCGCGGGCCGGGGACACGGTGCCGACCTGGCTGCTGCGAATGACGAGCCGCCGGGAGTGGAAGGCCTCGCCGAGCGGGAGGCTGACCTTCCGGTCGCCGTACCAGCTCAGTTCGATGACCGTGCCCTCGGGGCTGAGGAGTTCCAGCGATCGGGCGAGGCCCTGTTCGGTGGCGCTGGCGTGGACGACGAGGTCGCAGTCGCCCAGAGCCTGCGCCGGGGAGGCGAAACCGACGCCGAGGGCCTCGGCGATGGCGGCGCGGGCGGGGGCGGCGTCCACCAACTGGACGCGCACTCCCGGGAAGCGTGCCAGCAACGCGGCCACCGAACTGCCGACCATGCCGCCGCCGACCACCGCGATCCGGTCGCCGATCAGGGGGGCCGCGTCCCAGAGGGCGTTCACGGCGGTCTCGACGGTGCCGGCGAGGACGGCCCGTGCGGCGGGCACGTCGTCCGGTACGACCGTCACGGCGCTCGCCGGGACTACGTACCGTGTCTGATGCGGGTACAGACAGAACACCGTACGTCCGACCAGGTGGGCGGGCCCCTCCTCCACCTCTCCGACGCTGAGGTAGCCGTACTTCACCGGGCCGGGGAAGTCGCCCTCCTGGAACGGTGCCCGCATGGCCGCGTGCTGGCTCTCGGGCACCTTGCCGCGGAACACGAGTGTCTCCGTGCCCCTGCTGACCCCCGAGTACAGCGAGCGGACCAGCACCTCGTCCTCGCGGGGTGCCGGAAGGGTGACCTCCCGTATCTCGCCTTCACCCGGAGAGCGGATCCAGAACGCACGTGCGGCGGCCTTCATCGAGAACCTCCTGAACGATCGGGAACTCGTGCACGTACCTCGTTCACGTACCGAGATGTGCACAGGCCGCGCACAGTACGTGGCCTTGATCGACTCTGTCATCTGGCCGGAGGAATCTGCGGTGGCCCTGAACAACACTTACGACGCAAGGCTGGTTCAGCAGGAGACCGCTGTGGGAGCGGGTCTGCAGATCCTGTTGCTGGCCCTGCTCGGCACGGCGATCGGCATGGGGCCGGCGGGCTGGCTGACCGGCCTCGCCTTCGCCGCCGCCACCTGGGGTGTGCTCTCCAGGGCACTGCACCGCACCCGGCCACGCTCGTTCGGACCGGCCAACCGGGTGACCCTGGGCCGGGCGACCCTGGTCGGCGGAGTCACCGCCCTGGTCGCGGACTCCTACCAGGACTCCCCGCCGGTGACGCTGTTCGTGGGCCTGACCGCGGTGGCCCTGATCCTCGACGGCGTCGACGGCAAGGTGGCCCGCGCCACGGGCACCTCGACCCCGCTGGGCGCGCGGTTCGACATGGAGGTCGACGCGTTCCTGATCCTGGTGCTCAGCGTGTACGTGTCGATGTCCCAGGGCCCGTGGGTCCTGCTGATCGGCGGCATGCGCTACGGCTTCGTCGCCGCGGCCCGCGCGTGGTCGTGGCTCAACGCCCCGCTGCCGCCGAGCATGGCCCGCAAGACGGTGGCCGCGCTCCAGGGCATCCTGCTGCTGGTGGCCGCGTCCGGATACCTGCCCCACACGGCGACCTTCGGGGTCGTGGCCCTGGCCCTCTCCACGCTGGTCTGGTCGTTCGGCCGGGACATCCTGTGGCTGTGGCGCACGCACCGGGCGGACGAGGCCGCGGTGGGTGAGCTGCTGGAGCTGGAGTTCGTGGCGGCGGAGCGGGAACGGGAACCCGAGGCGATGGCCTCCTGACGACTTGCGGGCCTGGCGGGTCAGCTCTTCAACGGCACTCGGTATACCGTCGACGCCCGCTGCCGGAAGCCCTGTCGCTCGTACAGCCGGTTGGCCGCCGCCCGGTCCGGGCGTGAGGTGAGGTCGACCGTACGAGCCCCGGCATCCCGAGCGAGCTGTATGGCCTCCCGGATCAGCAGCCCCGCGACCCCCTGGCCGCGTGCCTCGTGGTCGACGATCACGTCCTCGATACGGGCCCGCAGTCCCGCGGGCGCGGGGAACATGACCAAGGTGAGGGTGCCGACCACCGACCCGGCCGCCGACCTGGCGATCAGCATGGTGTTGGCGTCACAGGCCAGGATGCGGTCGAGCGCGGCGAGATCGAGGGCCTCGGCCGTCGAGGACAGCTGCGGCAGCATCCGCCCGAAGGCATCGACGAGTTCCTGGTCCGCCTCCCGGGCGATCGCCACCCGAATCTCCTGACTCTCCATGCGTGGACCCTACCGCCGCACCACCTGCCCCTCCGACGGTTCACCCCGGCACGACGGGTGAGCGCTACGGTGGATGAGCCCTACAGCGGCTTCGTGCCGGCACGGCGGATGAGCCGTACGGCTGGTTCGTTCCGGCGCCCGACCCCTTCAGCAGGTTCATACCGGCGCCCCCGCCCTCGCGCCACCTGGCCCACCCGCAGGTTCCGACCGTCGCGGCAGCAGCCCGACCGCGGCGACCGGTACGGCGGCCAAGGCCAGCCATGGCACTGCGGGCGGCAGGCCGCTGTCCAGCAGGGCGCCGGTGACGGAGCTGCCGATCAGCACGATCAGTCCGGATACCGAGGACAACGCCCCGGTGTACAGGCCCAGTCGGCCCTCTTCCGCGAGGTCGGGCACCCAGGCGCGGGCCACGGGCGCGACGAGCATCTGGCCGAAGGTGAGCAGCACGACGAAGCCGGCCGAGGGCAACAGTCCCGCCGTTCCGGCCCAGTTGGCGGGCCGGGCGAGAGCGACGACCGTGAACCCGGCCCCGATCAGCAGCAGTCCGGCCGACATGGATCGGCGCAACGACACTCTGGAGCCGACCCAGCCGGTGACGGGAAGCTGGGCGGTCACGACCAGCAGCGAGGACAGGGCGAACAGCCAGGCCAGCGCCGACTGCGAACCGGTCGCTCGTTCCACCTCGTCGGGAAGGGCGAGATAGAGCTGGTTGTAGGCGAGCAGATAGGCGCCGTACGCGCAGCACAGCGCGAGGAAGCGCCGGTTGCGGATCAACGTCCCTGTGCCGCCCCTGAGTTGTACTCGTTGCCGCCCCGGGATGTGCTGCGGCAGCAGCCACACGTGCCCCGCGAGAACGAGCACGAAGATCGCGGCGCCCGCCAGACACACGGCGCGGAAGTCCACCGACAGCAGCAGCGCGCCGAGCAGCGGGCCCACGAACGCTCCCGCCTGCCCGGCGACGGTGAACAGGGCGAGCACGCGGGTGCGTCGGCCACCGCCCGCCGCCTCGTGGACGACCGCCTGCCGGGTGACCTCGGACTCCACGGCCGGTGAGAACAGGGCGGCCGCGAAGCCGATGAGGAGGACGGCCCCGATGACCGCCCACGTCCGTTCGGCGTACCCGAGCCAGCCGAACCCGGCGATCCGCAGCACGCATCCGACGAGGACGACCGGCCGGACTCCGTACCGGTCGGCGAGCGCCCCGCCCACCACGAACAGCCCTTGCTGGCTGAAGGTCCGCAGTCCGAGCACGAGCCCGACCAGCCAGCCCGCCATGCCGACGGCCTGTCCCAGATGTTCGGACAGGAAGGGCAGTACGGCGAAGAAGCCGAGGTTGAAGGCGAGTTGGGTGAGGATCAGCAGTCGCAGCAGTGGTGAGAGCCGGGTGGTCTTCGGCAGATCGACGGCCGCCCGCGTCATCCGGCTTTCACCAACTCCCTTTCAGGCAAAGCCTGTTCAATTCTCATCGCGGCCGTACGAGTAAGTGCTCGCCGTCGCGGCCGGCGCACTCCGCCCGCCGCGCTGACCGCCAGCGCCCCGAGCAGCGCGAGTGCGGCGGCGGGGGCGAGGACCGCCCAGGGGGCGCGCTCGGCGTAGGGCTGGTTCTCGGCGAGGAGCAGGCCCCACTCCGGGGAGGGCGGCTGGGCACCGAGGCCGAGGAAGGCCAGCGAGGCGAGGGCCAGCGCGGTGCCGGGCAGGCGCAGCAGGGCGTGCCGGGTCACGGACGGGAGGACGGCGGGGAGCAGTTCGTGGCGCAGGAGGTAGCCGCGCCCGGCGCCGAGGCCGCGGGTGGCGGTGATGTGCAGGGCGGCGCGTTCCTGGCGCAGCAGTGCGGAGGTGTGGGCGGCCAGGGGCGCCCAGGCGACGACGCCGACGGCGAGTGCGGGGGTCGCGGCCCCGGTGCCGGTGACCGCGGTGACGAGGAGGGCGCCGAGGACGGGCGGTACGGCGTTGACGGTGTCGGCGAGGGGGCCGGAGAGCCGGGGCACCAGGCCGAGGAGGACGCCGGTGGCCAGGGCGGCCGCGCTGATTGCGAGGGCGAGCAGCAGGGTGTCGAGGGCGCCGTGGGCGACTCGTGCGAGCAGGTCCCGGCCGAGCGCGTCGGTGCCGAACGGGTGGTCCCAGCTGGGCTTTTGGAGTCGCCGGGTGGTGTCGAGGGCGAGCGGGTCACGGGGCAGGCCGCCCGCGATGACGGCGAGGAGGAGGCCGCCGTGGAGGAACGGCTGGATGGAGTGGGCCGGTGGCTGTCGTCGATGGGGTGACGACAGGGAGCCGTCGCGCAGGGCGGGGCCGGCGAGGTGGCGGGTGGTCAGGGCGGCGAGTGCGGAGGCCGCTGCCGCGAGCGCGAGGAGGGCGAGGGTGCCGGCCTGGAGGACGGGGAGGTCCTGGGCGAGGGCGGCCTGGAGGGTGGTGCGGCCGAGGCCGGGGATGTCGAAGATCTGCTCCACGGCGACGGATCCGCCGGTCAGACCGACGACGAACAGGCCGGTGTTGGGAAGCAGCGCGGGCAGACAACGGCGTACGGCCTGGCGGGCGATGCTGTGGCCGGGCAGTCCGCGCGCGGCGGCGGCCAGTTCCCAGGGTTCGGCGAAGGCGCCGGGAAGGAGGTCGTCGAGGAGCCTGCCGAGCACGGCCCCGGCGGGCAGACCGAGAGCGAGTCCGGGCAGGATCGTCCACTGGGGCCCGTACCAGCCGAGGGCGGGCAGCCAGCCCAGTTGCACGCCGATCACGGTGGCGAGCACGGACGCGGTGAGGAACTCGGGCAGCGCGGCGAGGACCGCGGAACCGCTGCCGCCCGGGCGCCGGCCGTCGAGCCGCCGGTGCGCGCCGAGCCACAGGGTGCGGGCGCAGATCAGGGCGGCGGTGACGGCGGCGACCGCAAGGGCCGCCGCCATCAACAGGAGGGACGCGCCGAGCGCTTGGAGCACCGCGGGCGTGACCTCGTCGCCGGAGAGCCAGGAGCGTCCGGCGTCCCCGCGTCCCAGCCCGCCGAGCCACTCCCCGAGGAGTGCGAACGGACCCTTGTCCAGGCCGAGTTGGGCCCGGATATCGGCCAGCACCGCGGGCGTGGGGTCGCGGTCGGCGGAGCGTGCCTTGAGGACCGTCAGGGCCGGGTCGGTGCGGGTCAGCCAGGGCAGCAGGCCGATCCCGCACACGAGGACGGCCGCGAGCGCGGCACGCCACATCAGGGCGGACAGCTGGTGTCGCACGGATCAGCGCCGGGTTCCGGTGCCGACGAGGGTGCGCTCGTAGGGGTCGAGGAGCACACCGCGCACTGCGCCGGCGACGCCGGTGATGATGCGCTGGTGGACCAGCGGTACGACGGCGCCCGTGCCGAGGATCTTCGCCTCGGCGGCCAGGGCGAGGTCCTGACGCCGGTCGGTGTCGGCTTCCGACTCGGCGTCGGCGACGGCCTTGTCGACGTCCTGGTCGCAGAGTTGGGCGATGTTGAAGCCGCCGTCGCAGGTGTAGTCGCTCGCCAGCACGGCCACGGGGTCGCCGGTGTCGAGGAGCGTGTTGCGGGCGAGGACGAACGCGTCGAACTTCCCCTCCAACGCGTCGCTCTCCAGCCGTGAGTACTCGCGCACCTCCAGGGTGACCCGGAACCCGGCCTTCTCCAGCTGCTGCTTCAACACCTGTGCGGCTTCGGGTAGTTCGGGGCGGTTGTCGTAGGTGGCGAGGGTGATCCTCGCGCCGTTCGGGTTGCCCGCCCCGGAGCGTTCGGCGGGTTGCTGCCGCTTGCCGTCGGCCCAGGTCACGGCGGGGCCGTAGATGCCGGCGCCGGGATCGGCGTACCCCTCGTAGACGCCCTTGGCGAGCGCGGAGGTGTCGACGGCCGCGCGGGCGGCGGCACGGAGCCGGACATCCTTGAAGGGGCCGGTCTTCGCGTTGAGGAGGAGGCTGGTGGTGCGGGTGGTGGCCGTCTCCTTGCGGGTGGCCGCGGTGAGGGTGGCGGCCTGCGCGACCGGGACCGATTCGGCGATGTCGAGTTCACCGGTGCGCAGGGCGCCGGCCCGGGCGGTGCCGTCGGCGATGAACCGGGCGTCGATGCCGGAGGCCTGGGCCCGGCCGCCCCAGTAGTCGTCGAAGCGGTCGAGGGTGGCGGAGGACGCGCCGTTGACCTTGGTGAGCTCGAAGGGTCCGGTGGCGGTGCCGACCGGGTCGGCGCCGTCCTCGTAGGCCTTCGGGGAGAGGACGGGGAGGCTGGGGCTGGACAGGCGCAGGGGCAGTACGGGGTCCGGCTTCGCGGTGGTGATCCGTACGGCGGCGCCATCCGCCTCGACCGCGAGGGTGACTCCGGAGAGGGCGGCCGGGGCGGGCTCGGCCTCGGTGGCATGGGTGAGGGCGGCGGCGACCGCGGCCGGGGTGACCTCGGAGCCGTCCTGGAAGGTGGCCTCGCGAAGGGTGAACAGCCAGGTGCGCTCGTTCTCGCGACGCCAGGACTCGGCGAGCGCGGGAGCGGCGGCGCCGTTGGCGTCGAGGGCGGTCAGGCCCTCGGTGACGCCGAGGCGGCTGAGGAGGGTGGCGTCACCACCGTACGGCGAGAGGTTCTCGGCGGGCGGGAAGGCCAGGCCCACGCGGAGGCGGGAGCCCTCGCTCGTGTCGCTTTCGGAGTCGCCGCCTTCGGAGGCGAAGCAGGCGGTGAGGAGGGGGGCGAGCAGCAGGGAGCCAAGTATGTGACGGCGTCGCACGGTGTCTATCGCCCTATCGGTATCTCGAAGTGGACGACGCTGCTCGCGCCGCCCGTGGACTCTCGCTCGTCGTGCACGACCTTGCCGATGGAGCGCCAGAAGGGTTCGGCGCCGGGGACCGCCGGGTCGGTGTGCAGATAGACGGACCGGTAGCCGCCGTCCGCGGCGGCGAACGCGAGCAGCTCGTCCACCAGGCGCCGGGCGAGACCGCGCCTGCGGTGCTCGGGACGGACGTAGATCCGGCGCAGCTGCGCGGTGATGCCGGAGGGGTAGCACTCGGCGAGTTCGCGCGGGTTCGGCGGGTGGGCGGGGCCGCGGGAGTCGAGGGCGGCGGTGGCGACGACGGCCCGGTCGTCCGGGTCCACGGCGACGAGGAGGGTGTGGCGGGCCGGGACGAGATACGCGGCGGCCGGGTCGATGATGTCGCCGTGCCAGCGGGGCACGTACCCGGTTCTGAAGTCGCGGTACACGGTGTCGAGCATCACGGCTCGGGCACCGTCGAGGTCGTCCGGGCCTGCCGCCCTGATGCTGTAGCCATGCATTTGCACATCATATGCATTAAGGAGAAACGCTTGATCGCGGGGTGATTTGACAGTGATCGAGGACACGCCATACAACCTACCGACATGACATCCATTTTCAAAAAGACGGAGCGGTAGTGCGGATCGCGTTCGTCGGCAAGGGCGGCAGCGGCAAGACCACCCTGTCGGCGCTCTTCTCCCGTCATCTGGCCCGTTCCGGCGCACCGGTGCTGGCCGTGGACGGCGACATCAACCAGCACCTCGCCGAGGCGCTGGGCCACGACGCCGACCGGGCCGGCGCCCTGGGCGCCCCTCCCCTGGGCGCGCACGTGGCCGACATCAAGGACCTCCTGCGCGGCTCCAACCCCCGCATCACCTCCCGCGAGGCGATGATCAAGACGACACCGCCGGGCCGCGGTTCACGCCTGCTGAGACTGCTGGGCGACGACGAGCTGCACACCCGCCACGTCCGCCGGGTGGGTGACGTACCGCTGATGGTGACGGGCGAGTTCGACGAGAACGACCTGGGCGTGGCCTGCTACCACTCCAAACTCGGCGGAGTGGAGCTGTACCTCAACCACCTCGTCGACGGCCCCGGCGAGTACGTCGTGGTCGACATGACAGCCGGCGCGGACGCCTTCGCCTCGGGCCTGTTCACCCGCTTCGACATGACCTTCCTGGTGGCCGAACCCACCCGCAAGGGCGTCTCGGTCTACCGCCAGTACCGGGACCACGCACGGGAGTTCGGGATCCGGATCGCGGTGATCGGCAACAAGGTGACCGGTGAGGACGACCTGCTCTTCCTCAAGGAACACGTCGGCGATGACCTGTTGACCCACCTGGTCCAGTCCCCCTGGGTGCGCGCCGCCGAACAGGGCCGCGCGGAGGGCGACCTGGAGTCACTGGAATCCCATAACCGGCATGCCCTGAGCATCCTGCGCGAGACGGTCGACGCTCACGTCCGCAACTGGCCGGCCCTCCACGGTCACGCGGTCGAGTTCCACCTCCGCAACGCCCGCTCGTGGGCGAACGACGCGACCGGGCTCGATCTCGCGTCCCAGGTGGACCCGGACTTCGTACCGGGCCCCACCTCCCTCATCTGACCCCCCACCGCACGACGACAACAGACAGGAACCCCAGCACATGTCTCTCGACGTCTCCCCGAAGCTCCTCGCCGAAGCCGAGCAGGGCACCGTCCGCGAGGAGGACTTCGTGGACACGGTCCGCACGTCACTCCCCTACGCCTACGACCTGATCGCCGGCCTCGCCACCGAACTCAAGGGCGGCATCGCCGAGTTCACCGACAACCAGACCCCTCCCCCCTCGGAGAAGGAGCGCGGCCAGCTCCTGCGCGCCCTCGCCAGCGACGCCATCCGCGGCAGCCTGGAACGCCACTTCGGCGTGGCCCTGGCCTTCCAGAACTGCCACCGGGTAGCGGCGTTCCGCCCGGAATCGGTGACCGGCGAGACGTACGCGCGCTTCACGTCGCTGCGCTCACAGGTGCTGAACCAGTCGCCGGAGTTCAGGGACTGCTGACCGGCCACGGGCGCCCTCAGCGATCGGGCGGATGCTTGAGGGGACTCGTGCCCGCGCCCGGACGGCCCGGGAAAGACCGTCCGGCGCGGCCGGCCCGCCGCGAGGGCGGGCCGGCCGCCGGTCACCGTGCCGCCGCCTCCGCCGGAGCCGGTGCGTAGCCCGTCGGGCGGGCCGTGAAGGTGCCGCGGCCCTGGGTCCGGCTGCGCAACCTCGTTGCGTAGCCGAACAGTTCGGACAGCGGCACGGTTGCCGTCACGACCGCCGTGGCGCCCCGCGTGACCGAGCCGGAGACCCGGCCCCGGCGCGCGGCGAGGTCACCGAGGACACCGCCGACGGCGTCCTCGGGCACGGTGACCGTGACCTCGACGACCGGTTCCAGGAGAACCATCGCGCAGGCGCGCAGGGCTTCCCTGAGGCCGAACCGGCCCGCCGTGCGGAAGGCCGTGTCCGAGGAGTCCTTCACATGGGTCGCGCCGTCGGTGAGGGTGACGCGCAGCCCGGTCACCGGGTGCCCGCCGAGCGGTCCCTCGGACAGCGCGTCCCGGCAGCCCGCCTCGACCGCCCGGATGTACTCCTGCGGGACGCGCCCACCGATCACCGCCGAACGGAACTCAAAGCCCTCCTCGGCCGGTTCGACATCGAGCACGACATGCGCGAACTGCCCTGCCCCGCCGTCCTGTTTGACGTGCCGGAAAACCAGACCGGACACCCCGCGCCCGACCGTCTCCCGGTAACTCACCCTCGGACGGCCGACGTTGAGCGCAAGGCCCTGCTCGCGCCGAACCTTCTCCACCGCGACCTCCAGATGCAGTTCACCCATGCCGGACAGCAGCGTCTGGCCGGTCTCGGCGTCGGTGCGGACGACGAGTGACGGGTCCTCCTCGGTCAGCCGGGCGAGAGCCGAGGCCAACCGGTCTGTGTAGACAGACCGTTGGACCTCGACCGCCACCGACACGACCGGTTCGGCCACGCTGGGCGGTTCGAGCACGAGCGGGGCGTTGGGCGCGCACAGGGTCGAGCCCGCGCGGGCCGCCTTCAGCCCCACCACGGCGACGATGTCACCGGCGACCGCCCGCTCCAACTGGGCATGCCGGTCGGCCTGTACGCGCAGGATGCGGCCGACGCGTTCGGTGCGCCGCGCGCCCGCGTTCCACACGGTGTCTCCCTTCTCGATCGTTCCCGAATACACGCGTACGTAGGTCATCCGGCCCGTCGCGGTGGCGTTCACCTTGAACGCCAGCCCTGCGAAGGGCGCCGAAGGATCGGCGTGCCGCTCCTGGTCCTCACCGTCGTGCGTGCCGCGTACGGCGGGCACGTCGAGCGGCGACGGCAGGTAGGCCACCGCGGCGTCGAGCAGCGGTTCGATCCCGCGGTTGCGGTAGGCCGAGCCGCACAGGACGACCACGCCGTCGCCGCTGTGGGTGAGGTCCCGCAGGGCGGCGGTGAGGGTGTCGGAGCAGAGGGTCTCCCGCTCGCAGAACTCCTCCAGCGCGGCCGGGTGGCGTTCGGCGACGGCCTCCTCCAGGGCCCGGCGCCGCCGTAGAGCCTCCTCACGCAGGCCGTCCGGGACGGGCCCTTCCTCAGCCGACTCGCCACCGTCGGTCCAGGTCAGCGCCCGCATCCGGATCAGGTCGACGACACCGGTGAAGCCGTCCTCGCTGCCGATGGGCAACTGCACGACCAGCGGGGCCGGATGGAGCCGCTGCCTGATCGACTCGACGGCCGTGTCCAGGTCGGCGCCGGCGCGGTCCAGCTTGTTGACGAACGCGATCCTCGGCACACCGTGCCGGTCGGCCTGTCGCCACACCGACTCGCTCTGCGGCTCCACGCCCGCGACCGCGTCGAACACGGCGACCGCCCCGTCGAGCACCCGGAGTGAGCGTTCCACCTCGTCGGCGAAGTCGACGTGCCCGGGGGTGTCGATCAGATTGATGCGGTGTCCGTCCCACGCACAGCTCACGGCCGCCGCGAAGATGGTGATCCCGCGGTCCCGCTCCTGAGGGTCGAAGTCGGTGACGGTGGTGCCGTCGTGGACCTCGCCGCGCTTGTGCGTGGTTCCGGTGGCGAACAGGATCCGCTCGGTGACGGTGGTCTTGCCGGCGTCGACGTGGGCGAGGATGCCGAGGTTGCGGACGACGGCGAGCGGATTGATGTTGGTGACGGTGCGCACGGCCCAGGGCCTTTCGGGTGATGTGATGACGGGGCGGCGCGATGGCCCGTACGACGGCATGACGGCTCGTCAAGATGTCTTGCTACGACAGGAGTTGCGAGCTCAGTAAGTCGTCACGGGGGTCCGGTGCCGACCGCGCAGCGGGCACCGGAGGATCGGGGACACGAGGATCACGTCGTACGACGTCCGGGGAACGGCGACAGCGCTGCGCACGCACACGGCCGTACTCCCCTCACTCGTTGTTCCTCGTCATGGGCTGCGTGGTGAGTGTAGGGAAACAGGAGGGGGCGGGGCACGGTATTTTCCGTGCCCCGCCCCCTCCTGTGCGGTGGGTTCGTCCTATCCCAGGCCCTGGAGACCGTCGTAGGCGGCCATGACGAGCTCCAACCCCCGCGTGTCGTCGCCGGGTTCGCGCATCTGGTCGGTCACGTACGCCACCACCATGCGGGCGTCGGGTTCGACCATGACGAGGGAACCGCCCCAGCCGCCCCAGCCGAAGGTGGTACCGAAGAGGCCGAAGCCCAGTCCGTACCGCTGCGTCATGCCGATCACACGGTCCTCGCCGCTGAACTGCTCCTCCCGGGCCCGCTCGGCACCGGCCGCCGACAGCAGCCGTACGCCACGGACCGTCCCGCCGCACGCGAGCGCGGACTGGATGAGCGCGACGGAACGGGCGTTGCCGAACCCGCTGGCGGCGGGGATCTGCGCACGCCGCCAGGCCACGCTGTTGCCGTCCCTGACGCGGATCGCGGTGCCTTCGCTCGGTGGCGCGTCACTGGCGGCCGCGCCCGCTGTGTAGTCCTCGTCCCGGAAGGGCGGCGGGACGGTGCGGGCGACGCGGTGGTCGTGTTCTGCGGAGAGCCCGATGTGGAAGTCGGCGCCGAGCGGCCCGGTCACCTCCTGGGCGAGGAACTCGCCGACGCTGCGGCCGGTGATCCGCCGCAGGACCTCACCGACCAGGAATCCCTGGGTGAGCGAGTGGTAGCCGGCCGCTGTGCCCGGCTCCCAGAGCGGCGCTTCGGCGGCGAGCCGTGCGGTGGCGGCCTGCCAGTCGTAGATCTCCTCGACCGGTCCGGTCCAGTGGGGCAGGCCGGCCGTGTGCGAGAGCAGGTGCCGTACGAGCACCTTGTCCTTGCCTTCGGCAGCGAACTCCGGCCAGTACCGGGCGACCGGGGCGTCGAGGTCGAGATCGCCCCGGTCGGCGAGGATCAGCGCGCACAGCGCCGTCATCGTCTTGGTCGTGGAGAAGACGTTGGTGATGGTGTCCCGCTCCCACGGGATCGTCCGGTCCGCGTCGGCGAAGCCGCCCCAGACGTCCACCACCGGTTCACCGTCCACGAAGACGGCCACAGCTCCGCCCACGTCCCCGGCGTCCAGCAGCGCCGCCAGTGTGTTGGGTACCGAGGAGAACAGATCGTCGTATGAGCCCTGAATGTCGGCCATGCCGGGTATTGAGCCCCCGGCGGGCGGGCCGGGTCAACCGAATTAAGGGCGCCGCTCGGGCCGTAACGCGAAAGACCCCACACGAAGTGGGGTCTTACTTGTGGTGTCCGAGGGGGGACTTGAACCCCCACGCCCGATAAAGGGCACTAGCACCTCAAGCTAGCGCGTCTGCCATTCCGCCACCCGGACAAGGTGTCTGCCGCCCGGCCAGGAGTGTTCCCGGCGGCGACAGGGACAACAATACCAAGCTTTGGGGGTGCCCTTCACCTGCATATCCGCCCCGCACAGAGGACATGTAGACTGAATTCTGTATACTATCGCCACCAATGACTCCGTCTCGGAGGCGACATGGAAGATCTGGATTCCGCGGTGGTGCTGGGCATGGCGGCCCAGGCGCCCGACGGCATAGTGATCACCGACAGCGAGGGGCTGATCCGCTACTGGAACCGGGGTGCGGAGCGCATCTTCGGGTTCCCGGCTGCCGACGTGGCGGGTCGAAGTCTGGACGTCATCATCCCCGAGAGGCACCGCAAGCGGCACCAGGACGGCTTCGAGGCCGCCATGGAGCGGGGATACAGCAAGTACGGGGAAGCGGACCTGCTGAACGTGCCGGCGCTGGCGGCGGACGGCCGCAGACTCTCCATCGAGTTCAGCGTGGTCCTGCTGTCGGGCCCCGACGGCAGCAGCTACTGCGGCGCGGTCGTCCGGGACGTCACCGCGCGCCGCGAGCGGGAGCGGGAGCTGATGCGGCGGCGGTCCGAAGCCTCGGTCTGAGTCCCACCGGACAGCACGCAAGCGGCCGTGGCCTCCGGGCCACGGCCGCTTGCGCGTCGTTCCACGTCAGACGATGACCCCGCTCTCCTTCAGCCGGCCGATGGTCTCCTCGTCGTAGCCGAGTTCGACCAGGACCTCGGAGCTGTGCTCGCCCAAGAGCGGGGCGCCCACGATGTCCGGCTGGAAGGACGAGAACTTCACCGGGCTGCCGACGGTCAGATAGGTGCCCCGGCCCTTCTGCTCGACCTCGACGACGGTGCCGCTCTTGCGCAGGTCCTCGTCGTAGGCGAGCTCCTTCATGCTCATCACCGGGGCGCAGGGCACCTCCCACTCACGCAGAATGTTGACCGCCTCGTACTTGGTCTTGTCCGCGAGCCACTTCTCGATCTCCTCGAAGATCTCGAAGATGTGCGACTGACGGGCGCGCGCGGTGGCGTACTCCGGGTGCTGGGCCCACTCGGGGCGGCCGATCACCTCGGCGGTGCGCTTCCAGTTCTGCTCCTGGACGGTGAAGTAGATGTACGCGTTCGGGTCGGTCTCCCAGCCCTTGCACTTGAGCACCCAGCCGGGCTGGCCGCCGCCGCCCGCGTTGCCGCCGCGCGGCACCACGTCGGTGAACTCGCCGTTGGGGTACTGCGGGTACTCCTCCAGGTGACCGACCCGCTCCAGGCGCTGCTGGTCGCGCAGCTTGACGCGGCAGAGGTTGAGCACGGCGTCCTGCATCGACACGGACACCTTCTGGCCCCGGCCTGTCCTGCCACGGTCGATGATCGCGGTGAGGATGCCGATGGCCAGGTGCATCCCGGTGTTGGTGTCACCGAGAGCACCGCCCGAGATGGTCGGCGGGCCGTCCCAGAAGCCGGTGGTGGAGGCGGCGCCGCCCGCGCACTGGGCGACGTTCTCGTAGACCTTGAGGTCGTTCCAGGAGGACTGGTCGTTGAAGCCCTTGACCGAGCCGAAGACCAGACGCGGGTTCAGTTCCTGGATGCGCTCCCAGGTCAGGCCCATGCGGTCCAGGGCGCCCGGGGCGAAGTTCTCCACCAGCACGTCGGCGTCCGTGATCAGCTTCTCCAGGACCTCCAGACCCTCGGCGGTCTTGGTGTTGATGGCAAGAGAGCGCTTGTTGCTGTTGAGCATCGTGAAGTACAGCGCGTCGAGGTCCTCGATGTCCCGCAGCTGCTTGCGCGTGACGTCGCCCCCGTTGGGGCGCTCCACCTTCAGGACGTCGGCGCCGAACCAGGCGAGCAACTGCGTGCAGGCGGGACCGGCCTGGACCCCGGTGAAGTCGATCACCTTGATTCCGGCGAGCGGCTTTTCACTCATGTCTGCTTCCTTATCGTGAACGTGCGCGTGCGCAGCGGGAGTTCGGGACGTGAGGGAGGGAACTCGGGGTGCGGGCGGGTCACTTCTTCGCCGGCGTGATGTTGCCGACGGTGATGCCCTTGGGGTTGAGGTGCGAGATGTGGCCGCTCTCGGTGCCGGCCGAGGGATCGATCACGCAGTCGATGAGCGCCGGGCCGCCGGAGGCGAGCGCCTCGGTGAGGGCGGCGGTGAGCTCGGCGGGGGTGGTGACCCGGTAGCCCTTGCCGCCGAACGCCTCGATCAGCAGGTCGTGGCGGGCCGCCGACATGAGGGTGGTGGGCGAGGGGGCGTCGTCGTACGGATTGGTGTCGTCGCCGCGGTAGACACCGCCGTTGTTCATGATCACGGTGACGACGGGCAGCTTGTAGCGGCAGATCGTCTCGATCTCGATACCGCTGAACCCGAAGGCGCTGTCGCCCTCGATGGCCACAACCGGGGCGCCGCTCTCGACGGCGGCGGCGATCGCATAGCCCATGCCGATGCCCATGACACCCCAGGTGCCGCTGTCGAGACGGTGGCGCGGTACGTGCATGTCGATGACGTTGCGCGCGATGTCCAGCGCGTTGGCGCCCTCGTTGACGATGTACGTCTGCGGGTGCTGGTGCACGACGTCGCGTACGGCCTTCAGGGCGCCCATGAACTGCATGGGGTGCGGGTCGGCCTGCAGGCGCTCGGCCATCTTCGCGACGTTCTGCGCCGAGCGCGCCTCGAGTTCCTCGCGCCAGGCCGAAGGCGCCGCGATCCGGCCGGGCTTGGTGCGCTCGGCGAGCGCGTCGAGCACCGACTCGATGTCACCGACGAGCGGGGCGGCGATGGGCTGGTTGCTGTCCATCTCCTTGGGGTCGATGTCGATCTGGACGAACTTGGCGTCCGGGTTCCACCCCGTCCGGCCGTGCCCCAGAAGCCAGTTGAGGCGGGCGCCGACCAGCATCACGACATCGGCCTTCTTCAGCGCCAGGGAACGGGCGGTGGCGGCCGACTGCGGGTGGTCGTCGGGCAGCAGACCCTTCGCCATCGACATCGGCACGTACGGGATGCCGGTGGACTCGATGAACTCCCGTACCTTGGCGTCGGCTTGGGCGTACGCGGCTCCCTTGCCCAGCACGACCAACGGCCGTTCGGCGCCTGCCAGTAGCTCGATCGCGCGGTCCACGGCCTCCGGTGCCGGCAGTTGGCGCGGCGCGGGGTCGACCAGGCGGCTCAACGTCCGGTCGCCCTCCGCCTTGGGCAGGACGGAACCGAGCACCGCGGCCGGGATGTCGAGGTAGACGCCGCCGGGACGCCCGGAGGCGGCGGTGCGCAGCGCGCGGGCGATGCCCCGGCCGATGTCCTCCACCCGGCCGACCCGGTATGCGGCCTTGACGAACGGCTGGGCCGCGGCGAGCTGGTCCATCTCCTCGTAGTCGCCCTGTTTGAGGTCGACGAGGTGGCGCTCGCTGGAGCCGGATATCTGGACCATGGGGAAGCAGTTGGTGGTGGCGTTCGCCAGCGCGACCAGGCCGTTGAGGAAGCCCGGTGCCGACACCGTGAGGGCCACGCCGGGCTTCTTGTTGAGGTAGCCGGCGATGGCCGCCGCGTGTCCGGCGTTGCTCTCGTGCCGGAATCCGATGTAGCGGATGCCCTGCGCCTGGGCGAGACGGGCCAGGTCGGTGATCGGGATGCCGACCACTCCGTAGATGGTGTCGACGTCGTTCATCCTGAGCGCGTCGACAACCAGGTGGTACCCGTCGGTGAGCTCGGTCGGAACGTCGGCTGCTGCCGCGGTCTCCAGTGTCGAGGGGGCGGTCATGGTCCGAGGTCCTCCTTGGGCAGGTCCTGCCGGAGCGGCTACTCCTCTCACCATCCGCAGCCCGCTCGGCCGCGTCCAAGACCCATCGGCGACCAGCCGATAAGCAGCATCTATCGACAGCTGGTGAGGGGCGTCGCAACTGCCTTGATAGACAGCTGCTATCGGGCGTTCGCCAGTGGGTATTGGACGCGGGCCAGGGGCCACCGCACGCTCGCAGAGGATGTTTCATCGGACCTGCGTGAGGGGGTGGGGTCATGGCCGTTCCGGCCGCGGCATCCGTGCGCGACGCGAACCGATACCGGCCTCCGGACATGACGGGCCTCGTCGATCTCCTCGACCGGCAGGTACGTGAACGCCCTTACGCCCGGGCCCTGGTGGTGACCGGCGAACGCGTACACCTGTCGTACCGGGCGCTCGCGTCCCTTGCCGACGACGTGGCCGCCCGGCTCGCCGGCGCGGGGCTGCGCCGCGGTGACGCCGTCGCTCTGGTCTGCGCCAACACCGCGGAGTTCGTCGTCGGGCTGCTCGGTGCCGCGCGGGCCGGGCTCGTCACGGCTCCGCTCGATCCCGCGCTGCCGGAGTCCCAACTCTCCGCGCGCTTGGTGGCGTTGGGGGCGCGTGTCGTCCTGGTGGGCCCGTCGGTGTCCGGTGGCACGTTGCCGGTGCCCGTGTGGTCGCTGCGGGTGGACGTCTCCCGCGCGGGCGCGGCGGCGGTCGTACTCGAGACCGGCGCCTGCGGTGTGCCTCAAGGCCTCGGTGCGGCAAGTGAGTTGTCGGACCTCGACGCCCTCGTGCTGTTCACCGCCGGCACCACCGACCGGGCGAAGATGGTCCCCCTGACCCACGCCAACGTGGCCGCCTCCCTTCAGAACATCTGCGCCACCTACGAGTTGGGGCCCGGGGACGCGACGGTCGCGGTGATGCCGTTGTTTCACGGGCACGGACTGTTCGCAGCGCTGCTGGCGTCCCTCGCGAGCGGGGGCTGTGTGCTGCTGCCCGAGCGGGGACGGTTCTCGGCGAGCACGTTCTGGGGTGACATGCGGGCCGTGGCCGCCACCTGGTTCACCGCGGTACCGGCCATTCACGAGATCCTCCTGGAGCGGTCGGAAGGGGCGGAGGGGTCAGAGGGATCGGAGGGATCGGAGGGATCGGAGGGGGAGTGTGCGGGGCCGCAGGCACCGCCGTTGCGGTTCGTCCGCAGTTGCAGCGCGCCCCTCAACACTGCGACGGGGCGGGCCCTGGAACGCACGTTCGGCGCACCGCTGCTGTCCGCGTACGGGATGACCGAGTCCTCCCACCAGGCGGCCAGCGAACCCCTTCCGCAGCGGGGAGCCCTCCGGCAGGGATCGGTCGGACGGCCGACCGGGGTCGAGGTCCGGGTCGTCGACCGGAGCGGGCGGTCCTGCCCGGTGGGCGTCGAGGGCGAGGTGTGGGTGCAGGGGCCCACCGTCGCCCGCGGATATCTCGCCGCGGGCGCGGAGTCGGCGCGCACCTTCGTCGACGGCTGGCTGCGCACCGGTGACCTGGGCACGCTGGACGAGGACGGGTACCTGTCGTTGACCGGACGGATCAAGAACCTCATCAACCGGGGCGGGGAGAAGATCTCACCCGAGCATGTCGAGGACGTCCTCGCCGGCTGCCCGGGAGTCGCGGAGGCGGCCGTGTTCGCGGTGCCCGACGCGGTGTACGGCCAGCGGGTCGGGGCCGCTGTGGTGGTGCGCGGGGGTGACGGCGCCGGGCGCGAGGAGATCCTGCGGTACTGCCGTGAGCGGCTGGCCGCGTTCGAGGTGCCCGAGCGGCTCGAAGTGGTCGCGGCATTGCCGTACACGGCCAAGGGAGGGCTGGACCGGAAGGCCGTACAGGCTCGGTATGCGCCGTGATGGCAGGCCACTTGCGAGAGGTCCGAGGACAGGGCGGCCGGGTCCCTGGACCGGAAGGCCGTACGGGCTCCGTATGCGCCGTCAGGACAGGCTGGTGCGAGAGGTCCGAGGACAGGGCGTCCGGGGTCCCTGGACCGGAAGGCCGTACGGGCTCCGTATGCGCCGTCAGGACAGGCTGGTGTGAGAGGTCCGAAGGCAGGGCGGCCGGGGTCGGGGGAGGGTGTGCTTGGGTCGGGTCGCGAGCGAGGGCAGTGGCCGGCCGGCTCAGCGCACCCGGTGTTCCGGGGCGAGCGGGCGGCCGAAGAAGTCGTCCAACGACAGGCTCGTCGCCGCGTTGACGAACGCCCTGGCGGCGACCGAACCCGGGGTCGCCGCGTGGATCGCCACCGAGACCTGGGCGCCGGCCTCCGGATCGACCAGCGGCAGCGCGCGCGTCCGGCCCACGACGGGCATGGCGCGCAGCCAGGTGTGCGGCACGATGCTCGCCCAGCCGCCGCCGCCCACGTGCGCGTAGAGCGAGGCGATCGAGTCCGTCTCGACCTGCGGGGTCACCACGAACCCCTTCTCCGCGAAGACCGTGTCGACGATCTGCCGGATCCGCATGTCGGGCGTGAGGAGGGCGAGGGGCAGTTCGGCCGCGTCCGCCCAGGTCATGGTGGGGCTCTGGGACACCAGCTGGTCGTCGGAGACCAGCAGCATGTACCGCTCCTGGTAGAGGGGTACGACCTGGAGGCCTTCCTGGTCGTCGGGGTCGAAGTGGGCGATGGCCACGTCGAGTTCGTAGTCGCGCAGCTGACGGTGGAGTTCCTTGGTCGACAGCCGGGAGCGGACCTGGACCTTGGCCAGCGGGTGCGCCGCGCAGAAGGCGGCCACGGGGAGCGCAAGGGTCGTGGACGCGGTGGGGTCCGTGCCGAGCCGGAGGGTCCCCGTGATGCCCGACTGCACGGCGGCCACCTCGGCCTTGAAGGCGTCCTGTTCGGCGAGGATCCGCTTGGCCCACACCACGAGCCGCTCCCCCTCTGGAGTGAGGCCCTGGTAGTTGTGCCCGCGGTTGATGAGCGTGACGTTCAGCTCCCGCTCCAGTTTGGCGATCGCCGCCGAGAGCGCGGGCTGGGAGACGTAGCAGGACTCCGCGGCCCGCGCGAAATGCCTCTCCCTCGCCACCGCCACGAAGTATTCGAGCTGCCGGAACAGCATGAACGGCTCCTTCTCTCGCCGGGCCGTGCCGGGACCGCAGACGGTCACCGACAAATACTGTATGCAGTATTCGTCAGGCGTGTACAGTCCCGGGCGGCCCGCAGGAGTCATCCCTCTCCCGGCTCAGCGCAGTAGTTTCACGGCGGCGACCACCAGGGGGTCCAGGCCCTCCGCTCCGGCATCCACGAACTCGTGGAGCCGTGAGCGCATACGCGGGTCCCAGAACCTGCCGATGTGGCCGGCAATCGCCTCCGCCGCCTCCTCCCCCGGCAGGTGTCCGAGGTTCCTGGCGATGTCGTTGGCCATCCTGCACTCAGACGGCACGGTCGCTGTCATCTCAGTCCACCACCGTCACGAGGTCGTTGCCGGCGGCTTCGGTCCCGCTCGACCGGTCGGGGCGGGCGAGCGCCACCTGTACGGCGGTCACCTTGTACTCGGGGCAGTTGGTCGCCCAGTCGGAGTTCTCCGTGGTCACCACGTTGGCGCCGGTGACCGGGTGGTGGAACGTGGTGTACACGACCCCCGTCGGCATACGGTCGGCGATCTCCGCGCGCAGGGTGGTCTGCCCGACACGGCTGGCCAGGGTGACCATGTCACCGTGGTTGATGCCGCGGACCTCGGCATCGTGCGGGTGCAGCTCCAGTACGTCCTCGGGGTGCCAGGCGACGTTGCCGGTACGGCGGGTCTGGGCGCCGACGTTGTACTGGCTGAGTATGCGGCCCGTGGTGAGGACCAACGGGAAGCGCCGGGTGCTGCGCTCGTTGGTCGGCACGTAGGAGGTGACCACGAACTTGCCCTTGCCGCGCACGAATTCGTCCACATGCATGACGGGCGTGCCCTCGGGGGCCTCCTCGTTGCACGGCCACTGGACGCTGCCGAGCTTGTCGATGAGCTCGAAGGAGACCCCGGTGAACGTCGGGGTGACCGAGGCGATCTCGTCCATGATCTGGCCGGGACGGTCGTATGCCATCGGGTAGCCCATGGCGGTGGCGATCTCGCTGACGATCTGCCACTCGTGCTTGCCCGTCTTCGGCTTCATCACGGCGCGCACCCGGTTGATGCGGCGTTCGGCGTTGGTGAAGGTGCCGTCCTTCTCCAGGAAGGACGCTCCGGGCAGGAAGACGTGGGCGAACTTGGCCGTCTCGTTGAGGAACAGGTCCTGGACGACGACGAGTTCCATCGCTTCGAGGGCGGCGGTGACGTGCCCCAGGTTGGGGTCGGACTGGGCGATGTCCTCGCCGTGGACGAACAGGCCTCGGAACGTGCCGTCGATGGCCGCGTCGAACATGTTGGGTATGCGAAGTCCCGGTTCGGCGAGGAGAGTTCCGCCCCAGAGGTTCTCGAAGACGGTACGGACCGCGTCGTCGGAGACGTGCCGGTAGCCGGGGAGTTCATGGGGGAAGGAGCCCATGTCGCAGGAGCCCTGCACGTTGTTCTGGCCGCGCAGCGGGTTCACGCCGACACCGTCGCGGCCGATGTTGCCGCACGCCATCGCCAGGTTGGCCATTCCCATGACCATGGTCGAGCCCTGGCTGTGCTCGGTGACGCCGAGACCGTAGTAGATGGCCCCGTTGGGTGCCTCGGCATACAGCCGCGCTGCGGCCCGGAGTTCCTCGGCGGGGACGCCGGTGATCTCCTCGACGGCCTCCGGGCTGTTCTCCGGGCGGGCGATGAACCCGGCCCACTCGTCGAACCCTTCACATCGCGCGTCCACGAAGGACCGGTCCACCAGGCCCTCGGTGACGACCACGTGGGCCATGGCGTTGACGACGGCGACGTTGGTGCTGGGCCTCAACTGGAGGTGGTGCTGCGCCTCGATGTGCGGGGAGCGGACGAGGTCGATGCGACGCGGGTCCACGACGATCAACTTCGCGCCCTCACGCAGACGTCGCTTCATCCGGGAGGCGAACACCGGGTGCCCGTCCGTGGGGTTGGCGCCGATCACCACGATGACGTCGGCCTCGGCAACCGAGCGGAAGTCCTGGGTGCCGGCCGACTCACCGAAGGTCTGCTTCAGTCCGTATCCCGTCGGGGAGTGGCAGACGCGGGCGCAGGTGTCGACGTTGTTGTTGCCGAAAGCGGCGCGCACCATCTTCTGTACGACATACACCTCTTCGTTGGTGCAGCGCGAGGAGGTGATGGCACCGACGGAACCGGTGCCGTAGCGGTCCTGGAGTTCGCGCATGCGCCGGGCGACCGTGCCGATCGCCTCGTCCCACTCGACCTCACGCCACAGATCGGTGATCCGGTCGCGCACCATGGGCTTGAGCTGGCGGTCGGGGTGGGTGGCGTACCCGAAGGCGAACCGGCCCTTCACGCAGGAGTGGCCCTCGTTCGCGCCGCCGTCCTTGTACGGCACCATGCGCACGAGTTCGTCGCCGCGCAGCTCGGCCTTGAAGGAGCAACCGACCCCGCAGTACGCGCACGTGGTCACAACTGACCTTGTGGGCATACCCAGTTCGACGACCGAGCGCTCCTGGAGCGTGGACGTCGGGCAGGCCTGGACGCACGCCCCGCAGGAGACGCACTCGGAGTCCATGAAGGTCTCGCCGGCGCCCGCCGAGACCTTGGAGTCGAAGCCGCGCCCCTCGATGGTGAGCGCGAACGTGCCCTGGACCTCGCCACAGGCGCGGACACAGCGGGAGCAGGCGATGCACTTGGAAGGGTCGAAGTCGAAGTAGGGGTTGGAGGTGTCCTTCTCGGCGTCGAGATGGTTCTCGCCCTCGTAGCCGTAGCGGACCTGCCTGAGGCCCACCACGCCTGCCATGTCCTGGAGTTCGCAGTCGCCGTTGGCCGGGCAGGTGAGGCAGTCCAGGGGGTGGTCGGAGATGTAGAGCTCCATGACGCCCTGCCGGAGTTTCTCCACCTTCGGGGTCTGGGTGCTCACCTTCATCCCGTCGGCGCACGGGGTGGTGCAGGACGCCGGGGTGCCGCGCCGGCCGTCGATCTCCACCACGCACAGCCTGCAGGAGCCGAACGCCTCCAGGCTGTCGGTGGCGCAGAGTTTGGGTATGTCGAGGCCGGCCTGCGCGGCGGCGCGCATCACCGAGGTGCCCTCGGGGACGGTCACCGGTATACCGTCGACCTCCACGGACACCGTCGCCGGTCCTGGCCTCTCGGGGGTTCCGAAGTCGGGTTCCTTGAGGAGTGTCATGCCGTGCCCTCCGTCGTCGGGCCAGTCGCCTGTACGGGTTGGATGTCCAGGAGTCGACGGCCGCCTAGGAAGTCGTCGGGGAAGTGGGTCAGGGCGCTGCGGACGGGCAGCGGGGTCAGCCCGCCCATCGCGCACAGCGAGCCTTCGGTCATGAGGTCGCAGAGGTCTTCGAGCAGGGCGAGGTTCTCGTCGCGGTGGGTGCCGGCGACGATCTTGTCGATCACCTCGACCCCGCGCACCGCGCCGACCCGGCACGGTGTGCACTTGCCGCAGGACTCCTCGGCGCAGAACTCCATCGCGAAGCGGGCCTGGGCGGCCATGTCGACGCTGTCGTCGAAGACGACCACGCCGCCGTGGCCGACCATCGCTCCTGCGGCCGCGAACGCCTCGTAGTCCATGGGCAGATCGAACATCGACTCCGGCAGGTACGCCCCCAGCGGACCGCCGACCTGCGCGGTGCGCACCGGACGGCCGGAGTGGGTTCCGCCGCCGTACTCCTCGACGAGCTCGCGCAGGGTGATGCCGAATGCGGTCTCCACGATCCCGCCGTGGGCGATGTTGCCGCCGAGCTGGAACACCTGGGTGCCGCGGGAGCGTTCGACGCCGAGTTGCTCGTACGCCTTCGCACCCTCGGCCATGACCACGGGCACGGTGGCGAGGGTGAGGACGTTGTTCACCACGGTCGGTCTGCCGAACAGCCCCTCGATCGCCGGGATCGGCGGTTTCGCGCGGACCATGCCGCGCTTGCCCTCCAGGCTCTCCAGCATGGAGGTCTCCTCGCCGCAGATGTACGCGCCGGCGCCGACGCGGACGTGCAGGTCGAAGTCGAGTGCGGAGCCGAGGATGTTCCTGCCGAGCCAGCCGTTCTCGCGTGCGATCCCGATCGCCCGGCGCATCGTGGCGACCGCGTCGGGGTACTCCGAGCGGATGTACAGGTAGCCCTCGCTCGCTCCGACCGCGTGAGCGGCGATCGTCATGCCCTCGATGAGCATGAAGGGGTCGCCCTCCATGACCATGCGGTCGGCGAAGGTACCGCTGTCGCCCTCGTCGGCGTTGCAGCAGACGAACTTCAGCTCATCGGCGCAGTCCAGGACGGTCTTCCACTTGATGCCGGCCGGGAATCCGGCGCCGCCGCGGCCGCGCAGTCCGGACGCGGTGACCTCCGCGACCACGTCCACGGGAGCGAGCTCCAGTGCGGTTCGCAGGCCCGCGAGGCCGCCATGCGCCTCGTAGTCCTCGGCGGACAGGGGGTCGGTCACGCCGACACGGGCGAAGGTGACGCGGTTCTGGCTTGCGAGCCAGGGCAGTTCGACGACGAGGCCGAGCCGCAGCGGGTGGTCGGCGCCGTCGAGCATGCCCGCAGCCAGAAGACTTTCCACGTCTGCCGGGGCCACCGGGCCGTAGCCGACGCGCCCTTGGGGCGTCACCACCTCGACCAGGGGCTCCAGCCACAGCATGCCGCGCGATCCGTTGCGTACTACGTCGAGGGCCAAGTCCGCGTGGGCGGCGGCGCGTTGCAGCGCCCCGGCGACCTCGTCCGCGCCGACGGACCGGGCCGCGGAGTCACGGGGGACGTAGACGGTGGCCGTGGAGAGCGAGGGGTTGTTCATGAGGAGACCGTCCCGCCCAGGATCGAGCCCAGTCGGGCGGGGTCGACTCGTCCGTACAGCCGTCCGTTCGCCTCCACCGACGGCCCGAGCGCGCAATTGCCGAGGCAGAAGACCTGCTCGACCGTGACCGAGCCGTCCGCCGTCGTCTCCCCCAGGGGCAGTCCGGACTGGCGCGCGTAGCTGACCAGTTGGTCGGCGCCCAGGGCCTGGCAGGCCTCGGCGCGGCAGATGCGCACGGTGGTACGGCCCGTCGGCTCGCGACGGAAGTCGTGGTAGAAGGTCACCACTCCGTGGACGTCCGCCCGCGAGAGGTTGAACTCCTCGGCGAGCACCGGCACGGCCTCCTGCGGCACATGGCCCAACTCGGCCTGGACGGCGTGCAGTACGGGCAGCAGCGCTCCGCGCGCGCCCCGGTGGCGGGCCACCGCCCTCCGGACCACGCTCTCGACCGTCACGTCACTCCCGCTGGTCGTCATGATCGCTTCGCCTTCCGTCACGCGGTTCTCCGGCGAGGGGTGCAGGAGACTCACCCAATACTCCATACAGACTTCTGTATACACAACCCCGTAGTACGGAACACCCGGACCCGGTGACCGAGGTGAGCCCACCCACGGTCGCGGTGTCAACCACCGAGGCGGTCCGGTCCACAGGCCACGCCGGGTTGCATACCAAAACCTGTACGCTGACGCGACCGTCGGCGCCCCTCCGAGCGGCGCCCTCCTGGCACAACCGCCGCCCCACGACCTCGGCGGCAGAACGGGACAACCATGCGCGAGGCACTCACGGCCGCAGCGTCCCGGCGCGTCACCCGCCCGGCACCGCTGCGCCAGGCCGTGTACGACGCCCTGACCGAGCTGATCGTCAACGGCTCCCTCAAGCCCGGCCAGCACCTGGTCGAGGCCGAGCTGGCCGAACACCTCGGCGTCAGCCGCCAGCCGGTCCGCGAGGCTCTCCAACGGCTCCAGAGCGCCGGATGGGTCGACCTGCGCCCCGCTCAGGGCGCCTTCGTCCACTCCCCCACGGAGAAGGAGGCGGTCCAACTCCTCGGCGTCCGCTCGGTCCTGGAGACCTATTCGGCCCAGCTCGCCGCCCGCAACGCCCTGCCCGAGGACATCGCACGTCTCGACGAGTTCCAACTGGACGGTGTCGCCGCTCTCGCCGACGGTGACGTCGAGCGCCTGGTCGCGGCCAACACCGCGCTGCACGACTTCATCACCACCATGGCCGACAACGCTGTCCTGGCCGAACTGATCGCCCAGGTCGGCCAGAAGGTCCGCTGGTACTACACCCCCATCGCCAAACCCCGCGGCAAGGAGGCGTGGAACGAACACACCCAGCTCATCAAGGCCATCGCCAAGCGTGACGCGGACCAGGCCGGCGAGATCATGCGCAGGCACACCGAGCGTACGACGGACTTCTACCGCAAGCAGATCGCGGCCAAGGCGAACCAGGGCTGAGCCGTTCCCCGGCACGGGCTCAGGACGCGGCGAGGGAGCCGGCGGGGCGGCGGGCCCTCCCGAGGCCGAGGGCCGGCGGTCGTGGGGCCTCGGCGGCGGCCCGCAGTTCGAGCAGCCATGGCACGACCGTGCGCAGCACGATGTCGAGCCCGCTGCCGTCCGCGCCGAGCATCGCCTCCGCGGGCACCAGCACCGGGTCGGCGAACACCGTGGATGTCGCGCTTCCGCGAGGTCCCGCGGCGGTGGGCCGAGCCGGGACGAACAGGTCCGGGGCGTGCGCCGGGACCACCCAGAGCGTCAGACCGTCAGGGGCGGTGAGGGGTCGGGAGGACCAGACG
The DNA here is from genome assembly GCF_036174265.1 of Streptomyces sp. NBC_00285. Lineage (NCBI taxonomy): Bacteria > Bacillati > Actinomycetota > Actinomycetes > Kitasatosporales > Streptomycetaceae > Streptomyces > Streptomyces sp. NBC_00285. Next base: position 8,735,924 of record NZ_CP108055.1, on the reverse strand, counting down.
TAGAGGTCGGCCTCTCCGGCCGCGACCACCCGCCGCTTGTGGGCTCGCAGTGCCACCACCTCACCCGATCGAGTGGCTATGGAGCGCGGCGCGAGCAGTTGGGTATCCGCTGTCGGTCCATCGCGCTCGGTCTCCGGCTCCGGCTCCGAATCGGCCAGCGCAAGGCTGGCGAGGTGGCGTCCGGCCGCGATCTCGGCGCGCACCCACGGACTGCCGGACGACTCGATGACGGCGACGGCCGTGTAGTGGGACTGGAGGACGGCCGCCGTCGCCGGGCAGACGCGCGCGGTCCGTGCGACCACGTCGACGGCCTCCGGCAATCCCCGTGCCCCACCGCCGAATTCGGTGGAGACGGTGAGCCCCAGCAGTCCCGCGCGACCGAGGGCCGTCACAGCGGCCCGAGGGAACCGACCCTGGACGGCGGTGGCTTCGGCGACGGGTCCGACGACACTGGTCAGGACTTCGGAGAGTGCGGAGCGGTACGACACGGGGCGACCCCCTCGGGCGTGGCCGGTGGGCCACTGTCGAATGGTGATTGCATACAGTATTCTGCATGTGAAGGTGACCGCGCCAGAGGTCCAGCCGGGAAATTTCCGGGACTCGGCGATTTCCGACACATGGCGATCTCCGAGACACGGCAGTTGACGGACGGCTCGACCCACCAGCCGAACGAGGGAGACAGGGCCCATGCCCGACACACCCACCGTGACAGCCCGTGGCCCGATCAGCAGGCCCATGCCGCTCCGCCAGGCCGTCTACGAGGCCCTCACCGAACTGATCATCAACGGTTCGCTCAAGCCCGGCCAGCACCTCGTCGAGGCCGAGCTGGCCGAGAGCCTAGGGGTGAGCCGGCAGCCGATCCGTGAGGCGCTGCAGCGCCTCCAGACCGCCGGCTGGGTCGACCTGCGCCCTTCGCAAGGGGCGTTCGTCCACTCCCCCACCCCGCAGGAGTGCGCCCAACTCCTCAGCGTCCGCGCCCTCCTGGAGACCCACTCCGCGCGCGGCGCGGCCCAGCACGCCACTCCTCGTGACGTCGCCCGGCTCTGGGAACTGCAGCAGACCGGTCTGACCGCCCTGGCGTCCGGGGACGCCCGGGCCATCGTGGAGGCCAATGCCGCCCTCCACGGCCACATCACCCTGCTGTCCCACAACGCGGTCCTCGCCGAACTCATCCCGCAGGTCGACCGGCGCGTGCGCTGGTACTACATGCCCATCGCCGAGCCACGCGGCAAGGACGCCTGGAACGAGCACGCGAGGATCATCGAGGCCATCGGCGAGGGCGCCACCGACCGCGCCGAGGAACTCATGCGCCGGCACACCCGCAACACCACGGACTTCTACTGTGCGCAGATCGCCGCGGTGGTCGGCCGGAGCGGCTGAGTCCGGCCGGAGAGACCGCGAGCAATGCTCAAGACCTGTGCATCAGCCACGGGTTGGCGCTCGAAGGGCGTACCTTCCCGAATGATCCTGTGATGGTCATCGAGTAGGCCGACGCTGCGAACGTCGGTCGGGAAGGCACGCCCGTGCTGACGGTAGTCAACGAAGACGGAACGACACCACGCGGCTCCCTGATTGACGAGATCGTCCGCGAGGGCGCACGGCGGATGCCGGCCGCCGCGCTGGATGCCGAAGTCAACACCTACATAGCCGAGTTGGCCGATCAACGGCACGAGTCCGGGCGGCTGGTCGTGCGCAACGGCTTCCACCAGGCGCGGAAGGTCACGACCTCGGCCGGGGCGATCGAGGTAAAGGCCCCGCGGGTCAATGACAAGCGCGTCGATGAGGCGACCGGAGAGCGCAAGCGGTTCTCCTCGGCGATCCTGCCGCCCTGGGCCCGCAAGTCCCCGAAGATCAGCGAGGTGCTGCCTCTGCTCTATTTGCACGGCCTGTCGTCGGGTGACTTCGTGCCCGCACTCGAGCAGTTCCTCGGCTCCTCCGCCGGCCTCTCGCCCGCCACCGTCACGAGGCTCACCGCGCAGTGGCAGGCCGACCACAAAGCTTTCGGCGAGCGTGACCTGACCGGGTCTGACTACGTCTACGTCTGGGCTGACGGCATCCACCTGCGCATACGCCTGACCGAGGCCAAGTCCTGCGTGCTGGTCATCATGGGCGTACGCGCGGACGGCACCAAGGAGCTGATCGCGATGGCCGACGGCTACCGCGAGTCCGCCGAGTCCTGGGCCGACCTGCTCCGAGACGCCGCCCGGCGCGGCATGCGGGCCCCCGTCCTCGCGGTCGGCGACGGAGCACTCGGATTCTGGAAGGCCCTCGCGGAGGTGTTTCCCGACGCCCGCCATCAGAGGTGCTGGGTTCACAAAACGGCCAATGTACTCGACGTGCTGCCGAAGTCGGCCCAGCCTGGTGCGCGCAAGGCGCTGCAGGACATATACAACGCCGAGGACCGCGAGCACGCGGTCGAGGCCGTCGCTGCGTTCGACACGATGTACGGCACGAAGTGGCCCAAGGCCGCCAAGAAGATCACCGACGACGTCGACGAACTGCTCGCCTTTTACGACTTGCCGGCCGGACACTGGGTTCACCTGCGCACGACGGATCCCATCGAATCAACCTTCGCGACGGTACGGCTCAGGACCAAGGTCACCAAGGGCGCCGGCAGTGCGGCCGCCGCGCTTGCCATGGTCTCAAGCTCGTCGAGTCCGCCCAGGCCCGCCGGCGGGCCGTGAACGCACCCCACCTGGTCGCCCTCGTGCGGGCCGGAGCTTGTTTCGAACGCGGTCGGCTCGTCGAACGCCCTGAGGCTCAGGCAGCCGGAATGACCGCAACTGATCGACTGCTCTGGATGTACGCCTCGCCAGGGCGATGAGTTTGCCTGCTGCCTGAAGTCTTCCACCGTGACACTTCGGCCCCGATGGGGCGAGAAGCGGAGGATGCCCATGCCATGGAGGAGAGAGGGAAGCCAGAATGAGCAATCCGATTCGGCTGTACATGTCGATGTCGCTCGACGGCTACATCGCCGGCCCGGACGATCGGCCAGGTCAGGAGCTCGGACGCGACGGCGGACGGCTCTTCAACTGGCTCGACGACCGGGAATCCGACGGTCCGAGCGGCCAGGTCTACCGCGAGGCGCTGGCGACCGGCGCGGTGATCTCCGGCCGACGGACCTTCGAACTCGCCGGGCGCTGGCAGGGCGACCATCACGACGGCGTGCCGATCTTCGTCCTCACCCATCAGGTGGATGACGGGGACGTGCCGCCCGGCCACGCGCGTTTCGTCACCGGCGTCGAGGAATGCGCCCGTCAGGCTCGCGCCGCCGCCGGGGACCGGCCGGTCATGGTCCATGGGGCGGGCGCGGCCCAAGCACTCCTCCGAGCCGGACAGATCGACGAGATGGAGATCCACCTGGTGCAGGTCCTCCTCGGGGGTGGTCGACGACTGTTCGACCACCTCGGTGGTGATCACATCGAACTCGACCTCGTCCGACGGCTGGAGGACCGAGACGTCACACACCTCCGCTACCAGGTGCGCCGACCAGGGAAAGCCGCATGAAGACGCTCTTCGCCTCCTATCGCGTCACCGACCTGGACCGCTCACTCCGCTTCTACACCGCCTTGGGCTACGTCGAACTGGGCAGCGTCGAGATCGGCGACGGGAGTCGCCTCGTGATCCTCAAGTTCCCCGACGAACCGGCGGCCTCGCTCGAACTGGTCCACCGCCCCGTTGGCGGACGCGTCGACGTGGGCAGCGGTTTCGACCACCTCGCGATCCAGGTGGACACACTGGCCGCCACCCTGGGGCGGCTGACCGACGCCGGCCTGGAGCCAGGGCCTGTCCAGTACCCGGGCGGCCCTCGCGGCCCGAAGACGTCGTGGCTCACCGACCCGGATGGCTACCGGATCGAGTTGGTGGAGTGGCCGCCTGGACACCCCGACGGCATCACCGCCGCGGACTTCTCCTGAGCGGTTCAGTGAGCGGAGTAAAGAAGCTTCGCTTCGGGGCGGGCGCGGCGCAGCCCGAGGCGGCATCCCCACCCCATCCACAGGTCTTGACAATTACTCGCCGACCGCCACCGTCAACGGGCAAGGGTGGCTCAGGAGTTCGGTGTGATCTCCCGCAGCAGTCCTGCCGTCACGTCGAAGACGAACCCCCGCACATCGTCGGTGTGCGGGAGGAAGGGCGAGGTGCGCACCCGCTGCATGGACTGTCGTACGTCCTGGTCGACGTCCCGGAAGGCCTCCACCGCCCATGCGGGACGCTGGCCGACCTCCAGCTCAAGCTCGTGCCGGAATTCCTCCGTCAGGGTCTGGAGACCGCAGCCGGTGTGATGGATGAGCGCCACACTGTGGGTGCCGAGCGCCCGCTGACTGATCGTCAGAGAGCGGATCGTGTCGTCGGTGACGACTCCGCCCGCGTTGCGGATGGTGTGGCAGTCGCCGAGCTCCAGTCCGAGTGCGGCGTGCAGGTCGAGGCGGGCGTCCATGCACGCCACGACGGCCACGCCCAGGACGGGGCGGGCGCCCATGCCGGGGTCGGTGAATCCGGCGGCGTAGGCGCGGTTGGCTTCCACGAGCCGGTCGGTGACCGCCTCGGTTCGGGGTCCTGAAGTCGACATGTGGGGCTACCTCACTCCGGTCGGGTCGGTCAGATGACGCCCTGCTCCTTGAGCTGCGGCAACTCGGCCCGTGAGAGCCCGAGTTCGTCGATGTAGATGTCTTCGTTGTGTTGGCCGAGGAGGGGTGGGGTGGTGATGTGGGTGGGTGAGTCGGAGAGTTTGAGGGGGTTGCCGACGGTGGTGAAGGTGCCCCGTTGGGGATGGTCGACCTTGACGATCATGTCGTTCGCGGTGAGGGAAGGGTCTTCGATGATCTCTTTCGGGGACAGGATCGGCCCGCACGGAATGCTGTGTGTGGTCAGCTGTTCCAGGACCTGCCATTTGGGCAGGGCTGCCGTCCATTCCTCGATCAGCTGGAACATCTTCGCCAGTTTCGGCAGTCGTGCCTCGGGGGTGGACCACTCGGGGTCCTGGGCCAGTTCGGGCCGCCCGATCAGCTGGGCCAGGGGCCTCCAGCCGGCGGGCTGGACGATGACATACACGTAGTCGTTGGGTCCGCCCGGTGCGCACCGCAGTGCCCAGCCGGGCTGGCCGCCGCCGGAGGCGTTGCCGGAACGGGGCACCTCGTCGGTGAAGTCCTCGTTCGGGTACTCCGCCAGCGGGCCGTGGTCGAGGCGCTGCTGGTCACGCAGCTTGACCCGGCACAGGTTGAGCACCGCGTGCTGCATCGCCACGCTCACCCGCTGGCCCCGCCCGCTCCTCTCGCGCTGCAGCAGCGCGGCCAGGATCCCGGCCACCACATGCACACCGGTCCCGGAGTCGCCGATCTGCGCACCGGTCGCCATCGGCGGCCCGTCCTCGAAGCCGGTGGTGGCCATCGAGCCGCCCATCGCCTGCGCGATGACCTCATAGGCTTTGAAGCCTGTGTACGGGCCGTCCCCGAACCCCTTGATCGAGGCATACACGATCCGCGGGTTGATCTCCCTGATCCGTTCCCACGTGAACCCCATCCGCTCCACCGCACCCGGCGCGAAGTTCTCCACCAGTACATCCGCACCCCGGATCAACGCGGTCAGGATCTCCCGCCCCCGATCCGTCTTGGTGTTCAGCGTGATACTGCGCTTGTTGCAGTTGAGCATCGTGAAATACAACGAGTCCGTATCCGCGACATCCCGCAGCTGCCGGCGCGTGATGTCCCCGCCCGGCGCCTCCACCTTCACCACATCCGCCCCCAGCCACGCCAGCAACTGCGTCGCCGACGGACCCGACTGCACATGCGTCATATCCAGCACCCGCACACCCTCAAGAGCCAACGTCATGCTCGCCACCCCATCGCTGCGTCGTCGTGTGTTCGCCGGTGGCCGGGCGGCGCCCCGTCACGGAGCGTCGCCCGGACCCGCCTCACGGCATCAGCTGGTACTCGGAGAAGTTGCCGGGAAGCCGCTCGCCGGCCGGGCCCCGGGTGACCGCGCGCACCAGCAACTCGCCGCCGACGAAGGCGCCGCTCCATGAGGCGCCGAACCCGCCGAACAGTTCGTCCCGGTCACCTCGGGAGCGCGGCTTGCCGTGGCCGACCTTGAACGCGCGGATCTGCGGGGCGAGCCGGTCGAAGGTGGCCCGGTCGTCGGTGGACAGGGTGGCCACCAGAGCGCCGTTGGAGGCGTTCATCGCGGCCAGCAGTTCCGCCTCCGTGTCGACCAGGACGATGGTGTCGACCGGGCCGAAGGGCTCCGCGTGGTGCAGGGGTGAGGACGGGGGTGGGTTGAGAAGGGTGACCGGTTGGACGTACGCCGAGGTGTCCTGGCCGGGCAGGAAGCGGGCGTCCGCCTCGCTGCCCCGGTGCACGGGAACGGCTCCGCGACTGATCGCCTCGGCGACCTGGTCGCGCAGTTCCTTCGCCTTTGCCGCGTTGATCACCGGCCCGAAGTCCAGTGCGGGGTAGGCGTCGTCGGGGTGCTCGACGGCCAGTGGGTGGCCGAGGCGCAGGGTGCGCACCGCGGGGAGGTAGGCCGCCAGGAACTCGTCGAACAACTCGCGCTGGACGACGAACCGCGGGTAGGCGGTGCAGCGCTGCTTGCCGTAGTCGAAGAGCTTGGGGATGACGGCGGTGAGCGCGTCCCAGTCGGTGTGGTTCCAGATGCCCCAGGTGTTGAGTCCCTCCTGTTCGAGCACATGGCGCTTGCCGAGGTCGGCGACGGCCGTAGCGACGGCGGCGCCTGTGTCGCGACCGCCGACGAATGAGACACAGCCGATCTCGGGCGCCCGCACCAGCGCCTCGGACAGCTCTCGCCCGCTGCCGCTGACCAGGGTGACGGGGATTCCCTCGCGGGCGGCGAGCGCGCAGGCCAGGGTCAGACAGGCTACGCCGCCGTCGGTCGGGGTCTTGGCAATGACCGCGTTGCCCGCCAGTGCCTGCACCAGCATGGCGTGAACGAGCACGCTCATCGGGTAGTTCCAGCTGGCGATGTTGGACACCGGCCCGTCGAGCGGGGCGCGGCCCTCGACCATCGGCTCGATGCCGTCGACGTACCAGCGCACGCCGTCGATGGCCCGGTCCACGTCCGCCTGCGCGAGCCGCCAGGGCTTGCCGATCTCCCAGACGAGCAGGAGCGCGAGGAGTTCGCGGTGCTGGGTGAGGGCGTCGAGGGTGGCCGCGACGCGGGCCCGGCGCTCTTCGAGCCGTATGTGCCGCCAGGCGCGGTGCTGGTCCAGGGAGGCGCGGACGGCCTGGTGGGCGGCTTCCTGGTCCAGGCGCGGCGGGCCGGCGATCGGGCTGCCGTCGACGGGGCTGGTGGCGGGCAGCGCCCGGCCGTCGGCCTGCCAGGCGGCGGCCCAGAGGTTGAGGACGCGGTCGTCCCGGAAGGCCTCGGGGGCGACGGTGAGGCAGCGCTGCCAGGCGTCGTTCCAGGAGGAACCGGACTTCACCACGAGACGGGTGGAGTTGAGGGTGATGGTCATGCGATGTCTCCGCTCTCGGTGCACAGTCGGGGGCGGGGTACGGGGGCGCGCGGCGGGGCCGGACGCATCTCCGTCCGCCGCCGTGTGGTTCCGGGTCAGGCCTGAGGGGCCTCGCGGAGCGTGTCCAGCAGGGCGAGCACGAGGCGGGCCGTCTCGGTGGGGGTGTTCCCGACCTTGACGCCGACCGCCTCGAGCGCCGCCTTCTTCGCCTGCGCCGTGCCCGCCGAACCGGACACGATGGCGCCCGCGTGGCCCATGGTCCGGCCCTCGGGTGCGGTGAATCCGGCGATGTAGCCGACGACGGGCTTGGTGACGTGCTCTCGGATGTAGGCGGCCGCCCGTTCCTCGGCGTCGCCGCCGATGTCGAGGAAGTTGGCGGGACGGGCTCCGCAGCCGGCGACCACGTCGAGGGTGGACATGACCAGGCCGGCGCCGTTGCCGATGACGCCGACCTCGCCGTCGAGCTTGACGTAGTTGAGGCCCTTCGCGGCTGCGGCCGCCTCCGGCGGATCGTCGTACGCGATGCTCTCGGTACCTCGACGGGATTGCCGGAAGCGGGCGTTGTCGTCGAGGGTGACCTTGCCGTCCAGGGCGAGGATGTGCCCCTGCCGGGTGCGGACCAGGGGGTTGACCTCGACTAGGACCGCGTCCTTGTGGACCAGCACCTCCCACAGTCGTACGAGGACGTCGACGGTCCCCGGTGGCAGTCCGGCCGCCTCGGCGATCTCGCCCGCCTTCGCCGAGGTGACTCCCTCGGCGGGGTCGACGTGGATACGGGCGACCGCCTCCGGGCGGAGCGCGGCGACCTCCTCTATGTCCATGCCGCCCTGCGCCGATGCGATGGCGAGGAAGCGGCCTGCGGCCCGGTCGAGGACGTAGGCGATGTAGAACTCGCTCTCGATGTCGACCGGTTGGGCCAGCATGACCTTGCCGACCGTGTGTCCCTTGATGTCCATGCCGAGGATCCGGCGTGCCGCCCGCTCGGCCCCAGCCGGGTCGGCGCCGAGCCGAACACCGCCCGCCTTGCCCCGGCCACCGGTCTTGACCTGCTCCTTGACGACGACACTGCCACCGAGCCTGCGGGCGATCGCGCGGGCCTCCCGGGGCGAGTCGGTGACCTCCGCCCTGGGCACCGGGATTCCGTGTTCCTCGAAGAGGGCCTGGGCCTGATGCTCGTACAGGTCCATGGTGAGGCTCCCGTCTGAAAGTGATGCACGACTGAAAAGTGCTGCACGCCCCCTGGACATCACCCATCGGATGCGGGATAACAATCTTCATACAGTATTCGTCGACTGTATGCAATGTGCCGAACAGGGGTCAGGACCGACTCAGCCAGGACGCTCAAGGCAACGGACCAGTGAGGTGGGTTGTGTCGGGATTGGCTCTTGAGGGTGTGCGGGTGCTGGATATGACGCATGTGCAGTCGGGTCCGTCGGCGACGCAGTTGCTGGCGTGGCTGGGGGCGGATGTGGTGAAGGTGGAGGCGCCGGGCGGGGACATCACGCGCCGGCAGCTGCGGGATGTCCCGGATACGGACTCGCTGTATTTCACGATGCTCAACTGCAACAAGCGCAGCATCACGCTGAACACCAAGACGGATCGGGGGCGGGAGATCCTGACCGCGTTGATCCGGGGTGCGGATGTACTGGTGGAGAACTTCGCGCCGGGTGCGGTGGAGCGGATGGGGTTCACGTGGGAACGGATCAGGGAGATCAACCCGCGGATCGTGTATGCCTCGATCAAGGGGTTCGGGGACGGCCCGTACACAGGCTTCAAAGCCTATGAGGTCATCGCGCAGGCGATGGGCGGCTCGATGGCCACCACCGGCTTCGAGGACGGGCCGCCGATGGCGACCGGTGCGCAGATCGGCGACTCCGGGACCGGTGTGCATGTGGTGGCCGGGATCCTGGCCGCGCTGCTGCAGCGCGAGAGGAGCGGGCGGGGCCAGCGGGTGAGCGTGGCGATGCAGCACGCGGTGCTCAACCTGTGCCGGGTCAAGCTGCGTGACCAGCAGCGCCTCGACCACGGCCCGCTGGCGGAGTACCCGAACGAGGACTTCACCGACGAGGTGCCCCGTTCCGGCAACGCCTCCGGCGGCGGCCAGCCCGGCTGGGCACTGCGGTGCGCACCGGGCGGACCCAACGACTACGTGTATGTCATCGTCCAGCCCGCCGGCTGGAGGCCCCTGGCCCAGCTGATCGGGCGGCCCGAACTGGCCCAGGACCCCGAGTGGTCCACCCCCGAGGCACGACTGCCGAAACTGGCGAAGATGTTCCAGCTGATCGAGGAATGGACGGCAGCCCTGCCCAAATGGCAGGTCCTGGAACAGCTGACCACACACAGCATTCCGTGCGGGCCGATCCTGTCCCCGAAAGAGATCATCGAAGACCCTTCCCTCGCCGCGAACGACATGATCGTCAAGGTCACCCATCCCCAACGGGGCACCTTCACCACCGTCGGCAACCCCCTCAAACTCTCCGACTCACCCACCCACATCACCACCCCACCCCTCCTCGGCCAACACAACGAAGACATCTACATCGACGAACTCGGGATCGGCGACGAGGAGTTGCGGCTTCTCAAGAAAGGCGGGGTGATCTGACGTGGTGAACCGGAGCCGCGTTCCCGGGCCGTTGGGCGGTGGTCCATGAGGTGAATGAGCACGGGGTCCGGCGGCGGTGCGCGTCGGCGCACCCCGGGATCCGTGCGCGCACGAAAGGAATTTGGACAGGGGGCGCTGGCCAGATCTTTCGACGCAAGGAGTGCTTGAAGACTATGACAACCATCGACTACTCGTCGTCCGCCACCTTCAGGGAGGTGACGGACCGCAACGGCCGTGTGTACCGGATCGGCGAGACCGACCGGCACATCATGGGACGGCCACGATGGACCATGGTGCTCTTCCCGTGGATGGGCATGCTGGGCATCAGTTCCTCGGAGTACGCGTTCACGTCGGCCGAGGACACACTGCACGATGCGCATCTGTGGAGCAGTGGGCACATCTTCTGGCTGATGGGCGTCTGGGTGTTCTTCCAGGCGGCCGTGGCCTTCCCCGCCGGGCAGTTGAGGGAGAGCGGAAAGCTCCCGGCCCGCTACGCGATGATGGTCGGCGCGCTGGGCACGATCCTGGGCTACCTCTCGCTCGCGTTCGCGCCGAACGTGATCGTCGCCTATCTCGGATTCGGTGTGTGCAGCGGCATCGGCGCCGGCTTCGTCTACGCGACCTGCGTGAACATGGTCGGCAAGTGGTATCCGGAGCGCAAGGGCGGCAAGACCGGCATGGTCAACGGCGGTTTCGCCTATGGCTCGGTGCCCTTCGTCTTCCTGTTCACCTCGTACATGGACCTGACCAACTACCGGGGCGTCCTGGTGACGGTGGGTCTCATCTGCTGCGCCGTGGTGGCGTTCGCGGGCTGGTTCTTCAAGGACCCGCCGAAGAACTGGTGGCCGCCGCACGTCGACCCGCTCAAGATGACCGACGACCCGAAGATCCGGCGGGCGCTGGAGAAGAACCCGCCGGCCGTCAAGCAGTACACCCCGAGGGAGGCCGCGCGCACGCCCGTCCTGTGGATGATGTGGTTCTGTCTGCTCTGTACGGCCGGCATCAACATCTTCGGGATCGCCTTCCAGGTGCCGTTCGGCAAGGACATGGGCTTCGCGGGCGGGATCGTGGCCACGGCCATGTCGCTCAAGGCGATCGTCAACGGCACGGGCCGCGGCGTCATCGGCTGGATCTCCGACAAGTTCGGCCGCCGCCACACGTTGATCATCGTGTGTCTGGTGCTCGGTACCGCCCAGTTCGGTGTACTGGTCTCGGGCCAGATGGGCAGTATGCCGTTCTTCCTCTTCTGCTCCATGGTCTCCGGCTTCGGCGGCGGCGCGATCTTCCCGTTGTTCGCCGCGATGACGGCCGACTACTTCGGTGAGAACAACAACGCCTCCAACTACGGCATGGTCTACAGCTCGAAGCTCATCTCGGGCCTGGTGGGCTCCGGCGTCGGCTCGATCGTGGTCGGCGTGTGGGACTACGAGGGGGCGTTCGTCATAGCCGGATGCATCGGCCTGGGCTCCGCGGTGCTGGCGCTGTTCCTGAAGGCGCCGGGCAGGCCCAGGACCACTCGCAGGATCGTCCCCAACCCGCAACCGCTCGGCGAGGAAATGGCCTGACATGACGGCAGATCCGTACGCAGCACGCAGCGAGACCGACAGGACCGCACACTCCACCGCCGCACATCGTCCCTACCGAGAAGTGACCGACGCGGGCGGCCGCGTCTACCGCGTCGGCGAGACCGACCGGGACATCCTCGGCCATTCACGCACACTCATGGTGTATCTGCCCTGGCTCACCATGATGGCCATCAGCGTCTTCGAGTACGCGTACGGCTCGGCCGAGGACACCCTGTCCCACGCCCACGGCTGGACGCAGAGCAACACCTTCTGGATCCTCAGCGTCTGGGTCTTCTTCCAGGCCGGCATCGCCTTCCCGGCGGGCTGGCTGCGGGAGAAGGGCATCCTGACGGCCCGTCAGGCCATGTACATCGGCTCGGTTTTGTGCATGCTCGGGTTCCTCGCCCTGTCCCACCTCGACAACGTCCTGCTGGCGATCCTGGGATTCGGCGTCGTCGGCGGTATCGGCGCCGGGCTGGTCTACGCGACCTGCATCAACATGGTCGGCAAGTGGTTCCCCGAACGCCGGGGAGCGAGGACCGGGTTCGTCAACGGCGGCTTCGCGTACGGATCGTTGCCCTTCATCTTCATCTTCAACTACGGCTTCGACACCGCGAACTACCACCGGGTCCTGGACCTCATCGGCTGCTACATCCTGATCGTGGTCGTCGTATGCGCGTTCTTCTTCAAGGACCCTCCGAAGAACTGGTGGCCCGCGGACATCGACCCGCTCACCTACGGCGGCAGCGGGAAGGGAGCCGTCGCGCTCGCCAAGAACCCTCCGGCGGTACGGCAGTTCACGCCGAAGGAGGCCATCAGGACCGGCATGCTTCCCCTCATGTGGGTCGCGCTCGTCATGACCGCGGGAGTCTCGATCTTCGGCATCTCCTTCCAGGTCGACTACGCCAAGGAGGTGGGCTTCGGCCCGCTGGTGGCGGCCTCCTCCATGGGCGTCATGGCGGTCATCAACGGCGTCGGCCGCGGGGTGGTGGGCTGGCTGTCCGACAAGTGGGGCCGCAAGTCCACGCTGGTGTTCGTGATCGTCGTGCTGGGTCTCGCCCAGTTCGGTGTGATCTGGGCGGGCGACATCAGGAGCCAGTCGCTGTTCCTGGTCTTCGCGTTCCTCTCCGGGTTCGGCGGAGGCGCGTTCTACCCGCTGTTCGCGGCGCTCACCCCGGACTACTTCGGGGAGAACTTCAACGCCTCCAACTACGGTCTGGTGTACAGCGGCAAGCTGATCAGCGGCCTGTTCGGCGGTGGCCTCGGCTCGATGGTCGTCGCGGCCTGGGGCTACGACGGGGCGTACGCCCTGGCCGGCGTCACCTCCATGCTCGCGGCGGCGATCACCCTCCTGCTGCGGCAGCCGGGGCGGACGCGGGGCGGCGCCCCTGCGCCGCAGCAACAAGCGACGGCCTGAGTACGGCGGTCCGGACATCAGGCGGCCCTCCCCCACAGTGTTCGCCAGGGAAGGGCCGCCTGATCCGACTGATCGCGGGAGGGGGCGGGGCGTCCGCGGCGGCTGCCTGCGAACCGGGCCGGGCGTCTGTGTCAGTGTCCGACGAAGTGAGGACGGAGCGCCTGAGCTCATTACGCCCGCGGAGGCCGCAGTCCGCCGGATCCGGCCGCCTGCGGGTGCAGTTGCTCGCGGAGGTGACGGGATACCGGATCCGATTCGACCCGGGGACGAGGGCGCATCGCCGGAATCGGCTGCCTGCGGACGGCTCAAGGCACCGGGCAGACCGGAGAGCCCGCGCACGCAACCACGCCACCGAAACCGGCCGGCCGGCGAGCGGGCGGGCGCCTGTCCGGTCTGTCGGCTACTTCTCGCGGTCGTGATACATCTTCCGCGTGTGTTCCGTGTGGGCGCGCATCACCGCGGTGGCGCGCTGTTCGTCGCGGTCTGCGATCGCGGCGATCAGCTCACGGTGTTCGATCCAGGACTGCCGGCCACGCTGCCGGGCGATCGGCGTGTAGTACCAACGCACCCTACGGTCCACCTGCGCCGCCAACTCGGCCAGGACCGCGTTGCCCGCCAACTCCATCACCTTGGCGTGCAACCGGGCATTCAGGGCCACCGCGCCGTCCACGTCATCCGCGGCAACCGCGCCCTCCCCCAGCGCACACAACTCCTCCAGAGCGGCGATACCCGCACTGCCCGCGTTCGCCGCAGCCAGCCCGGCCGCCTCAGCCTCCAACAACGTCCGCACGGTGAGGAGTTGATCAGCCTCCTCATCCGTGGGCTCATGCACGAACGCGCCCTGAGCGGGCCGAAGATCCACCCACCCCTCCGTGTTCAACCGCTGCAACGCCTCCCGCACCGGCTGCCGCGACACCCCCAGATGACCGGCCAGCTCACTCTCCACAAGATGCTGACCCGGTTGAAGCGCCCGCGTCGTGATCAGCTCGAGCAACGCCCCGTACACACGATCACGCAACGGACCAGGACGTTCCAGCCTGGGCACCGCCCCGTACGGCAGTCCTGTCGTCGGCAACATCGCGGTCCCTCCTGAACAGCGTCGTCGCTGCATCTGAGCCGATTATGAATTGGCTTTCGCCTACAGTCTACGGCGCACAACCACCGGGAGTGCAGGTCGTACGGGTGCGTATCGGCAGCTCACCGGCTTGATGACGTCACGGCTCTTGCTCAGCACTCACTCCATCCTGTAGACAATATTCAGTCGACAAAGTCGGCAGTTCCTCGGTCACCCTCACCGAACGGAGCTCCCACCCATGAAAGTCGCAATCCTCGGCGCCGGTGCCATCGGCGCCTACGTCGGCGCAGCGCTCCATCAAGGCGGCGCCGACGTCCACCTCGTCGCCCGCGGACCCCACTTGGCCGCCATGCGCCGACACGGCGTCCAGGTCCTCAGCTCCCGCGGTGACTTCACCGCCCATGTGCACGCCACCGACGACCCGGCCGAGATCGGTGCGGTCGATTACGTCTTCCTCGGGCTGAAGGCCAACTCGTACGCGGCGTGTGGGCCGCTCATCGAGCCCCTTCTCCACGACTCGACCGCGGTCATCGCGGCCCAGAACGGTATCCCCTGGTGGTACTTCCACCGGCACGACGGCCCCTACGACGGCCACCGCATCGAGAGCGTCGACCCGGGCGGTGCGGTCAGTGCAGTGCTCGCGCCCTCCCGGGCGATCGGATGTGTCGTGTATGCCGCCACCGAGCTCGAAGCTCCCGGTGTCGTACGGCACTTGGAAGGCACCCGGTTCTCCGTCGGTGAGCCCGACCGCAGTCTCTCCCCGCGGTGTCTCGCCTTCGGTGAGGCCATGCGGGCCGGCGGTCTCAAGGCCCCGGTCGAGGCGAACCTGCGCGACGACATCTGGCTCAAACTGCTCGGGAACATCTCCTTCAACCCGATCAGCGCACTGGCTCGCGCCACCATGCGGCAGATGTGCCTGCACGGAGGTACCCGCAAAGTCATCGAGACCATGATGGCCGAGACGCTCGCCGTCGCCGAGGCCCTGGGCTGCACCGTCGGCGTCTCCATCGAACGGCGTCTCGCCGGCGCCGAACGAGTGGGCGACCACCGCACCTCCACCCTCCAGGACCTGGAGCGCGGCAAGCCGCTCGAACTCGACGTCCTCCTCACCGCCGTCATCGAGCTGGCGGAGATCACCGGTGTGGACGTCCCGACGCTGCGCACCGTCCATGCCCTCTCCGACCTCCTCGCCCTCCGGGCCGCCGCATGACGGAACCGGGTACCCGCGGCGTCGGTGCCCACGGCGTCGGTGCAGACGGTCGGCTCCGGCCGAAGACCGGAAGTCAGGTCCCGATGGCCCATGCGATCGGTCGGGAGATCATCCGGGCGGATCTGATCGACCGGAGGTACATCGAGCGCGCGACCTCCGGTTTCGCGGAGTACGAAAGGCTCGTCGAGCCCTGGACGTTGTCGCTCGCGGTGAAGGTGACGGGCGTACCGGCCGCTGTCATGAGGGGGTTGGCGCACGCCTACGTCCGGGGTGAGCCGGCGCGGGCCTTCGAGGTGGCCGAGCTGTGCGTTGACGGCCGCCGCGCGCTGTCCGATCTGTCGCTGCTCACCGGCCGCGATCACACCGATGGAGGGCGGCGCACGCCGTTCCACCTCGTCGGGCACCCCCCTCCCGTCGACCTCACGGACGAGGCCTACCCGGTCCGGCTCACCGAAGGGCATCGCCTCCACTCCGCCAACACACAGCTGCGGAGGGGAGGTTCGGCGTCATCGCTGCGACGCGCCGAGTGCGTCGAGCTCAGCCCGGAGGACGCCGAGCGCTATGGCGTGGTGGTCGGCGAGGAGGTGCGGGTCGTGACCCGGCGAGGTGCGACGGCGGCACCGGTGTGGGTGGATCCTGCGCTGCGAACCGGCCTGGCGTTCATGACGGTACGTCCGCCGGACGCATTGGACACCAACCGGCCTGCTGCCGACGCCGGTTGTCCGATTGCCGGGGCCGTGGAGTTCGGGGCCGTGGCGATCCGGATCGAGAAGATGGCCCTCGTGGCACTGCGGAAGGGAGGCCGGACATGGGACGAGTGACGGAACCGCCGTCGACAGTTTCGTCGGCCGCGCACTCCACAACGGAAACCTCCGCCCGTGCCGTCGGCCCGGCCGCCGAGGCCGGCCCGGCCCTCGTCGGCTTCCCACGCGCCGGGGCTGCCACTCCATGAACGTGTACGCGGGCGGGGACCGTACCGCCCTGTCGGCCGCCGCGGCGGTCCGGGGCCGACGGTCTGCCCGCATACACGACGGCGGGGCCCCGACCGGCGGGGAGCGCCCCCTGCGCCCTCGGGGCCCCGCCTCAGTCCTGCACGGTCAGCACTTCTCCCGCAGCGAGTGCAGATACGCGCTGGAACGCCGTGCGAAGCTGAACGAGTCGGTGGGCTGGTCGTGCTCGGCCTGCCAGTGATGGGCCAGGCGCTCGCCCCGCAGCCGGGTCACGGCGGAGATGAACTTCTGGTAGTCGATGTCGCCGTCGCCTACGTCGGTCATGCGGTAGCCGTAGGTGTCGGCCGGGTCGCTCACACCGTCCTTGACGTGGAAGAGCGGGTAGCGGTGGGGCTGCCTGAGGACGTAGTTCAGGGGCTCGAAGGGGGCGGGGGTGCCGTCGGGCCGCTTGGAGAAGCGGAACTGGCCCGAGTAGGCCCAGAAGATGTCCATCTCCAGGAACACCAGGTCGGGGTCGGTCTCCTTGAGCAGCACGTCGTAGAGACGGACCTTGGGGTTGTCGGTGGCGAAGGAGAACTCCTCGGAGTGGTTGTGCTGGTAGAACTTCATGCCGCGTGCCTTCGCCGCCGCACCGTAGGTGTTGAACTCCTCGGCGGCGCGCTTCCACGCGTCGACGGTCGAGCCGTAGCGGAACGGTCCTGAGGCGGTTCCTATGTGTTTGAGGCCGAGGGCCTGAGCATCGTCGAGGACCTTGGTGAGGTTCTGGGCGAAGGTGTAGGCGTTCGGGTCGTCCGAGTAGTAGCCGACATGGCTGCCGATCGGGTTCAGGCCGTGGTTGCGGGCCAGCCGTTTGAGCTGGGCGAGGGTGATCGGTCCGGCCGAGCCCTGGGTGTAGCCGGCGAACTCGACCTCGTCGTAGCCGTACTTCTCCAGTTCGGCGAAGACGGGGGCGAAGCCGAGGGTGGAGACCTTGTCGCGGAGGCTGTAGAGCTGGATGCCGAGGCGGCCGGGGGGCAGGACGGGGCGGCCGTGGCCTGATGTCCTGTCGGCGGCCTCGGTGGCGGCGGCCGCCGGGACCGCTGCGGCCCCCAGCAATACGGTCGCGGTGGCACCGGCGGCCACGCCGAGCATGCCTCGTCTGGTCAGGCGGTGGGTGAGCTCGGGGTCGGGCTGGGACATGCGGCTCATGTCTGAATCCTCAGGTCGCAGGGCGTTGTCAGTGGTGGGTGCTTCACTTGGGAGCAGTCAGGAAAGACCGGCCAGTCGGAGCAGGAGCGACTTCACGTCGGTGGCCGCGATGCGGTCGCCGACGGCGCGGGGGGTGGAGCAGATGAGGAGCGGACCGTCGTCGTCGCTCTGGGGAAGGCGGCCGTGGCTGCCGCGAATAGGTGACGGGTCGAGGGGCACGACCGCCATGCGATAGCGCAGGCCGAGTTTCTTGCGGGCCAGTGCGGTGGCCGCCTTGACCTTGACGTAGGGGTCGAGCGGGTCCATGAAGAGTTCGACCGGGTCGTAGCCGGGTTTGCGGTGGATCTCGACGAGTTGCGCGAAGTCGGGCGCGCGGTCGTTGTCGAGCCAGTAGTAGTACGTGAACCAGGCGTCCGGTTCCGCGACGGCGACGAGTTCGCCGGAGCGCGGATGGTCGAGATGGTGGGCCTTCTTGCCCTCGTCGTCGAGGAGTTGCTCGATGCCGGGCAGGCCGGCGAGGGCGGCGCGGGTGGCAGCGAGGTCTTCGGGGCGGCGCACGTAGACGTGGGCGATCTGGTGGTCGGCGACCGCGAAGGCACGGGATGCCATCGGGTCGAGGTACTCCATGCCGTCCTGGGTGTGCACCTCCAGGAGTCCGGCGCGGCGCAGTGCGCGGTTGATGTCGACGGGGCGGTCGGCGCGGGTGATGCCGTACTCGGACAGCGTGACGACGGTACGGCCTTCCGCGCGGGCGTCGTCCAGGAGCGGGGCCAGGGCCCGGTCCAGGTCGGCGGCGGCCTTCAGGGCGCGTGGGTCGTCGGGGCCGAAGCGCTGGAGGTCGTAGTCGAGGTGAGGGAGGTAGCAGAGCGTCAGATCAGGGTGGCGGGTGCTCATGATGTGGCGGGTCGCGTCGATGATCCACTGGCTGGAGACCAGGTCCGCGCCGGGCCCCCAGAAGTGGAAGAGGGGGAAGGTGCCGAGTTTTTCGGTGAGTTCGTCGTGCAGGGCCGGGGGCCGGGTGTAGCAGTCGGGCTCCTTGCGGCCGTCGGCGTAGTACACGGGACGGGGGGTGACGGTGAAGTCGGTGTCGGCGCCCATGGCGTACCACCAGCAGATGTTGGCGACCGTGTAACCGGGGTGGGCGCGGCGGGCGGCGTCCCAGAGTTTGTCGCCGGCGACCAGACCGTTGTGCTGACGCCACAGGAGTACGTCGCCGAGTTCGCGGAAGTACCAGCCGTTGCCGACGATGCCGTGCTCCGACGGGTGGGTGCCGGTGAGGAACGTGGACTGGGCGGCGCAGGTGACGGCGGGCAGCACGGTGCCGAGCGGGGCCTGGGAGCCGGATCGGGCGAGGGATGTGAGGTGGGGCATGTGGTGGAGGAGTCGGGGGGTGAGGCCGACGACGTCGAGGACGAGGAGCGGGGTCGGTCCCGCCTCCTGGGGCTGGTGGCTCATGGCAGCTCCTTCAGGCCGAGGTCCGTCAGCAGGTCGCGCGCCAGGGTGAGTTCGGCGGCGATGCCGTCGGCGAGCTGGGTGCGGCCGCGGGGGCGCAGTTCGGGTGGGAGGGCCTGCCAGGTGTAGGTCTCGACCTCCAGGTGGTGGGTGAGCGGGTGCGGGCCGCCGACGAGGCGGGTCAGGGCGGACTTGAGTACGGGGAGTGTGCCGGTGAGGGGTGTGGCGGGGGCCGCGTGCAAGGGGACGTGGTAGTGGGCGCGCCAGGGCGCTCCCTCGGGCAGGGCGCTGCCGGCGAGGGCCTCGCCGAGGTCGTCGGTGCCGCGCAGGCCGGCGGAGGTGGCCGTGCGGGTCTGGTGCAGGAAGCGGGGCTCGTCGAAGGCAGCGAGTGCTTCGCGGACCTCGGGGAGATGGGGGTGTTCGGCGTGCAGGGCCGCTGAGAGCTGGGTCTTGACGACGGGGACGCCGGCCGTGGTGAGTGCGTCCAGGGCGGTGTGCGGGTCTTCGAAGGAGGTGGCGAGGTGGCAGGTGTCGACGCAGATGCCGATGCGGTCGTGGGCGATCGCGGTCAGCGGTGCGATGGCGTCGCCGGTGGTCTCGACGACGCAGCCAGGTTCGGGTTCGAGGCCGACACGGATGGAGCGTCCGGTCAGCTCCTGGAGGGCGTCGAGGCGTTCGGCGAGGGTGCGCAGGGCTGTGTGGGCCTTGTCGGCGCTCGCGTCGTCGTAGTGGGTGCGCCAGGCGAGCGGCAGGGTGGAGATGGTGCCCTCGGTGACGTCGTCGGGCAGGAGTCCGGTGAGGACGCGGGCCAGGGCGGTGGTGTGGTCGAGGCGTTCGGGGTCGGTCCAGTCCGGCTTGTAGACGCGGTACTTGACCTCTTCGGCGCCGAAGCCGTCGTAGGGGAAGCCGTTGAGGGTGACGACTTCGAGGCCGCGGCGGTCGAGTTCGGTGCGCAGGGCGCGGAGCGCGGAGGGGTCGCTGACCAGGGCGTGGGCGGCGTCGCGGGCGAGCCACAGGCCGATGCCGAGGCGGTCGCGGCCGAGGCGGCGGCGGACGGGCTCGCAGTGGTCGCGGAGTTGGGCGAGGACACCGTCGAGGGTTTCGGCGGGGTGGACGTTGGTGCAGTAGGCGAGGTGGACGGTGGTGCCGTCGGGATGGCGGAAGCGCATGGCTCACGCCCCGCCGCGGAGGATGGAGTTGCCCTCGTGGGTGGCTTCGGTGGCCGCGGTGTCGAGGTCGAGCCGGCCGCTGAGTCCGTAGAAGGCGACGGGGTTGCGCCACAGCACGCGGTCGACATCGTCCTCGGTGAAGCCCTCGGCGAGCATCAGGTCGCCGACCTTGCGCGTCTTGAGGGGATCGCTGCGGCCCCAGTCCGCGGCGGAGTTCACCAGGACCTGTTCGGGACCGTAGGTGCGCAGGATCGCGACCATCCGTTCCTCGTCCATCTTGGTGTCGGGATAGACGGAGAAGCCGAGCCAGCAGCCGCTGTCCTTGGCCTCCTTGACGGTGGTCTCGTTGAGGTGGTCGACCAGGACATGGCCGGGCGGCAGCGCGGATTCGCGGACGACGTCGAGGGTGCGGCGCAGGCCGGCGAGCTTGTCGCGGTGCGGGGTGTGGACGAGTGCGGGCAGCTGGTGGTCGGCGGCGAGCTGGAGCTGGGTGGCGAGGGCGGTGTCCTCGGCCGGCGTCATGGAGTCGTAGCCGATCTCGCCGACGGCGACGACCTGGTCCTTGACGAGATACCGGGGCAGTTCGTCGAGGACCGGGACGCAGCGCGGGTCGTTGGCCTCTTTCGGGTTCAGGGCGATCGTGCAGTGGTGGGCGATGCCGTACTGGGCGGCGCGGAAGGGCTCCCAGCCCAGCAGGGAGTCGAAGTAGTCGAGGAAGGAGGTGAGGGAGGTGCGGGGCTGGCCGAGCCAGAAGGACGGTTCGACGACGGCGCGGACACCGGCGGTGTGCATGGCCTGGTAGTCGTCGGTGGTCCTCGACGTCATGTGAATGTGGGGGTCGAAGATACGCATCAGGAGTCCTTGCCGTGGATGCCGTCGGAGCCGTTCGGGCCGTGGTCGGCGGCCGGCTCCGGTGGGGTGGCGGTGGGGTCGGTCAGGGTCAGGACGCGGTGCAGGTCGTGGGGCACGGGGCGGCCTGCTGCGGTGCGTTCGGCGGCGTAGTCGGCGAGCATGCGGGCGAGTTCGGCGTCGGCGTGGGCCCGCCGGTCCAGGTCCGCCACCTCGGTCACGGGTATGCCGGTGAAAAGGCATTTCAGGATGGCGTGGCGCCAGTGGTGGGGGGCGAGGTGGCGGGCGGCGTAGGGGCCGACGGCGGCGGCCAGGAGGCGGGTGTCGTTGGTGCGCAGGGCGTCCTCGACGAGCGGGAGGGCTTCGGGGCCCGGCACCAGATAGGGCAGGGCGCGCAGGACGGCGCGGCGTTCGGCGGCGGTGCCCTGGGCGTAGACCCGGGTGAGGGCGTCGGTGTCGGCACGGGCCGCGTGCAGGATCAGGATGCGGACGGCGTCGGCGTGTTCGGGGCCGCAGCGGCGGCCGGCCTCGGCGAGGCGCAACTCCCATACGGAGATGGGGCCGTGGGCGCCGGGGTGGGCGGCGGCCTCGTCGAGGGCCTGGTCGAGCCAGGCGCGGGCGGTGTCGTCGAGGTGGGCGGCGATGTGGCTGTGCAACTGGGCCGGCGGGGTTCGGGCGTGGGTGGTGCCCGGGGTGTCCGTCGTGGAGGGTGCCTGGTGGGCATGGGGGTGGGTCATGGAGTGCTTCCTTGTGAGAGCGCCACTGCCTGTCGGAGGTACGGGAGGGAGAGTTCGGCGAAGTGGGGGCCCGCGTGGGAGTGACGCGGCAGTTCGACGACGGTCAGGCCCTGGTAGCCGGTGTCGGCCAGGGCGGCGAGGACCGGCGGGAAGTCGATGTCGCCGTCACCGAAGGGGAGGTGTTCGTGGATGCCTCGTCGCATGTCCTCGATCTGGACGTGGCGCAGCCAGGGTCCTGCGGCGCGGACGCAGTCGGCGGGTGACAGGGGTTCGAGGCACTGGCAGTGACCGATGTCGAGGGTCAGGCCGAGGGCGGCCGGGTCACCGAGGGTGGTGCGGAGGCGGTGGAAGTCGGCGAGGGCGGCGAGGAGGTGGCCCGGTTCGGGTTCGACGGCGAGGGGGATGCCGGCGGCGTCGGCGACGTCCAGGACAGGGGTGAGCGTCTCGGCCAGCCGTTTCCACGCCATGTCCGGGTCGGTGCCCGGTGGGGTGACGCCGCTGAAGCAGTGCACGGCGTGCGCGCCGAGGTCGGCGGCGACCTGGACGGCCCGGACCAGCAGGTCGACGCGGCGGGCGCGGTCGTCCGGGTCGGGGTCGAGCAGCGAGGGACCGTGTTTGCGGCGCGGGTCGAGCACATAGCGGGCGCCCGTCTCGACGGTGACCGTCAGGCCGAGTGCGTCCAGTCGGTGCGCGAGACGGCGGGTGCGGGCGGCCAGGTCGGGGGCGAGGGGGTCCAGGTGCATGTGGTCGAGGGTCAGACCGACGCCGTCGTAGCCGAGGTCGGCCAGCAGGGTGAGGGCGTCGTCGAGGCGGAGGTCGGCGAGGCCGTTGGTGCCGTAGCCGAAGCGGATCGGATGACCGCCGGGCGCTGGAACCGGTTCGCGTGGAGCGAGGGGACTGGTCATGTGGCGCTCGCCTTCCTCACGAATCGTCGGGCCGGCGGGGTGAGGGCGGTGCTTGCAGCGGTGGTCGCGGATGCGGCGGCTCGGCCGGTACGGAGCGGGGCGCGCGGGGCGCGTTGCCCAGGGTCGTGGCCGGGCCGCCGCGTGTGAACGCGGCTCGTCGGCAACGGACTTGGCCCCTCGGGCGTGCCGCCCGGCGCTGTTCCTCCGCTCGCCGGCCGCGCCGGCCCCCTGAACGACCGGCGCGGCCGGCCGCCTCCGACGAAACCGACTACGGACCGACCTCGGACTGTCGGCGCCCGCCGGGTGAGCATCGGGCCCAGGACGGACCGGATCAGGAGCCGGCCGGTCTTGCCCTGGCGGCCCGCGTAGGGCAGGCAGGACAGGGCGGGCAGGGCCCTCCCGGTGAAGGGGGGTGTCTCGGTGAGCAGATCCGTCGGCGGGTGCAGGCCCGCGGTCATGGCGGCACAGCCCGCGCCGACCGTCGTGGCGACGCAACCGCGGGCCCCGATCAGCCAGACATCGACGCGTGGGACGGAAACGGACGCGGACATGGCAGCCTCCTTGTCGAACACGTGCGTGCGCAGACCCTGCGTGGAAGGGATGAAGGCGGCGGGCGGGGGTCCGGCGTCCCCCGCCCGCCGCCGCTCAGTCGCCCTTGCCGGGCAGCTCCCTGATCCGGATGTCACGGAAGGACATCCGGTCGTCGGTTCCGTGGTTCTGGATGCCGACATGCCCGTCACGCAGGCTCCGGGCCGGATCCGTGTTGGTGAAATCGTTGATCTTCACGCCGTTGAGCCAGACGCGGAGCCGTTCGCCCTCCACGCGGATCTCGTATGTGTTCCACTCCCCCGGCGGGTTCAGCGCACGGTCGCGCTTCTTCAGGTCGGCGGAGCGGAATCCATAGACGGAACCGGTCGTCTTCTCCGGTACGTCGGTGGCGTCGATCTGGATCTCGTAGCCGTTGTCCACGGCGGACCAGGGGTCGTCCGAGGGCGGGAAGCCCACGAACACACCGGAGTTGTCGTCCCCCGAGGCGCCGGACATCTGCCAGTCGAGCTTCAGGGAGTACGACGAGAAACCGGATGCCGCGTACCAGGGGAGCCCCATGCCGCCCGACGACGTGAGCGTGCCGTCGTCGGACCGGGTGAAGGAGCCCGGGCCGGCCTGTTCCCAGTCGGTCAGCGAGTCCACCGTGCCGTCGAAGAGCGGACGGTATCCGTTCTCCGGCCGACAGTCGGCCTGTGTCTCGCCGATCGCATACCGGATCCCGCCCAGCAGGTGGCTACGGAATGCAGGATCCGTGTACGACTCCTTGGTGTGGCCGAGGCCGGTGTAGAAGGCTCGGCCGCCCTGGTAGTCCTGGCACCAGGCGATCGGATGGTCGCCGTTCATCGTGCCGCCGGTGTACGACGACTCGTCGAGTGAGGCCAGGATGTGGGCCCGGGCGCGGGGATCGGAGCGGTAGTTGTACCACTCGTCGGTCCGGTTCCACGTCGGGGGCAGCCCGGACGTGGACGGGTGGGCCCGGTCCTCGACGGTCACCGTGGCAGGTTGGATCGCCGGGTGCGAGTGGAAGTAGGCGCCGGCCAGACCGCCGTAGAACGCCCAGTCGTACTCGGTGTCGGCCGCCGCGTGGATGCCGACATATCCGCCGCCGTGTCGGATGTAGCCCTCGAACGCTCGCTGCTGGGTGGGGTCGAGGATGTCTCCGGTGGTCGACAGGAAGACGACGGCGTCGTAGCGGCGCAGGTTGCGGGCCGTGAACGCCCCGGCGTCCTCCGTCGCGTCGACCGCGAAGCCGCCGCTCTCGCCGAGTTGCTTCACCGCCGCGACGGCGTCGGGGATGGAGTCGTGCCGGAAGCCGGCCGTCTTGGAGAAGACCAGCACCCGTTCGGTGTCCGCTGAGTGCGACGCCGCGGGTGGGGACACACAGCCGAGGAGCAGGGCAGCCCCCGCAACTCCTGTCGTCCATCGTCCAGTTGTGTTGATGGGAGTCTCTCCTCTCAGTCGGTGGGAGTCGGATGAAGCTCACGTCGCCTCGGGGGAGCTCAGTTGCCGAACGCCGCGTCGAAGGAGGCCGACGGGGGCTCGAAGTCGTATGCCTTCAGTCGGTTCAGTGCCTCGGGGGCGCCCTGGAGGCGGTCCATGCCGGCGTCCTCCCACTCGACGGAGACGGGGCCCTGGTAGTCGATGGAGCGCAGCATGCGGAAGACGTCCTCCCAGGGCACGTCGCCGTGTCCGGCGGAGACGAAGTCCCAGCCGCGGCGCGGGTCGCCCCAGGGCAGATGGGAGCCGAGGCGGCCGTTGCGGCCGTCCAGGCGCATGCGGGCCTCCTTGCAGTCCACGTGGTAGATCCGCTCACGGAAGTCGTAGAGGAAGCCGACGGGGTCGAGGTCCTGCCACACGAAGTGGGACGGGTCGAAGTTCAGGCCGAAGGCCGGGCGGTTGCCGACGGCCTCCAGGGCACGCCGGGTCGTCCAGTAGTCGTAGGCGATCTCGCTGGGGTGGACCTCGTGCGCGAACCGCACACCCTGCGCGTCGAAGACGTCCAGGATCGGGTTCCAGCGCTCGGCGAAGTCCTCGTAACCACGGTCGATCATGGACTGGGGTGCCGGCGGGAACATGGCGAGCAGATGCCAGATGGCCGAGCCGGTGAAGCCGATGACGGTGTCGACGCCGAAGGCGCGTGCGGCCCGCGCGGTGTCCTTCATACGGTCCGCCGCACGACGCCGGACACCCTCCGGCTCTCCCTCGCCCCACACCTCGGCGGGCAGGATCGCCTGGTGGCGCTCGTCGATGATGGCGTCGCAGACGGCCTGGCCGACCAGATGGTTGGAGATCGCCCAGCACTTGAGTCCGTACTTGTCGAGCATCGCGTGCCGGGAGTCCAGGTAGGACGGGTCGGCGAGCGCCTTGTCGACCTCGAAGTGGTCGCCCCAACAGGCGAGTTCGAGTCCGTCGTAGCCGAAGTCACGCGCGAGACGACAGACTTCCTCAAGTGGGAGGTCGGCCCACTGACCGGTGAAGAGCGTGAACTGACGCGGCATTTCTCCGAACCCTCCTCAGACGGCTATCGGTGTGTAGACGGAGTTCTTCTCCGCGCTCTCCTCCACGGCCGCGAGCACGCGCTGGACCTGGAGCCCGTCGGCGAAGGAGGGTTCGGGGCGGCGGCCCTCGGCGATGGCGTGGACGAGGTCGCGGGCTTGGTGGACGAAGGTGTGCTCGTAGCCGAGGCCGTGGCCGGGCGGCCACCAGGCGTCCAGGTAGGGATGGTCGGGTTCGGTCACGAGGATGCGGCGGAAGCCTGCGTGTGTGCCGGCTTCCGTGCCGTCGTGGTAGGCGAGTTCGTTGAGGCGTTCGAGGTCGAAGGCCAACGAGCCGCGCTCGCCGTTGAGTTCGATGCGCAGGGAGTTCTTGCGGCCGGTCGCGTAGCGGGTGGCTTCGAAGGCGGCGAGGGCGCCGGAGGTGAAGCGGCCGGTGAACAGGGCGGCGTCGTCCACGGTGACCTGTCCGATGCCGGTCCCGGACACGGCGGCCAGGCCTTTCACCGCGCCTTCGGCCAGGGGGCGCTCCCGTACGAAGGTCTCCGTCAGGGCGGACACTCCGGCCAGCGGCTCGCCCGCCAGGTACTGGGCCAGGTCGATGATGTGCGCGCCCAGGTCGCCGAGGGAGCCCGAGCCGGCCTGTTCCCTGCGCAGCCGCCAGGTCAGGGGGAACTCCGGGTCCACGAGCCAGTCCTGAAGGTACGTCACCCGGACGTGCCGCAGTCTGCCGAGCCGTCCCTCGGCCACCATCCGGCGGGCCAGCGCGGTGGCGGGCACCCTGCGGTAGTTGAAGCCGACCATCGCCAACTGCCCGCGTCCAAAGGCTTCTTCGGCTGCGCTGGTCATCAGCTGGGCCTCTTCGACGGTGTTGGCGAGGGGCTTCTCGCACAGCACGTGCTTGCCAGCGGCGAGCGCGGCGACGGCGATCTCGGCGTGGCTGTCGCCGGGGGTACAGATGTCGACGAGGTCGATGTCGTCCCGCTCGATCAACGCCCGCCAGTCGGTCTCGGCCGCCGCCCAGCCGTGCCGGTCGGCGGCCCGGCGCACGGCGTCCGCGTCGCGTCCGCAGATCGCGGCGAGCACCGGGCGGCGGGGCAGGTCGAAGACGCGTCCGACGGTCCGCCAGCCCTGGGAGTGGGCGGCTCCCATGAAGGCGTAGCCCACCATGCCGACCCGCAGAGGGGGCGGCTCGGCCTCTTCTGACTGTTGCGGCTGTGCCATGCGCGATGTCCTCCTCGTCGTCGTGGCGCGGTGGGGGGTGCAGCCCGGTCCGTCGACGAACCGGGCCCCGTGTGCGGGACGCCTCATGGCGAAAGCCCGGTACGCCTCACTTGAAGCCGGTGGACATGTACTGGTCGACGTTGGTCTTGTCGACGACGGCCGAGTAGAGCGTGAGGGAGGCCGGGATCTCGAACTCGGAGAGGCCGCTTATGCCTTTGGTCTGGCCGAGGGCGCGGGCGAGGTCGATCGCGGAGGCGGCCATGGTCGGCGGGTAGAGGACGGTCGCCTTGAGGACCCCGTTGTCCTGCTTGATGGCCTGGAAGGCGGACAGCGCGCCCGCGCCGCCGACCATCAGGAAGTCGTCGCGTCCGGCCTGGTCGATGGCGCGCAGCGCGCCCACGCCCTGGTCGTCGTCGTGGTTCCACACCGCGTCGAAGCTCGACTGGGCCTGCAGGAGTTGGGCCATCTTGGCCTGTCCGGACTCCACCGTGAACTCGGCGGCCTGGCGGGCCACCTTCTTGATGTTCGGGTAGTTCTTCAGGGCGTCGTCGAAGCCCTTGGTGCGCTGCTTGGTGAGTTCCAGGTTGTCGAGGCCGGCGAGTTCGATGACCTTGGCGTTCGACTTCCCCTTGAGCTTCTCGCCGATGTAGTTGCCGGCGTTGAGACCCATGCCGTAGTTGTCGCCGCCTATCCAACAGCGGTACGCCTGCGGGGTGTTGAAGATCCGGTCGAGGTTGACCACCGGTATCCCGGCCCGCATGGCCTTCAGCCCGACCTGGGTGAGGGCCTTGCCGTCGGCGGGCAGCACCACCAGGACGTCGACCTTCTTGTTGATGAGGGTCTCGATCTGGCCGATCTGCGCGGCGGTGTCGTTGGAGCCCTCGGTGATCTCCAGGGTGACATCCGAGTACTTCTTCGCACGGTTCTTGGCGTTGTCGTTGATGGCGTTCAGCCAGCCGTGGTCGGCCTGTGGTCCCGCGAATCCGATGGTGATCGGCTTGCCGGGCGAGTCGGCGGCGGCCGGCTGGTCGTTCGCGGCCGGCTTGTCATCACCGGAGTCATTGCTGGTGCAACCTGCGAGGAGGGCACCGGCTCCGACTGCGGCGCTCCCGAAGAGCAGTCCCCGGCGACTCGTGAAGCGGCTCGTGTGCTGTGGCATGGCGGTGAACCCTTTCCTCAGGTCGTGCTTGCGGTACGGCGCTGGACCAGCACGGCGGCGACGATGATCGCGCCCTTGGCGATCTGCTGGACGTCGCTCTGCAGGTTGTTCAGGGCGAAGATGTTCGTGATCGTGGTGAAGATCAGAACGCCGAGCACGGAGCCGGTGATGGTGCCGCGGCCCCCGCTGAGCAGGGTGCCGCCGATGATCGCGGCGGCGATGGCGTCGAGTTCGTAGAGGTTGCCGTTGGTGTTCTGGCCGGAGCCGGCCAGGATGATCAGCAGGAAGGCCGCGATGCCGCAGCACAGCCCGGAGAGCAGGTAGAGGTAGAGCCGCTGACGGCGTACGTCGATGCCGGCGAGGCGGGCGGCCTCGGCGTTGCCCCCGACGGCGACGGTGCGCCGGCCGAAGGTGGTGCGGTTCAGCACCAGCCACCCGATGATCGTCACGACTGCGAAGACCATGACGAGGGGCGGTACGCCGAGGACGTATGCGTCGCGCTCACCGAGGTCGAGCACGGAGGACACGGTGACGATCTGTGTCCTGCCGTCGGTGATCTGGAGGGCCAGTCCCCGGGCCGAGGCGAGCATCGCGAGGGTGGCGATGAACGGGACCATCCCGCCGTACGCGACGAGCAGTCCGTTGACCAGGCCGCAGCCGACTCCGACGATCACGGCGGTGAAGAGGATGCCCGCGAAGCCGTACTCCTGGGTGGCGACCGTGGTGGCCCACACCGAGGCGAGGGCGACGATCGCGCCGACGGAGAGGTCGATGCCGCCGGAGGTGATGACGAAGGTCATGCCGACGGTGACGACACCGATCACCGAGGCCTGGGTGAGGACGAGTTGGAGGTTGCGGGTGTCGAGGAACTCGTCGGGCTTGGTGACGCCGCCGATGACGACGAGGGCGGCGAGCACACCGAGGAGGGAGAGGGTGCGGACGTCGGTGCGGGCCAGCGCGGATCGCCACGCCCGTGGTTCACTCGTCGACGGCACCTTGTCTGCGCTGTCCCGCGGTGGGGACGCATGCTGCGTCATGACGCCGGGCTTCCTTCCATGACGAGGTCGAGTACACGGTGTTCGTCGAGCTCACGGGCTGGTGCCGTGTGGACGACACGGCCCTCGCGGAGCACCAGGACCCGGTCGGCGAGGCCGAGCACCTCGGGGACCTCGCTGGAGACCAGCAGGACGGCCAGTCCCTCGTCTGCCAGTCGCCGCACGACCGCGTACAGCTCGGCGCGGGCGCCGACGTCGACTCCCCGGGTGGGTTCGTCGAGCAGCAGGACCCGGCAGCCGCGCAGCAGCCAGCGGGCCAGGACGGCCTTTTGCTGGTTGCCGCCGGACAGGGTGCGGATCGGTGCGGAGGGGTTGTCGGGCCGCAGCGACAGTTCGCGGGTCGCCGCCCTGGCCGCGCCTAGTTCGGCCGCCCGGTCGATCCAACCGCCGCGTGAGAAGCGGGACATGGAGGAGACGGAGACGTTGCGGGTGACCGACTCCAGCATCAGCAGGGCCTGCGCCTTGCGCTCCTCGGGGGCGAGTCCGATCCCGGCGCGGACGGCGGCTCGGACACTGCCGGGCCGCAACGCGGCGCCGTCCACGACGACTTGGCCGGCGGTGGGCTTGCGGGCGCCGTAGATCGTCTCCAGGATCTCGGAGCGTCCCGAGCCGACGAGTCCGGCGAGGCCGACGATCTCTCCCGGGTGGACCACGAGGTCCAGGGGTTCGAACTCGCCTTGCCGGGCGAGCCCTTGGACCTCCAGAAGCGGTTTGCCGCCGTTCACCGCCGCCGCCGGCCGCTCCGGGAAGACGTACTCGACGTTGCGGCCCGTCATCAGCGCCACGACCTCACGCGTCGGTGTCGACTTGGCGGGCAGCCCGACCGCGACGGCTCGGCCGTCCTTGAGAACGGTCACCCGGTCGCCGATGCGCCGGATCTCCTCCAGACGGTGCGAGATATAGACGACGGCGACGCCCTCGGCGGTCAGGTCACCGACGGTCCGGAAGAGGTTGTCGACCTCGTCCGGGTCGAGCGCGGCGGACGGTTCGTCCATCACGATCAGCCGTACGTCGTGGGAGAGGGCCCGCGCCATGGACACGATCTGCTGCTGGGCCGCCGACAACTCCCCCACCAGCCGGGCCGGATCGATCTCGGGGTGCCCAAGTCGCTTCAGCAGTCGGGCCGTTGAAGCTTTCGCGACCCGTCCGCGCACGACGAACCCGACCGCCGTGGGTTCATGTCCGAGGTGGACGTTCTCGGCCACGGACAGGTGCTCCACCAGGTCGAGTTCCTGGTAGATGGTGGCGATGCCGAGACGCATGGCGGCGATCGGCGAACGGAGGGTCACCTCCTCGCCGCGCCAGCGGATGATGCCGGTGTCGGGCTGGTGGGCGCCGGCGAGGACCTTGATGAGGGTGGACTTCCCGGCCCCGTTCTGGCCGAGGAGACAGTGCACTTCACCGGCCTGGACGTCGAGGTCGACGCCGTCGAGGGCCCGGACTCCGGGGAACGACTTGGTGATGCCGGACATGCTGAGCAGCGGGGGTTCTGGTGCCATGCGGATTCCCCTTGGCGGGCGTGCGGGCCGGTTTCAGGGCAGGGCGAGGCCGGGCACTGTGCCGAAGTGCCTTGCCTCAGAAGGCCGAAGTGTTCTTCTGGAGGACTACGTGCCTTGCTTCAGATGACATGCCGTGCTGCAGACGAGGGTGCTTTGCTGCGGATGACGTGCCGTGCTGCAGAGGAGGTGCCGTTGCTTCGGAAGGCGCGCCTTGCTTCAGAAGGCGATCACCTGCGACTTCCAAGGTGGTCACGGGTGGTCACGCGGGCGAGAACAGGTGGTCGCTGATGAGCCGGGCCGCGCCGATGACGCCGGCGGTGGGGCCCAACTCCCCCAGCACGATGGGCAGATTGCGGGTCGCCAGTGGCAGCGACTGACGGTAGACCTGGGTGCGGATGGCGGCGAGGAGGGTGTGGCCGAGGCCGGTCACGCCACCGCCGATCACCACCAGGCCCGGGTTGAAGAAGCTGACCAGTCCGGCGATGACCTGGCCGGTGCGGTTACCGCCCTCGCGGATCAACTCCAGGGCGGTGGCATCACCGGCGGCAGCGGCGGCGGCGACATCGGCCGCCGACAGGGCGCCGTTGGCATCGAGTCGCGAGGCGAGTTCGTCCGACCGCCCCTGCTCGACCGCCTCCACGGCGTCCCGGGCGAGGGCGGCTCCACTGAAGTGGGCTTCCAGGCAGCCCCGGTTGCCGCAGGCGCACGGGCGGCCGTCGGGCACGGCCTGGATGTGCCCGATGTCTCCCGCACTGCCGGTCACCCCTCGGTGGACCTCCCCGCCTGCGACGATGCCGCAGCCGATGCCGGTGCCGATCTTGACGCAGAGGAAGTCGTCCACGGAGCGTGCGACGCCCGCGTGCATCTCCCCCATCGCCATGAGGTTCACGTCGTTGTCGACCATGACCGGGCAGCCGAGTTCCTGACTGAGCGCCTCCCGGACGGGGAAGCCGTCCCAGCCGGGCATGATCGGCGGAGCCACCGGAACACCCTCGGGAAAGCGGACCGGCCCGGGGACACCGATACCGGCGCCGTCGAAGCCCTCCGCGAGTCCCGATGACCTCAACTTCGCTGCCATGGACAGGACTTGCTCGAAGACCGCGACCGGGCCCTCGCGGACGTCCATGGGCTGGTTGAGGTGTCCCAGGATCTCCAGTTCGGCGTTGGTGACGGCGACGTCGACCGAGGTCGCGCCGATGTCGACGCCGAGGAAACGCAGTTCGGGGGCGAGCCGGATGTTGTGGGAGCGGCGCCCGCCACGGGAGGCGGCGAGTCCGTCGGCCACGATCAGGCCCGTCTCCAGGAGCCGGTCCACCTCCACGGCCAGCTTGGAGCGTGACAGGTCGACCTGATCGCCCAGTTGCGCACGGGAGTTGGGTCCTCCGTCGCGCAACAGTTTGAGCAGCCGGGCCTGATGCGCGTTAGCAGGTCGTGCCGTCATCCGTCTCACGAACCCCTCCCCGCCTCATTCGGCCACCGGATTCCGGGCTTTCGAGGGGAACGTAGCAGCGGCTGCCGAACCTGGGAAGAAGCTGTGCACAGATTGATGCCAGCTTTCTCCACTCACAGGACAAAGGTGCGGCGTTCGGCGGCCCGGCGCAGGGTCCAGCCGTCGTCCACGACGCAGTGGGCCGGACACGCTCGGCCGGTCTCGGGCAGGAGTTCATCCGGTGGGCATGAGGGCCTTGAGATCGTCCGATGTCGACATCGTTGACATCGCAATCCACGCCGAACCCGGAAGGCCCTCACTCGTTCAAGATCGTCCCACCGTGAAACCTGTCACCGGCCTCCGCGGACAGAAGGCCTCGAACGTCCTGGTCCGTTGCTTGATCGTGCATATGGGGCGTTGCTCGAGTTGATCACGACGCGGGCGCTTCGGCCGGGTCAGCATCTCGTGGAGAACGGATGACCCGGGAGTCGGCCTCATCGCATCCAGCGCGTCAGGGACAGCGGACGACCTGTCCGGCGTACGACAGGTTCCCGCCGAACCCGAAGAGCAGCACCGGGTCCCCGGTGGAGATCTCGCCCCGCTCGACCAGCTTGGAGAAGGCCAGCGGGATGCTCGCCGCCGAGGTGTTGCCGGACTCCGTCACATCGCGGGCGACCACGGCGTTGACGGCGCCGATCTTCTGGGCGAGGGGTTCGATGATCCGCAGGTTGGCCTGATGCAGCACCACTGCGGCCAGGTCGGCAGGGGTGAGGCCGGCCCGTTCGCAGGCCTGGCGGGCCAGCGGAGGAAGCTTGGTGGTCGCCCAGCGGTAGACGCTCTGCCCCTCCTGTGCGAACCGCGCGGGCTCGCCCTCGATACGCACGGCGTGCCCCATCTCGGGCACCGAACCCCACAGCACGGGAGCGATGCCGGGCACGTCGGCCGCCTCGACGACAGCCGCGCCGGCCCCGTCGCCGACGAGCACACAGGTGGTGCGGTCGCTCCAGTCGGTCACCGCGGACATCTTGTCGGCGCCGATGACCAGCGCACGGGCCGCCGCGCCTGCCCGGACGGTGTGGTCGGCGGTGGCCAGGGCGTGGGTGAAGCCGGCGCACACCACGTTGACGTCCATCGCGGCGGGCGACGGAATACCGAGGCGGGCCGCGACCCGGGCGGCCATGTTCGGGGACCGGTCGACCGCGGTCGAGGTGGCGACCAGAACCAGGTCGATGTCGGCGGGAGCGAGTCCGGCCGCCGCCAGCGCCTTGGCGGCGGCGTGCGCGGCGAGCTCGTCGACCGGCTCGTCCGGTCCGGCGATGTGGCGGGTACGGATCCCCACCCGACTCCTGATCCACTCGTCGCTGGTGTCGACCAGACCCGCCACGTCCTCGTTGGTGAGGACCTTGGCGGGCTGGTAGTGGCCGACGGCGACGATCCGTGAGCCGTTCATGGGTGGTTCCCCTCGTTGCCTTGGGTAGCGGGATCCACCAGTCTGTTCAGTGACTCACGGGTACGGGGACACGTAAGGCCACAGGAAACGGGCGCCCGAGTTGTCGGCTTCCCTCACACCCTCGGACGCCCGGGCCCTTCCGGACTGTTACCCGGTGAACAACTGAGTCGCCTTCTGTACGAGTTCGTAGAGCCCGTAGACGAGCGGCGCGCCCACCCAGACCCAGGCGAGGGCGATCAGCGGGCGCCGGTCAGGCGGACTCTGGCTGCTGTCGTGCTCCGACATCGGCGGCCTCCCTCGGGGCGGGAATGTGGTGACGGGCGTTGACGGGGCGGACCAGCTCATTGGCGACGAAGCCGACGGCGAGGAGACCGATCATGATGACGAAGGACGTCGAGTACAGGTCGGCGCCGCTCTTGCCGGCGTTCTCCTGCCGGTCGGCGATCCAGTTCACGATCAGCGGCCCGAGCACACCGGCCGTGGACCAGGCGGTGAGCAGCCGGCCGTGGATGGCGCCGACCTGGTACGTGCCGAAGAGGTCCTTCAGATACGCCGGGACGGTCGCGAAGCCGCCGCCGTAGAACGACAGGATCACCAGCGCGCACAGGATGAACAGGGGTTTCGAGGTGTCCCCGAACAGCGCGATGAGGCCGTACATCACCGCGCCCACGCCCAGGTAGACGCGGTAGATGTTCTTGCGTCCGATCAGGTCGGAGGTCGACGACCAGCCGATCCGGCCCGCCATGTTGGCCGCCGACAGCAGTGCGACGAAGCCGGCCGCGGCCGACACCGAGACCGGGGTCGAGGTGCCCTTGAAGAAGTCCGTGATCATGGGGGCGGCCTTCTCCAGGATGCCGATGCCCGCGGTCACGTTCATGCAGAGCACGACCCACAGACACCAGAACTGGGGTGTGCGCACCGCGTTGCGCGCGGAGACCTGCGGCCCTTCGAGGGCGCTGGGGGCGCTCGCCACCGGCTTCTCGCTGCGCGGCACACGCACCAGCAGCACGCCGAGGAGCATGAAGACTGCATACGACAGTCCGTGCACGAGGAACGCGAGCGCGATCCCCGAGCTGTCGGAGCCGAAGGACTCCAGCATCTGCGCCGACCAGGGCGAGGCGATGAGCGCGCCGCCGCCGAAGCCCATGATGGCGATGCCGGTGGCCATGCCGGGCCGGTCCGGGAACCACTTGATCAGGGTGGAGACCGGGGAGATGTAGCCGATGCCGAGGCCTATCCCGCCGACGAAGCCGTAGCCGAAGACGATCAGCCAGTACTGCTCGGTGGCCGCACCCAGCGCGGACAGCAGGAAGCCGGACGAGAAGCAGACCAGCGCCACGGTCATCGCCCAGCGCGGTCCGTTGCGCTCCACGAGGGTGCCGCCGAAGGCCGCGGACAGACCGAGCATCACGATGCCGAGCTGGAAGGGCAGTGCGCTCTGTGTGCCGCTGAGGCCGAGCGCCGATTCGAGCGGCGGCTTGAAAACGGACCAGGCGTATGCCTGACCGATCGAGAGGTGGACCGAGAGAGCGGCCGGGGGAACGAGCCAACGGCTCCAACCCGGGGGCGCGACAGGGGGACTCATGATCCCGGACGGTAAGAACTAATGAGCGAGTTGGAAAGACGGCGCGTCGACCGTATGCGATGAGCGGTATCCAGCACGCGACGAACGGTCGAACCGGCCGGTTTCCGGAGCGAGGTCGGCTCGGGCGCGGGCTCTTGAACTCTCACTGAGCTGTACACATACTGTAGACAGTATGTGTTCACGGTGGGCTCGGGTGAGAATTCGACATGCGGGCGGCGGGGGGCGGGTACCTGGGACGAAACGGCTCAGGGAGAACACGGCCACGGAGTGCCCGCACGGCGAAGCGGGCGGCACCCCCACGCTGCCCCCTCCACCGCCCACCGCTCCATGTGCAGGACAATGACATCGTGAAGGTCACCTAGAGAACCGGGACTGAGGGACATATGGGACGAGTCACGGAACGACGCAAGGTGATCCGTATCCGCGACGGGGTGGTGTCGTCCCGCCCGGACACTCTGGTGGCCGAGGAGCCCCTTGAGATCCGCCTCAACGGCAAACCCCTCGCCATCACCATGCGCACCCCCGGCGACGACTTCGCCCTCGCCGCCGGCTTCCTCGTCAGCGAAGGTGTACTCGCCGAGCAGAGCGACCTGCAGAACATCGTCTACTGCGCGGGCGCCACCGCCGACGGCACCAACACGTACAACGTCGTCGACGTGAAGACCGCCCCCGGCGTGCAGATCCCCGACATCACCCTCGAACGCAACGTGTACACGACCTCCTCCTGCGGCCTGTGCGGCAAGGCGAGCCTCGACGCGGTCCGTACGACGACCCGCTGGCCGATCTCCGACACTCCCCCGGTCCGTGTCGAACCCGAGCTCCTCGCGAGCCTCCCCGACCGGCTCCGCGCGGCGCAGCGGGTCTTCGACCGGACCGGGGGCCTGCACGCCGCCGCCCTGTTCACCGAGGACGGCGAACTCCTCGACGTACGCGAAGACGTCGGCCGCCACAACGCCGTCGACAAGCTGGTCGGCCGCGCACTCCAGAACGGGAACCTCCCTCTGTCGCGCGTCATCCTTCTCGTCTCCGGCCGGGCTTCCTTCGAACTGGCGCAGAAGGCTGTCATGGCAGGCATTCCGGTCCTGGCCGCGGTCTCGGCACCCTCCTCCCTGGCGGTGGACCTGGCGGCCGAGACGGGACTGACCCTGGTGGGCTTTCTGCGCGGCAGTTCCATGAACGTGTACGCGGGCGAGGACCGCATCGCTTTGTCGGCCACTGCAGCCCAGGGCTGATCTCCGGACCGCCGCAGCACAGATCTGACCTCCGGTCCGCCGCACAGCGGTGGGGCGCCCGGCGCCTCAGCCGCTCGTGAAGCGCACGTCGTCCGCCGTCACCACGGTGCCCAGGCGGGGGAAGTCGAGCCGTGCCGAGGCCTCGTGTTCGGCTGCGGTGAGGGCGGCCATGGCGTCCTCGACGAAGACGAGGTCGTAGCCGAGGTCACCGGCGGCGCGTGCGGTGGACTCGACGCCGAGGTTGGTGGCGATCCCGCCGAACACCAGCGTGGTGACGTGATGTTCGCGCAGTCGCGCATCCAGGTCCGTGCCCTGGAAGGCGCCGATGGTCCGCTTCACGATCTCGATGTCGCCGTCCCGCGGCAGACCGGCGGCCAGCCCGCCACCGGGTGGCTGGTCGGCGACGCCGGGCCGCTCGACGCGCACAAGCACGACGAGCGCGCCGGCCGCCCTGAAGGCGGCCGCCAACTGCTCCGCGACGGCGAGGACTTCGGTGCCTTTGCGGGGCTCCAGCGGCAGCGCGACGATGCGGTCCATCAGGTCCACGAGCACGAGGGCGCTGCGCCGGGGGTCGAGCGCGAGGGGTCCGGTCATAACGGAACGCTATCGGTCATCAGCCCTCCGTACCGGAGATCCGGATCAACAGCCGCATGAACTGGGCGCGTTCGGCCGCCTGGGCGGCCCTGCCCCTCCCCGCCGCACTCGCCGCACCCGCCCGGGCCAGGCGGCACCGCGTCGCCCACGCCCCATGGACCCCGCGCCGCCCACCCACTAACGTCCCGACCCGTGCCCGAGGACGTACGAGCGCGCCATTGGACCGGCACCAGCGTCGGCCTGCTGCTGACGCTGGTGCTGGCCGCCGTTCTGGTCACCGTCCTGCCCGGTGGCAGCGGCGAGGACAACAAAGCCGGTTGTACACCGCATACCGTCCGCTCCTGGTCCGCGGACGGCCCGCTGACCGCCGAGTTCGCCCGCTACGGCGACGATGCCACCCGCGGCGACGACTGGACCGGCGGCGACGGTACGCACTCGGTGCGGCTGCCCGACGGACGGCTGCTGTGGCTGTTCTCCGACACCTATCTGGGCCAGGTGTACGGCCCGCCCAACCCGTACGGCGAGCCGTACACCTGGCGCGACACCACCGCGCCCCTGGTGCGCAACTCGGCGGTGCTGATGCGCGGCGGCCGTCTGGAGGCCACTCTCCCCGCGCCGCTGTTCCCGGACCCGGCCCCGAACCAGTGGCGCTGGCCGGTCGCGGCCCGCGTCGAACCGCGCTCCCCCGGTTCCGGCGAGCAGGTCGTACGGGTGCTGCTGTGGGTGCGGACGGCCGGCTCGTCCCCCTGGATCTACGGCGTTCCCACGGCCACCGAGGTCGCCACGCTCTCCTTGCCCGACCTGCGCGTCGAGTCGATCACGAAGGTCCTCGACGAACAGCTGGTCCAGGACCCGTCCCGACGGGTCCTGTTCGGGACGACGCTGGTCGAGGACGGTGAGTGGACGTATGTGTTCGGGGGCGACGACGGCCGGGCCGCGTCCCGGTCCGTCTCGTCGGCGTACGTGGCGCGGGTACCGGAGGGCGGGCTCGCCGAGCCGGGCGCCTGGGAGTACTGGGACGGCTCGGCGTGGACCACCGGCGCCCGCCCGCGCCCGGTGCTCGGGGACGGGCGGCGTACCGGGGTGGGCAGCGCCTTCTCCGTCGTACGGCGGGACGGGACGTATGTGCTGTTCACCATGGCCGCCGGGACGAAGGGGCTCGCGGCCGTGACCTCGTACTGGGCCTGCTCCCCCACCGGGCCCTGGCACGGCCCGGCGAAGGACTTCACCGCGCCCCTGCCGGTGGGCCAGGTCGCCGCGTACAACCCGCAGGTGCATCCCGAACTCGGCGACTCCCGAGGGCTGGTGCTGAGCTATGACGTCAACTGGCTGGAGGCGGCGGGTGCTTCGGCACAGCTCAACCGGAACGTGTCGCTGTACCGACCGCGGTTCGTGACGCTGCGGCTCGTCCCGGCGCGGTGATCTCCTCCGCGACCGGGTCGTGCGAGCGGCGCTTCGCGATCACCGCGCACACCATGAGCTGCATCTGGTGGAACAGCATCAGCGGCAGCACGGCGAGCGAGGCGTGCGCCCCGAACAGGACGCTGGCCATGGGCAGTCCGGCGGCGAGGGATTTCTTCGAGCCGGCGAACTGGATGGCGATGCGGTCCTCGCGGCCGAAGCGGAGCCCCTTGGCGCCGTACCAGGTCAGGGTGAGCATCACGGCGAGCAGGACGGCCTCAACGATCATCAGTCCGCCCAGCCTGAGCGGGCTCACCTGGTGCCAGATGCCCTGGACCATGCCCTCGCTGAACGCGGTGTAGACGACCAGGAGGATCGAGCCGCGGTCGACGAGACCGAGGACCTTCTTGTGGCGGGTGACGAAGGCGCCGATCCAGCGGCGCAGCAGCTGCCCCGCCATGAACGGCACGAGCAGCTGGAGCACGATCTTGAGGAGCGAGTCGGCCGAGAATCCTCCGCCGCTGTTGCCGAGCAGGGCGGCGGCGAGGAGCGGGGTGATGACGATGCCGACCAGGGAGGAGAAGGAGCCGGCGCAGATCGCGGCGGGCACGTTGCCGCGGGCCATCGACGTGAACGCGATCGAGGACTGGATGGTGGAGGGCACCAGGGTGAGGAAGAGCAGTCCCTGATAGAGGGGGTTCGTCAGGAGGACCGGGACAAGTCCGCGGGCGGCGAGGCCCAGCAGCGGGAAGATCACGAACGTGCAGGCGAGGACCGTGACGTGCAGGCGCCAGTGCTTGAGGCCGTCCAGGGCTTCACGGGTGGAAAGGCGGGCGCCGTAGAGGAAGAAGAGGAAGGCGATCGCCGCCGTGGAGGCTCCGGAGGCCACGTCCGCGGTGGTCCCGCGTGCCGGTACGAGGGCCGCGAGGCCCACCGTGCCGAGCAGCAGCAGGATGTACGGGTCGACCGGCATCCAGGCCGGCCACTTCAGGCGCTTCACGGTGCTCCACTTGCTCGTGTTCGACGGCGGTACGGGGACTGGGCGGGGGCCGTCCCTCAGGACGGGGAGTCCCCCTCCATCGTCCTCCTTCACGTCTTGATCGGGAATCCCGCATACCACTCTGACTGTCATCACGATCCGCGATAACCTGGTGGGATGTACGACCCGTCGCAGTTGCGTACGTTCCTGGCGGTGGCGCAGACGTTGAGCTTCACGCAGGCCGCGCGGCGGCTCGGGGTGCGCCAGTCGACCGTGAGCCAGCATGTGCGGCGT
Organism: Streptomyces sp. NBC_00285; assembly: GCF_036174265.1. Lineage (NCBI taxonomy): Bacteria > Bacillati > Actinomycetota > Actinomycetes > Kitasatosporales > Streptomycetaceae > Streptomyces > Streptomyces sp. NBC_00285. Next base: position 8,696,395 of record NZ_CP108055.1, on the reverse strand, counting down.
CTGGAGGACGCGGCCGGGCGGCAGCTGTTCACCCGGGACACCCACTCCGTGGAGCTGACCGAGGACGGCGAGGCGATGCTCGGTTTCGCGCGCCGGATCCTGGAGGTGCACGACCAGGCGACGGCGTTCTTCACCGGCACGCGCGTGCGGGGGCGGCTGCGGTTCGGGGCGTCGGAGGACTTCGTGCTGACCCGGCTGCCGGAGATCCTCGAGGGTTTCCGCTCCGACCACCCCGAGGTCGACCTCGAACTGACCGTCGAGCTGTCCGGGGCGCTGCACGAGCAGCTCACCGCCGGGAAGCTGGATCTCGTCCTGGCCAAGCGGCGGCCGGAGGATCCCCGGGGTGAACTGGTCTGGCACGACCGGCTGGTGTGGATCGGAGCGGAGCGGCTGCGTCTGGACGCCGACCGGGCGGTGCCGTTGATCGTCTATCCGCCGCCGGGGATCACGCGGGCCCTCGCACTGGAGGCGCTGGAGCGGCAGGGCCGGGAGTGGCGCATCGTATGCACGAGCGGGAGCCTCAACGGCCTGATCGCCGCGGCGCGGGCAGGGCTGGGGGTGATGGCCCATTCACAGGGGCTGGTGCCGCCCGGCCTGGTTCGGGTCCCCGAACGGGCGGGGCTGCCCGAGCTGGGGCGGGTCGACTTCGTGCTGGTGCACGGGCCCCGGCGCACGGCAGCGCAGGGGGCGGCCGATGCGCTGGCTGCCGCGATCCTGGCCGGCGGGGACCGGCTGCACCGACGGTGAGCGTGTGTTCGGGGCCTGGGACCCACAGCCCATACAGTCCGCAGTCCGCAGTCCGCAGTCCGCAGTCCGCAGTCCGCAGTCCGCAGCGGATGGTGAGCCCGTCGGCGAGGCCCGGAGCCCGTGTCCCGGCATCCACGGCGCGCGAAGCCGGGTGCGGGATCGGCGCGGGGTCCCAGCGCTCCGCGCTCGCCGCCGCCGCGACAGCGCCGGTGGCCGTCCTCCCGCGAACAGGGCGCGCACCCCGTGACGGAGTGACACGTTGCCGGCCCACGGCGCCGACGGAAGAGGGCGCCACCCCCGGGAGGGACCGTTTCTGCTAGGTCGCGAGGCGTAGTCGGGTCGTACAGATTCGGTGGAGATTACGGCACCGAAACTTACTCAACCGTCAGTTTTCTGTCCGACCCTTCCCCATGTGACGGTATTTTTCGGGACCGACCAGGCCATACGTGAGCACTGCTCGGCTTCGGACCCCCTCCCGCCCGATGTCCCGGTGGGGTAACTTTCACGGCGCTGTGCGGAGCGTCACCGAGCGCCAGGGAGAGCGGGGAGAGGGGCTTGCGCGAGTTCACCAACCCTCCGTTGGCGTTGGCCCCCCCGGTGGGCGGACTGGCCGACGTCGTCTTCGAGCATGCCCAGAACGACCCCCTGCACATCGCCCTCGGTCGTAAGGACGAGAGCGGGCAGTGGCGGGACGTGACGTCCGCGGAGTTCCGGGACGAGGTCCTGGCGCTCGCCAAGGGACTCCTCTCGCAGGGCATCCGCTTCGGCGACCGGGTCGCGATCATGTCCCGCACCCGCTACGAGTGGACGCTGTTCGACTTCGCGCTGTGGACGATCGGCGCGCAGGTCGTGCCGGTCTATCCGACCTCCTCCGCCGAGCAGTGTTTCTGGGCGCTGTACGACGCCGAGTGCACGGCTGCGGTCGTGGAGCACGAGGACCACGCGATGACGATCGCCACTGTCATCGACCGGCTGCCGCGGCTGCAGCAGCTGTGGCAGCTGGACTCCGGCGCGGTGCAGGAGCTCTACGACGCGGGCGCCCCCATCGAGGACGAGGTGGTGCACCGCCACCGGCAAGCCGTGACCCCGGACTCGACCGCGACGATCATCTACACCTCGGGCACCACGGGCCGTCCCAAGGGCTGTGTGATCACGCACGGCAACTTCATGTACGAGTCGGACACCGTCATCGACCGCTGGGAGCCGGTGTTCCACTCCAAGAAGGGCGACGAGGCGGCGACCCTGCTGTTCCTGCCGCTCGCGCACGTCTTCGGGCGGATGGTGCAGGTGGCCGCGATCCGTGGCCGGGTGCGTTTCGGCCACCAGCCGCAGATGAACGCGGCCGCGCTGATGCCGGACCTCGCCGCGTTCAAGCCGACGTTCTTCCTCGGAGTGCCGTACATCTTCGAGAAGGTCTTCAACGCCTCCCGCCGCAAGGCCGAGAAGGAGGGCAAGGCCGGGCCGTTCGCGAAGGCCGTCGACGTGGCGGTGAAGTATGCCGAGGCCATGGAGGCCAAGGCCTGGGGCCTGGGGCCTGGCCCGTCGGCGGGGCTGCGGATGCAGCACCAGCTCTTCGACAAGCTCGTCTACTCCAAGATGCGGGCGGCGATGGGCGGCCGTATCAAACAGGCCATGACCGGCGGTTCGGGCATGGACCGCAGGCTCGGGCTGTTCTTCGCCGGTGCGGGTGTCCACATCTACGAGGGGTACGGCCTCACCGAGTCGACGGCGGCCGCGACCGCCAACCCGCCCGAGCGCACCCGCTACGGCACGGTCGGCCAGCCCATCCCCGGCATGACCGTGCACATCGCGGACGACGGCGAGATCTGGCTGTACGGCGCGAACATCTTCCAGGGCTATCTCAACAACGAGAAGGCCACCGACGAGAGCCTGCACGACGGCTGGCTCGCCACCGGTGACCTCGGCTCCCTCGACGAGGACGGCTACCTCACCATCACCGGCCGCAAGAAGGAGATCCTCGTCACCTCCGGCGGCAAGAGTGTCTCCCCCGGTGTGCTGGAGGAGCGGGTGCGCGACCATCCGCTGGTCTCGCAGTGCATCGTCGTGGGCAACGACCGCCCCTACATCGCCGCCCTGGTCACTCTCGACCAGGAGGCCGTGGAGCACTGGCTGGGGATGCGCGACAAGCCGCGGATGGCCCCGGCCCAGCTGGTGCACGACGCCGACCTGGAGACGGAGGTGCGGCGCGCGGTGGTGGCCGCCAACACCCTGGTCTCGCAGGCCGAGTCGATCCGCACGTTCCGTATCCTCGCGCAGCCCTTCACCGAGGAGCACGGGCTGCTGACCCCGTCGCTGAAACTGAAGCGCAAGGCGATCGAGACGGCGTACGCGGGTGAGGTCGAGGCGCTGTACCAGGCCTGAGCCCTGTCAGCCCGTCGGTCCGACGGTTTGTCAGCCGATCGTCACGCGAAGGATCTTGTCCGCTCCGTCCGCCGCTCCTCCGTTGTTGTCGCAGTTGGTGGTCGACAGCCACAGCTGGTCGGCGCCCGGCACCTTGGTGACCGTGCGCAGCCGGCCGTAGGTGCCCACGTAGTACGCGGTCGGCGTGCCGACGCTCTCGCTGTCCCCGTTGATCGGGATCCGCCACAGCCGCTCGCCGCGCAGGGAGGCCATGTAGACGACGTTGCGCACGATCGCGATGCCGCTCGGCGAGGCCTCCGAGACGTTCCAGGTGGCCTTCGGGTTGGTCATCCCCGCGGTGGAGCAGGTGCCCTCGCAGGTCGGCCAGCCGTAGTTGGCGCCGGGCTTGATCAGGTTCAGTTCGTCCTTGGAGCTGTTGCCGAACTCCGCTTCCCACAGACGGCCGTTGCGGTCGAAGGCGAGGCCCTGCGGGTTGCGGTGGCCGAGGCTGTAGACGAGGTTGCCGAACGGGTTGCCGGGGGCCGGCTTGCCGTCCGTGGTCATGCGCAGGATCTTGCCGTTGAGGGAGTTCTTGTCCTGCGCCAGGTCGGGTGTCTGGGCCTCGCCGGTGGAGACGTAGAGGTAGCCGTCGGGGCCGAAGGCGAGGCGGCCGCCGTTGTGGTAGCGGTTCTTCTTGATGCCCTGCAGGAGAACCTTGTAGTCGCTCAGAGCGGTCCCGTCGTACGTCATGCGGACCACCCGGTTGCCCTCGGACGCGGTGTGCATGAAGTAGACGTAGTGGTTCGTCTCCCACTTCGGGTCGGCGGCGACGCCGAGCAGTCCGCCCTCGCCGTCGGTGGTGACGGCGTTCGGGACGGTACCGACCTGCGTCTTCGTGCCGTCCTTGGTGACCTTCCGGACCCGGAAGTCGTCCCGCTCGGTGACCAGTGCGCTCTTGCCGTCGGGCATCCAGAAGATGCCCCACGGGATCGTCCAGCCGGAGGAGAGGGTGGCGACGGAGGACGGGACGCCGCCGTCGGTGGCGCACGCCTTGGTGGTGAAGGTGACCGTGTTGCTCGGCTGGGAGACGTTGCCGGCCGCGTCACGGGCGACGACGTTCAGGCTGTACGGGCTGTTGCAGGCCAGCCCGGTCACCGTGGTCGAGGTGCCGGTGGTGACGGACTTGTAGACGGTGGTGTCACTGCGCACGTCGTAGCCGGCGACCGCCCGGTCGTCGGTGGAGGCACCCCAGCTCAGTGCGGCGCTGTTCGCCGTGACGTCCGCCGCGGACAGGGTGCCCGGCTTGCTCGGCGGAGTGGTGTCGGAGCTGGGCTCGGTGGTGCAGTCGACGACGGGGCTCGCGGGGGATGTGTTGCCGGCCGCGTCACGGGCGATGACGGTGAGGTTGTAGGTGGTGCCTGGGGTGAGGCCGGTGAGCGCCTTGCTGGTCGAACCGCCGGGCGCCTCACCGATCTTGTTGCCGTGCTCGTAGAGGTCGTACGCCGTCACCGCCACGTTGTCCGTGGCGGCGCCCCAGGCCAGTGTGAGTCCGTCCTCGCCGATGCCGGAGCAGCTGGGCTGCCCGGGGCGGCTCGGGGCCTGGGCGTCGGTGGCCGCGTCGACGCCGATGCGGTCGAGGTTGGGACCGCCGCCCGCGGTGGTGGCGGTCGCGCGGATCTTTGCGGAGCCCGCCGTGAGCGGGACGTCGACGGTCCTGGTGGCCCAGGTGTTCCAGTCGGCGGTGGCCGGGAAGGAGACGGCCGGCGACACGACTGTGCCGTTCACGGAGATGTCCATGGGACGGTCGGTCGCGGTCCCGTTGGCGTAGCGGAAGGTGACGGCCGTGGTGCCCGCGGAGGCCGCGCTCACCGTGAACTCCACGTACGAGCCTTGGACGTTGGTGTAGTCGACGAAGCCGGTGCCCGTGTAACCGGTGTGGTTGGTGGCCACCGTGCCCTGCACGACGGTCGCGTCCTCCGCCTGGTAGTCGGTGGCCGCGAGCGCTCTCCCCTGGCTCAGGCCGGCGAGCGGCAGAGCGAGGGCGGCGGCGAGGCCGTAGGCAAGAAGTCTGTTGATTTTCACGGTTGTTCCCCTCAGCCCGTGTACTGGGTGAAGACCTTGAGGTAGTCGTACGGCTGCTGTGTCACGCCGCTGCAGGAGTCGCCGTCGGTGCCCGAGCCGCAGGGGCGGTCGCGGTTGACGGACCAGTAGGTGAGGCGCCCGATGTGGTGCTGCTGGGCGTAGGCGAGCATGGTCTTGAAGTCGGCGACGCGGACCCGCTCACCGGAGTCGTCGGTCTTTCCGTTCATCGACGACAGGCCGATGCGGGCGTAGGCGGTGGCATCGCTGTAGCCGTAGGCCGCCTTGACGCGGGCCTTGAGGCCTTCCATGGCCTGGGTCGTCAGCGTGCCCATGGTGGTGGTGCCGCCGCCGAAGTCGAACGGCATGATGCACCACACGTCGTTCGCCAGGCCCGAGTTCGCCGCCCGCTTGATCATGTCGACGCCGGTGGAGTCGGGGCCGCTGGTCGTGGTGCCGAAGGTGATGACGGTCTTCAGGCCCGGGTTGTTCGCCTTGACTGTCTTCAGCGCGTCGACGACCCGCTGCCGTACGGTCGCGTTGGACCACTCGGTGTTCTCGATGTCGACGTCGAGGGCCTTCAGCTGGTAGGCGTTGATCACCTTCTGGTAGGCGCCGGCGAGCGCCGAGGCGCTGGAGCACTTCTCGCCGAGCTTGTTCCCGCTCCAACCGCCCACGGAGACCATGACGTCACCGCCGGCGGATCTGATCGCGTCGATCCTCGACTGGTCGGTCCCGCCGGTCAGCGGGCGCGAGCCGTCCCATTTCGGGTTGCAGCCGCCGTCGGAGAGGATGAATGCCAGGGTGAACCACTTGACGCCGGTCGCCGACATCACCGAGGTGGGGTTCTGCGGGTTGCCCCAGCCGAGGTACTCGTAGGGGGCGACGGCCATGCCCGGTGAAGCTGCCGCACTCTTCAGGGAGTTGACGGGCTTCACGCGGATCAGCCGGGTCTCGCCGGGACGCAGGGTCGCGCTGTAGGAGTCGGCGATCGCACCCTTGTGGGAGCCGGACCACAGGTCGGTGACGTCTCCGGAGCCGGTGAAGCCGGCCTGCGACCAGTCCACGCCCACAGTCGCGTTGCCCGAGGTGCCGGTGTTGAACAGGGCCACCACGTACTGGCCGTCGCTCTCCTTCTTGCTCCAGACCTGCCGCACACCGCTGTTGACGATCCGCTTGGCCGCGACCCCGTCCTGGTCGACGCCGATCAGCCGGTCGTTGGTCAGCATCGCCTTGTCGACGGCGTCGAGGCGGGTGAGGTCGGTGCCGAGCAGCAGCGGCGAGGCCGCCATCGCCCACAGGGTGAAGTGGGAGCGCCGCTGGTCGGCGGTCAGGCCCACCTGGTCACCGTTGCCGACCTCCAGTGAGTCCAGGTCGTTCCAGCCGCCCGGTGCGGCGTACGGCTGCCAGGAGGCCGCGGTGTTGAAGCGGGAGGAGACATGCGACCAGTCGGTGAGCGGATAGCCGCTGCCGTTGGAGCCGGGTCCGCAGTAGCACTCGACGTCACCCTGGGTGCGCCAACTGTTCGCCAGCTTCCGCCAGGTGGTGGCGTCGGCGATCGGAAGGTTGTTGGACAGGGCGAAGTTGATGGGTCGTCCGCTCGCTCGCAGCGCCTTGTCCCAGGCCTGGACGTCGGGGATGTCGGCACTGCCCACCCCGTCGATCTTCAGGTAGTCGACACCCCAGGACGCGAACTGCTTCGCCCAGGAGTTGACGAACTCCTGGGCGCCCGGCTTGGAGTAGTCGATGTAGTACATGTTCTTGCAGTTGTAGTTCTTCTCGGTCCTGGAAGTGTCCGCGATGTCCTTCGCGTGGTAGGGGGTGCCCTCGATCGGCGTGTTCTTCGTGACGGCGTTCTTCGCGATGCCCGGGGTCACGTAGAAGCCGAACTTCAGGCCCTTGGAGTGGACGTAGTCGGCCAAGGCCTTGATCCCGCCGGGGAACTTGGCCGTGTCGACGGCCCAGCGGCCGTTGTCGTCGACGACGAAGCCGTTGGAGTCGCACTTCTGCCAGAAGTCGTCGAGGTTGATGTGGACGAATCCGTGGTCCTTGAGGCCACTGGCGGCCAGCGCGTCGGCCTGCGCCTTGATCTTCGCCTCGGTCGGCGTGCGACGCACGAAGCTCCAGCTGGACCAGCCCATGGCGGGCCGGACGGACCGGCCGTTGTCGGAGGCGGCCGCCGGATGGGCGGTGCCCACGAGCGGCACCGCCGCGGCGAGGAGCAGGCCCACCACCGTAGCCGTGAGCGATCTGATACGGATCATGACTTTCCCCCGTTCGCGGGTGTGGCGTACGACGTGCCGATCCACGCCTCGTCGATACGCAGTCGCTTGTAGCGGGCGGTGTCGGTCGAGGCGGCCCACGTGGTGTCGACCTCCAGGCGGACGTAGCGAGCGTTGGCCGCAGTGAGGTCAATGCCCTGGATTCCGCGGCGACTTGGCAGCTGACCGGTCTTGACCGCGCTTCCCCAGGTCGAGCCGTCGTTGCTCAGGTACACCTTGTAGTCCTTGATCCGCGCGGACTGCTCGGTGTCGGAGCGGGCGTAGGCGACGGAGTCCTCACGCTGGTTGAGGCCGACGTACTGCACCTTCTTCGCCGAGCCGAGGTCGAAGGTGAGGTTCACCGGCAGCGTCTTGTTGCTGTCCCAGTAGGTGAGGTGGTCGCCGTCACCGGCCGCCGACGCGGCGTGTCCGCTCGCCGAGGCGCTCGCGCTCACCTTGACACCGGTGAGAATCCCCTGGCGGCCGGCCGTGGTGACCTTGAGGACGGTGTCGTACGGGTCCCAGCCACCGAGGCCGGTGAGGGTGAGTACGCCGCCCGACTGCGACCACGAAACCGCCGCGCCCGTACGGAGGTTGGTGACCGACGCGACACGGTAGCCGTTGTCGCGGATGCGCAGGGTACTGGTGCTGGGCGGGGTCAGCACGTGGATGTACTGGCGGTTGGGGTCGGTCCTGCTGATCGTGGTCACGCCGTGGGCGCCGTCGTTCCAGAATCCCGGCTTGAGCCCGCCGTACAGGTAGCCGCCGCCCTCCGTGCCGTGCAGGGACTCCCAGATCGGGTCGAGGTAGGAGTTCGCGAAGGTGTTGAAGTCGGCCTGGTTGGCCGGGAACTTGCCGTTGACCTGGGCGGTCTCGGCCATCAGCGCCTTCACGGACGAGCCGGTGTTGGTGACGAGGCGGCCGAGGGTGAGCATCTTGTCGACAGCCGGGTCGGTGCCGCCGTACCACCAGGCGCCGGTGGAGGGCAGCTTGAAGTCGGCCTCGGTGAGGCGGGGTTGGGCCGTGTAGACCGCCTGCGGGTAGTCGTACGCCGGCGTCATCCCCGTCTTCTGCTCATTGCTGATCATGTCCATGATCGGCGTGTCTTCGTTGTTGTTGCTGAGCGTGTAGTTCGGGCGCTTGGTGTAGATCTGCTGGTAGAGGTTGTGGCTCTCCCAGTAGGAACTGTCGTTGTCGATCCAGAACCCGCCGAGATCGGGATAGCGGTCCATGACCTCGAAGAAGTTGTCGTAACTGAACTGCCCGAAGCCGTCGTTGGTGGTCAGGTCGACGTTGTTGCCCTTGTAGGCGGAGTACGCGGCCGAGTCGAGCCACTCGTGGCCGCCCTCGTCGTGCCACTGGGGGTCGTTGGTCATGTAGAGGATGACCTTCAGCCCCTTGGCCTTCGCGGCGGTGACCAGTTCGCCGAGGAAGTCCCGCTTGGTGGAGCAGGAACCGGGGATCCTGGAGGGCCAGGCACGGGCGTAGCCGAGGCGGCTGTGGAAGGAGGCGAGGACGATGTACTGCGTGTGCAGCTTCTGGGCCTCCTTCACCCAGTAGTCGGCGTTCCAGCCCCCGTTCGTGACGTCGTCCTCCCAGGCGGTGCAGCTGGTGTGGGCGGGCGCGGTGCGCAGCCCCCAGTGCAGGAAGAGGCCGCCGACGGAGTTGCGCAGGAATTCCTGGCGGGGGTTCTCCAGGTCGAGCGGCTTCACCCCCGTACTGCCGCAGCCCTGGCTTCCCGAGACCCGCAGGGCGCCCCCGGAGGTGTTGTGACTGTCCGTCAGGCAGACGCCGGAGGCGTCCTGGAGGCCCATGTCGTACGGAGAGCCGCCGCCCTTCTGCGCGGTGAACCGGGTGAGCCGGATGCCGCTGGCCGCGTTGGCGATGAACGCGGGCCGGCCGTCATCCGCGGCGAACTTCACCGAGCTGTCGGTGAACTGGACGTCGTCGGCGTTGTGGAGGTACCAGCCGTAGGCCGGCCGGGCGCCGATGGCCCTGGGGTTGTAGTCGTTCGGGTCGTTGCCCGGCACACCGGTGGACATGGTGCCGTTGCCGCCCGGGACTGTGATGTCGACGTTGTCGAAGGTCACGCCCTTGATGCGGTGGCCGGTCTCACCCCACAGGGTCGGGCTGAAGGACGGGCTGCTGCCGGTGGCCGTGATGTCGTCGTAGGTGATGTCGCTGATCGATCCGACTCCGGGACTGTCGCCGCACCGTTTTCGCGTGCCGATCTTCTGCATGATCGGCGAGTGGACGTTCGTCATCGTGATGCCGCGGTAGTGGACGTCGGAGATCTTCGCGCCGTCCATCGACACCATGCCGAGGCCGGACTTGTCGGCGCCGTCGATACGGATGTTCTCGAACCGGTAGTCCGAGAAGTCGCCGCAGGTCTCCGAGCCGAACATCAGGGCGTTGCAGCAACGGGCGGACAGGAAACTGTCGTTGACGCGGACGTGGCCGTTGGGGAGCTTGGCGCCGAGGGCGTAGTCGCTCTTGAAGACCAGGGCGTCGTCGTTGGCCCTGATGGTCGCGTTCGTCACCGTGACGTTCGTCGTGGAGATGATGTTCCAGCCGTCGCGGTCGCTCGCGGTGTCGATGGTCAGGTGGTCCGACGTCACGTTCCTGCAGCCGTTGACGAGCGCCGCGAAGTGGCCGCCGCGGCGGAGGGTGAGGCCGTCGCCGATCGTGAGTCCGTCGCATCGGGTCAGGGAGATGATCTTGTCGGCCTCGCCGGACTTCGGGTTGCCGGTGATCAGGTTGCCCATGCCGTCGATGACTCCCTGGCCGACGAAGCCGATGTCGGTCAGCTGGTCGCCGTGGATCATCGCGTCGCGGAAGTGGCTGTGCCCGTAGTCCTGGTAGTCGTCGTACGGATTGGACTCGGCCTTGTCGTAGGTGTCGGCGCTGGAGCCCTGGAGGGTGGCGCCCTTGTCGAGTCGGAGCGTCACATGGCTCTTCATGTGGATGGTGTTCTTCGACTTGTAGTCGCCGGACGGGAAGCGGACGACTCCGCCGCCCGCCGCCGAACTCGCCGCCGTGATCGCCTTGTTGACGGCGGGGGTGTCGTTGGCGGAGCCGTCACCTTTGGCGCCGTAGTCGCGTACGTCGAAGACGGCGGCGGTTCGGGGCGGGTCCTGCGGGGCGGCCGGGGCCGCCGGGTGGCTGAGTCCGAGGACGACGGCGACGACGAAGAGGACGATCGCCACCGTTCGGGAGCGGGAGCGGGAGCGGGAGCGTGGGGCAGTGGGGGGTATCAAGATGACGGCTCCTCAGACCAGTTGGTAGCCGCGCAGGTTGGTGAGCAGCAGATAGGTGTTCTGGAGGGAGCCGGAGGTGTCGCCGAGGGAGCGGTAGATGCCCCACTTCGGGCGGACGCGGTCGGCCAGGAAGGTGTCGACGCCGGTCTTGGACGCGTCGATGACGGTCGAGCCGCCGGACTTCAGGATCCAGCGGACGGAACCCGCCGAGCCGTCGCCGACCTTGATCTGGAAGTCGACGTCGGTCCATTTGTCGTGCAGCGGGTCCAGGTCGGTGCGGCCGACGAGGATGTCGTCGATGGCGAGCTTCAGCTCGATGGTCTGTTTGCCGTTCACCCGGCGCAGGGACTGCACGACGATCGGCGAGGTGCCGCTGCCGGGCTGCTTCATCTGCATGATGTGGGTGAAGGTCGTGGTCGCCTTCAGGGAGCTCGGGATGTACATCGAGTAGGTGAGCCGCCAGGTCTGGCCCTTCGTCCACTTCAGGTAGTCGCCGCCGCTGCCGTTGCGCAGCCCGGTGACCTCCTGGCGCTGGCGGTCGGTGGAGGTGTCACGGTCGACGGTGTGCATGTCGAAACGCCAGTTGTTGCCGGTGGCGTAGATGTGCGGCTGTCCGGCGGAGTGCGAGTCGGCGCGGTCGTCCTCGATCGTCTCGAAGGCGCCCAGGCCGTCGCCGCTCGCGGACGGGGCCCACTTCTGCTGCCAGGAGGCGGCGTGGGCGGTGGTCGCCTGCGGCAGGCCGACCGCGGCCGCCGTGGCACCACCCAGCGCGGCGCCCAGCAACACCCTTCGTGATGTGCTCATGACACTAATCACCTCGCAGTTGTTCGTTCATGATCAGGAAGGCGCCCAGGCCGTGGAAGTCGTTGACGGCCCGGGTGCGGGCGACGTAGTACGCGTAGTCGCCGACGTTCGTGCCGACCGAGACGTCGGCCAGTTCGGTACGGCCGTCGGAGCCGACCGACAGTTTCGCCAGGACCCCCTGGTAGCCGCGCCGGGCCACGGCGGCGTACCGCGGGGCCAGATATCCGCGCTCAGCGCCGCGTGAGAGGGCGTAGGTGAACATGCTGGAACAGGACGTCTCCGTCCAGTTGTCGCTCCGACCGCCCTTGTCGATCACCTGGAACCAGCGGCCGGTCGCCGGGTCCTGGTACTTCTCGAGTCCGGCCGCCAGCTTCCGCAGGATCGCGAGGAGCCCGGGACGACGGGGCTGGTCCGCCGGGACGGCGTCGAGCACGTCGACGATCGCCATGGAGTACCAGCCGACCGCCCGGCACCAGTGCTCGGGGGCGAGCCCGGTCTCCGGATCGGCCCAGCTCACGCTCTTCGACTCGTCGTAGGCGTGTCTCAGCAGCCCGCCTGCGACCTGGAGGTGGCCGCCGTAGACAGCGAGTTGCCGCACCGCCTCGGCGTCCGTACCGCCGCTCCCGCCGAACTCGTCGCCGTACTCGACGAGGAACGGGTTCACCATGTAGACACCGTCCGCCCAGAGTTGGTGGGCGCGGCTCAAGGTGTCGGCGTGCCAGAAGCCGCCGTCGCTCGTGCGGGGGTAACCGGCCAGGCGGTCGATGATCTTCTTCGCCGCCTTGTGGTAGCGGTCCTCGCCCGTCTCGTGATGGAGGATCACCAGCAACCGGCCCGCCTGCATGCTGTCCAGGCTGTTGAACGACTGGCCGATGGAACCGTCCTCGCCGACGAACCGGTCGACATAGCTCTTGATGTACGCGAGGTAGCGGGCGTCATGCGTGCGCCGGTAGGTGAGGTACTGGCCGTAGAGATACAGCCCGACCGGGTAGGACCAGCCTCCGATGGTGCTCGGCGTGTAGCGGGCCATGGTCGAGTCGACCATGGCGACGGACCAGTCCCGGTCCGGGCCCGGGCCGACGGAGGGGCCGGCGGGCGGGGGTGCGGCCGCCGGCAGGGTGACCAGGGGCACGGCGGCGAGTGCGAGGGTCGTCAGTGCTGTACGCAGACGACGGCGTCTCATGTTCCTCCCTCTCCATGAGTGAGTGAGTCAGGAAACACGGGAAACATCGGATGAAAGCCAACGCGTATTCACATACATGAATTGAGTTCAGGCTTCCGCTCGTTGGCGCGATCCAGAGTCGCGGCAGGACCGTCGACGGTCAATGGTCTGTACCGAAGAGGTCGGATGCATTTCCGGCCAATTTCGGCCATCGCCTGCTGACTGGCGGATCAGTTCGGCCGGATTCTCCGGTCAGGAATGCATCAGAGCTCGTGATCGTTGACGATGGGAGTGCCAACCGTCGACAACCGTAAGGATCAAGAGCTCGTGAGCAGCAAGGTCCCCCCGATCATCCTCAATAACGGCGTCGAGATGCCCCAGCTGGGTTTCGGCGTCTGGCAGGTGCCGGACGACGAGGCTGAGCGCGCGGTCACCACGGCGCTCGAGGCCGGGTACCGCAGCATCGACACAGCGGCGATCTACGGCAATGAAGAGGGCACCGGCAAGGCCATCGCGGCCTCCGGACTGGCCCGTGAGGACATCTTCGTCACCACAAAGCTCTGGAACGGCGACCAGGGCTACGACTCGACTCTGCGCGCCTTCGACACCTCGCTGGACAAGCTCGGCCTGGAGTACGTGGACCTGTATCTGATCCACTGGCCGACGCCCGCCCGCGACCTGTTCGTCGACTCCTACAAGGCGTTCGAGAAGCTGCACGCCGACGGCCGGGTCAAGGCGATCGGTGTCTCCAACTTCGAGCCCGAGCACCTGGAGCGGCTGATCGCCGAGACGTCCGTCGTCCCGGCCGTCGACCAGATCGAGCTGCACCCGCACCTCCAGCAGCGTGCGGCCCGTGAGTACCACGCGGAGCAGGGCATCGCCACCGAGGCGTGGTCGCCGCTCGGTTCCGGCAAGGGCCTCCTGGAGGTCCCGGCCATCGTGGCCATCGCCCAGAAGCACGACCGCACCCCGGCCCAGATCGTGCTGCGCTGGCACCTCCAGCTCGGCAACGTCGTGATCCCTAAGTCCGTGACCCCGTCGCGGATCAAGGAGAACATCGAGGTCTTCGACTTCACCCTGGACACCGAGGACCTGGCGGCGATCAGCGCGCTCAACGAGGACCGGCGCCTCGGCCCGGACCCGTCGACGTTCAACAGCGCCTGACGGCAGGCCGGTTCGGCCGGCGGTGTGTCACCCCAGCGGCTTGTCGCCGCCGGGGTGACACACCGCCGGCCGTCGTGCGTGCGGGCGGCCCCGCGTCAGTTGGGCTGCCCGATCGGCCGTACGACGACGGTGTTGATGTCGACGCCCTCGGGCTGCCGTACGGCCCACACGATCGACTCGGCGATCTGGTCGGCGGTGAGGAGATGGCCGGGCGGGAGGCTGCCGTAGCTGTCCCAGAACGGCGTCTCCACGCGGCCCGGGGCGACCAGGGTGACGCCGACGCCGAACCCGGTGACCTCGCGGCGAGTGTTCTCGGCGAGCCCGGTCACCGCCCACTTCGTCGCCCCGTAGATGTTGCCCGGGGTGTTCACGAACCCCGCGACGCTGCCGATGAGGACGATCCGGCCGCGGGTCTCCTTGAGCGCCTCGATGGAGGCGCGGACGAGGAGGGCGGGGCCGAGGACGTTGGTGAGCACCATCTCGGTCCAGCCGGCCGGGTCGCCCTCGGCGACCGAGTCGTGGGTCGCGAAACCGGCGTTGGCGACGACCGTGTCCAGCCGGCCGAACTCCTTGAGCGTACGGTCGACCGCCGACCGGATGTCGTCGTAGTCGGCGGCGTTCCCGACGAAGGTGAGCAGCCCGTCCGGGTTGCCCAGTTCCTCGGCGAAGGCGCGCAGACGCGGCTCACCGCGTCCGGTGACGGCCACCCGGTGCCCCGCGCCGAGCAGTTGCCGTGCGACCGCGGCGCCGATGCCGCTGCCGCCGCCGGTGATGAGCGCGACCGGTGAGTCGGACATGGTTTCCCCCTGTGTTCGGTTGTCGTCCCGTGGACGCCAGGGAGTACATCAGTTGGAGCGTTCTCGAAGTCAAGTGCCGCAGGTTCGGCGGCGGTCGGCCGAGAGAGAACAGCGCCGCCGCCGTGTCTCGGTGAGCCCTCTTTCCAACTCGGTGCGGTCCAGGGTGGATCCGGGGGCGAGCACCGGGCCCGCCCGCCCCCGCCGGCAGGGTCGCGGCCGGGAGGGTGGAGGTGTCGCTCTCCCGGACGTGCACCGATCCGTCGGGACCCTTGGCGGCGACCGGCGAGCCGTCGACGCAGAAGCCGAGCGCCGGGGCGTCCCGAGGGGGGATCCGCCGTTCCCCGGCACGGCCGTCACGTCCGGGAGCTGAGCCGGCCTCAGCCGGTCCGCACCGCGGTGTGAACCGTGTGCGCGGCCAGCACGAACACGTCCGCCCGCCGGTGCACGCTCGCCGCGTCCTCGGGATCCAGCAGACGGTCGAGGGTCCCGCGGTCGTCCGGCTCCAGGTGCTCCCCGAAGACATCCCTCAGCCGCCCGAGCGAGGCGGCGATGTAGGCACGGGCCCGGTCGGTCGTCGGCGCGGGCAGGTCCAGCAGGAAACTCCGCGTACCGGTGTGCCGCAGCCCCGCCGAGGCCATCAGCGCGGGCCAGTCCTCGACCTCGGCGACCGCGTCGGGAAGCCCCGCGCGCATCTCGGCGAACCATCCCTCCTCCAGCGCGTCGAGCCGAGCCTGGAGTCCGGGTCGGCCGATCCCGATGTCCCGGGGCAGGAAGCGCGCCTGCAGCCCGCCCTCCATCAGTGCGAGCGTGCCCCCACGGGCGAGCCGTGCGGCGAACGTGGCGATTCCGGCCCGCTGGTCGCCGAGGTGGTGCAGGCTCCTACTGGCCCACAGCAGATCGACGGGGTAGGCCAACTCCTCGAGGACTCCTGGCAGTTGACCGGCGAGGGTGCCGAAGCGGTCGGCGATGCCCAGCCGGGCGGCCCGAGCCAGGGCGCGATCCAGGAGCGGCTCGGCTCCGTCGACGGCGACGACCCTGGCCCCCGGGAACGCCTCGGCGAGCAGGCAGGACAGCACCCCGGGTCCACTGCCCGCGTCGACGATCAGCCCCGGCTCGGTCTGCTTGTGTCCGAGCCAGGCCAGGGCCCGCTCGTACAGGGGCGTGAACAACTCGGCCTGGGTCTCCAGGTGCTGGGCCATATTGGACCAGTCGAGGTCGGTGTGGTCATGGTGCCGCTGTCCGTGGGTGCCACCGTGACCGTGCTCTTCGTGATCGTGATCGTGCGCCATGGTGTCAGCCTCTCCTCGGGATGCCGACAGCGTGCGCCGACGCACCGCGAAGAGGCCAGCGATGTTGCCGTGACGGCAAAAAGGACGGCAAAGCGGACGCAAAGGAAAATGGGATGCGTCCGGGAGTTCCTGTCCTTCACGATGGCCCCATGGAGCCCATGGACGACGAACTGATGGAACGCTTCCTCGAAGACGGGTTCGTGAAGATCGAGGGAGCCTTTCCGCCCCGCGTCGCCCAGCACTGCGCGTCGCTGCTGTGGCGGGAGACGGGCTACGACCCCGAGGACCCGGCCTCCTGGAAGGACCCCGTGGTGTGGGTGGCCGATATGGCGCAGGGCCCGTTCGCGGCGGCCGCCAACTCTCCTGCCCTGCATGAGGCGTTCGACCTGCTGGTGGGCGAGAACCGCTGGCAGTCCCGCTATTCGCTGGGCACCTTCCCTTTGCGGTTTCCGCACGCCGAGGAACCGGACGACGCGGGCTGGCACATCGAGGGAAGCTACCTCCCCGAGGATGCGCCCGCCGGCCTGTTTCACACCAACCTGCGCTCCAGGGACCGCGCGCTGCTGATGCTGTTCCTGTTCACCGAGGTCACCGAGGCCGACGCCCCGACCCGTATCAGGGTGGGCTCCCACCTCGACGTCCCCCCGGTCCTGGAGCCGTACGGCGAACAGGGCGCGTCCTTCCTGGAGTTGGGCCCGGAGGTCGACCGGGCCTCGGCCCACCGCCCGCTCGCACACGCCACCGGCAGTCCCGGGGACGTCTACCTCTGCCATCCCTTCCTGGTCCACGCGGCCCAGCCGCACCACGGCACGCGCCCCCGCTTCATGGCTCAGCCACCGCTTCTCCCGTCGGTTCCCTATGAGCTGGAGCGAACCGACGGGGACCACTCGGCGGTGGAGTTCGCGATCCGCCGGGGCCTGGCTCGAGAGAACTGACCAGACCCCGGGCGGCGTGATTCCTTTGGGGGTGCGGGGAACTGCGCGACCAGCCTCACGGACCGGCACCCGCAGTCCCACTGCACCCGGCTCAGCTAGAGCGCGGGGTACGCGTTCTTCATGAGCTCCTGGAACTGCGCGGAGAACCAGTGCCCCGACAGCGGAGCGTTCGCCAGCGCACCGGACATGTTGTTGTTGTTCCGCGGGTTGCCGGTGTACGTCGGGTCGCACATCCGGTCGAAGCCCTTGCCCTCGTCGTTCGCGATCGCGGAGCTGGACCCGTCGGACTCACCCGGAGGCTTGATCCACACGTAGGCGTCGATCCCGGCGGCCGGGCTGGCCTTCGGACGCTCGCCGAGACCCGCACCCGACTGGTTGCACCAGTTGCCGACATGGATACGCCGGTCGAGCTTGCCGCCGTTGACGTAGGTGTCCACGTCCGTCATGGCACCGGGACCGGTGGGCCGGGCGGAGCCGCCCCAACCGTTGCGGGAGGTGTCGATCAGCATGCCGACGCCCGAGGGGAAGCCCTGGTTCACGGCCTCCTGCCGGAAGGCCTGGGCGTAGGAGAGCTCGTCGACGTACCGGTTCCAGTCGACCCACTTGGACTCGCGCACGGACTTGCCGTTCACGGAGTCGTTGATGGTGAAGTTCTGCTCCTTCAGCGCGCTGTAGTTGGCGGTGTTGGTGATGAAGCCCTGCACGTCGTTGACCGTGGCGCCCTCGGCGGTGGCCGCCTGCTTGATCGTCTGGACGGTCGCGGAGAAGTTGTCGTCCCAGCCGAGCCAGCCGTGGTGGCCGGCGTCCACGTAGTTGTAGACGTTGGCGGCGTCACCGAGCTTGTTGAGCGCGTAGCCGACGCCCTTGACGTAGTTGCCGTTGGCCTTCATCGTGTCGCAGTTCGCGGTCGCGGTGGGCCGCGGCGTGACGTTGGTGACGAGGTTGGGGAGCGAGTCGAGCTCGACCGTGTCGACGATCCGCAGCGAGGCGTACTTGGGGTCGGCGAGGATCGCGGCGATCGGGTCGATGTACTGCGTCTTGTACTTGTCGATCTCCGTCGGGCCCAGTTCGCCGTTGGAGGCGAGGGCCGAGCAGTCGCGTCCGGGCAGGTCGTAGATGACCAGCTGGACGACGAGCTCTCCCGAGCCCTTCTGCTTCAGCGCCTCATCGAGATGGGCGCGCAGGCCCATCTTGCCGCCGGTGCCGTTGATCGATGCGATCCGGTCCAGCCACACACCCGTGGGCTGATTGGAGACGCGGCTGCCGCCCGGCTCCGCGGCGGCGTTGGCGGACCACTCGGGGTTCACGTACACCTTGGCGCCCGCGTACGGGTTGTCGACCCGGGTGCCGGGGGTACCGGGGTCGGTCGGGCCCGGATCGGTGGGACCGGTGCCGCCGTCGACGTTGCAGGTCACCCCGTCGAGGGTGAAGGTGGTCGGCAGGGCGTTGGTGCCGCTGTAGGTGCCCTGGAAGCCGAAGCTGACCGAACCGCCGGTGGCGAGCGTGCCGTTGTAGCTCTCGTTGGCGGCGGTGACGGCGGTCCCGCTCTGGCTGATCTTGGAGTTCCA
Source organism: Streptomyces sp. NBC_00285 (assembly GCF_036174265.1). NCBI lineage: Bacteria > Bacillati > Actinomycetota > Actinomycetes > Kitasatosporales > Streptomycetaceae > Streptomyces > Streptomyces sp. NBC_00285. The sequence continues at coordinate 8,677,971 of NZ_CP108055.1, read as the reverse complement.
GAAGTTGGTGACCTTCTGGTTTCCGGCGTACGACCACTTCAGGGACCAACTCGACTTTGCCGCAGTGTTGTTGGTGATGGTGACGGCCGCGGTGAAGCCGGTGTCCCACTGGTTCTGCACCTTGTAGTCCACGGCGCAGGGGACGGCGGCGAGGCCCACGTCCCCGGGGGTCACGGCTAGCGCGGTCCCGGAGGCCCCGGCGACGAGCGCCAGGGCAGCGAGGAGCGCTGTTCTCGTACGACTCATGAGTGCGGGTTTCCTTCTCGGTCGCGGGTGTTATCCGTTGAGGGCGCGCAGATGGTCACGCAGCCCGGTGCCGAACGCTGTCGGTGTGCCGTCGTAGCTGCTGATCAGGGACGGTCCCAAGGAGCAGTCCCAGGTGTTCCAGGTCCAGCCGAGATACGACAGGGAGCGGTCGTCGAACCACTTCATGACCTGGTCGATGAAGCCGTGAGAGCAGGTGTTCTCGCCGATCTCCCCCGCCATGAGGGGGACTTGGGCGGCCACCGGGGCGAGCGTGGAGTTCCAGCAGCTCTCGTTGGAGCAGGTGTTGAAGTTGTACACGTGCCACGCGGCGGCGAGATTGCCCGCCGGGTCGGTGGGTTTGTAGGTCAGCCACTGGCTCAGGTCGTTGGAGTAGGCGATCCCGCCGGCAAGGATCACGTTCGTGGCGCCGGTGCCCCGGACGCTGTCGACGAGATCCTGCATACCGGCGACCTCGTACCCGATGCCGGGGCAGGTGCCGCCGTCCCGCCAGCACTGCCACGCCTGGGTGGTCGTGGAGGTGGCGCGGTCCGGGTAGGGCTCGTTGAACAGGTCGAAGACGACGGCCCGGTCGCCTTTGAAGGTGTTCGCCACCGAGGTCCAGAAGGCCGGTGTGTACTGCATGTCGGGCATCGGCTTCTGGCAGCCGGCGTGCACGTCGGAGCAGCCGGCGGAGTTGCCGGTGTACTGCCCGTAGGTCCAGTGGAGTTCGACCACGGGTGTCAGGCCGTGGGCCTTGACCCTGGCCACCAGGTCCTTGACGGCGTTGATGTAGTTCGCCCCGGCGTAGGCCGGGTTGATGTTGGACAGGCCCAGCCAGCACTCCTCGTTGAGAGGGATGCGGACCGTGTTCGCTTTCCAGTCGGCGATCGCCTTCACCGAGGCGTCGTCGACCGGGCCGTCGAAGATGCCGCGGCCCTGGACGCACATGAACTCGCCGCCGGACCGGTTCACGCCGAGGAGCCGGCGTGTGCCGCCGTTCGTGTCCACGAACTTGTTGCCCGAGACGCGCAGGACGGGGGGAGCCGTGTCCTCAGGATCCGTCGGATCCGGAGTGGGGGACGGCGCGGTGTCCGTGTTGCAGACCGTGCCGTTGAGCTTGAACGAGGTGGGTACCGCGTTGCTCCCGGACGAGGACGCGATGAATCCGGCGCTGACGCTCGCTCCGCTGCCCAGCGAGCCGTTGTAGCTCTCGCTGGCCGCGGTGATCGTCGTGCCGGACTGGGACCATTTCGCGTTCCAGCCCTGGGTGAGCTTCTGGCCGCCGGTGAAGTCGAAGGCGAGGCTCCAACTGCTGACGGCAGCCATGTTGTTGGTGATTTTGACGGAGCCCTGGAAACCGCTGCCCCACTGGCTGGTGACGGAGTACTCCACCGAGCAGGCGGGGGTGGCGCCGGACGCCGTGACCACCGGCACGGTCACGGCCCCGATGAGGGCGACCGCGCCGACGGCGGCTAAAAGAGCTGAACGCGGAGGGTGTCGCATGAGCGACTCCTTGCAGATCAGCGCGCCGTTACGGACGCGTCGACTGATGGAATCGCTCCCACTGGTGTCCAAGAAGTTAGCGCCAAGTGACGGCAAAGAACAGAGGCGTCACTTGACTTTCCGGGGCCCCGTTCGTCGAATCTTTTCGACTCTTCAAACATCTTGACCCCTCACACCCGCATCCCCACTATGGGAGCGCTCCCACTGGTTCAAGCCTTGACTTCTCCGAGCCGCACAAGGAGGAACCAGCAATGCCCCCCACGAGGAGACGCCGGCCTGCCCGGCGATTGTGGACCGCTGTCGTGGCGGCCCTCGTACTGCCGTTCGCGATGCTGAGCGCGGCTTCAACTCCCGCACAGGCAGCGGCGGTTCAGTGCAGCGTCGACTACAAGACCAATGACTGGGGCTCCGGTTTCACCGCGGACCTGACGATCACCAACCGCGGCACGGACGCCATCAACGGCTGGACGCTCACCTACAGCTACGCCGGCAACCAGAAGCTGAGCAACGGTTGGAACGGCACCTGGTCCCAGTCCGGCCAAGCGGTCTCCGTCACCAACGCCACGTACAACGCGAACATCGCCGCGGGCGCAGCCGTCACCACCGGGGCGCAGTTCACCTACAGCGGCACCAATGCCGCCCCGGCCAACTTCGCGGTCAACGGCACCAGTTGCACCGGCGCGCACCAGCCGCCGATCACCGTCTTGACCAGCCCGGCCGCGGGCGCGGCCTACACCCAGGGCACGGCCGTTCCGCTCGCCGCGACCGCGGCCGCCGCGGACAACGCGACCATCAGCAAGATGGAGTTCTACGACAACACCACGCTGCTCGGCACCGACACGACAGCGCCCTACTCGCTCTCGGTCTCAAGCTTGACCGTGGGCAGTCATTCACTGCTGGCGAAGGCGTACGACAGCCTGGGCGCGTCCGGTGAGTCCACGCCGGTGGGCATCACGGTCGTCTCGGGTCCCGCGGTCGTCGCGTCGGCAACCCAAGTGCCCGTCCAGCAGGGCAAGACGGGTACGTACACCCTGAAGCTGTCGACGCAGCCTTCGGCCAACGTGACCGTCACCACCGCCCGCACCAGCGGCAACACGGGTCTCACGGTGACCGGCGGGGCCTCGCTCACCTTCACCCCGTCGAACTGGAGCACCGCGCAGACGGTGACCATCACGGGCAACGCCTCCGGCACCGGTGCGGCGACCTTCGAGTCGACGGCGACCGGGCACGCCAAGGCCTCGGTGACGGTCACCCAGATCGCGGCGACGGGCACGTACAACGCCCGCTTCCTGGATCTGTACGGCAAGATCACCAACCCGGCGAACGGCTACTTCTCCCCCGAGGGCATCCCCTACCACTCGGTCGAGACACTGATCGTCGAGGCGCCGGACCAGGGCCACGAGACCACGTCGGAGGCATACAGCTACCTCCTGTGGCTGCAGGCCATGTACGGCAAGGTGACGGGCGACTGGTCCAAGTTCAACGGGGCCTGGGACATCATGGAGAAGTACATGATCCCCACCCACGCCGACCAGCCGACCAACTCCTTCTACAACGCCTCCAAGCCGGCCACCTACGCGCCCGAGCTGGACACCCCCAACGAGTACCCGGCCAAGCTCGACTCCTCGGTGCCGGTCGGCTCGGACCCGATCGCCGGCGAGCTGAAGAGCGCGTACGGCACGGACGACGTCTACGGTATGCACTGGCTCCAGGACGTCGACAACGTGTACGGCTACGGCAACTCGCCCGGCAAGTGCGAGGCGGGTCCCACGGACACCGGACCGTCGTACATCAACACCTTCCAGCGCGGCGCGCAGGAGTCGGTGTGGGAGACAGTGCCGCAGCCGACCTGCGACCAGTTCAAGTACGGCGGCAAGAACGGGTACCTGGACCTCTTCACCGGTGACGCCTCCTACTCCAAGCAGTGGAAGTTCACCAACGCCCCGGACGCCGACGCGCGCGCGGTGCAGGCCGCGTACTGGGCCGACACCTGGGCGAAGGCACAGGGCAAGGGCTCCGACGTCTCCGCGACCGTGGGCAAGGCCGCGAAGATGGGCGACTATCTGCGCTACGCCATGTACGACAAGTACTTCAAGAAGATCGGCAACTGTGTCGGTCCTTCCACCTGCGCGGCCGGCACCGGCAAGGACGCGTCGAGCTACCTGCTGTCCTGGTACTACGCCTGGGGTGGCGCGACCGACACCTCGGCGGGCTGGGCCTGGCGCATCGGCTCCAGCCACATGCACGGCGGCTACCAGAACCCGATGGCCGCGTACGCGCTCAGCTCGTACGCCGATCTGAAGCCCAAGTCGGCGACGGGTGCGGCGGACTGGAACACCTCACTGACCCGGCAGCTGGAGTTCTACCGCTGGCTGCAGTCCAGCGAGGGCGCCATCGCGGGCGGGGCGACGAACAGCTGGGCGGGCCGTTACGCGACTCCCCCGGCCGGCACGTCGACCTTCTACGGTATGTACTACGACCAGCAGCCCGTCTACCACGACCCGCCGTCCAACCAGTGGTTCGGCTTCCAGGCGTGGTCGATGGAGCGGGTGGCCGAGTACTACCAGCAGACGGGGAACGCGCAGGCCAAGACGGTCCTCGACAAGTGGGTCAAGTGGGCACTGTCCAAGACCACGATCAACCCGGACGGCACCTACCAGATCCCCTCGACGCTGCAGTGGTCGGGCCAGCCCGACACCTGGAACGCCTCAAGTCCCGGCGCCAACACCGCACTTCACGTCACCGTCGCCGACTACACCAACGACGTCGGGGTGACCGCCGCGTACGCCAAGACCCTGAGCTACTACGCCGCCAAGTCGGGCGACACCGCGGCGAAGACGACGGCGAAGGCTCTGCTGGACGGCATGTGGAACAACTACCAGGACAGCCTGGGCATCGCGGTGCCGGAGAACCGGGCGGACTACAACCGCTTCGACGACGCCGTGTACGTCCCGAGCGGCTGGACCGGGACCATGCCGAACGGCGACGCGGTCAACTCGACGTCGACTTTCGAATCCATCCGGTCGTTCTACAAGAACGACCCCGCCTGGTCGAAGATCCAGGCCTATCTGGCCGGCGGTGCGGTGCCGTCGTTCACGTATCACCGGTTCTGGGCCCAGGCGGACATCGCCCTGGCCATGGGGTCGTACGCGGAGCTTCTGGAATAGCCCCCGCCGAGCGCTCCGCGAGGAAGCCGTGCTTGTCGACTGCGGGTCCGTAGTGGCTGGTCACGCAGTTCGTCGCCCCGCCCTGAAGGGGTGCCCGCGGCATCGCTTCCTTCGCGGAACCGCTTGAAGGCTTCGCGTGCTCGGTCCCGTCACCTGACGACGGGACCAACCGGCCGGGCGGCCCCCTCCCGCACTGGGGGCCGCCCGGCAACTCTCGCACCTGACGGAAAGCGCTTACCCTCCCCCACCCTCTCCCTTTCCGGAAAGGACTCCCCCCGTGCGAAGAACCCGCATTCTCACGGCCGTACTCGCGCTCGCGGCCGGGCTGCTCGCCGGTACCCCGACCGCGCTGGCGGCCGGCAGCACCCCGAAGGTCTCGCTCGCCGCCGACACGTACACCTGGAAGAACGCCCGGATCGACGGCGGCGGTTTCGTCCCCGGGATCGTCTTCAACCGCAAGGAGAAGAACCTGGCCTACGCCCGCACGGACATCGGCGGCGCCTACCGCTGGCAGGAGTCGTCGAAGACCTGGACGCCGCTGCTCGACTCGGTCGGCTGGGACGACTGGGGGCACACGGGTGTGGTCAGCCTGGCCTCCGACTCCGTGGACCCGGACAGGGTGTACGCGGCCGTCGGGACGTACACCAACAGCTGGGATCCGAAGAACGGCGCGGTCATGCGCTCCTCGAACCGGGGCGCGAGCTGGCAGGCGGCCGCCCTTCCCTTCAAGCTCGGCGGCAACATGCCGGGGCGGGGCATGGGAGAGCGGCTGGCGGTCGACCCGAACAAGAACAGCGTGCTGTACCTGGGCGCGCCGAGCGGCAAGGGGCTGTGGCGGTCGACGGACTCCGGCGTCAGCTGGTCGCAGGTGACGGGCTTCCCCAACGTGGGCAACTACCAGCAGGATCCGAGCGACACGAGCGGCTACGCCAGTGACAACCAGGGCATCGTCTGGGTCACGTTCGACGAGCGGACGGGCACGTCGGGCAACGCGACGCAGGCGATCTACGTCGGTGTCGCCGACCTCCAGAACTCGGTGTACCGGTCGACGGACGGCGGCGCGACCTGGAGCCGGCTCGCCGGTCAGCCGACCGGGTATCTCGCCCACAAGGGTGTCCTGGACGCGGTGGGCGGCTATCTGTACCTCTCCTACAGCGACAAGAGCGGGCCCTACGACGGCGGCAAGGGCCAACTGTGGCGGTACGCGACGGCGACGGGCACCTGGACGAACATCAGCCCGGTCGCGGAGGCGGACACCTACTACGGCTTCAGCGGCCTGACGGTGGACCGGCAGAAACCCGGCACGGTGATGGCGACGGCGTACAGCTCGTGGTGGCCCGACACCCAGATCTTCCGGTCCACCGACAGCGGGGCGACCTGGACGAAGGCATGGGACTACTCGTCGTACCCCACACGTGCGAACCGCTACACGATGGACGTCTCGTCGTCCCCCTGGCTGACCTGGGGCGCGAACCCGTCGCCGCCCGAACAGAGCCCGAAGCTCGGGTGGATGACGGAGTCGCTGGAGATCGACCCGTTCAACTCGAACCGCATGATGTACGGGACGGGAGCGACGCTCTACGGCACCGAGAACCTCACGAACTGGGACTCGGGCAGCCAGTTCACCATCAAGCCCATGGTGCAGGGCCTGGAGGAGACGGCCGTCAACGACCTGGCCTCGCCGCCCTCGGGCGCCCCGCTGCTGAGCGCACTGGGTGACATCGGCGGCTTCCGGCACACCGACCTGACCAAGGTCCCGTCGATGATGTTCACGTCCCCGAACTTCACGACGACCACCAGCCTGGACTTCGCCGAGACGAACCCGAACACGGTCGTACGGGTGGGCAATCTGGACTCGGGTCCGCACATCGCGTTCTCGACGGACAACGGGGCCAACTGGTTCGCGGGCACCGACCCCTCGGGCGTGAGCGGCGGCGGCACGGTGGCCGCCGCGTCGGACGGCAGCCGGTTCGTGTGGAGCCCGGACGGCGCGGGTGTGCAGTATGCAACGGGCTTCGGCTCGTCGTGGTCGGCGTCGAGCGGGATCCCGGCGGGCGCGATCGTCGAGTCCGACCGGGTCGACCCCCGCACCTTCTACGGCTTCAAGTCCGGGAAGTTCTACGTGAGTACGGACGGCGGGGCGACCTTCACCGCGTCCGCCGCTGCCGGCCTCCCGGCCGGTGACAGCGTGCGCTTCAAGGCACTGCCCGGAGGGAAGGGCGATGTGTGGTTGGCCGGCGGGGCCACCGACGGGGCGTACGGCCTGTGGCACTCCACGGACGGCGGCGCCGGCTGGACGAAGCTCTCGGGCGTCGACCAGGCCGACGCGATCGGCTTCGGGAAGGCGGCGGCAGGAGCGTCGTACCAGACCCTCTTCACCAGCGCGAAGATCGGCGGGGTCCGTGGCGTGTTCCGTTCGACCGACAAGGGCGCTACCTGGACCCGCATCAACGACGACGCCCACCAGTGGGGTTGGACCGGCGGGGCGATCACCGGCGACCCGCGGGTGTACGGCCGGGTGTACGTCTCGACCAACGGCCGGGGCGTGATCTACGGCGACACCTCCGACACGGGCGGCGGCACCGGTCCCACGGATCCGACCGACCCGGCACCGACGGGTGCCTGCACGGTGACGTACAAGATCACCAACCAGTGGTCGGGCGGCTTCCAGGCGGACGTCCAGCTGAGCAACACGGGTACGAGTGCCTGGTCCGGCTGGTCACTGGGCTGGTCCTTCCCCAACGGCCAGACGATCTCCCAGGCCTGGAACGCCGAGACCGCCCAGTCGGGTTCGACGGCCACGGCCAAGAACGTCAACTGGAACGCCAACGTGGCGGCGGGCTCGTCCGTGAGCTTCGGCTTCACGGGCAACTGGTCGGGCACCAACGGGAAACCGGCGTCGTTCAAGCTGGGCGACCGGAGCTGCACGGTCGCCTGACGGTTCGTCCGCACGGTGGGTGCGTGTCCCCGCGGGGACACGCACCCACCGTCGTTCACGGTGTGTACACCGTCGGCCTCGGCGCTGTGGCCATTCCGTTGCCGAGGAAGAAGCTCGGGTGCGGGGGCTGATTGTATGCAGTGTTCTGCCAGGCGAGGCCTGTGCGGTACATCGTGTCGTGGAGGAGGGTCGTGATCTTCGTGGTCGTCTCGTACGGGGTGGAGTAGATACGCAGGGCCGTGTTGTCGGACGTCGGCCAGACGACCTCCTCGCGCCAGTCGCCCAGGATGTCCCCGGACAGCGACGGCGTCGCCTTCGTGCTGTTGTTGGAGTGGACGCCGGAGCCGGTCAGCAGGCGGGTGTCGGAGGAGGTGCCGTACTTGTCGATATGGGTGCCGTCGAGGAGTTCACGGACCGTGTCGCCGTCCCACCAGGACAGGAAGTTGACGGAGGCCGGCTCGCGGCCCTTGGTGGCGCCGCCCTCGTCGCGGATCGAGGAGTCGGAGGCGGACCAGACCTCGGCACCGTCGTTGCCTGCCCAGATGTCACCGGCGACGCCCCGGCCGTTGTCGCAGCAGGCCGCGATGCTCCAGTTCACCGTGCCGTTGGCCGGGTTGATGTACAGCTCCGCGGGCTGGGACGAGGACTCCGAGACCTTGAAGTACTCGAGGCCCGCGTGCGAGGGGTCAAGGTCGCCGAGGTGCTGGGCGTCGCCGTGGCCCGTCCTCGTGGTCCACAGCCCGTTGCCGTTGTCGTCGACGGCCATCGCGCCGTAGACGATCTCGTCCTTGCCGTCGTTGTCGACGTCCCCGACGGACAGGCTGTGCGAGCCCTGACCGTCATAGCCCTTGCCGCTGTTGGTGGAGGAGCTGGTGTCGAAGGTCCAGCGGCGGGTGAAAGCGCCGCCCCGCCAGTCCCAGGCCGCGATGACCGTCCGCGTGTAGTAGCCCCGCGCCATGACCAGCGACGGACGGGCGCCGTCCAGATAGGCCGTCCCCGCGAGGAAGCGGTCGACGCGGTTGCCGTACGAGTCGCCCCACGACGACACCGTGCCGCGCGCCGGCACATAGTCCACGGTCTGCATCGCCTTGCCGGTCTGCCCGTTGAACATCGTCAGGTACTCGGGGCCGGACAGCACGTACCCGCTGGAGTTGCGGTGGTCGGCCGACGAGCTGCCGATCACGGCGCCCGTGCCGTCGACCGTGGCGTCGGCCGTCTTCATGGCGACCTCGGCCCTGCCGTCGCCGTCGTAGTCGTACGCCTGGAACTGCGTGTAGTGCGCGCCGGAACGGATGTTGCGGCCCAGGTCGATCCGCCACAGCCGGGTGCCGTCGAGCTTGACGCCGTCGAGGATCGTGTTGCCGGTGTACCCGGACTGGGAGTTGTCCTTGGCGTTCGTCGGCTGCCACTTCAGGACGAAGTCCAGTGCCCCGTCCCCGTCGAGGTCGGCGACGGAGGCGTCGTTCGCCTCGTAGGTGTACGCCACACCGTCCGGGGTCGTTCCTCCGGCGGGCGGGCTGATCGGAACGTCCTTGTATCCGGTGCGCAGTTGGACCGCGTGGACGGAGTCGGCCTGCTCGACACCGCCGACGATCGCGCGGACCGTGTAGTCGGCCTGGGCGGGCGCGCCGGAGTGGAAATAGTTCGTGGAGCCCGTGACCGGGGTCGAGTTGACCTTCGTGCCGGCGCGGTAGACGTTGAACGAGACGTCGTTCGGGTCGGTGCCGAGCCAGCGCCAGCTGACCAGGTTGCCGCTGTCGGTGTGGACGCTGACGACTCCGCGGTCGAGCTTCTCGACCTGGCGGGCGGTGGCGGCCTCGGCGGTGTCCGGGCTCAGTACGGTGAGTCCCGCGGCCACCAGGGCCGTTGCGGCGGTCACTGCCGAGAGGAGGACTCGGCGTCTGCGGTGCGGGTGCGGGTGCTGCACGGGGTGAACCTCCGAAGCGGAGAGGACGGGCGGGTTCCGCCCACTCAGTCGCCGCACGGGGAAGCCGGGTTGCCGTACCTTTCGGCCAGTTCAGCGATCGTTCGAGCCATCCGTTCACGCAGCTCAGGGGGGTCCAGCACCTCGATGTGGGTGCCCAGGCGCAGGAATTCGCCATGGGCGTGCTCGACGGACTCGATGGGGACGCGGGCGACAGTCCAGCCATGGGGGTCCGTGTCTCCCGGTACCGCTCTCGGCAGCTTCACACCGGGCGCGAGTCGTACGACCGCCTCGCCCCGGTACAACCGGTCCTGGAAGTCCCGCTGATACGCCGTCCAGTACGCGGCCAGACCGAAGTCCTCGGGCCGAGTGAACTCGGTGTCGGAGGTGCGGAGTTCGAGGATCTGGTCGACACGGTAGGTGCGTGGCCCCGGACCCGCGACGACGTACCAGCGCCCCGCCTTGAGCACCAGCCCGTACGGCTCCAACCGCCGTTCCACATCGCTGGGTTCGGCCCAGCGGCGGTAGCGGACGTGCAGCACCCTGCTGTTCCACACCGCCTGCGCCACCGCCGTGAGGAACGGCGTCTCCTCGGTCTGTGCGTACCACCCTGGCGCGTCGAGGTGAAAGCGTCCGCTGATCCGGTCCGTGTGGGCCCGCAGTTCGGCCGGCAACGCGGCCCGCACCTTCAGCTGGGCAGCCGCGAGGAACGGGCCCAGACCCAGCTCGGCGGCGGCCCCCGGAGCGCCGGCGAGGAAGAGGGCCTCCGCCTCGTCGGCGGTGAGTCCGGTCAGCCGGGTGCGATAGCCGTCGAGCAGACGGTAACCGCCGGCGTGGCCCGCGTCGCCGTACAGCGGGACCCCTGCCGTGCTCAGTGCCTCGACGTCCCGGTAGACCGTGCGGACCGAGACCTCCAGCTCCTCGGCGAGCTGGGCAGCCGTCATCCGGCCCCGGGCCTGGAGCAGCAGGAGGATCGAGACGAGTCGGCCGGCCTTCACTGCCACATGGTGTCAGTGAAGCGGCCCTACCGTCCTGCCATGGCCTTCACCGAGAAGCTGCTGACCGTGCCCCCGCCCATGACGGTCGCCGGGCGGCGGATCAAGCGCTACCACGTCACCGCCGACCCGGCCGGCATCGCGCCCGACGTCGAGAAGGCGGCCTACGACATCCTCCCCGACCTGCTGCCGGAGCCCGACGGGACCGCGCCCGCGACCTTCGTCGTCCTGCACCGGGGCGCGGACACCGGCGCCTACCTCAACGCCTACAGCTGGGTGTGGGACAACGTGCTCCACTTCCGGGGCGCCTGTGCCGGGCAGCCGGCGCTCCGGTGTCCGGACCTCGACCCCACGCACTTCATCAAGCCGGACCTGCCCTGGATCGGCTGCGTCTGGGAACTCCCGCCGATCCTGCACGAACGGGACGCCTGGGTACGGCACATGCTGGCACCCGAAGTCCCGGACCTGGACGCCTACTTGGCCGATTCCCTTACCGAAGGAACCACAGGAGACCGCTCATGAGCAGCCCGCGCGACTTCGACTTCTTCCACGGCGACTGGGAGGTCACGAACCGCCGCCGCACCGACTTCCTCGACCCGGACAGCGCATGGGAGGAGTTCCCGGCCACGCACCGCTGCTGGCCCCTGTTCGACGGCGCCGCGAACGTCGACGAGATCGACATGCCGCATCTCGAAGCGAAGGGCGTGACGTTGCGGCTCTTCGACCGGGAGACCGGACAGTGGTCGCTGAACTGGGCGGCGAGTCACAGCGGGAAGCTTTTCCCGCCCGTGACCGGACGGTTCGAGGGCGGCCGCGGCGAGTTCCACGGCGACGACACCCACGACGGGACGGACGTGCGGGTGCGGTTCGTGTGGGCGGACATGTCCCCGACCGCGGCCCACTGGGAGCAGGCGTTCTCCGTCGACGGCGGGGAGAGCTGGGTGACCAACTGGACGATGGAGTTCAGCCGGCCCTGCGGAACGCCCTGACGCCGAACACCGGGTCGGCGCGCGGGAGTTCCTGGTCCGGGAGTGCCTCCAGGCGGGCGGCGAACCGTTCGGTGAGAGGGTCGCCGGGCGGCAGCTGGGTGAACCAGCCGCGCCGCAGGTCGGCGGCCGTACGCCGGGGGCTGCGGCCCTGACCGCGGCCCGGGAAGCGGGCCTGCCCCGCCGGGTGCAGGAGGTGGGCCCCGGCGTACGACTCCACGAGCGGCGCCGCGTCGGGGGCCGGGCGGCGCGGTCGCGGGGCGAGGACTGCGTCGATGTCGCTGCCGACGTCGTGGGCGGCGGCCTTGTCGACGGTGGTGACGTACACCCCGCCGGGTCTCAGGACCCGGGCGCACTCGGCGACGACGGCGCGGACGTCCCCGGGTTCGTCGAAGAGGTGCAGCAGCCACACACTGGTCACCGCGTCGAACGCCCCGTCGGGGAAGGGCAGCGCGCGGCTGTCGGCGAGCACGACGGCGCCGGGCAGCCGGCCGGCGGCCACGCTCGCCATGCCGTACGTCAGGTCGGCGCCCGTCACCCGGGTCGTGGGCCGCGCCTCGGCGAGCCTGCGGGTGACGATCCCGGTGCCGCAGGCCACGTCCAGGAGCCGCCGGGTGCCTGACGGGACCAGGCCGAGTACGGCATCAGCGGCCGCGGCGGCCCTGGGCTCACCGCCGCGGGTGGAGTCGTAGGCGTGGGCCTCCTTGTCGTAGTCGAGCACGGGCTCACTGCGCTCCGTGGCCGGGGGCGAGCGCCGTCACGCGATGCGCGAGCTCGAAGTCCTTCTCGGTGACGGCGCCGCCCGCGCTGTGGGTGTGCACGGACAGGTCGACCGTGTTGTAGCCGAGGGTGAGGTCGGAGTGGTGGTCGAGCTCCTCCTGGACCTGGGCGATGTGCACGACCATCGCGGTCGCGGCGAAGTGCGTGCCGAGCCGGTACGAGCGGGTGAGGCGGCCGCCGTCGACGGACCAGCCCGGCAGCTCCGCGAGCCGGTCCTCGATCTCCTTCTGCGACAGGGGTTCGACGGGCATGACCTCGCTCCTTCCTGGGGGCCTGAGTGTGTGTCCAGCGTGCCACAACTGTGCTGCCGCGGCCCTGGTCAGACGGGTTCCCGAGGGCCGCTCGCGGACACCTTCGGCAGAGGTCGTCGACGGATTCGGCGACCTGGAGCGCTCCGCACGAGCGCGTGGGTGCCGCACCCGGCAGGGAAGAGCAGGAACGGTCACCGCCGTGCACGCCGGGCACCACCCCGACTACGGTCGTCCGCATGACCATGCTCCCGTCAGGCAAGGCCGACCCCGCCGCCACCTCCTCCAGCCAGGCCATCGGCATCGGCATCGGCCCCCTCCTGCGCTCCTGGCGGCAGCAACGGCGTCTCAGCCAGCTTGAGTTGGCGCTGCGGGCGGACTCCTCGGCGCGGCACATCAGCTTCGTCGAGACGGGCCGGTCCCGGCCGAGCGAGGAGATGGTGCTGCGGCTCGCGGAGCACCTGGAGGTGCCGATGCGGGAGCGCAACGACCTGTTGCTGGCGGCCGGTTACGCCCCGCGCTTCTCCAGGACGCCCCTGGACGACCCGGCACTGGAGGCCGTACGGGAGGGCATCGAGCGCCTCATCCAGGGCTACGAGCCCTACCCGGCCCTGGTGTTCGACGCCTCGTACCACGTGGTGGCCGCGAACCGGGGCATCATGATGCTCCTCGACGGCGTCCCGGAGTTCCTGCTCCGGCCCCCGCTGAACACGATGCGGCTCACGCTGCACCCGCAGGGCCTCGCCCCGCGCATCCGCAATCTGCGGGAGTGGCGCGGGCATTTGCTGGACCAGATGCGCCGCCAGATCGCTCTGAGCCGCTCCGGGTCGCTGCGCGAGCTGTACGAGGAGGTGGCGGCGTACCCGATGCCGGAACCCGAGGGCGACGGCCCGGAGAGCAGCGAGCCCGTCCCGTACTTCGCGCTGCCGATGCGCATCGAGCACGAGGGCCGGACGCTGTCGTTCATCTCGTCCACGTCCACCTTCAACACGCCGATGGACGTGACCGTCGCCGAGCTGGCCATCGAGACGTTCCTGCCGGCCGACCCGGCGACGGTCAAGTACCTTCACACGCTGCTGCCCTGACGTGCCATCAGGATGGTGTGCCGGAACAGGGGGTCCCGGACCGGAGTGCGCCGGCCCGGGACCCGTGCTCTCACTCTCCCGCCCGCCCGTTCCCCCGTCGATTACGCGAAAGGTAATGAAGGAAGCGTCCGTGACCGGTGAGACCGACACGGGAACATGACACACTGCACGCGAACTTCGACGCGTAGGGGAGGCGTGGCGTGAGTGAGCGGCGGCCTGCGCCGACCGTGGGTCAGGTGGTCCTCGGCAGACGGCTTCAGGAACTGCGGGAAGCTGCGGGCCTCAAACGCGAGGAGGCCGCGCAGGTACTGCGGGTGGCTCCCGCGACCGTGCGGCGGATGGAGATGGCCGAGGTCGCCCTGAAGATCCCGTACGTCCAGGTGCTCCTGGAGACGTACGGCGTCCCCACGGACCAGACCTCGGCCTTCGTGCAGCTCGCCGAGGAGGCGAACAAGCCGGGCTGGTGGCAGCGTTTCCACGACGTGCTGCCCGAGTGGTTCAGCCTGTACGTGAGCCTGGAGGGCGCGGCCCGGATCATCCGCTCCTACGAGCCGCACTTCGTGCCCGGTCTGCTCCAGACCGAGAGCTACGCGCGGGCCGTCATGGAGGCCGGGACGATCGGGCAGACGGGTCCGGACGCGGTGGAGCGGCATGTGTCGCTGCGCATCGAGCGGCAGCGGCTACTGGAGCGCCCGAACCCGCCCCACCTGTGGGCGATCATGGACGAGACGGTGCTGCGCCGCCCGGTGAGCATCCGCGGCGAGGTGATGCGCGAACAGCTGGACAAGCTCCTGGAGTTCGCCGAGCGCGACCGGGTCACGCTCCAGATCTGCGAGTTCGAGGACGGCCCGCACCCGGGCACGTACGCGCCCTTCTCGCTGTTCCGCTTCGCCGAGCCGGAGCTGCCCGACATGGTCTTCACCGAGTACCTGACCGGTGCGCTGTATCTGGACTCCCGCCAGGAGGTCGCCACGCACCTGGAGGTCCTGGACCACATGTCGGCGCGTGCCGCGTCGGCCGAGCGTACGAAGAAGCTGCTGCGGGAGCGCCGCGAGGACTTCTGAGCAGGCAACACGACAGCACCACGACCTCACAGGGGAGCAGACAGCGCATGACCGGATCCGACGTGCCCAGAATCGACACGAGCCGCCCGCATCCGGCGCGGGTCTACGACTGGTGGCTGGGCGGCAAGGACAACTACCCGGTGGACGAGGCACTGGCCCGCAAGATCCTCGAAGTGGACGGCACCGTGCTGCGCGGGGCGCGCGCCAACCGCCGTTTCATGACGAGGGCCGTGCGCACCGCGGCCGAGGCCGGGATACGCCAGTTCCTGGACATCGGCACGGGCATCCCCACCGAACCCAACCTGCACCAGGTCGCCCAGGGCGTCGCCCCCGACGCGCACGTGGTGTACGCGGACAACGACCCGATCGTGCTCCGGCACGCGGAGGCGCTGCTGGGCGGCACCCCCGAGGGCAGCACCGCCTACGTCCACTGCGACATCCGCGACGTCGACACCCTGCTGGCCCGGGCGGCCGAGTCACTGGATTTCGCCGAGCCGCTCGCGCTGTCGCTGGTGGCGCTGACGCACTACCTCGACGACGATCCCGCCGGGGACGACGTGCACGGTCTGGTGGCGAAGTACGTCGACGCGCTCGCCCCGGGGAGCTACCTGATCCTGTCGCAGGTGACCGCCGACCTCAGCCCGGCGGACGTCGAGAAGGCGGCCGCCCACTTCCACCGCAGCGGCCTGGCCTTCCACCCCCGTCCGCTGGAGGGGTTCCGGCGCTTCTTCGACGGCCTTGAGCTGCTGGGCCCCGGTGTGATCCCGGCCTCCGGGTGGCGGCCCGAACCGGAGGACGTGGCGGTCCAGGCGGAGGGCATCGTGCCGGTGTACGCGGGGGTCGCCCGCAAGGCCTGACCCGTACGGGTGCCGTGAACGGGTGCGCTCCCCCGCCCCGCCCTAGGTTCGGAGGAACCGCGGGCCGGCAAAGAGGGAGCGCACGCCGGGGCGGTTCCTCCGGCCCCCGGCGAGACGGCCCCCGACGCGCCGCGCACACGGCGGACCACCGACGACTGTGGAGGCCGAGATGCCCTCGGATGCGGTGCTGTACCAGGCGGCGGCGCTCTGTCTGACGTACCCCGACGACGACTTCCGCGCCCGGCTGCCGCTGCTGCGCGAAGCGGCCCCGCAGCTGCGGGAGTTCGCCGACCACGCGGCGGTGACGCCCGCGCCGGACCTGGCGGCGCACTACGTGCGGGTCTTCGACGTCGAGAACCGGCACAGCCTGTATCTGAGCCGATGGCAGGACGGGATGTCACCGGCCCGGTTCAAGGGGGTCTACCGGGCCGCCGGGCTGGAGTTCGCCGGTGAGGAGCTGCCGGACTTTCTGCCCTCGGTACTGGAGCTCACGGCCCGCACCGGGGACACGGGTCTGCTCACCGAACACCGTGACGGTCTGCGGCGGCTGGGATCCCGGCTCGGCGACCTGGGCACACCGTACGCGTCCGTCCTGGACGCGGTGTGCGCCACGCTGCCGGCCGGGGTGCGCCCCTGACGGCGAAGGCCCGGCGTGCTCTCAGGCCGCCCCGCCCTTGTGGTCCCGCTCGTCGTCCACGATCTCCGCGTCGACCACGCCCTCCTCCTCCTGCTGGGGTGAGGCCTGTTCGCTCTCCGGCGGCGACTGCTGGGCCTGGGCGTACATCGCCTGGCCCATCTTCTGGCTGACGGAGGCGAGCTTCTCGACGCCGTCGCGCAGGGTGCTCGTCTCGGCGTTCTCCGCCAGGAGCCGCTTGAGGTCCGTCACCGCCGACTCGACCTCCGCGGTCGTGTCGGCCGGGACCTTGTCGCTGTTCTCGCGGACGAAATTCTCGGTCTGGTAGACGAGTTGCTCGGCCTGGTTGCGGGTCTCGGCGGCCTCGCGGCGGCCCCGGTCCTCCTCGGCGTACTGCTCGGCCTCGCGCATCATGCGGTCGATGTCGTCCTTCGGGAGCGCCGAGCCGCCCGTCACCGTCATCTTCTGCTCGCGCCCGGTCGCGAGGTCCTTCGCCGAGACGTGCATGATCCCGTTCGCGTCGATGTCGAAGGCGACCTCGATCTGCGGCACGCCCCGGGGCGCGGGCGGCAGGCCCGTGAGGTCGAAGACGCCGAGCTTCTTGTTGTACGCGGCGATCTCCCGTTCGCCCTGGTAGACCTGGATGCCGACGGAGGGCTGGTTGTCGGTGGCGGTCGTGAAGATCTCCGAACGGCGCGTGGGAATCGTGGTGTTGCGCTCGATGAGCTTCGTCATGATGCCGCCCTTGGTCTCGATGCCCAGGGACAGCGGGGTGACGTCGAGGAGCAGCACGTCCTTCACGTCGCCGCGGATGACGCCGGCCTGGAGCGCCGCGCCGACCGCCACGACCTCGTCCGGGTTGACCCCCTTGTGCGGGTCCTTGCCGGTGAGGTCCTTGACGAGATCGGTGACCGCGGGCATCCGCGTCGAGCCGCCGACGAGGATGACGTGGTCGATCGCGGCGAGCT
The DNA here is from genome assembly GCF_036174265.1 of Streptomyces sp. NBC_00285. NCBI lineage: Bacteria > Bacillati > Actinomycetota > Actinomycetes > Kitasatosporales > Streptomycetaceae > Streptomyces > Streptomyces sp. NBC_00285. The sequence continues at coordinate 8,660,576 of NZ_CP108055.1, read as the reverse complement.
TGATGCCGGCGTCCTTGACCGCCTGGTGGAAGGGGGTCTTGCAGCGGTCGAGCAGGTCGGCGGTGAGTTCCTGGAACTGCGCACGGGTCAGCTTCTCGTCGAGATGCAGGGGCCCCTCGGCGGAGGCGGTGATGTAGGGCAGGTTGATCGTGGTCTCCGAGGACGACGACAGCTCGATCTTCGCCTTCTCGGCTCCCTCGCGCAGCCGCTGCAGCGCCATCTTGTCCTTGCCGAGGTCGATGCCGTACTGCCCCTGGAACGTCTTCACGAGGTGCTCGACGACCCGCTGGTCCCAGTCGTCGCCGCCCAGACGCGTGTCGCCGTTGGTCGCCTTGACCTCGATGACCCCGTCGCCGATCTCCAGCAGGGACACGTCGAAGGTGCCGCCGCCGAGGTCGAAGACCAGGACGGTCTGCTCCTCGCCCCGGTCCAGGCCGTACGCCAGCGCCGCCGCCGTGGGTTCGTTGATGATCCTCAGGACGTTCAGCCCCGCGATCTCGCCGGCCTCCTTGGTGGCCTGCCGCTGGGAGTCGTCGAAGTAGGCGGGGACGGTGATCACCGCGTCGGTGACGTCCTCGCCGAGGTAGGACTCGGCGTCCCGCTTCAGTTTCTGCAGGACCCGCGCGGACAGTTCCTGCGCCCGGTAGCGGGTGCCGTCGATGGCGCCCTGGTCCGGGAAGCGCCAGCTCCCGTCGCCCATGTACCGCTTCACGGAGCGCGCGGTGCGCTCGACGTTCGTCACGGCCTGCCGCTTGGCGACCTCGCCCACCAGCACCTCGCCGTTCTTGGCGAAGGCCACGACCGACGGTGTGGTCCTGGCCCCCTCCGCGTTGGCGACGACGGTGGCCTCGCCGCCCTCCAGCACAGCCACCACCGAGTTCGTGGTCCCCAGATCTATCCCGACCGCACGTCCCATCACTGTCCCCTTCCGCAAGGTGGTTCCGCCAGGGAGCCTTCCCGCACTCCAGCACAAAACTTGAGTGCGTTCTTGTCAATCGTGCGAGTGGCCCCGCTCAGGAGGACGAGTACCCCAGCGGGCGCTCCTCGTGTGGTTTGCCCCGCAGCGCTACGGCTCGCCGCGGCCGGTCGGTGATCAGGACGTCGACGCGCGGGTCGTCGAGGAAAGCCCGCATCCGGGTGTCGTCGTTGACCGTCCACACCATGGTGAACAGATCATGCCGGGCCGCCTCGCGCAGCACGGTGGCCCGGGCCAGCAACTGGTGCACGGCTACTCCGCTCGCGCCGCAGGCGCGCACCCGGCGCATCGGCAGGAGCTCGCTGAGCCGGACACCGGCCAGCCGGGCCCGGGTGATCTCCTTGCGGTCGCGCCCCAGGGACAGCGCCGTGCGCACCCGGGGGAAGGCCCGGGCGACGGCCGCGACGGAGCGGTCCTCCAAGGTGGTGGCGACGAAGCCGTCCGTCCCGAGCAGGGCGACGGCCCGGTCGATCAGCTCCCGCTCGTAACCGGTCTCCTTCAGGTCCAGATGGCCGATCAGCCGCCCCGAGATCAGCGACATGACCTCGTCGACGACCGGCACGGGATATCCGGCCCGGTCACTGAGCTCGGCGTGGGTGATCTCCGCCAGGGGCGGGCCGGTGTGGCCCACCCGGGCGTCGTGGTAGACGACGAGGACGCCGTCCGCCGTACGCCGGATGTCGAACTCGGCGTACTCCGCCCCGGACCGGATCGCGTCCTCGTACGCCGCGAGGGTCGCGGCACCGGCACGCTCGGATCCGCCTCGGTGGGCGGAGACGGCGGGGCGTCGGTCCATACGGGGGTCAGCTTCCGGTCGGTGGGCGCTGGGCGGGGATCGGGGCGGGCGGGGTCAGCAGGGGGCCGGAGCGTCTGCCGGTCCGGATGATCCGGACGTATCCGATCACGGCGAGCACGAGGAAGGGAACCCAGGCCAGGAGGTAGGCCGGGAGGTATCGCGGGTCGAAGATGGAGCGGTGGTCGTTCACGGTCGTGGCGTTGACGCCGAAGAACGCCAGCAGCAATGTCGGCGGCAGGGCGATCAGGGTGGCGATCGCGACCAGCACGGACACCGTGCGGTCCCTGCGGTCGTCGCGCTCGGAGAGTTCGGCGTCCAGGGCCGCCGAGCGGGCGCTGATCACCGAGGTCAGCCGCTCCACCATGCGGGCCGAGTTGTCCAGGCTGTCCCGGATGCCGAGCGCGTCGCGCAGGGAGGACTGGAAGGCCTCCATGACCGTCTCCGGGATGAGCAGGCTGTCGACGTACGCCTCCACTCCGAAGGCCAGGTCTAGCTGGAGTTCGTTGACCCCGGTGGACAACTGCGAGATCAGCGACCGGATCTCGTACGGCGAGCTCGCGGACGCCTGTTCGTTCGCCCGCATCGTCTCGAAGGCGGCCAGCCGGGTGCGCTGCAGGACGGCCAGCGCGGAGATCATGCCGACGGCCACCAGGATCAGGCCGTTCTCCACGTGCTCGGCCCACCCGGCGTGCACGGAGACCCCGCGGCCGTGCGCCGAGAGTGTGCTGCCGTGGTTGCGCAGATTGGGCGGTTCCGTCGTCGCCATCCGGCCGCGGTAGAGGATCTCGTTCAGCATGAGGGAGCGCTGCGCGGCCTCGGAGTTCAGCAGGTCGTCGCGCAACTCGCCGCCGGGAAAGACGAGTTGGTGCACGTTCTGGCCGAAGGCGAGGGGGTCCGACGGGACGGGCCGCAGTCCGAGCGCGGTGAGCAGCGGACGGTCCCCGAGCATGATCTGGTCCCGGTCGAAGCAGGTGGCCGCGAGCCACTCGGCCAGGGCGGCGGCCGGGGTCGGTCCGGCGAACCCGCAGTCCATGGCCAGGGTGATGTCGCCGCGCGGGGTGGCGAGGACGGCGATCTCGACCGACGCCGGTTCCAGACCGTGGAAGCCGTGCGAGAACCGCAGCTCCCCGGGCTCCACCGTGGCGACCGGCAACGGCACCGGCAGCACCGCCTCACTGGATCTGAGGTGCAGGGCGAAGCGGCCGAAGTCGAACCGGTCTACGAGGCTGCCCGGCGAGGGGCGGTCCTCCTCCAGGCTGCCGGTGAGGCTGAACAGCATGAGGACACGGGTGAGTTCACGGGTGCCGGAGTCGAGTGCCGCCGCGCTGCTGGATGTTCCCGCAATCATCGTGTTGCCTCCCACACCGACGACTTCATACCCCGGACCGACGTTGCGCAGCCCCCTTCACAAGGGCTGCGCAACGTGCAGGACAGGTCGCCTCAGGCGAGCTTCGCGTCCAGGGTGATCGGTACGGACTTCAGGGCCTGGCTGACCGGGCAGTTGGCCTTGGCGTCGTCCGCGGCGGCGGCGAAGCCCTCCTCGTCCAGGCCCGGCACGGTGCCCTCGACGGTGAGGTGGATGCCGGTGATGCCCTCGCCCGGCTGGAAGGTGACGTCGGCCGAGGTGAGGAGCTTGGTGGGCGGGGTGCCGGCGCCGTTCAGGGCGTGCGAGAGCGCCATGGAGAAGCAGCTGGAGTGCGCGGCGGCGATCAGCTCCTCGGGGCTGGTCTTGCCGTTGGCGTCCTGGGAACGCGAGGCCCAGGTGACCGGCTGTGCCTCGATGGCACCGGAGGAGTCGAAGTTGACGACACCGCTCCCCTCGAGGAGGTTGCCTTCCCAGACGGTGTGTGCGGAGCGCGTGGTGGCCACGATCAGTCCTTTCCTGTGGTCCCGCTGACAGGGGGTACGGGAACCATCCGATCACACTACGCTCAGCTCACCCGGAAGACCGGCCCACGTGCGGTGAACGGCAGCCTGGCCCCCTGCGGGATCAGATAGGCGTGCTCGCGCCGGACCCGCAGCACGTCGCACCAGCCGTCCGTGATCACCAGTACGGGCGCGCTCGCGGGGAAGTCGTCGGCGCGGTGCAGCAGGTCGATGCCGGGCTGCAGGACGGTGCCGCCGCGGCCGTGCACCCGGACCCGCTCGGCGATCTCGGTGACGGGCAGATAGCCGGCGTCGTGCGGGGCCGCGTCGCAGAACACGACCCGGGCGGCCGGTACGTCCCGTGCCTCGGCGTACGAGGCGATCGCGCCCAGTGCCTTGCCGAGCAGGGTGCGGTTCATCGAGCCGGAGGTGTCCAGGACCACGCCGAAGGTGCAGCGGGCGATCTCCTCGGGCGGGAAGTACCGGCCTGCGCGGGGGATGCCGGGGGTGGCGGCCTGACGGCGCGAGGGACGGGCGTAGGTCCTGACGGGCTGTGGGCTGGGCACGAACTCGTCGAACCAGCGGGCGAGCCGGGCGTCCCAGGGCAGCGGCGGATGGCTGAGCGCGCGGATCTCCTCGACCAGGCCGCCGGGCAGGAACCCGCGCTCCTGCTGCCCGTGCAGGTCGAGGCCCTGGGCGAGGCCCCTGCGGTAGAACTCGTCGAGGTCGACGTAGTCGCGGGGCGAGCCGAGCGGGCCGCCGAGGATGTCGCCGACGCCCTTGCCCCGCAGGGTGGCCAGCCGGCGCTTGCGGCGCAGGTCGCCGGCGATGCGGTCGTAGACCTCCTCGGAGGACAGGCCGGCGAGCTCGGGGTCGTACAGCAGGCCCTCGGGCATGAGGCCGATCTGCATCTCGTTCAGCCAGCCGTTGATGACGTAGTCGCAGGCGACGTTGAAGAGGTAGGGGTCACGGGTGCCGCAGCGGTCGCCGTGGCGCAGGGCGGCGTGCAGCATCTCGTGGGCGAGGACGAACCGCCATTCCTCGTCGTCGAAGCGGCGCAGCGGGTTGATGTAGATCTCGGCGGCCTCGGCGTCGACGGCGGCGATGGCGATGCCGTGGGCGCGGGCGAGTTCGGCGTCGGCGACCACCTTGATGCCGGCCGCGATGCCCCCGAGCAGCGGATAGGAGGAGACGAACCAGCTCAGGGCCTGCTGCCAGGGACGCCGCTGCGGCGCCTCGCCGTCGAGGGAGTCCCGGCGGCCGCCCGCCATGTCCATCGCCGCGGACACCGTCCGGGTCAGTGCGGTGGCGAACGCCAGCTGCCAGTCCGGCGGTTGGGACCAGCCCGTCCATCCCAGCAGCAGCTGGTCGGGCCCGGCGCCGGCGGTACCGCAGTGTTCGTAGACGGCCGGGACGCCGTCGCGCCGCCACCGCGCGGCGAGTTGCTCCTCGTCACCGTCGGGGTAGGAGGCGGGCAGGTGCTCGGGGGTCCTGCCGACGGGGAAGCCGAGCAGGAAGCGGTTGACGACGAGACAGCGGGCGGCGAGGTCGAAGCGGTCGGGCTGGGTGCGTTCGCCCTTCACCGCCGGGACGTGTCCGAAGCCGAGGTGGAGGACGGCGTGGGCGAGCGCCCAGGCCCAGGCGGTGGGCTCGGCCAGCCGGTCGGGGTGGACGTGCAGATCGCCGTCGGAATCGACGACCACGAGCCCGTCCCGGGGCGCGAAGCGGCACTCCTCCTGACGGCAGACGTCGAACTCGACGGCCGCGAGCGCCGGGTTGGCCCGCAGCAGTTTCATCCCCTCGGCGAACGCCTCACCCGCGAGGTCCCGCTTCTTCTTTTCGGGGCTTCGGCTCACCGCCGCGCCTCCACCAGCCGGGGCATGTCGCGGGCCGCCTCGACGAGGAACCACGAGGGCAGGACGGGATTGCCGTCGTCACCCGCGGCGATGACGGTCTGGGCCACCTCCACGGAGATCTCCGCGAGTTGGACGAGCAGCGACTTGGCGCGGTACGCGGTCTGCCGGCCGTTCGCCGACATGTGCTCCTTGCTGACCGGGAGTTCCTTGATCAGACGGCCGCGGAAGGACTCGGCGAGGTAGTAGAGCAGGTCGCGGTCCTCCAGCCGTCCCGGCCAGCGGGTGTCGCCCTTGATGATCGCCTCGATGCCGAACTGCCCCCGCACGATCTTGACGTATCCGCAGAAGGCGGTCGCGTGCGCCGGCGTCAGCGTGCCGTGCGCGAGGACCTTCAGGGTGTCCTCGTCGAGGTCCTGGCCGAAGGAGTGCAGCGCGTCGGAGAGCATGTGCCAGGAGCGGGGCGTGGAGAACGGCTCCTCGGTCTTCGGCGGCTTGGACCACAGGTGGTCGGGCCGGTCGGTGAGGTGGTCGAGGATCCACGGGTGGATGCCGTTCTCACCGGCCCAGATCAGCCAGTCCTTGGCGGACGCCTCCAGGTGGACGTGGGTGAGGCGGTTGACGAGGGCGGAGGCGATGGGCCGGGCCAGCGCGTTGTCGGTGGACCGGTTGCCGGCGCCGATGACGATGGAACCCTTGGGGAGTTCGTAGGCCCCGATACGGCCGTCCAGGATGAGCGAGTAGAACGCCTTCTGCACATCCGGCGTGGCCGCGTTCAGCTCGTCCAGGAACAGGCAGTACGGCTCGTCACGGGCGATCGACTCCGGCGGGCAGAACACGGACCGTCCGTCCCGGATCTGCGGCACCCCGATGAGGTCCTCGGGGGCCAGCTGGGTACCGATCAGGCTCACGCACTCCAGCCCCAACGAGGCGGCGAACTCCCTGACCAGGGACGACTTCCCGATACCCGGCGCACCCCAGACGAAGACGGGCCGCACGGTCGCGAGGCCGAGGAGGAGGTCGGGGATCCGGGAGGGCGTGACGGTGACGGCGGCCTGCAAAGCGGTGGCTCCAGGGAGGGTTCGAGAAGGGGTGACTCGAACAGTGTGGGCGGCGGGCCGAGGAGCCGCAGCTGGTTTTCCGAGCCGCCAGGGCCGCGCAGGACCGCTCAGGGTCGCGGCGCGGTACCGACAAGCGGCTCCGCCACGTCGGCGCAGCCGAACCCCTACGCGGCCTTCTTCTCCCGTGCGGTCAGCGGTACTTGAGGGCCGCCCGCCTCGTCGAGCCATCGCCGGAGCATCTGATGGACCCCCTCCGCCCCGACCAACCCGTCGGGTGGCGCGGACAGGGCGAGCGGCGACAACAGGAACGGCTTCCCCTGGGCCCCGCCGAGCCCGCCGTGCGAGCCGATCTGCTCCTCGAAGGCGAGCACTTCCCCCTCGGCGGGGTCGTACCACGAGTTGACCATGATGTCGGCGGTGTGCGGGAAGGAGTGCGTGCGGCGCACGGCCTCGGCCGCGCCGGGCCCGAAGTCTGCCAACGGCCCTGGATCGTCGTCGAGTCGGTCGAGGGGAATCTCCGTACCGAAAGGCCCCAGCACCACCCCGCCGTGCTTCTCGCTGCGCACAAGAAGGAACCCGATGCCGGGATGGTTGGCGAGGGTGGTCAGCAGGGCCGGGTGCCGTGCGTCGATCTCCTCCTTGCTCATCCGGTGATGCACATCGGGGAAGGAGACCAGCCCGAGGTTGCCCGAGGCCAGCACGATCGGCTCGGAGCCGCGGGCGGGACGGAACTCCTCCCTGCCCTCCTTGTGCGGCCGGCGCAGCGCGGCACGCACGGCGGCGCGGGCCTCGGCCCCGCTGTGGGTGCGCTCGGCCCTGCGCGACACGGGCAGCCCGCAGCCGGCCCGCACCAGGTCACCGAGAGTGAGTCCGTAGCGGGTGCGGAAGGTCTCGCCGGGGCTCTGGCCGTGGTCGGAGAGGACGACGATCCGGTACGGGCGCGGGGCGTGCTCGGCGACGTTCTCGATCAGTGCGAGGGAACGGTCCAGGCTCTCCAGTACCTTCGCGGCGTCACGGCCGGTCGGCCCGGAGTGGTGGGCGACCTCGTCGTAGGCCACCAGGTCGGCGTAGACGGCCGTACGGCCCGCGAGCATGTCGCCCATCACGGCGGTGACCACGACGTCCCGCTCGACGATGGTCGCGAAGGCGCGGACGAGCGGGTACAGGCCCCCGCGGCCCACCCGCGGGCGCTCCTTGCGGGCCCGGGCGCGGGTCGACTGGCCGATCTCCCGGCCGACCTCGGCGAAGAAGGACAGGGCGGTGCGGACGGCGTTGGCGGGGTCGGAGAAGTAGGCGAAGTAGCCCGCCCGGGAGCGGGTCTCACGGCTACGGCGGCGGGCGGCGATGGACAGGACGAGTGCCTGTTCCTCGGCGCCGCCGGAGAAGAGGTTGCCGCGGCTGGCGCCGTCGACGGTGAGCAGTCCGCCGTGTCCCGCCCACTCGACGGCCCGGCGCTGGAGCTCGGCGGCGCTGGTGGGGCGGTTGCAGACCATCACCTCGCCGCGGTCCTTCTCGTACCAGCGGAACGCGGGGACGTCGTGGTTGCTGCCGTGCAGGATGCCGAGCTGGCTGGCGCCGGTCTGGCTGGACCAGTCGGTGCGCCAGGAGGTGAGCCGGTGGGTGGGGCGCGCACGCCGGCCGGGGGCGTCGGCGCGGCCCGTCCAGCGGGCGACGGTGGGCATCAGTCCGCCGGCGACGGCGGCCAGCAGGACGTCGTGGCCGACGCCGTCGAGCTGGATGAAGACGGTGCCCGGGGTGGCCGGGCCCGCGGGGCGGCGTCTGCGGCGGCGGTCGGCGAGGCGGTAGAGGCGGCGCCGGTAGGCGTCGTCGTCGCGCACCGCGAGGGCACCGCCGGTCGCGGATGCGACGGCGGACATCACCGCGGCGACCACGACCGCGGTCTCGGGGGCGGCGTCGCCGCGCTCGGCGGGGTTCAGCCGCAGGGCGAGCAGCAGCAGCGCCCCGTTGAGGAAGAAGACGAGGAGGCCGAGCACCAGGGTCGGCACCAGCAGGAACAGCCGCACGAGCAGCGGCCAGACCACGGCCGACAGCACTCCGAAGGCACCGGCGCCGAAGGCGGCGGTCACGGCGATCCGGGTCGCGCTGTCACCGGTCGGCGACTGGAGCCGGAAGTCCGGCAGGATCCCGGCCAGGACGAGCATCGTGAGCGTCGACACGGCCCACACCGTGACGCTGCGCCCGACCTGACTGGCCACCCGCCGCCAATGCCCTGCAAGCACGCGCCGCACACCTCACGTCCCGGCCCGTCGTCGGTGCGGGCGCTGGGGTCAGCGTGTCACACGGGTCGGACAGCCGGATCCTGGTGCGGGGCCGCGGCGGCGTCCCACGCGTCGGCCGCCGTGCCGATGCCCCTGTGGCGGAGCGGCTCAACGCCCGTCGTATCCCGCCGTCGGCATCGACAGCCTGCGGTGCACCCGGGCCTTCATCTGGGCGTCGTACAGGGGCTCCGCGACGCCGACCGTCTCCACCCGCACCCCTCGCCGGGCACACTCCGCGGCGAACTCCTCGACCGAGGACAGGGCACTCTCCAGGACCCGGCGGCTCGGTGCCACGAAGAGGTCGGTGCCCGCCCGCACCCCGTCCCACAGCACACCGTGGTCGGCCCGCAGCCCCCGCACCAGCAGTTCCCGCTGCACGGTGTACCCCCGCTCGGCGGCCCAGCGCGCGCACATCGCGTGCTGGCTGCGCGAGTCCACCAGGAAGGGGTCGGCGTCCAGTTCCTCCAGCGGCGTCAGACTCGCGATCGCCGTGACACGGACCGGTCCCATGGTGTCCCCCTCACCTCCGGGTTTCGCCGCCGACCCTACTCCAGCCCGTAGGCTTCGGGGAGTCGCGCGAAGGAGGCAAAGAGGTGCCGGTGGAGATCACCTGGTGGGGTCACGCGACCTGCACGGTCGCGGATTCGGATATACGTGTGCTCACCGACCCCCTGTTCGCCCGCCGGCTCGCGCATCTGCGTCGACGCCGCGGGGCGGTGCCACCGCCCGGAGCCTGGCGTGCGGATGTCGCGCTCGTCTCCCATCTGCACGCCGACCATCTGCACGTTCCCTCGCTGGCCCGGCTCGATCCGGGCACGCGCCTGCTCGTGCCCCGGGGCGCACCACGTCAGGTGCCGGGGCTGCGCCGGCTCACTCACCTCCGGCTGGAGGAGGTGGCGCCCGGCGACGAGCGGCGCGTCGGCGACCTGCTGATCCGCGCGGTGGCCGCACGGCACGACGGACGGCGGCTGCCGGTCGGACCGCACCGCTCCCCCGCGCTCGGTTTCGTCGTCGAGGGCTCGGCGCGCACCTACTTCGCCGGGGACACCGGGCTGTTCGACGACATGGCCAAGGAGGTCGGGCCGGTCGACGTGGCACTGCTGCCGGTCGGCGGCTGGGGGCCGCATCTCGGCGAGGGGCATCTCGACGCGGGGCGCGCGGCCCAGGCGCTGGCGCAGCTCGCGCCGCGCAGTGCGGTGCCGGTGCACTACGGGACGTACTGGCCGATCGGGCTGGACGCGGTGCGGCCGCACGAGTTCCACGCGCCGGGTTCGGAGTTCGTGCGGCTGGCGGCCCAGGTCGCGCCCGGGGTGGACGTGCACCGGCTGGAGCACGGGGAGAGCATGCGGCTGGAGGTCGCTCCGTGACCTGGCTGGCAGCCGCGACCACGGGGGCGACACCGGGCGCCGCCGGGCAGGCGATCGGGTATCCGACGTTGTTCCTGCTGGTGTTCCTGGGTGCGTTGGTGCCGGTGATCCCCACGGGGGCGCTGGTGAGTTCGGCCGCCGTCGTGGCCTTCCATCAGACCGCGCCCCTTGCTCTGCTGTTCGTCTTCGTCACGGCGTCGCTCGCCGCGTTCCTCGGGGACATCGCCCTGTACTGGCTGGGGCGGCGCGGAATGAAGTCGAAGAACGGATCGCGGTGGCTGGAGGCGATCCGGTCCCGGGCTCCGGAGGAGCGGCTCTCACAGGCGCAGGGGAAGCTGGCCGACCACGGGGTGGCCGTTCTCGTGCTGTCCCGGCTGGTGCCTGCGGGGCGCATTCCGGTGATGCTGGCCTGCCTCATGGCCGAGTGGCCGTTGCGACGGTTCGTCCGGGGGAACCTGCCGGCCTGTCTGGCCTGGGCCGTGACGTACCAGCTGATCGGGATTCTGGGCGGGTCGTTGTTCCAGGAGCCCTGGGAGGGTGTGGTGGCGGCGGTCGCGCTGACCGTCACGATCAGCGCGGCGCCGACGGTGTGGAAGCGGGTGCGCTCCTGAGGCCGCTCCCGGGGACCTGAGGGCGCTCCAGCAGCCGTGAGCCTCCGATGGGCAGGTCCCACAGGTCCTCGCGCGCCAGACCCGCCTTGTCCCAGGCGTCCCGCACCCTGGTCAGCGGTTCCAGGACCGGTTCCGCGGACAGCACGAACGTCGCCCAGTGCATGGGGGCCATCCTGCGGGCGCCCAGGTCCTGGGCCGCTCGCACCGCCTCCTCCGGGTCGCAGTGGACGTCGCTGAGCCACCAGCGGGGGTCGTAGGCGCCGATGGGGAGCAGGGCCAGGTCGATGCCGGGGTAGCGGTCGCCGATGCGGGAGAACCAGTGGCCGTAGCCGGTGTCGCCCGCGAAGTAGACGCGTTGGCCGTCCCGCGCTGTCAGGACCCAGCCGCCCCACAGGGTGCGACAGGTGTCCGTGAGGGAGCGCTTGGACCAGTGGTGGGCGGGGACGAAGTCGAAGCGGACTCCGCCCAGTTCGGCGGCCTCCCACCAGTCCAGTTCGGTGACCGCGGTGAAGCGGCGGCGATGGAACCAGCGGGCCAGGCCTGCCGGGACGAACACCGGGGTGTCGCGCGGGAGCCGGCGCAGGGTCGGAGCGTCCAGGTGGTCGTAGTGGTTGTGGCTGATGACCACCGCGTCGATGCGCGGCAGGGTGTTCCAGTCGATGCCCACCGGGGTGATCCGGGCCGGGGTGCCGAGGATGCGGCGGGACCAGACCGGGTCGGTGAGGACGGTCAGGCCACCGATCCGCACCACCCAACTGGCGTGTCCCGCCCAGGAGACGGCGACCGTGCGGCTGTCGACGGCGGGGAGCGGGGCGGGTTCGTAGGGCAGCTTCGGGATGTCGGCAAGGCCCTCGGGGCCGGGGCGTACCGCGCCCTCACGGGCGAAGCGGGCCATGGACTTCAGGCCGGGCAGGGGGGCGGTCAGACGGTCGTGGAAGGACCTCGGCCACACTCTGCGCTCCCCCAGCGGGCGGGGTTCGGCGAGGGGAGGGTGCGGCGGCGCGAAGGAGGACCGGGCCGCCGGCCCGCCGGCCACCCTGGTGGTGGTCGACTCGGACTGCTGCGTCATCGAGGAGGCTCCCATCGCTGAGCGTCGTCGCAAAGGTCGTCGAAGACCGACTTCAAGGTGATCAACGCGCGTTGCACGTGTGGCAGTTCCAACGGCGCGGGTGACGTGAGGCATTCCGCGCGTTCCGTGTCCGAGGTCCCGAGCAGCGGGCCGGTGGACAGCCGTACGCGCAGCGCGCCGAGGTCGTCGCCGAAGCGGTGGCCGCCGGGCGCGGGCACACCGAGCCGGGCGGCGAGGAAGTCCTCCAGGTCCTGGGCGTCGCCGATGCCCCGCGCGGTGAGCGCCGGCCGCAGGGGGCCGAGGTCGACGTAGAGGTGACGGCCGGCCTGTGGGGGCCGGCACAGGGCGCCCGCGCCGACGACGACGGCGTGCGCGGCGGCGGCCACGCGTGCGTGGAGGTCCACCACAGCGGCACGGTGGGCGGCGACCGGTTCGGGCTCGGTGAGCGCGTGGGCGGCGGCCGCGGCGACCGGGGCGGCGACGCGGGCGCCCAGGGCGGTCAGTACGTCCAGCACACGCGCGCGTAGGCCGTCGCCGCTGCCGTTCGCCGGGAAGCGGGCGATGGCGGCGGGCCAGCCGGCCGGCAGCAGTCCGCCGGCCAGGTCGGTGACCACGGTGACCCGGTCGGGCGCCATCTCCGCGGGGCTGACCAGAACCGTCTCGTGCGGGGTGTGCACGGTGTCGCGCCAGGTCTCGTCGCTGACCAGGTGCAGGCCCTCACCCGCGGCGGCCTCGACGGCCTCGTGCAGCGCCTCGGGCGGGGCGACGGTGGCGGTGGGGTCGTCGGCGACGGACAACACCAGCAGCCGTGGGTCACCGCCCTCGGCACGCACCCGGCGCACGGTCTCCAGCAGGGCGTAGGGATCGGGGACACCGCCGCACTCGGCGGGTGTCGCCACGTGGAAGACGGGCCTTCCCAGCAGGCGTGCGTACGGCGCCCACCAGGCGGCGCAGGGGCGGGGCACCAGGACGTCACCGCCGAGGGCGGCGGTCAGGGCGACCAGCAGGGCTGGGGCCCCGGGGGCGGCGACCACGTGGTCCGGCCGGGCGGGCAGGCCGCGCCGGGCTCCGTAACCGCAGGCGGCCTCCAGGAGCGGGGTGCCGCCGCCGACCGGTTCGGCACGGGGGCGGGTGGCAGCGTCGGACAGCACCGCGGCGAGGTCCGGCAGTACCGGCAGCGCGTCGTCGGGCGGCGGGGGGCCGTAGCGGACGGGGCCGTGATCCTCCGGGTCGGTCCGCATGGTCACCTCCGTCAGCCGCTCTCAGGTGGCCCGCCGCCCGGTCCGCCGTCTCGTCCTCTCACCCTCGGTGAGGCGACGCCTGGTGAGGCGCTTCGTGCACTCCTCGCGCTCTGAGTACCCACGGTGCCTCCGGCCCATGGGCGCCCGTGCGGGTTGCACCCGTCACACGGTCCCCGGGTTTCGCCTCAGGCGTTGGCCGCGGGGTTCTTGCGGCGCAGCCGGTACACGGCCCCTGCCGCGGCGCCGGCGATGAGCAGACCGCCGGTGACCAGGGCCGGGACGCTGTCGCGGAAGGTGCCGCCCTGGCCGGCCCGGACGGGGCGCTGGATGACCGCGGCACCACAGGTGTCGGTGCTCGGTTCGGCGCGCGGCTCGGTGCACGGGCGGCGTTCGCCGCCGGCGGTGGCCGTGGCGGTGTCGCGGGTGACGGTGAAGGTGGCGCTCCACGCCTTGCCCGGCGCGCGGTCCGCGGTGGGGCAGGTGCCGTCGACGGTCCACGCGGAGTCCGGGCCGACACCGCCGGCACCGTCCTGGAGCGCCTGGTCGGCGGCGACGCGCGCGTTGCCGCTGTAGGCGGGGCCGGAGACGGCGTCGTCGTTGCCGGGCACCAGTCGGAGCCGGACAGTTGCCGTCTCGAAGGCCTGCGAGGTGGCGTCGAGGGTGGCGGGTGGCGTACCGCCGCCGGGGTCGCAGGAGACGGACACGGTGACGCTCGCGCCCGGCGTGACACTGCTCGGGCTGACTTCGGCGGCCGGGTCGGCGAAGGCGCTCGGCGCGGCGAGACCCAGGGTGATTCCGAGGGCGAAGAGGACGACGGTCAGGGCCCGGAGACGGGCGGTGCGGCGCATGAGGTGGACTCCTTCGGCCGACGGCTGAGGGGCCCGTCGTCGGGCGTCGGGGATACGACGACTGGACCGGGGGCGCGACGGTCGCACCCACCGTCATCTCAGCCCCCGGGGCCCCGGTCCGCGCGCGGCCGAAGGCCATTGGCGGGACGGTGAGGGCCGAGTGGGTGACCCCGGGCCGCGAACGGAGACGTGCGGGCACGCATCCCCGGACCGTGAGAGCCGCCCTGTCGGAACCTGACCGTCAGAACCGTCCCGTCACGCGGCGGCGTCGCGCATGATCTGTTCGCGCAGTCGTCCGCAGCAGCGGTTGATCAGCCGGGACACGTGCATCTGCGAGATGCCCAGCTGCTCGGCGATACGGCTCTGGGTCATGTCGCCGAAGAACCGCATGTAGAGGATGGCCCGCTCGCGTTCGGGCAGCGCGGCCAGCCGGGGCTTGACGGACTCGCGGTCGACGACCGTGGCCAGTGCGGGGTCGAGCGAGCCGAGGCAGTCGGCGAGGGAGTAGCCGTTTGGGCTGCCGGGAAGTTCGGCGTCGAGGGACAGGGCGGTGAAACTCTCCAGTGCCTCCAGACCGACCCGGGCGTCCTCGTCGCTCATGTTGGCCTGCGCGGCGATCTCGGCGACGGTGGGCCTGCGGCCCGGGATGGTCTGGGCGAGGTCCCGGGAGGCGAAGCGGACGCGGTTGCGCAGCTCCTGGACCCGGCGCGGTACATGCAGGGTCCACATGTGGTCGCGGAAGTGCCGCTTGATCTCGCCGGTGATGGTGGGCACGGCGTAGCTCTCGAAGGCGCTGCCGAGTGCGGGGTCGTAGCGGTCCACGGCCTTGACCAGGCCGAGGGCGGCGACCTGGCGCAGGTCGTCGAAGCTCTCGCCCCGGTTGCGGAAACGGCCGGCGAGCCGGTCGGCCATGGGCAGCCACGCCTCGACGATCCGTCCGCGCAGGGTGTCGCGCTCGGGTCCCGGAGGGAGCGCGGCGAGTCTGCGGAAGTCCTCGGCGGTGTCGGGGGCGTCGTCGTGCGGGTGGTGCTTCGCGCTCACTGGAGTGGGCATGTGCGTCGCAACTCCCTAGATCGTGCTCTGGGTTGGACGATCGGGGTGGGAGCGCGTCTGCGAGGGGGGGCCGGGCAGGCGCGACCGTTGCGGCTCGGGGCCGCTCCCACGGACGTGCCTCCGGTCCGAAGCACTGGGACTGCGCCTGCCCCGGGCCTTCGGGGGCAAACACCGGTGAAGGTTTCCGGGCGCGCGCAGGGTGCCTCGTAAGGCCGCTGTCTGTGCCGCCCACGTCCGGGAGGCCAGCCCATGAGCACCAAGGTGTCCGATCACATTCTCGAACGGTTGCGGGCCATGGAGGGCGCCCCGTCGTTCCTGCCCTCGCAAGCGCTCCCGGACGTGCAGTACGCGGCGTTCGCCCGCTCCCTCGGTCTGACCGGGATCCGGGTGGAGAAGCCGCCAGGACGTGGAGGCGGCCTGGCGGGCCGGGCCGGCCGCGGACCGGCCCGCGGTCCTGGAGTTCCTCACCGACCCCGCCGTACCGCCGGTCGCGCCGCACGCGACCTGGGAACAGCTGGAGGCCACGTTCTCCTCGATCCTCAAGGGCGACGCGGTCGCGGCGGCCATGGTCGGGCAGGGCTTCACGGCGAAGGTGCAGGAGTTCCTGCCGGGGCGGGAGAAGAAGTAGCCGCTGCCGCCGACGGGAGGACGGCCGGCTGGGGCCGGTCCTCCGCCCGTCGCGGAAGCATCAGCTCCTCGTACCGGCCCAGCGCGAGGACCACGCCGAGCATGAGCAGGGGCATGAGCGCGGCGAGGAGCACCATCGCCAGTCCTTCCCGGAGGAGGTGCGCGGGGGGTCCGGGCCGGGTCTCCCGGCTTCGGTGACACAAACCCCGTGTCGGCCCGCAGTGCACGGGTACGCGGTGCGGACCCCGAAGATCTGGAGGGAGAACATGCAGCGAGGCAGCGACCGGCTGAGCCGCCACCGCGACGACGAGATGAAGCACGAACTCCAGGGTCTGCTCCGTTCCGGGCATCCCACCCGCAGCGAGGAGTGGAACGACCCGGAGCCGACCGCCGACGACGATCCGCAGGTCTGGGGCGGGCCCGTGACACCCGGCCGGCCCGGGGCGTCGCTGGAGGGCGTCCGACTGGAGCTGGCCCGGATCCTGGGCCGCAGCTCCTTCCCCGCCACCCCCGTGGAGCTGGGGCGGGCACTGCGCCGCAAACACGCCCCCGACCCCCTCGTCGAGGCGGTGGAGGCGTTGCCGCGCAATGAGAACTACGCCACCGTCCAGGAACTCGCGCGGGCGCTGACCCATGCGGAGGGCGCGCCGTGACGGCCCAGCTCGTACGGGAGGTGATGACACCCGGTGTGGTGGCCGTCCGGCCGGACGCCTCGCTGGTCGAGGCGGCGCGGCTGATGCGCGCGCAGGACATCGGCGACGTGGTGGTCGCCGACGGTCAGCGGGTGGTGGGGCTGCTCACCGACCGGGACATCACGGTGCGGGCCGTGGCCGACGGCGTCGACCCGTTGACGGTGAGCGCCGAGTCGGTGTGCACGCCGGATCCGGTGACGGTGGCTCCCGGCGACCCGGTGACACAGGCCGCGGCGCTGATGCGCGCGCATGCCGTACGGCGGCTGCCGGTCATCGAGGACGGTCTGCCGGTCGGCATGGTGAGCCTCGGGGACCTCGCACAGGCGCGGGACCCGGGGTCGGCACTGGCCGACATCAACCGCGCCGGTCCGCAGGGCGAGGCCGCCGTATGAGCCCGGCCGGTGGGACGTGCGCACAGCCCGTTCAGCAAGCCGTGACCGGACGTATCTCTTGACGTGTTCGCCCAGGAGGCGGCCGCCTGACGGGACCGGACCTCGCGCGCACGTCCCGGTGACCTGCTGATCACGTGATCAGCAGGTCACCGTTCGCCTTCGTGGGGATCCGAGGCCCGTCACGACGTCGGCGTGGCCGACTCCCCCGGCCTCCGCTCCCGCGCGCCTTCCCGGGTGCGGCCCGCGGCCACCGTACGGCGCGGGTTGCGGCGCAAGTACTCGCCCTCCAGCCGTGCCATGCGCTCGTTGTGGGCGCTGAGCGCGTCGTTCGAGCCATGGAGCAGCGTCTCGTGCCGGGTGCGGTGGATCGTCTCCAGCTCTTTCATGAGCTGCTGGTCGTCCAGCCGGCCGGGGTCGACTCCGGTCGCCCTGGTGTCCCGCTCGTCGTGTTCGTTCATGCGCTTCGGGTACCCGCCCGGGACGCATTACCGCACTGCCCCCGAGCGGTATCCGGGAGGGACATCATGAATCTCGCTTTTCTGCAGCCACTCCACGAACATCCGGGCCCCTGGGCCTCCGTGTACGCCGACGCCCCACGCCCCACCGAGGACTCGTCCCACGAAGGCCGTCTCGCGGCGGTCGCGGTCGCTCGCGAACTGTCCGCGCAAGGGGCCGACGAGGACACCTGTGTGGCCGTGCGGGAGGCGCTGGAGGAGTTGCGGCAGTCGTCCGAACCGCATGGCCGGGCCGTATTCGCGCGGGCGGGTGAGGTCGTTCTGGACCCGCCGCTGACCCGGTCCCCCGACGGCAGCCTGGTCCGCTGGGCCCCGCTGCCGCACACCGCGCCGCTGCTCGAACTGGCCGGTGAGGACCCCGTGTGCGTGGTGGCGTACATCGACCGCAAGGGCGCGGACTTCGAGCTGCGCGGAGCACTGGGCCGCAAGGACGCCGGTACGGTCACCGGCGAGCAGTGGCCCGTCCACCGGACCGGTTCGGCCGACTGGTCGGAGCGGCACGTCCAGCTGCGGGTGGAGAACACTTGGGAGCGCAACGCGGCCGAGATCGCGGACGCGCTCGCGGTCTGCCAGGAGGAAATGGGCGCCGACCTGCTGATCCTCGTCGGCGACGAACGCGAGAAGCGGTCCGTGCGTGAACGGCTGCCGAAGCGGCTGCACGACATGGTCGTCGAGGCCGCGCACGGCGCCGGGAGCCGGCTGCTCGACGAGGACGTGGAACACACCCGCGCCGCGTACGTGCGGACGCGGACGGAGCGGGAGCTGGAACGGTTCCTCGCGGCCCGGACGCCGGGGGACGACGGGCGTCCCGGTGCCGCCGAGGGCGTGCCCGCGCTGGTCGAGGCGGCGCGTGAGCACCGTATCGGCGAGCTCCTGATCCGCCCGGACGGTCCCGACGCGCACCGTGAGGTGTGGGTCGGCGAGGATCCCGACCAGCTGGCGGTGCGCCGTACGGATCTGAAGATCCTCGGCGAGCAGAACTCCTGGTCGGCCCGCGCGGACGACGCGCTGATCAGGTCGGCGGCTGCCACGGGCGCCCCGGCGCTCTCGGTGACGCCGGCGCTCGGGGACGGGGCGCCGGTGGGGGGTCTGGGCGCACTGCTGCGGTGGACGTGACCGCCCGGGGGCGGGCCCGGTGACCTACCGGGCCCGTTCCACGCGCCGCTCGTCCCACACCGGCTCCGTCGTCTCCCGCACCCGCCCGTCGGAGCCGAAGACCAGGTAGCGGTCGAAGGAACGCGCGAACCACCGGTCGTGCGTGACCGAGAGGACTGTGCCATCGAAGGCTTCCAGGCCCTCCTGGAGGGCCTCCGCGGACTCCAGGTCGAGGTTGTCCGTGGGCTCGTCCAGAAGCAGCGCGGTGACGCCCTGCAGCTCCAGCAGGAGGATCTGGAAGCGGGCCTGCTGGCCGCCGGAGAGACGGTCGAAGCTCTGCTCGGCCTGGCCGGTCAGTTCGTAGCGGCGCAGCCGGGACATCGCGGCGCCCCGGTCCTGGGCGTGCTCCTTCCAGAGGATGTCCAGGAGAGTGCGCCCCTCCAGCTCGGGGTGGGCGTGGGTCTGGGCGAAGTGCCCGGGCACCACGCGCGCACCGAGCTTCCACTCCCCGGTGTGCGCCACGTCGCCGCCGGCCAGCAGCCGCAGGAAGTGCGACTTGCCGGAGCCGTTGGAGCCGAGGACGGCGACGCGTTCGCCGTAGAAGACCTCCAGGTCGAAGGGTTTCATCAGGCCGGTCAGCTCAAGTCCCTTGCAGGTGACGGCCCTTACACCGGTGCGGCCGCCCTTGATCCGCATCTTGATGTCCTGATCGCGCGGCGGCTCGGGCGGCGGTCCGGCCTCCTCGAACTTGCGCAGACGGGTCTGCGCGGCCTGGTAGCGGGAGGACAACTCGTGGCTGATGCTGGCCGCCTGACGGAGGTTCAGCACCAGCTTCTTCAGCTGGGCGTGCTTCTCGTCCCAGCGTCGGCGCAACTCCTCGAAACGGGCGAAGCGTTCACGGCGGGCGTCGTGATAGGTCGCGAAGCCGCCGCCGTGCACCCACGCGTCCGCCCCGGCCGGGGAAGGCTCCACCGAGACGATCTTCTCGGCGGAGCGGGACAGCAGTTCCCGGTCGTGGGAGACGAACAGGACCGTCTTGCGGGTCTCCTTGAGCCGCTCCTCCAGCCAGCGCTTACCGGGTACGTCGAGGTAGTTGTCCGGTTCGTCCAGCAGCAGCACCTCGTCCGTGCCGCGCAGCAGCGCCTCCAGCACGAGCCTCTTCTGCTCGCCGCCGGACAGCGTCCGCACCTGCCGGAACTGCGCCTTCTCGTACGACACCCCGAGCGCGGCCGTGGTGCACATGTCCCACAGCGTCTCGGACTCGTATCCGCGCACCTCGGCCCAGTCGGAGAGTGCCTGCGCGTACGTCAGCTGGGCGGCCTCGTCGTCGACGGTCATGATCAGGTGCTCGGCCCGGTCCACGGCGCGCGCGGCGTCCTGGATCCGGGACGGCGCGACCGACACGAGCAGATCCCGTACGGTCGTCTCGTCCCGTACGGACCCCACGAACTGGCGCATCACGCCCAGGCCGCCGCTCACCGTGACCGTTCCGCCGTGCGGTTTCAGCTCTCCGGAGATCAGCCGCAGCAGGGTCGTCTTGCCCGCACCGTTGGGTCCGACGAGGGCCATGACGGCCCCTTCGCCCACCCGGAAGGACACATCACCGAGCAGCGCCCTGCCGTCGGGGAGGTAGTACTCGAGGTGCGCGGCTTCCAGATGTCCCATGAGGCCGCATTGTGCGGGTCACCTGTGGCGATGGGCAAACCCTTATCAGGGACAGGAAGCCGGCCCGTGCGGGTACCCGGTACCTCATGAGCCCAGACGTCGACCGCATCGTCCTGAAACCCGGCCCCCGTTTTCTGCGCGACCGCCTGCCGGCGCTGGACCACCGTCTGTTCGCGTTCGCGGCACGCAGCGACTGGCCGGCCGCCGAACGCGTCCTGCCCCGCCTGAGCCGCAGTGCGAACCACGGTGTCCTGTGGTTCGCCACCGCCGCCGCGCTGGCCGCGAGCCGTACCCCGCGGGCCCGCCGGGCCGCCGCCCGGGGCCTCGCCTCGCTGACCCTGGCCTCCGCGACCATCAACACCCTCGGCAAGCGCTCGGTACGCCGCACACGTCCCGTCCTGGACCCGGTCCCCCGCGTCCGGCAGCTGAAGCGGCAGCCGATCACGACCTCGTTCCCCTCCGGCCACGCCGCGTCGGCGGCGGCCTTCGCGACCGGCGTGGCGCTGGAGTCCCCGGCGTGGGGCGCCGTCGTGGCCCCGGTCGCCTGGTCGGTGGCGCTGTCCCGGGTCTACACGGGCGTGCACTTCCCGAGCGACGTCCTGGCGGGCGCCGCCCTCGGTGCGGGTGCCGCGTTCGCGGTACGGGGCCTGGTGCCGACGCGCGCCCAGGTCGTGCCGCAGGCCCGGCCGTATGCGGAGGTGCCGGCACTGCCGGACGGCGAGGGCCTGATCATGGTGGCGAACACCGCCTCGGGCACCGCGGACCGGGTGCGTGCCCTGCACGACGGGCTGCCGCTGGCCGAGATCGTCGAGTGCGAACCGGCTCTTGTCCGGGCCGAGCTGGAGAAGGCGGCGGCCCGGGCCACGGTGCTCGGGGTGTGCGGCGGCGACGGCACGGTCAACGCGGCGGCCGAGATCGCCCTGCGTCACGACGTGCCGCTGGCCGTGCTGCCCGGCGGCACCCTGAACCACTTCGCCCACGACCTCGGTGTGGAGGGGTCGCGGGATCTGACCCGGGCCGTCCGGCGGGGCGAGGCCGTGCGCGTGGACGCGGGCCGGTTCAGCTGCGGGGACCGTGAGGGCGTCTTCGTCAACGCGTGCAGTCTGGGCGTGTACCCGGAGCTGGTGCGTGAGCGTGAGCGCTGGTCGGGCCGGATCGGCGGCTGGCCGGCCGGGGTCCTCGGGGCGCTGCGCGTCCTGCGGGCCGACCGGCATCCGCTGGAGGCCGGGTTCGGCGGCCGGAGCAGGCCGCTGTGGCTGCTGTTCGTCGGCAACGGCACCTACCACCGGCTGGGCCTCACCCCCGGCCGCCGCACCGATCTCGCGGACGGCCGGCTCGACGTGCGGGTCGTGCACGGCGGCCGCCGGCCCGCCCTGCGCCTGCTCGCCGCCGCACTCGCGGGCCCGCTGACCCGGTCCCCCGTCCACGCCGCGGTCCAGGTGGGACGCCTCCACCTGACGGGGGTCGCGCCGGGCACGCTCCTCGCCTACGACGGTGAGGTGACCGACGTGGAGGGCGAGGTGACGCTGGAGAAGCTGCCCGAGGCGCTCACGGTGTACCGCCCACTGCCCGGGAGCTGATCACCCGTCAGTCCACATCGCAATACGGGGGTCTCACCATCCGACATGCGCGCGTACGGTTCTGCGTACCGACGGACATGTCGAGAAGGGGAGGCCGGCCATGCCGACATCGCAGGGGAAGCCGCAGGAGACCGCCGTCTACACACACGGGCACCACGAGTCCGTGCTCCGTTCGCACACCTGGCGCACCGCCGCCAACTCGGCGGCCTACCTGCTCGGTTCGCTGAAGCCCCACATGAAGATCCTGGACATCGGCTGCGGACCGGGCACCATCACCGCCGACCTCGCCGCGCTGGTCCCGGACGGACACGTCACGGCGGTCGACCGGGCGCCGGGCATCCTGGAGCAGGCGCGGGCCACGGCCGCCGAGCGCGGTCTGACGAACGTCGACTTCGCGGTCGCGGACGTGCACGCCCTGGACTTCCCCGACGACACCTTCTGCGTGGTCCACGCCCATCAGGTCCTCCAGCACGTCGGGGACCCGGTGCAGGCGCTGCGCGAGATGAAGAGGGTCACCAAAAGGGGCGGGTACATCGCCGTACGCGAGTCGGACTACGCGGCCATGACCTGGTATCCGGCGTCCGAGGGGCTGGACGACTGGCTGGATCTGTACCAGCGGGTGGCGCGGGCCAACGGGGGCGAGCCCGACGCCGGGCGCCGGCTGAAGTCCTGGGCGCTGCGGGCGGGCCTCACCGACATCACGGCGAGTTCCGGCACCTGGACCTACTCCACCGCCGCGGAACGTGAGTGGTGGAGCGGGCTGTGGGCGGACCGCACCCTGGAGTCGGCGTACGCCGGGCGGGCCACCGAGGGCGGCCACGCCACCGCGGCGCAGCTGGCGGCCGTGTCGGACGCCTGGCGGGAATGGGGAAAGCGGGAGGACGGCTGGTTCTGTGTGCTGCACGGGGAGATTCTGTGCCGAAAGGACGGCTGATTCTCCCTTTTCGGGATACCCGACCAGCAGGAGGTTCACATTATGGTTGCCATTCTGCTGGTACTGCTTCTGGCACTGGTTCTTTTCGGTGCCGGATTCGCAGTGAAGATTCTCTGGTGGATCGCACTGGCCGTGCTGGTGCTATGGCTCTTGGGGTTCCTGATGCGCGGCACGACAGCGGGCGGAGGCAGGGGCCGCTGGTACAGGTGGTGAGGACTCCCGGGAATCGGTCCTGACACCGTCGACGCCGTCGACACCGTTCCGGCTCATTCCCGGGGAAGCAGCGGTCCCAGCGGCCCGAGGTCCAGATTGAGGTCCTCGGGCCGCAGTCCGTAGCGATCGCGCAGCTCGGCCATGCGGTCGTCGAGCAGCATCAGAGTGAGCCCGATGCGCTCCTCCTGCTCCTCGCTCAGGTCGCCCGAGTCGAAGCGCCGCAGCGCCTGGCGTTCCATGAGCTGGCGCAGCAGCTCCACGACGGTCAGGACGAGCTTGACCAGGTCGCGCTCGACCGTGTCGGGTTCGAGGTCCAGTCGGTTGCGTCGGGCAGTCACAGCAACTCCTCCCACGGCGAGGGCACTTGAGCGTTGACCGAGCTGATCAGCGCGTTCAGGTCGATGCGCACGAGGTCGACGTCCGCGATACGCAGGGTGATGTCCCCCGTGATGACGACCCCGCCGGCCAGCAGCCGGTCGAGCAGGTCGACCAGGGCCACCTCACGGCGTTCTATGACGGTCACGCCTGTTCCTCCCCCGCGAAGGAATACGCCGCCCAGGGACCGGTGAGTTCCACCCGCATTCCCGGGACCTCGTCCTTCGTCCGGTCCACCATTTCCACGAATTCCTCGGAATCACCGCGCGGCACGAGATAGGCGGCGTTCAGTACGTTCCGCCCGGACGCCCCGGAAAGCGTGGGGTTCTGCGGACCGTGCAGTCGTGTGTCCTCGGCGTACGCGGACAGCGTTTCGTGCAGCCCGGTCGCGAATGCCTCCGCCTGCTGCCACAGATCCTCGTGCGAGCGCACCTGCGAGCGCCGACGGCGCAGATAGTCCCGGCCCGATGCCGCCTTGGCCGGTTTCTCCTCGGGCTCCTCAGCTGCCGGAGCCGGCGTCTCGGCGTACACCTTGACGCCCCACTCCACCCGGTCCTGGAGCCGGTCGAGGGTGCGCAGGAACCCGTCCTCGCGTTCTTCGAGCATCACGCGGACCCCGCTGTCGTCGCGGAAGACGGTGCCGAGGCGCAACGGCAGCGGGGTGGTGACGACGGTGAGCGCGTCGATCACGCTCTGGTGCGCGCGTACCGTCGTGGTCAGCCAGTCCAGGTCCTCCAGATGGCTGCGGAGCGGCTCCTCGGCGAAGTCCTGCTCCGGCACATGGCTGACCACGGCGACCAGACCGCGGTGGTGCAGCAGCCGGGGCGGGTCCCCGGCCAGCTGGGCCTGCAGCGGGGTGCCGAAGGGACGGCAGACGGCGTAGACGTACCGCAGTCCGGTCATGACGCCTCCTCCTCGCCCCGGGCAGGCTCCAGCTGTTCGAGACGCGCCAGCCGCTCGCGCAACTCGGTGTTCTCCCGGGTGAGTTCGTCACGGCGGGCCCGGGTGGACAACGCCGGGTCGTCCTCCCACCAGTCGATCCCCATCTCCTTGGCCTTGTCGACCGAGGCGACGATCAGCCGCAGTTTGATGGTGAGCAGCTCGATGTCGAGCAGGTTGATGCGGATGTCACCCGCGATCACGATGCCCTTGTCCAGCACGCGCTCCAGGATGTCGGCCAGGTTGGCGCCGCTTCCCTGACCGTAGGGATCCGGGAGCCGGCTGGGCATGCTCATCGTCGGCTCCCGCCCTCGGCGTACTCGTAGTCCTCTTCTTCCTCGGGCACCTCTTCGTCGGCCGCCTCTTCGTCCTCGGCGACCGCCTCGGGCTCCTCCTCGCCCTCGGGCTCCTCCTCGTCGTACTCCTCGTACTCGTCCTCGGGCTCGCCCTCTTCCTCCGGCTCGTCCTCGGTCTCGTCCTCGGCGTACGGGCCTTCCTGTTCCTCTTCTTCCTCTGTCTCCTCGGCGCCCTCTGCGTTCTCTTCCTCTTCCTCCGCCACCGCGTCCTCGTGGCTCTTGACGACCTCGCCGTCGCGGATCTCGCCGCGCCAGCCGTCCTCCGCCTCGCCCTTGAGTGTGATGAAGCGGGCGAAGTGCTTGAGGTCGAGGCGGGCCCGGCGGCCCTGGGCGCGCCAGATGTTGCCGGTCTTCTCGAACAGGCCCTTGGGGTAGTACTCGATCACCAGCAGGACCCGGGTGAGGTTGTCGGCGAGGCGGTGGAAGGAGACGACACCCTTGGTGGTGCCCTTGGCGCCCTCCGACGTCCAGTGGATCCGGTCGTCGGGGATCTGGTCGGTGGTGGTGGCCTTCCAGCTGCGGTTGGACCAGAAGATCTTCATCTGCCAGTCGGTGTGGGTGTCGTCGGCGCGGTTCGCGCTCTTGACGCCCTTCGCGAAGGTGGAGAAGTCCTGGTACTGCGTCCACTGGTTGTAGGCCGTGCGCAGATCCACGCCGACATCGATGAACTCGATGATCACCGTGGGCTTCTGGCCCGCGCCGCCCTTGCGCTTGCCCTTGCCGCCGCCGAGGTTCTTGAAGGCGCCGACCACCTTGTCCTTGGCGTGCGAGACGCCGAGTTCGACCGCGCTGCGCACGGGACCCTTGCCCTCGGCGAGCTTGCGGCCGCCGTCCAGGGCGAGTTTGCCGAAGCCGGGGCTGTTGCCCTCGGCGATGTCGTTCAGCTTGCCGGTGGTCTCGCCCAGCTTGTGGCCGACACCCACCAGCATCCGCTGGACCTGCGCGGAGAGGTAGTCCTGCACCTCGCCCTTGAGCCGGTCGGCGGCCTCGCTGTGGACCACGTCCGTGACCGGGTTCTTCTTCGCCTTGTCGGTGACGTTCTTCGCTGCTCCGAGGGTCTCGGTCATCACTCACCGCCTCCCTTCGGCAGTCGGGTCCGGGCACCGCGGGCGCCGCCCCCGGCCGCGGTCGACTTCCTGGCGGCCGACTTCTTGGCCGCGGTCTTCGCCGCCGTCTTCTTGGCCGGGGCCCGCTTGGCGGGGGGCTTGTTCTCGGCCGTCTTCTTCGCCGGCGCCTTCTTGGCGGCCTTCTTCACCCCGCCCGCGGCCCTGTCCTCGGGCCTGCGGCGGCGCGGCTGGGGTTCCTCGTCGTCCTCGTCGTCAACTTCGCCTTCGTCGGCCTCGGCGGCCTCGTCCCTCTCGTCGGCCTCCGCCTCCGAGTCGTCGTACGCCCGGCTCTCCTCGTCCTCGGTCTCCTCGTCCTCGTCCTCGAAGCCGAGGTCCGGCGTCACACCGGACAGCTGGTCGCGGACCTGGGCGGTACGGCCGTGCAGACGGTCGGCTACGGCGTTGATCTGCCGCTCCACCATCGCACCGGAGGCCGCCTTGCCCACACCGCGCAAGTCCTGGCGCAGCGTGTCCCCGATCTCCTTGAACTGCGGGTTCTTCAGCAGTTGCTGGGTCACCAGGTCCGCGAGCGCCCGAGGGGTCAGGTTCATCTTCTTGCCGGCGACCACGGTGCCGACGGCGAATGCCAGTTTCAGTTTCTTCGTACGTCCGAGGACGTACCCGGCCCCTATCGCGAGGCCCAATCCCACTCGGTTCATCGTGTCGTCCCGTCGCCAGTCCCCGCGCCACCGCGCAGGCCGATCTCCAACCGGTCGAGCAGTTCGTCCTCCTGTCGGTCGAACTCCTCCTCGTCGATCTCGCCCGCCTCCAACCTCTCCTCCAATTGCGCAAGTTCGGCCCGGACGGCCGCCGGGTCGTAGTAGAGGCGCTCCGCCTCACTCAGTACCTGTCGGATCACCCAGGCGCTGCCGCGTACCGGTGCGAACGGCAGCAGCAGCACCTCTCCTATGAGTCCCACCGCGTCCTCACTCCTCGGCCCCCATGTCGGAGCGGATCCCGGCACCCGCCGGCTCCGGGCCCGGCTCCACGAAGCTGTACGGCGGCAGCGGGCCGTTGATCCGCAGTTCGAGGTGCGCGTGGCTCTTACGGAGCTGCTCCGCGGTGGCCAGGAAGTCCTCCGCCGAGTCGCGGGGCACCAGGAAGGACACGTTGGCGAGCCAGCCGCTGGACTCGGGGCCCACGCTCACGGCGTCGGCGCCGGGTTCCAGGGTGTTGCGCACATCGGTGGCGTCCTCGGCCTCGCGGGCCTTGACCGCGGCCACGACCATCTCGCCGAGCCTGAGCCGCTGCTCGTACGTGCCGCCGCCGCCCTGCCGGTTGGCCTCGGTGACGGACCGGATCTCCGGGTTGTCGGACATCACCCGGTGCAGCACGGCCTCTTCGTCGTGTGTGGCCTTGATGTTGTACTCGACCCTGCCGTCCAGGGCCCGGAGCCGCTCCTTGTAGTGCTCGGCGCGTTCCTCCAGGACCCCGGTGACGGCACTGTCGTCCGTGGCGACGCTGCCGAAGCGCATGGGCAGCACCACACCGCCGGCGCCCGTCTCGGCCAGGACGTTCTGGTGGGCGAGCAGGTCCCGCCGCTTGGGCCGCAGCCCCTCGGGGGCGTCACTGACGACGGCCGCCAGATCGTCCGCCCTGAGCACGCGCACCGGGAGCGACGGCTCGCCGACACCCGCCATGCCGTCCGGCAGCGAGGGGTGGGAGGCGGCGGTGATGCCGTAGACGTAGGTGCTCACTCCTGCTCCTCCTTCCTGCGCGTGGCCGTGGCCTTGCGGGCCCGCGGCCTGGACTGCCGCTCGGAGCTCTCGGACTCCTCACGCGACTGCTTGAAGGCGTCGGAGATCGTCTCCGCGGCGCCCGACAGCGCTCCCTTGGACTTGCCGCGCGCGCCGGACTCGGTCATCTCGCCGACGAGGTCGGGCAGACCGGGGTCACGGTGCGGGCCGGCCTCCAGGTCGAGCCGGTTGCAGGCCTCGGCGAAGCGCAGATAGGTGTCGACGCTCGCGACGACGACACGGATGTCAATCTTCAGGATCTCGATGCCGACCAGGGAGACCCGTACGAACGCGTCGATCACGAGACCCCGGTCGAGGACTAGCTCCAGAACGTCGTAGAGGCCACTGCTGCCGCCTCCGCCACCGCTCTGCTGGGCCGGGACAACGGTCATGTCGACCGCACCTCCTTGTCTGTGCGCTGATGACTTGTCTGTGATGGACCGGTGGGCGGGCGTGAACGGCACAGCCGGTCAGCGACGGTGTGCGTCGGCCCGCCCGCGTTCGTAGCGACGGACGCGCCGATAGCCGGTGAGCTGACCCTCGTGGTCGAGTTCGACCTGGTAGCTGGCCATCAGGCTCATCGTGTCGGGCACCCGCGAGAGTTCGAGGACCTCCACCTCCAACGACCAGCCCTCTTCGGTCTGTTCGAAGGAGGAGACGTTCTCGGCGGTCATGCCGGTGAGCTCCGTGAGCTGGGCGCGCGCTTCGCGCAGCACCTCCATCGGCTTGGGCCGCCGCTCGTCCGCCACGTTCTCTTCCGTGTCCTTTTCTTTCCCTCTGGGGGAATCCTGTGAAGTCTGTGGTTCAGGTGAGTTCTTTGTGTTCGACATGGCACCTCCCCCTGCGGGTGGCCGCTCGTCCGTCGGCCAAACCTTCAGTAGGACATCAACGCGTTCAGCCTGCGCCGGGCCGGGCCCAGCGCCCGGCCCTTGGACAGCACTCCGGCCCAGGGACGGGTACGGGCCTGTTCGACGGCGTCGACCACGGTCCAGCGGCGGGCGTCCAGGTCCGGATCGTCCAGCTGGGACCAGGCCACCGGGGTGGCCACCGGGGCGCCGGGTTTCGCACGCACGGCGAACGGGGCGACGGCGGTCTGCGCATAGCCGTTGCGCTGCACGTCGAGGTAGAGACGGTCGCCGCGGTCCTTCTTGCGGGCGGCGGTGGTGAGCAGGTCGGGGTGGCCTGCGACCAGGGTGTCGGCGGCGTCCTTGGCGAACGCGCGGACCTCGTCGAAGTCGTGCCGGCCGTCGAGGGGCACGATCACATGCAACCCGCGGGAGCCGGTGGTCATCAGCGCCGAGGGCAGCTTCAGCTCGTCGAGCAGTTCCCCGAGCAGCCGCGCCGCCTCCCGGACCGCCTCGAAGTCGTCGTCCCCCGCCGGGTCCAGGTCGAAGACCATCCGGTCCGGGTGGTTCTCGCTCCCCGCCCGGGACAGCCAGCGGTGCAGGGTGAGGGTGGCCTTGTCGTCACAGACGGTGTGGCGGACCGTGCCGCCCTCCTTCGGCACCTCGACCCTGCTGATCCACTCCGGGTAGCCCTCCGGGGTGTTCTTCTGCATGAACCGGGGGCCGGCGAGGCCGTCCGGATGCCGCTCCAGCATCAGCGGACGGCCCCGCAACTGCGGCACCATGAACGGCGCGACGGACCGGTAGTAGTCGACGAGATCGCCCTTGGTGTACTCCTTCGCGCCGTCGGCGCCGGGGAAGAGCACCTTGTCCGGCCGGTGCACCTCCACGGTGCGCCGCCCCGCCCGTACGGTGCGCACGTCCCCGTTGCTCACGGGGTGACCGACTGTTCCACCAGAAGCCGGCCGGCGGTGGCGATCGACTCGGCGTCGATGCCCGCGGCGTGCAGCTGCTCGTCGGGCGAGGCCGAGCCCGGCATCGTACGGACGGCCAGGCGCACCAGCCGGGGTACGGGCCGGCCATCGCAGAACGCGTCGAGGACGGCGTCGCCGAGGCCGCCCTCCTCGTGGTGGTCCTCCACGGTCATGAGGCAGCCGGTGTCCTCGGCGGCCTGCCGGAGGGTGTCGCGGTCCACGGGCTTGACCGAGTACAGGTCGATGACCCGCACCTGGATGCCCTCACGGTCGAGGGCGTCGGCGGCCTTCAGGGCCTCGTGCACGGTGACGCCCGCCGCGACGACGGTCATCCGGTCGCGTGCGGAGGATCGCAGCACCTTGCTGCCGCCGATCGGGAACTCCTCCTCGGGCCCGTAGATCACCGGGCTCTCGCCTCGGTTGGTGCGCAGATAGCGGACGCCGTCCAGGTCCGCCATGGCGGCGACCAGGTGGGCGGTCTGGTTGGCGTCGCACGGGTACAGCACGGTCGAGCCGTACACCGCCCGCATCATCGCCAGGTCCTCCAGACCCATCTGGCTGGGCCCGTCCTGCCCGATGGCGACGCCCGCGTGCGAGCCGACCAGGTTGATGCCGGCCCCGCTGATGGAGGCCATGCGCACGAAGTCGTGGGCGCGGGTGAGGAAGGCCGCGAAGGTGGTGGCGTACGGCACCCAGCCGCGCGCGGCGAGTCCGACGGCGGCCGCGACCATCTGCTGCTCGGCGATGTAGCACTCGAAGTAGCGGTCGGGGTGCTCCTTGGCGAAGAACTCGGTGCGCGTGGAGTCGCCGACCTCGCCGTCGAGGGCGACGACGTCACCGCGTCCGGTGCCGAGGGCGGCGAGCGCCTGACCGTACGCGTCGCGGGTGGCGACGCCCTCCTCCTCGGATCCCTTGTCCCACCTGGGCAGTTCGAGGTGCCCGGTGCGTACGGCGTGCAGCATGCGGGCCGCCTGCGGCTCGTGCACCTGGACGCGGAGGTCCCGGACGCCGCCGAGCTCCTCGATCGCGTCGTCGGCGTTCTTCAGCGGCTTGCCGTGCAGTCCCTCGCGGTCCTCGATGTCGGCGACGCCCTTGCCCTTGAGGGTGCGGGCGATGATCACGGTGGGCTGGCCCTTGGTGGACTCCGCCTCCCCGTACGCGCGCTCGATCGCGTCCACGTCGTGTCCGTCGACCTCGACGGTGTGCCAGCCGAAGGCCTGGAAACGGCGGGCGTAGGCGTCGAGGTCATGGCCGTGCCGGGTGGCGCCGCGCTGGCCGAGCCGGTTCACGTCGACGATCGCGGTGAGGTTGTCCAGGTGCTCGTGGCCGGCGTGTTCGGCGGCCTCCCAGACGGAGCCCTCGGCCAGCTCGCTGTCACCGGTGAGGACCCACACCCGGTAGCCGGTACGGTCCAGCCGCTTCCCGGACAGCGCGATCCCGACGCCGACCGGCAGTCCCTGGCCGAGCGATCCGGTCGCCGTCTCGACCCACGGCAGCCTCCGCGGGGTCGGGTGCCCTTCGAGACGGCTGCCGATCTTGCGGAACGTCAACAGTTCCTCGTCGTCGATGGCACCGGCCGCCTTGTAGGCGGCGTACAGCAGCGGCGAGGCATGGCCCTTGGACAGCACGAAGCGGTCGTTGCCGGGGTGTTCGGGGCGGTCGAAGTCGTAACGGAAGTGGTTCGCGAGCAGTACGGCCATCAGGTCCGCCGCGGACATCGAGGAGGTCGGGTGCCCGGACCCGGCAGCTGCGGAGGCGCGCACGCTGTCCACGCGCAACTGCTGGGCCAGTTCGACGAGTTCACCGGTGTTCATGAGTCTCCTTCCGCGGAATCCGCGTCAGTGTGCTTGGCGGCGCCGAGGGATTTCCGCGGCTCACCGCCGGGGTGGTTCTTGGCGGGGCGGGGGCTGGGCCGGTTCCGGACGGGTTCGGGGGCGGGTCGGCTTTCCCCGGACTCGGGGGCGGGTCGGCTTTTCGCCGGTTCACCACCGCGCTGACTCTTCGCCGGCTCACCACCAGGCCCGCTTTTCGCGGGCTGCTTCCCCTGGGCCGCCTCGCGCGCCTTGGCTTCCGCGATCACGGCCTCGCCGGCACTCGCCCCGGCGACCGTCAGCTCCGGCGGATCGGCCTGCTCGGCTGTGGGGTTCTCCGCCTCGGACCGCCCGTCCGCAGACTTCCCACCTTCAGGCCGCCGACCCGCAGGGTTCCCCGCCTCAGGCCGCTCACGGGACAGTTCCTTGGCCGTCCGGTACCCGGCGAAGCCGGAACCGACGATCACGATGCGGGGTCGACTCACGGTTCGCCTCCGGGGCTGTTGCGTACCTCGGGAGCCTTCCGCGTCCCCCTGGCCAGGGCGCCCAAACGCCGGTTTCCGCACGGGTCGTCGGGTACCCGGACCTGGCCCACTGCCCAGCAAGCCGCCGGAGGTGCCCCCCATGCCCGAATACGGCTATTTCCTGTCGTGCGAGGAGTTCGGTCCCGCGGAGCTGGTCGAACAGGCCCGGATGGCCGAACAGGCCGGCTTCCGCTCGCTGTGGATCTCCGACCACTACCACCCGTGGAACGACGCGCAGGGCCAGAGCCCCTTCGTGTGGTCGGTGATCGGCGCGCTGTCGGAGGCGGTCTCCCTGCCCATCGAGACGGCCGTGACCTGCCCGACCGTACGGATGCACCCGGCGGTGGTGGCGCAGGCCGCGGCCACCTCGGCCGTGATGACGAACGGCCGCTTCCGGCTGGGCGTCGGCTCCGGCGAGGCCCTCAACGAGCATGTCCTCGGCCATGTCTGGCCGCCCGCGCACATCCGGCTGGAGATGCTGGAGGAGTCGATCCAGGTGATGCGCCGCCTCTTCACGGGTGAGGAGGTCAACCATCACGGCACGCACTACACGGTGGAGAACGCCCGCCTCTACACGGTTCCCGACGAGCCCGTCCCCATCGACATATCCGGCTTCGGGCCGGCGGCGACGGCACTGGCGTCCCGGGTCGGCGACGGCTACATCACGATGATGCCGGAGGAGTCGATGGTCGAGCAGTTCCGCAAGGGCGGCGGGGCCGGGAAGCCGGTGAGCGGCGGGACGAAGGTCTGCTACGGCACGGACCGCGAGGAATGCGTCCGTACGGTCCGCAAGCTGTGGTTCAACCAGTTCCTGCCCGGTGAGATGGCTCAGATCCTGCCCTCGCCCCGTCACTTCGAGCAGTTGGAGCCGCTGGTCACCGAGGAGATGGTGACCGAGAAGTCGGTGTGCGGGGACGACGTCGACGAGCACGTCCGCGCGCTGAGCGCCTTCGCCGACGCGGGCTTCGACCGTGTCTACGTCAACCAGATCGGCCCGGACCAGCGCGGGTTCTTCGACTTCTACCGGACGAAGGTGCTGCCCCAGCTCCAGCAGGGGTGAACGGTGAGACTCGGGGGGAGCACCGGGTGGCTCGACCACCGGTGCTCCCCCCGTCATGAGGTGGGCTGTTTCAGCCCCGTCGGCGCAGCCGGGCGGTCACCGCGGCGCCGAGCCCACCGGCTGCGGCCGCCGCGAGCACGCGATTGCGGTTCCGGGACATCCAGTCCTGCGGGCTGGACGACACGGCTTCCCCGTCGAACCGTCCGTGCGCCCCGAAGTCCCGCCCGTGCGGTCCGTCCACGGGAGCCCACAGGTTCCCGGGGCCGACGAGGGCCTCGCCGCCGGCCTGCCGGACATCGCCGGCGGCTGCCGCGAGACCTTCGCGTCCCCGGGCCGGCAGGGCGACGCGGGCACCCTTCTCGGCGAAGGCCCGGGCCGTGGCCCGCCCCACGCCGCCGGTGGCTCCGGTCACCACCACGACCTTGCCGTCCCTCACCTCTGGTTCCTTCCCTGCGTCGGGCACCTCGTCTCACGCCCGGTGGTGCGGCTGCTCGGGGTCGTTCCCGGCCTGCGTGGGTGCCGTGCCGGGGACCGGTGGGGCGACCGGCGGCATGGGCGGGTACGGCGCGTTCTCCGGTGCCGTGCCGTCAGCGCCGCGGCCTGCCGCGGCGTCGGCCTCCCGGCCGGCCGTCGGCCGATGCGCGGAGGGCCTGGCCGCGCCGCGCAGCACATAGGCCACGACGCCCAGGATCGCGCCGGTGATCAGCGCGGCGGCCCAGTCGGGCAGCCCGAGGGCGAGTGCGAGGCCCACGGCGAGTGCCAGGGCCGCGCCCGCGTACAGGGCGACGGCGCCGGACGCGGCGTACAGCACGGCCTTACGGCGCTGCTTGCGCGTCTGCTCGCGCAGCTCCTCCCGCACGGTCTCTCGCGCCACCTGCGCCAGCTCGTCGACCAGATGCTTGTCCAGATGCTCCAGGTGATCCAAGCGCTCCATGCCCGCCGGGTACCCGCGCGCCTGTGCGCATAACGCCGTCCGGAACCGCTCGTGCCGTGCGCCCGCGCGCACCCGTGGCCGGGTCGGGAGGATCGCGTGAAACGATCTGCCCGGCCCGGCCGCCCGAACTAGGCTCGTCGGCATGGAGATTCTGGGAACCACGCTGCGCGTCTGCGTCGACGACCTGGAGAGCGCGGTCGTCTTCTACGAACGACTGACGGGCACGAAAGCCCTCCGTTTCGAGCGGGCCGGCGTCCAGGTGGCCGCGGTGGGCTGCTTCCTGCTGATGAGCGGGCCCGAGTCGGAGCTTGAGGTGCTGCGCAAGGTCGCGGCGACCATCGCCGTGAAGGACGTCGACGAGGCCCGTCAGGTGCTCGACGAGCTGGGCGCCCGCATCATCGTGGGCCCGGTCCCCACGCCGGCGGGCCGCAATCTGCTCGTGATGCATCCGGACGGGGTGGTGTACGAGTACGTCGACCGCAACGTCGCATAGCGAGGTCGGAGGGGCCGTTCAGCACGCCGATATTCCGCGTGCGGGGCATCCTCCCCGACGTACAGTCGGCCGTCCATGGAGACCGGCGAGGGAGCGACAGTGAGTGAGCAGCACACCTACCGGGTGATCGTCCGCGGTACCTGGGACGGGCTCACCGAGGAGGCCCGGGTCCGGCTGCTCGCCGAGGCGCCGGAGCACGGCATGACGAGCATGCGGTTCGCCGAGGAGGGCTCGCTGTCGTACGAACCGGCGCCGCTGAAGCACTTCTCCATGCGCTACGTGGTGGTCTCGGACGCGGCGGACGGCGAGGAGATGGCGGGCGTGATCGCGGAGGACCGCGCCGAGAGCGCGCTGCGGGACCGCGGGTACGGTTTCCGCGATCTGAGGTCGACGGTCACCGACCTCGACACCATGAAGATCAACCGGAAGTCCGCATCTCGGCGGTGATCGCCCACCGCTCGTGATCCCGCCACTCCCCGTCGACGTAGATCATCTTCGGGGAGAACCCCTCCAGCCGGAAGCCGCAGCTGCGGGCCAGGGCGATGGAGGCGGTGTTCCGGGGCTGGGCGTTGATCTCCAGGCGGTGCAGCCGCATCGGGCCGAAGGCGTGGCCGACCACGAGGTCCAGTCCCTCACGCATCAGCCCGCGACCGGCGGCGTGCGCGAAGGCGCCGTAGCCGAGGGCCCCGCACTGGAAGCCGCCCTCGACGATGTTGTTGATGTTGATGAACCCGGCGATGGCCCCGTCGCCCCGCTCGCCGTCCTTCTCGCAGACCAGGAACCCGGCCTTGGTCCGGTCCTCGATCAGCCGGCCCGCGTAGGCGCTGTAGGCGAGGGCGCTGTCCGGCGGGAACAGCCAGGGCCGGTGCAGGTCCTTGCTCTCACGGGCCAGTGCGGCGAACTCGGCGCCGTCCTCGTAGGTGAAGTGGCGTATGCCCACGCGGGGGCCTTCGGCGAGCAGGCGGGAAGCGGTGTGCGACATCCCGCCACCCTACGGTCGGCTAACCGCGCCGTTTCATGAAATACGCCCCGCACAGGGCGCCGATCAGGCCGGTGGCGAGCAGCGCCGTCCACAGGGGCATGGTCACGTCGGGGATCAGCAGCTTGATCTTCGTCTCCCGGGTGTTCTCGAAGATGAAGATCAGGGCGAGGACGGCGAGCAGCAGGACGATCACCCTGGCCGGTGTCACCGCCCCGCCCCTGTCCTTGCCGGTACCGCTCTCGGAGGTCTTCGGGCTCATGCGACCAGGGTGAGCCCGAAGACCCGGTCACGCACGGTGAGGGCTGCCCTCCGGGTGACTCACCGTGCCGCCACGGGCAGCTCCAGCACGCCGGTCCGCCCGGGCGCGCTCACCACGGTCACCGGCTTGATCCCCCGGTTCCCGAAGTACGCGTCGTCGCTCGCCGCGATCACGAACTGGAGCCGGTGTCCCTTCTCGTACCGGTGGACGACCCCCGGGAGGGTCACCGTGAACGGCTTCGTCACGTCGGGCACCCGGACCGGGGCCACGAGCCGGTGGGCGAGCGTCCTGGTGCCGTCGGGCGCGAGGTCGTAGATCTTGGCGAACAGGACCAGCTTGTCGGCCGCGTCGCCGGAGTCCTGGGTGCGCTCGGCCTCGGGGGAGCTGACCTTGAGGGTGACCTTGGGGGCACCGACGACGTCGAGGGTCCGGGTCAGCGGCGCGCTGGTCCAGTCGGCGTAGGTGCCGTCGGTGTCGTACGGCGCCGGGTCCGGGAGTCCGATCATGCCGTACAGCGAACTCTCCGAATGGCTCGTGGAGACAAGGCGGTTGCTGTAGGACCGGCTCCCGAGCGTGACCTTCTTGCTGTTGTCGACGAGCTTGCCGTCGCCGGAGAGATAGAGCCGCCGACTGAGGGAGGGCAGGCGGTCGGCGGTGGCGTAGGTGTTGTTCGGGTCGGTGATCCAGTCGCGGTAGTAGGCGAAGGCCGGCCCGGTGTCGGCCTTCTTCTGCCGGTGCAGATAGCGGTCGAACCAGGCGAGGATCCGCCGGCCGACATAGCTGGTCTCCAAGTTGCCCTGTGCGAAGTTGAGTTCACCGGCCGCCGGATCGGTGACACCGCCGCTGTGGCCCCAGGACTGCCAGATCATCTTGGCGGTCGTGCCCTGCGCCCTGAGCGTCCTGTACGTCGCCGTCGCCTCGTTGAGGTTGAAGAGGCTGTCGGCCTGCCCCTGGACCAGCAGGGTGGGTGCCTTGACGTGGCTCAGGTACGACACCGGCGAGACGCTGTGGGAGTAGTCGAGGAGCTCGGCCGTTCGGTCGGCCGGGTAGGTCCCGGAGTTGAGGGTGTGGATGGTGTCGCAGGCTCTGGTGACGAAGTGCGGACAGCCGAGGGAGTTGATCCGGGACGGGTCGAGGTTCGCCGGGGTCAGCGGCAGTCTCTCGCCGATGAGGTAGAAGCCGTTGGTCCACTGCCACTTGAAGGCGCCGGGGACGCTTGCGCGGCGCGTGGTGTTGTTCGGGTCCAGGGAGTACGCGAGGTCGTTCCAGGTGATCATCGGCACCAGCGCGTCCACCCGGTGGTCCACGGCGGCGGTCGCCAGCTGGACGGCGCCGCCGTAGGAGCCGCCGATCATGCCGACGCGCGGGTCTCCGGGGCCGTCGAGGGTGACGAAGTCGGCCCTGGTCCCGTCGTCGGCGGCGCGCTTGCCGGCCAGGAAGTCGATGAGCGCCGAGGCGGCCGTGCCGTCGATGCGGGGGTCGTCGAGGGAGATCAGACAGCCCGACCCGCCGAAGCCGAGCCCGGAGTAGGCGAGCGAGACATAGCCGCGCTGGGCGAAGGCCCTGGCGGTGGCGGCGGTGGAACCGTCGGACTTGCTGCCGCCGAAGCCGTTGGTGGTGAGCACGGCGGGCGCCCGGCCCACGCCGGAGGGGCGGTACAGGTCGGCGTCGACCGTGCAGGAGCGGCCGTCGGCCTGGACGGTGAACTTCAGTGCGGTGACGGTGTATTGGTCGGCCGCGGAGGCGGGAGCGGTGAGTGTGGCGCCGAGCAGAAGGGCGAGCGGGACACAGGATCCGAGCACACGACGGAACACGAGACCTCCACGCTGAGGACAACCCGGCCTACCGACCGGTAAGTAAGTTCCGGTCGGTAGTCATGGTGTGACACGTGTCAGACAGGGTCAATCGCCGTGACGGGTGTTTTCGGCGGAAGTTCAGCGTGCCGTGCTCACCGCAGGGCCGGTTCGTCGAGTGTCAACGTGCCCGCGTCGGCGTCGAGTTCGGCCGCCACCCCGAAGGGCACGGTCAACGCCCCCTCGCAGTGCCCGAACCCGAACTCCTCGACGACGGGCACGCCGAGACCACCGAGTCGGTCGAGCAGCAGCGCACGCACCCGCTCGTACGGTCCGCACCTCTCCCACGATCCCAGGAGCACCCCGCGCACCCCGTCGAGCCAGCCGGCGCGCAGCAGTTGGGTCAGACAGCGGTCGAGGCGGTACGTCTCCTCGCCGACGTCCTCCAGGCAGAGCAGCCCGCCGCGCGCACCGGCCCTGGCGTGCGCGGAGCCCAGTTCGCAGGCGAGCAGGCTCAGACAGCCGCCGAGGGTGACACCGCGCGCCCGGCCGGGGACCAGGGCGGTGCCGCCGGAGGCGATCGTGCGGACCGTCTCCGGTGCGAACAGCGTGGCTTTCAGGTGCTCCTGGGCCCGTGCGTTCTTGATGAAGTCGATGCCCGCGGCCATCGGCCCGTACAGCGTGACCAGGCCCAGCCTGGCGGCGAACGCCTCGTGCAGCGCGGTGACGTCGCTGAACCCGACGAGCACCTTCGGCCCGGCCGCGCGCATCGCCTCCCAGTCCAGCAGTTCGACCATGCGTGCCGCGCCGTAGCCGCCGCGGGCGCACAGCACCGCGTCCACGGACGGGTCGCACCAGGCGTTCTGGAAATCGGCGGCCCGGTCGGCGTCTGTGCCCGCGAGATAGGCGAACTCGCTGTGCCGGTCCAGGACATGGGGTCCCGCGACAGGGTGCAGGTCCCAGCCGCTGAGCACGTCGAGTCCGGCCTGGAGGCGCTCCTCGGGCACCGGCCCGCTGGTCGCGACCACGGCCACGCGGGCGCCGGGTGCGAGTCTGGACGGCCGTACGAGTTCTGTCACCTGGTGAGCTCCAAGGTCGGGACGCCGGGCGGGTTCAGGCCGAACACCTGGGCGTACAGGGAGAGTTCGGACTCCAGTGCCCGGATCATGGTCTCGGACCGCCGGAACCCGTGCCCCTCCCCCTCGAACGCGAGGTACGCGTGCGGCACGCGCCGCCCGGAGATCCGGGAGAGGAACCGCTCGCACTGGGCGGGCGGGCAGATCACGTCGTCGAGGCCCTGGAGCAGCAGGAAGGGCACGGTGACCCGGTCGGCGTGCTCGACGGGTGAGCGTTCGGCGTATCGTCCGGGGACCTCGGCGAGCGGTCCGACCAGGCTCTCCAGGTACTGCGACTCGAAGTCGTGGGTCTCTCCGGTGCCCCAGCCCGCCAGGTCGAGGATCGGGTAGAGGATCGTGCCGCAGGCGTAGACGTCGGTCACGGTGAGCGAGGCGGCCGCGGTCCAGCCGCCGGCGCTGCCGCCGCGCACGGCGAGCCGGTCGAGGTCGGCGGTGCCCTCGTCGGCGAGGGCGAGCGCGACGGCCGCGCAGTCCTCGACGTCGACCACGCCCCACTGCTCGCGCAGCCGGTTGCGGTACTCCCTGCCGTAGCCGGTCGAGCCGCCGTAGTTGACCTCGGCGACGCCGATGCCGCGCGAGGTGAAGTAGGCGATCGAGAGGTCGAGCACGAGGGGGGCGTGTCCGGTGGGACCGCCGTGCGCCCAGACGACGTAGGGCGGCAGCTCGCCGCCGGGCGCCACGTATCCGGGGTGGTGCGGCGGGTAGACGTGGGCGTGGATGTCCCGGCCGTCCGGTCCGGTGAAGGTGCGGATCAGCGGCTCAGGGTAGTGGATGGGATCGACCGGGTCGTCGTGCTCGGCACCGATGACCCGGGCCCGGCCGGTGCGGGTGTCCAGCTCCACCACCTCGTAGGCGGTGCGCGGGCTGGCGCCGACGCCGACGACCCGCTCGCCGTGCACCGTGAGGGTGGGCGCGAACTCGGTCCAGGGGCCCGCCGCGTCGACGAGTTCGCCGGTCTCGGGGTCGAGTATGCCGAGCGTGGTCGAGCCGCTGCCGTGCACGACGGCGATCAGGCCGCTGTCCAGCGGGGCGAACCAGCGGTGGCCGAGCTTCCAGAGGGCGCCGCCGAACTCCTCATCGCGCGGGCAGAGTTGCTCGCCGTCGCGGTAGAGGTTCCACCAGCCGGTGCGGTCGCTGGCGTACAGGAGACGGCCGTCGGGCGACCAGTCGGCCTGGGCGATGGACTCCTCGGGTCCGCCGGCCACCGTGCGGAGATCGTGGAACGTGCCGTGCGGAGTGATGTCCGCGACGACCAGTTCGGTGCCGTCCCACGGCATGCGCGGGTGGTCCCAGGCGAGCCAGGCGGCGTGTGAGCCGTCGGGGGAGAGCCGGGGTCCGGTGACGAACCGGTGCCGGTCGGCGGTGAGTTCGCGCACCGCGTCCGAGTCCTGCGCGGCCGAGCCGTCCAAGGGCACGGCGGCGTGCACCCGGCGCACGTCAGTGGGTCCGTCGCCGGTGAACTCCTCCAGGACGCACCACACTTCTCCGAGGTCGAGCATCAACTGCGGTTCCGCCCAGCGCAGTCCGCCACCCACCGAGGACACGGGGGTGAGGGGACGCGGCTCGGTGCCGGGCTCGTACCGGTACAGCCGCTGGTCGGCGAAGTGCACGAACACGACCAGGGGTTCACCGGCCACCACCGCACCGGCCCAGGGGTGACCGCCGTACTCGATGACCCGGCTGCGTACGTTCCACGGCGCGGGCAGCACGGGCTCCTCCCGGCCGTCGGCGCGTCTGCGCACCAGGGTGCGGCGGCCGCCCTCGGCGGGCCGGGGTTCTGTCCACCACACCTCGTCCCCGACGAAGCCCACCCATTCGGGGCGGCCGTCGTGCGCTGCCGCCAGCGCCGCGTCGACGGGCGAGGGCCAGGAACCGTATGGCGACGTCTGCACGTTGTCCCCCTTCGTGTTCAGGCTGTCCGCAGGAACCGGTCGAGCACCCGGACGCCGAAGTGCAGCGCCTCCACCGGGGCACGCTCGTCGACCCCGTGGAACAGGGCCTGGTAGTCGAAGCCCACGGGGAGCTTCAGGGGCGAGAACCCGTACCCGGTGATGCCGAGACGGGAGAACTGCTTGGCGTCCGTGCCACCGGACATGCAGTACGGCACGACGTGCCCCTCGGGCGCGAACTCCTCAACGGCGGCACGCATGGTGGCGTACGTCGGTGAGTCGACCGGCGCCTGGAGGGCGACCTCGCGATGGCTGAACTCCCAGTCCACGTCAGGCCCGGTGAGCTTGTCGAGGGTCGCGCGGAACTCGTCCTCGCAGCCGGGCAGACAGCGGCCGTCCACGTACGCCACCGCCTCCCCCGGGATGACGTTGACCTTGTAACCGGCTTCCAGCATGGTCGGGTTGGTGCTGTTGCGCACGGTCGCCTCGACCAGCTTCGCCGCCGGGCCCAGCTTGTCCAGCAGACCGTCCACGTCGTGCAGGTCGGCCTCGATGCCGTAGAGGGCGGCGAGTTCGGTGAGAGCCGCGCGGACGGTCGGGGTGAGCCGCAGCGGCCATTGGTGCTCGCCGATGCGGGTCACGGCGGCGGCGAGCCGCGTGACGGCGTTCTCCTTGTTGACCTTGGAGCCGTGTCCGGCGCGGCCGCGTGCGGTGAGCCTCAGCCAGGCCGTGCCCCGCTCCCCCGCTGCGATGGGGTAGATCTGCCGGCCCGTGCCGTCGTGGAAAGTGAACGCCCCCGACTCGCTGATCCCCTCCGTGCAGCCCTCGAAGAGCTCGGGATGCCGGTCGGCGAGGAACCCCGAGCCGTCCACGGCGCTGGCCTCCTCGTCGGCGGTGAACGCGACGACGAGGTCCCGCCGGGGCCGTACCCCCTGCCGGGCCCAGCCGCGCACGACGGCCAGGATCATCGCGTCCATGTTCTTCATGTCGACCGCGCCGCGCCCCCAGACGACCCCGTCGCGGATCTCCCCGGAGAAGGGGTGCACGTTCCAGTCGGCGGCCTCGGCGGGCACGACGTCCAGGTGACCGTGGACGAGCAGCGCGTCCGCCGACGGGTCGGTGCCCTCGATCCGGGCGACGACGTTCGTACGGCCCTTGGTGCGCTCCAGCATCAGGGGTTCCAGGCCCGCTCCGGCCAGCTGCTCGGCCGCGTACTCGGCGGCGGGGCGTTCCTGGCAGTCGCCGCTGCCCCGGTTGGTGGTGTCGAAGCGGATGAGGTCGGAGGTGAACCGGACGGCCTCGTCCAGTGCCTGCGGGTCAGCCATACTGCTCCTCCACGGCGGCCGAGACGATCGTGGTGACCGCCTTGAAGGTACGGATTGCCTCGTACATGGTCTCGTTGGTGTAGGCCACCCGGCGTGTCCCGATCCGCTCCACGCCCGGCACGACGGTCGCCGCCATGGCGAGGTGCTCGGCGTCGAACTCGACGGCGATCGTGAACGGCCCTGTCTGCACCGGCTCCTGACGGACCGCCAGCTGTGCCGCTTCCTTGGCGGCCGCCCGGATGTCGGCGGCCGTGCGGGCCGGCGTACGACACACGGCGGCGTAGCGCGAGACGTGGTCCTTGACGGCGACCTTCAGCGCCTCGGGGGCGTATCCGAGGGCGTCCTCGCAGGCGATGTCGTCTCCGGTGACGAGGACGACGGGGACGCCGTACTCGGCCACCACCTGCGCGTTGAGGTGTCCCTCGCTCGCGGGTACGTCGTTCAGCCACACCCCGGTGATGGAGTTGGCGAGGTAGGTGTGGGCCAGGACGCCCTCCATGCCTGCGCCCGCGTGGTAGCCGAGGAACGCGATGCCGTCGACGTCGCCGTGCTGGACGCCCTCGACCATGGACAGCGGCTTGTGCCGCCCGGTGAGCATCTGCGCGCGCTCGTCGAGCCGCTCCAGGAGCAGGTTGCGCATGGTCCAGTGGGCCTCGTTGACGAGGACCTCGTCGGCCCCGCCGTCGAAGAAGCCCAGCACGGCGGCGTTCACGTCCGAGGTGAACATCGACCGGCACCGCTCCCACTGCGGTGTCCCCGGCAGCACGTCGGCCGGCCAGGTCACGCCGGTGGCGCCCTCCATGTCGGCGCTGATGAGGATCTTCATGGTCGGTCACGTTACGCGTCACAGAGGTTTACGTCGCCCGCGCCTGGTGAGGCGAGCCGCATGCCGCTCACCCCCGCCGCACAGCCCACTCCCAGAAGACGCGTATCCTCCCTCGCGGGTTCCACAGGAGACGGACAGGGAGAAGCGTGAGCGACACCGCACCGCCCGTAGAGTCGGCGCGACGGACGACGGCGATTGCCGTACCGGTGCCCCCGCACGGGCGCCCGAAGCAACGCGACGCGTTCTTCGACAACGCCAAGTACCTGGCGATCGTGCTGGTCGCGATGGGCCACGCCTGGGAACCCCTGCGCTCCGACAGCCGTGCCGTCACCGCGCTGTACACGGTCGTCTACGCCTTCCACATGCCGGCGTTCATCATCGTCTCGGGCTACTTCTCACGCTCGTTCGACGCGAGCCCGGCGAAGATCAAGCGCCTGATCACCGGTGTCGTCGTCCCTTACGTCGTCTTCGAGA
This sequence comes from Streptomyces sp. NBC_00285, assembly GCF_036174265.1. NCBI lineage: Bacteria > Bacillati > Actinomycetota > Actinomycetes > Kitasatosporales > Streptomycetaceae > Streptomyces > Streptomyces sp. NBC_00285. The sequence goes on along the minus strand of NZ_CP108055.1, from coordinate 8,618,006 downwards.
CGGCGTACACCTTCTTCACCCGGTGGTCCGACGGTGTCCCGGACCGCGCGATCAGCCTGCTGGACCCGCTGTATCTGACGTGGTTCCTGGCCGCGCTGTTCATCTGGCGGCTGACCACGCCGATCTGGCGGAGCGTGCGGTGGCCGCTGCCGATCGCCCTCACGATCGCCGCACTCACCACCCTCAGCCCGTCCATCGGCAACGACCTCGACCTCCAGCGCACCCTGCAGTTCCTGCCGTACTTCGTGCTCGGCCTGTGCCTGCGCCCCGAGCACTTCTCGCTGGTTCGGCAGTGGCGGGTGCGGCTGGCGGCGGTGCCGGTGTTCGCGGCCTCCGTGGTGTTCTCGTACTGGGCGGTGCCGCGCATGGACTACGCGTGGTTCTTCCACCGCAGCGCCGCCGAGGACTTCGGTGTGCCCTCCTGGTACGGGCCGCTCATGACACTGGCCCTGTTCGGCTGCTCGCTGGTGCTGGTCGTCTGCTTCCTCTCCTGGGTGCCGGGACGCCGGATGTGGTTCACGACGCTGGGTGCGGGCACGCTCTACGGCTATCTGCTGCACGGTTTCGTCGTCCAGGCCGGCAACCACTGGGACTGGGCCGGGCATGCGTGGGCGCGCACCCCGTTCGGTGCGATCACCGTCACTCTCGTCGCCGGTGTCGTCGTGACCGCACTGTGCACCGCGCCCGTCCGGCGCATCTTCCGGTGTGTGATGGAGCCGAGGATGGAGTGGGCGTTCCGCAGGACGTCGCCCGCCACCGGCGGGGTGCCCGCACAGGTGCGCCGATAGGGCCTGCCTCCGGGTGAGGGGGCCCGACCGGCGGGGCACACGGGCCGGAGCCGACCGGCACCCTGCGGCCACCTGACCCGGTGGGCCAGGTGGCCGCGACGGACGAGGGGGGCCTGCTCCGTACCGGCACCGGCCGTCGCAGGCCCCCCGGCCCTACCCGGCGGTCAGGCGGAGCGGCCCACCACCCACCACTTCGACGGCAGTTCGATCCGGGTGCCGTCGGCCCGGTACTCGGTGGTCACGAGCGGCAGTTCACCGCTCGCCACGATCGTCAGCCCGGCCGCTCCGAGGTAGACGGGCACCGCGTCGTCGGCCACCTCGCCGGGGGCGATGCCGTGCCGGAAGATGGGTGCCAGCTTTTCGGGCGGCCCGTCCGGGCTCTGCGCGAGGCCCATCAGGATCGGCTTGGCCGCCTCGGAGAGCTCGACGAGGAAGGCCCGGCCGCGCTCTCCGACGAGGGCGGCGACCCCGTCGACCAGCTGCTGCCGGTCCTCGGGCGCGACCTGGTGCAGTACGCCCCGCATATAGACGTTGGTGTCGCCGAGTTCGGCGTGCAGGTTCTCCGGCTCACCCTTGTCGGAGGCGTCCAGCAGGCGGTACGTCACCTCCTCGTCGGGGTCGGCGTCACGCGCGTGGTCGAGGGCCGCGGCGGACAGGTCGACGCCGATCACCTGGGTGAAGTGGGCGGCGAGGAACCGGGCCTGGGTGCCGTTCCCACAGCCCAGGTCCACCAGTGGCAGCCCGGGATCGACCAGGAGCGGCTCGAAGTGGGCGAGGTGGACCCCAGAGGTCAACACGGGCTCCGCATCCCAGAACACGGCCCCCTGCCGCCCCGGAGCCTCCCGCCAGAACCCCTCCCAGGACTCCCGGTAACGACTCGTCACGCTCATGCCCAACTCCCCAGGATACGAACACAACCCGCCAAAGTTGGCAGGCCAGTACGGTGTATCGCGCCGGGGTCACGCGGACAAGCGCATGGCGCATTCCTTCACGCCCAGTTCGAGAATCACCCGCCCCGGCGTGGGCCCCGATCAGCGGCGGGGCAGGGTCAGTTCGAACCAGACGGTCTTCCCTGCCTTCGTGCGGCTCGCACCCCACTCACGTGCCAGGGTGCTCACCACACGCAGTCCCCGCCCCTGCTCGTCGCCGGGTCCCGCGCTGAGCAGGTTGGGCAGGTCGTGGTCGTCGTCATCCACCTCGCACAGCAGGGTGTCGCCCCGCACCAGCCGCAGCTCCACGGGCCGACTGTGCGAGTGCCGCACCGCGTTGGTCACCAGCTCGCTCACCAGGAGTTCCGCGGTCTCGGCCGGTTTCGTCAGCCCCCAGTCGTGCAGTTGCTCCCGCACCACCGCGCGGGCCCGTCCCACCTCGGCCGGATCGAGCGAAATCCGCCACTCGGCCACGTCGTCCGGCTCGACGCCGTTGAGCCGCGCCATCAGAAGGGCCACGTCGTCCTTGCGGCCGCCCCGGGGGTTGAGCGCCCGGATGATCGCGTCGCAGGCGTCGTCCATCGACGCGGCAGGGTGCGCGGCGGACTCGGTGAGGGTCGCGAGCCCCACCCCGATGTCCTCGCCCCGCACCTCCACCAGCCCGTCGGTGCACATCAACAGCCGGTCACCGGGCTCCACACGCACGCGTACCGCCTCGAAGGGCACTCCTCCGACGCCGATCGGCGCACCGGTGGGCAGCTCGAGCAGCTCGCTGCGCCCGTCCCCGGCCCGCACGATCACCGGCGGGATGTGGCCCGCGTTGGCCAGGTGGAGTTCGCTCGCGATCGGGTCGTAGACGGCATAGAGACAGGTCGCGAGGTAGGTGTCGCCGAGCCGCTGGGCGAGGTCGTCGAGGTTGCGCAGCAGCTGCGCCGGCGGCAGGTCGAGCGCGGCCATGGTCTGCACGGCCGTACGCAACTGCCCCATCATGGCGGCCGAGTTGAGCCCGTGCCCCATGACGTCGCCGACCACCAGGGCGGTACGCGCACCGGGCAGCTTGACCGCGTCGAACCAGTCGCCGCCGACGCGCCCCAGGAGCGTGCCCGGCAGATAGCGGGTGGCGATGTCGCAGCCCGCCACGCGCGGCGGGATCTGCGGCAGCATGCTGTCCTGGAGGGTCTCGGCGACGGACTCCTGGAAGGTGTACATGCGCGCGTTGTCGAGCACGAGGCCCGCGCGGGCGGCGAGTTCGGCGCCGGTGACCCGGTCCATGTCGTTGAACTCGACGCGCTCGGGGTGGCGCAGCAGGATCATGAAGCCGAGGACCACGTTGCGGGCCTTGAGCGGTACGACCAGCATGGAGCGGCCGGTGATCAGCGGCCGGATGTCCCGCTTCTCGAACTGCGAGGCGATCGCGTGCCCCATCTGCTCGCTGATACGCGGCACGAGGACGGGGTCGCCGGTGGTCATGCACTGGAAGAACGGCGTGTGCGCGGGGAACGGCATGGCCTCGCCGACCGGCACGACGTCGTCCCAGCGCCCGGGTTCGTCGGTGTGCTCGAGGGCGACCCGGTGCCACATGGTGGTGGTGTCCGGCACACCGTCGGGGAACCCCTCGCCCGCGACGACCTGTTCGCGCAGATAGGTGCCGGCGACGTCGGTGAAGCGGGGCACGACGGCCCTGCTGACCTCGACAATGGTCCGGGACAGGTCGAGGGAGGTGCCGATCTTTCCGCTGACCTCGTTGAGGAACTCCAGCCGCTCGCGTACGGCGACGTACTCGAGGTCCTCGCCCTCGTCCAGGTCGTCCTTGGGTACGGGCACTCCCTCGGCGACCGCCATGGCCGCCCGCTCGCGACGGGCCTTGCGCTCGGCACGCCGGGGCACGCCCCAGTCGGGGGTGACGGGCACCCGGTCGTTCTGGCTGAACTCCAGGACGGGATAGCCCAGTTCGAGGACCTGCGCGACAATGCGGGCGCTTTCGCCGACGCTCATGCTGGGCAGGATCTCGGGGAGCCGGCGGGCGAGCTCGTCGGCTCCGGGGAAGTCGGTGTGCAGGGCGAAGGCGGGCCCGATGCGCTCGACGCCCGCGGCGCCCTCGTCCAGGTCGAGGTCGAGGTCCTGGTGGAGCCCGTCCGCGTCGGCGGCGAGGACCAGCAGGCGTTCGGGGCCGGGGCCCACCAGCGGGTAGGCCCACCACAGGACGTCGACGCGGTTGTCCCCGGGGACGGTGAGGCGGGCGCGGCCCGCGGCCGGGTAGGAGAGTCCGCCGTCCAGGGACGACTCCAGGTCGGGTCCGAGGCCGTCGTAGGACGCGTAGCCGCCGTAGGACGCGGTGTCCTCGACGTCGGGCAGTGCTCCGGAGACGGGCAGCAGGTCGACGGCCGTGTGGCCGATGGCCTCGTCCCTGTCGACGCCGAACAGCCGGCGCGCGCCCCGGCTCCAGTGGGACACCAGGCCGTCGCGGTCCACCACGACCACCGCCAGCGGGACGCGGCCGGTCGCGGCGGGTCCGTCCGCTGCGCCGTTCCCAGCTGTGCGGCTGGGAGGTGTGCCCCTCTCGGTGCCATGGTCCATGGCCCAGGCCCTCTCTCCGCAAGATCTGTGCCGCCTGTTCCACCGTACGGCGCCGGTCGGTCACGGTGTGCCGCAATGGGGGAATTGGCCCGGACCGGCTCGCCCCGGCGCGCGCCCCGTCCCACCCCGACGTGCGGATGCGCCGGTCAGGGGCGCGAACCGGGGCCTGACGGGCTTTCAGTCCTCGTGCCCGAGCTGCAGATCCCGCTCGCTGCGGGCGCCCGCGGCCAGCTGGAGCACGGTGGCGACGGGCGGGTAGCCGGCGGCGATGACGGTGTACTCGCCCGAGGACAGGTCGACGAAGCGGAAGGTGCCGTCGAGGCCGGTGGTGAGGGTGTCCACGACGTTGCCGGCCGTGTCCAGGAGCGTCACGCGCGCGTCCTCGACGGGACGGTCCCCGCCGGCCCGCACGGTGCCGCGCAGCACCGCGCCGCCCGCGAGTTCGACGTCCTGGCGGGTCTCCCGGGAGGCCTGGACGGTCACGGGGAGCGCGACGGGGCGGAAGCCGGACGCGCTCGCGGCGAGGGTGTACTCCCCGGCGACCAGCTCGGTGACGGCGAAGGCGCCCTCGGCTGCGCTGCGGGTGGTGGCCACGACGTCGCCGTGCGCATCCGTGAGGGTGACGGTGGCTCCCGGCACGGGCGTGTCGTCGGCGGTCCGCACCCTGCCCGCGAGCCGTCCGGCGCCGCCGAGGACGACGTCCAGCTCGACGGGGTGCTCGCCGATCGTCACGGAGACGGCCTGCGGTTGGTGTCCGCCGGCGGCCGCGATCAGCACGTACGACCCGGAGCCGGGCGTCGACAGCGCGTACCGCCCGTCCTGGCCGCTGGCGCTGCGGCCGACCTGCGCTCCGGCCACGTCGATGAGGGTGAGCGCGGCCCGGGGCACGGCGGTTCCGTCGAAGTGCCGCACTGTGCCGCGGACGGGCGTCGTGGCCGCGTACGACGACCGGGACTGCGGGATCGGGGTGTTCACCGGCGCGGTCTCCGTCTCGGGCGCGTTGTGGGACACCAGCGGTTTCTCCTTGAGGAAGAAGGCGACGAGCAGGCCGAGGACGAGTACCGGGACGAGGTAGAGGAAGATCCTCGGCATGGCGTCGGCATAGGCCCGGATGTAGCCGTCGCGCAGCGCCGGGGGCAGGCCGTGGACGAGCTGCGGGGTGATGGCCTCGGGGTCGGGCAGTCCGGCGCCGGCGGGCAGTCGGTCGGTGAGCGCATGGGCGAGCCGGTCGGCGAACAGGGTGCCGAAGATCGCCGCCCCCACGCTGCCGCCGATCTGCCGGAAGTAGTTGTTGGCGCTGGTGGCGGTGCCGAGGTCGGCGGGTTGCACGGAGTTCTGCACGGCGAGGATCAGGACCGGCATCACCATGCCGATCCCGGCGCCGAGGACGGCCATCCAGATGCTGTAGTGCAGCCGGGGCGTGTCGGCCTCCAGGTGGGACAGCAGCCACATGCCGACGACGGCGAGGGCGCTGCCGAGGACCGGCCAGATCTTGTAGCGGCCGGTGTGGCTGATGAGCTGCCCTGCGATGACGGAGGCGCCGACGATCCCGGCCATCATGGGCAGCATCAGCAGCCCGGACTGAGTGGCGCTCGCGCCGTCGACCATCTGGAGGAAGGTCGGCAGATAGCTGGCCGCCCCGAAGAGGGCGACGCCGATCACCAGGCCCACCAGGGCGGTGACGTCGAAGACGGAGTCCCTGAACAGCCGGAGCGGGATGAGGGGTTCGGCGGCGAAGTGCTCGGCGACCAGGAAGAACCCTGCGGATACGGCCGCCCCGGCGCCCAGGCCGAGGACGACCGTTGAGTCCCAGGCGTACTCGGTGCCGCCCCAACTGGTCAGCAGGACCAGGCAGGTGGAGGCCGCGGCGAGCAGCAGCGCGCCGAGGACGTCGAACCGGGGCTTCGCCGTGGGCCTGGGGAGTTTCAGTACGGCGGTGACGACCGCGAGGGTCAGCAGACCGAAGGGCACGTTGACGTAGAAGCACCAGCGCCAGGAGAGGTGGTCGGTGAAGTAGCCGCCGAGCAGCGGGCCGGCGACGGAGGCGAGCCCGAAGGCGGCGCCGATCAGGCCCATGTAGCGACCGCGCTGCCGGGGCGGCACGATGTCGGCGATGATCGCCTGCACGCCGATCATGAGGCCGCCCGCGCCGACGCCCTGGACCGCGCGGAAGGCGATCAGCTGGTCCATGGTCCGGGCCCGTCCGGCCAGCGCGGAGCCGATGACGAAGACGACGATCGCGAACTGGAAGACGCCCTTGCGGCCGAGCAGGTCGCCGAGTTTGCCGTAGACCGGCAGGCCGATCGTGGCGGTGAGGAGGTAGGCGGTGATCGCCCAGGACATCCTGTCCAGGCCGTGGAGTTCACCGACGATCCTGGGGAGCGCGGTGGCGACGATCATCTGCTCCAGCGCGGCGAGAAGCAGCGCGAGCATGAGCCCGAGGAAGATCAACCGCACCCGGCGTGGGCCGAGTTCGACGGCGGGTGCGGGGGCCTGTGGGGGCGCTTCGACCCGTTCCTCGTGTACCGGAGTCGTCACGCCCACATCCCGCTCCCCTCGTCGCACTTGCCACGCATTTCCCGCATAAGGCGACAACTACGAGCAAGCGCGACGAGTTACGGCACACCGGCGGGTCGTACGGAGATCCACTCGATCCGGTGATCTGGATCAACATCCGCCGGGCGGCGGGGACTTACTTCTCGACCTCGGTGGCGAGCCGGTCGAGAAGGGTGTCGTAGATCCGGCCGAGGCCCTTGGGTGCGAAGGTCCGCTCGAAGAAGCCGCCGACACCTCCGGCGCCGTCCCAGGTGGTGGTCACGACGACCCGGGCCTTGCCCTCGCCTGCCGGGGTGACCCGCCAGGTGGTGACCATGGTCGAGTTGCGGTCCTTCTCGACGAGTTCGCCGTCGGTGGGCTCGGTGACCTCCAGCAGGCAGTCGCGCACACGCTTGCTGGTGGCCTGGAGCTTCCAGTGGACGAGGGTGCCCTCGCCGTCGCCGCCCTCGCGCACCTCGTACTCGCTGAACTGCTCGGGCATCACCTTCGAGCGCGTGCCGCTGTAGTCGGCGACGGCGTCGAACACCTTCTCCGCGTCCGCCTCGACGATCCGCTCCGTAGTGGCCTCGACCTGCGCCATCGACTTCCTCCAGGACTTCGGGTTCTCGGGGTCGGGGCAAGCCAACCACCCCCGCCCACGGGCTCCCAAATCGGGGTTGCACAAGAATTCGAACAAGTGTTTCACTCGGAGGGCAGTGCTACCGAGGAGGCCTCATGCGCTGGGAGAACCTCACCGGCTCCGCCGAACACGGACGGGCCGACGCCGCCCTGTTCGGCGCCGACGCGGTGGTCAGCCGTACCTTCGACACACCCGAGTTCGCCGGGATCACGTTCCACGAGATCCGGGCCCGTTCGATCATCAACCGGGTGCCGGGCGCCTCCCGCATGCCCTTCGAGTGGACGGTCAACCCCTACCGGGGCTGCACGCACGCGTGCGTGTACTGCTTCGCCCGCAAGACCCACAGCTATCTCGACCTGGACACGGGGCTCGGTTTCGACTCGCAGATCGTGGTCAAGGTGAACGCGCCCGAGCTGCTGCGCCGCCAGTTGGGCTCGCGCCGCTGGACCGGTGAGCACATAGCGATGGGCACCAACGTCGACTGCTACCAGCGCGCGGAGGGCCGCTACCGGCTGATGCCGGGCATCCTCGCCGCCCTGCGCGACCACGCCAACCCCTTCTCGATCCTGACGAAGGGCACGCTGATCCTGCGCGACCTGGACCTGCTGAAGCAGGCGGCCGAGGTGACCGACGTCGGCATCTCCGTGTCGGTCGGCTTCACCGACCCCGAGCTGTGGCGCACCGTCGAGCCGGGCACACCCGCTCCGGAGCGACGCCTGGAAGCGGTCAGGACACTGGCCGAGCACGGCATCGGGTGCGGGGTCCTGATGGCGCCGGTGATCCCGTTCCTGAGCGACAACCCGGCACAGCTGCGGGCCACCGTGCGCTCGATCGCCGCCGCGGGGGCCACCTCCGTCACCCCGCTGGTGCTGCATCTGCGGCCGGGAGCCCGGGAGTGGTTCATGGCCTGGCTGAACCGGGAACACCCGCACCTGGTGCGCCGCTACGAGCGGCTCTACGCGGACGGCTCCTACGCCCCGAAGTGGTACCAGCGCCGGATCACCCGTCAGGTCCACGAGCTGGCCCAGGAGTACGGCATCGGCCCCGCGGGCGCGGGGATGCCGCGGCGGATCCGGGAGCCGGAGCCCGAGGCCGAGCCGATGTCCGAACCGACCCAACTCACGTTGATCTGAGAGCGTTCGAGCGCATCGGACGGCCCAATCGGGTCAAGTATTGTCAGAACAGGTTCTTCCGGACGTGCTTCCCGGGACGATGCGGCGTGGACCGTGACCCTCGCGGCCCGAATCCCTCCGTCCTGGGAGGACTTCATGAGAAAACGCGCAGCCGTCCTGTGCGGTGCCGCGGTCGTCATGGCCGGGGGCTTCACCGCCGTCCCCGCCGGCGCCGGCACCGCACAGGCCACCCACTCCGCCCCGACCGCGCGGCTCGCCTGGAAGAAGTGCGGCACCGCCGACTACCCGACCCTTCAGTGCGCGTCCCTCAAAGTGCCGCTCGACCACGCGGACCCGCGCGGGAAACAGATCACCCTCGCGCTGTCCCGCGTCCCGCACACCGCGAAGAAGTACCAGGGCCCGCTGCTGGTCAACCCCGGCGGCCCCGGCGGCAGCGGTCTGACCTTCGCCGGGTTCATCGCCTCCGGCCTGCCCAAGGCGGTCGCGGCCCGGTACGACGTCATCGGCTTCGACCCGCGCGGTGTGGGCAGGAGCAAGCCCGCCCTCGACTGCAAGCCGGGCCACTTCAACCCGGTGCGCCCCGACTCCGTACCGAGCACCCCCGCCATCGAGAAGGCCAACCTGGAGCGCGCCAAGTCCTTCGCCGCCGCCTGCGGCCGCAAGTACGCGAGCGTGCTCCCGTACATCGACACCATCAGCGCCGTGCGGGACATGGACTCGATCCGCCGGGCACTCGGCGCCGAGCAGATCAACTACTTCGGCTACTCGTACGGCACCTATCTGGGCGCCGTCTACGCCAAGCTCTTCCCCCACCAGGTGCGCCGCCTGGTCCTGGACTCGATCGTCGACCCGACCGGGGTCTGGTACGACGACAACCTCGCCCAGGACTACGCCTTCAACGACCGGCACCGCGCGCTCATGGCATGGATCGCCAAGTACAACGCGACGTACAAGCTCGGCACCGATCCGGAGAAGATCGAGGCCAAGTGGTACGCGATGCGGGCAGCCCTCGCCAAGAAGCCCGCGGGCGGCAAGGTCGGCGCCTCGGAACTGGAGGACACCTTCATCCCCGGCGGCTACTACAACGGCTACTGGCCCTATCTCGCCGAGGCGTTCGCGGCGTACGTGAACGGCAAGGACGCCGACCCGCTCGTCGAGGCCTACGAGAACTTCGGCGCCGTCGACGCGTCCGGGGACAACGGCTACAGCGTCTACACGTCCGTGCAGTGCCGTGACGCCTCCTGGCCACGTGACTGGAAGCAATGGCAGCGGGACAACTGGGCGGTGTACGAGAAGGCCCCGCTCATGGCCTGGAGCAACGCCTGGTACAACGCGCCGTGCGCGTTCTGGCCCACGGAAACGCTCGACCCGGTGAACATCGCCAACGGCAAGCTGCCGCCGACGCTGCTCTTCCAGGCGACGAACGACGCGGCCACCCCGTACGAGGGCGGCGTCACCGTGCACCGCCTGCTGGCCGGCTCCAGTCTGGTCGTCGAGCAGGGCGGCGGGAACCACGGCATCACGCTGAGCGGGAACACGTGTCTGGACAAGTACCTGGCCGGGTATCTGACCGACGGCACCGTCCCGCGCGGCCACGGTGAGGCCGACGCGGTGTGCAGGGCGATGCCCGATCCCAAGCCGCTGAGTTCCAAGGCCGCGTCCACGTCCTCGCGCGGCTCGGCTCTGCACGGGCTGCTCGGCTTCCGCAGCTGAGTGCCTGAGGCTCCGTCGGGGACGGGCGTTGTCAGTGCCGTGGTCCACCATGGACGCATGACCGAGCTGACCAGGATTCCCACCCCCGCCGGGGTCGCCCCCGCGGCCCAGTACTCCCACGTGGTGCTGGGCCGCGGCCGTTTCGTCGCGGTCTCGGGCCAGGTTGCCCTCGACGAGGGCGGCGGGCTCGTCGGCGAGGGCGACGCCGCCGCCCAGGCCCGCCAGGTCTTCGAGAACCTCCGCCGCTGCCTGGCCGCCGCCGGGGCGGACTTCGACGACGTCGTCAAGCTCACCTTCTTCGTCACGGACATGGCCCACATGCCGGCGATCCGGGCGGCCCGCGCCGAGCACATACCCGACGACCGGTTGCCCGCGGCCTCCGCCGTCCAGGTCGCCGGGCTGGTGCGGCCGGAGTTCCTGATGGAGATCGAGGCGTTCGCGGTGGTCGGCGGGTAATTCGGAGGCCGGTGAGGGCGGACGCCGCCTAGGGTGCCGTCATGGACGCCCCTCTCCTCATCCGCGAGATGGCCCTCGCCGACTGCGACCGGGTCTCGGAGATCCGGATCCGGGGCTGGCAGAGCGCATACCGCGGCCTCATGCCGCAGCCGTTCCTCGACGGGCTCAGCGTGCCGGCGGACGCCGAGCGGCGCCGCGCCCGCTTCGGACAGGGCGGCGGACGCATCATGGATCTGGTCGCCGAACGGCACGGCGAGATCCTCGGCTGGGCCTGCCACGGCCCCTACCGCGACGGTGAACTGCGCACCGAAGAAGCCGAGTTGTACGCGATCTACGTAGCCCCGCAGCGGATCGGGAGCGGCATCGGACACGCCCTGCTCCAGGAGTCCGTGCGCCGCACCTCGGCCGCCGGTCACCCCCGCATGCTCCTGTGGGTCCTCAAGGACAACACACACGCCCGGCGCTTCTACGAACGTCAGGGCTTCGCGGCCGACGGCGCGGAGGAGCCCTTCGAGGTGGACGGCGTTCCGGTGCCGGAGGTGCGGTACACGAAGGCGCTGACTCCCTGACCCCTCACGTCCCCGGCCTGTTACCGCTGCCGTGGGATCCGCGCCAGCGCCCGCACCGCCTCCTCCGCGAGCGAGGGATGGGCGAGGGCCTCGTTCAGCACGGGCCGGGCCCGGTCGTCCGCCAGGGCGCCGAGTCCCTCCACACAGGCGAGTGCCACGCGGCGGTACGGATCGTGCGGGCTGAGCCGGCGCTCCAGCGTGGTGATCAGGGCGGGCACCGACTCGGGGGCGTGCAGTTCGGCCAGCAGCCGGACCGGGTGCAGGGCGTAGGCGACACGGAGTTCGTTGGTGGCCAGGGTGGCCGCCGCGCGGGCCGTGCGCGGGTCTCCCAGACGGGCGAGGGCGTAGGCGGCGGTGGCACAGCGCGGCGGCTCGCGGTGGTTGAGCAGCAGGACGAGTGACTCGAAGGCCCGGCGGTCCCCCGCGAGCCCGAGCCGGAACGCGGCCAACTCCCTGGCCCACAGCGGCTGTCCGGGCTCGGTGAGCACTTGGGCCAGCTCATCGGGGTCCTCGGTCGCCTCAAGACGCTCGTAGGCGGCCGATGCTCCCGACTCCTGCCGTAAGCGCTCCGTGAGCGATCGCAACTCTTCGTCCATGAACCCGAGGTTAGGCGGCTCGTCGGGGGCGCGGGACGTACATCACAAATCCGGGGGCTGGCGCGCTCGTTACTCACCGGTTAAGCTCAGACGAGCGAGTTACCCACTCGTGGAACTCCTTGCGGTGGCCTGGTGACGCAGCCACCGCGAGAGCAGTCGGTTCGGTGCCTCAGGTACCGCAGTTCTCAGTGCGACCCGGCTTGGGACAGGGCCGGTCGGCTTCCACCGTTCTCCGGGCGTGTGCACGCCCGCGACGACGGCCCGGGCGTGTGCGCCAGCAGCCCGGCACCACCCGCATTCCGCAGTTCCTCACGCACCCGGTGCGCCTGTCGGCGTACCGGGTCGCGCTCCCAGTCGTCACCCTCATTCCTGGAGTTCCGCGATGGCCACTCCCCTGTCCGACCCCTCTTCGTCCCCGCTCCAGACGATCGCCGTCGTCGGCCTCGGCACCATGGGCACCGGCATCGCCGAGGTCCTCGCCAAGGCCGGCCGCCAGGTCGTCGGCATCGACGTCGGCGAGGCGCAGACCGCCAAGGCCGTCGAGGCCCTGGAGACCGCGACCGCCCGTGCCGTGGAGCGCGGCCGGCTCACCGAGCAGGAGCGCGCGGACGTCGTGGCCCGCTTCCGCACCTCCACCGACCTGCGGGCCGCGGCCGACGCCGACCTCGTCATCGAGGTGGTTCCGGAGTCGTACGAGATAAAGCACCGGATCTTCCGTGAGCTCGACGGGATCGTGCGCCCGGAGACGATCCTCGCGACCGGCACCAACGCCCTGTCCGTGACCCGGCTGGCCGCCGACTCGGCCCGCCCGGAGCGCGTGCTCGGTCTGCACTTCTTCAACCCGGCGCCCGCGATGAAGCTGGTCGAGGTGGTCTCCTCGGTGCTCACCGCGCCGACGGCCGTCACCGCGGTCACCAACCTCGCCCTCGACCTCGGCAAGGAGCCCGTCGCGGTCGGCGACCGGCCCGGTTTCGTCGCCGACGGGCTGCTGTTCGGCTACCTCAACCAGGCGGCCGCGATGTACGAGGCGAAGTACGCCTCCCGCGAGGACATCGACGCTGCGATGCGGCTCGGCTGCGGCCTGCCCATGGGCCCCCTCGCCCTGCTCGACCTGATCGGCGTCGACACCGCCCGCACCGTCCTCGAAGCCATGTACTCCGAGTCCCACGACCGGTTGCACGCCCCCGCCCCGATCCTCAAGCAGCTCAGCGAGGCGGGCCTGACCGGCCGTAAGTCGGGACGCGGCTTCTACACCTACGACGCCCCGGGCAGCGCGACGGCGGTGCGGGACGCGCTGACGCCCCTGGAGAGCTCAGCGCAGACCCCGGGCCGCGAGGTCCGCTCCGTCGGGGTCGCGGGGTCCGGGACCATGGCGTCCGGCATCGCCGAGGTCTTCGCGAAGGCCGGGTACGAGGTCGTCCTCGCCGCCCGCAGCGAGGAGAAGGCGCAGACGGCGAAGGCCCGTATCGGCAAGTCCCTTTCGCGCTCTGTCGACAAGGGCCGGATGACCGCCGAGGCGGCCGCGCAGACCCTGGACCGCATCACCGCGGCGGGCTCGTACGAGTCCTTCGCGGACGTCGACCTTGCGGTGGAGGCCGTCGCCGAGGACCTGGAGATCAAGCAGCAGCTCTTCCAGGCGCTGGACAAGGTCTGCAAGCCGGGCGCGGTCCTGGCGACCACGACCTCCTCGCTGCCCGTCGTCGCCTGCGCCCGCGCCACCTCGCGCCCGCAGGACGTGATCGGCATGCACTTCTTCAACCCGGCGCCGGCGATGAAGCTGGTCGAGGTCGTCCGTACGGTCCTGACGGCCGACGACGTCCACTCGACGGTCCGTGAGGTCTGTGTCCGGATCAGGAAGCACGCGGTCGACTGCGGGGACCGGGCGGGCTTCATCGTGAACGCCCTGCTGTTCCCGTACCTCAACAACGCGATCAAGATGGTCCAGGAGCACTACGCGACCCTCGACGACATCGACGCGGCGATGAAGCTGGGCGGCGGCTATCCGATGGGCCCCTTCGAGCTCCTGGACGTCGTCGGCCTCGACGTCTCGCTCGCGATCGAGAAGGTCCTGCACCGCGAGTTCCGCGACCCGGGCCTCGCACCGGCGCCGCTCCTGGAGCACCTGGTGGCCGCGGGCTGCCTCGGCCGCAAGACCGGCCGTGGCTTCCGCGAATATGCCCGGCGCTGAGCGTCCCGGCGACCGGTTCACGGACGGTGAGGACTGGGGCGGACTGCTCGACCCGGGCAGTCCGCCCCCGCTCACAGGAGCCGGCATATGCCCGCCGGTCCCGGGCGGGGGAACCCCCGGACACGCGCACCAGCCTGCGCACATGCAGTACGTTCGGGTCATGCCCCAGCCCGCCAGGTCCTCCCGTACACCAGCCACGCCCGACGCGCCGGAAAACGCGGCAGGCACTCGCGCGGCCGCGCAGCGGCTCAAGATGCGCCGAGAACTGGCGGCCGCCGCGATGGAGCTGTTCTCCACCAAGGGGTACGAGGCGACCACCGTCGACGAGATCGCGGCCGCGGCCGGGGTCGCCCGTCGCACCTTCTTCCGCCACTTCCGCTCCAAGGAAGAGGCGATCTTCCCCGATCACGACGACACCCTGATCCGGGCCGAGGCAGTGCTCAACGCGGCCCCCGCGCACGAGCATCCGCTCGACACGGTGTGCCGCGGCATCAAGGAAGTCATGAAGATGTACGCGGGCCGGCCGGAGATCTCCGTCGCCCGCTACAAGCTGACGCGCGAGGTGCCGACGCTGCGGGAGGCCGAGATCGCGTCGGTGGCCCGCTACGAGCGGCTCTTCACGCGGTATCTGCTGGGGCACTTCGACGAGCACGCGCACGACGACGACGCGAACGACGACCCCCTGCTGGCGGAGGTCGCCGCATCGGCCGTGGTCACCGCCCACAACCATGTGCTGCGGCGGTGGCTCCGGGCCGGGGGGCAGGGCGACGTGGAGACGCAGTTGGACCACGCCTTCGCGATCGTGCGCAAGACCTTCGGGACGGGGATCGGGGCGGGCCGGGACGCCTCGCCGCGTCCGGCGCCGGCCTCGGTGGCCTCTCAGGGGGAGGTCCTGGTGACCGTCGCCCGGACGGACGCGCCGCTCGACGAAGTGATGCGGGCCATCGAGCAGGCACTCAAGGAGCGGTGACGGTTCTCAGCGTCCTGCAGGGGCAACCTGACTGCCTGCTCCGGGTCCGCCTCCCCCGGTCACCCACCCCCTGATCAGCCGCCCCGGCTCCTGGGGCGGTTCGGCAACCCCGGCCGTACGGCAGGAGCGGGTCCGGTATGCGACCGCGCTGCTCGCCGGCCCGCGGGAGACGCTGATCGCGTGGGCGGAGTGCGGGTTCCAGCCGGTGAGGACGGCGGAACCCACTGCTTGCTGTGCCGGCTGACGAACATCGAGGAACTGAGCGGGCGCGGGAGCGCGGGAGCCGCGGACCGGGATGGCCCTGCACCAGGCATGCCCGGCCGATGTCCTCCAGGCGGAACAGGCGATGGATCAGGCGATGGATCAGGCAACCGATAGCGCCCGATTGATGCCTACTCGCCGGTAGCTTTGATCGATCATCGCTCATTTGTTACGTAAAGATTTCATCTGAGAGCAATCTCTGGCACTCAGTGCCTTGCATGGTGGCACGCGGTGTCTTACGTTGAAGGAGTCCGGGCGGCCGGCGTGCAGAGACCTTTCGCACGCCGGCTGTCCCAGCAACTCATCGAGCTGCTCGCCCGGACGCCTGCGTCACAGGCAACCTTCCGCGCCACAAAGCGCTGCCGAGCAAGAACACCGCCGAACCGACGGCACCGACGTGACCCTCAGCGTCCCTCCCTCAGGACGCTTCCCCAGTTCTCGACTTCGCTCGAACCGGGGAGACCCCAACCGCCGGAGGCAACACCGTGACCGTGAAGGACATCCTGGACGCGATCCAGTCGCCGGACTCGACTCCGGCCGACTTCGCCGCGCTGCCGCTCCCCGAGTCGTACCGCGCGATCACCGTGCACAAGGACGAGACGGAGATGTTCGAGGGCCTGGAGACCCGCGACAAGGACCCGCGCAAGTCGATCCACCTCGACGAGGTCGCCCTGCCCGAGCTGGGCCCGGGCGAGGCCCTGGTCGCCGTCATGGCGTCGAGCGTCAACTACAACTCCGTGTGGACCTCGATCTTCGAACCCATGTCGACCTTCGGGTTCCTGGAGCGCTACGGCAAGCTCTCCGAGCTGACCAAGCGCCACGACCTGCCGTACCACATCATCGGCTCCGACCTCGCGGGCGTCGTGCTGCGCACCGGCCCGGGCGTCAACGCCTGGAGGCCCGGTGACGAGGTCGTCGCGCACTGTCTGAGCGTGGAGCTGGAGTCCTCGGACGGCCACAACGACACGATGCTCGACCCCGAGCAGCGGATCTGGGGCTTCGAGACCAACTTCGGCGGCCTCGCCGAGGTCGCGCTCGTCAAGTCCAACCAGCTGATGCCGAAGCCGGATCACCTGAGCTGGGAGGAGGCCGCCGCCCCGGGCCTCGTGAACTCCACCGCGTACCGGCAGCTGGTCTCCCGCAACGGTGCCGGTATGAAGCAGGGCGACAACGTCCTGATCTGGGGCGCGAGCGGCGGGCTGGGCTCGTACGCCACCCAGTTCGCGCTGGCCGGCGGCGCCAACCCGATCTGCGTCGTGTCCTCGCCCCAGAAGGCGGACATCTGCCGCACGATGGGCGCCGACGCGATCATCGACCGCAACGCCGAGGGCTACCAGTTCTGGAAGAACGAGCACGAGCAGGACCCGCGGGAGTGGAAGCGCTTCGGCAAGCGCATCCGCGAGCTCACCGGCGGCGAGGACGTGGACATCGTCTTCGAGCACCCCGGCCGCGAGACCTTCGGCGCCTCGGTCTACGTCACGCGCAAGGGCGGCACGATCGTCACCTGCGCCTCCACCTCGGGCTTCAACCACGAGTACGACAACCGCTACCTGTGGATGTCCCTGAAGCGGATCATCGGCTCGCACTTCGCCAACTACCGCGAGGCCTGGGAGGCCAACCGGCTGGTCGCGAAGGGCAAGATCCACCCGACTCTGTCCAAGGTGTACTCCCTGGAGGAGACCGGACAGGCCGCCTACGACGTGCACCGCAACCTCCACCAGGGCAAGGTCGGCGTGCTGTGCCTGGCCCCCGAGGAGGGCCTGGGTGTGCGCGACGAGGAGATGCGCGCCAAGCACATCGACGGCATCAACCGCTTCCGCAACATCTGAGACACCCGGGGTCATAGATGACTGAGCGTCAGCCCGCCGAAGGCAAGCGGGAGAAGGACCGGCCGTGGCTCATGCGCACGTATGCCGGCCACTCCACGGCCGAGGCGTCCAACGAGTTGTACCGGCGTAACCTCGCCAAGGGCCAGACCGGTCTGTCGGTGGCGTTCGACCTGCCGACGCAGACCGGCTACGACTCCGACCACATCCTCGCCCGCGGCGAGGTGGGCCGGGTCGGCGTACCGATCGCGCACCTCGGTGACATGCGCCGGCTGTTCCAGGACATCCCCCTGGACCAGATGAACACCTCGATGACGATCAACGCCACCGCCATGTGGCTGCTGGCGCTCTACCAGGTCGTCGCCGAGGAGCAGGGCGTCGACATCACCCGGCTCCAGGGCACGACCCAGAACGACATCGTCAAGGAGTACCTGTCGCGGGGCACGCATGTGTTCCCGCCGGTGCCCTCCCTCCGGCTGACGACCGACATGATCGCGTACACGGTCTCCCACATCCCGAAGTGGAACCCGATCAACATCTGCAGCTACCACCTGCAGGAGGCGGGTGCCACGCCGGTCCAGGAGATCGCGTACGCGATGTCGACGGCGATCGCGGTCCTGGACGCCGTCCGGGACTCCGGGCAGGTGCCGGCCGAGAAGTTCGGGGACGTCGTCGCCCGCATCTCCTTCTTCGTGAACGCGGGCGTCCGCTTCGTCGAGGAGATGTGCAAGATGCGCGCGTTCGGGCGGATCTGGGACCGGATCACGCGCGAGCGCTACGGCATCGAGAACCCCAAGCAGCGCCGCTTCCGGTACGGCGTCCAGGTCAACTCCCTCGGACTGACCGAGGCGCAGCCGGAGAACAACGTCCAGCGGATCGTGCTGGAGATGCTGGCGGTGACGCTCTCGAAGGACGCACGCGCGCGTGCCGTGCAGCTGCCGGCCTGGAACGAGGCCCTCGGTCTCCCCCGGCCCTGGGACCAGCAGTGGTCGCTGCGCATCCAGCAGGTCCTCGCCCATGAGAGCGACCTGCTGGAGTACGAGGACATCTTCGAGGGCTCGCACGTCATCGAGGCGAAGGTGGGCAAACTCGTCGAGGAGTCCTTCGCGGAGATCGAGCGGATCCAGGAGATGGGCGGCGCGATGGCCGCTGTCGAGTCGGGCTACCTCAAGTCGCAGCTCGTCTCCTCGCACGCCGAGCGCCGGGCCCGGATCGAGTCCGGGCAGGAGAAGATCATCGGCGTCAACATCTTCGAGACGACCGAGCCGAACCCGCTGACGGCCGACCTGGACACCGCGATCCAGACGGTCGACCCGGCCGTCGAGGCCCAGGTGATCGCGGGACTCCAGCACTGGCGGGACACGCGGTACCAGCCGCCCTTCAACCACCCGCGCCCCTGCAAGGCGCTGGAGAAGCTGAAGGAGGCCGCCAAGGGCACCGGCAACCTCATGGAGGCCACCCTGGAGTGCGCCCGCGCGGGAGTCACGACCGGTGAGTGGTCCGGGGCGCTGCGGGAGGTGTTCGGCGAGTTCCGGGCGCCCACAGGTGTCTCCTCCGCGCCGGTCGCGGTCCGCGCCGAAGCGGGCTCGGCCATGGCCGACGTACGCCGAAAGGTCGAGGTGACCGCCAGGGACCTGGGCGTCGGAAAGCTGCGCTTCCTGGTCGGCAAGCCCGGCCTGGACGGGCACTCCAACGGGGCCGAGCAGATCGCCGTCCGCGCACGGGACGCCGGCTTCGAGGTGGTCTACCAGGGCATCCGGCTCACCCCTGAGCAGATCGTGGACGCGGCCCTCGCCGAGGACGTGCACGCGGTCGGTCTGTCCATCCTGTCCGGCTCGCACGCGCAGCTGGTGCCGGACGTCCTGGAGAGGCTGCATGTGGCAGGCGCCACAGATGTACCTGTCATCGCCGGTGGGATCATCCCCAGTGGAGACGCCGAGCAATTGCGGGCAGCCGGAGTGGCCGCTGTCTTCACCCCGAAGGACTTCGACATCACCGGCATCATCGGCCGCATCGTCGACGAGATCCGGAAAGCGAACAAGCTCGACCCCCTGGAGGTCCCCGCATGACCGTCAACCGTCTGCGTCCCCGCCGCTCGTGTCTCGCGGTCCCGGGAAGCAACCCCCGCTTCCTTGAGAAGGCGCAGGGCCTCCCGGCGGACCAGGTCTTCCTCGACCTGGAGGACGCGTGCGCCCCGCTCGCCAAGCCCGAGGCGAGGCACACCATCGTCAAGTTCCTCAACGAGGGTGACTGGACGGGCAAGACGAGGGTCGTGCGCGTCAACGACTGGACGACCGAGTGGACGTACCGCGACGTCGTCACGGTCGTCGAGGGCGCGGGCCAGAACCTCGACTGCATCATGCTGCCGAAGGTGCAGACGGCCCAGCAGGTCGTCGCCCTGGACCTGCTGCTGACGCAGATCGAGAAGACGATGGGCTTCGAGGTCGGCAAGATCGGCATCGAGGCGCAGATCGAGAACGCCCAGGGCCTCAACAACGTCAACGAGATCGCGACGGCCTCCCAGCGCGTCGAGACGATCATCTTCGGCCCGGCCGACTTCATGGCGTCGATCAACATGAAGTCGCTGGTCGTGGGCGAGCAGCCGCCCGGCTACCCGGCGGACGCCTACCACTACATCCTGATGAAGATCCTTATGGCCGCCCGCGCCAACAACCTCCAGGCGATCGACGGCCCCTACCTGCAGATCCGCAACGTGGACGGCTACCGCGAGGTCGCCCAGCGCGCCGCGGCCCTCGGCTTCGACGGCAAGTGGGTGCTGCACCCGGGCCAGGTCGAGGCGTCCAACGAGATCTTCTCGCCCTCGCAGGAGGACTACGACCACGCCGAGCTGATCCTCGACGCGTACGAGTACTTCACGTCCGAGGCGGGCGGCAAGAAGGGCTCCGCGATGATCGGCGACGAGATGATCGACGAGGCCAGCCGCAAGATGGCGCTGGTCATCTCCGGCAAGGGACGGGCGGCCGGCATGCAGCGCACGTCGAAGTTCGAGATTCCGGAGGCCTGAGGCCATGCAGTTCGGACGCACCTACGAGGAGTTCGAGGTCGGGGCTGTCTACAAGCACTGGCCCGGGAAGACAGTCACGGAGTACGACGACCACCTCTTCTGTCTCCTCACCATGAACCACCACCCGCTCCACATGGACGTCAACTACGCCGAGAAGACGACGGACTTCGGCAAGAACGTCGTGGTCGGGAACTACATCTACTCCCTGCTGCTCGGCATGTCCGTGCCGGACGTCTCCGGCAAGGCGATCGCCAACCTGGAGATCGAGTCGCTCAAGCACGTGGCGCCGACCTTCCACGGCGACACGCTCTACGGCGAGACGACCGTGCTCGACAAGTGGCCGTCCAAGTCGAAGAACGACCGCGGGATCGTGTACGTGGAGACCAAGGGCTACAAGCAGGACGGCACGCTGGTCTGCGTGTTCCGCCGCAAGGTGCTGGTGCCGACCGAGACGTACATCAAGGAGCGCGGCGGCGAGCAGCCCGGCCGGCCCCAGCTCAAGGAGCAGGAGAAGTAGCCATGGCGCGACTCGCCCAGACCGCCGGTCTGACCGACATCCAGCAGGAAATCCTCTCCACGGTCCGCGACTTCGTGGACAAGGAGATCATCCCGGTCGCCACCGAGCTGGAGCACCGCGACGAGTACCCGCAGCAGATCGTCGACGGTCTCAGGGAGTTGGGCCTTTTCGGGCTGATGATCCCCGAGGAGTACGGCGGCCTGGGCGAGTCGCTCCTGACGTACGCGCTGTGCGTCGAGGAGATCGCCCGCGGCTGGATGTCCGTCTCCGGCATCATCAACACCCACTTCATCGTGGCGTACATGCTCAAGCAGCACGGCACGCAGGAGCAGAAGGACCACTTCCTGCCGCGCATGGCGGCCGGCGACATCCGGGGCGCGTTCTCGATGTCGGAGCCGGCGCTCGGATCAGACGTGTCCGCCATCGCCTCCAAGGCGGTCAGGGACGGCGAGGAATACGTCCTCAACGGCCAGAAGATGTGGCTGACGAACGGCGGAACGTCAAGTCTGGTGGCCGTTCTCGTCCGAAGTGATGAAGGACACCCTGAAGGCACCGCGCCCCACAAGTCGATGACGACCTTCCTGATCGAGAAGGAACCCGGTTTCGGAGAGGTCCGCCCCGGCCTCACCATCCCCGGGAAGATCGACAAGATGGGCTACAAGGGCGTCGACACAACCGAGATGATCATGGATGGCCTGCGACTTCCGGCCGATCGCGTGCTGGGCGGGGCCACCGGCCGAGGTTTTTACCAAATGATGGACGGGGTCGAGGTGGGCCGCGTCAATGTGGCGGCACGCGGTTGCGGCGTCGCTCAGCGTGCCTTCGAACTGGGCGTCTCGTACGCCCAGCAGCGCCACACCTTCGGCAAGCCGATCGCCCAGCACCAGGCGATTCAGTTCAAGCTGGCCGAGATGGCTACCAAGGTCGAGGCCGCGCATGCGATGATGGTCAATGCGGCACGCAAAAAGGACTCCGGGGAGCGAAACGACCTTGAGGCAGGGATGGCGAAGTACCTCGCCTCCGAGTACTGCAAAGAGGTCGTGGAGGACGCCTTCCGGATCCACGGCGGCTACGGCTTCTCCAAGGAGTACGAGATCGAG
Organism: Streptomyces sp. NBC_00285; assembly: GCF_036174265.1. Taxonomy (NCBI): domain Bacteria; kingdom Bacillati; phylum Actinomycetota; class Actinomycetes; order Kitasatosporales; family Streptomycetaceae; genus Streptomyces; species Streptomyces sp. NBC_00285. The sequence continues at coordinate 8,596,183 of NZ_CP108055.1, read as the reverse complement.
CGCCTCTACCGTGAGGCCCCGATGCTGCTGATCGGTGAAGGTACCGCCGAGATCCAGAAAATGATCATCGGTCGCAGGCTTCTCGAAGAGTATCGGTTCCAGGGCTAGATGTCCGAATACGGGGTGTTTTCTTGGAGAAGAAGATCACACCCCGTCAACGCGCTTCGAACCCCGACTCGGCTTCCTGGCTTGCCCAGTTGTGGCCCTCGCCCGGTACGATTCCGGAAAGCCGCCGTCCCCCGTCTAGTGCGCGGCATCATCCGCTACGAAGGTCATCCATGCCCCACAGCCAAACCTCTGCACCTCGCGACAGCCTGGCAGGCGTACGCCTCGCGCGCGGAGCATCGCCGTGGCTCCTTCCGACCGTCGCCACCGCAGCCGTCAGCCTGCTGCGCGCACGCCGCTCCGGCGTCGCGAAGGCCGTCGCCGTGCCCACCACCGCACTGGCGGCGGGCATGCTGTGGTTCTTCCGTGACCCCGAGCGCGAGATCGCCCCGGGCCGGGTCATCTCGCCCGCCGACGGCGTGGTGCAGAGCATCATGCCGTGGAAGGACGGTCGCACCCGCGTCGCGATCTTCATGAGCCCGCTCAACGTCCACGTCAACCGCGCGCCTCTCTCCGGCACGGTGACATCGGTCGAGCACATCCCCGGCGGGTTCGTTCCGGCGTTCAACAAGGAGAGCGAGAACAACGAGCGCGTCGTCTGGCACTTCGACACCGAACTCGGTGACATCGAGATGATCCAGATCGCCGGCGCGGTGGCCCGCCGAATCGTCCCCTACATCCCGCAGGGCACGAAGGTCGAGCAGGGCGACCGCATCGGTCTGATCCGCTTCGGCTCGCGCGTCGACATCTACCTGCCGGAAGGCGTGGAGGTCGCGGTCGAGGTCGGCGAGAAGACGATGGCTGGGGTGACTCGCATTGACCGTGACTGATCCTGAGACCCAGGCGGGCTGGGTGCCCGAGGCCGACGAGGTGGACGACGAGGAGGAGATGCCTCTTTCTCTCCGCCTCTCAATAGCGGACACCCTCACCCTCGGCAACGCCACGTGCGGCTTCATGGCGGTGTACTTCACCACCACCGGCATCCTGATCCCGCACCTCACCGACAGCCAGGAATCCGGCATGGCCCGCAACAGCGCGGCCACGGCGGTCATCCTGATGCTGTGCGCGGCGGTCTTCGACCTCTTCGACGGCCTGGTGGCGCGCAAGCTGCGCTCCTCGCCGATGGGCGCGGAGCTGGACAACCTCTCCGACCTGATCAGCTTCGGCCTCGCGCCGGCGTACTTCGTGCTCGTCTACGGCATGGTCGCGGACGACGCGTCGCAGAAGGTCGCCGCTGTCGGGGCGGTGGTGGTGCTTCTCGCGGTGGTGCTGAGACTCGCGCGGTTCTCCTGCGTGACGGTGAAGGACGGCACCTTCCAGGGCATGCCCTCACCGTTCGGCGCACTGACGGTGGTCTCGATCGTGCTCCTGGAGCTCCCCTTCGTGGCGACGCTCCTGGCGATCGTGGGTACGGCCTGGCTGATGGTGAGCCGGGTCGAGTACCCGAAGCCGCGGGGCCGCCTCGCGGTCGCGATGCTCTCCTGGATCGTCCTGGGGATGGGCCTCCTCGCAGCCTGGGCGTTCGGCGCCCCGGGCGGGCAGCTCCTCCTCCAGACGGGTTGCGCCCTCCAGCTGGTGATGGGCGCGGTCATCCCCCTGTTCGCCACGGCCCGCCGAGTGAACAACTTCCGCGGCAACAGGCGTGAGGCCCGCGCGGCCCAGCTCCCGTAAGGCTCCGCCGTATCGCCCGAGAAGGGCCCGAACCGTCATCGGTTCGGGCCCTTCTGGGTGTCTTCCGGAGTCCGCGCCTTGTCAGGCCGTCCCCGAGACCCCCTCAGACCAGGAAGTCCCGGCCGATCTGCTCCGCCACGTCCTCCAGGATCGGCCCGGCCTCGGCGATGCACCGCTGGATGTCCGGCTCCGCGTCGGTGAGCGGGTACACGCGGCGGATGCCCGCCCGGCCGAGGGCCTCCGGGGGCAGCGCTAGGCGACCGCACACCGCGATGACCTCCTTGCCCTTCGCACGGGCGGCCGCGGCGACGCCCGCCGGGGCCTTGCCGTGCAGGGTCTGCTCGTCCAGCGAGCCCTCGCCGGTGATCACCAGTTCCGCCCGCTCCAGCGCGGGCGCGAACCCGAGGACGTCGAGCATGACCTCGATACCGGGCCGGAACCGGGCGCCGACGAGGAGAGCGCCGTAGCCGATGCCGCCGGCCGCGCCCGCACCCGGCGAGGCCGCGTACGCGGCGGCCTTCGCGCCGACGGACTTCTCCAGCACCTTCGCGTAGTGGGCCAGCGCCGAGTCGAGGGCCTCCACGTCGTCCGGGGCGGCGCCCTTCTGCGGGCCGTACACCGCCGGAGCACCCTTGGGCCCGGTCAGCGGGTTGTCGACATCGCTGGCCAGGACGAAGTCGATGTCGGCAAGCCGCGGGTCAAGGCCCGACAGGTCGGCCGAGGCGATGTCGGCGAGGCCTCCGCCTCCGGGTGCCACGGGCTCGCCGTCGGCGTCCAGGAAGCGGGCGCCGAGCGCGGAGAGCATTCCGGCGCCGCCGTCGGTGGTGGCGCTGCCGCCGACCCCGAACACGATCGTGCGGGCGCTGGCGTCCAGCGCGGCGCGCAGGAGCTCTCCGGAGCCGTACGTGGACGCCGTGAGCGGGGCGAAGACACCCGCGGGGAGCCGCTGGAGGCCGCTGGCCTCGGCCATCTCCACGACGGCCGTGTCCCCGCGCACCGCGAACGCGGCGGTGATCTCCTGCCCGAGGGGACCGGCGACCGGCACCTCCCGGCGCTCGAATCCGGCCGCGACCGCCGCGGCGACGGTGCCGTCACCGCCGTCGGCCACGGGCAGCGACTCGACCTCCACGCCCGGCACGACCCTGCGCAGCCCGGCCGTCACCCGCTCCGCGACCTGCACGGCCGTGAGCGAGCCCTTGAACTTGTCCGCGGCGATGAGCACGCGCTGTGTCACGTTTTCCCCTTGCTCTCGGGCCTCGCGCACGTCAAGGCCAGGTCGCGCCGCTGCGACCCTAACCGCAGACGCCCCCCGGCGTCATGCCCCGCCCGGACCCTGAGAAGGCCCTGCGAACCCGCTGTGCGGACTCCCGGAATGGGACAGACCGGAGCTGTGCCCCCTGTGGGCACCGAGCCAGAGCTCGCAGACCGCATCCTCGGGGGCCGGCTGGGCCGGATCGCGTGCTCGGCAAGCGGAGCGACCCGTGGACGCGGGACCGGATCGACCGTCATCTGCGGCAGGCCGCCGCCCTGCCCCTGACCGACTGCCTGCGCCCGCCGGGACCTGGGTGAGCGGGGCGTCCGTGCCGGCTGGTTACCCTTCGGAGGTGACCACCTCCCAGGACTTCGCCACGTACGTCGCCGGACTCCCCCGTATCCTCGCCGGTGCCGCCGCTCTCTTCCGTGACGCCGCCGGCCGGGTGCTGCTCGTCGAGCCCAACTACCGTGAGGGCTGGGCACTTCCGGGCGGCACGATCGAGTCCGACCAGGGCGAGACCCCGCGCCAGGGAGCGCGCCGCGAGACCGTCGAGGAGATCGGCCTGGACCGTGAACTCGGACGGCTCCTTTCGGTGGACTGGGTGCCCGGGACGGCGGCCCGCCCCCCGCTGGTCGCCTACCTGTACGACGGCGGTGTGCTCGCCGAGGACGACTTCAAGTCGATCCGCCTCCAGGAGGAGGAGCTGCTGTCGTGGCGGCTGGTGCCGCGCGAGGAGCTCACGGACCGTATGCCGGGCGCGCTCGGCCGCCGGGTGCTGGCCGCCCTGGACGTCCTCGCGGACGACACGGGCACGGTGGAGCTGGAGGACGGGCACCGGGTGGGCTGACGCGAGGCGTCCTGTGAGGGACGTGGCGTGGAGGCGTGTTCAAGCCTCCTGATCGGCTGGGCTCGCGTCCACCTCGAACTCGAACGGGCTGCGTCGCGCGACGAGTTCAGCGTCGAGCACCACACCGATCTCGGCTCCGACACGTGCCCTCCGGACCCGGCGTCATCGTTTGGGCCCCGCATCGCCCCTTGTATGGCGAATTGGCGGTGCATGCCCTCCACCGCGGCGGTGGAGGGCACAGCCCAATCCGTTGTCCGGCCCGCAGGCCGGACAGCACTTCGACAGCGCGTCCCTCGATGACCGACCGCTCTCCCGACCGCCCCTCGGCCGTACCTGCCCTCAGGGCCACTCGGCGGGCCGCGTTCACATCCAGCCCATTTCGCCGTACCCAAGTACGTCACGCCCCACGCCGGTTGCTCACCGCGTCCCTGGATGTGCCGACGTCATGGAGCAGCACGTCCCCGCAGTGGCCCGGCTTCACATCCTCACCGGTCGCGCGTCGATCACGCCGGGCAGGACCGCGCGCTGGTCTCCTTGCCCGGCGCAACCACCCGCCGCCGTCACTCCCTGAACTCGAGCCCGGACGCTGTGTATTTCAAAAAAGGTCCGGCCACCACTGCACGTTCAGAGTGCCCCATGCCACTCACGTGTGGAGGCAACAGGCGGACGGCCTGATCCGGGAGCGGCCGACGGTGGTTCACGCGGTCAGCGTCGCCTGACAGCCGACTGAAGCCGAGCGCGAAGCCCGCAGGCACTCCGCCGGAACTCACGTGCCCGCGAGTCGGGTGAGGAGGCTGGGAGCCCGATTTTCCGTTGGCTCCCGGCGGACGGCCGCCCTACCCTCGGCACCATGACCAAGCCCCTCGTCGCACTCCTCAGCGGCGCCGGTGTCTCCACCGATTCCGGAATCCGCGACTATCGCGGCCCCAACGGGCTGTGGCGGCAGGACCCAGAAGCCCAGAAGCTCGTGACGTACGAGTACTACATGGGCGATCCGGAGATCCGTCGTCGCTCGTGGCAGATGCGGCGGGCGAACCGGACCCTGTCGGCCGAGCCCAACGCCGCCCACGTGGCGGTGGCCGAACTGGAGAAGTCCGGTGTGCCGGTGCGGGTGATCACACAGAACGTGGACGGGCTGCATCAGCTCGCCGGGATGCCCGCCCGCAAGGTCCTCGAACTGCACGGCACCGCACGGCAGGTGGTGTGCACCAAGTGCCATGCACGTGGCCCCATGGAGGACGCGCTCGCCCGGGTCGAGGCCGGCGAGGTGGATCCGCCGTGCCTGGAGTGCGGCGGCATCCTGAAGTCGGCGACCGTCATGTTCGGCGAGCGTCTCGACCCCGTGGTGCTCGGTGAGGCCGTCGCCATCACCAAGGCCTGCCAGGTCTTCATCGCCGTCGGCAGCAGTCTTCAGGTGCAGCCCGCGGCCGGGCTCGCCGGGGTCGCCGCCGACCACGGCGCCCGGCTCGTCATCGTCAACGCCGAGCCGACACCGTACGACGACCGGGCCGAGGAGGTCATCCGGGAGCCGATCGGCACGGCGCTGCCCGAACTGTTGCGCAGGGTGAGCGCCGGGAGCGGCTGCTAGAACAGCGCCGCTCCCCGCTCGAAGTCCAGCAACCGCTGCTTGCGTTCCAGCCCGCCGCCGTATCCCGTGAGGCTGCCGTTCGCGCCGACCACGCGGTGGCAGGGGACGATGATGCCGATCGGGTTCCTGCCGTTGGCGAGGCCGACCGCGCGGGAGGCCTTGGGGTTGCCGAGGGCGTCGGCGAGTTCGCCGTAGGTGCGGGTCTCGCCGTGCGGGATCCCGCGGAGCTGTTCCCAGACCTCGCGCTGGAACGGCGTCCCGTGCAGGCGCAGTTCCAGGGTGAACTCCCTCAACTCCCCCTGGAAGTACGCCTTGAGTTGGTCCTCGGTCTCCTTGGACCATCCGTCGTCCAACGTGCCGAAGGTCTCCTCAAGTGGACGGTGGCGTTGGTCGGTCATGTAGAGGCCGCACAGGACGCCGTCGTCGGCGACGAGGGTCAGGGGGCCGTAGGGGCTGTCGATCACGGTGTGCTGCCTGGTCATGGCGTGTCCTCAACGTGCTTATGCGGGAATGAAGTTGATCGGGTGGCTGTCGGTGGCCCACAGGTACTGGACCGCGTACGCCCGCCAGGGCCGCCAGGCCGCTGCCCGGGCCGTCAGTGCGGCAGGGGTCGAGGGCAGGCCCAACTCCTGGGCGGCACGGCGGATTCCGAGGTCTGTCGGGAGGAAGGCGTCCGGGTCGCCGAGGGAGCGCATGGCGATGACGTCGACCGTCCACGGGCCGAAGCCGGGGAGGCCGAGGAGGCGGGCACGGGTTTGCGACCAGTCGCTTTCCACGCCCAACTGGAGTGAGCCGTCGGCCAGTTGGCTCACCAGGGTGGTGAACGTGGCGCGACGGGTGCGGGGCATCGCGAGCGAGTCGGGGTCGACCGCGGCCAGTGCCTCGGAGGTCGGGAAGAGGTGGGTGAGGCCGCCCTCGGGGTCGTCCACCGGTTCGCCGTGAGCGGTGACCAGACGGCCCGCGTGGGTGCGGGCCGCCGCCGTGGAGACCTGCTGGCCCAGAACGGCACGTACCGCGAACTCCGCCTCGTCGACCGTGCGCGGGACGCGTCGGCCGGGCGCCTTGTCCACCAGGGGTGCCAGGAGCGGGTCCGTGCGCAGCTGGTCGTCGATCGCGACCGGGTCGGCGTCCAGGTCGAGCATGCGGCGGCAGCGGCTGATGGCGACGGTCAGGTCGCGCAGGTCACTGAGTGTCAGTCGGCAGGCGATGTGGTCCGGTCGGGGCGTGAGGGCGACGATGCCGTGTCCGTACGGCAGTCGCAGCGTGCGCCGGTACGCCCCGTCCCGCCATTCCTCCACGCCCGGGACGGCGGTCGCCGCGAGGTGGCCGAAGAGGTTGTCGGGATTGAGGGGCGCGCGGAACGGCAGGCGCAGACTCAGCACACCCCGCGTGTCTCCCGGCGCGCTCCTCGGCGCCCGGGCGCGCAGGTCGCTCGGCGCGAGCGCGAAGACCTCGCGCACGGTGTCGTTGAAGGTGCGGATCGCCGAGAACCCGGACGCGAAGGCGATGTCCGCCATCGGCAGCGCGGTCGTCTCGATGAGGATCCTCGCCGTCTGGGCGCGCTGGGCCCGGGCGAGGGCGAGCGGGCCCGCGCCGAGCTCGGCGAGCAGCTGGCGCTCGATCTGCCGGGTGCTGTAGCCGAGCCGCGCGGCGAGGCCGGGCACGCCCTCGCGGTCGACCACGCCGTCGGCGATCAGGCGCATCGCGCGGGCCACGAGGTCGGCGCGCTGGTTCCACTCCGGCGAGCCGGGGCTGGTGTCGGGCCGACACCGCTTGCAGGCCCGGAATCCCGCCTGCTGGCAGGCCGCCGCGCTCGGGTGGAAGGTCATGTTCTCGGGCTTGGGCGGTACGACCGGGCAGCTGGGCCGGCAGTAGATGCGGGTCGTCAGAACGGCGGTGAAGAACCATCCGTCGAACCGCGCGTCCTTCGATCGCACCGCGCGCACGCAGCGTTCGGTTTCGGTGTACATCCCCGTCTGCATACGTCCAGCATCGGCCACCGGCCGGGGCCGGGCTGGCGGGAATCCGACATCAGCCTCGCGTGTGCCGGACCCAGGCGGACTGCTTCAGCAGCGCGGACTCCTTCAGCAGCCGCGGCCCGTTCAGGCCGACGAGGACGGTCGAGCCCTCGTGTCCCGCGACACCGAGCGGCAGCGGGAGGTGGCCGAGGAGGTCCCACAGGACGAGTCCGGTGAGCTCGTCCCGTACGACAACCGCGTCGGCCGTCTCCAGCGCCAGGTCGGGGCCAGCGGGCTCCATCGCCATGCCGGAGTGGGCAGCGGCGAGGGCGGGCGCAGTGGCCGGTCGGTGGTCTACGCGCTGCACTGCCGGCTCAGCGACGCGGCGGAGTGGAGCGCCCGGAGCGAACCTCCTCCGAGCGCCCCTGCGCCTACTCCCCCGCCGTCGGCCGCCGCGAGGCGGCAGTCGCCCGGCTCACGTCCGTCAGCGGGCGCAGCCGGTAGGTGTACGAGTAGTCCCTGTCGGCGAGCAGCTTGTACTCGTCGTGGGTGTGCGCGCCCCAGCTGTTGTCGCCGCCGACGCCCATCTGCCGGTGGTTCACCCGCAGCACGACCGCGTCGCGCGGGGTGAGCTGGTAGTCGTGACGCACCCCGTTGGACAGGTCCTCCGGGGTGAAGTGCGAGGCGTTGACCTCCAGGAGGGGCTCACCCGAGACAAGCAGTCCGACTCCGTGACGGTCGGTCAGGGCGGCCCAGCGGACGTCCGTCTTGTTGCCGTTCTCCTGTGGGCGGATGTAGGAGGTCCACTGCTCGGCGACGGTCCCGGACCAGAGCCCCACGTCCGTACCGTCGTTGCGGTCCCAGTGGTTCTCCTCGGGCCCGCGGCCGTAGTAGTGCAGCCGGTCCAGGCGACGCGGCAGGAAGAGCATCGTGCCGACCTCCGGGATGTACGGCAGTGAACTCGCCCCGGGGTGAAGGGTGTTGTCGACCCTGACCTCTGCGTTGCCGAAGACCGTATAGGTGGTCGTGTACGTCGACACGGTCGTCGTGGGCAGGGTGCCGGCGACCTTGATCTCGACGGCCCTGTCCCCCAGTGCCCGCACGCTCACTCCGGTGACCTCGCGGTTCGCGCCGGCGTCGCGCCAGGTCTGGTTGCGCGTGTGCTGCCCGTTTCCGTGGTCGTTGTCGGTGGGCGCCCGCCAGAAGTTCGGCACGGGCCCGCCGCTGATCAGCCGGGTGCCACGGGCCACGTACGACGTGATGGTCCCGCTGCCCTTGTCGACGGTGACGGAGAATCCCTTGCCGGTGACCAGGACGTGGTCCGGGGTGTCCTCGTACGTCAGCTCCGGGACGTTCTTCAACGGCACCGGTGTCACGGCCGGGCTGCCCGCGTCGAGGGTGAGTTGCTGTGCTGCCACCTCGAAGCCGGCCTTCGCCCAGGGCGTGGACTCCTTGGTGGTGAAGGAGAGCCGCAGGAAGTACTCCGTGCCCGGCGCGGGGGTGCTCGGCAGTTTGTACGGGACGGTGATGTCCTTGCTGGACAGCGGCGCCAGATTCAGCTGGTCCCGCGTCAGCTTTCCGCGCTGCACCACCCTGCCATCGGCGACTAGTGTCCAACTCCCTTCGAATTCGCGGAGGTTGGTGAACAGGTACTCGTTGGTCAGGGTCACCGCCCCGCTCTGTCCCCGGGCCGCGTTGACCGCCTGGTAGATCCGTTTGACCTCCGCGGCCTTGCCGGTGTGCCCGCGGTCGGCGGTGACGATGCCGTCCGCGACGAAGGCGCCGTCGTTGGGGTTGTCGCCCCAGTCGCCGCCGAACGCGAAGAAGGTCTTCTCGGCGGATCGCTTCTCGGCGAGGCCCACGGTCGCCGCGTCGAACCAGAACCGCACTCCCGGGTCACCGGGTTGCCTGCCGTCCGAGGCGAGTTCGGCGGCGCTCAGGGCACGGCCGTACACCCGCGCCTTCCTGATCGTGCCGCTGAACTCCCTTGTGGGGTTGTCGACATCGGTGGCCAGGGCGAGCGGAGCCGTGTTGCTGCTGGGCTTCTGGGTGGTGGTCCGAGTGGCCCTGACCTGGCCGTCCACGTGAAGGGTGAGCGTGCCCGCGTCCGCGTCGAAGACACCGGCGACGTGGTGTTCCCGGCCCGTCCAGTCGTCCGGCAGCGTCCAGGTGGCGGTGACCCACTGACCGCCGCCGTAGATGAAGAACTCCAGTGTCCTACCGGACTGTTTGAGGGCGTACTGGGTGTCGCCCTTGGCGATGAGGGGCTGGTGACCACCCGTCACCTTCGGGGTGACCCAGGCCTCCAGCGTCAGCGAGCCGTGGAGGTCGAGGCCGGGGTCGCGGGCGAAGACCGTACCGCCGTCGACCCCCTTGTCATGGTCGAACCTGGCGCTCGCCGGGAGGACTTCGCCGGTCAGCGCGCCGGGACCGGTCTCGGTCAGCAACTGGCGCAGCGGGACCCGCTCGGTGAGGGACTGGTCCACGAAGTCCCAGATCCAGCCGCCCTGGAGGACGGGATGGCGACGGACAATGTCCCAGTACTTCTTGAAGTTGCCGTTGGAGTTCCCCATCGCGTGGCAGTACTCGATCATCACGTACGGCCGGGTGTCCGCGGTGTCCTTGGCTCGCTGCTCGACGCGTGCGGGGCTCTCGTACATCTCGGAGCGGATGTCGCTGATGGCTGGCCGGTCGTCGCCCTCGTACTGGACGACGCGGGTGGTGTCGTACGACTTGATCCAGTCGCGCATGTTCACGAAGGTGCTGCCGCCGCCCGCCTCGTTGCCCAGCGACCAGATGACCACCGAGGCGTGGTTCTTGTCGCGGTGGACCATGTTCTGGGCGCGGGCCACGCAGGCCGCGCTCCAGTCGGGGTGATTGCCGGGGTACTCGTCGCGGATGCCGTGGGTCTCCAGGTTGGTCTCGTCGACCAGGTAGAGGCCGTACTCGTCGGCGAGTTCGTACCACAGCGGGTTGTTCGGGTAGTGCGAGGTGCGGACGGAGTTGATGTTCAGCCGCTTGATGATCGTGATGTCCTTCACGAGGTCCGCGCGGGTGAGTGCGGTGCCGCGGTCCGGGTGCATCTCGTGGCGGTTGGTGCCGCGGAAGGAGACGGGCTTGCCGTTGATGCGCATCAGCCCGTCCGTCAGGGCGAACTCGCGCAGGCCGACGCGGTGCGAGAGCGTCTCGATCACCTTGCCCGCCGGGTCACGCAGCCGCAGGACGGCGGTGTACAGGTTCGGGTGCTCGGCCGACCACAGCTTGGGCGCGGGTACGGTCTTCGCGGCCTGTACGGTCGTCTCGGCTCCGGCGTCGAGGGCCACGGCCTGCTGGAGCGGGCGCGACCAGACCGCGTGGCCGCCGACGTCGTACAGCTGGGTCTCGACCGTGTAGCGGCCCTGGTTGCCGCCGCCGTAGTCGCGCACGCTCGCGGTGACCGAGAGTTCGGCGGTCGTGTGGTTGTCGCCGAGCGGGGTGTCCAGCTTGAAGTCGCGCAGGTGGACGGCCGGGGTGGAGTAGAGGTAGACCGAGCGGAAAATGCCGCTCAGCCGGATCATGTCCTGGTCCTCCAGCCAGTCGCCGTCGGAATAGCGGTAGACCTCCACGGCTATCTGGTTGGTGCCCGCCCTGAGGTGCGGGGTGATGTCGTACTCGGCGGGGGTGTAGGAGTCCTCGTGGTAGCCGACGAGTTCGCCGTTGATCCACACGTAGTGGGCGGACTTCACTCCCTCGAAGTGCAGGAAGGTCCGCCGTCCCGACCAGTCCTTCGGGACGGTGAAGGTGCGTCTGTACTGGCCGACGGGGTTGTAGCGGGTCGGGGCGGTGGGCGGCTGAGCCTCCTCGCCGAGGCCGTTGGGGCCCCACCACGGGTAGGTGATGTTGAGGTAGATCGGCATGTCATAGCCATGCACCTGCCAAACCGAGGGAACGGGAACGGTGTCCCAGTCCCTGTCGTCCACGTCGGTGCCGTGGAAGTCGGCGTTCCGGTCGTCGGGACGGTCGGCGTAGGCGAACTTCCATGTGCCGTCGAGGCTGAGGCGGTACGGCGAACGGGTGCGGTCGGCGGTGAGCGCCTGGCCGGTGTTCGCGTACGGCATGAGGGTGGTGTGCGCGGGCTCGGTGCCCACCCGGAAGAGGCCGATGGAGCCGTTCCACTCCGGGGAGCCGTCCGCCGCATGGCCACGGCCGGCCAGCGGACCGGAGGAGAGGGCGAGCGCGCCGAGGACGGCCGCGCCTCCCTCCAGCAGACGCCGGCGGCTGAGGGGAGCGGACGGATACGGATGGGACATGAGCGAAACCTTCCTCGGGACGACAGTGCGGTGTACGTACTGAGGGAGCGTCAACTCCTGTGCACTATTGGTGACTTTGAGGCACAGGATGCAACTCAACCTAGGTCCCGAAGACTCCCCAGGCAATGACCCTGTCGGACTTTGAGTGGTCCTGGGGACATGGCGACACCACGGCACCCCCGCGTGCGATCACGCGGGGGTGCCGTGGTGTCGTGCTGCTGTGATGCGGTGCTGCAGTGCTGTCTCGGTGGCGTCGTGTCAGCCGGTGGCCGGCAGGGACGGCAGCGACGGCAGGGTGGGCAGCGAGGGAAGGCCGCCGCCGAGAAGGCCGGTGACGGCGCCGAGCACGGAGCCCAGGAGGCCGGTGACCGCGCTCAGCACCCCGCCCAGGTCCAGCGAGGTCAGCGACTTGACGAGGTTGTCGATCGTCGACTGGAGCGAGGCCACGAGGTCGGAGACCGGGTCGGCCGCCGCCGCGGACCGGTTCGTGCCGCTCAGCTGCCGCAGCTGTTCCTGGACCTGGGCGTTCGCCGCCTCCACGGCCTTCGCGTGGGCGGCCGCCTCGCTCGCGTCGAGGTGGGTGCCGTCCAGGGCGGTGATGCCGGCCACGGCGTCCAGGAGGGGCTGGAGGACACTGCCGCGCCCGGCCCGGTCCAGTGCGTCGAGGCGGTCCACGGCGGTGTCCGTGCCGTCGGTGCCGTACCAGGTGGCGAGCTGCGCCACTCCGTGGTCGGACGCGCCGCGGCCCGCGTCGGCGACGGCGGCCGCGGTGCCGACCGGGCCGAGGATCAGCGCGGCACAGACCAGGGGCGGCAGGAGCAGGCCGCGGGAGACGAGGGGGCGCATGAACGTTCCTTTCGGAGGACTACCTTGGTCCCACCGTGGGAAGCGGCCCGGCCTCCCGCAACCGGTCACGGGACGCCGGGCCGCCCCGGCACGCCGCCCGCACCACCGCGACCAGGCTCTTTGCCACAGACACCTGTGTCTCAAGGTGCTGGGAGCACATTCGTCCGTAAGGGTGGGCCGCCTGTGACGGCGGGTCAGCGAAGATGCTGTGCGAACGCCCGGTACGTCCTGTCGTCGAAGAGCACGAACCGGACCTCCTCGACGACGGTCCGTGTCTCCTGCACGGTCGCCACCGCGATCCGGGCGGCGTCGTCGATCGGCCAGCCGTAGATACCGGCGGAGACGGCGGGGAAGGCGACGGTCCGGGCGCCGAGTTCGTCGGCCACGCGCAGGGACTCGCGGTAGCAGGAGGCCAGCAGGGCCGAGCGGTCCTCCTCGCCGCTGTGGCGGGGGCCGACGGTGTGGATCACCCACCGGGCGTCCAACTCGCCCGCGGTGGTGGCGACCGCTCTGCCCGTGGCCAGGCCCTTGCCGATGGGGGTCCCCCCGCTCGAGCGAAGCCGAGAGTGGGGGAGGGAGGCGCGCAGCTTGCGGCAGTCCGCCAGGATCGCCGGGCCGCCGCGGCGGTGGATGGCGCCGTCGACTCCTCCCCCGCCGAGGAGGGAGGAGTTCGCGGCGTTGACGATCGCGTCGGCACTCTCCTGAGTGATGTCGCCCTGGACGAGACGGATGGTGGTCATGCCCGCCACTCTCCCAGCCCGCCCCGCCGGGAGCAGCCCGATTACCGGTCCGCGGACAGCGTCCGCGCCCTGTGGCCCGGGCCGTCCGGCACCGGAGACGCGTCGGGCGGCGGCGGCGGAGTTCCTCTCAGCCCTCTCGCAGCTTTCGCCACACCGCTCGCGCCGCGTTGTGTCCCGACATGCCGTGCACACCCGGTCCCGGCGGGGTCGCCGAGGAGCAGATGAAGACGGCCGGGTGGGGGGTGCCGTACGGGAACAGGGACAGCTTGGGGCGCAGCATTGTCTGGAGTCCGCTGACCGCGCCGGAGGCGATGTCGCCGCCGATGTAGTTGGCGTTGCGGGCGGCCAGTTCGGGCGGGCCGGCGGTGGCGCGGGCCAGGACGCGGTCACGGAATCCCGGGGCGAAGCGCTCCAGTTGGCGTTCGAGGGCGTCGGTGAGGTCGCCGGTCCAGCCGCTGGGGACATGGCCGTAGGCCCAGAACACGTGCTTTCCGGCGGGGGCCCGGCCGGGGTCGGCGACACTGGGCTGCACGGTGATCATGAACGGCCGGTCGGGAGCGCGGCCCTCCCGGGACGCGGCACGCAGGGCGGCGGAGATCTCCGCGGTGTCGGCGCCGATCTGCACGGTGCCCGCGCTGCGCGCCTCCTTCGCGGTCCACGGCACGGGGCCGTCGAGGGCGTAGTCGACCTTGAAGACGCCCGGGCCGTAACGGTAGCCGTCGTAGTAGCTGCCGAAGCCGGCGATACGGGCGAGGGCGGTGGGCGAGGTGTCGAAGACGTAGGCGCGGGCGGGCGGCAGGTCGTCCAGGCGCTTGACCTCGTAGTCGGTGTGGACGGTGCCGCCGAGGTCCTTGAGGTACGCGGTGAGCGCGTCGGAGATGGACTGGGAACCGCCGCGGGCCACCGGCCAGCCGCGGGCGTGCGCCGCGAGGGCGAAGACCAGGCCGATGGCACCGGTGGCGAGGCCGTTGAGCGGGGCCATGACATGCGCGACGAGACCGGCGAACAGGGTCTTCGCGCGCTCGTCATGGAAGCGGCGCGTCAGCCAGGTCGACGGGGGCAGCCCGACGAGACCGAAACGGGCGAGGGTGACCGGGTCGCGGGGCAGCGCGGTCAGGGGCAGCGACATGAAGTCGCGGGCCAGGGTGTCCCACTTGGGCAGGAACGGCTCGACGAGCCTGCGGTACGTGCCCGCGTCGCGCGGTCCGAACGAGGCTGCCGTCTCGGCGACCGACCTCGACAGGACGGCGGCGGTGCCGTCGGTGAAGGGGTGCGCCATGGGCAGCTCGGCGTGCAGCCACTCCAGGCCGTAGCGCTCCAGGGGCAGGGCGCGGAACGCCGGGGAGTTGATGCCTAGGGGGTGGGCCGCGGAACACGGGTCGTGCAGGAAACCGGGGAGGGTCAGCTCCTCGGTACGGGCTCCTCCGCCCACGGTGTCACGCGCTTCGAAGACCGCCACGGAGAAGCCCCGGCGGGCCAGCTCCACGGCAGCCGTCAGGCCGTTCGGCCCCGCACCCACTACGACCACATCGAGCATCGACGGCACCTTCGGACCCCTTCGTCAGCCGATGGCCAGAGGATCAGGATATGCCGGGGCACCGACAGTCCCGGGGTTCGGGGGTAAGTCGGGACAGACGGGCACCGAGGTCCGGGACCGGAGGGCGTCGGAGCCCGGGGGCAGGCGGCGGATGCCGGGAGGTCGGACGGCCGGGCTCCGGAGGCACGGGCGGCCTTCCCTCCGCCGGGTCCCCATCGCTCCGGCTCCGTCAGGCCTCGCCCGCCAGCAGGCCCCGTATCCTGCGGGCCGTCGCCGCGTCCCGGGCGGCCGTGAACGGCAGGGTGTTGCCTCCCGTGATGCGGAACGGCTCACCGGCGCGGGTCAGATGTGCGCCGCCCGCCTCCTCGACCAGCAGCAGGCCCGCCGCGTGGTCCCAGGCCGCCTCCCAGGAGAACGCGACCGCGTCCAACTCGCCGCGGGCGACGGCGAGATACTCCAGGCCGGCCGAGCCGCACGGACGCGGCGCGACACCGTCCGTCCACAGGCTGAGCAGGTCTCGCTTCTCGTCGTCCGTGGTGTAGTCCGGGTGGGAGGTGGCCACCTGGAGGTCCCGCTCCGGGTCGGGGGCGCCCGCGTGCAGCCGCTCGCCGTCGAGGAACGCGCCCCGGCCCCGCACCGCCGTGGCCAGCTGGTCACGGGCGGGCGCGTAGGTCCAGGAGGCGAGCAGAACGCCCTTCGCCGCGAGCGCGACCAGTGTGCAGAAGCCGGGGTCGCCGTGGACGAACTGCCGGGTGCCGTCGACGGGGTCGACGATCCAGACCGGGGTGTCGCCCTGTATCGCCTCGTACGACGCCGGGTCGGCGTGGACGGCCTCCTCGCCGACCACCACGGAGCCGGGAAGGAGGGCGCCGAGCGCCTCGGTGAGATACCGCTCGGCCAGCCGGTCGGCGTCCGTGACCAGGTCGTGGGGTCCGCTCTTCTGATCCACCTCGTGGGCGGCGAGCCGGCGGAAGCGCGGCATGATCTCGGCCGCGGCGGCCTTGCGCACCGCCTCTTCCACGTCGTCCGTGTGCCGGTCGAGAAACTCGTCGATGGTTTCCATATGTCCGATCATGACTCCATGAGAGCACGCGGGACTGACAATCCCTCCCGGCCCGGTGGACAGCGGGTGGAACCGGCGTGAACACCGGGGTCGGCCCTGGCTGAATGCTCGGGCTGAAGGCTCGGGCCGCGAGGAAGCGGACCCGTCCGGCCGCCGTCGGGGCTCACCGTCCCACCGCGTACCCCTGCATTCCCCGGGGATTCGCCGCCGCCGACACCACTCCCGTCTCCGCGTCCCGTGCCACGGCGCACAGCCGTCCCTCCGACCAGGGCTCGCCCACCGTCACGTCGTGCCCCCGCCGCCGTAGCTCAGCCACCACCTCCGGGTCCGTCCGCGCCTCCACCGTGACGCTTCCGGGCCGCATGCCGCGCGGGTAGAAGGAGCCGGGGAAGCTGTCGTTGTGCCAGTTCGGGGCGTCGATCGCGCCCTGGAGGTCGAGGCCGCCGCGGACCGGGGGGCGCAGGGCGAGGGCGAGGAAGAAGTGGAGCTGCCACTGGTCCTGCTGATCCCCGCCGGGGGTGCCGAAGGCCAGGACCGGGACCCCGGCGCGCAGGGCGATCGAAGGGGTGAGGGTGGTGCGGGGACGGCGGCCGGGGGTGAGGGAGTTCGGCAGGCCGTCCTCCAGCCAGGCCATCTGGAGCCGGGTGCCGAGCGGAAAGCCCAGTTCGGGAACGACGGGGTTGGACTGCAGCCAGCCTCCGCTGGGCGTGGCGGCGACCATGTTGCCCCAGCGGTCGACGACATCCAGGTGGCAGGTGTCGCCCCGGGTGGTGCCGTCGGGGCCGATCTCGGGCTCACCCGGCACGGGGGACGTGGGGTTCTTGGCGACCGTCGGCTCGCCGACGCCCATCGGGCTGAACCCCGGCTCGTCGGTGACCACCACGCGCGCGTGCGCGCTCAGCCGTGGGACACGCCCGCCGGGGCTGCCCGGCCGCAGCTCGTGGGAAGCCCTGTCGCCGACGAGTTCACGCCGTCCCGCGTTGTACTCCTTCGACAACAGCTCACCGAGCGGCACGTCGGCCGCGTCCCCGTACCAGGCCTCCCGGTCGGCCATGGCCAGCTTGCAGTTCTCGACCAGCAGATGGACGTAGTCGGCGGACCCGTACCGCGGCAGCTCGGGCGGCAGCAGCGCGAGCTGCTGGAGGAGCACCGGACCCTGGCTCCAGGGCCCGGCCTTGCACAGGGTCCAGCCGTTCCAGTCGTACGTCGCCGGAGCCTCGTAGGTCGCGGACCACCCGGCGAGGTCGGCGGCCGTCAGTGTGCCGGTGTGCCGCGAACCGCTGGTGTCCATGGTGGGCCGCCGGGCCTGCCGTACTAGCGCCTCGGCGATGAATCCGCTGCGCCACACCTCGCGCGCCGCCTCGATCTGCGCGACCCGGTCGCCCGCTGCGGCCACCTCGTCGATCAGCCGCTTCCAGGTGGCGGCGAGCGCGGGGTTACGGAACAGCGAACCGGGCCGGGGCGCCTGTCCGTGGGGCAGATAGACCTCCGACGACGAGGTCCACTCGGTCTCGAACAGCTCCCGCACGCTCTCGACGGTCGCGCCGACGTTCTCCACGGGCGCGTGCCCGTCCTCGGCGTAACCGATGGCATACCCGAGGACGTCGGCGAGGGGCTTGGTGCCGTGGTCGCGCAGGAGCAGCATCCAGGCGTCGAAGGCGCCCGGGACGGCGGCGGCGAGGGGGCCGGTGCCCGGCACGAGATCCAGGCCGAGCCCCCGGTAGTGCGCGACGGTGGCCCCGGCGGGCGCGACACCCTGACCGCACAGCACCCGCACCTCCCCGCCGGCCGGCGCGAGCAGGATCGGCACCTCACCGGCGGGGCCGTTGAGGTGCGGCTCGACGACGTGCAGGACGAAGGCACCGGCCACCGCGGCGTCGTAGGCGTTGCCGCCGTCCTCCAGCACCGCCATCGCCGACTGCGAGGCCAGCCAGTGGGTGGAGGACACCATGCCGAAGGTGCCCTGGAGGGTGGGGCGGGTGGTGAACGGCATCTCTCACCTCGCTGCTCGCGCGCCTCGGCCGGTCCGAAGCGGGTCGCGTGCACGGATCCTTTCATTGCCCACCAGGTGGGCCAACGAAGATTTTGCGATCACACGAGAACTCCATGAATCGCCTCCCACCTGCACGAAGTCCCTTTTGCCCGACCATGCGGACCATCGGTAACCCCGAGTTCACCGGCCTCCTCTTCCCGTCCGTTCTACGCGCGTGGTGCCATGCGGATGCCCGCCCTCCCCTGCGGGCACCAACTCGACCAGGAGTCACGCATGTTGTGGAAGGTCCTCACCCGTACCGGGGTCGCTCTCGCCGCCGGTGCCGCCGTACTCGCCGCCTCCGTCCCCGCCAGCGCCGCGAGTTACACCGCCTTCGCCTTCTCGCAGAGCGCCGGCCAGCCCACGATCTACGACTTCATCAACTCGGCCACCACGTCGCTCGACATGACCATGTACGAACTCGAGGACACGACGGCCGTCAACGACCTCATAGCCCTGAAGAACAAGGGCGTCACCGTCCGGGTCGTGCTGGACCGTGCGCACCAGAGCGCCAACGGCTCGGCGTACACGGCGTTGACGAACGCGGGCGTGGGCGTGGTGTGGTCGCCGTCGAGCTTCGTCTACACGCACCAGAAGACGATCACCGTGGACGCCACCAAGTCGCTTGTCCTCACCGGCAATCTCACCTCCCAGTACTACGCGACCGGCCGTGACTACGGGGTGTTCACCGACGACACCCGCGATGTCGCCGCGATCGAGAAGGTGTTCAACGCGGACTACGCCGGCACCGCGATCACGCCGGGCGACGGCGACCACCTGCTCTGGTCCCCCACGGACTCCCGCAGCCGTCTGCTGTCCGTGATCAACGCCGCCACCAAGACGCTCGACGTCGAGGAACTCGAGTTCAGCGACAGCACGGTGGTGGACGCCATCGCGGCACGCGCGCAAGCGGGCGTCAAGGTACGGGTGGTCCTGGAGACCCCGGGCGACTACGCCACCGAGGTCTCCGAGATCAAGTCAGCCGGCGGCACGGTCGTCGGGTACTCCGACCCCAACGGCTTCTACATCCACGGCAAGGCCATGGTCGCCGACTACGGCCTCGCCACCCAGGAGGTGGAGGCGGGCTCCATGAACATCAGCAGCAACTCGCTCTCCAACAACCGGGAGTTGGGCATCATCCTGACCGGCACCGGGGTCGCGCAGTCGGTGGCCACCACCGTCGAGACCACGTTCAACAGCGACTACGCGGGCGGCACTGCCGCATAGTCCCCGCCGGGCGGACGGCCGGCTTCAGCGCTTCGGCCGTCCGCCCACCGTGAGCAGATGTCCGCTCGCCCCCAGCAGCGTCGGCTCCGACTCGATGTGCCGACATGCCGCCAGGACTGACTCCCGGCGCTCCGGGTCGTCCAGCCAGTCCTCGACTCCACCCATGAGCCAGGCGACGCCCTCGACGCCGTACTGGCCGTCGACGGTAAGCCGTGCGTCGGTGAACTCCGCTGTCACCTGGTTCGGTCGGGCGAAATGGGCGAGGGTGAAGAAGCCCTCCTCGTGGTGCGGGTGCCGGCCGTCCGCGAGAACCTCGTCGGTGCGTTCGCGGTGCTCCTCGGTGAAGTAGAGCTCCTTGCACAGCAGGTCGTGCAGTTCCGCGTACCGGTTGATGGTGGCCGCGACGACCAGTCCACCCGGCCGCACCACCCGGCGAGCCTCGGCCAACGCCCGCACGCGGTCGTCCCGTTCGAGCAGGTGGTACAGGGGCCCCAGCATCAGCACCACGTCGTACGCGGAGTCGTCGGCGGGCAGCGAGCGGGCGTCCCCGGACCGTGCGCGCACACCCGGCAGCCGGGCCGCCTGGTGCACGTGGAGCGGTACGGGATCGACGAGTTCGACGTCGTACCCGTCCTGCGCGAGCCACTCCGCGTGCACTCCGCTGCCGCCACCGACGTCCAGCACTCGCGCGGGCGCGGCGGGCAGCAACCGCCGCAGCACGTCCTGGGTGCGCCAGTACTCCAGCCGTCCGGCGGATGCGCCGCCCGGTCTGAGGCGGGCGTCCTCCTCGCCCCGGGCGTAGTAGGCGAGGATCTCTTCGTGGACCTGCGGCGTCGTCTCGGTCATCACCCCAGAGTGCTGATCCCCGACGGCTGCGGGCAACGGGATTTCAGCCGCCGCGTGCCGTCACCAGCCCCGACTCGTAGGCGAACACGACCAGTTGGGCGCGGTCCCGGGCGCCCAGCTTGGTCATCGCCCGGCTGATGTGGGTCTTGGCCGTGAGGGGGCTGATCACCATGTGCCGGGCGATCTCCTCGTTGCTCAGACCTCGGGCGGCCAGCCCCGTCACCTCGCGTTCGCGGCGGGTGAGGCATTCCAGGCCGGGAGCGGTGGAGCGGTCCGGTGGGCGGGAGACGAACTCGCCGATCAGGGTGCGGGTGATCGCCGGTGACAGCAGCGCCTCGCCCCGGGCCACCACCTCGATGGCCTGGAGGAGATCGGCCGGTTCGGTGTCCTTCAGCAGGAAGCCGCTCGCGCCCGCCCGCAGTGCCTCGAAGACGTACTCGTCCAGGCCGTAGTTGGTGAGGATCACCACTCGGACCGCCGCCAGGTCCGGATCGGCGGCGATCCGCCGGGTCGCCTCGATGCCCGTCATCACCGGCATCTGTACGTCGATCAGGGTGATGTCGGGCATCTGCGCGCGCACCAGTTCCACGCCCTGCTCGCCGTCCGCCGCCTCCCCGACCACCTCGATGCCGTCCTCGGCTTCGAGCAGGGCCCGGAACCCGGCCCGCATCAACGCCTGGTCGTCCACGAGGGCCACCCTGATCACGTCGGCACCGCCACGCGCACGGAGGAGCAGTTCTCCACCTCGCTCACCCCGACGTCCACGCACACCCGGAACCCACCCTCCGTCGCGTTCATCCCGTCGCCCCCTCGCTCACACCGAGTCCCCCGCCCGCAACGGCAGTTCCGCCCGCACCGAGAACCCGCCCTCCGCGCGCGGCCCGGCCGCCAGCGTCCCGCCCAGCGCCGTGACGCGTTCGCGCATGCCGGTCAGGCCGTGGCCGGGTTCGGGCGGGCGGTCCGGGTCGGCGGTCCCGTCGTCCTCGACGTGGATCGTCAAGTCGTCGTCGCTGTAGGCGAGTTCGACCCGCACCTTCGCCGGACCCGCGTGCCGGGCCGCGTTGGTCAGGGACTCCTGGACGATCCGGTACGTGGCCCGGTCGAGGGTGGCGGGCAGGGGCCGCTCCTCGCCGGCCACGGTCAGGTCGACGGCGAGCCCCGCCGCCCGCGCCCGCTCCACGAGCAGCGCGGGAGTGCCGGTCGGCTCGTCGGTGCGCAGGATCTCCAGCGTGGAACGGAGTTCACGCATCGCCTCGCCGCTCGCCTCCTGGATGGCGAGCAGGGCGGGCGGCACCTCCTCGCCCCGCTTGCGGGCCAGATGGACGGCCACGCCTGCCTGGAGCTTGACGATGGAGATGCTGTGGGTGAGGGAGTCGTGCAACTCCCGCGCTATGCGCAGGCGTTCCTCCCCCGCGCGGCGCAGGGCCGCCTCCTCCCGGGTCCGCTCGGCCTCCAGGGCACGCTGTTCGGTCTGGCGGAGATACGCCTGCCAGTTGCGGTCGGCGAGGCCTCCCACCACCATGCAGAGGAACCAGCCCGCGAGCAACCCGGCCTTTCCGAGGGCCTCCTGGGTCGTGGACCCGGTGGCGATGCAGGCCGTCAGGTACACCCCGCTCGCCACGGCCGCCCAGCCCCGGCGCCCCAGTTGCGCCGCGGTGAGCACGGCGGCCAGGACGGGCAGGGCAGCGAGCGCCCCGGGATGGGCATGCAACAAATACGCCGTGCCACTCGCCGTGGCCGCTGCCAGCACCACCCGCGGGGCGGCACGGCAGAACGCGAGAACGGCCGAACTCACCGCCACCAGCGCGTAGTCGACGGTGGCGGTGTCCGCGTCGAAGGCCGCCGCGGTCAGGGCGAGGGCGCCGACCACGACCGCGAGGGCCGTGTCGGCGAGCCGCCTGCGTATGGCCGGGTCGGCCGGGTACCCGCTCATGCCCACACGCTAGACCGCCGCACCGACACCCGCGTCAGCCCTGTGGACAACTCCCGCGCTACTCCCGACGCAGTAGTGCCCGTCCCGCACCGCCCTCACCGACGCAGCGCAGACTCCCTTCGGCCGTACGACGACCCGGGGCACCCTCGCGGCGCACGCTGCTGTCCATGCCCACATCCTTCCGCTACACCCGGCCCCTGCCGCCCAAGGCGGCCACCGGCCGTGCCGCAGAGGTCTACGAGCAGATGTCCCGCGACTTCGGCATCGACGGACCCGTCACCTTCGTGGTCCTCTCCTCCGCACCCGAACTCCTCGCCCCCGCCTGGGCGTTGTTGCGCGAGTCGTTGATCGCGGGGCCCGGCAGCCGCACCGGCAAGGAGCTCGCGGCACTCGGCGTCTCGCTCGCCAACCGGTGCCCGTTCTGTGTGGACGCGCACACCATGCTGCTGCACGCCACCGGCGACCACGCCCTCGCCGAACGCGTCGCCCGGGGCGAGCGGCCCGAGAACGAGGAACACGCGCGTGTACTGGACTGGGGCAGGCACACACGCGTGCCGGGTGGCCTGGGCGCCGGGCCCTACCCGTTCCCGCGTGAGCACGCCCCCGGCTACCTGGGCACGGCGTTCACCTTCCACTTCATCAACCGGATCGCGTCCGCCCTGCTCACCGAGAACCTGCTGCCCGGCAACGCCCAGCGGTTCCGGGCGGTCCGCAGTCTCGCGGGCCGCACACTCTCCCGGACCGTGCGCCGGCCCGCCCTGCCCGGTGCGGCCCTGTCCCTGCTCGACCTGCCCGACGCCGGCGAGGCTCCCGCGTGGGCGGACGGCACACCCGTCGGACTCGCGTACGCGGCACTCCTGCGGGCGGCCATGGCGGGCGCGGGCCTGCTGGACACCGAGGACCAGGATCTCGTGGAGGAGACACTGCTGGACTGGGACGGATCGCATCCGCCGCTGGATCCGAGCGGGTTCCCGGACCGGGAGGAGCGCCCCGGAGCCCGTCTGGCGCTGCTGGCGGCCCTCGCGCCGTACCGGATCACGGACGCCGACGTGGCGGCGTGGCGACGGCCGGAGCACACCGACGACCGTCTGGTTCAGCTCGTGGCCTATGGGGCGTTCCTCGCCGTGGACCGGATCGAATCGGCCCTGTACCGCCCCATCGCCCGGACATAAGTGGACACATGACGCATCGACGGCAATCGATGGCAGAGGACAGTGACGGCGCGGATACGGAGCGAGTTCACGCTTTCGCCCCACAGGGAGTCGTGTGAAACTGGCGTCTCGTCCGCGGTGCGGACCTGTCCGCACCGACCGTCCCCACGAAAAGTGCGCCGTGCGAACTCTTTCCCTGCCGCTCGCCCTCACCGCACGCATCTCGCCCGTCCTCGTGCTCGCCGGAGCGGGCTGGGCGCTCACGTCGGGCCCGGCCGCGACACCCGCCGTCCAGAAGGACCCGACGCCGCAGTCCGCCGCCGAGTCCCCCTCGGGCACGTCCACGGCGGCCGCCGTCAAGCAGTACGCCGCCGCCCCCGCGCCCTGCGCCAGCATGAGCGCGGCCACCATCAAGTCGCTCGTGCCCGGCGCCAAGACGGCCGGCAAGGAGATCCCCTCGACGGACACGGCGCTGCGCAGGACCTGCTCCTGGAACGCGCTCAAGGGATACGACTACCGCTGGCTCGACGTCTCCTTCGAGATCACGGAGTCCGCCGAGGCGGCCGCCAAGTCGTACAAGGAGAACATCTCCGAGAAGAGCGGCGGCGGGAGCGTGCCCGGGGTCGGTGACGCCGGGTACTCGGTGGTGAACCTGGCCACCGAGGACAAGCAGCAGACCCGTGAGGGCGTGGTCATGATCCAGGCGTCCAACGCCCTGGTGACGGTGACGTACAACGGCAGTGACTTCGAGTCGAAGAAGGCGCCCAGCACCGACGAGATCAACAAGGGCGCCATCAAGGCCGCCAAGGAGGCGGTCGCGGCACTGGAGGGCGGCCAGAAG
This sequence comes from Streptomyces sp. NBC_00285, assembly GCF_036174265.1. Taxonomy (NCBI): domain Bacteria; kingdom Bacillati; phylum Actinomycetota; class Actinomycetes; order Kitasatosporales; family Streptomycetaceae; genus Streptomyces; species Streptomyces sp. NBC_00285. The sequence goes on along the minus strand of NZ_CP108055.1, from coordinate 8,572,254 downwards.
GCCTGAGCCGACAGGCCCGAGCCGATCCCGACCGCCCTCCACACACGCGTGACCTCAACGATCAGGCCTTGATGCCCTCCTGCTCCCTGCCCTTGGGCAGCATCAGCGCGACGTACAGCAGCAGCGACGTGCCCAGGCCCACCGCCCAGCCGTAGTCGGCCAGCGGCTTGAGGAAGGGGATGAGACCGTCGGTCGGGAACGGGCCCGTCTTCTTGCCGTCGGCCCCCACGCCCGAGTACGAACCGCCGACCGCGAGCAGACCGCCGACCACGAACGCGGCGATCGCCCGCCAGTTCCAGCCGTTGGTGTACCAGTAGCGGCCACCGGGTGTGTAGAGGTCCACGAGGTGCAGGACCGTACGCCGGATGATCCAGTAGTCGGCGATGAGGATGCCCGCGACCGTGCCGAGCAGACCGCCGACCACGCCGAGCCAGGTGAAGATGTAGAACTCCGGCGTGGAGATCAGCTTCCACGGGAAGATCAGGACGCCGAGGACACCCGTGATCAGCGCGCCGGTACGGAAGTTGATGAACTTCGGGGCCAGGTTGGACAGGTCGTAGGCCGGTGAGACCACGTTCGCCGCGATGTTCACGGAGATGGTGGCGACCAGCACGATGACCAGGGCGAACAGCAGACCGAAGGCGTTGTCCGCCTTGGCGGCCAGCGCGACCGGGTCCCAGATGGCCTCGCCGTAGATGGCCTCGGAGCCGGAGGTGACCAGCACGGCGAGGACCGCGAACAGCGTCATCGTCGTGGGGAGCCCGAGGGCCTGCCCCCAGGTCTGCGCCTTCTGACTGGCGCCGAAGCGGGTGAAGTCGGGGATGTTCAGCGACAGGGTCGCCCAGAAGCCGATCATGCCCATCAAGGACGGGAAGAAGACCGGCCAGAAGTCGGGGCCCCAGCCGAGCTTCGAGGGCTGGTCGAGCAGCGCGCCGAAGCCGTCCGCCTTGACGGCGATCCAGATCAGCAGGACGAGAGCGCCGGCGATCACGAAGGGCGCGGCCCAGTTCTCGAAGTGCCGCAGGAAGTCCATGCCGCGGTAGATGATCGCGATCTGCAGCGCCCAGAACAGCACGAAGCAGAGCCACAGGGGCCACGGGTTGCCCGCGATCCGGCTCGCGTTCTCCCAGTGACCGCCGGTGAGCTTGGAGCCCAGCGCGAAGATGCCGCTGCCGCCGATCCAGGTCTGGATGCCGAACCAGCCGCAGGCCACGGCCGCCCGGATCAGCGCCGGGATGTTGGCGCCGCGCAGCCCGAAGGAGGCGCGGGCGAGCACCGGGAAGGGGATGCCGTACTTGGGTCCTGCGTGCCCGGTGGCCAGCATCGGCAGCAGCACGATGATGTTGGCCAGGGCGATGGTGAACACGGCCTGCTTCCAGTCCATGCCGAGAGCGACCAGGCCGGAGGCCAGGGTCCAGCTGGGGATGCAGTGCGCCATGGAGATCCACAGGGCCGCGAAGTTGTACGTCGTCCACTTGCGCTCGGAGACGGGTACGGGACGCAGGTCCTCGTTGGCGAAGGGGCTGTCGACGGGGAATGCCTCGGGGGCGAGCTCGACGCGACCGCCGTTGCCGGCGGGCTGTTGTATCGGCGACCCCGTGGGGACTGTTTCGGTCATGGGCAGGCCAATCGATCAGAACGGGACGGGATAGGCCGTGCGGGGGCCTCGGGCGGGGCCGGGACGGGCGGGGAGGCCCTGCCCGGCCCCGCCACCCCTCCCCAGGACGGCGGGAAGGGGTGGACAAGGAGTGGGGGGTCGGTCGAGCGGTTCCGCGAGGGGGGTCAGGCGTTGACGGCGGGAATGACCTTGGAGCCGTACGCGTCGATGGTCGCTTCCTGGGCGTCGTGCATGTCGTAGACGGCGAACTGGTCGACGCCCAGCTCGCGCAGCGCGTTCAGCTTCTCGATGTGCTTCTCGACCGGGCCGATCAGGCAAAACCGGTCGACGATCTCGTCAGGCACGAAGGCGGTGTCCGGGTTGTCGGCGCGCCCGTGGTGCGAGTAGTCGTACCCCTCGCGCGCCTTGATGTAGTCCGTGAGCTCGTCGGGTACGGCGGCGGAGTGCGCGCCGTACTTCGACACCAGGTCGGCCACGTGGTTGCCGACCATCCCGCCGAACCAGCGGCACTGCTCGCGCGCGTGGGCGAGCGCCTCGGGCGAGTCGTCCTCGGTGACGTAGGCGGGGGCGGCCACGCAGATGGTGACCTCCGAGGGATCACGGCCCGCGGCGACGGCCGCGTCCTTGACTGCCTTCACCATGTACTCGGTGAGGTAGAGGTCGGCCAGCTGGAGGATGAACCCGTCGGCCTCCTCACCGGTCATCTTCAGCGCCTTCGGACCGTACGCCGCCATCCACACGGGGAGTTCGGCGTCCTCCTTGATCCACGGGAACCTGATCACCGTGCCGCCGAGGTCGGCCTCCTGGCCCGAGCCGAGCGCCTTGATGACCTTCATGGCCTCGCTGATGCGCGCCAGGGTGTTGGGCGTACGGCCCGCGACCCGCATCGCGGAGTCACCGCGGCCGATGCCGCAGACCGTGCGGTTGCCGAACATGTCGTTGAGGGTGGCGAAGGTGGACGCGGTCACCTCCCAGGTGCGGGTGCCCGGGTTGGTGACCATCGGGCCGACCTTCAGCTTCGAGGTGTTGGACAGGATCTGGCTGTAGATCACGAACGGTTCCTGCCACAGCACGGCGGAGTCGAACGTCCATCCGTAGGTGAAGCCGTTGCGTTCGGCCCGCTTCATCAGGCTGATGACCTTCGAGGCGGGCGGGTCCGTCTGCAGGACGAGTCCGAAGTCCATGAGCGCCGCTCCTAGTTGAGGTACTGACAGGTGGAGCGGGGGGTGTACGTGCCGTGCCCGGCGCGTCCGGTGTACTCCCGCTCGGTGATGACGAGTTCGCCGCGCGAGAGGACCGTCTCGACCCGGCCGGTGAGGCGCCTGCCCTCGTAGGCCGAGTAGTCGACGTTCATGTGGTGGGTCTCGGCGGAGATGATCTGTTCGGCGTGCGGGTCGTAGATCACGACGTCCGCGTCGGCGCCCGGGGCGATCGTCCCCTTCTTCGGGTACATGCCGAACATCCGGGCCGGGGTGGCGCAGGCGATCTCGATCCAGCGCCGGCGCGAGATGTGTCCGTCGACGACGCCCTGGTGGAGCAGGTCCATGCGGTTCTCGACGCCGGGGAGGCCGTTGGGGATCTTCGAGAAGTCGCCGCGGCCGAGTTCCTTCTGGCCCACGAAGCAGAAGGGGCAGTGGTCGGTGGAGACGACCTGGAGGTCGTTGGTCCGCAGGCCCTGCCACAGCTTGGCCTGGTGTTCCCTCGGGCGCAGGGGCGTGCTGCACACGTACTTCGAGCCCTCGAAGTCCGGCTCCGCAAGGTTGTCCGTGGAGAGGAACAGATACTGCGGACAGGTCTCGCCGAAGACGTTGAGCCCCTCGTCGCGCGCCCGCGCCAGCTCGGCCACCGCCTCCATGGCCGAGACGTGCACGACGTACAGCGGGGCGCCCGCGACCTGCGCGAGCTTGATGGCGCGGTGGGTGGCCTCGGCTTCGAGCAGCGCCTTGCGCACCTCGCCGTGGTAGCGGGGATCGGTCTCACCGCGCGCCAGGGCCTGCTCCACCAGCACGTCGATCGCGATGCCGTTCTCGGCGTGCATCATGATCAGGCCGCCGTTCTCGGCGGAGCGCTGCATGGCGCGCAGGATCTGGCCGTCGTCGGAGTAGAAGACCCCGGGGTAGGCCATGAACTGCTTGAAGGAGGTGACTCCTTCCTCGACCAGCAGGTCCATCTCCTTGAGCGTCTCCTGGTTCACATCGGAGACGATCATGTGGAAGCCGTAGTCGATGGCACAGTTGCCCTCGGCCTTGGCGTGCCAGGCGTCCAGGCCCTCGCGCAGGGTGTGGCCGACGCTCTGTACGGCGAAGTCGATGATGGTCGTCGTACCGCCCCAGGCGGCGGCCCTGGTGCCGGTCTCGAAGGTGTCGGAGGCGAAGGTGCCGCCGAACGGCAGCTCCATGTGGGTGTGGGCGTCGACGCCACCGGGGACGACGTACTTCCCGGTGGCGTCGATCGTGCGGTCCGCGGTCCAGTTCTGTGTGCCGGGCACGGCGAGGGCGGCGATGCGGCCGTCCTCGATCAGCACGTCGGCGTACAGCTCGTCGGACGCGGTGATGACGAGGCCACCGCTGATGACGGTACGGCTGCTCATGTTCCCTCTCCTGCCAAGGTGGTTGGTTCGGTCAGGGTGCGGTCAGCGGGGGGTACGCGTCCGGACGGCGGTCGCGGTAGAACTGCCAACGGTCGCGGACTTCCCGCAGCTTGGCCAAGTCCAGGTCGCGGACGACGAGTTCGGTCTCCTTGTCGCTCGCCACCTCGCCGACGAACTGCGCCTCCGGGTCGACGAAGTACGTCGTGCCGTAGAAGTCGTTGTCGCCCAGCTCCTCGACACCGACCCGGTTGATCGCGCCGACGAAGTACTCGTTGGCGACGGCCGCGGCGGGCTGCTCCAGCTGCCACAGGTAGGCGGACAGACCACGCGAGGTGGCCGACGGGTTGAAGACGATCTCGGCGCCCGCGAGGCCCAATGCCCGCCAGCCTTCCGGGAAGTGGCGGTCGTAGCAGATGTACACGCCGATCTTCCCCACCTTGGTGTCGAAGATCGGCCAGCCGAGGTTGCCGGGACGGAAGTAGAACTTCTCCCAGAATCCCGGTACTTGGGGGATGTGGTGCTTGCGGTACTTGCCGAGGTACGAGCCGTCCGCGTCGATCACGGCGGCGGTGTTGTAGAGGACGCCGGGCTGCTCCTCCTCGTACATCGGCAGGATCAGGACGATGCCCAGCTCCTTGGCCAGCGCCTGGAATCGCTTGACGATCGGGCCGTCCGGGATCTGTTCGGCGTACTCGTAGAACGCCTTGTCCTGGACCTGGCAGAAGTACGGCCCGTAGAACAGCTCCTGGAAGCACAGCACCTGAGCACCCTGCGCGGCCGCGTCGCGGGCCGCCTGCTCGTGTACCTGGATCATCGACTCCTTGTCGCCCGTCCACGCGGTCTGGAAGAGGGCGGCACGAATCACTCTGCTCATCGGGACCTCCGGTCACTCGGTGTGCTGGGGCGGGCGCCGGAAGTCGCGCCGTCCGCCCGAAGGGCAGATGCAACGTCCGGCGCCCGCCCCAGAAGACTAGGAAGTCCGAAAACAGGCTTTGAGTTGCAGCGTGTCACGTCTGCGGGCCTTCGGCGTGCCACGGTGTCACCCTGTCGTGAGCCCATGTTTCACCGCCGTTTTCCCAGGTCGTGGCATGTTTCAGCTCTGTTGCGCGTCGTGTGCGAGGAGCGCGATGTGCACCGAGGCGGCCTGTTCGAAGTCGTCGAGGTCGACCCCGAGCCGGCCCTGTATCGCTTCCAGCCGCCGGTACAGCGCGGGGCGGGAGACGTGATGGAGCTGGGCGGTGCGGGACTTGTTCCGACCGGTGGCGAGATAGGTGCGCAGCACCGCCAGCAGATCCTCTCCCGCCCCGCACAGCAGCCCGTCCAGCTCGCGCTCGGCGAAGGACTGCACATGCGGGTCCTCGCGCAGCAGCCGCACCAGGCCACGCAGATGAACGTCCTTGAGGCGTACGACGGGCGGGAGATCGAGTACTCCCGAGGCGACGGCGTCGGCGACGTGCCGGGCCTCGCGCATTCCGGCGGGAACGTCCTCCCACGCCGTACGAGGGTCGGCCGCCGCCACGACCGTCCCCGTCAGCCGGGCCGCGAAGTTCGCCACGAGCACCGCGGCATCCTGGTCCCGGGCCAGGCTCAGCAGCACGGCGGTGGCACCGTCCGCGAGTTCGGCGACGATCCCGGGCAGCCCCAACAGCCGTAGCACCCGGTCGAGTTCGGCGGGATCGGCGTCCCGCACGACGAGCGGCACAAAGGTGCGCCGGTTGACGGGCAGCCCGGCCGCCCGAGCGCGGGGCAGCAGCTGCCTCGCCGGTACGACCCCGCTGACCAGGTCGGTGAGCAGGCTCTGCGCGGACTGCTCCTCCCAGGTGTGGGCGGAGGTGCCGCCGAGCATGCGGTGCAGGACGAGGGCCTCGGCGGCGCGGTCGGCGAGGAGGCGTCCGGTGGCGGTGTCGCCGCGGTAGCCGCACAGCATGATCTGGCCCCAGCGCTCCCCGCGCCCGCCCAGCTCGGCGCGGATCCAGCCGTCGCCCTCGTTGCCGCCGGCCTGGCGGGCGATGCGTTCCCAGTCGCGCAGCACGTCGTCCACCGCGGACCGCTCCCCCGCCGTGGCGAGGACGCGGTGGGCGAGGTTGGTGACGACGACGGGACAGCCGCTGTGATGGGCGATCTGGTCCAGCAACCGCTGCAGCGGGGCGCCCGCGGTGATGAGTCCGGTGAGGGCGGTGCGGACGGCCTCGGACATGCTGACGGCGGCGAACTTCCGCTGCACCAGCCGCGCCTGGACCTCCTCGGTCAGCTCGGCGAAGGGGAAGGGCCGGTGCAGGACGACCATGGGCAGCCCGCACCGCTCGGCGGCCCTGCGCATCACGTCCGGCGGTGCCGGGAAGGCGCGGCCGAGTCCGAGGACCACGGCCGCGGCCTCCGCGCGGTGCAGGGACTGGATGTACTCGGCCTGTTTGCTCTCGTCCCCGGCGAGCAGCACCCCGGTGGTGAGGACCATCTCGCCGCCGCTGAGCATCACACCGACGTCGGCGGCCTCGGCCACGTGCACCCACCGCACAGCCCGGTCGAGCTGGCTCGCACCGGCCACCACCTCGGGCTCCCCGGCGAGGACCCGTTCCAGCATGAGGACCTGGCGGACCGACAGGGTCGGTTCCAGGGGCTCCAGTGGCTCCAAGGTGGTGCTCATGACGGTGTTCCCTTGCTGTGGACCTACTGGATGGTGCTCCTCAGAGCGCGTTCGAGGATCGCGGCGCCCTCTTCGGCCTCCGCGACGGTGAGGGACAGGGGCGGGGCGATCCTGAGGGCGCTGGTGTTGTGTCCGCCGCCCTTGCCGAGCAGCAGGCCCTCGGCGCGGGCCGCCTCCAGTACGGCGGACGCGGCCTGCGGGTCGGCCTCGTCGGTGCCGGGCCTGACCAGCTCGACGCCGATCATGAGCCCACGTCCACGTACCTCCCGTACGCCCGGAAGCTGTGCCGCGACGGCCCGCAGCCGCTCGATGAGGAGTCCGCCGACGCGCCGGGCGTTGCCCTGCAGGTCGTGTTCCAGGAGGTAGGCCAGGTTCGCGAGGCCGGCGGCCATGGTGATCTGGGTGCCGCCGAACGTCGAGATGCTGTTGGCGTCCAGGCAGTTCATGATCTCGGCGCGGGCGACGACCCCGCCGATGGACATGCCGTTGCCGATGCCCTTGGCGAAGGTGAGGATGTCCGGCGGGCCGTTTTGGTCGTGTGCCTGCCAGCCCCAGAAGTGGTCGCCGCTCCGGCCCCAGCCGGTCTGCACCTCGTCGGCGATCCACAGGATGCCGCGCTCTTGCAGCACCTCGCGGAAGGCCGCGTACAGGCCGTCGGGCGGGGAGGTGAAGCCGCCGACGCCCTGGATCGGCTCGGCGATCAGGGCCGCGGGCGGGCGGGTGTGGCCGAGGAGGTCCTTGAGATCGTCGACGCAGGCGGCGATGAAGTCGTCGTCGCTCAGGGACGCGTAGGGGCCGCGGGTCCGCACGCCGCCGTGGACGTACAGCGTCTGGAGCGGGGACAGCGAGGTGGGCGACCAGCCGCGGTTGCCGGTGATGCCGACGGCGCTGAAGGAGCGGCCGTGGTAGCTGTTGCGCATCGCCAGGATCGTGTTGCTGCGGCGGTAGGTCGTGGCCAGCATCAGGGCGGTGTCGTTGGCCTCGGTGCCGGAGGTGGTGAAGAAGACGCGGGCGTCCGGGATGCCGGACAACTGGCTGATTCTCTCGGCCAGTTCGACCATCGGCCGGTTGAGATAGAGCGTGGACGAGTGGACGATCCTCCCGGCCTGTTCGCTCACCGCCTTGGTGACCTCGGGGAGCGCGTGCGCGGTCATCGTCGTGAGGATGCCGCCGAAGAAGTCGAGGTACTTGTTGCCCTCCGCATCCCAGACGTGCCGGCCCTCGCCGTGCGTGATCTCCAGCGGGTTCTCGTAGTAGAGGGCGAGCCAGTCCGGCAGCACGGCCCGGTGGCGGCCCAGCAGGTCCTCGGTCACGGCTGCACCAGCCCTTCGTAGGCGTCGGGGCGACGGTCGCGGTAGAACGCCCACTGCTGTCGCACTTCGTCGACGAGGTCGAAGTCCAGGTCGCGGACGACCAGCTCCTCCTCCTTGTCGCTCGCCGTGTCCCCCACGAACTGGCCGCGCGGGTCCACGAAGTACGACGTCCCGTAGAAGTCGTTGTCGCCGTACTCCTCGACGCCGACCCGGTTGATCGCGGCGACGAAGTACTCGTTGGCGACGGCGGCCGCGGGCTGCTCCAGGCGCCACAGGTGGGAGGAGAGCCCCCGATGCGTGGCGGACGGGTTGTAGACGAGCTGGGCGCCGTTGAGGCCGAGCTGCCGCCAGCCCTCCGGGAAGTGGCGGTCGTAGCAGATGTAGACGCCGATCTTGCCGACTGCCGTGTCGAAGACCGGCCAGCCGAGGTTGCCCGGCTTGAAGTAGTACTTCTCCCAGAAGCCCTTGACCTGCGGAATGTGATGCTTGCGGTACTTGCCGAGGACGCTGCCGTCGGCGTCGATCACGACCGCGGTGTTGTAGTAGAAGCCGGACTGCTCGACCTCGAACACCGGCACGACGATCACCATGCCGGTCTCACGGGCGAGGTCCTGCATACGAAGCGTGGTGGGCCCGTCGGGCACCGGCTCGGCCCAGCGGTAGTGCTCGGGTTCCTGGACCTGACAGAAGTAGGGGGCGTTGAACACTTCCTGGAACCCGATGATCTTCGCGCCCCGGCGGGCCGCCTCGCGGGCGTGTTCCTCGTGTTTCGCCACCATGGACTCGGTGTCGCCGGTCCAGGTGGCCTGGACCAGAGCGGCACGTACGACGTTGGCCATGAGCTGCTCCTTCGGCGGGACGCCAGTGCCTCTACGCCCGTAGACACGGCCGTAGAGGCACGAACGTAAGCCTCCGGGGGAGGCTTGCCAAGACCATCGTCGTTAACCCGCGAAGTCGATCACGTTTCACACTCCACTGGGCGAGGGACGCGGCAGGCCCGCCGGGTTGTGGCGGACCTGTCAGATGGAGAACCCGGCGACGCGCAGGGCGTGGACCAGGTCCCAGTACCGCTCGTCCGAGACGCCCTTGGCGGCCTTGAGGAGCAACGGCACCAAGGTCCCCGGGCTCGGCTCGGCACTGCGGGCGGCCTCCTCGGGGGTGCGGACACGGACGTACGCGTCGAGGAGCGCGAAGGCCTCACGTCGGCGCCCCTCGGAGACCAGCCCGAGCACGGCCGCCCCGATCTCGGCGGCGGGCCGCGCGACGCCCTGCCGGAGCATCTGCTCACCGTCCGCGCTCCGCCCGGCCGCGACCAGCGCGTCCGCGGCGGCCACCAGGCGCTCGGCGGGCAGCGAGGCGGCCTCCCACAGCAGGGTCGCCCAGTCGGCGCCGAGCCCGGCGTGCTGGAGCTCCGCGGCGAGCAGCGGGAAGCGTTCGGCGGGCCAGTGGGCGACCTCGACGAGCAGGGCGTGCGCCTCGCCGGTACGGCCGCCGGAGCGCAGCCGCACCAGCGTCGCGACGATCTCGGCGGTCTCCCGCCGCTCCACCACGTCCAAGGGTTCGGCCCGCTGCTCCGACCGCGCCGCGGGCACGCGGGTGGCCCCGGCGAACCGGGCACCCCGCGGGCTCCGCCCCTTCGCCACGGGCGCGGCGGGCAGCTCGGGCTCCGCATCCGGGGGTACGGCGACGAAAGCCGAGTCCTCCTCCGCCATACCGGCGAAACGGGCACTGCCTCGGCGGCGCTTGCGCTTCTTGAGCGCGAGGGCGGGGACCTCGGTGGGCTGGTCGGCGGCGACCGACGGGGTCTCGCGCTGCTGGGGCATGTCCGGGAACCCGACGCCTCGACTGTCGGCGCCCCCTACGCTTCCGTCGCCGAAGCCGCCGGCACCGCCGCGCCCGTCATCCCAGGAGCCATCACTCTGTGCCGCGTCTCCCTGCGTCCCCCGGAACATCCCGCCGTCCGCGGCCTGTCCACGGGTGACGGCTCCGCCCCGGCCGACCGTCGAGCGGTCCGAATCGGCCATCCGGGACTGGAGTTCGGCGCAGCGGCGGGTCGCGCGCTCGTGGTCGTCGCGGGCCCAGGCGAGGTCGAGGCGGATCGCGTCGGCCTCGTCCCGGGTGGTGGCGGCGGCGAGCAACCGGCCCAGTTCCGCCTGGCGTTCGGCCGCATAGCGCTGTTCGCGGAGCATGACGTCGAAGCGGTCGCCGAGGGCGTCCCGACCGCCGGGCCGGGCGTCGTGGGCGGCCTGGGCGGCGGCATGCAGGGGCCGGGCGCGCTCGGCCTCGACGCGGGCCACGTCGGAGCCGTATCCGGCCGCCAGGTCCTGGAGGAGCGCCTCCACCACGTCCCAGGGCGGGACTTCGCGGCCGACGAGGCAGGCTTGCATACCGTCCGGGTCGCGCTGCCAGAACACCGCACACCAGCCGGCGCCCTGATCCAGACGCGCCAGCACACCCTCCAGGTATGCCACGAACTCCCGCACCTGACCCGGGAGTTGATCCACTGCCATCGCTCAACTCCCGTTAGGCCGGAGCACTCCGGTCCGTAACGAAACACCAGCAGTGTTACGAATGGGCTACAGACAGTTTGCAATGGGGCAGCAGGACCCTCCTGCCACCATGCCGGCCACTGAGCGAACTTCCGTCACACTCCGGCCATCGCACACAGTCCGGCCAGTTCGTCCATGGAGAGCCCGAGGGCCCGGGCGAGTGCGGCCACCGTGAAGAACGCCGGGGTGGGAGCCCGCCCGGTCTCGATCTTCCGGAGGGTCTCCGCGGAGATGCCGGCGCTCGCCGCGACATCGGCCATGCTGCGGCCGCCGCGGGCTTCGCGCAGCAGACGGCCGAGCCGCTCGCCGCGTTGACGCTCTTCGGGGGTGAGAGGAGTGCGTACCATGAGACCATTCTAATACCGGTATAGTAATTGGCATGGTGGAACTGAAGACGGACACATCGATCGACGCCATGTACGAGGCCGGACAGGTCGTCGGGCGCGCCCTGACAGCCGCAAGAAAAGTCGCTGACGTGGGCGTTTCCCTGCTGGAACTGGATGAGGTGGCGCGCGGGGTGCTGCGGGAGGCCGGGGCGACGTCCCCCTTCCTCGGATACCGGCCGTCCTTCGCCCTGACTCCCTTTCCCGCCGTCATCTGCGCCTCGGTCAACGACGCGATCGTGCACGGCATCCCGACCCACTACCGGCTGCGCGACGGCGACCTGGTCTCGATCGACTGCGGGGCCGAACTCGGCGGCTGGGCGGGCGACTCGGCGATCAGCTTCACCGTGGGCACGCCGCGCGCCGCCGACGTACGGCTGATCGAGACCGCCGAGCGGGCGCTGGACGCCGGGATCGCGGCCGCCGTCGTGGGCAACCGCATCGGGGACATCGCACACGCGATCGGCACGGTGTGCCGGGACGCCGGGTACGGCGTCCCGGAGGGCTTCGGCGGACACGGCATCGGCCGCCGCATGCACGAGGACCCGCCGGTGCCGAACGAAGGGCGCCCGGGGCGTGGGCTCCGGCTGCGACACGGCATGGCGCTCGCGATCGAACCGATGCTCATCGGCGGCGGCACCGACGGGTACCACGAGGCGCCGGACGGCTGGACGCTGAAGACGAACGACGGCTCACGGGCGGCACACGCCGAGCACAGCGTGGCGATCACGGATGCCGGACCGCGCATCCTGACGGCACGCTGAGCCGCCCTCGCAGCTGATCGTCGTGGGCGCGGGGCTGTATCGCCCGCGCGCCCCCGGACAACTACGGTGCGGGGTACACCACTTGCGCGGACCCGCCACCCCGGCGCACGGTCTCGGCAGCCGCCAGCCACTTCCCGCCGGGCAACCGCTGCACCCCTGTCGCCGCCCCGATCTCCGGATTCAGCTTGAACGAGTGCCCGATGGCCTCCAACTGGGACCGCACCCCGCTGCTGTACAACGCCGGCTCCAACTCGGTCTGCGCGGCGTTGCGCTGACTCGCCCGGGGCGCGGCGATTGCGTCCACGAGTGGCAGCCCCCGGTCCACGAACTCGGTCAGCACCTGGAGCACGGTGGTGATGATGGTCGCGCCACCGGGCGAACCCAGCGCCACCACCGGCTTGTTGTTCCGGTCCAGCACGATGGTCGGCGAGATCGAGGACCGCGGCCGCTTGCCGGGCCCCGGCAGGTTCGGGTCATGGGCAGCCGGGCTCGCCGGGGCGAAGGAGAAGTCCGTCAGCTCGTTGTTGAGGATGAACCCGCGCCCGGGGACGGTGATCGCGCTGCCCCCGGTCTGCTCGATGGTGAGCGTGTAGGCGACGACGTTCCCCCACTTGTCGGCCACCGTCAGATGCGTGGTGTTCTCGCCCTCGTACGTCGTCGGAGCCGCCGTGCCCCGGTCCGAACAGGCCTTGGGGTCACGTGGATCGCCCGGCGCCACCGGACTGGTGAGCACCGCGTCGTCCTTGATCAGGCACGCGCGCGAGTCGGCGAACTTCTGCGACAGCAGCCCCTTGGTGGGTACGTCCTCGAAGGCCGGGTCGCCGACCCAGCGCCCGCGGTCCGCGAAGGCGATCCGGCTGGCCTCGATGTAGTGGTGCAGGTACTGGACCTCACTGGCCTTCGAAAGGTCGGTGTGCTCAAGGATGTTGAGAGCTTCACCGACGGTGGTGCCACCGGAGGAGGAGGGCGCGATGGAGTAGACGCCGAGTCCTCGGTAGGAGGTCTTGGTGGGCTTCTGGAGCTTGGCCCGGTAGGCGGCGAGGTCCTTCTCGGACAGCTCCCCGGGTCGCGCGTTCCATCCCGAACCCGGGTCCACGGGCGGGTGGTTCACGGTGTCGACGATGTCGTCGCCGAGCTCGCCGTGGTAGATCGTGCCGACGCCCTTACGGCCCAACTCCGCGTAGGTGCGGGCGAGATCGGGGTTCTTGAAGGTGGATCCGACGACCGGCAGCTGCCCGCCGGGAAGGAACAGCTTCGCGGTGTCCGGGAAGTACCGGAACCGTGTCTCGTTGGACGCGGTCTGCGAGCGGAAGGTGTCGTCGACCGTGAAGCCGTTCCGGGCGATGCGCTCGGCGGGCTTCAGGACACTGCCGAGCGATCTGCTGCCCCACTCACCCAGCGCCGTGGCCCAGGTGGCCGGCGTGCCCGGGGTGCCGACGCTCAGACCGCTGCTGACGGCGTCGGCGAAGGCAAGCGGCTTACCGTTCTCGATGAACAGGTTCGAGTCCGCGGTCAGCGGTGCCGTTTCCCGGCCGTCGATCGTGTGGACCGTACGGGACTTGGCGTCGTAGTAGACGAAGTAGCCGCCCCCGCCGACGCCGGAGGAGTACGGCTCGGTGACACCGAGCGCCGCGGCGGTGGCCACGGCCGCGTCGACGGCGTTGCCGCCCTTCTTCAGGACTTCGATGCCGGCGGCGGAGGCGTCCGCGTCGACGCTGGAGACGGCGCCGCCGTAGCCGACGGCGACGGGCACTTTCTCGGGTGCCGAGGTGGTGGCGTGCGGCGGCGCTGCCGCCCCCACCGAGACCACGGCGGCCGACACCGCAAGGACCGACAGTTTCCGCGCGACAGGGCGACGCATCCTTACCTCCAGTCCAAGAACATCCGCGCAGCGTAACCACATCGCCGGGGACACGACAGTGCTCTTCGGGTCAGGTGTCATGCGAATGCCACACATCGAACACCGGTACGTACCAGCGCCGTCGGCCCGCTACCATGCGCGCACATGAATGACGACGTGCGCAACATCGTCCTGGGCATGGTCGCCGCCGGCATCAGTGCCACGCTCGGCTGGCTCGCCCGGACGTATCTGTGGAAGCGCAAGCTCCGCCGCAAGCAGGCCTTCTTCGGACTGCCGGACAACTCCGAGTCGCTGCTGGTCGTGAACCGCGGCGCGAGCGGCCCGGACCTGGCGGTGATGCGCTACGACGTGTTCGCCCTCCTCGAACTCGCCGCCCTCATCAAGGACTGCAACGCGCACGCCCAGGTCCTCCCGCACGACGCGGCACGGCAGGGCTTCGGTGAGCGCACCGAGTTCTGCGTCGGCGGACCGGCCTCCAACCGCCGTATGGCAGCGCACCTTTCCTCCCTGCTGCCCGGTGTCCGGGTGAACGTCGACGCCGAGCCGAGCCCGGACCGCGGGGCCTTCCAGATCGGTACCGAGCGCTATCGCGTGGAGGTCGGCACGTCCGAGTACGCGCTCCTCGCCCGGCTCACCGTCGACCAGAGCAACGGCGCCCGGCCGGTGTTCCTCTTCTGCGGCCAGACCGCGATCACCAACCAGGCCGGGACCCGCTATCTGGCCCGCAACCAGGAGCGGTTGACCCGCAAGTACGGCGACAGCACCTTCGTGCTGCTGCTGCGGGTGGTCAACTCCGGTGCATACGGGCCGGACGTCGTGGAGCTGGTGGCGGATGTGACGCGGGAGGCCAAGACGCCTCTTCCCGCGTCCGCGGCTGCACGGAACTCCCACCGCGCCTCCTGAATTGATTCACACCACAACAATCGTTACTCCCACGTAACTTACCGACGGGTTACCTCCGGTAAAGCGTCGAGGTTACCGTCTGGTCACTTTGCATTGACACGAGTAGGGAGTGACCCGTGGGACACCCTCGCAAGGCCCTGCGTACGACCACCGTGGGAGCCGTCTCCGCGACCTTGATCGCCGGTAGCGCCCTCGGACTCGCCCCCACCGCCCAGGCGGCGGACGCCGTCCGCTTCGTCGACATCGCCGGCGACGGCGGCACAGTGCTCAAGGCGAACGTCGTCACGCCCTCCGGTTCCGACGGCACACAGCGCTACCCGCTGCTGGTCCTGCCGACGAGCTGGGGCCTGCCTCAGGTCCAGTACCTCGCGCAGGCCCAGAAGCTCGCGAACTCCGGTTACATCGTGGTCAGTTACAACGTCCGCGGCTTCTGGCAGTCGGGCGGGGAGATCGACGTGGCGGGACCCGCCGACACCGCCGACGCGTCCAAGGTGATCGACTGGGCACTCGCCAACACCCCGGCGGACGACCGGCACATCGGCATGGCGGGGGTCTCGTACGGCGCCGGCATCAGCCTCCTCGCCGCCGCGCACGACAAGCGCGTCAAAGCCGTCGCCGCCCTCAGCGGCTGGGCCGACCTGATCGCCTCGATCTACTCCGGCCGCACCCAGCACGTCCAGGCCAACGCCCTCCTCGACGGCGCGAGCCTGGTCACAGGCCGCCAGAGCGCCGAACTCCGGCAGATCTTCGACAACTTCTACGCGTCGAACCTGTCGAAGGAACAGGACATGATCAATTGGGGCAAGAAACGTTCGGCCATCACATATGTGGACCAGCTGAACAAGAACGGCGCGGCGGTCATGATGGCCAACGCGTGGGGGGACACGATCTTCGCGCCCAACCAGTACGCGGACTTCTACGAGAAGCTGACCGGCCCGAAGAGACTGGAGCTGCGCCCCGGCGACCACGCCACGGCCGAACTGACCGGACTGTTCGGCCTGCCCAACGACGTGTGGACCGACACCGGGCGCTGGTTCGACCACTACCTCAAGGGCGAGGACAACGGGATCGACCGCGAGGAGCCCGTCCAGCTCAAGTCCCGTTCCACCGGCGGCTATGAGGGCTATCCCGACTGGAAGTCCGTCGGCGCCACCCAGAAGAAGATCGCGCTCCCGGGCACGACCACGATCCACACCAACGTCGACTCGGGCGCGGACGGCGGGATCATCTTCCTGTCCAGCATCCTCGACCAGATCGCCCAGGCTCCCCCGGTCGCCTCGATCCCCCTGCTGCCCCGCCGCTGGGCCGCCGTATGGCAGTCGGAGAAGTACGCGAGCGTGCAACAGGTGCGCGGGACAGCGAAGTTGCACACGACGGTGACTCCCACCAAGGAGAGCGGCACCCTCGTCGCCTATCTGTACGACGTGGGGCCGCTCGGCCTCGGCAAGCTGGTCTCCAACGCGCCGTACACCTTCCACGGGCAGACACCCGGGAAGCCGATCGACGTCGGCCTGGAGCTGTTCTCCACGGCCTACGACGTCCCGGCAGGGCACCGGCTGGCCCTGGTGGTGGACACGGTCGACCCGCTCTACATCGAGCACAACCCGTCCGGCGCCCAGCTGACCTTCTCCTCGCCGGCGGACGACCCGTCGTACGTGTCGATTCCGCTGCGCGAGCAGTGATCTCCGGCCGGCGCCGGGCGGGTATGGCTCTGTGACTGCTGCCCCTACGGTTCAAGGGCCGTGTGGGGACCCCCACCCGGCAGCAGCGTCCCTGGGGGCTCGGTCGCTGTCACCCTGGGGGTGAGCGGACCATCGTAGTCGAGACAGAAAGGCATGGCCGTCGCTCCTCTCAGTGCTTGAGGATCTTGGAGAGGAAGTCCCTGGCGCGTTCGCTGTCCGGGCTGGTGAAGAAGTCGTCGGGGGCGCGGTCCTCGACGATACGTCCGTCGGCCATGAACACCACGCGATGGGCGGCCGAGCGGGCGAAGCCCATCTCGTGGGTGACGACGACCATGGTCATGCCCTCACGGGCCAGTTGGCGCATGACCTCCAGCACCTCGTTGATCATCTCCGGGTCGAGGGCCGAGGTCGGCTCGTCGAACAGCAGGGCCTTGGGCTCCATGGCGAGGGCGCGGGCGATGGCCACGCGCTGCTGCTGACCACCGGACAGCTGGGCGGGGTACTTGTCGGCCTGGTCGGTGAGGCCCACCCGGTCGAGGAGTTCACGCGAACGCCGGTCGGCCTCGTCCTTCCCGCGCCGTCGGACCTTGACCTGCGCCAGTGAGATGTTCTGGAGAACGGTCTTGTGGGCGAACAGGTTGAAGGACTGAAAGACCATGCCGACCTCGGCACGGAGCTTCGCGAGGGCCTTGCCCTCCTCGGGGAGCGGCCGTCCGTCGAGCGTGATGGAACCGGACTTGATGGTCTCCAGGCGGTTGATCGTCCTGCAGAGCGTGGACTTGCCCGACCCCGAGGGGCCGATGACCACGACCACCTCCCCCTTGCCGACAGTGAGGTCGATGTCCTGCAGGACATGCAGCTCCCCGTAGTACTTGTTGACGTCACGCAGTTCGATCAACGGATCGACGACGGCCATGCCCAGCCCTACTCACTCTCAGCTGTGTCGTGGTCGCCGCAACCTATCGAGGCAAGATCGCAGTTGAAGAACGACACGCACTTTTCGGGCATTAGCCGTATTTAAGCCGAAGTGGCGGCCAGGGATTCACTCCTCGGCGACCTCCGCGTACAGCTGGGACAGCTCGGGCACCCCGCTCGCGGCCCACTCGTGGCCGGAGGCCACGACGTCGAACTCACGGCCGGACTCCAGCCGGATCACCGGCTGGCCGTCCGAACGCAGATCCCAGGACGCACCGGGAACGGTCCGCACGATGACCGTGCCGAGATAGAGTCCGGCGTCGTTGCCGAGCCAGAGCAGGATCTCCTCGTCGTCCCGCCAGCCCGGCACCAGCTGGTCGAGCGCCTCCAACGAGGTCGCCGTGTCGTCGAGTCGGACGCCCGAACGGGCCGCGTGGGAACGCAAGAGCTCACACTCGGCGAGGAGTTCGGCGATGCCTTCGGGGTCGCGGGTCCCGGGCTGCTCACTCCAGCCGCCCAGAAAAGGGATCTTCATACGCCCAGCGTGTCACTCACCCGGCCGCATGCACCACAGGCGCGCGGGCCCTCGTTCCCGGGCGACTTCGCGCCGAACTTCACGCAGGGCCGCGTCGCCTGCCATCGATGCCGCCTTGGCTTCAGGATGCGTTTTTCGTCGCTCATGAGCAGGTGGATCCGCTTGTGCACCGATGGGTCCGGGTTGGCGCGGTGGTTTTCGCCCTGCTTGCGGACCTGCGCCGGGACGTGTGGCCGCGGCCGTCCGGGAGTGGCTGGAACTCCTCCCGCCGGAGGGGCTGTTCGGCAAA
This sequence comes from Streptomyces sp. NBC_00285, assembly GCF_036174265.1. NCBI lineage: Bacteria > Bacillati > Actinomycetota > Actinomycetes > Kitasatosporales > Streptomycetaceae > Streptomyces > Streptomyces sp. NBC_00285. The sequence continues at coordinate 8,554,208 of NZ_CP108055.1, read as the reverse complement.
ACGGCGGTCGGCGACGACGCCCGGCCAGGCGTGGCGGACCTCGACGGCTGGGCCGCCCCGCTCTCGGCCGAGGGCCTCGCCACGTCTGCCGGCGCCCTCACCGTGCAAGGTGCGGTGCCGACTTGGCCGGGCCGGCGGACAGGACGTGCGCGTGAGCGGACACCGTCCAGGCCGGTCCCTGTTTCCAGATCTTCGGGGCGCTCCTAGACGTCCAGGTCGACCACGACCGGCGCATGGTCGGACGCGCCCTTGCCCTTGCGCTCCTCCCGGTCGACGTACGCGTCGGAGACGGCCTTCGCGAACGGCTCGTTGCCGTACACCAGGTCGATGCGCATGCCGCGGTTCTTGGGGAAGCAGAGCTGGCGGTAGTCCCAGTACGTGAACGGGTGGTCGTACTTGAGGGGCCGCGGGACCACGTCCGACAGGCCCGCCTCGCGCAGGGCGGTCAGGGCGGCGCGCTCGGCCGGGGTGACGTGGGTGAGGCCCTCGAAGGCGGCCACGTCGTAGACGTCGTCGTCGGTCGGCGCCACGTTGTAGTCGCCCAGGATCGCGAAGGGGCGGCTGCCCGCCGCATCGCCCGCGACAGCGGCCCTGAGCGCCTCGAACCACTGGAGCTTGTACGCGTAGTGCGGGTGGTCGACCTCGCGGCCGTTGGGCACGTACACCGACCAGACGCGGACCGGGCCGCAGGTCGCGGAGATCGCGCGGGGTTCCGGGGCGCCCTCGTAACCGGGGTCGCCGGGCAGGCCCTTGACTACGTCCTCCAGGCCCACCCGGGAGATCACCGCCACGCCGTTCCACCGGCCGGTCGCGTTCACCGCTGCCTCGTAGCCCGCGTCGCGCAGCTGGTCGAACGGGAACTGCTCCTCGGCGAGCTTGGCCTCCTGGACGCACAGCACATCGGTGCCGGTGCTCTCCAGCCAGGCCAGCAGCCTCGGGAGACGAGCGGTGATCGAATTGACGTTCCAGGTCGCGATGCGCATGCCTGACAACCTACCCGGCGGCACTGACACTCACAGTGCCGTGCTCTCCCCCGGCGCGAGACGCAGGTGCTCGGCGCCGCCGAGGGCGCCGATCTGGTTGTCGTAGATCGGGCGGGCGAGGTCGGTGAGGAGGGCGTCGTGGATGTCGTAGGCGCGCTGGGGCTTGACCTCGCGGACGTAGTCGATGACCTCGGAGATCTTGCTCCAGGGGGCCATGACGGGGAGCATCAGCGTCTCGACGGCGTGGTCGGGAACGGTGAGGGCGTCGCCGGGGTGGAAGACCCTGCCGCCGTCGACGAGGAAGCCGACGTTGGTGATGCGCGGGAGATCCGGGTGGATCACCGCGTGCAGTTCGCCGTGGACCTGGATGTCGAAGCCGGCAGCGGTGAAGGTGTCGCCGTGGCCGACGGTGTGCACGCGGCCCGGGAAGGCGGCCGAGATCTTCTCGGCCACCGACTTCAGCGTCCAGATCCCGGCAGCGGGGTTGGCGTCCAGGGCGGCGCGCAGCCGGTCCTCGCTGAAGTGGTCGAGGTGCTCGTGCGTGACGAGGATCGCGTCGGCACCGAGGGCGGCGTCCTCCTCGCTGAAGGCCCCGGGATCGAGGACGAGCGTCTGTCCGTCCTTCTCCAGGCGGACGCAGGCATGCGACTTCTTCGTGAGCTTCATGACACCATCCTGCCTCTGCACCGGGGCGGGCTCAGTCGGTGGGGGTGGTCTCCTCGCGGATGACCTCCTGGGCCACCTTGAACGCGCTGTTGGCCGCCGGGACACCGCAGTACACGGCCGTCTGGAGGAGCACTTCCTTGATCTCGGAGGGAGTGAGCCCGTTGCGCAGGGCGGCCCGGGTGTGGAAGGCGAGCTCGTCCAGGTGTCCGCCCGCGACCAGGGCGGTGAGGGTGACACAGCTGCGCGAGCGGCGGTCGAGACCGGGCCGGTCCCAGACCTCGCCCCAGGCGTAGCGGGTGAGGAGCTCCTGGAAGTCGCCGGAGAAATCGTCGGCCTGTGCCAGCGCGCGGTCGACGTGTGCGTCGCCGAGCACCTCGCGGCGGACCTTGATACCGGCGTCGTACGGGTCGGGCCGCCCGAACCCCTGCGGCGGTTCCACGACGGCCGGGGCGATCTCGGCGATCGCCACCGGCTGCGGCGGCGCGGCCGTCAGGGCGGGCTTGAGCGGGACCGTCGGGATCGCGGTCTGGCCGGTGGCCGAGTCGAAGGCGGGCTGCCAGGCGGTGGAGAAGTGTCTGACCAGGAGGTCGGTGACGGCGGCGGGCTGTTCGACCGGCACCAGATGGGAGGCGCCGGGTACGACCGCGAGCCGGGCGTCCGGGATGCCCGCGACCAGGGTTCGGGCCTCGGCGGGTCCCGTGACCTGGTCGTCCGAGCCGGCGAGGACCAGGGTCGGCACGCCGACGCTCGCGAGGTCGGCCCGTACGTCGAACGCGGCGAGCGCTTCGCAGGCCGCGATGTAGCAGCCGGGGTCGGTGGTGCGCACCATCTGCACGGCCCATTCGGTGATCGCGGGCTGGGCGGCGGCGAACCCCGAGGTGAACCAACGGTCCGGTGACGTACGGGCGATGGGATCGAGCCCGTTCGTCCGTACGATCACCCCGCGCTGCCGGAATTCGTCCGCCGTGCCGAAGCGGGGCGAGGCGGCGATCAGCGCCAGGGAGGCCAGCCGCTCCGGGTGGCGCAGCGCCAGCTCCATGCCGACGGCGCCGCCCAGGGCGCAGCCCGCGTATCCGAAGCGCTGCACGCCGAACTGGTCCAGCGTGGCGAGCAGCCGGTCGGTGAGGTCGCCGACGGAGCCCACCGGGTAGGCGTGCGCGCCGCCGTGCCCCGGCAGATCGAACCGGAAGACCCGCCACTGCCTGACCAGGTCGGGGACCTGGCGATCCCACATGTGCCATGTTGTACCCAGGGAGGGACCCAAGATCAGGACTGGAGCCTCTTCTGGCCCGTCAAAGCGGTATTGCAGGGTGTTCGTCGCACTCTCACTCACGTCCTGCACGCTCTCACATCTCACAGACGCCCCTATAACCCGGGGGTGCGGGAAACCGGTCTGACCAGGTTGAAGACCTCGCGGGCGGCATATCGCTTGAGGCATCGGATGATCTCACGGCGGGTCTTGCCCTCCTGGGTTCGGCGTTCGTAGTACGCCTGGGTGCGCGGGTCGTGTCGCAGCCGGGTGAACACGATGCGGTGCAGGGCGGCGTTCGCCTGGCGGTCGCCGCCGTGGTTGAGCCGGCGCGTGCTCCGCCGGCCCGAGGAGTACTCGACGGGGCTGACTCCGCAAAGGGCGGCAAAGGATGCCTCGGTGTTCAGCCGCTCGGGGTTGTCTCCCATGGTGATCAGGAGCGTGACGGCACTGTCCGGGCCGATGCCCACCGGTACGAGCAGCTGCGGGGCGTGGCGCTCGACGAGCCGCGTCAAGCGCCGGTTCAGCTCATCGATCTGCCCGGTGAGCTGCTCGATGCGCTCGGCGAGCATACTCAGGGTCATATGGGTGGCCTGGGCCACCGCGTCCTCGTCGCCCCCGCCGTCGCACAGGCCAAGGCGCGCGCACGTGCGGAACAACTCGGCATTGCCCAGGCTCGACAACCGCTCCCGCAAGGCGGGGTCAGCTATGACCAGGACGGCCTTGAGCTGGTTGATCGCCTGGGTGCGGGCCTTGACCGCGGAGTCCTTGGCGAGTTTGAACATCCGAGCGCTGTGCACCGGACCGTCGCCGGTTTTGGCCCGGGCCCGGGCGCGACCGCTGAGCACAGCCCGCGCAGCAGCCTGCGCATCGAGCGGGTCCGACTTCCCGAGCAGACGGCGGGCCGAGCGGTCGGGCCGGTTCACTTCGAACACCTCGACGCGCTGAGCCAGCAGGTAGCGGGACAGGCCCGCGCCGAAGGTACCGGTGCCCTCCACACCAGCCCGGCGCACCACCCCCAGCCTGCGGGCCCAGACGAGCAGCCGACGGTAGCCGGTCGCCGTGGCCGGAAAGGACTCAGTGCCCAGGACCTCCCCCAGAGGGGAGACCACCGCGGCAACATGAATCTCGCCGTGCGTGTCCACGCCCAGGACGACCTCGCCCGGAACGGGAGGATCCGTGCTGGAGGAGGTGCTGCTCTGTCGGGTCGTCATGATTGGTTCGCCTCCCGCGTGGTGACGTACTGGGTGGCTGGCACCGGCCTGCTCGGGCGGTCTGAACCGTGATGGCGCCTGAACTTCGGCAAGGCCCCTATTGGGACACGCCCTGTGGCTCGGTGACAGCAGACACCATCCCGCAACGACAGTCGACAAGCCTGTGACTGGACACTTCGGTCATAGATCTCATGAGTCAGACCCCGCCCGGGATAGCACCACGCAACAGTCCCACCAGGACCGGCACAACGACATGATCCGATCACTGCCGGATAGGTTCGTCCGAACCGGTGCTCAACCTGGCCTGGACGGGCTGACAGTGAGTTGACTTCTCGTCCGCCCATGACCGGCATTGACGGCCAGCCGTGTGGCCCGCCTTACCGGGAGTCCGTCGTCGGCCATGGCACGAACGGGCTGGACGAAGCCAACTTCGGGGGCGACGGCGGCGGCACCCTCACCGGCCCGGCCAACGAGTGCAACATCGCTCAGGATTACGTCTACCTCTCCATCCAGGTGACCCAGAACTGCGCTGTCAACGACGGCAGTTGGATCGACGACGCCTCCAAGGTCACGTCCTACGACGTCGCCCCGGCCGACAACGCCACCGGCGAGACCCGCTTCATCGCCCCGCTCGCGGCCGACGCGGAGAGCCCCTCGACGTGGATCGCGGGCGGCCGTCACGTGTGGGTGCAGACTCACGGGTACGCCATCCGCAGCGGCGACGAGTGGGCCAGCGTGACGACCTCGGAGCCGACCACACCGCGACGGCCGTCGCGGCCTCCGGCGGCAAGGTCTACGCGGCCTGGTGCGGCCCCTGCAACAACCAGGGCTCCGCCCGCGGCATCTCCGTCGGCAACGCTGGGGGCACCTCCCGGACGGAGTCTGGGGGAGGCACCGGCTGGCACGACATCACGCTCCCGGTCGACGGGACCGTACCCAACCGCTACCTCTGCGGCTTCGCCGTCGACCCGAAGAACGCCGGCCACGTGGTCATCACGGTCAACGGCTTCCCCGGGCAGTGGACCGAGGGCCCGGGCCCGGGTGCGCGTGTCGGCCATGTCTTCGAGTCCAAGGACGGCGGCACCACCTGGAAGGACATCTCCAGGAACTTCCCTGACGTGCCGGCCGACTCCGCCATCGTCACACCGTAGGGCGGCCTCGCCGTCGGCACCGACCTCGGTGTCGTCTACCGCGCCCGGGCCGAAGCACCTGGCAGCGCGTCGGCGACCTCCCGGCCGTCGCCGTGCTCCAACTGAAGCTGGGCCTTGACGGCCGCACCCTGTACGCGGCCACGCACGGCCGCGGCATCTACTCGATCAAGGTGCGCGACTTCGGCTGACGGTGACGACGAGGAGGGGTGGCCGGGCCGATCGCCGGGTCATCCCTCCTTCGCATACGGCACCACACTCACGTACAGCGTGAACGCAACGCGCGACGCGCCCCCCTCACATCCGGAGGGCGCCACCGGCCCGACCGTCGCGGTCGACCAGCGGGCCAGGACGAACGGCGCGGGGCGGCAGCGGCTTGAGGGCCGCGTGATCGCGGGCGGCCCGAGTCCGATGACCTCGTGGTGCGTTGCGTGGGTGCGGGCGCGTCGCTGCGGCACCCAGGCCATGAAGGCGGCGTCCATCTCCTCGGTGGAGGAGAAGGCCCGTCCGGCGAGCACGTGGTCGCGGACGATCAGGACTTGGCGCTCGACCCGGTCCTTGCCGGTGGGCCGGTAGGCGGCCAAGACGTCGATGTCGATGTCGTAGTGGCCGGCGAAGCCAACTGCCTCCGGATGCAGCGGGACCGCTTCACCTGGCGCGGCGTGCCAGCGGACGACGGTTTTGGTCCGGTCGCAGACACGAAGGCCCAGATCCGGTGCCGTGTGCTGGTGTGCCGGTTGATCCACTGCCACAGGAAGCCGTAGTCGATCTGGGCCTCCTCGCCCGGCTCGATGTCCTCGGGCAGGACGGTGACCTGCGACCTCTTCACTTTGTCGGGCAGCGTGGCGTGCGCCCAGCGGCGGAACGCGGAGATCGGCACCTGAAGCTTGTGCTCGTCGCGCAGCCGCTGGTGGATCGTGGTGGCCGTCACCGTTCCCAGCAGGCTCTCGATGTAGTCACGGTGCTGGTCGATGTCCGTCCAAGTGATCTGCCTCAGTCGGAAGTTGGCCAGTTCCAGGAACCAGCTCTTGAACAGTCCGGCCCAGTCGGCCTCGCTCATCGGCGGGCCGCCCGTGACATCGACCACGACGAACGTTCTCCTCGCCATCCGGGCTGCCCATCGGCCTTCCCACCCACAGGCCGAAGACCGCTCACGCGAACTCCGCGATGACCAGGTCCCTCGATCCCGAACTCCGCCGCGCCCATTGCCAATCAGGAGAATTCAGGATGAAGAATAACGAAGTAACTAAAACACCCTAGATGGGGAAAATCGCGATCGCCGACAATCGTCGGACTGTAGGGCGGTGCCGCTCGACGCGTGACCGGTCGGGGCTTGTGACGTCACAGCACTGCGGGCCCGCACCGACCGCCACCCCGGACGCTAACGGCCGCGAACCGTGCGCCCGGGCTCGATTGAGCACGTCAGGCCCGCTGGATGTTTGGTGCGAGCCCGCGCAGGAGTCCGGTGAGGGAGCCGCCCGAGTGACCGCACGCCGCGTCGCCTTGAGCACGCCGATCAGCTTCTCCCACCCCCGGGCGCCAGGGCCCACATCACGCCACGGGCAATCGGATCACCCTATCCAGTTCCGTGGTACCGTGGCGACAACGAACCGGAAAGAGCTATCCGGATCATGAATCGGATAAACCTATCCAGATCTCTGCCTTCCGGTGCCATGTCTTCCTGAAAGGGACTTTGCCGTGACCAGCATCGCCATCATCGGAGCCGGCCCCCAGCTGGGTCTGGCCATTGCCCGCACCTTCGGCTCCCAGGGCTTCAATGTCGCTCTGATCTCGCGCAACCGCGAGAAGCTCGACGGGCTCGTCGCCACCCTGTCCGGCGAGGAGATCACCGCCGCCGCGTTTCCCGCAGACGTGCTCGACCGTGACGCGCTCACCCAGGCACTCAAGGACGCCGCCGCGAAGTTCGGCAGCATCGACGTCCTGGAGTACTCCCCGGTGGGGACCTTCGGCTCCACGGCTATGACCACCCCGGCCGACACCGATCCGTCCCACGTGCAGCACGAGATCGAGTTCCAGCTGTACGGGGCGATCGCCGCCACCAAGGCGGTGCTGCCCGCGATGCGCGAGGCCGGTGCGGGCACCCTGCTCTACACGACCGGCGCCGGCTCCATCGACCCCGTGCCGCAGGTCGGCAACGTCAACGCCGCCGCCGCGGCCCTGCGTAACTGGGCGGTCAACCTGCACAAGGAACTGGACGGCACCGGCATCCAGGCCGCCCACGTCGGCATCGACGTGTCGATCGGCACGCCGGCCGTCCCCGGTTTCCCGACGGCCCAGCCCGAGGAGATCTCCCCCGTCTACTGGGAGCTGCACACCACCAAGCGCGACCAGGCCGAGCTCGTCTTCAGCCTCTGACACCGGACCGGCTTGCGTCATCCGTCCTTCGTCCAACCTTGATCGCGCCGCGGCGTTCCGGGCCGCGGCGCGGTCAAGGAGAAGAGCTCGGCTGCGACGGATACTGCCGACCGCGCCGTTCGCGGCCTCGGGCGTGATGGGGACCACCGAGTCCAGCGAGCAGTTAATCCCTCACACCCGCGGCCTGCTGATGCCTGCCATCAGCCAATCCCCCCACCGCATTTAGAGGAGTAGACCGGCATGACCACGACCACCGATCCGTCCTACGTCGACCCGGCACTGATCAACCCCCGCGCAGTCCGTCTCGTCAAGGCGTTCAAGGACGCTCTGGCCCGCATGCGGGACGAGGAGGGACTGACCTTCGACGACCTCAATGCGGTCACCGGCCTGCTGCAGAAGGCCCAGGCGGCCACGGGCGCCCCGCTGGCACTGGTCGCCATGCCGCTGTTCAGCGAAGTCTTCCAGGGCGGCCGGGACGGCTACACCCCCTCCGAAGAGGTCAACAGCCCCACGTACATCGCAGGCTCCCCACGCATCGACAATCCCGGCGTCCTGCCGATGCGACCGGACGAACCCGGCACTCCCCTGGTCGTGTCCGGCCGCGTTCTGGACGGCAACCGTCGGCCGGTCGAGGGCGCCAAAGTGGACATCTACCATGCGGCCAACAACGGCGACTACTCCGGGCTGTACGACGACGGAGTGCCCACGTACAACCTGCGCGGCCACCTGTTCACGGACGCCGACGGCCGCTACACCTTCACCACCGTCACCCCGGTCGCCTACGCCGACTCCCACATCAGGAAGGTCGACGGGGTCGTCCAAGCCGTCGCAGCCCTCGGGCGCAGCCTCTACCGTCCGGCCCACATCCACTACGAGGTCCACCACTCCGACCTGATCACTCCCTGGCGGGGTGAGGTCTATTTCAAGGGAGACCCGGTCATCCCCGTCGACTTCGTCGGCGGAACCCTGGCCCCTCCCGCGCTGCAGGCCGACACCGTCCTGCACGAGGACCCCAAGGACACAGCAGCCGCAGGCTTCCAGGGCCCCTACCGTTCGATGGAGTTCGACTTCGTCCTCAAGACCCGCACCAGCCCGGACAGCATCACCCCAAACGGAACGACGGCATGACCGACGAGGACGCGACCGCCTGGGCGCTGGCCCGGCTCAGCACTGCTTTTTACCACCACTACGACCGCCGCGAGTACGACGCGGTGCTTGAATTCTTCGCCCCCGACGCCCTCTACGAGCGGCTCGGACAGAAGATACGTGGCCATGGCGAGATCCTGGACCTGCTCAACGCCCGTCCAGGGCCCGAGGAGCTGACCGCCCGCCACATAATGGGGGCCACGCACTTCCACACCATCGGCGACACCACCGCTCAGGGAACCGTCACCCTGCTCGGGTACGGCGGCCGCCCACCCACCGAATCCGGACCCGCCCCCTACACTGTGGCCACCGGCGGACACATCTTCGAACAGGCCGACCACTACCGCCTCGACGACGGGCGCTGGAAGATCACCCACCGCACACTCCACCAGATCCTCACCCCGATCCCCGACTGACGATCCCCACAGGGGAGCGCCGGGGTTCGGGTGTGATCCGCCGGTTCACCGACCGGAGCAGTCTTCTCCTGGCTCTCTTCGCCGAGGCCGAGTTTCAGGACGCGTGCAGGTCGGGTCCGCCTCCCCTCGGCATAGGGGCACCGGCGAGAGAACGACTCACGGCGTTCGCATGTGCATTCATCGAGTGCGTCGCGACCGTCACCGACCTGGGTGTCGCGTCGCTACGCCAACTGCCTCGCGAGCGCGGGTACATCTCCACAACTGCGAGTGCCCGCCACCGCCATGTGCCAGCGCTCTTGCCCGACATGCCGCACCCGTGCCGCGCCCCGGCACGGGTGCTCCGGTCCTGAAGTCAGCCGCCCTTGCCCGGCACCGGTCTGGTGGTGCCCTGGCCGACGCGGAGCATGGCCCTGTAGAGCGCGTCGTGCCCGGGCGAGCCGGGCAGCGGGCCGCGGGCCGGGGCCTCAAGAGACTGGATGAACAGGGCGACGACGCGCCGCCAGGCGTCCGGGGCGGCGTCGCCGGTGGCGTTGACGACGCCGGCGTTGGCCATGTGGATCAGTACCAGGTCCGAGGGGTCGAAGTCCTCGCGCAGGCGGCCGGTGGCCTTGGCGCGGTCGATGAGCCGCAGCATGGCTTCGTACGCCCCGTTACGGCGTTCCTCCAACACCTTGGCGGTAGGGAAGGTCATGGTCAGGACATCGGCGAAGCCGTTGTCGGCGGCCTGCATCGCGCAGGCGGATTCGATGTAGCCGACGAAACCGTTCCACGGGTCGGGGTCCTCCAGGGCACCGGTGACCACGTCGGCGTAGGCACCCATGCGGTCGGAGAAGACGGCGTCGACCAGTTCCTCCTTCGTGGGGAAGCGGCGGAACATGGTGGCGATCCCCACGCCCGCCTCGCGGGCCACGGAAGCCATGGAGGCGCTCAGGCCGTCCCGCGCGAACACCGTGCGCGCTGCGGCGATGATCCGCTCCCGGTTTCGCTCGGCGTCACTGCGCAGAGGCTGAACGGCGGGACCGTCGGGGTGCTGAGCGCCAGGGGTCATACCAGCCAGTCTAGCAATCGGATTGACCTATCCATTTTTCGTGCTGCGCTTGCCACAGCGAACCGGAGGGCGCTATCCCAATTCAGGAACATACAGGTGACTCCGTGACCAGTATTTCCATCGTCGGTGTCGGCCCCTGGTGGGCCTGGTCATCGCCCGCACCTTCGGCTCGAACGACTTCGGTGTCGCCCTGATACTCGCGAAAGCGCCAGAAGCTCGAAGGTCCTGCCGTCCTCTCGTTGCGCCACGGCGCGACGAGAGGACGGAATCGGTGTTCACGCGAGTGGACCACCGGTGACCGATCGGCGTGATCGACGCCGCCGAGGACCGGCCCACGGCCCGCGCTTCGGCCGGGAGGCGGCGTGAGCTGGTGTGTCAGAGGGTGAGCAGGACCTTGGTGGCGCGCCGCTCGTCCATGGCCTTGTAGCCCTCCGGGGCCTGGTCGAGGGGCAGGGTGAGGTCGAAGACCTTGCCGGGGTCGATCTTGCGGTCCCAGATGAGCTGGATCAGGTCGGGCAGGAACCGGCGCACCGGGGCCGGGCCGCCGAGGGTGTGGATCCCGGCGAAGAACAGCTCGATCCCGGGGATGGACACGTCGTAGTTCACGCCCACGTACCCCAGGTGTCCGCCGCCGCGGGTGGCGCCGACGGCCTGCATGAACGACTCCTGGGTTCCGACGGCCTCGATGACCGAGTGCGCGCCGAGCCCGCCGGTGAGTTCCTTGATCTTCGCTATGCCCTCGTCGCCGCGTTCTTCGACGATGTCGGTGGCCCCGTAGTAGCGGGCCAGCTTCTGCCGCTCGGGGTGCCGGGACATGGCGATGATGCGTTCCGCGCCCAGTTGTTTGGCGGCGAGGACAGCCATGAGGCCGACCGCGCCGTCGCCGACGACCGCGACGGTCTTGCCGGGTCCGGCCTCGGCGGCGACGGCGGCGTACCAGCCGGTGCCGAGCACGTCGGAGGCGGCCAGCAGTGCGGGGATCAACTCGGGATCGGGCTGTCCCGGGGTGGCGACCAGCGTGCCGTCGGCGTGCGGGATGCGCGCCTTCTCGGCCTGGGTGCCGATCCCCCCGTGGACGAACTCGGCGTGCACACACTTGGACTGGAACCCGGCCCGGCAGATCTCGCAGGTGTTGTCCGAGATGACGAACGATCCGACCACGAAGTCCCCGGGGTGGACGGTCGTCACATCCGAGCCGACTTCCTCCACCACTCCCACGTACTCATGGCCCATGAGCGTGTGGTCGGCGGGCTCGATGCCGCGATACGGCCACAGGTCGGAGCCGCAGATACAGGTCGCGGTCAGCTTCACGATCGCGTCAGTGGGTTCGACGATCTTCGGATCCTCGCGCTCCTCGACCCGGACGTCACCGGCTGTGTGCATGACTACTCCACGCATGGGTGAGTCTCCTTTTTCTGTGCGTCGGCGCCTGTGGCGCCGGTGGATTTCAGGGAGGTACGGGATCTCCGCACTCTCTTCGGTATGCGCATTTCGCGCCTGCCCCTGCTGAAAGGGCGTAACCGGCCCCGGGCGGGCGTCACGCCGTAGCGGCCTGGATGCGCGCCATAGGACGGCGACGCTGGATGAGGGCGATGGTGATCGCGGGGATCAGGGTCAGCGCGGCGATGCCGGTGCCGACAGCCGCCGGGCCCGTGGCCCTCAAAGGGGACTCGGTCAGCGCGGACCTCAGAGGGAGCGCCTGACCCGCGAAACTCACCCCCAGGAAGATGAGCACCGGGTTCGCGCCCAGCCCGAACAGCCCCAGCAGGGCGATGAGCGCAACCGTGGGCGCGGCGTGGCCGGACAGCAGGCAGAGCGCCAGCAGCAGGACCGTGGTCACCGCGGGGGCCACGGTCCTCGTCATGTGCGGACGCCTGCCGCCGTCAGCGGCGCGCCGACGATCATCCCGACCGCGAAGACAGTGATCAGCAGCCCGGCCACCACGAACTCGGTCGTGCCCATCAAAAAAGTGCCGAGAGTCAGCACGTAGACGACGAGCGGAAGCCGGGTGGGTGGACGCTCGCCGTCGTCGACGCGTACACCGGCAGGGGCGTGGAGGGTACCTCCTCGCGTGGTCATACATCATCTCCGCAGGGATCGAGAACGTGGTTCGCATCCCACGAAACAGCCTCCACCGCGAGCGCGGGAGGCTGCGTTTGTCGGGGGTACAAGCTCGACCCCCCTCCCCACGGTTGTGGACCGTAGCGTTGAGAGCATGGAACGCCGCCTGGACAACCGCGCCGACATCCGTGACTTTCTCGCCCGCCGCCGCGCCCAGCTCACCCCCGAGCAGGTCGGCCTGCCCACCAGCGGCCGGCGCCGGGTACCCGGGCTGCGCCGCGAGGAGGTCGCCGTCCTCGCCGGGGTGAGCACCGAGTGGTACACGCGGCTGGAGAAAGGCCATATCAGCGGCGTGTCCGACGATGTCCTCGAAGCGGTGGCCCGCACCCTGCAACTCGACGAGGACGAACGCACCTACCTCTTCGACCTGGCCAAAGCCGCCCAGCCCAGCCCCGCCACCCGGCGCCGCCGCAAGCCCGTCGACGTCCCGCCCCGCGTCCAGTGGCTTCTGGACTCAATGACCCTGTCCGCGGCGTTCGTCACCAACGGCCGCCTGGACATCGTGGCCACCAACGCACTCGCCCGCGCCCTGTTCGCGCCGATGTTCGACAGCAGCACCACCGACGAACGCAGTCGCCCCAACTTCGCCCGGTACTACTTCCTCGACGACGCCTCCCACGACTTCGTCCACGACTGGGACGGCGCCGCCAACATCACCGTCGCGCTGCTGCGCGCGGAAGCCGGCCGCTACCCAGGCGACAAGTCCCTGCGCGCGCTCGTCGGTGAACTGTCCACGGTCAGCACCGAATTCCGCGCCCAATGGGCCGCTCACAACGTGCGCATCCACCACGGCGGCGTCAAACGCTTCCACCACCCCGACGCCGGCCTCCTCGAACTCACCTACCAGCCGCTGGACCTGCCCGTGTCCGCCCGCGAAGCGCACTCCCTGACCATCTACACCGCCGAGCCGGGCACCCCCCACGAAGACCGGCTCAAGCTCCTCGCCAGCTGGGCGGCCACCCCTGCTCTGCACCAGGGTGCACCCGCCACCCACGCCGGCCGCCAGGAGAAGGGCGCCGACACCCACGGCCGAGCTGACTGATGAGCAGGCCGAGGCATACGGGACGTTCACCGAGGTGCCCGCGCGCCCTGAGCCGGAGCGAGCGTGCGCCCGAGGCGAGGCGGTCGGTGAGGGTTCGAGGGTCTGGAGACCGTGCGGGTTGCTGAGCGGTACGTCGATCCCCGCCTTGACGGCCATGCGTGCACCGCGACGCCGACGATGCCGAACCTGCCGTTCGTTGCTTTACCGCGTGGTGCTGGGTCTGCGTCTTCGGGTGTACCCGCGCCCGAAGACCGTGGGGAGTTGCGGTCTTCGGGCGCGGACGTCTCCGGTGTGGGTTGCGCGGGTGGTCAGTGTCCGGAAAGGAGTCGTTCTTTCAGGGCCCTGCCGTACCTCGCGTAGCTCTCTTCCATCTGGGACCGGGCGGGCTCCACGGTTTCCACGGCGGCCGTGCCCGTGAACTCCTCGGATTCCGTGAAGCGTGTTCCGCCGTCACGGGGCTTGAGATCGAAGGAGTGCCGCCCCATGAGGACGTCGGGTATGCCGCCCTCCCAGACGAGCCGCCGAGGTGCCTCGTAGTGGGCGACCGTGAATCTGTACTCCCCGTCGCTCTCGGTCCCCAGCGTCACCTGGGCCCGTAGCTGGGTTCCGGGGAGTATTTCGGTGGGAGCATCGATGAAACGCAGCGCGGGGTGCCACTTGGCGTATCCGGCGAAGTCGGTCAGCACCTTCCACACCTCCGCCGGGGGAGAGGCGATGTCGGTGACCGCGGTGATGACGGGACTGTCCTGCATGGTCCTCATGCCTCCCTGCGGTTTTCCAGGACGATCTTGCCTCGGACGTGGCCGCCGGCCAGCAACTGCTGGGCCTGCGCCGCTTCTTCGAGCGGGAATGCCCGCTCGACGTGCACCGTGAGCTTGCCCTCCTCGGCGAGCTCCACCAGCCGGGTCAGGTCGTCGCCGTCGAGGTGGAGGTAGACGTCGATGGCCCCCGCGTACTCGGCGGCGGACCGCGTGATGGAGGCGACCCGCGCACCGAGGGCGGCGATCTCCTGGGTCGTGGACAGGGAGCCACGCCCGGCGGTGTCGAGGATGGCGTCGATCCCGTCCGGGGCGATCTTGCGTACCTGCTCGACGAGTTCGTCGCCGTAGCGCACGGGCGTCGCTCCCAGTGACTCGATGAACGCCTGGCTGGCCTCGGAGCCGGTCCCGAGCACCCGTGCGCCCCGTGCCACGGCGATCTGGACGGCGAGGTGTCCGACGCCTCCCGCCGCCCCGTGGACCAGGACGGCGTCTCCGGCGGTCACCTCAAGGCTGTGCACGATCGCCTGGTAGGCGGTCAGCCCGGCGACCGGCAGTCCGGCGGCCTGGGCCCAGCTCAGGTTCCTCGGCTTGCGCACCAGTTGGCGCGGTTCGGCCGAGATCTTCTCCGCGTAGGTGCCGTAGTGCATGGCCTTGTCACGGACGAAGCCGATCACCTCGTCGCCCGGCCTGAATCCCGTCGTCGCGGGTCCGGCCTGCTCGATGACCCCGGCCAGGTCCCATCCGGGTGTCACCGGGAAGAGGGAGTCCACGAGAGGATCCGCGTATCCGGCCTGGAAGGCCAGGTCCGCCGGATTGAGCGCGGCTGCCTCGATTCTCACCACCACGAGATCGGCGAACATCTTCGGATCCGGAACGTCGACGACTTCAAGGACCTCGGGACCGCCGAAGCTCTGGTACTGAACGGATTTCACAGCTCTGCCTCTCGTGATGTGTGATGCGTGCGGGGTCGGCACGGCACGAGCACCTCGACCGGCCGGGGGCCTGGGAGGCGCACGACCAAGCTGACCAGGGCGTCAGCGGCGGAGCAATGACTGTCTGGGCAACAGGTAATACCTTGGAAGCATGAATCAGTTGGAGACCCGGGAACTCGCCTACTTCGTGACCGTGGCCGAGACCCTGCACTTCGGCCAGGCCGCGGAACGCCTCGGCATCACCCAGCCGCCCCTGTCCCGCGCCATCGCCCAACTGGAGCGCCGCGTGGGAGTCCCCCTGCTGAAACGCACCACACGGCAGGTGACGCTGACAGCCGCGGGCGAGGTCTTCCTGGCCGAGTGCCGCACGATCCTCGCGGCGCTGGACACCGCCGTACGCAAGGCGCGCAAGGCCGCCGTACCGCAACGGGTCACCGTCGCGGTACGCCCCGCCGCGGGCCCGGGTATTCTGCCCGATCTCCTCGCCGTCGGCGCACGGGGCCCGGACGGCGTGCTCACCGAGGTGGTTTTCACCTACGACGAGATCGGCGCTCTTCGGGACGGCACCGCGGACGTCGCCCTGATGTGCCAGTCGGTCGCCACCCCCGGCTCTGGTCTCGAGGTGATGGAGCTCGGCCTTGAGGAGCCGGTCGTCCTGCTCCCGGCGGGCCACCCTCTGGCCGACCGCCCGTTTTTGACCCTCGCAGAGGTGGAAGCACTGCCGGGCTACGAAGCGGAACTGCCCCACGAGGCGCTGGACACCATGGTCGACCGCGTCGCACTCGGCCGGCTCGTGGTCGTCGTCGGCGACAGCGTCCGGGACCGCCTCGGCGGATCCGTACGAGCAGTGCCCGTCTACGGATACCCGCCCACCCAGCTGGTGCTGGCCTGGCTCCCCGACGCGCGCCCGGCCGCGTCCCGTCTCACCGCGACCGCCCACGCCGTGCTGGACCGGCGCACGCGGCTACCGCAGGTCCTGGAAGGCACCGATCTCAGCGGAACCGGAACCCGGCCGTTCGCGGACGGCAGTCAGCAGGATGCACAGCGGGCGGCAGCTGCCCGAGCTCTGGGGGCCCAGGTCATGGCGGCAGAGCGGAGCACCGAGATTCAGCGCGTCGATCCGGCGGCACTCGTCGACTCCGACCGAACCGCCACCTGATCCCCTCGTACATGGTCTGTGCCATGACCCATGAGTCGCCGCCAGCAGCTCGCCGGCGAGCCACGACGCCTCCTCGCGGAGCTCCCACCCTGAAAGGACTTGCACCTGACGTTAGCGAGAGGTTTTAGCGTAGCTGGTGTCGACCCCGCCCACGGTGCGTCCGACGCCGCACTCCTACGTGAAGGACCTCTCCCATGGACATCGCCAACTCTGTCGCCCTCGTCACCGGTGCGGGCCGCGGCCTCGGCCGACACTTCGCCACCCAACTGCTGGAGCGGGGAGCGTCCAAGGTGTACGCCACCGCGCGCAACCCCGAGAGCGTCGATCTGCCCGGAGCGGAGGTGCTCCGGCTCGACATCACCGACCCGGCCTCCGTCGCCGCCGTGGCGGAAGTCGCCTCGGACGTGACGCTGCTGGTCAACAACGCCGGCATCAACACCGTCAACGGCCTGGTCAACGGCGACCTGGAGCAGATCGAACTGGAGATGGACACCGCCTACTACGGCCCGTTGCGCATGATCCGGGCTTTCGCCCCGATCCTGAAGGCGGGTGGCGGCGGGGCCATCGTCAACGTCCTGTCGGTCGCCTCCTGGGTCCCGTCAGAGCACTGGGGCGCCTACCACGCGGCCAAGGCCGCCGCGTGGAGCCTGACCAACAGCGTCCGCCTCGAACTCTCCGCACAGAACACCCTGGTCACCGGCCTGTATCTGGGACCCACCGACACCGACCTGGCCAAGGGACTGCCGTTCGAGAAGAACGATCCGGCCGACGTCGTCAGGGCCGCGCTCGACGGGGTCGAGGCGAAGCAGGCCGAGGTCATCGCCGACCCGATGTCCGCGCAGGCCAAGGCGAACCTGGCCCTCGACCCAGCCACGGTCTACGCACCGGCCGCAGCCACCGCCTGACCACCACCATCACGCGCCACGGGGCGCGACACGTCGTAACCGGGAAGCGCCCCGTCCGTTTCTTCCTTGCTCGTACACCGAAAGAAGGCATGCCATGGACACCCCCGCCCCCACCCACTCGTCCAAGCCCAAGGCGCTGATCGTCGTCCCGTCGGCCGCTGTCCTGCCGCTCACCGAACCGGCGGACCACCCCGGTGTCTCGACCGGGTTCTACCTGGTCGAGCTGGCGCAGATCCTCAAGGAGTTCGGCAACGAGTACGAGTTCACCTTCGCCACCCCCGGCGGGCTCGTCCCGCAGCTGGAGATCAACGGCCTGGCCCTGTCGATGCACGCCGCGGACAAGTTCAGCTCCGCAACGGTCTCGGCCACCGCGGCGCAGGCGTTCCGCTTCGATGTCGACACCTTCCGTGCCAAACGGCCAGGACTCGTCGCCCGCCGGGACAGCGAACTCGCCCTCGCCCGCCGCTACCTGGGCCGCCTGCCGGTCTCCGAGTCGCTGCCGGGCAGTGACAAGGAGGTCGTGGTGCTGCGTGACGACCTGGTCAAGTCGATGCAGGACCTTCCGGAGCACACCTACCAGTCCATCGAGCAGCTCGTGCTCAGACACCGCGACCCCGAGGACGCCTTCGACCTGGGCGCGTTCGACTTCGTGCACATGCCCGGCGGCCACGCCCCCATGGTCGACTTCGTCGACAACCCCTGGCTCGGCGAACTCCTGCACACCGCGCGGGAGAACCAGGTGCTGATCTCGCTGATCTGCCACGCCCCCGTCGCCATGGCCTCGGCCAAGTACCGGGTGAGCCCCGACGGCACCGTCGTCACCGACACCCAGCACGCCTTCAACGGCGTCAGCGTGACCACGGTCGCCAAATCCGCCGAACTCTTCGTCCTCAGCAACGGCTACCTCAAGATCCCCGGCAAGAAGGTACGCATGGGCTACTTCATCGACGAAGCCCTCAGGAACGCCGGCTACGAGGTACGGACGACCACCAACCCGACCGCCATCAAGGTCATCTGGGAGGAAGGCGTCCGCCTGCTCACCAGCAACGGCCCCCAGGCCATCGACGAGCACACCGCCCGCCTGCGCACCCTCCTGCCCCGCCACTGACCCCTCGCCTCCCGGCACCGCCAGGTCGCCATGTGTGCACCTGGTTCACCGTGATCCGGCACGTTGTGGCCGGCCGGGGCCAGACGAAAGGCCCGTGATGACGACATCGGCTACGCTGAAACCTCCCACTGACGTCAGAGGCACCTCTGACATGACATTGGACCGGCAAGGAGGAGCGATGCGGATCGGAGAGGTCGCCGAACAGGCGGGGGTCAGCGTCCGGGCACTGCGGTACTACGAGGAGCAGGGGCTGCTCGGCGCCACCCGTACCGGCGGCGGGCAGCGGCAGTACCCGGAGGGCGCGGTCGCCCGGGTCAGGATGATCCAGCAGCTGTACGCCGCCGGCCTGGCGAGCAGGCTCGTCCGCGAGGTCCTGCCGCGGTGCATGAACGAGGGCCCCTCGCCCATCGGTTTCACCGACAGCCTCATCACCGAACGGGCCCGCATCGACCGCCAGATCGGCGACCTGACGGCAGTGCGCGCCCGCCTCGACGAGATCATCGCGGTGGCGACGGACCCGAGCCACCCGCACCACAGCCACCCCGTACGCGGCGCCGCCGCCAGTACCGCCTGAACCGGCCTGCCCACCCACAAGGTGGTGTGCGGCAGGCCGGTTCAGCGACGGACCTCACCGTGACCTCAGGCCGCTCTGGGCATCATCGAGCGGCGGCTCGGCGTTCGCATGGACAAGAACGAGGCACTGCCCCTTGCTCTGCACTTCGTCAATGCCCAGATCGGATCCGGTTCCGCGGCACCGGTGACATCGCGGCGACCATGCAGATGACACAGTCACCGCAGGTCGCACAGGGTCAGCGCATCGCCGCTACCGCCACCGAGACGACCGGGTGGCCGCTGGTTTCCCGCTTTCAGCGCACCGCGGTGATCGTGATCCCGGCCACCACGCCGTCGCCCCGTAGCGTCAGCGCCGCCGGGCCTTCGTGGCGCACGCAGTCGAGACGGCCGAGCGTGATCTCTTGGCCGTCAGGTCCGTCGATGGTGATCCCCTCGGTGACGGCCATGACGAGCAGGGTCTCGCCCGCGGCGCAGGCCAACTCCGTCACCCGTGCGGCGGCGACGGTGATGATCCGCACCTGTGCCGTCGCACGGCTCCTGCGGGTCATCACATTCAGGTTGCGGACCGCGCCCGCCTCCAGCCGACAGTCCGTCGCCGCGTCGCCGGAGAAGGCGAAGGGGCTCAGCGGCCAGACCGGATGCGCTGTCCCGTCCACCGTCAGCACCATGCCCTCGCCCTCGACGGGGGTGATCACACGGTCGATCCCGGGAAAGGCGGAGAAGGAGCCTCCCGCGTCCACGTCCGCGACACTCACCCGCCAGTCGAAGCCGTCCGTGCTCTCCACCGAGGCCAGGGGCGCCTGCACGGCGCCCGACGCGACCTCCCGGGTCACACCGCCGCCGTTCTTCCACGGCATGCCGCGGTACCGGCTCCAGCGCAGAGCATCTTCGCCCATCCGACACCGCTTCCTTCCCCTGCCATCCGGTCGGCTGCCCACACCGGTGAACCCGGGCCACCGGCCACTCGGTTGTCGGACGGCGGGAGCGCCCAGGCCATGATCATCGACCGAGCGGCCAGCGTACGCGCCGACCACGCGCGCACGGTGGGGCGCTTGACCGGGCAGGCCGAGCCCCGAGACTCGTGAGCCGGAGGATCACCTCATGTTCTGGCGTGCTGTGTGTCGGCGGGGTAGTGGGCGACAAGAAGTGGCCAGGTCAGTTCGGCCATCTCGGTCGGTGTGCGGGGGCTGTCGCGTTGGAGCCAGTCGGTGGCCACGCCGAGGAGTGCGCCGGCGATGAACGCGGCGGGTACGTCGTGAGGGATGTCGGCCGACGAGGCACTGTCCGGCGCGGCGCCGGCGTTCAGGCGCACGGTGACATGGACGCTGGCGGTCATGCGGCTGCGGATGTGGTCGATGACGCGGGCGCTGCCCTGCGGCCCCAGGAGGCTGCGGTAGAGGCCGGCATGCTCGGCGAGGTTCTCGAAGAACGCGACGAGTGACCGGGCGGGTTCCGCGTCCGGGTCCGCCGGTGAGGGGTCGAGGACGGGGAGTGACTCGATCAGGGTGTCGATCGTCGAGGTACAGGCGGCCTCGGCCAGTTCGTGCACGTCCCGGTAGTGGTCGTAAAAGGTCGTGCGGTTCACACCGGCCTGTTCGGCCACGTCCGCGACGCTGATCTGCCCCAGCTCCTGCTCCTCGACGAGCTTGATCAGCGCGCCCTGCAGGGCCGCGTGAGTGCGACGTACGCGCCGGTCGGCTACCGGCGGGTTCTGTCGGGTCGTGGTCATGGCTGACACGATACCTAACCGACGTCTGTTGGTTTTCCTACGACTGTCGGTTAACGTGCTTCATGGAGGTGGTGGCGCTGTCCGGCCGACGTGAACCGTGCAAGGAGCCGCCGGTCGTGCGTGCCAGCACGCCACCCCACCCAAGAACCCGGTCACTCCGCATCAGTCAGGAACAGGAGCCATGCCATGAGGGGACTCACCGGACAGCGCATCGTCATCGCCGGAGGCGGTAACGGGATAGGCGCGGGCACCGCCGAGCGCCTCGCCGCCGAGGGCGCCACGGTCGTGATCGGCGACATCGACGTGGACGCGGCGCAGGCCACCGCCAAGCGCATCAGCGACGTCGGCGGAGCCGCCCTCGCCGTCGAGTTCGACCTCGCCGACGAGCGGTCGGTACGCGCCCTGTTCGACACCACCGTCGACCAGCTCGGCGGAGTCGACGGGCTCTACAACGTCGCCGCCGACGCCTCGGCGGACGTGCTGGGCCGGGACGGCGACCTGCTGGACATGGACCCGGCCGTATGGCGGCGCACCCTCGAGGTGAACCTGATCGGCTTCGCGCTCACCTGCCGCGCGGCCCTTCCCCTGCTGCTGGCAAAGGGCGGTGGAGCGATCGTCAACACCTCCTCGGCGTCCGCGCACGTGGGCGACCACCAACGCGCGGCGTACCAGACCAGCAAGGCCGGGATCAACGCGCTCACCCGCCATGTCGCCTCCCGCTGGGGCAAGGAGGGCATCCGCTGCAACTGCGTGTCGCCCGGGGTGGTGATGACCGAGTCCGCGGAGAAGATGGCCCTGACCCCTCAGGCGCTGGAATTCGCGCGAATGACCATCCCCAGCCCCCGGTTCGGCCGGCCCGGCGACCTGGCCGGAGTGGTGGCGTTCCTGCTCTCCGACGACGCGGAGTGGATCAACGGCCAGGTCTGGTCGATCAACGGCGGCGCACTTCTGCGCGAATGACGATCGTCCCCGACCTGCTGCCCGAGCGCATGGCACGACCAGCTGTCGGCGCGGGGCACGACGCGGACCGGACGCTGGTGGTGGCGGACGGCCTCGCCGCTGCTGCCGAAGCAGCTGCGGCAGGGGGCGTCGATGTGCCGCGGTTACTGCAAGGTGCCTGCCGGGCTGCCGGGCTGCCGCAGCCCGTGGCCACCGGCCGGCTCCTGGTCCTGCCGACAGCGGGCGTCCTCCTCCACCAGGTCCAGAGAATCGGCCACCAGCCCGTGGCAACGACTCCGCGTGACCTTCCCGATCATCTCCACCGTGGGAGCCACGGCGCACCACCCGGCGCGGGCCGAAGAGTCGGCGTCCTTGCGCCGGCTTCGGAACCCTGGCCCGGCGACGCAACCCCGGCTCCGCCCCACACCGCCAACATCACCAACCAACGAGTCAACGCCACCAACTCGAGTCGCAATTTCGGCTCGCGGCGCTCCGTTCCTTCCGGCCGTCCGCACAACTCCACTGACCGGTCCGTCAGTTGCAGACCGTCACAGATCGGCGGTTCTGACGGACCTTCTCACCTCAGTGGCGGGCGATCCTTTGCCGAGCCGACCGCCGTCCCTGTCCATCGCCTCGCGGGGGTCTCACCCGAAAGACTTGCACCTGACACTAGCGTCAGGTTCTAGCGTTGCGGCTGAAGTTACAGAACAGCGCCGGTAGTTGGCCGTCGACGGGTCTGGGTCACTGCCACCTGGCCAATGTGCCCGCGGCTACCCCTCCCTCACCCCACAGAGGAGAATCGTGCCCTTCCATCACATCTGCATGGTGAGCGACCTGGAGCGATCGCTGCCCTTCTACCAGGACCTCCTGGGATTCAAGAACACGCTGTACGACGTCACACAGCCGGGCGAGTGGTTCGACACCTCGACGCTCGACGACATCCTCGGCGTGAAGAGCGCGGCGACCCGGATCGTGCTCGTCTCCGACGACTCCGGCGCGACGCTGGAACTGCAACAGGCGGCCAACCCGTTCACCACCAAGGCTCCGGACGAGTACCTGCGCTACGGCGCGACCGGCATCACGGAGCTGGGGCTCAAAGTGTCCGACATCGATGACCTTTTTAAGCGCGTCGAGGCCGCTGGTATCGAGGTTCAGACCGACTACGTCCGGTCCCCCTTGCCCGGAATCCGATCCTTCCTGTTCTACGACCCCGACGGCGCGCTCATCCAGGCCGTTGAGGACCACACCACATAGGTGAAGCGCTGCCCGACGCTCTCGCCCGTTGAACCGCTCCGGGGCTGGCGAAGGCTGTGATGTGCTCTGGCTCTGACGGAGTCAGCTTGCTGGTTGCAGGCACTCGATGAGCTTCTTCGGCGTCAAGGCTTTGGCGTTGTCGCGTTACGCCCCCAGTTCGTGGCGATCTGTCAGTTCAGCGGGGCCGGAGTGTGACAGTGACCGTGCCTGCCGATGCGTCATCGCTGATCCCGATTGCCCTTGGCCAACTCCGTGAGTGTTCCGACGTCGTTTCCGAGGAGATCCCGGGCCTGCCGGCGCGGCTGACCGAGGTGTTGGACCCGCGGGATCCACGCAAGGGTGCGCCACCGCCCGGCCGGGGAGACCTCGCAGTACATGCTCTGGAGCCGGAATCTCGGCCAGGGCGAACCCGACACCCCCACCACTGTCACCCCGGCGGTGGCCGCGGGCGAGGGCTCTGACTCAAAGTGATCTGGCCTGCTTTCCAGGCCACGCGGTACCTCTGCCTCGTCGAACACGGCGACGGTTCGAGCCCCCTCGGGCGCACGGTTTCGACAGTCCCACCGTAGCCCCCGCACACCCCCACAGCCGCAGAGGCGGATGGCGCCCGGACACCTGGCGCCCGGCTCTTCCGCGGCACCCGATCGATATGGATCACAAGTGACACGCACACCCATACGCCCGAGAGCGGCCATCACCACTCTCGCGCCCCTCCTCGCCGGAGCCCTGACCCTCATGGCGGTCATCGCTCCCACCTCCACCGCTTCCGACACCAACTCCACTGGCGGCAAAGGCAGTTACGGCGACGACACCTACATCGTCAAGCTCGCCGACCCACCCGTCGCCGCGTACGAGGGCGGGCTGCCCCGACTGCAGCGGACTGCGCCCACGGCGGGGAAGCGGCTCGACGCCGACTCCGCCACGGTCGAGAAGTACGTGGCGCACCTGGACGACCGTCGGGAGCGGGTCCTCGACGCCGTGCCCGGTGTCGAGACGCTCTACGACTACTCCTACACGTTCAGCGGATTCGCCGCCGAACTGACCGGCCGGCAGGCCGCGAAGCTGGCCTCGACGCCTGGTGTCGTCTCGGTGACCCGGAACACGGTCGCTCAGCTGACGTCGACGGGGCCCGACGATGGGCAGAGGGCGGACGGCCGGGCGGAAACCTACATCCGGACCGTGGCCGATGGCCAGGACGGGACCGAGGGCAAGGTCACGGCTTTTGCGGCCCAGCAGCCGACCCCTTCCGGCGGGGTGAGCGGCCCCCAGGGCCAAGGTCTTTCAGGGGCGCGGGGCACCGCGCGATCAGCACTCACCGGACCCGCAGAAGTCCGAACACCGCACACCCCGGGCTCCCAGGCGCCCCGGACGGCCCGCCACGCCCAGTTCCCCGACACCCCCCGACTTCTCGGCCTCTCCGGCGCCAAGGGCCTGTGGGCGAAGGCGGGCGGCCCCGAGCACGCCGGAGAAGGCGTGATCGTCGGGATCGTGGACACCGGGTTCGACCCCTCGAACCCGATGTTCGCCGCACTGCCGAATCCGCGCCCCGACGCCGGGGCCATCGCCAGGAAGTGGCACGGCGACTGTGACCCGGGCGACGACCCCACGCACAAGGTGACCTGCAACAACAAGGTGATCGGCGCACAGTGGTTCGGTGCGGGCGTCCCCGCGGACCGCGAAGACGCCCCCTCGCCGTTGGACACCAGCAGCCACGGCACCCACACCGGCAGCACGGCCGCCGGGAACCACGGCGTCGCCGCGTCGGTACCCGGCAGCAACGCCGAGGGCAGGCTCAGTGGTGTCGCCCCGGCTGCCCGCCTCGCCTTCTACAAGGCGTGCTGGCCGGGCTTCGGCTGCCCGACCGTGGACCTCACGGCCGCGATCGACAGGGCCGTGGCGGACGGCGTCGACGTCATCAACTTCTCCATCACCGGCACACTCACCGAGCAGCCCGACATGGAGGCCATGTTCAACGCGGCCAAGGCGGGCGTGTTCGTCGCCGCGGCCGCCAACAACGGCGGCCCGGACTCGGTGCACCACACCGGCCCGTGGGTCACGACGGTCGCCGCGTCGTCGCACGACACCCAGTACACCACCTCCCTGGTCCTCGGCGACGGCCGCCGCTACACCCGCGTCGGCCTGAACCCGGGTGCCGGCTCTGCCCCGCTGGTCGAGGCAGCCGCCGTACGCAAGGACGGCTCGGACGCCGGCCGGGCTGCGCTGTGCGCGCCGGGCACGCTCGATCCGGCCCAGGCGAAGGGCAAGATCATCGTCTGCGACCGAGGCGGCGCCGGCATCTGGGAGGACGACAAGTCGGACGAGGTCCTGGCGGTCGGCGGCAAGGGTCTCGTACTCACCGACACCCCGGCCTACGACGAGTTCCTGCCCCCGTACGTCTTCTCGGTGCCCCTGATCCAACTCGACCTCGACGACGCGAAGGCAGTCCACGCATACGCCTCCCAAGCCGGCGCGACCGCCCGGTTCACGCCCACCCAGAGCAGCCACCGGGCCACCCGGGAGATCGCCTCCTTCTCCTCCAGCGGCCCGGACCACTTCAGCGACGGCGACCTGCTCAAGCCGGACATCGCCTCCTTCGGTCAGACCATCCCGGCGGGCGTGGTGCCCGGCAGCACCAGCTATTACCCCGGCCGGTTCAGCTTCTCCGACGGCACCTCGATGGCGTCCCCGCACATCGCCGGCCTCGCCGCCCTGCTGCGGCAACTGCACTCCGACTGGTCACCGATGGAGATCAAGTCGGCGCTGATGACGACGGCCACGCCCACCGACGAGAACGGCGACCCCATCGGCCGCGAACTGGCCGACTCCGCCTCGCCCCTCGACTACGGCGCGGGCCTGCCCCGAGTCACCCGGGCCACCGACCCCGGCCTGGTCTACGACTCCACCTCCGCCGACTGGACCGCCTACCTCTGCGCGATCGGCCAGAAGCCGACCACCGAGGACGGCACCGATGCCTGCGCCACGGCCACGAAGACCGACCCCAGCGACCTCAACTATCCGTCGATCGCAGTCGGTGACCTGCTGGCCGGTCAGACGGTGACGCGCACGGTCACCAACGTCTCGGCGCGCACCGCCACGTACAGGGCGAATCTCCAGACCCCGCCGGGCTTCCGCGCCGAGGTCACCCCGAAGCGGCTGACGGTCACGCCGGGCGCGTCGGCGTCGTACAAGGTGACCTTCGAGCGTACGAGTGCGGCCCACAACGCCTGGTCCTTCGGCTCCCTGACGTGGAGCGACGCGCACAGCCACCACGAGGTCACCAGCCCGGTCGCCCTGCGCTCCGTAGCGTTGTCCGCCCCGAAAGAGGCCGTGGTCACCGGTGGTGACTCCGCGACGCTGAGGCCCGCAGTCGACTGGAACGGCGAGCTGACCGCGAAGGCGTCCCTCTACACCGGCGAGAAGACCACCGGCACCCTCACCGGCACCGACCAGGCCGACTTCACCATGAGTCAGGGCACCAACGACGCCGTCGTCAAACACCACGTCCACGTCCCCGCAGGCACCCCCTTCACCCGGTTCGCCATCACCTCCGCGGACCACGTCCCCGGCAGCAACCTCGACCTCTACGCCTTCGACACCAACGGCAACCACATCGGCGACTGGGCCGGCCCCGGCTCCGACGAACACGTCGATCTGCCGCCCGTCGACTACGACGTCTACGTCCGCCAGTCAGAACTGCCGACAGGCACCACCAGCCAGCAGTACACCGTGCGGAGCTGGAAGGTCGGCCAGGGCACCCCGGCCGTGACACCCACGGTCACCCCGAGCGAGCAGAATGCCTCGGCGGGCGACCGTCCGGACGTCACGGTGTCGTGGCCGGACGCGAAACGCGGCCAACAGTACGTCGGCGCCGTCGAGTACGGCGACGGGTCGACCACCCTCGGACACACGGCGTTGACAGCCACGCCGTAGCCGCGCCTCGGTAGCCGTTGGTGTGAACCATCGGTGAGCGATCCGCCCGCGCACTCCCCGAGTGCGCGGGCGGATCGCGTCGGCCCGAACCCTGACCCGCTCCGGTGCCCCCGATGGCCCGGCAGGTGCCCCTCGTTCCCGGCTGGCCTCCGCTCTGCCCTACAAGTGGCAGCTCTGGTAAGGAAGTTGCAGCAGGAGAAGGCATGATTGGTGCGACGGAACAGGGCGCGGACGATGGCCGCGGTGACCGCGGATGCAGCGTTGTGCTCCACATAGCCGAACTCGTCACTCCAGAGACGGTCGACGCGGCCGTAGTGCGCGATGGTTTTGGCCAGCACCTTCTCGTCGGCGCGGCCTGAAGCACCTTCCGGGCCGGAGGCTGTTGCTGGACACTCATGAGTTCCGTTGGGGATCCAGCGCGGCGGCTCAGGCGTTGCTGAGATGAGGCAACGACGTATGCGTGCACACCGTCTTCCACGACTGGCTGCCGATACAGGGGTGGTCGCGCGGAGCACCCGGTTCACGATTCTGCTGCATCCTGCCCATGCCCGGATACGGCGGGCCCCCGTATCCCCCGGCACTGGCCGGGCAAGTAGTCGAGGCCGTGCGTAACGCCGTGAGCATGAGGAGCAGCGCCTGCTCGGCCCCACGCGTACCGGCGGCGGGCAGCGAGAGTACCAGGACGGCTCGGTCCAGCGGGTCAGGATGATCCAGTAACTGTACGCCGCCGGCCCGTCGAGCAGGCTCGTCCGGGAGGTCCTGCCGCGATGCATGAACGAGGGCGACGCGCCCTCCGGTTCACCGAGAACCTCATCACCGAACGGGCCCGCCCCGGCCGGCCATGTCCCAGCCGTACGAAAGGGCCTCGCGCTCACTCCATGGTGAGGACCACACGCCCCTGGAACCCACCCCTGATCATGTGCGCGTAAGCCTTCGCGACCTCGTCCAGCGGGTACGTCTCCGCCACGCGCAACGCCAGGTCTCCCGCCGCGGCCAGGTCGGACAGTGTCGAAAGCATCGCTCCGTCCGGGCCGACCTGCGTCAGCAGCACCCGGATGCCCCGCTCGGCCTGGGGCAGGGCGTCGAGCCGTGTGGTCACGAACCTGCCGCCGTCCGCCACCGCCCCGATGACTGCCTGCCCCAGCCTGGCCGTGTCCAGAACGGCATCGACTCCCTCGGGACGAACCGTGCGGACGGCCTCGACGAGAGGCTGCGACGCCGACACGTACACGTCGGCACCCGCCACCTTGCTCGCGAACTCGCCGTCGGGCGAGAGGTCGGTCGCGATGACCACCGCTCCCCGTCGCTTCGCGAGTTGCACCGCGTAACCGCCGACCGCCCCCTCCGCGCCGGTGATGAGCACGCTCTGGCCGGCCTGGATACCGAGCAGTTCGACGGACTGGGCAGCGGTCAGCCCGTTGAGGGGGATGGTGGAGGCGTGGACGGGGTCGACACCCCCCGGCGCCGCCGCGATCGCATGGGCAGGAACCACGATGTACTCGGCCTGCCCCCGGTTCAGCCCCAGGGGCAAGCCGTAACTGAACGCGATGGCAGGCTGCCCGGGCGTCCAGGGGGTACCCGGGCCGACGGCGTCGACAACGCCGGCTACATCCCAGCCGAGGCCATAGGCGACCCCCTCCGGCGGAGCCGGGTAATAGCCCCCGACCCAGGCCGCCGCATCGGCCGGGTTGAGCGCGGCCGCCTGAACCTTGATACGAACCTCACTCAAGCCGGGAACAGGCTTGGCGACCTCGGCGACCTCGACCACGTCCGGGCCGCCGAGCGAACGGTAAACGGCTGCGCGCATGAGTACTCCTGCTGTCGGTCGCACCCGCTCACAGCAGGCACGGAAGATCTTTGATGGCAAGGGGGATGTCCGCAGGGAGCTGCGGAACGCCAACAGCAGCCACGCTAAAACCTGACGCCAACGTCAGATGCAAGTCGGGGTGGGGGTACCGGTCCGAAGCCCAGACGCAGCCGGTCGCCGCGAACCGTGCCCCTCTTGCCTTCGCGTCTCACGAATCTGTCACGGACTGGATCGACGCCATCGATCCTCTACGCTCTGACCTGGCCTTTCGTGGACCCGCATGCTCTCACTGGACCGGTATGGACGGCATTTCCAACCTGTGCCAGGTCGTTCCGAGCGAGGGACCGAGGATGAGGACCGGGGCGTCGTCCGGGCCGTCGAAGCGGTACTGGAGGGCGGGGGTCTGCATCTCAGTCACGTCAAGCACGCTCTCACATCTCACCCAATCCCATGCCCTTGGGTCGCAGCCCCACGCAAGCCGTCCCACACTGTGGCGACTTCGCGAAGATCCTCCACAGCGTGCTTCACATGCCGTCTGTCGCGGGGGCTGAGGCATCGGCGGGCCCGGACGGTGTCAGAGGTCGTTCGGTGTGCCCAGGCCCGTGAGGGCGCCCACGGGGTCCAGGTCCGGGGTGCCTCGGGGCCACCAGTCGTCGTGGCCCGGTTCGGACTCGTAGGCGTACCACAAGCCGTCGCGGCCCAGGCGGAGCTGGACATGGCCGCGGGGGTGGGTGAGGTGGTTGTGCCAGGGGCGGAAGGCGGGGAGGTCGGCGGCGAGCAGGAGGGGCCGGGCACGGTCGAAGCGGCCGGCCGGCGGGTCCCAGGGTTCCTCGAGGACGGCGAGGCCTTCGAGGCCGCCCTGGCGCCAGGCGGCGACCGCGCGGGCCAGGTCGGCCGGGGTGTGGTCGGTGGCGGTGGCGAGGGAGGCGTACAGGGCTCGGGTGCCCGCGGTGAGTCCGGAACCGGGGCGGGCGGCGGCGAGCCGTACCGCGTCCTGCCACAGGGTCAGTTCGCCGACGGGGTCACGGCCGGTGCCGAGCAGGGTGTGGGCGCGGGCGGCGGCGTCGGTGGCCAGCTGGTCCAGGGCGAAGGGGTCGGGGCCGCCCGGGGACGCGGGGTACGCCGGTGGCTGCTCCGGGTGCGGAGGAACCGGCAGGGGCGCCGGGAGCGGTGGGAGCACACGGGACGCGAGGACTTCGGCGGCCCGTACGCCCGGCAGCGGCGCCGGTTCCTTTTCCTGCGCCGCACGTGCCGCGCGGGCGGCGCTGAGACGGGACAGGGCGTCGAGCAGTTCGCGTTCGCCCCGGCCGCGCAGCAGGAGCAGGACGAAGGGGTCGGCGTCGAGCAGCCGCGCGGTCTGGTAGCAGAGGGCGGCGGCGTGCTTGCAGGGGTGGCCGCGGTCGGGGCAACTGCACTGCGGTTCGAGGTCACCCGGACCGGGGAGCAACGGCACTCCGCACTCCGCCAGCGACTGGGGCATCTCCTTGTCGAGCAGTGCGGCGATGTGTCCGGTCCGGTCGGCGGCGAGGTCCAGGAAGCGGTCCCAGTCGGCGTCGCCGAGCGTCCGCAACCGCACCTGTACGCGGTACGGCCGCGGGCGGCTGCCCTGCACATAGGCGAGCACGAGGCCCGGCGTCACGGTGATCGCGTCCACATTTCCCCGCTCGGCATAGCCCCGGCCCCGCGCCAGCCGCTTGGCGTCCAGCGCGCCCTCCTCCAACGCGGTGACCCAGGCGTTGCCCCACCAGGTCGCGGCGAAGCGGGCGTCCTCCGGCGAGTCCGGGGAGTGAGGGGTAAAGGCGGGGAAGGTGCGGCGCAGTTCGTTGTCCCGGTTGGGGGCTGCCATGGAGTGGGGGTGGCGGGAAGGCGGCGGGGCGGGTGAGGTGGGCGGGGCGGACGCGAATGCCGGGGAGAGCCAGTCCTGGTCGACGTCCGCATCGGCGTCTGCGTCTGCGTCTGCGGGCGTCTCCTCGGGCGAGGGCGGGGTGCCGAGGCGGTGGCCTGTATCGGTTCGGCCGGTGGGGCCGGTGTCCAGTGGGTCATCGTCGGGAGCGGGTGTCCTCGAGGTGGAACTCCCTTGGCACGCAACGCCGTTGCCCTCTGAGTCCTCCCCCGGCAGGGCGGTGTCGTCAGGCATCCGGAAGGCGTCGGCCAACAGCGCCCGCACGTCACGCGCCCGGCCGCCGATGGCTGGACGCGTGCTGCGGCTTCGGTCCCCGGACCCGGTCGGGACCGCGGTCGGGGTGGTACGACGCGACCGGCGCGCGAGTTCGGCCTCGGCCTCGGCGGCAGCCTCGTCGGCCCGCCTCCTGCGTGCCGCGCGCAGCGCTTCACGGGCGGCATCCCCAGGGCGCGCGTCGGAGCGCACGGGCTCGTCGTCGTGGGGAGCCGCAGCGGGCGCCACTGCCTCGGCGACCTGATCCGGGTCCTCGCTCGTCGAGCCGACGGAGGCGGCGAATTCGGTGCCGCCTGCGGTCCCGGCCGCCCGATCTGTGGCCCCACCCCCCTCTGCGACGGAGCCGCTCCGGGCGGCGGCAGCTCCCCGCAGGGCCGCGCGGGCCGCGTCACCGGGTCGCGGCCCGGTGAGGGCGGGGGCCGTTGCCGTCACGGCGTGCTCGGGGGCCGCCACGTGCTCCATGTCCTGCCCGTCAGGCGCCCCGGGGCGCTCGGGCGCATCCGCCTGCCCGCCGGCCACATCCGGCGCAGCAGCGTCTTCGCTCGCGCTGTGAGCCGCCTCCTCAGATGCTGAGCCGTCTGCTCCCTCAGCGACGGTGCCTCCCGTCTCCTCGCCCGCCGCGAGGCTCCCGGGCTCCTCCTCCGTAACAGGGCTGCCGGTCCCCTCGGTCGCGAGGCTTCCGGGTTCCTCCGCCACAAGGCGGTCCCCCGCACCCCGCACCCCGGATGTGCCCGCCTCGGGTGCGAGCCCGATCTCCGCCTCACGCTCCGCCTCGGTGGCTGTCGCCCCCTGCCCGGCCCGTTCCCGGGCCGCCCGCAGGGCCCGGCGGGCCTCGTCGGCGGGGCCCGGGCTCATGACGGCCTCCTGAGGGAGACCAGGTCGGACAGGTCGCGGTCGGTGAGTTCCGTGAGGGCGGCCTCGCCGGAGCCGAGGATCGCGTCGGCGAGGGCGCGCTTGGCTTCGAGCATCTCGGCGATGCGGTCCTCCACGGTGCCCTCGGTGATGAGGCGGTGGACCTGGACCGGCTGGGTCTGTCCGATGCGGTAGGCCCGGTCGGTGGCCTGTTCCTCGACGGCCGGGTTCCACCAGCGGTCGAAGTGGACGACATGGCCCGCGCGGGTGAGGTTGAGACCGGTGCCCGCGGCCTTGAGCGACAGCACCAGGACCGGGATCGCGCCGCTCTGGAAGCGGTCCACCATGCGTTCCCGCTCCGGGACCGGCGTCCCGCCGTGCAACAGATCCACCGGCACCGCGCGGGCGGCGAGATGGGCGGTGATCAGGCGGGCCATTCCCACGTACTGCGTGAAGACGATGGCCGATCCGTCCTCCGCGAGGAGGGTGTCCAACAGCTCGTCCAGCAGGGCCATTTTGCCGGAACGGGCGGCCAGTCGATCACCGGCCGCCGAGGGGACGTCCTCCTTCAGATACAGGGCGGGGTGGTCGCAGATCTGCTTCAGCGCGCCCAGCAGCTTCAGCACCAGGCCCCTGCGGGCGATGCCCTGTGCCGTCTCGATCGCCAGCAGCGACTCGCGCACCACCGCCTCGTACAACGAGGCCTGTTCGCGTGTGAGCGGGACCGGATGGTCCGTCTCCGTCTTGGGCGGCAGCTCGGGGACGATGCCGGGGTCGGACTTCTTTCGGCGCAGGAGGAAGGGGCGGACGAGCCTCGCCAGCCTGGTCACCGCCTCCTCGTCCTCGCCGTTCTCCACCGCGCGCGCGTGCCGGGCGCGGAAGGACTTCAGGGGGCCCAGGAGACCGGGGGTCGTCCAGTCGAGCAGCGCCCACAGCTCCGAGAGGTTGTTCTCGACCGGGGTGCCGGTGAGGGCGACGCGGGCGGACGTCGGGATCGTGCGCAGGGCCTTGGCGGTCGCCGAGTACGGGTTCTTGACGTGCTGCGCCTCGTCCGCGACCACCATGCCCCAGGGCTGTTCGGCGAGCCGCGCGGCCGCCGCCCGCATGGTGCCGTACGTGGTGAGGACGAAGCCGCCGTCGAGGTCTTCCAGGCTGCGCTCCGCGCCGTGGAAGCGGCGGACGGGGACGCCCGGTGCGAACCGGTTGATCTCCCGCTGCCAGTTGCCCAGCAGGGAGGCGGGGCAGACCACGAGGGTCGGTTCGGGGCGCTCGCGGTGCAGGTGCAGGGCGATGACGGTGATCGTCTTGCCGAGCCCCATGTCGTCGGCGAGGCAGCCGCCGAGGCCGAGGGAGGTCATGAGGTCCAGCCAGGCCAGGCCGCGGAGTTGGTAGTCGCGGAGGGTGGCCTGCAGGCCCGGGGGCGGTTCGGCGGGGCGCACGCCGGCCGTCAGTCGGTCGCGCAGGGCGGCGAGCGCACCGACGGGCACCGCCTCCACCGTCTCTCCGTCGACCTCCGCACTGCCGGTGAGGGCGACGGAGAGGGCGTCGACCGGGTCGAGCAGGCCCAGTTCACGCTTGCGGGCCTTGCGGACGAGGGCGGGGTCGACCAGCACCCACTGGTCCTTGAGGCGCACGACGGGCCGGTGGGCCTCGGCCAGCGCGTCCATCTCGGCCTCGCTGAGCGGGTCGCCGCCGAGCGCCAACTGCCAACGGAACTGGAGCAGTTCCTCGCTCTCGAAGAAGCCGGTGCCGTCGGTCGCCGAACCCGGGGCCGACCGGACCACCGCCGCCGCCGTCAGGTCCTGCGCGAGGTCCCGCGGCCAGTGCACCGCCACTCCGGCCGCCGCGAGCCGGGGTGCCGCGACGCCGAGCAGGTCGCCCAACTCCTCGTCGGACAGGGCCAGTACGTCGGGCACGTCCTGTTCGGAGAGCCGGTCCAGCGGCGGCCAGACCCGGGCGGCGCGCCGCACCGCGAGAGCCGCGTCCACGCGTGCGCGTGGTCCGAAGACGGCGTCGGCGTCCCCCGCCCACAGGGCCGCCGCGTCGGTCACCAGGGTCGGGTCGGCGAGGCTGTGCACCTGGACGATCGCGGCGCCCGCACTGCGCACGCCGTCGGCTTCGGCGTCGAACAGGTTGTACGCCGACAGATCCAGCCGCAGCGAGATCCGCACGCCCGCGTCCATGCCGGCGGCGACCTCCGCGGCCCAGTCCTGGGCGTGCGGCAGGCGCTGTGGGGCGCGCGCCGCGAAGGGCTTGCCGGACGCGAACGGGGCGGCCGGAGTGCGGGGCAGGGTGTCCGCGACCGCGTCCAGGAAGGAACGCATCAGTGCTTCCGGTTCGGGCAGCCGAAGCGGGCCAGGGCCGGGCAGCGGGACCGCATGGCCCTCGTGGGGCAGGGCGGCGGCGATCGCGCGCAGGTGGGCGATGTCCTGCGGGTCCAGCGGCCCGGCCCGCCAGGCGTCGTGGCCGGTGGCGGTCAGCCCGGGCAGCAGCCGGCCGCGGGCGGTGAGCCGCAGTGCGTGCAGGGCGGCCGCGCCCCAGCAGGCGGTGGCGGGGTGGGCGGTGGGGTCGCGCCGGGCCCGGACCAGGAGCGGCAGGGCCTCAGCGAGCGGGAGCGAGAACGCCGGAGTGGTCCGCCGCCGGATTCCGGCGCCGTGCGGTCGTACGACGGTGAGTTCGGTGTGTTCAGCGCCGTCGGCGGGCAGGGGCGCGCCGTCGGGGTCCCAGAACGCGATCCGGCCCTCACGCGGAAGGGGTGCGGGCAGGTAGACCGCGGCGAGCCGGACGGAGACGCTCTCCCCGTGCCGCTCGCCCCTGTGCTCGGCCACCATGGCCCCGGCGTTCATACGTCCTGTCACCTCCCGCCCGCGTGTCGGATCACTCGTCCTCGACTCTACGGGCGGGCTCTGACAATCGGCTCCGGCGACGGGCGGGGCCCACTCACCGGAGTGCCCGGTCACGGGACGGTGCGCGAGACGAGGTAGACCTTCGGGGCGTTCGGCACGGTCAGGTTGACCATGATGTCCTGGGTGGGGGCCGGGTCCTTCTGCGCGTGGGTCAGTCCCCACCAGGAACGGGGGCCGTCGAACTTCCAGCCGCTGATCTTCTGGTCGCGCTCACTGATGGAGACGTCGTTCTTCTTCAGCTGGGCGCGGCTGACGCCCATGGCAGTGAGGAAGGCGGCCAGGCCGGCGTCGGTCGTCCGGAACTGGACGTAGAGGCGGCTGGTCTTCCAGTTGTTGGTCTCGTAGGAGGCGACCAGGTCCGCGGGGTGCGGGACGGGCACCTGGTAGAGGCGGCGCTGGACCTTGGACGGCCAGTCGGGGGTGAGGCCCGTCGCCGAGTACTTCGCCTCCTTGTCCTTGCCGCTGTTGCGGCTCTGGTTGGCGGAGATCACCAGATAGCCGGCCGGGACGCCGATGAGGAGACCGATGATGAGCAGCGTGATCGCCCTGCGGCGGATCATGTGCCGGCGGTCCTCGGTGGGCCGCTCCGGCTCGTTCGGGGACCGCGTGGCCTGGCGGGGCAGGGATGCGGTCATGCGGTGTCCCGGGACGTTCGGCGGGCCTCCACGTACCGCTCGTAGCGCTCGTGGCGCTCCACCCGGCGCCGGTTGGCGCGCCGGAAGCGGCGGGCGACCAGTCGGGCGAGGTCGGCGGCCCCGACCATGCCGGCCTCGGGGCCCAGCTGAGCGCGGGCGATGCGGGCCTCGGGGCGGTAGCCGCGGCCGGTGAGCTGGCGCTTGAACGCGTCCCGCGCGGGGCCGATCAGCAGGTCGTCGGCCGCGCTGACGCCACCGCCGATGACGAAGCAGGACGGGTCGAGGGCGGCGGCAAGGTTGGCGATGCCGACGCCGAGCCACTGGCCGATGTCCTGGAGCAGCTCGATGCACATCGCGTCGCCCTCGCGGGCCAGCTCGGTGATCATCGGTCCGGTGATCTCGTCGATGTTGCCCTTGACGTGCTCGATGATCCCGTACGCCACCGGGGAGTCGGCGGCGGCCAGCTCCCTGGCCTCCCTGACCAGCGCGTTGCCGGAGCTGTACTGCTCCCAGCAGCCGCGGTTGCCGCACGGGCAGCGGTGGCCGCCGGGGACGACCTGCATGTGGCCGAACTCGCCAGCGACGCCGTACTTGCCTCGCTTGACCTGGCCGTCCTCCAGGATCGCGCCGCCGATGCCGGTGCCGAGCGTGATCATGACGAGGTGGTCCTCGCCGCGGCCCGCGCCGAAGCGCCACTCGGCCCAGGCGGCGGTGTTGGCGTCGTTGTCGACCAGGACCGGCACGGCGAGGCGGTCTGCGATGCGGTCCCGCAGCGGCTCGTTGCGCCAGGACAGGTGCGGGGCGAACAGGATCCTGTTGCGGTCGGCGTCGACCCAGCCGGCCGCGCCGATGCCCACGGCGTGCACGTCGTGGCGGTCGGACAGGTCCAGGACCAGTTCGACGATGGTGTCCTCGACGACCTTGGGGCTCTTGGACTTGTCCGGGGTCTCCGTGCGGACCTTCTCCAGGATGTTTCCGTCGGCGTCGACGACACCCGCCATGACCTTGGTGCCGCCGATGTCGATGCCCACCGTCGGCACGCGGGGTGCGGTCAGGTGTGAGCGGCGTTCCCTCGTGCCGACGGTGCGGAGCGCAGGCGCGCGGCGGGAGCCTATGGGGGCGCTGAAGTTGCCGTAGGTGCTCATCGGCGACGATTCTGCCTCACCCCGTGCGGGGGTGCTGTGCGGGGGATCGAAGGGGAGTGCGCGATTCCTGCCGGGCGCGGGTGCCGGGCGGCTGGTCGCGCCCAGGTGGCGAGGCCGCGGACCGGTACGGCCCCGGATCCCTCAGGGGCGCACCAGGAGCTGGAATTCGAACGAGTAGCGAGTGGGGCGGTAGGTGTGCGTGCCGAACTCCACCGCTCGCCCCGTGTCGTCGAAGGTCACGCGTTGCATGGTGAGCAGGGGGGCACCCGCCTCCTCGGTGAGGCGTTCGGCCTCGGTCTGCGTGGCCGCGCGGGCGCCGATGGACTGGCGGGCGCTGTGGAGCGTGATGCCCGCCGTACGCATCATGCGGTACAGGCCCGTCGCCTCCAGCTGGGCGGTGTCCAGGTCGAGGAGGGCCGGGGGCAGGTAGTTGCACAGGTACGCCATCGGCTCGCCGTGCGACAGTCGCAGCCGCTCCACCCGGTGTACGTCGCTGCCCTCGGCGACACCGAGCGCCGCGGCGATCTCGGCGGTGGCCGTGACGACGGTGTTGACGAGGACCTTGGTCGCGGGGCGCTGGCCGGCCGCCTCCAGGTCGTCGTAGAGGCTGCTGAGTTCCAGCGGGCGCTTGACCTGGCTGTGCACGACCTGGGTGCCGACCCCGCGACGGCGCACGAGCAGGCCCTTGTCGACGAGCGACTGGATGGCCTGGCGGACGGTGGGCCGGGACAGGCCGAGCCGGCCGGCGAGCTCGATCTCGTTGCCCAGCAGACTGCCGGGAGTGAGCGTTCCGTGCTCGATCGCGGCCTCCAGTTGCTGGGACAACTGGAAGTACAACGGCACCGGACTGCTCCGGTCGACACTGAGCTCGAGTGTCACAGTCGGGTCTACTTCTGGTTTCGGCACGGGAGCGAGCGTAGCTCCGTGCGTTGTTGACGGGAAGTCGTGTAGTTCGGTTGTCCGGACATACTGATTGACAGCGCGGGGGCTGCGACCACATTTTGTTCACATGCGCATCGGGGTCATAGGGACGGGCCGCATCGGCACCATTCATGCGAACACGCTCAGCCGCCATCGGGAGGTCGGTTCCTTAATAGTCACGGACGCGAACAGTTCGCGGGCCCAGGAGCTCGCACACCGCCTCGGGGAGACCGCGGCCCCGGGCGTCGACGAGATCTTCAAGTGGGGCGTCGACGCCGTGGTGATCACTACGGCGACCTCGGCCCACGCCGAGCTCATCGGCCGGGCGGCACGCTCGGGACTGCCGGTGTTCTGCGAGAAGCCCATCGCGCTCGACCTGCCCGGCACACTGCAGGCCATCGCCGAGGTGGAGGCCGCGGGGACGGTTCTCCAGATGGGCTTCCAGCGCCGCTTCGACGCCGGCTACAAGGGTGCCCGCAAGGCGGTGCGCTCGGGGCGGCTCGGACGGCTGCACACGGTGCGCGCGCTGACCTCCGACCAGGCGCCGCCGCCGGTCGAGTGGCTGCCGCTGTCCGGCGGGCTGTACCGGGACACCCTGATCCACGACTTCGACATCCTGCGCTGGGTGACCGGGCACGAGATCGTCGACGTGTACGCCGCCGGGTCCGACGCCGGTCCGCCGATGTTCCGCGCGGCCGGCGACGTCGACACCGCGGCGGCCCTGCTCACGCTCGACGACGGGACCCTCGCGACGGCCACGGCGACCCGGCTGAACGGCGCCGGGTACGACGTGCGCATGGAGCTCGCCGGTGAGCTGGACCAGGTCGTGGTGGGGCTGGACGACCGGACGCCCATCGCGTCGACCGAGCCCACCGGGCCGCCCGCGGCGGACAAGCCCTGGACGGGGTTCCTGGAGCGCTTCGGACCGGCGTACGAGGCCGAGCTGGCCGCGTTCATCGAGGTGGTCCGGGGCGAGAGAGCGAACCCCTGCGACGGGCGTGAAGCGTTGCAGGCACTACGGATCGCCGAGGCCTGCGAGGTGTCCCGGCGGGAGCACCGGGCCGTGCGGCTCGCGGAGATCCCGGGCGGTGCGAGCGCGTCCGCGTTCTGAACGCGCCGAGCCGTGACACAGGGTTCGCCGGGCCCTACCACCGCACCGGCAGACTCCGCACCCCCCTGATCAGCATCCCCGGCAGCCACTCCCCCGGCGGTCCGTCGAGTGCGAGACCGGGGGTGCGGTCCAGGAGGGTCCGGACCGCCGTACGGGCCTCCAGGCGGGCCAGGGGGGCGCCCAGGCAGTAGTGGATGCCGTGGCCGAAGGCGAGGTGGCCGCGGGGATCGCGGCGGATGTCGAAGCGGTCCGGGGCGGGGTAGCGGGAGCCGTCACGGTCGGCCGCGCTCAGGCAGATCATCACCGGGTCGCCCCTGTCCACGGCCCGTCCCGCGATCTCCAGGGGCTCGACGGCGTACCGGAACGTCGCGTTCTCCACCGGGCCCTCGTAGCGCAGCGCTTCCTCGACCGCGCCGTCGATCAGGGTCATGTCGGCGCGCAGGGCGGCGAGCTGTTCGGGGTGGGTGAGCAGGGCGTGCACGCCGTTGGTGATGAGGTTGACCGTGGTCTCATGGCCGGCGATCAGCAGGAGGAAGGCCATGCCGCGCAGCTCCGTCGACGAGAGCCGGTCGCCGTCCTCGGCGGTCGTGCGGATGAGGTCGCCGAGCAGGTCGTCGCTCGGTCCCGCGCACCGCTTGTCCTCGATGAGCTCGGTGAGGTACTCGCCGAGGCGCAGGACGGCGTCGTAGGAGCTCTCGGGGCCGGTGGGTGCCACGACCTCCGTGGACAGCTTGCGGAACTCCGTGCGGTCCATCTCGGGCACGCCGAGGAGTTCGCAGATCACGGTGATCGGCAGCGGGTAGGCGAGGGAGTGCACCAGGTCGGCGCGGCCGTGCGACAGCATCGTGTCGAGGAGGTCGTCGGTGATCTCCTGGATCCTGGGCCGCAGCTGTTCCACCCGGCGCATGGTGAAGGCGCGGGTGACGAGGCCGCGCAGCCGGGTGTGCTCCGGCGGGTCGCTGCCGAGCAGATGGCGGCCGATCAGCGCTTCGTCGTCGAACACCATGCCGATCCTGCGGCCGTCCTTGGACAGCCTCGGGTCGGCGAGCGCGGCCCGTGCCTCCTCGTGGCCCACGACGAGCCAGGTCGAGTAGTCGGCGCGGGAGCCGGGCGGTCGCACCCGGTGGACGGGGCCGAGCGCACGCAGCTCGGCGTACACGGGATGCGGGTCGGCGCGGAACGCCTCGCCGTAGCCCCCGAGATCGATCACTTCTTCGGCCATGAAAGCTTCCCCCTTCACACCGTCAACGTGCGCAGGCGTCGGCTAGTGCCCGGGCCTGCCGGAATCCTGGTCGTCCTCCAGGAGTCCCGCGTCGTACGCCAACAGGGCGATCTGCACCCGGTTGTTGAGGTCCAGCTTGGCCAGGACGCGGGAGACGTGGGTCTTGACCGTGGCGACGCTCATGTAGAGGGCGGCGGCGATCTCGGCGTTCGACAGGCCCTGCCCGACCGCGATCGCGACCTCGCGTTCACGGTCGTTGAGAACGGCGACGCGCTCACGCGCGCGTGAGCGCCGGGTGTCGGCGGCGGAGCCGGCCGCGTGTTCCATCAACTGGCGGGTGACGGCCGGCGACAGGACGGGGTCGCCGGCGGCGACGCGGCGGACGGCGGCCAGGATGTCCGCTGGCGGGGTGTCCTTGAGGACGAATCCCGCGGCACCCGCGCGCAGGGCGCGCAGGACCTGTTCGTCCGCGTGGAACGT
Source organism: Streptomyces sp. NBC_00285 (assembly GCF_036174265.1). Taxonomy (NCBI): domain Bacteria; kingdom Bacillati; phylum Actinomycetota; class Actinomycetes; order Kitasatosporales; family Streptomycetaceae; genus Streptomyces; species Streptomyces sp. NBC_00285. The sequence continues at coordinate 8,514,254 of NZ_CP108055.1, read as the reverse complement.
GGTCAGGACGACGACCTGCGGGGCGTCGGGCCGGCTGCGCAGCCGCTCGGTGGCCGCGAGACCGTCCACCGACGGCATCCGGATGTCCATGAGGACGACGTCGGGACGGCTCCGGTCGACGGCAGCCTCCACCTCGGCACCGTCCGCCGCCTCACCGACGATCTCGATGTCGTCGGCTCCGCCCATCATCAGGGACAGGCCGGCCCGCACGAGGGGGTCGTCGTCGACGAGGAGCAGTCTGATCACAGTCATGGGCCTTACGTAATCACGGCCGGGCAGGGCGCAATCACCCTTGCGGGCCGACGAGTTGCGCCTCGGGCGCCCCGCTGGCGGAAGGCCCGACACATCCACGGCAACCGCATCCCGCTCCCCGACCATGGATCCGACGGCAGTCGCACCCCAGGCCTCAGCCACACGGCAGCCACGCCCGAACCCGGAACGCCCCGTCCGCGTCCACCCCGTGCTCCAGCCGGCCCCCGGCCAGCGTCGCGCGCTCGGTGAGGCCGATCAGGCCCTGCCCCGAGCCGGGGACGTGCGGCACCTCGCCGTCGGGTGCGGGGTTGCGCACGGTCATGACGAGGCCCTCACCCGGGCCGCCGGTGACGGTGACCGTGACCTCCGTGCCAGGAGCGTGCTTGCGGGCGTTGGTGAGGCCCTCCTGGGCGATGCGGTAGGCGGTGCGGCCGACGGAGGCGGGCACGGCTGCGGGGTCGGTGACGCGGGTGTCGAGGGTGACCTTCATGCCGGCCTCGCGGGACTCGGCGACCAGGGTGTCCAGCGCGGCGAGGGTCGGCTGGGGGCGGCCCGTGTCGTCGTGGTCCCCCGCCCGCAGTACGCCGATGATCTCCCGCAGGTCCTGGAGCGCCTCGTGCGCGCTCTCCCGGATGACGCCGGCCGCCCGCGCGACCTCCGCCTGGGGCGCGTCCGGCCGGAACTCCAGGGCGCCCGCGTGCACGCTGAGCAGCGTCAGACGGTGCGCGAGCACGTCGTGCATCTCCCGCGCGATGGCCTCGCGGGCCAGGCGCTGTGCCTGCTCGGCCCGCAGCGCCGCCTCCGTCTCGGCACGCCGTGCGCGGTCGCGCAGACTGAACATGAGCTGCCGTTTGGCCCGCACCAGCAGGCCCCAGCCGATGGTCGCGGTCATCAGCACCACGGCGAGGACGACCGTGACGACATAGGGCAGATCGGCGTCGGGCCGCAGCCGCAGGGAGAGCGGTACCAGGGCGATGTTGACGCCGCCGAGCCAGGCCACGTGGCGGAAGGGGCGGTGCACGGCGAGCGTGAACAGGGCGATCATGCAGGCGCCGCCCGCGGTGTCCGAGAGCAGTCCGAGCGGCACCGTGGCCACGGCGAGGCCCAGCGGCCAGCGGCGGCGCAGCCATACGGCGGCACAGGCGGCCGCGCCCAGCAGCTGGTCGAGGGTGGCGGCGGAGTGCGTCACATGCGGGTTGTCGCCCACCGAGTCCGCGCCGATCAGGCCGATGAGGACGGCCAGCAGGAAGCAGGAGAAGTCGACGATCCAGTCGCGCGCGGTACGCCGGGGCCGCCCTCCGGGCCGGGCGGCCGCGGGGTCGAACTCGTGGATCACGGCGGACGGCAGCAGCCAGCGTCGGCCGGGCAGGGCCGGGGGGTCGGGAACCGCTTCGTCACCGCTCACGGTCGACAAATCTACGCAGTGCGGGCCCGCCGCACCCGTCCACGAGCGGCATCCGCGACCAAAGTCGCGGCACCGCAGACTTTCGGCGTGGGCGACGCCGTGGGTCCGATGCTTTCGCGGAACGGGGCTCGCCCCGCGGCCGATGTCTGTGGGGGGGTCCGCGGGGCGAGGGTCTCGCTATGAAGCAACTGCTGGAACTGTTCGGTTTTCTCGCCCTGGTGCAGGGCGGGGCGGGGCTGCTGCACGAGTTCACCGACTGGCACATCGGTCTCGTCCAGCGGATCGGCTTCCTCGACGGCTACGAGGTCTACGCGAGCGTCGCTCTGATCGTGCTGGCGTTCGCCCTGTTCGCCGCCGCGGAGAGCCGGAGGTCCGGCTGAGAGCGCGGACCGGGCCTCCGGCCGGTTGCACGGTTCCTCCGGTCGCTGCGGACGGGCTCAGCAGCTGTAGTTGACCAGGTTGAACGTGACGTAGTGGTCGGCGGTGTAGTAGTCCTCCTGGCTCTGCTGACCGGTGACGATCCGGCGCGCTCCACGCGTCGATGAACCAGGGGTGATGACCGTGTACTCGTGGTAGTAACTGCTCGACCGGCTCGGCAGGACGCCTTCCCGGTTCTGGAAGACGACGCCGTCCTGTGAGTAGGGGTAGGGGCCGCCCTCCTCGATCAGGTCCAGGGTGTCGTGGGCCTGGGAGGGCAGCTTGGTGTAGCAGACGCTGCCGACCGCGGCGGCCGCCGGGGTGGCGGTGACGGTGCCGCCGACGAGGAGAGCGGACAGAACGGCAGCCGCGGCGACGGTACGAGTGATCCGTGGGGGGAATCTCATGCCTTCATGATGACGCGCGTAGACAGTGGCATGTCAATGACAACTCCGGAGAATTTCCCGTCAAGTCCGATGAGTTTTCAGGAAGTTAACCTGCCGCCCGGAGCCTTCACGCATACCCGGTGTGCCGCCGTCCCGCTCGGGAGAGCGGGGCCATGGCACGGATCAGGACTGGCTGCGGAGGAGTTCGATCCGTTGGGCGAAGCTGTGGAACGAGCTCTGGACGTCCATGACTTCGACGAGGCTGGTTGCCGGCTTGCCGGCCTTGACGTTGCGCAGGCATTGCGAAGCGGCCTTCCCGACCCCGTCGAGCGACTCCTTCCAACTGTCCTGAGCGATCTTGTCCGGCAGTTCGCCGTAGTCCCTCGCCGCCTTCACGTCGTCGAGCACCTGACTGCATTGCGAGGCGGCGGTGGGGTCCGAACCGATCGGATCGCTCACCTGAATCAGGGTTTTCACGTCCTTGGCGATGGCGGTCATGTGTTTCTGGCCGCCCTTGTCGGACCAGCTCGCCAGGGTCTCCTTGTCGTCGGAGCAGCCGGACAGGGTGGTGAGCAGCAGGACCGTCCCGGCCGAGACGAGAACGCCTCGTACGGCGGGACGCGCGCGGATCGACAGGTTCATGGGATGCACCCTTTTCTTCACGTGAGAATGCTCGGACCGCTCGCTGGAGGGGTCGCGATGCTGGAGCAGGCGAAGGGGCCGCGGCCGGTGCGGAGGGCTGCACTCCCGGGTGCCGATCGCCGCCCGCCCTGCGAAACGGCATGCCGCTGCCGCGACCCCCTCATATGCGCTCCCCCTCCGCACCGGCCACCCCCGGCCCCCCGGGCCCCGGTTCGCCATGCTCTCAATGCCACGGCGCTGGACGCATCGGGGAAATCACTGACCCTTCTACGTAGTTGCGGTGGCCCCGACGTCCCGGTCGGGCGCCTTGCGTGCGGGAGCGTGAGGGCCGGGACGTCGGCATGGCCGAGGTCGATGTCCGAGCGCCGCCAGCGATCCCGGGCTCGGGCCGGTGGGATGGACGTCATGACAACGACTTACGGAACTCTGCACGGCAAGGTCGCACTCGTCACGGGCGGCAGCCGGGGTATCGGCGCGGCCACGGCACTGCAACTGGCGCGGGAGGGGGCGGATGTGGCCGTGACGTATGTGAGCGGCAAGGAGGGGGCCGCGGACGTCGTACGGCGCGTCGAGGCCCTGGGACGCCGGGCCGTGGCTCTGCGGGCCGACTCCGCGGACGCCGAGGAGGCGGCGGGGTCGGTGCGGCGCACGACGGAGGCGCTCGGCGGGCTGGACGTGCTGGTGAACAACGCGGGTGTGGGTGTGCTCGGCCCGTTGGACGGCCTGTCCCTCGTGGACATCGACCGGGTGCTGTCCGTCAACGTGCGCGGGGTGTTCCTGACCTCGCAGGCCGCGGCCGCGCACATGGGTCCGGGTGGCCGGATCATCATGATCGGCACCTGTATGACCCAGCGTGTGCCGGGCCCGGGCGGAACCCTGTACGCGACGAGCAAGTCCGCTCTGACCGGGCTGACGAAGGCACTCGCGCGCGAGCTGGGCCCGCGGGGGATCACGGCGAACATCGTCCACCCGGGCCCCACCGACACCGACATGAACCCGGCGGCCGGGCCGTTCGCGGCGGGACAGGCCGCGATGACCGCGCTGGGGCGGTTCGGTACGGCGGAGGAAGTGGCGTCGATGGTGACGTATCTGGCCGGGGCGGACTATGTCACCGGCGCGGAGTTCGCCGTGGACGGCGGACACGCGGCATGAGACGGCGGCTGCCTCCCGCGACAGTCCCACGGCGCGAGTAAGGCACCCCGCACACGGTGGGCCAGCGGCACGAACGTGCAGCAGACACTGCCGCCCGCGGCCGCAACTCGGCGTGAGTGACGCACCCCCGTACCCGGCGGACTCGCAGCGTCAACGTGCAGCAGACGCTGTCACCAGCGGCCGCAACCCGGCGTGAGTGGGTCACCCCCACTCACGCCGGGCTCGCGGCGTCAACGTGCAGCAGACGCTGCCGTCCGCGGCCGTAACTCGGCGGCGGGGCAGGGGTTTTCCCGCCCCGGCGCGAAGGTCCCTGTCTCAGCCGCCCAGTTCCTGGTGCCTCGCCGACAGGGCCGCCGTACCCGCCTCCGTCAGCGACCCGAACAGTCGCAGCCGTGAGATCCCGCCGTCCGGGAAGATGTCCACGCGTGCATGCGTCCCCACCGCCGGCTCGGGCAGGACGAAGCGGTGGTTGGTGTCGGGCTGGAGGCGGGTGCGCGGCAGGATCTCGAGCCAGTCGGCCTCGTCTCCGTCGCGGACCGAGACCGATGCCCAGCCCGCGCTGTTCCCCTTCAGATACGCCGTGTCGATCTCGATCGCCCGGATCCGGGACTGGGCGGCGAGGCGGTAGCGGATCCAGTCGTTGCCACGGTCACGGCGTCGCCGCGTCTCCCAGCCGTCGTCCATCTTGCGGGAGCGCCCGGGCTGGATGGTGTTGGACGCCGGCGAGTAGAACAGGTTCGACGCGTCCTCGGCCTGGCCGCCGTTCTCCAGGGCGACCACGTCGAAGGTGCCGAGGACCGCCAGCCACGCGGGGTCCGGCACGACCTCGCCGTACACGCGCAGGCGGGCGATGCCGCCGTCGGGATGCTGGTTGACCCGCAGGTGCGTGAAACGCTGTTCGAGCGATACGGCGAAGCCGTTCGCCGCGTGACCGCCGACCGGCGTGCGCGGGACGAGCGTCGTCCACTTTACGTCGTCGCCCAGCAGTTCCTCCGGGGACGGTGCGCCGGGGACGGACGTGCCCTCCACCGACACCGCCTGCGGATAGTTGCCGCGGAAGTGCGCCGTGTCGACCACGATGCCCCGGATCACGCCGGGCGCGCCGAGGCGCACCAGCGCCCAGTCGTGGTCCTCGGTCGTCGGCCAGGGGTGCCCGGCCGAGGCCCCACGGCGGCGCCGCGTCTCCCAGCCGTCCATGATCTTGCCTTTGTGCCCGAAGTGCTCGGGATCGAACTCGGCCGGCTCCGGCATCAGCAGGTTCTCGCGCTCGGCGAAGAACTCGTCGTTGGCGGCGATGACGCCGGCGCCGAGCTGCCGGGCGGCGAGGTCGGCGTACTGGGTGAAGGGGAAGTCCGCGGTGCGGTAGTCCGCGTACGGGTCACCGCCGCCGTACGGGTTCGCGTCGCCGGTGAAGCTCACAATCGCCGTCACGTACTTGTACCTTTCAGAGGTGGTCCGGTGCGGGTGAATCAGGGCGTGCGGCTGAGCAGTTGGCCCTGTGGGGGCGTGAACTCGCCGTTCACCACGATGGGTCGGCCCCGCAGCCAGGTCGACTTCACGACGCCGTACAGGGTCTTGCCCGCGTATGCGGTGACCCGGTTGCGGTGCTGGAGGGCCGCGGGGTCCACGGTGAACGTCTCGTCGGGCGCGAGGACGGCGAAGTCGGCGTCGCGGCCGGCCTCGATGGCGCCCTTGCGTGCGTCGAGGCCCACCAGTTCGGCCGTGCGCGCCGACATCCAGCGGACCACGTCCTCCAGCGAGTGACCGCGCTTGCGGGCCTCCGTCCAGACTGCCGCCAGGCTCAGCTGCAGGCCCGAGATGCCGCCCCACGCCGTCGCGAAGTCGTCCGTCTTGAGGTCGGCGGTGGACGGCGAGTGGTCGGTGACCACGCAGTCGATGGTGCCGTCGGCGAGCGCCTGCCACAGCAGGTCCTGGTTGGCGGACTCGCGGATGGGCGGGCAGCACTTGAACTCGCTGGCGCCGTCCGGGACTTCCTCGGCGGTGAGGGTGAGGTAGTGCGGGCAGGTCTCGACGGTGATGCGGACGCCCTCCGCCCTGGCCCGGGCGATCAGCGGGAGCGCGTCGCTCGACGAGAGATGCAGGACGTGCACGCGGGCGTCCAACCGCTTCGCCTGGGCGATGAGTTGGGCGATCGCGGTGTCCTCGGCGTCCCGGGGGCGGGAGGCCAGGAAGTCGGCGTACTTGGGGCCGCCCTGCTGCGGGGCGGCCTCAAGGTGGTGCGGGTCCTCCGCGTGCACGATCAGCAGGCCGTCGAAGGAGGCGATCTCGGCCAGGGACCGGGCGAGCCCGTCCTTGTCGAGATGCGGGAACTCGTCGACCCCGGACGGCGACAGGAACGCCTTGAAGCCGAACACGCCCGACTCGTGCAGCGGGCGCAGGTCCTTGACGTTGTCGGGCAGGGCGCCGCCCCAGAAGCCGACGTCGATGTGGGCCTTGTCGGCGGCGACTTCCTGCTTCGTACGGAGGTTGTCGACCGTCGTCGTGGGCGGGAGGGAGTTGAGCGGCATGTCGACCAGGGTGGTGATGCCGCCGGCCGCCGCCGCGCGCGTGGCGGTCCAGAAGCCCTCCCACTCGGTGCGGCCGGGGTCGTTGACGTGCACGTGGGTGTCGACCAGGCCGGGCAGCAGGACGTCGTCGCCGAGGTCCTCCAGACGGGCCCCTTCGGGTACGGGGGCGTCGTACGGCAGCACCGCCGTGATCCTGCCGCCCGCGACCGCTACCGACGCGGCCCGCGTCCCCTCGGGCGTGACGACGCGCGTCGAGCGCAGCACCAGTTCTGTGCCGGACACCCGGACCCCTCTCTGCCGCCGTTAACTTCCGCGTAACGGAATTCAACTTTCTGTTGAAGGAGTCTTCACTCCCGTTCGAGTGCCGTCAAGGGCACACTTCCCCACAGTGCACCCGACGTCGACTCTCTAGACGTTTCCACAAAGCGGAATTAGAATTCCAGCAAGCAGAACGTAGCTACGCACCAGCGGGGAGTCAACCGACTGCCGGGTAGGCTTCTGCCCTTCCGCCAGCCCCGAAAGGAACGCGCCGTGCCGACGTCCAGCGCCAGCACCACCGACTCCGCCAAGTCCTCCGGTGGCGGGGTCCAGTCCCTCGAGCGCGCCTTCGACCTGCTGGAGCGGATGGCGGACGCGGGCGGAGAGGTCGGACTGAGCGAACTGTCCGCGAGCAGCGGACTGCCGCTGCCCACCATCCACCGCCTGATGCGGACCCTCGTGACCTGCGGATACGTCCGCCAGCAGCCCAACCGTCGCTACGCCCTGGGCCCGCGCCTGATCCGCCTCGGCGAGTCGTCCGCCCGGCTGCTCGGCACCTGGGCCCGCCCCTACCTCGCCCGTCTGGTCGAGGAGACCGGCGAGACGGCCAACATGGCGCTGCTCGACGGCGACGAGATCGTCTACGTCGCCCAGGTGCCGTCGAAGCACTCGATGCGGATGTTCACCGAGGTCGGCCGGCGCGTCCTGCCGCACTCCACGGGCGTCGGCAAGGCCCTGCTCGCCCACACCCCCGACAACGAGGTGCGCGCGCTCCTCGCCCGCACCGGCATGCCGGCCGCGACGGAGAAGACGATCACCACGCCGGACGGCTTCCTCGCGGCCCTGGAGGCGGTGCGCAGCCAGGGGTACGCCGTCGACGACAACGAGCAGGAGATCGGCGTCCGCTGCCTCGCGGTCTCGGTGCCCAACTCCCCCACCCCGGCCGCTATTTCGATCTCCGGCCCGGCGGGACGGGTCACCGAGGCGGCCACCGAGAAGATCGTGCCGGTGCTGCAGCAGGTGGCCGGCGAACTCTCCGAAGCACTGGCCAGCCAGAACCCGGCATGACGGCCCTTCAGCGCTGGCCGGGGCGGTACACCGACCGGCACGGCACGGAGGAGATCGTCTTCGAGTCGGACGGCCGGGAGCTGATCCGTACGACGATCAGGGGTGTCGTCTTCGAGAGCGAGTCCATGGACGATCTCGGTGCCCTGAACGGTGAGCCACCCGAGCAGGCGTTCGCGTTCTTCGACGGCGGGCTGTGCTCCTGCCTCCTGGAATGGCAGGTGCCGATGCCGGTCGAGGTCCAAGGGTCCGGCGTACGGCCGGGCGTGCTGCACTGCGCGCTGCGGCTCGGAGGGCCGGCGGGCCCGGGCCGCGGCCTGGATGCGGAGACTCTGGCCGTCACCCTGCGTCTCGACGGGCGTGAGTACCGCAACGCGGACGGCCAGGGCTGGTTCGAGGAGGCGCTGGTCGACATTCAGCGCAAGCTGCCGCCTGGAGACCGCTTGCGGGCCTGCATCTCGTGCGCGTGGTCCGACTACAACCCGGTTGGCAGCGGTTTCATGGCCGGGCTGGCCTGCTTCCGCGACACCAAGGACCGCTACCGGCAGGTGTCCGGCAAGCACGGCCCGACCGGCATCTTCGCCCTCTGGCAGGACCTCACCGAGTTCGTCCAGGAGACCTGGCTCTGCCCGGAGTTCGAGCACCGGGGCTCGCACAAGGGTTACCGGGGCTCGTTCCCCTAGCGGCGCGGTTCCCCGAACAGCTCCACCGCGTCGCGTACCGCCGTCAGCCCCCGTGACAGCGCGCTGACCGAGCCGATCGCTCCGGCGATCAGCAGCAACGACCGGCGTAGCCGCGGGACTTCGGGTTGCCCGTACACCGTCATGGCGGCGAGCGCGGCGAGTTCGTCCTCGGCGATGCCCCGGTCGGGGAACTCGGCCGGGTGCGCGGCGAGTTCGCGGCGCAGCCGGGACACCGCGGTCCGCAGTTCCGCCACTCTCGGATCGTTGTCACTGCCGGTCACTGGCCTCTGCCCCAAGCTCCGCAACACAGCTCTCCCCCTCGCACGCCGTCGTGCGCTCCAGCGTCGTGAAGCCCCTTCGGTGTTGGTCGGACGCCGAGGGACGCGGGTCAGTAAACGCCACGGAGTGCGCCCGGCGCCACCGTGCGGACCGAATTCCGGCCCGCTGAAACCGGGCGCACTCCGGCGCGTCAGGTATGCAGGACGCATGACGGAGAACGAACAGCAGGTCGCCGGGCTGCTTCTCGCGGCGGGCGGGGGGCGGCGGCTCGGCGGGCGGCCCAAGGCGTTGCTCGAACACCGGGGCCGGCCGCTCGTCGAACACGCGGTCGGTGTCCTGCGTGCGGCCGGCTGTGCCCGCGTGCACGTGGTCCTGGGGGCCGCCGCAGCGGTCGTACGGGAGCGGGCGGAACTCGGCGGTTGCGTGCTCGTGGAGAACCCGGCGTGGGCCGACGGCATGGGGTCGTCCCTGCGGGCCGGGCTCGACTCGCTGGCCGGTACGGGGGCGCGGGCGGCGCTCGTGTCGCTCGTCGACCAGCCCGGGATCGGGGCGGCGGCGGTGCGCCGGGTGCTCGCCGCCCACGAGGACGACTTCTCGCTCGTGTCGGCCGCCTACGACGGCGTACGCGGTCATCCCGTCCTCTTCGGCGCCGCGCACTGGGCCCCGATCGCCGCGAGTGCGACCGGGGACCGGGGGGCACGCGCCTACCTGAGGGATCACCAGGACGCCATCACGCTCGTCGAGTGCGCGGACGTGGCCGAGCCCTACGACATCGACACACCGGCCGATCTGGCGCACCTTGAGTGAGCATCCTGGCACTGAGCGCCACGTTGGCTCGACTCGGAGAATCTCGATATCAACAAACGATTGAACTTCCACGATGAGGAAACTAGTATCCACTGTTCAGAAGCGTCCCGCCCCTGGTGAAGGGCGCCGATCGCGTACCCGGTTCGACTGGCACCCGGTGCCACCGCTGAAGGAAGTGACAGCTCATGTCCGCACCAGCGCCGTCCCCGCTGGCCATCGTCGACGCCGAGCCCCTGCCGCGGCAGGAGGAGGTCCTCACCGAGGCGGCCCTCGCCTTCGTGGCCGAGCTGCACCTCCGGTTCACGCCCCGGCGCGACGAGCTCCTCGCCCGCCGCGGTGAGCGCCGCGCCGAGATCGCCCGCACCTCCACGCTCGACTTCCTCCCGGAGACCGCCGCGATCCGTGCGGACGACTCCTGGAAGGTGGCCCCCTCCCCCGCGGCCCTCGACGACCGCCGGGTCGAGATCACCGGCCCCACCGACCGCAAGATGACCGTCAACGCCCTCAACTCCGGTGCCAAGGTGTGGCTCGCGGACTTCGAGGACGCGTCGGCACCGACGTGGGAGAACGTCGTCCTCGGCCAGGTCAACCTCGCGGACGCCTACACCCGCACCATCGACTTCACCGACGAGAGGTCCGGCAAGTCGTACGCCCTGCGCCCCGACGAAGAGCTCGCCACCGTCGTCATGCGACCGCGCGGCTGGCACCTGAACGAGCGGCACCTCGTCGATGCCGACGGCGCCCAGGTACCGGGCTCCCTCGTCGACTTCGGGCTCTACTTCTTCCACAACGCCCAGCGCCTGATCGACCTCGGCAAGGGCCCGTACTTCTACCTCCCGAAGACCGAGTCGCACCTCGAAGCGCGCCTGTGGAACGACGTGTTCGTCTTCGCGCAGGAGTACAACGGCATCCCGCAGGGCACCGTCCGCGCGACCGTCCTCATCGAGACGATCACGGCCGCGTACGAGATGGAGGAGATCCTCTACGAACTCCGCGACCACGCCTCGGGGTTGAACGCGGGCCGCTGGGACTACCTGTTCTCCATCGTGAAGAACTTCCGTGACGGCGGCGCCAGGTTCGTCCTGCCCGACCGCAACCTGGTCACGATGACGGCCCCGTTCATGCGGGCGTACACCGAACTCCTGGTGCGCACCTGCCACAAGCGCGGCGCGCACGCGATCGGCGGCATGGCGGCCTTCATCCCCTCGCGCCGGGACGCCGAGGTCAACAAGGTGGCCTTCGAGAAGGTGCGCGCCGACAAGGACCGCGAGGCCGGCGACGGTTTCGACGGCTCCTGGGTCGCCCACCCCGACCTGGTCCCGATCGCCATGGAGTCCTTCGACAAGGTCCTCGGCGACAGGCCGAACCAGAAGGACCGGCTGCGCGAGGACGTCCACGTCGAGGCGGCCGACCTGATCGCCGTCGACTCCCTGGAGGCCAGGCCGACGTACAACGGCCTGGTCAACGCCGTTCAGGTGGGCATCCGTTACATCGAGGCGTGGCTGCGCGGGCTCGGCGCGGTCGCCATCTTCAACCTCATGGAGGACGCGGCCACCGCCGAGATCTCCCGCTCGCAGATCTGGCAGTGGATCAACGCGGGCGTCGAGTTCGAGAACGGCGAGCGCGCGACCCCCGAGCTGGCCCGCAAGGTGGCCGCCGAGGAGCTCTCGGACATCCGCCGGGAGATCGGCGAGGAGGCCTTCACGGCCGGCCACTGGCAGCAGGCCCACGACCTGCTGCTCCAGGTCTCCCTCGACGCCGACTATGCGGACTTCCTGACGCTGCCCGCGTACGAGCAGCTCAAGGGCTGACGTCCTCCTGAGAGACCCTGTCCGAGTGGCCCAGGGACCTTCCCGGGGCCACTCGGTCGCGTACGGCCTGCTTGACCGCCGTCGGCTCCGGGAAGCCCTGCTCACGCCGGTCCCAGACGACCTCGTCGTCGACGCGGACGACGAAGACACCGCCCGTGCCCGGCTTCAGGGCCAGTTCCGTCAGTTCGGTCTCGAACGTGGTGAGCAGTTCCTGTGCCAGCCACGCCGCGCGGGGCAGCCAGCGGCACTGGGTGCAGTACTCGATCTCGACACGGCCACTCATCCGAGGTGCACCGACCAATCCTGTTCCGCGGCCGGTTTGCCGTGCAGGTCGGGGACCCGCTTCAGCCACGTGGGCCGGTCCTTCTCCGTCCTCGCCGCGCGGAGGGCTTCCTCGGCGGCGATTTCCTCCCGGGTCGGGAAGTCTGTGGGGAGCCAGGCCTCGGAGGCCCGCACGCGCGCGTGGAGGTACGTCACGTAGGCCTCGCGCGCCTCGTCCGGGGTCGCGAAGTCGGTGAGCCAGGCATCGGGGACGGCGGCCGTGACAGCGCGCAGGACGTCGAGGGTGACCCTGGGCGCGAGGTCGGCGTCGGCGGCGCGCACGTCCGGGCCGTAGTGGCCGAGGGCGTGATGGCGGAAGTCGTAGGACTTCGCCGGGTCCGTGCCCTCCCAGCGGTGGTGGAAGACAAGGGCGGCGCCGTGGTCGATCAGCCACAGGCGCGGGGGCGCGATGCCGAGCGTCGGCCAGATCATCAGGTTCGAGCTGTGGACCGTACGGTCGACGTTGACGGTGAGGGCGTCGAGCCAGACGATCCGGCCGGCCTCCAGGGCGTCGACCGGGAACGTCCTGGCGATCTCCGGGGTGAAGTCACGCGCGCCCGGCAGGTAGTCCATGCCGAGGTTCACCCCCGCGCTCGCCGCGTGCAGCTCACGCACCTCCTGGTGCGGCTCGCTGTCGGCGATCGCCGGGTCGAAGTGCACCAGGACCAGCTCGGGGAAACGCAGCCCCAGCACCCGCGCCAGCTCACCGACGATCACCTCGGCGACCAGCGCCTTGCGGCCCTGGGCGGAGCCGGTGAACTTCACGACGTAGGTGCCCAGGTCGTCGGCCTCGACGACGCCGGGGACGGAACCACCGGAGCGCAGGGGTTCGACGTAGCGGCCGGCAGTGACCTCTCTCAACATCTTCCAGGGCCCCACGGGTCGTTCAGCTTGTGTTCCATGGCCATCTCCAAGGCGGTGCAGCCGGGGAAACCTATCCGATCATCCTGCCTTCATGACGCCTCATCCTCGCATCCGGGCGTCCCTCGTCAGGCGGGGTGTGGAAATCCATCGAGCGGCAGCCGGTCACCCGGATATCGGGATCCGGGTGACCGGCTGCCTCAGGTGAGGGCGGCGACGAGGAGGGCGAAAGCGGCGATGAGGCCGGCGACGCGGACGTAGTGGTAGCGGTTCCAGCGGCTCATCTGCTCCTTCCAGTCGGCGGGCCGGTTCTCAGGGGTCCACGTCTTGTTCCGGTTGTTGATCGGGACGAGCAGCAGGAGCGACATGATCACGTTGAGGATCAGCAGCACCCCCGCGGTGACCACGAGGCCGGTGCCGTGGTGGTGCCATCCGGCTATGGCCCAGACCGCGACGAGAGCCAGCGAAGTGAGGTACCAGACCGGCATCACGGCGCCGAGCATCCGGCCCCCGTGGGCGTGGCCGAGCTGGCCGCTGTCCTCCGGGAGAGCGTTGAGGATCGGGTTCATGACGAAGGCGACGGAGAACTCCACACCCACCATCACGCCGAAGACCACGGTGGTGACGACCTCAAGTGCGTCGAGCATGATGACCCTCTTCATTTCTAGTGTTGCTAGCAGATGAAGCAACGCTAGACCTAATACCGCTTGATTGTCTAGCGGTGCTAGGATCGAATCATGTCGGTACAGGAACGCAAGCAGCGCGAACGGGCGGAGCGCGAGCGCCTCATCGTGGCCACAGCCCGCGAACTCGCCGAGCAGCAGGGCTGGGACGCGGTCACCACCCGCCGACTCGCCGAGCGCATCGAGTACAGCCAGCCCGTCCTCTACAGCCACTTCCGCGGCAAGCGGGAGATCATCGGCGCCGTCGCCCTGGAGGGCGCCGCCGAGCTGGCCGCGGCGGTACGGGCCGCGGCCTCCGCCGCGGACGGCCCACGCGAGCGGGTCGCCGCGCTCGCCCGCGCCTACCTCGACTTCGCCGCGGACAACCCGGCGGTCTACGACGCCTTGTTCCAGCTCGACGGCGGCCTGGCCTTCGCGGACGAGGACACCCCGGCACCCCTCAAGGACGCCTTCGCCGCGCTGTTGGAGAGCCTGGGCGAGGTTGCCGGGGAGGGCGTCCACCCGGGGCTGTTCACCGAGGTGTTCTGGGCGTCCCTGCACGGCCTTACGACCCTGACCCGGGCGAGACGGCTGCTGCCGGAGGACGCCGCCCAGCGGGTGGAGCTGCTGGTGGACCGGCTCGCCGTGCTCTGACACACCGTCCCGGCGACCACCCGGCCGGGTCCCTCGGGCCCCCGCCGCTGCCTGCCCGCAACGCTTACGGTCACTCGCGCCCACACGGCGCAGCCGCGGATCGCCGGACCGTCGAGCGCCGAGCGCCGAGGCCGGGGACGATCACCGACGCGGAGTGCCGACGGCAACGGCGGCCGGGACACGTCAGGATCCGCCTCCCCGCGGGCTACCGCACCCCCGAGCAGACCATGGGTCTCACCACGGGAGCGGGTCGGCGACCCCACCGAGGTGACGCCGCCCGGCACAGCGGTGGTGCTCGCTCACCTCATGCGCCGGCGAGCGGGTTCGGCAGCGGCAGATAGCGGGCGTCCGCCCCGTCCGCGCCGGTCCACCGCAGCAGCAGGTTGGTCTTGCCGGGGAGGGTGGGCGAGGCGAGCAGGGCGGCCGCTTCGGGGAGGTCGTGGCGGGCGAGTTCGCGGCGGGCGGCGGGCCAGGGGTCGAAGCCTGGGTGCCGTTCGGCGAGAGCGGCGGCGATCTCGCACAGGTGGTTCACGACGAGGCAGTACGCCAGCCGCTCCCACCCGGCCGCGCGCGGGACGTCCGCGAGCAGCTTCACGCCCTCGGCGTCCCGGAACAGCGCCTGCACGGGCATCCCGTCGGCATTCACGGCGATCAGCGTGTTCTGCAGGTGTGCTTCGAGTACGACGCCGTGGTCGCCGAAGGCCGCGAGGGCGGGCGGGACCACCGCACGCAGGTATGCCTCCCACCAGCCCGCCGGATCGGCGGTGCCGTCGAGGGGGTTGCCCTCGAATCCCTCCACGAGGGCCGCGGCGAGCAGCGGGGTGGTCCCGGGGCGCACACGGTCGTGCAGGCCGTCGCGGACGAGGACGGCGAGTTCCTCGAAGGCGAAGTCCGCGGTGCGGTAACCGCGGTCGCTCAGCCAGGCGGCGGGGCCGTTGCTCGCGGCGAAGGCATTCACGGCGGCTGCATCCGTACGGCGGAGTTCGAGCAGGTCGTGCCGCCAGAGCCGGCGGATGTCGTTCGTGATGCGGACATCCAGGCTGAACTTCAGGAAGAGGTCGCGTCCGGGGGCGTACACCGTGCGGATCGCCGCCGTCGGCCAGGTCTCGAAGCCGGTCGTGCCGAGCCGGATCAGGCGGCCGTCCGCGAAGGCCTCCGCACAGGCATCGGCGCGGCCCACCAGGTCGAGCTGCCAGGGATGCGCGGGCAGCAGCCGATAGCCGGGCGGGGCCTCTCCGAGCGCGTCGAGGGCGGCGGTGTCACCCTCCTCGACGACGGCGTCCTCGCGCACGCCGAGCAGGACCAGCGGGAAGCGGGCATGGGCCTCGGGGGCGTACGGCAGCCAGGCGGCGACGGGGCCACCGCCGCGGGCCTTGGGAGCCGGGTGGTAGGGATGGCCGGTGACGAGGCACTGTTCGGAGCGCAGATACGGATCCTCGGGCGCCGCGACCTGGTCCCGGACCGTGAGCAGGGCGGCCACCGCGTCCCGGCTGTCGATCATCTCGGCGGGCAGTTCGTGGTGGGACACGCCGGTGTGCCGGGTCAGTTCCTCGGCGACGAGCTTCACGAGTTCGGTGTGGCCGATGCGCCGCCAGCCGCCCGCCGTGTACACCTCGGGCTCGGCGGGCCGGCGTTCACCCAGCACCCGCAGCAGCCTCCCGCCGGGAAGCCGGTACACAGGGCGTTCACCGGGTTCCGGGAGCCGCTCGGCCACCTCGCGCAGCAGGCAGTTGAGCAGGGGGGCTGCCGCGTAGACGTCGGCGCGGTGCACGACGTCTACGTCTACGTCTACGTCGACGTAGGCCGACGGGGGCGGGGGCGGGAGATCCACGCGATCCACTCGTTCTCTACGGTTCATCTGGGGCGATGACGATCAGTATGTCTGCCGTCACCGCCCCACCGTGACACCACTCGTCCCCGAGGAGTCCGACCGTGCACCGTCCCTCAGCCGCCGAGGCCCAGTTCGCCGCAGAGCTGGCCGTCGTGCGCCCCGGCCTCGCTGCGCGGTACGCGGCAGAACTGCCCGGCGCGCGGGCGGCCGTGCTGACCCGGCTGTGGCGTGGGCTCACGCATGAACCGCTGCCCTGGATCGCGGCGCGGCAGACGGGCCGGGACGGGCTGACGCTGCGCCTTTCGGACGGCCGCCGACTGCACGGCCCGCACCCGGACCCGTACGCCACGGCCGCCTACGTCACCGTCGTACGGCTCGACCAGGCCGCGTACGACGATCCGGCGCGGCTGATGACCGGCCTCGGCGTACCGCACGGCGCGGGCCTCGCGGCCGAACTCACGGACAGTGTCCTGTCGTTGGCGCTGTCGAGGGCCGGGCAGGCATCCCGCACGGAGAAGTGGCCGGTGTCCGACTGGGAGTGGGAACAGCGGATCGTCGACGGGCACCCCTACCACCCCAACTGCCGTTCCAGGCCCGGTTTCTCGGTGGCGGAGCAGCTGGCCTACGGGCCCGAGCACCGGCCGCTGGTGCGGCTGGGGTTGGTGCCGGTCCGGGTGGACGAGTGCCTGATGACGGGTGCGTGGCCGTCCGAACTGCGGGACGGGGACCGATTGTTGCTGCCCGCGCATCCGTGGCAGGCGGAGCATGTGCTGAAGCGGGCCGTGACCGAGGGCCTCGACGCGCACCCGCTGATGTCCCTGCGCACCCTCGCCCTCACGGACGGACCACAGCACGTCAAGACAGCGCTGAGCGCCCGACTGACGTCCTCGGTGCGGGACATCTCGGGCTACTCGATCACCATGTCCGCGACCCTCTCCGAGTTCGCGGAGGCACTGTCGGAACACACGGACGGCCTGCTGCACTTCACCCGGACCCTGGGCGCCGCGACCGCCGACTCCCCCGATCTCGCCGCCGTGTTGCGTGAATCCCCGCAGGTGTACGGCGACCGGGTCCTCCCGGTGGCGGCCCTCGCCACCACCCATCTGCCGAACTCCCCAGCCTGGCTCGCCGAGTTCACCCGGCTGGCCCTCACCGCCGGACTGCGTCTGCTGGAGCTCGGGGTCGCCCTGGAAGCACACGGTCAGAATCTCCTCGTCGTCCTGTCCGGGTCGGACGCGCCGGTGCGCCTGGTGTACCGGGACCTCGCCGACATCCGGGTCAGCCCCGCACGGCTGGCCCGGCACGGCGTTCCTGTCCCGGCCCTGTCCGGACGGATCGTCACGGACGACGAAACCACCCTGCGGCGCAAGCTGTTCGGCTCCCTGGTGGCGGGAGCCCTTGCGGCCACGGCGGGTTCGGCGACGGCACTGCGCGGGGCGCTGGAGATCGCCGTACGGGATCTGCCGCGCACCCCTGATCTGGCCGCGCTGCTCGAACAGCCGCTGCCCGCGAAGGCGTTGACGTCGATGCGGCTGTCGCCGGGGACGCCGGGCGACCAGTGGACCGAGCTGCCCAACCCCCTGTTCTGAGCGGCCGTTTTGGAGCCCGGCGCACCTGATCAATAGGATCCGGCGATGATCACAAGTAAACGGCTGGCGGCAGGAGTGTGCGCCCTGCTCACCGCCCTGACGGCCGGAGTCGCCTTCCCGGTCGCGGCGGTCGCCGGTGAACCCACGGGCCAGGCCGCGCCGCAGGTCGATCTCGTCCTCGACGTGAGCGGCTCGATGCGGACGACGGACATCGACGGCGGCACCCGGATGGCGGCGGCGAAGCAGGCCTTCAACGAGGTGCTGGACGCGACGCCCGAGGAGGTCCAGCTCGGCATCCGGACCCTCGGCGCCAACTACCCGGGCGACGACCAGAAGACGGGCTGCAAGGACACCGCCCAGCTCTACCCGGTCAGCACACTGAACCGCACCGAGGCCAAGTCGGCGGTGGCCACCCTCTCCCCCACCGGCTGGACCCCGATCGGACCCGCGCTGCTGAAGGCGGCCGGTGACTTCACGAAGGGCGACGGCTCCAAGCGGATCGTGCTGATCACGGACGGCGAGGACACCTGCGCTCCGCTCGATCCGTGCGAGGTGGCCCGCGAGATCGCCGCGAAGGGCGTCGACATGACCATCGACACCCTCGGCCTGGTCCCCAACACCAAGATGAGCCGGCAGCTCAGCTGCATCGCCGAGGCGACCGGCGGCACCTACACCTCGGTCGAGCACGCCGACGAACTCACCGACAAGGTCAACCAGTTGGTGGACCGGGCGGCCGATCCGGTGGTGACGCCGGTGGCCACCGAGGGCACCGACGCCTGCACCGACGCGCCCGCGCTGAAGTCAGGGCTGTACACCGACCGCGAGGAGTTCGGCCGGCAGCGCTGGTACCGGGTCGACGTGAACCCCGGCCAGGAGCTGCGGGCTTCGGTGAGCGTGGCGGCCGACCGGACGGTGAACCCCTCGTACGGGGTGCTGCTGCGGGCGGTGACCGTGCACGGCCGGGAGATCGTGCGCGGTGAGGCGGCGGGCAACGGCCGCGCCGACATGATCTCCACGGGGCTCAGGTATCCGAAGGCGGAGAGCGACGAGGACGACACGGCGGCCGAGACGGTGTGTCTCCAGGTCACCAACTCCTATTCGGCGGGCGCCGGGGTGAAGACCGCTCCGGGGCTGCCGCTGGAACTGACCGTCGATGTCGTGGACGGGCCGTCGACGGCGAGCGACGTGGCCTCCTTCGGCCTCGGGCGCGGCTGGTGGCTGCTCGGCGCGCTGATTCTCGCCGGGTTCGTCGCCGGTCTGCTGTGGGGCTGGCTGTCGCGCTGGCGGCTCGCGGTCTGGAGGACCAACTGATGCGGATCACACGTATGGTGGGCGCCGCGGCGCTGCTGCTCGGGCTCGCGGTCTCTCCCGCGGTGGCCGACTCGACGCCGACGCCCACGGATTCGGCCTCGACGGACAGTGCCGCGCCCACCCTCGCGGGCACGTCCTTCCGTGATGCGACGGAGATCGAGCAGGGGCAGACGGCCACCGCGAACGGCTCGGCGGGCGACTACCTGTACTGGTCGTTCCCCGCGGACTCGGGCCAGCGTCCCACCGTCAAGGCGACGGTGAAGCTGCCCGAGACCCACGCCACCGAGACCTGGCAGGTCGACGTGTACGACGGACTGCGGCGCCGCCAGTCCTGCCAGTACGGCGCCCAGACCCGGACCGCCACGCCGGACGCGTCCTCGGTGGAGCTGGCCTGCACGCTGCGCACGGTCCGCGCCTGGTCACAGGCCTGGGCCAACGACCCGCTGCCGGGCACGTACTACGTCCGGCTGACGGTCGTCGGCCTCACGACGGCCGACCTCGGTCTTCCGGTCAGCACCGAAGTGCGGGTCGATTCCAAGGACATCGGCGGTTCGGCCGCGGTGGACGGTTCGCTGGCCGAGCCGCTGGTGCCGGGCATCGCCGTGAAGTCCGAGGCGGAGGACGACGGTTCGACGGACTCGAAGTCCGCCGTGCTGTCCGCCATCGAGCCCGAGGACGGGTGGTCCTCCGGCTGGTGGTCCGACCGTTGGGTGTGGACCGCGGTGGGCGGCGCGCTGGCCGCGCTGGCGGGCGTCGGCGGGTACGCGCTGACGCGCGGGTCCGGTCGGCCGACCCGGGTACCGCCGGGGGCCTGAGCTCTCCTGACTCCCTCCCTCGCCCCTCCTGATCTGCAGCAGCACCGAGAAGGCCCGCTCCGGCGGGTCTTCTTCGCGTTCACACCTCGCGCAGTGCCTTGGCGATCGTGCCCTGGCCGCTCACCTCGACCCGCCCGTCCCGCACCGCGTCCGACAGGCTCAACTCCCCCCGGGCGACGGCCCCGCAGGTCCCGGCGTCCAGGACCAGCCGGGCGTCGGGCTCCCCGGGGGCGGGCCCGTCGCCGTACGCGGGACCGTCCTGCGCGCCGACGTGCAGATGGAAGTCCCCCTCCTCCAGGCGGACTTCGACGAGGCCCTCGCCCTCCAGCGAGCGCAGCAGGGGCAACGCGAACCAGTGCGCGCGTACCGCGTCGGTGGGCCGTCGTTCGCCGAGTTCGGGACCGCCCCAGGTACCGAGAGCCTGGAGCACCGGCAGCAACTCGCGTCCGCGCGCGGTGAGTTCGTACACATAGGCCGCGCCGGGCGGGGGCAGCCTGCGCCGCGTGGTGAGGCCGTCGCGCTCCATGTCCTTCAGCCGTGAGGCGAGGACGTCCGTGCTCACGCCGGGCAGGTCGGCGTGCAGGTCCGTGTATCGGCGCGGGCCGGACAGCAGTTCCCGGACGATCAGCAGGGTCCAGCGGTCGCCCACGACGTCGAGAGCACGGGCCGCGGAACAGTACTGGTCGTAGCTTCGGCGAGGTGACATGCGACGCAGTCTAGACAAGTGGTTGGACTTTCCAAGCCGCTACTTGGTAAAACCAAGCAACACAGGAAACCGGAGAGGCGGCAGCGCATGGAGTTCCGGCAGTCGAGCAAGCTCAGCGAGGTCTGTTACGAGATCCGCGGCCCGGTGATCGAGCACGCCGACGCACTGGAGGAGGCGGGCCACAGCGTGCTGCGCCTCAACACCGGCAACCCCGCGCTGTTCGGCTTCGAGGCACCGGAGGAGATCCTCCAGGACATGATCCGGATGCTCCCCCAGGCGCACGGCTACACGGACTCCCGGGGCATCCTCTCCGCCCGCCGGGCGGTCGCCCAGCGCTACCAGAACCTGGGCCTGGAGATCGACGTCGACGACGTCTTCCTCGGCAACGGCATCTCCGAACTGATCTCGATGGCCGTACAGGCGCTGGTCGAGGACGGCGACGAAATCCTCATCCCCGCCCCGGACTTCCCGCTGTGGACGGCGGTGACCACCCTCGCCGGGGGCAAGGCCGTTCACTACCTCTGCGACGAACAGGCCGACTGGTACCCGGACCTGGACGACATGGCGGCGAAGATCACGGACCGCACCAAGGCCGTGGTCATCATCAACCCCAACAATCCCACCGGCGCGGTCTACCCGAAGGAGATCATCGAGGGCATCCTCGACCTGGCCCGCCGGCACGGCCTGATGGTCTTCGCCGACGAGATCTACGACCAGATCCTGTACGACGACGCCGTGCACCACTCGGTCGCGGCGCTCGCCCCCGACCTGGTCGTCCTGACCTTCTGCGGCCTGTCGAAGACGTACCGGGTGGCCGGCTTCCGCTCCGGCTGGCTGGTCGTCACCGGCCCGAAGCAGCACGCGAAGAACTACCTGGAGGGCCTGACCATGCTGGCCTCCATGCGGCTGTGCGCCAACGCGCCCGCGCAGTACGCCATCCAGGCCGCGCTCGGCGGCCGGCAGTCCATCAACGACCTGACCGCCCCGGGCGGCCGGCTGTACGAACAGCGCACCGTGGCCTGGGAGAAGCTCAACGAGATCCCCGGCGTCTCGTGCGTGAAGCCCAAGGGCTCGCTGTATGCGTTCCCGCGTCTCGACCCCAAGGTCCACAAGATCCACGACGACGAGAAGTTCGTCCTGGACCTGCTGCTCCGCGAGAAGATCCAGGTCGTCCAGGGCACCGGCTTCAACTGGCCGGCGCCGGACCACTTCCGCATCCTCACCCTGCCCCACGCGGAGGATCTGGAGGCGGCGATCGGACGGATCGGGCGGTTCCTCAGCGGGTACCGGCAGTAGCCGGTGGGGTTGCCGGGGTTCACGGTCACGGAGAGCGGGGATGCCCTGGGGTACGGCCCCTGATCCCAGGGGTCGGGGGGATCAGGGGATGGGGGAACCCCAGATGTTCTTGCCCAGTCGGCGTGCGCCGCGCACGCCCTCGGCGTTACGCGGCCGTCTCACCCTGCTGATCCCGCTCGTGGTCCTCGCGGGCAGTCCCTGGGTGCAGCGACCTGTGCGGAATCTCTACGAGGAGGAGTTCTACCGGCAGCTGCGGACCGACGAGGAGCCCCTGCGCTGGCTCCTGGAAGCGGCGGCCCTGCCGAGCTGGGCGTTGTCCTCCGAGCGGTACGGCAGCACCTCCGCGCTGGTCGTGAACGACCTTTCCGTCCTGGTACTGCTCGTGGCGCTCGTCCTCCTCGCGCGGCGACTGTCGGCGCGCGGGGCGTCGGGCCTCCTTCGCTGTCTCGTCGCGGGGGTGCTCGCGTCGGCACTGGCCAACCTGTCCTGGTGGGGCATGCACGAGGCCTTCGTCGACGACGTACTGCTGGCACCGGCCGACACCCTGGTGAAGGACCTGCTGCGCAGCGCTCTCCTCTTCGGCCTCGCGGTCGGCGCGCTGCTCGCGCTCCTGACCGCCGGTCTGCCACGAGGAGTCACCCCGGGCTCCGCCGGCGCCGGGGCGGCGCCGCTTCGCCGCTGGAAAGAGGGAGGGCCCGGCATGACAACCGCACCGGTCCACATGCCGGTCGGGAGCGCGCCGGGTGACGTCACCCGGTATCTGTGCGCCGCGGCCTACCTCGACGAGGACTTCGCCGACCGGGTGGTGGAGGACCTCCTCGCCGACGAGGCGGGCGCGGTCGCCGTCTCGCCCGGCGTCGACCTGGTGACGGTGGCGCGCCACTGTCTGACGGCCCAGGAGATGCGGCACCGCCGCGATCTGCGACTGACCGCGGCCGTCGGTCTCGTGGCAGTGTTCGCGCCCCTGTGGCTGGTGTTCGTCACGATGCTCCTGTCGGTCACCCGGCAGTCGGGCGGCCGGCCGAGCCTGGCCACCCGCGGCCGCCACCAACCCGGGGACAGGGCACTGATCGGCACCGGGATCACGGCCGGCGTCGCGGTGCTCCTCGCCTTCGCCTTCGGCGTCGTCGTCTCGTCCCTGCCCACCCCCGGCTTCGTGAGCTGGCTGCTGGGCGCCTACCTGGCCGGGGTGCCGGCCGCGCTCGTGTACATCGGAGCGGTGGCGTTCGCGTACGTCACGGTCGTACGCCACGAACTCGAGGTCGACCGGCTGCTGCGCACCACCATGACCCGCGAGGCGTTCGCCCGGCAGCCCCGCCCGACCGTCCCGCGGCGCAAGTGGATGGCCGGGCGGCTCGCGGCCATCAGGGAGGCGCAGGACGGCAACGTCACGGTGTACAGCGGGTACGCGCCCTTCATCGGCTACTCCGGTGCCGCCTCGCAGTGGCCGCTCGCCGTGCCGATGCTGCCCGCCGACACCCCCGTCGGCGGTAACTCCCGGCCGGCCGTGCCGGAGCCGTTCACCGTCACCGAACTCGTCGACCACGTACGCGCGCGCCTCCGGGCGACCTCGGCGCGCGGTACGGCCGACGGGACGGCGGCGGCCGGAGAGGAGTCGCTGGGGGCCCTCGTCATCGAGGACCGGATCTTCGCGAGCGGCACGAGCATCGGTGACGACGAGCGGTTCATCCGGACCACGAGCCTCGCCCCGGCCGGCCGGGTGTCGGCCGACGAGGTCGAGCGGATCGTGGAGCGACCCACCGGCGCGGTCCGCCACTGTCTGGCGGTGCATGTGCCGCTGTGGGGCGGGGACGTGGTGCCCAGTGTGTTCCTGCACTTCTCGACCACGGGCAGAACACTCCACCTGTACTGCAGCAACCACGTGCTCGGCCCGGTGCGTGCCGACTACCACGTCGTGGACCGGCTGCGCGGCCCGCTGACCGCCGACGCGCGACGCGGGTTGCTGCTGGACGCCGTCTCCCGTACCGGCGGGGCCTTCTTCGCCGCCCCGTTCCGGGCACTGCACCAGGCCCGCTTCGAGACCCGGCACAACAGACGTATGACAGACGAACTGAAGGCCCTGGAGCAGGACCCCGTCTACGACTTCGGCGCCCGGCTGAGCGTCCGGGAGCTGGCGCTGAGCCCGAACTACCACAACTACTTCCAGGTCGTGGACGCCACGCGGATCACGTCCCTGGTGGAGCGCCACACCCTCGCCGCGATCCGCGAGTTCCTCGACACCCGCGGCTACGACACCACCGACTTCCGCGCCCAGCAGCAGACCATCCTCAACCAGGGCCTCATTCAGCAGGGCGGAATGAGCATCATCGGCAACCAGGCGATCGGCGCGGGCGCGACCGCCACGCAGAACGTCCCCCAGCAGTCCGGTACGGCCGCCCTGGGCGGCGTCGGCGGTTCCGGCAAGTAGGAGGTCCGCATCATGGACAGCGACGACAGGCGCCAGGACCCTCCGGTCAACAACGGCCTCATGATCAGCGGCGGTACCCACTACGTGGGCAACCAGGCCGTGGGACACGGCGCCCAGGCGTTCTCCGGCTCGGTCTCCTTCCAGCCGCAGGACGTCGAGCGTACGGCCGAACTCATCGCGCACGTCGAGCAGTTGCTGGAAGAGCACCGCGCGGCGCTCGCCGACCCCGACGCCACTACCAGGGAGCTGCGCCGGCTGCGCGAGGAACTCGACGAGTCGGACCCGCAGCCCACGGTCCTGAGGCGGGCCCTGACCCGCCTCAACGAGTTCGTCCAGCCCGTGACCCCGCTCGTCGTCGCGGTCGGCCAGCTCGCACAGTCGGTGCAGGGGCTGCCGGGGATCTAGGGGCCGGGTCCCGGCAGGCGGCGATCCGGCACGGTGCAGGGGAGGCGGGCGGCCCGATCGACGACGGGCGGGCCGTTTCCTACGGATTCTCACCGCTCGTCGTCTCGGTCCACTGCCGTACGCCAGGGCGTTGGGCACGCCGGGTCGACCGGGGACGGGACACGGGCGGCCGGTGAGCGCGGGTGGGATGTCAGACCCGGGTCGTAGTCTTCGAGTGGGCTGGTCGCAAGCGGGTGGCAGCCCTTCGACCAGGCCGTTCACCGGGGAGGTGCCCTTCGTGACCCGATCGCCCACCGCCGCGCAGCGGCGTGTCATCGACGCCGCCGATCCCGTCACGGGGCGGCTGAGGGGCACCGCGACCCAGCTCGACGCGCTCGTCAGGCGAGGGTTGGCCTTCCGGCATCCGCGGCCGCCGCACGACCACTTCCTCACGCCGGCCGGGCACCGCGTACGGGAGACGGTCGTGGAGCCGCCCGAACCGTCCGAGCCGCCGGCCGCCCCGGCCGCCGGCGTGTTCGCCGCACATGTCGGCGGCACGGAGGAGCCCGTGGTCGCCGGTCCGGCCCGGCTGCGGGAGGTGCACAGCGCCTGGCAGGGGCTGCTGGAGCTGCGCCGGATGACCCACACGGACGGCGCCACCGACCGGCCGTGCGCCTGGGAGCGCGCGCATCTGGTGCAGGCGGCCGCACTCGCGCTGGAGGCGGCCGGGCACCCGCCGGAAGCGGGGGGCTCGCCCGGGTACCGGGTCCGCGCGACCCCGCAGCCGGAGGCCGTCGCCGTGCACGGCCCGGACGCCGAGACGCTCCGGGCCTGCGCGATCACGTTGCAGGGCGCCGGCTGGCAGGTCGGCGAGTACACCCAGCCACGGACCGGAGCCCGGTACCTGCTGGCCTCCCCGCGCCGGGTGTAGCGGACACGTGTCAGGATCGCTCCCACAACTGCCGTGGTACGAGAGGGGATTGACGTGAGCGAGACGTATTCCGTGCCGGTGACCGTCCGCGGGTACGAGACGGACGTGCAGGGCCACCTCAACCAGAGTGTGTACCTCAACTACGCGGAACACGCCCGCTGGTCGCTGCTCGACGCCGCCGGAATCACGCAGGCCCGCCTCATCGCGGGCAGGGTGGGCCCGGTGGCGCTGGAGACCACCATCCGCTACCGGCGGGAGCTGCTCGCCGGCGACGAGGTCGACGTGACCTGCGGCTTCGAGTGGGGCGAGGGCAAGACGTTCCGAATACAGCAGACGATCCGCAGGAAGGACGGCACCGTGGCCGCCGAGATCACCGCGGTCGGCGGCCTGCTGGACCTCGAGAAGCGGCGACTGGTCGCGCACCCGGCCGAGGTCTTCAAGGAACTGGCCGCCGAACCGGCCCTGTTCGGGCTGTAGGCCGGGCGGCCCCGGGCCCACCCCACACGGAGGAGCTTCCGCGGGGGTGGGGTTGCCGGCGGGCGCTCCGGGTGGGGGACAGTATCGCTGGGGGCTCGGTCTCCAGCGAGGATGCGAGCGGCCTCCCGGCTGCGCCTCGCCCCGCGTCTCACGAGTGCGCGAACCGCCCCCACCCGGGGGACCCGGACCCGTCCGGTCAGCTCCCCCCGGCCCGCCGCCGGGGGTCCTCGCCGAACGCCTCCCTGTGGTCCTCGGCCCACGCGCGATACGTCCGCGCCGGACGCCCGAGCACCTCCTCCACGTCCCCCGTGACCACCTCGTTCCCGCCCTCGCCGACGAAACGGATGCTCCGCAGCATGCCCTCCGCGGACTCCTCGCTCCAGCCCGAGGCGACCAGCAGTTCGCGGGTCTGCGGCGGGGTCAGGTCGCGCAGCTCCACACGGCCGCCGAGCACCTCGCCCAGGGTGGCCGCCTGGTCCTGGGGGCTGACGGTGTCCGGACCGGTCAGGGTGTACGTCCGCCCCACGTGCTCCGGGCCCAGCAGCGCGGCCACGGCGATCTCGGCGACGTCCCGCGGGTCGACGACACCTTGCCGGCCCTCCCCCAGCATGTTCGGGACGGGTTCCCCCGCCCGGACCGCCTCCGCCCACCGCAGCGTGTTGGACGCGAAGGCGGACGGGCGCAGGATCACCCACTCCAGGCCGCTTTCCCGGACCGCCTCCTCGCCGTGGCCGTGCGCGATACCGCCAAGGCCCGTCCTGGGGTCCCCCGCCCTGACAGCGGAGAGCTTCACCACGCGCCGTACCCCCGCCGCCCGCGCCGCCTCCACCATCCCCCGGTCGCTGTCGGCGTCGTCCGGTCCGAAGACGCCGACGAGGAAAGCGGCGTCGGCGCCCGCCATGGCCGACGCCACGGAGTCCGGATCGCGATGGTGCCCCCGGACCGCCTCCACGCCGGGCGGCAGGTGGGCCGTCCCCGGGTCCCGCGTGAGCGCGCGCACCTTCTCACCGCGGGCCACGAGCTGTCGTACGACGTCACGTCCGATGGTGCCCGTGGCACCCGTCACCAGAATCATGGCCACCACGGTGGACGCCGCACCCCTGCGGCCGATAGGAAATTCCGGCACGTTTCACGCGCCCGAACCCCCGGCCCCGCGCTTACGGTGGACGCGTGACCAACTCCGTTTACGAGCGGGCCCTGCGCACCCCCGACGAGCTGCGTCCATGGATCGCCGGGATCGGGACCCTGACCGTCGAGACCGATCCGCGGGAGCCGTTCGTGCACCTGCCGGACCCCACGACCAAGGTGATCATCCGCAGCGAGGCGGCCGGCCGGCCCACCCTGCTGGTCTCCGGACCCCGCGTCCGGGCCACCTACCACACGGGCAAGGGCCAGGCGTCCTGCACGGAGGTACGGCTGGTGCCGGGGATCATCCGGCCGCTGCTCGGTGTCCCGGCCGTCGACCTCGTCGGACGGGTGGTGCCGCTGGACGCGCTGCCGGGCCGGACCGCGCGGCAACTGGCCCGCGAGCTGCGGTGGCTGGAGTCCGAAGAGGCGGTGGCCCGGCTCGCGGACGTCCTCCCGGAGCGGCTGCCCACCGCGGCCGACGGGGCACGGGCCGACCTGCTGCGGGCCGCGGTCGCCGCGCTGTCCGTCCGTTCGGGCCGCGTACCCGGTCAGGTCAAGGACGTGGCTCGCGAACTCGCCGTCAGTGAGCGCCAGTTGCGCAACCTGTTCAGCGAGGGTGTCGGTCTCTCACCGAAGCACTACGCCCGCGTCGACCGCGTCCGCGCCGTACTCGCCCATGCCACCGAACTGGCCTCGGCCGAACTGGCGGCCGTCACCGGCTACTACGACCAGTCCCACATGACGTCCGACTTCCGCACCCTGATGGGCGTCCCACCGCGCTCCTACTTCACCGGACGGCTTCCCTCTCCCCGGTCCTGCCAGCCGATCGACAGCCTGTGACGCGCATGCACAGCGATCCGCCAACGGCACCCCACGGCATTCCCAGGTCGGCGCGCGACTCTCGACTCTCCTTCACAGCGACGTACTCGGTGCCGGCGTGCTGAGCCGGTTGCCGGCCGCCGAGGCCGCAAACTCGGCCGGGCTCGCCGCCCCGGCCAAGAAGGACATCGCGATGCGGCTGGTGTCCAGCGCGGAGAACTCCTCCCTGGACTGGGAGGCGCAGTACGCGTACATCGAGGACATCGGGGACGGCCGTGGCTACACGGCGGGCGTCATCGGATTCTGCTCCGGTACGAGCGACATGCTGGCGCTGGTCGAGCTCTGCACGGAACGGGACCCCGACAACCCCCTCGCCCCCTATCGCCTCGCCCTGCGCGCGGTGGACGGCACCGACTCGCACGAGGGACTAGACCCGGGCTTCCCGGCGGCCTGGCGGCAGGCGGCCGGCACCTCCGTGTTCCGCGAGGCGCAGCGGGACGAGCGGGACCGGGTCTACTTCGACCCGGCGGTGGCGCGCGCCAGGAAGGACGGGCTCGGCACGCTCGGCCAGTTCGTCTACTTCGACGCGATGGTCATGCACGGCCCCGGCACCGACGCCCTGAGCTTCGGCGGCATCCGCGGCCGGGCCCGCGAGGACGCGGCTCGCCCCGCGGACGGCGGCGACGAGACCGGGTATCTGCACGCCTTCCTGGACGCGCGGGTGCGGGCGATGCGGCTGGAGGCGGCGCACAGCGAGGTGAGCCGGGTGGAGACGGCCCAGCGGGTGTTCCTGGAGGCGGGCAACCTCGACCTGGATCCGCCCCTCAAGTGGCGGGTGTACGGGGACAGTTACGAGATCGACTGAGCGGGGGCGGTCGCGTCCTTGTCGGGGCCCGCGTCGACCAGGGATCGGATGCGTCCGGCCGCCGGTCACCGTGCCGGACAGGACCGTTCCGGGGCGCGTGCGTCCAACACGCGCCCCGGGCACGGCCGCCGTGGAACCCGCAAACCGGGGTCCATGGCCGCCGACCGGGAGCCGTCCCTCCCGGCCGGAGTTCTGGGGGCGTCAGCCCTGCGCGGCGATCCGGGCCAAGCGCTGGGCCTGTTCCCGTGTGGAGCGGGCGATGGCGTCCTCGTCGACGTGCAGCAGGCGGCCGTTCTCGACGATCTGGCGGCCGTTCACGAACGAGGCCGTGACCGGTGCCGCCGCGCCGAAGACCAGCGCGGTCACCGGGTCGGCGATCGAGGCGTGCGCGAGGGTGTCGAGCTTCCACAGCACCAGGTCGGCGAGCTTGCCGGCCTCCAGTGAGCCGGTCTCGGCGGCCCGCCCCAGCACCTGGGCGCCGCCGTACGTCCCGAGGCGCAGGGCCTGACGGGCGTTGAGGGCCGCCTCGCGGTGCGCTCCCAGACGGTTGATGAGGAGCGCGTTGCGCAGTTCGGTGTGGAGTTCGCCGGACTCGTTGGACGCCGTGCCGTCGACGCCGAGGCCGACCGGGACGCCGGCCGCGAGCATGTCCGGGACCCGGGCGATGCCGGCGGCGAGGCGGGCGTTGGACGAGGGACAGTGGGCGACACCCGTCTTCGTACGGGCGAAGGCCGCGATGTCGGAGTCGTTCATGTGGACGCAGTGCGCCATCCACACGTCCTCGCCGAGCCAGCCGGTGGACTCGAAGTAGTCGGTGGGGCCCATGCCGAACAGTTCCTTGCAGAACTGCTCCTCCTCGACGGTCTCCGAGCCGTGGGTGTGCAGGCGCACCCCGAGACGGCGGGCCAACTCGGCGCCCTCGCGCAGGAGTTCGGTGGAGACGGAGAACGGCGAGCAGGGCGCGACGGCGATCTGGGTCATGGCGTCGAAGGACGGGTCGTGGTGCTCCCTGACGGTGGCCTCGGTGGCGGCGAGGGCGCCTTCGAGGGTCTCGACGGCGAAGTCCGGAGGCAGGCCGCCGTCCTTCTGGCTGCGGTCCATGGAGCCGCGGGCGAGGGTGAAGCGGACACCCGTCTCGCGGGCGGCGCGGATGATCGCGCCGGACAGGTCCCCGGAACCGGCGGGGAAGACGTAGTGGTGGTCCATCGCGGTGGTGACGCCGCCGCGGGCCATCATCGCGAGGGAGCCCTGGGCGGCCGAGTACACCATCTGCTCGTCGATGCGCGCCCAGGTCGGGTACAGCGCGACGAGCCAGTCGAAGAGGTTGTGATCGGTGGCGAGGCCCCTGGTGATCCACTGGTAGTAGTGGTGGTGGGTGTTGACCAGGCCGGGCGTGACGAGGTGGCCGGTGGCGTCGATACGGCGGACGACGTTCTCCAGGCCCTCGGGGGCCCTGCCCGCGCCGAGCGACTCGATGCGGTTGCCGGCGATGACGACGTGCCCGTCCGCGTACTCGGTGTCGTTCGCGTCGACCGTGGCGAGTGAACAGTTCTCGATGACAATGCGCTGGGCGGCTGCCATGGTTCTTCCTTCTTGGTTCCGGGCTTGGTTCCGGGGAGAGGACACAGCAGGGCTCACAGGTTGGTCAGGTCCACCGGGATCCGCGGCTCGACGCCGTCCCGCAGGACGGTCCCCTCGATCAGGCCGTAGGGCCGGTCGGCCGCGAAGTAGACAGCCCCGTCCTCGGTGGCGTTCTTGACGCCGAACGGCTCCAGGTCCACCAGGAAGTGGTGCTTGTTCGGCAGCGAGAAGCGGACCTCGTCGATCTCGGCACGGTTGTCGATGATCCGCGAACCCATTTGGTAGAGGGTCTGCTGGAGCGAGAGCGAGTACGTCTCGGCGAAGGCCTGGAGCAGGTGCGTCTTCACCTGCTCGTAGGACTCCTCCCAGGGGGGCATCGGCTGCTCGTCGTCGGACCAGTTGAAGCGCCAGCGGGCGGAGACGGCGGTGGCCAGGATGCGGTCGTACGCCTCGGGCAGGGTCGTGTACTTGTCCTTGACGTAACCCCAGAACTCGGAGTCGGTCGAGTTCATGACGGTCAGGTCTTTCAGCCCGGAGACGACCTCCCAGGCGGAGCCGTCGTACGTGATCTGGGTCAGGCGGGTCTCCTGGCCCTGGCGGACGAAGGAGTGCTTCTCCTGGCCGGCCGTCCCGATCCGCTCCCAGGCGTACTCCTCGATGCGGATCCGGGCGGTCCTGATCGGCTCCTGGCTCGTCACGAAGTGCCGGGCGAGGTGGATGCCGAACTGCTCGGCGGACTCGATGCCGTGCTCCTTGGCGAACGCGTACACCGTGTTCTTGGTGGTATCGGTCGGCAGGACGTTGGCGTTGGAGCCGGAGTAGTGGACCTCCTCCATGTCGCCGCTCAGCGACACCGAGACGTTGAGGTCCTTGATGTGGTGGGTGGCGCCGTCCCGCGTGATCTTGACGACCCGGTTCTCGGCCTTGCCGTACTGGTTCTGCCCCAGGACCACGGGGCGGGCAGGGCGGGGGTTGACGGTCATTTAGCTAGCTCCCTCGGTAAACGGAGTAGCCGAACGGGTTGAGCAGCAGCGGTACGTGGTAGTGCTCGCCGGGCGTGACGGCGAAGGTGATCGCCACCTCCGGGAAAAACGCACCGCTGTCCCGGTTCGCGGGGGCGTCCTGCTGCGCATCGGCTTGCTTCTTCGCGAAGTACGGTTCGACCTCGAAGTCGAGCCGTACGTGGGTGGTCCCCTCCGGCAGCGCCGGCAGGTCCTTGCACCGCCCGTCCGCGTCGGTCGCGGAGCCGCCGAGGGTCCGCCAGTCCGCGTCGCGCCCGGGGCGGGCGGACAGCTGGACGGCGACTGCCCCGGCGGGGCGGCCGATGCTGGTGTCGAGGATGTGTGTCGACACCGAGGCGGTGGTGCTCGTACTCATGGTCAGGCGTCCTCTTCGACGATGCGGGCGAGCCGGATGCGGTTGATCTTGCCCAGCTCGGTGCGGACGATCTCGCGTTCCCGCTCCGGCGGGTTGCCGATCCGTTCCCTGACCGCGTCGCGCATCTGCTCGCCGGTGCGGCCGGTTGCGCAGATCAGGAAGACATGACCGAAGCGCTCCTGATACGCCAGGTTCAGTTCGAGCATCTGTGCCTTGAGCCCTTCGGAGGCGCCGGCCATGCCGCGCTGCTCGCGGGCCGAGGTCGGGTCGCCCGGCTCGGGGCGGCCGATCGGCGGGTGGCCGGCCATCGCCTCGGCGAGGTCGGCGGCGGTCAGCTCCGCCATGGCGTCGTCACTGGCGGCGTAGAGGTCCTCCGCGGTCACGCAGGGCCGGGCGGCGAGCAGACGCCGAGCCCACGCCGTGGAGGCGCACACCTCCAGGAGGGCCGCATGGGCCGCGTGCTCCTCCAGGACGTTGAACCGGGCCAGGCCGGGGGGCGTGGAAGTCGAAGTCACGGGAGTCAGCTAACGCCTCGACGCGACATCACGTCAACACTTTGTTGAAAATTCTGGGTAACGGAGCCCGTCCCGGATCCCCGCCCGCGATCCCCCGCGATCCCCCGTAACCCCCTGGGACTCCCTACGATTTCTCGCGGTTCAGGTAGTTGTAGACCGTGAAGCGGCTCACCCCGAGCGCGCTCGCCACGGTCTCCACGCCATGTCGTACCGAGAAGGCGCCGCGCGCCTCCAGTATCCGTACGACCTCCTGCTTGGCCTTGCGGTCCAGGTCCGCGAGGGGCCTGCCCTGCTTGCGCTCCATGGCGGCCAGGATGTGATCGAGGGAGTCCGCGAGCTGGGGCAGCCGTACGGCGACGACATCGGCGCCCTCCCAGGCGAGCACGACGTCGTCGGGACCGGCCTCGTCCGGCGGAAGCAGTTCGCCGCCCATGGCGTCCACCAGCGGCTTGACCGCCGTGATGAAAGGCTCGTCGCCGGTCACTCGCCACCTTCCCCGAGCACGTTGAGCTGGAGCGAGATCCGGGTGGCGCCGGACTCCAGCGCCTTGCGCAGGAGGGCGTCCACGGCACCCAGAACCTCGTCGGCGCCGCCTTCCGCGGTGTTGCCGAACGGGCCGACGTCCACCGCGTCCAGTTCGGCCGCCTCGATGACCTCGCGGGCCACGAGCGCGTGCGCCGGGGCCTC
This sequence comes from Streptomyces sp. NBC_00285, assembly GCF_036174265.1. Lineage (NCBI taxonomy): Bacteria > Bacillati > Actinomycetota > Actinomycetes > Kitasatosporales > Streptomycetaceae > Streptomyces > Streptomyces sp. NBC_00285. Next base: position 8,481,331 of record NZ_CP108055.1, on the reverse strand, counting down.
GTCGAGGTCGAACGGCTCGGTCGTGAACTCCACTCTCAATCGCACGCGCACAACCTAACGCGCGGTGTCGTTTTCCGCCGAGCCCTCTTGACAACCTGTTCGACCCGACGACAATCTTCCAATAAGCAGAAAACAACTTCCGCATCACGGAATACTCGACACGGAAGGGAGGCGCCGAGACCCCATGCCGACTTTTGGACCGGGCACCGCCACAGAGCAGCGCTTCAACGTCAACCTGTCGATCCTCTTCACGGAACTCCCGCTCCTGGAGCGCCCGGCGGCAGCCGCCGCGGCCGGCTTCACCGCGGTCGAGCTGTGGTGGCCCTGGATCGACACCCCCACCCCCGAGCAGTCGGAGCTCGACGCCCTCAGGAAGGCGATCGAGGACGCGGGCGTCCGGCTCACGGGCCTGAACTTCTACGCCGGCCGGCTGCCGGGGCCGGACCGCGGCGCCCTGTCCGTCCCGGGCGCGGAGTCGGAGAGGTTCCGCGCCAACATCGACGTGGCCGCAGGCTTCGCCCACTCCGTCGGCGCCACGGCGCTCAACGCCCTCTACGGCAACCGCGTCGAGGGGGTGGACCCGGCCGAGCAGGACGCCCTCGCGCTGCAGAACCTGGTCCTCGCGGCCCGCGCGGCCGACCGGATCGGCGCGATCCTCCTGATCGAGGCCCTCAACAGGCCGGAGTCACCGCGGTACCCGCTGGTGTCGGCCCCGGCGGCGGTCGGCATCGTCGACAAGGTGAACCGGGCGACGGGCCTGGACAACGCGCGCTTCCTCATGGACCTCTACCACCTGTCCATGAACGGCGAGGACCTGCCGGCGGTGATCGAGGAGTTCACGCCGAAAACCGGCCACGTCCAGATCGCCGACAACCCCGGCCGCGGAGCCCCCGGCACCGGCTCGCTCCCGTTGGCGGACCTCCTCGGCCAACTGCGCAAGGCGGGCTACGACGGCTGGGTCGGCCTCGAGTACAAGCCGGGCGACCGCCCGAGCGCCGAGGCCTTCGACTGGCTCCCCCGCTGACCCTCCCTTCCGGAAAGGCACCCCCTCATGAGCAGTCTCCCCAAGATCGCCTGGATAGGCCTCGGCATCATGGGCTCACCCATGTCCGAGAATCTGGTCAAGGCGGGCTACGACGTCACCGGCTTCACTCTCGAACAGGACAAGCTGGACCGCCTGGCCGCCGCCGGTGGCCGTACCGCCGGTTCGATCGCCGAGGCGGTGCGCGACGCCGACGTGGTGATCACGATGGTGCCCGCCTCACCGCAGGTCGAGGCCATCGCCTACGGCCCCGGCGGCATCCTGGAGAACGTCCGGTCCGGGGCCCTGGTGATCGACATGTCCTCGATCACCCCGCAGACCTCGGTCGACCTGGCGAAGGCGGCCGCCGCGAAGGGCGTCCGTGTCCTGGACGCGCCCGTGTCGGGCGGTGAGGCGGGTGCCGTCGAGGCCGTGCTGTCCATCATGGTGGGCGGCGAGCAGGCCGACTTCGACGAGGCCGGGCCGCTCTTCGAGGCGCTCGGAAAGACCGTCGTGCTGTGCGGTCCGCACGGCTCGGGCCAGACCGTGAAGGCGGCCAACCAGCTGATCGTCGCCGTGAACATCCAGGCGTGCGCCGAGGCCGTGGTGTTCCTGGAGAAGTCGGGCGTGGACCTCAAGGCCGCCCTCGACGTCCTGGGCGGCGGCCTCGCCGGCTCGACCGTGCTGACGCGCAAGAAGGACAACTTCCTGCGGCGCGACTTCAAGCCGGGCTTCCGTATCGACCTGCACCACAAGGACATGGGCATCGTCACCGACGCCGCCCGCACCGTCGGCGCGGCCCTGCCGGTCGGCGCCGTGGTCGCCCAACTGGTCGCCAGTCTGCGCGCCCAGGGCGACGGGGGCCTGGACCACTCGGCCCTGCTGCGGGCGGTGGAGCGCCTGTCCGGCGCCCAGATCTGATCCCGACTTCCGGTCCTACCCGGGCCTGATCCCGACTTCCGGTCCGCGGCGGTGCTGACATCTGTCCTGTCGCGCCCAGGTGCCGCCGCGGACCGGAACCCCATGGCCGCCGGTCCGGCCGGCTGCTCGCGCCCTGCGCGAGGACCGAGACTCCCTGCCCGCGCCCGACGCGCCCGGCGACCCGGATGAGGGGTGGTCGCCCGGTACCGGGCGCGGGCAGGGGAAACGACCGCGGCGGCGTGCGAGCCAGTGCGGTGGTGAAGGTCCCGGGCCCTCCTTCTTCGACCTGAGGGAAGGAGTGCGCCCCGGTTCCGTCGCAGCCGCCGCGGTCCCTGCCACACCCTTCACACACCGGCGAGCGCCGGATGCGGACACCACCGCATCCGGCGCTTTCCGGTGCCGGGAGGGCGCTTCGCGAGGGGCCACGGGTACGGGCGAGGCACGGCGGCCGGGGCTCTGCGACTGTCACGAGCGGCGAGCCGCCGTACCGAACGAGTCGTAGGCCGTCTACGGAATCCTCAAATCAAGCTCTGAACCTGATTCAGGGGCTTCTGCCGGACCGTTCCCGGGCGCATTCTCATCACACGAGGTTCGCCGGCACGGGGGCGGCGGACATCGCGACGGGGGACGGCTTCGGGGGAGCCGGGCACGGGAAAGGGCGGTCCGACCTTCACGGTGGGACCGCCCTTCAGCTGTGCGCGGGGTCAGACCTTCAGCGGCCTGATCGACGTCGGCGCGTGACCCGGTTCCGTCGCGATCTCCTCGAACTCCACGACGTTTCCTATGTCGTTGGTCGTCGACATGGAGATGTTGGTGACCCGCTCCAGGATGGCCTCGACGACGACCGGGACCCGGAACTCGGCGGCGAGCTTCTTGGCCTGCTCGAAGGCGGTGCCGAGTTCGGCCGGGTCGGTCACCCGGATCGCCTTGCAGCCGAGGCCCTCGACGACCTTGACGTGGTCGACGCCGTAGACGCCCAGTTCCGGGGAGTTGATGTTCTCGAACTCCAGGTTGACCTGGAAGTCGATGTCGAAGGCACGCTGGGCCTGGCGGATCAGGCCCAGGTAGGCGTTGTTCACGAGGACGTGGATGTACGGGATGCGGTGCTGGGCCCCGACGGCCAGCTCCTCGATCATGAACTGGAAGTCGTAGTCGCCGGAGAGGGCCACGACCTGCGCCTCGGGGTCGGCCTTGGCGACGCCCAGCGCGGCCGGGATCGTCCAGCCCAGCGGGCCCGCCTGACCGCAGTTGATCCAGTGGCGGGGCCTGAAGACGTGCAGCATCTGGGCGCCGGCGATCTGGGAGAGGCCGATCGTGGAGACGTACCGGGTCTCCGGGCCGAAGGCCCTGTTCATCTCCTCGTAGACGCGCTGCGGCTTGATCGGGATGTCGTCGAAGTGCGTACGGCGCTGGAGGGTCGCCTTCCTCTCCTGCGCCGAGGCCGCCCACGCCGAGCGGTCGGGGAGCCGGCCCGCCTCCTTCAACTCACCTGCCACCTCGACGAAGAGGGCCAGGGCGGCCTTCGCGTCCGACGCGATGCCGTAGTCCGGTGCGAAGATCCTGCCGATCTGGGTGGGCTCGACGTCGACGTGGACGAACGTCCGGCCCGCCGTGTAGACGTCCAGCTTGCCGGTGTGCCGGTTGGCCCAGCGGTTGCCGATGCCGAGGACGAAGTCGGACTCCAGGAAGGTCGCGTTGCCGTAGCGGTGCGAGGTCTGCAGGCCGACCATGCCGGCGTTCAGCTCGTGGTCGTCGGGCAGGACGCCCCAGCCCATGAGGGTCGGGACGACCGGGATGCCGGTCAACTCGGCGAACTCGACGAGGAGTTCGGCGGCGTCCGCGTTGATGACACCGCCGCCGGCGACGATCAGCGGACGCGCGGAGTCGTTGAGGAGACGGAGCGCCTTCTCGATCTGCGCGCGGGTCGCGGCCGGCTTGTAGACCGGGAGGGGTGCGTACGTCTCCGGGTCGAACTCGATCTCCGTCAGCTGGACGTCGATCGGCAGGTCGATCAGCACCGGGCCCGGGCGGCCCGAGCGCATGAGGTGGAAGGCCTGCTGGAAGACGCCGGGGACCTGGGCCGCCTCCAGGACGGTGACGGCCATCTTGGTCACCGGGCCCGCGATGGAGGCGATGTCGACGGCCTGGAAGTCCTCCTTGTGGATCACGGCGGTCGGGGCCTGGCCCGTGATGCACAGAATCGGGACGGAGTCGCCCGTCGCGGAGTAGAGACCGGTGATCATGTCGGTGCCGGCGGGTCCCGACGTGCCGATGCAGACGCCGATGTTGCCCGGATGGGTGCGGGTGTAACCCTCGGCCATGTGCGAGGCGCCCTCGACATGGCGGGCGAGGGTGTGGTGGACGCCCCCGGAGGCCTTCAGTGCCGCGTAGAAGGGGTTGATCGCCGCGCCGGGGACGCCGAACGCGTCGGTGACACCTTCGCGCTTGAGGATCTCAACTGCCGCGCGGGCAGCGGTCATTCGAGCCATCGAGTACTCCTGGTTCGACTGTCGGATGCGTACTCCCGTCGCGCCCCGCGGCAGATGCTTCCGTAATGCGGAATATGTTTTCTGCTATCTGGAAGTAATGTAGGTGGGTGGGTGAAGACCGTCAAGAGGCGGACAACCGGGCACGCCCTGGAGGACGATGAGGCCATGTCCGAGAGCGTGTCGGTGCGCTGTCCGGTCTGCCGGTGCGAGCACCTCTACGCGGCGCCGTCGTACCCGTGCGAGTGCGGCGCCCCGGTCCATCCGCCGCTGGACCGGGGCGGCACGCCCACGGCCGTCGCCCACCAGGTGTGGGACGAGGCGTGGGTGACGGTGGCGTGCGCGGTCTGCGGCCGCAGGGCGCAGTGGCCGCAGCCGGAGCTGGGCTGTGCCTGCGGGACGGTCCTGCGGATCCCCTTGACCGACGGCACGGCTCCGGACCCGGCGGCGGAACCGGCCGCGTCCGCCGCCGCTCCCCCGCGCCGCGCCTTCCAGCCGATCACGATCCGCACCGCGCGCGACGCGGTCACCGTCGCCGCGCTGTATCTGCGCTGGCTCGGCTACCAGGACATCCGGCGCGCGGACCAACGGCCCCCGTCCGGCATCGGCCTCGCCGCGCGCGGCCTGCTCGCCCAGGTGGACCCGACCGTACGGCCGGCCTCACCGCGGGACGTGGAGTGCCTGTGGCTGACGGCCATGACGGAGTCCGCGCACTGCGTGTACTTCTCCCTGGCCGGCTACACCAGCGAGGCCCGCACCCGCGCCGACTCCCTCGGCGTCCCCCTGTTCGTCCTGGACCTGACGGGCACCCCACAACCGGTGAACGGCCTGGCGGACGACCTGGGCGGGTAGGGCCTCCGGCGGAGTGCGGTCCCTCGCCTCGCCGGGCGGCACCGCCCCTCCTATCCCTCCGCGTACGTCTCCCGCAGCTCGATCTTGCGGACCTTGCCGGAGACCGTCATCGGGAACGCGTCCAGGATGCGCAGGCGGCTCGGGATCTTGTAGTGGGCCAACCTTCCGTCACAGTAGGCGCGCAGTTCCTCCAGGGTCGGCGGGGCGGCCGGGTCCCGCGGGATGACGCAGGCCAGCACCTCCTCGCCGTAGCGCTCATGGGGCACCCCGACGACCTGGACGTCCGCGATCTTCGGGTGGCCGTAGAGGAACTCCTCGATCTCGCGCGGGTAGATGTTCTCGCCGCCCCGGATGATCATGTCCTTGATGCGGCCCACGATCTCGACGTACCCGTCCTCGCGCATCGTCGCCAGGTCGCCGGTGTGCATCCAGCGCCCGGCGTCGACGGCCTCCGCGGTCTTCTCGGGCTCGTTCCAGTAGCCGAGCATCACGCTGTAGCCACGGGTGCACAACTCCCCCGCACTGCCCCGGGGTTGGGTGACCCCGGTCGCCGGGTCGACGACCTTGACCTCGATGTGCGGCAGGACGCGGCCGACCGTGCCGGTGCGGTGTTCCAGGTCGTCGTCCCTGCGGGTCTGGAGGGACACCGGGGACGTCTCGGTCATGCCGTAGCAGATGGAGACCTCCGCCATGTGCATCTCGGCGACCACCCGCTTCATCACCTCCACCGGGCACGGCGAGCCCGCCATGATGCCGGTGCGCAGGGAGGAGAGGTCGTAGGCCGCGAAGTCGGGGAGGTTCAGCTCCGCGATGAACATGGTCGGAACGCCGTAGAGCGAGGTGCAGCGCTCCTGCTGGACCGCGCGCAGGGTGGCGGCGGGGTCGAAGGACGGGGCGGGGATGACCATGCAGGCGCCGTGCGAGGTGGCGGCGAGGTTGCCCATCACCATGCCGAAGCAGTGGTAGAAGGGCACCGGGATGCAGACCCGGTCCTGCTCGGTGTAGGCGATCAACTCACCCACGAAGTAACCGTTGTTGAGGATGTTGTGGTGGGAGAGGGTGGCCCCCTTGGGGAAGCCGGTCGTGCCCGAGGTGTACTGGATGTTGATCGGGTCGTCGCAGGACAGCTCCGGGTACGCCGCGGCACCGCCCCCGCGCTCCAGCAGCGCTTCCCAGCTCGGGTCGCCGAAGTGGACGACCTGCCGCAACTCGTGGCACCTGCCCCGCACTTCGTCGACCATCGCCCGGTAGTCGCTGGTCTTGTGACGCAACGACGAGAAGAGCAGCGTGATCCCGGCCTGCTTGAGGACGTACTCCACCTCGTGCGTGCGGTACGCCGGGTTGATGTTCACCATGATCGCGCCGATACGGGCGGTGGCGTACTGGACCAGCACCCACTCGGGGCAGTTCACCGCCCAGATCCCCACCCGGTCGCCCTTGGCGATCCCGGCGGCCAGCAGGGCCTGCGCCAACTCGTCGACGTCGGCGCCGAACTGGGCGTACGTCCAACGCCGCCCCGAAGGCACGTCGACGAGCGCCTCGCGGTCGGGCCAACTGGCCACCGCCCGGTCCAGATTGGCCCCGATCGTGTCGCCGAGGAGTGCGGTCCCGCCCGTCCCGTGCGTGTACGAGGTCACCGGAAGTCCTCCTCGCGGTACTCGGAGGCCGACCCGGCCGCCGTCGCCTCACGCAGCTCGATCCGCCGGATCTTGCCGGAGACGGTCTTGGGCAGGTCCGCGAACTCCAGCCGCCGGATCCGCTTGTACGGCGCCAGCACCTCACGTGAGTGTTCGAACAGCACCTTGGCCGTGTCGGGGCCCGGCTCCCAGCCCTCCGCCAGGACGACGTACGCCTTGGGCACCGCGAGCCGCAGTTCGTCCGGCGCGGGCACGACGGCCGCCTCGACCACCGCCTCGTGCTCCAGCAGGGCGCTCTCCAGCTCGAACGGGGAGATCTTGTAGTCGGAGGCCTTGAAGACGTCGTCGCTGCGCCCGATGTACGTCAGGTATCCGTCCTCGTCCCGCGCCGCGACGTCCCCGGTGCGGTAGTACCCGCCGGCCATCGCCTCCGTCGTACGGTCCGGGTCGCCGTGGTAGCCGGTCATCAGGCCGACGGGACGGGCGGTCAGGTCGAGCGCGATCTCGCCCTCCCGCGCGCCGGGGGCTCCCGACACCGGGTCCAGCAGTTCGACCCGGTAGCCGGGGCTCGGCCGGCCCATCGAGCCGGTCTTCAGGACCTGCCCCGGGCTGTTGGAGACCTGGACGGCCGTCTCCGTCTGTCCGAAACCGTCCCGGATGGTCACGCCCCAGGCGCGCCGGACCTGTTCGATCACCTCGGGGTTCAGGGGCTCCCCGGCCGCGACCACCTCGCGCGGCGGTGTGCGCAGCTGGGTCAGATCGGCCTGGATGAGCATGCGCCACACGGTCGGCGGGGCGCAGAACGTCGTCACACCCGCGCGGTCCATCTCCGCGGTGAGCCGGGCCGCGTCGAAGCGCGTGTAGTTGTGGATGAAGACGGTCGCCTCCGCGTTCCACGGCGCGAACAGATTCGACCAGGCGTGCTTGGCCCAGCCGGGCGAGGAGATGTTCAGGTGCACGTCGCCGGGCCTGAGGCCGATCCAGTACATGGTGGCGAGGTGCCCGATCGGATACGACGTGTGCGTGTGCTCGACGAGTTTGGGGCGGGCCGTCGTACCGGAGGTGAAGTACAGCATCAGCGGGTCGTCGGCGAGGGTGGGGCCGTCGGGGAGGAACTCCTCGGAGGCGGCGTACGCGTCCTCGTAGGGCTGCCAGCCCTCCGGTACGCCGCCGACCGCGGTGCGTGTGTAGTCGCCGGGCACCTCGTCGAACTTGCCGGCGTCCTCGGCCCGCGTCAGGACGTGCCGCACCCGCCCGCGCTCGACCCGGTCGCGCAGGTCGGCGGGGCCGAGCAGCGGGGTCGCGGGGATGACGACGGCGCGCAGCTTCATGGCGGCGAGCGCCGTCTCCCACAGCTCGGTCTGGTTGCCGAGCATGACGAGGATCCGGTCCTCGGCCTCCACCCCGCGCTCGCGCAGCAGGTTGGCGACCCGGTTGGACCGTTCGGCCATCTGGGCGAAGGATAGCCGGACCTCGCTGCCGTCCTCCTCGACGATGTGCAGGGCGGTGCGGTCGTTGCCCTCGGCGATGGCGTCGAACCAGTCGAGCGCCCAGTTGAAGTGACTCGGACGGGGCCAGGCGAACCCCTCGTACGCCGTGGCGTAGTCCTCGCGGTGCTCCAGCAGAAAGTCCCGTGCCCTGCGGAAGTCCTCCGTGGCCGTCATCTGTCGTCCTCCTTGGTGCCGGACCATTGCCGGGCGGCTCTCTTCCATCGTGTAATCCGTGATGCAGGTCTCACTACCCCCGAACGGGGGTGTGTGCCGCAGCGAAGGGACGAACAGGTGTCAGTGAACGCGGCCGGTGCGGGGGAGATCCGGCGTGCACTGGTGCGGCTGCGGCGCACGACGGGCCTTCCGGTCGCCTTCGGCGGTCTGGTCGAGCCGGGCCGCCCGCGGATACGGATCAGCGAACTGAGCGGCACGGCCACCGCCTCGCTCCTCTCGCTCGCGGTGACCTCGGGCAACGGCCTCGGCGGCAAGGCGGTCGCGCTGGCCCGCCCGTGCGCCGTGGCGGACTACTCCCTGTCCCGGCAGATCAGCCACGAGTACGACGCCCCGGTCGCCGCCGAGGGCCTGCGGTCGGTGCTGGCCGTACCGGTGGTCGTTCGACGGCGGGTACGCGGCGTGCTGTACGGCGCCCTGCGCGACGCCCGGCCGCTGGGCGACCGCATGCTGACGGCGGCGGTGGACGCGGCACGGGACGTGGAGCAGGCGCTGGCCGTCGGCGACGCGGCGCGGGAGGTGCTGGTGGCGGTGCGGGCCGAGCCGCAGCCGGGTGACATCGCCGCCTGGGAGCAGGTCCGGGAGGCGCACACGGCGCTGCGGGCACTGGCCACCCGGATCACCGACCCCGCGCTCAGGACCGAGCTGCTGGACGCGTGCGCGCTGCTGTCCCCCGCGCCGGTGACCTCGAAGGGCGTCGCTCTGACACCGCGTGAGCTGGATGTGCTGGCCTGGGTGGCGGCGGGGGCGACGAACGCGGTGGCCGCGGGCAGGCTGGGTGTGAGTGCCGAGACCGTCAAGGCGTACCTGCGGTCGGCCATGCGGAAACTGGGCGCCGGGACACGGGGTGAGGCGGTGGCCGCCGCGCGTCGGGAGGGACTGCTCCCGTAACATTTGCAGTCATTCCATTCATTCATGAGCGCTTTGAATTTCCCCATGCGGAACCGGTTGTTATCTCACTCACCAACACTTCCCGCCGAATTTCGGAGCACCTTGCCTAATATTGGCCCGGACACGACACAGGGAGGGGAGCGGTGACGGTGCCACGCGACTTCCAGGAGCCCGCGAATTGCCGCCCCGACCTGCTCATCGGCCGGGACGAACTCTTCAACCAGGCGAGCGAGCAGCTGGCCCGGGGCGGCAGCGTGCTGCTGCACGGCCCCGCCGGAATAGGAAAATCGACCGTCCTTCGGGCCCTGGCCACGGAATCCGGCGCCACGGCGCGGACGGTGTTGCGCTGCTCGGCCACCGAGTCGGAATCCCATCTCCCCTTCCTGGCCCTGGCCGACCTCTTCGGCCTGGTCCTGGACGACGTCTCCGACAAGCTGCCCGCCGCCCAGCGCACCGCGCTCGAGTCGGCGCTGACCGGGCGCGGCGAGTCCACCCTCCTGCGCGACGGCCTCGCCCTGCGGCTCGCCGTGCTGTCCGCCCTGCGCGCCCTGGCCGCCGAGGGGCCGGTCCTGATCGTCGCCGACGACATGCAGTGGCTGGACCCCGCGAGTCTGGAGCTGCTCGGTTTCGCCGCCCGGCGACTCGGTGACATCCCCGTGCGGATGCTGTGCGCGGTCCGGACCGACGGCGCCGAGCACGACCGTCATCTACGCGCGTTGCCCCCGAACAGCCTGGCCATCCGCTGCAACCCGCTGACCCGAGACCAGGTCGCCTCGCTGCTCGACCACCGCGGCTACACCGGCCTCCAGCGCTCCACCGTGCGGGACATCCACCGCACCAGCGGCGGCAACCCGTTCTTCGCCCTGGAACTCGGCCGGGCGCTCAGCGAGAACCCGACTCCGCACCGCCCCGGCGAGCCGCTGCCGGTGCCCACCTCGCTGCGGGACCTGGTGCTGAGCCGTCTGGAGATGCTGTCCGCGGACGCCCGGCGCACCCTCCTGGTGGCGAGCGCCGGCGCCCGCCCCACCCCGGCGCTGCTGCACGCGGCCGGCCGCAGGGACGCCGAGGCCGAGATGGCCCAGGCGGCCGCGCTGGGCCTGCTCGCGACGGAGGCCGAGGGTCCCGCCGTACGCTTCTCGCATCCGCTGATCTCGGCCGCGCTGTACGCGGAGGCGCCCGCGCAGGAACGGCGGGACGCGCACCGTGCGCTGTCCACGGCCGCCTCCGACCCGATCGAGCGGGCCCGCCATCTGGCCCTGGCGACCACGGGCACCGACCCGGGGGTGGCCGCACGGCTCGCCGAGGCCGCGGCTCAGGCCCGGGACCGGGGCGCACCCTCGATGGCCGCCTCGCTCGGGCTGCTGTCCGCCCGGCACACCCCGGCCGACAGCGTGCCCGCTCCCGACGAACGCCGGCTGACGGCCGCCGAGGACGCGATCACCGCCGGCGAGCTGGACCTCGCCCGGGACATCGCCCGGGACGTGCTCACCCGGGCGACCGTGCCCGCGGACCGGGTGCGGGCCTGGATCACCGTGATCGACACGGCGGGCCACGCGATGACGGAGGTCGACGCGGTCTTCCCGCAGGCCCTGGCCGACGCCGGCGACGACCCCGGACTGCTCGCCCTGATCCGCTACCAGCTGGCCTGGCGGGCCCTGCTCGTCGAGGGCGACTTCGACGAGGCCCGCGAGGAGGCCGCCCGCTCGGCGGCCCTGGCCGAGCAGGGCGGCGACCGGTACAACGAGCTGATGGCGCTGGCCTTCCAGGCCCAGATCGAGACCCTGATGGGCCACCCGGACGCCCCCGCGACCATCAAGCGCGCCCTGAAGGAGCCCCAGGACCCGCGGGTGGCCTGCCATCACAACGGCGCCGGCTACTCCCGCTTCCGCTGGCTGATCATGAGCGACCAGCTGTCCGAGGCCCGCGCGACGGTCACCGCGCTGCTGCGCGAGGTGCGGCGGCGCGGGTCGGTCGAGAGCGAGGTGCACTTCCTGCGCGGGGTTGCCGAGACCGAGCTGCGTTCCGGGCACTGCGGGCGGGCCCTCGACCTGGCCCGGGAGAGCCTGATGATGGCCCGGGACACCGGGATCGGCGAGGTCGCCTCGGCTGTGCTCGCCTCCATCGCGGAGGCCTCGGGCGGCAGTGTCGAGCGGGCCCTCGAACTGGCCCGGGAGGCGGTCGACCACGCCGAGGGGAACGGCGACCAGATGTACGAGTCCCGGGGCCTGGCCGTCCTCGGGTACGCGCAGCTCGTCGCAGGGGACGCACCGGGCGCGGTCCGTTCGCTGCGCCGGGTGCGCGAGCTGGAACACGGGCTCGGCATCACCGACCCGGCGCGCGGACGCTGGCAGGGCGACCTCGCCGAGGCCCTCGTACGGATCGGGGAGATCGGGGAGGCGCAGGACGTCATCGACGTGACGCGGGTGAACGCGCTCAGGCTCGGCCGGGAGAGCGTGCTCGCCGTACTGGACCGGGCCGAGGCGCTGGTGCGGGCGGCGCGCGGTGAACACGAGGCTGCGCTGGTCCAGTTGACGTCCGTGCAGGATCGTCTCGCCAAGCTGGGTTACGGCCTGGAGGAGGCGCGCGCCGCCTTCGTCCTGGCCCAGTTGCGCACCCGACGGCCCGGTCCGACGTCGTACGACGAGTCGGCCCGCCTGTTCAGGCGCTGCCGGGCACTGCCCTGGCTGCGGCAGGTGGAGGCGGCCGCGCTGGCCCGTCCGGAGGAACAGGTGACCGTCACGGCCGCCGCGTCCGACGGTCTGGACAGTCTCGAAGGGCTCGCCTCGATGGAGCGTCAGGTGGCCGCGCTCGTCATGGAGGGCGCCACCAACCGGGAGATCGCCGCACGGCTGTTCATCAGTGTGAAGACGGTCGAGGCGACCCTCACGAGGGTGTACCGGAAGCTGGGGATCCGATCCCGGGTCGACATCGTCAGACTGGCGGCAGGGCGCCGATCGCCGTGAGAGCCGCCCCGGTCTGCCGCCCCTGGGGGATTCCGAGGGCCGACCGAGGGTTTTCCCTGCCCAACTCCCTTAGGGGCTTCCCTCATTGGGAAGGGGAACTTCCGCGTTCTAGCTTATGAACGTGCCGCTCGCTCGGGCATACGGGGGTCGGTCCCGCGACCCCCGTGTACCACCCCCACACCCGCGCGACCCCCACCGGCAACCCTGAGGAGACTCAACCGATGTTCGGTCTCACCCGTGCGAAGAAGGCGGCCGCCGTCACTGTGGCGACCGCCGCTGCCGCCGCCACCGCGTTGCTCAGCGCCCCCACCGCTGTCGCCGCCCCTCAGCCCATCGTCGGCGGTTCGACGACGACCACGACCTCCTACCCGTTCGTCATGCAGATCACGGACGCCTCGCAGAACCAGTTCTGCGGCGGCACCCTGGTCTCCGCGACCAAGGTCGTCACCGCGGCCCACTGCATGGTCGGCGAGACCACCAGCAGCGTGAGAGTCGTCGGCGGCCGCACCTACCTCAACGGTACGAACGGCACCGTCAGCAAGGTCAGCAAGATCTGGATCAACCCGAGCTACGCGGACGCCACCAACGGCGACGACGTGGCCGTCCTGACCCTGTCGACGTCGATGTCCTACACCCCGGCGTCGTACGTCTCCTCGTCCCAGACCAGCGTGTACGCGGCCGGCACCACCGCCCGCATCCTCGGCTGGGGCACCACCTCGGAGAGCGGCAGCTCCTCCAACCAGCTGCGGACCGCGACCGTCCCGATCGTGTCCAACTCCAGCTGTGCCAGTTCCTACGGTTCCGACTTCGTCGCGACCGACATGGTTTGCGCCGGATACACATCCGGCGGCGTAGACACCTGCCAGGGCGACAGCGGCGGTCCCCTGCTCATCGGGGGCGTCCTGGCAGGGATCACTTCATGGGGAGAGGGTTGCGCGGAGGCGGGTTACCCGGGTGTCTACACCCGGCTGACCACCTTCTCCAGCCTCGTGACCGCACAGGTCAACTCATAGGTCCCCAGTAGGTCTCCTGAGCATTCCTCAGGTGAGAAGCAAGGGGGCGTTGCGGGCCTCCACGAGCGGCCCGCAGCGCCCCCTGTCCATGTCCGCGATCCGTGTTTGAATGACCGCCATGGTGTCCACGGACCGTGTTGTCGCCTTCGCGGCGATGTCGTTGCTGGTGATCGTGATCCCGGGGCCGAGCGTGCTGTTCGTGATCGGACGGGCCCTCGCGCACGGCCGCCGTACCGCGGTGGCGACCGCACTCGGCAATGTCTTCGGCTCGTACCTGCTGGTCGTGGCCGTCGCGGTCGGGATCGGTTCGCTCGTGGAGCGGTCGGAGGCTCTCTACCTGGCGGTGAAGCTGGCGGGCGCCGCCTATCTGGTCGTCCTCGGGGTGCAGGCGTTCCGGCACCGCAAGGAGCTGACGGCGTCCGCGCTCACCGCGCGGCCCGCGGCACCGGCACGCGGTGACCTGCGGACCGTCCTCGACGGCGCCCTGGTCGGCGTCACCAACCCGAAGGGCGTCGTCTTCTTCGCGGCCGTACTCCCCCAGTTCGTGGACCATTCGGCGGGCCACGTACCGGCGCAGATGCTGCTGCTCGGCCTGGTCCCCATCACCATCGGCCTGGTCACGGACACCCTGTGGGGCCTGACCGCCTCGGCCGCCCGCACCTGGTTCGCCCGGTCCGACCGCCGCCTGTCGACCATCGGCGGCGTGGGCGGGTTCACGATGATCGGCCTGGGGCTGACGGTGGCGGTGACGGGCCGCGCGGACTGACGTCCCGTCTCCCTCGGGCGGTCATGTCTCCGCGACGGCCCCGGTTTCCTTCAGGCGGTCATGTCGCTACGACGGTCCCGAACCGGATGTCGTACGGCGTCCCCGGGTGCAGCGTGCCCAGCATCCGCTCCCCCTCCTTCTCGACGTCCGCCCGCTGGGCCCTGGTGAGCCGGCCGAAGGGCTCGACGACCAGCGCGTCCGGCCGCAGCCGCCACACGCCGGCGAGGAAGCCGTCGACGAGGAGCGTGCAGTGGGCCTGGTTGCCCTGCCAGCTGCGGCCCCAGTACTCCGGGGGCACCACGCGGGTGCGGTCGGCGTGGGAGAGCAGCAGGTTGTCGAACTCCGGCAGGAAGCGCGGCGGGGCCGGGGTGTCCTCGGCGGGGCGGGGTGCGTCGGGGAGGTCGAAGAGCTCGACGCCGTTCTCGTCGCGGAAGGTCAGCAGCCGCGGCCGTAGCCGCTCGAAGGCCTCGCGGAGCCTGGTCAGACCGGCCCAGGTCTGCATGTCCTTGACGGAGGCGGGGCCGAAGGCCGCGAGGTAGCGCAGGACCACGGCGTCGGGAGTCGGGGGCTCCTGCGCGGGACGGCCCAGCCAGTGCTCGGCCGTGGTGAGCGCCACCTGGCCGCTCCTGCCCCACAGTCCGCGCGGGGTGACCTGGACGAGCGGCAGCCTGCAGCGGGCGGCGATGGCGAGGGCCTGCGGGTCCGCGTCCGGCCACTCGGCGAGGAGGGCCTCGCGCAGCTGCTTCATGGTGCGCGGCTCGGTCTCGACGAGCGCCTGGGCCAGGGCGGCGAGACGGTCGAGGTCGACGCCCTGAAGTCCCGTGCGAAAATTGCCGAGTTCGCGGTCGCGGGCGGGCTGCACGAACGGCCGCAGGGTGAGGCAGTCGTCGGCGGTGTGGGTGTGGATGGTCGACCGCATGGTGACGATCCGGACGACCTCACGGTCGGCCATCAGCGTCGACAGCTCCTCGGGGGCGAAGGCGTCGAGGCGGGCGGCGAGCGCGTGATACGGCGGCTTGACGTTCTGGGCCTGGAGTCCCAGCAGATGCCCGACGGCGGCCTTCGCGGACAGTTCTGACCGGTTCAGAAGCAGCTGCCGTTCGAGGGTGGCGCGGTTCAGGGCGCGGGTGCCGAGTACGGGGGCCGACACGGTCGTCTTCGTCATGAGGAACACGCTAGGGGTCCTTGCGGACGAGTTCTGTCCGCAACTCCCGGCGGAGCCCGGCCCGGTTCCCCACCACGATGTCATTTGCCCCGTATACCCTGCTCCGTGATCACGCCGACCTCGGCTCGACCCGAGAGCGAGAGGCCTCCACGATGTCCCAGCGACCCGCCCGCCCCGCCAAGGGTTCCAGGAAGTCCGCCTGGCGCCGTGCCCTGACCCCGCCCACGGCGCCCCCGGTGACCGAGGCACCCGCAGCCGACCAGCCCTCCCCCCAGACGCCCGAACCGGCGAGCATCGTCCAGGCGGCTCTCTACCGTGACGGCGTGCGCGTCTCCTCCCCCGCCACGCTCGCGGACACCTTCCGCGAACTGCGCGAACAGCCGGCCGGTATGGCGTGGATCGGCCTGGCCCGTCCCACCGAGAGCGAACTCCTCTCCCTGGCAGCGGAGTTCGACCTGCACCCGCTGTCCGTCGAGGACGCGATGGAGGCCCACCAGCGCCCCAAACTGGAGCGCTACGGCGACACGCTCTTCGTGGTTCTGCGGGCGGCCCGCTACCTGGACGCCCCGGAGGAAGTCGACTTCGGTGAGCTGCACGTGTTCATCGGCCCGGACTTCCTCATCACGGTCCGGCACGGGGCGGCACCGGACCTCTCGGCGGTCCGGCACCGCATGGAGGAGACACCGGAACTGCTCAAGCTGGGCCCCGAGGCCGTCCTCTACGCCATCCTCGACGCGGTGGTCGACGGCTACGTGCCGGTCGTCGAGGGCGTTCAGAACGACATCGACGAGATCGAGACGGAGGTCTTCCGCGGCGACCCGGAGGTCTCGCGCCGCATCTACGAACTCTCCCGCGAAATGGTCGAGTTCCAGCGCGCCACCCGCCCGCTGGTCGGCATGCTGCACGCCCTGATGGCCGGCTTCGCCAAGTACGGCACGGACGAGGAGCTGCAACGCTATCTGCGGGACGTCGCCGACCACGTCACCCACACCAGCGAACGAGTGGACGGCTTCCGCCAGGCCCTCACCGACATCCTCACGGTCAACGCGACCCTGGTGACCCAGCAACAGAACGCGGAAATGCGGGCGTTGGCGGAAGCGGGGTTCGAGCAGAACGAGGAGATCAAGAAGATCTCGTCGTGGGCGGCGATCCTGTTCGCGCCGACGCTGGTGGGGACCATCTACGGCATGAACTTCGACGACATGCCGGAGTTGGGGTGGCGGTTCGGATACCCCTTCGCTATCGGCTTGATGGGAGTCGTTTGCGTCAGTCTGTACCTTATTTTCAAGCGGAAGGACTGGCTCTGAGCAACCAACCTGGGAGGCGCTCTCGCGAGTGGACGCGGGCCGAATCGCAGGCTCCGACGCCGCTTTCCAGGCCGCCGGGGAGAATGAGCCGCGCTCCGATGCAGGCGATCTCCTGCGATCGCGGGCGTTGCCCTGCGGAAGCCTCACCGCTGAGGCGCAGGCCGGGAGCACTGACCAGCACGGAGAGTAGCGAACTTCCCTTGTGGAACGCCGAATCGGGTGGGCACAGCAGATCGCTGTGCCCACCCGTTTCGTGGGTCGTGTGGAGCCTACGACTACGCGGCTAGTGCAGGCCGGCCGGGCAGGGCGTCGATGGCGCCTCGCCCCTTGCCGCCGGCCTCCGGCATGAAGTGGGCGTAGTAGTCCAGGGTGATCGTCGGGCTCGAATGGCCAAGCCAGCGGGCCAGGGTGACGACGGACTCGCCCACTTCGAGGATGACCGAGGCGTATGTGTGCCGGAGCACGTGGAAGCAGTCCTTTCGCGACGCCTTCCACCGCTCGTCCTTCTTGCGCAGGGGGATGACGCCGGCGGCTGCCAAGGCCGGCTTCCACACCTCTACGTTGAAGATGTTCGCGCGAAGGGCGTTGCCGTACGTCGTGGTGACGATGAGCGGGAACTTCTTCGTCTCCCGATCGGGCTCCGGACCGTCCCACGACAGCCCCACCTCGACCGCCGGGTACTCCATGAGGTATCGGGCCAGGGCCGCCGCGACCGACGGAGGCATGTCGGCGACGCGGGTCTTACCGCCCTTCGGCAGGGTGAAGTACAGGCACCCGCCGAGGAGTTGGACCTGTCGGCGGATGCGCAGCACTCCACGGGCGAAGTCGACGTCTTCCGGCGACAACCCGAAGACCTCACCCTGGCGCAGTCCACAGCCCAGCGCGAGCACGACGGCAATACGGTAGCGCGCGTCCCGTACGCGCTGCGCGGTCTCCAGGGGCCAGGCGTCCCTCTGGTCCTCCCGCGCCTTGGGCCACCGCACGGACTTGGCCCGCATCGGGTTGCGTGCCAGGCGCTTGTCGTCGATTGCGGTCTCGAAGATGTTCGAGAGCGAGCCGACGATCTGCCGGGCGTATCGCGGTGACAGTTCACTCTCCAGCGTGGCGATGTAGCCACGCAGCACCGCTGGGCTGATGTCCCGCAGGGCGACGGTGCCCAGTTGAGGCTGAATATGGAGGCGCACGCGCTCGTCGATGGCCGCGAGGGCACATTCAGGTCACATGACCGTCATTCACTTCGTCGTATGCCCGGGGCCCGACCGGACGGGGGCGCCTCCCGGCCCCCTTGCTCGTACGCCGAGCGCAGACGGTTCTTCGCGGGAGGCACCGCGTCGGCGGCGGGTAACACCGGGCGCAGGGCCGGAGCCACGGCACCGATCTCGTTCGCCTGGTCACCCGTGCAGGACCGGCGAGAACCTCCGCCCGTAATCCCGGGTTCACCTCGCCAGTGGCAACGATCATGGATACGGTTAACGTCCTACGATCAGTTCCTCGGGTGCCGATTCCTGTGGGGGGATGTTATGGGGAAGCGTCGCGGCTTTTTTGCGGAGCTGAACTACCAGGCACAGCAAGCGGAGAAGCGTCGGCGCCAACAAGAGGCCGCTGGCCATCGTGCTCATCTTGCGGCGCAGCGCCAAGCAGAGCGAGCCACGAAGGCGTACGAGCGCGCGCAATTGGCGGCGGCGCGATCCTCTGCCGCGGAGAGGAAAGCCGCGGAGCGTGAGACCGCGCGGCTCCACGTGGAGTCCAGGCTCGCTGAGGTCGAGTCGATGAACGCCAGCCTGGCCGGCGATCTCGCCGACATCGACGGTCTGCTCACGTGGACCCTGGACATGGACGACTACGTCGATCTCGAATCCCTGAAGATCTCGGCGGTCGAGCATCCTCCGTTCACGCCCGGTCGCATGGCCGTCCCGACGCCCAGTGTTCCGGAGCCGACCTACGAGCCCGAGCCCGTGTACGAGGAGCCGGTCGCACCCGGCGGCCTTTCCGCCATGCTCGGCGGCAAGAAGCGGCACCAACAGGCTATCGAGGGGGCTCGGACCGCCTTTGCGGACGCGCATCGCCACTGGGAGCGCGCCAAGGACGCCGCTCACAGCAGCTACGTCAAGAAGGCAGCCCAGCGCGAAAAGTCGGAAGCCAAGCGCGTGGCGGAACTGTCGGCCGCTGAGGAGAAGTACAAGCAGGAATGTGAGAAGCGCGAGGCTGACGCGTCAGCTCACAATGCGGAGGTCGCCAAGCTCATCAACGACCTTGCCTTCGATGTCGAGTCCGCCATCCAGGAGTACGTCGGCATCGTCCTGTCCAATTCGGTCTACCCCGAGGTCTTCCCGGTCGAGCACGACCATGTATTCAATCTCGCGTCCCGCGAACTCTCGCTCAAGGTCAGCGTTCCGGAGCCTTCATCCATACCCGCGGTGAGGGCGTACCGGTACGTGAAGGCGAAGGATGAGATCGCTTCGACAAACCTGCCCGTTCGCGAAAAGAAGGAGCGGTACGCGAACGCGGTCTGGCAGGTCGCGGTTCGCAGTCTGCACGAAGTCTTCGAGGCCGACCGCGCCGGGAAAGTGCACTCGATCGCGCTGGCGGTCGGCGTCGACACGATCGACCCCGCCACCGGCCGCCCGGCCACGGTTCCTCTGGTCGTCGTGGCGGCGGACCGCGCGACCTTCAACAGCTTCGATCTGGCCAGAGTGGTCCCCCAGGCCACCTTGCAGCACCTCGGTGCCGCGATGTCGAAGTCGCCATTCGACTTGGTCCCGGCGGACACAAGTCGCGGCGTCCGCGTTCGGGGAGAGTGATCATGCGGTTCAACCCACCCCCAGGGTGGCCCACACCGCCCGAGGGCTGGACGCCCCCGCCAGGATGGAACCCTGACCCGGCCTGGCCGGCCCCACCACCTGGCTGGCAACTCTTCGTGCCCGACGACGGGTCCGAACCGGACGTCGACGCCGACAAGTCCGTGACCGGGCAGACCACCGGGGCCCCTCCCACGGACCCGGCGCAGGGGTCACCGGGAACGCGGCAGAACCCCGCATTAGCCGTCCCACCGACTCCGCCACCGCTCCGAGGAGTCGACCCCGCGCCGCTGCTGGCCCGTATCGCGGACCTCGAAGCGGCGCTCGCCGCCGCACAAGGTGGCGCCGACCTGATCGATCTCAGCGATCAGCGTGCCCTGCAGGATGTCGGCATCTATCGCTACCACCATCCCTTGGAAAACGCGGCGGCCTACAAGGACCGATTGCGCAGTCTCGAAGACAAGATCGGCGAAACCGTCAAGAGCAGTCGCGCGATCCTCGCAGCCGACATGTTCACCTTCGACGGTTCTCTGGCCCGGGGCCGGAAGCTGGTCGGCGATCTATCCAAACTAATGCTGCGGGCTTACAACGCCGAGGCCGACAACTGCGTTCGCTCGCTGCGGTCGGGGAACGTGCGCACTGCGCTGAAGCGGCTGGAGTCGGCGGTCACCGCGATCGAGAGGCTCGGGGCGATCATGGAGATGCGGATCAACCCCGAATATCACGCGCTGCGTGTCACCGAGCTCGAGCTGACCGCGGACTTCCAGATAAAAATGCAGGAAGAGCGCGAACACGCCCGCCAAGAGCGCCAGCTTCTCCGCGAACAGCGCCAGGCTGAGAAGGAGTTGGCAGCCGAGAAGGAACGGCTTGAGAAGGAACGAGCGCACTACGTCAGCGTCCTGGCATCACTCCGCGCCAAGGGCGACGACGCCGCCGTCACGGAACTTTCCAGCCGCCTCGCTGACATCGAGAAGGCCATCGCAGCCAACGACTACCGCATCGCGAACATCCGTGCCGGTTACGTGTACGTCATCTCCAACATCGGTGCGTTCGGTCCGAACATCGTCAAGATCGGCATGACCCGCCGCCTCGATCCGATGGACCGTGTCCGGGAACTCGGCGACGCTTCCGTGCCGTTCCGGTACGACGTCCACGCCCTGTTCTTCTCCGAGGACGCCGTGACTCTGGAGTCGCAACTCCACAAGGCGTTCGCCAGCCGGCGCGTCAACTTCGTCAATCAGCGGCGCGAGTTCTTCTTCGCCACACCGTCCGAAGTCCGGGCACTCCTGGCGGACAAAGTGGGCGGCCTACTCGAGTTCACGGAGGAACCCACGGCCCTTGAGTATTTCCAGAGTCGCAACCGCTGGCCTCAGCAAAGCTGAACGCGGGTCCCGCAGAGCAATCTCCGTCCGCGTGGTTCGTCAACCTCTTGGAAGGGCTCCGCGCGATGTCGTCGAGGAGTTTGCCGACCCGGCCGCAGAGGTCCAGCGCCTTGTCGAGACTCGCACCACCGAGCGCAACGCCGGGGCGCACGCCGGCAGTACCGGGAGGCCACGGTCCCAGCTCAGCCGTCGGCCGCTGTTGGTTACTGGAGAGACCGGCCGCGCTCGCCCGTATGCGCTGTCGGTGTCAGTGCTTCGTGCGACGCTCACGGCATGGACGAGTGGGACCTGGAGAACGCTGATCCGAACCAGCAAGTATGGGCAACGGCACCACACGGTGCCCGCGTTCTATCTCCGCAGGTTCGCCAACTCCCAGAATCAACTGTGGGTCCGCGACCGCAGGTCCCCCATGCCCGGGCTGCGCAAGGAGAGCGACCTTGCGATCCGTGACTTCTACACCTTCCAGAACATCCACGGTGAGCCGGACGGACGCATGGAACAGGTGCTGCAGAAAATCGAGGGCAACGCGGCAAGCGCGCTGCGTCGCGTGACCTCGTCCGTGACCTGGGGACGGCCGATCACTCCCGAGGACAAGACTGACCTCTGTGTCTTCACGGCCTTCCAATACGTCCGCGGGCTCCGCAAGCGCCGCGAGATCGATCCGGCGTATCAAGCCGCGCGGTCCTAGCTCGCGTACGTTGAGCACGAGATAGCCGATCAGCTGCCCTGGCCCGTGATAGGTGGCGTGACCTCCCCGGTCGGCTTCAACCAGGCTGATCGGTGAAGCCGGCTCTGGCAGTTGGTCGGCCGGCGTCCGCGCCGTGTGAGTGATCACGGGCGGGTGGGTGAGCAGAAACAGCCGATCCCCAGTACGCCCCTGCTTCCGCTCGGCCACCCAACCGGCCATGTCGTCCTGCGCCACCTCATACGGCACCTCACCCAGATCGACCCGCTCCATCTACCCTGGCTCCATTGCCTCTCCCGTGTCTTCGAGGCGACGTCACCCCGAGCCGTACCTGCGAACTCCTGGTCTGGTGTCACCGATGAGCAAAATGTGCATCGTTGGAACTCGGCGGGCAGTCAGGTCAGGCGTCGTCACCCATGACCGCGACCAACCACAGCCGCCTGGTGCCGGCTTCAGCGTGGCGTTCCGTACCCGTGGATCCCCGGGATGGCGAGTTTTCCGCCTGTCTGTCCGGCCTGGTCGATGTCGGCGTCGTCCAGGCCGAGTTGGAGCTTGAGGTCAAGCTTCCCGACCGTGTCGTAGAGCCACTCGGGCACCGTGTCGGGGGTGAGGCGCAGGCGGAGGACGGGCGGTACGGGAACGCCTTCGACTCCGGAGAGGGTGCCCGTCAGGCTTTCGACGTACATGGTGATGCCGTCGCCTCGCAGCGTGGACGTCGAGCCGGGCGCCCCGTCGATGTGCTGGATCTGCGGGCCGACGGGCACCGCCATCTTCAGGTCACGGATCGTGACGCTCCCCGCGGAGAACTTGAGCACCCGCTTGGGCCCGGCGGCCGTGTCCACGGTCACCACGCCGCCGAAGACGAGGTCGTGCAGTTCGAGGCGGCTCCCCTTCATGTTCCATGCCTCGGCGGCGAATCGGCCGGCCTCATGTTCCTCGGGGGCCTTGAGATCGCTGATGTCGCAGGTTCGGGAGGTTCCCCCGGTGGCCTCCGGTCGGGGCGACGGCTCGACGGCCCGATGGCTGGGAGCAGGTGACACAGGCGTGGTGGACAGCCGGGGCTCGGGCAGTCCTCCGGACTCTGGCCTCGAAGTTGCCGAGCTTGGTGAAGGGCTCGCGTGGAGTGAGGGGCTCGCGTCGGGTGAGGGGCTTTGCTGCTCGGCGTCGTCGCGGAAGAGAGGGTCGAGGATGTCCGCGAGGCTCGTTGCGGCGGAGGTCGCGCTGGGCGAGGGGGTGGGAGTGGCGGTCGGTACTGGGGCCGAGCCCGCTCCCTTGTCGTCCGCGTGCGACGGCGGCTCAGCAGGCTCCCCGCTCGGGTGGGCGCCGACCGTGCGGGGATCAGCGGACGGGGTGGGGTGTGCGGGAGCGTTCGTCGCAGAGGGTGAGGTGGCGTCGGGACGGGCGCAGTCGACACCGCTGGTTCCAGGCGCGCCTGACCCCTCTTCAGAAACGGAGAGTGCCGCGGTGGCGCTCGTGTCCGCTGACTCGGGCAGGCGTTGACTCCCCAGGATGAGGGCGGTCGGCAGCGCGGTGAGCGCGAGAGCCCTCCCGACCGGCAGACGCAGGCGTGTCAGCGCGGACGTACGCGGGATGGCGTGCCGGCCTCTCGGCGGCCGGGCGAAGCGGGGTTCTGCGGTCTCGCCCTGATTGTCGGGCGACTGGTCACTCACTCCCCTGTCCTCCCGCCCGGACGACTGCGGCTGACGGCTCTTCAGCGCCGTCGGGTATGTCCTCCGGATGCCCGTCCTCGTCCACCGGGCCCCATGCCAGAGCCAGGAGTCCGCCCGCCGCCGCGAGCAGCGTGCCGACGAAGAAGCCGCCGAAGTTGGAGATGGGAAGCGACAGCACGCCGAGGAACACCGCGACGCAGCCCGCGAAGAACCTGATGATCGGCTGGAACCAGAGGAGTCCGCCAAGGACGATCAGAGTCAGGCCGATGACCAGGGATCCGGCCCCCGCGGTGGTGGACATCGCCACGGACAGGGCGCCCAGGGAAAGGTTGAAATACGGGAAGTAGATGATGGGCGCAGCGGCAAGGAGCACCAGCAGACCCGCCCAGAAGGGGCGGGTGCGCCGCCAGGCCCGGAAGTCCCGGCGAGCGCGGGTGAAGCCGCTGTCACTGTGGGGGTGCGCGGGTGCACCGGCACTCGTCATGTGGCAGCTCCCAAGTCGTGAGTGGGTGAGGGTGTCCGCGAGGACGGTGGAACGCTGCCGCCCCCTGGACAGTCGCCGGTCGCTTTCGCGCGCGGGAGGCGAGGGGGCGGGAGCGAGGTCAGAAGCAGTCGTGGCGGCCGGCCGCGATGTTCATGTGCAGGCCCGCCAGTTCGAACGTTCCCGCGGTCGTGGCCCAGACCGTCTGGTGGGCATCGATGATCTCGACCGCGTCCGCCTCCTGGGCGTAGCCGTCGGGATCGACGTGGTCCTTCGGGTTGACCTGACCCTTGGTCATGGACCCGGTGGCGACGCCGATGTCGACGTTGGTGAAGGTGCCCTTCTTGGCCTGGAGGTCGGTCATGTCGATGTACAGGTTCTTGGCCTTGACCGGCGTACCCGACCCGCCGGCCTTGAGCGACATCGTGTAGGTCCCGAGGACGGGGATGTCCACCGGGACGGACTGGCACATGTCGGTGACCGTCGCGTTCTTGATGGACGAGACGGAGACGGGCACGTGCTTGCCGTTCTTGGCGACGTCCACCGTGGCGTAGTTGGCGAATCCGGTGCCGCTCAACTTGCCGGCCGAGACCTGGAAGGCGGAACCGGAGATGCTGAACGAAGCGGCCAGGGCGCCCTGGGCCATGGAAATGGCGACAGCAGCCGTGGCGGCCACGGTCGGCACCGCACCGATGGCGAAACGCTTCCAGTGGGTCTTGCCGATTCGCTGGGACATGGTGTTGGTCTCCGTTGTCGATGCGTACGAGACGCCCGGACCCAGAACTGGCTGGCCCGGGCCCGGGGTGGGGAGAGAACTGCGGCTGGGTGTGGCCGTGGCGGTGCAGGCGGCTTCCGCGGGCGCATGTCGTCCACGCGCACGGAGAAGTGGGCACACCGGAGAAGCGCTCGATAGTGCTACTACCGAGTACCCGATAGTGGCACTATCGATCCCATCGGGGCAACCCCCGGTAACGCGATACTGGTGGGACAGTTGAGCGTGAGGGAGCGCATGAGGATTTCAGAGCTCAGCCGACGGTCCGGGGTGCCGATGGCGACCATCAAGTACTACCGACGGGAAGGGCTGCTTCCCGAGGGACGCGCGCTGAACGCGACGGCGGTCGAGTACGGCGAGGAGCACATCCAGCGGCTCCGTCTGATCCGTTCGCTCATCCAGCTCGGCGGGCTGTCCGTCGCCCGTACCCGTGAGGTGCTCGATGCGGTGGACCGTCCACTGGACGGGTTCGAGACCCTGGGCGTCGTCCACCACGCACTGCCCGTGCCCTCTGCAGAGACGAACGGGAAAAGCGGCGCGGACAACGAGGACAGCCCCGGAGCGGAGAGCACCGCCGACGGGGCTGTACCGGGCGGAGCCGCCATGAGGGTCGAGGCTCTCATCGAGAACATGGGCTGGCGGATCTCCGACGCGTCACCGCACCGCCCCGCACTCGCCGAAAGTCTCGCCGCGCTGAGCCGCCTCGGCACCGACTACACGGTCGACGACCTCGTCCCCTACGCACAACTCGCCACCTCCACCGCCGATTTGGACTTCGCGCAGTTCGAGGGGATCGAGGACCGCATCGCCCTCGCCGAGCGGGCGGTGGTCCTCACCGTGCTGTTCGAGCCGGTCGTCCGGCTGCTACGGCGCCTGGCCCAGGAGGACGCGAACCACCGGCGCCATGACCGCCGTGCATGCGAGCGGGGCGAGCAGCCGGAGGAGTGAGTCCCCAGCAGTGCACCGCCGGCACCCCCGTTCACGGCGGCAGCGAGGGCCGAAGTGCACCGGTGAAGACGCTTCGGCCTCTCGGGAGGGTTCAGCCCGTGGGGACGGGGACCCGCTCGTCGGTGTCCTCCGGCACGTCGGTCTCCTTGATGCCGAACCGGTCGTAGAAGCGGGCGAGCGGGCCCGGAGCCCACCAGGCCGCCCTGCCCAGCAGTCTCATGACGGCCGTTCCCAGCAGGATGCGCACCACCAGCACGTCCACCAGGACCGCGAACACCATGCCGACGCCGAACAGCTTGATGGTCAGCACATCGCTCATCCCGATCGCCGCGAGCGGCACACACATCAGCACCGCCGCGCTCACGACCAGGCGGCCGATGGACCTCAGCCCCATCGCCACGGCTTCCGTGCTGTCGCCCTGCTTGTCGTACTGCTCCCGCATCCGGGACACCAGGAACACCTCGTAGTCCATGGAGAGCCCGAAGATCAGCGCGAACAGCATGATCGGCATGTTGGGCTCGATGTTCCCCGTCGGATCGAAGCCGAGCAGGTTGTGCAGATGGCCGTCCTGGAAGATCCAGACCAGGACACCGAAGGTCGCGGACAGCGACAGCATGTTCATCGCGATCGCCTTCAACGGCAGCAGCACCGAGCCGAACGCGAGGAACAGCAGGATGTACGTCATCACGGCGATGTAGAGCAGCATCCACGGCAGGGTCTCGCCGAGCGCGTCCAGAGTGTCGTCGTAGATCGCCGACTCGCCGCCGATGTAGGCCCGGGCGCCGGGCGGTGCCGGTACCTCCTTGATCCGGTTCACCAGGTCGCGCGCGTGGGTCGAGATGGGGTTGCCGTCATAGGTGACCGACACCCGGGCCGTGGTGCCCTCCACGCCGCTGATCCGGGCGCTCGTGGCGCCCTCCGTTGCGCCGAGCCGCTCGGCGTACGCCTTCAGCGCCGCGCCCTGCCCCTTCGAGGTCCCGTCGGACTTCAGCACGAGCAGCGAGTCGATGGACTTGACCGCGTCGCCGTCGAAGTCGTGCTCCATGGCGTTGAAGACCTGGCGGCCCTCGGAGCTGCTCGGCAGCTGCTGCGCGTTGATGGAACCGAACTCGATCTTGGAGAACGGCAGGGCGAGTGTCAGCAGCAGGCCCACCGCGCCCACCACCACGACCCACCGCCGCCGCATCAGGCCGTGCCCGAACCGGTACCAGGCACCCTCGCCCGCCGCCGTCGGCCGCCCTGCCTTCTTGCGGCGCAGCGGGAAGGCATTGACCTTCGGTCCCATCACGGCGAGCAGCGCCGGCAGCGCGACCAGTGAGAAGAGCACCGCGAGCAGGACCGCTGCCACCCCGCCGTACGACATCGACTTCAGGAACGTCGACGGGAAGAGGGTCAGGCCGGCCAGCGCCGCCGCGACCGTGGTGCCGGAGACCATCACGGTGCGCCCGGCCGTGGCGAGGGTGCGCCCGATCGCCGCTTCGCCGGTGTAGCCGGCCGCCAGTTCCTCGCGGTAGCGGCTCACGATCAGCAGGCCGTAGTCGATGGCGACCGCGAGACCCAGGATCGTGACCAGGCTCATGGAGAACACGGACACGTCGGTGATGTTCGCGATGGTCCGCAGGACGGCCATCGAACCGAGGATGGAGAGCACGCCGACGAGCAGCGGGAGGAAGGCCGCGGTCAGACCGCCGAACACGACCAGCAGGAGCAGGAAGAGCACGGGGGCCGAGATGATTTCCGCGGTTCTCAGGTCTTGTTCGATCTTCTCGCTCGCCTGGTGGCCGGTGGGCACCGTGCCGCCCTGCAGCGTCTGAAGGCCGGGGGCCGGGATCTTGTCCTTGACCGCCTTGTACGCGTCCTCCTTGGCCTTCTCGCTGCTGCCGTGCAGGTTCAGGGCGACGTAGGTGGCGTGCCGGTCGTGGCTGACCTGCGCCGGCATCCTGGTCGTCCAGAAGTCCAGGTAGCCGGTCACCTCCGACTTCGGCAGGGACTTCAGTTGCTTGACGACCGCCTGCTGGAAGGACGGATCGTCGACGGTGCGGTCCTTGTCGCGGTAGACGATCACCGCGTCGGGTGTCCGCTGCGGGAACGCCTTCTCGGCGATGTGGGCCGCGCGCACGCTGTCCGAGCCGGGGTCCTGGAAGCCGAGCGGTGTCAGGGAGCCGAAGACTCCGGCGCCGTAGGCCCCGGACAGGACGGCGAACAGCAGGGTCAGTATCAGCACCGGCTTTCGCCTGCGGTACAGCAGCCGCCCGAACCCCTCAAACATGACTTCTCCTAGATCGTTGGCCGGCGCCGGACAGGACCGTCCCAAGGTCGGCGCCGAACGAACCGTAACAGTGTTTTTATTGCTCGATGCAACCCTGTTGCGTAGCTCTCATTCACAGAGTGGGCGCGTTCCTCTGCTCTGACCTGCTGATATGCGAGAGGAGCTCGTTCGGAGGCGGCGGGTCCTGGCGCGGGGCCGGGCGGACGACAACAAGTCAAAACGGTGCCGATAGGCATTCGTAACGGTGTTGCAATACGATGGCGCCATGGCCAGGCTCAAGACACACGACGAAGCACTCCGGCTCCGGCTCCTGCACCGCGCGGCCGCCACGGTCTTCGACCGCGGCACCGCCGCGCTGAGCCTGCGACAGCTCGCCGCGGACGTGAAGACCTCGACCACGGCGGTCTACTCGCTGTTCGGCAACAAGGCGGGTCTGCTCAGGAGCCTGTACGAGGAGGCCGCGCGGCTCTTCGTCGCACGCCTGGCAGCCATCCGTCCGACGGACGACCCGGCCGGCGACGTGATCCGACTTGGGCTCGTCTATCGCGAATACGCCATCGCCAACCCGCATCTCTACGCGATCCTCTTCGCCGACCGCAGCGTCCAGTGCCCGTCCGAGTCGGAGTCGGAGAGGCCACGTGAGGCCATCGAGACCTACCGGCCCCTCGTCGACGCCGTGCGGCGCGGACAGCAGGCAGGGCAGTTCAGTCCGGAGTCCGACCCGGAGGTCATCGCGCTGTCGGTCTGGGGAACGGCCCATGGCCTGGTGTCCCTGGTGCTGTCGGGAAACGAGCCGCCCGGGCTCGCGGTCGCCGACTGCTACGAGCGGGCCTTGGGGGTATTGGTAGCGGGCTGGCGAGTGAGCGAGGGGAAGGTTCAGGCGTTCGCGGACGTGCCGTGAGCCCGGAGCCGGTACGGCTCCGGGCCTGAACGTACGGATCAGCGCCTTGAGGGCGTGGAGTTGTACGGAGACTGTCGAGTTGTACGGAGACCATGGCCTGCCCGAAATCGACCGCAGCGCCGCGCACTGCACCGGCAAGCCCTGCCCCGCCCGGGTCCGCGCCCGGGTCGAGGCCGCCCGCTGTACGGCCGGGGTGCACACTGCTCCCCCGCCCAGGCGGCCGCCCGACGCGGGCCGGCGAGGTCACACGAGCTTGACCGGCCCGGCGTCGATCGGCAGACGGACCAGGAGGTAGGGCTTGCGGCGCAGGTCCTGGCCCTCGTGGAAGGGCGACAGCCGGTTGAGCTGGTTGGCGATGGCGTACAGGTGCCGGTCCGCGGCGACGGACAGGGTGTCGACCCAGATCAGATCGTGACCCTGGGCGAGGGTCCGGTAGGTGCCGTTCGGGCTCCTGCGCCAGATCGCGTTGTGTTCCAGGTCGCCGCCGTAGAGCCGTCCCTTGTCGTCGCTCTCCAGACCGTCGGCCATCGGTTTGAACCCGAGGTCCTCGACCGTCGCCGCCACCTCGGCGTCCGTGGCGTCCGGATCGGCGAGGGCGTCGATGGACACGCTGTGCAGCCGGCGGCTGGAGAGCGGGCAGTAGTAGAGGCGCGTGCCGTCGGCGCTGAGAGCGATGCCGTCGGAGCCGGTCTCGTAGTACGTGGGTTCGCCGCCCGCGGGGCGGACCATGAAGGGCTCGCCCTCGATGACCGGAAGGAACTGCGTGTCCGGGAGTGCCGAGGGGTGCCCGGTCAGTCGCCGCCGGGAGCGGCCGGTGGCGAGGTCGACCACGATGATGCCGTTGGAGCCGCCCGAGTCGGTGATGAAGGCCGTGCCCTGGGCGCCGCGTCGCAGGTCGAAGCGCACGTCGTTGGGGTAGCTGTTCGCCGGCACCACCTCGGGCGGGAAGAGGATCGTCCGTACGATCCGGTCGGTGTGCAGGTCGACCGCCACGAGCTTGGGACCGCCGTAGGACGACCCGGCGAACCCCGGGCTTCCGGTGTCGAGGATCCACAGCCGGTCGGCCGGGTCGACGACGACGCTCTGCACCGACTGGAAGTGCCCGGCCAGGTCTGAGGGGTCCTGACGGTTCACCTCGGCGTCGGGATAGGCCACCGGCTTCCCGCCGCGCAGTTCGGCGACGGTGAACGGGACGTCGTCGCCCCAGCGGGGAAAGTTGACGAAGATGCGGCCTCGGCGCGAGACGGTGACACCCGTCGGCATAGCGCCCCAGAAGCGGGCAACGACCTCGTAGTGACCGGCTGTTGACCCGGAAGCGGAGGCGTAGGCGTAGGCGGGTCCGGCGAGTTGGGTGGCGGCCAGCGACGCGGTGGTCGCCGTAAGGAACGTACGTCGTTTCATGGCAGCGTCTCCTGTTGGGTCAAGTTCCTGGAAGGCGCGGCGAGTTGCCGCATCACCTCGGCGCGTGGGGGGGGGGATTGGCCGGACGTTGCCGTGGCCGGTGAGGGACGGTGCCTCCAGCAGCCGCTCTCGGGAGTCGGCTTCGCCCGTGGGGTCAGGGCGCGCTGGAGCCCACCTGGACGGCAGATACCTCGTGCGTTCCTGCGACCTGAAGCTGTCTGCCGGGGACATCGCCTGCGGCTGCCGCCAACTCCTGGAAGGGGAACGGGGCCAAACGGCCGGTGGACCTGGTGCTCTCAGGTCTACCGGGCTGTCGGCCGGGTCTTCGCGACCATGCTGCTGTCCCCCGAGGAGACCATCGCGTGAATGGGTACAGTGCTGACGCTCATGAGCGCCGCAAGGCCCCGGCGGCCCTGCTGGCGGGCGAGCGCCGGACCCATGAGGTGCATCAGGGCGGTGAGGGCCGGCATCGGACGCCCGAAGAGCGTGATCTCCGTGATGCGTGCTTGGTCGTCGAGCCGCAGCATCTGCACCTCCTCGAACTGCTGGGACCCCACCCGCGCCCGGTAGACCAGGGCGTATACGTCGCCCTCGCCGGTCTGGGTGTGGTAGCGGACGTCCTTGACCGCCGCGAACGCCACGGTCAGGAAGTCACGCAGCTGGTCAGCTCCCTCGAAGCGGAACTGGTCGGTGAGCGGCGAGCTGAGCACGACGTCCCGGCTCAGACACGCGACCGCGGCGTCGACGTCACCGCGTTCCTCGGCGGAGCGCCAGCGCGCCACGGTGGTGGCGGCGGCGGAGTGCAGCGTCTCGGACATGGGTCTCTCCCGGTATCAACGGCGCGAACGAGTTTGTGGGTGGACGGGGTTTGCGGGTGGTGGGTGTCAGCCGGCGAGCTTGTTCATGCTGCGGATCTGCTTGTCCAGGACCCAGGCGGGAACGAAGCGGAGCATGCGCGCGCGTCCGGCCATGGGACCGGCGGCGTAGCGCAGTTTCGGCTTGGTGTCGGTGGCGGCTGTGACGATCGCCTTGGCGACCACGGCGGGGTCGTCACCGCTCTGGATCGCCTCCGCCATCAGGCGGTCGAAGACGTTCCGCTGGTCGGCGTAGGTCTGCAGGGGGGTGTCGGGCTTGGCGCTGTTGGCCTCGAACCCGGTGTTGGTGTAGGCGGGTTCGACCAGGAGTGAGCGGACGCCGTACTGCCGGACCTCGTGGTCCAGGGACTGGGAGTAGCCCTCGATCGCGTGCTTGGACGCGCCGTAGACGGCCATGTAGGGAGCGGGGATGAAGCCCTGCACGGACGAGAGGTTGATGATGCGGCCGCGTCCCCGGGCACGCATGTGCGGCAGGACCTCCCTCACCATGCGCATGACCCCGAAGACGTTGATGTCGAAGACGCCCTGGGCCTGCGCGAGGGAGGTCTCCTCGGCCGCGCCGATCGAGCCGATGCCCGCGTTGTTGACCAGGACGTCGATCCGCCCGAACCGGTCGATCACCTGCTGGACCACCGCGGTGACCGACTTGTCGCTCACCACGTCGAGGTCGAAGAACGTCACACCCCGGAGAGGGGCGACCCGTGAGGTGTCACGGCCCGTACCGGCCACCTCGAAACCCGCCGCGACCAGCGCGAGCGCGGTCTGCTTGCCGATGCCGGAGGAGGCGCCCGTCACGAGGGCCACCGGTCGATTTGTCGTCATCATGCACTCCCGAACCCTTGAAGGAAACCGATCGGTTTCGCCTTGCCTCACTGTAAACCGTTCGGTTTCCAGTGCGCAAGCTCTCAAGCAGGGAACTGATCCCGGGGCACGTCACAGGCCGGCTTCAGGCCGAGCCGACCGGCGCCCGCCGGCATGGCGGCACGCACCGGATGAGCAGGCAGGAGAGATGTGGGAGCGCCATCCCCGCGCTGCGATGGCGAGTTCGCGCTCAAGGGCCGCTACGGCACCTCTGCCGAGGCGATTGCCAAGCGTGTCTCGGCCCATCCCGAAACGCCTCGGATGTAGATGCAGGGATACGCCGTCACGGCAGCCGCCGACGCACGGGCAATGACCAGATCGGCGAGCGTCCGGGCCGGCAGGACGAGGCTCCGGGAAACGGTGATCGTGCCCTGCCGCTGGGCGCCGATGCCGACAAGACCACAGCCTCCCCCGCGCCCGGCTGCTCATCAATTCCCTTACGATCACCGGGCTTTGCCCCGAATGCCGGGGAGCAAGGGCGTCAAGTCACGCGGGCCGTGGGCGCCATGAGCCCGGCCCCGGCGGGAAAAATGCCGTCAGCCCTCCCCTGATCCGGTGTGCCACCTGGCTCGCAGGGCAGGGCACTCAGCGGGCCTGGGCATGTGCAGGCATCCAGCGACAACGGCAGGGTCGGGTCCGTCGCGGGCCAGGACCCGGGGCGCGCGCCAGCAGGCGCAGGCGGCAGGTGATCCGCGATCGTTCAGCAGCTCCCGCGCCGCGACGCCCGCCATGGTTCGCGGCCGCTCAGCCCGATCGCGCTGCGGCGCTTCCGGATGGATGACGGGTATGAGACCCGCCCGACAGTCGAAAACCAGCAGGTGCCCCGCACCTGCGTTCATCGCGCGCCTGAAGGAATCCGGGCCTGCGCGGTCAGGGCTGATCGCTGATGGCTCGGTAGGCCGCGATGTACAGGGTGTGGCACAGGTCGACCAGTTCATCGACGGTGGCGTTCTGGTGGCCGAGTGTCCAGTCCACGAGGAGTTCGTTGACTCCGCCGACCAGGCTCATCGCGGTCATGGTGAGCCGGCTGGAGGGGGCTTCCGGGGCGGGGAGCGGTCCGACGACCGCGGCAACCATTGCGGCGAATTCGTGCAGGACCTCACGGCGACGCACTTCGAGGCGAGGGCTGGCGCCCACGACCTCGATGAGCACCAGGCGGGCCATGCGGGCGTCGCCGGCCAGTGTGCGGATGAACACCTCAAGGCCGGCGCGCAGTTGGGCGTCGATATCGGGTGCGGCAGCGGCTGCGGCCTGCGCGGTTTCGGCGCTGATCGTAGCGATCAGGTCGTTGTAGACCCCGGCGAGAAGGTCTTCGCGGTCGCGGAACGACTCGTAGAAGTAGCGCTGGGTCAGTCCGGCATGCGAGCACACCTGCTTGACGGAGACCGAGGCGTATCCGGACGTGCCGAACAGGTCGAGGCCCGCCTGGATGAGGCGGATGCGGCGCTCCTGCTGTCGTTGCGCCGCTTCACGTCCGCCGTAGCGCCGCCCGGCGGTCTGTGTGCCGGTCATTTCTCCCCTTCGCAGAGGTGTTGACACCGGTGTGCTCCGAACTGACACTCTAGCTTGTCAGTTCATCTGACACGCCAACGTGTCAGAAGCGTGTGGGGCCGCTTGCCGCTCAGCGGTCCACTCGCGCTCAGGGCAAGGAAGGGGCTCGACCGTGGCAGCACCGCCCAAATACCCGCACACGTCCAGCCGGAGAGACCGCGACAGGCTCCCCCGCACACAACCGCTGACCGGCCGAGTGATCGCGGTCACCGGGGCGGGCCGCGGGATCGGGCGTGCCGTGGCAGCCCG
Organism: Streptomyces sp. NBC_00285; assembly: GCF_036174265.1. Lineage (NCBI taxonomy): Bacteria > Bacillati > Actinomycetota > Actinomycetes > Kitasatosporales > Streptomycetaceae > Streptomyces > Streptomyces sp. NBC_00285. The sequence goes on along the minus strand of NZ_CP108055.1, from coordinate 8,447,745 downwards.
GCTCGCCGCGGCCGGAGCCGCCGTGGCGATCGGCGATCTCGACGCGGGGCTTGCCACGGAGACGGCCGGCGCCATCGGCGCGCGTCCCGGTGGCCGACTGCTCGGGCTGTCTCTCGACGTCACCGACACACCTTCCTTCGATGACTTCCTGCGCACGGTCGAGACCGAGCTGGGGCCGATCGACGTACTGATCAACAACGCCGGGATCATGTGGGTGGGCCCCTTCGAGGAGGAACATGAGGAAGCCGCCCTGCGCCAGTTCGACGTCAACGTCCACGGCGTACTGCGTGGGATGAAACTCGTGATCCCGAGGATGCGGAAACGCGGGCGCGGCCACGTGGTGAACATCGCCTCCGCCGCCAGCAAGGTCGCTCCGGCAGGCGAGGCGACCTACGCGGCGACGAAGCACGCCCTGCACGGGTACAGCACAGCCGTCCGCGCCGAACTGCGCGGCACCGGCGTGCACGTGTCCCTGGTGATGCCCGGCGTCGTGGACACCGAGCTGGCCGTGGGTACCGCGACCGGTCCCACTCGGCGCCTGACGGCGGATCAGGTGGCCGACGCGGTGCTCGACGTCGTGCTGCGCCCGCGGTTCGAGGTCTTCGTTCCACGCCAGATAGCCGCCCTGACCCGGCTGGCCGCGGTGCTGCCGGGCCGTGCCCGCGACGCCCTGCATCACCTCCTTGTCCCCGACCAGCTCGCCGCCCTGTCCGACCGGTCGGTCCGCGCGGCCTACGAGCAGCGCACCCGGACCGCCCGCCTGCCCGAAGGATGAGCCCGTGACCACCACGCCCAAGTCGGCGCCCAGCGCGAAGAAGGCCCAGGCCATGGCTCAGGACGAGGCCCAGGACGCCGCCGCTCCGCGTCCGATCCCCGAATTCGAGGGTGTCCACGACATATGGCCCCGCGGTGACCGGCTGCGCGCCGTGCGCAGTGCGGCGGCCTCCTACCGTGAGCGGTTCATCCAGCAGGGCCGCATCCACGCCGTCCGCAGTTTCGACATCGCCGCCGCCCCGTACCCGACCCGGTTCGGCTTCCACGGCGCCGCACTCGCCGTCAACCCGTTCGTGAGCATCGTCAACCGGATGCTCGTCGTGCAGTTCGACGGCTTCGACGGTGAGCCGAAAACACTGGTGTGGGAGCCGACCGTCGCCGCCGGAACGGCTCAAGCGCCGTTCTACGCCCAGCTCAAGCGGCTGGCGGGGGACTTTCTCACCGAGCACGTCTTCGCCCGCTTCTACCAGGACCCGAACACCGTCCTGCCCTCCTGCGGTCTGCGACCCGAGGACGTGGACTTCGTCAGCTTCGACCACCTGCACGTCCAGGACGTGCGCATGATCATGGGAAGTACCAGCACGATTCCGGGCGAACGGGCGCCCCGCGAAGCCCTGTTCCCGCGCGCCCGGCTGCTGGTGCACCGCAGGGAGCTGGGCACCTTCGAATCGGTGCATCCGATGCAGTGGGCCTGGTACGTCGACGGAGGCATGGACGGGGTACCGGACGAGCGCGTCACCGCATTCGACGGCGATGTCGAACTCGGTGTCGGCGTCAGCCTGTTGTGGACCCCGGGCCATACGGACGGCAACCACTCCCTGGTGCTGAACACTCCCGACGGGGTGTGGGTCTCCTCCGAGAACGGCATCTCGGCCGACAACTGGCAGCCCGAGCTCTCCCGCATCCCCGGGGTGCGCCGTCACGCCGCGTTCTACGGCCATGAGGTGGTCCCCAACGCCAACACTCTGGAGGACTCTCTCGACCAGTACGACTCCATGGTCAAGGAGAAGACCCTCGCCGACCCCAGCCGGCGCGATCCGCGCTGGCTGCAGATCCTGCCCTCCTCGGAGCTGGCCCCCTTCAAGCGGCACTGGCCGGTGCTGCCCAGCTTCTTCCACGGCGGCCTGAACTACGGCGAGTTGACCCCTGCCAGCGGTGGCCGATGACCGGCCCGGCCGCCCGCCGGATCGCCGTGGACGGCGCGGACGGCGTGGAGTTGGCCGCCTATCAATGGGGAGCGTCCACGGCTCCTCCGGTGGTGCTGGTCCACGGCTATCCGGACACCAGCGCCGTGTGGCACCCCGTCGCCGAGCGCCTGGCCGACCGCTTCCACGTCACCGCCTTCGACGTGCGGGGAGCCGGAGCCTCCCACCGGCCCAGGGGTCTGCGCGCCTACCGGATGTCCCGTCTGGAAGCCGACCTGGAGGCGGTCCTCGACGCCGTGAGCCCCGATCGTCCGGTGCACCTGGTCGGACACGACTGGGGATCGATCCATTCCTGGGAGTCGGTCACCGGCACCCGCCTGGCCGGACGGATCGCCTCGTTCACCTCCATCTCCGGACCCTGCCTGGACCACGTCGGCCACCTGATCCGGGCCCGCCTCCGGCCGCGGCATCCGGATCTGCCGAAGATGCTGCGGCAGGCCGCACGGTCCTGGTACATCGCCTACTTCCATTTCCCGCTCCTGCCCGCCCTGACCTGGCGAGCACTGGGACACCGCTGGCGCACCTTCCTCACCGGCTCCCAAGGCGTGCCCAGGGACACCCCCTACCCCGCGCAGACGCTGGCCCGCGACGCCGTATCCGGCACCGCGCTGTACCGCGCCAACATGCTGCCCCGCCTGCTGCGTCCCCGGGACCGGCGAACCACCGTCCCGGTTCAACTCATCATCCCCACCCGCGACTTCTGCGTCACCCCGGTGCTGTCGTACGGAGTGGAGCACTGGACGGGCCGGATACAGCGGCGCCCCATCGACGCCGGGCACTGGGTACAGCTCAGCCACCCCGAGGAGATCGCGTCCCGGATCGCGGAATTCGCCCACCGCATCGAAGACGGCTCCCGCTGCACTCACACTCCGGACCGCACCGCGCACCCGATCTGACAGCCCAACAGACCGGCAGTACTGGACGACTGCCCGACCGCCCCTTCGCACACACCGACCGCTGACGGAGGAACCTGCCATGTTCCGAGCCGCACATGCCCACCCGGAGCGTCCGTCCGAGCCCATCGACCACCACGACCTGGTGCTGCAACCCCGGGACGTCACCTTCGACTGGGGCGCCACCCCGCTGCACTGGCTGCCGGGTGAGCCCTTCGCGACCCACACCTTCGATGTGCTCCACCTCATGCTCCCCGAACTCGAACGCTGGTTCGTGCGCACCTTCGAGCAGGCACTGCCACTGATCACCGATGACCGGCTGCGCGAGGACGTACGCGGTTTCATCGGCCAGGAAGCGATGCACGCCGAGGCGCACCAGGAGGTCCTGGAGCACCTTCTCGCCAAGGGGCTGGACCCGGCTCCGTACACCCTGCAGTCCGAATGGATCTTCCGCAGGGTGCTCGGAGACCGGCCGGAGCTGACACCGGCCGCCACCCACGCGCACCTCCTCCAACGACTCGCCCTCATAGCGGCCTTCGAGCACTTCACCGCGTACATGGGTCACTGGATTCTCAGCAACAGGCGCCTGGACCAGGCCGGCGCGGACCCCGCGATGCTCGATCTGTTCCGCTGGCACGGCGCGGAAGAGGTCGAACACCGCTCGGTCGCGTTCGACCTGCTGGTGCACCTCGATCCCCGCTACCGGCGCCGAATGGTCGGCATGCTCGTCACCGCTCCGGTGCTGACCCGGCTGTGGATCCGCGGAGTCCGCTTCCTGATGAGCACCGACCCCGAACTCGACGACCGGGTCAAGGTCCGCTTCCGCGACTACCTGACCGCGGCCCACAAGGACCTGTTGCCCCCGCCGGGCTCGTTCGCCCGCTCGGTGCTGCGCTACTTCCGCCCCGGCTACCACCCGACGCAAGAGGGCTCGACCCAGCTGGCGGTCGCCTACCTGGCGGCGTCCCCCGCTGCCCGAGCGGCTGCCCAGTGACCCGGCGACCAGCGAGGAATGCCATGGACGTCAGCACACCCCTCACCCGGCCGCCGGACCTGTACGGCAGACCGCGCAGCGACGCCTTCATGCGGAAGCTGGCGGCGTTCAGCGACAACGCGGTCACGCGCCTCGCGCGGCGCAGCAAGCCCCCTAGGCGCCCGCCGGCCACCGAGATGCCCGTGATCCGGGAACTGGTGGTCGCCGCCAAACACCAAGAGGCCGAGGACGTCGTCTCCCTGCGGCTGGCAGCACCCGACGGGGCAATGCTCCCGCCCTGGCAGCCCGGCGCCCACATCGAACTGCACCTGCCCTCCAGCCGCAGGCGGCAGTACTCCCTGTGCGGCGACCCCGCCGACCGGTACCGGTACCGCATCGCGGTGCGCCGCATCGCCAACGGGGCAGGCGGTTCGGCCGAGGTACACGACACTCTCGGGGAGGGTATGAGGGTCGCCATCACCGGGCCCCGGAACGCCTTCCCCTTCGCCGCCGAGGCATCCATCCTGCTCATCGCGGGCGGCATCGGCATCACCCCCATCCTGCCGATGGCCCGAGAAGCCGCCCGCCGCGGGCTGGACTGGCGGCTCGTGCACACCGGCCGCAGCCGCGGCTCGATGCCCTTCGCGGCAGAACTGGCCGAACTCGCGGCCACAGCCCCTGACCGGGTCTCCATCCGTCCTGACGACGAGTCCGGCGCGCCCGAAACAGCCGATCTGTTGAACTTGAGCCCGGCGGCGGGTGCGGTGTACTGCTGCGGGCCCGCGCCCATGATCGACGGCGTTCGGCGCGCGTTCGGTGACAGCCGCGCGTCCGCCCTGCACTTCGAGCGTTTCGCCCCGGCCCCGATCAAGGACGGCCGTCCCTTCGAACTCCAACTGGGCGACACCGGACGGGTTCTGCCAGTGCCGTACGACCGCTCCGCCCTGGATGTTCTCCAGGAGGCCCTGCCGGACCTGCCCTTCTCCTGCCGCCAGGGGTTCTGCGGAACCTGCCGGGTACGGGTGGCCCAGGGCCACGTCGATCACCGTGACCGCCGGCTCACCGCCACCGAACGAGCGGCCGGCGCCATGCTGCCCTGCGTCTCGCGTGCACCGGAAGGAGAGCGGTTGGTGCTGGAGGTGTGAGCGACGACCGAGCGCCCGTCGAGGAAGTCTTGCGTGACGCCCCCGGCCCTCTTGCCAACGCCGCAAGGTCGTGTCCGCAAGGTCGTCGATCACGTTGGGAGACTGCCCGGATCGCACCGCGGCCAGTTCTGGTATCGACTCCTTGGAGGGGCGGTCCGCCAAGACCGCCCCTGACACGCCATCAGCCAACTACACTCCGGGCGATGCCTCTCGGCCAGGCCAGGAAGCGAAACGCTCTCCGTAGCAATGCGGGTTTTAAGGCTTGAGCACCGCCAGTACATCGTCGAGCGAAACGTTGGCGGGGTCACTCATATCGAGACCATCGAACGTCTGCCAGACATAGGACGTCGTCCCGTTCTCCCGCAGCGAATGGAAGTCGGCCAAGTCCGGAGCGTCCCGGAACCTGTTGAACGCCTCTTCGGACTCCCATTCGACGGCAAACAGAACCTGCCGTGGCGCGAGGTCACCGGCCACGTTGTCCCGGAAACGACCAAACGCCACCATTCGGCCACCATATTGCGGAGCCACTTCAGGCAAACGGCGGAAGTACGCGAGGTACTTCTCCAAGTCGGACACGTCAAACATGTTCAGGGCGTAGAACTTCTTCTGCGAATTCGCAGTCATTACAAATACCCTCTCCGGTATCAGGAAACTGGCGTTCGCTGCTCTAGGCGGGCGCGGGGCACCGACAGCAGGCCGCATGCATTGTTGATGATGATGATGACGTCGGTCGCGACTTGCGCCATCTCGGAGACCGACTTTGAAGAACGCGCTTCCAGCGCTCAGGTGAAGAATGAGGTTGCGGGAATCTGAGTACGCCTCCGGCGCCGTTGGGTACACCTTTTTGGCCCCGCGCGGCGCCCAGCCTCGTCGACCAACGCCACACCGAGGCCAGAGTTGCACTGGTCAAACTGGCGCAGACACCACCAGGCAACAGCCCGCCCCAGCCACTATCGAGGACGATCCGCCGACAGACCTGTCGAATAGATCACGAAACCGCACTGGAGTACTGGGCGGTTGCCCTTCGGCGTCGCAACGGCGCAGCCATCCGCACTCCTGGGTAATGGGGTTCGAGACTCACCCGCCTCCGCGACGAGAAGCCGATCGGTCTCCCTCATCGTAAACCGATCGGTTTTCGCGCGCAAGTCCGAGCGAAGGAGAGCCGTTCGGTGCGCCCCGATGTCCGCGCGGCCTGGCTGTTCGTGGTTGGTTTGCGGTTGGACAGTCCGGCGACGCCCGGCCGTGCTGCCGCCTCCCCGCCCTGGCCACCTGTCGCAGGGCGCGCCGAGTCTGAACGACCCCAAGGCCGCACCCGCACCTCAGAACGCGGCCGGTGACGACGATTCCCCCGGAGTCTTGGCCTATCTGATCGCCGCGGGCCTCAGCGTGGCGGTGGGATTCGTAGGTTCCGCCGCCATCACGGCCTACGTTGACGAGGCGATGACACCGTGGCCGGCCTTCATCGTGGGTGGCGCCGTGCCGTTCATGCTGGAGAGGATCACGCTGTCCGTGCCGTTCCTCGTCGGTGTGACGCGGGAAGGCTTCAGGCAATGCAGGCGCAGGCAGCGGCTCAGGGCCAAGAGCAGTCGGCCTCCGACCCCAGCGGCCAGGCGGGCAGGTGAGCGCGTTGCCGACGGCCTCGCTCTTCCGACGAGTCCTTGCCGTGTACACCCGCCAGGGTCAACCGACGAACCGCACCCGCGGTGCCTCCGGCACGTCCACCTCGTACGGGACCGTCCACAGCTCGAAACCTTCTCGACGGCAGGTGAGGACCAGGCGCATCGGCAGGTTGAGCCACTTGTCCCGCCACCGTTCCTCCCGGTCGTTGCCGTCCCACCAGAGGGGTGAGCGCGTGCGCTCCAGCGCGAACGGCCGTCCCCTGCCCACGGCGAGAGCGAACGGGACGACCGTATGCCCGTTCCGGTCCGCGCCGTCGGAGCCGGGCACGAACCGCAGCGGTCCCCACACCTGGGCAGCCACCTGCTCCTCGGTCGGTCCCCCAGCGAGCCGGGGCGTGTAGTCCATGTCGTCGCTCTGCGCGACCTCGACTCGGATCTCGTCGAGATGGCACAGCGGAAGCGGGCCAACGAGCCGGACGCTGAGCGTCGCCCGGTCGCCCTCACCCATCTCGATCCTCACGCTGAACTGCGGCAGCAGGTCGGCGTGCCAACGGTCCCGTTCGATGCGCGCAACCGTGTCCGCGGTGGCGTTCGCACGGCGCGCCGCCAGCCACGCGCCCCCGGTGGCGACCGCGCTGAAGACGGCCGTCGACCCGGCGACAATGGAGGCTCAGGGTGTTCCCATGAGGCGGGAGCGTAGCGGGAGTTGGAGGAACTGTTTGCCGTGACTCCCCATCAGCCTGGCAGAACCACCGTTCAGCCTCCCACCCCGCACGCCACGCGGACTCCGTCAGCGAACTCGGCGAGCTGACCGAGCTGCGTCGTCCCACGGAGGCGGGCAACTCCGACGCCGCCGATGAGCTCGTCCGACTCGCCTCGGAACAGGGCGACTTCGACGAACTCCGACTCCTGGTGGGACGCGTCTCGGCCACCGTCCGGGGTGGGTCAGGTCGGCTGCGCGACGGAGTGCGGCACCGGGGCGGGGACCGGGGTCTCGGGAGCGTGGGGGTAGGCCGCTGTCCGGTGCTGGAAGGAGAGGATCTTCGGGTTCTGGACTACGCCGTCGCGGATCTCGATGGCCTTTCTGACCGTGGTGTCGGCATCCCATGCCGCGGGCCCGCTCATGACCTTGCGCAGATACGGCAGGAGCGCCTCGCTGATTTCCCAGGTGGCCGAGTTCCACAGGTGGGACGGGCTGTGGTCCACCGCGTAGTAGTGGCAGTCCGGTCCGACCGTGGGCATCGGGTCACCGAAGGTGGTCGGACGTGCCCACGCGAAGCCCATGCCCTCGTCGCAGGCGACGTCGATGAAGAACGAGCCCGGCCGGAACAGGGCGAGTTCCTCGTCGGTGACGAACATCAGCGGCGCGTCGGTGTCCTGCAGGACACAGTTGACGATGATGTCGAATCCGGCCAGGTACTCCCCCATCGGTACGGAACCCGCCGGTGTGACGGCCTGCAGGCGCGACGCATCGTCCTCCCTCTCCTCGAAATGCCCCATCACGACCGACGGCATCGGCGAGGCCACAGCCGCCGCGGCGCGTTGGGTGAGCACCGTGACGTCGGAGACGCCCATGGCTCCGAGGCCCGTGACCGCTCCACGCGCCGTGGCGCCGAAGCTGATGACCACAGCGCGCAGACGCCGGCCGTAGCTGCCGGTCAGCCCGCCGAGCTGCAGTGCGTGCAACACCGAGCAGTAGCCCGCGAGCTCATTGTTCTTGTGGAACACATGGACGCTGAAGACGCCCGCGGCCGTCCAGTGGTTCATGGCCTCCCAGGCGATGAGGGTCAGCCGTCGGTCGATGGCGAGCTGGGTCAGCTTCTCGTCCTGCACGCAGTGCGGCCATCCCCACAGCACCTGGCCCTCACGCAGTGCGGCGACGTCCGCGTACATGGGTTTGGGCAGCAGCAGTACGTCACACTCGGCGACGAGCTGCTCACGGGAGCGCAAGCCCGCCACGAGCGGTGCGAGCGTGTCGTCAGCGACGCCGAACCGTTGGCCGTAGCCGTGTTCGAGGAAGATTCTCTCGCGTATGTCCGGGGCGATCCGGTCGAGGTGGGCGGGGTGCAACGGCAGGCGGAACTCGTTCTCCTTGCGGGAGGAGGCGAAGACTCCGAGACTCATCAGGCTCATGCGCTTCATCATCATTTCGTTGGCTTCGTGCTCGACGTGCTCGACGTACTTGCTGTGACTGCCCGATGTCCGGGTCAGGAGCCGCCGGCCCCGTGCCTGCGAACGCGTTCGGCCAGCGGGAGGGGTGTTTCGTCCAGGCCGTCGACCGACCCGCTCGCCATGCGTGCGCACGTCCCGTGGCAGGCGAGGAGTTGCTTGCCGTCACGGTGGGAGACCACCACCGCCTCCGGCACGGGTGCGTTGCCGCGTGCGTCGCGGTAGTCGGTGCCGCAGATGAGGCAGGCCAGTCCGGAGAGCGTCTCCGCGGTCGGTTCGGGACGGCCACGGCGGTGGCCGGAGATCGAGTCCTGTGAATACATGCGTCCCGCATCCTCTTGATCGGTTCGGAGCCGTGCTGAACGGTCCGGCCGTGGGGAACGGTCCGGACGTGCCGAGCGGTCGAGCCGTGCTGGGCGGTCGAGGTCCGTGCGTGTGATGTCCTGACGCATCGGGGCGACCCGGAAGCCGGGAAATCCGCTACCGCGCTGCGCGGGACCGGACAGGGAAGACAGCGTGACGGTGCGGGCCTGGAGGCATGGTGCGCTCATTTCCGGCCGGATCCGAGGTACGTCGGCCTGTGCCCTGCCCGAGGGCGACGCCGAAACGCGAGGTGCGCCCGGTGCCGCAACCGTACTCCCCCTCCGGACCCGTCCACCTGCCGGGAACCTTCCCGGCACCGCGCACGTTGGGCTCAGTGGTTGTAGTTGACGTGTGCGAACGTGAAAGCGCCCGCGGAATCGTGACAGCGGGCGTTTCGTCGTACAGGGGTGTTCTTCGACGGCCGGCGACGAACAGCCCGGAGTGGCGTGATCACCGTCGGCCAGAGCCCCGAGGGCATGCAGGCCGACCCGGTCCGCCCGTTCTGAAAAGGCACCTCCCGAGGCAGACCCGCACCGCGGACCCTGGCCCGGGCTGCTCCCACAGGATTCCCGACGCGTGCGGCATCCTGCGCACCTCCCCTTCCCTCGCGCCGTGGGCGGGTCCCGTACGTCCCGAAGGGAACACTGTGACCACTGACGTCAGCAACCGGAGCCCCGATCCGGCGCACCACGCCGAGACGACCAAGCCCCCGCCCGGCAGCCGGGGCAGCGACTACGCCGCGCTGTGCCGTGAGGTGAGGCAGAGCGGGCTGCTGAGGCGACGACCGGTCTACTACTGCGTCAAGGTCGGCGCGAACCTGCTGCTGCTGGCCGCCGGCTGGACCGCGTTCATGCTGATCGGGCAGTCGTGGTGGCAGCTGCTCACCGCCGCCTTCCTCGCAGCGATGTTCACGCAGACCGGATTCATCGGTCACGACGCCGGACACCACCAGATCGCCGCCTCCAAACGCGTCAACAACGTGCTCGGCCGCGTGCACACCAACCTGCTGATCGGCCTCAGCTACGGCTGGTGGATCGCCAAGCACAACCGGCACCACTCCCACCCCAACCACGTCGGACGGGACCCCGACATCGCCGACGGCGCGATCGCCTTCACCCAGGAACACGCCCGCATCCGCAGCGGGGCGTACGCCTGGCTGGCGCGTCACCAGGCCTGGTTGTTCTTCCCGATGCTGCTCCTGGAAGGGCTCGCCCTGCACGTCGCCGGCGTACGAGCGCTGTTCGACCGCAACGGCGCCGCGACCTCGCGGAAGACCAAGCTGGCCGACGCAGGACTGCTGACGGCGCATCTCGGCGGCTACCTCGCCGCTCTTTTCCTGGTCCTGTCCCCCGTCCAGGCCGTGTGCTTCCTGCTCGTGCACCAGGGGCTGTTCGGGCTCTACATGGGGTGCTCGTTCGCCCCGAACCACAAGGGCATGCCGATGTTCGCCAAGGACGACAAGATCGATTTTCTGCGTCGGCAGGTACTGACCTCACGGAACATCCGCGGCCACCGGTTCGTCGACTTCGCACTCGGTGGGCTCAACTACCAGATCGAACACCACCTGTTCCCCTCCATGCCGCGCCCCAGCCTGCGCCATGCCCAGGAACTCGTGCGCACGTACTGCACCCGGCACGACATCGCCTACCACGAGACCGGGCTCTTCCACTCCTACGCCCAGGTAGTGCGGCACCTCCACATGGTCGGCGGCCCGCTGCGCCCCGAGCTGGAGTACTGATCGCTTCACCGTCCGTGCCGTTCACCGCCTTCACCGGATGCCGCGCGGCACGACCTCGCTCGTACGATCCGCACGCACGAGGTCGCCCCTCTCCGATCCGCCCTGCATCCGCCCTGGGGTCAACGGGTGGATTGGCGGCGGCTCCAGGGCGCGTTCGACATCACGCTCCGCTTCGGAAGCAGCGGCCGGGCCCGCCATCCGGCCACGGCACGCGCGTTCCCGGACGTCTTCGGGTCATGACGGCCGTCCGCCGAACTGCCAGTCGTGCACCTCGATGTCGGCGTACCGGGCCGGGGTGAGGAGGGCGCGTGCCGTGTCCGGGTCCGGTGCCCGGAGCAACGCCGCCGTGCCCAGCCAGATGGCTCCGCTGTCGGACAACAGCGGCCCATAGGCGATCAGTTCGTCCTGGTCGGGCGGCACCGCCAGGTCGGCGGCCGGTCCCGTGCCGAGGCCGAGCACCAGGTACCGGTTGCCGCCGGTCCGGCCGCCGGGAAAGTCCCACATGGTGCGCCCCAGCAGGTTGCGCCACCGTCGCACCAGCACGTCCCGGTACGCGCCGGCCTGGTAGTTGGGCTCGTCGAAGGCGAACGCGCGGACCGCCGCGGGATCGGGCAGGTCGACGATGTGCACGCTTCCGGTGGGTGTCACGCCGTCGTCGGCGAAGGTCGGGCCCCGGGCGATCATCTCCTTCGCGTACTGGTCCATATAGGCCCAGTGTTCTTCCGTCAGTTCATCGCGCAGTGCCGCGGAGCCGGGCCGATCTCGGTGGTAGCAGAGGAACTCCATGCCCGAATGGTCTCTTCGAGGAGGAGTCGCTGTCGAGGTTCGAGGTCGCCGACCGCTACGGCACATCGCGGTCGGCGGTGCCGGTACCCGGGATGTCCGTCAGGGTGATCCGGGCGGTGATGCGTTTGCCGCCCGGCTCCCGTCGGATGTCGAGGTGCTGGGCGACGGCCCTGACGATCTCCAGGCCGTGCCGGCCGACGCGGTCGGGGTCGGGGTCGGTGGCCTGCAGGCTCGGCAGGCCGGGACTGCTGTCCCGGACGGTGATCTCCACCTGGGCGCCGGCGATGCGCAGTTCCATGAGGACTGGTCCGGGGGCGTACTTGAGAGCGTTGGTGACCAACTCGCTGACGACGAGCTGGGTCATGCCCACGGTGTGCTCGGAGACGTCCAGGCCGTGCTTGTCCTGGAGCCGGGTGAGGAAGTCGGCGGCGTGGCGCCGGGCCTGGGCGATGCATCCGTCGCCTCCGGTCAGGACGATGCAGGCACGCGTCGGGTCGGCATCACGCTCGGTACAGTCCCCGTCCTCGGCCTGCGACCCCACCAGCACCACCCGTCTGCTTCCCTTCTTCGCCCGCGAGTGCCCGCCGCAGCGTGCCCCCATGCATGCCGCGCACGATGTTCGGGCGCGGTCGACGTAGGTGCCCAGCCCGGGATGGTGCGGCGAGGGGCGGCGAACCGCCGGTGCGCTGCCGTGTCCGGCTGCCGGCGCCCGGCCCCGCGGGTTCGGCTTCGGCCTGCCTCATGCCGTAGCCCCCTGGGGCGTGGTCAGTGCTGCGGGTCCCGTCCGGTTTCGTCCGGTCGTCGGTGATCGCCGTGCCAGTCCAGCATCAGGACGGTGGCGTCGTCCTTGAGGCTGCCGTGGCAGGCGTCGAGGACCGCGGCGGTCAGGGCCCTGACAGCGTCTCGCGGGTGCAGCGCGCGGGTGTCGTGGATGACTCCTGCCAGGTCGGCGGCCGCGGCACCGCGTTCCTGCATGCCGTCGGTGAGCAGGATCAGCCGGTCTCCGGGGCGCAGTTGCAGCTGCTGCAGCTGGTAGGAGGAGGGTGCTGCCACACCGAAGGGCAGGTTGACCGCGAGCTTGACCTCCTCGACGGTGTCCTCGCGGAGCAGGAGCGGCCAGGGATGGCCGGCGTTGACCAGTTCGCACAGGCCCGTTGCCAGGTCGACGCAGAGCAGCTGACCGGTGGCCAGCCCGCGGCTGTGACCGAGCAGGGCCTGGTGGGCGTCGCGGGCCTGTCTGAGGGCGTCGCAGCCGCTGCGGCGGGACTGGCGCAGCGCGCCGACCAGCAGGGTGGCCAGCAGCGCGGAGTTGGTGTCGTGGCCCATCGCGTCGGTGATGGACAGGTGCAGGGTGTCGCGGTCCACGGTGTAGTCGTAGGTGTCGCCGCCGATGTCGTCGGCCGGGACCAGTCCGGCGGCCAGCGTGAACTGGGATGCCTCGCAGCATGGCGAGGAAGGCAGCAGCTGGTGCTGGATCTCCGCGGCCAGACTGGTCTTGGTGGTGCGCCGGCCCAGGTGGTACAGGTCGGTGAACCGCCCGTCCGTGACGATGATGTAGGCAAGCGCGTGGGCCGCGTCACGTACCTGACGCAGCACGGTGTCGTCGGCGCACTGCAGGGTCACTTCCAGGACACCCAGGCAGTCGCCGCGGTTGGTGACCGGCGTGATGACCCTCCGGCCGCCCTGGCCGTCCGGTTCCACATGCTGGCGCTGGCTGCGCAGGACCTGTTCGTGGACGCTGCCCTGCAGGTCGATCGGCCCGCCGTCGTCAGGGTCGTCGGGGTCAGCGCCGATCGCGGTCAGCCGTACCAGCCGCCGGCCGATGAGGTCGACGAACAGGAAGGACACCCGCTCCGCGCCGAAGCGCTTTTGCAGGTCGCGTGCCACCACGTCCACGGACTCACCGGGCGGGGCCGCTTCCGCAGCGGCCAGCAGCTCGCCCAGTTCCAGATCTCCACCCTCCACGGCAACCTCCTGTCGGCTGCCGCATCTTCTTCCCCGGATCTGCCCGCCCTCACCTGATACAGCCGTCCTCCCTGGTCAGAGGCGGGAGTCCGCGCCCGACACACCTCGTCGGCGCAGGGAATGCGCAGGGAATCGGCATCCTGTGCGGTGCCGTTGGCCCGGGAGACCAGCGGGCTCACCTTGTCCGGATGAAGCACGATTGCTCCGGCCTCGGCGGACGAGTCGTCATGGCTCAGGGGTCGGTGGCCGTGGCGGTGTCAGGGTGGAGGGGGAAGACCTGGTCGAGGCCGACCATGCCCAGGACGCGCACGGTGTCGGCGGGGACGGCGGCGAGGGCGATGTCCGCCCGGGCGGCGAGGGCGTGGTTGCGGGCGGCGAGCAGGGCGGTGATGCCGCTGGAGTCGCAGTACGTCATGCCGGCGAGGTCCAGGACGAGCCGCAGGCCCGGTCGGACCGTGACGGTGGCGAGCGCTGTCCGCAGTTCGCCGGCGCTCGTGTAGTCGAGTTCGCCGGTGATCTCCAGAACAGGACCGCTCGCAGCCTCCCGGACGGCGATCTCCAGCGGACTCATCGCGTGCTCTCCGCTGTCACCAGGTTCATCACGTGCTCTTCCGTATCAGGGGGTTCACCGTGTGCTCTCCGCTGTCAGCGCGCTCACCGCGTGCACTCCCGTTTCAGCGGGCTCATCATGCGTTCATCGGTGTCGGCGCGCGGATCGCGTGCTCTCCGTCGCGGGTCTGCGGGTCGGGACGCCGAGGGCCAGGAGTGCGGTGTCGTCATCGAGGCCGTCGCCGAAGCCGTCCAGCAGGGCGGTCAGGGCGTCGATGACGACCTGCGGGGGTGTACCCGCCTGAGTGGTGGCGAAGGCCAGCAGGGCCTCGTCCCCGTAGCGGCTCCCGCGGGCCTCGCCGGTACGGGCTTCGGTGAGACCGTCCGTGTAGAGCAGAAGCGTGTCGCCGGGGGCCAGGACCGTCGTGGCGGTGACGAAGGTCGCGTCGGGCAGGGCACCGACGAGGAAGCCGCCGGGGGTGGGCAGGTAGCCGGCGGTGCCGTCGGCACGCAGGACGAGGGCGGGCGGGTGGCCGCCCGCGGCGAGGCGGACGGTGATCTGCCCGGTACCGGGGCCCGGTTCGAGGGTGCCGAAGACGGTCGTGCAGTAGCGGGGGTCACCGCTGCCGGTGTACCGCTCGTGAAGCACCGTGTTGAGGGTCGACAGGGCGGCGACGGGGTCGGGGTCGTGCAGAGCTGCGGCGCGCAGGGTGTAGCGGGTCAGGGAGGTGACCGCGGCGGCCTGGGGGCCCTTGCCGCACACGTCTCCGAGGAAGAAGGCGAAGCGGGTGCCGTCGATGGGGAAGACGTCGTAGAAGTCGCCGCCGAGCCGGTCGGGAGAGGCGGTGTGGTAGTGAGCGGCCGCTTCCATCCCGGGTACCGCCGGCAGGGTGGCGGGCAGCAGTGACTGCTGGAGCACGGCGAGGGCTTCCTGGAGCCGGGCCCGGTCCGCCTCGGAACGTCTGCGTGCTTCTTCGGCCGTTTTCCGGCCGCGCAGGAGTTCCTCCTCGTAGGCCCGGCGGTCCCGGGCGTCGAAGACGGTGGTGCGGATCAGCTGGGGTTCGCCGGTGCTGCCGTGCTTGACCACGGAGGAGACGAGGACCGGGATACGGCCGCCGTCGGCCCGTCTGGTCTCCAGGGCGATGCCGCTGATACTGCCCTGCATCCGCAGCAGTGGCGCGAAGTGGGTCTCGTGGTAGAGCCTGCCGCCCACGGTGAGCAGGTCGGTGAACCGCATCCGGCCCACCACCGCCTCGCGCCGCAGGCCGAGCCAGCCCAGCAGCGTCGAGTTGATCCTGGCGATGGTGCCGTCCATCAGCGTGGACAGGTATCCGCACGGTGCGTTGTCGTACAGCTCTTCCGCACTGTCCTCCAGCAGCGCGGCGAATGCCGCATCCGACGATCTGGCGCCCTCAGAGTCCTGGGGGTCGGGTTGCTGTCCGATGCGGCACATCACCTCAGTCGGGCCAGGAAGGCGGTGATCGCCTCGTTGGTGGCTTCGGGCGCCGACAGGTGCGGGCAGTGCCCGGTCGCGTCGAGCGTGACCAGGGCCGAACCGGGGATCGCCTGGTGGACGTAGGCGCCGACCTCTCGGGGGGCGACGGCGTCCTGGGTGCATTCCAGTACCAGCGTCGGCACCTTCACGGTCTTCAGGTCGTCCCTCGAATCCGACAGGAACGTGGTGTGAGCGAAGACGCGCGCCATGTCGGGATCGGTGGCGCAGAAGCTGTTCGTCAGCTCCTCCCCCAGTTCCGGCCGCTCGGCGTTGCCCATGATCACCGGCGCCATCACGGCCGACCAGCCGAGATAGTTGGACTCCAGGGAGGTGAGGAGCTCGTCGATGTCCTGTTCACTGAACCCGCCCCGATAGCCGTCGTCGTCGATGTAGCGCGGCGACGGGGCGATCATGACCAGCGCTCCGATGCGCTCGGGCGCCCGGTCGGCGGCCAGCACCCCGACCATCGCGCTGACCGAGTGCCCGACGAAGACCGCGTCACACAGGTCGAGTTCCTCACAGATGTCCACCACGTCCTGGGAGTACCCGTCGAGGGACGAGTAACGCTTCTCCGAGAACGCGGACAGGTCCGAGCGGCCCGCACCCACGTAGTCGAACAGCACCACCCGGTAGTGGTCGACGAGGGCGGGCAACGTCAGCCGCCACATGTTCTGGTCACATCCGAAGCCGTGGGCCAGTACGACCGTCCGGCCCCCGGGGTTGCCGGTGACCGTGACGTTGTTCCTGCGAGCGACATCCATGGCCCCAGTCTCTCGTGCCGCCGGACCGCTCCGTCACGACCCCGTCCACGCCCCGTGTTCCTCCGCATCCCGCCGACCGCCCGGACACACCACCTCACCTGTCCTCGACCAGGTGATGACCGTTCCTTTCCACGGCTTTGTGCCCGTGCGTGGGTATCCCGGGAAGGCGAACGAACATGACAGTGAACGAATCCCCCCGTGACCCCCGTGGCACGGCACTGCTCGCGGACCCCCTGCGCAACAAGGGCACCGCCTTCACCCCCGAGGAGCGGGCCGCGTACCGCCTCGACGGGCTGCTTCCGCCCGCCGTGGAGACCCTGGACGAACAGGCCGAGCGCGCCTACGAGGCGTTCCTCGGCTACGACAAGCCGTTGAACCGGCACATCTATCTGCGCCAGCTGCAGGACACCAACGAGATCCTCTTCCACCGCCTGGTCACCGGCCATCTGGAGGAGATGCTGCCCGTCGTCTACACGCCGACCGTGGGCGAGGCCTGCCGGCGCTTCAGCGAGATCTACCGCCGCCCGCGCGGGCTGTTCCTGTCGTACGAGGACCGGCACCGCTTCCGGGAGATCCTGCGCAACCGCCCGCATCCGGACGTGGACGTCATCGTCGTCACCGACGGTCAGCGCATCCTGGGACTGGGTGACCAGGGCGTCGGCGGCATGGGCATCCCGATCGGCAAGCTCAGTCTCTACACCGCCATCGGCGGGATCCACCCGGCCCGCACCCTGCCGATCCTGCTGGACGCCGGAACGGACAACGAGGAGTTGCTGGCCGACCCGCACTACCTGGGCCGCCGGGAGCGCCGCGTCACGGGCGCCGCCTACGACGAACTGGTGGAGTCGCTGGTGTCGGCGGTGGAGGCCGAACTGCCCGGCACGCTGCTCCAGTGGGAGGACTTCGCGACCGCGCACGCCCGCCCGATCCTCACCCGCTACCAGGACCGGCTGCTGACCTTCAACGACGACATCCAGGGCACGGCCGCGGTCGCGCTCGGGGCCTTGACCACGGCCACGACGCTCGCGGGCACCCGGCCGGCCGACCACCGGATCGTGGTCCTCGGTGCGGGCTCCGCGGCGGTCGGGGTGGCCGACATGATCCGTACGGCGATGACGGACGAGGGTCTGTCGCAGGACGAGGCACGCTCACGCTTCTGGTTCGTGGACGTCGACGGGCTGCTGGTGTCCTCGCGCGAGGGGCTCAGCGAGGAGCAGCGCGTCTACGCCCGCGACGACGAGCGGGAGTCGTACGGTCTGGCCGAGGTGGTCCGCCGGGTGGAGCCGACCGTGCTGATCGGACTGTCCACCGCGAAGGGCGCCTTCACCGAGGAGATCGTCCGGCAGATGGCGTCCACGTGCGAGCGGCCGGTGATCTTCCCGCTCTCCAATCCGACCTCGCACGCCGAGGCCGACCCCGCCGACCTGGCTCGCTGGACGGACGGCCGGGCGCTGGTCGCCACCGGTTCGCCGTTCCCGCCCCTGAAGATCGACGGCCGTGAGGTGCCGGTGGCCCAGGCGAACAACGTGTACGTCTTCCCGGCCGTCGGCCTCGCGGTGACGGCCTCCCGGGCGAGCCGGGTCACCGACCGGATGATGGTCGCCGCCGCCCGCGCGGTGGGCCGGTGTGCCGTACGGTCCGCGCCGGACGACGGTGTGCCCGCGCCGCTGCTGCCGCCGCTGCGGGACATGCGGGAGGCCGCCCGGGAGATCGCCGTGGCCGCGGCGGTGGCGGCCGTGGAGGACGGTGTCGCGCCGGAGGCGACCGAGGAGGAACTGCGGGCGGCGGTCGCCCGCACCCAGTGGACTCCGCGGTACGAAGACTGACCCGGCCGCCTGACAGCAGTTCGGCCCGCCGAGTGGACTCGGCGGGCCGAACTGCTGTCGATCAGGGGTCAGTTCACCATCGGTACCAGCGGCCTCGGCCGCCACCCGCCGAGGTGGACCGCATGACGAAGCCGAGCAGCCACAGCACCAGGACGGCTATGGCGACCCACCACAGGATCTTGACGGCGAAGCCGGCTCCGAAGAGGAGCAGTGCGAGAAGCAGAACTATCAGCAGGGGAACCATTTCTATCAACCTCCTGCACGCCGAATGCCCTGCGATTCTTCCGTCATTCACCCACAACGCTTTGTTTATGAAGGTAACTTTGGGGAATCGGTGTCAGCGCTGAAAAGCCGGGGATCCTGTGGGCACCCTGCGGGTGGCACTGCGGTAGGTGGCGATGCCCAGGGCGAGCATCCAGTAGCTGAAGACGGCGCCCATCAGGGCGGTCGTGCCCCATCCGTTGGCCGCGTAGAAGTGCTCGGGGGTGTTGCCGAAGAACAGGGACGGCACGAAGAGCAGGTTGGCTCCCGCGAGGACGTAGGCGGAGCGGCCGGTCCAGCGCGGCAGGAGTTTCGTACGGGAGACCGCGTAGCCCACGGCGGTCAGGAAGAACGCGAGGACGAGGCGGCCGATCGTCCCGTAGAGGATGTAGGTGCCGCTGACGGTGATGGTCGGGTCGATCGGGTGGTCGGCGGCGATGACCGCGCCGGCTTCCAGTCCGCTGGAGACCAGGGTGATCGTGACGTAGACCAGACCGGTGGCGAAGGCCGTGGTGCCGACCCACTCGTAGGCGGGGTCGGTGCCTTTGACCAGTTCCCGGAAGACGGTCACGAACACGAGCAGGAACGTCAGGGCGATGATCCCGATCAGCAGCCTGGCCAGGACGTTCGAGTCCGGTGGCGGGCCGGAGTAGACGAAGTACAGGGGTACTTCGACGATGAAGGCGATCGCGGTGGCGATGCCGGCGAGGCCCGTCAGGCGCCTGGCCGTGGTTTCGTTCATGGTTGTCCCCCTGAGGTCGTTGTGGTGGCGTGTCAGTGGTCGGCTCGGGTCACCCGAGGGCGTTCCAGAACGCGCAGTGGTGGCGCGCCGACGTCGTGACGGTCGGGACGACGTGGTCCGGCGCCAGGGACAGCACCGTGCGCCGGGACCAGTGCGGCGACGACGGACCGTTCGGGTCGGCGGTGCGGGCGAAGCGGGTCCAGTAGCCGATCATGGTGGCGGCGAGCCGGTGCTGCGCCGCGGTCAGGACGCGGGGGCGGCCGCCCAGGTCGAACAGGTAGGGCAGTTCGCTCGCGTGCGGTGCGCCGAGCGGGAACGGCGGCGTGCCGGAGGTGAGCGGCGGGGCGTGTTCGTCGGCGAACTCGTAGCGCCAGACGGGTACTTGGGCGGCGATCAGGCCACCGCTCTCCGCTGTCGGGCAGGCGAAGTCCGCGTCGCCGATGACTGCGCCGAACACCGGGCCCCCGTCGGTGCGGTGCACCGGGTACTCGTGGACGATCGCCTTCGCCTGTCCCGGCGCGGGGAAGAAGGCGGCGACGACGTCGGGCCAGGTGCCGGGGGTGACGGGGTTGCCCGCCTGGACGATCCCGGCGGCCCAGCCGTTACCCTCGTCGTGGTTGGCGCCGATGAGCACGGGGACGTGGTGGAAGCGGCCGCCGGTGATCGCCGCGGCGGGGTCGACGGGCAGCAACGGCGTTGCGTACGCCGGTTGTTGGTCGCCTTCCTGGGCCGCGAGCAGCCGGGACACGGGCACGCGCCGCAGACAGGCGAGGGCGTCGCGGGCAGAGCCGCAGCCGACCTTCGCCGCCAGGTCCGCGCCCGCCGTACGCGCCGTGGACAGCGGAACGGAGGACGGGGCGAACGGCCGGTCGGAGCGGCCTGTGCACGGGCCGCTCTCGATGATCGCCCGGTCGAAGAGCCCCGCGGCGGCGGGTGAGGCGAGCTGGGCGCAGACGCTGTAGCCGCCCGCGGACTCACCGGCCAGCGTCACCCTGCGCGCGTCGCCGCCAAAGGCACCGATCTCGGAGCGGACCCAGCGCAGCGCGGCCTGCTGGTCGGCCAGACCGAAGGTGCCGGAGCCGGGCAGTCCGCTGTGCGCGAGGTAACCGAGGGCGCCGAGACGGTAGTTGACGGTGACCACCACGACGTCACCACGGATGGCCATGCGGTGTGCGTCGTACGAGCTGCCCGCTCCGCTGGTGAAGCCGCCGCCGTGCAGCCATACGATCACCGGCCGGGGGTTTCCCGGTCCCGCGCTGTCGGGCGTCGTGACGTTCAGGTGGAGACAGTCCTCGTCGGTGCTGCCGCCGGGTACCTCACCGGCCGGCTGGGGGCAGGCGCTCGCGGGCCGGGTCGCGTCCCGCACCGCGGACCAGGGGGCCGCACGGTGGGGCGGCGCCCAGCGCAGATCGCCGGTCGGGGGCGCCGCGTAGGGGATGCCCTCGAAGGTGCGGTAGCCGTCGTGGGCGGCGCCGCGCACCGGGCCGTCGTGGGTGCGTACCGTCGTGGCGGCGGGCCGGGCGGGCTGGGTCGGTGGTGCCGCGGACCAGGCCGTCGCGAGCATTGCGGTCAGGGCGCAGCCCAGTGTGGTCATGACGCGGTGCATGCTCATCATCTCCCCCTCGGATCAACTGTGTTCAGCTGCCGCCCATACCGCCCTGCGCGGCGATCATGGTCGTCGGCAGGGCGCGTACGGCTTTCTCCAGACCGGGCGCGAGCGTGGCGAGGACCGCCGTGCAGGCGTCGATACGGGTCCGGAACGTCTTGCGGTCCTGCCGTGAGACGACCGAGCGGATACCGCCCGCCGCGGCCAGGGCCAGCAGTGCGGCGTCGGTGGCCGGGATCTCCCGCACCGGGGCGTCGCCGTGCAGCGCCGCCGACACCCGGGCGTGCAGGGCCGCGGGCACGGCGGGGTCCGTCACGGTCAGCCGCCGGGTGCCGAAGCGGGTGCGGGGCTCCTTCACGGCCAGGAGACCCGCGGCGGCGAGCCGGTCCTCCACCTCCGTCAGGGTCCGCTCGCGGTGGCGGCGCACGAGGTGCTTCCAGCTGTGCCCGCCGGCGGCGTCCCGCAGAACGCCGTCCAGGACGGGATCGCCGGTCGGTTCCGTGCCGGACACGGTGACCGTTCCGTCCGCCTCCCCCAGCCGGCCGCGCAACGCGAGGTCGACGAGGGCGGCGGCACGCACCAGCAGCTCGGTGCGGGGACGGTCGTAGGGGCCCGCGGCTGTGTCGTCGTGGGCCAGCAGATACATGAGGCAGGGCAGGTCGTCGGTCACATACCGACGTTATGGCCGCTCACCTCGGCCGCGGATCGGCCGCACGAACGGACCGGCACTGGGAACACAGGAGGACCGCGGCCCGGTCTCCTCCCTGAGGAGGAGACGGTGCCGTCAGGGCTCGCGGGGCTGCACGAGTCCGTGGTCGTAGGCGACGACGACGGCCTGGACGCGGTCGCGCAGACCGAGTTTGCGCAGCACCGCGGTGACGTGGTTCTTGACGGTGGCCTCCGACAGGCGCAGCCGTCCGGCGATCTCCGCGTTCGACAGCGCCTGCCCGATCAGGGTGAGCACCTCCCGCTCACGGGGGGAGAGGTCCCGCAGGGAGGGTGGCGGCGCCGGGTCGGGGGTGGTGCGCAGGAACCGGTCGAGGACGCGGCCGAGCACGGTCGGCGCCAGCAGCGCGTCGCCGCGCGCGGTGAGACGGATCGCGTCGACGAGTTCGCCGGGGCGGATGTCCTTGAGCAGGAAGCCACTGGCCCCGGCCCGCAGGGCGGCGACCACGTGCGCGTCCACGTCCCAGGTGGTCAGCACGAGCACCCGGGCCCGGCTGCCGCACTCCGCGATCTGCCGGGTCGCCTCGATGCCGTCCAGGACGGGCATGCGTACGTCCATCAGCACCACGTCGGGCGCAAGGTCCCGTGTCAGCCGCACCGCCTCCCGGCCATCGGACGCCTCACCGACCACCTCCAGGTCGTCCCGGGCGTCGATGATCATGCGGAATCCGGTGCGGACCAGGACCTGGTCGTCGGCCACCACCACGCGCAGCGTCATGACGCGCGCTCCACCGGCAGCCGGGCCGCCACCTCGAAGCCGCCGCCGGGCAGCGGAGCGGCGCGCAGCGTCCCGCCGACGAGCCGGGCGCGCTCGTTCATCCCCACCAGACCGCGTCCCGCGCCCGCCGCGGCCGAACCGCCTTGTGCCGTACGCCCGTTGTCGGTGACCGTGACCTGCACGCACTCCTCCGCGGCGCTCACCCGCACGCGCACCTCGTCGGCGCCCGTCGCGTGGCGCAGCGTGTTGGTGAGGGCCTCCTGGATGATCCGGTACGCGGCCAGGTCCACCGCGGCCGGCAGCCCGTCGCAGCGGCCCTCGCGGTGCACGTGCACGGTCATCCCGCTCGTGCGCACGGTGTCGGTCAGCTCGTCCAGGCGCGCGAGCGAGGGCCCCGGCTCCCGACGCACACCCGGCTCGACGGACCCGTACTCCTCCGCGTCGGGGCCGAACGCCCGTAGCAGCAGGCGCAGTTCGCCCAGCGCCGAGCGGGCGCCCGTCTCGATGGCCCGCAGTGCCTCACGTGCCTGTTCGGGCCGGTCGGTGAACACGTCCTCGGCGGCGCCCGCCTGAATGACCATCACCGACAGGGTGTGCGCCACGACGTCGTGCACCTCGCGCGAGATCCGCGCGCGTTCCTCCACCACGGCCCGGCTCATCTCCGCCCTGGTCCGTTCCCGATGCGCCCTGCGCCACTGCCCGGCGGTCCACGCGAGGACCACGGCCAGCAGATAGACGGTCATCCCGGCGGGGCCGCCGCCCGCCGCGAAGGCCAGCGGCGCGGGCAGGCACATCGCCGCGAGGGCGCCCGCCGACCACCGGCGCGGCCCGGTCGCCGACAGCACGCACAGGGTGACCTGGGCCGCGAGCAGCGCCCCCGTCAGGGTCACCTCGGGCAGCAGTGCCCACACCCCGAGGCCGGCCGCCGCGTTCGCGGCCAGTACGGCGACCGGGGCGCGTGTCTGCCATCTCAGGGCGCCGGCCTGCCCGAGGACCAGGACCACGGCCACGGGCAGCCGCCGGACGTCCTCGGCACCGGCGACGAGCACCGAGGTGCCGAGGACGCCGAGGACCATGGCGGCGGACCCCCACCACAGCGTCCGGGCCGCCCGGGGCGACAGCTCACCGTGCCCGTCCGCGCCGACCGTCCCGCCCGGCTGTCTGCTGCTGCGCTCCACGCCCCGACCCTATCGGCGCGCGGCGGTGCGCATCGAGGTCAGTCCAGCGCGTCGAGGTACGTCAGCACGGACGCGTCCTCCTCGATGAGCGGGGCGAGAGCCGTGTTGAACGGGGGGCCGTACGGGGCGTTCAGATGGGCCTTGAAGGCGTTCTCGTCCCGGTACACCTCGAAGATCCAGAAGGCGTGCGGGTCGGCCTCCTTGGTGTAGACGTCGAAGGCGAGGTTTCCCTCCTCCGCGCGGACCTCGCGGGCGTAGTCGCGCAGCAGCCGGGCGACTTCGCCGACCGCTCCCTCGCGGGCGGTGAACTCGGCGAACAGGGTCTTCTTCACGGGGTCGTGCCCACTTCCGGGGTCATCTTCCTGGCGCCCGTCATGATGGCCACCGCGTCCTCCATCGAGTGTGTCCCGGGGGTGATGACACCCGCGCAGGCGCCGAGCCGCTGGATGTGGATACGGTCGGCGACCTCGAAGACGTTCGGCATGTTGTGGCTGATGAGGATGATGCCGAGGCCCTGGTCGCGCAGGTCGCGGACGAGCTTGAGGACCTGGCCGGTCTCGCGGACGCCGAGGGCGGCGGTGGGTTCGTCGAGGATGACCACCCGGCCGCCGAAGACCGCGGTGCGGGCGACGGCCACGGACTGGCGCTGGCCTCCGGAGAGCGTCTCCACCGCCTGGTTGATGTTCTGGAGCGTGCCGATGCCGAGCCGCTTGATGTGGTCGGCCGCCTGCCTCTTCATCTCGCCGGTGTCGAGCATGCGCAGCACCGAGCCGAGGATGCCCTTGCGGCGGATCTCGCGGCCGAGGAAGAGGTTGCTGGCGATGTCCAGGGCGGGGGCCACGGCGAGGGTCTGGTAGACGGTCTCGATGCCGGCGTCGCGGGCGTCCTGCGGCCGCTTGAAGTTGACCTCCTTGCCTTCGACGCGGAGGCTGCCCTGGTCCGGCACGAGGGCCCCGGACAGGCACTTGATCAGGGTGGACTTGCCGGCGCCGTTGTCGCCGATGACGGCGAGGACCTCGCCGGGGTGGAGGGTGAGGTCGACGTCGTTCAGGCCGACGACCCGGCCGAAGACCTTGACCAGGCCCTTGGCCTCGAGAACGGGGGCGGTGTCGGTCGTCACGACTTCACACTCCGGATCCACTGGTCGACGGAGACAGCCGCGATCACGAGGACACCGACTGCGAGGACTTGGTAGTTCGGGTCGATGCCGGCCAGCGCGAGGCCGTTCACGAACACCTGGACGATGAGGGCGCCGATCAGCGAGCCGAAGACCACGCCGCGTCCGCCGAACAGGCTGGTGCCGCCGATGACCACGGCGGTGATGGACTGCAGGTTGGCGTTGAGACCGCTGTTGGGGTCGCCGCCGCCGACCCGGCCGACCAGGACCCAGGCGGCCACGGCGATGGTGAACCCGGCCAGCATGTAGGCGCTGAGCAGGACCCGGTTGACGGAGATGCCGGCGAGGCGGGCGGCCTCGATGTCGTCGCCCACGGCGTACAGGTGGCGCCCCCAGGCGGTGTAGCGCAGGGCGTAACCGACCACCGCGTACAGGGCGATCATGAGGAGGACGCCGTACGTCAGGTTCAGCTGGCCGAGGGAGACGGTCTGGCCGCTCCACACCAGGATGTTGCCCGGCTGCAGGGCGATGGTCTGGCCCTTGGCGTAGATGAGGGTGATCGCCGTGAACACGCTGAGGGTGCCGAGGGTGACGATGAAGGGCGGCAGCCTGACCTTGGTCACCAGGAAGCCGTTGACGGCCTGGGCGGCGATCGCGACGACCGTGCCGGCCAGCAGGGCGAGGACGCCGGGCCAGCCGTTGTCGGCGACGAGCTTCGACATCAGCAGGGAGGCGAGCACCATGACGGCGCCGATGGACAGGTCGATGCCGGCGGTGAGGATGATCACCGTCTGGCCGACGGCGAGCGTCCCGATGACGGCCACCTGCTGGGCCACCAGCGAGAGGTTCTGCAAAGCGTAGAAACGGTCGTTCACCAGGGAGAACACGATCGCTGCGAGCACCAGGACGATGGCCGGGCTGAGTGCCGGCTGACGGTGCAGCACCGCGTGGATGCGCTGGCTGAAAGTGGCGGGCCGGTTGAGGAACTCCTCCGCCGGTGCCGGTGTGGCTTGACTGTCCACGTGAGTGGTCACAGGGGGTCCTTCCGCTGTCTTCCCCGGTACGGCTCATGAACTCGTGTGCGAGGGTGCGACGCCGGTGCCCTGACGGCTACCGGCGTCGCACCGGCTCGTGGGCGTCAGCTGCCCCAGCAGGCGGACGCGGCCTGCGAGGGGGACTGCACGCTCAGGCCACCCACGGACTTGTCGGCCACCAGCGCGGTTCCGGTGTCGTAGAACGACTTGCCGTTGGTCACGCTGGGCTTGCTGCCGCCCCGGGCCAGCTTCGCGATCGAGCTGACACCGAGGGCCGCCATCTTGCCCGGGTACTGCACCGCGTCGGTGGCGAACTTGCCGCTGGTGACGTTCTTCAGGCCGGAGCAGCTGCCGTCGATGGCGTAGATCGCGGCGCTCTTCTCCTTGCCGGCCGCCTTCAGCGCGTTGTAGGCGCCCTCACCGGCGGGCTCGTTGATGGCGTACACGACGTTGATGTCCGGGTTGGCCGACAGGCAGGTCTCCATCGCGGTGCGTCCGCCGTCGATGGCGCCCTGGGTGGGCTGGTGACAGGCGACGGTGTACGTGCCGCCCTTGCCGCCGGTGTACTTGCCGCTCTTGGCCTCCTTGCCGTTCTCGGTCTTGCTGCCCGGGTCGATGCCCATGCCCTCGAGGAAGCCGTGGTCGCGGTCGATGTCGACGGAGACGACCTGGTTGTTGAACAGGTCGAGCATGGCGATGACGGCGGGCTTGCCGTTCAGGGCGGCCGCGGCGTACTGGCCGTTCAGCTTGCCCGCCTGCTCGTTGTCGGTGGCGTAGGTGATGTCGGCGGTGCTCGCCGGGTTGAGCGCGGTGTCGAGGGCGATCACGAACAGGCCGGCCTGCTTGGCGCGGGTCAGCGCGGCGTTCACGGCGTCGCCGTTGGTGGTGATCAGGATGCCCTTGTCGCCCCGTGAGATGGCGTTGTCGATGGCGGTGATCTGGGTCTGGGTGTCGCCGTCGGACTGGCCGGCCGCCACCGTCAGGCTCACGTTGTCCTTGGCGGCCTGGGTCTTGGCGTCCTTCTGCATGCTCACGAAGTACGGGTTGGTGAGCGTCTTCAGGATCAGCGAGACACCCACCTTGTCTCCGCTCGAGGAGGAGCCCCCGTCGGAGGAGCCGCAGGCCGCCAGCGTGGCGCCGAGGCACACGGTGACGCCGATCGCTGCCGCACGCGTACGCAGACTGCGGCGGCCCGACGCCTGGCTGCTGGAGAAGTTCATCACTTGATCCCTTTCGGAGCCGTCCCTTGGCCGACGCTGAGACAACGTTGACTGACGGGGATGCTGGACCCATATGGACGGGGACGTCAAGGGGCTGGTAGACATGCGTCGGCAACGAGTGAGTAACGCACAATCGGCTGGAGACAACGATGACTCAAGGCGTGCCTCCGCCACGGTCCCCCCGCAGTCGCCCCACGATGCGCGAGGTCGCGGCGCTGGCCGGCGTGGCGATCAAGACGGTGTCGCGTGTGGTCAACGGCGTCCCCACCGTCGATCCGGCGATCGTCGCCCGGGTGCGTGAGGCCGCCGACCAGCTGGGTTACCGGCCCAACCTGACCGCCAGCAGCCTGCGGCGCGGAGACGGCCGTACCGCCACCATCGGCATGCTCGTCGAGGACGCGGCGAACCCGTTCTCCGCCGCGCTGACCCGCACCGTCGAGAACGTGGCGCGGGAGCGCGGTGTGCTCGTCCTGGTCGGCAGTCTCGACGAGGACCCGGCCCGTGAACGGGAGCTGGCCCGGGCGCTCATCGACCGGAGGGTCGACGGGCTGGTGATCGTCCCGGCGGGGCGCGACCAGAGCTATCTGATCAGCGAGCAGGGTTCGGGTACCTGCATGGTCTTCATCGACCGTGAGGCCGGTCTGCTCGACGCGGACGCCGTGGTCTCCGACAACCGCCAGGGGGCCGTCACCGCCGTCAACCACCTGTTGAAGGCCGGCCACCGTCGTATCGCCTATCTCGGCGACCGGGCGTCCATCTCCACCGCTGCCCTGCGCTTCGACGGTTACCGGCACGCCCTGGAGGTCGCGCAGCTCAAGTGCGACGAGGAGATCGTCCTGCACGCGGCGGCCAGCGAAGCGGCCGCCATGGCCGCGACCGAACGGTTCCTGTCCCTGCCGGATCCGCCGACGGCGCTCTTCACCAGCCAGAACCTGGTGACCATCGGAGCCGTTCGCGCGCTGCGCGCCCTCGGCCTGCAGGACTCCGTCGCCCATGTCGGCTTCGATGACTTCCCGCTGGCCGACCTCCTCAGTCCGGGCGTCTCCGTCATCGCCCAGGACGTCGAGCAACTGGGCAAGCAGGCCGCCGAGATGCTCTTCCACCGGCTGGACGGCGACCAGTCCCCCACCCGGACCGTCACCGTGCCGACCCGGCTGGTCGAGCGCGGCTCCGGCGAGATCCCGGCCGGAGCCCTTCGCGACTGAACCGGCCCGGCGGCGGTGGTCCGTGCGCAGGGGCGGGAGCACGGGGTCGGGCATGTGACACCGCGTCAGTATGTACAAGGGAAAATCCGGTTCATCAGTGCGCAAATGGATCACTGGATCGGTGTAATCGGCACAGATGCCGGTCCGCGCGGGGACCTAGCGTCGGAGGGCACGGGGCCGTACGAGCCAGAAAGGCATCGAGTCACTCATGCCCATTCCGCACACCGACGTCATGCCCGCCCTCGAGTTCGACACCCTGACCGCCGCACCCGGCCCCGGCCACCCGGCCGCCGACCCCCTGCTGCTCCCGGTCGACGAGTTGCCCGCAGCCATGTCACCGCCCGAGGAGGTCTGCCGGCGGGTGCGTGACGAGCTGATGCTCGACGGCAACGCCCGGCTCAACCTCGCCACCTTCGTGACCACGTGGATGGAGCCGCAGGCACGGGAGTTGATGGCGGAGACGGCGGAGAAGAACCTCGCGGACCGCGCGGAGTACCCGCAGATCACGGCGATGGAGGAACGCTGTGTGCGGATGCTCGCCCGGCTCTGGCACGCGCCGCGTCCGGAGCAGGTCCGCGGCTGTTCCACCACCGGTTCCAGCGAGGCCGCGATGCTCGGCGGGCTCGCGCTCAAGCGCCGCTGGCAGGCCCGCCGTCGCGCCCAGGGCAAGGACACCGCGCGCCCGAACCTCGTGATGGGCTCGAACGTCCAGGTGTGCTGGAAGAAGTTCGCCAACTACTTCGAGGTGGAACCGCGTTACGTCCCGATGGAGCCGGGCCGCTACCACCTGACGCCCGACACGCTCACCGCCTACTGCGACGACAACACCATCGGCGTGGTGACCGTCCTCGGCTCGACGTACGACGGCTCCTACGAACCCGTCGCGGACATCTGCCTGGCCCTGGACGGATACCAGGCCGCCACCGGCACCGACATCCCCGTGCACGTCGACGGAGCGTCCGGTGCGATGGTGGCCCCGTTCCTCGACCCGGGTCTGATGTGGGACTTCCAGCTCGAACGCGTCGCCTCCATCAACACCTCGGGACACAAGTACGGGCACGTCTTCCCCGGTCTCGGCTGGGCCCTGTGGCGGGACGCCGGCGCCCTGCCCGACGACCTGGTCTTCGAGGTCGACTACCTGGGCGGCAGCTCGCCCAGTTTCACCCTCAACTTCTCCCGCCCGGGCGCGCACGTCGTAGCGCAGTACTACAGCTTCCTCCGGTACGGCTTCGAAGGGCTGCGCAACCTCGCCGCCCAGAGCCGTACGACGGCGCGTGCGCTGGCCGCCCGGATCCGCTCCATCGCCCCCTACGAGCTGGTCACGGACGGCTCCGAACTCCCCGCCTTCACCTTCCGCGTGGCACCCGGCACCCAGGGCCTCACGGTGTTCGACGTCTCCCAGTCCATGCGTGCCCGCGGCTGGCACCTGCCCGCGTACACCTTCCCGGCGCCCTGCCAGGACGTCTCCGTCCTGCGTGTGGTCGTACGCACCGGGTTCACCGCCGAACTCGCCGGCATGTTCGTCGCCGACCTGACCGAGGTCACCAGGCGGCTGCACACCGACCGGCCGGCGTCCCCGGTCGGCTAGGGCTTGTCATCGCATGCGCGTCGGCCGCCCGGAAGGCAGGCGGGACTGCGACGACAGGCCGGCCCTAAGCGCCCCCGGGTCCCAGCGAGGCACGCACGAGAGCACTCAGCTCCTCGTCGGTGACGTCGTGCGCGTCCTGGGACCACAGCCGCAGGGTTCCCTTTCCGCTGAGGAGCTGCGGGTGCCGGGCGAGGAGGCCCGCGCCCGCCTCCTGGTCCCAGCCGTAGACCGACACGCCGTGGCGCCACACCCCCACGTGCAGCCTGCGGTCACCGGCCCGGTAGGTCGGCATCCCGTAGGACAGCACGACGTCGGCCTCGGGATACGTCTGAAGGATCAGCCGGTGCATCCGGTCGAAGAGCGGGCGGTGCTCGGCGGCGATCGCATCGATGTAGGTCTGCGCTGCGGCGTCCATACGCCTCATTGTGGTGGTCAGCGGCTCATTTTCCCCGCGGAGCCGTCGGTCCCGAAGGGAGCCCACGGACGCGTGGAGTGCACGGGAGACCGGGGTCACAGTCTTGTTGCGGGCAAGGTCACAGCCGTGCCCTCTGCTTCTCCTTCGCGGGTCTGGCCTAGCATCCCAGCATGACGGTCCTGCCTGACGACGGGCTCTCGCTGGCCGCCGAGTTCCCTGACGCGAACCTTGAACAGTGGCACGGCCTGGTGGCCGGTGTCCTGCGCAAGTCGGGTAAGGAAGTCTCCGGCGCGGCAGCGGAGGACGCCCTGTCCACCGCGCTCGAGGACGGGTTGCGTACCCGGCCCCTGTACACCGCGCACGACGCCGCACCCGACCCCGGCTTCCCCGGCTTCGCCCCCTTCGTGCGCGGCGCCCGCGCCGAGGGGAACACCGGCGGCGGCTGGAACGTACGGCAGCGGCACGCGGTCGCCGACAACGCCGCGGTGCTCGCGGACCTGGAGAACGGCGTCTCCTCGCTGTGGCTGGTCGCGGGCGAGAACGGCGTTCCGGTCACGTCGCTCGGCACGGTCCTCGACGGCGTCTACCTCGACCTCGCACCCGTCGTCCTCGACGCGGGCAGCCAGTTCGAGCCCGCCGCACGGGAGTTGCTGCGGCTGTACGCCGAGCGTGGCATCGACAACAAGGCCGCGCGCGGCAACCTCGGCGCGGACCCGCTCGGCCATCAGGCGCGTACGGGCGAGGAGTTGGACTTCGCTCCGGTCGTCCCGCTCGCGCGGCGGTGCACCGAGGATCACCCGGGGCTGCGGGCGCTGACCGTGGACGCGCTGCCGTACCACGAGGCAGGCGGTTCGGCCGCGCAGGAGCTGGGCTCCTCGATCGCCACCGGTGTCGCCTATCTGCGGGGGCTGACCGAGGCCGGGCTGAGCGTCGAACAGGCCTGCGGGCAGCTGGAGTTCCGGTACGCGGCGACGGCCGACCAGTTCCTGACCATCGCCAAGCTGCGGGCGGCGCGACGGTTGTGGGCGCGGGTCGCCGAGGTGTGCGGGGCGCCCGGTGCCGGCGCTCAGGCGCAGCACGCCGTGGTGTCGCCGGTGATGATGACCCGACGCGACCCGTGGGTGAACATGCTGCGCGCGACGATCGCCACCCTGGCCGCCGGGGTCGGCGGCGCCGACGCCGTCACCGTGCTGCCCTTCGACCACGCGCTCGGCCTGCCGGACGCGTTCGCGCGCCGTATCGCCCGCAACACCTCGACGATCCTGGTCGAGGAGTCGCATCTGTCCCGGGTGATCGACCCGGCGGGCGGTTCCTGGTACGTGGAGCGGCTCACCGACGAACTCGCCGAGGCCGCCTGGCGGTTCTTCCGGACGATCGAGCGCGACGGCGGCCAGGCGGCCGTCCTGCGCTCCGGCCGGCTCCGCACCGACCTGGCGACGACGTGGGCCCAGCGCTCCAAGAAGCTCGCCACCCGGCGCGAACCCGTCACCGGCGTCAGCGAGTTCCCGCACCTCGGCGAGAAGCCCGTGGAGCGCGCCCCCGCACCCGAGCCCCGGACCGGCGGTCTGCCCCGCGTCCGGCGCGACGAGGCGTACGAGTCGCTGCGTGCCCGCTCCGACGCCCATCTCGCGGCGACCGGGTCCCGGCCGCGGGTCTTCCTGGCCGCGATCGGCCCCGCCGCCGCACACACCGCGCGCACGATGTTCGCCGCCAACCTCTTCCAGGCGGGCGGTGTCGAGCCGGTCACCGAGGGCACGTTCGAGGAGAGCGGCGCCACCGAGGTCTGCCTGTGCTCCAGTGACGCGGTGTACGAGGAGCAGGCCGAGGACGTCGCGGGGACCCTCAGGTCGGCGGGCGCGCGGCACGTGTTCCTCGCCGGGCGGCCCGGGCAGTACACCGGTGTGGACTCCTATGTCTTCGCGGGCTGCGACGCCGTCGCCGTGCTCACCGCCACCCTCGACCGCATGGGAGTGTCCTGATGACCGCCCCCTATGGCCCTGCCGTCCCCGACTTCGCCGGGATCGAGCTGGGGACCCCGGCCACCGAGGGCAGTGCCGACGACTGGCGTACGGCCGTGAAGACCGCCACCGGCGGGGCCGGGGCCGTCTGGGAGACACCCGAGGGCATCGCCGTCAAGCCGCTCTACACCGGCCGTGACCTGGAGGGCCTGGACTTCCTGGAGACGTACCCGGGTGTGGCGCCGTATCTGCGCGGCCCGTACCCGACGATGTACGTCAACCAGCCCTGGACGATCCGCCAGTACGCGGGCTTCTCCACCGCCGAGGAGTCCAACGCCTTCTACCGGCGCAACCTCGCGGCCGGCCAGAAGGGCCTGTCGGTCGCCTTCGACCTGCCCACGCACCGCGGTTACGACAGCGATCACCCGCGCGTGACCGGTGACGTCGGCATGGCGGGCGTGGCCATCGACTCGATCCTCGACATGCGGCAGCTCTTCGACGGCATCCCCCTGGACAGGATGTCCGTGTCGATGACGATGAACGGCGCCGTGCTGCCGGTGCTGGCGCTGTACATCGTGGCGGCGGAGGAACAGGGCGTGCCGCCCGAGAAGTTGGCCGGGACCATCCAGAACGACATCCTCAAGGAGTTCATGGTCCGCAACACCTACATCTATCCGCCGAAGCCGTCGATGCGGATCATCTCCGACATCTTCGCCTTCACCTCGCAGCGGATGCCCCGCTACAACTCCATCTCCATCTCCGGCTACCACATCCAGGAGGCGGGTGCGACGGCCGACCTGGAGCTGGCGTACACCCTCGCGGACGGTGTGGAGTACATCCGCGCGGGCCGTGAAGTCGGCCTGGATGTCGACGCGTTCGCGCCCCGGCTGTCCTTCTTCTGGGCGATCGGCATGAACTTCTTCATGGAGATCGCCAAGCTGCGCGCGGCCCGTCTGCTGTGGGCCAAGCTGGTCAGGCAGTTCGACCCGCAGAACGCCAAGTCCCTTTCCCTGCGCACCCATTCGCAGACCTCGGGCTGGTCGCTGACCGCGCAGGACGTCTTCAACAACGTCACGCGCACCTGCGTCGAGGCCATGGCGGCGACCCAGGGCCACACCCAGTCGCTGCACACCAACGCCCTCGACGAGGCACTGGCGTTGCCCACCGACTTCTCCGCGCGCATCGCCCGCAACACCCAGCTGCTGATCCAGCAGGAGTCGGGCACCACCCGGGTCATCGACCCGTGGGGCGGCAGCGCCTACGTGGAGAAGCTGACGTACGACCTCGCGCGCAAGGCCTGGCAGCACATCCAGGAGGTGGAGGCGGCGGGCGGCATGGCCAAGGCCATCGACGCCGGCATCCCCAAGCTGCGCATCGAGGAGGCCGCGGCCCGCACCCAGGCCCGCATCGACTCCGGCCGCCAGCCCGTCATCGGCGTCAACAAGTACCGCGTCGAGACCGACCAGGCCATCGACGTCCTCAAGGTCGACAACTCCTCCGTACGCACCCAGCAGATCGAGAAGCTGCGGCGGCTGCGCGCGGAGCGGGACGAGACCGCCTGCCGGGACGCCCTCGACGCGCTGACCCGGGCCGCCGACGGCGAGGGCAACCTGCTGGAACTGGCCGTGCACGCGGCCCGCGCGAAGGCCACGGTCGGCGAGATCTCCGATGCCCTGGAGAAGGTGTACGGCCGGCACGCGAGCCAGATCCGTACGATCTCCGGCGTGTACCGCAACGAAGCAGGGGAGTCGGAGAACGTGGACCGCACCCGCGCGCTGGTGGACGGCTTCGAGGAGGCCGAGGGCCGCCGGCCGCGGATCCTGGTCGCCAAGATGGGCCAGGACGGCCACGACCGAGGCCAGAAGGTGATCGCCACCGCCTTCGCCGACCTCGGCTTCGACGTCGACGTCGGCCCGCTGTTCCAGACCCCGGGCGAGGTGGCCCGGCAGGCCGTCGAGGCGGACGTGCACATCGTGGGCGTCTCGTCCCTGGCCGCGGGGCA
This sequence comes from Streptomyces sp. NBC_00285, assembly GCF_036174265.1. NCBI lineage: Bacteria > Bacillati > Actinomycetota > Actinomycetes > Kitasatosporales > Streptomycetaceae > Streptomyces > Streptomyces sp. NBC_00285. Next base: position 8,413,714 of record NZ_CP108055.1, on the reverse strand, counting down.
CCTCACCCTCGTACCGGCGCTGCGTGAGGCGCTCGCCGAGGAGGGCCGCGAGGACATCATGATCGTGGTGGGCGGGGTGATCCCGCCGCAGGACGTGCCGACCCTCCTGGAGATGGGCGCGGCGGCCGTGTTCCCGCCCGGGACGGTGATCCCGGACGCGGCGTACGACCTGGTGGAACGCCTGTCCGCCGACCTCGGGCACGGGCAGTGATCGAACTCGACACCTATGTGAAGGGTGTACTCGACGGCAGGCGGGCGATCGTCGCCCGTGCCATCACGCTCGTCGAGTCCACCCATCCCCGGCACCGGCCGCTCGCACAGGAGTTGCTCACCGAACTGCTCCCGCACAGCGGCCGGGCGCGGCGGATCGGCGTCAGTGGGGTACCGGGCGTGGGCAAGTCGACGTTCATCGACGCGTTCGGCACGATGCTGACCTCGCTCGGGCACCGGGTGGCCGTGCTCGCGGTGGACCCGTCCTCCAGCCGTACCGGCGGCTCGATCCTCGGCGACAAGACCCGCATGGAGCGCCTGGCCGTCGACCCGGCGGCCTTCGTCCGGCCCTCCCCCACGGCGGGCACGCTCGGCGGGGTGGCCAAGGCGACCCGGGAGTCGATCGTGGTGATGGAGGCCGCGGGCTACGACGTCGTGCTCGTCGAGACCGTCGGTGTCGGCCAGTCGGAGACCGCCGTCGCCAACATGGTCGACTCCTTCCTGCTGTTGACCCTGGCCCGTACCGGCGACCAGCTCCAGGGCATCAAGAAGGGCGTCCTGGAGCTGGCCGACGTGATCGCCGTGAACAAGGCGGACGGGCCGCATCAGCGCGACGCGCAGGCCGCCGCACGGGAGTTGGCGGGCGCTCTGCGTCTGATGCACGGCAGGGACGCGGCCTGGACTCCGCCCGTGCTGAGCTGCAGCGCCCGCGAGTCGGCGGGCCTGGACACCGTGTGGGAGCGCCTCGAACAGCACCGCACGCTGCTCGAATCCACGGGCCGTCTCGCCGCCAAACGACGTGACCAGCAGGTGGACTGGACCTGGACGATGGTCCGCGACGACCTGCTCGGCCGCCTCCGCTCCGACCCGGCCGTCCGCGCCCTCGCCCCGGACCTCGAACAGCAGGTCAGGGATGGGGAGTTGACGGCCACGCTGGCCGCCGAGCGAATCCTGAGGGCCTTCGGTCAGGACACCGACCGCGGGTAGCCGCCCCCAGGCCGGACCTTGTCGTGACCGCCGGTTCAACCGATCGGTTGAACGCGGGTTCCACCGTCGGACGGCTCCTCGAACCGTACGGACGACGCGGTGCCGCGCGCACCCGCTGCAGACTGACAGTCGCCCCAGGCGCCGGGCCCTGAACGTCACCCCCCATCAGAGAGGTCCCCGCAGCGTGTCCAGCTTCCCCAGCAGACGACGTGTCCTCACCACCGGTGCCGGCGCGGCGCTCGGTCTCGGTGCGATCGGCGCCACCGCGACCTCCGCCTCGGCCGCCCCCTCCTCCCCCGCCGTACAGCACTCCACCGCACGCGAGGAGACCCGTACCCTCGACGAGCTCTACCGGGCCGCCCTCAAGGAGGGCGGGAAGCTCGTCATCTACGCCGGCGGCGACACCCCGACCCAGCAGGACGGCACGAAGGCGGCCTTCAAGGCCCGCTTCCCGGACATCGACCTGACGCTGATCGTGGACTACAGCAAGTACCACGACGTCCGCGTCGACAACCAGTTCGCGACGGACACCCTCGTCCCGGACGTCGTACAGATGCAGACCCTGCAGGACTTCGTGCGCTGGAACCGGCAGGGCCGGCTGCTGCGCTACAAGCCCGCCGGGTTCTCGAAGCTGCACCCGTCGTTCAGGGACCCGCAGGGCGGCTGGGTCGCGGTCTCCGCGATCGCGTTCAGCTTCCTGTACGGCACGGCCGCCGTGGGCTCGGACGCCCCGCGCAGCCCGCGCGACCTGATCGACCCGAAGTGGAAGGGCCAGATCGCCTCGTCGTACCCGCACGACGACGACGCCGTCCTCTACCTCTACTCGCTGTACGTCCAGAAGTACGGCTGGGAGTGGGTGGCCGCACTCGCCGCGCAGGACGTGCGGTTCGCGCGGGGCAGCAACTCGCCGGGCGAAGCGGTCTTCGGCGGGACGAAGGCGATCGGCATCGGCACCGCGGGCTCGGCGATCCCCTCCTCCACGTCCCCCGCGAAGTTCGTCATCGCCGACGGGCACCCCTTCATGGGCTGGGGCCAGCGCGCGGCCGTCCTCAAGCAGGCGAAGAACCCGACGGCCGCCAAGCTGTACCTCAACTGGCAGTTGTCCGCCGAGGTGCAGAGGAACTCCTTCAACGGCTGGTCGGTGCGCACCGACATCACACCCCCGGCCGGCCTGAAGCCACTGTGGGAGTACCCGAACGCCCACGTGGACGGCTTCCCCGCGTTCATGGAGGACCGCGCCCAGGTGGAGCGTCTGAAGCAGACCTTCGCCCTGTACTTCGGCGAGGTGAAGGGCGACCCCACGCCCGGCGTGCTGGGACTGCACCCCGGCGCCTGACCGCCCGCTCTTCACACCGCTCATACAGGCGGTGGCTAGACTCGGACCCCCTGTCCCGATGGATCTTTCGTTCAGGGGGTCCGGCGTGTACGACCACCACGCCCTGCGGCACGTCCCGCATCTCGTGTTCTTCGTCGTCGTCGCCTCCGCGGTGGTGCGGCTCGTCGAGCTGAACACCCCGCTGTGCTGGGACATCGTGACCGTCAACGCACTGCTGGCCACGACGTACGCGACCGGGCTGGCCCTGGCCGACAGGCTGGGGCCGCTCGTCCGGCACCTCTGGGTGGCGGCCCTGGTCGCGCTGTGGGCGGTGCTCCTCGCGCTCACCCCGCCCCTTCTGACCACCGCCTACGTCTGGTGTGCCGTACCCCTGTCCTGCGTGGCCCTGCGGACGCTCGGCCCCCGGGCGTCCACGGTCACGACGGGCGCCCTCACGCTCGTGCTGGTCGGTCAGCTGACCCGGAGCGCGGGCGGGTTCGACGCGGAGATGGTGCTCATCCCGGCGGCCGCCGTGTGGGGCACGGTCGCGCTGTACCGGGCCCTGCAGCGGGACGCCGTCGAGCGCCAGCGCCTGGTGGACGAGTTGCGCGGCACCCGTGACGTCCTGGCGCGGGAGCAGCGGCGGGCCGGTGTCCTCGGGGAACGCGAGCGCATCGCCCGGGACCTGCACGACACGCTCGCCCAGGAACTGTCCGGCAGCCTGATGCTGCTGCAGGCCGCCGAGCGCGACTGGGAACGACGTCCGGACACGGCCCGCACCCGGGTTCGCGCGGTCGCCGACGGCCTGGACGTGAGCCTCGCCGAGACCCGGCGGATGATCCGGGACCTCACCCCCTCCGTGGTCGCCGAGGAAGGCCTCGAAGGCTCCCTGCGGCTGTTGTGCCTGCGCGCCCAGCAGGACGGCACGGCGGCGCGCGTACGGTTCCGTTCGACGGGAGGGCACCGCCCCGAACTCGACGAACAGGCCGCCACCACGCTCTTCCGGGTCGCGCAGGGCATGCTGGCCAACGTGCGGGAGCACGCGCACGCGACCAGCCTGCTCGTGACGCTCCACCAGGGCACGGACCGCGTCGCCCTCGACCTGTGCGACGACGGCGTCGGCTTCGACCTCGCCCGCGTCGACGGCACGTCCGCCTCGGGCCGCGGCTTCGGGCTGCCGGCCACCCGGGCACGGCTGAGGGAGTACGGCGGTGATCTCGCCGTCGAGCCCGTACCGGGCCGGGGCACCCGGATCCGGGCCACCGTCCCCGCCCGCGCGCGCTCCGGCGCACCGCTGTCGCTGAGCCCGACGGCGGCGCTGCGGTGACGGCGGCCCCGCTGCGCCTGCTCGTCGCCGACGACCACACCGTCGTACGGGCCGGGCTGCGCGCCCTGCTGGAGGGCGAGCCGGACCTCGACGTGATCGCGGAGGCGTCCGATCCCGGCGAGGCCGTGAGCCTCGCGGTGGATCTCGCGCCCGACGTCGTCCTGATGGATCTGCGGTTCGAGGGTACGCGCCGGGGCAGCGAGGTGGCCGACGGCGTCGAGGCGGTCCGCGTGCTGGCCGCCCGGGCTCCGGGGCTGCCCGTGGTGATGCTGACCAGCTATTCAGGGCGCGCCGAGGTGGTGCGGGCGCTGGAGGCCGGGGCGCGCGGTTACGTGCTCAAGGCCGGACCGCCCGAGGACCTCTTCCGGGCCGTGCGCAGCGCAGCGGTGGGCGGGATGGGGCTCGCGCCCGAGGTCGTCGGGGACCTGGTCGGCCAAGTGGTCAGTCCTGCACCGGAGTTGACCCGCAGGGAACGGGAGGTCATCCAGCTGATGGCCGACGGCCACAGCAACCGCGCCATCGCCGATTCCCTGTACCTCAGCGAGGCGACGATCAAGACCCACCTGGTCCGCGTCTACCGCAAGCTCGGCGTCGAGAACAGGGCGGCGGCGGTCTCCGAGGCGGTACGGCGGGGACTGCTGGAACTCACCTAGGCGGTCAGGGCGAGGCGTCCTGGACCTCGGTTCCGGGCTCCCCCACCGCGATGGCCTCGGACGGGGCCGGGGTCTGACGCACCTTGGCGACAGCCACCGCCATCTGCTGCCGTACCTCCTCCGGAACCGCGGCTCCGTGGACGGCACCCACCAGGCCCCGGGCGAGCTGGTGCACCTTGGTGTTGGTGTTCTGGGAGGCGGTGACGAGCACCGTCCAGGCGTCCTCGGCGCTCAGTCCGAAGGAGGCCATCACGATGCCGCGGGCCACGTCGATGGCCGGCCGGGTCCGCATCGCCCGACGCAGCTGGGCCACCTCCAGGCGGAGCTCGTCGTCGACGTCCACGAGCCGGCTCGCGTCGTGGAGGGCGCGTACGGCCTCGGTGTCCGGGGGCGCCGGGTCGTCCGCGTACTCCGGTTCCTCCGCGTTCCGCGTTTCCTCCGCCACGAACAGCTCCCGGGCGCCGGTCAGGTCGAGCAGCCGTCCGACGGCAGGGCTGCACACCCGGACGGCGACGGTCTTGCCCTGGTCGAGGGCCGCCCGGCGCAGACCCAGCAGGACGTTGAGGCCCCCGCAGTCGCAGAATCCGACCTCGCTCAGGTCCAGGTCGACGCCGGTGGCCGAGCGGTCGAGGGCGGCGTGGAGCTCGGGCTGAAGCCACTCGGCGCCCACGTCGAACTCACCACGGCATGTGACGCCCATCCGGTCACCGGCCACCGCGGACTCGACCGTGGCCAGACATGGCGGACGCACGTCCCGCGCGATGAGGGGCTGCGCCGAGTGCGCAGGTTCCGGCATGGCCCTTCTCCCTAGTGTGCTCGGCTGCCTCTGCCACCCAGGCTCCCTTCCCGGCCCACATACGTCAACCAATACACGAAACTATGTTCAGGTTTTTTGATGCGCGAATCTATGGTCGGTAGAGTAGGGGACATGGATGGAGTTCCCGAGGCACACACCGGATGGACGTTCGTCACCAACCACGCACGCGTGCTGGCCGTGATCGCCGACGATCACACCGCCCGGATCCGCGACATCGCCGCACACTGCCGGCTCACCGAACGCGCCGTCCAGAAAATCATTTCCGATCTGGAGCAGGACGGGTATCTCTCGCACATCAAGGAGGGGCGCACCAACACCTACCGGATCGCCCCGGGCAAGATCCTGCGTCATCCGGCCGAGGCGGGTCTGACGGTGGCGTCCCTGCTGTCCCTGCTCGTCCGGGACGAGGCGGACCGTACGGTCTCCTCCGACGACAGGCCAAGCACCCGGGCCTGACCGGACCGCAGCGACCACCCGGCGCCTCGGGCGGCACTGCATACCGGATGTCCCGGGCGAGGCGCGTCGCCTCCAGTGCCCGCCGGACCAAGGTGATCACCGGCCGCCCCCTCACGCCCGCCCGCCCCACCCGCATGCCGGGTGAGCTTTCGGAAACGCCGCGTTCATGACAGCCCGGCCGCTCGGTAACAACCGCTTCCTAGGGTGACCCGCCGTGGGATCCACGTCGTATACAGGCCGCCGGGCAGCTGACGACGGCCCGGCGACCGCCCCCTCCTGCCGACGACGTCACGCGGGGTCCCCGCACGTGCCCCACCACCCGCTCCGAGCCCCACCGGGAGGCGTGACATGAGCACAACCGAGTCACGGTCGGCAACGGCAGACCCGACGACGTCCGCCGACCAGGCGGCCAACGAGACCCTGGAGGACTACACCCTCCGCTTCGCGCCCCGCAGTTACCGCCGCTGGACCCCGATGGTCGTGGCCACCACGGCACTCGGCGGCATCGCCTACATGGCCGACTTCTCCATCGGTGCCGGCATCGGCCTGGCCCACGGCACCGGCAACGCGCTCGTGGCGATCGCCGTCGCCGCCGTCGTCATCTTCGTCACCGGGTTCCCCCTCGCCTACTACGGCGCCCGCTACAACATCGACCTCGACCTGATCACCCGCGGCTCCGGCTTCGGCTACTACGGCTCGGTCCTCACCAGCGTCATCTTCGCCAGCTTCACCTTCATCTTCTTCGCCCTCGAAGGCTCGATCATGGCCCAGGGCCTCAAGCTCGGCCTCGGACTCCCGCTGTGGCTGGGCTACCTGGTCTCCACGCTGATGGTGATCCCGCTGGTCATCTACGGCATGAAGGCGCTGAGCAAGCTCCAGGTGTGGACGACCCCGTTCTGGCTGCTGCTGATGGGTGGCCCGCTGGTCTACCTGGTCTCCACCGACCCGGGCACCGTCGACCGTTTCCTCGCCTACGCGGGCACCGACGGCGACGGCGGCGTCAACACGGCCTCCGTGCTGCTCGGCGCGGGCGTGTGTCTCTCGCTCATCGCGCAGATCGGTGAGCAGATCGACTACCTGCGCTTCATGCCGCCCAAGACCGAGGCGAACAAGCGCAGTTGGTGGACCGCGGTCATCATGGCCGGACCCGGCTGGGTGGTGCTCGGCGCGCTGAAGCAGGTCATCGGCGTCTTCCTCGCCGTGTACATCCTCGCGAAGGTCGGCGCGGACGTCGCCCCCGAACCCATCCAGCAGTTCAAGGGCGCCTTCGACGCGATGATGCCGTCCTGGCTGGTGCTCCCGCTGGCCGTGGCTCTCGTCGTGATCAGCCAGATCAAGATCAACGTGACGAACGCCTACTCCGGCTCGCTCGCCTGGACCAACTCCTTCACCCGCCTCACCAAGCACTACCCCGGCCGCATGGTCTTCGTCCTGGTCAACCTGGGCTTCGCGCTCGCCCTGATGGAAGCCGACATGTTCAGCTTCCTCAACGACATCCTCGGGTTCTACTCGAACTGCGCGATCGCCTGGGTGGTCACCGTCGCCACCGACATCGGCATCAACAAGTACCTGCTCAAACTCTCCCCGCACGCCCCCGAGTTCCGCCGCGGCATGCTCTACGCCGTGAACCCGGTCGGTGTGGTCGCCTTCGTCGCCGCCTCCGGCCTGTCCATCGCCATGTACTTCCACGCCCTCGGCGACACCCTCCAGCCGTACTCCCCCGTCGCCGCCGCCCTGATCGCCTTCGTCCTCACCCCGCTGATGGCCGTCGTCACCAAGGGCAAGTACTACCTGCGCCGCACCGACGACGGCATCGACGAGCCGATGCTGGACGCCGACGGCAACCCGAGCGCGGTCACCTACGACTGCCACGTCTGCCGGCAGCCGTACGAGCGCCCCGACCTGGCCGCCTGCGCCACCCACGACGCGGTGGTCTGCTCGCTGTGCCTGAGCACGGACAAGGCGGGCGATCACGTGCTGCCCGCCACCGTCTGACACCACCCGGTACACGTCGGACCGCACCCGCGAGCGCCCGGGCAACCGGGCCTCGCGGGTCTGCGTTTCGTCGCGCTCAGGCGGCGGCGCCGAACCACCTGGGCAGCCGGGCGAGCAGTTCCGCCTGGTCCTCGCCCACCCAGGCGACATGGCCGTCCGGCCGCAGCAGTACCGCGGGCACGTCCAGTTCCTCGCTGCCGTCGACGACGTGGTCGACCCGGTCCGACCAGCCCGACACCGAGAGCCGCCCGGTCCGGTCGAGGAGCAGTCCGCGGCCGCCGTGCATCAGCTCGTAGAGGCGGCCGCGCTTCAGCGGAAGGTCCCGCAGGCGCCGGCCGAGCAGTTCATGGCCCTCGCCGAAGTCGTAGCGCACGCCGATCGCGGTGATCTTCTCGATCAGGTACCGGTTCACCTCGTCGAAGTCCATCAGCTGCGACAGCAGTCGACGCACCGCCCGTGGCCCCGGCTCGGTGGACAGCAGCTCCATCTGCGCGCGGGTGTTGCTCAGCACGTCGGCGGCCACCGGGTGCCGTTCGGCGTGGTAGCTGTCCAGCAGTCCTGCGGGCGCCCAGCCGGCCACCTCGGCGGCCAGTTTCCAGCCCAGGTTGAACGCGTCCTGGACACCGAGGTTGAGGCCCTGCCCGCCCACCGGCGGGTGGACGTGTGCCGCGTCGCCGGCCAGCAGCACCCGGCCGACCCGGTAGCGCTCCGCCTGCCGGGTGGCGTCGCCGAAGCGGGACAGCCAGCGCGGTGAATGGACCCCGAAGTCGGTGCCGGCGACCGCCCGCAGCTGTCGCTTGAACTCGTCGAGGGTCGGCGCGACCGAGCGGTCCTGCGCCACCCCCTCTGCGGGCACGACGACGCGGTACAGCCCGTCCCCGACGGGCCCGAGGCCGAACCGCTTCTGGGTGCGGCGGATCTCGGTCACCACCTTGCTCACCGTCTCCGGCGGCACACCGACCTCCATGGCGCCGAGCAGTGTCTCGGCCCGGGCGGGTTCGCCGGGGAAGCCGACACCGAGCAGCCTGCGCACCGTGCTGCGGCCGCCGTCGCAGCCGACGAGGTAGCGCGAACGGAGCCGGGTGCCGTCGGCGAGTTCGGCGTTCACCCCGGCTCCGGCCCCGTCGCCGTACTGGCTCAGCGCGACCAGTTCGCTGCCGCGCCGGATCTCGGCGCCGAGCTCGACGGCACGCTCGGCCAGCAGCCGGTCGGTGGTCGTCTGAGGGAGGGCGAGGACATAGGCGTGCGCGCTGTCCAGCTGTCCCGGCCAGGGCTTGTCGATGGCGGCGAAGTAACCGCCGGCGGTGAACTGCCTTCCGTGGGCGAGGAACCGCTCCAGCAGCCCGCGCTGGTCCATCACCTCGATGCTGCGCACGTGCAGACCGAGCGAGCGGACGACCTCGGTCGGCTCGGCCGCCTTCTCCAGGACGACCACCCGCACCCCGTGCAGCCGCAGCTCGGCTGCCAGCATCAGTCCGGTCGGTCCGCCGCCGACGACGGTCACGTCGATCATCGAATCCCCCTCTGTGGACACGAGCCGCCCCACCGCGCTCATCGTCTGTTTCCGCAGGTTGCGGCCTCGGACGAGGATTGTGCGGCACCACCGGGGCCTTGCCGCAAGGCCCCCCGTCAGCTATACGTTGAGGAGGGCAAGGAGGTCGCGACCTCCCTGCCCTCAGTCATGTGCCGGTGAGTCGCCGTCGTCGTCCCGGCTGGGCGAGATCCAGATGGCTGCCCGCGCAAGCGCCGTCGAACAAGAGGCAAACAGGCTCACGTGAGCCGTTGCCGCTGCGATGCCCGATGAGTAATGCCGCCATGCCGGGTCTACAGCACGGTTGAACCAGGCCGGATCGAACCCACAGGAGGTCGAAGTGTCCGCATCAGTGCTCGACATGTCGATGTCACTCGACGGATATATCGCCGATCCAAACGATTTTCTGGGCGGCGACGACGGCGAACGACTGCACAAGTGGGCCGGCCCTGAGGACGAGTCCGGCCCGCCGTCCGGGCCGGTCTCGCAATTCCAGGACGAATGGAACACAGCCGGTGCGGTGCTCGTGGGACGACGCACTGCCGAGCTCATGGATCACTGGGGCGGTGATCACGGTGGTCTCCCGATCTTCGTGCCCAGTCACCGCCCGCCCGGCCCCGCCGCCCGTTGGGGCTATCCGTTGGTGACCTACGTGACCGACGGGATCGAAAGCGCGATGGCACAGGCCAAGGCCGCCGCCGGGGACAAGGACGTGCAGGTGCGTGGCGCGTACACGGCGCAACGGGCGCTTGAGGCCGGGGTGCTGGATGAGGTGCAGATCCATCAGATCCCGGTGCTGCTCGGTGATGGCCGTCGCCTGTTCGACGTCCTGCCGTCGCAGATCGAGTTGGAGATCATCCGGGTGATCGACACGCCGGAGGCCACTCACATCCGCTACCGCGTCCGTCGCTGAGCCGGTCGACCAGCACCTTCTTGGTTGTGGGGTGGGTCGAGGTTGCGTCCAACCGTGATGCGCACTCCGTCGGTTGGCCGTGTCCGCGCGGAATCCGGATCAGGCCGACTGCGGCTGCAGATAGCGCGCCAGCAGGTCGTCCAGGGTCACCATGCCCGTGAGCGTGCCCGCCTCGTCGCGTACTACCGCCAGCGAGGCGCGGTTGCGGCGGAGCAGGTCGATCGCGTCGGCGACCTTGGTGTCCTGCGTCAGTTCCGGGACCGGGCGGGCCAGGGTGCGGGCGGTCCCGGTGCGGCCCCGGGCGCGGGCCACCAGGGCGTCACGGGCGTGCAGGGAGCCGAGAACAAGGTCGCCCTCGCGGACCAGCATGCGGGTGCGGTCGTGGTCGGCGGCCGTGCGCAGGATGGTGTCGAGGTCGGCGGTGCCGGCCACCGACGTGATCTCCGCGGTCGGGATCCGGAGCTCGCCGACCGGGGTCTCGGGCTCGGTGAGCGAGCGGGTGAGCAGGTCGGAGTCGGCCTCGCTGATCAGGCCGAGGCGCTCCGACTCCTCGACCAGGTGGGTCAGTTGCTCCCTGTTGTGCACCGCGGCCAGCTCGTCGCGCGGGGTGACCCGGCACAGCCGTACCAGTGCGTTGCTCATGGTGTTGAGCACCGAGATCAGCGGCCGGACGACCTTGACGACAGCTCGGAAGGGCGGTGCGAGCAGCATCGCGGAACGCTCGGGGTGGGCGATCGCCCAGGACTTGGGGGCCATCTCACCGAGCACCATGTGCAGGAACACCACGACGAACATGGCGAACACGAAGGCCACGCCGTAGCTGAGTCCGCTGGGCAGGCCCAACTCGTGGAGCAGTGGTTCGAGTTCGTGGGAGATCGCGGGCTTGGAGACCGAGCCGAGGCCCAGGGTGCAGACGGTGATGCCGAGTTGGGCGCCTGCCAGCATCAGGGACAGCTCGCGCATCCCGGCCAGGGCCGCCTTCGCGCCGCGTCGGCCCTGTGCCGCGGCCTTCTCCATGCGGTGCCGCTTGGCGGCGACCAGCGCGAACTCGGCGGCGACGAAGAACCCGCTGCCGATCAGCAGCAGGACGGTGACGAAGAGCGCCATGGGGAAACTCATGCCTGCTCCTCCGCGGGCTCGGACGCGGACCCGGACCCGCGTTCAGGCAGCCTCTCGATGCGGACCCGGTCCGGCACATGCCGGTCCAGGGTCCGTACGTCGATCACCGCGCGGCCGCCGAGGGGCAGGTCGACGGTGATCCGGTCCCCGATGGCGGGGAAACGGCCGAGTCGGTCCACGACCAGGCCCGCGACGGTGTCGTAGTCCTCCTCCTCGGGCAGGTGGACGCCGGTGGCGTCGGCGATCTCGTCGAGGCGGCGGCCCGCGTCGACCAGCCAGCCCGCCCCGTCGGGTACGGCGAGTTCGGTGACGGTGTCGGTCTCGTCGGCGATGTCGCCGACCAGTTCCTCGGCGATGTCCTCGTAGGTGACGATGCCGGCGATGCCGCCGTGTTCGTCGAGGACGACGGCGAACTCGTCGTCCCGCTCCCGCATCCGCTCGACGGCATCCGGCAGCGGAAGCGTGTCGGGGAGCAGCAGCGGGGTGCGGGCGAGGGTGCCCGCGGTGGCCCGGGCGAGCTCACGGGCGGGCAGGCGCATCAACTCCCGTACGCCCAGGACGCCGGGCACGTCGTCGGGGTGGTCGCCGAGGACGGGGTAGGTGGAGTGGCCGTGCTCGGCGATCAGGTCGATCGCCTCGGCAGCGGTGGCGTCCCTGCGGACGAAGACGGCGTCGACGCGCGGCACCATCACCTCGTCGAGGGTGCGCTCGGAGAACTCCAGGGCGTGGTCGAGGAGTTCGGCGGTGTCCTTGGGCAGCTCGCCCTGTTCGTGGGACTCGCCGATGAGGTGGCCGAGCTCCTCCAGGGTGGCGCCGTGGTGGAGTTCCTCGACGGGTTCGATGCCGGCCCTGCGGAGCAGTCGGTTGGCCGCGCCGTCGAAGACGTGCACGAGCGGGCCGACGACCTTGAGGTATCCGAGCGTGGAGGGTGCCAGGGCCTTCGCGAGCCGTTCGGGGACGGCGATCGCGAGGTTCTTCGGAGCGAGTTCGCCGAGGACCATCTGGACGACGGTGGCAAGGACGAAGGCCAGCACGACGGAGATGCCGCCGACGGCCCCCTCGGGGATGCCCGTCCCGGTCAGGGCGGGCTTCAGCAGCGCGGAGACCGACGGTTCGGCGATGAAGCCGACGATCAGGCCCGTGACGGTGATGCCCAGCTGGGCGCCGGAGAGCATGAAGGACAGCCGGCCCAGGACCTTGAGGGCGCGGGCGGCCTTCCTGTCACCGGCCTCGGCCTCGCGGGAGAGGGCGAGCCGGTCCGCGGAGACGTAGGCGAACTCCTGGGCGACGAAGTATCCGGTCCCCGCGGTCAGCAGGAACACGGCGAGCAGACCGAGGACGGCGCTGGTGGTACTCAACGCAGGGTCGATCGCGTCGGGCGGGAGTCCGTCGGTGGGGCGGACACGGGCTTGCTCCTTCGGTAGTGACGTGCAGTGTGTGAACGGCCGGGACGGGAACGGCGTTCCCAGATCTACCAGGCGCAGGGCGGGACCGCCCGCCGGTCACGCGGTCGCGGGGGCCGGTCCCACCAGCTCGGTCAGGACGTCCTCCATGGTCACGAACCCGAGGACGGCGCCCGCCTCCCCCGTCACCGCCGCCAGATGGCTCCCGCCGGCGCGCAGCGCGGTGAGGGTGTCGTCCAGCGGGGTGTCGATGCGGACCCGGGTGACCGGGTGCAGGGCGGCGCGCGGGAAGGGCTGGTCGCGGTCGGTGACGCCGAGGGTGTCCTTGATGTGCAGATAGCCCAGCAGGGTGCCGTCCGGGCCGGTGACGGGGAAGCGGGAGTAGCCCGCGTCCGCGGCCACCCGCTCCAGGCGGGCCGGGGTGACCGAGGCGTCCACGGTCACCATCTTCTGAGCGGGGACGAGGATCTCGCCCACGGGACGTGTGCCCAGCTCCAGGGCGTCCCGCAGTCGTTCGCCGTCGGCCGGTGAGAGGAGTCCGGCCTCGCTGGCGTCCACGACCATGCGGGCGAGCTGGTCGTCGGTGAAGACCGACTCGACCTCGTCCCTCGGTTCGACGCGCAGCAGCTTCAGCAGGGCGTTGGCGAAGGCGTTGACGCCGAACACGAACGGCCTGAGCGCGCGCGTCAGAGCGACCAGGGGCGGGCCGAGGAGCAGCGCGGTCGGCACGGGGGCCGCGAGGGCGATGTTCTTCGGGATCATCTCGCCGATCAGCATGTGCAGATAGGTGGCCAGGGACAGGGCGATCACGAACGCGATCGGGTGCACCAGGCCGTCCGGGACGCGGGCCGCCCCGAACCCCGGCTCCAGCAGGTGCGCGATGGCGGGTTCGGCGACCGCGCCCAGCACCAGCGAGGAGACGGTGATGCCGAGCTGGGCGGTGGCCATCATCGCGGAGAGGTGTTCCAGGCCCCACAGGGTCATCCGGGCCCGCTTGTGGCCGTCCCGCGCGTGGGGCTCGATCTGGCTGCGGCGCACGGCGATCAGGGCGAACTCGCCGCCCACGAAGAACGCGTTGGTCAGCAGGGTCAGGGCGCCGACGAGCAGTTGCACGGTGGTCATCGGGTGTCCTCCCCGGCCTGGGCCGGAGCCCGGGCGGGCTCCGGCGCGGTGATGCGGACGCGGTCGGCGCGGTGGTGGTCCACGTCCAGGACCTCCAGGCGCCAGCCGTCCAGGTCGAGGCCGTCGCCCCGGGCGGGGATCCGCGCGAGGCGGGTGGCGATCAGTCCGGCCACGGTTTCGTACGGCCCCTCGGGCGCCGTGAGGCCTATCCCGCCCAGCCGGTCGACGCGGACGGATCCCTCCGCCTCCCAGGCTCCGTCGCCGGCGGGCCGCAGGTCGGGGATCTCGACGGGGTCGTGCTCGTCGCGGACCTCGCCCACGACCTCCTCGACGATGTCCTCGACGGTCGCCACGCCCGCCGTGCCGCCGTACTCGTCGATGACGACGGCCATGGTGCGGTTGGCCCGCAGCCGCTGCAGGAGCAGGTCGGCGGTCAGGCTGTCCGGCACCAGCAGGGGTGCGGTGGCCAGTTCGGTGACCGGGGTGACGGCCCGCTTCCCGGGTTCCAGGGCGAGCACGTCACGGATGTGCACGGTGCCGATGACCTCGTCCAGGCTGTCGCGGTAGACCGGGAAGCGGGACAGGCCGGTGGCGTGGGTGAGGTTCGCGGCGTCGGCGGCGGTCGCGTGGGCTTCGAGGGCCTTGACGTCGACGCGCGGTGTCATGACGTTCTCGGCGGTCAGCTCGCCCAGGTGCAGGGTGCGCACGAACAGCTCGGCGGAGTCGGCCTCCAGGGCGCCCTCGGCGGCGGAACGCTCGGCCAGCGCCACCAGTTCCGCGGGGCTGCGGGCGGAGGCCAGCTCCTCGGCGGGCTCCAGGCCGAGGCGGCGTACGACACGGTTCGCGGTGTTGTTGAGGTGCCGGATGAACGGGCCGAAGACGGCGGTGAAGGCGCTCTGCGGTCCGGCCACCACCTTGGCGACGGCCAGCGGGCGGGAGATCGCCCAGTTCTTCGGCACGAGTTCGCCGACCACCATCAGCACGACGGTCGACAGGGCCACGCCCAGTGCGGTCGCCACCGGTGCGGCGGCGCCGCCCAGGCCGACGGCCCGCAGCGGGCCCTTGAGGAGCGCCGCGAGGGAGGGCTCGGCGAGCATGCCGATCAGCAGCGAGGTGACGGTGATGCCGAGCTGGGCGCCGGAGAGCTGGAAGGTCAGCCGGCGTACGGCCTGCAGGGCGCCCTCGGCGCCGCGCTCTCCGGCCTCGGCGGCCCGCTCCAGGTCACCGCGCTCGACGGTGGTCAGCGAGAACTCGGCGGCGACGAACACGGCGCAGGCCAGGGTGAGGAGGAGGGCCGCCAGGAGCAGCAGGATCTCGGTCACCGGGCCACCCCCGCTCCCCTGGTCGGGCGGCGGACGGCACGGTCGGTACTGGGAGGCTCACCCATTGCGGAACTGTGGCTCCTTCTCGTCGGTCGGGGACGTTCCACACAAGAGTAAAGGACAAGCAAAGTGACCTGGCGGGGAGGGACCGGATACGCTGCCGGTCCGGCGGGCGTCGCGTCCGACTCCGGGCGTCAACGTCTGACGGAGGCCTTCACATGTTCGGACTGAGCGAACTCGCGATCATCCTGATCGTCGTCATAGCCGTCCTCGCCATCAAGAAGGGTCCCGAGCTGACCCGTTCCGCGGGAAAGTCGGCGCGCATCCTCAAGGCGGAGGCACGGGCGGCGAAGGAGGGCCGGCCGACCCCCCAGGTGATCAAGGGGGAGGTCGTCGAGCCCGGCGGCAACGGCACGGCGTCCGGCTGACCGTTCCAGGACGCTCGCGCGCCCACGCGACCTACCGCCGGCTCGGGTCGTACGGAGCGGCAGCGCGGTCTTTTCCGGACCCCCCTGCCGAGCGGGGCCGGGATGGCCCATGATGAGCAGGCCATGCACCGTTCCGTCACGACGACTCGCGCGCCTCTGCCCGTTCTGCGGGCCGCGGTGTTCGCCGTCGTCGGCACGGTGCTCGGGGTCAGCGCCCATCACCTGCTCTCCGAGGGTCCCGTGCCCTGGACGCGGGGCGCCGCCGCGGCGGCCGTGCTCTTCGCGGTGGGCCTTGTCGGTGTGCAGCGGCCCCGCAGCCTGGCGACGGTCGTCGCCTGCAGTGTCGCGGGCCAGTCCGGACTGCATCTGTGGCTGACGGTCACCGCGCACGCGTCGGCCTCCCGGCACCCGGGAGGCCATCTGCACGGCACCCGGCCGGCGTGGCACGAGAGCCCGCACGGATCCCTCGCCATGACGGTCGCCCACGCGCTGGTCGCCGCCCTGGTCGCGGTCCTGCTGCACCGCGCGGACGCGGCCTGCTGGACGGTGGCCCGCGGTGTGACGGCGGCACTGGACGCGGTACGGCCCCGACTGGCCGCCGCCCTGGTGCTGTTCGCCCGGCCCGCGTCACCCGCGCCGACGGCCGCGGTCGCCGTCGTGCCGATCCGCGACGAACGACCGCTCACCGGGCGGCTGTTGCTGGCGCACGCGGTGGTACGGCGGGGTCCTCCAGCGGCGAGCGCAGCTCCCGCCCACTGACCTCACCGGGACGCCGGTCCGGCCCACGCCGGACGGCCCGCCCGCCGTACCACCCTGCCTGGAGACATCCATGTCCCGTATCACCCTGCCCCGTCTGTCCGTCGCCGTCGCCACGGCGGCAACCGCCGTGCTGTTCACCGCCGTTCCGGCCGCCGCACACACGGAGGTCGAGGCCGACAAGGCGCAGGCCCTCGCCGAGAACGTCACCGTCTCCTTCCACGCCGAGGCCGAGTCCGACTCCTCCGGGATCAAGGAGGTGCGGGTGGTCCTGCCCAAGGGCATCGCCCCTGCCGACGTGGTCTACGACAAGGGCCCCAAGGGCTGGAAGTTCAGCGCGACCGACGACGGCTACACCGTCAGGGGCACGGAGCTGAAGACCGGTGCGAGCGCCGTGTACTCCGTGGTCGTACGGCAGTTGCCGGACGCGAAGGAGGTGCCCTTCAAGACCCTCCAGACCTACGGCGACGGACACGTCGACCGCTGGATCGAACTGGACGAGAACGGCGAGAACCCGGCACCCGTACTGAAGCTCGAGGCCGCGGCGCCGGGCGCGAAGCCGGTCAGCGCCTCGCCCAGTCCCTCGCCCAGCCTCTCCGAGAGCCCCACTCCGACGGCCGCGCAGACGAGCCCGGCGGCCTCCCCGCAAGCCGCCGACACCGCGAAGGGTGACGACGGCGGGCTGTCCGCGAGCGCCTGGACCGGTATCGGTGCGGGGATCCTCGTGGTGGCGGCGGCCGTGGTCTTCGCGGTCCGGCGCCGGGGCGGCACCGTGGAGTAGGCGCCGCCCCGCGTGGGGAACGCGCGGGGAAAACACACCCGCCCCGGATGATTCCCCCGCCTCCGGGTAGGCCAGCCACACGGCGAACCCGGAGTTGGAGTGCCATGACCTGTGCGAACTCCCCTGCACGGCAAGGGGCCTGGGCGGTGACGCTCGCCGTCGCCGCCCTCGTCCTGACCGGAGCCTGCGACGCCGGTGGAGGCGGTGGTGACGACACCGCCTCCCGGACGGCCCGGCCCTCCGCCACCGGATCCCCTGGCCCGGCCACGCCCGGGGTCTCCCCGTCGCTCTCCGTCTCCCCGACACCGACCGTCACCGCGCCCCCGGATCCGGCCCAGGCCGAACAGGACATCCGGAAGGCGTGGACGGTCCTCTTCGCCCCCGGGTCCTCCCTGGACGAACGCACCGACGTCGTCGAGGACGGCGACGAGAACGCCCTGATGGTCGACAACCTCTTCCGCGACCCGATCGGCAGCAAGCTGCGCGCCGAGGTGACCTCCGTGTCGTACACCTCGGACCTGCACGCCGACGTGGCCTACGGCCTCACGCGCGACGGGCACCGGCTGAGGACCGGCGGCCCGGGGGCGGCCGTACTCCAGGACGGCGGGTGGAAGGTCGCCCTGCGGACGGTCTGCGCGCTGACCCGGCACGCCGAGGACGCCCCCGAGGCGCCGAGCTGTCTGGCGCCGCCCTCTAGCCCTGCCGGAACAGGTCGTTGAGCTCGGTCTGGGAGAGCTGGCCGGCGGCGTAGGAGAACGTGCCGCGGTCGGCCAGCTCCCGTGCCGCGTCGAGCAGATGGCGGTACATCGCGCGGGCGATGCTGCCGCCGACCGTGACCCGTCGTACGCCGAGTCCGCGCAGGTCGTCGAGGGAGAGCGCGTTGCCGGTGAGGCCCATCACCACGTTGAGCGGGCCGTCGATCTCGCGGACCAGCGTGCCGATGGTCGCGGCATCGGCGGCGCCGGGGACGAACGCGCAGTCGGCGCCGGCGTCCAGGTAGGCGTTGGCCCGCCGTACGGCCTCGTCGAGCGCGCCACCGACCAGGAGCACGTCGGTGCGGCCCACGAGGACGAAGGGCTCGCCGTCGGCCGCCAGGGTCTCGCGGGCGGCGCGGATGCGGTCGACGGAGAGTTTCTCGTCGTACAGCGGCCGGGCGCGGTCACCGGTGAAGTCCTCGATGTTGCCGCCCGCGGCTCCGGCGGCGAGCGTCATCGCGATGGTGGCGGCCACCGTCTCGGGCGACTCGCCGTATCCGTCCTCCAGGTCCGCGCTCAGCGGTACGGCGATCCCGCCCGCGATCTCACGGACCCGGCCCAGCATGGTCGCCCGGTCGACGCGGTCCTCGGGCGGCTGTTCGGCGAAGAAGTCGTGGTCGGGCCGCCCGAGGGAGAAGGCGACACCCGCGCTGGTCGTCGCCACGGCCGGGAATCCGGCCGCCTCGAGGATCCGGGCGCTGCCCACGTCCCATGCGTTGGGGAGCAGGAAGCAGCCCTCCCGGTGCAGGTCGGCGAAACGCTGCGCCCTGACTCGGCGGTCGGTGTCCACACGGTCCTTCCCGGCCCGTCGCCCCTCGACGGGCTCCCGGAGAACGTACGCCGACGACGGCGCGAGGTGCACCGTTTTCGACGCCGGCGGCGACGGAGCCGTCAGGGCTCCCCGTGCAGCCAGGTGGTGAGGGCCCACCAATACGTCAGGGTGTGCAGCGGTCCCGGACTCCCCTCCCCCAGCTGGTCGCCGGTGATCTGCTGGAGTCGGCCGAGGCGGTAGCGGACGGTGTTCGGGTGGGTGAACAGGGCCGCCGCCGTCTGATCGAGTCGGCGTCCGTGGTCCAGGAACGTCCTTGCGGTGAGCGCGAGTTGGCGGTGGAAGTCGTCGGCCGGGTCCAGGGCGCCCAGCAGGTGTCGGCTCAAGTGCGCGCCCAGGAGGGGTTGTTCGGCGAGGGCGAGTTCGGCGGCGAGTTCGGTGAGGTCGTACAGTCCGGTCCGCCCCTGGGCGCGGCCCAGGTCGACGGCCCGGGCGCACAGCCGGTACAGGGCCCGAAGTTCCGCCGCCGGAGCGGCCGGGGCCACCACGACCAGGGCGCCGGGCGAGAGTTCTCCGGGGTCCGGCGGGCTCGGGGCGACTCCGGCCACATGACCGCCGAGGAGGGCGGAGACGGGCAGGGCGTGCGGGTGGGCCGCGGTGGCGGCGAAGCAGTGGTGCAGTCCGTCCGGGTTCGACCGGATCCCCGCCCGCCCCAACTCCTCTGTGGGCGGGGCGACCCCGTCGACCAGGAGAAGCCGCAGCAGTCGCCCACGGACCGCGCCCGCCTCCCGGGGTGCCTCCTGTTCGGCAGCCCGGTAGCCGTTGACGACATGCCGTCCGACTGCGTCGCCGTACTCCTTCATCCGCAGCACGACCGAGAGCAGTACGGCGTCGGGCACCCCGGCGACGCGGCAGCGGTCCAGGGCGATCTCGACCGCGCGGGTGAGCGCCGCCTGCACTCCCCGCAGCACGTCGGTCACGGCGACACCCTGGACGGCACGGTCGGCGCCCAGCAACAGGGCGGCGCCGAAGTCCTGTTCGTCGACGGCGTCGGCGCGGCCGAGGGCGGTGAGCCATGGTCCGGCCGCCCGGATCAGCGCGGTGACGTGCGAGCGGGTCTCGGCCTCGCCGATCCGGGCCAGTTCGGGGGAACGGGTGCGGGCGGCGCGCACGAGTTCGCCGCAGACGTCGGTGTCGGAGGCCATGTCCAGCAGGACGCCGACGACCGGCTCGGGGCCGTGGACCACGGTCATGGACTCCCCTCCCGGGACTGTCGGCGGGCCACAACGCGAGGGGCTCCGCTTTGACTCCCGGCCACTACCGCTCCGGTGTGACGTGCTGATTTCCTTCTGGATACCGACGGTAACAGCGCAGTTGGCGCGACAACAGTCTTTACCCCCTCTTGAACTTTCCCGTGTCACCTGCCCCGGAGGTGCTCCATGACCACTCCTGTGTCCCCCGTCGGCGTCACCCGCCGCCAGACCCTGACCGTGGCCGGCGGGGTGCTGGCCGGCGCCGCCCTCGTGCAGAGCGCCTTCCCTGCCTTCGGCGCCGAGTCCCAGGACGCGGACGCCATCGTCGTGGGCCACGGGCTCGCCGGACTGGTGGCGACCGCCGAACTCGCCGCCGCGGGGCGCAAGGTGCTGCTCCTGGACCAGGAGCCGGAGGCGAGCCTCGGCGGCCAGGCCTTCTGGTCCTTCGGCGGCCTGTTCTTCGTCAACTCCGACGAACAGCGCCTGATGGGCGTCAAGGACACCTACGACCTGGCCTGGCAGGACTGGCAGGGCACGGCCGGCTTCGACCGGGGCGTCGACGACCCCGCCGGACAGGACTACTGGGCCGCCAAGTGGGCCCAGGCCTATGTGGAGTTCGCCTCCGGCGAGAAGCGGTCCTGGCTCGCCGGGCTCGGTGTGCAGTGGTTCCCGATCGTCGGCTGGGCCGAGCGCGGTGGCGGCCTCGCGACCGGCCACGGCAACTCGGTGCCCCGCTTCCACGTCACCTGGGGCACCGGCCCGGCCGTGGTCGAACCGTTCGAGAAGAAGGTGCGGGCCGCCGTCGCCGACAAGAAGGTGACCTTCAGGTTCCGGCACCGCGTGGACGAGATCGTCACCACCGGAGGCGTCGTCACCGGCGTGCGCGGGGCGGTCCTGGAGCCGAGCGACGCCGCCCGCGGCAAGCCCAGCTCCCGGACGGTCGTCGGCGACTTCGAGCTGCGTGCCCCGGTCGTCGTGGTCACCTCCGGCGGCATCGGCGCCAACCACGACCTCGTCCGCCGGAACTGGCCCGCCCGGATGGGCACCCCGCCGAAGTTCATGGTCACCGGCGTCCCCGCGCACGTCGACGGCCGGATGCTCGCCATCACCGAGGACGCGGGCGGCCGGATCGTCAACCCGGACCGCATGTGGCACTACACCGAGGGCCTCAGGAACTACGACCCGATCTGGCCGAACCACGGCATCCGCATCCTGCCCGGCCCGTCCTCGATGTGGTTCGACGCGGAGGGCAAGCGGTTCAACGCCCCCGACATCCCCGGGTACGACACCCTGCACACCCTGAAGACGATCACCGAATCCGGGCACGACTACTCCTGGTTCGTCACCACCCAGAAGATCATCGCCAAGGAGTTCGCGCTCTCCGGCTCCGAGCAGAACCCGGACCTCACCGACAAGAACGTCTGGCAGCTGCTCACCCGTATCTGGCAGACGCCGGAGCCGATCGAGAAGTTCAAGAACAAGGGTGCGGACTTCGTCGTCGCCACCACCCTCACCGAGCTCGTCGCCGGCATGAACAAGCTCACCGGCGACAACCTGATCGTCCTCGACGAGCTCAAGCGCCAGATCGAGGCCCGCGACCGGGAGATCGCGAACTCGTACACCAAGGACGCCCAGGTCATGGGCATCCGCAACGCCCTCAACTACACCGGCGACTCCCTCAGCCGTACGGCGCCCATCCACCGGATCCTCGACTCCTCCGCCGGTCCGCTGATCGCCGTACGTCTCAACGTCCTCACCCGCAAGACGCTCGGCGGCCTCCAGACCGACCTCTCCGGCCGGGTGCTGGGGCCCGACGGGTCCCCCGTGCCCGGGCTCTACGCCGCCGGGGAGGTCGCCGGGTTCGGAGGCGGCGGGATGCACGGGTACCGGTCGCTGGAGGGGACGTTCCTGGGCGGATGCCTGTTCTCCGGGCGCCAGGCGGGGAAGGCGGCGGCTGAGGCGACGGCGACCTGAGCCGACGGGGCCTCTGAACAGGGGGAGCCCCACAGCCGTACGTAACGGCTGTGGGGCTCCCCCTAGGATGAGTTCGATGACCGGCCTGAAGCAGCTTCGCGCACGCCCGCCCATCCGGCGGGCGCTGCTCGTGCTCGGGCTGCTCGTCGGGCTGCTGGCCATGCACGGGCTGGCGCCCGGGGGCGGGCTGCAGGGCCACGAGAGCGGCGGCCCCGCGCACATGGCGACCGTCGCCGTCGGTATCGACGAGCCCTGCCATGACGGTTGCGGGTCCGGACACCTCCACCACGCCGATCAGACCTGTACGTCGGGCGCGGTGAGCGGTGGGCCCGAACTGCCCGCGCTGGTTCCCGACCCCACCGCCACGGCCGTACGGGACGACGCCCTGTGCCCGGAGGCCGTCATGTCCCAGGACGGTGCCCGGGCGCCGCCCTCCCTCGCGGAACTCCAGCTCCTGCGGATCTAGACACGGCGTGCTTCGCCACGTCCGGATCCGTTTCGCACCACAGGAGTTCCCGTATGCGCACCACCCGATTCGCCGCCCTTTCCGTGACCGCCGTGTTCGCACTCGCCGCCTGCGGGGGCGGCAGCAGCGACAGCAGCACCGACGCCGGCGGCAGTGCCGAGTCCCACAACGCCCAGGACGTCTCCTTCGCGCAGGGCATGATCCCGCACCACCAGCAGGCCGTGGAGATGGCCGAACTCGCCGACGGCCGGGCCTCGTCCGGCAAGGTCAAGGACCTCGCGGCGCGCGTCGAGAAGGCCCAGGGGCCGGAGATCAGGACCATGACCGGCTGGCTGAAGACCTGGGGCGAGGACGTCCCCTCGGCGATGCCCGGGATGGATCACTCCTCGCACTCCGGGATGGCCGGGATGATGGACGGCGCCGACATGGACAAGCTGGGGAAGGCCTCCGGTGCCGACTTCGACTCCATGTTCCTGACCATGATGGTCGAGCACCACGAGGGTGCCGTGAAGATGGCCACGGCCGAGCAGGACAAGGGCGCCTACAAGCCCGCCACCGGCATGGCCGGTTCCATCGTCACCTCGCAGAACGCCGAGATCACCGAGATGAAGAAGCTCCTCGGCGAGAACTGACCGGCCCGCGTGTCACCGCGGTGCCCGTGCCGTCAGGGACGGGCACCGCAACCACCCGCCGTACGCGTGGACTTCGGGCACAGGACCGGACAAGGAGGGCGTGATCGTCCACGCGCAGTGATCCGCGGTGACGCACCGCACGCTTGACGCTCTCCTCCGCGGGCACCCGGAGAAGGACTCTCCGGATCCGCGAGGAGCGACAGTGGCCACAGGGCGACTCCCCGATCACGAGCAGCGCATTCTCGACGAGGTGGAGCGCGCCCTGCGCCGCGACCGCCGGCTGGACCGCCGGCTGCGGACACTGCGGTTGCGCCGACGGCCCGACCTGTCCCGGGTCACGCACTACCGGCCGCACATCCTGACCGTGGGCTTCCTGCTCACGGTGTCGATCACCTTGCTGGTGACCGGGATCGTCACTTCGCGGCCGCCGGTGATCTGGGCCTTCTCGGCGGTCTGGCCGCTGACCCTGTTCGCGTCGTTCCGGCTGGTGTGCCGGTGGACGGAAGGCTGAACCACCGGCCGGCCCATGCGGCGGGAACGCGTCCTACCAGGTCAGGTCGAGGCGGTAGGGCGAGCGGTGGATCATCGTCGGCCGCATGGCGGCGGGCGGTCCGTCGGCGAGCCGGAGCCCCGGCAGCCGGCCGGTCAGCTCCTGGAGGGTGATCCTGAGTTGTTCGCGGGCCAGTTGCGAGCCGGGGCAGCTGTGCGCGCCGACACCGAAGGCGAGGTGGCGGCCGGGTGGGCGGGTGATGTCGAACGCGTCGGGGCGCGGATGGCGGGCCCCGTCCCGGTTGGCGCTCCCGAAGGCCACGAACACCGCCTGCCCGGCGGGCAGTTCGGTGCCGGCCAGGGTGACAGGACGAGTGGTGACCCGGCGGAAGCCCTGCAGTGCGCTGTCGTAGCGGGCGGCCTCCTCGACGGCGGCGGGGATCCGCTCGGGCTCGGCGCACAGCAACTGCCACTGGTCCGGGTGCCGCAGCAGGTGCAGGACGGTCGTGCCGATGAGCGCGGTGGTGGTCAGGTGCCCGGCGATCAGCAGGTTCTGGAGGTGGGCGACGAGTTCGTGCCGGTGATCGAGGGTGAGTTCGCCCGGTGTCGTGAGGGAGGCGACGAGTTCCGTGCACAGGTCCTCGCGCGGCTCGGCGTGCCGCTCGCGCGCGTACCGGTCGAGGATGTGCTGCATCGCCACCACGTCCTCGGCGGCGGCGATCTGCTCGTCCTCCTCCAGCGGGCGGAACAGCAGTTCCTCGGCGCGGTGCCCGCCGTGCACGACGGCCGGGACGTCGGCGGGGTCGAGGCCGACGATCCGCCCGATGACGTCACCGGGCAGTTTCCGGGCGTACGCCGACATCAGCTCGACCCGGCCGTCCTTCACGAACCCGTCGACGAGGGCGGCGGCACGCTCGGCGGCGTGCGGCAGGACGGCGGTGACCCTCGACGGCGAGAGTCCGCGCACGATCGGCGCGCGCAGCCGCTGGTGCAGGTCCCCGTCGGAGGTGACGACGACCGGACGTCCGCCGAACCCGCCGCCGAGGACGGCCAGTGCGGCCGGTGACGGCAGCACGTCGGGCACGAGGGCGTTCGCCGACGAGAAGTCCTCGGGGCGACGCAGCACTTCGCGTACGTCGGCGTCCCGGGCGACCAGCCAGGCGTCGAGTTCGGCGATGTGTGCCAGGCCTTCGGTGTCCCGGGCCCGCGCGTAGTGCGGGTACGGGTCGCTCTGCAACGCGTCGAGTCTGCCGTGCGGTTCGCTGTCCACGAGACGTCCCCCTGCAGCCGGCGATGCGGTGGCGCTCATCGTGCCGTACCGGTGAGCGGGTTCGGAAGACGTCGCGAGGGCAGAGCCGCCGGTCCCGTCGCGGAGAGCGCGGTCGATCGGGGTACGTCGCCACGCCCATGCCCCGCTGCGCCATGTATGTGAGGCACCTATGAAATCCCCGCTGAACAGGCCGGATTCCCTAAGATCGGCCCGTGGTCACCTTCCTCCTCGAACGCACGGCCCCGCTCTCCCAGGACGAGGCCTGGCGCCGCCTCACCGAGTGGCCCCGCCACGGCGAGGTCGTTCCCCTGACGCGCGTCACCGTCGTGCCGCCCGGTCCGACGGCCGAGGGCACGCTCGTCGTCGCCCGTTCCGGGGTGGGCCCGCTCACCTTCGACGACCCCATGGAGGTCACCGTGTGGCGTCCTCCGGCGGAGGGCGTCTCCGGTCTGTGCCGGCTGGAGAAGCGGGGCCGGGTGGTGCGGGGTTGGGCCGAACTGGAGGTGCACCCGGGTCCCGGTGGCCGGGCCCGCGTGGTCTGGCGCGAGCAACTCCGGATCCGTTTCCTCCCGGGCCTGTTCAATCCCGTCCTGCGGGCGACGGCCCGCTCCGTGTTCGGCCGGGCGCTGAACCGACTGCTGCGAGGGGCGTGAGCGCCCGGAACGGCATGCAACAGTAGGCGTCATGACGGCAGTTGACAGTACGAAGGTACAGGTGGACGAGGTCGAGGAGCTCGCGGTGGACGGGCTGCGGTGGCTGTCGGGCGCCGCGCGGGAGACAGCGGGCGAAGGACTCGCCTGGCCGACCGTCCGCTCGGACAGCGCACTCGACCCGACCCTCTACAGCGGCACGGCGGGGATCATTCCCGTTTTCCTGGAGGCATGGCGGCACTTCGACGACGACGCATACGCCGACACGGCGCTCCGGGCGGGCCGCAGCGTGGCAGCCGCGGTCGACGACTGCGAGGACGACTCCCTGTACTTCGGCCGCACCGGTCTGGCTTTCACCCTGCGGGCGCTCGACGACGAACTCGGCGACCCCGCCCCCCGTACGGCGGCCGACCGTGCGCTGGCGCTCGTCCGTGCGCGCTTCGACGGGGAGCGCTGGGGCGAGCTGTTCGAGCTGATGGGCGGCAACGGCGGGATCGGGCTGGCCGCCCTGGCCGCCGGCGACACCGAGTTCGCCGTCCTCGCGGTGGAGCCCTATCTGCGCACGGCGGAGAAGACTGCGACGGGCGTCACCTGGCCGCACCGCCCGGGCGTCGAGGCCCGCTTCCACCACATGTCCCACGGCGTGCTCGGTATCGCGTACGCGCTGGCCCGGATCGGCCACGCCACCGGCCGTGCCGACCTGGTCGAGCTCGCACTGGCCGGCGTCGCGGACGTGGTGGCCCGGGACGAGGGCGGACCGGACGGGTTCCTGGTCCCGCACTCGACCCCGCAGTTCCGTCCGGACCTGATCGAGCCGATCAGCTACGGCTGGTGCCACGGCCCGGCCGGCGACGCCCAGCTCTTCCGACTGCTGCGCGACACCCACGGCGACCCCGCCTGGGCCGCCCTCGGCGACCGCTGCTGGCACACGCTCCTGCACTCCGGGATCCCGCAGCGCCTGCGCCCCGGGTTCTGGGACAACAACGGCCGCTGCTGCGGCACGGCGAGTGTGCTGGCCCTGGCCTGCGACCGGATCGCCGAAGGGCAGGAGGCGTACGACTTCGCACGGGTCCTCGTCGCCGACCTCGCCGCCCGCGCGGTCCGGGACAGCGGCGGCGCCCGCTGGTCCAACGTCGAGCACCGGGCCACCCCCAGCGACCTGGAACCGAACACCGGCTGGGCGCAGGGCAACGCGGGCATCGTGCGCGAACTGCTCCGCTTCGTCCGGCTGAGCCGGGGCGGTGACCCGGGCTACGCGTTCACGTGGCCGGACCAGCCCCCGGTGACCGCTCAGGCCACCGAGCCGATCCGCCGGGGCGGTACCGACGTCGCATCGTGATGGATCGGGGTGTGCGCCCCGGTCAGCGGGACGCCGCTGCCGCCGCGCCGGGCGGCGACGATCTCCGCGGCGATGGACAGGGCCGTCTCCTCGGGCGTACGGGCCCCGAGGTCAAGGCCGATGGGTGACCGCAGCCGGGCCAACTCCAGCTCCGTCACGCCGACTTCGCGCAGGCGCTCGTTGCGGTCGAGGTGGGTGCGGCGGGAGCCCATGGCGCCGACGTAGGCGACGGGGAGTCGGAGAGCCAGCCGCAGCAGGGGTACGTCGAACTTGGCGTCGTGGGTGAGGACGCACAGGACGGTCCGGGCGTCGGTCTGCGTGCGTTCCAGGTAGGTGTGCGGCCACTCGACGACGATCTCGTCGGCCTCGGGAAAGCGTGCCGTCGTCGCGAAGACGGGGCGGGCGTCACACAGGGTCACCCGGTAGCCGAGGAACTTCCCGATCCGTACCAGTGCCGAGGCGAAGTCGATCGCGCCGAAGACGATCATGCGGGGCGGGGGGACGGAGGACTCGACGAGCACGGTGAGCGGGGCTCCGCAGCGTGAGCCCTGTTCGCCGATCTCCAGGGTGCCGGTGCGGCCCGCGTCAAGGAAGGCGCCGGCCTCCGCGGCGACCGTGCGGTCCAGTTCGGGATGCGCGCCGAAGCCGCCGTCGTAGGAACCGTCGGGCCGTACGACGAGGGCGCGGCCGACGATGCCCCGCGGGCCGGAGACGATCCGTGCCAGGGCCGCCGCCTGCCCGCGTGCGGCGGCTTCAAGCGCTGCCGTGACCACCGTGCGGACGGGGTCGCCCACCCGGACCGGGGTGACGAGGATGTCGATGACACCGCCGCAGGTCAGGCCGACGGCGAAGGCGTCCTCGTCGCTGTAGCCGAAGCGTTCGAGGACCGGCTCACCGTCCTGCAGTGCCTGCAGGCACAGTTCGTACACCGCGCCCTCGACGCAACCGCCGGAGACCGAGCCGATCGCCGTGCCGTCGGCGTCCACCGCGAGGGCGGCGCCCGGCCGGCGGGGCGCGCTGCCGCCGACGGCCACCACGGTGGCCACGGCGAAGTCACGTCCCTGCTCGACCCACCGGTGCAGTTCTTCGGCGATGTCCAGCATCTCTCGGTCTCCTTGACAGCGGTTGCGTACGGGGCGGTCGGGTCGGCTAGTGGACGCCCAGCCAGCTCTCGACGGGGTTGAGGGCGTAGTAGAGGAGGAAGATCACCGTCAGGCCCCACATGAACGCCCCGATCTCCCGCGCCTTGCCCTGGGCGACCTTGACGGCGACGTACGAGATCACCCCGGCGGCGACGCCCGCGGTGATCGAGTAGGTGAACGGCATGATCACGACGGTGAGGAAGACCGGGACCGCGGTGGCGCGGTCGGCCCAGTCGACGTGGCGGGCGTTCGTCATCATCATGGCGCCGATCACCACCAGGGCGGCGGCCGCGACCTCGCCCGGCACGATCGCCGTGAGCGGGGTGAAGAAGAGACAGGCCGCGAAGAACAGGCCGGTGACGACGGAGGACAGGCCCGTACGGGCTCCCTCGCCCACGCCCGTGGCCGACTCGACGAACACGGTCTGGCCGGAGGCACCGGCCACGCCGCCGATGGCACCGCCGGCGCCGTCGATGAACAGCGCCTTGGACAGGCCCGGCATCCGGCCCTGCTCGTCGGCGAGCTTCGCCTCGGTGCCGACGCCGATGATGGTGGCCATGGCGTCGAAGAACCCGGCGAGGACCAGCGTGAACACGATCATGCCGACCGTCATCGCGCCGACCTCGCCCCAGCCGCCGAACTCGACATGCCCGAGGATCGAGAAGTCCGGCATGGAGACCGCGCTGCCGTGCAGTGCGGGGGCACCGCTCGCCCACTGCCCCGGAGCGACGGCCCCGACCGCGTTGAGCAGCACGGCGAGTACGGTCCCGCCGAGGATGCCGATCAGGATGGCGCCGGGGACTCCGCGCGCCTGGAGCATGAAGATCGCGAGGAGGGTGACGGCGAACAACAGGACGGGCCAGCCCGCGAGTTCACCCGTCGGACCGAGGGTCACCGGGGTGGCCTTGCCCTGGTGGACGAAGCCGGCCTTGTAGAAGCCGATCAGGGCGACGAACAGGCCGATGCCCATGGTGATCGCGTGTTTGAGGGCCAGCGGGATCGCGTTCATGATCATCTCGCGCAGGCCGGTGACGACCAGCAGCATGATGACCACGCCGTACATCACGCACATGCCCATGGCCTGCGGCCATGTCATCACGGGTACGACCTGCGAGGACAGGACTCCGGAGACGGAGAGGCCGGCGGCGAGCGCCAGCGGCACCTTGCCGAAGAAGCCCATCAACAGCGTGGTGAGGGCCGCCGCGAACGCGGTCGCGGTGATGAGGGCCTGCTGTCCGAGCGTGTCCCCCGCCACGTCCTTGCCGGACAGGATCAGGGGGTTGAGCAGGAGGATGTACGCCATCGCCATGAAAGTGGTGACGCCGCCGCGCACTTCACGGGCGACGGTGGAGCCTCGCCGGGATATGTGAAAGTAGCGGTCGAGCCAGGACCTGCCGGCCGGGACACGGGTTCCTTCACCCGCGTCGACGGCGGCCGCCGTCGGCTCCAGTTGCTGCTGGGTCATGTGGGCCTACTCCCAAGGTTCACAGGGACTCCCGTACCGGCCGACTCGGCGGCCACGGGATTTGGGAAGGTGCTTCGGCCGCACGACCCGGGGGACGGCCCGAGACGAACGAACTGGGTACTCCGGGCGGCGCGGCGAGGTGTGACGTTCCCGGTGCCGCCCGGAGAGCGGTGCTACGCCGTGCCGGTGAGGTGTTCCGGGCGTACCGGCGTCCTGTTGAGCTCCAGCCCCGTCGCGTTGCGGATCGCCGCGAGTACGGCCGGGGTCGAGGACAGGGTGGGTGCCTCGCCGATGCCACGCAGGCCGTACGGCGCGTGGTCGTCCGCGAGTTCGAGCACGTCGACGGGGATGGTCGGCGTGTCGAGGATGGTGGGGATCAGGTAGTCCGTGAAGGACGGGTTCCTGACCTTGGCCGTCACGGGGTCGACGATGATCTCCTCCATCACCGCCACCCCCAACCCCTGGACAGTGCCGCCCTGGATCTGGCCCACGACGGACAGCGGGTTGAGCGCCTTGCCGACGTCCTGCGCACAGGCCAGCTCGATGACCTTGACCAGGCCGAGCTCGGTGTCGACCTCGACAACGGCGCGGTGGGCTGCGAAGGAGTACTGGACGTGTCCGAAGCCCTGCCCGGTGCGCAGGTCGAAGGCCTCGGTCGGCCGGTGCCGCCACTCGGCCTCGACCTCCACGGACTCCTCCTCCAGCACGTCGACCAGGTCCGCGAGGACCTCACCGCCGTCGGTGACGACCTTGCCGCCCTCCAGGAGCAGTTCGGCGGTGGCCCAGGCGGGGTGGTAGGAGCCGAACTTGCGGCGCCCGAGCTCCAGCACCTTCTCCCGGACGAGCTCGCAGGAGTTCTTGACGGCGCCGCCGGTGACGTACGTCTGACGTGAGGCCGAGGTCGAACCCGCCGAGCCGACCCGGGTGTCGGCCGGTTGGATGGTCACCTGGGTGACGCCGAGTTCGGTGCGGGCGATCTGCGCGTGGACGGTGACCCCGCCCTGTCCGACCTCCGCCATGGCCGTGTGCACGGTCGCCACGGGCTCGCCCGCGATGACCTCCATACGGACGCGCGCGGTGGAGTAGTCGTCGAACCCCTCGGAGAAGCCGACGTTCTTGATGCCGACCGCGTAGCCGACACCGCGTACGACGCCTTCGCCGTGGGTGGTGTTGGACAGACCGCCCGGCAGCTGCCGTACGTCGGCCGCCTCGCCGGCCGCGAGCCACTGCTGCTCCGGAGGAAGCGGCATCGCCTTGACGCGGCGCAGGAGTTCGGCGACCGGGGCCGGGGAGTCGACGGGCTGGCCGGTCGGCATGATCGTGCCCTGTTCCATGGCGTTCAGCTGCCGGAACTCGACCCGGTCCAGGCCCACCGCGTCGGCCAGCTTGTCCATCTGCGCCTCGTAGGCGAAGCACGCCTGGACCGCGCCGAAGCCGCGCATCGCGCCGCAGGGCGGGTTGTTGGTGTAGAGGGCGATGGCCTCGATGTCGACGTCGTCGACCACGTAGGGGCCGATCGCCAGCGAGGCGGCGTTGCCGACCACGGCCGGGGAGGCCGAGGCGTAGGCGCCGCCGTCGAGGACGATCCGGCACTTGACGTGGGTCAGCTTCCCCTCACGCGTGGCGCCGTGCTCGTAGGTGAGCTTGGCCGGGTGCCGGTGGACGTGCCCGAAGAACGACTCGAACCGGTTGTAGACGATCTTGACGGGCTTGCCGGTGCGCAGCGCGAGCAGACAGGCGTGGATCTGCATCGACAGGTCCTCGCGGCCGCCGAAGGCCCCGCCGACGCCGGACAGCGTCATGCGCACCTTGCGTTCGGGCAGGCCGAGGACGGGCGCGATCTGGCGGAGGTCGCTGTGCAGCCACTGGGTGGCGATGTAGAGGTGGACGCCGCCGTCCTCGTCCGGTACGGCGAGACCCGACTCGGGGCCGAGGAAGGCCTGGTCCTGCATGCCGAAGGTGTACTCGCCCCTGACGACGAAGTCGGCGCGTTCGGCGGCTCCTTCGGCGTCACCGCGGACGATCGGCTGGCGGTGCACGATGTTCGGGTGCGCGACGTGGCCGACGTGGTGGTCGTCGCGGCCCTCGTGGATCAGGATGGCGTCCGGCGCGGTCGCGGAGGCCTCGTCGGTGACGACGGGCAGCTCGCGGTACTCGACCCTGATCTTGGCGGCCGCGCGGCGGGCGGTCTCCGGGTGGTCGGCGGCGACGATGGCGACCGGCTCACCGTGGTGGCGGACCCTGCCGTGGGCGAGGACCGGGGTGTCCTGGATCTCCAGGCCGTAGTTCTTCACCTCGGTGGGCAGGTCGTCGTAGGTCATGACGGCGTACACGCCCGGCAGGGCGAGGGCCTCACTCGTGTCGATCGACACGATCTCGGCGTGCGCGACGGTCGAGCGGAGGATCTGCCCCCACAGCATGTCCTCGTGCCACATGTCGGACGAGTACGCGAACTCGCCGGTGACCTTGAGGGTGCCGTCCGGGCGGAGCGTGGACTCGCCGATGCCGCCCTTGGTCGTCGAACTCTGGGTGATCTTGGTGGGAGCGCCGTTGGCAGCCATGGTCAGACCCCCTGCGCTTGCCGGGCGGCCGCCAGGCGGACCGCGTCCATGATCTTCTCGTAGCCCGTGCAGCGGCACAGGTTGCCCGACAGCGCCTCGCGGATGTCCGCGTCGCTCGGGTTCGGGGTGCGCTCCAGCATCTCGTCGGCGGCGACCAGCAGCCCCGGTGTGCAGAAGCCGCACTGGATCGCGCCGGCGTCGATGAACGCCTGCTGGATCGGAGCGAGCTCGGTGCCCTCGCCGGTCTGCGAGTCCTGCCCCTCGGGCGCCTCGTGCCCGCACGCACGCTGCTTGGCGTGGTCCGCGAGCCCCTCGACGGTGACCACCTCGCGCCCCTCGACCTGGCCGGCGGCGACGAGGCACGAACACACCGGGACCCCGTCGAGCCGTACGGTGCACGAGCCGCACTCGCCCTGCTCGCAGGCGTTCTTCGAGCCCGGCAGCCCGAGCCGCTCCCGCAGCACGTACAGCAGGGACTCGCCCTCCCACACGTCGTCCGCTTCCTGCGGACGTCCGTTGACCGTGAAATTGACGCGCATCAGGCGACTCCCTCCGAGCGGGCGGCGGTGCCGCGGTACGACTCCCAGGTCCAGGTCAGCGTGCGGCGGGCCATGATGCCGACCGCGTGGCGGCGGTAGCTCGCCGTGCCCCGGACGTCGTCGATCGGGTTGCAGGAGGCGGCGCACAGGTCCGCGAACTGCTTGGCGACCGACGGGGTGATGATCCTTCCGTTGTCCCAGAACCCGCCCTCTTCCAGAGCGGCGTTCAGGAACTCCTCGGCGGCCTTGGCCCGGACGGGGGTGGGAGCGGCGGAACCGATCCCGGTCCGTACGGTCCGCGTCCTGGGGTGCAGCGCGAGCCCGAAGGCGCACACGGCGATCACCATCGCGTTGCGGGTGCCTACCTTGGAGTACTGCTGGGGCCCGTCGGCCTTCTTCACGTGAACGGCCCGGATGAGCTCGTCGGCGGCCAGCGCGTTGCGCTTCACGCCGGTGTAGAACGCGTCGATCGGGATGAGACGTGACCCCCGAACCGACTCCACCTCGACCTCGGCGCCCGCCGCGAGCAGGGCGGGGTGGGCGTCACCGGCCGGGGAGGCGGTGCCGAGGTTGCCGCCGACGCCGCCACGGTTGCGGATCTGCGGGGAGGCCACGGTGTGCGAGGCGAGGGCCAGGCCCGGCAGCTCACCGCGCAGGTTCTCCATGATGTGGGTGTACGGCACGGAGGCGCCGAGCCGCACGGAGTCCTCGCCGACCTCCCACTCGGTGAGGTCGGTGACGCGGTTCAGGTCGAGCAGGTACTCGGGCCGCCGGTGGTCGAAGTTGATCTCGACCATCACGTCGGTGCCGCCCGCGATGGGCACAGCGGTGGGGTGCTCGGCCTTTGCGGCGAGCGCCTCCTCCCAGCTGGCGGGGCGAAGGAAGTCCATGACCGGCTCTCTTCTACGTCTCGTGGTCGTACGGATCGAGCCAGATCGTGTGCGGCGCCCCCGGCTCGTTCATGTGCTGTTTACGTGGAGTGAAGCCAGTACACAGCGCCGTACTCCGACCGGGTCAGTCACGGAAACCATGAAGGAGTTGGCTGGTCGCGGCCCTCATCTTGTAGATTCGTATGAACAGAGGTCCTCAGTAACCTCCACGTCTTCCTGAGGAAACGTGCGACACGGCCCACGTGACCTGGGACACAGCCGGAAGGCGGCAGAAGCCGCTCCCCAGCCCACCGGTCCCCCTCCCCATCGTAGATTTCGAGACAGAGAACGGCGGCGACGAGAATGCGGCTGCGCGCACTGCTGGACACCGACGCGCTGGGCCTGCGGCTGCTCGGCGGCGAGGACGAGCTGGACCGCACCGTGCGCGGTGTGATGACCACGGACCTGCGCGACCCGAGCCGCTACCTCGCGGGCGGGGAGCTGGTCCTGACGGGCCTCGCCTGGCGCCGCGACGCCGCCGACTCGGAGCCTTTCGTACGACTGCTCGTACAGGCCGGGGTGGTCGCGCTGGCGGCCGGCGAGGCGGAACTGGGCAACGTCCCGGACGACCTGGTCGCCGCCTGCGAACGCCACCACCTCCCGCTCTTCGCGGTGCACGAGTCGGTGGCGTTCGCGACGATCACCGAGCATGTCGTACGGCAGGTCTCGGGCGAGCGCGCGGGCGACCTCGCGGCGGTGGTGGACCGGCATCGCCGCATGATGACGTCGGGTCCGGCGGGCGGCGGCCCCGACGTGGTCCTTGACCTCCTGGGCTCGGACCTGGACCTGCGCGCCTGGGTCCTGTCCCCCGTCGGGCGCCTGATCGCGGGTCCGAAGGTGGCGGGTCCGGGCCTGCCGGCCGACATCTGCGGGAAGCTCGCGGCGGAACACCTGGCAGCCGCCCGCACCGGCCGGCGCGGCCCCCACCGGGTCACGCTGGGCCCGTCGACGTACTCCCTCTTCCCGGTCCGCCCTCCCGGCCGCTCCACGGGGGCCGCGCGGGACGTGCGCGAAACCGTGCTCTCGGACTGGCTGCTGGCGGTCGAGGCGGACGCCGGTGACTGGCCGGAGGGCCGTCTGGACCTCCTCCAGGGCGTCACCCAGCTGATCGCGGTGGAGCGCGACCGCAGGGACGCGGCCCGCACGGTCCGGCGCAGGCTGGCCCAGGAGGTCCTGGAGCTGGTCCAGAGCGGAGCCGCCCCCGCCGAGATCGCCGCCCGCCTCCGGGTGGCGGCCCCGGTGCTCCTGCCCGGCCTCGGGGCGGCCCCGCACTGGCAGGTGGTCGTGGCGAAGGTCGAATGGCAGGACGGCGGCCTGGAGTGCGGTCCGGTGGCCCAGTCGCTCCTGGAGGAGATCCTGGTGGACCCCCTCGCGGCCGGCCCCGAACCCTCCGACCGCATCGCCGTGGCCCACACCGGGGACGAGGCGATCGCCCTGGTGCCCCTCCCTGCGGTCTCGGCCGAGCACGACGGCTCGGAGGCGGGCATCCTGGCCGAGGCCCTCCTGGAGTCGGTCCGGGACCCGCTCTCCGCGGGCCTGGACGGCGACGGCAGGGTCACCCTCGGAGTCAGCGCGACGGTGCACTCCGCGGAGGGCCTCAGAGGCGCCCTGGAGGAGGCCCGCCACGCCCGCAGGGTGGCGGCGGCCCGCCCGGGCGGTGTCTGCGCGGCAGGCCACCAGGAACTGGCGTCGCACGTCCTGCTGCTGCCGTTCGTGCCCGACGACGTCCGCCGGGCCTTCACGGCCCGTCTCCTTGACCCCCTGCGCGACTACGACCGCCGTCACCGGGCCGAGCTGATCCCCACCCTGGAGGCCTTCCTCGACTGCGACGGCTCCTGGACGCGCTGCGCCACCCGTCTCCACCTGCACGTCAACACGCTGCGCTACCGGGTCGGCCGCATCGAGCAGTTGACGAGCCGTGATCTCTCACGCCTTGAGGACAAGCTGGATTTCTTCCTGGCACTGAGGATGAGCTGACCACCGCGGGGCCCCCGATCCCCGCGACTTTGTGAATTCCTTCACCCACCCCCTTGGCCGGGCCCCGCGTTTCGTGCTGAGATGCCGCCACCACTCAAAGCTCGATGGCGCGCTCGGGGAGGGCAATGTGGCGGATTCCGCCATGTCTGGTAACGGAACGACCGCCGGCGACGATCCACTCCAGACCGCGGTATGGCGGCTGCGGTCCCGGGCCTGCTGGGCCGACGCGGCAGCCCTGCTCCAGCCGGTCACCGCGGCGGCGGCCCTGCAGCGCACCGCGCTGCTGGTGGAGCGCTGTCTGTACACCGAGCAGGGCTGGCCGGAGGCGGAGGACGCGCTGCGCACCGCCGAGGCCCTCGCCCACAGCGACGAGGAGCGGGGGGCCGCCGCTTGTGAACGGGGGCACCTTGCGTACACGGCGACACTTCACGGCGTCCGTGACCGCGCCGACGAGGCGAGAGCCGCGCTGGGCCGCGCGGCGGCGCTGATCCCCCCGGGGGCCGAGGACAGGGCGCTGCTGGACTTCCGCCGGGGTCTGCTGGCCGAGAACCTGGCCCACTCGCCCCAGTCGGCCCGCGCGGCCTACCGCCGCGCACACGCCGGCGCCACCGCCAACTCCGACCCCCTGCTCCTCTCCTGCACCTGGCGCCATCTCGCCGGACTGGCCCTGCGGGACGGGGAGTTGGCCGAGGCGCGACACGGATTCGCCGAATCGCTCAGGATCCGGGAGGAGTTGGGATACCTGGTGGGAACGGCACCGGCGCTCGCCTCCCTGGCGGACGCCGAGGTGGAGCCGGAGGCGTCCCGGCTGCGCGAGGAGGCGAGGCGGCTGCACCGGCTGCTCGGGGGTGTACCCACCTGGCTGGCACGCCAGTTGGCCCCGCCGGCGGCCAGCGCGTGAGCCGACGGCGCTCTGTGGGCCGGCCCCGAAAGTAGCGCCGTCCGCCTTCGAGGTGGGGCCGGCGGTGTCCGGCGCGGGCGGCGGTGAGCGGGGCGGCGGGTCAACCCGCTACGAGGTCCCGCCCGGTCGGCGACATCAGACCGGCACGCTCGCCGCACCGGCGCCGGCCGTCGGGAACGGCACGCGATCACCCGTCCGGCAGTCCCGCACCGGGTCTGCCGGGCGTCGTGGGGCCGCTGAGATCCCTCAGCAGGGCCCGATCACGCGGTGCGCCGCCCCGGCCGAACCCGAACCCGGACCGACTCGCCGGCCCGCCGCAGGCATCACGCGCTGGTGAAGTGCCCGCCCACCAGACCCCGCACCGCATCCAGGTCCCGCGCGATCAACGCGTCCAGCAGCGCCGCGTGTTGCGCCGCGTCCGCGACAAGGTCCGCCCGGCCCCGCGACGCGGGGCTGCCGACCAACGGCCACTGCGAGCGTCGGTGCAGGTCCGCCGTGATCCGGACCAGCTGCTCGTTCCCCGACGGCAGCAGCAGCGCCCGGTGGAACGCCCGATCGGACTCGGCGTACGTCGCCGGGCATCCGGACGACGCCGCCCGCACCGTGGCGTCCGCCAACGGCCGCAGTTCCGCCCAGCGTTCGACGGCCACGCTCCGCGCCAGCCGCAGCATCACCGGCACTTCGATCAGTGCCCGAATCTCCGCCAGCTCGGCCAGTTCACGAGCTCCCCGCTCGACCACCCGGAAGCCGCGGTTGGGGACGACCTCCACGGCCCCCTCCAACGCGAGCTGCTGCATGGCCTCCCGCACCGGAGTGGCCGAGACCCCGAAGCGCTCACCCAGCGCGGGCGCCGAGTACACCTCGCCGGGCCGCAGCTCCCCCGCCACCAGGGCCGTACGCAGAGCGTCGACGATCTGCCCCCGCACGGAGGCACGCTGCACGACGGGCCGCGGAATCGGGACCTCGCTGTGCGTGTGCTCGCCCCGGACACCGGATCCCGCCTCGGGCCGGGCCCGGGCCACGTCGGAGGCCCGCAGCTGCGGCGGCACCCGAGCCGCTCCCACAGCCTGATCCATGGGTCCTCCTCCGGACGTGTCGGTACTTGGGGTCATTACTGCGGGTTGTTACTCACCCGTCAAGCACCTTAGGCGCAGAAGGCCTCAGTTCAAATCCCCACGAGGTCGGGTAAGGTAAGCCTTACCTCTGAAGGGCGCCCCTGCGCGCTCGCGACGACGACTGCGAAACGGTGGCCCCGCATGCCCGTACCGCTGCTCGCCCCCCGTTCGGCCGTCACGGACGCGTACGCGCGCGTGACCGCGGCCCTGCCGGAACTGACGGTCACGGAGGTGCCGGCGGACACTCCCCTGCCGAGCACCGACGGCTGGGTCACCGCCGCGGCTCTCGCCGAGGGCGGCGAGGCCCTGGACGCCTTCCTCGCCTGGGACGACGAGCAGATAATCCGGGACAACGGCAAGAAGGCCCGCCCGGACGTGACCGCCGGCTTCGGGCTGCACCGCTACGCCTGGCCGGCCTGCCTCCTCTTCACGGCACCCTGGTTCCTGCACCGCAGGGTCCCCCGCTATCCCGTGACACACGTCTCGTACGACCGCACCCAAGGCCGGATGGCCCTCGCGGTCCACCCGGGCCCGTTCGCCTGCCTCCCGGACGACCCGGCGGCGGCCCTTCCCGGCGCTTGCACGGTCCGGGACGAGGAGGCCCTGCGCGCCGAACTGAGGGAGGCGGCAGCCGCACACATGGAGCCGCTCCTCGCCGCGTTCGGCCCGCGCATGCGCCGCCGCGGCAGGGCACTGTGGGGCATGGTGACCGACGAGATGGTCGAGGGCGTCTGGTACGTCGCCGGACTTCTCGGCGAGCACGAGAAGCGCCGGGCCGAGCACGCCCTGGAGCTCCTCCTGCCCGGGACGCCCGGGACGACCAAGCCGTACGTCGGCTCACCCGGCTTCCGCGCACTGAGCGGCCCGGACGGCGCACCCCTGTCCACCCGGGACCGGGTGAGCTGTTGCATGTACTACACGCTGGACCCGGACGACGCCTGCACCACCTGCCCGCGCACCTGCGACACGGCCCGGATCGCCAAGCTCACGGCGGCCGCTGCGAGTTGAGGCCCCCTCAGAGGGACCCCCGCGCGGGTACAGGTTCCCCGTCCCGTAAGATCAACGCCGAGTGGGACGCCCGTTCGGTTACAGGCAATTCACAACTTCCTCACTTCTCGCAGGAACTTTCCGTTGAACCACCCGTACGGGTAGTCTTATTCGAACTCAACTCCCGCCCCTCAAGCGGCAGTTCGAGCAATACGCTGCCCTGGGCAACTCCCTTGCACTTCCTTGGCGGCCTCTTGCCCCGAAACCCCCTGAGGGCCGGTGGGAGTGGGCCACTATGGCGGGCGTTACGCCCTATCCCAATGCAAGGGACCCCAGATGAGACTGACCGACATATCGCTTAACTGGTTGCTTCCGGGCGCCGTACTGCTCCTGGGCATGCTGGCGGCGGTGGCGGTGCTCGCGCGGAGCAAGCGGTCCGGCGGGGAGCACGCGAAAGACGACTCGTGGGAGCGGACCGAGGAGCGCCGCAGGCGCAAGGAAGCCATATACGGCACCGCCTCCTATGTCCTCCTCTTCTGCTGTGCGGCGGTGGCTGCCGCGCTCTCCTTCCACGGACTGGTCGGCTTCGGCCAGCAGAACCTCGGCCTGACCAACGGCTGGGAATACCTGGTGCCGTTCGGCCTGGACGGAGCGGCGATGTTCTGCTCCGTGCTCGCGGTGCGCGAGGCCAGCCACGGTGACGCGGCGCTCGGCTCCCGGATACTGGTGTGGACGTTCGCGGGTGCGGCGGCCTGGTTCAACTGGGTGCACGCGCCCAGGGGTTTCGGCCACGACGGCGCGCCGCAGTTCTTCTCCGGCATGTCCATGTCCGCGGCCGTCCTGTTCGACCGCGCGCTGAAGCAGACCCGCCGCGCCGCGCTGCGCGAGCAGGGTCTGGTACCGCGGCCGCTGCCGCAGATCCGCGTGGTGCGTTGGCTGAGGGCGCCGCGTGAGACGTACAAGGCCTGGTCGCTGATGCTTCTGGAGAACGTCCGCAGCCTCGACGAGGCGGTCGACGAGGTCCGCGAGGACCAGCGCCAGAAGGAGACGACGCGCCTGCGGCGTCGCGAGCAGCAGCGGGTGGAGCGGGCGCAGCTCAAGGCCATCAGCCGCGGTCACCGCGGTTTCGTCGGCCGGGGCGGGCGCCAGTTGGAGCAGCCGCAGGCGGCGCTGGAGCGGGCCTCGACGGAGCCTTCCATACCCGCCCCGGACCCGCTGCCGGTACGTCAGCGGCCCTCTCTGCAGCCCGTGCGACACGGGGCCGATTCGCACTCGGTCGACCTCACTTCGGAGGACGACACAATGGCGCTGCCGCGTCTCGACTCCCTTGAGCGCAAGCTGAAGGACCTTGAGCAGCAGTTCGGCTGAGGCCGAAAGGCCGGAGCACCACGGGAAGGGGGCGTGACCGACGCGGTCACGCCCCCTTCCCGTGGTTCACGCCGCTCCGGCGTCGAGTTCGAACCAGACGGCCTTGCCCACGCCGTGCGCCTGGACACCCCAGGCGTCCGCGAGGGACTGCACCAGGACCAGGCCCCGGCCGTGTCCGTCGTCGGCGCTGGGCCCGCGCATCCGGGGCAGGCGGGCGACGAAGTCACGTACCTCCACCCGCAGCGCCCGGGGCCCAACTGTGGCAGTGACGACCGCCTCGTGATCGGTGTGCACGAGCGCGTTGGTGACGAGTTCGCTGGTGAGCAGTTCCGCTATCTCCGATCGCCCCGGCCTTCCCCACTGCCGTAGCAACTCGCGCAGAGCCCTGCGTGTCTCCGGTACGGCCCCCAGGTCCGCCCGCTCCAGTGTGCGCCGGAGCTGAGGCGACCTCGCCTGCTCCGAGGCGCTGTCGGCCCTCACTTCCACTGTCTCCGCCGAGAAGGCCCCTCCTGCTGTGGGACCGCCTCCTCGTGCCTGCCTCTTCATGACCCCCGCCCGCGTGCCGATGTGGGTTCCCCTCCTGCTCGAACACGTTCACGGGGATCCATGCCCCGTAGTTCATGCGGCAGTCATGTCGAGTCGTCGACGACCAGGTGTTCGGCCATGCCTGCGGCCGTGGTTCGGGGTCCGTACCGCGCCCTGCGAACCGCCGTTCCCCCCACGCCGGTTCCGGCGGAACGGCACCCCGTGGCAGGTCCTGCGGGCCGCCCGGTACGCGCTGCTCGCGCCGCGGGTCCCGTCCGTGGGGCATGCGCCCGGCGGGCCGGTGCCGGTGACCCGCCCGCCGCCCACCGCACGCGAGCCCGTCACCGGCCGGGGCGGTACGGGAGAACCCCTGGTCGACGGGGTGGTCCCGAGAGGGGGGCCAGTTGGCGGGACCGGGGCGCCCATGCGGTGGTCAGCCCCGCTCCAGGGGCGCCGGGTCCCCGGGGCCGGGGTGCGGGGTCTGCCGTACGACGTCTCGGGTGACCCTGCAACGGCCGACACCCCCGCCACGGCCGGGCGGGGGTGAGCCGGTTCATCGGTGCCCGGAGGCGGCGGGCGGCCCCGCGCTGCCGCGGAGCTCGGCACCCGCGCGGGTCCGGGACACCCTGACCGGCGGGCATGGGCCGTACTGCCGACTCCAC
This sequence comes from Streptomyces sp. NBC_00285, assembly GCF_036174265.1. Lineage (NCBI taxonomy): Bacteria > Bacillati > Actinomycetota > Actinomycetes > Kitasatosporales > Streptomycetaceae > Streptomyces > Streptomyces sp. NBC_00285. The sequence continues at coordinate 8,372,811 of NZ_CP108055.1, read as the reverse complement.
CCTGCTGATCCGGCCGTACGGGGCGAAGAGGTGCGGCAGTTGGTACGGCGCCGCGGGACACCCTCGGATCCGGTGTCCCGCGGCTCGGCAAACTGGCCGGAATCCGCCGTCACTTACCCGCGACGGCCTTGGTGTTGATGCCCTTGGTGCCGATGTGGACGATCTTGTGGGTGCTACGGGTCATGTCGACGACCACGGTGCTGGTCTGTCCGGCGCTCCAGGTGAGGGTGACGACCGCCTCGGTGTACTTGGCGGTGCCGTTGTCGGTGACCTTCCAGGCGAGGGGGACGTTCTGGGCACGCAGGACGCCGTCGGCGTGCTCCTTGGCCTCCCAGGCGTCGAGTTCCTTCTGGAAGCCGGGCGTGAGGTACTGCGCGCGGAGCGCGTCCTGGAGTCCGCCGCTGCCCTCGTCGGTCACCGCGTCGATGTAGGTGCCGTAGAAGTCGGCGATGCGGGTGATGTTGTCGGACGGCTTTCCGCTGACGCTGCGCGGTGCGCCGGCGGAGGCCTGGGCGGTGACGCCGAGTCCGAGGGCCAGAGCGAGGCCGGCGGCAAGGGCGGTGCGGCGGATCGCCTTGGTGGTGTTCATCAGTGTTCCCCGTTTTCTTTCCGGTCTTCCCGGACGCAGGTACTTCTTGAGTGGTGCGGATGGTCCTGGTGCTTGGGCCGGTGAGCCGGTCCGTGTGGGGCCGCCCGCCCGACCCCCGTGCGGGAGGGCGGCCCCGGTCCTCAGTGGAGCTTGTTCACCGCGGTGACGGTCGTGTGCTTGAAGGCCTTCACCGGGACGCCGGTGAAGTCGCCCAGCTGCGACCAGTCCACGACGGTGACGGTCCGGTCGTCCCGGCCGACGGAGAGGAGGCTGACATCGGTGGCGCCGTACGAGGTCTCCGTGTGCAGACCGTGTACATGGGCGCCCTCCTCGACCGCGACCTTGCCGTAGTCCTTGTACGTGGCCTCGACCTCCGGGTCGGACTGTTCGAGGCGGTCCGCGCAGCTGCGGATCTCCCTGTTCATCCGGGCGGCGAGGGCCGCGGCCTTGGCCTTGGTGCCGACCTCGATCGTCAGCTGCCGGGCGCTGGTGTCCAGGTCGGTACGGAAGTCGCGGTACCGGGAGTCGTATCCCGGCAGGGCGTCCCGCAGGCAGAGCTGCAGTTCCTCCGGGACCCCGTCGGTCACCTTGCCCGCAGTCCAGGTGGACGAGGGGTGCGGGGGGAGTTCCTTGGCGGCGAGAAAACGGGGGGCGGCCGGGGCGGCACCCGCCTGTACGGCCAGGGTGACACCGAGCACGGCGCTGGTGAGAGAGAGTACGGTGAGCGTGCCTGCTCGGATGTGCTTGGGCATGGGTGTCCCCCGTGAGATGTGTGCATGAGTGTGGGATGCCGCGACGGCGCCGGATGGTCGGTCCGGGCCGGTCGGTGTGACACCAAGAGCATCAGCCGTCACGCCGGGCGGACGCAACATGGGACACGGGATCCAGCGGCATGGAACCATCCCAGGCCGTCTGACGTGCAGGTATAGGGAGTGCCTGGGATGCGGGATCAAGGGGGAAATCGTTGTCGGCACCGGAATCACAGGACGAGGTCCAGGAGTTCGCGGCCCTGCTGCGGCGGCTGAAGGAGCGCACGGACCGCAGTTACGGTTCGCTGGCGCGGCGGCTGAACATGAACACCTCGACCCTGCACCGGTACTGCGCGGGCGACGCGGTGCCGCTGGACTTCGCGCCGGTGGAGCGGTTCGCCGCGCTGTGCGGGGGGTCGGCCGAGGAACGGATGGAGCTGCACCGGCTGTGGCTCGCGGCGGTGGCGGCGAGACAGCGGCCACGGACGGCGGAGCCGACGGGGCCGTCGGAGGCAACGGAGTCGTCGGAGGCTCTCGTCGTGCCGGCCGAGGCAGAGGGAGAGCCGCGCGCGGAGGCAGCCGGTGGGCCGGGCTCGGAGAACAAGGACGAGGACGAGCAGAAGGGTGAGAGTGAGGGTGGGCAGGACACCGTGCGCGTGACGGCGTCCGCTCCCCCGCCCCGCCCCTGGTTCCGCCGCCGGCGTTTCCTCGTCACCGCGGCCGTCGTGGTGGTCGCCCTCGCCACCCTGGGCAGTCTGTCGGCGCTGCCGTCCGGCCGTCCCGCCTCGGACCATGTGGCCCAGGCTCCTGACCCGACGTCCCGGACGACCGTGGCGGGCCTGCCCGGCCGTTCCGGGTCGCCGTCACCGAGCCCCTCCGCCACATCCGCCTCCCCTTCGGCCAAGGCCACCGGAACAGGACCCTCCGCTTCGGCGTCCCACGGTCGCGGCAGCTCGAAGGAGAGCCCGGGGGCCGCAGGGCGGGGAAATTCCGTCGGCACTCCGCTGGCCTGGAGCGCGAACTCCCAGATCTGGGAAGGCGGTTGCGGCCACGACTACGTCATCGACAAGCCGCCCTCCCAGGTTCCCCCGCCCCCGCTCGTGCAGGACGCCGGGACCTGGGCGGCGACGCAGGGCGCGGTGCACGGGCGGGAGACGAAGGTGCAGATCTCCGTACAGGGGCGGTCGTCCACGGCCGTCGTCCTGGAGGCACTCCGCGTCCGGATCACCGGCCGCAGTTCCCCGGCACCCGGTACCGCGTACGCCATGGACCAGGGCTGCGGCGGCGGGCTCACCCCCCGCGGCTTCGACGTGAACCTGGACATCGACCGCCCCATCGCTCACGCGGTCGCGGGCAACGACACCGGACAGACCATCCCCGCGGTGGAGTTCCCCTACCGGGTCTCCGCCACGGACCCGGAGGTGCTGCTGGTCTCCGCGACGACGCAGACCTACGACTGCAGCTGGTACCTCGAACTCGACTGGTCCTCCCAGGGCCGCACCGGCACGGTCCGCATCGACGACCACGGCCGCCCGTTCCGCACGACCAGCATCAAGGGCCTGACCCGTCTCTGGTACGGCACGAACAGCGCCGGTGAGCGGGCGTGGGTGCCGTCGGGCACGTAGGGCGCTTGTGACGGCTGCTTCAAGCGTCGTCACAAACGCCCCGCGAACAGCGCTTCGGATCGGGTCGGCTCAGGGCCGGGGCATGTTGCGCAGGTTGGAGCGGGCCATCTGGAGCATGCGGCCCACTCCGCCGTCGAGGACGATCTTGGAGGCGGACAGGGCGAAGCCGGTGACCATCTCCTTGCTGATCTTCGGCGGGATGGAGAGGGCGTTGGGGTCGGTGACGACGTCGACGAGGGCCGGGCCCTTGTGCCTGAGCGCCGACTTCAGGGCCCCGGCGAGGTCCTTGGGCTTCTCTACGCGCACGCCGTGCGCACCGCAGGCGCGGGCCACTGCCGCGAAGTCGGGGTTCTTGTTCGTGGTGCCGTAGGAGGGGAGTCCGGCGACCAGCATCTCCAACTCGACCATCCCGAGCGAGGAGTTGTTGAAGAGGACGACCTTGACCGGCAGGTCGTACTGCACGAGGGTCAGGAAGTCGCCCATCAGCATGGAGAATCCGCCGTCGCCGGACATCGACACGACCTGCCGGTTCCGGTCGGTGAACTGCGCTCCGATCGCCATCGGCAGCGCGTTCGCCATCGACCCGTGGGAGAAGGAACCGATCACCCGGCGGCGGCCGTTGGGGGTGATGTACCGGGCGGCCCAGACGTTGCACATGCCGGTGTCGACGGTGAACACCGCGTCGTCGTCGGCGAGTTCGTCGAGTACGGAGGCCACGTACTCGGGGTGGATCGGGACGTGCTTCTCGACCTTGCGGGTGTACGCCGTGACGACCCCTTCGAGCGCGTCGGCGTGCTTCTTGAGCATCTTGTCGAGGAAGCGCCTGTTCGTCTTCTCCCGCACCCGGGGCGTCAGACAGCGCAGGGTCTCCTTCACATCGCCCCAGACGGCGAGGTCGAGCTTGGAGCGGCGGCCCAAGTGCTCCGGGCGCACGTCGACTTGGGCGATCTTGACGTCGTCGGGGAGGAAGGCGTTGTAGGGGAAGTCGGTGCCCAGCAGGATCAGCAGGTCGCACTCGTGGGTGGCTTCGTAGGCGGCGCCGTAGCCGAGCAGTCCGCTCATGCCGACGTCGTACGGGTTGTCGTACTGGATCCACTCCTTGCCCCTGAGGGCGTGCCCCACCGGTGACTTGATCTTCTCCGCGAACTCCATGACCTCGGCGTGCGCGCCCGCCGTGCCGCTGCCGCAGAAGAGGGTGATCTTCTCGGCCTCGTCGATCATCGCGACCAGCTTGTCGATCTCCGCGTCACCGGGGCGGACGCTGGGCCGGGACGTGACCAGCGCGGTCTCGGCGGCCTTGTCTGGGGCGGGCTGGTCGGCGATGTCTCCGGGGAGGGAGACGACGCTGACGCCGGAACGGCCGACGGCGTTCTGGATGGCGGTCTGCAGCAGCCTCGGCATCTGCTGGGGACTGGAGATCAGCTCGCTGTAGTGGCTGCACTCCTGGAACAGGCGGTCGGGGTGGGTCTCCTGGAAGTAGCCGAGACCGATCTCGCTGGAGGGGATGTGCGAGGCGAGGGCGAGGACGGGGGCCATGGAGCGGTGGGCGTCGTAGAGGCCGTTGATGAGGTGCAGGTTGCCGGGCCCGCAGGAGCCGGCGCAGGCCGCCAGCTTGCCGGTGATCTGCGCCTCGGCGCCCGCGGCGAAGGCGGCGGTCTCCTCGTGCCGGACGTGCACCCAGTCGATGGCGGAGTTGCGGCGGACGGCGTCCACGACGGGGTTGAGGCTGTCGCCGACGACGCCGTAGAGGCGTTCGACTCCGGCTTTGACGAGGATGTCCACGAACTGCTCGGCGACGTTCTGTTTGGCCATGAATCCATGCACCCCTTCGGTCTCCTTGGGTCCATCAATCCACAATGACCGCGATCACGCCTCCCAAACCGCCGCGGCCGTACGGTCGTCCGCGTACCCCTTGGCCCGGACCTGGCTGTCGGCGAGGAACGCGGCGAGGCCGGGCGCGGTGGGTCCCGACCATCGCCCCGTGAGGTATTCGCACAGTTCGGGCTCGCCGCGCAGGGGTTCGGCGAGGCCACCGGTGCACATCAGGAGGGTGTCCCCCGGGCGGGCGACGGAGGCACGGAAGCGGAAGGGTTCGCGGTGCGGCTCCGGGGCGGGTTCGTAGGGGCTCGGGGGTGTGGGGATGCCCAGGTCCATGGTGAGCCGGTCGCCCTCGGGGGTCTCCGGGGGCAGCGAGCCGAAGCCGACGACCGGTTCACCGGTGATGTCGGTGATCCGGGGTTCGATGTCGTGCCATTCGCCGTCGCGGAGCCGGAACAGGCCGCCGGCGCCGACGCCGAAGAAGACCCGGACACGGCACTCGGGGTCGGCGGGCAGCAGCAGACAGCGCAGGGTGGCCGCGTACTCCTCCGGGTCGATGCCCTGCTCGGTGGCGCTGGCACGGAGTTTGCCGAGACTGCGGTCCGTGAGCCGGTGCAGGCCGGACTTGAGATCACCGCGGCGGGCATCGGTGATGTCCTGGGCGAGCCGTGCGTGACTGCGGCCGACGGCCCGCCCGATCCAGTGGCAGGCCTCGGCGGCGGCACGGTGGGCGCCCGGGGTGGCGCGGGCACCGGTCGCCATGGCGACGAGGATCAGCGCCTGCTCTCCGGTGCCGAACCGGGCCGTGAGCAGGGAGTCCCGGCGCGGCTCGCCCCGGAACCGGGCGGAGTCGCCCCGCACGGAGACGGCGCGGAGTGTGCAGGCTCCGTACGAGGCCCCGTCCAGCACGGTGTCGGGGACCAGATCGTCCAGCTCGTCGGGGTCGGCGGGCGGGAGGGCGGTGGGTTCGGCGTCGTAGGTGGGAGGGCCGGAGCCGACGAACCCGACGGGGACCGGCGGGAGGGTGGGGAGGTCCACCCGGGTTGCGGTGCGCAGGCTCTGGGGGGCGGGGTCCGAGGCCGGGCGGGGTGCTTCGGCCTCGGCTTCGACGCCTTCGCCGCGCTGCGGGGAGGCCGTGGGGGCGGGCCCCGCGTCCTGGCCGGGTGCGGGGGGCTCGGGCATCGGGTTGGGCTGGGTGGAGCCGGGGCCGGTACGGGCCGCCGCATCGGCGGGTTTCCGGGCGGGGACGGGGGGAGCGGCGGCCCACCAGTCGTCCCCGCTGCGGGGCGCGTCCGCTGTGCTTCGGGGGCCGGGAGGGGGCTGGGGGCTCGGGGAATTCTGGGGGGTCTGCGGGGTCTGGGGGGTCTGCAGGGTCTGCGGGTTCTGGGATCCGGGGAGGTCCTGGGGGCCTGCATCGGCGGCCGTGCCTTCGGAGCCGCGGCCCGTCGGGATGGTCCGGCCGGTGTCCTGTGCCGAATGGGGCGGGGTGGCAGGGCGGAGGGGTGGATCGGTCCGGCCGGTGTCCTGTGCCGAATGGGGCAGGGGTGTCGGGGTCGGCGCGTCGGAGGGCGTCCGGGAGGCCGGAATGTTGGTGACGGGGGACGTCTCCGTGGACGTACGGCTGCCGGGCGGTGGAACCGGGCGGTCCTCGGGACGGCGCTCGACGAAGCCGGGCGGCTTGGGGCCGGGCGGGAACGCCGCGGGATCCTCGGGCACGTCGGGCGCGTCGGACGGCGGTTCCCAGGGGACGCGGTGCCGGCCCGAGCTCGCCCGGGGCGGGGCCTCAGGTGCCTCGGGGAAACCGGATCGCGGCGCGGGAACACCGGTGCCGGGCCGACGGCCCGCCTCGTCCGCGGCACCCCGTCCGGGGCCGGGGCCGGGCCGCCCGTCGTCGAACCCTGTCCCGGCGCCCTCACCCGGGACGCTCGTCGCGGCCACGGATCCGGACCCGTCTCTCACGGCTCCCGCCGCCGAGGCGTAACGGTCGTCCAGTGAGTCCGGGGCCGGTGTGGGACCCGTGTCGTCCGTGGAGTCGTACAGCTGCCCCCACCAGTCGTCCTCGTGACCCGTGGGCTTTCCCCCCTGCTGGCTCATGCCCCCAATTGTCCACCGCGCGGGCCGGATGGAAACGGGGCATCCCTAAAATCGCGCTACGACCCCGCCCGTCGAACGGCGTGTCGAGTGAACGGTCGAACAGGTGTGGCGCAAGAGGTCGCCGGGTGGTTCCACCCCCCACGGGAGAACCACCCGGCGACGCCGGTGCGACCCGGAGCCCGGCCCAGGTCCGGTCCAGGTCGGTCCTGAGTGTGACCTTCTTCCCTGTCGTCGAGCTGTGATGCCCGGCGGTTCACCGGGTGCCACGACGGCCTCGTGGCAGGCGTCGCGTGCCCGGGCCGTAGAGCGCCGAGCGGAACGGCTGAGGAGCCGGCGTACCGGGAGTGGCCCGTACGGGCATCGCTGACCTGCGCTTCCTCCCGTTCTCCTGCACCCTGGACGCATGGGAGTGTGGGACCTCCTGCTCGTCGGCCTGGTCATGCTGTTCGGTCTGGTCGGCGTGCTGGTGCCCGGCGTGCCGGGGTCGTGGTTCGTGTGGGCCGCGGTCCTGTGGTGGGCGCTGAAGGATCCGCAGCCGGTCGCCTGGGGCGTGCTGGTGGGGGCGACCGCCGCCCTGTTCCTGTCCCAGGTGGTGCGCTGGGCGTTGCCGCCGCGCCGGCTGCGGGCGAGCGGGGCCACTGCGCGCATGGGGGTGTACGCGGGAGCCGGGGCCTTCCTCGGTTTCGTCCTGATTCCCGTGCTGGGCGCGATCCCGGGGTTCATGGCGGGCATCTACGTCTCGGAACGCCTCCGCTTCGGCCGGCACGGAGAGGCGAAGGCCGCCCTGCGTACGGCGATGCGCTCGGGCGGCTCCAGCGTGCTGACGGAACTGTTCACCTGTCTGCTGATCATGGGCGCGTGGCTGGGCACGGTGTTCTGGGGCTGATGTAGGACCGCAGACCGGGTGAGTCTGGGCCGACAGCCCGATGTGCGGACGGCGCGAGCGTGTTTGGGTGGCGGGCATGACCGCATTCAGCGAGACCGAGCGCGCGTATCTGACGTCGCAGCGGCTGGGGCGCCTGGCCACCGTGGACGAGCACGGGCAGCCGCAGGCGAACCCGGTCGGCTTCTTCCCGCAGGACGACGGCACCATCCTCATCGGCGGTTACGCGATGGGCCGGACCAAGAAGTGGCGCAACCTCCAGAAGAACCCGAAGGTCGCACTGGTCGTCGACGACATCGCGAGCCTGAATCCGTGGACGGTGCGCGGCATCGACATCCGCGGGGAGGCGGAACTCCTCACGGGCCCGCACGAGTTGGGGCCGCATTTCAGTGAGGAGCTGATCCGCATCCATCCGCGGCGGATCCACAGCTGGGGGCTGGAGGAGAGCTAGTCCGCCCCACCCGGTGGATCATGCCGGTGTCACGGGTGTCCCGAGGGCCGCTTCCAGCGTGAGCAGGGTCGTCTTGCGCTCCAGGCCGCCCGCGTATCCGGTGAGGGAGCCGTTCGCGCCGATCACTCGGTGGCAAGGGCGCAGGATCAGCAGCGGGTTGGCGCCGATCGCGCCGCCGACGGCCCGGACGGCGACGCGGGTGGCACCGATGCGGGCGGCGATCTCGCCGTACGTCGTGGTCGCGCCGTACGGCACGTCGTCGAGGGCGTCCCAGACACGGGTGCGGAACTCGGTGCCCTCGGGGCGCAACTCCAGCTGGAACTCCTTGAGTTCACCGGCGAAGTAGGCGGCGAGCTGCTCCTGGGCCGCCCGGAAGGGGGCGGGGTCGCGGAGCCAACTCTCCTGGACGGTACGGCCGTTCTTCTGCCCGGGCACGGAGAGCGAGGTCAGCGCGCCGGTCTCGTCGGCGGTGAGCAGGAGCTCGCCGACGGGGCTGTCGAAGTGGGTCCAACGGGTGGTCATGAGTACTCCAACTCCCCTGCTGCAAGCAGGTGTTGCCAGGCGTAGGAGCGCCAGGGGCGCCAGGTGTCCGGGATGTCGTGGCCGGGTGGGGCGACGTCGGGGTCGCCGAGGGCTCGGGCGCGGATGACAGCGACGGTACGGGCGTCCAGGCCCGGCAGGGCGTGCAGCGCGTGCTGGGCGGCGTCGCGGTCGGCGCCGGGGTCGAGTCGTACGGTGCCGTCGGCGAGGGCGGTGGCGAGCGTGCCCACGGGGCCTGCGATGTCGGTGAGGGCGGCGGCCTCGGGGAACAGGTGCGTGAGGCTGCCGCAGGGGGCGTCCAGGGTCTTGCCGTAGTGCTGGACGAGCCGTTCGGATTCCGCAGGGCCCACCAGTGCCCGTACGGCGAACTCCTCGGGGTCGGCGGCGCCGGGCGAGCGGAGTCCGGGGCGGGTGGCGACCCGGGGAGCGAGCCGCGGGTCCGCGCCGAGTCGCTCGTCGACGGCGTAGGGATCGGCGTCGAGGTCGAACAGGCGTCGCAGCCGTCCGACGGCGGTGGTCAGGTCGCGGGGGTCGGTGAGGTGCACATGGGCGTCGAGCCAGCCGCCGGGGTGGGCACCGGAGACGGTCCTGGCGGTGCCGGGCCGTTCCTGGACGGCGGCGATCCCGGTGCCGTGCGGAAGGCGCAGCGCCCGGCGGTAGGTGCGCCGCCCGGGTGTCCCGCTCACCTCCTCGACGCCGGGTACGGCCTCGCTCGCGAGCAGGTCGAAGACGGCGCCGGACCGGTAGGGGCCGCGGTGGGCCAGTCGTAGCGGAACGCCTGCTGTGGGGGTGGCCGCGCGCCGGGTGGTGCGGGCTGCGGCGCGCAGGTCGCTCGGCGTCGAGGCGTAGATCTCCCGGACCGTGTCGTTGAACTGCCGCACGCTGGCGAAGCCCGACGCGAACGCGATCTCCGTGACGGCCAGGCCGGTGGTCTGGAGCAGGACTCGCGCGGTGTGGGCTCGCTGGGCGCGGGCCAGGGCGACCGGCCCGGCGCCCAGTTCGGCGGTGAGCTGGCGCTGGACCTGGCGTGCGCTGTAGCCGAGCCGGCCCGCGAGCCCGGCGACGCCCTCACGGTCGACGACACCGTCACCGATCATGCGCATCGCCCGGCCCACGACGTCCGCACGCACGTTCCAGTCCGCGGAACCGGGCACCGCGTCCGGACGGCACCGCCGGCAGGCCCGGAAACCGGAGCCCTGCGCGGCGGCGGCCGTCGCGTAGAAGCGGACGTTGCGGCGCTTCGGGGTCACCGCGGGGCAGCTGGGCCGGCAGTAGATCCCGGTCGTCTCGACGGCGAAGAAGAACTCCCCGTCGAACCGGGCGTCCCGGCTGCGTACGGCTTCGTACCTGGTGTCCTCGTACGTGGTGTCCTCGTACCTGGTGTCCTCGTCCATCACGCCATCCAGTGTCCGCCGCCCCGAGCGCCACGGCTGGCGGAAATCGGACATGGCGTCGTGGAGGGCGGGGAGCCGTGAGGGGCCGGCCCCCGCCCGGCTGCCCGTTACGCCCAGCGCCCCCGCTTCGCCTCCATCGCCGCCTTGCCCTCCGCACCCTTCTTCTTCCAGTCCTTCCGGATCTCGGCACGCAGCCGGGCGTCGGTCTTCGCCACGATCCGCTGGTTCTCCCGGATCAGTTTCCGATAGCTCTCCAGCCGTCGCTCGGGCAGCTCACCGGAGTCGATCGCCACCAGCACCGCGCATCCCGGCTCGCTCTCGTGCGCGCAGTCGTGGAACCGGCACCGCCCGGCCAGCGCCTCGATCTCCGAGAACACCTGCCCGACGCCGGTCCCGGCGTCCCACAGGCCCACGCCTCGCAGGCCGGGTGTGTCGATCAGCACGCCCCCGCCCGGCAGGGCGAGGAGGTTGCGGGTGGTCGTCGTATGGCGCCCCTTGCCGTCCACGTCGCGGGTGGTGTGCACCGTCATCACGTCCTGGCCGACGAGCGCGTTGGCGAGCGTCGACTTTCCCGCACCGGACTGCCCGAGCAGTACAGACGTACCGCCGCAGACGACGGCGACGAGGACGTCGAGTCCGTCACCGCCCAGTGCGCTGACGGTCAGCACCGGCACGCCCGGCGCCGCGGTCTCCACGTCCTGCACGAGATACGTGAGCGTCGCCGTGTCCGGCACGAGGTCGGCCTTGGTGAGCACGACCACCGGCTGTGCGCCGCTCTCCCAGGCGAGCGCGAGGAACCGCTCGATGCGGCCGAGGTCGAGTTCGACGGCCAGCGATACGGCGATGATCGCGTAATCGACGTTGGCGGCGAGGATCTGGCCCTCGGACCGCTTGGAGGAGGTGGAGCGCACGAAGGCGGTACGGCGAGGCAGCAGCGTCCGCACGTACAACGGGTCGGTGCCTTCAGGATCGACGGCGACCCAGTCCCCCGTGCACACCACCTTCATCGGGTCACGGGGAACGACGAACTCGGTGTCGGCACGGACATTGCCAGCCGGTGTGGCGACATCGCAGAGGCCGCGGTCGACCCGCACGACGCGGCCGGGCAGGAGGCCCTGCCCGACGTAGGGAGCAAACTCCGCTTCCCAACCCTCGTCCCAGCCGTACAGGGCGAGAGGGTGCGAGGAAGTCGAAGAAGCAGAAAGAGAAGAGAGATTCAAGGGAAACCCTTCACAGGGCGGCCCCGGCACCAGAAGTGGATGTCAGCCGGCGGCCACGGAGGTGGACTGGATGGATTCCTGCATGCGGGCAGCGCGCGTCGCAAAGACAGCCATCGGTCGACACCTCCCTTGTTCCTCGCTCGTAGGACACGACAGCCGTGAGCCGTCGTGCGAAGTGGTCCTCACCTTAGGGGCGCCCGCACGGGGGTGCCACAGGTTTTCCGGGCTCTCACCGCTCGAGGTCGGGCACGCAGATGTTCCCCGAAAGAGAGGCATGTGACATAGTACTGGCGTGAGTAAGCGACTGACCTGCGATGTCGTGGTCGTCGGGGCCGGGATGGTGGGCGCGGCGTGTGCCCTCTACGCGGCCCGGGCGGGCCTCGACGTGATCGTCGTCGATCGCGGCCCGGTGGCCGGCGGTACGACCGGAGCCGGTGAGGGCAATCTCCTGGTCTCCGACAAGGAGCCGGGGCCCGAACTCGAACTCGCCCTGCTGTCCGGCCGGTTGTGGACCGAACTGGCGGAAGAACTCGGCGCGGCGATCGAGTACGAACCCAAGGGCGGTGTGGTCGTCGCCTCCTCCCCCGCCGGTCTCGAAGCCCTGGAGAGGTTGGCGACCGACCAACGGGCCGCCGGGGTCGAGGCAGTGCGGGTGGATGCTGGTCAACTGCACGATCTGGAGCCCCACTTGGCGCCCGGGCTCGCGGGCGGCGTGCACTACCCCGAGGACGCCCAGGTGATGCCCACGCTGGCCGCGGCCCATCTCGTACGGGCCTCGGGTGCCCGGCTGCGCACCGGGGTCACCGTGACCGAGGTGCTGCGCGGCGCCGACGGCGGCGTACGCGGTGTGCGGACCGACCGCGGCGAGATCCACGCCCCGCACGTCGTCAACGCCGCCGGGACCTGGGGCGGAGAGCTGGCCGCGCTGGCGGGGGTGAGCCTGCCCGTGCTCCCCCGGCGCGGTTTCGTCCTCGTCACGGAGCCGCTGCCGCGCCTGGTCCGCCACAAGGTGTACGCCGCCGACTATGTGGCCGACGTCGCCAGCGACTCGGCGGCCCTTCAGACCTCGCCGGTCGTCGAGGGGACGGCCGCCGGTCCGGTCCTGATCGGTGCGACACGCGAACGGGTGGGATTCGACCGGTCGTTGTCGCTGCCGGCCCTGCGGGCGCTGGCCGCGGGCGCGACCCGGCTGTTCCCGTTCCTGGAGCGGGTGCGCGCGATGCGGACGTACCTGGGTTTCCGGCCGTACATGCCGGACCACCTGCCCGCGATCGGGCCGGACCCGCGGGTGCCCGGGCTGTTCCACGCGTGCGGCCACGAGGGCGCGGGCATCGGACTGTCCACCGGGACGGGGCAGTTGATCGCCCAGCTCATCACCGGCCGGGCTCCGGGCCTCGACCTCACGCCGTTCCGTCCGGACCGCTTCCCCTCGGAGGTCTCGTGAACCCGCTGGAGTTGGTGCGCGCCGAGCCCGGTCCCGCCTTCATCGTCACTCTCGACGGGCGGGAGATCGAGGCGCTGCCCGGGCAGACCGTCGCCGCCGCGCTATGGACGGCCGGCGTCACCTCCTGGCGCACCACCCGGGACACCGGCCGCCCGCGTGGGATCTTCTGCGGCATCGGCGTCTGCTTCGACTGCCTGGTGACCGTCAACGACCGCCCGAACCAACGGGCTTGCCTGATGCCCCTGCGACCGGGCGACGCGATCCGCACCCAGGAGGGAACGGGGCACGATGACTGAACCTAGCCGTGAACGACCCCACCTCGCGGTGATCGGCGCGGGCCCGGCCGGGCTGGCGGCCACCCTCGCGGCAGCCGCCCGCGGGGTCCACGTCACCCTGATCGACTCGGCGTCGGAGCCGGGCGGGCAGTTCTACCGACAGCCCGCGCCGGAGTTCGGTGCCCGCCGCCCGCAGGCACTGCATCACCAGTGGCGGACCTGGGAGAGGCTACGGGACGGTCTGGACATCCACGTACGGGCAGGCACGGTACGACATCTGACGGACCATCACGTCTGGTTCGTCGAGCGCCGGGACAGCGCCGACTTCACCGTGCACGCCCTGCTCGGCCCCGAGCAGGAGGAGCCGGCCGAGGTGCGCGCCGACGCCGTTCTCCTCGCCACCGGCGGCTACGAGAAGGTGCTGCCCTTCCCCGGCTGGACCCTGCCCGGTGTCGTCACGGCCGGCGGGGCGCAGGCCATGCTCAAGGGCGGCCTCGTCCTGCCCGGCCGTACCGCCGTCGTCGCCGGGACCGGACCGCTGCTGCTGCCCGTCGCCACCGGCCTCACCGCGGCGGGCGCCACCGTCGCCGCACTGGTGGACTCGGCCGACCCCAGGGCGTTCCTACGACGGTCCCGGGCGCTGTCGTCCCGACCCGACAAGGTCGCCGAAGCGGCCCGGTACGCGGGGCAGTTGCTCCGGCACAGGGTCCGCACTCTCCTCCACCACACCGTCGTGGAGGCGCACGGCACCGGGCGGGTGGAGGCCGTCACGATCGCGGCGCTCGACCGGGACGGGCGGGTGCGCCCGGCCACCCTGCGGCGTCTGACCTGCGACACCCTTGCCGTGGGGCACGGCATGCTGCCCCACACCGATCTCGCCGACGCGCTGGGCTGCCGTGTCGACGGGACGGACGTGTACGTCGACGACGAGCAGCGCACCGACGTGCCGGGTGTGTGGGCGGCTGGAGAGACCACCGGCATCGGGGGCTCCGCGCTCTCCCTCGCCGAGGGGCACATCGCCGGGCGGTCGATCGCGGCACGGTCGGCGGGACGCCGGCCGGACCCGGACGGGTGGGCGGCCGCCGTACGTGCCCGGGACGGGCTGCGCGCCTTCTTCGCCACCGTCGACTCCGTGTACGCGCCGCCCGCGCACTGGGCCGAGCAGGTCACCGACGACACGGTGGTGTGCCGCTGCGAGGAAGTGCCGGCCGGTGCGGTACGGCAGGCGGTGCGCGAGCTCGGCGCCGGTGATCTGCGGACCGTGAAGCTGCTGACGCGGGCCGGGATGGGCTGGTGCCAGGGCCGGATGTGCGGGCCCGGCGTCGCGGGGGTCGCCGGGTGCCCTGAGACAGCGGGACGCCGACCGTTCGCGCGGCCGGTCCCCCTGGGCGTACTGGCCCGGGCCGGAGAGATCGAGCCTCAGTGAAATGTCACACCCTATGGAGAGGGCATCACAGATGACAGCCACCGACCTTCGCCCCTGGCGCGGAGTCCTCGTCGCCACCGCACTTCCGTTGAACGACGACCTCTCCGTGAACCACGACAAGTACGCCGAGCACTGCGCCTGGCTGGTCGAGAACGGCTGCGACGGCGTCGTACCGAACGGCTCGCTCGGCGAGTACCAGGTGCTCACGCCCGAGGAGCGCACCAAGGTCGTCGAGACGGCCGTGGCCGCGATCGGCGGGGAGCGCGTCATGCCGGGTGTCGCCGCCTACGGGTCGGCGGAGTCCCGCCGCTGGGCCGAGCAGGCGCGTGACGCGGGCTGCGCGTCCGTGATGCTGCTGCCGCCCAACGCGTACCGCGCCGACGAGCGTTCGGTCCTCGCGCACTACGCCGAGGTCGCGAAGGCGGGCCTGCCGGTCGTGGCGTACAACAACCCGATCGACACCAAGGTCGACCTCGTCCCGGAGCTGCTGGCCAAGCTGCACGGCGAGGGCTTCATCCGCGCGGTCAAGGAGTTCTCCGGTGATGTCCGGCGCGCCTACCAGCTGGCCGAACTCGCTCCCGAACTGGACCTGTTGATCGGCGCCGACGACGTCCTGCTGGAGCTCGCGCTCGCCGGGGCCAAGGGCTGGGTGGCCGGTTACCCGAACGCGCTGCCCAGGTCCTGCGTCGAGCTGTACCGGGCGGCCGTGGAGGGCGACCTCGCCACCGCGAAGAAGCTGTACGAGCAGTTGCATCCGTTGCTGCGCTGGGACTCCAAGGTCGAGTTCGTGCAGGCGATCAAGTCGTCGATGGACATCGTGGGTCGCCACGGCGGGAGTTGCCGGGCGCCGCGTGTCCCGTTGCTGCCCGAGCAGGAGGCCGCCGTACGGGCCGCCACCGAGCGGGCGGTCGCGGCCGGACTCGGGTAGCCGACCGCCCTCTCCCGCCCCCTCGATCATCAGGAGCGTCATGCGCAGCAAACTCGTCCTGCACGCCGTCGACTCGCACACCGAGGGCATGCCCACCCGTGTGATCACCGGCGGCATCGGCACGATCCCCGGCGCGACCATGAACGAGCGGCGCCTGTACTTCCGTGAGCACCGCGACGACGTCAAGCAGCTCCTGATGAACGAGCCGCGCGGGCACGCGGCGATGAGCGGAGCGATCCTCCAGCCGCCGACCCGCCCGGACTGCGACTGGGGTGTCGTCTACATCGAGGTCTCCGGCTATCTCCCGATGTGCGGGCACGGCACGATCGGGGTGGCGACCGTGCTGGTGGAGACCGGCATGGTCGAGGTCGTCGAGCCGGTCACCACGATCCGGCTCGACACCCCGGCGGGCCTGGTCGTCGCGGAGGTCGCGGTCGAGGACGGCAGGGCGAAGAACGTCACGCTGCAGAACGTGCCGTCCTTCGCCGTCGCCCTCGACCGCAAGATCGCACTCTCCGACGGGCGCACGGTGACGTACGACCTGGCGTACGGCGGCAACTTCTACGCCATCCTGCCGCTGGAGCAGTTCGGGCTGCCCTTCGACCGGGCCCGGGGGGACGACATCCTCAAGGCGGGACTGTCCCTCATGGAGGCGATCAACTCCGAGGAGGAGCCGGTCCACCCGGAGGATCCGTCCATCCGTGGCTGTCACCACGTCCATCTGATCGCGCCCGGCTCCGACGCCCGGCACTCCCGGCACGCGATGGCCATCCACCCAGGCTGGTTCGACCGCTCCCCCTGCGGCACCGGCACCAGTGCGCGCATGGCGCAGTTGCACGCACGCGGTGAACTCCCGCTGCACACCGAGTTCGTGAACGAGTCCTTCATCGGGACGCAGTTCACCGGTCGGCTCCTCGGCACGACCGAGGTCGCGGGCCGCCCCGCCGTCCTGCCCAGTTTCACCGGGCGGGCCTGGATCACCGGCACGGCCCAGTACCTGCTCGACCCGACCGACCCGTTCCCTGCCGGATTCGTGCTCTGAACCTCGTAGGGGACGAGGACAATGCGACGAGGACAACGCCCGGTGTCACGTGACATTGCACGCGGCACTGCACCACAAGGAGATCCCCTCATGGCCGCCGCCCAGCGATCCAGCGCCCCCGCCGGCGCCGCCCCAGCCTGCGCTCCCGTCCTGCCCGTCCTGGGCGGCAAGAAGAGCAGCTACCGGGAGCGGGTCGCCGACGCCCTGCGGGCCGCGCTGATCGCGGGCGAACTGCTGCCGGGGCAGGTGCACTCGGCGCCCGCGCTGGCCGCCCGCTTCGGCGTCTCGGCGACGCCCGTCCGCGAGGCCATGCTCGACCTCGCGAAGGAGGGCCTGGTCGACACCGTGCCCAACAAGGGGTTCCGGGTCACCGCGGTCTCCGAGAAGCAGCTCGACGAGTACACCCACATCCGCTCGCTCATCGAGATCCCCACCGTGGTGGAGTTGGCCGCGACCGCCGACCCGATCTCCCTGGAGGCGTTGCGGCCGGCCGCCCGGGAGATCGTCCAGGCTGCGGTGTCCGGCGACCTGATCGCGTACGTCGAGGCCGACACCCGCTTCCACCTCGGCCTGCTCGCCCTCGCGGGCAACGCCCACCTGGTCGAGGTGGTCGGCGACCTCCGCAAACGCTCCCGCCTGTACGGCCTCACCCCCCTGGTGAAGTCCGGCCGCCTCCTGGCCTCCGCCGAGGAACACCTCGAACTCCTCGACGCGTTGGTCGCCCGCGACGAGGAGGCGGTGCGGGAGGTGATGACCCGGCACATCGGTCATGTGCGGGGGCTGTGGGCGGCGCAGTAGGGGCGGGGCGGTTCGGCGGGTGCGGGCCCGGTCGCGCCCCGCGGCGGAGCCCCGCGCCCCTGAGCGGGTGCAGCCGAAGCAGGCCCGGCCGCACCCGGCGGTGCGCGTCAGGACTTGGCGCACTCGTGGCCGTTGAGGGAGAAGTCGTAGGCCGGTGTGTTCTTGCTCTGCCAGGAGGCGAGGAAACCGAGGGAGAGTGAACCGTTCGCGGGAACCGACTGGTTGTAGTCGGCGGCCGTCGCCGTGACCTTCGTGCCGCTCTGGGTGAAGCTCGCGTCCCACATCTGCGTCACCTTCTGGCCGTCCTTGAAGGACCAGACGACCTGCCAGTCGTCGAGGGCCTGAGCGGTGGTGACGGTGACGGCGCCCTGGAAGCCGTCGGGCCACTGCTTGACGAGGGTGTACTCGACCGTGCAGGACGGTGCGGCGCTCTCGCCGGGCTCCGGTTCCCCGACGCCGGCGGAGGTGGTGCCCTGGGGTTCGGGGTCGGGGTTCTTCGCCTCCGTGGACTCGGAAGGGTTCGCCGCGGTGGCCTGCGAGGACTTCGCCGAACTCGGCGCCCGCGAGGTGGCGGCGGGGACGCCCGCGCCGGGGTTGGACACCGGAAGGCCCTCGGCGGTGGTCGCGACGCCAGGCTTGGCCACGTGGCCGTCCATGTCGTCGCCCGGCATCATCGAGACGGCGAGGGCGAGCGCGGAGACGAGGACGGCCGCGACGAGCAGCCCGTTGCGTACGACCTTCGCCTTGTGCGCGTCGGGGTCCGTGGGCCCGCCCTCCAGGGCCGCCGGACGGCCGGCACCCAGGCGTACCTCGGCGGCCCGGCGGCGACGCTCCAGATAGGCGAGACCGCCCCAGCCGATCACCCCGCCGGAGAGGGCCGCGGGCAGTCCGCCGCCGTGCAGCCGGAGGCAGGCGGCGGCCTCCGCGCACTCCACGCAGCGCGCGAGGTGACGGGAGAGGTCGTTCGGCGTCTCTCCGGAGGTGGACCGGGTGACCGCGTCCAGCAGCCGGGCATAGCTGCGGCACTGCGCGTCCATCGGCGTGTCGAGATGGTTGCGGTGGCTGCGGTCCCGGAACAGGCCGCGTACCTCTGCGAGTTCGTCACCGACGGTGGCCGGGTCGAGGCCGAGCCGGCGGGCCACCACGCCCGGGGGCAGCGCCTCCACCTCGGCCATCCACAGCAGTTCGGCGTCCGCCGCCTGCAGGTCACGCAGTCCGCGCAGCGCGATCGGCCGCTGGAGCGGCGGGCCGGTGTACCGGGCGGCCTTGTCGGAGTTGAGCCAGAGCCGCAGGTCGGGGTCGAGCCGGTGGCCCAGACCATCTACCTCCCACTCCGACGCCATGGCGCGAACGGCGGTCAGCAGCAGGGGTATCCGAGGCAGCCGGACCGGACGGCGGCCGGCACCGCGGACGGTGGCCTCCGCGTCCCGGACCTCGTGCATCCCTCGGGAGAACGCCTCCGTGGCCAGTTCCGTGGCGGCGGTGGAGCCGGCCGTGCACAGATCGGCGTACGACAGCACGGCATCCCAGCACTCGGAGAACAGCGCGGCCTCGGCGGCGTCCTGGGGGGTCGGCAGGTCGGGCATGGGTCTCCTGCATCGAAAGCGACGTCAACTCGCCATACTGGCTAAGGAGTTGGGGGGGAACCTCGCGGCAGGACAGGACCCTTTCACGTCTCCCACACAACTGACAAGCAGGCCATTCAAATCGGTTACCGTGGGTTCGGTCCACTGCCCACGGCACAATGCTGCGCGGAGTTACGCCCTTCAGTACGGACCGGAAGCCGGAACGTATCAATTCAGCCCCACAGGAACCAGCCGTCACACGAGACGGGGTTCGGGCCGCAGTGTCGTACGACCGGCCGTGAGGTGTTCCGGCAGTCGACCCCCGGCCGAGGCCGACGCGGTCGGCACAGGCCAAATCCACGCGGCTTCGGGTGACTTCAAGTGACTTCGCGCGGGTTCGAGTGGCGTCGCGCGGGTTCGAGTGACCTCGGCGGCCGTCCGGAGCCGGCCGCCGAGCGGGTCAGATCTCGACCGGCTCCTGCGCCGGAAGGCTGTCCATGAAGGAGCTCACGGAGAAGACGGCACGGCCCGGTCCGGGCGGGCCGTATCCGGGCGGGAAGGCCAGCCCGAAGTCGTCCATGGTCTGGCGATACGCCTGGAGGAGCCGGATGTGGTACTCCAGCGGCGCGCCCTGCGGGTTGGCCTTGCCGAGCGGGGTCGTCGGCTCGGGGCACCAGGTGGTGAAGCGGGGCGTGATGCCCTGGGACATGAAGAAGCGCAGGCCCTCGGTGGTGGAGGCGATGGCCTCGTCGACCGTCTTGAAGCCGAAGGGCTCCGCCATCTCCACGCCCGCCACGAAGTTGGGGATGACGTTGCGCGCGCCGAACACCTCGGCCGAGTCCAGGATGCGCTTGTGCCACTCGTCCCGGCCGACGTACCGCTCCTTGCCCGGGCAGAACATCTTGAAGAGGTACTCGTCCCACACCTCGTAGTTGGGGTGGTAGATCTGCACGCCGTAGTCCTTGAACCGCTGCACGTCGTCGCGCGGCAGCGCCTGCGCCACGACCTTGCCGATCCACCGGCCCGGGAAGTGCTCCTCGATGGCCTTGGCGTAGAGACCGTAGAAGTCGGCCTCGTCGCGGCCCTGGAGCTTCGAGGTGATCGCGCCGCCGGTGAGGGTGTAGGCGGTGGACGTCTTGGCGGTGTCGTACCGGTCGATGATCTCCAGGGCTTCGAGGACCTCGTCGACGTCCTTGACGCCGGTGTACGGCCGCCCGGCCGCCTTCTGCTGGCGCCAGTTGTGGTTGATGTCGCAGTACTGGCACTCCTCCTTGGCGCCGAAGTACTGGCAGACCCGGAAGACGGTCAGGTAGACGAGGTAGCCCCACTGGATGGTCGGGGCGACCTCCATGACGGACTTCCCGTTGGAGAGCTTGTGCCGGTAGTACTCCGGCATCGGCGGCACACCCACGTCGGCGATCCGCTTGCCGTCGAGGTAGAGACCGAGCAGCCCCTCCTCGTCGGCGGCGACGCGGTACGGCGAGGACGGGTTGACCCGCACCGACACCACGGTCCGCCGCAGGTCGTACGGCCCGCCCGTGAGGATGATCTCCTCCGGCGGGCGCCGCAGCGCGGCCTCTCCCAGCTCCGGCAGGGTGCCGTGGTCGAAGGAGAAGATGAAGTAGGACTTCGGCTTCACCTCACCCGACTCGTTGTCGCTGAGGGCAGAGGGGTCGAAGGCCAGACCACCCCGCAGCAGGTCCTCTTTGAAGACGGCTTCCCGCGGTACCTGCGGGAACCGCTCCATCAGATCCTCGACCAGCGCGGTACGGCTGCCCATCCCGTGTTCTCCTCCCGGCTCAGACGTACGACCGACTCCTCACGGTATGCCCTCGCACCGACATCACCCGTGCCGGGTCCCCTCACGGCGCCCGATATGAGGCGGCACGGGCGTTTTCGGAGGCAGCAGGGGGTCCGGAACGGGCGCGCCCCACACGGACGTGAGCGGAAGCACACCGGCCCACAGCCCCAGCTCAGCGTCGGGTCCGTCGCCGTCGTCGGGCGCACCGGTGCGGATCTTGACGGAGGCCTCGTCGAGGGGCAGGGCGAGCAGAGTGGTGGCGGCCAGTTCCTTACGGCTCGGCTCGCGCGCGTACGACCACTGCCCGGGTGCCGCGTGGTCGGTCAGCAGGCGCAGGCCCGTCAGTTTCTCCTCGGGGTCGGTCACTTTGCGGGCCTCGCCGTGGATCACGGCGCTGCGGTAGTTGACGCCGTGCTCGAAGACGGACCGCGCGAGCACCAGCCCGTCGACATGGGTGACCGTGACACAGACCGGCGTACCGCCCGCGAGACTGCGGCTGGCCACCGAGCCGTGCAGATAGAGCTGCCGCTCGTCCCGCCCGTACACCGTGGGCACGACCAGCGGCCGCCCTTCGACCACGATCCCCAGATGGCAGACGAAACCGGCGTCGAGGATCGCCTCCAGGTCCGCCCGGTGCAGGCTGCCCTGGTCGCGCAGGCGGCGATGCCGGGTCAGCTCGGTCTGCGGGAGCGCGGCGGGAAGCGGTTCGGGGCTCATGACCGGGCAGGCTACCGAGGTGCCCGTGACGACATGTCCGAGGGCCTGCGCACCACGGCGGTCAGGCCTCCCGCGCCAGCGCCCCGAAGTCCACCGGGTACGCCGGCCCCGCCCCCGACACCACCCGTTCCGTCTCCGCCACGACCGCCAGACCCAGCCGGGCCAGTTCGTTGCCCTGCGATCCCGCGAGGTGCGGGGTGACGAAGGCGTTCGGCAGGTCGTGGAGGGGTGAGTCGGCGGGCAGGGGCTCGGGGTCGGTCACGTCGAGGATCGCGCTGAGCCGCCCGGTGCGCAGTTCGCCGACGAGGGCGTCCGTGTCGACCAGGCTCCCGCGCGCGGTGTTGACCAGCACCGCGCGGTCCGGCATCAGGGCCAGTTCACGGCGGCCGATCAGGTGCCGGGTCTCGGGGGTCTCGGGCGCGTGCACGGTCACGATCTGCGAGGTGCGCAGCAGGTCGTCGAGGCCCTGCAGGCGGACGCCCAGCTTCAGGGCCGCGCTCTCGTCGACGTACGGGTCGGTCAGGCTCACCTCCAGGTCGAACGGCCGCAGCAGCTCGATCACCTTCCGCCCGATCCGCGACGCCCCGATCACCCCGACCCGGCGCCCGTGGTTGCCGATCTCCGGCACGATGCCCCAGCCGGGGGACGCCCGCTCCGCGCGCAGCCGCTCGCGGCGCACGAGGACGTCCTTGCCGGCGAGCAGGATCATGGCGAGCGTGTACTCGGCGACGGGCAGCGCGTTGGCCTCGGCGGCCGAGGAGACGGCGATGCCGCGCCGCCAGATCTCCGGTGTGGCGAAGCCCTTGACGGAGCCGGCCGAGTGCAGGACCGCACGGAGTTCCGGGGCGGCGTCGAGGACGGCCGCGTCCAGGCGGGGGCAGCCCCAGCCGGTCACGAGGATCTCGGTGCGGGCGAGGACGCCGGCGACGCGCGGGTCGGTGAGGTCCTCGGCCACGATCGCGGGGTCGATGTCCACCAGTGCGCGCAGCCGCGCCAGCACCTCGGGGGGGAAGACGAGCGGCACGTTCTCGGCGGTCATGGCGAACAGCGCCTGGGGTCGCTCGGGCAAGGTGATGATCCTCCGGCCTTCCGGAAAGGTTGCAGAAAACGCTCTCTACGGTAGGTGTCGGGAAATGAGAGGGTCAATGCATACGCACTTGCCGAGAGGGACGCCAGCCATGACCGAGACCATCACCAACTGGGCGGGGAACATCACCTACGCCGCGAAGGAACTGCACCGCCCGTACTCGCTCGACCGGATCGGCGCCCTGGTCAGGGACAGCGCCAGGGTGCGGGTACTGGGCAGCGGGCACTCCTTCAACGAGATCGCCGAGCCGGGCCCCGAGGGCGTCCTGCTCTCGATCGCGGACCTGCCGCCGGTGATCGACGTGGACACCGCGGCCGGTACGGTACGCGTCTCGGGCGGCGTCCGCTACGCCGAACTCGCCCGCACGGTGTACGCCCACGGCCTCGCGCTGCCCAACATGGCTTCGCTGCCGCACATTTCGGTGGCCGGCTCGGTGGCGACCGGCACCCACGGTTCGGGCGTCGGCAACGGCCCGCTCGCGTCGGCCGTGCGCGAGGTGGAACTGGTCACCGCGGACGGGTCCGCGCTGACGATCGGCCGGGACGACGAGCGGTTCGGCGGTGCGGTCACCTCGCTCGGCGCCCTGGGTGTCGTCACCGCGCTCACCCTGGACCTCGTGCCGTCCTTCGACGTGGAGCAGTACGTCTTCACCGAACTCCCCCTCGCCGGACTGGACTCGGCGGCCTTCGGGACGGTCATGTCCTCGGCGTACAGCGTCAGCCTGTTCACCGACTGGCGTGCGCCGGGCTTCCGGCAGGTGTGGGTCAAGCGGCGGGTGGACCAGCCGCTCGCCGACTTCCCCTGGGCCACGCCCGCCACCGAGAAGCTGCACCCGGTGCCGGGAATGCCCGCGCTCAACTGCACCGAACAGTTCGGGGTGCCGGG
Organism: Streptomyces sp. NBC_00285; assembly: GCF_036174265.1. Taxonomy (NCBI): domain Bacteria; kingdom Bacillati; phylum Actinomycetota; class Actinomycetes; order Kitasatosporales; family Streptomycetaceae; genus Streptomyces; species Streptomyces sp. NBC_00285. Next base: position 8,349,480 of record NZ_CP108055.1, on the reverse strand, counting down.
ACCCTGGCTCGACCGACTGCCTCATTTCCGGGCGGAGTTCACACCGAGCAGCGGGGCGGAGCTCCAGTCGGAGTACCTGCTGCCGCGCGAGCGTGCCGTCGAGGCGCTGCATGCGGTGGACGCCATCCGGGAGACCGTCGCCGGGGTGCTGCAGATCTGCGAGGTGCGGACCATGGCCGCCGACGAGCAGTGGCTGAGCCCCGCCCACGGCCGGGACACGGTGGCCCTGCACTTCACCTGGATCGAGGACACGGCGGCCGTCACGCCGGTGGTGCGCCGGCTGGAGGAGGCGCTGGACGCCTTCGACGCGCGGCCGCACTGGGGGAAGGTGTTCACCACGCCCGCGGAGGTGCTGCGCGGGCGCTACCCGCGGCTCGGCGACTTCCGGAGGCTGGCGCGTGAGCTGGACCCCGAGGGAAAATTCGCCAACGCCTTCGTGCGGAACGTACTCGCCGACTGACTGTCGACCGACTTTATAAAGCCCCTTTCCTAACCCCTTGTCGAAAGTCCCTCGCAGCCCATAGCCTTGCGCCGCGCCGGTGCCACTGTCGTCCCGGCATGAGCTGAAGGGATGGGGGTCGGCACCGATGAAGCGCACTTCACGCGACATCCGCACCGCGAACCGCTACGAGGTGCTGCGCCAGATCATCGCCGAGTCGCCCACCTCCCGGCAGGAGCTGGCGGCGGCCACCGGGCTGAGCCTGGCCACCGTCGCCACGCTGGTGGGCGAGCTGCTCGACCTCCGCATGATCACGGAGGTCGGGTTCGAGGAGTCGGCCGGCGGGCGCCCCCGGGGGCTTGTGGCCGTCAACGCGTCGGGGGGCGCGCTGATCGGCGTCGACATCGCGGAGACCTACGTCCATGTCGAGCTGTTCGACCTCGGGCTGAACGTCCTGGCCCGCGCCGAGGAGGACGTCCGCCCCGGTGAGAGCCTGCCCGAGCAGGTGGTCGGCCATGTCGCCGCCGCCGTCGGTTCGGTGGTCACCCAGGCCGGCATCGAGGGCGCCCGGGTGCTCGGCGTCGGGGTGAGCGTGCCGGGGCAGGTGGACCGGGCCACCGGCATCTCGGAGTACGCCCCCAACTGGGACTGGCACGACGTGCCACTGCTCGACCTGCTCTCCGAGTACATCGCCTACCCCCTCTACCTGGACAACCCGCTGCGCGCGGTCGCCGTGGCCGAGCTCTGGTTCGGGGCCGCGCGCGGACGCGGGAACGCCGTGGTGGTCACCCTCGGGACCGGCGTGGGCGCCGGGCTGATCCTGGGCGGCGGACTGCACCGCGGTGTCTCCAACAGCGCCGGCGAGTGGGGCCACAACACGATCGTGCTGGACGGACGCCTGTGCCGCTGCGGCAACCACGGCTGTGTGGAGACGTACGTGGGCGCGCCCGGGATCATGCTGAACCTGCGGGAACTGAACCCCGACAGCGAGCTGCTGCACCCGGGTGACCAGACGGCGACGATCGCCGCGCTGGCCCGGGGGATGCTCACGCAGGATCCGGTGGCGCTGGAGGTCGTGCGGCACACCGCCCGCTATCTGGGCGCCTCCATCGCGCACCTGGTCAACCTGTTGAACCCCGAGGTGGTCGTGCTCAGCAGCTGGGTCGCGTCCGCCCTGGGCGAGCCCCTGGTCGCGGAGGTGCGCGAGGCCGTCGCCCGGCACGCGCTGCCCCGGCCGATGGCGGCCACCGAGATCGTCCTCTCCCCGATCCCCACGGACCCGGCGTGTCTGGGTGCGGCGACGTTCGCGCTCGAAGGGGCGCTCCAGTCGGTCGGGCAGAGGTCCGCGAAACGCACCACCCCGGCGAGGGTGAAGACCCACAACCCACGCTAGGAGCCGTACCGCACCGCACCACCTTCATGACGACGGAAGGGATGCACGTGTCTCACCCCCACCGCAGGAGATCGGCCCTGCTGACAGCCGCAGCCGCGTTCGCTGTCGCCGGGCCCCTGATATCCGCTCCACCCGCCTCGGCCGCCACCGCCACGGCTGCCGAAGTGTCCCCGCACGCCGCCCAGACCATCGACAACATCGGTGCGTCGGGCGCCTGGTGGGTCAACGACCTGAAGAACTTCGACCCGAAGGTCCAGGCCCGGGTCGCCAAGCTGCTGTTCTCCAAGGACGGCCTGGCGCTGAGCAGTTACCGCTACAACATCGGCGGTGGCGGCACCGGCGTCACCTACGCGCCGCGCGCCCCCGAGGACTTCCTGCGCGCGGACGGGTCGTACGACTGGAGCAAGGACAAGACGGGCCGCGCCTACCTCTACGCCGCCGCCAAGTACGGTGTGAAGGACCTCATCGCCTTCGTCAACAGCGCGCCCGCGCAGTGGAAGACCAACGGCCTGAGCTGCGGCGGTTATCTGAAGGCGGAGAACACCCAGGACTTCGCGAAGTACGTCGCCGACGTCACGGCCCACTTCGCCAAGCAGGGCGTGAAGATCGACTACATCAGCCCCTTCAACGAGCCGACGAACAGCTTCGCCGACTGCGGCCAGGAGGGCATGCTGGTCCCGGTCGACCAACGCGACGACATCGTGCGGGCGTTGGGCGCCGAGCAGCAGGCACGGCACCAGCGGACGGGCATCATCGCGGACGAGTCCAGCAGCACGGTGGGCTTCAACACCGAGCTCCCGCAGTGGATCTCGCAGCCGGACACCGCGCAGTACGTCGACAAGCTCGCCCACCACACGTACAACAACCCGGGTGACGACCAGCGGGCGAAGGTCTACGAGACCTCGAAGTCGGTCGGCAAGCAGTCCTGGTCCACGGAGATCTGCTGCTTCGGCAACGGCGGCACGGGCTGGGCGCAGGAGTACGACCCCACCATCGACGGTGGTCTGAACCTGTCCCGGATCATCTACAAGGACTTCGCGACCGCGCACGACTCGGCGTTCCAGTGGTGGGTCGCCCTGTCGGAGCAGATCGGCTCCGACCCCCTCGCGAAGAACAGCGAGGGCTGGAACGACGGCCTGATCTACTACGACCCGAACTACGCGACCAACGGCAACCAGACCCTGTACTACACCAAGCGCTACTACGCGCTCGGCCAGTACAGCAAGTTCGTCCGGCCGGGCTCGGTCGCCCACAACGTGACGGGCGTCCCGGCCGGCGTCGAGGTGTCGACGTACGACGACCACGGCAAGTGGGTGGTTGTGGCCAACAACCACAACACCACCGACACCGCCCTGCAGTTGCACTTCAACAGCAGTTCGCCGGTGCGCGCGAGCAAGGCCGTGCGGACCTCGGCGACCGAGAGCTGGGCAAACGTGGCGAAGCCCGCGGTGAAAGGCGGCACGGCGTCGGCGACCCTGCCGGCCCGGTCCATCACGACGTACGTCCTCGACCAGAAGGGCCACGGCACTTCGGCGGTCACGGGTGCGCTCCAGGGCAAGCAGTCCGGCAAGTGCCTGACCGCGAACGCCTCGGGTGCGGCGATCAGCAGCTGCACGGGCGGGTCCGAGCAGGTGTGGTCGTACGACGCCAAGGGGCGCCTGAAGGGCGTGAACGGCTATCTGACTGCGGGAGGTTCGGGACTCACCACGAGTCCGGAAGCCGCCCGTGACGGCAGCCAGCGATGGCTGCTGAACTCCAACGGCCAGGTCGTCAGCGAGGCGTCCGGCCAATGCCTGGACGTCGGCGGACAAGCGACCGCCGACGGCAGCAAGGTCGGCCTGTGGTCCTGCAACGGCGGGACCAACCAGGCCTGGTCCAGGCAGTAACACGGCACACCCGTAGGGGGTTGCGGGCCGCTGGTGCGGCGGCCCGCAACCCCGGGACGTCCGGTATCCCGAACGCCGCACAACGCTTCGAGCAGACTTCGTCCAACCCCTTGCCGAAGCCTTAGTCGAAGGTTACCGTCCCCGCACCGCAACAGCATTTGAGCCACCTGGCACTGAGCCGCAGAGCCAAGGCACAGAGCCGCAAGCCGTATTCGAGACAAGGACGTCAGCATGTCGGCAATGAGCACCCCCAACTGGAACCGTCGAAACGTTCTGCAGGCCGCGATGGGTCTGGCCGCCGCCGGCGGACTGGCCGCGTGCGGCGGGAACACCGGCCGCAGCAGCGGCGGCGGTTCGGGCACGGCCCTGACCCAGTACTTCCACGCCTATGGCGAGGCGGGCACCGAGCAGGCCATCAAGAAGTACGCGGCCGCGTACAAGAAGGCCGACGTCAGCACCAACTGGATCACGGGCGACAACTTCGAGTCCGCGCTCTTCGCCGCCCTGCTCACCAAGAAGGCGCCCGACGTCTTCGAGTTCCACCCGCAGCTGCAGCTCGTCAAGAGCGGCCAGGTGGCCGACCTCACCGACCTGATCGACCCGGTCAAGGACGACTTCAACCCGAACGACATCAAGTCCCACACGGTCGACGGGAAGATCTACGGGATACGGATGATCGACGACCCGCAGTTCTTCTACTACCGCAAGTCGATGTTCGAGGCGGCCAAGGTCGAGGTCCCCACCACCCTGGAAGAGCTGAGCGAGGCCGCCGCCAAGCTCACCACCAGCAAGGTCAAGGGCGTCTTCCTCGGCAACGACTTCACCGCGATCCAGAACGTCATCATCTGGTCGGCCGGCGCCGACACGATCAACGAGAAGAACGAGATCGCCTACCACACGGACGGCGTCGTCGAGGGTCTCAAGGAGCTTCGCAAGCTGTTCACCAGCGGCAACGTGCTCCTGGACGCCCCCACCGACTTCTGGGACCCCTCCTCGCTCAACCAGGGCCTGTGTGCCATGCAGTGGGGCGGCATGTGGTCCATGCCGGCCATGCAGAAGGCGCTCGGCGACGACCTCGGCATCTTCCCGTTCCCGAAGATCGGGTCCGCGGGCAAGCAGTCCGTCTACAACGGCGGCTGGTCGATCTTCGTCAACGCCAAGGGCAAGAACGTCGAGGCGGCCAAGGAATACGTCAAGTGGCTGTGGATCGACCAGAAGAAGTACCAGGAGGACTGGGCCACGTCGTACGGCTTCCACATCCCGCCGCGTACCTCGATCGCCAGCTCGGCGACCAAGCTCAAGTCCGGCCTGCCCGCCGAGGGCGTGAAGCTCTTCACCGACTACGGCCACTTCGACAACATCGCCTACGACCAGACGATGCAGACCGCGTTCGCCGAGGTGATCGCCTCCTCCATCCGTAAGAACGGCAACCCGGAGTCGGCGCTCGACACCTGCGACAAGAAGGTCAACGTCGAACTCAAGAAGCTCTTCGGATAGGCCGCAGGGAACCCCACGACATGTCGACCACCACCACGCGCGGGGTCGCCCAGCCCGCCCCGGCCAAGGCCTCCAAGGCCCGGCCGCGGCGGGGCCTGCGGGGCAACCCCACCTTCAACTTCTGGCTTTTCACCGGGCCCTTCCTCATAGGCCTGGTGATCTTCGTCTTCGTGCCGATCTTCTGGAGCGTCTGGCTCAGCTTCTTCGACGCGCGGTACACCGTCACACCGAGCCACTTCATCGGCTTCGACAACTACAAGCAGATCCTGACCAACAGCGGTTTCCCCGACTCACTGCTGACGTTCAGCGTGTTCGCCGCGTTCATCGTGCCGACCACCTGGGCGCTGTCGCTGGGTCTGGCGCTGCTGGTGCACCGGCTGCGGTTCATGCGGGCGTTCTTCCGCTCGGTGTTCTTCCTGCCGACCGCCGTCTCCTACGTGGCCGCCTCGCTGATCTGGAAGATGTCCATCTTCAGCGGTGTCCGCTTCGGCCTGATGAACACCTTCCTCGGCTGGTTCGGCGTCGAGAACATCGCCTACCTGGCCAACCCCAGTCCGCCCTGGTATTGGGTGGTCATCGTGAGCCTGCGGCTGTGGATCCAGTCCGGCTTCTACATGATCCTGTTCCTGGCGGCCCTGCAGAACATCCCGGGCGAGCTGTACGAGGCCGCGGCCATCGACGGCGCCAAGCCGGGCTGGCAGACCTTCCGGTACATCACGCTGCCGCAGCTGCGCGCCACCTCGACCGCCGTGATCCTGCTGCTGCTCATCGCCGCCTACCAGGCGTTCGACGAGTTCTTCAACATCATCACCCTCAAGGCGACCTGGGCCCAGACACCGCTCATGGAGCTCTACAAGACGGCCCTCGGCACAAACCAGGACTACGGCGCCGGCAGCGCGGGCGCCGTCATCCTGTCGCTCCTCATCTGTCTCGTCACCCTGATCCAGGGCAAGTTCATGGGCTTCGGAAGGGGGGAGGAGGGCAAGTGACCACCACCACTCCTCAGGTCGGCAAGCGGCGCAAGAAGGGCCGGGGCGTTCTCGGCAACTCGGGACTGTACGTAGCAGTCGGCATCGCCGCCCTACTCTTCCTGATCCCCTTCTACCTGATCGTCCGCAACGCCCTGTCCACGGATCTCGAGATCACGGGCGAGAACTGGAAGGTGCTGCCTTCCTTCCAGTGGGGCAACATCTCCGAACTGTTCGACGACCCCACGGTCGAGTTCGGCCGCTCCATGGTGAACTCGCTGATCGTCGCCGTCTCGGCCACGCTTGGCACCCTCCTGGTGTGCTCCCTGGCCGGCTACGGCCTGGCCCGCATCCCGTACAAGCATGCCGACAAGGTCTTCTACGCCGTCCTGGCGACCCTGATGGTCCCGACGGCCGTGACCTTCGTGCCCAGCTTCGTGCTGGTCTCGTCCCTCGGCTGGGTGGACACGTATCGTGGTCTGATCATCCCGGGCCTGTTCAGCGGCTTCACCTGCTTCCTGTTCCGGCAGTACTTCCTGGGATTCCCCAAGGAGCTGGAGGAGGCGGCACGCGTGGACGGGCTCGGCTACTGGGGCGCGTACTGGCGGATCGTCGTACCCAACTCGCTGAACTTCTTCGCGGCCATCGCCACGATCACGTTCATCAGCGCCTGGAACTCCTTCCTGTGGCCCCTGGTCCTGGCTCAGGACCCGAGCTCCTGGACCGTCCAGGTCGCGCTCTCCTCCTTCATCACCAACCAGACCGTGAACTTCCACCTGATCTTCATGGCCGCCGCCATTTCCATCCTGCCCCTGGTGTTCGTGTTCCTCTTCCTCCAGCGCTGGCTGGTCCAGGGGATCGCGCAGACCGGCATCAAGGGCTGACACCTCTCTCGCGAGACCTGGAGACCGATGTCTTTCCGCACCACCCCGGCCGTCGAGTACGTCGAGGACGTCTCACCCGGCAGCGGGGCGCTCCCGCCCCGCGCCTGGTACGCGTCCTCGGACGCGAAGGCCCTGTCCCTCGACGGTGACTGGCGCTTCCGGCTGTCGGCGACCGCCGACGCCGAGGACGACTCCTTCGCCGAGGAGGGATACGACGCCGAGGGCTGGGCGGAGGTCTCGGTCCCCGGCCACTGGGTCCTCCAGGGCGACGGGGCCTTCGGGCTGCCGATCTACACCAACCACCTGTACCCGTTCCCGGTGGACCCGCCGCACGTCCCGACGGAGAACCCGACCGGCGACCACCTCAGGGTCTTCGACCTCCCCGAGGACTGGCCCTCGGACGGTGGCGCCGTCATCCGCTTCGACGGCGTCGAGTCCTGTGCCCGGGTCTGGCTGAACGGCACGGACATCGGCGAGTTCAAGGGCTCCCGTCTGGCGCACGAGTTCGCCGTCGGGCATCTTCTGAAGCCGAAGGACAACGTCCTGGCGGTGCGCGTGCACCAGTGGTCGGCGGGCTCCTATCTGGAGGACCAGGACCAGTGGTGGCTGCCGGGCATCTTCCGTGAGGTGACCCTGCTGCACCGCCCGGCGGGCGCTGCCCTGGACTTCTTCGTGCACGCCTCCTACGACCACGTCACGGGCGAGGGCACCCTGCGCGTCGACTCCGACGTGGACGGGCGGGTGCTCGTGCTCGCTCTGGACATCGATGTCGCGACCGGGGAGCCGGTGACCGCACCGGTGGTGCCGTGGAGCGCCGAGAGCCCCCGGCTGTACGACGGCGAGCTGGTCACGGAGGGCGAGCGGGTCCCGCTGCGCATCGGCTTCCGTACCGTCGTCCTGGAAGACGGCCTGATCAAGGTCAACGGCCAGGCGATCCTGTTCAAGGGCGTCAACCGGCACGAGTGGCACCCCACGAAGGGCCGCACCCTCGACGTGGAGACCATGCGCGAGGACGTGCTGCTGATGAAGCGGCACAACCTCAACGCGGTGCGCACCTCGCACTACCCACCGCACCCGGCCTTCCTGGACCTGTGCGACGAGTACGGCCTGTGGGTCATCGACGAGTGCGACCTGGAGACCCACGGATTCGTCGAGCAGGGCTGGCGGGACAACCCCGTCGACGACGACCGCTGGACCCCGGCCCTGCTGGACCGCGCGGCCCGCATGGTCGAGCGCGACAAGAACCACCCCTCGATCGTCTTCTGGTCGCTGGGCAACGAGGCGGGTACCGGCCGCGGTCTGACCGCGATGGCCGAGTGGATCCACGGCCGCGACTCCTCCCGCCTGGTGCACTACGAGGGCGACTGGAACTGCCGGGACACCGACGTGTACTCGCGGATGTACGCCGACCACGCCGAGGTCGAGCAGATCGGCAAGCGCCTCGACGGCGGCCCGCTGGTCCGCCGCGAGCTGCCGTTCATCCAGTGCGAGTACGGCCACGCCATGGGCAACGGCCCCGGCGGCATCGGCGACTACCAGGACATCTTCGAGAAGTACGACCGTCTCCAGGGCGGCTTCATCTGGGAGTGGATCGACCACGGCGTCACCCACCCCGAGCTGGGCTACGCCTACGGCGGCGACTTCGGCGAGGAGCTGCACGACGGCAACTTCGTCTGCGACGGCCTGATCTTCCCGGACCGCACGCCCTCCCCCGGGCTCGTCGAGTACAAGAAGGTCATCGAGCCGGTCCGCATCGAGGGCGCCGACGGCTCCGTGCGGATCACCAACAAGTACGACTTCGCGGACCTGTCCGCGCTCGCCTTCGAGTGGTCGTACCAGGTGGACGGCGAGACCGTCGAGGCCGGCACGCTGTCGGTGCCCTCGCTGGCGCCCGGTGAGTCGGCGGACCTGAAGCTGCCGGAGCCGCCCGCGCACGAGGGCGCGGAGGCGCAGTGGACGGTGCGGGCGCTGCTCGCCGCCGACACCGTGTGGGCCCCGAAGGACCACCTCGTCGCGTGGGGCCAGTTCCCGGCTTCCTCCGGGGTACGGCCTTCCGTCGCGCCCACCGGCCGGCCTGTGCGCGGCGAGCAGCTGATCACCCTCGGCCCGGCGTCGTTCGACGCCCGTACTGGCGCGCTGCGGACGATCGGCGGGGTGGCCGTCGAGAGCCCGCGACTGGACGTGTGGCGGGCGACGACCGACAACGACGAGGGTGAGTGGAACGGCGGCATCTGCTACAGCAAGCTGTGGCGGAACCTCGGCCTGCACCGGATGCAGCACCGGCTGGACTCGGTGGAGCTCGGCGAGGACGCCCTGACCGTCCGGACCCGGGTGGCGCCCGCCGCCCGCGAGGTGGGTCTCGCCACCGTCTACCGCTGGACCTCGGACGGCACGAAGCTGCGCATGACGGTGTCGGTGAGCCCCGAGGGCGAGTGGACGCAGCCCCTGCCCCGGCTGGGCGTCCGCCTCGGACTGTCCGAGGCCGACCAGGTGAGGTGGTTCGGCGGCGGTCCCGGCGAGGCCTACCCGGACACCCGGCGGGCCTCCATGGTGGGGCGCTGGGACTCGACCGTGGACGGGCTGCAGACGCCGTATCTGCGCCCGCAGGAGAACGGCGCCCGCGCCGACGTCCGCTGGGTGGAGCTCGGTGGCCTGCGGATCGAGGGCGACCCGGAGTTCTCCTTCAGTGCCCGGCGCTGGACGACCGAGCAGCTGGACGTGGCGGCGCATCTGACGGATCTCCGAGCCGGTGACACGGTGTGGGTCAACCTCGACCACGGCCACCACGGAGTCGGCTCGCAGTCCTGCGGTCCCGGCCCGCTGCCGCAGTACCAGCTGCGCGCCGAGCCGGCGGAGTTCTCCTTCGTGTTCTCGGTGATCGATTAGTCCAATTCACAGGTGGATTAATCCATTGCCAGTGTGATCGGAATTCTGCAACGGTCATGGTGTGCCCGCGGCCGGTCGGCTTCTCAGCCGACCGGCCGCAACTTGTGTTCAGAGCAAGGGAGTTCACACCGTGAGGGGAAGTATCGAGGTGCGCGGTCTCTCGCGTACCTTCCACACCACCGTCCGTCGTCCCGGCCTCGCCGGCACCCTGCGCTCCCTGGTCAACCCGGAGCGGGTCGCCAAGCACGCCGTATCCGACATCACCTTCGACGTGGCGCCCGGCGAACTCCTCGCCCTGCTCGGCCCGAACGGCGCCGGCAAGTCCACCACCATCAAGATGCTCACCGGCATCCTCACGCCCACCTCAGGCGAGGCCCGGGTGGCGGGTGTGGTGCCGTACGAGGAACGCGAACGCAACGCCCGTAACATCGGCGCGGTGTTCGGACAGCGCACCCAGCTGTGGTGGGACCTGCCGGTGCGCGAGTCGTTCTCGATCCTCAGAGACATCTACGAGGTACCGAAGGCCGAACACGCCAGGCGGCTGCAGGAGTTCGACGACATCCTGGAACTCTCCACGTTCTGGGACACCCGGGTCCGCCATCTCTCCCTGGGCCAGCGCGTGCGCTGCGACCTGGCCGCCGCGCTGCTGCACGACCCGCCGGTCGTCTTCCTCGACGAGCCCACCATCGGCATGGACGTCGTGGTCAAGGAGCAGGTCCGGGAGTTCCTGCGCCACCAGGTCGAGGAGCGCGGCCGGACCGTACTGCTGACCACCCACGACATGACGGAGGTCGAGCGGCTCGCCGAGCGGCTCGTGCTCATCAACCACGGCAGGCTCGTCCTCGACGGCAGCCTGGACGAGATCCGCCGCAGGTTCGGCTCCACCTGGCAGGTCCGCGCGACCCTGGCCGACGCACACGCCGAGGTCGTCCCGCTGCCGGGGATCGCGGTGCTGAGCAAGGAGGGCCCGCAGGTCGTGTTCGGCCCCGAGAGCCCCGACGGGCCGGGCTCCCCCACCGTGCACCAGGCTCTGAAGGCGGTCATCGAGCGGTACGAGGTGACGGGCGTCGCCATCGACGAGGCCGACCTGGAAGACGTCATGCGGGCGGCCTACGTCCACGCCGAGACGGTCTGAGATGGCCGTCCTGCACGCCTGGCGCGCCGCGCGCGTCACGCCGCTCGGCGAACTGCACGCACCGCCCCGGATGACGGCCGTCCTGATCCGGCTCATCGTCCAGGTGATCCTGGTGGCGTCCCTGTGGCACGGCCTGTACGCGCACACCGGCACCACCGCGGGCCTCGCCGAGGGCCAGGCCGTCACCTATGCGGTGCTCGCCGTACTCGCCTCCCGCCTACGGGAGTTGGACCAGTACGCGGGCCGGGACACCGTGCTGCAGCACATGCACTTCGGCACGATCGTCTACTGGTACCTGCGCCCGCTGCCGCCCCAGCGCTACCACGCCCTGCGCGCGCTGGGCGAGCAGCTGTACGGATTCGCCTGGGCGCTCGGCGGATACCTGGTGTGCCTCGCGGCCGGAGTGGTGGACGCGCCCAGGTCCCCTGCCGTGGCGGGGGTGTTCGCACTGAGTCTGCTGCTGGGCCAGTGGGTCCTGTACCACGTGATGCTGACGCTGGACCAGTTGTGCTTCTGGACGGTCCGCAACAACGCGGCGATGCTCATCCTGATCTTCGCGCAGAACCTGCTGTCCGGTGTGTACGCGCCGCTGTGGTTCTTCCCCGACTGGTTCATCACGCTGAGCGGATTCCTGCCGTTCCAGGCGACGTTGAGCGTGCCGCTGTCGATCTACATCGGGCGCATCCCGCTCTCCGACGCCGGTGGGCAGCTGGCGATCCAGGCGTTCTGGGGCGTGGCGCTCACCCTGTTCACCCGTTTCCTGTGGCGGCGGGCCGCCCGCCGCGTCATCTCCCAAGGAGGCTGAGGCCTTGAACGGCATGCGGATCGCGTGGCGCATCACGCGGCTCAACTTCCGTGCCCAGCTGGAGTACCGCACCGAGTTCCTGCTGATGATCGCGATCGGTGCGATCTGGCAGGTGTCGGTGATCGTGTTCGCCACGGTGCTGCTGACCCGGTTCACCGGGATGGGCGGCTGGGACAGCTCGGAGGTGCTGCTGATCCCGGCGACGCGGATGCTCGCGCACGGGCTGTTCGTGCTCGTGCTCGGCCGGGTGCACGGCGCGGGCCGGCAGATCCAGGAGGGCAGGATCGACATCTACCTGACCCGCCCGATGCCGGTGCACCGCCAACTCCAGCTGGCCTTCTTCCCCACCAACGCGATCGGCGACCTCACGGTCGCGGTGGGCCTGATGGTGGGCGCCCTGAGCCGAAGCCGGCTGGACTGGACGCCGGGCCGGATCTCCTACCTGATCGCAGCCCTGATCGGCGGCATGCTCCTGGAGGCGGCCCTGTTCACCGCGGTCGCCTGCGCGGCGCTGCGCTTCCCGGCCGCCGACTACTGGGGCCGCTGGCTGGAGGAACTCCTCGGCACCTTCGGCAGCTACCCCCTGAACGTCCTCCCGAGGGCGGTCGGCGGCCTCCTCACCTACGGCCTCCCCCTCGCGTTCGTCGCGTACTTCCCGGCGGCCGTCCTGACGGGCCACGGCCATGACACCGGCGTCCCGTACTGGCTGGCGGCGGCCTCACCGCTGCTGGGCGTGGTGGCGTACCTGGGCTCACGGCTGCTGTGGCGCTGGAGCCTGCGGCACTACGCGGGCGTCAACGGGTGAGCCCGGTGTCCGCAGCGTCGATCGATTAATCCCCCGAGTACGGCACCCGTCAAAGCTAAGGTCGGCGAATGACCTTGGAATGGGAACAGGTAATCGTCCACTCGGAGGATCCGGCGGCGCTGGGGCAGTGGTGGGCCGACGCTCTCGGGTGGGTCGTCGTCCACACCTCCGACGACGAGTTCGAGATCCGCCCGGAGGCCGACCGCATGCCGGGCCTTGACTTCGTCCGGATCGAGGAGACCAAGAAGGCCAAGAGCCGCCTGCACCTCGACTTCCGGCCCGACGACCAGGACGCCGAGGTGGCCCGCCTGGTCGCCCATGGCGCACAGCGTGTCGACATCGGCCAGGGCGACCAGTCATGGGTGGTTTTGGCGGACCCCGAGGGCAACGAGTTCTGCATCCTGCGCCGCCGGAGTCAGTGAGGCGCGCGGGGGCGCGGTCACTCCCGGCCTGACCGCCATAGGGGCGTGAACAGCGCGGCCGTCGCGATCAGCACGCAGCACGCACCCGCTGCCAGAGCGACGGGGGCCGTGCCCTGCCGCTCCGCCGCCCAGGTCAGGACGGCCGCGCCGATCGGGGCCGCTGCGTAGTGCAGGGTCCAGAACGCCGAGGTGACCCGGCCCAGGAGCGGTTCGGGGGTGACCTCCTGGCGCAGGGACATCGAGCAGGTGCCCGCCATGGCGCCGCCGGCGAGGAAGAGCGCGCACAGCACCGCGACGGCCGGGACACCCCGGGCCCAGCCGATCCCGGCGAAGGCCAGCCCGCACATCGCGACCGAGCCGGTCCAGACCGCGCCGAACCCGAGCCGTCGGCGTACCCGGGCCACCAGGAGTGCGCCGCCTACGGTGCCGAGCGCGCCGACGGCCATGACGGTGCCGACCGTGCCGTCGGCGTGGCCGAGGTCGTGCTTGAGGTGGTAGATCACCAGGTCGTTCAGGCCGAGGGTGAGAAAGCTGAACCCGAACAGGAGCACGGTGAGCGAGCGCAGCACGGGGTGTCCGCGCAGGAAAGCGACTCCGGTGCGCAAGTCCCGCCACAGGGCGGTGCGTCCGGCCGCCTCGACGGGGCGGGACCGGAACCGCACGAACCAGGTGCACAGCGCCGACACCCCGAAGCTGGCCGCGTCGACACCGACTGCGGCGGCGGGCCCGGTCCAGGCGGCCACGACTCCCGCGCACACCGGTCCCAGCACCCCGGCCGCGGCCGCGGTGGCGTTCAACCGCCCGTTCGCCTCGGTGAGTTGAGCAGTGCCGACGAGACTCCGTACGACGGTGACGTACCCGACGGCGAACAGCATGCCGACGGCCTCGCACAGCGGCAGGACGGCGTACAGCAGCCAGACCTGCGGCCCCGCCAGCCACACCAGCGGAATCACGCCGTACAGCACCATCCGTACGAGATCACAGCCGATGAGCAGCCGCCGCCGGTCGACCCGGTCCACCACCACCCCGGCGAACACGGCCGCGACGACCGCGGCTGCCCCGCCCACCCCCGTCAACAGACCCATCCGCGCGACGGATCCGGTCGTCTCCAGGACCAGCAGGGGCAGGGCGATCAGGGCGAAGGAGTCACCGAGGACGGAGAGGGTCTGGGCGGCCCAGAACACGGCGAAGTCGCGTTGCCGCCACAGCGGTCCCGAACGGACGTCTCCTGAAGGGGACTTGACTGCCTCCCCGTCCCGCTGAGCCTCGAACGCCATGCCCCTCCCCTGGTGCCCCGGCAACCTTAGAACCACGGGTGGGACCCCTCAAGCCGATATCCGTGTTCGCGCAGCTCCCAGGAGCGGAGTCCGCCTACACGGGGTTGTCGAAGGTGCTCAACTGGGCACTCCGAGGCTGGGGTTCGGCGGGCATGTCGGAGTCGTCCAGCGAGCGGATGCCCGGTATCGGCGAAGGCAGCAGCCACAGCAGCGACAGCACCCCACCTACGGCGACCGTCACGAAGGTCGCCCTGAGCCCGACCGTCGTGGCGAGCACACCTCCGGCGAGTGCGCCGAGGGGCCGTATCCCGTAGTTGACGGTACTGAAGGCGCCCGTGACGCGGCTGCGCAGGGCGTCCGGAGTGACCGCGGTCTGCAGGGAGTTGAGGGGCACGTCGAACCACATCACCCCGAGGCCCACCAGGAAGTAGGCCGCACCCAGGAGCGCGGCACCGGCCCATACCGGCCCACCGGCGACCGCGGCCAGCGCGAAGGGCGCCGGGAACAGCACGGCTCCGACGGCCACGCACCGTCCCAACCCGATGCGTCGGGACAGCCACGGTGCCGTGAGCGCCCCGACGAGGGAGCCGATCGCTCCGACTCCGAGCGTCAACCCAATGACACCCGGGGAGAGTTGGAGGTCACGGTCGGCGAAGAGCACGACCATGCCGGTGCCCGCCAGGAAGGTGAAGAAGTTGATGGTGGTGCAGCAGCCCAGGCTTGCCCGCAACACGGGGTGCCGCAGGACGAAGAACAGTCCGTCCCGGGCATCCCGCAACAATGCGGGCACGGCGGCGCCGGACCGGGCTGCGGGAGCAGGCTCGTCGACCGGCGCCCTGCCGAGCAGCAGAGCGGACACCAGAAAGGACAGCGCGTCCGCCACGACGGCGACGGGCGCACCCAGAACCTGAACCAGCCCGCCGCCGGCCGCGGGTCCGGCCACGAAAGACGCCGAACGGGCCGTGCTGAACTTGCTGTTGGCGTCGACGTACGACGAACGCGGCACGATCCGAGCGAACAGCGGCTGCCAGGCACAGCCGGCCGTCACTCCCGCGAGTCCGCCGACGAGCACCACCGCATACAACTGCCGGAGCGTGACGGTCCCCCACAGATGGGCGGCGGGCAGGGACAGCAGCACACCCGCCCGCACGAGATCCATGACGACCAGCAACCGCCGCTTCCGGGCCCGCCCGTCCACCCAGGCCCCCAGCACCAGCGCGAGCAGGTTCGGCGCCCAGGCGAGCGCGGTCAGCACGGCCACCTGACCGGCGGAGGCGTCCAGGACGGTGACCGCAATAAGGGGTACGGCGACCTCGGAGACCCGGTCCCCGAACTGCGAGACGGCGCTGCTGGCCCAGTACCGGACGAAGCGCCGGTCGCGCCACAGGGAGGTCATGCGTCGGCGCCGTCCGACGTCTCCGGCAGCATGTACCGCAGCAGCCGTACACCCCGGCCGGCCGGTGGCCGCTGCTCCCGCGTGACGTAGGGCGCGATGGCGGCTTCGATCGCGTCCTCGATCGCGGCGAGTTCCTCGGCGGTGACCACGACCCGGGTGTTGGCGAGGCCGGAGAGGCGCCGCCAGGCCGGTTCGAGGACGGGTTCGGTCTCGGTCGCCCAACGCTCGGGAAGCTCCGCGGCCCGGGCGAACATCTCCCAGGACAGCGCCCGCGCGGCCGAGGTGCCGTCCTCGTCCTCCGGCACGGCGATCCGGAATCCCCGCGCCACCGCCTCCCACCGCCGCTCACGCCGGTCCGTGCCGCCCTCCACGGCGTCCCGTACCAGCCCGAACCCCGCCAGGTGCCGCAGATGCCAGCTGGCCACGGAGGGAGTCGCACCGACATGCGGCGACAACTGCGAAGCGGTGGCGGGCCCATGGCGTTGGAGCCGCTCCAGGATCGCGAGCCGTACGGGATGCGCGAGCGCCCGCATGGCCCTGGGGTCGGTGATCTCCACATCGCCGAAGCGGTTACCGGAATCCATGATGTGAGAGTGTCCTCTCATGAAACGTGAGAGTCAACTCTCAGACTGGGAGCACCTGTTGACGTCCCCCTTCTCAGTCTCCGAAAACCGGTGGCCGACAACCTAGGATCCCTAGGTAAGCTGCTCTCATGAGCCCCCGCGCAGGTCTGACTCCCGACCATCTCACCGGGGCCGCAGCCGACCTCGCCGACGAGATCGGCTTCGAGAACGTCACGCTGGCCGCGCTCGCCAAGCGCTTCGGTGTGAAGGACGCGAGCCTCTACTCGCACGTCAGGAACCTTCAGGACCTGCGCACCCGGGTGGCCCTGCTCGCCGCCGGCGAGATGATCGACCGGATCGCCGCCGCGGTGGCGGGGCGGGCCGGGAAGGACGCGCTGGCCGCGTTCGCCGGCGCCTACCGTGTGTACGCGCTGGAGCGGCCGGGGCGGTACGCGGCGACCCAGATGCGTATCGACCAGTCACTGATCGCGGACACGCCCGCCTTCCACCGCACCGCCGAGATCACGTACGGCATGCTCCGCGCCTACGGTCTCACCGAACCCGATCTCACCGACGCCGTACGCCTGTTGCGCGCCACCTTCCACGGCTTCTGCGCCCTGGAGTCGGCGGGCGGCTTCGGCGCGCCCCGCGACGTACACAAGTCGTGGGACCGGGCCGTCGACGCCCTGCACATCGCCCTTGAGAACTGGCCCCATGAGGCCCCACGAGGAGAGAGACCATGACTGAGCCGTATCTGCACTACGACGTCACCGGCACCGGCCCCCTCCTGCTGCTGATCCCCGGCGGCGCCGGTCACCCCATGGGTCTCGGCCCGGTGACGGAGGCACTCGCCGGGCGCTTCACCGTCGTCACCTACGACCCCCTGGGCCTCGCCCACGGCCGGCTCGGTCTGCCCGTCGAGGACCAGCGGCCCGAGGACTGGAGCGACGGCGCGCGACGCGTGCTCGACGCGACGCTCCCGGACGGCGGGTCGGCGTACGTCCATGGCATCAGCGCGGGCGGTGTCGCCGCTCTCGACCTGCTCGCCCGGCACCCGGCGCGGCTGCTGCACGTCGTCGCGCACGAACCGCCGTGTGTGAGCGTGCTACCGGACGGGGCACGACAGCGGGCCGGGTTCGTGGAGGTCTGCGACGTCTACCGCGACCGGGGTCTCGCGGCGGCGGGTGCGCGGATGACCGCCCTGCTGGAGGAGCGGGCGGCCGGGGAGCTTCCGGAAGGCCAACCCCTCTCCAGGGAGGAGGAGTTGGCCAGTCCCATGGCGGTCTCCCTGGCCCACGTTCTGCGCACGTTCACCGCGTACGTCCCCGAGCCGACACCATCGGGACCCCGGCTCACCCTCACCGCCGGCACCGACTCACGCGGCCAACTTCTGTACCGCACAGCCGAATTGCTCGCCAAGGACCTGCACGGCGACTTCGTCGAGTTCCCCGGCGGCCACCTCGGCGCCGCCCAGCACCCGGTGGCCTACGCCGAACAGCTCACGCGGACGCTGCGCGGGGCGGACGTGCCCGGCTGATCTCAGCGCTCCCGTTCCGCCGAACTCCGCTCCACGCAGAACTCGTTGCCCTCCGGGTCGGCAAGCACCACCCAGCCCATGCCGTCACCCGTGCGCTGGTCGTCGAGGACCGTGGCGCCCAGGGCGAGCAGGCGGGCGACCTCCTCGTCGCGGGTGCGGTCCTGCGGCTGGAGGTCGAAGTGGAGGCGGTTCTTGACGGTCTTGGTCTCCGGGACGGTGACGAAGAGCAGGCCCGCGGCCTCGATCAGTGCCTCCTCGTCGCCCGGCCGGTCCTCCTCGTGAAGTGGTTGGCCGAGGACCTTGGACCAGAAGTCGGCGAGCGCATAGGCGTCGGCGCAGTCGATGGTCACGTGGCGGATGGTGGAGGTCATGCGGGGATTCTCGGGGGCGTGGTCGATCATGGCAAGGTCGGCGGCAACCTTCGCGCATCCCGCGGCGACCTGGAGGCATGACTTCCGCAAGACGCACGCCGCGCGACGGCGACGCCCGCCTCGACGCCCCCCGTGACACCCCTCGCGCCGGTCACCGCCGGGTCCGCGCGGCCCGTAAGCCCGTCATCGCCGGGCTCGCCGCAGCCGCCGCGCTGGCCGGCGCCTGGTACGCGACGGCCGGTGCGGCCACCGCACCCGCACCCGCGCTCGCACCCACGACCACGGCCGTGACGCTGGCCGCCAAGTTCCCTTATCTGTCCGCCGGTTACAACAACACCCGTGAGTGGACCCGGACGGCGACCGCGGTGGCTCCGAACGGCACCCTGCGCGTGGCCTGGCCCGCCTCGGACGGCGTCCATGTCACCCCGCTGACGTCCGCCGGGAAGCGCTCCGGCGCGGACACGGTCGTCAAGGGCGCGAAGGAGGTCGGCGGCCTCGTCGCGCACAACGACGGTTTCGCGCTGCTCACCCGGGTCGCCGACACCAACAAGTGGAAGGAGACGGCGGCCGCGATCGTCCGGTACACCGGCGCCGGGAAGACCTGGACCACCAAGCTCACCGGCACCGCCTCGCACGACACCTCCCCCACCCTCGACGGCCAACTCACCTGGAACGGCTCGAAGTACGGCGCCTACTTCGTCGTGCACGGCGCGGGCGGCTTCGCCGACGGCCACTTCGGCGACAAGCTGTCGTACGTCAGCGCCAAGGGGGCGAAGCCCGGCGGCGGTTGGGGCTGGGGCTGCAGTCACAACGAGGGCATCGCCCTGCACGCCGAGAGCACCGGCAACTTCACCTCCCTCTGCTTCGACGACTGGCGTTCGGGGCTGTTCGTGTCGACGGGCATCGGCGCCCCGGACGTGGCCCCGGTCGTGCAGCGCGAGCAGTGCTGGGCGGGGTACTGCGGCGGCACGTTCCCGAGCCGCACCGGCGACCTGGTGAAGTCCTCCACCGGCCGCTACGTAACCGCCTTCGCCTCCCGGGGTGCCGCGTCCGCGAAGAAGAATCCGGACGACTCCAGCGGCCGCGGCTGGACGGTCAAGCCGAAGACCGGCACGCACCAGGTGGCCGTCGCCTTCCTCAAGAACCGCAACTCCGGTCCCGGCAAGGCGGTTTACCTCACCAACGCGCCCGGCACCGAACACGTCAACGTGCACGTGGCGCCGTACGGAAAGGACCGTCTCCTCGTGTCCTGGGAGTCCCTGAAGAACCCCAAGTGCGCGAGCGGCACCTGCACCGGCACCTTCACGGGCACGCACCTGCGTCTCATCGACTGGAACGGAAAGCTCCAGAGCGCGGACAAGGTGGTGTCGGCGCGGATCAGCGGTGACATCGCGGTCCAGAAGGACGGGACACTGAACTGGGCGTACGCCCCGGTCACGCCGACGTACGCGAGCCCGCTGAACAGCACCTCCCCGACCTCGACGAGTCTGCGGATCGCCAGCCTCAAGCCCTGAGGCGCAAATACCGAGAGCTGCCGTACAACCGTCCTCCCCCGTCCAGGTGTCTCCGTAGACGCGAAGCACGCCGACGGGGGAGAGCACATGGGCGACGGTGTACGAAGTGTCCGACGGTTCTTTCGGCGGCATCCGACGGAGCCGCCCGAGCCCTCCGAGCTCCTGCCCAACCTGCGCGTGTGGTTGTTCCTGCTGGCCGTGGGGGCGTGTGCGACCGCGTTCGGCTGGAAGACGGTGTCGCTCACGCTCCCCATGGGGACGGTGTGGGCCATGTTCGACGAAATGACCCTGGGCGTACGGCACCGTTGGCCCGCCGGCGTGGCGGCGCTGGCGGTCGGCTGGGGCGGGAAGCATCTCGCGCGGGCCGCGGTGCCCGGGTCCGGGTCACTGTGGGACGAGTTCTGCGTGAACGCCCTGTGGACCGTGGCGGCTCTGGTGACGTTCGTCGGGGTCAGTCGGCTGCGGTGGCGGAGGAGCTGAGCAACTCGACCATCTGCCGCATGACCTCGACGGGCAGCGCCGGGTTCCGGGCGGCGGTCTCCGCGGAGCCGCCACCCTGCATCAGCAGTCGGACCAGGATCCCGGCCGGCATGCGGGAGTGCCGGGCGGCCGCACTGCGGATGTACTCGTGCGGATCCTCCAGCAGCCAGGCCACGGCGGCCGGAGACAGTCGCGGGTCGCAGGCGGCCCGGTAGCGCACCTCTTCGTTCCTGTCCCGGCTGAGCCGTTCGACCAGCTCGGGTGTGGACTGCGGGTCGTCGAGGGCCAGTCGGCGCATCCGTGGATTCGGGTCGTCGGCGTAGCGCAGGAGGTCGTGGCGGGGGAAGTTGGGGTGCCCGTGCGGGCGGTCGGGGGCGGTGAGGCTGCCGTCCCACCACTGCCACACCCGCATGAGCATGTCGGCGGGCGCGTCGTCGCAGGACTCGGCGAGGAAGAGCTGGACGACCCGGTCCTCGTCGTTCGCGAGAAGCGAGGCGACGTCCGGCGGGAGGTGCCGGGCGCGGGCGACGTTTCTGCGGACGAGGGGGTGGGAGGAGGCGGCCAGGCGGCGCATGGCCGCCTGGTCGTCGTGGAGTGCGACGACCCAGTCGAGCGGGAAATAGTGGATGTCCGGGTCGAAGTCGTAGCGGACGGCGGCCCGTTGTTCCTCGGTGAGGTCGGCCCGCTTCGAGACCGTGAATCGCACGTGGTCGTCCGGATCCTCGGCCAGGAGTGCGATCAGGTCCGGGGCGAGGCGCGGATTGCCGGCCAGGGAAAGGCGTTCGGCCGATTCCCCGTGCCGTGCCACCTGTTCGGCGAGGTCGTGCTCCAGGAGGCAGGTTTCCAGGGCTTCGCGCTTGGCGTCCAGGGTTTCGAACACCGACAGGGGCATCGGGTGCTCCCGGTGGTGCAGCAGCAGTGCCCGGGTCCGCGCGATGCCGTGGGAGTCGGTCAGGAGCGCCTGCCGGGCCGGTTGGTCGAGGTACGGCCAGGACTCCGTGCAGGCCGCGTACCGCACGCCGCCGTCAGGGTCGGCGGCCAGCGCGACCGACAGGTCGGCGGGAAGGCACGTGAGCCGGGCGATCTCGGATCGGACGCGCGCGGACGGGTCGGCGGCGAGCGCCCGGCAGGTGTCCTCGGGGAGTTCGGCCCGGCGGTCGGCGGCCACCATGGCGAGGATCCACCGCTGCCGTTCGTCCTGTTCGCCGAGTATCACGCGTGACCACTGCTCGGGCGTGATGTTCGGCTGTTGCTCGACCGCCCTCATCCGCAGGTTCCAGTCCGGGTGGGCCAGGAGGGCGTCCACGGTCTCCGTCGGCAGTGCGCCGTAGATCGCGTAGGACGACAGCCCCACGAGCCCCGGCCGCAGTTCCCTCGGGGTGGCGGGGTTGAGCGAGAGTCCGTTCGCCCACGATTCGAGCAGTTCCACCGGGGGCTGCGGCCCTTCGAACAGCGACGCCCAGGCGGCCGCCCGCTCCTGCGGTGTCTCCGCACCGGCGGCGCGCGCGGCCTCCTCCTGTCGGGCCTTGATCCGGTCGAGGGCGACGAGCCGGACCGCGTACTCCTCGGTCGTGGCGCCCACCATGGCGTCCCCGTCCAGGGACAGCGTGACGAACTCCGGCTGCCCGGACCGCGCTCCCAGCACTCCGGCGAGATCCCAGCCGTCGGTGAGGCGGACCCGGGCCCACCCCGGACTCCTGCTGTCGGGAAAGTCGATGAGGAAGACACCGTCGCCATCGAGGATCCCCGCGTCGGATGCCAACCGGTGCCACTCGGCGTTCAGTTCGGCGATCAGGTCCGGCCGGTCCCCGGCGACCGTGACGGTCGGCGCTGTATCCCGCGCGATGACATGACGCCACGCGATCGGAGGCGGCAGCACCTCCTCGGTCCGCCAGTCCCCCACGACCTCAAGGCCTGCCCGGCCCAGCAGTTCGACGAGTTCTTCTCTCCCACCCATGATCCCCATACTGCCCGAGGCGGGTCAGTCCTCCCCAGCGATGTCGACTCCGGAGCCGTCCAGCCGCACCCGAGTCTTGGTCCCGTCGCCCCAACTGACCGTCAGCTCACCTGTGTTGGCGGCCCGAACACTCACGGCGTCCGCCAGCGGAACCGGTTCCGGCTCCCCGGTCAGCCGCCCCAGCGCCACGAAGAGCGTCGGCTCCACGCCGGTGACGCCGGTCAGCGTCTCGTCCAGGCCCACGGCGGGCAGCAGTTCGGCCCGGACGCCGTCCCGCGCCGCCCAGCCGGTCACCCGCACCTGCGTGCCGGGTTCGGCCCCGGACACGAGGAACACGCGCACCTCCACGGCCCCCCGCGCGAGCACGACACTGCAGACCCGCGCGCCCCCGGCCGCCGTGTGCCGCGAGGCGGCCCACCCGTCGCCGACCCCCAACGGCTCGATGTCCGTACGGCTCGGATCGGCGCCCACGATCACGCTGTTGTCGTACGACGTCGAGGGCTCGGTCACCGTCGAGTACGCGAGGCGGGTGTAGTACGGGTCGTAACGGACGTCCTCGCTGCCGTGGTTGTGGAGGCGGACCAGGCCGTCGGAACTGGTCGACTGCAGCAGCCAGTTGGGGGCGGCGATCGGGGTGAGCGCGTCGGAGCGCTCCGACGGGCCCGGCTCCTCCACTGCCGTCCACACCTCGTGGTCGGCCGGGAGGAGCAGGGCGAGGAAGGCCTTGCTCGCCCAGTACGGGGAGGCCGGTCCCGAATAGGCCTGCAGAAGCGCCGGGTCGGGGCCGTGCCAGCCGAGGGTGAGCAGGCCGCGGGAGTCCACCGCGCCCCGGTCCAGGAAGTACTTCAGCGCTCCCGAGGCCAGCCGGCGCGTCTCGCCCGGAGGCAGCGGGGTGTGTCCGGTCAGCGCGCCCAGCCACAGCGGGACGGTCGTCGCGAAGCGGTACGTCAGTGAGCGGCCCTGGTGCATGGGAGCGCCGTCGGCGCCGAACAGGCGGGCGTAGTCGTCGAGATGACGGGAGAGGCGGCCACCGTAGAGGTCCAGGAGCCGTGAGTCCTCCGCCAGCCAGGCGTGCAGCACCGGGTAGAGGTGCATGGCCCAGCCGTTGTAGTAGTCGAACTTGCGGCCGTCGCCGTCGGTGTACCAGCCGTCGCCGACGTACCACTGCTCGATCCGCTCCAGGCCGCGGTCGATCGCCTTGCCGGACGCCTCAGGTTCGTAGCCGATCTCCTGGAGGAAGCCGCCGACCGTGACGGGGAACAGCTCCCAGTTGCAGGGCCAGGCCTCGGCGGTCAGGGCGTCGCCGAGCCAGGCCGCGGCGCGTTGGCGGACGCCGTCGTCCAGGCGGTCCCAGAGCAACTCCCGGGTCAGGCGCAGTGCAAGGGCGATCGACGCGGCCTCGACCAGCGGCTGGCTGCGGTCCTCGATGCGGGGCCAGGCGCCCGAGACCCCGGCGGCGAGTCCGTCGGCGTAGCGCTGGAGCGCGGTCTCGTCCCGGCGGAAGGCCGCCAGCAGGAGCGTACGGGCGTAGCCCTCCAGGCCGTCGGAGAGGCGGCCTGCCCAGCTCTGGCGGTCGCCGGGGAAGTGGTAGAGGGCCCGGTCCTCGGTGGCGTAGGGCTCCACCGCGGCCAGCAGGGCGTCGGCCGCGGCCTCCCAGTGGGCGCGCGTGAATCCGGTGCGCGGGCTGAGGACGCGATCGTCCGCGGGCAGGTCCATGGGCTCTCTTTCCGGGTCGTGCCGTACACATACAAAGCCTGGGGCGCCCCGGTTCCGGTCGGGACGCCCCAGACATCTATCCCACCCTCGCAACGCCCTTCGGCACCAGATGCTGTGCGACGAGAGCGTCGCGCACCAGGCCCGCGTACACGGTGGCGCCGTGCACGGACGTGTGGGTGTTGTCCTTTTTCTCGTTGTACAGGTAGATCGCCTTCGAGCCCTCCACTCCCAGCGACTCCACCAGTGCCTTCGTCTTCGCCGTCAGGTCGATCAGCGGGACGCCCTCCGTGGCGGCGACCGAGCGGATCACCGCGGGGTGGTCCACCCCGAGGCCGTTGACCAGCAACGCGGTGTTGTTGTTCAGCGTGCCGTCGGAGTTGAACCAGCGTCGCACGATGGGCGTCACGAGGACAGGGTTCCCACCTTTCTCCCTCACACCCGCGACCAGTGTCTCCAGATTCGCCCGGTACGTCGCCTCGTCCGTGGTCTTGTCGTTGTGGGCGAGCTGGACCAGGACGAGGTCGCCGGGCCGGATCAGCGGCTGGACGGTGCCCCACAGCCGGGTGTCCGACAGATACGTCACCGTGCTCTCGCCGGAGTCGGCGTAGTTGGCGACGGACACGCCCTTGCGCAGGTACTGGGGCAGTTGTTGGCCCCAGCCGGAGTAGGGGTCGCCGGGCTGGTCGCAGACCGTGGAGTCGCCGACCAGGAAGATCCGGCGGGTGTGCCGGGCCGGGGTGACCTCGATGCGGGCGAGCGCGGGGGCCGTGCCACCGAGCACCAGGTCCAGGCCCGGTGTGCCGTCGGGGCCGGTCGGTTCGCCCTCCGGGGTCCGGACGTTCACGGTGAAGCTGCGGGCGGTCCGTTCGCCGGCGGCGACAGCGGTCTCGGGCAGCAGTGAGCGCCGGGTCTCACCGCTGACGCTCGTGCTCGACGCGGCGTCGCCGCCGAGGAGGAGCTTCACGTCGTACGTCCCGGGCGGCACGTCGAAGTGACAGCCGGCGGCGGTGCAGTTCTCAAGGCCCGGCGGACGTCCGGTGTGCGCCTGGGCCGGGACGGCCGTCAGGCCCGAGGCCAGTGCCACCGCCGCCAGTACGGCGAGGTTGAAACGTCTCATTCGCGGTTCCTCCGTCAGGGGGACAACACCTGGCGCCGGACCGTACCGCCTCCGGCAAGCGCTTTCTAGACCTTGGACCGATTTCACAAGATTGCCAACCTCCAGCAAGCGAAAGCCCTTTCGCGAAATCGATTCAACTGTCACTCTCCAAAGCACCCGCACCACCCCCACACCTCTCCGGAGGAGGCACCCCCATGTCCGAATCAGCCGTGCACAGAGCGGTCGGACGCCGCACCTTCGTCCTCGGCACCGCGGCCGCCGCCGGCACCGCCGCCCTCGCCGGGCCGCTCGCCGAGAGCGCGTCCGCCGCGACCTTCGGCTGGTCCGACGACGGCTCGAACTACGTCGTCGACACCGGCGCAAGCCTCGTCTTCAAGGTCAGCAAGACCAACGGCGACCTGACCTCGTTGGTCTACAAGGGCACGCAGTACCAGGGCTACGGCGGCAAGAACTCTCACATCGAGTCCGGCCTCGGCACGTCCACGGTGAGCATCAAGCAGTCCGGTACGACGATCCTGATCTCGGTCGCGTACGGCACGCTGAAGCACTACTACGCGGCCCGCAGCGGCGAGAACAACGTCTACCTGTGGACCAACAAGGCCGACGACTCGGTCTCGGCGACCCGCTACATCCTGCGCGTCAACGCGGGCAAGTTCCTCAACGACGAGCCCGACTCGTACACTTACGCACCCACCACCATCGAAGCCGCCGACGTCTTCGCGAAGTCCGACGGCCAGACCCGCTCCAAGCACTACGCGAAGGCCCGGGTCATCGACTACGACCACGTCGGCTGGACCACCGGCAGCGTCGGCCTGTACATCGTGCGCTCCAACCACGAGAAGGCCTCCGGCGGCCCGTTCTACCGCTCCCTGCTGCGCCACCAGAGCGCTGACGGCGGCGGCCTGTACGAGATCCTGTACTACGGCGAGAACCAGACGGAGGCCCAGCGCTTCGGCCTCCAGGGCCCCTACGTCATCGCCTTCACCGACGGCGGCGCCCCCTCCTCCGCGCTGTCCCCCGGGAACCTCACCACCGCGTGGGCGGACTCGCTCGGCATCTCGGGCTACGTCCCCGCGAGCGGCCGGGGCAAGGTCGCCGGCGTCGGCATCACCGGGCGGAACACGTCGTACGCCTACACGGTCGGGCTCGCCAACTCCGCCGCCCAGTACTGGGGTTCGGCGCGGTCCTCGGACGGCTACTTCTCCATCGGGGGTGTGCTGCCGGGGACGTACACGCTGACCGTCTTCAAGGGTGAACTCGCCGTCTACACCAGCTCGGTGAGCGTCAGCGCGGGCGGCACGACCACCCTCAACTCCATCGCGATCCCGTCCTCGAACGATCCGAGCAACGCGGGCGCGATCTGGCGCATCAACGACTGGAACGGCTCGCCCAGCGGCTTCAAGAACGCCGACCTGATGACGTACGCCCATCCCTCCGACGTCCGAGCCGCCTCCTGGACCGGCAACGTCGTCATCGGCAGCGGCACCGAGACCTCGGGCTTCCCCTGCTACCTGTGGAAGGACGTCAACAGCGGGATCATCGTCTACTTCAAGCTGACGGCCGCCCAGGCCGCCGCCGCGCACACTCTGCGCATCGGCGTGACGACGGCCTACGCCAACGGCCGCCCGCAGGTCGTCGTCAACGACACCTGGAGCTCCGCCGTCCCCTCCCCGCCCACCCAGCCGAGCACCCGGTCGCTGACCGTGGGCTCGTACCGGGGCAACAACAACACGTTCACCTACAGCGTGCCGGCGTCCGCCTGGCTGACGGACACCAGCGCCTACAACACGCTGAAGATCTACGTGGCGAGCGGTTCGGGGTCGACGTCCTTCCTCAGCGCCGGTACGTCGATCGACGCGATCGACCTGCTGGCCTGACCTGACGTCAGGTTCCGCGCGTCCACTGCTGGTTGGTCGCCCCGCTGCACGTGTACGTGATGATCGCGGCGGAGTTGGCGGTGGACGCGCCGTTCACGTCGAGGCACTCACCGCTGGCGCGGGCCTTGACCAGCCAGTAGCTGCCGGAGGCGGTCAGGCTCCACTGCTGGCTGGTCGCGCTGCCGCAGTTCTCCTGGGTGACGTTGGTCGAGTTCTCCTGGAGGCACAGGGAGCTGCCGCGGCCGACGAGCTGGTAGTAGCCGGTGCCGAGGTCCTTGAACCACCACTTCTGGTTGCCGCCGCTGTTGCAGGTGTACTGGCTGATCGCGATCCCCTGCCACAGCGACTGGCTGGCCACGTCCGCGCACTTGCCGCTGTTGCGGGAGACCAGCGTGTTGTACGTGGCGCTCGTGCCGCCGATCGTGCCGGCGGCCGCGTCGATCGTGATCTGGGGGTACCAGGACATGGACATCGTGGTGGAGGTCGGGAAGGTCAGCGGCAGCCACACGTAACGGGAGTCGTTGACGGTCCCGCCGAAGGAGTTGCCCCAGCGATCACCCATGTACAGGTACGAGGTGCCCGAAGTCCCCTGCACGGGAAGGACGTACGCGGTCTGCGAGTTGTAGGTCGTGGAGTCGCCGACGTTCGCCATCGACGTCCACGGGCCGGCCAGGGAGGTGGCGGTGGCGTACTGCTGCTGGTTGGCGCTCCAGCCGGTGGCGCCCGACGTCAGCATGAAGTAGACGCCGCCCCGCTTGAACAGGGCCGGGGCCTCGCGGTGTCCGCCGACCCACGGGTTGGCGACCAGACTGGCGATGCCCGTGTAGTCCGCGGTGAGCTTGTAGATGTGCAGGTCGTAGTTCTCGTTGGCGGCCGAGACCATGTAGCCGGTGCCGTCGGTGTCGACGAACGTCGTGATGTCGCGGGACATGTTGTCGCCCAGCGGGCGGAAGCTGCCCTGGTAGGTGTAGCTCCCGTCGACCGTGGACGACACGGCGACGGCCGCGCGGGCCTCGCTGTAGTCGGTGCCGTTCTCCTTGTGCATCCACATCACGAACTTGCCGGTGGAGGCGTTGTAGACGACCTTGGGCCGCTCGATGTAGGCGGTGCCCAGCTCGGCGGCGGACGACTGGGTCAGGACGTGGTTCCTGAACTCCCAGTTCTTCAGGTCGGTGGAGCGGTAGGCGTCCACGTACTTGAAGGTGTTGTCGGCGTTGCGGTCCTCGCCGAACCAGTAGTAGTACGACCCGACCTTGATGACCCCGCCACCGTGGGCGTGCAGGGCGTTGCCCGAGGTGTCCGTGAACTGGACGCCGTTGGGGACGGTCAGCGGCGCGGCCTGGGCCGGTCCCGCGGTCACCAGGGCGCCGGCCAGGGCCAGGCAGAGGGCAAGCAGTACCGCGTAAGCACGTCTCATGACGCAACCTCCGTGTCCGTGGCGGTGTCCGCCACCGGTATGCCGAAGTCCGGGGTGCCGTCCGCGTGCCAGCCGAGCTTCTGGACGCGGGTGTGGCGGTTGGGGTCGTTCAGCGGGTCGCCGACGATGTCCTTGTACGGGCGGGCGTGGTAGACGAGGACGTCACTGCGGCCGTCCTCGGCGACGGTGAAGCAGTTGTGGCCGGGGCCGTACTGCTTGGTGGTGTCGTTGCTGGTGAAGACCGGGACCGGGGACTTGGACCAGCTCGCCGGGTTCATCAGGTCGGCGTTCGCGTCGGCCGTGAGCAGGCCCATGCAGTAGTGCCAGTCGGTGGCGCTGGCCGAGTAGGACAGGAACAGGCGGCCGTTGCGGGCGATGACCGAGGGGCCCTCGTTGACCTTGTAGCCGATGCACTCCCAGTCGAACTCCGGGGTGGAGAGCCTGATCTGAGGACCCGCCAGGGTCCACGGGTTCGCCATCCTCGACAGGAAGATGCCGGTGTTGTTGTCCAGGCCGGGCTCGTGCTGGGCCCAGGCGAGGTAGCGGCTGCCCCGGTGGGTGAAGGTGGTGGCGTCCAGGGAGAAGGTCTCCCAGGCGGTTTTGACCTGGCCCTTCTCCACCCAGGTTCCCTTGAAGGGGTTGGGGTTGGCGTTCTCCAGGACCCAGATGCGGATGTCCCACACGCTCTCGGCGGGCGCGGAGGCGAAGTAGACGTACCACTTGCCGCCGATGCGGTGGATCTCCGGCGCCCAGATGTGGGCGCCCATGGCACCGGTCGGGTGCTTGGTCCAGATGACGGACTCGTCGGCGCTCGCGAGGCCGTTCAGGGTGCGGGAGCGGCGCAGGACGATGCGGTCGTACTCGGGGGCGGTGGCCGTGAAGTAGTAGAAGCCGTCGGAGTGACGGTGGATGTACGGGTCGGCCCGGTTGCGGACCAGCGGATTCACGAAGGGCGCGGCCTTCTTCGGGCAGGGGGCGGCTTCGGCGGCCGTGGGGGTCGCCGCCTCGGCGGTCGAGGGGGTGGCGGCCAGGGCGCCCGCGGCCAGGGCGCCCTTCAGCAGCAGTCTTCGGTTGGGGACTTCGGTGGCGCGGCTCATGCGGACTGCCTCTCGGGTGGGGGTGTCCTGAGAGTGATGTTCGGTATTGAGAACATCTGTTGTTAATGCGAACAGCCGAAAGGTAAGGCTGGGGAACCAGGAGGTCAACGGGTCGGACGCGATCGGAAGAAGGCGCTTTCTATTTGGGTGCCCGTCGCCGGATTTCTGTTATCGCCTCCGCTCCCGCCCGTCTCCGATCCTGTGCACACCCATTTCCACAGAACAGCAGCGGCCGCCGGCGCCCTGGCGGCAGCCGCCCTCATGGTCTCCGCTCCCCCGGCCGCGGCCGCCGGATCCCGGGACGCCACCGCCGACGTGCTCGCCGACCGGGACGTGACGCTGACCGGCGACACGGTCGTCACGGTGCCTGCGGGGACCACCACCTACGACGGGGTGTTCCGCGGAGAAGGCACGCTCACCGTGCGCGGCAGCGGGACGCTGGTCCTCACCAGGAACAGCGACTTCAGCCTCCCGAAGGCACGGCAGCGGCAGTCCGTACGGATCCTGGGCGGCAACCATCCCTACGTCACCACGACCGCCGCCGACCCGCCCGCGGTCACCGTCGAGCGCGGGGCGACCCTCCAGTACGGCGACGGCGGGACGTCCGGGCTGATCGGCCACTTCCCCTACGCCACCCCGGCGTTCGGCCTGAACCAGGACAACATCCGGGTCGACGGCACCCTGCGGCTCTCCCTGAAAAGCGCATACAACCTGGGCACGGTCAGCGGCTCCGGCCTGATCACCCAGCCGCGCTTCCTGTGGGGCACCTGGGACCTGACCTCCGGCCCGTTCTCCGGCGTCATCGACAACGGCACCCAGGCCAACGCCGGACGCCCCGAGTTCGCGACCTCGCTGCCGGGCGTCCGCAAGGTGCTCAACCAGGGCACCTGGACCGTGGACACCCCGCTGGGCAGGACCGTCACCATGCGGATGGACTTCTACCAGCGCGAGTACGGCAGTGACATCAACGTCCAGTCCCGGCCGGGCGGCAAGGTGATCCTCACGGGCCAGTACAGCTGGTCGAACCAGGGCGGTGACACCGACCCCTCGCTCAGCGACCCCGCCCTGAACTGGACGCCGGCCGCCAAGAACATCAACAAGCGCGGCACCAACATCAAGGGCGCCGACGTCCAGTGGGGCGACGGGACGACCGCCAGGATCTTCATGCCGGGCACCGCGAAGACGGTCTACATCAACCTGCTGGCGGCCCGCGAGCGCTCGAAGCTCACCTTCGACTACGACGGTCCCGTGACCCTGGGCGCCCCGATCGGAGGCGGCCGCTTCCACGACACCCTGTCCGCGCCCGGCGCGGGTGACATCGTCGTCAAGGGCACGAAGGGCAACGACGTCACGTTCGCGGCCGTCCAGTACTACGACGGCTCCACGACCGTCGAGAAGGGTGCCGTGCTCCGGCTCGGCAGCGGCAGGCCCGGCGGCGACGGCGGGCTCTACACCGGGGGCGGCCGCTACCAGGTCGTGAACGACGGCTCCCTCGTGCTCGCCAACACGGCCAAGGCCCTGACCCTGCCCCGGATCAGCGGCAGCGGCTCCCTCACCCAGGCGGGCAGGGCCACGACGACACTGACCGGAAACGCGATCACCTACACGGGGACGACCACCGTCAAGAAGGGCACACTCGCCCTGCGCGCAGGAGCAACTCTCGCCCACAGCAAGGGAATCCGGCTCACCTCGACGACCTCACGGCTGGACGCGGGCACGACCGGCCTGCGGGTGCGGTCCGCGCTGTCCGGCAGGGGCACCGTGAAGGGCGCGGTCACCAACGACGGCCTGGTCGTGGGCGGACTCACCGTCTCCGGTGGCTACACACAGCACGCGAAGGGCGAACTGGTTCTGGCGGACGGCCCGTTGAAGGTGACGGGCCCGGTCACGCTGGCCGGTGACCTCGACCTCGCGGCAGCCGGCACCGACCCCGCCCGCAGCATCACCGTCCTGGACAACAAGGGCACCGCGAAGACCACTGGGGCCTTCAAGGGCCTGGCGGAGGGCACACGGCTCAGGCTTTCGGACACGAACTACCGGATCACCTACCGGGGAGGCGACGGCAACGACGTCGTGCTGACCGCAGTCACCGCGAGCGACTCGGCCCCCGCAGGCGCCGACACGTCGCCGCGGACGGCGGCGGCAGCGCCCGGCACGACGGCCGCGGCGACCGAGGGGCTGGGCTGGTGGCCGTATGTGCTGGCCCTCGGGCTGCTGGGCGGCCTGGTGTTCCCGCCGACGGCCAGAATGCTCGGCAAGCGGCGCGGGGGCGGCCGGCACGCCGCGCACCGCTGACCGGGCGGTCCCGCATGCTGGACAGGATGTTCACACACCGGACGGACCGGGACGGCTCCGGGTCCGTCGACTAGCGTCGAGGCATGACCAGCGACATCCCGGAAACCCCCGCCACCCGTTCCGTCCCCTTCGCCGACGCCCTCGCGGCCGGCCCGGTCGTCCTCGACGGCGGCATGTCCAACCAGCTGGAGTCCGCCGGGCACGACCTGAGCGACGAGCTGTGGTCGGCGCGGCTGCTCGCGGAACGGCCCGAGGCGATCGCCGAGGCCCATCTCGCGTACTACGAGGCGGGCGCGGACGTGGCGATCACGTCCAGCTACCAGGCCACCTTCGAGGGGTTCGCCAAGCGCGGGATCGGACGGGAGAGGGCGGCCGAACTGCTCGCCCTCAGCGTCGAGTCGGCGCGGGACGCCACGCGGCAGGCGGCGGCGAAGGGGGTTCGGCGGCCGCTGTACGTGGCGGCCTCGGTGGGGCCGTACGGCGCGATGCTCGCGGACGGCTCGGAGTACCGGGGCCGGTACGGGCTGAGCGTGGCCGAACTGGAGGCCTTCCACCGGCCGCGCCTGGAGGTGCTGGCCGCCGCCGGGCCCGACGTCCTGGCACTGGAGACGATCCCGGACAGCGACGAGGCCGAGGCGCTCCTGCGGGCGATCCGCGGCCTCGGCGTTCCCGCCTGGCTCTCCTACTCCGTCGCCGGCGACCGCACCCGGGCCGGCCAGCCGCTGGAGGAGGCCTTCGCCCTGGCCGCCGACGTGGACGAGGTCGTCGCGGTCGGCGTCAACTGCTGCGTCCCCGAGGACGTGACCCCCGCGATCGGGACCGCCGCCCGGGTGACCGGCAAGCCGGTCGTCGTGTACCCCAACAGCGGCGAGTCGTGGAACGCGCAGGCACGCGCGTGGGAGGGCAGCTCGTCCTTCGCTCCGGAGCAGGTACGCGGCTGGCAGCAGGCCGGGGCGCGGCTGATCGGGGGGTGCTGCCGGGTGGGGCCGGGGGCGATCTCGGGGATCTCGCGGACGTTGGCCGCCGCATAGCCCTACCGGTTCCGCGCCCCCACTGCCGGCCTCCGCTCCGGAAACCGGTTTCCACGCGTGTTGCCCGCCCTGACCGCCCTTCACGAGGCCGGTCTCGACGTGCCGGGGGACGTCTCCCTGGCCGGCTACGACGACATCCCCTTCGCCCGCGACCTCCACCCTGCGCTCACGACGGTCCACGTCCCCTACGAGGAACTGGGCCGCCTCGCCGTACGCACCGCGCTCGGCCGTAGGGCGGAGGATCCCGCCGAGCACCTGCTGCTGGGCACCCATGTGGTGGTCCGGGACTCGGTCGCGGCGACCGGCACCTGAGACGGAAGGGCCCGGCGTCCTCCCTCAGTGCCGTCGGGCCAGCCCCGAGCGCCGCAGCCGCCGTACCACCGACCGCAGTTCCGCGGTCCGGGCGGGCCAGCCCTCCGCCGGTTCCGACACGGGGGCCGTCTCCGGTGTCGTCGTATCGGCCGTCCACACCGCGAAATCGCCGTCCCGAGGGCCGGACGCGAGGTAGGGGTCGCCCTTGCCGAAGACCTGGACCGGGTGGGTGGCGTCCCAGGGCTGCCAGCCCGGGTCGCCGTCGGTCGCGAAGCGCACCCACGCGCCGTGCATGGCCTCGCCGAGTTCGGTGGGGGCGCCCTCGCCCGCGAGCTTGGCCGACTCCGGGGTGGCGCCGGTGTCGAAGACGAAACCCAGTTCGAGGGCGTGGCAGGCGCCGAGGTCCGGGAGGTTGGAGGGCCAGGCGAACTCGTAGACGTACGACGTGCCCGGGCGGGCCTCGGCCAGGCGGTGCAGGGGGATGCGCAGCAGGTGGTCGGTGACCATCTGGCCGACCAGATCGGCGGTGCCGGCCTCGGGGTGCAGGACGCGGTAGCCGCGCACCACCTCCACGCCGCAGTGGCAGCGGGCCATGGCGCCGGCCAGGGCGACCGGTCCGAGCCGGTCGACGCGCTCCAGGAGCCCGCCGGGGACGAGCCAGAGGCGGTACTCGTCGCTGGTCCAGCCCAGCATGAGGTCGACGTCCCTGCCCGCCTCCCCCGAGACCAGCGCCTCCAGGGGGTCGCGGGGTACGAGGTCGCCGTCGACCACGATCCCGAAGGCGGGGCCTCCGAGGACCGGGCTGCTCAGCCTGCCCACCTCGGCCTGGGTGCGCAGCAGCAGCTCGCGGTCGACGTCGGCGAAGGCCGCGGCGGTGGCGGGGACCTTCAGCCGGGTGGCCATACGGCGCACCATCCGCCGTACCTTGTCGCGGTCGCTCGCCTCGGGCGGACCGCTCTGCAGGACCGCGCGCCTGAACAGGCCGCGGGTCTGTGGGGCGGCGAGCAGGGCGCCGATGCTGATCGCGCCGGCCGACTGTCCCGCCACGGTGACGCGGCCGGGGTCGCCGCCGAAGGCCTCGATCGACTCGTGGACCCAGCGCAGGGCGGCGAGCTGGTCGCGCAGGCCGGGGTTGGCGGGGGTGTCCGGGAAGAGGCCGAAGCCCTCGACGCCGAGGCGGTAGTTGACCGAGACGAAGACGACGCCGTCGCGGGCGAAGGCATGCCCGTCGTACACGGGTACCGCGGACGATCCCCGGGTCAGGGCGCCGCCGTGGACCCACACCAGGACCGGGAGGCGGGCGCCGGGCCCGGGTTCCGGTGTCCACACGTTGAGGTTGAGGCAGTCGTCGCCCGGGACGACCGGGTCGGACAGGTATTGCGCGAAGGCGTCGGAGTACGGCGGTTTCGGCGCCGTGGGCCCGAAGGCGGCCGCGTCGCGCACACCGTCCCAGGGCTCGGGGGGCTCCGGTGGCCGAAAGCGGCGGGGACCGAAGGGGGGTGCCGCGTACGGGATGCCGCGGAACACGGCCACGCCCCGTTCGTACCGGCCGCGCACCGCCCCGTGGGGAGTCCGCGTCACGGGATCCCCGTCCCACGTCCTGGCCACGGGGTTCGCCTGGTCTGCCGTCATCCGCCCACCAGCCCTTCGCCGTGCTCGTGCACCGGTATGACCAGAGCACCACAGTCGCCGCCGGTATTCCGGTGCACGAGCACGGTTGAGGGCTATTTGGCGTACATCAGGGTGCCGAAGCCCAGCTGGTCGAAGCCGCCGCTGGTGGTGCCGTAGTCACCGCCGCCGCCCTCGGGGGCGACCAGGTCGTAGTACATCTGCGAGATGTACTTGTCGTCGAGGCCCAGGCGCCGGTTGTAGTGGAAGTGGAGCATCGCCCAGACGGGGCGGACCTGGCCGCGGGAGTCGGCGGAGACCACGGGGTGGTGAAAGGGACGTCCTGGCCGAGGTTGTACTTCGCGACGTACTGGGCGGCCTTCATGAAGCGGCGGCTGTCCGACGACCACGGCTCGAAGTTGAGGTTCACGGGTGCGATGGCCGGAATCCATACGGTGGATCTGGTCGACGCGGCCTTCACCGCCGACTTCGGGGGGTTCCGGCTCACCTGCGGATGACGTTCGGGGTTTCGAGAACCGTGCCATCGCGAAGACCTGCGAAGCCCGACCTCTTCCCGACTTTCCCGGGCGAACCTAGGGTAGGAAGCGCTTACTGTTTCCGCGCTGGTCGAAACTTTCATGGCCCACGGGCGGGCCGGAGAGGTGGTTCCCGATGGTCCGCACGGGGAGTGCGAGCGTGGCGTCCGGTCCCACGCTGGCGGTCGTCGCCCGGGAGGCAGGCGTGTCGGTGCCGACCGCCTCCAAGGTGGTCAACGGGCGGGAGGACGTGGCCCCCGAGACCCGCCGCCGGGTCACCGAGGCACTGGACCGGCTCGGTTACGTCCGCAGACCGAGGTTCGACGCGGTGAAGGCGTCGGGGCTGGTCGACCTGGTCGTGCACTCGCTGGAGACCTCCTGGTCGGGCGCGGTGCTGCACGGGGTCGAGGCGGCCGCCCACGACGCGGGTCTCGAGGTGGTGGTCTCGGCCGGGCTGAACCGCACCCGGACGGGCCGGCCCGACCGCGGCTGGATGGACAAACTCACCGCGCGCGGCTCCGCCGGGGTGCTGTTCAACCTGGCCGAGCTGACGTCGTCGCAGTACAGCTGGCTGAACCAGCACCGCATCCCGTACGTCCTGATCGACCCGGTCCTGGAGCCACCGCCGGGCGTGGTCTCGGTGGGCGCGGCGAACTGGCAGGGCGGGGTGACGGCGACCGAGCACCTGCTTGCGCTGGGCCATGAGCGCATCGCGGTCGTCGCCGGTCACCAGCGCAGGATGTGCAGCGGGGCGCGGGTGGCGGGCTACCGTTCCGCGCTCGCGGCGGCGGGGATACGGCAACGCCCCGAGTACGTCCGGCACGCCGGCTTCGACGAGAGCGCCGCCCACCGCCGCACCCTGGAACTCCTCGACCTGCCCGAACCGCCCACCGCGGTCTTCGTCTGCTCGGACCACATGGCCCTGGGGGTGTACGAGGCACTGGCCGAACGGGGGCTGCGCGTCCCGGACGACATGAGTGTCGTGGGCTTCGACGACCTCCCCGAGGCCCGCTGGACGACCCCGGCCCTCACCACAGTCCGCCAGCCGTTGTCGGAGATGGCGGCCATGGCCCTGCGTCTTCTGGTCCGCATGATGGAGGGCGATCGCCCGGAGAGCACCCGGACGGAACTGTCGACGCGTTTGGTGGAACGCGCGAGCACGGCCGTGCCCCGCGGCTGACCCACGGCCACGCGGACGTCGTCGACGGGGGCGGCGGGGGCGGCGGCCGACCGGAGCACCTTGGTGGGCGTGAGCCCGGGGCGAACGGATTCGCGGCCGTCTGCCGCGCCGTGACGCTTATGACGCCGCGTCGCCGTACGGGTGTTCCTTCGGGCGGTCCGATGTGCGTAGCCTCGGCGCGGTGAACGCGATTCCCGCACGCCTCGACCATCTCGTCCTGGCGACTCCCCTCCTGGCGGAGACGGTCGCCGACTTCACCCGGCGCACCGGTGTGCCACCCGCCCCCGGCGGTGTGCACGTCGGTCTCGGTACCCGCAACCACCTGGTCTCGCTGGGTGGCGGCGCCTATCTGGAGATCATCGGCCCGGACCCGGAGCAGCCGGAGCCGACGGGCCCGCGCCCCTTCGACGTCGACACGCTGACCACCGCCCGCACGGTGACCTGGGCGATCAGCCCGCCCGACCTGGACGCGGCGGTCGCCACCGCCCGCACCCGCGGCTACGACCCGGGCGCCCCGCGTCCGATGAGCCGCCGCAGACCCGACGGCACCCTGCTCAAGTGGCGCCTGACGGACGGCGACAACCAGCACCCGTCCGGTCTGGTGCCCTTCCTCATCGACTGGGGCGCCTCTCCCCACCCGACGGCCTCGGACCTGCCGACGACTCCTCTCCTCTCGTTGAGAGCGACCGCCCCTTTCCCTGCCGAGATCCGCCCGCTGCTGGCCGCCCTCGACACCGGGCTCCTCCTCACCGACGGCCCGGTGGGTCTCTCGTTCACGGTGGACACGCCCCGGGGACCGGTGACCTTCGGCTGACGTGTCCGATTCCTTCAAGACCGGACGTGGCGCCCCTGCGTACGGTGACGTCATGACTCCACGATTCGATGCCATCGGCCTCATCGCCTCCGACATGGCCGCCTCCGTCGCCTTCTACCGGCGGCTCGGGTTCCCCTTCGCCGAGGGGGCCGAGACGCAGCCGCACGCGGAGGCCGAACTCGCGGGCGGTGTGCGGTTGATGCTCGACACCGAGGAGACCGTGCGCTCCTTCCACCCGGGCTGGCGGGCCCCGACCGGCGGCAGCCGCACCGGACTCGCGCTGCGCTGCGCCGACCCCGCCGAGGTCGACGCCGTGTACGAGGAGCTGGTGGCCGAGGGGTTCCACGGTGAACTCAAGCCGTGGAACGCCGACTGGGGCCAGCGGTACGCCTCGCTGCACGACCCCGACGGCAACGGCGTCGACCTCTACGCCCCGCTACCGGGCGGCGAGTAGTCGCCCGAGCGGCAGACCGGCCAACTCCCTTACGTCCCGCGCGAGATGGGCCTGGTCCGCGTACCCGCTCCGCGCGGCCGTCGCCGCGAACGGCACACCGGTCCGAGCCAGCGCCAGAGCCCGCTGCAACCGCAGGATCCGGGCCAGCGTCTTCGGCCCGTACCCGAAGGCCACGAGTGAACGGCGGTGCAACCGGCGTGCGCCGAGCCCGAGTTCGTCGGCGGTCACGGCGACGGGGCGCCCCGCGTCGAGGGAAGCGACGAGGGCACGCAGAAGGGGGTCGGGCGGGGCGGCGCGCTCCAGTGCGATCTCTTCGAGGGCCGTACCCGGGTCCGGGGAGCCGGCGATACGGCCCCGCAGCCGCCGTACCTCACAAGACGGCCAGAGATCGGCCAACTCCACCCGGAGATCGCGCAGTTCGTGTGCGGGCACCCCGAGGAAGGC
Organism: Streptomyces sp. NBC_00285; assembly: GCF_036174265.1. NCBI lineage: Bacteria > Bacillati > Actinomycetota > Actinomycetes > Kitasatosporales > Streptomycetaceae > Streptomyces > Streptomyces sp. NBC_00285. The sequence goes on along the minus strand of NZ_CP108055.1, from coordinate 8,311,367 downwards.
GGGCGCGGAACCGGGAGGAAAGCGCAGGCCCGTCCAGGTGTCCGAGGCGCCCCCGGCGACGTAGGCGCGGGTGTCGGGCCCGGCGACGAGGAGGCGTCCTTCGTTCCAGAGCAGGTCCATGCACCCGTCGGGCAGCACCCGTCCGGCGCCGTCACCGGTCCAGACGGCGGCACCCGTGAGCCGAGACGCCCGCTCTGTGTACACAGGCCCAGGCTACGGCGCGCTCAGCTCCCGCTCACCCCGCAGTCGATGCTCCTGCGGACTGACCCCGTAGACCCGCTTGAACGCGCTGGACAGGGCGAACGCGCTGCCGTAACCCACCTGCCGGGCGATCGCGTCGAGTGTCGCGGAGCCCTCCCGCAGCCGGTCCGCCGCCAACGCCAGCCGCCACCCGGTCAGATACGTCATCACGGGCTCCCCCACCAGCTCGCTGAACCGCCGGGCCAGCGCCGCGCGTGACACTCCCGCCTTGGCGGCGAGGGAGGCCACCGTCCAGGGGTGGGCGGGATCGTCCTGCACCAGCCGCAGCACCCGACCCACGACGGGATCCGCCAGCGCCGCGTACCACGCGGGCGGCTCCGCCTCGGGCCGTGAGAACCAGGCCCTGAGCGCGGCGATCACGAGCAGGTCGAGCAGCCGGTCCAGGACGACCTCCTGTCCCGGCTCGTCGCGCACGATCTCCTCCATGAGGAGCGGGGTGAGCGGGCACTCCCACACGTCGGTGGTCAGCGACAGCAGCGGCGGCAGGGCGTCCAGCAGCCGGTTGCTGATCTCGCCCTCCATCAGGTACGTCCCGATGAGGACGACCGTCTCGCCGTCGAGGCGGTCGCCCCAGGTGCGCACGCCGAGGTCCATCGAGCCGTTCAGGACCCGGCCGTCGGGGTAGCGGCACTGAGCGCCGGGCAGGATCAGCGCCTGCGGGGCGGTACCGGGGGCGTCGGCGCAGGTGTAGGGGGCGGGGCCGCGGGCGATGGCGAGGTCGCCGGGGCGCAGCCGGATCCGCTCGCCGGTGTCGGACAGGATCCAGGCGCCGCCGCGGACCAGCAGCATCACGGTCAACGGCGCCCGGTCCTCCACCCGCACCGCCCACGGCGGGTCGAAACACGCACGGATCATGAAGGCGCCACGCGCCCGGGGCCCTTCCAGCAGACCTGCCAGAGCGTCCATGCGGCCAGCGTAGACGCGCGCGCATGGGAATGAGCCGTTCAGCGATGGCCCCTTGCCCGGAACGGCAGTTGACTCGACGGCATGACACAGGACACGGCGAACATGACGGTGGTGGTGACCGGCGCCTCGGGTCGTACGGGGAGCCGGGTGGCGCAGTCCGCGACGGCGGCGGGGCTGACGGTTCGGGCGGCTTCGCGGGCGCAGGGGTTCGACTGGCAGGACCGGTCGACGTGGGCGCGGGTGCTGCGGGGCGCGGACGCGGCCTATCTGGTGTACCCCTCGGACATCGGTGCCCCCGGCGTCGCCGAGGCGGTCGGGGCGGTCGCGCGGGAGGCGGTGGGGGCCGGCGTACGGCGGCTGGTGCTGCTGTCGTCGCGGGGGCAGGACCGGGCGCGGGACGCGGAGGAGGCGCTGCACGCGTCGGGGGCGGACTGGACGGTCGTACGGGCCGCCTGGTTCGCGCAGAACTTCAGCGAGGGGCCGCTGGTGGAGGAGTTGCGGCTGAGCGGGGAGCTGGTGTTCCCGGCGGGTGAGGTGCGGGAGCCGTTCGTGGATGTGCGGGACATCGGGGACGTGGTGGTGGCCGCGCTGACATCGGGCGACCGGTATGCCGGACAGACGCTCGCCGTCTCGGGGCCGCGGCTGCTGACGTTCGGCGAGGCGGTCGCGGAGATCGCGGAGGCGACGGGGCGTGAGCTGACGTACCGGTCGGTGTCGGCGCGGGCGTACGGGGAGCGCCTTGCGGGGTTCGGGGTGCCGGAGGCGGCGGCCGGCGCGCTGGTCGAGGCGTTCGAGCAGTTGCTGGACGGCCGTAACGCGTATCTGTCGGACGGCGTACGGGAGGTGCTGGGCCGGGAGCCGCGGGACTTCGGCGACTTCGCGAGGGATGCGGCGGCCGCGGGGACCTGGAAGGGCTGACCCCGGGGCTGTGGCCGGCCCCGTCGGCGCGCGGCCGACGACCTGCCCCTCAGGAGCCCTCCGGCTTCCGCGGGGGGTGGGTCGTCCTCGCGTGGGTCCGGAAGCGGGAGGTCACGTCCTCCGGAGGAAGGAAGCGGGACCAGCGTTCCGGGAACTCCGAGGGCATGTCCGGGTCGTCGGGATCGGGGTCCGTGTCGTGGACGGTGGCCGCCCGGGCCACGTACTCCGCGACCTGCGCCTCCCGCAACCGCTCGTTGGCCGCACGTGCCGCCGCCGTGGACGCCGCCGGCCACACGCGGTCGATCGCGGCGTTCATCGCGGCGCCCACCAGCACCGCGAAGGCCGAGACCCCGATCCACAGCAGCACCGCCACCGCCGCGGCCAGCGAGCCGTAGATCGTCGCGCCCTCGATGGTGCTCTGGAGGTAGATGCGCAGCAGAAAGCTTCCCAGCACCCACATGGCCAACGCCACCAGGGCGCCGGGGACGTCCTCGATCCACGGTGAGCGCACCGGCACCGACACGTGGTACAGCGTCGTCAGGAAGGCGACGGACAGGATGATCACCACGGGCCAGTACAGGACCTGCACGACCGTCGCCGACCACGGCACGATCCGCACCACCGCGTCCGGCCCCGCCACCATCAACGGCAGCGCGATCGAGCCGATCAGCAGCGCCGCGACGAACAGCGCGAACGCGACGAGCCGGGTCTTGACGATGCCGCGGACCCCGTCGAGGCCGTACATGACGGTGATGGTGTCGATGAAGACGTTGACCGCGCGCGAACCGGACCACAGGGCGAACAGGAAGCCGACGGAGATGACGTCGGGACGGCCGCCCTTCATCACGTCGGTGAGGATCGGCTGCGCGATCTCCCGTACACCCTTGTCGGAGAGGACCGTGCGCGCGGCGTCCAGGAGGTTGGCCTCCAGGCTGCTGATGCTGTCGGTGCCGGTCCAGTCGTCGACGTAGCCGAGCAGTCCGATGAGGCTGAGCAGCAGCGGCGGCACGGACAGCAGCGAGAAGAACGCGGCCTCCGCGGCGAGACCCAGGATGCGGTACTCGATGCACGAGTTGACGGTGTCCTTGACGAGCAGCCAGGCGGTCCTGCGCTTCGAGACGTTCCGGTAGAGGGCACGCGCCCGGTGGAGCCGCCCGGAGGTCTGCTGAGTGGATTCGCTTGCTGACTGCACGACCTAAAGGTATCCGCCGTGGGAGCGTGCACTCATCCCCCGGTCCCGGTCCGGGCACACCCGTGCGGAGAACGCTCCCTCGCGTTCGGTTCCGTCATACCGCGGAAAACGCCGGGCAACTCCGCGGAAATCCTCAAGGAAATCGAACCCCTTTTCTGTCATGAACCCGATGGCTGAAATTCGAGTCCCCGAAAAACGGAACGCCCGACGACATATGCACCACCGTCCGGGCGATTTCCCCGGTGACACCGCCGAACGGACCGGACGGGCCATAACGGCAACGCGCGGCCGACGAGCGAGAAAGCGCCATTGATCGAAACGTGCTTGACCCGTTCATGAGCGCCTCGAAACAATTCGGATTGCATACTCAGGGCCCTGACCAAGGCCCCTAACGGCCACCTCGCCCCCGCCACGTGGTCACTCCAGGCACATCACGAACCGCTTCTCCTCTTATTTCATTCAGTGTCTCACGGCACTTCTCTTTCTTCCGGCACACCGGAAGCACGGGGGTTCTGCATCATGATTCTCCGCTGCGCGGTGAACAACGCGCGGTATTCCTTCGTACACCTCTCTGGAGAATTCTCATGCCTGTTCCGTATGCACCGAAGCATGCCGTGCCGCGAATCGTGGGGGTCGATGTGGCGCGGGGCCTCGCCCTGCTCGGCATGTTCTCCGTTCATGTGTTCGGCGCATTCGACGCGACGGGATCGCCCACGTACGCCTGGATGTTCGCGGGCGGCCGTTCCTCGGCGACGTTCGCCGTGACGGCCGGGATCGGGCTGGCCTTCACGACGGGCGGCCGGTGGCCGGCGACCGGACGGCCCGCGACCGTCGCGGTGGCGGTGCGGGCCGGCGTCATCGCACTGATCGGGCTGCTGCTCGGCTACGCCTCGCGCGCCGCGGACCTGGACGTCGACGTGATCCTGGTGTTCTACGCCCTCTTGTTCCTCATCGCGATCCCGCTGCTGGGCCTCGGCCCCCGGTTCCTGGCCTGTCTCTCGCTGTTCCTGGCCGTGGGGGCGCCGTTCGCCGTCCACGCGCTGCGGGGTGTGCTGCCGGAGCCCGCCTTCGACGGCGATCCGACCCTCCAGGACGTGGTCACCGATCCGCTCGGACTGGTGTCCGACCTGCTCGTGCACGGCGCCTACCCGGTGCTCGCCTGGACCGCCTATCTGTGCGCCGGACTCGCCCTCGGCCGACTGGACCTGACGTCACGAAGGGTCGCGCCCCGACTGCTCGGGGGCGGCCTCGCCCTGTTTGCCGGTGTCTGGCTGGTGTCCTCCCTGGTCCTGTTCCGGTTCGACGGGCTACGACACCTGTGGAGCGCGGAGTTCCCGGGCGCCTCCCGCGCCGAGGCGCTGTGGGACAGCCCCGACGGCGCGACCTGGTGGGCGCTGCTCTCCCGCGCGCCGCACACCACCACGCCGTTCGACATGCTCCTCACCCTGGGCTCGGCTGCGGCGATCCTCGGCGGCGCCCTGCTGCTGACCAGGAGCGCCCCTCTCACGCGGGTGCTCACACCGCTCGCGGCGGCGGGCAGCATGCCGCTGACCCTCTACACCGCCCACGTGCTCCTTCTCGCCACCGGCGCGCTTTCCGGCTCCCCCGAGCTCCTCTACGCCGTCATGAGCACCGGAGCGCTCCTATTCGCCCTCTCGTGGCGGCACGTCGGACGTGGCCCGCTGGAAACGGTCGTCGCAGGCGCGGCCCGACGGTGTCGCGAGGCCGTAACACCACCCCGGTCCCCGGAACCGGTGGAGAGCCCGGCCCGACTTACCAAGTACATCGAATAGCCCAATAAGACAAAAAGTAATGATCTAGGAGCTCAAGTGGTGGTAAATCCCGGCGAGATCACGACAGTCGCCCCGGTGGACAGGACCGCACAGGTCTTCGCCGAGGTGCTGGCCGGGGTCGTGAAGAGCGAGCATGTCCCCCTCGACAGCCACTTCTTCGACGACCTGGGCGCCAACTCCCTGGTCATGGCGCAGTTCTGCGCCCGGGTCAGGAAGCGGGACGACCTGCCGTCGGTGTCGATGAGGGACGTCTACGGCCACCCGACGATCCGCGCTCTGGCGGCGGCGCTCACCGAGGCCCCGGCCGTCGCACCGGCTCCCGCGCGACCCGCCGAGCCGCCTCCGCCGCCGGGCAGCACCGCGCGCTATGTTCTGTGCGGCGTACTGCAGTTCCTGGTCTTCGCCGTGTACTGCCTCGGTGCCGGGACCGCCATGGCCGAGGGGTACTCCTGGATATCCGGCGGCGACGGCGTCCTCTCCGTCTATCTGCGCTCGCTGGTCTTCGGCGGTGCTCTTTTCCTTGCGGTGTGCACGCTGCCCGTGGTGGCGAAGTGGGTGCTCGTCGGCCGGTGGAAGGAGACGGAGTTCCCGGTGTGGGGCCTCGCCTACGTCCGCTTCTGGACCGTCAAGGTGCTGCTGCACGCCAACCCGATGATCCTGTTCACCGGCAACCCGCTGTACGTCCTCTACCTGCGGGCCCTCGGTGCCCGTATCGGTCCGGGCGTCACGATCCTGTCCCACTCGGTGCCGGTCTGCACCGACCTGCTGACCGTCGGCGCCGGCACGGTGATCCGCAAGGACGCCCTGTTCCTCGGCTACCGGGCGCACGCGGGCCGGATCCGCACCGGCCCTGTCACCCTCGGCCGGGACGTCTTCGTGGGCGAGAAGACCGTCCTCGACATCGGCACCTCGATCGGCAACGGAGGACAGCTGGGCCACTCCTCGGCGCTGTACGACGGCGCCGCGATCCCCGCCGGCCAGCGTTGGCACGGCTCCCCGGCCCGCCGCACCGACGTGGACCACATCCGCGTCCCCGCGGCCCGCTGCACCACTCCGCGCCGGGCCGGCTACGCGCTGGTGGCCCTGCTGCAGACACTGCTGGTGTACGTCCCGCTCGGCCTCGGCGGCACCTTCCTGGTGCTGGACCTGGTACCGGCGCTGGACCCGCTCCTGGAACCGAACGCCAAGGAACTGCAGTCGACGGCCTTCTACGGCGAGGCGCTGGCCCTGTCCGTCGCCTTCTTCGTCGGGGCGATCCTCGTGGGCCTCGTCACCGTGACCGTGCTGCCGCGGCTGCTGAACCTGACGCTGCGAGCGGACCGCGTCTATCCGCTGTACGGCTTCCACTACTCGGTGCAGCGCGCGATCGCCCGCCTGACCAACATCAGGTTCTTCAAGTGGCTGTGCGGCGACAGCTCGTACATCGTCCCCTACCTGCGGTCCATCGGCTACAACCTGTCGACCGTCGAGCAGACCGGCTCCAACTTCGGCACCGAGGTCTCGCACGAGACGCCGTACCTGGCCACCGTCGGCAGCGGCACGATGGTCGCCGACGGGCTCTCGGTCCTCAACGCCGAGTACTCCAGCACCTCGTTCCGCATCTCGCGGGTCGCAATCGGGGCGCACAACTTCCTCGGCAACCACATCGCCTACCCGGTCGGCGGCCGTACCGGCGACAACTGCCTGCTCGCCACCAAGGTGTTGGTACCCCTCGACGGTGAACTCCGCGAAGGCGTGGGCCTCCTGGGCTCGCCCCCCTTCGAGATCCCGCGCACTGTGGAACGCGACACCCGCTTCGACCACCTCCGCGAGGGCGACGAGCTGGGCCGCCGCCTCTCGGCCAAGAACGGCTCCAACGCCCGCACGATGGCCCTGTTCCTGTTCCTGCGGTGGCTGCACTGGTTCCTGCTGACGGTGCTGGGCTTCGCGGCCGTCGACCTCTACGGCGGCCAGGGCGCCCGCGGTGGCCTGCTCATCGGCGGCTACCTGATCGCCGGCCTGTTGCTGACCACCTCCTACTGGGCGCTGGTGGAGCGCGTGATCACCCGGTTCCGGCCGCTCCAGCCACGGCTGTGCTCCATCTACGACCCGTACTTCTGGTGGCACGAGCGGCTGTGGAAGGTGCCCGACCACCACCTCGCCGTGTTCAACGGCACCCCGTTCAAGAACCTCGTCTGGCGGGCGCTCGGGATGCGCCTGGGCCACCGGGTCTTCGACGACGGCGCTTACGTCACCGAGCGGACGCTGGTCTCGATCGGCAGCGACACCACGCTCGGCGCCCACTCCAAGGTGCAGGCCCACTCACAGGAGGACGGCACCTTCAAGTCCGACCACATCGTCATCGGCGACGGCTGCACCCTCGGGGCGGGCGCGCTGGTCCACTACGGCGTCTCGATGGGCGACGGCGCCGTACTCGCCGCCGACTCCTTCCTGATGAAGGGCGAGGAGATGCCGCCGGGGGCGCACTGGGGCGGCAACCCGGCGGTGGCACCGCGCCGCGCCTGAACCGCCGCACCGCCCGCACGACCCGCACCACCTGCACGACCTGCACGGAGAAGACACAGGGGGAAGAAAGTCATGGAACCAGTTCCGCACCCGGCATCCGGTCCGACACCGGACGTCACGGAGTACGCGGTCCCACTGCCCGACGGCACACCGACCGACCCGACCTCGCTGCTGACGGCCCACGCCAGGGTCCTCGCCGCCCTCTCGGGCGAGGCCGAGGGCACGCCCGGCGACGACCTGCGGGTCAGCGTCACCGACGGCACCCTGCGGCTGCGTCACCGCACCGGCGTCCTCGACGCCGCTGCCGCCGCCCGCATCGCCGGCTACCACCTCACCGCGCTCGCCCACCCGGACCGCACGAGCCTGCTGTCCGAGGAGGAACTCCGCTTCCAGCTGGAGGAGTTGGCGGGCCCGGTCCGTGAACTCCCGGACCGGCGGGTGCACGAGCTCTTCGAGGAGCGGGTCGAGAAGCACCCGGACGCCGTGGCGGCCGTGGAGGGCGAACGGCAGTGGTCGTACGCGGAGCTCAACTCCCGCGCGAACCAGGTCGGTCGGGCGCTGCTGGCCCGCGGACTTGAGGCCGAGGGTGTCGTCGCCGTCGTCATGGAGCGCACCCTGGACTGGATGGCGGCGGTGCTCGGCGTGCTCAAGGCGGGCGGGGTGTACCTGCCGGTCGAGCCGCACTTCCCGGCCGAGCGGGTCGCGAGGACGCTGTCCCGGGCGGGCTGCGAACTCGTCGTCACCGAGCACGGCAGCACCGGCTCGCTCTCCGGTACGCCGGCCCGGACCCTGTTCGTGGCCGACGCGTACGCCGAGGGCCACCCGGACGGCGATCTCGCCATCCCGGTCTCGGCGGACCAACTGGCCTACATCTACTTCACGTCGGGCTCCACCGGCGAGCCCAAGGGCGCGATGTGCGAGCACGCCGGCTTCGTCAACCACGTCCTCGCCAAGGTCGAGGACCTGGGGATCGGCGAGCGGGACGTGGTCGCGCAGACCGCGCCGCAGTGCTTCGACATCTCCCTGTGGCAGCTGCTGGCCGCCACCCTCGTGGGCGGGCGGACCCTGCTGATCGGGCAGGACACGATCCTCGACGTCCCGCGGTTCGTGGACACGGTGGTCCGGGGACGGGTCAACGTGCTCCAGGTCGTGCCGTCGTATCTGGAGGCCGTGCTCGCGGAGTTGGGGCAGCGGCCGCGTGAACTGGCCGACCTGCGCTGTGTGTCGGTGACCGGCGAGGCGGTGAAGCGGGAGCTGGTGCAGCGATGGTTCGCCACCGCGCCCGGGATCCGCCTCGCCAACGCCTACGGGCTCACCGAGACCTCCGACGACACCAACCACGAGGTCATGGACCGGGTGCCGGACGGCGACCGGGTCCCGCTCGGCCGGCCGGTGCGCAATGTGCGTGTGTACGTCGTCGACGAGAACCTGGTCCCCGTGCCGCTGGGCGCGCCGGGCGAGATCGTCTTCTCCGGGGTGTGCGTGGGGCGCGGGTATGTCAACGACCCCGAACGCACCGCGGCCGCGTTCATGGCGGACCCCCACCGGCCCGGGGAGCGGCTGTACCGCAGCGGCGACGTGGGGCGCTGGCGGCCCGACGGCAGGCTGGAGTTCCTCGGCCGCAGGGACACCCAGGTCAAGATCCGCGGGTTCCGCGTGGAGATCGGCGAGATCGAGAACGCGCTGCTGCGGGTGGACGGGGTGCGCGACGGGGCCGTCGTGGTGGTGCGGGGCACTCAGCTCGCCGCGTTCTGTGCCGGGACCGAGCCGGTGGGCGCGGACGCGGTGCGCGAACGGCTGGCCGTGTCGCTGCCGTCGTACATGGTGCCGGCCGTCGTGCACTGGCGGGAGCACCTGCCGCTGACCGCCAACGGCAAGACCGACCGCCGCACGCTCACCGCGCTCGCCGAGGGCCTCGACGCCGGCGCGGCGGACGAGCCCGTGACGGCGGGCGAGCGACGGCTGGCGGACGCCTGGGCCGAGGTGCTCGGTGTCCCGGTGGACCGCGTCGGCCGCCTCGACCACTTCTTCGACCGCGGCGGCAGCTCGCTGTCCGCCGTGCGTCTCGCGATCGCCCTGGACCGGGCGATCACCCTCAAGGACGTCGTCCGCCACCCGGTCCTCGCGGACCTGGCGGGCCTGCTCGACCGGAACAGCTGAAAGGAACACCGAGATGTCATCCACGAGTCTCCTTCCGCACCTCGACCTCGCTCCGGGCAGCCCGCCGCTCCTGAACGCCAAGTACGGCGACGACCCGGCGAGTTGGGTCGCCGCGCACCGCGACCCGCTGCGGGCCCTGGTCCTCGAACACGGCTGTGTCCTGGTGCGCGGGCTCGGTCTCGCCGACCCCACGACGGCCGAGGGCGTCTTCCGGCTGCTGACGGAGAGCCTGATGGCTGACCGTGAGCCCTTCGCACCCCGGCGCCGCTACGCGGACGGCGTGTACTCGTCGACCAAGTGGCCGCCGACCCAGCAGATGTGCATGCACCACGAGATCAGCTACGGCCTGGAGTTCCCGGGTCTGCTGCTGTTCGCCTGTCTGGAGGCGCCCGCATCGGGGGGCGCGACCGCGCTCGCCGACGCGTCGGCGGTGCTGCGGGACCTGCCCCGCGACCTGGTCTCCCGCTTCGAGCGGGAGGGCTGGCTGCTGACCCGGTCGTACCACGAGGACATCGGCGCGTCGGTCGAGGAGGCCTTCGGCACGGACGACCGCGCGGCCGTCGAGCGCTACTGCCGCCGGCACGCCATCGAGTGCGCCTGGCAGAGCGACGGCTCGCTGCACACCCGGCAGCGGCGCGGCGCGGTGCTGAGGCATCCGTCCGGCGACCTGCCTTGCTGGTTCAACCAGATCGCGTTCCTCAACGAGTGGACCATGGAGCCGGAAGTGCGTGAGTACCTGCTGGACGTGTACGGACCTGACGGACTGCCCTTCAACACCCGCTTCGGGGACGGCGATCCGATCGACGCGGACGTCGTACGGATCATCAACGAGGTGTACGACGCCCACACCGTGCGCGAGCCGTGGCAGGACGGTGACCTGCTGCTCGTCGACAACATCCGTACGGCGCACAGCCGCGAGCCCTTCGAGGGGCCGCGCGAGGTGCTGGCCGCGCTCGGCGACCCGGTACTGCGGACCGACGGCGAGGTGAGCGGCGTATGAGCACCGTCGGCGCTCCCTCCTTCGCGCTCGTCACCGGCAAGCAGGTCCAACAGGCCCTGTACGGACGGGAACCGGAGATCGCGGACCTCGTCGAGGCCGTGTACCGGCTGCACGGCGCGGGCGACTCGGTGAACCCCCCGTCGTACTTCCTGAAGTTCCCGGACCGCCCGTCGTCCCGGATCATCGCGCTGCCCGCCTCGCTGGGCGGACCGCTGCGGGTGGACGGTCTGAAGTGGGTCTCCAGTTTCCCGGGGAACATCGAGTCCGGGCTGCCGCGGGCATCCGCGGTGCTGATCCTCAACGACCCGGACACCGGTTATCCGTTCGCCTGTCTGGAGAGTTCGGTCATCAGCGCCACGCGCACGGCGTCGTCCGCGGCTCTGGCCGCCGACAGGCTCAGTGCGGGCCGGGTCCGCCCCGCCCGCGTCGGGTTCATCGGCACCGGCCTCATCGCCCGCTACATCCACACCCATCTCACCGCCACCGGCTGGGAGTTCGAGGAGACCGGCGTGCACGACCTGTCCGCCGGGAGCGCCGCCGGGTTCCGCGGCTATCTGGAGCGGTCCGGCGCCCCGGGCAAGGTCACCGTGCACGACACGGCCGAGTCCCTCATCCGCTCCAGTGACCTGGTGGTCTTCGCCACGGTCGCCGGCGCACCGCACGTCCACGATCCGTCGTGGTTCGGCCATCACCCCCTGGTCCTGCATGTCTCCCTGCGTGATCTCGACCCGGAGATCCTGCTCGCGTCCGCCAACTTCGTCGACGACGTCGAGCACTGCCTCAAGGCCGAGACCTCCCCGCATCTGGCCGAACAGCTCACGGGGAGCAGGGACTTCATCGACGGCACGCTCGACGACGTGCTGACCGGACGGGTGACCGTCCCGACGGACCGGACGGTGGTGTTCTCGCCCTTCGGACTGGGGGTCCTGGACCTCGCCGTCGGCAGGTTCGTCCACGACGAACTGGCCCGGAGCGGCGAACTGCACGTCGTCGACGGGTTCTTCAACGAGCTGCGCCGGTACGGCTGAACGATCAGTGGCGCATGAGGAGGGGGGCGTCATGCCCGTCATATCCGATCCTTCGGAGTTCAACGAGTCCGACCTCTACGTCGACCTGCGGGCGGCGCTGGAGCTACCGCTGTTCCTGAAGTGCGAGGGCTTCAACTTCGCCGGGTCCATCAAACTGAAGGCGGCCCGCGAGATGGTGAACGCCGCCGAGCGCGACGGGACCCTGCGGCCCGGGTCGATCCTGGTCGAGTCGTCGTCGGGGAACCTGGGAGTGGCCCTGAGCATGATCGCGGCGAGCCGGGGCTACCGGTTCCTGTGCGTGACCGACACCCGGTGCAACCTGGTGACGATCCGGCTGATGGAGGCACTCGGCACCCGGGTGCACGTCGTCAGGAAGCCGAACCTGCACGATGGTTACCTGGGCGCCCGGCTCGCGTACGTGCGCGCGCTGTGCGCCTCGGACGAGCGGTACGTGTGGCTCAACCAGTACAGCAACCAGGGGAACTGGCGGGCGCACTACCGCACCACCGCGCCGGACATCGCGCGCCGCTTCCCCGACCTGGACGTCCTGTTCGTCGGGGCCGGCACCACCGGGACCCTGATGGGCTGCGCCCGCTGGTTCTGGCAGTGGCGGCGCCCGGTGCGGATCGTGGCCGTCGACAGCGTCGGCTCGGTCACCTTCGGCGGGCCGCCCGGCGTCCGGATGATCCCGGGGCTCGGCACCAGCGTGCGACCGCAGTTGCTCGACAGGTCGTACATCGACGACGTGGTGCTCGTCGAGGAACCGGACACCCTGCAGGCGTGCCGCCGGATGGCCGCCCGGGGTTTCCTGTTCGGCGGCTCCACCGGCACGGTCGTCAGCGGCGCCCAGCAGTGGCTGTCCGCCCACGGCCGGCGCGGCATCACCGCGGTCGGGATCGCCCCGGACCTCGGCGAGCGCTACCTCGACACCGTGTACCAGGCGGGCTGGCCGCACGGCGTCCCCGAGGTGGACCCGGTGCACGAGCCGGCGGAGGTGATGGCCCACCTCGCCTGAGAGCCCCTCCCCCACAGCGCCCGGCACGCCCCCACACGGCGACCGGGCGCCGTGCCGTGCCGCAAGGCATGACGCGCCCACACCGGGCCCCGCGAGCCGTCACCGCCACACCACACCCACCGGCCGGTCGGGCGCCGTGTCCGTGAGGGGAGCGGCAGGGGGCCCCAGGGTACGTTCGCAGGCATGGCAGGCACCACGCACACCGTGACCAACCAGCCCCCGCCCCTGACGGGCTACGACGTCTACAGCGCCGACCGCGCCCTGACGGCGGCCGTCGAACGGCACCTCGACCCGGACCTGCTCGACGAGGTCGACGGCGAGCTGTCGGCGCTCGGCCGGGCCTGCGGCTCCGCACAGGTGCAGGAGTGGGGCGCCCAGGCCAACGACAACCCGCCCCGGCTGCGGACCCACGACCGCCACGGCCACCGGATCGACGAGGTCGAGTTCCATCCGGCCTGGCACCGGGTGCTCGGCAAGGGCGTCTCCGCGGGCCTGACCGCCGCCTGGACCCGCCCCGGCGGGCATGTGCGAAGGGCGGCCGCGTTCCTGCTGTGGACGCAGGTCGACGCCGGCAACTGCTGCCCGCTGTCGATGACCCACGCGGCGGTACCCGCCCTGCGCACCGACCCGGACCTCGCCGCCGAGTGGGAACCCCGCCTCACCTCCACGGTCTACGACCGCGGACTGCGGCCCGCCCATCTCAAGGCGGGGGCCCTGTTCGGGATGGGCATGACGGAGAAGCAGGGCGGCAGCGACGTCCGGGCGAACACGACGTCCGCGCGGCCGCTGCCCGACGGCGAGACCTACGAGCTGACCGGCCACAAGTGGTTCTGCTCGGCCCCCATGTCGGACGGCTTCCTGGTCCTCGCCCAGGCCCCGGGCGGACTCACCTGCTTCCTCGTCCCCCGCGTCCTGGCGGACGGCACCCGCAACACGTTTCTCCTCCAGCGCCTCAAGGACAAACTCGGCAACCGCTCCAACGCCTCCGCAGAGGTCGAGTTCGACGGGACCTGGGCCCGCCGGGTGGGCGACGAGGGGGACGGGGTCCGCACCATCATCGAGATGGTCGCCGCGACCCGCCTCGACTGCGCCGTGGGCTCGGCAGGACTGATGCGCCAGGCCGTGGCCCAGGCGATCCACCACTGCACCCACCGCGAGGCCTTCGGCGGCAAACTCGTCGACAAGCCGCTGATGCGCAACGTCCTGGCCGACCTGGCCCTGGAGTCCGAAGCCGCGACCACCCTCGCCCTGCGTCTGGCAGCCGCCTACGACACGGGCGGCGAACAGGAGCACGCGTTCCTGAGGATCGCGGTCCCGGCGGCGAAGTACTGGATCACCAAACGCTGTACGCCCCTCACCACGGAAGCCGCCGAATGCCTGGGCGGCAACGGCTACGTGGAGGAGTCGGGCCTGCCCCGCCTGGTCCGCGAATCACCTCTGAACTCGGTCTGGGAGGGCGCGGGAAACGTCCAGGCACTGGACGTCGTACGGGCCCTGCGACGAGAACCCCAGGCCCTGAACGCCTACCTTCTGGAAATCGGCGAGTCCCGGGGCGCCGACCACCGCCTGGACGCGGCGACCAAGGACCTCTTCACCGAACTGGCCGATCTGGACGGCATCGAGGGCCGTGCCCGCCGTGTGACGGAACGCCTCGCGCTGGTCCTGCAGGGTTCCCTGCTCGTCCGCCACGCGCCCCCGGAGGTGGCCGACGCGTTCTGCGCGTCCCGCCTGGGCGGCGACGCGGGAGCGGCCTTCGGCACACTGCCGACGAGCCTGGATCTGACGAGCGTGGTGGACCGGGCCGATCCGGGGGCCTGAGCCGTGCGGCGCCACGAGACAGAACGGGGGTGGTGCTGCGCCGACACGGCACCACCCCCGTTGCGGCCCTCAGAGGCCGAAACACGCCGCTGCGAGACGGCGTCGGCCCAAGTTTCAACCAGACCGGAGCGCACCAACAGGGTTGCAGGGGGTTGCAACTTCCTGGCGTCTGTGGTCGGACCGTACTCCTTTCCGGTACACGACCTGCACTATGAGACGAACAGTCAACGGACCGGAGACCGGGAGGATCTGTGCCGCTCTCGCCGACACACGTGACCCAGCTTGCCGCCATGGACTCGGCACGCGCGGCCCGGGTACTGAGCGAGGTCCGCTCCGCCACGCTGTCAGGCCGACGCGCGCCGTTGGCCCCGCGCCCCGTGATCGAGGAGTCCTGGAGCCGCATGCTGCGCGGCGGCGTCGACCCCGACCACGATTTCCGGTCAGGGCTGCTGCCTCCCGAGGAGGTGCAGCGGCGCCGGGAGGGCACCCAGCTCCGGCACATCCTGCCGGTGCTGCGCCAGGGGCTGCTGTCGGTCGCGGACGTCGCCCACCACATCATGGTGGTCGCCGACGAGGACAGCCGGGTGCTGTGGCGGGACGGCAGCTCCCCCGTGCTGCGCAAGGCCGACGGCACCGGATTCGAACTCGGCGCCGACTGGCGGGAGGACGTCGTGGGCACGAACGGCATAGGCACCCCGGCCGTGGTGCGCCGACCCGTCCAGGTGTTCGCCTCCGAGCACTTCGTGCGCTCGCAGACCTCCTGGACCTGTACCGGCGCCCCCATCAAGGATCCCCGGGACGGCCGGCTGATCGGCGTGGTCGACGTGAGCGGGCCGCTGGACACGATGCACCCGGCGACGCTCGCCTGGGTGGACTCGGTCGCCAAGCTCGCCGAGTCACGGCTGCGCGAACTGCATCTGACCTCGCTGGAGCAACTGCGCGCCGTGGCGGCGCCGGTGCTCGCGCGGCTCGTCGGCCGGGCCTTGGTGGTGGACCGGGACGGCTGGACGGCCGCGGTGACCGGAATGCCGTATGCGCCCCGGATCGCGCTGCCCAAGTCGCCGTCGCCCGGCCGCCGGTGGCTGCCGGCGCTCGGTCTGTGCACGCTGGAGCCGCTGGGAGGCGGCTGGTTGCTGCGTGCCGCCGACCAGCCGGAGCCGCCCGGCGCCACCCGGATCGTCCTGGACCTCGCCCAGCCGCGCCGCTGGACGATGACGGTCTCGGGCGGTGCGGGCACCTGGAGTCACGAACTGAGCCCTCGGCACGCCGAGTTGCTCTACCTGCTGGCTCTGCACCGTTCGGGCCGCAGTGCGGCGGGCCTGGCCGAGGACATGTTCGGCGACCCGGCCCGGACGGTGACCGTCCGCGCGGAGATGTCCCGAGTGCGGCGATATCTCGGGGCGTTCCTGGAACACCGGCCGTATCGTTTCTGCGAGGACGCCGAGGTCGAGGTGCTGCTGCCGGGCCGCCCGGGCGATCTCCTGCCGCACTCCACGGCCCCCGCCGTGCTCGGCGCCCGTGCCTCCGAAGAGGCGAACTGAGCATCCCGAGTGTGCGACTTCCGCATAATTGCAGGGTCTTCGTCCCCATCGGCGCTCCACTGCCGTAGCATCCCCTACGGGTCACCCCACCTGCTCCTCGGTCAACGTACAGATCATCAGGCGCAGTTGGCCCGCCTCGGGAGGACGTTATGAAGCATCGTGGCAGACACCGCAGGCGCAGGCGGGGCCAGGCGCTGAGAGCCTTCCTGGCCGGGACCGCCCTCGCGCTGACCGGCGCCGCCACCATGATCAGCGCCTCGCAGGCCACGGTGGCCGCCAACCCCGGGACCCTGAAGCCGCTCACCTCGGCCGCCGAGACCGCCCCGCTGCGACTGAAGGAGACCCAGGTCCCGCAGCGCTCCCTGGATCGGCTCTCCTCCTCGATGGGCCGTCCCGTCGGAGTCTCCGCCGTCCTCGACTCCGCCGACCGGAGCCTGCAGGACGCGATCGGCTGCACGGCCGACGAGCGCCGGGCACTGCCCGTGGCACCCTCGGCCACCGCCGCGTACTGCTGGGACGCCGCCGACACCCGGTCCTGGCGGGCAGGCGCGGTCACCACCTCCGGGGACGCCGACGACGACGGCCTGTGGGGCGCCAACCGCGTGATCCTCTCCGCGTGGAGCCGCACCGGCACCGCGGAACGCGGCGGGGGCCTGGCCCGGGTCGCGTTCGTCGACGCCAACGATCTGAACCGGCTCACCTACTCCTGGGTCCTCCTCGCCGTCCCGGTCGACGGCGGTCGCGACTACCGCGGCCTCGTCTCCCAGGTCTCCGGCATGGTCTGGTACGAGAACAAGCTGCTGGTGACCGCGAGCGGCGACGGCGGCGACGCGCTGTACGTCTACGACATGAACCGCGTCCAGCGCGCCACCGTCGACAGCAGCGCGGTCGGCAGGGTGCGCGGTGGCTGGTCGGCGCACGGCGAGCAGTGGGTGCTTCCCGCCGTCGGCTCCTACCGCCTGGCCGGCGGGGCGGGCGCGGCCCGCCCCGACTATCTCTCCCTGGACCGCAGCACCGTCCCGGACAGTCTGGTCGCGAGCGAGTGGACCTCCGGGGACGGCGACGCGGCCGCCCGGCTGTGGCGCTACGACTACAGCAGCAACCCCGGCCGCTCCGGACTGCTGGCCACCGACGCCGGCGGGTACGCGCACGTGGCCGAGGCCTACGCCTCCAAGGCGTCCGGCTCCGGCCCCGTCCTGTCGTACGACTCGCAGTGGTACCTGAGCCGCCCCGCGGAGACCGAGGGCGACCACGGGACCCTGTGGCGCCAGAACACCTCGAACCCCGCGAAGGCCACCCGCTGCGGCGCGGACGAGACACGGAACTGCTGGAGCGGGGAGTCGGAGTCCCTGTCGTACTGGGAACAGACGGGCGACGTGTGGTCCCAGTCGGGCCGGGCCCTGTTCGCACTGCCCCTGGGTTCGGTCGAGAAGTCACTCAGCTGAGGAACGGCCGCGGGCCGTGTCGACCTGCGGCCCCGCCCCGTGAGCGGCTGGTCGCGGGGGCAGCCGCGCGATCGACAGACCGGCCGCGCGGATGATTCCCTGACCGGCATGCCGAACATCGCCGTGACCACCTGGTCCCTGGAACAGACCGCCCCCACCGATCTCCTGCCCGCCGAAGTCCCGCCGGGCGACATCCGGATCGTCCGTTCCGAGGTGCCCTCCCCCGAGTTCAGCCGGTACCTCTACGCGTCCGTCGGCGGTGACATCCTCTGGACCGACCGGCTCTCCTGGACGTACGCGCAGTGGCAGCACCATCTGGAGCGTCCCGGCGTGGAGACCTGGGTGGCGTACGACCACGGCACCCCCGCCGGTTACGCCGAACTCGGCCCGCAGGACGACGGTGTCGTGGAGATCGAGTACTTCGGCCTGATCCCGGCGTTCCGCGGCAGGCGGATCGGCGGCCACCTCCTCTCGTACGGCACCGCCCGTGCCTGGGACCTCGCGGACCGATGGCCCGGTATGCCGGACACCAAGCGGGTCTGGCTGCACACGTGCAGCAAGGACGGCGAGCACGCCATGGGCAACTACCTGCGCCGTGGCTTCCAGCTGTTCGACACCAAGGTCGAGGAGGAGGCCGAGGCGCCCCCGCCGGGCCCCTGGCCCGGGGCCTACCCAGCCTGACCTGCGAGAACAAGAGGGCTCGCGATCTTTGTGACCAACGACACCATCGTCTCGCCTGACGAGACAAGGGTGTCCACATGGTGGATAAAGCTGGACTGTGTCCAGAACGCCGTGACACGCTTCCGTCATGTCTGGAACTGGAATTGCCTTGGTGAGTCGGCGGCACGTCGATCTCGGCCGCATGTCCAGCGCCATCTGTCCGGTGCGCTGACGAGCCGCAGCGTCACCCGGCACATTCTCCCGTTCTCCGTCGTGCGCAAGGACGCGCACGTACACCCATGCGCCCGTACCCGCAGGTAAGAGCCGCTTCCCGCCTGTCCCGAAGGACGTACAACGATGGCCGCCACCCCGCAGAACCCTGCCGCCGCAGCGCCCCGCCGCAAGGTGAGCCGTCACCGCGGTGAGGGTCAGTGGGCCGCGGGGCACCACACCCCGCTGAACGGCAACGAGCAGTTCAAGAAGGACGACGACGGTCTCAACGTGCGGACACGCATTGAGACGATCTACTCCAAGCGGGGCTTCGACTCGATCGACCCCAACGACCTGCGCGGCCGGATGCGCTGGTGGGGGCTGTACACCCAGCGCAAGCCCGGGATCGACGGCGGCAAGACCGCGATCCTGGAGCCGGAGGAGCTGGACGACAAGTACTTCATGCTGCGGGTGCGGATCGACGGCGGACGCCTCACCACCCAGCAGCTGCGTGTGATCGGCGGGATCTCCGAGGAGTTCGCGCGCGGCAGCGCGGACATCACCGACCGGCAGAACATCCAGCTGCACTGGATCCGCATCGAGGACGTCCCGGAGATCTGGAACCGCCTGGAGGCGGTCGGTCTCTCCACCACCGAGGCCTGCGGCGACTGCCCGCGTGTCGTCATCGGGTCGCCGGTCGCCGGGATCGCCGAGGACGAGATCATCGATGGCACCTGGGCGATCGACGAGATCCACGAGCGGTACATCGGCAGCAAGGAGTTCTCCAACCTGCCCCGCAAGTTCAAGACGGCGATCTCAGGTTCGCCGCTGCTCGACGTGGTCCACGAGATCAACGACATCGCCTTCGTCGGCGTCGAGCACCCCGAGCACGGCCCCGGCTTCGACCTGTGGGTCGGCGGCGGCCTGTCCACCAACCCCAAGCTCGGCGTCCGGCTCGGCGCCTGGGTGCCGCTGGACGAGGTGCCCGACGTGTGGGCCGGCGTGGTCGGCATCTTCCGGGACTGGGGCTACCGGCGGCTGCGGACGCGTGCCCGTCTGAAGTTCCTCGTCGCCGACTGGGGCCCGGAGAAGTTCCGCCAGGTCCTGGAGGACGACTACCTCGAGCGCAAGCTGGTCGACGGTCCCGCGCCCGCCGAGCCCGCGGGCCAGTGGCGCGACCACGTCGGCGTGCACCGCCAGAACGACGGTCTGTTCTACGTCGGTTTCGCCCCGCGTGTCGGCCGTGTCGACGGCGCCACCCTGACGAAGATCGCCGAGGTCGCGGAGACGCACGGCTCGGGCCGGGTCCGGACCACCGTCGAGCAGAAGATGATCATCCTCGATGTCGAGGAGTCGCAGGTCCAGCCGCTCGTCGAGGCCCTGCAGGCGCTCGACCTCACCGCCAAGCCGTCCCCGTTCCGGCGCGGCACCATGGCCTGCACCGGCATCGAGTACTGCAAGCTCGCCATCGTCGAGACCAAGGCGCGCGGCTCCCAGCTGATCGACGAACTGGAGCGCCGCGTCCCGGACTTCGACGAGCCGCTGACCATCAACCTCAACGGCTGCCCGAACGCCTGCGCCCGTATCCAGGTGGCGGACATCGGTCTCAAGGGCCAGCTGATGCTCAACGACCGGGGCGAGCAGGTCGAGGGCTACCAGGTGCACCTGGGCGGCGCGCTCGGCCTGGAGGCCGGGTTCGGCCGCAAGGTGCGCGGCCTGAAGGTCACCTCCGAGGAACTGCCCGACTACGTCGAGCGGGTCCTGAAGCGGTTCCAGGCCGAGCGCGAGGACGGCGAGCGGTTCGCCGCCTGGGCCTCCCGCGCGTCCGAGGAGGCACTGTCGTGAGCGTCAGCGAACGACAGCGAAAGGAGGGGTCATGAGTGAGCGGGCCGCCCCCTTCTACTGCCCCTACTGCGGCGACGAGGACCTGCGTCCGAGCGAAGCCCTGGAAGGCGCCCACGGCGCGTGGGAATGCGCGGCATGCAATCGCGCATTCCAGTTGAAGTTCCTCGGGCTGCTCGCCCGGGGTCTTCGGCACGGCGAAGCAGGGGGAGATCAGATATGACCGCGGTTCAGGAAGAGCGCACGACCGAGGATCTAAAGGCCCTCGCCGAGCAGGCGGGCCGCGACCTGGAGGACGCCTCCGCACTGGAGATCCTCCAGTGGGCGGTCGACACCTTCGGCAAGCGTTTCTGCGTGACCTCCTCCATGGAGGACGCGGTCGTCGCCCACCTGGCGTCCCGGGCCAGGCCCGGCGTGGACGTGGTCTTCCTCGACACCGGCTACCACTTCGAGGAGACCATCGGCACCCGCGACGCGGTCGAGGCCGTGATGGACGTCAACGTCATCACGCTGTCGCCGACGCGGACCGTCGCCGAGCAGGACGCCGAGTTCGGCCCCAAGCTGCACGACCGCGACCCGGACCTCTGCTGCAGGATGCGCAAGGTCGAGCCGCTGGAGCGGGGCCTGAAGAACTACCTGGCCTGGGCGACCGGCCTGCGCCGCGACGAGTCCCCGACCCGGGCGAACACCCCGGTCGTCGGCTGGGACGAGAAGCGCCGGAAGGTCAAGATCTCCCCGATCGCCCGCTGGACCCAGGACGACGTGGACGCGTACGTCACCGAACACGGCGTTCTCACCAACCCGCTCCTGATGGACGGCTACGCCTCCGTCGGCTGCGCCCCCTGCACCCGTCGGGTCCTCGAGGGCGAGGACGCGCGCGCCGGCCGCTGGGCCGGAAGCGCCAAGACCGAGTGCGGGCTGCACTGATGACCACCACTGACAAGGAGTCGCACGTGACGACCGGAGCCACCGTCTGGCTCACGGGTCTGCCGAGTGCCGGCAAGACCACCATCGCGTACGAGCTGGCAGGCCGGCTGCGCGAGGAGGGCCACCTCGTCGAGGTGCTCGACGGCGACGAGATCCGCGAGTTCATCTCGGCGGGCCTCGGCTTCAGCCGCGAGGACCGGCACACCAACGTGCAGCGCATCGGCTTCCTCGCCGAACTGCTCTCCCGCAACGGCGTCAAGACGCTCGTCCCGGTCATCGCGCCCTACGCCGACAGCCGTGAAGCCGTCCGCAAGCGCCACCAGGAGAGCGGCGCCGGATATCTGGAGATCCATGTGGCGACCCCGGTCGAGGTGTGCTCCGTACGCGATGTGAAGGGCCTGTACGCCAAGCAGGCGGCGGGCGAGCTGTCCGGGCTGACCGGCGTCGACGACCCGTACGAGGAGCCCGAGTCACCCGATCTGCGGATCGAGTCGCAGAACCAGACCGTCCAGGAGTCCGCAGCGGCGGTCCACGCGCTGCTCACCGAGAGGGGACTGGCATGACGACGACCGTTGCCACGGTGGACGAGGGCACGGACGCCCCGTACGCCCTGTCCCACCTGGACGCCCTCGAGTCGGAAGCGGTGCACATCTTCCGTGAGGTGGCGGGTGAGTTCGAGCGGCCGGTGATCCTGTTCTCCGGCGGCAAGGACTCCATCGTCATGCTGCACCTCGCCCTGAAGGCGTTCGCCCCCGCCCCGGTGCCCTTCACGCTGCTGCACGTGGACACCGGACACAACTTCCCCGAGGTCCTGGAGTACCGCGACCGCGCGGTCGCGCAGCACGGTCTGCGCCTTCATGTGGCCTCCGTCCAGGACTACATCGACAGCGGTGTGCTCAAGGAACGCCCCGACGGGACCCGCAACCCGCTGCAGACCCTCCCGCTGACCGAGAAGATCCAGGCGGAGAAGTTCGACGCCGTCTTCGGCGGCGGCCGCCGCGACGAGGAGAAGGCCCGCGCCAAGGAACGCGTCTTCTCCCTGCGCGACGAGTTCTCCCAGTGGGACCCCCGCCGCCAGCGCCCCGAACTGTGGAACCTGTACAACGGCCGCCACGCACCCGGCGAACACGTCCGCGTCTTCCCCCTGTCCAACTGGACCGAGCTGGACGTGTGGCAGTACATCGCCCGCGAGAACATCGAACTCCCGGAGATCTACTTCGCGCACGAGCGTGAGGTGTTCGCCCGCGCCGGCATGTGGCTGACCGCCGGTGAGTGGGGCGGCCCCAAGGACGGCGAGACCGTCGAGAAGCGCCAGGTCCGGTACCGGACCGTCGGTGACATGTCCTGCACGGGCGCCGTCGACTCCGACGCCGTGACCCTGGAGCAGGTCATCACGGAGATCGCCGCATCCCGGCTCACCGAGCGCGGCGCCACTCGCGCCGACGACAAGATGTCCGAGGCCGCGATGGAAGACCGCAAGCGCGAGGGGTACTTCTAGCCATGAGCACCACCACCACGGAACTCGGCCTCACGGAGACCACCCTCCTGCGGTTCGCCACCGCCGGCTCCGTCGACGACGGCAAGTCGACCCTCGTGGGCCGCCTGCTGCACGACTCCAAGTCGATCCTCACCGACCAGTTGGAAGCGGTCGAGCGGGCGTCGGCGTCGCGGGGCCAGGAGACCCCCGACCTGGCCCTTCTCACCGACGGGCTGCGCGCCGAGCGCGAGCAGGGCATCACCATCGACGTCGCCTACCGCTACTTCGCCACGCCCCGGCGCCGGTTCATCCTCGCCGACACCCCCGGCCATGTGCAGTACACCCGCAACATGGTGACGGGTGCCTCGACGGCCGAGCTGACGGTGATCCTGATCGACGCCCGCAACGGGGTCGTGGAGCAGACCCGCCGGCACGCGGCTCTCGCTGCGCTGCTGCGGGTGCCGCATGTGGTCCTCGCCGTCAACAAGATGGACCTGGTCGACTACCAGGAGCCCGTCTTCGCGGCGATCGCCGAGGAGTTCACGGCGTACGCCCTCGAACTGGGCGTCCCGGAGGTCACCGCGATCCCGATCTCCGCGCTCGCCGGTGACAACGTGGTGGAGCCCTCCGCCAACATGGACTGGTACGGCGGCCCGACCGTGCTGGAGCACCTGGAGACGGTCCCGGTCACCCATGACCTGAGCCACTGCCACGCGCGCCTTCCCGTGCAGTACGTGATCCGCCCGCAGTCCGCCGAGCACCCCGACTACCGGGGTTACGCGGGCCAGATCGCCGCCGGTTCCTTCCACGTCGGCGAGCAGATCACCGTGCTGCCCTCGGGCCGTTCCACGAAGATCGCCGGCATCGACCTGCTCGGCAAGCCGGTCGACGTCGCCTGGACCACGCAGTCGGTGACGATCCTCCTGGAGGACGACATCGACATCTCGCGCGGCGACCTGCTCGTGCCCAGCAAGGACGCGCCGCCGACCACCCAGGACATCGAGGCCACGGTGTGCCACGTCGCGGACGCCCCGCTGACCGTCGGCCACCGGGTGCTGCTCAAGCACGGCACCCGCACGGTCAAGGCGATCGTCAAGGACATCCCGTCCCGTCTCACGCTCGACGACCTGTCCCTGCACCCGCACCCGGGACAGCTCGTCGCCAACGACATCGGCCGCGTGAAGATCCGTGCCGCGGAGCCGCTGCCCGTCGACTCCTACTCCGACTCGCGCCGCACCGGCTCGTTCATCCTGATCGACCCGAACGACGGCACCACGCTCACCGCGGGCATGGTCGGCGAGTCGTTCGCGTCCCCGGAGCCCGTCAAGGACGAGTCCGAGGACGACGGGTGGGACTTCTGACATGAACTCCACCGACTACTACTCCACGTTCGCGAAGGAGGGCGGCCGCGTAGGCAGCGGCGCGCTCGGCAGCGGGCAGGGCGGGGTGGCGCGATGTGTGCGCTGACGTACGCGCACCGCTTGCGCGCCCTGTCCCCCCACAGCCGTAGACGCAGACCTGCCGACCTCCCGGCCACGACCTGAGAGACCGTGACCGCCGGGCCTCCGAGAGGAACACCTCCCGTGCCTGCTTCATCCGCTCTTCGCCGCGCCCTCGCGGTCATCGCCGCGCTCCCTCTGCTGACCCTCGCCGCGTGCGGTTACGGCTCCGACGCCAAGGACGACAGCTCCGCCAAGGTCGCCGCCGGGGCCAAGAAGATCGACGGTCTCGACTCCGTCAAGATCGGCTACTTCGGCAACCTGACCCACGGCACCGCGCTCGTGGGCGTCAACAAGGGCTTCTTCCAGAAGGAGCTGGGCGCCACCAAGGCGTCGTACGCGACCTTCAACGCGGGACCGTCCGAGATCGAGGCGCTCAACTCCAAGTCGATCGACATCGGCTGGATCGGCCCCTCTCCGTCGATCAACGGTTACGTCAAGTCCGGCGGCAAGAGCCTGAAGATCATCGGCGGTTCGGCGTCCGGCGGTGTGAAGCTGGTCGTCAACCCGGACAAGATCAAGTCCCTCAAGGACATCAAGGGCAAGAAGATCGCGACGCCGCAGCTGGGCAACACTCAGGACGTGGCGTTCCTCAACTGGATCGCCGACCAGGGCTGGAAGGTCGACGCGCAGAGCGGCAAGGGTGACGTCACCGTCGTCCGCACCGACAACAAGATCACGCCGGACGCCTACAAGGCCGGCTCCATCGACGGCGCCTGGGTGCCGGAGCCGACCGCGTCCAAGCTGGTCGCGGAGGGCGGCAAGGTGCTGCTCGACGAGGCGTCGCTGTGGCCCGACAAGAAGTTCGTGATCACGAACATCATCGTGCGGCAGGACTTCCTCAAGGAGCACCCGAAGGCGGTCGAGGCCGTCCTGAAGGCGTCGGTGGAGGCCAACAAGTGGATCAACGCCAACCCGGACGCGGCGAAGGCGGCGGCGAACAAGCAGCTTGAGGCGGACTCCGGCAAGGCGCTCAAGCCCGCGGTCCTGGACCCGGCGTGGAAGTCGATCCAGTTCACCAACGACCCGCTGGCCGCCACGCTCAACACCGAGGCGGAGCACGCGGTCAAGGCCGGTCTGCTGAAGAAGCCGGACCTGAGCGGAATCTACGACCTCACGATCCTCAACAAGGTCCTCAAGGCCGACGGTGAGTCCACGGTCGACGCCGCCGGTCTCGGCACCAGCTGACCCCGGTCCCCGATGAGTTCCCAGGAGGTGACGACCATGGCTACGACCACAACGCTCGCCAAGGCCGACGAGTCCGTCGAGTACGCCGCCCGCATCGAGCACGTCTCCAAGTCCTTCGCGGGACCGGGTGGGCAGCAGCTCGTCCTGGACGACATCAGCATCGATGTCGCGCCGGGCGAGTTCGTCACCCTCCTGGGAGCTTCGGGCTGCGGCAAGTCCACGCTGCTGAACCTGGTGGCGGGGCTCGACGGACCGACCGCCGGCTCCATCACGACCGAGGGCCGCCCCGCCCTGATGTTCCAGGAGCACGCCCTCTTCCCGTGGCTGACCGCCGGCAAGAACATCGAACTCGCCCTGAAACTCAGGGGAGTTCTCAAGCCCGATCGGCGCGCGAAGGCCGAGGAACTGCTCGAACTGGTGAGGCTGAAGGGCGCGTACGGCAAGCGCGTCCACGAGCTGTCGGGCGGTATGCGGCAGCGGGTGGCACTGGCCCGCGCGCTGGCCCAGGAGAGCAACCTGCTGCTGATGGACGAGCCGTTCGCGGCGCTCGACGCCATCACGCGGGACGTGCTGCACGACGAGATCACCCGGATCTGGGAGGAGACCGGGCTCTCCGTCCTGTTCGTCACCCACAATGTGCGCGAGGCGGTCCGGCTCGCGCAGCGCGTGATCCTGCTGTCCTCCCGCCCCGGTCGGATCGCGCGCGAGTGGACGGTCGACATCCCGCAGCCGCGCCGCATCGAGGACGCACCCGTGGCCGAACTGGCCCGTGAGATCACCGAAGAACTGCGTGGGGAGATCCGCCGTCATGGCCAGCACTGACACGACACCGGTCCAGGACGCCGGGAGCGTGGAGGCAGGCCTCGACGCACTGGAGACCCACGCCACCGGTCGCCCCACCCTCCGCCAGACCCTCGTCAACAAGGTTCTGCCCCCGGTCATCGCGCTCGCGGTGGTCCTCGTGGTCTGGGCGCTGCTGTACCCGGTCGTCGACGACCCGTCCAAGCTGCCTTCGCCGGCCGCCGTGGGCGCGACGTTCAAGGACGCCTGGCTCCAGGGCGACCTGCTCGGCTACATCTGGACGAGCGTCTCGCGCGGCCTGCTCGGCTTCTTCTTCGCGCTGCTCATCGGCACTCCCCTGGGTCTGATCGTGGCCCGGGTGAAGTTCATCCGGGCAGCCATCGGACCGATCCTGTCCGGCCTGCAGTCTCTGCCGTCGGTGGCGTGGGTGCCGCCGGCCGTGATCTGGCTGGGTCTGAACAACTCCATGATGTACGCGGTGATCCTGCTCGGCGCGGTTCCGTCCATCGCCAACGGCCTGGTGTCCGGTGTCGACCAGATCCCCCCGTTGTTCCTGCGGGCCGGCCGCACGATGGGGGCTACGGGCATCCAGGGCATCTGGCACGTCACCCTGCCCGCCTCGTTGCCCGGTTATGTCGCGGGTCTCAAGCAGGGTTGGGCGTTCTCCTGGCGCTCGCTGATGGCCGCGGAGATCATCGCCCAGTTCCCCGACCTGGGCGTGGGTCTCGGTCAACTGCTGGAGAACGGCCGCACCAACAGCGACATGGCCATGGTCTTCGAGGCCATCCTTCTCATCCTGTTCGTCGGTATCGCGATCGACCTGCTGATCTTCAGCCCGCTGGAGCGGTGGGTGCTGCGCAGCCGCGGGCTGCTGGTGAAGAGCTGAGTCCCATGAAGCCCGTTCTCCTGGTCATCGCCCACGGCAGCCGCGACCCGCGGCATGCCGCGACGGTGCAGGCCCTCGTACGCCGGGTGCGCTCGCTGCGCCCCGGTGTGCGGGTGGAGACGGGCTTCCTGGACTTCAACATCCCTTCGGTTCAGGGCGTGTTGGAGTCGCTGGCGGCGGAGGGCGTGCGTGATGTCGTCGCGCTTCCGCTGCTGTTGACGCGTGCGTTCCACGCCAAGGCCGACATCCCCGCGGTGCTGCGGGACGCGCCGCCACAGCTGCGGATCCGGCAGGCGGAGGTGCTCGGCCCGTCCCCGCTGCTGCTCTCCGCGCTCGAACGGCGTTTGTACGAGGCGGGGTTGACGCCCGCCGACAAGGCCTCGACCGGGGTCGTGCTGGCCTCGGCGGGGTCCACCGACCCGGAGGCGATCGCAGTGATCGCTGACATCGCGCGGGAGTGGCGGCACACCGGTTGGTGCGCCGTGCGGCCTGCGTTCGCCTCCGCGGCTCTGCCCCGCACCGAGGACGCGGTGCGGGAACTGCGGGACCTGGGCTGTGCGAGGGTCGCGGTCGCGCCGTACGTCCTGGCGCCCGGCTTCCTGCCCGACCGCATCGCACGGGGCGCGGCCGAGGCGGATGTCCTGGCCGAGGTGCTGGGGGCGGCTCCTGAGGTGGCGCGTGTGGTGCTGCGCCGGTACGACTCCGCGTCGGCGCGGGTGCTGTTGTCGGTGAGCGCGTAGGGCCCTGAGGCCTCAGCCCGCGCCGCAGGCCACGTCGGCCAGCCGTGCGAGTTCCGCCCAGGGCATCGACCCGGCCGCCCTGCGCTCTCGGGCGAAGGTGTTGGCCAGGTGCTGGAGCAGTTCGTTCAGGGGCGTCGGGACACCGTGCAGGCGGCCCAGCAGCACGATCTCGCCGTTGAGGTAGTCGGCCTCGATGGTGCCAGTGTTGCGGGTGAGGGACTGCCAGGAGGAGCCGCCACCGCGCGGGGTGCCGTCCAGCGGCACGAGGTCGACCTTGTGGCCGCGTACGGCCCGCTGTTCGTCGGCGCTCGCGTAGGCGATCCCGGCGGCGTCGAGGACGGCCGCGCCCTCGGCCCGTACCCGGTCGACGAACGTCAGCGCCTCCTCGCCCTCGACCGGGCCGGTGACAGCTTCGACGGCGTTGGCGAGGTTGGACAGCAGCTTGGCGTACTGCCAGCGCGAGAGGTCCGGCACGACCGGCGCCTCGAACGGCGCCTTCTCCAGGTCGGCGGCGATCCGCCGGGCGGTCTCGTCCGTGCCGTGCGGGTGGACGCCCAGGTGGAGGATGCCGGTGAGCGGACTGCCCGCGGCGGATACGGCCCCGGGTTCCACGAAGGTCGCCGGCAGCCAGACGCAGACGCCGTACACGTGCCGGAAGCGGCGCAGGGCGATCCGCTGTCCCTCCACGCCGTTCTGCGCGCACAGCAGCGGCAGTCGCCCGGCCGCCGTGCCGCCGCCCTCGACCGGTGCCGGTCCCCAGGTGTCCAGGGCGCTCTCCGTGTCCTGGGTCTTCACGGCGAGGACGAGCACGTCGTCGGCGCGCAGTACGCCGAGCCCGGCCGGTCCGTCCACGACCGGCAGCCGGTACGTGAACGCGCCGTCCGGCACCCGCAGTCGCAGTCCGCCGTCCCGCAGCGCCGCGTGGTGAGCGCCGCGCGCGACCAGCACGACCTCGTGTCCGGCCCCCGCGAGCCGCCCGCCGACGGCCCCGCCGACCGCTCCTGCCCCGATGATGACGTAGCGCATGGGACGAGCTTCGCACAGCGGTGTTGACCTTGTCCCTGGGGCAGGGTCGAGGGTCCTCGGCATGGACAGCCACCTGAAGCACACTCCGTACAGCGACCCTGGGGACCCGGACATCAGCGGGTTGCCGCGTGATCCCGGTGAACTCGCCCGTCTCGTACGGGGGTTGATCATCCACCGCGGGGAGGGCGAGCGTCTGCGGCACGAGATCCCGCGGCAACGGCTGCACCACGACGCCGAGTCGCGGTACGTCAGCGAACTCCTGCGGATCCTGCGCGAGCGCTCGGACCGGCCGCTCACCGAACCCCGGGCGTACGGCGAGCGGTTCGTCGGGACGTGCCGGGATTTCGCCCTGCTGCATGTCTCGCTGCTGCGGGCGACGGGCACCCCGGCACGGGTGCGCGGAGGCTTCGCCACATACTTCCTCGACGGCTTCCACGAGGATCACTGGGTCACCGAGTACCGGCTGCCGGACGGGAGTTGGCGGCTGGCCGACCCGCAGGTGCTGCACCCGGGGTACGACCTGGACTTCGATCCGCTGGATGTGCCGCGTAACCGGTTCCTGGTGGCGGGGGACGCCTGGCGGGCCTGCCGCGAGGGACGTGCCGATCCTGCGACGTTCGGCGTCAGTTGGCTCGACCGGATCAGGGGCCTTTGGTACGTCCGGTTCGCCGTCCTGCACGACCTGGCCGCCCTGAACGGCGTCGAGGTCCTGCCGTGGGACGGCTGGGGTCCCGAGATCCTCGACGACGCCTCCCTCACCGGGGAGGATCTGGCGCTGGCCGACGCCGTCGCCCGGGCGGACGACGAGGCGGACCTGCGGCGGCTGTACGCGCACCCTCGCCTGACCGTGCCGGACGCGGTGACCTCGTACACCACCTATGGCGGCGTACGGCAGGTCATTCTGCGAAGGGCGTCGCCTGGTGGAAGTAGAGCAGCCACCCGGTCCGCGTGAGCCGCCACAGCGAACTGCGGTGTGCGCGGCTGCCGTTGTGCTCGGTGTCGAAGGTGAGATGGACCAGACCGGGAGCGAGCTCGACCCCCCTCATGCCGGACGCCCGGATCGGTGCGGCTCCCGCCTCCGCGGCCTCCGCGAGGGCGACGATGACCGACGACCGGTCCCAGCGCCTGCCCGACGCACCGAACTCATGGAACTCCGGGTGCAGCAGCGCGCCCACCAGCTCGGGCGAGGCCCGCACTTCAGGGTCGAGCAGCCTCAACTCCCCTTCCACGGCGGCCGCGACGGACTCGACGGCCGAGCCATGGTCAGCCACCGGTCATCTCCACCAGCTTGACGACGGTGTTCCAGTTGCGGCTCGTGGCGATCAGGCCCTTGGTCAGCCGCGGCTTGGCCAGGTGTTCGGCGAGCTTGGAGCGGCCGAGGCCGTTCGGGGCGTACAGGTACAGGGCGCGGTCGCCGAGGCTGAACTCCTCGGGCAGATAGGCGGCTTGGTCGATCTCCGCGAAGCGGTCCGCGTCGACGGGTGCCGAGAAGTAGGTGACGTGGAGCTGTTTGCCCTCCAGCTCGGCGGCCGGAAACGGGCAGTCCTCGGCGATCGCCTTCAGATAGGCGTGGTCGCGGACGATCACGTCGACCGCGAAGCCGAACCGCTCCTCGATCGCCTCCGCGAGCTCGGCGGTCAGAGACTCCTCGTCGCCGTGGTCGCTGGTGAACACCGCCTGGCCGCTCTGGAGGTAGCTGCGTACACCGCCGTGTCCGAGGCCTTCCATCAGCGCCCGCAGGTCGGCCATGGGGACCTTCCTGTTGCCACCGACGTTGATTCCGCGCAGCAGCGCCGCATAGGTCGTCGTCATCCGCACACCCTAGGTCGGCTCCGGCGCGGACCCCGACCGCCTCCCCGCAGAAGGTCCGTTAGATGTAAGGGTCATGGTCCTCCCCAGTGTGGAGGGCACGCGGTCCCTTGGGAGTAGCCCGCGGCCCCCACACCTCACCGGACAGCACGACGAGACGCGTTTATCCGCGCCATACCTTCGTAACGAAAGGTGACGGCAGGGGGCTGTCACCGCTCACGAGGGGGCAAGCCCATCATGGCGAACGGAGATACACGGGTGCGGGGCCTGGCCGCCCGGGCCGGCGGCTGGAGCGCGCGGCACCGATGGGCTGCCGTCGGCATCTGGGTGCTGTTCGTCGTCCTGGCGATGGGAATCGGCTCGGCGGCGGGCCGGGTCGACGTCAAGGACAGCGACCAGCTGAAGGGGGAGACCCACACCGCCGCGAAGATCATCGAGGACGCCGGGATCGACGAGCCCGCCAGTGAGACGGTGCTGATCCAGTCCAAGGACGCGGGCGGCAAGGCGACCGACGCCGACTTCAGGGCCGCCGTCACCGCGGTCGTGAAGGCGGTCGAGGGCACCGGAAAGGTCACCGACGTGACCTCGCCGTACGACACGGGCACGATCTCCAAGGACGGCCGCAGCGCGCTCGTGCAGTTCGACATGCGCGGCGAGGCGGACACCGCGGGCGACCGGGTGGATCCGGTACTGAAGGCCGTCGAAGGGGTGCAGAAGGAGCACGAGTCGCTGCGGATCGAGGAGATCGGCGGCGCCAGCATGATGAAGACGTTCGCCGACGCGTTCGGGGACGACTTCGAGAAGGCCGAGCTCTCCGCGGTGCCGGTGGCCCTCGGCATCCTGCTCATCGCCTTCGGTGCCGCGGTCGCGGCCCTGCTGCCGGTGCTGCTCGCCGTCACCGCGATCATGGCGACGATGGGTCTGATGGGCATCGTCAGCCATGTCATGCCGATGAGCGACACCGCCAACTCCGTGATGCTGCTGGTCGGTCTGGCCGTCGGGGTCGACTACTGCTTGTTCTATCTGCGCCGCGAGCGTGAGGAGCGGCAGGCCGGGCGGGATCCGCAGACCGCTCTGCGGATCGCCGCCGCCACCAGTGGCCGCGCGATCATCGTCTCGGGTGTCACGGTGTGCGTGGCGATGGCGGGCATGCTGTTCACCGGGCTCGCCGAGTTCGAGGCGATGGGCCTGGCCTCGCTGATGGTCGTGGCGGTCGCGATGATCGGCTCCATCACCGTGCTGCCCGCGCTGCTCTCGCTGCTGGGCGAGCGGGTCGAGAAGGGCAAGATCCCCTATCTGCACCCCGAGAGCCGGCTGCGCCGCAAGCGGCGTGGCAACCAGGAGAGCCGGTTCTGGACCGCCGTGCTCAAGGGCGTCCTCGCGAAGCCCGTGCTCTCGGTCGTGGTCGCGGCCGGTGCGCTGCTCGCCATCGCGGCGCCCGCCCTCGGCATGAAGACCCAGAACCTCACCCTGGACCAGCAGTTCGGCGACTCGCTGCCCATCGTGGGGACCTACAACCGGGTCAACGACGCCTTCCCCGGCGGCTCCGCGCCGGCCGAGGTGGTCGTGAAGGCCGCCGACATCAACTCCCCCGAAGTCACCGGCGCGCTGGCCGACTTCAAGGCGAAGGCGATCTCCTCGGGCGCCTCGCGCGGCCCGGTCGAGATCAAGCTGCACGACGCGCAGAACCTCGCGTTCGTGTACGTCCCGCTGGTGGGCGGCTCCGACCTCGACAAGGCGGGCGCGAGCCTGGACAAGCTGCGCGACGAGGTGCGGCCGGCCACGCTCGGCAAGGTCGACGGCGTCGAGGCGCCGATCACCGGAGAGGTGGCCGGTTCCAAGGACTTCAACGACCAGTTGGCCGGAGCGGTCGTGCCGGTCTTCGCGTTCGTCGTGGTCTTCGCGTTCGGGCTGATGCTGCTGTCGTTCCGCTCGCTGACGATCGCGATCACCTCGATCGTGCTCAACCTGCTGTCGGTGGGCGCCGCTTACGGCATCCTCGTCGCCGTCTTCCAGCACGGCTGGGGCGCGTCCCTGGTGGGCGCGGAGGGCGTCGGCGCCATCATCACCTGGCTGCCGCTGTTCCTCTTCGTGATCCTGTTCGGCCTGTCGATGGACTACCACGTGTTCGTCGTCTCGCGGATCCGTGAGGCACATCTGCGGGGCCGCAGCACGAAGGACGCGATCCAGCACGGCGTGGTCACCACGGCCGGTGTCGTCACCAGCGCCGCCGTCATCATGGTCGCCGTGTTCGCGATCTTCGGGACGCTGTCCATGCAGTCCATGAAGCAGATGGGCGTGGGTCTCGCGGCCGCGGTGCTCATCGACGCGACGATCATCCGGGGTGTACTGCTCCCGGCGGTGATGGCACTGCTCGGCGAGCGCAACTGGTACCTGCCCAAGTGGCTGAACCGGCTGCCGGACCTCACCCACGACGAGGCCGCGGACGCCGTGGCGTTGCCCGTGGCGCGGGACGACGAGGGTGAGCGCGTGAAGGTCTGAACCCCCTTGTACTGAGGGCCCGTTGGCCACCGGGGAGCCAACGGGCCCTCACTCATGCGGGCAGCGCCGCCTCGATGAGGTCGGCCGCCCTGCGGGTGCCGCCCTCCTGGGCCATCACCGCCTGGACCTCCTTGAGTTTCCGGGCGACGTCGGGGTCGTCGACGAGTTCGAGGGCGGCTGCCCTCAGTGCTTCGGCGGTCGCCTCCTCGGTGTCGATCCGGCGGGCCACTCCGAGGGAC
The DNA here is from genome assembly GCF_036174265.1 of Streptomyces sp. NBC_00285. NCBI lineage: Bacteria > Bacillati > Actinomycetota > Actinomycetes > Kitasatosporales > Streptomycetaceae > Streptomyces > Streptomyces sp. NBC_00285. Next base: position 8,277,979 of record NZ_CP108055.1, on the reverse strand, counting down.
CGGAGCATGTCCGCGTTCCCGAACTGGTCCACGGCCTGCGGTACGGCGATCATCGGTGTGGCGGTCGCCAGTCCCTCCTGGCTGCCGCCCGCGCCGGCGTGCGTGACGAACAGGTCGGCCTGCCTGAGGATGGCCAACTGCGGTACCCAGGACCGCACTTCGACGTTGTCCGGTACGGCACCCAGTTCGGCAGGGTCGATGTGCTTGCCGATCTGGAGCACGAGATGCCAGCCCGGCAGGTCACCGAACGCCTTGACGCACTCCCGGTAGAAACCCGGCTGCCTGGTGAAGGAGGAGCCGAGGGAGACGAGGGCCACCTTCTCCGCGGTGACCGGCCGCTGCCAGTCCCCCTGCGCACCACGGTCGCCCTGGCAGGCGCCGACGAAGGTGTACACGCTCTCGTCGACCCGGTCGGCGTTCGGCTGGAGCACCTTCGGGATCAGGACGAGGGAGCGGTCGGGGCGGCCGGCGAAGGGATCCGGGTGCAGGGCGACGCCGTTCTCCGCCAGCCAGCCCTGGAAGCGCGCGTAGTAGGCCTGTCCCCGTTCGGTCCGCTTCGGCTCGGCCCACATCGGTTCGGCGACCTCCTCCTCGTAACCCTCCCAGGCGACGAGGTTCGGCGAGAGGGAGATCGCCGGTACGCCCCAGCGGTGGGCAAGGACGCGGGCGGGGTAGGCGGTGATGTCGTGCAGGACGAGATCCGGCTCGTCACCGTCGTACGCCTCGGCCAATTGCGGGAGCGCCTGGATCGCGTCGGCGAGGAAGAGCTCGACGTGGTCGAGCAGTTCGGTGCCCCAGGCCGCCGGGTCGTCGTCGGGCCCGGGAAGCGTCGAGTTCCAGAGCTTCACCTCGGCCCCGGTCCCGGCGACCGTCCCGGCGAACAGCGGCGGGATGGCGTACGTGACCCGGTGCCCCCGCGCCACGAGCTCGCGGATCACTTCCAGGCTGGGGTTCACATGGCCGTGGGCGGCGACGGAGAACATGGCGATGTGCGAGCGAGTGGTCATGGCGAGGAGGCTATGCGAGACGAGACGTCTCGTACAACCTGAATGCGTCGGAGGCACTCCGGGGCGCGGGGAACGGGCGGGACCTTGCGACAGGGGTGGGTCCCGCCCGGGCGACGGGTTCTCAGCGCTGATAGCGGGCGAGCACCAGGTTCCCGTCCTCTTCAAGTCGTTTGCGCAGGTCGGCGAGACCGATGGCGCCGCTGTAGTACTCCTGGAAGGCGGGAGTGGCGACCTTGTCCTTCCACTCGGGGTAACCGCGCACGGACTGCGCCGGCGCCGACCGGAGGTGGGAGGCGAGGGCGGTGCCGGTCGCCCAGCCGTCCTTCGCGGTGTGCAGGGCGGGATCGCCGAGCGCCTTCGTGCCGGTGGGCAGCATCCAGTCCCCGAGGGCCAGCTGGACCATGTTCTTCGGCTGGAGCAGGAAGTCGACGAACGCGGCGGCCTCCTTCTTGTGCGGGCTGTCCTCGGCGACGGACAGGGTCTGCGGGCTGACGCCCTGAGTGAGTCCGTCGGCACCCGCCGGGGCGGGCAGCACCTGCCACCTGAAGCCTTTGGGGGCCTGCTGCGCGATCTGCTGGCGGTAGGAGAAGCCCAGCGGGACCATCGCGTACCTGCCGCCGAAGAAACCGGGCAGGGTGTCGGAACCGCCGCTGCCGAGCGTGGTGGGTGAGGCGCTGTGGTCGGTGTTCGCCTGATCGTGGATCGTGCGCGGCACGGTCTCGTCGGCCTTCCCGAACCGGATGGCGACCTTGCCGTCGGCGCCCCGGTGGAAGAGCTGTCCCCCCGCCGACAGGGACAGGTTGAGGGTCGCGGAGACGGGTTCCTTCAGCGGCCAGGCCACGCCGTACTTGCCGCCGCCGCTGAGCCGGTCGGTGATCCGCTGGAACTCGGCCCAGCTCCAGGGGTGTTCGGGGGTGGGAATCCGTACGCGGGACTTCTTCAGCCAGTCGGCGTTGGCGATCAGGACGCGGGGCTCCTGGAGGAAGGGCACACCGTAGACGCCGCCGTCGAAGGTGGTCGTGTCCCAACTCCGCTGCGGGATGTCCGACATGAGCCGCTCGGGCAGCAGGTCCCTGAGATCCGCGAGGTAGCCACCGTAGGCGAAGTCCGCGAGGTCGTCGGAGGCGTCGTGGATGATGTCCGGCGCCTCGCCGCCCTCGAAGGAGGTGAGCAGCTGGTCGTGGACACTGTCCCAACTCCCCTGGACGTACTCGACCTTGATGTCGGGGTGGTCGGCGTTCCACTCCTTCACCAGTTCCCTGTTGGCCGCGACGGACTCCTCCTGCCAGGCCAGGGACTGGAAGCGGAGGGTGACGGGGCCGTCCCCGGACGTCGTGCCGCTGGTGCAGCCCGCGAGGAGCAGCATCAGGACGACGATCCACCGTGCACGCATCAGCTCTTCACCGCCCCGGTCAACATGCCGCCCGTGATACGTCGTTGGATGATCGCGAAGATGATCAGTGAGGGCAGGGTGGCGAGGAACGCGGCCGCCGCGAGCGGGCCGAGGTCGGCGACACCCTCCGCACCGATGAAGTGGGTGAGGACGACCGGCAGGGTCTGTTTCTCCGGCGTCTTCAGCAGGACCAGCGCGAAGAAGAACTCGTTCCACGCGGTGATGAACGCGAACAGTCCCGTCGCCACGAGCCCCGGCGCGAGCAGCGGTGCCGTCACCGACACCAGGGTCCGCAGACGCCCGGCCCCGTCGACGGCCGCCGCCTCCTCCAGCTCCGTCGGCACGGCACGCACGTATCCGACGAGCATCCACAGCGCGAACGGCAGCGCCCACACGACGTACACCATCACCAGGCCCGTCAGGGAGTTGATCAGCCGCAGGTTCTTCAGCACCAGGAACAGCGGGATGATCACCAGGACGATCGGGAAGGCCTGGCTGACCACCACCCAGCCGGTGGCGGCCTTCGCGAGCCGGGTGCGGTGGCGGGCCATGACGTAGGCGAGGGGGGTGGCGATCAGTACGGCGATCACGGCGGCGGCGAGCGCGGCGAGCAGGGAGTTGCCTGCGGCGCGCAGCAGGGGCTGCTCGTCGAAGGCCTGGCGGAAGTTGTCGAGGGTGGGGTCCCGGGGGATCCAGGTGGGGTGCAGACTGCCCAGCTCGCGCGGGGACTTGAAGGCGGTGGAGAGCAGCCAGAGGAAGGGGAAGGCAAGGAAGACGAGGTACGCGAGCAGCGCGGCGTACTGGCCGACGCGACCGGTGGTGCTGGTCCTCATGCGTCGTCACCTCCCTTGAGGCGGCCGACGAGGAAGAGGGCGAGGAGGACGGAGACGACGGCGACCATCACACAGCCCATCGCGGCCGCATAGCCGAACTGGCCGTAGCGGAAGGCCTCTTCGTAGGCGAAGAGCATGGGCAGACGGGTGCGGCCTCCCGGTCCGCCGCTGGTCAGCACGTAGACCAGGGCGAACGAGTTGAAGTTCCAGATGAAGTTGAGCGCGGTGATCGTGAGGGCCACCGGTCTGAGCGCGGGCCAGGTGACCGTGCGGAAGCGGCGCCAGGCGCCCGCACCGTCCATCGCGGCCGCCTCGTGGAGTTCACGCGGGGTGTTCTGGAGACCGGCGAGCAGGGTGACCGTGGTCTGGGGCATCCCCGCCCAGACGCCGACGACGATCACGGCGGGCAGGGCGGTGGACAGGCCGCTGAGCCAGTCGCGGCCGTCACCGAGGCCGAGGCCGCGGAGGGTCTCGTTGAGGACACCGGCATCCGGGTTGTAGACGAGCCGCCACATCACACCGACGACGACCTCGGGCATGGCCCACGGGATGATCGCGAGGGCACGGGCGAGCCAGCGCAGCTTGAGGTCCTGGTCCAGGAGCAGTGCGAGGCCGAGCGCCAGCAGGAACTGCGGGACGGTCACACCGACCGCCCACACCAGGCCGATCCGGAACGACTCCCAGAACAGCGTGTCGTGCAGCAGGTCCTGGAAGTTCAGTCCCCCGATCCACCGCGTGGCCTGCGTGCGGCCCGACTGGGCGTCGGTGAAGGACAGCAGGATCCCGTACAGCAGGGGCCCCACGCTCAGCACCAGGATCGGGATCAGCGCGGGCAGCACCAGGAACCAGGCCCCGCGCTCGGAGGGCCGCTTCCCCTCTGCGCGCGGTGGGCCCTGCGCCGGCCGCTTCGTCGCGGTCACCAAGGTCAAGTAACGGGCTCCTTCGCACGGCTCGTGACGGTCCGGCCCCGGCCTGGGCCCCCGTCATGGTCGTGAAGGGCGTATGCACCGTCAAGGCAGCGCGCACACCGGTCCACCTGTGGAAATGCGAGACTGGCCGGGAGGATGGCGCGAACTCGACGCCGTTTCGCGGTGGCGATGCACAGGCATGCGCGGCATGTCGGGACCGGGAGGCCGGACGATGGACGAGGCACGGGCACGGGACGTACTGGCCGCGGCCGAGGTGCTGCCGGGGTCGGCGCGGCTGCTCGCCCTGGGAGAGAACGCCGTGTTCGCCGCCGGTGACCTGGTCGTCAAGGTGGGGCGCGACGCCGAACTCCTCGACCGAGCCCGTCGCGAACTCGACATCGCGGGGTGGCTGGCCGAGGCGGGGGTGCCGGCGGTCCGGGCGGCCGAACCGAAGGCCCGGCTGGTCGAGGGGCATCCGGTGACGGTGTGGCACCGGCTCCCCGATCAGGTACGGCCCGCCGGTCCGGCGGATTTGGCCGAACTGCTGCGGGTGGTGCACGCGCTGCCGTCCCCCTCCTTCGACCTGCCTCCCCGTGAGCTGCTGGGCGGGGTCGAACGGTGGCTGCGGCTCGCGGGCGAGGCGATCGACTCCGCTGACGCGGCGTACCTCCGCGAGCGTCGGGACGGGTTCGCGGCGGCCGCGGCCGCGGTTTCACCTCGTCTGGTGCCGGGGCCGATTCACGGTGACGCCCTTCCCCGCAATGTCCACGTGGGACCGGACGGGCCTGTCCTTGTCGACCTGGAGACCTTCTCCGCCGACCTGCGTGAGCACGATCTGGTGGTGATGGCCCTGTCCCGTGACCGTTACGGTCTGCCGCCCGAGGCCTATGACTCGTTCACCGCCGCTTACGGGTGGGATGTACGGGAGTGGGAGGGCTGCTCGGTGCTTCGGGGGGCTCGGGAGACGGCGAGCTGTGCGTGGGTCGCTCAGCATGCGCCGTCGAATCCCGAGGCGCTGGCCGAGTTCGAGCGGCGGGTGGCGTCTTTGCGGGACGGCGACGAGATGGTGCGGTGGTATCCGTTCTGACCGGCGCTCCCCGTGCCCCTGGCGGGTCCTGTCACCCCTGGACCTTTCGTGCTGCCCTCCTCAGTTCTGTCAGAACCGTGCGGACCGCCCTTCTCGCCGTCCTCTCCGGGCGGTACAGGGCGTCGATGTGCCGTCTCGCCTGAACGCCGCTCAGGGGTCTCAGTGCCAGGGCCGGATGCCGCCGCGTCGTCCAGCGGGGCATCAGTGCCAGGCCTCCCCCCGCTGCCACCGCCTCCGCCGCCACCGCGAACTCGTTGATGCGGTGGGCCAGATGGAGGCGGTGACCCGATGCGGCGGCGATCGCCTCGATGGTGGCCATGACCGGGAAGCCGTCGTGGACGGTGATCCATGGCTCGCCGGCCACGTCATGCGGGGTCACCCGGCGTTTGGCGGCCAGGGGGTGGTCGGCGGGCATCGCCACGTCCAGGGGTTCGTGCAGCAGCGTGGTCACCGTGACCGTGCGCGGCCAGGGCGGGGCGTGGTCGAGGCGGTGGGCCAGGACGAGGTCGTACTCGCGGGTGAGGCGGGGGAAGTCCTCCTGGGGGACGTCCTCGTCGGCGAGTCTCGGAACCGGGGTGCCGGGTCCGGCGAGGGCGCGCAGCAGAAGCGGGAAGAAGGCCGCGCCGGCGCTGTGGAAGGCCGCCACCGAGACCTCGGCGTCGGGCCGGTCCACGAACTCCTCGACCGTGTGTCGGGCGCGCGCCAGCGCCGTCTCCACCTCGATGGCCGCGTCCGCGAGGGCCTGCCCGGCGTCCGTGAGCACCAGCCGGCGACCGTCGCGCTCGGTCAGCGGCACCTCGGCCGAACGCTGGAGCAGCCGCAACTGCTGTGAGATCGCCGACGGAGTCACCAACAGTGCCTCGGCGACCGCGGTGACGCTGCCCAGTTCGCCCAGCTCCCGCAGGATCCGCAGCTGTCTCTCGTCCATCACAACAGTGTAGGAGTACTGAAAGATCGCTTAAGAAACTCGCTCTGGGCTTCAGAGACGGAGGGGTGCAGGGTGGGCGGGTGTCCGACGCCCGCCGTACCGACTCGGTACTCCTGCTGGTCGCGATCGTCTGGGGATCGAGTTATCTCTCCGCCCAGACGGCGACGTCCGCCCTCCCCGTCCTGCTGGTTCTCTTCGCCCGCTACGCCCTGTCCGCGGTCGCCTGTCTGGGTGTCGTCGCCTCCCGCGGGCGAAGCCCGCGCCGGTGGACGCGGGCCGAAGTGCGCGCCGGCATCCCCCTGGGCCTCACCCAGGCCGCCGTCCTGCTCGTGGAGACCTACGGCGTCGCCCACACCAGCGCCGCCAACGCGGGGCTCATCATCAGCCTGACCATCGTCCTCACCCCCCTTCTCGACCGCACCGGTCACGCGGGCGGTCTGCCGGCCGTCTTCTACGCCGCCGCCGGGCTGTGCGTCCTGGCCGTCGGGGTCCTGATGGCGGGCAGCGGCTTTCACGCGCCCCGGCTCGGAGATCTGCTCATGCTCGGCGCGGCGGTCGTGCGGGCGGGCCATGTGGCCCTGGTCGGCCGGCTCACCTCGGGCCGGGCGGTACGGCCACTGCACCTCACGACCCTGCAGACCCTCGTCGGCACGGCACTGTTCCTCGTCCCGGCCGGGCGTGATCTGCCGACCCTGGCCCGCGCGGACGCCGCCACCTGGACGCAGCTGCTGTATCTCGCCCTGTTCTGCAGCGTGTTCGCCTTCCTCGCCCAGACCTGGGCGGTGCAGCGCACCTCGGCCAGCCGGGCCAGCCTGCTGCTGGGCACCGAGCCGATCTGGGCCGCCGCGGTGGGAGTCGTGCTGGGCGGCGAGCACTTCACCGCGCTGACCGGACTCGGCGCGGTCATGATGGTCACCGGCACCTACTGGGGGCAGTCAGTGGAGCGAGCCCACCGCACAACCACCCTGCGCCGCCACGAGGTTCACTCCACCGAAGAGGACCCCAGATCCCCGGCCACGACACCTACGGCCGTCTGATCTCCCCGCTCGTCGCCGATCCGGGCGTGCTGGCACAGCCCCGGCAGCACTTCACCGCAGCCCGCCCCGGCCGGTCGCCGCGCGCCTCGGGCGCCCACCACGAGCGGCTCACCGAGGCGCGGGTGGCGCCGCCCCCGCTCACACCGTGTGGTCGGCCGGCTCGCGCAGCGGCCAGGTGCCGTCGACCACCGCCGTCGCGTCGCCCTTGCGGCGCAGGAAGCTCTGGAAGTCCGCCGCCCACTGCGCGTACCACTCGATCTGGCGGCGGTGCAGGTCCGCCGGGCCGAGGGCGGCGACCTTGGGGTGGCGGTCGGCTATCGCGCAGGCCAGCCGCGCCGCGGCGAGGGCGTCGGCCGACGCGTCGTGGGCGGCGTCGAGCGGGACGCCGTACTCCGTGCAGACCGCTTCGAGGTTGCGCTTGCCGCGGCGGTAGCGGTCCACCGAGCGGTCGATGGTGTACGGGTCGATGACCGGGGCGGGGTCGAGGCCGCCCAGGCGCTCGCGCAGGGACGGCAGGCCGTAGCGGCGCAGCTCGGCGGAGAGCAGGCTCAGGTCGAACGCGGCGTTGTACGCGACGACGGGGACGCCCGTCTTCCAGTAGTCGGCGAGGACGTCCGCGATGGATTCGGCGACCTGGTCGGCGGGGCGGCCCTCGGCGGTCACCCGCTCGTTGCTGATGCCGTGCACCGCGACCGCGTCCGCCGGGATCTCCACGCCCGGGTCGGCCAGCCACTCCCGGCGCCCGGCGGGCTGCCCGTCCCTGACCTCGATCACGGCTCCCGTGACGATGCGCGCCTCGAGCGGATCGGTGCCGGTGGTCTCCAGGTCGAAGCCGATCAGCAGCTCTCGGTGCCAGCCCATGGGCGGTCCCCCTTCTTGGTGGTGCTTTCCCCCAGTGGTCTCCACCTTCCCATGGGCCACTGACAATCAGAGGACCGCGTTCCGCTTACCGCTCCCGGCACTTCGGGAGACAGACACACCGGAACACTTCAGGACACCGGACGCGAATCCACCCAGTTCGTCTCGAACTCCTCGCGGTAGGTCGGGAAGAGGCCGCTGTCGTCCACGTCGCCGGGCTTGACCACCCGGTGTCCGTTGCGCAGGACCAGGACCGGCGCCTCCATGCCCCGGGACCTGCGCAGGTAGGACTGCACGACCGCGATGCCGTCCGATCCGTCGCCGTCCACGAGGTAGGCCGTGAAGCGCGGGGTGTCGTCGTAGACCTGGATCTCGAAGGCGCCGGGGTCGCGCAGCCTCGACCGCACCCGGCGCATGTGCAGGATGTTCATCTCCACGGCACGACTCAACTCGCCGCGCTTCATACCCAGTTCACGCTCGCGCCGCTTGACCGCGCTGGACGCCGGGTTCAGGAACAGCAGCCGCACCCGGCAGCCGGTCTCGGCCAGCCGGACCAGACGCCGGCCGGAGAAGTTCTGCACCAGGAGGTTGAGGCCGATGCCGACGGCGTCGAGGCGGCGGGCGTCGCGGAAGATGTCCTCGGCGGGGAACTGCCGCAGCAGCCGCACCCGGTCGGGGTGGACGGCGACCACGTCGGCGTACCGGTCGCCGACCAGGTCCTCGACCGCGTCGACGGGCAGCCTGCGGGCGGACGGCACGTCGCCGCCGGCGCCGAGTATCTCCAGGAGCTTGGCCGAGGCGCGCTCGGCCTGGCCGAGGACCGCCTCCGACAGGGCCCGGTTGCGGGAGACGACGTTGCGGGTGACTTCCAGCTCGTCCAGGGCCAGTTCGACGTCCCGGCGCTCGTCGAAGTAGGGCTCGAAGCACGGCCAGTGCTGCACCATCAGCTCGCGCAGCTGCGGCAGGGTGAGGAAGCTGAGGACGTTGTCGTCGGCGGGGTCGAGCAAGTAGCCCTTGCGACGGCTGACTTCGCGTACGGCGACCGCGCGCTGGACCCACTCCTGTCCGGCGGGTCCGGCGGCGGCGACCACCCAGTCGTCGTGGCCGTGGACGGGTTGGTAGATGGGCCGCAGAACAGCGGCCACGACGGCCCGCAGCCGCTGTTCGACGAGGTTCAGCCAGATGTAGGCCCGGCCTGCCCGCTGTGCGCGTGTACGCACCTCGCGCCAGGCGTCGGCGTCCCAGTCCAGCTCCGGCCCGATGGTCGCTCCCGCGTCCATCGGCCGTGCCAGGGACACCGTGCCGGGCGGGACGTCTGCGGAGTTCCCCTCGTGACCCTCGTCACCAGGGGGCAACTCCAGCCCTCCGGAGCCCACCCGTGCACCGCCTTCCGCTCCCCCGAGCACTCCCGGGGGTTCGCCCCCACCCAACGATCAAGGAAGGGTACTCCGGGAGCGGTCGGCGGTGCAGCCGGATGGACAGGGTCAATCTCAACTACCGGGCTCCCAGTGTCCGTTCTGCCCGGCGAGCTCGGCGGGAGTGAGCGGATTCATAGCTGTGACGTCCCGGGGGGCGATGGAGAATCCCTGCCAGTGGACCGGCATGGGCTGCTGGTCCTCGTCGCGGGCGATGTGGTGGAATCCCACATTCATCCAGACCACCGGGTGCGTGAGGGTCTGGCCGTTGACCCACTTGTCGACGGACTTGCCCGCCGCGGTACCGCAGTTGCCGGTGTTGTTGCTGGCGAACTGCTCGCACGGGTTGTACTCGGTGAAGTACACGTCGTGCTTGGTGAAGCTGCGGCCCGGGTACTTGGTGCTCGGACCGGGGACGATCTCGTACGACCGCGGGTGCCAGTCCTTGTTCTTGCCGACCGCGCTGACCATGCGCCACCAGCGGTAGCTCTTGGCGTCGCCCGCGAGTTCCTTGGTGACCGGGGTGCGGGTCGTCTTGACGGTCGCGGTCTGCTGGCCCTGCGCGGCCGCGGTGACCGTCGAGTCGTACTGCTCGACCCGGTTCTTGGAGGAACCGTCCAGGGCGAAGTCCAGGCGCCAGAAGGCGTTGTGGCTGTGGCTGGTGGCCTGGGCGCGGGAGCCCTTGCCGATGGGCCAGCCGCGGCCGTCCCCGGCGTCGTAGTCCTCGTAGGACAGGCTCCCGGTCGCGCCGAGGTTCATGGTGATGGTGCCGTCGTCCTGGAAGCGCCACTCGGTCATGTACTCGTACCAGCCGACCTGGTTGACCGAGTAGACGAGGAGGTCCTTGCCCTGGGCCTGGAAGACCTTGTTCGCGCTGTCGCCCTGCATGCGGTAGGCGTGGCCGCGCGAACGCGTGGTGGTGCACAGGCCGTTGACGTTCGGGTGGTCCGGGTCCCAGGAGTCCGGGACCTTGACGCTCTTGATGGTGCCGCCGGGACACTCGCCCGGGTCCAGGTTCATCAGGCCCTGTGCGAAGCCGAAGCCCGTCAGGTCGTCGTACTCGACGCTGCCGTCGTCGTAGGGGACGTGGATCTGGCCGAGCCTGGCGCTGTTGAGGACCTTGATCGGCGAGGCCTCGCCCTTGGGCTGGTAGGAGATGTTCTCCAGGACGAGCCCGGCCTTGCTGTCGTAGCGCCAGCACATCCGCCAGGTCGTGCCGCTGGCGAGCTTCTTCTCGATCTTGTAGGCGGTGCTGCACTCCGCGGCCGCCGCCGCGGCGGCGGCCTTCGGCTGGGCGGCGGCCGGTCCCGCACCCGTCGTGACGCCGGCGGCCAGCGCGGCCACCGACAGGCCCAGCGCCGCGTGCCTGCGGGCACGACTGATTCTTTTGACGCGCATGAAGAAATGACTCCCTTGCACAAGGGGCGAGTTGGAAAAGTGAACCAACGGACGGTGGCTCAGCTGCCGAGCTTGGCGACCTTGCGGGCGCTCAGGTCGATCACGAAGGCCCTGGCGTCGATCCAGGGGCCGTTCTTCACCTTCGGGAACAGCCGCACGCAGCGGTGCTCGCCGCACTTGTCGAGGACGGCCGGCTGGCCGCCCGGGACCGCCCGGTACACCGCGCCGGTGAGCAACAGCTGGTCGGGGGAGGCGAGTTCCTTGCTGGTGGCGTCCTTGTAGTCGGACTTCAGGTCCGCGCCCAGCGGGTCGGCGATCAGAAGGCTCGCCGCCTCCGCGTACTCGGCGCCGCTCAGCGGCGGCTGAACGCCGTGCTGGGTGCCGGTCGCGACGACCTTTCCGCTGTCGAGGTCGACGGTCCGGGTGACGAGGGTGTCGTCCCGGTAGTCGTAGAACGTCACGTCCGCGCGCCGGGGCGCGTTCGGGTCGTCCAGTTCGTCGACCTTGGGGTCGGCGAGGTCGACGGTGAGCCGCTCGGGGCCGCGCTCGCCCTCGACGTCCTCACTGGCGTTGAACATCTGCCGGTTCACGGCGATCTGCTCGACCCGCTGGATCTCGTCGTCCGTGAGCGGGTCGCGGCCCTTGCCCTTCTCGCCCTCGGCGGCCGGCGCCGATTCGACGACCCCCGGCGCGACGGCCCCGTCCGCGCCCTGTCCCCCCTGCGCCGCGGACTGTCCCGCCGCCGCAGCCTTGCCGCCGCCGGTGTCGTCGGCCCCCGCCGTGCCCGGCAGGGTGATCCCGATCATCACGGCGGTCCCGGTGACCGCGATCGCCGCACCCGCCACCACCTTCCCGAGGTGGCGGTGCACTATCTTGCGCACATCTTCCCCCACTCCCCGGCCTGTCCCGGGAGTACGTGTCTGCCCCGATGTTTCGGCACAGAGCGATCCTGTGATCGTCCTGTGCTCTGGTCAATGGGTAAGAGGGACGTAAGTCATAGGTGGTTCCCTCACTTTCGTGGACACTCGGAGCCAAGGCGCCCCACGCGGCGCGGGACACCTGAAAGAGTCGGTTCATGCAGGTCTGGCCTGGAGAGGCATATCCACTCGGTGCCACGTACGACGGCGCCGGCACCAACTTCGCGGTCTTCTCGGAGACCGCGGACCGAGTAGAGCTGTGTCTGCTGCACGACGACGGCTCGGAAACGGCGGTGGAACTGCGCGAGAGCGACGCGTTCGTCCGGCACGCGTACCTGCCCGGCGTGATGCCCGGACAGCGCTACGGCTTCCGCGTGCACGGCCCGTACGCACCCGAGCGGGGTCAGCGCTGCAACTCCGCGAAGCTGCTGCTCGACCCGTACGCGCGCGCGATCAGCGGTTCCATCCGCTGGGGCGAGGAGGTGTACGGCTACCACTTCGACGAGCCCGACAAGCGCAACGACCTGGACTCGGCGCCGCACATGATGACGTCGGTCGTGGTCAACCCGTACTTCGACTGGGGCGACGACCGGCGGCCCCGGATCGGCTACCACGAGACGGTGATCTACGAGGCCCACGTCAAGGGCCTCACCATGCAGCACCCGGAGCTGCCGGAGGAGCTGCGCGGTACCTACGCCGCCCTCGCGCATCCGGCGATCATCGACCACCTGGTGGAGCTCGGCGTCACCACGCTGGAGCTGATGCCCGTCCACCAGTTCGTGAACGACCACCGCCTGGTCGACATGGGCCTGAACAACTACTGGGGCTACAACACCATCGGCTTCTTCGCCCCGCACAACGCGTACGCCTCCTGGGGCGACCGCGGCCAGCAGGTCCTGGAGTTCAAGTCGGCGGTCAGGGCGCTGCACGAGGCCGGTATCGAGGTCATCCTGGACGTCGTCTACAACCACACCGCCGAGGGCAACCACCTGGGGCCCACGCTGTCCTTCAAGGGCCTCGACAACCCGCAGTACTACCGCCTGACCGACGACCAGCAGTACTACATGGACACCACGGGCACCGGGAACTCCCTGCTCATGCGGTCCCCGCACGTCCTGCAGCTGATCATGGACTCGCTGCGGTACTGGGTCACCGAGATGCACGTCGACGGCTTCCGCTTCGACCTGGCGGCCACGCTGGCCCGGCAGTTCCACGAGGTGGACCGGCTGTCGTCGTTCTTCGACCTGGTGCAGCAGGACCCGGTGGTCTCCCAGGTGAAACTGATCGCCGAGCCGTGGGACGTGGGCGAGGGCGGCTACCAGGTGGGCAACTTCCCGCCGCTGTGGACCGAGTGGAACGGCATGTACCGCGACACCGTGCGGGACCTGTGGCGGGGCGAGCCCCGGGCGCTCGCCGAGTTCGCGTCCCGGCTGACCGGTTCGTCCGATCTGTACCAGGACGACGGGCGGCGCCCGCTCGCCTCGATCAACTTCGTGACCTGCCACGACGGTTTCACCCTGCACGACCTGGTCTCCTACAACGACAAGCGCAACCAGGACAACGGTGAGGACAACCGCGACGGGGAGAGCCACAACAGGTCCTGGAACTGCGGGGTCGAGGGCGACACCGACGACCCCGCCGTGCTGGAGCTGCGCGCCCGCCAGATGCGCAACTTCGTGGCCACGCTGATGCTGTCCCAGGGCGTGCCGATGATCAGCCACGGCGACGAGGTCGCGCGCACGCAGCACGGCAACAACAACGCCTACTGCCAGGACAGCGAGCTGGCCTGGGTGCACTGGCCCGAGGGCGCCGAGGAGGGGGCCGGGCTCGGAGCGGAGCTGCTGGACTTCACGCGAGCGATGGTGTGGCTGCGCAAGGACCACCCGGTCTTCCGGCGCCGGCGGTTCTTCCACGGGCGGCCCGTGGAGGGCACCCACGACGATCTGTCGGACATCGCCTGGTTCACCCCCGAGGGCGAGGAGATGACACAGCGGGACTGGGACCGGGCCCAGGCCTCGGCGCTGACGGCCTTCCTCAACGGCAACGCGATCTCCGAGCCCGGCCCCCGCGGGGAGCGGATCACCGACGACTCGTTCCTGCTGATGTTCAACGCATCGCCGAAGACGCTGGACTTCGTCGTGCCGGTCGACCACGGCCGGCAGTGGCAGGTCGTGGTCGACACGGCCCGCCCGGACGGGGTACCGCCGGGCACCGGGGCGAAGGTGGACGCCGGGGACCGGCTGACCCTGGTGGACCGCAGCCTGACCGTGCTGCAACGGCCTGTCTAGGAGGGCACACATGGAACACGCGATGACACGAAAGGCGGCAGGGCGGGTACGGAGAACTCCATGACACCTGAGCGATCCGACCCGGCGGTGCCGACGGCCACGTACCGGCTCCAGCTGCAGCCCGAGTTTCCTTTCGCGGCCGCGGCGGCGACCGTGCCGTACCTGGCCTCGCTCGGCGTCTCGCACCTGCACCTGTCCCCCGTCCTTGAGTCCGTGCCCGGTTCGACGCACGGCTACGACGTGGTGGACCACGCGCGCGTGCGTGACGAACTGGGCGGCGAGGAGGGCCTGCGGGCCCTGTCGCGCACCGCGCGGGAGCACGGGCTCGGCCTGGTGGTGGACATCGTGCCGAACCACATGGCGATGTCCCCGCGCCACAACCGTGCCCTGTGGGAAGTGCTGCGGGAGGGCCCGAAGTCGCCGTACGCGCGCTGGTTCGACATCGACTGGGAGACGCAGGACGGGCAGGTGCTGCTGCCCGTCCTGGGCAACCCGGTCGGCGCTGAGCTCGGCAACCTCACGGTGGACGGCGAGGTGCTGCGCTACTACGACCATGCGTTCCCGCTCCGCGAGGGCACCGAGGAGCTGCCGCTGCCGCAGCTCCTGGACGCCCAGTGGTACCGCCCCGTGTGGTGGCGGCTGGCCCGTACGGAACTCAACTACCGGCGTTTCTTCAGCATCTCGGAGCTGATCGGGGTGCGGGTCGAGGACCCGGAGGTGTTCGAGGCCACCCACGCCAAGATCCTCCAGCTGCTGCACGAGGGCGTGGTCGACGGGCTACGGATCGACCACCCCGACGGTCTCGCCGACCCCGACACCTACCTCAGGCGGCTGCACGAGGCGACCGGCGGACGCTGGACCGTCGTGGAGAAGATCCTGGCGGACGGGGAACAACTGCCCGCCTCCTGGCCGGTGGCGGGCACAACCGGCTACGACGCCCTGAGGCACGTCGACGGCCTCTTCACAGACCCTGCGGGGGCCGGGGAACTCCTCGGCCAGTACCGGCGGTTCGCGGCCCCGCAGACGGACCGCGGCGGCGACTGGGCCGCCACGGTACGGCGGGCGGCGTACAAGGTGATCACGCACGAACTGGCCGCCGAGACCGACCGGCTGACCCGGGTGGCGGCACGCGTGTGTGCCACGTCCCCGGAGCCCGCGCTGCGCGACCGCGCACCCTGGGCGCTGCGCACCGCGCTCCAGGAACTCCTGGTGCGGATGGAGGTCTACCGTCCCTACGGCTCCTCGGACGCCGCCGCCGTCGTCACCGAGGAGGCCGCGGCCGAGGCCCGGCAGGCGTTCGCGGTGCCCGAGGAGGCGGGTGCCGTCGACGTCGTACGGGACCTGGTGCTGGGGCGGGCCGGTGACGGGCCGGACCATGTGGAGTTCCGGACACGGTTCGCGCAGACGTCGTCGGCGCTGCGGGCCAAGTCCGTGGAGGACACGGCGTTCTACCGGTATGTGCCGCTGCTGTCGGCGACCGAGGTGGGCGGGAACCCCGGGCGTCCGGCCGTCCCGCCCGAGGAGTTCCACGCCTACTGCGCGCGCGTGCAGCGCGACTGGCCGCTCACGGGAACCGCGGTGTCGACGCACGACACCAAGCGCAGTGCCGACGTACGAGCGGCCCTGGCCGTGCTCACCGAATGTCCGCAGTGGTGGGCGGACACGCTGGCCGAGGTGACCCGCACCGGTGCGGGGGTGCCGGACCCGCAGCTGGCGTGGGCGGCCTGGCAGACGGTGTTCGGGCTCGGACCGGCGGCTCCTGAGCGGGTGTGGGAGGCGCTGCTGAAGCATGTGCGCGAGGCGGGTCTGTACACGAGCTGGACGGAGCAGGAGCCCGCCTACGAGGAGACGGTGAAGGCCTTCGTCGCGGCCGGGCCGTGCGGGCCGCAGGGCGAGCTGGTGACCGGTCTGCGGAGCCGGCTGGAGCCGCACATCCGGGCGAACGTGCTGGGCGCGGCCCTGGTGCAGCTGACGATGCCGGGGGTGCCGGACGTGTACCAGGGCACGGAGGCCGAGTACCTGGCGCTGGTGGACCCGGACAACCGGCGGCCCGTTCGGTTCCCGCCGCGGGACCCGGGCGACAAGGGCGCGCTGACGGCCGCCGCGCTCCGGCTGCGCCGGCGTCGGCCGGAGGTGTTCGGGGACGGGGCGGCATACGCTCCGCTGGCCGCGGAGGGCTCCGCCGCGGCGCACTGCGCGGCGTTCACCCGCTCCGGGGAGGTGGTCACCGCGGTGACCAGGCTGTCGCTGCGGCTGACGCAGGCGGGCGGCTGGCGGGACACGGTGCTGCCGCTGCCGCCCGGTGTGTGGGCCGATGTGCTGACCCCGGGGCGGGAGTTCTCCGGGCACGCGCGCGTGGAGGAGCTTTTCGGGGAGCTGCCGGTGGCGCTGCTGGAGCGGGCCGGCGACACCGCGGACTGAACGGTCCGCGGCGTCGTCCTCACGACCGGCTCACGCCCGCACACGCTCCCGGGGCCCGTGCCGGACGGCCGGCGTGCGGTGACGCGCGACGACGCGTTGCCCGCGCCGGGGCCCGCGGGGTCGGTACAGGTATCCGGCGGACGGTGCGCGAGGTGTTCGTGACACCGGAAGGGCCTGCGGCGACGGTCCGCGGCGGTCCGCTGTCGCGGGCGCGCCGGCACGGACCACCCTGCTGGCACCTACCGTCCTACCGGCTGACGGTAAATGCCCCTGGGCGCCCCCTGGAGCCTCCCCCACAGCGTCCTTGACACGTCCACCGGACCGTGGCGTACTGCGGAATGCGAAGCCGGGCGGACGTGTCGGGGGTGAGTCTCCTGCCGGAGCTGCGCTACCCCACGGTGTCCCAACTTGTCGCGTCCGCGAGGGCTCTGGCCGCACTGCGGCCAGGCGTCTGCCGCCTGAGGCAGGTCGGCGTCTCGCGCGCCGGCAGGCCGCTCCATCTGCTGTCGGTCGGCGATGCGCGCCGGGCCGTCCTGGTGGTCGCGGGCGCCCACTCCAACGAACCGGCCGGCGGCCCCGCGGCGCTGGCGGTGGCCGAACGGGTGCTGGCCGAGCGGGCGTTGAGGTCGGACACGTCCTGGCACTTCCTGCTGTGCGCGGATCCCGACGGCGCGAGTCTCCATGTCACCCCGGCGCCGCGCAGTCTGTTCGACTACCACCTGGGTTTCTTCCGGCCGGCCGGCGAGGAGCAGCCGGAGTGGGCGCCGTCGATGCTGCCGCCCGACCGGCTGCCGCCCGAGACCCGCACCCTGACCGGGGTGATCGACGCACTGCGGCCCTACCTCCAGGTGACCCTGCACGGCACCGATCTGGGCGGCAGTTGGGTACAGCTGACGAAGGACGTCCCCGGGCTCGCCGAGCCGTTCGCCAAGTCCGCGGCGGAGCTGCACATTCCGGTGGAGACCGGCGCCTCGGACGCGGCGGGCTGGCCCGCGTCCGGGCCCGGGGTGCATGTGATGCCGGCGCCGGGCGCGGGGGCGGCGTACCCGAGCATGCCGGACGACGCACGCCTCAGCACCTGGTACCACGCGCATCGCTACGGCGGTCTCACCGCGGTCGTCGAGGTGCCGATGTGGGCGAGCGACCTGGTGGACGACCCGGCGCCGCATCCGGCGCCGGCGGCGGCGATGCGGCGGCTGGCCGGCCGCCTGCTGCAGGACTCACGGGCGGTGGACCGGGTGCTGGCGGACGCGCTGCCCCGCCTGGAGGGTGTCGAGGGGCCGCTTCTGCGGGCCGCCACATGGAGCCTGGAGCTGGTGCCGGGGCTGGCCGCGGACTGGATCCGCACGCGCCCTGCCGACGACACGAAGGCGTACATCGGCAGCGTGGACGCGTTCGCCCGCCGGCTGCCGCTGCGGGCGGCGGCCATGCTGCTGCGGGTCCTGCGGGAGACCGACGACCGTGCCGCGCCGCGTCTGGAAGGGCTTGTCCGGGTGTGGAGCGACGCCTTCGCGGAACGCTTCCAGGCCCGCTGGGTGCCGTTGGAGCACCAGATCGAGCACCAGGCCCGCACGGTCGTGGCGGTGGCGCTGCACGCGCGCGATCGGGCCGGCTGAGCCGACGCCGCTCCACTCGCGCGGGCGTCAGCCGTCCAGCGCGAAGACCGCCCCGGTCCGGGCCCCCATCACGCATCCGTTGGAGAAGGTCTGCCGGTACTCGACCGGCCGGCCGTTCCACTGCCCGCGCGCCTGGGCGGTCACGGGCGCGTAGAGCATGGGGCAGAGGACGTCGGCGGGCGCAAGGGCGTCGACGGAGCCGCCGACGGCGTCGAGCTGGGCGCAGGCCTCGGCGGCGCGGCCGTGTCCCTGGGGCGGGTCGCACAGCAGGAGGGTGCCGCGGGTGTCGCTGGAGCGGCCGTCACCCTTGGTGACCATGAGGTAGAGGTAGTCGCCCCCGGCGGCCGCGGCTCCGGCCGACGCGGGGGCCGCCGCGGTGAGCAGCAGGGCGGCCGCCGCCGTGAGACCCGCGCGGGCGGCTCGTCGTACTGCTGTGGCTGTGATCGTGTACGTCATTCCTGATGCATCGGCACGGCGGCCTCGGAACCCCACCCGGACTCACCCGAACGGGAGCGGGCGGGCGCGTGCAGCGCGGCGAGTTCGAACGCGGCGAGCACGACCCGCGACTGGTACTCGATCTGGCGCGGGACCGGGATCCACTGCGCCCCGCACCCGTCGCGGTAGTCGTCGCACCAGGCGTCGATGAGCCGGTCCAGTTCCGGCAGCGCGCCCGCCGGGCCGGCGCCCGCGCGGGTCACGAGCTGGTGCAGCAGCCCGGCCGTGCGCAGGGCGAGGCGGCGCCCCGCGATGCGCAGGGCGGACAGGTGGCCGGTGCTGAGCGGCGGCAGCGGACGGACGCCGTCGGCGACGTCGGGGTCCCACGCGTCGGCGAGTCCGGGGCCGACCAGTAAATAGTCCTCGACCGGGGCGAGCAGCCGCGCCGCGTCCGGGGCACCCGAGACGTACGGGCGGATCCGCGCCAGGACGTCCTCCAGGATCCGCGCGTCCCGGCGCAGCGTGTGGCTGACGGTGCGCAGCACGGCGGCCGCGTCGGCGGGCGTACTGCTGTCCTCGACGGCGGCCACGCCCCACATGGGCGCCTCGACGACGGCGGTCACGGTGCCGTACCGGTGCGGGTGGTACCAGGTCGACTCGACGGCGGCCTCGGTGATGGCGGCGGCCAGGTCGCCGCGGCGGGGCGGCGGGATCCGGTAGACGGCGGGACCGAGGCACGGCCAGTACAGGGTGTCGTACGGGCCGAGCTCGCGCGGGATGCGCAGCAGGGCCGCGGTGTGGGCGACGCGGCGGGCGATGCCGGGCAGGTCGTGGGTGAGCTCGACGAAACCGCCGCCGACGTCGACGCCGTGCAGGGAGCACTGGAGGAAGGGCCGCAGCTCGTCCTGGAGGGCGAGGAGGGTGCGGGTCTCCGGGAGGGCGGCGGCCTCCGCGCCGTCGGGCAGCCATTCCGGCTGTTCACCGAAGCCCGGCCGGAAGAAGTTCCGGAAGTAACGGTCCAGGGAGTAAGGGCCGCGCAGCCAGCCTTCGTTGCGGCGCAGGCCGTCGGGGTCGAGGCAGAGCAGGAGGTTCCAGGTGGCGTCCGCGCCGACGGTGAGCCGGGGGTCGGCCAGGGCCCGCTCGGCCAGTCTGAGGACGGTGCCGCCGCCCACGGGCTCGTTGGCGTGCGGTCCGGCGACGACGAGTGCCTGGCGGCTGCCGTGGCCGACGGAGAGCAGCCACAGGGGGTTGCCCGCGCGGGAGGTGCCTGCCCGGCGCAGTCGGGCGTCCGCGGGATGGCGGGCCACGAGGGCTGCGGCCCGTGCGCCCAGCTCGTCGACGGTCGGGTAGCGGAGGAGGGGCGGCAGGGCACACCTCCACAATATGGTGCCGTCGATTCACCTGGTGTGCATGGTGTACGCACAGTCAGTCACGACTTGGGGGGTACGTCAACACCGCGCGAGGGAAAGGGTTTTGAACCGCGACGGCACGTAAAGCCCAGGCCAGAGGTGAGGTTGGGCTCAGTTGACGGCGAGCCGGAAGGCCATCCGGCCGAACCCGACCTGATCGCCCTCGCGGACGACGGCGGAACCGGTGACCCGCCGTCCGTTGACCGTGGTGCCGTTGGTCGAACCGAGATCCCGCAGGACCCACATGCCGCCCTGCCGGCTGAGTTCGGCGTGGACACGGGAGACCGTCTCGTGGGTCAGCCGCAGGCCGTTCGCCGGATCGCGGCCGATGCGCAGCGCGTGGCCGCTGCCGGGGTGCGGCAGCAGCAGCTTGGGCAGGCGCTCGGCCTGCCACGCCCTGCGCAGCCGTACGGTGAAGCCGGAGACGGCCTCGACGGTGCCGAACACCAGGCGGGAGACCCGGCTCTCCTGGGGCAGGTCGGCGGTGAGCGCGACGAGTTCGTCGGACCGGCGCGCGATGAGGGCCAGTTCCATACGCCGCACGAACGTGTCGTGCGAGAGGCGGCCCAGGGCGGCGCCGTCACGGAGCACCTTCAGCGCCTTGTCGCGCTCCGCGTCGGACAACCGCGCGGGGTACGTGTTGAACTCGAAGGACGACGTCACGTTGGTGATTGTCGGGCAGTGAACCCCGGGTGTCCAGAAAACGAGACTACGGCCGCCACACGCGCGTACCTGGCGACACCTGTCACAAACGGGGAAGATTCAAAGGCGCACCGATCTCGTTTGAAGCACCATGGACGGGCTACATCACGGTGAGCAGACGAAGGGGACCGTCCGTGCAGTTCGAGGTGTGGGCACCGCAGGCCGGCCGAGTGACGCTCCATTGCGAGGGCGCCGCACGCGCGTTGGAGCGCGATCCGGAGCGCGCGGGATGGTGGTGGACGGAGGCGGCGGCCGGGGACGGCACGCGCTACGGCTTCGCGCTGGACGACGGCCCCGTGCTGCCCGACCCGCGCTCGCGCCGTCAGCCGGACGGCCCGGACGGCCTCAGCGCGGTCGTCGACCACGAACGGTACGCATGGCGTACGCGTTGGGCGGGCCGCCCGCTGCCGGGCGCGGCCCTGTACGAGCTGCACGTCGGCACGTACACGCCCGAGGGCACCCTGGACGCGGCCGCCGCCCGCCTCGACCACCTCGTCGAACTCGGCGTCACGCACGTCGAGTTGATGCCGCTGTGTCCCTTCCCCGGGCGACACGGCTGGGGTTACGAGGGCGTTTCCCTGTGGGCCGTCCACGAGCCCTACGGCGGTCCCGAGGCCCTCAAGCGTTTCGTCGACCGTGCCCACGAGCTGGGTCTCGGGGTGGTCCTGGATGTGGTGCACAACCATCTGGGGCCGTCCGGCAACTACCTGCCCGCGTTCGGTCCGTACTTCACGGACACGCACCACACGCCCTGGGGTTCCGCGGTCAACCTGGACGCGCCCGGCTCGGACGAGGTGCGCACCTATCTGCTGGGCAGCGCCCTTTCCTGGCTGCGGGACTACCGGATCGACGGGCTGCGTCTGGACGCCGTGCACGCGCTGGCCGACACGCGCGCGTGCCACTTCCTGGAGGAGCTGTCGACCGCCGTCGACGCCCTCGCGACCGATCTGGGGCGGCCACTGTTCCTGGTCGCCGAGTCGGACCTGAACGACCCGCGGCTGATCACGCCCCGCGCGCAGGGCGGGCTCGGGCTGCACGCGCAGTGGAACGACGACTTCCATCACTCCCTGCACACCGCGCTCACCGGCGAGGACCAGGGCTACTACGCCGACTTCGGCCGCGCACCCCTCACCGCCCTCGCCAAGACGCTCACCGGCGGCTACTTCCACGACGGCACGTACTCCAGCTTCCGCGGCCGGGGCCACGGGCGCCCGCTGGACCGGACGCGGGTGGCGGCGCACCGGCTGCTCGGCTACTCCCAGACCCACGACCAGGTCGGCAACCGCGCCCAGGGCGACCGGCTGGCGGCGTCCCTCTCCCCCGGCCTGGTGGCCTGTGCGGCGGCGCTCACGCTGACCGCACCCTTCACGCCGATGCTGTTCATGGGCGAGGAGTGGGCGGCCGGCACCCCCTGGCAGTTCTTCACCGACCACACCGATCCCGAGCTCGCGGAGGCCGTACGCAGGGGCAGACGACGGGAGTTCGCGGAGCACGGCTGGGCCGAGGAGGATGTGCCCGACCCACAGGACCCGGCGACCCGTGACCGGTCCTGTCTCGACTGGTCCGAGCTCGAACGCGAGCCGCACGCGCGCGTCCTGGCCTGGTACCGCCGGCTTCTGGCACTGCGGCACGAACAGCCGGACCTGACCGATCCCGACCTCGCCGACACCAAGGTCGCCCACGACGAGGCCCAGCGCTGGCTCGCCTTCCGCCGCGGGGACGTCCGGGTCGCCGTGAACCTCGCGAAGTCGACGGCGGCCATCCCCCTGGGCCCCCGCGAGGCGCGCGTCCTGGCGGCCTGGGAGCCCGTGGAGGCACCGGGCGCGGACGGGGTGCTGCAGATGCCCGGGGAGTCGTGCGTGGTGCTGCTGCAGTCGTGACCCGACGGGCCGGCTCACGCGAGGGCGGACAGGGCGGCCGGTGCCTGGTGACGGGCAGGTATGCGCAGACCGCGGACGACGACCTCGCCGAAGGCCGTGTGCCATGTGGAGCCGCCTACGCCTCCGTGTCGTGCGGCTCGTCCCGCAGCTCCGTGACCCGTTCCAGCAGGATCGCCTCCCAGGCGCGGCCGAGGCGGGTCCTGAGCAGGCCCGGCGAAGCGTCCCCGCGGCCCTTCAGGCCCGCGGCGAGGTGGATCACGGTGTCGCAGCGGGCCAGCCAGAGGCCGCGCAGACAGGGGCGGGCACCGTAACCGGCGAGGGTGGCGGCGCGGACGGCGGCGGGTGAGCCGACGGCGAGGGCGAGGCCCGCGATGTCCTCGGCGGGATCGCCGACGACCGCGGCCGTCCAGTCCAGGACGCCCCGCACCCGGCCGTCGGCGCCGACCACGAGGTGTTCCCCGGTCAGGGCGTGGTGCACGAGGACCGCGCCGCCCGGTTGCGCGGCGAGCTGGACGGCGGCCGCGGAGGTGAGCTGCTGGAGGCGGGCCGGGTCGAACTCGTCGGCCGCGCGGAGGCGCTCGACGGCCCGTCCGGCCTCACGGCGCAGCGCCTCCAGTGAGCGCGGGGCGACGCGCGGGACGCCGAGCGCCTCTGCCTGCCGTACCGGCACCTCGCGCAGTCCCGTGAGCAGTCCGGCCAGGTCGGCCTCGCCGACTGCGGACACGTCGTGCTCCTCCGCCGAACCGCCGGGCAGCCTGGTGTCCAGGGTGTAGGCCAGCCCCGGCTCCCACTCGCCGTGCGCGACGCCTGCGGGCACGGCGACCGGCAGATGCGCGCGCACCAGGTCACGCAGGCGCAGCTCGCGGCGCCGGCGGACGGAGGCCGCCCGGTCGGGGGCAAGACGCAGCACATGGCGGGTACCGACCCACCACGTGGAGTGCTGTCCGCCCGCGACGACAGGCCGGATCTCGGGTCCGCCCGCGCCGGGCGTGCCGTCCTTGAGCAGGGAACGGACCAGTCGGCGGACCGTGTCCGCGGTGGGTGTCGGTGCCTGGGTCATGGTCGCGCCGTAGTCGCTCGAGGGGTGGAGGGCTCCTGGGCTCGGTCAGTCCACTATGACCATCTCGCGGGTCGTGTCGTTGAGCCTGCGGCCGCCGTCCTCGGTGACCGTGACGATGTCCTCGATGCGTACCCCGAAACGGCCCGGCAGATAAACACCGGGCTCCACGGAGAAGCACATGCCCGGGACCAGGGGCTGCTCCTCGCCCTCGATCATGTACGGCGGTTCGTGCGTGGTGACGCCGATGCCGTGCCCGGTGCGGTGGATGAAGTACTCGCCGTACCCGGCGTCGGCGATGACCGCGCGGGCGGCCCGGTCGACCTCCTGGCACGGCACTCCTGGCCGTACCGAGCGGAAACCCGCCTCCTGGGCCGCGCGCACGAGGTCGTGCACCCGGCGCTCCTCGTCGGTGGGCTCGCCGACGTGGACCGTGCGGGAGGTGTCGGAGCCGTAGCCGTCCTTGAGGCCGCCGAAGTCGAGGACGACCATGTCGCCGCGTTCGATGATCCGGTCGCCCACCTCGTGGTGCGGGTCGGCGCCGTTGGGCCCCGAGGCGACGATGGTGAAGTCGACCTGGGAGTGGCCGAAGCGGCGGAGCAGTTCCGCCAGGTCGGCGGCCACCTCGGACTCCCGGCGGCCGCCGAAGGGAACCTTCCGGATCTCCTCGAACGTCGCGTCCGCGGCAGCGCCGGCGGCGGTCAGCAGTTCCAGCTCGGCCGCGTCCTTGACGGCCCGGAGCATCGGCAGGGCGTCGGTGAGAGAGGCGTACGAGGTGCCGGGCAGGGCCTTCTGCAGGGCCAGCAGGTGCATGGCCCAGGCGTTGTCGCTGATGCCGAACCGGCCGTCGGCGTCCAGGAGGGCGGCGGTGGCGGCGTAGGGGTCCTTGCCGTCGGTCCAGTCCCGCATGGTCAGGGCGCTCGCGCCGGCGGCCTTGGCGGCGTCCGGGGCCTCCAGGGTGGGGACGACGAGGACGGGGTCCTGTCCGGGGGCGAGGACCAGCAGGGTGAGCCGTTCGGTGACCGCGGGGGGCGCGTAGCCGGTGAGCCACACCAGGTCGGGCCCCGGGGCCACCAGGAGACCTGCCAGCCCGGCCTCGTGCGCCGACCGGACCGCGCGCTCCATGCGGGCCCTGTAGTCGTCGGCGGCGAAGGGTGCTGCGGTGCCGGTCATGCGGTCCTCCTGGGGCGGACGAAGGTCTGTGGGCAGCATCCTGCCCGGACGGCGTGGGGCGCGCGAGCCGGTCGACACGACTTTCGGACGGTCCGGACGCGGCGCAGGCCGTACGCGGGTGTCCTGTGCCGGAGGTTCGTCGGAGGAGGCGGCGCGGGAGTCGAGGACCTGTTCGGCGGTCCTGATCCGGAGGGACGGCTCGGGGCAGTCGTTCCCGTCCCTGGCCCGGGCGCGGTTGCCGGCGTCGAGGGCCTGGCGGTCGCTCTCCGGGTGCTCACGGCGGAGCCCTCACCGCTGGACTGGTGAACCGTGTCCTCGGCGCTGCGGAAAAGGACTCCATGTACTTGGCCGTCGTACGCCGTTGGTACTGGTGGCAGTGGCTCTCCTGGGCGTCGGCCCTGAAGTGGGTGCGTTCACGTGACGACGCCCGGTACCGCCGTCAGTTGCTGGTACCCGCCGCTGCGGTGCCGGACCGTCAGGACGAGCTCGCGTCCGGGGCGGGCAGCGGCGACGGCTCGCGCGAGGTCGTCGGCCGTGTCGATCCGGGTCCGGCCGAGGGCGAGGAGTACGTCGCCCCGGACCAGGCCCGCCGTGTAGCCCGGGCCCGGGATGTGGACGCCGACCACCAGGGCCCCGGCCTTCTCGGCGTCGACGGCCTCAAGCCCCAGGGTCGCGGCGGCGTGCGTGGGGCGGGGTGTCTGCTTCGCGGAGGACGGAGCGGGGACCGGGTGTGCGGACGTGGCCGGGCCGCCGGGGTGCACTCCCGCCCGCTGCCGGAATTCGGCCAGTCTGCTCATGCCGATCACCGTGGCACCCACCGTCCCGAGACCCACCCCCGACAACAGCAGGACGGTTGCGGCGAACAGGCCGAGCAGCAGGGTCGTGAGCCGACGCCCACGCCGGCGCGTGGCATGCGGACGCCGGGCGGGCCCGGACTTCCGGGCGCCGTCGGACTCCTGACCGGGCATGGGCTTGGGGCGCAACGCAGTCTGTTCCATGGATCGCCTCCGGCTGGATCACCACCGGCTGGTGCCTACCCGGCGCACCGGCGCCCGACGAGCCACGAACGAGTGAGACTGCCGGCAGATCAGGAGCGGAAGCGCCGGGAACCGGCAGGTCGACGACGTCCGCCGCCACTCCGTCAGGTGAACCCGCGTACACCAGTTCGAGACCGCCGGGTCCGGACCGGTGCGCCGTACGACGTCGACTCGCGCTGCGGGATGCGCCGTACAAGACGGAGTCGTCGCCGGCGGACGAACCGCGGCCGGGCGCCGACGCGGTGCTGCCGGCTCGCGGGGCGGGCTCCGGCCGACCGCGCATGTGCACGCGGACGGCCGGAGAGGCAGGGCAGCCCCGCGGGAGGAACCGCCTCAGCCCGCCACGGGGAGTGCCGGCGGGCGGTCCGGGAGGAAGCCGTGGGTCCGGCCGGCCAGGTGTTCCGCCTTGTAGCGGTCGACCGTGCGGTGCCAGTGCAGGATGCCCGCCATCCAGTGCTGAAGGTCCTGGACGTAGCCGCGCATCACCTCGCGCGCCTCCTCCGAGAGGGCGAAGTCGTCGTACACGACGGGCAGTTCGTGGGCGGCGACGTGCTCGAACTGCTGCATGCGCTGGGTCATCAGGTCGTGGACGACACGGAGCCCGGTCGGGTAGTCGATGCCGAAGAAGTTCTGCACGACGAGGATGGCGTTGTGGATCTCGCCCTCGTACTCGATCTCCTTCTGGTACGAGAAGACGTCGTTGAGCAGGCACGCGTAGTCGACAGCGGCGTTCTCCAGGGAACGCACCGGACCGCTGCGGTAGACCTCCGGGGGGACGGAGGGGCCGTGGCCCATCCGGCACATGCTCATGGTGAGGTCGGAGCCGAAGGTGGCGCGGCGCATCTCCAGGTAGTCGACGGGGTCCGGGATCCGGTGCTGGATCTGGTTGACCAGCTCCCACACCCAGCTCTCGGTCATCATGTTCACGGAGTCCTTGAGGGTGCGCCGGTCGTCGAGGGGCATCTGCGCCGTGGTGCGTTCCCACAGGTCGATCAGGCCGCGCTCCATGGCGTTCGCAGGGACGATGACCTGTCCGCCTTCGAGGGGCATGCAGTCCGACAGGCGATGTGTGGTCAGACGGGCGGCTGCGAGGTCGCGGCGGCCGCCGTAGACGAGGGGGTAGTAGTCGTCGCCGTAGGTCCCCCAGGCGAGCCAGTCCGAGCTGAGGTCGAGGGCCTCGGCGCTCGCGTCCGGGTCGATGCCGGCGGCGCACAGCGGGAGGTCGGCTGCGGCGAGCCGGTCCTCGTCCCAGACTCCCTCCTGGAGCATGCCCATGCGGTGCGTCCACTCGATGAGGCGGGGCCGTGCGCCGGGCAGGTGCGGGCTGTGCTCCACCGCGAACGGCATGTAGAAGTCCGGCAACAGGGACGGGCCGACCTTCTGGAAGGGCACGTGCGTGTAGGCGCGCAGCCGCTCGGCTCCGGCAGCGGCGAGCAGGGCGCCGACGTCGACGGCGGAGGTGCCCGCGCCGGTCGGACCGTGCCACGGCTTGGCCGTCTGCGCGCGGGCGTTCATGTAGCGGCTGGACCGCATGTGCCACTCGTGGCCGCCGGACTGCCAGTCCTGGAGTCCTTGCGTGTACCGGGCGACGGCGGCCCCCTCGCCCGGAGACAGACCTGCTTCCAGGGCGACCGCGGGGACCTCGGTGAGGGCGGTGTGCTCGAACTGGTGGAGACGGGAGGTGAGGACGTTGTTGACGGTGTCGGCGGCCTCCTGGGTGGTGCAGCCGAAGAAGGTCTCCAGGACGAGTACGCCGTTGCTGAGCTCGCCCTCGTCCTCGACCTCGCGCTGGTAGGAGAACAGGTCGTTGCGCAGGTGCACGGCGTCGGAGAACGTCTCCATCAGGACCCGCAGCGGCCGCGATCGGGCGACGGAGGCGGGGACCTCGGCGGTCGCGTACTCCACGAGACCGGCGGACCAGGGAGCGCCACCGACCTTGCGGCGCATCTCGATGTACTCGACGGGGTTGGCGATCCGGCCCTCGTTGATGTTGGAGAGTTCCCACAGGGACTCGTTGAGCAGATGCTCGGTGGCGACGGCGAAGCGGCGGCGCCAGTCCGCGGACATCGACGGCACGGTGCGCGTCCACAGGTCGGCGAGGCCGGCCTCGACCGGGTTCTCCGGTTCGGGCATCGGCGTCGACAGGTCCATCGGCATGAAGAGGGGCAGACGGTCCAGGTAGGCCTTGCCGCCGGGGCGGTCCTGGGTGCGCTTGAAGATCTCCAGGAAGTGGTCGTCGAAGAAGAACACCCACACGTACCAGTCCGTGATGAGCGAGAGGGCGGGGCCGTCGCAGTCGGGGTGTGTGTAGGCGCAGAGCAGGCCGTAGTCGTGCGCGTCGAGGTCGGACTGCTCCCAGATCCCGGACCCCTCCAGCATGCCCATCTCGCGCGCCCACACGGTCGAGTGGGCGCGTGCCTCGTCGACGTGCGGGTTCAGCCGCGCGGGGTACGGCATGTAGAAGTGCGGGAGTTCGAAGGGCTGCTGCGTCATGAGCCGGGCCCTACCCAGGCCCCCCGAGGGGCATCCGCAGACCGGGACATGATCACACCATCGCGTGAATCAGGGGTGAATCCGGGCACGGCGAGGGGGACTTGTGACGTGGCCGGCGGCGCGGCTCCCGGCAGGACGGTTCGGCGGGTCGGCGGGTCGGCGGGTCGGCGGGACGGCGGGACGGCGGGACGGCGGGACGGCGGGACGAACTCCCCGCCCGCGTCCCGGGGCTGCACCGCGTCCATGGGCGCACCCCCTTCCCGGACCGCCGCGCACCTTCGCGCCGGCGCGCCCCCCGCTCCCGGCTTCGCTCCGGCGCGCGCCGGGACGTCTCGTGTCGGACCTCATCAACGGGATCAAGTCCCCTTCTGTCCGCGTGACATGAGAACCTGGGAACGGGAGAGGGGTTCGGACGTAACCGTCGAGGTGTGTGCCGACAGGGGGGTCCTCGATGTTCGGGGCAGAGTTGTTCACCCAGACCGCTGCCGCCGCCGCGGGCACGATGGTCGGGCTGATGACCACGGATGCCTGGCAGGTGGCCCGGCACAGGATCTCGCGGATCCTGCGGCGGGAGGACGTGGCACGGCTCGACCAGGCGCGGGCGGCGCTGGACGCGGCTCCGCCGGGCCGGCAGGAGATCATCCTGCGGGAGCAGCGGGACGAGTGGGACGCGACGCTGCGCGGTCTGCTGGCCCGTGACCCCGCGCTGTCCGGTCTGCTGACCGAGTTCGTGCAGGAGTTCTCAGGCGTGGTGGCCCGCCCCCCGGTCTTCATCCAGATCCAGCAGCAACCGGTCGCCCTGGAGGCCCGCGCCCCCGGCGCGCTGACCGTGGCTCCTCCGCTGGGGCGCCTGGACCGGCGGGTCCGGGGCCGTGGGCCACTGCTGGACACGCTCAAACAGCTGGTGGGCAAGCCGACTTCGGGTGTGCGGGTGCTGCACGGCATGGGCGGTGGCGGCAAGACGACGGTCGCCCTGGAGATCGCCGCGTACGCCGCCGCGCTGAACGTCGACGTGTGGTGGGTGACCGCGAAGAACCCGGCCGCGCTGAGCGCCGGGATGCGTGAGGTGGTGGCCGCGCTGGGCACGCCCGCGGATCTCATCGACCGTGCCTGGTCCGGGCGTTCGAGTGCGACGGATCTGCTGTGGCGGCGGCTGTGCGACACCGCGAGCCCGTGGCTGCTGGTGGTGGACAACGCCGACGAACCCGAACACCTGGCCCCGTACGGCCGGTTGTCGGAGGGAACCGGCTGGATCAGGCCGGCCGCGGAGCTGCCCGGTCTGGTGCTGATCACCAGCAGGGACAGCAGCCCGACGACGTGGGGTCCATGGGCCACCCTGCATCCCGTGGACGCGCTGGAGGAGGCCGACGCGGCCGAGGTGCTGTGGGATCTCGCCGGGGAGCGGGCCGGTTCGCGTGAGGACGCGCAGAGCCTGGCCCGGCGGCTCGGCGGACTGCCGCTGGCCCTGCGGATCGCGGGCTCGCATCTCGCGGCGGCCTCGGCCTTCCCCGCCTGGCCGGGCACGACGACCGTGCGGACGTACGCCGACTACCGCGCGGCCCTCGACGTGCGCTTCACCGAACTCCTCGACGAGCACCCGCCCGGACGGCCGGGCAGCGACTACTCGGTCCCGGTGACCGGCACGTGGGAGCTGTCGCTGGACCTCCTGGAGCGGCGGGGCATCACCCAGGCCCGGCCGCTGATGCGGTTGCTGTGCTGTCTGGGCGAGGCGCCCGTCCCGCTGGTCGGTCTGATGCGCCCCGACCGGCTGGCGGACTCGTCGCTGCTGCCCGGCGTCACGCCCCAGGAGCTGTTCACGGCGCTCACCTCGCTCGCCGACTTCGGGTTGATCGAGCTGCACACCCCGCGCGGCGGCGACGACCACACGCGCACCCTGCTGATGCACCCGCTCGTCCGGGACGCCGGCAGGCTCCAGCGGGACCTCGCCGAGCACATGCGGGAGTATGCGGCCGTCGTCGCCGACCTGGTCGTCTGCGCCACCGCCGAACTGAGCGAGGACGACCCGCGCGACTGGCCCCGCTGGCGGCTGCTGCTGCCGCACTGCGACGCCCCGCTGGCGCTGATCGGCGACCCGTACGAGGCGGACGACGCGCTTGTCTCGAAGGCGCTCAGGGCAGCGGCCGCCGGGGCCCGGCACCTGTTCCGGCGGGGCTGGCTGGACCGGGCGGAGGAGGTGCTGGAGGCGTGCGAGCCGGTCGTGCTGGCCTGCGGGCCGCGCGATCCGGACGCGCTCGAAGTACGGTCCGCCGCCGCTCATCTGCTCCAGCAGCGCGGGCGGCTGCCGGCGGCCGAGTCGCTCCTTCGTACCGTCCTCGAGGACACCCGGGCGCTGTTCGGCGACGAGGCCGGCGAGACCGCCGACGCCCGGTACGCGCTCGCGAACCTGCTCTGCGACCGGGGTCGCCCGGTCGAGGCGGAGACCGAGTACCGCGCGGTCCACGCCACACGCCGCGTGCTGCTGGGCGAGCGCGACCCCCAGACCCTCGCGGCCCGTAAGGGCGTGGCCTGGATGGCCCGTTACCGAGGGCTGCTCGCGGAGGCCGAGGAGGACTACCGTCTGGTCCTGGACGCCTACCGCGAGACTCTCGGCGCGAGCCACCCCGACACCCTGGTCACCCGCCACGAGATGGCCCAGGTGCTGCACGAGCGCGGCATGTTCCGGCAGGCGGAACAGGAACTGCGGGAAACCCACCGGGAGTGCGCCGACGTGCTGGGCGAGCGCCACCCGAACACGCTCGCCGTGCGCCATGACCTCGCGGACGTCCTGCGCGACCGCGGCCTCCTGGTCGAGGCCGAGCACGAGTTCCGTACGGTGCTCGGGCTGCGCGCCGACGCCTACGGTGAGGACCATCCGGAGACCGTGGCCGCCCGGCACGGTCTGGCCACGGTGCTGCGCGACCGGGGCTGGCCCGGCGACGCGGAGACCGAGTTCCGGGAGGTCTTCGAGGTCCGCCGCAGGCTGCTCGGCGACATGCACCCGCACACCCTGGCGGTCCGGCACAACCTGGCCGACCTGCTGATGGAGCGGGGTCAACTGGAGGCCGCCGAGGCGGAGTTCAGGGAGGTGTACGCGGCTCGCCGTGAAGTGCTGGGCGAACAGCACCTGCTCACGCTGTCCGTACGGCACGGCGCCGCCCATGTCCTGCATCTGCGGGGCCGCACCGACCGGGCCGAGACCGAGTACCGCACGGTCCTGGCGGACTGTGTCGACACCCTCGGTCCCCGCCACCCCGGCACCCTCGCGGTCCGCCACAACATCGCCGACCTGCTCAAGGACCAGGGCCGGCTGGCCGCGGCGGAACAGGAGTTCAGGGAGGTGTACGAGGCCCGCCGCACCGTGCTGGGCGAGCAGCACCTGCTCACCTTGTCCGTACGGCACGGCGCAGCCCACGTCCTTCATCTGCGCGGGCACGTCGAGCAGGCGGAGGCGGAGTACCGCACGGTGCTCGCGGACTGCGTGGAGACGCTGGGGCCACGGCACCCGGGAACCCTCGCGGTCCGGCACAACCTGGCCGATCTGCTGTGCCTGAAGGGTGAACTCGCTGCGGCCGAGGCGGAGTTCGTGGAGGTGCGGGAGGCCTGCGAGGAGGTTCTCGGGCTACGCCATCCAAGGACACTGGCCGCTCAGCGGGCCCTGGCCCATCTGCGGTCCGACGATCAGGTGCCCGGCGATCCCGACTCGGCGGCGGCCGGATCGTAGCCCGGGAAGCGGGCCGGGATCTGCCCGAGGTCCCACAGTGCGAGCGCCTTGTCGTCGTAGAAGTCGTCGGACTCGTCGTCGCCGATGACCTGGAGCGGTGCGGGCAGACCGAAGGGAGCGAGCCGGAGGTTGATCGGCCGCCACCAGCCGGTGACGATGTCCGTGTTGGCGGAGGTCCGGGAGAAGCTGGTGGTGAGCAGATAGCGCGAGCCGCTCTCCCGGAAGCGGGTCAGCGCCTCCACCACATGCTGGTAGGAGAAGTGCACGAGGGCGTCCCGGCACACGATGAGGTCGACGCGCGGCACGGGCTGGGCGGTGAAGTCGAGCAGCTGGAACTCCCGTCCCGGGCCGGGGTGGTGGGCGCGGTTGGCCTCGACGAGTTCCGCGACGACGTCGCCGCCGAGGTAGGAGGCGCCGTGCAGTTCGACGTACCGCATCCAGTTGAAGTCGCCGCAGGGCGCGTCCAGTACCGACCGGATTCCCAAGTCCTCGATGAGGGCACCGAGTTGGGCGATGACGCGCTTCATGCGCTGAAGCTCGGAGCCCGGTCCTGAGCGGGTCTCGTCGGAGCCCCAGCGGTTGGTGCGGTAGATGTCCGTGAACACGTCGTGCAGGTCGGTCTCGTCACGGGCGTCCGTGACGTCGACATAGCTCCGAGCGTCGACGTCGTAGACGGGCTCCCCAGGATTCCTCAGGTATCGCGGGGTCAATGACGTCCTCTTTCGCTGCCCGTCGGCGGGACGTATGGCAGCCCACCGGTACAAGTCGGCAGCATAACCCTCCTCAGGGCCGGACCTGGATGAGCGCATGGGTCCCGCTCGTCCGCCAGCGCTGCTCCTCCGCGGCGACGAGAGCCGCCTCCGTACGGCTGTCGAGCCCGGTGATCACATCGGACTTCAGCGTGCGCAGGGCGGCGACCGGTCCCGGGAAGTACGCGGTCACCTCGGCGAAGGACGTGGTCGGCGCCCAGCGCCGGTCCCCCACCAGACGGCGGTAGTTGAGGTCCCCCTTCAGTACGGTCAGTGCGGCCCCGCCGATCTCCGTACGAAGGTCGCCGGGCATGTCCGCGTACGGCAGCGGAGCGCAGGAGAAGTCGTGCGCACGGACGGCGAGCCGCCCGTCGGCCATGGCCTCCCACAGCAGGCGCCCGTACGCCGAGGCCTGCCCCGGTGCCCGCACGAGCCGGCGCACGGCGTCGACCACGTCGGCGGTGGTCGCGTCGGAGACGTAGTAGGGGTGGGGCTTCACGTGCAGAACGGCCCGCTCGACGCGGCCGTCTCGAAGGAGGTGGGCAAGGAGCAGCAGGTCGGGGATCAGCTCCCGGCCGGCGTTGTCGGCGATCAGGCAGAGCGTGCCGGCGCCGTCGAGCAGTGACCGCAGCCGGTCGCTGTCGTCGGCGACCAGGTCCGGTACGGCGGCCCGTTCCTCGGCCTGCCCGTCGGAGAGCCGGAACCCGAGGTCGGCCCGGTTTCCCCACAACGACCCGTGCAGCAGGGCCGCTTCCCGCTCCTCGGCCGGCCGGGAGGCAAGCGTGTCCAGCGCCTCCAGCTCCCGGTCCGTCTCCGGGGATTCGAGCTCGGCGAGCTTGGAAGGCCTGAACGGGTCGATCCCGCGCCAGGGGCCGTCCCCGAAGTACCCGACGGCGTCGAGGAGACGCCGGTAGAAGTAGCTCTCGGACCACAGCCACGGCACGTCGAACCAGGACCGGCCGACGTAGGCGTCGATGCCCCACTCGCCCCACGCCCCGCCCGGAAGCGGTTCGATGACACCCTTGGTGCAGTTGTCGAGCAGTGCGTCGAGGCCGCGGTGCTGCTCGGGCCCGTAGGGGAACGCCGCCCTGACCTGACCGATGATCGCGGGATGCCGCTCGGCAAGCACGCTGTACGGAAAGGCCCCGGGTTCGTTGCCGAGGATGACGTCCGCGCTGAAAGACATGCGGCGACTGTAGTCACCCGGGGGTGCGGGGAACCGCGCGACCAGGCACCGACGGCCCGGGGTCACCCGCCGACCCGCACAGGAACGGCGCTCAGCCGCCCCGGGACTCCTGCTCCAGCTGACTCACCAGAGCCAGATAGCGCGCCCTGCGGTGCACGGGCACCAGCCCCCGGATCATCACGTGCCACATCTCCGCGAGCCGCCGCGGCTGCCGTCCCACCGGCTCCACATGACGGCCCACGACCCGGGTGCCGACGAAGAAGCACACCAGCGAGTGGGCCACCGCGTCCACGTCGGTGTCGTGATGGAGGTCGGACTCCTTGACCGCCCCGAGGAGCTTCCCGGTGGCCAGTTCCATCCACTCCGTGAACGGATGGCGAAGCGGCGGCCGCACCGCGACTCCCCCGGTGGCGAGTCGTAGGCCGGCCCGGAGGACGGGGCCCTCGACCGACAGTCGCGCTATCCCGAAGGTGATCCGGACCAGGGCCTCCAGCGAGGTGTACCCCCTGGCGTCGACGTCCCCTGTCACCTGCTGGGACGTCCGCGACTGGATCTCCATGATGGCGTGGGCCAGATCGTCCTTGGCCGCGAAGTGGAAGTACAGCGCGCCCTTGGTGACCTGGGCGTGCTCGACGATGTCACTGAGACTGGTCGACTCGTAGCCGCGACGGTCGAACAGATCGGCGGCGGCGGTGATGATCGTCGCTCGGGTCTGTTCAGCGCGTAACTGCCTCGGCATGGACTGCACACTCCTGTGACGGAAAAGAACGGGTCATGCCGTTTGTTTCTTACTCCCCGTACACGATATCTCACCCTTCGGCGGCGCCGACTCGGCACTCGAAGGCCGCCGATTCGCCTTGCAGCGCGACGACTTGTACGTCCCCGCCGGCCCCTGTGCTCACTTCCATCCACACCGGTTTGTCGAGCTCGGCGTACTGGTGAAAGGCGGCATGGAAGGACGTCGGCACCCACCGGTCCCCGCCGCCGTGTGCCCGTGCCGCCTGGCGAGCGGCCTCCAGGAGGAGCATGCCGGGAATGTGGTCCAGCGGGTGGTCGAAGAAAACAGGGTGTGCGGTATCGACTCTCAGTCGCCAGCGGTCGGAGCGAGCGGTGGGAGACAGGAGCACGTCGGCGCGCAGGGCCCGTCCCACCGTGCCTGCCGGCAGCGGCGGGGGCGGCGGCTGAGGCAGCCGAAGGACACCGATGTCGGCGGTGCGGCCACGGCGCAGCCGACGGTAGACGGACTGGTTGGTCCAGCTCACGGCGACACGGCCGGTCGCTACGCGCTCGCCGCCCAGGCGCAGGACGGCGTCGTAGCGCAGGGCGGTCGGACGGCCGCCGCGGCGGCGGATCTCGTCGACGGTGATGTCGATGACGGGTTCGGCCGGGGCGGCGCCTACGGCCAGATGCTCGGGGTGGGTGTCGACACGCAGTTCCTGCAGGACGAACTGATGACCGATCGGGACCTCGTAGGCGGAGTGGGCGAGAAGCGCTCCGCACTGGCGGACCGTTTCCGCGATGAGGAGCGGCTCATAGGCCGAGCGGTCCGGGGACACGTGTAACTGATGGGCGCGCGGCCACTGGGCGGTCAGCGTGAACCGGTCGGTGCCCGTTCTGTTCCAGCCGGTGAGGAGGGTCTCCGCGACGGCCACGCGGTGCACGAGTTCACGAGGGACGGTCGCCGTCAGGGCTCCGGGCCGGGACTCCGTGAACTGCCGCGACTCTGGCA
Source organism: Streptomyces sp. NBC_00285 (assembly GCF_036174265.1). Classification (NCBI taxonomy): domain Bacteria; kingdom Bacillati; phylum Actinomycetota; class Actinomycetes; order Kitasatosporales; family Streptomycetaceae; genus Streptomyces; species Streptomyces sp. NBC_00285. The sequence goes on along the minus strand of NZ_CP108055.1, from coordinate 8,242,302 downwards.
TGCTTCCCCCTCGTTCCTCCGAAGCGGTGACGGATGGCGAGGCGCCCGTTCCGGTGAGCGATAGAGTACGAGGCATTCCGGTCTGTTTTCAATGTGATCTGATCGAGACCGGAAGAGACCCGACTCGGCGTATGGGAGGGGTTCTTATGGCGAGACAGGAGCGCGCCATCAGGACACGCAGGACGATCGTGGAGGCAGCGGGGGCCGTCTTCGACGAACACGGGTACGCCGCCAGCACGATCGCGATGGTGCTGGCGCGGGCCGACGTCACCAAAGGCGCCCTGTACTTTCACTTCTCCTCCAAGGAGTCCCTGGCGCAGGCCGTGCTCGACGAGCAGTTGTCGCTGGGTGCCGTGCCACCGCATCCCTGCAAGCTCCAGGAGATCGTCGACATGACGTTCGTCTTCGGGCACCGGCTGCGGACCAACTCGCTGCTGAAGGGAAGCGTGCGGCTGACCGTGGACCAGTGCGCGCCGCCCGGCGTCGACCACACGGGGCCGTTCCGGCAGTGGAGCGAGCGTCTGTCGGCGATGCTGCAAGCTGCCGCGGAACAGGGCGAGTTGCTGCCGCTGGTGAAGCCCAGGGACACGGCGGATCTGCTGGTCGGGGCGTTCGCCGGGGTGCAGTTGATGTCACGGGCGCTCAACGGGCGGGAGGATCTCGGGCACCGGATCTCCGTCATGTGGGCCCATGTGCTGCCGAGCATCGCGGTGCCGGGACTGCTGATCGCCCTCGACAGCCGGCCCGACCGCGGGGCCCGGGTGCTGGCGTCCGCGGAGAGCGGTGAACTGGTGGGCGCCTGAGCGTGGTTCGGACCGGCCGAGCCCGCGCCCCCACGCACGACGGGCCGGCCGGTGCACCATCCGCACCGGCCGGCCCGTTCGTTCGGGAGGGTTCGCTCAGAAGGTCAGCTTCCAGCTGTTGAGGGTGCCCGTGTCCTGCGCGGCCGTGTCCTGGACGCGGAGCTTCCAGGTGCCGTTCGCCGTCTCCGAGGACGCGTCCACGGTGTAGGTGGTGTTGACGTTGTCCGCCGAGTCGGAGGAGCTGGCCGCCTTGAGGCTGTACACCGTGCCGCCCGGGGCGACGAGGCCGATCACCAGGTCACCGCGGTAGGTGTGGGTGATGTCGACGCCGACCTGGAGGGTCGCGGGGGCGTTGCCGCTGCGGCCGGTGACGGCGATGGAGGACTCGATCGCCGAGCCGTTGTCCGGGACGGCGACCGCGGTGGTGCTGGAGAAGGTCGTCCCCGTCGTCGTACCGCCGCCGCTCACGGCGGCCACCGTCTTCGCCGCGTCGGCCAGGCCCGCGCCGCAGCCGCCGGAGCAGGCGCCGGGCAGCGGCCGGGCGTTGTTCTTGATGGCGGTCTCGATCTGCGCCGGGGTCAGCGAGGGGGCCGCCGACTTCACCAGCGCGACCAGGCCCGCGATGTGCGGGGTGGCCATGCTGGTGCCCTGGTAGTAGGCGTACGACTCCGAAGAGGCCGTCGAGGCACCGGAGTTGAGCGTGGACAGGATGCCGTTGGCGGTGCCGGTGCTGGTCTGGCCGCCGGGCGCCGAGATGTCCACGAGGGTGCCGTAGTTGGAGTACGAGGCCTTGGCGCCGGCACGGTTGGTGGCGGCGACCGAGATGATGTTGTTGCAGTTGCCCGGCGAGTGGCCGGAGACGTTCTCGTTGTCGTTTCCGGCGGCCACGGCGATGGTCGTGCCGCGGCTGACGGCGTTGTTGATGGCGGTCTGGGTCGCCGAGGTGCAGGCGCCGTCGCCGCCGAGGCTCATGTTGATGACCTTGGCGACGTTGGTGTTGGCGGGCACGCCGGAGACGGTGCCGCCGGACGCCCAGGTGATGGCGTCGATGATGTCGGAGTCGTAGCCGCCGCACTTGCCGAGCACGCGCACCGGGGAGATCTTCGCGCCGTACGCGATGCCCGCGACGCCCTTGCTGTTGTTCGTGACCGCGGCGATGGTGCCGGCGACGTGCGTGCCGTGCCAGGAGGAGCTGGAGGCCGGGATGCCGGAGCCGCACTCGTTGGCCGCGTAGTAGTCGCCCGGGTCGGCGGGGTTGCTGTCGCGGCCGTCGCCGTCGACGGAGACCGCGGTGTCGGAGATGAAGTCGTAGCCGCCGACGATGTTCGCGGCGAGGTCGGAGTGGGCGACGTAGCCGGTGTCGATGACGGCGACGGTCACGCCGGTGCCGGTGGACGTGGTCCAGGCACCCGGCACGTTCATGCCCGCGGTGGACTCGAACAGGTCCCACTGCTTGGCGTACTCGGTGTCGTTGGGGTCGGCCTGCGGCTTGTTCAGACGGTCCGGCACGACGTAGGCGACCTGCGGGTCCGACTTGAACTCGGTGACCACGTCGGCGACTTCGGCCTTGCTGGGGTTCGCGCCCAGGTTCACGAGGGCGGCACCGGTACCGAGGCGGCGCTGGAAGTCGGCGTCCTTGGCGGCGGCGTCGGCCTCGGCGGCCTTGTTCGACGTGGCCTCGGCTGCACCGGACTTGTAGCCGACGATGAGGCGCTCGGCCGGGGTGCCTGGGGCGGCCTCGGTCGACGCGGCCGGAACGGCGGTTTCCTGAACGGGGGCGTCCTGGGCGACGGCGACGGAGGCCGTGCCGACGGAGAGCAGGGCCGCTGAGACGGCGGCGGCGGATATCAGCTTCCGCCTCAGGGAGGGCGAGGTGCGCAAGGGCTTGCCTTTCGTGGCCGCGCTCCGGGCAGCTCGGAGCGGCAGTCGAATCGCTTCGGCGATGAAGCGGCGAGGGGGGGTGAAGCCAGCGGGCACGACGGGCGGCCAGACGTGGGGTGCGTGACCCGTTCGGGGTTACCTGTGGGTCAGCTGAGATCGAACGATAGGCAAAGGGATGGTCATGCGGATACAGGGGAAACCCTTGAGCCGACCGGGAACCCACCCCCTGTCGGCGGCCGGTTGACCGGGGATGGCCGCTTTGCCCGCGTCTGCGCGGAGGCGAACACGCTGCCGTGCCGGTGAACGCGCGGGGCCCGCGTCCCGTACTGCACGGAAGCCCGTCTTTTCCGCGCCGCCCGAGGAGGGGTTCCGGATGGCCCGGACGCCCAGGACAACCGCCCGCCTTACGACCGCGTCGGTCGCCGTCGCGACGCCGCTCCTGCTGACCCTGTTCGCCGCTGCGCCCGCGCAGGCGCACGGCGCTCCCACGGATCCGGTCAGCCGGGTCTTCGCCTGCTCCCCCGACGGCGCCTCCACGGGCACCGCCGCATGCCGGGCGGCCGTCGCGGCCAATGGCTCGCCCTTCACGGCGTGGGACAACCTGCGCGTCGCGAACGTGAACGGGCGGGACCGGCAGACGATCCCCGACGGGAAGCTGTGCAGCGGTGGCCTGCCCGCCTACCGGGGCCTGGACCTGGCGCGCTCGGACTGGCCGACGACCCGTCTGTCCCCCGGCGCGTCGCTGACCATGAAGTACGCCTCGACGATCCCGCACACCGGCACGTTCCGGATGTACCTCACCGAGCCCGGCTACGACCCGTCGAAGCCGCTGAAGTGGTCGGATCTGCCGGAGCAGCCGTTCGCACAGGTGAAGGACCCGGCGCTGACGAACGGCGCGTACCGGATCCGGATGACGCTGCCGAAGGACCGGACCGGACCGCAGGTGCTGTACACGATCTGGCAGAACACCAGTACCGCGGACACGTACTACTCGTGCTCGGACGTCGTGTTCCCGGCGGCGGCCGGCAAGGGCGGTACGGATGCGGGCAGCGCCACGTCACCGACCCCGTCCAAGGCCGCGAAGAAGGATGCCGGGAAAAAGGAGTCCGGGAAGAGCGCGACGCCGTCCGCTCCCGCCGCCACTCCCACGCCAGCTTCTTCCGTGGCCCGTTCGGCGGACGCCGCCGACCCGGACTCCACTCCGGTGGCCGCCGACGCCGAGCCCGGCTCCGGACCGTCCGCGCCCATGATGGCGGGCGGCGCCGCCGCGGTGCTGGTGCTCACCGGGGGCGCCGCCCTGGCGCTTCGTCTGCGCCGACGCTGAACTACCTCTTCAGGTAGGTCAGTTGACGTAGACCGCTTCGCCGCCGGCGGTCACCGGGCTGTACTTCGCGGTCCAGAAGCCGCTCGCCGGGCACAGCGAGGAGCCGGACGTCCGGGTGAACTGCTGGTTGCTGAAGGCGATGCTGTTGTCGGCGTTGGAGGCCGTGCCGGCGAGGCCGCCCGCAGCCTGGTAGACACAGCTGACGCTGCCCAGCAGGGTGCGCAGCACAACGGTCGTCTGGATGGCGGAACCGCTCGCCGGGGTCACGGCGACGGCACCGTCGGAGCCGACGGTGGTGGTGTACGGCAGGTTGTTGACCGTGATGCTGGTGACGCCGAGGACGCCGAGGACGTTCGAGGTGCAGCTGCCGAAGGTCTGCGTGTCGAGCGACTCGGTCGCGGTGCCCGGCGCGGTCGGGTTGCCGCCGGTGCCGACCGTGGCGCCGAACGTCGAGACCGCACAGGTGATCCCGCTGGTGCCGGTCGCGGTGGAGTAGAGGGTCGCGGTGGTGCCGCTGGCCAGGGAGGCGTTGATGGCCGCGCCGTCGGCGACGTTGGTGCCGCCGAGTCCGCCGGTGGTCAGGACCGCGACGTCGGCCGCCGCGGCAGGGGCGGCCGCGGCCACGGGCAGAGCGAAGGCGGCAGCAGCGGCGGTGAGGGTGAGCAGAGTACGAATACGCATGCGGGATTGCCTCTTCCATGAGGTGAGCGTGGGTGTGGGGGAGCACGGACGCGGGTCGGCGTCCGCCGTTGCCGGTCCGTCACGCCTTCTCCGTACGTGACGGACCGGCAACAGCAGCCGGCCGGTGACCGGCCGGAGGCCCACTGGGGGAGGGCTCCGGCAGGGCCGGGCGGGAGAGGGCGAACCCGGTACGGCCAAGGGGGGAAGCGGCCGTATCGGGAGCCGTGGAGGATCGGGCTCGGGCGGTGAAGAGCCCGTGATGGACGAACGGTCCGGGAAAACAGAAGGTGCCGCCCGACGACTGGATCCGGCGCCACGGATCCGGGGGAAGCCACGAGAGTTGTAGACCTGATCATCCGTCAACGTCAAGATGCAGTACGGCAGTTGATCTTCAAATGATGGCTTTTACCAGCCGATGGAACGTTGTTGATCACGGGCGGCACATAATCGACACCCTTTACTCACAAGTCGCTTGACCCATGGTCGTAACCGCCGGTAACTTCCTCGGCGTTACTGCGGAGTACCAGAAAGGCCTTGCAGCCACCGGGAGTTTGCGAGGAGGCGTGCGCCGCAGCCGCTGTCCGCGCCAGGACAGACCAGCCACCGAAGCCGCAAACAAGCGCACGTGAACCCCACTTGCGTTGACTATGCCCCTGGGAGCAGCACATGGCCTCGCCCGTCGGTAACACCTCTGAGACCCCCGAAAGCGGTTCCACCCCCGAATCCTCCGACGGCCCCGCAAGACGCGGACGGCTGTCGGGTCGCCGGGCCGCGATCATGGCCGTGCCGGCCGTCGCGATCACCGCCGGCCTCGCGATCATGACCGCGCAGGGTGCGCTGGGGGTCCAGTTCGCCATCTCCGGCATGCCGTTCACGGTCACCGCGACGCAGATGGACGGCACCGGGTTCGAGCAGTTCGGCGGGCTCGACAACATGGCGGACAACAGCCCGAACGCCGGCGACACCGGCGGCCAGGTCCTGATCGTGACCTCCGCCATCAAGAACGCGACGATCACCAAGCTGTGCCAGAGCGTCGACCTGGGCGGCACCAACCTGCTCATCAAGGCGGGCGCCGGTGACAAGAAGGTCGAGGCGACGGACCTGACCTTGGACTCGACCGATCTGACCGGTGACGCGTCCTTCACCAACATCGAGATCGGCAACGACGCCAGCACCCTCACCAAGGCGGGTGTGAAGGGCCCCCTCGGCGTCTTCAGCCAGCAGGCCGACACCGTGCACATTGCCAACCTGCGCCAGACCAACTACGCCACCACGGCGGCTGTGTTCAAGCTGCCCGGCCTCAAGCTCAGCTTCAGCGGCACGGGCTGCTGATGGAGACCCAGGAGCCCGAGGGCAGCGAGGACAGGTTCACCCGCTGGGTGTACGGACGTCCCTTCTTCGGCGGGCTGTGGCTGACCCTCGGCGGGGCATTGATCCTGCTCACCATGAAGGTCTCGCTGAAGGTGGTCATGCACGTCGGGATGCAGGGGCTGGCGGGTTACCTCCTGCCGATCCTGATGGTGCTGTTGGGACTGCTGATCCTCTTCAGCCCCGAGCAGCGCCTGTTCTACTCGATCACCGGCGTGCTGGTCTCCCTGGGCACCTGGGTCACCTCGAACATGGGCGGCTTCATGGTCGGCCTCCTCCTGGGGGTCACGGGAAGCGTCCTGACCTTCGCCTGGCTGCCCGACCAGGAACCGCGGGTGAGCCGCAAGGACCGGCGCGGACTCGCGCAGGAGGCACCACAGGACGGCTCGGCGACCGGGACGGACCGGCCCCCGGCCGGGACCGACACGGCACAGGCCGGAATGTCCGCCGGCACACCGCAGGCCGCGCAGTAGTGGGGGTGCGCGCGCCGCTGCCGCACCCGCACCCCTTGCGCCCGGACCGCGCAGGCACCGCCCGTCACACGCCGGGCAGCCTGCGCGGTTCGACGCGTTCCTCGACCGCCGTGTCGCCGTCGCGGGTGACCACGTAGGCACCCTTTCCGGGGACCTCGGTGACCGCCTCGACGAGTTCGGTGCCGCGGTAGACCAGCCCCACGCCGTCGTCCGTGCAGTGGGTGGCCGGCAGGGTGCCGTCCGCGACGAGCCGGTGGACCAGCGGGCGGCGCCCCGGGTCGCTGTCGTAGTGCACCCCGTTGCCGTATGGCAGGAAGCCCAACGCACCGGTGAGCGGCCGCAGTTCGGGGCCGTACGAATCGGTGGTGCCGCCCTCGAACCAGCACAGGGAGCCCGCGCTGACCCCGCTCATCACCACGCCGGACTCCCAGGCCCCGCGCATGATCCGGTCGAGGCCGTGGACCCGCCACACGGCGAGCAGGTTCGCCACCGAGCCGCCCATGACCCACACCACGTCCTGCTCCAGGACGGCGCCCTCGACGTCGTCCAGGTTCGGCATGGGGAAGAGCTGGAGCGGCGTGAGGTCGAAGCCGGCCACCCGGGCCGCCTCGTGCATCCGGGCCGTGAAGTGCTCTGCGTCCCCGATGGCCGTGCCGACGTACATCACGCGCGGCCTGCGGCCGTGGGCGCCCGACAGGTCGACGGCGTGGTGCACCAGGGCGTGGAACGACACCATGGTGCGCCCGCCCGCGCGGTGCCCTCCGGAGGTCGCGACGATCGTCGGTTCTGAGGCCATTCACGTGATCCTAGCCAGCGGGTGCGCGAGAAGGGCCCGCCTGCCCGACGACGTCGGCCCCGGTCCGCGGCCGGCAACTCCCCGCCGCCGTAGGGCCATGAACGCAACCCCGCTACCGGCCCCTCCCGCTGCCCGCTGTCATGAAGATCATTACGATGCGGAACCGAGAAGTCATTACAAGGGGCTGATCACTTGACTACCGGCGGTCACACGCGGTTGGCTCCTGGCCAGTGATAGTTCAACCGGTCGACGCACCCGCGATCCGGCCGGGTTTTCGTGTTCCGCCTGCTCGGCCGCACAGCGAGGTGCCGCACCCATGAACACTCCTCCCCCACCTCGGACCTCCTCAAGATCCGTGCGCGTGGCCGCCGTTGCCTCCGTCGCCCTCCTTCTGCTCGCCGGCTGCTCCGGTGCCGGCGGTGACTCCCGGCTCGACTCGGGCACGGGCGCGGCACAGGGGGCGGACACCGCCCGGCTGAAGATCGCCCTCATCACCCATGGCGGCGAGGGCGACGCCTTCTGGGAGCGCGTGCGCAAGGGCGCCGAGGCCGCCGCCGCCAAGGACGGTGCCGATCTGACGTACGCCAACGACTCCGACCCCGCGGGCCAGGCACAGTTGGTGCGCGATGCGATCGGCGACCGGGTCGACGGCATCGCGCTCACCCTGGCCAAGCCCGCCGCGATGAGGGCGCCGGTCGCCGCGGCCCGCGCGGCCGGCATTCCCGTGGTGGGCCTCAACTCCGGTATCGACGCCTGGAAGTCGCAGGGGCTTCTGGAGTACTTCGGCCAGGACGAGAGTGTCACCGGCGCGGCCGTCGGGAACAAACTGAACGAACTGAAGGCCAAGCACGCGCTGTGCGTCATCCACGAACGGGGCAACGTCGCCCTGGAGGCGCGCTGCGCCGGTGTGAAGAAGACGTTCGGCGGCCGGACCGAGAACCTGTACGTGGAGGGCACCGACCCCGAGGCCGTGGACACCGTGCTCACCGCCAGGCTGCGCCAGGACCCCGGCATCGACGAAGTCGTCACCCTCGGCGCGCAGTTCGCGCTGGACGCCGTGGGGTCGGTGAAGTCGGCGGGCAGCAGGGCCCACGTCGCCACCTTCGACCTCAACGCCGACCTCGCCAAGGCGATCCACGCCGGGACCGTACAGTTCGCGGTGGACCAGCAGCCGTATCTCCAGGGCTACCTCGCCGTGGACTCACTGTGGCTGTACGAGACCAACGGCAACATCAGCGGGGGCGGTGTGGCCCCCGTGCTCACCGGGCCCGCGTTCGTCACCCGGACGAACGTCACCGCGGTCTCGAAGTTCGCCGCCGCCGGGACCCGCTGACCTCCCTCAGAAGACCCCCGCCCCCTGACCGCCCAAGGACGACAATGCCCGACCGGAAAGGTGCCCGGCGCCGCCTCGGCTCCATACGTCTCTCGCTCATCCTGCTGGCGCTGGTGCCCAGCGTCACCCTCACCGCCATGTGGGGTGTGACGACCACGCAGTTGTTCTCGGAGGGCCTGCGGCTGCGCTCACAGACGGAGCTGAGCAAGTCGACCGGCGCGATGGGCACCGAGGCCACGCTCGCGCTGCAGGGCGAACGCGCGGTGTCCGCCGCCTGGTTGGCCAAGGTGCCGGGATCCCTGGCCGCCCTGGAGGTCAAGCGCGCGGAGACGGACACCGCCGTGGGCCAGCTCCTCGGGCAGTCCGACGAGATCCAGCAGGCACCGGGACGCGTCTCCGACAAGCTGTACTCGGTCCTCGGTTCGGTGGGCAGCCTGGAGTACTACCGCGGCCAGGTCGACCACCCCACCGACATCACCGCCGAGCAGGCGCTGGACCAGTACACGTCGATCATCGACGACCAGATCCACGCCTTCCAGCAGCTCTCGCAGGTCGACGACGGCGACCTCACCTCGCAGGCCGGGCCCCTCGTCGCCCTCGAACACGCGGCGGAGCTGACCTCCCAGGAGGACGTGAAGCTCACCCTGGCCTGGCCGTCCGGCCATCTCGACGAGAAGGCATGGACCGAGTTCGTGCAGCTGGTGAACACGCGCCGGTGGCTCGTCGAGGACCAGATCGTGCCCGCGCTCAGCGGCAGTGCGAAGAAGCAGACCGAGCGGATCCTGGCGAGCGCGGACTGGCAGACCCTGACGAACGTCGAGGACCAGGTGCTCGCCGCCCGGCCGGCCGGCGGCACAGGCCGGGTGGTCCTGCCGGACGCGCAGAAACGGTGGTCGGCCGCGATGGCGCGGGTCTCCGTCCGCTACAGCGCCCTGATCCGGCAGCAGACCTCGGGACTGCTGACCCGCAGCGCGGACAAGGCGCGCGAGCAGCTGCTGACGGCCGCGTCCCTCAGCGCCGGCGGACTGATCGCGCTGCTGATCTGCCTCGTCATGTCCTGGCGCATCACCCGCTCCCTGTCCCTGCGGCTGCGCGGCCTCAGGGAGGCCACGCTGAGTCTGGCCCAGGAACGGCTGCCCGACGTGGTCGCCCGGCTGGAGCGGGGAGACACGGTCGACGTGGACCTGGCCGCGCCCGAGCTGGACTACGGCTCGGACGAACTCGGCCAGGTGGCCAAGGCGTTCAACGCCGCGCAGCGCACTGCCGTGGAGACGGCGGTGGAACTCGCCGACACCCGGCGCGGTTTCCAGAAGGTGATCCTCGGCATCGCCCGCGAGAGCCAGAACCTCGTCAACCTCCAGCTGAGCCGGCTGGACACCCTGGAGCGTCGTCACCAGGACCCCGACGTCCTGGAGGGACTGTACGAACTGGACTCCACGGCAAGCCAGTTGCGGCGGTACGAGGAGAACCTGGTCATCATCAGCGGCGGGCAGCCGCGGCGCAGCTGGACCGAGCCGGTCGCACTGATCGACATCCTGCGCAGTGCGGTGGGCGAGGTCGCGGAGTACCAGCGGGTGGAGGTGCACACCGACGAGGAAGTGTGCCTGGCGCCGCCCGCGGTGGCCGACGTGATCCATCTGCTGGCCGAACTGATCGAGAACGCCACGCTGTACTCCCCCGCGCCGAGCCCCGTGGGCGTACGGGCCGCGCTGGTCGCCAAGGGCCTGGCCGTCGAGGTCGAGGACCGGGGTCTCGGCATGTCCGAGGACGAGTACGACTCCTTCAACGCCCACCTGGCCGAGGCCCCCAAGTTCGACGTCGTCGCCCTCGCCGACGACCTCCGCCTCGGCATGTTCGTCATCGCCCGCCTCGCCAACCGCCACGGCATCCAGGTGACCCTGCGATCCTCGCCGTACGGGGGGACCACGGCGATCGTGCTGATCCCGCACGAGGTCGTCGTACGAGAGGACGCCATGGTGCCGGACCGGGCCGACGCCGGTGACCTGGTGGCCGCCGGGCTCGGGACCGGCGCGAGGGTTCTGGCGGGGTTGACGCGCACGACGGGCGCCGGGGATGCGGACGTCTCCGCGGAGGTGCCGGGCTCCGGCGGCCCCGACTTGCCCGCCGACGCGGCGGACGCGGACGGCGGCGTGGAGCCCGCCGCCGGACGGGCAGGGGCCACAACGCCCGCCCCCGCACGCGTCACCGCTGCCGCCCCGGCTGCCGACAGCCGCCCCGGCACTCTCGTCCCCCTTCCCCGGCGAGTGCCCCAGACCAGCCTCGCCGTCGAACTGCGCGACGAAGCTCCGGCCGACTGCGAGGAAGCGGACGCCGAGGACTTCACCGCCGACCACGCGGCCTCCTCACTCGCCGGCTTCCAACGCGGCACGCTCCGCGCCCGGGACGAGGACGACCCCCTCGACGGCTCGCTCAACGGGTCGCTCGACGGCCCGGCAGACCCGACCGCCCGGACTGAGCCCCACGACGCCCCGAAGGCCGCACCCGTCCAGGCCGACCCGTTCGACGTGGCGGAGGACGTGGCGGAGGACGCAGCGACCGGCCGTGGGACCGGCCCGTTCGGCGTTCCCGAGGAAGTGACTCCCGCCGACGACGACCCCCTCGACGCCCTCAAGGAAGCGGCCGCCGCCGAGCCCGATCCGCTCGGTGTTCCGCACGACCCGGCCGTCGCCGCCCACGCTCCCCGCTCCGATCGCTCATGAAGGACACGCCATGACACGCCCCACCCCCGCCACGCACACCCAGCTGGACCAGCTGCTCACCGGACTCGTGGAGCGGGTCGCCGACGTGACGCAGGCTGTCGTGCTCTCCGAGGACGGGCTGGTCGTCAGCAAGTCCACCGGGTTCCTGCGCGACGACGCCGAACGGCTGGCGGCGACCGCGTCCGGGCTGATGAGCCTGAGCAAGGGCGTCAGCATGGACTTCCGGGGCGGCCCGGTGCGCCAGGCGCTCATCGAGATGGCCAACAGTTTCCTGATCCTCACCTCGGCGGGACCCGGCGCCCACCTGGTCGTCCTGACGGGGCCGAACGCCGACGTCGGCGTGGTGGCGTACCAGATGAACATGCTGGTGAAGAAGATCGGCGAGCACCTCAGTGCGGCGCCACGGGCCGGCATCGGCCCCACCGGCGGATGAGGTGACCGACAGCGACGCGGCGGGCCGGCTGGTACGGCCGTTCGCCCTGACCGGCGGGCGGACCCGGCCCAGCCGCGCCGACTTCACCCTCATCACCACGGTGACCGCGGTGGACCCGCGCCCGGAGCGGGCCCCCCGGCCGCAGCCGGAGCAGGCCCGCATCCTGCGCCGGTGCGCCCGCCCGCTCGCCGTCGCGGAGCTGGCGGCGCTGCTCGACCTCCCGGTCAGTGTGGTCGTGATCATGCTGTGCGACCTGCTGGAGGCGGGTCTGATCACCGCGCGCCCGCCGCGCCCCGTCTCGCCCCGCACGACGGACCTGGACCTGTTGCAGAAAGTGAGGGATGGCCTTGGCCGGCTCTGAGACGCTCGCCGTCGAGACTGCTGGGACTCCCGCCGCGCCCGACACCGTCAAGATCCTGATCGCGGGGGGTTTCGGCGTCGGCAAGACCACCATGGTCGGGTCGGTCAGCGAGATCGCCCCGCTGCGCACGGAGGAACCCCTCACCGTCGCGGGCCTGGGGGTCGACGACCTCGCCGGGATCGAGCAGAAGCGGGCCACCACGGTGGCCATGGACTTCGGCCGGATCACCATCAGCGACGAACTCGTGCTCTACCTCTTCGGCACCCCGGGCCAGCAGCGGTTCTGGTTCATGTGGAACGACCTCGCCGTCGGCGCCCTGGGCGCGGTCGTCCTCATCGACGTACGCCGCCCGGAGTCCAGCTTCGCCGCCGTGGACTTCTTCGAACGCCGCCGCATCCCCTTCGTCGTCGCCGTCAACGGCTTCGAGGGACGGCATCCGTACCCGGCCGAGGACATCAGGGAGTCCCTCGCGCTGCCGGCGGGTGTCCCGGTGGTGCTGTGCGACGCCCGCCGGCGCGAGTCGTCCCGGGACGTACTGATCACCCTGCTTGACCTGCTGATCGCCGAAGCGGTCGAGGAGTAGGGCAAGAAGGGTCCTGGGTACGGACGTTCACTCGTCGGGCCCGGTCAACTCCTCGTCCGAGGACGGGATCACGCGGGCCCCGAGGTCCGGATCGGACATCTCCCGGTCGAAGGGGAACATGGGCCGGCGGATGCGCCGGTGACCGAGGCGTGGCAGGTCCTGGTCGACGCCGCCCGGAGTGAGGGCCATCTTCCAGTCGGCGGCCATCGCGAACAGCTCGGGCTCCAGGTAGCCGATCTTGACGAGGACGACGTCCGCGTCCCGCGGCTGCAACTCCAGGTCGGTGAAGTCGTGTTCATGGTGGTACGGCTTCCTCAGCCGCGTCAGGATCACGTACACGCTCCCCACCCGCAGCACCGCCTCGGTCTGCGCGTGCAGGTCGCCGTGCCGGACGGCGTGGACCACGCCGGTCAGAGTGAGCGGGCCGGCGTGCCGGTCGTCGACCTCGGCGCCCGCGGTGACGGTCACCGTGGCCCCGACGCCGGCGTGTACGGTCGCGTCGACGGCGGCCGGGCCCGGCACGGAGGCGTAGATGACCGTCGGGCCGGAGGGGTCAGCGAACTCAGGCCGGGCCAGCACCTGTTGGAGCCCCCAGGTGACGTCACCCGCGCCGCCGGCGGTCGGGTTGTCGCCGGTGTCGCTGACGAAGTACGGGCGGCGCCCGGAGGCCAGGGCCGCGTCCAGGCACTCCTCCAGGGTGCCGGTGGGGGCGACGAACCCGAAGTCGTGGCGGGCCTTCCAGAAGCCGCGGGCGAGCCGTTCGGCACCGGTCGTCACGGCGTCCGCGGAAAGGCCCGTGACGACGACGGCGGCCCGGTTGCGGGGTTCGTCGGCCCAGGCGTAGCCGACCCAGATCGCCGCGTCCGTCACACCCGCCTCCGCCTCCACCTCGGCCACGGCGGCGTAGACGCTCCTCGCCGGTTCGATCCGGGTGGAGGTCTGCTCGCCGGCCAGGAGCACGGGCACCGGGATCCAGGCCTTGACGGGGCGCGGGGCTCCGCCGGCGAGGTGGTCCACGAGGTTCCGGGCGGCCCGCTCCTTCGTCTCCATGGCGTCCTCGTGCGGGGCCATGCGGTAGCAGGTGATCAGGTCGGTGCGGTGGACGAGGTCACGGGAGACGTTGCCGTGCAGGTCCATCGAGGTGGACACGACGGTCCCGGCACCGATGACGTCCCTGATCCGGTTCAGGAGTTCGGCCTCGGCGTCGTCCAGGCCCTCCACGGTCATCGCGCCGTGGATGTCGTACCAGAGGCCGTCGATCGGGCCCATCTGCGCGAGCCGGGTGAGGAGTTCACCGGTCAGCTCGGCGTAGGCGGCGGCCGTGACCGTGCCTCCCGGCAGCGCCTTGCCCACGAGGGCGCCCCGCCAGTCGGCGGCCTCGCGCAACGGCCGGCCCGGGGCGAGGAAGGGGTAGCGGGTGAGGACATCCGCACCCCGCTGGGCGTGGAAGGCGGGCGCCTGGGTGCGGGCCGGGGAGAAGGTCGAGGACTCGATGCCGAGGCCTGCGACGGCGATTACGGGTCGGGATGTCGGCATGGTTGTTCCCCTGAGTCGTCTGCGGTGCCGTCGAGGCTGTTCGCGCGGTTCCCCGCGTCCCTGATGGGGCGCTCTCGTCATCCCCGGACGCCCGTGACCGATTGCATCGCCTGCGCCAGCGCCCGCTGCAACGCGAACTGGCCGGCTCCCGCCAGCCCCGCGTCCGCGCCCAGTGACGTGCGCTCGATCACCAGACGCTGGGTCACCAACGGATGGCAGCCCTCGTACAGCTGGCTGCGAACGGCCGCGACGAACGGCTCCAGCGTGGACAGGATGCCGCCGAGGTACACCGCGTCGGGGTTGAAGAAGTTGACGTTGGCCGCGAGGACCTGGCCGAGGTAGCGGCCGGCCTGACGGACCGCGCGGGTGGCCTCGGGGTCGGCGTCGACGGCGCGCCGTACGACGTCCTCGGTGCTCGCCACCTCAAGGCCCCGCTCCCGCAGGATCCGGACCAGTGCCGCGCCCGAGGCGACCGTCTCCAGACAGCCCGTGTTGCCGCACGAGCACGGAGTGTCCTGGGCGGCCTCGACGCGGACGTGGGTGATCTCCCCCGCTCCGCCGGTCGCGCCCCGGTACAGCCGGCCGTCCACGATCACGCCCGCGCCGATCCCGGAGCCCACCTTCACCATGATCGACTGCCGGTGCTCGACGGGCCGGACGCTGTGCTCGCCGACGGCCATGCAGTTGGCGTCGTTCTCGACGGCCACCGGGACGCCGAAGCGCTCCTCGAACCAGTCCCGGACGGGGAACCGGTTCCAGCCGGGCATGCGCGCGGGCAGTGTCACCAGGCCCGGCTCGACGTCGACCGGGCCGGGCAGGCACAGGCCCACGCCCCGCAGCCGCTCCCGTCCGTGCCGGCCGATCAGTGCCTGGAGGGTCTCCGCGAGACCGGGCAGCGCGGCCTCGGGGCCGTCCGCCGTGGCGAACGGCACGGTCGACACGTCGGTGAGGCCGCCGCCGGGGTGCACGACCCCGACATGCGCGTGCTTTCCGCCGAGGTCGGCCGCGACCGCGTATCCGTCGCTGCCGCCGAGCCGCAGCACCTTGCGGGGCCGTCCGCCGGCGGAGGACCGGGTGCCCTCCTCGGCCACCAGCCCGCGGTCCAGGAGCTGTCCGACCGCGAAGGACACCGTCGAGGGCGCGGCGCCGAGGAGCGCGGAGAGTTCCGTGCGGGTCGTCGCCTGGCCGGAGGCGAGGAGTTCGAGGACGCCTTCGGCGAGCGAGGAGAAACCGGTGCCGTGCCGTCGGGGCGGAGGGGGGTGCGCTGGCGGACTTTTTTCAATCATGGACGAAGTTACTTCCGAATTCGGCGGCCGGGGTGTCGAGCGTAAGCCCGGAAGGCCTCTTTGCACTTTTTTCAGAACAGCAGAAACAGGCTTTTTACAGCGGCACGCCTATTTCTTCCAACAGAGGGGGCGTTCACTGGCCCCACCCCCGCTTCCACCTCCCTGGTCCCAGGAGCACGCCATGTCCCCTGCCCGCCAAAGACTCCTCGCCGGTGCCGCCGCCCTCAGCGCGGGCACCCTGCTGCTGACCGCCTGTTCCGGGTCGAGCGGCACGGCGTCGTCCTCGCACGGCGCCGTCAACTACGCGCTGCCCGCGAACTTCACGCCGAACTGGATCCTGCCGATCGGCACCGCGGCCCACCTCAACACCAACAACATCTCCATCGCGAACACGCTGTGGGAGCCGCTCATCGCCTACGACGGCTCGACCGGCAAGATCGGCTGGAACAAGGCCGGTTCGGTCGCCACCGACGCCACCTTCGCCGCCGACGACAAGAGCGTGACGATCACCCTGGGCGACCGGCACTGGAGCGACGGGAAGCCGATCACCTCCGCGGACGTGAAGTTCTGGTTCGACCTCATCAAGGCGAACAAGGCCGCGTGGGCGGGCTACAACCCGGGCAAGGCGCCCGACAACTGGACGTCCTTCAAGACGGTCGACGACACCCACTTCACGATCACCTTCGACAAGGCCTACAACCCGCAGTGGATGCTCGCCAACGAGCTGAACTCCATCACCCCGCTGCCCCAGCACGCCTGGGCCGGGAGCCGGGACGCCAAGCAGGCATGGACGTATCTCAACAATGCGGCGAAGAACATCTCCGGCTACGCCTCGAACCCGCTGTGGAAGACCATCAGCGGCCCCTACGCCGTCAAGTCCTTCTCCACCGCCGGCAAGGTCGTCCTGACCGCCAACAAGAAGTACGACGGCGGCGAGAAGGCGAACATCCCCACGGTGAACCTGCTCCCGTTCACCACCACCGACGCCGAGAAGAACGCCCTGCGGTCCGGCAGCGTCGACTACGGCTACATCGAGGCGACCGACCTCGACCAGAAGGACAGCTTCACCGCGCAGGGCTACAAGGTGGAGCCGTGGTCGGGCTGGGCCATCACCTACATGCCGTACAACTTCAACAACCCTTCCATGGGCGCGGTGTTCAAGCAGCTCTACGCCCGTCAGGCCATCCAGCACTCGATCGACCAGGCGAGCCTCGCGAAGGTCGTTCTGGCCGGCACGGCGGTACCCGGCTACGGGCCGATCCCGCAGGGACAGACCTCGGACTTCCTATCGCCGGTGCAGAAGGACAACCCGTACCCGTTCTCGAACGACACCGCCAAGTCGCTGCTGACGAGCCATGGCTGGACCGAGCAGGGCGGGGTCATGACCTGCTCCGAGCCGGCGAAGTGCGGTGCGGGCGTCGCCAAGGGCACGAAGTTCCGGATGCAGGTGCTCTCGCAGTCCGGCTCCACGGTCACCGACAACATGATGAGCGCGATCCAGTCCTCGCTCGCGAAGACCGGCATCGCGTTCTCCATCAAGACGGCGCCGGTCAACTCGGTGCTCTCCCAGACCCCGCAGTGCACGTCGGGGCAGTCGATCTGCAAGTGGCAGCTGAGTTTCTTCGGCACCGCCGGCAGTTGGTACTTCAACGCCTTCCCGACCGGTGACTCGCTGTTCCAGACCGGCGGCGGCTCCAACTTCGGCAACTACTCCGACCCGGACGTCGACAAGCTCATCTCGGCGACCACCACGTCGAGTTCGAACCAGGCCGTCCAGGACTACAGCGCGGCCCTCGCCAAGGAACTGCCGGTCATCTGGCTGCCCGAGCCGGACTACCAGATCTCCGTCGTCAGGAACGGCCTCGGCGGCTTCTCCCAGGACTCGCTGGCCAACTTCCACCCGGCGCAGTGGAAGTGGACCAAGTAGTGGAGACGGTCCGCTACCTCGCACGGAGGCTGTCGCAGGCCCTCGCCGTGATCCTGATCGTGACGATCGTGGTCTTCTGCCTGCTGCACGCGCTTCCCGGGGGTCCCGCGCGCGGAATCCTCGGGCCGCAGGCGACGGCCGGGCAGATCGCCGCGTTCAACCACGAGCAGGGGCTCGACCGGTCCCTGCCCGTGCAGTACGCCTACTATCTGCGCGAGTTGGCGCAAGGCGATCTCGGGACGTCGTACACGCTGAACGAGGCGGTGTCCCGGCTGATCGGGCAACGACTGCCGAAAACGCTGGTGCTGACCGTGCTGTCCGCCATCGTCGGACTGCTGCTGGCGGTGCCGCTGGGGATGTGGCAGGCGGTGCGGAGGAACAAGCCGGCCGACTACGTCATCACCACGCTGAGCTTCGTGGCGTACTCGACGCCGGTGTACTTTCTCGGGCTGCTGCTGATCCTGCTGTTCACGCAGACCCTGCGGTGGTTCCCCTCACAGGCACCCCAAGGGGACACGCTGGCGCAGGTGTTGGCGGACCCGGCGGCACTGGTGCTGCCCGTGGTGACCGGGGCCGCGTCGATGGTGGCCGTGTTCAGCCGGTACATGCGGGGCGCGACACTGGAGAACCTGTCCGAGGACTACGTGCGGACCGCTCGCGCGGGCGGTGCGGGGCAGTACGCGGTGCTCTTCCGGCATGTGCTGCGCAACTCGCTCACCCCGGTGATCGCGATGCTCGGGTACTACGTGCCGGTGCTGTTCGGGGGCGCGCTGGTGGTGGAGCAGCTCTTCAACTACCCGGGGATGGGGCTGTTGTTCTGGTCCGCCGCGCAGTCGTCCGACTATCCGGTGCTGCTCGGGTGTGTGCTGGTCATTTCTGTCGCGACGGTCGTCGGGACGTTGCTTGCGGATGTGGTGCAGCGGGTTGTGGATCCTCGGGTGAAGGAAGGGCGGGTATGAGTGTTCAGAGTGCGGGCCGGTGGGGGCTGGTCGCGCCGTTCCCCGCGCCCCTGAAGGCGCGCTTCGCGCGCAACAAGCTGGCCGTGGCCGGGCTCATCGTCGTCATCCTGTTCCTGGGCTTCTGCTTCGTCGGGCCGCTCCTCTACTCCACCGATCAGACCCACACCGATCTCACCCAGGTCAACCTCGGGCCCAGCGGCTCCCATTGGCTCGGAACCGATGCCGTCGGGCACGACCAGCTCGGGCGGCTCATGTACGGCGGGCAGGTGTCCCTGTCGGTCGGGCTGGCGGCCGGGGTGCTCGCCACCGTCATCGGCACGCTGTGGGGGGCCGTGGCGGGGTATGCGGGCGGGTGGGTCGACGCCGTGATGATGCGGGTCGTCGACGCGGGCATCGCCATCCCGGCGCTGTTCATCCTGCTCGTCGTGTCCGCCATCACCAGTCCCGGCACGTCCGGGCTGATTCTCGTCCTCGGGCTGGTGTCCTGGCTGGTGCCGTCCCGGCTGGTGCGGGCCGAGACGCTCACGCTCAAGAACCGGGACTATGTGCTGACCCTGCGGGCGACCGGAGGGACGCACGGGCGGGCGATCCGCCGGCACATCCTGCCGAACTCGGTGTCCACGATCGTCGTCGCGGGCACCTTCCAGGTCGCCGACGCGATCCTGCTCATCGCCTATGTGTCGTATCTGGGCCTCGGTGTCCAGCCGCCGAAGACCGACTGGGGCGGCATGCTGTCGGCCGGGCTGACGGCCGCGTACTCGGGACGCTGGTGGCTGATCGTGCCGCCGGGCCTGGCGATCATCCTCGTCGTGTGCGCGTTCAACGCGATCGGCGACGGCCTGCGGGACGCCTTCGACGTGAGGGGACGCGCGTGAACATCCTGACCATCGAGGACCTCGGAGTGACGTTCTCCACGGAGACGGGTGACGTGCCCGCCGTGCGCGGGGTGTCCCTGGAGGTCCGCCCCGGCGAAACGCTCGCGCTCGTCGGCGAGTCGGGGTCCGGCAAGTCGACGGTGGCACTGGCCTCGATGGGCCTGCTGCCGGACAGTGCACGGGTCTCGGGGCGGGTGAGCGTCGACGGTACGGAAGTCGTCGGGGCACCGGAGGCCTCGCTCGCCGGGCTGCGGGGACGTACGGCCTCCATGGTCTTCCAGGAACCTGCCACCGCCCTCGACCCGCTGACCCGGGTCGGCGCCCAGATAGCGGAAGTCGTACGCAATCACCAGGACGTCTCCCGGTCACAGGCCGCGCGTGAGGCGGTCGACCTGCTGCGCCGCGTCGGGATTCCCGAGCCGGAGCGGCGGGCCTCGGCCTTCCCCTTCCAGCTGTCGGGCGGGCAGCGGCAGCGGGTCGTCATCGCCATGGCGATCGCCAACTCGCCTGCTCTGCTGATCGCGGACGAGCCGACCACCGCGCTCGATGTCACCGTGCAGGCCGAGATCCTGGACCTGCTGCGGCGGCTCGCGGCCGACTCGGGCACGGGTGTCCTCCTCGTCACGCACAACATGGGCGTGGTCGCCGACTTCGCGGACCGGGTCGCCGTGATGCTGCGGGGCGAGGTCGTGGAGACCGGGCCGGTGGAGGACGTGCTGCTGCGGCCGGAGCACGCGTACACGCGGGCGTTGCTGGCGGCGGTGCCACGCCTGAGGATCAGCGGTGCGGACACGCCTTCGGCCCCTCAGAAGGACACTCCCCCGGCCTCCGGGACGGATGCTCCCGTGGTGCGACTGCGGGACGTGTCCGTGCGGTTCGGGCGGGTCCGGGCACTCGACGGGGTCTCCCTCGACGTCCGTCCCGGTGACACCGTCGGGCTCGTGGGCGAGTCCGGGTCGGGCAAGTCGACGGCGGCCAGGGTCGCGCTCGGGCTCATCGCACCCGCCTCCGGTTCGGTGTCGCTGTTCGGCACCGACCTGGCCCGGGTCCGGGGCCGGAAGCGGCGGGCGCTGCTCGCCGGGGTGGGCGTGGTGCTCCAGGACCCGGTGGCCTCGCTGGACGCGCGGATGAGTGTGGCGGAGTGCGTGGCCGAGCCGCTCAGGGTGCACCGCCGGGGCATGACGGGCGCCGAGCGACGGGAACGGGTCGCGGAGGTGCTCGAACTGGTGCGGCTGCCGCGGGAGTTGGCGGTGCGGGGCCCGCGTGAACTGTCCGGTGGCCAGCGCCAGCGGGTGAGTCTCGCCCGGGCGCTGGTGCTCGAACCCCGGCTGCTGGTCGCGGACGAGCCCACCAGTGCGCTGGACGTGAGCGTGCAGCGGACCGTGCTGGAGGTGATCGCCGAGTTGCAGCGGGAGCTGGGGTTCGCCTGTCTCTTCGTCTCCCACGACCTGGCCGTCGTGCAGGAGTTCGCCCAGCAGGTCGTCGTCATGCGGGACGGGCGGGTCCAGGAACAGGGGCCGACCATGTCCACGCTGCTGCACCCGGAGACCGAGTACACGCGACGGCTCATCGCGGCCGTACCGGTGCCGGATCCGGTGCTGCAGCGGCAGCGCCGTGCACAGCGGCAGGCGGAGGTCACCGCGTGAAGGCGGTCGCCGGCGTCGACATCGGCGGTACGACCACTCAAGTGGCCCTGTGCACCGACGACTTGACTGTCGTGGACCGGCTGGAGGTGCCCACTCCCGCGGCGGCCGGCGGGGCCGCGATGGTGGGCGCCGCGCTGGACGCCGTACGCCTGCTGCTGGACCGTATGGACGCGCGGCTGCTCGGGGTCGGGATCGGGGCGGCAGGCGTGGTGGACGCGCGGGCCGGGCGGGTCCTGGTCGCCAGCGACTCCTTCCGGGACTGGGCCGGGTTCGCGGTGACAGCGGCCTTCGAGGAGGCGCTGGGGGTTCCGGCGTTCCTGGACAACGACGTCAACGCGTTCCTGCGCGGCGAGGCCACGGCCGGTGCCGTCGCGGGCGAACCGTATGTGCTCGGGATGACCCTCGGCACCGGCGTCGGCGGGGCGCTGTGGCTGGACGGCGCACTGTACGACGGACCGCACGGCGCGGCGGGCGAGATCGGGCACGTCCCGGGCTTCGGCGATCTGCCCTGCACGTGCGGGGGCCGCGGGCACCTGGAGACGCTGGCGTCGGGACGGGCGATCGCGGCCCGGTACGGGGCCCGGACCGGGCGGGAGCTGAGCGCGCGGGAGGTGGCGGAGGTCTCCGACCCGGTCGCGCTCGGCGTGTACGAGGACGCGGGTGCCGCCGTCGCCCGCGCGCTCCTCGTCACGGCAGGCCTGCTGGACGTCACCACGGTCGTGATCGGCGGCGGCGTCAGCCGGTCCTGGCACCTGCTGGCACCGGCGGTCCAGCGCGCCCTGAGCGCCGAACCGCCGGTCAGCGGGCACCCGGTACGGGTGGTGCCCGCCCTGCTCGGCGGGGACGCGGTGACGGTGGGTGCGGCGGCCCGGGTGCGGGCGGAACTCGGTGCGTGAGCGCGAGCCCGCCGTCAGCGGCCGACGTGACCCCATGAGAACGGCGCGGGCCTCCCCCGTGAAGGCGGGTGCCCGCGCCGGTTCCTCAGTCGGTGCGTGTGGCGCGCGTGGGTCAGCCGAGACCGTTCGTCTTCAGCCAGGCCTTCGCCACGTCCAGCGGGTCCTTGTTGTCCAGCTGCACCTGGGTGTCCATCTCGAGGAGCGCCTTGGTGTCCAGCTTGGCGGAGACCGCGTTGAGGGCGGCCACGCCCTCCGCGGAGAGACCCGACTTGTAGACCAGGGGGGTCACGTTCGCGAAGCCGAAGAGGTTCTTCGAGTCCTGGAGGACGACGAACTTCTCCTTGATGATGGTCGGGTCGGTCGTGAAGATGTCCGCGGCCTGCACGGTGTTCTTCTTCAGTGCCGCCTGCGTCAGCGGACCGCCCGCGTCGAGCGCCTTGAAGGACTTGAACTTCAGGCCGTACGTGGACTCCAGGCCCAGCAGGCCCTGCTGCCTGGTCTGGAACTCCGGCGAGCCGCCGATGACCAGGTCGCCGGCGACGGACTTGAGGTCGGCGAGGGTGGATTCGGCGGTCAGGCTGTACTTCTTCGCGGTCTCCGCGTTGACCGTGACCGAGTCCTTGTCCTCCGCCGGCGCCGAGTCGAGCAGCGTCAGCTTGGTGTCGAGCTTCGCCTTGGCCGCGGCGTTCACGCCCTCGGCCGACTCCTGCTTGGCGTCCTTGTCCAGGTAGGCCAGCAGCGAGCCGTTGTACTCGGGCAGAACGGTGATCGAGCCGTTCTTCAGCAGACCGTAGGTGGTCTCGCGGCTGCCGATGTTGGGCTTGTAGGTGACCTTGACGCCCTTGGCCTTCAGGGCCTCACCGTAGATGTCGGCGAGCAGGATGCTCTCGGCGAAGTTGTTGGAGCCGACGACCACGGTGTCGCCGCTGCCCGCGCCTGCGGTGTCCTCGGAGAGCGGGTCGGAGGCCTTGTCGGAGGACCCGCATCCCGCCAGCAGGACCGTGGCGGCGGCGAGCGCGAGAGCGCCCACGCCGGGGTTCTTCCTGAGGGACCTGCGGTGTGCGGCGGTAGAAGTCACGATTCCCGTTCCGGAACTCTGGGGATGCAAGGTGGTTCAAGGGCGTTCTAGGGGGAAGCCCTTGCACTGATCCAATCCAGCCGGTTCTCGGTCAGTCAAGACCGGCCTGGTCACAATTGACGCCTATCCGTAGTCCGTTGTGAAGGAAGCGCGAAACCGGCGCGCCGGGTGACACTCGGGTTGTAACGGATTCTTGACTCGGGGTGGCAGGAAGCGCTGTCCGAAGAGGCTGTAGTCTCGCCGAGGTTGGCGCCGGTCACACAGGCGTGCAGGAGCCATTCAGGTGTCTTGATGCACCGTCGTCCTGCAGCTATCGGAATCGGTCATGCGCGATCCTGTGCGCCGGCCGAGACACCCACGAAGGAGGGCTGGTGTCCACGAACGAGGTGGGCGCGTCCACCCGGTCGGCACCGTCGCCGGCCCGGGGCGGCACCCGTGGCAGTCGAATACGGGGGATCCGGGACTTCGCCGAGCGCTGGCCCTTCCGGCGCAAGCTGAACATCCTGGTGGGTGTGCCGCTCGCGGTGGTCGCCGCGCTGCTGGCGTATCTCTTCGCCGACCAGGTCGGCCAGTCCACCGACGCGTCCGACGCGGCCCAGCTGGTGCGGGACAGCGCCCAGGTCGCCAAGCTCGTGGGGCAGTTGGAGGCCGAGCACCAGCAGGCCGTCCTGCTCTCCGTGCGCCACCAGTCCACCTGGAACGGCCGCACCCCCTCGCAGACCGCCTACCGCGCGGCCCAGACCGCCGTCGACGACCAGGTCGAGAAGGTCCGCGTGACCTTCGGCGACCGGCTCCCGTACGAAGAGGCCCAGGCCCTGCGCGAGGTCAACGGCCTGCAGGACCTGCGCAGCACCATCGAGAAGGCCTACCTCCCCGCCGACAACATCGACCCGGCCTACAGCGACGCGTCCCAGGGCCTCATCGACGGCCTCGGACTCGACCGCAACCCCTCTCTCGCGGCCACCTTCACCGGCAACCTGCTCGACTCGCTGCTGCGTGCCGACGCCGCGCACGGCTCCTTCGAGACCGGTGTCTTCTCCGCGACGACCGGCGACTCCAACGCCCTCATCGAGCTGATCGGCGCGATCGGCTCCTACGACGAGTACACCCACCAGGTCGACCGCTTCAGCCGGTTCGCCACCGAGGGACAGGCCCAGGAACTCGGCGACATCGAGCACAACAGCGCCCAGGCGGCGATCTCCCGGCAGTACGCCGAGCTGCAGATCGACCCCAGCGCGCTCCAGGCGGGCTCGAACGCCGAGATCAAGCAGGCGTTCCAGACGGCGCTCGACTCCTACCCCGACTACCGCGCGCAGGCCCGGACCCGGCTGAAGACCACCACCTCGCTCATCGACCAGATCGCCGACCGCGCCGACGCCGCCTCCCGCAGCGCCCGTTCGAACGCCGCCTGGCTGCTCGGGGCCGCCCTGCTGGGCTTCGTGCTCTGGCTCGCCTTCTCGGTCGCCGTACGACGCTCCGTGGTGCGCCCGGTGCAGGCCCTGACCGTCGCGGCCAAGCAGGTCGCCGACGTGGCCGGCCGTGAGCTGGCGCGCGTCGCCGACGACGACACCGAGGACACCGGGACGCCGCGGCTCCAGGAGATGCCGGTCACCGCGAAGGACGAGATCGGCGACCTCGCCGACGTGTTCAACCAGGTGCAGACCACCGCGGTCGCCCTCCTCGAACGACAGGTCCTCAGCCGCCGCAACGTCGCCGAGATGTTCGGCAACGTGGGCCGCCGGGTGAGCAACCTGACGACGAGGCAGCTGGCGCTGATCGACGCGGTGGAGCGCGGCGAGACGGACCCCGCACTCCTGGAACGCCTCTACAGCATCGACCACATCGCCGTACGTCTGCGCCGCAACGCCGACAGTCTGATGCTGCTCGCCGGCATCCGCGAGACGGTCCTGGACTCCGGGCCACTCGCGCTCACCAACGTCGTGCGGGCCGCACTCGGGCAGATCGAGGGCTTCCGGCGGGTCTCCCTGCAGGCCGGCACGGAGGCCATGGTCGAGCCCGACATCATCGGCGACCTGACCCTGATGGTGGCCGAACTCGTCGAGAACGCCGTGTCCTTCTCGCCCGCGGGCAGCCCCGTCGAGGTGATCGTCAAGAACAGCCACGAGGGTGCTCTGGTCGTGATCTCCGACCACGGTCTCGGCATGAGCGCCGAGCGCCTGGAGGAGGAGAACGCCCGCCTGATCCGCCGCGAGCGCCTCGACCTCGTACCGACGAAGGTCCTCGGCCTGTTCGTCGTCGGCACACTGGCGCGCCGCTGGGAGGTGAGCGTGGCCCTGTCCCGCACCCCCGGCGGTGGCGTGACGGCCGAGGTGACGATCCCCTCGTCACTGCTGCTGACGATGAGCCCGGTGGCGATGGCCACGGCTCCGGCGGCCGACTCCGCGGACACCGCCCGCGCGCGGACGGGTTCCGGACCGTCATGGGCCGTCGACGCGGACGCGGCACCTGCCGCCGGTCAGGCCGAGTCCGGCCGGGCCGCCGTGCTCTCCCACAGCGCCGGGACCGGCCCTGTGGCATCCACCACCGACGACTCCGCACCGCTCCCGCGCCGCGTTCCGCAGCGCGACCAGGCGGCCACGGCCGCCGCGGGTGGTGACGGCTCAGGGGGCGAACCCGGCCCCGCCGACGCCCCGTTCATCCCGAAGGCCCGCACCGGCGAGGCGGCGGGGTCGCCGTCGGCACCCGTCGCCGAGGCTCCCGGCGCCGACGGCGACCCCGCCGACGCCCGTCCGCTGCGACGCCGGGTCCGGGGTGCCACGCTGCGCACCACCCTCGGTGCGGACGTCGTGCAGAAGACGGCCCCGTCCCGGCCCGCCGACGCGGACGCCGTACGCGACGCTCTCGACGAGTTCGAGGCGGCCGTGGAGCGCGCGCACCGGGACACCGAGACCGGCAGCCACACACGACCGGTGTTCGAGGCCGAAAAGGCCGACGTGGAAACCCACCGGACCGCATCCGACCCCCCGCACGACCAGAACCACTCCCCGGAAGGAGCGGAGCAGTGAGCACGTCCACAGGTGACACGCCTACGGAAGGCACCACGCCCGCCGACCTGCAGGCCGCCGCAGCCGACTTCACATGGCTGTTGAATCGTTTCGCTACGGAGACCGCGGGCGTCGTCGACGCCATCGCCGTGTCCTCGGACGGGCTGCTCATCGCGGTGTCGGAGCTGCGTGAACACGCGGACTCCGAGCGCCTCGCCGCAATCGTCTCCGGCATCACCAGCCTGGCCGCCGGCGCCTCCGGCAACTACGGTCTCGGCGGTCTCAACAAGGTCATCATCGATCTGGAGGGCGGCCATGTCCTGGTCTCCGCGATCGGCAGCGGCGCCGTGCTCGGCGTGGTGACCGACAAGGAGGCCAAGCTGGGCAACATCGCGTACGAGATGACGCTGTTCGCCAACCGGGCCGGCAGCGCGCTCAACCCCCAGCTCGTGCTCGAACTGAAGAACAGCGTCGGCGCCGCGTCGAAGCGCTGACCGGGCACCGCCCGGCCGGAGAGGAAGACACACAGCCATGGCGGACGGCCGCACTGAGAGCGGTGCAGGCGAGGCCGGCGGCATGCCACCGGGCGCGGACCCGGTGGTCGGCCCCGTCGCCGCCGTACGGCCGTTCCTGGTGACCGCCGGCCGGGTGGCACCCGGTCCGTCCGGCCGGACGATGCCCGTGGAGACCCAGGTGGTGGCCACCGCCGAGGGGCTCGCCATGCTCGACCGGCTCTCCTTCGAACAGCACGACATCGTCGCCGCGTGCCGGATCCCGCAGTCCATCGCGGAGATCGCGGCCCGGCTGCGGCTGCACCTGAACGTGGTCCGGATCCTCGCCGAGGACCTGCGCACGGCGGGGCAGCTGACGGTGCACGTGCCCGACACCGGCGTCACCCACGACGCCTCCGTCCTGCGCAGGCTCATCGACGGCCTGCGTGCCATCCCCGATTCACAAGGGGTACTCCGTGAGACCGACTGATCCGGCCGCCCGGCCCTCGGCCGCGCAGACCGCCGCCGTACGACCGCCGCTGCCGGTCAAGATGGTGATCGCGGGCGGCTTCGGTGTGGGCAAGACCACCGCCGTGGGCTCGATCTCCGAGATCGAGCCGCTGACCACCGAGGCCGCCATCACCGAGGTCGCCGCCGGCGTGGACGACCTCAGCCACACGCCGCGCAAGACCACCACCACGGTCGCGATGGACTTCGGCTGCATCACCGTCGACCCGACCCTGAAGCTGTACCTGTTCGGCACGCCGGGCCAGGAGCGCTTCGGGTTCATGTGGGACGACATCGTCGAGGGCGCCCTCGGTGGTCTCGTCATCGTCGACACCCGCCGCCTGGACGACTGTTACGCCGCGGTCGACTACTTCGAGCACAAGCAGATCCCGTTCGCGGTCGCCGTCAACGCCTTCGACGGCCGCGTCGAGCACACCCTGGACGAGGTCCGCTGGGCCCTCGACGTCAACGACCGGATCCCGGTGATCGTCTTCGACGCGAGGGAGCGCGGCTCGGTGCGCGACGCCCTGCTGGTCGTGCTGGAGCAGGCACTGGCACGCACCCGGGCGTGAGGAGGGCCGGGGGAACTCCCCCGGCCCGTCGCTCAGTTGACCCTGAGTACTCCGCGCGACACCGTGAGCCTGGTGATCAGCCCGAACACCGCCAGCGTCACCAGTGCCATCAGCGCGACCAGCGCCGCACCGCCGACGACCTTCTCGTAGTTGCGCTGGTACAGCCCGTCCACGATGTACCGGCCGAGCCCGCCGAGCGAGACGTACGCCGCGATGGTCGCCGTGGAGACGATCTGGATGGCCGCCGAGCGCAGCCCGCCGAGGATCAGCGGGAGGGCGACGGGCAGTTCGACCCGCAGCAGGATCTCCGCCTCGTGCATCCCCATGCCCCGCGCGGCGTCCACCGGGGACGGGTCGACGGACCGCATCGCCTCGTAGGTGGTGACGAGGATCGGCGGTACGGCGAGGACGACCAGCGGGATCATCACGTTGATCAGCCCGAATCCCAGCGACAGGGTCATCAGCACCAGCAGACCGAACGTCGGCAGTGCCCGGCCCGCGGTCGCGAGGAGGGAGAGCGCGTTGCCGCCCCGCCCGTAGTGCCCGGTGACCAGGCCGACGGGCAGCCCGATCGCGGCGGCGAGGGCGAGTGCCTCCAGGGTGTACTGGACGTGCTCGCCCACGCGCGTGGGGATGCCGTCGTAACCGTGCCAGTGGGCGCTGTCGCTGAAGAAGTTGCTGATGAAGTTGAGGATGTTCACCGGGCCGTGTCCTCCAGGGCGAGGGCGGCCGGGTCGGGTCGGCCGGCCTTCGGTGTCGAATGCGCCCGTCGGGGCATCCACGGCGTCAGCAGCAGCCGTAGGACGACCAGCAGGCCGTCGACGAGGAGCGCCAGGACGGCCATCGTGATCACGGCGTTCCAGGCGAGTTCGGGCCGGTTGTAGATGGTGGCGTCATTGAGCAGGTTGCCGAGCGCGCCCTGGTTGCCGATGAGGGCACCGACGCTGACCAGGCTGATGCTCGACACGGTGGCCACCCTGAGCCCGGCGATGATGGCGGGCACGGCGATCGGCAACTGGACCTGCACGTAACGGCGTACGGGCCCGAAGCCCATCGCCGTCGATGCGGCCAGGGTCTCCTGCGGCACCGAGCGGACGCCGTCGACGATCGCCGGGACCAGGATGACGAGGGTGTAGACGGTGAGCGGGATCATCACCGTGAGTTCGGTCTGGCCGGTGTAGTCGATGAGGACCACGAAGAAGGCCAGCGACGGGATGGCGTACAGCACGGTCGTCACCCACAGCACGGGCGGGTACAGCCACCGGAAGCGCACGCACAGCTGGGACAGCGGCAGCGCGATCACCAGCCCGGCGAGGACCGGCAGCAGGGCCTCCCTGAGATGCAGACCGATCAGACCGAGCCAGGTGTGCTGGAGGTCGCTGGGGATGTCGAAGAAGCCGTTCATCCGACGGCCTCGGCGGCCGTGTCGTTGTCGCGGCCCTCCTCGTGATGCGCGCCTCGGATGGCCTCGCCGATGGCCTGCTGGGAGACCACCCCGGCGACCCGCCCCTCGGCGTCGACGCCTACGGCCCACCCGGTGGGCGAGAGCACCGCGCAGTCCAGCGCGGCCCGCAGCGAGTCCGTACCGGCGACGAAGGGCCTTCCGTGCGACAGCAGGCGCCCGGCGTCGATGCTCCCGGCGGTCAGGTCCCGCGGCTCACTCCATCCGAGGGGCCTGCCGTCCACGTCGGTGACGAGGAGGTAGGGGACCTCGGATGTGCCGCGCGCGGCGATCTGCTCGGCAGTGGCGTCGACCGCGACGACCGGTCCGGTGAGCAGCCCGAGGCCCGCGGAGGAGAAGAAGGAGAGCCGCCGGACGCCCCGGTCGGTGCCGAGGAAGTCCTCGACGAACGCGTCGGCGGGACTGGAGAGCAGTTCGGCGGGCGGCGCGTACTGGGCGAGCTTGCCGCCGGTGCGCAGTACGGCGACCATCGTGCCGAGCTTGACGGCCTCGTCGATGTCATGGGTGACGAAGACGATGGTCTTGCCCAACTCGCCCTGGATGCGCAGGAGTTCGTCCTGCAGCCCCTTGCGCACGATGGGGTCGACCGCCGAGAACGGCTCGTCCATCAGCAGGACCGGCGGATCGGCGGCGAGCGCCCGCGCCACACCGACGCGCTGCTGCTGTCCGCCGGAGAGCTGGTAGGGGTACCGCTTGGCGAGCGAGCCGTCGAGCCCGACCCGCTCCATCAGCTCCCGGGCCCGCGCCCGCGCCTTGTCCTTGCCCCAGCCCAGCATCCGGGGCACGGTGGCGATGTTGTCGACGATCGTGCGGTGCTGGAAGAGGCCGGCGTTCTGGATGACGTAGCCCATGGACCGGCGCAGCGTGTTGACCGACTGCTGCCGGCTGTCCTTGCCGTCGATCAGGATGGTTCCCTCGCTGGGTTCGACCATCCGGTTGATCATGCGCAGGGTCGTCGTCTTGCCGCAACCCGAGGGACCGACGAGGACGGTGATCGAGCGGTCGGGAATCTCCAACGAGAGGCGGTCGACCGCCACCGTTCCGTCCGGGTACCGCTTGGTGACTGAATCTATCCGTATCAAAGCGCCGAATACCCTTCGGGTCTGGCAGAGGTTGTCCGCATTCGGCCTGTCCAGCAGGCCGTCCGGCAGAGTCTAGACCGCTTGTGTTACGTCACCGCGGGTGAGGTCTTCCACCCTTTCGGAGCCCTTGACCAGCCGCAGGGTGCCGTCGCTGTCGACGTCCTCCGGTTCCAGGCACTGGGCGGCGTCGACAAAAAGAGCGTAATTGACGCCGCCGTTGTGTGCCGAGCGGAAGCGGATGCCCACGACATCCAGCTCGGTGGATTCACGGAGGTAGTCGGTCACGTACTGCGTGGGCCGGTAGTCGCGGTGCTTGCGGCCGTCGTAGAAGACCGGCCGGCTGAGGTCCCGGGCGAAGTCCGCGAGGAAGACCAGCGAGTCGCGGCGCGCCGCCTGCTCCCGGTCGAACAGGCTCGGGGGTTCGGGGATGTCCACGAGGTCGATCAACCGGATCTCCCGGGTCACCGCGAAGGCCGCCACGGCGGCGAAGTGTCGGCGCTCGTCCCGCGCCGAGATCTCGGCCACGGCCGTGTCGACGTCGGCCGATCCTTGAAGTGCTCTCCCGGCTGAAGCCGGGAGATTCCCGCTTACCTTGCGGCAGCGGACTTGACGCGCTTCGCGCACCTGACGACTGCCCTCCCGGCAGCCGGGATGAGCGCGTGGCCCATCCGGTACAGGTGCAAGACGTTCCGGGCTGCGTTGTGGTCGGCGTTGCCCGACCAGCCGCAGTCCGGGTTCTTGCACACGAACACCGCCTGGGACTCCCGGCTGCCGGGCGTGGTGAAGCCGCACGCGGAGCAGCGCCGGGAAGTGCCAGGAGCAGGAACTTTGACCAGGGTGCCGCCGTGCTGGGCGGTCTTGTACGCCAGCATGGTGACGGTGCGGCCCCAGGCCTCCTGGCTGATGGAGTGGTTCAGCCCGGATTTCTGGGCAACGTTCTTCCCCGGCTCTTCAACCGTTCCCCTGGCGGACTTGACCATGTTCGTGATGGTGAGTGCTTCGACCACGACGGTGCCGTAGGTGCGGGCGATGGCGGTGGTCGTCTGATGCTGCCAGTCCAGGGCCCGGCGCTTGGCTTTCGCGCGCAGTCCTGCGATCTGGTCGTAGGTACGGTGCAGCCGGCGGCTGGTGCGCTCGCCGGGCCTGCGGTGCCGCTTACGCTGCGCGGCACGCTGTTCCAGGTGCAGGAGCCTGTCCTTCTCCTTGGCGGTCAGCCATGCGCTGTGCTCGTACGTTTCGCCGTCCGAGAGGGCGATGGGCACGGTGACGCCCACGTCGATGCCGATATCCGGCCCCTGGTGGGGCTCGGGCTTGCCCTGAAGGGTCTGGACACGGAAGGCGATGTGCCAGCCGAGCGCGTCCTTGATCAGCCGGGCCCCGGTGATCCGGTTCTCCGTGTTGGCGTGTTTGCCCACGGGCAGGTTTTTGGTCCACCGGAACCGGACCCGGCCCACCTTGGGAATGTTGACCGTGCCCCACCGGCGGTGCACGCGGATGATGTTCAGGTCCCGACCCTGAGGAATGTCCACGGACATCACCGTGCGGAGGCGGCCCTTGAAGTTCGGGGCGTCGGTGCGGCCCTCCCAGCAGTTCTTCCACGCCTGGAAGTACGTCTTGAGCACTGCTTGCGCGGCCTGCGCGGGCAGGACGGCGAGGAAGCCGATGTCCTCGCGGGCCTGGCGAATCGCGGCGTCGGCGTGTCCGAGAGTCCGCCTTTCCTTCGGCATCATCTGCCACCACGCGTGCAGCAGGTTCCACATGGTGCGGGCCGCGTGGGCCTGATCATCCGCTGCGCGGACCCCGGCAGGCGACAGCGCAAGCCGGGCACGGTGCCCGAACTGTCGCTTGACCAGGGTGCCTTGACTCACAATCGAGAACCTAGCATTGGTTTATGTCACCGCGCTGGAACCCTAA
The DNA here is from genome assembly GCF_036174265.1 of Streptomyces sp. NBC_00285. Classification (NCBI taxonomy): domain Bacteria; kingdom Bacillati; phylum Actinomycetota; class Actinomycetes; order Kitasatosporales; family Streptomycetaceae; genus Streptomyces; species Streptomyces sp. NBC_00285. The sequence goes on along the minus strand of NZ_CP108055.1, from coordinate 8,210,310 downwards.
TCCCGATGTCAGAACCGGTCGCCATGTTGTTTGCAACCTGCACGTTCACTTGGTTTTCGTCACTAAATACAGGCGGAAGGCGTTCACCGACGCCATGCTGACCCGTGCCGAAGAGATCATGCGGGAGGTCTGCGCCGACTTCGAGGCCGAGCTGAAACAGTTCAACGGCGAACAGGACCACGTCCACCTGCTCGTGCACTACCCACCCAAAGTCCAGCTCTCCAAACTGGTCAACTCCCTCAAGGGCGTCAGCTCTCGCAGGCTCCGCCAGGAGTACGACAGCCACGTCCGCCGGTACCTGTGGGGCGGCCACTTCTGGTCCGGTTCCTACTTCGCCGGATCCTGCGGCGGGGCACCCCTGACCGTTGTCAAGCAGTACATCGAGAACCAGCAGCGCCCCGCCTGACCGGCACCCCGGAAGCGCAGAGCCCTCCGGCGCTTCGCGCCTCCGACCCAAGGACGGCCTTCACCCCCGCCCCGAAGGGCGGAGCACTGGCCAAGATCAGAGGTAGAACTTGGCGTCGAGGTCGGCACGGCTCAAGCGGTTCTCCGCCGCACGATGGCGGGGCGCGGAGCCGATGTCGCAGGCCCGGCATTCGGGTGACGCGCGGTCCGGGCGCACCGGACCGCGCCAGTTCTTCTCCCCGGGCCCGACGGCACGGATCAGGCCGGCCTCCCTGATCGTCCCGGCGATCCGGCCCATGAGGGCCACCAGCTTCTCCCGGTCTGACCCGGGGGTCCCGCCACCGACGGGCAAGTCCAGTTCGCGCTCCACCACGGTGCGGCAGAAGCTCTCCCAGCTGTACCGCAGCAGGCTCACCCGCGGCACGGACGGCACACGGTACTGTCCCCGGTACTGCTGGTCGAGGTGGTCCCAGACCAACTTCAGCGCCTGCGGGTCGAGCACCGCATAGCAGGCCTCGCCCACCACCTCGGCGGGGTTGGAGGGCGCCTTGGGCGCGTCGTCGTGGTCCCACTCCCCGACGGCGTCGCGACGGTCGTCGGACAGCGCGGGCAGAACGGTTCGGCCGAGCAGACTCACCGGGACTACGAGTTGGTCGCCCTCGCCCTCGTGGCCGAAGTCGCCCCCCGGGGTGCGCTACGGCGCATAGCTGCCAGGCGAGAAAGGGGGGCATGGACGTGTGCAAGGCACAGCGCCGTAGTGCCTACGGCTGGTTCCGGGGATATATCGTCGCCGTCGGCGCTCTCCATGCATTAACAGTACAGCCGGCGAATCGGCGCAGCATTGTGAACCAGCGGTCGGTCTACTCGGCCCCGTCGTCCTCCTTCTTGGTCAGTAGTCGTTGCTTGATCAGGTCGAAGTTGTGTCGCTTCCGGACGGCGAAGTGGATGCTCCACGAACTGTCGTCGCATAGTTCGGTCATCAGGGCACCCCAGATGAGATCGAAGCTTCTAGCCACCGCGCTGCCGCCACGCCCGGAGCCGAACAGCGGGAAGCACATGGACCCGAGGGGCAGATCGTGTTCGCGGCGTTCCCTGCGGGCCACCTCGAAGACACTGTGCGTGGCCCGGGTGATGGCATATGGGTTGACGATGTATTCGCTGGTGCCGTCCACAGGGGTGACGACGGCCGCGTGATAGATACGTCGGACGCCGCGAAGCGCGAGCGCTCCAGAGGGAGTCGGCGCAACCGTGCCCTCCCGGACCGGGAGGCCGTAGCGGGCGTGAGCCCGCAACCAGGCGATGAGGCTGTCACCGACCACGTCCTCCAGGATCTCGCCGCCGGCCCCTTTGATGGCAGCAGCTCGGCGTAGAGAGGCCGAGACCGTGGGTTTGAAGAACTGGGACATCTGCAAGTAGGTGTTCTCCGACGACACCACGATGTCGATACCGGACAGCTGTTCCAACGGGCCGCCGTGAAGGAAGAACTGGGTAGTGGAAGAACCAGTCACCACGTCCACCGGACCGAACCTTAGGTGTTCCATCAAGAAATCCTTGCCCTGCGCTTCCCATTGCGCGAAGGCAGGCGCACTCAAAACGAGCTCCTTAGGAACGGGCTCCCGCAACGCCTTGTCAAGGTTGCCCAGCAAAGCGCGCACGAGCCGCCCGTCCGGGCCGGGCTTGATCACGGAGAAATGGTCACCGGGCAACACGGTGGCCTCGGGGAAGACACTCACTGCAGAGGTGGGCGAGACCACGTTGTCACTCTCCCCGGCGTAGAGCATGAAGGGGATCGGACAACGGTCGCTCGACATGTACCCGGCGTTGACGATGCCCGTCATCACCCTGCGCTGGGCATCCTGCACCGAGGCCTGGAGAGGCCTCAACTCGCGCTCCTGCTTGTTTCGTAAGACAGCCATGAGGCTGCGGCGCAGCAACAGGAAGAGCTCTGAACCATTGTTGGGGCAGGCGAACATGACAATGCGCCGGATGCGGGCGAGATCCCTGCCCCGCCCCTCGATGAGCATCCTCCACAGGAACCGCTGGACCACCAGTCCGCCCTGACTGTGCGTGACGAATACCAGGCGCTCGTAAGAGGGGGGCAAGTCATCGAGATATCCCCTGAGGCTCTCGGCGATGGTGTCGAGGTTCGGCATTTTGCGCAGCGGGTTCATCGATGTTCGACGGGTCGCGTAGCCGAAGAACAGCAGGTCGAATTCCTGCACGGCACCAGGACACCCGGACAACTGCTCCTGAAGGTCGTGCCAGGTGGCGGACGACGAAAACAAGCCATGTACGAAGACAATCGCGGCCCTACGCATGCTTCCCCCCGGCTATGCGTCGCTCCCCCGGGCGCCGACACCAACCCCCAGGCATACAACAATACCGACGAGACCTCAATCGTTGCCGAGCCTGGGCACCGCGCGCGACGCGACTGTGGATTTCCCATGGCCCGCCTGATTCCACCGCTCAAAGCCCTGGCGTACGTGCCATGTCGACCCGCTTCCCACCCCTCACCGTCCACGGAGCACCGCGCACCGCGCGCATCCATCCGCGAAGGTTCGTCACCGAGGAGCAGCAAGCAAGCGTCCACTCCATGGCGGCCCAACCTGGGTGCGGCCCTCAGGCAGCACCCTCACGCCTTCGGTCGGCTCCCAGAACAAGCCGGATTTCATGCCGAGTCCTGCGTCACCTCCCCCGCGTCAGCGGCCTTCTTTTTTTGCCAGCAGCAGTTCCTTGAGCTGCTCGAAGCTGCGTCTCCTGCGGGCCGCGAAGTGGACGCTCCACGAGCTGTCGTCGGACAGCTCGGTCATCAGTGCGTCCCAGACCAGGTCGAAGCTCTTGGTGAGCGTGATGTCGCCGCGGCCGGACCCGAACAGGGGCAGACAGACCGAGCTGAGGGACAGGCCCAGTTCGCGGCGCTCACGGCGGGCCACCTCGAAGATGTTGTGCGTGGCCCGGCTGATGGCGTGCGGGTTGACGACGTACTCGCCGGTGCCGTCCACGGGCGTGACGACGGCCGCGTGGTAGATGCGCTGGACGTTGCGCTCGGCCAGCGCTCCGGAGGGGGTCGGTGCGACGGTGCCCTCCCGGACCGGGAGGCCGTAGCGGGCGTGGTCGCGCAACCAGGCGATGAGGCTGTCGCCGGCGACGTCCTTGAGGATCTCGCCGCCGTCGCCCTTGATGGCGGCGGCCCGGCGCAGACTGCCCGAGGTCGACGACTTGAAGAACTGCGACATCTGCAGATAGATGTTCTCCGACGACGCGATGATGTCGATACCGGACAGTTGTTCCAGCAGGCCGCCGTGAATGAAGAACGGAGTGACGGAGGAACCCGTCCGCACGACCACCGGCCCGAACAGTTTGTGCTCTGCCAGAAACTCCTCGCCCCGCGCCCCCGATTGCGCATGGGTGGGCGCGCCCGAAACGGACTCCTCGGGAAAGGGCTCCCCCAGGGCCTTGTCCAGATTGGTCCGCAGCGCCCGTACGAGCCGCCCGTCCGGGCGGGGTTTGATGATGGAGGAATGGTCACCGGGCAGCACGGCGGCCTCGGGAAAGACCCCCACGGCGGAGGCGGGCGAGACCACGTTGTCGCTCTCGCCCGCGTAGGACATGAAGGGGATCGGGCAGCGGTCGCTCGACACGTGCCGGGCGTGCACGATGCCTGTCAGCACCCGGCGTTGGGCCTCCTGCACCGATGCCTGCAACGGCCTCAACTCGCGTTCCTGATTGCTGCCGATGGCGCCCAGGAGGCTGCGGCGCAGCAACAGGAAGAGTTCCGAACCGTTGTTGGGACAGGCGAACATCACCACCCGCCGGATGCGGGCGAGTTCCCACCCGCGGCCCTCGGCGAGCATCCTCGACAGATAGCGCTGGACCACGAGTCCGCCCTGGCTGTGGGTGACGAACACCAGACGCTGATGCGGGTCCGGCTGACCGTCGAGATAGCTTTTGAGGCTGTCGGCGACGGTGTCGAGGTTCGGTATTTTGCGCAGTGGGTTGATCGATGTGCGGGGCGTCGCGTAGTCGAAGAAAAGTAATTCGAAATCCTGTGCAAGGCCGGGCGCCGCCGATAACTCCGCACTGAGGTCACGCCAGGTCTCGGACGAGGAGAACAGCCCGTGGACGAAGACGATCGCGGCCGTGCCCTCCATGCTTCCCCCCGTCCCGGTTCCCAGGAATATAACCGTCCCGGTGCCGCGCCAACCGTCCTTTCCGGGTGCCGCACAGGTGCTTGCTGTCCCCTTCCTGTGAGTCCGCTGATTCTCATCCTTCGTTCAGCGAAGCCACAGGGATCACCCAGAACCCGGCCCGATGGTCGTCACAACCACCGCTCGGAGACCTGGAGTACGTGCCATGACGACCCTCGCCCCACCGCCCGCGCCGACCGCCCAGGACGGCAGGCACCGGGCCGCGCCGCCCGCCCCGAGCAACCGGCTGCGCAGGCTGTTCACCGGTGCCCCGGAGGACCCCCGCTGGGCCCGCCCCGCCCTCTGGGCGATCCTGGTGCTGGCCACGGCGCTGTACGCCTGGAACCTGTCGTCCATCACCGGCAACACCTTCTACGACGCGGCCGTCTGGTCCGGCACCAAGAGCTGGAAGGCGTTCTTCTTCGGCGCCCTGGACTCGGGCAGCTTCATCACGGTCGACAAACCGCCGTTCGCCCTGTGGGTGATGGGGCTCTCCGCCCGCGTATTCGGTTACGGCACCTGGCAGTTGATGCTGCCGATGGTCGCGGTCGGCACCGGTTCGGTGGCCCTGCTGTACCGCATGGTCAAGCGGGACTTCGGAGCCGTCGCGGGCACGATCGCCGCACTGGCGCTGACCCTCACGCCGATCACCGTCGCCATCACCCGGGACACCAACCCCGACCCGATCCTGGTCTTCCTGATGCTGCTCGGCGCGGCCGCGCTGATGAAGGCCGTGCGCACCGGCCGGCTGATGCCGCTGGTGTGGTCGGGCGTCGCCATCGGCTTCGCGTTCAACACGAAGATGATGCAGGCGTACGTGGTCCTGCCGGTCTTCTTCCTCGTCTACCTGTGGGCGGCCCGGGGCAGCCTGGGCAGGCGCATCCGCAATCTCGCCGTCGGCACCGTCGCCCTGGTCGTCTCCAGCGCCTGGTGGATGGTGGTCGTCGACCTCATCCCCGCCTCCTCCCGGCCGTACATCGGCGGCTCCACCGACAACACCGTGTGGGACCTGGTCATCGGCTACAACGGCTTCGGCCGGATCTTCGGGGCGAGTTCCTCGGTGGGCTCGCAGGGCAACGGCGCCAGCTTCGGCGGTGAGGCGGGCCTGTACCGGCTGTTCAACAGCATCATGGGCGGGCAGATCTCCTGGCTGATCCCCTTCGCCCTGATCGCCCTGGTCGGCGGTCTGGTGCTGCGCGGCCGGGCTCCCCGCACGGACGCCAAGCGGGCGGCGCTGCTGCTGTGGGGCGGCTGGTTCGTCCTGCACTACCTGACCTTCGCGCTCGCCGAGGGCACCTTCCACCCGTACTACGTCACCGCCATGGCTCCCGGCATCGCGGCTCTGGCCGGTATCGGCGGCGTGATGCTGTACAGGGCCTTCCGTGAGGGTGCGGCGGCGAAGTGGGGCTGGGTACTGCCCGCGGCGATCGCGGCGAGCGCGGTGTGGGCGGTCGTCCTGCTCCAGCGGGTCTCCGGCTCCGGGACGCTGTACACGGTCGCCGAGGTCGTGGCCGGGGTCGCGGGTGCGGTCGCCGTGATCGGGCTGCTGCTCGGCCGGTTCACCGGGCGGCAGCGGCTGACGGGCATCGCGGCCCTCGCCGCGGTCGTCGCCCTGCTCGCCGGTCCCGCCGCGTACTCGGTGTCCGCTGCCACCTCCGGCACCAACGGCACCAACCCGACGGCCGGTCCGAGCACCGGCGGCATGGGCGGGGGCATGGGCGGCGGGGGCCGGCGCCCGAGCGGCTCCACGAACTCCGGCAGCCAGTCCATGGGGCAGCCCCCGTCCGGAACCGGCTCCACCACGAGCGGGTCCAGGACGGCCGCCGGTGGCGGCATGGGCGGCGACACCCAGGTCTCCTCCGCGATGATCACGTACCTGAAGAAGAACCAGGACGGCGCCACCTGGCTCGTCGCGGTCGCCACCGACCAGACCGCCTCCTCGATCATCCTGGAGTCCGGCCAGCCGGTGATCTCCATGGGCGGCTGGTCCGGCTCCGACAACGCCATGACCCTCGCCAAGCTCAAGAGCCTCGTCAAGTCCGGCACGCTGCACTACATCGTGATCAGCAGCAGTGGCCAGGGCTCCTCGAACTCCGAGATCTCCACCTGGGTCAAGAAGAACGGCACGGCGGTGAGCGCCTACAGCGGTCTGTACCGCCTGGACGCCTCCGACGTCGGCTGACCGCCCACGCGGGTGCACAGAGGGCGGGCCGCCGGTGAACACACCGGCGGCCCGCCCTCGTCGTCGTCCGTTCAGGCGGCCGCGGGAGCCGCGGGAAAGCCCGGTGTACGCAGCACCCCGCGCCCGGCGTCCACCGCGAAGACCTCGCAGCCGGGCAGGGAGGCGGCCCAGTCGACGCCCTCGGGGCCCATGGCGAAGGCCGCCGTGGCGACCGAGTCGGCCTCGGTGAGGGTCGGGGCGACGACGGTGAGGCTGAGCAGACCCGTCGCCGGGCGGCCGGTGCGGCCGTCGAGGATGTGGTCGCCGCGCTCGTAGCGGGCGGAGGTCGCGACCGCCCCGTCGGTCAGCGACAGCACCGTGCACAGCTTGTCGGCGTGTTCGGGGTGCCGTACGCCGACGCGCCAGGGGCCGCCGGCGGCGACCACGTCACCGCCGGCGTTGAGGACGAACCGCGTCGCGCCGGCCGAGGCCAACAGATCCGCCGCCCGCTGCACCGACCAGCCCTTGACGACCGCGCAGGGGTCGAGACGGCGACCGGGCAGCCGTACGTCGAAGGCTCCTCCGGTGGCCTGCCGGTAGTGCTCGCACAGGGCCAGGATCTCGTGCAGGTCCGCGCTCAGTTCGGCCGTGGACAGCTCGCCGCGGTCGTACCGCGACACCTCGCTGTCCTCCTTGAAAGGGCTGAACCGGGCGTCGACCTCACGCAGCCATGCGAAGACCGCGTCCGCCACGGACTCGGGCACGCCGTCGTCGTCGACCCGCAGCGAGACCGGGAAGCCCATGACGTGTTCGACACGGTGCAGCATGCTCGGTTCCTCAGCCCTTCGCGTCGATCGCGGCCTGGAGGGACTCCTTGTAGCCGTCACTGGTGATGGTCGCACCGGACACCGTGTCGATGTCCGCGCTCTGTGCCTGCAGCGTCTCCGCGACCAGCTGCGGCACGGCCGCGGTGGTCTGCGGATGGTTCGGCTGCTGGAGCATCTGGACGGCGCTGATCTTGTCGCCCGCGAAGGTCACCTGGACCTGCACGGTGCCCTTCTCCGTGTCGACCGCGGTGCCGTCGACGGTCTTGGACGACTGCTCTGTGGCGGAGACGGACGGGGAGGACGAGGCCGCGGACGCCGTCTTCGCGTTGTCGTCGATCGCGGCCTGGAGGGACTTCTTGTACGCCTCGCTGGTGATCGTGGCACCGGAGACGGTGTCGATGTCCGCGCTCTGCGCCTGCAGCGTCTCCGCGACCAGCTTCGGCACGGCGGCCGTCGTCTGGGGGTGGTCCGGCTGCTGGAGCATCTTCACGGCGCTGATCTTCGTGCCCGCGAAGGTCACCTGGAGCTGTACCGGGCCCTTCTCGGTGTCGATCGTCGTGGTCGTCACCACGTTGGTGCCGGACGTGCCGGAGGAGGAGGTCGACGTCGGTGCCGGCGTGGTGCTCTGGACGGTGGAGGTGGCGGCCGACGGCTGGTAGAGCCACACGGGGACCAGGCCCGCGATGCTCAGGACGACGACAGGTATGGCTCGTTTCACGGTGTCTTCCTCATCCCGCCAGGCTGAAGCGCTCGAAATGGGTCTGCGCCTTGGGCACGTTCAGCTCCCGCAGGCTGCCCAGCACGGCGTTCATCATCGGGGGCGGTCCGCACAGGAAGACGTCCCGGTCGGCGATGTCGGGCACGAGGCGGGCCAGCTCGCCCGCCGCCAGCTTGTCGGGCACCGGCGGACCGGTGACCAGGTGGAGTTCGGCGCCCTTGGCGATCGCCAGGTCGCGCAGCTCGTCGTAGAGGACGGCGTCCCGGTCGGAGCCGACGCGGTAGATGACCACGGCGTGGCCGTGCAGCTCCTCCAGGAGCGCCCGGATGGGGGTGACGCCGACGCCGCCGGCGATCAAAACGGACTCGGAGCGGGTGCGGTGCAGGGCGGTGAAGGCGCCGTAGGGGCCCTCGGCGAAGACGCGGGTGCCGACCTTGAGGTGCCTCAGGGCGGCACTGCCCTCGCCTGCGGCCTTGGCGGTCAGGCGCAGGGTCCTGCCGTCGGGGGCGGCGGACAGGGAGAAGGGGTTGGCCTGCCACCAGCGGTCGGCGGTCAGGAAGCGCCACAGGAAGAACTGACCTGCGCGGGCGGGCAGTTGGTCGAGGTCCTTGCCGCTGATGTAGACGGAGACGACGTTGTCGCTCTCGGGGACGACGGCGGTGACCCGGAACTGGTGGCGCCAGTTCCGCCACAGCGGGAGCACCGCGCGGCCCAGGGCGACCGAGCCGAGGGCGACGCCCCAGACGCCGTACCAGTAGGCCGTGGCGAGGGACGAGGACGTGAAGGTCGTACCGACGGAGACCTGGTGGGTGAAGGCCAGGACCACGGCGACGTAGGTGTACAGGTGGATGAAGTGCCAGGTCTCGTAGGCGAGGCGGCGCCGGGCGTAGCGGGCGGAGACCGCGCCGATCACGAGGATCAGGAAGAACGCGACGACCGCGCGGAACACGCCCTCGGTCGTTTCCGCCAGGTCGACGATCTCGCCGATGGGGCCCACGTCGGTGCCCTCGGCGTAGCCGAAGCTGATGAAGACGACGTGCCCGAGGAGCGTCCACAGGAGGGCGAAGCCGGTCCAGCGGTGCCAGGAGGTGAGCCGGTCCATGCCGATGCGGTGGTCGAGCCAGGGCAGGCGGGCCACGAGGACCAGCTGGAAGGCCATCACGAGGGCGGCGTACAGGCCGGTGAGGCGGCCCAGCACGATGAGCGCGTTGGAGGCGAAGCCCGCCTGGGTGAAGAACCAGGCGACCACCGCCGCGTTGGCGGCCAGCACGGCGTAGAGCCCGGTGCGGGCCACCACCCTGGGGCGTTTTATCGCCGTGGGGGGCGAGGGGGGTGATTGGACGGTCGTCACGGACTAGCTCCTTGATGGGGGCCTGGGTAACCGAGCTTCTCCGGCGGGAGCTGTCGATTCACTGTCGTACAACTTTCAAGAGCCTATCGATATGCTCTCGCGGGCCACCCCGGGCTTGGTTTCCGGCCGCGGTGAAGCACTATGAGCAGGTGGAAAAAGTACGACTCCTCGTCGTGGACGACGACCCGCCGATCGCCGATCTCGTGGCGACGGTCGCCCGCTACGAGGGCTGGGAGGCGGTCACCGCGAACTCCGGCGAGGAGGCGCTGAGCCGCGCCGCGGAATTCCGCCCCGACATCGTGGTGCTCGACCTGATGCTGCCCGACATCGACGGCTTCGGCGTCCTGGACCGGCTGCGGCGCTCGGGGACGATGGTGCCCGTCGTGTTCCTCACCGCGCGGGACGCGGTCGCCGACCGGGTGGCAGGGCTGACCCGGGGCGGGGACGACTACCTGGTCAAGCCGTTCGCGGTGGAGGAGCTCATGGCCAGGCTGCGGACGGTGCTGCGGCGCAGCGCCGGGCCCGGCTTCCAGCGCTCGGTGCTCCAGGTCGCCGACCTCACGATGGACGAGGACACCCGCGAGGTGCGCCGCGGCGACAAGCTGCTCACGCTCACCCCCACCGAGTACGAGGTGCTCCGGTACCTGATGCGCAAGTCACCGACCGTGCTGACCAAGGCGCAGATCCTCGACCATGTGTGGGAGTACGGCTTCGGCGGGCGCTCCAACGTCGTCGAACTCGTCGTCAGCCGGTTGCGCCGCAAGCTCGACGACACGGGCGAGCCGCTGATCCAGACCGTGCGGGGCTTCGGGTACGTGATCCGGCAGGCGGCCGAGTGAGATCCCTGCTGATCCGGCTGCGCTCCGCGTACCGGCGGATGCGGCTGGGCACCCGCCTCGCGCTGGGGCTCGGGGTGCTGGCCCTGGCGGTGTTCGGCGTCGTCGGCACGGCCCTGACGACCTACATGCGGGACTATCTGTCGGCCCAGCTCAACGAGCAGCTGTCGCTCGCCCAGGTCGCCCAGTCGAAGAGCATCGCGGAGTCCGGCACGCTGGCGGGCAAGAAGTACTGGAACTGGTACTACGCGGTGTACGACATCAAGGACGGCGTCCCCGAGCTGCGCAAGCCCGAGGATCCCACCGATCTACCGAAGGACGTCGCCGAGTTCACCACCGTCGCGAAGGCGCAGACCACCGCGCACACCGAGGTGGTGGCCACCGAGCATCTGCAGGGCGAGGGCGACTACCGGCTGCGGGCCTGCGAGGTCGAGCCCGGGGTGGTCCTGGTGAGCGCGGCTCCCATGGACGACATCGACGCGACGGTACGGCGGCTGATCACGGTCCAGGTCGTGGCCTTCGGGCTGGCCCTGCTGGTGCTGGTGGTGATCGGCCGCAAGTTGCTGCGGCGCGGTCTGAAGCCGCTGAGCGACATGGCGTACACCGCGCACGGCATCGCCTCGCACGACCTCACCGAGACGGCCGCCCGGCTGCCGTTGCGTGCCGACAAGCGGGGCGGCGGTCCGGAGGTCGAGGAGCTGCGGACCGCGTTCAACACCATGCTGGAGCACATCGACGACTCCCTCGCGGTCCGCGCGGAGGCCGAGCAGCGGCTGCGCCGGTTCGTCGCGGACGCCTCGCACGAGCTGCGCACGCCTTTGATGTCCGTACGGGGCTATGCGGACCTCTTCCAGTACGCCGCCGCGAACGCTCCCGAGGAGCGCGACAAGCACCTGGCCCGGCTGCGCGCCGAGGCCGCCCGCATGGGGTTCCTCCTGGACGACCTGCTGCTGCTCGCCCGCCTGGACGCGGCGGAGGTCGAGACGCCGCTGCGGCCCGTCGAGGTGGACCTGGTGGAGCTGGTGGAGCACACGGCCGACGCGTTCCGCGCGAGCCACCCGGACCATCCGCTGACGGTGGCGGCGGGCCCCCTGGCCCTGAAGCTGCGGCTCGACCCGCAGCGCGTCCGCCAGGTCCTGGACAACCTCCTCACCAACGCGGCCATGCACACCCCGCCGGGCACCGAGGTGTCGGTCGGGGTGCGGGTACGGGACGGGAGCGCGCGGGTACGGATCGCCGACGCGGGTCCCGGCATCCCGGCCGCCGACCAGGAGCGGGTCTTCGACCGCTTCTACCGCGTCGACAAGGCCCGCAGCCGGGACCGGGGCGGCAGCGGACTCGGCCTCGCGGTGGCCGTCTCGCTGGTCCGGGCCCACGGCGGCTCGATCGAGCTGACCAGCGAGCCCGGCGCGACGGTGTTCACGGTGTCGTTCCCGCTGAGTCTTACGAAGCCGTGACGTGACGGCGCGGACCGGCCCCCCTGGCCGGTCCCGGCCCTAGCGTGGCCGCATGCGTGTACTGGTCACCGGCAGCGCCGGCTTCATCGGGTCCCGGATCGTCGAGGCGCTCACGGCGCACGGCCACGAGATCGTCGGGTACGACGTCCGGACCGACCCGGCGTGCGACGTGCGGGACCCCGACGCCGTCCGGCGCGCCCTGGCGGGCGTGGACGCGGTGTGCCACCAGGCGGCGATGGTCGGCCTGGGCGTGGACTTCGCCGACGCCCCGCTCTACGTCTCCCACAACGACGTCGGCACGGCGGTCCTGCTCGCGGCGATGGCGCAGGCGGGGGTACGGCGGCTCGTGCTCGCCGGGTCGATGGTGGTGTACGGCGAGGGCCGCTACACCTGCGCCCGGCACGGGACCGTACGGCCGGGTCCGCGAGCCGTCGCCGACCTGGACGCGGGGCGCTTCGAGCCGCGGTGCCCGCAGTGCGGCGCGGACCTCTCGCCCGGTCTGGTCGGCGAGGACGCCCCGGTCGATCCGCGGAACGTGTACGCCACGACCAAGCTCGCCCAGGAGCACCTGGCGGCGGCCTGGGCGCGGGCCACGGGCGGTGCGGCGGTGGCGCTGCGCTACCACAACGTGTACGGCCCCGGCATGCCCCGCGACACCCCGTACGCCGGTGTCGCCTCCTTCTTCCGCTCGGCGCTCGCCCGCGGCGAGGCACCCCGTGTCTTCGAGGACGGCGGTCAGCGCCGGGACTTCGTGCACGTACGGGACGTGGCCGCGGCCAACGTGGCGGCGCTGGAGGCGAGTTCACCCGCCGGCGCGCTCACCTCGTACAACACCGGCAGCGGCGAGCCGCACACGGTCGGCGAGATGGCACGGGCGCTGGCGGACGCGTACGGCGGCCCCGCCCCGGTGGTGACCGGGGAGTACCGGCTCGGGGACGTACGGCACATCACGGCGGACTCGGCGCGGCTGCGGGCGGAGCTGGGGTGGAAGGCGGAGGTCGGATTCGCCGAGGGAATGCGGGAGTTCGCGGGCGCGGGGATGAGGGGCGCGTAGTCCGCGGTGGGACCGGTGGTGCTGCCCGCGTAAGAAAGCGGCCGTGGGCAGCACCACCTTTGGCTCCGGGGCCCGGCCGTCGGACAACCCGGACCGGCTCGGCCGACGGCCACCGCCGCGCCTGAACGCGGCCCGGCTCAGGCGGCCGTCGCGGGGAGCAGCACCTCGAAGCGGCAGCCGCCCGGCACGTTGCGTACGGTGGCCCGGCCCTCGTGCGCCTCGACGATGCCCCGGACGATGGCGAGCCCGAGTCCCGCTCCGGCGGGCGGTGTCCGGGCGTGCGTGCCGCGCCAGCCGGTGTCGAAGACGCGGGGCAGGTCCTCCTCGGGGATGCCTCCGCAGCCGTCCGTGACGGACAGGAGGACCCCCTCGGGGCGGTGCTCGGCGGCGATCGCGACGGTGCCGTCGGCCGGTGTGCGGCGGATCGCATTGACGAGCAGATTGCCCAGCACCCGGCTCATCTCCTTGCCGTCCACCTCGACCGGCACGGCCGCCACCCGGTCGCCGACCAGCCGTACGCCGTGCTCGCGCGCCAGCGGGTCGACGCCGGCGAGGGCGTCCGAGACGAGGTCGTACAGGGAGATCCGGCTCGGGCTGAGCGCGAGTGCCCCCGCGTGGATGCGGGAGAGCTCGAAGAGGTCGCCGACCATGTCGTTGAGCCGCTCGACCTCGGTACGGATCTGCCGCAGATAGCGGGCGGGGTCGGCGGCGACGCCGTCCTCCAGGGCCTCGGACATCGCGCGCAGACCGGCGAGGGGGGTGCGCAGGTCGTGGGAGATCCAGGCGACGAGTTCGCGCCGGGAGGACTCCAGGGCACGCTCCCGCTCCCGGGACTCGGCGAGCTTGGCGCTGGTTGCCTCCAACTCGCGGCTCAGATATGTGAGTTCGGCGGTGGTGGCGCCGCCGGGCGAGGTGAAGTCGCCGCCGTCACCGAAGGAGCGGGCGGCGAGCGCGAGGGCCCGGCTGCGGGCGGCGACCCAGCGGCCCAGCAGCAGGGCGGTGACGAGGGAGACGACGGCGGCCATCAGGGCGACCGTCCAGACGACGCTCAGGTCGTGCCCCGACAGGAACATGGCCTGGGCGACCGCGAGGGTGCCCGCGAGCATCGCGGTGACGGCGACAGCGGCGACCACCGTGAGGTGCAGGGCGAGCGAACGGCGCCGGATCAGCAGCAGCACGAAGGCGCCGAGGAGGCCGGCCGCGACGGCACCGAGGAAGGAGTAGAGGGCGATGAGGAGGGTGTCGCGCATGATCAGGCCTCCGTTTGTGGGCCGTCGAAGCGGTAGCCGACGCCCCACACGGTCTGGATCAGCCGGGGCCTGGCCGGATCGTCCTCGACCTTTCCCCTGAGCCGGCGCACATGGACGGTGACGGTCGACAGGTCGCCGAAGTCCCAGCCCCACACCTCGCGCATCAGGTCCTCCCGGCCGAACACCCTGCCGGGATGCCGCAGGAAGAAGGCGAGGAGGTCGAACTCACGGATGGTCAGGGCGAGTTCGATACCGCCCTTGAGGGCGCGGCGGCCGACCGGGTCCACCGAGAGGCCGGCGGCGGTCAGGAGGCCGGACGGCTGGGAGGGGCGGGTGCGGCGCAGCACGGACTCCACGCGCAGGACCAGCTCGCGCGGGCTGAAGGGCTTGGTGACGTAGTCGTCGGCGCCGACCTCCAGGCCCAGGATCCGGTCGTCCTCGTCGCCGCGGGCGGTGAGCATGATGACCGGGACGGGACCGCGGCCCCGCATCCGGCGGCACACCTCCAGGCCGTCCATGCCGGGCAGCATCAGGTCGAGGACCACGAGGTCCGGCCGGTGCGCGGCGGCCCGGGCCAGCGCGTCGGGGCCGTCGGCGGCCCGGTCCACGAGGTACCCGGCCCGGTCGAGATACCCGGAGACCACTTCGGCGACGGTGGGGTCGTCGTCGACGACGAGGACCCTGGGCCGGGTCTGTGCGTACTGCTGCCTGTCCATGCCGCCAGCCTCGCACCGCGCGCGCGATTGTGCCGCCGACGGCCGCTGACGTCCTTGTTTCGTAAGGAGCCGAAGTCCTTTTTGCCGGTTTTGCGCTCGTAGGGTGAATGTCGTGACGACCCCTTCCGTAAACCGACCGACGGCGTCCGTGGACGTCGTGCTGCCCTGCCTCGACGAGG
This sequence comes from Streptomyces sp. NBC_00285, assembly GCF_036174265.1. NCBI lineage: Bacteria > Bacillati > Actinomycetota > Actinomycetes > Kitasatosporales > Streptomycetaceae > Streptomyces > Streptomyces sp. NBC_00285. The sequence continues at coordinate 8,195,169 of NZ_CP108055.1, read as the reverse complement.
CCGAGGCACTGCCGTGGGTGCTGGAACGCATCCCGCCCGGCTGGCGCGCGCTCGTCGTGGACAACGGCTCCACGGACGGCTCGGCCCGTATCGCCCACGCCCTGGGCGCGACCGTCGTCCGCGAGGAGCGGCGCGGTTTCGGCGCCGCCTGCCACGCCGGACTGACCGCGGCCACGGCCGACATCGTGTGCTTCTGCGACTGCGACGCCTCGCTGGACCCGGCGGACCTGGTGCCCTTCGTGCACGAGGTGCTGGCCCAGGAGGCGGACCTGGTGCTCGGCCGGCGCCGCCCGCAGGCCCGCGGCGCCTGGCCGCCGCACGCCCGGGCGGGCAACCTCGCGCTCGCCCGGCTGCTGCGCCGCCGTACCGGGCTGCGGCTGCACGACCTGGGCCCGCTGCGGGCCGCCCGCCGGGAGCCGCTGCTCGCCCTCGGCCTGACGGACCGGCGCAGCGGCTACCCCCTCCAGATGGTGGTGCGGGCGGCCGACGAGGGCTGGCGGATCGCCGAGCACGACGTCCCGTACCACCCGCGCACCGGCGCCTCCAAGGTGACGGGCACCTGGCGCGGCACCTGGCAGGCGGTGCGGGACATGAGCCGCGTCCTGAACGAAGAAGGGGTCCACGCGTGACCACACTGCTCGTCATCGCCAAGGAGCCGAGGCCGGGCCGGGTCAAGACCCGGCTGACACCGCCCTTCACCCCGAAGGAGGCGGCGGCGCTGGCCGAGGCGTCCCTCGCGGACACCCTCGACGTGGTGGCCCGCACTCCCGCCCGCCGCCGGGTGCTGGTCCTGGAGGGCGCGCCCGGCCCCTGGCTGCCGCCCGGTTTCGAGGTGGTACGGCAGTGCCGGGGCGGTCTCGACGAACGACTGGCCGCGGCCTTCGCGGGCTGCGACGGCCCGGCCCTGCTGATCGGCATGGACACCCCCCAGGTCACCGAGGCACTGCTCACGGTGGACTTCGCCGACTGCGACGCGTACTTCGGCCCTGCCGAGGACGGCGGCTTCTGGGCGCTGGGTCTTGCGGCACCGGATCCGAGCCTGCTGCGCGGGGTGCCGATGTCGGTACCCCACACCGGCGCGGCCCAGCGGGCCCGGCTGACCGGGCTGCGGGTGCGGGAGCTGCCGCTCCTGCGGGACGTGGACACGGCCTACGACGCGGAGCTGGTCGCGAAGGAGGCCCCGGACGGGCGGTTCGCGGCGGAGCTGGCGCGGATGGCCGGGGCGAGCCGGTGAGCGGGGTTCGGGAGACGGCTGTCCGGGTCGGCCGGCAGAGCGGTGCGGCCACGCCGGACGGACTGTCCGGCTCCGGAACCGACACGGCACACCGGCAGCCGGCCGGCAGGGCCGACGAGCGGCGACGGGATGCCCGGCCCACGGGCACGGACGCAACGGACGCGGATGACCCGTGGGCCCGGCTCCTCGATCCCGCTCCCCCCGCCGATCCCCACACCCCGTACGACGACGGCACCTGGTCCTCCGACCCCTACGCCCACGCCCTGCGCACCGGCCGGGGCCCGCTGTTCCTGCGCCGCTCCGACGGCCGGCTGCTCCTGCTCGAACTGGAACGCTGGTGCGCGGAGGCGGACGCGGCGGATCTGGAGGTGCTGCGGCGCTGTGAGGGTGCCGTGCTGGACGTGGGCTGCGGGCCTGGCCGGCTGGTCGCGGCGCTCGGCGCACGGGGCCGGACGGTGCTGGGCATCGACGTGAGCGAAGCGGCTGTCTCCCGTACCGTCGCGCTCGGCGGGCAGGCCCTGAGGCGGTCCGTCTTCGAGCCGCTGCCCGGCGAGGGCCGCTGGAGCACCGCGCTCCTCATCGACGGCAACGTCGGCATCGGCGGCGACCCACGAGCCCTGCTCGACCGGACGGCCGAACTCCTCGCCCCGGGCGGCCTGTTGATCGCCGAGACGGTCACAGGACCGGATCTCGACGAGCGGGTCCAGGTGCATGTCACCGACGCCCGGGGAGCCGCCGGCAGCCCGTTCCCGTGGGCCCGGCTGGGCACCGCGGCACTGCTGCGGCACGCGGCCCGCGCCCACTGGGCGCCCGTGGATCAGTGGACGGCGGGCGGCCGTTCCTTCGTCTCCCTGCGCCGCCGCGGGACCCTCGCCCCTCCCCGCCGTACGACGAACACGAGCGCCGAACCGCCGAACAGCACGGCCGTCACCAGTAGCCAGCGGGCCAGGAAGCCGTCCGGGGACAGACCGGTCGCCGAGGCGTAGCGGTCGGCGACCTGCCCGCCGATCATCGGGAACCACACGAGCAGGAGCAGCAGGGAAAAGGCGGCGGGGACCCGGACGTACAGGACGTGCCGGCCCGCCGTCCTGACGAGGACCCGGTCCGCCGCCGCGTACAGCGGCAGCAGCACCAGGTCGTGCAGGACGGCCGCCCCCGCGAACCACAGGCCGACCCCGAACCAGTCGTCCCCCAGCAGCCGCACCCCGGCGTACCCGGCCAGCGCGAACGAGCAGACGAGCAGCAGGAGTTGAAGGGGGCGGCCGAGGGGGATCCGCATCACAGGTCTCCGAACGTCAGCCGGGCCACCCACTTGGTGTTCAGCACACCGGGCGCCGCGGGCACGATGATCCGGGCCGGGTGGCCGTGATCGGGGGTCAGGTCCTCGCCGTTGACGGACAGGGCGAGCAGGGAGCGCGGGTCGGCGACCTGGTTGGCACGCAGGGCGGCCCGCCGGAAGGAGCCGTGCCGTTGCAGCGACTCCACGAAGACGTCCGGCGGATCGTCCTCGTAGCCGACGAGCGCCGCGAGGTCCCGCAGCCGCACTCCGCGCCACCACTGGTCGGAGGTGGACCAGCCCTCCACGCAGGCGATGGGCAACGCCGAGCTGTGCAAAGGGAGTTGGAGGAGGTCGGCGCGACTCAGCCGGACGGTGCGGCCCGCGCGCCCCACGACGACCAGCCGCCAGGCCTCCGCGCTCGCCTCCACCGGGTCGATCCCGGCGTACGCGGCGGTCTTGTTGATCTGGAAGCCACCGGGTCCGGAGGCCGGTTCGCCGCCTCCGTGCGGGGCGAGGAGGGCGGTTCGGCGGAGCACGCCGTCGAAGCTCCGCCCGGCCGTGGTGAGGAACAGCAGCAGTGAGCCGCCCCCGACGAGCCAGAGGGCACCGCGCCGGGACACGGTCGGCTCGGCGGGGTCCGGCGACACCAACTCGGTTTCCTCTTCCCGGAGTCGGCGCAGGTTCCGCAGGGCGAGCGGCAGCTTCAGCACGGCGTGGGCGAGGAACGCGGCGAAGAACACCCACGCCCCGTAGAAGTGCAGCGGGTAGAAGGAGCCCGGGAAGACGTAGTCCAGCTGGACGTTGAGGACTCCGGTGACGAACTCGAAGAGCGCGCCGCCCACCAGCAGCAGGAGGGAGATCCGTTCCAGGGCGTGCGTGAGGGAGCGTGCGGGCGGCAGCGTGAACAGCTTGGGCACCACCGACCACAGCTTGGCCAGCAGGACCGGGATCAGCGTGATGCCGAGGGTGACGTGGACGCCCTGGTTCAGCCGGTACAGCCAGTGCGGGTCGGTCGGCCAGGAGAAGAGGTAGAACCCGAGGAGCCCCTTGTCCGGGGTCTTGTCGTTCACCGGCGACAGGTCCGGGTTGTAGGCGGCGTACGACAGCAGCCCCGTCACGAACAGCAGCGTGATCCCGCCGAGGAGCACGATGCCGAGGACGGAGGTGAGCCAGGGGCCGCGCAGCGGGCTGCGCCAGAAGGACGGGGAGAAGGGAGACCGTGCCATGCCCCGACCGTAGGCCCGGCCCGGCCCGGAAACGGGTCCGCGAACCATGACGAAAGTCTGACGTCCGTGCACGTCAGCCGCCCGGAGGCGGCCACGCGGCCTAGCGTGCCCCCGTGAACAGGAATCTCCTTCGTGACCTGTACGCGGCCGGGTGCGCCGCGGTCCTGGTGGTGGCCGCCGTGCTCGTCGGCCGGGTGCTCCAGCACCGGGACGGCTCGCTGCACGTCGACTGGCCGCCCCTGCTGGCGAGTTGGGATCCGCATGTGGGCCCCGGCACCCCGGCGGCGATCGTCGTCGCGGTCGCGGTGGTGGCCTACGGCCCCGCGCTCGCCGCCCGGCTGCCCTGGCGCCCCCTGCTGCTCACCGTCTGGGGCGCGGGCATGGCGTGGACCTGGTCGCTGGCCCTGGTGGACGGCTGGCAGCGGGGCGTCGCCGGGCAGCTGACGAGCAGGAACGAGTACGTCCCGGCCGTCGACCGCTTCCACGACATCCCGGCGGCCCTGCGGGACTTCGACCGGCACATCCTGATCGGCTCCCCGGACAACTGGGGCGCCCATGTCGCCGGGCACCCGCCGGGCGCGACCCTCACCTTCGTCCTGCTGGACCGGATCGGGCTGGGCGGCGGGGGCTGGGCGGGAACCTGGTGCATCACCGTGGGCACGACGGCGGCGGTCGCGGTCCTGATCGCCGTACGAACCCTCACCGACGAGTCGCTCGCCCGCCGGGCCGCGCCCTTCCTGGTCCTGGCCCCGGCCGCGGTCTGGGTGGGGACCTCCGCGGACGGGTACTTCGCGGCGGTGGCCGCGTGGGCCGTCGCCCTGCTCGCCCTCGCGGTCCGGGGGCACCGGCCGGGACCGGCCGGCTTCGCCTCGGGGCTGCTGTTCGGGCTGACGGTGTATCTGTCGTACGGCCTCACGCTGATGGCCGTCGTCGCGGGGGCCGTGCTGCTGCTGGGGTCCCGGCGGCCTCTCGGGTTCGTCCTGGCCGGGTTCGTGGTGGTGCCCCTCCTGTTCACCGTGCTGGGGTTCGACTGGTGGGAGGCGTACCGGCTGCTCGTCACCCGGTACCACCAGGGGGCGGGCGGGGTGCGGCCGTACGGGTACTGGGTGTGGGCGAACCTGGCCGGGACGGTGTTCATCGTGGGGCCGGCGACGGTGGCGGGGGTGCGGCGGGCCGTCGTGCGTCTGTGGAGGCGTCGCGGCTCGCCGCGCCCCGTGTCCGCGCCGCCGGACCGTGGTGAGCTGCGGCTCGGGCTGCTGGTGTGCGCCGCGCTCCTGGCCCTGCTCGTCGCCGATCTGTCCGGGATGAGCAAGGCGGAGACCGAGCGGATCTGGCTGCCGTTCGCGGTGTGGCTGCTGCCGGCGTGCGCGTTGGTGACGGGGGCGCGGGGGTGGCTGGCCGGACAGGCGGTGCTGGCGCTGCTCGTCAACCACCTGTTGCTCACCGGGTGGTGAGGCTCGGCGACGAACGGCCGGGCACCCCCGCGCGAGAAGTCGGTCAGCAGGTGGCCACGCCGGGCAGCCAGTCCGGGCCCTTGATGTAGATGACGGTCATCCACGAGCCGTCGGTCAGCTTCGCCCAGGCGTCGTTGGTGTACCCCTCGGCCGTGACCTGCTGGGCGTGGGCCTGGCAGACCACGTTGACCGTGGTCGGCTGCGCGAAGTAGTCGACCACGCCCGCGTTGACGTTCGGCTCGCTGTGGGTGCGCACGCCGGTGCCCCAGGTCTGGAACGCCTTGCTGCCACCGGACGGCGGCGGGGTGCTGCTGCCGCCGCAGTCGGGGATGCCGGGCAGCCAGGCCGGGCCCTTGATGTAGATGTTGGTCACCCACGAGCCGTTGGCGAGCTTGGACCAGGCGTCGTTGGTGTAGCCCTCCGCGGTCACGGTCTCCGCGTGCTCCTGGCACTGGACGGACACCTGGGTCGGTCCGGCGAAGGTGTCGACGGTGGTGGAGCCCACGCTCGGCGACCTGTGGGTGCGCACACCGGTGCCCCAGGTCTCGAAGACCGTGCCGCCGTTCGCGGGCGGCGGGACGGGGGTGCCGGAACCGTTGATGCGGACCGCGCCCGCGTAGTCGCCGCCGGTGCGCACGGACGTGACCCTGATGTGGGTGCCCGACTCGTACGCCTCGACCATCTGGCCGCCGCCCAGGTACATGGCGACGTGGTGGATGTGCCCGCTGCCCCAGAACATCAGGTCGCCCGGCAGCAGCGGGGCGGTGCCCTGCCCGGCGGAGAACCGGGCGGCGGCCTGCGAGGTGTTGAACTGGTCGTTGGCCGTGCCGTTGAGGAGGTCCTGGCCGGTCGCCCGGTAGTAGGCGTACCGCATCAGGCCCGAGCAGTCGAAGCCCTTGCGCTCACCGTCGTGGAGGCTGTCCGGGTCGGAGCCGTCGTAGTAGCCGTAGCTGGCCCCGGGCGTCGCGGCGTGGCCGCCGCCCCAGCTGTACCAGACGCCGACCTGCGAACAGGCCGCGTCGACGGCGGCCTGTGCGGTGGCCGAGGCGCCGGACGCGAGGACACCGCAGGTGGCGTCCTGGGCGGCGTGCGCCGGGGCGGAGAAGAACGCGGTGAGGGCGAGGGCCGAGGCGCCCAGGATCGCGCCGCTGGTCCGACGGCGGGTGCTGATGGTCTTCAAGGGACTCTTCCTTCGTGGACGTTTCACGGACGTGCGGTCACCGGATGCCGGTGGCCCCGGTGGGAGACGGACGGGTGACGCAGGTGCAGAACCCGGGTGGCTCACCCCACCCCCGTGGGGGTGTGCCACCCGGGTCAGTTGTGCAGCGCGGCGCGCATCTTGGCGAGGCCGCGCAGGCGGTTGCGCTGGACCGTGCCGCGGTGGGCGCCGAGGCGCTCCCCGGCCGTGTCGTGGGTGAGCCCCTCCAGGTCCACGAGGATCACCGCGGCGGCCTCCTTCTCGGAGAGCGTGCTCAGCAGTGCGAGGGCCGTGGCGGAGGCCTCGTAGGAGGCGAGCCCGCCGTCCCAGCCGGCTTCCGGCAGTTCGTCCGTGGTGCGTTCGCGGCGGGAGGGGTGCTGCCAGGAGTCGCGCAGCAGGTTGAGGGCGACGGCGCAGGTGTAGGCGTACGGATGCTGCTGCCGCGTCAGGTTCTGGGTGCGGGCCCGCCGGGAGAGCCTCAGGTAGGTCTCCTGGAGCAGGTCGTCGGCGTCGTGCGGATTGCCCGTCAGGGCGAGCAGCCGCCTCCGCAGCCGCGGCATGTCGGCCGTGAAGGACGCGTCGAAGTCCCCCGGGCTCATCCCGTGGTCGGCCTCGCGCGGCGGTGGCGGACAGGTGGCGTGACTGTGGCTCATGTCTTTCCCCCTTGTGGTGATCCCGTGCGGTGCTCTTGGTGCGGTGCTCGTCGTGCGGTGTCGGTCGTGCGGTGCTCGTCGTGCTGTGTCCGCTCTGCGGTGGTCAGGCCGCAGGGCGGGGCGGGTCGGCGGGGCCGTAGCGGGCGGCCGGTACGCGGCGCAGCAGGGCCCAGTACCGGTCGCCGTACGACCAGTGCCACCACTCGGTCGGGTAGTTGACGAACCCGGTCGCGTGCAGCGCCCGGCCCAGCAGGGCCCGGTTCGCGCGTGCCTCGGCGCTGACGCCGGGTCCGTCGGTGCGGCAGGCACCCTCGCTCTCCTCCGGGGTGGCGTTGACCTCGGTGCCGAGCGGCAGTTCCCGGCCCGCGCGGTCGCACAGGGTCAGGTCGACCGCGCCGCCGCTGACATGCGGGGCGACCTCGGGCGGCGAGATGTACGCGCTGGCCAGTTCGCGGATCCGCTCGGGAGGCGCGTCCGGGTGGGCCCGGCGCAGGGTCGCCGCGTACTGCTCGAAGTAACGGCGCTGAAGGTCCGGCGGCCGGTACCCCTCGATCACCAGCAACCCGATCCCCGCGGGCAGCAGCCGCTGCGCCCGCACCAGCCGCTCCAGCGCGCCGGACCTCAAGTGGGCGTAACTGCCCTCGTCGTCGGCCTGCCGGGGATCGAGCCGTACCCGTCCCTCGGTACGCAGATCGACGAGCGGCTCCCCGCATTCGTCCGGTACGACCGCGGCGACCCGAGGATCGGCGAGCGTGATGATGTCTGTCACGAGAAGAGAGTCGCGGACGTCCCTGCAATTGCTCTGCAGATCGCCTGCAAGCACCTGACCAGCGGTTCTACAGGGTCATGCAGGATCGCGGGGCGGTATCGGCAGGCGGGAGGGTGACGGAAGGTCCTGGGCCCGCTCCCGTGCCTCCCGAGCGTCCAGTTCTCTGAAGACCCCCATGGCCTCGGCTCGGGCGTCCGTCGCCGCCCGTTCGTCCCCCTCGGCCTCGCGTACCTCCGCCAGGTCCCACAGCGTGCGGGCCCGCCACAACGGCAGCCGCAACGCCTCCCACGCCGACAGCGCCCGCTCCAGCGGCTCCCGCGCGCCACCCGCGTCACCGGCCGCCAGATGCCACTCGCCCAGCGTCCGCAGCACCAGCGCCACACCGAACCGGTCCTGCCGCTCCCGGGCCAACTCCAGGCAGCGCCCGAGCCGTTCGCGTGACTCGTCCAGGCGGCCGAGCCGCAGCTCCACCTTGGCCAGCGACTGCTCCGTGTACATCACACCGAGCGTGTCATGGAGCTCGGTGAAGACCCGCAGCGCGTCCCGCAGCAGCCGCTCGGCGTCCGCCCGCGCGTCCTCCGCCCGGTGACAGAGAGCCAGCGAGCGCACGGTCAGCGCCTCCCCGTGCCGGTCCCCCTCCGCGCGGTACAGCTCCACGGCCTGCGCGAGGGCCTCGCGGGACTCGGGGCCGCGGCCCTGTTCCCGGTGCACGCAGCCGATGCCGTACAGCACCCGGGCTCGGGCGGCACGGTCGTCGTGCGGCACGTACCGCTCCAGTGCCGCGTCGAGGAGTTCCAACGCCTCCGCGTAGCAGGCCTGTTCACGCCGGGCGGTGGCCATGCCGACGAGGGCCTGGGCCATTCCCTGCGGCACGTCGTCGAGCGCCTCGAACAGCCGCAGGGCGTCCCTGAAGTAGGCGTAGGACTCCTCGAACTCGTCCTGTTCGTAGCGCAGTTGGCCCAGTCCGGCGAGCAGCCACGCCTCGCCCTCGCGGTCCCCGCTGCGCCGCACCGCCGCCATCGCCGCGGTGTGCGAGCGGGACCAGGCGTCGAACTGGTTGTACAGCGCGACCGAGCTCGCGATCAGCGCCCCGGCGAGGTCCCGGGCGGCGCGGTCCAGCCGGTGGTCGGCGCAGTACTGCACCGCCGCCAGCAGACCGGTCTGTTCGGCGGCGAACCAGGCCGCGGGCCGTGCGAGCAGGTCTTCCTCGGCCTGCGGGTCGAGGGGATCGAGGGGCCGTACGGCCTCCGGTTCGGGGAAGTAGCGCGCCGCGCCGCCGGGGCCCCTCGCCGCGGCCTTCTCGGCCAGTCCCAGCCAGCACGCCACGAGGCGCAGCACGGCCGCCGACCGTTCCTCGGCGCTCTCCTCCGACAGACAGCGTTCGCGGGCGTGTTCGCGGGCCAGGTCGTGGATGCGGTAGCGGCTGCGGCCCGTGCCGTCGACGCCGATCACGTCGATGAAGTGGCAGTCCACCAGGCGTTCGACGGCCTCCTCGGCCTCCTCCGTGCCGATGTCCAGCAGGGGCCCGGCGATCCAGGCCGCGAAGTCGGGCAGGTCGAGCAGGGCCAGCCGGCGCAGGGCGCGCCGCTCCTGCGGGTCGAGGTCGGCGTAGCCCAGTTCGAGACTGGTGCGCAACTCCAGGTCCCCGGCGCGCAGTTCGTTGAGCCGGAGCCGCTCGTCCCGCAGCCGGGCGGCGAGCCGGCCGGGCACCCAGTGCGGCCGGGCCGCGAGCCGCGCTCCGGCGATGCGTACGGCGAGCGGCAGCCGTCCGCACAGGGCGACGATCTCGGCGGTCTGTTCCGGTTCGGCGCGGACGCGGTCCGCCCCGGCGACACGGCGCAGGAGTTCGAGCGCCTCCTCCTGGTCCGGAACGGTCAGTTCGAGGTGGGCGGCGCCCTCCAGCGCCACCAGCCGGCGCCGGCTGGTGACGAGCACCGCGGAGCCGGGTCCGGGCGGCAGCAGCGGTCGTACGTGTGCCTCACCGGCGGCGTTGTCGAGGATCAGCAGGATGCGGCGGTGCCCGGTGTACGTGCGGTACAGGCCCGTCAGTTCCTCGACCGAGCTCGGCAGCGTCTCCGGTCCGGCGCCCATGGCGCGCAGCAGCCGGGCGAGGGCGTCGGCGGGTTGCAGGGGGGCGGTGTCGGCGGCCCGCAGGTCCACGAACAGGCGGCCGTCGGGGAAGAGTTCGGCGGTGCGGTGGCCGACATGGACGGCGAGCGCGGTCTTGCCCGTCCCGGAGCGTCCGGAGATCACCCCGATCGGCGGGGCGGTACGGCCCGCGTCGTCGACGGAGCCCAGCAGCGAGACGGACCACGCCACTTGGTCCGACCGGCCGACGAAGTCGGCTATGTCAGGGGGGAGATGGGAGGGGGCGGGTCGCACGGGTGCGTCCGGCCCGGTGCCGTCGGCCGCCGTACGGCTCGGGGCGTGCTGTCGGGCCTTGGGGGCACCGGCCGCTTCCTGGGCCCGTGGCCGGGGGACGGTGCCGAGCGGTGCGGCATGGCGGGCCGGCCGGTCCGGGCCGGACGGGGAGGGGGCGTGCGGGGAGGGGGTGTGCGGGGAGATGGCGTGCGGCGACGAGTCCTGGGTCCTGGGGCCGGTTCCGTGGAGTCCGGGGTCGTCGGTCAGTACCGCCTTGTGCAGTGCCCGCAGTTCCGGCCCGGCGTCGATGCCCAGTTCCTCCCGCAGGACCTCGCGGCCCTCCTGGTAGGTGCGCAGGGCGTCGGAGACACGTCCGGTGCGGAACAGTGCGGTCATCAGCTGGCCGCGCGGCCGTTCCCGGAGGGGGTGGGCGGCGACGTGCGCGAGCAGGGGCGCGATGGTGCGGTCCGCGCGGCCGAGGTCCAGGTGCAGGCCGAAGGACTCCTCCTGGGCGACCAGCCGCAGTTCCGCCAGCCGGGCCGCCTCGATCCGGGCGAAGGTCTGCCCCAGCCCTTCCAGTGCCTCCTGGCCGCGCCACAGCCCGAGCGCCTCGGAGAGCAGGTCGGCGGCCTCGCCCGTGTGGCCCCGGGCGGCCGCGGCCCGGCCGGACGCGAGCAGTTCCTCGAAGCGGCGGGCGTCGACCTGGGAGGGGTCGAGACCGGCGACGTATCCCGGCGGCCGGGTCCGGATCACCTCGGCCGCGTCGACCCGGGCCAGTGCGCGGCGTACCGCGGAGACGTGCGTGGCGACGAGGGCGTTGGCGGTCGCGGGGGCCTGTTCGTCCCACACGCAGTCCACGAGCCGTTCCGTGGAGAGGACCTCACCCAGGTGGACGACGAGTGCAGACAGGACCGCCAGGGGTCTGACCCCGCCGAGCGGGGCCCGTCGGTCGCCCTGCCACACCTCGACAGGGCCGAGCAGACGTACCTGGAGCATCGTTCCCCGATCGCCGTACCGCCCGCCCCACGGATGCGTGTTCGACGATATCGACGGACGGTGTCCGCAGACGACCGGAATGGGGCAGCCCTGGCTGGATCCAGACAGTCGGCAGCCGTGCGCGGACCCCCGAGAAGGCCCTGACATCCGGCGTGGCGGAGCCTTCCGCCCGGCTTCCCCCGGACGATGGTTGGCTGGATTTCGACAGCACGCAGAGATACCCCTCGCCTGAGGGACGGCTGGGCCCGGCCGTTCGTATGAGGGCCCGCCGATATTTCCCGCGTCGAAGATTCCTGTGCGTCCCGTGTCACACGCGGTTCCGGCCGTCGCCCGGTCGGCGTCGGACGCGGCTGCCTGCCCCGCAGCCGGTACGTCGCCGGCCCTCCGCTCCGTCGCGACTCGGCGTGGTCCGCCGTCCGAAGAGGTCGGCAGGCGAAGAAGCAGGCAGAGCAGACGGATCGCGAGCCGTCCTCGTATGACCGCCGGCGCAGGAAAAGAATTCGGCGGTCCAGGGGCATACGGACGCGGCTTCCGAGGCGTCAACGGATCGTGAGAGCAACCCAGTTCGACTTCGCCCCGGGAGCATGCCGATGAAGCGCGCCGACGCCCCACGCCGGACGGTGGTACCGAGTGGACGCAGCACGCGACGCGTACCCACCGCCGTGGGCGTGATCGCCGCGCTGGCCTCGCTCGTGCTGACCGGTTGCGCGGCGGACACCGACGCGGCCCACCGTGCCTCGCCGTCCGCGAGGGCCGACGCCACCGGGACGGGCGACAAGCTCACCTACTCGCAGGACCTGCGGATCTCCGACGCCGAGCAGCACCTCATCGCGGCCTGCATGAGGAAGCAGGGTTTCCGCTTCCAGCAGGAAAAGCCGCTGAGCCTCGACGAGAGCCGGCCGGTCGGCTACGTCCAGGACGACATCGACTGGGCGCGCAGGCACGGCTACGGCAGCCGGATCACGGCGAAGGAGGACCGTACCCGACTGCGCAACCCCAACATCGCCTACCGCAAGTCCCTTTCCCGCTCACGCCAGAAGGCCTTCGACATCGCGATGGACGGCGGCCAGGACGCCGTGGTGCTGAAGTCGCCGACGCCGTCCGGCGGCACGATCAGCAAGCAGTCCGGCGGCTGCGCCGCCCAGGCCGAGGAGCTGCTGTACGGCGATCCGGCGGCATGGTTCCGCTCCGACGTGACGGTCAGGAACCTGCGCCCCCTGTACGTGGACAAGCTGCTGCACGACAAGGAGTTCACCAGCGCGGTGAGCGCCTGGTCGCAGTGCATGAACAAGGCGGGCCACCCCTTCCCCGACCCCGGCGCGGCACGCGATTCCACCCGCGACCACAGCGCGGAGCAGACCCGGGCCGCGGAGGCCAGGACCTTCGCGAACGAGACCCGGATCGCGGTCGCCGACGCCACCTGCGCCCGCTCCGTCTCCCTGCGTGCGATCGGCGAGCGGCGCGAGGCCCGCTATGTCGGCGAGCTGGCCGGAAAGTACGGCCACGCCCTCGACGCCCACCTTCGAATGGAGCGGCACGCCCTGACCTTCGCCGAGCGCACCGTCCCGGCCCGCACCTGATCCAGGACGCGCCGGCCCCTGACACCCGTGACCCCGTGTCACGGACGGACCCCGCGACGACGCTCGCGGACTCTCACCCCACCGATCCCACCCACGCCTCCCACGAGGCGCAAGCAGAACAGGAATCCGTCATGCGCAAGCTGACCGTCTCCCTCGCCACCCTGGGCCTCGCGGTCCTCGGCATCGCCATCCCGGCCGCCGCCCACGCGGGTCCCGGCTGCAACGCCAACTGGAACGCGCACGGCCGCGACGGCGACGTCCGGGCCTGGGACGGCACCGACTGCGGCGGCGCACTCCTCGGCGTCACCGCGGGCAGCGACCCCTCGTGGGGCGACAACCTCGGCCCCTTCCAGGGCAGCGACGCGAACAGCGCCTCGTCCGTGATGAACAGCGGCTTCGTCGGCGGCAAGGACGTCGTGGCCTTCTACTGGCTCGACAACTACAAGGACACCTCGTACGGCTGCCTCCTGCCGGGCGAGAAGTACGTGGACGACCTCAGCCGGGACCACTTCACCAACAACCAGAACATGAACAACAACATCCAGTCGCACACCTGGGTGGCCTCGACCGCCTGCGCCCCGGGCTCCTTCATCAGCTGAATCCCCCTGTCGCGACCCTGGTTCGCTCGGCCGCCCCGGCATCCCGAAAGGGTGCCGGGGCGACCCGTTTCCGGCACCGGCGCCCCACGCCGTGTCGCCCACCCGCCCGCACTCCTTCGACTGCCGGACATTTGAACGTCACACCGAGCGGGCACGTTTCCCTCGTCCCCTCTGCATCGCCTTGCCTCCGTCACGCCCCTTGTCCCGCACGGGACGTGACGCGAAAGGACGACGTGCGCCGTGTCCCTGCTTCCGCTCGAAGGTCCCCCGGGTCCGCTCCCCGCCCCGGCCACCGCCGCCGCTCCGGCCCCGCTCACGATCTGCGCCCCGGCACCCGTCGCCGCCGGTTCCCGGCGCTCCCTGACCCGTCTCACCCGCCGTCTGCTCACCCTGCTCCCCCTCCTCCTCATCGGCGTATGGGCGGTGCTGGACTGGCGTGCCCTGTACGACGGCACCGCGCGGCTGGCCACCGCCGATCCCTGGTGGCTGCTCGTCGGGCTCTTCTACACCTGCCTGGGCTGGATCTCCGCGTCCGTCGTCCGGCAGGGCGCCCTGCCCGAACGCCTGCCGCCAGGGCTCCTGGGCGCCTCGCAGTTCGCCGCGGGCGCCGCCAACCACGTACTGCCGGCGAGTCTCGGCGCCCACGCCGTCACCCTGCGCTTCCTCCAGGGGCAGGGCATCCCGCTGGCCCGGGCCACCGCCTCGCTCGCCCTGTACGCGTTGGTCAGGCCGATCGCCAAGACGCTGGTGCTGCTGGGCTTCCTGGTGGCCCTGCCCGGTCTGCTGCGCCTCGGTGACCTCGTCCCGGACCGGCGCTTGCTGTTCCTGCCCGCGGTGGCCGCGGGTCTCGGACTCGGCGCCACACTCCTGCTGTTGACCCTGGTCCGCCCGCTGCGCCGCCCCGCGGCCACCTTCGTGCGCACCGCCCTGACCGACGCCCGCCGGCTGCACACCATGCCGAGCCGCGTCCTCGCCCTCTGGGGCGGCGCCGCCGCCGCGCCGCTGCTCCAGGCGAGCGTGATCCACGCGGTCGGTACCTCGCTCGGCATGACGCTGTCCTGGGCGCAGGTCGCGTTCGCCTATCTCGCCGCGAGCACCGCGGTCGGATCGGTACCCGCGCCCGGCGGCATCGGCCCGGTCGACGCGGCGATGGTCTTCACCCTCGCCGTCTACGGCGTTCCGGTGAGTCTCGGCACGGCCGTGCTCATCGGCTACCGCGTCCTGACGGTGTGGCTTCCCCTGTTGCCGGGCGTGCTCTGCATGTCCGCCCTCGTCCACCGGAAGGTTTTGTGAACTTCCGGAAACACCCGCACCATTGAATGATGCATTCAACACTCCTAGCATCCTCAGGTGGATTCATTCATCAATCTCAGATGTCTGGCCGCCGCCCTGCTGCTGGCCCTCGGCCTCGCCGCCCCTGCGGTCCCCGCCTCGGCCGAACCCCGGCCGTCCGTGCCCGAGGTATGGCCCACCCCCCAGAAAATCACCGCCGGACACGGCCGGCTCCCCGTCCCCGACCGGGTCGTCGAGGTAGTCGGCCCCGGCACCGACCCCTCGGCCCGAAAGGTCGTCGAGACGGCCCTCAAGGCCGCCGGAGCCGGCCGCGTCACCGCTGTCCACTCCGACGAGAGAACACCCGCGGCCGCTTTGACCGTGTACCTCGGCGGCCCCGGCGAGAACACCGCCACCGCGAAGGCCCTCGAACGCCTCGGCGCAGCCTCCCCGTCCGGCCTCGCCTCCGGCGGTTACGTCCTCGCCTCCGGCCGCAGCCACGGCCGGGCCCTCCTTGCCCTCTCCGGCGTCGACACCACCGGCACCTTCTACGCGGCCCAGACCCTGCGCCAACTCCTCGACGGCAAGCACGAGTTGCCCGTGGTCACCGTGCGGGACTGGCCCACCGCGGCCCTCCGCGGAGTCATCGAGGGCTTCTACGGCACCCCCTGGACGCACGCCGAGCGCCTCGCCCAACTCGACTTCTACGGCCGTACGAAACAGAACGTGTACGTCTACTCCCCCAAGGACGACGACTACCTGCGCGCCCGCTGGCGGGACGAGTATCCGGCCGCCGAACTCGGCCGCTTGAAGGAGCTCGTCGACCGGGCCGACACCGACCACGTCCGCTTCACCTACGCCCTCTCCCCCGGCCTCTCGGTCTGCTACTCCTCCGACGCCGACGTCAAGGCGCTCACCGCGAAGTTCGACTCGCTGTACGCCATCGGTGTCCGTTCCTTCGCGATCCCCCTGGACGACATCAGCTACACGAAGTGGAACTGCCCCGAGGACGAGCGGGAGTTCGGCACCGGCGGGGGTGCGGCGGGCGCCGCCCAGGCCCGTCTGCTGAACACCGCGTGGCAGCGGTTCTCCGACGGCCACACCGGACTCCAGCCGCTGGAGATGGTCCCCACCGAGTACTCCGACCTCGCCGACTCCCCGTACAAGAAGGCCCTGCGGGAGCAACTCGACCCGTCGGTCGTCGTCGAGTGGACCGGCGTCGGCGTCATCGCGCCCACCGTCACCACCGAGCAGCTGAGGCAGGCCCGCGAGGTCTACGGCCACCCGGTCCTGGTCTGGGACAACTACCCGGTCAACGACTACGTCACCAGCCGTCTCCTGCTCGGCCCCTACACGGGCCGGGAACCCGGCGTGGCTGCGGCGGCGACGGGGGTGACCGCGAACCCGATGGTCCAGGGCGAGGCGAGCCGGCTCGCCCTGTTCACCTCGGCCGCCTACCTGTGGAACCCGCACGCCTACGACCCGCGCCGGGCGTTCCTCGCGTCGGTCCGGGACCTGGCGGGACCCGAGGCGGCCAAGTGGCTGCGGATCTTCGCCGAGAACAACTACTCCTCCCAGCTCGACTCCACCGAGTCGCCGACCCTCACCCGACTGATCGCCGCCTTCCGTGAGGCGTACGACCGGGGCAGCGGCCTCGGCCGGGCGGCAGCCGCGTTGAGGTCCTACTTCACCGACATGGCCGCCACACCCGCCCGGTTGCGCGCCCACCTCGACAACCCGGGGTTCCTCGACGAGACCTCCGCCTGGCTCGACAAACTCGGCAGCTACGGGACCGCGGGCGCAACGGCCGTGGACCTGCTGCTGGCGAACAAGCGCGGTGACACGACCGCGGTGTCGACGTACTGGAAGCAACTCCAGCAGGAGCGGAAGGAGTTGGACGCGATCCCGCAGCAGGTCTCGCCGGGCGTGATGGACCAGTTCCTCTACACGACGATGCTGGAGAACGCCCCCGACCCGGGCGTGGACGCCTCCTTCTCCCCCGCCTCGCTGTCCCTGAAGCCCGGCGCCTCGACGACGGTCACCCTGAACCTGTCCGACGCCCAGGCCAGAACGGTCAGTTGGAGGCTCGACGTACCCGAGGGTGTCACCGCCACGCCCTCCGAGGGCACGGCGACCACCCCGGCCTCCGTCACCGTCACCCTCACGGGCAAGACGGAGGGGGTGCACCCGGTCGTCGCCGAAGGCACCGGCATCCTCGACCGCGCACTGCCCGTCCAGGTCACCGACGGCACCGGCACACCACGCGCACTGACGGCCGACTTCAGTGGCGCGTCGGTGAGTTCCATCGACCTCTCCTCGGGCACGACGACGAACATCGCCGTCGGCAACAACCCCGGCGAGGTCGTGGTGAGCGCGGACGGCGGTACCGCGTACGCGGCCAACCAGGGCTCGAACACGGTCAGCGTGATCGACGTGGCGAGCGGCGAGGTCACCGCCACCGTCGCTGTGGGCAAGGTCCCCGCGGGCCTGGCCCTCACCCCGGACGGCGGCACGCTCTGGGTCGCCAACTACACCGACGGCACAGTGCAGTCGATCGACACGGGCACGCTGAGGACCGGCACGCCGATCCCGGTGGGTGACGGTCCCGAGAACATGGCGATCACGCCTGACGGCAGGACGCTGTACGTGGCGAACATCCACGACAACACGGTCAGCCCTGTCGACCTCACCACCGGCGAGGCGGGCACCGCGATCCCGGTGGGCCCGAGCCCCTTCGACGTCGTCGCCGCGCCCGACGGCAGGACGGTGTACGTCTCCAACTCCGGCGGCTCGACGGTGACCCCGATCGACACGTCGAGCAACGAGACCGAGCCGACCCTCCTGGTCACCGGCCAGGCGTACGGCCTCGGTCTGTCACCGGACGGCCGCACCCTGTGGGTCAGCCCGAGCAACGGCGACACGATCACACCGGTCGACACGGTCACCGGAGCCCCGGGCAGCACGGTGAAGGTGGGCAGGTCGGCCTTCGACGTGGCCCTGAACTGGAACGGCACCACGGCGTATGTGACGACAGCCGATACAAACGCCCTGGTACCGATCGACGTCGCCTCGGGGACGGCAGGGCCGTCCTTCAGCACCGGTGCCTATCCGCTGGCGGTGGCGCTGACTCCCTGAAGGGGCGCGGGGCCGCATTGATGTGCGGCTCCGCCGCGCGGGCGCGACCGGCCTCAACCGGCCCGCAGCTCCCCGCGCCACCCCGGACACCCCAAAAAACGCCTACGTCGCCGTACGCCGAACCCGTCCCGCATACCGCTTCTCCAACTCCAGGTTCCCCTCGAACCCACCGGGCACGTTGGCCGACACATACACCGGCGGCCGCTCCCCCGAGGCGAGCAGCAACCCCGACGCCTCCGCCACCGCCATCTGCACCAGCAGCACGCCGGTCAGGGTGGACAGCGCACCCACCGCCCCGCCCCCCGGCAACGACAGCAGCGCGTCACCGACGGGCGCCGCGTTGTCCAGCACCACGTCCGCCAGGTCCACGAGCTTCTTGCCGCTCGGGTGTCCCGCGGGCACCGCCCCCGTATGGGTGAGGGAGGTGATGGCGAGGATCTTGTGGCCCTGCGCCTTGGCGTGCAGGGCCATCTCCACGATGACGCTGTTGACGCCGGAGTTGGAGATGATGACGAAGAGGTCCTGGGCGCGCGGGGCGGCCATGTCGTAGAGACGGACCGCCACTCCCGGCTCGCGTTCGAGGAGCGGGTCGTCGAGGACGCTCGGGGAGTCACCGCCGTAGAGGACGAGGTCGGACATCTGGAGCCGGTTCGTGGGCACCAGGCCGCCCGCCCGGCCGGCGACCTCCAGCACCATCGCCTGGGAGTGGCCGGTGCCGAAGGCATGGATCACGCCGTCGGCGCGGATGCAGTCGGCGATCAGCCCGGCGGCGCGGCGTACGTCCTCGCGGGCGGATTCGGTGACGTGGCGGAGGACGTCCAGGCTCTGTTCGGCGAAGCCCTGGGCACTGACTGACTCGACGGACACACGCACTCCCCACTGATGGATTGAACCACCATACAACCACCCAACGGTGAATCAATAAATCATTCGGCGGTCCTGGTATCCAATCTGCGACCGAAAGGGTGGCTGATACCTTCCCTGCATGCCTCCGACCGACGTCACGACCCTGATCCGCACCGAACTGCCCCGGCTGGCCGGTTCACTGCGGAAGGTCGGCGAGCTGATCCTGGAGGATCCGGCCGCCGTCACCCACTGCTCGGCCGCCGAACTGGGCCGCCGCACCGGCACCTCGCAGGCCACGGTGACCCGCTTCTGCCGGGCCATCGGCCTCGACTCCTACCAGCATCTGCTGATCGAGCTGGCCCAGGAGCGCGGCCGCGGCGAGGTCTCCGACTGGGGCTCGGCCGAGATCGGCCCCGACATCTCGCCGGACGACAGCCTCGAGCGGGTCGTCCAGGTGGTCGGCAGCGCGGACCTGCGGGCGATCCAGCAGACGATCGAGCGCATCGACCTCGACGCCCTGGAACGCGCGGCCCAGGCTCTGGCCAAGGCCCGGCGGATCGACGTGTACGGCGTCGGCGGCAGCGGTGCGGTGGCGCAGGAGACGGAGACGCGGCTGTTCCGTATCGGCTGCCAGGCGCGCGGCTGGACGGAGGTGCACGGCGCGGCCACCTCCGCGGCCCTGCTCACCCCGGCCGACGTGGCGATCGCCATCTCCCACTCCGGTGCGACCCGGGAGACCCTCGAACCCTTCGAGATGGCCAAGGAGCGGGGCGCGACCACGGTCGCCATCACCACCGACCCGCGCTCCCCGCTGGCCAGGGCCGCGGACATCCGGCTGATCTCCTCCGCCTCGGAGACGAGCTTCCGCACCGGCAGCATCGGCGGTCGACACTCCGTCCTGATGATCGTGGACTGCCTCTACGTCCGGGTCGGCCAGCTCGCCTACCAGCGCGCCAGCTCCTCCCTCGCGCTCACCGACCACATCACCCCGCAGCACGCGGTGAAGGCCCGCCGCTCGCGTTGACCGTGTCCGATCATGCATGGATGAACCACCGAGATAACGCAAGGATGGTTGTTTGAATCATCCCTTCGGTGCCAGGATGGGGCTCCCCCGAGCCATCTCGTAGGAGCCCCATGCGCGTCATCTCCGTTGAGTCGACCGAGTTGTTCGTCGGCACCCCCGAGCAGCCGCTCCAGGTGGTGGCGGCCGGCATCGAGCACCTGGCGGGACGCTCCGTCCGCGTCACCGTCGAGGGCCACGGCGTCGGGGAGACGGTGGTCACCGTCGGCGAGGACGGCACCGTACGCGCCGAGATACCCGTGACCGGGACCGGCGGACCGATCACGGTCACCGCGTCCGACGGGGACGAAACCGCCGCCGGCACCGGCGAGTTCACGGTCGCCGAGCCCGGCTGGACCATGTTCATGGTCAGCCACTTCCACTACGACCCCGTCTGGTGGAACACCCAGGGCGCCTACACCGAGACCTGGGACGTCGCCGACGACCCGGCCGGCACCGGCCTGCCCGCCCGCACCTTCGACTCGCGCGGCCAGTCGGGCATGAGCCTGGTCCGGGCCCACTCCGACCTGGCCCGGCGCGACCCGGCGTACACCTTCGTGCTCGCGGAGATCGACTACCTCAAGCCGTACTGGAACGCCTTCCCGGAGGAACGCGGCTTCCTGCGCGAGCTGATCCGCACCGGCCGCGTCGAGATCATGGGCGGCACCTACAACGAGCCGAACACCAACCTCACCGGCGCCGAGGCGACCGTACGCAACGCCCTGTACGGCGACGGATACCAGCGCGCGATCCTCGGGGCGTCCCCGGAGACCGCCTGGCAGCTGGACGCGTTCGGGCACGACCCTCAGTTCCCCGGGCTGATGGCCGATGCCGGGGTGACCTCCAGCTCCTGGGCGCGGGGACCCTTCCACCAGTGGGGCCCCACGCTCTCCGTGTTCGGCGAGGAGCCGCGGGATCCGCAGCGGATGCAGTTCCCGGCCGAGTTCGACTGGATCGCCCCCTCGGGGCGCGGGATCCTCACCGCGTACATGGTCAACCACTACGGCGCCGGCTGGCGGATCGACAACGCGCCGACGCTGCCGGAGGCCGAGGCGGAGGCCCTCAAGCTGTTCCAGGGGCTCAAGAAGGTCGCGCTCACGCGCAACGTGCTGCTCCCGGTCGGCGGGGACTACGCGCCACCGTGCCGCTGGGTGATGGACATCCACCGGGACTGGAACTCCCGTTACGTCTGGCCGCGGTTCGTCTCCGGCATCCCGCGCGACTTCTTCGCCGCCGTACGGGCGGAGCTGGACGCCGAGGGCCGCAGGGCCTCGCCGCAGACCCGGGACATGAACCCGGTCTACACCGGCAAGGACGTCTCCTACATCGACACCAAGCAGGCCCAGCGG
Source organism: Streptomyces sp. NBC_00285 (assembly GCF_036174265.1). NCBI lineage: Bacteria > Bacillati > Actinomycetota > Actinomycetes > Kitasatosporales > Streptomycetaceae > Streptomyces > Streptomyces sp. NBC_00285. Next base: position 8,174,158 of record NZ_CP108055.1, on the reverse strand, counting down.
TACGGCGAGACCCTGCTCGCCGACGCGGAGGCCTGGGCGACGCTCGCCTCGCTCGTCACCGGGCACGCCTATCCGGACGCGGCCCTCGACAAGGCCTGGCGGCAGCTCGTCTACGGCGCCCACCACGACGCCATCACCGGCTCCGAGTCGGACCAGGTGTACATCGACCTGCTCACCGGCTGGCGGGAACTCGTCGACCTGGCCGAGACCGTGCACGCCGACGCGACGAAGGCCCTGGCCGACCGGGTCGAGCCGGGCACCGGACCCGACCTGGTGGTCTTCAACCCCGCGACCTGGCAACGGCGGGACGTGCTCACCGTCGACGACCCGGGCCTGGTGCCCGTCGGCGACGACTTCCAGCCGCTGCCCGCCGTCCGCGAGCAGGACGGCCGGCTCCACGTCGTCGTGCCGGAGGTGCCGGGGCTCGGGCTGAAGGCCCTGCCCCTCGCGGCCGGTTCCGTCCCCCGGTGGACGCCCGGCGAGGGCGCGACCATCCGCAACGAGTTCTACGAGCTGACGGTCGACCCCGCTCGCGGCGGCGCCGTGAGCGGCCTGCGCGCGCTCACGGAGGGCGGCCGGGACCTCCTGCCCGCCGGTGACATCGGCAACGAACTCGTCGTCCAGGAGGAGTTCGCGAGGCACCCGCGCTTCGGCGAGGGCCCCTGGCACCTCACCCCGACCGGAACGACCGCCGCCCGCAGCGGCGACGTACCGGCCGAGATCGAGGTCGAGCACTCCCCGGCGGGTTCGCGCATCACCGTCCGCGCCGACCTCGGCCTGTTCACCTACACCCAGCGTCTGACCCTGTGGCGGGGCGTCGACCGCCTCGACCTCACCACCACCGTCGACGGCTACGACGGCGCCGACCGTCTCATCCGGGTCCGCTGGCCCTGCGACGTACGGGGCGGGCTGCCCGTGCACGAGGTCGCGGACGCGGTGATCGGGCGGGGGTTCGGGTTCGTCGAGGTGGACAGCGAGCAGTTCCCGTGGACGCTGGACAACCCGGCCCACACCTGGTTCGGGCTCGGGTCCACGGCACGGGTGGCGCTGAAGGACGACTCCGGCGCACTGCTCGGCCAACGGGCCTTCGGAGTCGCCGAGTTGGTGTACGCCGACTGGCACGAGGCCGGTGAGCTGGGCGCCCCGCTCGCGGCGGCCCTCGTCCGCTCGGGCGTCACCGCGACCTCCACCATCGCGGGCGGTCCCCGCTACGGCGACCTCGAGTTCGACTCCAACCTCCCCGACATCCGGATCGCCGTGGGCGGTCCCGGGCGCAACGCCCTGGTCGCCGAGGCGCTCGCCATGGACCCGGCCGCCGACCGCGAGGTGCGCCGGCAGGTCGCCGAACAGGGCGTGGCGGCCGTCTGGGTCGCACCGCGCGCCTCCCTGCGCGAGGAGTGGGTGCCCGGCGCCGACCTTCGTGACCTGGAGCGGCTGCCGCTGCTGGTGATCGCGGGCGCCGACCCCGCGGGGGACGCGAAGGCGGTCGACGCACTGATCGCAGATCTGGACGACTTCACCGTCACGGCCACCGCGGCCGGCGGCGGCGAGGCGCTGCCGCCGGGCGACGCCTGGGACGGGCGCGGCTTCGCCGTCCTGAACCGCGGCACGCCCGGCTGCGTGGTCACGACCTCCGGCGACCTCTACATGTCCCTGATGCGCTCCTGCACCGGCTGGCCGTCCGGCATCTGGGTCGACCCGCCCCGCCGTACCACCCCCGACGGGGCGGGCTTCCAGCTCCAGCACTGGTCGCACACCTTCGAGTACGCCGTCGTCGCGGGCTCGGGCGACTGGCGGGACCTGCGACTCCCGTCCCGGGGACATGAGTTCAACCACCCGCTCACCGCCCGGGTGCGCGGCGACGGGTCCCCGCTGCTCCCCAGGAAGACCTCCCTGCTGGAGGTGGAACCGGCCCGCGAGGTGATCCTCGACGCCCTCAAGCCGCTGGGCTCCCCGCTGGCCCGGGGCAGCGCGGCGCCGGTGGATCCGGGGCGCGGGGTCGTGGTCCGGGTGCACGAGGTGAACGGACGCCCGGTACGGGCCCGGGTGCGCGGACCGGTCGCGTGGACGGAGGGCGCCCGCGCGGACGTACTGGAACGGCCCGGGGAGTCGCTGGCACCGGACAGCGAGGGGACCCTGGAGACGGCGCTGACCGGCTTCGAGGTGGCCACCCTCCTGGCCACGCCCCCGCAGGCACCCGAGCCGTCGACCGACCCCGGCGTCGCCGCCCAGGAGCCCGCGCAGCCCGTCCACACCCGGTACTGGCTGCACAACTCCGGCCCGGCCCCGCGCGGCAACATGCCGGTGTCCGTCTACGTCTCCCCCACCGCCCTCACCGCCACCGGCCCGGTCACCGCGACCGTCCGGGTCGGCTCGGAACTCACCGACACGTCGACGCGCGGCACGGTGGTCTTCGAGGTACCGCCCGGCTGGTCCGCCGAGCCCGCCGAACTGCCGTACGCGCTGGGCCCCGGCGGGTTCTCGCTGGCCGAGGTGACGGTGACACCGCCGCCGGACGCCGGGCCGGGACGGTACTGGCTCACGGCAAGGCTGTCGTACGGCGGACAGACCTACGAGGACGTCGTCGGCCTCGACGTGCCGGGCGGTCCGCCCGCCGGGCAGGGGCTGACGTGCGAGCTGGACGCCGACCGGGTCACCGTGCGCAGGGGTGAGCGGGCTCAGGTTCCGGTGAGCCTGCGGAACACCACGCGGGGCCCGGTCGGCGGACAGCTGTGGGCCGTGTCGTCGTGGGGCACATGGCCGGGCGTCGGCCCGGGGCTCCAGGGCTTCACGGTGCCCGGCGGCGAGCTGCGGCAGTCGGTGATCGAGGTGGACGGCTCGGCGATCCCACCGGGCGCGTACTGGCTGATGGCGAAGGTGGCGTGGAACGGCCACGTGGCGTACACGAGGGCCGTGCCGCTGGAGGTGACGGAGTGACGGAACACGCGGCGGTGGTGGACGGCGACCCGATCCCGGCAGAACGGGTGAACTCCTTCCTGGGCCCGCCCCGTTGGGGCGCGGGGAACGGCGCGACCAGCCACAACGAACCCGCAGTCGCCGGACGACAAACAGAGGCACCCTCTGTCGCGAGACAACGCCGCCGCTGGGCCACGCAAGTGATCGTCACCGACGAACTCGCCCGAAGGGCCTGCGCCGACCGGGGCCTGAAAGTGCCGGAAGGGGTGTCACCCGCCTCCGTCCTGGCCGTCGCCGAGACAGACGTGGCGGACCTCGGCAGCATCGTCGCCGCGGCACTGGCCCACTCCCCCGCCGCCCGCGCCTTCCTCGCCGCCCTGGAAGCCGAACAGAGGGTCCCGGAGGCCGCCGTACGGGACTACTACGACCGCAACCAGGACCGCTTCCTCACCCCGGCGGCGTTGAGGCGAGGCGTCACCCCCTTCGACGGGGCGGCCCCGGAGGACGTGCTGCCGTACGACGAGGTCCGTGAGGGCATCTCACGCGAGCTCCGCAGGGCGGCCGGCCGCCAGGCGTTCTTCGGTTGGCTGGACCAGGCACGCAGCACAGTCGTGTACGCCCACGGCTACGAACATCCCGGAGATCCCTCGCACCCGGACCACGAACACCGGCACTGATCTCGTACGGAACATAAACGCAACACGGGAAACCATTGACCTCCGATGAATTCTGGTCCACCTTTTCATCAATCGGAGTCGGAGTTGGTTCATTGAACCAGCCGTGGAGGGCATCACATGCGCGCAAAGAGACTGACCCGCACCCTGACCTGTATCGCCGCTCTGTCACTGACGGCCGCCGGCTGCGGCCTGTCCGGCGGCGGATCCGGCAGCGGTGACGCCACCGCCGGCGCCTGCAAGGTCGACAAGGGGAACGTCGGGTCGGGGAAGCTCACCGGCGAGGTCAAGGGCGACATCACTTTCCAGACGACCAACCTGAAGAAGGACTTCGGGGCCTTCTTCAACGGGGTGATCAAGGACTTCGAGACGGCCCACCCCGGCACCAAGGTCAAGTGGATCGACGACCCGGGCGACAACACCTTCACCAGCCGGACCGTCGCCGACGCCCAGGCCTGCACGATGGCCGACGTCATCAACGTCAACGCGCCGACGGCGACCGCCCTCACCAAGGCCGGCTACCTGCTCGACCTCGACACCAAGGACCCGGACGCCTCCAAGCCCTTCGTCCCGTCGTTCTGGAAGACCGCCACCTTCCCGGACGCCTCGGGCAAGTCGATCCACACCACGCTGCCCTGGTACACCGGCGGCGTCCTCCTGACGTACAACAAGGACCTGCTGGACAAGGCCGGTGTCGACCCGGCGAAGCCGCCGACGACGCTCTTCGGGCTGTTCGCCGACTACGAGAAGGTCGCCAAGGCCGCCGACGGCAAGTACTTCGCGACGATGGCCAACCCGATCTGGCGCGTCCCCGCCGACTTCGACCAGATGGGCATCAAGGTCCTCTCCACCGACGCCAAGTCAGCCGTCTTCGGCGACGACCCGCGCACCACCCAGTGGGTCGCGTGGATGGCGAAGCTGTACAAGGAGGGCGCCATGCCGAAGGACTCGCTGTCCTCCAGCAACGACCCGTCCACGCTCTACAGCCAGGGCAAGGTGGCCTACGGTTCGACGAACCCGAGCTTCGTGCGGTTCGTGAAGCAGAACAGCCCCTCGGTGTACGCCAAGACGGCCGTCGGCCAGCAGCCCTACGACGCGCTGGGCCGCGCCTCCGCCGGTGCCCCGCAGTACATCTCGGTCGCCGCGACCAGCAAGCACGCCCCGGTGGCGCTCTCGTTCGCGGAGTTCCTCACCAACGCCGAGAACCAGACGGCCTGGTGCAAGGACCCGGACGTGGTGATCTTCCCGACCACCACCGAGTCGCTGAACGACCCGTTCTTCCAGGACGTCACCGGCACCGACCCCTTCTCCCAGGCCCGCAAGCTCGTCGCCGACCAGCTCAAGACGGCCTCCACCAACCAGACGAACCTCTCCCCGGCCGTGCAGAACGCCATCGTGTCCCAGGTGCAGCTGGCCATGCAGGGCAAGAAGAGCGCCGCGGACGCCGTCAAGGACGCCCAGGAGAAGGCGAACGAGCTGCTGAAGCAGGGCAGCTGACAGTGACGGCACAGATCACGAACCCGGTGTCCGGCGTGGAGGCGCAGACCTCCGCGCCGGCCCCGGCCCCGGCCCCGTCCCGCCTCCGCCGACTCGCCAAGGCCGCGCTGCCGGGTCCCGCTCCCGGGGCCAACGGAGCGGCCATGTACCGCCGTTGGTGGCTGCCGTGGCTGTGGACCGCCCCCGCGATCGTGTGCGCGGTGGTCTTCGGGGTGTTCCCGTTCCTCAACACGGTCGTGCTGTCGTTCACCAACGCCAAGCCGCTGGGCGGCACCGCTGGTTTCGTCGGACTCGACAACTACACGCGGATGCTCCAGGACGACGACTTCTGGCTCGCCACCCGCAACAGCATCCTGTACGCGGTGATCGTCGTGCCGCTGATGGTGCTGCTGCCGCTGGTGCTGGCAGTGCTGGTGGAGAAGAACCTCCCCGGCATCGGCTTCTTCCGGTCCGCCTTCTACACACCGGTGCTGGCCTCCAGCGTGGTCGTCGGTCTGAGCTGGCAGTGGCTCCTCGCCGACGACGGCCTGGTCAACACCTGGCTGGAGAAGGCCCACTTGATCAAGTCGGCCATCCCCTTCCTGTCCGACTCCTGGCTGATCCTGCTCTCGGCGATGGGCCTGACCCTGTGGAAGGGCCTCGGCTGGTACATGGTGTTCTACCTCGCCGCCCTCGGGAACGTGCCCAAGGAACTGCACGAGGCCGCGCAGATGGACGGCGCCGGCGCGGTCCGCCGCTTCTGGCACATCACGGTCCCCGGCGTACGGACGGCCATGATGCTCGTCGGCACCCTCACCGGCATCGGCTCACTCAGGGTCTTCACCGAGATCTACATGCTCGGCAGCTCCACCGGCGGCCCCGGCGGCGCCGACCGCACCCTGCCGTTCTACATCCGGGACGTCGGCCTGGACCCGATCACCGGCAACGCGGGATACGGCTCGGCCGTCAGCGTCGCCCTGTTCGCGCTGACGCTGGGGCTGACCCTGCTGGCGCAGCGTCTGACCAAGGAGGACGAGTCATGACGACGAGCGTCGTCGAGACCAAGCGCCGTCGCCTGATGCCGCGTTGGCGTGACTACGGCCGCCCGCGCGAGCTCGTCGTCCGCTATCTGCTCCTCTTCCTGGTGCTCGGCCTCACCGTGGGCCCGCTGCTGTGGCAGCTGCTGGCCTCCCTGAAGGGCACGAGCGAGGATGTCTTCGGCGCCGACGCCACCCTGCTGCCGCACCACCCGTCGCTGCGCGCCTACCGGACGGTCTTCGACCAGGTGCCGGTGTGGTCGTACATCAAGAACAGCCTGATCGTGGTCGCCCTGTCGATCACCAGCCAGCTGGTCTTCTCCACGACGGCCGGCTACATGCTCTCCAAGCCCGCCTGGAAGGGCCGCAAGGCGGTCTGGGTGGTGCTGATCGCCTCGATGATGTTCCCCTTCGAGTCGATCATGGTCTCGCTGTTCATCAGCATCCGCGACCTGGGCCTGGTCGACCACCTGGCCGGCGTGTGGCTGCCCGGCTTCGTCGGCGCCATCAACGTCCTCCTCATGCGCGGCGCGTTCCTCGCGGTCCCGCGCGAGATCGAGGACTCGGCCATGCTCGACGGCGCCAACGAGTGGCAGCGCTTCCGGTACCTGTTCCTGCCGTCGGCGTGGGGCGCCATCCTCGTGGTCGTCATCAACACCTTCATCAGTGCCTGGGACGACTTCCTGTGGCCGCTGATCGTGCTGCGCTCCGAGAGCAACATGACGCTGACGCTGGGGCTTTCGCGGCTGCAGAGTTCGTCGTTCGGCTACGACCAGCGGATGGTCATGGCCGGTTCGGTGATCTCGGTGGTGCCGGTGCTGCTGCTGTTCGTGATCACGCAGCGGTGGTTCTACAAGGGCGTGTCGTCGGGGGCCGTCAAGCTCTGACCCCGTACGCCGAGCGCCTCCCGGGCCGACGCGGCGACCCTGATCTCGACGGTGTCGCCGATGCCCTCCAGCGCCAGCGTCAGCGTACGGCGCTCGCCAGGCGCCAGGCCGACACCCTCGAACGCACACAGTTCGAGGGTGCGCGGCCAGGTGGCGGCGACCAGCCGCCGCAGATACACCTGGACGACCGAACGCCCGTACCGCCGGCCGGTGTTGGTGACGTCGACGGTGACCGTCGCGCCGTCGGTCCTGGGCTCGCCGTACGCGAAACTCGTGTACGACAGACCGTGCCCGAAGGAGTACTGCGGTTCGGCGCCCTCGTCGGCGTATCCGCCGTACTCGGTGTCCTTGTGGTTGTAGTAGACGGGGAGCTGGGCCGCCGAGCGGGGGACGGACACGGGCAGCCGGCCGGCCGGTTCCGCGAGTCCGAGCAGCACCTCGGCGATCGCCTCGCCGCCCCACGGGCCCGGGTACCAGGCGGTGAGCAGCGCGCCGCCGGTGTCCGGCACGACGTGCGGGCGCCCCTGGACGAGGACGACGGCCGTCGGCGTGCCCGTCGCGACGACGGCGTCCAGGAGCGCGTACTGGGCCCCGCCGAGCCGCAGTCCCGCCAGGTCGACGCCCTCGCCGCAGGTCATCTCGGAGACGGCCGGCAGCGCGGCCCCGTTGGCGTCGAACTCGGTCCCGGAGGTACGGGCACTGCTGCCGCCCAGCACCAGCACGGCCAGGTCGCTGGCGGCGGCCGCGGCGACCGCCGCGGGGATCCCGGAGAGGTCGTCGCCGGTCAGGGCGCAGCCGCGGGCGTGGCGGATGTCGGTGCCGGGCGGGGCGAGCCGCCGCAGGGCGTCGAGGACGCTGCTTCCGGTGCCGGGGCTCTGGGGAGCCGTGTAGTCGCCCGACTGGTGGGCGGTGGTGGCGGACTGGGGGCCGATGACGGCGATGCGGGCCACGTGCTCGCCGACGGGCAGGGTGCCGTCGTTGCGCAGGAGTGTCACGGCGGCCCGGGCGAGTGCCCTGCTGAGGTCCTCACCGCCGGTCGGCGCGGACCTGGTCGGCTGCCGCCCGTCGAACAGCCCCAGGCGGAACTTGAGCCGCAGGACACGGGCGACGGCGGCATCGAGGGTCTCCTCGCTCACCAGAGCGCGCTCCACCGCCTCCTCCAGATGTGTGAAGCCCTCGTCCCAAAGACTCAGGTCCACACCGGAGTTGAGGGCGAGGGCGCCCGCGGAGACCTTGTCGCCGGTGATGCGGGCCAGCCGGTCGACGGCGAGGCCGTCCGCCATGACGAGCCCGTCGAAGCCCCAGTCCTCGCGCAACAGCCCGGTGAGCAGGGCGCGGTTGCCGGAGCAGGGCATCCCGTCGACCTCGTTGTACGCGGCCATGACGGCGGCGGCACCGGCGCGGACCCCGGCCCGGGCGGCGGGCAGGTGGATTTCGCTCAGCTCCCGCCACCCCAGCTCGGACTCGGCGGAGTTGCGGCCGCCGACGGTGGCGCCCTGTCCGGCGAAGTGCTTGAGGACGACGGGGGCCTTGTCGGGGGCGAAGTCGGCGTCCGGGCCCTGCATGCCCCGCACCAGCGCCTGCGTCAGCCGGGCGGCCAGGTGGGGGTCCTCGCCGAAGCACTCCTCGGTGCGGCCCCAGCGCGGGTCGCGGGCGATGTCGAGGGCGGAGACGAGAGCCACGTGGCCGCCGCGGGCGCGCAGTTCGGCGGCGGCGTGGGCGGCGGCGCGTTCGTACAGGCCGGGGTCCCAGGTGGCGCCGATCGCCAGGTTGACGGGGAGGACCGTGCCGTCGAGGGCCATGAGGCCGTGCGGGACCTCCTCGACGAACAGTGCGGGGATGCCGAGCCTGCTCCGCTCCACGACATGCCGCTGCACCAGCTCCGCGAGTGCGGCTCCGTCCTCGGCGCCGGGCCCGCTCCCGTGCTCCACGCCGGACCAGGCGTCGGCGCGCTGGAGGCCGTACAGGGCGCCGAGCCCCTCGAAACGGTCGGTCTCGGCGCGCAGGGCGTCGGTGAGTTCGAAGCCGCCGTCGGGGGTGCGGCGGTAGGCGTCCCAGCCGTACATCCGCTGGTTGAGCTGCCCGACCTTCTCCCGCAGGGTCATCCGGGCGAGGAGGTCGCTCACCCGGGCGTCGACGGGGGCGGTGGGGTCGCGGTACACGGCCTCGCTCATGACCGGCGCGCCAGGCGGGCGAGGGCGACCGCGCCGGGGCACCCGTCGGCCACCCAGTCGAGGCTCAGACCGTGTGCGTGGAGCCCTTCGATCAGCGGGGCCGTGAGCGGGCCCTCGGGGCCCAGGAGCCCTCCCGTGGCGACGATCCGCTCACCGGGGCTCGGGTCCAGCGCCCGCACGGTGTCCAGCAGGTGGCCGGCCGCCTCGCCGAGGATCTCCCGGGCCACGACGTCCTTCTCGGCGGCCGCCTCGGCGACCAGCGGGGCGAAGCGGGCCAGCCGGATCGGCGGATCCGCCATCACGGCGGGCAGCAGATGGCGGCGGAAGTCCTCACGCCGGGCGCGTGACCAGCCCGGGACCCCGGTGAGGTGGGGGGCGGTGCCGGTCGGTGTCGCGGTGCCGCCGTGGTCGTACGACGGGATTCCGCACGTCGGGAGGACGTCGACCGGGAGGCCGAGGGTGCGGCCGACCCAGCCGGCGAGGACCGTCGCCCGGCCGCGGCCGTCGGCCATGCGCAGGGCGGCCCGGACCGCGCTGCGGCCGATCCAGAAGCCGCTGCCCTCGTCGCCGAGGAGCCAGCCGTCGCCGTCCACGGTGGTCGTGGCGTGCCGACCGATGATGCGCATGGCGACCGCGCCCGTGCCCGCGACCAGGGCGAGGCCGTCGGCCGGGGTGCCGGGGCCCGCGGCGAAGGCGGCCTCGATGTCGCTGCTGACGCCGACCGGGACGGACGGGATGCCGAGGCGGCGCAGGGCCTCGGTGAGGGCGGTGCGGGCCCGGACGGTGCCGGGGTCCTCCTCGGAGGCGGCCGTGGCGCCCGCGAAACCGCCGGTCACGGCCACGACCCGGGCGCGGGCCCTTTCGGGGACCACCTGGGCGAGCACTTCGGTGAGGTGGTCGGTGAGCTGCGGGACCGGCACGGTCATGGCGTTGCCGGGGCCACCGCTGCTCTCGCCCAGCACCCGGCCGTCGTCGGCGGCGGCGAGGACCGCGCGGGTGCGGGTGCCGCCGGCGTCGAGGCCGATGACCAGGTCGCGCCCGTCATCCGATTCGTGGTTCAAATAATTACCCATCGATGACTATGGTGATTGATACATTCGCGCAGGACAAGAGCGGACCACGAGCCGGACCGAGGTCGGACCGGGCCGAACCCGAGGAGGATCCCATTCCCACGCTCCGCTTCGGCGTCAACTACACGCCCCGCCACGGCTGGTTCCACGCCTGGCACGACTTCGATCCGGCCCGCACCCGCGAGGATCTCGCCCAGATCGCCGGGCTGGGCCTCGACCACGTCCGGGTCTTCCACCTCTGGCCGCTCCTGCAGCCCAACCGCACCCTGATCCGCGGCGCCGCCGTGGACCAGCTGGTGCAGCTGGTCGACCTGGCGGCCGAGGCGGGGCTCGACGTCATGGTGGACGGCGTCCAGGGCCACCTGTCGAGCTTCGACTTCTACCCGGAGTGGACCCGCAGCTGGCACCACCGCAACGTCTTCACCGACCCGGAGGCCGTCGCCGCCCAGGCGGACCTGCTCCGCACCCTCGGCCGTGCCCTCGCCGGCCGCCCGAACCTCATCGGCCTCCAGCTGGGCAACGAGCTCAACAACCTCGTCGAACACAACCCGGCGACGGCCGACGAGGTCGACCACTACCTGGACTCGCTGCTGGCCGCCGCCCGCGCCGGCCTGGGCCCGTCCGGCCTGGTCACGCACTCCGCGTACGACGCGGCCTGGTACGGCGACGACCACCCCTTCACCCCGCAGGCCTCGGCCCGCAAGGGCGACCTCACCACCGTCCATCCGTGGGTCTTCTCCGGCGGCTGCGCCCAGCTCTACGGCCCCCGCTCCCCCCAGGTCCTGCACCTCGCCGAGTACGGCACGGAACTGGCCAAGGCCTACGCCGAGGACCCGTCCCGCCCGGTCTGGATCCAGGAGACGGGCGCCCCCGAACCCCATGTCCCGGCCGCCGACGCCCCGCACTTCGCCCGCGAGACGATCCTCAACGCGTCGGGGTGCCAGGGCCTGTGGGGCGTGACGTGGTGGTGCTCCCACGACGTGGACCGGTCCCTGTCCGACTTCCCGGAACTGGAGTACACGCTGGGCCTGTTCGACGCGCAGGGCAGGCCGAAGCCGATCGCGGAGGCCGTGGCGGCGACGGTGGCGGAGCTGCGGGCGGGCCCCCCGCTGCCCGAGCCCCGCGAGACGGCCCTGGTCCTGGACTGCACACCGTCCACCCGGTCGGTGTCGGGCCCGGGCGGAGCGTATTTCGAGGAGTGGATGCGCCTGCGACAGCAGGGGACCCGCCCGGCGGTCGTCCTGGCGGAACGGGCACAGGACGCCGGGTATCTCGCCGCCCGCGGGATCGAGAAGGTCGTGTGAGAGCGACTGGGCGTCGGCGCCAGAAGGCTCGGCGCGTCGCCGGATCGCGGGTCCGCCGGCCGCACCCGGCCGTGCCCGCACCCGGCCGTGCGGACCGTCAGCGCTCAGCACCGCGCCAGGAGGCTCGGCGCGGTGTCGACTCGCGGGTCCGCCGGCCACGGGGGCGCGACCAGCCCCCGGCGGCCGCACCCGGCCATGCCCGCACCTAGCTGTGCGGACCCGCGGCGCTCAACGCCTCTGCCACCGCCCGCAGGTTGGCCTTCCCCCGCCCGTAGGAACACATCGCGGTCCCCTCCGGCAGCCCGGTGGCAACCCGTACCGCGCCCGGCCGCCGGGCCACGAGCGCATCCCGTACGCGGGCCTGCCAGGGATACAGGCCGGCATCGCACGTGGCCACGACCAGCGGCGCACCCCCTGCCCTGGTCAGGATCTCCTCGACCACGCCGTCCGGATCGTCCGGCTCCCCGGCGACCGCCGTCCCCGTGGCCGTCGGGTCGACGGCGAGCATCTCGGTCAGCAGATCCTCCCCGCCCCAGTTGAGCGCGGGGTGCGGTGCCGGAAACAGGTCCACGACATGCGCGCCCGGCACGGCGTGCGGCACCGCATGCCCGCGCACGGCACGCCGGGCCGCCTCCAGCCCGGCCTCCGCGTCCCACGCCGTGACCATGACGGCCGGGGTCGCATACCGCTCGACCAGCCGCTGCACCCGCCGGGCGGCCTCCCGCACCCGCTCCTCCCCCAGCACCCCGTCCCGCAACGCCTCCAGCACGGCGTCCCGGCACTCGAGGCTGACCCCGAGATCCGGTACGGCGACGATGACCTGGTCCGCCCCGGCGGCGAGGGCGATGCGCGCGCCCGCGGCCTCCCCGTACAGGTCGGCGATCGCCTTCATCTCCAGCGCGTCGCTGACCAGCACCCCGTCGAATCCGAGCTCGTGCCGCAGCAGGTCCCCGAGGATGCGCCGGCTGAGCGTCGCGGGACGGTTCGGGTCGAGCGCCGGGAAGACGACGTGCGCGCTCATCAGCATCGGCACACCGGCGGCGATCGCCGCCCGGAAGGGCCCGAGGTCGAGTTCGTCGTACGGCCGCGGGTCGACGGCGAGTTCGTGGTGGCTGTCGGTGACGGTGCCGCCGTGCCCGGGGAAGTGCTTGGCGCAGGAGGCGACGCCCCGTGCCTCGGTGGCCGCGATCCAGGCGCCCAGATGCCGGGAGACCAGGTCGGGGTCGGTGCCGAAGGCGCGGGTGCGCACGATCGGGTTGCCGGCCTGCCGCTGGATGTCGGCGACGGGGGCGTAGGAGGCGGTGATGCCCAGCGCGGCCAGGTGCCCGGCGAGCGCGTCGGCGCAGCGGGCGGTGAGGCCGAGGTCGTCGACGACACCGAGGGCGTAGGAGCCGGGGACCTCCGGGGCACCCGCTGCCACCAGGTGCCCGATGCCGCCGCCCTCGTTGTCGATGCCCACCAACAGGTCCGGCCGCAGTGCCCGCAGAGTGTCGGTGAGCCGGCGCACCTGTTCGGCGTCGCGCACGTTGCGCGTGAACAGGATGACCCCGCCGAGTCCGCGGTCGATGAGCCGCTTCAGGGTGTCGGGGACGGCCGTGGTGCCTTCGAACCCGGCGACGAGACAGCGGTGTGCGGCCTCGTCGAGGTCGACGGGGAGTGCGGTGCGGGCAAGCGGACGTTCGGTGTGGGTCACTCCTGGAATCCTCTGGCTCACCAAGCCGAAAGTCAACATTCCCATGGCTGGACCATTCACATCAGGGTGTGTGCCACCGCACGGCCCAGTCCGCGCCGGTGGCTCCCGCGGTCCGGTCTACTGGGCCGGGACCCAGCCCAACCCGTCGTCGGAGGGCACGAGTTGACCGGACTCGGCCGTGCCGGAGGCGTCCAGCGGGCCGCCGTACAGGGCCTGCTCCTGGAGGTCTCTGCCGGTGCGGAAGGTCTCACCGACCACCCTGGTGGTCAGCAGCGGGTTCACCCGGTCGTCGGTGGTGGCCAGCTGCCCGACCGCGCCGTCCAGCTCGGCGGCCGCGGCGCTCCACTGTTCACCGAGCCCCCCGGGCCCCCCGAGCCCGTGGGCACGCAGTACCGCGCTGTCGCCGGAGACCAGCCCGCCGGCCAGCTCGGCGAACGCGGCCACCTCGGTGCTGTCGACCTTCGTGACCTTCTTCGCCGACCAGAAGTAGGACTCCTCGTTGCGCTCCATGTCGTAGAAGGCGATGAGGAACTCGTAGAACACCCCGTACTCGCGCCGGTAGCGCGCCTCGAACTCCGCGAAGCCGCGCTCCTCGGAGACACTGCCGTCGAGCGCGGAGTTCACCGCCCGGGCGGCCAACAGGGCTCCGTAGGTGGCCAGATGGACGCCGGACGACAGCACCGGATCGACGAAGCAGGCGGCGTCGCCGACGAGGGCCATGCCGGGGGTCCAGAAGTCCGTCTTCCAGTACGACCAGTCCTTGCGCACCCGGACCTGGTCGTACGGCGCCTCGGTCGCGGTCGGCACTCCGTCGAGCAGTTCGGCGACCTCGGGGCAGGCCCGGATCATGTCCTGCCAGGCGGCTCGCGGGTCCCGCTGGACGTCCGGGTTGTGCTCGGGTGAGATCACCGCGCCGACGCTGGTCAGGTCGTCGCGCAGCGGGATGTACCAGAGCCAGCCGGCATCGAACGCGGCACAGAAGATGTTGCCCCTGTTCGGCTCGGGAAACCTGCGTCCGCCCGCGAAGTAGCCGAAGACGGCGAGGTTGCGGAAGAAGTCGGAGTAGACGCGCGTCCCGCCCACCCCGGAGTGGATCCGGCTGGTGTTGCCGGACGCGTCGATGACGTAACGGCCGTACGCGGTACGCGCGTTGCCGTCCGGGTCGGTGTACTCGACCCCGCGCACCCGCTCGTCGTCGGCGACGATCCGGCGTACCGGGGTGCCCTCGCGGACCTCGGCGCCGACGCGGGCGGCGTTGCGCAGCAGGATCTCGTCGAACCGGGACCGCTCGACCTGGAAGGCGGTCGCCGTGGGTTCGGGCAGCCGGGGTGTCATGGAGAAGGAGAACTGCCACGGTTTCGGGTCGCGGCCCCAGCGCAGTGTGCCGCCGCGCTTGAGGGTGAACCCGGCCTCGGCCACCTCGTCGGCGACCCCGAGGATGCCGCACAGACCGTGCACGGTGGCGGGCAGCAGCGACTCGCCGATCTGGTACCTCGGGAAGGTCTCCCGTTCCAGCAGCAGCACCCGGTGCCCCCGCATCGCGACAACGGCCGCGGCGGTCGAGCCGGCCGGCCCGCCGCCGACGACGATCAGGTCGTACTCGGGATCCATGGGAGCTCCGGTTCTCGCGGGTCGTGGGGTCACACGGTCAGCCAGGCGCGGATCGCCGCGGCGGTGGAGCCCGCGTCCTGGTGGACGACGGTGTAGTGATCGCCGGGTACGTCGGCGCTGTCGTGGGGCAGCGGCCAGTGCGGCAGCCAGTCCCCGTCGGCGTCGATGCGCCGCATCTCGGGGGTAGGGCGGCCTCGCAGCAGCAGCGTGGGCACGGGGGCCGGGGTGGACGACCGGGTGGGTGAGGGCTTCGCCGAGGGCACGGGAGGCGGCTCGGAGGCCGACGCGGGCGGCGCCTCGGGTGACGGTCCCGAGGGCGCCGCGGGGTCCCATCCCTCCAGCACGCGCGCATAGCCGCCGCCCGCGATCAGCAGCGAGTCGTCGAACTCCTCGACTACGTCGTCCGGAAGGGCGGCGCCGGCGGCCATCAGGGCGAGTGCGCGCGCGTCGCCGCGCTGCAGCAGGCCCGCGTGGGAGTCGATCAGGACGACACCGGCCGTGGGCTCGCCGGTACCGGCCAGATGGCGGGCGACCTCGTAGGCGATCACCCCGCCCGCGCAGTAGCCGACCAGCACCACGGGGCCGCCCCGGGCGATCTCGCGCACCGCGTCGGCATGCGCCCGCACCAGCGTGTCCATCGAGTCCGGGACCGCCCTGCGCGCCCCGAACCCGGGATGCTCCAGAAAGAACAAGTCCCGTTCGCCGTCGAACCGTTCGGCCAGCGCGGTGGGCACGCGATGGAAGGGGGCGAGGTAGTCGGGGACGTACACCAGAGCCGCGGCGGTACGCCCGCCGGCCGCGTCCGCGTCGCCGCCGCGGGTGAGCAGGACCGGCTCGACGGTGTGGTGGGCGCGGTCGGCTGCGGTGAAGGGAGGCAGGGCGTACGAGGCCACGTACCGCAGGGTCATCGCTTCCAACGGGCCTTGTTCGCGCAGGACACGGTGATAGACGGTGCTGAACCGGTAGGAGGGCGACGGGAGTTGGCCCGCTGCCTCGGGGGTCGCGCTGTCCGGTCCGGTCGGCGCCGCGGGTCCGTCCGAGGCTCCGGCGGCGGCGTGCGACAACGCGCCCGCCTCCCGCAGCGCGGCAAGGACGTGCACCGCCAGCCCCTTGAGCGTGGGGTGTTCGAGGACGACCGACGGCGCCAGCCGCACCCGCGTGAACGCGCTGAGCCGGTTGCGGAACTGAAGGGCGGTCAGCGAGTCGAAGCCGAGCTGTCCGAACTCCCGGTCGGCGGGAAATGCGTCCGCGTCCGGGAAGCCGAGCACCGCGGCCAGTTCGGCCCGCAGCAGACCGGCCAGCACCGTCTCACGGTCGGCGTCGGCAGTGGCCAGGAGCGTCTTGCGCCAGGCACCGGGGGCCTGAGGGGAGGCGGACGCGGCGGGCGCCGGGGCCGGGCGCGCCGGGAACAGGTCCCCGAGCACCGACGGCACGCCCGGACCGGCCGCCGTGACACGGCCGAACGGAACGGTGACCAGCACCGGTTCCGCCGTGCGCAGCGCGGCGTCCAGCAGTTCGACACCCTCCTGCTCGGTGACCGCGGGCACCCCGTCCCCGGCGAGCAGGCTGGGCGCGACCCGGCCCGCCATGCCCTCGTCGTGCGCGGTGGTCCATGGACCCCACGCCAGGGACTGCGCGGGCAGGCCCCGGGCGACCCGGTGTGCGGCCAGCGCGTCGAGGAAGCCGTTGGCGGCCGCATAGTTGGACTGCCCGGGCCGGCCCAGCACACCGGCGGCCGAGGAGTACAGGACGAACGCGGCCAGCTCCAGGCCCTCGGTCGCCTCGTGCAGATGCCAGGCGGCGTCGGCCTTGGGTGCCAGCACCCCGGCGACCCGTCCGGGCGTCATGCCGTCCACCACGGCGTCGTCCACCACGCCGGCGAGATGGAACACGGCGGTCAGGGGCGGCTCGCAGGACGCGACCAGCGCGTCGACGGCGGCCCGGTCACTCACATCACAGGCCACCACCCTTACCTGCGCGGCCAGTTCGGCCGCCCAGTCGGGCGTACGGCCCCGGCGGCTCGCCAACAGCAGTTGCCCTGCGCCGTGTTCGGACACGAGGTATCGGGCGAGACTGGCTCCGAGCGCGCCGGTGCCGCCGGTGATCAGCACCGTGCCGTCGGGGTCGAGGGCGGGTGGCCCTACGGGCGCCGAGGCTGTTGTGGCCAGCCTGGGCACCATGACCGTGCCTTCGTGCAGGGCGAGTTCGGGTTCTCCGGTGCGCAGGGCCGCTTCCAGTGCCGCGGGTGTGGCGGTAGCGCCGCGGAGGTCCACCTGCACGATCCGGCCGGGGTGCTCGGACTGGGCGCTGCGCACGAGTCCGGCCACCGCTGCCTCGGCCGGGTCCGGGTCGTCGCCGGTGGCGTGGTGGGTGAGCACCAGCAGACGGCCCGGGCGGGCGTCGGCGACCCAGTCGCGTACGCGGGCGAGCACGGCCGTGACGAGGTCCCGGACACGGTCCGTCATGTCCGGGGGCGGGTCGGCCGACAGGTCCCCCACGTCGAGCAGTTCGTGCGCGGTGTCGGCGTGTCCGGCTTCCGGCGCCGGCCGCCAGGTCACCTTGTACAGCTCCGGGGGCCGGACCCTGGTCACCCGGGTGACGAGGGACTCGACGGTGGCCAGCGGCCGCCCGTCCACTCCGGTCAGCGTCACCCGGACCTCGTCGGGCCCGAGCCGTTCCAGACGCGCCCTCGCCGCGGTGGCTCCGGTCGCGTGCACGGTCAGGTCGGTGCAGGCGAGCGGGACCCGCACCTCGCCCGCTCCCGTGCCGGGCCCCTCGCCCGCCCGTTCGGCGAGCAGCGCGGCGTGCAGTGCCGCGTCGAGGAGCGCGGGATGCAGGGCGTACGCGCCGGCGTCGGACGCCTCCGTCGGCTGGAGCGCCAACTCGGCGTAGATCTCGGTGCCTTGCCGCCACAGCGCGGTGACCGCGCGGAAGGCCCTGCCGTAGTGGTGTCCGTGGGCGGCGAGCCGCGGATAGTCGACCGTGATCTCTTCGGCGCCGGCAGGAGGCCACGGCACGGGCGAACCCGCTCCGGTCACGCCCGCGGAGTCGTCCGGGCCGTCCGGCCCGTCCGGCCCGTCCGGTCGGGCGACCGTCGCCGTGGCGTGCCGGGTCCATGGCCCTGACGTGCCGGCCGTCCGGGCCCACACCGTGACCCGCCGTTCCCCCTCCTGTCCCGGGGCGTCGGCGACCACCTGGATCGGCACCTCGTCGGACGCGGGCAGTACCAGCGGTTCGTGGAAGGCCAGTTCGGACAGCCGTGCGGAACCCGCTGCCGCCCGCAGGGCCAGCTCGGCGAAGACCGTCGCGGGCACCAGCACCCGGTCGCCGATCACATGGTCCGCGAGCCAGGGCTGACGCGCGGTGGACAGCACACCGCTGTACCGCGTGCCGGGCCCGTCCGCGTCCGGCTGCGCCTCGCCGACCAGTACCTGGCCGTCGCCGTCATGCCCCTGAGGGATGTCGAGCCAGTAGCGCTGCCGCTGGAAGGGGTAGGTCGGCAGGGCACGCCGTCGGGCGCCGGTGCCGGCGTACACGGAGGGCCAGTCCACCGGCACGCCGTGCACATGCAGCTCCGCCAGGGCCGCGGCCGTATCGGCACCGCAGGTGAACAGCGTCCCGGAGTCCGGTTCGACGCACTCCTCGGCGGCCGTGCTCAGCGCCGCCGACGGTCCGGCCTCCACGTACGCGGTCGCTCCCGCCCGTGCCGACCACTCCATCGCGTCGGCGAAGCGCACGGTCTCGCGCGCCTGCCGTACCCAGTACGCGGCGGTCCGGACGGCGTCCGGTTCCGGGCGGCCGGTCAGCGTCGACACCACAGGCAGGGACGGCCGGTGGTAGGTCACCGACTCGGCGACCTCCCGGAACCGGTCCAGCATCGGGTCGAGCAGCGGCGAGTGGAACGCGTGACTGACCCGCAACCGGGTCGCCCCGCGCCCGAGCCGGTCGGCCAGGGCGGTGACCGCCGCCTCGTCGCCGGACAGCACCACGGACTCGGGTCCGTTGACCGCCGCGACGGCGACCTGGGCGCCGGGCATCTCGTCGAGGCACTTCACCACGTCGGCCAGGGGCGCCCGAACGGCGATCATCGCGCCGCCCGGGGGCAGTTCGGCCATCAGGCGGCCACGCGCGGCCACCAGCCGCACCGCGTCGCTTCGCGAGAACACCCCGGCGATGTGCGCGGCGGCCACCTCGCCGATCGAGTGGCCGATCAGGAAGTCCGGTCGGACACCGCAGTCGGCGAGCAGGGCGTGCAGCGCGACCTCGTAGGCGAACAGGGCGGGTTGGGCGTAGTCCGTGCGGTGCAGGAGGTCGCTGTCGGGGTCGTCGATCACCTCGCGCAGGGGGCGATCGAGCAACGGGGTGAACGCGTCGCACAGTTCGGCGAAGACGGCGTCGAACACGGGGTGGGCCGCGGCCAGTTCACGTCCCATTCCGGTCCGCTGCGCACCCTGGCCCGTACAGAGCAGTGCCACCTTGGGGTTGCCTCGCGCGATCCCCTTGCGCAGCGCGGGACCTTCGCCGCCGTCCGCCAACTCCCGTAGCCCTGCGAGGAGTCCACCGGCGTCGGCGGCCAGTACGGCGGCGCGGCGGGGCAGGGCCGTCCTCGTGGTCGCGAGCGAGTACGCGACGTCCAGGACAGCCGCGTCCCCGTCCACGTCGGTCAGTGCGGCCGCCAACTCGCGGCCGTGAGCGCGCAGTCCGGCCTCGTCGCTGCCGCTGACCAGCCAGGGGAAGGTGCCGGGCAGTCCGGAGCGGACGTCCCCTGAGCTCCCCGCCGCGCCCTGCGGCTGCTGGGGTTCCTCGATGATGACGTGCGCGTTGGTCCCGCCGATCCCGAACGACGAGACCGCCGCCCGGCGCGGCCGGTCACGCCCGGGCCAGGGCCGGGCCCGGTCCAGCAGCCGTACCGCCCCCTCGGACCAGTCGACGTGCGGTGACGGCTTGTCGGCGTAGAGGGATCTGGGCAGGGCGCCGTGGCGCATCGCCTCGATCATCTTGATGACGCCGGCGACTCCGGCCGCGGCCTGGGTGTGCCCGAAGTTCGACTTGACCGATCCCAGCCACAGCGGGTCGTCCGGGTCGCGGTCCTGGCCGTAGGTGGCGAGCAGGGCGCCCGCCTCGACGGGGTCGCCGAGCGCGGTCCCGGTGCCGTGGCCCTCGACGATGTCGACGTCGGCGGTGTCCAGTCCGGCGTCGGCCAACGCCAGCCGGATCAGCTCCCGTTGGGCCTCGCCGTTGGGTGCGGTGAGGCCGTTGGACGCGCCGTCCTGGTTGACGGCGGAGCCGCGCAGCACGGCCAGTACGGGATGGCCGTTGCGGCGGGCGTCGGACAGCTTCTCCAGCAGTACCAGGCCGACGCCCTCGGCCCAGGCGGTGCCCTCCGCGCCGTCCGCGAAGGACCGGCAGCGGCCGTCCGCGGCCAGCCCGCGCTGCCGGCTGAACGCGACGAACGGCTTCGGACTGGTGAGCACGGTCACCCCGCCGGCCAGCGCGAGCGTGCACTCACCGGCCCGTAGCGCGGTGGCGGCCAGGTCCATGGCGACGAGGGACGACGAGCAGGCCGTGTCGACGGTCAGGGCCGGTCCGCGCAGGCCGAGGACGTAGGAGATCCGCCCGGAGGCCACACTGCCGGACGACCCGACGGCGAGGTGCGACTCCAGCGGGTGCGCGGAGCTGCCGGCGCCGTATCCGCCGTGCATGAGGCCGACGTACACGCCGGTGGCGCTGCCGCGCAGCGCGTGTGCGGGGATGCCGGCACGCTCCAGCGTCTCCCAGGCGACCTCAAGGAGCAGCCGGTGCTGCGGGTCCGTGGCCGTGGCCTCGCGCGGCGAGATGCCGAAGAACAACGGGTCGAAGTCGGCCGCGTCGGTGAGGAATCCGCCGCGTCGGGTGTACGTCGTGCCGAGCCGGTCGGGGTCGGGGTGGTAGAGGGCGTCGACGTCCCAGCCTCGGTCGGTCGGGAACTCGCCGGTGGCGTCCACCCCGTCGGACACCAGTCGCCAGAGGTCCTCGGGCGAACGCACCCCGCCCGGGTAGCGGCAGCCGACGGCCACGATCGCGATCGGTTCGGCGGCGGGGCCGCGGCGCGGGAGTGCCGTCGCGCGGGTGCCGTCGCCGTGCAGCGTCGCGTCCAGGTGCGCGGCGACCGCGGCGGGGGTGGGGTGGTCCCAGACCAGGGTGGCGGGCAGCCGCAGCCCGGTGCGGAGACCGAGCCGTTGCCAGAGGGTCATCGCGCCCATGGAGGTGAGCCCGAGGTCGGCGAAGGCGGTGTGGGGGTCGATCGCCGCCGCGTCGGTCACGGGCGCCTCACCACCGGCCGCCGCGCTCGCCCCGCCGATCGCGGCGGTCTCCGCGCACACGAATTCGGTCAGCGCCGCCCGTCGTTCCCCGGGTGTCCGTTCGGCGAGGCCCGCGAGTGCCTCCTCGGCCGGGCGGGCGGCGAGGCCCTCCCGCAGGACGGCCCGCCGTGGCTTGCCGGCCGCGGTGCGGGGGATGGCCGGGGTGAACAGGATGTCGTCGGGCACCTTGTGCGCGGAGAGCACCTCGGCGCAGGCCCGCAGCAGACCGCCCGGATCCAGGGCCCGCTCCCCCGGTACGACGAACGCGACGGGGACCTCGCCGAGCAGTGGATGCGGCCGCGCCACCACGGCCGCGTCCAGCACGCCGGGCAGCCCGCACAGCACCTGCTCGACCTCCAGGGGGTCGACGTTCTCGCCCCCGCGGACGATACGGTCGTTCGCGCGCCCGGTGACGGTGAGGCACCCGTGCTCACCGAAACGCCCCAGGTCACCGGTGCGGTACCAGCCGTCGCGGGCCGCTTCGCCCCCGCCGTGGACACCGGCCCCGTCGTGATAGCCGAGCATGACGCCCGGCCCGCGCACCCAGATCTCCCCTTCGGTGCCGTCGGCCTCCGTCCCGTCACCGGGGTCGACGAGCCGCACCTCCATGCCGGGCAGCACGGTGCCGCTGCTCCCCCGCACCCGCGGTCCCGTCAGTGACTCCATCGCGATCTTGCCGCAGGTCTCGGTACTGCCGTACCCGTCGAGCAGCGGTGCCCCGAGCCGTCGCTCGACCCGCTCCCGCAGCTCCGGTTCGCTCGGTGCCCCGGCGGTCACGCACACCCGCAGCGAGGGCACCTCACCCAGTCCGGCGTCGAGCAACTGCTGGTAGGTGAGCGGCACTCCGCCCAGGACGGTCGGCTCGTACTCCTCGATCAGCCGCATCAGAGCCGCCGGTTCACGGGAGGCGGTGATCCGTGCGCTCGCCCCGGTCACGGTCGTGCCGAGCACGCAGAGCGAGTGGGCGTAGGTGTGCGAGAGCGGCAGCGGCCACAGCAGTCGGTCGTCCGCCGAGAGCCCCAGCCGGGGCACATAGCAGGCGACCGGCGACCAGAGCGCGGACCGCTGACTGGCGGCGGCTGCCCTGGGCGTGCCGGACGTGCCGGAGGTGTAGAGCAGCCAGGCGGGCTCGTCCAGACCGAGGTCGTCACGGGGGGCGGGTGAACGGCCGTCCGCCACAAGGTCGTCGAAGCGCTCGACGCCCTCCGGCGTGGGCCCCTGCCCGGTCACCACCAGGCGCGGTGACCGCTCCCCGACCACACTGGCGATCCGCGCCAACTGCCGCCGGTCGACGACCAGTACGTCGGGATCGCAGTCGGCGAGGAGCGCCGCGAGTTCGGCGTGGGTGCCGCGCGGGCTCAACGGCACACCCACGGCGGCGGCCCGGACCGTGGCGAGCAGCCCCTCGACCAGCTCCACGCTGTTGTCGAGACAGAACGCCACCCTGGCCCCGCGTCCGACTCCGAGCGCGCCCGCCAACCGCCTTGTCCGGAGCTCCAGTTCGGCCCAGCTCACCTGCCGCCGGTCGTCGACGAACGCAAGCTTGCCGCCGTGGCGAGAGGAGTTCTCGACCAGCGACTCCACCACCGGCCGGACGTCGACCACTCCCCCGACGCGCATCGGGCCTCCTTCTGGATCACCGAGTCCGCACCGTATCCCGCCCGCGCGGCCGATCCGCATCTCAAGTGCGGTTCGGGCAACAGGAGTCGACCGAATCGAGCCATCAAGGCGGGCCCGGCCGGGGGGAGTCGGCCGAGCCGGCGTCATCGGCCTCGCGCGCGGGCGCTCAGCGCCGGGCGGCACCCTTTCGAGGGGCGCGGGGAACTGCGCGACCGGCCACGGCGGCGCCGCACGCGCTCATCGACCTCGCGCGGCACATCGAGGCGCTCAGTGCCGGGCGGTGTCAGCCCTCGTCCGCAGCCAGCCGCAACGAGATGCTGTTGATGCAGTACCGCTGGTCCGTGGGCGTCGCATACCCCTCGCCCGCGAACACGTGCCCGAGGTGGGAGCCACAGCGCGCGCAGCGCACCTCGGTCCGCACCATCCCGTGGGCCCGGTCCTCGATCAGCTCGACCGCGTCGGTGTCCTTCGGGTCGTAGAAGGAGGGCCAGCCGCAGTGGGACTCGAACTTCGTGGTGGAGGTGAACAGTTCGGCACCGCAGGCGCGACAGGAGTAGACGCCCTCGGTCTTGGTGTCGGTGTACTCACCGGTGAAGGCCGGCTCCGTCGCGGCCTGCCGCAGGACGGAGTACTCGGCCGGGTTCAGCTCGGCCCGCCACTGCTCGTCCGGCTTTTCGACGTCGTACGACATGAAGTTCAGCCCCTTACTTCGCGAGACGGTCCAGGATCAGCGGGCCGAGGTCGGTGACGTCGCCCGCGCCCATGGTGAGAACGAGATCACCTGCCTTCGCCATTCCCGCGACCGCCGACGGCACCTCCGCCCCGTCGTGGACCGCTGTCACGTCCGCGCCGGCGGCCCGTGCCGCGTCGATGATCAGCGCGCTCGTCACCCCGGGGACCGGGTCCTCGCGGGCCGGGTAGATGTCCAGGACGAGCGAGCCGTCGGCCAGCGCGAGCGCCTCGCCCATCTCCTTGCCGAGTTCCTGTGTCCGCGAGAACAGGTGGGGCTGGAAGACGACCAGGATGCGGGCGTCACCGGCCGCCGCGCGCATGGCCTCCAGGTCGGCCGTCATCTCGGTGGGGTGGTGGGCGTAGGAGTCGATGACCTGCACCCCTGCCGCCTCGCCCTTCAGCTGGAGCCGGCGCTTGACGCCGGTGTACGCGGCCAGGGCGGGCGCCAGCTCGGCGGCGGGGACCCCGAGCGCGACTCCCGCGGCCAGCGCGGCCACCGCGTTGTGCGCGTAGTGACGGCCGGGCACGGAGACCGCGAAGGTGAGCTCCGCACCGTCGAGCAGGACGGTGACCTCGCTCTTCAGTCCCTGCGGGACGACCGACAGCACGCGTACGTCGGCGTCCTTCGAGTCGCCGTACGTCACCACGCGCACGCCGCCGGCCGTGACCCGCCGGGTCAGCTCCCGCGCCCCTTCGTGGTCCGCGTTGATCACCAGGGTGCCGCCCTCGGTGATGCGCTCCACGAACGTCTCGAAGGACTCGTAGATCTCTTCCATCGACGCGTAGTTGGCGTGGTGGTCGAGTTCGACGTTGAGGACGATCGCGACCTCGGGGGCGTACTTGTGGAAGCTGCGGTCCGACTCGTCGGCCTCGGCGACGAAGATCTCGCCGTCGCCGTGCAGGGCGTTGGAGCCGGGGGCGTCCAGGTCGCCGCCGATCGCGTACGACGGTCGCAGCCCCAGCGTGGACAGGGAGACCGCCAGCATCGAGGTCGTGGTCGTCTTGCCGTGGGTGCCCGCGACGGCGATCGGCCGCAGTCCGTACATCAGCGAGGCGAGGGCGTCGGACCGGTGCACCACGGGGATGCCGAGCTCGGCCGCCCGGGCGAGCTCCGGGTTGTCGGCCCGGATCGCCGACGACACGACCACACAGGTGGCGTCGGACGCCAGGTGCTGCGCCGCGTGCCCGATGTGCACGGTCGCCCCCAGCGCGCGCAGCGCCTCGGCGGTCGCGGACTCCCTGGCGTCGCTGCCGGCCACCTTCGCCCCGCGCTGCGCGAGGATCTTCGCGATCCCCGACATCCCGGCCCCACCGATACCGATGAAGTGCGGTCGGTCCATGGCGGTAGGAAGGCCGGGTGCCATGCGTGTGTCTCCCCAAGTGGTGCGGTACGGATGCGGGGCCAGCCTATGCCTTGCTGTGCGAGAACAGCTTCAGCACCGGGACGCCCACCTTGTGACGTGCGCGGGACGCCCAGTCCCGGTGGAAGAACTCCTCCACGTAGTGGGGGTCGGTCAGGACGATCACCTCGTCGGCGCCGATCTCCTCGACCAGCCGCTTCAGCGCGTCCAGCGGGTGGTCCTCGATGAGCCGCCCCTCCGCCGCGCTCCCGGAGACTCTGAGTGCCTGGAGGGACACCTCCAGTGCCTGCTGCCCGACGTCCTTCGCGGCCTCGCCCTCGGGTGTCTCGCGCTCCCGGACCGCTTCGTCCAGCTCGCCCAGCGCCACGTCGTCGATGGCCCGCAGCAACCGGTCGGCCTGGTCGCCGCGCGGCTGGAGCAGCACATGGAACGCGACGGACTCGTCACCGTGCAAGGTGGTGACGAACTCCACGTCGGCGGACGTCAGGGCCTTCTCGATCATCAAAACGCTTGTGAACACCGGGCGTCCCCTTCTCTGCGCGCTGTGGTCTGCGGAAACCATCCTGCCCCGTGATCGCACGGGTACTGCCGGAATCAGTGTGCCCGCCGGAAGCCAACCGGAACGACAGATTCCGTCGATGTCGGCACCAGCGGTACTGATCGAACTCGCGTCCGAACAGTCACGCCCTGCGGTACCTGCTGAAGAGGAACCCGTCCTCCTCCAGCAGGGAGTCCAGTACGAACCGGGCCGGGACCGCGACCGACGGCCCCCCGGCGATGCGCTGCGCGCCCCCCGCCGTGAGCATCGGGGACAGGGTCAGACACAGCTCGTCGAGCACCCCGGCGGCCACCAGCTGGCCCAGCAGCCGGGGGCCGCCCTCGGTCAGCAGCCGGGTGTGCCCGAGTTCGGCCAGCGCCCGTACGGCCCGGGCGGGGTCCACGCCGACACCGTCCCCGGCGATCACCACCCGCGCGCCCGCCTTCTCGGCCGCGGCGATCCGGTCCGGGGCCGCCGCGGCGCCCGTGAGGATCAGCGTGGGCACCAGGGGCGAGGTGTACAGCGGGAGCGAGAAGTCCAGGTCCAGACTCGCGGTGATCACCGCGACCGCCGGAACCGGGCCCTGTCCGGCCGCCTCCCGCATCCCCGCGAACTCGTCACGCACGCGTGCGGGCCGGTACCCCTCCTGGCGTACCGTTTCCGCACCGGCGATCACCACGTCCGCCAGCGCCCGCAGCGTCCCGAAGATCCGCATGTCGGTCGCGGTGGAGATGGGCTGCGAACGGCCGTCGTGCTGGGCGGCGCCGTCGATCGTGGAGACCATGTTGGCGCGCAGCCAGACCTCGGGGGTGCCGGGGCCGGGGCCGAGCTCGGGGTACGCGTAGGCGGTGGCCAGCTCGGCGAGACTCCAGTCATGACCGGACCCCGGCTCCGGGCTCCGGATCGCTGTCTCGTCGGTCACAGGGAACAGGCGTCGCATGTCGTGCAGTGTGGCACGGCCCTTAGCATGGTGAACCGTGTCTACTTCCCCCGCCGCGTCCGGGTTCGGCCCGATAGCCGAGACCGCCCCGCCGTCCCTGTGCGACCGTGAGCCGCACGTCCCCGCGGACCGGCTGGTCGCCGAGATGGTGCCGCCGCCGCGGTTCGACTCGGTGCGGTTCGACACCTACCTCCCGGACCCGAACCAGCCCAGCCAGACCGAGGCCGTCCAGGTCCTCGCGGGCTTTGCGGCGGGACTCGGCGGCGCGCACGCGCTGGGCGGCGGCAAGCGCGGTTTCCTCGGCTTCGGCAGGCCCCGCGAGCGGGCCAAGGCCCCCGCCGGCCCCCGGGGCGTCTACCTGGACGGCGGCTACGGCGTCGGCAAGACCCACCTGCTGGCCTCCCTCTGGCACGCCACCCCCGCCGAACCGTCCCTCAAGGCCTTCGGCACCTTCGTGGAGATGACCAACCTGGTCGGCGCCCTCGGCTTCCAGAAGACGGTCCAGACGCTCTCCGGCCACCGCCTGGTCTGCATCGACGAGTTCGAGCTGGACGACCCCGGAGACACCGTCCTCGTCTCCAGCCTGCTCGGCAAGCTGGTCGACGCGGGCGTGGCGCTCGCCGCCACCTCCAACACCCTGCCGGGCAAGCTCGGCGAGGGCCGGTTCGCCGCCGTCGACTTCCTGCGCGAGATCCAGGGCCTCTCGGCGCACTTCCGGCCCCTGCGCATCGACGGCGAGGACTACCGCCACCGCGGTCTGCCCGAGGCGCCGGCGCCGTTCGCCGACGAGGAGGTCACGAAGGTGGCGTACGCCACCGAGGGCGCCTCGCTCGACGACTTCCCGGGCCTGCTGGCGCACCTCGCCAGGGTCCACCCGAGCCGGTACGGCGCCCTGACCGACGGGCTGAGGGCGGTGTGCCTCACCGATGTCCAGCCGGTGCCGGACCAGTCGACGGCACTGCGGCTGGTGGTGCTCGCGGACCGCCTCTACGACCGCGAGGTGCCGGTGCTGGCCTCCGGCATGCCCTTCGACCGGCTGTTCAGCGAGGAGATGCTGAACGGCGGTTACCGCAAGAAGTACTTCCGTGCGATATCCCGGCTCACCGCGCTGGCCCGCGACGCGAAGGGCCTGGTCGAGGGCGCCTGAGGCCCTTCTAGCGCGCCAACTCCACAAGATCAAGAGTCGGTTCGCGCCAGACACCCGCCGCGCTTCAGCCTCTCTTCAGCTCGAAACGTTAAGTTAACCCTGCAAACAACTTTGCCGAGCTAAGGTGTTTCTTGACCAGTCATTGACCAGTGGTTGGTCAGACCTAGAAGTGAGAACTGCAGGGAGGGGGACGTATGTTCCGAGGTGCGACGGCACGGACCGTGCTGACCATCCTCGCCACCGTCCTGCTCGCCCTCCCGTTCTTCGCACCGACCGAGTCCTTCGCATCCGCGCACACAGGCCGTCAAGCTGAGGCCAAAGCTCAGACCGGAACCAAGCTGTCCGGCAAGGCACTGCGCGCCGAAGCCGCCTCGAAGCGCCACTGCAACCCCGCGGGGGATCCGACCGGTCCCCTGCGCACCCGCGACCGGCACCGCGCCATCGGTTTCGCCCCTGAGGGGCCCGAGCGCCCGCTGTCGGTCCAGGAACCGGCGGCCACCGGCACGAACCAGGTCACGTCCGGCGGGTTCACGCTGTCCAGACCCTCGACAGCCCATACCCCGGCGGCACTTCAGGTCTTCCGCTGCTGACAGCAGAGCAGTCCCCCACCTCTGTTCCCCCACCTGTCATGTAAGCCCGACGCGCATGTGGCGCGCCGGGCACGTCCGACGCGCCGCTCGGCGCGCCAGGAGGAGTCCCCCCATGCAGCCCCTCATCGACAACGCCCGTACGTTCGGACAGCGCCCTGAGGAGTTCGCCAAGCTGGCCGAAGGCCAGTCCCCCCAGGTTCTGTTCATCACCTGCTCGGATTCCAGGGTCGTCCCGGCCCTGATCACGGGCGCCCGCCCGGGCGAGCTCTTCGAGCTGCGCACCGCGGGCAGCATCGTCCCCCCGTACGCCTCCGTGCACCCCACCAGCGAGGCCGCCACCATCGAGTACGCCGTGGAGGTACTGGGCATCCGCGACATCGTGGTCTGCGGGCACTCCCACTGCGGCGCCGTCGGCGCCCTGGTCCGCGGCGACGACCTGGATGCCGTACCGGCTGTGCGCGACTGGCTCACCAACGCCACCCCGCGTCCCGCGGGCGCGCCGGAGGACCCGTGCGTCACCGAGGGCGTGCAGAGCCACGTCCTGGCCCAGGTGCTCCGTCTGCGGTCGTACCCCTTCATCGACAAGAAGCTGGCCGAGGACCAACTGACCCTGCACGCCTGGTACTACGAGGTGCACACGGGCGCGGTGCGCGTCCACCGCGCCGAGACCGACGCGTTCGAGGGTCTGTGATCGCCATGATGACCAAATACCCTCACCTGCGGCAGGACTTCGCCGCGTCCCTGGTCGTCTTCCTGGTCGCGCTCCCGCTCTGCGTGGGCGTGGCCGTCGCCTCCGGCGTCCCCGCGGAACTCGGGCTCGTCACCGGCATCGTCGGCGGTCTGGTCACCGGTTTCCTGCGGGGCAGCAGCCTCCAGGTCTCCGGCCCTGCCGCCGGTCTGACAGTCCTCGTCTTCGAGGCGGTCGACGAGTTCGGGCTGCCCGCGCTCGGTGTCATCGTGCTGAGCGCCGGTCTGATCCAGCTCGCCATGGGCGCCCTGAAGCTGGGGCGCTGGTTCCGGGCGATATCCGTCTCCGTCGTCGAGGGCATGCTGGCCGGTATCGGCCTCGTGCTCATAGCCGGACAGCTGTACTCCGCGGCCGGACTGAAGGCGCCCACCACCGGCATCGACAAGGTGCTGGGGCTGCCCGGTGCCGCCATCGACGCGCTCGGCAGCACCACCGCGCTCGCCTCGCTGGCCGTCGGCGCGGGCACCGTCGCGGTGCTGGTGCTGTGGAAGAAGCTGCCCAAGAAGGTGCAGACCGTGCCGGGCGCGCTCGCCGCGGTCCTCCTGGCCACCGCCATCACCCAGGTCTTCGGACTGTCGATCGCCACCGTCGAGGTGAACGGCCTGCTGGACTCCGTCCAGCCGCCCGGCACCGAGGCGTTCGGCGAGCTGGCCAACCCGGCGATCTTCGGCACCATCCTCGCGTTCACCCTGATCGCGTCCGCCGAGAGCCTGTTCAGCGCCGCCGCCGTGGACCGGCTGCACGACGGTCCGCGCACCGAGTACGACAAGGAGCTCATGGCCCAGGGCGCGGGCAACGCGGTCTGCGGCGCGCTCGGCGCCCTGCCCATGACCGCGGTCATCGTGCGCAGCTCCGCCAACGTCCAGGCAGGCGCGCGGACCAAGGCGTCCCGGGTCCTGCACGGCGTATGGCTGCTGCTGTTCGCGGCCCTGCTGCCGTCGACCCTCGCCCTGATCCCGCTGCCCGCGCTCGCCGGCATCCTGGTCCACGCGGGCTTCAAGCTGATCCCGTTCCGGGAGATCGTGTCGCTGTGGCGCGGTCACCGCGGTGAGGCACTGATCCTGGTGGTCACGGCCGTCTCGATCGTCGCGGTGAACATGTTCGAGGGCGTGCTGATCGGTCTGGCGCTGTCCGTCGCCAAGACCGCCTGGGAGGCCTCGCACCTCAAGCTGGAGATCGTCGACAAGGGCGCCGGCCCCATCCAGGCCCACCTGTCGGGCAACGCGACCTTCCTCAGGCTGCCGAAGATCCTCGACAGCCTGGAGTCGCTGCCCCAGGACCGGCCCGTGGAGCTGGACCTGTCCGGCCTGCACCACCTGGACCACGCCTGCCGTACGGCGCTCGAGAACTGGGCCGAGCGACACAGCTCGGTCGGCACGGAACCGGTCCGGGTCACCGAGCCGGAGCCAGCGCGGGCTACCGCCCCGTAGCCCGCGCCCGTCTGGTCCGGAGCCGATCGTGGCCCCGGACCAGGCACCGGGCATATCGTTGCAGGAGCAGACATAGGCACCTCTCGACGAGGAGGTCGCGATGCTCCCAGAACTGTTGGCGGCGGCCGCGGCGACCGGTTCCGCGGGGATCGTCTACCTCGCGGCGGCGGCCCGGGTCGTCAAGCAGTACGAGCACGGGGTGGTCTTCCGCCTCGGACGCCTCGCGGGTGAGGTGCGCGAGCCCGGATTCACGCTGGTCGTGCCGTTCGTCGACCGGCTGTACAAGGTGAACCTGCAGATCGTCACGATGCCGGTGCCGGCCCAGGAGGGCATCACCCGGGACAACGTGACGGTGCGCGTGGACGCGGTCGTCTACTTCCGGGTCATCGACGCGGCGAGCGCCCTCGTCAAGGTCGAGGACTACAAGTTCGCCGTCTCCCAGATGGCCCAGACCTCGCTGCGCTCCATCATCGGCAAGAGCGAGCTGGACGACCTGCTGTCCAACCGGGAGAAGCTCAACGAGGGCCTGGAGCTGATGATCGACAGCCCGGCCGTCGGCTGGGGTGTCCAGGTGGACCGTGTGGAGATCAAGGACGTGTCCCTGCCCGACACGATGAAACGCTCCATGGCCCGCCAGGCCGAGGCCGACCGCGAGCGGCGCGCCCGGATCATCAACGCGGACGCCGAACTCCAGGCCTCGAAGAAACTCGCCGCGGCCGCCGCGGAGATGTCCGAGCAACCCGCCGCACTCCAACTCAGGCTGCTCCAGACGATCGTGGCGGTGGCCGCCGAGAAGAACTCGACACTCGTCCTGCCCTTCCCGGTGGAGCTCCTGCGGTTCCTGGAGCGGGCGCAGGAGCATCCGGCCGAAAAGTGACACGAGGAGACGGAGCGGTGACAGGGGAGACGGGAGGGGACACGCTACGCGCGTGGTTCACGGAGTCCGACCCAGGTGATAGACACAGCGGGGTCACAGTCCTGTCCGCCAGCAGGAAGGTTGCTTCGCAATGTCCGCGACACGACGTCAGGTCCTCTCCCGCTCGGCCGCCGTAGGCGCCGGCATCGCCTTCACCGGCGCCCTCTCCGAACTCTTCGCCGGCACCGCCGCCGCCCAGTCCGTCGGCCACACCGGCTACGGCCCCCTCGTCCCCGACCCGAAGGGCCTGCTGGACCTGCCGAAGGGCTTCCGCTACAAGGTCCTCTCCCGCGAGGGCGACCAGCTCCGCTCCGGCGAGGGCAAGGTCCCCTCCAACCACGACGGCATGACCGCTCTGCCCGGCAGACACGGCCGGGTCCACCTGGTCCGCAACCACGAGAACCGTGTCACCGCGGCCATCCAGGTGCCGACGGTCAAGGGCCTCACCTACGACCCGGCGGGCAAGGGCGGCTGTACGGCTCTCACGCTGGACAGCCACAACAACGTGCTGTCGGAGCGCGTCGCCATCGCCGGTACGGCAGTCAACTGCGCGGGTGGGCCCACCCCTTGGGGCACCTGGCTGACCTGCGAGGAGACCGAGGACAGGGCCGGCACCAACGGCTACACCAAGGACCACGGCTTCATCTTCGAGGTCGACCCGGTCGACCCGCACCGCTCGGGGGCCGTACCGCTGACCGCGATGGGCCGCTTCCAGCACGAGGCGATCGCGATCGACCCGAAGCGCGGCATCGTCTACGAGACCGAGGACGCCTTCCTCAAGCCCTTCGGCCTCTTCTACCGCTTCCTGCCCAACAGGCCCGAGGGCGGCCTCGGTTCACTGCGCGCGGGCGGCCGGCTCCAGGCGATGCGGGTGCCCGGCGTGCCGGACCTGTCCGCGATCCAGGAGACCGGTGCCTGCTTCGAGGGCATCGAGTGGGTCGACGTACCGGACCCGCTGGCCACCGAAACCCCCGTCCGGCTCCAGGACTTCGGCCCGAAGGGCATCACGCACGCCCAGAAGCTGGAGGGCTGCTACTGGGGCGGGAAGAGCGTCTACTTCGTCTCCTCGTTCGCGCACAGCGCCGAGGGTTCGGCCGCCGACCACTTCGGGCAGATCTGGCGCTACGACCCGTCGGCGCGCCGGCTGACCCTGGTGATCGTCTTCGGCCCGGACACCGACATCCAGCTGCCCGGCGAGTCCCCCGACAACATCTGCCTCGCCCCCAGCGGCGGCCTGATGGTGTGCGAGGACGGCAGCGGCGCCCAGCACGTCTACGGCGTGACGAGGCACGGCGAGGTCTACGCGATGGCCCGCGGCAGGCAGAACATCGGGACGCCGGACGCCCCGGAGTGGGGCGAGTTCGCGGGCGTCACCTTCTCCCCGGACGGGCAGACGATGTACGTCAACTGCTACACGCCCGGGACGACCTTCGCAGTGACGGGGCCCTGGCGCAGGTAGCCGCCCTCCGCGACGGCTGGCGCGCCCCGGTCCCCCGGCGCAGGATCGAGGGACCGGACCCGGCCCTGAAGGGGTGCCCCATGGCGAAGAAGGGCTCGAAGGCCCGCGAGGAGACCGCTCTGCGCGAGGTGTTGCGCGTGCCGGGCGGCAAGCCGGTGGACCTGTCCGCGTACGACGCCCGGGACACCCCGGCCGGTCCCCGTGACAAGCAGGCGGGCCGGGCCGCGATGTCCACCCTGGCCTCCCCGCTGGCCGACCTCCAGGAACGCCTGTGGGCGGCGAGCACGGCGGGCGACCGGCGCCGGATCCTGCTGGTGCTGCAGGGCATGGACACCAGCGGCAAGGGCGGCACGGTCAAGCACGTCATCGGCCTGTTCAACCCGTCCGGCTGCCGCATCCACGCCTTCAAGGCACCCACGCCCAAGGAACTCGAACACCCCTTCCTGTGGCGCATCAAGAGGGTCCTGCCGCAAGCCGGCGAGCTGGGCATCTTCGACCGCTCGCACTACGAGGACGTCCTCATCGCCCGGGTCCGCGCACTCGCCCCGCCCGCCGAGATCGAGCGCCGCTACGACGAGATCAACCGGTTCGAGAAGTCCCTCACCGACGACGGCGTCACCGTCATCAAGTGCTTCCTGCACATCTCGTACGACGAACAGCGCGAGCGTCTCCTCAAGCGCCTGGACCGCCCGGACAAGCACTGGAAGTTCCACGTCTCGGACATCGACGAGCGCGCCCTGTGGCCCGCCTACCAGCAGGCCTACGAGACCGCCCTGGAGCGCTGCTCGACACCGCACGCCCCCTGGCACCTGGTTCCCGCCGACCGCAAGTGGTACCGCGACTGGGCGGTCAGCCGTCTTCTGCTGGAACACCTGTCGGAGCTGGACCCGCGCTACCCGGAGGCGGACTTCGACGTGGAGGAGGCCCGCAGGCGGCTGCTCGAACGGTGAATCCCGGGGTACTCGGGGCGCATGACCGAGAACCGGCACGTCAAGGGCTCGTACTGGCTGGAGACCGCGCCCGGCGGGTCCCGGCCGCCGCTGACCGAGGATCTCGACGTCGACGTCGCCGTGATCGGCGCCGGGATCGCCGGGCTCAGCACCGCGTGGGAGCTGGTGCGGGCCGGGAGGCGGGTCGCGGTCCTGGAGGCCGGCCAGGTGGCGGCCGGGGTCACCGGGCACACCACCGCCAAGCTGACCGCCCTGCACACGCTGATCTACGACGGGCTGCGCCGTACCCGCGGTCCCGAGGGCGCCCGGCTGTACGCGCGCTCGCAGAGCGAGGCGATCGAGCGGGCCGCCGAGGTCGCGGACGAGCTGGGCGTCGACTGCGACTGGGAGCAGCGCAGCGCCTACACCTACGTCTGTGACGCGGACCGGGCCGACGAGCTGCGGGCCGAGGCGGCGGCCGCCCGGGAGGCGGGGCTGCCGGCGTCGTTCGTGACGGAGACCGGGCTGCCGTTCCCGGTGGCGGGCGCGGTGCGGGTCACCGGTCAGGCGCAGTTCCATCCGCGCAAGTACCTGCTGGCGCTGGTCGAGGATCTGGTCAGCTCCGGGGCGGCCGTGCACGAGCACACCGCCGTTCTCGGACTCGACGAGGGCGAGCCGTGCCGGCTGTCGACCGACACCCGGGCCACGGTGACGGCCCGGGACGTCGTGGTCGCCACCCACTACCCGATCTTCGACCGGTCCCTCCTGTTCACCCGGCTCTCCCCGCGCCGTGAGCTGGTCGTCGCCGGGACGATCGACCGGGAGCAGGATCCGGACGGCATGTACATCACACCGGAGGAGGGCACCCGCTCGGTCCGTACGGCTCCCTGGAACGCCGACCGGCGCCTCCTCATCGTCACCGGCGAGCACTTCACACCCGGCACGGGCGACACAAGGACCCGCTTCGACACCCTCTCCGCCTGGGCCCGGCGGCGCTTCCCCGACGTGGACCTCACCCACGCCTGGGCCACCCAGGACAACGACCCCACCGACACCGTGCCGCTCGTCGGCCCCCTGCACCCGGGCGCCCGGCACGCCTACGTCGCCACCGGTTTCGGCGGCTGGGGCATGAGCGGCGGGATCATGGCGGGCCGGCTCCTCACGGCGCTGATCACCGGCGAGGAGTGCGCGTGGAGCGAGCTCTACGACCCGCGCCGTCTGCTCCCGACGGTCCGCGAGGCCCCGTCCTTCCTCAAGGCCCAGGCACAGGTGGCCGGCCACTTCGTCGGCGACCGTCTGCGCCCCGCGCCCCCGCTGGAGTCCCTCCCGCCCGGGGAGGGCGCGGTGGTCCGCGTGGACGGCGACCGTCTCGCGGTCTACCGCGACGACGCCGGTGCCCTGCACGCCGTGTCCCCGCGCTGCACGCACCTCGGCTGTCTGGTCGCCTTCAACGGCGCCGAGGACGCCTGGGAGTGCCCGTGCCACGGCTCCCGCTTCGACACGGACGGCAAGGTGATCCAGGGCCCGGCGACCCGGCCGCTGGAGCAACGGGACATCTGAGCGGGTGACGTCACGGCCGGGCCGGCCATGCAGATAAGGCATATCGCCATACGTTCATACGGTGATCACTCCCGTACGCCGTGCCCTCGCCGTCTGCGCCCTGGGCGCCGCCCTCACCGCCTGCGCCACCCAGGCGCCACAGGCCCCCCGAGCCGTCCGCCCCGCCCCCACCACGACCGCCCCGTCCGCGTCCGCGCCCGCCACCCTCGCTCCCGGCCCCGGCGGTCTGACCCCCGTCTTCACCCACGGGTCCCGTACCCACGGCAGGACCGTCGCGCTGACCTTCGACGCCGACATGACGGCAGGTCAGGGGGCACGGGCCGCGGCAGGCGAACACTTCGACAACCCGGGGCTGATCGCGGCGCTGCGGGCGCTGAAGGTGCCGGCCACCGTGTTCATGACCGGCAGATGGGCCGAGGAGTACCCCGACCAGGCCCGTTCCCTCGGGCGGGATCCGCTCTTCGAGGTCGCCAACCACTCGTACAGCCACTACGCCTTCACCGACGACTGCTACGGGCTGCCGACGGTGTCCGGTGACCGGATGCGGGCGGACGTGGAGCGGGCGTACACGGCGTTCCGGGCTGCGGGGGTGCCGAATGCGATGCCGTACTTCCGCTTTCCCGGCGGCTGCTACGACCGGCGGGCGCTGCGGGCGCTGACCCCGGTGGGCGTGACCGCCGTCCAGTGGGACGTGGTGAGCGGGGACGCGTTCGCGACGGACGCGGAGGCGGTGACCCGGCAGGTGCTGGAAGGGGTGCGGCCGGGGTCGGTGGTGGTCATGCACTGCACGCGCAGCGCCGCACCGACGACGGAGCGGGTGGTGCGGGCGGTGGTCCCGGAGCTGCGTGAGCGGGGCTTCCGGTTCGTGAAGGTGTCCGAGCTGATCGGGTCCTAGGCTGGACGTATGAGCGAGGAGTACTGCACGACCGGCGACGTGCCGAAGCCGCCGGTCGCAGAAGGGCCGCCGTACGCGGAGTGCGTGCTGTGCCAGAAGCCGACGGAGTATCCGGAGTCCCACAAGGGGATCACCCTGTGCCCGGTGTGCGAGTGGCAGGAGGCTCAGCGGGCGGCGTGTTCGGGGTGATCGGCCTTGACGCGGTCCGCGGGCCCTCCGGGGCCGGTCCCGCGGCTCTCCGCGCCCCTTAGAGTTGGTCGGCGTGAGCCCTGATTCGATACCTCCTGGTGACAGCCCCTTTCGTGCCGAGCGCACCGTCCGCGACGAGGCACCGCAGTTCGTGCTGCCGCTGGTCGTGCGGATCGAGCGGGACGCACCGCCCGCTCGCACCGACGCCCTGGAGACCGCCGCCCGCGCAGTGCTCGTCATGCTCGGCGACGAGCGTTCCGTCGGCGACGGCGAGTGGGCCGAGGTCATGCGGGACTGGCAGGACGCCCGGATCCGCAAGGTGGTGCGGCGGGCCCGGGGTGCCGAGTGGCGGCGGGCCGAGTCGCTGCCCGGGATCACCGTGACGGGGAAGTCCGCGGAGGTGCGGGTGTTCCCGCCCGTGCCGCTCGACGGCTGGCCCAAGGAGCTGGCGAAGCTGCAGGTCTCCGGCACCGACCTCGACGATCCCGAGCCGCCCGTGGCGGCGGACCCGACGGCACCCGTGCTGTGGCTCAGCCCGGACCTCGACATGTCGGCCGGCAAGGCGATGGCCCAGGCCGGTCACGGCGCCCAGCTCGCCTGGTGGGAGCTGTCGGACGAGGAGCGGGCCGCCTGGCGCGACGCCGGGTTCCCGCTCGCCGTACGGACCGCCGATGCCGGTCGGTGGGGTGAACTCACCACGAGCGGGCTGCCGTTGGTCCGTGACGCCGGTTTCACCGAGATCGCGCCCAACTCCTCCACGGTCGTGGCGGACCATCCGGCGCTGCGGTGAACCCTCCGGCGTGTGAGGTCACCGGCCACCCCCTGCCCGAACCTCAAATGTTGCTCTGAACGTCCCCCGGGCACGGTTCGCACCCGGGGCCCGGGGCCATACCTCCGTCACACCGGGCCGGCGGCGACCGGAGCGGATGCGGGAGTGCACGGGGAGGGGACGGACATGGAGCGACTGGGAACGGGCATCGGATGGCGGCCGGAGATCGCGGACGCCGTGGAGGGCATGCCGGGCATCGACTGGGTCGAGGCCGTGGCCGAGAACGTCTGCCCCGGGCATCTCCCCGAGTCGCTGCGGCGGCTGCGCGAGCGCGGGGTGACCGTGGTCCCGCACGGCGTCTCACTCGGGCTCGGCGGCGCCGAACGGCCCGACGCCGGACGGCTGACCGCGCTGGCCGAGCGTGCCGAGGCGCTGGGCTCGCCGCTGGTCACCGAGCACATCGCGTTCGTCAGGGCGGGCGGCCCGCTCACCGCCTCCCCACGTCTTGAGGCCGGACACCTGCTGCCCGTCCCCCGCACCCGGGACGCCCTCGACGTCCTCTGCGAGAACATCCGCATCGCGCAGGACGCGCTGCCGGTACCGCTCGCCGTCGAGAACATCGCCGCGCTCATCGCATGGCCCGGCGAGGAGATGACCGAGGGACAGTTCCTGTACGACCTCGCGGACCGGACGGGGGTACGGCTGCTGATCGACGTGGCCAATCTGCACACCAACCACGTCAACCGCGGCGAGGACCCGGCCCTGGCGCTCGCCGAACTCCCGCTGGAGGCCATCGCCTACGTCCATGTCGCGGGCGGCTTCGAGCGGGACGGGGTGTGGCACGACAGCCACGCCCACCCGGTCCCGCGCCCGGTCCTCGACATCCTCACCGACCTCTCCTCCAAGGTCTCGCCGCCGGGGGTACTGCTGGAGCGCGACGAGAACTTTCCCGAACCGGGTGAACTGGAGCGGGAGTTGGGAGCGATCAGGGAGGCGGTGGAGAAAGGGGGCGGCACAGCGGCCGGCGGTGCGTGGCGCCCCGCCGTCACCGAGGGACCGTCGGGCGTGCCGACGGAACCCGCCCGTGAGCGGCTCGCCCTCGCCCAGACCGCGTTGCTGTCCGCGCTCGTCGCCGGGACGCCCGGGCCTGAGGGCTTCGACCGGGTGCGGCTGGGGGTGCAGGCGCGGGCGCTCGCGGGGAAGCGGGCGGATGTGGTGGCGAAGGTCGCGCCCGAGCTGCCGGTGATCCTCGGGGCGGGGTATCGGCCGGCGTTTCTGGCGTATGCGCAGGGCCGCCCGATGGCGGACGGGTACCGGCGGGACGCGTTGGAGTTCGCCGAACACCTGATGCTGGGCGGCGGGTCGGGGGATGCGGGGGTGCGGCGGGAGCTGCGGGAGTGGTGGCTGGAGCGTTCGGGGCCGGTCCCGAGGTCACGGCCGGGTGCGCGGTTGACCCGGGCCACGCGGAGGGTGCTGCTGCGGCGGTGACGGTGTGCCGCCCACCGCAGTGTGCCGGGAATAACACCACAACCGCTCCGCCCACCCCGCCTCCACGTTTCACCCCCATTCCTCCATGAATGCCACCCCTTTTCCCGTACCCATTCGCCCCATCTCATCCTTGATGCAACCATTCGCTCCCGTACGGCAGTTGACATAGACCCGGCAGTAATATGTCAATCCCGCACCTGAGACTTCCTGGCGTGCGGTGCCGTAACAGGAGGCACCATGCGATCGCGACCGCCCGTCAAGGGGCGAGGCATCTTCACCGGCACCGGGATCATCATCACCGGCCTGATGGCGACCGTCGTGGCGTTGCTCATCCCGATGTGGTCGTACGCCGACCGCTCGGACACGGGCCTGAGCGTGCTCAGCGCCGGGACCGTGACGACGCCGTACGGCCCGCTCTCCGCGCTGGACCGGGAGTTCGTCACGAAGGTGCGGCTGGCGGGGCTGTGGGAGGCGCCCGCGGGTCAGCAGGCGGAACAGAAGGGGACGACCCAGGCCGTACGGACGGCCGGCGCGCATCTCGTCGAGGGACACACCTTCCTGGACGCGCGCGTGCGTGACGTGGCGTCGAAGCTCGGGCTCGCCCTGCCCAACGAGCCCAACGACCAGCAGAAGCAGTGGCTGGCCACCCTGAACCAGGCGCAGGGCGTCGACTACGACCGCCAGTTCGCCAACATCCTGCGCCTCGCGCACGGCAGGGTGTTCTCGGTCGTCGCCCAGGTCCGCGCGAGCACCCAGAACTCCCTGGTCCGCGCCCTCGCCGACGACGCCAACACCACGGTGCTGGACCACATCAAGGTCCTGGAGGCGACCGGATACGTCGACTTCGCCGCCCTGGCCCAGGAGTTGGCCGGTGACAGCGCCCCGCCTCTCTTCAACTCCCCGGCCCCGGCAGGCCCGACGGCCGACCCCGGCGCCGTCGTGCCAGTCACCCCGTCGCCGTACGCGACGCCCTTCTCCCTACCCCCGGCCGCCTCCAGCCCGGCGCCGCTTCCCTCGTAGGCGACTCGCTTCCGGACAAGCGGAACGTCACACACCGACAACACTCCGTCCGGATTGTGAACAGGCCATGGCGCCTCCGGGAGCCTTTGGCATAGAAACGCGGCATGTTCTGGGTTCTTCTTCTGCTGCTGGCCTGGGCCGCCACCGGCACCGCGTGTACACGGCTGTGCCTGGCCGCCGTACACGCGGCGGACGCGGACGCGCATGCCCGGGCACACGATCTGACGCTGTACGAGGCCGCGTTCCTGTCCGGCGGCCCCCGGCGGGTCGCGGACCTGACGCTCGTCTCCATGGCCCGTCAGCACCGGCTGCTGCTCGCCCACACGGGCTGGGCGACCGTCGTCGATCCGCGCGGGCGGGACGAGATGGAGCGGACCGTCATCGGTGCCATCGGGCCCGAGGGACAGTCCCGGATCGCGCCGGTGCGCGCCGACGCGGCCTGCGCGGACGCGGTGCGCAGCCTCGCCGACCGGCTCGTGGACGCGGGTCTCGCCATGCCCGACAACGCCCGGTCCGGCATCGCGGCGGCGGTCCGCCAGGTCCGGCTGGCCGTCGCGGCCGTCGTCGCGCTGGGCGCCGTCGCGCTGCTGACGCCGGCCCCGTCGGAGATGCCACGGCACCTGGTCGCCCTGTGGTTCGCACTGCCTCTCACGCTGAGCCTGAGCTGCCTGGCCATCGCCCGGGTGGAGGTCCACCCGTACTCCCGCTGGGCCTCGCCGGCCGGTCAGCGGCTGCTCGGCGCCCTGACCCGGCGATCCGGCGGCACGGACGAGCGGACGTATCTCACTTCCGTCGCCGTACGCGGCATCAGCGCCGTCGGCGAACCGGACCTGCGCGCGGCCTTCGGGCACCGTGGACACCCTCGCGAGGACCACCTCGGGCACCACCGCGAGCAGCGGCGCGACTGAGCGCACCCGGGGGCGCACGGAGGCATTGGGACCGACACCGGCGGGGCGGTGCTTGCCTTGGCCCGCACCCGAACGAAACTTCCCTTTTGTCGCTGCCGCGCCCCGAAGGGATACCGATGAGAGCTCCCGCCCTCTACACGGCCGCCGGTTCCTTGCTCCTGACCACGCTCGCCGCAGGCCCGGCCGGAGGCGCTCCCGCCGCCCCGGGCGCGGCGGAACTGCACGGCACCGCGATCGCCGCCGCGCGCGCCGGGACG
Source organism: Streptomyces sp. NBC_00285 (assembly GCF_036174265.1). NCBI lineage: Bacteria > Bacillati > Actinomycetota > Actinomycetes > Kitasatosporales > Streptomycetaceae > Streptomyces > Streptomyces sp. NBC_00285. Next base: position 8,133,479 of record NZ_CP108055.1, on the reverse strand, counting down.
GCCGGTGTCCGCTTCGGCGCCTGCCCCGAGGCGGAGGACCTGCCCGGCACCGTGCGGTGCGGCACGGTGTCCGTCCCGCTCGACTACGCGCACCCCGACGGCAAGCAGATCAAACTGACCGTCAGCCGGGTCCCGGCCACGCAGAAGGACCCGCACAACAGCAAGCGCCGGGTGCCCCGGCAGGGCGCCCTGGTCTACAACCCCGGCGGCCCCGGAGCCTCCGGCATGTACTTCCCGCTGATCGGCGCCCTTCCCGAGTGGAAGGGGCTCGCGGCGGCCTACGACCTCGTCGGTTACGCCCCGCGCGGAGTGGGCCGCTCGGCACCGCTGTCCTGCAAGGACCCGAAGCAGTTCTTCACGGCGCCCACGCAGGCCCCGGCCCACCCCTCGGAGTCGTACAAGAAGGAACGCATCGCCCAGGCGAAGGCCTACGCGCGCGGCTGCGCGACGCGGGCGGGCGCGGCCCTGCGGCACTACACCTCCCTGAACAACGCCCGCGACCTGGACGTCCTGCGGGCCGCGCTGGGCGAGCAGCGGCTGACGTTCATGGGGGCGTCGTACGGCACCTACTTCGGCGCGCTGTACGCGACGCTCTTCCCCTCTCATGTGCGGCGGATGGTGTTCGACGCGGCGGTGAACCCGGACCCGGAGCAGGTCTGGTACCGCAACAACCTCGACCAGTCGGCGGCGTTCGAGGAGCGCTGGGCGGACTTCCGGGAGTGGGTCGCCCGGCACGACGACGTGTACGGGCTCGGGGACACGGCCGAGAAGGTGCTGCGCAGCTACGAGAAGGCGGCGGCGCAGCTGGCCGCCGAGCCGGCCGGCGGGAAGGTCGGACCCGGGCAGCTGCAGGGGGCGTTTCTGTCGGCCGGGTACTACGACGACTTCTGGCCGCATCGAGCGCAGGCCCTGTCGGCCTATCTCAAGGGCGATCCGAAGCCGTTGATCCAGCAGGCCGGGCCGCATCAGGAGGCGGCGAAGGAGGCGGAGAACTCCACCGCGGTCTACACGGCCGTCGAGTGCAATGACGCGCCCTGGCCGACGGAGTGGGCCGTGTGGGACCGGGACAACACGCGGCTGGCACGGGTGGCGCCGTTCGAGACGTGGGACAACGTGTGGATGAATCTGCCCTGTGCGTACTGGAGCGCCCCGCGTCAGCAGGTGCTCGACGTGCGGACGGGGACCGGTGAGTTGCCGGCGACGTTGATCCTCGCCGCCGAACGGGATGCCGCCGCGCCCTACGACGGGGCGCTGCAGTTGCACCGGCGGCTGTCGGGCTCGGTGCTGGTGACCGAGCGGGACGCGGGCACGCACGGCATCGCGGGCGGCCCCAACCCCTGCGTCAACGGATACCTGGACGCCTATCTGCTGGAGGGCCGCCTCCCGGTGCGGCGCGCCGCATGCGCCCCGCACCCCGAGCCGAAGCCGAGCTCCCGGAAGGCGACCGTCGAACCCGCTCGCTGATCAGGCGAGGCCCGCCACGAGGTCGCCGATGTCCTTGCGGCGGCCCGTGTAGAACGGGACCTCCTCGCGGACGTGCATCCTTGCCTCCGACGCGCGCAAGAGGCGCATGAGGTCGACGATCCGGTGGAGTTCGTCGGCCTCGAAGGCGAGGATCCACTCGTAGTCGCCGAGCGAGAAGGAGGCGACGGTGTTGGCGCGGACGTCCGGGTAGCCGCGGGCCATCTTGCCGTGGTCGGCGAGCATGCGGCGCCGGTCCTCGTCGGGCAGGAGGTACCAGTCGTAGGAGCGGACGAAGGGGTAGACGCTCACGTAGTCGCGCGCGTGCTCGTCCGCCAGGAACGCCGGGATGTGCGAGCGGTTGAACTCCGCCGGGCGGTGCAGCGCCATGTTGGACCACACGGGCTCCAGGGCGCGCCCGAGCTTCGTGCGGCGGAAGAGGTTGTACGCCTCCTGGAGCTGGTCGCTGGTCTCCGCGTGCCACCAGATCATGAGGTCGGCGTCGGCACGCAGGCCGGACACGTCGTAGGTGCCGCGGATCGTGACGTCCTTGGCGGCGAGCTGGTCGAACAGCTCCTGGACCTCGTCGGCGTAGCCCGTGCGGTCCTCGGGGAGCACGTCCTTCAGCTTGAAGACGGACCAGAGCGTGTAGCGGATGACCTCGTTGAGGTCCTTGGCCAGCTTGCCCTTGTTCGGGACCCTGCCGGACTCGGGGGTGGTGGGGGCGTCGTTGCTCATGGCCTCATTCTCCCGCTCCGCCGTGCAGGCTCTGCACCGGGTTGGCCGTGAGCTCCCGTACGGCGGTCAGGTCGCCCTCGATCCGGTCCACGGCGGCGTCGGCGCTCGCGATGCAGGCCGGGATGCCCACGCCGTCGTACTGCGCGCCGCACAGCGCGAGGCCGGGGACCTTGGCGACGTGCTCGCGGATACGGGCCACGCGCGCGTGGTGGCCGACGGGGTACTGGGGCAGGCCGTCGGTCCAGCGGGTGACGCGGGTGTCGAGCGGGGTGGCGTCCAGTCCGGTGGCCGCCCTCAGATCGGTGCGGGAGACGTCCACCAGGCCGGCGTCGTCGCGCTCAAGGATCTTCGTCTCGCCGTGGCGGCCCACGGAGGTGCGCAGGACGACGACGTCCGGGTTCTCGTCAGCGATCCAGCCCCACTTCTGGGAGGCGAAGGTGGACGCCTTGATGGTGCGGCCGTCGACCGGCGGGACGAGGAAGCCGCTGCCGGCGGGCAGGGTGGTGTCGGCGCGGCGGTAGGCGAGGGTCACCAGGGCCATCGAGGCGTACTCGACGGTGTCGAGCTCGGTGGCGGCCTCGGGTGCCTCGGCGCGCAGGAGTCCGGCGGCGGCCGGGGCGGGGACGGCGACGATCACGGCGTCGGCGTGCAGGACACGGTCCCCGGCCACGACCGTCCAGCCGCCGGAGGCCTCACGGCGCAGCTCGCTCACCGGGGCGCGGGTGACGATCTCGCCGCCGCGCGCGCGGACCGAGTCGGCGACGGCGAGCGGGAGGGTGCCCACCCCGCCCTCGATGCCCATGAAGACCGGGCCGGTCTGCTGGTTGGCGGCCATCTTGGCCTGGATCTCGCGGACGCCCTCGGTGAGCGAGGTGTGGGACCTGGCGACCTGGAACAGCTGCGGGACCGCCGAGCGCATCGAGATGCGGTACGCGTCGCCCGCGTACACCCCGCCGAGGAGGGGTTCGACGAGGCGGTCGACGACCTCTCGGCCCAGGCGTGCCGCCACGAACTCGCCGACGGCCACGTCGTCGCCGACCTCGGTGCGGGGCAGCCCGGCGTCCTGCCCGATGCGCGCGAGGCCCTCGTCGGACAGCACTCCGGCCAGCGCGTCGGCGGTGCCGGGGACGCCCATGACGTGGCCCTTGGGCATGGGGCGCAGGGCACCGCGGGTCCAGATCGAGGCCGTCGCCGTGGCGGGCGGCTGGAGGCGCTCACCGAGGCCCACCGCGCGTGCCAGGGCCACCGCCTCCGGCCTGCGGGCCAGCATCGACTCGGCGCCGAAGTCCACGCGCGCGCCCGCGATCTCGCCGGGCAGCAGCTTGCCGCCGACGCGGTCGGACGCCTCAAGCACGGTGACGCGCGCGCCGCGCTCCAGCAGCCGGTGGGCCGCGGCCAGTCCCGCGATGCCGGCTCCGACGACGACCACCTGTGATCCGCTCATGGCCCCAGCCTCTCAGACCCCACTGACAGGCCACCGGCGGCCCGGTGTCCTTCACGAGTCCCGACCGTGACCGCATCGGAACCGCCGGAGTCCAACGTTCGCACCCCCTTCGGCGTCGAAGGAGCGTCAGTTGTTCACGACCCTCGGGGGGACGCCCATGCGCGCACCACGTTCACACCGTTCACGAAGCTCCGTCGGTCCCGTCCACGCACTGACCGGGCTCCTGCTGGCCGCGGCTCTCGCGCTGACCGGGTGCAGCGGGGGCGCGGACTCCACCAGCGACAGTGGCAGTGCCCTGTCCGACGACAAGGGCGCGCAGAGCCAGGCGAAAGGCGCGGCCGGCGCCGAGGCCGACGCGGGCGGCAAACAGGCCACCTCCGCACCGCAGGTCACCGCGAACCACATCATCCGCACCGCGACGCTGACCGTTGAGGTGAAGGACGTACCGAAGGCGCTCGCCGCGGCGCGCACCACCACCGAGAACGCGGGCGGATTCGTCGGCAAGGAGTCCACCTCCCGCGACGAGGGGGGCGCGGAGCGGACGCAGGTGGTGCTGCGAGTGCCCGTCGAGAAGTACGACGAGGTCCTCGCCGACCTCCAGGGCGCGGGCAAGCTCCTGGAGCGCACCGCGAACGCGCAGGACGTCACCGACCAGGTCGTCGACGTGCAGAGCCGGATCACGACGCAGCGCGCGAGCGTGGCGCGGATCCGGGAGCTGATGGACAAGGCGACGAAACTGAGCGACGTGGTCACCCTGGAAGGCGAACTGAGCACCCGCCAGGCCGACTTGGAGTCGCTGCTCGCCCGCCAGGCGTCCCTGAAGGACCGCACGACGCTGGCCACCATCACGGTGTCCCTGTCCGAGTCGCCCGTCGTCAAGGCCGAGAAGGACGACGACCCCGGTGTCGTCGACGCGCTCGCGGGCGGCTGGGACGCCTTCGTGAGCATGCTGCGCTGGATCGTGGTGGCGGTGGCCGCGGTGCTGCCGTTCCTCGCGGGGATCGCGCTGCTCGTGCTGGTGTGGCTGCGGCTGATCCGGCCCCGGCTGCCGCGCCGGCCCGCTCCCGTGGCCGCCTCGACCGCGCTGGGCCCGCTGCCCATGGCACGTCCCGTCCCGGGACCGGAATCGGAGCCCGCCCGGGAGCGGGGCGAGCAGGACTGAAATGCCGCGCCCTCGTAGCGTGTTCGCATGAACATGAGCCGTACGCGGGACACGAGGGAACGTCTGGTAGTGATCGGCGCCGACGCCGCGGGCATGTCCGCGGCGTCACAGGCCCGCCGGATGAAGGGGCCCGACGAGCTGGAGATCGTGGCGTTCGAGCGGGGCCACTTCAGCTCCTACTCGGCGTGCGGCATCCCGTACTGGGTGGGCGGCGACGTCACCGAGCGGGACCGGCTGATCGCCCGCACGCCCGAGGAGCACCGGGCCCGCGACATCGATCTGCGCATGCGCACCGAGGTCGTGGAGATCGACGTCGACCGGCGGCGGGTACGCGCGCGTGACCTCGAATCCGGGACCGAGTCCTGGACGTCGTACGACAAGCTCGTGATCGCCACCGGCGCCTGCCCGATCCGCCCGGACATGCCGGGCGCCGACGCCGCCGGTGTGCACGGGGTGCAGACCCTCGACGACGGCCAGGCGCTCATCGACACGCTGGCACACACGCGTGGCCGCAGAGCGGTGGTCGTCGGGGCCGGTTACATCGGTGTGGAGATGGCCGAGGCCCTCATCAACCGCGACTACGAGGTGACGGTCCTCAACCGGGGCGGCGAGCCCATGTCCACGCTCGACCCGGACATGGGCCGCCTGGTGCACGAGGCCATGGAGGGCCTGGGCATCACCATGGTGAACGACACCGAGGCGACCAAGGTCCTCACGGGCGAGGACGGCAGGGTCCGCGCGGTGGCCACGCAGGACGGCGAGTACCCGGCGGACGTGGTGGTGCTCGGTATCGGCGTCCGCCCGGAGACGACGCTCGCGAAGGCGGCCGGCCTGCCGCTGGGCAGCCACGGCGGCCTCCTGACCGACCTGGCGATGCGGGTGCGCGGCCACGAGGACATCTGGGCGGGCGGCGACTGCGTGGAGGTCCTCGACCTGGTCTCCGGTCGGGAGCGGCACATCGCCCTGGGCACCCACGCCAACAAGCACGGCCAGATCATCGGCACGAACGTGGGCGGCGGATACGCCACGTTCCCCGGCGTCGTCGGTACGGCGGTCAGCAAGGTCTGCGACCTGGAGATCGCCCGCACCGGGCTGCGCGAGAAGGACGCCCGACGGGCGGGCCTCCAGTTCGTCTCGGTCACGATCGAGTCGACCAGCCGCGCCGGCTACTACCCGGGCGCCTCCTCCATGACGGTGAAGATGCTCGCCGAGCGCCGCACGGGGCGGCTGCTCGGCGTGCAGATCGTCGGGAGGGAGGGCGCGGGCAAGAGGGTCGACATCGCCGCGGTGGCCCTGACCGCGGGGATGACGGTGGAGCGGATGACGGCCCTGGACCTGGGGTACGCACCACCGTTCAGCCCGGTGTGGGACCCGGTGCTGGTGGCTGCCCGAAAGGCCGCCGCGAAGGTGCAGGCCTCCTGAGGGCTACGCCGTCCCGTTGATCCGCTCGATGGCCTGGCGGGCCTGGTCGGCCGGTGGGCGGGGCGGCAACGCCGACACGGAGGCGCTGGTGGGCATCGCGGCCGGCTGCTCACTCCCGGGCTTGGCGTGGGCGGCGGACCGGGCGGACCTGAGCCGGTTGCTCACCGCCTCGTCGAGTGTCACCGGTCGCTGCATCTGGGATGCCAGCCGCCCTGCCTCCTGACCGAGCCTGGCCACGTCCTCCCACGGCAGTCGCACCACCAGGGAGAGCTCGGCTTCACCATCGGGGAGAGCGTGCATCGGAGGAGTAATACGGTCGTTCATCGTTGTTCCTCACGTAGTCCCCACGGCCCGCCTTCCCCGTGCCGCGGGCGGTTGAGGAGTCATACGCACGCATGCGTGCGGGTGTTCACCGGTACGGCACCGATTCGCCGGGCCCATCGCGGGCACTACTTCCTTGTGGTCATCCCGGTCCATGACATCAACCCTGTGCGCCGCACCCCCTGGGTGACGTACGCGCTCATCGCCGCGAACGTGCTGGTCTTCCTGTACACGCCCGGCCTGGCCGGCTCCGTGGCGGGCGACAGCAGCGTGTCGCAGCTCTGCCACCTCCAGGCGTTCCTGGACCAGTACGCGGCGGTCCCGCAGGAGTTGATCCACCACCAGATGCCGCACCTCGTCCCCACGGGCGACGTCGGTACGAGCGCACAGGGCGCCGCGGGCTGTGTGGTGGCCCCGCCGGACTACCACAAGTCCCCGGCGCTGTCGGTACTGACGGCGATGTTCCTGCACGGCGGCTGGCTGCACCTGCTGGGCAACATGCTGTTCCTGCTGATCTTCGGCAACAACGTCGAGGACCGCATGGGCCATGTGCGCTTCGTGCTGTTCTACGTCGTCTGCGGCTACGCGGCGTCGTACGGCTTCGCGCTGCTCAACGACGACTCGGGCGACCCGCTGATCGGCGCGTCCGGGGCCATCGCCGGTGTCCTGGGCGCCTATCTGGTGCTGTACCCGAAGGCCAGGGTGTGGGTCCTGGTGCCGTTCCTGGTGTTCCTGCCGCTGCGGCTGCCCGCCTGGCTGGTGCTGGGCTTCTGGTTCGTGCTCCAGGCGGTGTACTCGTCCGGCGAGGGCGTCTCCGAGGCGGGCACGGTGGCGTACGCGGCGCACGTGGTGGGCTTCCTCGTCGGCATGCTGCTCGCCTGGCCGCTCAAGGCGGGCACTCCCCCGCCGCCGGAACCGCGCGGCCTGCTGTTCGGCAGGAGGGCGCGGCCCCGGCACACGTGGTGACTCAGCGCGTGGTGCGGGTGTGGACGTACTCCACGAGCCGGGTCAGCGCGTCCGGGTCGGTGGCCGGCATGACGCCGTGGCCGAGGTTGAAGATGTGGCCCTCCAGGCCCTCGGCCGACTCCAGAACCTCGCGGGCCTTGGCCTCGACCGCCGCCGTGGAGGCGAACAGGACCGTCGGGTCGATGTTGCCCTGGAGCGCCTTGCCGGGGCCGACGCGGCGGGCGGCCTCGTCGAGCGGGACCCGCCAGTCGACGCCGACGACATCCGCGCCGGCCTCACCCATCAGGCGGAGCAGTTCGCCGGTGCCGACGCCGAAGTGGATGCGCGGGACGCCGTATCCGGCGACCGCGTCGAACACCTTGGCGGAGGCGGGCAGCACCGAGCGCCGGTAGTCGACGGGGGCGAGGGCGCCGGCCCACGAGTCGAAGAGCTGGACCGCGGAGGCGCCGGCCTCGATCTGGACCTTCAGGAAGGCGGCCGTGATGTCGGCGAGACGGTCGAGCAGGTCGGCCCACAGCTCGGGGTCGCCGTACATCATCGCCTTGGCGTTCTCGTACGTGCGGGACGGACCGCCCTCCACGAGGTAACTCGCGAGGGTGAAAGGTGCGCCGGCGAATCCGATGAGCGGGGTGGGACCGAGCTCACGGGTCAGCAGGCCGATGGCCTCGGTGACGTAGGAGACGTCCTCGGGGGTGAGGTCGCGCAGTTGGGCCAGGTCGGCGCGGGTGCGGATCGGCTTCTCGACGACCGGGCCGATGCCGGGCTTGATGTCGAGATCGATGCCGATGGCCTTGAGCGGGACGACGATGTCGCTGAAGTAGATCGCCGCGTCCACGTTGTGGCGGCGGACCGGCTGGAGGGTGATCTCGGTGACCAGCTCGGGCCGCGTGCACGACTCGAGCATCGGGATGCCCTCGCGGACCTTGCGGTACTCCGGAAGTGAGCGCCCTGCCTGCCGCATGAACCAGACGGGGGTGTGCGGCACGGGTTCGCGCCGGCATGCCTTGAGGAAGGCGGATTCGTACGTGGCTGTCGGCGGCTTGCCCGTGGGGGTCTCGTTGGCGCTCACGGGGCAAGTCTTGCATGGCTCCGGTGCGGCTCCGACGGGGCGTGGGCTCTGCCACGTACGCCTAAGTGCGGGTGTCTAGGAGCGCACCGGGCCCCGGTTCCCTTTAACCTTCCCGCATGGCTGCGGCTCAGGAACGACTGTCGGACGGCACGGGTGGTATGGACGACGCGAAAGCAGGGGACCGGGAGGGGAGCGGTGCGGCTCCGCCGGCCTTCCAGGCCGCGGTTCAGGCACTGCGCACCAGTCGGCTGCGGCCGCAGATCGAGATCGAGTCGACGCGGGCACCGCAGCGGCTCGCCCCGCACGCGTACGCGCTGGAGGCCACCGTCGTCGACGGCGACCAGGACCTCGCCGACGGCCGGCTGGTGCTGCTGCACGACCCGGACGGGCACGACGCCTGGCGGGGCACGTTCCGGCTGGTGACGCTGGTGCGCGCGGAGCTGGAGCCGGAGATGGCCGCCGATCCGCTGCTGCCCGAGGTGTGCTGGTCCTGGCTGACCGGCGCCCTGGCGGGGCGCGGGCTGTCGTACGGCGAACCGAGCGGCACCGTCACGCGGGCGAGCTCGCACTACTTCGGCGGCCTGTCCGAGCGCTCCCCGACCTCGCAGATCGAGATCCGTGCCTCCTGGACGCCCCGTGAGGGCCTGGGCGGGGTGCCGGACGTGGGGGCGCATCTGGTGTCCTGGTGCGATCTGCTGGCCCAGGTCGCGGGTCTGCCGCCGGCCGGGCCGGGCGACGCGTCGGTGGTGACGCTGCCGCAGCGCAGGGATCCCCAGGCGCGCTGACCGACCTCGACCTGTGCACAACGGGGACCCGTCCACCCGTCCGGCGCATCAATTTGTCGATACGGCCACTTTCAGTCAGGAGTGAACCGTCGAACGAACCGATGTGTTCACCGAACGATCGACCGTACGTCCGAATTGCACTAATTGTTACTCACTAGATCGTGATCATTCTCTAAAGGACCCCGGGTCCGGTGCCGAAGACGTCTGTGACCTTCCAAGCCGTCCCGCACCCCAGGAGGCCCGGTGTCCGTTCTTCTTGAGCAGCCCGCAAGCCTGGTCGCCTACCGTCCCAACAAGCCCACCGCCATGGTGGTCGTAGCCGACCCGCGTGTCCGCTCCACCGTCACCCGTCATCTCTGGGCGCTCGGTGTGCGCGATGTCATCGAGGCCTCGTCCGTGGCAGAGGCCCGCCCCCGCATCGCCAACCCCCGTGACATCTGCATCGCCGATGTCCATCTCCCCGACGGCTCCGGCCTGACGCTGCTGTCCGAGACCCGCGCGGCGGGCTGGCCCAACGGCCTCGCCCTCTCCGCGGCCGACGACATCGGCGCCGTACGCAACGCCCTCGCGGGTGGCGTCAAGGGCTACGTCGTCACCGGCACCCGGACCAACCTCGGGCTCCCCACCCGACCGGGCGCCGCACCCATCGGCGCCGCCGCCGCCCGTATGCACCGCCGCCCCCCGGGTTCCCCGAGCCACCCGGGCGGCTACCGCGAGCTCTCCGGCCGTGAGGTCGAAGTGCTGCGGCTGGTGGCCGAAGGGCAGTCCAACAAGGCGATCGGTGTCTCGATGGGGCTCTCCGCCCTGACCGTCAAGAGCCACCTCGCCCGGATCGCCCGCAAGCTCGGCACGGGAGACCGCGCCGGCATGGTGGCGGTGGCTCTCCGTACCGGCATCATCCACTGAGGCTCTCGCGAGCCTCGCAGTTCACGGACGTGAACCAGAGCTTTCACCGGGCTGACTGGTTTACGACCCTCAGGCGCCTGCCGACGGAACGTTCCGTCGGCAGGCGCTGTCCATACACAGATACCCTTGACATGTGACCGACGCCCAAGAGACCGCAGCAGACATTTCACTGCGAACCACCGGAGGCGGCCCTCCGGACGATGGCGGATCTTCTGCAGCGGAGGCGCCGATCCCTCTGCTGGAGCCGCGCGAGGGCATTCCGCCCGTGATCGCCGACGCTGACGCATTGGCCGAGGCCGTCGCCGCGTTCGCCGCAGGTTCCGGACCCGTCGCCGTCGACGCCGAGCGGGCGTCCGGCTACCGCTACGGACAGCGCGCCTATCTCGTGCAGCTGCGCCGCGCGGGCGCGGGCACCGCACTGATCGACCCCGTGGCCTGTCCCGACCTGTCGGGGCTCGGCGAGGCACTCTCCGGTGTGGAGTGGGTGCTGCACGCCGCCACCCAGGATCTGCCCTGTCTGCGCGAGATAGGCATGGTGCCCTCACGCATCTTCGACACCGAGCTGGCCGGCCGGATCGCCGGGTTCCCCCGGGTGGGGCTCGGCGCGATGGTCGAGGGTGTGCTGGGCTTCGTACTGGAGAAGGGGCACTCGGCCGTCGACTGGTCGACCCGTCCCCTGCCCGAGCCGTGGCTGCGGTACGCCGCCCTCGACGTGGAGCTGCTCGTCGATCTGCGGGACGCGCTGGAGAAAGAGCTCGACCGGCAGGGCAAGCTGGAGTGGGCGCTTCAGGAGTTCGCAGCGATCGCGGCCGCGCCGCCCGCCGAGCCCCGCAAGGACCCCTGGCGCCGTACGTCCGGGATGCACAAGGTGCGCCGGCGTCGGCAGCTGGGTGTCGTGCGGGAACTGTGGGAGGCGCGGGACCGGATCGCCCAGCGGCGGGACGTGTCGCCGGGGAAGGTGCTGTCCGACACGGCGATCGTCGAGGCGGCGCTCGCGCTTCCGCTGAACGTGCACGCGCTCGCCGCGTTGAACGGGTTCGGCCATCGGATGGGCCGACGGCAGCTGGACCAGTGGCAGGCGGCCGTCGACCGGGCCAAGGCGCTCGCCGAGGCGCAGTTGCCGCAGCCCGGACAGCCGGTGACGGGGCCTCCGCCACCGCGCGCCTGGGCCGACAAGGACCCCGCGGCCGCCGCGAGGCTGTCGGCCGCGAGGGCGGCGGTGTCCGCGCTGGCGGAGCAGCTGAGCATGCCGCAGGAGAACCTGATCACGCCGGACACCGTGCGGCGGGTCTGCTGGGAGCCGCCGACGGTGGTGACCGCCGAGTCGATCAGTGAGGCGTTGGCGGGATTCGGCGCTCGGGCCTGGCAGGTCGAGCAGGTGACTCCTGTACTGGTGGCCGCGCTGTCCGCCTAGCCGCCGTGGGGACTTCTCCGGCCACGGCGGCTGCGGCCGGTGGCGCCCGACACCTGGGGAGTCACCTGGTCGCGCCTCGCATGAAGCCGTTGTAGATGAACCTCTGCAGGCTCAGGAAGACGATCAGCGTCGGCAGGATCACCAGGACCGCTCCTGCCGAAATGACCTCCCAGTGGGCCGCGTAGGGACCTCTGAAGCGGAAAAGCGACGTCGAGATCACGCCAAGATCTTCCGAGGGCATGTAGAGGAAGGGGATGTAGAAGTCGTTGTATACGGTGATCCCCTTCACTATGACCACGGTTGCTATGGCCGGCTTCAGCAGCGGGAAGATGATCTTTCGGTAGATCGTGAAGGCGTTCGCGCCGTCCAGACGGGCCGATTCGTCCAGCGAGATCGGGATCGAGCGGACGAACTGCAGGAAGATGTAGATCGAGACGATGTCCGTGCCCATGTAGAGGGCGATCGGCGCCCAGAGACTGTCGAACATGCCGAAGCTGTTGACGATCTGGAACGTCGCCACCTGGGTCGTGACGCCGGGCACCAGGGCCGCGGTCAGGAAGAGCACCACCACCAGCTTCTTGAAGCGGAAGGTGAAGCGGTCGATGGCGTAGGCCGTCATCGAGCCGATGAGGACGGTGCCGCCGACGGAGACCACCAGGATGATCGCCGTGTTGGTGAAGGCGGTCAGCATCTCGCCGTCCTGGAACGCCGTCACGTAGTTGTGGAAGTTCAGCAGGTCGTGGGGCAGTTCGAGGGCACCGCTCGTGTTCGCCATCTCCTTGTCCGTCTTGAGGGAGGTGAGCAGGACGACCACGAGCGGAAGCAGGACGATCACGGTCGCGGCGATCAGCGACACATGGACGAGGGTGCGGACGACCGTACGGCGTGTCATACGAGGTCCACCTTGTCGTCGGGGACCAGGCGCCGCTGCACCCATGTCACCAGCAGGATGATCAGCAGGAGGACGATGGCTGCCGCCGAGGCCAGGCCCGTCTTGTTGAAGCGGAACGCCAGGTTGACCGTCTGGATCACGAAGGTCTCGGTACCGGTTGCGCCGCCGGTCATGATGTACGGGATCTCGAAGACCGAGAGCGAGCCGGAGATCGAGAGGATCACCGTCAGCGTCAGGACCGGCTTGATGCCCGGCGCGATGATGTGGCGGAACTGGTGCCAGCGGTTCGCGCCGTCCAGCTCGGCCGCCTCGTACAGCTCCCCCGGGACGGACTGGATCGCGCCCAGGAACAGGACGAAGTTCAGGCCGAGGTAGCGCCAGACGGAGACGGCGGCCAGCGAGGTGTTCGCGGAGCCCGGGGTGCCCAGCCAGGCGTGGTCGGTCTTCACTCCGATCAGGCTCAGCACCGAGTCGAGGGTGCCGCCGTCCTGGAAGAAGTAGAGGAACACGAAGCCGATCGCGACCCCGTTGATCAGGTACGGGAAGAAGAGCACGCCCTTGAAGAAGTTCCGGAAGCGGACGTTGAAGCTCAGGACCGTCGCGAAGTAGAGCGCGAGGACGATCTGGACCACGGAGGCGGCGAGGTAGTAGCCGCTGACCCAGAACACCTCGAAGAGGTCGGGGCGGGTGAAGACCTCCTGGTAGTTCTCGGCGCCCGTGTAGTGCAGGACGGGGCTCACACCGTCCCAGTCGGTGAAGCTGTACGCGACCATGTTGAGGAGCGGCGCGTAGGTGAAGGTGACCAGCAGGGCGAGCGGGGCGATCAGGAACAGCCAGGGCGTGACGCCCCGCCAGACGCGGGTGCGGCGCGAGGGCGGTGCCGGGACGGGGGCGGCCGGGATCACCTCCACGGCCGCCTTCTGTGTGGTGTCCGTCATCAGGAACCCAGGTTCTTCCGGGAGTCCGTCCAGCGCCGGCTGAGGTCGGCGAGGAAGTCGTCGAGGCTGCCCTTGCGGGCGCCGCGGGCGAGGTCGACGAGTTTCTGGCGGTACTCGGGGGCGAAGATGCCGACCTCGGACTCGTTGTCGATCTGCTTCACCTTCGCGCCCTGGGTGTCGTCCAGCTCGATGAACTTCACGCCCTGGTCCTCGTAGGGCTTCAGGACCGACGGCAGCGGGGCGTCCTTGAGCGGGGGCAGGGCGAGGTTGTCCTCGACGTAGGTGGACTTGTCGGTGAACCAGTCGATCCAGGCGCGGGCCGCCTCCTTGTACTTGGAGTGGACGTTGACCGCCTGGTTGTAGTCGGGGCCTATGGTCGCGCAGAACTTTCCGCCCGTCTGGGCCGGGAAGGGCATGAAGCCGATGTCGTCCGGGTTCACGCCGGCCTTCTTCGCGGCGTCCTGGAACTGCACGATCGCCCAGGTGCCGAGCCACTGCGTGGCGATCTCGCCCTTGGCGGTGCGGGGCTTGGACTCCTCCCAGTTGCTGGTGGTCGGGTCCTTCTCGATCAGCCCCTCGTGGACGATGTCGTACAGGAGCTGGTCGCCCACGCGCAGGTCCGCGCCCTTCGCCCAGGGGTCGCCCTCGGCGAGCTTGTCGGTCGCCTTCGAGTCACAGGTCACCGCGCCGTCGACGGACGTCCACGAGGACAGCGTCCAGCCGGCCGAGAAGTTGGTGTAGTACGGGATCGCGTCGGTCTTCGCCTTGATGGCCTTCAGGTCGGCGACGAACTCGGCCGGGGTGGTGGGCCATTGGGTGACCCCGGCCTCCTTCCAGATCCGCTTGTTGTAGACGAATCCCGGGCTCACGGCGACCGGGCTCTGCCCGTACACCTTGCCGCCGACGGCTGTGAAGTCGGTGAAGCGGTACTTCTTCTCGCGCTCCTGCTGGGTGCCGAGGGAGGCGAAGAACCTCGGGTAGTCGCTCTTCTTGATGACGGCCGGGATGAGCAGCACATCACCGTAGTTCTCGGTGTTCATCCGGATCTTGACCTCGGACTCGTAGTCCGTGATGCCCTCGAACTCGACCTTGACCTTCGGATAGGTCTTGTTGAACTCGGCGGCGTACTTCTTCAGCGTGCCGTCCTGCACGAGGTCGGTGCGGACGGTGAGAACTTTGATGGTTCCGGAGACCTTTGACGGGTCGCCGGCGGCCTTGGCGTCGGCTCCCTGCGAGGAACCTCCGGTGCCGGTGCACCCGGGAATCAGCAGGGCGGCACCCACGGCCATGGCCAGGACTGTACGGCGGTTCATGTGCATCAGCTCCGTTCACGGGGCGGACGAGCACGAGCGGGTTGGCTGGTTCGGTACTCTGACAACGTTTTCTTAACCGGTAAAGTCCCTATCTCGCCAACGATGCCAACGACGTCAAAAAGTTTCCGCAGCACGGGACTTGATCGGTTTAGGGAGTGTGTACATGCTTCAGGCCACACCGCTCACCGAGGGATGGATCCTGCGCCACTCCGACGGCACCGTGGACGAACTCCCGGCCGTCGTACCGGGCTGCGTGCACACCGATCTGCTGGCGGCCGGAGTGATCCCGGATCCCTTTCTCGGCCGCAACGAGACCGAGGTCGCGTGGGTGGGACGGCGGGAGTGGACCTACGAGACCGACCTGGCCCCCGCGAACGGGCACGAGCAGACCGACCTCGTCTTCGACGGACTGGACACCGCGGCCGAAATCCATCTGGACGGTCAACTGCTGGGCCGGACAAGGAACATGCACCGCTCGTACCGCTTCGACGTGACCGGCATGGCAGGGCGGCTGAGCGTGCGGTTCGTCTCCGCCTACGCGGAGGCCGAGGCGATGCGCGGGAAGCTGGGCGAACGGCCCGCCGCGTACGCCGAGCCGTACCAGTACATCCGCAAGATGGCCTGCTCGTTCGGCTGGGACTGGGGGCCCACGCTGGTGACCGCCGGGATCTGGCGGCCGGTGCGCCTGGAGCGGTGGTCGACGGCCCGCATCGCCCGGGTGCGGCCCCTGGTGACCGTCCAGGAGGGCGCGGGCATCGCGGAGTTGGCCGTGGACGTCGAGCGAGCCCGGGTCGATGCGCCCCTGACGGTCGAGGCCTCGGTGGGCGGGGTGCGGGTGCGCGCCGCGATCGACGGGACCTCGGGGACCGTACGGCTTCAGGTGCCGGACGTGCGGCTGTGGTGGCCCCGCGGATACGGTGAACAGCCTCTGTACGACGTCGAGTTGACCTTGCTCGACGCGGACCGCCCGCTGGACGTGTGGCGGCGCCGGGTCGGCTTCCGGACCGTCGGGCTGGACCGCTCGGCCGACGAGCGCGGCAGCGGCTTCACCCTGGTCGTCAACGGCGAGCGGATCTTCGCGCGCGGCGTGAACTGGATCCCGGACGACGTGTTCCCCTCCCGGATCACCCGCGAGCGGTACCGGGAGCGGCTGCGGCAGGCGGTCGGCGCCGGAGTGGACCTGGTGCGGGTCTGGGGCGGCGGGATCTACGAGAGTGAGGACTTCTACGACGCCTGCGACGAACTGGGGCTACTGGTCTGGCAGGACTTCCCGTTCGCCTGCGCGGCCTATCCCGAGGAGCAGCCGCTGCGCGGCGAGGTGGAGGCGGAGGCCCGGGAGAACGTCGTACGGCTGATGCCGCATCCCTCGCTCGTGCTGTGGAACGGCAACAACGAGAACCTGTGGGGGTTCCGGGACTGGGGCTGGGAGGCGCGGCTCGCCGGGGATTCCTGGGGCGAGGGGTACTACCTGGGCGTACTGCCGCGGCTGGTGGCCGAGTTGGACCCGACGCGGCCCTACTCGGCGGGCAGCCCCTGGTCCGGGTCGTGGGAGCACCACCCGAACGACCCCGCGCACGGGACACACCACTCGTGGGAGGTGTGGAACCGGACGGACTACGCCGAGTACCGCAGTGAAGTGCCCCGGTTCGTGGCCGAGTTCGGATGGCAGGCACCGCCCGCGTACGCCACGCTGGCGCGTGCGACGGCCGGGGAGGAGTTGGCTCCGGACTCCCCCGGTGTGCTGCACCACCAGAAGGCGGACGACGGGAACGGCAAGCTTCGGCGTGGGCTGGAGCGGCATTTTGCCTTTCCCGAGGGGGACTTCGACCGCTGGCACTACCTCATGCAGGTCAACCAGGCGCGGGCCGTGGCCACCGGGATCGAGCACTGGCGGTCCCACTGGCCGGTGTGCGCGGGGACGGTGGTGTGGCAGCTCAACGACTGCTGGCCGGTGACCAGTTGGGCGGCGATCGACGGGGACGGGCGGGAGAAGCCGCTCTATCACGAGCTGCGGCGACTGTACGCGGATCGACTGCTGACGGTCCAAGTGCGGGGACAGCGAACGGTGTTGGCGGTGGTGAACCAGGCGGCCGAGCCGTGGGCGGGTGTGCTGCGGCTACGACGCATGTCGGTCGAGGGCGAGGCGATCGACGAGACCGAGGTGCCCTTCCGGGCGGACCGACGGACCGTGGCCGAGGTGGCGGTGCCGCCCGAGCTGGTGCCGGTGGGCCCCAAGGAGTTCCTGGTGGCGGACGCTGGTGGGAGGGGCGGTGGCGGTGTGGGTCGGGTGCCGGGCGGGCCCCGGGCTCTGTACTTTCCGTCGGCGGACCGGGACATCCCTTACCCCCGGCCCGAGTTCGACGTGTCGGTCGTGCCGGGGGCCGTGACGGTGACGGCCCGCACCCTCGTACGGGATCTGCTGCTCCAGGCCGACCGGCTGGATCCGGCGGCGCGTGCCGACCGGGGGCTGGTGACGCTGTTGCCCGGGGAGCGGGTGACCATCCATGTCAGTGGCTGGAAGACTCCTGATCCGCACGTCGCCCGATCCGCCCTGTACTGCCTGGAGCCCAGCCGATGACAGCCCAGCCGGCCCCCCGCGTCACCATCAAGGACGTCGCCGCGCGCGCCGGTGTGTCCAAGGGGGCCGTATCGCTGGCCTTCAACCACAAGCCGGGGCTGTCGGAGCCGACCCGGGACCGGATCTTCCGGGCCGCGCAGGAGCTGGGCTGGGCGCCGAACCTCACGGCACGGACGCTGGCCGGCTCACGGGTGGACGTGGTGGGGCTCGCGATCTGCCGGCCGGCGCGGCTGCTGGGGCTCGAACCCTTCTACATGGAGTTCGTGTCGGGCGTGGAGAGCGTGCTGATCGAGCGGAACTGCTCGCTGCTGCTGCGGCTCGTGCGGAACGTGGAGGAGGAGGTCGGCCTCCAGGAGTCATGGTGGCGGGGGCGCCAGATCGGCGGGTCGATCCTGGTCGACTTCCGGGCGGACGACCCGCGCGTCGCGGCGGCCGAGCGGCTGGGGATGCCGGTGGTGGCCGTGGGGCACCCCTCGTTCACCGGGAACCTGACCTCGGTGTGGACCGACGACGCCACCGCCGTGACGGAGGCCGTGCGGTATCTCGCGGCGCTGGGGCACCGGCGGATCGCCCGGGTCGGCGGCGCGGCGGCCCTGGGACACACCGCGACACGCACGGCGGCGTTCGACGAGGCCGCGAGAACGCTGGAGCTGGCGGGGGCCTGGCAGGTCACCACCGACTACTCGGGAGAGGCCGGCGCGCGGGCCACCCGGTCCCTGCTGACCGCGGCACCGCAGGACCGGCCCACGGCGATCGTCTACGACAACGACATCATGGCGGTCGCCGGGCTGTCGGTCGCCGCGGAGATGGGCCTGAACGTGCCACGCGACGTCTCCCTGCTCGCCTGGGACGACTCGCAGCTCTGCCGGCTCACCCATCCCACGCTCTCCGCGATGAGCCATGACGTGCACGGATTCGGTGCGGAAGCGGCCCGTACGCTCTTCGGTGTGATCACCGGCGAGGGGCCGGGATCACATCCTGTACCTACTCCCGTACTGACGCCACGGGGTTCCACGGCACCTCCCGCGGTGTGACCTTCGCCGCTCCGTGCTCCAGGGGTGTGCAGGTACATTACCCGCAAGTAGCATGTACCTGAGCGCGCGCTCAGCGCGGTCGCAGCAGTGCAGATCCCGCATCTGGAGGAGAGCCATCGTGCCTCGTACCGTCAAGGATGTCGTCTTCGTCGACGGCGTCCGCACCCCGTTCGGCAAGGCGGGCCCGAAGGGCATCTACCACGAGACCCGCGCCGACGACCTCGTCGTGAAGGCGATCCGGGAGCTGCTGCGCCGCAACCCGGGTCTCGACCCGAAGAAGATCGACGAGGTCGCCATCGCCGCGACCACGCAGATCGGTGACCAGGGGCTCACCATCGGCCGTACCGCCGGGATCCTCGCCGGTCTGCCGCAGTCGGTGCCCGGCTACTCCATCGACCGCATGTGTGCCGGCGCCCTGACCGCCGTCACCTCGGTCGCCGGCTCCGTGGCCTTCGGCGCCTACGACATCGCCATCGCCGGTGGTGTCGAGCACATGGGCCGCCACCCCATGGGTGAGGGCGTGGACCCGAACCCCCGGTTCGTCAGCGAGAAGCTGGTCGACGAGTCCGCCCTGTTCATGGGCATGACCGCCGAGAACCTGCACGACCGGTACCCGACGATCACCAAGCAGCGCGCCGACGAGTACGCCGTGCGCTCCCAGGAGAAGGCCGCCAAGGCGTACGCCAACGGCAAGATCCAGGCCGACCTGGTGCCGATCTCGGTACGCCGCACCAACCCGGAGGCCGGTGAGACCGGCTGGGGTCTGGTCACCGCCGACGAGCCGATGCGCCCGGGGACCACGCTGGAGAACCTCTCCGGTCTCAAGACGCCGTTCCGTGTCCACGGCCGGGTCACCGCCGGTAACGCGGCCGGTCTGAACGACGGCGCCACCGCCTCCCTCATCGCGTCCGAGGACTTCGCCCGCGAGCACGACCTGCCGGTAAAGATGCGCCTCGTCTCGTACTCCTTCGTGGGTGTCGAGCCGGAGGTCATGGGCTACGGCCCGATCCCGGCCACGGAGAAGGCGCTCGCCCAGGCGGGCCTGTCCATCTCCGACATCGGTCTGTTCGAGATCAACGAGGCCTTCGCGGTCCAGGTCCTCGCCTTCCTGGAGCACTACGGCATCGCGGACGACGACGCCCGCGTCAACCAGTACGGCGGCGCCATCGCGTACGGCCACCCGCTGGCCTCCTCCGGTGTCCGGCTGATGACGCAGCTGGCCCGTCAGTTCGAGGAGCAGCCCGAGGTCCGCTACGGCCTCACCACCATGTGCGTCGGCTTCGGCATGGGCGCGACGGTCATCTGGGAGAACCCGAACCACAAGGACGCCGGAGGCAGCAAGTGAGCACCACCGATCTCTTGAAGGGTGCGGCCGAGCTGTTCCCGGACGAGGTAGTCACCCAGGCGCACGTACGTCACCTGGACCTGCCGTTCAACGCCGGGCGCTTCGCGCTCATCACGCTGGACAACGGCTTCGACCACACCAAGCCGACCACCTTCGGCCCGGCCTCGCTGGCGAACCTGAACACCGCCATCGACCAGGTCGAGAAGGAGGCGTCGGCCGGCGAGATCGTCGGTGTCGGCATCACCGGCAAGCCGTTCATCTTCGCCGTCGGCGCCGACCTGAAGGGCGTCGAGCTCCTCAAGGAGCACAAGGACGCGCTCGCCATCGGCAAGGGCGGTCACGAGGTCTTCAAGCGCCTCGCCGACATCGCCGCGCCGACCTTCGCGTACTACAACGGCGCCGCGATGGGCGGTGGCGTCGAGGTCGGTCTGCACTGCACCTACCGCACGGTCTCCGCGGCCCTGCCCGCCTTCTCGCTCCCCGAGGTCTTCCTCGGGCTGGTCCCCGGCTGGGGCGGCTGCACGCTGCTGCCGAACCTGATCGGCGCCGAGAAGGCCGTCTCGGTGATCATCGAGAACTCCCTCAACCAGAACAAGCAGCTGAAGGGCGCGCAGGTCTACGAACTGGGCATCGCCGACGCGCTGTTCGAGGGCGCGGACTTCCTGGAGCAGTCCCTGCTGTGGACGGCGTCCGTCCTCAAGGGCGAGATCGTCATCGACCGCCCGGTGATCGACCGCGGTGAGGCCTGGGACCAGGCCGTCGCCAAGGGCCGTTTCGTCGCCGACTCCAAGGTGCACGGGGCCGCTCCGGCCGCCTACCGCGCCCTGGACATCATCGAGGCCGCCAAGAACGGCGACCTCCAGCAGGGCTACGACGCCGAGGACCAGGCCCTCGCCGACCTGATCATGGGCGGCGAACTGCGCTCCGGCATCTACGCGTTCAACCTGGTGCAGAAGCGCGGCAAGCGTCCCGCGGGCGCCCCGGACAAGAACCTGGCCCGCCCGGTCACCAAGGTGGGCGTCGTGGGCGCGGGCCTCATGGCCTCCCAGCTCGCGCTGCTCTTCCTGCGCCGCCTGGAGGTGCCGGTCGTGCTGACCGACATCGACCAGGAGCGCGTCGACAAGGGTGTGGGCTACGTCCACGCCGAGATCGAGAAGCTGCTCGGCAAGGGCCGTGTCAACCAGGACAAGGCGAACCGTCTCAAGGCCCTGGTCACCGGTGTGCTGGACAAGGCGGAGGGCTTCTCCGACGCGGACTTCATCATCGAGGCCGTGTTCGAGGAGATCGGCGTCAAGCAGCAGGTGTTCGCGGAGGTCGAGGCGGTCGCCCCGGCGCACGCGGTCCTCGCCACCAACACCTCCTCGCTGTCCGTCTCCGAGATGGCGTCGAAGCTGAAGAACCCCGAGCGGGTCGTCGGGTTCCACTTCTTCAACCCGGTCGCGATCCTGCCCCTGCTGGAGATCGTCCGCGGCGAGCAGACCGACGACGCCTCGCTGGCCACGGCGTTCTCCGTCGCCAAGAAGCTGAAGAAGACCGCGGTACTGGTCAAGGACGCCCCGGCGTTCGTCGTGAACCGCATCCTCACCCGCTTCATGGGCGAGATCCAGAACGTCATCGACGAGGGCACCCCGGTCGCGGTCGCGGAGAAGGCGGTGGAGCCCCTGGGCCTGCCGATGTCGCCTCTCGTCCTCCTGGAGCTGGTCGGTCCCGCGATCGGCCTGCACGTCTCCGAGACCCTCAACAGGGCCTTCCCGGAGCGCTTCACCGTCTCCCCGAACCTCGCGGCCGTCGTCAAGGCGGGCAAGCGCGGCTTCTACGTCTACTCCGCGGAGAACGGCTTCAAGCCGGAGCTGGACCCGGAGGTCGCCGCGCTCCTCAAGCAGGGCGACACCGTCCTGTCCGAGGAGCAGGTCCGTGAGCGCGTCCTCGACGCCGTCGCCCAGGAGATCGGGCTCATGCTCGACGAGGGTGTCGTCGCCGAGGCCCAGGACATCGACCTGTGCCTGATCACGGGCGCCGGCTGGCCCTTCCACCTGGGCGGCATCACGCCGTACCTGGACCGCGAGGGTGTCTCCGAGCGCGTGAACGGCAAGAAGTTCCTGGCTCCGGGCCTGGCCTCGGTTCCGGCGTAACACCCGGGCAGTCCAGAAGGGCCTCCGCTTCGGCGGGGGCCCTTTGCCGTTCACCGCGGACCGGACGGGGACGGGTGGGCGCTCAGACCTCCTGCCAGGCCGCCAGCGCCAGGCCCGGCTCGTCCTTCTGCCGGGCGACCCGCAGTTCGCCGTCGGGGGTCACCGTCGCGGCGACGATACGGCCGTCCGCGTCCTCGGCGAGGGCCACGGCCGTGTCCACGGGGAGCTGCGGTCCGGACTCCGTCCACCACAGGCCCGCCGACTCCTGCTCGGTGGGGTAGGCGGCGAAGGCGACCCGGCCGGAGGCCGAACGCTGGGCGAGCAGCGTGCAGTCGTGGCCCTCCAGGGTGCAGCGCAGCAGGGCCGCCGGGCCGGGGCCCGCCGCGGCGAGCAGGGGCGTGGGTCCGTTGCCCGGACGCACGGCGTAGAGCATGCCCTCGGGGTCCGCGAAGAACAGCGTGGTGTGGTCCTTGGAGGTGGGCAGCGCGCTCAGGGTGCCGGGTTCGACACGGACCGGCAGCGGGTCGGCCGGTACGGGAGGCGCACCGGGCTCCTCCTGGAGCCAGCGCAGGATGCCGGCGGCGTCGGTGCCGTACACCTCGACGCGGCCCGACTCCCCCGTCACCGCGGTCAGTTCGCCGTGCACCTCGGAGCCCTTGAGGTCGGACCAGGCGGTCCAGCCGCCGCGCTCCTTCTGTACGAGGGCGTGCACGCCGTTGCCGCGGTTGCCGACGAAGACATGGGCCCGGCCCTCCGCGTCGACGGCCACGGCGGGCACGCCGGTGCGCGCACCCGCCTTGTCGGGGTGACCGGCCGGCGTCCAGTCGAGGGCTGCGAGGTGGACGCGGAAGTGGGTGGAGTGCACGAGGCCCGACTCCTTGGCCTTGGTGGGACGCCAGGAGACGAGGTGTGCGTAGCCGTTGACGCCCTGACCCACGGCGAGTGCGGGGTGCAGGCGTTGCTCGCCGCCGACCTTGCGCCAGGGCGACCAGATGCCGCCGGGTCGTTGCTCGGCCCGGCACCACACGGCCTCGTCACGGGTGGTGTAGGCGCCGAGCCGGCCGTCCCGGGCGCGGATGAGCCAGTTGCCGTTCACTGTACGGACCATGGACACGCGTCCACTGTAATCGGGCAGCCGCTGCCGTCTCCGGGCGGGCCGGTCGTGGGACGCTGGGGCCATGAGTGACGTGCTGCTGGTCGTCGTGGACGCCGCGAATGTCGTCGGGTCGGTGCCGGACGGGTGGTGGCGGGACCGGCGGGGAGCGGCGGAGCGGCTGCGGGACCGGCTCGCGGTGGACGGGGTGCCGGGGCGGGAGGGCGCCGTGGAGATCGTGCTGGTGGTGGAGGGGGCGGCCCGGGGCGTGGAGTCGGTGCCGGGGGTCCGCGTGGAGAGCGCGCCCGCCAGCGGGGACGATCACATGGTGGCGCTGGTGGCCGAAGCCGGTGAGCGGCGGGTGCTGGTCGTGACTGCGGACCGGGAACTACGGCGGCGGGTGGGCGAGTTGGGGGCGGATGTGGCGGGGCCGCGGACAGTTCGTCCCTGAGCGTCGTCGTCCGGCTGCGGGCCGCTGGGCGCTGGTCGCGCAGTTCCCCGCGCCCCTGGGCGGGTGCAGTGAGGACCTGCCTGACCGTACCCGCCGACCCGCAGAAGGCAACGGACCCCAGGGAAGTTACTCCGTCTCGCTCTGCCGGCCGAGCCGGCTGTGCGACCGCCCGTAGAGGAAGTACACGACGAAGCCGATCACCATCCAGATCCCGAAGCGGAGCCAGGTCTCGGCCGGCAGGTTGAGCATCAGCCACAGGGAGGCCAGCACCGAGACGATCGGGACGACCGGGACCCAGGGGGTGCGGAAGGCGCGGGGCAGGTCGGGGCGGGTGCGGCGCAGGATGGCGACGCCGATCGCCACGACCACGAACGCGAACAGCGTGCCGATGTTGACCAGTTCGGCGAGCTCGCTCAGGGGCGTGAAGCCGGCGACGATCGCGATGATCACGCCGAGCAGGATCGTCGGGCGGTGCGGGGTCCGGAACCTCGGGTGGACGTGGGAGAAGAACGTGGGCAGCAGTCCGTCGCGGCTCATCGCGAAGAAGACTCGGGTCTGGCCGAGGAGCAGGATCATGCAGACCGTCGTCAGGCCCACCGCCGCGCCGAAGCTGATGAAGCCCGCGAACCAGGGGTGTCCGGTGGCCTTGAAGGCGTCGGCGAGCGGGGCCGTGATGGACAGGTCGGTGTACTTCTGCATGCCGGTCACGACGATCGACACGGCCACGTAGAGGGTCGTGCAGATGACGAGGGAGCCGAGGATGCCGCGCGGCATGTCGCGCTGCGGGTTCCTGGTCTCCTCGGCGGCCGTGGCGACGACGTCGAAGCCGATGAAGGCGAAGAAGACGACCGAGGCGGCCGTGAAGATGCCCATCACGCCGAAGTTGGCGGGCGCCCAGCCGAACATCAGCTGGATGAGCGGGGACTGGAGGCCGCTGCCCGCTTCCACGGGCTTGGCCTTGGGGATGAACGGGTGGTAGTTGCCGCTCTTGACGAAGAAGGCGCCCGCGATGATCACGACGAGCACGACCGTCACCTTGACGGCGACAACGATCGAGGTGACCCGCGCGGACAGCTTCGTGCCGAGCACGAGGATGCCGGTGAGCGCCAGGACGAGCGCGGCGGCGAGGATGTCGAAGCCGAAGCCGTCGGCCCCGTCCCGGCCGCTGAGCACCTCCGGCAGGTGCCAGCCGGCGTTGTCGAGCAGCGAGGCGATGTAGCCGGACCAGCCGACGGCGACCACCGCGGTGCCGAGCGCGAACTCCAGGACCAGGTCCCAGCCGATGATCCAGGCGGGCAGTTCACCGAGGGAGGCGTACGCGAAGGTGTACGCCGATCCCGCCACCGGGACGGTGGAGGCGAACTCGGCGTAGCAGAGCGCGGCGAGCGCGCAGACGACGCCGGCGACGACGAAGGCCAGGGCGACCGCCGGGCCGGCGTTGTTCTTGGCGACGGTGCCGGTCAGGACGAAGATGCCGGTGCCGATGATGACGCCGACGCCGAAGACGGTCAGATCGAGCGCGGACAAGGATTTCTTGAGCGCGTGCTCCGGTTCCTCGGTGTCGCGGATGGACTGTTCGACCTTCTTCGTCCGGAAGATGGTGCTGCTCACGGGTACCTCCCACGCTGTGTCGTCCTCGACATGATCGAGAGGGGGCGTAGGTCGTATGCCCCGGCGCGGGCCGATTCACGCGAACGGGCCGGCAGCACCACTGTCAGGAGTGGCGTGACCGGCCCGTTCGGGCGAGCGGCGAGGGTGTCAGTCGCGGGCCGGTTCGGCCTCGGCCGGTGCCGTGTCGTAGCGGCCGTCCAGCTTGGAGACCAGGCCGGTGACCTGGCGGGCGATGTCGGGCGCGGTGAGCCCGATCTCCGCCATGATCTCGGCGCGGGAGGCGTGGTCGAGGAAACGCGGCGGGATGCCGAAGTCGCGCAGCGGAATGTCGACGCCCGCGTCGCGCAGAGCCTGCGCGATCGCCGAGCCGACACCGCCGACGCGGGAGTTGTCCTCGACGGTGACGACCACGCGGTGCCGCTCGGCGAGCGGGGCCATGGCCTCGTCCACCGGCTTGACCCAGCGCGGGTCGACGACGGTGGTGGAGATGCCCTGCTTGTCGAGGAGCGAGGCGATCTCCAGGCACATGGGGGCGAGGGCGCCCACGGAGACCAGGAGCACGTCCGGGGTGTCGGTGCCGGGCTCGCGCAGGACGTCCATGGAGCCGACGGTGCCCACGGCGGGTACGGCGGGGCCGACGACGCCCTTGGAGTAGCGCAGCACGGTCGGCGCGTCGTCGACCTGTACGGCCTCGCGCAGCTGGGCGCGCAGCTGTTCGGCGTCGCGCGGGGCGGCGAGCCGGAGCGTCGGGACGACCTGGAGCATCGACATGTCCCACATGCCGTTGTGCGAGGCGCCGTCGTCGCCGGTGACGCCGGCCCGGTCCAGCACGAAGGTGACCCCGCACTTGTGCAGGGCGACGTCCATGAGGACCTGGTCGAAGGCGCGGTTGAGGAAGGTGGCGTAGACGGCGAAGACGGGGTGCAGTCCCCCGGTCGCGAGGCCCGCCGCGGAGACGGCGGCGTGCTGTTCGGCGATGCCGACGTCGTAGATCCGGTCCGGGAAGGTGTCCGCGAACTTCTTCAGGCCGACCGGCTGGAGCATGGCGGCGGTGATGGCGACGATGTCCTCGCGCTCCCGGCCCAGCTCGACCATCTCGTCGCCGAAGACGGAGGTCCAGCTGGCGGCGGACGCCTTGACGGGCAGCCCGGTGTCGGGGTGGATGGGGCCGATGCCGTGGAAGCGGTCGGCCTCGTCCTGCTCGGCGGGCTTGTAGCCGCGGCCCTTCTCGGTGAGGCAGTGCACGATGACCGGGCCGCCGAAGCGCTTCGCCCGGGCCAGCGCCGACTCGAGCGCTTCGAGGTCGTGGCCGTCGATGGGGCCGACGTACTTGAGGCCGAGGTCCTCGAACATGCCCTGGGGCGCGATGAAGTCCTTGAGGCCCTTCTTGGCCCCGTGCAGGGTCTCGTAGAGGGGCCGCCCGACGACGGGGGTGCGCTCCAGGAGGTCCTTGCCGCGGGCCAGGAAGCGCTCGTAGCCGTCGGTGGTGCGCAGGGTGGCGAGGTGGTTGGCGAGGCCGCCGATGGTCGGCGCGTACGAGCGCTCGTTGTCGTTGACGACGATGACCAGCGGCCGGTCCTTGGCGTCGGCGATGTTGTTCAGCGCCTCCCAGGCCATACCGCCGGTGAGAGCGCCGTCACCGATCACGGCGACGACGTGGTCGTCCCGTTTGAGCACCTGGTTGGCCTTCGCGAGGCCGTCGGCCCAGCCGAGGACGGTCGAGGCGTGGCTGTTCTCGATGACGTCGTGCTCGGACTCGGCGCGTGAGGGGTAGCCGGAGAGGCCGCCCTTGGAGCGCAGCTTCGAGAAGTCGTGGCGCCCGGTGAGCAGCTTGTGCACATAGGACTGGTGCCCGGTGTCGAAGAGCACCCGGTCCTTGGGCGAGTCGAAGACCCGGTGCAGCGCGATGGTCAGCTCGACCACACCGAGGTTGGGGCCGAGGTGGCCGCCGGTCTTGGAGACCGCGCCGACGAGGAAGCTCCTGATCTCCTCCGCCAGCTGGTCCAGCTCCTCAAGGCTGAGCCGGTCCAGATCACGCGGTCCCCTGATACGGGTCAGCAGCGCCACCCGTGCCTCCTTGCATTAGAGCTGATCGAGCTTGCCGGGCGGGTCCGAGTCTAATGTTCTCCGACATGCCGGTCGCCCGGCACCTTGTGGGGTACCGGGCGACCGGGCGGGGCCGAGCTGCGGTTATCCGCGGCCTGCGGCCTTCTGAGACCTTCGCGACACGGAGTCGATGACGACCGCGCCCAGCAGAACACCACCGGTGATCATGTACTGGATCGACTGGTTCATGTTCAGCAGGTCCAGGCCCGTCTGGATCGACTGGATGACCAGCATGCCGAGGAGCGCCGACCACACCGAGCCGCGTCCGCCGAACAGCGACGTACCGCCGATGACGGCCGCCGCGATGGCGAGCATGAGGACGTTGCCGGTACCGGCGCTGAGCGTCGCGCTCGCCGTCTGACCGGCGAAGAACATGCCGCCGATCGCCGCGAAGCCGCCGGAGATGGCGAACACGGTGATGCGGACGATCGGCACGTTGATACCGGCACGACGGGCGGCTTCGACGTTTCCACCGAGGGCGAAGACCTTGCGGCCGAAGGTTGTACGGCGCAGCACGAAGTCCACGACGACCAGGGCGGCGAGGAAGATCACCAGGGAGTTTGAGACGCCGGACGCGTTGTTGAGGACGGCCGCGGCGACGAAGGAGGCGATGGCCAGGGCGCCGACGCGCACGAGGATCTCGCTGGTGGGACGGAAGGGAACGCCCGCGGCCTTGCGACGGCGCTGCTCGTTGAAGTTGCCGACGAGGCTGAGCACCACACCGAGGCCGGCCAGCAGGTAGGCGCCGATGATGGCCTGGTCCATGAAGAACGAGCTCTGGCTGAGCAGGTGGATCGGACCCGAGTCGGACGGGATGTTGATGGTGCCGCTGGAGCCCAGCATCCACAGCATCAGGCCGTTCCAGCCGAGGAGACCCGCGAGGGTGACGACGAAGGCGGGCACCCCGATCTTCGCGAAGAACCAGCCGTGCAGGGCGCCGGCGGCGACGCCGGTGAGGATGCCGAGGATCAGCGCGAGCCAGGTGTTCATGCCGTGGTTGACCACGAACACGGCGAAGACGGTGGAGGCCAGGCCGCTGAGGGAACCGACCGACAGATCGATCTCGCCGAGCAGCAGGACGAACACCAGGCCGATGGCGATCATGCCGGTGGCCGAGAGGTAGTAGCTGACGTTCGAGAGGTTGTCGGCGCTCAGGAAGCGGTCGTTCTGGAACTGGAAGATCGTCCAGATGATGATCAGACCGATCACCACCGGCAGGGAGCCCAGCTCACCGCCCTTGACCTTGCGCGTGAACTCGGTCCAGTAGCCCTTGAAGCCCTCTTCGCGGACCAGCAGCCGGGGGTCGACGACTGCGACCGGCGCGGCGGTGGGGTCGTCGGCGGGCGCGACCGTGGTCGGCGTCTCCGTCTTGGAAACCTTGGATGTGTCGCTCACTTCGCGGCCTCCGTGCTGCGACGCCCCGCACGACGGGTCACGGCGTTCTCCGTGGCTCCCGTGATCGCGGAGATGATCTCTTCCTGACTGGTGTCCTTCACCGGGAAGGACCCGTTGTTCTTGCCCAGACGCAGCACGGCGACGGTGTCGGCCACTGCCTTCACGTCGGCCATGTTGTGGCTGATGAGGATGACGGCGAGGTTGCGCTCGCGCAGCCGCTCGACCAGGTCGAGGACCTGTGCGGTCTGCTCGACGCCGAGAGCGGCGGTGGGCTCGTCGAGGATGACGAGCTTGGGGTCGCCGACCAGGGCACGCGCGATGGCGACGACCTGGCGCTGGCCACCGGAGAGGCTGGCGATCGGGATGCGCACGCTCGGGATCCGGATGGAGAGCGTGCTCAGCAGCTCACGCGCCTTCTGCTCCATCGTGACCTCGTCGATGGCGCCTCGGTGCAGCAGCTCGCGCCCGAGGAAGAGATTGCCGACCACATCGAGGTTGTCGCACAGGGCGAGGTCCTGGTAGACCGTCGCGACGCCGAGTCCCTGGGCGTCGTGCGGCTTGTCGATGCTGACCGGGTTGCCGTCCCACTCGATGACTCCCTCATCGATGGGATGCACACCGGCGATCGTCTTGACCAGCGTGGACTTTCCGGCGCCGTTGTCGCCGACCAGGGCGACCACTTCTCCGGCGTGGACCTCAAGCTCTACATCGGTGAGGGCCTGGACCGCACCGAATCGCTTGGAAACTCCGCGCAACGCCAGCACGGGCGTAGCGGACACGTGAACCATCTCCTTCGCCGCCTGACCGGCGGGGATGCCGCGCTTGGGGTAAAGGCGCGGAGGGTTGTGCTGTGCGGCGCTCGTCGGACGAGTTGCGCCGTAAGCACCGATTTACAAGTCGAACATGCGCGTGGCCGATGCCTCCTGGCAACGGCTGCGTCCGCCATGTTTCCGTCCGGTGCCCGCCCCGCAGCGGGGTATGAAGGCGGTGCGGGCACCGGACAGGCTCTGTGTCCTCAGGGCGTGTCCGCGAGGAGCACGCCCTGAGGGCGGCTTCTTACTGGAGACCGGCCTTCTTGCACGCGGCGGCGTAGTCCGCGGTGCAGATGTCGGCGACGGTGTAGAGACCGTCCTTGACGACCGTGTCCTTGATGTTCTTCACGGTCACCGAGACCGGGGTGAGCAGCTTCGCCTGGACCTTGTCGCCGGAGCCGCTGGTCACCTGGGTGTCGGCCAGGGACTTGATGTCCTTGCCCTGGAGCAGGTTGACCGCGAGCTCGGCGGCGGTGTCGGCCTCCGGCTTGTAGGCCTTGTAGACCGTGGAGGACTGGGTGCCGGCGACGATCCGCTGGATGGCCGCGAGCTCGGCGTCCTGACCGGTCAGCGGGATGGTGCCGATGCCCGCACCCTTGAGGGTGTTGGCGATGCCACCGGCCATGCCGTCGTTGGCGGCGTAGACGCCCACGATGTTCTTGGCGCCCAGCTGGGTGATGGCCGCGGACATCTTCTGCGCGGCGACGGTGTCCTTCCACAGGCCGGACTGCTCGTAGGCGATCTTGACCTTGCCGTCGAGGACCTGGTGCGCGCCCTGCTTGAACTGACCGGCGTTCGGGTCGGCGTCGTCACCGTTGATCATGACGACGTTCGCCTTGGGGGTCGCCTTGGAGCCGAGGGCGTCGAGCAGGGCCTGACCCTGGAGCTCGCCGACCTTGACGTTGTCGAAGGAGACGTACGCGGAGACCGGGCCCTGGGCCAGACGGTCGTACGCGACGACCTTGACGCCCTTGCTCACCGCGGAGGCGATGGAGGACTTGATGGCGGCGGAGTCCTGCGCCGAGACCACGATCACCTTGACGCCCTTGGTGACCATGCTGCTCATCTGCTGGGCCTGCTTGGCCGGGTCGGCCGCGGCGTTGGCGTAGGAGACGGTGCAGTCGCTGCACAGCTCCTTGACCTTGGCCTCGAAGTACGGCTTGTCGAACTTCTCGTACCGCGCGGTGACGTTGTCGGGCAGGAGCAGGCCGATCGACTTGCCACCGGAGCCCGAGCCGGAGCTGCTGCTGTCGCTGGCCTTGTCGTCACCGGCCTTGCCACAGGCGGCGACCGAGACGGCGAGTGCCGAGATCGCGACGGACACAGCTGCACGACGCATGAGCGTGTTCACTTTTGAAACCTCCCTGACGAGGCCGCGTCGTTGCGGCCGAGGTGGCTGGAAGTCAACTCGGCCACACGTGCGACGTCAAGAAGTAAATACTTAACGAGATGGCAACGGCGTCCTGCGTTCTCTAAGTGAAGGCAGGTGTCGCTGCATGCAACGTGCTGTCCAAAAGGGTCGAATCACCCATCTCGCTGAGTGCGAGGGCGAGTGCTCCGAGCACCTCCGCGCGGCCTCCAAGTGCCCCGGGAAGCACGCTCAGTTGGCGTGCCGCACTGGGGATCGCATAGCGGCCGACCGACTCCCTGATCGGCCCGAGCACCAGTTCACCGGCCTCGGCGAGATCACCGCCCAGGACGACTCGGCTCGGGTTCAGCAAGTTGCAGAGATTGGCGACTCCACTGCCGATGTGTCGGCCGACGTCGGCGATCACCCGACGGCAACCAGGGTCTCCGTCCCGCGCGAGTCGTACTACGCCTTCCATGGTCAGGTCGGTGCCGTGGCTGGACTGGAGCAGCGGGAGCACATAGCGCGCAGCCGCGAAGGTCTCCAGGCAGCCGCGGTTGCCGCAACGGCAGACGGGGCCGGACTCATCAAGAGTAATATGCCCGATTTCTCCCGCAGTGCCACCTGGACCGCGGTAGATCTGGCCGCTGATCACCAGTCCGGCGCCCACACCGCTCGCGACCTTGATGTACGCCAGGTCCCGGACCCCCCGGCCGCTGCCCCAGACCAGCTCACCGAGGGCGCCGAGGTTGGCGTCGTTGTCCACGTGCACGGGCACGCCGAGGCGCCCCCCGAGCTCCTCCGCGGGCTTGGTGCCGATCCAGCCCGGCAGGATCGCCGAGGAGCCCAGGGAGCCGGACTCCAGGTCGATCGGGCCGGGGACGCCGAGGCCCACCCCGGCGATCTTCGAGCGGTCCACGCCGGTCGCCTCGATCAGCCGGTTGACCAGCTGTTCCGCCCGGTCGAAGCCCTGCGCGGAGGAGGCGTCCACGTCCAGCGGTTCGGACTCCTCGGCCAGCACCTGATGGGCGAGGTTCCCGATCGCGACGCGCAGATGGGTGTGCCCGAAATCCACCCCTATGACGATGCCGGCGTCACCGCTCAGGGACACCGCTCGGGCCCGCCGGCCGCCCGCGGACGTGGGCGTGACCTCGACGGTTCCGCCGTCCTTGAGCTCGCGGACGATGTTGGAGACGGTCGCGGCGGACAGTCCCGTGCTCCGAGCGATCTCCGCCTGCGTGAGCGACCCGGCCAGCCGGACGGCCCGTACGACCCGCTCCAGGTTGGCTCGGTGCAGCGACGACTGCGACCCCGGAGTCTCCACGACGACCTCCTGCGCGCGGGGCCGCATCGATGAGACCCCGTCTATGTCCAACTAGTGAACTCTAAGCTGAGCCGTTAGGGTCGCCTCCCGTCAAGAGGTTGAACAGTATCTGCGGTCTTGCCCATGCCGAGGGGGCGCTGTCTCCTCAAGGTCTGGATCTTGAAGAGACAGCGCCCGCGCGGGCGGCCGGGTCTACTTCAGGGCGCCCGCCGTGAGCCCGGCCACCACCTGTCGCTGGAAGACGATGTACGCGGCGAGGACCGGGATCATCGCCATCACGAGGCCGGCGAACAGACCCGACCAGTCGCCCTTGTAGCCCTGGCTGGCAGCGAGTTGCACCAGCCCCTGGGTCAGCACCCGCTTGTCCGGGTCGGTGTTGAGCACCGTGGGCAGCATGTACTGGTTCCACTGGCCCAGGAAGTTGAAGATCCCCACGCTGATCAGGCCCGGCTTGGCCATGGGCAGCATGATCTGGAAGAACGTCCTGGAGTGCGACGCCCCGTCCACGAAGGCCGCCTCCGCCACCGAGCTCGGCAGGGTGCGGAAGAACGCGGTCAGGAAGAAGACCGTGAACGGCAACGAGTAGGCGATGTAGACCAGGATCAGTCCGTGGATCGTGTTCAGCAGGCCCATGTTGTTGACGACGTAGAACAGCGGGACCAGCGCCAGCATGATCGGGAAGCTCATGCCGCCGATGAACAAGTAGTAGATGAAACGGTTGCCCGGGAAGTCGAACCGGGCGAGCACGTACGCCGCCATGGAACCGAGCACGAGGGTGCCGATGAGCGAACCCGCCACCACCAGAATGGTGTTCAGGAAGTAGTCGCTCATGTTGGCGTCGGTCCAGGCCCGTGCCCAGTTGTCGAAGTGAAGCTTGTCCGGCAGCGCCCAGGGCGAGTTGAAGATGGCGCTGTCGTCCTTGAAGGACGTCATCACCGCCCACAGCAACGGCATCACGACCATGATCGCCCAGAGGATCAGGACGCCGTGCGAGAAGACGTTGAGGACGTTGCCGTCCTTCTTCGCCCTGCGGGGCGGGTCGGCCGGGCCGTCGGCCTTGGACACGGGAACACCGGGCTCGGCCGGTACGGGGGCGGGGGTCTCGGTCGTCTTCATCGGATCAGAACTCCAGCCGCTCGCGCCGGCCCAGCCGCATCACCAGGGCGGCGAACGCCAGCGTGACGACGAGCAGGGCGACGCCGATGGTGGTGGCGTAGGCGGCCTGTCCGTCACGGAACGCCTTCTGGTACACGTACAGGACCATGACGGTGGTCGAGTAGTCGGGACCGCCGGGCCCGGTCGTCATGATCTGTACGACCGCGAACGACTCGGCACCCAGCGCGAGGATGCCCATGTAGACCCAGCCGGACTGCACGGTGTCCCACAGCAGCGGCAGGGTGATGCGGAAGAACGTGGCCGCCCGGCCCGCCCCGTCGAGCAGCGCGGCCTCGTACAGGTCCGCCGGAATGGAGGCCATACCGGCGGAGAACAGGACCACGAAGAAGCCCACCGTGGACCACACCAGCACCGCCATGACGGCCCACAGGGCGAGGCTCGGGTCGCCCAGCCACAGTGGCTGGACGCTGTCGAGCCCGATCCCCCGCAGGACCGAGTTGATCGACCCGCTGTCCGGGTTGTACGCGAAGGCGAACAACAGGGCGACGATCGCGATCGAAAGGACCTGGGGGAAGAAATAGACGATCTTGTAGAAGGAGGAGCCCCGGACGCCGGTGACGACCGGGCCTCCCCTCCTTTTCCGTCCGCCGACATTGATCATGAAGGAGAAGAACAGCGCCAGACTGATCGTCACCAGCGGCAGCACGAGCGCAAAGATCAAGCTGTGCTGCAAGGACTTCCAGAAGATCTCGTCGTCCAGCATCCTCCGGTAGTTGTCCAGGCCGACCATCTTGAATTCGGGGCTCAGGCCGGTCCAGTCCGTGAACGAGTAGTAGATGGACTGGATGAACGGCCAGACCACGAATAGCGCGTACAGTCCCAGGGGCAGCGCCAAAAACCCCACGATGAACCGGTACTTGCCGTGCTGCATCGCTGCTCCGTCGCCGTTACTGGTGCTTGTAGTGCTTGATCGACGAGTCCTTCGCGGCCGCGTCGGCGTAGCCCTGGATCTTCTTGATGGCCTCCGCCGGAGTGAGCCGTCCGGCCATCATCTCGCCGAGACCCGCCACCCCGATCTGCTCCTTCTGGAGCTGGACGTACCAGTCCTGCAGCCGCGGGTTCACCACGTTGTCGCCGGCCTTCTTCAGCGCGGCCACACCGGACTTGAGGCCCGGGGTGAGGGTGATCCCGTCGGTGCCGCCGTTGTAGGCGGTGAGCGACTTGACCTTGGAGGTGAAGTTCTTCGAGGACGCCTCGCTGAGCATGATGCGCAGCTGCTCCATGCCGCCCGCGGTGTTCTTCGCCTTGGCCGGGACGATGAAGGGCTCACCGCCGGAGGCCCAGATGGTGCCGAAGGGCATCTTGTCGGAGGAGTCGATACCGGTGGGCGCGGAGACGGCGAGGTCGAAGTCCTTGGGGATGACGTTCGCCGACTCGTTCTCCACCCAGGAGCCGTTCGGGATGAACAGCGCCTTGCCCTGGGCCCAGGCGGTCTGCGACTGGATGTGGTCGAGGCCCGGGGTGCCCTTGAGGACGTAGCCCTTCTTGTAGAGCTCGTAGTAGGCGTCGAAACACGCCTTGACCGCCGGGTTCTTCCAGGCGTTCGGCTCCAGGTTGTCGATGGCGTCGAGGACCTCGACACCGCCGACCTTGGCGATCATCGGGTACAGCGAGAAGGGGATGTAGTACGGGTACTTGCCCGCGTACGTCCAGCCCGCCATGCCCTTCTTCTTGGCCTTCGCGCACACGGCGAGCATCTGGTCCCAGGTCTCGGGGTACTCCGCGTCGAGCGAGTCGAGGGCCTTCTGGGAGTACCAGACGCCGTAGACCGTGTACGCGTAGTACATGATCCACACCGGGTCGCCGTCGAACTGGCCCATCTCGACGATCCCGGGCCGCAGGGTGTCGCGGACCTTCTTGCCGGGGTCGTCGTAGGACGGGGCGTCCAGGAGCGGGGTGAGGTCGGCGAGCTGGCTCTTGCCGACCAGGACGCCCATGTCCATCTGCTCGGCGCCGGAGTTGTCGATCAGGTCCGGCGGGGTGCCCTGGTTGAAGCGGGGCTGGAGGGTGGACTGGATCTTCTGGGTGGCGGAGAACTTCACCTTGGCCTTGGGGAAGTTCGTCTCGTAGATCTTCACGGCGTCCTCGGCGTACTCCTTGCCGAAACCACCGTCGAACAGGACGAACTCCATCTGCGCGGTCTCGTTGACGGCCAGGGGGTTCTTGGCGGTCTTCTTGCCCGCCTTGGCCTTGTCGCCGCTGTCGTCGCCGCCACTGCTGGCGCAGGCGGACAGGAAGCTCATCGTCGGAACAGAGATCAGTCCGAGCGCGGCCGACCGTTTGATCAGATCTCGGCGGCCTACACCTGCGGAGCCGTTCGTGTTGTTCTCGGCGGAAGTGGATCCCATGCTCAAGTCCTCGCCTTCTCCAGGACTCAGGCGGTGAACCGGATCCTCCCGGCACCGCGGTCAGGTCAAGCAGGTTCGTGCAAGAGGTTCGTGCGGAGGTTCGTGCCGGAGGGGTGAATTGCCGACAGGTATAGTCCACTTCCGGTCGGCGGAGCAAGATCGAATGCAAGGTTGGCCATGGGTCTTTTCCGAGTTGAGACCTCACGGAAATATGAGCGCCCTGTGCGAAGCTTGCCGGAAAAATCCGCGACATAGCCCCCGAATGCCGCAGTCAACCCCCTTGACATCACTGTTCACTTGGGCCACTACTGATCCTTGCACGACATTGCTGACAACGTTGTCCGTCCTCGTGCAGGGAGGGTACTCGCCGATGGATCGGTACAGAAATCGACTCGGACGGAGTACGGCGGTCGTGATCACGGCCGCCTTTTGCGTGACGGTGGCCTCGCAGGGCGCGGCGGTCGCCCTGCCTGAGGCCGCCCCTCGGGACGACGGGGGGTTCGCCTCCTCCTTCGAGGCGGGCGACCCGGCCCCCGACTGGATCAACAGCGTCGACGACGGCAGGGCCTCGGGCGTCGACGGCGGCTACAGCACCGGCATCCCGGGCAACGTCACCGACCACGTCACGGACGTCCGGGCGAGCGCCGAGAACACCGGCGGCGGCGAGGTGAAGGAGAACCTCGTCGATGGTGAGCCCGGCACCAAGTGGCTGGTCTTCGAGTCCACCGGCTGGGCCGAGTTCGACCTGGACAAACCGGTCAAGGCGGTCACCTACGCGCTGACCTCGGCCAACGACTTCGCCGAGCGCGACCCCCGGGACTGGACACTTCAGGGCTCGACGGACGGCAAGGACTGGAAGACCCTCGACACCCGTTCGGGAGAGACCTTCACCGAGCGGTTCCGCACACAGTCGTACGACATCCCCCAGGACGCCGTCGCCGAGTACCGGCACTTCCGGCTGGACATCACCCGGAACAACGGCGCCTCCGGGCTCCTCCAGCTCGCCGACGTGCAGTTCTCCACGGGCGGTGGCGGCGGGCCGGTGCCGCAGGACATGCTCTCGCTGGTCGACCGGGGGCCGAGCGGGTCGCCCACCGCGAAGGCGGGCGCCGGATTCACCGGAACGAGAGCGCTGCGTTACGCCGGTCGGCACACGGCGGACGGCCGGGCGTACTCGTACAACAAGGTCTTCGACGTGGACCTCGCGGTGGACTCGCGGACCCGGCTGTCGTACCGCATCTTCCCCTCCATGGCCGACGGCGACCGGGACTACGACGCGACGAACGTGTCGGTGGACCTCGCCTTCACCGACGGGACCTTCCTGAGCGGCCTCGGGGCACTCGACAGCCACGGATTCCCGCTCTCGCCTCAGGGGCAGGGCGCCGCGAAGGTGCTCTACGCCAACCAGTGGAACAACGTGGTCTCGCGGATCGGGTCGGTCGCGGCCGGGAAGACCGTCGACCGGATCCTTCTCGCGTACGACTCCCCGGGCGGGCCGGCGAAGTTCCGGGGCTGGCTGGACGACGTGACGATCGAGCGGGCCGCGCCGGAGAAGCCGAAGGCGCATCTGTCCGACTACGCGCTCACCACCCGGGGCACCCACTCCAGCGGCGGCTTCTCACGCGGCAACGACTTCCCGGCGACCGCCGTCCCGCACGGATTCAACTTCTGGACTCCGGTGACCAACGCGTCCTCGCTGAGCTGGCTCTACGACTACGCCCGGGCCAACAACGCCGACAACCTGCCGACGATCCAGGCGTTCAGCGCGAGCCATGAGCCGAGTCCGTGGATGGGCGACCGGCAGACCTTCCAGGTGATGCCGTCGGCGGCCTCCGGAACCCCGGACACCGGCCGTGAGGCGCGGGAGCTGGCCTTCCGGCACGAGAACGAGACCGCGCGGCCGTACTACTACGGGGTGCGGTTCGAGAACGGGCTGAAGGCGGAGATGGCGCCGACCGACCACGCGGCGGCCCTGCGCTTCACCTACCCGGGCGACGACGCGAGCGTGCTCTTCGACAACGTGACGGACCAGGCGGGGCTGACGCTCGACACCTCCGCGGGTGTCGTCACCGGGTACTCCGACGTCAAGTCCGGGCTGTCCACGGGGGCCACGCGGCTCTTCGTGTACGGGGTCTTCGACCAGCCCGTGACGGCCGGCGCGTCGAGCGGGGTCAAGGGGTACATGCGGTTCAAGGGCGGGGCGGTCACCCTGCGTCTGGCGACCTCCCTCATCAGCCTCGACCAGGCCAAGGACAACCTGCGCCAGGAGATCCCGGACGGCACGTCCTTCGAGACGGTGCGCGACCGGGCGCAGCAGCAGTGGGACCGGCTGCTCGGCAAGGTCGAGGTCGAGGGCGCGACCGAGGACCAGCTGACCACCCTGTACTCCAGCATGTACCGGCTGTACCTGTACCCCAACTCGGGCTTCGAGAAGGTGGGTTCGACGTACCGGTACGCCTCGCCCTTCTCGCCGATGCCGGGTCCGGACACCCCGACGCACACCGGGGCGAAGATCGTGGACGGCAAGGTGTACGTCAACAACGGTTTCTGGGACACGTATCGGACGACCTGGCCGGCGTACTCCTTGCTGACGCCCACTCAGGCGGGCGAGATGGTCGACGGGTTCGTCCAGCAGTACAAGGACGGCGGCTGGACCTCACGCTGGTCCTCCCCCGGGTACGCGGACCTGATGACCGGCACCTCCTCGGACGTCGCCTTCGCGGACGCGTACGTCAAGGGCGTCGACTTCGACGCGAAATCGGCGTATGACGCGGCCCTGAAGAACGCGACCGTCATGCCCCCGTCCTCCGGCGTGGGCCGCAAGGGCATGGCGACCTCGCCCTTCCTCGGCTACACCAGCACCGACACCCACGAGGGACTGTCCTGGGCGCTGGAGGGCTACCTCAACGACTACGGCATCGCACGGATGGGACAGGCGCTGTACGCGAAGACCGGCGAGAAGCGGTACAAGGAGGAGTCGGAGTACTTCCTCAACCGGGCCCGGGACTACGTGAACCTCTTCGACTCGAAGGCGGGGTTCTTCCAGGGCAGGAACGCGGCGGGTGAGTGGCGGGTCAAGTCGTCGGGTTACGACCCCCGTGTGTGGGGCTACGACTACACCGAGACCAACGGCTGGGGTTACGCCTTCACCGCCCCGCAGGACAGCCGGGGTCTCGCCAACCTCTACGGCGGCCGCAGCGGGCTGGCGGAGAAACTGGACGAGTACTTCGCGACACCCGAGACCGCCTCGCCCGACCTCGTCGGCTCCTACGGCGGTGTCATCCACGAGATGACGGAGGCGCGGGACGTCCGGATGGGCATGTACGGACACTCCAACCAGGTCGCCCACCACGTCACCTACATGTACGACGCGGCCGGTCAGCCCTGGAAGACGCAGAAGAACGTCCGTGAGGTGCTGTCGCGGCTGTACGTCGGCAGCGAGATCGGGCAGGGCTACCACGGTGACGAGGACAACGGCGAGCAGTCGGCCTGGTATCTGTTCTCGGCACTGGGCTTCTACCCGTTGGTGATGGGCAGCGGCGAATACGCCGTCGGCTCCCCGCTGTTCACCAAGGCGACGGTCCATCTGGAGAACGGGCGCGATCTGGTGGTCCGGGCGCCGAAGAACAGCGCGCGGAACCTGTACGTGCAGGGACTTGAGGTCAACGGCCGTACCTGGACGTCGACTTCACTGCCCCACTCGGTGCTGGCCAAGGGTGCCGTACTGGACTTCGACATGGGTCCGCGGCCGTCGAAGTGGGGCACGGGCAAGCAGGCCGCGCCGGTGTCGATCACCCAGGACGACGAGGTGCCGACGCCGCGTGCGGACGTACTCACCGGCGGCGGGGCCCTGTTCGACAACACCTCGGCGACGGACGCGGCCGTGACCACGGTGGACCTGCCGGTGTCCCGGCGGGCCAAGGGCGTCCAGTACACGGTCACTTCGTCCTCGGACCGCACGAAGGCGCCGACCGGCTGGGCCCTCCAGGGCTCGGACGACGGGACCAAGTGGAAGACCCTGGACCGACGGTCCGGGCAGTCCTTCGCGTGGGACCGGCAGACACGGGCGTTCACCGTGAGGTCCCCGGGTACGTACGGGAGGTACCGCCTGGTGCTCGACGGCGAGGCGGTCGTGTCGGAGGTCGAACTGCTCGCCTGAGCAGACGCGTTGGGGGTCTCATGCAGGGTGTCGATCCGGCCTGGCTGCCGGACGGTGTGTTCCGGCCGATCGGCACCCGGCGGACGCTGATCCGCGGCTCGGGTCCGCTGGTGGACACGGTCCGCGCAGAAGTGGCCCAAGCCTGTGCGCGGTTCGGGGGCGCGGTCGTGCGGGCCGACCCCGACCTCGTGCTGGAACTGACCGGCGACGACGGGAGCGAGGCGTTCACGTACGACCGCCGTGGCGGCTGTACGACCGTCACGGCGTCCGGCGGGGCCGGGCTGCTGTACGGCTTCTTCCATGTCGTACGGCTCGCAGAGGCCGCGTTCCTCGGTGAGGCCCGGCGGGAGCGGCACCGGCCCGGGTTGGCGCTGCGGATGCTCGACCACTGGGACAACGTGTCCGTGCACCCGGTCATGGGCCAGGTGG
The DNA here is from genome assembly GCF_036174265.1 of Streptomyces sp. NBC_00285. NCBI lineage: Bacteria > Bacillati > Actinomycetota > Actinomycetes > Kitasatosporales > Streptomycetaceae > Streptomyces > Streptomyces sp. NBC_00285. Next base: position 8,093,307 of record NZ_CP108055.1, on the reverse strand, counting down.
AGCGCGGGTACGCGGGCGGATCGCTGTTCTGGCAGGACGGCCGGGCGCGCGGCGACCTGGACCGGGTGCGTGCGTACGGCAGGCTGCTGGCGGCCTGCGGGATCAACGCCGTGGCCGTGAACAACGTCAACGTGCATGCGGCCGAGGCGCGGCTGCTGACCGACCGTCTTCCCGAAGTGGCCGACATCGCAGGCGCGTTGAGGCTGTACGGGATTCGCACCCATCTGTCGGTGACCTTCGCCGCGCCGGTCGTACTGGGTGGGCTGGAGACGGCCGATCCGCTCGACGCGGAGGTGCGGGAGTGGTGGGGCGGGGCGACCGCTCGGGTCTACTCGGAGATCCCCGACTTCGGCGGGTTCGTGGTGAAGGCCGACTCGGAGGGGCAGCCCGGTCCGTTCGCCTACGGCCGCACGCATGCCGACGGCGCGAACATGCTGGCCGCCGCACTGGAGCCGCACGGCGGTACGGTCCACTGGCGGGCCTTCGTCTACGACCACCGTCAGGACTGGCGGGACCGCTCGACGGACCGGGCACGGGCCGCGTACGACCATTTCGTGCCGCTGGACGGGGAGTTCGCCGACAACGCCGTCCTGCAGGTCAAGCACGGGCCGATGGACTTCCAGGTGCGGGAGCCGGTCTCACCGCTGATCGGGGCGATGCCGGGCACGCGGCTGGCGGTGGAGCTTCAGGCCACGCAGGAGTACACCGGGCAGCAGCGGCACGTGTGCTGGCTGGGGCCCATGTGGAGCGAGGTGCTGCGGTTCGGGATCGACGGGGAGTCCTCGGTGGGTTCGAGGGCGCACGGTGGGCTGGTCGCCGTGTCCGACGTCGGGGACGACCCGTTCTGGACCGGGCATCCGCTGGCCCAGGCGAACCTGTACACCTTCGGCCGGCTGGCCTGGGAACCGGCCGCGGACCCTGACGGCATCCTCGACGAGTGGATCGGACTCACCTTCGGCGACGGTCCGGCAGCGGGGGTGCGCGCCGTGCTGGCCGGTTCGTGGCGGACGTACGAGAAGTACACCGCTCCGCTCGGTGTGGGCTTCATGGTCCAGCCGGGGCACCACTACGGGCCGAGCGTCGACGGCTACGAGTACAGCCCGTGGGGCACCTACCACTTCGCCGACCGTGACGGCATCGGCGTGGACCGGAGCGTGCGGAGCGGGACCGGGTACGCGGGGCAGTACGCGAAGCCCTGGGCCGAGGTGTACGAGTCTTTGGAAACCTGTCCGGACGAGCTGCTGCTGTTCTTCCACCACGTGTCGTACGGGCACATGCTGAAGAGCGGCAAGACGGTGATCCAGCACATCTACGACACGCATTTCGAGGGTGTCGAGGAGGTCGAGGCGGGCCGGGAGGTGTGGGCCTCGCTGGCGGAGCTCGTGGATCCGGCCCGGCACGCGCGGGTGGCGGAGCGGTTCGAGGAGCAGCTCCGCAGTGCCCGCGAGTGGCGCGATCAGGTCAACAGCTACTTCTTCCGGAAGTCGGGGGTGCCGGACGCCCGGCGGCGGCGCATCTACTGAAGGCGCAGGACGGCGACGCCCCGCGGGTCGAGAGTGAGCGGGGCGCCCGCCTCCGTCTGCTTCCCCGTGAGCAGATCGGTCGCGGTGGCGTGAGCCGTCAACCGGGCCGGTTCCGCTGTGTGGTTGAGAAGGAACAGCAGCCTGCTTCCGTCGGGGGCGGTCCTGGCCGCCGTCTCCAGTCCCTCCTGGTCGGCGTACGGGCCGATCAGGTCGTGGCGGGCCAGGACGCGGCGGAGCACCTGGTTCACGCCGGGCTGGTCGAGGGCGGTGGCGATGTACCAGCCCTCGCCCTGCCCGTACCGGTTGCGAGTGACGGCGGGAGTCCCCGCGTAGAAGTCGGATCCGTACGTGGCGACCGTCTCGGCCCCCCGCAGCCGCACGATCTCGAAGACGAGCCGCCCCTGCGAGGCGAGTTCCGCAACGGGCTGGGTGAACTCCGGCGGGCGGGCGTCCCATTCGTCGATCCGGATGCCCATGAGGGGTGCGAGCGGGCCGGGGACGTCGGCGAGGAAGGCACGGTCGTGTTCGTCGACGCGGCCGGAGAGGAAGGTGGTGAGGACGGTTCCGCCGCGTGCCGCCACCGCTTCGAGGCGGGCGGCGAGGTCGCCCTTGACCATGTGCAGGGCGGGGGCGAGGACCACGTCGTACGGGGTGAGGTCGGCGGTGTGCGGGACGACGTCCACGTCGGCGCCGGCCTCTCGGGCGGCGCGGTAGTAGGCGTGCACCACCTCCTGGTACTTGACCGGTCGCGAGGGGCCGTCGGAGATCTCCAGGGCCCACCAGCTGTCCCAGTCGAAGAGCAGCGCGGTGCGGGCGGGCGTGCGGGCCCCGAGGGACGCGTCGGCCAGCACCTCCAACTCCCGTCCGATCTCGGCGACTTCACGGAACACGCGGGTGTCGTCGCGGCCGGCATGGCCGATCACCGCCCCGTGGTACTTCTCGCAGGCACCGCGGGAGGCGCGCATCTGGAAGTACAGGGCCGCGTCGGCACCGTGGGCGATCGCCTGGAAGGTGGCGAGGCGCAACTCCCCCGGTCTGCGCAGGGGGTTGACGTCACGGCAGGCCGTCGTGGACGGGGTCTGCTCCATCAGCCAGAACGGGGCGCCGTCCTTGAGGCCCCGCATCAGGTCATGGGCCAGGGCGGGCCAGGTGGGCGGGGCGTCCAGGGGCGGGTAGCTGTCCCAGGACGCGAAGTCGAGGTGGGGTGCCCAGCGGTGGTAGTCGAGGGGGCGAAACATGCCCATGAAGTTGGTCGTCACGGGGGTGACCGGGTCATGGGCGCGGATCACCTCCTTCTCGGCGAGGAAACACCCGAGCAGCGCGTCGGTGGTGAAGCGGAAGTAGTCGAGCGTGATGCCCTGGAAGGCGGTGTGATCGGGACCCCGCCAGTGCTCGGTCAGGGCGTTCGGGGGCTCGATCTCGGCCCAGTCGGTGAAGCGGTGCGACCAGAAGGTGGCCCACCAGGCGTCGTTGAGGGCGGCGAGGCTGTCGTACTTGTCGCGCAGCCACTCCCGGAAGGCCTCCGCGCACAACGCGCAGTAACAGACGCCGCCGTACTCGTTGTTGATGTGCCAGGCGAGCAACGCCGGGTGGTCCGCGTACCGTTCGGCGAGCCGGGCCGCGATGCCGGTGGCGAGTCCCCGGTACGCCGGTGAGCTGGGGCAGAAGTTGTGGCGCTGGCCGTAGCGGTGCCGACGGCCCTCGAAGTCGGTGCGGTTGACCTCGGGGTACTTGCGCGCGATCCAGGGCGGCATGGCGGCCGTACCGGTGGCAAGGCAGACCTGTCGGCCCTCTGCAGCCGCCTGGTCGAGGATGCGGTCGAGGTCCGTGAAGTCGTAGGTGTCCTCGGCGGGTTGGGTGAGGGACCAGGTGAAGACGCCGACGGTGAGGGTGTCGATGCCGGCCTTGGTGAACAGGCGGTGGTCCGCGTCCCGGACCTCCTGCGGCCACTGCTCGGGGTTGTAGTCGCCGCCGTACGGGATCTTGGAGCTCGACGGGCTCATTCGGTGAAGTCCTTCTGGGTGTCGGCGATCACCGGACGGCTGCTGTGCAGCAGTGACAGCAGGAACGGGGCGGCCAGCAGGGCAGGGAGGGCCTCGGTCAGTACGGCGGTTCCGGCGGCGGCCAGGACGAGCAGCGAGGCCGCTCCGAGGGTGGCGCGGGCGTGCCGGAACAGGAAGTAGCCGGCGAGGCGGGCGGTGTCCCTTGCCCGGAAGGCGAACAGGGCGGTCAGAACGAGCGCGTGCGCGCCCCAGAGGAGGGAACCCCCACCGATCGCCGCGAGCAGGACCGCCCACCAGCCGGGCAGGCCGGTGGCGGAGAAGTGGGTGAGCGTGAAGGCGATCACGGTGAGCCAGGCCAACAGCGGGGCCCACAACCTCAGCGACGGCAGCGCGTTGAGGCGCCAGCCGCGCCAGTAGGCCCTGGCCGGGCGGAGGTCCACGAGGTCGCGGTCGCGGTGGTGGAGGGCGTACACGGCGGCGGCCGTCGCCGGGCCGAGGGGCAGCAGGCATACGGCGGCGAGGGGGAGGTTGGCCGGGTCGGCACCCAGCAGGAACAGCCCCGCCAGGCCCGGCGAGGCCGCGACGAGCAGCAGGGCCTCGACAGTGACGAGGGTGTGGATGAGGGCGGCGGCACGGGAGAGAGGGCCGGTGCCGAAGGAAACGGCGTTGCCGGCGGCTGTGACCGTTGCCGGGGTCGCGGCTGGGGCCGTTGCGGTGGTGTCACGGACCGGTGCCGCTCGCCGACCGGTCTGGCGGGAGCCGGTGCTCGGGCGGCCGTCGGCCGCTGGGACTGCGGCGGCCCCACGGGCCCCGGCCCGACCGCGGCCCGCCGCCGGGAGGACCCCGCTCACCGCGGCCCCCTCCCCCGTGGTCGGGGTTCGTGCCGCCACCGGGGTGTCTGCTTCTCGGGCGGGTTCGGAGGGGAGGTGGAGGATCACCCGTTCTCCTTCTTGAACCGTTCGTACGCCTTGTTGTGCAGGTCGAGAAGTTGCTGCATGTTCTTCGACTTCAACTCGGCGACGTGCGCGCCCCATTCGGACATCGGCCGCTTGCCGAGGACGAACTTGAGGGTGTTCTGGATCGCGGTGTCCTTGAGCGGGGTGTCCCAGAGGGTCGCCTGCTCCTGCTCGAAGGACTGGAGCGGGTGCGCCGGATCGACGGGGAGTTGCTTGCGCTGGGACATGACGTCCTGGAACTTCTTCTCGTCCGGGCTGAAGTTGGAGGAGACGAGTTCCCAGCTGCCGCCGTAGGTGAAGACACCGTTGAAGAACCCGTAGTCCTTCTGGAGATCCTTCGGGGCGTCCGGGTCGGAACCCATCAGCGAGATCCCGGGCTCCAGCGTGTACTTCCCGCCCGACTCGGTGTAAGTGACGCCTTCCACACCCCACTTGCAGAACTTCTGGCCTTCGTCGGAGTACCAGAGCCAGTCCACGAACTGCATCATCGCGACGAAGGTGTCGCTCTTGAGGGCCTTGCTGGAGATCATGACGCCGTTCTCCAGCCGGATGCCGCTCAGCAGGATCGGGCCCGCCGGGCCGAGCGGCACCGGAACCATCTCGATCTTCGAGCCCTTGACCTGCTTGCCCAGGTTGTAGCGGTAGTTCTGCACCAGCTCCTGCGGGTTGGCACTGATCACATAGGACTTCTCGGCCAGCAGCTTCTGGACGGCCTGGTCGTCCTGCTGGGTGAAGCTCTCGGGGTCCAGCAGCTTCTCGGCGACGATCTTTCTCAGGTACTCGACCATCTGCCGGTAGGCGTCCTGGGTGGCGGTGAAGACGAACTTCTGCGCCTTGGTGTCGAAGCTGATGTTGTCGTAGTTCCAGCCGGCCTTCACGCCATAGGCCTGGCCGAGATAGCCGAACAACGCCCCGCACGGGAAAGGGGTGTTGGTGCTCCAGCGGTCCGTCCACGGGTACTTGTCCGGGTACTCCGCCTTGAGTGCCTTGAGGACGTCGTACACCTCGTCCCATGTCGTGGGCAGGGCCAGGCCGTGCTTGTCGAGGATGTCCGTGCGGAAGGACAGCGAGTAGCCGGACTTGGGCCGCTCGTGCAGACCGGGCAGCAGGTAGTACTTGCCGTCGGACTGGCGGATGGAGTCGAGTTCGGGCTCCAGCCGCCACTTCTTCACCTTGTCCCGGAAGTTCGGCATCAGGTCGACGTACTCGCTGACCGCGAGGATCGCGCCCGACGACACGAAGGCGACCTCGCCGGGGTGGTACGTCTTCGGGATGATGGAGGGGGCGTCGCCCGCGCCGATGAGGACGCTGCGCTTCTTCTCGTAGTCGGCCAGCGGGACGTCGAGGGGTTTGACGGTGATCCCGGTGCGCTTGGTGACCTCCTTCCAGAACAGCCAGCTGTTCTTGAGGGGGTAGACCGGGTTGTCGTTGTGGAGCATCGAGAAGGACAGCGCCTTGGCGGCCTTGAACTGCTGGCCGGCCCGGTAGTCCTTCATGGCGCCGTTCTGCTTCTTGGAGAGGTCCTTGGAGTCGTCTCCGTCGTCGCCGCTGCCGCAGCCGGTGAGGGTGGCGAGGCCGATGAAGCCCGCGGCGGCCAGGATCTGACGCCGCGACAGCTCTCCTGCGTTCTTCACGGGGACTCCCTTGGTGCGTAGGTGAGTTGGGGGTGTCAGCCCTTGACCGCGCCGAGCATCACGCCCGAGACGAAGAAGCGCTGGACGAACGGGTACACGCAGATGATCGGCAGCGCGGTGAGCACGATCGTGACCGCCTGGATACTCGCGCCGACCTGGCTGAGCTCCGCCGTGCCGGCACCGGCGTTGCCGCCACCGGTGGCGCCCGCGATGAGGTTGCGCAGATAGACGGTGACCGGCATCAGGTCGGAGTGGTCCATGTAGAGGAACGCGCTGAACCAGGAGTTCCAGAAGGACACCGTGTAAAAGAGCACCATGGTCGCGACGACCGCCTTGGACAGCGGCAGCACGACCCTGAGCAGGATGCCGTAGGTGCTCAGACCGTCGATCTGCGCGGCCTCCTCCAGCTCGGTCGGCAGACTCTCGAAGAAGGCCTTCATCACCAGGAGGTTGAAGACGCTGATCGCGTTGGGCAGGGCGATCGCCCAGACACTGTTCTTCAGTCCGAGGCTGGTGATCAGGACATAGTTGGGGATCAGGCCGCCGGTGAAGAACATCGTGAACACGGCGATGCCGACGAGCACCCCGCGCCCCTTGAGGTGCTTCTTCGACAGGACGTAGGCGTAACAGGTCGTCAGGACCATGGCGATGGCGGTGCCCACGACGGTGTAGAACACCGTGTTGCCGTAGTTCCGCCAGAACATCGAGTCCTGGAACACGATCTTGTACGTGGTGAGGTTGAACCCCTTGGGCCACAGGGTGACTTCACCGGCCCTGATCTGGCGCTCCCCGCTGAAGGACCTCGCCACGATGTTCACGAAGGGATACAGGGTCACGACCACGACGAGGGTGAGGACGACCCCGTTGACACCCTGGAAGACGCGGTAGGAACGGCTTGTCCTCACCACAGGCTGGTCCCCACTGTGCGGCGCGACAGAGTGTTGGCGGTCGTGATCAGGAAGAGGCCGATGACCGCCTCGAACAGTCCGATGGCGGCGGCGTAACTGAAGCTGTTGGACTCGACACCCGCCCGGTACACATATGTCGAGATCACGTCGGCGGTCGGGTAGGTCAGGGGGTTGTACAGCAGCAGGACCTTCTCGAAGCCGACGGCCATGAAGGTCCCGACGTTGAGGACCAGCAGCGTGATCATGGTGGGGCGGATGCCGGGCAGGGTGACGTGCCAGATCTGCCGCAGTCGGCCCGCGCCGTCGATGCGCGCGGCCTCGTACAGGTCCTCGTCGATGGTGGTGAGCGCGGCAAGGTAGAGGATCGTGCCCCAGCCCGCGGTCTGCCAGATCTCCGAGCCGACGTAGATCGTGCGGAACCAGTCGGGTTCCTGGATGAAGCGGATCTGGTCGTGGCCGAGCAGGCCGAGGGCGTGGTTGACCGGGCCGTCGGTGGCGAGTATCTGCAGGGTGAGGCCCGCGACGATGACGATCGACAGGAAGTGCGGGAGGTACGACACCGACTGCACGAACCGCTTGAGGGAGCGCCGGCGCACCTCGTTGAGCAGGAGCGCGAGGACGATCGGGATCGGGAAGCAGAACACGAGTGTGAGCCCGCCGAGCCACAGGGTGTTGCGGAACACCTGCCAGAACGTCGGGTCGCTCAGGAACATGCGCACATAGCGCAGGCCCACCCAGTCCTCGCCGAACATCGAACCGCCGGGCTGGAAGCGCCGGAAGGCGATCACGTTGCCGATCATCGGCAGATAGCGGAAGACCAGGAAGAACAGCAGCGGCAGGACGGCGAGGGAGTACAGCTGCCAGTCGCGGCGCAGGGCTCGCCGCAGGCCGCCGCGCTGCACGGGGCGACGGCCGGCCGCTCTCGGTGGGTCCTCGATGCCGGGTGGTGGAGAGGCCGACTTGACGGACGTGCTCATGCTCGGTCCTCTCAGACGGAGGCACGGAACCGAAACTTTCGAGCTCTTACCGGTAACTTCGCGGCAACTTAGGGGCATCCAGAAAGCGCTGTCAATGGGTCACGCGTGAGATCTCTGGGGCGAGGGCGAGGTATGGGAGCCTGCACGAGCGGGGTAGAACAGGGAGACCGACCCCCGGCTCCTCCGCAAGTTTCATTACTTGGACCGACTCATGCGAGGTGTCCTGTGCCTGCGTTCGATCTGCCGCCGAGGGAGCTGGAGCGGTACCGCCCCGATGTCCAAGAACCCCCGGATTTCGACGAGTTCTGGCGTGACACCCTGAAAGAGGCGGCGCAGGGCGACCCGTTGGCGTCGGTGCGCCCGGTGGAGAGCGGCCTACGGCTGACACAGACCTGGGATGTCACCTTCCGGGGCTTCGCCGCCGATTCGGTGCGCGCCTGGTACAGCAGACCCGCCGGGGTGCGCGAGCCACTGCCCGCGGTCGTCGAGTACGCGGGGTACGGTCGCGGCCGCGGCCTGCCGCACGAGCGGCTGACCTGGGTGAACGCCGGTTACGCGCATCTGCTGATGGACAACCGCGGCCAGGGCGACCAGTACGGCAACGGCGGCGCGACCCCCGACCCCCACGCCTCGGCACCCGGCGGACCGGGCCCCGCGGCACGCGGACTGCTCGACCGGCGCGACTACCACTACCGCCGCCTGATCACGGACGCGGTACGCGCGGTGGCCGCCGTGCGGGCCCTGCCCGGTGTGGACGGGGAACGCGTCGCGGCAGTCGGCAACAGTCAGGGCGGCGGGCTCGCGCTGGCCGTCGCGGGACTGGTGCCCGACCTGGCGGCGGTCCTGGTCACCGCACCCTTCCTGTGCGGCATCCGGCGCGCCCTGGACCTCACCGACGCGAGCCCCTACGGCGAGATCACCGCATACCTCACCGTGCACCGGGGCGCGGAGGAGGCCGCGTACCGCACGCTCTCCTACGTGGAGGGCGTCTCCTTCGCCCGGCGCGCTGTCGCTCCCGCCCACTTCGGGGTGGGCCTGCGCGACACGGTGTGCCCGCCGAGCGGGGCGTACGCGGCCTTCAACCGCTACGGGGAACTGGCCGGCGTGGACCCCCGCAAGGAGATCCACGCCTATCCGTACAACGGCCACGAGGGCGGCGACGCGGTGCAGGTCCGCCGTCAACTCGACTGGCTGGCAGGGGTGTTGGAGGTCACCCGGTCGCCAGGGTGAACACGTGCAGGTCCGTGTTCCGCGGCAGTCCCACACTCGCGATGCTCTTGCCCTCCGGCGCGGTGAACGGCTTCGTGGCGAAGACGTACGTCGCCACCGGGTCCCGGCCCGCGCCCGCCACGTTTCGGTACGCGGCGCGGGCCACGGTCTCGTTGCCGTACTGGACGGTGCCGCCACCGCCGCCGACGGTCCAGTCGGTGAAGGCCAGTTGGACCGTTCCCGTACTGCCGTCCGTGTAGGTGACGGTGGCCTCTGCCTGCTGGTTGCCGTTGACAGCGCTGCCGATGAAGGACAACCGTCCCACCGGGGAGTCCAGTTGGATGGTCCGGCCGGTCGCCGTGGCGTTGTCGGGCCGCCCGCTCGGCGAGTCCGGCCAGGTGAAGGCCAGGCCGTTCACCGTGCTCTGCGCGCCCGGCGTGAGGCCCGCGGCCCTCAGCGCCTGCCGGGAGTAACTCCAGCCACCGCCGTCGTAGTCGGCCTCGGCATGGTCGCCGGAGTCGTCCGAGATCCCGGTGTTGTCGTAGGCGGCGAGGAGGCTGCCGGGTGCGGCGACCGTGAGGGACACGGGCTGCTCGTACATGGTGCCCTCCGAGGTGACGGCGACCGTGACGTCGTAGAAGCCCTGTTGCGTTCCCTCGGCGGCCTTGAGGGTGATCTCCTGCGACCCGTCGACCACGGTGCCCTCGGCCGGGGTCGCCGTGATGCCGTCGGGTGTGCCGACGCGGAAGCGGACCTCGGGGCTCGTGTCGTCGCCGTGCAGCCGGAGGGCACGGACGCCGACCTTCGTGCTGCCTCCCGGTGCGATCGTCGCCGTGGCCGGACCGACGCCGACCAGGTACGACTGCTCGCCCTCGCGGAAGGACGGCGGGGCCGACTCCGCTCCCCAGGCCGGGGCGGGCGCGGCGGACAGGGCGTAGTCCAGTCGGCCGCCGTCCCGGACGAAGGACGCCGGGAGCCAAGGGCGGTGGTTCGTGCGGCCGTTGACCTGCATCGCGTGGATGTACGGCGAGTCGGCGGCCGCGCCCTCCGCACGGACGGAGATGTCGTTGCCGCCGGGCCGGTCGATCTCGATGCGCGGGAACAGCGGTGAGGCGAGGACCAGTTCGGAGCGGGACGGCACCTGGGGGTACATCCCGAGCGCCGAGAAGACGTACCAGGCGGACATCGCACCGAGGTCGTCGTTGCCGGGGATTCCCTCCGGCCGGGTCGACCAGAGCTGTCGCATGGCGGCACGCACGGTCCCCTGCGTTCTGTAGGGGGCGCCCGCATAGGCGTACAGGTAGGGCACGTTGATGGACGGCTCGTTGTCCAGCTCGGACTTCTCACCGCCGCCGCCGGTGAAGGACCAGTCGCCGTTCTCGTCGTGGAAGAACGCGTCGAGGCGCTCAAGGGCCTTGCCGCGGCCGCCCATCGCGGCGAACAGGCCGGCCGGATCGTGCTGGACCATCCAGGTGTACTGGGCCGCCGTACCCTCGACGAATCCGCTGCCGGTGGCCGGGGTGAAGCCGGTGACCCAACTGCCGTCCACCTTGCGGTCGGCGATGTAGCCGCCGCCCGGGTCGGCGGCGATGTCGAAGCTGTTCTGCCACCACTGGGACCTCGTGGCGAAGGCGGCCGCCGTGTCCTTCTCCCCGGCCGCGCGGGCCAGTCGGGACAGTGCGAAGTCGGCGCCGGACATCTCCAGGGTCTCGGCTGCGCCGCCCCAGGCATGGGAGACGGAGGGCATGTAGTGCAGCTTCAGGTACTTGTCGAGGGAGGGGCGTTGGCCGGCGGAGAGCACCGGCTTTCCGGCGGGCGACAGGTCCTGTGGCGTCGGGACGGTGGCGGCCCGGACGAGCGAGTCCAGTGCACCGTGCAGGTCGAAGTCCGTGCCGCCGAAGGCGTGGATGCCGGCCAGGGCGATGGGTGAGGGATCGCCGTTCATGACGTGGGTGCCACTCGCGCCGTGCAGCCAGCGGTCCCAGACGCCGCCGTTCTGCCGGGCCAGTTCGTACAGGGACTGGGCGACGTCCGAGCCGGTGCGCGGGTCGAGCAGAGTGAGCAGCTGCACCTGTCCGCGGTAGACGTCCCAGCCGGAGAAGGTGCCGTACTGGGCGCGGTGGCCGGGGGCGACGCGGTGCACCTGGTCGTCGGCGCCCCGGTATCCGCCGTCGGTGTCGCTGATGACGTTGGGGTGGAGGAGGGCGTGGTAGAGCGCGGTGTAGAAGGTGGTGCGCTCGTCGTCGGTGCCGCCGCCGACCCGGATCCCGCGCAGCCGGTCACGCCAGGCACCCAGGGCCGCGTCGCGCACGGAGTCGAAGGAGCGCAGGGGCGGGTTCTCCGCGGCCAGGTTGGCCTCGGCGCCCGCTCGACCGACGTACGAGATCCCGATCTTCACGCCGACCTGTTCGGTGCCGGGGGCGAACCGGACGTATCCGCCCGCTCCCTTGCCCGCGACGGGCCGCCCGCCCTGCGTGAACCCGCCCGTGCCGCCGGACGCCTCCAGCGAGCCGGGGGTGAGCCTGTCGTCCTGCCAGGTGCCGGTAGCCGCGAAGGGGCGGTCGAAGTGGGCGGTGAAGTGGAGGGTGTAGTAGGCGCGTTGACCCTCGGGGTCGAGATATCCGCAGAAGTTTCCGGAGGTGACGGAACCGGAGACCGTGCGGGTCGCCGGGTCGATCTCGACCGTCGAACCGGTCGATCCCACCTCGGAGTTGGCGGTGCGGAACAGCAGTGAGGCGGGCTTGTCGGCCGGGTAGGTGAAGCGGGCCGAGCCGGTACGGGCGGTGGCGGTGAGGTCGGCGGTGACGCCGGAGGCGAGGCCCACCCTGTAGTGGCCGGGTTCCGCCGTCTCGTCGGTGTGGCTGAAGTCGGCCGCGTACACCGCGTCCTTGGTGTCGCTCGCCGGGGACGAGGTGACCTCTCCGGCGAACGGGAGGAGCGGGATGTCACCGCTGCCGCCCGCGCAGCCCGTGCCGGACATGTGTGTGAGGCTGAAGCCGCGGATGCGTGTGGCGTCGTACAGGTAGCCGCCGGGAGCCGCCGTGCGGGTGGCGTCGCCACGGGTGTTCTCGGGGCTGAAGGAGAACATGCCGAAGGGTGCGACGGCACCCGGGAAGACGTTTCCGCCGTTCTTCGTGCCGATGAGCGGGTCGACGTAGGCGGTCGGATCACGGACGAGGCCGGGCGGCTCCGGGGTGGCCGCGAGCGCAGGGGTGGCGCCGGTGAGCGCCAGAACGGCGGCCAGCAGCAGGGACGTAGGACGGAAACGCATGATGCGGCCCCTCCTCCTTCGGACGGGTCGCGCACCACAGGTCGCACAAGCCGCGGGGACAGTAACGTGCGCCACGCGTATCACGGAAGGGGGCGGGCGGCCGGAGGGCGCGCAAGCCGGTCACCCGACCGGTCCCGGCGGTTCCTCCAACGGGATTGACCTCGTTGTCCGTTGGAGCGGTAGAGTCAGGCACAGACCACTCGACAACGTTGTCGCGCGTATCGGGTCGTCACAAGCCATGCACCATCCGCGTCGGCCATCCCCCCCTGTGCCGACGCGGCTCGCGGACCCGGTGGCACACAGCCCCACCGGGTCCGCCCTGAGCTAAGGGTTCCTGCAGGTGCTGACGGTGGCTCAGCCGACCCGACAGGGAAGGGTCGTTGCCGTGTCCCCGCCGGAGCCGGTGACGACGTAGCCGAACGTCGAGCTCTGTCCCGGACTGAGCGAGCCGTTCCAGTCGGCGTTGTGGACCATCACGTCCTGGCCCGTATAGGTGGCGTTGCCGTTCCAGAGACTGTCGACCTTCTGTCCGGTCGGCAGGGTCCAGTTGACCATCCAGCCCAGCATCGGGACGTTGCCGGAGTTGGTGACGGTGACCTCGGACTGGTAGCCGCCGCTCCAACTGCCCGTGGTCTTACGGGTGGCGGTGCAGGTGCCGGGGACCGGGTCGGTGGGGTTGCCCGGATCATGGATGCCGGTGACCTCGCCGTTGCCGCCGTCGAAGACGACGTCGGAGCAGGAGTAGAACGTCTCCGCGCTGTCCGAGCGCTGCCAGACCATGTAGATGATGTGGCGGCCGGACTTGTTGGCCGGAAGCTGCCCGGTCCAGGAGTAGTTGGCCTCGACCGTGCCCGGACTGCCGTTGAGCGGCGGGTGGTCGGCGCTCAGGAAGGGCTGGGCCTCCATGTCGTCCCAGGTGAGGGTCTTGGTCGGGTCGAAGCCGTCCTTGGTGACGTAGACGTAGAACCAACCCGGGTGCGCGGCCCAGGCGTTGTAGGAGAAGTCGACGGTCTTGCCCGAGGTGAGGTGCGTGAGCGGCCAGTCGTTGCGGGCCGCGTTGAAGCCGGTGAAGTTGGTGTTGCCGCCGCTGCACAGCTGGCCGTCCGGCACGAAGCCGCGGGTACGTCCGGCGCCGTCCGAGCGGAGCACGGAGAACCAGTTGTAGAAGGGCGTGGTGCCGCTGACCGCCTGCGCGTTCTTGCAGGCGGGGTTGACCGGCTTGATCTCACCGGTGCTGGTCAGCCCGTCCTGCCAGCACAGGAAGGTGCGGCTCGCGGGCTTCATGGGGGTGCCGTGCGCCTCGGCCTTGCCGCCCGCCGTGACGACCAGGCCGAGGGCGGGGATGGTGGCGAGCAGGGAGACGAGGACCAGGAGGAGGGCTCTGGTGCGTGACACCCTCGGTAACTTTGTCAGGATCATGACAGTCCAGTCCGTTCCTTGAGGTACGGGCCGTGCGGGTGTGGGGTTCAGGGTGTGGGGGTGCGGATGCGGGGTTCGAGGTGCGGGGTTCGCGGTGTGGGGTTGCGGTGGAGTGGGAGCTGCATGCGGGCGGGTTCCGGTCCGTCCGAATGGGAGCGCTCCCACTCCACCTTCTGCGGAAGGTAGCGGCATGCGGCCCACTTGTAAACGCCTGCCGCCTCCGCCCGGGCCGTCACACCACCGCCAGGGCCGTCACACCACCGCCGCCGGCTTCCCGGAAGCCGCTCGTTCCTCCGCCCCGGAATCCGTGACCGCCGGAAGTTCGATCGTGAACTCCGTGCGGCCGGGGACGCTCTCCACCCGGATGCGGCCCCCGTGTGCCCCCGTGATCGCCGCCGCGATGGCCAACCCCAGCCCGGATCCCCCGGACTTGGCGTCGGCACGGGAGCGGGAGGTGTCCGCTCGCGTGAAGCGTTCGAAGACGGTCGGCAGGAGGCTCGGCGGGATGCCCGGGCCGTCGTCGCGGACGCGGATCACGCAGTGTGCGTCCGTGGACTCCACCGACGCCACCACCCTCGTACCGGCCGGTGTGTGCATCCGCGCGTTGGCCAGCAGGTTGGCCACCACCTGGTGCAGCCGGGTCTCGTCGCCGTTCACCAACGCCGGTGATTCCAGACTCAGTTCGAGCTGCCAGTCGTGGCCGCCGCCTGACGCCCGCGCGTCCCACACCGCTTCCGCGACCAGTCCCGCCAGGTCCACCTCGCCGGAGTGCAGGGGGCGGCCCTCGTCGAGGCGGGCGAGCAGCAGCAGGTCCTCCACCAGGCCCGTCATACGTGCCGACTCCGCCGAGACCCGCCGCCAGGCCAGCACCGGCTCGATGCGGTCGGTCCCGCGGTTCATCAGCTCGGCGTATCCGGCGATCGAGGCGAGCGGCGTACGGAGTTCATGGCTGGCGTCGGCCAGGAACCGCCGCATGCGTTCCTCGCTGCGCCTCATCTGCTCCTCGCTGCGCTGCCGTTCGGTGAGGGAGGACTCCACGTGGTCGAGCAGGTGGTTGAGCGCGGCGCCGACCTGGCCGGCCTCGCTGTCCGGGTCGGTGTCCCGTGCGGGCACCCGGGTCAGACCGGTGATCTCGCCGTGGCCGAGCGGGGCCCGGGAGACCTCGGCGGCGGTGGCGGCGACCCGGCCGAGGGGGCGCAGTTGCCGTCGTATGACCACGGCACAGACGCAGCCGGCGACGGCGACACCTATGCCGGCGACGGCCGCCTCGACCACGACCAGCCGGCTGATCATGTTCTGTACGTCGCCCATGGGCAGCCCGGTCAGGACCCGGACTCCGTCGCTCTCCAGGACGGTGACCCGGTAGGTGCCGAGTCCGGGGACGCTCCGGGTGTGCTGCGAGCCGTCGGCGCGAAGGCCGGTCAGTGCGGTGCGCTGGGCCGCACTGAGATCCCGCGTCGTCGCGTCCTGGTTCACGACGGCCGCGGAGAGAATGTTCCCGTCGCCGTCGAGCCGGGCGGCGACCATGCCGGCCGGGTGTCCTCTCTCGTGGAGGAAGGCCAGGTCCCCGGCCGGCTCCGGGTGGACCGAGGCACCGCCCAGGCTGCGCTCGGCGGCGTTGGTGACCCGGTCGTCCAGGTCGCCCATCAGATAGGCGCGCTGGAAGAGCGCCGTGGTCAGGGCCATCGCCGCGCACACGACGACGAGCGTGACGCTGACGAAGAGCAGCAGCCGGGTGCGCATCGCGCGCGTGGGCAGCCGCAGGCCACGGAGGTGGCGCAGACGCGCTCGCCCGGTCATCTCCCGTCCTCCGCGGCCCTGACGGCGTACCCGAGGCCGCGCACGGTGTGGATCACGGGCGCCCGTCCTTTGTCGATCTTCCGGCGCAGGCTGGAGATGTAGACCTCGACGAGGTTGCCGCTCCCGTCGAAGGAGGCGCTCCAGACGTGGCCGAGGATCTGCGCCTTGCTCAGCACCTGCCGTGGGTGGCCGAGCAGCAGTCCGAGCAGGTCGAACTCCTTCGCGGTGAGGTGGACCGGTGTGCCCGCCCGCCACACCTCGCGGGTGTCCTCGCTCATGACCAGGTCGCCGAGGACATGTACGGAGTCGCCGGTGCGGCCCTGCCTCGACCCGGCCCGGCGCAGCAGCCCGCGCAGTCTCAGCACGACCTCCTCCAGGGAGAACGGCTTGGTGACGTAGTCGTCGGCGCCTGCCTCCAGGCCGTCGAGGCGGTGTTCCAGGGCGTCGCGGGCGGTGAGCATGAGGACGGGCAGCCCCGGGTTCTCGTGGCGCAGCCGGCGCAGCACCTGGAGGCCGTCCAGGTCGGGCAGCATCCCGTCGAGCACGACGGCGTGCGGTGCGCAGGCGCGTGCGGTCCGCAGCGCGCTGTGGCCGTCCAGCGCCGGGTAGGGTCGCCAGCCTGCCTCGGCGACGGCGACGGACAGCACTTCGTTGAGTGCCGGCTCGTCGTCGACGATGAGCACCCGTACGTGGCCGGTTCGGGACCCGGAGGTTCCAGTCATGTCCCGATCGTGTCCCCGCCCGCTGAGGGAACCCTGTGTTCCACCTGAGGGTGGGTGATGACCTGGGCTTTCCGAGCCCGGCACACGGCGAAGGGCCGCACCCCCGTCGCCGGGGATGCGGCCCTCAACTGCCTTGCCGTGCCGCTTACTTGCGGATCAGGCTGCGCAGTACGTACTGCATGATGCCGCCGTTGCGGTAGTAGTCGGCCTCACCGGGGGTGTCGATGCGGACGACCGCGTCGAACTCCACGCCCGTGTCGGTGGAGACCTTGACCGTGCGCGGCGTGGTGCCGTTGTTGAGCTCCTCGACACCGGTGAAGGAGAAGGTCTCCTCGCCGGTCAGGCCGAGGGACTCGGCGGTGGCGCCCTCCGGGTACTGGAGCGGGAGCACGCCCATGCCGATGAGGTTCGAGCGGTGGATGCGCTCGTAGGACTCGGCGATGACGGCCTTGACGCCGAGGAGCGCGGTGCCCTTGGCGGCCCAGTCGCGGGACGAGCCGGAGCCGTACTCCTTGCCGGCCAGGATGGCCAGCGGGGTGCCCTGCTCGATGTAGTTGCGGGAGGCGTCGTAGATGAACGCCACCGGCGCACCCTCGACGGTGAAGTCGCGGGTGTAGCCGCCCTCGGTGCCCGGCGCGATCTGGTTGCGCAGGCGGATGTTGGCGAACGTGCCGCGGATCATGACCTCGTGGTTGCCTCGGCGGGAGCCGTAGGAGTTGAAGTCACGACGCTCCACACCGTGCTCGGTGAGGTACTTGCCGGCCGGGGTGTCGGCCTTGATGGCACCGGCGGGCGAGATGTGGTCCGTCGTCACCGAGTCGCCCAGCTTGGCGAGGACCCGGGCGCCCGTGATGTCGGAGACCGGGGTGGTCTCCATCGTCATGCCCTCGAAGTACGGGGGCTTGCGGACGTAGGTGGACTGCGGGTCCCACTCGAAGGTGTTGCCGGTCGGGATCGACAGCGCCTGCCACTGGGCGTCGCCCGCGAAGACGTCGGCGTAGGACTTGTTGAACATGTCCTCGCCGATGGAGTTCGCCACGACGTCGTTGACCTCGGCCTCGGAGGGCCAGATGTCCTTGAGGAAGACCGGGTTGCCGTCCTGGTCGGTGCCCAGGGCGTCCTTGGTGATGTCCACCTTCATCGAGCCGGCGAGGGCGTACGCGACGACCAGCGGCGGGGACGCCAGGTAGTTCATCTTGACGTCGGGGTTGATACGGCCCTCGAAGTTCCGGTTGCCGGAGAGGACCGAGGTGACCGCGAGGTCGTGGTCGTTGACGGCCTTGGAGACCTCCTCCGGCAGCGGGCCGGAGTTGCCGATGCAGGTGGTGCAGCCGTAGCCGACGAGGTTGAAGCCGACCTTGTCGAGGTAGGGGGTGAGCCCCGCCTTGTCGAAGTAGTCGGTGACGACCTTGGAACCCGGGGCGAGGGTGGTCTTGACCCAGGGCTTGCGGGTCAGGCCCTTCTCCACGGCCTTCTTCGCGACGAGCGCGGCGGCGACCATGACGTACGGGTTGGAGGTGTTGGTGCAGGAGGTGATGGCCGCGACCGTCACCGCGCCGTGGTCGATCTCGTACGTCGAACCGTCGGCGGCGGTCACGGTGACCGGGTTGGACGGAGCACCGTTGGGGTGGATGGCCGGGGAGTCGGAGGCCGGGAAGGACTCCTTGCCCGCCTCGTCGACCTCGTCGACGTAGTTGCGGACGTCCGTCTTGAACTGCTCGGCGGCGTTCGCGAGGACGATGCGGTCCTGCGGGCGCTTCGGGCCGGCGATGGAGGGGACGACCGTGGAGAGGTCGAGCTCCAGCTTCTCGGAGAAGTCCGGCTCGGCCTTCGGGTCCAGCCAGAGGCCCTGCTCCTTGGCGTACGCCTCGACGAGCGCGACCTGCTGCGCGTCACGGCCGGTCAGCCGCAGGTACTTCAGGGTCTCGTCGTCGATCGGGAAGATCGCGGCGGTGGAGCCGAACTCCGGCGACATGTTGCCGATGGTGGCGCGGTTCGCGAGGGAGGTGGCGGCGACGCCCTCACCGTAGAACTCGACGAACTTGCCGACCACGCCGTGCTTGCGGAGCATCTCGGTGATCGTGAGCACGAGGTCCGTGGCGGTGGTGCCTGCGGGCAGCTCGCCGGTGAGCTTGAAGCCGACGACGCGCGGGATGAGCATCGAGACCGGCTGACCGAGCATCGCGGCCTCGGCCTCGATGCCGCCGACGCCCCAGCCCAGCACACCGAGACCGTTGACCATGGTGGTGTGCGAGTCGGTGCCGACGAGGGTGTCGGGGTAGGCCTGGCCACCCCGGACCATGACCGTGCGCGCCAGGTGCTCGATGTTCACCTGGTGGACGATGCCGGTGCCCGGCGGGACGACCTTGAAGTCGTCGAACGCGGTCTGGCCCCAGCGCAGGAACTGGTAGCGCTCGCGGTTGCGGCCGTACTCCAGCTCGACGTTCTGCGCGAACGCCTCGTGGGTGCCGAACTTGTCGGCGATGACGGAGTGGTCGATGACCAGCTCGGCCGGGGAGAGCGGGTTGACCTTCGCCGGGTCGCCGCCGAGCTCCTTGACGGCCTCACGCATGGTGGCGAGGTCCACGACACAGGGCACACCGGTGAAGTCCTGCATGATCACGCGGGCCGGCGTGAACTGGATCTCCTGCGACGGCTGCGCCTGGGAGTCCCAGCCGCCGAGGGCGCGGATGTGGTCGGCGGTGATGTTCGCGCCGTCCTCGGTGCGGAGCAGGTTCTCCAGCAGGACCTTGAGGCTGTAGGGCAGACGAGCCGAGCCCTCCACCTTGTCCAGCCGGAAGATCTCGTACGACTCGTCGCCCACGCTCAGCGTGCTACGGGCGTCGAAGCTGTTCGCCGACACGACAGTCTCCTTCATTTTGGTGCGCTTACCACCGCATCCTGCCGCCACGCCGCTTGGCCGATCCGCTAAGGTAAGGCTAAGTTAGGCATGCCTTACTGCCAGGATCGGCGGAAGCGTGCGACTGCGGTACGCCTCGGCAGATATCTCGATGTCGAGATAACTCTAGTACATGAGGCCGGGATGGTCATGCCCGGTCTCGTCGTCCCTTGGCATCCCATCGAGTCGTTCGACCGCGAACCCGGTCCTTTCGGCTTCTTTGGCAGTGAACTCGGTCGTGTGAGGTGAGCGATCCGGTAGCCGTCGATGAGACGGGGGTTGCTGGTGACGGGCCGGTGTTCCGAGTCTGCGCTATTGGGGGATGGTGAGCAGGATGCGGCCGTGACCACCGCCGGTGTCGACGTGGTCGTGGGCCTTGGCGATGTCCTCCAGCGGGTAGCGGTCGCGGACGTCGACCGTGAGGGCGCCGACGGCGGCGGCGGAGGTGAGGTCGCGGGCGGCCTGGCGCTTGGCCTCGGCGGGGAAGTCGTCGCTGCCGAGCAGTCGCAGGGTGACGTTGTTGAACAGCAGCGGCCAGAAGGGGATTTCGGTGCGGTCCGTGCGGGTGGCATAGGCGGCGATGACGGCGTTGTTGGCGGCGACGGCGTTGTCGAGGTCGGCGTTGTCGGACAGTGCGACCTCGATGATCCGGTCGACGCCCCGCGGCGCGTACGAGCGGATGGCAGCGGCGGGGTCGCCGGTGTCCAGGGCGACGGCGTGGGCGACGGCCGGGTCGACGTGGTCGAGGTCCGCGGTGCGGCGGACGGTGGCGATCACGGTGGCGCCGGCCCAGTGGGCGAGCTGGGCGGCCAGGGAGCCGACGCCGCCAAGGACTCCGTGGACCAGGACCACCCGGCCGTCGACCGGGCCGTCGGCGAAGACGGTGC
This sequence comes from Streptomyces sp. NBC_00285, assembly GCF_036174265.1. Classification (NCBI taxonomy): domain Bacteria; kingdom Bacillati; phylum Actinomycetota; class Actinomycetes; order Kitasatosporales; family Streptomycetaceae; genus Streptomyces; species Streptomyces sp. NBC_00285. Next base: position 8,073,099 of record NZ_CP108055.1, on the reverse strand, counting down.
GGTGGGCGGTGATGCCGGGGATGCCGAGGCTCGCCCCCAGCTCGTCACTGAGGTGGTCGGGCAGGGGTGGGGCCTGGTCGTCGGGTACGACGGTGTACTGGGCGGCGGTGCCGAAGGGGCGGTAGGACTGGGCGCCGTACACCCAGACCCGTTGTCCGACGCGGTGGGCGTCGACCCCGTCGCCCACGGCGTCGATGACTCCGGCGGCGTCGCTGTGCGGGATCACCCGCGGGTGGGGCATGGACGAGCCGAGCCAGCCGCGCCGTTTCTTGGTGTCGCCGGGGTTGACGCCCGAGACGGTGACGCGGACGCGGACCTCGCCGGGGCCGGGGACGGGATCAGGGAGTTCGCCGACGTGCAGGACATCGGCGGCGGGGCCCTGGGCGTCGTACCAGGAAGCAAGCATGGGGGTACCTCCGGGGGCGGTCAGTTCGTGGGAGCGGCGGGCGCATGCGGATCACTGTCGGTGCGTGCGGTGTCGAATGCGGGCGGCTTCTCGCCGAGGGTCTCGCGCAGCCAGGTCCGTTCGGCGCGGCTGGTGGCGCGGGCGGTGAGCAGCATGCCGCGTCGGTAGGGGTCGGCGATCTCCTCGGCACGCAGGGGCCGCTCGTTGGCGTAGAAGAAGCTCGCCGGTTCTTCCAGGAAGTCCAGCCGTCTGCGCAGCACCGCGTGCTGTTCGGTCACGTCGGGCAGGTGGGAGAGGAATACCAGGACGACGTAGAACCGGGTGAAGTCGGTGATCTCGTGGTCGGCGGGCTTGCGCAGGCGCTGAAGCATGTCGGCCCGTCCGGCCGTGGTCAGGCTGAGCACGTATCGGGCCGCTCCTGCGGCCAGGTCGGCGCGCCGCTCGATCAAGCCCGCCTTGGTCAGACGGTTGATCGCCGGATACAGGCTGCCGTCACTGACCGGCCGCGTGTAACCGGTCAGCTGTGCGACGCGGCGACGCAGCTCGTGTCCGGGCAGGGGTCCCTCGGCGAGGAAGCCGAGTATCGCGAGTTCCAGCATGAGTCCATGTTCGCACGTAAACATCGAATCGATGTGAACATCGATTCGATGTTACGCTCGCGGGTGCCCGCCCAAACGTCTCCGGAGAGGCACAGCAAGATGCCATCGCAGTCCACCGAGTCAGTGATGAACCGTTTCGTCGAGTTCATCAACACGGGCAACGAGGATCTCGCCCGCGAGGTCATTTCTCCGGACGCGGTGTTCCACGCGCCAAGCCACCCGGAACCACTGCGGGGGCCCGATGGGTACATGGAAGTCATCGGGATGATGCGCAGCGCCTTCCCCGACGTCCAGTGGACGCTGGAGGAGACGGTCGCCGAAGGCGACACCGTGGCCGCGCGGTTCACCATGCGGGGAACCCACGACGGTGAATTCTTCGGGGTCCCGGCGAGCGGCAACAAGATCTCGGTGCAGGCCATGAACTTCTACTACCTGGCCGACGGCCGGATCGTCGGCGAACGCGGCCAGCCCGACCTCCTCGGGGTGATGCAGCAGATCGGTGCCCTACCGGCGCCGTGAACCTCGTGGCGCCACGTGAGCCCCGCAAGCCCGTGCATCAACGGCCCGTCGATTGAGACGACACCGGGCCCGACGGCGACGCAGGGCGCCTTGCGGTCGCCACCCGGCACCCCGCATCGGGACGCCCTCACCGCCTCGGGAGCCTCCCCCAACTCCCGTACGGCAGAACGGCCGAACCGGCACCCATCAGTTCGCCGTGCCGGGGTATTCGAACGAGGCCGAAAGCATCCGTACGACCTCGACCGGAGGCCACCATGCCGCTCACGTTCCGCAAGAGTTTCCGGATCCTTCCCGGAGTGCGCCTGAACATCAACCGGCGTTCCTGGTCCATCACGACCGGTGGCGGCAGCCACGGGCCGAAGCACACCAGCAGCAGCTCGGGGCGTCGTACGACATCGGTTGATCTGCCCGGACCTTTCGGGTGGCGTCGTACCCGTACCGCCAAGCGTCGCTGACGTTCCCACAGGTCCACCCGGGTCCTTCACTCGAATGGATCCCCCGGAATGCACCATCTCATATTTGAGATAGCCTCAACCCATGGCAGACGACTACCTCGTACGCATCGGCAAGCTCATCCGTGACGCCCGGCAGCACCGGGGCTGGACACAGTCGCAGCTCGCCGAGGCGCTCAGCACCAGTCAGAGCGCCGTCAATCGCATCGAGCGCGGCAACCAGAACATCAGCCTTGAGATGATCGCGCGTATCGGTGAAGCACTGGACAGCGAGATCGTCTCCCTTGGCTACGCGGGCCCGATGCATCTGCGTGTGGTCGGCGGTCGTCGGCTGTCCGGCGCGATCGACGTCAAGACGAGCAAGAACGCGTGCGTGGCCCTGCTCTGCGCCTCGCTCCTCAACAAGGGGCGCACGGTGCTGCGCAGGGTCGCCCGCATCGAGGAGGTCTACCGCCTGCTGGAGGTGCTGAGTTCCATCGGTGTCCGCACCCGGTGGATCAACGGCGGCGTCGACCTCGAACTCGTCCCGCCGGCCGCGCTGGACATGGACGCGATCGACGCCGAGGCCGCCGTCCGCACGCGCTCGATCATCATGTTCCTCGGCCCGCTGCTGCACCGCATGGACCACTTCAAGCTGCCCTACGCCGGCGGCTGCGACCTCGGCACCCGGACCATCGAGCCGCACATGATCGCGCTGCGCCGGTTCGGTCTGGAGGTCGCGGCGACCGAGGGCCAGTACCACGCGCAGGTCGACCGGGAGGTCCACCCCGACCGGCCCATCGTGCTGACCGAGCGCGGCGACACGGTCACCGAGAACGCACTGCTGGCCGCCGCGCGGCACGACGGCGTCACCGTCATCCGCAACGCCTCCTCCAACTACATGGTCCAGGACCTGTGTTTCTTCCTGGAGGCGCTGGGTGTGCGGGTCGAGGGCATCGGCACCACGACCCTGACGGTGCACGGTGTGCCGGTCATCGACGTGGACGTCGACTACTTCCCCTCCGAGGACCCGGTCGAGGCGATGAGCCTGCTCGCCGCGGCCGTGGTGACGGAGTCGGAACTGACCGTGCGCCGGGTGCCGATCGAGTTCCTGGAGATCGAACTCGCGGTCCTGGAGGAGATGGGGCTCGACCACGACCGTACGCCGGAGTACTTCGCCGACAACGGCCGTACCCGGCTGGTCGACCTGACCGTGCGCCCCTCCAAGCTGGAGGCGCCGATCGACAAGATCCACCCGATGCCGTTCCCCGGCCTGAACATCGACAACGTCCCGTTCTTCGCGGCCATCGCGGCGGTCGCGCAGGGCCAGACCCTCATCCACGACTGGGTCTACGACAACCGCGCGATCTACCTGACGGACCTGAACCGGCTGGGCGGGCGTCTCCAACTCCTCGACCCTCACCGGGTGTTGGTCGAGGGCCCGACCCGCTGGCGGGCCGCCGAGATGATGTGCCCGCCGGCCCTGCGCCCCGCCGTGGTCGTCCTGCTGGCGATGATGGCGGCGGACGGCACGTCCGTACTGCGCAACGTCTATGTCATCAACCGGGGTTACGAGGATCTCGCCGAGCGGCTGAACTCGGTGGGGGCGCAGATCGAGATCTTCCGGGACATCTGACACCTCGTCAGCAGGGCGCTGTCGCACGGGTCATGAGCCGGAGACCCGGCGGCATACCTGTTCAGGGGCCCGGTCCGCTTGGTGGATCGGGCCCCTGAACCGTTGCCGGGGTTCGTTCACGGAGTGCTCAGCCGCACAGGCTCGCCACCACGAGGCTGTCGAAGGCCAGGCGGTCGGACTGCCAGGCGGTGACCCGGAGTGCGGCATCCTCGCTCGCGTCCTGTGCGGGGAGTCTGGTCGCGGAGATGTGGCAGGGGGTGGCCAGGGCCACGGGGTGGTGGAAGGCGCTGCGCAGTTCGACGGGGAGGACGCGGTAGGGGGCGCAGGCCGCCTGGACGGCCTGGCGGGCGGCCTCCAGGAGAACCATGCCGGGGACGTCGGTCGTGGGGTGGTCGAAGAGCACCGGGTGGCCGGGGTCGATCCGCAGGTCCCAGGCCAGGCCCGGGCCCCGACGGCCGGAACCGGAGCCGGCACTCGAACCGGGAACGCCGAGGACTACGTCATGTTCGTCCAGGCGGCCCACGATCGCGGGCGGGACGGGGTCGGGCAGAGGCGGGTACCCGCCGCCCTCCCCTGCGGCGGGGTCGCGAAGGTCCGACACCTGCAGGGTCAGACGCCCGGCGCCGGCGAAGTCGCCGCCGCGCAGCAGGTCAGCCTCCAGGGTGAGCGCGGTGAGGGCGCCCCGCCGACGCCGTACGTCCGTGGCCGCGAACTCCAGGCGCATCTCGGCGGGCCGGGCCCCCAGGAGCAGGGCTCCCGGGATCACCTCGAACTCCAGTTCGGTAATGGTGACGTGCTGATCGGCCGGAACTCCGTAGTACGTCTGCCCGATCAGGACGGACGCCTGGCGCAACGACTCCGCGGCGAGCAGCGGGTCGTACCAGGTGCCGGCGATCGGTGCGTAGAAGTGGTGCCCGCGCGGCCACTGAGCGCCCAGCCGGAACGTGTCGGGGCCCAACTGCCGCCAGTCCGTGATCAGTACCTCGGCCACCGCGCTGCGGGCGACGAGATGACGCGGGGCGGTCCGGACGAAGGCGAGATCGGCCTCGCCCCTGGCATCCGGCGGAAGGGAAAGGGTGGTGATGGGGTCGGTCGGGGACACGCGGGTTGCCTTTCTCATGGGCGTCGACGCGGAGGCGCGCGTACCGGCGCGGGTGCCGGGCGGGCCGGGCCCGGCCGGGCCGAGGGCGGCGGTGGCTTCGGTCCGGTGGACGGGCGGGCCGCGTCGGGCGGCTACGAGCAGCGACGGGCTGTGTGAGGTGCGGCGGGCCGTGTGCCCGGAACCGGGTGCCGGGCCGCGCCCGGCCCGGCCGGACTCCGCCGGGCCGCGCCGGGCGAGGACATGGCGGCCGTGCGTCAGGCGGCCGCCAGTGCCGTGAAGCGGCCGGCGTGGAACACCAGCGGCCCCGCCTGGTCCGTCAGGTCGCCCTCCAGGGCCTCGGCGATGACCAGTTCGTGGTCGCCCGCCCGGTGGACCGTGCTGATACGGCAGTCCAGCCAGCCCAGTCCGTCGGTGGGGATGGGGTGCCCGGCCCGGGTCGTCGACCAGCCGCCGCCGGCGAACCGGTCCGCGCCCTTGGTGCTGAACAGCCGGCACAGCTCCGCGTGCCGGTCTCCGAGGATCGTCACGGCGAAGTTTCCGGCGTCACGGATGGCCGGCCAGGTGGAGGAGGAGTCCGCGGCACACAGGGCGACCAGCGGCGGGGTCAGGGAGACGGAGGTGAAGGAGTTGACCGCCATGCCCTTGGGACCGTCGGCGGTGTCGGCGGTGATCAGCACCACTCCGGTGGTGAACCGGCCGAGTATGTCGCGGAACGAGCGTTGCTCCAGCATGAGTTCTTTCCGATCGGACGGGACGCCCGGCCGGGCCGGCGAACCGGCCCGGCGTGGCGCGGCGTGAGGGGCGTCGGGCTTCCGGGAGCGCTTGCGCGAGCCGTGGGTGCCCGCGGGCCGAGGCGTGTTGCGAAAGTCGCGTCGTCCGCCCGTGGGGCGGGCCCGACAATGCGGCGGGGGGGTCCCCTTCTGGGGAAGTGCGCGCACGGCGTCGCCGGGCGGGCGGGACTTTCGCGGCATGCCCTAGCTGTTGCGGGCGGCGATCGCGAAGTCCACGGCCTCCTGCGGCCGGGCGGCGGAGCCGGTGAAGCGCGGCGCGACGTAGCGGGCCAGCAGTTCCATGCTGCGGTTGGTCTTCTCCCACGACGTCCAGTCGGCGACGTAGACGAGCAGGGTGCCGAAGCCGCCGGTGATCTCGTGCAGCCGCTCGATGCCGGCGACCACGTCGTCCACGGAGCCGACGAGTGCGCCGCCCGCCTCGACCCGGGCCTCCAGTGCCCGCTCCCGGGGTACGTCCGGGCTGAGCACCTCGCGGCCGGCCGCCTTGCCGAAGTACTCGAACAGCCAGCGGTCGTAGCCCTCGCGGACGTCCGCGTACGCCTCCTCGCGGGTCTCGGCCACGTGCACCGGCAGGGCGATGCGCCACTTGTCGCGGTCCAGGGTCTGCCCGTGCTCGGCGGCGGACTCCTGCGCGTACTTCCACTGGTGGGCGAGGTTGATGTGCGCGGGCGCACCCGGCGTCAGCAGGGCGAAGGGCAGCGCGAACGAGGTCATGCTCAGCCCGTACTGACCGATCAGGCGCGGGCTGGACTGCGAGGTGCCGGAGGTGGCGACGGCGACCTCGATGCCCTGCGGGCTGAAGCGCGGCAGCTGGATCTTGGCGTCGCGCAGGTCGTACCAGTCGGTCTGCTGGGTGATCCGCTCATCGCCGTTGACGAGCTCCAGGACCGTCGGCAGCGCCTCCTCCAGGCGGCGCCGCTGCACCGGCTGCTCCAGGCCGAACATCTTCGCGTCGAAGGGCACGCCGGGGCCGACGCCCAGGATGTACCGACCGCGGGTGAGGTGGTCGAGGTGGACGGCCCGGCTCGCCACGTGGAAGGGGTGGTGGCCGGAGAGCGGTACGACACCGTGGGCCAGCTTGATCTGGCGGGTGCGCTGCGAGGCGGCGGCGATCATCGTCTCGGGCGCCCCGACGAGGCCCCAGCCCAGCGTGTGGTGCTCGCCGAACCACGCCTCGTCGAAGTTGAGGTCGTCGACGTACTCGACGAGGTCCAGGTTCCGGCGTATCGCCAGGTTCGGGTCCTGGCCGGTCTCGTGGACGGGGGACAGGAACAGACCGATACGGCTGTGCACGATGAGCCTCCTGAGAGAAACGAAACGAGAGGAAAGAAAAGGAAGTTGACGGTGTGTCAGGCGACGCGGTAGACGGCGTCCTTCAGCGAGCGGACCTTCTCGTAGCCGGCCGTGAGCGTCGTCTCGTCGGCGGCCGTCAGGTACACCCGCAGGGGCGTGGTCAGCAGGTCGACGGTGGGCGTGATCCGGGAGCCGGGACCGAGCTTGACCGTCGCGGAGAAGACGCTCTCCAGGGAGCGGATCTCCGCCACGGCCGTCTCGTCGACGGACTCCACGACACCGTCGAGCCCGGTCGGGGTGTTGTAGACGAAGGCCGGCTGCAGCCTGGCGTACGTCCGGCCGCCGTACTCGGCGCGGAACTCCTCGGGCCGGGTGTACGCCTGTGCGGTGAGCGCCGCCTGGTTGTGGCCCAGGCACACGTCGTGGAAGGGGGCGCTGATGTTGCCGTTGAGGCGGGTGCCGATCTCGACCAGGACCGGGCCCTCGTCGGTGACGATGACCTCGGCGTGGGCCGGTCCCCAGGCGACGCCGAGAGCGGCGAGGACCTCGTCGACGTACGCGGTGAGCGCGGCGACGACCGGGTTGCCTTCCGGGTCGGCGAGCAGGTCGCGGTTGTAGATGTTCTTGCCGGACGGCAGCAGCGTCTTCTCGTACTCCCAGACCCCGCACACATAGCGCTCGCCGCCACTGCTGACGGTGTCGACGATGTACTCGGTGCCCTTGAGATAGGACTGCACGAGGATCTCGGTGTTGGCGATGCCGAACATGTTCGGGGCGTCGAGGACGTTGCGGGCGGCGGCGCGGACCGCGTCGGGGCCGGCACAGACGACGACGCCGTCGGAGGCGGCCGAGCTGAGCGGCTTGACGACGACGGGGTAGCTGCCGTGGTCCTCGGCCCAGGCCACCGCCGCGTCCGGGTCGTCGGTCTTGAACTGCCGCACGCAGGGCACGCCGGCCCGCCGCAGTGTCTCGGTCATCTCGTACTTGTCCCGGCGGGCCGGTGACAGTGCCGAGCCGTTGGACGGGACGCCGACCGCCTCGCTCAGCCGGTCGGCGAGCGGTACGGAGGACTCCTGGCCGGCGATCACGCACACCGGGTCGAGGCCGCGCAGCACCTCGACGAGTGCGGCCTCGTCGGTGGCGACGACGGTCTGCTCGTACGCGGTGAGATCCGGCGGCGCCATGGCCGGGATCAGCTCCGGGGTGCTCTGGACGTGGACGACGGCCGTGTCGCACGCGGCGAAGGCGGCGGGGTAGAAGTTGCCGGCGGAGTAGCCGTCGACGACGACGGCGACACGGCGCGGGCCGCCCGCGGTGGACGTGGGGAACGCGGTGCTCATGCGTGAGCCTCCGATGCGGACACGAACTCGGGCAGGGACGTGGATCCGAACGCGGCCTCGGATTCGTATTCGGCCTCGGACTCGGACTCGGACTCGGCCTCGACGAAGCGGGCGAGGCGGGCGATGCCCTCGCGGATCGCGGCGGGGGTGAGGTTGCTGAAACCGAGGCGCAGGGCGCGTTCGCCGCCGCCGTCGAGGTGGAACATGCTCATCGGGGCCCAGCTGACCGCGTAGTCGCGCGCCGACCGTTCCATGGCGGCCAGGTCGGCCTCGAAGGGCACCTCGACGACCAGGAAGAACCCGCCGCGCGGGCGGTTCCAGCGCACCCCGTGCTCGGCGTAGCGCTCCGGCGGGAAGTGCTCGGCGAGGGCGGCGAGGGTGGCGGCGAGCCGTTCCTGGTAGACGGCGGCCAGATCCCGGGTGGCGGAGCGCAGGTCGTGGTCGGCGTCGACGAGGATGCCGCCGATCGCCGCCTGGGAGAGCGAGGACGAGCCGACCGTGAACATCGCCTTGGCCTTGGAGAGCTCCTGGGCGAGGGTGCGCCGCACACCGTCCTCGCCGACGACCTCGCGATCGCCCACCAGGTAGCCCAGGCGGGCGCCGGGGAACGCGGCCTTCGCGAAGGAGCCCAGGTAGACGACATCGCCGCGGGTGTCCAGCGACTTCAGGGTCGGCAGCCGCTCCTCGTCGCTCGCGAACAGCCCGTACGGGTTGTCCTCCAGGATGGTGAACCCCTCTTCGGCGGCCAGCTCGAGCAGTCGCCTGCGTGCCTCAAGCGGGACGACGGTGCCCGAGGGGTTGGAGAAGTCGGGGACCAGGTAGAGCGCGGTAGGACGCCTGCCCTCGGCGCGCACGGCACGCACGGCGGCGGCCACGGCCTCGGGTTCGAGGCCGTCGGGTCCCTCGGTGATGCCTCGCACCGGAATGTCCAGCATGCGGGCGGCGCCCCGGATGCCGACGTACGCGGGGGACACGGACAGCAGCACGTCGTCCGGTGACCGGAACAGTCCGCGCAGGGCGACGAGCGCCGCCTCCTGGAAACCGTGCGTGATCATGATCGCGTCGGCGTCGACATCGATGTCCTCGTCCCGGGCGAGCATCCGGGCGACCTCTTCCTGGATGAACCCGTTGACGGGTCCGTACTGGAAGTGCAGGCGGGTGATGCGCTGTTCGGGCACTCCCTGCCGGCGCATGTGCGTGATGTACCGGTCGACGTAGTACGAGAGCTTCGCGAGGTCGTGGGTGCCGTCGTGCGGCGCTCCCGACGAGAACGACAGGGCTTCGGGGAACCTCATCGCCGTCTCGCTGAGCAGGCGCATCGAGTCCATGGCCGGGTCGACGATGGCGGCGTGCAGCGCTTCACGGGGCAGGGCGGTGTCCTGCGGAACTGGCGTTGTGGACACGTCAGTCGGATCCTTCCGGGTGACAGGCGTGGGAGCGGGACGGGTGGGTGCGGGGCGTCAGGCGGCCGAGGGCGCGGGCAAGGGCGCGGTGATCCACGCGCCCTTGCCGGGGGCCCACTGGCGGACACGGACCCGGCAGACGATGCCGCCCTGGACGTAGGGCTCCGCGGCCAGGATCTCCTCGAGCCGGTCGCGGTCCTCGGCCTCGTAGACCAGCAGGCCGGCGTTGGTGTCCTGGAGCGGACCGGCGAGCAGGAGCACGCCGCTGTCGGTGAGGGTGCGCAGGTAGTCGGTATGGGCACGGTGCAGGGGCTCGCGGCCCGCGCGGTCGACGTTGTACTCGAGTTCGACGACGAACTTCGCCATGGGTGCCTCCTGGGGCGGGGGGTGTCGGCCGGACTCACATGGAGAGCCGGACTCACATGTAGAGGCCGCCGTTGATGTCGATGACGGAACCGGTCGAGTAGCCGGCGCTCTCGGAGCAGAGGTGGAGCACGCTGCCGACGGCCTCGGCGACCGTGCCGTACCGCCCCATGGGCAGCCGGGACATGACGTCCTTCTTGGACTCCTCGGTGCGCCGCTCGAAGGCGCCGGCCACCCGGTCGGTCCCGATCGGTCCGTGCGCCACGACGTTGGCCACCACGCCGGTGCCGGCCAGCTCGTAGCCCAGCTGCTTGGTCATGCCGATCACGGCGGCCTTGGCGCCGACGTACGCCGCGTTGTTGAAGTGGCTGTACGTACGGCCGCCTGCCGAGGCGAAGTTGACGATGCGGCCGTAGCCGTCGGCGGCCATCCGCGGGGCGCACACCTTGACCGCGATCCAGCTGCTGACCACGTTCTCCAGGTACGTCTGGTCGAAGTGGTCCCGGGTCAGGTCGGCGTAGCCGATGACGCGGGTGTCGCCGCCGACGCCGTTGACCAGGATCGACGGGGCGAACCGGTCGACGATGTCGGTCAACTGGCCTTCCGCGGCGGGGATGTCGGTGATGTCGCCGACGACGGCCTCGACCTTGGTGAGCCGGCCCAGTTCGTCGGCGAGCCGGTTCACGGCCTCCGCGTCGCGGTCGAACAGGACGAGGGTGTGGCCCTGTTCGGCGAGCTCGCGCGAGACCTCCTTGAGGATGCCTCCGGCAGCCCCGATCAGCAGGGCGGTGCGGGTGGTCGGTGCGGACATGCTGGGTCACCTTGTCTCTCGGGTCAGCTGTTCTGCGGTGTCGCGGTGGTCACTTGGTTGACGCGGTGGTCACCTGGTTGACGCGGCGTCGCGGTGGTCACGTGGTTGTCGCGGTGGTCACCTGGGTCGTCGCGATGGTCACTTGGTCGTCACGGTGGTCACCTGGTCGTCCCTGTGGTCACTTGAGGGAGCCGGCCTGGTCACGAAGCCCGTCAGCCGCGGCAGCAGTGCAAAGCCGAGCGTCACCACGCACCCGAGGCCGAGGACGGACATCCACAGCGCCCCGTAGCCGTGAGTGTGGGCGAGGGCGAGGCCGGCGGGGCCGCCGACCACGAACGCCGCGTTCCAGGCGAAGAAGTAGGAGCCCTGGTAGGCGCCGCTGCGTCCGGCGGGCGCCCGGTCGGCGATGAAGGTCGCGGACATCGGGGCCCACAGCACCTCTCCGAGCGTCCACACGACGGTGGCGAGCGTGAAGGAGACCATGCTGTCGGCCAGGACGTTGGCGCCGAAGCCGACGGCCATGAAGGCGGCGGCCAGGATCAGCGGGACGTGTGCGCGCATCCCGCCGACGAGCCGGGGCACCAGCGGCAGCAGCAGGACGGACAGCACCGCGTTGGCCGCGAGGACGAATCCGATGCCCCCGGCGGTCAGTCCGCTGTCCCGCATGTCGAGCGGCAGCGCGGAGTTGACCTGGAGGTAGATGCAGGCCAGCAGGAACGTCAGCAGCAGGAAGGCGACGAGGACGGGAGTGCGGAAGGGTTCGGCGATGCCGCGCGCGGCCGATTTCAGGGCGGCCGCGGCACCGGCGGGCCGGTCGGCTGCCCGGGACGGTGGGTCGGCGGGCACCGCGAACACCAGGGCGGCGTAGATCAGGCTGGAGGCCGCCCAGACGACGAAGAGGGCTGCGGGGCTGACTTCGAGCAGGAACCCGGAGAGTACGGGGCTGAGCGACATGCCGATGTTGAAGCCCACCAGGAAGAGGCTGTACGCCTTCGAGAACTGCTCCTGTGGCACGATCGCCGAGATCAGTCCGGCGCCGGCCGGCCGGTCGACGGCGGACAGGAACCCGGTGATCAACGACAGCGCGCACAGTGCGGCCACATGGTCGGCGACGGCGAACAGCAGCGCCATCCCCGCGGTGAACGGCTGCGCCGCGACGATGGTCCGGCGCGGCCCGATCAGATCGGCGACCGCCCCTCCCACCAGCCCGGACAGCACCACACCGGCCCCGAAGAGTCCGACGACGAGCGGTGTCGTGCCGGGTGCGACGAGGTGGTTCTGCTCCAGGTAGAGGACGAGGAAGGCGGGGGCGAGCGTGCCGAGCCGGCTGACGGTCTGCCCGCACCACAGCAGCCAGAACGCCTTGGGGAGGGCCATCAGGAGCATCCCGTTCGTGTCGGTGTCGTCAGGGTCCGTGCGCGGCGTGGGGGCCGGCCGGCCTGTGGTCCGCGTGAGGCCCGGGCGGGGTGGGAGGGGGGCGCTCCGGCGCGGCCGAGGGTGCCGTAGGCGAAGGCGGCGGAGACCAGCGTCATGTGGTGGTGCCAGCCGGGGTACGAGCGCCCTTCGAAGGCGCGCAGTCCGAAGTCGTCGGCCAGCCGGTCCATGGTGTCGGCGGCGCCCGTGTGCAGCCGGGCCAGTGTCAGAGCCTCGTGGGCCGGCCGGTCCACGAGGTCGGTGAGCCAGAACCGGTCGCCGCCGGACCCGTCCGGCCTGCGCTCCCCCAGCAGCCTGAGCGGTACGGGGATGCCGGGGAGGCGGACCTGCACCACGGACGCCGCCGCGGGGGGCTGGTGCGGCGACCGGACGTCATGCGCGGTGAGCAGGTCACGGGCGGGCAGCGGACCGCCGGCGGTCCGCTGTCGCGGCTGGAGAGCGGGCGCGGAGCCGGTACCGGCCCATCCGCCGGACGCCCCGGACGCGGCCCGGTCCGGGAGGACGACGAGGTCGCCGGGTGCGGCCACGACGAAGTGCCGGCCTCGGGCCACGAGCCCGCCGACGAGCATCGCGGTGTCCGCGAATCCGACCAGGTCGGCTACGACCGGCACCCCGTCCGCGTCCGGTCCCGCGCCGGGCAGGCTCAGGCCGGCCCCGTCGAGCAGGTCCAGCGCCTGGGAGCCGGCCGAGTCCTGGACACCGGCGGCGCCTTCGGGGATGCGGGCACGGCTGCGTACTTGCGAGTCCCCGGACCACGCTCCGGGCAGCAGCAGCCGCCAGTCGACGGGGACCGTCGCGCGGTCCGCGGCGAGGAACGCGCCGATGCCGACCTGGCAGTTGACGGTACGTCCCTCCTGCGGGACGAAGCGGCGGTGCACTCCGCAGGAGCGGTCACCGCGCTTGGGCAGCACCACCGTGCCGATGAGCAGGGCGCGGGGGTCGGACCTGCGGAGCACCCAGTCGGCCAGCCGGGCGCGGATCGGTTCCCAGTCCCACGGGCTGGCGTTGACGAACTGGTGCAGCGCCTGGGCCGCCGTGGCCGAGTCGGACCCGGCGGCCGCGAGCCGCCGTACCGTCTTGCGTCCCGGCGTCATGAGCAGGCCTCGTGTGTAGACATGGGCCCATCTGCGCTGGTCGGCGCGTGGCAGCCGCCCGAAGATCTCCGCGACGAAGGCGTCGAAGGCGGGGTGGTCCGAGGATCCGATCCGGGGACTCTGCGCGCGTACGGCCGGGATCGTGACCGTCGCCGCGGCGGGCCCGGGAGGAGCCACCGTGGAAAACGCCCTCACCATGTCGCGTTCCCCTTTCTCTGGACTGGGCGGGTCCCACCGGTTCGAGGCCCGCTCTAAAAAAATAGAGAACGAACTCTTTGTTTTCAAGGTGGAGGTCGCCACCGAGTGCGACTTTGCCGAGTCCGCGCCGCCGCACCGCTGTCACCTGCGGTTTCACAAAGACACAGAAGCGGTGCGCAGCAGCGCGGCCTCGCTCAGCTCCCGCTCCGCCCGCGCCACCCACCGCTCACCGAGCCCCTGCGAGGTGAGGGACGCGGTCAACGCGCCCTTGAACGAGGACAGATACAGGGAACTCCCGGGACGGCCGGCACCGCGGGCCGCGACGGTACGGAACCCCGTGACGCGTGCGGCATGCGGGCCGAGCACGGTGTCCACCGAGCCCGCGTCTACGACGCGCAACTCCGGGCCCAGGGCCCTCGCCTCCCGCTCGACGGCACGGCGGATCCCGGTGTGCGCGCGCCGCTCCGGCCGCCAGGCCCGCCCGGCCAGGCACAGCTCCGCCGCGTTCGCCCGCGCCCGGCTCAGCGGATCACCGGCCTCCCCGGCACCCAGCCGGGCCCGCACCGTCCCCAGCACACATCCCGGCTCGGAGATCAGCGTCCGCTCGGTGTACCGCCGGCGAAGGGACATCGCCGTGGTCACGGTGACCTCCGTCCGACCGGTCTCCCGGGCGAGTGCGTCCGCCAGGACGGTCGTGAGGAAACCGCTCACGGTCAGCTGTCCCGCCCCGCACCAGTCGCGCAGCCGACGGCTCTCGTACGGGGTCAGCGCGAGCGTCACGGCACCCGCCGTACGGCCGTCACCGAGCCCGCGCTCCCCGCCTCCCCCGGCCCGCGGGTGTCGGTCGTCCTGGAACGGCGCCACCGCCCGGGCCCGTCGCGGTGCCCCCGGCACGCACACTCCGCACACACACCCGCCGCCGCCCTCGTAGGTGAGTTCGTCGGTGTCGGGCGGCAAGGCCTCCGGCGCGCGATCGGCGGCGTCGAGGCCCGGGGTGTCGAACAGGGCGTCCAGCAGGGGCCGTACGAGCCGGCCGACGGAGTATCCGTCACAGATCGCGGGGTGGAGGGTGAGACGAAAGCGCGTCGCCCCCGCAGGACCGGGCTCGGCCCGCAGCCGCCACAGCCGCTCCCCCGTCGGCCCGTCGTCCGCCCCGGCCGCCTCAGCCGCGAGGACGGAGTGCGCGCCGCTCGGCGCACCCTGCCGGAACCACAACCTGCCGTCGCTGCCGTCGCTGCCGGCGATCCGCAGCGACAGCACCGGCAGCCGTCCGAGCCACCGCTCCACGGCCCGCTCCACCCGCTCGGGCGAGAACACGCCGTGCACCGTGAAGGTGGTGGTGAGCCGGCCGCTGCCGCGCAGGAGGACATGGGTGTACGCGAACGTGGCCTCCGTGTCGCTGAGTCCGCGCACCTCCTCGCCCCGGCTCACGATCCCTCGCGCGCGGCGGCCGCGAGCATCGGCGACGCACAGCTCACGGTGTTGGACAGGGTGACTCCGTGGCTCGCGAAGTCCAGGGTGACGCGGTCCCGGTCGGCCATGCGGAAGCCGTCGTGGAAGCTGCTGCGGTCGGCGCCGAGGTAGACGTAGTGCACGCGCCCCGGGGTGAGCAGGGCGTCGTGGGAGAACAGCTCGGACATGATGGCGTCGAGCCCGTAGTGCAGGGCCTTGGTGCCGGTGGTGAACTCGCCCCGCCAGCACGGCTCGCCGTCCCGCTCGATCGTCACGTGCCCGGTGACATGGCTCGGAGGGTCGCCGAGGAACAGCCAGGGCGCGACGGCCGCGTCGCACAGTTTGGCGTAGGACAGGTGGCCCCGGTTGCGCCGGAAGCGGCCGATGTCGGTGAGGTCGTTGCCGAAGGTGTAGCCGGCGTACCGGGGTTCGCCGGCCGCGTCGGTGACGTAGACGAGGACGACCTCCGCCTCCTCGGTGAGCGCGACGGACCCGGCGGGGGCGCGCAGTTCCTCCCCGGAGATCCTCAGCACGTCGCCGAGACCCTTGAGGAACCAGTTCGGCTGGGCCGGGGTGTCCGCGTCCACCTTGACGTTGTGGGTCTGCATGAAGCCGCCGACCATGGCGCCGCCGGGGTGGTCGGGCAGCAGCGGCGGCCGGAAGGACACCGCGTCGAGTTCACCGGCGGGAACGGTCGTCGCCGGCTCGTCGGCGAGGTCGGCGAGGTCGGCGAGGTCGGCGCCGACGAGCAGCAGGTCCTTCAGGTCCCGGTCGCCGAGCGGTACCAGGCGCAGCGGCTCGCCCTCCGCGGGCAGGCCGAGACCGATGTGGCGGCGGCCCTGATAGGTGCATTCGAACAGTACGTTCATGGGAGTTCCTGTCTTTCCGGCACGGGTGGGGGTGGTCACAGGTCTCGCACGGCCCAGCGCTCGGCGCGTCCGGTGAGGTCCATGCCCCAGCCGGTGCCGCCCGCGGGCCGAAGGGTGTTGGTGTTCCGGTCGACGGCCGGGGGCGGCGCGACGATCATCTCCGGGAAGAACCGGTCGGACTGCCCGGCCTCGACGGTGAGGGCGTCCGGATGGCCGAAGGCCAGGGCACGGCCCGCGTTGATGAGCGGGCCCACCTCGGCCACCTGGACACCGAACTGGAAGCGGATCCCGTTCTCCCGGGCATACGCGACGATCCCGGCGGCCGGCAGCGGCCCCCCGTTCTTCGAGACCCGGATGTTGAACGCGTCGCAGGCCCCGGACTCGACCGCCGTACGGGCGTCCCGGGCCGTGCACACCGACTCGTCGAGCATCACGCGCACCCCGCCGTCCCGGCGCAGCACGCGCAGCGCCTCCCAGGAGCCCTTGGGCAGCGGCTCCTCCACGTAGTCGACACCTGCCTCGCGCAGCCGCCGGGCGTGGCCGACCGCGTTCGCAGGGGTCCAGCTCATGTTGGCGTCGACCATGATCGGCACCTCGTCGCCGAGCTTGTCGCGCAGGACGCGGACCGTACGGGCGTCGTGCTCGATGTCGTACGAGGCCTTGATCTTCACGAAGTGGAAGGGGCCGCGGGTGGCGAGGAACTCCTCGGTGTCCAGGCTGAGATCAAGCACCTGCGAGACGGGCAGGCTCGAAGCTTCCTGGAGCGGGCCGGGCGGCAGCAGGTTCCGCGCACCCGTTCCCAGCCGGCGGCCCAGCCAGTCGAGGACCGCGGTCTCCAGCAGGCAGAGCAGGTTGTTCGCGCCGTCGATGCCGAAGGTGCGGGCGAAGCCGTCCCTGTGCAGCAGACCCAGCGACTCCCCCGGTTCACGGCCGGTCAGCCGGGCGAGCAGGGCGTCGAGGTCGACCTGTTCCAGCGCGGTGCGCACACTCGCGCTGGTCTCGCCGGTGACGTACGGCCGCGGCGCGCACTCGCCGAGGCCCGTCACGCCCTCGGCCGACAGTGCGAGGACCAGGCTGTCGGAGGTGCGGCGGCGGGCGGCGGGGTGGTCGAACGGCGTCCGCATCGGCAACTCCACGTGGTACAGCCGGGCCCGCCCGGCCTCAGGCGCCACGGTTCACCCCTTGGAGCAGCGTGTACGTCGACGTCCAGTCGACCAGGTCGCCGCTGACTCCCGTGTAGAAGAGGTAGTGCTTGTCGGTGGGGAACCGCATGAGCGCGCCGCGCCCGGACACCAGGTCCTGGAAGACGGACTGGGCGGCGTCGAGGTCCACGATCGGGTCGGTGATCCCGGAAACGAAGGTGGCCGCGGGCACCGGCGAGGTCACCGGCCGGCCCGTCAGATAGCGCCGCTCCAGATCGAGCAGCACCGCCCGCGAGCGACGCGTCAACCGCCGTACGGCCAGGTCGTCGTGGTCGATGAAGTGCTGGTACTTGGCCTCGTCGGTGAAGTCGGCGGCCTGCAGACCCGCCTCCCACAGCTCGCCGCTGCGGTCCGCCGCGACGGCCGCTCGGGTGGCCGGGTCGAGGGTGGCGTGCATCCGGCCGAGCCAGGAGGAGCAGAACACGGCGGCGTCGTAGGAGGTGGTGAATCCCTCGTGGCACATGAGGGCCGCCATGAGGGAGCCGCCGAGGCAGTGCCCGAAGAGGGACAGGGGCACGGTGTCGCCGATCATCTCCCGGACGAACGCGGCGGCCCCTGCGTAGTCGCCGAGGACGGTGTCGGCGTCCGGTATCTCACCGCGCAGGCCGGGGCTGATGCCGCTGCCGCGGCGGTCGAGGACGAAGAACGCGATGTCGTTGTCGGCGAAACGCGGGCCCACTTCCCACAGCCACCCGGCGTGGCTCTGCAGTCCGTGGAAGTAGAAGACGGCTCCCTTGATCCGTTCCGGCCTCCAGACGTGCAGGGCGAGCCGTTCGTCGCCGCACGGCAGGTCGATGATCTCGCGGCGGATGTTCTGCGGGGGCCTGATGGTCTCGATCACGGTCGAACTCTCCTTGCTGGAAGGGTGGTTGGCGGATCAGCCGGTGACGAGGGCGTCGACGAAGTCGACGTCCTTCTGGAACGGCTTGTACTTGTACTGGGTGGCGTTGCCCTGCTGTCGCCGGGACTCGACGTACGCGGCGATCGCGCCCTGCGCCACGGTGCGCACCCGCAGTCCGGCGAGGCGGCCGCTGTCCCGCTTCGAGGCGTACTCGATGTTGATGACGGACAGCTCGCGGTCGATCGCGTCGGACAGTTCCCGGTCCAACTCCGGTGCGGGTTGCGGTACTTCGACGACGACGGTGTAGGACGGCAGCTCGTCCCAGCGCGGGCCGCACATGTACAGGCCGGTCTCAAGGCCGCCTGCCGCGAGGCCCTGGCGGATGGCCTGGGTGACCTGGCCCTCGGTGATCTTCTCGCCGGTGAAGGAGTGGAAGACGCCGTCGCGGTGGGTGAAGTGGACCCAGGGCGTGCCGTCCACGATCCGGTCGACGCGGTAGATGTCGCCGGTCCACAGCCGGTACAGGCCGTTGCCCTGCGACATGATCAGGTGGTAGTCGCGGCCCGCCTCCACCTCGTCGTACAGCAGCGTGTCGACCTTCTCGCCGGCGTCCAGGAGCGCGTCCAGCGGTACCTCGGCGGGGACGAACTCGAAGTACGCCTGGCTGACGGCGAGCGGCTGGCTCTCCAGCGTGTCGTCCACCGGAATGGTGGTGACGCCCTCGGTCCCGCAGCTCATGAACGGCAGCTTGGCGACACCGGGCAGTACGGCGTCCAGACGCGGCCGGTACAGCTCGGCGGAGGCCGACAGCCAGCAGCTGTACAGGGTCAGCGAGGGCCAGACGTCCACGAGGCTGAAGTCGTCCTCGGCCAGCACGCGTTCGAGATGTACGGCGGCCTTCTCGTCGGGGTCGGTCCAGGGTTTGCCGCGCAGGGTGCCCTCGCGCAGGTCGCGCACCAGCTCGGCGCCGTGCTCCGCGATCAGGTCGCGCAGCGAGACCAGGGTGCTGGGGTTGATCGCCGAGATGTAGTGCAGGTCCTTGCCGACGAGGTTCCGCACCCGGTGGTACATCCGCCCGGCGTGACTGGTGGGCGCGTCGGGGCCGAACCAGGGGGACTCGTACCACGGCGGGTTCCAGTCCCGGCTGTTGAGCTGCGGATGCCGGTTGCTGATCGCCTGGTGCTCCACACCGTGCACGAAGTCGTACACGTCCTCGCGGACGGTCTGGGTGTCGAGGGTGGCCCAGGGGTGCGCGAGGATCTCGGGGTGGTGCTCCAGGCAGGTGCCCCACATGGCCTTCATCGCGGGGATCCGGTACGTCAGCAGCCAGTGCAGTGTGTACGGGACCCGCTTGGGGGTGCCGGTCGTCCCGCTGGTCTTCAGCCAGCGCAGTACGGGGCTGCACGACAGGACACCGCCCTTGGTGCGGGTCTCCCGGTCGATCTCCTCGGCGAAGTCGTTGTAGCGCATGACCGGCAGGACCGACCGGAAGGTGCCCGGGTCGGCGGCGATCACGTCGTACCCCTTCTCCTTCCAGTGCAGCGAGGCGGCGCCGATGTCGATGAGGTCGTCGAGGACGCGGTCCTGCGCGGTCGCCGGGTCCTTCAGGTCTGCGAGCAGGCTCTCCCGTGCCTGGAAGCACTCCTCGACGAAGGGGTCACGCCGTGCCTGCCAGTGCTGCTGCCACTGGGACGTCTGCGGGAGCTGGAGTGTCTGGGGTGTCTGCGGTGTGTCCACTGTCGTGTCTCCTCGGGAACCGTGCCGATGACCCGTTTTCGGGCATGCCTCAGCACCGTGCGGCGGATTGGCCGGACGGTTGGGTGAACGGGGGGTGTGGGGTGGGCTGGTGCGGGGGTGGTGCTGGTGCGGGGGTGCTGTCGGTCAGTCGCCGTGTGCCGCGGCGGTCTCGCGCACCGTGGCGGTCTCGTCGGCCACGAGCGCGGCCAGTTCGTTCAGGTCGTACAGGGCCTGGCGTCGCGTCCCGTACCGGGTGATCTTGCCGCGGCGGGCCCACTGGCGGATCGTGCCCTCGCGGACGTCGAGGGCGAGCGCCGCGAGGGAGGTGGGCACGCGTTTGCCGCGGGCGGAGTGTGTGCTGTTCATGCGGTCTCCCTGGCTTCGGACATCGACTGACGTCGGTTGAGAAGGAGCCACTGGCGTGGCGTCAGAACGTGCCCGGCGCCGCACATCGGCCCGCGCAGCACCAGGTCGTCGCCGCCCCGCTCGGGCAGCGTCACCTCGGCCTCGCAGCCCGGCTCGACGCACCGGCCGAGCGGCACGAGTTCGGGCCTGGGCGGGGCGACGACGAGCCGCAGGGCGGTGGCCACGCGGGCGATCTCGTCGGCCGCCGAACCCGCGGCGGGGTGGGCGGCCAGGAGGCCGATGTGCCGGCCGAGGAAAGCAGCCAGTTCGGGAACGGTCCGCTCCGGCGGCGCTTGCCCGGGCCCTGTCCCGTCCAGCACGAGCCCGGCCCAGCAGGCCAGCCGTACGACGGCGTCGTGCCGGGCCTCCAACGCCGCGTCGCTCACGGGCGGGGGGTCCGGACGGTGGCCCGTGACCCGGGCCAGGCTCCCCTGCCGGGCGGGCAGCACCAGGTGCTGCTCGCTCTCGTCGTGGAGTGCCGGCAGCGCGGCCAGGTCGGCGGCCAGGGTACGTGTGCAGGGCCCGCAGAGCCGGGCGCCCTGTTCGGCGGGCCTGCGCCGCAGCGCACCGGAGCGTGCCGCCCTGCGGCAGCGGTTGGACGCGCACTGCGCCGGAAGGGATCGTCGGGACGTCGGGGCGGCCATGGTCTGATGCCTCACTTTCGTGGCGAACTCCCCGTATCGGGGCAACAAAAAAGCGCCGCTCGATGGCGGCGCTACGGTGATGCGAAGGCTCCTGGATGAGGACAGAGTGCCTCGCGAAAGAGTGTTACACGCCGACTGCGCCAGGCGCAAGGGGTTGCCGTAGAAGAAGCAACTCCCCAGCGCGAAGACGGCGGTTGCCGTCCGCCCGGCACACGCGGGGCGGACGGCAACCGCCGTCGGGAGGCACATCTCAGCGAGGCGCCGGCACACCGAGCACCCGGTCGCGCAGGGCGGGGAACTCGGCACGTGTCTTCGTGACGAGCGCCGGATCGAGATCGACGACGAGAGTCTCCTCCCCCGCCCCGGCCTCGGCCATGACCTCGCCCCACGGATCGACCACCATGCTGTGGCCGGCCTGCTCCACACCGGCGTGCGTGCCTGCCGTACCGCAGGCGACCACGTACGCCTGCGACTCCACCGCTCGGGCGCGGGCCAGCAGTTGCCAGTGGGTGCGGCGGGCGGCGGGCCATCCGGCCGGGACGAGGAACAGTTCGGCACCGGCGTCCACCAACAACCGGAACTGCTCGGGGAAGCGCAGGTCGTAGCAGGTGGCGAGCCCCGCGGTCAGAGCCGTGCCCGCGCCCTCGTCGAGCACGGCCGTGACGGTTTCGGTGCCCCGGGCCAGCAGGGCCGCCTCGCCCCGGTCGAAGCCGAAGCGGTGGATCTTCCGGTACGTCCGGTGCAGCCGGCCGTCGGGGCGGAACAGCAGGGAGGTGTTGTACAGGTCACCCGCCGCACCACGCTCGATGAGGGAACCGGCGTGCAGCCACACTCGCGCCTCGGCCGCTGCGGCACTCATCGCCCGGGCGGTGGGCCCGTCCAGTGGCTCGGCGTGTGCGGGGAACGCGTCGAAGGCGAACGCCCCGACCGTCCAGAGTTCCGGCAGCACCACCAGGTCGGAGGTGTGCTGCCGTCGGACGAGGTCGGACACGCGGGCCCGCCGTTCGTCGGCCGGCTCGTCGGGTCGTACGGCGATCTGAAGGACTGAGGCGCGCACGGGGTCTCCGTTTCGTGGTCGGTGGCAGTGGCGGCGCCGATCGGAACTGCCCGTCGTGCGAGCCCCGTCGGTGCGTACGTCAGCGCAGGTGGGAAGCTCCGTTGACGTCGAGCACAGCGCCGCTGCACCACTCGGCGCGGGCGCTGCTCAGCCAGGCCACCGCGGCCGCGACGTCCGAGGGCACGGCGATCCTGCCGAGCGGACTCTGGCTGCGCACCTCCGCCTCGAAGGCTCCGACGAGCATGGGTTCCGTGAGGTCGGTGCGGACGAATCCCGGCGCCACAGCGGTCACCGCGATGCCGAGCGGTCCAAGGGACTGGGCGAGCGACTGGGTCAGCGCGTGCAGGGCGGCCTTGGTCGCCCCGTAGGCGGGGGCGTCCGGTTCGCCTCGGTAGGCGCCGCGCGAGCCGACGTTGACGACGCAGGCGCCCTGCGGTCCCTGCAGCCGGTGCCGCAGATGGTCGACGAGGTACCAGATCAGATCGGCCGGGCCGAGCAGATTGACGTCGACCAGTCGCCGCCAGTCGGCCTGCCAGTCCTCGTGGGAGGTGGTGGCGACGGGCTGCTCGGCGTACACACCCGCGTTGTTGACGAGCACGTCGACGGTGCCGAGGCCTGCGACCGCGGAGTCGATGATGTCCCGGGCCGCGCCGGGTGTGCCGAGATCGCCGGTGACCAGGATGTGTCCGGTGCCGGGCAGGGCGTCGAGCACGGCCTTCGCGGCCGCGGAGTCGGCACGGCAGTGCACGGCCACGCGGTGCCCGCTTGCGGCGAGTTCGGTCGCGATGGCGGCCCCGATGCCCCGGGAACCGCCGGTGACGAGCGCGCAGCGTCGAGTCATGGATCGAGCCTTTTCGTGGAGGGGTTCGGGGTCAGGGGGATCGGTGGGGGGTCAGGACGGTTCACAGAGGGCCGAGGCGTCGGCCGGACACTCGTCGGCGTCGGGCGACGGGCCGGGGACGAGCACCAGGGCCCACAGACACTCCAGTTGGGTGAGCACCTCCTTGCCGGTACGTCCCTCCCGCAGGGCCGCCTCGGCGCCGGTCGTCAGGTAGACGGCCAGCAGTTCCAGTTCCTCGGGCCGGGGTCCGAGGCCGGGTCCTGGGGGTTCGGGGGCGGCGGCCACCAGGTCACGCAGGACGGCCCTCCAGACGGTGTGCCACTGGGACGGCACGGCCCGTTCCTGGGTGAGCCGGGCCGCCGCACGGACGGCGACCTCCTCCTCCAGCAGCCGGGCCACGACGAGGGTGAACTCGACGACCGGCACGAGCGCGCCCATCGGTGCGAGCCGGGACAGGGTTCCCCGGGTGATGGCCTCGGCCTCCTGGCAGACCGCGATCGCCAGGTCCGCCTTGGCGCGGAAGTGGAAGGTGAGCGCGCCCATCGTCATGCCGCAGGCCCGGTGGACGGCGGACAGGGATGTGCCGGCGTATCCGTGCCGGTCGAACTCGATGGCCGCCGCCTCGATCAGCGCCTGGCGGGTGCGCTCCGCTCTCAGCTGCTTCACCATGGGCCTGACCTCGGTATTCATCACGGGAACTGACTCTCACGGGCCGCCCGGACAACAGTGTGTGCCAGGTGCCCGGGAAAGGGCCCGTCGTCGGTCTCCCGCCCGTTCGCGGCGCTGTGGATGACGGGAGGCAAAGGGCCCGGTCCTGCGAACGTACCGCCGGTCGGCTCCGCGGACGCCTTCCGTGCCCGGCTCCGCGACGACTTGGCCAAGTTGGACGCGACTTACCCGACTTCCACCCGGCTTCCTCACAACTGCCGTGTTCCGCAGGCGACTTCGGTGGGGAGATGCGGTGCGCGCGCCGGTGCGGGGCGGCGCACCGGCCCGCTCATCCCGCCGCGAGGTGTGCCCGGTACCAGGGCGCCGCTCCGGCCAGGCGGTCCAGTGGACCGGGACCCGGTGCGCATCCCGCGAGCCGCCAGATCTCCTCGCTCTCGTACCAGTGGTCGCGCGCCAGCAGGGCGAACTGTCTCTCACTGATACGTCCGGGCGCCTCGCGGAGCCGCGCCAGACACTGCTCCCAGGACCAGTCGTCGCAGACCGGCGGCAGCACGTCCAGCTCGGCGAGCCTCGTCATGAGGTCGCCGCCCCGCACCGGCACCGGGTGGCAGGCGTGGAAGACCCCGCAGGGCACGGTGTCCGGTGCCGTGGCCAGGGCCGTGATCAGCCGTGCCAGGTCCTCGACGGCCACGACGGAGATCTGCCCGCGTCCGCCGTCCCAGCGGGCCGGGACCCGCCGGAGCAGTTCGCCGAGTCCGGGCACGACCCAGCGGTCCCCGGCGCCGAGGACGAGACCGGGCCGCAGTACGACGGCACCCGCGTCGAGCGCGATCCGCTCGGCGGCGAGCCGGGTACGGCTGGCCGCCGACACGGGCGCGGGCGTGACCCCGTCGACGGGGATGCCGCGGTGCGGCCCAGGCCCGTACACCGCCGCCGTGGACAGGTGCACGATGCGCGCCACCCCGGCGCGCCGGGCCTCGGCGACGACGGCCCGGGTCCCGTCGATGTTGGTCCGCTCGCAGTCCCGCTCCGAGCCGTCGACACGGGCGGCGAGGTGAACGAGGACGTCCGTGTCGCTCGCCGCCCCGGCCAGTGACGCGGGGTCGGACAGGTCAGCGTGCCTCCACCGCACGCCTGCCTGCTCCGGCCGGTCGGCCGGAACGGCGCGGGCGAGGGCGCGCACCTCCACGTCGCGGCCGTCCGCCCGCTCGCGCAGCAGCCGGCTGAGTACCGCCCCGCCGACGAACCCCGTCGCGCCCGTCAGCAGCACCCGCACAGGTCTCATGAAGCGGCCCTCTCCGCGTCGCCGCCCGGCGCCGTGCGCTCGCGGCCGTTGTCCGGGAAGTCCAGCGTGGCGACGACCTCCGCCGGCGCGAGGGCCGGCAGCAGACATCGCAGCATGCTCTCTATGCGTTCGGGCAGGTCACCGCGGGCGCTGGAGAGCCGCGACATGATCTGCGTACCGGTGTACGCGGCGACGATCACCTGGGCGAACGCGGCCTCGTCGACCTCCGGATGCAGCTGGCCGAGTTCGCGCGCCTCGGCCAGGTGGGTGCCGAACTGCTCGGCCCACCAGTCGTAGATCGAGTAGTTGAGCAGGTTCACCTCGCTCTGCTCGACGGCGAGCCGGACGCCGGCGCGGAACAGGACGTTGGAACGCATCTCCACGGCCAGGTACTGACACACGTCGATCAGCTGCTGCAGTCCCTCCTTCCCGCTGGGCCACTTCAGCTCGGCCGCCTGCTCGACGATGACCGCCCGGGCCAGTTCCTCCTTCGACTTGAAGTGGAAGTACATGGCTCCGGTAGTGGTCTCGGCCTTCTTGAGGATCGCGTTCAGACCCGCGCCGTGGTACCCGACCTGGTCAAACATCTCCGCGGCCGCCGAGATGAGTGCCGCCCGGGTCCGCTCCGCGCGTTCCTGTCGTTGTCGTGCCATCGGCGGACTCCTTCGAACCTGTAGACAAACAAAAAGAACGACCTCTATTTTATTCACGTCGGCGCCGTCTTGTCACCGCGTGCGTCAACGCTTCATCTGCGCGTGCCCAGTTCGGAAGTCACCGCACCAGGGGGGAACACCATGTCCATCGACCTTGCCCAGCACAGCCTCGAAAGTCGTTTTGAGATGGTTTCGGCCGATCACACGCACAAGACGAACCAGGACGAGATGCTGCTGCGCCAATGGCGACGGACCGGCACCGACACCTTCACGGTGACGGCCGCCTGGCCCGCCGCGCACCGGTTCTACGTCAGTCGTCTGGGCCTGCACGACCCGCTTCTGCTCACCGAGACCGTGCGCCAGACACTGCCACTGCTGTCCCACGGCGCCTACCAGGTGCCGTTCGGCCATCAGCTGCTGTGGAAGGACTTCAGCTGGACGCTCGACCCCGCGGCCGCCCGGGCCGACGGTGGCCCGGCCGAACTGACGCTGCACATCGACTGCCACGATGTCGCGTACCGGCGCGACCGCGCCTCCGCGATATCCCTGACCGTCGAGGTCGAACGGGACGGCCGCCCCATGGCCACCGCCCACTCGCGCTTCACCATCCAGGACCGCACGGTCTACAACCGGCTGCGCGGGGAGTACGCCGACGCCACCGCGGCCACCGCGCGCGCCGTGCCGCTGCCGCCGCCCGCCGGTCTGTCGCCCTTCGGCCGCGACCGTTTCGAGGACGTGGTCCTCGCCGCGACCGACCGGCCCGATCACTGGCAGCTGCGGGTCGACACCACCCACCCCGTCCTCTTCGACCACCTCGTGGACCACGCGCCCGGCATGCTGCTCCTCGAAGCGGCCCGCCAGGCGGCCCTGGCCACGGCGCACCCGCGGCCGATGGTCGTCACGGGCATGGACTCGGACTTCGCCAGATACGCCGAGATGGATGCCCCCTGCCTGCTGAAGGCCGAGCGGCTCACGGAGCCCGACCGGGTCCGGGTCGGTGCCCGGCAGCACGACCGGGAGATCTTCTCCAGTGTCGTGACCCTGACCGACGCACCCGCCGTGACCGCCGTCTGACAGGCGCGGCCGCCGACCCGCCCGATGGACCGAGCCGGACGGACCGCGGTCAGTGCGCCGCGGGTCCATCGGGCGGGTCGGCGGCCGCCGCGTCCCGCAGCGCTGCCAGCAGGCCGCGCAGGGCGGGCTGGTCGAGGGCGGTCTCGCGGGCGACCGCCGAGATCACCCGGACCGGTTCGGGGTTGCGGACCGGCCGTACGACGACGCCGGGGTGCCGGCCGCGCAGCCCCAGCCTCGGCATCAGCCCGACGCCGAGGCCAGCCGCGACGAAGCCCTGCGCGGTGGCGTAGTCCTCGCTGCGGATGACGAAGTCGGGGCTGAAACCGGCCGCCGCACAGGAGTCGATCACCGGTTCCAGGCAGGGCCCGGGCGGCTCGCTGCCGACCCACTGCTCCCCGGACAGCTCGTTCAGATCGATGACCTCCTTGCCCGCGAGGGGGTGACCGAGAGGCAGTACGGCGGCGTACGGGTCGTCGAGCAGGTGGACCAGCCGGAAGCCGTCGACGACACGGTCGCGTGCCTGGACGACCACGGCCAGGTCGGCCCGGCCTCGCACCATTTCCTGCAACGGGTCCTCGGGGTCGGCGAGTTCGAGGTCGACCCGGACACCGGGGTGTTCCGCGCGGAGCCTTGCCAGGGCGGGGGCCACCAGCGTGGAGCCCGCCGTGGCGAAGTAACGGACCGACAGACTGCCGATGCGTCCGGCACGGAGATCCGCGAGGGCGGTCTCCGCCTGGGCGACCGCCGAGCTGATCAGGGCCGCGTGCTCGGTGAGCAGCAGACCGGCGGGGGTGGGCCGTACGCCGCGCCCGACCCGTTCGAGCAGCGCGGTACCGGCCTGTTTCTCCAGTGCCGCCACCTGCTGGCTGACGGCGGACGGTGTGTAGCCGAGGTGGGCCGCGGCCGCGGTGACTGTGCCACTGGTGACCACCGCGCGCAGGACCTGCAGTCGCCTCACATCAAGCATGTAGCACAGCTTAACAGACTAGGTAGAACCATTTGCTTGTCCTCAAAGATTGTCTGGGGCATCTTCGAAGAGGCGGGACAGAACGGGCCACGTACCGAGCCGCAGGCCGACCGGACGGAGGAAGCATCGTGAACAGCAGCAGTACACGGAGTCTGCGGGGTGGAGTGCGGGTGGCCGTTCTCGCCCTGCTGTGGGGCTCGACCTTCCTCTGGACCGATCTGGCGCTGCGCGGGCTCTCACCGCTCCAGGTCACGTTCGTCCGCTGCGTCATCGGCGCGCTCGTCCTCACCGTCGCCTGCTACGCGACGGGCCGCCGCCTGCCTCGTGGAGTCGCCGTCTGGCGTCACATCGTCGTCGCGGCCCTCTTCTGCAACGCGCTGCCCTTCGCGCTGTTCAGTGTGGGCCAGCAGACCGTCGACTCCGGCCTCGCGGGGGTCCTGAACGCCACGACCCCGCTGTGGTCGATCATGCTCGGGCTCGCCCTCGGCTCGGAACGCGGACTGCGTCCCACCCGTCTGGCGGGTCTCCTGCTCGGCTTCACCGGGACGATCGTCATCCTCGCCCCCTGGCAGTCGGCCGGGGCCACCGGATGGGGAGCGCTGGCCATCCTCGGCGCGGCCGCCAGTTACGCCGTCGCGTTCACCTACATGGGCCGCACCCTGGTGCGCAGGGGCACCCCCACCATCTCGCTCTCCGCCGCCCAGCTCGTCGCCGCGAGCGGGCTGACCGCCGTCGCGATGCCGATCGGCGGCCTCGAGTCGATCGATCCCGGCCCGGCGGTCGTGATCACCGCCCTCGTCCTCAGCGTCTTCTGCACCGCGATCACCTTCCACCTCACCTACCGGATCATCAACGACGAGGGCGCCACCAACGCCGCGGTGGTCGGCTATCTGCTGCCCGTGGTCTCCGTTCTCCTCGGCGCGGTCGTCCTGGGGGAGAACCTGAGCGTCCGGGTCGTGCTGGGCATGGCCGTGGTCCTCGTGGCCGTCGGCATGACACGGCGCAACGAGGCGACCGTCAGTCCCGCCGAACAGACCGTCGCCCCGGCCGCCGACGGCCCGGCCGCTGCGGGCGCCGCGACAGCCGAACTCGCCGTGCCCCTCACGGAGATCGACCGCAGGGTCCCGTCCGGTGCCTGCTCGTCGCCGGCTGAGTGAGGGCCCATGCCGGCGAGTTGTGCGGCTGGGCCGGGCGGGCGGCGACTCAGGTGGTCGCGAGCAGTTCTCGGCCCAGCCAGTCGGCGGAGTCGCGGGCGCCGGGCAGGGCGAAGAAGTAGCCGCCGCCGGTCGGGGAGATGTAGTCGACGAGGGGTTCGTCGATCAGGCGGGTCTGGGTGGCCTCGAACTGGCGCCGTACGTCCTGCTGGTAGCAGCAGAAGGCAAGCCCCATGTCGAGGTTGCCGACGTCGTCGATGCCCCGGTCGTAGTTGTAACCCCGGCGCAGGATACGGGAGTTGTCGGTCGTGGTGGTGCGCGGGTTGGCGAGGCGGATGTGGGCGTCGAGGGGGATCGCGGTGCCGTGCGGGTCCTTGGCGTACTGCGGGATGTCGGTCTCCCTGGCACCGTCGAGCGGGGCGCCGGTGTCCTTGCGGCGGCCGAACATCAGCTCCTGCTCGCTCAGGGAGACCCGGTCCCAGAACTCGACGAGCATGCGGATGACACGGATGACCTGGTAGCTGCCGCCGTGCGCCCAGTCCGGCTCGCCCTGTCCGTCGCCCACCCACACGAGCCGGTTCATCGCGCGGGCCGACGCCACGTCCGGGTTGGCGATGCCGTCCTTGAAGCCGAGGAGGTTGCGCTGGGCGCCGCTCGGGCGCGGGCCGTTCTGGAAGCCGTCGATGCGCCACTTGATCTGCATCGCGCCCCGGGTGTGCTTGGCGATGTCGCGCAGCGCGTGCAGCACCACGTCCTGCCGGGCGGCGCAGATCTGCAGGGACAGGTCGCCGTGGCATTCGGCCGGGTTCAGGTTGTCGTTGGGGAAGGTGCGCATGGGGGTGAGCTGTCGCGGTTTCGCCTTCGCGAGTCCGTAGCGGTCGTCGAACAGTGAGGCTCCGACGCCCACGGTGACGGTGAGCGCGTCGGCGGGGACGTCCGGGCCGAGGATGCCGTTGTCGGAGGGCGGGGCGCCGACGCCGAGGTCGTCGGGGGTGCCGCCGGTGGTGAGGAAGCGGGCCCGGGCGGTGATGGTGCGCAGCAGTTCGGTCAGTCTGGCGCGGTCCTCGGCGATGACGTCGAAGGAGGCGAAGGTGGCCGCGGCCGGTGCCGGGGTGAGGATGCCTGCCTGGTGGGCGCCGTGGAAGGGGACCTTCGCCGGGTCGGTGGCGTCCGCTGCCCGCGCCTGGGCCGTGCCGCCGCTCTCGGCGAGTGCGAAGGCGCCGCCTGCCAGGGCCGCTCCGGCGGCACCGGCACCCAGCGCCCGCTTCACGAAGGAACGGCGGCCGGCGCCCGCGGGGCAGCCTGATGCTTCGGTGGACGGCATGGGGTGGTTCCCTTCCAGGTGCTCGTGGTGTTCGTTCGTCACGCCGACTTCCTGATCTCGAGCAGGTCCGGCACCGGCGCGAGGTCCTCCAGGAGCTGCCCGGTGGCGCCGTTCAGCCGGGCCCGGGTGCTCGCGTCCAGACCGTCGACCGGGGTCCACCGCCCGCCGTGGTGCGCGGAGTCGAGCAGCTTCTGCAGCCGGGCGATGTCGGCGTCGACGGTGGGCAGCAGACGCGGGGCCCGGCTGGTCAGCAACGGCCGCAGTACGGTGAGGAGTTCGCGGGTGCCGGTGAGGTTGGCGTCGGCGGTGGCGAGTTCGGTGCCGCTGCCCTGGCCGGCGTCGCCGGTCAGTTGGAACTGGAGCGTGTTCTCCAGGATCTCGTGGGCGCGCAGCGGCAGGTCGCCGGGGTCGAAGTCCTGGGTGGGGAACGCCTTGCGCAGTCCGGCGGCGTCGGCTGTGAGCTGTCGGGCGGGCGCGGTCAGTTCCGTCGCGGACTGCCCGTGCCACAGCCCGTACTCGATCCGGTGGAAGCCGGTGAAGTCCTTGTCGTGGACGCCGTCCGGGAGGCCGTCGGGCCTGCCGTCGATCTTCTGGTCGTAGTCCTGGAAGGTGCCGTAGGCGGCGCCGAGCGAAGCGTAGGTGCGGTGTGCGGTCAGCCAGTCCGTGCGGGCCGCGTCCAGGTGGCCGCCGGCGATGTCGTCACTGAGCCGCCGGGTCCGGGTGACGAGGGTGGCCAGACCCCGCTCGACGTATGCCTTGTACGACGTGAGCGGCGCGGCGAGATCAGCGGCGGAGACCGGCACGACCGCCGTGCTCCCGCCGCCGGTGCCGGCGACCCGGACCGCGCGGGAGGTGACCGCCTTGCCGCTGCTGGGCACGCAGCGCCACGCGTACGTCCCGCCGGTGACGGTCGCCACCAGGGCTCGGGTGGTGCCGGGGGCGAGGCCCTCGACCTCGCCGTAGACCGCGTCGGTGGCCGGGTCTACCAGGTACACCTCGGAGGTCTTGTCGCCGGTGTTGTGCATCTGGAAGGTCTGCCGCCCGGGCTTGGGCGCGCTGAAGCCCTTGCCGCAGTCCGTCTCCGACACGGCCACGGTCTGTGCGCCTGCGGGCGGGGAATCACCGAGGGCGACGGCGAGTCCAGCCAGGACCGCGGGCCCGGCGACCAGCGCGACGGGCACCACCCAGGGCGGCCGGCGGCGGCCGGGAGCAAGGGGCCTCGTCCGCTGTGCCTTCGCGGCGGGCTCGGCTGTCCGGGGCGTGGCGCCGCGCAGGAAGAGGGTCATCACCACGGCGAGATAGCCGACGTATCCGAGGACCTGCAGCCAGGTCATCGTCGGCGTCAGGTTGAACACGCCCTGCACGAGGGTGCTGTACCAGGAGCCCGCGTCGATGCTGCCGCCGAGATCGACGGCGTACGACGCCTTGCCGGGCAGCACTCCGCCCTCCTGCAGATCGCGCAGGCCGTAGCCGAGCACGCCGGCCGCGATCACGATGAGGACGGCGCCGGTGGCGGTGAAGAACCTCGTCAGGTTGATGTGCAGAACGCGGCGGTACAGGCCCCAGCACAGGCCGGCCGCGAGGACCAGGCCGATGCCGGCGCCGGTCAGCGGTCCGGCGGACTCGCCGGCCGCGCGGGCCGTCGTCCACAGGAACAGCGCGGTCTCCAGGCCCTCGCGGCCCACCGCCAGGAACGACGTGCCGATCAGCATGCCCGCGCCCATGCCCAGCGCCCCGGTGACCTTGTCCCGGATCTCACCGGAGAAGGTGCGTGCCGAACGGCGCATCCAGAACACCATCGCGGTGACGAACCCGACCGCCACCACACTCAGCGCACCGCCGAACGCCTCCTGAGCGGTGGCGGACAGGGACGCGGCGGTGAAGGTCAGCACCGCGCCGAAGCTCAGGGCGAGCGATATGGCGGCCAGGACACCCGTCCACACCTGCGGCAGCCGGGACCGGGCCCCGGCCCGCACCAGCGTGGCGACGAGGACGGAGACGATGAGCCCGGCCTCCAGGCCCTCCCGCAACCCGATCAGGAAGCTCGGAAACACGTCGTCCCACATGTGCTGCGGCCTCCCAGCCTGCTGCTGAACGCCGGCCGCCGTCGTCATTGGTTAGCGAAGGCACGCCTTACTTACGCCGACCATCATGAGTGCATGTGTGCAGCCATCCGGTCATGCATCGGCAGTTATCCGGTCATGACCGTGCCAGGGAGTGGCAAAGATCGCTGCGGCGGGAGTTCGGCTCGGCGTCCGGTCATTCAGTGTTCCGGCATTCGCCGCTCAGGCCTTCAGTGCTCCGGGGCCTCGGCCAGGCTCCGCGCCAGTTGTTCCGCCAGTGCCTGGAGGCCGGGGAGCAGGTGGGCGTCGTACGGAACGGAAAGGCGTCTGCCGTGCCTGGTGACGATCGCGAGCCTGCGGCGCCGGCCGGGGTCGAACTCCAGTCGAGGCCGTTCCCACAGGTGGTACCGGGCGTCGTCGATGTAACCGAAGACCTCCAGCACCCGGCCGTCGAAGGAGAACAGGGCGTTGTCGTTCGCCGGTGCCTCGCAGGGTGCTGCGGTCGTCACGGGGTCACGCCGTCCCCGGCGTACAGGTAGCCGCCCGGGCGGGCGGGGTCGGCGATCAGCAGGACCTGGTCGCCGGTGCGGGGGATGCGCAGTTTGGAGACGAGGGTCTGCAGGGTGATCCGGTCGGTGGTCCCGGCCGGCTGGAGGACCAGGTCGACGACCGGGTCGAAGTTGACGAGCCGGCCGGTGTCGCTGATCGACACGACGACGGCGGGAGTGGTCGCCGCGCCCGCGGCGAGCAACTGCTGGACGTCGTGGCCCGACTGGTAGGCGCCCAACGTCTGCTGGACCTTGGCGAAGTCGTCCGCGCCGAGGAACGCGCGTGTGGCCCGGCCGTAGAAGCCCTTGCCGCTCGCCACCTGGCCGGCGATCTCGGCGGCCCGCTCCTCGCGGTTCCCGCCACGCTTTCCGAAGATTCCCATGACCGCTTCTCCTTGTGGTGATCACCGGTGTCCGGTGCGGTGCATGAACGGGACGCTAGGCGGCCCCGGTCACCTACCGATCCCAGGTTCGACCGCCTGTTCGTGGACGACGTACGCTCCCCCCATGCCGCCGACGAGCCGGCCGACCGACGAGCGGCGGCCGCGTGCCCAGGTCATCGACCTGGCCTGGCGTGGTCTCGGGCCGGGTCGGGAGTCGCTGAGCGGGCCCGGCGGAGCACCGCTGACGCGCACGGTCAAACTGATCGTGCTGCCGCTGATCGTCCGGCCCGCGCTGCGTCCCGAACTCGCGGCGGACTTCCTCGGCCCGGACGAGGCGGGCCAACTGGACTCACTGGTCCGGGAGTCTGGTACGCGACTCGTGGCCACGGCACAGTGGTTCACGCTCCTGAAGAAGACCCGCCGGGCGCTGGGCGTCGTGGCCGGCAACCCCCAGGATCTGTACTTCCAGCGCTGTTTCGAGCTGGCCACCGAGCACGGGGCACCCGCGGCCGGCGCGGACGCGCTGGCCAGGGCCGTGGTCGAGGATGTGGCGGACGCGGGCGGCGGACGCACGGTGGAGGCGCTGAAGGACTGCCTCGCGGACGCCGCTCTGCGGGCCCGGCTCGACGCGAAGTTGGCCGTCGGATGGGAAGGCCACCGACCGGCCACGGACGCGGTCGAGGCCGAGACCGGAGCTGTGACTCTGGCTCTGGCTCTGGCGGCCGACGCCCTCGAAGCCTGCGGCGGGCCGGGGCCGGCGGAGCACTCGCCGACCTACGCGTCGATGGTCGAGGCCGAGCACGGCGCGCTGTTCGGCCGGACCCTGTGGACGCACACGAGCGGGATCTGGGGCGGCGCGGACCCGCCCGCACATCTGGGGCTGACGGCGCGGCCGGTGCCGGCGCGGCCCGAGGTCGGCCGCGGTGCCTCGACGGCCACGCTTCCCGCGCCGCTGGACCGCACGCTCTTCGAGCGGCTCTTCGTCGTGCTCCAGTCGTCGGCCCGACGCGAGGAGCTGCCGACTGTGCCGGAGCTCGTCGACCGGGAGACCGGCCGCAGTTGCGCCCCGCTCGGCCTGTACGACGAGAGCCTGCGCGTCACCGTCGTCCTCGGCGGGCGGCTCGCGGTCGGCCTCGACCCGCTGGGCACCGGGGAACCCGCCGCGGGGCGGACCGCGGCGCACCGGGCCGTCAACAGCCGCTGGCGACGCGAGGCCTCGGTCCTGCGCGCCCGCAGGATGACCGTTTCTCCCCGGCCCGACCCGGACGGCGGCGCCCTGGACGCCCTCGCCCAGGACCTCCGTACCCCCTGGGCCGCCTACATGCGGCGGCTGTGGGTGCGGCTGCACGGACGGGACGTCCGCGACGCACCGCTGGACGACCTCGCGTCGGCCTGGACGGTGCTCGACGGAGTCGCCCGCTCGGTGATGATGGACCACCGCGCCAAGGTCCGGGCGGCGCTGCGCGCGCTGCCCACGACCGCCGTGGAAGCGGCCGAGCCGAGGAGCGCGTGATGCCGGGGCCGGGCACGGAGATCCATGTCACGCCGGGCGGCGACGGCACGGTCCGGGTGGCCCCCGCGGCTCTTCTCACCTACGACGGCACGGTCGCCGCCGGCCCGGACTTCACCCGGTCCGTGCTCGACGTCACGGGAGCAGTGCTGATCCGGCCCGTTCTCGGGGGGCCGGGGCTGCCCGTGGCGGAAATCCATGACGCGGGGCGGGCGCAGCAGTGGCTGTGGGCGGTCTACGGTCCACGCGTCGCCGCCGCTGTGCACGCGTGCGCGGCGGGAGCCCAGGAGCCCCTGGTCGTGAGCGGGTCGGGAGGCCGGCCGACCGCTCTCGCGAACGCCGCCGCCCGGCTCGCTTTCGGGCACTGGGCCTCCCGCTGGTGGCCGGCGTCGTACACGGACGGCATCGCGGCACTCGAACCAGGCGTACTGGGGCTGGAGTTGGCGGCGCTCACCCACCAATGCCAGCAGCTCTTCGACGACTTGGACGAGAGAAGCGAGGTGAGCGGCGCCGACTTCGACGCCCGTCTCGACGGCACCGGAACCGAACTGGACGACTGCGCGGCCGAACTGATCGAGGATCACCTTGCCGCCCTCGACCCGCTGCTCCAGTGGTGGCACGCCGGACCACAACCAGCCTCGACAGCACGCCACTTGGAAAGCGTCCTGCGGCTGGTCGACGACGCGGCGGACTGCGCCGGGCTGGACGGACCGGACCTGCGCCGCCTCCGCGCGTCCCTCGACGGGGAGCGGGAGAACGGCAGTACCGTCCCCGCAGGCGCACCGATCGATCCCGGCACGCTGTTCGCCCGGCGGGCCGGCTACGCCCTCGCGGCGGGCGAACCGCTCCTCGCGGGCGGCCGGGTGATCGCCCGGGGCTCCGGGACCAACGACTGGCGCCGCTGTCCGCCGGGCTTCGTCGACGCTGCCGAGGACTCGGTGTCCTGGACCGCCCGTGCGCTCGGCGCCCGCCGACGGATCGAGGTAGAGGTGGTCGCGCACGTCACGGCACCCGTCGACGGTGTGCCGCTCGTCGCGGAGGTCCGGGTGAACGGCGGCCGTCCGAACCGGGTGCCCCTCGCCCGGCGGGACGACGTGTGGACCGGCCGCGCGGATCTGGATCAGCCCCGGGGCCAGGACCTGCCGTCCGCGACGGCACCGCCACGCATCGAGGTCGGCGTCCTGCTGCCCGGCTTCGACCCCGGCCCCGGGCCCGACGGCCGCGCCGACCGGGACGCGGTCCGTGCCCTCGCCCGGCGTCGGCTGACCGACGCGGCACGGTCCCGCCCATACGACGCGGACGGCACGGAGCCGTTTCTCGCCGAGACCCTCGCCGCCGCTGCCACCAGTGAGGACTACTGACGGATGCCGGACGAGAACACCAGCGGGCCCGTCGACCCGGAGACCTGCGAGCCCGCCGCCTCCCGCGCCGCCGCGGACGACGCACCGGTCCCGCTGTACGGAGACCCCTTCGACAGCGGTCTCGCCCTGGCCCACGAACACCACATGGCCGCCGACTTCGAGGCCGCGTGCGCCGTCCTCGGCGAGTTGCTCGGCGTGGCCGAGTCCCTCGACGACTCCCCCGACGTGCGGTTCCTGCGCGCGCACCTGTCGGCCGACCTCGGGAGTGTTCTCCTGAGCGTTTCGGACCTGCCCGGCGCCGAGGACGCCGTGGACAGGTCCCGTGCTCTCCTCGACGGCATCGCGTCGGCGCCGATGGGGCCACGAGGCCGTCAACTGTGGCTGGAAACCGTGCTGAAGACGCTGATCGCCAGGTCCGACCTGCTGCGCAGAACGGGGCGTCCGGACCAGGCGCTGGCCTGTCTCGACGAGGCCGCGGCCCTGCTGTCCGGGTTCGACGATCCCGACGGGCTGCGGGGCGCCGAAGTCGGTCTGAACCGGGTGCTCCTGCTGATGGACCGGGGCGAGTGGGGAACGGCCGAGGAACTGGCGACGCTCCAGCTGGCCGGCGCTCCGGCGGGCGCGGCGGAGGTGGTGCCGCGTCTGCTGGCCGCGCTCGGTGTGATCTGTTCCTCGACGGGGCGGTTCGACGCGGCCGAGGACCACTTCGCCCGCGCCGAGGACGCCTTCCGGGCGTTGGGGGACACCGGCGAGCAGCAGACGATGCTCGCGCACCGGGCGTCCCTCGCGATGCAACGCGGTGAACTCGACCTGGCGGAGAGGCTGTTCACCGAGGCGTCCGCCTTCTTCGAGCAGCAGCGGCGGTTCGGTGAACTCGCCGTCTGCGAGCAGGCCCGGAGCTTTCTCGCCGACCGGCGCGGCGACGCCCCGGGTGCGCACGATCTCCTGGCGGCGAGCCTGGAACGGTTCGCACAGCTCGGCGCCACGGTCGCCGCCGCCGACACCATGCTGCTGGGTGCCCAACAGGCGTACGAACGGGGCGACATCGAGGAGATGAAACGGCTGGCGCAGGGGGCCCGCGACGTCTACCAGGAACGGGGAATCCTGGAGCGGTGCGCGCAGGTCGACCTCATGCTCGCGCGCGCCCTTGAGGACAACCTGAACCGGACGGACCACGGCGACCACGAGACGCGGTCCGTCGACACCGCGCTCTCCCTCGCCGTTCCGGCCGCCCTGGCACTGGCCGCCGGGCGCCACGACTTCGTCACCGCCCAGGCCCGCAGCCAGTGGCTGCAACTCGCGGACGACGCCATGCGGTTGGCGTTCCGGCTCGCCGTGCGCCGCCAGGACCAGGGGCTCCTGTTCGAGCTGGTGGAGCACCGCTGCGCGGGCGCGGCGGTGCTCCTGGGCGGTCCGCCGGGGGCCGTGACGCCGCCCGGGGACACCCCACCGGTCTTCCCGGACGCGGGCATGAAGACGTACGGCGACGCCGACGACGGGACGATGACGCTCGGGGGCGTGGCGACGGAGGCCGCCGCCTCTGCCGGGCTGCGTGTCGCGCCGCCACCGAAGGTGCGGATGTCGGCGGAGTCCGGCCGGGTGGCGCTCCAGGAGTTCATCGCGGGGGCCGAGTTCCGCTACGGGCGGCGGATCGTGGACGAGGAGGAGGTCCCGTTCTGGTTCACCGACGACCTGACGAACCGCCCGGTGGTCCAGGTCCGGCTGGCCGACGCGGGCGATCTGTTCATGACCTGGACGTGGGCCGGCGGCGCCCGGGGGTTCGGCACCGGCCACGGCCCCGCCGCCGAAGTCGACCGGGCGGTGGGCGAGTTGGCCGCCGCGCTGCCCGGGGCGGGTGAGGGAGCGGCGGGGATGCGGCGGGCGTTCGAGTCGGGCGCGCTGACAGATCCCCGTGCCGAGCGCCGACTCGCCCGGACGCTCGCGGAAGCCCTCTGGCCACAGGGGCTGACGGCGCAGATACGCCAGGTGTCGGAGCACGCGGGCCGCCCGCTGGTACGGATCCAGCCGTCGCCCCGGGTGGCCCAGGTGCCCTGGGAGCTGCTGGCCGTCGACGACGACGATGTCCGGCTCCTCGATCTCGCGGACGTGGTGACCACCACGCCGACGTCGTTGCGACGGCACAACGCCCCTGAGCGTGCGGTGCGGGACACCGACCCGGTGGTCCTCGTCCTCGACCCCCGGGTGCCGGGGTTCCGGGCCGACTCCCCGCTCGGCTCGGTCCTGGGGCCTCCAGGCTCGGACCCGCAGCTGCTGGAACTGGTCCGGGCCCGTCTCGACGCGGGCGCCGTCGAGCCGGCGCCGGACACCCCGGCCGACGCGTTCCGCCGTACCGATCTGGACCGGGACTGGCTGAGCGGCGTACTCCGCAAGGGGGCACGCAGGCTGCTGTACGTCGGTCACGTCAGCGGGGCACCGGTCGAGGGCGGTCAGAGCGAGAACGGCGCCCTCCACCTGTGCTGCGGTCCGCAGAGCACCGGCCTGGCCGAGGCGGTCCGTACCCATCGGCCGCTGTCGGCCAAGGACCTGCTGCTGGGCACGCTTCCCCTGCGGGCCGACGGGGAGCCGGGCGCGCGGATCTGGCCGGCGCCGCCGCGGGTCGCGCTGATCGGCTGCGAGAGCGGTGGCGATCTACGGTTCGCCGAGTCGTTCGGCCTGGCCACGGCGATGATCCACAACGGTGCCGAGCTGGTCACCGCCACCCGCTGGGTCCTGCCGACCAGCTTCGCGTTCCACCGGCTGGCAGGTCTGCCGGAGTCCGTGAGCCCGCTGTCGGAGGCGGTCGTCGCCGTCGACACCGCCCACGAGCACCCCGACCCGGTGCACCGGCTGGGCCGCTGGCAGCGCGAGCAACTGGACCGCTGGCGCGAGGGCGGGCGGATCGAGCACTCACCGCTGCTCTGGGCGGCCATGACCTGCATCGTGGTGTGACCGCGGCCGACGGTCCGTACGACCGTGGCCCGGAGGGAACGCGGCGGCACTCCGCGCGCGTTGATCGCCTATCTTGGCGCGTATGCAGTCCTACACGATCGGCCAGGCCGCCCGGCTGCTCGGCGTGAGCCCCGACACCGCGCGGCGGTGGGCGGACGCCGGGCGGATGCCCACCCACCGGGACGAGGGCGGCCGACGTCTCATCGACGGCAAGGACCTGGCCGCGTTCTCGGTGGAGCTGGCCAAGGGCGACGGCGGCGAGGAGGAGATCTCCCACACGTCCGTCCGCAACGCCTTCCCCGGCAT
Source organism: Streptomyces sp. NBC_00285 (assembly GCF_036174265.1). Taxonomy (NCBI): domain Bacteria; kingdom Bacillati; phylum Actinomycetota; class Actinomycetes; order Kitasatosporales; family Streptomycetaceae; genus Streptomyces; species Streptomyces sp. NBC_00285. The sequence goes on along the minus strand of NZ_CP108055.1, from coordinate 8,034,385 downwards.
CGTCACCGCCGTGAAGCTGGGCGATGTCGCCGCCCAGGTGGAGATCCAGGCGGGCCCGCACCGGCTGGTGTCACTGCTGACACGGGAGGCCGTGGAGGAACTCGGCCTGGAGGTCGGGGTTGAGGCCATCGCCCGCGTGAAGTCGACGAACGTCCACATCGACAGGGCCTGACCAGGGCTTCCTCGTGTGATTCGGTCGCACTCGTCCGGCATCGGCCGCCGAGTCCTGCCTTCCGCACGGCCGCACGGCCGTATCTGGACGCACCTCCCGTACAAACGCACATACCAACCTGGTGGATCATGATTCTGGCTCATGCAAAGGCACAGGAGACTTTTGCCTGGCATCTGCGCCAGTATCATCCAGGACCGTAAGTGATCGTGCGTGAGGACCAGAGGAAGTGGACTCGTGATGACCCGTACCGTGCGCCGGAACCGCCGGAGTCTGTCGGCAGCCGGGGCAGGCGTCGCCGCGCTGCTGGCCCTGAGCGCCTGTTCGTCGTCCGACTCGGACTCCTCGTCGACGAAGGCGGACTCCTCCGCGTCGGACAAGCTCTCCGGCACGGTGACCGTGTTCGCCGCCGCCTCGCTCAAGGAGAGCTTCACGACGCTGGGCAAGGCGTTCGAGAAGGCCCACCCGGGCACGAAGGTGACCTTCAGCTTCGGCGGCAGCGACTCACTGGCCGCGAGCATCACCGGCGGCGCCCCCGCGGACGTGTTCGCCTCGGCCAGCCCCAAGACGATGAAGATCGTCACGGACGCGGGGGACGCCACCGGCACACCCGTCACCTTCGTGCGCAACCAGCTGGAGATCGCCACCCTGCCCGGAAACCCGGGCAAGGTCGCGTCGCTGAAGGACCTCACGAACCCGGACCTGAAGGTCGTGCTGTGCGACAAGGAGGTGCCCTGCGGTGCCGCCGCCCAGAAGGCCCTGGACGCGAGCAGCCTGAAGCTCACACCGGTCTCCTACGAGCAGGACGTCAAGGCCGCGCTGACGAAGGTCGAGCTGAAGGAGGCCGACGCGGCCGTCGTCTACAAGACCGATGTGCACGCGGCGGGTGACAAAGTGGAGGGCGTGGAGTTCCCCGAGTCCGCCGGCGCCATCAACGACTACCCGATCACCCTCCTCAAGGGCACACGGAACACGGACGCCGCGAAGGCGTTCGTCGCACTCGTGCGGTCCGCCGACGGCCAGAAGGTCCTGACCGGGGCCGGGTTCCTCAAGCCGTGACCCCGACCGACAGGGCCGACGGCAGCCGTGGCGTACCGCTGCCGCTGCTCGTGCCCGCGTTGATCGGCCTGGCGTTCCTGATCGTGCCGCTGGTCGCGTTGCTCGTACGGGCGCCCTGGCGCAGCATGCCCGGTCAGCTGACCAGCGCCGACGTGTGGCAGGCGCTTCAGCTGTCCCTGCTCTGCGCCACGGCCGCGACCGCGGTGAGCCTGGTGCTGGGGGTACCGCTGGCCTGGCTGCTGGCCCGTGTCGAGTTCCCCGGGCGCGGTCTGGTCCGCGCCCTGGTGACGCTGCCGCTCGTGCTGCCGCCGGTCGTCGGCGGTGTCGCGCTGCTCATGGCGCTGGGCCGCAACGGTGTCGTGGGCAAGTGGCTGGACACCTGGTTCGGGATCACGCTCCCCTTCACCACCACCGGCGTCGTGATCGCGGAAGCCTTCGTGGCGATGCCGTTCCTCGTCATCAGCGTGGAGGGCACCCTGCGGGCCGCCGACCCGCGCTACGAGGAAGCGGCGGCGACCCTGGGCGCCTCCCGCTTCACCGCGTTCCGCCGGGTCACGCTGCCGCTGATCGCGCCGGGTATCGCAGCGGGCGCGGTACTGGCCTGGGCGCGGGCGCTCGGCGAGTTCGGCGCGACGATCACCTTCGCCGGCAACTTCCCCGGCCGCACCCAGACCATGCCGCTCGCCGTCTACCTCGCCCTCCAGAGCGACCCGGAAGCGGCCATCGCCCTCAGCCTGGTCCTGCTGGCCGTGTCCGTGGCGGTGCTGGCGGGGCTGCGCGACCGCTGGATGACAGCGCGATGACCGGGACCGATGCGGACGGGGACGAGGGCGAGGACGGGATGTCCGGCACCGACGAGAGCGGGACGACCGGGACGGGCACGAGCCGGACGACAGGGCCCGGATCGAGGAGCACGACCGAAACCCCCGACATCCGCTCCGCCGCCGAGCACGACCGGCACCCCGCCGACCGCCCCGACAGCACGCCCGACCTCGGCAAGCGCTCCGACGCCCCGCACGACCTGCACCCCGGCAACCGCCCCACCACCGCCCCCGCCGGCCTCGACGCACGTCTCGTCGTGGACCGCGGGTCCTTCCGCCTCGACGTGTCACTGTCCGTCGCGCCCGGCGAGGTCGTCGCCCTGCTGGGTCCCAACGGTGCCGGAAAGACCACCGCCCTGCGCGCCCTCGCCGGTCTGACCCCGCTCACCGACGGTCATCTACGGCTGGACGGCGCCGCGTTGGAGCGTACGCCGCCGGAGTCCCGTCCGGTCGGCGTGGTCTTCCAGGACTACCTGCTCTTCCCGCATCTCTCCGCCCTGGACAACGTCGCCTTCGGCCCGCGCTGCCAGGGTGCGACCAAGTCGGAGGCCAGGGCGCAGGCCACCGGATGGCTGGACCGCATGGGCCTCGCCGCCCACGCGGGCGCCAAGCCCCGCAGGTTGTCCGGCGGTCAGGCCCAACGTGTCGCCCTGGCACGGGCGTTGGCCACCCGCCCCCGACTGTTGCTCCTCGACGAGCCCCTGGCGGCCCTGGACGCCCGCACCCGCCTGGAGGTCCGCGCCCAACTCCGGCGCCATCTGGCCGAGTTCGAGGCCGTGGCCGTACTCGTCACGCACGATCCGCTGGACGCCATGGTCCTCGCCGACCGTCTCGTGGTCGTCGAACACGGTGAGGTCGTCCAGGAAGGCGTTCCTTCCCACATCGCCCGTCACCCCCGTACGGACTACATCGCCCAACTGGTGGGCCTGAATCTCTACCGGGGCGAGGCCGAAGGCCACAGGGTCCGTCTCGAAGCGGGGTCCACCCTCACCACCACGGAGGACCTCTCCGGTCCGGTCTTCGTGGCGTTTCCGCCAAGCGCCGTGACCCTCCACCGCGAGCCACCCGCGGGGTCCAGCGCCCGGAACCACTGGCGCTGCGAGGTGGTCGGTCTGGAGACCCACGGCGACCAGATCCGCGCCGACCTCACGGGCGAACTCCCCCTGGCGGCGGACCTCACGACGGTGGCCGCGGCCGAACTGGACCTGCACCCGGGGGCAGTGGTCTGGGCAGCGGTGAAGGCGACGCAGACACACGCGTACCCCGTCTGACCCACCCCACCGGCCGGCCGCCCCCCTCCTTCACACCGCACCGCTGCACGGCTGCACCGCACCCGGCCGCACAGTCGTGACCGGGCGCAGCGCGTTCACCCGAACGGCCTCCCGGACAAGCCTCCCGGCCCGCCCGTTCCTAGCGTGAAGGCACGCGTGGCGCGCCGACCCCGCCCACGCCGGACCACGGGACCACCGGACCGAAGGACCACCGGACCGAAGGAGGAGACCATGCCCCTGGGCAACCTCGAACAGACCTCCGACTCGATGGCAGGCATCCGGTGACGGCCGCGGACACCACGCCCGCCCTGCGGTGCGCGAGCCACCAGTCCGGACCGCGGGACGGGGAGGAGTGCGGTGCCCGCGCCCGCTTCGAGATCTCCTGCCATGCCCGGCCGCCGCTGATCGTGTGCCCTCAACACCTGGGCCCCGCCCTGCTGTTGGCGAACGGGGTGCGATGGCCCCCGGAGATCAGACTGGTGCGGTGAGAGCGCGGCGTCTGCTCCGCCGGGCTCAGCCCGCCGTCAGCGTGATGTCCTGCTGCTCGACCGCGTGAAAGCGGGGCAACGGCAGGCCGCCCTGGGGGCTGAGTTCCATGAGGGTGGCCTCGACACGGGCCTGCCCCGGCTCCAGGGCACCCGGGGCGGGCTTGCCGGCGTTCTCCCAGACGCGCTCGACGCCGTCGCACACCGCGCGGGTGCCGCCGATGCCCTGCCGGACCGACGGGGAGCGCTGGCCCACGGACGAGCTCACGAACACGGGCCCTGTGCCGCCGGTGCAGCGGTAGGTGCCGGAGAGCGTGACCGTGCCGTCCCCGGCGATACGGCCGACGGGGTCGACGGTGACCGTCTCGTCGGCGTCGGCGTCGGCGCTCGCGGGCAACGCGGGGGCGGCGAGCAGGAAGAGCACTGCACCGGCGGCAGCAGCGGCGATGAAAGCGGGGCGCACGGACATGGGGGTACCTCCCGGATCAGTGGAGTGAGCGCATCCACTGCTACCGGGAACGCGCGCCGACAGTCGTGATCGTCACTCCTTCGGTGGCGAGTCCGCACCGAGCGTCGTGGAACCGTCCGAGAGTTGTCCGCGTGTTGTCACGCTTCATGTCGGGCCGTTCCGATGAGTTCGCGACGGGGGCATGGTCTACACATACGGATACGGACCCCATAGGGCCGATCCTACGAATGTGGAGGTGCGCCATGTGTTCTTACCAGTCTTCGTGCGCTTCGTCCGACCGCAGCACCCCGCACGTCGTCGCCGCCCACCCCGAGCAGGGCTGGAACCTGCTGTGCACCGGCGCGATCGTCTTCGACGACACCGGCGAGCTGCTGCCCGACGGCCGGATCGTCGCACCGCACCGGGAGCCGGTCGGCCGGCTGGCCGTCGCCGCCTGACCGCTCCCAGGCCGGCCGCGTAAGGTCCGGCGCGCGGCGGCGACTTTGGCCGGCGCCCGGCTAGGGCAGCACGGCGATGCCGTCGAGCTCCACCACAGCCTGGTCGTCCCACAGCCGTACGACCTCCACGACCGCCATGGCCGGGTAGTCACGGCCCGCCAACTCCCGCCAGATACGGCCGAGTTCCCGGGCCTGCGCGCGGTACGCGGCGATGTCGGTGGCGTAGACGGTGACGCGGGCGAGGTCGGACGGGGTACCGCCGGCGGCCGCGAGCGCGGCGAGCAGGTTGCTGAGGGCCCTCTCGAACTGCTCCGGCAGGGAACCGTCGACCACCTTCCCGTCGGCGTCCAGGGCCGTCTGCCCGGCCAGGAAGACCACTCGGGACCCGCCGGCGACGACGGCGTGCGAGAAGCCGGTGGGCGGGGACAGCCCGGGCGGATTGACACGCTCGACGCTCATGAAGCCTCCCTCGTCGCCGTGACGTGCCCGGCACTCACGACGTCTCCCCCGCCGCCGCACCCGCCGTGGCGTCCACGGCCGGCACTCTCGCGTACAACTCCTTTGCGATGATGCTCCGTTGGACCTCGCTGGCCCCTTCGTAGATGCGTGGGGCGCGCACCTCCCGGTACAGGTGCTCCAGCAGATGGCCCCGCTGCAGGGCGCGTGCGCCGTGCAGTTGGACCGCGGCGTCGACGACGTACTGCGCGGTCTCGGTCGCGAGCAGCTTCGCCATCGCCGCCCGCTTGGGCACGCCCGGGTCGCCCTCGTCGTACGCCGTCGCCGCCGCGTACACCATGAGACGGGCCGCGTCCGTGCGCAGGGCCATCTCGGCGACCGTGTGGGCGACGCTCTGAAGATCCCTCAACTTGCCGCCGAAGGCGTCCCGTCGGGAGGTGTGCGTGAGAGTCGCGTCCAGCGCCGCCTGCGCCATGCCGACCGCGAAGGCGCCGACGCTGGGCCGGAACAGGTTGAGGGTGCCCATGGCGACCCGGAAGCCGCGGTCGACGTCGCCGAGGACGTCGTCGGCGCTCACCGGCACGGCGTCGAAGGCGAGGGCGCCGATGGGGTGCGGGGAGAGCATGTCGAGCGCGGTGCCGGTGAGCCCGGGACGGTCGGCGGGCACGAGGAAGGCGGTCACCCCACGGGCTCCGGCGCCGGGGGTGGTCCGGGCGAAGACGGTGCAGAAGTCGGCCTCGGGGGCGTTGGAGATCCAGCACTTCTCCCCCGTGAGTCGCCAGCGGGAGGGGCCGTCGGGGACCGCGGACAGCGCCAGCGCCGCCGCGTCCGACCCCGCCCCGGGCTCGCTCAGCGCGAACGCGGCCACCGCGCTGCCCTCGCTCACCGCGGGCAGCCAGCGCTCTCGCTGGGCGGGGGCACCGTAGGCGTGGACGGGATGGGCGCCCAGGCCCTGGAGGGCGAGGGCGGTCTCCGCCTCCGTGCAGGCGTACGCGAGGGACTCGCGCATCAGGCAGAGATCGAGCGCGGTGGAGGTGAACAGCCTTTCCAGCAGGCCCAGTTCGCCGAGTTCGGCGACCAGCGGGCGGTTCACGCGGCCCGGCTCGCCCTTGTCCGCGAGCGGTCGCAGCCGTTCGGCGGCGAGGGTGCGCAGCTCCGCACACCAGGCGGTCTGTGATGGTTCGAGCGAGAATGCGGGCATTGCCGGTCCCCTCTCGACAGGGCCCTACGGCGGGGCCCTCAGACAGTATCGCGTGCCGTTGACTGTCGTCACCAACACGATACGCTCCTTGTGCGAGCCCACCATCGACGCCCACAAAGCGGCCCACACGGCAGGGGGCGACCCGCCATGTACGTCTCGGCCCACGTCGACACCTTCGCGCGCGACCACCTCCCACCCCCCGACCAGTGGCCGGAGCTCCTCTTCGACCTGCCGGAGCTCCGTTACCCCGATCGGCTGAACTGTGCCGCCGAGCTGCTGACGGGCCCGCCCGACGACCGCCCGGTGTTCCACACCCCCGCCGGGGACACATGGACGTACGGCACACTGCGCGCCCGAGTCGACAGGCTCGCGCACCTCCTCACCTCCGACCTCGGGGTCGTCCCCGGCAACCGCGTCCTGCTGCGCGGCCCGACCACGGCCTGGCTCGCGGCCTGCTGGCTGGCCGTGCTGAAGGCGGGTGCCGTCGCCGTGACCGTGCTGGCCCAGCAGCGGCCGCACGAACTGGCCACCATGTGCGAGATCGCACGCATAGAGCACGCCCTGTGCGACATACGCGCCGTCGACGACCTCGCCAAGGCCGAGATACCGGGCCTCAGGATCACCACGTACGGCGGCGACGGCCCCGACGACCTCCTGAACCGCGAGGCGCCCGGGACGCCGTACACCGCCGTGCAGACCGCGGCCGACGACGTGGCGCTGATCGCCTTCACATCGGGCACCACCGGACGCCCCAAGGGCTGTATGCACTTCCACCGGGATGTGCTCTCCATAGCGGACACCTTCTCGAAGCATGTGCTCCAACCACATGTGGACGATGTGTTCGCCGGCAGTCCCCCGCTCGGTTTCACCTTCGGGCTCGGCGGTCTGGTGATCTTCCCGATGCGCGCGGGCGCCAGTTCCCTCCTCCTCGAACAGGCCCACCCCAAGCAGCTCCTGCCGGCCATCGCCGAGCACCGGGTCTCGGTGTTGTTCACCGCCCCCACCGCCTACCGCGCGATGCTCGACGAACTCGACGCGTACGACGTCTCGTCCCTGCGCCGCTGTGTCTCCGCCGGCGAGAACCTGCCCGCGGCCACCTGGCGTGCCTGGCAGGAGCGGACCGGGCTGCGGATCGTCAACGGCATCGGCGCCACCGAGCTGCTGCACATCTTCATCTCCGCGGCCGACGAGCACATCCGGCCCGGGACGACCGGGGTGGCCGTACCCGGATGGCACGCGCGCGTGCAGGACACCGACGGCGAGCCCGTGCCCGACGGCGAGCCCGGCCTGCTCGCCGTGCGCGGCCCCGTCGGCTGCCGCTACCTCGCCGACCCCCGCCAGCACGAGTACGTGCGCCACGGCTGGAACATCACCGGCGACACATACATCCGTGAGAACGATGGGTACTTCCGCTATGTGGCCCGCGCGGACGACATGATCATCTCCGCCGGGTACAACATCGCCGGACCGGAGGTCGAGGACGCGCTTCTGCGCCACCCCGACGTGGTCGAGGCGGCCGTGGTGGGCCGGGCCGACGAGGTACGCGGTCAGGTGGTCGTGGCCTACGCCGTCCTCAAGGAGGGCGCCGAACGGGACACGGAGGCCCTGCGCGCCTTCGTCAGGACCGAACTGGCGCCCTACAAATGCCCGCGCGAGATCGTCTTCCTCGACGCGCTGCCGCGAACACCGACCGGCAAACTCCAGCGGTTCAGGCTGCGCACCGATGGTGACCAGCAGTGATCCACACGACCTAAGATGATCAACGTGTCCGACCAGCATGCACCACGGTCTCTCATCGTCACGTTCTACGGCGCCTACGGCCGCTTCGTACCCGGCGCCGTGCCCGTCGCCGAGCTGATCCGGCTGCTGGCCGCGGTCGGCGTGGACGCCCCCTCCGTACGCTCGTCGGTGTCCCGCCTCAAACGGCGCGGGCTGCTGCTGCCGGCCCGTACGGCAAAGGGCTCGGCCGGCTACGAGCTGTCGCCCGACGCCCGCCAGCTGCTCGACGACGGCGACCGGCGCATCTACGCCGCAACTCCGCCCGAGGACGAGGGCTGGGTGCTCGCCGTGTTCTCGGTGCCGGAGTCGGAGCGGCAGAAACGCCATGTGCTGCGCTCACGGCTGGCCGGGCTCGGCTTCGGCGCGGCGGCCCCCGGCGTGTGGATCGCCCCGGCGCGGCTGTACGAGGAGGCCCGGCACACGCTCCAGCGGCTGCGGCTGGAACCGTACGTCGACTTCTTCCGCGGCGAGCACCTCGGCTTCGCGGCGACCGTCGAGGCGGTGGCCCGCTGGTGGGACCTGGCCGCGATCGCCAAGGAGCACGAGGCGTTTCTCGACCGCCACGCGCGCGTGCTGCGCGACTGGGAGGCCCGGGCCGACACCCCGCCGGAGGAGGCCTACCGCGACTACCTCCTCGCCCTCGACTCCTGGCGCCATCTGCCCTACGCCGACCCCGGCCTGCCCGCCCCCCTGCTCCCGGAGGACTGGCCGGGCGAGCGGGCGGCCGCGGTGTTCCGGGGACTGCACGAACGGCTGCGGGACGCGGGTGCCGCCTTCGCCGGGTTGTGATCCCCGACGCATCATGTGCGCCTCCGCCGGTCCCACCGGCGCGTTCATCCTGATCGACCCGGCGGACGGCGCCACGCTGACCGCGGGAATGGCCGAACTCGGCTGACCGGGATGCCGTCAAGTCCCCAGCGTGAGCCGGGGTTTGGGGGCGTCCGTGCGTCCGGTCTGCGGGCGGCGGCTGCCCGCGCGGTACGGGTCGGGCCAGACGGCGCCGGGGCCGTCGTAGCCCTGCTCGGCGGCCGCGTGCAGGGTCCAGTTCGGGTCGTGGAGGTGCGGGCGGGCCAGTGCGCACAGGTCCGTACGCCCGGCCAGGATCAGCGAGTTGACGTCGTCCCAGGAGGAGATCGCACCGACCGCGATCACCGGGATGCCGGTCTCGTGACGGATCCGGTCGGCGTACGGCGTCTGGTACGACCGCCCGTACTGCGGGTGTTCCTCGGCCACGACCTGCCCGGTCGACACGTCGATCGCGTCGGCGCCGTGCCCGGCGAAGGCGCGGGCGATCTCCACCGCGTCCCCGGCCGTGTTGCCGCCCTCGGCCCAGTCGGTGGCGGAGATACGCACGGTCATGGGCCGCTCCCGGGGCCACACCGCCCTGACGGCGTCGAAGACTTCGAGGGGGAAGCGGAGCCGGCCGGTGAGCGAGCCGCCGTAGGAGTCCGTGCGCCGGTTGGTCAGCGGGGAGAGGAAGCCGGAGAGCAGATAGCCGTGCGCGCAGTGCAGTTCGAGGAGGTCGAATCCTGCACGGTCGGCACACCGGGCGGCCGCCGTGAACTGCTCGCGGATATCGGCGAGTTGGTCGTGGTCGAGCTCGCGAGGGATCTGGCTGTCGGGCCGGTACGGAATCGGGGACGGCGCCACGACGGGCCAGTTGCCGTCCGGCAGCGGTTCGTCGATGCCCTCCCACATCAGCTTGGTCGAGCCCTTGCGGCCGCTGTGGCCGAGTTGCACGCCGATCGCGGTGCCCGGTGACCGCGCGTGCACGAAGTCGGTGATCCGTTTCCAGGCCCCGGTCTGCTCCCCGTCGTAGAGGCCGGTGCAGCCGGGTGTGATCCGGCCCTCGGGAGAGACGCACACCATCTCGGTCATCACCAGGCCCGCACCGCCGAGCGCCCGGGCGCCCAGGTGAACCAGGTGGAAGTCGCCGGGGAGGCCGTCGGTGGCGGAGTACATGTCCATCGGTGACACGACGACCCGGTTGCGCAGGGTCAGGCCGCGCAGCCGGAACGGGGTGAACATCGGGGGCGTACCGGGCTCGCAGCCGAACTCGCGTTCCACGGCGCCGGTGAAGTGGGCGTCGCGCAGGCGCAGGTTGTCGTGGGTGACGCGGCGGCTGCGGGTGAGCAGGTTGAAGGCGAACTGCCGGGGCGGCTGGTCGAGGTACAGGCCGAGGTTCTCGAACCACTCCAGGCTGGCGCGGGCGGCGCGTTGCGTGGAGGCGACGACGGGTTTGCGCTCCGCCTCGTAGGCCGCCAACGCCCTTTCCAGTGAAGGCTGTTCGTCCAGGCAGGCAGCCAGGGCGAGGGCGTCCTCGACGGCGAGCTTGGTGCCGGAGCCGATGGAGAAGTGGGCGGTGTGGGCGGCGTCGCCGAGCAGCACGACGTTGCCGTGCGACCAGTGCGCGTTGGACACGGTGCGAAAGGTCGTCCATGCCGAGTGGTTCGACCTCAGCGGGCGGCCGCCCAGCGCTTCGGCGAAGATCTTGGCGCAGCGCTCGGTCGACTCGTTCTCGTCGAGGTCGGAGAATCCGGCCGCCTGCCAGACCTCCGTACGCATCTCGACGATCACGGTGGACGCGCCGGGGGCGTAGGGGTAGCCGTGGAGCTGCATCACGCCGTGTTCGGTCTCGGCGATCTCAAAGCGGAAGGCTTCGAGGGCGAAGTCCGCGGCGAGCCAGATATAGCGGCAGTGGTGCGGGGTCACATGGGGGCGGAACACATGGCTGTGGGCCTCGCGTGTGGTGCTGTTGACTCCGTCGGCCGCGATGACGAGATCGTGGGTCTGTGCCAGGTCGGGCGGGGCCTCGGTGCGGAAGCGCAGGTGGATGCCGAGGGCACGGCAGCGGTTGTGCAGGATTTCCAGGAGCCGCTTGCGGCCGAGGGCGGCGAAACCGTGGCCTGAGGAGGTGTGGCGTGTGCCCCGGTGCACGATGTCGATGTCGTCCCAGCGGACGAATTCGCTCTGCAGTGTCTCGTGGACCACCGGGTCGGCGTGCTCGATGCCTCCCAGGGTTTCGTCGGAGAGGACCACTCCGAAGCCGAAGGTGTCGTCGGGGGCGTTGCGTTCCCAGACGGTGATCTCTCTGCGCGGGTCCAGGCGCTTGAGCAGGGCGGCCGCGTAGAGTCCGCCCGGGCCGCCGCCGACGACCGCCACGCGCAGTGGGCGGCCGGACGGGTGGGGAGTCGGCATCCTCAACGCCCCTGCCACTTCGGCGGCCGCTTCTCCGTGAACGCCCTGTGGAACTCCGCGTAGTCCTCGCCGTTCATCAACAGGGCCTGGGTTGCCGCATCCAGCTCCACGGCCGCCGCCAACGGCATGTCCAGCTCCGCCGTCAGCAGGGCCTTGGTCTGGGCGTAGGCCAGTGCCGGGCCCTCGGCCAGGCGGCGGGCCAGGGCGGAGGCGGCCTCGCCCGCGTTGCCTTCCTCGGTCAGTTGACTGATCAGGCCGATGCGCTCGGCCTCGGGGGCGCGGACCGGTTCGCCGAGCATGAGGAGACGTGTGGCATGGCCGAGGCCGACCACGCGAGGCAGCAGATAGGCCGCCCCCATGTCGCCGCCGGACAGGCCGACCCTGGTGAACAGGAACGCGAACCGGGCCGACGGGTCCGCCACCCGGAAGTCGGCGGCCAGGGCCAGCACCGCCCCCGCACCCGCCGCCACGCCGTGCACGGCCGCGATCACAGGGAACGGACATTCCCGCACCGCCCGCACCACCTGGCCGGTCATCCGGTTGAAGTCCAGAAGCTGGGCGGTGTCCATGGCGAGTGTCGCGCCGATGATCTCGTCGACGTCGCCGCCGGAGCAGAAGCCGCGGCCCTCGCCGGCCAGGACCAGGGCCCGGACGGAACGCTCACGGGACAGCTCGGCGAGCAGATCGCGCAGGTCGGCGTAGGCGCCGAAGGTGAGCGCGTTGAGTTTCTCGGGGCGGGCGAGGGTGACCGTGGCGACGCCGTCGGTGAGGTCGACACGCAGGTGCTGCCAGTCGGGGGTGCGGGCGGCGGAGCCGGTGAAGGGGCTCATGATCGTGCGGCCTCCTCGTGCTCGAGCGGTGCGAGTGGCGAGGCTCGGAGATGGGCTCTCCCTCTCGAAGTTATCACCCATCTTTGACTGTCGTCATGACTGCGCGATAGAGGGATGCAGAGGTGACCTGGACCCGTCACAGCCGTCACGGCTCGTCGACAGACAGGCAACGGTGGGATCAGCGGCGGGAGGCAAGCCGTTGCTACGGGTATGCCGCCTGCCAACGGGGCCGAAGGTCCCGTACGGCGCCCGCCGGACGCCCCTGCCGACGGCGCCGTACCATTCATACGGTTGAAAGCAGGACAGCCTGCTCATGAACGGAACCGCCTTGCAAGATCGCCCGCCAGCCTCCGCCTCCTGGCGCATCGCGCTGCCGCACTCCGCCGCGGCCGTGCCCGTGGCACGCGCTCTGGTCCGCACCGCGCTGGCCGAGCTGGAGCACGGGGCGGACAGCGACACCGCGGAGCTGCTGACGGCCGAGCTGGTGGCGAACGCCGTGGAGCACACGGCCGGCGACACCCCCATAGAGCTCGTGGTCGAGCTGCTCCCCAGCGGCTGTCAGGTCGAGGTCCACGACCCGGACCCGGCGCCGCCGGGTCACCTCACCCAGCCGGACACCCAGGACCCGGACCCCTGGCAGGAACACGGCCGCGGCCTTCTGCTGATCCGCGCCCTCAGTTCGTCCTGCGGCCACCGCCCCACGGAGTCGGGCAAGGCGGTGTGGTTCCGTCTGTCGGCGGTCCCGCCGCAGTGGCGCCCGGCGTGAGGCCGTTCAGGCCAGTGTCGCGACCAGTACGGCCTTGATCGTGTGCAACCGGTTCTCCGCCTCGTCGAACACGACCGAGTGCGCCGACTCGAACACCTCGTCCGTGACCTCCAGGGACTCAAGGCCGTGGGTCTCGAAGATCTCCTGCCCCACCTTGGTACCGAGGTCATGGAAGGCCGGGAGACAGTGCAGGAACCGGACGTCCGCGTTCCCGGTGGCCCGCAGCACGTCCATGGTCACGGCGTACGGCGACAGGGCCGCGATCCGTTCGTCCCAGACCGTCTTCGGCTCGCCCATGGACACCCAGACATCCGTGGCGACGAAGTCGGCCCCCCGCACCCCCTCCTCCAGCGACTCGGTGAGAGTGACGCGAGCCCCGCTCTCCGCGGCGAGCGCGCGGGCCCGCTCCACGACGTCCTGCGCGGGCCAGTAGGACTTCGGGGCGACGATCCGCACATCCATGCCGAGCAGCGCACCGGTGATCAGGTAGGAGTTGCCCATGTTGAACCGGGCGTCACCGAGGTAGGCGAACGCGATCTCCCGGACCGGCTTCGCGGTGTGCTCGGTCATGGTCAGCACGTCGGCCAGCATCTGCGTGGGGTGCCAGTCGTCGGTGAGCCCGTTGTACACCGGCACCCCGGCATACGCGGCGAGCTCCTCCACCTTGCGCTGGCTGTCCCCGCGGTACTCGATCCCGTCGTACATACGACCGAGCACGCGCGCGGTGTCCCGTACGGACTCCTTGTGCCCCATCTGCGAGCCGGACGGGTCCAGGTACGTCGTCGAGGCCCCCTGGTCCGCCGCCGCGACCTCGAACGCGCAGCGTGTGCGCGTCGAGGTCTTCTCGAAGATCAGCGCGATGTTCTTCCCGCTCAGGTACCGCGTCTCGACCCCCGCCTTCTTGGCGGCCTTCAGCTCGGCCGCCAACTCGATCAGGCCCAGGAACTCCTGCTCGGTGAAGTCGAGCTCCTTGAGGAAGTGGCGCCCGGCGAGGGCGGTGGGGACGGTCGCCATGGGGGCGCTCCAGGGGTACGTGAACAGACGGACCCTTGGAAGTCTATACGAGGCTCGGCATTTATATGCGGTCGACTGTGCGACTGTAGGGTCACACGTTCCCCCGCCACCCCCTCGCCGCCCCCGCCCCCGCCCCCGCCCCCGCCCCCGCCCCCTATACGGCCTCCCGCTCCACCGGACAGCTCATGCAGCGCGGCCCACCCCTCCCTCGCCCCAGTTCGCTGCCCGGGATCTCGATCACCTCGATGCCCTGCTTGCGCAGATGGGTGTTGGTGGTGGCGTTGCGTTCGTAGGCGACGACGACACCCGGCTCCACGGCGAGGACGTTGCAGCCGTCGTCCCACTGCTCGCGCTCGGCCGCGTGCACATCCTGGGTGGCGGTCAGGACACGGATCGCGTCGAGGCCGAGCGCGGCGGCGATCGCGCGGTGCATGTGCTCCGGCGGATGGTCGGTGACCTTGAGCTCCTTGTCGCCGACGCCCGGCTCGATGGTGTAGGAGCGGAGCATGCCGAGTCCGGCGTACTGCGTGAAGGTGTCGCCGTCGACCATCGTCATCACGGTGTCGAGGTGCATGAAGGCCCGCCGCTTCGGCATGTCGAGGGCCACGATCGACTGCGCGGAACCCTCGGCGAACAGCTTGTGCGCGAGCATCTCGACGGCCTGGGGCGTGGTCCGCTCGCTCATGCCGATGAGGACGGCGCCGTTGCCGATGACGAGGACGTCCCCGCCCTCGATGGTGGAGGGGTAGTCGGCCTGCCCCTCCGACCAGATGTGGAACGTCTCGTCACGGAAGAGCGGATGGTGCCGGTAGATCGCCTCGAAGTGGACCGTCTCGCGCTGCCGGGCCGGCCAGCGCATGGCGTTGACCGAGACGCCGTCATAGATCCAGGCCGAGGTGTCGCGGGTGAAGAGGTGGTTGGGCAGGGGGGCGAGGAGGAAGTCGTCGAGGTCCATGACGTGGAAGCGCACGGAGGTCGGTTCCGGGTGCGCTTCCAGGAACTCCCGCTTGGTCATGCCGCCGACGAGGGCCTCCGCGAGCTCCCCGGCGGGCAGCGCCTCGAAGGAGGCCCGGAGATGGTCGGTGGCCAGCGGGCCGTACTCCTTCTCGTCGAAGACGCGGTCCAGGACGAGGGACCGGGCCGCCGGAACCTCCAGCGCCTCGGTGAGCAGGTCGCCGAAGAGATGGACGGCCACGCCCCGGTCGCGCAGCACGTCGGCGAACCCGTCGTGCTCGACGCGCGCCCGGCGCACCCACAGCACGTCGTCGAAGAGCAGTGCGTCCTTGTTGCTCGGGGTGAGCCTCTTGAGCTCGAGATCCGGCCGGTGAAGGATGACGCGGCGCAGCCGCCCGGTCTCGGAGTCGACATGGAATCCCATGTCCCCATCCTGACCAACGGAAGGCGTGTTGACCCCTCGATCCGACCGGATTCCCCTTTGTCGTCCTCTTGACGATAAACGGGACGGCCGGTTATCGTCTTCTAGACGAAAAGAGGGAGTTCGATGGCCGACATCACCCGGCGCCTCGGCTGGCGCCACCTGCGCGGCGCACCCACGGCGCACATCCGGCACCACCGCGGCGGCACACTGCTGCACGACGGCCCCGGACTCAGCTTCTGGTTCCGCGCACTGACCGCCGCACTCTCCGAAGTGCCGGTCGACGACCGCGAGTTGGCCATGACGTTCCATGCCCGTACATCCGACTTCCAGGACGTGGCGGTGCAGGCGACGGTGACCTACCGGATCGGCGACCCGGCGCTGGCCGCCGCCCGGCTGGACTTCTCGATCGACCCCGACACCGGGGTGTGGCGGGGCGCCCCGCTGGAGCAGCTCGGCTCGCTCCTGACGGAGACGGCCCAGCAGCACGCGCTGGACGTCCTGGCCCGTACGCCCCTGTCGTCGGCGCTGGTCGACGGTGTGGCCGCGGTGCGCGAACGGATCACGGCGGGGCTCGATGCCGAGCCGCGACTGCCGGCCACCGGCATCGAGGTGGTCGCCGTACGCGTGATGGCGGTGCGCCCCGAACCGGAGGTCGAGCGGGCGCTGCGCACCCCGGCCCGCGAACAGATCCAGCAGGAGGCGGACCGGGCGACCTACGAGCGGCGCGCCGTGGCTGTCGAGCGGGAACGGGCCATCGCCGAGAACGAACTGGACAGCCAGATCGAACTCGCCCGCCGGGAGGAGCAGTTGGTGGAGCAGCGCGGCACCAACACCCGCCGGGAGGCCGAGGAGCACGCGGCCGCGGACGCGGTACGGGCGGAGGCGGAGGCGAAGCGTTCGGTACGGCTGGCGCGGGCCGAGGCCGAGGGGGCACGCGAGGTGGGTGACGCGAAGGCGCAGGCACAGGCCGCCTGGCTGCGGGTGCACGCCGACGTCGACGTCGCCACGCTGCACGCCCTCACCGGGACCCGGTTCGCGGAGAACCTGCCGCACATCGACAGCCTGACGATCTCGCCGGATGTGCTGACGGGGCTGCTGGCCAAGCTGGGCGCGCGGGAGCCGGAGTGAGCCTCGCACCGCGAGCCGTTCTGGTCCACCGCACCACGGAGTACGAGGAGTTGGTGTCCCACCACGGCACCCACGGGCAGGCCGCCTTCTTCCTCTCCTCCCGGGGCCGGGACATCGAGGAGGTCGCCGAACGCCACCACCGCGCCCGTCGGGCCATCGCCGAAGTGACCGCGGCGATTCCGCTGACCTGGCGTCAGGCGCGGGTGGAGCGGGCGGATCTGGACCGTTTCCTGTTCGCGCCGGAGGACGTCGTCGTGGTGGTCGGACAGGACGGTCTGGTCGCGAACGTGGCCAAGTACCTGTCCGGGCAACCGGTGTTGGGCATCGACACGGAACCCGGCCGGAACCCCGGCATCCTGGTGCGCCACCGCCCCGCGCAGGCCGCCGCGCTGCTCCGGGCGGCGGCCCTCGGCACCGCGGCGGACGAACTCACCATGGTCGAAGCCGTCGCCGACGACACCCAGCGACTCGTCGCACTGAACGAGATCTACCTGGGTGCCGCCGGACACCAGACGGCCAGATACCGCCTGGGCCTGGAGGGCGACGGGGGTGTCGTCGAGGCCCAGGCTTCCTCCGGGGTGCTGGTGGGGACGGGCACCGGAGCCACGGGCTGGGTCCGGTCGGTGTGGCAGGAACGGGGCGGCGGCCTGCGGCTGCCGGGTCCGACGGAGGACCGCCTGCTGTGGTTCGTCCGCGAGGCCTGGCCGTCCCCGGTCACCGGGACCTCCCTGACCGCGGGCGAACTCCCCGCCCCCAGCCGCCTCCGCCTCACCGTCGAGTCCGAACGGCTCATCGCCTTCGGCGACGGGATGGAGACGGACGCGGTGGAACTGACCTGGGGACAGACGGTGGACGTGGGGATCTGCCGGGAGCGGTTGCGGTTGGTGGGGTGAGAGCGGCGGAGGCCGCGGCCCGGGGGACGCCGATGGAGCGCCACCCCGGACCGTGGCCTCACAACCACCGATCCACTGGCTCACAACCGCGGGTCCACCGGCTCCGATTCCAGTGCCAGCACCCCGAACACCGCCTCGTGCACCCGCCACAGCGGCTCGCCCTCGGCGAGGCGGTCCAGGGCCTCCAGGCCGAGCGCGTACTCGCGGATCGCGAGGGAGCGCTTGTGGTTGAGGAACCTCTTGCGCAGCCGGTCGAGGTTCTCCGGCCGGGTGTACTCGGGGCCGTAGATGATCCTCAGGTACTCCCGGCCCCGGCACTTGATGCCGGGCTGCACCAGACGTCCCTCCGTGCTGCGGACCACCGCGCCGAGCGGCTTGACGACCATGCCCTCACCACCGCGGCCGGTCATCTCCAGCCACCAGTCGACACCCGCCCGCACCGACTCCGGGTCACCGGTGTCGACGTAGAGGCGTCGGGTGGTCTGGAGCAGGCCGGTGCCGTCGTGCTCCACCAGGCGGTCCAGCAGGGCCAGTTGCTCGTCGTGCGGGAGCGCGGCGAGGCTGCGGCCCTGGACCGCGAGGATCTGGAACGGTGCCAGGCGGACGCCGTCGAGGCCGTCGGTGATCCAGCAGTAGCGGCGGTACGCGTCGGTGAACGCGCCTGCCGCATCGGCCCGTTCACGCTGGCGGGCCAGCAGATCACTCACGTCGACGCCCCGGTCCGCCGCACCCCGCAGCGCGGCCAGCGCGCCCGGGAACACCGCGCCGGACGCGGCACCGACGGCGGCGTACTGCGACCGCAGCAGGCCGGAGGCCTTCAGCGACCACGGCATCAGCTCGGCGTCCAACAGCAACCAGTCCGTGTCGAGTTCGGCCCACAGACCGGCCTCACCGATCGCCGTCCGCAGCCGGTCGAGGATCGTCTCCGTCACCGACTCGTCGTCGAAGAACGGACGGCCGGTGCGCGTGTACAGCGAGCCGGTCGGGCCGTCCACCCCGAAGCGCCTGCGGGCCGCCTCCGCGTCCCTGCACACCAGGGCCACCGCCCGCGAGCCCATGTGCTTCTCCTCGCACACGACCCGCACGACACCGTCCTCGGCGTACTGCGCGAACGCCTGAGCCGGGTGCTCCAGAAAGCCCTCGACATGACTGGTCGCGGTGGGCGCCATCGTCGGCGGAAGGTACGGCAGCAGCCGCGGGTCCACCGCGAAGCGGCTCATGACCTCCAGGGCCGCCGCCGCGTTCTCCTCGCGGACCGCGACCCGGCCCGCGAGCCGGGTCTCCACGGCCCTGCGGCCGTGCACGTCGGCCAGGTCGAGCGGCCGGCCGTCGTGCCCGCCGGGCGCCTCCGACTTCAGCGGCTTGACCGGCTCGTACCAGACCCGTTCAGCCGGTACGTCGACCAGTTCCCGCTCCGGCCAGCGCAGCGCCGTGAGCTTGCCGCCGAAGACGGCACCGGTGTCGAGGCAGATGGTGTTGTTGAGCCAGGTCGCCTCCGGGACCGGGGTGTGGCCGTAGACGACCGCGGCCCGCCCCCGGTAGTCCTCCGCCCACGGGTAGCGCACCGGCAGCCCGAACTCGTCGGTCTCACCTGTGGTGTCGCCGTACAGCGCGTGCGAGCGGACCCGGCCGGAGGTACGGCCGTGGTACTTCTCCGGCAGACCGGCGTGGCACACGACCAGGCGGCCGCCGTCGAGGACGTAGTGGCTGACGAGGCCGTCGATGAACTCCCGCACCTCGGCCCGGAACTCGTCCGACACCGACTCCATCTGCTCGATGGTCTCGGCCAGGCCGTGGGTGTGCTGGACCTTGCGGCCCTTCAGGTGACGGCCGTACTTGTTCTCGTGGTTGCCCGGCACGCACAGCGCGTTGCCCGACTTGACCATCGACATCACGCGGCGCAGCACACCGGGGCTGTCCGGGCCGCGGTCGACGAGGTCGCCGACGAAGACCGCGGTACGGCCCTCGGGGTGGACGCCGTCGGCGTAGCCCAACTTGCCCAGCAGAACCTCCAGTTCGGCGGCACAGCCGTGGATGTCGCCGACGATGTCGAAGGGGCCGGTGAGATGGGTCAGGTCGTTGAAGCGCTTCTCGGTGACGACGGTGGCGTTCTCCACGTCCGCCACCCCGCGCAGGACGTGCACCTTGCGGAAGCCCTCGCGCTCCAAGTGCCGCACGGAGCGCCTCAGTTCGCGGATGTGGCGCTTGATGACCCGGATCGGCATGTCGGCCCGGTCGGTACGGTCCGCGTTGCGCGCGGCGCACACCTCCTCGGGCACGTCGAGCACGATGGCGATCGGCAGGACGTCGTACTGCTTCGCCAGCTCGATCAGCTGGCGTCGGCTGTCCTGCTGCACGCTGGTCGCGTCGACGACCGTGCGGCGGCCGGCGGCCAGGCGCTTGCCCGCGATGTAGTGCAGGACGTCGAAGGCGTCCCTGGTCGCGCCCTGGTCGTTCTCGTCGTCGGAGACCAGACCCCTGCAGAAGTCCGAGGAGATGACCTCGGTCGGCTTGAAGTGCCGTCGGGCGAACGTGGACTTGCCCGAGCCGGAGGCGCCCACGAGGACGACGAGGGAGAGGTCGGTGACGGGGAGCACCCGTCCCTTGGTCGGTGTCTCACTCATGCGGCCTTCGCCTCCCTCTCGGTCTTCTGCGACTTCTCGGTCTTCATGGCGAACGTGGCCATCTGTGTGGGCGGTCCCACCTCGGGGTCGTCAGGCCCCACCGGTGTGAACTCCACGTCGTACCCGTGCCGTTCGGCCACCGCCGACGCCCACGCCCGGAACTCCGCGCGCGTCCACTCGAAGCGGTGGTCACCGTGCCGGACATGCCCGGCCGGGAGGCTCTCCCAGCGGACGTTGTACTCGACGTTCGGGGTGGTCACCAGGACCGTCCGGGGGCGGGCCGCGCCGAACACCGCGTACTCCAGGGCGGGCAGCCGGGGCAGGTCCAGGTGCTCGATGACCTCGCTGAGCACGGCGGCGTCGTACCCCTTGAGCCGCTTGTCGGTGTAGGCCAGCGAGCCCTGGAAGAGCTGGACGCGGGAGGCCATCCGCTCCCCCATGCGGTCCAGCTTCAGCCGACGGGAGGCGATGGTGAGCGCCCGCACCGACACGTCGACGCCGACGATCTCGGTGAACTTCGGGTCCCTGAGCAATGCCTGCACCAACTGGCCCTGTCCGCAGCCGAGATCGAGGACACGGGCGGCACCGGAGGCACGCAGGGCCTCGATGATCGCGTCACGTCGCTGCACGGCGAGCGGGGTGGGCCTCTCCTCTGTCTCGGTCTCCGCCTCGACGGCGTTGTCGATGTCCTCGACCTCGCTGTCGTCGGTCTCGGCGAGCCGCACCAGTTCGAGGCGTTCCATCGCCTCGCGCGTCAGCGACCAGCGTCGGGACAGGTAACGGCTGGTGATCAGCTTCTGCTCCGGGTGCTCGGGCAGCCAGCCCTCACCGGCCCTGAGCAGCTTGTCGACCTCGTCGGGGGACACCCAGTAGTGCTTGGCGTCGTCGAGGACCGGCAGGAGGACGTACAGATGACGCAGCGCCTCGGCGACGGTGAGCTGCGTGGACTCCAGTTCAAGGCGGACGTAGCGCGAGTCGCCCCACTGCGGGAACTCGGTGTCCAGCGCGACCGGTTCGGCGCTCACCGTCCAGCCGAGCGGCTCGAAGAGCCGTCGTACGAGTTCCGGACCACCGCGGGCCGGGAGCGCCGGCACCTCGATACGCAACGGCCTCGCCTGCCCCGGGAGTTCGGGTCGGGCGCTGCACACCCCGCGCATCGCACTGGAGAACACCGCGCTCAGCGCCACCGCGAGCAGCGAAGAGGCCGCGTACGGGCGGTCATTGACGTACTGCGCGAGTGCCGCGTCGGGGGCGCCACCGCGGCCCTTGCCCTTGCCGCGCCTGACCAGCGCCACCGCATCGACCTCCAGCAACAGCGCGGCCGTGCAGCGCTGTTCGTCCGCATCGGGATACAGGACGTGCGCTGTGCCGTAGGACGTGGAGAACGCCTGCGCCTTCCCGGGGTGCTTGTGCAGCAGGAAGCCGAGATCGGTGGCTGGGCGCTCGGGGGTGCCGGTGGTGGTGAGGGTCAGGAACACGGTGACTGGCCTCAGAACGGTGGGAGTACGGGTCTGAACTGCGAATACGCACACCGTACCGACCGGGCATCGCCGGCACCCGGGGTTTTTCATCAGGGCTGACCCCCGTCGTACCGCAGTACGTGGCGGTGGGCCACGAGCCGTGACGGCACCTCCGGCGGATCGGAGCACACACACGGCTCGACCCGCCGGACGGTGAACCGGTCACCGTCACCGTCGCGGTAGGTGCGTTACGACAGCTGCGACTGGACCTGGGCGGAGATCAGCTCCAGGTGGTCCAGGTCGTCGAGGTCGAGAACCTGGAGGTAGACGCGGCGCGAGCCCACGGCGGCGTAGCGGCCGATCTTGTCGACGACTTCGGCGGGGGTGCCGGCCAGGCCGTTGGTCTTGAGATCGTCGACCTCGCGGCCGATCGCCGCGGCGCGGCGGGCGACCTCCTGGTCGTCCTTGCCGACGCAGACGACGAGGACGTTGGAGAAGGTGATCGCGTCGGCCGCGCGGCCCGCCTCCTGAGCGGCGGCCCGGACCCGGCCGAACTGCGTCTCGCTGTCCTCGGGCGTGCCGAACGGCATATTGAACTCATCGGCGTAGCGGGCTGCCAGCCGCGGGGTGCGGGTCGCGCCCTGGCCGCCGATCAGCACGGGGATCCTGCTCTGCGCGGGCTTGGGCAGTGCGGGTGACTTCGTGAGGTCGTAGTGCTTGCCGTGGAAGTCGAAGGTCTCCCCGGGCTCGGTGGCCCACAGACCGGTGACGATCTCCAGTTGCTCCTCCAGGCGGGGGAACTTCTCCTTCGGGAACGGGATGCCGTACGCCGCGTGCTCCTCCTCGAACCAGCCTGCGCCCAGGCCCAGTTCGACGCGGCCGCCGGACATCTGGTCGACCTGGGCGACCTGGATGGCGAGGACGCCGGGCAGCCGGAAGGTGGCGGCGGTCATCAGGGTGCCGAGGCGTATGCGCTTGGTCTCGCGGGCCAGGCCGGCGAGGGTGATCCAGGCGTCGGTGGGGCCGGGGAGGCCGTCGGCGTCGCCCATCCTGAGGTAGTGGTCGGAGCGGAAGAAGGCGTCGAAACCGAGATCCTCGGTGGCCTTGGCGACGGTGAGGAGGGTGTCGTAGCTCGCGCCCTGCTGGGGCTCGGTGAAGATGCGGAGATCCATGTCTCCATCCTGCACGCAGGAGTGCGCCGTGGCCTCAGCAGCCCCTGTGACCTCAGTGGTCCCCGGGCGGGTGAAAATGCGTCAACGGCGTGCGGGAGGGGTGACCATGCCAGTGACCGGGCCCTTTGGTGATCGTTGGCTCGGGCGGAGCCGGCTTGTCGTCGCCGGTGCGTCATCCGTTACCCGCGTCGGCCCCGCCGTCCGGGTACTTGGGCCGAGGAGGCCGTCATGTCCGAGGAAACCGTGTCGCTGGCTGGGCAGCCGAAGGGGTTGCTGCAGCAGATGGAGGAGTTGATGGCGTCGCTGAACGCGGATCTTTCGGCACTGGACGCGGATCTTCAGTCGGCCGGAGGTTCGGCGGGCCGGGGCGTCGGCGAGGAAGAGGCCGTCTGAGGGTTCGGTCACCCCGGGGAGGCCGGGACGCGGGCGAGGTCCGCTCACCGGCGCCGGCGGGTGCGGGCCTATGAAGGTCCGCCGGGTGCGGGCCCGTGAGGGTCAGCCAGGTGCGGCCCGGTGGGGGCCGCCGGGTGCAGGCCGATGAGGAGCCGCCGGGTGCGGGCCTATGAAGGCCCGCCGGGTACAGCCCCGTGAAGGTCAGCCAGGTGCGGCCCGATGGGGGCCGCCGGGTGCAGGCCGATGAGGAGCCCCCAGGCGCGGGCCGGTGAAGGTCCGCCGGGTGCGGGCCGGTGGGGGCTGGTCGCGCAGTTCCCCGCGCCCCTGAGTGGGTGCAGTCGGAGCGTGCCCAGCTGTGCCCAGTCAGGGGCGCGGGGCTGTGGCATGAGTGGCTCCGCCGCGGGGCTCGGCCGGCATCCACCGAACCCGCGACTGAGAGCTCACCCTCCCTCCCGCCAGGCCCAGGCCCTCCGGCCAGGCCCGCGGCCGAACACTCACCCCACCCCCCGCCAAGCCCGTAGCCGACAACTCACCCCACCCCCCGCCAGGCCCGTGGCCGACAACTCACCCCGCCTCCCGCTCCACCGCCACCTCCCCCCGGTCCGCAAGTCTTCGCAGCATCTCCAGCACCCGGTCCCGAGACTCGTCCGCCGCGTCGATCGCCTCCATGCACTGCCAGTACGTCGTCTCGTCGTCCGCGGCGCAGGCGAGAGAGACCAGGGCGATGCCCACCTCGCCGAGGAGGCCGCCGAGGCAGAGCAGTGCCTGGCGGGCGTCGCCCAGGTCGGTGAGCTGCGCGGCCCGCAACTCCGCCAAGGCGATGTCGGGGCGGTCCAGGACACCGCAGCCGCGGCCCGCGAGTTCGGTCAACCCGAGGGCCTCGCCGCGGAGTTCCGGTGGTCCGGCGACCGCGAGGCGACTCCCTATCGCCTGGGCCAGAGCCTGCGCCTGCCACACCTCGGCCATGACCTGAGGCGCCTCGCCGCCCCCGGCCAGGGCACGCCTGCTCGTCACGATGAGCCGCACCGCGTCCATCGGCTGCCCCCGTCTGTCGCGACGCGCCCCCGGCACGTCCGCCCGAACTCCCTTGTCCACTACCCAGAGTGAGGTCGCTCGGAACGAAAAGCCAGAGGTAGACGGAAATTTGTGGACACCAAATCGATTTCGGACCACCGTCTCATCACGGAGAGTGAAAGAGGACTGGACCACTCCTCACGGAGCCGGAAACCTCCGCTCGTTCCGGTCGATCTTCGCGTCCAGCGCCGCCAACGGATCGACGCCGAGCGCCCCGCACAGCTGGAGCAGATACGCGAGCACGTCGGCGACCTCGTCCTTGACGCGGTGCGCGGTGTCGGGGTCGTCCATGACCCGCGCCGACTCCTCGGGCGTCAACCATTGGAAGATCTCGACCAGTTCGGAGGCCTCCACGCTGAGCGCGGCGACGAGGTTCTTGGGGGTGTGGTAGGGCTGCCAGTTGCGGGCCGCCGCGAACTCGGCCAGCCTGCGCTGCAGTTTCGCCACGTCAAGAGGTTCTGTCACGGCACCAGGTGTACCACCGTGACGCCCTCCGTCCCGGCCGCCCAGGAGGCGTCGCTCACCGCGCCGACGAGCCGGATGTGCCCGCGCTCGCACATCCGCACTGCCAGCCGCAGCAGTTCGGCCCGCTGCCGTACGTCCAGTCCGCGGTCGAGGTTGTCGGCGAGCACGGTGAGCGTCTGCATCGCCGCGGGCACTTCGCCGGCCGGGTCGACCTCCAGCACGCCGGGTCCGGTGAGCAGCACCAGCGCGAGGGCGAGGTACCTCAACTCGCCGTCGCCGAGCCGCTTCAGCTCCGTACGGCTGCCGTCGCCGCGGTCGAGCAGCGCCCGGACCGTGCCGGTGAGCAGCGGTTCGGCGAGGACGTCGGTGACGGACCCCGCGCACCCGGCGCGCACCGCGGCGACGAGCTGCGCGTGCCGTCGGCCGCACTCCGCGCGGGTGCGCCACAGGACGTCGGCGAGGTTGTCGCAGCCGCCGAGCAGTCGTCCGGAGCCGGCCGGGACGGGCAGGCGCATGCGTCCGGGCCGTGGGTCGCAGCCGAAGACGGAGCGCAGGGCGACGACCATCTGTTCGGCGGCGGCGAGGACGCTCCGCTGCCCGTCCGTCTTGCCGGCCACGCGCAGTGGGAGGAGTGCGGTGCCGAGTCGGTCGTCCGGGAGCGGGGCCCGGGTGACCGGGGCGGCCCCCGCGGTGTGCCAGGCGGCCTGCACGGTCCGGCGGGAGGGGTCGCGCAGGGCGGTCTCCAGGAGGACGACCCCGCCGGAGGTCAACCGCTCGCCCACGATGCGCAGTTCGGGCTCGGCCTGGACGGCGACGTCGAGGCGGACCGGCCCCTCGGGTCCGTCGGCCGTGCAGCCGATCCGGAAGCCGCGGCGGCGTTGCGCGTCGGGGCGGGCCCGGTCCGGGACGCAGGCGACGGGGTCGGGGAACACCTCGGCGAGGCTCGCGCCGCCGCCGAGTCGCGCGAGGGCCTCGTACGCCCTGAGCGCGCTCGTCTTGCCGCCGCCGCTCGGTCCGGCGAACAGCGTCAGCGGCCCGAGCGGTAACCCGGCCTGCCGGTGCGCGGCGTACGCGGACAGCCGGAGTTCGGTGAGACAGGGCCGGCCGGGACGGCGTTCACCGCCCGGTGACTGCTCCGTGAGCGGAGGAGCCGACTGGGCCGGGACGACGGGAGACGTGGCGGACGCCGGGGGCGTGGCGGATGTGGGGGGTACACGCATATCCGGACCGTAGGACTCCGCCGGCGGGCGAACCGTTCCTGCCTCGCGGCCTTCCTACGATCGAGCGAACCGCCGGGGCTCAGGACCCCGGCATCCCCGCGCCTTCCATCAGCCCCGTCACCTCGGTTCCGGCCGGTGTCAGCAGGAACACGTTGCGGTCCACCCGGTGCATCCCGCTCGCCAGTCCGAACACGACGCCCGTACTGAAGTCGAGAACCCGCTTGGCGACGTCCGTCTCGGCGGCGGTGAGGTCGAGCAGGACGGGGATGCCCGCCATGAGTGTCTCGGCGACCTCGCGGGCGTCCGCGAAGACGCTGATCCGCAGGACGACGAAACGGCGCCGGGCCTCGGTCTCCGCCTCCGGTACGGACCGGTGGTCGACCGCTGACGGCCACGCGTCCCGCCCGCGCAGCGGAACGACCTGGGCGAGCCCTTCCCACTGTTCATCGGTGACGTCGTACCTGTTCACCGGTCCCCCGCTCCGACTCGCATTTTTTCCATGCCTGCACCAGCCATTCTTACGCCAAGTCACCCGTTCGGCCCAACAGCGACACGGTGGGCGACGCATCGGCGGACAGATCCGATCCCGCCCACCGTGACGAAAGGGTCTTACCGGGCTCACACCGGACTCTAGGCCTCCGACGGCATGCCCCTCACCGCGTCCGGTTAGCGTCCGATGCCGTGCTCCTGACAGATACCCAGCTGCCGGCACCCGGCCGGCGGACCCAGCCGGCGGTGACCGCAGCCCCGGAACCCCCCACGCAGTGGCATCGCGTCCTGACGCTGCTCGCGGACGTCAGTCTGTTCATCGGCACCCGCGAGGTGTGGACGCAGGCCGCCACCCACCGTCCTGCGGTGGCCATGGTGATCTCCGTCTGCTACGCCTCGATCCTCGTCTGCGGCGTCCTGGCCCTGGTGGTGCGCGGCCGGCGGTCCCTGGCACGCGTGGACCTGTGCGTGCTGGTGACCGGGCTGACGCTCGCCCTGTGCACG
Organism: Streptomyces sp. NBC_00285; assembly: GCF_036174265.1. Classification (NCBI taxonomy): domain Bacteria; kingdom Bacillati; phylum Actinomycetota; class Actinomycetes; order Kitasatosporales; family Streptomycetaceae; genus Streptomyces; species Streptomyces sp. NBC_00285. The sequence continues at coordinate 8,007,630 of NZ_CP108055.1, read as the reverse complement.
TTCGTCCTGTTCCACCGCGGCTCCGACGAGTCCGTCCTCACCGCCCAGGCAGCCCGCGACCTGGTCGCCGGACACGGCGTCTACGGCCACCCCTGGCCCTGGTTGTTCGGCGGCAACGGCATCGCGCTGACCCCGACCGTCACGGGCGGCTACGACTACACGTACGGCTATCCCCCGCTCGCCCCGCTGTTGACCGCGACCCTGCTCCCGCTCGGGCACGGCGGCCTGCCCGCCATAGCGATGAGCACCGGCGCGCTGCTCGTCGGCACGGTCGTGCTGTGGCGGCTGCTGCCCGTGCCGTGGCGTTCGGCGGCGACCATGGCGTGCCTGGGATTCTCGATGATTTCCATGTACGGCAGGCTCGGCTACCCGGCGATCCTGGCGCTGGCCCTGCTGGTGCCGGTGGTGGTGCGCTGGCCCCGGATCGGGCGGGGCGGGCGGCTGGGGGCGGCCGGGGTGGCGCAGGCCGCCTGTCTGGGCGCTGCGTGCGCGGCGCAGCAACTGCCGTGGTTCCTGACGCCGTTCCTCATCGCCGGGATCTACGCCGTGCGGCGCGGGGAGCTCGGCGCGCGGGCGGCGAGCCTGGTGGTACTGCGACTCGCCGGGGTCGCCACCACCGTATGGCTGCTGATCAACACGTATTTCATCGTGAGCCAGCCGGTCGCGTGGTTCAAGGGGATCGCGCTGCCGTTGGTCCAGGGTGCGGTGCTGCACGGCCAGGGCCTGGTGGGTGTGTCGCTGTATCTCACGGACGGCAGCGACCGGCTCGACTGGTACGGGTACGCGAGCCTGCTGCTGCTCGCCGGTCTGCTGGCGCTGTCCGTGCTGTTCGTGCGCCGACTGGGCCCGGCGGTGACCGTGCTGCCGTGGCTGGCCTTCTATCTGGCGACCCGTTCACAGGACGGTTACTACCTGATGATGACGCCGCTGTGGCTCGCGGCGGCCGTCACCGCTCCCGCGTCGGAGTTCGCCGGGGCCTGGCAGCCGTTCACGGCACGGCTCGGTGGCCCGCAGCGGCGCCCCGCTCGGATCGCCGCGGCCGTACTGCTGCTGAGCCCGGCCCTGGCGAGCGCGGCGCTGGCGGCCACCGGCTCACCGCCCCTGCGCATGGAGGTCACCGCGCTGCACCATGACACCCGCACGCTCTCCCGGCTGACCCTCCGCGTCACCAACACCGACGACGACGCCCTCGCCCCGCACTTCACGCTGACGCGGGGCCAGGGCATGTACCCGTATTTCTCGGTCCTGCGGGGGCCGGCCACGCTGGCCGCCCATGCGACGGCGACCTATGAACTGCGGCCGCCCGATGGGGCGTACGCCCTGCCGAAGCCGGGTCAGCGGATCCGGCTCCGGGTGTTCACGTCCTCACCGCAGACGCTGTCGAGCGCCTGGGTCACCTTGCCGACGACCTGACGGGTCAGGCCGCCGACCGCTTGAAGCGGAGCGCGGCGGTGACCGTGGTCAGGCCGCGGATCATGCCCAGCTGGTTCCAGCCGAGGCCGAAGTGGTCGCGGTCCACCGAGAACTCGGCGTTCACCGTGACCGCGTCCGCGCTCGCCTCGCCGAGCCGCCCGGTGAAGGACTGGGGGCGACTGATGCCGCGCACGGTGAGCTGGCCGATCACATGCACCTGGTCGCCGTCCCGGAGCTCGGCGCTGCGCACCGCGAAGGTGATCTCGGGGTGGTTCGCGACGTCGAAGAAGTCGGCCCCGCGCAGGTGCTCGTCGCGCTTGGCGTTCTTGGTGTCGAGGGAGGCGGCGTCGAGGGTCAGGGTGCCGACGGCGGATCCGTCGGCCCGCACCTCGCCCTGACCGTCCACGGTGGTGAAGGCGCCCTTCACCGTGACCAGGCCCCACATCGTCTTGTGCTTCAGGGCGACGGTGGTGGCGGTCCGGTCGAGCTGCCAGGTTCCGGTTTCGACGGCGACGGTCATGGTCTCTCACTCCTGGGGACGTGCATGGGGACGCGGGACGCGCTCATGGACTGCTGTATCTCTGTAGTCCAAATTTGGATGACATCACGCTAGCCCATACTCCAAATTTGAACAACAGCTACACTTGAATTCATGTCCGACCAGTCCGAATGTCCCTCCCTGTCCGACGGGATCCTGCCGCCCGAGCTGCACGCCTGGATGCTGCTGCTGGCCGCGACGGGCGCCGTGGAACAGGAGCTGCGCTCCGTCGTCAAGGAAGGGCTGGACGTCTCGCACGACGAGTTCCTGGTGCTGTGCCTGCTGGGCGCGCGGCCCGCGGCCGGTGTGCGCATGACGAAGATCGCGGAACTCCTCGGCCGCCCCAAGACCCGGCTCACCTACCAGATCGCCTGCCTCCAGCACGCCGGCCTCGTCACCCGCAAGTCGGTGTGCGGCGACAAGCGGGGCGTCGAGGTGACCCTCACCGAGAAGGGCCGACTCCTGCTGGAGGAGTCCTCCAGCACCCTCGCCGCGACGGTCAAGGAGGCGCTGGCCCGCTTCATGGGGCCCGACCAGCGCATGGCGCTGTGCGCGCTGATGCCGGACCTCGCCGTGGAGGCGAAGCCGGAGTAGTCACCGGGGCGGTTGCGGGCAGATCTACGGCTACAGCTACGGCCGTAACGAACCCGGTGACCGCGCCGGCTCCGAAGGAGTGGGTTCACGGGGATCCGGCCTGCCCGTTCGTGTCGTACGACGGCCTGGCGCACCCCCCGTCGGACACGGCGGCCCCGGTACGCGCGCTGCGCGGGCGGGTCGACGCCGGTCACCGTGTTGCACGCCGAGCGGCACCCTGCCCAGGCGCGCTCAGACCACCAGCTCCATGAGCACCGCCCTGGCCCGCGCCACCCGAGACCGAACCGTCCCCACAGGACAACCGCTCACCGCAGCCGCCTCCTCGTACGACAACCCCAGCATCTGCGTCAGCTCGAACGCCTCACGCCGCTCGTCGGACAACGCGCCGAGCAGATCGAGCAGCGCTATCCCGTCGTCGAAGCCGGGCACACCCCGCGGCTGGGCCCGCTCGGCGGCGGTCTGCCAGTCCGAACCGTCGTACCGGCGGGGCCGTGCGGCCGCGTGCCGGAAGCCGTCGATCACCGCCCGGCGGGCGATGGACAGCAGCCAGGACCGCGCCGAGCAACGCCCCTCGAACCGGTGCAGGCTGCCGAGCGCCCGCAGGAACGTCTCCTGGGCCAGATCGTCCACCGCCTGGGGGTCGGCACTCAGGTAGGAGACATAGCGCAGGACGTCACGGTGCAGGGCGCGCACGAAGTGGTCGACGGCGACGGCGTCACCGGCGCGGGCGGCGAGCGCCCAGGCGGTCGCGGAGGCGTCGGCGGACTCCCGTTTGCTGCGGGGGTCGGCCGGTGCGGGCGGGGCGGAAGTGATCACCAGGTGTCCTCGGGTGAGCCGTGATCCGGGCCACTCCGGCGCACAGGGGTGCGCGGCGGCCCGGTGAGGGGAGACGGCCGTACGGCGACCACATGTGCGGTGAGCACGTGTGCAGTACGCACGTGTGCAGTGAGCACAGGTGCGGTGGGCACAGGTGGGTGTACGACCGGGCCCGAGGCGCGCAGGGGCTGCCTCGGGGTGCCGTCTGTCGTCAGGCGACAGCGGTCCCCGGGGGCGGTCCCCGATGGGTGATCGCGTGGGGGAGAAGGAGAAGCCGCGGCCCCCGCGTCGAACGGGCGCGGCGCACCCGCAGACGCGGGCGGTGCGGGGTGGCGGGCAGGGCGAACAACAGCCTCAGCGGGGCGACCAGCCACCCGGCCACGGCCCGCAGGATGCGGAACGCGGCCCGCTCGCCGTACGCCAGCCAGAGGCCGGTGAGGAGCGCGGCGAGCAGGTGGGCGGCGTACATGCCGAAGGGCAGCCAGTACGAGAGCGCGCCGACACCCGACGAGGTCCCCAACTGAGCCGCGTCCATGGAGTCCACGCCGCTCGTGTGCATGGACTCCATGTGCATCGCGCCCATGTCCTGCCCCGCCGATGTGGGCTGGGCGAGGGAGAACGCCGAGTGGAGGGCCGTCTGGGCGGCGACGACGACGGCCACGATCAGCGGCAGCCCGCGTTCACGGCCGGCCAGACACCAGCCGGCGCACCCGGTCACGACCAGGGCGGCGGCCAGTGTCCAGCCCGGCACATGGGTGCCGGACATGAGGACGTGGCCCAGGGCGGCGAGCAGCACACAGACGGCCGCGAACACCGCGGCCCGTACCGTGCGCGAACCCCACCCTGCTGTCATGGCGCCTCATCCTTCCATCCGGGCACCGGAAGTCACCTGTGGGTACGTAAATCCACAGGTACTTCCTCACTGCGTACGGCGGTTCCGTACGACGGCGAAGGCCCCGGCCGCGAGGCCGAGCACGCCGACGACCAGCCCGGCGACGCCGAGGCCGCGCGCGGTGGAGTCGCTCGCCGACGCCTTGGTGGTGGCGGCCGGGGTCTTCGACGCCTCCTTGGAGGTGGTGACGGACGTGGTGTCGGCCGCCGTGAGTTTGAGGACCGGCGCCGGGTTCTCCGGCTCGTCGTCGCCGGACGCGGCCTCCTCGATCCAGCGGACGATCTTGCCGTCGGAGTAGGTCTGGAGCGTCTTGAAGGACAACTGGGCCGTGTCGTCGGGCAGTTGACCGAAGGCGACGTCGAAGTCCTCGTACTGGCCGGGGCCGATCTTCCCGCCGGTCCAGGTGATCTCGGAGACCGCGTCGGTGATCGTGCCGTCGTCCGTCTTGACCGGCGTCTTGAGTTTGGTGTCGGTGACCTTGGCGGTCCAGCCGTCGTGCGGGGAGACGAGCACGCCCAGCAGGGGGTGGTCGGTCGGCAGGAACAGCTGGACCTTCGTGGTGCTCGCGGTGTCGCTCTCGTCGGGCACGCGGAAAGTCAGCGCGCCGTCGGTGGCGCCCTTGGCGTAGCTGTCCGGGTGGACGGTGACGTGTGCGGAGGCGACGCCCGCTGCGGTGAGGACGGTGGCGGCGGCGAGCGCGCTGCCGAGGCCGGCGCGGCGCAGGAGGGTGTGTGCTGAGGACATGGGTGAGGGATCTCCGTACCGAAGAAAAGGGGTGAGGGGGTCAGAGCGCGTACGGGATCCGGGTGGGTGGTCCGCGTCGGTGGACCGAGTGCCGCAGCAGGAGGCGGCGGAGTGCGTGGGGGTTCTTCTCGGTGACCGGCCGCACGGAGCCCGGCGCGAGGGGCTCGCCATACCCGCGCCACCAGGCCACGAGCCCGGGGACCAGGGCGACGGCCCGGCGCAGGAGCGACCACAGGGCGGCCTCGCCGCGCCGCAGCCACCAGGTCAGCAGGACGGCGGCCGAGACGTGGGCTGCGGTGGCGTGCGGGGTCAGGGCGTGCACATGGGAGTGGGACATGCGCATGCCGTGCATGACCATCACCGTGTGCGGTCGTGCCGCGCCGAAGGCCAGGTGCAGTCCGCCCTGGGAGACGAGGGTCGCCCCGCCGATGGCTCCGAGCGACCGTTCCCGGCCGCCGAGCAGCCAGCCGGCCGCGAACACCGGCACGAATCCGGCGCCCTGGGCCCACACCGGCGGCGCCATCCCGGTAGCCAGCGCGTGTCCTCCGGAAGCCAGCAGCACACAGAGCGCGGCGAACACCGCCGCGCGCAGGCTCCGGACCACAGGGGACGCCCTCATGGCGACAGATACTTGCACGTGTGGGTGGCGCCCCGCCCACTGGTTCGGTCAGTAGATGTCACGCACATAGCGCTTCTCGGCGGCGAGTTGCTTCACGTACGCCGCCGCGCCCGCCCGGTCCAGGCCGCCGTGCAGGACCGCGATGTCCCTGAGTGCCTGGTCGACGTCCTTCGCCATCCGTGAGGCGTCACCGCACACGTAGAAGTGGGCGCCGTCCTGGAGCCACGACCACACCAGCGGCCCGTGTTCCCGTATGCGGTCCTGGACGTAGACCTTGGCGCGCTGGTCGCGGGAGAAGGCGGTGTCCAGGCGGGAGAGTGTGCCGTCGGCGAGGAAGCCGTTCAGCTCGTCCTCGTAGTAGAAGTCGGTCGCCTTGTGCTGTTCGCCGAAGAACAGCCAGTTCGGGCCGCGGTGACCGAGAGCGCGGCGCTGTTCCAGGAAACCGACGAAGGGGGCGACGCCGGTACCGGGGCCGACCATGACCATGGGTGTGCCGGAGTCGGCGGGCGGCCGGAAGTGCGGGGAGCGCTGGACATGGACCGGCACCGGGGTGTCCGCGGCGGCGTCGGCGAGGAAGGGGGAGCAGACTCCTTGCCTGGGCCTGCCGTGCAGGTTCTCGTAGCGCACGACGGAGACGGTCAGGGAGACGAGGTGGGGGTCGGTCAGCGGACTGGACGATATGGAGTACAGCCGCGGCTGGAGGCGTCCGAGCGTCTTCGCCCAGTCCTGCGGGCCGGCTGTCACGCCGTACTCCGTGATGACGTCCACGGCTTGACGGCCCCAGCCCCACTTGGCCAGTTCGTCTTTGTTGTCCGGGCGCAGGAGCTTCTTCAACTCCCGTGGGTCACGGGTGCGTTCGGCGACGAACCGGAGCAGGCCGGGGGTGATCCTGGTGAGGTCGAGGTGGCGCAGGAACGCCTCGGCGACGGGGATCTCGCCGACGCCGTTCACGTCCACCACGGCCCCGGCGTCAAGCCCGGTGACTGCCAGCCACTCCCCCACCAGCTCCGCGGAGTTGAGCGGCAGGATGCCGAGGGCGTCGCCCGCCTCGTACAGGAGCGGGGTCCGGCTGTCCCGGGTGTCGAAGGTGAACCTGCGGACCTCCTTGCCGGCGCCGGGCAGGCTCAGCAGGCGGTTGCCGGTGAGGCGGGCAAGGACGGTGGCGGGCTTCTTCGCACGGGGCGGCGCCGCGGCGGGGGCCGTCCGGATCACGGTGGGGGCCGGGGCCGCCTGGAGCGGTGCCGGGGTCACGGCGTCGGCGGCCGGGGTGCCGGACAGCGCCGTCAGGACCTCGTCGAGCCATCCGTGCGCCGCGTCCTCGAAGTCCGGCTCGCAGTCCGTGCGCGGGGCCAGCCGCAGCGCGCCCAGCTCGTCGAGACGCTGGTCGAGACGGCGGCCGTGCCCGCAGAAGTCGCCGTACGACGAGTCGCCGAAGGCCAGCACCGCGTACCGCCGTCCCTCCAGGCGGGGTGTGCCGGGGGCAGCCAGGGTGTCCCAGAAGCCGCTGCCGTTGTCGGGGGCGTCGCCGTCGCCGAAGGTGCTGGTGATCAGCAGCAGATCGGCACCGGGCGGCAGCGCGCCGAGGTCGGCCTGGTCCATGCCGACCAGGGACGTGCTGTGACCGACGGTGGTGAGCCGATCCGCGGTGGCGGCGGCGAACTCCTCGGCGTTGCCGGTCTGCGAGGCCCACAGGATGACGACCTCACGGTGCAGCACACCGACCGGGGACTGTGTGACCGGGGGGTGCGCGGCCGGAAGTTGTGTGGCCGGGGCCTGTATGGGCGCCGCCCGTGAGTACATCCCGGCGAGTGTGCCGTTCACCCACAGGGCGTGCTCGGGGCTGAAGGGCGCGTCGGGGGGCAGCACCGGCACGCCCGGGGCGCCCGCGGGTATGCCCGCGAGGAAGCCGACCAGGTACTGGCGCTCCTGCGCAGTGAGGACGGGCGGCGCCGCGGGAGCGAGGCCGAAGACACTCGCGACGCCCGCGACGTCGGGGGCGGCGGCTGCCAGGTCCGCCCCAGCGGCGGGCACGGCCACGGCATCCGCGCCCGCACCGGCCACCGCGCTCCCCGAGACACCGGAACCGGCACCGTCCATCCCGCTCCCCGAGGCCCCAGGCACCGCGCCCGCCGCCCCCACCGCAGGTGTCCGGACCGTCACCGGCGTCGGCACCTTCGTCAGCGACACCGCGCACACCTTGAACTCCGGCTGGAACGACAGCGGATCCACCGCGTCGCTCGTCACCGCGTTGACGCTCAGGTACTCCCCGAAGAGGTCGTTCCAGTGAAAGGGCGCGAAGCAGCACCCGGGCCGTACCCGGTCCGTCACGACCGCGGGCAGCACGGCCCGACCGCGCCGGGACGCCACCTCCACGGAGTCCCCCTCCGCGATCCCCAACAGGTCGGCGTCCCGCGGATGCAGTTCCACGAAGGGCCCCGGGTTCAGCCTGTTGAGCTTCGCCACCTTCGCCGTCTTCGTCAGCGTGTGCCACTGGTGCTGAAGCCGCCCGGTGTTCAGGACGAACGGATAGTCGTCGTCCGGCATCTCCGCCGCCGGTATGTGCGGCCGGGCGTAGAAGACGCCCCGCCCGCTCGCGGTGGGGAACCTCAGCGAACCGTCCTCCCCCACGTACCGGATCGGGTTCCGGTCGGGCCCGTCCTCGCTCGCGGCCGGCCACTGCACCGGCGTCGCACGGAGCCGCTCGTAGGAGACTCCGCGCAGGTCCCAGCCCGTCTTCGGGTTCCAGGCCTGCTTGATCTCCTCGAAGACGTCCTCGGCGCTGTCGTAGGAGAACCCCTTCTCGTACCCCATCTCGCGGGCGACGGCCGCGATGATCCGCCAGTCCGCCATCGCCTCTCCGGGCGGGTCGGTCACCGCCGGGGTCAGCGTGAGGTTGCGCTCGCTGTTGACGAAGACGCCCTCACCCTCCGTCCACAGCGCGCCCGGCAGCACGACGTCGGCGTAGGCGTTGGTCTCGGTGTCGGCGAAGACGTCCTGGGTGATGACGAACTCGGCGGCCTCCAGGCCCTCGATGACGGTGCGGCGGTTGGCGACGGAGGCGACCGGGTTGGTGCAGACGATCCAGCAGGCCTTGATCTCGCCGTCGGCCATCTTCTGGAACATCTCGACGGTGCCCTTGCCGACGCCGTCGGCGCGCAGGGTGTCCGGCGGCAGCTCCCACAGTTCCTCCACGAAGGCCCGCTCGTCGTCGACGAGGACGGACCGCTGGCCGGGCAGGCCCGGGCCCATGTAGCCCATCTCGCGGCCGCCCATGGCGTTGGGCTGGCCGGTGAGGGAGAAGGGGCCGCTGCCGGGGCGGCAGATGGTGCCGGTGGCGAGGTGCAGGTTGACCAGGGCGTTGGTGTTCCAGGTGCCGTGCGTGGACTGGTTGAGCCCCATGGTCCACAGGCTCATCCACTCACCGGCTGCTCCGATGAGCCGCGCCGCCTCCCGGATGTCGTCCTCGGCGAGGCCCGTCATCTCGGCCACGGCTGCGGGCGTGTAGTCGGCGAGGAACTCGGGCATCGCCTCCCAGCCCTCGGTGTGGGCGGCGATGAACTCGGGATCGGTGCGGCCGTCGGTGTGCAGCAGGTGCAGCAGACCGTTCAGCAGCGCGAGGTCGGCGCCCGGCTTGATCTGCAGGAACAGGTCGGCCTTGGCCGCGGTGGCGGTGCGCCGCGGGTCGACGACGATCACCTTGGCGCCCGCCGACTTCACCCGTTCCATCATCCGCAGGAAGAGGATGGGGTGGCAGTCGGCCATGTTGGAGCCGATGACGAAGAAGAGGTCGGCCCGGTCGAAGTCCTGGTAGGAGCCGGGCGGACCGTCCGCGCCGAGCGACAGTTTGTAACCGGTGCCGGCGCTCGCCATGCACAACCGTGAGTTCGACTCGATCTGGTTGGTGCGCACGAACCCCTTGGCAAGCTTGTTCGCCAGGTACTGGGCTTCGAGGCTCATCTGCCCGGAGACGTAGAAGGCGACCGCGTCCGGCCCGTGCTCGTCGATGATGGCGCGCAGCCGCCGGGCGGTGCCGGTGATCGCCGCGGCGACCGGCTCCGGCACCGGTTCCGCGCCGCGTTCGGGCCGCACCAGGGCCGTGGCGAGGCGTCCGGGCGCGGAGAGCATGTCGGCGGTGGTCGCGCCCTTGGTGCACAGCTTGCCGAAGTTGGCGGGGTGCTGCTTGTCGCCGGACGCCTTGAGGACCGTACGACGTCCGTCCGGGCCGATGCCGATGTCGAGGACCATGCCGCAGCCCACACCGCAGTACGAGCACACCGTTCGCACCACGGGCACGCCTCCTGAGCTCAACCGGTTCGATCTCCGTCGACCGTACGAAACACCCATTACGCAGATGTCTCCCGAGCCGTTCATCAGGAGTTACACCGCCCGCACACCTGACAAGGAACGCTTGTGAGCGCCTGCGGGGCCGCGATCCGACCCGACACAAATTTGGAACGGTTCCATTTCTTGAACCATTCGTGTTTATGGGGGTAGGTTGGGCGCATGACCGCCCCCCAGCCTCCGAACACCGCGGACGAGCTGCGCGGTGCCGGCCTGCGGGTGACGGCCGCGCGCGTCGCGCTGCTCGAGACCGTCCGGGCCGGTGACCACCTCCCGGCCGACGCGATCGCCACGGGAGTGCGCGACCGTCTCGGCCACATATCCCTCCAGGCCGTGTACGAGGCCCTGCACTCGCTCACCGCGGCGCGTCTCGTGCGCCGCATCGAGCCGCCGGGCAGCCCGGCCCGGTTCGAGGGGCGGGTCGGTGACAACCACCATCACCTGGTCTGCCGCACGTGCGGGGCCGTCGTCGACGTCGACTGTGCCGTCGGGCACGCGCCCTGTCTCACAGCTTCGGACGACCGCGGCTTCTCGATCGACGAGGCCGAGGTCATCTACTGGGGCCTGTGCCCCGCCTGCACCCCTCACGCCCTTACGTCAGCACCCTGATCCACCCCGTTCGGAAGGACCCCCATGTCTGAGAACCCCGACGCAATCGTCACCGACGCCAAGACCGACGGCACCGGTGGCTGCCCGGTCGCGCACACGCGCGCCGCGCACCCCACCCAGGGCGGGGGCAACCGCCAGTGGTGGCCCGAGCGCCTGAACCTGAAGATCCTCGCCAAGGACCCGGTGGTCGCCAACCCGCTCGGTGAGTCCTTCGACTACGCCCAGGCGTTCCAGAACCTCGACCTGGCGGCCGTGAAGCAGGACATCGCCGAGGTGCTGACCACCTCGCAGGACTGGTGGCCCGCGGACTTCGGCAACTACGGCCCGCTGATGATCCGGATGGCCTGGCACAGCGCCGGCACCTACCGCATCAGCGACGGCCGCGGCGGTGGCGGCCGCGGCCAGCAGCGCTTCGCGCCGCTGAACAGCTGGCCGGACAACGGCAACCTGGACAAGGCCCGCCGTCTGCTGTGGCCGGTCAAGAAGAAGTACGGCCAGTCCATCTCCTGGGCCGACCTCATGATCCTCACGGGCAACGTGGCCCTGGAGACGATGGGCTTCGAGACCTTCGGCTTCGCCGGCGGCCGTGCCGACGTGTGGGAGGCCGACGAGGACGTGTACTGGGGTCCCGAGACCACCTGGCTCGACGACCAGCGCTACACCGGCGACCGTGAGCTGGAGAACCCGCTCGGCGCCGTGCAGATGGGCCTCATCTACGTCAACCCCGAGGGCCCCAACGGCAACCCTGACCCGCTGGCCGCGGCCCGCGACATCCGTGAGACGTTCCGCCGCATGGCGATGAACGACGAGGAGACCGTCGCCCTCATCGCCGGTGGTCACACCTTCGGCAAGACCCACGGCGCCGGCCCGGCCGACGCGGTCGGCAACGACCCCGAGGCCGCCTCGATCGAGGACCAGGGCCTGGGCTGGAAGTCCACCTACGGCACCGGCAAGGGCGGCGACGCCATCACCTCCGGTCTCGAGGTCACCTGGACCACCAAGCCCACCCAGTGGAGCAACGACTTCTTCGACATCCTCTTCGGCTACGAGTGGGAGCTCACCCAGAGCCCCGCCGGCGCCAACCAGTGGGTGGCCAAGGACGCGCAGGCGATCATCCCCGACGCCCACAGCGACTCCAAGAAGCTGCCCACGATGCTCACCACCGACCTCTCGCTGCGTTTCGACCCGATCTACGGCGAGATCTCGAAGCGCTTCCACGAGAACCCGGCCGAGTTCGCGGACGCATTCGCCCGCGCCTGGTACAAGCTGACCCACCGTGACCTGGGCCCGAAGTCCCTGTACCTCGGCCCGGAGGTCCCGGCGGAGACCCTGCTGTGGCAGGACCCGCTGCCGCAGGCCGAGGGCGAGACCATCGACGCCGCCGACGTCACGGCCCTGAAGGCCAAGCTTCTCGCGTCCGGCCTGACCGTCTCGCAGCTGGTGTCCACCGCGTGGGCCTCGGCGTCCACCTTCCGTGGCAGCGACAAGCGCGGCGGCGCCAACGGCGCCCGTATCCGCCTGGAGCCGCAGCGCGGCTGGGAGGCCAACGACCCCGAGCAGCTCGCGCAGGTCCTGCGTGTCCTGGAGGGCGTCCAGTCGGAGTTCAACTCCGGCGCCAAGAAGGTCTCCCTGGCCGACCTGATCGTCCTCGGCGGCGCCGCCGCGGTCGAGAAGGCCGCCAAGGACGCGGGCCACGACGTGGAGGTCCCCTTCACGCCGGGCCGTGTGGACGCGACCGAGGAGCACACCGACCCGGAGTCCTTCGCCGCACTGGAGCCGGTGGCGGACGGCTTCCGCAACTACCTCGGCAAGGGCAACCGGCTGCCGGCCGAGTACCTGCTGCTCGACCGCGCCAACCTGCTCACCCTGAGCGCCCCCGAGCTGACCGTCCTCGTCGGCGGTCTGCGCGTCCTCGGCGCCAACCAGGGCGGCTCGGCACACGGCGTCCTCACCACCACCCCGGGCACGCTGACGAACGACTTCTTCGTCAACCTGCTCGACCTGGGCACGGAGTGGAAGTCGACCTCCGAGGACCAGACCACCTTCGAGGGCCGCGACGCCGACACGGGCAAGCTCAAGTGGACCGGCACCCGTGCCGACCTGGTCTTCGGCTCGAACTCCGAGCTGCGCGCCCTCGCGGAGGTCTACGCGAGCGACGACGCGAAGGAGAAGTTCGTGAAGGACTTCGTCGACGCCTGGGTCAAGGTCTCGAACCTGGACCGCTTCGACCTGGTCTGATCACCTGAACCACGCGGGGGCCGGTCCACACGGACCGGCCCCCGCGCCATGTCTAGACGAGCGTGGTGACGAACTTCCCGAGCCGGGCGATCCCCTCGCGCAGTTCGGCGGCCGAGGCGGCGTAGGACAGCCGTACATGCGTCTCGGCGGTGCCCGTCCCGAAGTCCCGCCCCGGGGTGAGGGCGACATGCGCCTCCTGCAGCGCCCGCTCGCAGAACTCCCACGAGGTGAGCCCGGTGCCGCTGACGTCGAAGTAGACGTAGAACGCCCCGTCCGGCGGCACCGGCACCGGCAGCCCGATCTGCGCGAGCCCGTCGAGGACCAGCGCCCGCCGCCGCCCGAACTCGGCCCGCCGCTCCTCGCACACGGCGAGCGACTCGGGCGTGAAGCACGCGAGTGCCGCGTACTGGGCGGGAGTGGAGGCGCAGATCATGTAGTTCTGGGCCAGCCGCTCCAGCGCGGGCACCAGCGCCTCGGGCACCACGCACCAGCCCAGCCGCCAGCCGGTCATCCCGAAGTACTTGGAGAAGCTGTTGATGACGACGGCTTCCTCGTCGTACGACAGCACACTGCGCGGCGGCCGCCCGTGCTCGTCGTGGTCGCCGAGGTCGAGGTAGATCTCGTCGACGATCCGCCACGCGTCCCGCTCCCGGGCGAGGCCGCAGATCGCCGCCAGCTCGTCGGCCGGTACCGAGGTGCCGGTCGGGTTGGAGGGACTGGCGACCATGATCCCGCGGGTGCGGTCCGTCCAGTAGGACCGCACGGAGCCGGTGTCCAACTGGTACCGGGACTCGGCGCTCGTGGGTACGAGCGTGACCCGCGCGCCGAAGCTCTCGGCGATCTGCCGGTTGCAGGGGTAGGAGGGGTCGGCGATGAGCACCTCGTCGCCCGGGTCCACGAGGGCGGCGGCGCCCAGCACCAGCGCGGCCGAGGCCCCGGCGGTCACGACAACCCGGCCGGGGTCGACGTCGACGTGGTGCTGCTCGCCGTAGAAGCGCGCGATCGCCTGCCGCAGCTCCGGCAGCCCGAGCGCCCCCGTGTAACTCATCGGCCTGCTGCCCACGACGTCCCGCATCGCGTCCAGCACCGCCGGCGGCGCCCCGAAGTCCGGTTCCCCGAGACTGAGTTTGACGACGTGCCGCCCCTCGGCCTCCAGCGCGGCGGCGTGCTTGCCGAACTCCATGGCGTAGAAGGGTGCGACGGACTCGGCTCGCCGCGAGATCCTCATGCTGCCGACCTCCCGGGGTCAGTTGGCTCCGTACAGTGCTGCATCGGAATCATGCCACCCCGCACAGTCGACGGAAATCGGCAGGTCAGAGCCGTTTCCTGCGGAAGTCGCCGGGTTCTTGGGGGCCACGGCCGCCGACTGCGGGAGGTGCCTCCGTGCGGCCGGGCACCGGTGACGTCGTCGGCGCCCTGGGCATGGAACGAGCGTCACGGCACTCGGGACGGGACGGCATCCCGGACTCCCTCGTCAACTGCCCTCGCTCCAGCTGTGATCCGTACGGTCGAGCGGTTGGATCACTCGATCGTGAGTTCTTCCGCTGCCGCACCCGGCAGGACGCCATGCTCGGAACGACGGTGTGCGCCCGGGGCTGCCCGGACGCACGACGGATGAGGGGGATGGCGTGACGCAGGAAGCGGGACGGCGCGGCGGCCCGGAGGGTCAGGCGCTGCTGCTGGCCGCCGGGCTGGCCGACCTTGCGGTGAGCACGGTGGGTTCGGCCCTGGGGACCGTGCGGGGACTGCTGCGCCGGTCGGACGCCGAGGAGCTTGCGGCGGAGGCCGAGCACGAGCTCGTGGCACGCGGGCGTCTGGTGCTGGACCGGTACGCGGCCGTGCCCCCGGCCCACCTGGAGATCCTCGCCCGGCGCGCCCTGGCCCGGAAGGCCGCCGGCGGTGGCTGACCGGTGGGAGCCGGACGCCTTCAAGGCCCGCGTGGACGAGGTGCTGCGGGAATTCGTCACCCGGGAGGCCGACGAGTTCGCCGCGGTCGATCCCACGCTCGGCGCGGTCGCCGAGAGGTTGGAGGCGGCGGTCGTGGACGGCAAGCGGCTGCGGGCGGCGTTCTGTTACTGGGGATGGCGTGCGGTGGGGCAGCCGGACAGCGACACGCTGGTGCGGGCGGCGGCCTCGATGGAGCTGGTGCACGCCGCCGCGATCGTGCACGACGACCTCATCGACGACAGCGCGCTGCGGCACGGGCGGCCCACCGCCCACGTCGCCCTGCGTGCGGCCGTAGGAGTTCGTCCGGACGCCGATGCCGCCGCGCGGTCGCTGGCGATGCTGGTGGGGGACCTGTTGATGGCGCTCGCCGGGCAGTTGTTCGCCACCAGCGGTCTGCCCGCCGCGTATCTCGTCCGCGCCCGCCCGTTGTGGGCGGTGATGGCGCGTGAGCTGATCGCCGGCGAATGCCTGGAGATCCTGCGTACCGGGGCCGAGCCGGACACGGAGACGTCACTGAAGGTGATCCGGTACAAGACCGCCAAGTACACCGTGGAACAGCCCCTGTTGATCGGTGGGGCGCTGGCCGGTGCGGGCGCGCGGCTCCGCGAGGGCTACTCCGCGTACGGGTTGCCCCTGGGCGAGGCGTTCCAGCTCCGCGACGACCTGCTCGGGCTTTTCGGAGACCCCGGGCACACCGGCAAGGCCAATGCCGACGATGTGCGCGGGCGCCGGCCCACCGCGCTCCTGGCGGAGACATGGCGTCTCGCCGACGACGGAGAGCGGGAGTCGCTGCACACGCTGCTCGGCCGGGACGATCCGGACGGGAAGGGGCTGGACGCGGTGCGCGAGGTGATGCGCCGGCTCGGGGCACCCGACCGCGTCGAGGGCATGATCCGGGCACGGGTCGAGGAAGCCCTCGGCGCCCTCCACGAACTGGATCTGCCGACGCACGCCGCCAACGGACTGACCGCGCTGGCACATTCCGCGGCCGTACGCCTGTCCTGACCCTCGCATCGGGGCGGCGCGAGCCCACGCCGTCCCGGGCGACCGCCCCTTCCGTCCGCCGTGGACGCTCCCGAGGAAGTTGAGAGACCCTGCCATGACCTACACCGACGCATCGCTGGACGCCCTGCGACAGGCCGGGGACGAGCTCGCCGACGCGACCGTCGCCGAGCTCTTCGCACGCGGGGAGGTGGGCAGGTTCAACACCCTGATGCGTTACGTCTCCACCTCCGTCGCACCCCTCCCGGACGGACTGCCCGACGTCGCCCGCGAGTACCTCGAAGTCACCGCCACCCCACCCGCCTGGGTGGACTGGGCGGAGATGGAGAAGGCCCGGTTGTTCTTCATCGACAACAACGTGCACATCTCCACCGCGCTGTCCTTCGCCGCCATGCCCGCCTGCTACCTCGTCCCGCGCGTGGCGAAGCTGCTGTCGGCCACCCACGGGCTGGAGTACCCCTCCAAGCGGATGGCGGAGACCGGCCAGTTCACCGTCCACCTGATGCGGCCCGACGCCTTCGAGGCCGGCAGCCGTTTCATCCCGGCCGCCCAGAAGGTCCGTCTCCTGCACGCCTCCATCCGCCACCACCTCACCCGCGAGAACCGCTGGGACACCGCCGACCACGGGACGCCGATCTGCCAGGAGGACATGATCGGCGGGCAGATGTTCTTCTCCCTGCTCGTCCTGGACAGCCTGCACCGCCTGGGCATCCACATGTCGACCGAGGGAGCGGAGTCCTACTTCTACGCGTGGCGCGTCGTGGGCGCCATGCTCGGCGTCGACCAGGAGGCCGTCCCCCGAACCCTCGACGAAGCCCGCCAGTTCCTCGACCTGTACATGGTCCGCCACATGGGCCCCTCCGACGAGGGCACCCATCTGACCCGGCAGCTGATCGACCTCTACGAGGACGTGGTGCCCGGCACCTTCTTCGACCCGATCGTCTCCGCCCTCATCCGCCACCTCATCGGCGACACCTGCGCCGACTGGCTCGACGTACCGCGCACGTCCTGGGACACCGTCGTCAAGGCCGTGCCCCATCTGCTCGGCGTCCTGGAGACCATCGAGGACCGCTCCCCGCTCGGCGCCTGGGCCCTGGACCGCCTCGGCCACCTCACCACGGTCCTCGAACTCTCCTCCCTCACCCGAGGACGCGTCATGCACTACGCCATCCCCGAAAGCCTCAAGAAGGACTACGGCCTCTCCGGCACGGTGCCTCGCAGCCACCGATGGACCCCGCCGACCGCCACCGTCTGACAACCCGCGCGTCGGGAGACGGCTTCCGGAGTCCAACGCCCGAAGTGCCGCGTCAACCCCTGTTCCGCGAGGCCGTCGAGCGGTGCGGTGAATGTGCGGGGCGAACGGCGGGTTCGCCGGTGCGGACTTCGCTGCACCGGCTCTCAGCGGGCCGCACCGGGCCTGTCGGCGTAACGAACCCGCTTCATCTCGCGCACCGCACCCAGCGTGGCCCACTCGTCCCTACCGAGCCGCGCCGACGGCCGCGGCAGGCCGATGTCCGCAGCTCAAACACCTGAGACAAGCAGCCGACCCACTCCACCTGATGGCTGACGGGAAACAGGTCGAACTGCCCGGCCATCGACGGAACCACAGATCAGGAGCCCTTCGCCACCGGCTCCAGAATCGCCACACACTCCATGTGATGCGTCATCGGGAACAGGTCGAACACCCTGAGCGTCCGCACCCGGTACCCGCCCTCCTTGAAGTACCCGAGGTCCCGCGCCAGGGCGGCCGGATCGCAGGCGACGTACGCGATCTTGCGCGCGCCCAGCGACGCCATGTGCTCGACCGTCTTGCGGCCGGCGCCCGCCCGGGGCGGGTCCAGGACGATGAGGTCGACCTCGGTGATGCCCGTGCGCGGCAGGGCGGACTCCACCTTGCCCTGCTCGATGCGGACGCGGTCGAAGCCGGCGAGGTTGTGCCGGGCGTCCTCGACCGCGCGCTTGCCGGACTCGATGCCGAGCACCGCGCCCTGGTCGCCGAGGCGGTCGGCGAGGGCGCCCGCGAAGAGGCCGACGCCGCAGTACAGGTCGAGGGCCATGTCGCCCTTGCGGGGCAGCAGGCCCTGCATGACCGCCTTCACCAGGGTGTCGGCCGCCTGCGGGTGGACCTGCCAGAAGCCGCCGCTGCCCACCCGGTGGGTGCGGCCGTCGGCCCGCTCGCGCACGAAGGCGCGGCCGTGGACGCGGTGGATGCCGCCGTCGTGCTCCTCGACGCGCATGACGGAGACGGGCTTGTCGAGTTCGACGAGGGGAAGGCGGGCGCCGGGGCGGGGCTCCAGGATGACCATGCGGTCCTGCGAGCCCGTGGCGGCGATCGCCTCCACCGAGGTCATTCCGGACCAGTCGCGCTCCTCGATGCCGAGCTCGCTCACGCCCTGCGCGGCGATCATGCAGCGCTCGATCGGCTCGACGTCGTGCGAGCGGTGGCGGCGCAGACCGGCGTTGCCGTCGGCGTCCACCGCGTACTGCACGCGCGTGCGCCACTGCGGCACCTCGCCCGCGGGCAGCTTGTCGCCCTCGGCCGGCATCACGGTGCCGTCCCAGCCGGCCTCCTCGGGGGTGAGGCCCGCGAGCCGCTGCAACTGCTCGGCGACGACCTCGCCCTTCAGACGCCGCTGCGCGCCCGGCTTGGCGTGCTGCCAGTCGCAGCCGCCGCAGCGGCCGGGACCGGCGTAGGGGCAGGGCGCCTCGATCCGGTCCTTGGAGGGCTCAAGGATCTCCACAGCGTCCGCACGCAGGAAGCGCGCGCCTTCCTCGCCCTCGGTGACGCGGGCCACGATCCGCTCGCCGGGCAGCGTGTGCCGGACGAACAGCACCTGACCGTCGACCGTACGGGCGATGCAGTGCCCGCCGTGGGCGACCGGCCCCACCTCGACCTCGTAGTCGACCCCCACCAGTGATTTCTTCGGTTCTGCCTGCATGGCGGGGTGACTCCACAACGTCAAGGGGGAAAACGGCCGGGCTCGAAAGGAGACCGGCCGGGACGACAGCCATCCAGTCTACTTCGGCGCCGACTGCTCCTTCGCCCTGTCCACAGCCGGACCGCGCCGCACCGCACCCGGCGCGTTCCACTCCTGCCGCTTGCGGGCCCGGTTCCGCGCCGCCTCGGAGGACTGCAGCTGGTAGGGCACCGAGGTCACCATGACCCCCGGTGTGAACAGCAGTCGGCCCTTGAGCCTGAGAGCGCTCTGGTTGTGCAGCAGGGCCTCGTACCAGTGGCCGACCACGTACTCGGGGATGATCACGGACACCACGTCGCGCGGCGACTCCTTCCGGAGCCCCTTCACGTAGTCGATGATCGGCCGCGTGATCTCGCGGTACGGCGAGTCGAGCACCTTCAGCGGCACGGTGATCCCGCGCGCTTCCCACTCCTCGCGCAGCGCCTTGGTCTCGGCCGGGTCCACGTTGACGCTGAGCGCCTCCAGGCTGTCGGAGCGCATCAGCTTGGCGTAGGCGAGGGCCCGCAGAGCCGGGCGGTGGATCTTGGAGATCAGCACGACGGAGTGGACCCGGGACGGCCGCAGGCTGTCGTCGCTCGGGCCCTCCGGGGCGGCGATCTCCTCGGCGACCCGGTCGTAGTGCTTACGGATCGCCGTCATCGTCGCGTAGAAGATGCACATGCCGAGCAGGGCCACCCAGGCGCCGTGCGTGAACTTGGTGACGAGGACGACCACCAGGACGAGCCCGGTGAAGAAGGCGCCGAAGGCGTTGATCGCGCGGGAGCGGATCATGCGGCTGCGCTTCGCGGCGTCCTTCTCGGTGGCCAGGTGACGGTTCCAGTGCCGGACCATGCCGGTCTGGCTCAGCGTGAAGGACACGAACACGCCGACGATGTAGAGCTGGATCAGCCGGGTCGAGTCGGCGCCGTAGATCCACACCAGGAGTCCGGCCGCGCCGGCCAGCAGCACGATGCCGTTGGAGAAGGCGAGGCGGTCGCCGCGGGTGTGCAGCTGGCGTGGCAGGTAGCGGTCCTGGGCGAGGATCGAGCCGAGCAGCGGGAAGCCGTTGTAGGCGGTGTTCGCGGCGAGGAACAGCACCAGCGCGGTGGCCGCGGCCAGCACGATGAACAGGAAGCTGCCCTTGCCGAAGACGGCCTCGGCGACCTGGGAGATCACCGGGTTCTGCACATAGCCGGAGCCGATGGCGACGCCGTTGTGGATCAGGTCGGCGGCCGGGTTCTCCGCCATGCGGACCTTGGTCACCATGGCCAGCGCGATGATCCCGCAGAACATGGTGACGGCCAGCAGACCCATCATCGCGAGCGTGGTCGCCGCGTTCTTCGACTTGGGCTTTCGGAAGGCCGGTACGCCGTTGGAGATGGCCTCGACGCCGGTGAGCGCCGCGCAGCCGGAGGAGAAGGCGCGCAGCAGCAGGAAGACAAGGGCGAATCCGGCCAGGCCCTGGTGCTCGGCCCTGATGTGGTAGTCCGCCGTCGGTGCCCGCATGGTGTCGCCGAGCACCATGCCGCGGAACGCACCCCACGCGATCATGATGAAGACGCCCGTGACGAAGACGTACGTCGGGATCGCGAACAGCGAGCCGGACTCCTTCATGCCGCGCAGGTTCATCAGCGTGAGCAGGATGATCACGGCGATCGCGCACAGCACCTTGTGCTGGACGACGAAGGGCACCGCCGAGCCGAGGTTCTCGATGCCGGAGGCGATGGACACGGCCACCGTGAGGACGTAGTCGACGAGCAGGGCGCTGGCGACCGTGAGGCCCGCCTTGGGACCGAGGTTGGTATTGGCCACCTCGTAGTCGCCGCCGCCGCTCGGGTACGCGTGCACGTTCTGCCGGTAGGAGGCGACCACCGTGAACATCAGCACGACGACCGCCACGGCGATCCAGGGGCTGAAGTGGTACGCCGACACACCCGCGATGGACAGGACCAACAGCACCTCGCCGGGCGCGTACGCCACGGAGGACAGCGGGTCGGAGGCGAACACGGGTAGGGCGATGCGCTTCGGCAGGAGCGTTTCCCCGAGCCGGTCACTGCGCAGTGCGCGCCCGATCAGGATGCGTTTGGGCACGTCGGTCAGTTTGGACACAACAGTGAAGCGTAAGCGTTCGAACGGGCGCCCAACCACCCGGCACCCCGCATCTGCTCTCCGGGTGAAATCGGCGGCCGTCCCGGCTACGGATTCCGCAGGTGGGCGGGTCCGCATGTCTATATGACAAGACTCCACCCCCGAAGGCCCCCCAGCCCCTCGAAGCCCCCGCCCCGGAGGACCCATGCACACGTCCGCAGAGCTGATCGGCGCCGCGGCAACCCTCGTCGGCCTCGGAATCCTGACCCTCGCGAGCGCCCGCAGCATCAGCCGACGCTGAACGGGGCCGGGACACGGCAACCGTGCACAGGGGTGCCGTCGTCCTACGCCCGTGTGTAGCTTGGGCCTCTGTCTGAGACCCTGATGTGGCTGAGCAGTAACTATTGACACCGGAAGGACGGTCGTGCACATCGTCATCATGGGCTGCGGGAGAGTGGGTTCCGCTCTCGCCCAGACCCTGGAGCAACAGGGGCACACGGTCGCCGTGATCGACCAGGACCCCACCGCCTTCCGACGACTGGGCTCCGGTTTCGGTGGTCGTCGTGTCAACGGAGTCGGCTTCGACCAGGACACCCTGCGCGAGGCGGGCATCGAGGAGGCCGGCGCCTTCGCGGCGGTCTCCAGCGGCGACAACTCCAACATCATCGCCGCGCGCGTGGCTCGCGAGATGTTCGGCATCGAGAACGTCGCGGCCCGTATCTACGACCCCCGGCGCGCCGAGGTCTACCAACGCCTGGGCATCCCCACGGTGGCCACGGTCCGCTGGACGGCGGACCAGATGCTGCGCCGTCTGCTGCCGTCCGGCGCGGAGCCGCTGTGGCGCGATCCCACCGGTGGTGTCCAGCTGGCCGAGGTGCACGCCTCGACCGCCTGGGTCGGCCACAAGATCAGCAGGATGCAGGAGGAGACGGGCGTCCGCGTGGCGTTCCTGACCCGCCTCGGCGAGGCGATCCTGCCCACCTCGCAGACGGTGCTCCAAGAGGGCGACCTGGTCCACGTGATGATGCGTACGGACGACATCGAGAAGGTCGAGGCGTCCTTCGCCGAGGGCCCCGAAGAGGAGGGCGGTCACTGATGAGGGTCGCCATTGCCGGTGCCGGCGCGGTCGGCCGCTCGATCGCGGGCGAACTGCTGGAGAACGGCCACGAGGTTCTCCTGATCGACAAGGCGCCGACCGCCATCTCGGTCGAGCGCGTCCCCCAGGCGGAGTGGCTGCTCGCCGACGCCTGCGAGATCACCTCCCTGGACGAGGCCGCGCTCCAGCGCTGCAACGTGGCGATCGCCGCGACGGGCGACGACAAGGTCAACCTGGTCGTCTCCCTGCTGGCGAAGACGGAGTACGGCGTCCCACGCGTCGTCGCACGCGTGAACAACCCGAAGAACGAGTGGCTGTTCAACGAGTCCTGGGGCGTGGACGTCGCCGTGTCGACGCCACGCCTGATGTCGGCCCTGGTCGAGGAGGCGGTGAGCGTCGGCGACCTGGTCCGCCTGCTCCGCTTCAGCCACGGCGACGCGAACCTCGTCGAACTGACCCTCCCGGAGGAGTCGGCCCTGGCCGGCACGCAGGTCGGCGACGTCGAGTGGCCGGAGGACACCTCCCTGGTCACCATCATCCGCGGCACCCGCGTCCTCACCCCGACCCGGGAGGACTCCCTGGAGGCCGGCGACGAACTGCTGTTCGTGGCGGCCCAGGCCCGCGAGGAACAACTGGAGGACCTGCTGTCGGTGCGCCGGGAGGACACGGCGAGCTGAGGCCTTCGAGGATTACGACGGCGAAGGGCGCCCCGCGTGTGCGGGGCGCCCTTCGCCGTCGTAACGGAAGTAACTACGCCTCGCGCCGGTGCCGCCCGCCCGCGGCCTCGGTGTCCTCACGCTCCGCGGACTGCGCGGCCTTGAGCTCCTCCTCCGCCTTCTCGGCGGCTTCCATCTCCGCGAACACGTCGATCGGAGCCGGCGCCTTCGCGAGGAAGACCCAGGTCAGCCATACGGCCAGCAGGAACGGCGGGATCTTCAGGGCGATCAGGACCCAGCCGAGCTGCGCGGTGTCGGCCCACCAGTACAGCGGGAAGAGGATCGCGCACTTGGCGAGCAGGATCCCGCCCCAGGCGTAACTGGCCTTGGCATAGGCCTTCTTGCGGCCCGGGTTGCGCGTGCGCCAGGAGAGGTTCTCCTTGAAGACCGGGCCGAGGATGAGCCCCATCAGCGGCATGCCCGCGAGGGTCGTGATGACGTAGGCCAGGCCCAGGCCCAGCGTGTACAGCATGCCCGGCAGATAAAAGTTTTTGGCATTGCCCGTCATCATCGCGAAGACGACACCGAAGGCGACGCCGAAGACACCGCTGAACGCGTGCTTGACGGTGTCCCGCATCACCAGGCGGACCACGACGAGCAGCAGGGACACCGCGAGCGCGGCGATCGCCGACAGGTGCAGGTCCTTGTTGATCGTGAAGATCGTGACGAAGAGGAGGCCTGGCAGAACCGTCTCGACCATGCCCCGGACGCCGCCGAACGCCTCGAACAGGGCGGCCTCGGTCACCGCCCGTGCGTCGTCGGCCTGCGTGTCTTCGGTCGGCTTGTCGAGAGACGTCACCGGCTACTCCCGTCCGAGGGGTCTGAGTTCGTATTTCGGATTGAACAGCACCCGGCGGCCCCGGCTCATCGAGACCCGCCCCGATGCGATCAGCTTGCGCCCCGGTTCTATGCCCACGATGGAGCGTCTGCCGAGCCACACCACGTCCAGGGCGGCGGAGCCGTCGAACAGCTCGGCCTCCAGGGCCGGGACGCCCGCACGCGGCCGCAAAGTGACCGTGCGCAAGGTACCAGTAACGGTCACGATCTGACGGTCGTGGCAGTCACCGATCCGGGTACACCCGGTGGTGTCGGTGTCCTCGCGCAGCTCCTCGGACTCCAGGTCCTCCTGCGACGAGGAGAGCCGGTCGAGCATGCGCCGGAACCGGCCCACCGGCTTCTCGGAACGAGGGACAGCACTCATATCCGAAAGCGTACCGGGGTGCGCCGACAGCGTTGTACCCGCAGCACTGGCGTTCGAACCGATATCCCGCCCCCGGCTCCGTGATGCTGCACCCTCCGGGGGACGACCCCCGGACCCCCAGCCGACCCCACAGCTCACCTCTCGAACCGATACCCCATCCCCGGCTCCGTGATGAAGTGCTTCGGATGGGACGGGTCCGCCTCCAGCTTCCTCCTCAGCTGGGCCATGTAGACCCGCAGGTAGTTGGTCTCCGTCCCGTACGACGGCCCCCACACCTCCTGGAGGAGCTGTTTCTGGCCGACGAGCCGGCCGGTGTTGCGGACCAGCACCTCCAGCAGATGCCACTCGGTGGGCGTGAGCCGTACGTCCCTGCCGTGCCGCTGGACCTTCTTCGCGGCCAGGTCGACGGTGAACTCGTCGGTCTCCACCAGGACGTCGTCCTCCTCGCCCCCGGTGGGCTCGGCGCGGCGCACGGCGGCCCGGAGCCGGGCCAGCAGCTCGTCCATGCCGAAGGGCTTGGTGACGTAGTCGTCGGCGCCCGCGTCCAGCGCCTCGACCTTCTCGTCGGAGGAATGCCGGGCGGACAGCACGAGAATCGGCACCCGGGTCCAGCCGCGCAGTCCCCTGATCACCTCGACGCCGTCCATGTCGGGCAGGCCCAGGTCGAGGACGACCACGTCGGGGTGGCGGGCGGCGGCCAGCCGGAGCGCGGTGGCGCCGTCGTGCGCCGCGTCGACCTCGTACTTGCGGGCCTTGAGGTTGATCACGAGGGCGCGCACGATCTGCGGCTCGTCGTCGATGACCAACACCCTGGTCATGTGGCCTGCCTTTCGGGTTCTGCGTAGCGTTCCGCGGACGGTTCGGAATGCGCCGCCCGGAGTGTAAGCACCATGGTGAGGCCACCGCCGGGCGTGTCCTCGGCATTGAGGGTGCCGTTCATGGCCTCCGCGAAACCCCGGGCCACCGCGAGCCCGAGCCCCACCCCGGCACCGCGCGGGGCGTCGCCGTAGCGCTGGAAGGGCTCGAAGATGCGCTCCTTGGCCTCGTCGGGGACGCCGGGGCCACGGTCGACGACCCGTACCTCGACCCGGTCGGCGATGGCGCTGGCGGAGACCCAGACGGGGGTGTCGGACGGGCTGTACTTGACGGCGTTCTCGACCAGGTTGGCCACGGACCGCTCCAGGAGCCCCGGATCGACGGCGACCATCGGCAGGGTCTCGGGGACGTCCAGTTCCACGCTCTGGTCGGGCACCCCGCCGAGCGCCATCGGCACCACCTCGTCGAGGTCGATCTCCCGGATGAGCGCGGTGACCGTGCCGGTCTGGAGGCGGGACATGTCGAGCAGGTTGCCCACCAGGTGGTCGAGCCGGTCCGCGCCCTCCTCGATGCCCTCCAGGAGCTCCGCCTGGTCCTCCTCGGACCATGCCACGTCGTCGGACCTCAGGGACGAGACGGCCGCCTTGATCCCGGCCAGGGGTGTGCGCAGGTCATGGCTCACGGCGGCCAGGAGCGCCGTACGGATCCGGTTGCCCTCGGCCAGCGTGCGGGCCTGGTCGGCCTCCTCCTGGAGCCGGTGCCGGTCCAGGACGACGGCGGCCTGGGCGGCGAACGCGGCCAGCACCCGGCGGTCCTCCGCGGGCAGCACCCGGCCGGTGAGCGCGAGCGCCATGTGGTCCCCCACCGGCATGTCGACGTCGGCGTCCTCCGGCCGCTCCACGGGCCGCCCGAGACCGACACGGCCGGCGCACGTCCAGGGCTCGACGTCGCCCGCCCGCTCCAGCAGGGCCGCCGACTCCATGCCGAAGGTCTCCCGGACACGTTCCAGGAGCTCCTCCAGACCGGTCTCGCCGCGCAGCACGTTCCCGGCGAGGAAGGACAGGATCTCCGACTCGGCGCGCAGCCTGGCGGCCTGGTGGGTGCGGCGGGCGGCGAGGTCGACCACGGAGGCCACCGAGATGCCGACGCCCACGAAGATCACGATGGCCACGATGTTCTTCGGGTCGGCGATGGTCCAGCGGTGCAGGGGCGGTGTGTAGAAGTAGTTCAGCAGCAGCGAGCCGGCCGCGGCCGAGGCCAGCGCCGGGAACAGTCCGCCGAGCAGGGCCGCGGCCACCACGACCGCCAGGAACAGCAGCATGTCGTTGGCGAGACCGAGGTCGACGGTGTTGAGGAGGATCGCCAGCAGCGCCGGGCCGGCCAGGCCGACCAGCCAGCCCCACAGGATCCTCGCTCGCCCGAGCCGTGCGCTCCGGGCGACGGGCAGGCCACGTCCCTTGGCGACCTCGTCGTGGGTGACGATGTGCACGTCCAGGTCGGGCCCCGACTCCCGGGCCACGGTCGCGCCGACGCCGGGTCCGAAGACGTACTGCCAGGTCTTGCGACGGGAGGAGCCGAGGACGATCTGGGTGGCGTTGACCCCGCGCGCGAAGTCGAGCAACGCAGCCGGTATGTCGTCGCCGACCACGTGGTGGAAGGTGCCGCCGAGGCCCTCGACCAGGGCGCGCTGGACGGCGAGTTCTTTGGGCGAGGCGGAGGTCAGCCCGTCGCTGCGGGCTATGTAGACGGCGAGCACCTCACCGCCGGCGCCCTTCTCGGCGAGCCGCGCGGCCCGCCGGATCAGCGTCCCGCCCTCCGGTCCGCCGGTCAGCCCGACCACGATCCGTTCCCGCGAACCCCAGATCTTCGAGACCCGGTGGTCGCTGCGGTACTGCTTGAGGTACTCGTCGACCCGGTCGGCCACCCAGAGCAGCGCCAGCTCGCGCAGGGCGGTGAGGTTGCCGGGCCGGAAGTAGTTGGAGAGGGCCGCGTCGACCTTGTCCGGCTGGTAGATGTTGCCGTGGGCCATGCGGCGCCTGAGCGCCTGCGGCGACATGTCGACAAGCTCGATCTGATCGGCCCGCCGCACGAACTCGTCGGGCACGGTTTCCTGCTGCCGTACTCCGGTGATCGACTCGACGACGTCGCCGAGCGACTCCAGATGCTGGATGTTGACGGTCGAAACCACGTCGATCCCCGCCGCGAGCAGTTCCTCCACGTCCTGCCACCGCTTGGCGTTGCGGGAGCCCGGAACATTGGTGTGGGCGAGTTCGTCCACCAGGGCGACGGCGGGGGCGCGGCGCAGGACGGCGTCGACGTCCATCTCGGTGAAGACGGAGCCGCGGTACTCCAGCTCCTTGCGCGGGATCACTTCCAGACCGTGCAGCATCACCTCGGTGCGCGGCCGCCCGTGGTGCTCGACGAAGCCCACGGCACAGTCGGTACCCCGCTCGGTCCTGCGATGCGCCTCGGACAGCATCGCGTACGTCTTGCCGACGCCCGGTGCCGCACCGAGGTGGATCCATAGCCTGCCGCGTCCCATGGGCTCATTGTCTTCCGGTCACTACGCCTACGCAGCGTCGACCCTACGGCCAACAATCCCGGCAAACGGCCCCAGGCGCGGCCCGGGGTCCGTCTTTGACGCAACCCTGACGCGCGTGCGAGGCCGCCTGCGGCCCTTCGGTGTCGTAAGTCGGTGCACGCCGGACAGCGACCGCCGACCCACCTTGCCGCACCCCGTATCCCGCACCCCACAGCCGCGTGACGCCCTCCGCCCACGGCGGGCGCAGGAACCCGAACGCGCTCAGGCCCCCACGATCTCCCCGTCCCCCAGCTCCAGCACCCGGTCGGCGAGGTCCAGCAGGGTCGCGTCGTGGGTGGCGACCAGTGCGGTGACGTTCTCGCTGCGTACGACGGCTCGCAGGAGCTCCATGACGGCGTGGCCGGTCTCCGCGTCCAGCTGTCCGGTCGGCTCGTCGGCGACGAGGAGGGCGGGGTTGTTGGCGAGCGCGCGGGCGATGGCGACGCGCTGCTGCTGGCCGCCGGAGAGTTCCCCCGGGCGCTGCTTGGCGTGGTCGGAGAGGCCCACCAGGGCCAGCAGCAGCTCGACGCGCTCCTCACGCGCGCGTGCGTCCACCCGGCGCAGCCGCATCGGGACGCCGACGTTCTCGGCGGCGGTGAGGATCGGAATGAGCCCGAAGGACTGGAAGACGAAGCCGATACGGTCCCGGCGCAGGGCCAGCAGCCCGTCCTCGTCCAGCCCGGCGACCTCGACCCCGTCGAGTACGACCCGTCCCCGGTCGGGCCGGTCGAGCCCGCCGACGATGTTGAGGAGCGTGGTCTTCCCGGAGCCCGAGCGCCCCTTGAGGGCGACGAGCTCGCCGCGCGGCACCTCGAAGGAGACCCCGCGCAGCGCGTGCACCGCGGCGGCCCCCTCGCCGAAGGACCTGTGGATGTCCTCGACCCGCACCATGGTGTCCGTGACCACCTGAGTCATGCGTCCTCCCCCGTGAACCGTGAGCCCGTGGAACCGGGCGCCAGTATCACCGTACGGCGCCCGGCCTTCAACGGTTTCAGCTCGGGTCGTCCCCGTGAATGAGGGTCTCCCAGGCCACGAAGAGGTTGTCGCTGCCGGCCGGACGGTTCCGCGCGGCCAGTGTCTGCCTGTCAGCCATGCCCATGCCCAGCCTGTTGTGCAGCGCGTTGTACCCGACCTCGGTGACGGGTCCGAGCCCGAGCTTGAGCGACCCGCCGCACAGCCAACTCGGCACGGCCGCCCCCAGTTCGTACTTCGCCTGGAACCCGAGCGCCTGCCGCAGCCGCTCGCCCACGTCGGTGCCGTAGAGGTCCTGTCCCTGGATCCGGCCGGTCTCGGCGACGTGCGAGATCGCGGAAATGCCGTATCCGGTGTACTTGAGGTCCCGGCAGGTCTCCTGGGTGAGCCCGGTGACGAAGGTGGACCGCCCCTGCCAGTAACCGACGATCTTGTCGCGGGTGTTGAGGTTCTGGCTCGGCACGGTCTTCGGCAGACCACCGTCGGAGTCGAGGTACACATAGGCCGCGGCACGGGTGCGAAACCTCGCCATGGCCTGGTCGTACGACACCTTGTCCTCCAGGAAGACGGAGATGCCGACGGCCGCTTCCGTCATCGACAGCTCCCAGCTCGTAGTCGGCGCTACGGTCTTGGCGTACGAGGTTCTCTTGCCGGGGCGTCGAGCGTCACCGCCCCTGTACCACCGGAGTGATGGTGCGGGGCATCGGAGCGTTCTGGCCCGGGCGAAGGCCTCGTGCATCAGGAACTCCGCCCGCCGCGGGCCGGACCACGTGCAGGACGCGTGTCGCCTCCGGGGTGCGAAAGCGGAGAACCAGGTCACCCAAGACCATTCGGGGTGAACCCGCCGA
Source organism: Streptomyces sp. NBC_00285 (assembly GCF_036174265.1). NCBI lineage: Bacteria > Bacillati > Actinomycetota > Actinomycetes > Kitasatosporales > Streptomycetaceae > Streptomyces > Streptomyces sp. NBC_00285. The sequence goes on along the minus strand of NZ_CP108055.1, from coordinate 7,978,602 downwards.
CCCAGGCGCCGTCTGGTAAGGCGTCCAGGAACAGTTCGAGTACGAGCCGCGCAGCGACGCCCAGCAGCTCACGGTCGGGGACGTCCGAGCCGGACGATAGTCGACGCGCCCGTCCTCGACCGCGAGCCGTACTCATCGCCTGTCCTGCGCTGCGGGTCGCCCACCTGAACGCACCAGGGCCGCACCCCCTGACGGGGTGCGGCCCTCGACGTCGTACGGCTATCGGACCTCGGTGATCTCCGGTCCGCGCTGGAGCTGGCCCATGCCGCCGGAGAAGCGCGAGCCCTCGTCCTGCTGCTGGACACCCTCGGGAACCATCTGCGCGTCGTTCGGCAGCTTGAGGACGATCGGGTCGCGGGGCGCCATCGGGCCCTCACCGCGGACCACGACCGTGTCCCGGAAGATCTGCTCCAGAAGCCCGGCCGCCTGCGGCTGCACCGCGCCCTGACCCGAGATCACACCGCGCAGGAACCAGCGCGGCCCGTCCACACCCACGAACCGCACGACCTGGAAACCGCCCGTGCCGTCCGGCAGCTGCACCGGCACCTGGGCGCGCAACTCCCAGCCCAGCGGCCCCTCGACCTCGTCGATGATGCCGCCCTGCTGGGTGATCCCGGAGCCGATCTCCTCGCGCACCTCGCCCCAGATGCCCTCGCGCTTGGGAGCGGCGAAGGCCTGGAGCTGGATGGCGCTGTCGCGCAGTACGACGGTGGCCGCGACGATCGCGTCGCCCGCAACCTCCACCCGCAGCTCCATGCCCTCGACACCCGGCACGAACAGACCGCCCAGGTCCACCCGCCCCTCGGCGGGGTCACGGACCTCGGTGTCGTCCCAGGGTCCGTCGGGGCGCGGCTCCGGCTCCAGCCGTACGCGCTCGCGCTCGCCCGCTACGTCGTCCGCCTCAGTGCCGAAACTGTCGACGACCTGCTCGGCCTCGCCGGCCGCGTCCTCGGCGGCACCCTTCTTATTGCGACGTCCGAACACGTCACTGTCCTTCCCGGTCGGATACGACCGATGCGTATCGATTCCCACCCGTTGTGCCGCCCACGGCGGCCTCAGCGCTTGTATCGCCCCCGTCGCCCACGGCGGCGTGACCGCCGGTGGACCCGAAGCCCCCCTCGGCTCGCGCCGAGTCGGGAAGCTCCGCGACCTCCTGGAAGCGGACCCGCTCGACCTGCTGGACGACGAGTTGGGCAATCCGGTCGAAGCGCTCGAACCGCACCGACTCGCGCGGGTCGAGATTCACCACGATCACCTTGATCTCCCCACGGTACCCGGCATCAACCGTCCCCGGGGCATTCACGAGAGCGACACCGCAGCGGGCGGCGAGGCCGGATCGGGGGTGCACGAAGGCCGCGTACCCCTCCGGCAGCGCCACAGACACCCCCGTGGGCAGCACGGCCCGCTCGCCCGGCTTCAGTTCACGGCCCTCGGTGGTCCGCAGATCGGCCCCCGCGTCACCGGGGTGCGCGTACGTCGGAAGCGGTACGTCGGGGTCGACGCGCCGGATCAGCACGTCGAGCTCTTGACGGGGTCCACGGCTCACGGGTTCACCTCGAAGGCACGGGCACGCCGGACCTGGTCCGGGTCGTCCATGGCGGCCCGGATCTCCTCCGGGCGGCCGTTGTCGATGAAGTGGTCGACCTTGACCTCGACGAACAGGGCGTCGGCCCGGACCGCGACGGGCCCCTCGGGGCCACCGATCCGGCCGGTCGCGGTCGAGTAGATCTTCCGCCCGGCCACCGCCGTCACCTCGGCCTCCAGGTACAGCACCGTGCCGACCTGCACCGGTCGGACGAAGTCGGTCTCCAGGCGGCCGGTCACGGCGATGGTGCGCAGCAGCCAGTTGAGCGAGCCCAGGGTCTCGTCGAGGGCGGTCGCGAGCACCCCGCCGTGGGCGAGCCCGGGAGCACCCTGATGGGCGGGGCGCACGGTGAACTCGGCGGTGACCGAGACCCCCTCGCCGGCCCGCGCCTCCAGGTGCAGCCCGTGGGGCTGGTCGCCGCCACAGCCGAAACACTGGCTGTAGTGCGCACCGAGCGGCTCACCGGGCGCGGGAGCGTCCGGGTGTCGCACGGGTTGCGCCGCGTCGGCGGGAGGCTGGAGAGCCGGGGAAGTACCACTCACAGGCGCAGACCTTACCCGCCCGCCCGTCACCCACCGCCACCCTGCCTGCCAGCACTTCGTGCCGACTCCCCCTGACAGCGGCCCCGTCCGGGCACCGTGCCAAGCTTGGCTTCATGCAGCCCTCCGCCGCCCCGTACGACGAACGCCTCACCGCCCCCCGCTCCTGGTGGCTGATCTCCTTCATGGTCGGGGTCGCCTTCGCGCTGATCCTGCTCCCGTTCGGGCCGCTTCCGCTGCTCGGCGGCCTGGTCGGCGGCACCGCCGTGGCGGCGATCCTCGCGAGTTCCTACGGCTCGCTGCGCATCCGTGTCGTGGGCGACTCCCTGATCGCGGGCGAGGCGAAGATCCCGGTGTCGGCGCTGGGCGAGGCGGAGGTCCTGGACCCGGAGGAGACCCGGGCCTGGCGGACCTACAAGGCCGACACCCGTGCCTTCCTGCTGCTGCGCGCCTACATCCCCACCGCGCTGAAGGTGGAGGTCACCGATCCTGACGACCCGACGCCGTACCTGTATCTGTCGACCCGGGAGCCGGAACGGCTGGCCGAGGCGCTGAAGGCAGCCCGGACGGCCGCCACCTAGAACGTTCGTACAGGGCTTCACCCGACCGTGGGGCCCTCGGCGAGGCCGCAAGTCTCACGGAAGTCTTACCGGCGGTAGCCCCGCCGGGTCCCCGAGTCAGCGTTCGAGCTCCTTGGCGATACCGCCGATCTCCAGCGGGTTCGCCGGAGCCTCCAGGGCAGGCAGGCCGGGCAGCTCGTCCCAGGGCACCTGGGCCTTGCGCAGATCCTTGCGGATCCGCTCGGCGAGCTTTCTGGTGTCCCGGCGGTTCATGACAGCCCCGACGGCCGCGCCGACCAGGAACGGCATCAGGTTCGGCAGGTCGCGGATCATCCGCTTCATGATCTGCTGCCGCAGCTGCTGCTTCATCTGGCTGTTGAGCGCGCCGCTCACGGTCGACGGCTTCTTCACGTCGATCCCGCGCTCTCCGGACCAGGAGTTCAGATACGCGGTGCTGCGTTCCTTGAGGTTGCCGGGCGGCCGGACGCCGTACACCTCGTGGAGTTCGGCGATCAGCTTGAGCTCGATCGCGGCCACGCCGGTGATCTCGGCGGCCAGTTCGGCCGGCATCGCCGGCGGCACGGGAAGCATCGCCGCCGCACCGACCCCCGCACCGACCGTCGCGGTGGCGCTCGCGGCGCCCGTGACGAGCTTGTCCGCGAGCTCCTCCGGTCCGAGACCGGGGAACTGGCGGCGGAGGGTCGCGAGGTCCCGTACGGGGACACGCGGGGCGTTCTCGATGATCCGGTCGGCGATGTACGCCAGGCCCGCCCTGGCCCGGCTGCCGCCCTTGCGGACCCCTTCCCGGGCCCTGTCCCGGATCGCCGCCACCCGTCGTCGCGCGACGGGCGCGGGCGTCCCGGTCTGCCCGGTCGGCACCGGGACGTCCGCCCGGTCGACCGCCGGTTCGAGCGAGGCTCCCGGACCGGAAGAGCCCCGCTCGTCGTCACGCGCGCCATCAGGGCCGTGGGACGGCCCCTGGTCCGCTCCCGGCAGGGGAGAGCGGCGCTTCCAAGGTGGGGTCGAGCCAGTCATGCCCGACCCTCCCTCAGTCGCAGTCGCGGCAGATCGGCTGGCCGTTCTTCTCGCGGGCCAGCTGGCTGCGGTGGTGCACCAGGAAGCAGGTCATGCAGGTGAACTCGTCCTGCTGCTTGGGCAGTACCCGGACGGCCAATTCTTCGTTCGAAAGGTCCGCTCCGGGCAGTTCAAGGCCTTCTGCGGCCTCGAACTCGTCGACGTCCACGGCGGACGTCGACTTGTCGTTCCGACGGGCCTTGAGCTCTTCAAGGCTGTCCGAGTCAACGTCGTCGTCGGTCTTGCGTGGGGTGTCGTAATCCGTTGCCATGTCGCTCTCCCCCTCTGGGTGTCTTCGGTGTCTCCAGCGCACGTAACGCGTGAGAGGCCGGACTTGTGCCCGACCCGAGGCGGAGATTTTGCCTCACATCAAGGTCTGTTACTCAATCGACACCCAACCGGACCCCTGTTGAGTGATCGGGTTGGATGGCGATCGGGACCGTACACGGTCCGAATCCCGCACTTCAAAGGCGTCTCACCGTGTACTTCCCGTGAACAATGCCCTTGAAAACCCGGATTATCCCGGCTTTCCGACAGGGTGCATGATCACGGAGAGTTCATGGTGGGAAAATCCCCCTTGTGATCGATCACACACGGAAGGGTTCACTCCGTGCCCAGAAAATTCCGCGCAAAGCGAACATCTTTATGTGTCGATCTTCGTGCGGGGGCCATGATCTCAGACCGGTAGGGCGACTCGCATCACGAGCCCACCCCCTTCACGCGGCTGAGCCGTGATGTGCCCGCCGTGCGCCCGCGCCACGGACCGCACGATGGACAGACCGAGTCCGACGCCCTTGTCGCTGCCGGTGCGGTCGGCACCGCGCAGCCTCTTGAAGGGCTCGAAGAGATTGTCGACCTCGTACGCCGGCACGACCGGGCCCGTGTTGGACACGATGAGCACCGCGTGGCCGTGCTGGACCTCCGTGGTCACCTCGACCCAGCCGTCCTCGGACACGTTGTAGCGCACGGCGTTCTGCACCAGGTTGAGGGCGATCCGCTCCAGCAGGACGCCGTTGCCCTGGACGACCGCCGGCTTCTGCTCGCCGCGGATCGCCACGCCCTTGGCCTCCGCCTCGCCGTACACCTGGTCGACCGCCTGCTCGGCCACCTCGGCGAGGTCCACCGGCTTGCGCTCGACGATCTGGTTGTCGCTGCGGGCGAGCAGCAACAGCCCCTCCACGAGCTGTTCACTGCGTTCGTTGGTCGCCAGCAGTGTCTTGCCGAGCTGCTGGAGCTCCGTCGGCGCACCGGGATCGGACAGGTGCACCTCCAGGAGCGTGCGGTTGATCGCCAGCGGGGTCCGCAGCTCGTGCGAAGCGTTGCCGACGAAACGCTGCTGGGCCGTGAAGGCCCGCTCCAGGCGCTCCAGCATGTCGTCGAAGGTGTCGGCCAGTTCCTTGATCTCGTCGTCCGGGCCGTCCAGCTCGATACGGCGGGAGAGGTCCGAGCCCGCCACCGACCGCGCGGTGCGCAGGATCCGGCCGAGCGGCGACAGGACGCGTCCCGCCATCGCGTAGCCGAAGGCGAAGGCGATGATCGCGAGACCGAGCAGGGCCAGCAGGGAGCGGCTGAGCAGGTTGTCCAGCGCGTGCTGGCGCTGCACGTTGACGCACTCGGCCATCGCCTTGTTCATGACGTCGGCGCGGGCGTTCGAGGGCAGGTTGCTGCAGATGTCGCTGGTGACATTGCCCGAGGTGATCGTGAAGGGCAGCTCACTGCCGACGTTCAGAGCCTGGGCGGCGATCAGGTAGATGATCGACAGCAGCAGGATGCCCGCGATCAGGAACATGCCGCCGTACAGCAGTGTGAGCCTTATGCGGATCGTCGGGCGCAGCCAGGGCAGCTGCGGCGCCGGCCTCCTGGGGTCCCAGGTGGGCTTCGGGGGCGCCTGGGGCGGTGCGGGAGTCGATGCCACGGCTGATCAGATCCGGTAGCCCGAGCCGGGGACAGTGACGATCACCGGGGGTTCACCCAGCTTGCGGCGCAGGGTCATGACGGTCACCCGCACGACGTTGGTGAACGGGTCGGTGTTCTCGTCCCAGGCCTTCTCCAGGAGCTGCTCCGCGGAGACGACGGCGCCCTCGGAGCGCATCAGCACCTCAAGGACGGCGAACTCCTTGGGAGCGAGCTGGACCTCCTTGCCGTCGCGGAAGACCTCGCGGCGGTTGGGGTCGAGCTTGATCCCGGCGCGCTCCAGGACCGGTGGCAGCGGCACGCTGGTGCGACGGCCGAGGGCACGCACGCGTGCCGTCAGCTCACTGAACGCGAACGGCTTGGGCAGGTAGTCGTCGGCTCCGATCTCCAGGCCCTCCACGCGGTCACTGACATCGCCGGAGGCCGTGAGCATCAGCACGCGCGTGGGCATGCCGAGTTCGACGATCCTGCGGCAGACGTCGTCTCCGTGGACGAGGGGGAGGTCACGGTCGAGGACGACCACGTCGTAGTCGTTGACGCCGATGCGCTCGAGGGCGGCCGCACCGTCGTACACGACGTCGACGGCCATGGCCTCCCGGCGCAGTCCGGTGGCCACCGCATCGGCGAGCAGCTGCTCGTCCTCGACGACGAGTACGCGCACGTCGCTTGTCCTTCCTGTGTCCACCCGCGTAGCGCGCTGTGAGCACATGCGGGCAGGGGGTCGGGTGAGTGTCGGCCTCCATCCTGCCCTTTTCGGCCATAAGTCGGCTGTAAGGCGGGTGAGGGGCGACTGAAAGACGGGTGTGAGACCGGGAATGCGGGATTTTCTCGCGGGGTTGAGGTTTCCGTCGGAAGGAGCGGGGGGAGGACGGCTTTACACCCCGCGATCACACTCTGCATGTGCCGTACCACCATGCGGCACGACGCGATCCGCTTTTGCCGAGTGGGCGTGGGTGTCCGGCACCGTCGCCGCCCGGCAGGGCAGCGCTGGGCACCTACAGGAGACGTGATCGCCCCTTTCGAACGGCACACCCCCGTGCCACCGATCCACGACCCAGGACGAGGGGGCGCACCATGGACGCATTCACCGCAGGACTTCTGCAGCGCATAAGGGCGACCGAGACCGACCTGACGCGGGCTCGCAACGACGGCGACGACTTCCTCGTCGAGGTGGAGCAGGGCGAGCTCGACGACCTGCGTCGCCTCGCCGCCGAACACGGTGTGGAGGTCAGCGCCTAGCGTCTGATCGGCTTCGCGGCACGACAGCGGACCCCCGGCGAATCCAGCGCCGGGGGTCCGCTGCGTCGCCGTACGGACGTGTTCACCTCGTGTTCGTACGGCGTCGGCCTGTCAGTCGTGCCAGGCCCCGAAGTCCTCCAGGAGCCGCTGGAGGGGCTCGAAGACGCCCGGGGTGCCGGCCACGGTGAGGGCGGGGTTCGGTCGCTCTCCTGGACGCCCACCGGTCAGGGCGCCCGCTTCCCGGGCGATGAGGTCACCCGCTCCGTAGTCCCAGGCGTTCAAGCCGCGCTCGTAGTAGCCGTCGAGGCGGCCGGCGGCCAGGTCGCACAGGTCGACCGCCGCCGAGCCCGCGCGCCGGATGTCACGGACGAGCGGGATCAGCCTCCGGGCCACCTCGGCCTGGTGGACGCGGACCTCGGTCACGTAGTTGAAGCCCGTCGAGACCAGGGCCTGCTCCAGGGGCGGCGCCGGGCGGCAGGTCAGCCTGCGCTCGCCCGCCCAGGCACCCGTGGCCCAGGCACCCTCGCCGCGGACCGCGTAGTACGTCTCGCCGCGCATCGGTGCCGCGACGACCCCGACGACGGTCTCGCCGTCCTGCTCGGCCGCGATGGAGACGGCCCAAGTCGGCAGTCCGTAGAGGTAGTTGACTGTGCCGTCGAGGGGGTCGATCACCCAGCGGATGCCGCTCGTGCCCTCGGTGGCGGCACCCTCCTCGCCGAGGAGGCCGTCGTCAGGGCGGTGCTCCGAGAGCAGGTCCGTGATCAGCTTCTCGGCCGCGATGTCCATCTCGGTCACCACGTCGATGGGGCTGGACTTGGTCCTGGCCACCTCGAGGTCGGCCGGGCGGCCGTCCCGCAGCAGGGTGCCGGCCCGGCGGGCCGCCTCCTGGGCCAGCTCCAGCAGTTCGGCGTGCAGGGGGTCGGTCACGGCGCTCCTCACGCGTACGGGCTGTCGGCACCCGCGGCGGCGGGCTTGGCGGCGCGTGCCGGGCAGCAGCCGACCGGGCACAGGTTGTGGTCGGCGCCGAGCGCGCCCAGGGCACAGGGCGTGACCTCCTGGCCGCGCTCGATCGCGGCACGCTCCAGGACCAGGTCGCGGATCGCCGCCGCGAACCGGGGGTCCGCGCCGACAGTCGCGGAGCGCCGCATGGGCAGGCTCAGTTCCTGCGCCTTGTCCTTGGCCTCGGTGTCGAGGTCGTAGAGGACCTCCATGTGGTCGGAGACGAAGCCGATGGGTGCGATCACCACGGCCGGGGCGCCGGACGCGTGGCGCTCCTGGAGGTGGTCGCAGATGTCGGGCTCCAGCCACGGGATGTGCGGGGCCCCGGAACGCGACTGGTAGACGAGCTGCCAGGGGTGGTCGACGCCGGTGCGCTCGCGGACGGCGTCGGCGACCAGCCGGGAGACCTCCAGGTGCTGCGCGACATACGCACCGCCCTCGCCGTGGCCTTCGGCCGGTCCCGAGGTGTCCGCGGACGCGTTCGGGATCGAGTGCGTCGAGAAGGCGAGGTGGGCACCGTCGCGGACGTCCTGCGGGAGCTCCGCGAGGGACTCCAGCACACCGTCGATCATCGGCTCCAGGAAGCCGGGGTGGTTGAAGTAGTGCCGCAGCTTGTCGATCCTCGGCAGCTCCAGGCCCTCGGCCTCCAGGGCGGCCAGCGACTCGGCGAGGTTCTCGCGGTACTGGCGGCAGCCCGAGTAGGAGGCGTAGGCGCTGGTGGCGAGGACCAGGACGCGGCGGTGGCCGTCGGCGACGATCTCGCGCAGGGTGTCCGTGAGGTAGGGCGCCCAGTTGCGGTTGCCCCAGTAGATCGGCAGGTCCAGGCCGTGGTCCGCGAAGTCCTTGCGCAGGGCGTCCAGCAGGGCGCGGTTCTGGTCGTTGATGGGGCTGACCCCGCCGAACAGGAAGTAGTGCTGCCCGACTTCCTTCAGGCGTTCCTTGGGGATACCTCGCCCGCGCGTCACGTTCTCCAGGAACGGGACCACGTCGTCGGGACCCTCGGGGCCTCCGAACGAGAGCAGGAGCAGGGCGTCGTAGGGGGTTGCGTCGAGCACGTCTCGCATGGATCGATCCTGTCATCCGGTACTGACAGCCGGGAAACGGCGGGGTGACCACCCGGGTTCCCGGACCGTCCGGCCGGGTGCGCCGGGGTCACCTCCCTCGTAAGCTGTATGGGCCGCGTTGACGCCTTACCTCACCGCCGGTCCGCTCACCTGTCCCTGCCCGACCGGAGTCCCCCGTGCCCAGCCCGTACAGCGCCCTGTTCGCCGCCCCCGGTTCCAAGAGCTTCTCCGCCGCGGGGTTCCTCGGCCGGATGCCGCTGTCGATGATGGGCATCGGCGTGGTGACGATGGTCTCCCAGCTGACCGGGCGCTACGGCCTGGCCGGCGCCCTCTCCGCGACCATCGCGCTGGCCGCCGCGGTGGCGGGCCCGCAGGTGTCCCGGCTGGTGGACAGGCACGGGCAGCGGCGGGTGCTGCGCCCCGCGACGCTGATCTCGCTCGCCGCGGCGGCCGGGCTGCTGTTCGCCGCGCACTACGGCTGGGCGGACTGGACGCTGTTCGTCTTCAGCGCGGGCATCGGGTGCGTGCCCAGCGTCGGCGCGATGATCCGCGCGCGGTGGGCGGCCCTCTACCGGGACACCCCGCAGCTGCACACCGCGTACTCCTTCGAGTCCGTCATCGACGAGGTGTGCTTCATCTTCGGGCCGATCATCTCCATCGGCCTGTCCACGGCCTGGTTCCCTGAGGCGGGTCCGCTGCTCGCCGCCTGCTTCCTCGCGGCCGGCGTCTTCTGGCTGACCGCGCAGCGGGCCACCGAGCCGGCCCCGCATCCGCGCGAGGACCACCACAGCCGTACCGCGCTGCGCGCGCCGGGTCTCCAGGTACTGGTGGCCACCTTCGTGGCGACCGGGGCGATCTTCGGGGCGGTGGACGTGGTCACCGTGGCCTTCGCCGACGAACAGGGTCACAAGGGCGCCGCGAGCCTCGTACTGGCGCTCTACGCTGCGGGCTCCTGCCTCGCGGGCCTGGTGTTCGGGCTGCTGCGCTTCAAAGGAGCGCCCGAACGTCGCTGGCTGCTGGGCATATGCACGATGGCCGTGAGTATGATCCCCCTCCTACTGGTCGGAAACTTGCCGTTTCTGGCCGTGGCGCTGTTCGTTGCGGGTCTGTCCATCGCTCCGACGATGATCACGACGATGTCCCTCATCGAACAGCACGTACCACGCGCGCAACTGACCGAGGGCATGACCTGGATCAGCACCGGGCTGGCGGTCGGCGTCGCGTTCGGCTCCTCCATCGCCGGCTGGGTCATCGACGCGGCCGGTGCGAGGGCCGGGTACGGGGTCCCGGCGGTGTCCGGGGCCGTCGCGGTCGCGGTCGGTTTTCTGGGGTATCGCCGGCTCAGCAGACCGGCACCGGGTCGGGGAGGGACCGTTGAGCAGCACAGCGAGCGGGAAGAACGGAACGTGGCGTAACTGGGGAGGCAATGTCGCCGCCCGGCCCACACGGGAGGTCACGCCTGCCTCGGTGGAGGAGCTGGCGGCTGCCGTGTGTAAGGCCGCCGAGGACGGTCTGAAGGTGAAGGCCGTCGGCACCGGGCACTCCTTCACGTCGATCGCCGCGACCGACGGTGTGTTGATCCGCCCTCAACTGTTGACCGGCATCCGCAACATTGACCGGGATGCCATGACCGTCACGGTGGAGGCGGGCACCCCGCTCAAGAGGCTCAACATGGCGCTCGCGCGTGAGGGTCTGTCGCTCACGAACATGGGCGACATCATGGAGCAGACGGTCTCCGGGGCCACCAGCACCGGCACGCACGGCACGGGCCGCGAGTCGGGCTCGATCGCCGCCCAGATCAAGGGCCTCGAGCTGGTCACCGCCGACGGCTCGGTCCTCAAGTGCTCCGAGAAGGAGAACCCCGAGGTCTTCGCGGCCGCCCGGATCGGTCTGGGCGCGCTCGGCATCGTCACGGCGATCACGTTCGCCGTCGAGCCGATCTTCCTGCTCACGGCCCGCGAGGAGCCGATGAGTTTCGACCAGGTCACCAGCACGTTCGACGAACTGTGGGCCGAGAACGAACACTTCGAGTTCTACTGGTTCCCGCACACCGGCAGCACCAACACCAAGCGCAACAACCGCAGCGCGGGCCCCGAGAAGCCGGTGCCGCAGCTCCAGGGCTGGTTCGAGGACGAGTTCCTGTCCAACGGCGTCTTCCAGGTGGCCCAGTGGGTCGGGCGCGCGGCGCCGGGCACGATCCCCTCGATCGCCCGGATCTCCAGCAAGGCACTGTCCGCGCGGAGCTACACCGACATCCCGTACAAGGTCTTCACATCGCCCCGCCGGGTGCGGTTCGTGGAGATGGAGTACGCCGTCCCGCGCGAGGCCGTCGTCGAGACCCTGCGTGAACTCAGGACGATGATGGACCGCTCCGCCCTCCGGGTCAGCTTCCCCGTCGAGGTGCGTACCGCGCCCGCCGACGACATCGCCCTGTCCACCGCGTCCGGCCGCGACAGCGCGTACATCGCCGTCCACATGGTCAAGGGGACGCCGTACCAGGCGTACTTCACGGCCGCGGAGCGGATCTTCACGGCGCACGAGGGGCGCCCGCACTGGGGCAAGGTGCACACGCGCGACGCCGATTACTTCGACAAGGTCTACCCGCGCTTCGGAGAGTTCACCGCGCTCCGGGACCGTCTCGACCCCGACCGCCGGTTCCAGAACGACTACCTGCGAAGGGTGTTGGGGGCGTAGCAAACGCGTTCGCCGCCCAGGAGTTCCGTTTTTGTTGATTCCGTTTCTGTTGATTCCGTGAACCGCGCCACGTCCAAGATCCCCAAAACCGCTCAACGGACGGCTGGGCACCGTTTTTTGGAAGAAGTCGAGTGGCGCGCCAATCCACGCACGTGGCCCAAATGGAGTACTGTTGCGAGCCCTGGGTTCGGTCTCCCGCCAGGGCGTCCGCAGCCTTCAAGGGGCGCCGGGAGGGGGGCAGTTGCACAGGGTTACGGAGTTGGTCACTTAGCGTTGCGGATAGATAACCGTGCCATAACGGCGATCCCGGGCCCGTGCCCGACACGCCGGGCAACTCGGCAAGGTTGTGGCAGGCTGCACCCGGGCAGGCCACACTCGACTAGCGGAAGCAGCGACGCACGTGACGTCGGCAGGCACCACCCGGGAGGTCCCCATGCCCGAACTGCGTGTCGTGGCCGTCTCGAATGACGGCACACGGCTGGTGCTGAAGGCTGCCGACTCAACGGAGTACACGCTTCCGATCGACGAGCGACTGCGCGCAGCGGTGCGCGGCGACCGTCCCCGCCTCGGTCAGATCGAGATCGAGGTCGAAAGCCATCTCCGTCCCCGCGACATCCAGGCGCGTATACGTGCCGGAGCCACCGCGGAAGAGGTAGCCCAGCTCGCAGGTATCCCCGTAGACCGTGTACGGCGCTTCGAGGGCCCTGTGCTCGCCGAGCGCGCCTTCATGGCCGAACGAGCCCGTAAGACCCCGGTCCGTCGGCCCGGTGAGAACGTCGGTCCGCAGCTCGGCGAGGCCGTGCAGGAGCGGCTGTTGCTGCGCGGCGCCGAGAAGGACACCGTCCAGTGGGACTCGTGGCGCCGTGACGACGGCACCTGGGAGGTCCTGCTGGTCTACTGCGTCGCCGGTGAACCGCACTCGGCGAGCTGGACGTACGACCCGCCCCGGCGGCTCGTCCAGGCCGTCGACGAGGAAGCTCGCTCGCTGATCGGTGAGTCCGAGGACCTCGGCACGCCCGAGCCCAGCTTTCCGTTCGTGCCGCGTATCGCACGGCTGCCGCGCGACCGTCCGCTGGACCGTGCCCTCGACCGGCCGAGCCCGCCCGCGCCCGATCCGATCGAGGAGGGCGCAGCCGAACGGGACTCGCTGACCAGCCTGTTGGAGGCGGTGCCGAGCTTCCGGGGCGACATGGTCGTACCGGAGCGGCCGTCCGAGACGGCGACCATCGAGGAGCCCGACCCGGAGGAGCCCGAGGCGGAGGAGCCGCCCGCTCCCGCGGCCTCGGCCGGTTCCGCCTACGCGGACGTCCTCATGCCGCGCTCGGTGGCCAGCCACCGCGACCGTCTCATCGGCGCGACCGACCGTCAGGCCGAGGCCGACGGTGTCCGCCCGGGACGCAGAGCGGCGGTTCCGAGCTGGGACGAGATCGTGTTCGGGACGCGCAGGAAGAAGCAGGAGTAGTCAGTCGTACGACGGGAAGGGGCCGCACTCGGCGAGTGCGGCCCCTTCCCGTCGTGGGACGCGGGGGTCACTGGGGGTCGGGGCCCACGGCGACCGGTCGCTCCGGGTCCGAGGACCACTCCGACCAGGAACCGACGTACAGGGCCGCCGGGATGCCCGCCACTGCCAGGGCCAGCACCTCGTGAGCGCCGGAGACGCCTGACCCGCAGTAGACGCCGACCTCGGTGCCGTCGCCGGCGCCGAGAGCCTTGAAGCGGGCGGTCAGCTCCTCCGCGGGCAGGAAGCGGCCGTCCGGGTCGACGTTGTCCGTGGTGGGCGCGGACCGGGCGCCCGGGATGTGGCCGCCGACCCGGTCGATCGGCTCCACGTCACCGCGGTACCGCTCCCCCGCGCGCGCGTCCAGCAGTACCCCCGCGCGGGCCAGCGCCGCGGCCCCGTCGGCGTCGAGGAGACCTGTCGCGCCGGGCATCGGCTCGAAGTCGCCCTCGGACAGGGCCGTGCCCGGCACGGCGGACCGGAGCGTTCCCTTCCAGGACGGCAACCCGCCGTCGAGGACTCGCACGTCCGGGTGACCCGTCCAGCGCAGCAGCCACCACGCGCGGGCCGCCGCCCAGCCCTGTCCGCCGTCGTACACGACCACCGGTGTCCGCGAGGAGACGCCCGCCCGGCGCATTGCCGCACCGAACTCCTCGAGGTCGGGCAGCGGGTGCCGGCCGCCGGTGCCGGCCCGGCCGGCCAGCTCCCGGTCCAGGTCGACGTAGACCGCGCCCGGGATGTGGCCGGCCGCGTACTCGGCCCGGCCGTCGAAGGGCGGCACGCCGGTGGCCTTGGCCATGCTCAGCTGCCAGCGGACGTCGAGCAGGACGGGCGGGTTCGAGCCCGCAAGGTCGCTCGCCAGTTCGGATGCGGAGATGATGGCGTTCATGGCCACCATCCTTGCGCACGAGGTGGCCGCATCGTCCATGTCCGGCTACTCTGCTCGACCGGACGAACCCGATCACGAGGCGTACGGGAACGGGCACATGCTGTACAGCCGATCGGCATCCGTCGGCGGCGCGCGGTCACGGAGAGCCGAACGTACGGTTCGGCCCACGGTGTACCGGCCCCGGCTGGTCCGGGCGTCGGCGCCTGACGCCGACCGCGCGGGAGAACCGTGCGGCGGCGTGCCCGGAGCGCGCGGCACCGCCGGTGGTGCGAGCATCGGCACGGAGGTCCGGACAGCGGACGCGACACGGCCACCGCGAGGGGCCGAGGAGAGAGAGACGATGACCGAGGCAAGGGGATCGGCCGCCCCGCCCGCTCGGCACACGCCCGGCACACCCTGCTGGGTGAGTCTGATGGTGCACGGCATGGCCGCGACCCAGGAGTTCTACGGGTCGCTGTTCGGCTGGGAGTTCGTACCGGGGCCGCAGCAGCTGGGGCCCTACGTCCGGGCCCTGCTCGATGGCCAGGAGGTCGCAGGCATCGGCCAGTTGCCACCCGACCGTCATCTTCCGGTCGCCTGGACGCCCTACCTCGCCTCGGACGACATCGATCTGACGGCCGAGACGGTCAGGCTGTGCGGCGGCACGGTGGGAGTGGGCCCCCTGGACGCGGGAGAGGCGGGCCGGCTGGTGATCGGCTCCGACCCGTCAGGCGCCGTCTTCGGCGTGTGGCAGACGGCGGCACATTTCGGCATCTCCGTCGCGGGCGTACCGGGCACCCCCGCCTGGCACGAACTGCTCACCGTCGAGACGGCGAGCGTCGCCAAGTTCTACGAGACGGTGTTCGGCTACGAGGAGGAGCCGGTGGTGTCCGCCGACTTCGACTACGTCACGCTGCACGTCGACGGCCGCCCGGTGGCCGGCCTCCACGGTGTCGGTAACGACCTGCCCCGCGACCGGGGTCCGCACTGGATGACGTACTTCGAGGTGGCCGACGCGGCCGCGGCGGCCCACCTTCTCGTGGATCTCGGCGGTCATGTCCTGCGCCCGCCGCACGACAGCCCGCACGGCCTCGTGGCCACGGTGGCGGATCCGGAGGGGGCGCGGTTCTCGTTGATCGAGAACCCGCACTGAGGCTCCTCGGAACGAGGACGGGACCGTACCGGCTGCCGTTCCCTCATCGAGCGGTAGGACCAACCGAGGAAACGCCTGGTCCGGGCCGGGGAGACGCAGCCCTGGAGCGGGCGGTCCGACGGCTGGTACGGCCGGCCGTACCCGACGGAACCCGGCGCGGCGAGCTCAGTCGGAGGCCATCGGGAGTACGTCGGGCGAGAGCACGCCGGCATGGGCGGAAGCGCTCGTCATACGGCGACGATGATGCCGTCGACACAGCACCTCATAGCCGACCTCCTCACGGAAGCCGCTCACATCACCGACGACGACCTGCTCGCCCTCCACCACCATCTCGCCGCCCAGGGTACGGGCGTTGTGCGTGGCCCGCGCCCCGCACCAGCACATCGCCTCCACCTGAAGCGTCTCGAGGCGGTCCGCCAGCTCGATCAGCCGCCGCGAGCCCGGAAAGAGCTTCGTACGGAAGTCCGTGGTGATGCCGAAGGCGAAGACATCCAGGCCCAGGTCGTCGACGACCCGCGCCAGTTGGTCGATCTGCGCCGGCTCCAGGAACTGCGCCTCGTCCACGACCAGGTAGTCGACCCTGCCGCCCTGCGACACCCGGTCCACGACATGGGCGTAGAGATCCATGCCCGGCACCGCCTCGACGGCGTCCGTCACCAGACCGAGCCGCGAGGAGAGCTTTCCCTCCCCCGCACGGTCGTCACGGGTGAAGATCAGACCCTGCAGACCCCTCGCCGACCGGTTGTGCGCAATCTGCAACGCCAGAGTGGACTTCCCGCAGTCCATCGTTCCGGAGAAGAACACCAGCTCGGGCATGGCGAGTCGAGCACCTTTCGGCGAAGGGGACACAGAGCTTCAGGAGCGTACTTCGAGCAGCGGCACCAGCTGCTCGGCAGGGGTCATCGAACCGTGGTTGCCGACCATCGCCGACTCCTTCGGCTCCCGCTCGGAGGCGACGATGAGGACGTCGTCGCGGGCGGCGGCGACCACGTCGCCGATCCGGTCGTACACCCGCTCGTCGAAGCCGTCGGGCGGTCCGAACCAGCCCGCCGCGATCGCCTCGTCCCGCGAAGCGATCCAGAACTGCTCCCCGAGGACCTCGCGCCAGCAGGTCAGGACGTCACCCGAGGCACCCGGCACGGCGTAGACATGGCGGGCCCGGCCCTCGCCGCCCAACAGGGCGACCCCTGCGCGCAGTTCCCAGTCCTCGTCGAAATCGATGCGGTGCTGCTCGTCGAAGGGGATGTCGACCATGCCGTGATCGGCGGTGACGTAGAGCGCGCTGTTCGGCGGCAGTTGCTCGGCGAGGCGCTGGACCAGCCGGTCGACGTACATCAGCTGGCCGCGCCAGGTGTCGGAGTCGACGCCGAAACGGTGGCCCGCGCCGTCGACCTCGGCGTAGTAGGTGTAGACGAGCGAGCGGTCGCCCACGGCCAGTTGCTCGGCCGCGAGGTCCATGCGGTCCTCGCCGGACAGCCTTCCGTGGAACGTTCCACCGCTGAGCGCGACCTTGGTCAGCGGGGTGTTCTGGAAGGTGGGCGAGGAGACCTGGGCCGCGTGCACACCCGCCTGGTCGGCGAGTTGGAAGACGGTGGGGTACGGCTGCCAGACCTGCGGCTTGGTCCACGGCTGCCAGCGCAGCTGGTTCATCAGCTCGCCGGTGGCGGGGTTGCGCACGGTGTAACCGGGCAGACCGTGGGCGCCGGGCGGCCGGCCGGTGCCGACGGAGGCGAGGGAGGTCGCGGTGGTCGCCGGGTAGCCGGTGGTCAGGGGGCGGCCGGTGCCGCCACGCGAGCTGCCCAGCAGGGAGGCCATGAAGGGCGCCTCGTCCGGGTGCGCCTTCAGCTGCTCCCAGCCGAGACCGTCGATCAGGAACACGCAGTTGCGGTCGGCGGGCGTGAGCTCCGGGATCGCGGCGGTCATGCCCGGTACGGCCATGCCGGCGGCCAGGGTCGGCAGAAGGTCGGCGAGGGAGCCGGTGCCGTACTCGGGGACGGGCGCGGTGTCGAGGGCGAGGGGTTCCGGGTGGTCCCAGGCGGAGGCCGGCTGCGCCATCAGCGGGTGACGTCCGCGGTCGCCTCGGAGAGGGCCTGCGCAAAGGCGAGCGCCTGACTCACGGTGTCCGGGCCGTCCCCGGCCTCGCTGACGCGCAGGCTGAGGTCGTCCGCCGTGGAACTGCCGGTGTAGCCGTGGTCCGCCTCGCAGTTGGGGTCACCGCAGGCCGCGGGCTCCAGGTCGATGCGGGAGACGGCACCCCAGCCGATCGTCAGCACGACCTCGCGAGGCACGGTGCCCGGCTGGTACGACTCGGGGTTGGCGACCACACGGCTGACCACGACCGACGAGATCCGGCCGATCTTCACCGACTCCGTGGACGTCGTGGCGTACGGCGTCGGGGAGGTCGTGTCCGCGTTCTGCTCGTCGGTGTGGCTGACGATGAAGCGGTTGCCGGTGAGGACGAGCACGGTCACGTGCCGCCGCACCTCGTTCTGGTCGAACGTCGTCTCCTGGTGGACCAGGTACGACCGGATGGGCTCGCCACCCAGGGCGGCCTCCACCGCCTCGGCCACGAGGGCCGGGTAGTAGCCGCTGCGCTCGATCGCCGCACGCAGCCCCTGGGTCGTCGTACTGGTCTTGGCCATGACGTCCATCCTACGGTGGCGCACCGGCTGCGAGGCACCGCTCGCCGCAGCTCAGTACGCGGGGAGCGTCCGCGGGCCGAGGTCGTCGCGGGCGGGCGGCGGCGCGAGCCGTACGGAGGCGCCGAGGACGCTCAGACCGCGCTGGGCGACGACGACCGGCTCCAGGGTGACCGCGACGACCTCGGGATGGTCGTCGACCAGCCGGGACACCCGCAGCAGGAGCTCCTCCAGGGCGGGTGTGTCGACCGGCGTGGACCCGCGCCAGCCGAAGAGGAGCGGTGCGGTCCGGATCGATCGGACGAGGGTCGACGCCTCCCGGTCGGTGACCGGAATCAGCCGGTGCGCGGTGTCCCCGAGCAGCTGCGAGGCCGCCCCGGCGAGCCCGAAGGAGAGCACGGCGCCGGCGGCGGGGTCGATGACGGCCCGGATCACTGTGTCCACCCCGCGCGGCGCCATGCCCTGGACGACCGGTCGCAGTTCGTCGGGAGTCCCGAACAGCTCTCTCAGCTCGGCGTACGCCCGCCGCAGCTGCTCCTCGTCCGCGAGGTCGAGGCGTACGCCGCCGAGGTCGGCGCGGTGGCGCAGGTGCGGGGCGGTGGCCTTGAGGGCGACCGGGTAGCCGAGGGTGCGGGCGGCCTCGGCGGCGGCGTCGGGGGTGGGGGCGGGCAGGGCGCGGTGGACCTGGACGCCGTACCTGCCGAGCAGCTCGCAGGTCTCCTCTGTACCGAGGGTGAGGCCCTGCCCGCGCGTGAGCAGGCCGTCGATGAGGGTGGCCGCGCCCTTCTCGTCGATGTCCTCGTAGTCGGGCACCTTGCCGGGCTCAGTGGCCTCCCGGCGCCACTGGGCGTACTGCACGGCGTCGGCGAGGGCCCGCACTGCGCGTTCGGCGGCGGGATAGGCGGGGATGAGGCGGGGCGCGGTGGCGGACTGGAGGCCGGGGAGGTGAGCTCCGGAGGTGGCCGGGGCCCGCAGACGGTCCAGGGCGCGGAAGGGATGGTCGGCGCGGATCGCTCCGGGCGCCGGGGCGGGAGAAGGTGTCGCCTCCCCGCCGGTGTTCCTCGGCACGGCGCCGGGCATCGTCGACGGCGCTGTGCTCGCCGCGGCCGACAGGGCCTCCGCGAGCCCGCCCAGTTCGACGTGGACCACCAGCACCGGCTTGCCCGGCACCCGCTCGGCGGCCGAACGCAGTGCCTCCGCCAGCGCCGCGTCCCCGGTGGGTCCCGCGGTGCCGGAGACTCCGGCGACGCTCTCACCCACGGCCGGAATCGCCGTCACGATCACCGCGTCGCAGTCGTCGTCCGCCAACGCGCGCGCGAGTGCCGCGTGGAAGTCGTCCGGCGAGGCGGCCGTGGTCAGGTCCAGAGGATGGGCCGGCCTGAGGCCCTCCGACACGCACGCGTCGTACGTCAGCAGCCCCAGCGACTCGGAGTTGCCCAGGATCGCCACCCTGGGTCCGGTGGGCAACGGCTGGCGGGCGAGCAGCAGGCCGGTGTCCACCAGTTCGGTGATGGTGTCGACCCGGATCACTCCGGCCTGCCTGAGCAGCGCGGACACCGTGGCGTGCGGCAGCCGCGTCGCGCGGACGGCGTGGCCCTGCGGGGCGGTGCCCGAGCCCTGCACGACGACCAGGGGCTTCGCCGCCGCCGTACGCCGGGCGAGGCGGGTGAACTTACGGGGGTTGCCGATGGACTCCAGGTACATGAGGGCGACGTCGGTGTCCGGGTCGTCGTACCAGTACTGAAGGACGTCGTTGCCGGACACGTCCGCGCGGTTGCCGGAGGAGACGAAGGTGGAGACGCCGGTCACGCCGGTGACGCCGCCACCGCGCCGGTGCAGGCGGGAGAGCAGGGCGATGCCGATGGCGCCGGACTGGGCGAACAGGCCGATCCGTCCGGGGCGGGGGGTCTCGGGGGCCAGCGAGGCGTTCAGCCGGACGGCCGGGGAGGTGTTGATGATCCCGAAGGCGTTGGGACCGACGATGCGCATGCCGTACGCGCGTGCGTGCCGAACGAGTTCACGCTGGCGCTCGCGCCCCTCGGGGCCGCTCTCGGCGTACCCGGCGGAGAGCACGACGAGTCCCTGGACGCCGTGTGCCCCGCACTCGGCGACGACTTCGGGGACGTGCTCGGCGGGAACGGCGACGACCGCGAGGTCGACGGGGCCGTCGATGTCGCGCACCGAGCGGTGCGCGGGGACCCCGTCGAGGTCCTTCCAGTCCTCGGTGAACGCCTTGTTCACGGCGTACAGGCGGCCGGTGAATCCGGCCTCCCTGATGTTGCCGAGCACGCTGCGGCCCACGCCGCCGGGGGTGCGGCCGACGCCGACGACGGCGACCGACCCGGGGGTGAGCAGCCGCTGCACGGACCGCGCCTCGGCACGCTGTTCGCGCGCGTACTGCACGGCGAGCGAGCGGTCGGTGGGTTCCAGGTCGAACTCCAGGCGTACGACGCCGTCCTCGAAGCTGCGCTTCTGGGTGTACCCGGCGTCCGTGAACACCTTGATCATCTTGACGTTGGCGGGCAGCACCTCGGCGGCGAAGCGCCTGATGTCGCGCTCGCGGGCGACGGCACCGATGTGTTCGAGGAGGGCGGAGGCCACACCGCGCCCCTGGTGGGCATCCTGGACGAGGAAGGCGACCTCGGCCTCGTCGGCTGGGGCGGAGGCGGGCATGCCGCCGTCCCCGATGCGGTCGTAGCGTACGGTGGCGATGAACTCGCCGCCGACCGTGGCGGCGAGACCCACCCGGTCCACAAAGTCGTGGTGCGTGAAGCGGTGGACGTCCTTGGCGGACAGGCGAGGGTAGGGCGCGAAGAAGCGGTAGTACTTCGACTCGTCCGAGACCTGCTCGTAGAAGCTGACCAGGCGATCGGCGTCGTCGACGGTGATGGGCCTGATGCGCGCGGTGCCGCCGTCGCGCAGCACCACGTCGGCCTCCCAGTGGGCGGGGTACTCGTGCCGGTCCGACGCGCTCTGCATGGGCCCCAGAGTACGGCTCGCGTATGACAACAGCGCGAGGCAGTCTGTGGAGAACGAAGCGAGAACGTGCGAGGACCCGCGAGGACTCGCCTGTCCCCGCCAGGACGGAAGTCGGGCCGAGGCCGCGGTCCGACCGCTCACCCCGCAGGGGACGAACGAGCCCCCTCCGGAGACACTTCACGTGTGGGAAACTGGTCTAGACAACCCTGAACACCGAAGGGCAGCATCACATGGCTGAGCGCCGCGTCAACGTCGGCTGGGCCGAGGGTCTCCACGCCCGCCCCGCTTCCATCTTCGTCCGGGCCACCACGGCCGCAGGTATCCCGGTGACGATCTCCAAGGCCGACGGCAACCCTGTCAACGCGGCGTCCATGCTGGCCGTGCTCGGGCTGGGCGCCCAGGGCGGCGAGGAGATCGTCCTCGCCTCCGACGCCGAGGGCGCGGACGCGGCCCTCGACCGGCTCGCGAAACTGGTCGCCGAAGGACTCGAGGAACTTCCCGAGACCGTCTGAGTTCTTTCGGGGCACAGTGCGGTAAAACATCGCCGAAGGGCTCGTCCGAATTATCGGGCGGGCCCTTCGCATTTCCCATTTACAGGCAGCATAAATAGTCCCCCGCGAATTACCCACTCTTTGTATACGGCGCCCGTGTTAATGCCGCAGCCCCGTCACGTTTACAGGATGTTGCGAGGTCCTCACACGGTCCGGGCGATCGGCACCCGAGGCGAACCGCAGACGGTGCACCGCACCCGAGCGCTCGGCGTGCAGGGCGGTGATCGCCCGCGCCCGCTCACCGTCCCCGCGCGCCACCGCGTCCACGATCGCGCCGTGCTCCGCCCAGGACTCCACCGGGTTGGCGGGCGCTTCCACCACGTACATCCAGGCGATCTTGTGCCGCAGCTGGGTCAGCATCGAGGTCATGGCGGGGCTTCCGGAGGCCTGGGCGAGCGTCTCGTGGAACCAGCCCCCCAGGGAGCGCAGATCCTCACTGTTTCCCCGTCTGGCCCGCTCCTGGCCCAGCCGGACCAGGCCGCGCAGCACCTTCAGATGGGCCTCGGTGCGCCGCTGGGCGGCCCGGGAGGCGCTGAGCGGCTCCAGCAGCATGCGCATCTCCAGGAGGTCGGCGCCCTCCTGGTCGGTCGGTTCTGCCACGCACGCCCCCGCGTGGCGTCGCGTCACCACGAAGCCCTCGGCCTCCAGGGTGCGCAGGGCCTCCCGGACGGGGACGCGGGAGACGCCGTAGCGGCGGGCGAGCAGTTCCTCGGTGAGCCGGCTGCCGCGCTCGTAGACACCGGCGACGATGTCGTCCCGGATAGCCGTGCATACCGAGTGCGCCGGAATACGCATGTCCGACCTCCGTCTTAATCCCCGTGAAACGTCGCCGATTGACGTGTGTTCAGTGACTCTATTGCAAAGAGTGGGAATTTCCGACGGCGGACCGGAATCCATGGATATTTTTTGGACAGCGGGGCACTCTAAACGCGGAAACCCCGGCTCGAAGGAGCCGGGGCCGAAGAAGATCTCGCGGAACGTCGTCAGACACTCACGCCGTGCGAGCGCAGATAGGCGACGGGGTCGATGTCCGAGCCGTACTCGGCGGTGGTGCGGGCCTCGAAGTGCAGGTGCGGCCCGGTGACGTTGCCGGTCGCGCCGGACAGGCCGATCTGCTGGCCGGGGGTGACCGACTGACCGACCGAGACGCCGATGGACGACAGGTGGCCGTACTGGGTGTACGTGCCGTCGGCCATCCTGATCACGATCTCGTTGCCGTACGACCCGCCCCAACCGGCCTCCACGACAGTGCCGCGGCCGACCGTGTGGACGGAGGTGCCGCTCGCGGCGTGGAAGTCGACCCCGGTGTGGCTGCCGGAGGACCACAGGGAGCCGCCGGTCTTGTAGCCGGTGGAGATGTAGGAGCCGGAGATCGGGGAGACGAACCTGTTGAGGCGCTTGCGCTCGGCCTCGCGGGCGGCGCGCTCCTTGGCCTCGCGCTCCTCCTTGGCCCGAGCCTCGGCCTTCCTCTTGGCCTCGGCCGCCGCCTTCTTCTGCTCGGCGGCCTGCTGCTGGGCGGCGGCCTGGGCGTCGAGCTGCTCGGCGAGGGAGTCGCCGACGCTGACGACGGGCATGAGCCCGGTCTGCTCGACGGAGTTCTCGGCGGCGAGCGCCGGAGCGGCGATGGTGCCGATGACGCCGGTGGTGGCGAGGGCCGCGACGCCCGCCGCCCGGGCGGTGGTGCGCTTCATCCGGCTGGGACGACGGTGCTTCCCGGCGGCGCAGGTGAACGCCATGTGGTGGCTGATCCTTTCCTTCCTTCTCGCCTACCGGGTTAGCTGACGGGTTCGGAGCAGGAAGGTCTCCTACGGACCCCCTCGCAGCTTGCGAGGGCGTCCGATTCACCCCAGGGACAACGCGTGTGGGTCCCCGGCTCCCCTGGCTCGCGCCATGCGGGGACTCGGCGATGGCTGTCCGGTGCCACGGACGCGGCGCACTGCCTGACGAACAGCCGGGATGACGCTAAGCGGGCCGACTTTCAATCCCCAAACCGATCACGGTTTTTGTAGCGCATCCCACAGGCCAGACAGGCAACCTC
The DNA here is from genome assembly GCF_036174265.1 of Streptomyces sp. NBC_00285. Classification (NCBI taxonomy): domain Bacteria; kingdom Bacillati; phylum Actinomycetota; class Actinomycetes; order Kitasatosporales; family Streptomycetaceae; genus Streptomyces; species Streptomyces sp. NBC_00285. The sequence continues at coordinate 7,955,208 of NZ_CP108055.1, read as the reverse complement.
CTGCCCAATTCGGACATCTAAGGGCCCTGGTGACGCTTCCGTCACCAGGGCCCCTGTGCGGCGGCTGCTCCGCCGGCCTCTCTGCCGTTCCTTCTACTCGGCTGACACGACCTTGACCTCGCCGATGCCGAGGGCCGCTACGGGCTCCTTGATCGCGGCCGCGTCGCCGACCAGGATCGTCACCAGCCGGTCCACGGGGAACGCGCTCACGACGGCCGCGGTGGCCTCGACGGTGCCCGTCGCGGCGAGGTGCTGGTACAGGGTCGCCTGGTAGTCGTCCGGCAGGTGCTGCTCGACCTGGTCGGCCAGGGTGCCCGCCACGGCCGCCGCCGTCTCGAACTTGAGCGGCGCCACGCCGACGAGGTTCTGTACGGCGACGTCCCGTTCGGCGTCGGTGAGGCCGCCCTCCGCGAGCGTGCGCAGCACGGTCCACAGGTCCTCGAGGGCGGGACCGGTGTTCGGGGTGTCGACCGAGCCGCTGATGGCGAGCATCGCGGCACCCGAGCCGTCCGGGGCGGACCTGAGGACCTGTCCGAACGACCGCACGCCGTAGGTGTAGCCCTTCTCCTCGCGCAGGACACGGTCCAGACGGGAGGTGAGGGTGCCACCGAGGCAGTACGTGCCGAGCACCTGGGCGGGCCACACGCGTGCGTGCCGGTCGGCGCCGATACGGCCGATCAGCAGCTGCGTCTGGACGGCGCCGGGGCGGTCCACGATGACGACGCGGCCGGTGTCGTCGGCGGTCACCGGCGGCACGGGGCGCGACTGGGCCGTGGAGCCGGTCCAGGAGCCGAGGGTGTCGCCGAGCAGTTCGTCCAGGTCGATGCCGGTGAGGTCGCCGACGACCACGGCGGTCGCGGTGGCGGGCCGCACGTGCTTCTCGTAGAACCCGCGCACCGCCGCGGAGTCGATGTTCTCGACCGTCTCCTCGGTGCCCTGGCGCGGGCGGGACATGCGCGAGTCCGCCGGGAACAGCTCCCGCGAGAGCTCCTTGGCTGCGCGGCGGGACGGGTTGGCGAGCTCGTGCGGGATCTCGTCCAGGCGGTTGTTGACGAGCCGTTCGATCTCGCTGTCCGCGAAGGCGGGCGCCCTGAGGGCGTCTGCCAGCAGACCGAGTGCCTTGGCGAGGCGGGAGACCGGCACTTCGAGGCTCAGCCGGACGCCCGGGTGGTCGGCGTGCGCGTCGAGGGTGGCGCCGCAGCGCTCCAGCTCGGCGGCGAACTCCTCGGCGGAGTGCTTGTCGGTGCCCTCCGAGAAGGCGCGCGCCATGATCGTGCCGACACCGTCGAGGCCGGCCGGTTCGGCCTCCAGAGGAGCGTCCAGGAGCACCTCGACGGCGACGACCTGCTGGCCGGGGCGGTGGCAGCGCAGAACCGTCAGGCCGTTGCCGAGCGCCCCGCGCGTGGGGGCGGGAAAGGCCCATGGCCTGGCGTCGCCCGCCTGAGGCTGGGGGTGGAACTCCATCGCGGCGAGCTCGCTCACTGGGCCGCCTCCTCGTTCTCGTCCTGGTCGGCGGGGGCTTCGGCGGTGGTGGGTTCGTACACGAGCACCGCCCGGTTGTCGGGGCGCAACTTCGCCTTGGCGACCTTCTGGACGTCCTCGGCACTCACCTCCAGGACGCGCTCCACAGCGGTGAGGGCGAGCTGCGGGTCCCCGAACAGGACGGCGTAGCGGCACAGTTCGTCGGCGCGGCCGGCGACGGTGCCGAGCCGGTCCAGCCACTCGCGCTCCAACTGGGCCTGGGCGCGCTCCATCTCCTCGGCGGTCGGGCCCTCCTCGGCGAACCGGGCGAGCTCCTCGTCGATGGCGGCCTCGATGACCGGCACCTCGACGTCACCGGAGGTCTTCACGTCGAGCCAGCCCAGGGAGGGCGCGCCCGCCAGGCGCAGCAGTCCGAAGCCGGCCGCGACGGCCGTACGGTCGCGTCGTACGAGACGGTTGTAGAGGCGGGAGGACTCGCCGCCGCCGAGGACGGTGAGCGCCAGGTCGGCCGCGTCGGCCTCGCGGGTGCCGTCGTGCGGCAGCCGGTAGGCGGCCATCAACGCGCGCGCGGGGACCTCCTCCTCGACCACCTCGCGCAGCTGCTCGCCGATGATCTCGGGGAGCGAGCCGTCACGCGGGGCGGACTTGCCGTCGTGCGAGGGGATGGAGCCGAAGTACTTCTCGACCCAGGCGAGCGTCTCCTGCGGGTCGATGTCGCCGACGACCGACAGGACGGCGTTGTTGGGGGCGTAGTACGTCCGGAAGAACGCGCGCGCGTCCTCCAGGGTGGCCGCGTCCAGGTCGGCCATCGAGCCGATCGGCGTGTGGTGGTACGGGTGGCCCTCCGGGTAGGCGAGCGCGGTCAGCTTCTCGAACGCGGTGCCGTAGGGGACGTTGTCGTAGCGCTGGCGGCGCTCGTTCTTGACGACGTCGCGCTGGTTCTCCATCGACTCGTCGTCGAGGGCGGCCAGCAGCGAGCCCATGCGGTCGGCCTCCAGCCAGAGGGCGAGCTCCAGCTGGTGGGTCGGCATGGTCTCGAAGTAGTTGGTGCGCTCGAAGCTGGTGGTGCCGTTGAGCGAGCCGCCCGCGCCCTGGACGAGCTCGAAGTGCCCGTTGCCGTGGACCTGCTTGGAGCCCTGGAACATCAGGTGCTCGAAGAGGTGAGCCAGGCCGGTACGCCCCTTGACCTCGTGGCGTGAACCGACGTCGTACCAGAGGCACACCGCCGCGACCGGGGTCAGGTGGTCCTCGGAGAGCACCACGCGCAGCCCGTTGGCCAGGCGGTGCTCGGTCGCTGTCAGGCCCCCGGTGCCTGCCTGGTCTGTGGCCGTGTGACCCATGGGCATGTACGTCCCTTCGATCGCGGTCGCGGTCCTTGAAACCGCGGTTCTGCTGCCGGTCCTGCCACTGTATGCAAGCGTGCGGACCCTCGGTGAAGTTCCCGCAGCGCGTACGCCCACAGCGGATCGCGTAGCCTGCGGGCAACCGTGAGCAGGAAGCTGTGCGGTCGCCGGACCGTGCGGCTCAGCCGGGTCCTGGCCCGGACTGTCAGTGCCGCGGTCCACAATGGTCCGCGTCAGATCCCGTTCACGTTTCAGCAAGAGTGAGCCAAAGGGCCGATGTGAGCGACCCGTAGGCGAGCGACCAGAAAAGAGGAGCCGGCAGCGATGGCCCGCCGCAGCACGAAGACCCCGCCGCCCGACGACTCGTACGAGGAGCGGATCCTCGACATCGACGTCGTGGACGAGATGAAGGGCTCGTACCTCGAGTACGCGTACTCGGTCATCTACTCCCGCGCGCTCCCCGACGCCCGTGACGGGCTCAAGCCGGTGCACCGCCGCATCGTCTACCAGATGAACGAGATGGGCCTGCGCCCCGACCGCGGCTATGTGAAGTGCGCCCGCGTGATCGGCGAGGTCATGGGCAAGCTGCACCCGCACGGCGACGCGTCGATCTACGACGCCCTGGTGCGCATGGCCCAGCCCTTCTCGATGAGCGTCCCGCTCGTCGACGGCCACGGCAACTTCGGTTCGCTGGGCAACGACGACCCGCCCGCCGCGATGCGGTACACCGAGTGCCGCGCCGCCGAGGCCGCGAGCCTGATGACGGAGTCGATCGACGAGGACACCGTCGACTTCGCGCCCAACTACGACGGCCAGGAACAGGAGCCGGGCGCGCTGCCCGCGGCCTTCCCGAACCTCCTGGTGAACGGCTCCTCGGGCATCGCGGTCGGCATGGCCACCAACATGGCGCCGCACAACCTCGCCGAGGTCATCTCGGCCGCCCGTCACCTGATCCGCTTCCCGAACGCGGATCTGGACGCCCTGATGCGGCACATCCCGGGCCCCGACCTGCCCACCGGCGGCCGGATCGTCGGCCTCTCCGGCATCCGGGACGCCTACGAGACGGGGCGCGGCACCTTCAAGATCCGCGCGACGGTCTCGGTGGACACGGTGACCGCGCGCCGCAAGGGCCTCGTCGTCACCGAACTGCCCTTCACGGTCGGTCCCGAGAAGGTGATCGCCAAGATCAAGGACCTGGTCGGCTCGAAGAAGCTCCAGGGCATCGCCGACGTCAAGGACCTGACCGACCGCGCGCACGGCCTGCGCCTGGTCATCGAGATCAAGAACGGCTTCGTGCCGGAGGCGGTCCTGGAGCAGCTTTACAAGCTGACGCCGATGGAGGAATCCTTCGGCGTCAACAACGTGGCGCTGGTCGACGGACAGCCCCTCACCCTCGGCCTCAAGGAACTCCTGGAGGTCTACCTCGACCACCGCTTCGAAGTGGTGCGCCGCCGCAGCGAGTTCCGGCGCACCAAGCGGCGCGACCGGCTGCACCTGGTCGAGGGCCTGCTCACCGCCCTGGTCGACATCGACGAGGTCATCCGCATCATCCGCTCCAGCGACAACTCCGCACAGGCCAAGGAGCGCCTGATCGAGCGGTTCTCGCTGAGCGAGATCCAGACGCAGTACATCCTGGACACGCCCTTGCGGCGGCTCACCCGGTTCGACCGCATCGAGCTGGAGTCGGAGCAGGACCGGCTCAACCTGGAGATCGCCGAGCTGACCCGGATCCTGGAGTCGGACGCCGAGCTGCGCAAGCTGGTCTCCACCGAACTGGCCGCGGTGGCCAAGAAGTTCGGCGCCGAGCGGCGTACGGTCCTGCTGGAGTCGGGGGCGAACGCTCCCGTGGCCGCGGTTCCCCTCCAGGTCGCGGACGACCCGTGCCGGGTGCTGCTGTCCTCGACGGGCCTGCTGGCCCGCACGTCGAACGGCGAGCCGTTCCCGGAGGACGCCGACGGCAGGCGTACCAAGCACGACGTGATCGTCTCGGCGGTGCAGGCCACCGCGCGGGGCGAGATCGGCGCGGTCACCTCGTCCGGCCGCCTGCTGCGGCTGAACGTGATCGACCTGCCGCAGCTCCCGGACACCGCGTCGGCCCCCAACCTCGCGGGCGGTGCCCCGCTGTCGGAGTTCCTCTCCCTGGAGGACGGCGAGACGCTGGTCTGTCTGATGACGCTGGACGAGTCCTCTCCGGGTCTGGCGCTCGGCACCGAACAGGGTGTCGTCAAGCGCGTGGTCCCCGACTATCCGTCCAACAAGGACGAGTTGGAGGTCATCACGCTCAAGGACGGTGACCGGATCGTCGGCGCGATCGAACTGCGTACCGGCGAGGAGGACCTCGTCTTCATCACGGACGACGCGCAATTGCTGCGTTATCAGGCCTCGCAGGTCCGTCCGCAGGGCCGTCCGGCGGGCGGCATGGCGGGCATCAAGCTCGTCGAGGGCGCGAAGGTCATCTCCTTCACCGCGGTGGATCCGGCGGTCGACGCCGTCGTCTTCACGGTCGCGGGCTCACGCGGCACGCTCGACGACTCCGTCCAGACGACGGCCAAGCTGACCCCGTTCGACCAGTATCCGCGCAAGGGCCGCGCGACGGGCGGCGTCCGCTGCCAGCGTTTCCTCAAGGGCGAGGACTGCCTGTCCCTGGCCTGGGCCGGCGCCGTTCCCGCGCACGCGGCACAGAAGAACGGCACCCCTGCCGAGCTTCCCGAGATGGACCCGCGCCGCGACGGCTCGGGCGTGTCGCTGGCGAAGACGGTGTCGGTGGTGGCGGGACCGGTATAGGGACGGTCCGGGCCGGTCCTGGTACGGGCCCGGTCCAGGCCGGTGGCCGGGTCTAGGCCGGTTCCTCCGGGTCCCCTTCGGTGCCCGGTACATAGCGCAGGACGCCCCACATACCGGCCTCGTCGGTGTGTGGGGCGTTCTCGTCCGCCCTGCACGCCTCCAGTTCCACGCCGAGTGCGGGGACGTCGATGCCGGAGCCGATGAGGACGAGCTGGGTGAGGCGGGCTTCACCGGGCGCCCAGGCCTCCGGGTGGAAGCGCAGAAACCGCCCGACGGCATGTACGGCGTACCGGTTGCGGACGTCGTACGGCCCGAAGTCGACGTACCCCTTGATCCGGTAGAGCCCCTCTGGCCTGCTGTCGAGGAACCGCATCAACCGGCGGGGGTCGAGGGGGACATCGGAGGTGAAGGAGAGGGTGTCGTAGCCGGAGTGCAGATGCCCGGCGTGATCGTCGCCGTGGGCGTGATCGTGCAGGTCGTCGAAGGAGAGCTGTCCGATCCGCTCCTCGCCGGGACGGCAGTCGAAGAGGAACTCGGGGTCGATGCGGCCGTAGGTGGCCGGGACGACGGCAGCGTGGTCGACAAGTCGATGAACCAGACCGAGGATGTGCTCGGCCTCGGGCGCCCGGTCGAGTTTGTTGACCACTACGAGGTCGGCGAGGGCGAGATGTCGGTCGAGTTCGGGGTGCCGGGTGCGGGTGTCGTCGAACTCGGCGGCGTCGACGACCTCGACGAGGCCGCCGTAGACGATGCCGGGCAGCTCGCTGGCGAGCACCATGCGCACGAGTTCCTGCGGCTCGGCGAGTCCGCTGGCCTCGATGACGATGACGTCGATGCCGGCGCCGGGATGGGCGAGCTTGTCGAGGTAGCCGTCGAGTTCGCTGACGTCGACGGCACAGCACAGGCAGCCGTTCCCGAGCGAGACGGTGGAGTCACCGAGCGCTCCGGCGACGGCCATGGCGTCGATCTCGATGGCACCGAAGTCGTTGACGACGGCTCCGATACGGCTGCCGCCGCTGTGGTGGAGCAGATGATTGAGGAGGGTCGTCTTGCCGGAACCCAGGAATCCGGCAAGGACGACGACCGGGATCTGCCGGGGGCTCCCGCTCGGCTGACTCAACGTGCGACCTCTTTCACGCTGCTGCGTGCACCGGATCGCGATCCCGGCGCACATACGCGGTTTGAATGCCGGACCAGGATACGAGCCGGAACAATCGCTACGAAGTGAACGATTGTTAGCAGCACTTGCGGGGCAGACGTTGGGGAAGGCGCCGGTTCGTGCGACCCTCACTTCCCTCCGTGCGCCTCCTCTCCGCCTCCCCCGCCGATCAGAGCCGCTCGGCACCCTGGGAGAGGGCAAGCGCCGCCCACCGCTCGCCGGTCCCCATCAGTCGACCCGCACCCCGACGACCGGCGGAACGGCGGCCTGAACCGGGGGTTGACATGGCCACACGGAGTTCTTGGACACGAGTGCTGAGCACGGCAGTCGCAGTCGGCGTCGGCGCGTTGGCAGGCGCAGTCGCCTCCGTCACCGTGCAGCACCGCACGATGCAGACCCTCCACGCACGCCTGGACCAGCTGGAACTGGCCTCCCGTTCCCACCAGCACTCCGACCTGGCCAGTCAGCAACGCCAGCACTGGGAACTGCTCAGCAAGGCCATAGACGATCCCGAGCTCGCCGAGGTCCTGGATCTCTACGAGACGCCGGTTTCCCCCAAACAGCGCCGCCAGTACCTGTTCGCCAACGCGTTGTACACGAACCTGCTCTTCTACTACCGCATCGGCAACCTGTCCAAGGAGGAGTTCTTCAAGCACGTCCGCGGTATCTTCCAGAACCCGATCGTCAGGGAGTACTGGTACGCCACCCAGCAGCAGCGCGCGAGCCTTGCGGACACCGACGAGGCGGGACTGGGAAAGCTGGTCGACGATCTGCTCCGGCAGTTGGAGGACGCGGACACCGAGGAGTGGTGGGTGGTCGGCGAGCCGCCCGGCGCGTAGCAGAACGCTCGAGCCGCCGCCTGTGGAAATCACACCCCCGGCCCATAACGAACAGGTCAAGTATCCCGTTGTCCCAGGCGCCGCTGAGGTTGACTCAGCCGCCGGGGTTGACTCACACGTGATCGCGTACGGCAGCCCCGCACCACCGTCGCCCACGTCGCCAGATGACGCGTGCACCCCACAGGGCCGCCTCGCCTCGCAGCCGTCGTGCGCTTGCTCATCACTCGTGAGATCAAAGGGAAACCAACAGTGAGTCAGATCATTCGCCGCCTCGGCGCATCGCCACGCGAACGAGGCAGCACGTCCGGCGCGACGTGTCCGGACATCTTCGAGTTGGCCGACGGGAACTTCGCAGTCATCGGCACGGACGTCACTGACTCTCTGGACTCCCACTTGCCCGCGGACGCCGGTAGGGCCGACTACGAGCGCATCGTCGTCATCACACGCGAGACGCTGGTACGCGCCAAAGCCGACATTCCCGATGCTTGAAACAACCGCACTCGCCGCAGCCGTCGGTGGCGTTCTGAGCGGCATCGCAGCGGTCGCCATGGCAGTGCTGGTGTTCCGCGCGCAATCGCACACCCCCTGGGACCCGGCCGAGTGAGGCCTTGAGCGGAGCCCGGCCCGGCATGGATGCCGGGCTCCGCCGATCAGGCCGGCACCGCCACCGGCGCCCCCGGCCCCACATACCGCGCCACCGGCCGGATGATCTTCGAGTCCGCCGCCTGTTCCAGGATGTTGGCGCTCCATCCCACCGCCCGGGCCGCCGCGAACGTAGGGGTGAACATCTCCCGCGGCAATCCGCACAGTTCCATGACCACGCCCGCGTAGAACTCGACGTTGGTGTGGAGTTCGCGCCCCGGCTTCAGATCGGCCAGGATCGCCTCGACATGGCGTTCGACCTCGACGGCGAAGTCCACGCGGGGGCCGCCGAATCGCTGGGCGACTTCTCGGAGCATCCGGGAACGCGGGTCCTCCGTGCGGTAGATCGCGTGACCGAAGCCCATGATCCGCTCGCCGGCGAGCACACGCTCACGGATCCAGGGGTCGATACGGTCGGGCGTGCCGATCGCGTCAAGGGTGTCCAGCGCCCGACTGGGCGCCCCGCCGTGCAACGGCCCGGACAGCGCACCCACGGCTCCCACGAGGCACGCCGCCACATCAGCCCCCGTCGACGCAATGACCCTCGCCGTGAAGGTTGATGCATTGAAGCCATGATCAATGGTTGAGATCAAGTATTGCTCGACCGCCCGGGCCCGCTGCGGCTCCGGCTCCGAACCCGTCACCATGTACAGGTAGTTCGCCGCGTACGAAAGGTCCTCGCGCGGCTCCACCGGGTCAAGCCCCTTGCCCAGCCGGTGCAACGCGGTGAGCAGCGTCGGCACGGCCGCAGCCGCCACGAGCGTGTCCCGCAGTCGCTGGTCCGGGTCGATGTCGTACACCGGCCGGAACCCCTTGGCGGCACCCAGCAGCGACAACGCGGTGCGCATGCCTGCCAGCGGGCCCGACCGCCCGCTCGCCGCAGCGATCGCGGGCAGCGCCGCCCGCACCTCGTCCGGCAACCTCCGCAGCGCCACGGTCTCGGCACGGAAAGCGACAGCCTGGTCGGCGTCCGGCAACTCACCGTGGACCAGGAGATGCCAGACGTCCTCGAAGCCGCGAATCTGCGCGAGCTCGACGGCCGAGTACTGACGGTAGTGATAGAACCCCTCCCGCCCCCGGACGTCCCCGACTTCGGTGTCGGTGACGACGACTCCGGCGAGCCCCCGCGGTACGTCGACGAGCGTGGTTGCGGACCTGTTGACCGACATGATTCCTCCCTGGACTTGATTTGACTGTCCATGGTTGACTCTTTTTCTGTCAATATTGATTGAATCAACATACGCCGATCAACCCACCCGGCTGCGGATACGGTGACCTCTTATGCGCGATCAAGACCCCCTACCCGGTTCCTCCGAACGCCGGCTCAGCACCAGGCAAGCCGCCGAACTGCTGGGCGTGAAGGCCGAGACCGTCTACGCCTACGTGAGCCGCGGCCAGCTCAGCAGCCGACGCGTCCCCGGCGGGCGGGGCAGCACTTTCAACGCCAAGGAGGTGGAGGCCCTCTCCCGGCGCAACCGCAGGGAGAGCGGCGGGAGTCCGAGTTCCGGCGGCGAACTGTCCGTACGGACCCGCATCACGTTGATCGACCAGGACCGGTACTACTTCCGGGGCGTCGACGCGACGGAACTCGCCGCTCGCCACTCCTACGAAGAGATCGCGGAGTGGCTCTGGACCGGACAACTGCGCCCCGGCGTCACCTTCACCGCACCGGACGCCGCCGTCGACGTGGCCCGCCGTACGGTGGACTCGCTGCCCGAACACACCGGCCCCACCGACCGGTTGCGGGTCGCGGCGATCGCCGCAGCAGCAGCCGACCCACTGCGTTTCGACCTGTCCGAGGAGGCAGTGCTCGGCACCGCGCGAACCCTCATCCCCACCCTCGTCGCCGCGCTGCCACCCGTACTCCACGACCGCCGCCGCGACGACGGCCCCCTCGCCCACCGGCTGTGGACCCGTCTCAGCGGACGCAAGCCCGACGAGGCGTCCCTTCGCGTCCTGGACACCGCGCTCGGCCTCCTCGTCGACCACGACCTCGCCGCCTCGACTCTCGCCGTACGCGTCGCCGCGTCGGCCCACGCGCACGCGTACGCGGCCGTCTCCGCCGGACTGGGCGTCCTGGAAGGCCCCTTGCACGGCGCGGCCAGCGGGCTCGCCCACAAGCTGCTGCTCGACGTGCTCGACCGGGGCGACGCGGCCCCGGTGATCGCCGAGGAGCTGCGGGCCGGTCGCCGCATCCCCGGCCTCGGCCATCGCCTCTACCCGGGCGAAGACCCACGCGCGCGGGCCCTGTTCGCCCTCCTGGAGGCGATCCCGCGCGCCGAGCCCGCCCTCCTCGCGGCCCGCGACATCGTGGCCACCGCCGCCCGCCACACTCCCCTGCATGCCAACGTGGACCTGGCCCTCGCCGTGCTCACCGCCTCCGCCGGCATGCCCTCCACGGCGGGCGAGACGGTCTTCGCCGTCGCCCGGACGGCGGGCTGGATCGCCCACGCGCTGGAGGAGTACGGGGAGCGTCCCCTGCGCATGCGCCCGAGCGGGATCTACGTGGGCCCGAAACCGCCACAGCCACTGCCGGAACCCTGACACGACCGTGCCGGAGAATCGGCACCACGCTCACGGAGCACTGACAGGTCACGGCCGGAAGTCGCCGCGCCGCGAGTCAGGTTAGGCTCACCTCTGTGAGTACCTGCTCAACGGTCTCGCACGACCTCGACGAGCCCGTTTCCGGAACCGCGGCCACCGCGCGGACCTGGCTGCTGCTCGAACAGCCCGGTCCCTGGGGCGCCAAGGCGCTCACTTCGAGCCACCTGGACCCCGCACTGGGCCGGGCGCTGGAGGCCGCCGCGCAGGACACGGGCGTGCGTGTCGCACTCATCCGCCGACCCGGACGTCACGCCGACAGCGGCACACGCACCACCCGGCAGGTGTACGCGGCCCACACCCGGCCCGGCAACGTGTGGCTGCACAGTGCGACGACCCGCGAACCGCAGGACCTGCTGGGCCTGGACTTCGCCGCCCTCGGCAAGGGCGACCACACCGGATTCGACGCGGCGCTCGGTGGACGCCCCCACGTCGGCGATCCGCTCGCGCTCGTCTGCACCAACGGCAAGCGGGACCGCTGCTGCGCGCTCCTGGGCCGCCCACTGGCCGCCGAGCTGGCCGCCTCGGGTGTCGAGGGCGCCTGGGAGGTCACTCATCTGGGTGGTCACCGTTTCTCCCCGACGCTGCTCGTCCTGCCGTACGGCTACGCCTATGGCCGCGCCGAGGCGCATGCCGTCAAGCAGGTGCTCCACAGCGTCCAGGAGGGCCGGGTCGTGGTCGAGGGATGCCGCGGCAACTCCGCCTGGGAGCGGCCCGGCCAGGCGGCCGAGCTGGCCGTGCGCACAAGGGCGGGCGAATACGCGGCGGAGGCGCTGACGGTGGTCCGCACGGACGGCATGGCCCCGCACTGGGAAGTGACTGTCGCGCACACCGACGGCCGTCGCTGGCGGGTGCTGGTCACGCAGACCGCGTCGCTGCCGCCCCGTCCGGAGAGCTGCGGGGCCTCGGTGCTCGGCTCGCCCGCGCGGCTGGACGTCATGTCCGTGTGTGAGCTGAGCGCGTCAACGGCGCCGGCGAGCTGACCGTACAGACAGCCTCATCAATGCGTTGATCAAGAGATCCATGCCACACCCCCGGCGGCGGATCCGGCATGTCCACGTACCGTCATGGTTATGAGCCGCACTCCCCCCGCCCGTCGTCTGCGTCTCGGACTGCCCCGCCGGGCGTTCTCCCAGGTGCTTCTGATGCAGCTGGCGATCGCCGCGGGGGTCGCGGTGCTCGCGACCGGCCTGTTCCTCGCGCCCCTGAGCAACCAGCTGGACGACCAGGCGATGCGCCGGGCTCTCGCCATCGCCCAGACCGTCGCCGCCCGGCCGCAGATCGCCGAGCAGGTGAAGGACACGCCCCCGCTGCCCGGCGGTCCCGTGCAGGAGGAGGCCGAGCGGATCCGCAGGGCGACCGGGGCGCAGTACGTCGTGGTGATGGACTGGCGGGGCGTGCGCTGGTCGCACCCCACCCGCAGTGAGGTCGGCAGGACCGTCTCGACCGACCCGGGCCAGGCCCTGGCCGGCAGGGAGGTCATGCAGATCGACAGCGGCACCCTGGGCCGCACGGCCCGCGGCAAGGTGCCGCTGTACGACAGCGAACACAAGATCGTCGGGGCGGTTTCCGTCGGCATCGGCTACGACAGTGTGCGGGCCCGGCTGATCCATGCGATCCCAGGGCTTTTGGCCTACGCGGGCGGGGCTCTCGCCGTCGGCGCGCTGGCCGCCTGGCTGATCTCCCGCCGGGTGCAGAGACAGACCCGGGACCTGGCCTTCTCCGACATCTCCGCGCTGCTCGCGGAGCGTGAGGCCATGCTGCACGGCATCCGGGAAGGTGTCGTCGCCCTGGACCGCGACGGACGCATCCGCCTGCTCAACGACGAGGCACGACGTCTGCTCGGCATCGGCGACGAGGCCGTCGGCCGCTCCCCCGACGAGGCGCTCGGGGACGGACGTACGGCCGATGTCCTGGCCGGCCGGGTCACGGGCACCGACCTGGTCACCGTGCGCGGCCAGCGGGTGCTGGTCGCCAACCGGATGCCCACCGACGACGGCGGTGCCGTAGCCACCCTGCGCGACCGCACCGAGCTGGAGCAGCTCGGCCGGGAGCTGGACTCGACCCACGGTCTGATCGACGCGCTGAGGGCGCAGGACCACGAGCACGCCAACCGTATGCACACGCTTCTGGGGCTGCTGGAACTGGACATGTTCGAGGACGCCGTGGAGTTCGTCGGCGAGGTCGTCGGCGATCACCGGGCCACCGCGGAGCAGGTCACCGAGAAGATCGAGGACCCGCTGCTCGCCGCGTTGCTGGTGGGAAAGGCGACCGTCGCCGCCGAGCGCGGGGTCGCCCTGTGGGTCTCGGACCGGACCCGGCTGCCGGACCGGCTGGTCGATCCGAGCGGGCTGGTCACGATCGTCGGCAACCTCGTGGACAACGCCCTGGACGCCGTCGCCGGCGCACCGCACGCGCGCGTGGAGGTCGAGGTGCGCACAGAAGGCCGTACAGCCGTCCTCAGTGTGCGGGACACCGGACCCGGAATCCCGGTGGAGCAACGGGAACTGGTCTTCACCGACGGCTGGTCGACCAAGGAGCCACCGGCGCACCGGGGGCGGGGCATCGGGCTCTCGCTGGTGCGTAAGCTCGCCGAGCGGCAGGGCGGCAGCGCGACCGTCGGGGAGGCGGGCGGCGGCGGGGCGGAGTTCACCGTCGTACTGCCGGACGCCCTGGCCGAGACGCAACCCGCTCTCACCGCGCCGGCCGCCCAGCAGACCGCCACCGAAGAGGAGTCGTGATGATCGAGGTCCTGGTCGTGGACGACGACACACGCGTGGCGCGCGTCAACGCGGCCTACGTCGAGAAGGTGCCCGGTTTCCGCGTGGCGGGCGAGGCACACAACGCTGCGGACGCCCTGCGTCAGCTGGAGGCTCTGCCCCACGTCGACCTGGTCCTCATGGACCACTATCTGCCCGACGAGACGGGGCTGGCGGTCGTCCAGGAGATGCGCAGGCGTGGCCACCAGACCGACGTGATCATGGTGACGGCGGCGCGGGACGTGACGACCGTCCAGGCCGCGATGCGGCAGGGCGCGCTCCAGTACCTGGTCAAGCCGTTCGCCTTCGCGGGGCTGCGCGCCAGGCTGGAGGCGTACGCCGAGCTGCGCCGGGCCCTGGACGGGGGCGGCGAGGCCGAACAGGCAGAGGTCGACCGCATCTTCGGCGCCCTGTCCTCGCCGGCCGAGCCCGACCTGCCCAAAGGGCACTCCCCCACCACGGCGGAGCTCGTACGCAAGTCCCTGATGGAGGCCCAAGGACCCCTGTCGGCCCAGGAGATCGCCGACCGGACAGGGGTGAGCCGACAGACCGCCCAGCGCTACCTGAAGCTCCTGGAACGCACGGGACGGGCCAGGCTCACTCTGAAGTACGGCGACGCGGGCCGCCCGGAACACCGTTACGTGTGGGCGACCCGCGCGTGAGGTGAGTCAGCCGGCGTTCTGCGCGGCCTTGTCGACGAACTCCGTCGTGTACGTCCTGTCGAGGTCGACGTCGGCGTTCTGGATGTTGGGGTTGAACGCCTTGAGGACCTTCTCGACGGTCTCAGGGCCGTTCTTGGGCATCACTCCGTCCTTGGTGAACATGGGCAACGTGTTCTTGATGGCCACCGCATACAGCAGTCCGTTGCCCTGTGAATAGTCGGCCGGCATCTTGTCGGCGATCTGGGTCGCACTGTGGGTGGACATCCACTTGAGCGTCTTGACGAATGCATTGGCCAACTTCTGGACGGTGTCCTTGTGACCGTTGACCCAGTCCGTCTGCATGTACAGGCTTGACGAGGGATACGGTCCGCCGAGCGCGTCGTCCGATCCCTGGGGCGTGCGCATGTCCAGAAGGATCTTGCCGGCCTTCTTGTCCATGATCGTCGCGACGGTCGGGTCGGTCGTCATGCCACCGTCGATCGAGCCCTGCTGCAGCGCCGAGATGAAGGTCGGTCCCGCGCCGACGGCGACCGGCGTGAACTCGCTGACCTTCACTCCGTTCTTGACGGCGAGGTACTTGGTGAGGAAGTCGGTCGAGGAGCCGAGGCCCGTGACGCCGAGCTTCCTGCCCTTGAAGTCCTTCGGCGAAGTGATGTCGCCCGCCGCCTTGCTGGAGACGATCTCCACCTCCCCGGGCGCATGCGAGAACTGCACGACCGACTCCACGTCCTTGCCCTTCACCTGAAGGTCGAGTGTGTGGTCGTAGAATCCGACGGCCCCCTGGACCTGACCGGAGACGAGCGCGGTCTCGGCCTGGACGCCCGCGGGCTCGCTCAGCAGCTCCACGTCGAGCCCCTCGGAGTCGAAGTAGCCGAGCCGCTGGGTCAGCATCGCGGGCAGATAGATGACCTTGTCGAGCCCACCGACCATGATCTTGACTTTGGTTCCCTTGCCGTCGCCCTTACTGCCGGAGCCAGCCGACTCGGTGCTGGCGGCGTCGTTGGCACAGGCGGTGAGCGAGGAGAGGGCCAGCAGGCCTGCGGCGGCCAGGGAGGCGTATCTGGCGGTCTTGCGCATGGGGTTCACGTCCTTGTGAGGGGCGGTGCGGGGAGAGGCTGAGTGGGGCTGGGGTCAGCCAGGGCGGAAGGCTTCAGCTGTCGGAACCCGTCGGCTTCCAGCGGAAGATGCGGCGCTCGGCGAAGGTGAGCAGCCCTTCGGCGAGAAGCGCGACGACGGCGAGGATGACCATCGCGGCATACACACCGGCCGCGTTGAAGGTGCCCTGTGACTGCGCGACGAGCAGGCCGATGCCCTTGGTCGCGCCGATGTACTCGCCGACGATCGCGCCGATGAGGGCGAACCCGAAGCTGACGTGCAGGCTGGTGAAGATCCATGAGGTCGCGGACGGGATCACGACCTGCAGCGTCACCCTGCGGTCGCTCGCGCCGAGGATGCGGGCGTTGGCGACCAGATTGCGATCGACTTCGCGGGCCCCCTGGAAGGCGTTGAAGAACACCGGGAAGAAGACGAGGACGACGGCCGAGGCGACCTTGGAGGCCGGTCCGAGGCCGAACCAGATCACGAAGATCGGGGCAAGGACGATCCTGGGTATCGAGTTGAGCACCTTGATGTATGGACCAAGTACGTCGGCGAGCAAGGTGATCCGCCCCAGCGCAATACCGCAGACCACACCTGCGACCACGCCCACGACCCAGCCCAACAGCGCCTCGTAGAGCGTGTACCAGATCTGTTCGCCCAGCGAGCCGAGCGCCGTCCCGTGCGTCACCCATGTCCAGATCTGGTCCCAGATCTTCGAGGGCATCGAGAAGTTGAAGGGATCGATCACCTCGGCCCGCGCGAACACCTCCCACAGGCCGAGAACGGCCACCAGGAGCAGCACACGGGACACCGCGACGACGATCTTGCGTCTGCGGGCGGCACGCGCGCGCGAGTGTGCGCGGTCCGTCTTGTTGCCGGGCTCGGTCACGGTCGGTGCGACCTGGGCCTCGGGCATGACGTCAGGCGACATGAGCGGCACCCCGCTCCCGGGTGATGCGGACCTCTTCGCCGAGGGACTCCCAGATCTCGCGGTAGATCTCGATGAACCGCGGCTCCAGGCGCACCGACTCGACCTTGCGGGGCCGGGGCAGGTCGATGTCGAAGATGTGCTTGACGGTGGCGGGCCCGGCCGTCATCACGACGACCCGGTCGGCCAGCGCGATGGACTCCTCCAGATCGTGGGTGACGAAGACGACGGACGCGCTCGTCCCCTCCCACAGTTCGAGGAGCTCGTCGGACATCAGTGCCCGGGTCTGCACGTCGAGCGCGGAGAACGGCTCGTCCATGAGAAGGATCTCCGGGTCGTTGACGAAGGTCGCGGCGAGCGCCACGCGCTTGCGCTGGCCTCCGGAGAGCTGATGGGGGTAACGGTCCTCGAAGGCGGTGAGCCCGACGCGGGCCAGCCACTCCCGCGCCTTCTGCCTCGCCTCCGCCTTGGGCACACCCCGGAAGCGGGGCCCGGCCATGACGTTGGACAGGACCGTGCGCCAGGGGAAGGTGGCGTCCTGCTGGAAGACGAAACCGACCTTGTTCCCGACCCCGCGAACCGGCTCCCCGACGACCAGAACCTCGCCCTCGGAGGGCTCCTCCAACCCGCTGACCAGGGTCAGCGTGGTCGACTTGCCGCAGCCCGTGGGCCCGACGACCGCCACGAACTCCCCACGACCCACCGTGAGGTCGAGTCCCCTGACAGCCGTGTGCAGACCCCCCGACGGGGTCCGGAATGCCTTGCTCGCGCCCCGCAGCTCGATGGCGGGGCTACTGTCTGCGCTCATGGCCGGGGACGGTAGATGTGGCCCGCGCCACAGCATCAGTCTTCTGAGCGCATGCCGTTCTTTTGCTTGCAACGGCCTGTTGTGCCTGTTTTGCTCGCGCTACAACAGCGGAGCCGAACATGGGCTTGCCGCCCGTCAGGCCTTGAGGGGAAGAGGCCCCATGATTGACGTCCTGGTTGTGGACGACGACTTCCGTGTCGCCGAGATCAACGCCAAGTACGTGGGCAAGGTTCCCGGATTCCGGGTGGCCTCCCGCGCGCACAGCGCCGCCCAGGCGCTGGCCATTGTGCAGTGCGGGACCATCGACCTGGTCCTGCTCGACCACTACCTGCCCGACCAGACCGGCCTCGAACTCATCCACCGCATGCGCGAACAGGGCCACGGCACCGACGTCATCATGATCACGGCGGCGGGGGACGTGGCGACCATCCAGGCCGCGATGCGCCTCGGCGCCCTCCACTACCTGGTCAAGCCCTTCACCTTCGCGGCCCTGCGCACCCGCCTGGATTCCTACGCCGCCCTGCGCCGCACCGTCGACCGGGTCGGCGGCCGCGGCATCGCCGGCCAGGAGCAGGTCGACCGGATCTTCAGCGCCCTGCGCACCACACCGGTCCCGGCCTCCCCCGGCCTGCCGAGCGGCCACTCAGAACCGACGACGGACCTCATCTGCCACGTCCTGCACCACGCCGACCACCCGCTCTCCGCCCACGAGGTCGCCGCCGAGACCGGCCTGAGCCGCTCCACCGCCCAGCGCTACCTCCGCCATCTCGAACAGGCCGGCCGCCTCCGCCTCTCCCTCAGATACGGCGACACCGGGCGACCAGAGCACCGGTACGCATGGGTGACCCCCTAGGCCGTACGCCGACACCTGGACCACGGACGCCGTACGACGACGAACGCCCCGCTCCTCGACCAACACGCCCTCGTTGACGAACGCGCCGCTCGATGGCCGGTACCGCCCTCACACCGCCCCGGCCCCCGTCAGCGACCGCACCTCGGTCTCCGCGTGTTTGGCCTCGTCTGCGACCTCTGACGAGGTGACTGTGCCCAGCCAACCCGCGACGAAGCCCAGCGGGATGGAGACCAGCCCGGGGTTCTGCAGCGGGAAGTACTGGAAGTCGACACCGGGGAAAAGCGACTCGGGACTGCCGGACACCACCGGCGACAACAGCACCAGGGTCATGGCCGGGATCAGGCCGCCGTACACGGACCAGACGGCGCCCCGGGTGGTGAATCCGCGCCAGAACAGCGAGTAGAGCAGCACGGGCAGATTCGCGGACGCGGCGACGGCGAAGGCGAGGCCCACCAGGAAGGCGACGTTGAGGTCCCGGGCCAGCAGGCCGAGGGCGATCGCGATCACGCCGATCCCCACGGCGGCGGTCCTCGCCACGGCCACCTCGCTGTGCGGCTTGGCCCGCCGACGCCGCAGTGAGGCATACAGGTCATGGGCGACGGAGGCCGAGGAAGCGAGCGTGATGCCCGCGACCACGGCGAGGATCGTAGCGAAGGCGATGGCTGCGACGATCGCGAACAGAACCGTTCCTCCCGTGGAGTCGGCACCGCCGCCCAGGTCGAGGGCCAGAAGGGGGACCGCGGTGTTTCCCGCGGCGTTCGATCCTCGTACGGCCTCCGGCCCCACGATCGCGGCGGCACCGAACCCGAGGACGATCGTCATCAGATAGAAGCCGCCGATGAGCCCGATCGACCACACCACCGAGCGCCGTGCGGCGCGTGCCGTGGGCACGGTGTAGAAGCGGGACAGGATGTGCGGCAGCCCCGCCGTACCGAGTACAAGGGCGAGTCCCAGGCTGATGAAGTCCAGGCGTGCGGTCAGGTCACCGCCGTACTTCAGACCCGGCGCCAGGAACGATTCGCCGTGACCGCTGCGCTTCGCAGCCGTGAACAGCAACTGGTTGAAGTCTCCGTGGAACCGCACCAGCACGAGCACGGTCAGCACGACGGTCCCGCCGAGCAGCAGGACCGCTTTGACGATCTGGATCCATGTGGTCGCCCGCATCCCTCCCAGGGACACATAGATCACCATGAGCGCCCCGACGGCGATGACGGTCCAGGCCTGCGCCGCCTGGCTGGTGCCGCCCAGGAGCAGCGCGACCAGGCTGCCCGCACCCACCATCTGCGCCACCAGATACAGAACGGACACGGTGACCGAGGAAGTTCCCGCCGCGATCCGCACCGGCCGCTCACTCATCCGCGCGGCGACCACGTCGGCGAGCGTGAACCTCCCGCAGTTGCGCACCAGTTCGGCGACCAGGAACAGCACCACGAGCCAGGCCACGAGAAACCCAACCGAGTAGAGCAGTCCGTCGTAGCCGAAGAGGGCGATGAGCCCGGAGATACCGAGGAAGGACGCGGCCGACATGTAGTCGCCCGCGATGGCAAAACCATTCTCCATCGGAGAGAACAGCCGGCCTCCCGCGTAGAACTCCTCCGCCGAACCGTGTCGGTTTCGGCTCACCCACGTCGTGATCCCCAACGTGACCGCGACGAAGACGCTGAACAGCAGCAACGCCAGTGTCTGGTGGTCTCCCGTCACGACGACACACCGCCCCGGGCCGTACGCGTCAGTTCCTGGGTGTCCCACCGCAGTTCGAGCGCTGCCCGGTCCCGGCGCAGCCTCGCGTGCCGGGCGTAGGCCCAGGTGAGCAGGAAAGTGGTCAGGAACTGCCCGAGTCCCGCGAGCATCGCCACGTTCACCGCGCCCGCCACGGGCCGCGCCATCAGTCCGGGCGCGCTCGTCGCCGTCACGACGTAGGCCAGATACCAGACGAAGAACCCGATGCCCGCCGGCACCACGAACCTCCGGTACCGGCTGCGCACCTCCTGGAAGGCCGCGCTGCGCTGCACTTCGAGATACACGTCGGCCGCGGCGGCCGCCCTGTTCTCGCGCTCCGCCTGCTCGGTCGCGACCGGGGTCATGGGTGTGCCGCCACCGCCCGTCTCTCCCCAACCGGAGGCAAGCGCGTCATACCAGGGGTCGTCGTACCGCACCCCGGTGGACACCTCGGGGCGAGCCGAATCGTGCCCGTCGTGGTTCTCGGCCGAACTCTCGGCATCACCCCCGCTTCCGCGGGGACGAGCGTTGCTTGACTGCATGCCCAAGGATGGACAGAACGGGAAGATCCCCGACTCTTCTTCCCCCCGCTCTTCACCCCATCAGGTGATTCCTCAGGTCGGTGGCCGCACAAGTCCCTTCGCATAGGCGTAACGCACCGCCTGTGCGCGGTCCTTGAGTCCGGTCTTGGCGAAGAGGTTGTTGATGTGGGTCTTCACCGTGGCGGGGGAGACATGAAGTCGGCGGGCGATCTCCTGGTTGCTGAGTCCCTCGGCGATCTGCTCCAGCACCTCGACCTCCCGGGTGGTGAGCCCGTCGGGCGCCTCCGCGGACACCGCCGGCTGCGGCGGCTCGGGGTCCGACAGCCGCTCCAGAAGCCGCCGTTGGATGCTCGGCGACAGTCCCGCGTCCCCGGAGAGCACGTTGTGCACGGCCCGCACGATCTCGTCGCCTCCCGCGTCCTTGGTGAGGTAGCCACGCGCACCCGCCTTGAGCGCGGGGAACAGCGAATCGTCGTCGGCGTACGTCGTCAGCACGACGACCTGGGTCCCGGGGTGCTCGGTCCGGATCCGCCGGGTCGCCTCCACTCCGTCGCAGCGAGGCATGCGCAGGTCCATCAGTACGACGTCTGGAGCGAGTTCCGCGACGAGCTTCACCGCCTCCTCCCCGTCCCCCGCGGCACCGACGACCTCGATGCCGGGCAGAAGGCCGAGCAGCATCACGATGCCTTCGCGAACCACGGTCTGGTCGTCCGCGACCACCACCCGCGCGGGCTTCGTCTCCGCCGCCTCCGTCATACCGGCACCTTCAACGTCACCACGAACCCCTCGTCGTCCGGCCCCACGTCCAGCGAACCGCCCAGCAGTTCGGCCCGCTCCCGCATCCCCAGGAGACCGTACCCGCCTCCGGTAGTGGTGAGTTCACCCGGCGAACCGCCCGAGTCCCGCACGACCAGGGTCACCTGGTCCTTGCCGTACTCGAGCCGCATTCGGACCCGGGCCCCAGGCGCATGCTTTCGGACGTTCGTCAGAGCCTCCTGGGCAACCCTGCGAACGGCTTGCGACGCCTCGGCCGGCAGCGGTCTGCGCTCACCCGAAATGGTGGCCTCAGCTCCGTCGGCCGTGTCCACGAGCTGACTCAGGAAGTCCTCCAGCGGAGTCATGTCTCCCCGCAGGGCCGACAGCGCCTGCCGGGTCTCGGCGAGTCCGTCACGTGCCATCCCCCGTGCTGCCACCACCCTTTCGAGGATCTGGTCCCGGTCCGCGCCCCTCTCGATCAGCAGCCGGGCCGCCTCCAGGTGCACGAGCTGCGCCGAGAGGCTGTGCGCCAGCACGTCGTGGATCTCGCGCGCGATACGGGCACGCTCCGCGAGCGCCGCCGACTCCGCCTCGGCCGCCCGTGCCGCCCGCTCCTGGGTGAGCAGCCGCTGAGCGGTGCCCCGGGCCTCTGCATCCAGCCGCAGGACATAACCGGCCAGCGCGAGGCCTGCCGTCGTGGCCAGGGTGGTCAGCCATACGTCGTCGTTGACCACTGCGTACAGGGCGAGTGCGACCACCGTCACTGGCAGCGCGGCGGCGATGGGCAGCCGTTCCAGGGCCGTGATGGCACAACCGCACCACAGGACGAGGGCGACGACCCTGAAGTCGGCGGCCTGGGCGGCGACCGCGATCGCCAGGAGGACACCGTAGAGCGCCAGGGAGGGCCACAGACGGTGCGCCAGAGTGGTGCGGAAGAGTGCCCAGGCGACGACCGCGGTCAGGAGAATTCCGGCTGCTGCCCCGAGCACGCCCCATCCGCGGACGTGTTTGTCGCTGAGCACGCCCCAGAGGAGCATGGCCAGCACCAGCGAACGCACCGCCCAGCTGAGCAGGCGGCGGGGACGCGTGGCGGCCTCACGCCCTAGCGCCTCCCTGGAAGGCCAGCGGGTCCAGGCGTTCGCCGTCACACACGTTCCTTCCCCGTGGACCGGAAGATGGGCTCACCGTACGCCGGGGCAGGTGCGGAGGCAGGCCGCAGGGAATGCGCCCGCCAGGCCAGAGTCCCGGAGCGCACCAGCAGGGTGGCTGCCAGTGCCAACAGCAGTGCGGAGGAGGCCTGGCGGACACCGAGCGCCGCGCCGAGGGCGAAGAGGCCGACGCGCAGTGCGATCCCGACGCCCCAGACGGCCCCGCTCGCCTTGGTGCTCCTGCTCCACAGCGTGCCGTCCTGCTCTGTCCATATTCGGCTCGTCCAAGCCCAGCCGGCTCCGATCGCCAAGCCGGTGATCAGCTCGGTGGTGAGCAGGACGACCGATGCCGTGCGGTGATGGGCGTCCACGAGTCCCGGCTCACGGAGCGCCACAACAGCGAGAACGACGGGCAGCAGCCACCAGCGACGCCCGGTGTCGATCCGGCTTGCCCGGAACTGCCGGGCGATCACCACGATCACCGCGACCACGATCAGCAACGCGTCGACAAGCCCGGACATCACAGCCTCCGTGAGCGAAGAAGGATCTGCCGGATGCGGATGCCGCCGACACCTTCGAAGCTACGGAAATCCGCAGGTCGGGAGATCGGAGCCAGGGTGGATCACGGGTGGATTCCCAAGCACTGGGTCTCTCCACCCGTGGGTGGAGAGACCCAGTCCGGCGACCACCGGACCCACCGCTGCCCCGGCCCGAGGTCGCCAGGGCTCACAACGGCCGACTGCCGCCAAGGGCGAGACAGCCACGCGAAGGCGGTTCAGACCCGCCCACCAGAGCCGCGGCACCACGCCGCACAGGCGGCCCGCACGCCAGGAACAACCCGCGCCGGGGGAAAGCCGAGGCCGGTCGGAAGACCAGCCCCAGCGCTACGCATCGATGCGCGACCGATCCAGCGTCGCGGCGGACCCCGAGATGAACTCCTTCCGCGGCGCCACGTCATTGCCCATCAGCAGATCGAAGACCTGCTCGGCAGCCTCGAGATCGGCGAGGTTGATCCGTCGCAGCGTCCGGTGCCGCGGATCCATGGTCGTCTCCGCCAGCTGGTCGGCGTCCATCTCGCCCAGCCCCTTGTACCGCTGGATGGAGTCCTTGTAGCGGACCCCCTTGCTCTGGAACTCCAGCAGCTTCTCGCGCAGTTCACGGTCCGAGTACGTGTAGACGTACTTGTCCTGCCCCTTCTTCGGCTGGACGAGCTCGATCCGGTGCAAGGGTGGCACCGCGGCGAACACCCGCCCCGCCTCGACCATGGGCCGCATGTAGCGCTGGAACAGCGTCAACAGCAGGCACCGGATGTGCGAGCCGTCGACATCTGCGTCGGTCATCATGATGATCTTGCCGTAGCGGGCCGCGTCGATGTCGAAGGTCCGGCCCGACCCCGCTCCTATGACCTGGATGATCGCGCCGCACTCGACATTCTTGAGCATGTCCGTGACGGACGACTTCTGAACGTTGAGGATCTTGCCCCGAATGGGCAGCAGCGCCTGGAACTCGGAGTTCCGGGCGAGTTTCGCGGTTCCCAGCGCGGAGTCGCCCTCGACGATGAACAGCTCGCTGCGGTCGACGTCGTCGCTACGGCAGTCGGCGAGCTTGGCGGGCAGCGAGGAGGACTCCAGGGCCGTCTTCCGGCGCTGTGCGTCCTTGTGCTGGCGGGCCGCGATACGCGTGCGCGCGGCGGCGACCGCCTTCTCCATGACGACCCGGGCCTGGGCCGCGGCGTCCCGCCTCGTGGATGTCAGGAACTCCTTGAGCTCCTTGGCGATCACGGTGCTCACGATGCGGCGGGCCGCCGAGGTGCCCAGGACCTCCTTGGTCTGGCCCTCGAACTGCGGTTCGGCCAGACGGACGGTGACGACCGCGGTGAGGCCTTCCAGGGCGTCGTCCTTGACGATGTCGTCCTCGGCCACCCGCAGCATCTTCTTGGTGCGCAGCACCTCGTTCATCGTCTTGACGACGGCCTGCTCGAAACCGGCGACATGGGTGCCGCCCTTGGGGGTGGCGATGATGTTCACGAACGACTTCAGGATCGTGTCGTAGCCGGTGCCCCAGCGCATCGCGACGTCCACACCGAGCTCACGGGTGACCTCTGTGGGCGTCATCTGGCCGTGGTCGTCGAGGACCGGGACGGTCTCCTTGAAGATGCCCTGGCCGGAGAATCGCAGGACGTCGTTGACGGGTTTGTCGGTGGCCAGGTACTCGCAGAACTCACTGATGCCGCCGTCGAAGCGGAAGGACTCCTCGCCCTTGCTGCCGCCCTCACCGAGACCGAACTCGTCGCGCACGACGATGGTCAGGCCAGGCACCAAAAACGCGGTCTGACGGGCGCGCTGGTGGAGATGCTCCAGGGAGAGTTTGGCGTCCTTGAGGAAGATCTGGCGGTCTGCCCAGTACCGCACGCGTGTGCCGGTCCGGGTCCTGGGGATCTTCTTGGCCTTGCGCAGGCCGCTCGTGGCATCGAACTCGGCCTCGGGACCGTTCGCCGCGAAGGCACCCGGCACACCGCGCCGGAAGCTGATCGCGTGCGTGTGGCCGCTCCGGTCCACCTCGACGTCCAGCCGAGCAGAGAGGGCGTTCACCACGGAGGCGCCCACGCCGTGCAGACCGCCGGAGGCGGCATACGAGCCACCGCCGAACTTGCCGCCGGCGTGCAGCTTTGTCATGACGACCTCGACACCGGACAGGCCGGTCTTGGGCTCGACGTCGACCGGGATGCCCCGGCCGTTGTCCCGGACCTCCACGGAGGCGTCGTCATGGAGGATCACTTCGATGCGGTCGCCGTATCCGCCCAGGGCCTCGTCGACGGAGTTGTCGATGATCTCCCACAGGCAGTGCATCAGGCCACGGCTGTCGGTCGAGCCGATATACATACCTGGGCGCTTGCGTACGGCCTCGAGCCCTTCGAGGACGAGCAGGTGCCGCGCGGTGTAGTTGGACCCGTCCCGGTCTGCTCCTGGCAGCAGAGCTGTGGACGGCACGGACGTCTCGGCGGTCACGCGGTTCGCTCCTCGCTGAATTTCAGGTGGGGCCCTTCTGGGTAAGGGCGCGGCATCGGTCGCCGCCAAGAGGGTACCGAGGCCTGGTAGAGCCGTTGTAACGCCACCCTCGTGCAAAACACACAGTAATCCACAGTCGTATGCCTGTTCGATCCCTCGATGGGGTGAAGTACATATCACGTTCCCTTCGGGGCATGAACCATTTAGGCTCCGGGCACGTCCTCATCAACAACCGGCAACCCAGCCGGGAGGACCGACCTTGACCGACACAGTGCGAAACCGTAAGACACACAGACACGCAATACGGCACATTCGCCGCCAAACCGGCAGCAGGCAGCCGCCCCGGAAAATTTCTCTCTCGGTGAAGCCCCGAGCGGGAACGTTTTGAGGCTGGTTGGATGTTGACCCTGGTACGACAGCTCGTCGAGCTAGAGAAGAGGCGACGTGACTACTGTTCTGACCCCCGCGAGCCCGATGACGGCCGCCGACCGCTGCGACCGCTGTGGCGCCCAGGCGTACGTACGCGTCGTCCTGCTCAGCGGCGGAGAACTGCTCTTCTGCGCCCACCACGGTCGCAAGTTCGAGCCGGAACTCAAGAAGATCGCCGCTGAGATACAGGACGAGACGGAGCGGCTCACAACCGTTCCGGTATCCGCCTCAGAAGAAGAGCGCTGACACCTCGCGTCCACGACGAGCCGGCGCCGATTCAGGTCGGCATGAGGGCGGCTGCCCCTGTTCCCAGGGGCAGCCGCCCTTGCTCATGGCTCTGCGTGAACTCGTTCAGCGCCGTTGAGGCGAGCCCACGTGCCCCTGTGGCACCGGGTCGGTCGTCTTTCGGCTGTCCCAGGCCAGCGTCCGGATGACGTCGGCCACACGGGCGTAGACGCCGGGCCAGCCCGCTCGTCCACAGCCGCTCCCCCAGGACACGAGCCCGATCAGTTTCCCCTGGGCGACCAGGGGTCCACCGCTGTCCCCCTGACAGGAGTCACGGCCACCACGCTCCTCCCCTGCGCACAGCATGCTGTCGGCGAGGTAGGTGCCGTCGGCATTGCCCGGGTAGGCCTCCTGGCAACGTGTGTCAGACATCACATGCACATGTGCCGCCCGCAGACTCCGGGCGTAGTCGCCGCCGCCCGTGACGTCACCCCACCCGTAGACGGTCGCAGGGGTTCCCGACCTGTATGCGGGATCACCAGCGGCCGCCATGACGACGACGGCGCTCTGCGGCAGCGGCTCCGCGAGCGTGAGGACTGCGAAGTCTCCCGCGTTGCTCTGAGGGTCGTATCCCGGATTCACCCAGACGTCTCGTACGGCGATCTCCGCTCCCTGCGCCGAGAGCAGGTCCGTGCGGCCCTCGATGACCCGGAAGTCACGCACCTGCTCAGGTGGCGCCCCCAGGACGTCCTCGCCCATGCAGTGGGCCGCGGTGAGCACCGTGGTCCGGCCGACGGCGACACCGCCGCAGAACTGCCCGGCGCGCGTACCTCCGAACCGGTCACGGCTGGACAGGGCCACCGTCCAGGGCGCCTGGGACACATCGACCGGGAAACCCCCGACGACGATGCTGTCGGCAGCAACAGGGGCGGCCGACACCAGCGGTATGGCCGCTGCCATGGCCGCCAGAACCAGCGGCCGGGCCAGCGCCCGGGCAATGGGACGACGCATACGTACTCCTCACTCCAGGATGGTGATCGGAAACCCAGAGTCACGCAGGGTGCCCGTGCGCGCAGCACGAAGGCCCGGTTCCCCTGCAGAGGAACCGGGCCTTCTGCGTCGTACGACTACGCCCTAGTCGAGGTAGTCGCGCAGAACCTGCGAGCGCGACGGGTGACGCAGCTTCGACATGGTCTTCGACTCGATCTGGCGGATGCGCTCACGCGTGACGCCGTACACCTTGCCGATCTCGTCGAGAGTCTTCGGCTGACCGTCGGTGAGACCGAAGCGCATCGAGACCACGCCCGCCTCACGCTCGGACAGCGTGTCCAGGACGGAGTGCAGCTGCTCCTGGAGGAGCGTGAAGCTGACGGCGTCGGCCGGCACCACGGCCTCGGAGTCCTCGATGAGGTCGCCGAACTCGCTGTCACCGTCCTCGCCCAGCGGCGTGTGCAGCGAGATGGGCTCGCGGCCGTACTTCTGGACCTCGATGACCTTCTCGGGGGTCATGTCGAGTTCCTTGGCCAGCTCCTCCGGGGTGGGCTCGCGGCCCAGGTCCTGGAGCATCTGGCGCTGCACGCGCGCGAGCTTGTTGATGACCTCGACCATGTGCACCGGGATACGGATGGTGCGGGCCTGGTCGGCCATCGCGCGGGTGATCGCCTGACGGATCCACCAGGTGGCGTACGTGGAGAACTTGTAGCCCTTGGTGTAGTCGAACTTCTCGACCGCGCGGATCAGACCGAGGTTGCCCTCCTGGATGAGGTCCAGGAAGAGCATGCCGCGGCCGGTGTAGCGCTTGGCCAGGGAGACGACCAGACGGAGGTTGGCCTCCAGCAGGTGGTTCTTGGCGCGGCGGCCGTCCTCGGCGATGATCTCCAGCTCACGCTTGAGCTTCGGCGCGAGCTTGTCGGCGTTGGCCAGCTTGTCCTCGGCGAACAGACCGGCCTCGATGCGCTTGGCGAGCTCGACCTCCTGCTCGGCGTTGAGCAGCGGGACCTTGCCGATCTGCTTGAGGTAGTCCTTGACCGGGTCGGCGGTGGCACCCGCCACGGCGACCTGCTGGGCCGGCGCGTCGTCCTCGTCGTCGTCGGAGAGGACGAAGCCCTTGTTCTCGGCCCCCTCCTCTTCCTCTTCGCCGGGCTTGCCGTCCTCGACGACCTCGTCCTCGGAGGCCTCGGCGTCGTCCTTGCCCGCGGTCGTCTTCTTCGCCGCCGTCTTCTTGGTGGCGACGGTCTTCTTCGCGGCCGCCTTCTTGGCGGTCGTCGTCTTCTTTGCTGCTGCCTTCTTGGCAGGCGTCTCGTCCTCGACGGCGGGTTCGGCGACAGGAGCCGCCGGGGTGGCGGTGGCGGTGGCCCTCTTCGTGGTCACCGTCTTCGCCGCGACCGTCTTGGTGGCGGTGCGCTTGGCCGGACTCTTCGCTGCGACGCTCTTTCGGGTGCGCTTGGGCTCCGCGGCACTGACCATCAGCGTCACACCCTCTTCCTCGAGGATCTGGTTGAGGCTGCGCAGTACGTTCTTCCACTGAGTGGCCGGAATCTGGTCAGCTTCGAAGGCCCGACGCACGTCATCGCCGGCGATCTGCCCATCGGCCTTTCCCCGCTCAATGAGAGCCATGACAGAGACGGACTCGGCGATCTCCGGCGGGAGCGTACGGGATGTGCTGGCCGACACGAACAACCTCTCGGAACGTTGGAAAACGGCTTTCGGCCCCGTCCACGGCGGACAGGAGCCGACCATCGGCCTGTGAAGGGCCGACGGCGCGGGCGGGGGCCGGGAAGATGCACAGCGCCTGAAACGGCGTCCGTATTCCTTCCGCGGCTATCACCTCTTAGGTCATCGCGCTGCTCCCACGAGCGTTACGCCCAATCTGCGTGGCCCGAGTCACACCCCGTAAGCAATCAAAAACGGTCAGACATGCCCATACGAGGTCAGTCAGCCATTCCGGCCGCCCTCGCCGAGAGGGATGCCGCCGTTGGGAGGTTGTCGCCATTGCGCCGCGCCGTCGGACCCCGCAGGATCGCCAGCGATCCTGCGGGGTCCGACGGCGCCGATTCGACGACCGCGCGATGCCGCAGAAGAAGGACACCCCCGGCCGCGCCGCCCGCGGTGCGCGGTCAGTGCTCGCGCGGCGCGGGCACCACGCGCTCCACCTCGGGGTGGACGGTGAGCAGCTGGCGCATGGCGGTCTCGGCCGCCGTGCTGTCACCGGCGACAATGGCGTCGACGATCCGGCCGTGGTGTGCCAGCGACGACTCGTTCGGGCGGTCACAGCCGGTGACCGGACTCCCGGAGACCTGAAGCGCGGACGAGACGATCCCGGAAAGGTGCTCCAGCATGCGGTTGCCCGCCAGCTGGATGAGCAGGGAGTGGAATTCCGCGTCGGCGCGGGAGAAGGTGAGCGCGTCGCCCTGGTTCATGGCGTGGCCCATGATCTCGACCATGTCCCCGAGGCGCTGCTGGACGTCCTCACGGCCGTGCCCCGCGGCCAGGCGCGCGGCGAGCGGTTCGATCGTCCAGCGCAGCTCGGCCAGCTCACGGCGCTGGTCGTCTCGCTGCGGCCCGAAAGCCCGCCATTCGATGATGTCCGGGTCCAGGAGGTTCCAGTCGCTGACGGGACGCACGCGCGTGCCGACGTTCGGGCGAGCGCTGACCAGGCCCTTGGCCTCCAGAACACGGAGCGACTCGCGGACGACGGTACGGGACACCTCGAAAC
This sequence comes from Streptomyces sp. NBC_00285, assembly GCF_036174265.1. Classification (NCBI taxonomy): domain Bacteria; kingdom Bacillati; phylum Actinomycetota; class Actinomycetes; order Kitasatosporales; family Streptomycetaceae; genus Streptomyces; species Streptomyces sp. NBC_00285. The sequence goes on along the minus strand of NZ_CP108055.1, from coordinate 7,925,708 downwards.
GCTGGCCGATCTCCTCGGGGACCAGCGGCCGGTCGGCTCCCAGGTCGCCGGAGACGATCATCTGGCCGAGCTGCTGGACGAGTTGGCCGTGCAGCCCGCGCCCGCGGCTGCCGGCGGCACGTCGGCCCACGCGGCCCAGCTCCTGGTCCGAGTTGTCCCAGACGGAGGATCCGATCCGGCCTGTGGCCGGGGCCTCGGCAAAGGGGTAGCGGTCGAGTTCGCCCGGGCCGGCCAGACCGGAGTCGGCGGAGCGGGCGGCGGTCATCATGGTGTGCGCAAGGGTACTCACGGATCCTTTGTCGGCGTCGCCTCCAACTCCCTTGAGGTCTTTGGTGAAAAGCACACGAAAGGGTGATCGCTCACCCCGTCGCAATTGACGCCTTATCGGAAAGAAATGCGCTTTCGTCAGGAAGTTGTGCGCAAGTCGAGACCGGAAGGGTCCGGACAGTCGTCATCGGACCCTGCTGCGCAGGCTGGTGAGCAGATATGCACACAGCAGGGCGGTCAGCGACAACGTCAGTGCGCCGCCCACAGGTTGGGCGATCACCCGTACCGCTCCGGCGAGATAGCGCTCCCCTCCGAACGGCCATTGCAGCAGCAGGACCTCGCGCAGCCGCGCGGGAAGTCCGGTCGCCGCTCGCACGGACGCCCCCTCCAAGGCTTTCTGTACGAGGGGTACGACGGCGACTGGGACAGCGACCACCGCAGCGAGCCCGGCCGTGGTGGACCGGAAGATGCCCGCTGCCAGGACACCGGCCCAGGCGCACCCGACCACTAGCCCGAACCAACTCGCGCTCAGCGAAAACCAGTCGGTGGGAACTTCCGCGAGTTCCCGCCCGTAGACGAGGTAGAGCACCTCGGCGTTACAGCCCACCGTGAGAAATGCCAGCGTGAGGGCGGTGACCGCGGCGACGAGGAGTTTCGCGGTGAGCAGCCCCAACCTGCGGGGGACGCTGCCGCGGTCCACCGCCAGGGCAGGGTGACGGAACTCGTCGCCGAACGCGAGCGCGCCCAGCAGCCCTGCGCCGAGCGCCGCCGGTGGCAGCGGCAGCTCCCTGGGCCATGCGGCCAGCAGACGCGCCTGCGGAGTGTGACCGATTCGCGCCAGGAGTACGGCGGTGAAGGCGGAGGCGACGAGGACTGCGGCGCCGGTGATGAACCCGGTACCGATCCCTGCCGCGCGGCGCAGTTCGTAACGCAAGGGACGCAAAGGACTGGGGGCGGACCTGACGGAGATGGGGGGCGGGAGGGGGGACCGGGGAACTGAGGCTGTGGAGTCCGTGACCGAGGGGGAAGCAGTCCGGCCTCTTTCGGCCGCAGGGCCGCTGTGTGTTTCCTGATGCCTGAACGATGCCGGGTCGCCGTGTGCTTTCCGGGCGGCATGCACCGCCTGGTCGCCACGTGTCCCCGAGCCACTCTGCGATTCGATGTCGTGGCGTACGACTTGGTCGGGCCGCGTCTTTGTCTCGGCGGCCGCCATTCCCCCGCTTTCCGCGATTTTCGCGCTTTCCGCGGTTGCGAGGAGTTCACCGGACTCCGACCCTGTGGCGTCCGTCTGCTTGTCCTCAACTGCTTGCGCGGCCTCGCCGGGAAACAATCCCGCTCCCGGACCCATGTCCCCGGTCTCGTCGGCGAGTTGGTGCACCAGGACGCCGTGCCGAAAGGCGGTCTCACCGATGTCGGCGCACGTACTGCCGTACACGGACAGACGGTTGCCGCCTTCCTGGACGACTTCGACGGAGCGATGTGCCGTGCGGGCCTCTTGGGCAAGCAGGGCTGCGAGGCGGGCGGCATGAGGGGTGCGGACGGCGACACGGGAGCGCAGCCTGGTACGGGCGAACTCCCTGGCTTCCTGGTCGGCGACGAGTCTGCCCTGTTCGAGGGTGATGACGTGATCTGCGGCGCGCGCGGCTTCCTTGGGCTCGGGTGTGGTGAACAGGACCGTGCCCCCCTGGGCGGCGTGTGCTCGCAGCATGCCGTGCAGCCAGTGGCTCTCGCGGGTGGAGAGCCCATCGGCGGGATCGTCCAACACGAGGGTGTGCGGGTCCGCCAAGAGAGCGCAGGCCAGGCCCAGGCGACGGTCCATGCCGCGTGACAGGGTGCCGAGCCGCTCGTCGCGCAGACTGACGAGGCCCACCACTTCGAGCACCTCGTCGGATCGCCGGACCGGCACGCCGGCCGCGGCGCTCAGCATCCGCAGATGGCCGCGGACCGTGCGCGCGGGGTGGCCCGGCACATCGCCCATGAGGACGCCGACCTCGCGCGAGGGGTGCGCGATGCGGTGCAGCGGGCGCCCTCTGAAGTAGGTGAGGCCACGGCCGTGTTGGAGTTCGAGCATCAGTCTGAGCACCGTGGTCTTGCCGGCACCCGGCGCTCCGAGAAGCGCGTTGACACGGCCCGCGCGCGCTTCGAAGGACACGTCGTCGACTGTGGGCGGGAGGTCCTTGCGGGAGTTGCTGGTCAGTCCGAAGGCCTGGATCACCCGCAGCAAGATAGCGCGTTATATCCGGCTTTCTATGGCGTCACACTTCGGGGCGCAGCATCGGCGGGTTGAGCAGAGTGGCGCCGCCGGCCCGGAAGAGCTGGGCTGGGCGGCCGCCCTGCCGCGTTGTCGTGCCGCCGGTGGGGACCAGGAAGCCTGGTGTCCCCGTCACCTTGCGATGGAAGTTGCGCGGGTCGAGTGCCACGCCCCATACCGCCTCGTAGACGCGGCGCAGCTCGCCCACGGTGAATTCGGGCGGGCAGAACGCGGTGGCCAGCGAGGAGTACTCGATCTTCGAGCGGGCGCGCTCCACGCCGTCCGACAGGATCTGCGCGTGGTCGAAGGCGAGGGGTGCGACCGCTTCCCCGTCCCGGCCGTACCCAGCCTGCTGCAGCAGCTCGTCGACGGGCGCCCAGCGCGCGTTGCTGGCGTCGCCGCCCGCCCGGGGGGCCGGCAGGTCGGGGGCGAGAGCGAGGTGAGCGACGCTCACCACGCGCATCCTGGGATCACGCTTGGGGTCACCGTAGGTCGCCAGCTGTTCCAGGTGTGCTCCGTTGTCATGGACAGGGACAGCGGGGTCGTGGGCGCGCAGGCCGGTCTCTTCGGCCAGCTCACGCGCTGCTGCCTGCGCCAGGTCCTCGTCGTCCCGTACGAAGCCACCCGGGAGTGCCCAGCGCCCCTGGAACGGCGCCTCGCCCCTGCGCACCGCGAGCGCGCACAGGGCGTGGCGGCGCACGGTCAGTACGACCAGGTCCACGGTGACGGCGAAGGGCGGGAAGGCTGACGGGTCGTAGGGCATGCGGTGATCATAGTCGTCTGCCTGACGATAAACACTCCCTTCGTCGGCCGCACCCATGGCTGACCCACTGCGGTCCGCAGCACGACGCACCGTCGCTCCCGGCACTGCCGAATGCTGTGTCATGCGAGGTCACGAACCCAGTTGCAGCCCTTCGGCGGCCTCCTCGACCATGGCGAGGCCCAGCCGGCTGACACGTACCGAGAACGGCTCACCCGCGATCCTCAGTCCGGTCAGACCGATCTCGCCGAGGGGCGCACTGCGCACGGGACGCAGTGCGACCGTCCCTGCCGGAGCGTCGGGCCGGATACCCGCCAGGGTGGTCAGCAGCAGGACTCCCGCGGCCGCTGCCGTGGCCGCGGGACGGCACGCCGCCGGATGGGGAAGGGGAGGGCTTCCTTCAGTGCGCTGCTGTCCGGCGAACATCTCGGGGAGTCGGTAGCCGAAAGCCTCGGCCGCCGCGAGCTGACCCCGCAGGAGCGAGCCTGCCTCCTTCTCGTACCCGGCGGCGGCCAGCCCCGCAACGGCTACCGCTGTCTCGTGGACCCGTACCGCCCCCGTGCGGTGCCCGAACGGGTTGTAACCCGCCTCCTTCGCGCCCAGCCCGCGCAACCCCCAGCCCGAGTCCATGGCCGGGCCTCCGAGCAGCCGGGCGAGCTGCTCGGTCTGCACCCTGTCGAGCAGCCCGGGTGCTTGCTCGCCCCCGCTGAGCAGGCCGGTGTCCAGGAGATGGGCGGCCGTGGCCCCGAGGTGTGACACGAGGCGTCCGTCCGAAGCACGCCCTGCCGCTGGGCGACCGCCGCTGCGGTCCTCGACCCAGAAGTCCTCACGGAAGGCAGTCCGCAGTTCGCGGGCCCAGTGCCGCAGTACCGCGCCGCCCGGCCGGTCGAACGCGTCAAGCAGGTCGGCGCCGAGGACGGCCGCGCGGTGAGCATGGGCCTGTGTCTCGCAGCGGACCGGGCCACCGGGCTGTGGGTCGCACAGATACGTCCCCTCCCCCACGGCCGCCCTCAGCCATCCCAGACAACGCTCGGCCGTCGGGAGCAGCCCTTCCGTCTCCTGCCGCGAGAGCCCCCACCGATAGGCCTCCGCGAGGAGTACGGGGAAGAGCAGGGTGGCCTCGGTACCCGTGCACCCGGCCGGCAGGTGTGCCCCCGCATCGCGGCGTGGGCCAGGGATCATCCCGGACTGTGCTGTCGGCCCCCGGAGTTGGGTGCGCGCGAGGGTGCGGAGTGTCCCGGCGGCGAGCCGGGTTCCGAGCGCCAGTGCCATCCGGGCTGCGACGAGGGCGTCGGCCGGGGCCAGGCCGCAGCGCCAGGGGACTCCTGCCGCGATGTGAGTGTCGGTGGGGTGTGCCGGGTCGCGCAGCAGTAAGGACTGGAGGTCGTCGATGCTTGTGCGCAGGAGAAGCTCGACCCCGGGATGGTCTCCTGTCGCGCGCGCGGGAGCCAGGGGGCTGGTCGCCGCGCGCCCCGCTGCCCGGCCGGAGCCCGACCAGTCCATGCGGACGCGCAGCTCCAAGCCGGCCGTGCCACCGGGGGGCAGGTCGAACTCCCAGCGCAGGAGGCCCGCCGACGCCAGCGCGTCGGCCGGTGGTGGATCGGCCGTGACCGACGCCCCGCCGGCGGCACAGGACCAGCGAAGGCCGGAGTCGTAGACGCTCGCCGGCAGGTCGGGTCCCGCTCGGCCCGAGGCGATGGCGCCCAGGTCCGCAAGGTCCGTGCCGAGCGTCACCTCCACCGGCAGCCGGAGTGGCCGGGAGACCGCGCTGTGCAGTGTGATGCATTCCGTCCCGTCGGCGTGGCGTGTGCGTTCGACGACGACATCGGGATCCGGGCCTCCACCCGGCGAGACGCGCAGGGTGGCCACGAAACGTGCGCGATCCGCCGCCGTCGCCCACGCCTGGACGGCGAGCGGCTCGCGGCCGGCTACACGAACCTGACACCGGGAAAGCACACGTCGGCCAGTGCGGTAGAAGCCTTCCAGCCCCTGACCGGTCAACTGCCCTTGATCCGTGGAGATGGCGAGGCCGGGAAGGGCCACGCAGATGATGGCCGAGTGCACCGGAGGCAGGTCGGCTGGGTTGCGGGCTGCTGGAGGACCTGAGTGTCCTGGGGGACTTGCGGAGCCGTTCTGCAACGGCGGGCCGGGCCTGCCGGCCGAAGGCGGGCGAGCGGGACGGCGCATGGGCGAAGGCTGCGTCCGGCTCTGCCCCGTCGGTGTCTGCGAGAGCGGTACGCGGTCCGCCGAGGGAGACGGCCCGTGGTGCCACGACGCCGACGGTGACGACTCTCCGTCCCACGACGCCGCCGCTGACGGTGACGGCTCACGCTCCCACGGCGCCGAGGCAACGGGGGCCCTGCCACCCGTTCCCTGAGCCGTGCCCCGGCTGCGCTCCGGTGTCACCGAGGTGCGCTGGGTTCCGGTCGGGAAATCTGGCTCGGGCATACCGAGGTCCGCGGCCCACGACGGCGGACCCGCACTTCCGCTCCGAGCCGTCGTCGGGGCGCCGAGGGCGGGGCGACCGTTGTCTGCGGAGGGCGGAGTCGGCTGATGCAAGGGACGCTTCCTCTGCGCTCTGCGCGGCTCGGGCGTGTTCGGCACCCGATGCCGGGCTCCTGAAGGAGAAGGGCAGGACGACGGCACGGCCCAGTCGGGTGTTCCGCCACTCAGGTGAACGGGACGGGCCTGTTCAGGGTCACGCCCGCCGGCATGGAAGCCGACCGAATGGCGGCGGGTCGGAGTCGCCGCCCGACTGCGCAGGTGGGACCACGCTCGTGCGACACGTTTCCAGCGGTCGTTCATCCCTCCTCCTCTGCGGCGCTACCCCCGGGCCGTGCACCCTCGGGGCGGTGCGCGTCGTCCTGGCCCATGGCGCGTCGACGGACGGCGCCGGGGCGCGCGCTGCCGACCGGCCGCGAGCGCGGGTGGGCTTCCTCCATGCTGGACGCTCGCTTTTCCCGTTCCGCCGGGTTCGGACGGGCGTCAGCGCGAGCGCCGGGACGTACCCGCTTGCGGCGGCGGGAAGTTGTGGCGGACGGGGATGCCGGAAGGGGCTTGTCGGCATCGGGTGCGGGCGCCGGAATTGCCCCAACGATTTCAGCCGGGCATGGCGACAGCGCCCCGTCGGCAAGGGACGGCAACGCCGGTAGCGCCCCCGCGGTACCGAGCGAGGATGCCGCCTGGTCCCCGTCGCAGCTCGCATTGGGCGGCAGGGCCAGGCCGTCGGCCCTCTCCGCGTCGGAAGATTGCGCGGACGCCGAGCACGCGTGTTCTTCGCGATGGCGCCCCTCTCGTTCCGCACGCAGGCAGCTGCGGATCGACTCCGGGTCCAGCCCTTCGTTGCAGGCCTGGTGCAGGAGCCTGGCGAAGAGATAGCTGGGATCCGCGCCCAGGGCCATGGCCAGCGCTTCCCTGGCCTCGATCTCGTCGCCCATGGACCACGCGACCCATCCGGCGAGAGTGAGCGGGGCCGCCGCATGTTCGCCGTAGGGCCCGACGCACCGACGGGCCAGCGCGCGCCACAACCGCAGGGCCGGTCCGGCTTCCTCGGCTTCCATCCACTCGGCGGCGCGGTCCCGGGTCGTACGGTCCTGGAGGCCGAGGATGAGTTTCGCCGCTTCGTCGTGCCCCAGCAGTTCGTCGTCCCGCAGGTCCGCCCGAAGGTTGCCCGGCATGAGGGGCGCTTCGGCGAAACGTGTCATGGTGCGCCGGGCCGACCGCAGTGTCTCCTCAGCCACCTCGACCCGGCTAGTCAAGTCGAGCATCCTGGGGACCAGCGCCATGCCGGCGGTGTCCAGGGCGACTTCCTGTTCCAGTGCGGCAGCGGTCTCCCAGGGTTGCAGCCTGGCCCGCAACTCCCGCAGCGTGCCACGTACCTGTAGCCCGGCGTAGGTGGCCGCGGCGGCGAGTACCGAGGTACCGGGCAGACCCATCGGGAGTCCCTCCGCAGGGCAGCACGCCTCACTCGGACAGCAGTACGACCAATAGCGGCCGTCGGAGATGCACAACGCCTCGATCACAGGAACGTCGAGTCGACCGCACTCGGTACGCAGCAGCGCGGCGAGCGGGGCAAGCCTGTCCGTGATCTGCCGTCCGGTCTCACCGGCAGCCGGTTCCTGACAGAGGTAGGCGACCATCTGCTCGGGGTGGGCGCCCCTGCGCTCGCTGCCGGTGATCAGTCCGTGGGCCAACTGCCGGGCCACGGCCGCCCAGTCGTCCTCGTTGGCGGGAATGCCGAGCCGGGCCCGCCCGCCGAACCGCCCGCGACCGCCCCGGTCGTGCAGGGCGACAAGGACGATGCTGTCTTCGGGGCGGTATCCCAGCAAGTAGGGCAAGGCGTCGGCCAGCTCACCCGGGGTCCGCAGGGTGACCTGATGTTCGGCGCCGTGTGCGTCGATTCCGATGCGGTCGCCGATCCCCGAGCCTTCACCGTCCCGTCCGTCGCTGCGCTTCCCACCACTGCCCCGTCCGCCGTCGTTGCCGTTTGCTGCGGATCCGGTCGTTTCGCTGTGATTCGTCATGCGCAGACGATCTCGCGGATCGCGATGTTCCGGTTGGCCCTGTGGATAAGTCCGATCAGGGCCACGACAACGGGCATTCCTTCGTCCACAGGTCGGCCGCCGGAGCACCCCGATGTCGATGGCGTCCGCTTGTCTGTAGGCATGACGCACACGAACAGGGCGGAGTTGGGCGAAGGCGCCGACGGGACGACCCGTGGCCATGGAGGGGGCCAGGTGTGCGGGATGCTTGATGAGCAGATGGGCGAACTCGACAGCCGCCACCTGAGCCCCCAGGATGCCCAGGACCGGAGGCCCGTGAACGTCTATCCGGCCAGGGCAAGGACCAGAGGGAGCACCCGGTCCGCACCGGCCTGACTCAGAAGGCGTGCGCCAACAGCCAGGGTCCAGCCGGAGTCGGTGTAGTCGTCGATCAACAGCACCGGGCCGGAGGCGCCGGCCAGGGCAGCGGCGAGTTCGTCGGGCACAGTGAAGGAGGCGGCCAGGGCACGCAGCCGCTGGGCCGAATTGCTGCGGTGCGCCGCATACTCCTCAGCCTGCGGGGTGTAGACCAGGCTGCCCAGCAGCGGAAGCCTGCCGACCCGGGCCACTCCCTCGGCCAGGGAGGCGACCAGTTGCGGCCGGGTGCGGGACGGCATGGCGACGATCCCCACCGGCCGCGCCACCGCGTCGGGGGCACCGCTGGCCCAGCCGCCCGGCGAACGCGCCCAGTCGGCCACCACCGTCACCACGGCTGCCAGCACCTCGTCCGGGACCGGCCCGTCCGGCGCCTGCGCCGACAGCAGCGGACGCAGACGGTTGCCCCAGCCGATGTCCGACAACCTGCCCAGCGCCCGTCCCACGGCCGCCTGCTGGCCCGCGGGGATACGGCCCTTGAGGTCGACGCCGACCGCCGCCATGCCCGTGGGCCACATGCGACGAGGGTCGACCTCGACCCCCGGCCGGTCCAGCTCACCGGCCGCGCCCGCGAGGGCACCGGAGGAGACGGCAAGATCGAGCCAGGGTCCGGCGCAGTTGTCGCAGCGCCCACAGGGGGCCGCCTTCTCGTCGTCGAGCTGCCGCTGCAGGAACTCCATGCGGCACCCCGTGGTCGCCACGTAGTCCCGCATGGCCTGCTGCTCCGCCTCCCGTTGCTTCGCGACCCAGGCGTACCGCTCCGCGTCGTACGCCCACGGCTGCCCGGTGGCGGTCCAGCCACCCTTCACCCTCTTGACCGCCCCGTCCACGTCCAGGACCTTCAACATCGACTCCAGGCGCGAGCGCCGAAGATCCACCAGCGGCTCCAGCGCCGGCAGCGACAACGGACGACCCGCCTCCTCCAGGACCGCCAGCGTGCGCCGCACCTGCTCCTCGGGAGGGAAGCCCACCGAGGCGAAGTACGCCCAGATCGCCTCGTCCTCCCGACCGGGCAGCAGCAGCACATCCGCGTTGTCCACACCACGCCCCGCGCGCCCCACCTGCTGGTAATAGGCGATCGGAGACGAGGGTGACCCCAGATGCACGACGAATCCCAGATCCGGCTTGTCGAAGCCCATCCCCAGGGCCGAGGTCGCCACGAGCGCCTTCACCCGGTTCGCCAGCAGGTCCTCCTCCGCCTGCAACCGGTCGGCGTTCTCCGTCTTTCCCGTGTAGGAAGCCACCGGGTACCCGCGCTGCCGCAGGAACGCCGCGACCTCCTCAGCCGCCGCCACCGTCAACGTGTAGATGATCCCTGAACCCGGCAGATCCCCCAGCCGCTCCCCCAGCCACGCCAGCCGGTGCGCCGCGTCCGGCAGTTGCAGCGTTCCCAGGCGCAGGCTCTCCCGGTCCAGCGGACCTCGCAGAACCAGGGCCTCACCGCCCCCGGTACCCAACTGCTCGGCCACATCCGCAGTCACTCGCGCGTTCGCGGTCGCCGTCGTGGCCAGCACCGGCACACCCGCAGGCAACTCCACCAGCATTGTGCGCAACCGCCGGTAGTCGGGCCGGAAGTCATGCCCCCAGTCCGAGATGCAGTGCGCCTCGTCGACCACCAGCAGGCCGGTCGTCGCCGCCAGCCGCGGCAGCACCGCCTCACGGAAATCAGGCGAGTTCAAGCGCTCCGGACTGACCAGCAAGACGTCCACGGTCCCCGCCGCGACCTCGGTCTGGATCGCGTCCCACTCCTCGGGATTGGCCGAGTTGATCGTCCGCGCGGCAATACCGGCCCGTGCCGCCGACTCCACCTGGTTCCGCATCAACGCCAGCAACGGCGAAATGATCACCGTCGGGCCCGCGCCCCGCCGCCGCAGCAGCGACGTGGCGACGAAGTACACGGCAGACTTCCCCCACCCTGTCCGCTGCACCACCAACGCACGCCGATGCCCCACCACCAGTGCCTCGATCGCCTGCCACTGATCCTCACGCAGACGGGCCCCGCCACCCCCGTCCACCAGACGGGCCAGCACAGCATCAGCCTCGGCACGCAAATCCAAGTCGCTCATGCCTCCATGCAACCCCACAGCACTGACACCGCGCGAACCCGCAGACTTGGTGTCGGCTCCCCGGCCTCCATGTCCATGCCCAACGCTCCACAACAGCGAGATCGCCGTACCCCGCTCCTCGGGTCCTCACCTGCACACGGACAGCTCCGTAGGCCCCTCCGTGTCCCCCTCGATGCACGCCGGTCGCCGCCCGGCGGGTGTTGCGGTCAGGCGCCGGGCGGGTGCGCGGTCAGGCATCCCGCCGCTGTGCCTTCTGGCACGGGCGGTACGGGACGGAGAAGCACCAGAGGCGATATCGCTCCACACGCGTGTGCCGGTTCGGGCCGCGAAGGGCCGGGCTCGGAAGCCTCAGGCATCGTCCGGCAAAACACTGGGTAGGGATATAAGCCACTAACCATCTGATTCGGGTCGGCAGGCCCAATTGCTCGTTGCCGCAACCAAGTTCGACAGGAAGAATTGAGGTCCGCTCCCCGCACGGCTCGTCCGTGGACCGGTAGGGCTCTGCTGCGGTGCGCGCTCCCCCGAATCCGACCCCGCCCGCAGTATGGGCGCGTAGCCGAAGGGAGGACCGTGACCTTCGGATTCGCTCCGTCCTCTGCGGCGTCCATGTCGTCAGCCGACCTGTCCGCCGCATCCGTCAACCCTCTGGCCCGTCTGCTCGAACCCTCGGAGTGGGCCGAGGCCGGCATCCCACTGCTGCGCAATCCGCGCGAGGTCGTCAGCGGGCTGCACTCACGGCACCGCCCCAAGCCGGCGACCGCGATCGTGGCGGTCCTCGACCCGGACGAACGATTGCGGGCGAGCGCCTCGTTCACGCGCCGCCCGGCACCGGCCGACGGCTGGATGTTCCGGAACACCCTGCTCGCCCAGCTGCGCCGGGTGATCCCGCACGATCTGCGGCGCCGCACCCCTGTGCGCACCGCCGTGCTTCTCTACTGCCGTGAGGGCGACGCGCGTTGGACGGAAGAGGACGGCGCGTGGATGTGGGGCCTGCGTGATGCCTGCACCCTGCATGGGCTGCGCTGCGGGGCGTACATCACGTTGACGCGCGACGGCTGGCAGGTCCTCGGCGAAGGACGCGGCGGTCGTCGGCCGAACGCCGACTCCGCGCCGGAGCCCTTCGCGACGTCCGAGTCACCGCCCCTGCTACCGCGTACCGGTGGCGTCGCCTCGGAGGTCCTGCGCCGCGCGGCGGCCCGCTGAAGACCCCAGAGGCGTCCCAGGTCGCCGTTCCGCGGCCGTACGTCCCCGACGTACGGCCCACGACTTCATGGCGCACCGGGCGTGCGTCCTGGAAGGGGCAGGGCGTGAATCGCGAGGCATGCACCGGCCCGTGGGCGCGGGCATGCCGGAAGTCTCGCCGAGCAGGTGCCGCGCATGCGGCACCTTTCCTCACCCCCCGGCGTCCCCCAGTCGTACCGGAACCGGCTCAGACCCCGGCGCCCAGCGCCGAGTTGATCTTCTGCGGTTCGCCACAGACGATCAACAGGGCGCCGGCTCGCGCGCGGGCCAGAGGCAGCGCATCGGCGAGAGCGACGGAATCGCCGTTCACGGCGACCACTACCACGGGCCGCGACGCGGCACGCGAGGCCGTGGTGGCGTCCGCGTAGAACACGTCGTCACCGGCGTCGTGCTGCGCCCAGTAGGCGGCTTCACCGAAGGACAGTTCGTGTGCGGCCCACGGATGGCGTTCGCCGGTGGTGATCACCAGCACGTCACCGGGGGCACGGCCCGACTCCAGCAGCAGGTCGACGGCTTCCTCGGCAGCATCGAGCGCACCAGCGGCCGAGGCCGGGATGAGCTGGATCTGCGGAGTCACCGAAACCGGAGCCGGAACGGAGGTGGCGGGGGCAGTGGTGGCTGCGGAGGCAGCGGGGCCCGGCAGTCCGGGCTTGGCCACGGCCACGTCGTGCGGCGTCCGTTGCACCGGCGGCGTGGGCCGCAGGGGGCCGGGACGACCGGGGCGCGGCGGAGCCACGGGGCGGGGACCGGGTACGGGACGGGGGGTCGGCGCGGTGCGGGGACCCTGGGCACTCTCGTGAATCTGAGACTCCTCGGGAATGAGAGGCATGGGCTGATGTCTATCAAACGTTCGTGCGGCTCGCGTCAGCGGGTGGCACATCAGTGCGAACGGAATCGTCAGAAGTCGAAGCCGAGCTGACCCTCGATCTTCGGAGCGCTTCCGTTCGCCCAACTGCGGGCCTTCTTGAGGTGCTGCCACTGGGGCAGCGCATCAAGATACGCCCACGACAACCGGTGGTACGGGGTGGGGCCCCGAACCTCCAAGGCGGCCTTGTGCACGGGTGACGGATACCCGGCGTTGGCCGCAAAAGCGAAGTCTGCATGGTCGACACCCAGTTCGGCCATCATTTTGTCGCGCTGAACCTTGGCGATCACCGAGGCCGCCGCGACCGACACACAGGACTGGTCGCCCTTGATGACGGTCCTGACCTTCCACGGCGACCCGAGGTAGTCGTGCTTCCCGTCGAGGATCACCGCGTCGGGGCGGACCGGAAGAGTCTCCAGGGCGCGCACGGCGGCGATCCGCAGAGCGGCCGTCATCCCCAGGTCGTCGATCTCCTCCGGAGTCGCGTGCCCCAGGGCATACGACGTCACCCATGTCCGCAGTTCCGCGGCAAGTTCCGTGCGGCGCTTGACTCTGAGCAGCTTGGAGTCGGTGAGACCTTGGGGCGGTCGGCGCAGTCCGGTGACCGCCGCACAGACGGTGACAGGGCCGGCCCAGGCACCTCGCCCCACCTCGTCGACACCGGCAATGATCTTTGCTCCGGTGGTGGCGCGCAGGGAGCGCTCGACGGCGTGAGTAGGCGGTTCGTACGGCATGGCGCCCATAGCTTACGCCGCCCGGATCACCCGGCGGCACCATGACCTCCCAGGGCGGTACCGAAACCCGGACGATCAGCGATCACGGACCGGTGGACCGCAGCAGCGGCAGGACGAACTGGTCGATCATTTCCTCGACATCCCCGTCACCCCATTCGCTGCCGCGCATCTTGGAGCGATACATCATCATGGCGGGAATGGCATCGAACACATAGTCGTTGGCCGCATCCGGCCGCACCTCACCCCGCTCAATACCTCGGGTGACGATCTCACGCAGCAGTTTGACACTTGGCTCCACGACCCCGTTGAAGATCACCGCATGGAAGCGCTCCGCCTGGACTTGATCGCATTCGTGAATGACGGAGCGCAGTGCGAAGCCGGGGCGCGAGAACATCGCTTCGCGGGCCAGTCGGCACAGTTCGAGCAGATCCTCGCGCACGCCGCCGAGGTCGGGAATCTCCTCGAAACGCGGCAGTCCGGCCCGAAGGGCATCCGCGACGAGGTCCTCCTTGGACGGCCAGCGGCGATAGACCGCGGCCTTGCCCGTCTGGGCTCCGGCTGCCACACCTTCCATCGTGAGGCCGTTCCAGCCGACCGTGCTGAGCTGCTCCAGCGCGGCATCGAGGATCGCGCTCTCCAGCACGGCGCCGCGCCGACGGAGGGATGCCGTCCGGGCAGGGGCGGCCGACCACCGCGAGGTAACCATCTGAGTGTCTCCAGCGAACAGGGAAGCGGGAATTCCGGGGACGGAAGGGACATCGCACGGCGCCATAGGGGGATACGCCACGCGCCATCAAACTTAAGTGAACGCTTGCGTTCACTACTGGGGACTCACTACCGTGGCCGTAACAGTGAACGCCAGCGTTCACTAACGCGCTTGTGGGGGACCCATAGTGACTACCTCTCAGTTGATCAAAAATCAGAAACCAGGTGCGGCCCGCCGGGAAGGACATCCCGGCATCGCGCTCGCTGTCATCGCGGCCTGCCAACTCATGGTGGTCCTCGACGCAACGATTGTGAACATCGCTCTGCCGCACATTCAAGACGCGCTCAAGTTCAGCACCACCGACCTCACTTGGGTCGTCAGCGCCTACACGCTCACGTTCGGCGGCCTGCTCCTCCTGGGCGGCCGGGCAGGTGACATCCTCGGGCGCCGCCGGGTCTTCATGACCGGCATCCTGCTGTTCACCTTCGCCTCGCTGCTCGGCGGACTCGCCCAGGAGCCCTGGCAGCTCTTGGCCGCACGTGTCCTCCAGGGCATGGGAGGCGCGATCGCATCGCCCACCTCGCTGGCCCTGATCACCACCACGTTCCCCGAAGGGCCCGAGCGGAACCGGGCCTTCGGCGTCTTCGCCGCCGTCTCCGCGGGCGGTGGCGCCATCGGCCTGCTGGCGGGAGGCATGCTCACTGAATGGCTCGACTGGCGGTGGGTGCTCTTCGTCAACGTCCCGATCGGTGTACTGATCGCGGTACTGGCCCCGCTGTACATCAACGAGTCCGAGCGACACACCGGCCGCTTCGACATCGCAGGTGCCCTCACCTCCACCGGAGGCATGGCCCTGCTCGTCTACGGCTTCATCCGGGCCGCCGACGAGGGCTGGCAGGACAGCCTGACGATCGGGTCCTTCGGTATCGCCGTGGTACTCCTGCTCGCCTTCGCATTCATCGAGTCGCGCGCCAAGGAGCCGATCACTCCCCTGCGGATGTTCGCCGACCGTAACCGCTCGGGCACGTACGTGATCATGCTGAGCCTGGCTGCCGCGATGTTCGGCATGTTCTTCTACATCGTGCTCTTCGTGCAGAACGTGCTGGACTACAGCCCGATCCAGGCCGGCCTCGCCTTCCTGCCCGTGACCGTTGTGATCGCGCTGGGTGCGGGCCTGTCGCAGCGGTTCCTGCCGGTGCTCGGCCCCAAGCCGTTCATGCTCACGGGCTCTGCGCTCGCGATGACCGGGCTCGCCTGGCAGGCGCTCATCAGCTCCGACAGTTCCTACGCGGGCGGGGTACTGGGCCCCATGCTGATCTTCGGTTTCGGCATGGGCCTGAACTTCGTGACACTGACGATCACGGCGGTCTCCGGCGTCGCCCCGCACGAGGCGGGTGCCGCCTCCGGCCTGCTCAACGCAACGCAGCAGGTGGGCGGTTCCCTTGGCCTGTCCATTCTGACGACGGTGTTCGGATCGGCCAGCAGGGACGAGGCGGAGAAGCAACTGCCGCACTTCATGGCCGACGGTTCGGCGGAGCAGAAGGCGGAGTTCGCCAAGACGCACCAGCTCCCCGCTCCGTGGGGGCATGAAGTGCTCGCTCAGGGCATCTCGACGGGTTTCATCGCGGCTGCCGCGATGGCCGTACTCGCCCTGGTCAGCGCCGGGTTGGTGATCAAGGTCCGCAAGAGCGACCTCGATGCGCTCGCCGGCACGGCCGGTCCGGGTCTCGGCTGATCCGGCCGAGCTCACGACGAGCCGCGGATGGCCGGGCCGGGCCTGGGGGACCGGCCACGAGGACGACGGCCCGGCCATCCACACGGACAACAGCGACAGCGAGCAGACGAACACGACCACCCACGACAACCCCATGACCACACCTCCCGCCTCCCGCGTGACTTCTGCGCGCACCAGCTCATGCGTCGCACGGCAACTGCCACGACAACGATCAGGCGGTCACGCAGAGTTCCCGACATGCACGGAGAGTTCCGACGATGCGGTCGTGGGGTCCTTACACCCGCAATCGCAGCCATTCGGGAAAGACCTCGGTCCGCTCCATCCACTCGGCGGGCGGCGTCCCGGCCTTCCCCGCGGCGACCACACCGCCCACGATGGCGCAGGTCGTGTCCACGTCCCCACCGACCTGGGCGGTCGTCCAGAACGCCGCTTCGTAGTCGCCGAGGGACCTTGCGGCCGACCAGAGGGCGAAAGGCACAGTGTCGTGGGCTGTCGTCCGGCGCCCGCAGCCCAGCACGGCCGCGACGGTGGAGGCGTCTCCGTAGTCCAGCATGTCCCGGGCCCGCCGCAGGCCCGCCCCGACGGCACTCTTCGGGACGAGCGCGATGACGCCGTCGAGAAGCGCTCCGGGGCTTGGCGGACCATCGGGACCGGCCGCCAGCGCGGCGGCCGCGGCGACGGCCATGGCACCGACGACGGCCTCACGGTGCTGGTGCGTGGGGTACGCCGAGATCTCCGCCTGGTGGGTCGCCTGCTCCGGGTCGTCGGCGTAGTAGGCCCCAAGGGGCGGGATACGCATCGCGGCACCGTTGCCCCAGGATCCCTGCCCGTTGAAGAGGGCCGCGGCGAGCTCGCGCCAGTCGCCGCCCTCCCGGACCAGTCGCAGCAAACGGTTCACGGCGGGGCCGTAACCCCGGTCGAAGTCGTGGTGATCGGCGAACGAGTGGGCCAGTGCGTCCTGGTCGATGCGGTGGTGGGTGGCCAGGACGGCCACCACGGAGCAGGCCATCTCGGTGTCGTCCGTCCACTGCCAGCGGCCGGGCGGCACCTCGCGGTCCTTCAGCAGGGGATAGTTCACCGGCACGAAGAACTGCGAGCCCAGCGCGTCCCCCACGGCCAGACCGCGCAGGCTGGCCAGGGCGCGCTCCAGCCGCCCGTCGGGAGTGGAGTCAGCGGTCATCGGTCTGCCACTCTAGTCGGTGATCCCGTACGGTTCCGGATCTCGCCAGCGTTCGAATGGCCGGTCCAGTGCGTACTTGCCGTCGTCCCCGAGAACGAGCATCCGCATCTCCGCGTTCCCCGGGTTCGCCAGGGACTCGGATTCCGCGACCGTCCAGTGGAACCAGCGCATGCAGAACAGCCGCATGGCCAGGCCGTGCGTCACGATCAGAACGTTCGGCGGATGGTCGGGGGCCTCGAAGCTGCGGAACAGGCTCTCCAGGAAGCCGCCGACCCGGTCGTACACGTCGGCCCCGGACTCGCCCTGGGCGAACCGGTAGAAGAAATGCCCGTAGGCGTCCCGGTAGGTCTTCTGGAGGCGTACGTCGTCGCGGTCCTGCCAGTTTCCCCAGTCCTGCTCCCGCAGGCGAGGTTCCTCGCGGACCCGTATGAGATCGGGGTCCAGATGGAAGGCCCGAAGTGTCTCGTGTGTACGGCGGTACGGGGAGACGTACACGCTGACACGTTCACTGCCGAAGACCTCGCGGAGCCGTTTACCGGCCTCCTCGGCCTGCCTCCAGCCCTGCTCAGTCAGGGCCAGGGCGTGGTCGGGTTCGCGTTCATACACAGTGTCATCAACATTGCCCGTTGACTCCCCGTGCCGGACAAGGACGATGCGCCGTGGTCGTGCCATGCCAAAACCCTAGATCGAGTGAGCCCGGATCGAGCACTCGTAGGGGCTCCATACGGCGTAGGTCACACAGTTTCTGTACCACGAGCCACATATGGGAGCACTCGTGTCGAGGTCGTAGCGAGTCCGGATCTCAAACTGTCCAGGCCGGTTCGAGATCCACGATGTCGCCTGTGAGGGCGGCGACGTCGGCCTCCGTCTGGGCGCGCAGAGTGAGCCGTTCCACCCGTTCGGTGCGGTACTTGCCATGCTCTGCGGCCGACCTCCACATGGAGAGCACCAGGAACTCGTGCCCCGGGGCCTCGCCGAACAGTCCGCGGATCATGCCGGGCGAACCGGCCATCGCAGGGTTCCAGACCTTCTCCTGCATCAGCGCGAAGTGCTCCGCACGCTCCTCGTGGACACGACAGTGGGCGAACCGCACCAGGTCGGTGTCGGTGAAGCGCGGCTCGAAGCCTGTCTTCACATCGAAGCGATGGTCGAACAACTTGACCTGGATGTCCTTGAACGTTCCCGACTGAGTCGCCGCGAGCCGGTCATGGGAACGCGCCATGAAGGAGTCGTAGAAGGAACGGCTCTCCCAGAAGGAGAAGACGTGCGCCACACCCTGTCGCCCCCGGCTCCAGCCTCCGCCCTGTCCCCGAAACCCCGGCTCTCCCAGAAGCCCCGCCCACTTTCGCTGCCCCCGCTCGAAGCCGCGGCGGTCCACCACGGTGCAGCGAATCCACTTGACCAGCACCGCGCCATCGTAAGGCCACGGAGCGTGGCGGCGGTCACGCTCGGCGGCAGCGGTGACCCGCATGTGACAGACACGCATGGCAGGATGGACAACCGGTCTTGCCTGACCGGCAGTTCGGGCCGTGGACACAGGGGGAAGGGGACATCTGGTGAGCGCGATCAACAAGGGGATCCGCAAGGTCGAAGTCGCACTCAAGTGGGATCCGAGTCCGACGGGGCAGCCGGACACCGACCTGGACATCGTCGCCGCGACCTACGTGGCGGGCGATCCGTACGGCGATCCCGCCTATGTGGTGCACTTCGACAGCCGATCCCCCGACGGCACCATCTATCTCAACCGGGACAGCAAGGACGGCAAGGGCTTCGGGTGGGACGAGGTGATGACCCTCGAACTCGAGCGGCTGGACGCCCGGTACACGCGTGTGGTGGTCGGCGCGGTCATCCAGCAGCGCTCCGCGCACCGCACCTTCGTCGGCGTGGCCAACCCGGCTCTGCGCATCCGTGAGGGCTACACGGTCCTGGCCGAGGACGACTTCGGCAGCGTTCTCGGCGCGACGGCCGCGACGATCGGGGAGTTCCTACGCCAGGAATCCGGCAGTTGGGACTTCCACCCCGGGATCAACGGCTTCGACGACGACCCGGCGACCTTCACCAGGGAAATGGGCCGGGCGTGACCCGTCAGCCGACGGTCCATCCGGGGACCGTCGGCAGCACCGTCTCGGCGACACGGAGCAACGCGACGTCATCGGGCACGACATCGTCCTGGCGCCATATGGCGACTTCGTAGAAGCCGCCGCCGTCCTTGATGTCCTTGGCGACCAGCAGGCTGCGGGCGATGCCGCCGGGACCGGTGTCGACCTTGCCGCTACCACCGAAGGTGAATTTCAAGGCGATGGTCCGGTCCGAGTAGAGGACCGCCGGGTGCCCGCCTATGGTCCTGGCCTGCGCGGTACTCCCCAGGAAGGCGGCCATGTCGGCCACCGCAATGTCGTCGTCCGACGTCGAGAGTTTCACGGAGTAGGTGGCCAGTTGGACCTCCGCCTCGGGTGTGACGGACTTGGTCCCGTCGGCCCAGGTACTCGCGCTCTCGTTGCCGCTGGCGTTCATCGCGGACTCGGTCGGTGTGCCGAGCAGCGTGGGGAGGTCCGTCCGGTTCAGCGCCGTGCACAACTGCGCTCCGGATACGGGCTTCGAGGGCCTCGCGTCATCCGTGGCGTCACACATGGCCGGCTCGGGGTCGCTGGACTTTTGCTGAAAGGTCCCTGACAACAGAAGAGCTGCGAGCCCCCCGACCACCACCAGTGCGGCGAGGGCCTGACCCCACTCGCTGGGGCCCTTGTCGGACTGTCCCCCACCCGTTACGGCATCGGCGATCTGCTGCTCGGCCATGTTCCCCGTGTCCCCCACCCTGCTCTACGCGCCGGTCGTGCGCTGGGGGAGCCTAACCCGTGATCGCCTTGTGGAGAATCGGAAAAGCCGAGGGCGGCACAGTCGTGTTCCGACTGCACCGCCCTGGACCGCTAGCTCATGTCAGCTGCAACCACTGGTCGAGCCGCAGCCCTCGCAGATGTAGCAGGAACCGGCCCGCTGCATCTTCGTACCGCACGAGAAGCACAGCGGGGCGTCGGCCTGGATGCCCAACTGCATCTCCACCAGCTCAGCGCTGGTGTGGACCTGCTTCGGAGCCGGTTCGGCCGCCACGACCTCAACCTTCGGGGTGACGACGGCCTTCAGCTCCTGGGTGCGCGGCGCCGACTGGGCCAGCCCCTCGACGTCGACCTCCTCCTCGGTCGGCTCGTAGGAGCCGGTCTCAAGGTGGCGCTGACGCTCTTCGGCGGAGTGGATGCCGAGCGCGGAGCGCGTCTCGAAGGGAAGGAAGTCCAGCGCCAGGCGGCGGAAGATGTAGTCGACGATCGACTGCGCCATCCGCACGTCCGGGTCATCCGTCATACCGGCCGGCTCGAAGCGCATGTTGGTGAACTTCGAGACGTACGTCTCCAGCGGCACGCCGTACTGCAGGCCCACCGAGACGGCGATGGAGAAAGCGTCCATCATGCCCGCGAGGGTGGAGCCCTGCTTGGACATCTTCAGGAAGACCTCGCCGAGACCGTCGTCCGGGTAGGAGTTGGCCGTCATGTAGCCCTCGGCGCCGCCGACCGTGAAGGACGTCGTGATGCCGGGACGGCCCTTGGGGAGGCGCTTGCGGACCGGACGGTACTCGACGACCTTCTCGACCGCGCTACGGATCGTCTCCTCGGCCTTCGCCGTGACCGCGGTCTTCTCCTTCTCCTTGGTCTTGGCGGAGAGAGGCTGGCCGACCTTGCAGTTGTCACGGTAGATGGCGAGCGCCTTGACGCCCATCTTCCATGCCTCGAAGTAGACCTCTTCGACGTCCTCGACCGTCGCCGTCTCCGGCAGGTTGACCGTCTTGGACAGGGCTCCGGAGATCCACGGCTGGATGGCGGCCATCATGCGGACGTGGCCCATCGCGGAGATGGAGCGCTCGCCCATGGCGCAGTCGAACACCTCGTAGTGCTCGTGCTTGAGGCCGGGGGCGTCGATCACGTTGCCGTTCTCGGCGATGTGGGCGACGACCGCCTCGATCTGCTCCTCCTGGTAGCCCAGGCGGCGCAGGGCCTGCGGAACCGTGCCGTTGACGATCTGCATCGAGCCGCCGCCGACCAGCTTCTTGAACTTGACCAGTGCCAGGTCGGGCTCAAGACCGGTGGTGTCGCAGGACATCGCGAGACCGATGGTGCCGGTCGGGGCGATGACCGACGCCTGCGCGTTGCGGAAGCCGTTCTTCTCACCGAGGCGGACCACGTCCTGCCAGGCCTCCGTGGCGGCGGCCCAGATCGGCGAGTCCAGGTCGTCGATGCGGACGGCCTTGGTGTTCTCGTCAGCGTGCTGCTTCATGACGCGCAGGTGCGGCTGCGCGTTGCGCGCGTAGCCGTCGTACGCGCCGACGACAGCGGCGAGTTCGGCGGAACGCTTGTACGACGTGCCGGTCATCAGGGAGGTGATGGAGCCGGCCAGGGCGCGGCCGCCGTCCGAGTCGTACGCGTGGCCGGTCGCCATCAGCAGGGCGCCGAGGTTGGCGTAGCCGATGCCGAGCTGGCGGAACGCGCGCGTGTTCTCGCCGATCTTCTGGGTCGGGAAGTCCGCGAAGCAGATGGAGATGTCCATCGCGGTGATGACGAGTTCGACGACCTTCGCGAAGCGCTCGACCTCGAAGGACTGGTGGCCCTTGCTGTCGTCCTTGAGGAACTTCATCAGGTTCAGCGAGGCGAGGTTGCAGGACGTGTTGTCCAGGTGCATGTACTCGCTGCACGGGTTCGAGCCGTTGATGCGGCCGGACTCCGGGCAGGTGTGCCAGTGGTTGATGGTGTCGTCGTACTGAATGCCCGGGTCGGCGCAGGCCCAGGCGGCCTCGGCCATCTTGCGGAACAGGGTCTTGGCCTCGACCTCCTCGATGACCTCGCCGGTCATGCGGGACGTCAGGCCGAACTTGGCGCCCGTCTCCACGGCCTTCATGAACGTGTCGTTCACGCGGACCGAGTTGTTGGCGTTCTGGTACTGGACGGACGTGATGTCGTCGCCGCCCAGGTCCATGTCGAAGCCCGCGTCACGCAGGGCGCGGATCTTCTCCTCCTCCTTCACCTTGGTCTCGATGAAGTCCTCGATGTCGGGGTGGTCGACGTCGAGGATGACCATCTTGGCGGCGCGACGCGTGGCGCCACCCGACTTGATCGTTCCTGCGGAGGCGTCGGCACCACGCATGAAGGAGACCGGACCGGAGGCGTTACCGCCCGAGGACAGCAGCTCCTTGGAGGAGCGGATGCGGGAGAGGTTCAGGCCGGCGCCGGAGCCGCCCTTGAAGATCATGCCCTCTTCCTTGTACCAGTCGAGGATCGACTCCATGGAGTCGTCGACGGCCAGGATGAAGCAGGCCGAGACCTGCTGCGGCTGGGGCGTACCCACGTTGAACCACACGGGGCTGTTGAAGCTGAAGATCTGGTGCAGGAGGGCGTACGCCAGTTCGTGCTCGAAGATCTCCGCGTCGGCGGGCGAGGCGAAGTACTTGTAGTCCTCGCCGGCCTTCCGGTACGTCTTCACGATGCGGTCGATGAGCTGCTTGAGGCTCACCTCGCGCTGGGGGGTGCCGACGGCACCGCGGAAGTACTTGCTGGTGACGATGTTGACCGCGTTCACCGACCAGAAGCCGGGGAACTCGACGCCGCGCTGCTCGAAGTTGACCGAGCCGTCGCGCCAGTTGGTCATGACGACGTCACGGCGCTCCCAGACCACCTCGTCGTACGGATGCACGCCGGGGGTGGTGTGGATGCGCTCGATACGCAGGCCCTTGGTCGCCTTCGTGGTCTTGGCGCGGGAACTCCGTGCCGGACCGCTCGCCGTCTCTGTCATGCCGCCTCCCTGTACGGGCTAAAACGCCCTGAAGTGCCCGGATGTTCCCGTGGGCACGGTGTTCTGTCTGGTGTCGCGGGCACCCACTCGCTACCGCCCGCAACAGGTCTTGGTTCGCCGCCGTCCGGCCGCTCCGGGGGCTTGGCCCGGTCCGGCCCGCCGATCAGTCGGCGGCGCGGGCGGGCACGGGGACCTGAACAGTCCCTCCGGGCCCGCGATCGTCTTCTTGGCTCCCCCCGACGGCCTCTTCGCCGTCCACAGCCTCTCCGCGGTCCTCGTCGTCCGCGGTGGGGGGTCCCGTCTCGTCCCTCAGTTCCGTGATCGCGGCCTCGAAGTCCTCGAGCGAGTCGAACGCCCGGTAGACGGAGGCGAATCGCAGATACGCGACGAGATCGAGCTCTTGCAGCGGGCCGAGTATGGCCAGCCCCACGTCATGGGTGGTCAACTCGGCGCTCCCGGTGGCCCGCACCGCCTCCTCGACCCGCTGGCCGAGCTGCGCGAGCGCGTCCTCGGTGACAGGTCGCCCCTGGCATGCCTTGCGCACACCGTTGATGACCTTGGTACGGCTGAACGGCTCGGTGACTCCGGACCGCTTGACCACCATCAGCGAGCACGTCTCCACGGTCGTGAAACGACGGGAGCAGTCCGGGCACTGGCGGCGCCTGCGAATCGACGTGCCGTCGTCGGTCGTACGACTGTCGACGACACGGCTGTCGGGGTGCCTGCAGAAGGGGCAGTGCATGAACTCCCAACCCTCCTCACAGCAGACTCAATAGCCTCGCTGAGCCCCATGGGCCCCTCGAAGCAGCCCCCAGCATAGGCGATCGCAGCGGGCGTGGAGACCCGGGGGACCACAACTTCTGGGCTGCTGTAGCAATCCAAGCACTACATGTAGGGATTGGCACGGCATACACGCCGTACACGCGTGTCGCGCATGTATGACCCTGTGCCGTACGACCGCTCCGACCCCCGGCGAACACGACGCGCAGCCGTATCGCTGCCCCGCATGCGGAGATACCGTGGGCGCCACAAGGAGGGGACGTGGGATTCCCGCAGAGATGGGAGCCGGTACCCGGTTGGCTGGTCACCGGGTGGCAGACTGGGGCGACACCCCGCGAGGGCGCCATCCGGCGGTGAAGAGTACAGCAATAGGCCCTTTTCTTCGGTAGGCGGCGCGTCAGCCATACACCCAGACATGTGATCGCGTAAGACGCTTCGCGATTTTTCACTCGAACGTGTGTTTGGCGCAACCTTTCGAAAGCAACTACCGTTGTCCAGCAGGGAGACCATCGAGAGGGGCCGACGTGACCACGACCGCAGACAGTGCCACCATCACTGCCCAGGACCGTTCCCAGGGCCGACTCGAGCCGGTGCATGCGATGAATGAAGCCGCGAATCCCGAGGGACAAAAGCGCTCCCTGCCGGGGCGGCCTCCAGGCATCCGTGCAGACAGCTCGGGACTCACCGACCGGCAGCGACGGGTGATCGAGGTCATCAGGGACTCCGTGCAGCGGCGCGGCTACCCGCCGTCCATGCGGGAGATCGGCCAGGCAGTGGGCCTGTCCAGCACCTCCTCGGTCGCACACCAGCTGATGGCACTGGAACGCAAGGGCTTCCTGCGCCGCGACCCGCATCGCCCACGCGCGTACGAGGTGCGCGGCTCCGACCAGGGCACGTCGGCGCAGCCCACGGACACCGCGGGCAAGCCCGCCGCGTCGTACGTCCCGCTGGTCGGCCGGATCGCCGCCGGTGGACCGATCCTCGCCGAGGAATCCGTCGAGGACGTGTTCCCCCTTCCCCGTCAGCTCGTCGGCGATGGTGAGCTGTTCGTCCTCAAGGTGGTCGGTGACTCGATGATCGAGGCCGCGATCTGCGACGGCGACTGGGTCACCGTCCGCCGCCAGCCCGTCGCCGAGAACGGCGACATCGTGGCCGCGATGCTCGACGGCGAGGCCACCGTCAAGCGCTTCAAGCGCGAGGACGGCCACGTCTGGCTCCTCCCCCACAACTCCGCGTACGAGCCCATCCCCGGCGACGACGCGACCATCCTCGGCAAGGTAGTGGCAGTACTGCGGCGCATCTGAGCACCGCAACAGGCCTCGCCGATTCGACCGGGCCCCGGAACCCCTGCGCCGGTTCCGGGGCCCTGCGCTGTCCGGCCCCGGTGACGGATGGCTCTGTCACCGGGCAGGCGCTCATCGCGGTTGGTCTGTCGCCGGTAAGGGACAGACCAACCGCGATCATTCTGTTTCCGCCTGCGCCTTCTCGGCTTCGGCCACAAGGTCCGCCGCCTCGATCGACTTCGCCGCGGCATCGATCGCCGTGAGCGACCTGCGGACCTGGTTACGGTCCGTGGTGTACCAGAAGTCCGGCAGGGACGCCTTCAGATAGCTGCCGTATCGCGCGGTGGCCAGCCGCTGGTCCAGTACGGCGACGACGCCACGGTCTCCCGTGGCGCGGACCAGGCGGCCTGCGCCCTGGGCCATCAGCAGGGCGGCGTGGGTGGCCGCGACCGCCATGAAGCCGTTGCCGCCCGCCTCTTCCACCGCCTTCTGACGAGCGCTCATCAGAGGGTCGTCGGGGCGCGGGAACGGGATCTTGTCCATGACGACCAGCTGACAGCTGGGGCCGGGGACGTCGACGCCCTGCCAGAGCGACAGCGTGCCGAAGAGACAGGTCTTAGGGTCGGCCGCGAAGTTCTTGATCAGCTCACCGAGGGTCTCCTCGCCCTGGAGGAGGATCGGGAACTCCGGAATGCGGGACCGCAGTTCCTCCGCGGCCAACTGGGCGGCCTTCATGGACGAGAACAAGCCCAGGGTTCGACCGCCGGCCGCCTGGATGAGCTCGGTCAGTTCGTCGAGCATGTCCACGCGGTCGCCGTCGCGCGCAGGGCGCGACAGATGCTTGGCGACGTAGAGGATGCCCTGCCTGGGGTAGTCGAAGGGCGAACCCACGTCGAGCCCCTTCCACTTCGGCAGGTCCTCGCCCTCGGTCCCCTCCGGGGCGAGACCCAGGGACGCGCCCACGCCGTTGAAGTCGCCGCCCAGCTTCAACGTCGCCGAGGTGAGGACCACTGAGCGGTCCGCGAACAACTTCTCCCGCAGCAGACCTGAGACCGACATGGGAGCCACCCGCAAGGAGGCTCCGAAACGGTCATGCCGTTCGTACCAGACGACGTCCCACTCCGAGCCGTTCGTGATCCGCTCCGCCACGTCGTGCACCGACTCCACGGAGGCCAGGGCCTGTTTGCGGACCGCGTCCTCGTCCTGGACCGACTTGTCGCGGGTCGCGCCGATCGCGGAGATGACCGTGCGGGCGGCATCGCGCAGCGCCATGAGCGCATACCCGAGGTCCTCCGGGATCTCCTCGAGTCGACCGGGCAGGGCGAGTTCCATCAGCCGTTCGAAGCCCTCGGCGGCTGTCTGGAGCTGGTCGGCGGCCTTCTCGTTGACAAGTTTCGCGGCGCGGCGGACCGCCCGGTTGACCTGGCCGGGAGTGAGTTCACCGGTGGCGACGCCGGTGACCCGGGAGACCAGCTCGTGCGCCTCGTCGACGATCAATACCTCGTGCTGCGGCAGGACCGGCGCACCTTCGATGGCGTCGATCGCAAGCAGCGCGTGATTGGTGACGACGACCTCGGCGAGCTTGGCGCGCTCGCGGGCCATCTCGGCGAAGCACTCGGCGCCGTAGGCGCACTTCGTGGCGCCCAGACACTCGCGGGAGGACACGGAGATCTGCGCCCAGGCTCGGTCGGACACGCCCGGCGTGAGGTCGTCACGGTCACCGGTCTCGGTGTCCTGCGACCAGTCCCGCAGCCGGAGCAGATCCTGGCCCAACTTGCTGGTGGGGGCAGCCGCCTCGAACTGGTCGAAGAGTCCCTCCTCCTCGTCCTGCGGCACACCCTCGTGAAGCCGGTGCAGACACAGGTAGTTCGACCGGCCCTTGAGCATCGCGAACTCCGGGCGGCGGCGCAGCAGCGGGTGCAGCGCCTCGACCGTGCGCGGCAGGTCGCGCTCTACCAGCTGTCTCTGGAGGGCCAGGGTCGCCGTCGCGACGACGACCCGCTCCCCGTGTGCAAGCGCGGGCACGAGATAGCCCAGCGACTTTCCGGTACCGGTGCCGGCCTGCACGAGCAGGTGGGAACTGTCGTCGATCGCGTCCGCAACGGATTCGGCCATGGTCACCTGGCCGGGGCGCTCCGCACCGCCGACGGCAGTGACGGCAGCATGCAGGAGTTCGGGGAGTGAGGGCTTCGTCATAGCGCGACCACCCTACGGCCCGGCACTGACATCAGGGTGATCAAGGCGGTGACGACGAGCGGGATCAAGACCGGGAGCTCCGTGGTGGGGTAGCGGATGGGGGTGCCGGTCCGGGGCGACTTGGCTCGCTTTGGACCGGGCCCGATCCGGCCGGTACCGAGACCAGTCCCTTGTTGGCCGTAAATGACCGATATCTCACCAGAGGGCAGTGAGAGTCAGGGACTCCGATGGCGTCGCAAAAAAAACTTCTTCCGAGACCGGAACCAATTCGACGCGAGCGGTGTACCAAAAGTGATTGCACGATGACGCACGGCTATATCAGATCGCGCAGAGACCGGTCTCGGACCAAGAGGGCCGCCCGCTTGTCGGGCAGGTCCACCTCGGCGGAGAGACGGAAACCTGCGCTCAGAAAGGCGGCGATGGACAGGATGTTGCGAAGGTCGGGCTCCGCGACGACGCGGGCACAGGCCGGTCGCTTGTCGAGGACGAGATCGGCGACAGCTTTCACAAGGGTGCTGCCGAGACCGCGCCCGCGATCGGTGCCGGTACCGATGAGGAGGTGGATACCGGTGTCGTGCGGTCTGGCCGGATAGTGGCGGGCCAACGGATCGAGGTCTGCCCGGTAGATCTCCCAGTAGCTCATCGGGTTGCCCTCCAGCACTCCGAGGCAGGGCATGCTGCGGCCGTCCCCGGCGAGCTGGGGTCGCAGATGGTTCTCCGTCACGTGCTGGGGCCCGGCCAGCTCCCAGAACCTGGTGACGACAGGGTCGTTCATCCAACGGCAGACGAGTGGCACATCCCGCTCGACGGTTACGGGCACGAGTTGGAACGCGCCTGCCGGGGTGGTGATCGGTCCCCAGTCGACGATGCCGTCGAGGAGGTCACCGTCGGTCGGGTCGAGCGAGCCGGGCGGGGCGGTGCCGACGCCCCAGCTCTGGAACCCGCTTCCTCCTGAACCTGGACCTGGGCCTGGGCCGTCGGTCTTGACGAGTGCGAGGAGATCCTCGGGCAGACGCAGGTCCAGGGTGTCCTCGTTGTAGGAGCCGCGACCGGTACCCCGGGCCTGGCTGTCCGCTGTGCGGTCCGGAGAGGTACCGGTTCGGATGCCGACGTCGGCGAAGGGGGTGGAATGGGCGTCTGCACGCGCGTCGGTGGGAGACACGGGGGCGCTCCTCTCAAGAGGCGGGGTGGGTCATGTTCCTCAGATGTGAAGGGGGTTGGCGATGGTGACGTAGACGGACTGGGTGTCGACCGGGCCGACGAGTTCGTCCAGGCCGTGGACGCGGGTCAGCAGATTGGCCTTGCAGCGCAGGACGGGCGAGTCGAGCAGACGGCCGGGGAGGGTGGTGCGCAGTCGGGTGGGCCCGGAGGCCGCATCGCCGAGAAAGCGACGGAAGGCTGCGAGCAGCAGCCGTTCGTCGGCCAGACGCTGGGAGCCGAAGGCTCCGATGAGGCCGAGGACGTTGTTGATCGCCAGGTAGTAGGCGAAGCGCTCGTCAGAGACCTCGTCGGAGACGAAGGTGTCGCTGTGCTCGCCGATACCGGGCAGCCGGGCCTCCAGCTCCGCGCGTCGGGACTCGCGGAAGTAGTAGCCCTGGTTGTCGCGATAGCGACCGCCTACGGGCCAGCCGTCGGCGTCCAGCAGGACCAAGGTGTTCTGCTGGTGCGCTTCCAGCGCGATCCCGGCCTCCCCGTCGAGCCACAGCACCGGGCGGACGACCTGTTCGAGATAGCGCAGGAACCACTCGGCGGCGACGGCTCCCCGCGGGCGGCCAGTCCGGGCGGTGAGACGCCCGACGACCTCGGAGAGCCGGGACCGCCAGACCAGGGGATTCGAGTTCGCCCGGTCCGTGGCCTGACGGTCCGCGTCCACACGGTTTGTTTCTGGGCGGTCCGTTTCCGGGCGACCAGCAGTGGCACCAAGGCGGGCTTGGGGACGGGGAGACACCAGACCGGCGATGCAGGAGGCGTCGCTCGACAGGAGGAACGGGTTGTGCCGGATCATCACGTCGAGACCCGGTGCGGGGTTGCCGTCCGGCACGTCGACGGCAAGCCAAGCAGGGTCGCGGACGATGTCGAATGCGGGGTGGACCGCCTGCCACTCCGTGGACAGACCCGCCCGCAGGAGCCGGTGCACCTCGACACCACGGTGTAGCTCTTTGCGGAGGTTCTCACGGCGGGAATTGGTGATGCGCAGGCCCAGCGAGAGTTTGAGCATGGCAGGGGCACCGGAGCGATGGACCGTGCGGACGGAGGAGGTCGGATGCCACGAGGAGCCATGGGCACCGAGGTCCCGGAGCAGCCCGGCATCGAACAGCGGGGCGGTTTCGGGGCGGTGCCGGACCTCCCGGAGCTGCCAGGGATGCAGCGGCAGAGCGGTGTGGCCGTCGGGCAATTGCAGGTCGGGTCCGGCCAGGCGCCGGGTGAGCTGAGCGGCGGTGACGGGTCGACCACGTTCGGTCCAGGCCGAGTCCGCGGCGAGGAGGGAGGGATCGACTGCGAGCCAGTGCAGAGGAAAGGAGCCTCGCAACTCGGGTGAGTAGGAAGCACCTTCGGCTTCGGAGAGGCCTTCGCGGCTCTTCGGGGCCGGGTGCAGCGGGTGGCCGAGGACGAGTGCCTGCTCGGCGGTCAGGAAGAGATCCGGGCCGTCGTCGGGGTACTTGCGGCGTTCGCGGACGAAGGTGGCAGTGCGGCGGACGGAGTCGGCGACGCGGGCAGTGAGTTCGGTGCCCGAGGTGGCAGTGGACGCCACCGCTGACTCACGGGTCAGCAGCGCTGCGACGGTGACCGCGTCGGCCGACGGGGCCTGCTCCGGGGCACCGGCGAGACGAGGGAGGCCGAAGCGGTGCCACCCCGTCGGGGACCAGTAGCGGACGGGGACGAGAAGGGTGATGCCGCTCGCGGGGAGGGGGATGCGGAGGGTGCCGTTGTCGGGCGCAGGGAAGCCGGCTTCGCGGACCCAGCAGCGCAGCAGGTTCTCCACGGTCGCAGCTTCGGCCACGGTGTGCGGATCGGGGTGATCCAGGAGGTCGGCGGTGACGCTACTCAAGCGCTCCTGTTCAGGCGGGCCACCCTGGGACGGGGTGTGGTGGGGTCGAGGGAGTCGCTGCGAAGAGGGGACGGTGCCGGAGAAGTTGCTCGGGTGTGTGGAGGCGCGGCCCTCGGCGGCGGGGGTGGTGTTCAAGTTCGGAGTTCCTCGGGGTGGTTCAGCTTCGGGGTGGTTCCGCCTCGGAGGGGCCGACGGCGGATGAGCAGGTGAGTGGAGGTGAGTGGTGGTCGGGATGGGCTCGTTGGACAACCAGCGTGAAGACAGCGCATGTTCAGAGGCACCGGTACGCGGCATGCGCAGCCGCATGCGGCTGACCAATCGGTTTCGAGAGGAACCGCCACTCCGGCTGAAGGTGTGGCTACGGCCCTGGTTTCCCACGCCGATGCCGCCAACGCACCGGCCGCTGCTGCCTCTTCATCCCCTAACACCCCGACTCCAGGAAACGTCAGCGCCTTGGCCCTCAGCCCTGGGAGACCAACAAACACCGGCTCCGGCTCCGGCACCGGCACCGGCACCGGCACCGGCAGCAAGCACCATCCGTCGGCTACTGCGCCCGCTCGTCCCCGTCACGCAGGTTCCGGCCTCGACGCTGCTATCACCTCCCGCCACAGGAACCACCGCCAGAAGCACCACCCGAACCACCACCAGGACCACCACCAGGACCACCGCCACGGGCCACCGCTGCCACGGCGTCGGCGAGCCGGTCGAGGACAGCGGTCGCCTGTTCGTCGGTGATGGTCAAGGGCGGGAGGAGGCGCACAACGCTCGCGTGACGGCCACCGAGTTCGACGATCAGTCCCCGCCGCAGGCACTCCCGCTGGACGGCGGCGGCAAGCTCCGGAGAAGCAGGGCGAGGCGAGGGGGCAGTGCCCCTCATCACCGCGGCCTCCACAACACCAGCACCCCCCAGCCCCACCGGGCTTCCCAACTCACCAGAGCCGTCACTCCCACCAGCCCCACCGGACTCACCGGACTCACCGGTCCTGGCGGGGCCCCGCCCCTCCGGCTCCACCATCTCCACGCCGATCATCAAGCCCCGCCCTCGCACATCACCGATCACAGTGAAGTCCCGGCCCAGCCCGCGCAGTTGGTCCAGCATGCGTGCGCCGAGTGTGGCCGCACGTTCGGTGAGGGCGTTCTCGCGGACGTAGGCCATGGTGGCCGTACCCGCGGCCATGGCGAGTTGGTTGCCGCGGAAGGTACCGGCGTGGGCGCCGGGCTCCCAGACGTCGAGATCGTCGCGGTAGACCACGACGGCGAGGGGCAGGCTGCCGCCGATGGCCTTGGAGAGGACCATCACGTCGGGGGTGATGCCGCTGTGGTCCACGGCCCAGAAGGCGCCGGTGCGGCCGACTCCCGTCTGGACCTCGTCGACGATCAGCGGGATCGAGCGGTCCGCCGTGATCTGCCGGATGCGCCGCATCCATTCGTCCGGGGCCGGCAGGACCCCGCCCTCGCCCTGCACGGGTTCGAGGATCATCCCGGCGGGCAGCGGTACGCCGGACTTGGGATCGTCGAGGACGGATTCGGTCCAGCGAGCGGAGAGTTCGGCGCCGAGCCGGCCGCCGATGCGGAAGGGGCAGCGGTACTCCTGTGGATAGGGCAGCCGGGCAACCCGTACGTCAAGGGCGTCGCCGGATGCTTCAAGTGCTCCGGAGGTCATCCCGTGGTAGGCGCCGGCGAAGGCAAGCAGTCCGTTGCGGCCGGTCGCGGCCCGTACCAGTGTGAAGGCGGCCTCCACCGCGTCCGTGCCGGCCGGCCCGCAGAACTGCACGCGTGCGTGGTCGGCGAGACCGGGTGGCAGGGTGCGGAACAGTTCGGTGGTGAAGGCGTCCTTGACCGGGGTGGCGAGGTCGAGGACGTGCAGAGGCGCGCCCGAGTCGAGGACCTTGCGGATCGCTTCGAGGACGACGGGGTGGTTGTGTCCCAGGGCCAGGGTGCCCGCACCCGAGAGGCAGTCCAGGTAGCGGCGTCCGTCGGCGCCCTCGATGGTCAGCCCGCGTGCGCGGACGGGGACGATCGGGAGGGCTCGGGCGTAAGTGCGGGCCGCCGACTCACGGGCCGACTGGCGCCGCAGGATCCCCTCGTGGGCGGCGCGGGTGGCCGATGGATGCTCGACGGATGTGTGTCCCGTCATGGCCTCCCCGGGCGCGGTCTCGGTCACGGCCATGGTTCTCCCGTCGTCGCGCTGTGCAGGGTCAAGCGGTTCCTTCGCGGACTCACCCGCCCCGGCATACGGAACCCCGCGAGGCTTTGCTCGACATCTCGGCGCTCCGATGCCCTGATGTCTGGAAATCTCCGGGGATTGGGGCGCGGAGGATCGACCCGTCTGCTCGGCAGCAGGCCCCCACCGCTACCAACCCCGGACCGCTCACCGGGTTACGGGTTGTCCGGAGATCTTTGGCGTGACGAAACTGTTGCGATTCCGTCGGAAGTCACCCACAGCGGGCGCATAGTGTGTGATGCCGTTCCAAGGCGCGGTGCCGCAAGGCGAACTCGCGGGAGGTCTGCGGTAAGTCGCAGGCCCTGGCGCCCTGTTCGCCCACACCAGGGGGAGGCAGAGCATGCGATCCGAACCGCTGTCGTTGACCGCTCGCGGCGAGAGCCAAAGGGGCGCGCGCCGCAGAATCTCCCCCGTGCTGGCCGCCTTGGCCTTCACCTCGCTGCTGACCCTGACCGCCACCGCCTGCGGCTCGGACGCCACGGACCCGAAAGTGCAGGCCTCCCCCTCCGCCCCCGCCGCGTCCGGGGGCGAC
Organism: Streptomyces sp. NBC_00285; assembly: GCF_036174265.1. Taxonomy (NCBI): domain Bacteria; kingdom Bacillati; phylum Actinomycetota; class Actinomycetes; order Kitasatosporales; family Streptomycetaceae; genus Streptomyces; species Streptomyces sp. NBC_00285. The sequence continues at coordinate 7,893,090 of NZ_CP108055.1, read as the reverse complement.
GGCAAGATCACGATTCCCGACGACATCAGGGACCGGCTCAAAGAGCACGGGATCGACGTCGACGAGTGGAAGGACGGCGCCTGGAAGAACTGGGACAGGGACGACTGGCTGCGGGAGGCCCAGGACTACATCAACCCGATCATCGAGGGGCTGTGGGACCCAGACCGAATGCGCGGGGCGGAGGATCCCGACCGGGGTGTCCGGGAGAGCGACCTCTCCGGCGACCAGGGTGTCACCGACCCGGAGCCGGCACCGGTGGACGCGAAGGCCGCGTCGCCCGCCTACCACGACAGCGTCCCCGAAGCGGGCAAGGTGTTCTTCGACTCCCCGGAGGGCACGATGGTCTGCTCGGCGACTGTCGTGCAGGACCCGGCCCACCCGGGGAAGTCCAACCTGGCGTGGACGGCGGGGCATTGTGTGCACGCGGGCCGCAGCGGGGGCTGGTACCGCAACATCGCCTTCGTCCCGTCGTACAACGACCAGGCCCTGTCTGCCGGGCAGTTGGCGGGAGCGACCGCGAAAGAGCTGGCTCCTTACGGCGTCTGGTGGGCCGACTGGGCCCAGACCTCGGATCAGTGGATCGGGCAGGGGGGTCCGACCGGTGGGGACGGCGCCCCGTACGACTTCGCCGTCATTCATGTGACACCGGAGGAAGGCGGCACCGGCAAGTCGCTGGAGGAGACGGTCGGTTCGGCCCTGCCGGTGAACTTCAGCGCTCCGGCGGTGCCGCGGGTCGAGCGCATCACGGCATCCGGGTATCCGGCGGCGGCGCCGTTCGACGGGGAGACGCTCTACCAGTGCCAGGACAGGCCGGGACGGCTGTCGATCAACGCCTCGGAACCGACGATGTACCGCATCGGCTGCACGATGACCGGTGGTTCCTCGGGTGGAGGCTGGGTCGCGGCGGGTGCGGACGGTAAGCCGGCGCTGGTGTCCAACACCTCGATCGGCCCGGTGAGCGCGGGCTGGCTGGCGGGACCACGGCTGGGTGAGGTGGCCGAGGGCGTGTACGACTCGGTCAGCGGGAAGTTCGCGGGTCGCTGACCGTTCCCGGCCCGTTCTCTGACCTCGCCCGCCCCCGAAATCCGCCTCCGACCGCAGCGCCAGGTGACGATGGCGGTGACCTGCGGCCGGTCACCAGTGGCCGGCGGCCCGGGACATGCCGGAGGCCCGCCCCCGTCAAAAGGGGGCGGGCCTCTCAGGAGTGCTACGGCGCTCAGGCCACCGGTGCCGGCACGTACGGGGAAAGGTCCGCGGCCAGTTCCTCGTGCACCCGCGCCTTGAGCAGGGTGCCCTCCGCCGTGTGCTCCTCGGAGATCACCTCGCCCTCGTCGTGGGCGCGGGCGACCAGCTTGCCGTGGGTGTACGGCACAAGCGCCTCGATCTCGACGGACGGCCTGGGCAGTTCGTTGTCGATCAGGGCGAGCAGCTCGGTGATGCCCTGCCCCGTACGGGCCGAGATCGCGATGGAGCGGGTCTCGATCCGCATCAGCCGCTGGAGCGTCAACGGGTCAGCCGCGTCGGCCTTGTTGATCACGACGATCTCGGGCACGCCGGTGGCACCGACGTCCCTGATCACCTCGCGGACAGCGGCCAGCTGCTCCTCAGGGGTCGGGTGCGAGCCGTCCACCACGTGCAGGATCAGGTCGGACTCGCCGACCTCCTCCATGGTGGAGCGGAACGCCTCGACCAGGTGGTGCGGCAGGTGCCGTACAAAACCGACGGTGTCGGCCAGCGTGTACAGGCGGCCGCTCGGGGTCTCCGCCCTGCGGACGGTCGGGTCCAGGGTCGCGAACAGGGCGTTCTCGACCAGGACTCCCGCGCCCGTGAGGCGGTTGAGCAGGGAGGACTTACCGGCGTTGGTGTAGCCCGCGATGGCGACGGACGGCACCTTGTGGCGCTTGCGTTCCTGGCGCTTGATCTCGCGGCCGGTCTTCATGTCCGCGATCTCCCGGCGCATCTTCGCCATCTTCTCGCGGATCCGACGCCGGTCAGTCTCGATCTTGGTCTCACCGGGACCACGGGTGGCGAGGCCGCCGCCCTTGCCGCCGCCCATCTGACGGGACAGCGACTGGCCCCAGCCGCGCAGCCTCGGCAGCATGTACTGCATCTGCGCGAGCGCGACCTGCGCCTTGCCCTCACGGGACTTGGCGTGCTGGGCGAAGATGTCGAGGATCAGGGCCGTACGGTCGATGACCTTGACCTTGACGACGTCTTCGAGGTGGATGAGCTGGCCCGGGCTGAGCTCTCCGTCGCAGATGACGGTGTCCGCGCCGGTCTCCAGGACGATGTCCCGCAGCTCGTTTGCCTTGCCGGAACCGATGTAGGTGGCCGCGTCGGGCTTGTCGCGACGCTGGGTCACGCCGTCCAGGACGACCGCGCCCGCGGTCTCGGCGAGGGCGGCGAGCTCCGCGAGGGAGTTGTCCGCGTCCTGCACGGTCCCGGTGGTCCAGACGCCGACGAGCACGACCTGCTCCAGACGGAGCTGGCGGTACTCGACCTCGGTGACGTCCTCGAGTTCGGTGGAGAGGCCGGCTACGCGGCGCAGTGCCGCGCGGTCGGAGCGGTCGAACTGGTCGCCGTCCCGCTCTCCGTCGATCTCGTGGCTCCAGGCGACGTCCTCTTCCATCAGGGCATCGGCCCGAAGACCTTCGGCGTAGGTGTGCGCGAGTCGCTGCGTGTCCTGGGAAGGGGATGAAGAGGAGGTCATTGGGTCCTTACGTCGTCGATACGTCGTCGGTGATTCCGATTCGGCGGTCATGTCTTCCAACGCACGAGTACCCCGTGAGATTCCCGCGCCCCGTGCCGCTCCGACCCGATGATGGTCGCACGGTACGGGGCGTCTCGTCACGGCCTTATTTCACCGGTGCGGCGGGCCCCACGGCCTTCCAGTCCGGGTGGCCGGGCATCGGCGGGGTCTGCTCGCCGTAGAGCCAGTCCTGGAGGAAGCCGCCGAGGTCGCGCCCGGAGATCTCGGAGGCGAGCCGCACGAAGTCGGCGGTCGACGCCGTGCCGTCCCGGTGCTGCTGCACCCAGGCCCGCTCCAGGTTCTCGAAGGACCTGCGGCCGATCTCCTGGCGCAGGGCGTACAGGACGAGTGCGGCGCCGTCGTAGACGTTCGGGCGGAAGATGCCGATCTTCTGGCCGGGCTTGGGCGGGTTGGGGGCGGCGGGCGGTCCGCCCGCGGCACGCCAGCGGTCGGAGACGCCGTACGCGGCCTTCATGCGGGCCTCCAGGGTGCGGCCGGACTTCTCCTCCGCGTACAGGGCCTCGTACCAGGTGGCGTGGCCTTCGTTGAGCCACAGGTCGGACCAGGTGCGGGGACTGACGCTGTCGCCGAACCACTGGTGGGCGAGCTCATGGACCATGATCGACTCGACGTACCACTTGGGGTAGGCGGGCTCGGTGAAGAGGTCCTTCTCGAAGAGGGAGAGGGTTTGGGTCTCCAGCTCGAAGCCGGTGTCGGCGGCCGCCATGAGGATGCCGTACGTCTCGAACGGGTACGGGCCGACCTTGCCCTCCATCCAGGCGATCTGCTCCGGAGTCTTCTTCAGCCAGGGCTCCAGCTCGGCACGGTCCTTGGTGGGCACGACGTCCCGGACGGGCAGTCCGTGCGGGCCGCCGCGCCGCAGCACGGTGGAGCGGCCGATGGAGACCTGCGCGAGCTCGGTGGCCATGGGGTGCTGGGTGCGGTATGTCCACGTGGTCGCCCGGCCGGCCCGGTCCACGTCGGTGGGCAGACCGTTGGCCACGGCTGTGTAGCCGTCGGGCGCGGTGACCCGGATGGTGAACATCGCCTTGTCGGAGGGGTGGTCGTTGCAGGGGAAGACCAGGTGAGCGACGTCCGCCTGGTTGGCCATGGCGAGCCCGTCAGTGGTGCGCACCCAGCCGCCGTCGCGGTCGTCGGCGGAGACGGGGTCACTGGTGTGCCGGACGGTGATCCGCATCCAACTGCCGCCGGGCAGCGGTTCGTCGGGGGTGATCACGAGGTCCTCGTCGGCGCCGGCGAACGCCGCGGGCCGGCCGTCGACCTCGACCGACTGGACGTCGCCGTGGGCGAAGTCGAGGTTGATGCGGTCGAGTTCGGTGGTCGTCCAGGCGTCGATGGTGGTGACGGCCGTGAGCGGCTTGCTGTTGCTGCCGGAATAGGTGAAGGAGAGGTCGTACGACGCCACGTCGTAGCCCGGGTTGCCCAGGTGCGGGAAGAGCCGGTCCCCGATGCCGAGCGGCGCGGCCGGGGCGCTCGCGGCGAGCAGGCAGACGGAGACGGCCGAGGCGAGCAGCGCGGCCGCCTTGCGCCGCCGGACGGTTCCGGTACGGCGGCGGGCGGCGTCGGGGCCTGGCAGGCCGGAGGGGGTGGGATGGACGTGGGCGGGGCCGGCGTGGGTGCGGGCGGTGAGCGGCATGCACCACCGTTAGCAGCGTGCGCGGGTGCCGCGGCGGCGACGCGCGATCAGCCCACTCGAACGGGGTCCTCCGGCCCTGTCGCGGCGACGCGACAAGGTCCTGCGGGTCGCCACACGCGCGTGGCGCGGTCCGCGGGCGCCGCCGGCAGAGGCGGAGCGGAGATCGACGGGCACCCGCGTCCGCCGCCTGCGTCAGGCCCCGGGCGTCTGGGCCCTGCTCACGTCGTACACCCCGGCCACGTTCCGCATCGCCCGCATCAGGGACGGCAGCAGGGCCGCGTCCGGCAGTTGGACGGTGTACGTGTGACGCACCCGCTGCTGGCTGGGGGGTTCGACGGTCGCCGAGACGATCTCGGCGCCCTCGCCCGCCATGGCCTCGGTGAGGTCGGCGAGGAGATGCGGGCGGCCGAACGATTCCGCGAACAGCGTGACCCGGCACTCGGCGGCGTCACCCCAGCGCACGTCGACCTCCTTGCGCCCCACGTCTTTCATACGCGCCACCGCGGCGCACTCCACGCGGTGCACGGTGACCACTCCCCCGCGCACGGCGAAGCCGGTGATCTCGTCGGGCGGTACGGGCGTGCAGCAGCCGGCCAGGCGTACGGTCGCTCCGGGCTGGTCGACGAGGGCGTTGGCGGTGCCGGGGCGGGCGGACGGGTCGTCGAGGACCGGTGATTCCGCGGTGCTCCGGCCCGCGCGGTCGGGCGTGTCGCCCGCGGGTGCCTCGGCGGCGGCCGGCCGGGAGAGCTTCGCGCGCTCCGCCTCCCCTCGCGCGGCCTGCACCTCCTCGACGGTCAGCGCTTCCGCCCCGTTCCGCTCCTCGGGGTCGTGCGGGGCCCGGGGCGTGGGATGCGTCGCGATCCACCGCTGGATCGCGATCCGGGCCGCAGCCGTGTGCGCGTGCTCCAGCCACTCCTTGGAGGGCTCGGCGGCCGGGTCCTGTCCCATGAGGAGCTGAACGGTGTCGCCGTCCTTCAGAACGGTGCTCAGGGTCGCCAGACGGCCGTTGACGCGGGCGCCGAGGCACGCATGCGCGTCCTCGCCGTACTGCTCGTACGCGGCGTCCACACAGGTCGCGCCCTCGGGCAGACCCAGGGTGCCGCCGTCGGGCCGGAACACGGTGATTTCACGGTCCTGGGCGAGGTCCTCGCGGAGGGTGGACCAGAAGGTGTCGGCGTCGGGGGCGGCCGCCTGCCAGTCGAGGAGACGCGAGAGCCAGCCGGGCCGGGTGGGGTCCACCCGCTCCTCGTCGGGGCTCGCGCCCTGCTCCTCCGAGGGGTCCGAGGGGGAAGCGTACGGATTGCCGAGAGCGACCACTCCCGCCTCGGCGACCTTGTGCATCTGGTGGGTGCGGATGAGGACTTCGACGACCTGGCCGTCGCCACGGGCCACAGCGGTGTGCAGTGACTGGTACAGGTTGAACTTCGGTACGGCGATGAAGTCCTTGAACTCCGAGACGACGGGCGTCAGACAGGTGTGAAGTTCGCCCAGGACGCCGTAACAGTCCGCGTCCTCGCCGACCAGGACCAGCAGGCGGCCGAAGTCCGCGCCGCGCAGCCGGCCGCGCTTGCGGCCCGTCCGGTGCACGGAGACGAAGTGGCGTGGCCGGATGACGACCTCGGCCTGGATACCGGCCTCGCGCAGCACCCCCCGTACCTCGTCGGCGACCTCGGCGAGCGGGTCGTCCGCGCGGGAGGCGTTGTCGACGATCAACTCCCGCGTGTGCTCGTATTCCTCCGGGTGGAGGATCGCGAAGACCATGTCCTCCAGTTCGGTCTTGAGCGCCTGGACGCCGAGCCGCTCGGCGAGCGGGATGAGGACATCGCGGGTGACCTTGGCGATGCGGGCCTGTTTCTCGGGGCGCATCACACCGAGGGTGCGCATGTTGTGCAGCCGGTCGGCGAGTTTGATCGACATCACGCGGACGTCGTTGCCGGTGGCGACGAGCATCTTGCGGAAGGTCTCGGGCTCGGCGGCGGCGCCGTAGTCGACCTTCTCCAGCTTCGTGACGCCGTCGACGAGGAAGCGGACCTCCGCGCCGAACTCCTCGCCGACCTGGTCGAGTGTCACCTCGGTGTCCTCGACGGTGTCGTGCAGCAGGGAGGCCGTCAACGTGGTGGTCTCGGCGCCGAGTTCGGCCAGGATCAACGTCACGGCGAGCGGGTGTGTGATGTACGGCTCACCGCTCTTGCGCATCTGGCCGCGGTGCGAGGACTCGGCCAGGACGTAGGCGCGGCGCAGGGGCTCTAGATCGGCGTCAGGGTGGTGAGCGCGGTGGGCCTCGGCGACATGGCCGATGGCGTCGGGCATCCGGTCGCGGGCGGCGGGGCCGAGCAGCGCGGCGCGGCCCAGGCGGCGCAGGTCGATCCGCGCCCGCCAGCGAGCGGCCGCACCGGTCACCGGACCTGGGGTCGCGGGGTTCGTGGCCTCCGCACTCATGGGCACCTCCGGCTGTGGACCGGCGGACGGGGTGCCCCATGGCGGACACGGCTCAGGGGATGGCATCTGTCCCCCGTCCGGGCCGGTGCTTGATGCTACCGAGCCCATCACGCCCGGCTGACCGCCTCTCGGCGAGCGTGAAACGGATCACCCATTCGAGCGAAGGTTTACAGGTTTACGATTTCGCGCCGTCTTAACCGCGGACGACCATGTTTTCGCACCACACAGGACGACGGAGGCTGCGCTTCCACGCCTCCGATGCTCCCAGTGCCGTGATTCATATGGTCAACGAACCGCGTTTTCGAGCCAGTCGGCGTCGATCTCGCCCTCGGCGAGGATCACCGCGGGGCCGGTCATCTCGATCTCGCCGTCCGACCGCTCGGTGATCACCAGTGTGCCGCCGGGCACATCCACGGTGTACGTCGCCGGCGTGCCGGTGGCCGTGGGGTCGGCGCCGTCCCTGCGGGCCGTGGCGACGGCGACGGCGCACGCGCCCGTGCCGCACGAACGGGTCTCGCCGGAGCCGCGCTCGTGCACGCGCATGGCGACGTGGCCGGGGCCGCGGTCGACCACGAACTCCACGTTCACCCCGTCCGGGTAGGCGGCGGCCGGGCTGAAGGGCGGCGGGGAGTACAGGTCACCGGCGTGCGCGAGGTCGTCCACGAAGGCGACGGCGTGCGGGTTGCCCATGTTCACGTTCCGTGCGGGCCAGTCACGGTCGCCGACGCTCACCGTGACGTCCCCTTCGAGGAGCAGGGCCTTGCCCATGCCGACGGTGACATCGCCGGCCTTGTCGATGTGCACGGCCTTCACGCCCCCGCGCGTGGCCACCGCGAGGTCGCCCTCCGTGACGTGTCCGGCGTGCTGGAGGTAGCGGGCGAAGACGCGTACGCCGTTGCCGCACATCTCGGCGATGGAGCCGTCTCCGTTGCGGTAGTCCATGAACCACTCGGCCTTGGACGCCATGTGGGCGGCCTCGGGGTGTGACACGGATCGCACGACGTGGAGCAGACCGTCACCGCCGATGCCGGCGCGGCGGTCGCAGATCGCGGCGACGGCGGCCGGTGAGAGGTCGAGGGTGTTCTCGGGGTCGGGGACGATCACGAAGTCGTTCTCGGTGCCATGACCCTTGAGGAAGGCGATCCGGGTGCTCATGTGTCGATCGTACGGCGCGGGCCGGTGGGGCCCGGTCGAGCTGGGACGGCGGAGCCGCACCTCGACATGGTCGGGCGGCCTCTGAAGGCCCCCAGGATGCATTTCGGCAGGGGCGTCGTCCGCCGCAGGACGGGCCGGAGGCGGCCGGCGAGGTGAAGGGCTCCAGTACAGGGCGAGGCCGCCGGCGGGGGCGGGAATCCCCCTCTGGCGGAGTGCGCGCCGGGCGGGCGGGAGTGTCGAAACCCGCCCTAGCGCAACCTCGCCACCCGCCAGACCGCGAGCACGACCACCACGGCCACCAGAAGCACGTATGCGAGGACGACCCGCCAGTCGGAGCGCCTTCCCGAGCCCCGCGAGGGCAGCCCGGGCCACGTGTAACCAACGCGGCGTGCGGCCGTCGTTCCCCAGCCCGCCGCACAGGAGCAGATCAGCAGGCCCAGCATCGCGATGACCGCTCCGCTGTCGCCGAAGTCGAAGGCCAGCGGGAAGGCGAACATCAGGGAGCCGAGGGCCGCCAGCGACACGATGGGGGCGAGCTGCCAGATCCGCAGGCGGCGCTGCGGGCGCAGTTCGACCTCGACCTCTTCCCCGGCCGCGAACATCTCCTCGGGTGTGGGACCGTCGTCGGTCACACCGCCCTGCACCTCGTCGGGTCCGTCGGGGCTCAGACGGTCGCCGTCCTGCTCCGTTTCACCGCTCTCGACGGTGCGGGGCTCGGTGCCTTGTGCGGTGTCGCGAGGGCCGGCCTCCATCGCCACGCGCCCTCCCAACTCGGACTCCACTTGGTCGATCGAAGCTCGATGATGGCACGGCGCCGGAGGCCGGGATGACGGCCGGAGCGTCCCGATGCCATGACGTGATCAGGCTGTGACCGGTCGTTCGACCAACGCCAGTGCGAGCTGCGGAAGTTCTGTGAGATGTGCCGCAGCCCCACTCAACCAATGCACCCGCGGATCGCGCCTGAACCATGAATCCTGACGGCGCGCGAAGCGTTTGGTGGCCCGGACGGTCTCGGCCCGCGCCGCTTCCATCGTGCACTCCCCCGCGAGCGCCGCGAGCACCTGTTGGTACCCGAGCGCGCGCGAGGCCGTGCGCCCCTCGCTGAGCCCTCGCGCCTCCAGCTCCCGCACCTCGTCCACGAGACCCGCCTCCCACATCCGGTCGACTCTGCGGGCGATGCGCTCGTCGAGCTCGGGCCGGGCGACGTCGACGCCGATCTGGAGGGTGTCGTAAACGGAGTCATGGCCCGGGAGGTTGGCGGTGAAGGGCTTGCCGGTGATCTCGATCACTTCGAGGGCCCGGACGATCCGGCGGCCGTTGCTGGGCAGGATCGCCTGCGCGGCCCCGGGGTCGGCGGCGGCGAGGCGGGCGTGCAGGGCGCCGGAGCCGCGCAGCACGAGTTCCTCCTCCAGACGGGCCCTGACCTCGGGGTCGGTGCCCGGGAACTCCAGGTTGTCGACGGCCCCGCGGACGTACAGCCCGGAGCCGCCGACGAGGATCGGCCAGCGGCCCTCGGCGAGCAGTGCGTCGATCCTGGCGCGGGCGAGCCGCTGGTACTCGGCGACGGACGCCGCGACCGTCACGTCCCAGATGTCCAGGAGGTGGTGTGGGACGCCGTCGCGTTCCTCGGGCGTCAGCTTGGCGGTGCCGATGTCCATCCCTCGGTAGAGCTGCATGGAGTCGGCGTTGACGACCTCGCCGCCCAGCCGCTGGGCGAGGAAAACGCCCAGATCGGACTTTCCGGCCGCAGTGGGTCCGACGACGGCGATGACGCGGGGGGCGGGGGGTGCGCTGCTCACTGCCACAGTCTCGCAAACCTCCGGGCACCACCTCGAACGAGTTACGTGACGGCACGGGCCGGGGGTCGTTGCCAGTTGCGTGGTTTCCGCCGCCCTGCCCAAGGGGGCGGCGATCCGGGTGGCGCACACGGGCGCACCGGATGACGCGGGATTTCCCCCGCACGAGTAACATATAGAGTGAATATGGGCGTTTTCGCACGACTTCTCCGGAGGTCGAAGGCTACGGAGGAGGCGTCAACCGCCGAGGCTCAGGCCGACACCCAGACGGCGGAGCCCACGGCGGACGAGGCGGCGGAGGCGAAGGAGCCGACCGAGGCCGAGGCCGGGTCCGACAGCGAGGCCGAGGGAGCTGAGGCGGCCGGAGCCAAGGACGCGGACGGCTCGACGGCGACGGAGGCCGTCGGGGACACCGCCGAGGGCGTCGAGATCCCCAAGCAGCAGTCCGCCGAGGAAGCGGCCGACCGTGAGGTCGGCGAGGGCGCCCGCACATAACCGCCCCGCTCGGAAAGGTGCACGATGGGTCTCCTGGACAGTTTCAAGGCCAAGCTCCACCCGGCGAAGGACAAGGTCTCCGGCCTCGCGCAGCAGCACGGGGACAAGATCCAGCACGGTCTCGACAGGGCCGCGAAGGTCGTGGACGAGAAAACCAAGGGCAAGTACAGCGACCGGATCCAGACAGGAACGGGCAAGGCCAAGGACGCCATGGACCGACTCGCGCACCAGGACGGCACGGAGGGGCCGGGTGGCGGCACGCCGCCGGCCTCACCCCCGCCGGCTTCCTGACCGACGACCCGGCACACCGGCGGACGGCCGCGGGGCACACGCTCCCGGCCGTCCGCCGTTTCCGGAACGCTCCCGGGGCGGGACTCCTACAGCCCTCAGGACCAGGTCGCGACTATGTACCCCACGCCGTACGGGGCGTCCGCGTACAGCAGCGAGCCGCCCAGGCCCGCGCCTTCTGCCGCGCCGGCGAGGACCTGCCAGGGCGCCCGGCCGGAGGCCTTCAGTTCGTACGCCAGCTCGGCGTCCAGCGCACGCAGGGCCGCCACGTCGGCCGCGCCCAGCGCACGCGCGACCTCCGCATCGAAGGGGGCCGCACGCTCGTCGAGATAGCCGGGTGCCTTGAGCGTGCGGCAGGCGCTGGCGTCGCCCATCACCAGCAGCGCCACCCGCTCGGCCCGGGCGGCGATTCCTCTCCCGGTCTCAATACACCGCTCGGCCTCCAGCGGTTCCCCCACGCCCAGTCCCTCGATAGGGGCATCCGACCAGCCGGTGCGCTCCAGCAGCCAGGCGGCAACGGCGAGAGAGGTCGGCAGCGGGCGCTGCGGGGCCGGCCCCCGCTCCGGTCCGAGCCGTACGTCCACGTCCACGCCGAAGCCGCTGAACGAGCCCCTGGCGCCCTGGGGGTGCGGGCCGCGCCCGCTCTGTTCGGCGGGCCCCACGACGACGAGGCGGTCGGGCCGGGCCGCGGCGAGGACGCCCAGTGCGTCGGCGCAGGCAGCCCTGGCCCCGGCGAGCTCGGCCGCGGCCCCGGCGGCGACCTGCGGCACGAGAAGGGGCGGACAGGGGCAGACAGCGGCTGCTACAAGCATGATCGGCAGCCTACTTCCAGGCCCAGGGCCACGACTCGGGATGAGTGCTCCACGCCAGTTCACCCAGCCGGTATTCCACGCGAATCGTGGCCATCAGAGCCTCGATGCTCACGTAGTAGGCGTCCCCGTCCCCGATCCGGTAGACCTGCCGGCGCTTCTGGCGCCGGCCGCCGCCCGGACGGTGGGTGCAGGCGAGCTCGTACAGGCGGGCCCTGGCCTCGTCCCTGGTGCCCTCGAAGTGCGCCACCTCATCGACGTCGCGGTGGTTCCCCATACTGCGGTCGACCAGAATCACCCAGCGCCCCATGCCCCGCCCCTCCTGCATGACCGACGGCGAGCGCTCAGTGCGCCGCGCAGCCGCCCGTGGCCGCAGGCAGCGGCTCGGGAATCCCGATCTTCGGGAGGCCCAGCATGACACCCGAGGGCTTGGCGGCCTCGGCCGCGTTCCGCTTGTCCCAGGCGTCACCCGCGCGCGTGCGGCGCACGTCCAGGACGGCCCCTTCGGCGAGGAGGTGGTGGGGAGCGGCGTAGGTGATCTCGACCGTGACCACGTCGCCCGGGCGGACCTCTTCGTCGGGCTTCGTGAAGTGGACCAGGCGGTTGTCGGGGGCGCGGCCGGAGAGGCGGTGGGTGGCGCCGTCCTTGCGGCCCTCGCCCTCGGCGACCATCAGCTCCAGGGTGCGGCCGACCTGCTTCTTGTTCTCGTCCCAGGAGATCTCCTCCTGGAGGGCGACGAGGCGCTCGTAGCGCGCCTGGACGACCTCCTTGGGGATCTGGTTCTCCATGGTCGCGGCCGGGGTGCCGGGGCGCTTGGAGTACTGGAAGGTGAACGCCTGGGTGAAGCGGGCCTCGCGGACCGCGTGCATGGTCTGCTCGAAGTCCTCCTCGGTCTCGCCCGGGAAGCCCACGATGATGTCGGTGGTGATCGCCGCGTGCGGGATGGCGGCACGGACCTTCTCGATGATCCCGAGGTAGCGCTCCTGCCGGTAGGAGCGGCGCATCGCCTTGAGGACCGTGTCCGAGCCGGACTGCATCGGCATGTGCAGCTGCGGCATCACGTTCGGTGTCTCGGCCATCGCGGCGATGACGTCGTCGGTGAAGTCACGGGGGTGCGGGGAGGTGAAGCGGACCCGCTCCAGGCCGTCGATGGTCCCGCAGGCCCGCAGGAGCTTGCTGAAGGCCTCGCGGTCGCCGATGTCGGAGCCGTACGCGTTGACGTTCTGCCCGAGCAGCGTGATCTCGGAGACGCCCTCATCCACCAGGGCCTCGATCTCCGCGAGGATGTCGCCGGTACGACGGTCCTTCTCCTTGCCACGCAGGGCCGGGACGATGCAGAAGGTGCAGGTGTTGTTGCAGCCGACGGAGACCGACACCCAGGCCGCGTAGGCGCTCTCGCGCCGGGTCGGCAGGGTGGAGGGGAACGCCTCCAGCGACTCGGCGATCTCGACCTGCGCCTCTTCCTGCACGCGCGCGCGTTCCAGCAGGACCGGCAGCTTGCCGATGTTGTGCGTACCGAAGACGACGTCCACCCAGGGCGCCCTCTTCACGATGGTGTCCCGGTCCTTCTGGGCGAGACAGCCGCCGACCGCGATCTGCATACCGGGCCGGGAGGTCTTTCGCGGCGCGAGCCGGCCGAGGTTGCCGTACAGCCGGTTGTCGGCGTTCTCCCGGACCGCGCAGGTGTTGAAGACGACGACGTCCGCGTCCCCGTCGGAACCCTCGGGCGCGGCTACGTACCCCGCCTCCTCCAGCAGTCCGGACAATCGCTCGGAGTCATGGACGTTCATCTGGCACCCATAAGTGCGCACTTCGTACGTTTTCGGAGATGAAACGTCCACTGCCGTGCTCCGGTCGCTGCTGCTGGTCATGGCTCAAGGGTAGGCGTTGCGCGAAGACCCCTCCCCCAGCACCCGGCGGGGACCCTACTCACCGGGGCGCTACCCCATCGGCCACGCGGCCGGCCTGTCCCACCGCGCACGCCCGGTCGGCCGGAGGGGATGACCTGAATCACGCCAGGGACGACGATCAGGGACTTTGCATGACCATGCGTTCTGATGCATAATCTTCCTATGTCCAAGGTCCTCACGTCCCTCCCCGCCGGCGAGCGCGTCGGCATCGCCTTCTCCGGCGGTCTCGACACCTCCGTCGCCGTCGCGTGGATGCGCGACAAGGGCGCCATCCCCTGCACCTACACCGCCAACATCGGCCAGTACGACGAGCCCGACATCGACTCGGTGCCCGGTCGCGCGCAGGCCTACGGTGCCGAGATCGCGCGCCTGGTCGACTGCCGTGCCGCACTCGTCGAGGAGGGGCTGGCCGCGCTCACCTGCGGGGCGTTCCACATCCGCTCGGGCGGACGGGCGTACTTCAACACCACGCCGCTGGGCCGCGCGGTCACCGGCACGCTCCTGGTGCGGGCGATGATGGAGGACAACGTCCAGATCTGGGGCGACGGTTCGACCTTCAAGGGCAACGACATCGAGCGGTTCTACCGCTACGGCCTGCTCGCCAACCCGAACCTGCGGATCTACAAGCCCTGGCTGGACGCGGACTTCGTGACCGAGCTCGGCGGCCGCAAGGAGATGTCGGAGTGGCTGGTCGCCCACCAGCTGCCGTACCGGGACAGCACGGAGAAGGCGTACTCCACCGACGCCAACATCTGGGGCGCCACCCACGAGGCCAAGACCCTCGAACACCTCAACACCGGCATCGAGACCGTCGAGCCCATCATGGGCGTGCGGTTCTGGGACCCGTCGGTCGAGATCGCGCCCGAGGACGTGACGATCGGCTTCGACCAGGGCCGCCCGGTGACCATCAACGGCAAGGAGTTCGGCTCCGCCGTCGACCTGGTCATGGAGGCCAACGCGATCGGCGGCCGGCACGGCCTCGGCATGTCCGACCAGATCGAGAACCGGATCATCGAGGCGAAGAGCCGCGGCATCTACGAGGCGCCCGGCATGGCCCTGCTCCACGCCGCCTACGAGCGTCTCGTCAACGCGATCCACAACGAGGACACCGTCGCCCAGTACCACAACGAGGGCCGGCGCCTGGGCCGTCTCATGTACGAGGGCCGCTGGCTGGACCCGCAGGCCCTGATGATCCGCGAGTCGCTGCAGCGCTGGGTCGGCGCGGCCGTCACCGGCGAGGTGACCCTGCGCCTGCGGCGCGGCGAGGACTACTCGCTCCTCGACACCACGGGCCCGGCGTTCTCGTACCACCCGGACAAGCTGTCGATGGAGCGCACCGAGGACTCGGCCTTCGGTCCCGTGGACCGGATCGGCCAGCTCACCATGCGCAACCTCGACATCGCCGACTCCCGCGCCAAGCTGGAGCAGTACGCCGGCCTCGGCCTGATCGGCACCGGCAGCCCGACCATCGGCGCCTCCCAGGCGGCCGCGACCGGCCTGATCGGCACCATGCCGGAGCTCCCCGAGGGCGGCGCCGAGGCGATCGCGTCCCGCGGCGAGGTCTCGGAGGACGAGGCCCTGCTGGACCGGGCCGCCATGGAGTTCGGCACGGACTGATCCACCTGGTGAGGTTCGCGGGAAGAGGCCGGTGCGGGACAGCACCGGCCTCTCCTCACGCCCGCCCCTCCCGCGATGTCATCAACGGCTGGATCCGCGTCCCGAACTGCTCGATGCCGTCGAGGAAGTCGTCGAACACCAGCATGATCCCCTTGGTCCCCTCGACCCCGGCGATCTCGTCGAGCATCCCCGCGACACTCTCGTACGACCCGACGAGCGTGCCCATGTTGAAGTTCACGGCGCCTTCCGGCAGCACGATGGTGCGGGCCGTGGAGGAGTCGTCGGCGGTGGTGTCCGTGGCCGACTCCCCCGCCATGTAGGCCAGCGCCGCGCGGTCGGCGTTGTCGTGGTAGTCCTGCCACTTCGCGCGGGCGGCCTCGTCGGTCTCGTCGGCGATGACCATGAAGAGCGACAGCGCCCCGACGTCACGGCCGCTCTCCCGCGCGGCGTCCACCAGCGTGGCCGCGCTGTCCGCGAAGGCGAGCGGGGTGTTGACGCCGCTGCCCAGGATGAAGTTGTAGTCCGCGTGCCCTGCGGCGAACCGCATGCCGGTGCCGCTCTGCCCGGCGGCGACGATGTCGATGTGCCCGCCCGCCGGGCGCGGTGAGAGCACGCAGTCGTCCATCTCGTAGAACTCGCCCTTGAAGTTGCTGACGCCCTCGCTCCACAGCTCCTTCATCACCGTCACGTACTCGACGGCCCGCGCGTAGCGGTTGCCGAAGTGCTCGTCGCCGGGCCAGACGCCCATCTGCGTGTACTCGCCGGGCGCCCAGCCGGTGACGATGTTGACGCCGAAGCGGCCGGGAGCGATGGAGTCGACGGTGACCGCCATGCGGGCGACGATCGCCGGCGGCAGGGCGAGGATCGGCGTGGACGCGTACAGCCTGATCCGCTCGGTCACCGCGGCCAGACCGGCCATCAGCGTGAACGACTCCAGACAGTGGTCCCAGAACTCCGTCTCGCCGCCGAAACCCTTGAGTTTGATCATGGACAGGGCGAAGTCGAAACCGTGCTCCTCGGCCTTCTGCACGACGGCCTTGTTCAGTTCGAAGGTCGGCAGGTACTGCGGTGAACTCTTCGAGATGAGCCAGCCGTTGTTGCCGATGGGGATGAAGACACCGATGTCCACGCCGCTCCTCATAATCGGAACCTGCCCGTCCGATGCGCACGGTACACGGTCGAGATTTCAACAACTTGCGTCACATCAACGGCAGTTGAGGCACCGCAGCGGAAGAGCTCCGCCGGTCGGAAACGGTGAAGGAGGTTTCGAACGGAAACGGGAACGATAGGTTCCCACCATGAACGCGCGGCTCGCTCTTCTCGGCACGGTGGCCCCTGGCGCGACGGAGAGCGAGGTCTTCCGGCTCGCGCTCGGGCACGTGGTCGGCGAACTAGGCGCGCTCGGCGGGACCATGCACCTGCGCGGCCCGATGTCCGCCCTGCGTCTGGTGTCGTCCGTCGGTCTGCCGCCCGCCCTCACCCGGTCCTGGGAGATCGTCGATCAGGAGGGCCCGTTGGCCCCGGCCCGCGCGCTCCAGCAGGGCAAGGGCGTGTGGGTTGCGGCCGGCCCGGACCAGGCGGAGCGGGACGTTCATTGGCCCGGCACCGGCCTGGCCGCCCTCCCGGTGTTCAGCGGCCGGCGCAGCATCGGCGCGCTGACCGTCCTGGCCGGTGAGCGGGGCGAACCCACCCCGGAGCACTGGGACTTCCTGCGGGACGTCGTCTCCTGGACCGAGGACCGCATGACGCAGGCACCGCCGCCGTCCGGTCCCACCCAGGCGGAGCTGAGCGGTGAGCGGCTGCGGCAGGCCCTGAAGGAGGTCCAGGTCGGTTCATGGGACTGGGACATCCGCAACGGCGACCTGATCTGGGACGAGGCGGCACTGGAGCTGTACGGCACCCCGCAGGCCGACTTCACCGGCAGGATCGACAACTGGATGCGGATCGTCCACCCCGACGACCTGGCGCCCACCCTCGCGGCGGCGCAGCAGGCGATCCTCGACCACTCCGTCTACGAGGCCGAGTACCGCGTACGGCGCCTGGACGGCACCTGGGGCTGGACGCAGGCCCGCGGCCGGGCGACCTACGACGAGCAGGGCGAGCCGCTCCGGATGATCGGCGTCGGCTGGGAGAGTGACGAGTCGCGCAGCGCCCTGGACGCGCTCAGCCGGGCCCTCAGACATATGAGCGACGGTTTCCTCGCAGTGGACGACGAGTGGCGGATCACCTTCGCCAACCTGGAGGCGGAACGCTTCCTCGGCTTCTCCGAGGAGGAACTGTTCGGACGGCTGCTGTGGGACCTGCCGGCCATGCGCGAGGTCCCCGGTGTGCGGGACAACTGTCTGGAGGCCGCGGCCGAGGACCGGCCCGCCGGCTTCGACGTGCCCCTCGCGGCGTGCGAACGGCGGCTGCACGTCCGTCTCGTGCCGGGGCCCGATGGGCACACCCTCTACTTCCAGGACGTCACCGAGAAGCGCCGGCTGGCGGAGGAACGGCAGGCGGCCGAACGCGCCGCGGCCGAGCGGATGGTCCGGATCGCCGAGCTGACCACGGATCTCGCGAAGGCGACGACCTCGCGGGACGTGGTCGAGGCCGTCGCCCGGCGGGTGCTGCCCCCGTTCGCGGCGGCGGGGCTCATGGTCCAGGCCATCGAGGGCAACCGGCTCCTCCATGTCGGCGCGGTCGGTTACCCCGAGGAATTCGTCGCCCTCCTCGACAGCCGCCCCCGGTCGTCAGCCGGGGACCCCGCCTGGGACACGATCGCGTCCGGCGTCCCCCTGTTCATGTCCTCGGCGCACGAGTACGCCGCCCGCTATCCCGCACTGGCCGGCTTCCCCGCGCGCGGCAACAAGAACTCCTGGGCGTTCCTGCCGATGACGGCGTCCGGGCACACCTTCGGCGTGTGCGTCGTCGCCTTCGACCGGCCGCGGCTGCTCAACGACGAGGAACGCGCCCTGCTGACCACGATCAGCGCGCTCGTCGCCCAGTCCCTGGAGCGGGCCCGGCTCTACGACGCCGAGCACACCCGGTCCCGGGAACTCCAGCGCAGCCTGCTCCCCCAGGCGCTGCCCGACCTTCCCGCGTGCACGGCGGCCGCACGCTATCTGCCGGCCGGGCCGGGTGCGGACGTGGGCGGCGACTGGTACGACATCATCCCGCTGTCCGGCGGACAGGTCGCCCTCGTCGTCGGCGACGTGATGGGCCACGGTCTGCCGGAGGCGGCCACCATGGGCCGGCTGCGCACCGCGGTGCACACCCTGGCCGACCTGGAACTGCCGCCCGACGAGATCCTGGGCCACCTCAACGACATCGTCGGCGGCATGGGCGAGGCGTCGTACGCCACCTGCCTGTACGCGCTGTACGACCCCACGACCCAGGTCTGTTCCATCGCCCGGGCCGGCCATCCGCCGCCCGCGCTCGTCCGGCCCGACGGCACCGTGTACTTCCCGGAGCCGGACGCCGACCCGCCACTGGGCGCGGCGAAGCCGCCCTTCGAGACGGTCGAGCTGGAGGTGCCCGAGGGCAGCCTGCTCGTGCTGTACACCGACGGGCTGGTGGAATCGGCGAAGCGGGAGATCGACGAGGGCATGGCGGACCTGGCCCGCCTGCTCAGCGCGGCACACGCCGACGGGACGACCGTAGACCTTGAACGCCTGTGCGACACGCTGACGGCCGGTCTGCTGCCGACGGACCAGCAGGCGGCCGACGACGCGGCGTTCCTGGTGGCCCGGCTGCACGCGCTGCCCGCCGAGCGGATGGCGTCCTGGCCGCTGCCGGACGACCCGAGGGCGGCGGGTCAGGCCCGCCGCCACGTCCGGGAACAGCTGGCGGTCTGGGACCTGGACGACCTGGCCCACACCTCGGAGCTGCTGGTCAGCGAGCTGGTCGGCAACGTGGTCCGGCACGCCCGCGGCCCGATACGCCTGCGTCTCCTCCACAGCGCCGAGCTGATCTGCGAGGTCTACGACGGCAGCCAGACCATGCCCCGCATCCGCCGCGCAACGGAGACCGACGAGGGCGGCCGGGGCCTGCAGCTCATCTCGGCCCTCACCACCCGCTGGGGCGCCCGCTACACCCGCACGGGCAAGTGCATCTGGACGGAACAACCGCTCCGGCCCCTGGAGCATCAGCCGGATCCCGTGGAGGCCCTGTTCCTGAACACCGCGGGCCTCGAAGGCGACTGGGAGGCGCTGCTCTGATCCCACGCCCGTTCGGCCCAGCAGCACGGGCCGGGCGCCGGGCGCGTACCTAGGGTCGCGGTGACGGCTGTTCAGGCCCCGCCCGAAAGGCACACCCCATGCGGATACGCGCCACCCTGACCGGGACGGCAGTGGTCGTCCTGGCCACCGCCGGCCCCCTCACCGGCATCGCACACGCCCGAGCAGACCTGGACTGCGTGGACTTCGTCTACCAGGAGGACGCGCAGGCGGTGTTCGACCTCGACACCACCGACCCCAACCGGCTCGACGAGGACCAGGGCCCCGACGACGGCATCGCCTGCGAGGTCCTGCCCCACAGGAGCAGCACCGTCGTGAGCGTGGCGACGGCCGTCCCGACGCTCGGGGTCCAGGGCGGCACCGGAGGCAGCGTGGGCCCCGCCGGTTTCGAGCGCGCGGTGGGGGTGGCGCTGACGCTCGCCGGAGCCGGGATCGCGGGGGCATACGTCGTACGGCGAAGGCGCAGCACCGACAGACGCCGCCCGTGACCCCACGTCACCGCACCGCTCAGGATCGATGAGCCCGGCCCCTGTCGAACGCGACAGCGACACCCGCCGCAGCCGGACTCGAATGCCGCCCGTGACCACACGTCACCACCCTGACGAGGCCCGCCGGGCGATCGATGGGTCCAGCACCCGTCGAGCGCGCGACGAACGCGACAGCGACACCCGCCACAGCCGGACTCGCAGGAGCCATGCAGAGCGGCGACGAACACCCCCCTGACCACACATCACCACCCCGACGAGGCCCCGCTCAGGGGTCGATGAGTCCGGCCCGTATCGCGTAACGGGTCAGTTCCAGTCGGTCCCGCATGCCCAGCTTCTGCAGCAGGTTCGCCCGATGCCGCTCGACCGTCTTCGCGCTGATGAACAGCAACTCGCCGATCTCCTTGGTGGTATGCCCCTCCGCGACGAGCTTGAGGATCTCCTCCTCGCGCTCGGTGACGGCCCGCGCGGGCAGGTCCTCGCCGCGGTGCAGCCGGTCGAGGTAGGAGCGGACCAGGGCCCGCTCGGCGCCGGGATAGACGAACGGCTCGTCGCGCACGGCTGCCCGGCAGGCCTCGACGAGATCGCGGTCGGCGACGGACTTGAGGACGTATCCGCTGGCCCCGGCCTTGAGGGCCTCGAAGAAGTACTGCTCGTTGTCGTACATCGTCAGGATCAGGATCCGCAGGTCGGGCAGCCGCCGGGACAGTTCACGGGCCGCCTGGAGTCCCGTCATCCGGGGCATCGCGATGTCCAGCACGGCCAGATCGACCTCACGCGCGCGCGCCAGCTCGACCGCCTCGGCGCCGTCCCCGGCCTCGGCCACGACCGTGAGATCCGGCTCCCCCTCCAGGATCAGCCGGACTCCCCGCCGTACGAGCGTGTGGTCGTCGGCGAGCAGTACGCGCGTCGGCCCGGACATCAGCGCACCCCTTCGGCGACCGGTATCCGCAACCGGATGTCCGTGCCCCGCCCTGGCCCGGGCTCCACCGAGAACACGGCCCCGACCAGCAACGCCCGCTCCCGCATGCCCTGCATCCCGGCCCCCTCGGGCGCCCCGCCCAGCCCGGTGCCGTTGTCCCGCACAAGGAGTTCGACTCCCCCCGCGACCGGCTGGAGCCGGACTTCGGCGCGCTCGGCGCCAGAGTGCCGCGCGGTGTTCGTGAGCCCCTCCTGGGCCACCCGGTAGACGACCAGTTCCGACTCCTCGGTCAGCCGGGGCAGATCGCCGCCGACGTGATGGCGCACGGTCAGTCCGTGCGTGGTGAACTCGCCCGCCAGAGACCGCAGGGCGCTCGGCAGCCCGAGCTCCTCCAGCACACCGGGCCGCAGCCGGCGCGCGATCCGGCGGATCTCGTCGAGCCCCGCCCGGGTGGCCTCCTGCGCCTGCCCCACCTCCTCGCGCAGCACCGCCGGCGCCCGGTCGGCGACCCGCTTCAGCTGGAGCAGCACGGCGGTCAGGGTCTGCCCGACCTCGTCGTGCAGCTCGCGCGCGATGCGGTGCCGCTCCCGCTCCTGCGCGGACAGCGCGTGGGCCGCGCCGGTCGCCCGCTCGGCCTCCAACCGGTCGAGCATCGTGTTGTACGTGGTGATCAGCTCGGCCGTCTCGGCGGGACCGGAAACGGGCGCGCGCACCCCGGGGCGCAGCAGGTCGGCGGCGGCCATGGCCCGCCCCAGCCGCTGGAGCGGGACGAGCCCCACGCGCAGTACGGCGGCGTTGGCGGCCAGCAGCAGCGCCAGCCCCCCGAGGACGACCACGGCCTCCCCCTGCCGGACCGGCGTCGACACGGTGATCGGGCCCAGCAGCAGCGCAGCGGCGACGACGAGGCCCACGGCGTTGAGAAGGAAGATCCGCCAGAACAGCGACACGGCCCTGCCCTCGCTCCTCTCGTACGGCGTCCGGGACACCACAGTCGCCGGGCCCCGCCGCTCGCGTATATCCGTCACGTCACCCATATCGCCACCGTACGGGGAGCTGACAGCATCAGAACCCGGCCCCCATGACCACACGGAACACAGAGGGAGAAACGTGTCTGCTCCACGCCTGAGGGCGACGCCGCTGCCGGGAATCGGGGTCCAGTACGACCTCATGACCCGGGAGGACCGCCATCTGTCCGTGGTCGCGCACCGCGACGGTGCCCGCACGGTGAGCGTGTACCGGGCCGACGACCCCGACTCCTGCGCCCAGTCCCTGCGCCTGACCGGCTCCGAGGCGGGCGCCCTGATCGACGCGCTGAAGCCCTCCCACCACAGCCCGAGCCTCCTGTACACCTCCGACCTGGGCCTGGTGGCCGAGCGCATCGAGGTGGCGGCCGGCTCCCGCTGGAACGGCCGGGTCCTGGGCGACACGAAGATGCGCACGGACACCGGCGCATCCGTCGTGGCGGCGCTGCGCCGGGCCGAGGCGATCCCGTCCCCCGCGCCCGACTTCCGGCTGGCGGGCGGTGACATCCTCATCGTCGTGGGCACCCGCGAGGGCGTGGACGCAGCAGCGGCGATCCTCGGTCGGGAGTAGGAACCATGCACTCCGCAGTCCTCCTGATCGAGTTCGGCTCGATCATCCTCGGCCTTGGCCTTCTGGGCCGTTTCGCCGCCCGCTTCCGTCTCTCCCCCATCCCTCTCTACCTCCTGGCCGGCCTGGCCTTCGGCGAGGGCGGGCTGCTACCGCTGGGCGCGAGTGAGGAGTTCGTCTCGATAGGCGCCGAAATAGGCGTCATTCTCCTCCTGTTGATGCTCGGTCTGGAGTACACGGCCGGCGACCTGGTCACCAACCTCAAGGCCCACTACCCCTCCGGCCTGGTCGACGGCGCCCTCAACGCCCTCCCCGGCGCAGCGGCCGCCCTCCTCCTCGGCTGGGGCCCGGTGGCGGCCGTGGTCCTGGCGGGCGTCACCTGGATCTCCTCCTCGGGCGTCATCGCGAAGGTCCTGGGCGACCTGGGCCGGGTCGGCAACCGGGAGACCCCGGTCATCCTGAGCGTCCTGGTCCTGGAGGACCTGGCGATGGCGGTGTACCTGCCCATCGTCACGGCGCTCGTCGCCGGCGCGGGCCTCCTGGCCGGAAGCCTGACCCTGGCGATCGCGCTCGGAGCGGCGGGCCTGGTCCTCTTCGTCGCGGTCCGCTACGGCCGCCTGATCTCCCGCTTCGTCTCCAGCGACGACCCGGAGAAGCTCCTCCTGGTGGTCCTGGGCCTGACGATCCTGGTGGCAGGCGTGGCCCAACAGCTCCAGGTATCGGCGGCGGTGGGCGCGTTCCTCGTCGGCATAGCCCTCTCGGGCGAGGTGGCGGAGGGCGCCCACACCCTCCTGAGCCCTCTGAGGGACCTCTTCGCGGCGGTCTTCTTCGTCTTCTTCGGCCTGCACACGGACCCGGCGAGCATCCCCCCGGTCCTGGTCCCCGCCCTCGCCCTCGCCGTGATCACGGCGGCCACAAAGATCGCCACCGGCTACTGGGCGGCCCGACGAGCCGGAATCTCCCCCAAGGGCCGCTGGCGCACGGGCGGCGCCCTGGTGGCCCGCGGCGAGTTCTCCATCGTCATTGCGGGCCTGGCCGTCTCGGCCGGCATAGAACCCTCCCTGGGCCCCCTGGCCACGGCCTACGTCCTCATCCTGGTCATCATCGGCCCCCTGACGGCCCGCTACACAGAACCCCTGGCCACAAGACTGACCGCCCGCCGCAACGCCGCGAAGTCACCGGAGACCCCCTCACCCTTGACGGAGGCGTCGATCAGCCGCGACGGCGCCTGAAAAGACACGGCGCCGGCCCGCAGTTCCCCAAACCGCCGGGTGGGCCAAGGCGACACACACCCCCACGGACCGTCAGTCGCCGACGGCCCCGACCCACCCACCGAACCGAAACAGGCCGCCGCAGGCATATAAGGGGCGCGGGGAACTGCGCAAAAAACGCCCGCCCCCACCAACCCGCACGCGCCCTGCCGGCCCCACCGCCACCCACCGAACCCCCACACCCGCCCCGC
This sequence comes from Streptomyces sp. NBC_00285, assembly GCF_036174265.1. NCBI lineage: Bacteria > Bacillati > Actinomycetota > Actinomycetes > Kitasatosporales > Streptomycetaceae > Streptomyces > Streptomyces sp. NBC_00285. Next base: position 7,869,499 of record NZ_CP108055.1, on the reverse strand, counting down.
CGCAGGCACCCGCGCGCCCTGGCCAGCTCCCCACACCCCCTGGCAGGATCACCGGCATGTCCAAGCCGTTCCCCCGCCTCAGCCGCCGCCAGGCGCTCCAGACCGCGGCCGCCACCCTCGTGGCCCTCGGCCTGCTCCTGTGGTGGCTGCTCCCTCTCGGCGAGGACCCCCCGAGCGGAACCATCACCTTCAGCACCGGCACCCGCGCAGGCGTCTACCAGAAGTACGGCGTGCTCCTGCGCGACGAGCTCCACAGGGACATGCCCGACCTGAAGGTGAAGCTGGAGACCACCGCCGGCTCCCAGGAGAACGTCAGGCTGGTGGCGACCGGCAAGTCCGACTTCGCGATCGCCGCGGCCGACGCCGTCGAGACCTACCAACAGAACGGCGACCCCGGCGCCGACCGGCTCCGCGGAGTCGCCCGCCTCTACGACGACTACGTCCAGCTGGTCGTCCCGTCCGACTCGGACATCCACACGCTGGCCGACCTCAGGGGCAAGCGGGTCTCCATCGGCGTCCCCAACTCCGGTGTCCGGCTGATCGCGGACCGCGTGCTCACCGCCGCAGGCATCGACCCGGACAAGGACATCCAGCCGAGGGCGGAGGGCATCGACACCGGCCCCAATCTCCTGGGTCACGGCCTGGACGCGTTCTTCTGGTCCGGCGGTCTGCCCACCGACGGTCTGAAGCAGTTGGCCGAACGTTCCGCCTTCCGTTTCGTCCCGATCGAGCCCTCTCTCGTGGCGAAGCTGCACGCCGAGGGCGAGCCCACCCGCTACTACCGCGCCACCAACATGCCGGCGTCGGCGTACCCGTCCGTCCAGAACAACAGAACCGTCCCGACGATGGCCGTCTCCAACCTGCTGATCACCCGCAAGGACATGGACCCCGAGCTCACCGAGTGGCTCACCAGGACCGTCATCAAGAGCAGGGACGGCATCGGCCGCGACGTCCACTCCGCCCAACTGGTCGACGTACGCACCGCGATCTACACCGACCCGGTACCCCTCCAGGAGGGCGCCCGCCGCTACTACCGATCGGTCAAGCCGTAGGCCGTGGAGAGCCTCAAGCCGTAGGCCGACTACGCGGCACGGACACCGTCACCACCAGGCCGTGCGGTTCATGACGCCCGTACGAGATCGTCCCGCCGCCGGCCGCCAGCAGTGTCCGCGAGATGGACAGCCCCAGACCGGACCCCTTGACGTTCTGGTGCCGCCCGCTGCGCCAGAACCGGTCGCCGACCCGGGCGAGTTCCTCGTCGGTGAGCCCGGGTCCGAGGTCGGTGACCACGATGGTCGAGGTGTCCCCGTCCGCGGCGACCGTGACCTGGACGGTCTCGTCCTTCGGCGTGAACTTGACCGCGTTGTCGATGACCGCGTCGAGCGCGCTGGAGAGGGTGACGGGGTCGGCCCAGGCGGTGGTGGGCGGGCAACTCCCCATCAGCCGCACACCCTTGGCCTCGGCGGTGGGAGCCCAGGCGGCGACGCGCTCGGCGGTGAGCTCCCCGATGTCGGTGATCCTCAGGTCCGCCTCGGCGTGCTCGGCGAGCGCAAGGTCGAGAAGGTCGTCGAGGACCTGCGCGAGGCGCTTTCCCTCGGCCTGGACGGAGGCGATCTCCGCGTTGCCCGGGGGGAGTTCGAAGGCGAGCAGTTCGATGCGCAGCATCAGGGCGGCGAGCGGGTTCCGCAACTGGTGCGACGCGTCGGCGACGAAGGCCCGCTGCTGTTCCAGCACGTCCTCGACGTTGTCCGCCATCTCGTTGAACGACCGTGCCAGGCGCCGGAGTTCGGGTGGTCCGCCGGCGACCGCGACGCGGGACTTCAGGGCCCCGCTCGCGATGGAGTGGGTGGTGGCGTCGAGCACCCGTACGGGCCTGAGCACCCAGCCGGTGAGCCGCAGCGCTGCGCCGACGGCCAGCAGCATGGCGGCGAGTTCACCGGCGAAGATGACAAGCCAGTCGCGCAGGATCCGCGAACGCATCGACCCGGTGGGCGAGTCGGTGACGACGACCGCGACGACGTCACCGTCCCGGATCACCGGCGAGGCGACGACCAGCCGGCCCCGCTGCCAGGGCCACACCTGCTTCGGGTCCTGGCTGCGGCGGCTGAGCAGCGCCTCGCCGAACGCGTCGCGCACCTCGCCCTCCCGGGGGAGGAACCACCCGCGCGGCGCGGTGGCCATGGGCACATCACCGTCGTAGAAGACGCCGACGCGAATGCCGTAGACCTTGTAGTAGCTGGCGAGTTCGCTCTCCAGGGTCTCCAGGCGCTCGTCCGAGGCGTCGGTGACGAACTGTGCGAGCGCGGCGAAGTGCGCGGTGTCGTCGATGCGGTCGACGACGACCTTCTGCTGCTGCGCGGAGGCCACGCCGACGGCGAGCGGCACCCCGAGAGCCATCAGGACGGCCGCCATGAGGACGATGAGCAGCGGAAGAAGACGTGTGCGCACAGAGTCCCCTACGCCCCGCCCGGCAGACCGTGCCGCGACCGGCTGCCGACACACGCGCACGCGCCTGCGCGCACGCGGGCAGCGCCGGTCCGGCCCTCACCCGCCTTCACAGCCACCGTCCGTCTCCTCGCTCCGCAGCCCGCCCCGGCGGCAGGGCCGCCTGTTCCGTCGCCGCTCTCACACCGCAGGGGCGACAAGTCGGTACCCCACTCCCCGCACCGTCTCGATCAGCGCCGGCATCCGCAGTTTCGCGCGCAGGGACGCCACGTGCACCTCCAGGGTGCGTCCGGTCCCCTCCCAGCTGGTGCGCCAGACCTCGCTGATGATCTGCTCACGGCGGAAGACCACTCCGGGCCGCTGGGCGAGCAGGGCGAGGAGGTCGAACTCCTTGCGGGTGAGCTGGACGACCGTGCCGTCCACGGTGACCTGACGGGTCGGCAGTTCGATGCGTACGGCGCCGAGGAGCAGCGCGGCGTCCCCGCCGTCCTGGACGTCCTCGTGGACGGTGCGCCGGCTGACGGCGTGGATACGGGCGAGCAGTTCCCCGGTGTCGTACGGCTTGACCACGTAGTCGTCGGCACCGAGGTTGAGCCCGTGGATGCGGGAGCGCACGTCGGCCCGCGCGGTGACCATGATCACCGGGGTGCTGGTGCGCTTGCGGATCTTGCCGCACACCTCGTAGCCGTCCTGGTCGGGCAGCCCGAGGTCGAGGAGCACGACCCCGAAGCCGTCACTCTCCGGGATGAGCGCCCTGAGCGCTTCCTCGCCGCTGCGGGCGTGCGTGACGTCGAAACCGTGCCGGGCGAGAACCGCGGACAGCGCGGCGGCCACATGGTTGTCGTCCTCGACGAGGAGAAGTCTCACCCCGGCCCCCTTGACCCATCGGACGTACTATCTGAATATGCGGTGAACAGGTACGAATACGTGTGCGCCCAAGCGCATGCGCACCGTGCAGTCATGCTGATGGACGAGGACGGCGTCAAGAGGGTTCCGGTTGCGCCGCGGTTCCGTTATCCGGCCGATATGCGCACTGGTGACAAGTGCTACGACACGTGTCCGATTGCTATCGGATCGTGATGCTCAGATTCCCCTCAAGAGTGATGACGCTGGTCGCGTGAGGTTACTACTGTCCTCCGAAACCGAGGAGGACGGAGCCAGAGAGCGATGACCGAAGTATCGGTGGCCAAGGAAGATGCGATCCCCGCCGGCGAGCTGGTCGTCCTGAAGAGCGTCAACAAGCACTTCGGCGCGTTGCACGTACTCCAGGACATCGACCTGACGATCGCCCGCGGCGAGGTCGTCGTGGTCATCGGACCCTCCGGGTCCGGGAAGTCCACCCTGTGCCGCACCATCAACCGTCTGGAGACGATCGACGCCGGTTCGATCACCATCGACGGCAAGCCACTGCCCCAGGAAGGCAAGGAACTGGCCCGGCTGCGCGCCGACGTCGGAATGGTCTTCCAGTCCTTCAACCTGTTCGCGCACAAGACCGTGCTCGAGAACGTGATGCTGGGCCAGATCAAGGTCCGCAAGGCCGACAAGAAGGACGCCGAGGACAAGGCGCGCGCCCTGCTCGACCGGGTCGGCGTCGCCACCCAGGCGGACAAGTACCCCGCTCAGCTGTCCGGCGGTCAGCAGCAACGAGTCGCCATCGCGCGGGCGTTGGCGATGGACCCCAAGGTCATGCTCTTCGACGAGCCCACGTCGGCGCTCGACCCTGAGATGATCAACGAGGTGCTGGAGGTCATGCAGCAGCTCGCCCGCGACGGGATGACCATGATCGTCGTGACGCACGAGATGGGTTTCGCACGATCGGCCGCAAACCGCGTGGTGTTCATGGCGGACGGCCGGATCGTCGAGGAGGCTGCGCCCGACCAGTTCTTCAGCAACCCGCGCAGCGACCGTGCCAAGGACTTCCTGTCGAAGATCCTGCACCACTGACGTGCCACCCGGATCGACCACCGACGGCTCTCATCTCCTCACCACCCAAAGGATGTTCATCATGAAGCTCCGCAAGGTCACCGCCGCCTCGGCAGCCGTCCTCGCCCTCGCCCTGTCCGCGACCGCCTGCGGTGGCGACAGCAAGGACGACTCGGGCTCGAGCTCCAGCGGCGGCGGTGGCGGCAAGATCAAGATCGGCATCAAGTTCGACCAGCCGGGCCTCGGCCTGAAGGAGCCCGACGGTTCCTACGCCGGTTTCGACGTGGACGTGGCGACGTACGTGGCCAAGCAGCTCGGTTACTCGGCCGACAAGATCGAGTGGGTCGAGACCAAGAGCGCCGACCGTGAGAACGCGCTCTCCCGTGGCGACGTGAAGCTCATCGCGGCCACCTACTCGATCAACGACGAGCGCAAGAAGAAGGTCGACTTCGCCGGCCCGTACCTGCTGGCCCACCAGGACCTGCTGATCAAGAAGGACTCCAAGATCAGCGAGGCCACGGACCTCAACGGCGAGAAGCTGTGTTCCGTGACCGGTTCCACCTCGGCTCAGAACGTCAAGGACGACTTCGCCCCGAAGGCCCAGCTGAAGCAGTACGGCGGCTACTCGGAGTGCATCGCCGGCCTGCAGAGCGGCGCCGTCGACGCGGTGACCACGGACGACTCGATCCTCGCGGGCTTCGCGTCGCAGGACAAGTACAAGGGCCAGTTCAAGCTCGCCGGCCTCAAGCTCAGCAACGAGAACTACGGCATCGGTGTGAAGAAGGACGACACGGCGACCCTGAACAAGGTCAACGCGGCCCTGACGAAGATGGTCAGCGACGGCTCCTGGCAGAAGGCCGTCGACAAGAACTTCGGCCCGGCCGGCTACAAGAACGAGCCCGCCCCGAAGGTCGGCGTCATCGTCAAGTAACGCAAGGGAACCCCCGGCGCGCCGCCGCCCGCCACGATCAGGGCGGCGGCGCGCCGCGCCCATTCATACGCCACATGCCACACACCCGGAAGCGCGGGAGATCGTGTTCGACTTTCTAGAAGGTTACGACGTCCTCGGGGCGTTCTGGATGACGGTGAAACTCACCGTCCTGTCCGCCGTCGGCTCCCTGATCTGGGGCACCCTGCTCGCCGGGATGCGGGTCAGCCCGGTTCCGCTGATGCGCGGGTTCGGCACCGCGTACGTCAACATCGTCCGGAACATCCCCCTGACCGTCATCATCGTCTTCACCTCGCTCGGCCTCGCCGACATCTTCGGTGTGACGATGGGCGCGGCGGACAACTTCGACGTCCAGGGCTTCCGGCTGGCGGTGCTCGGTTTCACCGCCTACACCGCGGCCTTCGTCTGCGAGGCGATCCGGTCCGGCATCAACACGGTGCCGCTCGGCCAGGCCGAGGCTGCCCGCGCGATCGGGCTCAACTTCAGCCAGACCCTGCGCCTCATCGTGCTGCCACAGGCCTTCCGCGCGGTCATCAACCCGCTGGCCAACGTGCTGATCGCGCTGACCAAGAACACCACCGTGGCCGCCGCGATCGGCGTGGCCGAGGCGGCCGCGCTGATGAAGACGATGATCGAGAACGAGGCCCAGACACTCGCCATCGGCGCGGTCTTCGCGTTCGGCTTCGTGGTACTGACCCTGCCGACCGGCCTCTTCCTCGGCTGGCTCGCGAAGCGACTGGCGGTGAAGCGATGAGCTCGGTCCTCTACGACACTCCGGGACCCCGCGCCAAACGGCGCAACGTCCTCCTGTCGGTCGTCTTCACCCTCCTGCTCCTCCTCACCCTGTGGTGGGTGTGGCAGAAGATGGACGACAAGAACCAGCTGGAGTGGAACCTCTGGGAGCCCTTCACCACCGGCGAGGCCTGGACGACCTACCTCCTGCCCGGCCTCGGCAACACCCTCAAGGCCGCGGCGATCTCCATGGTGATCGCCCTCCCGCTGGGCGCCGTCTTCGGCATCGCCCGTATGTCCGACCACGCCTGGGTGCGGGGCGTGGCCGGCACGGTGGTCGAGTTCTTCCGGTCCATCCCGGTGCTGCTGCTGATGCTGTTCGCCAACGAGTTCTACGTCCGCTCCTCCATGGGGATCAGCAGCGAGGAACGGCCCCTCTACGCCGTGGTCACCGGCCTGGTGCTGTACAACGCGTCGGTGCTCGCCGAGGTCGTCCGGGCCGGCATCCTCTCCCTGCCCAAGGGACAGACGGAAGCGGCCTACGCGGTCGGTCTGCGCAAGGGCCAGACGATGACCAGCATCCTGCTCCCGCAGGCGGTCACCGTGATGCTGCCGGCGATCGTCAGCCAGCTGGTCGTCATCGTGAAGGACACCGCGCTGGGCGGCGTGATGCTGGGCTTCACCGAGCTGCTCAACTCGCGCAGCACGCTGGCGGCGAACTACGCCAACGTCATCCCCAGCTTCATCGTGGTGGGGATCGTCTTCATCGTGGTCAACTTCCTCCTCACCAGCTTCGCGAGCTGGCTGGAGCAGAGGCTGCGGCGCAGCAAGAAGAGCACGGGCGCCGTCATCGGCGATGACCCGGCGGAGATCAACCCCGCGGCGGTGCGCGGCACCTACGGGACCGGCGAGAACGCCGGCGGCGGATTCTGATGATCAGTCAAGTAGCCTGAACCACAAGCGTGAACGACACGGAGGCAGTGGCATGATCGCCACTGCCTCCGTCACTTGACGCAAGCACCGGCAATGGGTTGCATACGTTCTGTGATCGTGCACCCTGCCCCAATCTCCTGTTCACATACGTCTCTCGGGTCTTCGCTGCGGGCAGGGGGCGCCGCGCCGTGGACCCGGTGATCATCGTCGGAGCGGGGCCCGTCGGGCTCACGCTCGCCTTGGCGCTGGCGCGCCAGGAGGTCCCCTCCGTGGTCCTCGACGAGGGTCCGGGCAAGGACGAACCCCGCCTGGCCCGTACGGCCGTACTGCATGAGGACACCGCCGCCCTCATGGCCCGGCTGACCGGAGTGCCGGTCGCCGAGCTGGGCGTGCACTGGGCCGGATGGCGGTCGATGCGCCGCAAGCAGGTGATGCGCGAGGTCGACTTCGAGGAGGCCGGGGACGCCCCCCTGCACCTCGTCCAGCACGTCCTGACCGGCGCCCTGCGCACCGCGCTCGCCGAGGAGCGGCTGACCAGGCTTGTCACGGACAGCCGTCTCGACACGATCGAGCAGGAGCCCGCGGGCGTCACCGCCCACACCCGCGGCGCCAAGGGCACATGGTGGCGCGGCAGTTACCTGATCGGCTGCGACGGCCCGCGGTCCACCGTGCGCAAGCTCCAGGACATCCGCTTTCCGGGCCGTACGGCGGTCGAGCGCCACGCGGTCGCCGCCCTGCGCACCGAACTCCCCTGGGAAGACCGGGCGTTGCTGCACCGGATGCCCCCCTGGCGAACGTCCGGCCCGTCTTCCGGCGAGATCACCGCCCGCCCGCTCCCCGACGGCGTGTGGCGACTGGACTGGCTGCTGCCGCCCGGCAAGGACCTGGTCACGCCCGAGCTCCTGGTGGCCCGCGTCCGGGAGACCCTCGCGGGCTGGACGGGCGGCTCGACGCCGCCGTACGAACTCCTCGACACCGGAGTCCACACCGTGCACCACCGGCTGGCCCGCCGCTGGCGCGCCGGACGGGTCTTCCTCGCGGGGGACTCGGCGCACTGTCTCGGGGCGCTCGGCACACAGGGCCTCGACGAGAGCCTCAGGGACGCCGACAACCTCGCCTGGAAACTGGCCCTGGCCTGGCACCACGGGCCGCACGAGGCGCTTCTCGACAGCTATCAGGCCGAGCGGCGCGCGGTCGTCGCCGGGCGGCTGCGCGCCGCGGACCAGGCGCTGCCGTTGCTGCGCGGCGGCGGGGGCCTGCGCTCGGTCGTCCCCGGTTCGGCCCGCGGCCACGACGCGTTGCTCACGGACGGTCACTTGGGGCGCGGCCCGCTGGGCGCGCCGGGGGCGTACGCCGACTCGCCCCTCGCACCCCGGCACCTCGAAGGGGAGGTGCCCGTCGACACCGAGGCGGGGGCCCCGGTCGCGGACGTGCGGGTGACCGCCGAGGACGGCTCGTTCGTACGGCTGCGCGACCGTCTGGGCCGGGGCGCGCTGCTCGTCGTCCTGATCGCGCCGGGCACCGGAGTGTGGGAGCGCAAGCACTGGGTGACCGCCGGAATCATGCCCCGGCTGGCCGCGGCGGTGACCGCGCTGCCGCACTCCGCCGAGCTGCTGGTCGCCGAGGAGTACCCGGGCGCGGCCCCGCACACGGTCCTTCTCGTACGGCCCGACGGCCACCTCGTCACGGCGCTGAGCGGAGTCCGCCCGGCGGACCTGTACTCGGCGGCCGAGACGGCGCTCGGCGGTCCTCCGGCGAAGACCGAGGCGAACGCGGGAGCCGGCTCACATTGACGTGCTCACCGTCACCGTGTGTCCACATAGTGACGGTGAGTTGAAACGCCCCGGACCCTCATGGTCTACTCCGGATCGTGACCGACACCTGTGTGCGCCTGTGGCGGAGGGTCCATATGGACCTCGTCCGCTATGCGGGCTGCGTGTGTCGCCCGTCCTGCTGAATTCGCCTCTTCCCTTCCTCGCGTGCCGCGCCTGTGCGGCGGCACGCCGTCGCGAACTCTCCTCAGGACGGTGCCCGTGTCCACCTCACCCGTTGTCCCCTCCGCTCCCTCCGTCGCGCCGCCGGCGCAGGCCGAACTCCTCGACTTCGTACGGCGTACGGCTGCCGACGCCGAGCTGATCGACTCCCTTCCGCTCGACCCGGAGGGCCGCACTTGGGTGCGCCTCGAAGGGCCCGGGGGCAGCGAGGCCTGGCTGATCGGCTGGCCGCCCGGCACCGGCACCGGCTGGCACGACCACGCCGAGTCGGTCGGCGCCTTCATCACCGCCGCAGGGGAGCTGAAGGAGAACTCCCTCGCCGCCCGGCTGCCCGCCGACGGCTGGAAGACGCTCGAACTCTCCGACGACGTGGACCGCGAGCGGCGGCTGCCGGCAGGCAAGGGCCGTTCCTTCGGGCAGCACCACGTCCACGAGGTGCTCAACCGGTCCACCGACCGCCACGCGATCTCCGTGCACGCCTACTACCCGCCCCTCCCTCAGATCCGCCGCTACAGCCGCACGGGCCAGGTCCTGCGTCTGGAGCACGTGGAACGTCCGGAGGACTGGCAGTGAGCGACAACCGTACGGCCCAACAGCCGCCCGCCTTCGGCGAGTTGCCGTAGCCGATGCGCGCGAATCGTCAGCGGGTCGGACCGCGGGAGTCGTACGGCGTCGCCCCGGCAGGTGACGTACTGCGGGTGGACATCCGGTAGCGGTCCTGCATTGAGCAGCCATGTATGAGCAGCGGCCTTGTATGAGCGGGCCGGGCTGGTCCCGGCCCCCTCCCCAGGTCCCGGCTCCTCGCCTGGCAGCTCCCCGGTGCCGCCCCAGGCTCAGAACCCCTCGTCGCCGAGGAACTCCGTCTCCTCGCCCTCCTCCTCCAGAGCCTGGCGGACCACCCGCAGGGCCATGCCCTCGGAGTAGCCCTTGCGGGCGAGCATGCCGGCGAGGCGGCGCAGTCGTTTGTCGCGGTCGAGGCCACGCGTGGCACGCAGCTTGCGGTCGACCAGCTCGCGCGCCGTCACCTCCTCCTGTTCGGAGTCGAGCTGCGAGACGGCCTCCTCGATCAGCATGGAGTCGACCCCCTTGGTCCGCAGCTCCTGGGCGAGCGCCCGCCGGGCGAGCCCCCGGCCATGGTGCCGGGACTCCACCCAGGCATCCGCGAACGCGCCGTCGTTGATCAGTCCGACCTCCTCGAACCGCGACAGCACCTCCTCGGCGGCGTCGTCCGGGATCTCCCGCTTGCGCAGGGCATCGGCGAGCTGCTTCCGCGTGCGCGGGGTCCCGGTGAGCAGGCGCAGGCAGATAGCCCGCGCCCGCTCCACCGGGTCCGCCGGAGGCTCCCCCTTCCCGGCCCTCGACGAGGAGGGGCCGCCTCCGTCCTCACCGGGCGGCGGCTCCCCGAAGCCGCGCCTGCGGTGTCCACGTCCCCCTGGTGGTGAGCCACCCTCACCACGTGCCCTGCGGCCGCCCCGGCGCCGGTCTCCACCGGGTGAGCCCGAGCCGTCCTCCGGCCACTCGCCGCCGTCCGGCACGCCCTCTCCCGGCCGGTCACCCTGGCTGGTGGCCTCGCCCGGCCAGTCGTCGAAGGGCCCACCGGTGCCGTACGACGACGTACTGCCGTATCCCTCGTCACCGCGCCGTGCGGCCTCTCCTCGATGGCTGCGCGGGCCCGTGTCCTCTCCATGGCCGGCGCCGCCCCTTCCCCGCTCACGCGGGGGGTCAGGGGAGGCGTGCTCGGTCCAGTCGGTTCGCCGTGTCACGGTCTCAGCTCTTGGCAGCCACGGCCTTGGTCTTGGCGGCCTTCGCCGCCGCAGGCGTGGACGCCGTCTTCGCGGCGTCGTCCGCCGGCGCGGTGGCCGCCGCGTCCGCACTCGGTTCGGCGGCCGGCTCCTCGGGCCGCACGCCGACGCCCAGCTTCTCCAGGATCTTCTTCTCGATCTCGTTGGCGAGGTCGGGGTTGTCCTTCAGGAAGTTGCGGGCATTCTCCTTGCCCTGTCCCAGCTGGTCGCCCTCGTACGTGTACCAGGCGCCGGCCTTACGGACGAAGCCGTTCTCCACGCCCATGTCGATCAGACCGCCCTCGCGGCTGATGCCGTGCCCGTAGAGGATGTCGAACTCGGCCTGCTTGAACGGCGGCGCGACCTTGTTCTTGACGACCTTGACGCGGGTGCGGTTGCCGACCGCGTCGGTGCCGTCCTTCAGCGTCTCGATGCGCCGGATGTCGAGCCGCACCGAGGCGTAGAACTTGAGCGCCCGGCCACCGGTCGTGGTCTCCGGCGAGCCGAACATCACGCCGATCTTCTCGCGGAGCTGGTTGATGAAGATCGCGGTGGTCCCGGACTGGCTCAGCGCACCGGTGATCTTACGGAGCGCCTGGCTCATCAGACGCGCCTGCAGACCCACGTGCGAGTCACCCATCTCGCCCTCGATCTCCGCGCGCGGCACGAGCGCAGCGACGGAGTCGATGACGATGAGATCGAGGGCACCGGAGCGGACCAGCATGTCCACGATCTCCAGGGCCTGCTCGCCGTTGTCCGGCTGGGACAGGATCAGGTTGTCGATGTCGACGCCGAGCTTCTTCGCGTACTCGGGGTCGAGGGCGTGCTCCGCGTCGATGAACGCCACCTGGCCGCCGGCCCTCTGGGCGTTCGCCACCGCGTGCAGGGTCAGGGTCGTCTTGCCGGAGGACTCCGGGCCGTACACCTCCACCACTCGGCCGCGCGGCAGGCCGCCGACACCGAGGGCGACATCGAGCGCGGTCGACCCGGTGGGGATGACTTCGATGGGCTCATTCGGCCGCTCGCCCAGGCGCATCACCGCGCCCTTGCCGAACTGCCGTTCAATCTGCGCGAGCGCGGCGTCCAACGCCTTGTCGCGGTCGGTTCCTGCCATGGGTTCCACCCGATTTGCTTGAGTCGATCGCTTCACGTCAAAGACGCTAACGCCTGCCACTGACAATGCGTCCCGACGCCCGTCCGGCCTGTGGATAACTCGGGTATCTCTCCATGCAAACCATGCTGAAACGCCCACCGCTGGCCTCGCCGGAGCTTCCATATGAATGGATGTTCGATTTTCGTGTCAAGCGCACCACGCGGCACCGGAGCTACTTCCTCCGCCGGGCTCCGGCAACCTCCTACGGGGCGCTCCGGCTACTCCCCCCGGCGTACTTCAGGTGCCTTCGACGGTACGACGACCGGGCGTACCGTCGTCGCGAGTCTTGTGCCATGGAAACCAGGACGAGCACCCGGGACACGAGCTGGAACACCCCGACCGTGGGCGGGCCGGCACGTCCCCCTGCCGTGATCGCGACCCGGTCCGTACCGCTCCTGCTGGCCGCGTCCGCCGCCGGGCGGACCGAGGTCCGGGCGGACCGTCCCGCGGCCCCGTCCGACCTGGTCGTTCCCCTCGTGACGTCGGGCCTGCTGATCCGGCGCGCGAACCTTCGGACGGCCGGCCCCGCCCTCGCGCCGGCTCTGTTCGTCGGCGCGGTCCTCGTCCCGAACACCGGTGAGCGGGTCCCCTTGGGGAACACAGCGCTCATCGCCTCGCCGCTCGCCGAGCGTGGCGCACTCGCCGCCCTGGCGCTCGCCGGGGCCGCGGCCACCCCGGCCCGGAAGGATGCGGCGGCCTGATGGATTCGGTTCCGGCAAAAGCGCCCGCGATGCCGGCACGGTCGTCGGTGCCGTCGCCGCTGACTTCCGGTGCACGCCGCGTGGAGCTTCTCTGCCACGTCACCGGGCTCGTCCTGGTCCTCTCCGGGCTCGCGCATCTGATCGTGTTCGCCGTGGACGGCGGCCCCTGGGACGGGCCGGTCTCCTGGCGCAAGCCGGTGACGTTCGGAGTGTCGTTCGGAGTGACGCTGATCGCGGTCACCTGGGTCACGTCGTATCTGCGCGTCGGCCCGCGGCTGCGCGCCCTGCTGCTCACGGTGTTCGCGGCCGACTGTGTGGTGGAGGTCGGCGGCATCACCCTCCAGGCGTGGCGCGGAGTGCCCTCGCACCTCGACATGGAGACCCCCTTCGACACGGCGGTGTCCATGACGCTCGCGGTGGGCGGCGGCATCCTCATGGTGTTGCTGACCGTGTTCGCCCTCGCGTCGTTCCGGCACCGGCCGTCGGGTCCCGCGGGGATGGACCTTGCGGTGCGGTCGGGGTTCGCGATCCTCCTCGTCGCACTCGCCTCGGGTGCCGCGATGATCGCGCGCGGTGTCGTCCTCACCCGTACCGGCCACCAGGAGGCGGCCTACCGCTCGACCGCCCCGCTCAAGCCGCTGCACGGCGTGAGCCTGCACGCGGTCCTGGTCCTGCCCGCACTGGCGTGGCTGCTGTCCCACGCGCCCTGGAGCGAGACAGCGCGGCGGCGGACCCTGTACGCGGCGATCGGCTGCTACGTGGCGGCCGTCATCGGCGCCGGGGTACGGGCCGCTCTCACCCACTGACCCGGCACCCTCAGGACGAGGGCGAGTCGTCGGCGGAGTCCTGCGGCCCCTGCCGCCGGTGCTCCCACAGCGCACGCGCGCGTGTGACCGGCGAGGGCCCGTCGCCCCCCTTCCGGTGCCCGTGGACCCGGGGATCGTCCGTGACGTCGTACCGCTTCACGTACGCCCCCAGGAACGCCTGAAGCGTGGCGACCGCAGGGATGGCGATCAGGGCGCCGACGGCACCGAGGAGAGCGGTACCCGCGATGACCGAGCCGAAGGCGACCGCGGGGTGGATGTCGACGGTCTTCGAGGTCAGCTTGGGCTGGAGCACATAGTTCTCGAACTGCTGGTAGATCACCACGAAGACGAGCACCCACAGCGCGTACCAGGGATCGACCGTGAAGGCGATCAGCATCGGCAGGGCGCCCGCGAGATAGGTGCCGATGGTCGGGATGAACTGCGAGACCAGGCCCACCCACACGGCGAGCACGGGCGCGTACGGCACGTCGAGGGCCTGGAGCAGTACGTAGTGCGCGACTCCTGAGACGAGCGCCATCAGACCGCGCGAGTAGATGTAGCCGCCCGTCTTGTCCACGGCGATCTCCCACGCGCGCAGCACCTCGGCCTGCCGGGCGGGCGGCAGGACGGAACAGATCGTGCGGCGCAGCCGCGGGCCGTCCGCGGCGAAGTAGAACGAGAACAGAGCGATCGTCAGCAGCTGGAAGAGGCCGCCGAGGACCTGGGCGGACACGTCCAGGACACCGGTGGCGCTGTTCTGCACGTAGTTGCGCAACCAGTCGGAGCGGAGCAGGCCCTCCTGGACGTCCACCCGCTTGAGGTCGGTGTGGAAGTGCCCGTTGATCCAGGCGATGACGGAGTCGAGGTAGTTCGGGAAGTCCTCGACGATCTTGATGATCTGGCCCGCGAGCATCGAGCCGAGCAGTGTGACGAAGCCCGCGACCGCGATCAGTACCGCGAAGAAGACGAGAAAGGTGGCGAGCCCCCTGCGCATGCCGCGCGCGGCCATCTTGCTCACCGCGGGTTCGATGGCAAGGGCCAGGAAGAACGCGATGAGGATGTTGATCAGCAGCCCGATGAGCTGATGGAAGGCCCAACTGCCCAGCTGGAACACGGCGATGAGGGCGAGCGCGAGCACCATGGCGCGCGGCAGCCAGCGTGGCATGCGGGCGTTCGGCCCGGTGCCGGCCGGGGGCCGGGAGGGCGGTGTCGTGCCGAACGGAGATGCCTGTGGGGCTGTCTGCCCGGTCTCGTCAGTGGGTGCCACGGACCAAGTCTCGCCCACGGGACTGACAATCGGCCGCCGTCCGGCGATCTTCGTGACCGGTCGGTGCCTCTTTCGTGAGATGTTCACGACCAGCGGGCACTTCTCCCCCGGATGTCCACGACCGCTCAGTGCCTTTCCCCCGGCACGTTCATGACGGTGCAGACCACGCGCCACACCTCCTTGGCGGCCCAGCCGGCGTCCAGCGCCTCGTGCACCGTGCGGCCACCGAGCTCCGTCATCACGTGATCGCGCGCGAAGGTGTCGGCGTACCCCGGACCGAAGTGTTCCGCCATCCGCTGCCAGAAGACCGTCAACCGCATGACTCCAGTATCCCGCCCTGAGGGTGGGCCTCGGCCGGGACCGCTTGCCGAGACCGCTTTCCGTCCTACGGTCTGACGCATGCCCGAAACAGGAGCTTCCCCACTCCCCCAGACGCCACCGGCGCACTCCCCGCTCTTCCGCGCCGAGCACTTCGTCTGGCTCACCGCGCGTGTGCTGGAACAGCGTCTGTTCGCGTACCACTTCCTCAACGGCGGCCCCGAGCCGGTGGAGACGGCCCTGGACGCCTACCGCAACGCGGACGGCGGGTACGGCCACGCGTTGGAACCCGATCTGCGCGGCCCGGTCAGCCAGCCCCTGCACACCGCTCACGCCCTGCGGGTCCTGGACGCCGTCGGACGCTGCGGCGGACAGCGCGTGGAGCGTGTGTGCCGCTACCTGACCTCCGTGTCCACCGCGGACGGCGCCCTGCCCGCGGTCACTCCCGCGCAGCGCGGCTATCCGACGGCCCCCTTCATGCCGGTCGTGGACGCCCCGCCGAGCGAGCTGCTCACCACCGGCCCCGTGGTCGGTCTGCTGCACCGCAACGAGGTGTGGCACGCCTGGCTGTTCCGGGCCACGGACTTCTGCTGGCAGGCGGTGGACTCCCTCCGGGTGTCCCACCCGTACGAGATCCAGGCCGCCCTGACCTTCCTGGACTCCGCCACGGACCGCTCGCGCGCGCAGGCGACCGCCGACCGCCTGGGCCGTCTGGTGCGCGAGCAGCGGCTGGCCGCGCTGGACCCCGGGAGCCTCGGCGCGTTCCCCGTATCCCCCGGCTACGCCCCGGGCGAGCACCACTTCCCGCACGACTACGCGAAGACACCGGACTCCCTGGCGCGCGCGTGGTTCACGGACGTCGAGATGGCCCGTTCACTGGACTTCCTCGCGGCCGACCAGCGGGAGGACGGCGGCTGGCCCATCCGCTGGCGCCAGTGGGCACCGGCCACCGCTCTCGAAGCCCGCCCCGTCGTGACGATCGAGGCCCTGCAGACTCTGCGCGCCTACGGCCGCGACGTGGGCTGAGCCGGCACAACGCGCGTGGGCCGGCGGTGCGTCACGCTCCTACGGCCCGCACGCCCGCCGTCACGACCACCGCGGCCGCGACCACGAGCAGGAACGGGGCCCGCAGAAACAGCGCCACGGCGGCCGCGGCCAGCCCGGCGGCCCGTGCGTCGAGCACCGGCACCCGTCCGTCGGCGAAGGTCTGCTGGGCGGTGAGCGCGGCCAGCAGAGCCACGGGCAGCAGTGCGGCGAGCCGCCTCACCGAGGGCCGGTCGACAACGCCCGCCGGTACGAGCAGCCCGACGAGCTTGACGGCGTAACACCCAAGGGCGGTGGCTCCGATGGCGATCCAGGTGTTCACCGCCCCTCCCCCCGCGCCCGCTCACGACGCCCGCGCACCCACAGGACGAGAGGCGCCGCGAGAGCGGCCGCCAGCACCGGCACACCGGCCGGCAGCACAGGAAGCAGACCGAGCCCGAGCAGCACGGCCAGCCCGGCCACGACCCGCTCGGTGCCGCTCTTCACCATGGGCGCCAGCAGCGCCAGGAAGACAGCGGGCCCGGCCGCGTCCAGCCCCCACGCACGCGTGTCACCGATCGCGTCGGCGCCCAGGGCACCCAGCAGGGTGGTCAGATTCCACAGCACATAAAGGCTCAGTCCTACCTTTCAAGGCGTGGGTCTGATCTGATCGTTCGTAGGATCAGAGGGGCCCGGGGGCTCCGGGTATGGCTGTAAAGGCTGAGCCGACAGATGGCTTACGGGACTTGGCCGCCCAGAGCCCCGCGACGACTCGACCGCTGATTGGGAGACGCGACTCGATCGCTGCTGTAGGACAACGTCGGCGAGGTCGTCTGCGGGATCAATGTCAGACGAACTGGCGGAGGGGCATATGTCCGAGATCTGGGCCGGGGTGGACATCGGCAAGACGCATCATCACACCGTGGTGATCAATGCAGAGGGCGAGCGGTTGCTGTCCCGCCGGACCCTGAACGACGAGAGTGAGCTGCTGGCGCTGATCGGCGAAGTGCTGGCGATATCCGACGATGCGCTTTGGGCCGTCGATCTCAACCACGGGGGCGCCGCCCTGCTGATCGGCCTGCTCATCGCCCACGACCAGCCAGTCGCCTACCTCACCGGCCTGGCGGTTCACCGAGCCTCGGCCACCTATCGGGGCGAGGGGAAGACCGACGCGAAAGACGCCTTCGTCATCGCCGACCAGGCCCGCGTCCGCCGGGACCTGGGACTGCTCAGGCCCGGGGAAGAGATCGCTGTCGACCTGCGCACCCTGACCACCCGGCGCCTTGACGTGGTCTTCGACCGCACCCGGCAGATCAACCGCCTCCGGGCCCAACTGCTGGAGATATTCCCTGCGTTGGAACGGGCGCTGGACTTGACCAACAAGGGTCCTGCGATCCTTCTGACCGGCTACCAGACGCCGTCAGCGATCCGCCGCGCAGGCGCGAAGCGGATCGAGACCTGGCTGAAGAACCGCAAGGTCAAAGGTGCCGCCGCACTCGCTCACATCGCCGTGGAAGCCGCCCGGGCCCAGCACACCACGCTGCCCGGCGAGAAACTGGCCGCCGCGATGGTGGCCCGCCTCGCGAAGGCGGTGCTGGCCCTCGACGAGGAGGTCGCGGAACTCGACGCCCTGGTCGAGGCCCGGTTTTGCGAACATCCCCACGCCGAGGTGATCCGCAGCCTGCCCGGTATGGGGCCCAGGCTCGGCGCCGAGTTCATCGCCGCGACGGGTGGCGACATGGATGCCTTCGGCAGTGCCGACCGCCTGGCCGGCTTCGCCGGCCTGGCCCCGCAGCCCCGCGACTCCGGCCGCGTAAGCGGCAACCTGCGCAGACCCCGCCGCTACCACCGCGGCCTGCTGCGGGCCATGTACTTGTCGGCGATGGCCAGCCTCAAGTCCTGCCCCGCCTCCAAGACGTACTACCAGCGAAAGCGGAGCGAAGGAAAGGGGCACAAGCAGGCTCTCCTCGCCCTCGCACGTCGACGCATCAACGTTCTGTGGGCGATGATCCGCGACAGCGAGTGCTATCACTCCTCACTTCCCACCACAGAAGCGGCTTGACATAAGCATTGGGAAGTCCCGTGACGGCGAACCCGATGCGGGCACCACGCCGCGTGGGCTGCGCCAGCGTGACCGCCGTCGTCTCGTCGATCACCCACTGGGCGGCGAAGGGCCGCACCGCGCGCGGAAGTGCGAGCAACTGCGACAGCCGCAGTCCGTAGAACGTGTTGCGCACCCCCAGGAAGAAGGCCCCGGCGGCCGCCGTAAGAGGACTGCCTCCGGCCGCGAGCGCTCCCACGAGGGCGAACTGGGACGCGCCCGTGAACACCAGGAGACTGAGCGCACAGGTCTGCGGCAGCGTGAGTCCGCTGCCGGCCGAGGTCACCCCGAAGGCGAAACCGGACAGTCCGACGGCCACCCCGACTCCGAGGGCGTCTCGTACGACGGCGGCGTCCGGCTTTCCTCCGCCATCGGCGTGCGTATCTGCGATTGCTGGTTGTTCTGCCACGCCTCGGACGTTAGAAGAGGCTGCTCGGAAGGGTCTTGTACGTTCTTGCGCTCCCGTTGGTAGGCCCCCGGGGGCACCCCGACGATCCGCGTGAAATGCCGGTTCAGATGAGGCTGGTCCGTGAACCCCACCTCGACGGCGGCGGACGCCGGACCGACCCCCGCGTCCAGCAGCCGCCGGGCCCGTCGCACCCGAGCGTCCGTCAGCCACGTGTGGGGCGGCATCCCGTAGACCCTTCGAAAGGCCCGCAACAGCGCGAACGGACTGGTCCCGAGATCCGCGGCCAGCCCCTCCAAGGTCGGCGGCTCGGCCATCCGCTCCTCCAGCACGGCACGCGCGCGCACGGCGGTCCGGGCCCCCGCAGACCGCACGTCCCGCTCCGGCAGCACCCCACCGTTCGAGCGCAGCAACCGCGTCACGGCAACCCGCAGCAAGGTGTCGGCGGCCAACGCGTTCCCCTCGTCCGCAGCCCGCAGGACCTGATGCACCAGACCGACCGCGTACGGATCATCGAGCACGGGCCGCACAAAGCCGGGTGCACCGCGCAGAGAGGTGGTCTCGGCGGCGATCGCGGCGACCACGTCGGGTGCCGGGTACACGGCCCCGTACCGCCAGCCCTCGGGCACCCCGGCCCGCCCCGTATGAGGCGTGTCGGGATTGACCAGCGCCAGCGTGCCGGTTCCCGCGTACTGATCGGCCCCCCGATGGTGAAAGACCTCCGCCCCCTCGGCGATGGCTGCGATCACGAAGTTCTCATGCGTATGCCGCACGAACGTCTTCCGCACATACCGGGCCCGCAGCAGATCGACCCCGGGCAGCCCGGCATAGCGCCAGTGCCGCGCCCGCTCGTCGAAACCCGCCATACTCCATTGTCACGCCGACGGCATCGGATGCGCTGGGCGGGTCGTCGGGCGGTCTCGGCAACCCCGCCACCCCGTACCGGTCGAGGGACAGCGGCCGCCGGACCGGGAAGTGGCGCCCCCACCCCGACCCACTCGCCGGAGGCAACCCGCAGGTCAGGGCCATTGTCAGTGGCCGGGTGCAGGATGGACGCATGGTCAGCCCCGCTCACCGAGCCCTGAACGGCTTCTCCCCCGCGACCCGTGACTGGTTCACGGGGGCGTTCGACGCGCCCACCACAGCCCAGGCAGGCGCGTGGCAGGCCATCGCAGCGGGCTCGGACGTGCTGGTGGTGGCCCCCACCGGCTCCGGCAAGACCCTGGCCGCGTTCCTGGCCGCCCTGGACCAGCTCGCCTCCACACCCCCGCCCGCGGACCCCAAGAAGCGCTGCCGAGTCCTGTACGTCTCCCCCCTCAAGGCCCTCGCCGTGGACGTGGAGCGAAACCTGCGCAGTCCCCTCACCGGCATCCGCCAGGAATCCGTCCGCCTCGGCCTGCCCGAACCCGAGATCAAGGTGGGCATCCGTTCCGGCGACACCCCCGCCGCCGAGCGCCGAGCCCTCGCCACCCGCCCCCCGGACATCCTGATCACCACTCCGGAATCCCTGTTCCTGATGCTGACGTCCGCGGCCCGCGACGCCCTCACCGGCATCGAGACAGTGATCCTCGACGAAGTGCATGCCGTGGCCGGCACCAAGCGCGGCGCCCACCTGGCCCTCTCCCTGGAGCGCCTGGACGAAATCCTGCCGAGGCCCGCCCGCCGCATCGGCCTCTCCGCCACGGTCCGCCCGGTCGACGAGATCGCCCGCTATCTCTCCCCCCAGCGCAAGGCGGAGATCGTCCAGCCGAAGTCCGGCAAAGAATTCGACCTCTCGGTGGTCGTCCCGGTGGAGGACCTCGGCGAGCTGGGCGGCTCCCCGGTGGCCGACGGCTCCGAGAGCGCCGAGCGCCCCTCGATCTGGCCCCACGTCGAGGAGCGCATCGCCGACCTGGTCCAGTCCCACCGCTCCACGATCGTCTTCGCGAACTCCCGCCGCCTCGCGGAACGCCTCTGCAACCGCCTCAACGAGATCGCCTACGAACGTGCCACAGGCGTGCCCCTGGACGAACACCACGCCCCGGCCGAACTCATGGGCGGCTCCGGCGCGGCCCAGGGCGCTCCCCCGGTCATCGCCCGGGCCCACCACGGCTCGGTCTCCAAGGAACAGCGCGCCCTGGTCGAGGAGGACCTCAAAGCCGGCCGCCTCCCCGCCGTGGTCGCCACCTCCAGTCTCGAACTCGGTATCGACATGGGCGCGGTAGACCTCGTGATCCAGGTCGAGTCACCCCCTTCCGTGGCCTCCGGCCTGCAGCGAGTGGGCCGCGCGGGTCACCAGGTGGGCGCGGTCTCCACCGGCGTGGTCTTCCCCAAGTACCGAGGCGACCTGGTCCAGGCTGCGGTCGTCACGGAACGCATGCGCACCGGCTCCATCGAGTCCCTCAAGGTCCCCGCGAACCCCCTGGACGTCCTCGCCCAACAGCTCGTCGCGATGACGGCCATGGACACCTGGCAACTGGACGACCTCCTCGCCACGGTCCGGAGAGCGGCCCCCTTCGCCTCCCTTCCCGAGTCGGCGTTCACCGCGGTCCTCGACATGCTCGCCGGCCGCTACCCCTCCGACGCCTTCGCCGAACTGCGCCCCCGCGTGGTCTGGGACCGCATCGCCGGCACCATCACGGGCCGGCCCGGCGCCCAGCGCCTCGCCGTCACCTCCGGCGGCACCATTCCCGACCGCGGCCTCTTCGGCGTCTTCCTCGCCGGTTCCGACCCGAAGAAGGGCGGCGGAAGGGTCGGTGAGCTGGACGAGGAGATGGTCTACGAGTCACGCGTGGGGGACGTCTTCACGCTCGGCACCAGCTCCTGGCGCATCGAGGACATCACCCGCGACCGCGTCCTGGTCTCCCCCGCCCCCGGCGTCCCCGGCCGGCTCCCCTTCTGGAAGGGCGACCAGCTGGGCCGCCCCCTTGAACTGGGCCGCGCGGTGGGCGCGTTCCTCCGCGAGGTCGGCTCGCTCTCCAAGGAGGACGCCCGCCTGCGCCTCCTCGCCGCGGGCCTGGACGCATGGGCGTCGGACAACGTCCTGTCCTACCTCGACGAGCAGCGCGAGGCCTGCGGCCACATCCCGGACGACCGCACGATCGTCGTGGAGCGCTTCCGTGACGAACTCGGCGACTGGCGAGTCGTCGTCCACTCCCCTTTCGGCGCCCAGGTCCACGCCCCGTGGGCCCTCGCCCTCGGCGCCAAACTCTCCGAGCGCTACGGCATGGACGCCCAGGTCATGCACGCCGACGACGGCATCGTCCTACGGCTGCCCGACGCCGACCTGATGAGCCTGGACCTGCTCGACCGGGAACCCACCCGGACCGGCACGGAGTACGACACCGACCAGGCCCCCGTAGGCGCCGCGGACGTCGTCTTCGACAAGGGCGAGGTCGCCCAGCTGGTCACCGACCAGGTCGGCGGCTCGGCCCTGTTCGCCTCCCGCTTCCGCGAATGCGCCGCCCGCGCGCTCCTGCTCCCCCGTCGCAACCCGGGCAAGCGCGCCCCCCTGTGGCAGCAGCGCCAGCGGGCATCCCAACTGCTCCAGGTGGCGAGCGAGTTCGGCTCGTTCCCGATCGTCCTGGAGGCGGTCCGCGAATGCCTCCAGGACGTCTTCGACGTCCCCGGGCTCGTCGAGCTGATGGGCGACCTGGAGGCCCGCAAGGTCCGCCTCGTCGAGGTCACCACCCCCGAGCCCTCCCCCTTCGCCCGTTCCCTCCTTTTCGGCTACGTCGCCCAGTTCCTCTACGAGGGCGACTCACCCCTCGCCGAGCGCCGCGCGGCGGCCCTCTCGCTGGACTCGCGCCTGCTGGCCGAGCTGCTCGGCCAGGCGGAGCTCCGAGAGCTGCTCGACGCCGAGGTGCTGACCGAGCTGGAACGAGAGCTCCAGTGGCTCACCGAGGACCGCCGCGTCAAGGACGCCGAAGGCGTCGCGGACATCCTCCGCGTCCTCGGCCCGGTCACGGACGCCGAGCTGGCCGAGCGCGGCGCCGACCCGCAGTGGGCGCAGGACCTCGCCCGAGCCCGTCGTGCGATCAAGGTCCGTGTCGCCGGCGCCGACCACTGGGCGGCGATCGAGGACGCGGGCCGCCTGCGCGACGCACTCGGCACGGCACTGCCGGTCGGTGTCCCGGAGGCCTTCACCGAGCCGGTCAAGGATCCTCTCGGCGATCTGCTCGCCCGCCACGCCCGTACCCACGGCCCGTTCACCTCCGCGTCGGCCGCGACTCGCTTCGGTCTGGGCCCGGCGGTCACCGAGGGCGCGTTGCAGCGCCTCGCCGCGAGCGGGCGGGTCGTACAGGGTGAGTTCCACCCGGCGGGGATCGGCCAGGAGTGGTGCGACGCGACAGTGCTCCGTCGCCTGCGTCGCCGCTCCCTGGCCGCCCTGCGGCACGAACTCGAACCGGTGCCGCCACCAGCGCTGGCCCAGTTCCTCCCGCAGTGGCAGCACATCGGCAAGGGCCACTCCCTGCGCGGCATCGACGGACTGGTGCGCGCCGTCGAGCAGTTGCAGAGCGCATCCGTGCCCGCCTCCGCTCTGGAGAAGCTCGTCCTGCCGTCGCGCGTCGCGAACTACACCCCGGCCATGCTCGATGAACTCACCACCACCGGAGAGCTCGTGTGGGCCGGAGCGGGCGCACTCCCCGGCAAGGACGGCTGGGTCTCCCTGTACCTGGCGGACGCGGCCCCTCTTCTGCTGCCTCCGCCTCACCTCCTGGAGCTGACGGCACTGCACCAGTCCGTCCTGGACACCCTCTCCGGCGGCTACGGCCTGTTCTTCCGTCAGATCGCCGACCAGGTCCGTGCGACCACCCACCCCGACGCCACGGACCCCCAACTGGCCGACGCGGTATGGGACCTGGCCTGGTCCGGTCGGCTCACCAACGACACCCTCAGCCCCATGCGCTCCCTGCTGGGCTCCGGCCGCACCGCCGGTTCCACCGCCCATCGCGCCAAACGCACCATCCCGCGCGGCCGCTACGGCTCCCTCACCGCCGCGGCCCGCACCACCTCGCGCACCGGTCCCCCGACTGTCGCCGGCCGCTGGTCCCTGCTCCCCCAACGCGAACCCGACCCGACCGTGCGCGCCCACGCCTTGGCCCGCACACTCCTCGACCGACATGGAGTGGTCACCCGGGGAGCGGTCGCGGCGGAGGGCGTCGAGGGCGGCTTCTCGGCGACGTACCGCATCCTCTCCGCCTTCGAGGACAACGGCCAGGCCCGCCGCGGCTATGTGGTGGAAGGCCTCGGCGCCGCCCAGTTCGCGATGGACGGAGCAGTCGACCGCCTGCGGGCGGTGTCCACCGCCCGCGACAGGGGCGAGCCGGTGCCGGGCAGTGCCCCGGATGCCGCGGCCTGGAGCCCGGACAACCAAGCGGGCGCCAACGGCACTTTGGCCGAGGACTTCGACTGGACGGACGCCTTCGGCCCCTTCGACCCTTCCACCGAACAGAACACCCGCGAGACCGGCCAAAGCGCGGCCTCCGGAAACAACGGCTTCAGCAGCCCGGCCTCCCGGGACGAGTACATCTCGCCGCGCGACTACCCCAGGCCCGACGTCCAGAGCCCGTACGCCCACCCCACGCCCGGCTCTGGCCCTGGCTTCGGCAGCCGCAGGCACAACGCCTCGGACGCCTCCCGAGCCGTCGTCCTCGCCGCCGCCGACCCCGCCAACGCCTACGGTGCCGCGCTTCCCTGGCCCGACCCCCCGACCGAGGCCGGGCACAAGCCGGGCCGTAAGGCAGGCTCCCTGGTGGTCCTCGTCGACGGCGAGCTCACGCTCTACATGGAGCGAGGCGGCAAAACCCTCCTGGCCTGGCCCTCAACCCCCGACACCACCCCCACCGACGACCCCCGCCTGCACACGGCGGCCGAAGCCCTCGCGAAAGCCGCGAAGGCCGGCTCCCTCGGCACCGTCACGGTGGAACGCGTCAACGGCACCTCGGCCCTGACCTCCCCCATCGGCACCCTCCTGGAGACAGCAGGCTTCATCGCCACCCCCCGCGGCCTTCGACTACGCGCATGACGCGACACCAGATCCCCCCACCATGGCGAGGCCGAGACCGAACACACCGCACGCCCCCGCCCGCACCCCCATGCCACCCTTGACCCATGCCCGAAGGAGACACGGTCTGGCAGTCCGCGAGACGCCTGCACGACGCCCTCGCCGGC
This sequence comes from Streptomyces sp. NBC_00285, assembly GCF_036174265.1. Taxonomy (NCBI): domain Bacteria; kingdom Bacillati; phylum Actinomycetota; class Actinomycetes; order Kitasatosporales; family Streptomycetaceae; genus Streptomyces; species Streptomyces sp. NBC_00285. Next base: position 7,844,814 of record NZ_CP108055.1, on the reverse strand, counting down.
AAGGTGCTGACCCGTAGCGACCTCAGGGTGCCGAAATACGCCACAACCGACCTCACGGGCCGCAGAGTCCTCGATGTCACACCACGCGGCAAACACTTCCTCGCCCGTATCGAAGGCGGCCTCACTCTCCACTCCCACCTGCGCATGGACGGCTCCTGGAGGGTGTACGCCGACAGCCGGCGCTGGACCGGCGGCCCCACTCACCAGATCCGCGCGATCCTCGGCACCACCGACCGCACGGCCGTCGGCTACCGCCTCCCTGTCCTCGAACTCCTCCGCACCACCGACGAGGACAAGGCGGTCGGCCACCTGGGCCCCGACCTCCTGGGCCCGGACTGGGACCCCGAGCGCGCCCTCGTGAACCTCCTCCAGGACCCCACCCGCCCCCTCGGCGAGGCCCTCCTCGACCAGCGCAACCTCGCCGGCATCGGCAACATCTACAAGAGCGAGCTCTGCTTCCTGCTCGGCGCCACCCCCTGGCTCCCCATCGGCGCCCTCCCCGCGGACCGCGCCGCCCAGCTGCCCGCCATCGCCAAGAAGCTCCTGGAGGCCAACCGCGACCGCCCGGTACGCAACACGACGGGGCGTCGCGGCCAGGACCTGTTCGTGTACGGCCGCGCACCCCGCCCCTGCCTCCGCTGCCACACCTCGATCCGCTCCGCCGACCAGGGCGACGGCTCCCGCGAACGCCCCACGTACTGGTGCCCCCACTGCCAGACCGGCCCCGCCCCGAACCCACACCGCGGGGCACCCGGCGGAACACGCTCCAGAACCTCACGCCGTACGACTAATTGACGACCCGTCAGAAACGCTCGTACCGTCGCTCCATGGCCGTCAGCGCGTACGACCTCATCGGACGCACCGCGTTCGTCACCGGCGCAGCGAGCGGCATCGGCCGCGCGTCCGCCGTACTGCTCGCCGAGGCGGGCGCCACCGTGCACTGCGCGGACCGCGACGAACAGGGCCTGCACGAGACGGCGACCCTGATCAAGGGCGCAGGCGGCACGGCACAGACCCACCCCCTCGACGTCACCGACCGCGAGCAGCTGCGCCGGGCCGTCGCCTCCTGCGAGCGCCTGGACGTCCTGGCCGCGGTCGCCGGGATCATGCACAGCAGCCCGGTCCTGGAGACGAGGGACGAAGACCTGGACCGCGTCCTGAACGTCAACTTCAAAGGGGTGCTGTACGCCTGCCAGGAGGCGGCGCACCTGATGCTCGACCGCGGGACGAGGGGCAGCATCGTCACGATGGCCTCCGGCGCCGTGGACACCGGCGGCCCCGGGCTGCTCTGTTACGGCGCGGCCAAGGCAGCGGTGGTCCAGTTGACGAAGACCCTGGCCACCGAAGTGGGCCGCTACGGCATCCGGGTCAACGCTGTCGCCCCGGGCTGGATCCGCACCCCCATGACCGACCGCCATGACGAGCGGACGCAGGCCCACACCGAAGCGCTCATGTCCCGCCTGTCCCCCCTGAACCGGGTCGGCGAACCGGAGGACATCGCCCACGCCGTCCTCTACCTGGCCTCGGACGCCTCATCCTTCACAACCGGCCAGATCCTCCGCCCGAACGGCGGGGTGGCGATGCCCTGGTAGCCGATCCCCCTCCACCAATCACCCCACCGGCCGTCCCACCTCACCAGACCGACCCGCCCCTCCGGACCGCCCCCCTCCACCTGACCGGTTCAAATCCCCGTGTCCGACGGACGGACCCACTCGCCTAAATCACCCCGCCGACCGACCCGCGCCACCGGACAGGCCCCCTTCCGACCGACCCGCCCCACCAAGCCGGCCGACCCTCCCACCAGACCGGCCCACCCCACCAAACCGACCCTCCTCAGGGAACCGGCCCAGCGCACCGGACCGACCCCCTCCAGCCGACCGGTTCAAACCCCTCCGTCCGACCGACCCCACCGGATTCACCCCACCCCACCCGACCGACCCGCCCCACCAGACAGGCCGGCCCCCGCACTCCTCCCCCCGCTCCTCCCCACCCACCACGCCTGACGCCACCGCCCCGTGGCAACGGCTCCCGCGGCCCGCGCCTTCGGCACGCAGTGCACCGGCAGCAGGCTCAGCCCCCACCCGCCGGCCGCGACAGCCCCCTCGAGCACCCCGGCGTCCGGCGCCAGAAGCAGCCGCGCCATGGCCCACCACCAAAACACCCCGAGCCCCAGAGCCACCCCCCGGCGCACTGTCGGCCCCGCCATGCAGCCACCTCCAGCCCGGACGCTAGACCGCCGTCTCACTTGTCGGCAGGGCGCACCGAGGGCACACACGCACGCGGCACGATCACTGCTCCAAAATGCACGAAAACCCCGATCGGCGCCTCTCCAGATCACTCGGAGAAGCCCGTCCGGGGCCCCGCACACTTCTTTCAGCGCGCCGTCACCACATGGCGGCGCACACTCGGCATCACGCCGCTACGACATCCACCGCTTCGCTGGGCGCCTTGATGGTCACCCGTTCCGGTGGCACACCCTTCACGGAAACGGCACCCAGCATCGGGCGCACCGGAGCCGACACCGGCGCGCTCGGAGTGGCCGCAGCGGACTGGGCCAGCTCAGCGAGGGCGAGCTCGTCGCTCACTTCCCGCATGAGCTCGGACATCCGTACGTCCAGCGCGTCGCAGATCGCGGACAGGAGCTCGGAGGAAGCCTCCTTCTGCCCCCGCTCCACCTCGGAGAGATAGCCGAGTGAGACTCGGGCGGAGGAGGAGACTTCGCGCAGAGTACGGCCCTGGCGTTGGCGCTGCCGACGCAGCACGTCACCCAGCAGGCGACGGAGCAGAATCATCGGTGGCTCCCTCCTCGGACCGCGTAGCCGCATCCTTCACGCCCCACCGTACCGCCTTGCGCCGCGGCCGTGCGGGGAGCGATGTCGTGTTCACTCAGGGCTGCAAACATCAAAACCCCCCGTTCCGTTCCGTATCCTGTGCCCGCTCATTACCGGACTGTTCGCCCGCAAGCTCTTCCAGAAGCAGTGCAAGTACGCTCCGCACACTCTCCATACGAATTTCCGCGCGGTCGCCGTTCAACCGCAACGCGGTCACTTTCCCGCGACCGGTTCCCGCGGAAGCGCTCTCGGAGGGCCCGTCCACGGCCACGAAAACCGTTCCGACGGGTTTGCCGTCCTGCGGTTCCGGACCCGCGACCCCGGTGGTCGCGATGCCCCAGTCGGCACCGAGCGCCTTGCGTACGCCGGCCGCCATCTGGGCCGCGACCTGCGGATCCACCGCGCCTCGCTCGTGCAGCAGGGTGGCGTCGACACCCAGGACCTCGTGCTTCAGTTCGGTGGCGTAGGCGGTCACCGAACCCCTGAACGCCTGGGACGCCCCGGGAGCCGCTGTGATTTCCGCCGCAACCAGTCCGCCCGTGAGCGACTCGGCGACCGCGAGGGTCTGGCCCTTCACCGCGAGTAGTTGCACCACTCGAGCAGCCGGAGAATTCACGCTTCCGCCTCCTCCAACGCTGCTTTGCGCTCGGCGATTCCCTGCCTGCGCAGCACAATGGCCTGTCTCACATAGTCGAGTCCGGTCACGACGGTCAGGACGACCGCCACCACCATCACCCAGAACCTCGCCGTGGCCAGCCAGCCGGTCAGGGCCAGGATGTACATCCCTACGGCGATGCCCTGGCTGAGGGTCTTGAGCTTGCCGCCACGGCTCGCCGGGATCACGCCGTACCGGATGACGAGGAAACGCAGCAGGGTGATCCCCAGCTCCCTGCCGAGGACGACGATCGTCACCCACCACGGCAGGTCGCCGAGACCGGAGAGACAGATCAGCGCGGCCCCCATGATCGCCTTGTCGGCGATGGGGTCGGCGATCTTCCCGAAGTCGGTGACGAGGTCGTAGGCGCGAGCCAGGTGTCCGTCGAACAGGTCGGTGATCATGGCGACGGCGAAGGCCGCCCAGGCGAACGAGCGCCACGCCGGGTCGTACCCGCCGGCGGCCAGCATCAGGGCGACGAAGCCGGGCACGAGAAGCAGCCGGAGCATGGTCAGCAGGTTGGCGATGTTCCAGACACTGGCCTGGTTGACGGCAGCGGCCGCGATCTTCTTCCCACGCGCGGGCTTCGCTCCGGATTCGACCTCGGCGTCCGAAGCGACTCCGGTAACACCACTCACCACGGGGACGACGCTCGTCAGTGCCTCGGCAGCCGTACCGGAGACCAGGTTCGAAGGAGCGCTCGGCGCCGCGCCGGACGCGGTACCCGGGACCCCGCTCGCCGGTCCGCCCTTCGCGGCGGAGGGGCCACCCGCAGCGGACGCCGGAAGTCCGGTCATCTGCCCGCCTCCTCACTCCACGCGAGCGAGCCCTGGAGCGGCTCGGCCACCAGGTCGACACCTTCCGTACCGACCACCTTTGCCTCGACGATACGGCCGACGCTCAGACCTTCGCCGCTCGTGAGCAGCACCTGGCCGTCGGTCTCCGGCGCCTGGTGCGCTCCGCGGCCGTACACACCCTCGTCGTCCACCGACTCGACCAGCACGTGCACGGTCTCACCGACGCGCTCCTCGGCGCGCTGCGAGACGAGCTCCTCGGCGAGCCGGGAGATGTGCGCCAGCCGCTCGGCGACGACGTCCTCGTCCAGCTTGTTCTCGTACGTCGCGGCCTCGGTGCCCTCCTCGTCGGAGTACCCGAAGACGCCGATCGCGTCCAGGCGCGCGCCGTTCAGGAACCGCTCCAGCTCCGCGAGGTCGGCCTCGGTCTCGCCGGGGAAGCCCACGATGAAGTTGGAGCGCACGCCGGCCCCGGGAGCCTTGCCTCGGACGGTGTCGAGAAGCTCCAGGAAGCGGTCGGTGTCGCCGAAGCGGCGCATCGCGCGCAGCACGCCGGGGGCGGAGTGCTGGAAGGACAGGTCGAAGTACGGCATCACCTTAGGCGTGGACGTCAGCACGTCGATCAGGCCGGGCCGCATCTCGGCGGGCTGGAGGTAGCTGACGCGCACCCGTTCGAGACCGTCGATCGCGGCGAGCTCGGGCAGCAGGGATTCCAGCAGGCGGATGTCACCGAGGTCCTTGCCGTACGACGTGTTGTTCTCGGAGACCAGCATGACCTCCTTGACTCCCTGCTCGGCCAGCCAGCGCGTCTCGTTCAGGACGTCCGACGGCCGGCGCGAGATGAAGGAACCGCGGAAAGACGGGATGGCGCAGAAGGAGCAGCGCCGGTCGCAGCCGGAGGCGAGCTTCACCGAGGCGACCGGTGCACCGTCCAGGCGGCGGCGCAGGGGCGCACGGGGGCCGGAGGCCGGAGCGAGCCCTTCCGGGAGATCGGCGGGAGGCTGTGCCTCCTGCGCGGCCGGTCCGTGTCCGGGCAGGGCGACTGTCGCGGCCGACTCCTGACGCTGGGCCGGGCTGATCGGCAGCAGCTTGCGGCGGTCACGTGGGGTGTGCGAGGCGTGGACGCCGCCGCTGAGGATCGTCTGGAGCCGGTCGGAGATGTCCGCGTAGTCGTCGAAGCCGAGCACTCCGTCGGCCTCGGGGAGGGCCTCGGCGAGGTTCTTGCCGTACCGCTCGGCCATGCAGCCCACCGCCACGACGGCCTGGGTTCTGCCGTGCCCCTTGAGGTCGTTCGCCTCCAGGAGGGCGTCGACGGAGTCCTTCTTGGCGGCCTCGACGAAGCCACAGGTGTTGACGACGGCGACGTCCGCGTCCGCGGCGTCCTCCACGAGATCCCAGCCGTCCGCCTCCAAACGGCCTGCGAGCTCCTCCGAGTCCACCTCGTTACGGGCGCAGCCAAGGGTGACGAGTGCGACGGTACGGCGTTCAGGCATGGGCTCAAGACTACTTCGTCCCACTGACACCCCACGTCGACGGGGTTGACCGACCGTGGCCAACCCCGCGGGAACGAAAACCGAACAGGTCGCTAGCCGACCTGCGGGTCACCCTTCGTGTACGTCAGGCGCTCCACGGCGCCCGGCTGCCAGTCGTCGTCGATCTTCTTGCCGTTCACATAGAGCTGGATCGCCCCGGCGTCGCCGAGGACGAGATTGACCTTCTCACTGTCCTGGAAGGTCTTGGTGTCGCCCTGCTGGAGCAGCCCGTCGAAGAGGGTCCGGCCGTTGTGGTCCTTGGCGAGGATCCAGCTCTTTCCGTCGGCGGCGCTGATCTGCACGGTGACCTTGTCCTGGGGTGCCGCCGCGATGGCACTGTCGGACGGCGTCGGCTTCGGGTCCTTGGTGGTCTTGTCGGACTTGGGCGTGGGCGACTTGGTCACGGCGGGCGTGGTGCCGTCGGCGACCTGCGTCGTCCCGCCGTCGTCCCCGCCCTTGAAGGCGGTGAACCCGACGAAGCCGACCACGGCGACGATGGCGGCGACCATGGCCGCGGTCCAGTTGGGTCCGCGCCGCTCGGGACGGATGCGTTCCGCCTCGAACAGCGGAGCGGCCGGGGTCGGGGCGGGACGGCCTCCGCCGTGGTCGGCGGAGAACTGCTCCATGAGGGGGGCCGAATCCAGGCGGACGGCCTTGGCCAGGGTCCTGATGTGACCCCGGGCGTACACATCGCCGCCACAGGCGGCGAAGTCGTCCGCCTCGATGGCATGCACGATGGCGATACGGACCCTGGTGGCGTTGCTGACGTCGTCAACGGTCAGCCCTGCCGTGATCCGCGCCTGTTTGAGGGCCTGACCGACGGAGAGGCGGGCTTCCTGTCGGTCGTCTTCGAACGGACGCTCGTCTTCAGGGGAGTTGCCGATGGACACGGGGGCGCCTTTCGAGCGTTTAAGCCACCTGTGCTGGAGGTTCAGTCTAGGGGGGGTGCGAAAGGGTGGGGCAAGCGGGCGGTAGGACTTTGTACGCCATCGGAATGGCCGGACAGGCCGATGACGGGGCAGCGGCTTTCCGCTTCCCTCAACTTGACGTACGCCGAAGGGAAACGGTTGCTCAATGATCCCTTACGGGTGAGTCACAATCGAACATCGGTGGCCGCACCCGCTCCGGGCTCCCCTCAAGCCTCCCCGCGGATCACCGCGAGCACTCCGTCCAGCTCGTCAGCCTTCACAAGAACATCACGAGCCTTGGACCCCTCGCTCGGTCCGACGATCCCGCGGGACTCCATCAGGTCCATCAGCCGCCCCGCCTTCGCGAAGCCGACCCGGAGCTTGCGCTGGAGCATGGAGGTCGACCCGAACTGCGTGGAGACGACCAGTTCGGCCGCCTGGCACAGCAGGTCGAGGTCGTCGCCGATCTCCTCGTCGATCTCCTTCTTCTGCTTGGTGCCCACGACCACGTCGTCCCGGAAGACCGGCGCCATCTGGTCCTTGCAGTGCTGGACGACCGCCGCGACCTCGTCCTCGGTCACGAAGGCGCCCTGCATACGGGTGGGCTTGTTGGCCCCCATCGGCAGGAAGAGCCCGTCGCCCTTGCCGATCAGCTTCTCGGCGCCGGGCTGATCGAGGATGACGCGCGAGTCGGCGAGCGAGGAGGTGGCGAAGGCGAGCCGCGAGGGCACGTTCGCCTTGATCAGCCCGGTGACGACGTCCACCGAGGGACGCTGCGTCGCGAGCACCAGGTGGATGCCGGCCGCTCGCGCGAGCTGCGTGATGCGCACGATCGAGTCCTCGACGTCCCGTGGCGCGACCATCATCAGGTCGGCGAGCTCATCGACGATCACCAGCAGATACGGATAGGTCTTGAGCTCCCGCTCGCTGCCCTCCGGCGTCTTGAGCTTGCCGTCGCGGATGGCCTGGTTGAAGTCGTCGATGTGCCGGTACCCGAACGCCGCCAGGTCGTCGTAGCGCAGATCCATCTCCCGTACGACCCACTGGAGCGACTCCGCGGCCCGCTTCGGGTTGGTGATGATCGGCGTGATCAGGTGCGGGATGCCCTCGTAGGCGGTCAGCTCCACGCGCTTGGGGTCGACGAGCACCATGCGCACGTCCTCAGGGGTCGCGCGCACCATGACGGAAGTGATCAAGCAGTTAATGCACGACGACTTACCGGAACCGGTGGCTCCGGCGACGAGCACGTGGGGCATCTTCGCCAGGTTGGCCATCACATAGCCGCCCTCGACGTCCTTGCCGAGCGCGACCAGCATGGGGTGGTCGTCCTCGGCGGCCGCCGCGAGCCGAAGCACGTCACCCAGGTTGACCATCTCGCGGTCGGTGTTCGGGATCTCGATGCCGACCGCGGACTTGCCGGGGATCGGGCTGATGATCCGTACATCCGGGCTGGCGACGGCGTAGGCGATGTTCTTGGCCAGCGCGGTGATCCGCTCGACCTTCACGGCGGGGCCGAGCTCGACCTCGTAGCGCGTGACGGTCGGCCCGCGTGTGAAGCCGGTGACCGCGGCGTCGACCTTGAACTCCGTGAAGACGTTCGTCAGTGAGGCGACGACGGCGTCGTTGGCCGCGCTGCGCGCCTTGCCGGGGCCGCCGCGTTCGAGGAGGTCGAGCGAGGGCAGCGAGTAGGTGATGTCGCCGGACAGCTGGAGCTGCTCGGCGCGCGGAGGCAGTTCACTGGGCGCCTCGGGAGCGGGCTTGGTGAGATCGGCGACCTCGACCTTGAGCTTCTCCTGCTTGGGCCGCGCGGCCGGGACCGGCGAGGGTACCGGGGTCGTCTCCACCCGGTCCCCCACCCTGACGCCCTGGGTGAGGTCGGCGACTAGCGGAGAGGGCGGCAGACCGTGCATGACGACGCCGTCCAGGTCCGCCGCGGCGGCCGCAGCGATGTCCACGGCGTCCATCTGCCGGTCCATCGCGGGCTGCGGCACAGCGGAGCGCCTGGGGCGGCCACGACGCCGGGAGAGCGCGTCCTGCTCCGCGCCGTCGGGGTCGTACGACTCGGGGGCGGTGCCGCGCCTGGCGCCGCGCGGGGGCAGTGCCTCACGCCACTGGTCGTCGTAGCGCTCGTCGTCCCCGGTGAACTCGTCCTCGGCCGGGTCGTGGACGATCCCGAGCCGCACGCCGAGCTCCCGCAGCCGCCGCGGGATGGCGTTGACCGGGGTGGCCGTGACGACGAGCAGCCCGAAGACCGTCAGCAGGACGAGAAGCGGTACGGCGAGGACCTCGCCCATGGTGTACGTCAGCGGGGTCGCCGCTCCCCAGCCGATGAGGCCGCCGGCATCCCTTATCGCCTGCATGCCGTCGCTACGGGCGGGCGAGCCGCAGGCGATGTGGACCTGGCCGAGCACGCCGATGACGAGGGCCGACAGACCGATCACGATCCGGCCGTTGGCCTCGGGCTTCTCGGGGTGCCGGATGAACCGGACGGCGATGACCGCGAGCAGTATCGGTACGAGCAGGTCGAGCCGCCCGAAGGCGCCGGTCACGATGATCTCGACGAGGTCGCCGACCGGGCCCCGGAGGTTCGACCAGGTTCCGGCGGCGACGATCAGGCCGAGGCCGAGCAGCAGAAGTGCCACGCCGTCCTTCCGGTGCGCGGGATCGAGGTTCTTCGCACCCTGCCCTATCCCGCGGAACACCGCGCCCACGGCATGGGCGAGGCCGAGCCAGAGGGCCCGGATGAGGCGGAGGATGCCACCGGTCGGGCTGGGCGCCGGCTTCGGCGGTACCGCCTTCTTCGCCGCGGCCTTCCGGGCGGGCGCCTTCTTGGCTGGTGCTTTCCTCGCGACGGCCTTCTTCGCCGGACCCTTCGCGAGGGCGGCAGCCTTCTTCGCGGGCTGCTTCTTGGCTGCGGAGGGACGTGAGGCCATGGGTGTGAGATTACCGGTGGAGACGACCGGGGACACGTGTGCCCACTGCTTCACCCGTTCGTGTCGCTCCTGGGGAGGTGCCGAGCTGACGCAGGCTCACCCGCGAGGACGCCTACGCCACACGTCAGTTCTGCGAGGGCATCGCGGGAGAATTTCCGGTTCCGGGCTCCAGCGCGTCCAGCGCCCGCCGCAGTCCCGTGAGTTTGCGTTCGAGATGGGCCGCGGTGGCCACCGCGGCCGCGTCCGCGGAGTCGTCATCCAGTTGTTTGGACAGTGCCTCCGCCTGTTCCTCGACAGCGGCCAGCCGCGCGGACAACTCGGCGAGCAGCCCTGCCGGTTCCTTCGTGTCCCCGATCGCCGCCTTGCCGCCGCCCTCCAACTGGAGCCGCAGCAGCGCCGCCTGCTCCCGAAGCTGGCAGTTCTTCATGTAGAGCTCGACGAAGACCGAGACCTTCGCGCGCAGCACCCACGGGTCGAACGGCTTGGAGATGTAGTCCACCGCGCCCGCCGCGTACCCGCGGAAGGTGTGATGCGGACCGTGGTTGATCGCAGTGAGGAAGATGATCGGGATGTCCCGGGTCCGCTCCCGCCGTTTGATGTGTGCCGCGGTCTCGAAACCGTCCATGCCGGGCATCTGGACGTCCAGCAGAATGACCGCGAAGTCGTCCGTGAGCAGCGCCTTGAGCGCTTCCTCCCCGGACGATGCCCGCACCAGTGTCTGATCGAGCGCGGAGAGGATGGCCTCCAGCGCCAGCAGATTCTCCGGCCGGTCATCGACCAGGAGGATCTTGGCCTTCTGCACCATGGCCCGCCCTCCTCGCCCCGGATGTGCACCGGGTGCCGCCCCTGGGGACGACTGCCTCTCGCCGCCCGTCCTTGTGCCGGTCATCGTAGCCGCACCCTGTCTGTCGCCACACCCTGTCACCGTGATGTCACTGTGCACGTAGCAGAAACGCAGCGGGAGACCAGAAGGTTCCCCGAATCCCGTACTTCTACACGGCGTCGGGCACCCTGAGTCAACAACTCCGCGTGATCTTCGCTGAATCCCGTCACTCCGCCCGCATCCACTGTGCCATCACCGACAAAAGGTGGTCGGGATCGACCGGCTTGGTCACGTAGTCGGAGGCGCCCGACTCGATGGCCTTCTCCCGGTCGCCCTTCATGGCCTTGGCGGTCAGGGCGATGATCGGAAGCCCGGCGAACTGCGGCATCCTGCGGATCGCCGTGGTCGTCGCGTACCCGTCCATCTCCGGCATCATGATGTCCATCAGGACGACCGCCACGTCCTCGTGCTGTTCCAGCACCTCGATGCCCTCACGGCCGTTCTCCGCGTAGAGCACGGACAGTCCGTGCTGTTCGAGGACGCTGGTGAGCGCGAAGACGTTGCGGATGTCGTCGTCGACGATCAGCACCTTCTCCCCGCCGAACCGGATGCCCCGGCGTGGCTGCGGCGCGCTCTGATGCTCCACCGCCGACCACTGGTCAGGCCGCCCGATCTGCTGCTCGAGTGCCGGCGCGGTCCTGCGCCGGCGCCGGAAGAGCGCGGCGGGACCGTTCTGTGTCTCCTGGTACGACCTCACCTCCGCCGGGGTCTCGATGTGCACCTCGGACCGCCCGTTCTCCGAGGTGGACGCCACCAGGTCACCGGCCTCCAGGGCGGGCATGGCCTGCTGGTAGCCCTGCGGCGGCAGTTCGCTGGGGTGCAGGGGCAAATACAGCGTGAACGTCGACCCTCGTCCCGGCTCGCTCTGCGCGTAAATCTCACCGCCGAGCAACTGCGCGATCTCCCGGGAGATCGACAGCCCGAGGCCGGTACCGCCGTACTTGCGACTGGTGGTGCCGTCGGCCTGCTTGAAGGCCTCGAAGATCACCCGCATCTTGCTGCCCGCGATCCCGATGCCCGTGTCGGTCACGGAGAACGCGATCAGATCGGCGTCCGCGTCACGCAGCGAGCCGGCCTCGAGCAGCTGCTCCCTGATGGCCACCGGCACATCCCTCGCGGCGGGCCGGATGACCAGCTCGACGGCCCCGGAGTCGGTGAACTTCACCGCGTTGGACAGTAGGTTGCGCAGCACCTGAAGCAGCCGCTGTTCGTCGGTGTGCAGCGTGGCGGGTAGCTCCGGCGAGACCCGTACGGACAGGTCGAGCCCCTTCTCCGCGGTCAGCGGCCGGAAGGTGGCCTCCACGTAGTCCACGAGCTGTACGAGCGCGATGCGCGTCGGAGAGACGTCCATCTTGCCCGCCTCGACCTTCGACAGGTCGAGGATGTCGTTGATCAGCTGAAGCAGGTCGGAGCCGGCCCCGTGGATGGTCTCGGCGAACTCGACCTGCTTCGGGGTGAGGTTGGAGTCCGCGTTGTCGGCGAGCAGCTTGGCGAGGATCAGCAGCGAGTTGAGCGGCGTACGCAGTTCGTGCGACATGTTGGCGAGGAACTCGCTCTTGTAGCGCATCGATACGGCGAGTTGCTCGGCGCGCTCCTCCAGGACCTGCCGGGCCTCCTCGATCTCGGTGTTCTTCACCTCGATGTCCCGGTTCTGCTGGGCCAGCAGCTCGGCCTTCTCCTCCAGCTCGGCGTTGGACGCCTGGAGGGCCTTCTGCCGGTTCTCCAACTCGGCGGACCGCTCCCGCAGCTGTTCGGTCAGCTCCTGCGACTGCTTCAGCAGCACCTCCGTCTTGGTGTTGACGGAGATGGTGTTGACACTGGTCGCGATCATCTCGGCGATCTGGTTGAGGAAGTCCTTCTGGATGTGCGTGAAGGGTGTGAAGGAAGCGAGCTCGATGACACCGAGCACCTTGCCCTCGAACAGCACCGGAAGGACGATCACCTGCGCGGGCGGCGCCTCTCCGAGACCGGAGGAGATCTTCAGGTAGCCGCTGGGCGCGTTCTCCACCAGGATCGTGCGCTTCTCCTCGGCGGCCGTCCCGATAAGCGCCTCACCCGGCCGGAACGACGTCGGCATGGAGCCCATGGAGTAGCCGTACGACCCGAGCATGCGCAGCTCGTACTGGTCCTCGGCCTCGGCGCCCATGTCCTTGCCGTCGAGGAGCGGCATCGCCACGAAGAACGCGCCGTGCTGCGCGGTCACCACCGGCGTCAGCTCGCTCATGATCAGTGAGGCCACGTCCTCGAGGTCCCGGCGACCCTGCATGAGGGCCGAGATGCGAGCCAGGTTGCCCTTGAGCCAGTCCTGCTCCTTGTTGGCGATCGTGGTGTCACGCAGGTTGGCGATCATCTTGTTGATGTAGTCCTGGAGCTCCTGGATCTCACCGGACGCGTCCACGTCGATCTTCAGGTTCAGGTCGCCCCGGGTCACCGCGGTCGCCACGCGGGCGATGGCACGCACCTGCCGGGTGAGGTTTCCCGCCATCTCGTTCACGGACTCGGTGAGGTCGCGCCAGGTGCCGTCGACATCACGCACGCGTGCCTGGCCGCCGAGCTGCCCCTCGGTGCCCACCTCGCGGGCGACCCGGGTGACCTCCTCGGCGAACGAGGACAGCTGGTCGACCATCGTGTTGATGGTGGTCTTGAGTTCGAGGATCTCACCGCGGGCGTCGATGTCGATCTTCTTCGTCAGGTCACCCTTGGCGATGGCCGTGGTCACCATGGCGATGTTCCGCACCTGACCGGTCAGGTTGGACGCCATCTGGTTCACCGACTCGGTGAGGTCCTTCCAGGTGCCGGCCACACCGGGCACCCGCGCCTGGCCGCCCAGGATGCCGTCCGTGCCCACCTCACGGGCCACCTTGGTGACCTGGTCGGCGAACGAACTCAGCGTCTTCACCATGGTGTTGAAGGTGTCCGCGAGCTGCGCCACCTCCCCGCGGGCCTCGATCGTCACCGTCCGCGTCAGGTCACCGTTGGCGACCGCCGACGCGACCTGGGAGATGTTGCGCACCTGCACGGTCAGGTTGTTGGCCATCAGGTTGACGTTGTCGGTGAGGTCCTTCCAAATGCCCGTGACGCCCGACGCGTGGGCCTGACCGCCGAGGATGCCCTCCGTTCCCACCTCGCGCGCCACCCGCGTCACCTGCTCCGCGAAGGAGGACAGCTGGTCCACCATCGTGTTGACGGTGCTGACGAGTTCGAGGATCTCGCCCTTCGCGTCGACGGTGATCTTCTTGGACAGGTCCCCCTTGGCGACCGCGGTCGTGACCTCGGCGATGTTGCGCACCTGGATGGTCAGGTTGTTCGCCATGAAGTTCACGGACTGCGTGAGGTCCTTCCAGGTGCCGGAGACACCCTGCACCTCGGCCTGACCGCCGAGGATGCCCTCCGTTCCCACCTCGCGCGCCACCCGCGTCACCTGGTCGGCGAAGCTCGACAGCTGGTCCACCATCGTGTTGAGGGTGTTCTTCAGCTCCAGGATCTCCCCGCGCGCGTCCACGTCGATCTTCTGCGACAGGTCACCCCGCGCCACCGCCGTCGCGACCTGGGCGATGTTGCGGACCTGGGCAGTAAGGTTTCCTGCCATTCCGTTCACGGAGTCGGTCAGGTCGCGCCACACACCGGCGACCCCGGGCACCTGGGCCTGGCCGCCCAGCCTGCCCTCCGTACCCACCTCGCGGGCCACCCGCGTCACCTGGTCGGCGAACGCGGAGAGCTGGTCCACCATCGTGTTGAGGGTGTTCTTCAGCTCCAGGATCTCCCCGCGCGCGTCCACGTCGATCTTCTGCGACAGGTCACCCCGCGCCACCGCCGTCGTTACCTGGGCGATCTGCCGCACCTGCGAGGTGAGGTTGCCCGCCATGAAGTTGACGGAGTCGGTGAGCTCCTTCCACGTGCCGGAGACGCCGTCCACACGGGCCTGACCGCCCAGTCGGCCCTCTGTGCCCACGTCCCGGGCCACCCGCGTGACCTCGGCGCCGAACGCGGACAGCTGGTCCACCATCGTGTTCACGGTGTTCTTCAGCTGGAGCATCTCGCCCGAGACATCCACGGTGACCTTCTGGGACAGGTCACCGTTGGCCACCGCCGTCGTCACCTGGGCGATGTTCCTCACCTGTCCGGTGAGGTTGCGGAACGCCGTGTTGACGGAGTCGGTGAGGTCCTTCCAGGTACCGGCGGCACCAGGCACCTGCGCCTGACCGCCCAGCTCACCCTCGACACCGACCTCACGCGCCACCCGCGTGACCTCGGCACCAAAGGCCGACAGCTGGTCCACCATCCCGTTGACGGTGTTCTTCAGCTCCAGCATCTCGCCGGCCACGTCGACGGTGACCTTCTGCGACAGGTCACCGTTGGCCACGGCCGTCGTCACCGCGGCGATGTCCCGCACCTGTGTGGTGAGGTTCCGGAAGACCGTGTTCACCGAATCGGTGAGGTCCTTCCACGTCCCCGCCGCACCCGGCACGTTCGCCTGCCCGCCGAGCTGTCCCTCGGCGCCGACCTCGTTGGCCACGCGTGTGACCTCGTCCGCGAAGATCCGCAGCGTCTCGGTCATCTGGTTGATCGTGTCGGCGAGCTGCGCGACCTCACCGCGCGCCGAGACCGTCACCTTCTGCGACAGGTCACCATTGGCGACCGCAGTCGTCACCTGTGCGATCCCGCGCACCTGAGCCGTCAGATTGCCGGCCATGAGGTTCACCGAATCGGTGAGGTCCTTCCACACTCCGGCCACGCCGGGCACCTGCGCCTGGCCGCCGAGCTCACCCTCGACGCCCACCTCGCGCGCGACCCGGGTCACCTCGGAGGAGAAGGACGACAACTGGTCCACCATCGTGTTGACGGTGTTCTTCAGCTCCAGCATCTCGCCGGCCACGTGAACCGTGACCTTCCGCGACAGGTCCCCCTTGGCGACCGCCGTGGTCACCAGCGCGATGTCCCGCACCTGGGCCGTCAGCCGGTACGCCATCGTGTTGACGGACTCCGTCAGGTCCTTCCAGGAACCCGACATGCCACGCACGCGTGCCTGTCCGCCCAGCTTGCCCTCGGTACCGACCTCGCTGGCCACACGCGTGACCTCGTCGGTGAACGTGGACAGCTGATCGACAAGGTTGTTGACGGTCCGCCCGACCTTCAGGAACTCCCCGCGCAGCGGGTGCCCCGTCCCGTCCGGCGCCTGAGTCCTGAGCTCCATACGGGGCGACAGATCACCCTCCGCCACCGCGGAGAGCACCCGGCCGACCTCGGAGACAGGCCGTACGAGATCGTCCACGAGCGCGTTGGAGGCGTCGATGGCGGAAGCCCAGGAGCCCTCACAGGCGCCTGTTTCCAGCCTTTCCGTGAGCTTGCCCTCACGTCCCACCATGCGCCGCACCCGCGACAGCTCACCCGTCAGATGCAGGTTGCGGTCGGCCACCTCGTTGAAGACCGCCGCGATCTCCGACATCACGCCGTCGCCGGACACCGTGAGCCGCTTGCGGAAGTTCCCGTCACGCATGGACGCCAGCGCCGACAGCAGTCTGTCCAGGGCGGCCGCGTCCACCGCGGTGGTCCCGCCCCGTGGTTTGCGTTGGCCGCTCGGGGACTGTCCGCCCTTCGCGCGCGTCTTTGTGCCCCGCGTCGCTGCGCCAGACTCCACTGTGTCCCTCCCGCAGGGATCGACCGTTACTGCTGTGCTCGGGTGGTACTGGGCGGCATACCGTTTACTGCCGCGTGCTCTGCTTACTACAGCGTCATGTCAACCGGACACACAAAGCCGCACCACGGGCTGCTGCCCGCCGTACGTGTAAGCCACTCGGCCTGCCCGAACCTTCTTCAGGAGCTTGCCCAGTGTTTCACCCTGGTTGAACCAGGCCATAACAGTTCGGCAGCTTCGCACATCGTCCGCACACCCTCCGGACGGAAACACTGCAGACCGGCATCCGCACGGACGGCGAAGGTAAGTAACCTTGCATGCGGCTGTCCAGCCGAGCCGGTCCGTCCGGCCTGGGCGGTGGCACGAGCACGAGCGGGCATCGGAGGGCGGCCGCACACATGACCACCGGACTGATCCCCGGGGGACAGAACCCGGAACCCCGGCCGACGGGCATTCTGCCGCAACAGCGGCACGAGCCGGTCGGCCAGGCAGCCCTGCACGTCGACAACCGGTCAAGGAGTTCTGTGATCACCGCGCGCGCGGCAGCCAGCTTCGAGCCCGTCGGACGATCGGTGGCGACTGCCCGCTCCTTCGTCCGCGACACCCTCCAGGGCTGGGGCTTCGCCGACATCGTCGACGACGCGGTGGTCCTCACCAGCGAACTGGTCACCAACGCCGTGGTCCACGCGGGCACCTCCGCGGATGTTCTGTGTCTGCGAAGTGACGACGGTGTGCGGATCGAGGTGGGCGACCGCTACCCCGAGCGCGAGATCCCCCTCCAGGGCCAGGCCGTCAACATGGGCAACCTGGACCGCGAGGGCGGCCGTGGCCTCCAGCTGTGTGCCGCGCTGGCCAGCCGCTGGGGCGTCGAGTACACCCCCGCCAACAAGCGGGTCTGGTTCCAACTCGACCTCCCCGAACGCACGGTGGGCACCCGTACGGCGGGCCCGTCCCTGCCCGCGGACCTCCTTCCGCTGGCCGACGGCCGCGTCCGCGTCGCCGTCATCCAGATCGACCGTACGTGCGCCATCATTTCGTGGAACGAGGACGCCGAGGAACTCTTCGGCTACTCCGCCGAACAGGTGATCGGAAAGCCCCTGACCGACCTCGCGGCCTGGCCGCACACCCCCGGTACCAGCACCGGCATCGCCGAGGCACTTCAGCTCTCCCGCTGGGAGGGCAGCTACGGCATAAGGGCCGCCAACGGCCGCGTCACCTCCGTGTACGCCTCCCACCTGCGCGTCCGCGACACCGGCGGCGAGCCCTCCACGGTCTGCCTCCTGGTCCGCGAGCACGAACGCGCCGTACTCCAGACCCCGTTGCGAGGCCCCGCCTCCGACACGAACACCTCCTCCGACGGCCAGAGCGCCGACCCGTTCGAGGTGTTCATCGGCTCCCCGGCCCCGGACGACCTCGACGGTCTCCTCCAGCGCACGGTCGAACGTGCCCGCGACATGCTCGACGGCGACTCCGCCTTCCTGCTCCTCGCGACCGACGACGAGACCGAGTTGGAGGTCCGCGCCTCCACCGGCCTGCCGTCTGCCCGCCAGCGCTTCGCGCGCGTACCCGTCGAAGCGGGCCCCGGCCGCTACGGTTCCGCCCGCATGCCCGCGGTCCACGACGACCTTTCGGCGGTCCCGGGCGCCGTTCCCCTGCTGAGGGGCACGGGAATGCGTTCGGTCGTGACGGTCCCCCTCAAGGTGGAGGGCCGTCTCACCGGGTCCCTCGGCGTGGCCGCGGAGGGACCCGGCAGATACTCGAACGAAGAGGCTCTCCGTCTCCAATTCGCCGCCGATCGCATCGCGTTGGCGGTCGAGTCGGCCCGTCTCGGCGAGCTGGAGCGTCTGCGCCGCGGTTCCCTGAGCTTCCTCGTCGAGGCCTCCGACCTCCTCGCCGGCACCCTGGACCGCGACCAGACTCTGGCCCTGATGGCCCAGATGACCGTCCCGACCCTGGCCACCTGGTGTGCCGTCTACACGATCGCCGACCAGGCCTCGGATCCCTATCTGTCGTACGTCCTGCACGAGGACGAGGAACTCATCGACGGCATCAAGTCGTTGCTCTCGAAGGTCCAGCCCCCGGACCCGGTCCCCACCCCCGGCGCCCGCGTCTGGTCGGCCCCCGGCGAAGCGGCCCACCAGGCGGCCCTGCGCAGCTCCATGCGCAGCCTCGGCCTCACCGGCGGCCCCACCTACCAGCTGGCCTCCGGGATCGGCCCCACGCTCGCCACGGCCTCCGCTGTGGGCGGTGAGACCGTCGTCCTCCCCCTGGTCGCCCGCAACCGCGTCATCGGCATGCTGACCCTCGGCAAGCCCACGGACGAGCACTTCCGCCAGGAGATCCTCGAACTGGCCGAGGACCTGAGCCGCAGGGCCGCCCTCGCCCTCGACAACGCCCGCCTTTACTCCGAGCGCACAGCGATCAGCCAGGCTCTCCAGCGCAGCCTCCTGCCGCCCGAACTCCCCGAGATCGACGGCGTCGAGGTCGAGGTCATCTACCGTGCGGCCGGCGAGGGCAACGAGGTCGGGGGCGACTTCTACGACGTCTTCCCCATCAGCGACGGCGCCTACGGCTTCGCCATCGGTGACGTCTGCGGCACAGGTCCGAACGCGGCGGCTGTCACAGGTCTGGCCCGGCACGCCCTGCGGCTGCTGGCTCGCGAGGGCCTGAGCGGCCCGGCGGTCCTGGAGCGCCTGAACTCCGCGATCCTCGACGAGGGCGCCCGCAGCCGCTTCCTGACCCTCCTCTACGGCGAGATGTGGCCTCAGGAGGACGGCAGCGCCCGCCTGAAGGTCGTCTGCGCCGGCCACCCGCTCCCGCTCCGCCTGCGCCAGGACGGCACCGTCGAACCGGCTGCCGAACCCCAGCCGCTCCTCGGTGTCATGGAGGACCTGGAGCTCTACGAGCAGACGGTCACCCTCGACCCGGGCGACGTCCTCCTCTGCGTCACGGACGGCGTCACGGAACGCCGCGAGGGCACCCGCATGCTGGGCGACGACGGCCTCGCCGACGTCCTGACCACCTGCACGGGCCTGACGGCCGGCGCGGTCGCGGCGCGCGTCATGCGCGCGGTCGAGCGCTTCGCCTCGGACGCCCCCTCCGACGACATGGCGATCCTGGCGATGCGCGTTCTGGCCCCGCACAACGACTGACGGAGGACACGAAAAAGGCCCCGCCCAAATGGGCGGGGCCTTTTCAATGGAGCCCCCAAACGGAATCGAACCGTTGACCTTCTCCTTACCATGGAGACGCTCTACCGACTGAGCTATGGGGGCCTGTTGCTTTCGAGGTCTCCCTCGCGGCAACGGAATAGATCATACCCCGGGGAGACCCGTGCTCCCAACTCCCTCAGAGGGCAGGCTGAAGCAGTCCCCCGAGGGCATTGCACGCGGCCACGACTCGCTGCATGTCCCGCTTGGTCAGCGACGCGTCGACCGGCAGGGCGAGTGTCTCGTCGGCAGCGCGTTCGGTCTCGGGCAGCGCCGCACAGCGCCGGAACTCGGGCAGCCGGTGCACGGGCGTCTTCACCGGCACCCGACAGTCGACCCCCTTGCTCCGCAGGGCTCGGGCGAACGCGTCCCGGTCCGGACGGCCGTTGCCCGGAACCCGCACGACGTACTGCTGGTAGGTGTGCCCGTCCCCGCCATCGGGCGTGCGGACTCCGCGCAGCTTCCCGTCGAGATAGCAGGCCCGCTCACGACGTTGAGCGATCTCGTCGTACGGCGCCTCGGACTCACCTTCCTGCAGCACCAACAGCCCGTGCCGTTGCCCGACGTCGAGGAGCCGAGCCATGTCGGCCGGCCGCCCGAAGCGGTGTACGACGACAACGGCCGAGGTCCGGGGAGTTATGGCGGCTTCGACAGCGGACGCATCGAGGCAGTAGGTCACCGGATGTATGTCCGCGAAGACCGGAAGCGCACCAGCGAGTGTCACCGCCTCGGCGACCTCGACGTTCCCGAAGGCCGGTACGACGACCTCGTCACCGACTCCGACGCCGGCGGCCCTGAGCATTGCAGCAGTACCCATGCATCGGATGGTGGTTGCGCGACGTGAACATCAAGTGACGCACAAAGAAAAAGGGTTGGACCCCGAACCGAAGTTCAGGATCCAACCCTTTGAATAATTGTTCGGCGGTGTCCTACTCTCCCACAGGGTCCCCCCTGCAGTACCATCGGCGCTGTAAGGCTTAGCTTCCGGGTTCGGAATGTAACCGGGCGTTTCCCTCACGCTATGACCACCGAAACACTATGAAACTGTCGAACCATGCCACACCACACCCCCTCGTAAACCACAGGGATGTGGGGCTGTTCGTGGTTTCAGAACCAACACAGTGGACGCGAGCAACTGAGGACAAGCCCTCGGCCTATTAGTACCGGTCACCTCCAGCGGTTACCCGCCTTCCAGATCCGGCCTATCAACCCAGTCGTCTACTGGGAGCCTTAACCCCTCAAAGGGGGTGGGAATACTCATCTCGAAGCAGGCTTCCCGCTTAGATGCTTTCAGCGGTTATCCCTCCCGAACGTAGCCAACCAGCCATGCCCTTGGCAGGACAACTGGCACACCAGAGGTTCGTCCGTCCCGGTCCTCTCGTACTAGGGACAGCCCTTCTCAATATTCCTGCGCGCGCAGCGGATAGGGACCGAACTGTCTCACGACGTTCTAAACCCAGCTCGCGTACCGCTTTAATGGGCGAACAGCCCAACCCTTGGGACCGACTCCAGCCCCAGGATGCGACGAGCCGACATCGAGGTGCCAAACCATCCCGTCGATATGGACTCTTGGGGAAGATCAGCCTGTTATCCCCGGGGTACCTTTTATCCGTTGAGCGACGGCGCTTCCACAAGCCACCGCCGGATCACTAGTCCCGACTTTCGTCCCTGCTCGACCCGTCGGTCTCACAGTCAAGCTCCCTTGTGCACTTACACTCAACACCTGATTGCCAACCAGGCTGAGGGAACCTTTGGGCGCCTCCGTTACTCTTTAGGAGGCAACCGCCCCAGTTAAACTACCCATCAGACACTGTCCCTGATCCGGATCACGGACCCAGGTTAGACATCCAGCACGACCAGACTGGTATTTCAACGACGACTCCACAGACACTGGCGTGCCCGCTTCACAGTCTCCCAGCTATCCTACACAAGCCGAACCGAACACCAATATCAAACTGTAGTAAAGGTCCCGGGGTCTTTCCGTCCTGCTGCGCGAAACGAGCATCTTTACTCGTAGTGCAATTTCACCGGGCCTATGGTTGAGACAGTCGAGAAGTCGTTACGCCATTCGTGCAGGTCGGAACTTACCCGACAAGGAATTTCGCTACCTTAGGATGGTTATAGTTACCACCGCCGTTTACTGGCGCTTAAGTTCTCAGCTTCGCCACACCGAAATGTGACTAACCGGTCCCCTTAACGTTCCAGCACCGGGCAGGCGTCAGTCCGTATACATCGCCTTACGGCTTCGCACGGACCTGTGTTTTTAGTAAACAGTCGCTTCTCGCTGGTCTCTGCGGCCACCCCCAGCTCACCGAGTAAATCGGATCACCAGTGATGGCCCCCCTTCTCCCGAAGTTACGGGGGCATTTTGCCGAGTTCCTTAACCATAGTTCACCCGAACGCCTCGGTATTCTCTACCTGACCACCTGAGTCGGTTTAGGGTACGGGCCGCCATGAAACTCGCTAGAGGCTTTTCTCGACAGCATAGGATCATCCACTTCACCACAATCGGCTCGGCATCAGGTCTCAGACTTAATGAACGGCGGATTTGCCTACCATTCGTCCTACACCCTTACCCCGGGACAACCACCGCCCGGGATGGACTACCTTCCTGCGTCACCCCATCACTCACCTACTACAAGTCTGGTTCGCCGGCTCCACCACTTTCCATTCCCCGAAGGGTCCGGAACGGCTTCACGGACTTAGCATCGCCTGATTCAATGTTTGACGCTTCACAGCGGGTACCGGAATATCAACCGGTTATCCATCGACTACGCCTGTCGGCCTCGCCTTAGGTCCCGACTTACCCTGGGCAGATCAGCTTGACCCAGGAACCCTTAGTCAATCGGCGCACACGTTTCCCACGTGTGTATCGCTACTCATGCCTGCATTCTCACTCGTGAACCGTCCACCACTAGCTTCCGCTGCAGCTTCACCCGGCACACGACGCTCCCCTACCCATCCATACAGGCGTTGGCCCTATTGTATGAATGACACGACTTCGGCGGTACGCTTGAGCCCCGCTACATTGTCGGCGCGGAATCACTAGACCAGTGAGCTATTACGCACTCTTTCAAGGGTGGCTGCTTCTAAGCCAACCTCCTGGTTGTCTGTGCGACTCCACATCCTTTCCCACTTAGCGTACGCTTAGGGGCCTTAGTCGATGCTCTGGGCTGTTTCCCTCTCGACCATGGAGCTTATCCCCCACAGTCTCACTGCCGCGCTCTCACTTACCGGCATTCGGAGTTTGGCTAAGGTCAGTAACCCGGTAGGGCCCATCGCCTATCCAGTGCTCTACCTCCGGCAAGAAACACACGACGCTGCACCTAAATGCATTTCGGGGAGAACCAGCTATCACGGAGTTTGATTGGCCTTTCACCCCTAACCACAGGTCATCCCCCAGGTTTTCAACCCTGGTGGGTTCGGTCCTCCACGAAGTCTTACCTCCGCTTCAACCTGCCCATGGCTAGATCACTCCGCTTCGGGTCTTGAGCGTGCTACTGAAACGCCCTATTCGGACTCGCTTTCGCTACGGCTTCCCCACACGGGTTAACCTCGCAACACACCGCAAACTCGCAGGCTCATTCTTCAAAAGGCACGCAGTCACGACCCACAGAGTAAACTCTGTGAGCGACGCTCCCACGGCTTGTAGGCACACGGTTTCAGGTACTATTTCACTCCGCTCCCGCGGTACTTTTCACCATTCCCTCACGGTACTATCCGCTATCGGTCACCAGGGAATATTTAGGCTTAGCGGGTGGTCCCGCCAGATTCACACGGGATTTCTCGGGCCCCGTGCTACTTGGGTGTCTCTCAAACGAGCCGTTGACGTTTCGACTACGGGGGTCTTACCCTCTACGCCGGACCTTTCGCATGTCCTTCGTCTACATCAACGGTTTCTGACTCGCCTCACAGCCGGCAGACTGTAAAAGAGAGATCCCACAACCCCGCACACGCAACCCCTGCCGGGTCTCACACGTATACGGTTTGGCCTCATCCGGTTTCGCTCGCCACTACTCCCGGAATCACGGTTGTTTTCTCTTCCTGCGGGTACTGAGATGTTTCACTTCCCCGCGTTCCCTCCACATACCCTATGTGTTCAGGTATGGGTGACAGCCCATGACGACTGCCGGGTTTCCCCATTCGGAAACCCCCGGATCAAAGCCTGGTTGACGGCTCCCCGGGGACTATCGTGGCCTCCCACGTCCTTCATCGGTTCCTGGTGCCAAGGCATCCACCGTGCGCCCTTAAAAACTTGGCCACAGATGCTCGCGTCCACTGTGCAGTTCTCAAACAACGACCAGCCACCCATCACCCCGGAGCTACACTCCGAGTTCACTGGGGCCGGCACCCGAAGACAGACCTTACGGCCGTGCCCTCAGACACCCAACAGCGTGCCCGGCATCCCCGCCACTCATGATCAGCTTTCCACGCTCCGAAGAGCAGTACTTGCAGCCCGAGATGACTGACGATGCCGAATAATCAACGTTCCACCCGTGAGCAACCACCGTCGAACGTGTGCCGACGTAATGGCCCTGGACCACCGGGCAAGCCCGGCAGCCTAGATGCTCCTTAGAAAGGAGGTGATCCAGCCGCACCTTCCGGTACGGCTACCTTGTTACGACTTCGTCCCAATCGCCAGTCCCACCTTCGACAGCTCCCTCCCCACAAGGGGGTTGGGCCACCGGCTTCGGGTGTTACCGACTTTCGTGACGTGACGGGCGGTGTGTACAAGGCCCGGGAACGTATTCACCGCAGCAATGCTGATCTGCGATTACTAGCAACTCCGACTTCATGGGGTCGAGTTGCAGACCCCAATCCGAACTGAGACAGGCTTTTTGAGATTCGCTCCACCTCACGGTATCGCAGCTCATTGTACCTGCCATTGTAGCACGTGTGCAGCCCAAGACATAAGGGGCATGATGACTTGACGTCGTCCCCACCTTCCTCCGAGTTGACCCCGGCGGTCTCCTGTGAGTCCCCGTCACCCCGAAGGGCACGCTGGCAACACAGGACAAGGGTTGCGCTCGTTGCGGGACTTAACCCAACATCTCACGACACGAGCTGACGACAGCCATGCACCACCTGTACACCGACCACAAGGGGGGCACCATCTCTGATGCTTTCCGGCGTATGTCAAGCCTTGGTAAGGTTCTTCGCGTTGCGTCGAATTAAGCCACATGCTCCGCTGCTTGTGCGGGCCCCCGTCAATTCCTTTGAGTTTTAGCCTTGCGGCCGTACTCCCCAGGCGGGGAACTTAATGCGTTAGCTGCGGCACCGACGACGTGGAATGTCGCCAACACCTAGTTCCCACCGTTTACGGCGTGGACTACCAGGGTATCTAATCCTGTTCGCTCCCCACGCTTTCGCTCCTCAGCGTCAGTAATGGCCCAGAGATCCGCCTTCGCCACCGGTGTTCCTCCTGATATCTGCGCATTTCACCGCTACACCAGGAATTCCGATCTCCCCTACCACACTCTAGCCTGCCCGTATCGAATGCAGACCCGGGGTTAAGCCCCGGGCTTTCACACCCGACGTGACAAGCCGCCTACGAGCTCTTTACGCCCAATAATTCCGGACAACGCTTGCGCCCTACGTATTACCGCGGCTGCTGGCACGTAGTTAGCCGGCGCTTCTTCTGCAGGTACCGTCACTTTCGCTTCTTCCCTGCTGAAAGAGGTTTACAACCCGAAGGCCGTCATCCCTCACGCGGCGTCGCTGCATCAGGCTTTCGCCCATTGTGCAATATTCCCCACTGCTGCCTCCCGTAGGAGTCTGGGCCGTGTCTCAGTCCCAGTGTGGCCGGTCGCCCTCTCAGGCCGGCTACCCGTCGTCGCCTTGGTGAGCCATTACCTCACCAACAAGCTGATAGGCCGCGGGCTCATCCTTCACCGCCGGAGCTTTCAACCACCACAGATGCCCGTAGCAGTGATATCCGGTATTAGACCCCGTTTCCAGGGCTTGTCCCAGAGTGAAGGGCAGATTGCCCACGTGTTACTCACCCGTTCGCCACTAATCCCCACCGAAGTGGTTCATCGTTCGACTTGCATGTGTTAAGCACGCCGCCAGCGTTCGTCCTGAGCCAGGATCAAACTCTCCGTGAATGTTTACCCGTAATCGGGTGCACACATCACGAGAGCGGAGCAACCACCGGAATAAGGCAGTCACTCACAGCGTCCTCGCTGTGTATTCTTCAAAGGAACCTCATCTACGACCATGAAGGCCGGAGACGGGGTATCAACATATCTGGCGTTGATTTTTGGCACGCTGTTGAGTTCTCAAGGAACGGACGCTTCCTTTGTACTCACCCTCTCGGGCTTTCCTCCGGGCTTTTCCCTTCGGTCTTGCGTTTCCGACTCTACCAGACCGTTTCCCGATCCGATTTCCTCGGCGCTTTCCAGGTTCCCGCTTCCGCGTTTCCCTTTCCGGCGGTTCCGACTTTATCAGAAGTTCTGAGTCGGATTTCCCGCCCCGATCGGGATTGGTCCTGACGCACGAGGCGGCCGGGTTCCCGTTCTGGCGGAGCCGTAAACCTACTGGAGCGGGGCGCCTCGATGCAAATCGAGGCGCCCCGCTCCTGGTTCACTCGGACAGGTGTCCGACGGTCCGTCAGACCTCCACCACCACCGGGAGGATCATCGGCCTGCGGCGATACGTGTCGGAGACCCACTTGCCCAGGGTCCGTCGCACCAGCTGCTGGAGCTGGTGCGGTTCGACCACGCCGTCCTGCGCCGAGCGTTCCAGGACCTCGGTGATCCTCGGGAGCACGTCGCCGAACGCCGAGTCCTCGATGCCCGAGCCGCGCGCCTGGATGTGCGGGCCGCCCGTGATCTTCCCGGTGGACGAGTCGACGACCAGGAAGACCGAGATGATGCCCTCGTCGCCGAGGATCTTGCGGTCCTTGAGCGCCGGCTCACCGACATCGCCGACCGAGAGGCCGTCGACGTAGACGTAACCCGCCTGGACCTTGCCCGCGATCTTCGCCTTGCCTTCGACGAGGTCGACCACCACGCCGTCCTCTGCGATGACGATCCGGTCGTGCGGGACGCCGGTGAGGGCGCCCAGCTCCGCGTTGGCGCGCAGGTGCCGCCATTCGCCGTGCACCGGCATCAGGTTTTTCGGCCGGCAGATGTTGTAGAAGTACAGGAGCTCGCCGGCGGACGCATGGCCCGAGACGTGGACCTTGGCGTTGCCCTTGTGGACGACGTTGGCGCCCCAGCGGGTCAGGCCGTTGATCACGCGGTAGACCGCGTTCTCGTTCCCCGGGATCAGTGAGGAGGCGAGGATCACCGTGTCGCCCTGGACGATTCGGATCTGGTGGTCGCGGTTGGCCATGCGGGACAGGGCCGCCATGGGTTCGCCCTGGGAGCCCGTGCAGACCAGGACCACCTCGTGGTCCGGGAGGTCGTCGAGCGTCTTGACGTCGACCACCAGGCCCGGGGGGACCTTCAGGTAGCCGAGGTCCCGTGCGATGCCCATGTTGCGGACCATCGAGCGGCCGACGAAGGCGACCCGGCGGCCGTGCTCGTGGGCCGCATCCAGGATCTGCTGGATGCGGTGGACGTGGCTGGCGAAGCTCGCCACGATGATCCGCTTGCGGGCGCTGCCGAAGACCTGCCGCAGGACGTTCGAGATCTCCTTCTCGGGTGGAACGAACCCGGGAACCTCGGCGTTCGTCGAGTCCGCGAGGAGGAGGTCGATGCCCTCCTCGCTCAGACGCGCGAAGGCGTGCAGGTCGGTGAGCCTGCCGTCCAGCGGGAGCTGGTCCATCTTGAAGTCGCCCGTGTGCACCACCATGCCCGCAGGGGTGCGGATGGCGACGGCCAGGGCGTCGGGGATGGAGTGGTTGACCGCGACGAACTCGCAGTCGAAGGGGCCGATGCGCTCGCGTTGGCCCTCGACCACTTCGAGGGTGTACGGGCGGATGCGGTGCTCTTGAAGCTTGGCCTCGATGAGCGCGAGGGTCAGCTTGGAGCCGATCAGCGGGATGTCCGGCTTCTCTCGGAGGAGATAGGGGACGCCGCCGATGTGGTCCTCGTGGCCGTGCGTGAGGACGATGCCCTCGATGTCGTCGAGGCGGTCCCGGATGGACGAGAAATCCGGCAGGATCAGGTCGATTCCGGGTTGCTCCTCCTCCGGGAAGAGCACGCCGCAGTCGACGATGAGCAGGCGGCCGCCGTACTCGAAGACCGTCATGTTTCGGCCGATCTCGCCGAGACCGCCGAGTGGGGTGACCCGCAGGCCGCCTTCGGGAAGCGGCGGGGGCGAGGCCAGTTCGGGATGCGGATGACTCAAAAGACTCTCCTCACCACGCACGCCACGTACCGGTGGGGCACGTGGCGCGCGTGACGTTCGTGCGTGTGGCACTTGTCGTTGTGGTGTGCGGGCACCGGTGGCCCGCGTATTCAGTTGTTGAGTCCTGTTGCGCGCCGGGCGCGCGAAGTCTGGTGTTAGAGCTGTACCCCGCCGGCAGCAAGATCGATCTTGAGCTGCTCGACCTCCTCGGCAGAGAGCTCGACCATCGGAGCGCGCAGCGGTCCTGAGGGCAGGCCCTGCAGGGCGAGCGCCGCCTTGGTCGTCATCACGCCCTGGGTGCGGAACATGCCGGTGTAGACCGGGAGCAGCTTCTGGTGGATCTCGGTGGCCTTCTGGACGTCGCCGGAGGTGAACGCCTCGACCAGGGCGCGCAGGTCCGGGGTGACCACGTGGCCGACGACCGAGACGAAGCCGACCGCGCCCACGGAGAGCAGCGGGAGGTTCAGCATGTCGTCGCCGGAGTACCAGGCGAGGCCGGAGCGGGCGATGGCCCAGCTGGCGCGGCCGAGGTCACCCTTGGCATCCTTGTTGGCGACGATCCGCGGGTGCGCGGCGAGGCGGACCAGCGTCTCGGAGTTGATCGGGACGCCGCTGCGGCCGGGGATGTCGTAGAGCATGACGGGCAGCTCGGCGGCGTCGGCGACGGCCTTGAAGTGCCGGTACAGGCCCTCCTGCGGGGGCTTGTTGTAGTACGGCGTCACGATCAGCAGGCCGTGCGCGCCGGTCTTCTCGGCGGCGCGGGCGAGTTCGATGCTGTGATGGGTGTCGTTGGTGCCGACGCCGGCGACAACGTGGGCGCGGTCGCCGACCGCCTCCAGTACGGCTCGTACGAGGTCCGATTTCTCCGCGTCGCTGGTGGTGGGGGACTCACCGGTGGTGCCGTTGATGATCAGGCCGTCGTTGCCTGCGTCCACCAGGTGGGTGGCGAGCCGCTGAGCGCCGTCGAGGTCGAGTGCGCCGTCCGCCGTGAACGGCGTGACCATGGCGGTGAGGACCCGCCCGAAGGGGGTCTGCGGAGTGGAGGTCGGAGCCATGGGTGACACGCTACTCGTTGCTCAAGGCGGGGTCTGCCCTAGGGGGGCGCGAAAAGTCAGGACAAAAGAGGAGCCCGGCACTGCCTGCTCGGGGGTTCAAGCAGTGCCGGGTCCGTTTGATCAGGCTAGATGAACTTCTCCAAATGCCGCAATACGGACACTTCGCGAGGTGGACCCGCACATCTGTGCCCCACGGGGAAACAGGCGTCCGTTACGGCGCGACCCGGCCGTTCGCGTTGAAGGCGGCGTGCGTGAGCGGCATGAGCCCTGCCCACTCCGCTTCCATCTTCTCGCCCACCATCTCGATCTCCCGCTGCGGGAAGGACGGCACCTTCGCCTGCTCGTGCTGGGTGCGCAGGCCCAGGAAGTGCATGAGCGAGCGGGCATTGCAGGTGGCGTACATCGAGGAGAACAGGCCGACGGGCAGGACCGAACGGGCGACTTCGCGGGCCACGCCCTGCGCGAGCATCTCCTGGTAGGCGCGGTACGCCTGGCGGTACGACTCCTCCATGGCGCTTCCGACGGACGCGTGCTGCTCCGGGGTGCCCTCGACGAAGACGTACTTGCCGGGGCGGCCCTGCTGAACGAGCTTGCGGTCGGGGCCGGGGACGTAGAAGACCGGCTGGAGCTCCCGGTAGCGGCCGGACTCCTCGTTGTACGACCAGCCCACGCGGTGCCGCATGAACTCGCGGAACACGAGGATCGGGGCGCTGATGAAGAAAGTCATGGAGTTGTGCTCGAACGGGCTGCCGTGCCGGTCCCGCATGAGGTAGTTGATCAGGCCCTTGGAGCGCTCCGGGTCCTTGCCCAGCTCTTCCAGGGACTGTTCTCCGACGGTCGACACCCTGGCGGCGAACAGCACGTCGGAGTCGGCCGCGCTGTGCTTGACCAGTTCGACGGTGACGTCGTCGCGCAGCTCGATCTTGAAATCGTCGTCGGGGGTGGGGGTCACGGTTCGGGGGGTCCTTCCCAGCTCGTTCGGTGGCGACGACACTCTACGGCCCGCCAAACGGGACTTTCACTGCCGTGACCGAATCAAGTCGGCGAAAACGGGCACCTTTTGCGGCAGTCGCTCGTCTGTACAGACAGCAGCGATTCGTTCGATCCCCGAAGGGAGAAGTACCTCCATGCTGTTGCGTCGGCGCGAGCCCGTACCGTTCGCCTTTGTCGCCGAAGCCGACAGGTTCCGCAGCAATGTCACTCCGCCGCCCCGTCAGCGGGCGGCCGTAGGAGAGATAGCCGGGCGCTGGCTGCTGGGACTCACCATCGTCGCCGGGCTCGTGGGCTCGGTGGTTCTCGGGACGCCGGCGCTGTCACAGGATCAGGCGCCCTCTCCGACACAGCAGTCGCAGGCCTCGCAAGGGCACTGACGCTCCCCCACACCCGAATGGCGCGGGACATACCCCTCCGGGCCCCCGAAGGTGGCTCGCGGGGACACCGGCGGATAGCCTCACCGGGCACAGCCCACCGTATGGACCGAGTGAGGACCCGCCGTGCCCCTGCCCTTCCTGACGGCCGACCGCGCATTCGAGACGACGGACGACGTCGCGTTGCCGTTCGACGACCGTGACCGCTGGCGGCGCCCCTACCGGCCCGGTCCTTGGCGGGTGGGCGCGGCCGCGATCCTTCTGCTGCTCGCCTCGTACGTGCTGTTCGCTGCGGTGATCATCGCGCTCACCGACTCTCCGTCCGGGGCCGGTGTGGTGCTCGGCATCGCGGCCCTCGTCATCGCCGGCGCGTTGCGGCTGCTGCGTATGGGGGTGTGGGTGAGCGCCCGCGGAGTGCGTCGGGTGAGCTTCCTCTTCACCCGGACGGTGTCCTGGGAGCAGGTCGTCACCGTGCGGACGGCACAGCAGCCGGTGCGCTGGCTCGGACTGCCGCGCACCGTTCAGGGGCAGGCCCTCACCGTCGTACGGCAGGGCCGGTCGCCGGAGGCCGAGGGGCCGCTGCTGACCTCGCACAACGCGGACTTCCTGGCGCGTGGCCAGGCGTTCGACCGGGCCGCGGACGCGGTGGAGGCCTGGGCGGCGGAGTACCGGCGGGCCTGACACGTCACCTGTGCCGAAGGGGCCGGTCCGCTGCAGATGCGGGCCGGCCCCTTCGGCACAGGTGCGGCTAGACCTCGATCGTCCTGCCGTCGTGCAGGGCTATGGCGCGCTGCATCGCCTTGCGGGCGCGCGGAGTGTCGCGGGCGTCGTGGTAGGCGATCGCCAGGCGGAACCAGCTGCGCCAGTCGTCGGGGGCCGCCTCGGTCTCGGACTTGCGCTTGGCGAAGACCTCGTCGGCCGAGTCCCGGTCGATCCGGCCGCCGGGCGTGCGCTTCAGCTCGTCGACGGGCAGGCCGCCCTCGGCGTCGAGCTCGGCGGACAGGGCGTTGGCCCTGCGGACGAACTGGGTGTTCTTCCACAGGAACCACAGTCCGATCACCGGCAGGATCAGCACCGCGACGCCGAAGGTGACCGTCAGCAGGGTGCCGGACTGGATGAGCATGACGCCACGGCTGCCGACCAGCACGAAGTAGACGAGCAGGACGGCGGCCGTGACGGCGTAGGACAGCTTGGCTCGCATGACGGTGTCAGCCCAGGTCCAGGAAGTTTTCCAGACCGAAGGTCAGGCCCGGGGTGGTCACCACTCGGCGCGCGCCGAGCAGGATGCCCGGCATGAAGCTGCTGTGGTGGAGGGAGTCGTGGCGGATGGTGAGCGTCTCGCCCTCGCCGCCCAGCAGGACCTCTTGGTGGGCCAGCAGACCGCGCAGGCGGACGGAGTGGACGGGGATCCCGTCGACGTCCGCGCCCCGCGCGCCGTCCAGGGCCGTCTCCGTCGCGTCCGGTGCCTGAGCCGTGCCTGCCTCGGCACGCGCCGAGGCGATGAGCTGGGCCGTGCGTGTGGCCGTACCGCTGGGAGCGTCGACCTTCTTCGGGTGGTGCAGCTCGATGACCTCCACCGACTCGAAGTACGGGGCGGCGAGCTGCGCGAACTTCATGTTCAGCACGGCTCCAACGGAGAAGTTGGGCGCGATGAGGACGCCCGTCTCCGGGGA
Organism: Streptomyces sp. NBC_00285; assembly: GCF_036174265.1. NCBI lineage: Bacteria > Bacillati > Actinomycetota > Actinomycetes > Kitasatosporales > Streptomycetaceae > Streptomyces > Streptomyces sp. NBC_00285. The sequence continues at coordinate 7,813,044 of NZ_CP108055.1, read as the reverse complement.
GGCGTACAGCCAGCCCTTCAGCTTCGTGAGGCGATCGCCGGTCCAGCCTGTGGTGCCGACGACCGCGTGGATGCCGTGACCCACGCAGTACTCGAGGTTGTCCATCACCGAGGCGGGGGTGGTCAGTTCGACCACGACCTGGGCGCCGGCCCCGGCGAGGGTCTCCAGCTTGTCGCCCCGGCCGAGGGCGGCCACCAGCTCCATGTCCTCGGCCGCCTCGACGGCCCGCACCGCCTCGGAACCGATGCGGCCCTTCGCACCGAGGACGGCCACGCGCAGCTTGCTCATCTCTTGATTCCTAACCGGGGTTTCCGAGTGGATCAGGCAACGGCCTCGTGCAGTCGGGCCGCCTGCTTGTCCTTCAGCGGGCCGATGACCGAAAGCGACGGGCGCCGCCCCAGGATCTCGCGGGCGACCGCGCGGACGTCGTCCGGGGTGACCGACGCTATCCGGGTCAGCATGTCGTCGACGGACATCTGCTCGCCCCAGCACAGCTCGCTCTTGCCGATGCGGTTCATCAGGGCGCCCGTGTCCTCCAGACCCAGGACCGTGGAGCCCCGGAGCTGGCCGATGGCGCGGCCGATCTCGTCGTCCGAGAGACCGTTCGCGGCGACCTGGTCGAGTTCGTCGCGGCAGATCTTCAGCACGTCGTGGACCTGCGAGGGCCGGCAGCCGGCGTAGACGCCGAACAGGCCGCAGTCGGCGAAGCCGGAGGTGTACGAGTAGACGCTGTACGCCAGCCCGCGCTTCTCCCTGACCTCCTGGAAGAGGCGGGACGACATGCCACCGCCGAGCGCGGTGTTCAGCACACCGAGCGCCCAGCGGCGGTCGTCGGTGCGGGCGAGGCCGGGCATGCCGAGCACGACGTGGGCCTGCTCGGTCTTGCGGCCGATCAGCTCGACGCGGCCCGCGGTGCGCAGGGAGCGCATGCCGTCGCGCGGGGCGATGGGCGTGGCCTCGAGGTTCTTGAAGGCACCGGCCTTCTCGAAGGCGGCCCGGACCTGTCGTACGACCTTGTCGTGGTCGACGTTGCCGGCGGCCGCGACCACGAGGTGGGTGGGGTCGTAGTGCTTCTTGTAGAAGCGGCGGATGCGGTCGGCGGTGAGGGCGTTGACGGTGTCGACCGTGCCGAGGACGGGGCGGCCGAGGGGGTTGTCGCCGAACATGGTGCGCGCGAACAGGTCGTGCACACCGTCGCCCGGGTCGTCCTCGGTCATGGCGATCTCTTCGAGGATCGCGCCGCGCTCGACGTTGACGTCGTCTTCGCGGATCAGCGAGCCGGTCAGCATGTCGCAGACGACGTCGATGGCGAGGGGCAGGTCGGTGTCGAGTACGCGTGCGTAGTAGCACGTGTACTCCTTCGCCGTGAACGCGTTCATCTCGCCGCCGACCGCGTCGACGGCCGAGGAGATGTCGAGTGCGCTGCGCTTCGACGTGCCCTTGAAGAGGAGGTGCTCCAGATAGTGCGTGGCGCCGTTCAGGGACGGCGTCTCGTCACGGGAGCCCACATGCGCCCAGATGCCGAAGGTCGCGGAGCGGACCGAGGGCAGCGTCTCGGTGACGATGCGCAGGCCACCCGGGAGGGTGGTCTTGCGGACCGTGCCGATGCCGTTGGTGCCCTGGATGAGGGTTTGGGTACGGGCGACGGCCCGCGCCTCCGAGGAGGTGCGGGCCGTCGCCGTCGAGCTGGTCGACGTCACTGGTCGGTGTCGTCCTTCTTCTCTTCGTCGCCCTCGCCCTCGATCACGGGGATGAGGGAGAGCTTGCCCCGGGAGTCGATCTCGGCGATCTCGACCTGGACCTTGGAGCCCACGCCGAGGACGTCCTCGACGTTCTCCACGCGCTTGCCGCCGGCGAGCTTGCGGATCTGCGAGATGTGCAGCAGACCGTCCTTGCCCGGGAGCAGCGACACGAACGCACCGAAGGTGGTCGTCTTCACGACCGTGCCCAGGTAGCGCTCGCCGACCTCCGGCATGGTCGGGTTGGCGATCGAGTTGATCGTCGCGCGGGCCGCCTCGGCCTGCGAGCCGACCTGGGCACCGATGTAGATGGTGCCGTCGTCCTCGATCGTGATCTCGGCGCCGGTGTCCTCCTGGATCTGGTTGATCATCTTGCCCTTGGGGCCGATGACCTCACCGATCTTGTCCACGGGGATCTTGACGGTGATGATCCGCGGGGCGTTCGGGGACATCTCGTCCGGCGTGTCGATCGCTTCCATCATCACGTCGAGGATGTGGAGGCGGGCGTCACGGGCCTGCTTGAGAGCGGCGGCCAGGACGGAGGCGGGGATGCCGTCCAGCTTGGTGTCGAGCTGGAGGGCGGTCACGAACTCCTTGGTGCCGGCGACCTTGAAGTCCATGTCACCGAAGGCGTCCTCCGCACCGAGGATGTCGGTGAGGGCGACGTAGTGCGTCTCGCCGTTGATCTCCTGGGAGATCAGACCCATGGCGATACCGGCGACGGGGGCCTTGAGGGGCACACCGGCGTTCAGCAGCGACATGGTGGAGGCGCAGACCGAGCCCATGGACGTCGAGCCGTTGGAGCCGAGAGCCTCGGACACCTGACGGATCGCGTACGGGAAGTCCTCGCGCGACGGCAGGACCGGCACGATCGCGCGCTCGGCGAGCGCTCCGTGGCCGATCTCGCGGCGCTTCGGGGAGCCGACGCGGCCGGTCTCGCCGACGGAGTACGGCGGGAAGTTGTAGTTGTGCATGTAGCGCTTGCGGGTCACCGGGGAAAGGGTGTCCAGCTGCTGCTCCATACGGAGCATGTTGAGGGTGGTGACGCCCAGGATCTGGGTCTCGCCACGCTCGAACAGCGCCGAGCCGTGCACGCGCGGGATGGCCTCGACCTCGGCGGCGAGCGTACGGATGTCCGTGACGCCGCGGCCGTCGATGCGGACCTTGTCCTTGATGACGCGCTCACGGACCAGGGACTTGGTCAGCGAGCGGTAGGCCGCGCTGATCTCCTTCTCGCGGCCCTCGAACTGCGGGAGCAGCTTCTCGGCGGCGATCTCCTTGACGCGGTCCAGCTCGGCCTCGCGGTCCTGCTTGCCGGCGATGGTGAGCGCCTGGGAGAGCTCGCTCTTGACCGCGGCCGTCAGGGCCTCCAGGACGTCGTCCTGGTAGTCGAGGAAGACCGGGAACTCACCGGTCGGCTTGGCGGCCTTGGCGGCGAGGTCGGCCTGGGCCTTGCAGAGCACCTTGATGAAGGGCTTCGCGGCGTCCAGACCGGCGGCGACGACCTCCTCGGTCGGCGCCTCGGCGCCGCCCTGGACCAGCTGAATGGTCTTCTCGGTGGCCTCGGCCTCGACCATCATGATCGCGACGTCGCCGTCCTCCAGGGCGCGGCCCGCGACGACCATGTCGAAGACGGCGTCCTCGAGCTCGGTGTGCGTCGGGAACGCGACCCACTGGCCGTTGATCAGCGCGACGCGGACGCCGCCGATCGGGCCGGAGAAGGGCAGGCCGGCCAGCTGGGTGGACGCGGAGGCGGCGTTGATCGCCACGACGTCGTACAGGTGGTCGGGGTTGAGGGCCATGATCGTCGCGACGACCTGGATCTCGTTGCGCAGGCCCTTCTTGAAGGACGGGCGCAGCGGGCGGTCGATCAGGCGACAGGTGAGGATGGCGTCCTCGGAGGGACGGCCCTCGCGGCGGAAGAAGCTGCCGGGGATCTTGCCTGCGGCGTACATCCGCTCCTCGACGTCCACCGTGAGGGGGAAGAAGTCGAGGTTTTCCTTGGGCTTCTTGGAGGCGGTGGTGGCCGACAGCACCATGGTGTCGTCGTCCAGGTACGCCACGGCGGAGCCGGCGGCCTGCTTGGCCAGGCGGCCCGTCTCGAAGCGGATGGTGCGGGTGCCGAAGGAGCCGTTGTCGATGACGGCCTCGGCGTAGTGGGTCTCGTTCTCCACTAGTGTTTTCTCCGTTACTTTTCGTCTTTTGTCCCGATCCGCCCGTGTGGCGGGGGGACCTGCGCGGAGAAGCGCGCCGTCTGGTGCGGGCCGGTCTTCGATCGAAGCACCCGGGGTTCCTAGCCCGGGGGCCACTACCGAGGACCGGCGGCGGCGAGGTGCACTTCTCCTCGTGATACTGCCGTGCGCTACCACACTACAAAGCGGGTGTGACACTGCGCACGTTTCCAGGCGTACGGCAAAGGGAGCGGTCCCCGATCGCTTCGGGAACCGCTCCCTTCACGGCGTCCTACTTGGCGCCCGCCGCACCGCGGCGGATGCCGAGGCGGTCGACCAGCGCACGGAAGCGCTGGATGTCCTTCTTCGCCAGGTACTGGAGAAGGCGACGGCGCTGACCGACCAGGATCAGCAGACCACGACGGGAGTGGTGGTCGTGCTTGTGGGTCTTGAGGTGCTCGGTCAGGTCCGAGATACGGCGCGAGAGCATCGCGACCTGGACCTCGGGGGAGCCGGTGTCGCCCTCCTTCTGGCCGAACTCGGTCATGATCTGCTTCTTCGTAGCGGCGTCGAGCGACACGCGTACTCCTCGTAGTCTGTTGGGTGGCCACCGAGTGCCCCTGGTCCACTTCTCAGGGGAGCTTCCGTAACTCGGGAGGCGGGGATCCGTCGGGCGCGGCCTCCGGGGCCGACAGCTCCGGGGGTGCGTACACAAACGGCCGTCAGCCAGGGTATCAGCCCGACGGCAGTGCCCCGGTCCACGCCGAATACGTACACATGACGCAGCGGCTGCCACCCATGTGGGTGACAGCCGCTGTCGTCTGCTCGGGCCGGCCGTCAGCTGGTCATGCCGCGGGCCGCCGCGTAGAGGTCGAGGACCGCCAGGCAGAGCGGGACGAGGGAGAGCAGCACCGCGCCCTCGCTCAGGTCGAGCATCCGGCCCCAGAACGGGGTCACGCCCTTGCGCGGCACGATCAGGGCGACGGCCACGAGGAGCGTGGCGCCCAGGGCCACCGCGGCGGAGAGCCAGACGGTGCGGATGTCCAGCGGGGCGCTGTTGTGGTCGTAGACGAGGTCCTTGATGATGTCGGCCGGCGGGTTCAGGGCCAGGCCGAGGACCAGCAGGCTGACGGTGATGATGCCCGAGATCATCAGGGTCACGACCTGGGACGTGTACAGGAAGAGCCGGGCCCGCATCAGCATGGCGAGGCCGGCCGCCAGGGACAGCAGCTGGGCCCAGCCGCTGCTGGAGAAGCCGAGCACCACACCGGCGGAGGCGACGCCGGTGACCGCGCAGCCGCCGACGAGGCCGAGCAGCAGTTCGTGGCCGCGGCGGGCCTGGTCGGTGATGAGCTGGTAGTCGACCGGCTCCTGCTCGTGCTGGTCCTCGGCGCGACCGCGCTTGGCGATCTGGTCGGGCGAGCGGAAGCCGATGGGAAGCCGGGAGAAGCGGGCGGACCAGCCGGGCAGGAAGCCGATGACGGCGACCATGACCACGGCGGTGACGGCGGCGCTCTCACGCGGCTCGGCCTCGGAGACGATCGCGGCGAAGGTGGCCATTACGCCGACGCCGGCGCCGAACGCGGCAGCGATGAACGGCGCGTCCTTCTGGGGCAGCATCAGGACGAGCAGCACCGCGGCGACCAGGACGACGGCGAAGCCGACGAGGAGGTTCAGCCGTCCGGGCCCCTCCCCCGCGTCGAGGCCCATGACGCCGGAGCCGCCGACCATCAGGTGCGGCAACGAGGCGAGACCGAGGGCCACGGCCGCGTGGTGGTCGTCGTAGACCCGGGCCCGTACGGACGCGAGTGCCACGAGGACGACTCCGGTGACACCTGCGATGACGCCCGGCAGGCCGTGCATGTCGTGGCGGAGCGGCTCCGAGAACCACAGCGCCAGCGCCAGCATCGTCAGCAGGAGCGCGCCGGCGGTCAGGCCGACGACCCGCATCATGCTGTCGTTCCAACTGCGCCGGTCGGCCTCGACGACGGCGGCCACGGCGTCCACGACATCGTCGAAGACGGCGGGTGGCAGCGAGTCCGCGAACGGCCGCAGGAGCAGCAATTCGCCATCGCGTATCTGCTGTTCGGAGAGCGAACGGCCGTCGTCGAGGACAGAACCGTCCCTGCGTACGAGGTTGTACCCGGTGGGTGCGGCCTCCTCGGGCGTCTGCCCCGACAGCCGCAGAATCTCCGGGTATACGTCAGAGAGCGGCACATCCTCGGGAAGTGCCACATCGATCCGGCTGTTCGGTGCCGCCACCGTGACCCGGCAGAATCCGGTTGCTGAAACCGTACTCACCTGACGGTTCCCCCTAGTCCAGTACTCGGTGATTCGTCGCGGTTTGCCAGGGCGATTCCCGCTCCGCGCTTCTTTTGGAGCGTCACCCTACCGTCCTCTTGCGGCATCTCCCCATCCCCTATCGGCTCAAGGGCCCCGCAGAACAGTAGGATCAACGCCCGGCTCATGAGTTGGCAAAGCCCCATGAGTTGACGAACATACGGGGGCCGTCACGACGGGGGCGGTTCGACATTGCGATTGCGTGAAGGACTGGTGGATCGGTGAGCGTCGTCATCGTCAAGCGCCCGCCGCGGGTATACCCGCCGGAGGTGCCGAGTGAGGAGGTCAAGCTCGAGTCGCCTCCCGAACTCCCTCGTACCGAGGACGACAGTCTGCTGATGAACCTGCTGCCCATGCTGGGCATGGGCTCGTCGGCGGCGTTCTTCTTCATGCCCGGGGCCCAGGGCTTCATGAAGATCATGGGCGGGCTCATGATGGTCTCCACGGTCGCCATGCTGGTCGCCCAGATCGTGCGGGCCCGGAAGGGGCCGTCCGGTCAGATGGCCGAGGCCCGTCGCGACTACCTCAAGTACCTGGCGCAGAAGCGGCGTGAGGTGCGGCGCACCGTGCACAAGCAGCGCGACGCCCAGTACTACCTGCACCCGGCGCCGGAGCAACTGTGGGCGCTGGTCGCCGAGGGGTCGCGGCTGTGGGAACGGCGTTCCACGGACCCGGACTTCGCCCAGGTGCGCATCGGCCTCGGCCCGCAGCAGCTGGCGACTCCCCTGGTCGCTCCCGACACCGCGCCGGTGGACGAGCTGGAGCCGCTGACCGCCCACGCCATGCAGCAGTTCATCGCGAGCTACGGCACGCTCGGTGAACTCCCGCTTGCCATCGGGCTGCGCTCCTTCTACCACGTGACGATCTCCGGTGACGCCGAGACGGTCTACGGCCAGACCCGTTCCGTGGTCGGCCAGTTGGCCTCGCTGCACTCGCCCGACGACGTGCTGGTAGCGGTCGTGGCCTCGCCGGGCGCGGCGGTGGACTGGGAGTGGACCAAGTGGCTGCCGCACATGCAGCACAAGGACTCCGACGGCGCCGGCACCCGGCGTCTGCTCTGCTTCGACCTCGGTGAGCTCGAGGAGATGATCGCCCACCAGCTGGAGGGTCGCGCCCGCTGGAGCCGGGACGGCTCGCCGGTCCTGGACCAGCCGCACGTGGTCGTCGTCCTGGACGGCGGCGGTGTGCCCGCGGACTCGGTTCTCGCCTCGGCGGAGGGCCTGCAGGGCGTGACCATCGTCGAGGTGGTGCCCGGTGACCTCGACGAGGCGCGTGGCTCCCTGTCGGTGCGGGTGTGGCCCGAGGGCATGGAACTGGAGGCGGGCACGGGTGTCTTCACCGGCACGCCCGATGTCCTGTCGCAGGCGCAGGCGGAGTCGCTGGCCCGCCAGTTGGCGCCGCTGCGGCTGGGTGCCGCCGACGCCGACGAACCGCTGCTCGCGAACCTGGACTTCACCGACCTCATGCAGATCGGTGACGCGGCGGGCGTGGACGTCTCGCGCACCTGGCGGCCGCGCACGCTGCACGAGCGGCTGCGGGTCCCGATCGGTCTCGGCTCGAGTGGCGAGCCGGTCATGCTGGACCTCAAGGAGGCCTCGCAGGAGGGCATGGGCCCGCACGGCCTGTGCGTCGGCGCCACCGGTTCCGGAAAGTCGGAGCTGCTGCGCACCCTGGTGCTGGGCCTCGCGGTCACCCACTCGTCCGAGACGCTCAACTTCGTCCTCGCGGACTTCAAGGGTGGTGCCACCTTCACCGGCATGGGCAACATGCCGCACGTGTCCGCGGTGATCACCAACCTGGCCGACGAGCTGACGCTCGTGGACCGGATGCGCGACTCCATCACCGGTGAGCTGACCCGCCGCCAGGAACTCCTGCGGCAGTCCGGCAACTACGCCAACATCACCGACTACGAGAAGGCCCGCGCCGCGGGCGCCGCGCTCGACCCGCTGCCCTCGCTCGTCCTGATCATCGACGAGTTCAGCGAACTGCTCGCCGCCAAGCCGGACTTCATCGAGATGTTCATCCAGATCGGCCGTATCGGCCGTTCGCTGGGTGTGCACATGCTGCTCGCCTCGCAGCGCCTTGAGGAGGGCAAGCTGCGCGGCCTCGACACCTTCCTGTCGTACCGCATCGGTCTGCGTACCTTCTCGGCCGCCGAGTCCCGTACGGCGATCGGTGTGCCCGACGCCTACCACCTGCCGAACGTCCCCGGCGCGGGCATCCTCAAGTACGACACCGAGACGATGGTGCAGTTCAAGGCCGCGTACGTGTCCGGCACCTACCGGTCGAACGGGCCGACGGTGCAGGGCGGCGGCCGGATCGACCGCTCGCCGGTGCTGTTCACCGCCGCGCCGGTGCCGGTGCGGATCCTCGCCGACCCGGAGCCGGAGACCCGCACCAACCAGGTCGACGACGCGCTCGCCGACACCGTTCTCGACGTCATCGTCAGCCGTCTGGACGGGCAGGGTCCGCCCGCCCACCAGGTGTGGCTGCCGCCGCTGGACGAGCCGTTCAGCCTCGACCAGGTGCTGCCCGTCCTGGGCGTCAGCCCGGAGCGCGGTCTGCACGCCGAGGGCTACCACCTGCAGAGCAAGCTGACCGTGCCGGTCGGCCTGGTCGACAAGCCCTTCGAGCAGCGCCGTGACGTGATGTACGCGGACCTGTCGGGTGCCGCCGGTCACGCGCTGATCGTGGGCGGCCCGCAGTCCGGCAAGTCGACGCTCGTGCGCACGATGATCACGTCGTTCGCGCTCACCCACACCCCGGCCGAAGTGCAGTTCTACGCCCTCGACTTCGGCGGCGGCGGCATGCTCGCGCTGGAGAACCTGGCCCACATGGGCGGCGCGGCCTCCCGGCTGGACCAGGAGAAGGTCCGCCGTACGGTCGCGGAGGTGCACGGCATCCTCAATGCCCGTGAGGAGTTCTTCCGCTCCAAGAGCATCGACTCCATGAACACCTTCCGGTCCCGCCGGGCGCAGGGGCACTACCCCGACCAGCAGTGGGGCGACGTCTTCCTCATCATCGACGGCTGGGCGACGTTCAAGAACGACTACGAGATGCTCGACCCGGTCATCGCGGACATCGCGACCCGCGGTCTCGGTTTCGGCGTCCACCTGATCATCACCGCGACCCGGTACACCGAGATGCGGCCCGCGCTACGCGACCAGATCCTGAGCCGGCTCGAACTGCGGCTCGGGGACGCGATGGAGTCGGAGTTCGACCGCAAGCGGGCCGAGAACGTACCGATGGGCAAGCCCGGGCGCGGTCTGTCCCCGGACAAGCTCGACTACCTCGCCGCCACGCCCCGTATCGACGGGTCGACCGCGGTGGAGGACCTCGCCGACGGCATGGCGAACCTCGTGCAGAGCGTCAACAACGCCTGGCAGGGCCCGCAGGCGCCGAAGGTGCGGATGCTGCCGACGATGCTGCACGCGTCCGAGCTGCCCGGCGGCGGCGACTTCGGCAACCGTGGCATCGCGGTCGGCGTCGACGAGCTCACCCTCTCGCCGGTCTTCGTGGACTTCGAGACCGACCCGCTGTTCGTCATCTACGGCGAGAGCGAGTCCGGCAAGTCCTCGCTGCTGCGGTTCATGGCCAAGCAGATCGCGGAGCGGTACGCGACCGACAAGGCGCTGTTCGTGGTCTCGGACTTCCGGCGCGCGCTGCTGGGCCAGGTGCCCGAGAGCCACATGTACAAGTACTGCGCCTCGGGGCCGCAGCTCCAGGAGGTCATGGAGTCGCTGGCCGGTTCCATGAGTCGCCGTATGCCGGGGCCCGACGTGACGCCGGACCAGCTGCGCAACCGCAGTTGGTACAACGAGCCCGACGCGTTCATCTTCGTCGACGACTACGACCTCGTCGCCTCGTCGATGGGCAACCCGATGTCGGTGCTCATGGAGTACCTGCCGTTCGCGCGTGACCTGGGCCTGCGCATCATCCTGGCCCGCAGCACCTCCGGTGCCTCGCGCTCCTCCTTCGAACCGGTCCTCACCCGGATCAAGGAACTCGGCGCGCAGGGCATCGTGCTGTCCGGCGACCCGTCGGAGGGCCCGGTGTTCAACAACATCAAGGCGACCCAGCAGCCGCCGGGCCGTGGCCAGTTCATCTCGCGCCGGTCGAGCGGCCAGCTCGTCCAGACGGGATATCTGCCGGAGAGCTGAGATCCGGCTCGGGTGAGAGGGGCGGGCCGTGTCTGCGGCCCGCCCCTCTTTGTCGTTGTGAAGAAACATGTCGAACGGGGAGAGAGATCGTGACGGACTATTTCAAGACCGACACCGCCGAACTGGGGCGCTTCAGAAAGACGTTGGAGGACGCGAAGGCCGAGCTGGACAACGTCCGCAAGTGGATGCAGGACGTGTCCGCGGAGGGCATCGGCACCAAGGACCTGGACGCCGCCTGCGCGGAGTTCCACGAGCACTGGAAGTACGGCTCCGAGCAGATCGCCGAGCTCACCGGGAAGTTCGCGGACAGCGTGGGCCAGAGCCAGGCCAACTACGACGAGGTCGACCACGCCCTCGAAGAGGGCTTCCGCAAGGCCGCGGCGCAGGGAGGCGGCAAGTGAACTCCTATCCCTCCCTGGGCTTCGACCCGGCACCGGGCAGCGTCTCCGTCGTCTCGGAGCTCACGACGCGGCTCCAGAAGTCGGCGCAGACCATCTCCGACGCCCACAAGATGATCGAGAACCTGCGGTCGGGCGGCGACTGGGAGGGCGACGCGGCGGTCGCCTTCCGCGAGCAGCTCGACGGGGCGCTGCCGACGAACCTGAAGAACGCCCACTCCTCCATCACCAGGGCGGCCACCGCACTGGCCGACTGGCACAAGGCGCTGGACGGCTACCAGCAGCGCGCCAGGGCTCTCGACGGCGACGCGAAGGACGCGAAGGGGAAGATCGACACGGCGCAGGGCCAGGAGCAGACGGCCTCCGCGAACCCCGATCTCAAGCTCGCGGGCCAGACGTTCACCGACGACGCGGCGCTGAAGAACGCGCAGGCGCGGCTGGACCGGGCGACCGAGGAACTCACCAGGGCACGCGAGGCGGTGACCAACGCCAAGACCGCGTACAACGACGTCGTCAAAAGGGCGCAGGAGCTCCAGGAGGAGCACGGCACCGACGCCCGCGGCAAGGCACGCGTGCTGCGGGACTCCACGGACAAACTCGCGCCCGAGGAGCCGAACTGGTTCGAGCAGGCCATGGACTGGGTCGGCGACAACCTCACCGACATCCTCGGCACGATCGCGGCCATCGCGGGCCTCGCGGCGCTCCTCTTCGCCGTACCGGTCGGCCCCATCCTCCTGCTGGTGGCGGCGGCGGCGAGTGCGGCGACGCTGATCAGCCGGTTGTCGAACCCGGTGGTACGGGCGTCGCTCAAGGACGGTTTCACCAAGGGGGAGTTCGACGCCGACTTCTGGAGCAACGCGGTGGGCGTGGTCGGCGACACCCTCGGCATGGTGCCGGGCGTCGGTGCCGTCGCACGCGGGGTCAACGGTGCCGCGCGGTCGGCGAGTGCCGGTGCGGAGGTCCTCACCCTGGGCGAGAGGCTGAGCAGCGCGGGCGGCAAGACCTGGCTGGCCGCGCAGCGCATCCACGCCGCCGAGAACCCGCTCACCACCTGGCTGGTGAAGGGCGCAGCCGACCCGTCCTCGGCGGCGAGGATCGTCGACGTCTCGGTCTCCGGCGCGGGAGCGCTCACCGGGACGTACGGCGTGGCCAAGAACCTGTGGGACGAGATCAAGAACCCCGCCGCGGAGAACGCCGCGACCGGCGCGGACGGTGTCCGGGCCGGCAGTTTCGACGGGGCCGGCCATGGTGCCACCGCCCTGAAGACGCTGAAGATCCTGTTCGGCGCGACGCACTGAAGGAGTGGAACTCATGACCGACGACGCGGACGAGTTCGAGTTCGAGTACGCCATCGACGAGTCGGCGATGGAGCGTGGCTGCGACCTGTGGTTCGCTCTCGCGCCCGGCTATGTGGAGGTCCCCTTCCGTGACCTCTTCGCCGATCCGGAGTCTCCCGAGGGCGCGAGGGTGGTCGAGGCCGTCCAGTCGCTCCTCGAACTGGTCCCTCAGGAGCAGCAGGCCGGCTTCCTGGAGCAGCTCTCCGAGGCCAGGGCCCTGACCTCGCAGATGCTGCGGGAAGGTGTGGTGAGCTTCGCCATCGGCGCGCACGAGGGGGACGACGGCACCATGCTGGAGTCGGTCGTCATGCTCGCCAGGCGGGAGATCCCGTGGACTCCGCCGAAGCTGGCGGCGGCTCAGGCGGCGACGGCGCGCACGAACGCCCTGCCGGTCGCCGTGGTGGACCTGCCCTGCGGGCCGGGCGCGTTCACCGAGTCCCTGGTGGAGCTGCCGCCGGAGGCCGACTCCCGGCAGCGTTCCCTTTACGAGGCGACCGCGTACCTGCCCTTCCCGGACGGGCGGAACCTCGCGGTCCTCACGCTGACGTCGACGGCCGTCGACGCGCGCGAGAACTACCGTGACATCCACCGGGGCATGGCGGAGATGGTGAGTTTCGACAATCCGCTCCCCGAGGAGTTCAAGGCCCAGATCCCCGAGTCCGAGGTCGAGGCGTCCGTGCGCGCGGTCTTCGGCTGACCCCGATGGAGTGAGACAACGCAGTGGACGTTCCCCTGACGAAGACGGCCTACGAGGACCCGGCCACCCGGCGGGCCTGGCGCCGCACGGCCGCGTTCCGGCTCTGTGCCTTCGTGCTCTGCCTCGGGTCCTTCGTGGCCTGGCTGTACGCGGTGCTCCTGACACCGGTGTGGACGCTCTGGGCGCTCTTCCCCGCCCTGTTCGTGCTGATCTACCTGGCCATGCTCGGCACGGCGAGGGTGCTGGGCATCCTGTCCCTGCGCCGGATCTTGCGGGTCTATCCGTGGCAGTCGGTCCCCGGGGCCGCCTCGATCGCGAAGAACGGCACCACCCGGTTCTCCTTCGCCGATCCCGAGCGCCCGGACAAGACGGTCTCCCTCGGCTACGGCAGCTTCCTGGGCAGCGGTTACACCTTCTGGGTCCGCAAGGTCAGGTCCGGCGAGGTGGGTGAGGTCTGGTTCGCGGGCGATCCGCGTTTCCTCGGCGTCGTCGCCGTACCGGGACCGCGGCGGCTGTTCGGGGTCGCTCAGCGCACCGCGGTGGACGAGCGCATGTCGGCCCGCAGACGCGGTGTCGGCGACGAGGCGCGGGAGCGTGCGAAGGCGGCGGGGGCGCGGGTCGGCCGAGGGTCCGAGCAGGCGTGAATACGGCGGTGGCGGCGCCCGGAGAGGGTGCCGCCACCGCCGTACGGGTGGCGCCGTGGTGTGTTCGGTCAGGCGGACCAGAAGTGCAGGACGGCCTGGGCGTATGCCACTCGGGGGTCCAGCTGGGAGGGGCGGAGCTTGTACTTGTCGGTGATTCCGTAGAACTTCAGGGGCGCGGGGCCGAAGCCGCCGCTCGTCCGCCAGGCCGTGCGCGACGGGAGGTGCCAGTCGACGCCGTATCCGCCGATGAGGCTCGCCGCGTTGTAGAGCAGCGTCAGGGGGGAGAGGACGACGTACACGGCCCACGCTCCCACGGTGCCGGCGCGCCCGACCAGGCGTGTGCCGTCCGGGAGTTCCAGCTCGTACCGGCGGCCGCCGGCCGGCGGTCGGAGCAGGGCGAGTACGGAACCGTCGGGCGCCGTCACGGTCAACGCGTCGTCCGCGCCCCGTCGGGCCACGGCGCACAGCGGCTTCTGGCCCGCCTGGTCCTCGTGGAGGGTGAAGTCGGTGGCGAGGCCGTCCGGCCCGCCGTCGGTCGACGACCCTCGTGCCACGTAGACGGGGTTTCCGCCTCGCACCTTGATGACACTCTGGAGGTTGAGGGCCGTGTTTTCCTGGGGGGCCTGCGCGTGCACGCCAAATACAGTCGTCATCGCCATCTCTTTCCGGTGACCGGCTTCAGCCATGCAGGCAGTCCGTGCTGCGGGAGCCCTGCCGCCGACAGGACCTGAAGGTACCCGTTGACCTGGTCGCGGGTCCCGCTGCGCAGCCAGACATGGCGGAGCCGGAACGCCCGGGCCAGCAGGTACACGCTGAGCGAGAGCAGGAGCGTCACCGGGGTGAGCAGGACCACGTCGACCGTCGTGTCGGAGGTGGACCAGTCGGTGGTGTCGAGCAGGAACCAGGCCCCCACCGCCCCGGGTGCGAGCAGCAGGCCGCCCCATGCGCCGCGTGCGTTCATCCCGTCCAGCAACCGACGGTGACGATGGAGCATCGCCGCGACCTGCTGGTCGGCGAGATAGTCGATGCCCCTGTCGGCACCGATCGTCCGCGCGACCTCGGTCACGCCCGGCACCGTCGCCAACTGCGCGGCCCTCACCTGAACCAGGTCGAGGGCCCCTGCGGGGACGGTGCCGTCAGCGTGACTCATCCGAACACGTCTCGCACGGACTTCGCCTGCAGGGGCACCGCGACGCCGCTCGCCACGTCGGTGGGGCCCGCTGCGGGCAGGTGCTCCGGCTGCTGCGGCAGCGGTGCCTCGGCCGGGGTCTCCGTCGGGCTCACCTCAAGGGTGTTCACGATGTTGAAGAAGAGATCGGAGTACAGGTCCCAGTCCTGCATGCACGGCGTGCTCAGTTCGAACAGCGCCATCTCGGCGTCCTTGCGCAGCGGCAGGAAGACGGCGATCTTCCCCACCTCCACGTCCTCGGGGCGGCCGGAATCGGTGACCTCCGCCGGGAGGGTCGTGACGTCCGCGGTGAACCGGGCCACCGCCTCGCCCGCCGTGAGCCAGACCGTCTCGACCTGACCCTGGTCCCCGAGGCCCGCGAGTTCCGCGGCGACGCTCGCGGCGGTCATCTTCTGGCCGTCCGGCACGGACTCCAGCAGAGCGGCCGTCACCGTCGCCGTACTGCGCCGACCGTCGAGGTCGAGCAGACAGAACCCGGCGTAGCTGACTCCGGCCTCCATCATCTCGGCGATCACCGGCAGTTGCATCGCCGCGTACTGGAACCACAGCTCGGCGTTGCCCTCCGGATAGATGTCCTGGGCGAGCTCGATCAGTGCCTCGCCGACCTGTTCCGGAGGCTCGTGGACAGGGAGTTCGAAGAAGGCGGGCGGCACGCGGAAGGTCAGACGGGGGGTGACGACGGCCATGGGATCGGCCGAACTGTCGCCGGGAAGCATGGTGTTCATCGGTTACGCCGCTCCCGCTGCCGACATGAACGCGTTGCTGGGCGGCGCGGCCGCCGCCTTGGTGTCGGAGCCACCGCCCGAGATCAGGCCGAACGCCAGGCCCACGCCCTTGATGCCGCCCATCGTGCCGCGCATCAGCCCGCTTCCGACGTCCACGGCCTCGTCGGCCAGGCCCATCGCCTTGCCGGCGCGTGCCAGGCCCTTGTACATGAGGCCGTCGGCCATGCCCCTCGCCATGTTGACCGAGGTCGCCATCTCGTCGGCGTGGGAGAAGACACCGGCGAGCCGTTCGCCCGTCGCCGCGGCCCTGGCCGCCTTCGCTCCCGCGGTGATTCCCTTGACCGCGCCGATGCCCGGCAGCACACCGAGTCCGGCACCGACCCAGTCCATCACCCCGACCTTCTCGCCACGGGCCGTCCTGGCTCCGTAACCGGCCAGGGCGAGGGCGCTGGCGCCGATCGCCAGGCCTCCGAGGATCGCTCCCACGGGCGGGATGGCCATGGTCGCCAGGGACAGGATGGACAGGACGGATCCGATCTTGGAGAACAGGTCCGCGTTGTCGGCGAGGAAGTCCGTGAAGCCGTCCCAGGCCGCCTTCAGGCCGCCCGTGATCTTGTCCCAGACGCTGATGTCCGGCGGCCGGTTCTGCGCGGCGTCGCGGATCGCCTTCTCCGCCTTGTCGGCCTGTTCCTGCCAGTACTTGCGCAGGGCCTCACCGTTCTGGATGAGGAGCTTGAGGTCGGTCGCGGCGTCCTGGGCCGCCCGCGAGGCGGAGTCGGCCTCCTCCGAGAGCTGCTTGGCCTGCTGCTCGGTGAGCTGCTGGAACTGCGCGCCCTCGATCTTGACGTTGACCCGGTCGACATCGGAGTTCTTCTGGTCGAGCCGCTTACGGGCCTCGACCGCGCGGTCCTCCAGGTTCTTGGCC
Organism: Streptomyces sp. NBC_00285; assembly: GCF_036174265.1. NCBI lineage: Bacteria > Bacillati > Actinomycetota > Actinomycetes > Kitasatosporales > Streptomycetaceae > Streptomyces > Streptomyces sp. NBC_00285. The sequence goes on along the minus strand of NZ_CP108055.1, from coordinate 7,796,719 downwards.
TGCCGCTGCATCGTCTCGAGTTCGTCGTGCCAGCCGCGCAGCGCCCGGGAGCAGGCGTTCATCGAGTCGTGGCCCTGCTGAAGGTACTTGGGCAGTTCGCCGACCTTCTCCTGGAACTTCTTGGCGGCCTCGCCGTCCCACACACCGTCGGTCTGCCCGATGCTCACGAGCATCTCGCGCATCTCGTCGAGTTCGTCGCCGACCGTCTTGACGTCGTACGCCAGTGACTCGATCGTGTGCAGGTCGCCCCTGGCCGGATTGAACGTCAGTCCGGGCCAGCTGGGATCGTCCAACATCCCCATCTTCTTCTCCCCGTTGCGTGCGTGTGCGAGTGGTCTCAGCGGTGGTGCGGGCTACTTCTGGCTGAAGCCCTTCTGCAAATCCTGATCGGTCGTCTGGTACATCTCGACCGTCTTCTGCAGACCCTCGTGCAGCGTCTTGGAGGCGTCCGCGATCCGCTTGATGCCGTCGCCCCAGTCGTCCTGGAAGTCGTCACAGGCGCTGTCGAGTCCGTCCGTGCCCAGACCCTTCGGGCCCACCTTGTTCAGCCGCTGTTGGGCGCCGCGCATGCGGTCGTCCACCTGGTCCAGCCGGTTGATCAGGGTCTTCATTCGATCGACGTCGATCTGGAAGTCCGCCATCGCCGTGTGCCTCCCCGTAGCGTGATCGGTGATCGCGGTCAGACTATCGGAGCAGTAACTTCCGGCCTACCTGGCTGTGTTCGCTGTCGCCAATTCATGTCATGGGCATACTGACCGCGATCCTGTGCCTGCAGCATCGCCTGCGTGGGGGCCGACAGGGGTGCGGCCGGGACGCGGCGAGAGGGCGTCTGTGGCCGGTTCTGTACGCGCCGACAACGCCCGGGCCCGCCGGTCACCGGTTCGTCCCCCTGAGAGGACCTCGCACTCCGGCTCATGCGGCACGGCCACAGCAGGAGCCGCCCAGCACGCCGGGCGGCCCGGCCGATGAGGGCCCACCAGTACCCGGCTGCTGCGCTTCATGATCGCCCCATGTCGACGCGGTTGACGATGACGATCGACAGACTCTCAAAGGTCACCCGGCCCTGTCCCGGCGCGGTCGACGCCAACCGAATCCACGACGAATCATCCACACGACGTCCACGGAATGCCCCCGAGGGGGGCGCGGGTCGGCAGGAGAGGGGGCGGTGGGCGGGCCGGGTGGGTGGACGGACGGGCCGTGGTGGTCGGCCCCGGCGGGCTGGCGGACGGTCTGTCCGGGAGCGCGGACGGTCCGGACGGATGCTCAGCCGCGCCCTCGGCCCCGCACCCGACCGGAGTCGCCCGGCGCACCCGACCCGGTTCGCCCGGCCCTACGCGGATGCGACCCCGCGGGCCTGCCACAAGTCACGGAGCAGGGCGATCTCGGCCATGTGGTGGATGAGTTCCAGGTTGGAGCCCCACAGCACGGAGATGTACGGATCGTCAGGGGCGGAGCCGTAGGGGTACTGCGAGAAACCGACCGTGTCGAGTTGCTTCTCGGTCACCCGGCCGACGGCGTCGCGCCAGCGGTCGATCAGGGACCAGAACCGCTCCTGGGCCAGCGCGGCGGAGGGGGTGAAGTCGACCAACTGATAGGGATCCTGCCGGCGTTCACCGAAGGTCCACTCCCATTCGCCCGCGAAGCAGGAGTGCAGGTGCCCGAGCCGCCACGCGATGGTCGTGACCGGTGCGATGTCGGGTTCCACCGGGCCGGTGTGGGCGAGGACCTCCTCGACCCGCTCGACGCTCACGCTCCAGTCCTCGGCGATCTTCGCGACGGTCATTCCGTCGGCGGCCTGCCGGGCGACCTCGGCGTACTCCCCCGCCGGGATGTCCGCGGCGCCCAGGTCGAGCACCCACTCGCCCGGCCCGTACGCCCGGGGTGTCACCGCTTCCGCACGGCGCCGGATCGACCAGCAGTCCGGCACCGGCTCCCACAGGTACTCCTCGTCCCCGAGCCCTTCCAGCCGTACCTGCGCCCGCTCCCTGACGCAGTCGAACTGGTCCAGCAGCACGCCCAGACGGTCGGTCCGTACGCGATCGGTCTCCATGCCGGCTCCCCTCGTGGTCACACGTACGCGGAGGCTAACGGCCGACCGTCACGGGGCGCGACGGATTTCCGGGTCCGGCGGCCACCGTGCGTAAGGTCTGCGCCAACTGGGCCACAGATCAGGTCAAGTGACCTCTGGTCAACTTGTTGCATTGAACCGTTCAAAGTTACGTTTTCCCCACTGACTTTCGAACTGGGGGCCCTGTGGGTGTAGTTCTGCCGAGCGAGCTTGATGCGGCCCTGGATCTGATAGGCATCAGCTGGCCCAACGTCGACGAGGACGACTACCGCGACATGGCCCAGGCCATGCGGGAGTTCGCGGACGACGTCGACGACGGAGCCGCCGACGCCCATGCGGCGATCTCCGATCTGCTCGGAACCAACGAGGGCCTGGCGGTCCAGGCGCTCGAGAAGCACTGGAGCATGGTCAAGGGCACCCATCTGACCAACCTCGCCGAAGCGGGAAGGATGGCGGCCACCGCGCTGGACGGCGTGGCCGTACTGATCGAGGGCGCCAAGCTGGCCGCCATCGTGCAACTGGGCATCCTGGCGGCCGAGATCGTGGCGGCGATCGCCGCGGCCCCCCTCACCCTTGGCCTGTCGACCCTGGGCGGCGTGGCGGGCACACAGGTCACCCGGATCGCGGTGAAGCGCATCTTCGAGGAGGTGTGCGAAGAGGTCGTCTCGCGGGTGATGGACATCGCGATGGGCCCGGTCTACCAGGCGCTCGGCAACATGGCCGGCGACCTCGTGGTCCAGATCGGCGGCAATGCCCTGGGCACCCAGCACGGTGTCGACCTGGGCCAGACCGCGAAGGCGGGCCAGGACGGCCTCGGCGACGGCGTCGACGCCGTCAAGTCGGGCGGGATGCAGCTGGCCAGCGCGGGCGGAAGCTCGGGCGGAAGCTCGGGCGGGTCGATGCAACTGGCCGGCGCGGACGGCGGCGGGTCCAGCAGTTCGGGCGGCGGTGGCGGCAGCCAGTTCAGCATGGACCTGGAGTCCTACGACCGGGCCGGCACCCAGCTCAAGGGCGCGGGCGGCAAGATCCGCGACGGGGCGGGCGGCAAGCTCTCGCGCGCCAAGTCCACGCACGGCCGCACCAAGGGCAAGGACGCGATCGCCGACGCAGCCAACGCCATGCTGGACCAGGTCATGGACGGCATCGAGAAGGGCGTCAAGCGCTCCGCCGCGCACCTCGACGAGAACATGACCGGCGGCCTGAACAAGATGGCCAAGCGTCACAAGGACAACGACGACGAGACCGCCCTGTCTCTGCGGCAGCTCGAGAAGGGTTCCGACGGCAAGACGCCCATGTATCTCATGGGCGACGACGGAACGCTCAAGCGGCTCAAGCCGGACGGCGGGACCGACAAGCTGACCCAGGAGGACCGGGACCGCATCGGTCTCCGGCTCGACGGCGACAACGCCGGACGACCGCTGCCGGGCGAAGCGAACCTCAAGCTCCAGGGCAAGGAGAGGCCGCGCCCGCTCAGCAATTCGGACCGCGTGGAACTCGGGAGCACGCCCCTGTCCCAGGCTGTTCAGCTGGCTCGCCACTCGGACAAGAGCTACGGCAATCACAAGCAGGTGAACGGGCAGGACAAGTTCGAGAGCAACAACTACGCCGCCGCCCGCTTCAACAGCAACAAGCAGGACGACGGCAACTTCGTCATGGTCGCCCGGAGTTCGGGATTCCGTCACTCCGAGCGCATGATCGGATTCCCGGTCCTGCGGGACGGTGCCGGCGGCCGTATGACCGAGCTGTACACGGAAAGAGCTCCCTGTTCGTCCGCGCCGAACTGCAGCGCGTGGATGAAGGAAAGACTCTCGCATGTCGATGTCACGCACAGCATCGACTACGGAAACACAAAGGAGTCCAGGGCCGACGGAAATGCAGAAATGATGAATTACCTGGACCGCCTCAAGGGGAACCGTCACAAATAACGCACGTGCTAGCATCGTGCGTTCCGATCATTCGCAAGGCAGGCAGGTCACGAGATGACACCCCCCATCGACCGGGAAACCCTGGAGTCCGAGTTCGGCCCGGAAGAGCTCATCACGTTTTCCCCGGCGGTGGTGGCGAACATCAGGCATGAGCCGAGTGCGCGCTTTCTGCGCGATGTCGGAATTCCGGCCCGGCCGAATCCCTGGTTCGACCTCGTGGACGGATCCGAGGAACAGACGAGGACGCTCGGCGACAGCTACGACGACCTCCGCGAGCGCTGGACGAACCTGCCCGAGGGCGCCGAGAGCTGGCTGCTCCTCGGCATGGTCCCCTACGACGACATCGTCCTGGACGGGATCACCGGGATCGTCCACTGCCTTCCCGGTGACGAGCCGGACGGCTATCCGCTGAACAAGGACCTCAACGCATTCGCCCACTTTCTCTATCTGCTGGAGAAGGAGCGCCCGAACTACGACTTCGAGTCGGAACTGGAAACGCTTGATCCGGAGGCGGCGGCGGGCCGCCTGACGGAACAGATGCGGGAAATCGATCCGGCCGCCCTGGCAGTGCCCCATTCGCGCTGGCACGATATTTTGGAGTATGTCGCCGATCCAGCGGCGAGGTAGTCCACCCGCCGACGTTATTGGCGGCGTGTGATATTTTTCCGACACGGCAAGGGTTCTTCTCAGGGGGTCTGGCAGCGATGAACGACAGTGGTGTTCGGCGTTTCGGAGAGATCGCCGTCCCCCTGACGGCCGGGCCGTACTTCGCTACGGCCGAGTCCGACCCCGTACCACTGCGGGAGTTCGCGGAGTCCGTCGGCCGCACGGTCGTGCGGGACGAGTGCGGGCAGTGGACACGGTTCGGTTCGGACCGGGGTTTCGAGCTCTGCGCCGACACCGAGGGCGTCGTACGCGCCGTACTCCTGGACTGGGCCGAGGAGTCGAGGTTCGTGAACTCGACGCAGGAGCGGTTCGCCCAGTCGCTCGCCCTGCTCGACCAAGCCCTCACCGCGATCCTCGGCACCGACGTGCCGCAGGAGGCCGCCGCGGCGTACGCGGAACTGGAGCAGCGGCTGCGGACCCTCGACCCACAGGCGTTCGAGGGGCGCGAGCACTGGTGGCCCCTCGTTCTCGACGACCTCCGGGACACCGCGAGCGCGGAGTGGTTCACCGCCTTCGAGATCGTGAACGACCGGGGCGAGAAGCAGATCATCACGCAGGCCGGCGACATCGGTGTCCACCCGGAGGAACGACTGTGGGCCCGGCTGCGGGCCGCGGGCGTCGAGCCGGAGCAAGTACTGGGGATCCACACCGAGTTGGAAGCCTGTTTCATGCCGGGGCACTACTGCTCGTTGTGGCTCGGGCAGGTCTTCCCCCAGGTGCGGTTGACCCACAACTTCCCGTACGGCGAGACGGCGGCGTCCCGCGCCGAGGGCATCCGGCAACTGCGCGAGGCAGCCGCCCAGCAGCCGCAGTAGGGCGATGAGGGGATTCAGCACACCATGACCGTCGGTACCGTCACACCGGACATCGCCTCCTGGCCACCGCTGGACGACGACAAGCAGGCTCTGGGGCGGCAGTTGCTCGACTGGGCGGCCGACGGCAGCGGGGCCGCGCCTCGACTGTGTCTGGTACGAGGCGCCGAAGGCAGCGGCAAGAGCCGTCTGCTCGCGTGGTTGCTGGCCGGAACCGTCGGCCGGCCGGGGATCACCGTCCACGCCACCGTCCCGTCCGAGGGGCTGACAAGCGAGAGCTTCGCCTGGGAGTTGGGGCGCCAGCTCGGTTACGGCCCCCTCTCCCCGGCCCGTCTTCTCGACCAAGTGGCCCTGGACGAACGTCCGTTGCTGCTCCTCGTGCCCGATCTGCACCGGGCCGGAGCTGGCCCCGTGGACCTGCCGGCGGCGGCACCGCAGACCCTGGTCGCCGACCTGCTGGAACCGCTGCTGTCAATGCCCCATCTGCGCGCGGCTGTTGAGGTCGGGACGTCGCAGCTGCTGGGTGCCGGCGACGTCGACGGCGGGGCGCCAGCACTGTCGAACGCGGGCGCCTTCGAAGTCGTCGACCTGGGTGACGGCGACGGCACCGCGGTGTCGCGTGAGGGCGAGGTCTCGTACCCGGACCTTCTCTCCGCGGTCCCGCGCACCGCCGACGGCCGCCCGGACTGGTCACAGGCTCCCGACCAGGTGCGCCGCCACATCCTCGACGCTGCGTTGCGTGCCGACGACGAAGGAGCCGCCGTACGAGGCCTGTTGGCCGACCCCGGTTTCCTGGTGCACGGCTCGGCCGCCGCGCTCACCGCCACCCTTGCCGACGAACGCATCCCCCTGCCCGGGCGGCTCCGCGAGGTGTGGAGGCGGGCCGCGCCCGAACTGACGGCGTATCACACCGACAGCGCGGAGCGGGCCGCCCTGCTGCACGCCGCCGCCGTGGGCACGGACCCGCTCTTGACCGAGTTCCTTCAGCCGCTCGCCGAACGTCACTGGTGGACCGCGGTGTGGGCCCGGCCTGACCTCCCGGCCGCCGCGCTGGCCCTGGTACCGGGCGAGGAGCGGCGGTTGCTGGTGGCCGACCCGACGGGACGGCTGCGGACGTACGACGTGGACAGCGGTGCGCCGTCCGGCTCGACCGGTACCGCGCCGACGGCGGGGCCCGGTTCTCCGACGTCCTTCGTGCGACCGGCCTCCGTACGACCGCGTTCCGTCGCCCCTCGCGACGCGGGTGCGATGCTGCTGCTCGACCGGTCCGACGCGCTGCTGCCCCTGGTCCCGGAGGACGACCTGACCTCCGCGATCGTGCTCGGGCACATCGCCGAGCACCACGGATCGGCCGCCCTCACCAGGGAGGACTCCCAGGTCACCGCACTCGGCGGCGGCACCTCGCGAAGGCCGTACGCTGTCGTCGGCGACCGGGGCGGCACAGTTCACGTGTGGTCGTCGAGCGAGTACCAGGACACCCCGCGCTCCTGGCGTGTGCACGAGCAGCCGGTCACGGCCGTCGCCTGCGTGGACGCCGACGGGCTGACCCTCACCTTCAGTGCGGGAGCGGACGGCTCGGTGCGGCTGTGGGAGGTCTCGGCCGAACCGATGGCCGAGCCGATGCAGCAGCGCGCCTGCCGGACCACCGCGCTGGCCGCGGCGGACACCTCCGTCGGCCCGGTGCTCGCCGTGGCGTGGAGCGACGGCGAACTGCATCTGTGGCACGTGTTCTCGGGCAGGGTGCGCGTGCTGCCGTGGCTGCACGGCTGCGCCGCCCTCGCGGTGACCCCCGAGGGTCTGCTGGTCGCCGGGAACGCCGAGGGGCTGTACGCCGTACGGCTGCGGCTGGACGTGCTCTGGGAGCAGTGAGGCGGCTGCCGGCCGGCCGAAGGGGTTGCCCGTCCCGGTGACGACCCCCGTCGGTTCCCGGCCGGGCCCCCCGTACTTCGGTCCGAACCCGTGCCGGGCTCAGCCGCCCGAAGCGCTCGGGGAGGACGAACCGGAAGCCGCCGAGGCCGTACGGCTGCTCGATGGGGTTGGCGAAAGGCTCGGGAGGCTCGACCCGGAGCTGTCCGTGGAGTGAATCGCGGCGCACTTGAACACGTCGCCGCCGACATAGCGCGCGGCGATGGTAGCGGCGGAGGCGAACGTATCCCGCTGCCCGCTGTCGAGGGTCCGGCTCGGCGGCATGTTCGCCACCTCGACTTCGAGCAGTTCGTGCTTGCTCACGGTCCGGCCCTCCCAGGCGCAGGGGATGGCGACGAAGGCACGGTTCTTCTCCACATACCCGACAGCCGAGTCGACCTTGAACGACTTGACGGTGGAGGCGTTGGGCGACCGGTACCTGTCGAGGTCGTCGAGGTCGTCCGAATGCCAGAGATAGTCGATCCGGACGGAGTCCTCTTTCCCGTAGAGCTCGCACCTCCCGGCAGCCGTCCACTTCGTGGGAGAGAACTTGCTGGTCTTCTCCGAGACGACGCCGCTGTCACCGACCAGCGTTGCGAAGGCCTGCCCCTTGAGGTGGCCGTCGCACACCGAGGTGCTGCGGGCGTCCACGCTGTCACCCTCCTTGCCGCTGCACCCGGCTGAGATCAGCACCACCAGGGTGACAGCGGCCAACGCCCTCAGACTCTGCCGAGGTCCGCGGGCAGCGCCCGGTTCACGAGGATTCTGCACTGTCGAAATCACCGCCCGCGTCCAGAAGAGTTGCGCCGCCGCCAAGGCCCTTGCGGCATCAATGTCCCCAACACCGGTGTTCAGGAGCCAAGAGCCGCCGGTGCACCACACCCGTGGCGAACCGCCGACCGCTGCGCGAAGTGCACCAGATCCGCTCGCTCCTTTTCGGTGAGCGGGTCCGAGGTGAACTTCCGGTCGCTGCCCTCGACCGGCGAAGCATGGTAATACCCGATGCCCAGGGCGCCCTGGCACGTAACCGACGTCCAGGCCGCGGAGCTGTCGACTCCGGAAGGCGTTTCGTGGCCGCCGTACCTACCGTTGACGACCGCTTCGGACGCGTCGCTGAAGGGGCCGTACGCGGCGACGAGGCGCAGGCTCCCGACGAGGACACACTCTTCTACCGGCGACTTCGCGGCGGCCGTCTCTCGCACCGTCGGCGCGGAGGCCATCCCCTCGCACGTCCCCGTGGCGGCATCGGCCGACACTGTCCGGGCGGTGGTGGCGGGAGCGGTCAGCTTGCCCGGGTCTCCTGGCTCCGTCTCGCAACCGGTCTTGTCCGCCGCTCGCTGTGCCGTCCCCGTGGCGGCCCGGGCCAGCTTGAGGCGCACGGACTCGGTTGCCTCGACGTCGTACGGCGAATCCGCCGTCACGAGGATGCCGCTGCCCTCCTTCGACGACCAGTTCTTGCAGTTGAGGAGCACCGATGCGGTCGCCTCCTCGTTCTTGGTGACCATGAGCCCCTGCCACCCTCCGTCCAGAGGTACGGGGGAGGTCTTCTCGTCGTCCTGATAGGCGCCGTACGCGTTCTGGGCGCCGGCCGTGGTTTCGATGGCGATCTCGATGCCGTCAACCTTGCATCTCGTCGCCAGACCGGCCGGTTCGCTCACGTCACCCGACACGTCGAACTGCCAACTGGAGACGTCGAAGCCCAGGCCGAGCAGGGAGAGCTTCGACTTCCCCGCAAGGTCGAGCACCGAGTCGACCGGGAGCATCCCGCCGCACGCCCGTGCCGTCTTGGCTGCCGGGTACTGGAGCTGGAATCCGTAGTATCCGGCCCCCAGGACGGCCAGCGTCAGCGCGGAACCGATCAGCCGACGTCTTCCGTCCCTTCTGAGCTCCGCACGGGGATACCACTTCACGGGGCACTCAGCTCAGATCCGTCTCGGTCCACGGTCACGAGTCGAAGGAGGGTGACTGATCGACCGCGGTGAGAGGCTTCAGGCACCCCGCATCGAGGCCAGAGTGATTGGCCAGGCGAGAAGCGATGGCCGCGACGGTGAGGCGCTGGCTGTCCGTGTTGCCGTCGGAAGCACCAGGAGACTCAACGGAGACGCTGAGGTGCGCAGTCACACCGCCGTCCAGCTTGCAGGGGATGTAGAGAGCCGCGCTCGAGTCACCGGACAGAGCCGCGGCCTTTTGTCCACTGGGGGCCGTCACGCTCAGTGGCTTCGTCTCGCCGGGCAGACGGTCCCGTTCCTTGAGGTCGGCCTCCCAGGCCTCGGCGTCGGCGGTGGTGAGGCGGACCCGCGCGTCGAGCTGTGTCGTGCCGTCGCCGTCGATCGTGCAGTCCAACCGGTACGCCTCGCCCACCCCGGACTCGGTGAACTCCGTGGAGTTGACCCGACGGCCGGTGAACGTGCTCTGTTCGATGAAGCCCATGTCGACGGCGGAGAGAATGCCACCGCAGTCAGCCGAGACTCCCGTACCTCGGAACGGGATGAAACGGTCACCGATGACTGTTCCCGCGGCCAGGCAGAGCACCGCCAGCAAGCCGACGGCCAAGCGTTTACGAAGGGCAGAACTCGTGCTCACGTGGACCTCGGGTGTGGGGTGAGTAGGGTCGGTCACGGGCTGGCCTCTCAACTTCCCAGGCCGGAAGTATCGGCATCCAGATCACTGGCGAAGTCGTCCAGGTTGTCCTTGGCGTTTCCGTGGCCGCTGTTGAGTCCCTTGCTCACCGCGGTGTCCACCTGTTCCTGGCTCAGCCCGGTCTCGGCCCGCTCGTTCGCGAGCATCGCGGCATCGCTGGTGACCGCCATGAAGGACCTCTTGCGATCCTCGACCTCTCCACCCGTGCTGTAGACGACCTCGCCCAGCGAATCCCTGGAGGCACCGGAAACCATCGAGTCGATCACCTGACCACTGACCCACTCGGCTGCGGCACCGGCCACGGCCCCGCCTGCCGGAGAAGCAATGGTGGCCGTCCCTGCACCGATACCGATACCGACACCGGTCTTCGCCCAGTCCCCCGCCGCCTCGATGCGACTGTTGAACACCGCGTCGTCCGCGACCTTTTCGTGGATGACCGCATCCTTGCGGGCGGTGCCGATGATGCCCTCGACCTCCGCCGAGTTCGTGCTGATCTTCTCGATCTTCTCGGTCGCCGAGATGTCGTAGGCCCCCGGATGCTCAAGGTGATACTGCATCAGCGAGCTGGTGTACTGCGTCTGACCGTAGTTGATCGCCGCGTATCCGTCCGGATCCTGGCCGACCGTGTACAGGAATCGCGTGACGTCACGTTCACTCTTGTCGCTGATGGTCGCCGGTGCGCTGTCGCCTTCGGGGTAGAGCTTGTCCAAGCCCTTCTCATCGTTGGCCAGGGCGCGATTGATGTCGGGCATGTACTCGGCGGACATGCGGCCCAGGCTGTCGTTCATGCCCTTGTGGGCGAGATCGGGATGCTGGGACACATCCGAGATGATCCTTGAGGTGAGTTCTGCCTGATCGGTGGTGTGCTTGGGAAGCGGGTTGGGGATCGAGGTGTCGTACGCGTGCCCGGTCGTAGCGGATTCCAGGGCGTGACCGAGGTTGTTGTAGCCGTTCGGGTTCTTGTCGTCGCCCGTGTAGCCGGCGCCCTCGGGCCAGTGCCGGTCCTTCATCATGTAGTCGTAGTGATCGACCTTCTCGCCATCGACCGTGGTGTCCGAGCCGAAGAATTCGGTGGATGCCTCCGGGTTGTGCCCCAGCGCGTCCATGTACCCCGTCATCGGGTCGAGCGCCCCGATGTTGGTCGTGCCCAGCGTCCGCGGATACCCCCAGTAGGCGTCCGGGTTCTGCCCGGCGTTGGCGCCGTTCTTCTCCGCGGTGATCAGCGCGTCGCCGTAGTCCTGGAGGAAGTCCTTGTCCCACTTGCCCTCGCTCATCAGGCTGCTGGTGAGCTGGTAGCCGCTGAGGCCGTACGGCGACTCGGTGGGGTTGGCGTTGAAGTCCCGCTGGCCCGCCTTGAGGAGGTCGTTCTGGAACTTGGTGATGTCCGGGTCGGGACCGCCCTTGCGCTGGTCGTCCGACGTCGTCGCCGTACCGATGGTGGTGCCCAAGTTCGCCTTGAGCTGCTTGAGTTGGGCCAGCTGCTCCTTGGAGAGGGTGGTGCCGGCCGGCGGACTCATGAGCTCGTTGTACTTGCTCAGCATGTTCTCGCCGCCGGTCTTGACCGCGAACTCCCGTGAGAACTCGGGGTCGTTCTTGTTGGCGGAGAGCAGCAGGTTGAGCTTGGTGATCTCGGCGTCGCTGAGACGGCCCTTCTTGTTCATCAGCGCGGACGCCTGGTCGGCCTCGACGGAGTCGAGGGTGGTGTAGACGCTGGTGTTGAAGGACTGACTGTCGCCGTTGGCGTCACGCTCAAGAGCCGAACTGGCGGCCTCATCTGCGGCGGTGGCCAGTTCGAGGACCCGCGTGAGCCGGGAGACGAGCGAGTCCAGCTTCTTCTTGCGTTCCTCGGCGAGGCCGGGCGACGCGGACGCGGTCGGGCTGTCCTGCCGCGGGTCGACGTCCTCGATGCGCCCGTCGTCGTAGACCTTGTAGTGGTCGGTGCGGGCCTCGTCGAGCAGGGCGTGCAACTGCTTCTGGGAGGCGGTGAACTCGCCGTGCGCGTCCAGCAGCAGCTTGGCGATGCGCTCCGCCTCGGTCGCGGCGTTCTCGTACTCCGTGCGGGCCTTGCCCATGGTCACGAAGGCGGCTTGGGCCGCGTCGCCGTCCCAGTGGCCCTTGAGGTGGTTGACGACCCGCTGCTCGAACTCCCTTTGCAGCGCGTCGTACTTGGCCGGCAGCGCCTTCCAGGACGCGGCGGCGTCGGCCAGCGGGGCGAGGTCGGCCTTGTCGAGGTAGGGGATGGACACCATGTGCGACAGCTCCTAGTGAGGGGGTTCCGGTCCGGCTCGATGGGCTGACCGGACAGCGCGAAGGCCGCCCGGACGGCCACGGTCACCCGAAGGGCGTGCTGATCGAGTGCTGCCGGGCCTGCTCCTCCTGTTCGGTACTGGTGTAGTGACCGGAGGTGGTGTGGAGCTTGTCGCTGATGTCCTGGAGCAGACGCTTGAGATTGATGACCTGGGAGCCCCAACGGACGTCCATGGTCACCAGGGAGCCGGCCGTGGCCCATGACCCGCCCTCCGCCATGCCACCGGCGGTGTGCTTGTTCAGGCCGCGTGAGGCGCTCAGGCAGTCGTCGTCGGCACCGTTGTCGGCGTTCTCGGTGTCACCGCGCAGCTCGACGAGGGCGTTGGCGGCCTCGTCGAGGCGCTGGGTGTCGACGTTGGTCCCGCCGCCACCGCCCCCTCCGCCGCCGTCCGCGGGCACGGAGTTCAGCCGCGTCTGAGGTGTTCCACCGTGCTTTGGTGCATCAAAGGGAGTACTCATCCCTTGTCCCATCCCCGTTGTGAAAAGTGGTGGGCATGCCGCTCGCTCCCCGGCCCACGGTTCCCGTCTCATCCGTACGGCGTGGGGTGCCCAGTTCGGCCGAGCCGCGCGCTGGGCGCCGCGGGCGAGGACATGCCAATCCAGTAGGCCGAAGATACCGGATCTTCCTTTGCGTGGACCACCGTTCACCGTAGCGTCAGACACGAACACGATCGGCTCGACGTGCACCTGCCCGCCGAGCCGTCTCACTCACCGCAGATCAGACTTTGGGTGCCGCCACGACAGCCCCGGTCGGCGCCTTCGCGCCCACCGATGTGCCGAAGCCGGAGTCCGTGAGGTCCTGCATGTCGTCACGGGTGCTGTCCTGCTTGATGAAGTACGGCTTGCCCGTGGTCGCCACGTACCACGTGACGGAATCCCCCTTGCCCGCCAGGACGAGCGGGACCACCTGCTGGCCGCCCACCGTGGTGGCCTTGCCCTTGGTCGCCTTGGAGTCGGCGCCGAGCGTGTCGGGAGCGGTGAACTGCTCCTGGTGGCACCAGCTGGCAAGCTTCGCCATCAGCGCGTTGGCCGGGGTCCCGTGGGCCCACTTCTTGTCGGAGAGCGCGTTCTTGCCGAGCGCCGAGTTCATTCCCTTGGCGAACGCCGCGTCAGGCTTGGCCCAGATGTCGTTGCCCTTGCGGACGATCTCGAAGGACCCCTTCTCCGAGAGGTCGACGGTGCCGACACATTCCGTCGCGGAGAGCCGCAGATCGCTCTTGGTGCCCTCGCGCTCCATTTTCTCGTGGAAGGATCCCGCCTCGGCATTGGTCTTCATCGCCGTGTTGTAGATCTCCTTCACGGAGAGCTTTTCGATTCCGTTCGCCTTGGCGGCGGGACTGGCATTCGCGGCCTTGGAGGGCGTTGAGCCGGCTGCGGAGTCTGCGGAGTCTGCGGAGCCACTGTCACTGTTGCAGGCCGTGAGTGACACGAGCGCAGCGGCACAAGCGAGCACGGTGACGGCATGCCGGGTGGACAGAGCTGACGTCTTCATAAGTAACCCCGTGAGTATGTGATTTCGGGCGGGCTTGCACGATCATTTAAACAACGATCGCCCAGCACTCCAACTTGGGTCCATATCGGCGAAGTTATCGCCTGAAAACCTCCGGGGCACCACGACACCACTTCTCAACGCCGTTACGGCCGTCGCAGCTTAGCGGAACTCGCGAGGGACCCACGTTGGCACATCACGTGCCCGTCGACCACGCTCGTGTATTCACGAACAGCGGCCGATTCTACTCGCCAGAATCAGCCTGCTCGACACAAGAATCAGCGAAAGGCAGACGCAAGTTCGAAACAGGCAACGAATCGCAGCGACATCCCCACTCGCCGACCATCAATGCTTCACACCACCCGCACTCGAATCCTCGTAGGTTGCTTGCGTGGGAATCTTCGACAAGTTGACCGGTACCCAGCGCCCCTCCGACGGTTCAGTACCGGCCTCGGCCAAGGACGTCCGGACGACCCTCCTCGGCCTCAACCGACCCGACCTCCCCTACTTCATCCGCGACGGCGCCCCCGAAGACGCCGACCTCGTCGCGGAATGGCGACTGGCGGAACCGACCTGGCAGGCCTTCTTTCTCCAGTCCCAACTGTCTCGGGCCGTACGCATCCGTATGCGCCTGGACCACGAGGAGTACGAGGTACGCACCTTGCAGGAAGGGTGGGAGGTCGACCGCATCGGCAATCCTCCGACGCTCAAGGTCTCGTCGCGGTACACGCGCGGACCAAGCAGGACCATCTCCACCCGCCGACGGGCTCGATTAGGAGACGGTGACGGCCTCGAAGCAACGGAGACCTTCCGCTTCGACAGCGCAGAATTGGTCAACCCCCTGCGGGACACCGTCCTCAAGTCCGGCTGGACCTGGCGCGGAGTGGTCTTCGGCGGGTTGTGAGGACGAGCCGTCCCACTCCTCACGCTGACGAGGACAGTTCACCCCTCCCCCAGACGGCCTGTCTCCACGGTCGGGAAAAACCACCCCGTCCGGTGACGCGTCGACCGATGGGACGGCACATGCCGTCCACACCAGGAACACTCAGCGTGGATGCCGAAGAACCGATCGGGCCGGCGACAAAGCTGGACGACTGCACTTCCGGCGTCATGTCGGGTGCTGTGTCCGGCGGTCTCGTAACCGGCGCTCACTCAACTGTGACTACGTCGAACCCCTGCCGCGGTGATGACTGAGCTCGACACACCGCATGCCTATGTTCCAAAGACGCGGAGACGGAAGGTGACACGCCATGAAATCCAGGCTCGCCGTGCCTGCCTTTTCCGTTCGGTCCCCGCATCATTCCGCTTATCCGCGAACAGCTTCCACGCGTTCGGCTGCATGAACAGCAGCTCACCGGATCCCGGCACTATGGCCGCACCGCCGAACGGGTCGTCACCAGCGAACCACACGCCGCCCGAAATCCCTTCAGGCCATTCTGGACGCCTCAGAGGATTTTTCGCACGCATCGTGGCTTCATTGCCCTGATCCGCAAATCGGAGGAACAGCAACTCGCCGTCCCGGTTCACCTTGGTGACCGGCCCTCTAAATTCGAGGGGGTAGGTGCGGAAAACTCGGGAGCACTTCAGGATCCAGAGCACACGGCTCCACAGGGAGATCACCGTGAAAGCGAATCCGAAGCACCCTACGATTCCCAGCAAGAAAAGGGAACCGATCTTCGAGAAAAACACGAAGAGCCAAACGGCCAGGAAGATGGGTCCTAGCCGGGCAAAGCGCTTCAGGGCGAAAACGTAGTGATGTCTCAATGCCCCCCGGAAGTCAGTTCCATCGGTTGGGTAAGGAGGCTGCGCCGACTGCGGCTCAACCCCACCATCGCCTTTTCTCATCTTCATCCGAAGGGACTTCCTTCTTCCATGCCAGAGCTACGATTCGCCTCGGCCGGTACGGCGGGATCAGTGAACGTCACTGTGCGGGCGACACCCAGCAACACTCCGCGGTAGTCGTCAGCGAGCTCCACCGCCGAGGTCACCAACTGCACAGTGATCACCGATGACGAACGCACGTCGGGGATAGCCACGGTCCCTTGCCAGACAGTTCCCTCCTGAGGCTCCTCCTGCCCCACGGGCGGAGCGACTGGCGCCACAGTGCGCCGCTCCGTCTCGATCAGGAACCCCGAACCGATCGGAAGCCTCACTGGCACGACGCCGTCGCCAGGTACCGTTCCGGCGTTTGCCAGCATCCGCGTCAGCGCGGCTTTGGGATTCGCTTCCGGGGTCGAGAGCGTGGAGACCGTGAGGACGGACAGCGAGGGATTTCCGTTGCCATCGGGGTGCATTCCGATGGCACATCCCTGGACCTGATGCTTCTGAAGCATCGCCACGACGACCGTGTACAGGCGGAACACCTGCGCGGCGCGGTCACGGGCTTCACCGGGAAGCTCATTCACCTGGCGCGACACCTGCTGAAGCCCTTCGGCCGTCGGCTGGAGATCCAACCTGACGTAACCGTGCGGGAGGACGTACCAGAAGTCCGGCTTCGGCTCAGGTGGCGCGATGTCCAGAAAGCCGTTCACAGCCGAACCCCTGTCACCAAGTCACCCAGGTCACGCACAATGTCCGTAACCCCACCCTTGAGACCGGTCGATGCGGCCCCCATCTTCGTCACCTCAGCGGCGTCGTGTCCCGGTCCGCCCTTCGGAAGCACTCCGGCCGACTCCAACGACGATGCTAGGTTTCCCGCGACGTTGACGCCCTGGATCGAGTAGGCGAGCTTTCCAACGTTGGGATCGGTCGCCGCCTCAAGAGCCTTGAAATTGAAGGCGGGCACGATTTCACTCCCGAACTTGCTGAACTTCGCTCCCAGTGACACGGCCTCACCGCCTTCCCGGGCTGCCGCCGCAACGAGTCCTACTTCGCCTCCAGCCTTGGCGAGAGCCCCGACTCCGGGCACCATTCCAAGGGCATCACCGGCGAGGGAGGCGCCCGCGAACAAGCCTTCCTTCCACCCGTACTGGCCGGTCAACGCATCCCTGAAATCTTCACTCGCGAGGTTCTTGGTCATGGACAAGGCACTCGCCCCTACGGCGATCGCCAGAAAGATCGGAGCGGCAGGCGTCGGCAGGAGCGCCAGGAGACCAGCGATCGCCCCGATGGTTCCGGCGTGCTCCAGGATCTGCTCCCCGACCCACGCGAGGGCATCGCCGATCGCTTGCACCGTCTTGCTGAGCCAACCGGGCTCCTTCGGCGCCAACTTGTCGTCGGCCTCGTCCAGCTTGCCCGCGATGAAATCCGCCCGCTGGGTGTGCTCGTCCTCCAGCGTGCGCGCCTTCTTGATGACGTCGTCGTACGCGGTGGTGGTGTTGTTGAGCTGGGTGGTTGCCTCGTTCAGCGCGCCCTCGGCGGCACGCAGGCGCGCCGTCGCGGCATCGGCCTCCGCCTGGCTGGGGTACTCCTTCCCTGCCAGTTTGAGGTCGGGGGCCCGACCTGCCTCGTCATGATGCTGTTGAGCCTTGACGACCTCGGACTTCTTCTCCCGGGCCGCGTCGTCGTACTTCTTCGCCAGATCGCGGTGCGATGCCAGGTCGCCGTCCCAGGTGCCCAACCAGCCGGCGGCCTTCCCGAGGGACCGCCCTGCGTTCCCCATGTACTCCTTGAGATCACCGTCGAGGGAGTCCCGGAAGGCACTCGCCGCATCGCCCTGCCAGGTGGAGCTGGCCGCGAGCAGCCGCTCGATCTGGCGATGGCAGTTGTCCAGGGTCTCCGCCGCTGACTTCACCTTCTGGTGCAGCGCCGAAACCTCGTCCGGCACACCAGGAACCGGATTCCAACCGAGGTTCGGATAAGGGTTGGCGGCCATCAGCGTGTTCCCCCAGCGTTCGCAGCCGCCGTATCACCCATCTGCTGGAGGGCCTTCGACAGCTCCTCCTCGAACTTCTTGTAACTCAGCATGGTTGTCTCCACGCCTTCGCCAACCGTCTTGATCAGTTCCTTCAACTGCTCAGTCCCGTGCTCCCACTTGCCTTGGAAGGTGTCGCAGGCCTCGTCCAGCCTCGCTGTCCCGATCTGATCGGCGCGGACATGAGCAAGCGCCTTACGCGCTCCTTCCAATTCCTCGACGGATCGCTTCAATGTGTCACCGAACGACTTCAGATGGTCGAGGTCGACCTTGAATTCCCCGCTCAACTAGAACCCCTTCTTCGCCGCAACAAAGCGGTGCGCGCCAAATGGAAGCAAGGGGCAGGACGGCCACCCCCGCGACGCCGACGAAGGGCAGCCTATCCTTGAGTTTTGGAGATTTCGTGATGCCCGAATCGCCGCATGCGGCATACCAACCGGGCGAAGGCAGCTGAGAGCGTGTGCTCATCTCCGCTCCCTCATCGCCGTACGCCTGTTCGGCGGGTGATTCCCTCAGTTGGGGCCGCAGTCGCCGCGGGCGGATCTGTCAGAGAGGGCTCGGCGCCCCCTCACGAGACCAGGCAGAGCAGGCCACTGGGCTTGTCGACCGCCCGGCCTGGAGAGGAGAAGGTGCATGCCACCACAAAGGCTGTCCCTCGGACAACTGCCGCCAGGAGGGGCGAAGATAACCTCCTGCCCGGCAATGGCACGCGATCGCAAGCGGTTGGTATTCCCTGCACCAGCGAACGCGTGCCTTCGAGCCTCAGGGACCTGACCCAAGACAGCAACGTGGGTACATGGACGACTGCTCGTCCCTGCACCCACGCAACCTGCATAGAGAGATCCGCCCCGAACCAAACCTGCAGTTACTGCTGCGGCGGCCACTGGCCGTGAGGCGGAGTGGACTGCTGCTGATACGGGTTTTGCTGCGGCGCCACTTGCTGCTGATACGGGTTCTGGTGTGGCGGAGCGGACTGCTGGCCGTACTGCGGGTAGCCTGCTGGGCCTCCGGAGCCACCGCTGTTGTTCTTGTTGCGCCGGGACTTCTTAACGATCAGAAGAACGATGAGTCCGACCACCACCAGGGCGACAACACCGAGAACGACGAAGAAGAGCATTTGCTTCTGGTCGGCCTTTTTCTGCGCGGCAGTGTCGTCGGCGCCGGGTGAGCCGGCGGTTGCGGCAGTGGACGGGCTCTCAGACCCTGCCTCTGGAGCCTTGAGCGGTCCGTACTTCGAGCCTGCAGGGATATCCTCTGTCAGCGCTGCAAGCGGACGGATACTTCCGTAACCGTACTTCTCATCAGGAAGGGAGAGTCCCTTCGCAGACGAGGGGAGGGTTGCCGTCTTGACGAGGCGATTGGCGATCTGCCCAGCTGTAAGATCAGGAAATTTCGACCGTAGCAAAGCTGCGGCAGCCGACACGAAAGCAGCAGCGTCTGAGGTTCCGTCTCCAATACTGAGCTTATTTCCAGGCCAACCTGCATGCACAATGCGAGTAGCCGGCGCAGTCAAGAGAACTTCGGGTCCGTAATCGGAACCCGTCCAGATTTCCCCATCTCGATCCACCCCGCCAACCGTCAGAACACCAGGGTACTTCTTCGGGTAATCAACGACATCGCCTCTTCCCGAGTTTCCCGACGCAGTAACGACAAGAACATCTTTCTTGAGAGCATAGGCAACGGCGTCGCGATCTTCAGACGATTCCCGAGTGGTGGAAACTGACATATTGATGACCGAAGCTCCGTGATCAACGGCATAGCGGATCTCATCCGCGTACCCGACGCCACCGTCCCGAATGGGAAGAATCTTGGCTTCAGGAGCAAGCCCCATCACGCCGTCCTCAGCTCCCGCACCATGCCCATGAGCAGCGATTACGGAAGCCATGGCCGTACCATGTTCAGGGCTACTGTCAGTGGCCTCAGGGCTGGAATCGTCGTCACCGTCTTGAAAATCGTGCCCCTTGAGGACATTGCCTTTCAGATCCACATGCGTGGCATTGACGCCGCTATCAATTACGGCAACCGTGACGCCCTTCCCCTTGGAGATTTTCCAGACGGCCTGGGCCTGCAGAGTGTCCAGCGCCCACTGGTCGCGTCTGGTCTGGTCGGCAGAAGCAGCAGGAGCCACTACCAGAATCAGCCCGCCAGTAAGTGCCGCAGCGCTCAGTGCACGCACTGTTCGCGTGAAGGCCATGCCGTCATCCCTCTCCCAGTACCGAACGTGGGCGTGGCTTGGAAGCCACGCCCACGCATCCTGTCATGTGCCGCTGAGGTCTGAGCGCTGACGACTACTCGATGACCTTGGGCGCCGCATTCGTCTGCGGGGTCCAGGTCTCTTCGTCCTCGACCAGGTAGTCGGGACGCTCGCCCTCATGCTGCTCGTCTTCCTTGCGACGGCCGGTTCGCGAACCTGGGGCGCCTGCAATGCCGCCCTTACGGACAGCGCTGGCTCCCTTTCCTGCGGCACCGCGGCTGCTGTGCAGGCCCGAGCCACCGGAGGTGCCCCTGCCCGCGCCCGCACCGGACTTGGACGTCCCACCGACTACACCACCACGAGCCGTGCCTCCGACGCGTCCGGCTGCGCCCTTGGCGGCACCCGCGCCACCTACGCCGCCAGCACCCGCGCGGCCTGCCATACCGCCGGCACCGGCACCGGCACCGGCACCGGCACGACCGATCATGCCGCCACGAGCGGCCCCAGCTCCAGCTGCTGCGCCGCCAGCCGCACTGCCGATGAAGCCTCCTCCGGCACCGACTGAACCGCCGCCGGCAGAACCACCACTGACTGTGCCTCCACCACCGACTACCGGCGCCCCTGTGCGACCACCTGAGACGCCGTCAATCGCCGTGCCAACCTGCGGCTGCGAGACAGTCGGCTGGTGTGCCCCGCCTGTGATGCCTGATGGAGGCGTTACGGCCTTGGAGGAGCTGATCGTATTGACCTGGCCACTGCGTGCAGTGGCCGACGTAACGCGCTGCGGGCTTCGCGTCGCGCTCTCCGCGGGCACAATCACCGGAGCCGGAGCAACGCCACCGGGGTCGCCGGGGTAGTCGTCAGTGTTCTCCTTGCTGGTCTTCCACGACCCCATCTCCGCAGCCCGGCTGTTATAAGCCGCCCCCAACGCCTCCATCTTCACAGCCATCCGCAGCTGCGCCTCGCGCCCCTCGGACAGGCTGCCCGAGTTGCCGTCGAGGGCCGACTGGGAGCTGGCGCCGCTTTTGAGGGCGTTGTTCGCGCCCGTGTCGTCGCGGTCGCCCATGTTGCCGATGTAGTCGAGGGCGCTGGAGACCTTGCCCGGCTTCTCCATCGCCATGACCTGCGGCTTGATGTCTTCGAGGACCACGGCGGCGCCCTTGAGGGCCTGCGAGGTGTGGGTCGCGTACTTGGAGCTGTCGGTGAGCTTCTTGCTGATCACCTGTGCCCGCGCCCGGAACAGGTCGGCGCTCTGTCCTTCCCAGTGGGCGAGGACGTGCTCGACGGCGGCGTCGAGGCTCTCCTTGATCCCACCGCTTCCGACGAGGCTCTTGCTGAGGCCATCCCAGGCCCCCGCGACCCTGTGCACGGTGGCCGGGTCGGCGTCTCGGACCATGTCCTTCATCTGGTCCATGTCGAAACCGAGCCCGAACTGCGTGGTGTGCTTCTCAGACACGCACTGATTGACTTCGACATAATCGAAGTCGTCGATGTCCTTGCCGCCCATGTCTACAGCCCCCTCATATCCACGTAGCCGGACATCCCGTTACTTCCTGTTGAACGCCGCATAATTCTCCGCCTCAGCGTCGCTGAACGCGTCATGCGTCCTCTTCGTCTTCTTGCCGAAGTCGTCCAGCACGTCTTCCAGGTGCGCGACGATCTCGTAGAGACGTTCCTTCATCGATTCGTGTGCGTCGTACAGTGCTTTGGCCTCGCCGAAGCCCGTCCCCAACGCGCCCTGCGGCAGGTACGTGTTGCCCATGCAGCTCGACTTGGACGTCGTCATGTCCTTGATGACGCCGTTGAGCTTGGTGATCGTGCCTTCGATCTCGCTCAGATCGACCTTGTACTGCTCAGCCATGATGCTCAGCTCCCCGTTGACTCCACGTTGTTACCCACACCCTGCTTGCGTCGCCAGTCACTCAGAACCCGTCCGCCTCCGAACAACAGAAGCACGAGGGCGAATCCGGCCGCCAGTACGTACAGCGCGTACCGTTCCGTGCGTTGTTGCTCTGACTCGCCCAGGACCAGCGTCGCTGCCTGGACGTCTGCGGAGTGGCCCGCGGGGCCGGCGCTGTTGACGGTCGGGCCGCCGGCGGAGGGTTCGGTCGTGTCGTCGTTGACCGCGGACGCCGGGTCGATGACGCCCCAGCCCACGAAGTCGTCGCGGCCCGACGTCGTCCGGTCCGCCGTCTGCTCGATCTGGGTGGTGACCTGCTTGTAGTTCCACTCCGGGTGCTTGGCGCGGATCAGGGCCGCTACACCCGAGACGTACGGGGCCGCGAAACTCGTGCCCTGGTCGACGCAGTTGCCGCCCACCGGGACCGTCGAGACCATGTCGATGCCCGGTGCCGCGACGCCCACGAACGGGCCCGACTGGGAAAAGGGGGCACGGGCGTTGTTGCGGTCGGAAGCCGCGACCGCCAGCACGCCCGGGTACGCCGCCGGGTACGTCTTTTTGATCTTGCCGTCCGCACCGTCGTTGCCGGCCGCCGCGACGATCAGGGCGTCCTTCTGTTCCTGGGCGTACTTGATGACCGCCCGGAACGCCGCGTCCACCGCCGGGTCCATCTTCGAAGCGGTGTCCTGCGAGATGTTGATGACCTTGGCTCCGGCGTCGGCCGCGTACTTGATGGCCTGAATCATCGTGCCGACATTGCCGCTGCCCTGGTCGTCGTTCTGCCGGATCGGGATGATCGTCGCTTCCGGAGCGAGGCCGATGAAGCCGGTGCCGTCGAGCTTCCGGGCCGCGATGATGCCCGCCACCTTGGTGCCGTGGCCCACCTTGTCGATCTTGCCGTTGCCGCCGGAGTGCAGGAAGTCCTTGCCGTTGGCTACGGCGCCGCCCTTGAGCTGCGCGTTGACGGTGTCGACACCGGTGTCGATGACGGCGACCTTGACGCCCTTGCCCTTGGTGCTCTGCCACAGCTGGTCGAGGACGATGCGCTGCAGCGACCAGGGTGTTCCCTTGATGATGTCGGACGGGAACGAGCAGCTGGTGTCGTCGACCTGGAAGCGCACGTCGTCGTCGGCCAGGACGGTCCGTACCCGGTCCCCGGCGGCTGCCGGTGCGGCGCCCGCGAAAGGCAGCCCACAGGTAAGTACCGCCAGGACGGCGGTGCCTGCGGCGCTCCGCCGTGCGGCGCGCGATGCCCCGGATCCCACTTGTTACGTCCTCCCGTTTTGTTTCTGTACGGGGCGCGTGGACCAGCTGTGAGCCGGTGACCGGTTATGGGCCGATCACCGTCTACGAGCGGGAAGTTCCGCAAAAGTCCACACGCCCCGTGAACCGCCGATGGGGGCGAGCGCGCTGTCGCGCACCCGCCCCCATCAAGCGATCACGTCAGCCGCCCCAGATCTGGGCGTTCTTCGACTCGGTCGCCTGGTAGTTCTGGGCGGCGCTGTCGAGGGCCTTGGCGATGGCTTCCAGCGTCTGCTGCATGGAGGCGGCGCGCTGGTCCCACTCGGCCTGCTTGGCGCGGTAGGACTCCTGCGCCGTGCCTTCCCAGCTGGCGGAGATGCGCTTGACGCCGCTCTCCAGCTCGTCCAGCTGCGTACGGACCTTGCCCGCGGTGCTGCGGACGTCCTGCGCGGCCTGGGAGATCGTGGCGAAATTTACAAGAATCTGCCCGGACATCTCTTCTGTGTCTCCTCAGATGTGTGGATGGTCGGTCACGGACGTGCGCCGCGGCGCACAGGTCCGATCATCCGAAGGGGGACGAGGCCGCGATGTTCTGGATGGACGCACGCTGCTCCTCTTCCGAAGCGGCGTAGGACTTGGTGCTCTGGTCGATCGCTTCCTTGATGTCGTTCAAGATCTGGTTGATCTTGTTCGCATCCTGGTTCACCTGCGACTGCAGGTTGTTGTATGCGGTGGCCGCCGAGCCCTTCCAGCCGCCCGTGATCGTGTCGATCACGGTCTGCAGGCGGGAGATTTCGCCCTGGATCGAGGAGTTGACCGAGGAGATCTTGCCGCTGAACGCGACCATCTCCTCCTCGGTCATGGTGAACTGCTGTCCAGCCATGTTGTGTCCCCCATGAGACGTAGGAGTTCTGAGTAGACCCTCACTCGGAACGCCGACACCGAATGGTGGCAGACGTATCCAGTCCGGTCTGCTTCCACTCTAGTCGCATCGACTGACAGAGCGAACATCTGTTGGGGCATGTAGCAGGATCGCGATCAACTCAACTCACCTTTTTCACAAGTGTGTTGATTGAGTGCGAGTTGGTTGAGTGCGAAAGGATTGGGTGCGGCTGCCCGCCCGGACCGTGCAAGAAGAACGGTCCGGGATTCGGTGTGCCTACGGCCCGCGGGATCCAGCGGGCCTACGACCCCTGCGCCTGCTCGGCGTTGCCGCTGCTCAGTTCCGGCCCCGCGGCCAGCAGATCAGCCCACGCCGCCGGCACCGCGACCGGCTTGATCTTGCCGTAACCGAGCCTGACCTGAGCGGTGTTGGTCTGCTGCTGGGTGTTGTTGTCGACCTTCTCGCCGCCGGTGACCTGACTGTCGTTCGTCGCGGGGACCGAGTAGCGCAGCCCTGTGTCGGTCACCAGGAAGGTGCTGCCGCCACCGGCGTCGGCCCCGGTGAGACGCTTGAACAGCAGGCCGCTGCCGGGTGAGACGTAGGTGCTCGAACCGCTCTGGGAGACGTCCTTCGGATAGTCCTGGCCGGTCCAGACGGTCATCTGGTCCTTACCGGTGCGCAGGTCGTCCTTGCCGCCGTGCCAGATGCTGCACGAGACGTTGTCCCCGCCCTTCTCCTGCGTGTTGGCCACGGTCACCGGCTCCTCGGGCCAGTTCTTCGACGACATCCACTGGCCGGGCGACGGCCGGACGTCGTTGAACCTGACCTGGATCGCTTTCGGCTTCTGGGAGCCGTACGCGCCGTCCACCCAGGTGCTGCGCAGCCACATCTGCGCCGTGAAGTCCGACACGGCCTGGACCTTGTCCTTCAGCACGATGTACTGCTGCTTCTTGCCGCCGATGGAACCATCGGCCTCGAGGATCAGGCCCACCCTGGAGTAGTTGGGATCCAGGCCCTCGACCTGGGCTTCCGATCCCACGTCCCCACCCAGGTCGGGGAAGTCGAGGTCACCCGCGACCTGCAGCGTCTTGATGAAGTCCGCGCTGACCTTCTGCGGCGTCGCGGCACCGAACACCGCGCGTTCCAGCGTCTGCATCGACTCCTCCCCCTGGAGCCTCCAGGCCACACCGCCCAGCAGGTAGGCCTGCCCGTCCCCGGTGACCATGTACCGCGGACCGTTGGTGTCGCCGGACGCGGCGGGGCCCTCGACGTACAGGGCCTCCCGCTGGTTCAGCTCCTTCTTCCCCTTGTGCATCAGGTCGTTGTAGTCGCCCTGGTCCAGCACGTAGGTGGCCCGCACCGGCTGCCCGTCCGAGCCCGGCGCCTCGCACAGCGCCCACACCTTGGCCTTCTCGGCGTCCGAGGCCGACGGCAGCCGATCCGGCGCGAACGGAATGCCCACGGTCGCGCCCATCGGGTACTTGCTGTTGTCGAGCACAGATTCCTTGATCTTCAGGACCTGCGGGCTCTCGCCGTTCAGCAGCAGCTTGGCGGAGGCCAGGTTGAGGACCGGGTGCAGGCTGAGCTTGTCCTCGCCCTTGGTCTTCACCAGCACATAGCGCGTCGTCGACTCGCTGCCGACCAGAATGTTCTTGCCCTGGTTGTCCCAGCCTTTCGGCGCGGTCGGACTGAGCATTCCCCATGCCCCGAATCCGATGAGTACCAGCGCCGCCACACCGAGACTCGGCAGGACTGTCTTCAGGGGGCGCGGAGCGGCCTCTTCCGAACCGTGCGGAGACGGCTGAAGAAAGGCCGCCACCGTGCGCCTGCGCGCGAAGGAGTAAGCGTTCAGCTCATCCCTACGTGTCGCCATCGATGGGTCAACTCCCCGTTTTTTCGCTTTGCTGCCGAATGCGGAACTCCCCAGGGCCGCCCGGTACTCCGTGGCGTTTGCTCCTGCAGGGGCCTCTACTATGCCGTGTGACGATCGCACCGTACGGTACGGGGTACGGTGATCCGCCGCCAGCTCAAGTCGCGGCCAGACAATGCAAAGGGGTTGTACCGGGGGATGAGCACTGCGACCAGGTCCCGGCGCCGAAATGGCGGCCGTCGTACCCAGGAGAACGAGGGGACGGGGCCGGAACCGGCACAGCCGTCCACGCCCCCGAGTCCGGCCTCGCCGTCGCTCGCCCGGCGCCCCGGCAGCATCGGGCCCATCCGGGTCCAGCAGCTGGTCGGCTTCGAACTGGCCGCCGCGGTCCTGCTGATCGGCTGGCTGCTGCGCCCCATCGGTCTCACCGTCGGCATCGTGCTGGCCGTACCGCTGGTCCTGGCCGGGCTGCTGCGCCGGCGCGGCCGTCCGCTGCCCGACTGGTTCAGCACCGCCCGTGCCCTGAGGGACCGCCGCAAGCGCAACGCCGAACCGGTGCCCCCCGGCACCGACCCCGGCTTCGCCCCCGCCGTCGAGTGCGACCCGGCGCTGCGCACCTACAGCTTCCAGGACCGTGAGCAGCGCGAGGTCGGCATGCTCGGCGACGGAACCTTCCTCACCGCGCTGGTGCAGGTGCAGGCCGCCGACACTCCCCTGCGTCCGACCCACGGCCACGGCGACATCCCCCTCGACCTGCTCCAGGGTCTGCTCGAGGTGGACGACATCCGGCTCGCCTCCGTCCAGGTCGTCCAGCACACCCAGCCCGCCCCCGCCCCGCATCTGCCTCCGCAGGCCATGGCGGTCCGCTCCTACGGGCCGCTCCAGGCGCAGAGCATGACGCCCGGGCTGCGCATCACCTGGGTCGCGCTCAAGTTCGACCCGGAGCTGTGTCCCGAGGCCGTGGAAGCCCGCGGCGGAGGTATGCAGGGGGCCCGGCGGGCACTGCTGCGCGTCGCCGACCAGCTGGCCAGCCGTCTCATGGGCGCCGGCCTGCAGGCCAAGGTGCTGAGCGAGTCGGACATCTGCGGCGCCATCGCCACCTCCAGCTGTGTCAACCCGATGGCCACCACCGGCGGTGCCGCCCTCGACGGCAGCCGCTCGGGTCGTCGTACGGCCGAGAGCACCCGCACCTGGCGCTGCGACGACCGGCTGCACACCACGTACTGGATCTCCCGTTGGCCGCAGTTCGGCGGCGCCGGTCCGGCCTTCCCTCGGCTGGTCGGGGCGCTGACCTCCGCGCCCACGCTCGCCAGCACCTTCTCGCTCACCATCAGCAGGCAGCGGGGCAAGGTCCTGGCGCTGTCCGGACACGTACGTCTGACCGGCCGCGGTGAGAACGAACTGGGCGAGGCGGCCGAGCACTTGGAGCGGGCGGCGGCCGCGTTCAAGGTGGGTCTCCTACGGCTCGACCGTGAGCAGCTGCCCGGAGTCATGGCCACCCTGCCGCTGGGAGGTACCCGCTGATGTCCGCTCCCACCGTTCGTCCCTCCGGCCGTTCCGGCTTCGGATCCGCCACACCGGGCTTCCCCGGACAGCGTCCCGGGCATCTGCCCCGTTCGCCGGAGCCCGGCCGGATCGGTCCCGAGCGGCGCCTGCGGGAGGCCTTCGGTCTGCTCGGCCCCCGGCGGGACCGCCACCTCGTCGACGCCGACGTACTGGCGCAGCTGACCCTGCCCGTCGGCGACGACGGACTGATCCTCGGCATAGACCCCGACAACCAGCCCGCGGTGCTGGGCCTGTGCCGCCCCACCAGGCTGGACATGGTGCTGGTCGGCGGCACCTGGCTGGCCCAGGTGATCGCCCTGCGGGCGGCGGCAATCGGCGCGCGCGTGGCCGTGGAGACGGCCCGTCCGCAGCTGTGGGCGCCGATGGCGCAGGCGGCCGGCGGTGGCCAGCAGTGCGTGACGGTCCACCATGTGGGGCGGATCGCGCCGCAGGGCCCGTCCCCGGCCAGCCCGGTGCTCATCATCCGCGACCTCGGCATCCGTCCGCCGCGCAGCCGTCTCACCACGGCGCCCTGGCAGTCGGTGCTGACCCTGCTCCCCTACCTCGGCCCCACCGCGCCCCGCCTGTTGGCCAACGCGGACGTCGTCGGAATCCAGCGGATCTCCCCGCAGGAGTCCGAAGTGGTCGGCAAGTCCATGCGGTTGCCCCACGGCGACGCCGCGTCCCTGTCGTCCCTCTCCGACAACGTCGCCCTGTGGTGCACGCAGAAGAGCCGGCAGTACGTGATGACCCAGCCGACCGACGCGGAGACCGGTCTCCTCGGGGCGCCTCGCCGGATGGACTGATCCGGCGGCGGGTGACGCCGTCATGGTCAAGGTGCCGATCCCTCACGCGAGTTCGTAACCGAACCGTTGCGCCGTGTGAGGGTGCCGAGGCCAAGTAGGGTTCTCCTGCACGAGGTTCGCTCATGAGAAAGGGCCCGCTGACCATGGCTGACGCGGACGACATCGCCGCAAAGACACCGGACGAGGACGTCAGGGCGCGAAAGGCGAGGGAACGGGACGAGCTGTACGGCCTGGATATCTCGGATGTCGAGTGGCAAAGCGCCCCCGGCACCGAGGAGCACGAGGAGCGCGTCGAGATCGCCTATCTCCCGGAGGGGGCGGTGGCCATGCGGTCCTCCCTGGACCCGGACACCGTGCTGCGGTACACGGAGGCGGAGTGGCGGGCCTTCGTACTCGGCGCCCGTGACGGCGAGTTCGACCTGGAGCCCGCACCGCACAACGGCGGGCTCACCGCGGAGTAGGCGCGGCGAGCACGGCGGCCCGGCCCCGGCCGGGCCGTAGCCAACCGCACCGGGCTGCAGAAGAAAGACCAACCACCACAAGGGCGACATCGAGGCGGGCGACGGTCCTGTGCGTGCGAGCGCACAGTGGACGGGCCTGCCCCGCCGGGCCCTGTGGCGTTTACGCTTGATGCGGGTGCGACGTAAGAACCCACGGGTGGGTTGTTCGCGTCCAGGGGACTCAGACGGATCGGACAACAGGACGGTCGCCCCCGGCCCGGCACATGAGTGCCCACACGGCATGAGGGTGCTCGACCACCACACCAGGAGGAATTGTGCAGAGCGATCGGGACGGGCTGCGCGCGGGCTGGACCACGCCCAGCGACGACCAGTCCGACGCGGAGTCCGCCGTCGAGATCACGGGCGAGTTCACCATCGATTACGCCGCACCTGCCTGGTACACGCAGAGCGCGGCACCCGAGGCCGAGCCTGAGCCTCCCGCCCCTGCCCCCACCGCGCCTGCACCTCACCCCGGTTACCCCGATACGTCCGGTTCCGCACCGTCGCCGGTCGGTGTACCGACCCCTGGCCCGGCCCCCGTTCCCGGTCCGCAGTTCGACCCGTCCGCGGGTGCGCCCGGCATGACGCCGCCGCCTCCGCCGCCGCCGTGGACGGGCAACCCCGGCACGGTCCCGCAGCCCCCCGCGCCCCCGAACCCCCAGAGCGGCTACGGCTACCCGCAACCCCCAGCTCCCCCGAACCCCCAGAGCGGCTACGGCTACCCGCAACCGCCCACCCCTCCGGCGACCCCGGTGGCGCCGGTGGCTCCCACGGTCCCGGTGGCACCCGCGCCCCCCGTGGCCCCGGCAGCTCCGGCACCGCCTGTGGCGCCCGCACCACCCGTGGCTCCGGCGCCTCCGGTGCAGCCCGCGCCCCCCGCAGCCCCCGCCCCGTCCGCCTCGGACGTCGGCGCGGCTTCCGCAGGCGGCGACGCGGACGGCCGTATCAACGCCCTGTCCGCCCCCGCTACGCCGCCGAGCGCTCCCCAGCCCCCCGCCGCCCCGTCGGCGGAGGCACCCCTCGCACCCACCGCACCCACCGCCCCCGAGCCGGCGCCCCCCGCCGAAGCCCCGCAGGCGTCCCCTGAGCCGGAGGCAGCCTCAGTAGCACCGGCCGCCCAGGCCCAGGCCCCGGGCGAGACAGCACCGGCAACCGGCTCCGACGACGAGACCGGAGCCGCCGACCCGAGCGCGGACGCCCCCCAGGCCCCGGCCCCCGAGGCCGCGGCACCGGAAGTCCAGGTACCCCCCGCTCCCGAGGCCCCCGCTCCGGTAGGCGAGACAGCTACCGAGCCGCAGGCCGCCGCCCCGGCCGCGCAGACCGCCGTACCGGAGCAGCCCCCGGCCCCCCAGAGCCCCGTACCGGAGCAGCCCGACGCGCAGCAGGACGGCTGGCGGCCGCCGCCGGCTCCTCAGGGTGCCGTCCCGCCGTTGCCGCCCCAGTTCGCGTCGGCGGCGTCCGGCGGGGTGCCGCCGTCGGCCCCGGAGTGGACGACCGGTGGGCAGCCGCAGCCGCCCGCCGCGCAGCCCGGCGCCCCGCTGCCGCCCGCCCAGCCCCAGGCACCGCAGCCCGCGCCCGGAGGATGGCCGGCCACCCCGCCGCAGCCCGGGGACCCGGCGGCACAGGACGGTTACGGCTACCCCCAGCCGCCTGCACCCCCGAACCCCCAGGGCGGTTACGGCTTCCCGCAGCCCCCCGCGCCTCATCAGCCCGGCCAGGGCGGCTACGGCTACCCCCAGCCGCCCGCTCCCCCGAACCCGCAGAGCGGTTACGGCTTCCCGCAGCCGCCGGTGCCGCCGAACCCGCAGAGCGGCTACGGGTTCCCGCAGCCGCCCGCCCCCCAGCCCGACCAGAGCGGCTACGGCTACCCCCAGCAGCAGGCCCCCGCGCAGCCCGGCCACCCCGGTCAGCCCGTGCCGCCGCCCCCGGCCCAGCCGGGACAGCAGCAGTTCCCGGGGCAGCCGCCGCAGGCAGCCCACCCCAATCCCAGCCCCTACGCGGGTGCTCCCGGCCAGCCCGGCGTGGATCCCCGCACCGGGGCCGCGTGGCCGGCGGCCGTTCAGCACGACCAGCGGCAGCAGGTCGCCGGCGCGGGTGCGCCGCTCGGCTACAACGCCGCCGTCGAGCTGACGTCGGACCGGCTGGTCAACAGCAAGAAGCTGAAGGCCAAGAGCAGCCGTCCCGTTCCGGGCGGCTCGAAGTTCAAGATCGGCGGCAAGAAGGAGGAGCAGGAGAGGCAGCGCAAGCTCGACCTCATCCGCACTCCGGTGCTGTCCTGCTACCGGATCGCGGTGATCAGCCTCAAGGGCGGCGTGGGCAAGACGACCACGACCACCGCCCTCGGCTCGACCCTCGCCACCGAGCGGCAGGACAAGATCCTCGCCATCGACGCCAACCCGGACGCCGGCACGCTCGGCCGCCGGGTGCGGCGCGAGACCGGTGCCACCATCCGTGACCTGGTCCAGGCGATCCCGTATCTCAACTCGTACATGGACATCCGGCGGTTCACCTCGCAGGCGCCCTCCGGCCTGGAGATCATCGCCAACGACGTCGACCCGGCCGTGTCCACGACGTTCAACGACGAGGACTACCGGCGCGCGATCGACGTGCTGGGCCGTCAGTACCCGATCATCCTCACCGACTCGGGCACGGGTCTGCTCTACAGCGCCATGCGCGGGGTGCTCGACCTCGCCGACCAGCTGATCATCATCTCGACGCCGTCGGTGGACGGGGCGAGCAGCGCCAGCACGACGCTCGACTGGCTGTCGGCGCACGGCTACGCGTCGCTGGTCTCCCGGTCCATCACCGTGATCTCGGGTGTGCGCGAGACCGGCAAGACGATCAAGGTCGAGGACATCGTCACGCACTTCGAGCAGCGCTGCCGCGGCGTGATCGTCGTACCGTTCGACGAGCACCTGGCGGCCGGTGCCGAGGTCGACCTGGACATGATGCGGCCGAAGGTCCGGGAGGCGTACTTCGAGCTGGCCACCATGGTGGCCGAGGACTTCGTGCGCGCCCAGCAGGAACAGGGGCTGTGGACGGGCAACGCCGGCGTCCAGCCGCCGACCATGGCGCCCCCGATGCCGGGTCAGCAGGCTCCGGCCGGACAGCCGCCGCAGCAGCAGCCCCAGCCGCCGTTCCAGGGCTACCCGGGTGCCCAGCCCGGCCAGCCCTGGCAGACCCCTCAGCCCGGGCAGCCCGGGCAGCCGCATCCCGGGTACCCCCAGCCGCCGTACGACCCGAACGCCCAGCAGCCGCCGCAGCAGTAGGCGGAATCGGCAGCGGACACGAAAGGGGGCCGGCACCTTCACGGTGCCGGCCCCCTTTCGTGTCCGCGCGCCTCAGGCCCGGGCGGCGTTCCCGATCAGCTCACGGCAGCGCTGCACGTCGACGGCCATCGCCTTCAGCAGGGCGTCCAGCGACTCGAACTTCTGCTGTCCGCGCACGTAGGCGAGGAAGTCCACCGCCACGTGCAGCCCGTACAGATCGAGCCCGATCCGGTCGATCGCGTACGCCTCCACGGTGCGCTCGGTGCCGTCGAACTGCGGGTTGGTGCCGACGGAGATCGCGGCCGGCATCGCCTCGCCCTGCGTGTGCAGCCAGCCGGCGTAGACACCGTCGGCCGGGATGGCGGTGTGAGGCAGGGTCTCGACATTGGCCGTGGGGAAGCCCAACTCCCGCCCCCGCTGGGCACCGCGGACGACCACGCCCTCCACCCGGTGCGGGCGGCCCAGGATCTCCCCGGCGCCCTCCACGTCGCCCTCGGCGACCAGGCGCCGGGTCAGCGTGGAGGAGAAGGGCTCGCCGCCGCCCGCCGTGCCGGACACGTACAGGTCGACGATCTCGACCTCGAAGTCGTACGTCTTGCCCTGCTCGACGAGGACGTCGACATTGCCCGCGGCCTTGTGGCCGAAGCGGAAGTTGGGACCCTCGACGACCGCCTTGGCGTGCAGCTTGTCGACCAGGACCTTGGCGACGAAGTCGGCCGGCGAGAGCTTCGAGAACTCCTTGGTGAAGGGGACGATCAGGACCGCGTCCACGCCCAGACCGGACATCAGCTCGGCACGGCGGTGGTGCGGGGCCAGCAGCGGGGGATGGCTGCCGGGACGGACGACCTCGCTGGGGTGCGGGTCGAAGGTGACGACGACGGAGGGGACGCCCAGCTCGCGGGCGCGGTCCACGGCATGCCGGATGATCAGCTGGTGCCCGCGGTGGACCCCGTCATAGGAACCGATGGTGACGACGCTGCGCCCCCAGTCCTCGGGGATGTCCTCCAAGCCACGCCAGCGCTGCACTGTGACCGCTCCTCGTCGAACCCGTGTCCGGTATTGACCCTCACGACTTATGGCAGGTCTAAGGGTGCCATGCCGTGTGCCCGTGGCTCGCATCGGCATGGGGGCTGTGACCCGACGCACGCAATCTCAGGCGGGTACCCGGACGCCCGCCAGGTTCTCGATCATCCGCCGGGTGCTGGGCCCGACCACCGCCGCCCACTCCTCGGGGCTCTCGGTGAGCCAGCCGGCGACCAGCGCGGCGAACCCGGGGACATGCCGGCCGAGGTCGACGAGACCGCGGTCGAAGCGGTTCGCACCGTCCGGGGTGCGGACGAGCAGAAGGCCGATGCGGTGCACGAGATCGCGGATGCCTGCGTCCACGCGGGCGGCGGCCGCGGGCAGCAGGGCCACCAGGACCGCGGGCTCCTGTTCGTGGTCGAGGAGGGATTCGAGGAGTTCCTGGCGCAGCGGCAGGGAGACGGGGGCGCCGGGCCCCGCGAGCACGGCCGCCAGCGCGGCCCGCACCCCTTCCGGGCCGCCGTCGAGGAGGCCGGTCACCAGAGGCAGCAGGACGGCCCGGGCGGCGGGGCCCTGGTCGAGGCGCCGGTCGACGTACGCAGCCACGTCTCCGGCCGTCTCGGGGCGCTGCTGGACAGCCTCCCGCACCAGCGCGGCCACCCGGCGTGCCAGTGCGGGCGTGGTGACGTCGGCGAGGGTGCGCAGCGCCTCTCCGGCGCCCGGTCGGCGCAGCCGCTCCCGGAACGCGTCCAGGACCGGGTCGGGGTCGGTGGCGAGCGCGGGGACCAGCGCGCTCGGCGGGAACTGCGGGTCACCGGCCGCGAAGTGCCCGAGCGCCTGCGGGAGATGACGGGCACGCGTGCGTGGGTCGCGGACGAGCAGGGCGAGCGCGCCGCCGTGCAGGGTGCAGTCGTCGGGGCGGGCGAGCAGGGTGAGGGCTGCGTAGCGCAGGAGTTCGCGGTCGGCCTCGGTGCGTACGTGCGGGGCGGCGCGCAGTCCGTACGCCAGCGCCGCCACCCTTCGCGCCGGCCGCTCGTCGTGCGCCCACCGGTCCACGGCCCGGCACACCGCCGACGGTTCGTCCTCGGCCAGCACGGCGAGCAGTTCGTCGGCCCGCCGGTGCGCGCGGCCGACGAGCACCTCGGTGAGGTCGTCCAGGGCCCGGGTCCGATGCGTGTGCAGCAGCGCCTGCGCGGCCTTGGCAACGGTCGCGTGCGGGGTCGCGGGCAGCGGCCGCTCGTCGTCGAACCAGCCGGTGAGATGCGGCTGTACGGCGGCGGGGTCGGCGGCGAGCAGCTCCGCCACGGCGTCCAGGAACCGGGGGCCGGGCCGGTGCGGGGGCCCGTCGGCGAGGACGAGACGGCGGAGCAGGTCGAAGCGGGCGCCCGGCGGGAGCGCAAGGGCGGTCCAGAAGGCGGGGCCGAACGCGGGCGGTACCGGTTCCTCCTGACGGCGCCGGGCCACGAGACGGTCGGTGAGCTGCCGCAGGACATCGGCGTACGGCGTCGCGTCGGGCACGCGCAGCAGGGTCTCGGTGAGGAGGCGGGCCGCCCACCAGGAGTCCGGGTCGGCGTCGAGGGCGTGGACCAACTCCTGCAGTCGGCACGCCAGTCGGGGTGCGCCCTGCTGGCGGGCGACGAGGAGCAGGGCCTGGACGACGGGGCCGATGCGGTGGTGCGGGACGGGGAGGGGGTGTTCCCGGCCGGTGCGGCGGCGGTGGACCAGGGCGCGCAGGGCCTCGTCCAGGTCCAGGTGTGTGCCCTGGATCCAGTCGGCGAGTTCCTCGTGGGCGAAGCGGTAGCCGGTGCCGGCGGGGACGAGGAGGCCCTCGGTGAGGACGGCGGTGGCCCAGCCGGAGCCGCCGGGGCGTGCGGGGGCCGGGCCCCAGGGGAACACGGCCTCGAAGGACTCGCGGTCCAGTTCGCCCTGGCCGGGGCCGAGGCTGCGGCGGGCGGCCTCGTGGACCTGTCCGCAGACCTTCGCGGCGAGGCGGCGGACGGCGGTGCCGCGCAGACCGCCCGGTGTGGCCAGCCGTACCGCGATGCGCAGGCACATCAGGTCGAGGTACGCCGAGAAGACCTCGTCGCGGTCCACGGGGGCGTGCGGGACGTGCGGGAGGGCCGCACGGACCTCGGAGAGGAGGCGGAGGGCGAGGGGGTGCCTGGCGTCGGGGCCGCTCAGGGCGCCGTCGGAGAGGGCGTAGCGGGCCCTGGCCCGGCGGGCCTCGTCGTCGGTGAGGTCGCCGAGGCGGACGCAGGGCGGAAAGCACCGGTCCGGGCTGCCGTGCAGCAGGTCCTCCGGGAAGGCCGTCCCCGCCCCCTCCCAGTACTCCTCCCGGCACCCCACCACCAGGCGCGCTCCCGTGTCCCGCAGCCACTTCACCGTGCCCTCGGTCCACTCGGCCAGGCGGTGGGCCAGGACCGGGGGCATCTCCTCGGGGCCGTCGAGCAGGAGGATCAGGGGTCGGCCGGCGGCCCGTGACAGGCGGGCCAGGCGCTCGGGGGTGATGTCGCCGAGGTCGGCGGGGACGGTGTCCGAGGAGCTCGCCACGATGCGGGCGGCCCTGGTGAGCGCGCGGCCGGCCGCGTCGGCGACCGAGGTGTCGGTGTCCGCCAGGTCGGCGCCGCGCAGCCAGAGGGTGGGGGCCGGGGCGGGGCCCCGGTGGCGGCGGGCGGCGAGGGCCGCGAGTTCCGTCGTACGGCCGCTGCCGGGCGGGCCGACCAGCCCGAGGACGGTGGCCCGGCCCTCGGTGAAGGCGGTGAACTCCCGTGCTGTCGCGGCCCTTTCGACCGGTTCCGTGGTGCCTCCGCGCCCCACGTATCCCGCCAGCGTGCCCGGCGGGCCGTCCTGGCCCACCGAGGTGGCCGTCAGTTCCAGCACGCCGGCCAGGTTGAGGTCGGCGCCGTACGCCGGGACCGTCGCCGCGTTCTCGGCGAGCAGGTCGGCGAGGGGGCCGGACCGGGCGGAGCGGAGCGGGACCGCGTAGCCGCTGTCGCGATGGCCGCTCTGCAGCGCGGTGCCGAGGACGGCGACGACCGCGCCGGTCCCGGCGTCGAGCACCGGTCCCCCGGCGGCCCCGCCGCCCAGCCGCAGGGCGTCCCGTCCCGCGGTGCCGATCGCCAGCTCCAGGACGTCGTCGAGGAGGTGGAAACGGTCGGTGGCCGTGTAGGTCACGGGGGTCGCGCCGAGAACCCGTGCCTCGCGCCAGCAGCCTGCGGGGAGGCGGACGTAGGCGCCGGTCTCGGCGGAGTCGTGCGCGGCGACCGGGAGCGGGTCGACACCGAGCCCCTCGGTCCGCACGAGCGCCAGGTCCAGCTCGGGCAGCGGGGTCACCGCGTCGGCGGTCACCACACAGGTGCGGTCACCGGAGGCGCGCAGCACCAGTCGGGGCAGCCCGTCGACGGCCTCGTGACTGGTGACGACGGTGCCGTGGTGATCGGCCACGAATCCGGTGCCCCGGACCCGCCCGGCCAGATCGTGGATGCGTACGAGGTCTTCGTCCCGGCCGGGCCCGGAGACCTGTTCCTGAAGTCCGCTGCTGCGGCCGCGCGCGTGCCGGGGAGGGGCGCCGTGCCGCGCCGACCGGGATCTCTCGCACCCGCTCCGACCGGTGTCGTCGGCCTCCGGGGCCCCCCAGCGGACCCGCCGTCCCTCCTGTGCCGCCTCGCGGTCGGCGCGCCCTGCGGAGCCTGTCTCCGGGTCGCCCGGCAGACTGGTCTTCCGGCCCCGCTGCTCCATGGTCGGGGCCGTCTCCCGTGCGGCCCCGTCCCGCTGCGCCGGGCTCCCCGCGCCGACATCGGAGGGGAGAGGCACCGCTGCGCCGACGGAGTCACCCCGCGGGCCCCGAGCCGCCATGGTCGAACCTCCCCGCCGTACGCACGTTCCTGCTTTCGACGGTAGGCGCGTGGTGATCAGCGGGACAGATCGCGTGGTGAACGCGCCCCCTTCCGCTCCCCCGGTTCACTCCGAGCGCCCGTCCGCGCGGGTGAATGGAAGGGGACGGGCGGATACACCCTAGGGGTGGGGGAACCGAGGGGGACCGTGGAGCGGCGACGCAACCCCGTGATCGCCGCTCCACGGGCAGCCGACTCCGACGCCCCGGCCGCGCCTGCCCGCCGTGACGGACCCGACATCGCGAAGCTTGGCCTCAAGGCCGGCCCCGCCCGGGTCGGCAACAACGCGCGGGGCCTGTCGGCCGACCCGACCCGCCGGACCGCCTCTACCCGAAGACGGCCAGGCTCTTCGCCTTGCCCTTGTGTTCCTCGACCAGCGCGAGGAAGCGGCCCTCGGAGTCGAACACGGCCACCGTGCCGGCGCCCGCGTAGGCGTCGGGCATGTCGAGCCGTACGCCGTTGCCGAGCAGCTTGGCCCGCCGGGCGTCGACGTCCCAGCGCGGGAACGCGGCCATGGCGGCGTCGGCGATCGGCATCACCGTCAGCTCCTGCTGGAGCTGGTCGAGGGTCTTCGCCGAGTCCAGCTTGTACGGGCCCACGCGGGTGCGACGCAGGGCGGTGAGGTGGCCGCCCACGCCCAGGTCGGCGCCCAGGTCGCGGGCGAGCGCCCGGATGTAGGTGCCGGAGGAGCAGACCACGGAGACCACCAGGTCCAGGACCGCGGTGCCGTCCTCGGCGACCGCGTCCCGGATGTCGTGGACCGCGAAGGACGAGACGGTGACGGGACGGGCGGGGATCTCGAACTCCTCGCCGTCGCGGGCCCGCTTGTAGGAGCGCACCCCGTCGATCTTGATGGCGCTCACCTTGGACGGCACCTGCATGATGGCGCCGCTCAGCTTGGCGATCCCGGCGTCGACGGCGTCCCGGGTGACCTTCGAGGCGTCTGCCGACCCCGTGATCTCGCCCTCCGCGTCGTCGGTCAGGGTGGTCTGGCCGAGCCGAATCGTGCCCACGTACTCCTTCTCGGTCAGCGCGAGGTGCCCGAGGAGCTTGGTCGCCTTCTCGACGCCGAGGACGAGGACGCCCGTCGCCATGGGGTCGAGGGTGCCTGCGTGTCCGACGCGGCGGGTCCTGGCGATCCCGCGCATCTTGGCGACCACGTCGTGCGAAGTGAAGCCCGACGGCTTGTCGACGATGACAAGGCCGTCGGGCGGCGGAGTCTTCCCGTTCATTCGGCGGCGTCGTCCGTCTCGTCCTCGTCGCCCGGCTTCCGGTACGGGTCGGCCTCACCGGCGTAGGCGGCACCCGCCGAGACCTCGCGGACCTTCTCGTCGGACTGGCGTGCCTTGTCGAGGAGGTCCGCGATGGTCTTGGCGGTGTCGGGCAGCGCGTCGGCCATGAACGTCAGCGTCGGCGTGAACTTCACGCCCGCCGCCGCACCGACCGCGCTGCGGAGCACGCCCTTGGCGCTCTCCAGACCGGCGGCCGCGGCGGCCCGCTCCTCGTCGTCCCCGTACACGGTGTAGAAGACGGTCGCCTCCCGCAGGTCACCCGTGACCCGGGTGTCCGTGATGGTGACGTGGGTGCCGAGTCGCGGGTCCTTGATCCCACGCTGCAGCTTCTGGGCCACCACCTCTCGGATGAGGTCCGCCAGCCTCTTGGCG
Organism: Streptomyces sp. NBC_00285; assembly: GCF_036174265.1. NCBI lineage: Bacteria > Bacillati > Actinomycetota > Actinomycetes > Kitasatosporales > Streptomycetaceae > Streptomyces > Streptomyces sp. NBC_00285. The sequence continues at coordinate 7,758,265 of NZ_CP108055.1, read as the reverse complement.
CGCGCGTTGTCGGCCACTGGTCCGTCTCCTTAGTAACTGTCTTGCTGCTTGCTTCAGTCTTCGTCGCTGTGGAGCCTGCGTCGAACCGAGAGCAGTTCCACCTCGGGCCGCGCGGCGACCAGCCGCTCGCAGCGGTCCAGTACGTCGGTGAGGTGTTCCGTGTCCCCGGAGACCACCGCGACCCCGATCTCGGCTCTGCGATGGAGGTTCTGGTTGCCCGTCTCCGCCACGCTCACCGCGTACTTGCGGTGGAGCTCGGCCACGATCGGACGGACGAGTGAGCGTTTCTCCTTCAGTGAGTGAACGTCACCGAGGAGCAGGTCGAAGGACAGAGTCCCCACATACATGTGTGTCCGGATGTCCCGCCGGTTCGGGGTACGGGCGCCACGCTTCGACGCCGATACGGGAACCGTACACGCAACGGCCGGGGCCGATCGACGGAATAACTCCCGCCGACCGGCCCCGATCGCGTGCTACGACGATCAGCCGCGCGGCTTCTCGCGCATCTCGTACGTCGCGATGACGTCGTCGACCTTGATGTCGTTGAAGTTGCCGAGGTTGATACCGCCCTCGAACCCTTCGCGGATCTCGGTGACGTCGTCCTTGAAGCGACGCAGACCGGAGATGTTGAGGCTCTCCGCGATGACCTTGCCGTCTCGGATGAGGCGCGCCTTGGTGTTGCGCTTGACCTCGCCCGAGCGGACCAGGACACCGGCGATGTTGCCCAGCTTGGACGACTTGAAGACCTCGCGGATCTCCGCCGTGCCGAGCTCGACCTCCTCGTACTCCGGCTTGAGCATGCCCTTGAGGGCCGCCTCGATCTCCTCGATGGCCTGGTAGATCACCGAGTAGTACCGGACGTCGACACCTTCGCGCTCCGCCATCTGCGCCGCGCGGCCCGCAGCGCGGACGTTGAAGCCGATGACGATGGCGTCGGAGCCGGTCGCCAGGTTGATGTCGGACTCGGTGACCGCACCCACACCGCGGTGCAGGATGCGGATGTCGACCTCTTCGCCGACGTCGAGCTGGAGCAGCGAGGACTCGAGAGCCTCCACCGAACCGGACGCGTCGCCCTTGATGATGAGGTTGAGTTCCTGCACCAGACCGGCCTTGAGGGCCTCGTCCAGGTTCTCCAGGGAGAACCGGACACCCCTGCGGGCGAAGTTGGCGTTGCGCTCGCGCGCCGCCCGCTTCTCGGCGATCTGACGTGCCGTGCGGTCCTCGTCGACGACCAGGAAGTTGTCGCCGGCGCCCGGGACGTTGGTGAGACCCAGGACCAGGACGGGGGTCGACGGACCCGCTTCCTCGACGTTGTTGCCGTTGTCGTCGAGCATCGCCCGGACACGGCCGTACGCGTCGCCGACCACCATGGTGTCGCCGATGCGCAGCGTGCCGCGCTGGACCAGGACCGTCGAGACGGCACCACGGCCACGGTCGAGGTGGGACTCGATCGCGATGCCCTGCGCGTCCTGCTCCGGGTTGGCCCGCAGGTCGAGCGAGGCGTCCGCGGTGAGGACCACGGCCTCCAGCAGGCTCTCGATGTTGAGGCCCTGCTTGGCGGAGATGTCGACGAACATCGTGTCGCCGCCGTACTCCTCGGCCACCAGACCGAACTCGGTGAGCTGACCGCGCACCTTGGTCGGGTCCGCGCCCTCGACGTCGATCTTGTTGACCGCGACCACGATCGGCACGTCGGCCGCCTTGGCGTGGTTCAACGCCTCGATCGTCTGGGGCATCACACCGTCGTTGGCCGCCACCACGAGGATCGCGATGTCGGTCGACTTGGCACCACGGGCACGCATGGCGGTGAACGCCTCGTGACCGGGGGTGTCGATGAAGGTGATCCTGCGCTCTTCACCGTTGACCTCGGTGGCGACCTGGTACGCACCGATGTGCTGCGTGATACCGCCGGCCTCACCCGCGACGACGTTCGTCTTGCGGATGGTGTCGAGGAGGCGGGTCTTACCGTGGTCGACGTGACCCATGACGGTCACGACCGGCGGACGGACCACGAGGTCTTCCTCGTCGCCCTCGTCCTCGCCGAACTCGATGTCGAAGGACTCGAGCAGCTCGCGGTCCTCCTCCTCGGGGCTGACGATCTCGAGGACGAAGTTCATCTCGTCCGCGAGGAGCTTCAGCGTCTCGTCGGAGACGGACTGCGTGGCAGTGACCATCTCGCCGAGGTTCATCATCACGCCGACGAGCGACGCCGGGTTCGCGTTGATCTTCTCCGCGAAGTCGGTGAGAGACGCACCGCGCGACAGACGGACGGCCTGTCCGTTGCCGCGAGGCAGCATCACGCCGCCGACCGACGGGGCCTGCATGGCCTCGTACTCCTGGCGCCTCTGCCGCTTCGACTTGCGACCGCGACGCGCGGGACCGCCGGGACGACCGAAGGCGCCCTGCGTGCCACCACGGCCACCGGGACCACCGGGACGACCACCGAAGCCGGGACGACCGCCACCGCCACCGCCCGGACCACCCGGACGGCCGGCGAAGCCACCGCCACCGCCACCGGGACCACCGGGACGACCGGCGAAGCCGCCACCGCCACCACCGGGACCCGCGGGACGACCGGCGAAGCCGCCACCACCGGGACGACCGCCACCGGCACCGCCGGGACGACCGGCACCTGCACCGCCGGGACCGCGGCCGCCGGGGCCACCGCCACCGGGACGCGGACCGGCAGCCGGACGCTGCGGCATCATGCCGGGGTTGGGACGGTTGCCGCCGGGGCCACCGCCGGGACGGGGACCGCCCTGCGGACGGGGCATGCCACCGGGGCTCGGACGAGCGCCGCCCGGAGCCTGCGGACGGGCACCGCCCGCCGCGCCCTGGGGACGGGGACCGCCCTGGCTCTGACCCTGCGGACGCGGGGCGCCGCCGGGACGCTCACCGGGACCGCCGGCACCGCCGGGCCGCGGAGCGCCGCCCGGACGGGGCGACTGCGGACGGGCCATGCCGGTGGAGCCACCGGAGGTGAAGGGATTGTTGCCCGGACGGGGTCCGGCAGGACGGGCACCGGGACGCGGCGCCTGGCCACCCTGACGGGGGCTGCCGGGACGCTCGCCACGCTCGGGGCGCTCGCTGCGGCCCTGACCACCCTGAGCGGGGCCGGCCGGACGCGGGGCGCCCGGACGCGGGGCGGCCTGACCAGCCGGACGCTGAGCGCCGGAAGCCGGACGCGGGCCGGAGCCCTGGTCCGGAGCCGGGGCGGCGGCGGGAGCCGACGGCGGTGCCGTGAACTCGGGCGTGGTCGGAGCCGGGGACGCCGGAGCGGGCCTCGGCGCGGGCCGCGGGCCCGGCGTGGGACGGGAGCCGGCGGGAGCGGCCGGCGCGGCGGGAGCCGCGGGCGTCTCGACGGCGGCCGGCTTGGGGGCCGGCGGGCGCGGGGCTGCCGGACGGGCGGCCTGCGCGGGAGAGGGGGCTGCCGGACGTGCCGGCGAAGCCTTGCGTGCGGAAGCGGGCTTGCCGCCTCCGTTGCCCTGCTGGAGGGCGTCCGTCAACTTACGGACTACGGGCGCTTCGATGGTCGAAGACGCCGAACGGACGAATTCACCGAGTTCTTGGAGCTTGGCCATGACGACCTTGCTCTCCACCCCGAACTCCTTGGCGAGTTCGTATACCCGGACCTTAGCCACTTCGCTCCTTTTAGGTCCGGGTGTGTCCGGACCGTCGCTACTTCATGGGCGTACTCATCGCGTGCTCATCGAGTGCTCATCGCAATCTCGACCTACTTCCAACTCGCGGGGTACCAGGGCCGCACGGGGGTTCCGCGCGACGCTTCTCACTGTGTTGCCTGCTCAGCAACTGTCTGTCTGCTCGACGTACTGGCGCAACGCCTTTATGTCGAGCGCTCCCGGGGCGCGCAGCGCCCTCATGAACACCCGGCGGCGTACCGCCTGGTCGAGACAGACCAGCGCGGGATGCACATACGCACCCCGGCCGGGCAGCGTACCGCGAGGATCGGGGACGCATGCGTCCTTGATCGCCACGATGCGCAGCAGCTCCGTCTTGGCCGCTCGCCGCCTGCACCCCACACAGGTGCGTTCAGGGCATGCGCGGGCGGGCGTCCGGCCAGACACTCTTAAGTCTACCTCTCCGTACCGACCTCACCCCTCCGGGGCAAAGATCGAACAGTTGCCGCCCCGATAACTGTCGTGATCTCGGCGGCCTGCGGCTTGGAACTAGTCCCCGACCTGCTCGGTGTCCGGCCGGATGTCGATCCGCCAGCCGGTGAGCCGGGCCGCGAGACGGGCGTTCTGCCCCTCCTTGCCGATGGCGAGGGAGAGCTGGTAGTCGGGGACCGTCACGCGCGCGGAGCGGGCGGCCATGTCCACGACGTCGACCTTGGAGACCCGGGCCGGCGACAGCGCGTTGGCGACCATCTCGGCGGGGTCGTCCGACCAGTCGACGATGTCGATCTTCTCGCCGTTCAGCTCACCCATCACGTTGCGCACCCGGCCGCCCATGGGCCCGATGCAGGCACCCTTGGCGTTCAGGCCCGAACGGGTGGACCGTACGGCGATCTTGGTGCGGTGACCGGCCTCGCGGGCGATCGCGGCGATCTCGACGGACCCGTCGGCAATCTCCGGCACCTCCAGGGCGAAAAGCTTCTTCACCAGGTTGGGGTGCGTGCGCGACAGGGTCACGGAGGGACCGCGGACGCCCCTCGCCACGCGCACGACGTACGACCGCAGCCGCATGCCATGCGGGTACGTCTCGCCCGGCACCTGCTCCTGCACGGGCAGGATGGCCTCCAGCTTGCCGATGTCGACGAGCACGTTCTTCGGGTCGCGGCCCTGCTGGACCACGCCCATCACGATGTCGCCCTCACGCCCCGCGTACTCGCCGAGCGTCGCGTCGTCCTCGGCGTCGCGCAGCCGCTGGAGGATGACCTGCTTGGCGGTGGTGGCGGCGATACGGCCGAAGTCCGACGGGGTGTCGTCGAACTCCCGGGCCTCCTGGCCCTCCTCGAGGTCGTCGGGGTCCTCCTTCGCCCACACGGTCACATGGCCGGTCTCCCGGTTGAGCTCCACGCGCGCGTGACGGCGGCTTCCCTCGGTGCGGTGGTAGGCGATGAGGAGGGCCGACTCGATCGCCTCGACCAACAGCGGGAAGGAAATCTCCTTCTCCCGTACCAAGCCCCGCAGGGCGCTCATGTCGATGTCCACGGCTACGCCTCCTCTTCCTTCTTGTCGTTCTTCTCGTCGTCCTTGCGGTTGAACTCGACCTGCACGCGCGCCTTGTCGATGTCGGAGAAGGCGAGGCCGCGGGCGGTGGCCTTGCGGCCCTTCACGCCCGGCACTTCGAGTTCGAGACCTTCGTCGCCGACTTTCAGGATCCGGGCGACCAGTTCGCCGCCGCCCTCGGTCAGCTGGAACTTCACCAGTCGATTCACGGCGCGCTCGTAGTGGAGGCGCTCCTTGAGGAGGCGCTCGGCGCCCGGGGTGCCGACCTCGAGGGTGTACTCCCCCGCGCCCATCGCGTCGCTCTCGTCGAGCTTCGCCGAGAGCGCGCGGCTCACATCGGCGATCTGGTCCAGGTCGGCACCGGTGTCCGAGTCGACGACGACACGCAGCACTCGCTTTCGCCCCACGGAGTCAATGGCGATCTCTTCGAGATCCAGGCCCTCGGAGGTGACGAGCGGTTCCAGGAGCTCTCGCAGCCTCTCGCTCTGGGTGGTGCTCATCCGGGTGACTCCTCGGCCGCGTGTGCTGTTGTGGGTAGGTCGCGTGTCTGGTCAAAGGGTATCCGGTCGGCGGGGGTGTTGCGCGCGCCCCTCAGGTGGGTTGCCGCGAGGGCGGCCCGGTGCGCGGGTACGGTGATCGCGAGCGGGCCGACCTTCCCGCCAGTGTGTTCGTACGAGCCTCCCTAGGACGTCAGCCGTGCCGTTCCCCCCACTCCCGCGCACCCCCACGGGGCCGCGCAGAAGATCCCTGCTCGCCTCGGTCGCCGGGGGCGCCCTGCTGGTGGGCTGCTCCGACGGGGCGGCGAGCACCGAGGAGGGCACCGCCGGGAGTCCGTCCGTCGTCGAGCGGGCACGCGTGCGTGCGGCCCGGGACAGCCGGGGCATGGTCGAGCGCTACGACGCCGTCCTCGCCGCGTACCCGACGCTCGCGGTGCGGCTGGGGCCGTTGCGGGCGGAAGCCGTGCGGCACACGGAGGCGTTCGGGGCGACGGTCACGAAGGCCTCTGCCACCGCGTCGGATGCCTCGCCGTCGGCGCCCGCGCCGACCCCCGTGCCCGCGACCGAGAAGGACGCCCTCTCCGGGCTCGCCGTCGCCGAACGGGCGCTCGCAGACCGGCGGGCCACGGCGCTGCTCGACGTGCCGGGCGAGCTGGCCCGGCTGCTGGCCTCGGTGGCGGCGGCCGGTGCGGCACACGCCTATCTGCTGACGGAGGGGGCCCGATGAGTGAGAAGCAGGTACTGCAGGCCCTCCAGAAGGCGCTGGCCGCGGAGCACGCGGCCGTCTACGGCTACGGCGTCGTCGGCGGCCGGATCGCCGCGGGCCGGCGTACGGAGGCCAAGGCCGCCTATGACGCGCACCGGGCCCGCCGGGACACCCTGGTGCGTGACGTACGGGGCCTGGGCGGGACGCCGGTGGCCGCGGCGCCGGCGTACGCGCTGCCCTTCCCGGTGCCGGACTCGGCCGCGGCGGTGCGGCTGGCCGCCGAGCTGGAGGACCGGGTGGCCGGGGTGTACTCCGACCTGGTGCGGGCAGCAGAGGGCGGGCGGCGGGGCACGGCCGCGGAGGCGCTGCGGGAGGCCGCGGTGCGGGCGGTGCGCTGGCGGGGCGAGAGCGTAGCCTTCCCTGGACTCGCCGAGCGGGCGATCACGGCGTCACCCTCGGCCGCCCCCACCGCGTAACGCAGTACGGAAGGGAACGACTCGCGCATGGCTTTCGAACCACCGCAGCGGCTGGTGCGGGCGCTCGGTGAGAGCGCTCCGGACGGTGACGGCTGGGTGGAGAAGCTGCCCGAGAACGCCGTACAGGCCGTCGCGCTGCGGGAGTTGACCGTGGAGCGGGTGCAGGTGCCCGGGGGGCGCAGCAGCCTCGTCGTGCTCGTGCGGCGGGCGGACGGGACACCGGCCGTGCTCAAGCTGGCGCCGCCCCGGGCCCGGCCGGAGAGCGAGCGGGCGGCTCTCGCGCACTGGGGCGGCCGGGGGACCGTACAGCTCGTCGACGAGCCCGCGGGTGAGGGTGTGCTCCTTCTGGAGCGGCTGCATCCCGATGTCTCCGTGCGGTCGCTGCCTGAGGCCAAGGCGCTGCTGGAGGCGGCGGGGGCCCTGCGGCGGCTGTGGGTGGAGCCGCCCGGTGGCCATGCGTTCGAGACGGTGGCGGAGCGGACCGGACGGCAGGCGTCGGTCATGCGGGGCGCCTCCGCGGAGGCGGCGGAGCTGGTGAGCGCGGCTCTCGACGCGCGGGAGTCGCTGCTGGCCGCGCCGCCTGAGGAGCGGTTGCTGCACGGGACGTTCCGGCAGAGCAAGGTGCTGGCGGGTGTTCGGTCGCCCTGGCTGGCCGTGGGGCCCGATCCCGTGGTCGGTGAGTGCGCGTTCGATCTGGCCCGGCTGGTGCGGGACCGCGTCGAGGACCTGATCGCCTCGCCGTCCGGGGCGGCGACCACGCGGCGGCGGATCAAACGGCTCGCGGAGTCGCTGGAGGTGGATCAGGAACGGCTGCGGGGGTGGACGTTGTTCCGGGCCGTGGAGTCCGGGGTCCGGGCGCTCCGGGTGGGGCGGCCCAAGGATGCCGAGCTGCTGCTGGAGTTCGCCGGGTGGCTCTGAGGACGTGCCGTTGAATCGGCCATTCTCCACCCGGTATCGGCCACTCGTGCAACCCCCGTCCCGGCACGGTGCTCTTATCCCCTGCGGGACCACGTCCGGCTGTTGACCGCAGCCTGCCGCGCATCGGGGGAACCATGCTGACGTTCCATTTCACGGACACGGACATCGCCCGGGTACGGGTGGCGCGCAGGCCCGATCCGCTGTGGGAACTGCTCCTCAGCCTGCATCTGGTCGGGGGCCAGGACGGCTCGGTCGTCTTCGGCCCCTGGAAGAGGCAGGTCCGGTCACGGCTCTCCGCTCCGGTCCGTATGCTCTTCGACCTCGCCCCGCCCCGCGGCTACTCGGCCGACTTCCTCACCCCCGCCCTCGACGAGGACGGGCTGGACGCGGCGATCGACACCGTCCTGTCCACCCCGCGCCGACGGCTGCGCCGCGATGTCGGCAGGCTCGCCGCCGCCCGCTGTCCCGGGACCTGGACCCGGTCGCTGGCCGAGGGCGACTCCGGCACGCTGCGGCGCCTCGGCGGGGCCCTGCGCGGCTACTTCGCCGTCGCCCTGCGGCCGCACTGGGCCCGGATCCGCACGGCGTTCGACACGGACCGCGCGCTGCGGACGCGGGCCGTGGCGGACGGCGGCGTCGAGGGCATGCTGGCCACCCTGCACCCGGATCTGCGCTGGCGGTCCGGCCTGCTCACCATGGCCAGCTCCTACGACCGGGACATCCACCTCGACGGGCGGGGGGTGCTCCTGCTGCCGTCGTTCTTCTGCTGGCAGGCCCCGATCACCCTGCGCGATCCCGGGCTGCCTCCGGTGATCGTCCATCCGATCGCGCACGACCTGGGCTGGTCGCGGACGGACGCCGAGTCCGTGCACGGGCAGCGGGAGTCGCTGCGCACCCTGCTGGGCCGGACCCGGGCCGACCTGCTCACCGTCCTCGCCTCCGGCGGCGGATCGACCGGGCAGCTCGCGGAGCGGCTGGTCGTCTCCCCCGCGACGGTGTCGCATCACACCGCCGCCCTGCGGGACTCCGGCCTGATCGTCACCCGGCGCCGCGGACCGGCCGTCCACCACAGCGCGACCCCCTTGGGGGAGGCGCTGGTGGACGGCCGCCGCAGCCTTCCGCCGTCCTGACCCGGTGACGCGGGCCGCGGCGACCAGGCCGCACGCGCTGCTTCGAGCGACGTCACCGCATCGCTCTGCGGGCCCGCTTCGTTCCTGAGGAGTTCCTTTACGGGATCAGGCGGTGAGGCGGGCGATCGCCTCGTCCACCGTCAGCTCCTCGCGCTCACCGGTGCGGCGGTCCTTGAGCTCCAGGACACCCTCGGCGGAGCGCCGCCCGGCGACCAGGATCTTCGGTACGCCCATGAGCTCCGAGTCGGTGAACTTCACGCCCGGGGAGACCCCGGCGCGGTCGTCGACGAGGACCCTCAGTCCCGCCTCGCGCAGCTTCTCGGAGACGTCGAGGGCCAGCTCGATCTGGAGGGCCTTGCCGGCGGCGACCACGTGCACGTCGGCCGGGGCCACCTCGGCGGGCCAGCACAGTCCCTTGTCGTCGGCGGTCTGCTCGGCGAGGGCGGCGACCGCGCGGGAGACGCCGATGCCGTAGGAGCCCATGGTCACGCGGACCGGCTTGCCGTGCTGGCCGAGGACGTCGAGCTTGAGGGCGTCGGCGTACTTGCGGCCCAGCTGGAAGATGTGACCGATCTCGATGGCACGGTCCAGCTTCAGACCGGTGCCGCACTTCGGGCAGGGGTCGCCCTCCTGGACGACCACGGCGTCGACGTACTCGTCGACCTCGAAGTCACGGCCCGCGACGACGTTCTTCGCGTGCGTGTGCTCCTTGTTGGCGCCGGTGATCCAGGAGGTGCCCGGGGCCACGCGCGGGTCGGCGATGTACCTGACCTTCTCGCCCAGGCCCTGCGGACCGACGTAACCGCGCACCAGATCCGGGCGGCCGACGAAGTCCTCGGCGGTGACCAGCTCGACGGCGGCGGGCGCGAAGTGGGCCTCCACCTTGCCCAGGTCGACCTCACGGTCGCCGGGGACACCGACGGCCACGATCTCGCCGTCGACCTTCACCAGGAGGTTCTTCAGGGTGGCGGAGGCCTCGACGCCGAGGTGGGCGGCGAGGGTCTCGATGGTCGGGGTGTCCGGGGTGGGGATCTCCTCCAGCGCGGCGACGCCGTCCGCGTCCACCGGCTTCAACTCGTACGTGATCGCCTCGGTGTTGGCCGCGAAGTCGCACTTCGGGCAGTCCGCGAAGGTGTCCTCGCCGGCCTCGGCGGGAGCGAGGAACTCCTCCGACTTCGAGCCGCCCATCGCGCCGGCGGTGGCGGCGCAGATGCGGTAGTCGAGGCCGAGACGCGCGAAGACCTTCTCGTAGGCCTGGCGGTGCAGGGCGTAGGAGTGGGCCAGGCCCTCGTCCTCGGTGTCGAAGGAGTACGAGTCCTTCATCAGGAACTCGCGGCCGCGCAGCACGCCGGCCCTCGGGCGGGCCTCGTCCCGGTACTTGTTCTGGATCTGGTAGAGGATGACCGGCAGGTCCTTGTAGGAGGACGCCTGGTCCTTCACCAGCAGGGTGAAGATCTCCTCGTGGGTCGGGCCCAGGAGGTAGTCGGCGCCCCTGCGGTCCTTCAGGCGGAACAGCTCCGGGCCGTACTCGTCCCAGCGGCCGGTCGCCTCGTACGGCTCCCGCGGCAGGATGGCGGGCAGCAGCACCTCCTGCGCGCCGATCGCGTCCATCTCCTCACGGACGATCCGCTCGACGTTGGACAGCACCTTCTTGCCGAGCGGCAGCCAGCTCCAGATGCCGGCCGCGGTGCGGCGGACGTAGCCGGCGCGGACGAGCAGCTTGTGGCTGAGGACCTCGGCGTCCGCGGGGTCGTCGCGCAGCGTCTTCGCCATCAACTGGGACATGCGCTGGACCGGTGCGTTAGCCATGGTTCTCGTACTCCTGCCGGGAAAGGGTGATGGGTGTCGGACACCCCCCAGGAGGTTAGCCGGGCGCCCTGCGCCGGTGGTAATCCGTCAGCGGCGGCGCAGGGGAAGCGGGGCGCCCATCACGGCGTACGGCTTCGGGGCGCTCGGGAAGAGGACCTGGCGGGCGAGGTCCTGGTAGCCGAGGGAGTGGTAGAGGCCGCGGGCCGGGCTGTCGGTGTCGATCGCGGAGAGGATCGAGCGGGGCTCGTCGGCGCCGTCGGTGATCGTGGTGATCAGGGTGCGGCCGATGCCGCGGTTCTGGTGGTGGGGGTGCACATGGAGCTCGGTGATCACGAAGGAGTCGTCGAGCCAGATGTCGTTGTGCTGGGCGCGGAGGTAGGACTCCACGACGGTGGACCACCAGTGGGTGCGGTCGTTGGGCATGCCGTACACGAATCCCACGAGGCGCCCGCCGGCCGTCGCGCCGAGTGCCCGTGCGTCCGGGAAGGTCATGTGGCGCAGGACGATCTGCCTGCGGACCGCCACCTCGTCGGCGCCGAGACCGAATGCGAGGGCCTGGACCGCCAGGGCCTCGTCCACGTGGGCGGACAGGTCCAGGGGGCCGATGACGAGGTCCATGCGGGGAGCGTACAGGGGAGTCCAGGTCGTGTGCCGGTCCAGGTCGGGAGCCGCGGACCGTCCTTCAGAAGAGAACGCTCATGAACGCGCCCACCTCTTGGAACCCCACCCTCGTGTACGCCCTTCTCGCCGGCGTGTTGAAGTCGTTCACGTAGAGGCTCACCACCGGGGCCACGTCCGCCAGCGCGTAGCGCAGCACCGCCGCCATCCCGGGGGCCGCCACTCCCCTGCCCCGGTACTCGGGGGCCACCCACACGCCCTGGATCTGGCAGGCACGGTTCGTCGCCGCGCCGATCTCCGCCTTGAAGACGACCTTGCCGTGTTCGTCGAGGCGGGCGAAGGAGCGGCCGGCGCCGACCAGTTCGGCGACGCGGGCCTGGTAGAGCAGTCCCCCGTCCCCTGCCAGCGGCGAGACGCCGACCTCCTCGGTGAACATCGCCACGCACGCCGGCATGATCGTCTCCATCTCGTCCTTGCGGATGCGACGGACGTACGGATCCGGGGCGATGTCGGCCGGCATGCGGTCGGTGACCATGAGGGGCTGGCGGGTGCGGACCTCCCGGGCCGGGCCCCAGTTGGGCTCCAGCAGCCGCCACAGCTGGGCGGTCGATTCGGCGGCGCCGACGATGGAGGAGCAGCGGCGGCCCGCTCGCCGGGCCCGGTCGGCGAAGGCGCGGATCGCTCGTGGGGTCGCGCAGATCGGGACCAGGTTGGCGCCGGCGTAGCAGAGGGACGTGAGCATGCCGTCCTCGTACCAGCCCCACATCTCGCCGCCGAGCCGCCACGGGTCGAGGCCGGCGACCTGGACCCTCGACGTCACGAAGGCGTTCGCAACCGGCTCACGGTCGAGGACGGCGAGCGCCGCGTCCAGGTCGCTCGGTTCGAGGACCCGGGAGGTCGTCTGGGTCAACACGGGCGGAGCCTCACACTGGGGTCTGCTGATCTCCGCACTGTACCTGCGGAAGCTGAGCCGCGCCGCCCTGAGTTCGGGTGCCGTTCGCCGAACCGTGACCACCGCCCCGCCCCGGCGCTGAAGGGGCAGGTGCTCGCCGCCCTGCGGGACGCGGGAGAGGACGCGGGGCTCCGGCAGGTCATCGCGCCCGTGCGGCCCACGGCCAAGGCCCGCTAGCCGCTGACGCCCATCGAGTCGTACATGCGGTGGCGGCGGGACGACGGCAGTGCCCTCGACCCGTGGATCCGCACGCACGAACACCTCGGCGCCGAGATCCTGGCCGCCGCCCCCGCCTCACAGACGATGACCGGCACGGTCGCCGAGTGGGAGGGCTGGACGGGCCTGGCCCTCCCGGAGTCCGGCGACCACGTGATCCCGGACGGGCTGAATGTGCTGCGGACCGACCGGGACGCAAACGCCGGCTCCTACCAGGAGCCGGACGTCCGGATGCGGCACCGCTGAAACGTACTAGCCCGCGACCGACACCGAAGGCTCGCCCGAGGCGATGCCGTCGGCCTCCATCTGCTCGGCCAGCTTCATGGCCTCCTCGATGAGGGTCTCCACGATCTTCGACTCGGGTACGGTCTTGATGACCTCACCCTTGACGAAGATCTGCCCCTTGCCGTTGCCGGAGGCGACACCGAGGTCGGCCTCGCGGGCCTCGCCGGGGCCGTTCACCACGCACCCCATGACCGCGACGCGCAGCGGGACCTCCATGCCGGTCAGGCCTGCGGTGACTTCCTCGGCCAGCTTGTAGACGTCGACCTGGGCGCGACCGCAGGACGGGCAGGAGACGATCTCCAGGCCGCGCTGCCTGAGGTTCAGCGACTCCAGGATCTGGTTGCCGACCTTGACCTCCTCCACCGGGGGCGCCGACAGGGACACACGGATCGTGTCGCCGATGCCCTGCGAGAGAAGGGCGCCGAAGGCCACCGCGCTCTTGATCGTGCCCTGGAACGCCGGACCGGCCTCGGTCACGCCGAGGTGCAGCGGGTAGTCGCACTGCGCGGCGAGCTGGCGGTACGCCTCGACCATGATCACCGGGTCGTTGTGCTTGACCGAGATCTTGATGTCCCGGAAGTCGTGCTCCTCGAACAGCGAGGCTTCCCACAGCGCCGACTCGGCCAGCGCCTCGGGCGTCGCCCTGCCGTACTTCTTGAGCAGCCGCTGGTCCAGCGACCCGGCGTTGACGCCGATCCGGATCGGCGTGCCGTGGTCCTTCGCGGCCCGCGCGATCTCCTTGACCTTGTCGTCGAACTGCTTGATGTTCCCGGGGTTCACACGCACCGCGGCACAGCCCGCCTCGATCGCCGCGAACACGTACTTCGGCTGGAAGTGAATGTCCGCGATCACCGGGATCTGCGACTTGCGCGCGATCGTCGCGAGGGCGTCCGCGTCGTCCTGCGTCGGACAGGCCACCCGCACGATCTGGCAACCGGACGCCGTGAGCTCCGCGATCTGCTGGAGCGTGGCACCGATGTCCGACGTACGGGTCGTCGTCATCGACTGCACGGAGACGGGGGCGTCGCCGCCGACCGCCACAGACCCGACCTGGATCTGCCGGCTCTTCCGGCGCTCGGCGAGCCTGGTCGGAACGGACGGCATGCCGAGAGAAATCGCAGTCATCTGCTGTGCAACCCCAAGTCGTGGATCAAGGTCCAGGTCCCGTCAGCGGCGGGCTCCGGACTTCGAGATTACGGCACGCGCGTGAACGCGGGCGCACGGTGGCCCGTCGGTTCGCCCTACGGCGTCTCGTATCGGCGGACGGGGCATGGCGTCACCCAAAGGGGACATGCTCTCTGACTGACCACCGTGCCCGGCCTGCTCGATGACCGGCGCCTGGTGGTGTCGCACAGCCGACAACCGGGGTGCTTGCCCCCTCCGCGTCGAGCAGCACCACGATGTCGGCCCCTCTACACCGCAGCTCGGGCCCTGTGACGTACGCACGAACCCCACCCTTCGCTCGTGCGAGCTGCGTGACTGAAGGGTGGGGCCGGAGCATCCAGCGAAGGAAATATCCGTTCAGCTAATTTTGACCGGATTAACTACATCGGCGATCAAAACGAGGACGGTAAAGCAGATGAAGATCCCCGCCACCACATAGGCGACCGGCATCAGCTTCGCCACGTCGAAGGGGCCCGGGTCCGGGCGCTTGAGGACCTTTGCCAGGTTGCGGCGCAGGGACTCCCACAGCGCTCCCGCGATGTGGCCGCCGTCCAGGGGGAGCAGCGGGAGCATGTTGAAGAGGAACAGGGAGAGGTTGAAGCCCGCCACCAGCATCAGGGCCATGGCGAGTTGCTGGGTCGCGGGGATGTCGAGCGTGAAGATCTCGCCGCCCACCCTGGCCGCGCCGACCACGCCCATCGGGGAGTCCGGTTCGCGCGGGGCGTCGCCGAAGGCCGCGTTCCACAGGGCCGGGATCTTGCCGGGCAGGGCGGCGAGGGAGTCGACGGCCTCGCCGACCCGGTCGCCCATCCAGACCACGGAGTCGCCGAAGTCCTGCTTGACGATGCCGGTGGCGGCGCTGAAGCCGAGGAAGCCGGCGGTGACGTACTCGCCCTGGACGTACTGACCGCTGGAGTCCTTCTTCGCGACCTGGTTGCTGGCGATCTTCGCCGTCAGGGTGACGTCCTTGCCGTCGCGCTCGACGACGATCGGGACCGTCCTGTCGGGGTTGGCGCGGATGAGGTCGGAGAGCTTGTTCCAGTCACCCGTCTTCACCCCGTTGAAGGAGAGGATCTTGTCGCCCGCTTTGAGGCCGGCGGCCGCGGCCGGGGAGGCCGGGTCGGAGGCCTTGCAGTTCTCGCGGTTCTGGCTCTGGGCGATCACGCACTTGGAGACCGAGCTGACCGTGTTGGTCTGCTGCGAGATGCCGAAGCCCATGAGGACCGTGAGGAACAGCGCCACGGCGAGGACCAGGTTCGCGAAGGGGCCCGCGAACATCACGATGACGCGCTTCCAGGGCTTACGGGTGTAGAAGAGGCGCTTCTCGTCGCCGGGCTGGAGTTCCTCGAAGGCCGCCGAACGGGCGTCCTCGATCATGCCGCGCCAGGGCGAGGTGGAGCGGGCGCTTATACGGCCGTCCTCGCCGGGCGGGAACATGCCGATCATGCGGATGTAGCCGCCGAAGGGGATGGCCTTGATGCCGTACTCCGTGTCGCCCTTCTTGCGGGAGAAGACGGTCGGGCCGAAGCCGACCATGTACTGCGGCACGCGGATGCCGAACAGCTTGGCGAAGGACAGGTGCCCCAGCTCGTGCCACGCGATCGAGATCAGCAGGCCCAAGGCGAACAGCCCTATGCCGAGGATGAACATCAGGGTCGTCATGCACGGGCCTCCGCCGTCTGTGCCGTCAGTTCCCGGGCCCGGGTCCGCGCCCAGGTCTCCGCTTCGAGGACGTCCGCGACGGTGAGCGAGGTTCCGGCGCGCGGGGTGCCGTGCTCGTCCACCACCCGGGTCACGGTGTCCATGATCCCGTCGAACGGCAGCGCGCCGGCCCGGAAGGCCTCCACGCACTCCTCGTTGGCGGCATTGAACACCGCCGGAGCCGTGCCCGCGAGCTGCCCGACGTGTCTCGCAAGGTTGACCGAAGGGAACGCGTCGTTGTCGAGCGGGAAGAACTCCCAGGTCGACGCCTTGCTCCAGTCGAAGGCCGGTGCCGCGTCGGGGACGCGCTCGGGCCAGCCGAGACCGATGGCGATCGGCCCGCGCATGTCGGGGGGCGTCGCCTGGGCGATCGTGGATCCGTCTGTGAACTCAACCATCGAGTGGACATACGACTGGGGATGCACGACCACCTCAATGCGATCGAAGGGAATGTCGTAGAGGAGGTGCGCCTCGATGACCTCCAGTCCCTTGTTGACGAGGGTCGCGGAGTTGATCGTGATGACCGGGCCCATGGCCCAGGTGGGGTGGGCGAGGGCGTCCTCGACGCTGACGTGGGCGAGTTCTTCCTTCGTACGGCCGCGGAAGGGGCCGCCGGACGCCGTGACGACCAGCTTGCGTACGTCGGCCCTGCTGCCGGAGGCCAGGGCCTGGAACAGGGCCGCGTGCTCGGAGTCGACCGGGATGATCTGTCCGGGCTTCGCGAGGGCCTTGACCAGGGGGCCGCCCACGATGAGCGACTCCTTGTTGGCGAGCGCGAGGGTGCGGCCCGCTTCCAGGGCGGCGAGGGTGGGGGCGAGGCCGATGGAGCCGGTGATGCCGTTGAGGACGGTGTGGCAGTCGGAGGCGGCGAGCTGGGTGGCGGCGTCCGGGCCGGCGAGGATCTCGGGGAGCGGTTCGCCCGCGCCGTAGAGGCTTCCGAGTGCTTCGCGCAGTTGCGGTACGACGTCCTCGCGGGCGACCGCGACGGTCCGGGCCCCGAGTCGGTGCGCCTGCTCGGCGAGGAGCGCGACCCGGCCGCCGTTGGCGGAGAGTCCGGTCACCCGGAACCGGCCGGGGTTGCGCAGCACGAGGTCGATGGCCTGGGTGCCGATCGAGCCGGTGGAGCCGAGGATCACCACGTCCTTGGGGCCGTCGCCCGGGACGGGGTCGTAGACCAGGTGCGGGTCGGCGAGGACGCGGGGCGGGTCCTGCGCCCGCCCCGGAGCGGCAGATGTCGCCCGTGGGGGCGTGCTCTCGGCGTGCCGGGCGTCGAGCCTCGTACCGGATGTACTCGGGTCGGCGGCCGGTGCGGCGCTGGGTGCGCTTGCTGGGCGTCGCGGGGCAGACGGGGCTTCCGGCCCGTGCCCTCGATGGGCTGGACTGTCGCTCATCCCCCCATTGTGGCCGTAAGCGCGGTGTAGGAGGACAGCGCGTCCCCTCTCGGGGGACGCGCTGTCATGGTGCGGTCACCGCACGGGGCGGTGGAGGTTCTCCTTCTCGGACGGTCCGGGTGTCGCGTCGGCGATCCAGGCGCCTTCGCCGGAGGGGTCGACGATGCCGTCCTCCAGCCAGGTGTAGGTGCCGGCCATGACGCCCTTGACGACCTTGCGGTCCTGGTCGTCGGTGTTGTTCCAGAGGCGGCCGAAGAGTTCCTCGACGCGCAGGCGGGACTGGTGGCAGAAGGTGTCGGCGAGCTGGTAGGCCTCGCGGCCGTGGTCCTCGGTGGTGTAGAGGAGTTCGGCGCGTACGCAGGCCGCGCTCATCGCGAAGAGTTCGGCGCCGATGTCGACGATCCGGCCGAGGAAGCCCTGCTTGGTCTCCATGCGGCCCTGCCAGCGGGACATGGCGTAGAAGGTGGAGCGGGCGAGTTTGCGGGAGGTGCGTTCGACGTAGCGCAGGTGCGCGGAGAGGTCGATCTCGCGTTTGAACTCGCCGTAGGAGGTGGGGAGTTGTCCTGGTCCGGCGACCAGTTTGGGGAGCCATTTGGCGTAGAAGACGCCGGCGTTGGCGCCCGCTTTCGCCTTGTCGCCGAGGGACTTGTCCGGGTCGATGAGGTCGCCTGCGACGGAGAGGTGGGCGTCGACCGCCTCGCGGGCGATCAGCAGGTGCATGATCTCCGTCGAGCCCTCGAAGATGCGGTTGATGCGCAGGTCGCGCAGGACCTGTTCGGCGGGGACGGCCTTCTCGCCGCGGGCCCGCAGGGAGTCGGCGGTCTCGAAGCCGCGGCCACCGCGGATCTGGACGAGTTCGTCGGCGATGAGCCAGGCCATCTCGGAGGCGTACAGCTTGGCGAGGGCGCCCTCGATGCGGATGTCGTTGCGGTTCTCGTCGGCCATCTGGGAGGACAGGTCGAGTACGGCCTCCAGGGCGAAGGTCGTCGCCGCGATGAAGGAGATCTTGGCGCCGACGGCCTCGTGGTGGGCGATCGGCTTGCCCCACTGTTCGCGGGCCGCGGACCATTCGCGGGCGATCTTCAGACACCACTTCCCGGCGGCCACGCAGGAGGCGGGAAGCGAGAGGCGGCCGGTGTTGAGGGTGGTCAGGGCGATCTTCAGGCCCTGGCCCTCCTTGCCGATGAGATTCGCGGCCGGGACCCGGACCTGGTGGAAGCGGGTGACGCCGTTCTCGATGCCGCGCAGGCCCATGAAGGCGTTGCGGTTCTCGACGGTGATGCCGGGTGAGTCGGCCTCGACGACGAAGGCGGTGATGCCGCCCTTGTGTCCTTCGCTCTTCGGCACGCGGGCCATGACGACCAGGAGGTCGGCGACCACGCCGTTGGTGGTCCACAGTTTCACTCCGTCGAGGACGTAGTCGTCCCCGTCGGGTACCGCGCTGGTCGCGAGGCGGGCCGGGTCGGAGCCGACGTCGGGCTCGGTGAGGAGGAAGGCGCTGATGTCGGTGCGGGCGCACCGGGGCAGGAACTTCTCCTTCTGTTCCTGGGTGCCGAACAGCTTCAGCGGCTGGGGTACGCCGATCGACTGGTGGGCCGAGAGCAGGACGCCGATCGCGGGGCTCGCAGAGCCGGCCAGGGCCAACGCCTTGTTGTAGTAGACCTGGGTGAGGCCGAGGCCGCCGTACTTGGTGTCGATCTTCATGCCGAAGGCGCCGAGCTCCTTGAGCCCGTTGACGACGTCGTCGGGGATGCGGGCCTCGCGTTCGATGAGGGCTCCGTCGACCTTCGTCTCGCAGAAGTCGCGGAGTCCCGCGAGGAACTCCTCGCCGCGCCGGGCGTCCTCCTCGGGGGGCATCGGGTGGGGGTGGATGAGGTCGAGCCGGAAGCGTCCGAGGAAGAGTTCCTTGGCGAAACTGGGCTTGCGCCAGTCCTGCTCCCGGGCGGCCTCCGCCACCTCGCGGGCCTCGCGCTCGGTGACGACGGGCTTGATGGGTGGTGCGGACATTGACGCTCACCTCGCCATGAATCGGGATCATGGGGCCGTATGGTTACCGACGGGTGCTACTCGATCGTATGTACCCGATCCGGGGCGCGGCCACCACCCCTCGCGCGGCCGTTCGGTCGATGTCTACGGAATACGACCCGGTGTCAAGCAGTCGTGTGCATGTGCGAACCTCGGCGCCGGGCAGGCTCGTGTCGTCGACTCGCGCCTGCCCGTTCGGCCCGTTCGGGTCGCGTCCCAGGTGTAGCGTGCCCACCCACCCGATCTCCGGGTTCCGCGAGGATCCGACAGGGCCCCGCCCGCCCGTTCCATGGCCCGCCGCGACCGGTCGTGGTAGGCAGGACGCGGCTGCCCGGCCTCCCCACATGGCCCGGCTCCGGAAGTCCGTGTCGAAGCGCTTCGACAACCTATGGACACCCACCCCCGGTGGAGCTACTGTCGAACCACCCCCACCCGCCCTTGTTCTTACTGCGCGCTGTCGAAGCGCTTCACAAAGCTTGGAGAGCTGGATGGTCACCCTCGCCGAGGTCGCCCAGCACGCCGGAGTCTCGGCGAGCACGGTGAGCTATGTCCTCAGTGGCAAGCGGTCCATCTCCACGACCACCCGGCAGCGGGTCGAGCAGAGCATCCGCGACCTCGGCTACCACCCGAACGCGGGCGCCCGGGCGCTCGCCAGCAGCAGGTCGAACATCATCGCGCTGATGGTCCCGCTCCGCACCGACATGTATGTGCCGGTGATGATGGAGATCGCCATGGCGGTGGCCACCACCGCGCGGACGCACGGGTACGACGTCCTGCTGCTCACCGGCGAGGAGGGTCCCGACGCCGTGCGCCGGGTCACCGGCAGCGGTCTGGCCGACGCGATGATCCTTATGGACGTCGAACTCGACGACGAACGGCTGCCGTTGCTGCGCGGCACCGACCAGCCGTCCGTGCTCATCGGCCTCCCCGCCGACACCTCGGGACTGACCTGCGTCGACCTCGACTTCCGGGCCACCGGCGCGCTGTGCGTCGAGCACCTCGCGAAGCTCGGTCACCGCGACATCGCTGTCATCGGCGAGGCCCCTGCGGTCTACGAGCGCCATACCGGTTTCGCCGAGCGCACGCTCGACGGACTCCGGTCCCGCGCCCAGGAGTTGGGCGTACGGCTGCTGCACCGGCCGTGTGACGGCGGGTACGACGCGATGGCCGTCACCGTCGCCCGCATCCTCGACGAGCGCCCGTCCACCACGGGCTTCGTCGTGCAGAACGAGCAGGCCGTCGAACCGCTGCTCGCGCTGCTGCGCCAGCAGGGCAGGGCCGTTCCCGAGGATGTCTCGGTCGTCGCGATCTGCCCCGACCCGGTCGCCGTGCAGGCCTCGGTGCGGCTGACCTCGGTCGCCATCCCCGCCCAGGAGATGGGCCGGCACGCGGTCGAGCGGCTCGCCGCCAAGCTTGCGGGCCACGGTGAGGACGAAGTCGTCCTGATCGAACCGGAGTTGACAGTCCGGGGTAGTACGGGTCCGGCGCCTTCGGCGTCCTGACGACCCGCACGCCACACACCACCGCCCGCTCGCCCCACCCCACACACCACGCATGCCGTGCCTGTGCGGCACGCCCCTGTCTGCATTCCTTCAGGAGCACCCCTCGTGAATCAGCCTGCCGAAATCCAGCCCAAGGTCAGCCTCGCGCAGTCGTCCCCCACCGTCGGCACGTTCCGGGAGCGGGACGGCGCACTGGAGTGGAGCGGGCGCCAGGAGACCGTACGGGTCGAACCCTGGGGTCCGGACGCGGTCCGGGTGCGTACCAGGCTCGGCGGGCCGATCCTTCAGGGGCTGCCCGGTGCCCTGCTCGACGAGGCGCCCGCCACCGAGAGCACGGTCAAGATCGGTGACTCAGAAGCCCAGTTGACCGTGGGCGCGCTGACCGTCCACGTCGACGCCGAGGGACAGCTCCGCTTCCTGCGCACCGAGGACGGCGCCGAACTCCTCGCGGAGGCCCGGGCCCACTTCTGGTGGCCCGGCTCACGTCTGTACACCGCGGTCGGCAACGGCCATCACCGGCTGGAGCAGCGCTTCGCCGCCTACGACGACGAGAAGCTGTACGGCCTCGGCCAGCACCAGCACGGCCGCTTCGACCAGAAGGGCCTGGTCCTGGACCTGGTCCAGCGCAACGCCGAGGTCAGCATCCCGGTCCTCGCCTCCAGCCGCGGCTACACCCTGCTGTGGAACAACCCGGCGATCGGCCGCGTGGAGCTGGCCGGCAACGGCACGCGCTGGGTGGCCGACTCGGCCCGCCAGATCGACTACTGGATCACCGCGGGCAACCCGGCCGACGGGCAGCGCCGCTACAGCGCGGTGACGGGCCGTACGCCGATGCTGCCGGAGTGGGCGGCGGGCTTCTGGCAGTGCAAGCTGCGCTACCGCACCCAGGACGAACTCCTCTCCGTGGCACGGGAGTACAAGCGCCGGGGCCTGCCGATCTCGGCGATCGTCTGCGACTTCTTCCACTGGACGCACCTCGGCGAGTGGAAGTTCGACCCGGCCGAGTGGCCCGACCCCGCGGCGATGGTCCGTGAACTGGACGAGCTCGGCATCAAGTTGGTGGTCAGCGTCTGGCCGTCGGTGTCGCCGCTCAGCGAGAACCACGCGGTCATGGAGCAGCGCGGCTACTTCATCGGCACCCAGTACGGTCCGATGGCGCACGCCGACTGGCCGGACAAGGGGGTCGCCTCCACCGTCCAGGTGGCGTTCTACGACGCCACGAACCCGGAGGCGCGGGAGTTCATGTGGTCGAAGGTGAAGGCCAACTACCTGGACCCGTACGGCATCACGGCCTTCTGGCTGGACGCCTGCGAGCCGGAGCTCAAGCCCGGCCACCAGGAGAACCTGCGCTACTGGGCCGGTCCCGGCCTGGAGGTCGGCAACAGCTATCCGGCCGAGAACTCCCGCACCTTCCACGAGGGCCTGAGCGCCGAGGGCGAGGAGGTCATCACCCTCAACCGCTCGGCCTGGGCGGGCAGTCAGCGCTACGGCGCCGCGCTGTGGTCCGGGGACATCGGCACCGACTTCACGACCCTGCGCCACCAGATCGCGGCCGGTCTCAACACCGCGCTGTCCGGGATCCCCTGGTGGAACACCGACATCGGCGGCTTCCACGGCGGCGACCCGGACGACCCGGCGTACCGCGAGGTGATGGTCCGCTGGTTCCAGTTCGGCGCCCTGTCCCCGCTGATGCGGCTGCACGGCTTCCGCGACCCGGGCATGGAGCTGGGCCCCGACATGACGGGCGGCCCCAACGAGGTGTGGTCGTACGGCGAGGAGGCCGGCGCGATCCTGGAGAAGTACCTGCGGCTGCGCGAGCGGCTGAAGCCCTATGTCCTGCACGTCATGCGTGAGGCCCACGAGGAGGGCCTCACACCGATGCGTCCGCTGTTCCTGGAGTTCCCGCGGGACCAGGCGGCGTGGACGGTCGACGACGCCTATCTCTTCGGCGCGGATCTTCTGGTCGCCCCGGTCCTCACGGCGGGGGCGACGGTCCGCACGGCGTATCTCCCGGCGGGCGCGACCTGGACGGACGCGTGGACCGGTGAGACGTACCCGGGCGGCACGACGGTGACCGTCGACGCCCCGCTGGACCGGATTCCGCTGTTCCTGCGGGACGGGGCGCGGTTGCCGGTTCAGGAAGTGGCGCAGTAGGTCTTCTGCCGGCTGCGGCTTCGCTGTGGCTGGTCGCGCAGTTCCCCGCGCCCCTGAATTGCGTGCTGTTTCTCGGTCAGTTGCGGCAGATCGAGGGCAGGGCGCGGTACAGGGCGCGGGTGTGCAGGGCGTCCAGGTGGTCCTCGTGGCGGACCTGGAAGGCGGCCAGGGCCAGTTCGGGGCGGCACGCCAAGGTGCCGCGGTTCTCGGAGGTGTCCGCCAGGGCCTGGACCAGCGCACCGGTGATCCGGTTGATCTGCTCCCGGACGACGCTCAGGTCCGGCTTGGTCGTCGGCGCCTGGTCCGGGTGGTCGGTCCAGCGCTGGAACAGGCCGCGCTGGACGGTCTTGTTGGCCTCGATCTGGTCGCGGAAGATCATCCGGATCTCGTCCGGGTCGGCGCCGAGCTGTGTGGCCTGGGCGGCCACGTTGTCGAGGACCTGCTGTTCACGGGCGGGGTCGTCGATGGGGCTGTCGGTGCCCCACTTGGCGGCGGCGACGAGGTCGGCGGTGGCCAGGCGCTCGGCGGCGAGCTCGACGACGGGGTGCAGGGCGGAGACGGAGTAGGGCGTGGAGAGGGTGTGGGGGGTGGTCACGGGTGCCGCGGTGGTGCCGGAGGCCGGAACCGCGACCGCGGTACCCGTCGCGGTGAGAACGACGGCCGCGGTCGCGGTCACGGTGGTCAGGGCACGTCGGAGGGGGGTGGTGGTACGCATGTCCCCATCCAACCCGACGTCACCCCACGGTCAGGTCAACTACTGCTTACGGTCAGGTTGTTGGTGGTGAAGTTCAGTCCGCCGGACGAGCTGGTGATCTCGAAGCCGAACTGCACGTCACCGATCGTCTCGTTGCCGAACCAGCCCTTGGTGTCCTTGATCCACTTCAGGATCGGCAGGACGTTGACCGAGCCGGAGGTGGAGTTGGAGGTGCGGATGAACGAGAACACCGCGTTGGATCCGTTGGTGCCCTTGTAGACGGTCCACGTGTGGCCGCCGAGCGTCACGTTGCCCTGCGAGGTGCCGATCGGGCCGACGGCTCCGGTCTTGTTGACCCAGAGCATGATCTCGTAGCGGTGCGCGGTGTCCCAGATGTCGTACGACGTGTTGTACGCGCCGGACGACGGGACCGTGACGTTGTAGTTGCTGGTGAGCGAACCCAGCGAGGTGATCGACTTGTTGACCGCCTTCGTCGAGTTCGGGTAGGACTTGATGCCGCCGGTGTTGGGGTGGTTGGCGTTGACGCCCCAGTTGGTGCCGGAGTTGGCCCAGAAGCACTGGCTGCCGGCGCCCGAGCCCCAGATGTTGTTGTAGAGGGTGTAGCCGTTCAGGCTGGTGTTGCCGTACTGGGCGCAGGAGCTCCAGACGGCGGCGGAGGCGGGGGCGGAGGCGAGTCCGACGGTGGCGCCGATGGCCATCGCCGGGGCCAGTACGGCCATGGTGATCTTGCGCAGTGTGCTTGCCATGGTGTCCCTTTCCATGGGTGGGGGGAAATGCGGGGGTGATTACCACGCCTCCAGACGGAGGACGTGGTCTTCTCCGGCGACAAGGTCGAGCGGCTCGGCGCCGGAGAAAGTCCGGAGTTCGATGCGGTGGGTCCGGGTGGGGCGGATCACCGCGGTCGCTTCGTGCGGGCTCCAGGTGAGGTCGAGTGCGGCCCCGAACCGGGTGCGGACGCCCTTGAGGTGTCCGGTCGGGTACGCCTGCGGCACCGCCGGCAGCAGCACCAGCCGGTCCGGAGTCGACTGCACGAGCATCTCGACGATCACGGCGGGCAGGGTGTGCGCGGCGTCCGCGTTGTAGACGTCCCGGTTCGGATAGTGCGCGCTCATCAGGGAGTTGTGGAAGAAGTCGCCCTTCAGTACCTGGCCGAGGGCGTGTGCGACCCGTTCGCCGTCACGCAGCCGGGCCGCGACGAGGGCGTGGTGGAGGTGTCCGTGGGCCGAGTCGTTCTCGGCGCCGCGCAGTTCGAGGGCACGGTGGGCGGCCTTGGCGAGGTCGGGGGTGTCGTAGGGGGTGATCTCGTCGAGCGGCCAGACGCCGTAGAGGTGGCTGAGGTGTCGGTGGTCGTAGGTGTCGTCGAGGCCGGGCCAGGCCCATTCGGCGAGGGCGCCGTCGGTGTTGGTCCGGTGGGGCGGGAGACGGTCGGCGAGGGCCCGCCAGATCTGCGCCTGCTCGGTGCCCGGGTGGTAGTCGGCGGCCGTGCGCAGGGCGTGCCGGGCCGCCGAGAGGTCCATGGCCGCGTTGATCGCGCCCCAACTCGCGTTCGCCGGGCGGTTCTCGGGTGAGTAGGAGGGGACGACGACGAGGTGCCCGTTGTCGTCGACCCGTGTCAGGAAGTCCTCGTAGAACCGGGCGGCTTCGGCGAGGGCGTGTGCGGTGCGCGGGTCCCGCTCGCCGCGTGTCTCGTCGTGGTCGACGAGTGGCTTGAGCAGCCAGTCGGCCCCCGCGGTCCACAGGTGCAGCGGGTACTCGCGGCTGAAGTGGTACGTCAGCCCGGACTCGCCGTCGGAGTGCGGCGGGGCGACGATGCCTCGGGTGCCGAAGATCTCGCGGGCGTTGTTCTGCCAGTCCGGTATCTGACGGTGAATCAGGGAGGCGAGCGCCGCGGTGACTTCGGGGAGGGCCGCGCAGGCCGCCGACGCGGTCTGGAGGTTGACGTTGGCGTCGTTGGTGAACGCTCCCGACCAGGCCGTGTCCCAGTCGCCGGTCCACAGGCCGGTGAGGCGGGGCGGGAAGAGGCCGCTGGCGGAGAGCAGGTGGTAGCGGCCGGCGGCGAAGAGGCGTTCCAGGAGGGCGGGGCTGTCGGGCTTCCGCAGCAACGCCGAGCCCGGCAGGGCGCGTTCGGCGGGGTCGGCGCCGAGGTCGAGGGTCACCCGCTCGTAGGCGGGGCGGTGCGACTCGGTGTGCCGGGCCAGCAGGCCGTCGAAGGGGTCCTGGTCCGGCAGCAGCTCCCCCAGGGACCGGGCCTCGGCGAGCGCGTCCGGTTCGTGGGTGTGCCGCAGGACGCGGGTGAGGAGGAGGACGGAGTCCGCGCCGGTGACGCGGATGCCGGGAGGTGTGAGGGTCGTACGGCCACCCGAGACCGCGACGAGGGTGATGCCGGTGTAGGCGCGGTCGCTTCCGGGGTAGCGGGCGCGCAGGGTGAGCAGGGCGCCCTCGGGGGTGAGGACGGCGCCGTGGCCGACGCCGAGGCCGTGGGGTGCGCCCGGGAGCCGGTGGTCCAGGGAGATGTCCAGGTCGGAGGTGGTGACCTGGTGGACGATGACGTCGTCGGCGCGGGAGACGAAGACGCGGCTGAGGCGGCCCTCGGACTCGGTCTGCGCCACGCCGGTGGTGAAGTCGACGGAGCGGCGGTGGCCGTGGGTCCCGGCGGGCCCGGTCCGTCGCAGCCGTACCGCGAAGGCCGGGTGGAAGGGCTGCACCCACTGCAGCTCGCGCCGGTCGGTGAAGGCCTCGGCCGCGTGCAGGTCGCCGGCGAGCAACCGGTCCTGGAGTGCGGGGAGTTCGGCGGCCAGCCGGGGTGGGCGGGCGTGTTCGGAGCCGTTGGGGCGGACCAGGGTGTGATGGGTGACGACGACCCGCTCGTCACCGGGGTCGCCGAACAGGAGGGCGCCGTGACGGCCGTTGCCGCTCAGGAAGCCGTCCTCCCAGCGCGTGGCCGGTTCGGGCTCCCAGGTGCCGTGGACGGGGTGGTCGCTCGTCACGCGAGTACCGCCGCTCCGTAGCGGCCCAGTGTCACCCGGTCCGTGACGGACTCCCCCGTCAGCAGGTCCCGGTGGGTGCCGGGGACGTCGACCGTCACCGGCTCGCGGTCGTGGTTGAGGAGGAAGAGCAGGTCACCGCGGCGGACCGCCTCGACCCGGTCGGGCAGTCCGCCGAGCGCGGGGCGGGCTCCGGCGTCGTGGGCGATGCGGCCGAGGAGTTCGCGCAGGGCGTCCGGTTCGGGGAGCGTCGAGAAGTACCAGGCGCGGTCCCTGCGGAGCACGGCGGGCTGCCCGTCGAGCTCACCCCCCTTGTAGGCGGCCTCCGTTGTGGCGTTCTCGTCCTTGTCGATCTCCTCCGACCACAGGGTGCCGCGAAATCCTCCGGGTGAGCCGTCGCACTCGGCGTGTTCGCCCGCGTCGAGCGGCCACCACTCGTGCAGGGTGCGGATGCCGAACAGTTCGCGCAGGCGGGCGTCCATGCCGCCGGGGCGTACCCGGTCGTCCTGGTCGGCGACGCCGGTGAGGAAGCCGGAGACGAGGGTGCCGCCCTGGCGGACGTAGGCGAGGAGGTTGTCGATCGCCGTGTCGGTGAGGGCGTAGAGCTGGGGGACGACGACCACCTTGTAGGCGGTGAGGTCGTGTTCGGGGTGGGCGAAGTCGGTGGTGAGGTGGGCCTCCCACAGGGCGCGGTGCCATGCCTTCAGGAGGTCGGGGTGGTCGACCCGGTGGGAGAGCCGGCCGTCCTGGGCGCCGGCCCACCAGGCGTGCCAGTCGTGCAGGACGGCGATGTCGTTGGGTGTGTGACTGCCCGTCACCTCACCGGCGATCCGGGCGAGCTCGGCGCCGAGCTGCTTGACCTCCTGGTAGGTGCGGCCTTCCTCGCCCGCGTGACTGACCATCCCGGAGTGGAACTTCTCCGCGCCCTGCCGGGACTGGCGCCACTGGAAGTAGCAGACGGCGTCGGCACCCCGGGCCACTGCCTGGAGGGACCAAAGACGGTTCAGGCCACGGGGTTTGGGGTGGTTCACGCCCCGCCAGTTGACCGGCCCGGCGGCCTGCTCCATGAGCATCCAGGGACCGCGGGCCTGCGAGCGGGTCATGTCCTGGACGAGGGCGCCCTGTTGGGCGCCGAGGGGGTCCCGCGGGTCGGGGTAGATGTCGACGGAGACGACGTCCTCCTCCTCGGCCCAGCGCCAGGCGTCCTGGCCGACCCACAGCGGCATGAAGTTGGTGGTCACCGGGATGTGCGGGGTGACCCGGCGGACGATGTCCCGCTCGGCGACGTAGCACTCCAGGAGCATGTCGGAGGTGAACCGCTTGAAGTCCAGAACCTGGCTGGGGTTCTTCATGTAGTGGGCGTGGCGTGGCGTGTGGATCTCGGCCCAGTCGCCGTAGCCCTGGCTCCAGAAGGCGGTGCCCCAGGCCTCGTTGAGCGCGTCGAGGGTGCCGTACCTGTGCTGGAGCCAGGTGCGGAAGCGGGCGGCGGCCTCGTCGCTCCAGTCGTAGGTGCAGTACTCGTTGTTGATGTGCCACATCGTGAGGGCCGGGTGGCCGCCGTAGCGGGCGGCGAGGTCCTCGGTGATGGCGGCGGCGTGACGGCGGTAGGTGGCGCTGGAGTGCGAGAAGTGCTGGCGTCCGCCCCAGTGCTCGGTGCGGCCGTCCTCGGTGACGGGCAGGGTGTCGGGGTGGAGATGGCCCATCCACGGCGGCGGCGAGGAGGTGGGGGTGGCGAGGACGACCCCGATGCCGCCCGCGTGCATGAGGTCCATCAGCCGGTCCAGCCAGCCGAAGTCCCGCTCCCCCGGCTGCGGTTCGAGCTTCGCCCAGGAGAACACGCCGAGGGTGACGGAGTTGACGCCGGCGGCCTTCATCAGCCGCACGTCCTCGTGCCAGGTCTCCTCGGGCCACTGCTCGGGGTTGTAGTCGCCGCCGAAGAGGATGCGGCCGCGGGTGGCGTCGCCCAGGTTCGGCCTCTTTTCCGCGGCCATCAGACGGGCTCCCCGTACTGGATGCCCCGGCCGTTGGTGGCGATGTAGACGCGGCCGTACACCCGCGGGTCGGCGGCGATGGTCGCGCCGATCCAGCCCCACTGGTGCTGGTCGTCGTTGATGCGCACCCAGCTCTTCGCGCCGTCGTCGGAGCGGTACACGGCGGTGATCGACTCCGTGGAGCCGACCATGTAGATCGCCGGGTGGTCGGCGCCCTTGGCTGCCTTGCCGAAGGCGAGGGTGTGCGAGGCCCAGCAGCTGGTGAGCTTGGCGAAGGCCGCTCCGCCGTCGGTGGACCGGTAGAGACCGTTCGTCTTGGTGCTCAGCCACAGGTCGCCGGAGCGCCCCGGGGCCGCGGTCAGCTGGAACTGGCTGTCGCCGGAGGGCAGTTGGCCCGCGCGCCCGGTGAAGGTGAGGCCGCTGTCGGTGCTGGCGAACAGGGTGCCGGTGTCGGTGTCGTACGCGTAGAAGCGCGTCGGGTCGGCCGGGTCGGCGAGCGGGGTGGCGCCCTTGGGGTAGCCGGCGACCTCGGTCCAGGTCGCCCCGTTGTCGGTGGAGCGCTGGGCGGGGTACTTGGTGCCGTCCCAGTGCACGAAGGTCCACAGCAGCACGCTGCCGTCGGTGTTGGTGGCGATCGGCCCCGGCGAGTCCTTGGCGACAGCCGGCTGGGCCGCGAAGGGCGCCCAGGTCTTGCCGCCGTCGTTGGAGAAGGCGCCGTTGCCGTGGTCGCCGAAGCCCGTCCGGACGACGTACGACGGCTTGGCGGCGGCCTGGGCGAGTCCCGTCGCCGACCCGAACACGGGGTTCGAGGCCATGCCCCGCGACGGCGACGCCGTCAGCCGCTCGTGGTACATCACACCTATGTCCCCGAGACCGCTGAGCAGATGCGCCTGCCCGGTCGAGGGCGAGATCAGCTGGCGTACGGAGGTCTCCTCCAGGCCGCGGATCTGCGGGGCCCAGTGCTTCAGGTCCCGGGTGCCGTAGAGAGTGGCGCCGGTGCCGTAGACGACGTGCTTCGAGTCGTACGGGTCGAGGGCGACGGCCTGGATCCACCAGCCGAACTTGGGCTTGTCGGCGCCGAAGGTGAGGAACGGGGTCTCGGAGACGTCGAGGACCGCGGAGTCCTTCAGGGACGTCCAGGTGCGGCCGCCGTCCGTGGTCCGGAAGAGGGTGTCGACGGCCGCCCAGCGGTTGTTGGTGGAGACGACGACCGTGCCGGGGCGGCGGGCGTCCACGGCGACGCCTCCGTAGGCGAAGGTGTCCGAGGAGCCGTCGGCGGTGGTGCCGCCGGGCTTCACCGGGGTGACGTCGGTCCATTTGCCGCTCGCCGTGGCCAGCTTGTGCACACTGCCGTCGGACTGGCCGCCCGGGCCGGGCGCGTTGGCGTAGCTGACGTACAGCTCGCGGGTGTGGCAGTCGTAGGCGGCTCTGATAGGCACCTTGGCGGAGGTACCGGAAGGCTGCGCGGGGACGGTCTCCCAGGTGGTGCCGTCGGTGGTGCGGTACAGGTTGGGGGCGGTGCCGTCGGAGTCGCCCCAACCGGCGTAGACGCTGCGGCCCGCGGCGACGAGGAGGGTGACGCCCTGGCCGGTGGCCTTCGGCGTGCCGGGGAAGGTGCTCGCGGCGGCCCAGGTGGCGCCCCGGTCGGTGGACCTGAGCAGCCCGTCGTGCCGTGTTCCGAGCCACAGGGTGTCACTGTCCCGGGGGTCGACGAGCAGCCGCTCCCCCGTTCCCCGGCCGTCCTCGTTCCCGCCGAGCTTCACAGCCAGGTCGGTGCGGGCCCACGTCGCGCCGCGGTCCTCGGAACGCAGAACGGCCCCGTTGCCGGCCCAGGACTGGGCGTAGGTGCCGAGGGACACGTACACGCGATTCGGGTGGGCGGGGTCGACGGCCATGGCCTCGACACCGAGGAGGTTCCAGTCGTCCCAGCCGAGATGGTCGGTGAGGGGGATCCAGCGGTCCGCTCTGTCGTCCCACCGGTACGCACCGCCGATGTCGGTCCGTGCGTAGGCGAGCCCTCGGACGGAGGGGTGGAAGAGAACTCCGGTGACGAAGCCGGTACCGCCGATGGCGACCTGGCGCCAGCGGTAGGAGGGGGTGGCCGCCTCGGCGGTCCCCGAGAGGGACGGAAGGGTGGTGATCGCGGCGGCGGCCGCGGTCCCGGCAAGAACGGCACGCCGACTGAGCCTGGACGCAAGCATGACTAACCTCGCTCTGAACTAAGGGAAAGTGAACCCAACCAGGGGCGCGGGGCCGCATCGATCTGCGGCTCCGCCGCGTGGGCGCGCCCAGCCACCGACAACCCGCAGCCGCCGTCCGTCAGCACCACCCCTCCGGGATGGCGAACGGTCAGCCCTTCACCGCTCCGGTCAACATGCCCTTCTTGAAGTGCCGCTGGACGAACGGAGAAGCAATCGCCACGGGAATCAACGCCAGCACCATCACGGCCATCTGCAGCCCCAGCGATGACAACTGCCCCGTACGCACCGCCTGCGCCAACCCCGTGGGCGCTTCCGTGTTCTTCTGCACCAGCTGGATGAGCACGTTCTGCAACGGCATCATCGACTGGTCGCTGAGATAGATCGACGCGTTGAACCAGGCACTCCAGTACCCGACCGCGTAGAAGAGGGAGATCACGGCCAGCACGGCCCGGGACAGCGGCATGATGATCGTCAGGAGGATCCGCATGTCGCCGGCCCCGTCGATGCGCGCGGACTCGGTGAGTTCGGGCGAGATCCCCATGAAGAAGGCCCGCAGCACCAGGATGTTGAAGACGCTGACGGCACTCGGCAGGATCAGCGACAGATAGGTGTCGGTCAGTCCCAGCGACTGCACCAGCAGATACGTCGGGATGAGCCCGGCCCCGAAGAACATCGTGGCCATCATGGTGATCAGGAAGTACCGGTGCCCGAGGCTGCCCGGCCGGGACAGCCCGTAGGCGGCGAGCACGGACACGGCCATCGAGAACAGCGTGCCGAAAAGCGTGATCCCGACCGAGACCATGATCGCCCGGCTGACCTGTCCGCCGCTGAGCAGTTCCGTGTAGTTGACGAAGGTGATGCCCTGGGGGATCACCACGAGCCCGCCGACCCGGTCGATCACCGGCTTCGGGGAGAGGCTGGTGACGATGACGATCCACAGCGGACCGAGCACCCCGAGGCAGCACAGGAGCAGCAGACCGCTCTTCGCGGTGATGCCGGCCTTGTTGGGCTCCTCCTCCCATGCGGGCCGGGCGGGGGCCTGGAGGCTGCGGATGAGCTGCGTGTTGAGGCTCACTTCTGATACACCCCCTGCTCACCGAGCAGGTGCGCGAACTTGTTCGCACCCAGGACGAGGCACACTCCGATGGCTCCCTTGACGAGGCCGACCGCGGCCGCGTAGCTGAAGTCGCCGTTCTGGATGCCCATGTTCCACACATAGGTGTCGAGGACCTCGCTGGCCCCGGCTCCGACCGCGGACCGCTGGAGCAGGAACTGCTCGAAGCCCACGCTCAGCGCGTCGCCCACCCTGAGGACCAGCAGCAGCGCGATCACCGGGCGCAGCGCCGGCAGCGTGACGTGCCACATACGGCGCCAACGTCCCGCGCCGTCCATGGCGGCGGCCTCGTACAGATCGGTGCTGACGGCGGCCAGCGCGGCGAGGAAGACGATGATCCCCCAGCCGGAGTCCTTCCAGACGGCCTGCGCGGTGACCAGGAACTTGAACAGGCTCGCGTTGGTCATCAGGTCGAAGCCGCTCCGCCCGTGGTCCTCCAGGGTCTGGGCGATGATGCCCGCGCCGCCGAAGATCTGCTGGAACACGGTGACGACGAGGACCCACGAGAAGAAGTGCGGCAGATACATGATCGCCTGTGCCACGGCCCGCACCCGGGGCCGGATCACGCTGTTGATGAGCAGCGCGAGGGCGATGGGGATCGGGAAGAACAGCACCAGCTGGAGCACGAACAGCACGATGGTGTTCTTCGCGGCGCTCCAGAACAGCGGGTCGTCGATCATCCGCGAGAACTGCTCCACCCCGACCCAGGGGCTGTGGAAGATCGCGGTGATGCCGTTGCTGGAGACGTAGGGGTCGTAGTCCTGGAAGGCGACGACGTTGCCGAGCAGCGGAACGTAGTTGAAGAGCAGGAGCAGGGCCATGACGGGCAGCGTCATCAGGATCAGCGTGCGGTCGCGGCGCAGCCGGATCCGGAAGGGGACCTTGCCCGCCTTGACTGCCTTGCCTGCCTTGCTCGCTTCGCGCGGCGCCCGCTCCTTCGTCGCCGAAGCCGCCACCGCCGTGGCGACCGCGGCCGTCGGTTCCTCGACGGCCGCGGGAGGACGAGTCCCGTCGGGCCTGCTCCCGGCCGTGAGAGACATCAGTTGCCGCTGCCGTTCTTGTCGATGAGCTGCTTGTACCAGGCGCGCAGCTTGTCGCCGCCGGAGGACTTCCAGGTGGAGATCGCGGCCTGGACGTCCGACAGCTTGCGGTTGCCGCGCACGTAGTCGATCTCCAGCTGCTCGAACTGGCTGGAGAGGTTGGCGTAGCGGGTCGGCTCGACGATGTTCATACCGAAGGTCGACGTCTTCTTCATGAAGGCGCCCATCCGCTGCTGCCACTCGACCTGCTTGCGGGCGACGTCCGGGAAGTCGGGGTGGGCGTAGTAGGCGGCCGGCGCGGCCAGCATCACCCAGGCGTTGACCACCTCGGAGTTGCCCAGGTCGTTCTTGACCGGGACGCCGTTCTTGACCGTGTAGTGGGTGCCCTCGACGCCGTAGTCGACGAGCATCCGCTCCTTGGTGCCGTAGGGCGCGGCCGAGAAGTCGGCGGCGGCCAGCGCGTTCTCGATCGTCGCCTTCGAGGCGCCCTTGCGGATCATCGACCAGATACCGGCCGGCTGGGCCGCCCACAGCTTCGGGTCGCCGCCGTCGGCGCCGAAGAGGTCCATGCCCTCGATGTCGAAGTCCGGGTTGGACGCGGCCTGTTCGGCGGTCTTGCCGTACCAGGAGGACATGTCGTTGTTGAAGACGAGGATCTGGCCCGCGGTGAAGCGGTTGCCCGCGTCGCCGGTGCGCGCCTTGTCGTCGGGGTGGACCACGCCCGCGTCGAACAGTTTGCGGGTCCACTCCAGGGCTTCGAGGTACTCGGGCTGCTCGATGCGGTACGTCAGCTTGCCGTCGTCGCCGATGTTCCAGCCGATCGACCCGGAACCGCGGACACCGAAGATGTTCCACGCGGTCCAGTTCAGGTCGCCGCAGGCCCACACCTTGGCCTTGGCGCTGGTGGCCTCCTTCGCCCAGCTGAGGAACTCGTCGGGCGACTTGGGGACCGTGTACCCCTTCTTGTCGAAGATGTCCTTGCGGTAGTACGGCACGATGGTGGACGCGCTGGCGGCCGGCATCGGGATACCGCGCAGCGCCCCGCCGAAGATGCCCATGCGCCAGGCGTCGGAGGGGATCGCGGCCAGGTTCGGGTACTTCTTGACCTTGTCGCCCGCCAGATAGGGGCCGAGGTCCATGAACTTCGCGGTGACGGCGTTCGCGATCTTGCCGACCAGTTCCCAGCCGGGCACGACCACCATGTCGGGTATGGAGCTGGAGGCGAGGACGGCGCCGAGCTTCTCGCCGTAGGTGTTGCCGTCCTGGTTCTGCCAGGTGATCTTGGTGCCCGCGGCGGCGTCGAGCGCGGTGTAGTAGGCGCAGCCGGCCTTCGGCGGGGAGCCCCAGAACGGGGACATGATCTTGAAGGAGGCGCCCGTGCCGAGCTTCTTGGGGACCGAGGCATCCAGGGCCGCGAGGTCGACCTTTCCGGTGAATCCGGCCGCCGAACCGTTCTTCGACGGAAGGTCGGGATTGGCTACCTTGCTGGCGACGTACGTCGGGAGCAGCTTGTCCGCGGCCTTGCCCGACGTGGTCCCCTCACGCGATTCGCTGTCCGAGCCGCCACAGGCGGAGAGCAGCGGCATCCCGCCCGCCACGGCGGCGGTGGCGACCGCTGTCGAGGCGAGGAAGCTTCTCCGGCTCGGCCCGTCAGGACCGGAGGAGGGGGCGGCGGCGTTCGGCGTCATTGCGTCAACCCTTCATGGCGCACCAGGACACCCGGCGGTGGAGCCGTCGGCTGTGGTGTCTTGAGTGGAACTGGCTGAGCTGAAGCTGTTCTTCGACCCTTGGTGCGGCGATCCGTAGTCGAAGCGCTTCGATGTTGCTGTGAGGTTAAGTGAACACCCAGGGGTGCACAAGGGTCGGATGCAAGATTCCTCGGCGGTGGAATGGGTGACCTTTTCTTATGCACCGCTTGAAGTGACGGTGTTGATCTCTTGACACCCACCCCGGTGCCGAATGAGCATCGAAGCGCTTCGAAAGCATCGAATCGATTCATCACAAGGGGATCCCCACGTGACCGCACACCCGCCGCACACGCCACCGTTTCGCGATGACCGTCTGCCGTTCGCGAAGCGCATCGACGATCTGCTGTCGCGACTGACCCCCGACGAGAAGATCGGTTTCCTGCACCAGTTCACCCCGGCCCTCGAGCGGCTCGGCCTCGACGGGTTCCGCACCGGCCAGGAGGCGCTGCACGGCGTCGCGTGGATGGGCCCGGCGACGGTCTTCCCGCAGTCGGTCGGCCTCGGCGCGACCTGGAACACCGAGCTCGTACGGCGGGTCGGCGAGGCGGTGTCCAAGGAGGTCCGGGCCATGCGGGCCCGTGACGACCGCGTCGGCCTCAATGTCTGGGCGCCGACGGTCAACCTGCTCCGGCACCCGCTGTGGGGCCGTAACGAGGAGGGCTATTCGGAGGACCCGAAGCTCACCTCCGCCATCGCCACCGCCTACACCCGCGGGCTGCGCGGCGACCACCCGACGTACTGGCGCACCGCCCCGGTGCTCAAGCACTGGCTGGCCCACAACAACGAGACGGACCGGGCGACCGCGTCGAGCTCGGTGCGTCCGCGCGTGCTGCACGAGTACGACCTGCGCGCCTTCCGCGAGACGGTCGAGGCGGGCGCGGTGGCCGGTGTGATGCCGGCGTACAACCTGGTCAACGGCCGCCCCAACCACGTCTCGCCGTATCTGCGCGAGCAGTTGCGGGCCTGGACGGACGAAGAGCTGCTGGTCTGCTCGGACGCGGGCGCGCCCTCCAACCTGGTCGACCACGAGCACTACTTCGACACCCACGAGGAGGCGACCGCCGCCTCCCTGCGGGCCGGCGTCGACAGCTTCACCGACCACGGCACGGACAGCTCGCAGATCACCGCGCGCATCCAAGGGGCCCTGGAGCAGGGCCTGTTGACCGAGGCCGACATCGACACCGCGGTCCGCAGGCAGCTCTCGGTGCGCTTCCGGCTCGGCGAGTTCGACCCGCACCACGACCCGCACGCCGACGACAAGGACTTCGACACCCCGGAGCACCGCGCGCTCGCCCAGGAGGCCGCCGAGCAGGCGATCGTCCTGCTCAGGAACGACGGTGTGCTGCCGCTCGCCCCCGATGCCCGGATCGCCGTGGTCGGTCTGCTCGCCGACGAGTGCAAGCTGGACTGGTACAGCGGCACGCTCATCCACCGCTCCACCCCGCTGGAGGGGCTGTACGAGCGGTTCGGCGCCGAGCGCGTGGAGTTCGCGGAGGGTGTGGACCGGGTCCGGCTGAAGACCTCGGCGGGGACGTTTCTGCACGTCCCGGCCTCCGAGGGCGGCGAGGACGAGGTGCGCGGCGCCGAGGGCGCTCTGGACCCGGCGCTGCTCGCGGGCCGCACCGACCTGCCCCCGCTGACGACGGACGCCACCGGCACCGAGTTCGCGCTGATCGACTGGGACGAGGGCGTCCTCACGCTCCGCGCCCCCGACGGCCGCTATCTCTCCGTCGCCGAGGACGGTTACCTCCGCGCCTCCGCCGACCAGCCCGGAGGCTGGGTCGTCCAGGAGACCTTCCGCCTGGAACAGCACGGCAGCGGTCACCTCCTCAGGCACATCGGCACGGGCCGCCACGTCACTGTCGCCGCGGACGGAGTAAAGGTTGCCGACGAAAACGGCGGGAACGACGGGAACGGCGAGAACGCGGAAACCTTTGAGCTGATCATCGTCGAACGCGGCGAAGATGCAGTGACCCGCGTCACATCCGAGGCGGACGTCGTCCTGGTCGTCGCGGGAAACGATCCGCACATCAACGGCCGCGAGACCGAGGACCGCGCTTCCCTGCGGCTCCCCGCCCATCAGGAGCGCCTGCTGCGGGCGGCCCGCGCCGCGAACCCCCGCACGGTCCTGGCGCTGGTGTCGGCCTACCCGTACGCGGTCGACACCGCCGGCCTCTCCGCGGCGCTCTGGACAGCGCACGGCGGTCAGGCGGCCGGTACCGCCCTGGCCCGCGTCCTGGCCGGCGACGCCTCCCCCGCCGGCCGCCTCCCGCAGACCTGGTACGAGAACGACGCCGACCTGCCCGGCCTGCTCGACTACGACATCGTGGGCAGCCGCCAGACCTACCTCTACTTCGAGGGCACCCCCCTGTTCCCGTTCGGGCACGGGCTGTCGTACGCGTCCTTCTCGTACGGCGACCTCGGCGTGCGGATCGACGACGGGACGGCGTACGTCTCGTTCGCGATCACGAACACCGGCGACGTCACCGCCGACGAGGTCGCCCAGCTCTACACCCGCGCGGTCGACCCGGCACTCCCCCGCCCGCGCCGCGAACTGGTGGCCCACCGGCGGGTGACACTCGCGCCGGGCGCCCGCGAGGAGCTGTCCTTCGAAGTCCCCCTGCGCGCCTTCGAGTTCTGGGACGTGACACGGAGCCGGTGGCGTCTGGACCCGGGCCCGTACGAACTCCTCGCCGGCGCGTCCAGCGAGGACATCCGGCTGCGTACGACGGTACTGCTCGACGGCGAGCCCTCCGCGCCGCGACCTGTGCTCCAACGGGGCCTGGACAGCGCGGACTTCGACGAGCAGAGCGGGGTCGAGATCGTCGACCGGACGAAGGCGGCGGGCGACGCGGTGACCGCGTCCGAGGGCCGCACCGGTGAACTGGTCTACAAGGACTGCGACTTCGGCGACGGCGTCACCGAGGTGACGGCCCTGGTCTCCGGGAAGGGCGCGGTCGAGCTGTCGCTTGACGGGGGCGCGGTGCTCGCTGTCCTGGAGGTGACGGAATCCGACTCCGGGCCGTACGCCTACACCACCCTCGGCGCCGGGATCGTCGCCGAGGGCGTGCACGACGTGCACATCGGACTGCGCGGCCCGCTGCGGCTCGCGCATGTCGGCTTCTCCGGCTGAGGGTCCGGAGCGGCCGACGACAAGAAGGGGCCCGGCACCGGAAGGCATCGGTGCCGGGCCCCTTCGGGGCGGCGGGTCAGCGTCGCTGCGCCAACTCTACCTGAAAATGGTTCCCATTAGCTAGTGGAGTCCGCCGCGGGACGCACGGATTCTCAGAGCGCGAGCCCCGTGAGCACCAGCACCCGCTCGTAGGTGTAGTCGTCCATCGCGAACTTCACGCCCTCGCGGCCCACCCCGGACTGCTTGGCGCCGCCGTACGGCATCTGGTCGGCGCGGTAGGAGGGCACGTCGCCGATGACGACACCGCCGACCTCAAGGGCCCGGTGGGCGCGGAAGGCGGCCTGCAGGTCGTGGGTGAACACGCCTGCCTGGAGCCCGTACTTGGAGGAGTTGACGGCGGCGAAGGCCTCGTCCTCACCGTTCACCTTCTGCACGGTCAGGACCGGCCCGAAGACCTCCTCGCAGGAGATCGCCGTGTCGGCCGGGACGTCGGTGAGGACGGTCGGCGCATAGGAGGCGCCGTCGCGGTCACCGCCCGTCAGCAGGCTCGCGCCCGCCTCCACGGCCTCCTTCACCCACGCCTCGACGCGCTTGGCCGCGTCCTCGCTGACCAGCGGACCGACGTCGGTCCCGTCGTCGCCCGGGTCGCCCGTGCCCTGAGCCTCGACGGCGGCGACGATCCTCGGGAGCAGCCGGTCGTACACCGACGCGTCGGCGATGACCCGCTGCACGGAGATGCAGGACTGGCCGCCCTGGTAGTTGGAGAAGGTCGCGATACGGGTCGCGGCCCAGTCGAGGTCGACGTCGGAGGCGTAGTCGCCGAGCACGACCGCGGCGCCGTTGCCGCCCAGCTCCAGCGTGCAGTGCTTGCGCGGCACCGAGTCCATGATCGCGTAACCGACCTTCTCGGAACCGGTGAAGGAGATCACGGGCAGCCGCTCGTCCTGGACCAGGTCGGCCATGCGGTCGTTCGGGACGGGGAGGATGCTCCAGGAGCCGGCGGGCAGTTCGGCCCCTGCGGCCGCGGCCGCGGCGAGGAGCTCGCCGATGATCAACCCGGACAGCGGGGTGGCGGGGGCCGGCTTGAGGATGATCGGCACACCGGCCGCGATCGCCGGGGCGATCTTGTGGGCGCAGAGGTTGAGCGGGAAGTTGAAGGGCGCGATGCCGAGGACCGCACCCTTCGGGAAGCGCCGGGTCAGCGCGAGGCGACCCTGGCCGCCGAGGTCGGTGTCGAGCCGCTGGGCCTCGCCGCCGTTGAACCGCCGGGCCTCTTCCGCCGCGAACCGGAACACGGACACCGCACGCCCGACCTCCCCCCGGGCCCACTTGACCGGTTTGCCGTTCTCGGCGGAGATCAGCCGGGCGATCTCCTCGGTGCGCTCGACGAGCCCGCGGCTGACGTGGTCGAGGGCCGCCGCGCGGACGTGGGCGGGGGTCGCGGCGAACTCGTCCCGTACGGCGTACGCGGCGGCCACGGCCTCCTCGATCTGCTCGCCGTCCGGCACGGCGACCCTGCCGACCAGCCGGCCGTCCCAGGGAGAGGTGACGTCGAAGGTGTCCTCGCCGGCGACCCGGCGGCCGGCGAGCCAGAAGGCGTGGGTGGAAGTCATGCCCCCACGGTAGGGCCGGGGCGGCGGGATCGAATGTGTCCGGGGTGTAGCAGTGGGGAGGACCTGCACACCGGTTTGGCACACCGACCGCCCGGCGGTCGCTCCCCAGCCCCGTCGGGCCGTCGGGCCCGCCCCACGGGCGGACGACGCTGCTTTCGGAACGCGTCCTAGTCCGCCGACGTCGCCTTCAGCGCCAGCCACAGCTCCATGCGTACGTCGGGATCGTCCAGCGAGCGGCCCAGGATCTCCTCGACCCTGCGCATCCGGTACCGCAACGTGTGCCGATGCACTCCCAGATCGGCGGCCGCCGC
Organism: Streptomyces sp. NBC_00285; assembly: GCF_036174265.1. Taxonomy (NCBI): domain Bacteria; kingdom Bacillati; phylum Actinomycetota; class Actinomycetes; order Kitasatosporales; family Streptomycetaceae; genus Streptomyces; species Streptomyces sp. NBC_00285. Next base: position 7,718,679 of record NZ_CP108055.1, on the reverse strand, counting down.
GTCCCACTGCCCGTGCCGGGAGAGCCAGGCCCGCAGGGAGTCCACCAGGTCACCCCGGCCGGTCGCGTCGTGCTCGTGCAGCGGGCGCAGCAGTCCGCCGGCGAACGCCTTCACCGCGTCGTCGGCGAGCAGGGGCAGGACGGACCCGGAAGCCAGCTGTTCGTGCTCGACGTACAGCCGGCCCCGCCGCCGGGCGACCGACAGTGCCTGTACGGCCTGCTTGTAGGCGGCGGCCGCGGCGATCGGCCCCACGGGTGCCGAGACCCCGACGACCGGTTCTTCCTCGCTCTCCGCGGTCGTCCGCTCGCTGGTCCGCGCCGCCTCCAGCGCCACCATGTACTGCCCGCACGCGGCGACCGCGGCTCCGCCGTCCGCGGCCAGCACGACCAGCCGCTCCCCCTCGGGGACCACGAGCACGACCTCGCCGGACCGGGCCGCCGCGGACTCCACGATGTCGGTGAGCGCCCCGAGCGGATCGCCGCCGCTCCCGGAGGCGGCGGTCCCGGAGGCGGCGGTCCCGGAGGCGGCGGCGGGCACCGCGACGGACGGCACCCGGGTCTGCGCCCCGACGGGGATCCGCACGGACGACACGGCGACGGTCTCCGCCACGAGCACCCGGAAGGGCGCGTCCAGAAGGCCGCCGTAGAGATCGCCCGCGACGGTACGCGCGTGCTCCGGCTCCCCCGCGAGCAGCATCCGCAGCACCGCCGCCCCGATGCGCTGCTCGGCCGCCTGCAGGGAACGGGACCGCTCGGTCGTGAGCGTCAGCAGCGCGATCGCCGAGTGCACCGCATACCGCTGGGCCGTGCCGAGCGCCGCGGCCGTCCCCACCGCCAGCGCGGCCCGGGGGCGCCGCCCGGTGCCCAGGGAGTGCAGCTCGACCCGGTCGTCGTCGTCCGCGGTGTCGGACCCGCCGACCACGGAGGAGGCGGGCGCGGGCCGCTCCCGCAGGCGTTCCACGTCGGCGACGATCCGCGCGGCCCGGCGCCCGGCCCACTCCGGTGCGGCGGCGACGACGGCGCCCGAGGCGTCGTAGAGGGCCGCCCAGCCGTCCACCTGGGAGGCGAGCGCGGCGAGCAGCCCCTCGGGGCCGTCGGTCAGGGCCTGCCTGGTCAGCTCGCGCTGAGCGGCGAAGCCCGCGGTGACGGACCGGTACTGGTCGGCGGCGATCGCCGCGGACACGGCCTTGCTGATGGCGAGGAAGGGTGTGCGGCGCGGTACTTCGAGCAGCGGCAGCCCTTCGTCGCGGGCCGCGTCGACGAGTGCGTCGGGGATCTCCTCGTAGTTGACCCCGACGGCGAACCCGAGCCCGACCACGCCCGCCTCGGCCAGCCGCTTCACATACCGCCGCATCGCCTCCGGGTCCTCCGCGTCCAGCTTCAGCGCGGTGATCAGCAGCAGCTCCCCGCCCTCCATGTACGGGACGGGATCGGCGAGCTCGCTGACATGCGCCCAGCGGACGGGCACGTCCAGCCGGTCCTCGCCCGCGCGCACGGTCAGCTTGAGCGCGGAGTGGTGGACGAGCGAGGCGAGGGTGGGGGGCATGGGGCCGGGACCTTCAGAGAGGTGGTCGGAAAAACGTTCCGCGAGGCGTTCCGAAAGATGTTCCGGGAGCTGTTCCGGGAGGCGTGATCATTTGGCCGCCACGTATGAACGGCCTGTCCCGATTCTGCCTCACCGTACGGTCCTCAGCTCGCGTCAGCCCCGCAGATCCACCAGCAGCGGCGGCGCGTGTTCGCCCGTCACACTCGTCAGGGAGAGCACCGCGTGCCCCGGCGGCACCCCGTGCGCCAACTCGGACGCGGACCACCGCTCCCGCTCGACCTGCCGTACGGTCACCGCGCGCGCGGTCGGCGCCTTCCCGGTGATGACCCGGCGCACCGCGTGCAGCACCTTGCCGGCCGGTGTCTCCGCGATGATCTGCCGGTCGGTGACGTCCCGCGCCTCGATCCACTCCTTGCCCCACACCTCGGCGAAGTCCTGCCCGTCCCACGGGGTGAGCCCGGCCAGCGCCATCCGGCATCCGACGGCCCCGAGCAGCGGTCCGCGCAGCGGCCGGGGTACGTCGTCCAGCGTCCGCAGCGTCAGCACGACCCCGGCGTTGCCGGACCGCAGCCGCTGCACTCCCCGCACGGCTTCCGGCGTCACGACCCCGGTGGCGTCGTCGACGATCAGGCAGGCGAACAGCGACCGGTCCTCCCGCACCGCGACGCTCGCCGTGAACTGCGCGAGCACCAGCCGTGCCAGGATCCGCGAGGCGTCGGCGTGCCCGCGCTGGGGCAGGTCGATACGGACGCGGACGGGATGGTCCAGGGCCTTCAGCGAGAACGGCCGCGACTGCCCCGCCGGGTCGAGGTCCGCGCTCTGGAAGAACGCGGCGAACGCGGGCCGGTCGAGCAGTGCGATCCGGTCCGCGAGGATGTCCCCCACGTCCCCCGCGTGCCCCATCTGCCGCTCCCGCGCGTCGAGTTCACGCAGCAGCGACTCCTGCCCGGAATCCTCGAGACCCTTGCGCAGCGCGGCCAGCGGCCCGGGGGCGCCGTCGAGCAGCCCGCGCAGCTCAGGCACGGAGGGGAAACGGCCGTGGACCGCCCGGAACGGGCCGAGGAGCTGGGCGAGCACGGTGGTGGAGCGCCGGGTGTCGCCCCCCTGGTGAGGCTCGGCGAGATCCCCGACCAGCGCTTCCGCGAGCACGGCCGCGGCCTCGTCCGGGTCGGTCGTCCCGCCGTACAGGTCGAGGTCGTACACCGAGTCCGGATTCCCGATCTGTACGACGACGTCGTAGGAGTCGGCCGGTCCGAGCCCGGCGCCCGCCGCGCCGACCACCACGACGGCGGCCCGTCCGGCGAGGGCGTGCAGACACAGCGACTCGGCGAGCGGCCTGATCACGGTCCCGGTCTTCCCGGAACCGGCCGGTCCGACGGCGAGCAGCGAGGTGCCGAGCAGCTCGGGCGCGAGCCCCAGGCCGGTACCGCGGTAGCCGTACGGATTACGGGCGTCGTCAGCTGTCGTCCCCAGCCGCACCTGCCCGGTCATCAGGTCGTGCCGGGCGAGCCGGGCGGGCAGGTCCCGCTCCCCGGAAGGATGCAGACAGGCGGCGGCGCCGTCCTGGAGCACCGCACCGGTGAACGTGCCGAGGCCGAACCGGCCACTGCGCACACCCTGCCAGGCCCGCACGATCCGGGCGTGGTCGACGTCGCGCATCAACCCGGCCCTGGCCTCGGCAGCGAGCCGCTCGGCGGCGTCGGCGGCACCGGCGGCACGAAGCTGGGGCCATTCGGCGGGGTCCTGCTCGGGAGTGGGAGGCGGTTCATGAGCCGCCGCGGCCTTGTGACTCCAGGCGGGCGGCCCGAAACGACGCCAGATCTCGCCCCAGCGACTGATCTTCCCGAAGACCGCGAAGATGCCGGCGAAGAACAAATACTTGTAGACGTAGGAAAGGGCACCCAGCCAGCCCGCTTGCCCATGAGTCCACGAATCGGGCGCCAACACGTACCACGGCCAGAACCAGTAGCCGCCCAGGTAACCGTTGTTCAACAGGGAGCAGAGCAGCCACCCGCAAAGGAATCCGATCACCGCGCCACTCACCAGCTGCCGCGTCGGGATCTGCTCCGGCTCCTTCTCCGGCCGGGGCTGATGGCCGAAGCGCCACACACCGGGGGCAGCCTCGGGGCGCGGCGCCCTCAGCCAGCCCAGGAACGCCGAGCCGTCCGGCACTGGGGGCATCCCGGGTGCCCGGGAGGGCATCGGCGGGACCACGGAGGGCTCGCGCGGCCCCGCGGGTCGTGGCACAGGATTCGCATGCGTACCCCGCGCGTCCTGCGTCCCGTCGCTGTCCATCGCCCCTGCTCCCTGACCAGCCGTTCCGTCCACCGTCAGCGGCCAATCTAACGCGCCCGCAAAGGGAGTTCACGGTTTGCGGGGCCGATGCGTCACACCGCTCCGGAAACCGGCTATGTCCACCGCGGACAACCCACACCCCCGACAACGCCCACATGGAGCATGCCCACCCCTCCTCCCCCGTCCTAGCCTGCAAGAAAAGACTGGACAGAGTCCGCGAAGTCAACGCCCGCACCACCCCAGGAGCCCCTCATGACCGCACTTCCGCAGGAGCGCCGCATCGTCACCGCCATCCCCGGGCCCAAGTCCCAGGAGCTTCAGGCCCGCCGCGTCGCCGCGGTGGCGCAGGGTGTGGGGTCCGTGCTCCCCGTGTTCACAGCGCGCGCGGGCGGCGGGATCATCGAGGACGTCGACGGGAACCGGCTCATCGACTTCGGTTCCGGCATCGCCGTAACCAGCGTCGGCGCCTCCGCCGAGGCCGTCGTCCGCCGTGCCACGGCACAGCTGGCCGACTTCACCCACACCTGTTTCATGGTCACCCCCTACGAGGGCTACGTGGCGGTCGCCGAGGCCCTCGCCGAGCTCACCCCGGGTGACCACGCCAAGAAGTCGGCCCTGTTCAACAGCGGTGCCGAGGCCGTCGAGAACGCCGTCAAGATCGCGCGGGCGTACACGAAGCGGCAGGCCGTGGTCGTGTTCGACCACGGGTACCACGGCCGCACCAACCTCACGATGGCGCTGACGGCGAAGAACATGCCGTACAAGCACGGCTTCGGGCCGTTCGCGCCCGAGGTCTACCGCGTGCCGGTGGCGTACGGCTACCGCTGGCCGACCGGCCCCGAGAACGCCGGACCGGAGGCCGCCGCCCAGGCCGTCGACCAGATCTCCAAGCAGGTCGGCGCGGAGAACGTCGCCGCGATCATCATCGAGCCGGTCCTCGGCGAGGGCGGCTTCATCGAGCCCGCCAAGGGTTTCCTGCCCGCGATCAGCGAGTTCGCGAGGGCCAACGGCATCGTCTTCGTCGCCGACGAGATCCAGTCCGGCTTCTGCCGTACCGGCCAGTGGTTCGCCTGTGAGGACGAGGGCATCGTCCCCGACCTGATCACCACCGCCAAGGGCATCGCCGGCGGCCTCCCGCTCGCCGCCGTCACCGGGCGCGCCGAGATCATGGACGCCGCCCACGCGGGTGGCCTGGGCGGCACCTACGGCGGAAACCCGGTCGCCTGCGCGGGCGCGCTCGGCTCGATCGAGACCATGAAGGAGCTCGACCTCAACGCGAGGGCGAAGGCGATCGAGGCGACGATGAAGGCCCGCCTCACCGCGATGGCCGAGAAGTTCGACGTCATCGGCGACATCCGCGGCCGCGGCGCCATGATCGCCATCGAGCTCGTGAAGGACCGTGCGACCAAGGAGCCGGACCCGGAGGCGACCGCCGCGCTCGCCAAGGCCTGCCACCAGGAGGGCCTGCTGGTCCTGACCTGTGGCACCTACGGCAACGTCCTGCGCTTCCTGCCCCCGCTCGTCATCGGCGAGGACCTCCTGAACGAGGGCCTCGACATCATCGAGCAGGCCTTCACCCGCATCTGACGTCCCGGGCTTGACACCCCCTGGGGATTCCGGGGCTGCGATGGCGAACGGCAGAGGGTGTGAAGAAGGTGTGCGAGGTGCTTGCGAGGATGGGATTGTGCCTGTCGTATCCCGTCCCCCTGCCGTAGGTTCGGAGCAGATGAGAGATACACCCCGCCCACAGGGAACTGTGGGCGAGATCAGGCCGGGGCCTCCCCAGCTTCGACCTGGTCGTGCCCTCGCGCACACAACTGGAGCCTCCAGCTCCGGATCTCCTCACCGATCGGACAGTCGTCCGCCCCAAACCCCCCGGGGCGGCCGACGACCCGATCTGATCGGCCGCCCCGGAACCACCCCCCCTGTTCCGGGGCGGCCGGCCTTCTTCACCTTCCTTCTCGGAATTCCGGCCCTCCTCTTCGCCCTGATCACCTGGCAGGTCGTCGAGGACGGGCCGCTTCTGCGTGTCGACGAGCGGGTCAGCCGGGCGCTGATCCACCCGGACCGCCCGTCGGCCGCGCTCTCCGACCTGGGCAACGCCACGGTCGCGATCCCGGTCCTGGTGCTGGCGCTCCTCTACTCAGCCTGGCGCGCCCGCCGCAGCGGTACGGACCGGTGGTGGCTGCCGCCCACCGCGGCGGCCGTCCTGATGGCACTGGTCCCGGCTCTGATCGTCCCCCTCAAGGAACTCACCGACCGCCCGGGCACCCCGGTCGTACCCCCCGCGACCGGCTACTTCCCGTCGGGCCACACCGCCACGGCCGCCATCGCGTACGGCGCCGCCACCCTGCTCGTCCTGCCGTTCCTCCGATCCGCCCGGACCCGCCGCCTCCTCGCCCTCGGCTACGTCCTTGTCGTCCTCGGCGTCTCCTACGGCCTGGTCCGCCACGGCTGGCACTGGCCGCTGGACGTGGTGGCCAGCTGGTGCCTCAGCACCGACCTCCTGCTCCTGTTCCGGCTGTTCCTGGCACGACACAGCCGACCCTGAACCCCTGGGCACACTGGGCGTGGCCGCTACCGGCGGGGGACGCCCGCAGCGCCGCACTCCCACTGTGCACAGGACTCTCCGGCCCGCGTCGGCCGCACGGACGGCCGACGACAGCGCGGTGGAACGTCGGTCAGCCGTCACCCTCCGTCGCCAGGCCCGCCGCCGCCTCGTGCATCGCCAGTTCGAGGAGCGCCGGGTCGGTGAGGGTCCCGGACCCGTCCGGCGGGACCAGCCAGCGCACCCCTCCCCCGGCCACCCGGCCCGGGTACGGCACGACGATCCAGGTGCCGGCGCCGGCCGTGCGGATGCCGGTGCCGAGCCAGCGGGCCGCGGTGCCCGGCGGCACGAAGAAACCCATCCGCGCGTCGCCGAAGTCGACGAGCACCGGGCCGAGCTGGTCGAGGATGCGGGTCAGGACATCGAGTGTCGGGTAGCCGAGATCACCCGGCAGGATCAGTACGTCCCAGACCTTGCCCGCCGGCAGCAGCGCGACCCCGAGGGGGTTGCGTTCCCACTCCCAGCGGCAGGCCTCGGGATCCGGTGCGACGGATGCCAGCCACTCGACCGCCGTCTTCGCCCCAGTCATGAAGGGACCTCCCTTTCTCTCGTCGACGCTGGTCGCGTCACGAGGGAGAGCGAGGTCCCCTGGCAGCATTACGCGGGTTCTGACCACTCGTTGGGGTGAATCGGATCACATACGATCGTTCAGCTGTCGAATCCCAGACCGAGCTTGTCCATGGTCCGCAGCCACAGATTGCGCTGCCCGGCGTGCGAGTCGGCGCGGGCCAGCGACCACTTGGTGAGGGCGATGCCGGTCCAGGCGAAGGGTTCCGGCGGGAACGGCAGCGGCTTCCTGCGAACCATCTCCAGCGAGGTCCGCTCGGTGCTCTCCCCGGCCAGCAGGTCCAGCATCACGTCGGCGCCGAACCGGGTCGCACCGACACCGAGGCCCGTGTAGCCGGCCGCGTACGCCACCCTGCCGCGGTGGGCGGTGCCGTAGAACGCGGAGAACCTCGAACAGGTGTCGATCGCGCCGCCCCACGCGTGGGTGAAGCGCACTCCCTCCAACTGCGGGAAGCAGGTGAAGAAGTGCTCGGCGAGCCTGGCGTAGGTCTCCGGCCGGTCGTCGTACTCGGCGCGCACCCGGCCGCCGTACTGGTAGACGGCGTCGTAACCGCCCCACAGGATCCGGTTGTCGGCGGAGAGCCGGAAGTAGTGGAACTGGTTCGCCGAGTCCCCGAGCCCCTGCCGGTTCTTCCAGCCGATCGCGCTGAGCTGTTCGCCGGTCAGCGGTTCGGTCATCAGCGCGTAGTCGTAGACCGGCACGGTGTACGCCCGCACCCGCCTGACCAGGTTCGGGAAGATGTTCGTGCCGAGCGCGACCTTGCGGGCGCGCACGGAACCGTACGGGGTGCGTACGGCCATGCCGGCGCCGTACGACTTCAGGTCCAGGGCGGGCGTGTTCTCGTGGATCCGCACGCCGAGCCGCAGACACGCCCGCTTCAGGCCCCAGACGAGCTTGGCCGGGTTGAGCATGGCCACGCCCCGGCGGTCCCAGAGTCCGGCCTCGAAGGTCGGTGAGTCGACCTGCTCCCGTACCGCGTCGGCGTCCAGGAGGTCGACGCCGCCGGCGAGGCCCTTCTCCTGGAGTTCCTCGTACCACTCGCGGAGTTCCCTGGCCTGGTACGGCTCCGTCGCCACGTCGAGTTCGCCGGTGCGCTCGAACTCGCAGTCGAGGTCGTGCCGGGCGACCGCCTTCTCGATCTCGTCGAGGTTGCGGGCGCCCAGCTCCTGAAGCCGGTGGATCTCGTCCGGCCAGCGGGTCAGCCCGTTGGACAGGCCGTGGGTGAGGGAGGCGGCGCAGAAGCCGCCGTTGCGGCCGGAGGCGGCCCAGCCCACCTCGCGGCCTTCCAGCAGGATCACGTCGCGCTGCGGGTCGCGCTCTTTCGCGTTGAGCGCGGTCCACAGTCCGCTGTAGCCGCCGCCGACGACCAGCAGGTCGCAGGTCTCGGCGCCGGTGAGGGCGGGTTCGGGGTGGGGCCTGCCGGGGTCGTCCAGCCAGTACGGAAGCGGCTGGGCTTCGGAAAGTGCCTTTGTCCAACGGCTCATGGCGCTTGGGGCCATGATGTCAACTCCCTACAGGGGGCTCCAGAAAACAGGGGCTCTTGAAAAGGGCTTATGCCTTTTGCTTGTTCCGGCGGTTGCCGATGACCATCGAGGTCAGGACCAAAAGTACGGCGACCAGGAACATGGCCGTACCGATGACGTTGATCTGAACGGGTGTGCCGCGTTGTGCCGAACCCCAGACGAACATGGGGAAGGTGACGGTCGAGCCCGCGTTGAAGTTGGTGATGATGAAATCGTCGAAGGAGAGCGCGAAGGCGAGCAGCGCGCCCGCGGCGATTCCGGGGGCGGCGATCGGCAGGGTGACCCGGACGAAGGTCTGGAACGGGCCGGCGTAGAGGTCCCGCGCTGCCTCCTCAAGGCGGGGGTCCATCGACATCACGCGTGCCTTGACCGCCGTCACGACGAAGCTGAGGCAGAACATGATGTGGGCGATGAGGATCGTCCAGAAGCCCAGCTGGGCGCCCATGTTGAGGAACAGGGTGAGCAGCGAGGCAGCCATGACGACCTCGGGCATCGCCATCGGCAGGAAGATCAGCGAGTTCACGGAACCGCGCGCCCGGAAGCGGTAGCGGACCAGCGCGAAGGCGATCATCGTGCCGAGTACGGTCGCGCCGATCGTCGCCCAGAACGCGATCTGGAGGCTGATGGAGAGGGAGCCGCACATGTCGGCGACCCCGCACGGGTCCTTCCAGGCGTCCGTGGAGAACTGCTGCCACTGGTAGTTGAAGCGGCCCTTCGGTTTGTTGAAGGAGAACACCGTGACGACGACGTTCGGCAGCAGGAGATATCCGAGCGTCAGCAGTCCCGCGACGACGACGAATTTGCCCTTGAGCCAGTTGACGAAGGCCATTTAAACCAGGTCCTCCGTCCCGGACTTGCGGATGTAGAGCGTGACCATGAAGAGGATCGCGGCCATCAGGATGAAGGAGAGCGCGGCCGCCGTCGGATAGTCGAGAATCCGCAGGAACTGCGTCTGGATGACGTTTCCGACCATGCGTGTGTCCGTGGAGCCGAGGAGGTCCGCGTTGACGTAGTCACCGGCCGCCGGGATGAAGGTCAGCAGTGTCCCGGAGACCACACCCGGCATCGACAGCGGGAAGGTGACCTTGCGGAAGACGGTGACCGGCCTGGCGTACAGGTCGCCCGCCGCCTCGTGCAGCCGGCCGTCGATGCGCTCCAGGGAGGTGTAGAGCGGCAGGATCATGAAGGGCAGGAAGTTGTACGTCAGACCGCACACCACCGCGAGCGGTGTGGCGAGGACACGGTCGCCGGCCGTCCAGCCGAGCCAGTTGGTGACGTCCAGGACGTGCAGGGTGTTGAGGGCGCTCACCACCGGGCCGCTGTCCGCGAGGATCGTCTTCCAGGCGAGGGTGCGGATCAGGAAGCTGGTGAAGAAGGGCGCGATCACCAGGATCATGATCAGGTTCCGCCAGCGTCCCGCGCGGAAGGCGATGAGGTACGCGAGCGGGTAGCCGAGCACCAGGCACAGGATCGTGGCGGCACCGGCGTAGAGGATTGAGCGCAGGAACTGCGGCCAGTACTGGGACAGCGCGTCCCAGTAGGTCGCGAAGTGCCAGGTGACCTTGTAGCCCTCCTCCAGGGAGCCCGTCTGCACGGACGTGGAGGCCTGGTAGATCATCGGCAGCGCGAAGAAGACCAGCAGCCACAGGATGCCGGGCAGCAGCAGCCAGTACGGCGTGAAGCGGCCCCTCTTGCGCGGGGGCTTCTTCTCGGGTGCCGTCGGGGAGAGCGGCGGGGGCGCCTCGGTGAGCGTCGCCATCAGACCGTCGCCTCTTCCTGGATGCCCGCGTCGATGTCCTGGTCCGCGTCCAGACCGAAGGTGTGCGCCGGGTTCCAGTGCAGGACGACCTCGGCGCCGGGCACGAGCCGGTCGTCGCGGTCGATGTTCTGGGCGTAGACCTCGAACTCGGGGCAGACGGGGCTGTCGATGACGTACTGCGTGGAGACGCCGATGAAGGAGGAGTCGGCGATCTTGCCAGTGATCCGGTTGCGCCCCGCGGGGATCTCGCCGGCCTCGCCGGCGTGGGTGAGGGAGATCTTCTCGGGCCGTACACCGACCAGCACCTTGCCGCCGGTCGTCGTGGGCCCGGAGTACCTCGTCTCCGGCAGCACCAGCTTCCCGCCGCCCGCCTTCAGCACGATCTCGCCGCCGCTCCTGGAGTCGACCTCGGCCTCGATGAGGTTGGAGGTGCCGAGGAAGTTGGCGACGAAGGTGGTGTTCGGGTTCTCGTACAGATCGGTCGGCGAGCCGAGCTGCTCGACGCGGCCCGCGTTCATCACGGCGACCGTGTCGGCCATGGTCATGGCCTCCTCCTGGTCGTGCGTGACGTGCACGAAGGTGATGCCGACCTCGGTCTGGATGCGCTTCAGCTCCAGCTGCATCTGGCGGCGCAGCTTGAGGTCGAGGGCGCCGAGCGGTTCGTCCAGCAGCAGCACCTTGGGCGTGTTGATCAGTGCCCGGGCCACGGCGACCCGCTGCTGCTGGCCGCCGGACAGCTGGTGCGGCTTCTTCCGCGCCTGCTCCCCCAGCTGGACGAGCTCCAGCATGTCCTCGACCTGCTTCTTCACCGACTTGATGCCCCGCCGGCGCAGGCCGAAGGCGACGTTCTCGAAGATGTCGAGGTGCGGGAAGAGCGCGTAGGACTGGAAGACGGTGTTCACCGGCCGCTTGTAGGGCGGCAGCCGGGTGACCTCCTGGTCACCGAGGTGCACGGTGCCCGTGGTGGGCTCCTCCAGACCGGCGATCATGCGCAGGGTGGTGGTCTTGCCGCAGCCGGAGGCGCCGAGCAGGGCGAAGAAGGAGCCCTGCGGCACGGTCAGGTCGAGCGGCTGCACCGCCGTGAAGCCGTTGTCGTACGTCTTGCTGATGCCGGAGAGGCGGACGTCGCCGCTGTTGTCTGTGGTCTTGTTCGTCACGGTGGTCACGGTGGTCACGCCCCAGTCAGCTTCGCGAACTTCTCTTCAAAGGCCGTCTCTTCCTTCGAGCTCAGTGAGCGGAAGGGGTGGGACTTCGCGGCCATGGCCTTGTCGGGGATGATCAGCGGGTTGTTCGCCGCATCCTGGTCGATCTTCGCCAGCTCGGGCTTCACGCCGTCGACGGGTGAGACGTAGTTGATGTACGCGGCGAGTTCAGCAGCCGGCTTCGGCTCGTAGTAGAAGTCGATGAGCCGCTCGGCGTTCGTCTTGTGGCGTGCCTTGTTGGGGATCAGCATGTTGTCGGTCGACGTCATGTATCCGCTCGCCGGAATGATGAAGTCGATGTCCGGGCTGTCCGCCTTCAGCTGTACGACGTCACCGGCCCAGGCGATACAGGCCGCGAAGTCGCCGCTGGTCAGGTCGGAGGTGTAGTCGTTGCCGGTGAAGCGGCGGATCTGCCCCTTGTCGACGGCCTTCTGGAGCCGTGCGATCGCCGCGTCGTAGTCGTCGGCGGTGAAGTTCGCCGGGTCCTTGCCCATGTCGAGCAGGGTCATGCCGATGCTGTCGCGCATCTCCGACAGGAAGCCGACGCGGCCCTTGAGCTTGGGGTTGTCGAGCAGGTCGGAGACCGACTTCACCTCCACGCCGTCCAGGGCCTTCTTGTTGTAGGCGATGACGGTCGAGATGCCCTGCCACACATAGGAGTACGCCCGTCCCGGATCCCAGTCCGGGTCCCGGAACTGCGCGGACAGGTTGGCGTAGGCGTGCGGGAGGTTGGAGGCGTCGAGTTTCTGGACCCACCCGAGTCGGATGAGCCTGGCGGCGAGCCAGTCCGTCAGCACGATGATGTCGCGCCCGGTGTCCTGCCCCGCCGCGAGCTGCGGCTTGATCTTCCCGAAGAACTCGACGTTGTCGTTGATGTCCTCGGTGTACTTGACGGTGATGCCGGTCTGCTTCTTGAACTGGTCGAGCGTGGGGTGGTGCTTCTCGCTCTTGTCCACGTCGATGTACTCGGTCCAGTTGGAGAAGTGGACGGTCTTCTCCTTGGCCGAGTGGTCGTCCGCGGAGACGCCGCCCTGGGTGGTGCCGGCCGCGGGGATCCCGCAGCCGCTCAGCGCCCCGAGGCCGCCGACCGCGAGCGCGCCGCCCGCGGAGGCACGCATCAGGGACCGCCGGGTCATGGCGGCCCGGCCGCCTCGGAAACTGCGCCGCATGGCGGCCACTTGGGCCGGTGACAGGCGGTCGGGCTCGTACTGCTCCATGCGCTGGTGCCCTTTCGGGAAAGTGGGCGGCCGCGGGTAGGGCGGCCCGAAAACGGCTATCGGTCCCCGAAGATCGTGCGGTGCCAGTCCTTCGCGGCAACCGCAGTGTTGTCGAACATGACGTGCTTGATCTGCGTGTACTCCTCGAACGAGTACGAGGACATGTCCTTGCCGAAGCCGGACGCCTTGTACCCGCCGTGGGGCATCTCGCTGATGATCGGGATGTGGTCGTTGACCCACACGCACCCGGCCTTGATCTCACGCGTGGCCCGGTTGGCCCGGTACACGTCCCGGCTCCAGGCGGAGGCGGCCAGCCCGTACGGTGTGTCGTTGGCGAGCCGGATGCCGTCGTCGTCGCTGTCGAAGGGCAGCACCACGAGGACCGGCCCGAAGATCTCCGACTGGACGATCTCGCTGTCCTGGGCGGCGTCGGCGACGAGCGTGGGCCGGTAGTAGGCCCCCTTGGCCAGCTCCCCCTCGGGCACCTCGCCGCCGGTCACCACACGAGCGTAGGCACGCGCACGGTCGACGAAAGCGGCGACCCGGTCCCGCTGGACGTGGGAGATGAGCGGTCCGAGGTCGGTACCGGCGGCGAACGGGTCCCCGAGCCGTACGGTCTCCATGAGGGCGGCGGTCTTCTCGACGAAGGCCTCGTACAGGGGCCGCTGCACGTACGCGCGCGTGGCCGCCGTGCAGTCCTGCCCGGTGTTGATGAGGGCGCCCGCGACCGCCCCGTTGACGGCGGCCTCCAGATCGGCGTCGTCGAAGACGACGAAGGGAGCCTTGCCGCCGAGTTCCAGGTGCAGCCGCTTGACGGTGGCGAGGGCGATCTCGGCGACCCGCTTGCCCACCGCGGTCGACCCGGTGAACGAGGTCATGGCCACGTCGGGATGCCCGACGAGGTGCTCACCGGCCTCCTTCCCCGTTCCGTTGACGATGTTGATGACACCGTCGGGGATGCCCGCGCGGGTGGCGGCCTGGGCGAAGAGAAGCGAGGTGAGGGGGGTGATCTCGGCGGGCTTGAGCACGATCGTGTTGCCCGCGGCGATCGCCGGAAGGATTTTCCAGGCGGCCATCTGGAGGGGGTAGTTCCAGGGCGCGATGGAGCCGACGACCCCGATGGGCTCCCGCCGCACGTACGACGTGTGGTCGCCGGAGTACTCACCGGCGGACTGGCCCTGGAGATGCCGGGCTGCACCGGCGAAGAAGGCGGTGTTGTCGATGGTCCCCGGGACGTCGAACTCCCGGGTCAGCTTCAGCGGCTTCCCGCACTGCAGCGACTCGGCCCGGGCGAAGTCCTCGGCGCTGTCCGCGAGCACGGCGGCGAACCGGTGCAGGGCGTCCGAACGGTCACCGGGGGTGGTGGCCGCCCAGCCGGGAAAGGCGGCACGGGCCGCGGCGACCGCCGCGTCCACGTCCTCCGCGCCGGCGAGTTCATAGGTGAGGACATCCTCACCGCTCGCGGGGTCCACGACCGTGTGCGTGCGCCCGGAGGTCCCCTTGGTGAGGCGCCCTCCGATGAACTGCGCACCGTCGGCGAACCGCTCCTGGGCCGCGAACCGGTCCGGGGTGGAAGTGCCCGGGTTGTGCATGTCGCTCTCCTCGCCTTCACCCCTCGCGTCCCGAGGGCGGGTGGCGTAGCTCCAGCTCGATTTGAGTGCCGATCCTGACAGAGCAATGACACTCCTACAAGTGATTCCGTTGTTGCCTTTCGGTTACGCGACGGAATCTGTCGACCAGGTGTCGAGTGATCCGCGAAAAGGAAGGACGGAGTGTCAGTGGTACCTGCCAGACTCGCGTGCATGGGGAAGATCACGGGGACGATCGATTCACAGGAAGCCCTGGTCAGGCAGATCCGGGCAGGCGCGAAGGTCAAGTATCTGCACTTCTGGGGCCACCGCCCGCGCCCGGACGGCCGTGTCGGCGCGAGCTGTCTGAGCCAGTGGTGGCCGTCACCGTTCGTGGTGGACGCAGTGGCCTACGCGACCGCCGAGCACTGGATGATGGCGGGTAAGGCGCGTCTTTTCGAAGATCAGGACGCCGAGCGCCGGGTTCTGGCAGCCGGATCTCCGGCTCAGGCCAAGAACATGGGCCGTCTGGTCAGGGGCTTCGACGAGCAGACCTGGCAGCGCGAGCGCTTCGGGATCGTCGTGGAGGGCAGCGTCCACAAGTTCGCGGCACACGACGATCTGCGGCAGTTCCTGTCGAACACCGGCGACCGGGTGCTGGTGGAGGCCAGCCCGGTCGACCGGGTGTGGGGCATCGGCCTCGCCGGGGACGACGAGGCGGCGGGCGATCCCGAGCGGTGGCGCGGTCCGAACCTTCTGGGGTTCGCGCTGATGGCGGCGCGGGAGCGACTCAGAGCCGCCTGATCAGTACTGCTGGACCGCCGTGACGGCGTGCAGGGAGCCGTCGTAGTAGTCGGACTGGTCATCGGAGGTGTCGGAGTTGATGGCGGTCGCGATGAAGACGGCCATCACGGCGATGACGGCGATACCGAGGATCGTCCCGATGATGCCCATGATGAAACCGGCCTGCGCCTGCCCGTGGTTGGTGGCCTCACCCCGCTCGGCCCGCTTGCGTCCCTTGACGCCGAAGACGATGGCGAGGACGCCGAGGACCAGCGAGAGAATGCCGTACATGCAGAACAGGGCGCAGGACAGGATGCCCAGCACCATCGCCGCGACACCCATGCCGTTCTGCGGGGGCAGCGGAGGGGTGGGCCAGCCGCCGTACCCCTGCGGGTAGCCGGGGTAGCCGTATCCGGCGGGGCCACCGGGGCCACCGGGGCCGCCGGGGCCGCCGGGCGCTATGGGCGGGGGCGGTACGGAGCCGGGCACACCCTGGTCCGGGGTGGGGTAGGCGTAGCCGGGAGCGGGGGCGGCGGCGCCGGGAGGCGGGTAGGCGTAGCCGTCGCTCGGCACGGACGTCATCGTGGCCTGGTCGTGCACGGGGGGCGGTTGCGGCGTCGCCGACTGACCGGCACCGGGCGACGGGCTCTTCTCCAGCGAAGGCCCGCTCTCCGGTGGCGCCCACGGGTCCCTACCTGCGCCGGGCTCCCCGTTCGACTGCGTTCCGTCCGTCATGCTCATGTCCCCCTTGGTCGTTGCTGCGGTAATGCTACGGGAGCGCTGCGGGCGGCCGGGGCCGGCCTTGTGCGGGCCCCGCCCGAGGAGGTGCCTCGCAGGTCCCGGGGCGGGTGCGGGTCGGTGGGGGCGAGCGTTTGCGCAGTTCCCCGCGCCCCTTTTACGCCTGCGGCGATCCGCTTCGGGTGCGGTGGGTGGGTCGGGGCCGGGGGGGGGGTGTCCGTCCTCGGTCCGGCGGCTCGGCCACTCGAACAGTGCCCGGTGCCGGACGCCGGCCGCTGCGGGCGGACACCCCCCACCCCGGCCCCTCCGCGCCGTCGGCGACTGACGGCCCGTCGTGGCTCACGCCCGCCTGCATGCGTTGCCCCTTCGCGCCTTACGCGGCCGACGGCCCGTCGTGGCTCACGCCGCCTGTATGGGTTGCCCCTTCTCGCCGTACGCGGCCAGAGGTGCGTTCACCGTCCCCGCCCAGGGGCGCGGGGAACTGCGCGACCGGCCCCCACCGGGCCCGCAGACACCCGACCCCCCGCCTACGATGAAACCGCATCGATCAGCCGATCACCGCGCCACACCGCACCGCACCACCGTGCCCGGCGCCCAGCAAGGGGAGGCCCCCATGACGACGACCGACCACCTGCACACCTTCATCGCCGGCCTGCCCAAGGCCGAACTCCACGTCCACCACGTCGGCTCCGCCTCCCCCCGCATCGTGTCCGAACTGGCCGCCCGCCACCCCGACTCCAAGGTCCCCACCGACCCCGAAGCCCTCGTCGACTACTTCACCTTCACGGACTTCGCCCACTTCATCGACGTGTACCTCAGCGTCGTGGACCTGATCCGCACCCCCGAGGACGTACGGCTCCTGACCTACGAGGTCGCCAGGGAACTCTCCCGCCAGCAGGTCCGCTACGCCGAGCTGACCATCACGCCGTTCTCCTCGACCCGCCGCGGCATCGAGGAGCGCGCGTTCATGGACGCGATCGAGGACGCCCGCAAGGAGGCCGAGAAGGAGTTCGGCACCGTACTGCGCTGGTGCTTCGACATCCCCGGCGAGGCGGGCCTGGAAGCCGCCGAGGAGACGGCACGTCTCGCCACCGACGACCGCGTCCGCCCGGAGGGCCTTGTCTCCTTCGGTCTCGGCGGCCCCGAAGTCGGCGTCCCCCGGCCCCAGTTCAAGCCGTACTTCGACCGGGCGATCGCAGCGGGCCTGCACTCGGTCCCGCACGCCGGCGAGACGACGGGCGCGGAGACGGTGTGGGACGCCCTCACCCACCTCCGTGCCGAGCGCATCGGCCACGGCACCCACTCCTTCCAGGACCCGAAGCTCCTCGCCCACCTCGCCGAGCACCGCATCCCGCTGGAGGTGTGCCCGACCTCCAACATCGCCACCCGGGCCGTCCGCACCCTCGACGAGCACCCGGTCAAGGAGTTCGTGAAGGCCGGGATCATCGTCACGATCAACTCCGACGACCCCCCGATGTTCGGCACGGACCTGAACGGCGAGTACGCGGTGGCGGCAAGGCTCCTGGACCTCGACGAACGGGGTCTGGCCGACCTCGCGAAGAACGCGGTCGACGCGTCCTTCCTGGACGAACCCGGCAAGACCAGGATCAAGGACGAGATCGACACCTACACCGCTGCCTGGCCCGCCCGCTGAGTCCACCCCCTGGGCCCACCACAATGGGCGCATGCACAAGCTGACGGCCGTGGCACACCGCGGCGACCCCTACCGCGTCCGTGAGAACACGATCGGCTCCCTGCGTGCCGCGCTCGACCGGGGCGCGGACGCGGTGGAGATCGACGTACGGCTCACCAGGGACGACGTGCCGGTCCTGCTGCACGACCGGACGCTGAAGCGGCTGTGGGAGCACGACCGGCCCCTGCGGTCCCTGTCTGCGGACGAGGTGCGAGGGCTGACGGACGGCGGGGTGCCGACCCTCGCGGAGGCACTGCGGGCCACCGACGGCCACCGCCTGATGCTGGACCTGCCCGGCACCCGCGAGGTCCACGTGGCCCGCCGCATCGTCGACGTCGTCCGTGAGTGCGGCGCGCAGGACCGCGTCTACTACTGCGCCGACGCCACCGCCATGCTCGCCGTACGCGGAGCCGACCCGTCCGCCGAGATCGCGCTCACCTGGACGACCCTCGCGCCCCCGCGCCCCACTCTCCTGGACGCGGTGAAGCCCCGCTGGCTCAACTACCGTTTCGGCCTGATCGACAAGAACCTCGCCGACCGCACCCACGCCGACGGTTACCTGATCTCCGTCTGGACCCCCGACACCCGCCGTTCGATGCGCCGCCTGGCCGCCCTGGGCGTCGACTCGATCACGACGAACCGCGTGGACGTGCTGTGCGCGCTGCGGGCGCAGGCACGTCAGCTGCCGGAGTGAGCCAGCGGGGGCGCGATCGCCTGCGCGTCCGCCCCCTCCCCGACCCACAGCCGGATCAGCAGCGCGGCGGTCGCCTCCACGAGGCCCGCCCGGTCCAGTCCCCCGGCGTCGAGCGGCTCACAGCCCAGGTCGCGCACGAGTCGCCGTACGACGGTCAGGGCCCCCTCGTCGTCCCCGCACAGCGGCACCGCGAGGGGGCGGCCGTCGAAGACGGGCGGGGTCAGCCGCCAGACGTCCTCATGGCACAGGTTGAAGGCCTTCACGACGTGGGCCGAGGGCACGGCGCAGGCGATGCGTTCGGCGGCCGAGGGTCCGCCCGCCGTGAGCAGACCGAAATCGCGGCCGACCGGGTTGGTGCAGTCGATCAGTACCTTCCCCCGAAGTGCCTCCCCCAGCCCTTCGACAACCTCGACCACCGCCTCGTACGGCACCGCGAGCAGCACCGCGTCCGTCCCGGCCTCCGCCGCCTTCCGCAGCCCGCCGTCCGAGCGGCTCCCGGCGACCACTTCGTGGCCGGCCCGCCGCCACTGTGTGCCCAGTGCGTCCGCCATGCCGCCCCGGCCGATGACTCCCACCCGCATGACGTCTCCTCCTGTTGCCCGGATCTGCCGTTTCTCCGGATCTCCCACGACAGTAGGAAGCCGCTCGGGCACCATTCGGTACGTGACCATCGACCCGGCCTTCCTGGCCGACTGCCGCACCCGGCTCGCCTTCGACCTGGTCTCCAACACCTGGAACGCCGTGCTGATCTGGGCTCTCAAGGACGGACCGGAACGTCCCGGGGAACTGCGGGCGCGCGTCGGCGGGATCAGCCAGAAGGTGCTGACGGAGACCCTGCGCCGACTGGAGTTCAACGGACTCGTCGCACGACGGGCGTACGGCGGTTCACCGCCCCGTGTGGAGTACGAACTGACGGCGCTGGGGCGGACGTTGCTCGCGCCGATCCAGGCCTTCGGCGTCTGGGCGCACGATCACGGGGACGAGGTGGTGGATGCGCAGGAGCGCTACACGCGGGACTCCTGAGCCACGGTCGCCGGGTCGGCCGGGGTCGACCGGGTGAGGTACTGCGGTACGGGGGTGTCGTCCTTGCCGGTGTCGCGGACCAGGCCGTAGCGCTTCGCGCCCTGGGCGGGGCCGGTGGTGATGTCCTTCTCGGCCGCGTCCCAGGTGGAGGGGAAGACGCTGAGGCCGTAGTCGGCGCCGCGTTCGTTCACGGTGAGGGTGACGGTGCCGTCGAGGTAGAAGTACTCGTTCTGCCACATCTGCTGGGTGCCTGCGGGCGGGACGGCGTAGCCAGTGGTCGGGGTGCCCATGCCGGTCGCGGTGGGGTCGGTGGCGCTGACGGGGTCGTCCATGCGGCGGCCGCCGCCCGAGGCGACGTGGAAGAGCCTGCCCGTGAGGCCGGTCCAGGACGGCATGACCAGGCTGCCGGACCGGTACTGCGGTGAGATCTGCCAGCGGACCAGGACATAGCCCCTGCCGGTGAGCGTGACGCCGTCCCCGCGGTGGTTCATGACGGCGTGCGCGCCGCCGGTGCTGGTGATGCCGGTCTCGGGCCGGTGCGGCAGGGCGGCGGGCGGGGTGCCCGGGTCCGGTGCCCGGTCGACGGCGTCGACGACGCTGCCGTAGAGAACCGCCCTGGTCGGTGTCGCCGAGGGTGAGGACGGGGGCGAGGGGGACGAGGACGGTGACGGCGTCGGGGCCGCGGACGGTGCCCGGTGCGTGCTCGCCGCCGTGGGAGCGAGCACGGCGCGCGGTGGCGGGGTGTCCGGGGCCTGGGTGACGACGTACGCGCCGCCCGCAACGATCGTCGCGCCCGCGGTGGCCGCGAGGACGGGGTGGGTGAGCGCGCTCATGACCTTGGCGGACCAGCTCACCGACGCGACCGTGGCGGCCGCGGCCGTCTTGCCGCCCAGGGCCAGGGAGAGCGTGAACCCGACCGGAATGGGCACCAGCGCGATCCCCACGAGGAGCCGCTCGGCCGGTACGACGGACTCGCCGGTGTCACCGCAGTAGCCGCAGCCACGCAGGTGCCGGGCGAGCCGCTTGCGCCAGACGGAGTCGGCGCGGCCGTTCCAGCGTGCGGCCAGTTCGCGCAGGTCAGGGCAGGCGCCGTCGAGGGCGCGGACGATGCCCCGGGAGGTCTCCAGGCGCTCCTTCATCCGCTGGACGCGCACGGCGGCGTGCTGCCGGCTGATGCCGACGGCGGCGGCCAGTTCACGCCGGGTGAGCTCGCCGGCGACCTCCAGCCACCACAGGGACAGTAGTTGCCGGTCCTCGTCGTCGAGCCAGCGCGCCGCCTCCGCGACCTCACGCCGCTGACCCTCCAACTGGAGTCTCAGTACGGTGAGTTCGGCGAAGTCGGCGGCCTCGCGTGCGGCCGACTCGTCCAGCGGGGCGGTGGTTCTGCGGCGCGCCCGGTCCCGTATCTGACGCATGGCGATGGCGACCAGCCAGGACCGGAAGCTGTCCGGGTCGCGCAGGCTGCCGAGGTTGTCGACGGCGCGCAGCATGGTCTCCTGGACGACGTCGTCGACGTCGGCATGGCCGTTCAGGGCACGGCCGACGATGTTGTACACGAGTGGCAGCCAGCCCTCGACGAGCTCGTCCAGCGCCCGCCGGTCGCCGTCCTGTGCCGCCGCGATGGTGTCGCGCCACTGCCGCGTGTCCACGTCGTCCTTCCGTGCCGTCGTCACTTCGTTTCCGCAGGCACACTCTCGGGCGGGCCGGTGATGTTGGCTATGTCGGGGATCACACCGTGGAGACGGAGTGAAGGACTCCGCGATAACACTTTTCTGCACCCCTAGGGGTTCTCCCGCACAACTCCCCTTGCTGCGGCGGCGGTTGCTCGGGGTACGGCCAGGGTCCGGCACCCTCCTCCTCGACGATCCGGGGTCCGGCGCGGCGTCACAGGATGAACACCGACACCCCGACACCCCTGGAGCCGCCTCATGCCCGCCCTCCGCCGCAGGACGGTCCTCGCCGGCTCCCTCGCGCTCGCCCTCTCCCTGGGCGCCGGCCCTCTGACCGCGTCCGCCGCCTCCGCCTCCGCCTCTGGCGCTACCTCCATGTGCAGCTCCTCCGCACCGGATGCCGAGGCGCTGCGCGCGGCGATCGCGGGGCTTCCTGACGGGGACGCCACCGCGGCCCTGGTGCGGATCGGGGGCTGCGGCGGCACCTGGCGCGGCACTTCGGGCGTGCGCGACCTGGAGAGCGGACGGGCCGCCGACCCGAACGGGCGGTTCAGGGCCGGGTCCACGACGAAGGTGGTGACGGCCGCGGCCGTACTGCGCCTGGCGGCCGCGGGCCGGATCGACCTGGACACCCCGGTCCAGCGCTACCTCCCCGGTTTCCTCGGCCGGCAGTTCCGGCCGGTCACCGTGCGGCAGCTGCTCGACCACACCAGCGGCATCCCGGCGGGCGACGGTCTCGGCACCACCTTCGAGGAGGTGTACGCCCACCGCTTCGACACGCTCACCCCGCAGCGCGTCGCAGCGTCCGCAGGCGTGAAGGAGCCGGAGTTCGACCCGGGGAAGCAGCAGCACTACCTCAACATCAACTACACCTTTCTCGGCCTTCTGATCGAGAAGGTCACCGGACGGCCGTACGCCTCCGAGGTCAGGCGGCTGGTGCTGGCGCCGACGGGGATGCGGGACACGTACTTCCCGGGCACCGACCCGCGCATCCTCGGCCCGCACAACCGGGGTTACCAGGCGGTGAAGAAGGCCGACGGGACGACGGAGTTCGTGGACGTCACCGAGTGGAACCAGGCGGACCGGTTCGCGGCCGGGGACATGATCTCCACCACCGCGGACCTGGAGCGCCTGCTCACCGCCCTCTTCCGGGGCCGGATCGTCCCGCGGCCACAACTGGAGGAGATGTTCACCGTCCCGGACCACATAAAGGGCGCGACCTACAGCGCGGGGCTCCAGTGCTACGAGTCGGGCGGCAAGGTCTACTGGGGCAAGTCCGGCGGCCGGTACGGCTACAACTCGGCGATCGCCGCCACCCGCGATCTGAGCCGCACCGTCGTCTACTCGGTCAACGCCACCGACGCGAAGAGCGAGAACGCGAACCCGGTCATCGGCAGGATCATCACGGCTGCGCTCAAGTAGCGGGCACCGCAGGGGTGTTGTGCGGGGCGTCGGCGGCCGCGGTGAGCGCCTCCAGCTGCTTGATCTTCCGCCGTACGACGTACAGCGGGACCACCCCGACCACGCCGAACGCCATGTCGATCACGGTCCACCACAGGGGGATGCCCCGGATCGGTCCGCAGATCAGGGCGAGCGGGACGATGCCCGCACAGGCGATCATCCCGAACTCGACGACCCAGATGTTGCGGACCGGGTCGCGGTAGGGGCCGTAGAAGGCGACCGCGATGACCAGGTGGGCGAAGGCCAGCCAGTCCGTGCCGTAGAGGAGGAAGGGGTAGTCGGAGTCCGCGGTGTCGAGCCCGCGCCGGACGCGCGTGATCCAGTCCGTCAGGGCGTCCGGCGCGGGAAGGTGCCGCAACAGTTCCTCGGCCCAGCGCAGTTCGGGGACCAGCGGAAAGGCCGTGGCTCCGCTGAGGACGAGACAGACGACGAAGAAGACCAACCATGCGCGGATGCCCTTGAGTCGGGCGGCTCTGTCGCTCATGACAGCAGCGTACGCCTGAAATTGAACACGTTCAAAAGAGTTCGAGGAGATGCGCGGTGGTGTGCGTCACCCCTCGGTACGGCCCGCGGACGGCTCGGTCGACGGGGCCCGGGTGGCCGACCCGCCGGTCGAGGCGGACGCGGCGGGACGGGAGGGGGACGAGTCGGAGGGGACGGAGCGGGTGGCGGACGGGGTCGGGCGGGTGGCCTCCGAGGCCCGGCCGGTCGGGCGCCGTTCGGTGGACGCCGGGCTCTGGGGAGGCGACGCGGAGCTGTCGGACGCGGGGGCGGTCGCCGTCGGCGGGGCCATGGGGATCGTCGGGGAGCGTTGGGTGCCTGGGGCGGACGGCCGCAGGGGCAGCACGACGAGCACGCCGACACCGACGGTCAGGGCGGCTCCGGCGGCGGCGCGCAGCAGCTTGCGGCGGGCGGCGCCGCGGCGGATCGCCTCGTAGCGGCCGGGGGGCACACCGAGGTAGTCGGCAGGGGGACGCAGAAGGACGGTGAGCGGGTCGTCGGGGTCGTGGTCCGGGCCCTCTTCAAAGTGTGTGATCAAGGCTTCTGAAGTCATGCGCCTCTCTTGTGCCGACTGCCGACTGCCGACTGCCGACTGCCGATCCTGGTCGCGCATGGGCCCCCGCCCGCCTACAACCCCACGATCGCGTTCCACCGCTTCGCGTACTCCACCCGCTCCTTCGACGTGATGTCCCGCGCGATCACCAGCCGCTTGCGCATCCCGGCGTCCGGGAAGATCAACGGGTTCTCGGCGAGGGAGGCGGTGTCCTCGTCCTTGGAGGAGGACAGGACGTCCTGCGCGGCGGGGACGGGGCAGACGTAGTTGACCCAGGCGGCGAGTTCGGCGGCGACCTCGGGGTCGTAGTAGTAGTCGACGAGGCGTTCGGCGTTGGCCTTGTGCAGGGCGCGGTCGGGGATCATCAGGGAGTCCGACCAGAGTTCCGCGCCCTCCTCGGGGACGACGAAGCGGATGTCGGGGTTGTCGGCCTGGAGCTGGATCACGTCGCCGGAGTAGGCCTGGCAGGCCAGGACGTCACCGGTGACGAGGTCCTTGGTGTAGTCGTTGCCGGTGAAGCGGCGGATGTGGCCGTTCCTGACGTATCTCTCGACCTGGTCGCAGACCTCGTGGAAGTCGTCCGCCGTCCACGAGGTGATGTCGACGCCGTTGCCCTGCATGAGCAGCGCGAAGGCCTCGTCGAGACCGGAGAGAAGGGTGACCCGGCCCTTGAGGTCACTCGCCCACAGGTCCTTGACGTGCCGGATCTCGCGGCCCAGCTTCCTGTGGTCGTACGCGATTCCGGTGATGCCCGACTGCCACGGCACGGTGTGCCTGCGGCCGGGGTCGAAGACGGGTGAACGCAGCAGCGGGTCAAGGTACTTGGTGACGTTCGGCTGGTTCGCGCGGTCCATCTCCTGGACCCAGCCCAGCCGGACGAACCGCGCGCACATCCAGTCGCTCATGACGATCAGATCGCGGCCGGTCTGCTGGTGGTTCATCAGCGCGGGGCTGATCTTGCCGAAGAACTCGTCGTTGTCGTTGATCTCCTCGACGTAGTCGACGGAGATCCCGGTCCGCTTCTCGAAGGCGTCCAGAGTGGGCCGCTTCGTCGAGTCGTTGTCGTCCGTGTCGATGTAGAGCGGCCAGTTCGCCCAGTTCAACCGCTTGTCGGTGGCGGAGCGATCGGTGACGGCCCGGTCGCTCGCGGCCACGTACGCGGCGGGCACACCGCAGCCGGCGAGGCCGCCCAGCACCGCCCCGCCGCCGAGCGCGCGCAGCACAGTCCTACGGGAGAGCGGGGGCGTCCTCGGCGTGAGTGGCATTGCCGCAGCATGCCGCCCCGGACTGTGCGCCGACAATCGACGCAGCGTCGAGCGGAGAGGGGCCCGGCGGACACCCTGTCGAGCACCCAACCCACCCCAGGGGCGCGGGGAACTGCGCGACCAGCCCCCACGCACCCGCGGCCGAAGAACCACACGCGCCCCCGCCCGCAAGAACTACGCGTCCAACGAAGTCATCACGTGCTTGATCCGCGTGTAGTCGTCGAAGCCGTACCCGGACAGGTCCTTGCCGTACCCGGACTTCTTGAACCCGCCGTGCGGCATCTCCGCGACCAGCGGAATGTGCGTGTTGATCCACACGCACCCGAAGTCGAGCTTCTTCGACATCCGCATGGCCCGGCCGTGGTCCTTGGTCCACACGGAGGAGGCGAGCGCGTAGTCAACCCCGTTGGCCCACTCCACGGCCTGTTCCTCGTCGGAGAAGGACTGCACGGTGATGACGGGCCCGAACACCTCGTTCTGGATGATCTCGTCGTCCTGCTTCAGCCCCGACACCACGGTCGGCGCGTAGAAGTACCCCTTCTCACCGACCTGGTGGCCCCCGGTCTCGACCTTGGCGTGCGCGGGCAGCCGCTCGATGAACCCGGAGACCTGCTTCAGCTGGTTCGGGTTGTTGAGGGGACCGAACAGCACGTCCTCGTCGTCCGGCTGCCCGGTCTTCGTCTCGGCGGCGGCCTTCGCCAGCGCCGCCACGAACTCGTCGTGGATCGACGACTGGACCAGCACCCGCGTGGCCGCCGTGCAGTCCTGCCCGGCGTTGAAGAAGCCCGCCACCGAGATGCCCTCGACGGCCTTCGCGATGTCCGTGTCCTCGAAGACGACGACCGGGGCCTTGCCGCCCAGCTCCAGATGGACCCGCTTGAGATCCTTGGACGCGGACTCGGCGACGGACATCCCCGCCCGCACCGATCCCGTGATGGACGCCATCGCCGGCGTGGGGTGCTCGACCATCAGCCGCCCGGTGTCCCGGTCACCGGTGATGACGTTGAAGACGCCCTTGGGCAGGATCGAGCCGATGATGTCGGCGATCAGGACGGTCGACGCCGGTGTCGTGTCCGACGGCTTCAGCACCACCGTGTTGCCGGCCGCGATCGCCGGCGCGAACTTCCACACGGCCATCATCATCGGGTAGTTCCAGGGCGCGACCTGCGCGCACACCCCGACCGGCTCGCGCCGCACGATGGAGGTCAGACCCTCCATGTACTCACCGGCGGAGCGTCCCTCCAGCATCCGCGCCGCACCGGCGAAGAAGCGGATCTGGTCGACCATCGGCGGGATCTCCTCGTCCCGGGTGAGACCGATCGGCTTGCCGGTGTTCTCCACCTCGGCCGCGATGAGCTCCTCGGCCCGCTCCTCGAACGCGTCCGCGATCTTCAGCAGGGCCTTCTGGCGCTCGGCGGGGGTCTTGTCGCGCCAGCCCGGGAAGGCGGCGGCAGCGGCGGCCATCGCGGCGTCCACGTCCGCCGGGCCCGACAGCGGCGCGGTCGCGTACGCCTCACCGGTCGCGGGGTTGACCACCTCGGTGGTCCGTCCGTCGGCGGCGTCCCTGAACTCACCGTCGATGTGGTTACGCAGACGACGCAGTTCGGTGCTCACTGCCGGCCTCCTGAAGGGGTTGGAACTGTCCACTGGCTGAGACACCCACCCTAATCGGCAGGCCCACGTTTTCAACACCCCCGATCGCACCATCGCTGCGAAATCCGCAGGTCTCGGTCACGTAAACGACGGATTTCATCGCCTCGGCCTTGCGGAAGTGTCGAGACGTCGTGCACAGTGACGTCGTGGCCAGTCGAAGCGCAGACCCCAGGGACTCCCGTGAGTCCAGGAACGGCAGCAGCCCCAACCTGGACGCCGTCTCCCTCGCCATCATCGAGCAGCTCCAGGAGGACGGCCGCCGTCCGTACGCCGCGATCGGCAAGGCCGTGGGCCTCTCCGAGGCCGCCGTGCGCCAGCGCGTCCAGAAGCTGCTCGACCAGGGCGTGATGCAGATTGTCGCCGTCACGGACCCGCTCACCGTGGGCTTCCGGCGCCAGGCGATGGTCGGCGTTCACGTCGAGGGCGACGTGGAGTCGGTGGCCGAAGCGCTGAGCGCCATGTCCGAATGCGAGTACGTGGTGATGACCGCCGGGTCCTTCGACCTGATGGTGGAGATCGTCTGCGAGGACGACGACCACCTCCTGGAGGTCATCAACCGGCGCATGCGGGCCATTCCCGGAGTGCGCTCCACCGAGAGCTTCGTTTATCTGAAGCTCAAGAAGCAGACCTACATGTGGGGAACCCGATGACCGTGAGGACCCGATAACCGTGAGCACCAAGGACCTCAGCCAGACCGCGTACGACCACCTGTGGATGCACTTCACCCGCATGTCCTCGTACGAGAACTCCCCGGTCCCCACCATCGTCCGGGGCGAGGGCACGTACATCTACGACGACAAGGGCAAGCGCTACCTGGACGGTCTAGCGGGCCTGTTCGTGGTCCAGGCCGGTCACGGCCGGGTGGAGCTCGCCGAGGCCGCGTTCAAGCAGGCGCAGGAACTGGCGTTCTTCCCTGTGTGGTCCTACGCCCACCCCAAGGCCGTGGAGCTGGCCGAGCGGCTCGCGCACCACGCGCCGGGCGACCTCAACAAGGTCTTCTTCACCACCGGCGGCGGCGAGGCGGTCGAGACCGCCTGGAAGCTCGCCAAGCAGTACTTCAAGCTCACCGGCAAGCCCACCAAGTACAAGGTGATCTCCCGCGCGGTCGCCTACCACGGCACCCCGCAGGGCGCCCTGTCGATCACCGGGCTCCCGGCCTTGAAGGCGCCCTTCGAGCCGCTGGTCCCCGGCGCGCACAAGGTCCCGAACACCAACATCTACCGTGCCGCGCTCTTCGGTGACGACCCGGAGGCCTTCGGCCGCTGGGCAGCCGACCAGATCGAGCAGGAGATCCTCTTCGAGGGCGCGGACACGGTCGCCGCGGTCTTCCTTGAGCCCGTGCAGAACGCGGGCGGCTGCTTCCCGCCCCCGCCCGGCTACTTCCAGCGGGTCCGCGAGATCTGCGACAAGTACGACGTGCTGCTCGTCTCGGACGAGGTCATCTGCGCGTTCGGCCGCCTCGGCACCATGTTCGCCTGCGACAAGTTCGACTACGTCCCGGACATGATCACCTGCGCCAAGGGCATGACCTCGGGCTACTCCCCGATCGGCGCCTGCATCATCTCGGACCGCCTGGCCGAGCCGTTCTACAAGGGCGACAACACCTTCCTGCACGGCTACACCTTCGGCGGCCACCCGGTGTCCGCGGCCGTCGGCCTCGCCAACCTCGACCTGTTCGAGCGGGAGAACCTCAACCAGCACGTCCTCGACAACGAGGGCGCCTTCCGGGCCACCCTGGAGAAGCTGAACGACCTGCCGATCGTCGGTGACGTCCGCGGCAACGGCTTCTTCTACGGCATCGAGCTGGTCAAGGACAAGGCGACCAAGGAGTCCTTCGACGACGAGGAGACCGAGCGCGTCCTGTACGGCTTCCTCTCCAAGGCCCTCTTCGACAACGGCCTGTACTGCCGTGCCGACGACCGCGGAGACCCGGTCGTCCAGCTCGCCCCGCCGCTGATCTCCGACCAGGGGACCTTCGACGAGATCGAGCAGATCCTGCGCGCGACACTGACCGAGGCCTGGACGAAGCTCTAGCCTCAGGCGGTTCAGCCGATAGTACGGCCCGGGGTGCACCCGTCCGAGTGAGATGGGCACACCCCGGGCCGCGTGCTGTCCGGGGTCACCACCCCGTCTCCTTAGCGTGCCTGGTAACCGATCGGCCCTGCTTTCGTTCCCCCGCACGGGGGATTGCAAGGCACAACGGACCAGAACGAGGTGTACGCCCATGGAGGCCCCGCCGGACAACGATGTGCTCTGGGCACGGTCCCTGCACTTCACCCACCGCGACGGCTCACCCGGAATCACCGGTGTCTCGCTGGGCATCCGCGAGGGCGAGATCCTCGCCGTGAGCGGCCCTCGCGGAAGCGGCAAGACGAGCCTTCTGCGCTGTCTGTCCGGTCTGGCGCCGGCCCAGCGCGGCGAGGTCTGGTTCAACAGCGTGCCCGTGCACACGATGGGCCCGATGACCCGGGAGCGTCTGCGCCGTGACCGCTTCGGCTGGATCGACCCCGCCCCGGTGCTCGTCCCGGAGCTCAACGCCTGGGAGAACGCCGCACTCCCCCTCATGCTGCGCGGCACCAGTCGCCGCCGGGCCAAGGTCGCCGCCCTGGAGTGGCTGGAGCGCCTCGACATCGGTGACAGAACCCGCAGACGCCCGCACGAGCTGACCCAGTCCGAACGCCAGCGTGTCTGCATCGCCCGCGCCCTGGCCCCGGCCCCTTCGGTCCTGTTCGCGGACGAACCGACGGCCCCCCTGCACCGCGCGGACCAGGCGCACGTCCTGCGCACGCTCACCACGGCCGCCCGCTCCCACGGCATCACGGTGGTCCTGGCGACGCACGACGCCGACACCGCAGCCCTGGCGGACCGCACGGTCACCCTCCTGGACGGACGCCGGGTGAACACCGTGCACCTGCCCCCGATGGCCGACTCGGAAGGCCGTACCGCGTGCTCGCTCTCCGTCTGACCCGGGGCGCCCGTCCCGCCGTACAACTGCGCCGCCTCCTGGTGGCCATGGCCTCGGCGGGCACGGGCTTCCTCCTGCTGTGCGCCCTCGGATACGCCATCAGCCATCCCGAGGAGCCCCGGGCCGCAGCCCTCCGGCTGGCCTGGTGCCTCACCCCGCTGGCGGCGACGGTCTACTTCGCTCTGGCGGTGGCCCGTACCGATCCGGGCACCCGGCCCCGCCCCGGTCTGTCGGCGATCGGTCTGGGTCCGGCCCGGCTGATGGCCGTCTCCGCCACGACGACGGCCCTGTCCTGCCTCCTCGGTTCGATGCTGGCCCTGCTCTTCTTCCTCCATCTGCGGGGCGACCTGACGGGCATGCCCTTCGACGGAGCGGCGGCGGAGTTCCTGGCCGCGGACACCCCCCTGCCCCTGCCGGCGGCGCTGACCCTGCTGGGCCTGGTGCCGGCGGTCGCGTCGGTGACGGTGGCGCTGGTCCTGCGCCCGCGCGACGACAGACCGGAGTCGGCGAAGAGTGCGGCGAGGGCGTACGGCCGTTTCGGGGCGTACGGCAGGACGGCCGCGAGGGAGACCTTCGGGGCCTACGGCCGTTTCCGCGGCCGCCCTGCTGCGGGCGGCCCTGCCACCGGGGCCGGGGCAGACAGTGTGGCGCGGGTGGGCGAGGGCACCTCCACAGCGACCGTGACCGCGGAGAGCACGACTGCGGACCTCGCTCCGGACAGCCTCCCCCCGATTCCCCGGGAAGCTCCGAGGGGCCTGCCCTGGGGCATCGCCGTGCTCGCCGCCGGCCTGGCCGTCGAGGCCTACGCCAACCGCCCCGGAACCGGCCCGGCCACCCCCCTGCCCGGCGGCCTGGCGGGCACCCCGTCGGTCCTGGTCGGCTGGGTCCTCACCGCTGTCGGCCTCGCGCTGGCGGGCCCCGGCCTCACCCATCTGTGCGGCCGTCTCCTCCAGTCCACCCGCCCCGGCGCCCTGCGCCTGCTCGCGGGCCGCGTCCTCATGACGGAAGCCGCCCGCATCGGCCGCCCGCTCGGCGTCGTCTGCGCCGTGGCGTCCGGCACCTACGCCATGGTCACGCTGTACGGCCCGACCGGCCCCGAAGTCGGCCCGCTGACCACCACCGGCCTGCTCCTGGTCACCTGCTGCAGCATCGCCACACTCCTCACGGCCGCCGTGGAGGCCAAGCAGGCGAGGTCGGACACCACGGCCGCGCTGCTGCGCCTGGGCGCCCCGGCGACCATGCTGCGCAGCGCGGCGGCCCTGCGTGCCGGTGCCCTGCTGGTCCTCTTCGGCCCGCTGACCCTGGTCGTCGCCGAGCTCGCGGCCCTTCCTCTGACCGGCTGAGGAATTTCCGCCCGCGCCGATGACTTCCGCACGGCCCGCCGGTCTACCCACCGATCAGCACGCATTCCGATGGGAGAAACTCCGATGACCTCGCCGACCTACCAGCAGATGATCTTCGTGAACCTGCCCGTGAACGACCTCGACGTATCGAAGAAGTTCTTCACGGAGCTCGGGTACTCGATCAACCCGCAGTTCACCAACGACGACGCGGCCTCCGTCGTCATCAGCGACACCATCTACGCGATGCTGCTCACCAAGCCGTACTACGCGACCTTCACCAAGAAGGAGATCGCGGACACCGCGAAGACCAGCGAGGTCATGGTCGCGCTCAGCGCGGAAAGCCGCGCGCAGGTCGACGAGTTGGTCGACAAGGCACTCGCCGTGGGCGGTACCCCGTCCGGCGCGACCCAGGACCACGGCTTCATGTACGGCCGCTCCTTCGACGACCCCGACGGTCACACCTGGGAGGTCGTGTGGATGGACCCGGCCGTGATCCAGAGCTGACCCACGGGGCGGAACGCAGCGTGCGAGCATGGGCGGGTGCAGACGAGCCCCGCCCATGCGGCACACCACGACGACCATGAGATCGAGACGCTGGAGGAGTTCGACGCGGTCGTCCAGGCCCGCGGCACCCTCTGCGGATTCCGCGTCCAGTCCGTCGATCTGACGGACCGGACAAGGGAGTTGCTGGCCACCGACACCACGGGCGCGGTCTTCCTCGGCTGCCCGATGCGGGAGAACGCGGCCGGAAAGATCCGCGCGGACGGCGCCCTGGTCTTCCCGCCCGTCCCGGACCTGCCCTTCGATCCGTACCGCGGCCTGCTCTACTCCCCCGACGAGTTGTTCGACGGGCTGGAGAAGGGATACGAACAGACCCCCGACGCCCTCGCGTACGCCTGGTTCCAGCGCACCAAGGCCGACGGCGACATATACGCGTCGATGCTGCGCTCCGTCCACGACGATGCCATCTCGGACGCCCTGGACGAACTCCTGCGCGGCACACGGGTCGTGGGAGTCATGGGCGGCCACGCGATGGCCCGCGGCACCCGGGAGTACGCCGGCGCGGCCCGCCTCGGCCGCGAACTGACCCGCGCCGGGCTCACGGTGGCCACCGGCGGCGGGCCGGGCGCGATGGAGGCGGCCAACCTCGGCGCCCACGCGGCCCCCTTCGAGGACTCCATGCTCGACGAGGCGTGCGAACTCCTCGCCACGGCACCGTCGTTCACGCCCTCCATCACCGACTGGGCGCGCGCCGCCTTCGAGGTCCGCACCCGCTGGCCCCGGGGCGGTCGATCCGTCGGCATCCCCACCTGGTTCTACGGCCACGAGCCGCCGAACGCCTTCGCCTCGCACATCGCGAAGTACTTCGCCAACGCCACCCGCGAGGACGGCCTGCTGGCCCGCTCCAACGCGGGCGTGGTCTTCCTGCCGGGCGCCGCCGGGACCGTGCAGGAGATCTTCGACAACGCGACGCCCAACTACTACGAGTCGCGCGGCGAGCCCACGCCGATGGTGCTCGTGAACCGTGCGCACTGGACGGAGCGGCTGCCCACCTGGCCGCTGCTGAAGGCGCTCGCGCGGGAGCGTTCGATGGAGGCCCGAATCGCCCTGGTTGACCGGATCGAGGACGCTCCGGAGGCACTGAAACGTCTCACATCTTAATAAGCAGGCAAAGTCAACACTTGTAGGGCGCTTACACATTGACACTTCTTATGTAGCGCTTATAGACCTGTGAGACTAGTGGGAACGGTGATGTCACATCACCACCCCTTCAGCCCCCCGCATTTGCGCAACCCGTGAAGGACGAACGTGGCATTCACGCCCATATCTCGCCGCACCGCCCGCGTCTCGCGCTTCCTCGGCGTCGCCGCCGCATCGACCGCGATCGTGCTCGGTGCCTCCGGCAACGCGCTTGCCTGCAACATCAGTGAGTTCTCCGCCGAAGCCGCGTGCGACGGCACCCAGGGCGTCATCACCGTCACCGACGTCGACAAGTCCGGCGTCGAGGCGACCGTCTCCGTGTACCTGCAGAGCAACGGTGCCGACGCGAAGAAGGTCGGCGAGCAGACGGTGAAGGGCTCCAAGGGAGGCACCACCATCACCTTCAAGGAGGACTGGGCGCCCAACGCGGAGTACCGCATCCACGTCGAGGCCCTGCCCTACATCAAGGGTGAGGACATCAAGACCAACCTGACCACTCCGGCGACCGCCTGCAAGACCGAGGACACGCCGACCCCGACGCCCACGCCCACCCCGTCGGACTCCGCCAGCACCCCGGCCGAGGAGTCCCCGAGCCCGACCCCGTCGGCCTCGGAGGGCACCACCGCTCCGGCCTCCGTCGAGAGCAACGTCCCGTCGCCCGCGGCCGGCGACTCCAACCTCGCCGAGACCGGTGCGAACTCCAACACCGGCATGATCGCCGGGATCGCGATCGCCCTGGTCGCCATCGGTGGCGGCGCCGTCTTCTTCGGCCTGCGCCGTCGTGGGGCCAGCAGCACCAACTGACGCTCTTCCCGTACGCCAGTCATGGCCCGTCCCCGTATGTCGGGGCGGGCCATCGCTGTGTCAGCCGAAGCTCGCCCGCTCAAGCCAGAACTCCAGCAGCTCCCGCTCCCCCAGCACCTCCAACTCCGGGCTGTCCAAGGGCAGTCGACGGTAGAAGGCGAGCAGTACGGCGGTCAGCGGCCCCCGCAGCGCGACGGTCGCCTTCTCGTGCCCGCGCCGCCAGACGATGAGGTCGTCGGTGAACTCGATCACCCACTCCGCATCGAGTTCCGCGGTGCCGTCGGTGGCGTGCAGATGGATGCTGCGCCCCGCGCCGCGCAGTTCCCTCGACTCGTCGTCCGGAATGGTGCGCTGGGCGAACTCGACGATCTGGAGCCACTCGTCGATCGCGTCGGCGGCGATGTCCGGGGCGACCTCGTACGGCTGCCCGGCGGCGAGTGCGGCGTCGGCGCGGTGGATCGTGAGTTCGTGGGCCATCCGGCGTGCCCAGAAGCCCGAGGTGGGGATACCGGCCCAGGACCACACCGCGGTGTCCGGGCCGGCCTCCCGCAGAGCGGCGACGAGCAGGTCACCGGTCTCGGCGAGCCAGGCGTCGAGCTCACCGGCGTCCTCGGGGCCGTCCCCCGACGGCACCTGGTCCTCGGGGACCTCCTTCTCGGCCCGGGTGCGGACCATCAGCTCCACCCAGCGCAGGGCACCCCCGGTATGTCGCACCAACCGCTCCAGCGACCAGTCGGGGCAGGTCGGAACCGTCACGGAAAGATCGGCCCCGGAGGTCACCACCGCCCTCAACAGGCCGACCTGGTGGGCGATTTCATCGCAGTAGCGGTCATGTGCGAGCAGTGTCATGCTCCGCACTGTAGGTCCGCCTACGTCAGCCCAGCACCACAATTTCCTCCGGGTCGAACTCCACGCCGACCACGTCCCGGACCTCCGGCGCCGCCCGCAGCGCGCACGCGGCCTCCAACCGCGGCCCGTCGTCCGCGGGTTGCAGGTGCACGGCGACATGGGTGCCCTTGAACGTGCGCGCGGTGACCGTGCAGCGCAGGCCCTGGTCGGCGGGGAGGAGCCGGACGCCCGCAGGGCGCACCAGGAGGGTGTGGAGGCCCTGCGGGGCCTCCTCGGGGACCGGGATCTTGCCCCACGCCGTGTCGGCGGCCTCGCCCGAGACCGTCCCTTCGACCACGTTCTCGAAGCCGAGGAAGCGGGCCACGAACTCGTCCGCCGGCCGCTGCCAGACCTCAAGAGGCGTACCGGACTGGGCGATCCGCCCGTCCCGCATCACCACGACCCGGTCGGCGAGCGCGAAGGCCTCGCCCTGGTCGTGGGTGACCGCGAGCACGGTGGTGCCCAACCGCCCGAACAGCTCCCGCAGTTCGACGACGAGCCGCTCCCGCAGGGAACGGTCCAGCTGCCCGAGCGGCTCGTCCAGCATCAGCAGTCGGGGCCGGGGCGCGAGCGCGCGGGCCAGCGCGACCCGCTGCTGCTCACCACCGGAGAGCGCGCCGACGGCCCGGCGGGCGGCGCCCGGAAGGCCGACGAGGTCGAGCAACTCCCTCACCCGCTCGTCCTGTTGTGCTTTCGCGGCCCCGTGCATCCGCAGCCCGAAGGCCACGTTGGCGCCCACGTCCCGCTGCGGGAACAGCTGATGGTCCTGGAACATCAGCCCGACCCCGCGCCTGTGCGCGGGCACCCCGGCCTGGTCGATCCCGTCGAGCGACACCCGTCCCTCGTCGAGCGGCTGGAGCCCGGCCACCGCCCGCAGCAGCGTCGACTTGCCGCTGCCACTGGGCCCGAGCACGCACACGATCTCGTGCTCGGCGACATCGAGGCCGACCTCGTCCAGCACGGCCCGCCGGCCGAACCGTACGGTCGCTCCCTGAAGGCTCAGCAGCATCTAGAACTCCCCGGTCCGGTCGGTGCGCAGCCGTTCCAGCACCAGCAGAGCCACCGCACACACCACCATCAGGACGGTCGAAAGGGCCATCGCCTGGCCGTAGTTGAGGTCACCGGCACGTCCCAGCAGCCGGGCCACGGCGACCGGCAGCGTCGGGTTGTCGGGCCGGGCGATGAACACGGTCGCCCCGAACTCGCCCAGCGACACGGCGAAGGCGAAGCCCGCCGCGATCAGCAGCGCCCGCCGCACCATCGGCAGGTCGACCTCCCGCCACACCCGCCACGGCGACGCCCCGAGCACGGCCGCGGCCTCCCGCAGCCGGTGGTCCACGGCCCGCAGCACGGGCAGCATGGTGCGGACGACGAAGGGCACCCCGACCAGCGCCTGCGCGAGCGGCACCAGGAGCCAGGACTGCCTGAGGTTCAACGGCGGTTCGTCGAGGGCGATCAGGAACCCGAAGCCGACGGTCACCGCGGACACCCCGAGCGGCAGCATCAGCAGTGCGTCGAAGCCCCGTACCCAGCGCCCCGCGTCCCGTCGGGTCAGCGCGGCCGCCGCGAGTCCCCCGACCACCACGGCGATGACGGTGGCGGCGAGGGCGTACTCCAGCGAGTTCCCGATCGCCTCGATCGGCGCGACGAGGAAGACCCCGCCGTCGCTGTGGGTCAGCGCCCGGTAGTAAGCGAAGTCGGGGGCGTCGAGCGACCGCTGCACCAGTACGGCGAGCGGCAGGACGAGGAGGACGGCGATGACCGCGAGGACCCCGGCCAGCAGCCCCCACTCCCCCGCCCCGCGCGGCCGCCGGGTTGTGCCGGACGCGTCGACCAGTCGGAGTGCGCTCTCCCGGCGCCGTACGGTCCACGCGTGCAGGGCGAGGACCGCGCCCACCGCGACGAACTGGATCAGGGTGAGCACGGCGGCCGTGGCGAGGTCGAAGATGTCGGTGGTCTGCCGGTAGATCTCCACTTCGAGGGTCGAGAAGGCCGGCCCGCCGAGGATCTGCACCACGCCGAAGGAGGTGAAGGTGAAGAGGAAGACCATGAGGGCGGCGGCGGCCACGGCGGGCGCGAGCGCGGGGAGCGTGACCGTGCGCCAGGCCCTGAGCCGGGACGCGCCGAGCATCCGCGCCGCCTCCTCCTGCCGCGGGTCCAGCTGCGCCCACAGCCCGCCGACGGTCCGTACGACGACCGCGTAGTTGAAGAAGACGTGCGCGAGCAGGATCGCCCACACGGTGGTGTCCAGCCGCACGCCCCACCACTCGTCCAACAGCCCGCCCCGCCCGACGAGCGCCAGGAAGGCCGTACCGACCACGACCGTCGGCAGCACGAAGGGGACGGTGACCACGGCCCGCAGGATCTGCTTGCCGGGGAAGTCGAAGCGGGCGAAGACATAAGCGCCGGGCAGTGCGACCAGCAGCGTGAGCGCGGTGGAGGCGAGGGCCTGCCAGGTGGTGAACCACAGGACGTGGCGGATGTCCGGCTGGGTGAGGACGTCGCCGAAACGGCCGAACTGCCAGGCCCCGTCGACCTTCAGCCCGCGTGCGACGATCGCGGCGACGGGCCAGGCGAAGAAGACGGCGAAGAACGCGACGGGCACGGCCATGAGACCGAGCCGCGCCGCGCTGCCACTGCGGCGGGGCCCTACTTCAGTACGAGCGAGGTCCACGACTTGACCCAGTCGTCACGGTGGTCGGCGATCTTCGCGGGGTCCATGGTCTCGGGATCCTTGGCCTGCGGGCCGTACTCGGTGAACTCGGCGGGCACCGCGGCCCCCTCCACCACCGGGTAGACGAACATGTTGAGCGGCATGTCCTGCTGGAACTCCTTGGTGAGCAGGAAGTCCAGGAACGCCTTGCCGCCCTTGGTGTTGCCCGCGTTGCTCAGCAGCCCCGCGTACTCGATCTGCCGGAAGCAGGTGCCCTGGGCGACCCCGGTGGGAGCGGTCGTCGGCTTGGGGTCGGCGTAGATCACCTCGGCGGGCGGCGAGGAGGCGTACGACACGACGAGCGGCCGGTCCGCCTTCGCCTTCTTCCCTCCCGCGGACCCGGAGAACTCGTCGTTGTAGGCCTGCTCCCAGCCGTCGACGACCTTGACGCCGTTGGCCTTGAGCTTCTTCCAGTAGTCCTGCCAGCTGTCGTCGCCGTACTTCGCGGCGGACCCGAGGAGGAAGCCGAGGCCCGGCGAGGAGGTGGAGGCGTTCTCGGTGACGAGGAGGTTCTTGTAGGCGGGCTTGATCAGATCGTCGTACGACGTCGGCGGCTGGAGCTTGTGCTCGGTGAACCAGGCCTTGTCGTAGTTGACGCAGATGTCGCCGGTGTCGACGGGCGTGACCTTGTCCCCGTCGACCCGGTACCCGGTCTTGATCCGGTCGGCGCCCTTGGCCGCGTACGGCTGGAAGAGCCCGTTGTCGAGCGCGCGGGACAGGAGGGTGTTGTCGACGCCGAAGAAGACGTCACCCTGCGGGTTGTCCTTGGTGAGGATGGCCTTGTTGACGGCCTGCCCGGCGTCGCCGTCCTCCAGGACCTTGACCTTGTAGCCGGACTTCTTCTCGAAGTCGGCGAGGACGCTCTTGGAGACGGCCCACGAGTCGTGGCTGACGAGGGTGACGGTCTTGGAGTCGCCGCCACTGCTGTCGTCGGACGACGACCCGCACGCGGACAGCGTGACCAGGCCGAGGCCGACGAGGACAGCACAGTACTTCTTGGTGTTCACGGTGATGACCGAACTTCCTACCCAGAATGACCTGGGCGAGGTTCAGAGGGTCTGCGGCCCGATTGCCGCACTCTCAGCGCTGTCGCGCTCCCCTGTCGGATATGAAGATGTACGTATGAGTTGAAGATTACCGCTCGGTGGCCGCCAGCTGACCACAGGCCCCGTCGATCTCCTGCCCACGGGTGTCCCGGACCGTCACCGGCACCCCATGGGCGGCGATGGCCTCGACGAACGCCTTCTCGTCCTCGGGCCGGGAGGCGGTCCACTTGGACCCGGGAGTCGGGTTCAGCGGGATGAGGTTCACGTGCACGGGCTTGCCCCTGAGCAGCCGCCCGAGCCGGTCCCCGCGCCAGGCCTGGTCATTGATGTCCCGGATCAGCGCGTACTCGATGGACAGCCGACGCCCGCTCCTCTCGACGTACTCGAACCCGGCGTCGAGCACCTCGCGCACCTTCCACCGCGTGTTCACGGGGACGAGGGTGTCGCGCAGCTCGTCGTCCGGGGCGTGCAGGGAGATCGCGAGCCGGCACTTGAAGCCCTCGTCGGAGAACCGGTGAATGGCGGGTACGAGCCCCACGGTCGACACGGTGATGCCCCGCTGCGACAGCCCGAGCCCGTCGGGGGCGGGATCGGTGAGCGCGCGAATGGAGCCGACGACCCGCTTGTAGTTGGCGAGCGGCTCGCCCATCCCCATGAAGACGATGTTGGAGAGCCGCGCGGGCCCGCCCGGCACCTCCCCGTCCCGCAGCGCCCGCATCCCGTCCACGATCTGGTGGACGATCTCGGCGGTGGACAGATTGCGGTCAAGGCCCGCCTGCCCGGTGGCGCAGAAGGGACAGTTCATCCCGCACCCGGCCTGCGAGCTGATGCACATGGTCACCCGGTCCGGGTACCGCATCAGCACGGACTCCACGAGCGTCCCGTCGAACAGCCGCCACAGCGTCTTGCGCGTGGTCCCCTGGTCGGTCGACAGATGCCGTACGACGGTCATCAGCTCGGGAAGCAGCGCCTCCTGGAGCTTGCCGCGCGCACCGGCGGGGATGTCGGTCCACTCCGCCGGGTCGTGCGCGTACCGCGCGAAGTAGTGCTGCGAGAGCTGCTTGGCACGAAACGGCTTCTCCCCGATCTCGGCCACGACCTCTTTACGTTCGGCGGGCGTGAGATCGGCGAGGTGCCGCGGCGGCTTCTTGGCTCCGCGGGGGGCGACGAAAGTGAGTTCTCCGGGTGCAGGCATAACCCTCCCAGTGTCGCAGATCAACTCCCGTAGCCCAGGCCACGGTGGGGTGGGGGTGGTCACCTGTGGATGCCGTCGGTCGGCGTCGGCCGGTTTCGCGCGGCCCAGGGACGGGATGATCTCCCCGGAGGGGTGCGCGTGGACATGCTCGAACTGATGGAGTGGCTGGGCGAGCGCGGAGTCACGGCTGTCTTCAAGGTCGACGGTGACCGCATGGTCGAGCGACGGGCGGCATGGATGGTCATCGTCAGCGGTGGGCCCCTCGGCGAGGGCTCGTTCTTCCGTGCCGACCTGGCCACGCCGGACGCCTGCCTCGATTCGTTGCTCGCCCACCTGGAGGGCAAGGGCCTGTCGCCGTTCGCATGATCAGCACATCCTGTGGGGTGGTGCTGCCGCTCGATACGAACCAGGGGCGGGGCGGTCGCCGAGGTCAGGTGCCGCGTTCAGAGGATCCACAGGCCGAAGGCCGCGATCGCGGCACCCACGGTCACGAAGAAGCCGCCGGTCAGGGTGACCGGCAGCACCTGTCCTCGACGGCGCGCGGGCTCCAGGCCACGCCAGGTGCTGACCGCTGCGTACACCCCGATGAGAGCGATTGCACAGCCGATGACGAGGGCGACGAACCCGAAGAAACCGGACCAGCTGGAGGAGTGGTCCGGGTTGGGGGTGAACACGGCCGCGAGGACCGTCTCGCCGAGGGGGCTCACTTGTCGTTCTCGTCCTTCGTCAGGTTCTGGATGTCGGACTCGATACCGGACGCGGCAGCGTAGACGCCGGTGTTGAGAGTGGTGCCCAGGGTGTTCCTGAACGCTCCGTCCGCGAGCTTTCCCCGGTCGCTGAGGTGTTCCCCGCCGAGGCTGCCGTGCTCCTCCAGGGCATGGTTGACCCCGTGGTTCTGGGCGTTTCCGGCGGCCCCCGCGACCGCGTTGGTCAGAGCGTCCTGGCCCATGGTCGAAGGGTCCTGGCCGTTCTCGTAGTCGGCCGTCAGACCGCCCGTCACATTGCCGAGCGCGCCGTTCACCGCGGTGCCGAGCAGGCCCTCCCCCCTCAGAAGGTTTCCGGCCAGCCCGGTGACTCGGGCCCCCGCCACGCCGGCTCCGGCGGTGAATCCGGCCGTGCCGCCCGCGAGCAGCGCGCCGTTCCTGAGGTCGGCTCCCACAGTCACCGGCTGACCGTTGACCGCCTGGGTCACCATCAGGCTTCCCGAATCCGCCACGAAGTTCGTCGCGAAGCTCTCCAGCCCCGTCCTGGCGAAGGTCGCGCTGACCCTGGCGACCGCCGTGAGCATCCGCTCCAACGTGGCGACCGTCTCCGCGCCGAGCCCCGAGAACCGCTCCAGGAGGCTCGCGACCCGCTCCGCCGCCGACGTGAACAACCGGACCAGGTCCACGACCTTGGCGACCCGCTCCGCCACCGCCGTGTTCGCTACGAGGTCGGAGAGGAAACCGGTGAAGAACGACAGCGCGACCCCGGCGATCTCCATCTCGGCGATCTCGACACAGA
This sequence comes from Streptomyces sp. NBC_00285, assembly GCF_036174265.1. Classification (NCBI taxonomy): domain Bacteria; kingdom Bacillati; phylum Actinomycetota; class Actinomycetes; order Kitasatosporales; family Streptomycetaceae; genus Streptomyces; species Streptomyces sp. NBC_00285. The sequence continues at coordinate 7,678,202 of NZ_CP108055.1, read as the reverse complement.
TATCGATGATCTCCTTGTTGATCCCGTCGATCTCGTCCGCGTAGGACCGCAGTCCGTCGGCGACGTGATGGAAGTTGGCGGCGACGTCCTGGACGACCTTCTTCTGCTCGGCCCAGTGCCTCTCGAAGGCGTCCCGCGCGGCCCCGTGCCACCCCTGCCGGTCGACCCCGGCGATCGCGGCGTCGACGGCCCGTACGACATCGGTCAGTTCCGTGCCCATGGCGTCCCAGGCGCGGGCGATGGCCCGGAGCGTGTCGCCGTCGCCGCCCGGCAGCTCCACGCCGGCCGCCTGGAGGATGTCCAGCACCTTGCCGTCGATCCAGCTGTTGATGCTCACGGACGGCCGCCCGAGGCCGCGCTGTGGACATAGCCGAGGGCGGTCAGGTCCGAGTCCTTGTAGTGGGTGACGTTCAGCCTGAGCCGGTCACCGTCGCTCCTGAGCACCTCCGGAAGACGCCCGAGCGCCTTGGCCGTGTTCTCCAGCAACTGCCGGTACTTCTCGGTCGCCCCGTCACAGATCCCCAGCAGCCCGAACGCCTGCCCGATCTCCGCCGCGCTTGCCGAGAACGCCCCGATCGGCCCGGCAAGCCCCGCCGCCTCCCGGTCGAACCTGCCCGCCAGATCCGTCAACGTCTCCGGGTCCACCCCGAACTGCCCGCTCATCCCGCTCCCCCGTTCGAAAACCCACGCGACGGTCAGCATCCCGGACGAACGCCAGCGGAAACGGCCCCTTTTACGTATGCGAAGCAAGGCCTGACACACAATTTGCGCCGACCTGGCCTCCGCTATGCCTGAGGTGACGGGCTTGGCCGTACCTACGGTGACGAAACGCAAAGGGGCGGCAGCCGTCGCTGCCGCCCCTCGCCCACCGTCCTGCGTCAGCCGCTGCCCACGAACAGCACCAGCAGCAGCCACACCACAGGCGCCGTCGGCAGCAGCGAGTCCAGGCGGTCCATGATCCCGCCGTGCCCCGGCAGCAGCGTGCCCATGTCCTTGATGCCGAGGTCCCGCTTGATCATCGACTCGCCGAGGTCACCCAGCGTCGCGCTGGCTGCGACCGCAAGGCCGACGACCAGTCCCTGCCACCACTCGCCGTCGTCGATCAGGAACTCCATGCACAGCGCGCCCGCCACCATCGCGAACGCCACCGCGCCGACCAGACCCTCACGCGTCTTGCCGGGGCTGATGCGCGGCGCGAGCTTGTGGGTGCCGAAGCGCCAGCCGACGGCGTACGCACCGGTGTCGCTGACGACGGTCAGGAGCAGGAATACCAGGACGCGGGCCGCCCCGTCCTCGGCCGTCAGCATCATCGCGACGAACGTGGCCAGGAACGGGACGTAGAACGCCGCGAAGACGGCCGCCGTGACGTCCTTCAGGTAACCCTCCGGCGGCTCCGTCATCCGCCAGACGAGCACGGCGAGCGTCGTGAGCGCCATGGCGACCCAGGCACCCTCCGCGCCCCGGACATACCCGGCGACGACCATCGCGGCCCCGCCGAGCGCCAGCGGCACGAGGGGCGCCTTGATGCCCTTGCGCTCCTGAAGCCTGCTGGTCAGCTCCCACAGACCCACGACGACGGCGACCGCTATCACGCCGACGAACGCGGCCTTGACGAAGAACAGCGACGCGATGATCACCACGCCGAGTCCGACCCCGACCCCTATGGCCGCACCCAGGTCCCGCCCCGCGCTCTTCTTCTGCGGCGCGGGCGCCGGCTGCGAGGAGTCGGACATGGGCTCCGGATTCTGCGTCTGCGGCGCTGCCGGGTAGGGCTGCGCCGACCTGGTGGGGTCGCGGTAGGACGTCGTCCCGTCGCGGAACGTCTCGTCCTGGAACGGGGGACCACTCAGCCGAGCGGCCCCCCGGTCGTCATCCTGGTCGTCGCCGTACCGGGGTACGGCCGGTCCGTCGGGCACGATGGGCATGGGGCGAGTGTGCTGCGCGTCATGCGCATCGTACGCGGGACCCGCCGGGGCAGCCCCCTGGACAGGCCCCTGGTCGGACGGCCCCCAGTACCCGGCTTGTGGCGGCGTTCCCCAGGAAGAGTCGTTCATCAGACCTCGAGAAGCTCCGCTTCCTTGTGCTTCAGGAGCTCGTCCACCTGGGCGACGTACTTGTGCGTCGCGTCGTCGAGATCCTTCTCCGCACGACGGCCGTCGTCCTCGCCGACCTCGCCGTCCTTGACGAGCTTGTCGATCGAGTCCTTGGCCTTGCGGCGGACCGCGCGAATGGACACGCGCGAGTCCTCGGCCTTGCTCTTGGCGACCTTGATGTAGTCGCGGCGGCGCTCCTCGGTGAGCTCGGGGAACACCACGCGGATGATGTTGCCGTCGTTGCTCGGGTTGACGCCCAGGTCGGAGTCACGGATGGCCTGCTCGATGTTGCGCAGGGCCGTCTTGTCGAACGGGGTCACCACCGCCATGCGCGGCTCCGGCACGGAGAACGAAGCCAGCTGGTTGATCGGCGTCAGCGCACCGTAGTAGTCCGCCACGATCTTGTTGAACATCGCCGGGTGCGCACGACCGGTACGGATCGCGGCGAAGTCCTCCTTGGCGACGACGACGGCCTTCTCCATCTTCTCCTCGGCCTCGAGGAGGGTCTCTTCGATCACCACTTGCTCCTGCGTGTCTTGAGTAGGCCCGGCTGCTGTTCCGTGTGCGTGGGGCGGCGGCCGGCTGCGTCGCGTCTCTTCCTGCACGGTTCCCGACCGGCAGGACATTGTCCATCCCCCGGTCAGGGACCGGGTGTATCTGAGGTCAGTCCCGGTTGCCCTGGTCACCCACAAGCGTGCCGATCTTCTCACCCTTGACGGCGCGCGCGATATTGCCCTCCGCCAGGAGCTCGAACACGAGGATCGGGAGCTTGTTGTCGCGGCACAGTGTGACGGCCGTGGCGTCGGCGACCTTGAGGTCGCGGGTGATGACCTCGCCGTACCCGAGGGAGTCGAACTTGACCGCGTCGGGGTTGGTCTTCGGGTCGGAGTCGTAGACCCCGTCCACGCCGTTCTTGCCCATCAGCAGCGCCTCGGCGTCGATCTCCAGGGCGCGCTGCGCGGCGGTGGTGTCGGTGGAGAAGTACGGCATGCCCATGCCGGCGCCGAAGATGACCACTCGGCCCTTCTCCAGGTGGCGCACGGCACGCAGCGGGATGTACGGCTCGGCGACCTGGCCCATGGTGATGGCGGTCTGCACCCGGCTGTCGATGCCCTCCTTCTCCAGGAAGTCCTGGAGAGCGAGGCAGTTCATCACGGTGCCGAGCATGCCCATGTAGTCCGAGCGCGCCCGGTCCATGCCGCGCTGCTGAAGCTCGGCGCCGCGGAAGAAGTTGCCGCCGCCGATGACGACGGCGATCTCGGCGCCGTCCCGGACCACGGCGGCGATCTCGCGGGCGATCTTGTGCACCACGTTGGGGTCCACACCCAGGCCCCCGCCGCCGGCGAACGCCTCTCCGGACAGCTTCAGCAGAAACCGGCCGCGTACCTTGCCGTCGTCGCTCTTGACCTTGGTGGTCATGGAGATCCCGCCTCTTTCACCTGTTGCACATACGAAGAAGGCCATTGCCGGTGGGAACTGGTTCGCATCCCATGCGCGGCAATGGCCTCCTTGTCAGATCTGCTGTCGTCCGCCACGCGCGTGCGTGCCGGCGTACCGGACGACTGCTGACGACCCTATCGGGCCCGCGCGTCGCTCGCGGTACGGACTCAGATGCCGACCTTGATACGCGTGAAGCGCTTCAGGGTGACACCGGCCTCGTCCAGAACCTTCTGGACCGACTTCTTGTTGTCGAGCGCGTACGGCTGGCCGAGCAGCGTGGCGTCCTTGAAGAAGCCGTTGAGGCGACCCTCGACGATCTTCGGCAGGGCGGCCTCGGGCTTGCCCTCGGCGCGGGTGGTCTCCTCGGCGACGCGGCGCTCGGTCTCGACGACCTCGGCCGGCACGTCCTCCTTGGAGAGGTACTTCGGCGCGAAGGCGGCGATGTGCTGGGCGACACCGCGGGCGACCTCGGCGTTCGGCTTGTCCAGCTCGACGAGGACACCGATCTGCGGGGGCAGGTCGGGCATCGTGCGGTGCATGTACGCGGTCACGAAGCCGTCACCGAACTGCGCGAAGCGGTCCAGGACGATCTTCTCGCCGAGGTTGGCGTTGGCCTCGTCCACGTACGCCTGGACGGTCTTGCCGGCCTCGATCTCGGAGGCGAGCAGGGCCTGCAGGTCGGCCGGGGAGGACTTGGCAACGTGCTCGGCGATCGCGCCCGCGACGGCCTGGAACTTCTCGCCCTTGGCGACGAAGTCCGTCTCGCACTTCAGCTCGACGAGGACGCCGGAGGAGTTGTCGTCGGCGATGATCGAGACCACGGCGCCGTTCTCGGCGGAGCGGCCCTCGCGCTTGGCGACACCCTTCTGGCCCTTGATCCGGAGCGCCTCTACTGCCTTGTCGACGTCGCCCTCGGCCTCGTCCAGCGCCTTCTTGCAGTCCATCATTCCGGCGCCCGTGAGCTCACGGAGCTTCTTGACGTCGCCGGCGGTGTAGTTCGCCATGAGTCTGTAAGTCTTTCTCGAAGTCTGGAAGATCGAAGATCTACGGGGTCTGCGGCCCCCCATACAGCCAGGGGCCGCCGACTCTCCGCTGACCTACGGGTGAACGGCGGGAGCGGACTTGACCGCGCCGATGGCGCTGTCGGATGCCGTACCGCTCCCGCCGTCACCCCTGACGCTGACGGATCAGGCCTGCTCGGCGTCCGCGGCCGGAGCCTCGGTGACCTCAGCCTCGGCGGCGGGCGCCTCGGTGACCTCGGCCTCGGCGGCCGGAGCCTCCGTGACCTCAGCCTCGGCGGCGGGAGCCTCGTCGGCCGGAGCCTCAGCAGCGGGAGCCTCGGCAGCCTCCGCGGCGGGAGCCTCCTCGGCCTTCTTCTCGCCACCGTCGAGCAGGTCGCGCTCCCACTCGGCGAGCGGCTCGCCCGCGGCCTTCTCGCCCTTGTCACCGGTGGCGACGCGCGAGCGGCTGATGAGGCCCTCGGCGACGGCGTCGGCGATCACGCGGGTGAGCAGGGTGACGGAGCGGATCGCGTCGTCGTTGCCCGGGATCTTGTAGTCGACCTCGTCCGGGTCGCAGTTGGTGTCGAGGATCGCGACCACCGGAATGTGGAGCTTCCGGGCCTCACCAACGGCGATGTGCTCCTTCTTGGTGTCCACGATCCAGACGGCGCTGGGCACCTTGGACATCTCGCGGATACCACCGAGGGTCTTCTCCAGCTTGGCCTTCTCGCGCGAGAGCACGAGAAGCTCCTTCTTGGTGAGACCCGACGCGGCGACGTCCTCGAAGTCGATGACCTCGAGCTCCTTGAGGCGCTGCAGCCGCTTGTAGACGGTCGAGAAGTTGGTGAGCATGCCGCCCAGCCAGCGCTGGTTGACGTAGGGCATGCCGACGCGGGTCGCCTGCTCGGCGATCGCCTCCTGTGCCTGCTTCTTCGTGCCGACGAACATGACCGTGCCACCGTGGGCGACGGTCTCCTTGACGAACTCGTAGGCGCGGTCGATGTACGACAGCGACTGGAGCAGGTCGATGATGTAGATGCCGTTGCGCTCCGTGAAGATGAAGCGCTTCATCTTCGGGTTCCAACGACGGGTCTGGTGACCGAAGTGGACGCCGCTTTCCAGCAGCTCCCGCATCGTGACGACGGCCATGGCCGTTCTCCTTGAGTTTCTCGGTTGTGCCGCGGGGACCGGACGGCTCCCGCGCCTGACACCCACATGCGCCGTGCCACGAAGGACCGAGGGGCGCTGACAAGGACCGTTGCCGGCCGCGTGTCGGGGCGTGCGAAGTCGACCCGGTGACCCGGATCGCCAGAAGAAGTGTACGGGACCCGCGAGGTACCGGGTGACGGCGTTGTCCACAACCGGGCGGTGGTCCACAGGCTCCGGTCATGGCAGGGGCGGGTGCGGGACGGTTCCGGCATGCGAGCGAAGCGATGCGGTACGTGGCTGGTCCTGGGACTCCTGCTGATCCTGACGCTGTCGACACCCGCGCCCGGCCCCCTTGCCCTGGCCCCGGCGGCCACCGACACCTCGGTGCCGGCGATCGCCCGGACCTGGCCCGTGGGCACCCGCCCGCCGGTCCTCCGCGGCTGGGAACCCCCGGCGACGGTGTACGGCCGCGGTCACCGCGGCGTGGACCTGGCAGCTCCTTCCGGGACCCCGGTGCGCGCGGTGGCACCGGGCCGGGTGTCCTTCGCGGGCCGGGTGGCGGGCAAGGGCGTGGTGTCCGTGGAACTGACAGGAACAGATCTCCGGACGACGTACGAACCGGTGCGCCCGTCGGTCGAGAAGGGCGACGAGGTGAAGGCGGGCGAGGTCGTCGGCACGGTGGAACCGGCGGGCTCCCACTGCACGACCATGTGCGTGCACTGGGGCCTGCGGCGGGGCGAGACGTATCTGGACCCACTGTCCCTGCTCCCACCGTGGCTGCTCCACAGAGGCCCGTCGAGGCTGCTGCCCGTACTCGACATCCCCTTGCCCTGACCATGGGAGCGGTGGGGCGGGGTGACTGGGCCCCGGGCCGACGGGGGCAACTTGCTGCCCGGGGGTGGCCTGCGGCCCCGGGGGTCTCTCTGGTAGCCGCGGGGGCTCGCGGCCGCAGGGGTGGCTCCCGGCCCACGGGGACGGTTCCGGCCACAAGCGTAGGCCCAGCCCGTGGTGACGGCTCCTGGCCCATCGACAGGAGTGCACCTCCGAGCCCACGGGGGCGGCCCCTGGCACACAGCGACCCCGGTGCGCGCAAGCCGCACCCCAATCACCGGGTGGCACAGCCCCTGCCGGACCCGATACCGGCCTGCCTCAGAGAGTTCAGTACGGCGAAACCCGCCCGGTCCTCAGCCCCGGACACCCCTCAACGCCATGGAAACCGCCGCCTCGGTGATCACCGAAGGCTCCTCCGCGGCGCCCAGCTCGATCCTGCGCACAGCCGCGTCCACGACCCCCTGCACCAGCATGGCCGCCAGCCGGGGCTGCGCGTGCCCCATCTCAGCGAGCGCCTCGACGATCATCGCCACCAGCCCGCCGTGCGCCGCGCGGATCTTCTCCCGGGCTCCCGCGTCCAGCTCGCTCGCGGAGATCGCGACGACAGCCCGATGCCGCCGGTCCCCGACCAGCGCGAGCTGCCGCCGTACATAGGCCTCGACCCTGGCCTCCGCGTCCTGTGCCGCGGCCATCGCCGCCGAGACCTCCGCGACCCACACCGGGAAGTCGACCTCGCACAGTTCCTCGACCACGGCGGCCCGCGAGCGGAAGTACTCGTACACGGAAGACCGCGCGAGCCCCGTCCGCTCGGCGAGAGCGGGGAAGGTCAGCGCCTCCGTCCCGCCCTCGGACAGCAAAGAGCGAGCCGCGTCCAGCAGAGCGGCCCGCTGCATCGTCCGGTGCTCGGCCACTGAGGCCGCTCGAATCCTTGGCACGTCAACCACTGTACGGACGCGCCACTCCCGACGGGAGTCACTCCACCGGGCCGGCCCGCGCCACGAGGTCGTCCGACCGGGTCAGCGGCCGAAACTCGCCAGCTTCGCCCGCAACTGGAGCACGGACTTGGTGTGGATCTGGCTGACCCGGCTCTCGGTGACCCCCAGCACGTTCCCGATCTCCATGAGCGTGAGCCCCTCGTAGTAGTACAGGGTCACGACGGTCTTCTCCCGCTCGGGCAGCGTGTTGATGGCCCGCGCCAGGAACCGTCTGAGCTCCCGGTCCTCGGCGACCTCCACGGGGTTGTCCGCGGCGGTGTCCTCCAGCGTGTCCATGAGGCTGAGCCGGTCGCCGCCCTCGCCGCCGACATGCAGCAGCTCCTCCAGCGCCACCACGTTGGCCAGCGACAACTGGCTGAACACCGCGTGGAGATCGTCCACCGCGATGCCGAGCTCGCCGGCGACCTCAGCCTCCGAGGGCGTCCGCCGCAGCCGCGCCTCCAGGGTCGCGTACGCCCGCTCGACGTTGCGTGCCTTCTGCCGCACTGACCGCGGGATCCAGTCCAGCGCCCGCAGTTCGTCGATCATCGCGCCCCGGATCCGGGTGATCGCGTACGTCTCGAACTTGATCTCCCGGTCGATGTCGAACTTCTCGATCGCGTCGATGAGTCCGAAGACCCCCGAGGACACGAAGTCCGCCTGCTCGACGTTGGGCGGCAGTCCGACGCTCACCCGTCCCGCGACGTACTTCACGAGCGGTGAGTAGTGCAGGATCAGCTGCTCACGCAACCGCTCGTCCGCCGTCGCCTTGTACGACCGCCACAACTCGTCGAGGGTCGAGGGAGCGGGCGGTCGCACGCTGCCACCGTCACGGGCGGCTGGCGGGATCGCCGCCCGGTCGGACCCGGAAGTGTGCTGGGGCATTCGTCGCCTTGTGCCGTTCTGCCGTGAAGTACGCGATGTATGTGAACTGCGTCGGAATCCCCGTGAGCGTAGCGTGACTGAAGTGTCGCAGTGCGCAAAGGGCGTGGCCGGGTTCCTGCGCGGACACGCTCCGCCGACCGCTCCCCGAAGGCACGACGGTCGCCCTGTGTGATCACCGGAGTACTTCAACTGCGGGAAATCCCAAGGGCTTCGGGGACTCCCTCGGACGGCCGAACACGCTCGGTCAGCACGGGCTCCGGCCGCCCCGGACCGAGATCATCGCCTGGCGTGTCAACTTCCAGCCGTCGCCGTGTCGTTCGACGTAACCAAGTGCACGGAGTTCGTACAGTCTCGCGATCGCGTCGTCCTGCGTGGTCTGCGCGCCGCGGGCGATCTCGCCCACGTCCGCCTCCCGGCGCCCGGGCAGCGCGGCCAGGACCCTCCGCGCCGCCGGGTCCAGCAGATCGCGCGGCAGGACCGGTCCGCGCCGGTCCGGCGCCAGTTCGCCCATGTCGCCGACCAGTTCGACGACTTCCGCGGCGTCCGTGACGAGCGTGGCGTTCTCGCGCAGCAGTTCGTGCACTCCGCCGGAGAGGCTGCTGGTGGCCGGCCCGGGTACCCCCATCGTGTGACGTCCCAGCCGCTGTGCTGCCCGCGCGGTGACCAGCGAGCCGCTGCGGTGGGCCGCCTCGACGACCACGGTTCCCCGAGTGAGGGCGGCGTTCTCCGGGGGTTCTGTGGCTGTGGTGTGACGCTGCAACTCCCCTTCTCGTTGGTGAGGTTGCAGCGGTACTCGGGGGGTGTGGCTCTGCGGCGGATCGTTGCGATCGTCTCGTGAAGTGGGGCTACAAGTGCGGGCCTTCCCTGTACGGATGCCGTCGGGCACCAGGTACTGGACCGTGATGGATGACGACCTGGTGGTGGTGGAGAGCGCTGATCGGTTCCTGCGGGAGCTGAGACTGGCTCGGGACCGGGCGGAGAGTACGACGAAGTCGTACGCGGAAGGGGTGTCTCTGTTCCTCCGCTGGTGCGTACGTACGGGACGCGACTGGCGGACGGCTGCCCGGGATATGGGGCTGTTCATGCTCTGGCTCAAGTGGACGCCCGGCGACGGCGGACAGCACGTGACCGTGGTGCCGGGGCCGGGCTCGAAGCCGGCCCGGGGCGAGAGCCGGATCAACAAGGTGCTGACCGCGGTCCGGATGTTCCTGGCCCACGCCGTGGTGAACAAGGCGGTCCCGGCGTGGGTGCTGGAACAGCTCTACGAACTCGGCGACGACCGGGATCTGCCATACGAGGCACGCGGTGAGAACGGCGGGCTGCGCTACCGGCTACGCGCCCGTCATCGGCTCCAGGAGCCGGAGACCGACGTCGACAGGGCCAGCGACGAGGAGATCGTCGCGATGTTCCTCGCCTGCCGCTCCGCTCGTGACCGGCTGATTCTGCTGCTGCTTGCCCGGGTCGGGCTCCGGCGCGGGCAGACTGCGGGACTGCACCGCACCGACCTCCACCTGCTGGTGGACTCGCGGTCTCTGGGCTGTGACATCGAGGGAGCCCACCTGCACGTCGTCCGGCGGCAGAACGAGAACAACGCCTGGTCCAAGCGCCGGGCCTCGGTCTGGTTCCCCGTCGACTTCCTCGTGGTCCAGGCTTTCGACCAGTACGCACTGGAGCGCTTTGAGCGGCTGGGCGCCGGCGGCAGCGACTTCGTCCTGGTCAACCTGTTCCGCCCGCCCTACGGCTCCCCCGTCACCCCGGACGCGATCGGTGAGCTCGTGGAGTCGCTGGCCGGGCGGGCCGGGCTGGACCGGCCGATCTCCCCGCACATGTGTCGCCACGCCATGGCCAGCAACGTCGCGGACGCGGGTGGCAGCCTCGACGAGGTCCAGGCCCTGCTGGGCCAGAAGAACCCCGCCTCGGCCCGGCCCTATCTGCATCCCAAGGCGGCACGGCTGCGTGAGGCGGTCGAACGGGTTCCATCACCGCGTCAGCTGAGCGAGGGAGACTCCCGATGACCCTTGCCCTTGCTCCGGCTCGCCCGATCGAAGACCCGCTCACCACTGAGCTCCTGGCGGCATTGAAGCCGGACTTCCTCAGCACGATGAGCTGGGATTCCAGTGTCCGGGTGCTGACCTTCCCGGCGGGTCACCCGCTGCTGGGAGGGCCTCAGTGCCTCGTGGCCGGCTGCGAACAGATGACCTTCACGAAGGCCCACCGCGGGATCTGCGTCGCCTGCTGGCAACAGATGGAACGGCGGGGCCAGGAGTTCGAGGACTTCGTCGCGAACACCGTGCGGTCCTGGCGCGGGATCGGGATCTCCAACTGCCGGGTCCCGCACTGCGCGAGGCCCTGGATGACGTCGACCAGACCGTTGTGCACCACTCACGGTCACCAGCAGGAGAACATCTTCTGCCTGCCGGTGGAGGAGTTCATCCGTCATCCGGACGTCCGGCCGCTGCCGGGCTTCGGGCCGTGTCAGGTCGCGGCCTGCGCGAGGGACCGGCACGGCCGGGGACCCTACTGCCATGCCCATACGAACCGGTGGAAGATCGTTCGCCGGAATGGGTACGCACACGACGAGGAGACGTGGCGGCGGACAGCGACCGGAATCGCCGAGTCGGGGAAGGTCAGCCTGCGCGGCCTTCCTGACCGGGTCGTCGCCGAACTCCTCTACGGCCTGCAACAGCGTTATGCCGAAGGAATCCGACAGCTCGACGTGGACACCCGAGGCATCGCCGATCTCGTCCGGGCCCAGCAACTCGGCTCACTGAGCGAACTCGACCCGAGCCCGCTGCCCAAGAACCTCCGGCGACTCGTGAGGGGCATCCTCAAGCACTGCGACCGCTCCCAGCTGTCGCCGGAGACCGAGCGCCACAAGGACACCTGGGACGGCGCCGCCTTCGGCTTCGCCGGGAACTTGTACTTCAACGAGATCAGCCAGCCTTGGCTGCGTGAGGCCGCCAAGAGCTGGGCCGTCGATGACGTTCCCGGACGCCGCGGCCACAAGATCCGGAACACCGTCCAGAGTCAGATCAACTCGCTGGCACACCTCTCGGCGAGCCTCCGGCTCAACCGGGCCGACGAGGGCACCGTTCCGCGGCTACTCGTCCGGGAGGACGTGCTGCACTTCCTCAACCGGCTCCGGTTCCTGCACGAACGCGAGGAGATCAGCTCGGTCCGCCGCTGCAAGATTGCCCGTGACGTCAGGCGGCTGCTGACCCGGATGAGGACGCTCGGCCTGGACCAGCCGGGGCACCCGTTGCACGGTCTGAACAGCGACTTCGTCCTGCGCTGGGAGGACATCCCCGACGATCCGGAGGACACGGAGGCCGGCCACGACCTTCCGCCGGAGGTGATGCGCCAGCTCTGCGACCACCTGAACTCGCTGGGCTCCGGCGAGGACCCGGTGATCCGCACCGTCATCGAGCTCCTTATGGACACCGGTCGACGCCCCGGCGAGATCCGCACCCTGGGCTGGGACTGCCTCGAACGCGACAGCGACGGCAAACCCGTGCTCATCTACGACAACCACAAGGCACTCAGGAACGGGCGGCGGCTGCCCATCCCCGAGGCGACCGCAACAGTGATCCTCGACCAGCAGAAACGTGCTCGGGCCCGGTTCCCGGATACCCCGGTCAAGGACCTCAAGCTGCTTCCCTCGATCCGGATGAACCCGGACGGCACGAAGCCGGTCAGTGACGGGTGGATCAGCGACGCGCATCGATCCTGGGTCGTCTCGCTGCCCGACTTCGTCGTCCCCATCGTGGTCCTGCGGGACGGCGAACGCGTCACCGAGATGCTCCCCTACGACAAGGCGAACATCTTCCCCTACGCCTACCGGCACACCTACGCACAACGACATGCCGACGCGGGCGTCCCCATCGACGTCCTCAGAGGGCTTATGGATCATCGCCAACTCGACACCACTCAACGCTATTACCGCGTTGGCGAGACCCGCCGCAGGGAGGCCGTCGACCGCGTCACCGCCATGCAGTTCGACCGGCACGGCAACCGCGTCTGGCGCCAGGCCAAGAACCTACTCGACTCCGAACACGCCCGCAGAGCCGTCGGCGAAGTCGCCGTTCCCTACGGCGTTTGCTCCGAGCCGTCGAACGTCGCGGCTGGCGGCCACGACTGCCCGGTGCGGTTCCGTTGCGTCGGCTGCGGACACTTCCGCACCGACGTGTCCTATCTGCCAGACCTGGAGGCATACCTGGCCGATCTCCTGCGCAACCGGGAACGGCTCGCGGCCTTCGCCGACGCCGATTCCTGGGCCAAGGGCGAGGCAATGCCCTCGGACGAGGAGATCACCCGAGTGAGGCGCCTGGTCCGCCGTGTCCGCGAGGACCTCGACGGACTCACCGCCGAAGACCGGACCCAGATCGAGCAGGCCGTCGGACTGGTCCGCAACAGCCGCCACGTCGTCTCACTCGGAATGCCGAAGATCCGCCAGCCCCTGCCCGACCTCCGTCCTGGAAGAGCCTCATGACCGCCCCCATGATCGAAGGAAAGCGGGCAGACTCGGCCCGCCGACGCGAACGCGTCCTCAAAGCAATCGACGCAGCCCTGCGAAGCGGCGAGGCCATCACCGTGTCCGGGCTCGCCCGCGCGGCGCGGGTCGATCGCACCTTCCTCTATCGGCACCGAGACCTGCTCGAACGAGTCCACACCGCCGCGGCCAGCCCCCCGTCTGAAGGGCGGCAGGCAGCCGTGACCAGGGCCTCGCTCCAGGCGGACCTGGCCAACGCGCTGGAGCGCAACACGCGGCTCGCCCAGCGGGTCCGGCAACTGGAGAAACGCCTCTCCGAATCGCTCGGAGAGTCCGCATGGGCCGACTCCGGCCTCGGCGCCCCCACCGACGTCGACCAGCTACAGCGGCGCATCGCGATCCTTGAGCAAGAACTCGCGGAAGTACGCGGTCAGCTCGACGAACGGACCGAGGAGCTCGCGGCGGCACGAGGCGCCAACCGCGAGCTGACCCGGGCCATTAACCAACGAAATTGATCACGCTTGCCGCTGAAGCGCCAAACGTTGGGCAGGCCGCCCCTGGCCAGCGGCTGGCGCACGCAGCGTCACTAATCGTTGTGCATCGAGGGAACCGGCAACGGCATGATGACAATGCGAGACCGGCAGCGTCCGCAGCCGGCGGGAGAGGGGACTCGAAGGACATGCCTCTGGATCTGAGCAGGCTGGGCAAGGGCGATCGTGCACCCCTCATCCGCCCGCGCGACATCTTCAACGGACTGCCGAACCGCCCCTTCCCATACCTCCGCCAGGAACAGGGCGAGGTATTCGAATCATGGTTCGACATCAGAGACAACCATGACGTCGTGATCAAGCAGAACACGGGAGGCGGCAAGACGGTCGTCGGCCTGCTGATCGCGCAGAGCACCTTGAACGAGGGCATCGGCAAGGCCGTCTATCTCACGCCCGACAAATACCTGGCATCCCAGGCCCGAGCCGAGGCCCACCGGCTGGGACTCGCGACAGCCAGCGACCCGGACGACATGGAGTTCCGCGCCGAGCGGGCAATCCTGATCACCACTTTCCACACCCTCGTCAACGGCCTGTCCCGCTTCGGAGTGATCGGCGGATCACACCCGCCCATGGATCTGGGTGTCGTGATCGTTGACGACGCCCATGCCGCGCTGGCGGCCACAGAGGCTCAGTTCACGCTCAACATCGCCCGCGGACACGACACCTATCAGCCGCTCCTGGACATGTTCGAGGGCGACTTGCGCCGACAGTCCGCGAAGGCATGGGCAGACATCAGCACAGCGGAGTACACCGCGACCATCCGTGTCCCGTTCTGGGCATGGGCGGACCGAGCCCAGGACGTCATGGAGCTGCTGCACCCGCACCGGGAAAGCAACAAAGAGTTCCGGTTCACGTGGCCCCTGATCGCGGATGTCCTTCCGCTGTGCGCCGCGACCGCGACCAGTCAAGGCTTCGAGATCCGTCCGCCGTGCCCGCCGATCCACATGATCCCGTCGTTCGCGAAGGCCCGCCGCCGCGTCTACCTCACTGCCACTCTCGCAGACGACAGTGTGCTCGTGACCTCGCTCGATGCCGACCCGGAACTTCTGGTCAAACCCGTCACTCCAGGAAGCGCGGCGGACCTCGGCGACCGGCTGATCCTTTCTCCGCTGGCACTCAACCGCAACCTCGACGCCGGGGCCATCAGACTGCTTGCCCGGCAATTCGCCAACGGTGACCGGAACGGTGACGGTGCCCCCGACGCACAGCCGATCAACGTCGTCGTCATCGTGCCCAGTGGGCCGGCCGCAGAGCCGTGGAAGCCGTTCGCGGACGCCGTGCTCAGAGTCGATGACCTCGCAGCCGGAGTAGAAACCCTCAAGTCCACACGCGGCCGCCTCGTGGTCTTGATCAACAAATACGACGGGGTCGACCTGCCCGGCGACGCCTGTCGCCTCCTGATCCTCGATGGCGTCCCCACTCCGATGAGCGGCGCCGACCGCCGCGAAGCGGATGCCCTGACCGGCAGCCCGACCGTCACAGCACGTGAGATCCAGAGGATCGAGCAGGGCATGGGCCGAGGCGTGCGTGATCGGGACGACCACTGCGCAGTTCTCCTTCTCGGAGCCAACCTCGCCCGAGCCACGACGGAGCCGAACCGCCTGTCGATGTTCTCCAACGCGACCCAGGCCCAGCTTGGGCTCAGCCAGGAACTGGCCCTCCAGATCAAAGGCGAGGGAATCAGCTCGATTCGGGAGGCTCTCTCCCTTTTCCTCAGCAGAGATCCGGCCTGGGTTGAGGAGAGCCGACGCCGCACGGCCACGGTCCGCTACGCCGAGTACACGAGAATCCGCCCCGAGGCCATCGCGAGTCGGAAGGCATTCGACCTGGCCGTCGTCGGCCAGACCAGCAATGCAGCTGAACGTTTTGTGCAGGTGATCAACCAGACGGATGATCCAGCCTTGCGGGGATGGCTGCTGGAGCAGCGGGCTGGATACGTTCACTTCACCGACTCGCACCAGGCTCAGCAGGTGCTCGTGAACGCTACGGGACTCAACCACGCGGTATTGCGACCAGCTGCCGGCATCGCCCCCGCCAAGGTCAAGGCCGGGGCCGTTCAAGCCCGAGAAGCAGCCGCGTTCCTGGCCGCAAAATACGACAATCCAACTCAATTCGTCCTCGGGGTCAAGGCCCTGCTGGAGGATGTCGCCTGGGACGAGGAGCGCACGAACCAGGCCGAAGCCGCCTGGCAGCAGCTGGGACGGCACCTCGGGTTCGCCAGCAGCCGCCCCGACAAGGAGAGCGGCGGCGAAGGTCCAGACAACCTCTGGATTCTCAGCTCGACTCGGCATGCCGTCACAGAACTCAAGACGGGCTGCACCACCAGCACCATCTCGAAGCACGATCTGAATCAGCTCGGCGGCAGCGTCCGATGGGACCGCCGCGAGTATCCGGAAGCCACTCCCCTGCCGGTCATGCTCCACCCCAGCAATATTTGCGACTCGCTGGGCACCCCGGAGCCGGGCATGGTCGTCATCACGCCTGACAAGCTCGACGCCCTCAAAGCTGCCGTGACCAGGTACACGGTTGCCCTGGCCGACGGACTGGGTCTATGGCGGGACGAGGGCAGCGTCGCCACGCATCTCGCGGCAAATCGCCTAAATGGCGATCAACTTTTCAATACCTACGCCATCCCGGCGCGCAAGGTCTGAGTCGATCTCGACTGGGGGCCGCCGACCTACGGTCGGCGGCCCCCAGTCGCGAGCCTTCTAACTCACCCTATCCAGCGATAGCGCCACACCTGTTGCACTCGCTATCGTCGTCGTCACCGGCTCTGAGCTGCGCGAAGTGCCCTGGACAAGCTTCACGACGCATGTCACCCCCAGAGAAGGTCGGATCACTCTGTTGCGCAACACGAATCTGCTGGGTGTCGGATGGTCACCGGGCGGCAACTCCCCGATCACCAGGCCCTGTTCCGCGATCCTGGTGATCAACTGGGTGTGTCCGCGCGGGTAGGGCCGGTCGACCCCGCAGGCCAGCACCGCGACGGTGGCACCGCCGGCGCCGAGGGCGCCACGGTGGGCGGCGCCGTCGACCCCGTAGGCGCCGCCGGACACGACGACCCATCCGCGTTCGGCGAGCCCGGTGCCGAGGGTGGCCGCCATGTGGGCCCCGTACTCGGTACAGGCACGGGCCCCCACCACGGCGACCGACCTGAGCGCCCACATCCGCAGGTTGGGCCGCCCGCGCACCCACAGCCCGAGCGGGCGAGCGTCCCCGAGGTCGTCGAGCTGCCCCGGCCACTCGCCGGCTCCGGGAACGACGAACCGCGCGCCGGCCGCGTACGCGACGGCCAGATCCCGGTCCGGCTCGGCCACCCGCGCCCGGGCCCGCAGTCCTTCCCACCGCTTCTCCCCCACCCCCGGCAACGGCTTCCCGGCGCCCCGCAACCGCGAGGCGACCTCCCGCACGCCCCATTCCCGGACCCACCGTCCCCCGGTCTCGTCCCCGGGCTCGACGACCCGAGCGAGAAAGACCCGCTCGAGCATCTCGTCGTCGGGTCCGTCGGCGCTCACGTCAGTGCCCCGAGGGCCATGGGCACGCCCCGCGGTACCCCGGTGCGCAGTTGCAGCGCCAGGGCGACGTCCGTCGCATCCGGACGGTCGTGTCCGACGAGGTCCGCGACCGTCCAGGCGACCCGTAGGACGCGGTCGAGTCCGCGGGCGGTCAGCACGCCTCTTTCCAGATTGCGCTCGGCGTCGTCCATCGCCCCGGACACGGCGTGCCAGCGGCTTCGCAGCTCGCGACCGGGCACCTCGCCGTTGATCCGCCATGGAGTTCCGGCCAACCGTGTCGCCGCCCGTTCCCTGGCCGCCCGCACCCGGTCTGCGACCACCTGGGTCGACTCACCCCGGGCGCCCCGCCCGGCAAGCTGGTCGCGCGTGACGCGGTCCACCTGCACCCGCAGGTCGACCCGGTCGAGCAGCGGACCGGAGAGCCTCGCCTGGTAGCGGCGGATCGCCGAGGGCGGGCACTCGCAGAAGTCGTCGGTCTGCGAGAACCGACCGCAGGGGCACGGATTCGCGGCGAGCACCATCAGGAACTTCGCCGGAAACCGTACGACGCCCGCGCTGCGCGCGATCACCACGTGCCCCGCCTCCAGCGGCTGCCGCAGCGCGTCGAGGGCCCGGGTGGCGAACTCGGGTGTCTCGTCGAGGAACAGCACGCCTCGATGCGAGAGCGAGACGGCACCGGGGCGGGCGACACCGGCCCCGCCGCCGACGAGGGCCTGCATGGTGGCCGAGTGGTGCGGGGCGCAGTAGGGGGCGACGTCGATCAGGGGCTTGCCCGGCGGCAGCAGGCCCGCCACCGAGTGCACCGCCGTCACCTCGAGCGACTCCTCCCGGAGCAGCCGGGGCAGCACCGCGGGCAGCCGCTCGGCGAGCATCGTCTTGCCCGCGCCGGGCGGCCCCTCCAGAAATAGGTGATGGCCGCCGGCCGCCGCGACCTCCACCGCCGTCCGCGCCGAGAGCTGACCGATGACGTCCGCCAGGTCGTGCCCGTGGTCCTGGTGAGCGGCTCCTGCGGTGTGCATTCCGGTGGCGGCGCCGGTGCCCGGAACGCGCAGGCCCGCCAGCAGCGGATCGGGGCGGCCCGGCTCATGTGGTTCCTCGTCGGGCACCGGTTCGTCCGTGAGGACCGCGATCAGCTGCCGGAGACTGCGCACGCCCAGGACGGAGACCCCGGGTACCAGCGAGGCCTCGGCGGCGGCGCACTCCGGCACGACGACCTGTTCGTAGCCGGAGTCGGCGGCGGCCAGTACCGCAGGCAGGATGCCCCGGACAGGACGGACCCGGCCGTCCAGGCCCAGTTCCCCGATCATCACGATGTCGGCGAGCGCGCGCGGGTCGATCCGTTCGGAGGCGCCCAGCACGGCGCACGCGATGGCGAGGTCGAACCCCGAACCGGCTTTGGGCACCGATGCCGGGCTGAGCCCCACTGTGAGTTTCTTCTGGGGCCATTCACCACCCGAGTTCACGACGGCGGCCCTGACCCGGTCACGGCTCTCCGTCAGGCTCTTGTCGGGCAGTCCCACCAGGGTGAAGGCGGCGACTCCGGGCTCCAGGTCCGCCTGGACCTCGACCACGACCCCTTCGACGCCCACCAGGGCCACCGAGCATGTGCGAGCGAAACCCATCTCAGGCCACCCCCCGCGCGTGCTCGACCACGGGTGCGCCGCGCTGCGGCAGGACCACACCCACGAGGTCGATGCGCACGCCTCCCGGCGGTGCCCCTCCGTGGGCGTGGATCCAGCATGCGGCGAGGCCCCGCAGGCGTTCCGCCTTCTGGGGGGTCACCGCGGCCATGGGGTGCTCGAAGGCACCCACCCGCCGCGTCTTGACCTCGCAGACGACCAGGACCTCCCCGTCCTGCGCCACGATGTCGATCTCGCCGGTCCTGCCACAGCGCCAGTTGCGCTCCAGGACCGTCATCCCCGCCTCGGTCAGCCGCCTCGCGGCCAGACTCTCGCCGTACTTGCCGAGTGCACTGCGTGCGTTCATGTCGGCACCACCTCCGGCGCCAACGATCACGCAGGCCCGTCCACCGTGTTGATCTTGGTGGACTACTCACCGGTTGTGGAAAACCCCGTCACCCACAAGGGTGCCGACGCGAGCACCCGTCACCCGCCCGGCAGCTCCAGATCACTCTTGTTCAGCTCCTCGATGTTCACGTCCTTGAACGTCAACACCCGGACCTGCTTCACGAAGCGAGCCGGCCGATACATGTCCCACACCCATGCATCTGCCATGGACACCTCGAAGAACACCTCACCCTGGACCGAGTGCACCTGCATCTCGTAGTCGTTGGTCAGGTAGAAGCGCCGTTCGGTCTCGATCACGTATTTGAACAGACCGACGACATCGCGGTACTCCCGGTAGAGCTTGAGCTCCATCTCGGTCTCGTACTTCTCGAGGTCCTCGGCGCTCATGGCATGTTCCCCTTCACCCGTGCGATCCCACTATTGTGCGTCAGCCCCGACAGCCCCTAGACGATTTCGGTGTCGAGGGTCACGGGCCCGGCCGGGGGACCTTCGTCGAGCAGCCTGCGCAGCAGCTCGGCGAGTCTGGTCGGATACACCGTCTCATGTGCCCGGGTCAGTTCCTGACACGTCCACCAGCGCGCTCCGGCGACACTTCGCCGCTCCAGCTCGGTGAGGGCCGTCGCCTCGATGGCCGTCTGCGTCGTACGGGCCAGGTAGTACCACTCGTCCTGGTCCCAGCGGCGGCCCGCGAACGGGAAGGAGCACGTCCGGCGCCACAGCACCGGCCCCAGCTCCACCTCGGTGATGCCGGTCTCCTCAAGGAGTTCCCTCAGCGCGGCCTCTTCACGGGTCTCGTCGCCCTCCAGTCCACCGCCGGGCGTGAACCACCAGTCGTCGGCCGGGTCGTCCGGTTCGTGCCCGTGCAGGAGCAGGATGCGGTCCTCGGGGTCGAGCAGGACCACCCGGGACACCTTGCGCAGTTCGCCGTCGAACGCGTGCTCGGAAGGGGCCGGCACCTCAGCGGGCACCGGCGGGCTCCGTCCGGGCGGCGGGGCGCCGCC
This sequence comes from Streptomyces sp. NBC_00285, assembly GCF_036174265.1. NCBI lineage: Bacteria > Bacillati > Actinomycetota > Actinomycetes > Kitasatosporales > Streptomycetaceae > Streptomyces > Streptomyces sp. NBC_00285. The sequence goes on along the minus strand of NZ_CP108055.1, from coordinate 7,658,249 downwards.
TGGTGAAGAGCTTGGCGACCGGCCCGTACGCCCCGCCGCCCAGTACCAGCACCGCGCCGGCGACGATCATCGCGACGATGATGCGCAGCGGACCGGGTGAGGAGAGTGCGCCGAGCGGTTCGAAGCCGGTCGGGCTCTCCAGCATGCCCTTCATGGGCCAGACGACGGCGTCCACGCGGGCGCTCACGGCCGAGCGGGCGACGGTGCCCTGGGCGGCGTCGGTGAGGTGGGCGGAGGAGTCCAGTGAGCCCTGGCGCTCGTCGCCGAGAAGAAAGAGGCGGTTTTGGGGCACCTTCACGGTCGGGATGGACTTGTCCTCGACCACGCTGCCCTTGAGATACGTCTCGTCGATCTTCTTGCCGTTGACGGTCAGCTTCCCGTCGGTGCAGCAGGAGACCGTGTCGCCGCCGATCGCGACGACGCGCTTGACCACGGGGGCGTTGCTCACCCAGTTCTGGTCGGTGAAGACGACGACGTCGCCCCGGCGTATCTCGTCGCCGTCGACGCGCTGCGCGAGCACCCGGTCACCCGCGTCGATCGTGGGCGTCATCGAGCCGGTGGGCACGGTGTACGGCCGGTACAGGACCGCGCCCCAGGCGAATCCCCCGAGGAACAGCACAATGCCCAGTGCGACGGCCAGGCCGGACAGTCGCTGTCCGGTCCGGCTGCCCACCGGGCCCGTGCTGGTGCCGCCGCGGTGCGGGGCCGTACGTGTAGTGCTCTCGCCACCCATGGACCCGCACCCTACCGGGCGGTACCGGAGCGGGTCAGCCCCTCCCGCCCGGCCGTGGGGACAAGCTCCGCAAAGCTTTCACCAGGTCGCGTGGCATCCCACAGGACCTTGCTGCGATCAGCGGGTGGGCTCCGTCGCGGCCTTCCTGCGGCGCCACAGCGCCACCGGCAGCACACCGACGAGGGCGATCCCCTGCGGCGCGACCGTCAGGGCGGCGGACGCCGACGCCTGGTCGTTGATACCGGCCTGGTCGAAGGTGTCCGGCTTCGGCAGGGTGTCCCAGCGGTTGATCGGCCAGGCCTTCACGACGGCGCGACCGACGACCTCCTTGACCGGGACCATGCCGTGGTGCGCGTCCGACTGGTTGTACCGGGAGTCCCGGGAGTTCTGGCGGTGGTCGCCCATCACCCAGATGTAGCCCTTGGGAACCTTCACGGTGAACTGGCCACCCTGGTCGTCCTGGCTGCACGGGGTGTTGCCCGCGTAGACGTACGACGACTCGCTGAGCGCATGGCCGTTGACCTTCAGCGGACCGGTGCCCTCGCAGGAGACGGTGTCGCCGCCCACGCCGATGACGCGCTTGATGAGGTCCTTCTCCTCGGCGGAGGGCATCAGACCGATCCAGGAGAGGAACGTCTGTACGGCGTTCGGGTCCGCCGTCGGCTCGCCCGCCAGCCAGTTGTCGGGGTCGTGGAAGACGACGACCTCGCCGCGCTCGGGCTTGGACCCGAACCACGGGGTGAGCTTGTCGACCAGAACGCGGTCGCCCTGCTGGAGGGTGTTCTGCATCGAGTCCGACGGGATCGAGAAGGCCTGCACCAGGAACGTCTTGATCAGCAGCGCCAGCACGAGCGCGATGCCGATCAGGATGGGCAGCTCCTTCCAGAAGGAGCGTGGCTTCTTCGCCCGGGGTGCCTCGCCGCCCGGCCCGTGTTCGTCCGTCCTGGGAGCCTCTCCAGCCGTCGTATCGTCCTCGGTCGCCCCGGAGTCACTCCCGGAGGTCACGGCGCTGTCCGCGGCCGGGTCGGCTGCTTCCACGGGGTGTCCGCGGTGCTCCTCGCCGTCGTGCCCGGATCGTGCGCCAACCGCCACATCCCCCACGCCAACTCCTTACTCTGTGCCGCCGCCTGCCCCAAGTACGGCGCAGGCCCACCACTCCCATAACGAGCGGGAGTTCCGCAGGGCTCGGGAGTTGGATCGCTTCGTTCGGATCGTCGGGTGCAACCCTAAGCGACGCCTGGGAGGCTGCGGTCGCCGCGGCCGTCGAGTCGGCAATGGAAGAGTAAGTTTTCGGCTCTTTCAGCGAGGTCCAGTGCCCGAAGGGCCAGGCGATGACCATGGCCCGCCCCACGACGGAGTTCAGGGAGACGGTTCCGCCGTAGTCGGTGTTCTGGTGGAAGCGGGAGTCCGCGGAGTTGGCGCGGTGGTCGCCCATCACCCACAGCCGCCCCTGGGGGACGGTGATGTCGAACTCCTGGATGGATGGGGCGTTTCCGGGATACAGGTAGTCGGTCTCGCTCAGGGGAACGCCGTTGACGGTCACCCGTCCCTCTGTGTCACAGCACTTGACGCGGTCGCCACCGACGCCGACAACCCGCTTGATCAGGTCCTTCTCGTTGTCGGACGGCAGCAGGCCGATGAAGGTGAGCCCTTCCTTGACCTGCTTGACGACGACGGGGTCGTTCTTCTTCGTCGTGGTCTGCTCGTCCTGGAGCCAGCCGCCGGGGTCCTTGAAGACGACGACGTCCCCGCGCTGAGGCTCGGAGCCGAACCACGGGGTGAACTTGTCGACCAGGACCCGGTCGCCGATCCGGATCGTCTGCTCCATGGAGCCGGACGGGATCACGAACGCCTGCACGAGGAACGTCTTGAGGACCAGGGCAATGAGGACCGCGACGCCGACGAGGAGGGGTATCTCCTTGACGGCACCACGCCGTCGGCGGCGCTTGACCTTGCGCTGGAGATGGCGCCGCTCCGCGCGTGAGCGGCCGCTGCCGGCGGAACTGGAGGAGCGCCGGACACCGGTGGGCAGCGGATTGTCAGCGGCGTCGCTCGACACACCGCGCGGTCGGCCGCGGTTACCCATGCGCTCCCTCCGCTTCGGGCACGCGCGCGTAGGCGGCGGAACGGTGCAGGCGGGTGGCGTGGCCGGCGGGCCAGACGATCCAGTCGGCCCGGCCGAGGACGTCCTCGACGGGGATCATGCCGCCGCCCGGTGAGCCCAGGTGGTCCCGGGAGTCGCTGGAGATGCTGCGGTGGTCACCGAGGAGGAACAGGGCGCCGTCGGGCACCTCCACGTCGAAGGGCACAGAGGAGGGGCTGTCGTCCGGGTACAGGAAGCCCGACTCGTCGACCGACCGGCCGTTCACCTCGATCCTCCCCTTCTTGTCGCAGCACACCACGTGGTCTCCCCCCACACCCACAACGCGTTTGACGTAGTCCCCGTCCCCGAAATACCCGGTTCCGTCGAACACCACCACATCACCGCGCTGCGGATCGGAACCGAAACGGTACGCCAACCTATTTACGAGAACCCGGTCCCCGATCCTCAATCCGTTTTCCATGGATCCGCTAGGAATCTGGAAAGGTCTGACCACGAACGTGCTGAGGAGCAGAAGAAAGACCAGGCAGAGCAGCAGAGTCAGGGAGACCCAGCCGCCGGGCATCCACTCGGTGATCCGCGCTGCCCGCCTGGGCACCAACGCGAAACGCGACCGTCCCTCCGCGGCCCCTGGTTCAGGGCGGGAGGAGCGGTCGCGCTCCGTAGGCTGTGCTTCGGTGTCCATCGGGGCCAGATGCTATCCGGCCCCGCTGTGACGCCCGAAAAGCGCTTACCTGTCGCGCTTCTCCTTGATCTTCGCGGCCTTGCCGCGGAGCTCGCGCAGGTAGTACAGCTTGGCGCGACGCACGTCACCGCGGCTGACCAGCTCGATCTTCTCGACGATCGGGGTGTGCACCGGGAAGGTGCGCTCGACGCCGACGGAGAACGAGACCTTGCGGACCGTGAAGGTCTCACGGACACCGGCGCCCTGGCGACGGATGACTACGCCCTTGAACTGCTGCACACGGGAGCGGTTGCCCTCGATGACGCGGACGTGGACGTTGACGGTGTCACCCGGGCGGAACGCGGGGACGTCGCTGCGCAGCGACGCGGCGTCGACGGAGTCGAGCAGGTGGGACATTTCATCTGCTTTCTTCACCCATGCCACAGGTCATAGGCGGTAGTTAGGTGTTTCGTGAGGATGCTGTCCGTGTCGGGGCGGGCGTCGTGTCCCCCTGTGGCAGGGGCGCACGCCGGACGACGCACGACAGCGTCCTAGTCTCCCATGCCTTCCGGCCTGCGCCAAAATCGGCCGTACGGCTCCCCCGCCGGGTCCGGCGCCCAGCCAAGGATGGAGAGCATCTCGCGGTCCTTCTTGTCGAAGCCCTTGGGATCGCAGCGCTCGATCAGGTCGGGCCGGTGGGCCGCCGTACGCCTGAGGGCCTCGTCACGGCGCCAGCGGGCGATCTTGCCGTGGTGCCCGCTGAGCAGCACGTCCGGGATGCCGCGGCCGCGCCACTCGGGCGGCTTGGTGTAGACGGGCCCCTCCAGGAGGTTGGCCATGGCGCCGGGCGCGAAGGAGTCGTCCTGGTGCGACTCGGCGTTGCCGAGGACTCCGGGCAGCAGTCGGGCCACCGCCTCCGTGATCACCAGTACGGCCGCCTCGCCGCCGGCGAGGACGTAGTCACCGATGGACACCTCGAAGACGGGCATCCTGGTGGCGTACTCGTCGATGACCCGGCGGTCGATGCCCTCGTAGCGCGCGGGCGCGAAGACCAGCCAGGGAAGCTCGGAGAGCTCGACGGCGAGTTCCTGGGTGAAGGGGCGGCCGCTCGGGGTGGGGACGACGAGGGCGGGTGTGTGGGAGCCCGACTCGTATCCGTCCGCGAGCGCCGAGTCCAGCGCCTCGCCCCAGGGGCCGGTCTTCATGACCATGCCGGGGCCGCCGCCGTACGGGGTGTCGTCGACGGTGTTGTGGCGGTCGTACGTCCACGCGCGCAGGTCGTGGATCCGCACGTTCAGCTGTCCACGCGCGCGTGCCTTGCCGACGAGGGAGACGTTCAGGGGGTCGAGGTACTCCGGGAAGATGGTGACGACGTCGAGCCTCATGCGTCGTCTTCCCTGGTCGACGCGATCTCCGCCTGGTCGTCGATCAACCCGGGCGGGGGCGTGATGACCGCACGCTGCGCCTCCAGGTCGATCTCGCTGACGATCTCCTCCACGAAGGGGATGAGCACCTCGCTGCCGTCGGGCCGCTCGACGATGAAGAGGTCCTGGGAGGGCAGATGCGAGATCTCGGTGATCCGTCCGACCTCGACGCCGTCCGCGGTGACCACGTCCAGGTCCATCAGCTGGTGGTCGTAGTACTCGCCCTCCTCCTCGGGGAGCTCCTCCGGGTCCACCTCGGCGATCAGGAGGGTGTTGCGCAGCGCCTCGGCGCCGGTGCGGTCCTTCACGCCCTCGAAGCGCAGAAGGAGGCGACCACTGTGGACGCGGCCCGTCTCGATGGTGAGGGGGCCCGTGGCGGCGGGGTCCGTGAGCAGTACGGCACCGGGCCCGAGCCGCAGCTCCGGCTCGTCGGTGCGGACCTCAACGGTGACCTCGCCCTTGATCCCGTGGGCGCGGCCGATGCGAGCGACTACCAGCTGCACTGTGCTTGATCTCCTGTAGGTACGACTACGGGCCGGGGACGGCCCATCGGCCCTCCCCGGCCCGAGCCGGTGCTGCGTTGCGTCAGCGGACGTGGTCGACGTCGACGAGGTCGACGCGGACACCACGGCCGCCGATGGCGCCCACGACGGTGCGCAGGGCGCGTGCGGTGCGGCCGTTGCGGCCGATCACCTTGCCGAGGTCGTCCGGGTGGACCCGGACCTCCAGCACCCGTCCGCGGCGCAGGTCGCGCGAGGCGACCTGCACATCGTCAGGGTTGTCGACGATGCCCTTCACGAGGTGCTCGAGAGCCTCCTCGAGCATGCTCAGGCCTCGGTCGACTCGGACTCGGCGGCAGCCTCGTCCTTCTTCTCAGCCTTCTTCTTCTGGGTGATGGCCTCACCCTTGCCCTCGTCCTCGCCGCCGAGGGCGTCGAACACGGGGCGCGCGGCCTTCGGAGCGGCCACGAGCAGCGGAGCAGGGGCGGGCAGGCCCTTGAACTTCTGCCAGTCGCCGGTCAGCTTGAGGATGGCGAGAACCGGCTCGGTCGGCTGCGCGCCGACACCCAGCCAGTACTGCGCACGCTCGGTGTCGACCTCGATGCGCGAGGGGTTCTGCACCGGGTGGTACAGGCCGATCTCCTCGATCGCACGACCGTCACGACGGGTGCGGGAGTCGGCGACGACGATGCGGTAGTGAGGCGAACGGATCTTGCCCAGACGCTTCAGCTTGATCTTGACTGCCACGGGAGTGGGTTCTCCTGGTTTTGACGTGGTTGGGCACGGCGAGACTGCCGCGTGGGGTTGCGGTACCCGAGTGCCCGATGGACGCGTCAGCCGGAGGCGAGAGGGTTCCTGTGCGGCTGTCGAGTACAGCTAGCCATTGTGCCACACCCTGCGGCTCGCTCCCGACCGAGGCCGGGTACGCGCATGCCTGAAGGGCACCCGGCGCTCCGGGTGCCCCCGGGCAGGGAACGCGACTGCCACGAGCAGCCGCGGTCTCAGCTCGCCGCCGCGCCCACGATCTCGGGGATCCGGAACGGTTTCCCGCAGCCCCCGCAGACGATCGGCGCCTGGGCCAGGACGGAGGGGACGACTCGTACGTTGCGGCCGCAGTCGCAGACCGCCTTGACCCGGACTCCGCCTCCGGAGGAGCCGTGACGGGCCGCCGGACCCCGGAAGGAGCGGGCGGTGTCGGCGGAGGTCGCCGCCGTGTGGGCCTTGAGGGCGCGCTGGAGCCGCTCGATGGTCGGGCGGTAGCGGCGCTTTGCCTCGGGGGTGAGCGAGACCAGCGAGAAGCCACTGCTGGGGTGCGGCTCCTCGGGGTGGTCCAGGCCCATCTCCTCGGCGATCGCGAGGAATCTGCGGTTGTGGTAGCGGCCGGCGCGGGAGGTGTCGCGAATGCCTCGCGCGGCGGCGATGCCGTGGACTGCCTCGTGAAGCAGTCGCTCGAAGGAGAGCTCGTGACCGCACGCGGACGACGACTCCCCGATCAGGGACTCTGGCGCGGCAAGGTCCGGCAGCTCGGGGTGGTACCGCTGAATGTCGGCCCACGCCTCTGCCAGCTCTGCGGCGAGAACAGGTGGTGTCTGTGTCGTGCTCACGTAATGACAACGAGCCAGAGTGCCCCTGTGTTCCTATTCCGGGCCATCCCAAATAATTTGCACGTACCCGTCAGTTGCCGCTGATGCGTGGAGACGAGGGCGGGTGCGCTGATCTGCGGAGAAGCCTCACAGCTCATACCAAGCCGGTGCGTAGTGTGAGGTACGCCCCGGCACGTAGATCGCGTCCACGCGCCGGGGCCGCTGGGATCGGCGGGTGCGCAAGGGGCGTTTCGGTCGCTCTCGCGACGGAGCGCGCTGCCTCAGTAGGAGCGTGCCACCACTGCGACGTTACCGGGGGCGTCGTCGGTTCCCGGCACCGACCCGTCGTCCGCGACCAGACACCGTACGGTCACCGCGTGCGCGGCCAGCCTGGCCTCGCCTTCTGTGCCGAGGGTGGCCCACGGGATCCGCGCCCAGCCGCCGGCGACGGCGACCTCGACGGCTTCCTCGTAGGTCGACACGTCGGCCGTACGGGACTCGCGGCGCTCGCGGGACTGGGCCAGCAGCAGCGCCTGGTCCTCCTCGAGGGCGGCGGGGAGCAGGCGTACGAGATCGTCGACGGCGACCGCCTCCTTGCCTCCCGGAATCCGGCGCACCACCATCGCGGTGCCGTTCTCCAGGTCACGGGGCCCGACCTCGACGCGGACCGGTACACCCTTGAGCTCCCAGTCGACCGCGCGGCGGCCGAAGGGGGTGTCGGTGCGGTCGTCGACGTGGACGCGCAGGCCCGCCGCCTTCAGCCGGGCGGCGATGTCGCGGACCTTGGCCAGAACCGGTTCGTCGCCCTTGATGGCCAGAACCACCACCTGGATCTGCGCCAGCCGCGGCGGGACCCGGAGGCCGTTGTCGTCGCCGTGCATCATCACGAGGGCGCCGATCATGCGGGTGGTCGAACCCCAGGAGGTCTGCCAGACGAGTTCCTGGGTGCCCTCCTTCGACAGGTACGAGGTGTTGAAGGCCTTGGCGAAGTTCTGGCCCAGCTCATGGCTGGTGGCCATCTGGAGGGCCTTGCCGTCGCCCATCATGCCTTCGAGCGTGAGGGTGTTGACGGCTCCGGCGAAGCGCTCCTTGACGGTCTTGCGGCCGGCGACGACGTCCATGGCGAGGACGTCTCTCATGAAGTCCTCGTAGACCTGCCGGTGGATGCGGGAGGCGAACGCGCGGGCGTCCTCCCTGGTGGCGTGCGCGGTGTGGCCCTCCTGCCACAGGAACTCCGACGTCCTCAGGAAGAGCCGGGGCCGGAGCTCCCAACGCACCACGTTCGCCCACTGGTTGATCAACAGGGGCAGATCGCGGTAGCTCTGCACCCACTTCGCGAAATAGTCGTTGATGATCATCTCGGAGGTGGGGCGGACGACGGCGGGCTCCTCGAGTTCCTTGCCGCCGCCGTGGGTGACCACCGCGAGTTCGGGCGCGAAGCCCTCGACGTGGTCGGCCTCACGGGTGAGGTACGACTGAGGGATCAGCAGCGGGAAGTACGCGTTCTGGGCACCCGTCTCCTTGATGCGGGCGTCCATCTCGGCCTGCATCCGCTCCCACAGCCCGTACCCGTACGGTCGGATGACCATGGTGCCGCGCACCGGACCGTTGTCGGCCAGTTCGGCCTTGCCGACCAGGTCCTGGTACCAGCGCGGAAAGTCGTCCGCCCGGGGCGTGAGAACAGGTGCTTTTGCCATGACGGGATGCTACGGGCCCACGTTGCCGACATGTGAATTCTTTTCTGTCGCACAGCCAACCCACAAGCCGGGCCCTTCAGCCTCTGGACGAGCGGTCGAGTGCGGAGTTACCTGACATACGGGGGAAGTGCGAGCGCACGTCACGGGGTCTACGTAATCGGGCACAGAGACAACTCTCGGATTGGGGCGCTTATCCATGACACCTACGCTCGTGCGGCAGCACCTGTCCCGGACGGCAGATGCGTCCCGTACGGACCTCGGTGCACGCGCGCGTGACTGGTCGGAGATCCAGGAGCGGATGCTGGTTCCGCTGTACGAGGCCGCCTACGAGCGACTCGAAGTGGGCCCGGCGACCCGGCTGTTGGGCCTCGGCTGCGGCAGCGGCCTCGCCCTGCTGATGGCCGCCGCTCGGGGCGCGACAGTCGCCGGCGTCGAGTCTTCCCGTCCCGAGCGGCTGGCTCTCGCGCGGGAGCGGCTGCAGCCGGAGACCCGGGCCACGCGCACGCGTACCGGCACCCGGCTCGTCGACGGACCGGTCGAGAACGCCGCGTTAGCGGCACCCCCGTACACCCTCGTGACCGCCTTCGAGCCGATCGGCTGTCTCGCGGGCGACTCGGAGGGGCTCGGGGAGCTGCTCACCTCGGCGACACCGCTCGCCGGACGAGGGGCGCCCGTGGTGCTCGCCGGCTGGGGTCCGCCGGAGCGGTGCGCCACGTCCACCGTCCTGCGGGTGGCCACCAAGCTGGCGGATCCGCTGCGCAGCAACGGCAGTTGGCGCCCGGCCCGGCGCGACGACCTGGAGGAGGTCGCCCAGCGGGCCGGCCTCAGGCCCGACGGCTCGGGACGGGTGGCCTGTCCCTTCGGGTACTCCGGTCTCGACAGCGCCCTCAAGGGGCTGCTGTCGACGGGGCTGTTCGACGCGGCGATCGCGGCGACCGACCAGGCCCAGGTGGACAAGGAGGTGGCGGAAGCCCTGCATCCGTATCAGCGCCGGGACGGCACGGTGTGGATGCCGAACGTCTTCCGCTATCTGATCGCGCGCGTCCCCTAGGACTCCGTGTCCTTCCTCAGCCGCGTGACCCCGGCGATGCGGTACGCGTCCGCCTCCTCCAGCGTCTCGTTCGCCAGCAGGGCCTGCGCGAGCGCGTCCAGTTGGCCCCGGTGCTCGGTGAGCCGGCGGCACGCCTCCTCGTAGCACTCGTCGACGATCCGTCGCATCTCGCCGTCGATCACGTCGAGGGTCTGGGGCGCGGCGGCGAGGCCGTACGCCTGTTGCGCGTCGCCCGGGAGGGCGGACAGCCGTCCCACCCGCTCGCTCATCCCCCAGCGGGCGACCATCCCGCGCGCGATGTTGGTGACCTGTTCGAGGTCGCTCTCCGCGCCGGTCGTGATGACGCCGTAGACGACCTGCTCGGCCGCCATACCGCCGAGCGCGCCGATGATCCGGCCGCGCAGGTACTCCTCGGTGTACGCGTACTTGTCCGCGTCCGGTGTCGAGAGCGTGACGCCGAGCGCCCTCCCGCGCGGGACGATGGTGATCTTGCGGACGGGGTCGGCGCCGGGCTGGAGCATGCCGAGGAGGGCGTGTCCGCTCTCGTGGTACGCCGTCCTGCGCCGCTCCTCCTCGGGCATCACCAGGGGCCGTTCGGCGCCCAGTTGGACCTTCTCCAGGGCTTCCGAGAGGTCGGCCTGGGTAACCCTCTCCTGCTGGCGCTTGACGGCGAGCAGGGCGGCCTCGTTGGCGAGGTTGGCCAGTTCGGCGCCGGTCATGCCCGGGGTCGTACGGGCGACCTGGGCGAGGTCGACGTCGTCGGCGAGCGGGATCTCGCGGGTGTGGATCTCCAGGATCGCCTCGCGGCCACCGCGGTCCGGGGGCGAGACCATGACCACCCGGTCGAAGCGGCCGGGGCGGGTCAGGGCCGGGTCCAGGACGTCGGCGCGGTTGGTGGCCGCGATGACGATGACGCCCTCCGAGCCCGAGAAGCCGTCCATCTCGGTCAGGATCTGGTTGAGGGTCTGTTCGCGCTCGTCGTGGCCGCCCATGCCGGAGCCGCCGCCGCGGGCTCGGCCGATGGTGTCGATCTCGTCGATGAAGATGATCGACGGTGCCACCTTGCGGGCCTCGGCGAAGAGCTCACGCACGCGTGAGGCTCCGACGCCGACGATCATCTCGATGAACTCGGACGCGGAGGCCGAGAAGAAGGGCACGCCCGCCTCACCGGCCACGGCCCGCGCGAGCAGGGTCTTTCCGGTGCCGGGCGGGCCCGCGAGGAGCACGCCGCGCGGCATCTTGGCGCCCATCCTGCGGTACGCGTCCGGGTTCTTCAGGAAGTCGACGACGTCGTTGAGCTCGCCCTCGACCTCGTCGATGCCGGCCACGTCCTCGAAGGTGGTGCGCTTCGTGCCTTCCTCCAGCTCGACCGGCTTGGGCGGCGCCTTGCGGCCGAGCATGCCGCCCGCGCCGCCCATCCCCGCGCTCATCCGCCGCGCGATGAAGATCCACAGCACGACCAGCAGCAGCATGGGGGCCAGGGAGATCAGCAGGTTGGCCAGGAAACTGCGGTGCTGGACGACCGGCTCGGCGGTGACCGTGACGCCGTGCTTGGTCAGGTCCTGCCAGAGCTGGTCGTCCGCGAAGGTCGGCCGCTCGGTGCTGAACTTGGTGTAGCTGCCGTCGCCCTCGGGGTTGTCCTGCTTCTTCCTGAGCTGGCCCTGGATCGCGTCGCCCTTGGCGTAGATCTTGCTGACGTTGCCGGCGTCGACCTGCTTGCTGAACTCCGTGTAGGAGATCGTCGGCTCGTCGCCCTCGTTGAAGAAGGACAGCACGAGGTTGGCGATCAGGTACACGACCAGCGCGGTGACGATCAGGCTCCACCAGCCGCCGCGCGGCCGGCGCCCGCCCGACGGCGGCTTCGGCGGCTCCTCGGGGGTCCCCTCGGTGCGCCAGGGCTGTTCGGGAGACTTGCGCGGCGGGGCGGGGTTGGTCATATCCGGACGTTACGACATGGACCAACCCCCGGCACACGCAGAGATGAACGCGGTCCTGCTCAGCCCATGAACTTCTTGAACTCGTCGGGCAGCTCGAAGTCCTGCGGCGCCTGCTGGCCGGGCACACCGAAGGCCCCGCCCTGGGCACCGGCGGCCTTGCGTGCGGCCTCCTCCTGCTCCTGCTGCCTGCGCTTCATCGGGTTGCCGGAACGCTGCTTGCCCTTGGCCTGCTTGGGCTGCTTCTTGGAGCGGCCGGGACCGCCACCCATGCCCGGCATCCCCGGCATCCCCGGCATTCCGCCGCCCTGGGCCATGCGGGACATCATCTTGCGGGCCTCGAAGAACCGCTCGACCAGGCCCTTCACGGCACTGACCTCGACGCCGGAACCCTTGGCGATACGGGCGCGGCGGGAGCCGTTGATGATCGTCGCGTCCTGGCGCTCGGCCGGGGTCATCGACTTGATGATGGCGGCCGTACGGTCGACGTCCCGCTCGTCGATGTTGGCGATCTGTTCCTTGATCTGGCCCATGCCGGGCATCATGCCGAGCAGCTTGCTGATGCTGCCCATCTTCCTGACCTGCTCCATCTGGGCCAGGAAGTCGTCGAGCGTGAAGTCCTGGCCCTTCTTGGAGGCGAGCTTGGAGGCCATCTTGGCGGCCTCTTCCTCGCTGAACTCCTTCTGCGCCTTCTCGAACAGGGTGGCCAGGTCACCCAGGTCGAGGATGCGGGACGCCATCCGGTCCGGGTGGAAGACGTCGAAGTCCTCCAGCTTCTCGCCGTTCGACGCGAACATGATCGGCTTGCCGGTGACCGAGGCGATCGACAGGGCCGCACCACCGCGGGCGTCACCGTCGAGCTTGGAGAGGACCACGCCGTCGAAGCCGACGCCGTCACGGAAGGCCTCCGCCGTGTTGACGGCGTCCTGGCCGATCATCGCGTCGACGACGAAGAGGATCTCGTCGGGCGAGACCGCGTCCCGGATGTCCGCGGCCTGCCGCATCATGTCCTGGTCGATGCCGAGGCGGCCGGCGGTGTCCACGATGACGATGTCGTGGACCTTGGTCCTGGCGTGCTGGACGGAGTCCTTGGCGACCTTGACCGGGTCGCCCACGCCGTTGCCCGGCTCCGGGGCGAAGACGGCCACGCCCGCACGCTCGGCGACGACGCTCAGCTGGGTGACCGCGTTCGGGCGCTGGAGGTCGGCGGCGACCAGAAGCGGCGAGTGGCCCTCGTCCTTGAGGTGCTTGGCGAGCTTGCCCGCGAGGGTGGTCTTACCGGCGCCCTGCAGACCCGCGAGCATGATCACGGTCGGGGGCTGCTTGGCGAAGCGCAGGCGGCGGGTCTGGCCGCCCAGGATGGTGACCAGCTCTTCGTTGACGATGTCGAGGACCCGCTGGGCGGGGTACTGCGAACCGGAGACCTCGGCGCCGAGGGCACGCTCCTTGACGTTCTTGATGAACGCGCGAACTACGGGAAGGGCCACGTCCGCTTCGAGCAGGGCGATACGGATCTCGCGCGCGGTGGCGTCGATATCCGCCTCGGAGAGCCGTCCCTTGCCGCGCAGGTTCTTGAAAGTCGCTGAGAGGCGATCGGAAAGAGTATCGAACACGGCGCTCGCGGTCCTCGGGGTCGGTGGCAGCTGGGAATCGCCCTCCAGGGTATCCCGGCGACCCACGTCGCCGGGATCCCCCGGGTCAGGGCCCTTCTGACGGATCTCCGCGGCACCGCGACGCCCGGCACGCGCGCTCGCCGCACGGGGATCCGTCGGGAGGGCCCTAGGCCCGCAGCGTCTCTTCCAGCTTCCGGGCCACGGAAGCCGCCTCACCGGCTGCGAGCGGCACGCCCTTGCCGTCGGTGACGTAGAAGGCGTCCACGGCGTTGGCGCCCAGCGTCGACACGTGCGCGCTGCGCATCCGCAGGCCCGCGTCCTCCAGGGCGCTCCCGATGTGGAACAGCAGTCCCGGGGCGTCCTGGGCGCGGACCTCGATCACCGTGGCGTGCCGGGACGCCGCCGGGGCGACCGTCACGCGCGCCGCGGGCGCGACGACACCGCGGCGCCTCGGATACGCCGCGTCGCGCTCGGCCAGCCGCCCGGCGATATCCAGGGACCCGTCCAGGGCCCGTACGAGATCGGCCCGCAGCCGGGCGGCCTGGGGCAGCGAGCCGTACTGGGCGGCGACCCGCCAGTTCAGCAGGAGCACCGAGCCCTCGACGCCGTCGGGCAGGTTCAGGGCGCTCAGTTCCGCGGTGCGGACGGTCAGGCGGTGCACGGCCAGCACTCCCGCGACCGCCGGCAGCACGCCGGGCTGGTCCGGTACGGCGATCACGAGTTCGACGCCGAGAGGTTCCGGGTCGCCCGCGGGCTGCTCGTCCACGGGCGACTCGGTCTGCGCGCGCAGGGACAGCACCGGGCCTCCGGTGGCGATCGCCTCGATGGCGAGCCGTTCCTGCTCGGCGGTGGTCGCGGCGGCCTCGGGCTCGTCGAGGTCGTCCCCGGCGAGCACCGCAGCCACCCTCTTCACCAGGTCGGCGACGAGCGAGCCCCGCCAGGACGACCAGGCGGCGGGGCCGGTGGCCAGGGCGTCCGCCTCGGTCAGGGCGTGCAGCAGTTCCAGGGTGCCCTGCGACCCGACGGCCTCAGCGACCGAGCGCACGGTGGCCGGGTCCTCCAGGTCACGCCGGGTGGCGGTGTCCACGAGCAGCAGGTGGTGCCGTACGAGAGCGGCGAGTACGGCGACGTCGTCGCGGTCGAAACCGATCCGCGCGGCCACGTCCTTCGCGATGATCTCGCCGGCCACCGAGTGGTCGCCGGGCCAGCCCTTGCCGATGTCGTGCAGCAGTGCGGCGACGAGCAGCAGGTCGGGGCGGTGGACGCGCCGTGTGAACTCCGAGGCACGGACGGCCGTCTCGATCAGGTGCCGGTCGACGGTCCAGATGTGCACGGCGTTGCGCTGCGGGCGGCACCGCACGCGCTCCCAGTCGGGCAGCAGCTGGGTGATCAGGCCTTCCGCCTCCAGTGCCTCCCAGACATCGATCGTCGGGCTGCCCGAGCCGAGCAGCGTGACCAGTTGTTCACGCGCCTCCACGGGCCACGGCGTGGGCAGGGGGCGCACGTTGGCGGCCATGCGCCGTACGGCGTGCAGGGAGAGCGGGAGTCCGGCCTGCGCGGCTGCGGCCGCGGCGCGCAGCGGAAGCACGGGGTCGCGGTCGGGGCGGGCGGCGCGGGCGAGGACCACCTCGCCGTCCTGCTCGACGACACCCTCCGCCAGCGGAGAGCGTTCGACGACCGGCTTTCCGCCGCCGAGCATGGCCCGCAGCCGTGGCCGCACGGCACGCGATCTGAGCACGCGTCCCACCTCGCGCCAGGTGACGTCACTGGCGTACGAGATGACCCGCGCGGCCTCGTAGACCTGCCGCAGCAGGACGTCGGCGTCGAGCAGGCCGAGTTCGGCGGCGACCTGGTCCTGTTCCTGGAGCGCGAGTCGGTCGGTGGCCCGGCCCGTCGTCAGATGCAGGGCGTCCCGGACGTCGAGCAGCCGGCGCCGGGCGTCGTCGAGGCCCTCGCGCGGGGCGTCGGCCAGCCAGGAGGCGGCGACGGCTCGCAGGGCGGTGGCGTCCCGGAGTCCGCCGCGGGCCTCTTTCAGGTCGGGTTCGAGCAGGTACTGCAGTTCGCCCTGGCGCTCGGCGCGCTCGGCGCACAGCTCCTGGAGCTCGGGGAGGCGCTTGGGCGCCTGGTTGCGCCAGTCGGCGAGGACGGACGTCCGCAGGCCTGCCGTCATCCCCAGGTCACCGGCGATGTGGCGGGCGTCCAGGAGACCGAGTTGGACCTTCAGATCCTCTGCGGCCGTCTTGCGGGCCTCCGCGGGCGTGCGCACGGAGTGGTCGAGGGCGAGACCGAGGTCCCACACGGGGTACCAGATGCGGTCGGCCAGGGCGGCGACGGCGCCCGAGTCGCTGCCGTCGTGCAGCAGGACCAGGTCCAGGTCGCTGCGGGGGGACAGCTCGCCGCGGCCGTAGCCGCCGACGGCGATCAGGGAGACTCCGCGCAGCTGCTCGGCGCCCGCGCTGAACAGACCGGAGAGCCAGTCGTCCGTCAGTTCGGCGAGGGCGGAACGGCGCGGCGGCCCGGACCGCGCCCCCTCTTGGAGGAGGCGCAGCCGGGCCGCCGCATAGCCGCTGGGTCCCGAGTCCTCTGCATCCTTGCGCACATCCGTGCTCGTCACCCAGCAGCTCCTGTTCTGTTCTACGGTCAGAGCGCGTCCGGGCCGCGCTCGCCCGTCCGGACCCGTACGGCGGTCTCGACCGGCAGGGACCAGACCTTGCCGTCACCGATCTTGCCGGTGCGGGCCGCCTTGACGATGACGTCGATCAGCTGCTCGGCGTCGTCGTCCTCGGCAAGAACCTCGATACGGATCTTCGGCACCAGGTCGACGGTGTACTCGGCACCGCGGTAGACCTCGGTGTGGCCCCGCTGACGACCGTAGCCGCTCGCCTCGGTGACCGTCAGACCGTGGACCCCGAAGGCCTGGAGGGCTTCCTTGATCTCGTCGAGCCGGTGAGGCTTGACGACGGCGGTGATGAGCTTCATGCGTCCACCTTCTTGGACTCGGCACCGGAGCCGACGGAGACCTTGGCGGAACCGCCGCCCGCACCGCTGAAGTCGTATGCGGTCTCGGCGTGTTCGGCCTGGTCGATGCCCGAGATCTCCTCGTCCTCCTCGACCCGCATGCCGATCGTCTTGTCGAGCAGGAAGGCGAGGACCGCGGAGGCGATCAGCGAGTAGAAGAGGACCGCGAAGACACCGGCGCACTGCTTCCAGAACTGGTCCAGGCCGCCGCCGTAGAAGAGGCCCTTGACCTCGGACTGGCCCTTGCCGCTGGCGAAGAAGCCGATCAGCAGGGAGCCGATGACACCGCCGACCATGTGGACGCCGACGACGTCCAGGGAGTCGTCGTAGCCGAACTTGTACTTCAGGCCGACCGCCATGGCGCACAGGACACCGGCGATGGCACCGATGCAGATCGCGCCGATCGGGGTGATCGCGCCACCGGACGGGGTGATGGCGACGAGACCGGCGACCGCGCCGGAGGCGGCACCGAGGGTGGTGAACGCGCCGTGGCGGATCTTCTCGTAGGCGAGCCAGGCGAGCATGGCGGCGGCGGTGGCGATCTGCGTGTTGACGAACATCAGCGAGCCGACGCCGTCGTCGTTGCCGAGCCACGAGCCGGCGTTGAAGCCGAACCAGCCGAACCACAGGAGACCGGCGCCGAGCATGACCAACGGGAGGCTGTGCGGGCGCATCGGGTCACGCTTGAAGCCGACGCGCTTGCCGATGACCAGGATCACGCCGAGTGCCGCGGCACCCGC
Organism: Streptomyces sp. NBC_00285; assembly: GCF_036174265.1. NCBI lineage: Bacteria > Bacillati > Actinomycetota > Actinomycetes > Kitasatosporales > Streptomycetaceae > Streptomyces > Streptomyces sp. NBC_00285. The sequence continues at coordinate 7,641,191 of NZ_CP108055.1, read as the reverse complement.
GTTGATGTGGACCGCCGTACCACCGGCGAAGTCGATCACACCGAGTTCGAAGGCCCAGCCTCCGGTGCCCCAGACCCAGTGCGCGACCGGGAAGTAGACGACCGTCGCCCACAGGACGACGAACAGCGACCAGGCGCTGAACTTCACCCGGTCGGCGAGGGCACCGCTTATCAGGGCGGGCGTGATGATGGCGAACATCATCTGGAAGATGGCGAAGGCGAAGACCGGGATCGTGTACCCGGACCAGATGTCGCCCTTGTCGATGCCGGTCCAGCCGAAGAAGTCGTTCTCCCAGCCGATGAGCGAGCCGTGGTCCGTACCGAACGCCATGGAGAAGCCGTAGAGCACCCACAGGATGGTGACGATACCCATGCTGATGAAGCTCATCATCAGCATGTTCAGGGTGCTCTTGACGCGAACCATGCCTCCGTAGAAGAAGGCAAGACCCGGGGTCATGATCAGCACCAGGGCGGAACAGATCAACATGAAGCCTGTGTTCGCCACAGACAGCTTGTCTGCGGCGAGCGTGATGGCTGGTGCCATCGGCGTCTCCTCGTCGTAGGTACGGCCCCGTGCGGGAAGCCAGAGTGGATTTGAGGGGTGGGCCGGTTATGCGCCATGAGATTCGCGCAGCGCGGTTTCGGTGGACGCCCCTCGTTGTTTCGCCGCCGTGACGAAGATGCCCTGCGTGTTACGCGTCGATGAACTGGCAGATACGGGCCGCGTCGATCGTTATCGTGGCGCAACCTTCGGGGACGCGACAAAACCGGCCGCGGTCGGCCTTCCGATGGCCTGGCGCGGGGGAGCCGAGTCGGGCTGTTCGGGAGGGCCGGCCGCGGCCGGGGTTCAAGGGATTCAGACCGCTTCGGCGGTCTCCGGAAGCTCGACGGCGAGCTTCTCGGTGAGATCCACGACCTCGGCGAGATCACCGAAATCGCGTACGGCCGTGTAGACCGTCTTTCGAATACGAGTGTTGACGCGCTCCGAGCGGACCTTCTTGGCGATCTGTATGGCTTGTTCCGCCAGTGCCGTGCTCTGCTCGGGCTCACGCCGCAGCAGGTGCACGGTGGCCATGCCGATGAGGTTGAGTGCGTACGACCGCTGGTGCTCGCCGTCCTCGGAGAAGAGCTCCACGGCCCGCTGCATGACGGGCTCGGCCAGCGAGGCGTAGGTCGGGCTGCGGCCGGCCACATAGGCCAGGTCGCGGTAGGAGTGGGAGTTCTCGCCGTGCAGCTCGGCCTCGGAGAAGAAGCGGATCCAGTCGGGGTCCGGCTCGTCCCAGTCGTCGGCGTCGGCGAAGGTGTCCTCGGCCATCCGGACGGCCCGCTTGCACTTGCCCGGCTGTCCCATGTTGGCGTAGGCGCGGGCCTCCATCGCATACAGCATCGACTGGGTGCGCGGGCTCGCGCAGTCCCGGCTGCCGTACTGCGCGAGGTGGATCAGCTCAAGGGCGTCCTCGGGCCGCCCGAGATGGATCATCTGGCGGCTCATGCTGGACAGGACGTAGGAACCGAGCGGCTTGTCGCCGGCCTCCTTGGCCGCGTGCACGGCGAGGACGAAGTACTTCTGGGCGGTGGGCTGCAGCCCCACGTCGTACGACATCCAGCCCGCGAGCTCCGCCAGCTCGGCGGCGACCTTGAACAGCCTGCGGGTGGTGGTCTCGGGTTGGGGCTCCTGGAGGAGGTCGGTCACCTCGTGCAGCTGGCCGACGACCGCCTTTCGGCGCAGGCCGCCGCCGCACTGGGCGTCCCACTTGCGGAACATCACGGTCGTCGACTCGAGGAGGTCGAGCTCGGGCCTGGACAGCCGGCCGATCCGACGGGACGAGTCCGGCTCGGGCTCCCGGTGCGGGGTGACGGACCCGGGGACGAGCCAGCGCTGCATGGGCTCGATGAGGGACGGGCCCGCGGACAGGGCCAGCGAAGTCCCGAGGAAGCCGCGCCGCGCCAGCATCAGGTCGCTGCGCGAGAACTCGCTGAGCAGGGCCACGGTCTGCGGACCCGTCCAGGGCAGGTCGACTCCGGTCGCGGAGGGCGACGGGCGGGCGGCGCGCAGTCCGAGGTCCTCGACGGAGACGACACATCCGAACCGCTCGGAGAACAGCTCGGACAGGATCCTGGGGATGGGTTCGCGGGGGTTCTCGCCGTCCAGCCAGCGACGCACCCGCGAGGTGTCGGTGGAGATGTGGTTGGCCCCCAACTGGCGTGCCCTGCGGTTGACCTGGCGGGCGAGCTCGCCCTTCGACCAGCCGCTGCGCACGAACCAGGAGGTGAGCAGCTCATTGGGGCGCTTGTCGGACTGCGCACCGCTTCCGGCGCCCGTCCCACTTCCGCTGTTGCCGCCCACTGGAACGCCCCCATCCCTGAGACCACTTGTCGCCGAGTGCGCCAAGCCTTATCAGAATGCCGGTAAATAGGGCCCTCTGTCCGGCAGTTGTCAGCCTTCGAACGGGGAGCCGACTTGCCTCCGGCATACCCACAAGTGCATGTGCCCCCAGGACTTGTGTACTCAACGTAATCCTACGATCACGCGTCCAGCCACGGCGATCCCGGAAACGCCACCATTCGCCACCCCTTCGAATGAACTCATGGTCGCCTTCGCAGGATTCACTTGACATAGACCGAACGGCGGTGGGCGGAGCGGTGCATTCAGGGGCGCGCACATCCCGGCACACCACCCGGGGTACTTCTTGGCGCCACCACCGCCCGGAAGAGGAAACGGAGAGTGACGGACCGCGTTCGTCTCGTAACCACCGGCACGGTGGACCCGTTGGAGGGGGCATGGGCTTCACGATCGGCGGCATTCGGGAGATTCGTTCCGGCACACGCAGGCGCGGCCGCTCCTCGGAGTGCACCACCGTCGCCGAGTTCACCGGACTCTGGGGCTGGGACGTGGTCCCGGGCGCGCGGGCCGCGGCAGGTGCCTGCTCCTGCGGCCGCGCGGACTGTCTGTGGCCCGGTGCCCACCCCCTCGACTTCGCGTCCCAGGTGCCGGCCGGTGCCACTCTCGACGAAGTGACCAAGGCGTGGGCGGAGTTCCCCGGCGCCTCGGTGATGCTGCCCGTCGGTCGCGCCTTCGACATCGTCGAGGTCGCCGAGCCCGCCGGCCGCCGTGCCCTGGTCCGCCTGGAGCGCATGGGTCTCCCCCTCGGCCCCGTGACGGCGACCCCCGAGGGCCGCGCCCAGTTCTTCGTCGCACCCGGCGCCGCGGCCGACCTGACCGAACTCCTCTACCGCATGGGCTGGGACGACGCGGCCTCCCTGGACCTGCGCGGGCTGGGCGCCGGCACCTACATCACGGCTCCGCCGTCGGACCGGGGCGGCCTGGGGCCGGTGCAGTGGCTGCGGCCACCGTCCCTGGACTCGGCGACGAAGCCGCCGGCGGCGAGGCTGCTGCTGGGGACGCTGGCCTACGTGGCGCATCGGTCACGGGCGTAGGCCGCAGAACGTACACAGCGAAGGGCCCTGCCACATCTGCACCATGGGGCGGGGCCCTTCTCCTCGCCCCGGCCGACGCGACCGCCGGAGCAGGGCACCACGGCGGCGGGCGAGCACGTCCGCGGGAGCGACGGGGACCACGCGCCGGGCAACCAGGTCCGCGGGAGCGGCGAGGACCACGGCGGCGCGCGACCACAGCGGGAACCACGGCCACGGGCAGCCACGCCCGCTGGAGCGGCGCCGGATTCACGCGCAAGGAGACGCCCGCTCCCCCTGCACCGCGGGAACGGGCGTCTCTTCGCGCGGATACCGATGCGCGTGACCAAGCGGGCAGCGATCCGGGGAGCTGCTCACTCGCCGATAAGTGCATCCACGAACGCCTCCGGCTCGAACGGCGCCAGGTCGTCGGCACCCTCGCCCAGCCCGATCAGCTTGACCGGCACCCCCAGCTCACGCTGGACCGCGATCACGATGCCGCCCTTGGCCGTGCCGTCGAGCTTGGTGAGGACGATGCCGGTGATCTGGACGACCTCGGCGAAGACCCGGGCCTGCACCAGGCCGTTCTGCCCGGTGGTGGCGTCCAGGACCAGCAGGACCTCGTCGAGCGGGGCGTGCTTCTCCACTACCCGCTTGACCTTGCTGAGCTCGTCCATGAGACCGGTCTTGGTGTGCAGCCGGCCCGCGGTGTCGATGAGGACCACGTCGACCCCCATCTCCTTGCCCTCCTTCACCGCGTCGAAGGCGACGGAGGCGGGGTCACCGCCCTCGGGCCCGCGCACGGTGTGGGCACCCACCCGCTCGCCCCAGGTCTGGAGCTGGTCGGCGGCGGCGGCACGGAAGGTGTCGGCGGCGCCGAGGACGACGGTCCGCCCGTCGGCGACGAGCACGCGCGCGAGCTTGCCGGTGGTGGTGGTCTTGCCGGTGCCGTTGACGCCGACGACCATCACGATGCCCGGCTTGCGCTCCTCGGGCTCGGTCTTCACGGCGCGGTCGACGTCGGTGCCGACCAGCTTGAGCAGTTCCTCGCGGAGCAGACCCCGCAGTTCGTCGGGTGTGCGGGTGCCGAGCACCTTCACGCGCGCGCGAAGGCCGTCGACCAGTTCCTGGGTGGGGGCCACGCCGACGTCGGCGGTGAGGAGGGTCTCCTCGATCTCCTCCCAGGTGTCGTCGTCGAGATGCTCGCGCGACAGGAGCGTGAGCAGCCCCTTGCCGAGCGCGTTCTGGGAGCGGGAAAGCCGGGCCCGCAGCCGGATCAGGCGTCCGGCGGTGGGGTCCGGGACGTCGATCTCGGTCGGCGGGAGCTCTTCTGCGACGGGCGGCGCCGAGCCGTCCGGGAGGTCCACCTCCTCTATGGTCCGGCGCGGTTCGTCGCGCGGCGTCTCGGCCTCGTCTCCGACGTGCGGCTCGGCCGGAGGGGCGGTGATGTCGGGCGCGGCGGGGGGCGGCGGGGGCAGCGGCTTCTTGCGCCGGCTGCCGACGACGAGACCGCCGAGCACACCGAGCACGACGACGGCGATGACTACAGCAAGGATGACGGTTTCCATAACGCACCCAGTATGCGTGACCTCCCAGCAGACCGTTCGATACCAGCTCAGGGGTGTATGCCCCTGCGGGCCGGGCCGGCCCGTCGCTCGACTTCACGTCGACGAGAAGCCCCACGGGGCGGAGTCACAACCCGTCCAGTATCCGGACCGGTACCGTGCGTGAAGCGCACACAGGGGTTGTGGCAGCTCATGACCTGAGTTGCCACAACCCCTGGAAACAAGAAGTCATCCCCCTGGCCACCTGACGTACCGTCAGCTACCGTCCCCCTCCACCGTCACCGTGTGAAGGGGGACCTCCCATGCCCGTCACGGTCGTCCGTTTCAACCTCGTCGAGCCCGACGCGACGCCCGCCTCCCTCAGCGCCCGCTACCGGGCCGCCCTGGACATGGCCGCGTACGCCGACGAGCACGGGATCACCACCGTGCAGACCGAGGAGCACCACGGCGTCGACAACAACTGGCTGCCCTCGCCGTTCGCCTTCGCGGGGGCGGTGTTCGGAGCGACGCGGCGGATCGCGGTCACCGTCTCCGCCGTCATCGGCCCCCTGCACGACCCGCTCCGCCTGGCCGAGGAGATCGCCGTACTGGACCTGCTGAGCGGCGGCCGGCTGGTGACGGTCGCCGGGATCGGGTACCGCCCCGAGGAGTACGCGCTGTTCGACGTGGAGTGGCGGCGGCGGGGCCGGATCCAGGACGAGGTCCTGGAGACCCTGCTGAAGGCGTGGACCGGCGAGGAGTTCGAGTACCGGGGCCGTACGGTACGGGTCACCCCGCGCCCCTTCACCGACCCGCACCCCCTCCTCCTGGTCGGCGGCTCGTCCAAGGCCGCCGCCCGCCGCGCCGCCCGCCTGGGGCTCCCGTTCTTCCCCAGCGCACATCTGCCGGAGCTGGAGGCGTACTACAAGGAGCGGCTCGTCGAGTACGGCACCGAGGGCTGGACCATGATGCCGACTGCCGAGACCCCGCTGCTGCACATCGCCGAGAACCCGGACGAGTCGTGGGCCCGGCACGGCCGGTACTTCCTGCACGAGGCCCGGACGTACGCCTCCTGGCAGTCCGGCGACATCGCGTCGGCGGTGCGGTCGGCCGCGACGACCGTGGACGAACTGCGCGCGGAGGGTGTCTACCGGATCCTGACACCGCAGGAGTGCGTGGAGCAGGGGCTCGACAACCTCGTTCTGCATCCGCTGGCGGGCGGGATGCCGGTGGCGGAGGGATGGCGGAGCCTGCGGCTGTTCGCGGAGCGGGTGCTTCCGGAGCTGGGCGGCTGAGGCGCGCCATATCCGGTGGCCGAGGGGGATTCGACGGTGATCCACTGAGCCCATGAGTCTGTCGGTGGAGGTGTTCGTCCGGGACCCGGACGGCGAGCTGCGGATACTCGACGTATCGGACGACGTGTACCGGTCCGGCGGCTTCGAATCCTGGCGTACGACGGTGTGGGGATCGGAGTTCGTGCGCTCGCTCGGTGCGCGCTTCCTGCCCGTGCTCGCCGCCCGCGACCTGTATGTCGAGGCCGAGGACGTGCCGGAGTTCCGGCGCGAGGTGGCGCTGCTGCGCTCCCGTATCGACGAGGTCGCCACGGACGGTCGAGGGGCACCGGGACCAGATCGAGACTCGGCTGCGGATCATCGAGGAGAGCATCGGCGAGGCCCTGGAGATCGGCGGCGGGGTTCTCATCTGGTGACCCACATGGACAACTCCGCCGCCCCCGGTCCAGGCGGTTGCCGGGCCGGGGGCGGCGGACGGTACGGGGAGAGGGCAGCGGGGTCTTGACCCGTCTCCCCGGGACTGCGGGGAGGGCCCTCAGCCCATCTCCTCCAGGGTCTTGCCCTTCGTCTCCTTGACGTACTTGAGGACGAACGGGATGGAGAGGGCCGCGAAGACCGTGTAGATCACGTAGGTGAAGGAGAGGTTCCAGTCGGCCAGCGACGGGAAGCTCGCGGTGATGGCCCAGTTGGCGATCCACTGCGCGGAGGCGGCCACACCGAGCGCGGCGGCACGGAGCCGGTTCGGGAACATCTCGCCGAGGAAGACCCACACGACCACACCCCAGGACAGGGCGAAGAACAGGACGAACACATGGGCGGCGATCAGCGCGGTCCAGCCCTGCGCGGCCGGCAGCTTGCCGTCGACCAGGTCGTAGGAGAACGCCCAGGCCTCCAGAGCGAGACCGACCACCATGCCGACCGAACCGATCAGGGCGAGCGGGCGGCGGCCGACGCGGTCCACGAAGATCATCGCGATCACGGTGCCGACGATGTTGATGATCGACGTCGTGAAGGAGTAGAGGAACGAGTCGGTCGGGTCGACGCCGACCGACTGCCACAGCGTCGAGGAGTAGTAGAACGCGACGTTGATGCCGACGAACTGCTGGAAGACCGACAGGCCGATGCCGATCCAGACGATCGGCTTGAAGAAGAAGGAACCGCCGAGCAGGTCCTTGAAGGTCGACTTGTGCTCGCTCTTCATGGCGTTCTCGATCTCGGCCACGCGCGCGTCGAGGTCGATCTTGTCGCCCTCGACCTCCTCCAGGATCTCCTTGGCACGCTCGTGCCTGCCGACGGAGATCAGGAAGCGCGGGGACTCGGGGATGGCGAAGGAGAGCAGGCCGTAGAGGACGGCCGGGACGACCATGACGCCGAGCATGACCTGCCAGGCCTCCAGGCCCATCAGCTTGCCGCGCTGGTCACCGCCGGCGGCGTTCAGCAGACCCCAGTTGACCAGCTGCGAGATCGCGATGCCGATGACGATGGCGGCCTGCTGGAAGGAGCCGAGTCGGCCGCGATAGGCCGGCGGGGCGACCTCGGCGATGTAGGCGGGGCCGATGACCGAGGCCATGCCGATGGCGAAGCCTCCGACGACCCGCCAGAAGGCGAGGTCGTACAGCGCGAAGGGCAGTGCCGAGCCGACGGCGCTGATCGTGAAGAGAACGGCCGAGATCTGCATGCAGCGGATACGGCCGATGCGGTCGGCGATGCGTCCGGCGGTCGCCGCGCCGATGGCACAGCCGATCAGGGCGATGGCGATGACCTGCGCCAGGGCCGCGGAGCCGACGTCGTAGCGGCCTCGGATGGCCTCGACGGCACCGTTGATCACGGAGCTGTCGTAGCCGAAGAGGAAACCGCCCATCGCGGCCGCCGCCGCGATGAAGATGACGTGCCCGAGATGATCGGGATGAGCCGCCTGGGCTCCTGGTTCGGATGCCTTCGCTGTGCTGGTCACGTTTACTCCTCGGGCCACCGGCAACGCTGTCGGTGTGGTCAGCCCCCAGGTAGGTGGTACCTGAAGGTAAATCCAACGCTGCTGACCTTATGCCTTCAAGTCTCAAATTCAAACGTAGTGAATTGTGAGAACTTTGACAGATGTACCCCACATACGTTCACTTCTTGAAGTCATGGGAGGTCAGCGCAGCCGCTGGCTGATGACCTTCGACACGCCGTCGCCCTGCATGGAGACGCCGTACAGCGCGTCGGCGACCTCCATGGTCCGTTTCTGGTGCGTGATCACGATGAGCTGCGAGGCCTCCTGCAGCTCCTGCATGAGGCGGATCAACCGCTGGAGGTTGGTGTCGTCGAGCGCCGCCTCGACCTCGTCCATGACGTAGAACGGGCTGGGCCGCGCCTTGAAGATGGACACCAGCAGCGCCACGGCCGTCAGTGACCGTTCGCCGCCGGACAGCAGGGAGAGCCGCTTGACCTTCTTGCCGGGCGGACGCGCCTCGACGTCCACGCCCGTGGTGAGCATGTTGTCGGGGTCGGTCAGGATCAACCGCCCCTCGCCGCCCGGGAAGAGCCGGCTGAAGACGCCCTCGAACTGCCGGGCCGTGTCCCGGTAGGCCTCCGTGAAGACCTGCTCGACGCGCTCGTCGACCTCCTTCACCACTTGAAGCAGGTCGATGCGGGTCTTCTTCAGGTCCTCCAGCTGCTCGCTGAGGAACTTGTGCCGCTCCTCCAGCGCCGCGAACTCCTCCAGAGCGAGCGGATTGACCTTGCCGAGCTGCTGGTACGCCCGCTCGGTGGCCTTGAGCCGCCTCTCCTGCTCCGCCCGGTGGAACGGCTTGGGCTGGTTGCGCGGGTGCTCCGGATCCTCCGGCAGCTCCTCGCCCTCGGCGGGCGGGGAGGGCGGGACGAGCTGGTGCGGGCCGTACTCGTCGACGAGTCCCGCCGGTTCGACGCCCAGCTCCTCGAGCGCCTTGGTCTCCAGCTGCTCGATCCGCATCCGCTTCTCGGCGCCGAGCACCTCACCGCGGTGGACGGAGTCGGTCAGCTTGTCGAGCTCGGCCTTGAGATCGCGGCCGGTGGTCCGGGCGGCGGTCAACTCCCTTTCCCGCAGGGCCTTGGCGGCGTCGGCGGCGGTGCGCTCCTCGTCCGCGCGCGCGAGCGACACCTCGACGTGAGCGAGCAGCTGCCGCGTCCCGGAGGCGACGGCTTCGGCCACGCCGGCCTCGTGCCGCAGCCGTGCCCGCCGCTGCTCGGCACGCGCGCGTGCGTCCCGCTCCGCGCGGGCGGCGCGGTCGAGGGAGTCCGCGCGGCCGGCGAGGCCCTTGACCCGCTCTTCGTGCGTACGGACCTGGAGGCGGGCCTCCATCTCGGTCTGCCGCGCATTGGCCCCGTCGGCGGCGAGACGGTCCCGTACCGACGTGTCGGGCTCCTCCTCGACCGGCATCTCCTCGGCCACGGTGAGCCGTTCGGCCAGTTCCTCGACCTCTTCGAGCGCCTTCTCCAACGCCTCCTGCGCCCGCGCGGCCGCCGCGGTGGACCGCTCGGCCTCACCGGCGGCGCCCTTCGCCTGTCCGGACAGCCGGCCGAGCTGCTGGGCCACGGCCGACTTCTCCCGGTCGGCGGCCCGGCGCCGCTCCCCCAACTCCTCCACCAGGGCGGCGCATTCCGTGCGGTGCTCCACGGCGGTGTGCTGAGCCCCGGTGAGTTCCTCGCACCGGACGGCCAGCTCTTCCAGCTCGGCGGCGGCCTCGTCCACGGAAGCCTGCACTTCGAGAAGGCTCGGGGCGCCCGCGGAGCCGCCGTGCGCGAAGTGGGCGCCGAGGAGATCGCCTTCGGCGGTGACGGCGGTGAGGTGGGGGTGGGCGTAGACGAGGTCTTCGGCGTCTTCCAGAGTGCCGACCACGACGATGCCGTGGAGGAGGCGGCCCACGGCCGTCATCAGGTCGGACGGGCCGCGGACGAGGTCCGCCGCGCGCCGGTGTCCGGCGGGTGCGCCGTGACCGCTCGCGTCGTCTCCCGTGGCGTCGGGGCCTCCCGCCAACAGCAGGGACGCCCGGCCCGCGTCCTGCTTGCGCAGCAGGCGGATCGCATCGGCCGCCGCCGAGGGGGACGTCACCGCCAGCGCGTCCGCCGCCACGCCGAACGCCGCCGCCAGTGCCGTCTCGTGGCCCGGGGTCACCGTCAGCAGTTCCGCCGCCGGACCCAGCAGCCCGGTCAGCCGGTCCTTCGCGCCGAGCAGGGCCCCCGTGCCGTCCTTGCGGCGCAGGCCCAGAGCCAGGGCTTCGTGCCGGGCCTGTGTCGCCGCGCGTCTGCGTTCCGCTGCCGTGGTCGCCTCGCGGGCCGCCGTCAGCGCGGACTCCGCCTCCGCCAGCCGGCGCTTCGCCGCCTCATGCTGTTCCGCCAGCTCCGCGTCACCCGCGTCCAGTCCGTCGACCTCGGCCTTGAGCTCCTCGTACTCCCCCTGCGCGGCGGACGCCCGCTCCTGGGCCTCGTCCCGCGCCGCGGCGAGGCGGTCGATCTCGGCCTGGGCGGAGGCCGCGCGGGAACGGGCCGCGTTGACCTGGCCGCCCAGGCGGGCGAGCCCCTCGCGGCGGTCGGCGATGGCCCGGGCGACGTCCTTCAGACGCCGTTCCTCCTGCGTGAGCGCGCGTTCCAGCTGGGCGCGGTGCGCGACCGTGTCCTCCAGGGCGTGCTCGGCCGCCTCCAGGGCCGCTTCGAGCTCGGCCTCCTGCTCACGGATGCGGGCGGCCTCGCGCTCCATGTCCTCGGGGTCCCGCCCGCGGCGCTCCTCGGGCGGCGCCGACGTGGCGCTCTTCACGCGTGCGTCGGCCAGCGAGATCGTGCCGCGCACCCGCTCGGCGAGCTGGGAGAGTTCGTACCACGTCTGCTGGGCCCGCTGGAGCCGGGGCGCGAGCCGGCGTACCTCGTCCTCCAGCAGCGCCTCGCGCTGGAGGGCCTTCCTGAGTTCCTGCTCGGCCGACTCCTTGCGCTCCTTCAGTGCGGCCTCGTCCGCGACCTCGGCCCGCAGCGCCTGCCGCAGTCGTACGAGATCGTCGGCGAGCAGCCGCAGGCGGGCGTCGCGGAGGTCGGCCTGGATGACGGCGGCCCGGCGGGCGACCGCGGCCTGCCGGCCAAGTGGCTTGAGCTGGCGCCGGAGTTCGTCGGTCAGGTCCTGCACACGCGCGAGGTTGGCCTGCATCGCGTCCAGCTTGCGAAGCGCCTTCTCCTTGCGCTTGCGGTGCTTGAGGACGCCGGCCGCTTCCTCGATGAAGGCACGGCGGCCCATCGGATCGGCGTGCAGGACGGAGTCGAGCCGGCCCTGGCCGACGATGACGTGCATCTCGCGGCCGATGCCGGAGTCGGACAGCAGGTCCTGGATGTCGAGGAGCCGGCAGGTGTCGCCGTTGATCTGGTACTCGCTGCCGCCGTTGCGGAACATGATCCGCGTGATGGTGACCTCGGCGTACTCGATGGGCAGCGCCCCGTCGGAGTTGTCGATGGTCAGGGACACCTCGGCGCGGCCCAACGGCGGGCGTCCGGTGGTGCCGGCGAAGATGACGTCCTCCATCTTGCCGCCGCGCAGCGACTTGGCGCCCTGCTCGCCCATGACCCAGCTGAGGGCGTCGACGACGTTGGACTTGCCCGAGCCGTTGGGACCGACGACGCACGTGATTCCCGGTTCGAACCGGAGCGTGGTCGCCGAGGCGAACGACTTGAACCCCCGGAGGGTCAGGGCCTTGAGGTGCACGCCGCTGGACTCTACCTTCCGGGGGTGCCTCACTCCATGAACGCGCTGTTGCCCGCGGTTTCACCTTTGAACGTGCAGGGCACATCAAACGTTAAGAGAGTGAAGGGCGCACGAGGCAAGAAAGAAGGGACGCCGAAGCGTCCCTTGCAAACTCTTACAACTTAGCGGTTGATTCGAGCCGCCCAGTCACTGCGTGAGCTGCTGTGGAGCGATGCAGTGATCAGGTGAGCGCGGGCTCCGCCTGGTGTGCGTCGATGCTCTCCATGATCCTGTCGTGAGAAGCGGCAGCCGCGAGCTCGTCATTCTCGGCCTGAATCCGTACGAGCTCGGATTGCAGGTCCTGGACGCGCTGCTGGAGCCGTCGCATCTCGGCGAGGAGTCGAGGGTCGGAGCCGCCGACGTAACCGAGAAGCGCCTTTGCCATGATGGATGGTCCTCCACAATGAGTGACCGACCGAAGCGGTGTGGGTCGTGAGGGATTCGCACCCGCGATGCTTGACACTTTTTAGTTCTTGCTGCCGTTCATCCATGCCAAACAGCTAAGGTGCGCGGGGTGTTTTCAGCGTCTCACCAAAAAGTTTGACGGTCAACACGATCACGCCCCGTATTGGCGGGCAACCCTGACCGGCGCGGCTCGGAACGGCGGCGCTGCGGTTCTCGCGGGACCCTGGAGGGGTGGCGATCGTTCTTGGGGGCGGAGCCTGCCACGGCGTGTGGTTCTTGGCAACCACCAGCGTTTTTCTGCTTCGGGCAGGTGTCGGTGGCATGTCCCTCCGCTTCCGCCTGGGGCGTTTTACAGAAACGGCTCATCGGATGGCGAAGCCGTCGTAACCCCCGCGAGGTGTGTCCCAGATCTCGGTGACGCCGTCCACGCGGCCGGGCGTGTCATCTCCCAGGAGCCAGTCGAGGAGTCCCTGGCATCCCTTCCGCGGCCCCTCGGCGACCACCTGGACGCGTCCGTCGCCGAGATTGAGAGCAAAACCACTCAGGCCGCCGATCTCGAGGGCCTTGGCCCGCGTGAACCAGCGGAAACCCACACCTTGGACGCGTCCTCGCACCCAGGCGACCAGTCGTACATCCTCGCTCATGGGTGCAACCTAACGGGCCAAAGTCTCTCTGGGCACTCCTTCCTCTGGCGTCATGCGGTACTGTCCGCTGCCAATGAATCTCATACGAAACTCACTCGATCGTGTGGGTTTTGTGACTTCGGTTGACCGGGGGGACGCGTCGACCTCAAGAACAGACGAGGAAGGCAAGGACATGGGACGCCACCGACGCTCCGCCGCCGGCCGCGCCGCCACGGGCCGCGCCATGGGGGTCACGGATACGCACGGCTCCCACGGGAGCGCATTCGACCCACAGGACTCGTACAACTTCGCCTCGGCGAGCACCACGCCCCGTCCGAGCCACACGGACACCGACACCTACGCGCGCAGTGATGCCTACCTGTTCGCGTCGGAGGAGGAGTACGCGCTCTTCCGGGGCGACGGCTACACCCCCGCCGACGGCCCCCGGCGCAGCGGCTCGCACCGCAGGCGCAAGCGGAATCTCGTGACGCCGGTCAAGAGCGGTCTGCTCGGGGTCTCGGCGGCCGTCGCGATCGGCACGGTCGCGGTGGCCACGGGCGTGGTGCCCGGCCTGGACAGCTACAAGCTCGGTGGCGGCAGCAGCAACACCGGCGGCGGCGAGGTACAGGCGGCGAGCTCGCCGACGAACTCCCCGGCCGAGCAGGGCGGCACCTCCGGCAGCGCCGACCGGCGCGAGGACGGCGGCTCGACGAGCCGCGACGCCGACCGGTCCGCCTCGCCCGCGCCGTCCCCCTCGACCTCGACGGCCACCCCGGCCGAGAAGCCGACGAAGAAGCCTGCGGCCACGCCGAGCGAGAAGCCCGCGGCGACTCCTTCACAGAAGGAGAGGGAGCCGGCGAAGCAGGAGACCACCGCGCCGGTGGATGTCTCCACGGAGGCCGCCGCCGAGGCCGAGGTGCTCCGGCTCGTCAACGTCGAGCGGGCGAAGGTGGGATGCAGCCCGGTCGCCGCCAACAGCGCGCTGGCCGACCTGGCCGCCGCCTTCAGCAAGGCCATGGACGTCGAGGGCTTCTTCGACCACACCGACCCGAGCGGCGCGACGCCGTGGGACCGTGCCGCGCAGGCCGGGATCACCAGCCTCGGCGGCGAGAACATCGCCCGCGGCCAGGCCGACCCGGCGGCGGTCATGGAAGCCTGGATGAACAGCCCCGGCCACAAGGCCAACATCCTGAACTGCGACTTCACGACTCTGGGCGTGGGTGTGCAGTTCGGGTCCGGTGGCCCGTGGTGGACGCAGGACTTCGGCTACTAGCAGACACCGAGGATGGTTGCGCTAACTTCTGGTTAGTGCAACCTGTCGGTTAGTGCTCTCTTCCAGTACGCTCGTGCTATGGACACCACGCAGCAGCCCCTGGAGGCGCAGGACCTCCCGTACGACGTGTTCGCCAAGGCCTGCCCCTCGCGCGGCACGCTGGAGCACGTGACGGGCCGCTGGGGCGCACTCACGCTCGGCGCCCTGTCCGAGGGCTCGCTGCGCTTCAACGAGCTGCGCCGCCGGGTCGACGGCGTGAGCGAGAAGATGCTCTCCCAGACGCTCCAGGGACTGGAGCGTGACGGCCTGGTGCACCGCGAGGCCCAGCCCACCAACCCGCCCCGGGTCGACTACGACCTGACCCCGCTGGGCCGCGAGGTCGCCGAGCGGCTGCTGGGCCTCATCCACTTCGTGGAGGGCCGCATGGACGACGTCCTGGCCGCCCGTGAGCGCTACGACGTGACGCGCGGCGCCCGCTGACACGTCGGGCAGAAGTAGCTGGACCGGTTCATCCAGGGCCGCCGGCGCATCGGCGTACCGCACCGCCTGCACGGCAGTCCCTCACGGCCGTACGCGTCCAGGGACCGGTCGAAGTACCCGGACTCCCCGTTCACGTTGACGTACAGGCTGTCGAAGCTGGTGCCGCCGACCGCGAGTGCCTCGTTCATCACGTCCCGGACGTGGCCCAGGAGTTCGGCCGTGCGCGGGCGGGTGAAGCTCGCGGTGGGGCGCTCGTAGTGGATGCGGGAACGCCAAAGGGCCTCGTCCGCGTAGATGTTGCCGACTCCGCTGATCAACGACTGGTCCAGCAGGGCCCGTTTGACGGTGCTGCGCTTGCGGCGCAGGGCCTGGTGGAAGGCCTCGTCGTCGAAGAGCGGGTCGAGGGGGTCGCGCGCGATGTGCGCGATCACGTCGGGCAGGCCGTCGGGGGTGTTGTCGTGCAACGACAGCCCCCCGAAGGTGCGTTGGTCGACGAAGCGCAGCTCGGTGTCCACCTCGTCCGCGAATCTCACCCGGATCCTGAGGTGCTTCTCCTCAGGCGCCGCGTGCGGCTGGACCAGCAGCTGGCCGCTCATGCCGAGGTGCGCCAGGACCGACTGGCCGGTGTCCTCCAGGGGCAGCCAGAGGTACTTGCCGCGACGGCTCGGGGTGCCCACGCGATGGCCCTTGAGCCGGTGCGCGAAGTCGTCGGCGCCGGCGAGGTGACGCCGTACCGCACGCGGGTGCAGCACTTCGGCCTCGGCGACCGTGCGGTGGGCGACCCACCGCGCCAGACCCCGCCGTACGACCTCGACCTCGGGCAACTCGGGCATGGGGCTCCCCCGTCACGGACCGGTGTATGAACCGAGCGCCCGCCCCGGTGTTCAGGGGCAGGCGCTCGGCTGCACTGCTCTTCGGACGCCCCTGCTTCAGGGCGTCAGGCGGAGACGGACGACGGACCTTCTTCGTCGTCCTCGGCGGCTTCGACGGCTTCAACAGCCTTTTCTGCCGCCGCTTCGGCGCGTTCGTCCGCGGCGGCCCGGATGGACCTCCAGGCGGACTCTGCGGCCTGCTGCTCCGCCTCCTTCTTGCTGCGGCCGGTGCCGGTGCCGTACGAGACGCCTCCGACGCGGGCGGCAGCAGTGAAGGTCTTCTCGTGGTCGGGGCCGGTCTCCGTGACCAGGTACTCGGGTACGCCGAGCCCTTCGGTCGCGGTGAGCTCCTGGAGACTGGTCTTCCAGTCCAGGCCGGCACCGAGGTTGGAGGACTTCTCGATCAGCGGGTCGAACAGGCGGTGCACCAGTTCGGAGGCCGCTTCGAGGCCCTGATCGAGATAGACCGCGCCGATCACCGCTTCAAGGGTGTCGGCGAGGATGGATGCCTTGTCCCGGCCGCCCGTTCCCTCTTCACCACGGCCGAGCCGGATGAAGGAGCCCAGGTCGAGCCCGCGGCTGACCTCCGCAAGTGCACGCGAGTTGACCACCGCGGCCCGCAACTTGGCCAGTTGGCCTTCGGGCAGGTCGGGGTGGGTGGTGTACAGCGTGTCCGTGACCACGAGACCGAGCACGGAGTCCCCGAGGAACTCCAGCCGTTCGTTGGTCGGCAGACCGCCGTTCTCGTACGCGTACGAACGGTGGGTCAGCGCACGCACCAGAAGGGCGGACTCGAGTGTGTACCCGAGCCGCCCTTCCAACAGCGTGTGGGACGAGGCCTGGTTGTCGCCCGAGTTCTTCTTCGGCGTGGACACAGTGCCTCTCACCAGCCGCTCAGACCTCGAGGACCTGGCGCTTGTTGTAGGTGCCACAAGCGGGGCACGCGATGTGCTGCAGCTTGGGCTCGTGGCAGCGCTCACACGCAACCAGGGTGGGGACCGCAGCCTTCCACTGCGACCGGCGGTGGCGCGTGTTGCTGCGCGACATCTTCCGCTTCGGAACAGCCACGGCTACTTCTCCTGCTTCTCGTCGGCGCCTGCTTCAGCGCCGCTGATCTCGTCCTTCTCGCCATCTTCGAGTGAACCGGCGAGTCCCTGCAGTGCCGCCCAACGGATGTCGACGGCATCGTGGTGGTGGTCCGGGGCGTCCGCCAGCCGGGCTCCGCACTGGGAGCACAGGCCGGGGCAGTCGTCCTGGCACACCGGCTGCATCGGCAGTGCGAGCACCACCGCATCACGCAGCACGGGTTCGAGGTCGAAAAGACCGTCCTCGATGAAGAGCCTGTCCTCGTCTTCCTCGGCGTCGTCGACCGGTTCCGCTTTCACGCGGCCACGGTCGTCGGCGTCAGGGTACGAGAACATCTCCTGGAAGTCCGCTTCGAGCTCCAGCTCCAGCGGCTCCAGACACCTTACGCACTCCCCCTTGGCCAGTGCACGGGCGGTGCCTGTGACAAGGACACCTTCCATGACCGACTCCAGGCGGAGTCCGAGCTCGACCGGGGCGCCTTCCGGCACTCCGATCACTCCCTGGATGCCGAAATCCTTGGGGGCGTCGATCTGACGGGTCAGGCGCTGGAGCGCGCCAGGACGCCGACCCAGCTCGTGTGTGTCGAACACGAGAGGGTTGCGGTGGTCGAGGCGGGCGTTCAGGGCCATTCCTGCTTTCGATCTTCGAGCTCAGGGGGATGCTGCCCTTCGGTGCTCCCGGGCAGCGGTGATCGCGGACGTACGCGCGACCGAAGAGCCAGGATACTGGACCTTTCGCTCACGGCCCAATCCGGTGGTCAGTTACTGGCCGCGACCCTGTTCGTACGCCCTCAGCTGCTCCGGCGTGATCATGCCGGTGTCGAAGAGGCTGGTCTCGTCGAGGGCGTAGCTCTGCTGGGCGTGCTGGGGCTGCTGGGCCTGGTTCGGGTCGTAGGCGGCCTGCTGCTCGTAGCCCTGGTAGGCGTACGGGTCGGCCTGCTGGTAGCCGTACTGGTCCTGCTGGGCATAGGGATCGGCCTGCTGCTGGTAGCCCGCGTAGGCGTCGGTCTGCTGCTGGTAGCCGTACGCCGGCTGCTGGGCGTAGTCCTGCTGCTCGACCGGTACCCGGGCCGCGGCCCGGTTGTCCTGCTCGGCGAGGGCGGTGAGGTCGGCCAGGTAGTCGGCGTCGCTGGAGTGCTGGACGGTGGAGGTGTCGTCGGCGAGGGCACTGAGGTCGTCCGAGGCGATCCGGCCGTGCAGCTTCTGGCGGCCGCGGCCGACGGCCTCCAGGGTCTTGGCGAGGACCGCCTCGAAGGCGCCGAGCTTGGAGTCGACGTAGGAGTCGGCGTCGCGGCGCAGGGTCTCGGGGTCGTGGCTGCGCTCGGGGGCGTCCTCGTCCTCGTAGCCGTTCTCGTCAGTGCCGGGACCGGTGCCGAGGAGCTTCTCGCGGCCGCGGCCCACCGAGCCGAGGGTCTTGGTCAGCACGACCTCGAAGTTGGCGAGCTTGGAGTCGACGTAGTCGTCGGCCTCGGCGCGGACGTCCTCGGCCTCCTGGCGGGCCTCGTTCACGATCCGCTCGGCCTCGGCCTGGGAGCGGCGGGCGATCTCGGTGTCGGAGATCAGGGAGCCGCGCTCGGCGTGCGCCGTGGAGATGATCCGGTCGGCCTCCTGGCGGGCCTGCTCGACCATCTGCTCACGGCCGCCGATCAGCTCCTCGGCCTGCGCGAGGGAACCGGGCAGAGCTTCGCGCACCTCCGCCAGCAGCGCGAGCAGTTCAGCGCGGTTGACCACGCACGAGGCCGACATCGGCATCGACCGTGCACCGGAGACCGAGGCCACGATCTCGTCGAGCTTCTTCTGCACGTCCACCTGTGCTCGCCACTCTCTACAGCTGTGTTGGAGACGGACGGGACGACTGTAGCCCCATCAGCCTTTGCGGAGGCGTTCGTTCAGAGCTTCGAGGACCAGCGGCGGCACCAGGTGGGAGACGTCTCCGCCCCAGGTCGCGACCTCCTTGACGAGCGAGGAGGACAGGAAGCTGTAGGTGGGGTTGGTCGGGACGAAAAGGGTCTCGACGCCCGAGAGACCGTTGTTCATCTGGGCCATCTGGAGCTCGTAGTCGAAGTCGCTGACCGCGCGCAGCCCCTTGACGATGGCGGGGATGTCGCGCTCCTTGCAGTAGTCGACGAGGAGGCCGTGGAAGGCCTCTACGATCACGTTGCCGTACTCGGCGGTGACCTCGCGGATCATCTCGATCCGCTCCTCGATCTCGAAGAGGCCCTTCTTGGACTTGTTGATCATCACCGCGACGTAGACCTCGTCATACAGTCTGGAGGCGCGGGAAATGATGTCGAGGTGTCCGTTGGTGATCGGGTCGAACGACCCGGGACAGACGGCGCGGCGCACTTGAGATCCCTCGCTCTCCGGTCCGGTCATCGTGCGTCTTCGCACGTAGCGGCGGCGCGACCGTACCAAAACGTTCCCTCGCCGTAGCGACGGGCCTTGACCGCGTCGAAACCGGCCGGCCAGCCGAATTCGCCGCCTCTGGTGCTCCGCTCCACGGTGACCAGTGCGTCCGGCGCGAGCCAGTGTTCCGTACGGAGTGTGAGGAGGATCTCCCGAAGATCGTCGTCGGTGACGGCGTACGGGGGATCGAGGAAGACGAGGTCGTACGGCTCTGTCGGCGCCGGTGTCCGGATGATCTGTTCGGCCTTGCCTGCGCGGACCTCGGCGCCGGGGAGGCCCAGGTTCTTGACGTTCTCGCGGACTGTGCGGGCCGCTCTGGCGTCGGCCTCGACTAGGAGGGTGTGGCTCGCGCCCCGTGACAGGGCTTCCAGGCCGACAGCTCCTGAACCGGCGTACAGGTCCAGGACGCGTTCGCCCCGGAGCGGGCCGCCGAGCAGGGACTGCCAGGTGGAGAAGAGTCCTTCGCGTGCGCGGTCGGAGGTGGGGCGGGTGCCGTTGCCCGGCGGGACTGCCAGGCGGCGTCCGCCGGCTTTGCCGGCGATCACGCGGGTCATCTTGGATCCTTGGTCGTGGGCGGCTTCGGGTTCATTGTGGCTGGTCGCGCTCGCTCGGTGGTAGCCGTGTGTTCGATGCGGCCCCGCGCCGCCGGGGAGTCGTCTCTCAGCCCTTGTCCAGGTATTGCTCCCTCTCCTCGTCCAGGAGGGCGTCCAGGGCCGTACGCAGGCCGGGAAGTCCTGTCAGCTCCGGATCCGCCTCCACCACCGCCGTCGCCTCCTCCCTCGCCTCCGCGATGATCTCCTCGTCCTCGATCACGGCGAGGACCCTCAGTGAGGTCCTGGCGCCGGACTGGGCCTGGCCCAGGACGTCGCCCTCCCTGCGCTGCTCCAGGTCGATACGGGAGAGCTCGAAGCCGTCCAGGGTCGACGCGACCGCGTTCAGGCGCTGGCGGGCCGGGCTCGCCTCCGGCATCTCCGAGACCAGGAGGCAGAGGCCCGGCGCCGAGCCACGGCCCACTCGGCCGCGCAGCTGGTGGAGCTGCGAGACGCCGAAGCGGTCGGCGTCCATGATGACCATCGCCGTGGCGTTCGGGACGTTGACGCCGACCTCGATGACCGTGGTGGCGACCAGGACGTGGGTCTCGCCGGCGGCGAAGCGGCGCATGACCGCGTCCTTGTCGTCGGGGTGCATGCGGCCGTGCAGGACCTCGACGCGAAGGCCGCTCAAGGCGCCCTTGGTGAGCTGGTCGGCGATGTCCAGGACGGCGAGCGGCGGGCGCTTGTCGGCCTCGTCCTCGGAAGCCTTCTTCTTGGCGGACTTCTTGGGGTCGTCCTCCTCGTCGCCGATGCGGGGGCAGACGACGTAGGCCTGGTGGCCGTTCTCCACCTCCTCGCGGACCCGATCCCAGGCGCGGGTGAGGAAGTGGGGCTTGTCTGCGGCGGGCACCACATGGCTGGCGATCGGGGAGCGGCCGGCCGGGAGCTGGTCCAGGACGGAGGTCTCCAGGTCGCCGAAGACCGTCATGGCGACCGTGCGCGGGATGGGGGTGGCCGTCATGACCAGGAGGTGCGGCGGTTGTTTTCCCTTGCCGCGCAGGGCGTCCCGCTGCTCCACCCCGAAGCGGTGCTGTTCGTCGACCACCACCAGGCCCAGGTCGTGGAACTGCACCTTGTCCTCGATCAGCGCGTGCGTGCCGATCACGAACCCGGCCTCACCGGTGACCAGATCCAGCATGGCCTGTCGGCGCGCGGCCGTCCCCATCGAACCGGTGAGCAGGACGACCTTGGTGGCGTGCTCGGTACCGCCGAGCATGCCGCCCTCGGCCAGGTCGCCCATCATCTCCACGATCGAGCGGTGGTGCTGCTGGGCGAGCACCTCGGTGGGGGCCAGCATGGCGGCCTGTCCGCCCGCGTCGACGACGGCGAGCATGGCGCGCAGGGCCACCAACGTCTTTCCCGATCCGACCTCGCCCTGCAGCAGCCGGTGCATCGGGTGGTCCGTCGCCAGGTCGTCGAAGATCTCCTTGGAGACCTTCTGCTGGCCTTCCGTGAGGGTGAAGGGGATGCGGTCGTCGAAGGCGCTCAGGAGGCCGTCGGGGGACGGTTCGCGAGGGACCGCCGGGAGTTGGGCGTCCGCGTGGCGGCGGCGGGCCAGGGCGACCTGGAGGACGAAGGCCTCGTCCCACTTGAGGCGGGCCTGGGCGTCGGCGATGTCGGCCTTGGTGTGCGGGCGGTGGATCTTGAGGAGGGCTTCGGGGAGGGCGAGCAGACCGCGGCCCTCGCGCAGGGACTCCGGGAGGGGGTCGATCGCCTCCTGGGCGCTGGGCAGGACCGTCTGGACCGCCTTGCCGATCTTCCAGGACTCCAGTTTGGCGGTGGCGGGGTAGAGCGGGATCAGGGCGCCCGCCCAGGTCTCGACCGTCTCCTCCTCGTCCGAGCGCAGCAACTCGTAGGCCGGATGGGCCAGTTGGAGGCGGCGGTTGAAGAGGGAGACCTTGCCGGAGAACATCGCGCGGGTGCCCGGCAGGAGTTCCTTGTGGGGCTTGTGAACGCCGCTGCCGAAGAAGACCAGTTGGAGGCGGCCGCTGCCGTCCGTGATGGTGACCTCCAGGCGCTGGCCCTTGCCGCGGGGCGCCTTGGCGGAGGCGAAGGTGTGCAGGCGGGCGTCGGCGACCTGGGCGACCACGGTGACGTGCTCGTCCATGGGCAGGTCGGCGAGGTGGGTCAGCTGCCCCCGCTCCTCGTATCTGCGCGGGTAGTGGTGCAGGAGGTCGCCGACGGTGTGCAGGCCGAGGTGCTCGGCCATCACCTTCGCGGTGGCGGGGCCGAGCACTGACTTCAGGGGCTGTTTCAGCGGTTCTTCCAGTGCGGGCACGAGATCCATTGCACACCACGCCACTGACATTGCCGTATACATCCTGGGAAACCCCTGGTCAGACGGCTGGTTCGGGACTTAGGATGGCGCGCTCCGGCCATCCCCCGCGGTCACCGCCCCACCCGGGACCGCCCGACCCCGCGCCGTGCGAACGTCCCCCCACCGGCGCTGCGACGATGGATTCCCAGACCTCACAGTCATCACAGACACCCCAGGTACCTCAGCAACCTCATACGTTCCAGGTCGACCTGCGCGGTCTGGTGGACCTCCTCTCCCATCACCTCTACTCCAGCCCCAAGGTCTATCTGCGCGAGCTGCTCCAGAACGCGGTGGACGCGATCACGGCACGGCGGGCCGAACAGCCCGACGCGCCGGCCCGGGTCCGGTTGTACGCCGAGGACGGCGTGCTCCGGGTGGAGGACTCCGGGGTGGGCCTGACCGAGACGGACGTGCACAACCTGCTGGCCACCATCGGACGCAGCTCCAAGCGGGCCGAGGGGCTTCAGGAGGTGCGCTCCGACTTCCTGGGGCAGTTCGGCATCGGCCTGCTCGCGTGCTTCGTGGTCGCCGAGCGGATCCGGGTGGTCAGCCGCAGCGCCCGTACGCCGGACGCGCTTCCGGTGGAGTGGACGGCGAGCGACGACGGTTCGTACCGTGTGCGGACGCTGCCCCACGAGGCCCGTCCGGAGCCGGGGACCACTGTGCATCTGGTCGCGCGGGCGGGCGCCGCCGAGTGGCTCGCGCCGGCGCGGGTCCTGCAGCTCGCCCGGGACTTCGGCTCACTGCTGCCGTACGACGTCCGGGTCGGCGACGAGGCGGTCACCGATCTGCCCGCGCCCTGGGACCGGCCCTACCCCTCCCCCGCCACCCGCAGGGTGGCCCTGGCCCGGCACTGTCACGACCTGTTCGGCTTCACACCGCTGGACTCGATCGAGCTGAACGTGCCGCTGGCCGGGATCCGGGGCATGGCGTACGTCCTTCCCACGGCGGTCAGTCCCGCCCAGCGGGCGACCCATCGCGTGCATCTCAAGGGCATGCTGCTGACCGAGCGGGCCGACCAGCTGCTGCCGGACTGGGCGTTCTTCGTGCGCTGCGTCCTGGACACGGACAGCCTGCGGCCCACGGCCTCGCGCGAGGCGCTGTACGAGGACGAGACGCTGGCAGCCGTACGGGAGGCGCTCGGCGAGCGGATCCGGTCCTGGCTGACGGGGCTGGCCGCCGGTGATCCCGAGCGGCTCGCGGCCTTCCTGTCCGTGCATCACCTCGGTGTGAAGTCGCTCGCGCGGCACGACCGGGAGATGCTGCGCACGATGCTGCCGTGGCTGCCGTTCGAGACGACGGACGGGCGGCTGTCCCTTGAGGAGTTCGCGCAGCGGCACGCGGTGGTGCACTTCACGCGGACCGTGGAGGAGTACCGGCAGGTCGCGCCGATCGCGTCGGCGCAGGGCGTCGGCGTGGTCAACGGCGGTTACACGTACGACAGCGACCTGGTCGAGGCGCTGCCCTCGGTGCGGCCGGGGACCGTCGTCGCCGAGCTGGACGCGGACACCGTGACCGCCCATCTGAACCTGGTCGATCCGGCCGAGGAGCTGGCGCTGTCCGGCTTCCTGGCGGCCGCGCGGGCCAGGCTCGATCCGCTGGGCTGTGACGTCGTCCTGCGTGCCTTCCGGCCGCTGTCCGTGCCCGCACTGCACCTGGACGACCGGGGCGCCCGGCACGAGCAGGCGCGGGCCGAGGCCGAGGGGGAGGCCGACGACCTGTGGGCCGGCATCCTCGGCTCGCTGCGCGGCAGCGCTCCACGCGCGCGTCTCGTGCTGAACCAGCTCAACCCGCTCGTACGGCGGATCGGTTCGCTCGGTGATCCGGAACTGATCGGCACCGCAACCGAGTCCCTGTACGGGCAGGCGCTGCTGATGGCCCAGCGCCCGCTCAGGCCCGCGGACTCCGCGCTGCTGAACCGGGCCTTCATGGGCCTTTTGGAGTGGGCCACCAACGGCGAGGAGACCCCCTGATGAGCGGACCCGACGGGAGCCCGGGCCTCGACGCGCTGCGCCGGGCCATGGCGGAGAACTCCGAGGAGCCGGAGGGTCCCGCCCGCAACGCGCGCGCGGAGCAGCTGCTCGCCGAGGCCGAGAAGCTGAACATCCCGCTCGCGGTGATCGAGGCGCTCGGCCACCAGCTGAAGGTCTACAACTACAGCTCCGAGAAGGCCAAGATGTTCGTTCCCTTCGCGCGCCTGCTGCGCATGTGGGACGAACACCCCGAGGACTTCGACGAGTACGAGACGCACTCGCTGCACTGGGTCTTCAAGTGGGTGACGACCGGCATGCTCGACCAGCCGCACATCCCGCTCGGCGCCATGGAGAAGTGGCTCGGCGAGATGGAGTACCGCTACCGGCTGGCCGGGCATTCCGAACGGGCGGTGCGCAGCGCCGAGTACAGCGTGGCCTCGCACGTCGGGGACCTGACGCGGGCCGAGCGGGCGTACGCCGCCTGGCTGGCCGCCGACCGGGACACCATGGCCGACTGCCACGCCTGCGAGCTCCACGAACAGGGCTGGTGGCAGGCGCAGCGCGGCCGGGACGCCGAGGCGCTCGAACTGTGGGCGCCTGTCCTTGAGGGCGAGTTCACATGCGCCCACGAGCCGCACGCGGCCCTGGCCTCGTCGCTGACGCCGTTGCTGCGGCTGGGGCGGCTCGACGAGGCGCGCGCCAACCATCTGCGGGGCTTCCGGCTCGTGCGGTCCATGGAGAGCATGCGCGGTGCCTACGCGGACCATGTCGAGTTCTGCGCGCTGAGCGGCAACGAGGCCCGCGCTCTCGAACTGCTCGCGGAGCGGCCCGCGTACTTCACGGACGACGGCCATCCGCGCAGCAGGCTGGAATTCACGGCCGCGGTGGCGCTGCTGATGGACCGGCTGACCGGACTGGGCCGGGGCGACCAGCCGGTGCCGGGGCCCGCGGGCCGCACCTGGACCGCGGCCGAACTCGCCGTCCACGCGCGCGGGGAGGCCCTCGCGTTGGCGGCCCGCTTCGACGAGCGCAACGGCACAGACCACGTCAGCGAGCGGGCACGCGCGCGCATGGCTCAGGAACCGCTGGTGGAACGGCTGCCGTTGGGGGTACGGGCGGTCCGCACCGTCGCCGCTCCCGTGGTCGTGCCACCGGTCCCGGCGGTCGCCCAGGAGCCGGGTCTGCCCGCGCTTGTCGCCGAGGCGCGGCGGCTGTCGGACACCCTCCAGCCGAACGCCGTGGAGGCCTGGGCGGCGGTTGCGCGGGCCGCGCAGGGCAGGGAGGCGGACCTGGATCCGCGTGACCGGGCGGAGATCGCCGACCACGAGGCGATGGACCGCGGCCCCGAGGGCATAGAACTGTTCGAGCAGGCCGCCGAGTTGTACACGCAGGCGGGCGACCCCGGCGAGGCGCTGGCGGCACGCGCGCGTGCCGCGTACGTACGCGCGCTGGCCGGTGAGGTGGACGAGGCACTCACAGCGCTCGCCGGGCCGTACGACGAGATCCTCGCCCTGTACGCCGCGGACGACACGGGCGTACGGCAGACCGCGTCGGTACTGATGTCCCGCGCGCGGATCCTGCTGCGGCAGGTGCACGAGACGGAGGACGACGGGGTCCTGCCCGAGGCGGAGCAGGCCGTACGGGAGGTGCTCGCCCTCGTCGAGGGGCGCACCGGTGACGACGTCCGGCTCACCGCGCGGGTCGCCGAGGCGCAGGCGATGCTGGCGGAGCTGGCCGCCCGGGCCGGGGACGTGGAGTCGGCCGCGGAGCTGTTCGCGGGGGCCGCGACGGGGTTCGTGGAGGCGGGTCTGCCGTGGTTCGCGGTGGAGTACGAGGCGCGGCTGGCCGGGCTCATGCATCATCTGGGCGACCCGGCCGGGACCGAGGGGGCGCTGCGGGCGGCCCTGGAGCACGGCGGGCCGCACCTGGAGGCGATCGGGCGGGCCCAGCTCCACCTCCAGCTCGCCGAGGTCGTCGGTAGCCGGGGGCAGGCCGAGGAGGCTGCCGAGCATGCCCTGGAGGCCGCTCACTGGGCCGACGAGGCCGGTGAGGGCCCGATGCTGGGCGCATGGGCCAGGCAGCAGCTGGGCGGGTTCCTGTTGCGGCTGGGCCGGTGGGCCGAGGCCGCGGAGGTGCTGGAGTCGGCGCTGCCCGACCTGAACGCCGAGACGCACGGTGACGGGGCGGTCGTCCAGACGCTGTGGTGGCTCGGCGACTGTCTGGGCGAGCTGGGCGAGCACCGGGAGTCGGCCGAGCGGCGTCTCCAGGCCGCCGAGATCGCCCGGCACTGGCCCGAGCAGCACGACCATGCGACGCTCGCCCATCTCGCGGCCGAGTCGCTGGGTGCCGCGGGTCTGCCCGCCGAGGCGGACAGCGCGTACGCGCGTGCGGGGGATCTGTGGCGGGACCTCGGCAACGTCCACGGCCTCGTCCGCGCTCTGCGCGCCCGCGCGTGGCTCGCGCTGCGCTCCGAGGGCGGGGCGGACATGGCACGGGAGCGGATGGCGGACGCGGTCCGGGAGTGCGAGGCCGCGCTCGCCGACGAACAGGCCGACGAGGAGGCGCGGCAGCGGCTCGTCACCGAACTCGGGCACACCCACCGGCAGTTCGGCGACCTGCTGGCCCGTTCCGTGGCCGAGGACGCCGACGACGACTCGATCCGGGCGGTGCTGGAGGAGGCACTCGGGCAGGTGGTGGAGGCCATCGTGGTGTTCGCCTCGGCCGGTGACGACGCCCTGGATGCCCGCACCGGCGCCGAACTCGCGGCGGGCTGGCTGGCGGCCGACCTGAGCCGCCCGGCGCAGGCGGCGGCACGCGCGCGTGCCGTACTGGCGGCCTACGGCCGAGCGGACGCCCGTGACGACGAGACGGCACGGGCCCGGCGGGCCGAGGCCGAACAGATGCTCGGGCTCATGGCGGAGCAGGAAGGCTGAGGCCCCGAACCGGGGCAGGGACCTACTCGACCCCGATGAGCAGTACGGCCCCTTGCCGTCCGCCCCGGTACACCACCGTGTCCACGGCCAGGTACGACTCCCGCACCCGCGCCTCCAGGTGGTCGGCGACGGAGTCGGGGGCCTCGTCGCCCAGGACGAGGGTGACCAGCTCGCCGCCCGCCGAGAGCATGCGGTCCAGGACGGTCTCGGCGGCGGCGGTGACGTCCGAGCCGATCACGGCCACGTCCCCGTCGATGAGACCGAGGACGTCACCGGCCTGGCAGATGCCCGCCATGGTCCAGGACTGGCGTTCCGCCATCGCGACCTCGGCGTACCGGGTCGCGCCGGCCGCCGAGGTCATCTGGACGACGTCCTCGTCGAACCGGCGCTCCGGCTCGTGCACGGCGATTGCCGCGATGCCCTGGACCGCGGAGCGCGTCGGGATCAGCGCGACCCGGATGCCCTCCGCGCGGGCCTGCTCGGCTGCGGCGGCCGCGGTGTGGCGCAGGTCGGCGTCGTTGGGCAGCAGCACGACCTCGCGCGCGTGGGCCCGTCGTAGGGCTTCCACGAGTTCCCCGCTCGCGGGCGGCTCCCCGGGGCGTGCGAGCACGGTGGTCGCGCCGGCCTCGGCGTACAGACCGGCCAGGCCCTCGCCGGGCACGACGGCGACGACGGCACGCTGGGCGCGCTCGCGGGGCGGCCGTTCGGCGCCGGTGGTGTGCACGTCCCCGAGGGCGAAGTGCGTGATCCTGATCCGGTACGGCCGCCCGGCCTCGACGCCCGCCTCCACGGCGGCGCCCGCGTCGTCGACGTGCACATGGACGTTCCACAGCCCGTCGCCGCCGACCACCACGAGCGAGTCCCCGAGCCCGTCGAGCCGTTCGCGCAGCCGTGCCACGGCCGTGTCGTCGGCCTCCAGGAGGTAGATCACCTCGAAGGCGGGGCCGCCGGTCCCGGGGGCGTCGGCGCACTCCTCGGGCGAGGTGGAGGGCGAGGCAGGCGCCAGGGAGGCCGGTGAGGTCACGATCGTGCCGGGGACCACCGGGACCGCCCTGGGCGTCTCCCCTGTGAACGTCTCCAGCAGCGCCCCCAGTACCGCCACCAGCCCCCGTCCGCCGGCGTCCACCACGCCGGCCCGCTCCAGGACAGCCAGTTGGCCGGGTGTCGCGGCGAGGGCGGCACGCGCCCCGTCGTAGGCGGCCCGGGCGACCGTCCCGCAGTCCCCCTCCGCTCCGTCGGCCGCGTCGGCGGCGGCCGCGGCGACGGTGAGGACCGTGCCCTCGACGGGGTGGGCGACTGCCTGGCGGGCGGAGTCGGCCGCGTGCCGCAGGGCGAGCCGGAGTCCGTCGCCCTCCGTGTGAGCCGTCTCACCGTCGGCGGCCAGTACCTGGGCCATGCCCCGCAGCAGCTGGGCGAGGATCGTGCCCGAGTTGCCGCGGGCGCCTATGAGGGCCCCGTGGGCCATCGCGCGCACGGCGTCGGCGAGAGTCGGGCTGCCCGAGCCGTGGGCGTCGTGCGCCTCGAACACGGCCTCCACGGCCGCGGCCGCCGATTCCGCCGTCAGATACAGGTTCGTGCCGGTGTCCCCGTCGGCGACGGGGTAGACGTTGATCGCGTCGATCTCCTCGCGCGCCAGCCCCAGGGCCCGCAGCGCGAGGCCGCACCAGGTGCGTACCGCGAGAGCATCGAAGAATGTCTGCGGCACCTGCGCCACCTGCGCCTCCTCGGGCTGCTGGACTGGACGCAGCGTAGACCCCGGACGGGTATCCGCCGGAAGAGGGCCGGGACCGGGGGCCCGATCAGCCATGGTAGTTTCGTTCTACTGGCGCAGTCGTTGTATGCTGCTCCGGTTGCCCGATGCAGATCGGGCCATTCCCCTGGCAGCGCCACTCAGATCTCTGATCCTACGATCTCGATCCCGGCCCGCCGGGATCCCACCGTAAGTGCATCTGAAGTCTTTGGAGTGACCCGTGGCTGCCAACTGCGACGTCTGTGGCAAGGGGCCGGGCTTCGGCAACAGCATCTCGTTTTCGCACCGCCGTACGTCCCGTCGCTGGAACCCGAACATCCAGCGCGTCCGTACCGTGGTGAGCGGGACGCCGAAGCGCGTGAACGCTTGCACCTCGTGCATCAAGGCCGGCAAGATCGCGCGCTGACGCACAGCTGAAGCGCGCGGCCTCTGCTGGTTCGCTACAGAGCCGGTCCACCTCAGGGTGGGCCGGCTTTCTGTTGTGCCCGGAGGAAACCCCGGGCACCTGACGGCCTGCGCCAATCGCCGCTCTGCGCTTTGGCATCCTGGGCCCGCTTCGGGTACGTACCGGCGCCCACACCCTCCTCAAGCTCATGCTCCTCGACGAGGGACGCTTCACCGACGGCCCCTACGACGCCGAGCCGCCCGCTGGAACCGGCATCAAGCTGCCGGAGTACCCGCTGTGAGCGTCCGCTTCAGCGCCCAGCCGTGGTCCACGGGGCCGATCCCGGCGCCGAGCGCGAAGCCGGCGGCGATCGCCCCGGTGACGTACTCCTTGGCGGCCGTCACCGCCTCCGGCACCGACTGCCCCTTCGCGAGCTGCGAGGCGATCGCGGACGCGAGGGTGCAGCCCGTGCCGTGGGTGTGCCGGTTGTCGTGACGCGGTGCGCGCAGCCAGTGCTCCTCGGTGCCGTCGGTGAGCAGGTCCACGGCGTCGCCGGGAAGATGGCCCCCCTTGATGAGCACCCACTGCGGTCCGAACGCCAGGACGGCCTCGGCGGCCTCCTTCAGGTGGGACTCCGACTCGACCCGGACGCCGGTGAGTTGGGCGACCTCGTCGAGGTTCGGGGTGGCGACGGTGGCGACCGGGAGCAGCCGCTGCCGTACCGAGTCCAGCGCCTGCGAGGCCAGCAGGGAGTCCCCGTGCTTGGACACGCCGACCGGGTCGATCACGGCCGGCACGTCCGTGCCGCCGATCAACTCGGCCACCGTCTCGACGAGTTCGGCGGAGGCGAGCATCCCGGTCTTCACGGCCCGGACGCCGATGTCGTCCACGACACTGCGGTACTGGGCGCGCACGGCCTCCACCGGCAGCTCCCAGATCCCCTGCACGCCAAGGGAGTTCTGCGCGGTGACCGCTGTGACGACACTCATGCCGTGCACGCCGAGCGCGAGCATGGTCTTCAGGTCGGCCTGGATGCCGGCGCCGCCGCCGGAGTCGGAACCGGCCACCGTGAGCACCGAGGGCCTCACGACTCGATGTCCCCGCCGAAGTGGTCCCAGCCGCCCTTGCTGGTCCAGGGCGCCCCGTCGACGGTGACCTGGGGCAGCGCCGAGGGGTTGAGGACCTCGCCGATCACCTTCCAGCGGGCCGGGAGTTTCACGTCCGGCGGGAAGGTCGCCACGATCGCGTGGTCCTCTCCCCCGGTCAGCACCCACTGCATGGGGTCCACGCCGACGGCCTGTCCGATGTCGTTCATCTGGGTCGGGATGTCGATCGCGCCGGAACGGACGTCGATACGGACCTTGCTGGCCTCGGCGATGTGCCCGAGGTCGGCGATCAGCCCGTCACTCACGTCGCACATGGCGGTCGCGCCGAGCGCCGCGGCGGCCGGTCCCGCGTGGTACGGCGGCTCCGGGCGCCGGTGCGCCTCCACGAACGCGCGGGGCGAGCGGAAGCCGCGGGCGAGCACCGCGTAGCCGGCCGCCGACCAGCCCAGCCAGCCCGTCACCGCGACGAGGTCGCCGGGCCGTGCGCCGGACCGGGTGACGGGCTCCTGGCCCCGCAGATCGCCGAGGGCGGTGATGGAGACCATGATCGTGTCTCCGCGTACCACGTCCCCGCCGACCACCGACGCGCCGGCCACCTGGCACTCGTCGCGCAGGCCGTCCATGAGCTCCGAGGGCCAGGTCACGGGGAGTTCGGCGGGCACGACCAGACCGAGCAGCAGGGCGGTCGGCACGGCGCCCATGGCGGCGATGTCCGCGAGGTTCTGCGCGGCGGCCTTGCGGCCCACGTCGTAGGCCGTGGACCAGTCGCGGCGGAAGTGCCGGCCCTCGAGAAGGATGTCGGTGCTCGCCACGACCCTGCGGTCGGGTGCGGCGACCACCGCGGCGTCGTCGCCGGGACCCACCCGGACTGCCGGGGTGGTGGTGAGACGGGAGGTGAGCTCCCTGATGAGCCCGAACTCACCGAGCTCACCAACAGTGCCCTTCATTGCCCTTACGCCCCTTCTGTGCCGTGCCGTGCCCGGTCGCGCGTCATCAGTGTCCTCGATACGGTCGAGGGGACCGTGAACTTCTGTCGTGTCCGCACCCCGGCACGGGCGTCCACGCCCCCGCGGGTCTCCCCGCGACGAGCGGCGACGCGATACCGTGGCGTTCCTTTTCCCCACATGATCCTCGTGGCCGCCCTGGAGGTTCCGTGGTACAGGCGTACATCCTGATCCAGACCGAGGTCGGCAAAGCGTCGACCGTCGCCGAGATGATCAGCAAGATTCCGGGGGTCATCCAGGCCGAGGACGTGACAGGACCGTATGACGTGATCGTCCGCGCACAAGCCGACACCGTAGACGACCTGGGCCGGTTGGTGGTGGCGAAGGTCCAGCAGGTGGACGGCATCACCCGTACCCTGACCTGCCCGGTCGTCCATCTGTAGCCCCCGTCTACCCTTGGCCGGTGAAATTCTTCCGTCACCGGCGCTGCTCCTCCGTCCTCGGGCTGCCCGCGTTCGCTCTGCTGATCACGGTCGCGGGCTGCTCCTCCGCAGACGACGACGCGTCGGCGGTGGTTCCCTCGCCGGGGGCGGGCGTCGCGAAGTCGTGCCGAGAACTGGACCGGGTACTGCCGTCCAAGGCCGACGGTCAGAACCGTCGGGACCCCGAGCCCGCATCCGCGCTGACCGCGGGCTGGGGTGACCCCGCGATCATACTGCGGTGCGGTGTCGTGAGGCCCTCGAAGATGGACGACCCCGAGGCCGACGGCGTCGAGGTCGACGGGGTGGGGTGGCTGCTGGAGAAGCAGGACGACGGGTCGTTCCGGTTCACCACGACACTCAGGAAGGCGTACGTCGAGGTGACGATCCCCAGGAGCCGCACCGGGAACGGCATGGCGCCGCTGGTGGATCTGGCGCCGGCGATAAAGAAGGCGATCCCCGAGGGGATCGCCGACTAGGGCCGCCTGACGGGTCTCCGTAGGAGAAGGAGCGGCCTTCGGTGCGTGCGATCGGCGTGCGGCGGGGGTCCCCCTCGCCTTTGGGCGGTGGGGGTGCGTGCCGGGCGCCGCGGAGATCCATCGGAGGGGCGGCCGCGGCCACGACCGGTTACCGAAGCCCCGTGGGCCTGCGCAGCGCCGCGTCGATCAGCCGGCTCACCAGCTCCGGGTAGGCGATGCCGCTCTTCTCCCACATCTGCGGGTACATCGAGATCGGGGTGAAGCCCGGGAGCGTGTTGATCTCGTTGATCACGAACTCGCCGTCCTCGGTGAGGAAGAAGTCCGCGCGGACCAGGCCCTCGCAGGAGGCCGCGTCGAAGGCGTCGACCGCGAGCTTCTGGACCTCGGCCGTCTCCTCGGGCGTGAGCGGCGCCGGCACGATGCCCGGGGTCGAGTCGATGTACTTCGCCTCGAAGTCGTAGTACGCGTGCTCCTGCGGCGGCGGGATCTCCGCGGGGACCGACGCGCGCGGACCGTCCTCGAACTCCAGGACGCCGCACTCGATCTCACGGCCCCGCAGTGCCGCCTCGATCAGGATCTTCGGGTCGTGGCGCTGCGCCTCCGCGATGGCCTCGTCCAGGCCGGAGAGGTCGTCGACCTTGGTGATGCCGATCGACGAACCCGCGCGCGCGGGCTTCACGAAGAGCGGCCAGCCGTGCTCGCCCGCGAAGTCGACGATCTTCTTGCGGGCGGCGGACTCGTCCCGCTCCCACTCGCGCGGCCGGATCACCACGTACGGGCCGACCTTGAGCCCGAAGGAGGTGAACACCCGCTTCATGTACTCCTTGTCCTGGCCGACGGCCGAGGCGAGCACACCCGAGCCCACATAGGGGACACCGGAGAGCTCCAGGAGCCCCTGGAGGGTGCCGTCCTCGCCGTAGGGGCCGTGCAGGACGGGGAAGACGACGTCGACCTCACCGAGCGCCTTGGGCACCGATCCGGGCTCGCTGTAGACGACTTCGCGGTTCGACGGGTCGACGGGAAGCACCACGCCGCCGTCGGTCGACTCGGCCAACTCGTCGACGTCCGGGGTACGGCGGTCGGTGATCGCCATCCGCTCCGGCGCATCGGCGGTGAGGAACCAGCGACCCTCGCGCGTGATGCCGATCGGCAGGACGTCGTACTTCGTCCGGTCGATGGCCCGCAGTACGGCGCCGGCGGTGACCACGGAGATCCCGTGTTCGGAGCTGCGCCCGCCGAACACGACGGCCACGCGCGGCTTGCGGGACGGCTGCTCAGGGCTCTGGGGGAGGTTCTCGGTGCTCATATCGCGTTGAGCGTACCCGGTGGTAGTGCCGTGATACAGCGCGCCCGAGCCGGGTCGCTCAGCGTCGTTCGGGCTTCGCGCTGCGCGACATCAGCTCCTTGACCGCGACCACCGGGGACTTGCCCTCGTGCACGATGCCGACGACCGTCTCGGTGATGGGCATGTCGACGCCATGCCTGCGGGCCAGATCCAGCACGGACTCACAGGACTTGACGCCCTCGGCGGTCTGTTTGGTGACCGCGATGGTCTCCTGCAGGGTCATCCCCCTGCCGAGGTTGGTGCCGAAGGTGTGGTTGCGCGACAGCGGCGAGGAACAGGTCGCCACCAGGTCGCCGAGACCGGCGAGTCCGGCGAACGTCAGCGGATCGGCGCCCATGGCGAGTCCGAGCCGGGTCGTCTCGGCGAGACCGCGCGTGATGAGCGAACCCTTCGCGTTGTCGCCGAGGCCCATGCCGTCCGCGATGCCGACGGCGAGGCCGATGACGTTCTTCACGGCACCGCCCAGTTCGCAGCCCACCACGTCCGTGTTGGTGTAGGGGCGGAAGTACGGCGTGTGGCAGGCGGCCTGGAGCCGCTGGGCCACCGCCTCGTCGGTGCAGGCGACCACTGCGGCGGCCGGCATCCGTGCGGCGATCTCCCGCGCGAGGTTGGGTCCGGTGACCACGGCGATGCGCTCGGTGCCGACCTTGGCCACGTCCCGTACGACCTCGCTCATCCGCATGGCGGAGCCGAGTTCGACGCCCTTCATGAGCGAGACGAGGACGGTGTCCGGCGCGAGCAGCGGGGCCCAGTCGGCGAGGTTGGCGCGCAGTGTCTGCGAGGGGATCGCGAGGACGGTGAGGTCGGCGTCGCGCGCGGCCTGAGCGGCGTCCGCCGTCGCCCGCAGGTTCTCCGGGAGTTCGACGCCGGGGAGGTAGTCCGGGTTCGTACGCGTGGAGTTGACCGCTTCCGCGAGGTCGGCGCGCCGCGCCCACAGGGTGACCTCGCACCCCGCGTCGGCGAGCACCATGCCGAAGGCGGTACCCCATGAACCGGTGCCGAAGACGGCCGCCTTGACGGGCTTGCTCACTTGCTCTTCTCCCCCTCGTGGCCACTCTGGGCCTCGGTCCGGCGGCGCTGCTCGATCCGCTCACGCCGCGGGTCGTACGCCAGGTCGGGTGCCTTCTCGCCGCGGATGTTCTCCAGCTGGGCGGTGACGGCGGCCATGATGACCACGGTGGCCTCCCGCAGAAGGTCCGGGGTCATCTCCTGGTCGTAGAAGGGCGACAGGTCCACGGGCGGGCCCGCGAGGACGTGCGAGGTCTTGCGGGGCCGGACGTGCAGCTTCTTGGCGTACGGCGGCAGCAGTTCGTTGGCGCCCCACTGCGCGACCGGGATGACCGGGCACTTGGTCTGCAGGGCCACGCGCGCGGCGCCGGTCTTGCCGGTCATCGGCCACTGGCCGGGGTCCCGGGTGATGGTGCCCTCGGGATAGAAGGCGACGCATTCGCCCCGTTCCACGGCGTCGATCGCGGCCCTGAAGGCGCTCAGCGCGTCGGTGGTCTCGCGGTAGACGGGGATCTGCCCGGTGCCGCGCATCATGACGCCGACGAATCCCTTGTTGAAAAGACCGCTCTTCGCGAGGAATCGCGGAACGCGGCCGGTGTTGTACTGAAAGTGCGCGTACGCGAAGGGATCGATGTGCGAATTGTGGTTCACCGCGGTGATAAATCCGCCGCCTGCCGGAATGTGCTCCATTCCACGCCAGTCCCGCTTGATCAGAAGCACGAGCGGTGGTTTGACGATCACCGCTGCAAGGCGGTACCAGAAGCCGATTCGGCGGCGGGGCACGCGGACACCTTCCTCTTGGGCCTGGGGGGCCGCACAAGTGTCGCCCCAGGCCGTCGGTCTGTCGAGAACACCGTACGCCCCGCCGCCGACACCGCCAGATGGGGCGCGTGACGACTGAGTGACAATGGCCGCGACAAGAGAAGGACGGAACGCTCGTGCAGTGGACGTTGGTCATCCCGGTGAAACCCTTGGAGCGGGCCAAGAGCAGGCTCTCGGACACCGCCTCCGACGGGGTGCGCCCGGGCCTGGCCCTCGCCTTCGCCCAGGACACCGTGACAGCGGCGCTGGCCTGCCCGGCAGTGCGGGATGTGGCAGTAGTCACGGACGACGCCCTGGCCGGCCGTGAACTGGCGGCGCTGGGTGCCCGCATCGTTCCCGACGAGCCCGGAGGCGGCCTGAACGCGGCGCTGGCGCACGCGGCGGCCGTCGTGCGGTCTTTGCACCCCGAAAGCGCCCTCGCGGCTCTGAACGCCGATCTGCCGGCTCTGCGCTCGCTGGAATTGGCCCGCGTACTCGACGCGGCCGCGGAATTCCCCCGCGCTTTCCTCGCCGACGCGGCGGGCGTGGGGACCACCTTGCTGGCCGCCGCGCAGAGCAGGGAATTGCGGCCCGCCTTCGGTGTCGATTCCCGCTTCCGCCACCGCACGTCGGGCGCCGTGGAACTGCGTCTCACCGACGTGGACTCGGTACGCCAGGACGTGGACACCGGCGAGGACCTGCGGGCGGCGCTGGCACTGGGGGTGGGCCCGTACACGGCTGCCGCGTCGGAAGGGCTGCTGGAAACCCGCCCGGGGGCACGCGGCTCCACCACGTGAGCGCGACCGCCCACGACGGATCCGCGGACACTACGCTGACCGCCATGCAGGCAACCGCGTTCACCTACGACCCCGAAACCCGCAGCGGCCAGGTGCTCCTGGACGACGGCACCCCGATGCCCTTCGGCGCGCCCGCCTTCGACGCGGGAGAGCTCAGGCTCCTGCGCCCGGGTCAGCGGGTGCGCATCGAGGTCGAGGACTCCACGATCACCCTGGTGACCCTGCAGACCTTCTGAAGCCTCCGTTCACACGCCGCGGGCCGGACTCCGTCACGGAGTCCGGCCCGGCGCGTGAGTGCCCCTGTGCCCTTACCTCTTGCGGGCGGTGACCTTCTTGGCGGTGGTGGTGCGAGCCGCCGACTTCTTGGCGGGCGCCTTCTTGGCGGTCGCCTTCTTCGCCGGGGCCTTCTTGGCGGTGGCGCTCTTGGCCGTCGTCTTCTTCGCGGCGGCGGTCTTGGCGGTGCCCGTGGTGGCCTTCTTGGCGGGCGCCTTCTTCGCCGTCGTCTTCTTCGCGACGGCCGTGGTCTTCTTGGCCGTGGTCTTCTTCGCGGCGGCCGTGGTCTTCCTGGCCGCTGCCGCCTTGGTGGCCGTGGCCTTCTTCGCGACGGCCTTCTTGACCGTGGCCGAAGCCCCGCCGGTCAGGCTGCCCTTGGGCGCCTTCTTGACCGCGACGTCGTTCTTCGGGAGCTTCTTCGTGCCGCTCACCAGGTCCTTGAAGCCCTGGCCCGCACGGAAGCGCGGAACGGAGGTCTTCTTGACCCGAACCCGCTCGCCCGTCTGGGGGTTGCGGGCGTAACGGGCCGGACGGTCGACCTTCTCGAACGAACCGAAGCCGGTGACCGAGACCCGGTCGCCCGCCACCGTCGCGCGGACGATGGCGTCCAGGACCGCGTCGACCGCCTCGGCGGCCTGCTGACGGCCGCCGACCTTGTCGGCAATCGCTTCTACGAGCTGCGCCTTGTTCACGTCTTCCCCTTCGGAGACATTGCCAGAACGAAAGTGTTCAAGCTTTTTCGCACGTTAGGCAGATATATACCGCAAATCAAACACGAAACGGGCTTATCACCCTTGTGCCGCAACGAACTCGGCAGCTCTGGACTTGTTCAGCGTTCCTCTTCCGGGATTCGTCCCGCGTCGAGGTCAGCGGTGAACCGCTCCAGACGCCTTGTCGCTTCGACGACGTCGTGCTTGGCCGCGGCCGTAATGACCAGCAGCTTCCGGGTCAGCGCCATCCGTACGCCCTCCGGGACTTGCAGTGCGCGCACTCTTGCGTGCGCTTCCTTGAGTTGGTCCGCGACTGCCGCATAGAGCTTGAGTTGGCCGTCGTGTTCCATGCACAGATTGTGCCATCTGGGGCGAGTTGTCGCCTGCTAGGGGTGCAACTGCCGCCTCAAACGGCCTTCCGGGCACATACGGAAGCCACGGCTACAAGGCACGCGTACCCCGACAACACCCTTCTTAACGTGGGAAGTTGAGCGGGCGTGTCGCGCCGCGCGGGGCCGTACGGGTGCAGACACGGCCGTACCCCCGATCGGGCTGATCGGGGGTACGGCGGGGGTGTTCGCGTGGCCGAAACTCGACCTGTTCAGTTGCTCCGAAGGAGGGGCGCGGTCACGCCTGCAGCGTCCGCGGCTTGTACGAGGGGCGCTTGGCCTCGTACGCGGCGATGTCGGCCTCGTTCTTGAGGGTGATGGAGATGTCGTCCAGCCCGTTCAGCAGCCGCCAGCGGGAGTTCTCGTCCAGCTCGAAGCTCGCGGTGATGCCCTCGGCGCGGACCTGGCGGCTCTCCAGGTCAACCGTGATCTCGGCTTCGGGGTCGTTCTCCGAGAGCTCCTGCAGCGCGTCCACGGTTTTCTGCTCCAGAACCACCGTGAGCAGGCCGTTCTTGAGCGAGTTGCCGCGGAAGATGTCGGCGAAGCGGGAGGAGATGACGGCCTTGAAGCCGTAGTTCTGCAGCGCCCACACGGCGTGCTCACGGGAGGAACCGGTGCCGAAGTCGGGGCCCGCGACCAGGACGGTCGCACCCTTGCGCTCGGGCTGGTTGAGGATGAATTTCCCGTCCTTGCGCCAGGCCTCGAACAGTCCGTCCTCGAACCCGTCCCGCGTCACCTTCTTGAGCCAGTGAGCAGGGATGATCTGGTCGGTGTCGACGTTGGAGCGGCGCAGCGGGACGGCCCGGCCGGTGTGCGTGGTGAATGCTTCCATGGCTATCGGACTCCAGCGGCGACAGGGGCGTCGGACAGGTCGGCGGGCGAGGCCAGGTGGCCCAGTACGGCGGTCGCGGCCGCCACCTGCGGCGACACCAGGTGCGTACGACCGCCCTTGCCCTGTCGGCCCTCGAAGTTGCGGTTGGAGGTGGACGCGGAGCGCTCACCGGGGGCCAGCTGGTCCGGGTTCATGCCCAGACACATCGAGCAGCCCGCGTGCCGCCATTCGGCGCCAGCATCCTTGAAGACCACGTCCAGGCCCTCCGAGACGGCCTGCAGACCCACCCGCGCGGAGCCGGGGACGACCAGCATCCGTACGCCGTCGGCGACTTTGCGGCCCTTGACGAGCTCGGCGGCGGCGCGCAGGTCCTCGATACGGCCGTTGGTGCACGAACCTACGAAGACGGTGTCCACCTTGATGGAGCGCAGCGGCTGTCCGGCCTCCAACCCCATGTACTCCAGGGCCTTTTCGGCGGCGAAGCGCTCCGAAGCGTCTTCGTAC
The DNA here is from genome assembly GCF_036174265.1 of Streptomyces sp. NBC_00285. Taxonomy (NCBI): domain Bacteria; kingdom Bacillati; phylum Actinomycetota; class Actinomycetes; order Kitasatosporales; family Streptomycetaceae; genus Streptomyces; species Streptomyces sp. NBC_00285. The sequence goes on along the minus strand of NZ_CP108055.1, from coordinate 7,602,440 downwards.
GAAGCAGGATCGGGGACGTCCGCCGAAAGGGGCGCGCCCTGGCCCGGGTTGGTGCCCCAGGTGACGAACGGCGACAGTTCGGCGGCCGCGATGACGACCTCGGCGTCGAACTCGGCGTCCTCGTCCGTCTTCAGCGTCTTCCAGTACGCGACGGCCGCGTCCCAGTCCTCGCCCTTGGGAGCGTGCGGACGGCCCTCGAGGTAGTCGAAGGTGATCTGGTCGGGGGCGATCATGCCCGCGCGGGCACCGGCCTCGATCGACATGTTGCAGATGGTCATGCGGGCCTCCATCGAGAGCTTCTCGATGGCGGAGCCGCGGTACTCCAGGACGTAGCCCTGGCCGCCGCCGGTGCCGATCCTGGCGATGATCGCGAGGATCAGGTCCTTGGCGGTGACGCCGTCGGGCAGGTCACCGTCGACCGTGATGGCCATGGTCTTCGGGCGGACCAGCGGCAGCGTCTGGGTGGCCAGCACGTGCTCCACCTGGGAGGTGCCGATGCCGAACGCCAGTCCGCCGAAGGCGCCGTGCGTGGAGGTGTGGGAGTCACCGCAGACCACCGTCATACCCGGCTGGGTCAGGCCCAGCTGCGGGCCGACGACGTGCACGACGCCCTGCTCGACGTCGCCCAGCGGGTGCAGCCGCACCCCGAAGTCGGCGCAGTTCTTGCGCAGCGTCTCCAGCTGGATCCGGGAGACCGGGTCCGCGATGGGCTTGTCGATGTCGACGGTCGGAGTGTTGTGGTCCTCGGTGGCGATGGTCAGGTCGAGACGCCGCACCTGGCGACCGCTCTTGCGCAGACCGTCGAAGGCCTGCGGGCTGGTCACCTCGTGCAGCAGGTGCAGATCGATGAAGAGGAGGTCGGGCTCGCCCTCGGCGCGCCTGACGACATGGTCGTCCCAGACCTTCTCCGCGAGTGTCCTACCCATCGCTTTCCCTTCGGTCGGCCAAAGTGCGCCGACCCAACTAGAAGATCTTGTGGAGGCGGCACCCACGGCCCCTGTTCCCGGGCACCCGCCGCCAGGCCCGTTGATCCGCGGGCCACTGTGCCTACAAGGGTTGCGCGTCTCACGGAAAAAGGAACTTGCGTTTCACAGAGTGAGACGTGAGTATCGTTTCATGGACAACAGTAGCGGCGTCGGCGTTCTGGACAAGGCAGCCCTTGTCCTCAGCGCTCTGGAGTCCGGTCCGGCCACCCTCGCGGGCTTGGTCGCTGCGACCGGACTGGCACGACCCACGGCCCACCGGCTGGCCGTGGCTCTGGAACACCACCGCATGGTGGCACGCGACATGCAGGGCCGTTTCATTCTGGGCCCGCGCCTCGCCGAGCTGGCCGCGGCCGCCGGCGAGGATCGCCTCCTCGCCACGGCGGGGCCGGTGCTCACCCACCTCCGTGACATCACGGGCGAGAGCGCCCAGCTCTACCGCCGCCAGGGCGACATGCGCATCTGCGTGGCCGCGGCGGAGCGACTGTCCGGCCTCAGGGACACCGTCCCGGTCGGCTCGACGCTCACCATGAAGGCGGGCTCCTCGGCCCAGATCCTCATGGCCTGGGAGGAGCCCGAGCGCCTGCACCGGGGCCTGCAGGGCGCCCGTTTCACGGCGACGGCCCTGTCGGGTGTACGGCGCCGCGGCTGGGCCCAGTCCATCGGCGAGCGCGAGCCGGGCGTCGCCTCCGTCTCCGCACCCGTGCGCGGCCCCTCCAACCGCGTGGTGGCCGCCGTCTCGGTCTCCGGTCCCATCGAGCGCCTGTCGCGCCACCCGGGCCGTATGCACGCCCAGGCGATCATCGACGCCGCCGCCCGCCTCTCCGAGGCACTGCGCCGCACGGGCTGAGCGAGCGCGTCCCCCTCGGAACCGGACCGGCCTCAACGCCGCGGCAGGCCCGGGACCGGCAGGACGACGCCCCACCCAGGCGCGCACGGCATCCGCCGTCACGGCCGGTGCGCGGCCCCCTACTTCGCCGCGCTGTCGGACTTGTAGGCGAACCGCTCCTTCGCCGACCGGCCCCGCCGCGCTGCCCCAGGTACCGGAGCCCGGCGAGGACGACGAGCACGTACGGGCCGCGCACCAGGAGGTCGCCGCTCTCCTGGACCGCCTCGGCTGGGAGAACACCAAGCGGCTCACGACCATCTCCCCCGCGTACCGTTCGCTGGTGGTGGCGGTAGCCGCGTTCCGCCGGCTCGGCTGCGACTGAGGGGGGCCGAACAGCTCACGCCGTACGCCGAGTTGATGCACCGGCCGGCCCAGGAGGAGGAGTCGACGCGACGGTACGGCTTCGGGTAGGACGGCGGGAACGCAGAAGGCCCCCCACCGAAGTGGAGGGCCTTCCTCGACGTACCCCCGACCGGATTCGAACCGGCGCTACCGCCTTGAGAGGGCGGCGTGCTAGGCCGCTACACAACGGGGGCCCTAGCGATCCTGCGTTTCCGCAGGTCCAAGCTGGTCTACCTGGACTCGAACCAAGAATGACGGTACCAGAAACCGTAGTGTTGCCAATTACACCATAGACCAATGCGATTGAACGAAATGCGTACCCCCGACCGGATTCGAACCGGCGCTACTGCCGTGAGAGGGCAGCGTGCTAGGCCGCTACACAACGGGGGCCCTAGCGATCCTGCATGAGGGTCAGCGGGTGCGACCCTGACTGACCCTCCGGGAAGGATCTGTACCCCCGACCGGATTCGAACCGGCGCTACTGCCGTGAGAGGGCAGCGTGCTAGGCCGCTACACAACGGGGGCTTCGCGGAGCTGGTCTCCGCTTTTGCAGATGAGCTCTGCGAGCTGGCCTACCTGGACTCGAACCAAGACTAACGGAACCAGAAACCGTCGTGCTGCCAATTACACCATAGGCCACTGGAACTCAAGCCCCTGAAGGGATCTTGTTCTAGTGTGCTCCTCCGGTTTCCGGCCTTTCGGCCCGCTCCCCGGCGGCGCAGGAAGAACATTACCCGAAGGTGGACGGGGCTCCAAAACGGGTATCCGCGCCGAGGATCGCGGGGAGTTCGGCCAGCGAGGCGATCCGCTTCGGGCCGGTGGGCGTGGTGGCTTCCGTGTGCACACCGCCGTACCGGTCGATCCAGACGGACAGCAGCCCGGCCTCGGCGGCACCCCGCCCGTCGATCTCCGGGTGGTCGCCGACGTACGCCACCTCCTGCGGGGCCAGCTCCAGGGCGTCGCAGGCCGCGAGGAAGGCGCCGGCCTCGGGCTTGGAGACGCCCAGTTCGGCGGCGCACAGGATGACCTCGAAGCGGTCGTGGACGCCGAGAACGCGCAGCTTGTGGTCCTGGACGCGGATGCTGGAGTTGGACAGCACCGCGTGCCGGTGGCTCGTGGCGAGGGTGTCGAGGACGGGCAGGACGTCCGGGAAGAGGGCCCAGGCGGTCTCGTAGTGCGCGATGTACCGCTGGAACCAGGCGTCCGCCTCCGCATCGGTCAGCTCCTGGCCGAGGAACACCCGCACGCGGTCCCGCCGCTGCCCCTGGAAGTCGACCTCCCCCGCCGAGAACCGCGCCCACTGGGCGTCGGTGATCGCGCGCCAGCGCACGATGGCCTGCTCGACGGTGTCGTACGCCGCCAGCAGTCCCTCGGCCGTCAGGTGCAGGCGCATGCCGATGCGGTCGGCCCCCGAGTAGTCGAAGAGCGTGTCGTCGACGTCCCACACCACGGCCCGAATGCTCATGATCCGACGGTAGCTCCGGGGCCGGGGCCGCGTCTGCCGGTCGGTCGTTGTCAGCACGGGGAACCCCGGGAACGCCGGAGGGGCGGCCCCGGTGATCCGGTGCCGCCCCTCACGCGCGTGTGCCCTACCCGGCCAGCTTCTCCAGCGCCGCGTCGATCCGGGCCAGCGTCGTCTCCTTGCCCAGGATCTCGAGGGACTCGAAGAGGGGCAGGCCGACCGTGCGGCCGGTGACGGCGACGCGGACCGGCGCCTGGGCCTTGCCCAGCTTGAGGCCGTGGATCTCACCGGCGGCCAGGACGGCCTCCTTCAGGGACTCCGCGGAGGTCCAGTCGGCCGCCTCCAGCTTCTCGCGGGCCGTGCGGAGCAGGGCGTCGGAGCCCTCCTTCATCGCCTTCGCCCAGGACGCCTCGTCGGAGACCGGCCGGTCGAGGAAGAGGAAGTCGACGCTGTCCGTGATCTCCGACAGGACCTTGAGACGGGTCTGGGCGTGCGGGGCGATCGCCTGCCACTTCGACTCGTCGAAGCGCTCCGGCGCCCACGGGGCGAACGGGGCCCGCAGCCAGGGGGCGCAGCGCTCCGTGAAGTCCTTCACGTCCAGGAGACGGATGTGGTCGGCGTTGATCGCCTCGCACTTCTTCAGGTCGAAGCGTGCCGGGTTGGGGTTCACGTCGGCGATCTCGAAGGCCGCGACCATCTCGTCCATCGTGAAGATGTCCTGGTCGGCCGAGAGCGACCAGCCGAGCAAGGAGAGGTAGTTGAGCAGACCCTCGGGGAGGAAGCCGCGCTCACGGTAGAGGTTGAGCGAGGACTCCGGGTCACGCTTGGAGAGCTTCTTGTTGCCCTCGCCCATGACGTAGGGCAGATGCCCGAACGCGGGTACCGACTTGGCTACGCCCAGCTCGATCAGCGCCTTGTACAGGGCGATCTGGCGGGGGGTAGAGGAGAGCAGGTCCTCGCCGCGCAGGACGTGCGTGATCTCCATCAGCGCGTCGTCGACCGGGTTCACGAGCGTGTACAGGGGCGCCCCGTTGGCTCGTACGATCCCGTAGTCCGGCACGTTCTCCGCGGTGAAGGTCAGCTCGCCGCGGACCAGGTCCGTGAAGGTGATCGTCTCGTCGGGCATGCGGAAGCGGACGATCGGCGTACGGCCCTCGGCCTTGTACTCCTCGGTCTGCGCCTCGGTCAGGTCGCGGCAGTGGCCGTCGTAGCCGGACGGCTTGCCTGCGGCGCGGGCGGCGTCGCGGCGGGCGTCCAGTTCCTCGGTGGAGCAGTAGCAGTGGTAGGCGCGGCCGGCGTCCTGGAGCTTCTGCGCGACCTCCTTGTAGAGGTCCATCCGCTGGGACTGGCGGTACGGCGCGTGCGGGCCTCCGACCTCGGGGCCCTCGTCCCAGTCGAAGCCCAGCCAGCGCATCGAGTCCAGGAGCTGCTCGTACGACTCCTCGGAGTCGCGGGCCGCGTCGGTGTCCTCGATACGGAAGACGAGCGTGCCCTGGTGGTGCCGGGCGAACGCCCAGTTGAACAGGGCGGTGCGGACCAGGCCCACGTGCGGGTTACCGGTCGGCGAGGGGCAGAAACGGACGCGTACGGGTGCGCTAGCCACGCTTGACAACCTTGTTGGTGAGAGTGCCGATGCCTTCGATGGTGACGGCGACCTCGTCGCCGACGGTGAGCGGCCCGACGCCTGCCGGGGTGCCCGTGAGGATCACGTCGCCGGGGAGCAGCGTCATGGCCTCGGTGATGTTGACGATCAGATCCTCGATGGAGTGGATCATCTCGCTGGTGCGGCCGAGTTGGCGCTGCTCACCGTTGACGGTGAGCTGGATCGTCAGGTCGGAGGCCGTCTCGACGTCCAGCCCTGTCTCCACCCAGGGGCCCAGCGGGCAGGCGGTGTCGAAGCCCTTCGCCCTCGCCCACTGCTTCTCGCGCTTCTGGACGTCACGGGCGGTGACGTCGTTGGCGCAGGTGTAGCCGAAGATGACGTCCTTGACGCGCTCGCGCGGCACCTCGCGGCACATACGGCCGATGACGACGGCCAGTTCGGCCTCATGATGGACGTCCGCGGAGAAGGCGGGGTACTGGATGTCGTCGCCGGAGCCGATCACCGAGGTGGAGGGCTTGAAGAAGGCGAACGGCGCGTCCGGAACCTCGTTGCCCAACTCGCGTGCGTGCTCTGCGTAGTTGCGGCCGAAGGCCACGATCTTGTTGGGGAGCACCGGGGGCAGCAGCCTGACCTTGCTCAGCGGGACCTTCGTACCGGAGAGCTGGAAGTCCGCGAACGGGATGCCCTTGATGATGTCGAGGACGAGCTCGTCCGGCCTGTCGCCCTCGACCGCGCCGAAGGCGACGTTCCCGTCGATGGAGAATCTGGCGATGCGCACGGGATCCTGGCGCCCCTCACTGAGAACTGTGCGTGCGTCGGCCGACTTCGCGTTCGACAGCCGACTCTGGACGCTCCAGGCTAACCGGTCCCGGCCCTTGGCCATCGGGCGGCGGGCCGGTCGTCCGAGGTGCGCGGACCCGTCACACCTCGGCCAAGTCGCTGGCCGGAAAGCGCTTGTCGTGATCCCTTGATCCTCTTTAGGGTGATCCACGCGAATGTCACTCAGTGCATTCACAAACGAGGGGATCCCATGAAGTGGACGCGTAAGGCCCTTTCTCTGGCATTGACGGTTCCCGCTGCGGCCGTGGCGGTTCTGGGTATGGCCCCGACGGCAGACGCGGCAGCGAGAGACAGCTGTCCCGACTGGGCGACCGACTGCGCACTCTTCTATTACAACAGCAGCATGTCGGGTTCGCACACCGCTTTCACGACCGACGGTGTGTCCAACCTTGCGGGTTACACGTTCCTTTCCTCCGGCACCGGTAAGGGCCAGGCCGTGAAGAACAACGCGGCGTCTTTCTGGAACGCGAGCCCCGACAGCATTGCCACGGTGTTCTACCTCAGCAACTTCGGCGGCGCCTGCGACACGTTCGCCCCCATGGCCTCCACCGACAAGCTGGCCAGGACGTACAACGAGAACGCCTCTTTCGACTTCGACCGCAACGGCTCCAACTGCTACAAGTGGAACTGACCCGCCACCTGCAGCCGTAGAGGATCAGCACCCGACCCCGCGCAAGGCGACCAGCCCTGTGCGGGGATCCGCTGTTTTCAGGAAGTTCCGGTTCCGGTCCTACATTCCGGTCGTACATTCCAGTCGTTCATTCCAAGAGGCATCTGGATTCATGAGACGTTTGGCGATCCCTGTTCTGTCCCTCTTGCTCCTGGTCGGCTGCGCCTCGCACGAGCCGTCGGCACAGAGCCCCTCCACTCCCCCTCCCGCGGCACCGGAGACCGGCCCGAGCCCGTCGCCGGCTGCGAAGACCGGCTACACCTTCCGACTGCCCATCGCCGTGTACAGCTACAGCGACGCCGACTACGAGGTGATCCGGTCGGCCGAGCAGATCCTGACCCGCGACTGCATGAAACACTTCGGCCTCACGTACCGGCCCACGAAGAACCCGGCCCCGGCCGTCGCACAGGATCGCCGGTACGGGCTGACGGACATGGACAGCGCGGCTCGCTACGGATACCGGGTGCCGCCGCAACAGGAAACGCCGGAAGCCAGCCTCACCAAGGACCAGATCAAGGTCCTCTACGGAAAGAGGTCCCTCGGAGAGGGGGCGACGAAAAGCCCGGGACTGGAATACCGAGGAAAGAAAATACCGGACGAAGGCTGCCTTGGTTCGGCGGTTCTGGGCTTCCGCAGGCCGTACGAGGACAAAGCGGGCGCCGAGGTGGCGAGCCGCATTTCGACGGAGAGCTACGAGACCTCCCAGAAGGCCTCGGCAGTCCGGGCGGTCTTCGAGAAATGGTCCTCCTGCATGAAGCAGAAGAGCTACGACTACGCCTCCCCGATGGACGCGCTGCAGACGCCCGCCTTCCTTCGGGGAAAGCTGTCGGCCGACGAGAAGAAGACGGCGGTGGCCGACGTCGCGTGCAAACAGCGGACCGATCTTCCGGAGATCTGGTTCGACGCCGAGTCCTCGATCCAGAAGGAAATGATCAGGACGGACGTGACAGCGCTGAAAAGACTGGGCGGGCTTCACCAGAAGAAGCTGAGTGCGGCCAGGAAGATACTCGCCGGCGCATGACATGAAGAAGGCTCCCCGGTGGCCGGGGAGCCTCGTCGAGCGTTCCGCGGCGGCTACTCTGCGGCGGCGGCGACCGGAATCTCCATCAGGATCGTGCGCCGGGGGTTGGCGGTCTGGGCCGGGAGGTCGAGCGAGTGCTCCGGCTGCTCCGGGGCCGCCAGCTCGCCGGCATCCTTGAGGTGCACCAGCGTCGTGCGCCGCGGGTTGGCAATGTTGCGGAACATCATCGTCGTCTTCACGGTTGTACTCGACCTCGGATGTCGGGGGTTGGACAGATACGGCCTTCTTGTAAAGCGTCAGGCTAAACATGCCATTCCCCGTCGGTCCCGCGGAGACTTCATGATCGGCATGTGAGTTTGCTCACTGACCTGTGGGCAAACCGGACAATTGCAAGTCTCAACTCACCCTACCGAAACGGACATTGACCCCCTGAAGCTATCATTCCGCTCCTGATCATGGCGACTGGGACACCCGGCAACATGGGGAGACTCGCGGACTTATGTCCGGTATCGACGAAAACGCATTCCACACCCGGTGACACCGCCCTCACGAGGTGTCACGTAGGTCACGGTCTGACCCACGGACCTTGTTGGAGATCCGGCACTGTGCTGGAATTCCACGGACCGCCGCGGGATCGAGCCGGCGCACAGGGGGCGCAGAAGAAGCGCCGAGCGGCGGTAAGAAGGGGGAACCAGCGCCGGTCACTCACGATCCACCGGGGTGCGTATTCAGGGCGCTCCCCACAACGCCGACACCGTGCTTCTTCGTTCTGCGGAGAGGTGCCTGGTCCAGAGGTTGCGACGCTAGTGCAGGGACGTTTCAAGAGGGATGGCAGCGCTTCGGCCGAGCCGGAGCGGCACAGCGGGACCGGCCCCAACGCAGGCGGTCCCTCCGCCCAGCACGCCCAGAACCCGGGCCAGGCCGCGTCCAGTGACAGCGGTTCCGGCCCCGGGCGCCTCGGCCCGTCGGTGTCCACGGGCCCAGCGGCCCCGGCCACGCCACCGGTGAAGCCCCCGAAGAGTCAGAGCGGCCCCGGATCGCGCATGGCCCTGCGCAACTGGCGCATCTCCACGCGCCTGGTGTCGCTGCTCGCGCTCCCCGTGGTGGCAGCCACCTCGCTGGGCGCGCTGCGCATCAACGACTCCATGGACGACATCCAGCAGCTCGACAACATGAAGCTGCTGACGGAGATGACGAAGCAGGCCACCGAGCTGGCCGCCGCACTCCAGGAGGAGCGCGACCAGTCGGCCGGCCCGCTGGCGCACGACTCCACCGCGAGCAACATCACGGTCAAGGGCTACCGGAACAAGACGGACCGGGCCGCGACCAACTTCATCAACACCGCCGAGGACATCGACACCTCGAGCCAGGACGGCAATCTCCAGGGCGTCCGCGACAGCCTCGTCGGGCTGGTCCGCGACCTGGACACACTGAGCAGCATTCGCAGCGACGCCTTCGAGAGCAAGGGCAACGCCACGCAGACGGTGGAGTCGTACCACCGTCTGATCACCCACCTGCTGGACCTCTCCCAGGACATGGCCGAGGCCACCAGCAACCCGGAGATGATCCAGCGCACGCGTGCCCTGTCGGCCTTCTCCTCCGCGAAGGAGTACGCGTCCAGCCAGCGTGCGATCCTCGCGGCGGCGCTGCCCGCGTCCAACAAGACGGTGGGCAGCCTCTCCGACACGGACCGGCTGTACGGCCAGGGCGCGCTCGACAGTGAGGCGTCCGAGCTCAGCACCTTCCGGAGCATCTACGGCGACAACGACGCCGAGCAGCTCCTGCAGCCCATCGAGGACGGCAACTCGAACATCGAGGCCTCCGAGCAGTACGCGGGCCGGGCTTTCGGCCGGGCGGACGGTCTTGCCGACCTGGACAAGCGCTCCTACAAGGACTGGGTCGACGACAGCTCGACCAAGATCCAGGAGATGGGCCGTATCGAGCACACGCTGCTCGAGGACATGGAGCAGAAGGCTCGCGAGCTGCGCAACGCGTCCGAGCGCGAGGCGATCATCTCCGGTGCGCTGATCCTGCTCGTGCTGGGTGTCTCCCTGGTCGGCGCCTTCGTCGTCGCCCGGTCCATGATCCGCTCGCTGCGCCGCCTCCAGGAGACGGCCACCAAGGTCGCCCAGGACCGGCTGCCCGAGCTGGTCAAGCAGCTGTCCGAGTCCGACCCGCAGGACGTCGACACGTCCGTGGAGTCGGTCGGTGTGCACTCCCGGGACGAGATCGGCCGGGTGGCCGCGGCCTTCGACGACGTGCACCGCGAGGCGGTCCGCCTCGCCGCCGAGCAGGCCCTGCTGCGGGGCAACGTCAACGCGATGTTCACCAACCTCTCGCGCCGCTCCCAGGGCCTCATCCAGCGTCAGCTGTCGCTCATCTCCGAGCTGGAGTCCCGCGAGGCCGACCCGGACCAGCTGTCCTCGCTGTTCAAGCTCGACCACCTCGCGACCCGCATGCGCCGTAACGGCGAGAACCTCCTCGTCCTCGCCGGTGAGGAGCCCGGCCGCCGCTGGACCCGTCCGGTCCCGCTGGTCGACGTGCTCCGCGCCGCCGCCTCCGAGGTGGAGCAGTACGAGCGCATCGAGCTGTCGTCGGTCCCCACCACCGAGGTCGCCGGCCGCGTGGTCAACGACCTCGTGCACCTGCTCGCCGAGCTGCTGGAGAACGCCACGTCGTTCTCCTCCCCGCAGACCAAGGTCAAGGTCACCGGTCACGCGCTGCCCGACGGCCGCGTCCTGATCGAGATCCACGACACCGGCATCGGCCTCTCCCCCGAGGACCTCGCCGCGATCAACGAGCGGCTCGCCTCGCCGCCCACCGTGGACGTGTCCGTCTCCCGCCGCATGGGTCTGTTCGTGGTCGGCCGCCTGTCGCAGCGCCACGGCATCCGCATCCAGCTTCGCCCGTCCGACTCCGGTGGTACGACCGCGCTGGTCATGCTGCCCGTCGATGTCGCCCAGGGCGGCAAGAAGCCCCAGCCGAAGCCCGGTCAGGGCATCCCCGGTGTTCCCGCCTCGGCTCAGGCCGCGGCCGGTGTCGCCGGGGCCCGCCGTGGCAACGGCCCGGGTGGCGGTGCCCTCGGCGGCGCGCCCGGCGGTGCGGGCGGTGGCGCTCTCGGCGCCGGTGCCCCCTCGGGCGGTCGCCTCAACGCCGGTCAGGGACCGCGCGCCGCGCTGCCCGGCACCGGCCAGGGCGGTCGTCCCGGTGCGCCGGGCGGACCGCGTGGACCGCAGGGTCCGGGTATGCCTCCGCAGGGCCGGCCCGCTCCGGCCGGCGCGGGTGCCGGGTTCGGTGGCCAGGCTCCGGGCGCCCCGCAGGGCCTCCAGGCCGCGGGCACCGGTGGACCGGGGCAGGACGCCTTCAACACCCAGGACGCCTTCAGCGGTCAGGACGCTTTCGGTGGTGGCCAGGACGCGTTCGGCGGCCGGGGCACCGTACCCCCGCAGCCGCAGTCCCCGAACGCCGGCAAGGCTCCCGAGCAGAGCCGGCGCCGTCGGCCGCAGCTGCCGGGTCGCGGTGGTCCGCGGGCCGAGCTGCCGGGCGGCAACAACCCGCAGCCCCGCACGCCCAGTTGGAGCGACGACAACGCGCAGCCCCCGGTGCCGCGCGCCTCCCTCGACGTCCCGCGCGGTCACGACGAGCAGGACCCGGCCGCCACGTCCCGCATGCCGCGGATCGACGAGCACCACAGTCCGGCGAACGCGGCCGGCACGTCGGAGTTCCCGCGCCCGGACTTCAACACCCCGCAGAACACCGGCCAGTTCCCGCGGCCGGGTGCGAACGGTCCCCAGAACTCCGGCCAGTTCCCGCGGCCGGGCACGAACGCCCCGCAGGACACCGGTCAGTTCGTCCGCACGGACATCTTCGCCACCCCGCCGGCCGGGCAGAACGGCGGCTCTCGGGACACCGGGCAGTTCGCGAGCCCGCAGGCGTACGACAGCGGCTCGACGGGCCAGTTCCCGGTGCCGGGCTACGACGGCGGTTCCACCGGGCAGCATTCCCTGCCTGGCCGTCAGGACCCCGCGTCCACCGGCCAGTTCGACCGCCCCCAGACCAACGGTGCCGACTTCGGTGCCCCGCGGCCGCCGATGCCGCCACGTCCGCAGCAGCGGCCCGCCCGCCAGGAGCCGGAGGCGCTGCCGCCGGCCTCGGGCCCCGGCGACGGTCGTACGCCGCTGTACGACACGCTGGAGACCAACTGGTTCCACGGCGGCCCGCAGGGACAGGAGCAGCCGTCCAACGGCACCGGCTCCTCCCCCGCGTCGGCCCCGCACCAGGAACCGGCGGCTCCGTTGAGTCCTGCCGCCGCTCCGCAGAGGCCCGCGGCCTCCGGGGGCTGGCGCAGCTCACCCAATGACGACCTCGTCCGGCAGGCGGAGCGTGTGCGCCAGCCGGCCGCGGGCGGTGTCACCACGTCCGGTCTGCCGCGCCGGGTGCCCAGGGCGAATCTCGTCCCGGGTACGGCTCAGCAGCAACAGCACCAAACCGGTCCGCAGGTCTCGCGTTCGCCTGACGACGTTCGCGGCCGGCTGACCAATCTCCGTCGGGGTATCGCACAAGGTCGTCAGGTCGGCGGTAACGGCCAGACGGGCAGCTTCCCGAACCCCACTCACCAGCAGGAGCGTTAGTTGAGCCCGATGAGCCAGGCGGCACAGAACCTCAACTGGTTGATCACCAACTTCGTGGACAACACCCCAGGGGTGTCCCACACCGTCGTCGTGTCCGCCGACGGCCTCCTGCTGGCGATGTCCGAGGGTTTCCCGCGTGACCGTGCCGACCAGTTGGCGGCCGTCGCGTCAGGGCTCACCTCGCTGACAGCGGGTGCCTCTCGGATCTTCGAGGGCGGCAGCGTGGCCCAGACCGTCGTGGAGATGGAGCGGGGATTCCTCTTCCTCATGTCCGTCTCGGACGGTTCCTCGCTCGCGGTCCTCGCGCACCCGGACTGCGACATCGGCCTCGTCGGTTACGAGATGGCACTGCTGGTCGACCGCGCTGGGGCAGTGCTCACGCCGGATCTGCGAGCCGAGCTGCAAGGCAGTCTGCTCCACTGATCCGCCCGGATCCACCCCTCTCACGAAATCACCGTCCGGCCGCCACAATCCCCCCACCGGCCTCTCTCAGACGGCTTGCCCGACCGACTTGCTGTCCCGCCCGGAGGATTCATGACCCCGCCCACCGCCTCTCATGATCCGTACGCGGAGCCGTACGAGGATGAGGGCGACCAGCCGCTGGTACGTCCGTACGCGATGACCGGCGGCCGGACCCGGCCGCGCTACCAGCTCGCCATCGAGGCTCTGATCAGCACCACGGCCGACCCGGCGTCGCTGATGGGACTCCTCCCCGAGCACCAGCGCATCTGCCACCTGTGCCGCGAGGTGAAGTCGGTCGCCGAGGTCTCGGCGCTGCTCGCCATGCCGCTCGGTGTGGCCAGGATCCTCGTCGCGGACCTCGCCGAGGCCGGCCTGGTGGCCATCCACCAGCCGGGCGGCGACGAGAACAACGGCGGCGCTCCCGATGTGACGCTGCTCGAAAGGGTGCTCAGTGGACTTCGCAAGCTCTGACGCGGGGCGGGCGACCACCTCCGCGAAGATCGTGGTGGCGGGTGGCTTCGGCGTGGGCAAGACCACGTTCGTCGGCGCCGTCTCGGAGATCAACCCGCTGCGTACCGAGGCCGTGATGACGTCCGCGTCAGCGGGCATCGACGACCTCACCCACACCGGCGGCAAGACGACCACCACGGTCGCCATGGACTTCGGCCGCATCACCCTGGACCAGGACCTGATCCTGTACCTCTTCGGTACACCCGGCCAGGACCGCTTCTGGTTCATGTGGGACGACCTCGTACGCGGCGCCATCGGCGCCATCGTCCTGGTCGACACCCGCCGTCTCGCCGACTGCTTCCCCGCAGTCGACTACTTCGAGAACAGCGGCCTGCCGTTCGTCGTCGCGCTCAACGGCTTCGAGGGACACCAGCCGTACGCTCCCGAGGAGGTGCGCGAGGCCTTGCAGATCGGGCCGGACGCGCCGATCATCACGACGGACGCCCGCCACCGGTCGGACGCCAAGTCGGCCCTCATCACGCTCGTCGAGCACGCCCTGATGGCACGCCTGCGGTAGCGCCTCCAAGGTGTGTCGACCAGCTCCCAAATCAACAACGCCATACGGCAGTTGTCGTAGATGTCCCGGAGCCGGCTGTGGTCTTTGACACGGTCGGCCCCGGTGTTCATAACGTTTCGGCAGTGGAATCGGGTGGTACGGCCACGCGTGGTTGCCAACCGGTCTCGCTGTGCTCACAACGGCCCCGTCATTTGGCGGGGCTCGTTCTTTATGACCGTTTTATCTAGGGCTTACATCACACGGAATCCATGCGTACCACTGTTTGGAGCTGCGCAGGACGTCGTGCTGGAATGCGTGAACTGCCCAATAGTCAACGACGTACTCACTAGTCGAAGGCGTACTGGGCTCTGAGAGACTGCGGCACAACGTAAGGTGCCGACCCCTCCGAGAGGTTGTTGGTCGAGTGAGGCGAAGCAAGAGCGGTCCCGAGCCGTCGGCCCGGGGCAACTTCACCCCGCCGCCGCGCGGAGCGGCGCCCTCCCCTGTGCCCGGCCAGGAGTCGGCCGCGCCGCCGTCCAGCGGTGGCCGTTTCTCCCCGCGCAACTGGCGGGTGCCGACCCGGCTGAACGCGATCCTGCTCATACCCGTGATCGTCGGCCTCGTCATGGGCGGCTTCCAGGTCAAGAGCTCGATCGACACCTGGCGGGAAGCCGAGGACGCCGAGAGCACCGCGCGCCTCGTGCGGGCCTCCCTCAGCTACGCCGACGCCCTCTACCAGGAGCGCGACAGCACCGCCGCCCCCCTGCTGAGCGGGGAGGGGCAGGACAACGCCACGGTCGTCGCAGCCCGCAAGAAGACCGACCAGGCCGCCGACGCCTTCGACGAGGCCGCGCAGAACATGCCGCAGAAGGCGGGTCTCCAACGCCGTCTGCAGGTGTTCCGTGACGGTGAGGGTGCGCTCCAGACGCTGCGCGCGGGCGCCTACACCTCCCCCAAGCTCACCGGCGTGAAGACCGAAGAGGGCTACACGCAGGTCGCGCACCCGCTGACGGAGTTCGCCAACGAGCTCGGCCTCGGCACCGGCAACATCACCAGCTACGGCCGCACCGTCTACGCGATCGAGCTGACCAAGGCGGCACTGTCGCTGCAGCGCTCCATCGGCATGCACCTGCTGATCAAGCCGGGCCCGGGACTGAGCAGCTTCGCCAGCCAGCGGGTCGCCCTGTCCTCGTACGCGTACCTGGAGGGCATCGCCGTCGAGGAGTACATCGGCGGTGGCACCGAGGCCGACGCGGCGAAGCTCGACACCGCGAAGAAGCAGATCCAGGCCGAGGGCGCGGCGCTGGCCAAGGAGGCCGCGGCCAAGAACCCGGCCTACGTCCCGCCGCCGTCCAACCCCACCCAGATGGTCACCGCCATCGCCACGCTGCCGTCGATGGACGACAGCGCCCGTGCAGCGCTCGCCAAGGACGGCATCACCGCCGAGAACTGGTGGGCGGTCAACACCCTCAAGTACAACGCCTACCGTCAGATCGAGACGGACCTGGCCGACACCGCGGTGAACGAGGCCGCGAGCATCGCCGACGAGGCCAAGCGCGACGCGTTCATCGTGGGTGCCGCCGTCGTGGTCGCCCTGCTCCTCGCGTTCATCCTGGCCGGTGCGGTCGCCCGGCAGATGTCCCGCTCGATGCGCCAGCTGCGCAACGCCGCCTTCGGCATCGCCGAGCAGCGCCTGCCGATGCTCGTCGACCAGCTCTCGCGCACCGACCCCGGCCGGGTGGACACCCGGGTCCAGCCGATCCCCATCAACACCAGGGACGAGATCGGCGAGGTCGCCCGCGCCTTCGACCAGGTCCACCGCGAGGCCGTACGACTGGCCTCCGAGCAGGCCCTGCTGCGGGGCAACATCAACGCGATCTTCACCAACCTGTCCCGGCGCAACCAGTCGCTGATCGAGGGCCAGCTGACCCTGATCACCGACCTGGAGAACAACGAGGCCGACCCGGACCAGTTGGAGAACCTCTTCCGTCTGGACCACCTCGCGACCCGTATGCGCCGCAACGGCGAGAACCTCCTGGTCCTCGCCGGCGAGGAGCCGGGCCGCCGCTGGGACCAGCCGGTCCCGCTGGTAGACGTGCTGCGCGCCGCCTCCTCCGAGGTCGAGCAGTACGAGCGTGTCGAGCTGTCGGGTGTTCCGGAGGCCGAGATCCACGGCCGCGCCGTGACCGACCTCGTGCACCTGCTGGCCGAGCTGCTGGAGAACGCCACGACGTTCTCCTCGCCGCAGACCAAGGTCCGCGTCACCGCGACCCGGCTGCCCGACGGCCGCATCATGATCGAGATCCACGACAAGGGCATCGGCCTCACCGCCGAGGACTTCGCGGACATCAACCACAAGCTGGCCAACCCGCCGACCGTGGACGCCGCGATCTCCCAGCGCATGGGCCTGTTCGTGGTCGGCCGGCTGTCCGACCGGCACGGTATCCGCGTCCAGCTGCGTCCCTCGGGCGAGCAGGCCGGCACCACCTCGCTGGTCATGCTGCCCGACGCGATCACGCACGGCGGTGGCGGCGAGCACCAGCCGGCCACCGACGAGTTCACCGTCTCGCAGATCATGCCGGAGCAGCAGCACTACCAGGGCGAGGACTTCAACACCGGCCTGCCGATGCGTACGGCCGCGGAGCTCGGCTTCGACGACAGCCGCTACTCCGAGGTCCCGGACGACATACGCGAGCTGGACCCGGTCGGCCGTTCCCTGATGCGCGAGGAACGCCGTGCGGCCCTGGAGTCCCAGAACGGCGGCGAGCCGGCCGCCCTCCAGGGTCCGGACCCGTCGTACACCGAGGCGTTCGACGGTCCCCGCAACGCCCCCCAGACCGGTTACGACAACGGCCTGAGCGGCTTCCCCGAGCAGCAGCCCGCCTCCTACGACCAGCAGACGTCGTACGAGGAGGTTCAGCAGGCACCGTACGAGGAGCAGCGGCACACGGCGTACGAGGAGCCGAAGCGCCCGGCGTACGACGAGCCGTACTACGCGCCGAACGGCGGCCTGCCGCAGAACGACACCTTCTCCCCGGGCGGCGGCTACCCGGAGCCCTCGTATCCGGAATCGGTCCAGGAGGAGCCCGCGGCGGTGCACGCGGCTGCCCCGGAGACCTTCTCGGGCTTCGAGGAGCGCCGCTACCAGGATGACTGGCCGCAGCCGGACGGTCACCGGAACGGCTACACGGACCAGTACGCCCCGGAAACGGAATCTGTGCAGGCCGCTGACGTGAGTGAGCGTGAGCGCGTAGGCTTCGAACGGCCGGGACCGGCCCCGGCCGCAGTGGGTCACGAACTGACCGACGCGGGGCTTCCCCGCCGTGGCGCCACCGGGAGCGGCGCGAACGGCACGCGGCACGCGCCCCAGGAGAAGCCGGCCTCCGCGCCGGAGAGCAACGGCAGCAGCGACATCTGGCGCTCGAACAACGACGAGCGGTGGCAGCAGGCCTCCCAGCTCAAGAAGCCCAAGGCGGGCGGGGTCACCTCCTCCGGTCTGCCGCGGCGGGTGCCCAAGGCCAACCTGGTCGAGGGAGCCGCCGAAGCCAGCCCCCAGGGAGGCCCGTCGGTCTCCCGCGCTCCCGAGGACGTCCGGGGCCGGCTGAGCAATTTGCGTCGCGGTGTGCAGCGGGGCCGCAACGCAGGCAGTGAAACGAACGGTCAGGGCTTCGGCTCTGACAGCACCTACAACCAGGAGCGTTAGTGTGAGCCCGATGAGCCAGGCGGCGCAGAACCTGAACTGGTTGATCACCAACTTCGTGGACAACACCCCGGGTGTGTCCCACACGGTGGTGGTCTCCGCCGACGGACTCCTTCTGGCGATGTCCGACGGCTTCCCGCGCGACCGTGCCGATCAGTTGGCGGCCGTCGCGTCGGGGCTGACCTCGCTGACCGCGGGTGCCTCGCGCATCTTCGAGGGCGGCGCGGTGAACCAGACGGTTGTGGAGATGGAGCGGGGATTCCTGTTCCTCATGTCCGTGTCCGACGGTTCCTCGCTCGCGGTCCTCGCGCACCCCGAGGCGGACATCGGTCTCATTGGGTACGAGATGGCCCTTCTGGTGGACCGTGCCGGCTCGGTCCTGACACCCGATCTGCGTGCAGAGCTCCAGGGCAGCCTGCTCAACTGACAGACAGACGGTGCGTTTTGGCGTCCCGGGGCCGTAAGGTTTCGGGACGCGGCTCCACACAGCGTGATGGGTGCCCGGCACAGTCGGAGGAGGAGAGAGAGTGGCAACACCCCCAGGTGGTTCATCTGGCAATTGGTCGTACGGCCCTGGCCAGGGTCAGAACGACGGTTCCCAGAACCCGAACCGCTACAACTTCCCCTCCGCACCCAGCCAGCGGCCGTACGCGCCCCAGAGCCCCCAGGGTCCCGGGCCGTCGCCGTACGACCAGCCGCCGGCCCCGCGCATCCAGCCCGTGCAGCCGCAGCGCCGCTCCTCGGAGCCTTCCCCTGCCGGCGGCACAAGCAATCCCCTGGTGCGTCCGTACGCCATGACCGGCGGCCGGACCCGCCCGCGCTACCAGCTCGCCATCGAGGCGCTGGTGCACACCACCGCGCAGCCGCACCAGATGCAGGGCCAGTTGCCCGAGCATCAGCGCATCTGCAATCTCTGCCGAGAGATCAAGTCGGTCGCCGAGATCTCGGCGTTGCTGACCATCCCCCTCGGCGTGGCCAGGATCCTCGTCGCCGACTTGGCGGAGGCGGGACTGGTCGCCATCCATCAGCCCGGCGGCGACGAGAGCGCCGGCGGCCAGCCAGACGTGACACTGCTCGAAAGGGTGCTCAGTGGACTTCGCAAGCTCTAGCGGCGGTCCTTCCCGCTCCACCACCTCGGCGAAGATCGTGGTGGCGGGTGGCTTCGGCGTGGGCAAGACCACGTTCGTCGGCGCCGTCTCGGAGATCAACCCGCTGCGTACCGAGGCCGTGATGACGTCCGCGTCAGCGGGCATCGACGACCTCACCCACACCGGGGACAAGACGACCACCACGGTCGCCATGGACTTCGGCCGCATCACCCTGGACCAGGACCTGATCCTGTACCTCTTCGGTACACCCGGCCAGGACCGCTTCTGGTTCATGTGGGACGACCTCGTACGCGGCGCCATCGGCGCCATCGTCCTCGTCGACACCCGCCGCCTCGCCGACTGCTTCCCCGCGGTCGACTACTTCGAGAACTCGGGTCTTCCCTTCGTGATCGCTCTGAACGGGTTCGACGGCAACCAGCCGTACAACCCGGACGAGGTCCGCGAGGCCCTCCAGATCGGCCCGGACACCCCGATCATCACGACGGACGCCCGCCACCGGTCGGACGCCAAGTCGGCCCTCATCACGCTCGTGGAGCACGCGCTGATGGCACGGCTGCGGTAAGGGTTCTGATTGCGGCTACTGGGCTGCCACGGACGGTTGTACGCCGTCTGCGGCAGCCCAGTGGCTTGTCTGTCGCGCAGTTCCCCGCGCCCCTGAACGCCTGAGGGCCCCCTCTCGAAAGAGAGGGGGCCCTCAGGCGTTGTCACCGGGCTCAGTGCCAGCTGTGCGGGGCTCGGAAGCCGCCCTCGCGCTCCAGGCGGCGCCAGCCGGCCTTCGGGTGAGCGCTGTGGGTGGGGGCGGTGGAGGGCCGGGCGGCGGCGCGGGCCAGGAGGATCGCCGTGATGGCGGCGACTTCCTCGGGCCCCGCGTGGCCCTTCTCGACGCGGATGTCAGGGGTGTTCATAGGTCACAGTCTCCGTGAGAGAGGTTTCCGCGGGGGTAGCGCGGAGGGTCCGCCGGGTTACTGCGGAGGGTTGCCGTGCTTGCGCGAGGGCAGGTCGGCGTGCTTGGACTGCAGCATCGCGAGGGACTTGACGAGGATCTCGCGGGTCTCGGTGGGGTCGATGACGTCGTCGACCAGGCCACGCTCGGCCGCGTAGTACGGGTGCATGAGCTCGGACTTGTACTCCTTGACCATGCGGGCCCGCATGGCCTCGGAGTCCTCGGCCTCGGCGATCTGACGCCGGAAGATGACGTTGGCGGCACCTTCGGCACCCATCACCGCGATCTCGTTCGTCGGCCAGGCGTAGGTGAGGTCGGCGCCGATGGACTGGCTGTCCATGACGATGTAGGCCCCGCCGTACGCCTTGCGCAGGATCAGGGAGATCCTCGGCACGGTGGCGTTGCAGTAGGCGTACAGCAGTTTCGCGCCGTGGCGGATGATTCCGCCGTGCTCCTGGTCGACACCCGGGAGGAACCCGGGGACGTCCAGCAGAGTGACGATCGGGATGTTAAAAGCGTCACACATCTGGACGAAACGCGCAGCTTTTTCCGACGCCTCGATGTCCAGGACACCGGCGAGCGTGGAGGGCTGGTTCGCCACAATGCCCACGACCTGGCCGTCCAGGCGGGCCAGCGCGCAGATGATGTTGCGGGCCCAGCGCTCGTGGACCTCCAGGTAGTCGCCGTCGTCGACGATCTCCTCGATCACCTTGGTCATGTCGTACGGCCGGTTGCCGTCCGCCGGAACCAGGTCGAGCAGTACGTCGCCGCGCCGGTCGGCCGCGTCCGTGGACTCCACGCGTGGCGGGTTCTCCCGGTTGTTCTGCGGCAGCATCGCGAGGAGGTAGCGCACCTCGGCGAGGCACGTCTCCTCGTCGTCGTAGGCGAAGTGGCAGACGCCGGACGTCTCGGCGTGCACGTCCGCGCCGCCGAGGCCGTTCTGGGTGATCTCCTCGCCCGTCACCGCCTTGACCACGTCCGGTCCCGTGATGAACATCTGGGACGTCTCACGGACCATGAAGACGAAGTCCGTCAGGGCGGGCGAGTACGCCGCGCCGCCGGCACACGGGCCGAGCATCACCGAGATCTGCGGGATGACGCCCGAGGCCTTGGTGTTGCGCTGGAAGATGCCGCCGTAGCCGGCGAGGGCCGAGACGCCCTCCTGGATCCGGGCGCCCGCGCCGTCGTTCAGCGACACCAGGGGCGCGCCCGCCGCGATGGCCATGTCCATGATCTTGTGGATCTTCGTGGCGTGGGCCTCGCCCAGCGCGCCGCCGAAGATGCGGAAGTCATGGGCGTAGACGAAGACCGTACGGCCGTCCACCGTGCCCCAGCCGGTGATGACACCGTCGGTGTACGGCTTCTTGGCCTCCAGGCCGAACCCGGTGGCCCGGTGTCGGCGCAGCTGTTCGACCTCCTGGAAGGAACCCGGGTCGAGGAGCAGCTCGATGCGCTCCCGTGCGGTCAGCTTGCCCTTGGCGTGCTGCGCCTCGGTCGCCTTCTCGCCGGGGCCGGCCAGGGCGGTCGCACGGATCTCGTGCAGCTCGGCCACTCGCCCGCGCGCGTCCGTCGGCTCACCCGTCGGCTCACCCGTCGACTCACTCGGCGCCTCATCCAAAACGGTCATGTAGCGACCATACGAAGACCCGCGCGGAAAGCGAGCCGTCGACTCCGTACAGTCTCCGGCCCCTTTTCCTGGTGCGACTGAACAGAACCCGGGAGCCATGCAGGCGTTCTGACTGCTCAGGGGGGCCACGGCTTGTAGGGGTCGTACAAAGTCAGTGCGTGAGAGTCACCTCACAGTCGTGGGTGGCGCATGCCGTCCCCGGGGTGACGCGCAGGTGCAGCAGGCGGCCGGTGGCCCGTACTTCCACGGTGTCGTCGGACCGCACGACGGAGTGCACCGGGTGGTTCCAGACGATCTCCAGCGGTTCACCCGTACGGGGCGGTTCACTGACGCAGAGGGTAGCGGTACGGCCCCTGCGCCGGACCAGCACACAGGCCGGCGCCGACACGGTGAGCGGACCCGCCGTGCCTGCCTGCCAGAAGTTCGCGGCGGTCAGGCCGAGCCGGTCGACACGGACCGCCTGGCACGCGCTGTCGTTGGCGAGGACCGACAGCCAGTGGCGGTCGGCGGCACGGGCGGCGACCGCGGTCCTGGAGGCGCCGGGCATGAGGAGGTAGGCGTAGGTGGCGTCGACGGGGTCGGTGCCGTGGTCGATCCAGAGGGTCTGCCGGCGGCGGGTACGGCGTTCGGTCGTACCGCCGGTGTTGATGTCGGACCAGGCTCCGGTGCGGTCCTCACGAAGGGCCTGGACGGTGTCCGGGACGAGCCAGCCGCCGTGCCCTTCCAGATGGGCCCAGCCCCGCCCCCGTACGAAGGACTGCGTCCCGTGCTCCCCCAGGTTGCGGCTGTCCACGACCGTCTCGACCGGGACGCCGTCGGTGCAGGTGATGCCCGCGCCGAGGCAGATCACCGCGTCCGCGACGCAGAACCACGACTTGCGGGCCTCCAGCGTCGATCCCAGCCCCTTCAGGTGCTGGCCGGTGGCCGCGTACTCACCGTCGGTCGTGCCGCCGACCCAGCGGACGTCCGGCTTGGGCTCGCCCCACTCGCCGCCGGCCCTGTCGGGCAGGCGTTTGGTGGAGACGGTCGTGCCGGGGAGGCGGTACCAGTCGGCGGTCGGCCAGTACCAGTCGGTGTACTGGCCCGAGTCGGCGGACCACCAGGAGACCATTCCGGCGCCGGTGTGCCAGCCGCGCGGGTTCTCACCGTTGCCGCACTCGTAGGCGGCGACGCGGTCGCTCGCCATGGCGATGTTCACGACGAATCCCGGGCGGCGGTGGACGGCCCGGTCCATGGCGGCGAAGAGGTGGTGGCCGACGGGTTCGGGGGCGGCCGGGACCGGCGATGCGGCCACCGCGTGCAGACGGGCGAGGTCGGCCACGCCGAACTGGGGGGCGGTCAGGATCGGGGTGACGGTGTCCCGTTCGATCCAGCCCTTCACCAGGCCGTACCAGCGTTCCCGTTCGGCCTCACCCGCCCCGCCCGCGAGCAGCGCGACGGCGGCGATGATGCCCTGGCCGTGGAAGTGATCGCCGCGCATGATGTGCCGGTCGTCGCTCTTGAGGTAGCCGCGGCTGATCGCGCGGCCGTTGACGCTGTCCATCACCAGGCCGTCGTGGATCAGCGGGGCGTAGGCCCGTTCGACGCTGTCGAGGACGATCTGCCGGTTCGGGTCGGTCACCTCCCACGCGGAGCCGGCGAGGAGGGCGAAGAGGCGGCCGAGGCCGTCGAGCATGACCTGGCCGTAGGTGCCCGAGTAGGCGACCCAGGTGTGCTGGACGAACGAGCCGTCGGCGTGCAGGCCGTCGCCCTTCGTGACGTACGGGAAGACCGGGGAGAGGGCGTCACGGGCGAGGGCGATCCGGTCGGGGGCGCCGCCGAGGATGCCGCGCAGGGCGACGGATCGGCACAGGTCGACGCGGTTGGCGCCCGTGGAGATGCCGGAGTAGTCGGTGAGCAGGGTGTCGGGGATGAAGTGGTCGACGGCGGCGCAGGCCGCGTTCTTCCGGGCGTCCGTGAGGTGGTCGTACAGGACGGCCGTGATGTCCATGAGGAGCCGGGGGCTGCCGATCTGCCATTCCCACCAGTTGCCGTAGCGGGTGGTGGCGGGGTTGTAGACGGTGGCGGAGAGGTGGTCGAGACCGCGCAGGACGTCCGCGAGGAGGCTCTCGTCGCCGGTCGAGCCGGTGCCCGGCTGGACGTGGGCCTGGGTCATGGTCCACAGGCGGCTGTAGCTCTGGGTGATGCCGGCCGGGGGATCGTAGGGGGAGCCTGGCCAGAGGGAGGTGGGGGTGGGGGCCATGGTGGTGCGGAGGGCTCTGGCCAGTTCGCCGGTCTCGGCGAGGCGGGAGGCGTAGGGTTCGGCGGCCGGGTCGTAGCCCGCGCCGAGGGCGATGTCGAGCCAGCGTCGGCGGAGGGAGTCGTAGGCATCGGCCGCGGTGACCGCTCGGGCGGGCGGAGCGGCGGCCGTGGCCAGGAGCGCCGCCGCGAGCAGGACGGCTCTGCGGGTGGGTCGCGTGGGGGCTGTGCGCTGCGGGTCCATACCGGGGCATCTACCACCGCGGTGGCATCACGCCAACACTTCGCGGATGACGTTGAAACGCCGACGGAATAGGTCTACGGTCGTCCGTGTTGATTGGTTCAACGTTCAACATCCTCACTTCTGGGAGTACGTCATGGCGAACACCGACCTCACCGCACTGACCGGCGACTACACGATCGACGCTTCCCACTCCACGATCGGCTTCACCGTCCGCCACGCGATGGTCACCAACGTCAAGGGCAAGTTCGACGAGTTCAGCGGCTCCCTGCACCTGGACGGCACCGACCCGACCGCGTCGACGGCCACCCTCGACATCAAGATGGACAGCATCGACACCGGGTCGGCGGACCGTGACGGGCACCTCAAGAGCGCGGACTTCTTCAAGATCGAGGAGTTCCCGACGATGACCTTCCGCTCCACCAAGGCCGAGTCCCTCGGTGGCGAGGACTACCGCATCACCGGCGACCTGACGGTCCTCGGCACCACCAAGCCGCTGAGCATCGACCTCGAGTTCAACGGCTCCGCGAAGGACCCGTTCGGCAACGAGCGCGTGGGCTTCGAGGGCAAGGCCGAGATCCTGCGCTCCGAGTGGGGCCTGACCTGGAACGCGGCCCTGGAGACGGGTGGCGTGCTGGTCTCCGACAAGATCAAGCTGCACTTCGACATCTCCGCGATCAAGAACGCGTGACCCTGCGGCGACGGCGCCGGTGAACCCTCCCGCCGAGGCTCACCGGCGCTTTCGCAACTCCCCGAGAATCGAGTCGACGTGAGCGGCCCGGCTCCGCGGGGTCCGGGCGCGCAGAAGTCCGAGCATGACGAGATAGCGGTCGGTCCTGTTGAGCCCCTCGAAGACCGCCCTGGCCTGCGGGTGCTGTTCCAGTGCCGCGGCCAGCTCGTCCGGGACCGTCGCGTTGCTCTGCGACTCGTACGCCCCCTCCCACCGGCCGTCCGCCTTCGCCGCGGCCACCTCCGCGAGGCCGCCGGGGCGCATCCGGCCCTCGTCGGTCAGTACCGCGATCCGCCGCACGTTGACCATGGACCAGAGGCTGCCGGGCCGGCGCGGGGTGATCCGCTGGAGGTAGTGCGTGGCGTCGAGCCCCTTGCGGTGACCCGTGATCCAGCCGTGGCACAGAGCGGCGTCGTTCACCTCGGCGGCGGTGACGGAGGGCAGACCCGACCCCTTCTTGGCGACCTTCACCCACAGGCCGGGGTGCGGGGCCGGGTGGCCGGTCAGCCAGCCGTCGAGGTCGACAACGGAGGGGAAGGCGCGGGGCTCTTCGGGTTCGCCGGGTTCGGTGGGCACCCGGACACCGTAGAGGGCGTGGAGGGCGTGGAGGGCGTCAGCAGGTGCGGCGGTAGGGGATGGCCGGAAGGTAGGTCTTCCAGGCGGCCCTCGACAGGCCTGAACCCGCGCGGGCGCAGATCTGCGCGACGAGGTGGTCCGGGGCCAGGCCGTACTTCTGGACGGGAACGTGGGTACCGGAGACGTACAGCGTGTCGTCGGCGCCGAAGGCGAGCGCACGCACCTCGTCGCCCGGGGTCGGCAGGGCGGTGCCGAGGAGCTGCTGCGAGGAGACGTCCCAGAGCTGCACGGTGCCCTGTGAGCCGGCGACCGCCAGGGTGCGGCTGTCGTGGGAGAAGGCCAGTGCGGTCACCTTGCCGGTCGTGTCCGCCCCGATGTCGGAGGCGGATCCGTCCAGCACACCGAGGCGGGTGCGGGCCGCGCCGTCCCAGAGGGTGACCCGGCCCAGGATGTCACCCACCGCCAGCCGGGTGCCGTCGGAGCTGTAGGCGACGCCGCTGATCAGGTCCTCGCCGAGCACCCGGGGCTCAAGGCGCCCCGCGCGGAGGTCGGCGACCAGTCCCTCCTGGGTCACCAGGCTCTTCCCGTCGGGGCGGCGGGCCATGGCCACGCCCTCGGAGTCGAAGGAGACGACGTCGCCGGGCCGGGCGCTGCGCACGGACTCCACGCGCTTTGCCCGGCGTACGTCCCACACCTCGACGGTCGGCCGGGCCGCCGGCCGGAACACCAGGAGGGTGCGGGCGTGGGTGTCGAGGGCGAGCCCGTTGACGGCGAAGGTGTTCCCGTCGGTGAGCGGGATGTCCAACGTGGCATACGCACGACGGGAGTTGACGTCCCATACCGTGATCCGCGTCGCGTCCGGCTCCACCCGACCGCGGTCGTACCGGTTCCGGCTGACCGCGAGATACCGGCCGTCGCCGCTGAGGGCCGGCAGGCTGGTGCAGGCCCGGCCGCCCTCGGGGGAGCAGGTGTCCTGCGGGGGTGCGAAGACCACCCGGCCGCTGTGGGTGTCCATGACCTGGATCCGCTGTGTTCCGGCCGCCCCGAACGAGCGGGCCAGGATCCGGCCGTCGGCGGAGAGTTCCGCCCTCCGCGCCGACGGCTGCTGCCATCGGGCCGTCGCCGCCGCGCCGAGGGTCAGCGAGTGGACCACTGTCCCGGACCCGCCGAGGTAGCGCAGGACCCCCGCAGCACCGTCGAGGGCGACGTCGTGCCATTCGTCGGCGGCCAGCCGCTTGCGCAGCACGGGCTCGGACGGGTACTCCACCCGCCACACGAGGAGTTGACGGGGCCCCGTCGCCATGAGGAACCTGCCGTCGCCGCCGGCCCAGACCTGGGTCAGCCCCGCCGCCTTGAGGGACAGCGACCTGCGACCGGTGCGGAGGTCCCACCCGTGGACTCCGGCACCGGTGACGACGGTGAGCGTCCGGCCGTCCGGGGTGAACGCCAGGCCGTCGTCGCGGCAGTCCTCCGGACGGACCTTCTTCACCCAGGACGCGGAGGACTTCCGGTGCTCCCGCACGTCCCAGATCTCCAGCGCTCGCGTGCTCGTGCACAGCGCCAGCCGACGGCCGTCGGGACTGAGCGCCATGGCGTCCACGCTGCGTTCCGAGCCGGGAATCCGCAGCAGCCTGCGGCCCGTGCGCAGGTCCCAGGCGCCGACGTCCCCGTTCCAGTCCGCGGCGACCAGGGTGTGCGTACCGAAACGGACCGCCGGCTGCTCCGTCGCGTCCACACCGGGCAACGTCCGCGTCAGCCGCGCGCTCCGCACGTCCCACAACTCGATCCCGTCACCCGCCAGCAGGGCGAGCGTCCGGCCGTCCGGAGCGACGGCAGCCGGAATTCCGTCCATCAGCTTGCCCGGGCCCGGTGCGGAGAGCGTGAGCCGCCGCGTCCGCAGGTCCCAGATCCGGACCCGGTCGGCGGTGACCGACACCACGGATTTGCCGTCCCCGGTCAGGCGCCGCACGTCGTTGCCCGAACCGTCGAAGCCGTCGTCCGCCCCCGGCACCGCGAACACGTCGTCCTCGCGCTGCGCCATCGCCCCGATCAGCGCCGACCGGGTCTCCGTCGTGTCGGCGAGCCCCGCGGCGGCCACGCTGAGCCGCATCGCGGTGCGCGGGTCGGAGAACCGCATACTGTCGGCGACGGCGGCGACCCGGCGGGCCTCGGCCTCCACCTGCCGCCGGTCGCTGGTACGGCCCTGCTGCCAGGCCACCGCTCCGGCGACCAGGGCGAGCACCAGCAGCGTCACGAGCACGCCCACGAGCCCGCGTCGCCTGCGGAGTTCGCCCCTGCGCGCGGCACCGCTCGCCGTCAGGAACGACCGCTCCGGCACGGTGAGCGAGGCCGCCGCGAGCTGCTCCTGCGCCGCGGTCAGCCGGGTGCCCCGGTACAGGGCCCCAGGGTCGCGGCCGAGCTCGGCCCAGGTGCGGGCCGCCTCCGTCAACCGCCGGTGCGTCCGCAGCTGTTCGCGCTCCTGCTCGATCCAGCCGGACAGCCGCGGCCACGAGGAGATCAGCGCCTCGTGCGCGAGGTCGACGGTGCCGTGATCGAGCGTGATGAGCCGCGCACGGGCCAGTCGGTCCAGGACGAGGGAGATGTCGGAGGGGTCGACGGGGGCGGGGGTCAAGGGGACGGTGGCCGTCGTGGAAGCGTGGGTGAAGTCGAGTTCGGTGCGGTCGATGGGGCGGCGGGTGTCCTGGGAGCCCTCGCCGGGGGTGATCAGCCGGAGCAGGACGAGACGGGCGAGTTCCGCGTGTGCGGTGGAGAGCCCCGCGTAGACCTCTTCGGCACTCTGGGCGATCGCCCCGTGGACGCCGCCCGCGGCCTCGTACGCCTCCACGGTGAGCGCCCGGCCGCGACGGCGCCGCCAGGTCTCGCGCAGGACGTGCGACAGCAGCGGGAGTCCGCCGGGTTCGTCGGCGGTCTCCTCGACGAGGCGGGCGGTCAGGGCGCGTTCGACGATGAGACCCGCGGCCTGGGCCGGTTTGACGATCACCTCGCGCAGCTCGGCCGGGTCCATCGGGCCGACCAGCAGGCCGGCCTCGCCCAACGCGTCCGCCAGAGCACGGTGTTCGGCACACCGGCCGTAGAAGTCCGCGCGTACGGCGATGACGACCCGCAGCCGGCTGCCCGGCCGCCGCGCGCCGAGCAGCAGGTCGATGAACGCGCGGCGCTCGGCCACGTCCCGGCAGAGGGTGAAGACCTCCTCGAACTGGTCCACGACGACGAGGGTGTCGCCGGCGGTGCTGTCCGTGTCGGCGGGTGGGTGGTCGACGGCAGACCTGCCGAGCTCGGGCCGCTGCGCAGTGCGCCCGGGCCTCCCGACACCGGCGTCCCCCTCCCCCGCCGCCTCCAGTACCCCCGCGTGTGTCCGGAGCGGGTGTTCGCCCGGGGTGAGGATGCGGATCGCGGCCAGTCGGTGTTCGGCGCGCAGGGCGGGGATGAGGCCGGCGCGCAGGAGGGAGGACTTGCCGCTGCCGGAGGGGCCGAGGACGGCGGTGAACCGGCGGTCGTGGACGAGGTTCCGCAGGGCGTCGACGAGTCGGTCGCGGCCGAAGTAGAGCCCGTGGTCGTCGGGTTCGAAGCGGGCGAGGCCCCGGTAGGGCGGGTCGGTGTCGTCGTCCTCGCGGGTGGCGGCGGTGTCACGGACCTCGCGGTCCGCCTCCAGCCAGCGTTCCTTCCACTCCCGCTCGTCGCCGCCGCAGGCCCGGACGTAGGCCAGGGCCACCTGGAGCGAGGGCAACTGCTCACCGGCGGCGGCCTGGGAGAGCGCGGTGACCGAGTAGGGGGTCCGGCGGGCGAGTTCGCGGTAGGGGGTGCCGCCGGCCTCCTGGCGCAGCTTGCGGAGTTCGTGGGCGAACCGCGGGACCGGCCCGGCGGCGGGATCGACAGGAGTCTCCCGACGGCCCATGTCCGCTCCGCTCCGCCTGGTCCCGGCCTGCCTCCTCGTGACACAGACGCCTGTTCGACGACGCCACCCTAGGGAACCGTTCCGGCCGTCCGCAAGGCTCTCCGGGGCCGACCACCAGGCACTTTCGTTTTGTTCAGAGTGGCGTGCGGGGGCTGCTGAACAACGTGCGGGCCGCTGGACTCGTGGTCGCGGGCTCCGCTCCAGGGGTCGCACCACATCGTGCGGTCTCCGCACGCGGACGCCACGAGAGGCGACATGACCATCACGAAGGGGGCGGTCCCGCCGCCCTCACGCACTGCCCGAGGTGTCCTCACGGGGGTGGGACACCTCGGGCGGTCCGCCCCCTCCGCCCTCTCGTCCTACGGCACCGTGGCGCGGTGGGCGTGGGCGTACTGGCTCGCCTGTGCGGGATTCGCGCTGACGCTGGCGGTGACGACGGGGCTCGGTCCGCACCGGGTGTGGGGCTCCTGCGCGGCGGCGGGGTATGCCACGGCGGCGGTGCTCACTCTGGGGGGCGACCGCTCCTGGCGGCGGGCCGGTGCGGTCGCCGCGCTCGTCGGCGCGGTCGTCGTGCCGTTGGTGGTTCTCGTCGTCTCGGGGGCGGCCCAGTCCGAGGTCGGTGTCGTGGAGCGGTCCGGGGATCTGCTGCTGCACTCCGGCAGCCCCTATCTGCCGGACCCGGTGCGGACGGTGGACTTCAACCCGTATCTGCCCGGCATGGCGCTCTTCGGCCTGCCCCGGGCCCTGTTCGGTGCGGGCCCGCTGACCGATGCCCGCGTCTGGTTCTGCGCCGCGTTCCTCGCCTGCATGGTCTTCGCGGCGCGGCGGCCCGCCGGGGCCTCGCGTCCGCGCCCGTCGTCGGTGGGTCCCGCCACCGCGGTGGCGTCGCTCGCCGCCTTTCCGGCGGTCGCGCTGCCGTTGGCGGTCGGCGGGGTCGATCTGCCGGTGGTCGGGCTGATGTGCCTGGGGCTGGCGCTGGCGGGCCGACGCGGCTCAGGGACCGCGGCCGGGCTGGCCATGGGCGCGGCGGCCGCGCTGAAGTGGACGGCGTGGCCGCTGCTGCCGGTGGGGCTGGTCCTGCTCGCGGTCACCACCGGCCGGCGGACGACTCTGCGGGCCGCCGTCGCCGCACTGTCGGTGGCGGTGCCGGCCGTGTTGCCGGTCGCCCTCGCCGACCGGCACGCGTTCGTCGAACATGTGGTGCTCTTCCCGCTCGGGGAGGGCGGGGTGCGTTCACCGGCGACCAGTCCACTGCCGGGACACCTGCTGGCCGCCCATGTGCCCGGCGGCTCGGTCCTCGCCACGGTCGCGCTCGTGGCCGCCGCGCTCGGTATGGCTCTCTCGCTCCTGATACGGCCGCCCCGTACCGTCCGCGCGGCGGCGGACCGGCTCGCCGTCGGGCTGGGTCTCGCCATCTGCCTGATGCCCGCCACCCGGTTCGGCTATCTCGTCCTTCCTCTGGTCCTGGCGGCCTGGTTCCGTCTCCCGTGGTCCCCTGCCGTCCGCCGGGCCTCCGCATACTCGGTGGCGCCGCCGGCCGACGCCGGACAGCCTGCCTGCGTGTCCGGCCCCGGCTGAAAAGGTGTGCGCGTCGGGGGCGGGCTGTCGCACCATGGGCCGTATGAGTACCGCTGCCGCCTGGATCACCGTCGTGTCGTACGAGAACGTCGACGGCTGCCCGACTCCTCCGGCCGCTGTGCGGGCCTGACTGCGGGATCGCGGGATCGACTGGATGCCCTTCGCCGTGGAGCACGAGGTGCGGTTCGCTCTCGCGTGCGGGCCCGGGGCGGACGGCCGGTGGCGGGGGTGGTTCCGTGTGGAGGTGGCCGCGGAGGCGCTGTGGCGGCTCGGGTTGCACCCGGGCCAGCCGTCCGCCGCCGTCGACGGCCCCTCCCCGCCCGGGTGGTGGCATGCCGCCGGCGAGCGGTACGCGCTGACGCGTCACGTGTCCTGAGGGGGGCGGGCGCCGTGGCTGAATCGCGCCCCTTGTGCGGGAGTTCACAGGGTTCCCATAATCCATGAACAGATTTGACCAGCCCATGTCAGAACTTGGGCATTTCTTTGATGCCCCGACTTGGCATGAACTCGTCAGAGCCACCCCCCACCTCGGAAGGCATCACCTTGAAGAAGCTCCTCACAGCATTCAAGAGAAGCCTGGCGGTCGGAGCCGCCGCGCTCGCGATCGCCAGCCTCCAGCCCGTCTCGGCCGCACAGGCCGCGCCCGCGCCCGTCATCGGCGGCAGCCGTGCCGCGCAGGGCGAGTTCCCGTTCATGGTGCGGCTCTCCATGGGCTGCGGCGGGGCGCTGTACACCCAGCAGATCGTGCTCACCGCCGCCCACTGCGTGAACGGCACCGGCGCGAACACCGGCATCACCGCCACCGCGGGTGTCGTCGACCTCCAGTCCAGCACCGGGCGGGTGCAGGTCAAGTCGACGTACGTCTACCGGGCGCCGGGCTACAACGGCAACGGCAAGGACTGGGCGCTCATCAAGCTCGCCGCGCCGATCAACCAGCCCACGCTGAAGATCGCCACGACGACTCAGTACAACACCGGTACCTTCACCGTCGCGGGCTGGGGCGCGGCCACCGAGGGCGGTGCCCAGCAGCGCTATCTGCTCAAGGCGACCGTGCCGTTCGTGAGTGACGCGACCTGCCGTTCCTACAGCGGGTACAGCGGGCTGGTCGCGAGCGACGAGATCTGCGCCGGGTACGCGTCGGGCGGGGTCGACACCTGCCAGGGGGACTCGGGCGGGCCGATGTTCCGCCGGGACGCCGCGAATGCGTGGGTCCAGGTCGGCATCGTGAGCTGGGGCATAGGGTGCGCGCAGCCGAACGCGCCCGGGGTCTACAGCGAGGTCTCCACGTTCGCGTCGGCGATCGCTTCGGCGGCGTCGTCGCTGTGAGGTGAGGGCCCCCCAGACCCCCCTTCGGGCCGAAGGGGGGTCTGGGGGCGCAGCCCCCAGGGACGGGACGGGAAAGGGCGGCGGGGGCGAGGAAGATCCTCAGAACCCCCCGCCCCCGAAGTCACCCCCACCACCGAAGTCCCCTCCCCCACCACCGAAGTCGCCCCCGCCTCCGAAGTCACCGAAATCCCCGGAGTCGAAGTCCGCGCCGGACAGGTCGCCGCCCTCGGAGCCGCCGAAGTCGCCGTAACCGGAGCCGTAGTCGGCCGCGTACGCGGGGGTGGCCATCATGCTGCCGAGCACGGTGCCGACCAGCAGGCCGGGGAGGATGCCGCCGCCGAAGTAGCCGCCCGCCCAGGGGCCGTAGGCCGGGCCCGCGTCCCAGTAGGGGCGGCGGCCCGAGGCCGTGTCGACCTCGCGCATCACCGGGTCGCGGCCGTCGGCCAGGCGGGTCGCGTCGGCCGCGCAGACCGGCACCTCGCGCGGGGCTCCGCCCGGCGGCGTCCAGGTGGCGTCGGTGACCGAGGGACCGTGGCGGGGGTCGAAGAAGCAGGGCACCCGGCGTTCGGGCAACGGCCGGTGCTCGCGACGGGCGGCGAGCTGGGCGAGCGAGAAGCGGCCGTCCTCCAGCGACTGGGAGACCGCCCGTACGTCCTCGGGCCTCGTCGCGGCCGCCATGTACGACTTCGCCTGCTCGTAGGCGTCGAGCGCCCGTTCGTAGTCCGCGCGCATCGCGTCGTCGGCCCCCGCCTCGGCCGGGTGGAAGTCCAGGCGGTCCAGTTCCTCACCGAACGCCGTGATGTCCTCGTCGACCACGACCCGCAGCTTCTCCAGCGCGGCCCGCTGCTCCTCCGCATGCCGGCGCCGGCTGCGCCGCACGAGCGTGTACGCCCCCGCGCCGCCCGCCACCAGCACGGCACCGACGGTGATCAGCGCGGCGGTCGGCACCCCGTTGTCCTGGTCGCCGGAGCTCCAGGTGGAGGGGGCCGAGCCGCCCATGTTGATCAGCGCGCTGCTCGTGACGTCGCTGAGCTGGTCCCTGGTGTTCTGGCCCTTGTAGGTGGTCACGAGGTTCCGCACGGCCGAGCGCGGCAGGACCGAGGAGTCGGCGCGGGCGTCGAAGCCGTCGCCGAGGCGGACCGCGTACAGGCCGGTGATGCCGGTGGCGGTGCGCAGCTTCGTGAAGAGGTCCTTGGTCGGATAGTCGGCCGGCAGCACGACGAGGAAGAGCGGCTTGCCGGCGTTCTCGATCTGCTGCGCGAGGATGTCGGCGTCCCCGGACGACAACTGATCCGAGACGGCCGGGTCGACGTAGACGGGATTCTTGCGGAGCGCCTCGCCGATCGCCGAGACGCTCGTGGCGGTCGTCGTCGCCGACGCGGGCGGGGCGCCGGCCGACAGGACGGCCAGGGCCGCGACCACCAGGGCGAGAAGCAGTCCCGGGAGGCTTCGGGTCGGTACTACGGCCTGCGCGCTGGCCTTCATACCTCGACGCTACCGGAAGCCTCCCGGAACCGGCTGCTCAGGCGGCCCGGTAGGCCTCCGTCAGCTTCGCCACCGCCTCTGAGTAGCGTCCGGTCAGCAGGAGGTGATCGGCGTCGGCGAAGGGCGCGGCGACGCCGGCCGTCATGTCCCGGACCTTGTGCTGGACGATCAGCCGGGCCTTCTCCACGAGCGCGCGGCCCGTCCGGTCGGCCCCGGCCCGTTCGGCCGCCTTCGCGGCGAGGCCGAGCGCCTTGAGTGTCTTGGCCCCGCCGTCGGGAACCTTGGTGAGCGTGGTCAGGCCCCAGCCGTACGGGAACTGCGGGTCGTACGTCGGGTCGCCGACGTTGATCGGCAGCTGGGCCTCCGACTTCGGCCAGGTGACGGGGAGTTGGCCGGTGAAGGCCCGCCTGCCGTACAGGACGTCCGCGACTCCGTCGCCCTCGGTGCCCGGCAGCCAGGAGGCGACCAGGGCATCGATCCGGCCGAGCCGGTCGCCGATGAGCTGCGGCCGCCCGGAGACGATCAGCACCGCGCACTTCATCGCCGCGCACACC
This sequence comes from Streptomyces sp. NBC_00285, assembly GCF_036174265.1. NCBI lineage: Bacteria > Bacillati > Actinomycetota > Actinomycetes > Kitasatosporales > Streptomycetaceae > Streptomyces > Streptomyces sp. NBC_00285. The sequence continues at coordinate 7,568,508 of NZ_CP108055.1, read as the reverse complement.
TTGTCGACGGCGGCCTGGTCGGCGGCGGACAGCGCCAGGTCGTGGCCGTTGCCGACGTCTCCGACGCCCTCGGCGTACGGCGTCTCGCCGACGACGACCACGCCGACGTCGTAGCCGGCGGTCGGGGCGGAGGCGTCCTTGGAGTACGTCAGCGCCGGGGAGTTCTTACGCATCGCCTCCAGGACGGTCGTGCCGGGGGTGATCGCGCCGGACGAGCCCTGCCAGGTGACGGTCCAGCCGCCGCTCTGGTTGCCGATGTCGTCGGCGTTGGACCCGGCCACGTACACCTTCTGCGACTTCTTCAGCGGCAGAAGACCGGCGCTGTTCTTCAGCAGCACCTGCGACTCGGCGGCCGCCTCGCGGGCCACGGCCCGGTGTCCGGCGGAACCGATGGCCGAGGCACCGCTCGTGTCGGCGTACGGCTTCTCGAAGAGCCCGAGCTTGAACTTCTGCGTGAGGATGCGGGATACGGCGTCGTCGATCCGCTTCTCGCTGACGCGCCCGGCCCGCACCTCCGCCACGAGCGCGGCGTGGAAGTCCTTGTAGGCGTACGGGGCCATCACCATGTCGACCCCGGCGTTGACGGAGGTGCGGACGTCGCTCGCGTAGTCGCCGGGGATCTGGTCGATGCCGTTCCAGTCGCTGATGACGAACCCGTCGAAGCCGAGCTTCTTCTTGAGGACGCCGTTGATCATGTCGCCGCGGGCGTGCATCTTCACCGGGCCGAGGCCGTCGCCGACGATGTCGAGCGAGGAGTACGACGGCATGACCGTGCCGACGCCACGCTCGACCGCCGCCTTGTACGGCGCCAGGTGGACGGCGTCGAGCTGCTGCCGGGTGACGGTGGTGACGCCCTGGTCGATGGTGTAGGTGCCGGTGGTGGAGGAGCCGTACGCGGTGCCGCCGTCGCCGACGAAGTGCTTGGCGGTGGCGAGGACCTTGTCGTCGCGGCTCAAGTCCTTCCCGTTGCGGGCACCTTGGAGGCCCTGGATGACCGTCTCCAGGGACTCGACGAGGGCAGGGTCCTCACCGAAGGACTCGTAGGAACGTCCCCAGCGTTCGTCACGGGTGACGCAGAGGCAGGGCGCGAAGTCCCAGGGGACGCCGGTGGATCGGACCTCGGCGGCCGTCACGGCCCCTGTCCGCTCGGCGAGTTGGGGGTCCCGGGTGGCCCCGATGCCGATGTTGTGCGGCATGACGGTGGCGCCGACCAGGTTGTTGTGGCCGTGGACGGCGTCGACGCCGTAGATGAGGGGGATCTGGAACCGCGTTGCCTGAGACCGGAGTTGGAAGGAGTCGATCATCTTCGCCCAGGCCTCGGCGGTGTTGGGCGTGGGAGTGGAACCGCCGCCGGAGAGCAGCGAGCCGAGGTCGTAGGAGGCGACGTCGCCTCCGGTGCCGACGGCTCCGCGTTCGGCCTGGGTCATCTGACCGGCCTTCTCCGCGAGGCTCATCCGCGAGAGGAGGTCGGCGACGCGCTGCTTCACGGGGAGCTTGCTGTTCAGATACGGCAGCCCGTGCGCGTCGATGACGACCTGCGGGGTCTCGGCGGGCGCCTTGGCGCCGGTGACGGTGAGCTTGAGGGGGACGGTCTCGGCGGTCTCGGAGGCCGTCTTGTCCTTCAGGGTGGTGACCCGGATGGCCTGCGATGTGCCGGAGGCGGTACCGGCGGGGAAGGTGAGGGCGCCGGAGACCGGGGTGTAGTCCTTGCCGGGGTCGGCGGTACCGGTGGCCGGCGTCTCGTAGGCGACGGTCACGGGTTCGTCGAGCGGGGCGGAGCCGGTGGTGGCGACGGTGACCTTGACGGTGGCGGTCCTGCCCTGCGCGACCGGGTAGACGGGGGCGTCGGTGGTGACGCTCGCACGCAGCGACTGGTCGGCCTTGCCGTACAACTCGACGCCGTCCATGGCGAACCGGCCCGGGGCGCCGACAGGGAGGGTGAGGGCGTACCCCCACATCTCCGTCAGCCCCAGGACGTGGTCGATGCCGCCGACGGGCTGGTAGTCGGTGCGGTACGCGAAGTCGGTGAAGGGGATCTCGACCTGCTTCCAGCCCGTCCAGTCATCGGTGAAGGAGGTCGTCCACAGCTCGGAGGCCTCGCCGTTGGCGCCGCCGTCCTTGAGCTCGAAGGCGACCTTCTTGCCGTTGTTCTGTCCCTCCCACCAGAAACGGATGCCCTTACGGGCGGACCAGTCGTGGGCGGGCCCGGCGGCGGCGTAGTCGTGGGTGAAGCCGCCGTAGCCGCTGATGTCGTAGGTCCCGGCGAGGACCTTCGCTCCCTCGGGGGCGTCATCTCTCGTGGTGAGTGCGAGAGTTGGCGGGTCGTCGTTGTCGCTGCCCCAGGTGAAGATGCCCTCGGCGGGCTGGGAGGCGAAGGGCACCTCACCCTCGAAACGGTCGACGGGGACCGGTGGCGGATCGTCGGCGGCCTGCGCCTGGGCGGACACCAGCGGCACCAACGCCGCCAGGAGCGTGGCCGAGGCGAGCAGGGCGGTTCTTCGTACGGAACGCATGGAGCTTCCCCCTTGGCTCTCGTAATCCACTCGTGACTTACCTCACGCCGGGAGTTAACTGGCGGCCCACAGGACCGTCAAGACGGCCCGCCGCCCCGGAACTCACACCAGACGACTTTGCCCGGATCCCGTTCACGGACGCCCCAGTCGTCGGCCAGCGCGGCGACGAGGAGAAGGCCGCTACCGCGTTCGGTGTCCGGGCTCGGGAAGGGGTGCGCGGGGTGGATCTCGCCGGGACCGCTGTCGTGGACCTCGACGCGGAGGACTCCGTCGGTGGCGAGGCTCAGGGCGAGCTGAAAGCAGCGGTTCGGCGGGACGCCGTGCAGGAGGGCGTTGGTGGCGAGCTCGCTCACGCAGAGCAGTACGTCGTCGCTCCGCTGGGCCAGCCCCCAGTCGGTCAGGGTGACGCGGGTGAGATCCCTGGCCACGGCTACTGACCTGCGGTCGCGGGGATACAGGGCGGTGCGGGCGTGGAGGAGTTGGGGTTGGCTGTTCACGGGGCGACTGTCACAGGCGGTGACTATCGTGGGGCAGTGAGTGAGGTCGTAGTTCTCATTACTACGAGTCCACTACGAGGACTTGGGCTGCGTACGGGGGAAGAAATTGACCATGTCGAAGAAGGTCGGTTCGTGGCAGGTGGTCGGCTCGCTCGTGGCGCACTATCGCAAGCACGCCCGTCTGACACAGGAACAGTTCGCCGAAGCGGCGAGCGTCCACGTCGACACGGTGGGGTCGATCGAGCAGGGAAGGCTGGCCCTGCAACCGGACCGGGCGGAACAGTTCGACGAACTGCTCGGCACGAAGGGCGCGTTGGCGTTGCTCGTGGAGCGGATGCCGGTGCGGGAGAAGGTGGTGCAGTTCGCGCAGTCGTTGGTGGATCATGAGCAGGAGGCCATGAGCTTCCTCTCGTACGAGACACAGGTGGTGCCGGGACTTCTTCAGACCCAGGAGTACTGCCGTGCGGTCGTCGGCTACCGGTATCCGGCCCTGGGGAGCGAGACCGCCGAGCAATGGGTGCAGTCCCGTATGGAACGGCAGTTGGTGTGGCAGCGGGAACGGCCACCCGTGGGCCATTTCGTCATCGAGGAGAGCGTCCTGCGCCGTCAGGTCGGTGGGCCGGACGTGATGCGGGACCAGATCCGCCAGATCCTGGAGTACACCGCCCCCGTCCACATGGGCTTCCAGATCATGCCCGAGGACCGCACCCCGCACGCCTGTCTCGACGGGCCCATGGTGCTGCTGGAAACACCCGACTTCGATCGCCTGGTCTACCTGGAAGTCCAGCGTGCGAGCTTCCTTCTGGACGATCCCGACGAGGTCAGCGACTATCACCACAAGTATGGAATGCTGCGGTCACAGGCCCTCTCGCCCGACGAGAGCGTGCGCTTCCTGCACGGATTGCTAGGAGACCGATGAGCACCGCACTCCACTGGGTCAAGTCCAGCTACAGCGGCAGCGAGGGCGGCAACTGCATCGAGGTCGCCACCGAGCCGTCCGCCGTCCACGTCCGTGACTCCAAGTCCATCGGCCCCAACCTCACCGTGGCGCCGGGCACTTGGGCCGCTTTCCTGGCGCTCGCGGCAGGTTCGCTCGACTCAGTTGTAGGACCGCAATAGGACCGGTGCACAACGGTGGTCGCCACGCGCCCCGGACCGATGGTGTGCTCGGTACACCGGGGTGAGGGGGACGGCGATGAGACGGTGCGTCATCGCGATGGCCGGTGTGGCTGTCGGTGCGGGGCTGTTGAGCGGCTGCGGGGCGATCGATCTGCCGCTGGCCGCCGTGCAGTTGGGGGCGGACGGGAAGCCGCACGCGCTGATCCGGCCCTGCGGGGACGACCGCGTGCAGGGGCTGTCGCTCACGGGTACCAAGGCGAAGGACGGTTCCGGGCCGAACCTGTCCGGCTGGCACGTGCCCGACACGGTGCGGCCCGGCAACGCGGGCTTTCCGCTCTTCTCACCCCTGACCGACTGGCACGCGCGCCCGTCCGGGACCCAGACGCCCGTGGCCGACTACACCTACCAACTCGGCTTCATGAAGGGCGAGTCCAACTACGAGTACAGCGTCACCCTGACATTCCGTACGGCCGACCTTGCGAAGCTGAAACCCGGCCAGGTCTGGGCCGACGACCGTGCGATGAGCCTCGGCGAGTTCGAGAAGCTCGCCGAGGACTCGTGCTGAGTCGGGGAGTTACTCCGCCGGCTCCACGCCCGCGCGCAGCAGGCCGTAGGTGTACGCGTCCTCCAGGGCCTGCCAGGACGCGGCGATGACGTTCGCCCCGACGCCCACCGTGGACCACTCCCCCGTGCCGTCCGACGTGGAGATCAGGACGCGGGTCGTGGACTGCGTGCCGTGCACGCCCTCCAGGATGCGGACCTTGTAGTCGACGAGGTCGAGCTTGGCGAGCTGGGGGTAGATCTTTTCGAGGGCCACACGCAGGGAGCGGTCCAGCGCGTTGACCGGGCCGTTGCCCTCCGCCGTGGCGACGATGCGCTCCCCCTTGGCGAAGAGCTTCACGGTGGCCTCGTTGGCGTGGCTGCCGTCGGGGCGGTCCTCAACGATCGCGCGCCAGGACTCGACCGAGAAGTACTTAAGGGGCTTGCCCTCGACCTCGCCCCTCAGCAGCAGCTCGAAGGAGGCGTCCGCGGCCTCGTACGTGTAGCCCTGGAGTTCGCGTTCCTTCACGCGCCCCACGACCCGGCCGACCAGCTCGCGGTCGCCGCCCAGGTCGATGCCGAGTTCCTTGCCCTTGAGCTCGATGGACGCGCGGCCCGCCATGTCGGAGACCAGCATCCGCATGGTGTTGCCGACCTGCTCGGGGTCGATGTGCTGGTAGAGGTCCGGGTCGACCTTGATCGCGGAGGCGTGCAGGCCCGCCTTGTGGGCGAAGGCGGAGACGCCGACGTAGGGCTGGTGGGTGGAGGGGGTCAGGTTCACGACCTCGGCGATGGCGTGCGAGATACGGGTCATCTCGCGCAGCTTGCCGTCGGGGAGGACCTTCTTGCCGTACTTGAGCTCCAGGGCCGCGACCACCGGGAAGAGGTTGGCGTTGCCGACCCGCTCGCCGTAGCCGTTCGCCGTGCACTGCACGTGGGTCGCGCCCGCGTCCACGGCGGCCAGGGTGTTGGCGACCGCGCAGCCCGTGTCGTCCTGGGTGTGGATGCCGAGCCGGGCGCCGGTGTCGGCGAGGACGGTGGCGACCACGGCCTGGATCTGCGCCGGGAGCATGCCACCGTTGGTGTCGCAGAGGATGACGACGGAGGCGCCGGCCTCGGATGCGGCCCGTACGACGGCCTTCGCGTACTCGGGGTTGGCGCGGTAGCCGTCGAAGAAGTGCTCGCAGTCGACGAAGACGCGGCGGCCCTGCGACACCAGGAAGGAGACCGAGTCGCGGACCATCTCCAGGTTCTCGTCCAGCGTCGTCCTGAGCGCCAGTTCGACGTGCCGGTCGTGCGACTTGGCGACCAGGGTGATCACCTCGGCGCCCGAGTCCAGGAGGGCCTTGACCTGCGGGTCCTCGGACGCCTTGGCGCCCGCGCGGCGGGTCGCGCCGAAGGCCACGAGCTGGGCGTGCTTGAAGTCGATCTCCTGACGGGCGCGGGCGAAGAACTCCGTGTCCCGCGGGTTGGCGCCGGGCCAGCCGCCCTCGATGAAGCCCACGCCGAAGTCGTCCAGGTGCCGTGCGATGGCCAGCTTGTCCGCGACGGTGAGGTTGATGCCCTCACGCTGAGCGCCGTCGCGCAGGGTGGTGTCGAAGACGTGGAACTGATCGTCGAGCTCGCTGGTTGCGGTCATGGTCTCAAGGCTCCTGAGGATCGGATCTCGGTCGTACCGGAATGACCGGCTCCACCGCCTCCACATACTCCCTCGCGCTCTCACTTCTGGCTGTGGGTGGGCCAGAAAAGCGAAAAACCCCTCGCGGGTGCGAGAGGTCTGCGCGCGGGTCGAAGACGACGGTGTCCGCCCGTACCTGGTCGTACGTGGCGGTCACTGCGGACCGGCGCGCCTGCTGCCAATAATCGTGGCGAACGAGAGCACGGGGGAAGTCTGGCACAACCCCCGCGCCCCGCTCACCGTTGTCTCAGGATGCGGTCGATCACTTCAGGTGACGGACGTAGACGTGGGTGACGTAGTCGGGCTCCCCGGTGTCGCCGGGCACGAGATCCTTGGCCCAGCTGCTGAAGGCGACCGTACGGCCGTCCCGGTCGATCACCGGGAAGTCGACACCGTAGGAACCGCTCGGGCCGCCCTGCACCGTGGGGCTGGCGAGCACCGTGCGCCCGGTGCGCAGGTCGCGCACATAGGCCTGGCTCGGGTGGTCCGGGTCGGCGTCCTCGACGTACACGAGGTGCCGGCTGTCCGCGCCGAGCTGCGGGTACGCGGTGAAGCCGGAAGGGTCGGCGGCGTCGATCCGGCGTACCTGGCCCGTCTTCAGGTCACGGACGAAGACGTTGTGCCCGTTATTGGTGTCGCCCGGCGTCAGTTGTGAGTCGAGCGAGTTGAAGACCATGTACCGGCCGTCGGCACTGACCTGCGGGAACTCGGTCTGCGCGGTGGACACCTTGCCGTCCGGCGCCTTGTCGGCCTGGATCAGCCCGCCGCTGCGCACGTCACGGACGTAGGCGTCGCTCCAGTCGCCCGAGGCGGGATGCGGCACGAAGAACTGGTAGCCGACCCGGTTGCCGTCCGCGCTGATGGACGGGCTGGTGGCGGCGGACTTCCAGGCGTTCTCGCCGGGCACCTGGCTGATGCGGACCCGCTCGCCGGTGACGCGGTCGAGACGGTAGACGCGGCTGGACCTGTCGCCCGCCGGCCCTTCGGAGGTCGATTGCAGGGCGACGAAGGCGAGGTAGCGGCCGTCGGCGCTGAGGGCGGGGCCGCCGGCGGACACGTAGCCCGCGTCCGGGTCGACGGCGGTGTCGGCCCGCTGCAGGGCGCCGGTCCTCAGGTCCTTGATCCAGATCTGGTTGTCGGCGGTGTCGTAGGTGGCGTTGGAGGTGAAGGCCAGATACCGGCCGTTCGCGCTCAGCGAGACGCCCGTGACGTGGCCGTGCCACGGGTTGCCGTCCTCGCCGGTGCTCACCAGGCGCGTGACGCCGGTCTTCAGGTCGCGGACGAAGGCGTCCTCCAGCCCGTTGGTGTCGCCCGCGACGAGGTTGTCGGCGTGGGAGACGAAGGCCAGGTAACGGCCGTCCGCGCTGATGCTCTGCCCGCTCGATCCGGCGTTGCCGTCCGTGCCGTCCGGGGCCACGGTCGCCTTCTCGGTGTGCGGGCCGCTCGGAGCCGCGCTCGCCGCGGGGCCGGTCAGTGCCGCCGCGGCGAGGGCCGCCAGGAAGGTGACCGCCAGACGTGTCTTGCTCTGCATGCTCGTTCCCCCGTAGTAGGTACTGCCTGTCACTGCACTGTCCGCAGGAACACGTCCGCCACCCCGTTGGTGTCCCCCGCCACCAGATCGGGTGACGTCGACTCGAACGCGACGACCGTGCCGTCGGCGTTGACGGAAGGGTGCCCGGCCGGCAGGTCGTTGCGGCCGCCCCAGCGGTCCACGCTGACCAACTGGCGTTTTCCGGTGGCGAGTTCGAGCAGATACACGGAACGGCCCGAGGTGTACGCGAGAGCCGTGCCGGTCCCGGCGAGCGAGGGCTGGGTGCCCCTGACCCGGTTCGTGGCGCCGGTGTCGAGGTCGCGGACCACGGCGTAACGCCCCTGCTGGTACGCGATCTTGCGGCCGTCCGCACTGAGGGAGGGCGCCGTCGCGTGCTTGCCGGCCTTCTCCAGAGCGCCGGTGTCCAGGTCACGGACGTAGACGTCGCCGCCCTGCTCGAAGGCGATGTACCGGGCGTTGTAGTTGACCGACGGGTTGCCCGCGGCCCCGCCCGTGGGAGCGCTGACCACGTCGATGGTGCCGCCGTTGAACTTGAAGCGGTAGACACGGGGCTGCGGGTCCGGCTCGGTCGCGGTGGCGGGCAGCGTGGCGACGTAGGTGAGCCACTGGCAGGTGGGGTCCACCACGGGTTGCCCCACCCAGGTGAAGCGGACGCCCTGGTAAGAGCCGATGCTGGTGAGCTTGCCGACCGAGCGGTTGCGGACGTGGACGCCCGGGCCGCCGTCGGATGCGAGCGGGCCCGCATAGCCGACCATGCGTCCGCTGTAGCAGGGCGATCCCTCGGACGACGGCTTCTGCGTACTGGAGTTGACCTCGGAGACACCGCCCGACGCGTTGACGAACACGTCACCGTCCGACGTGAAGGAGACGACCTTGTCCTGACCCATCACCGGGTCGTACGACGCCACGGACCGCTGCTGCCCCTCCCTCGTGGTGCTGATCCGCTCGGTGACGGACGGCAGGGGTGCCGGATTCCTGCTCAGCTTCCCGGAGAGGACGAACACGTCCGTCTCCCCGTTGGTGTCGCCGGGCACCAGGTGGGACTCGCGCGCGTTGAAGGCCACCGTGCGCCCCTTGTCGGCCAGCCCGGCCTCCCCCACCTGGGCCGTCGGCGGAAGGACGGTCCCCCGCAGCCCCGTCCGCAGGTCGCGCACCCGCTGCCCGTCCTCGCCCGCGACGACGGCGTACCGGCCGTCCGCCGTGACAGAGAAGGCCCTTCCGTCGGCCACGCGCCGCGACACACCTGTGCGCAGGTCGTGGACGTAGATGCCGCTGTCGGCGTCGAGCAGGACCCGGCGGCCGTCCGCGGTGATGCGGATCAGGTAGGCGACACCGAGGTCCGCGTCGACCTGGGTCCGCTTGCCCGTGACCCGGTCCTTGACGTACACGTCGTTCGGGTCGTCCCCCTCGGCGTCCCCCCGGACCGAGTAGGCGATCCGCTTCCCGTCACCACTTACCGAGGCCCCGCCCTTCTGGCCCTCCTCGGCGGGAGAGATCAGCGTGTCGGTGCCGGTGGCCGTGTCGCGGACGTACAGCAACCTGGTGTTCTCCGGGCCGTTGCGGTTGCCGACGGTGTAGGCGATGTGCGTGCCGTCCGGGCTGATCGACTGCACGCTCCCCAACTCGTTGAAGCCGGGCGGGTCCTGCGGCCACAGCTTCTCCGCACGGCCGGTGGCGCGGTCGTACAGGTAGGGCGCCGAGAACCGGGTGCCCGCGGAGAAGGCGATACGGCTGCCGTCGGCGCTCGGCATCGGAGAGTTGTACGTGGTCCCGCTGCCGAGGTCGATCCTGGTGATCCGGCCGTCGGCCACGTCCTTCACGAGCAGACACGGCGCGTAGCGCTCGCAGCCGAAGCTCGGCGCGATGGACACGAACGTGACGTGGCGGCCGTCGGCGCTGATCGCGGCGTCGTCCGACGTGCCGTCGGCCTGGCTGCCGTCGGCGGCGGTGCTGACGCGCTGGATCTTCGGTCCATGAGGTGCGGCGGTCGCGGTGAGCGGAGGTGCGGCGGTCGCGATGGTTGCGGTGAGCGCGACGAGTAAGGCCGCGCCTGAACAGCAGATGGCGGCTCTGGACATGTTTCCCCCTGTGGTCCCCGTTGACGCAGTGCCCCCCGGCGTCCCTTCCCTTGGCTCGCTCGCCTGCGGGGCGCCCTCAGCGGGTGCGGAGAGGCCGGCCGTGCTCAGCCCTCCGGGCCTCCGCACGCTCGCCCCCTCGACACCGGCGCGCCCCTCCGGCTCACTCGCTGCCGAGGGCTCCCCACGAGGCAAACGCACCACCGACCACAGGGTCAATCGGTCTTATTGCGTACAACCCGGGCGACAGGTCACGCGTCCGCGAGGGGACTCCCGTCCAGCGACTCCCCTGCCTGGCCGAGAACCGTCCCCCGCGCACACGTCACCCCGGCTCCAGCCCCGGCAGGAACTCGCTCGCGCCGAACGCCGGCTTCAGGTCGGTGAACCAGGTCGCGCCCTCGTCGTAGGCCGCGAAGAACGGGCGGTCGACCAGGGACGGGTCGCGGGCCTGGATCAGGTGCAGGACGAAGACCTTCTCACCGGCGATCTCGGCGACGCCGTCCACGCACACCTTGCCCGGCATCGCCGACATCACCGGGCCGCGAACGGTACGGGCGAGGCCCGAGACGCGCGAATAGGCGTCGCGGAAGATCTCGTGGCCGCGGGCCAGCGGCACACCGAAGTAGCCCTGGGGGCCGGTGTCCCGCTCGACGAACTGGTAGTACGGCACCGCCCCCAGCGTGGTCGTCTCCTCCCACAGCTCGGCCCACGCCTCGGCACTGTCGTTGATACCGGCCACCAGCGGGCCCTGGCAGCGGATCACGGCACCGGTGTCACGGACCCGGCGCATCGCCTCCCGTACGACGGGGGGACGCAGTTCCCGCGGATGCGTGAAGTGGGCCATCAGGGCGAGATGCCGGCCGCTCGCCACCACCTTCTCGAAGAGCCGCAGGAGGTCGTCGGCATCACGGTCGCGGGTGAAGCGGTACGGCCAGAACGCGAGGGACTTGGTGCCGATCCGGATCGAGCGGATCGTGTCGATCTCCAGCAGCGGCTCGACGTAGCGGCGCAGCACCTCGGTGCTCATCACCAGCGGGTCGCCGCCGGTGATCAGGGCGCTGGTGACCTCGGAGTGGGCGCGCAGATAGGCGGACGTGGTCCCGATGTCGTCGGTCGCGATGCGCAGTTCGGCCTCGCCGACGAACTGGGGCCAGCGGAAGCAGTACGTGCAGTAGGCGTGGCAGGTCTGGCCCTGGCGCGGGAAGACCAGCACCGTCTCGGGGTACTTGTGCTGGAGGCCGGTCAGACGCTGTCCCTCGTGCACCGGGACGTTGGCGTCGAGCTGGCCGGAGGGGTGCGGGTTGAGCTTCATCCGGATCTCGTGGGCCGCGCGGAGCACCTCCGCCTTCGGGGCCTCCCTGGCCAGCAGGTCCTTCATCCGGCGCAGTTCGGGCGGCGGCAGCATCCCCTCCTGGGGGAAGGTCAGCCGGAAGATCGGGTCGTCGGGTGCCGCCGTCCAGTCGATGAGCTCGTCGAGCACATAGGTGTTCGTCCGGAACGGCAGGACCGCCGACACCGCGCGCAGGGCGAGCCGCTGATCGGCTGTCAGGGAGACTCGCTGGAGCAGTCCGTCCAGGTCACGGGGCGTGAAGGCGCGGAAGCGGGGGCTCCCCGGAGAGGGAGCGAGGTGGTGCGTTGAACTCATCGGTGCCAGGGCCCTCTATTCCGTGATCAGGACCGGCGGCCGCAATTCGACGAAGGCGGTCGCCGACGCATCGTACTTCTCCGCGAAGTGCTGGATGAGCCGCGTGTGCAACTCGCTCTCGTCGTCGACGACGAACACCTGGTGGGCCTCGGTGATCGTCAAGGACTCGCTGTACGCGGTGAGTTCGTCGAGGCGGTGGCGGGCCAGATAGGTGACGAGGTCGGGGCCGGACACGTACAGGCAGTCGTCGAGGGAGACGAACCGGCAGGTGAACCGGCGCCGTGCGGCGGCCGAGTCGACGAGGGTGACCGGCAGATGGGTGAACCGTTCCATCGGTCTGCTCTGCTGCCACAGTTCGTCGAACCGCTGCTCCACGAAGGTGCCGAGCGGCGAGCGCACCGCGACCTCCAGCTGGACGCCCTCCCCCGACAGCCGGCCCACGGTGAGGAAGGAGACCAGGCACCGCTCGTCCCAGCGGTACAGCGTCACTCCGGGCGAGGCGGAGCACAGCCGTACTTCGAGCAGCTGGCGGGAGGTGTCGTCGAGGCGCCGGGCGAACCCGTGGAGGGTGCGCAGGTTGCGCAGGATGTCCCGGCGGATGTCGGCGCTGTGCTCGCCGAGTTCCCGGCCGCGCAGCATCACGGCGAGGGAGTCCGGGTCGAGGAGCAGGATCTGCACCCGGGCCCCGTGGGCGGTGGCCGCCTTGATCCCGCGGAAGAGACGCTCGGAGAACTGCGGGCCGAAGAGGTTGGAGAAGGTGTCGAGGACCTTGACGTTGGAGGTGGCGCCGTAGACCTGGGCGCTGAACCACTCGTAGTCCAGCCGGGTGTGCTCGCGGACCCGGCCCTCCTGGGCGCGCGAGATCAGCGGGCCGATCACGAAGACGGTGATGACGACGCCGACGATGTCGGTGCCCAGGTTGAGGGTGAGGTTCTCGCCGTAGTTGTCCATGCGCGAGGCGAACCACAGCAGCAGGCCCGCGCAGGCCGCCAGCAGCACCAGCACGGTGAGGCTCTGCGGGCGGCGCGGGGTGCGTAACGTGCGGGCCAGCCAGCGCAGCCGGGGTATCGGCGAGCGTCCGTTCACCCCTGTCCCCCCTGAGATGTGTGCGCGGGGGAACGCTCGCTCCCCCGCGGAATCAGTGGATACCCGCACGGGGGAGGCGATACGCGTCGAACGGACGGTCGGCACGACGTGGGGCACGCGGCATGCGGTGGGTGGCATGAGGCACGCAGGGCGCGGTGTCTGGCCGTAAGGCACGCAGCGAGCGGCCGTCGGCCGGGAGTGCCCCGGCCAGAGCGCCACAGCCCGGCCCCCGGCGACCGCAAGCGCGGCCGCCGGGGGCCCGGCCGGACGGCGGCCGGGTCAGCCCAGCTTGTGCATCCAGCCGTGCTTGTCCTCGGCCGTGCCGCGCTGGATGTCCAGGAGGGCCTGGCGGAGCTTCAGCGTGACCTCGCCGGGCTCGCCGCCGGACTGCCGCCACTCGGCGCCCGCGCGCTTGACCGTGCCGACCGGGGTGATCACGGCCGCCGTACCGCAGGCGAAGACCTCGGTGAGGGTGCCGTTCTCGGAGTCGCGCTGCCACTGGTCGACGGAGACCCGGCTCTCCTCGGACCCGTACCCGAGGTCGCGGGCGACGGCGAGCAGGGAGTCGCGGGTGACGCCCTCCAGGATCGAGCCGGTGAGGGTGGGCGTGACGATCCGGTCGCCGTACACGAAGTACAGGTTCATGCCGCCGAGTTCCTCGACCCACGTGTGCTCGACCGCGTCGAGGTAGCAGACCTGGTCGCAGCCCTTGGCGGCGGCCTCGGCCTGGGCGAGGAGGGACGCGGCGTAGTTGCCGCCGGTCTTCGCGTCGCCCATGCCGCCGGGGACGGCGCGGACGCGGTCCTCGGAGAGCCAGATGGAGACCGGCTTGACGCCGCCGGGGAAGTAGGCGCCGGCCGGGGAGGCGATGACCATGAAGAGGTACTCGTTGGCCGGCTTGACGCCCAGGCCGACCTCGGTGGCGATCATGAAGGGGCGCAGGTAGAGGGACTCCTCGCCACCGTGCGCCGGGACCCAGTCCTGGTCCTGCTGCACCAGCACGTCACAGGCCTCGATGAAGGTCTCGACGGGCAGCTCGGGCATGCCGAGCCGGTGCGCGGACCGCTGGAAGCGCTCGGCGTTCTTCTCGGGCCGGAAGGTGGCGACGGTGCCGTCGGGCTGGCGGTACGCCTTGAGTCCCTCGAAGATCTCCTGCGCGTAGTGCAGGACCATCGTGGCGGGGTCGAGGGAGATCGGCGCGTACGGGACGAGCTGGCCGTCGTGCCAGCCGCGGCCCTCGGTCCACTTGATGACCACCATGTGGTCGGTGAAGTGGCGGCCGAACCCGGGGTTGGTCAGGATCGCCTCGCGTTCCGCATCGGAAAGTGGCGAGGCCGAGGGCTTGAGCTCGATCGTGGGCGTCGTCATGAGTGGTTGTCCTTCACCGGTTGTGTAGTGACGGGCCGCGCTCACGCCCTTTTACTGTCAGTGACCAGTGCGAGGACGTCCGAGCATTCCCTCAATCCGCGGCTCCACGTTCGATTATCGCGTGCGGGGGTCCGTGGACGAAAACGGCGTGAATGCGACCCTGGGGATGATGGTGGCACCCGGCGGGGACATGCGGAAGCCGCCGGGTGCGGCAGCGACCCGGCGGCTTCGAAATCTTTCGAGCGGCGCGGGGTCAGCCGGCTACTCGTACGGCCAGCGCGTCGCCGATCTCCGACGTGCTGCGGGCGGGCCTGCCGGTGCGCTCCGCGAGGTCGGCGGAGACCGCCTCGTCGATGCGGACGGCCTCGGACTCGAAGCCGAGGTGGCGCAGGAGCAGCGCGACGGACAGGACCGTGGCGGTGGGGTCGGCCTTGCCCTGGCCCGCGATGTCCGGGGCCGAGCCGTGGACGGGCTCGAACATGGACGGGAACTCGCCGGCGGGGTTGATGTTGCCGCTCGCGGCGACGCCGATGCCGCCGGAGACGGCCGCGGCGAGGTCGGTGATGATGTCGCCGAAGAGGTTGTCGGTGACGATCACGTCGAAGCGGGCCGGGTCGGTGACCAGGTAGATGGTCGCCGCGTCCACGTGGATGTAGTCGGTGGTGACCTCGGGGAACTCCTCGGCCACCTTGTTGAAGGTGTTCGTCCACAGGTGTCCGGCGAAGGTCAGCACGTTGTTCTTGTGGACCAGCGTGAGCTTCTTGCGCGGACGGGCCTGGGCACGGGCGAAGGCGTCACGGACCACGCGCTCGACACCGAAGGCCGTGTTCACGGAGACCTCGGTGGCGACCTCGTGCTCGGTGCCCTTGCGGATGGTGCCGCCGTTGCCGGTGTACGGGCCCTCGGTGCCCTCGCGGACGACCACGAAGTCGATGGCCGGCTCGCCCTTGAGGGGCGTCTCGACACCGGGGAGGAGCTTCGACGGACGCAGGTTGACGTGGTGGTCGAAGGCGAAGCGGAGCTTGAGCAGGAAACCGCGCTCCAGGACACCGGACGGGACCGACGGGTCACCGATGGCGCCGAGCAGGATCGCGTCGTGCTGCTTCAGGGCGTCGAGGTCGGCCTCGGTGAGGGTCTCACCGGTGGCGTGGTAGCGCCGGGCCCCGAAGTCGTAGTCCTTGGTCTCCAGCTTCACATCCTGCGGAAGGACGGCGGAGAGCACCTTCAGGCCTTCGGCCACGACCTCCTGGCCGATGCCGTCACCGGGAATCACTGCGAGATTGAGGCTGCGAGACATGCGGGAACCCTACTCCCCGTCCCATGGGATGACACAGTCTGTCCGCGATACGGACATCGGAGCGGGACCGGGCGTCAGCCCTTCTCCTGGCGTTCACCCGTAGGTGTGGCGGCCGTTGGAGTCCGCTGGGAAGTTCACCACCATGGACCTTCCCGACTTCGGTATTCCCGCACAGCTCGCGCGCCGGATGAGCATGGCCGAGCAGCACGAGTACCTGCGGACGAAGCTGTCCCGGCGCCGCACGCTGGTGACCGCGGGCGCGGTGGCGGGCGGCCTGCTGACCGGCTGCTCCCCCGACGGATCGTCCAGGGCGGCCTCCACCGCCACCCCCTCGGCCACAGCCGGGGTGCACGGCTCCGCCGTCTCCCCCTTCGGCCGCCACCTCGCCTTCGGCGCCGACCCGAAGACGCAGATGCGGATCTCCTGGCAGGTCCCGCTCGCGGTGCGGAAGCCGTACGTCCGCGTCGGGACGGCCCCCGACGACCTGAGCCGGAAGATCGACGCCGAGATCCGCGACCTGCACACCCCCGGGCAGACCGGAGTGCGCCTCGCGCTCGACCAGTACTACCTGCACGCGGCCCTGGACGGACTGCGCCCCGGCACGACCTACTACTACGGGGTCGGCCACGACGGCTTCGACCCGGCAGACCCCGGGCACCGCGCGACCATCGCCGACTTCCGCACGGCGCCGGCGAACCCGGAGAAGTTCGTCTTCACCGCCTTCGGCGACCAGGGTGTCGGCACCGCCGCCGCGGCCAACGACAACCTGCTGCTGCGCCGGAAACCCGCCTTCCACCTCCACGCCGGCGACATCTGCTACGCCGACAGCAACGGCCAGGGCGTCACGTCCGACGGCTACGACCCGGGCTTCTGGGACCTGTTCCTCAAGCAGAACGAGGGGGTCGCGCGGAGCGTGCCCTGGATGGTGACGACCGGCAACCACGACATGGAGGCCTGGTACTCGCCCGACGGCTACGGCGGCCAGCTCGCCCGCTGGTCCCTGCCGGACAGCGGCTTCGACGCGCGTGCGGCGCCGGGCGTGTACTCCTTCACGTACGGCAACGTCGGCGTCGTGGCACTGGACGCGAACGACGTGTCGTACGAGATTCCCGCCAACTTCGGTTACACGGACGGGAAGCAGACCACGTGGCTGGATCGGAGACTCGGCGAGCTGCGGGCGACGAAAGGGATCGACTTCGTCGTCGTCTACTTCCACCACTGCGCGTACTCGACGTCCTCGCACGCCTCCGACGGCGGGGTACGCGCGCAGTGGCTGCCGCTGTTCGAGAAGCATCAGGTCGATCTGGTGATCAACGGGCACAACCACGTGTACGAGCGCACGGACGCGATCCGTGGCGGCGAGGTCGGCCGGACGGTGCCGGTGGGCGGCACCACGGATCCCACGCGGGACGGGATCGTGTACGTCACGGCAGGCGGGGGCGGCCGGGATCTGTACGGCTTCCCCGCGGGTGTGCGGGAGAGCTACGAGGGACGCGTGCACGACCACGAGTCGGTCGAGACCTTCCAGTGGGCGAAGTCCAAGCAGGCCCGGAAGGAGACGGTGGAGTGGTCGCGGGTGCGTTACCGCGGGTTCTCGCTGCTCTCGGTGGAGGTGGAGAGCGGACCGCGGCCGCGGATGACGGTCTCGGCGCTCGCGCAGAGCGGGGAGCGCGTCGACCGGTTCGAGGTGCGGCGCGGCGCGTGAGGCCGCGCCGCACCCCGTGCGGGCGCGGCTCCCGGCTTCGAGGGGAAAACGTCAGTGGCCGGTCGAGCCGCCGTTGTCACGGCGGTCGAGGGCGCGCTGGAGCGCGGCGGCGGCGTTCTTTCGGTCGGACTCACTCGTACGGGACGTGTGACGGACTCGACGGCGGGCGGTCGTCTCGGCCATGAGAAATCGACTCCTTCGATGACAGGGAAGGGAAAACGAGACGCCGGAAGAGACGGGGAGCGTGGACCGCAGGGGTTGCCTGCACGGGGCCCGGCTCACGACCGCCATTCGCTTGATCGAGCGAGACGTTCGGCTCCTACAAAGCTAAGGGAGCAGGGCCTGTCTGTCTCCACAATTACTCGGACTTCCTACTATCTGAGACGGCGAAGTGGATCACACCCCGCTGACCTGCGGATTCGCCGATCCCCTCAGTTCCCGGACGAGCGCGCGGACGGCCGCGGTGGCGGCGAGTTCGGGAGTGGTGACGTAACCGACCCGGCGGGTGGGCCGCTCGGGCCCGAGGTCGGTGACCTCCGTACCGGCCGGCACCGCGGTGAGGGAGAGCGCGGGCATGATCGCCATGCCGAGCCCGCTGCCCACCATCGACAGCACGGCCCCGTCGTCCTCCGCACGGACGGTCGCGGCGGGGATCCAGTCCTGCGCGGCCCACCAACGCCGGGTGTAGGAGGAGCAGTTCTCCATCCAGTCCACCAGCGGCAGCGACCGCGGATCGGGGTGGCCGGCCGGGTGCACCAGGGAGTACGGCTCCTCCAGGAGTACGTCCCCGACGAGCTCCGGCGGGACCGGCGCACCGGTGCCGAGCGTGGCGATCCCGAGGTCGGCCCGCCCTTCGGCCACCTCTCCGGCCGTTCCGGGACCGATCTCCCGTACGACGGTGACGGTCGTCTCGATGCCGGGGTGACGTGCGGACAACCGCGCCAGGACCGGCGGCAGCAGATGCAGGGCGGCACTGCGGAAGGCGGCGACACGGAGGGGGCCGGTGATCTCGGCCCTGGGGGTGTCCCGGGTCTCCCTCACCAACGCCTCCAGCATCCGCAGGACCCGGCGGGCATGGGCCACCGCCCGCGCACCGGCGGGGGTGGGCCGGGCCCCGTACCGGCCCCGCTCGAACAGCACGACCCCCAGCTTGCCCTCGATGCCGCGCACGGCGTGCGAGACGGCCGACTGGGTCGTGCCGAGCCCGGGCGCGGCCGCCGAGAACCCGCCCTCCTCGGCGACCGCCACCAGGATCCGCAGCTCCTGCGGCGCAAGATCGACGACCGTGCTCACCATGTCCCCCACCTGCTTCTATGAGGGCGGCTCATGGATCCGCCCGTTCCATGAGCCCAACCCTCTGCCCACCCCGGCGCATTCCTTCTACGGTCCCGGTCATGACCGCGCTCACCGTGCACCAGACCGCCCGACCGACCGGCTTCCCGACCCCGGGGCACTTCCGCTTCGTGGAGTCCGCCGTCCCGTCGCCCGCCCCCGGAACGGCACTCGTCGAGAACCTCTACTGGTCGGTCGACCCCTACCACCGCGAAATGATGGACGGAGACTTCGAGTTGAACGCCCCGCTGGAGGGCCGCGCCCTCGGCAGGGTCATCGCCTCCCGGGAACCGGCCCTGCCGGAGGGTGAGTTGGTCTTCCACCGCAAGGGCTGGCGGACGCACTCGGTGGTGACCCCGGCCGAGGTGAGACGCCTGCCGTCCTACGAAGGCGTACCGCTCTCCGCGTACTTGAGCGTGCTCGGTGGCACCGGGCTGACGGCGTACGTCGGTCTCACCCGCATCGCCCGACTCCGTGAGGGCGAGGACCTGTTCGTGTCCGCGGCGGCCGGCGGGGTCGGCACGGCGACGGGCCGGTTCGCGCGACTGCTGGGCGCGGGGCGGTTGATCGGGAGCGCGGGCTCACCGTCGAAGGTCCGTCATCTGACCGAACAGGTCGGCTACGACGCTGCGTTCGACTACCGCACCGGCCCGGTCGCGGACCTCCTCGCGAAGGCCGCCCCCGACGGCATCGACCTGTTCGTGGACAACGTCGGCGGAGAACACCTGGGCGCGGCGATCGGAGCGTTGCGGGAACGCGGGCGCGTGGTCCGTGTCGGCACGGTCGGCCAGTACAACACCCCCGACGCACCGCCGGCCGTCTTCGACCACGCGGACGTGGTGGAGAAGAGCCTGCGCATCGAGGGCTTCCTGGTGCGCAACTACCTCGACGTCCAGCAGGAGTTGTACGAGTTCGCCGTACCGCACCTGCTCAGCGGGGCACTCGCACTGGACGAGACGGTGGTGGACGGGTTCGACCGGATCGTGGAGGCGTTCTTGTCGATGCTGCGGGGCGGGAACACCGGAAAGATCCTGGTGCGGGCGGCTCCCGACGCCCCGCGACCCTAGAGGGCGTCGCCGACGGCGTCCCTGAAGTCCGCCGGGGACTCCGCCCACGGCACATGGCCGGCATCGGGCAGCATGACTCGTCGCACGCGCGGCAACGCCGCCTCCAGTGAGTCCACCGCCGAGCGCGGGCGGATGTCCTGGGCTCCGTCGATGACCAGGACGGGGACGTCGAGGGACCGGCAGGCGGTGTGGAGTGCGGGGGTGCCCCAGGCGAGTTGCGTCTCGGCGTTCAGGGCCCTGTTGCACGCGTGGTTGATGTCGAACCACGGGTCGGCCATGCGGCGGGCGTGCTCCAGGGCGTCCTCGCGGTCCGCGAAGTCGGCCGACCACTGGCGGATCGCCCGCTCCGGGTCCTTCTCCGGTGGCTCCCGGTGTGCGCCGAGGCGGGCCGTGAGGTTGTCCCGGAAGGCGGCGTGCCAGTCCGACACCGGTCCGATGCCTGTCCCGCTGACGTAGATCAGCGTGCTCACCCGCTCCGGGTGAGCGAGGGCGTAGCTCAACGCCAGTTGCGCGCCCCAGGAATGACCGAGGAGG
This sequence comes from Streptomyces sp. NBC_00285, assembly GCF_036174265.1. Classification (NCBI taxonomy): domain Bacteria; kingdom Bacillati; phylum Actinomycetota; class Actinomycetes; order Kitasatosporales; family Streptomycetaceae; genus Streptomyces; species Streptomyces sp. NBC_00285. The sequence continues at coordinate 7,548,500 of NZ_CP108055.1, read as the reverse complement.
GCCATCCGGTCGAGGCCGAAGTGATGTCGGACGGCGTCGAGATCGGCCACGAAACGGTCGGTCGTCCACGGTCCGGCGCACCGCTGCGAGCGGCCGCAGCCGCGCTGGTCCCAGCGGATCACCGTGGCCCGGTCGTCGAGCATCGCGGCCACGTCCCCGAACATGTCCCACAGCCCCGGCCCGCCGTGGCACAGGACCAACGGCTCGCCCTCCCCCGAACGCGAGGCCCACAGTCGTACGCCGTCCTCGGTGATCACGGTCATGTACGCAGTGTGTGCGCACGAGAAGGGGCCGGACAACAGCCCGGCCCCTCACGATGACTGACGGACCGTCAGCCCATGTGCGGGTACGGGTAGTCGGTCGGCGGGACCAGGGTCTCCTTGATGGCGCGGGTCAGGGTCCAGCGCTGGAGGTTCTGCGGGGCGCCGGCCTTGTCGTTGGTGCCGGAGGCGCGGCCGCCGCCGAAGGGCTGCTGGCCGACCACGGCACCGGTGGACTTGTCGTTGATGTAGAAGTTGCCGGCCGCGTAGCGCAGCTTCTCCATCGTGTACGCCGCCGCCGCGCGGTCGCCGGAGATCACCGAGCCCGTCAGCGCGTAGTCGGACGCCGACTCCATCTGGGTCAGCATCTCGTCGTACTTCTCGTCCTCGTAGACGTACACCGCGAGGAACGGGCCGAAGTATTCGGTCGTGAAGACCTCGTTCGCCGGGTCCGAGCACTCGACGACGGTCGGGCGGACGAAGTACCCGACCGAGTCGTCGTAGGAGCCGCCCGCGACGACCGTGCAGGTGGGGTCCGCGTGGGCGCGGTCGATGGCGGCCTTGTTCTTGGCGAAGGCGCGCTCGTCGATGACCGCGCCGATGAAGTGGGAGAAGTCGGTGACGTCGCCCATGGTGATGCCGTCGACCTCGGCGGCGAACTCCTCACGGAAGCCGCTGTTCCAGATCGACGCCGGGATGTACGCCCGGGAGGTCGCCGAGCACTTCTGGCCCTGGTACTCGAAGGCACCGCGGGTCAGGGCCGTCTTCAGGATCCCGGGGTCAGCCGAAGGGTGGGCCACCACGAAGTCCTTGCCGCCCGTCTCGCCGACCAGACGCGGATACGTGCGGTACTTCTCGATGTTGGCGCCGACCGTCTTCCACAGGTGCTGGAAGGTCTTCGTCGAGCCGGTGAAGTGGATGCCCGCGAGGTCCCGGTGCTCCAGAGCGACCTTGGAGACCTCGATGCCGTCGCCGGTGACGAGGTTGATGACGCCCTTGGGCAGGCCCGCCTCCTCAAGGAGCCGCATGAGCAGTACGGCGGCGTGGGTCTGCGTCGGGGACGGCTTCCACACGACCACGTTGCCCATGAGCGCGGGCGCGGTCGGGAGGTTGCCCGCGATGGCCGTGAAGTTGAACGGCGTGATCGCGTAGACGAAGCCCTCCAGCGGGCGGTGGTCGAGGCGGTTCCAGACGCCCGGGGAGTTCGCCGGGGGCTGCTCGGCGAGCAGGTCACGGGCGTACTTGACGTTGAAGCGCCAGAAGTCGACCAGCTCGCAGGGACAGTCGATCTCGGCCTGCTGGGCGGTCTTGGACTGGCCGAGCATGGTGGAGGCGGCGAGGGTCTCGCGCCAGGGGCCGGCGAGCAGTTCAGCGGCGCGCAGGATGATCGCGGCACGGTCGTCGAAGGCCATCGCGCGCCAGGCGGGGGCGGCGGCGAGGGCCGCGTCGATGGCGTCCTGGGCGTCCTGCTGGGTGGCGTTGCGGTACGTGCCGAGGACGGCCTTGTGGTTGTGCGGCTGCACGACCTGGAAGGCCTCGCCGCCGCCGAGACGCTTCTCGCCGCCGATGGTCATCGGCAGGTCGACCGGGTTCTCGGCCAGCTCCTTGAGCCTGGCCTCCAGCCGGGCCCGCTCGGGCGAGCCGGGGGCGTAGCCGTGCACCGGCTCGTTGACGGGGGTGGGGACCTGGGTCACAGCGTCCATAGGTTCCGTAACTCCTTGAACTTGAGCGGGTGTTCGGGATCAGCCCTGGGTGATCAAGCTTCGGGTGAGGACCGTCTGCGGGATGTGCCGCGCTTCCCTGGGGGCAGGGGCGAGCCGACTCAGCCGTGGCCGATCATGCTCCGCAGGAAGAACCGCAGGTTCGCCGGCTTCTCCGCGAGCCGCCTCATGAAGTAGCCGTACCAGTCGGTGCCGTAGGCCGTGTAGACGCGCATGCGGTGGCCCTCGGCGGCCAGGCGCAGGTGTTCGTCGCCGCGGATGCCGTAGAGCATCTGGAACTCGTACTCGTCGGGCTTGCGGCCGGCCAGGCGGGCGAGTTCCTGGGCGATGGAGATCAGGCGCGGGTCGTGGGAGCCGACCATCGGGTAGCCCTCGCCCTCCATGAGGATGCGCAGGACCCGGACGTACGCCTTGTCGATCTCGTGTTTCTGCTGGTAGGCGACCTCGGCAGGCTCCTTGTACGCGCCCTTCACGAGCCGTACCCGGCTGCCTGCGTCGGCGAGCCGGCGGGCGTCGGCCTCGGTGCGGAAGAGGTAGGCCTGGATCACACAGCCGGTCTGCGGGAAGTCCTTCCGCAGCTCCTCGTGGATGGCGAACATCGAGTCGAGTGTGGTGTGGTCCTCGGCGTCGAGCGTGACGGTCGTGCCGATGGCGGCGGCCGCCTCGACGACGGGCCGGACGTTCGCGAGGGCCAGTTCGTGGCCCCCGGGCAGCGCCTGGCCGAACATCGAGAGTTTCACCGACATCTCGGCCCTGGTACCCAGGTCGAGTGTCCTGAGCCGCTCGATGAGTGCCAGATAGGCGTCCCGGGCGGCTTCCGCCTGCTCCGGGTTGGTGATGTCCTCGCCGACGACGTCCATCGTCAGCTCCAGACCGCGGTCGGTCAGCTCACGGACGATCGGCACGATCTCGTCGACCGTCTCGCCCGGGATGAAGCGGTCGACGACCTGCTTGGTCACGGGGGCCGCCGAGATCAGGCGTCGGACCCGGTCGCTGCGCGACGCGGCAAGAATCACGGGACCCAGCACGGGGCACCTCCACAGACCAGCAGACAGAACCACCGTGAAACCTAAGGGTCCCTCCGATCGTCGGCCATCGACAGCTGTCACGCATCCGTGCCGCAGATCTCAGACAGATGTATGAAGGGGGCGGTCCCGTGCGGGAGAATGTCCGGGTGACGACGGATTCCAGAGGTGACTACCAGGATCTGGTCGACGAGATCTCGGAGCTCCTGGGCGCACCCGCGACCCTCGAGAACCGCGACTTCGAGCTGATCGCCTTCGGCGCGTACGACAGTGAGGGCGACCTCGATCCGTCGGCGCTGGACCCCGTCCGCACCCGCTCGATCCTGACCCGGCGCTCCACGGCCACGGTCCGCACCTGGTTCGAGGGCTTCGGCATCACCCGGGCGAGCGGCCCGGTGCGGATTCCGCCCACGCCGGAGGCGGGGGTGTACCGCGGACGGATCTGTCTGCCCGTACGCCACCGGGGGGTCGTCCTCGGTTATGTGTGGCTGCTGGACTCCGAACCAGGCCCGACCGCACGGCAGTTGGACGCAGCCATGCGGGTGGCAGCCCGTATCGGGGCGCTGCTCGCGGACGAGGCGCAGCACGGGGCCGACCTCAGCCGGGAGCTGCGGGCCGTGCTGACCGCCGAGCCGGGCTGGCAGGGCGACATGGCGGTGGCGGCCCTGCGTACGGCACTGGGCTCCCGCGGTGAGGGCCCCTACGCGGTGGTGTGCGTCGCGCCGTGGCCGTCGGCCGACCCGGACGACGGCCCCTCGGCCCGTACGGTTCCGCACGCGACGGCGCTGTGCTCACTGCCTTGGGGCGCCTCGGCCCAGTCCCTCGCGGTGCTGGTGCGGCTGCGGGCCGCGGACACCCCGACGCCGGCGACCTCGGCGGCGGCTCGGCTGCTGGAGCGGGCGCGAGGCGTGGAGGGCGGAAGCGGTGACGGCGACACCGGGGCGGGTCACGGCTCGTCGGCCTCGGGCACCGTGGTCGCCGGAGTCGCCGCCGCGCGCGTGGGGCTCGCCGAGCTGGCGTCCGCCTGGCAGGAGGCGTCGGCGGCGGCTCGGGCCGCCCTCGCGGAACCCGGGTTCGGCCCGGTCGCGGAGTGGGCGCGCATCGGCCCGTACCGCCTCCTGACCGCGCTGCCCCCGCGGACGGCCCACGACCCCGCCGTACGCCCGCTGCTCTCCCCCGCCCACCGCGAACTCGCGCGCACCGCCGAGGTGTATCTCGACTGCGCGGGCCAGGCCGGCCGCACCGCCGCCTCACTGGGCATCCACCGCCAGACCCTCTACTACCGTCTCTCCCGCGTCGAACAGCTCACCGGCCTGGACCTGGACGACGGCGAGGACCGGCTGTTGCTGCACATGGCGCTCAAGGGGGCGCGACTGTGACGACGTGCGGGTCACGCGCGCGTGGCGGCCTCGATGACCTGCCGTAGGCCTTCGGTGAGGGTGTCCGCGTCCGGCGCGCTCTTCGGGTCGAAGATCCACTGGCCGATGAGCCCGGTCATCAGCGTCAGATAGAACCGGCCGAGGGTGTCGGCGGTCTCGTCCGTCACCTCCTCCTCCGGCACGCCCATGAGCATGGAGACCAGGCCCCGCCCGCCCTCGCGCTGGGCGCGGGCCAACTGGTCGCGCACTTCCGGCAGTTGGTCACCCATGCCCATGACCTCCATGCTGAGCCGCCACATCGAGCCGGGCCCCCGCATGGTGTCGACGATGTTGGCCCACACCTCGCGGAAGCGTTCCAGCGAGCCGGGCGCACCGGTGAACCCGTCGCCCCCCTCGAAGGGCACGCTTTCCACCAGAGCGATGTACGCCTGTCCCAGCAGGGCGTCCTTCGATCCGTAGTGGTAGCCGATGGACGCCAGGTTCGTGCCCGACTCCTTGACGATGTCCCGCGCGGTCGTACGCAGGAACCCCTTCTCCAGCAGGCAGCGCTTGGCGCCTTCGAGCAGATCCTCGCGATGTCCCATACAGCCACCCTACCGAAGAATCCATACAAGCGTCCTAGACGCGCGATTTATACAAGCGTCCTAGATAAGCGTGTAAGACGTCTGTACGGTCGTTGCCATGACGAACTCGACGAGCACTTCCGTCGGCGCCCGTGCCGGCCGCCGTGAATGGACCGCCCTCGCCGTCCTGATGCTTCCGCTACTGCTGGTCTCCATGGACGTCTCGGTCCTCTACTTCGCGATCCCCGCGATCAGCGCGGACCTGGAGCCGAGCGGCACCCAGCAGCTGTGGATCTTCGACATCTACGCCTTCGTCCTGGCCGGTCTGCTGATGACGATGGGCTCCCTGGGCGACCGCATCGGCCGCCGCAAACTGCTGATGGCCGGCGCGGTCGCCTTCAGCGCGGCGTCACTGATGGCGGCCTACGCGAACAGCGCCGAGATGCTCATCGCCGCCCGCGCGGTGCTCGGTATCGGCGGCGCGACCCTGATGCCGTCGACGATGGCGCTGATCCGCACGATGTTCACCGATTCCGGCCAGCGCGCGAAGGCGATCGGCATCTGGTCCGGCATGATGACGGCCGGCATCGCGCTCGGCTCGGTGATGAGCGGAGTCCTCGTCGAGTACTTCTGGTGGGGCTCGGTCTTCCTGGTCAACCTGCCCGCGATGGTTCTGCTGCTGGTCCTGGCCCCGGTCCTGCTGCCCGAGTCGAAGGACCCCGCACCCGGCCGCTTCGACTGGCTGAGCGTCCCCCTGTCGATGGCCGCCGTACTGCCCGTCGTCTACGGCCTGAAGGAGATCCCTTCCGAGGGCTGGAACGTCCGGTACGTCGTCTCGATCAGCGTCGGCCTGCTCTTCGCGGCCCTCTTCGTGCACCGCCAGCGCACCACGTCCTCGCCGATGATCTCCCCGGCCCTGTTCCGCGGCCATGGCTTCGCCCCCGCGGTCGTCCTCAACCTGGTCTCCGCGTTCGCGATGATGGGCTCCGCCGTCTTCACCACGCAGTACCTCCAGTCGGTGCTCGGCAAGAGCGCCCTGGAGGCGGCCCTGTGGGCACTGCTGCCCTCGGTGCCGATCGGCATGGTGGCCCCGGTGACGACCTCACTGGTCCAGAGGGGCACGAACCGCGCCCACGTCGTCACCGCCGGCTTCGTCATCGCCGCCTGCGGCTACGGTCTCCTCGCCCTCGCCGGTACGGACTCGATGTGGCTGGTGCTGACCGCCTGCGGTGTCCTCGCCTCCGGCATCGTCATGGTCATCTCCCAGATGACGGACCTGGCCCTGGGCGCGGCCCCGGCCGAACGCGCCGGCTCGGCGTCCTCCCTGCTGGAGACCGGCACCGAGTTCGGCGGTGCCCTCGGCATGGCGGTCCTCGGCTCCATCGGTGCGGCGGTCTACCGCCACGACATGCCGGGTTCGGCACCGGACGCGGCCCGCGAGACGCTGGGCGGGGCCCTGGCGGTCGCGGACCGGTTCCCGGGTCTTGCGACGGCGGCCCGGGAGGCGTTCACCCACGGGATGCAGGGAGCGGCGATCGCGGGAGCGGTGCTGCTCGCGGGAGCCGCGGTGCTGGCGGCGGTGACACTGCGCGGAGTCGAAGTGCGGAAGGAGACGCCGGAGCGGGAGAAAGTCCCCTGCTAGGGCGCACACAAAACGCCGGACGGGCTGACCAAGTCAGCCCGTCCGGCGCTTGAGGACGAGGCCCGCAAGGGCCGTAGGGGCGCGGGGAACTGCGCGACCAGCCCCCACGCACCCACAGCCCGACGACTGCCTCAGACCAGGTTCACCGCACGCGCAGACGTCGCGCCGATCTCCTCGGCCACCTCGGCCAGCACCCCGACGGGAACCGAGTCGTCCACCGTCAGAACCGCGAGCGCCTCGCCCCCCGCGACGGACCGCGACACCTGCATACCGGCGATGTTGATCCCGGCCTCGCCGAAGATCCGGCCGACCGTGCCGACGACACCGGGACGGTCCTCGTACTTGAGGACGATCATGTGGTCGGCGAGGGCCAGGTCGACGTCGTACTCGCCGACCGCGACGATCTTCTGGAGGTGCTTGGGACCGGCCAGCGTGCCGGAGACCGAGACCTCCTCGCCACTGCTGAGCGTGCCGCGCACGGTGACGACGTTGCGGTGGTCGGCCGACTCCGAGCTGGTCGTCAGCCGCACCTCGACGCCGCGCTCCTGCGCGAACAGCGGGGCGTTGACGTACGACACGGTCTCGTCGACGACATCCTCGAAGACACCCTTGAGGGCGCTGAGCTCCAGCACCTTCACGTCGTGCTGGGTGATCTCGCCGTACACCTCCACGTCGAGGCGGACCGCCACCTCACCGGCGAGCGCCGTGAAGATCCGGCCCAGGCGCTCGGCAAGCGGCAGGCCCGGCTTGACGTCCTCGGCGATGACCCCGCCCTGGACGTTCACCGCGTCGGGCACGAGCTCACCGGCGAGGGCGAGACGCACCGAGCGGGCGACGGCGATACCGGCCTTCTCCTGCGCCTCGTCGGTGGAGGCACCGAGGTGCGGGGTGGCGACGACCTGGTCGAACTCGAAGAGCGGGGAGTCCGTGCAGGGCTCCTTCGCGTACACGTCGAGGCCGGCGCCCGCGACGCGTCCCTCCTTCAGCGCCGAGTACAGCGCCTCCTCGTCGACGATCCCGCCGCGCGCGGCGTTGACGATCCGCACGCTCGGCTTGACCTTGCGCAGCGCCTCGTCGCCGATGAGGCCGACGGTCTCGGGCGTCTTGGGCAGATGGACGGTGATGAAGTCGGACACCTCGAGGAGCTCGTCCAGGGACAGCACCTTGACGCCCATCTGGGCGGCGCGGGCGGGCTGGATGTAGGGGTCGTAGGCGACGACCTTCATCCCGAAGCCGGACATGCGCTGAGCGACCAGCGCACCGATCCGGCCCAGGCCCACGACACCGAGGGTCTTCTCCGCCAGCTCCACGCCCGTGTACTTGCTGCGCTTCCACTCGCCGTTCTTCAGCGCGGCGTTGGCCTGCGGAATGTGGCGGGCGGTGGCGACGAGGAGACCGCAGGCGAGCTCGGCGGCGGTCACGATGTTCGAGGTGGGGGCGTTGACGACCATCACGCCGGCCTTGGTGGAGGCGGAGACGTCGACGTTGTCCAGGCCGACGCCGGCTCGTGCGACGACCTTCAGCTTCTTCGCGACGGCGATCGCCTCGGCGTCCACCTTGGTGGCGGAACGGATCAGGATCGCGTCGACGTCGGCGATGGCCGGGAGCAGTTCGGCTCGATCCGCTCCGTTGCAGTGCCGGATCTCGAAGTCCGGGCCAAGCGCGTCCACGGTCGCGGGCGACAGCTCTTCAGCGATGAGTACGACAGGTTTCGAGCTCACGTGAGTCCTCACAAGTCCATTGCGGACGGCCGTCCCGACGGCCGCAGGCGGTGGAGGTTTGCTTGCCGCGTGGAAGACGCACGACGCTGTGGGCCTGACGCGTATGTTGTGCGCCAGTGTAGTGGCGCGGGGGAAGTCGTCCTCCGCCTCTGCGGAAGGATCACCCGGACGTGCAGCTCCGTTGTGCACGAGTCCGGGACGGAGCCCCGCGACGGCACCCGGAACCGGTGGCACCGTCGCGGGGCGCTCGGCTCACGCCTCTTCGTCGACCCAGCTCATCAACTTGCGGAGCTGCTTGCCGGTGGTCTCCAGCAGGTGCTCGGAGTCGGCCGTCTTGTACTCGTTGTACTTCTTCAGGCCGCCGTGGTACTCGGCCATCCACTCGCGGGCGAAGGTGCCGTCCTGGATCTCGGCGAGGATCTTCTTCATCTCGGCCTTGGTGGCGTCGGTGATGATCCGCGGGCCGGTGACGTAGTCGCCCCACTCGGCGGTCTCGGAGATCGACCAGCGCATCTTCTCCAGACCGCCCTCGTACATGAGGTCCACGATCAGCTTCAGCTCGTGCAGGCACTCGAAGTACGCGATCTCCGGCTGGTAACCGGCCTCGGTCAGCGTCTCGAAACCGGCCTTGACCAGCGCGGCCGTACCACCGCAGAGAACGGCCTGCTCACCGAACAGGTCGGTCTCGGTCTCCTCGGTGAACGTCGTCTTGATGACGCCGGCGCGGGTGCCGCCGATGCCCTTCGCGTACGACAGCGTCAGCGCGAACGCGTTGCCGGTGGCGTCCTGCTCGACCGCCGCGATACACGGAACGCCGCGGCCCTCCTCGTACTGACGGCGCACCAGGTGGCCGGGGCCCTTGGGGGCGACCATGCACACGTCGACGCCGGCCGGCGGCTTGATGAAGTCGAAGCGGATGTTCAGACCGTGACCGAAGAACAGCGCGTCGCCGTCGTTGAGGTTGTCCTTGATGGACTCCTCGTAGACCTGGGCCTGCAGCGGGTCCGGCACCAGGACCATGATGACGTCGGCCTCGGCGGTCGCCTCGGCGGGCGTGACCACGCGCAGGCCCTGCTCCTCGGCCTTCGCCCTGGACTTGGAGCCCTCGTGCAGACCGACGCGCACGTCGACACCGGAGTCACGCAGCGACAGCGCGTGGGCGTGGCCCTGGCTGCCGTAACCGATGACCGCGACCTTGCGGCCCTGGATGATGGACAGGTCGGCATCGGCGTCGTAGAACAGCTCGGCCACTTTGGGTTCTCTCCTTGTGTGCGGGTGTTGCGTCCCACCGTATGACGGCGGGCTGAGATGAAGTTTCGGGGTCTCGGTATACGGGCGGCCGGGAGCCGCCCGTGACCGGTCCTGCGTGTCGCTCTACGCGCTGCGGTCGAGCGCGCGCAGCGAGCGGTCCGTGATCGAGCGGGAACCGCGGCCGATCGCGATGGTGCCGGACTGGACGAGCTCCTTGATGCCGAAGGGCTCCAGCATCTTCAGCATCGCGGACAGCTTGTCGCTGCTGCCGGTGGCCTCGATCGTGACGGCCTCCGGGGCGACGTCGACCGTCTTGGCGCGGAACAGCTGGACGATCTCGACGATCTGGGAGCGCGTCTCGTTGTCGGCGCGCACCTTCACCAGAACGAGTTCGCGCTGAACCGCGGAGCCGGACTCCAGCTCGACGATCTTGAGCACGTTGACGAGCTTGTTGAGCTGCTTCGTCACCTGCTCCAGCGGCAGTTCGTCGACCACGGTCACCACGATGGTGATCCGGGAGATCTCGGGGTGCTCGGTGACGCCGACGGCGAGCGAGTCGATGTTGAAGCCGCGGCGGGAGAACAGGGCGGCGATCCGGGCCAGGATGCCGGGGGTGTTCTCCACCAGGACGGAGAGCGTGTGCTTGGACATGATCTTTTACGTCTCTCTCGCTCAGTCGTCTTCGTTGTCGCCGAAGTCGGGGCGGACGTCCCGGGCGGCCATGATCTCGTCGTTGGAGGTGCCGGCGGCGACCATCGGCCACACCATCGCGTCCTCGTGGACGATGAAGTCCACGACGACGGGACGGTCGTTGATGGAGTTCGCCTCCGCGATGACCTTGTCCAGGTCCTCCGGACGCTCACAGCGCAGACCCACGCAGCCCATCGCCTCGGACAGCTTCACGAAGTCCGGCACGCGCGTGCCCTTCGCGTCGGGATTGACGTCCTGCGGACCGGAGTGGAGCACGGTGTTGGAGTAGCGCTGGTTGTAGAAGAGGGTCTGCCACTGGCGGACCATCCCGAGGGCGCCGTTGTTGATGATGGCGACCTTGATCGGGATGTTGTTCAGGGCGCAGGTGGTGAGTTCCTGGTTGGTCATCTGGAAGCAGCCGTCACCGTCGATCGCCCAGACCGTGTGCTGCGGCATGCCGGCCTTGGCACCCATGGCGGCCGGAACCGCGTAGCCCATCGTTCCGGCACCGCCGGAGTTCAGCCAGGTGGCGGGCTTCTCGTACTGGATGAAGTGCGCCGACCACATCTGGTGCTGGCCCACGCCCGCCGCGAAGATCGTGCCCTCCGGGGCGAGCTGCCCGATCCGCTCGATGACGTGCTGCGGGGACAGCGAGCCGTCGTCGGGCTGGTCGTAGCCGAGCGGGTAGGTCTCGCGCCAGCGGGACAGGTCCTTCCACCAGGCGCTGTAGTCGCCCTTGTGGCCCTCGCTGTGCTCCTTCTGGACGGCCTGGACCAGGTCGGCGATGACCTCCCGGGCGTCCCCGACGATCGGCACGTCGGCGGCACGGTTCTTGCCGATCTCCGCCGGGTCGATGTCGGCGTGGACGATCTTGGCGTGCGGGGCGAAGCTGTCCAGCCTGCCGGTGACACGGTCGTCGAAACGGGTACCGAGGGCGACGATCAGGTCGGCCTTCTGCAGCGCGGTGACGGCGGTGACCGCACCGTGCATACCCGGCATTCCCACGTGCAGCGGGTGGCTGTCGGGGAATGCGCCGAGCCCCATCAGGGTGGTGGTGACGGGTGCTCCGGTGAGTTCTGCGAGGACCTTCAGCTCGGCGGTGGCCCCGGCCTTGATGACACCGCCACCGACGTACAGGACGGGCCGCTTGGCCTGGGTGATCAGCTTGGCGCCCTCGCGGATCTGCTTGGCGTGCGGCTTGGTCACCGGCCGGTAGCCGGGCAGGTCCATGACCGGCGGCCAGGAGAACGTCGTCTTGGCCTGCAGCGCGTCCTTCGCGATGTCGACCAGGACCGGTCCCGGACGCCCCGTGGAGGCGATGTGGAAGGCCTGCGCGATGACCCGCGGGATGTCCTCGGCCTTGGTGACCAGGAAGTTGTGCTTGGTGATCGGCATCGTGATACCGACGATGTCCGCCTCCTGGAAGGCGTCCGTCCCGATCGCCTTGGAGGCCACCTGCCCGGTGATCGCCACGAGCGGCACCGAGTCCATGTGGGCGTCCGCGATCGGGGTGACCAGGTTGGTGGCACCGGGACCCGAGGTAGCCATGCACACGCCCACCTTGCCGGTGGCCTGCGCGTAACCCGTGGCCGCGTGCCCCGCACCCTGCTCGTGCCGGACCAGGACGTGCCGCACCCGGGTGGAGTCCATCAACGGGTCGTACGCCGGAAGGATCGCACCGCCGGGAATACCGAATACCGTCTCGGCGCCGACCTCCTCGAGAGAGCGGATGAGGGACTGCGCGCCCGTGACGTGCTCGGGGGCGGACTGCTGTCCTCCGGATCGGGGCCGCGGCTGCGGATGGGCCCCGGTGGCCTGCTCGGTCATCGTCATTCTCTTCTCGACGCTGAGGGTTTTGTGCTGGGGTTTTTGCGAGGTTCGTGCGGTGTACGACTGCGGTACAACAGGTGCCTGTGCAACAAAAAACCCCTCGTGCCATAAGGCAAGCGAGGGGAGCGCGCCGGGTGGAGTCGCTGAGCGATCGAGGGCTCAGCGTCAGCCGACGCGCTTTCCAAGTACGAGAATTCGGGTGCGCATGGCATTGACCTTCTCCCTGGCACACACCCACTGTCAAGCGGGTGGGACGGGAGTCTCATTATGTGAGCGCAAGGCCGTCGCACCTGCCGTCGCGCACCGAACACCGTCTGCACACCACTGGTGTACACCCCCGCGCCGCCCCTTTCCATCGCACGCTCACCGCCGGGGCGCCGCAGTCGGCGTCGAGGCCACGACCGCGCTCAGCCCTTCGGGCCTCCGCGGGCCCGCACCCTCGACTCCCACGAGCCCCTGCGGCTCCCTCACACCCGCGAACGCGGGCTCGGCCGGTCCGTGCGGTACCGGATAGCGGCCCGAGGCCAGCGCCCGGCGAAGCCGGTACTCGTCGAGCGGGCCCGAGAACGCCATGCCCTGTCCATGGGTGCAGCCCATCGCGCGCAGGGCGACCACCTGTTCCGGCAGGTCCACGCCGTCGGCCACGGACTGCAGCCCGAGATCTCCGGCGATTCTGAGCAGCCCGCTGGTGATCTTGTGCAGTCTGGCGGACTCCACGACGCCCTCGACCAGACTGCGGTCGAGCTTCAGTACGTCGACGGGGAGTCTGCGCAGCGCGGTGATCGCCGCGTAACCGCTGCCGAACCCGTCCAGAGCGATACGGACGCCGACGCGCCGGATCGCGGCCAGCCGGCGCTCCAGCTCGTCCAGGGAGACCCGGGGCTCGGTGTCGGAGAGCTCGATCAGCAGCGAGCCCGACGGCAGTCCGTGCCGGGTCAGCAGTGCCTCCACGGAGCCCAGGGGCAGCGAGCGGTCCAGCAGCCGCTGGGCGCTCATCCGGACCGTCACGGGCACGGCGAGCCCGGTCGCTGCCCGGTCCGCGGCCTGTTCGACGGCCTCCTCCAGGATCCAGCGGCTCAGTTCCTGCGTGCGGTCGCTGTCCTCGGCCACCCGCAGGAACTCGGCGGGCGTGAAGAGCACTCCCTGCGAGGAGCGCCAGCGCGCCTGTGCGGTGACCGCGGTGATCCGCCCGTCCTCCAGACCGACGACGGGCTGGTGCAGCAGGGCGAACTCGCCGTCGTGCAGCGCGGCACGCAGGCGCGTGGCCAGCTCCACCTTCCGTACGACGTCCTGCTGCATCTGGGGTGCGTACAGCTCGACGCGACCCTTGCCGCCCGCCTTGGCGCGGTACATGGCGAGGTCCGCGTTGCGCAGGATCTCGCCCGCTCCGAGGCCGGGTTCGGCGAAGGCGACGCCGATGGAGGCGGCGACCCGGACATCGTTGCCGTCGATGCGGTACGGCTGCGAGAGCGTGATTCTGAGGCGGTCGGCGAGCTCCAGGATGTGGCCCTCACGGGCGGTACGGTCGCGGGTGCCGTCGCCGACGATCAGGGCGGCGAACTCGTCCCCGCCGAGACGTGAGGCGGTGTCCCCGTATCTGACCGCGTCCTGGAGTCTGCGCGCGGCCTGGACGAGCAGCTCGTCCCCGGCCTGGTGCCCGATCGTGTCGTTGACGGCCTTGAAGCCGTCCAGGTCGATGAAGAGGACGGCGGTGCCGCGGTCGGAGGAGCGGCGGCCGGACAGGGCCTGCTGGACGCGCCGGGTGAACAGGGCGCGGTTGGGCAGGTCGGTCAGCGGGTCGTGCTCGGCGTTGTGCTGGAGCTGCGCCTGCAGGCGCACTCTTTCGGTCACGTCCCGGCTGTTGAAGATGAGGCCGCCGTGGTGGCGATTGACGGTGGACTCGACATTGAGCCAGCCTCCGTCGCCCGACCGGAAGCGGCACTCGATGCGGGTGGTGGGCTCCTCAGGAGGGCTGGCGGCGAGGAAGCGGCGCACTTCGTGCACCACACAGCCCAGATCCTCCGGGTGGATGAGACCGGCCAGTTCCGTGCCCACCAGCTCCTCGGCGGGGCGGCCGTAGACCCCGGCGGCGGCCGGGGAGACGTACCGGAGGATGCCGTTGGGCGCGGCGATCATGATGACGTCGCTCGAGCCCTGCACCAGGGAGCGGAAGTGGTTCTCCTTCTGCGCCAGTTCCTGGGTGAGGGTGATGTTGTCGAGCAGCATGATGCCCTGGCGCACCACGAGGGCGAGCACGACGGTGCCGCCGGTCAGGAGCACCACGTGGTCCACGCTGCGGCCGTTGAGGACGTTGTACAGGATCCCCAGCGTGCAGACGGCGGCCGCCATGTAGGGCGTGAGGGCGGCGAGCGACCCGGTGATGGGCCGGGTGACCGGATACCGGCCGTGGTCACCGCCCTGCGCGGGCGGTCGCTGAGGGGCGCCGGGGCTCTTCCTGGGCACGTGCTCGTGCACCACGCGCGTGTGCACCGCCGCGGGCCGCAGGTCGCCGTCCGGGTGCCTGGGCGTGGCCCAGGGGGCGTAGGCGAGGAGCACGGAGCCGGCGAACCAGCCCGCGTCCAGCAACTGGCCGGAGTGGTAGTTGTTGTGCAGCAGCGGCGAGGTGAACAGGGCGTCGCACATCACGGTCAGGGCGAGCGCGCCGATCGCGGTGTTCACCGCGGTGCGGTTGACCGCCGAGCGCCTGAAGTGCAGCGCGAGAACCATGCTGACGAGGGCGATGTCCAGCAGGGGATACGCCAGGGACAGCGCGGTGTGCGCGACGCTCGGCCCCTCGGACTTCGCCGCCTGGGCCAGGGCGAGGCTCCATGACAGCGTGAGCAGCGAGCCGCCGATCAGCCAGGCGTCCAGGCCGAGGCAGACCCAACCCGCCTTCGTGACCGGGCGCTTGGCGAGAACCAGCAGGCCGACGATGGCCGGGGGCGCGAAGCAGAGGAAGAACCCGTCGGCGAAGCTGGGACTGGGCACGGGCCGCCCCAGGACGACCTCGTACCAGCCCCAGACCAGGTTGCCGAGCGATGCCATGGCCGAGGAGAGCGAGAAGAGCAGCCAGGCGGGCCGAAAGCGGATCCGGCGGCTGCGTGCGTAGCGGAAGCAGGAGACGGCGGCGGCGCCCGCCGCGGCGCTCAGTCCGAAGTCGCCCATGATCAGGGCGGCTTCGCGCGAACCCCAGCCGAGTGCGGAACCGACGGCGTATCCCGCACACACCAGGGCGATCAGGAGTTGGTGGACCATGCTCATGCGACCGCGGAAGAGCGGTGGCCTGGAAGGCAGCGCCCCCCGCGCGGGCTGGACCCGCAGCGCTCCGTCGAGGGTGGTCGTGGGAGACGGGGGCGAGCTCACCGGGCCCTCCAGCTCCGCGCCGCTCCGGGGTCCCGGGGGTCCGGGTGCGCCGGGTGCGCATGCCTCCTGCGGCTGCTGTGCCTGCGGTGGTGAGAGTTGTGGTGGCCGCCGTGACCGGCGTGGTGACCGCGTCCGCGCGCGGCTGTGTGCCAGGGTCGCCGTCGGCGACCCCGCCGCGTCGGATCGTTCGTCCATAGGCCGTGCATCGTCCGTCGCCCCCCTCACGCTCTGCAATGTCGATCCCCGGCGCCGAAGTACGCGGCGCAGCCCCTGTCGGGACGATACACCAGTCTCGTCACTCAGGGACATAGTTCCTCTACGCTCCGTGACGATCAGCAGACTTGTGAGCACGGACCGCGTCCGGAGGATTGCGGAGAGTACCGGAACCGGATTACGCGCCTGTTGCGCGCCCGCGCCCGACAGTGCCCGACAGCGCGTGGCGTGCGGGTTACGCGCCGCTCGCGCCCGTCGTAAGGATCACGTTGCGCAGGGGCTCCTGGTTCACGAAACGGCTCAACTGATCCACCAACAGGCGCTTGGCACGCGGCAGGAACGCCGAGGTGGGACCGCCGACGTGCGGACTGACGAGCAGGCCGGGCGCCTGCCACAACGGGTGCCCCCGGGGCAGCGGTTCGGGGTCGGTGACGTCGAGGGCGGCGGTGATACGGCCCGTCTCCAGCTCGGCGAGAAGCGCCTTCGTGTCGACGACCGGACCGCGGGCGACGTTCACGAGGAGCGCGCCGTCCTTCATACGGGCCAGGAAGTCGGCGTCGGCCAGGTGACGGGTGGTTTCGGTGAGGGGCGTGGACAGGATCACGACGTCCGCCTCCGGGAGCAGGGCCGGGAGTTCGGTGAACGGATGCACCGGCCCGCGCTCCGTGACGCGCGCGGAGCGCGCGACGCGCACCACCCGCGCGACCTCGAACGGAACGAGCCGGTCCTCGATGGCGGAACCGATGGAGCCGTAGCCGACGATGAGCACGTTCTTGTCGGCGAGCGCGGGATGGAACGCGCTCTGCCAGGACTCCTTCTGCTGGGCGCGGACGAACTGGGGGATGCCGCGCAGCGAGGCGAGAGTCAGGGTGAGGGCGAGCTCGGCGGTGCTCGCCTCGTGCACACCGCGCGCGTTGCACAGCACCACGCCCGGCACGATGTCCGACAGCCGCGCCAGCACGTCGTCGACACCGGCCGTGAGCGTCTGGACGAGGCGGAGGCTGCTCATGTGCGGCAGCGGCCGGACCTTGACCGGCTGCCGCTTCATGTACGGCACGACGTAGACGGCACAGTGCGCCGGATCACCGGGGAACTCCTGGCCACCGTCGTCACCCCCGTCCCAGAAGAGGTACTTGGGCCCCTCGGGAAGCCCTTCGATCTCGTCGGGCGGGATGGGCAGCCACACGTCAGCAGTCATGCTCCGGAGGCTATGTCAGGCGCCCGGGACCGCAGAGGCTAGGTTGGGGGCCAAGAGAGGGAGGGTCACGAGCAGGTGGAGCGCAGGACGATCGGCGCGGCGGCGCTCGCAGTGGGAGCCGTCGGACTCGGGTGCATGCCGATGAGCTGGGCCTACAACGGGTCACGGCAGCGGGGTGACGAGTCCCTCAGGGCCGTGCACCGGGCGCTCGATCTGGGCTCGACGCTGCTGGACACTGCCGACATGTACGGCCCGTTCACCAACGAGCTGTTACTGGGGCGGGTGTTGAAGGAGCGGCGCGCGGACGCGTTCGTGTCCACCAAGGTCGGCCTGCTGGTGGGTGAGCAGCACATCGTGGCCAACGGCCGCCCCGGCTATGTGAAGCGGGCCTGCGACGCGTCCCTGCGGCGGCTCCAGACCGATGTGATCGACCTCTACCAGCTGCACCGCGAGGACCCAGAGATCCCGGTCGAGGAGACCTGGGGCGCGATGGCGGAGCTGGTACAGGCCGGAAAGGTACGGTCGTTGGGGCTGTGCGCGATGGGAGCGCGGGGCGGCCGCCGCTCCGGGGGCCGGCTGTACGACGCGACGATCCGCAAACTCCAGCGGGTCCAGCAGGTCTTCCCGGTGAGCGCGGTGGAGGCCGAACTGTCGGTGTGGTCGCCGGAGGCGCTGGAGTCACTGCTGCCGTGGTGCACGGCACGCGGCATCGGTTTCCTGGCGGCGATGCCGCTCGGCAACGGGTTCCTGACCGGCACCCTCACCCCCGGCGAGGGCTTCGAACCGGACGACGTCCGCGCCCGCCATCCCCGCTTCACCGCCGAGATGATGGCCGCGAACCAGCCGATCGTCTCCGGTCTGCGCCGCGTGGCGGCCCGGCACGGGGAAGGGACCACACCGGCGCAGGTGGCGCTGGCGTGGGTCCTGGCGCAGGGCGGTCATGTGATCCCGGTGCCGGGCACCAAGCAGGAGCGGTGGGTGACGGAGAACGCGGCGGCGACCGCACTGCGACTGACCGGACAGGACCTCACAGAGTTGGCGGAACTGCCTCCGGCACAGGGGTCTTGGGACTGACAGGAGCCGCCGTGCCCCGTTCCCGTCTCCTTGGGGCGTGGGGCTCCTCACCTCGCCGTCGGTGCCTCCGCGGATCGGGTGCGGAAGATCGGGAACCTGTGAGGCGTGAGCGGTGTATGACAGGTAGAACCCGCGCTGCGAAGGGACCATGATCGTGCATCGTCGAGCTGTGACGGCCGTGCTGGCCGCGACCACGCTCCTGCTGACGGCCGGCTGCTCGTCCGGCGGTGGAGGAGGGGGCGGTTCACCGGGTGGCGGCGAGAGCACCTCGTCGAGCGGTGCGGCCACGGGGTCCTCCCCCACCGGGCGGGCCGCCGAGGAGACCCCGCCGGCGAAGGGCTCGGTGAAGGTGCTGCGCACGGTCACCGAGAACCTCAAGACCCCGTGGGGAATCGCCCCGTTGCCCGAAGGCGACCTCCTCGTCTCCTCGCGCGACGAGGGCGCGATCGTCCGGGTCGACGGACAGTCGGGCAAGAAGACGGAACTCGGCCGGGTGTCCGGGGTCTCCGCGGCCGGCGAGGGCGGCCTCCTGGGCATCGCGCTGTCCCCGGACTACGCCTCCGACCACATGGTGTACGCCTACTTCACCTCGGCCTCGGACAACCGCATCGTCAGGATGGTGTACGACGAGCAGAAGGATTCCGGCGAGCAGTTGGGCGCCCCCGACACCGTCTTCAAGGGCATCCCGAAGGGCTACATCCACAACGGCGGCCGGATCGCGTTCGGCCCGGACGGCATGCTCTACGCGGGCACGGGAGAGAGCGGCAACACCGGACTGGCCCAGGACCGCACATCGCTCGGCGGCAAGATCCTGCGCCTGACCCCGGAGGGGGATCCGGCCCCGGGCAACCCGTTCCCGGACTCCGCCGTGTACTCCTACGGCCACCGCAATGTGCAGGGTCTGGCCTGGGACTCCAAGCAGCGCCTGTTCGCCTCGGAGTTCGGTCAGGACACCTGGGACGAGCTGAACACGATCAAGCCGGGCGACGACTACGGCTGGCCGGACGCCGAGGGCAGGTCCGACGACAAGAAGTTCCACAACCCGATCGCCACCTGGCACACCGACGACGCCTCCCCCAGCGGGATCGCCTACGCCGAGGGATCCATCTGGATGGCCGGGCTGAAGGGCCAGCGGCTGTGGCGCATCCCGCTGAAGGGCACAGAGGCCTCGGCGGATCCGCAGGCCTTCCTGAAGGGCGAGTACGGCCGGCTGCGCACGGTGGTCTCCGCGGGCGGCGACAAGCTGTGGCTCGTCACCAGCAACACCGACGGTCGCGGCAGCCCCAAGGAGGGGGACGACAGGATCCTGGAGATACAGGTCAGCTAGTCCGGGCCGTCACTTCGACGCGGTCTGCTCCGGCGAGGGCTCCTCGGTGTCGTCGTCCGACTTGACCAGACGGACGACGACCTTCCCGGACGTGAGATCTATCGGTCCGCGTCCGGGGTCCCCGTCGCCGACGTCCTCCCTGGTCAGGGCCAGCCGGTTCTGCTCGTCCTGGGTGTGTTTGCGGCCGGGCGCGAACAGTTCTTCGAACATGTTGAACATGCAGCCTCCCCTGCCGGTCTCCTACACCGTACGCCTCACTCTGTGATCGGCACGTGGAGAGACTCCGCCGGGAACAGCCCCAGCCGGTGCGCCACCGCCGCGGCCTCTCCCCTGCCGGACACGCCGAGCTTGGCGAGGATGTTCGAGACGTGCACGCTGGCCGTCTTCGGCGAGATGAAGAGTTCCTCGGCGATCTGGCGGTTGGTGCGGCCGAGGGCGACCAGGCGCAGTACGTCACGTTCGCGGCCGGTGAGGCCGAGAGAGCGGACCGGGTCGCTCCGGTCGGGTGCCGGGGCCGCGGTCAGGGCGAGGCGGGCGCGCTGGGCGAGAAGCGCGACCGCGTCGGCGAGGGGGCGGGCACCGAGGTGGTCGGCGGCGGCGTGGGCGAGGCGCAGGAGTTCGGTGGCCTGGTCGCGTTCGGGCTGCTCGACACCGCCGGGTGCGGACAGCAGTGCCTGGGCGAGCCGATGGCGGACGCGGGCGAGGTCGTAGGGGCGTTCCAGCGGCTCGAAGGCGGTGACGGCCTCGTACCAGTGGTCGGGGGTGGCGGCGCTCTCGGCGCGCAGCAGTTCGGCGCGGACCCAGCGTTCGTGGGCCAGCCAGACGGGCGCGTTGGTGGTGAGGGGCCTGGCGGCCTCCCGGATGCGGTCGAGGATCTTCGCGCGGCCCTGTTCGGCGACGGACAGGCCGAGGGCGTCGGCCTCCATGGCGGCGGCGGTGAGCAGCAGGGGCCAGGCGTAGCGCTGGGTACCGGGTGGGAAGCCGGAGTCCAGGACGCGTTCGAGTTCGGCGCGGGCGTCCAGGAGGCGGCCCTCGCCGGCGGCGATGCCGATGGCCAGTTCGGTCAGGGGGAGTTCGTGCTGGGGGGTTTTGTCATGGGTACCGAAGTAGCCGCGTGCGGCGGTGAGTTGGCGTGCCGCCTCGGTCAGGTCGCCGCGTGCAAGGGAGAGTGCGGCACGGTTCCCGGCGTGGAAGCCGCGGGGCTTGGCGCTGCGGCCGACGAGTTCGGCCCTGGTGGCGGATTCCGCGGCCCGGTCCCAGCGGCCCAGGGAGTAGAGGGACTCGGCCAGGTTGCCCCAGATCCAGGCCTCTTTGTCGGACAGGCCGAACTTCCGGGCGTAGCCGAGTCCCTCCTCCAGGATCGGCACGGCTTCCCGGGAGCGCCCGATGGCTTCGAGGGCGTTAGGGAGATTCACGTAGACACGGCTGGCGACGGCGGAGATGTCGTCCTCGACTGTCTGCCGCAGGATCTCGAACATCTCGTCGAGCCCGGTCTCGACGCCACCGGACTCGACGATGAGACCCGCGTGGGTGAGTCGCGCGTTCATCTCGATCTCGCGGGCGCCGACCATGCGCGCGTACTCCACGGCGCTTTCGGCGGCCGTGATGGCGTCGGGGCCGGGGGCGTGAATCATGGACCAGTGGGCGACGTTCGCCAGGACGTCGGCATGCACCTCGGAGGGCGGCAGACCGCAGACGAGATCCTTGGCGGTGGCCAGTTCGGCCCAGCCGTCGCCGCGGGTCAGGGCCTGGACGAGGTGGGAGCGCTGAACCCAGAACCAGGCGGCGCGCATGGGGTCACCGTCGTCCTCCAGGTGGTGCAGCGCCCGCTTGGTGATCATCAGGGCGCGTTCGCGTTCGCCTCCCAGACGCCCGGCGACGGCGGCCTCGGCCATCAGGTCGAGGTACCGCAGCGGGGTGGTGGCCGGGTCGCAGCCGCAGGGCGGGTAGACCTCGGTGTAGTCGACGGGGCGCAGGGCGGCCCGGACGTCCTCGGGAGTGGTGTCCCACAGCTCCATCGCCCGTTCCAGGAGCCGGAGTTGTTCGGAGTAGGCGTGTCGGCGGCGGGCGGTGACGGAGGCGTCCAGGACGGCGGGCAGGGCCTTGGCGGCGTCGCGGGCGTGGTACCAGTAGCTGGCCAGCCGCGTGACCCGTTCGTCGGCGGGGACGAGGGTGGGGTCGGCCTCCAGGGCCTCGGCGTAGCGGCGGTTGAGGCGGGAGCGTTCGCCGGGCAGCAGGTCGTCGGCCACGGCCTCGCGGACCAGGGAGTGCCGGAAGCGGTAGCCGTCGCCCTCGGGTGCCGGAAGGAGGATGTTGGCGTTCACGGCGGCCCGCAGCGCCTCGATGAGATCGTCCTCGGCGAGCCCGGTGACCGCGGCGAGCAGCCGGTACTCCACGGTGGAGCCGCCCTCGGCGACGACCCGGGCGACCCGCTGCGTGCGTTCGGGCAGGCTCTCGACGCGGACCAGGAGCAGATCGCGCAGGGAGTCGGTGAGGCCGGTGCCGCAGCCCTCGGTGGCGCAGACGGCGAGTTCCTCGACGAAGAAGGCGTTGCCGTCGGAGCGTTCGAAGATGTCGTCGACCTGGGCGGGGTTCGGTTCGGCGGCGAGGATCCCGGCTATCTGACGGCTCACCTCGTCCCGGTTGAAGCGGGCGAGTTCGATCCGGCGGACCGTGCGCAGCCGGTCGAGTTCCGCGAGCAGGGGGCGCAGCGGGTGGCGGCGGTGTATGTCGTCGGCGCGGTAGGTGGCGAGGACGACCAGGCGGCCGGTGCGCAGCGTGCGGAAGAGGTAGGCGAGCAGGTGGCGGGTGGAGGCGTCGGCCCAGTGGAGGTCCTCCAGGGCGACGACGACGGTGCGCTCGGCGGAGACGCGCTCCAGGAGGCGGGCGGTGAGTTCGAAGAGGCGGGCCAGGCTCTCCTCGTCGTGGCGGCCGGTGCCGCGGACGGAGAGCCCCTCGCCGACCTCGGGCAGCAGCCGGGCCAGTTCCTCCTCCTGGCCCGCGGCGGCGTCGGCCAGTTCGGCGGGCAGGGCGCGGCGCAGGGCACGCAGGGCGGTGGAGAAGGGGGCGAAGGGCAGTCCGTCGGCGCCGATCTCGACGCAGCCGCCGAGGGCGACGACCGCGCCCTGCCGGCAGGCGGCGGTGGCGAACTCCTCGACGAGCCGGGTCTTGCCGACACCGGCCTCACCGCCGAGCAGCAACGCCTGCGGCTCGCCCGCGGCGGCGCGGGCGAGCGCTTCGTTCAGGCTGTTCATTTCTTCGGTGCGGCCGACGAACACGGGACTGACGGACCTGGTCTCCACAGAGCCGAGCATGGCACGCGGGTCCGACAGTGCGGCACTCGTTTTCGGGGTGGGTCCGGTTCCCCGAGGGGCTCCGGTTGCCGGGAGGACGGCCGCGGTGGTGACCGCGGGGACGGGCAGAGCCGTACGGCCGTCCTCCCTCCTCCCGGCACTCACGCCGTGCGGAGGAACCGGTACCGCCGGGGGCGGCCGATATGCGAATCCGTCTCCGCGGTGCGCTCGGCGGCTTCGCGCCGGGCGGCGCGACGGCCCCGCAGGACGTCGCGGACGAGCCGCTCGTGCTCGGCCCGGCGGATCAGTTCGGCGGAGCGGTACTGGGAGATCTCGTACTCGGTATACATGGCGTCGTCCTCTTCGGAGTCGGTTTCCGGCTTCGCTTTCTGCGATGCCTCTACCTTCGTCTTTGAGGGGGGTCCGCCACATCGGGAGAGTTCCGCATCTTCGCGGGCCGGAGGGGCCTTAGACGCGCCGGAGGGGCCCCAGGAGCTCCGTAAGGTACCTACGGATGCCCTAAGACCCCTCGTGACCTGCGGTTGTTCAGCTGGGGACGGAGGGCAGCCCCAGCAGGACGTCGGTGTACTTGAGGACGGCCAGGAGCAGGCCGATGACACCGAGCGCCACACCGCCCCAGGCGACGGACTTGATCCACACGGCCTGCGGCTTGCCGGGCGCGCCGAAGGCGGGCCTGACCAGCACGACGACACCCACGAGCAGCGCGAGCAGCGCGAAGATCCCGCTCCACATCGCGGTGGCGTGCCAGGCGTCGCCGTAGCCCTCGTCAAGGAGCTTGGAGACGTCGGAGGACGTCGCGGTCTGTGCGTGCAGCTGGCCGACGAGCGACTGCCGCGCGGACGCCACGGTGCCCACCCAGCTGCCGCTGAGCGAGACGAAGCCGAGCGCCGCAGCGACGACGGCCGCCGCGCCCTGGGCCACGCCCGCGGGGCTCTCCTCCTGGGTGGCCGCAAGCAGCTCGTCCTCGTCGTCGTCGATCTCGTCGGCGTCGATCTCGTCGGTGGCGGAGTCCTCGGCGGTGTCGCCGGATTCGGTCTCCGTCACCTCGTCGGTCTTGGTGACGCTCACCTTCTCGTCGTCGGTCCTGGCCTCGGCACCCGTCTCGGCACCGGTCTCGTCAGCTGTCTTCGTTCCCATGTCGGGCACCGTACGGATCCTGTCTGAGAGGGTTCTTAATGATCGTTCCGGACGACACGTGCGCGTGCTTCACGCCACTCGGGGGCGAGAATCGACCACACCTCGAGGTCGTGCCGTACGCCACCATAGGGGTGCGCCTCCCGGTGCACTCCGTCGCGGGTCATTCCCAGCCGCCGGGCGACGTTCAGGCTGGCCTCGTTGCCGCTGGCGGCCACCCACTCAATGCGGTGCATACCGCG
Organism: Streptomyces sp. NBC_00285; assembly: GCF_036174265.1. Taxonomy (NCBI): domain Bacteria; kingdom Bacillati; phylum Actinomycetota; class Actinomycetes; order Kitasatosporales; family Streptomycetaceae; genus Streptomyces; species Streptomyces sp. NBC_00285. The sequence goes on along the minus strand of NZ_CP108055.1, from coordinate 7,524,553 downwards.
CTGCTCGACGGCGTGATCGAGGAGGATCCGCATCGCGCGGGTGACCAGGCCACGCCCGGTGCCGGCGGGCTCCAGCCAGCAGCCGACCTCGCAGTTGCCCTTCTCGGCGCTGAAGTTGAGGAACAGCACCCCGCCCACGAGTTTGCCCTCCAGCCACAGGCCGTGCAGGGAGGCCGTGTCGGCGGCGCGCAGGTCGGCGTAGCGCTGGAGCATGGCCCGCGCGGAGTCGACGTCCGTCTCCTGGGAGCCGAAGGCGATGAACCGTCCGATGAAGTCCCGGCCCCGCTCCAGATGCGCGAGGAACTCCTCCGCGTGCCACGGTTCCAGCGGACGCAGCTCGGCGTCGTCACCCAGGGATATCGCGTACATCCTCGTCCCGCTCCCTCTCCATCTGCTCCATGACGTCCTGCTCCACAACGCCAGTGAGCCTCTCATGCGCGGCGCGGCACTCGGGAGGTTCGATGCTGATGCGGGGCATCCGCCTCTCCAGCCAGCCCGGCAGCCACCAGTTGGCGCCGCCGAGGAGGTGCATGAGGGCGGGGACCAGCAGGGTGCGCAGGACGAAGGCGTCGAGGGCGACGGCGGCGGCGAGCGCGATGCCGAACATGGCGATCACGCGGTCGCCGCTGAGGACGAAGGCGAGGAAGACGGAGATCATGATGACGGCGGCGGAGTTGATCACTCGGCTGGTCTCGGCGAGGCCGACGCGGACGGCCCGCCGGTTGTCGCCGGTTTCCAGCCACTCCTCGTACATCCGGCTGACCAGGAAGACCTGGTAGTCCATGGAGAGACCGAAGAGCACGGACACCATGATCACGGGGAGGAAGGGCTCGATGGGGCCCGCGCGGCCGAGGCCGAGCAGTTCGCTGCCCCAGCCCCACTGGAAGATCGCGACGACGACTCCGAAGGCGGCGGCGACGGCGGCGACGTTCATCACGGCGGCCTTCAGCGGGATGCCGACGGAGCGGAAGGCGAGTAGGAGCAGCAGAGCGCCCAGGCTGATGACGACGCCGACGAACAGGGGCAGTTTGCCGACGATGACGTCCGCGAAGTCGTCGTAGGACGCCGTCATGCCGCCGACGTGGATGTCGAGGGAGGTGCCGGTCTCGGCGCGTGGCAGGACCTCGGTGCGCAGCCGGTCGACGAGTTCGCTGGTCTGCCGGGACTGCGGTGCCGACTCGGGGACGATCGTGAAGTACGCGATGTCGCCGCCGGTGTCGTAGGTGACCGGGGTGGTGGACGCGATGCCCTCGGTGGTGCGGATCGTGGCGTCGAGGTTGTCGAGGAGCAGCTTGTCCTCCGCGCCCTCGACACGGGTCACCAGTGTGAGCGGCCCGTTGACGCCGGGTCCGAAGCCCTCCGCGAGGAGGTCGTAGGCCTGCCGGGTGGTCGAGGAGCTCGGGCCGTTGCCCTGGTCGGAGGTGCCGAGGCGCAGGCCCAGGGTGGGCAGCGCCAGGACGGTGATGACCAGCAGGGCGATCGCGCCGAGCTTTTTGGGGTGCCGCTCCACGAACGCCGACCAGCGGTGGGCGAACCCGGTGGGCAGTTCGGGCTCGGGCCCGTGCTCGGTGAGGCGGCGTCGTTCGCGCCGGCTCAGGGCGCGTGTCCCGATGAGGGAGAGCAGTGCGGGCAGCAGGGTCACGGAGGCCGCGACCGTGAGGACGACGGTCAGGGAGGCGGCGATCGCGACCCCGTTGAGGAAGCCGAGCCGGAGGATCAGCATGCCGAGCAGGGCGATGCACACGGTGGCACCCGCGAAGACGACCGCGCGGCCGGTGGTGGTGACGGCGTTCTCGACGGACTCGTCGACACCGAGCCCGCGTTTGAGGCCACGCCGGTGGCGCGTGACGATGAAGAGCGCGTAGTCGATGCCGACGCCGAGCCCGATGAGCATGCCGAGCATGGGCGCGAAGTCGGCGACGGTCATGGCGTGCCCGAGCAGCTCGATCCCGGCGTACGCGGTGCCGACGCCGACCAGGGCGGTGGCGATGGGCAGCAGGGAGGCGGCGAGCGAGCCGAAGGCCAGGAACAGCACGAGGGCGGCGACGAGCACGCCGACGATCTCGGCGAGGTGTCCGCCGGAGGACTCGGTGAGGGCCACGGCGCTGCCGCCCAGCTCCACCTGGAGCCCGTCGGCCTCGGCGGCCTTGGCGGTGTCCACGAGGGCCCGCGCCTGGGACGGGTCGATGTCCTCGGCGGAGTGGGCGAAGGTGACAGTGGCGTAGGCGGTGTGCCCGTCGGCGCTGATCCGTCCGGCGCCGGCGGAGTCGTACGGGCTGACCACGGCGCTCACTCCGGGCAGGTCCGTGATCCGGTCCAAGGTCGTGGTCATCGTCTGCTCGACGTCGGCGTCCCGCACCGAACCCGAGGTCACGTGCCAGACGACGGTGTCGGCGTCCCCGCCGAGGTCCGGGAAGCCGTTCTGGAGCAGGGCGGTGGCGCTGCCGGACTCGGTGCCGGGGACCTCGTAGTCGTTGGAGTACGCGGAGCCGGTGAGCGCGGCGGCTGTGCTCACTCCGCCGAGGGCGAGGAGCCACAGGAGAACGACGACGAGCCGTCGTCGGACACACCAGCGCGCGAGGGCTGCCACGAAGCTGCTCCCAGGGGAATATGTGGATCTTTGACCGGGAACAGCCCGCAAAGAACGCATGAGCAATGCGTGAACCACTCTTGCAGCCGAAAATGATCGTCTATGCCGTTCGTGGCTTTATTCACAAGAGTGGGAGCCAGATCACAGGACAGTAACGCCCACTCTGTCATGTCAGTCGAACTGGTCGCCCAGCGCCATCACCATCACGCCCGCGATCAGCAGCCACAGAGCTCTGCGGGTGCGCCCGCGTGAGCCCAGGACCGCCGCGAGCGCGCATACGGCGGCGCCGACGCCGTAGGCCGCCGGGACCAGGGTGGGGGCGGAGCCGCTGAGCCTGAGTGCCGACGCGGCAAGGCCCGCGAGCGCCAGCAGGACGCCGGTGCCGGACGACGTCCAGCGGGCCCGCCGGGCGTCCAGCACCTGGTCGCCGTACTCCTCCGGTATGCCGGGGGTATCGGAATTCGCAGGACCGTTCATGGCGGGCGAGCGTAGCGTGTCCAGCTGAGAATCCACGGGCCCGTCCGCCCCCGGCGAAGCAGGTGCATTGTTTGAGCGTCCGACCGAGCTCCTCCGTATCCCTTTCCGCCTTTCCGGACTCAAGGAGCCCGTTCACCGATGCCAGACGACATCAACCCGCCGATGACGGGGACCTCGAATGAGGGCCTCACCCAGCGGCTGACCCAGGCCCGCTACCCGCGCAGCAACAGCTACGACATCCGCTGGGTCATCGAGAACCAGATGGGCCCGAACGCGCTGTGGCTGCTGGAGTGGCTCGCGCCCGCCCTGGGTCTGGACACCCTGCGCCCCGGCGCGCGCGTGCTCGACCTGGGCTGCGGCCGCGCGATGACCTCGGTCTTCCTGGCCAGGGAGTACGACCTCCAGGTCACGGCGGCCGACCTGTGGGTCAAGCCCGACGAGAACGCACAGCGCATCGCGGAGGCCGGTTTCGCCGACCGCGTGCTGCCCGTGCACACGGAAGCGCACGATCTGCCGTTCGCCGAGGGCAGCTTCGACGCGATCGTGAGCATCGACGCGTACCAGTACTTCGGCACGAACGACCTCTATCTGCCCACGCTGACCCGGCTGTTGAAGCCGGGCGGGCGGATCGGGATCGTCGTACCGGCACTGCGGGAGGAGCCCGACGGCATCGAGCCGCCGGAGCATCTCAGGCAGTGGTGGGAGCCCGACTTCTGGTGCTTCCACACCGCCGACTGGTGGCGGCGCCACTGGGCCCGCAGCGGGGCCGTCGAGGTGGAGGCGGCCGACTGGCAGCCGGACGGCTGGCGGGACTGGCTGCTGTGGTGCGAGGTGATCGCCGAGGAGAGCCCCGAGGAGTTCCATCGCACGATGGCCCGCGAGGTGGGCGAGATGGTCCGGGCCGACGAGGGCCGGGCCCTGGGTTTCGTACGGCTCGTGGCACGACGTAAGTAGCCGTACGGCCCCGGAGGACATGTCCTCCGGGGCCGTACCGCACGCTCGGCCTCAGCCTTCGCTGACGCCCAGCTTCTCCAGGATCAGTTCCTTGACGCGGGCCGCGTCGGCCTGACCGCGGGTCGCCTTCATGACCGCGCCGACCAGGGCGCCGGCCGCGGCGACCTTTCCGGAGCGGATCTTGTCGGCGATGCCGGGGTTGCCGGCGATGGCCTCATCGACGGCGGTACCGAGAGCGCCCTCGTCGGACACGACCTTCAGACCGCGCTTGTCGACGACCTCGTCCGGGGTGCCTTCGCCCGCGAGGACGCCTTCGATGACCTGACGGGCCAACTTGTCGTTCAGGTCACCCTTCGACACCAGCTCGGTGACCCGGGCGACCTGCTCCGGCGTGATGGCCAGCTCGTCCGGCGCCTTGCCGGACTCGTTGGCGCTGCGGGCGAGTTCGCCCATCCACCACTTGCGGGCGGAGGCCGCGTCGGCCCCGGCGTCGATCGTGGCGACGATCAGGTCCAGGGCGCCGGCGTTGAGGATGGCCTGCATGTCGAGGGCCGTGATGCCCCAGTCCGCGACGAGGCGGTTGCGGCGCACCAGCGGCAGCTCCGGCAGACCGGCCCGGATCTCCTCGACCCACTCCCGGGAGGGGGCCACCGGCACCAGGTCAGGCTCGGGGAAGTACCGGTAGTCCTCGGCCTCCTCCTTCACGCGGCCCGAGGTCGTCGACCCGGTGTCCTCGTGGAAGTGCCGGGTCTCCTGGATGATCGTGCCGCCGGAGTTCAGTACGGCGGCGTGCCGCTGGATCTCGAAGCGGGCCGCGCGCTCCACGGACCGCAGCGAGTTGACGTTCTTCGTCTCGGAACGCGTGCCGAACTTCTCGCGGCCGTGCGGGCGCAGCGACAGGTTCACGTCGCAGCGCATCTGCCCCATCTCCATGCGGGCTTCCGAGACACCGAGCGCCTTGATGAGCTCGCGCAGCTCGGCGACGTACGCCTTCGCGACCTCGGGAGCGCGTTCGCCCGCGCCCTCGATCGGCTTGGTGACGATCTCGATGAGCGGGATGCCGGCCCGGTTGTAGTCGAGCAGCGAGTGCGAGGCGCCGTGGATACGACCCGTCGCGCCGCCCACGTGGGTCGACTTGCCGGTGTCCTCCTCCATGTGGGCGCGCTCGATCTGCACCCGGAAGGTCTCGCCGTCCTCCAACTGGACGTCGAGGTAGCCGTTGAAGGCGATCGGCTCGTCGTACTGGGAGGTCTGGAAGTTCTTCGGCATGTCCGGATAGAAGTAGTTCTTCCGGGCGAAGCGGCACCACTCGGCGATCTCGCAGTTCAGCGCGAGACCGATCTTGATGGCCGACTCGATGCCGATCGCGTTGACGACCGGGAGCGCGCCGGGCAGGCCGAGGCAGGTGGGGCAGGTCTGCGTGTTGGCGTCCTGACCGAGTTCGGTCGAGCAGCCGCAGAACATCTTCGTCTTGGTGCCGAGTTCGACATGGACCTCGAGGCCCATGACGGGGTCGTACGACGCGAGAGCGTCCTCGTACGACTCCAGGTCGGTCGTGGTGGTCACGGTGAAGGTTCCCTCTCAGCCCAGCAGGACGTCGTCGTCGCCCAGCCGCTTCAGCTCGCGGTACAGGATGGCGAGGCCGGTGACGATCGCGACGGCGGACACGGTGGCGTCGATCAGGACCAGCGTGTCCTTCTCGGTGCGGGCCTTCTTCAGCCGCTTGGCGACACCGAGTGCGCCGAACGCCGTGGTGGCGATGGACAGGTACGTGCCGGACTTGGACTTCTTGAAGTCCTTCGCCTTGGTCAGCTTGCTCACAGCGACGGTGCCTCCTCGAGGAGCGGGTGCCCCCACTTTTCCACGAAGGCGGCCTCCACAGCGGCGCCGACCTTGTACAGCCGCTCGTCCTTCAGCGCCGGGGCGATGATCTGGAGGCCGACCGGGAGGTTGTCCTCGGGTGCCAGGCCGCACGGCAGCGACATCGCCGAGTTGCCCGCGAGGTTGGTCGGGATGGTGCACAGGTCCGCGAGGTACATCGCCATCGGGTCGTCGGCGCGCTCGCCGATCGGGAAGGCGGTGGTGGGCGTGGTCGGCGACACGATGACGTCGACCTGCTCGAAGGCCTTCTCGAAGTCGCGCGTGATGAGCGTGCGGACCTTCTGGGCACTGCCGTAGTAGGCGTCGTAGTAGCCGCTCGACAGGGCGTAGGTGCCGAGCATGATGCGGCGCTTGACCTCGGGGCCGAAGCCGGCCTCGCGGGTGATCGACGTGACCTCCTCGGCGGAGTGCGTGCCGTCGTCGCCGGCCCGCAGGCCGTAGCGCAGGCCGTCGAAACGGGCGAGGTTGGAGGAGCACTCGGAGGGCGCGATCAGGTAGTACGCCGAGAGGGCCAGGTCGAAGGACGGACAGTCCAGCTCGACGATCTCGGCGCCCAGTTCCCGCAGGAGGACGACGGACTCGTCGAAGCGCTGGAGGACGCCGGCTTGGTAGCCCTCGCCGCGGAACTGCTTGACCACGCCGACGCGCATGCCCTCGACGCTGCCGTTGCGGGCGGCCTCGACGACCGGCGGGACCGGGGCGTCGATGGACGTGGAGTCGAGCGGGTCGTGTCCGGCGATGACCTCGTGGAGGAGGGCCGCGTCCAGGACCGTACGGGCGCAGGGGCCGCCCTGGTCGAGGGAGGACGAGAAGGCGACCATGCCGAACCGGGACACTGCCCCGTACGTCGGCTTGACGCCCACCGTGCCGGTGACGGCGGCCGGCTGACGGATGGAACCGCCGGTGTCGGTGCCGATGGCGAGGGGCGCCATGTGCGCGGCCAGCGCGGCGGAGGAGCCGCCGCCGGAGCCGCCGGGGATCCTGGTGAGGTCCCAGGGGTTGCCGGTCGGGCCGTAGGCGCTGTTCTCGGTCGAGGACCCCATGGCGAACTCGTCCATGTTGGTCTTGCCGAGGATGACGACGTCGGCGGCCTTCAGCCGCTTGGTGAGCGTCGCGTCGTACGGCGGGATCCAGCCCTCGAGGATCTTCGAGCCGACGGTCGTCGGGATGCCCTCGGTGGTGAAGATGTCCTTCAGCGCGAGCGGGACACCGGCGAGGGGGCCGAGCTGCTCGCCCCTGGCCCGCTTCTCGTCGACGGCACGGGCCTGCGCGAGGGCGCCCTCGCGGTCGACGTGCAGGAAGGCGTGCACCTTCGCGTCGACCTCCTCGATCCGGGCGAGGTGGGCCTCGGTGACCTCGACGGCCGTGAGGACCCCGGACGCGATGTTCGCGGCGGTCTCGGCGGCGGTGAGCCGGATGATGCTGCTGTTGTCCGTCATGGTGGTTAGTCCTCCCCCAGGATCTGCGGCACCTTGAAACGCTGCTGCTCCTGGGCCGGGGCGCCGGAGAGCGCCTGCTCGGGGGTGAGCGACGGACGGACCTCGTCCGCCCGCATGACGTTAGTCAGCGGGAGTGGGTGCGAGGTCGGCGGTACGTCCTGGTCGGCGACCTCACTGACGCGTGCGACCGCGCCGATGATGTCGTCCAGCTGTCCCGCGAAGTGCTCGAGCTCTTCGGGCTTCAGCTCCAGACGCGCCAGCCGTGCGAGGTGGGCGACCTCCTCGCGCGTGATGCCAGGCATGCAGCGATCCTCTGGGGTGAGTGCGTGTGGTGTGGGGCGGGGCTGGCCGTGACGGCCGGCCCCAATCCTATGGGGCATGGCCGGATAGCCGTTAAACGGTTTCCCGTAACCGCCGGCAACGGGTACTCCCCGGACCGCGCCGAAGGACGCCCGGGCAGGTCACTCCGCTGCCGGCAACGCCGCCCTCGGCCGCTGCCAGCCCCGCGACCCGCGCGCCAGCAGCCACGCCGTCGTCTCCTCCGGCGGCATCGCCGCCGCCACCAGCCAGCCCTGTACGGCGTCGCAGCCCATGTCGCGCAGGCGCTCCCACGTCTCGTCGTCCTCGACGCCCTCCGCCACGACGAGGAGACCCAGGGAATGGGCGAGGTCGACCGTGCAGCGGACGATCTCCGCGTCCTCGGTGTCCACGGCCAGCTTGGCCACGAAGGAACGGTCGATCTTCAGTTCGCTGACGGGGAGGCGGCGCAGGTGGACCAGGGAGGAGTAGCCGGTGCCGAAGTCGTCCAGGGACATCTTCACGCCGTGCGCGGTCAGTGCGGCGAGGGTGTCCGCCGCCCGCGAAGGGTCCTCCAGCAGGACGTGTTCGGTGATCTCCAGCTGGAGCGATCCCGCCGGGACTCCGTACCGGGCCAGCCGGGCGGCGACGGAGCCGGCGAATCCGGGAGTGTGGACGTCACGTGGGGAGACGTTGACCGCGACCGGGACGAACAGGCCCTGCGCACGCCACTCGGCGACCTGCGCGAGTGCCGTGTCCAGGACGTACTCGGTGAGGTACGGCATCAGCCCGGATGACTCGGCGATCGCGATGAACTCGTCCGGCGGCACCTTCCCGCGTTCCGGGTGCACCCAGCGCACCAGGGCTTCCAGACCGGCGACCTGCCCGTCGAAGCGGACCTTGGGCTGGTAGTGCAGCTGTACGTCGTGCGCGTCCAGGGCCCGGCGCAGATCGCCGAGCAGCCCGAGCCGGTCGGGGGTGTTGGAGTCCCGCTTGGACTCGTACACCTCTACGCCCGTACGGTCCCGCTTGGCCTGGTACATCGCCACGTCCGCCCGCCGCAGCAGCCCCTCGGCGTCCACGGCGTGGTCGGGGAAGACGGCGACCCCGGCGCTGGCCTCCAGGACGAGGGTGAGTCCGTCGAGGTCGAGCGGGGAGCTGAGGGCCGCGACCAGGTTGCGGGCGACCCGGGTCGCGGAGGTCGTGGAGTCGGCGACCGGCAGTAACACGGCGAACTCGTCGCCGCCGAGCCGAGCCGCCTCGGCCCCGCGCGGCAGCGCGACCCGCAGCCGGTCGGCGATCTGGAGGAGCAGCCGGTCACCGGCGAGATGGCCCAGGGTGTCGTTGACCGAGCGGAAGCGGTCGAGGTCGATGAGCATCAGGGCGGCCCGGGCGCCGATGCGCTCGGCGTCGTCCAGGGCGGTCCAGATGCGTTCCAGGAGCCACTGCCGGTTGGGCAGTCCGGTCAGCGGGTCGCGCAGCTGCTCCTCGGCCCGGGCCCGGGCCATCCACAGCGTGGAGTCGAGGGCGATCAGGGGGATCGCGAAGAGCGGGAGCAGCAGGGGCTTGGCGGTGGCGACCACGCAGACCAGCGGGGCGATGCCGAGCAGCGCGACCGCGACCAGTCCCTGTCTGACCAGGGCGGTGCGGGCCAGCGTGGGCAGACCGGCGTGGCGCGAGGAGTGCAGGTACCAGCCCAGGACGCGGGTGACCGCGAGATACGCGGCGGCGACGAGCACCACCTCGGGTCCGGTGTAGAAGGACCAGGTGTCCGGGTTCCAGGGGGTCTCGACGGACGGCGACTGGCCGAACCCGGCGAGGACCAGGGCGCCGACGGCTATGCCGAGGATGTCCACCGCGCCGTGCAGGATGCCCTGCCGCCAGCGGTGGCGCCGGGCTATGCCGACCAGCAGGACGACGGTGAGGCTGACCATTCCGGCGGGCACCCAGCCGTACAGCAGCAGGACGGCGAGTGTGAGGGCGGCGCCCGAGCCGGTGCCGCCCCACCAGCGGGCCCGGCCGAGGGCGACGAGGTGGCCGACGATGACGCCGGTCAGCACGGCCAGCGCCCAGCCGACGGTGCCGGACGGGAAGAGGGCGTGGGTGCCGGTGAACGCCCGGTAGAAGCCCGCGCCCAGCACGAATCCGGCCGCCGCGACGACCGCGGTGGGCAGCGCGGGCCAGGCGGACGACTGCCGGTCAGGTTCGGAGCCCGGCATGCCGGGGACGTGCTCGGCGGTGAGCTGTGTGGTTCCGGGGCCGCCGGCCGCGGTGTACGGCCCCGCGACGCGCCCCTCCGTGCCCGGGCGCCGCGAAGACTGCCCGGACCTCCGGCTCGCCCGCCATGCGCCGGTGAACCGGCGCAGCCATGAGTCCGGGGCGGCGCTCTCGGTCGGTTCCATTCCCGTCCCTCTCACAGCCGGCGGTGCCCACGCCACGCGGCTCGTTCGCCCGACAAAACCCTCGACGGCGCCGCGTTGGAGAACACTTCCCCTTGCTCATCAGGAGCAGGGGGATGCCCCGACCGCAGCTGGGCACGGCAGGCGCACATCTCAACAGTAGGCCGCAGAAGGCTTCCACGGGCAGCGGTCGTCGACGGTTGCCTGAATGCGCCCCGGCCACCCGTATGCATCTGGTATGCGCCGATCGGGTGGCCTTCAACCGCCGCTCCTCGCTACTCCTCCGTGGGAAGCGCCACATCGGTGGCCGCCTCCGGGCCCTGTTCCAGCAGGACGTCAAAGCCGTCTTCGTTCAGAACAAGCACCTTGAGTTGCATCGCCTTGTCGTACTTCGATCCTGGATTGTCACCCACAACAACGAAAGACGTCTTCTTCGAAACCGAACCGGTCACTTTCGCCCCTTGGGTCTGCAGCGCCTCCTTGGCTCCGTCGCGGGTGAAGCGCTCCAGGGTTCCGGTGACCACGACGGTGAGCCCTTCGAGGGGGCGCGGGCCCTCGTCCTCCCCCGAACCCTCCTCCTCCATGCGCACACCGGCGGCCTTCCACTTGCGAAGGATCTCCTGGTGCCAGTCCTCCGCGAACCACTCCTTGAGGGACTTCGCGATGATCGGGCCGACTCCGTCGGTGTTCGCCAGCTCCTCCTCGCTCGCCTGCTCGATGCGGTCGACCGAGCGGAAGCCCCGCGCGAGCGCCTCGGCGGCGACCGGGCCGACGTGCCGGATCGACAGGCCGGTGAGGACACGGGCGAGCGGACGCTCCTTGGCCGCCGCGATGTTCTCCAGCATGGCGACGGCGTTCTTCTTCGGCTCGCCCTGCTGGTTGGCGAAGACCGTGGCGACCTTCTCCTCGCCGGTCTTCGGGTCGCGCTTGGGCAGCCCGCTGTCCTGGTCGAGGACGTACGCCTTGATGGGCAGCAGCTGCTCGATGGTGAGGTCGAACAGGTCGCCCTCGTCGGTCAGCGGCGGCTGCTTCGGCTCCAGCGGCTTGGTGAGGGCCGCCGCGGCGACGTACCCGAAGTTCTCGATGTCCAGCGACTTGCGGCCCGCGAGGTAGAAGAGTCGCTCACGCAGTTGGGCGGGGCAGGTGCGGGCGTTGGGGCAGCGCAGGTCGATGTCGCCCTCCTTCATCGGCCGCAGCGGGGTGCCGCACTCGGGGCACTTCTCCGGCATGACGAAGGGCTTCTCGCTGCCGTCGCGCAGATCGACGACCGGACCGAGGATCTCGGGGATCACGTCACCGGCCTTGCGCAGCACCACGGTGTCGCCGATGAGGACGCCCTTCAGCTTGACGACGTCCTGGTTGTGCAGGGTGGCGAACTCGACCTCCGAGCCGGCCACCGTCACCGGCTCGACCTGGGCGTACGGCGTGACCCGGCCCGTACGGCCCACACCCACACGGATGTTGATGAGCTTGGTGTTGACCTCCTCCGGCGCGTACTTGTACGCGATCGCCCAGCGCGGGGCGCGGGAGGTGGAACCGAGGCGGCCCTGGAGCGGGATCTCGTCCAGCTTGACGACGGCCCCGTCGATCTCGTGCTCCACGGAGTGGCGGTTCTCGCCGAAGTAGGCGATGAACTCCCTGACGCCGTCGAGGTCGTCGACCACCCTGTTGTGCTTCGCGGTGGGCAGGCCCCAGGACTTGAGGAGGTCGTAGCCCTGGGAGAGACGGGTCATGCCGTCGTAGCCCTCAAGGGCGCCGATGCCGTGCACGACCATGTGCAGGGGGCGGGTGGCGGTGACGCGCGGGTCCTTCTGGCGCAGCGAACCGGCCGCCGCGTTACGGGGGTTGGCGAAGGGCTTGTCGCCGGCCTCGACCAGACGGGCGTTGAGCTCCTCGAACTTCTCCATCGGGAAGTAGACCTCGCCGCGGATCTCCACGAGGTCGGGAACCCTGTCGCCGGTCAGCCGGTCCGGGATCTCGGCGATCGTACGGACGTTGGGCGTGATGTCCTCGCCGGTGCGGCCGTCACCGCGGGTCGCAGCGCGGGTGAGACGGCCCTGCTCGTAGGTGAGGTTGACGGCGAGACCGTCGACCTTGAGCTCGCACAGCAGGTGGTAGCCGGTGGTGCCGACGTCCTTGGCGACCCGCTCGGCCCAGGCCGCCAACTCCTCGTCGCTGAAGGCGTTGTCCAGGGAGAGCATGCGGGAGCGGTGCTGGACGGACGTGAACTCCGTCTCGTACGCTCCCGCGACCTTCTGGGTCGGCGAGTCGGGCGTGCGCAGCTCGGGGTACTCGTCCTCAAGGGATTCGAGGGCGCGCAGGAGCTTGTCGAAGTCCGCGTCGCTGACGACCGGGGCGTCGTTCACGTAGTACCGGAAGCGGTGCTCCTCGATCTGCTCAGCGAGCTGCGCGTGCTTCTCCCGTGCCTCGGCGGGCACCGTCGTTTCCGCTTGCTTGTCGCCGGCCACCGTATGGTCCTCCCGTTACTCTGGGTTGTCCGCGAGGGATCTCGCCGCCTGGACGCAGTGGGCGAGAGCCCTGCGCGCGTAGTCGGGGGAGGCCCCCGCGAGTCCGCACGACGGAGTCACCGTGACCGCCTCCGCGAGAAGAGCCGGATGCAGTCCCAGCCTGCGCCACAACGTCCTGACACCCATGACGCTACCGGCAGGGTCTGACAATGCCGTGTCCGTGCCCGGCACGACACCGGCGAAGAGCCTCGTCCCCGCTTCCACCGCCTCACCGATCACGTCGTCGTCACGCTCGGTGAGGAGCGAGAAGTCGAAGGAGACCGCCGCCGCTCCGGCCCTCCGCAGCAGGGCGAAGGGGACGTCCGGCGCGCACGAGTGGACCACGACGGGCCCGCCCGCGTGAACCCCGACGACGTCGCGGAGGGACGCCTCGACGACCTGACGGTCGACGGCCCGGTGGGTGCGGTAGCCGCTGGCGCTCCTCACGTGCCCCCTCAGCACCCCGATGAGGGAGGGCTCATCGAGCTGGAGCACGATCTGCGCGCCCGGGACCCTTCTGGCGACCTCCTCCAGGTGCAGCCGCAGCCCCTCCGCGAGCGACCCGGCGAGGTCCCGGCACGCGCCGGGGTCGGAGAGGGCGACCTCCCCGTTCCTCAACTCCAGCGCGGCGGCCAGCGTCCAGGGCCCGACGGCCTGCACCTTCAGCTGTCCCTCGTACTCCTGCGTGAACTCCTCCAGCGAGTCCAGGTCCTCCCCCAGCCAGGAACGCGCCCGCTTCGTGTCCCGGCCCGGCCGGTCCCCGATCCGCCATCCGCTGGGCTCCACGCGCGCGTACAGCTCGACGAGCATTCCGGCGGTACGGCCGATCATGTCGGCGCCGGGGCCGCGGGTGGGCAGTTCGGGAAGGAACGGGAAGTCCTCGAAGGAGCCGGTGGCTGTTCTGGCGGCCTCCCTGGCGTCGCCGCCGGGGAGGGAGCCGATGCCGGTGGCGGGGGCGAAACTGAAGTCTGCGGTCACGTGCGAAGCCTACGTAGGTGACCGGGGGAGGTTTTTCGCCCCCGCCGCCCCTTCCCGTCCCGCCCCTTCCCGTCCCTGGGGGCTGCGCCCCCAGACCCCCCATCGGCCCGAAGGGCCTCGTCCTCAAACGCCGGACAGGCTGAGATCAGCCCCTCCGGCGTTCAGGGAGAACCGTCACCGCCCCGGTCGTACCGTCACGTCGTTGATCTCCGCGTCCCTCGGCAGGTCGAGCGCCATCAGGATCGTCGTCGCCACCGACTCCGGGTCGATCCACCGCGACGGGTCGTACTCCTTGCCCTCCTGCTGGTGGACCTTCGCCTGCATGGGGCTCGCGGTGCGGCCGGGGTAGACCGAGGTGACGCGGACGCCGTTCGCGTGCTCCTCGTGGCGCAGGGAGTCCGCGAGGGCCTTCAGGCCGTGCTTGGAGGCCGCGTACGCGGACCAGTCGGCATGCGCGTTCAGCCCCGCGCCCGAGTTCACGAACACCACGTGGCCCCGGGCCGAGCGGAGTTGGGGCAGGAAATGCCGGGTCAGCTCGGCCGGCGAGATCAGGTTGACGTTCAGCTGGTGGCGCCAGGTCTTCGGGGTCAGGTCGCCCACCGGACCGAGGTCGACCACGCCCGCGATGTGGAGCAGCGAGTCCACCCGGTCCGGCAGCGCCTGGTGCGAGAAGGCCCAGGAGATCTTGTCGGGGTCCGCCAGATCCGCGACCAGGGTCCTCGCCCCGGGGAACTGCGCGGCCAGTTCCTTCGCACGGCCCGCGTCGCGCGCGTGCAGCACGAGTTCGTCCCCGCGGGCGTGCAGACGACGGGCCACCGCCGCGCCCATGCCGGAGCCCGCTCCGGTGATCACATGTGTAGCCATGGCGCCATGCTCGCACCACGGTGTCAGCGCGTGCCGAGCGACTCCTCCAGGTACGCCAGCGCCCCCACCGGCTCCTCCGCGAAGAACACCAGGTCGGTCAGGGGAAGCGGCAGGAACCCCTCCGTCTCCATGCGGCGGAACTGCTCCTTGAGCCCGTCGTAGAAGCCCGCCGTGTTCAGCAGCACCACCGGCTTCTCGGTGTGCCCGTGCTTCTTCAGCTCCAGAATCTCGGTCGCCTCGTCGAGGGTGCCCGTGCCGCCCACCATGATCACCACGGCGTCGGCCTTCTCCAGCAGCAGCCTCTTGCGTTCGGCAAGGTCCTTGGTGATCACCATCTCGTCGACCCCGGGACGGGCCTTGCCGGCGAGGAAGTCCACGGAGACCCCTACGAGCCGCCCGCCCGCCTCCTGCACGCCGTCCGCGACGACCTTCATCAGGCCCACGTCGGAACCGCCCCACACGAGGGTGTGCCCGCCCTTGCCCAGCAGTTTCGCGAACTCCCGCGCGGGGCGCGTGTAACGGTCGTCGAGGTCGGCGGCGGAGAGGAAGACGCAGATTCGCATGACGTCACCGTACGGGGGAACAACGGGCGGCCCGCGAGTGCTTTTCCGGTATGGCCGAAGGACACACGATCACCATCGAGCAAGTCGACCGGCACGTGCGCGTGGTGCACGGCGAGCAGGTTCTGGCGGAGAGCGCACGGCCGCTGGTCCTCAAGGAGACGGGCTCTCCCGTGCGGTACTACCTGCCCGCCGAGGACGTCCGGCTGGAGCTGCTGACCCCCTCCGACACCCACACCTACTGCCCCTTCAAGGGCACCGCGTCCTACTGGTCCCTGCCGGACGCGCCCGACCTGGTGTGGTTCTACCCCGAGCCGAAGCCCGCCGTCGCCGAGATCAAGGACCACCTCTGCTTCTACGAGGTGGAGGTCGACGCCGACGTGTCCTGACCGATGATTTCCGTGTCCTGCGGCAGTCTCCACAGGCATGGACAACAAGACCTTCTCGCGCGACGGCACACCGATCGCGTACGACCGCTCCGGGCAGGGCCCGGCGGTCATCCTCGTCAGCGGCGCGATGTCCACGGGCGGCACGGTCGCGCCCCTGGCCGTGCCGCTGTCCGAGCGGTACAGCGTCCTCGTGTACGACCGCCGGGGCCGCGGGAAGAGCGGCGACACGGCTCCCTACGCGGTGGCCCGTGAGGTCGACGACCTCGCCGCGCTCATCGAGGCGGCGGGCGGCGAGGCGTGTCTGTGCGGTGTCTCGTCCGGCGGCGCACTGGTTCTGGAGGCGACGGCGAGCGGGCTGCCGGTCCGCAGGGTCGCCGTGTACGAGACGCCGTTCGCGGACTTCCTGGACGGTGGCGCCGAGCAGAACGCCGAGTACACCGAGAAGCTGACGACCGCCCTGGCCGAGGGCCGGCGCGGGGACGCGGTGGAACTGTTCCTGAGGCTCACCGGCATGGGCGAGGACATGATCCAGGGCGCCCGCCACTCCCCCATGTGGTCCGGCATGGAGGCGGTCGCCCCCACACTCGCCTACGACAACTCGGCGATGGCCGGCGGCCTGGTCCCCCGTGACCGGCTGGCCTCGGTCGCGGTCCCGGTGCTGGCGGTCGCGGGCGGCGCGAGCCCGGAGTGGATGCGCGAGGGGACCAGGGCGGTGGCCGAGGCGGTGCCGAAGGGGTCGTACCGCGTCCTGGAGGGCCAGACCCACATGGTGGACCCGGCCGCCCTGGCACCGGTTCTGGCGGAGTTCTTCGCGGTCTGACGGCCCGGCCACGCGCGCGGAGGGTTCAGGCCACGTCGGCCGTCGCGCGCGTGGTCGACGCGATGGTCGCCGAGCCCACCACGCGCGTGCCGTCGTACAGCACGATCGCCTGGCCGGGAGCCACCCCGCGGACCGGCTCGGTGAAGGAGACCTCCAGGGTGCCGTCCACCAG
Source organism: Streptomyces sp. NBC_00285 (assembly GCF_036174265.1). NCBI lineage: Bacteria > Bacillati > Actinomycetota > Actinomycetes > Kitasatosporales > Streptomycetaceae > Streptomyces > Streptomyces sp. NBC_00285. Next base: position 7,508,226 of record NZ_CP108055.1, on the reverse strand, counting down.
CTCCGCCGCGACCTCGGTCTCGCCGCCGTGGGCGCGCAGCTGGGCGGTGTAGGTGCCGGGGCCCGCCGGAGCGGTGCCGCACCAGCGGGGCCTGATCGCACGCAGGCCGGTGACGTCCAGGGCGGCGGCCGGACCGACCGTCACCGTGTTGTCCACCGGTGAGATGTCGAGGACGTAGCGAGGCTTGCCGTCGTCGGCCGGGGTGCCGATCCTCAGGCCCTTGCGCTGGCCGATCGTGAAGCCGTACGCGCCCTCGTGGGTGCCGACCTTCGCGCCCGCCTCGTCGACGATGTCGCCCTCCGCCTTCCCCAGGCGGGAGGCGAGGAAGCCCTGGGTGTCGCCGTCGGCGATGAAGCAGATGTCGTGGGAGTCGGGCTTCTTGGCGACCGCGAGGCCGCGGCGCTCGGCCTCGGCGCGGATCTCGTGCTTGGTGGTGACGGTGTCGCCGAGCGGGAACAGGGCGTGCGCCAGCTGCTTCTCGTCCAGGACGCCCAGGACGTACGACTGGTCCTTCGCCATGTCCGAGGCGCGGTGCAGCTCCCGGGAGCCGTCCTCACCCACCAGAACCTTCGCGTAGTGGCCGGTGCACACCGCGTCGAAGCCGAGCGCGAGCGCCTTGTCGAGCAGGGCGGCGAACTTGATCTTCTCGTTGCAGCGCAGGCAGGGGTTGGGGGTGCGGCCGGCCTCGTACTCGGCGACGAAGTCCTCGACGACGTCCTCGCGGAAGCGGTCGGCGAGGTCCCAGACGTAGAACGGGATGCCGATGACGTCGGCGGCGCGGCGGGCGTCGCGCGAGTCCTCGATGGTGCAACAGCCGCGCGCGCCGGTACGGAACGACTGCGGGTTCGCGGAGAGGGCGAGGTGGACGCCGGTCACGTCATGGCCTGCCTCGGCGGCGCGGGCGGCGGCGACGGCGGAGTCCACTCCTCCGGACATGGCGGCGAGAACACGGAGAGGGCGCGGCATGGTGTCAGTCATAACCCCTCAAGGGTAAGGGGGCGCGGGAACCGAAGCCCACGAGTATCCGTTGAGGATCGCATGGGGGCGAAACAGGCATCCGAGGACGGCGACCGGCGCATCGGCCGCCGTGCCCTGCTCGTCGGCGGTGCGGCAGCCGCCGTGGGCTCGGCCGTGCTGGCCCGGGACGAGCTGGCGCGGCTGTGGTGGCGGGCGCCCGGGGTGGAGAAACCGCGCGTCGAGGGCGCGGTCGACTTCCGCGGCGCGCGGTGGGTGGCGGCGTCCGACGCGAACTGGCGGCGCGCGGACCGGCCCGACGACTACGGCGTGGACATGGTGGTCATCCATGTCACCCAGGGCAGTTTCGCGAGCGCGGTGAAGGTGTTCCAGGACCCGGGGCACGGTGCGGCCGCGCACTACATCGTCCGCAAGGACGGCCGCATCACCCAGATGATCCGCGAGCTGGACGTGGCGTACCACGCGGGCAACCGCGCCTACAACGAACGCAGCGTCGGCATCGAGCACGAGGGGTTCGTGGACCGGCCCGAGGACTTCACGGACGCGATGTACGAAGCCTCGGCGCGGCTCACGGCCCGGATATGCGCGCGGTACGACATACCCGTCGACCGCGAGCACATCATCGGCCATGTGGAGGTGCCGGGGACGGACCACACCGACCCGGGCGAACACTGGGACTGGAAGCGGTACATGCAGCTCGTGCGCAGGGCGCGGAGTGCCCCCGCCCAGGTATGAACTTCCGGCAAGGACGGCGCGCCCGACATGTCCCGCACCACGATCATGACCTGCGGACCTTCAACCTGACTTTCCCTCAAGGGAGTTGACCGGGCTCCGCCTTCACAGCTTCCCGGGCCCGCACCTAGTTTCACCTCAGCATTCGCACAGGCCGTGGCCCGAGGCTCCCTGGCCATGACACACACCACAGAGCCGGGCAGAGGCGCACACGCTCGAGACGGCCGGCAAACCAAGGGCGAGCACACCAAGGAGAGCGGCGGCCGCAAGGGGCTGCACCGAAGGAAGTTCCTCGGCGGGATGGCCGGGGTGGGCCTGGGAGCCGTGGGGGCGGCGGGCGCCGCGTTCTCCCTGCTGACCGAGGGCACCCGCAACAAGGCGGCGGCCGCGACGGACGGCACCCTCACCATCCCGGACCTGCTGGAGGGCACCACGTCCGGCGGCACCACCACTTTCACCCTGGCGGCACAGACCGGCAGCGCCGAGGTGCTCAGCGGCGTCACCAGCACCACCGCCGGTTACAACCAGTCGTTCCTCGGCCCCACCATGAAGTGGACCAAGGGCGACACCGTGCTGCTGAACATCACCAACGGCCTCTCCGAGGACACCACCGTCCACTTCCACGGCGCCCACATCCCGGCCAAGATGGACGGCGGACCGCAGAACGCCTTCGCCGCCGGCACCACCTGGTCCCCCACCTTCACGGTTCTGGACGAGGCCAAGACCCTCTGGTACCACCCGCACGCCCTGGGAACCACGGCCAAGCAGGCCACCCACGGCCTGGCCGGGATGATCATCGTGGAGGACGACTCCGACACATCGGCGGCGCTGCCCAGCGACTACGGCGTGGACGACATCCCGCTGATCTTCCAGTGCCTGGCCGTGGGCAGCACCGGCGACATCAAGTACGACCAGGCCGGCTACCTCACCTCCGGCCTCAGCTACCCCTTGCTGGTGAACGGCGAGAACGTCGACGACACCACGCTCGCCTTCTCCGCCACCAAGACCCGCAACCGCTTCCGGGCGCTCAACGCCTCACCGTCGGACATCATCACCATCCAGCGCAGCGACGGCGGCACACTGACGCAGATCGCCACCGACCAGGGGTATCTGGCCGAGGCCGCCGAGGTGACCACCATCCGGCTGGTGGCCGGTGCGCGTGCCGAGTTCGTCATGGACGTCAGCGCCGACGTCACGCTCCAGGCGGTCGTCACGACCGGCTGGATCCGCGGCGGCTCCGGCACGTACGACTTCCTCACCGTCGCGGCGGGCGGCACCGACACCCCGGCCGACCTGCCGAGCACGCTCAACACCATCGAGCGGTACGACACCTCGGACTTCACCGCCCGCACCATCACCCTCAGCAACACGGGCGCGACGATGAAGATCAACGGTTCGGCCGGACTCACCATGGCCGGCATGGCCATGATCAGCACCACACTGGGCTCCAAGGAGATCTGGACGATCACCAACGCCAGCCAGTTGGAACACTCGTTCCATCTGCATGACGTGCCGTACCAACTCATATCGATCAACGGCGCGAAACCCACAGGGGTCGAACTCGGCTGGTACGACACCTTCGAGGTCGTCGGCGGCGGCACGATCGAGATCGCCATGGAGTTCACCGACTTCGCCGACGACACCTACATGTACATGCTCCACTGCCATCTGCTGCAGCACGAGGACGAGGGAATGATGGCGTCCCTGATGGTCACGGAGAGCTGACCGGACCGGACGACCGGGTCTCGTCAGCAGGCCGCCGCCGGCAGTGGAAGTGCCGGCGGCGGCCCCCGGCCCGACGTACGGGGCCAGGTCTTTGATGGCGGTCACGGTCGACTCTTGAGCACGAGGGTGCCGCACGTCAGGGCCGCGAGCGGGGCGAAGACCTGCGGGACGAGGTGCACGCCCCTACGTCAGCCCCGCCGCGCGGGCACGTTCCACCACCGGGCCGATCGCCTTGGCCACCGCCTCGACGTCCGTCTCGGTGGAGGTGTGCCCGAAGGAGAAGCGGAGCGTGCCGCGGGCCAGGTCGGGGTCGGTGCCGGTGGCCAGCAGGACATGGCTGGGCTGGGCAACGCCCGCGGTGCAGGCGGACCCGGTGGAGCACTCGATGCCCTGCGCGTCCAGGAGGAGGAGCAGGGAGTCGCCCTCGCACCCCGGGAACGTGAAGTGGGCGTTGGCCGGAAGGCGGCCCCCCGGTGCCGGGTCGCCGCCGAGGATCGCGTCCGGGACCGCCGTACGGACCGCCTCCACCAGGGCGTCGCGCAGGGTGCCGATCTCGGTGGCGAACCACTCGCGCTGCTCGGCGGCCAGTCGGCCGGCCACGGCGAAGGAGGCGATGGCGGGGACGTCGAGGGTGCCGGAGCGGACGTGACGCTCCTGGCCGCCCCCGTGCAGCACGGGAACGGGGGTCCACTCACGGCCGAGGACAAGGGCGCCGATGCCGTACGGGCCGCCGATCTTGTGGCCGGAGACCGTCATCGCGGCGAGGCCGGAGGCGGCGAAGTCGACGGGTACCTGGCCGAAGGCCTGGACCGCGTCGGCGTGCAGCGGGACGCCGAACTCCTGTGCGACGTCGGCGAGTTCGCGGACCGGCAGGACCGTGCCGATCTCGTTGTTGGCCCACATGACCGTGGCCAGGGCAACGTCGTCGGGGTTGCGGGCGATCGCCTCGCGCAGGGCGTCCGGGTGGACCCGGCCGTAGCTGTCGACAGGGAGGTACTCGACGGTGGCGCCCTCGTGTTCGCCGAGCCAGTGGACGGCGTCGAGGACGGCGTGGTGTTCGACGGGGCTGGCGAGGACCCGCGTCCTTGCGGGGTCCGCGTCGCGCCGGGACCAGTACAGGCCCTTCACGGCGAGGTTGTCGGCCTCCGTGCCGCCGGAGGTGAAGACGATCTCGCTGGGACGGGCGCCGAGCGCCTCCGCGAGGGTCTCGCGGGATTCCTCGACCGTGCGGCGGGCCTTGCGGCCGGATGCGTGGAGGGAAGAGGCGTTGCCGGTGGCGCCGAGGTGGGCGCTGAGTGCCTCGACCGCCTCGGGAAGCATCGGGGTGGTCGCGGCGTGGTCGAGGTATGCCATGGTGACGCCGATTCTACGGGGCGTGCATGGGCTGCCTCAGGCCAGGACCGGCCGGTGGCGGTACGGCTCACAGGCTCCAGGAAACGGTGCTGTCCAGCTGCATGGCGGCCACCAGGACCAGGAGGTCCGCCACTCCGAGACCGAGGCCCAGGTAGGCGCGGCCGCGCCGGGTGGTACCGCGCCACAGGGCGACGGAGGCCAGGACGATGGCGATCGGGCCGAGGAAGACGTTGAGGACGAGAAGGCCGAGGAGGCCGAGGACGAAGGACGCCACGGCCATGCCGTCGGCGTCACGGGCGCCGGTGCGGGTGGCGGGGGTGGCCTGAGCGGTGAGCTGCATGGTGATCAGTGCTCCGGGGGACGGTGGGGCGGGGGTCAGTGGGACGGGGTGCGGCGGCGGGCGTGGCGCTCGCGGAGCGCGAAGATGCCGAGCCAGGCGGCGATGACAGTGGCGGCGACGGCGGTGAAGGCGAACGACGTGTGGGCGACGGTGCCCAGGACGACGCCGAGCAGCATGAGTGCGGCGACGAGGAACAACATGGGGCGGATCCCCCTCCGATCGGACTGGCGTTACATTTGGGTGAACAGTTGTGGTTACAGTTGTTCACTGACTCCAGAGTCTAGCGCGTCTCCCGGCTTTCCAATTACGGAGAACAGTTGTTAACTGGATGACATGAGTCACACCCTCGGCATCCGGCAGGCGCAGAAGCAGAAGACCCGGCAGTCGCTCCTGGACGCGGCACTCGCACTGCTGGAGGAGCAGAGCCTGAGCAGCCTGGGCCTGCGCGAGGTCACCCGCGCCGTGGGTGTCGCCCCGACCGCCTTCTACCGGCACTTCCGCTCCATCGAGGATCTCGGTGTGGCCCTGGTCGAGGAGGCGCTGGGCAGCCTGCACCCCATGATCCGGACGACGGTGTCGGCCGACGGCCACGAGCAACGCATCGCGCGCGCCATCGAGTTGATCTCCGGCCATGTGAACGCGTACCCCGCCCACGTCCGCTTCATCGCCCGTGAACGGCATGGCGGAGTCCAGCCGGTACGGGAGGCCATCCGGGACCAACTGGCCCGGTTCGGCGAAGAGGTGAAGGACGAGCTGGCCAAGGACCCGGTGTCCGGGGGCTGGAGCGAGGACGACCTGCTCATGCTGGCCAACCTGTACGTGGACCAGATGCTGATCACGGCCTCGCTGTTCCTGGAGGCGCTGGAGGCCTCGCAGGAGGAGCGGACCCGTGTCTGTCAGGTGGCGGAGCGTCAGATGCGGCTCATCAGCATCGGCCGCGACCACTGGCTGGGCTGAGCCACCGACAGCACACAGGGGCGGCACCCCCGTTCACCGGGAGTGCCGCCCCTGTCGTACGACGACGCCTCTATGACGTCCGTGTCAGCTCTTGGTGGCCGCCGCGCTGGGGGCGCCGCTCGGGGCTGCGCCGCCACCGTTCATGCCACCGCCCGGACCACCGCAGCCACCACGCTGACCGCCACCGCCGGGGCCACCCTGACCGCCACCGCCCGGCCCGCCGGTCCGGGCGCCCGACGGGGCACCGGAGGGCCGTGCGGTCGCGTTGCCGGTGGGGGCGCCGGACGGGGCCGCACCGGTCGGCATGCCGGACGCGTTGCCGGTGGGTGCCTGACAGTTCTGGCCCGAGGTACCGCTGTTCGAGGTCGACGACGAGCCGCTCGAGCCGCAGGCCGCCAGGGCGAGGGGCGAGAGCGCCAGCAGAGCCACGGCGGGGAGGAGACGCACACGCTTCATGAGAGACCGCTCCAGGGAAGATGAGTAAGTCCTGAGGCCGGGAACTCAACCAACAGCCCTTAGGGCTTCCTTGAGTCCCCGCTGTCCCTCGCCTGTGCGCCAGGCAAAGTGCGGCTAAAGCAACCTACCTGACCTGGCCTTTCGCACAGATCGCCGACTTACTCGCTGGTACACGCCCGTGACACAGGCACGGACTCCCCTCAGGCGAGCCTGGCCCGGGCCAGCTGCCGCGACTGCGCGACCAGCCGGTCCTCGCTGTCCCAGACCTCGGCGTCCTCCTCCAGGAAGCCGCCGGCGAGGTTGCGGGTGGTGATGGAGACACGCAGGGGTCCGGGGGCCGGGCGGGACCGCACATGGACGGTCAGTTCGACCGTCGGCACCCAGCCCTTCAGGCCGATCTCGAAGGCCGTGGGAGGCAGCGCGTCCACCGCCAGGAGCAGTGCGAAGGGGTCGGCGTCACGGCCGTCGGCGAGCCCGAACCAGGAGCGCATCTCCCCCTTGCCGGAGGGTGCGCCGAGGGCCCAGCCCAGGGTGGAGGGGTCCAGCTTGAGCATCAGACGGTCGGTGATGGCCGAGCTGCCGTCGACGGGGGCCGGGCCGTCCTCGGGGCCGAAGCACTGGTCCATCGGCGGGAACGCCGGGGGCTTCGCCGTCGTACGGACGTCGTCGGGCAGGGAGTCGAGGTCGCCGTAGGAGGCGAGGACGCGGATGCGTTCGACCTCTTCGCCCCGCTCGTCGTACTGGAACAGCGAGGCCTGGCCGGTGGAGAGGGTGCGGCCGGTGCGGACGACGTCCGTGCGGACGACCGCGGGGCCCGGCTGGGACGCGGTCAGGTAGTGCGCGGAGATCGTGAACGGGTCGGAGTGCGGCAGGGCGTCCGCGAGGGCGCGGCCCAGGACCGCCAGCAGATAGCCGCCGTTGACGGCGCTGATGATCGTCCAGCCCGCGGAGAGGTCGATGTCGTAGACGCCGGGTGCGCGGCGGGTGACCGTGGTGTCCCGGTCGAACTCGCTGTCGCCGATCGTGGCACGCGTGGCGGAGGCTGCTTCTGGCATGGCTGAACGGTACAACAAGTTACTACTAAGCGGTAGCTTTCTCTCGCTTCGCCACAGTTCGGTGCCAGGTATGCCAGGTGAGACCCGGGCAATTTCCTGGTAAGCGTCCGCACACGTCCGTAAACCGATGCACCGGCTTCCCCCTCTACAGGGGCATGAGCCTCACCGGGACCGCGTTCCTCTACACGCTGATCGTGCTGTCCGTCGTCGCCGTCGCGCTTCCGCTCGCCCTGTGGTCGCGGATCAGAGGCCACCGCGCCCTGCGCGCCCTGGCCCGGCTGCTGATGGTGCTGTTCGCCCAGGGCACGGCCGTCGCCCTCGTCTTCGTACTGGTCAACAACCAGAACAACCTGTACGACGACTGGGCCGACCTGCTCGGCACCGGCAACCACGTCCAGCAGGCGGCGAACCTCGGCGCCAGCGGCACCGGCGGTATCGCGCTGAAACGTTTGCCCAAGGTGAAGCAGCACTTCGTACAGGCCTCCGGACCCGGCATGAAGGACGTGCGGGTGACCCAGCTCAAGGGCCGGGTGTCGGGCGTGGACGCCGAGGTCTACGTCTGGCTGCCGCCGCAGTACACCGAGCCCGCGTACCGGCACCACAAGTTCCCCGTGGTGGAGCTGCTGTCGGGCTATCCCGGCTCGGCGAAGGCCTGGTTCGGGTCGCTGCACGCGGTCAACCAGCTGCGGCCACTGATGCGGGCCGGCCGGGTGGCGCCGTTCGTCCTGGTCGCCCCGCGCATGAACCTGCTGGCCGGAGTGGACACCGGCTGCGCCAACATCACCGGCACGGTGAACGCGGACACCTGGCTCAGCGTCGACGTGCAGAAGATGGTCACGGACAACTTCCGTGCCCAGCCCGGGCCGACGGGCTGGGCGGTGGCCGGGTACTCCGCGGGCGGGCACTGCGCGACGAAGCTCGCGGTCGCCCACCCCGACCGCTACCGGGCCGCGGTCAGCATGTCCGGCTACAACGACCCGATCGGCGAACGCAACTCGCTGGCCGCCGAGACCCCCGCGCTGCGCCGCGCCAACAACCCCTACGTGCTGCTGCGGGACGCCCTTGCCCCGCCCGCGATCGCGCTCTACGAGTCCGGGCAGCCGGGCGACGGTTACGAGGCGGCCACCGGTCTCGAACAGATCGCGAAGGCGCCGACGACCGTGCACGTCGTCTACATCCCGAAGAGCGCGGGCGGCCACAACATGGCGCTGTGGCGGCCGCAGGTGGTCCCGGCGTTCCGCTGGCTGACGGAGGAGATGGGGCTGCTGCACGGCCGGGCGGGCGCTACTCCTCACGCACGGTCGACCGCCGGTTCCACGCCCGCGGTGCTCGCCAGTGGAACCTCATCGCGAGCAGGCGCAGTACGAAGGCGGTGAGGGCCGCGAGCCCGCCGGTCAACGGGGTGAGGGCGTCGTAGCGGATGCACAGGACGGCCATGGTGGCGCCGACGATCGCCGGGACCGCGTACAGGTCGCGGTCCCAGCGCAGCAGCGAGGGCACCTCGCCCGCGACCACGTCCCGCAGTACACCGCCGCCGACGGCGGTGGCCATGCCCAGCGTCGCGGACTGGGTCAGGCCAAGGCCGTACTCGTACGCCTTCGTCGTCCCCGCGACGCAGAACAGGCCGAGGCCGGCCGCGTCGAAGACGTTCACGCCGACCTGGATCCGCTCCACGTGCGGGTGCAGGAAGAAGACGAGCAGGGCGGCGAGGAGCGGGGTGATGAAGTACCCCAGGTCCGTGAAGGCGGCGGGCGGTACCGCGCCGATGATCAGGTCCCGGAACAGCCCTCCGCCCAGCGCGGTGACCTCGGCGAGGACGGCGATGCCGAAGACGTCGAAGTTCTTGCGGACGGCCAGCAACGCGCCCGAGATGGCGAACACGAAGATGCCGACGAGGTCGAGCGTGTGCTGGACGGAGGGGCTGAACAGTTGCTGGAGCACCCCACATTCTTACCCGTGGACTGCTACAGGGCCGGTTTGCCCGTCGTGAACAGCCACGTCCCGAACAGGTCGTCCAGCTGCTGCCCGCTGACCTTCTCGGCGAGGCCGATGAAGTCGGCGGTGCTCGCGTTGCCGTAGCGGTGGAGTTTCGTCCAGGCCGGCAGCAGCTTGAAGAAGGCCTGGTCGCCGATGCGTTCGCGCAGCACCTGGAGGGTCATCGCGCCCCGCTGGTAGACCGCGGACGCGAACATCGTGTCGCGCTGCGGGTCGCCGACGGTGGTCTGCCAGAAGGCGCTGCCTGCGGGACGGGCGTCGTAGCCCGCGATGAAGGAGTCGTGGGCGCTGCGGGTGCCCCGGTGCTCGGCCCACAGCCACTGGGCGTAGGTGGCGAAGCCCTCGTTGAGCCAGATGTCCTTCCAGTGCGCGACCGAGACGCTGTCCCCGAACCACTGGTGGGCGAGCTCGTGCACGATCGTCGTCTCGCTGCGCACCGCCGAGTAGGCCGGCTTCGTCTGTACCTCCAGCGAGAACCCGGCCTGCGGCATGTCGTCGACGATCGCGCCGGTCTCCTCGAAGGGGTACGGCCCGAAGACCTGCGACCAGTAGTCGGTGGCCTCGGCCGTCACCCCGTACACGTCCACGTTGTTGCTGTTCGCCAGCACCGGGTCGATCGCGGTGTAGATGGGGATGCCGCCGGGGGTCGTACCGGTCCGTACGTCGAACTTCCCGATGGTGGCGGTCGCGAGGTAGGTCGCCATCGGCTTCTTCTCGCGCCAGTGGGTGTACGTCGAGCCGCCCTTGTCGTACGTCGACACGAGCCGACCGTTGGAGACCGCGGTCAGGCCCTTGGGGGTCTTGAAGCGGATGTCGTACGTGGCCTTGTCGGAGGGGTGGTCGCTGGACGGGAACCAGGTCGAGGCCGCGTTGGGTTCACAGGCGACGAAGACGCCGTCGGGGGTCTTCATCCAGCCGTAGTCGGAGCCGAAGACGATGGGGCCGTTGAGGGGTTCCGGGACGCCGCCGTAGGTGACGGCGACCGTGAAGTCGTGGCCCTTGCGCAGGGACTGGCGCGGGGAGATGCGGATCTCGTCGCCGTCGCGCGTGAACTGGGCCCGTCTGCCGTTCACTTCGACCCTTGTGACCTCGAGTTTCTGCAGGTCCAGGTCGAAGGAGGAGAGGTTCTGGGTGGCGCGGGCGGTGAGTGTCGTACGTCCGTCCAGGCGGTCGGTGTCCGGGTTGTACGCCACGTCGAGGGTGTAGTGCCGGGCGTCGAAGCCGCCGTTGCCGAGGTTCGGGAAGTAGCTGTCGCCGATGCCCGGTGCGCCCGGGTGCGGGCCGGGGGAAGCGGCGACGACGAAGAAGGAGGCCACCGCGGTCGCGATGGCCCCTGAACGTGCCGAACGGGAGAGTTTCATGAGTCGTCCCTTTCGCGCGTGTGCCGATAAGTCGGACACGGACGACTCTTCACTCTCCCGTTCGGGCATGTGCATGACTTTGCCAACTTGTCATGCGCTACTTGTCAGTTGACTCCTGACGATCCGCTTCCGGTTCCGGTTCCGGCGAGCCGGGGGTCTCGGAGGCGGGCTCCTCGGCGGCGGGTGGCTCCTGGACCGCGGCGGCGGGCGTGGTCCTGGCCCCCGGACCGGTCTTCGCCGACGTGGCTCCGGCGTCGGCGGTGACCTCCGCCGCGGGCTTCTCGGCCGTCTCCTCGGAGGGCTCGGCCTCCTGGGCAGCGCCCATCTGCGCCGCCAGGGCCGCCGACGTCTCCGCCGACTCCGCCAGCACCTCGTCGGCGACCAGTTCGGCCGCCTCCTTGGCGACCGACAGCAGGACCGTGTCCTGCGGAGCCTGGTCCTCGAAGTTCTCGGGGTGGTGACAGGCCACGCGCTGACCGGGGCGCAGCTCGATCAGCTGCGGCTCCGTCGTCCTGCAGACCTCCGTCGCCTTCCAGCACCGCGTGTGGAAGCGGCAGCCCGAGGGGGGCGAGATCGGGGACGGCACGTCACCGCGCAGCAGGATGCGCTCGCTCTTGGCGCCCCGGCGCTTGGGGTCGGGCACCGGCACCGCCGACATCAGCGCCTTGGTGTACGGGTGCATCGGCGCCTCGTACAGCGAGGTGCGGTCGGCGAGTTCGACGATCTTGCCGAGGTACATCACCGCGATGCGGTCCGAGACATGGCGGACGACGGACAGGTCGTGCGCGATGATCACGTACGTCAGGCCCAGCTCGTTCTGGAGGTCGTCCATCAGGTTCACGACCTGCGCCTGGATCGACACGTCCAGCGCGGACACCGGCTCGTCGGCCACCACCAGCTTCGGCTTCAACGCGAGCGCCCGCGCGATCCCGATGCGCTGACGCTGACCGCCGGAGAACTCGTGCGGGTAGCGGTTGAAGTGCTCGGGGCTCAGGCCGACCAGCTCCAGGAGGCGCTGGACCTCCTTCTTCACCCCGCCCTCCGGCTCGACGCTCTGCAGCCGGAACGGCGCCGAGACGATCGAGCCGATGGTGTGCCGGGGGTTCAGGGAGCCGTAGGGGTCCTGGAAGATCATCTGGATGTCCCGCCGCAGCGGACGCATCCCGGCCGGCTTCAGCCGTGTGATGTCCTGGCCCTCGAAGTGGATCGAGCCGCCGGTCGGGTCCTGGAGCCGGGTGATGACCCGGCCCATCGTCGACTTGCCGCAGCCCGACTCGCCGACCACGCCGAGCGTCTCGCCCTTGCGCACCTCGAAGTCGATGCCGTCGACCGCCTTGACCGCGCCGACCTGGCGCTGGAGGACGCCCTTGCGGATCGGGAAGTGCTTCTTAAGGCCCTCAACCTTGAGCAGCACCTCGCGCTCTTCGGGAGCCGCCGGGTCCGATGTCTTCGTCTCACTCACAGCTTCGGCGCAATCTCTTCGGTCCAGATCCGCGTGCGGTCCTCCGGCGAGAGGTGGCACGCGGAGAAGTGCCCGCCGCCGACCTGCTGGAGCTCCGGGCGCATGGTACGGGTGACGTCGCCCTTGGGGATGTCCGCGTACGGGCAGCGGGGGTGGAAGGCGCAGCCCGAGGGGACGTTGATGAGGCTCGGCGGCTGGCCCTTGACGGGGATGAGCCGCTCGGAGGTCTCACGGTCGATGCGTGGCATCGAACCGAGCAGGCCCCAGGTGTACGGGTGCTGCGGGCGCTCGAAGACGTCGTCGACGCTGCCCCGCTCCACGCACCGGCCGCCGTACATCACGAGCACGTCGTCGGCGATCTCGGCGACCACACCGAGGTCGTGGGTGATCAGGACGACCGCGGAGCCGAACTCCTTCTGCAGGTCCCGGATGAGGTCGAGGATCTGCGCCTGGACGGTGACGTCGAGGGCGGTCGTCGGCTCGTCCGCGATCAGCAGCTCGGGGTTGTTGACCAGCGCCATCGCGATCATCGCGCGCTGGCGCATACCGCCGGAGAACTCGTGCGGGTAGCCGTCCACGCGCTTGTCCGGCTCGGGGATGCCGACCCGGTCGAGCATCTCGACGGCCCGCTTGCGCGCGACCTTCTTGCTGACGTCGTGGTGGACCCGGTACGCCTCCACGATCTGGCTGCCGATCGTGTAGTACGGGTGCATCGCGGACAGCGGGTCCTGGAAGATCATCGCCATCTCGCGGCCGCGCAGTCGGCGCACCTCGTCCGGGTCGGCGGAGACCAGTTCCTTGCCGTCCAGCCAGATCTCGCCGGACATCTGCACGTGCTTGCCCTGCGCCCCGAGCCGGTGCAGGCCCATGATCGCGAGCGAGGTGACGGACTTGCCGGATCCGGACTCGCCCACGATGCAGAGGGTCTTGCCCTTCTCCACCTCGAAGGTGAGCCCGTCCACGGACTTGACCAGGCCGTCGTCGGTCGGGAAGTGCACCTTGAGGTCGCGGACCGCGAGGAAGGCGTCGGGGGCGTTCCCCGGAGCCGGCTCGCCCAGGGCGGCACCGGTCTTGGAGAGTTCGGTCACGAGAGCCTCACCCGCGGGTCGGCGGCGGCGTACAACAGGTCCACCAGGAGATTTGCGACTACGACGAAGAGGGCGGCGAGCAGGGTGACGCCGAGGATCGGGGGCAGGTCGTTGTCGGTGATGCCCTGCACCGCGTACTGGCCGATGCCGGGCAGCGAGAACACCGTCTCGGTGATCACCGCGCCGCCGAGCAGCAGGCCCAGGTCCATGCCGAAGACGGTGATGATCGGGGTCAGCGCGGCCCGCAGCCCGTGCCGGGTCACGACGCTGCGCTCGCGCAGGCCCTTGGCGCGGGCCGTGCGGATGAAGTCCTCGTTCATCGTCTCCATCATGCCCGAGCGGGTGAGCCGCGCGTAGATGGCGGAGTAGAGCAGCGCCAGTGAGCACCAGGCCGGGAAGAGCGTGTTGGCCCACTCGGCCGGATTCTCGGTGAACGGCACATAGGTGCGGCCGAAGATCGGCCACTGGTAGGTGAAGAGCAGCAGCGCCAGGTTGCCCGTGAAGAACATGGGCAGCGAGACACCGGCGAGCGCGACACCCATGAAGGCGCGGTCGAAGAAGCTGCGGGGCCGCAGTGCCGAGATCACGCCGATCACGACACCGGACACCAGCCACAGCACGGCGGCACCGGCGGCCAGCGAGACGGTCACCGGAAGGCGCGAGGTGAGCTGCGGCCAGACCTCGACGTGGTTCTTGAAGGAATAGCCGAAGCAGGGGGCGCTGCAGTGCGCGGTGGTGGGGCCCAGGTTGTAGGTGGCGCCGGCCACGATCCCCTTGATGAAGTGCCAGTACTGCAGGTACAGGGGGTCGTCAAGACCGAGGTTCTGCTTGACCGCGAGGATGTCGGCCTTCGTCGGGCTCTTTCCGATGTACTGCTGCGCGAGCTGGTCGGCGGACTGTCCGGCCATGCGCGGCAACAGGAAGAAGATCGCGAAGGTGACCGCGGTGACGACCAGCAGCAGGAGCACTGCCGCGAACGTCCGACGGAGGATGTACGAGATCACGGGGACCGGCGCTGGTGCCCGCGGGCTGCTGAGCCCGCGGGCACCAATGCCTTCACCTGCCTTCCGGGGCTACTTCTTGGTCGTGCCGATGTTGAGGTAGTCGTACTGACCGCTGAAGGCCGCCGAGGACACCAGGTTGGTGAAGCCCGCGGGGCGGTACAGCAGGACCTTGAAGTAGGTCAGCGGGACGAGCGCCGCCAGGTCCATCGCACGCTTGTCGATCTGCCCGTACAGGGCGTTGCGCGCGGTGTCGTCCTCGGTGGCGATGGCCTTCTCCAGCATCTCGTTGATCTGACTGTCGTTCAGATACGAGAGGTTGGTGTTACCGGAGGCGCCGATCGCGTCACCGTGCAGGATCTGCTGGAGGAAGCCGTAGCCGGAGTTCCAGTCGGCACCCCACTGCATCATGTGCAGGCCGATGTTCTGCTTCTTGTCGAACGACGGCACACCCGCGTAGTCGGTGAAGTACTTGCCCGACGGGTACTGCTTCAGGCTGGCGTTGATGCCGACCTTCTTCAGCGAGGCGATGATCGCGGTGGCCGCGTCGATCTCCTGCGGACGGTCGCTGCGCGCCGAGAGGTTGGTGTTGATCGACGTCTTGCCGCAGGCCTTCAGCTGCGCCTTGGCCTTGGCGACGTCACCCTTGTTGCCGGTGGTCGCGTAGACGTCGGCCTTCTGGTAGCCGGTGATGTCCGGCGGCAGGACGGTGGTGGCGACGTCACCGCGGATCGGGCCGCCCTCGGCGGTCTGCACGGAGACCTTGTCGATGGCGTACTCGACGGCCTTGCGGCACTCGACCTTGTCGAACGGGGCGACCTGGTTGTTGATCGCCATGTAGACCAGACGGCCACCGTAGGTGTTGTCCGTGTTGGCCTTCAGGTCGGCGCTGTTGACGACCTTCGCCTGGGTCGCGGCCTGGACACCGGTACCACCGAGGTCGATCGCGTCACCGGCCTGGACGTCCTGGTCGATCGTCTCGGCGTTGACCTTGAGCTTGACGACGATCTTGTCCGGGTACTGCTTGCGCAGCGGGTCGGTCTTCGGGTCCCAGTTCTCGTTGCGGACGAGGACGGCCTGCTTGCCCTCGTCGTAGCTCTGGAACTTGTACGAGCCCGAGGACACGATGCTCTTGACGTAGTCGATGCCGGTGTCCTTGGCCTGCGGCACCGGAGCCGTCTGCGGGGTGGCGACCAGGTAGTCGAACTCCTGGAAGGCGCGGTCGAGCTTGAAGACGATCGTGGTGTCGTCCGGCGTCTCGATGGACTTCAGGCCCTCGGCGCTCTTGTCCTTGTAGGGGCCCTTGTAGGCCTTGCCGCCGATCAGGAACTGCTGGAAGTAGTTCGGGCCGAGGGAGAGCACGTCA
The DNA here is from genome assembly GCF_036174265.1 of Streptomyces sp. NBC_00285. Classification (NCBI taxonomy): domain Bacteria; kingdom Bacillati; phylum Actinomycetota; class Actinomycetes; order Kitasatosporales; family Streptomycetaceae; genus Streptomyces; species Streptomyces sp. NBC_00285. Next base: position 7,492,360 of record NZ_CP108055.1, on the reverse strand, counting down.
CGCGCGAAGTTGGAGCGCTCGACGCCGTACTTGACGTCCTTCGAGGTGATCGGGGTGCCGTCCTGGTACTTCAGGCCCGAACGCAGCTTGTACGTCCAGGTCTTGCCGCCGTCGCTGGGCACACCGGCGCTCGCGGCGAGGTCCGGGACCAGCTTGTTGCCCTCTTCGCCCGCGCCGGGCTGGAAGGTCATCAGCGGGCGGGCGTACAGCCGGCTGAGGTTGTACATGTAGGCGTAGTACGTGTTGCCCGGGTCGAAGGAGTCCGGCACGTCCGAGTACTCGTACGTGACCGTCCCACCCTTCTGGGTGGAGGCGTTGACGACACCCTTGGTCGCTGCGTTGGCCCCAGCCGACTTGTTCCCGTCTCCACCGTTGTCATCAGCCTTGCTGCAAGCCGAGAGCAACAGGCTCGCACTGCCGATGGCCGCTACTGCGGCCAGCGCTGACCTTCGCATGATGGTCTGCTTCCCCTTTGTTGTCGGAAATCTTTATGACTCTCACCGCGGCCGCGGATCAGCGGCTGCGCGGGTCGAGAGCGTCACGGAGACCGTCGCCGAGCAGATTGAATGCCAGCACGGTCACGAAGATGGCCAGACCAGGCACGATCAAGAACTGGGGGTCGACCTGGTAGTAGTCGACCGCCTGGTTGATCATGCCGCCCCAGGACGCCTGCGGAGGCTGGATGCCGACGCCGAGGAAGCTCAGGGACGCCTCGAAGAGGATGTTGGTCGGGATGAGCAGCGTCGAGTAGACGATGATCGGGCCGACGAGGTTCGGGAGCAGCTCGCGGAAGAGGATGTAGGGCCCTCTGGCCCCCATCCCCCGCGAGGCGTCGACGAACTCCCGCTCGCGCAGGGCCAGCGTCTGACCGCGCACGATGCGGCCCAGGTAGGGCCAGTTGAAGAAGCCGATGACGAAGATCAGCACGCTGATGTGCAGCGGCAGACCCTCCAGGCCGAAGGCACCGCCCTGGAGGGTGGCCGAGATGGCGATGGCGAACAGCAGCAGCGGGAACGCCAGGAAGGTGTCCATCAGCCGGCTGATGATCGTGTCGACCCGGCCGCCGTAGTAGCCCGCGACCACGCCGAGGACGGCGCCGATCGTGTTGGACAGGACCGTGGCGCCGAAGGCGACGACCAGGGAGACCCAGGAGCCCTCGAGGATGCGGGTGGCGATGTCGCGGCCGAACTTCGGCTCCACACCGAGCGGGTGGTCCCAGCTCATGCCGCCGAAGTCGCCCTTGGGCAGCGAGGTGTTGGGGTCGATCAGGTCCTGGTGGAGGGCGTTCGGGTCCAGGCCGAGCATGGCCTGGATGGGACGCGAGAGCACCGCGAGCAGGATCAGCAGGATGACGATCACACCGCCGGCGACCGCCACCTTGTCCCTCTTGAAACGGGACCAGGCGATCTGCCCCAGGGAACGGCCCTCGATCTGCCCCTTGTCGACGCCGGCGAGGACAGCCTCCGGCTGCACCTCGGCCTGCGCCCCGGTGGTCTCGATCGGTGCGGTCACAGTGACCCGACCCCTCTCGCCGGTGGTGACCGGCCTACACCTGCCGTGGATTACGGCTTTGTCGACTTGCTCGTGTTCACAGGATTCTCCGATCCCGCATCTGACTGGGGAGTCTTCAACGTGGCTGCGATCACCCGCCAGGCCTGGCGAAGAAAGTATGCGCAACCGTGATGCAGTAAGGAGGATTCCGTTATCCGAACACTGGGTAACGCCCCTCGGACGCGGGGCAGTTGGGACAGAAGCGGAGATTAGCCGACCTTGCGGACCAATCGCCGTTATCTACGCGCGGAGAAATGTGGTTGTAACGTGATGGCGTAAGAAAGAGGGAAGTGACTTTCAGTAGCCTCCGCCGGCCGGAGGGTAGCCGTACCCGGCTGCCGGGGCCTGGGCGGGGGCGCCGTGGGCCTCGCGGTCGTAGAAGGGCCGGGCACCGGCCCGCATCCACAGGGCCACCGGGTCGTACTCGTCGGACATCGCCACGGTCGACACCGGGAGGCCGTCCGGGACGGCGCCGATGGACTGCTGCATCATCCCGCGCACCGAGTCGACGGCCGAGGGGCTGGTGTCGTACACGTCGAGACCGATGGCGAGATATGGCGCACCGAGCGCCGGCTGCACCCAGGCGCGGCGCAGCGAGCGGACCGCCGGGGTGCGGTGGGCGTTGTGCGAGAGCAGGGCGTAGAACTGCGGGACCTCGATACCGGGTTCCGACAGCCGCAGCGGTCCCGCGGGCTGGCGCTCCAGGCCGGTCGCGATGCGGCGCAGGTCGAGCCAGGGGATGCCGACGCCGCCGCCCGGGGCGTGCGGGTTGAGCCAGAGCCCGTAGTGGTCGGGGAACAGGGTGCGGGCCACGTCGATGCCTTCGACCACTTCGTAGGAGCGGTTCCAGCCACTGGCGCTCAACTCCTGGGCGGAGGTGACGCATGGGGCGTAGCCGTAGCCCTCGACCTCCATGTTTCCGTACTGGGCGTCGGGGGAGCCGGACTGGCCGTGCCACAGAAGCATCCAGACCTGGCCGGAGTTGGGGGTCGCGAGGGCGCGCAGCAGTGCCTCGTAGGCGTCGTAGCGCCCGGGGGTCACCTGGCGCAGCATGTGCTCGACCTGGCCGGTCGTGGTGGCGCTCACCCTGTTTCGCCCCTTCTTGAAGTCGGCCCCGAGTTTGGACCCAGCTTAAGCGCCCACGAGCCCGGGATCTGTGCGCTGTCGACGGGTGCGCTCGTCCGTGACCGGTCGCGCCCGCGGCGGACCGCATAGTGGCACAGTCCCGCGCCCCGGGCCGGGTTGTTCCCGGGGCGGGTGTCGAACGCGGCGGCGTCCGGTGCGTGCGATCGCAACGCGAAGGGCCGCCCGGTACCGGGTGCGACAGGGCGAATGTGCGCGCCGGGACGGCGGGATCGTCGAAGCACACCTAGCCCTGCGTGTAGAAGGGCCGTACCTGTTCGCGCATCCAGTGCCCCACCGGGTCGTCCGCCACGTCCAGCAGGACCAGGTTCACCGGCCACCGGACCGGGGTCCGGTGCAGGGCCCGGCCGAGAGCGTCCATCGGCAAGGTGCGCAGATCTCCCTCCCATTGGGAGAGTTCGACGCCCACGAACATCACCGGGTCGGCCGTCTCGATGGCCGCAAGGCAGCGGCGGGCCGTCAGGACCACGCCGGTCGCCGCGAACTCCGCGGAGGCGGTGGCGAGGAAGTCGACCGGGTCGTCCTGCCAGTCCGGTTCGTAGAGCTTGACCCGCCCGCCGGTGTTGGGGCCGTCGAGGGGGGAGCGGCCCACCCGGCAGAGGTCGGCGACGGCGGCCGGGGGGAGCGGGACGCCGACCACACCGTCGGGGTTCAGGGCGAGGCCCACGTGCGGGGGCAGGCCACGGGCGAACTCGACCGCCGGGGCGATGGTGCACGACAGATGGCTGCCGACGACCTGGCGGAACTGCTCCTCGGAGCTGAAGACCGGCACGAACGCCTGGCCGCCGATCTCCAGCGTGGGCAGGTCGAGGGGGCCGCTGTGCGGGCCGCCGCCGTTCGGCAGGGGGATCCAGACGAAGCTGCGGCCGAGCACCTCGATGATCCGGGCGCATGCCGAGGGCATGCCGAGGGAGGCGGAGAGCACCTCCTCCAGTTCGTTGCCCGGCCATCCGCCGTGCGGATGGGGGTGTGCCGTCTGTGCCGGAAACTCCGAGAAGTCCGCGGGGAGATCCGCCGGGAAATCCATCTGTGCGACCGCCTGCTGTGAACCCAGTACTGATGTGGCTGAAAGGCTAGCGGGTACGGCGGGAGCCGGCCCCGGCCCGGACGAGTTCTTCCCGCCTCAGCCGGTGAAGCCGATCCGCCGCAGGACGTCCGCCGCCTCCCGGTCGACCAGCACCGCCGAGGCGCAGCCCTGGGGCAGGTCGCCCCGCTCCACGGCACGGATCAGGCGGGCGGCCGCGCCCCGGTGGCGCAGGAAGGCGTACCGCGAGACACCCCGGCCGCGTTCGCGCTGGCCCTCCAGCGCTGCGTCCGCCGTGACGTCGAGGAGCAGCAGGTGCAGGGTGCCGCCCCGGCGGCGGGCCTCGCGGGCCAGCCAGCCGCGCACCCAGGTCTGCGTCCCGCAGTCGTGCACGACGACCCCCTCGCCGGAGCGCAGGGCGCGGCGCAGTCCGGCGTAGTGCGCGAGCCGGACCAGGGGGCGGTAGACGGCGTACGGCAGGAAGCGGGACAGTCGGCCGTCCCAGCGGTCGCGGGTGTCCTGGGAGTCGATGCGTGCCCCTGTGACCGCACGCTTCATCAGGGTGGACTTGCCGCTGCCGGGCAGGCCGGTGATGACGACGAGGTCCTTGGGGCCGAAGAGCAGGGCGTGCGGGCTGTGTCCCAGGCGGTCGCGCAGGTCACGGACGACCGGCGCCGGGCGCGTGCCGCGGGCCTCGACGGCCGGGGCCGCGGGCTGCTCGGGCAGCGCCAGGCCCGAGGTAGTCGCGTACGCGGTGGTCCTGTTCACCGTCATCGTCCTCCTCCGGGGTCAGGGTCTCCCCTCCCCACCAAGCGTAAAGAGAAGGTAATGGATGATCTCCCGTGTTTCTGTACGCGTACCGCCACAAGCCAGTTACAAAGGGAGGGGCCGGGTGCGGCCCTGCCGCCCGCCCGCGATGCGTGCAATGATGTCGGCGCCAACTGCATACCGGCCGCTTGAATCCGCGCGGGAGAGTCCTGGGTACATGTACCCGGGCGCCGAAGGAGCAAGTCCCTCCCTTGAATCTCTCAGGCCCCCGTTACCGCGCGGGCGAGGCACATCTGAAAAGCGGGCCGCCCACTCGAAGGCGGCTCCACCCAAGGTGCAAGCCATGTTTCTTCATGGCGAACCTCTCAGGTTCCGATGACAGATGGGGAGGAATCACCTCGCCCGTCACACCCATGTCCTGGGATCCTTGGAGACGACCGCCCGATGAGCAGTTCTGAACCCCGTCACACCGCCCTCGATGCCCTGCATCGCTCGCTCGGCGCGACGATGACCGACTTCGCCGGCTGGGACATGCCCCTGCGGTACGGCTCCGAGCGCGACGAGCACACCGCGGTGCGTACGAAGGCCGGGCTCTTCGACCTCTCCCACATGGGGGAGATCACGGTGAGCGGACCGGCCGCGGCTGCCCTTTTGAACTTCGCCCTCGTCGGCAACATCGGCTCCGTCGGTGTCGGCCGGGCCCGCTACACCATGATCTGCCAGACCGACGGCGGCATCCTGGACGACCTGATCGTCTACCGGCTCGGCGAGACCGACTACATGGTGGTCGCCAACGCCTCCAACGCCCAGGTCGTCCTGGACGCGCTGACCGAGCGCGCGGCCGGCTTCGACGCCGAGGTGCGGGACGACCGGGACGCGTACGCGCTGATCGCCGTACAGGGACCGGAGTCTCCGGGGATCCTCGCGTCCCTGACCGACGCCGATCTCGACGGGCTGAAGTACTACGCCGGTCTGCCGGGCACGGTCGCCGGGGTCCCCGCGCTGATCGCGCGCACCGGGTACACCGGCGAGGACGGCTTCGAGCTGTTCGTGAAGCCGGAGCACGCGGTCGAGTTGTGGCAGGCGCTGACCAAGGCCGGCGAGGGTGTGGGCCTGGTCCCCTGCGGACTGTCCTGCCGGGACACCCTGCGTCTGGAAGCGGGCATGCCGCTGTACGGGCACGAGCTGTCGCGGGAGCTGACCCCCTTCGACGCCGGGCTCGGCCGGGTCGTGAAGTTCGAGAAGGAGGGGGACTTCGTCGGGCGCGAGGCCCTCCACAAGGCCGCCTCGCGTGCCGCCGAGAACCCCCCTCGCGTCCTCGTCGGCCTGGTCGCCGAGGGCCGTCGGGTGCCGCGTGCCGGGTACGCCGTCGTCGCGGGCGGTGCGGTGATCGGCGAGGTCACCTCCGGCGCCCCCTCCCCCACGCTGGGCAGGCCGATCGCCATCGCGTACGTCGACGCCGCGCACGCGACGCCGGGCACGGCCGGTGTCGGTGTGGACATCCGGGGCAGCCACGAGGCGTACGAGGTCGTGGCGCTGCCGTTCTACAGGCGTCAGAAGTAGAAGCCGAAACAGGCGTCCGGAAACAAGCGGCCTGACAGGGCCGCCGTAGGTGATGCTGAGCACATAGTCGCTGCTCAAGCGCGCCTCGCGCAGTACCCCCATTCACCAGCACTCCCCCGCGTACAGGAGAATTCAGGCCATGAGCAACCCCCAGCAGCTGCGTTACAGCAAGGAGCACGAGTGGCTGTCGGGCGCCGAGGACGGCGTCTCGACGGTCGGCATCACGGAGCACGCGGCCAACGCGCTCGGCGATGTCGTCTTCGTCCAGCTCCCGGAGGTCGGCGCCACGGTGACCGCGGGCGAGACCTGCGGCGAGCTGGAGTCCACCAAGTCGGTCAGCGACCTGTACTCCCCGGTGGCCGGTGAGGTCACCGAGGTCAACGAGGACGTCGTCAACGACCCGTCGCTGGTGAACTCCGCCCCCTTCGAGGGCGGCTGGCTGTTCAAGGTACGCGTCACGGAGGAGCCGGCCGACCTCCTCTCCGCCGACGAGTACACCGCCTTTTCCGCCGGCTGAGGAGCTGCACACCCGATGACCGTGACGTCCGCACTGAACACACCCCTGCACGAACTCGACCCGGAGATCGCCGCCGCGGTCGACGCCGAGCTGCACCGCCAGCAGTCCACCCTCGAAATGATCGCGTCCGAGAACTTCGCGCCGCTCGCGGTCATGGAGGCACAGGGCTCGGTCCTGACCAACAAGTACGCCGAGGGCTATCCGGGCCGCCGCTACTACGGCGGCTGTGAGCACGTCGACGTGGCCGAGCAGATCGCGATCGACCGGGTCAAGGAGCTGTTCGGCGCCGAGTACGCCAACGTGCAGCCGCACTCCGGCGCCTCCGCCAACCAGGCCGCCCTGTTCGCGCTGGCCCAGCCCGGCGACACCATCCTCGGGCTCGACCTCGCGCACGGCGGTCACCTCACCCACGGGATGCGGCTGAACTTCTCCGGCAAGCAGTTCGACGTGGTCGCCTACCACGTCGACGAGGCCGGGCTCGTCGACATGGCCGAGCTGGAACGGCTGGCCAAGGAGCACCGCCCGAAGGTGATCATCGCGGGCTGGTCCGCCTACCCGCGGCAGCTGGACTTCGCGGAGTTCCGGCGGATCGCCGACGAGGTCGAGGCGTACCTGTGGGTCGACATGGCGCACTTCGCCGGTCTCGTGGCCGCCGGGCTGCACCCGAACCCCGTCGAGTACGCGGACGTGGTCACCTCCACGACCCACAAGACGCTGGGCGGCCCGCGCGGCGGGATCATCCTCGCGAAGAAGGAGTTCGCGAAGAAGCTGAACTCCTCCGTCTTCCCGGGCTTCCAGGGTGGTCCCCTGGAGCACGTGATCGCGGCGAAGGCCGTGTCCTTCAAGGTCGCCGCCTCGGAGGAGTTCAAGGAGCGCCAGCGGCGTACGGTGGACGGTGCGCGCATCCTCGCCGAGCGTCTGACGGCTGACGACGCCCGGGAGGCCGGGGTCGACGTGCTCTCCGGCGGCACCGACGTGCACCTGCTCCTCGTCGACCTGCGCGAGTCCGAGCTGGACGGGCGGCAGGCCGAGGACCGTCTCCACGAGGTCGGCATCACGGTCAACCGCAACGCCGTCCCGAACGACCCGCGCCCGCCGATGGTGACGTCGGGGCTGCGGATCGGTACGCCGGCCCTGGCCACCCGCGGCTTCACAACCGAGGACTTCGCCGAGGTCGCGGACGTGATCGCCGAGACACTGAAGCCGTCCTACGACGGGGAGTCGCTGAAGGCCCGGGTCAGGGCGCTCGCCGACAAGCACCCGCTGTACCCCGGCCTGAACAAGTAGTTCCGCGGCGGGGGCACCCGACGCCGTGTGCCCCCGCCCTTTTTGAAGGAGTTCCCGTGGCCATCTCGGTCTTCGACCTGTTCTCGATCGGCATCGGCCCGTCCAGCTCCCACACGGTCGGCCCGATGCGGGCGGCCCGTATCTTCGCCCGCCGCCTGCGCAACGAGGAGCTGCTGGACTCCGTCGCGTCGGTGCGCTGCGAGCTCTACGGCTCCCTGGGCGCGACCGGCCACGGCCACGGCACCCCGAAGGCGGTGCTGCTCGGCCTGGAGGGAGCCTCCCCACGCACGGTGGACGTGGAGACCGCGGACGACCGGGTGTCACAGATCAGGGCCACGGGGACACTGAACCTGCTCGGTGAGCGCGAGATCCCGTTCTCCTTCGACGACGACCTGGTCCTGCACCGCCGCGAGGCACTGCCGTACCACGCGAACGGCATGACGGTGTGGGCGTACGACGCCTCGGGCGCCGAACTGCTGTCCAAGACGTACTACTCGGTGGGCGGCGGGTTCGTCGTCGACGAGGACGCGGTCGGCGCGGACCGGATCAAGCTCGACGACACGGCCCTGAAGTACCCCTTCCGCACCGGCGACGAACTGCTGCGCCTGGCGCGGGAGACCGGCCTGTCGATCTCCTCGCTGATGCTGGAGAACGAGCGGGCCTGGCGCACCGAGGACGAGATCCGGACCGGGCTGCTGGAGATCTGGCGGGTGATGCAGGCGTGTGTGTCGCGGGGCATGTCCCGCGAGGGCATCCTGCCGGGCGGCCTCAAGGTGCGCCGCAGGGCCGCCGTCACCGCGCGCCAACTCCGCGCCGAGGGCGACCCGTTGGCGCACTCCATGGAGTGGATCACGCTCTACGCGATGGCGGTGAACGAGGAGAACGCGGCGGGCGGCCGGGTCGTGACCGCCCCGACCAACGGGGCCGCCGGCATCATCCCCGCAGTGCTCCACTACTACGTGAACTTCGTGCCCGGCGCCGACGAGGACGGAGTGGTGAGGTTCCTCCTCGCCGCCGGCGCCATCGGCATGCTCTTCAAGGAGAACGCCTCCATCTCCGGCGCCGAGGTCGGCTGCCAGGGCGAGGTCGGTTCCGCCTGCTCGATGGCCGCCGGTGCCCTCGCCGAGGTGCTCGGCGGCTCCCCCGAGCAGGTCGAGAACGCGGCCGAGATCGGCATGGAACACAACCTCGGCCTCACCTGCGACCCCGTCGGCGGCCTCGTCCAGATCCCCTGCATCGAGCGCAACGGCATGGCCGCGGTCAAGGCGGTCACGGCGGCGAAGATGGCGATGCGGGGGGACGGCACGCACAAGGTGTCCCTGGACAAGGTCATCAAGACGATGAAGGAAACCGGCGCGGACATGAGCGTCAAGTACAAGGAGACGGCTCGGGGCGGGCTTGCGGTGAACATCATCGAGTGTTGAGGTAACAGGCCCTGACCAGCACGTTCGTGCCCTTCAGCGCTGTCAGAGCCTTCCCTGCTTACGCGGCGGGAAGTCCCCGGAATGTCCCCGGGACAGACGTGAAAGTCCCCGAAAAGTCCCCAGGAAATCCCACGGGATGGGCGTCCGACCTGGGGCTCACGACATCCGCGACCTCGCTTCCCATCCGCCTGACCGCCGACTGTCGTCAGGATGTATCAAATCGATCCCTTGAGACCGACAGAGGGGTACCATTCGATACATGAGCGCTGCGGAGAACTCACGCCTGGAGCAGCGGCTGGCCGACCTGCCCCCCACGTTCACGACGGCGCAGGCACGTCAGGCACTGCTCTCCCCCCGGGATCTGGCGTCCTTGGTGGCGGAGGGGGAGATAGACGAACTGTCCCGTGGGGTGTACCGGCGGGCAGACGCCCCGGAGACCGCACATTCAGACCTACTGGCCGTGTGCGCGCGGGCTCCTCACGCTGCCGTGTGTGGTGAGTCCGCCCTGGCCCTGCACGAGCTGATCGACGACATCCCCGCGGCAGTGCACATCGCCGTGCCGCGCGGTACACGCCGCCCCACGATTTCCTACCCGCCGACCGTGGTGGCGCAGTATGCCTCGAAGACCTTCGCCCTCGGAGTCGAGCGGTTCGAAGCAGCCCCGGGAGAGACCATCCCCGTATACAACGCAGCCCGCAGCGTCGTCGACGCGATGCGCCACCGCAACCGTGTCGGTGAGACCCTCGCCCTGTCGGCGCTCGGCCGCTACCTGCGCCGAGACGGACGCAGCGGGGTCGGCCAACTCCAGCACATCGCGCGCGAGTTGAATGCTCTCTCCGTCATCCGTCCTGCCGTAGAGGCAGTGCTCGCCTGATGGCCAACCCCGCGCGTGACACCACAGCCGGCCGCGTCTACAACGACCTGCGCAACCTGGCTCGCCGCAACAGCCGGTCCACAGACGAGATCATGGTCGAGTACGTCCTCGAACGATTCCTCTACCGCTTGGCCGTTTCGCCTCTTGGCCGGGAACACTTCGTCCTCAAGGGCGGCCTGCTGCTGGCCCAGTTCGGCGCACGTCGAATGACCCGCGACATCGACATCCTCGGCCGCTCGTTCCCAGGCACGGAAGCCGAGATCGTCCGCAGGATCGCAGTCATCGCCGCCACCGAGATCGACGACGGAGTCGCGTTCGATCCCGCAACGCTCAAGACCGTCCCCATCCGCGAGGAGGACGAGTACCACGGCGTACGCCTGTCCATGGCCGCCTCCATCGCCCGGGCCCGGCTCAAGCTCCAGTTGGATGTCAGCTTCGGCGACCCTGTCACCCCCGGCCCTCGAATCATCGACTACCCACAGCAGCTCACGACGGAAAGCTTCCAGATCCTCGGCTACCCCCTCGCCACCGTCATCGCCGAAAAACTCTCCACCGCTGTTTCCCTCGGCGACCTCAACACCCGCGACCGCGACTACGGAGACCTCTACCGCCTGCTCACCCTCAACGACCTCGACGGCCAGGAACTCACGACGGCGCTGACCGCCACCGCCGTACACCGAGGCATCACCCTGAAACCCCTCAGCACCGCCATCAGCGACCTCGGCGAACGTCGCCAGACCTCCTACACCGCCTGGCGCCGCCGACAGGGCGCCGCCGCAACCGGCTACCCCGAACGCTTCACCGAGGTCGTCCGACAGGTCACCACCTTCGCCGACACACTCCTCAATGGCGGCGCCATCACCCTCACGTGGAATGCAGCGACCCTCACCTGGTCATGAACCAGACCTGGCCGACCGACCAAGTCTTCGGGACGCAGACCCGAGACCTACGCATTACGAGTGCGGGTGCCCGGCGAAGCGATCGGACGCCTGTACGAACACTGACGACCCGACTCCCGCAAGCACGTCACGTACCATCGGATACTTCGCAGGCAGCCCTCGGCAAGAAGTCCCCGAGAAGTCCCCGACGCGACTCAGGACGAGCCCGCCCACGACAAAACCACAGGTCATGAGCATGATCAATAGCAGCTGACATGTCCGTGAAGTACAAGGAGACCGCCCGGGGCGGGCTTGCGGTGAACATCATCGAGTGCTGAAAAGTAGGCCCTGACCAGCGCATTCGGGTCTTTCAGCGGTGTCAGGGCCTTCCCCGCATACTCGGCGGAAAATCCCCGAGAAGTCCCTGGGACAGGCTTGAAAGTCCCCGAAAAGTCCCCAGGAAATCTCACGGGCCGGAAGCCTGGCCTGGGGGACGCGGGCAGGACCGTGCGTCGGGTTCCGCTGCCGCCGATCGACGGCCGGCAACCGTCCACGCCCGTGGGCGACTTCGGCGTCAGCGGCACGGAGGTCGTCGCCTTCGGCACGGCGGCGACGAACGCCTACGACTTCCACTCCTCGGGCACGATCCCGTTCTGGCTCAGCGGGGACGGCGGCGCGCACTGGTCATCCGGCGAAATCACCGGGACGCCACCCGGCACACAGGTGCACAGCGTCCTGTATGCGTCGGGCCACTGGTTCGCCGTGGGCGGCTATGCCAGGGCCGGCGCCTTCTACGACTCCCGCCGGCTGGTTCTCACCAGCCAGGACGGCACCCACTGGACCCGGATGGACACCTCGGCCATGGGCACCGGCGAGATCACTGCCGCGACCGTCGACTCCGCGGGCCACCCGATCCTGGTCGGCTCGGCCCCCCGGCGCAAGTCCAAGCCGAACACCCGCACAGTGCTGTACGGCTGCGTCTGGGTTGGCAACGGGACGACCACGGGCTGGGAACGCGGCCTCCTCGGCTGCAGCGAGGACCCCCCGAGAACGGCGGTCACCCTCGCGGACAGGCGCGTGCTGATCGCGGGCAACCGGGACCTCTGGCTCTCTCGAAGCCCGGGGCCGGGGCGCGGTCGCGGGTCTTGATCTCTTCCCCCGGCAGGCACGCGTGGCCGAGTCGGGCCGCACCCCGTTGTCGTACCCCTGTGGTGAGGTGAAGTCGGACGACGGAGAGTGAGAGGGTGGAGGGGCGATGGGTGAGCCTACGGCGTGGCGGCCGTTTCTGGAGCAGTGGAGCACGGAGTGGATCGCGGGGTACGACCCGGACAAGGACGCACCGCTCGCGCCGGGGGTCGTGAGGGACGCCTGGCTCGGGTTCGCGCCGGCGAGTGAGGCCGAGGTCGCCGTGGCCGAGGCCCGGCTGGGGCGCCGGCTGCCGCCTTCGCTGCGGGGCTTCCTGCTGGTCACCAACGGGTGGCGGAACGCGGGCAACTTCATCTACCGGCTGGCGGGCGCCGCAGAGCTGGAATGGCTGCGGGACACCGACGACCGCACCTGGATCGAGGTCTGGGAAGACCTCGCTGAGGACGATGTCGAGGAGAACGAGGACGGCGAGGAGGCGTTCGTCGTTCAGGAGGCGAAGGTCCTCGCACGCTGCCTGCGCCTGTCCCTTGAGGGCGACGCGGCGGTCATGCTGCTCGACCCCGGCGACGTGGACGAGGACGGCGAGTGGGCGGCGTACTGGCTCGCCTCCTGGTCCGGCGAGGGACCAAAGCGGTACGACTCCTTCCACGACCTCATGCGCCGACAGTGGGTGTCCTTCCACGCCCTGCGCAAGCCGCCCGGCGCCACCCGGGACCACTGGGACGCGAAGGTCGAGCGGGCCCGATGCGAGGCACTGGCCGGGGCGGTCGACGCCCCGCTGTCGGTGTTCGCCCAGGCACACGAGTACGGGCGGGAGCGGGCAGACGTGCTGAGCATGCAGATGAAAGCGATGCTCGGCGATTGGCGCCGCCACATCGCGAGCCTGATGTGGTATCGCCCGGGGAACGACGACCTCCTGCTCAGCCCGCTCTTCGCCGCGGAACTCCTGCCGCTCCTGGTCCGGCAGGACCAGCTCGCCCACCCCCACGACCTGCGGCCGCTGCCGCGGCTCAAGGAGCACGCGCCCGCACCTGTGCGAGCGCTCGTCGCCGACTACGAGGCCCAGACGGTCGAGCCGGGCTTCCGGCTCACCTTCGGCGGACCCGAGTTCGACGCAGCCGTGCACGCCGTCGCCGACCGCCTCGCCGGGCAACCAGCCTTCCAGGCTTCCGCCGAGCCGCCGATCCATACCGGGCCGATCGTCATCACCCTGTACGCGGACGACGGCCCACGGCCCGAAACCGACCCACTGTCCGACCCCGCCAAGGTCCGCACGGCCCGCGCCGGCCTGTGTGACGAAGTCTGGCCCGAACTCCGTGCGGCGCTACGCCTGTGGCACCCGGTGTGCGAGGACCATATCGCCCCGATATCCCTGTTCGCCGACCCGGTCCTGGCCCAGCTGATCACCCCGGACCGCGGCCACGAGATCCTGGCCACGCCCCGAAGTATGGGCCCCGGCGTTCAGTAGGCTGGGCGTTCGAGCCGCCAGGGACGGCAACACCGTACGGGGGAAGGCCATGACCGAGGAAAGCGACGGCGTCGTCATGTACTGGCGGCCCGGCTGCGTGTTCTGTATGAACCTGCGGCTGAGCCTGTTCTTCACCCGCCTGCGCTACACCAAGCGGAACATCTGGCAGGACAAGGACGCAGCGGCGTTCGTCCGCTCCGTCGCGGACGGGAACGAGACGGTGCCCACCGTCACCGTCGCCGGGCACGCCATGGTCAACCCGTCGAAGCGACAACTGCTGGATGCGGTCCGCGAGTACGCGCCACACCTGCTGACGTCCTGACCTGGCGCGGAGAGCAGCGATGCCGGGGCCGACGGCCTCCGGACGGGCCGGCGGGGGGGTGGTGGAAGCAGAGGCACCTGGCCACCGCGTGGGTGCGGCCTCGCCTGCGGGACCGCCTGGGGCGTCGTCCTGTGAACCGTCGTCGAGGCGAGCCACCAGGGGACAAACCCGGCGCCCCGCCCACCCCTCACCCTGGGCGGGGCGCCGTGTACAGCACCCGGGACTCAGCCGAGCTGAGTGGGAACCGGGCGGTTCCTGCCGAGTGAGGCGACACCGCCCGAAGTGAGTGCCTCGGTGAAGAGCTGTACGTCGGCCACCTTGCCGGCGGTGTACTCCCCGTAGTTGCCTTGGAATATCCGGCGCCCGATCTGCAGCGGCCCGTTCGCGTTCCAGATCGTGCCCTTGTAGGTGGCGGTGGCGGCCAGGTCGTCGTTCACGTAGAGACGCAACTGCTGTGTGTCGGCGTCGAAGACGCCCACCAGGTGGAACCACGTGTTCGTCTTCGGGCTATGCGCCCCCGTGGTGGGCCCGTACGCACTGGTGAAGTCGCCCTCCGTGTTGTCCGCGTGGGCGTGGCCGAAGGCGAAGGCATGCGCGCCGCTGGAGTAGTACAGCTGGAGGCCGTTGGCGCTGGTGCCGGACTGCGAGACGAAGCTGGAGTTCCCGCTCAGGCTGCTGAGGTTGGCCCAGGCCGAGACGGTGTAGCTGCGGCTGGTGTCGAGCACGGTGCCCGACGTGGCCGCGTAGCCGGTGCTGCCATTCAGGGCGAGCGCGCTGCCCCGTGCGGCATCGGCGGTCACGGCGGCACCGCCGTTCAGGGTGAGGCCGTTGGCGGGCCGGACGCTGTCCGCGGTGCCGTCCAGCTTCCACCAGTCGGCGGGCCGGTGGACGTGACCGATGCTCACCGGGGCGGTGAATTGTGCCAGGCCGCCGTCGGCCGCGGCGCCCGGGTACTCGATCATCCGGCCGGAACGGGAGGCGGCGTACAGCGCCGGGAAGCCGGTGCCCTGCACGTCGCCCGGAGAGGCAACGGTTGGGTAGTCCTGCTCGCCGACGCCGACCGGGAGCACCGGCTGGGCAGCGGGCAGCACATTGCCGTTGTCGGCGGCCCACTTCTGGTCGGCGATGTTCTTGCAGTCCCAGATGACGACCTGGGTGCGGGGGTTGCGGTTACCGGCGGGGTCGGCGAGGCAGCGGCTGGACTGCGGGTTCTTGAGCGTGCCCTGGTACGGGCCCGGGACCCCCTCCTGGGAGCCGGAGTTGTTGCACTGGAAGAGTTGCACTTCAGTGCCGTTGTCGGTGCCGCCCTTGGTGACGTCCAGGCACTTGCCCATGACGTGCACGGTGTGGTCGGTGCCGAGGGTGAAGTTCTGGGCGTCGCTGCCGTTGCAGGTGTACACCTGCGCCGCGGTGCCGTTGGTAGTGCGAGAGCCGGCGATACCCGATCTCGGACACCACCTACGGCTACGACCAGGCCGGCAACATCACCGCGGTCTCCGACGTCCGCTCCAACGGCGGCACGGACCGCACCGCCGACACCCAGTGCTTCGCCTACGACGCGCAGGACCGGCTGACCACCGCCTGGACGGACACCAAGGGACTCACCACGGCCACCGCCGGCCAGCTCGCCCGGTGCACCACTCGCGTCCCAGCCCGGCGACTGTCGGCGGACCGGCCCCGTACTGGACGGACTGGCAGTTCAACCAGCTCGGAGACCGCACCCAGCAGGTCACCCACGACGTGACCGGCAACGCGGCCAAGGACACCACCCAGACGTTCGCCTACCCGGGCGCCGGCACGGCCCCCGCCAAGCAGCCCAACGCGGTGTCCACCGTCACCATCCGCAACCCCACCACCGGCACCTCCGTGCTGACCCCGGAGTACGACGACGCGGGCAACACCAAGACCAGGACCACCACCGGAGCCCGTACCGGCATTCAGGGGATCGAGTACAGCGAGGAGGGCCTGACCTCCGCGACCACCACCGACGGCAAGAAGACCGGCTATCTCTACGACGCCGACGGCCAGTTGCTGGTCCAGCGCGGGCAGGGCGGCAACACCCTCTACCTCTTCGGCGGCACCGAGCAGCTCACCCTCGACACCGCCACCAAGGCCGTCACCGCACTGCGCTACTACTGCGCCCCCGACGGTACGCAGACCGTCCGCTCCAGCAAGGGCGGCATCAGCTACCAGCCGACCACCCCGCAGGGCACCGCCCAACTCCAGGTGGACGGCAGCTCACTGGCCATCACACGGCGCGCCTTCGATCCGTACGGCAGCCCACGCGGCCCGGCACCCACCGGTTGGGCGGACAACCACGGGTTCCTGGGCAAGCCCGCCGACGCCACCTCCGGTCTGAACCTCCTCGGCGCACGGAGGGCGGGCTTGCGGTGAACATCATCGAGTGCTGAGGGGGTGGGCCCTGAGCAGTGCGTTCGCGCCTTCAGCACGGTCAGGGCCTCTTGTCCTGGAGCACCTGTCCAAGGCCGCCTCCTTCCCCCGCGGCCTCCGGATCATCGGCTGTCGGTTCGGGCCGTCCCGGCATCGAGTCGACGGCACAGGAACTCTGCCTCACGAATCTTCGCCACCCGCGCCGCTGTCGACCGCACCGTGGTGAACGCGTGGGCTGCCCCGGCGAAGACATCCAGTTCGGTCGACGCGTGTTCACGCCACCGCGCCTCCATCGACAAGGTCTGCGCGAGCAGTGCGTCGCCGGTGCCGACGCAGAACCGTGCGGCCGGTACGCCGTTCAGCTCGGCGAGCAGCGGCGAGGCCGCCGAACGGTCCTCGACGGTGGCGCCGGGCATCAGGAGCGCCAGCGCGCGGTCGAGTCCGGCGGTGAGATCGAAGGCGCCGTAGTTGAGCGAGACCGCGGAGAAGGGCTGCCGCCCCAGGCGTTCGGAGAGTTCGAGCACGGTCAGGGCGGCGAGGTGTGCGCCGGCTGACTCGCCTCCTATCGCGAGGAACTTCACGCTCGGACGCTCACTGACCGCGCGGGCGACAGCGAGCACGTCGTCAAGACACGCCGGGTAGCGGTGTTCGGGCGCCATCCGATAGCCGATGGAAGTCACCGTCAGCGCGGTGCGATCGGCGAGCTGTTGCAGCGTCTCGTCGTGCGTCGTGTGACTGCCCAGACACCACCCCCCACCGTGCAGGTGCAGGTATTCGCCGCGTGAGGGTGTCTCGGGGGTGAACGAACGGACGTGCACGCCCTCGATCGTCAGATCTCGCGCGGTCGGCACCGTGGCGTCGTCGCCGAACCGGACCGTCGCCCGGTACTGCGCGAAGGTCATGCCGTCCGGGACGTCGTACAACGTCGTCAGCCTCGACTTCAGCTGCTCACCGGCGAGCACGGATTCGCGCGCGTACTCGTGCCCGATCGTCGCCAGGGCCAGGGACTCGTCGATGGGGGCGGTCATCGCGCCGCCGCCAGAGCCACCGCCGAGGACTGGCTGCCGAGCGCGAACGCGAACGACAGCGCGGCGGGCAGATCGGCATCGCGTGCGCCGCCGAAGACGGAGTCGAGCCCGCACTCGGCGTCGGCTTGCGCGCTGTTGGCTGTCGGCGCGATCGTCTGTGTGTCGAGCATCGAGGCCGTCGCGGCGATGTTGACCAGCGAAGAAGCCCCGAACAAGTGCCCGAAGATCGGCTTCACCGACGTCAGCGGCACATCGGTGTGCTCGCCGAAGACCCGCCGGACAGCCCTGCTCTCGGCAACGTCGTTCGACCGGGTACCGGTGCCGTGTCCGCACACGTAGCCGATGTCGCCGACCGACAGATCCGACTTCTTGATCACCCGCTCGGCGAGCGCCGCGGTCTTCTCGCCGGACAGCTCCATCGTCGTAGGGTGTGCCGCTTCGTTGGCGACGCCGGTCGCCAGCACGAACGCGTAGATGTGCGCGCCACGGGCCACCGCGTCGGCCTCCCGTTCCAGGACGAGGGCGACGGCTCCCTCGCCGAGGGCGGTGCCGTCACGGTCGGCGTCGTAGGGACGGATCGAGTCCGCCGCCGTCGTCCCCAGGCTCAGCACCCGTGACTTCGGATCGGTGTACACCCGCAGCAGGTCGGCGGTCAGCGGGAACTCGTGCCCCACGACGATCATGACGTCGGCTTCGTCGGACCGCAGCTCCGCCGCCGCCGACCGCAGCGCATGGGTGCCGCCGACACAGGCCGACGACACGGTGGTGACGTAGCCCTGGACGCCGGTGCGGATGGCCGCGATGCTTGCCGGCGCGCCCGGCAGACCGCCCAGTACCCGTCCGATCCCGGACGCCGAGGCGAACTCGCGCTCCCACCACTGCAGCGGGCCGCGCGACGACGAGGCGACGACACCCGCGCGCTGCGGATCGAAGTCACCGACACCGGCGTCGTCCAAGGCCTCGTCGACACTCGCGAGCGCCGCGAGGATCTCGCGCGAGTACTTGCTCGCGTGTTTCGGGTCCAGCCCTGCGACCACCGGGTCGTGTGTGAGCTGTCCCGCCATCACGGTCGGCACACCGCGGTCGTTGAACGCCGAATGCGGCGTGAGTGCCGATTCCCCGGCACGCACTCGCCCCCAGAAGTCCTTCGCCGTGCGGACTCCGCCCGGCAGCGTGAATCCCATCCCGGTGATCGCGAGTCGGGTCATGCCGCACCTTCCATCGGCACCTGCAGCACCGCGCAGGTGTAGGAGTAGCCGCCGCCGGCCCCGAGGACGAGCACGATGTCGCCCGGCGCGAGATCGCCCGCGGCCTCGGCCTCGGCGATGTTGGCGAGGAAGTCGCCCGCGCCGAGGTGTCCCGACGCGCTGTAGTGGCACACGATCCGATCGCTGTACTTCTCCTCGATCGGTCCGATCATCAGCTCACGCACCTTGTCGCTCAGCCGAGGGGCGAGCACTCTGACTATCCGCGGATCACCCGGCGACAACCCGGCGCGGTCCAGGGCGTTGTCCACCGCCGCGCTGATGCACTCGTGCGACACCGCGCGCAAGCGGGGCCGCCCGCCCTCGTCGGAGAACTTCGTGGTCGGCATCGCGTTGATGTGCGGCGGCGCCAACGCCGGTTGCGGGCCGAAGCCGTCGTAGTCGTCGCGGGTGCGCCACAGCTCGGGTGCGGCGACGTGCTCGATGGCAAGCAGGTGGAACGCGTCGCCGGGTGCCGGCTGCCCGACGACGGCGGCCGACGCGCCGTCTCCGTAGGCGAGCATGATGTGGCTGCGCCAATGGTCGACGGCGGGCGCCTCGAAGCGGTCCGCCGCCACGATCAACGTGTGGGAGTGCTCGCTGAGCCGCAGCTGGCCGGCCGCGAGGGAGAAGGACATCGCCGCGCCGTTGCAGGCCTGCTGGATGCCGACCGGCGCACACGAGCGCGGGAGCTCCAGCCCCTCCGCGACGCAGTGCGCCGCGGTGAAGAAGGGATTGCCCTGGTAGTTCGTCCACGCGTAGGCCAGCAACCCGACGGAGTCGACGGGCACACCCGACGCCGACAGCGCCGCGCGGCCGGCGGACACGGCCATCGCCGGCGCGGACTCGGTGTCCCACCAGCGGCTGATGTGGAGCGTCACATCACCGTGCCGGGCCGCCTGCTCGGCGGTGAGGTTCCCGGTTCGCACCTCGTCCTCGGGCGTACGCGTCTTCTCCGGGAACCAGCAGCGCGCTGCCCGGATACCGAGAATCGGCTCGGCCGGCCCCGTGTGCAGTGCCATGGGTTGCTCCTCCTTGGTCTGGATGCCTGCGGGTGAGCTCACGTGGTCCTGGTGACGGCGCCCTGGGACCAGCACTCGGTGATCTGCAGCGACTCGTCGACCTGGAAGATGTCGACCCCGACGAAGATCGCCTCCTCGCCCGGGATGTCGACCGGCCAGTTGGTGGCTCCGGTCCAGGTCCCGGTGCCTATCCAGCGGCAGGCGAAACGACGCTCGGACTCGTCGACGAACGGTCCGAAATCCGTCGAATACCGCAGTCCGTCGAATTTCCCGGTGAAGCCGGAAACCCATTCCGACATTTCCGCCGGACCTGAGATCTTCGACGGGTCGACCGTGGCACCGACGTCGGGCAGGTGCAGCACGTACCCGGCCGGAGAAATGATTTCGTGGGCGACGTCAGAATCCTCGTTCCACATGCGCAGCCAGTTTTTCCAGATCGTGCGTGCGGCAGACGTGTCCAACGTGGGCATGTGGCGATTCCCTCTTATCCGGTAGGAGCGGTGGCCGATGTACGCGGAGCGGCCAGGGCGATGCCGGCCGCGACGACGGTGAGTACGGCCGCGACGATCCACGCTTCGCGCAGGGCCGGCACCGGCGACGCCCCGTCGTGGGTGGCGCTGTCGTGGATCGCGAGCAGCAGGGCGACCCCGATCGCGATGCCCATCTGCTTGGCCATCGTGTGCACGGCCGAGCCGGAGGCGTAGAAGGTCTTCGGGATGGTCGCGGACACCTGCCCGGCGAACGCCGCCATCGCCACGATCGTGCCGATGGAGGTGAGCATGGAGCCGGGCATGACCGCGAGCACGTAGGGCAGGTCCGTCGGGGCCGCGACCGTCCACCAGACCATGCCGAGGCCGAGAACGAGGCAGCCGAGCGCCGCGGTGCGGGCCAGGCCGATACTCTTCGCCATCCGCCCGGTGAGGATGGCGAAGACCGGCATCAGCACGGTGCCCGGTGCGATCGCCAGGCCGGTCTCGATCGCGGAGTAACCGCGGACGTTCTGCGTCCAGAGGACGACCGAGAGCAGCATCACCGCGAAGGCAGCGCTGTACACGAACGCCGCGATGTTCGTGCGGACGTAGACAGGCAGCGCGAGCAGTTCTCGCGGGACGACCGGTGACGGGTGTCGCAGGTTCCGGGCGACGGCGACGGCGAGCAGCACCGCCGCGCAGGCGAACGCCGTCAGCGTGGTCGCCGAGCCCCATCCGGCATCCGGCGCCTCGACCAGGGCGAAGACGAGGCAACCGGCGAAGAGCGCGACGGCCAGAGCGCCGAGGAGGTCCGGGCTCGGCGCGGAGGAACGCTGCGCCGAGGAGGGCAGCACGCGCAGCCCGACGACCGTGGCCAGGGCGCCGATCGGCACGTTGATCAGGAAGATCAGCCGCCAGTCGTACTGGACGAGCACGCCGCCGACGATCGGCGCCATGGCCGCGGCGATCCCGCCGGCCGCCGTCCAGCTGCGGATCGCGCGCTGCTGCAGCTCGGGCGGGTTCACCTGGAGCAGCAGGCCCATGGACGTCGGGGTGAGGGCGGCGGCACCGAGCGCCTGCAGGGCCCGCGCCGCGATCAGCACCGGCAGGGTCGGCGCGAGCGCGCACAGTCCGCTGGCCACGGTGAAGAGCACCAGCCCGCCGAGGAACGTCTGCTTGCGGCCGAGGTGATCGGCCAGCCGGCCGGCGGGGATCAGCGCGGCGGCGTAGAGAATCGTGTACGCGTTGAGCGTCCAGCTGACGACGGCATTGCTGTAGCCGGGGAATTCGTGCTCGATCGCCGGGAAGGCGACATTCACGATCATCATGTCGAGGCTGGTCAGCACGAATCCACAGCACAGGACGGCGAAGACAATCGCACGGCGGCGGACGGCCGCCTTGTCCACCGGAGCTGTCGTGGTGATTGCGGGCGTGTCGGCGCTCATGGTCGGTTCTTTCGGTTGTGGGGGTGGTGGCGCCAGGAGCGCCGGGTCATCGAATGACGCCCTTGGTTCTCATCAGGTGCTCGGACAGGTAGCCGTCGTGCGGCACCCCCGGCTTCATCCACGTGGTGGTGTGGGCACCGATGTGGACGTTGGCGATGCTCGGCTCGTCGAGAAGCTGCTGCGCGAACTCCATGTCCTCGGTGATCGCGGCGACGACCAGCGAAGAGGTCAGCGGCGCGATCCCGTCGGCACGGGTGAACGGCGCGATCCAGACGCAGGGGAACGGCAGTTCCACGCCCAGCACCGGCGACTTGGCGTCGGGCGTGACCCGGATGACCGGGTGCAGTACGGCGGTTCCCGGGCGGACCGTCTCCACGATGTCGTCCCGGCCGAAACTGGTGGTGCCCGCGCCGACCCGCTCGACATGGTCGGCGAGTTGACGGGCCGTCGCCGACGGCAGCTCGGTGCGGTGCTTGCCGACCTCCGACTCGGCGAGCCGGTCGGCCAGGGCGGAGGCGAACGCGTTCGCCTCCGCAACATCGCCTTCGACGAGCACCGCGGTGGTGCAGGTACAGGCGGCTCCGCCGAGGCTCGCGATCGAGGCGGCGATGGTGTCCAGGTGTTCACGCCAGTCGACGTCATCGGTGACGACCGTCTTCGAACGCCCCGGCCCCTGGGTGAGCACCGCCGGGTTCGCGGCGTACTTGTCCACGACGGCCTGTCCGCCGTAGACCAGCGCCCGATCTGCTTGCTCGATGAGCGCGTCGGCGACGTCGTGGCCGGTGGGCAGCAGGGCGACGTGCGAGGCGAAACCCGCTTCCCGGAACGCGCGCACGAGTCGTTGCGGAGTGAACGGTTCCCGGCTCGACGGGCGGACCGCCACCGAGTAGCCGAGTGCCAGCGCGCTGGGCCACAGACCATGCACGCCCGGGGTGTTGCCGGATGCGTGGACCGCGAGCGTCCTGCCCTGGCGCGCCCAGTACGCCGCGCCCTCCCGGATCCGGGGGTCGTCGATGCTGGTGACCGCTCCCCGCGGGATCTCCTGGGCCAGCGTGTCCGGCAGCGCGCGCAGAATCCGGGCGATGGCGGCGATCGAGGCGTGCGCGATCGCGCGTGGCACGCCTGCGCACAGGCTCACCAGGTCGAGGTAGTCGTCGATCGACTGTCCCTCGACCACGGCGTTCTCGAACAGATCCGCCGCTTTGGCGAGCATGGCGAGGCGTGTCGCGTACGGCAGCACCGGGGCCGCGGAGAGCCGGGCGAACGCCCGGGTGACATACAGCCGGGGAACCTCGGAGATGGCGCCGATCTCACGTCCGTCCGGCAGGCGGAGCGGCTTGCTCGCCCGGGCCCGGTACTCGCCCGCCTCGGTGATCGCGTCGACGTGGGCGAACACGGGAGCGCGGTCGGGGGCGCCTTCGGGGGCGCTCATCGTCAGTAGACCCCTTCGGTGATGGACGTGCCGCCGAAGGTCTGTACCGGGGCGACATCGGCTACCGCGTCGCCGATGTGGCCGTCCTCGGCCGCCACCCGGATCGCGGTGTCGCGTTCCAGGTTGTTGGGGATGAGCGCGAACTTGGTGATGTGGTTCATCACGATCTGCCCGCGCTCGCCGTGGGCCACCGGCCGGCCGGTGTCGGGGTCGACGACCCGGAAGAACACGTAGGGGGAGAACGGGTCGAAGGTCGCGAGGCCGGAGGGCTGCTCCTCCTTGCGTTCCACGGCGACGCTGAGGATCGTCGTGCTGCCGTAGCCGCCGACGATCGGGATGCCGGGGAACACCTCTTCGCGGAGGATCGCGCGGGTGTCCGGATCCATGTGCGCCCCGCCCCAGGCGATGCGCTTTACCTTCGAGCGGACGAGCTCCACGAGTTCGGGGCGTTCGGCGATCTTCGTCAGCAGGATCGGAATGGTCTGGATCATCCCGACGTCCTGGGTGGCCAGGATGTCGGCGGTCTGGTCGACGAGGTGGTCGACGTAGGCGCGCAGTTCGTCGGCCTGGCCGCGTTCGATGAGCTTCTTGACCCACCGCGGGTCGATGTCGATGGTGAACCGCTTGCCGCCGAGTGCGCCCGACTGCCGGACGGTGACCTCGCCGATCATGTGCGGGCCGGACGGTGTCGTGGCGAGCAGGTTGATGCCCGATCCGCCGAGGCCCGACGCGGCCTTGCGGCCCGCCCACGCCAGATACCGGGTGAACCAGTCCTCGAACATGACGAACCGCTTGGGCCGGCCCGTAGTACCGCCGCTCTCGAAGATGGCGGCGATCTTCGGCGAGTCGCCGAGGCCTCGCGGAACCAGTTCCTCGGCGGTGGTGTCACGGAAGTCGTCGATGAGGTTGGGGAACAGTGCGAGATCGTCGACGGACTTCACGTCGGTGAGGGGGTCGAAGTCCAGGGTGGCCTTGCGCTTCAGCCAGAACGGTGACCCCGTCTCGGGCCCGAAGTGCCACTGCATGAGCGTGCGCACGTAGGCGTCGGCATCGGTGACGGTCTGCTGCAGCGGATCGACATCCAGAATCGACCAGTCGTGGGCGCCGGGGTCAGACATCGGTGGGGTCCTTTCGAGGTGAAGACGCTGTTGCTGGACAGGGGGTGAGCCTCAGGCTCGCGGGACCGCGGGGCCCACTTTCTGCACGAGCGCGGCCGACCAGGTGAACCCGCCGCCGCCACCGACGACGAGCGCGTACTGCCTGTCGGCAAGGAGATCGGTGCGCCGCAGGTGGTCCAGGTTCGCGAGGAAGTCGCCCGCGCCGAGATGCCCGGTCGTGTCGCGCTCGCAGTGCAGCGTCGGCACCAGCCGAGGGTCGATCGCCGCGGAGTACATGAGGTCGAGGACCTTGGGGCTCAGCCGGGGGAGCATCGTCGCCGCCACGTCGGTGATGGCCACGCCGGCCGTGTCGATGACGTCGGCGACGAGTTCGCCGATCGTCTTGATCGCGACGTCGCGGAATTCGGTGGTCCCGCCGCACCGCTCGAAGAAGGCGCGCTTGGTGGCCTTCACGTCGATGGCCGCCCGTAGTTCGTGGGGGGCGGTACCGAAGGGGTCGCCCTCGCGGTACATGGCTTCGAACTGCGGCCGGGCGCGCGAGTCCAGCGCGACGACGCGCAGAGCGGGCGCACTCGTGTCGCCGGCCTCCGGGGACAGGATCACGCAGGTGGCGCCGTCGCCGTACACGGTGTCGTAGTCGCTGCCCCACCGGTCGATGCCGCTGCCGCCGAAGGTGTCCGCGGTGGTCGCCACGCTCAGGACCGGCTCGCCGCAGGCCGTGTGCCGGACCCGCTCGACGCCGATGCCCAGCGCCGCGGCGCCCCCGTTGCACATCTGCCCGACGGACATCGGGACGCAACTCCCGAATCCGGCTTCGTGCGCGATGAAATGCGCGGGTGACCAGAAGTCGTGCCCCTGGTAGTAGGTGTGGGCGTGCAGCAGGTGACCGACGCGGTCGGGCTCGACACCCGCCTCGGCGGCAGCGGCACGGGCCGCGGCGGCGGCGAGCACCGGCGCCGGTTCGGCACCGACGTGCACGCTCGTCACGCCCAGTCGCTCGCGCTCCTCCTCGGTGATCCGCCCCGAGCGCACGGCCTCGGCGGCGGACTCCACCGCGGGTGGCAGCACGACGGCGCTGCCGATCACGAAGGCGCTCGACTCAGCCGGCGATCGCATTCGACGACTCCTGTCGTGTGTCGGCGACGATGTCCTGCTCGCTCATCGGGACCGGACTCCCGCCGGGGTCGTCGCGCCGAGCTGGCCGTACAGGTCGAGTTGGTCGTCGGTGAGCCAGTACTCGGCGATGCGCCGGTCCTCGATCCGCAGGATGTCGACGCCGCAGATCGACACCTCGGTGCCGGCGGCCGCGGTGGCCGTCGCGGGAACGCCGCCCTGCCACTCCCCGGTGAATCTCCAGCGCGCCACGACGAACTCGTCTCCGACGAGCCACGGCCCGAGTTCGGCGGCGAACCGCGCGCCGGGGCGATAGCAGCTCCGGAATCCCTCGATCCAGCCCGTGACGTCGTCGCGGGTCGTCAACGACGCCGAGGGCGGCATCCCGAAGGTCGGCAGGTGCACGGTCACGTCGTCGGCGATGAACACGGCCGGGTCCGGCCCGCCGGTGCCGTTCCACAGACCGGTCCAGGAATCCCAGATCTCCTGCCCGACATCGGTCGACGGGTTGCCTGCCAGGGATGTTGTCGGTCGCATCGTCCTTCTCCTTCGGTGTCGGCGGCCAGAATCGTCGCCGCGCGCCGCCGTCAGGCTCCATCGAGGTGAGGAATGGCCCAGCCGGTCCATGGGGAGACGACACATCGCTGTGCCGCTCACGAGCATGAACTCGCCCTCGCCGCAGCCCAGTCGGTCAAGGCCGAACCCGATCGCACTGATGCCGGTAACAGGGACGGCGGGTGGTGGCCGCCGTCCGGCAGAACCGACTATAGCCAAGAGCGACGCCCACCACAACCCCTAAGTAAGTAGATGCATACAAGTTCACCAGCTTCGACGAACACGTCTCCACCTGCGGAAACTCTGCAAACTACGAGGTCACCGCATCCCCTACCTTCCAGACTAGTTAGTGGTAACTTCCAAGTGGTGGCGTCATCGCGACGAGGAGAAGGGACGAGGGGACGAGTTGCGGTGGTGAAGGCACCGGAGACAGCGAAGACACCTGCCGAAGGGGCTGCCGGGGGCGGGCGGGGCCCCTGCACAGGTACCCCGCGAAGGCACCCCCCGAATATCATGATCCGTTACGAACTCGTAGAATGAGAAAGCAGTCGTATGACATAATGAGTCATGCAAAAAATCCGCATGTCCGCAGCACAGCGACGAGCCCAGATTCTCGATATCGCCATGTTGGAATTCTCCCGGACCGGACTCTTCGGCACCTCTGCCGAAGTGATCGCCAGGGCGGCAGGCGTTACTCAGCCGTACGTCTTCCGACTGTTCGGCAGCAAGACAAAATTGTTCACCGAATGCGTTCGCATTTCGTTTGCGCAATCGACGACACGCATGCTGGATGCGGCCGAAGGTCTGTCCGGAGTCAACGCGCTCATCGCGATGGGTAATCAGTACCGATCGAATCTTGAGAACAATCCCGATGTGCTGATCCAGACCCAGGCTTTCGCCGCCTGCGCGAACGACGAGGTACGCGAGGCCGTCCGGGAAGCCTACGGCGACCAGTGGCGGCAACTGTCCGAGCGAGCCGGTGTCGATCCCGTGCAGATGAAGATCTACATGTCGCTTGGCCTGCTGCTGAACGACCTGACGATGATCGACGCCAAGACGTCGGCGAGCAAGGACGAGCAGTGGGTGCAGGATGCCTACACCGGAATCGACGCCTCTGTTTATGCCGCCTTGGGAATGCTGGACAAAACCGGAATGTAACCGTGCAATCACGCGTGAGGCTGCCGGCAGCCGTTTCCTCCTCGACCTGTGCGTGAGGTGGGAATGCGCCATGAGCAGACTGTGCGTCCACCGGACAGGCCGACGCTCACCCGGTGCACGTCATATTCTTCGAGAATTCCATGCCGTCGCGCTACGACCTGACGTCGAGTTGCGGCCGGAAAGCCCCTTTGTGGTGCCGATCCCACGGGTCTACGAGTCTCCCAGCTTCCGCAAAGGTCTCGCGCAAATAAACCCGGCGCAAAAATCGCCATGCCGCCCGCGAGGCTGCTACAGAGACCAGCATGAATTCCTCACCTGCGGAACCGGATGAATTCCCGTGAACCGCCGCCCACAAGGCCGGCCGTGGATTATCCGGGTGCCGTCGAGGCTCAGAGGACAGCCGTCGCTGCCGGAACGGAGAGCGCGACCACGAGCAGGTCCTCCCGCACCACCCAGCGGCCTCGGAGCAGCGGGGCTGTCCGGCCCTGTGGTGTCAGCGAGATCACTGCAGCCAGTGTGCCCTCCGGGTCGACCTCGATCTCCACGTCACGGCTGTTCAGCGGCTGTCCGGTCAGGGTGTACCAGGCTTTGTACGCTGCTTCCTTGGCGCAGAAGAGGAGTCGGGTCCACGCGACGGAAGGTCGCACCATGTCCAACTCCCGTGCACGCTCGACCTCGGCCGGCAGCAGCGACAGCCGCCCGGCCCCGGCGGGAAGCGGCTTGTTGGGCTCGGCATCGATGCCGATGGCGGCGATGTCCAGCCTGAGTGCCACGGCGCTCGCCCGGTAGCCGACGCAGTGGGTCATGCTTCCCACCACACCCGCGGGCCACTGGGGTGCGCCTGCCTGGTCCGGGAGAAGTGCGGCCGGGGGGAGGCCGAGCGCCCCGATCGCCTGCCGCGCGCCGTACCGGACCGCCGCGAACTCCTGCCGGCGCCGCACGCCTGCATGCGCGATGGCTTCGGACTCCTGCGGCAGCAAGGCCTCAAGGGCGAGCTGGTCCTGCTCCCCGAACGATTCGGCCCCCCTGGCACCGGCCGGCAGCACCTCAGAGATCATGGACGCCGGCTTACGCGGGATGCCGCGTGCACAGGACAGTTCCTGGAGTCTGCCGGAGAACTCCGCCACCCAGTTCGCGAGGATCTCAGGAGTGACCTGAGGCCCTTGTCCCCTGTGCCGAGCCGACGGGATCACAGGCGCTGTCCCGGTTTCACGGTTCGAGTCGTCATCTCGGTTCCCGTTCCGATCCGCTCGTGTTCCGATCAGTGCTTGTTCTGGGGCGCCAGGCGGTGGCACGTCACTTCAGGCCGGGACGCGGTTTGAGCATGCAGCTGACCCGGCATGAGCACAGGAGTCGTCCTCTCTCATCGGTGAGTTCGACGTTGTAGGTGGCCATGGAGGAGCCGAGATGGCCGGCCCGGGCGGTGCCGCGCACCGTTCCGCCGCGGGCCGAGCGGTGGTGCGTCGCACTGACCTCCACGCCCACAGCGATCCGGCGGGTGCCCGCGTACATGGCAGCGGCCGTGGAGGCCAGCGTCTCGGCGAACGCGATCGACGCCCCGCCGTGCAGCAGGCCCTGCGGCTGTGTGTTGCCCTCCACCGGCATTGTGCCGACGACCAGTCGGGCGGAGGCCTCCTCCAACCGGATGCCCAGCTTCCAGTAGAGGCCGCCGGCTCCCAGTCCGGCCTCGCGCATGAGCGTGTCGAGGTTGTCCGGCAGGTCGTCCGGCAGGACCTCGGCCATGAGTTTGAATTCCTTGATGCCGATGGGCTGTGTCATCGCGGCGGTCTCCTCGTAGCAGGCGCGTTCATGAGCACAGATCCGCGGGGGGCCGATGCGGATACAGCTGTTGTGCGGCTTGTTTCGACAGGCGGGCCGGCCCGCGCCCCCGCGCGGCTGATCGCGGTCATCGCAGACATCGCAGACATCGCGGCGGCAACGTATCTGCGGGCGGTGGTCGGCGCTCTGTGAGGGTGGGCGTGCTCACGCGTCGCCCCACATCTGTCATCCACAGCACTGGGAGAGTCGCGATGCCTCAGCGAAAAGTAGCCATGGTCACCGGCGGGTCACGCGGTATCGGTGCCGCCGTGGCTCTGCGTCTGGCCACGGACGGCTATGACGTGGCGTTCTGCTACCACTCGAACCGCGAGCTGGGCGAGGACGTCGCCGAGCAGCTACGACAGCGCGGAGCCGGCGTCTACCACGATGCGTGCGATGTCACCGACGCGGAAGCGGCTGCGGCGTTTCTGGCCAAGGCGGAGGCCGAACTCGGGCCGGTGAGCGCGCTGGTCAACTCGGCCGGCATCATCCGCGACAACCCGATGGTGCTCATGCCGTCGTCGGACTGGCGGGCTGTGATCGACACCAACCTCGGCGGCACCTTCAACTTCTGCAAGCCCGTCGCGTTCGGCATGATGAAACGCAAGGCGGGAGCGATCGTCAACATGTCCTCCGTGGCCGGGGTGTTCGGCCACGCCCGGCAGACCAACTACTCGGCCGCGAAGGCCGGGGTGATCGGCATGAGCAAGGCGCTGGCGAAGGAGGTCGCACGAAGCGGCATCCGTGTCAACGTCGTCGCTCCGGGGTTCATCGAGACCGACATGACAGCCGGCCTCACCGACAAGGCCCGCCAGGAGGCGCTCAGCAGCGTTCCGTTGGGCCGGTTCGGTACGCCCGAGTCGGTTGCGGAGATCACCGCTTTCCTGCTCTCCGACCGGGCCGACTACATCACCGGGCAGACGTTCCAGGTCGATGGGGGGATCGCTTTGTGAGCACGGCTCCGCGTCGGCTCGGCGCCGATGAGGCCGGGAGTGCCGATGTCCCCTGATCAGCTGTCCCCTGATCACCCGGCCGGCCCGGCGGACGAGGACCTGTTCGCCGCGTTGGTACGGGTTTCGGGAACGGTCCCCGAAGCCCTGAGGCTGTCCGTCCACGGTATGGCCGGACTGTTCGCCCGGGCAGAGGGCGACGTCGCGAAGGGCGCCTCGGCACAGGAGCGCTGATCAGCCGTCACCGAGGTGATCCGCACCCAGGGGCAGGGTCCGCCTGCTTGAGCGGTGAGCATGGCCGCCTGGTCGTTGCAGGCGGCCCCCTCCTCGAACAGCCCTGCGATGGATTCCATCTACCTGACCCATACATCTTTAGTTGTTTCACTCGGCAATACTCTCTCATTACTACCTCTTGACAAGCGCGCGAGCAGTTCAGAATCGTCTTGACACTCGACTCTCGGACTAGCTAGGCTCGCATCGAAGGAAGTAGTTAACACCTACTATATTTCACGGCACGGGGGCGTACCACAATGCGCGGAGTTCTGCACAAATCACCCGCAGAGGTTTTCACCTCAACTAAAGGCAGCAGCGCGGCCACAGGCCCCTGACCATGCCTTATGCACCGCAAGCCACAGTCTGCCGGACGGTCTTCCCACCCGGCCGCCGCTAAGCGGAATTCATCACTCCATTCACCGGAGTTCGTTCTCGCGATAATTGCGCAACGCACTCCGAAGACTGACTCCTGTTTTGACAATGCGGTCAAGCTGGACGATCAGTGTTCCTTCCACGCCGCTGCCGCATCACTGCCGCACCGCCCTTTATCGGTGGCAATCGCGCATAGAGGCCGACGGGGATTTCAGTGTGCCGGCAGCAGCAGGACGCGCCCATCGATTGCGCGCGGCTGTCCGCCGGCCCGGTCGTCGGCATCAGCCGAGGTCCCGCACGGTCTGTGCCGGTTGTGGCCTTCTCACGCATGTCCCAGAGAGGGGAATCATGAGCGAGTCGTACGACGTCATCGTGAACGGAGCAAGCATCGCGGGGTGCACGGCAGCCGTTCTGTACGCCCGGCGCGGCGCCAGGGTCGCCCTCCTGGAACGCCGCTCCGACATGTCCGCCTACAAGGTGCTGTGCACGCACTTCATCCAGGCCTGCGGATACCCCGCGCTTGCGGAACTCGGAGTGACCGAAGAGCTGGAAGCTGCCGGCGCGGTCCCCAACTCAGCCCGCTACTGGACCCGTTGGGGCTGGATACGGCCCGAGCGGGATCCTCGCCAGCGCAGCCTGCCCTACGGGTACAACGTCCGGCGCCAGACCCTGGACCCGATCCTGCGACGGCTCGCGCAGGACACCGACGGAGTCGACCTGTTCCTGGGGCACACCGTCGACGGCGTGCTCAAGGAGGGCGACAGGGTGGTCGGGGTCACCGCGACGGCGAACGGCGAGCGGCGGGAGCTCCGCGCGCGGCTCGTCGTCGGTGCCGACGGGAAGGACTCCGCGATCGGCAGGTTCGCCGGGGCCGCGGTCAAGACCGTCGACAACGAACGCTTCAGCTATTTCGCCCACTTCAAAGGACTGCCTCGTCCTGCGGGCGACATGACGCTGTCATGGTTCCGCGAGCCCGACGTCGCCTACGCGATGCCGAACGACGGCGACATCACCCTCGTCGCGTGCATCCCGTCCAAGGCCAGGCTCCCGGAGTTCAAGGCCGATCTGGAGGGTTCCTACCGCGCCTTCGTGAAGTCCCTTCCCGAAGCACCCGACCTGGACCAGGGCGAACTCGTCGGCAAGATCGTGGGAACCGTCAACTACCCCCTGATCGTTCGTGAACCCGTCGGTCCGGGCTGGGCCCTGATCGGCGATGCCGCGCTCACCAGTGACCCCCTGTGGGGGGTGGGCTGCGGCTGGGCGCTGCAGAGCGCGCAGTGGCTGGTTGCCTCGACATCGACCGCTGTGCAAGGGGCCGATGGCCTCGACCGGTCCCTGGCCACCTACCGCAGCCGCCGCTCGAAACTCAAGGGCTATCAGTTCCTGATCTCCGACTACGCCTCCAGCCGGCCGTTCAACCACGTCGAGAAGCTGATGTTCTCGGCGGCCGCACGTGACCCGAAGATGGCCCGGCACTTCCACAGCTTCGGCTCACGCCTCATCGGAACCGGGGCGTTCCTCTCACCGCCTTCGATCGCCAAGGCGGCCCTGGTGAACCTCCGCCACCGGCTGCGTCCTGCTTCAGGGCTGCAAGCCGGCGGCGCGTAATGCCTCCCCTGCCCACGTTGGACCCCCACTTTTCAGCGAAGGGAAACGTCATGCCTCAGACCAGCGAGAACCTGATCCGGACAGAGCGACTGGAGGCGCTGCGGACCATCGTCGTCCAGGTGCTCGAACTCGGACCTGACGAGCTCACGGAGACCAGCCACTTCGTCGACGACCACGACGCGGACTCGCTGCTGGCGCTGGAGATCCTCGCGCGGATCGAACTCGACCTCGGGGTGGCGATCCCGCAGGAGGATCTGCCCGAGATGGTCACGCTGACGGCCGTCTACGACGTCGTCGCCCGCAACGCCGACTGGGAGATATCCCATGCGTGACACCACCGCACGCCGGGTCGTGGTGACCGGGCTCGGCGCCGTCAGCAGTCTGGGTATCGGTGCGCATACCTTTGCCGCCGGGATCCGTGAGGGCCGCAGCGGTGTGTCGCCCATCCGTGGGTTCGACGCGAGCGGGTTCCCACGCACCATGGCCGGCGAGGTCCACGACTTCGAACCCCGCAGCATTCTGCGGCGCCTGGACCCCGAACAGTGGGGCCGTAGCGGGCTGTTCGCCGCATCCGCCGCCCGGCTGGCCCTGGAGGACGCGGACATCGACCCGGCCCTGGTGTCCAGGGCGCACACCGGCTCGGCCATCGGCACGACCAGCGGCGAGTCCGCCGTCATCGAGCAGCTCACCGAGCAGTGGGTCAAGGACAGCTTCAAACGGCTGGACCCCGCTGCCATCCGTAAGGTGCCGGCAAGTCAGATCGCCACCGCGGTCAACGCCGAGCTGGGGCTGTCCGGGGAGGCTCAGACCATCGCCACGGCCTGCTCCGCGAGCAACTACGCACTCGGGTACGCCTACGACATGGTGCGCAGCGGAGAAGCCGACTTCATGTTCAGCGGCGGTGCGGACTCCATCAACCGGTGGGCGCACGCCGGGTTCTACCGGCTCGGCGCACTCGCCGAGTCCGTCTGCCGCCCGTTCGACGCGCACCGCAGCGGAATCCTGACCGCGGAAGGAGGGGTCGCACTCCTGCTCGAACCTCTCGACCATGCGGTGGCCCGGGGCGCCAGGATCTACGCCGAGGTGCTGGGGTACGGCGTCAACTGCGATGCGCAGCATCCGGTGTCCCCCGATCCGAGCAGCATCGCCGAGTGCATCCGCGCCGCGCACCGCAACGCGAACGTGGAGCCGGACCAGATCGACTACATCTGCGCGCACGGCACGGGTACGCCCACCAACGATGCCACCGAGGTCAAGGCCGTACGGGAGGTGTTCGGGGACCGTCTGCCGCCGATCAGTTCGATCAAGTCGGCGATCGGTCACACCATGGGTGCGGCCAGTGGTTTCGGTGCGCTGATGTGCTGCCTCGCGCTGTACGAGGGGTTCCTGCCGCCGACGGCGAACGTCACGGAGACCGATCCTGCGCTGGGTCCAGGGGTGGACCCGGTGCCGGGCACGGCGCGGCCGGCTGCCCCACGCATCGTGCAGAACCACGGGTTCGCGTTCGGCGGGAACAACGCCATCACCATCCTGGGAAGGGCGGCATGAGCACCCTGACTGCACCAGTGACCACCGTGACACCGCTGCTCATCACCGGTACCGGGGTTCTTTCCTCGGCCGGGCAGGGACTCGGCACGCTGCAGCCGTCCCTGTCCTCGGGTGATGCGCCGCGGGCGGACCTTTCACAGATCTCCGACGATCTGCCGCCGATCGCCCTGCAGGCCGTTGCCGATCTCAATGCCGAGGAGTACCTCGGCGGCAAGGGCATCCGCCACCTGGACCGCACGACCAAGCTCGCTCTCGTGGCGTGTGCCCGTGCGCTGGCCGGGCTGCCCGTACCGTTGACCGATCACGACAAGCCGCGCACCGGTGTGGTGATCGGTACGAGCACGGGCAGCATCCGTAGTTCCAGCGAGTTCTCCCGAGACACGCTCGTCCAGGAAAAGCCGTACCTGGTGCGGGCCAACCTCTTCCCCAACTCGGTCATGAACTGCTGCGCCGGGCAGATCGCCATCCGCTCCAAACTGCGCGGGGTCAACGCGACGATCGCCGGGGGCAGGTTGTCGAGCCTCAACGCGATCCGTTACGCCCGCAACGCCATCGCGGGCGGCCACGTCGACCGGGCGTTGGTGGGGGGCGTGGAGGAACTCTGCCCGCAGTCCGCCTGGGGATGGCACCTGTCCAAGGCGCTGTCGGGCGAAGCCGCCGTCGGCGAGGGCTGTGCCGTGTTCATGGTCGAACGGCCCGAGGACGCGGCAGCGGCCGGACGGCCGGCACTGGCACAGGTGCTGGCCTGTGAAGTGTCGTCAGCGGGGGCCGGTGTGCACCATGTCAGCCTCGCCGCGGCGTTGACGCAGTGCGTCGAACGTGCCCTACGGCGCAGCGAGGTGTCCGCCGACCAGGTGAGCGCCGTGTCCCTGGGGTGCAGCGGCCATGTCGGTCTCGAACGCATCGAGGAACGGGGAGTGCGCGGGGCTCTGGGAGCCCTGCCGGACCGCACGTTGCGCATCACCCAGCGGCTGGGCGAGACCTTCAGCGCCAGCGGTTCGCTCCAGCTCGCCGCGCTGCTGGCGGCCTGGCAGGAGGAGCCGGGGAAGGATGAGGTCGCCCTGGTGACCTCGGTCGGCACGGAGGGGAACGTCGGCTGCCTGGTGGTCCGCAGCCCATCCGCCCCGCTGTCCGACTGAGCCGGGGAGCCGGACGTGGCACACACTGCCCCTGCCGACACCGACGTGGCCGAACTGGTGACCACCTGCCTGCTAGGGGATCAACAGGCTTGGGTCCGGCTCGTCGACCACTTCACACCGCTGGTGTGGACGATCGCACGCTCGCATCGCCTCTCCCCCGCCGATTGCCAGGACGTCTACCAACTGACGTGGCTACGGGCCGTTCAGCACCTTCCGCAGCTGCGCGAGCGCGGGCAGGTGGCGGCCTGGCTCGCGACCACGGCACGTCGGGAGTGTCTCAAGCACATCGAGCGCAGTCAGCGTCTCGTTCCGGTCGGCGACAGTTCCGTGTTCGACACCTGTGCACGAGATGCGGAGCATCCCGACGAGCAGGCGCTGCGGCGTGCAGACGCCGGCGAAGTCCTGTCCGCCTTCCGCCGGTTGCCCAGCCGCGACCAAGAGCTGCTGGGTGTCCTGATGGCCGATCCGCCACCGAGCTACGACGAGGCCGGCCGACTGCTCGGGCTGCCACGCGGGTCACTCGGCCCGCTGCGGCAGCGCGCGCTGGGCCGGCTGCGGGTGCTGCTCGCGCAGCCCGTCCCGTGAACGAACCTGCTGTGCGTCGATCCTGACGGGCAACCGGTATCCGCTCCGTGGCACCCCCGAGGTCACCGAGTCGTCGTCGGACCGGCCGATCGACACCGGCCACCAGGCGGTCATGAACGTCCCGGCCACCGACTCGTCACAAGGTCCCGAGGAGACCGCACCGACAGGACGTCAAGCCCTCGTCCCGCGTGATCGTTCACGCACGGCCGTCCGCACGCGGGACGAGGGCGGCGGTCCGCCCAGGTGATTCCCCCCTGCGCATCCCGCCGGTCATCGCCACCGCGGGGTACGACGACGGGTACGGCTGTGGGCTGTGGGCTGTGGCGAAGGAGATCAGCCGGTGAACACCCCTGGTCCCGCACGGAGTTCGGCGGGCCGGTCACCGGGCTCGGACCGGACGGGAGAGGCACGGCGGCCGGCTGCCCGACGAACCACTGCATCCTCATCATGACGGACGCATACGGCGTGTCCCCCGCAATCCCCTCCACCGGCCCCACGGACGGGAGGACCGCCGTACGGCTGTCCCCGCTGGCGGCGGACTTGCGAGGCCCGACATGTCCGGTCGGCCGCCGAGGCCGGCGAGGGGGTTCGAACTGGTGACCACGCAGGGCCGAGGTTCCCGGGCAGGGCGGGTGGGGCATCATCGACTTCCCTTCCCCCACTCCGACTTCAGGGAGCCCCCACATGCTCCGCGGCATCGATGTCAGCGCCTACCAGTCCTCGTCGTACGACACGGACGGTCTCTCCTTCGCCTTCGTCAAGGCGACGGAGGGCCGCTCCTACGTCAACCCGAAACTCTCCGCCCAGACCAAGCACGGCCGCGACGCCGGTCTGGTCGTCGGCTTCTACCACTTCCTGTGGCCCGGCAACCTCACCGCGCAGGCCGAGTACTTCGTGAAGCACGCCCCCGAGAAGGCGGGTGACATCCTCGCCGTGGACTGGGAGACGACCGGCGAGGGCACCCACGCGTCCAACGCGGAGAAGGACGCCTTCATCCGCAAGGTGAAGCAACTGCGCCCGGACAACCGGGTCGTCCTCTACACGAACAGGAACTACTGGCTGACGTTCGACACGACGTCGTACGCCGGCGACGGTCTGTGGATCGCCGACTACGTCACCGCGGGCAAGCCCCGCATCAAGGCCAAGTGGCGCTTCCACCAGTACACCGACGATCCTCTGGACAAGAACGTCGCCGACTTCGCGAGCAAGTCGGCGCTGCGCGAGTGGGCGGCGAAGTAGTCGTCGCAAAGAAGTGGGGAGCTTCGTTCATGAGTGGGACGGTTGCCGCGGTCAGCAGGAACGGGACGTACTCCTTCACCAAGCCGAACCGGGAGAGCGTCACGCTGCTCGCCGGTTTCGGGGTGGAGGGGGACGTCCACGGCGGGGCGACGGTGAAGCACCGTTTCCGGATGGCGATGGATCCTTCGCAGCCCAATCTCCGGCAGGTCCACCTCATGCACGAGGAGCTGTTCGAGGAGGTGCGGCGGGCCGGGTTCGAGGTGACGGCCGGACAGCTCGGTGAGAACGTCACCACCCGCGGCGTCGATCTGCTCTCCCTGCCCCGGGGTACCCGGCTGCTGCTCGGGGAGACGGCCGTCGTCGAGATCACCGGGCTGCGGAATCCATGTGCGCAGATCGACGGGTTCCGCAAGGGGCTGCTCAAGCAGGTCGTCGGGCGGGACGAGGACGGCCGGGCGCGGTTCAGGTCCGGGGTCATGAGTGTCGTCGCCGTCGGGGGCCTGGTGCGGCCCGGGGACCCCGTCGTCGTCGAACTGCCTGCCGGGCCGCACCGGCCACTGGACATCGTCTGAGCGCACGACGGGCCGCCTGCGCCGCACCCGGGGGTGTCAGGCGCAGGCGGTACGCCTCGTTCTCCCGCTCGGGGTCCGGGCGTCGCCGTGCGGTCGCGTGCCCTATCCCCCGAACTGCGCCGTACGCTCCCGGCTCGCCTGTGCCAGCGCCTTGGTGACGGCGTCGACCCCGGCCTGCAGTCCGTACACCGGCGTGTCCGGCTGCTGACGCCAGGACTCGTCGAGGCCGCCCGCGTCGACGGTGTCGAAGCCGAGTTCGTCGATGAGGGCCCGCACCTTGTCCTTGGCCGGCCCGTCGTCGCCCGCGACCGGGAGGGCGATGCGCTCGGGGTCGCCGGCCGGGCGGGGGCGGTCCAGGATGTCCTGGGCGTACGTGCCGTTGAACGCCTTGATCACCGGGTGGCCGATGTGCTCTGCCGTCCAGCGGCTCTCGGTGAGGCCCTCGTCCAGGATCGCCGCGATCCTGCCGTCCCGCTGCGGGTAGTAGTTGCCGGTGTCGATGACGGCCACCCCGTCGGACGCCCCGGCGAGGAGATCCGACGGGAGGTCCGGGATCGCCTTGAGCGGAATGGTGACGACCACGACCTCCGCACCGCGCGCCGCCTCCTCGACGGTGACCGGCGTCGCACCCGTCTCCTCGGCGAGTTCCGTGAGCGTCTGCGGGCCGCGGGAGTTGGCCACGACGACCTCGTGGCCGAGGGTGGTGAGCCGCCGGGTGAGGTTGCCGCCGATGTTGCCCGCGCCGATGATGCCGATCTTCATGACAGACCCTTCCATGACTGATGCACGCGCATGCGCTTGCGTGACCTCAACCTCGAACCGGCACGCACTATTCCGACACCGGACCGATCCTGGCCACCCGTCACCCGGACGGGCTCGTCGGCCGTCGGGGGCGGCAGGGCAGCGTGACGCCGCGGAGATGGATCAGAAGGACCCTAGCCCCCGAAGGGATCCTCCAGCTCCCCCCGCAGAATTTCCGCCGCCCCCTCCGCGTCCCCGTCCGCCACCGCCCGGACCAGGGCCGCGTGCGCCTCGTCGGCCGTGTTGGGATCGGTGGCGCGCAAGGCGGTCAGTGCGAGGAGTTCGGTCAGGCCCTCGCGCAGGACGGGGGTGAACTCCCGGAAGAGATCGGTGAATACGGGGTTGTGCGCGGCGGCGACCACGGCCGCGTGGAAGGTGATGTCCGCGTCGACGAAGGCCGCGTCGGAGGCCGCGGAGGCCGCCCGCCGGCCCTCCAGTGCGTGTTCCATCGCCGTCACGTCCTGCGCCGTACACCGTCGCGCGGCGAGGCGAGCCGCGTGGACCTCCACCGCCATGCGGACCTCGTAGACGTCCGTGACCGTGGCCCGGCGCAGTCGCGTGGGCCAGTCCTCGGCCACCTCCGTCGCGGTGACGAAGACCCCCGCTCCCTGCCTGGGCCGCACCAGCCCCGCCCCGGCCAGCGCCCGCAGCGCTTCCCGGACCGTGGAGCGGCCCACACCGAGCTCCTTGGCGAGGGTCGTCTCCCCGGGGAGCTTGGTACCGACGGGCCAGTGTCCGGCGGTGATCTGCTCGCGCAGGCGCTCGGCGGCCTGTTCGACCAGGGGGCTGGGGCGGAGGGCGCCGAGCGGCACGGCTTTCACCTACTTGTCTGAGGACTCAGAAGAATTCTACTTGTCTGAGGAGCTGAGGAGTGGATAGCGTACGGACATGACGTTCCGCGGTCTCCTTCTTCTCGGCTGCCGCGGCGGGGCCTGACGCGACCGGCACCCCGCCGCGGGATGCCGTGCTGCCGGTCCGTGCCGACCGAGCCGAAGGACCTCCCCGTGACCTCCGTCTGGAACCCCCAGCGTCCGAGCCCCATGCCGTTCCACCGCTACCGCCCCTTCGAGGACCGGGTCGACGTGCCGGTCACCGACCGGAGTTGGCCGTCCGCCCGCATCGACCGCGCGCCCCTGTGGGTCCCCGTCGACCTGCGCGACGGCAACCAGGCCCTGGCCGAGCCGATGGACACCCCGCGCAAGAGCCGTCTCTTCGACCTGCTGGTGCGCACCGGATTCAAGGAGATCGAGGTCGGCTATCCGTCGGCGAGCCGCACGGACTTCGACTTCGTACGGCACCTGGTGACCGGTGGTGCCGTGCCCGACGACGTCACGCCCGTCGTCTTCACCCCGGCCCGTACCGACCTCGTCGACAGGACCTTCGACGCGATCGCCGGGCTGCCGCGAGCCGTCGTGCACCTGTACATCGCGACGTCGCCGGTGTGGCGGGACGTCGTCCTGGGCCGTGACCGCGAGGAGGTGTGGCGGACCGTGCGGAAGGCGGCCGAGCAGATGGCGCGGCGGGCCGAGGGCACGGCGCATGTCCGCTTCCAGTTCTCCCCCGAGACTTTCAACCTCACCGAGCCGGACTTCGTCCTGGACCTGTGCGGCAGGCTGACGGAGCTGTGGGACGCGAGCCCGGACCGCCCGGTCACCCACAACCTGCCGGCGACCGTCGAGATCGCCACCCCGAACGTCTACGCCGACCAGATCGAGTACGCCCACCGCCACCTGGCCCGCCGCGACGCGGTGATCCTCTCCGTCCATCCGCACAACGACCGCGGCACCGGAGTCGCCTGCGCCGAACTCGCCGTGCTGGCCGGCGCCCAGCGCGTCGAGGGCTGCCTGTTCGGCAACGGCGAGCGCACCGGCAACGTCGACCTGGTGACCCTCGCCATGAACCTCTACGCCCAAGGGGTCGATCCCCAGCTCGACTTCAGCGACATCGACGCGGTCCGCGACACGGTCGAGCACTGCAACCGGCTGCCCGTGCACCCCCGCCACCCGTACGCCGGCGACCTCGTCCACACCGCCTTCTCCGGTACCCACCAGGACGCGATCAGCAAGGGGCTCGCCCACCACGCCCACCTGGCCGCGGAGTCGGGGGTCCCGGCGGGAGAGGCTCCCTGGAACGTCCCCTACCTGCCCATCGACCCCGCCGACATCGGCCGGTCCTATGAGGCGGTCATCCGCGTCAACTCCCAGTCCGGCAAGGGCGGCACGGCGTATCTGCTGCGTACCCGGCATGGCATCGACCTGCCCGAGCGCATGCGCCCCGACGTCTCCAGGACCGTCCAGGAAGCCACCGACACCAGCGGCCGGGAGATGACTCCGAAGGAGCTGTACGAGCTGTTCCGGGCCACGTATCTGGCGGAGTCCACCCCGGTACGGCTGCACGCCTGGTCAGCGTACGAGGAGGCGCCCGGCGTCCACCGCTTCGTGTGCACGCTGGAGGCCGGGGACCGCGTCGGCGACTACGAGGGCACGGGCGGCAGCCCGGTCTCCGCGTTCGTCGACGCGCTCGCCGGCGCCGGACACACCGTCGGCATCGTCGACTTCGCCGAGCACAGGGCCGCGAACGGGGACGGGACTGTCGCGTACGCCGAGTGCCGGGTGGACGGCCGTACGGCATGGGGCGCGGGCATGGGATCGTCGGCCGCCGTACAAGCCGTGCTGTCCGCGATGAACCGGGCGGCGAGGTGATGGAGGTCCTGCGCGCCGAGGACGTGCACGTCGTCCGGGACGGGAGGCCGCTCCTCCGGGAGGTCTCCCTGACCGTCCGGGCCGGCGAGCACTGGGCACTGCTCGGCGCCAACGGAGCCGGCAAGTCCACACTGCTCAGCCTGCTCGGCGCCCTGATCCACCCCACGCACGGCACGGTCGAGGTGCTGGGCCGGCGCCTGGGGCGGGTCGACCTGCGAGAGCTGCGCGCCCACGTCGGCCATGTCGATCCCTGCCATCCCCTCACCGCACCCCTGCGAGTCCGGGACGTCGTCCTGACCGGACTGACCAACTCCGTGGCCCCGCTCCCCCGTTGGCGGCCGACGAACGAACAGCGGGAAAGGGCCGACCGGCTCATCGGCACCCTCGGCCTCACCGGCCTGGGCGAGGCCCGCTGGCCGACGCTCTCGCAGGGGCAGCGCGGCCGTACGCTCATCGCCCGCGCCCTGATGCCGGAGCCGAGGCTGCTCCTCCTGGACGAACCGGCGACCGGCCTCGACCTGCCCGGCCGCGAGCAGCTGATCGACGCGCTGGAGACCCTGCGCCTGACGCATCCGGCCCTGGCCACGGTCCTGGTCACCCATCACCTGGAGGAGCTCCCGCCCGGCACCACCCACGCGATGCTGCTGCGTGAGGGTCGCGTCCTCGCCTGGGGGCCGGCGTCGGACATCCTCACCGGCGCGCAGGTCGGGAAGTGTTTCGGCCTGCCGTTGGTCCTGGAACGGCGCGAGGGCCGCTGGACCGTACGGTCGGGTGGCCGCGCATGACGAAGGGGCGCCCCTCCGCAACCGGACGGGCGCCCCTTTCGCGGACCTCACTTGTTCAGGAACGCCCAGAACTCGTCGAACGACAGGAGCTTGTCGCCGTTCAGGTCACGGCTCTTGATGATCGCCTCGGCGACCGACTCGGTGACGTTCCAGTCGCCGCCCTGGGCGAGAGCGGTCTTGAACTCGGCGGGCGTGATGAAGCCGTCACCGTCTCCATCGATCCGGTCGAACTGCTTGCGTGCTTCCTCGATGTCCGCCACCGATCCGCCCCTCTTTTTCGTGCCTTGCCGTCTTGCTGACGGAGGTCAGATTAACCGCCCGTCCGGGCGCGCGGTGCATCGACCACCGGGCCGGGCCCGGGGGCCACCCCCGGCGGAGTCCGGCGGGTCTGCGAGGGTTGGTCCTCCGGCGGACGCAGACACGAGGAGAGCCGTGACAAAG
Source organism: Streptomyces sp. NBC_00285 (assembly GCF_036174265.1). Taxonomy (NCBI): domain Bacteria; kingdom Bacillati; phylum Actinomycetota; class Actinomycetes; order Kitasatosporales; family Streptomycetaceae; genus Streptomyces; species Streptomyces sp. NBC_00285. The sequence continues at coordinate 7,450,586 of NZ_CP108055.1, read as the reverse complement.
ACCTTGCGGGACATTCTCGACGCGGCGGCCCGAGGTGTCTTCCCGCCCGCGGACGGCGGCACGACGGTGGTGCCGCAGATGTGCGACCGGGACGCGGGTGTCCTGTCCTTCACGGCTCACTCGGTCGTCTTCACGGACGAGGACCCCGAGTGGGTCCACGCCACTCTGCGCGGGCTGGACTGCGACCCGCTGGCGGCGACGATGAACCCGGTGTTCCTGGCCGCCTTCATCGCGCGGACGGGCCGCAGGTCCGAGACGGTCGACGCGATGCTGGTGGGTGAACCGCTGCCGGGTGAACCGCCGCTCGCGCTGAAGGAGATCGCGGACGCCGGGCATCCGCGGATCGTCTACGCCCGGCGGCGTCGCGACGAGATCCGCGCCTGGACGACGGAGGGCGGGGTGCTGGTGACGGGCCGCGGGATCGCCGGCCGGCTGGAGGTGTCCGTCGAGATCGACGAGGACACCCGGCACCGGGGCCTGGGCCGCGCCCTGGTGACCGCGGCCCGCCACCTCGTCGAGGAACCGCTGTGGGCGCAGGTCAATCCGGGAAACGCCCGCAGCATGCGGGCGTTCCAGGCGGCGGGCTACCGGCCCGTGGGCGCCGAGGCGGTGCTGCTCGGCACCGGGAGCCGCGGTACGGGTCGCTCTCCCCGTCACTCGTGACCACGTCACCGCCGGTCACCCGTACCGCGCGCCGACCGACCTCGCGTCAGCGGAAGATGCCGGTGTGCCCCAGCGAGTACCGCCCCGGCTGCGGGTACACCGCGAGTCCGTGCGGGCCGCTGCCGACCTTGACGCGGGCGAGCTGGGCTCCGGTGCGGGTGTCGATGGCGTACACCTCGGAGTTGTAACGGCCCGACAGCCACAGGACCTTGCCGTCGGCCGAGACGCCGCCCATGTCGGGGCTGCCGCCGTGGGGCAGGTGCCACTTCTTGGTGAGCCTGTTCCGGGTGAAGTCGAAGACGGAGACGGTCCCTTCGCCGCGGTTGGAGACATACATCTCGCGGGAGTCGCGGCTGATGTACAGGCCGTGGGTGCCCTTGCCGGTGGGCAGCAGGGTCGGCTCGGTGAACTTGTCGCCGTCCAGCACCCACATCCCGTCGGCCATCATGTCCGCGATGTAGAACCGCTTCCCGTCCGGCGAGATCTTGACGTCCTGCGGCATGGCCCCGCGGAAGGGCAGTCTCAGTTGCCCGACGACTTTCATCTTCTCGGTATCGACCTTCAGCAGCTCGCCGCTGAACTCGCAGGACACGATGAAGTACCTCCCGTCCAGGGAGAAGTCGGCGTGGTTGACGCCGTAGCAGCTGACCGGTTCGGTCTTGACCACCTTCATGGTGTGCGGGTCGCGGAAGACGAGTTCGCGGTCGAGGGAGGCCATCACGACGGCGTACTTGCCGTTGGGCGTGAAGTAGAGGTTGTACGGGTCGTGCACCTCGACCGGTGTGCCCGCCTCCCCGGTCCTCGGGTCGATGGGGGTGAGGGTGTTGCCGCGGTCGTTGTTGACCCAGAGCGTCTTCATGTCCCAGGAGGGGACGACGTGTTGGGGCTGGCGGCCCACCCGGATCGTCTCGATGACCTCGTACGTCCTCGGGTCGATGACGGAGACCGTGTCGGACTCGGTGTTGGGCACGTACACCCGGGACGGGAAGTCCTTGACCACCGGCGACAACCTGTTCGGCCGGTCCGCCGCGTAGACGTCGTGCGGGTCGAGGACGGGCGGCATCCCCGGCAGCCCCTGGACCGGCTTCCTCACCGGTTTCACCTGTCTCACCGGGACGGGAGCGGCCGCCTTGGTGCCGTGGTCCTCGTTCGTCCCGTGCCTGGTCTCGGTACCGCAGGCGGCGAGGGCGACGAACGCGGCGCCCGCGATCAGGGCGCTCCGCACGAGGTGGCGCCTCACGAGGTTGCGGTTCGCGAGCTTGCGCTTCATCGGATTGGGGGGCATCAGCTGAACAGCTCCGTGGTGGTCACCGCGGCCAGGCCGCGCCGGTCGAGTTCTTCCAGTACGACGGGGAGGGCGGCGACCGTGTCGTCGTAGCCGAAGTGCAGGCTCACCACGGATCCTTCGCGGATCTCGGCGAGGACCTTGCGGGCGACGGCGGCGGCGCCGGGCGAGGTGAAGTCGAGGGAGTCGACGTCGTAGGACAGGACATGCGGATAGCCGGCCTCCCGGGCGACCCGCGTGACGAGGGGTGTGGCGGTGGGTGTGCGGGAGGGCCGGAACCAGGTCCCGATCGACCCGGTGAGCCGCCGCAGCCGTTCGGCACAGCCGGTGATCTCCTGCCGGGCCGCGGCTTCGGGCAGGGAGTTGATGTCGATGTGGTGGAGGGTGTGGTTGCCGAGGTCGTGTCCGCCGTCGAGGATGCGTCGGGCGAGGTCGGGGTGCGCGTCGAGCCAGGTCCCGACGGCGAGGACGGTGACGCGGGCGTGATGCCGTTCGGCCTGGTCGAGCAGGGCGCGGGCGATGGCGGGGTCGCCCTGGCCGTGGAAGGTGAGGGCGACGCGGGGGCGGGTGCGGGGTCCGTGGGTGAGCTGGGCGGGGCTGCCGGGATAGCGGCGGGGTCCGGGGGCGGCGGGCGAGCCGGACGGGCGGCTGGAGGGCGCGGGATGCGCGACGGCGCCGGTGGCGGAACATCCGGCGGCGAACGCACCTCCGGCGACAAGCCCCGCACCGGCACGCAGCGCTGTGCGGCGGTCGGTCGTGGTCACCGCCCCATTTAAGGGGTCCCGTCCCGGATTCCGGTCGATTGACCCACTCAGGGGCGCGGGGCTGTGTCCCTGTGCGGCTCCGCCGCGCGGGCCAGACCGGCTATCTGTCGGCCACCCGCATCTCGAACCACGTGGTCTTTCCGCGAGGCAGCAGATCCACGCCCCACCGGTCGGAGAGCTTGTCCACGAGGAACAACCCCCGTCCGCTGATGTCCATCTCCTGCACCGGCATCAGACAGGGCAGCCCGCGCGACGGGTCACGGACCTCTATCCGGATCCACCCCCGGCGCCGCCGCATGCGCAGCCCGAAGACCCGCGCCCCGGTGTGCCGGACCGCGTTCCCGACGAGTTCGGAGACGAGCAGGACGGCATCCTCGGTCATCCTGGGGGTCAGTCCCCACTGACGGAGAACGATCACCTGCGTCAACCGCCGTGCGGCTGCCGCGGACTCCGGCCGGGAGGGCAGCGGAACCTCTGCCTCCGTGGGGTTCCCGAACAGTTCGAGCACCTTCAGTGCGTGCTCGTCCTCGACCGCCGGAGACCAGCGCGCCGCCGTAGCACGGCCATCTCCCCGCGGCTGTTCGAAGTCCTCCAGCCCCGCCATGCCCCCATCATGGCCGCAGGCGGCGTCCTCCGGGGCCGTTCCTGACGAATACGCCCCCCGGAACGCGCCTCTCCGAGAAGGCCGTTCGGCATATGCCAGTGGCAATTCGGAACCGTTGACAGCCTCTCTGACCTGCGGCGGATGCTCACTGGGAGGCAATCGACGGACTCCCTCGACAAGGCAGACTTAAGGGTGCCTTAAGGCTCCCATAAACCGCCCCATCGAGGGACCTGGATGAGACATCGCGTCAATTGCAAGCGGTTCAGAGGAATTTCGCCTTACCGGGACCCTCCTCGACGAAGCTCTTCATACCCCGCTCGCGGTCCTCCGTGGCGAACAGACCCGCGAACCAGTTCCGTTCCACCGCGAGGCCCGTCTCGATGTCGGTCTCCAGACCCGTGTCGATCGACTCCTTCGCCGCGCGCAGCGCCATCGCCGGTCCCTGCGCGAGCTTCGCCGCCCAGGCGTGCGCCTCGGTGTACACCTCGCCGGCGGGGACGACCCGGTCCACCAGGCCCAGCGTCAGCGCCTCGTCGGCCTTGACCATACGACCCGTGAAGATCAGGTCCTTCGCCTTGGACGGGCCGACCAGCCGGGCGAGGCGCTGGGTGCCGCCCGCGCCGGGGATCAGGCCGAGCAGGATCTCCGGCTGCCCCAGCTTGGCGTTGTCCCCCGCGATCCGGAAGTCCGCGCACAGCGCCAGTTCGCAGCCGCCGCCCAGCGCGTAGCCGGTGATCGCCGCGACGACCGGCTTGGGGATGCGGGCCACGGCCGTGAACGAGTCCTGGAGGGCGCGGGCGCGCAGGACCATCGCGGTGTGGTCCATGCTCTGCATCTCCTTGATGTCCGCCCCGGCCGCGAACACCTTCTCCCCGCCGTACACGATCACGGCCCGTACGTCCTCGCGCCGGGTCGCCTCCTCGGCGAGCTCCTTCAGCCGGTCCTGGGTCGCCACGTCCAGCGCGTTCATGGGCGGGCGGTCGAGACGGATGGTGCCGACACCTTCGACGACTTCGAGATTCACGGTCATGCCAGCAGGTTAACGGCGACTAACGACAGCGGGCCCGGTGCGGTACCTCACACCGGACCCGCTGATCGCCTGGAGAACTACGCCTTCCACTTCTCCCACGACATGTTCCAGCCGTTGAGGCCGTTGTCCGCGGCGACCGTCGCGTCGTCGGAGTTCTTGACGACGACCACGTCGCCGATCATGGAGTGGTTGAAGAACCAGGCGGCCGGCACATCGCCGTCGTAACCGCCCTTGACGTCACGCAGCCCCACGCAGCCGTGGCTGGCGTTGTAGTTGCCGAACGCGTCGCCACCCCAGTAGTTGCCGTGGATGAAGGTGCCGGAGTCGGTCAGGCGGGCGGCGTGCGGGACGTCCTTGATGTCGTACTCGCCGCCGTAGCCGACGGTCTCACCGTTCATGCGGGTCACGGCGAGCTTCTCGCTGATGACCATCTGGCCGTTCCAGGTGTCGTAGCCGGGCTTGCCGGTGGTGACCTTGATGGTCTTTATGGTCTTGCCGTCCTGGGTGACCTTCATCGTGTGCTTCTTGGCGTCCACGACGGAGACCTGGTTGCGGCCGACGGTGAAGGAGACCGTCTTGTCCTGCTTGCCGTAGACGCCGGAGCGGCCCTCGACGCCGTCGAGGTTCAGGTCGACGGTGACCTTGGTGCCTTCCTTCCAGTACTGCTCGGGACGGAAGTCCAGGCGGTCGTTGCCGAACCAGTGGCCCTGGACGTCGACCGCGGGCGAGGTCTTGACCGTGATGGCCTTCTCGACGTCCGCGGGGCTGGTGATGCCCCGGGTGAAGCGGATGGAGAACGGCATTCCGACACCCACCGTCGAGCCGTCCTCGGGCGTGAACGTGCCGGTGAAGGTGTTCTTCGGGGTCAGGGTGGTGAAGCTGGAGTCCTCGGCCGCCGTACGGCCCTTGGAGTCCTTCGCGACCGCGTGCACCAAGTACCTGGTGCCGGAGGCGAGATGGGCGGACGGCGTCCAGGAGGCGCCGTCGGCGGCTATCTCACCGGCCACCGCGGCGCCCTTGCCGTCCTTCACCTGGACCTCGGTCAGCTTGCCCTGGGTGGCGCCGACCTTGAGGGCGCCGCTGGTGTCGACGGACTTCGCGCCGTCCTTCGGAGCGATGGAGACGACCGCCTCCGACTGCTTGGTCTCGGTGGCGGACGAATCGCTCTTGTCCGCCTTGGCATCACCGGAACCGGACCCGGAGTTTCCTCCTCCGCAGGCGGTGACGGTCAGCATCAGAACGCCGAGTATCAGCGCCGGAAGTGCCTTGGTACCGCGCCTTCGCGCGTCAACCGACGCCCCCGATATCGGTCGCACGTTCAAGTCGTTCTCCCCTCGAAGGGCCTGGTCAGGCCCGCTCCCCCGCATGTTCTACGCACGCGTTGGCGAATATTAACCGGAGAGTTTTGAGCATCGTGTGAGCCCAAGGTCACCATTCAGTCCCAACTTCAACGGAAAGTTGGACCCACCCCCCTTGCGGGTTACTTCCCCGCTCCACCCGCCTTCCATTGCTTCCAGTTCATGTTCCAGCCTCCGAGCCCGTTGTCGGGAGCGACGTTCTTGTCATTGCTGTGGACGACCTCGACGACGTCACCGATGAGACTGCGGTCGAAGAACCAGCCCGCGGGCGTGTCCGAACTGCCGCCCTTCACATCCATGAGGCCCACACAGCCGTGGCTGACATTGGTCCTGCCCGGGGCGTCCGGCGCCCAGTAGTTGCCGTGCACGAAGGTGCCGGAGTCGGTCAGGCGCAGGGCGTGCGGGACGTCGGGGATGTCGTACTCGCCGCCGAAGCCGACCGTGCGGCTGTTCATGCGGGTCACTTCCAGCATCTCGGTGACGACCATCTTGCCGTTGTACGTCGTCGTCTTCGGGGCGCCCGCGGTGATCGGCACGGTGGCCAGCAGTTCGCCGTCCCGCCGGACCTGCATGGTGTGTTCCGCGGCGTCCACGAGGGAGACCTGGCTGCGGCCGACGGTGAAGGAGAAGGTCTTGTACTGGAGGCCGTAGACGCCGGGCGCCCCTTCGACGTCACGGAGCCTGAGGGCGACCGTCACGCGCGTGCCGGGCTGCCAGTAGTGCTCGGGGCGGAAGTCGAGGCGGCCGTCGCCGAACCAGTGGGGCCGGATCTCGACGGGCGGCTTCGAGGTGACGTGTACGGCGCGTTCGACGGCGGCGCGGTCCTGGATCTCCCGGTTGAACTCCAGGGAGACGATCATTCCGGTGCCGACGGTGGAGCGGTTCTCCGGGGTGACGTAGCCGATGAAGCGCTCGTCGGGGACGTAGGTCGTGAAGGTCGTGTGCCGGGCCGAGCGGCGCCCGTGGCCGTCGAGGGCGACCGCGTCGACCGTGTACCTGGCGGCCAGCGCGAGCTGCGCCTCGTCGGGTTCCCAGCGCAGGCCGTCGTCGGAGATGCGCCCGGGCACCGCGGAGTCCTGCGCGTCCTGGGACTTGACGACGGTGACCGACTCCAGGCGGCCGCTGGGCACCCGGACCCGTAGTTTCTCCTCGGGCGGTACGCCCTTGGTGCCGTCGTCGGGGGCGACCCTGATGACGTCCTCGGGCGCCGGGGGTTTCCCGAAGCCCCCGACACCGCCGATCCCACCACCCCCGTCCGACGTACAGCCGGCGGCTCCGGCCAGCAGTCCTGCCCATGTCAGTACGGCGGCCAGAACGGCCCCCACGCGCCGAGCGCGCCCTTGTCCATGCGTCACGAGGAACCCAACGACCGGGCCCACCCCGGGGAAACGTGAGTACGAGCCCACCACCGTCCACCGACCCGGACGCGCCCCGGCGAGGCCCCGCCGGTACCGCGAAGAGCCCCCTGCCCGCCCGCTCGGAGCCGGCCACCGGTCCGTCCTTCACACGTCCCGCGCAGAGTCCGTCCACCGACCCGCCCCGGGAAACGTGAGTGCGAGGCAAGTGCTGGGCAGAACAGTGGGGAGAACGACGCGAGGGGGTGTCGCGGCCGGGACGCCGTGCGCCCTTTTCCGCGTTGTTCCACGAGCCGTGGGAGGCCGACCGGTGTCCAGCGCAGCCGAGCAGGAGGCGGTGACGGAAGCCGCTGAGGAGCGCCCCGCCGCGCTGGTGAACGGCGCGCGGCGGGGGACGCCCCCCGTGCCCGTGTGGCCCGGTGCTCCGACGCCGCTGGGCGCCCGGTTCCGGATCGGTCCGGACGGCGTGGCGGGAACCAACTTCGCGCTGTGGGCGGGCGGGGCCGAGGCGGTCGAGCTGTGCCTGTTCGACGCCGACGGCAAGGAGACACGGGCCCGGCTCAGCGAGCTCACGCACGAGATCTGGCACGGCTTCGTACCGGGGGTGATGCCCGGTCAGCGGTACGGCTACCGGGTGCACGGCCGCTGGGACCCGTGGACCGGCGGCCGCTGGAACCCGGCGAAGCTGCTCCTGGACCCGTACGCCCGCGCGGTGGACGGCGACTTCGGCCTGCCGCCCGAGGTGTACGGCCATGTCCGCGACTGGCCCCAGCAGCAGGTCGCGGACACCGTGCGCGACGACCGCGACTCGGCGCCGTACGTCCCGAAGGGCGTGGTCGTCCACGATGACGACGACTGGGCCGAGGACCGCCGCCCGAAGACACCGTGGGCGGACTCCGTCATCTACGAGCTGCACGTCCGCGGCTTCACCCGGCTGCACCCGGACATCCCCGAGGAACTCCGGGGCACGTACGCCGGGCTGGCACACCCGGCCGCGATCGAGCACCTGGTGAAACTCGGCGTCACGGCCGTGGAGCTGCTCCCCGTCCACCAGTTCGCGCACGAGGACCACCTGCTGCGGCGCGGCCTCAAGAACTACTGGGGCTACAACTCCATCGGCTACTTCGCGCCGCACGCGGCCTACGCCGCCTCCGGTACGACGGGCCAGCAGGTCGGCGAGTTCAAGCGCATGGTCCGCGCGCTGCACGCCGCCGGGATCGAGGTCATCCTCGACGTGGTCTACAACCACACGGCGGAGGCGGGCGAGCTGGGGCCCACGCTGTCCCTGAAGGGCATCGACAACCGGGGGTACTACCGCCTCCAGTCGGACGCCCGGCGCTATGCGGACTACACCGGCTGCGGCAACACCCTGCACGTGGTGCAGCCACATGTGCTCCGGCTGATCACCGACTCCCTGCGCTACTGGGTGACGGAGATGGGCGTCGACGGCTTCCGCTTCGACCTGGCCGCCGCGCTGGCCCGCTCGATGCACGATGTCGACATGCTGTCCCCGTTCCTCGCGGTCATCGCGCAGGACCCGGTGCTCCGGCGCGTGAAGCTGATCGCCGAGCCGTGGGACGTGGGCTCCGGGGGATACCAGGTGGGCGCCTTCCCGCCGCTGTGGACGGAGTGGAACGACCGCTACCGCAACGCCGTACGCGACTTCTGGCGGGGCGCACTCCCGGACGTACGGGACCTCGGCTACCGCCTCTCCGGCTCCAGCGACCTGTACGCGTGGGGCGGGAGGCGGCCGTACGCGTCGGTCAACTTCGTCACCGCGCACGACGGTTTCACCCTGCGCGACCTGGTGTCCTACGAGCACAAGCACAACGAGGCGAACGGCGAGGGCAACCGGGACGGCACGGACGACAACCGGGCGTGGAACTGCGGTACGGAGGGGGAGACGGACGACGAGCGCATACAGGCGCTCAGGCGGCGGCAGTTGCGGAACCTGCTGACCACGCTGCTGCTGTCGACGGGCGTGCCGATGCTGGTCGCCGGCGACGAACTCGGCCGCACCCAGCGCGGCAGCAACAACGCCTACTGCCAGGACAACGAGATCAGCTGGCTGGACTGGGGACTGCTCGAACAACCCGGCTGGAAGGCCCTGTTCGACCTGACGTCCCGGCTGATCTCACTGCGCCACCGGCACCCGGTGCTGCGCCGCCGCGCCTTCTTCTCCGGGCGGGCGGACTCGGTGGACGGCATCCGCGACCTCGCCTGGTTCACCGCCCGCGGCACGGAGATGACGGAACGGGACTGGTACGCGCCCGCCGCCACCCTCGGCATGTATCTGTCGGGCCGGGACATCCCCGGCCGGGACGAGCGCGGGGTGCCGATCGTCGACGACAGCTTCCTGGCCGTCCTGCACGCAGGCGACCGTCCGGCGGCCTTCCTGCTGCCGGGGCCGCCGTGGGCGGAGCGGTACGAGGTGGTCGTCGACACGTCGGGCGAGGAACAGACGCAGGCGCCGGGGGTGATCCACCGGGCGGGGACGTCGATCACGGTTCCGGCGCGGGCGGTGCTGTTGCTCAGGGTGGTCGGCTGAGGCGTGTTGCGGGTCCGTGAACAGCTCATGTGATCGCTGGCCATGACATCGGCAGGCTGATCACACTCGATGACATGCCCGAGATATCCCGCCGTGCCTTCGGTGGTCTCGTCGGCGGTGGCGCTGTGACCGCCGTCGCCGCTGCGACGACCGCCGCCGAAGCCGCTCCCGCCGAACGGCCCTTCGCCTCGCGCCCGTCCGGCTCCGGAAAGCGCCCCAACCTCCTCGTCATCCTCGGCGACGACCTCGGCTGGGCCGACCTGTCGTCGTACGGCGCCCCCCACATCAAGACGCCGAACCTGGACCGGCTGGCCCGGCAGGGGGTGCGGTTCACCGACGCGTACTCGGGGTCCGCGACCTGCTCCCCGACCCGGTTCAGCCTGTACACCGGGCGGTATCCGGGGCGTACACAAGGCGGCCTCGCCGAGCCGATCGCCAACCGGACTCAGGGGCTCGACCCGAACCACCCGACCCTCGCCTCGCTGCTGAAGAAGGCCGGATACTCCACCGCGCTCATCGGCAAGTGGCACTGCGGCTGGCTGCCCGACTACAGCCCCACCAAGTCCGGTTGGGACGAGTTCTTCGGCAACCACGGGGGTGTGCTGGAGTACTTCTCCAAGCTCGGCCAGCTCGGCGACTACGACCTCTACGAGGGTGACGCGACCTACAAGGACCTGCGGTACTACACCCAGGTGCTGACCGAGCGGGCCGTCGAATACGTCGGCCGGGATCACGACAAGCCCTGGCTGCTGAACCTCAACTTCACCACCCCGCACTGGCCCTGGCTCGCGGCGGGCGATGAGGAGACCGGCGCCGAGATCGCGGCGAAGATCCGGGCCGCCAAGACCCAGGCCGACATCACCAAGGCGCTCAACCACTACGACGGCGGCTCCGTCGAGAAGTACACGGAGATGGTCCAGAGCCTCGACGCGGCCGTCGGCGAGGTGCTCGCCGCACTGCGCCGCTCCGGGCAGGAGGAGCACACGCTGGTGTACTTCGCCAGCGACAACGGCGGTGAGCGCTGGTCGTACCTGTGGCCGCTCAGCGGTGAGAAGTTCGTGCTCCAGGAGGGCGGCATCCGGGTGCCGACGATCGTGCGCTGGCCGCACCGGATCGACGGCAACCAGGTCAGCCACGAGCCGAACGTCTCCCCCGACTGGACCGCGACCTTCCTGGAGGTGGCCGGCGCACGACCCGATCCGGCCTATCCGCTGGACGGAGCGAGCCTGGCCGGGTACCTGCTGCGCGGCGAACGGCCGCCGGAGCACGACCTGTTCTGGCGGGTGCGGGCCAATCGAGCTCTCAGGCGCGGGAGTTGGAAGTACTACCAGGACTCGGCCGGCCAGGACCACCTCTACGACCTAGGCGCCGACCTGCGCGAACAGGCCGACCTGGCCCCCGACAGACCGGAGTTGCTCGCCGAGCTGAAGTCGGCGTGGGAGAGGACGGCCGCCGGACTGCTGCCGTATCCCGGCTAGCCGAGGATCCCTCGCTGGTACGCCGTCGCGACCGCCGCCGCGCGGTCGTTGACGCCCAGCTTGGCGTACAGGTGGGTGAGATGGGTCTTCACGGTCGCCTCGCTGATGAACAGCTCGCGGGCGATCTCGCGGTTGGAGGTGCCCTTGGCGACCAGGGCGAGCACCTCGCGCTCCCGGGCGGACAGGGGCTCGCCCGGTGGGGTCTTGGGTGCGCGGACCGCGGAGACCAGGCGGGAGACGACCGCCGGGGACAGAACGGTTCGGCCTGCCGCCGCCGCCCGCACCGCGGTGAACAGTTCGTCCCGCGGGGCGTCCTTGAGCAGGTAGCCGGTCGCGCCCGCCTCGATCGCGGGCAGCGTGTCGGAGTCGGTGTCGTACGTCGTCAGGACGAGCACCCGTGCACGGGCGGAGCGGCGGGTCAGCTCCCGGATGGCGTCGACCCCGCCGCCGCCCGGCATGCGCAGGTCCATCAGGATCACGTCGGGGTCGAGCACGGCGGCCCGCTCGACCGCCTCGACGCCGTCGGACGCCTCACCGAGGACGGTGAAGCCGGGCGCGGACTCGAACATGCCGCGCAGACCGTCCCGTACGACGGGATGGTCGTCGACGATCAGCAGGGAGATCGGCACGGGCAGCGGTACGGAGTTCGGCACGTCACTGGTCATGGCGGACCAACGGTACGCGAGCCGACAGCGCGGTGCCGTGGCCCGGTTCGGTCTCCACGGTGAGGGAGCCCGCGATGCGTTCGGCGCGGGCGCGCATGCCGTCGAGGCCGAAGCCGCCGGTGCGGGTGCGGGGCGCGAGGGCGAGGGGGTCGAAGCCGACGCCGTCGTCGCGGATGTCGAGGATGACCTCGTCGCCCAGGAAGGTCAGGGTGACGCCGACGCGGGCGGCACGGGCGTGCCGGGCGGCGTTCGAGAGAGCTTCCTGGGCGATCCGCAGGAGGGTCGCGGAGACCTCGTCGTGGAGCTGCTGAGCGATGCCGGTGACCGTGAACTCGGCGCGCACACCGGTGCGTTCGCCCCAGTCGGCGACCGTCTGCTTCAGGGCTTCGGGAAGGCCCGCGTCGTCCAGGGCGACCGGGGCGAGGTTGTGGACCGAGCGGCGGGCCTCGCCCAGGCTGTGCCGGGCCAGGTCCATGGCCCGGTGCGCGTGTTCGCGGGCCAGGGCCTCGTCGGGCGTGTTCGCGACGACCTGGAGCTGGGCGATGATGCCGGTCAGGCCCTGGGCGAGGGTGTCGTGGATCTCGGCGGCGAGCCGTCGGCGCTCGTCGGCGACCCCGGCCTCCCGTGCCTGGACGAGGAGTTGGGCGTGCAGGGCGGCGTTCTCGTCGAGCGCCTGCTGCAACGCCTCGATGGTCTCGGCGCGCTCCCTGGAGCGCTGCTCCTCCTGTTCGGTGATGTGGGCGACCACCGCCTGAAGGCCGAAGTTGACGAACAGGAGTCCGGCGAACCCGAGCCACTCGCCCGTGCCGCTCGCGGGAAGTCCGCCGAGTTGCGCGCCCGCCACGGTGACCGCGCTCGCGAACAGTCCGAGCCGCCGCCACATGCCCGGGATCAGCTCGTCCGCGTCCATGTAGCCGGTGGCGGCGTAGAACGCGAAGAACGGATTGATCCAGGTGAGGGCGAAGGCGATGGCCCAGCGCACGGCGTAGTACACCGTTCCGGCCCGCGAGGGGCTGCGGCCGCGGTCGGCACGGCGGTGCCGGGTGCCGTGCCACCACGTCTGGAGCACGAGCGCGGCGACGACCAGGCCCCCTGCGGCGTACCACTCCTCGGGGCCCCTCTGCAGCTCCGCGGAACCGACCGCGAGGACGACACCGATGCCGAGCAGCGCGTACGGCCCCCAGATGTGCAGCTGTTCCAGGCGCCGCTCGATCTGTGTGTCCACCACGGTCATGTCCCCAGTCTGCACGGCCCCTCCCCTACTCCCAGCGGAACCAGCGCGACGCGGCGGCCGTCAGCAGCACCGTCCAGGCGACGAGGACGCCCAGGTGCGTCCAGCCCGGCCAGTGGCCCGCGGCGGCCCGGTTCAGGGCCTCGGCGGCCGCGCCGAACGGGGTGTACCCGACGATCCGGGCGAGCAGGTGCGGCATGGTCTGCACCGGCGCCCACACGCCCGCGCAGAACATCGACGGGAAGAACACGGCGGACCCGATGGCACCGGCGATCTTCGTCGTCCGGGACAGGGCGGAGATCACCGCGCCGAGTGCGAGGGCGGCCAGGACGGCGAGGACCAGGGCGAGCAGGTATCCGAAGAGCTGCTCGGGCAGAGTCACGTCGAAGGCGAGCCGGCCGACGGCGAGGGCGACGAGTGCGGACGCCAGGGCGGCACCGCCGTAGACGGTCATCTGCGCGGACAGCAGGGCGGAGGGCCGGACCGGAGTCGTGGCCATGCGGCGCAGGATGCCGCGCTCGCGGTAGCCGGTGAGGGTCTGCGGCATGGACTGGAGGCCGCCCACGATCATGCCCAGGAGCACGGCCACGGGGACGTAGACGTCGATGGTCCTGAGGCCGCCGAGGTCGGCCTCGTGGTGCCGGAAGGACGGGATCGAGCCGAGGATCACCAGGAGCAGGGTCGGGAACAGCACGATCCAGAAGAGGGCGCCCGGTTCGCGGCGGAAGAGACGGACTTCGGTCCTCAGTACGGCGGTGTTCATGCCGTGGCCTCCTGGGTCAGGTCGAGGAAGGCGTCGTCGAGGGTGGCGTCGACGACACGGAGCTGGTGGGCGGTGACATGGCGGCGGGCGAGCAGGGTGAGCACGGCGTTGACGGTCTCGTCGGTGCCGGACAGGGTGAGGCGGCCTTCGCGGTGCTCGATGGCGGCGAGCCCGGGCAGCGCGTTCAGCTCGCGGTCGTCCAGCGGGGCGGAGGGCGTGAAGCTGATGACGGTGCCGCCCGCCGAGCGCCGGATGAGTCCCGCCGGGGTGTCCAGGGCGGCGACCCGGCCCTTGTCGATGACGGCGATCCGGTCGCAGAGCCGTTGGGCCTCCTCCATGAAGTGGGTGACGAGCAGAACGGTGACGCCGTTCGCGCGGATGTCCTCGATCAGCTCCCAGGTGTCGCGGCGGGCGCGCGGGTCGAGACCGGTGGTCAGCTCGTCCAGGACGACGATCCGGGGGTTGCCGACCAGGGCCAGCGCGATGAACAGGCGCTGCTTCTGGCCACCGGAGAGCCTGCCGAACCGGGTGGTGAGCTTCTGGGCCAGTCCGAGTCGCTCGGCGAGCGGCCGCCAGTCGACGGGCTTCTCGTGGAACGCGGTGTACAGCTCCAGGGCCTCGCGGACGGTGAGCTTGGCCTGGAGTTCGCTCTCCTGGAGCTGGGCGCCCAGCACGCGGGCCACACGCGCGTGGTTGGCGACGGGGTCGAGGCCGGTGACCCGGACCCGGCCCGCGTCGGGGACCCTGAGGCCCTCCACGCACTCGACGGTGGTGGTCTTGCCGGCGCCGTTCGGGCCGAGGATCCCGAAGATCTCGCCCTCCTCGACGGTGAAGGAGATCCCGTCGACGACGGTCCGGCCGCCGTAGGACTTGCGCAGTTCGCTCACTTCGATGACGGACATGGCATCAGCGTGCCGGTGCGGGGCCCGCCGCCACATCGCCCGTCGCGCTCGACCCGGCATCAACCGATCGGTGGATGCCCTCGTACGACCCCGCGAACATGCAGGTCGTAGGTCCGGCGGCCGATTGCGGTCGGGCCAAAACTCGGTGGGCGTTGTCAGTGCCGGTCCGTAGGCTCGCACCTGATGTCCACGACACGTGCAAACACCAAGGACCGGTCGGCCGTACGGACCCTGCTGCGCCTGTGGCCGTATGTCCGGCCGGCTCGCGCGCGGCTGTTCACCGCCGCGTCCGTCGCGATCCTGGCCTCCTGTACGGGGCTGGTGATCCCGCTCGTCCTGAAGTGGATGGTGGACGGCCCGATCGCCGACCACGACACGGCTGGCGTGTGGCGCGGGGCCCTGTACCTGCTGCTGCTCGGGTTCGCGGAGGCGCTGCTGTTCGGACTGCGGCGCTGGCTGGTGGCGAGACCGCTCTCCCACGTGGAGGCGGAGATGCGGGCGGGCCTGTACCGGCACCTCCAGCGGCTCCCGGTGGCCTTCCATGACCGCTGGGCATCCGGCCAGCTCCTGTCCCGGGGCACTACGGACCTCATGCTCCTGCGGATGTTCCTCGCCTTCCCTCTGACGTTCCTGCTGGTCAACGCCGTGACCATCATCGTCGGCGTGATCATCATGCTGCTCCAGGACTGGGCCCTGGGTCTGGTGATCCTCGGTCCGGCCATCCCGGTGATGATCACCTGCGTGATCTTCGAGAGGCGCTACGCCGGTGTGGCCCGCCTCGCCCAGGACCAGGTCGGCGACCTCACGACGGTCGTCGAGGAGAGCGTCCTCGGCATCCGGATCATCAAGGGTTTCGGCCGCCACCGGTCACAGGCGCGGGCGTTCCGGGACCTGTCGGGGACGCTGCGGGGGACCGAGCTGCGCAAGGCGCGGCTGCTGGCGGCCATCTGGGGCGTCATCGTGACGCTCCCGGAGGTGGCGATCGGGGCGGCGCTGGTCCTGGGCTGCGTACAGGTGGCGGACGGTTCGCTGTCCGCGGGCACCCTGGTCGCCTTTCTGTCGACGGCACTCGCGCTGCGCTGGCCGGTGGACTCCATCGGCTTCCTGCTGGCGATGAGCCAAGAGGCGGCCACGGCGACGGAGCGCTACTTCGAGGCCATGGACGAAGTGCCGGAACAGGAGGAAGGGAACCGCGCGGCAGGCCCCCACCGGCCCGCAGCCGACTCCGACGGCCTCCGGTTCCACCACGTCCGCTTCCGCTACCCCGACGCCCCCGAGGACTCCCCGCCGATCCTCGACCTGATCGACCTCCACATCCGCCCGGGCGAGTCGATGGCCCTCGTGGGCGCGACAGGCAGCGGCAAGACCACTCTCACCGCCCTGGTCCCCCGCCTCCACGAACTGACCTCCGGGCACATCACCCTGGACGGCGAGGACATCACCGCGATGTCCAGGCAGGAGCTGCGCTCGAAGGTCGCCGTGGCCTTCGAGGAACCCACCCTGTTCTCCACCGGCGTCGGCGACAACGTCCTGATGGGCGCGGACGAAGGAGAACTGGACCGGGCCCTGTCCGTCGCCCAGGCGGACTTCGTGTACGCCCTTCCCCAGGGCACCGACACCCAGGTCGGCGAGCAGGGCCTCAGCCTCTCCGGCGGTCAGCGCCAACGCCTGGCCCTCGCACGGGCCGTGGTCGGCGCCCCCCGTTTCCTCGTCCTGGACGACCCCCTGTCCGCCCTGGACGTCCACACGGAGGCAGCGGTGGAGGCGGCCCTGCGGGATGTACTGGCGGACACCACCGCCCTGATCGTCGCGCACCGCCCCTCCACCGTGCAGCTCGCCGACCGGGTCGCCCTGCTGTCGGACGGCCGCATCACGGCTGTCGGTACCCATCACGAACTCCTGCGCACGAACGCCGAGTACGCCCACCTGATGTCCGGGGCCGGGGAGGAGCCGGGGGACGAGAGCAGGACGGAGCCCGGCCAAGAGCCCCGGGAAGAGTCCAGGGAAGAGGAGTGCGCCCGATGACGGCCCCCACTGCGTCCGCGCCCACCGCGGACGAGGAACCCGGCCTGTCCGGACCGAAGGACACCGACGACGCCTTCGACCGCGACGTCCTGCCCACTCCCCCGCGCGCCACGTCCCTCCTGCTGCGTTCGCTGCTCGCCCCGATGAGGGCGCGCGTCACCGTCACGACCCTCCTGCTGCTGTTCCAGCAGGCGGCCGTCCAGGCGGGCCCGCTGCTGGTGGCGTACGCGATCGACCACGCCGTCCCCGCGTTCCGGGACCACGACAACGGCCCGCTGATCGCGGTGGGCGTCGGCTATCTGCTGTGCGCGCTGGTCTCCGGCGGGCTCCAGTACGCGTTCATCCTGGTCTCCGCCCGCGTCAACCAGGACGTGCTGCTCGACCTGCGCGGCCGGATCTTCCGGCACGCCCAGGCGCTGAGCGTCGACTTCCACGAGCGCTACACCTCGGGCCGGCTCATCTCCCGTTCGACGGCGGACGTGGAGTCGCTGCGCGAACTCCTCAGCGAGGGCCTCCAGGAGCTCGTCACCGTCGTCCTCTCCTTCCTGTACATCTCCGCCCTGCTGCTCTGGCTGGATCTCGCCCTCGGCGCGGTCGCGGTGGCGTCCTTCGTGCCGCTGTACCTGCTCATGCGCGGCTACCGGCGGCGGGCGGGACGGGTGTACACGCAGCGGTCGACCGCCATCGCCGCCGTGATCGTGAAGTTCGTGGAGACGATGAACGGCATCCGGCCGGTGCGGGCGTTCCGCCGCGAGGCGGCCAACGACGCCGACTTCGCCGTCCTGAACAAACGGCACGAGCGGGTCAACGGCGACGCGCTCCTGGAGATGGCCCGCTATGTCGTCGGGTCCCGGCTGGTCGCCAACACGGCCGTCGCGGGGATCGTGCTGTGGGGCGCCTACCGGGTGGCGCAGGGTTCGCTGGAGCTGGGCGTGCTGGCGGCGGCGGTGCTGTATCTGCGGCGGCTGTACGACCCGATCGACCGGCTCGGGATGTTCCTGAACTCCTACCAGTCGGCGGCGGCCTCCCTGGAGAAGATCGCGGGCCTGCTGGCCCAGACCCCGACCGTCCCGGAGCCCGCCACACCCCGGCAGCTCCCGGCACCGGAGTCGGAACACCCGGGCCGCGAGGTCGTCTTCGACGGCGTGCGGTTCGCCTACCGCACGGGCGGCGAGGTGCTCCCCCGCTTCGATCTGACCCTGCCCGCCGGGCAGACGGTCGCGGTGGTCGGCTCGACCGGCGCCGGGAAGTCGACGCTCGCCAAGCTTCTCGCCCGTTTCTACGACCCCTCGGACGGCCGGGTCCTCCTGGACGGCACGGACCTGCGCGACCTGGCCGTCCCCGAGCTGCGGCGCGGGGTCGTCATGGTGACGCAGGAGGCGTTCCTGTTCTCCGGCACGGTCGCCGAGAACATCGCGATCGGCCGCCCGGACGCGAGCCGTGCGGAGATCGAGCAGGCCGCGAAGGCGATCGGCGCGCACGACTTCATCAGCGCCCTGCCCGACGGCTACGACACGGACGTCCGCAAGCGAGGCGGCCGCATCTCCGCGGGTCAGCGTCAACTCGTGGCGTTCGCGCGGGCGTTGCTCGCCGACCCGGCGGTGCTGATCCTGGACGAGGCGACCAGTTCGCTGGACATCCCGGGCGAGCGGGCCGTGCAGCGCGCGATGGCGACGGTCCTGAAGGGCCGTACGGCCGTCGTGATCGCGCACCGGCTGTCGACCGTCGAGATCGCGGACCGGGTCCTGGTCATGGAGCACGGCCGGATCGTCGAGGACGGCGCACCGGCCGAACTCGTCGCGGGCACGGGCCGGTTCGCGGATCTGCACCGGGCGTGGCGGGACAGCCTCGCGTGATCCAGGTGACCTGCGCGACCTACCAGGGGGACTGATGATCGACGCCTATGAGGACCCCGGCACGCCCGACGTCCGCGGCGGCTGGCGGTATCTGTGGTGGCTGGTCCGCTGCCAGCCGGGGCGGTCCGTCGCCGGGGCGCTGCTGGGCAGTTCCTGGATGGTGCTGCTGGCGGCGACGCCGTATCTGATGGCGAAGGCCATCGACGAGGGCCTGGAGCCGGGCGACTGGACGGCGCTCGCCGGCTGGAGCTTCGCGCTGTTCGCGGTCGGCTCCTTCAACGCCTGGCTGAGCATCATGCGGCACCGCACGATGACCCGGGTGCGGATGGACGCCAACTTCCGCACGGTCAAGGTGGTCGTCGGACAGGCGGTCCGTCTCGGTGCCGCGCTCTCGCGCCGGACCGGCGCCGGGGAGGTCGTCACGATCGGCGTCGGTGACGTGCAGACGATCGCCGGCGCCCTGACCGTCGTCGGCCCGGGGGTCGGGGCGTGCGCCGCCTATCTGACGGTCGCCGCCGTGCTGATCTCGGTGTCCCCGGTGCTCGCGGTCGTGGTCCTGCTCGGCATGCCGGCGGTCGTCCTCCTCGTGGGTCCGTTCCTGTCCCGTCTCCAGGGGGCCGAGACGGAGTACCGGGACCGCCAGGGCGTCCTCACCGCCCGTATCGCCGACCTCGCGGGCGGCCTGCGCGTGCTGAACGGCCTCGGCGGCAAGAGCCTGGTCGCCGACGCCTTCCACCGGGACAGCCAACGCCTGCGGGCCCAGGGCTACCGGGTCGGCGCGGTCACCAGCTGGGTCCAGGCCCTCGGCGTCGGCCTGCCCACCCTGTTCCTCGCCGTGGTCACCTGGCTCGCGGCCCGTCTGGCCGCCCAGGGCGACATCACCGTGGGCGAGTTGGTGGCGGTGTACGGCTATGTCGCGGTCCTGGTGGGCCCGGTGGCGTTCTGGGTGGAGTGCGGATACCAGCTGAGCCGCGGTGTGGTGGCGGCGCGCAGGGTCGTACGGTTCCTGCGCCTGGAGCCGATGGAGGACCTGGGCACGCGGGACGCCCCGTCGGAGCCGTCGGTACTGCACGACCCGGAGTCGGGCGTACGCGTCCTCCCGGGCCGCCTGACGGCCCTGGCCTGCACGCGGCCCGCGGACGCGGCAGCCGTCCTGGACCGCCTGGGCCGCTACACCGCCTCGACGGCGACCTGGGGCGGAGTACCGCTGGAGGAGATCCGGTTGTCCCAGGTCAGGGAGCACATCCTGGTGGCGGACCACGAGGCGGACCTGTTCGCGGGCGACCTGCGCGAGGTGGTGGCGCCCTCCAGGGGCGCGGGGCTGTACCGAGATACGGCTCCGCCGCGGGGCGCGACAAGCTCCCACGAACTCGCAGCCGCCCTGCACGCGGCAGCGGCGGACGACATCGTGCAGGGCCTCCCGGACGGCCTCGACTCCCCCATGGACGCCCAGGCCCGCAACCTCTCCGGCGGCCAGCGCCAACGCGTCCGCCTGGTGAGAGCCCTCCTCGC
Source organism: Streptomyces sp. NBC_00285 (assembly GCF_036174265.1). Lineage (NCBI taxonomy): Bacteria > Bacillati > Actinomycetota > Actinomycetes > Kitasatosporales > Streptomycetaceae > Streptomyces > Streptomyces sp. NBC_00285. Next base: position 7,430,547 of record NZ_CP108055.1, on the reverse strand, counting down.
CGACCCGGAGATCCTCCTGGCCATGGAACCCACCTCGGCCCTGGACGCCCACACCGAGGCACTCGTGGCCGAGCGGCTGCGCGAGGCCCGGGACGGCCGTACGACGCTCGTCACCACCACCTCCCCCCTGCTGCTCGACCACGCCGACACGGTTCTCTACCTGGCCGAAGGCAAACTCGCGGCCACCGGAACCCACCGCGACCTCCTCTCCACCGACCCCGGCTACCGGGCCCTGGTCGCGCGGGACACGGACGCAGAGGAAGTCGTGCGATGAACCAGCTCCCCGTGGCGGAACCCGCGGACGTCCGCCGGGCCACCACCCGCCTGGTGAAGGCCGACACCCGGGCCTTCACCGCCGCGCTCGCCCTGAACTCCCTTGCCGCGCTGGCGGGCCTGGCCGGTCCCTGGGTGCTGGGCCGGATCATCGACGAGGTGCGCAAGGGGCACGGCGTGGCCGCGGTGGACCGGCTCGCCCTCACCCTGGTGCTCTGCTCCCTCGCCCAACTGGTCCTGTCCCGCTGGGCCCGCTACGTCGGCCACCGCTTCGGCGAACGCACCCTCGCCCGGGTCCGCGAGGAGTTCGTGGACCGCACCCTCGCCCTGCCCGCCTCCGTCGTGGAACGCGCCGGTACCGGCGACCTCACCGCCCGCGGCACCGCGGACGTGGCCACCGTCGGCACCACCCTGCGGGACGCGGGACCCGAACTGCTCATCAACAGCGTGCAGTTCGTGTTCCTGCTCGCCGCGGTCTTCGTCCTGGACCCGCTGCTGGGCACGGTCGGCGTGTTCGGTCTGCTGCCGATCTGGTTCGTCCTGCGCTGGTATCTGCGGCGGGCCAGGGACGGCTATCTGGCCGAGGGCGCGGCCACCTCGGACGTCGCCGAGATCCTCGGGGCCACCGCGTCCGGTGCCCGCACGGTCGAGGCGCATCGGCTTGAGGAGCGGCGCGTGCAGGCGAGCCGGGACGCCCTCGACACGGCCCGGCGCACCCGCCTGTTCACCCTCTACCTGCGCAGTGTGTTCTTCCCCGTGGTGGAGGTGGCGTACATCCTGCCCGTGGCGGGCGTGCTGCTGGTCGGCGGGATGCTGCACGCGCGGGGCGTGATGAGTCTGGGCTCGGTCGTGGCGGCCGCCCTGTATCTGCAGCAACTGGCCACTCCACTCGACCAGATCCTGGTGCGGGTCGAGCAACTCCAGTCCGGCGGGGCCTCGTTCGCCCGCGTGGAGGGCCTCGCGCAGGCTCCGCGCTCGACCGAGGGAGGCTCTCCCGCTCCCGTCGACGACCGTATCGACGTGACCGGCGTGCACTACTCCTACGGCCGTGGCGTCGAGGTCCTGCACGGTGTCGACCTGACCGTGCGCCCCGGTGAACGGCTCGCGGTGGTGGGTCCGTCCGGTGCCGGGAAGACCACGCTGAGCAGGCTGCTCGCGGGCGTCGACGCGCCCACGTCGGGGACGGTGACCGTCGGCGGGGTACCGGTGGTCGGGCTCGGCCCCGAGCAGCTGCGGCGCCAGGTCGTCCTGGTCACCCAGGAGCACCACGTCTTCCTGGGCACGGTCCGCGACAACCTCCTCATCGCCGAACCCGGCGCGGGGGACGAGGAGTTGTGGGCCGCGCTGACCGCCGTGGGAGCGGAGGGCTGGGTGCGGGAGCTGCCCGAGGGGCTCGACACCGCGCTGGGCGAGGGCGGTTGCCGTGCGGATGGTTCGCAGGCGCAGCAACTCGCCCTGGCGCGGGTGGTGTTGGCGGATCCGCACACCCTGATCCTCGACGAGGCGACCGCACTGCTGGATCCCACGACCGCGCGGCACACCGAGCGGGCCCTGGCGGCCGTACTCGAAGGGCGCACGGTCATCGCGATCGCCCACCGGCTGCACACCGCGCACGACGCGGACCGGGTGGCGGTGATGGAGGGCGGCCTGCTGACCGAGCTCGGCACACATGACGAGCTGGTGACGGCCAGGGGGGCGTACGCGGCGCTGTGGGGGTCGTGGCACGGGGGGCGGCCGGTGTCCGACGAGGGCGGAAAGTCCGTATAACGAACATGAACTCCCGGACAACGAACGATTTCCGGCCAACTTCCTGACGCGGTCCTGACAGTACGGGCTTTCCGGTGCCAGGCTTCCCACGGCCGCTTCACAGCAACCTCACAGATATCTCGCTGTGTTCTCGTTCCGCGGCCGCCTGCACCTCGTTCCGCGTACCGCCCGGACGGTCGACCCACCGTCCGGTCTCCCCTGGCCGCGTGATCCGTGGCCGCGCAGAAGGAGTCAGTGTTGAGAGACAGTTCCTCCCACAGACGCGCCCCCCACACCCTGCACCGCAAGGCCGCCGCCGTGGCCCTCGTCGGTGTCTCGGCCCTGATCGCCGCCGCCGTCCAGTCGGGCGCCGCCACCGCAGCCCCGGAGAAGGCACCGTCGGCCGCGGGCAAGGTGATCCCGGGCTCCCAGTCCCTCAAGCTCACCCCCGCCCAGCGGGCCGAGCTGATACGCCAGGCGAACGCCGGCAAGGCGGAGGCCGCCAAGGACCTCGGTCTCGGCACCAAGGAGAAGCTGGTCGTCCGTGACGTCGTCAAGGACGGCAACGGCACGCTCCACACCCGCTACGAGCGCACCTACGACGGCCTGCCCGTCCTCGGCGGCGACCTCGTCGTGGACACCACGAAGTCGGGCGCGACCGCGGGCGTCACCAAGGCGACGAAGGCCACCATCAAGGTCGCCTCCCTGACCCCGAAGGTGGCCGCGGCCAAGGCCGAGCAGCAGGCGGTGTCGCTGGCGAAGGCCGCCGGCGCCGACAAGGCCGGCACCGACCGCGCGCCGCGCAAGGTGATCTGGGCCGGCAACGGCACACCCGTCCTCGCCTACGAGACGGTCGTCGGCGGCCTCCAGGAGGACGGCACGCCGAACCAGCTGCACGTCATCACCGACGCCGCGACCGGCAAGAAGCTCTACGAGTACCAGGGCATCGAGACCGGCACCGGCAACACCATGTACAGCGGCACGGTCACCCTCGGCACCACCCAGTCCGGGTCGACGTACAACCTGACCGACGGGGCACGCGGCAACCACAAGACGTACAACCTCAACCGCGGCACCTCCGGCACCGGCACCCTCTTCTCGGGCCCCGACGACATCTGGGGCACCGGAGCGGCGTCCAACACGGAGACCGCGGGCGCCGACGCGCACTACGGCGCCGCGCTCACCTGGGACTACTACAAGAACGTGCAGGGGCGTTCGGGTATCCGCGGTGACGGGGTCGGGGCGTACTCCCGGGTCCACTACGGCAACGCGTACGTGAACGCGTTCTGGGACGACAGCTGCTTCTGCATGACCTACGGCGACGGGTCGGGCAACACCCACCCGCTGACGTCGATCGACGTGGCCGGCCACGAGATGACCCACGGCGTCACGTCCAACACCGCGGGACTCAACTACTCGGGCGAGTCCGGCGGTCTGAACGAGGCCACCTCCGACATCTTCGGCACGGCCGTCGAGTTCTACGCCAACAACTCCTCCGACGTCGGTGACTACCTCATCGGCGAGGAGATCAACATCAACGGCGACGGCACGCCGCTGCGTTACATGGACAAGCCGAGCAAGGACGGCGCGTCCAAGGACAGTTGGTACTCGGGCATCGGGTCGGTGGACGTCCACTACTCGTCCGGTCCCGCGAACCACTTCTTCTATCTGCTGTCGGAGGGCAGCGGCACCAAGACCATCAACGGTGTCACCTACAACTCCTCCACCTCGGACGGCCTTCCGGTCACCGGCATCGGTCGCGACAAGGCGGAGAAGATCTGGTTCCGCGCGCTGACCACGAAGTTCACCTCGACCACCAACTACGCGGGCGCCCGCACCGGCACCCTCGCGGCGGCGGGTGAGCTGTACGGCACGACGAGCGCCGAGTACACGGCCGTGGCGAACGCCTGGGCAGGCGTGGCGGTCGGCACGCGTCCCGGTGGCGGGGGCGGTGGCGGCACCTCGTTCGAGTCGACCACCGACGTATCGATTCCGGACAACGGGGCGGCGGTCAATTCGCCGATCACGGTGTCAGGGCGTACGGGCAACGCGCCGTCGAACCTCGCCGTCGCGGTCGACATCGTGCACACCTACATCGGTGACCTCCGGGTGCAGTTGATCGCCCCCGACGGCACGGCGTACACGCTGAAGGCCTACGGCACCGGCGGCAGCACCGACAACCTCAACACCACGTACACGGTGAACGCCTCATCCGAGGTGGCCAACGGGACTTGGCAGTTGCGGGTCCAGGACAACGCGGCCCAGGACACCGGCTACATCAACAGCTGGAAGCTGACCTTCCCGTAGTCCGGCACCCGCACGGTCAGGGCGCCGCCCCGGTGGTTCGACTCCCCGGGGCGGCGCCCTCTTTTTGCCTTCCCATGACTGGCGTCCTGTTGGCGCTTTACCCAGGTCAACTCGTTTTACATGCCTGCAATGTTCATTCAGCCGTCGACTTTCAGCCAACATCACTTCGGGGTCATGACATGTACGCGCCTTGATGTCACGCTTCCTCACAACCGCCGCACAACTTCACAACCACCCCGGAAGGCACCCCACGCCGTCCGGTGTTCCCCACGAAGGAGCTTGTGTGACCCCCCTCTACGCGCGTCACAAGCGCACCACTCTGGCCATCGCCACCGCCGTCGCGGCCGGAGCTCTTCTCACCACCGGTCTGAGCACCGGCAGCGCCGCCGCCGTGACCCCGGCGGAAGGCTCGGGCAAGGCCGCTCTCGCGGGCGCCCCGGTCCAGCTCTCCGCGGCCGCACGCACCTCCCTCATCAAGGAGCAGCAGGCCGACGCCGGCACCACGGCGCAGGAGATAGGCCTCGGCTCCAAGGAGAAGCTGGTCGTCAAGGACGTCGTGAAGGACGCCGACGGCACGGTCCACACCCGCTACGAGCGCACCTACGACGGCCTGCCCGTCCTCGGCGGCGACCTCGTCGTCCACGAGTCGAAGTCCGGTGCCACCAAGGGTGTCGTGAAGGCGACGAACAAGACCATCAAGGTCGCCTCCCTGACCCCGAAGCTCACCGTCGCCAAGGCCGAGGCCCAGGCGCTGACCGCCGCCAAGGCCGCGGGCTCGGAGAAGACCGCCGCCGACGGCGCCCGCAAGGTCGTCTGGGCCGGCTCGGGCACCCCCGTCCTCGCCTACGAGACGATCGTCGGCGGCTTCCAGGACGACGGCACCCCGAACCAGCTGCACGTCATCACCGACGCCGCGACCGGCAAGAAGCTCTTCGAGTACCAGGGCATCGAGAACGCCACCGGTACCGGCAAGAGCCTGTACTCGGGCACGGTCAGCCTGGAGACCACCCTGTCGGGCTCGACGTACAACCTCACCGACGCCACCCGCGGCAGCCACAAGACGTACAACAAGTCCCACGGCACCAGCTCCTCCGCGGGCACGCTGTTCACGGACGCCGACAACGTCTGGGGCACCGGCGCGGCCTCCAGCTCCACCACCGACCAGACCGCGGCCGTGGACGCCACCTACGGCGCGCAGGAGACGTGGGACTTCTACAAGTCCACCTTCGGCCGCAGCGGCATCAAGAACAACGGCGTCGGCGCCTACTCGCGCGTCCACTACGGCAACGCGTACGTGAACGCGTTCTGGGACGACAGCTGCTTCTGCATGACGTACGGCGACGGCGAGGGCAACGTCAGCCCGCTGACCTCGCTGGACGTGGCCGGCCACGAGATGAGCCACGGCGTCACCTCGAACACGGCCGGTCTGAACTACTCGGGCGAGTCCGGCGGCCTCAACGAGGCGACCTCGGACATCTTCGGCACGGGTGTGGAGTTCTACGCGGCCAACTCCAACGACGTCGGTGACTACCTCATCGGCGAGGAGATCGACATCAACGGCGACGGCACCCCGCTGCGCTACATGGACAAGCCCAGCAAGGACGGCGGCTCGGCGGACTCCTGGTCCTCCTCCGTCGGCAACCTGGACGTCCACTACTCGTCCGGCGTCGCGAACCACTTCTTCTACCTCCTCTCGGAGGGCAGCGGCGCGAAGACGATCAACGGCGTCTCCTACAACTCGCCGACGTCCAACGGCACCACGGTCACCGGCATCGGCCGCGCCAAGGCGCTGCAGATCTGGTACAAGGCGCTGACGACGTACTTCACGTCGACGACCAACTACAAGGCGGCACGCACGGGCACGCTCTCCGCGGCGTCCGCCCTGTACGGCTCCACCAGCACCGAGTACAAGGCGGTGGCGGCGGCCTGGTCCGCGGTCAACGTGAGCTAGTGGTCCCGAGGGACTGACGGGCGGTACCCGGAACGAAGGCATTTCCGGGTACCGCCTTACTCTTGGGTCCCATGTCCTTCACGTACGACGACATCGGCGCGACCCGGCAAAACGGTTTCTGCCCGCCCGGCTTCCACCCCCTGCACGTCCGCACGCGCATAGGCGAGGGCCACGACGTCTTCCGGAAGGCCTCCGAGGCGGTCCTGACCTGGGAGATGCACCGCGCCCTCGGCGTCGGGATAGACGCCACCGCGGACCGTGCGGCTCCCGACGTGGACGTCACGGTCACCCTCGCGGGCGTCATCAAGGCCCCCTGCCGAGTGGTCTGGACGGTCGAGGAACATCGCCGCGCGGGCTGGGCCTACGGCACGCTGGCCGGCCACCCGGAGTGCGGCGAGGAGTCCTTCGTCGTCGACCGCACCGGCGACGGCACGGTCTGGCTGACGGTGTCGGCGTTCAGCAGGGGCGCCAAGTGGTACTCCAGGGCGGGCGGCCCGGCGACCCGAGGCCTGCAGCACGCGTACGCGCGAAAGTGCGGGGCGGTGCTGCGGCGGCTGTGCGGCGGGGAGGACGCGGGCTGAGCGGGAGAGCCCGGCCCGCGTCCCGGCCGCTCACCGCATCAGCACCCCCGCCCCCTCGACCCCGTCCTCCGAAGGCACCACCACCAGCCCCAGCTCCGCGCCCGACGCGAGCAGTCGGTGCGCGGGCAGGATACGGACCGTGTAGCCGAAGGGGCCCGTGCGGTCCAGGGACAGCGGGCCCTCGTACACCCACCGGCCCTCCGCGTCCGGGCCGCCGACCGACTTCAGCGGGACCGTCGCCGCGTCCGCGATGCGGTCCTGCTCGTCCACCCGGCCGGACACCGCCTGGATCTCCACGTCGTCCGGGCTCAGGGCGCCCAGACCCACGCGGACCCGGATTCCGAGCGTGGTGCCGAGCTCGGCCGTGGTCGTGGTGACCGTCGTCTCGACGTGGTCGACCGTCACACCGTGCCACTGCGCCCGCACCCTCGACTTCCACTGCGCGAGTTCGCGCGCGGTGTCCGGGGCCAGCGTGCGGTGGGCATGGGCGGCGGGGGCGTAGAGGCGTTCGACGTACTCGCGGACCATGCGGCCCGCCAGGACCTTCGGGCCCAGCAGGGTCAGCGTCTGGCGGACCATCTCGATCCAGCGGTCGGGCAGGCCGCCCCGACCCTGCTCGTAGAAGCGCGGGGTCACCCGCTGTTCGAGCAGCTCGTAGAGGGCGTCGGCCTCGATGTCGTCACGGCGGTCGGGGTCGGTCCCCGCGCCGTCCGCCGTGGGGATCGACCAGCCGAAGTCCGGCTGGAACCACTCGTCCCACCAGCCGTCCAGGACGGACAGGTTCAGGCAGCCGTTCAGTGCCGCCTTCATGCCCGAGGTGCCGCAGGCCTCCAGCGGCCGCAGCGGGTTGTTGAGCCAGATGTCGCAGCCGGGGTACAGCTTCTGCGCCATCGCCATGCCGTAGTCGGGCAGGAAGACGATCCGGTGCCTCACGCGCGGGTCGTCGGCAAACCGGACCAGCTCCTGGACCAGGCGTTTTCCGCCGTCGTCCGCCGGGTGCGCCTTGCCCGCCACCACGATCTGGATCGGGTGTTCGGGGTGCAGAAGCAGGTCCATGAGACGGTCGCGGTCCCGCAGCATCAGCGTCAGCCGCTTGTACGAGGGGACGCGGCGCGCGAATCCGATGGTGAGGACGTCGGGGTCCAGCACCCCGTCGATCCAGCCCAGCTCCGCCGTACCGGCACCGCGTTGCCGCCACGATGCCCGCAGCCGCTCCCGGACCTCCGTCACCAGCTGCTCGCGCAGCACCCGGCGCAGCTCCCAGATGTCCTGGTCGGGGATGTCGGCGACGGCGTCCCAGCGGTCCGAGCCGCCGACGGTCAGCGCGTCCTCGGTGCGCTGGGCGCCGATCTGCCGGGCGCCGAGCCGGAACACCTCGGGGGCGACCCAGGTCGGGGCGTGCACCCCGTTCGTGACGGAGGTGATCGGCACCTCCTCGGGGTCGAAGCCCGGCCAGAGCCCGGAGAACATCTCCCGGCTGACCTGCCCGTGCAACAGGGAGACGCCGTTGGCGCGCTGGGCGAGCCGCAGGCCCATGACAGCCATGTTGAAGAGGTTGGGTTCGCCGCCCGGGTAGGTCTCCATGCCCAACGCCAGGATCCGTCCCACGTCCATGCGCGGGAGTTCGGCGTCGGGGCCGAAGTGCCGGGCGACCAGCTCGCGGTCGAAGCGGTCGATGCCGGCCGGGACGGGGGTGTGCGTGGTGAAGACGGTCCCGGCCCGGACCGCCTCCAGACCCGCGTCGAAGTCGAGGCCCTGGTCGCAGAGTTCGGCGATCCGCTCCAGGCCGAGGAAGCCGGCGTGTCCCTCGTTGGTGTGGAAGACCTCGGGGCCTGCGTGGCCGGTCAGACGGCAGTACGTCCGTACGGCGCGGACGCCCCCTATGCCGAGCAGCATCTCCTGGAGCAGCCGGTGTTCGCTGCCGCCGCCGTAGAGCCGGTCGGTCACCCCGCGTTCGCCGAGGTCGTTCTCCTCGACGTCGGAGTCCAGCATCAGCAGGGGAACCCGGCCGACCTGGGCGAGCCAGATCCGGGCGTGCAGCTGCCTGCCGCCGGGCAGGGCCAGCGACACCTGTGCCGGGGTGCCGTCGGCCTCGTTCAGCAGGGCCACCGGCAGCTCGTTGGGGTCCAGGACGGGGTAGTGCTCCTGCTGCCAGCCGTCCCGGGACAGGGACTGGCGGAAGTACCCGTGGCGGTACAGCAGGCCGACCCCGATCAGCGGTACGCCCAGGTCACTGGCCGCTTTCAGGTGGTCGCCCGCCAGGATTCCCAGGCCGCCTGAGTACTGCGGCAGGGCGGCGGTGACGCCGAACTCCGGTGAGAAGTAGGCGACGGCGGCCGGTAGTTCACCGGTGTGGGCCTGGTACCAGCGCTCACCGGTGACGTAGTCGTCGAGGTCGTCGGCGACGGCTGTGAGCCGGCGCAGGAAGTCCCCGTCCCCGGCGAGTTCGGCGAGCCGTACGGGGCCGACACTGCCGAGCAGCCGTACGGGATCACCGCCCGACGCGGCCCAGTGTTCGGGATCGACGGACTGGAAGAGGTCGCGGGTCTCCGCGTGCCAGGACCAGCGCAGATTGCGCGCCAGATCGCTCAACGGCCGCAGGACCTCGGGGAGTACAGGTCGGACGGTGAATCGACGGATAGCCTTCACTTGCCACCTCGTCAGGCGTGCGGAGGGGGACACACGGCGGTGTGGGTCCCGTCGTCAACCCCGACGGTATCCGGGGGAAGGGGCTCGCCACTACGGCGCCGCTCCGGATCGCACAGGCGGAAATGCGCCACAACCCCCGCACATCCCCCATGGCCGATATGGCCGGTTCCACCCCGGTGGGCGTCCTTGTGGTACTTCACACCGCACGAGAGGCTTCCCATGGCGTACTGGTCGGCGCCGGGTGCATCCGGCGGGCCGAGGCTGCCGTACGCCGATCCGAGGAGGGGAAGTCGAGCCATGGCACGGACGCGATATCGGCGTCTGCGCCGGCTGGGGGGGCTGACCGCGGTGAGCTGTACCGCCGTGCTTTCGGCCATGACCCTGCCCGCGCACGCCGCACCGGAGGGACGGATATCCGGCGCCGGGGAGCCCGGCTCCGTCAGCGGGAGTTACCTGGTGACACTCAAGGGGGGAACAAGGGCCGCGTCGACGGCCGGAAAGAGCCTCGCCGAGAAGTACGGGGCGAGAATCAGCCATACCTACGGCACGGTACTCAACGGCTACGCGGTCGGGGCCGACGAGAGACAGGCCCGGCGGCTGGCGGCGGACCCACGGGTCGCCTCGGTCGTGCAGGACACCCGGGTGACACTGGAGCGCACCCAGAAGAACCCGCCGTCCTGGGGTCTGGACCGTCTCGACCAGCCGAGGCTGCCCCTGGACAGATCCTTCACCGGCCCACGGTCCGCGGGCGCCGGATCGACGGTGTACGTGATCGACACCGGCATCCGGATCTCGCACCGCGACTTCGGGGGCAGGGCTAGCTACGGCTGGGACTTCGTCGGGAACGACAGGTCCGCCGGCGACGGCAACGGCCACGGCACCCATGTGGCGGCCACCGCCGTCGGCGCCGGGTACGGCGTCGCCAAGCAGGCCAAGGTCGTCGCCGTGCGCGTCCTCGACAACGCCGGCTCGGGCACGATCACGCAGGTCATCGCCGGTATCGACTGGGTGACGAGGAACGCGCGGAAACCGGCGGTCGCCAACCTCAGCCTGGGCGGCCGCCACAACGACCAGCTGGACGCCGCCGTACGCAACTCGATCGCGTCCGGGGTGACCTACGCGGTCGCGGCGGGCAACGTCGGACAGCCGGCCGCGCTCCACTCGCCCGCCGACGTGCCGCAGGCGATCACGGTCGGCGCGACCGACGCGAAGGACGCACGGGCCTCTTTCTCCAACTACGGCCCGGCCGTCGACCTGTTCGCGCCCGGAGTCGCGATCACCTCGGCGGGCATCACCGGCGACACCGCCCGCGCGACCTATTCCGGTACGTCGATGGCGGCCCCGCATGCCGCGGGGGCGGCCGCGCTGTATCTGGCCGACCATCCGAGGGCCACTCCGGCGCAGGTGGGCAGAGCCCTGGTGAACCTGGCGGCATCCGGGAAGGTGTCCTGGCGGGGGCCGGGATCACCGGACAAACTCCTCCAGACACCCGGCTCACAGTGAGAGTTCCCGCATTCCGGCCCCGTTCGTCCGAACGGGGCCGGTTCTGTGCGCAGACATACGCGCGAGTAGTTAACAAAGTGCCGGATTGCCCACCCGAATAGGGTGGGAAGGATCCTGCGGTACACGGCTCGGGTAGGTTCACCGATACGCCCCGCAGGACCCCCTCCCCACATCCATCCGCCCACCCGAAGATGACGCGGACAGGAGCGGTCATGCCCGCCAAGCACCACCCGTCGGCACCCCCGACCTCCAGCACCGAAGCACCCCCCACGCGCCCCGTCGACACCGGGCCACCGCCCCGGGAGCGATCCTCCACGGCAGCGGTCCGGACCCCGGCCGTCGGGCGCATACCCGTCCTCGACGTCCGCCCGGTCGTCCAGCGCGGACGCCGGCCCGCCAAGGCGGTCACCGGCGAGACGTTCGAGATCTCGGCCACCGTGTTCCGTGAGGGCCATGACGCGGTCGCCGCCAACGTCGTGGTGAAGGACCCGGAAGGCCGCGCCGGGCCGTGGACGCCGATGCGGGAGCTCACCCCGGGCACCGACCGCTGGGGTGCCACCGTCACCGCCGGCGCACCCGGCCTGTGGACCTTCGCCGTCGAGGCCTGGGGCGACCCGGTGACCACCTGGCGGCACCACGCCCAGATCAAGATCCCCGCGGGCATGGACACCGAACTGGTCCTGGAGGACGGCGCCCGGCTCTACGAGCGGGCCGCGGCCGGCGTCCCCGACGACGGCCGGGGCACCGTGATCCTCGCTGCCATCAGCGCCCTGCGGGACGACACCCGGCCCGCCGCGGCCCGCCTCGCCGCCGCCTTGACGCCCGAGGTCGACGCGGTGCTGGCGCGGTATCCGTTGCGGGAGTTGATCACGGCGTCGGAGACGTTGCCGCTGCTGGTGGAGCGGGAGCGGGCGTTGTTCGGCTCGTGGTACGAGTTCTTCCCGCGGTCCGAGGGCACGCCCGAGCGGCCGCACGGCACGTTCCGTTCGGCGGCCAGGCGGCTGCCGGCGATCGCCGCGATGGGCTTCGACGTGGTGTATCTGCCGCCGATCCACCCGATCGGCACCACGTTCCGCAAGGGCCGCAACAACACCCTGTCCGCGGGTCCCGAGGATGTCGGGGTGCCGTGGGCGATCGGTTCGCCGGAGGGCGGCCACGACGCGGTCCACCCGGACCTGGGCACGATCGAGGACTTCGACCGGTTCGTCCGGCAGGCCGGCGAGCAGGGTCTGGAGATCGCGCTGGACTTCGCCCTGCAGTGCTCCCCGGACCATCCGTGGGTGCACAAGCACCCGGAGTGGTTCCACCACCGCGCCGACGGCACCATCGCCTATGCGGAGAACCCGCCGAAGAAGTACCAGGACATCTATCCGATCGCCTTCGACGCCGATCTGGACGGGCTGGTCGCCGAGACCGTGCGGGTGCTGCGGCACTGGATGGACCACGGGGTGCGGATCTTCCGGGTGGACAACCCGCACACCAAGCCGGTCGTCTTCTGGGAACGCGTGATCGCCGACATCAACGCCACCGGTCCCGACGTGATCTTCCTGGCGGAGGCGTTCACCAGGCCGGCGATGATGCACACGCTGGCGCAGATCGGCTTCCAGCAGTCCTACACGTACTTCACCTGGCGCACCACCAAGGAAGAACTCACCGAGTACCTCACCGAGCTGTCGGGTGAGGCGGCCTCCTATATGCGGCCGAACTTCTTCGCCAACACCCCCGACATCCTGCCCGGGCACCTGCAGCACGGCGGCCGGCCCGCGTTCGCGCTGCGCGCGGTGCTGGCCGCGACCCTCTCACCGACCTGGGGCATCTACTCCGGCTACGAACTCGCCGAGAACACCCCGCTGCGCGCGGGCGGCGAGGAATACCTCGACTCCGAGAAGTACCAGCTCAAGACCCGCGACTGGGACAGCGACGACTCCCTCGCCCCCCTCATCACCCAGCTCAACACCATCAGGCGGGACAGCCCGGCCCTGCGGCAGCTGCGTGATCTCCACTTCCACCACACGGACAAGGATTCGGTGATCGCGTACTCGAAGCGGAGCGGCTCGAACACGGTTCTGGTGGTCGTGAACCTCGACCCGCACCACACCCAGGAGGCGACGGTCTCGTTGGACATGCCGCAACTCGGCCTGGACTGGCACGAGTCGGTACCGGTGCGCGACGAGCTCACTGGTGAGAACTATCACTGGGGCAGGGCGAATTACGTGCGTCTCGAACCGGGCACTCGTCCCGCGCACATCCTCACCGTCCTGCGACCGTCCACCCCGCAGATCGGAGGGTCACCCACCACATGATCGTCAACGAGCCCGTCCCGGACACCTTCGAGGACACCCCCGCCAAGGACCGCGACCCCGACTGGTTCAAACGAGCCGTCTTCTACGAGGTCCTGGTCCGTTCCTTCCAGGACAGCAACGGCGACGGCATCGGCGACCTCAAGGGCATCACCGCCAAGCTGGACTACCTCCAGTGGCTGGGCATCGACTGCCTGTGGCTGCCGCCGTTCTTCAAGTCACCGCTGCGCGACGGCGGCTACGACGTCTCCGACTACACCGCCGTGCTGCCGGAGTTCGGTGACCTCGCCGACTTCGTGGAGTTCGTCGACGCCGCCCACCAGCGCGGCATGCGCGTGATCATCGACTTCGTCATGAACCACACCAGCGACCAGCACCCGTGGTTCCAGGAGTCCCGCGCCAACCCCGACGGCCCCTACGGCGACTACTACACGTGGGCCGACGACGACAAGCAGTTCCCGGACGCGCGGATCATCTTCGTCGACACCGAGGCCTCCAACTGGACCTTCGACCCGGTCCGCAAGCAGTACTACTGGCACCGCTTCTTCTCCCACCAGCCGGACCTCAACTACGAGAACCCGGCCGTCCAGGAGGAGATGATCTCGGCCCTGCGCTTCTGGCTGGACCTGGGGATCGACGGCTTCCGCCTCGACGCCGTGCCGTACCTGTACCAGGAGGAAGGCACCAACTGCGAAAACCTTCCGGCAACCCATGAGTTCCTGAAGCGGGTCCGCAAGGAGATCGACGCCTCCTACCCGGACACGGTGGTCCTGGCGGAGGCGAACCAGTGGCCGGAGGACGTCGTCGACTACTTCGGCGACTACGAGTCCGGCGGCGACGAATGCCACATGGCCTTCCACTTCCCCGTCATGCCCCGCATCTTCATGGCCGTCCGCCGCGAGTCGCGCTACCCCGTCTCGGAGATCCTCGCCAAGACCCCCGCGATCCCCTCCAACTGCCAGTGGGGCATCTTCCTGCGCAACCACGACGAGCTCACCCTCGAAATGGTCAGCGACGAGGAACGCGACTACATGTGGGCCGAATACGCCAAGGACCCGCGGATGCGCGCCAACATCGGCATCCGCCGGCGGCTGGCCCCCCTGCTCGACAACGACCGCAACCAGATCGAGCTCTTCACCGCCCTGCTCCTGTCCCTGCCCGGCTCGCCGATCCTCTACTACGGCGACGAGATCGGCATGGGCGACAACATCTGGCTCGGCGACCGCGACGCCGTACGCACCCCCATGCAGTGGACACCGGACCGTAACGCGGGTTTTTCGTCCTGTGACCCCGGGCGGCTGTCCCTGCCGACCATCATGGACCCGGTCTACGGTTACCAGGTCACCAACGTCGAGGCGTCGATGGCGTCGCCCTCTTCGTTGCTGCACTGGACCCGCCGGATGATCGAGATCCGCAAGCAGAACCCGGCCTTCGGGCTCGGGTCCTTCACCGAGCTGCCGTCCTCCAACCCCGCGGTGCTGGCCTTTCTGCGGGAGTACGAGGACGACCTGGTCCTGTGCGTGCACAACTTCTCCCGGTTCGCGCAGCCGACGGAACTGGATCTGAGCACCTTCAACGGACGGCACCCGGTGGAGTTGTTCGGCGGGGTGCGCTTCCCGGCGGTCGGTGACCTGCCGTATCTGCTGACCCTCGGCGGGCACGGCTTCTACTGGTTCCGGCTGCGCAAGGAAGGCGCCTAGCCGCTCAGGACCCGTCCAGGACCCGGGTGGGGCGGTTTCCACCGCCCCACCCGGGGCACGCATCAGTAACACCCCGACCAGCCCCCGGGGAAAGGACGCCACGCAATGTCGGAAGCCGTCACCCGCACCGCCACGACAAGTCCAGGCCTCCTCGCCTCACTCGATCCGCTGCTGCGCGAGTGGCTGCCACGGCAGCGCTGGTTCGCGGGCAAGGGTCGGCCGGTCACCGGGTTCTCGTTGGTCGCGGCCACCGAGCTGCTGCCACCGACGGCCAAGCTCGGCCTGTACCACCTGCTGGTCCGCGCCCACCAGCCGCTCGTCGTGGGCGCCCCGCCGCACCCCGGCGACTGCTACCAGCTCCTCATAGGCGTGCGCGAGGCGCTGCCGCCCCGGCTGGCGCCCGCGCTGATCGGCCATGTCGAGGAGGGTCCGCTCGCCGGCGGCACCGCGTACGACGCACTCCACGACCCCCTGCCCGCCGAACTGCTCCTGGAAGCGATCCGCACCGGAGCCCGGATCGGCGGGCTCCGTTTCGAGCGGGACCCGCACCAGGAGATCCGGGACGGACTGGTGGCTCGGGTGCTGACCGGCGAGCAGTCCAATTCGTCGATCGTCTTTGGAGATACGTTCATCCTGAAGCTCCTGCGCCGGGTCGTGCCCGGCGTCAACCCGGACCTGGAGCTCCCGCTGGCGCTGGCCCGTCAGGGCTGCCCCCGGGTGCCCGCGCCAGCGGGGTGGCTGCGGGCGGAGCTGGACAAGGAGCCGTACACCCTCGGCGTGCTCCAGCCTTTCGTACAGGGCGCGTCCGACGGCTGGGAGCTGGCCCTGCGGGAGCTGGCCAAGGGTGAGGACTTCAGCGCCGAGGCGCACGCGCTCGGGCGGGCCACCGCCGAGGTGCACACCGCGCTCGCCGACGCGCTGCCCACCGTGACGCTCGGCCCTCAGCAGCTGCGTCTGCTCGTCGACGGCATGACCGAGCGGCTGGAGGCGGCCGTACAGGCGGTCCCCGCGCTACGGCCGTACGCGCCCGGCCTGCGCTCCGCGTTCACCGCGCTGGGCGATCTGGCCGCCGAGGGCAACACCTGGACCGCGCAGCGGATCCACGGCGATCTGCACCTCGGGCAGTGTCTGCGCTCGGCCTCCGGACAGTGGTCGCTGATCGACTTCGAGGGCGAACCGTCCAAGCCGCTCTCCGAACGCCGGCTGCCGCAGCCCCCGGCCCGGGACATCGCGGGCATGCTGCGCTCCTTCGACTACGCGGCGCACTCGACGGATCTTCCGGTACCGGGCTGGGCCGAGGCGTGCCGGGCGGCGTACTGTTCCGGATACGCCGAGGTCAGCGGTGTGGACCCGCGGACGGATCCGGTACTGCTGCGCGCCTACGAGACCGACAAGGCGGTCTACGAGGTCGTCTACGAGGCCCGGCACCGCCCGGACTGGCTGCCGGTGCCGATGTCCGCGGTGGCGCGGTACGCAGCGAACGACCCGATGTGAGCCGATCTTCGCCGAGGAGGCACCGCACGTGACCCCGCCCACCCCCAGCGGTTCGGATCCGAAGAAAAAGGCTGCGAAAGCGGCCAAGAAGGCAACGCAGAAGGCGACCGGGAAAGCTGCAGGAAAAGCTGCAGGGAGCGCTTCGGAGAAGAAGGCGACAGGGAAGAAGCCCGTCGTCACCGAAGCCGTCACCGAAGCCGTCTCCGTGAAGGGCGCCGCGGAGACGGGCGCCGTGAAGGCGAAGGACGTCGTCGCACCGGTCCCGGCCTCACCGCCGGAGATGTCCTCCGGTGACCGCGACCGGCTCCTCTCCGCCACCCATCACGCCCCGCACTCGGTGCTCGGCGCCCATCCCGTGCCCGACGGGGTGATCTTCCGTGCCTTCAGGCCGTACGCCCTGTCCGTCACCGTCGTCGCCGACACGCTCCGGGCCGAGCTGCACGACGACGGGGGCGGCTTCTTCTCCGGCCTGCTCCCCCTGAGCGAGGTCCCGTCCTACCGCCTCCTCGTGGCGTACGAGGAGACGGTCCAGGACACCGAGGACATGTACGCCTTCCTGCCCGCGCTCGGCGACCTCGACCTGCATCTGCTCGGCGAGGGCCGGCACGAGCAGCTGTGGACGGCGCTGGGCGCGCAGCCCATGACCCACCAGGGCGTGACCGGCACCCGCTTCACGGTGTGGGCGCCCAACGCGCGGGGCGTGCGGGTGGCCGGCACCTTCAACTTCTGGGACCCCTCGGCGTTCGCGATGCGCTCGCTCGGTTCCACCGGTATCTGGGAGCTGTTCGTCCCGGGCGTCGGCGAGGGCGAGCTGTACAAGTTCGAGATCACCCGCCCCGACGGCTCCAAGACCCTGCGCGCGGACCCGATGGCCCGCCGCACCGAGGTCCCGCCCAACACCTCCTCGATCGTCCACACCTCGCACCACGAGTGGCACGACGAACAGTGGCTGGCGAACCGGGCGGCCGGAGCACCGGCCCACGAGGCCGCCTTCTCGGTGTACGAGATCCATCTCCCGTCCTGGCGACCCGGCCTGACGTACCGTCAGCTCGCGGAACAGTTGCCCGCGTACGTCAAGGACCTGGGCTTCACCCACGTCGAGCTGATGCCGGTCGCCGAGCACCCCTTCGGCGGCTCCTGGGGCTACCAGGTCACCGGCTTCTACGCCCCCACGGCCCGCCTCGGCACCCCGGACGACTTCAAGTACCTGGTCGACGCCCTCCACCAGGCAGGCATCGGCGTCCTGATGGACTGGGTGCCGGCCCACTTCCCGCGCGACGACTGGGCGTTGGCCGAGTTCGACGGTCGCACCCTGTACGAGCACGAGGACCCGCTCCGCGCGGCCCACCCCGACTGGGGCACGCTGGAGTTCGACTACGGCCGCCGGGAGGTCCGCAACTTCCTGGTCGCCAACGCCGTGTACTGGTGCGAGGAGTTCCACATCGACGGCCTGCGGGTCGACGCGGTCGCCTCCATGCTCTACCTCGACTACTCGCGTGAGCCCGGCCAGTGGGTCCCGAACGAACACGGCGGCCGGGAGAACCTGGACGCGGTGGCCTTCCTCCAGGAGATGAACGCGACGGTGTACCGCCGGGTCCCCGGTGTGGTGACGATCGCGGAGGAGTCCACGGCCTGGGACGGCGTGACCCGCGCGACGCACCACATGGGCCCGGGGGGTTTCGGCGGCCTCGGCTTCGGCCTGAAGTGGAACATGGGCTGGATGCACGACTCGCTGGACTACATGGCCCATGAGCCGGTGCACCGCAGGTACCACCATCACGAGATGACGTTCTCGATGGTGTACGCGTACAGCGAGAACTACGTCCTGCCCATCTCCCACGACGAGGTCGTGCACGGCAAGGGGTCGCTGGTCTCGAAGATGCCGGGCGACTGGTGGCAGCAGCGGGCCAACCTGCGCGCGTATCTGGCCTTCATGTGGGCCCATCCCGGTAAGCAACTCCTCTTCATGGGACAGGAGTTCGCCCAGGGTGCGGAGTGGTCCGAGGCCCACGGACCGGACTGGTGGCTCCTCGACCCCGCCTACGGGGCGGAGGCCGACCACCGGGGCGTCCGCGACCTGGTCCGCGACCTGAACGTCGTCTACCGCCACACGCCGGCGCTGTGGCAGCGCGACACGGACCCCGCCGGGTTCCAGTGGATCGTGGGCGACGCGGCCGAGGACAACGTCTTCGCCTTCCTCCGCTACGACTCGGACGGCAACCCGCTGCTCGCGGTCTCCAACCTCTCCCCCGTGGCGCGCCCCGGCTACCGTCTCGGCGCCCCCGACGACGTCCCCGCGTGGCTGGAGTCCCTCAACACCGACACCGGCAAGTACGGCGGCGGCGACATCACCAACCCGGACATAGTGAAACCGGACCCACAGGCCTGGCACGGCCGCCCGGCCAGCATCCAGCTCACCCTGCCGCCGTTGGCGACGGTGTGGCTGCGCCCGGCGTAGCGACTCTGAAAACGCCGGACGGGCAAAACAGCCCCTCCGGCGTTTGAGGAGCGGGGGCCCGGGGGCAGAGCCCCCGGACGACGGGACGGGAAGGGGCGGCGGGGGCGAGAAAAGCCCCTCAACGCCCGCCGAACATGAACTTGCGCAGAGCCGCCAGCAGCCCGCTCTCAGGCGCCTTCGCCTCCGCCACCGGCGCCCCCAACCGATACCGCACCGGCAACAACCGCAACCCCCGCACCACCGGCCCCGACCGCCACGGCAACTGGTCCGGCGGCAGCGTCAGTTCCGCGCGGACGAAGTGGTCCAGCACCCTGCCCACCGCGGTCGTCACGATCATCCCGCCCAACTCCCGTGCCGCGCTGGGGCACTGGTGCGGCCCGGCCCCCCACCCCAGATGCGCCCGGGTGGACACCGTGGACCCCACCAGGTGGGAGGAGCTGATCGCCAGCAGGTCGCGGTGGGCAGCCGCAGCGGACGGCGACACGGCGTCCCCCGCCCGTACCCACACATTTCCCAAGCGCACGTCCCGCGCCGCGAACCGGAAGCACATGTTGGCCACCGGAGGATTCGCCAGCGCCGCCCGGTCGACGGTCTCGCCGAGTTGCCCGGCGGACAGGCTCCGCCGCACCGTCGCATTCCCCCGCAGTACCTCCAGCAACGTGTTGAGCACCATGTTCCCGGTGATGTCGTTCAGGTACACGGCGTTCATGAACAGCTCGCGCCCCAACTGTTCGTCCGTCAGCCCGGGGTTCGCGAGCAGCATGTAGGACGTGAGGTCGTCCCCGGGCAGGGCCCTGCGGTGGGCGGCGAGCCGGGTGAACGCACCCAGCGCCCGGCCGGTTGCCGCCCCCGACTCCGATCCCCCGTCCAGCATCCGCCACAGGTCCATGACCAGTTCGTCGCCCAACTCCACAGGGCAGCCGAACAACTTGGACGTCACCATGAGCAGCAGCGGCCGCGTGTACTGCGCCCCGAGATCCGCGAACCCCACGGCCCCGGACTCCGCCGCCAGCATGCCGACCAGTTCGTCGGCGTACCGCGCGACGGCCGCCCGCAGCTCCCAGCCCTCCGGACTCCGCGCGTCCTGGAAGGGGCTGAGCGCCGAGTGGTGCGTGCGGCGGGCCCTCAGATGCTCCTCCTCGTCCATGAACATCATCTGCCGTACCTCGTAACCGGCCAGCAGGGGCCAGGCCCGCGGCAGCCGCCCCTCGGCCCGGGCCCGCCAGTACCGCACGTCCCGGCGCCACAGGTCCTCGTTCCGCAGCACCTCGGTGACCTCGGTGTACCCGAGCACCAGCCACACCGGGACTCCCATCAGGGAGACCGGCGCGACCGGACCGTAGGTGCCGCGCAGCCGTTCGTACACCGCACCGGGGTCGACGTCGAACTCGGCCGTGAGCAGCGGCTCGACGGGCAGCGACCCGAGGGTCGGGCCGTCGGCCGACGGGACGGCGTGCGACTGTGCTTCCATACCGCACACGCATACCGCACGAACCGCGCACAGGCAGTGACTTCGGCGCGAACTGTTACGCCAGGGTGACCACTGGTACTCAGGTGGTGACCAGCGCCTTCGGCAGTCGGCCCGTGTGCAGCACCCCCAGCCGCTGGGTCGCCCGGGTGAGCGCGACATAGAGATCGCTGGTGCCGTACAGGGCGGGTTCGACCACGAGCACCGAGTCGAATTCGAGCCCCTTGGACTGTCGGGGGTCCAGAAGCACGACGGTCCGCGTGAGGTCCGGTTCCGCGCCCGCCGTCACTCCGTCGAGGCGGGCCGCCAGCCTGCGGTGCAGATGGCGCGGGGCGATGACCGCGAGCCGCCCCTCGGCCGGGGTCAGCTCCTTCACCGCCTCGGCGACCGCGCCGGGCAGGTCGTCGGTGGCGCGCACCCAGGGCCGTTCGCCTGTGGAGCGCACCGAGCTCGGTGGCTCGAAGCCCGGGTCCTCGGCGCGTACCACGGCCGCCGCGAGCTCCATGATCTCGGCCGGGGTGCGGTAGTTGACGCCCAGCCGGACATGCTCCCAGCGGTCCTCGACGTACGGCTGCAGAATCCGCTCCCAGGAGCCGACGCCCGCCGCCTCCGCGGTCTGCGCCGGGTCGCCGACCAGGGTCATCGAACGGGTCGGGCTGCGCCGCATGAGCAGCCGCCAGGCCATCGGCGACAGCTCCTGCGCCTCGTCGACGATGATGTGCCCGAACGCCCAGGTGCGGTCGGCCGCCGCGCGCTCGGCGGCGCTGCGGTGGTCGTCCTGCTCCTGCCGTTCGGCGAACCGCTCGGCGTCGATGATGTGGTGCGCGGACAGGACCTCGGAGTCCTCCTCGGCCTTGTCCTCGAACTCGTAGGTCCGCGAGGCGTACGACACGTCCAGCACACCCTGCGCGTACGCGACCTGGCCCTCCCGCTCGCGCTCGGCCCGCGCCCGCGCCACCCGCTCGTCCACGCCGAGAAGTTCGGCGGCCTCGTCGAGCAGGGGTACGTCGGCCACGGTCCACCCGCGGGTCACCGGGCGCCGGATCGCGGCCGCGTCCTCGTCGGGGAGGTGGCCGACGGGGTCGGCGAGGAAGTCCGCGACCAGCCGCTGCGGGGTGAGCCGCGGCCACAACTGGTCGATGGCGGCCCAGACTTCGGGGTTCTCGGCGATCTCGTCGCGGATCTGGGTGATGTCGCTCGGGTCGAGGAGGCTGCTGCCGTCGTAGGGGTCGGTGCCGACCCGCTCGGCGTACAGCTCGGTGAGCGTGTTGAGGATGTGTCCCTCGAAGTGCTCCCGGGCCACGTTGTGCGGCAGTCCGACGGCACGGGTGCGCTCGCGGGCGACCTTCACCAGACCGTCGTCGAGCATCAGGACCTCACGGTCGTGCTCGATCGCGATCACCGGGTCGGGCAGCGCCTGCCAGCCGCGTACGGCGTCGGCGAGGACGTCCGCCATGGTCGCGCGCCCCTTCACCGCGGCCGCCGCGCGACTGTCGGTCTCCGTCGCCCGTACGCCGGGGAAGAGCTCGCCGACCGTGGCGAGGAGCACGCCGGTCTCCCCCAGGGAGGGCAGTACTTCGCCGATGTAGCCGAGGAAGGCCGGGTTGGGGCCGACGATCAGCACGGCCCGCTTGGCGAGCAACTCCCGGTGTTCGTACAGGAGGTAGGCGGCCCGGTGCAGGGCCACCGCCGTCTTTCCGGTGCCCGGGCCGCCCTCGACCACCAGCACCCCGCGATGGGGGGCGCGGATGATCTCGTCCTGTTCGGCCTGGATGGTCTGGACGATGTCGCTCATGCGGCCGGTGCGCGCGGAGTCGAGCGCGGCGAGCAGTACGGCGTCGCCGGTCGGGTCCTCGTGGCCGGTGCGCTCCTGGTCGCCCAGGTCGAGGATCTCGTCGTGCAGGTCGGTCACCCGGCGGCCGTCGGTGCCGATGTGCCGGCGGCGGCGCAGGCCCATCGGGGTGTGGCCGGTGGCCAGGTAGAAGGGGCGGGCGACGTCGGCCCGCCAGTCGATGAGGATCGGGGTGCGCTCGCTGTCGTCGGCGCGCAGGCCGATCCGGCCGATGTGGTGGGTGAGGCCCGAGGTGAGGTCGATCCGGCCGAAGCACAGCGAGCCGTCGACGGCGTTGAGCGCGTCCAGCAGCCCGGAGCGTTCGGCGACCAGGATGTCCCGCTCCAGCCGGGCCTGCATGGGGGTGTTGCCCTGGGCGAGCGCGTCGGTGACTGACGTCTCGGTGTTGCCTCGCAGAGCGTCCACGCGCGTGTACAGGTCGTCGATGAATTCCTGTTCACGCTTCATTTCATGGTCTGGCAAACCGGTGTTTGACAATTCCACTCCCGCCCGGATACACTGTGCCTACTAAGCTTCTCCGCGGCCTCAATCATATTGAAGTCGCGAATCATTGAATATACCCAAAGAAATCCCCCGAGCACAATTGCTCGGGGGATTTCTTCGTATGCCGTCAGGTCACAGTACGTCCGCCAGCTCCTCCAGCAGCCGCCGCTTGGGCCTCGCCCCCACCATCGAGCGCACCGGCTCGCCGTTCCGGAACACCATGAAGGTCGGCATCGACAGCACCTGGTAGGCGTTCGTGGTCAGGGGGTTCGTGTCGACGTCGAGTTGGACCACCTTGAACCGCTCGCTCTCCTCCGCGGCGAGAGCCGTGAGCACCGGCCCCATCTGCCGGCACGGCGGGCACCAGTCGGCCGTGAACTCCACCAGCACCGGCAGCTCCGAACCGATCACCTCCGCCTCGAAGTCCGTGTCCGTCACCTCGGTCACACCCGCTGCCCTGATCACCTGTGGATCCCTCCCAGTTCGCACTCCGGTTCCGGACCGCCCGGAACCTCCGACTCGGCGGCCAGCCCGTCACGCGCCCGCTCGGCCCGCTCCAGCTGCTGCCCGACCTGGGCCCGCACGGTCTGCAACTCGCCGATCAGCGCGTCCAGGTCACCGAGCTTGCGCCGGTAGACCGCGAGCGAGGCGGGGCACGAGTCGCCCTCGGGGTGCCCGGCCCGCAGACACTCCACGAACGGCCGCGTCTCCTCCAGGTCGAACCCGAAGTCCTGGAGCGTCCTGATCTGCCGGAGCAGCTTCAGGTCGTCCTCGTCGTAGGTCCGGTATCCGTTGTGCCCTCGCCGGGCGGGCAACAGGCCCCGCGCCTCGTAGTAGCGCAGCGTCCGCGTCGTGGTGCCGGCCCGTGCGGCCAGCTCGCCGATTCGCATGGGTACGAACGTAGTCCTTGACGCCGACGTCAAGGCAAGAGCGGTTTGCGCTGCACCGAAGAGGTCAGCACGATCGACGTCGTCGTACGGCCCAGGGCGGACACCGCTTCGAGGACCTCCTCCAGGTGGACCGTGTCCCGGACGGCGACCTTGAGAATCCAGCAGTCCTCGCCGACCACGTGGTGCGCCTCGGTGATCTCCGGCCGCTCCATCAGCTCCAGGGTCCTCGGATGCCGCAGGGTGTAGCCACCGTGCGGGCTGACCCGGATGAACGCCTGAATGCCGTAGCCGAGCCGGCCGGGGACCACGTGGGCGCCGTAACCGCTGATCACGCCCGCCGCCTCCAGGCGCCGCACCCGCTCGGTGACCGCCGCCGGGCTGAGCCGCACCCGTCGGCCCAGTTCGCTGAGTTTGATCCGGCCGTCGGTCTGGAGGAGTTCCAGGATCTGGCGGTCCAGCGCGTCGAAGCCGACCAGGGTTTCGTCGGCGGTGGGACGCAGATTCCGTGTTTCTTTCGGTGCAGCTGCCTGAACTCCCATGGTTCCCCCTTCAACATGTGCTGTCGTGCCGGGAGAATTATGGTCATGGAAAAGGCGCGGGAGATACTCGTCATCGGCGGAAACCGCTACGTCGGCAAGCGGCTGGTCACCCGGCTGCTGGCCGCCGGAGACCGGGTGACGGTCCTCAACCGGGGTTCGTCCGCGCCACCTTCCGGTGCGACCCGTCTCGCCGCCGACCGCGACGACGAAAGCTCTGTGCGGCGCGCCCTGGGCTCCCGCACCTTCGACGTCGTGATCGACCAGGTCTGCTACACCCCGCGCCAGGCGGAGATCGCCCTCCGGGTGTTCACCGGGCGCACCCGCCGCTATGTGATGACCTCGACGGTGGAGGTGTACGAATACGAGGACTCGATCGTCCCGGTACGGGAGGACGCTGTCGACCCGACGACCGTGTCCGCAGATGTCGACCTGCCCTGGGACGTCCCGGAATTCCTGGACTCGCATTACGGCGAGGGAAAGCGCCAGGCGGAGTCGGTATTCGTGGCCTCCCCCGGTTTTTCCTTCACCGCCGTCCGCGTGGCCCATGTCCTCGGCGGCGCGGACGACTTCACCGGCCGGCTCTCCCACTACGCGGACCGCATCCGCACCGGCGAGCCCGTCGCCGTCCCCGTGGACAACCAGCCCGCGACCTATATCCACGTCGAGGAGATCGCCGACTTCCTGGCCTGGACGGCCGGGCAGGACTTCACCGGGCCGGTGAACGCGGCCTCCCACGGGCTGCTGAGCACGGAGGAACTGTGCGAGGCGGTGACCGCGCACTTCCCCGAGGGCAGGACGGTTCTCCAGCCGGTGGAGGTCGGCGAGGTCTCGCCGTTCTCCTTCACCCGCTCCTACGGCATGGACAACTCCCGCGCCACCCGGCTCGGGTTCACCTTCGGCGACGTACGGAAGTGGCTGCCACAGGCCGTGGCGGAGACGCTGGGGACCCGGACCTGAGACGCGGTCCCCGGTCGAGTTCCGGGGCCCTGGGCGGCTCGAGGGTGACGCCGGGTCGGCCGAGCGGGTGCCCGAGCTCCCGGATCCGACCGACAGACGGGCCCAACTGCGGCGCGGCGAAGGCGTGGGAGGAGCACCTCGGCAGACGCCGCATGAAGCAACTGCGCGAGGCGCTGACCCTGCTGCGCGAGGCGCTGACCCGTGGGCGGGGCCCACCTAGACGGCGACCGCCCTCGCCGCCTCCTCGACCTCCAGCAGGGACGCGCTCTGGCGTTCCTCCTCGAAGGCCCGGTGGCCGCCGCGCAGACCGAACAGGCGCTTGGCGAGGAGGATGTAGACAACGGCCAGGACGTTCAGCAGCAGCGTGCCGATCTTCAACCAGCTGATGTGCTCGGTGAGTTCGTAGATCTCCAGGGGGAGGAACGCGGCCGTCGCGACCACCGTCAGGTACTCCGCCCAGCGCTTGGCGTACCAGAGTCCGACCGCCTCGACGAGTTCGATCAGGGCGTACGCCAGCAGCAGCACGGCGACCAGGACAAGGGTGTTGTGCTTGTACCCGAAGGTCTTCTGGACGGTGTCGACGATCGGCGAGTGGTCGAGGTCGTAGTGGAAGTGCCTGAACACCGGCCGGAAGACGTCGAGATACTCGTCGAAGAGCCTGCGCACCGAGTCCTGGCTGTTGCTGAACTTCCAGACCGCCACCGCGGCCAGCACGATGAACACCCCGCGCACCGCCCGCTCGATCGCGAGGAAGCGCAGGACGAACAGATCCCTGAGCACCTTGCCCCGCGGCACCAGGGGCGCGTGGTCCGCGGGGCCCGAGCCGTGCGGCTCACCGAGGGCGAAGTCGCCGCAGCGCAGGCACCGCCAGGCCTCCCCGAGGGCGGTCTCGGCCGACAGCCGCTCCCGCAGACGGGGTTCGTCCGGCGCGTACGTCGCATGGCCGCGGCGCGCACAGGTCCGCCGGTCCCAGTCGATCTTCATCCCCCGTGTGCCTCCGATGAGAACGTGTGCCGTCCGGGGACGGCACGCTAGTGGGGCCGGGTAAGAGTTCGGTGAGACCATGGCCGCGGGTTGCGGCGGTGCGCGAGATGCGACAACTGCACAACGCCGTGCAAGCGCGGCCGGGAGAGGCACAATGGCGGCCATGACCACGGCCCAGTCCAGTCGCGCCGACGCCAACCGCCGCCGCATCCTCGATGTCGCACTCACCGAACTGCTGCGCGACCCGGATGCGTCCATGGAGCAGATCGCCCGCGCCGCAGGGGTCGTACGGCGGACGGTGTACGGCCACTTCCCGAGCCGTGAGGCGCTGGTCGGCACCCTCGCCGACGGTGCCGTGGAGGCGGTGGCGGCCGCTCACACGGCCGGGCGGGAGGGGACCCAGGACCTCGCACAGGCCGTGGCGGGCTCCGTGCTCGCGGTCTGGGAGGTCGCCGACCGCTATCGGATCCTGGTGGCGCTCGCGCAGCGCAGCGTGAGCGTGCGGGGCATCCGCGAGCGGCTGGCCCCCGTGCGCGCCGCCTGCACCGAACTGCTCCAACGCGGCCTCGACGAGGGCGTCTTCGTGTCACCGCTGCCCGCGTCCGCGCTGGCGTACGTCCATGAGCAGATGCTGTTCGCGGTCATGGAGGCGGTGAACGACGGCCTGCTGACAACGGAGGAGGCGGGCCGCTCCGCCGCGGTCACGACTCTGACCGCGGCGGGCGTACCCGCCTCTCTGGCCACCGCGCTGGTGGCGAAACTGAACACGTGAGTTCTTCGTGGGGAGGGGGCCCGGGCGGCCGAGCTACGGGGGAGTACTCGGCCGCCCGGGGTGGGTGAGCCGGGCCCGGGTTCAGGTCGGGCCCGACCCCGCTCAGGGTGGCCCCTGCGGCCACCGGTGGACGGCCGCTCAGGCCTTGGCGAGCTCCTTGTCGCCCTGCTCGGGAGCGTCCGGCTCGACGGCGAGCTCGTCCTCCTGGTCCAGGAGGGTCTTCTCGTCGAAGGGCAGATGACCGGCGAGCACCTGGTCGACGCGCTCGCGGTCGATCTCCTTGGTCCAGGTGCCGATCAGGACGGTGGCGACGGCGTTGCCCGCGAAGTTGGTCAGGGCGCGCGCCTCGCTCATGAAGCGGTCGATGCCCACGATCAGGCCGATGCCGTCCACCAGAGCGGGCTTGTGCGACTGGAGGCCGCCGGCCAGGGTCGCCATGCCGGCGCCGGTGACACCGGCGGCGCCCTTCGAGGCGACGAACAGGAACAGCAGCAGCGGGATCTGCTCGCTGACGGCCATCGGCGTACCCATGGCGTCGGCGATGAACAGCGAGGCCATGGTCATGTAGATCATGGTGCCGTCGAGGTTGAAGGAGTAGCCGGTCGGGATGGTGATGCCGACCACCGGCTTGCTGACGCCCAGGTGCTCCATCTTCGCGATGACCCGCGGCAGCGCGGACTCGGAGGAGGAGGTCGACAGGATCAGCAGGAACTCACGGCTCAGGTACCTGAAGAGCGTCAAAATGTTCAGTCCGGCGACGACCCGTAGCAGCGTGCCGAGCACGATGAAGACGAACAGGATGCAGGTGGCGTAGAAGCCGAGCATCAGGACGGCGAGACTCTTGAGGGCGTCGACGCCGGCCGAACCGACCACGGCGGCCATCGCGCCGAAGGCACCGAGCGGGGCGGCCCACATGACCATGGACAGGACGCGGAAGACTAGCCGCTGGATGTGCTCGACACCGCGCAGGACCGGCTGTCCGACCGAACCCATGGCCTGCAGCGCGAACCCGACGAGCAGGGCGATCAGCAGGGTCTGGAGGACCTCGCCCTCGGTGAAGGCGGAGACGAAGGTCTTCGGGATGATGCCGAGCAGGAACTCGGTGGTGTCCTTGGCCTCCGCGTCGACCTGGGCGTGACCGGCGTTCTTGACCGCGTCCGTGACGGCGAGGCCGGTGCCCGGCTCCAGGATGTTGCCGACGACCAGGCCGATGCCCAGCGCGACCAGCGACATGACCGTGAAGTAGGCCAGCGCGATACCGCCGACGGCGCCGACCTTGGCGGCCTTGCGGACCGATCCGATGCCGAGCACGATCGTGCAGAAGATGATCGGCGAGATCATCATCTTGATCAGGTTCACGAACCCGGTGCCGATCGGCTTCAGCTCGACCGCGAAGTCGGGCGCGACCAGGCCGACGGTGATTCCGATGGCCACCGCGACGATCACCGCGATGTACAGATAGTGGGTGCGGTCCCGCTTCGCGGGTACGGCAGGTGCCGTATCGGGGGTGCTGGCGGCCACGGCTGCCCTCCTTGACGTCTTCGTCGGCATGACCGGAGTGCGGCTCACGTCCGGGCTTTGAGGAATGCCGTGACTATCCCCTGCCCTGTGAGGGCGGTCACCCTTCCGTTCATTGAGTTCACCGGGCAGTTCACCGGGACGGACCACGCGCACCGTGATCCGGAGGGTCCGCGCCCCGGCTGCCCCCGCCCGGACCTGGAATTTTGCCCTGCCCGCGGGGGAAGCGGTGAAAATCGGCCATGGGGCAGACTGACGGCATGCGCATGCCCTCGGTACCGAGACCCCGCAGCCTGGCGGCCCAGCTCTTCGCCATGCAGGCCGTGCTGATCGCGGTCGTCGTCGCGGGGTACGCGCTGTTCACCTACGTCAGCGACCGCGGCCAGGCCGAGGACGCGGCGCGCAGCCAGGCCAAGGCGGTGGCGCGGGCGGTCGCGGACTCCCCGTCCGTACGGCAGGCGATCGGCACCCCGCACCCGACGGCCGAACTCCAGCCGTACGCGCTCAGGGTCATGGCCGACACCGAGGTCGACTTCGTCACGATCATGAGTCCGCAGGGCATCCGCTGGACACACCCCGACAAGAAGCAGATCGGCAAGCACTTCCTCGGCAACACCGAGCGCGCGCTCAGGGGCGAGACCTTCACGGAGACCTACACGGGCACCCTGGGCACCTCGGTCCGGGCGGTCACCCCGGTCGAGGACGACCGCGGACGGGTCATCGGCCTGGTCAGCGCCGGCATACAGGTCGAGAAGATCAGCGAGCGGGTGCAGGGGCAGCTCACGGCCCTGCTCGTCGTCGCGGGCAGCGCGCTCGCGCTCGGCGCCGTCGGCACGTACGTCGTCAACGCGCGCCTGCGCCGCCACACCCACGGCATGAACGCGGCCGAGCTCAGCCGTATGCACGACTATCACCAGGCCGCCCTGCACGCCGTACGCGAGGGGCTGCTGATGCTGGACGGGCAGTACCGTGTCGCGCTGATCAACGACGGCGGGCGGGAGTTGCTGGGTGTGTCCTCGGAGCACAGGGTGATCGGGCGGTCGGTGGCGGACCTCGGGCTGCCTGCGCCGCTGACGGGTGCGCTGCTCGCCTCGGAGCCGCGGGTCGACGAGGTGCATCTGACGGCCTCGCGGGTTCTGGTCGTCAACACCTCCCCGGTGTCCGGCGGAGAGCAGCGCGGCACCGTGGTCACCCTGCGCGATGTGACCGAACTCCAGTCCGTGATGGGTGAGTTGGACTCCGAACGCGGCTTCACCCAGGCGCTGCGCTCGCAGGCCCACGAGGCGGCGAACCGGCTGCACACGGTCGTCTCACTGATCGAACTGGGCCGCGCGGAACAGGCCGTGGACTTCGCGACGGCAGAGCTGGAGCTGGCGCAGGCCCTCACCGACCAGGTGGTCGCGGCGGTGGGCGAGCCGGTCCTGGCCGCCCTCCTGCTGGGCAAGACCGCCCAGGCCAACGAGCGGGGCGTGGAGCTGGTCGTGTCGGACGACAGCCGCCTGGACGACGGACTGCTCCCGCCGTCGCTCCCGGCCCGGGACCTGGTGACGATCCTCGGCAACCTCATCGACAACGCGGTCGACGCGGCCCAGGGCAGCCTGCGGGCACGGGTGACGGTGACCGCGTACGCGGCGGACGGCGGGCTGCTCCTGCGGGTCTCGGACACGGGCGCGGGCGTCGACCCCGCCCACGCCGAGGCCGTCTTCCAGCGCGGCTTCTCCACGAAACCGGCGGGTCCGGGCGGACGCGGGCTGGGCCTGGCCCTGGCCCGGCAGGCGGTGCACCGGCAGGACGGGACGTTGTCCGTGACGGAGGCGGACGGGGGCGGGGCGGAGTTCGAGGTGCGGTTGCCCCTGAGCCGTACGGCCGTGAGATCCGCGTCTGTGCCGGGAGGCCGGGCATGAGCGAGCAGCCGCCCATTCGGGTCCTGGTGGTGGAGGACGATCCGGTCGCCGCGGACGCGCATGTCATGTACGTGGGGCGCGTAGCGGGGTTCGTGGCGGTCGGCAAGGCGCACACGGGTGCGGAGGCGCGGCGGATTCTGGACCGTACGCCGGTGGATCTGCTGTTGCTCGATCTGCATCTGCCGGATGTGCACGGGTTGCAGTTCGCGCGGTCCTTGCGGGCAGCGGGGCACCAGGCGGACGTGATCGCGGTGACATCGGCGCGGGATCTGACCGTGGTGCGGGAAGGAGTGTCCCTGGGGGTCGTGCAGTACGTCCTGAAGCCCTTCACCTTCGCGACACTGCGGGACCGGCTGGCCCGGTACGCGGAGTTCCGCGGCGCGGCCGGGGAGGCGAGCAGTCAGGACGAGGTGGACCGGGCACTGGCGGCCCTGCGCGCGCCGTCCCCCGCGGCGCTGCCGAAGGGGTTGAGCGGGCCGACGCTGGAGCGGGTGACGAGTGCGGTACGGGAGGCCGCGGAGGGGCTGACCGCGGCCGGGGTCGCCGAGGCGGTGGGCACTTCCCGGATCACGGCCCGGCGGTATCTGGAGCACCTGGTGGAGACGGGGAGGGCCGAGCGGAAGCCGGTCTACGGGCAGGTGGGGAGGCCGGAGTTGGTGTACCGGTGGGTGACGGGGGTGGAGCGGGGGCGCTAGCCCGCACCTACCGCCTCCAGGCCGCCGACGCCTACACCCGCCTCACTCAACCCACCCAACCCCCCGCCACCCCCACCCTCGGCAGAACCGCCCACATCCGCGTCCCACCCCCAGGCTCTCGACGCGACCGAGAAAGCGTCGCTCCCCCCAGGCGCCTCACGCGACTTCATCCGCACGCTGGCCAACGACCTCCAGGAGCCCTCATGCCGGACATCACCTGGGAAGAGCCCTTCTGCGGCGAGGGCGCCAACTGCTTCCGCATAGGCACCGACCTCACCGGCAACGCCTACATCGCCATCGCCGGCCAAGAGGGCCACTACCTCACCGACACCCACGACGCCCTCCGCGCCCTCATCAACGAGATCAAGGCCGGCAAAGCCGACCACCTACTCTGACGGCAGCACCCCGGGACGGAACGGCTCCACCCCCACCACCCTCCGCACCCGCACCGGTTCGATCAGCAGCATCACCCGCCGCTCCCCCGGCAGCAACCACGGGTACCGCTCCTCCCCGATGTACTTCCGCGTGAGGCGGTCCATGGAGCGCTCCGCCTCCTCGCCCTCCACGAAGCGGACGACCCGCCCCCGGATCTCGACGCGGTCGTAGGGGTTCTCGGGGTCGTGGTGGGAGAGGGAAACGTTCGGATTGCGCCGCAGGTTTTCCTCCTTCACACGTCCGATCGCCGTGTTGACCATGACGTACTCACCTTCGAGGTCCGCCCACATGGGCGAGACCTGCGGCGCTCCGTCCGGGCCGACGGTCGCGAGATGCCAGAAGTTCGGCGCCAGCAGCCGCTCGCGAATATGCCCCTCTACCTTGCCATTCACTTCGTACACGAAGATCGCACCTCTTTCCGGCCACCCGTCCGGGCACCCGGCGCCATCCTCGCCACCCCGTGCGCGCCACGGACAGACGATCTTCGGCCAGCCCGAACCCACGGCCGAAACCGTAGGTTCCTACGATCCGTGATCCTGGCCGAACAGATCGTAGTCACCGCACTCCCACGCCCCTAGCTTGTGGCCCGTGCGCCGACCCCCCGCCCTGCCGAACCAGCCCGGACCGCCCTTCGACAACCTCACCGCCCGCAGACTCCGTGTCGCCCTCGGCATGGGGCCCGAGCACGTGGCCTACGGGCTGCGCGTCTCCTACGGACTGCCCTACGTCGCCCCGGATCTCGTCGTCGCCTGGGAGCGCGGGGCCGTCTGCCCGACGAGTCCGGAACTCACCGCTCTCGCGGGCGTGTTGTGGTGCTCACCCGGTGAACTCATCGGCCGCCCCCGCACCTTGCGCGAGCACCGCGTCTCACGCGGCATCGCGCCGGAGGACGTCGCCCGCGCCGTAGGGCTCGAACTGCTCGTCTACCTCGGCATGGAGGAGCACGACGAGTGGCACGGCACCGACCGCCAGTCCACCGCCCTGGCCGAACTGCTGGAGCTGAACCTGCCGGACTTCGTCGCCGTCACGGGCCGTGAGAAGCGGCTCGCCGAGTGTCTGCGCGGCGCGGTCGGCACCCGCTGGCAGGCCTACGTCCGTCAGGTCGCGAGGATCGTGCCCCTGGACCGGCACCTGGTGGAGGACACCCTCCAGGAGCTGCACCGGCAGTACCAGGGGCAGATGGTGTCCACCCTGAGCTGGGGCGGCGGCACCGCGGACGCCGGCGAGGCCGGCCGGGAGTTCCTGGACGACATCGTGGAGCGGTTCTGGGAGACGGTCGGGAGACGGCCGTAGCGGGGCCACGGCGTCCGGAAGGACGTCTAGAAGACCGACTCCGCCTCGTCCATCCGGTCCTTCGGGACCGTCTTCAGCTCGGTGGTCGCCTCGGCGAGCGGCACCATCACGATGTCGGTGCCGTTGAGCGCGGTCATCCTGCCGAACTGGCCCCGGTGCGCGGCCTCCACCGCGTACCAGCCGAAGCGGGTGGCGAGGACCCTGTCGTACGCCGTGGGCACACCGCCGCGCTGCACATGGCCGAGGATGACCGGCTTGGCCTCCTTGCCGAGCCGGCGCTCCAGCTCGTACGCCAGGGCCGTGCCGATGCCCTGGAAGCGCTCGTGGCCGAACTGGTCGATCGCGCCGTGGCCGTAGTCCATGGAGCCCTCGGCGGGGTGGGCGCCCTCGGCGACGCAGATGACGGCGAACTTCTTGCCGCGGGCGAAGCGCTCCTCGACCATCTTGACCACGTCGGCCGGGTCGAAGGGGCGCTCGGGCAGGCAGATGCCGTGGGCGCCGGCGGCCATGCCGGACTCCAGGGCGATCCAGCCCGCGTGCCGGCCCATGACCTCGACGACCATCACGCGCTGGTGGGACTCGGCGGTGGTCTTGAGCCGGTCCATCGCCTCGGTGGCGACGCCGACCGCGGTGTCGAAGCCGAAGGTGCGGTCGGTGGAGGAGATGTCGTTGTCGATGGTCTTCGGGACGCCGACGACCGGCAGGCCCGCGTCGGACAGCATCCGCGCGGCCGTGAGGGTGCCCTCGCCGCCGATCGGGATGAGCGCGTCGATGCCGAACTCGTGGATCATGTCGGAGGCGTTCTCGCACGCCTCGCGCAGCCGGTCGCGCTCCAGGCGGGAGGAGCCGAGGATGGTGCCGCCGCGGGCCAGGATGCCGCTGACGCTGTCCAGGTCGAGGACGCGGTAGCGGCCGTCCAGGAGGCCCGCGTAGCCGTCCTCGAAGCCGATGACCTCGTCGCCGTAATTGTCGACCGCTCGGTGCACGACCGACCGGATCACTGCGTTCAGACCAGGGCAGTCGCCGCCTGCGGTGAGAACTCCGATACGCATCGTGCTGTGTCTCCTGCTCGCTGTTGATACCGGTGAGCCAGGTTCGATTCTTTCACGTCCTTCGCGCGCCCGGCGCATCCATTGCTGACGGGCGCCTTAACCATCGATCGAGGTACTGTCAAGAGGGTTTCCGCTCACCTCGGTGGGCGATTTTCATGACCCGTGCGAGAGAGGGAGAGCACGCGTGACCCGCAGCGTGTACGTGACCGGTATCGACCGCGGCGACGGCCGCCAGGTCGTCGAACTGGGGGTCATGGAGCTGCTGACCCGCCAGGTCGACCGGGTGGGGGTGTTCCGGCCGCTGGTGCACCACAGTCCCGACCGGCTCTTCGAGCTGCTGCGCGCCCGCTACCGGCTCTCCCAGGACCCGGCCACCGTCTACGGCCTCGACTACCACGAGGCCTCCGCGCTGCAGGCCGAGCGCGGCACCGACGAACTGGTCTCGACCCTCGTCGACCGCTTTCTCCTGGTGGCCCGCGACTTCGACGTCGTCCTGGTCCTCGGCACCGACTTCGCCGACACCCAGCTCCCGGACGAACTCTCCCTCAACGCCCGGCTCGCCAACGAGTTCGGCGCCGCCGTGATCCCGGTCGTGGGCGGCCGGGGGCAGCCCGCCGAGTCGGTGCTCGCGGAGACCCGCAACGCCTACCGGGCCTACGACAGCCTGGGCTGCGACGTCCTCGCCATGGTCACCAACCGGGTGGCCCGCGAGGACCGGGACGAGATCGCCGAGCGGCTGTCCGGCCGGATGCCCGTGCCCTGTTACGTCGTGCCGGACGAGCCCGCCCTCGCCGCGCCCACCGTCGCCCAGATCGGACAGGCCCTCGGCGCCAGGGTGATCCTCGGCGACGACTCCGGCCTCGCCCGGGACGCGCTGGACTTCGTCTTCGGCGGCGCGATGCTGCCGAACTTCCTGAACGCCCTCACCCCGGGCTGCCTGGTGGTCACCCCGGGCGACCGCGCGGACCTGGTCGTCGGCTCGCTCGCCGCGCACAGCGCCGGCACCCCGCCTATAGCGGGCGTGCTGCTCACCCTGAACGAGGTGCCGAGCGACGCCGTCCTCACCCTCGCCGCCCGCCTCGCCCCCGGCACCCCGGTGCTCTCGGTACCCGGCAACAGCTTCCCCACCGCCGCCGAACTCTTCGCCCTGGAAGGGAAGTTGAACGCGACCACGCCTCGCAAGGCGGAGACCGCGCTCGGTCTCTTCGAGCGGTACGCCGACACCGCCGACCTCGCCCGCCGGGTCTCCGCGCCGAGCAGCGGCCGCCTCACCCCGATGATGTTCGAGCACAAGCTCCTGGAGACGGCCCGTTCCGACAAGCGCCGCGTCGTGCTGCCCGAGGGCACCGAGCCGCGCGTCCTGCACGCCGCCGAGGTCCTGCTGCGCCGGGGCGTGTGCGACCTCACCCTGCTCGGCCCGCTCGACCAGATCCGCAAGAAGGCCGCCGACCTCGGCATCGACCTCGGCGACTGCCAGTTGATCGACCCGGCCACCTCCGAACTGCGCGACTCCTTCGCCGAGAAGTATGCGGCGCTCAGGGCCCACAAGGGCGTCACGGTCGAGCTCGCCTACGACGTCGTCTCCGACGTGAACTACTTCGGCACCCTCATGGTCCAGGAGGGCCTCGCCGACGGCATGGTGTCCGGCTCGGTGCACTCCACGGCGGCGACGATCCGCCCGGCCTTCGAGATCATCAAGACCAAGCCGGACGCCGACATCGTCTCGTCCGTCTTCTTCATGTGCCTCGCCGACAAGGTGCTCGTGTACGGCGACTGCGCCGTGAA
The DNA here is from genome assembly GCF_036174265.1 of Streptomyces sp. NBC_00285. Classification (NCBI taxonomy): domain Bacteria; kingdom Bacillati; phylum Actinomycetota; class Actinomycetes; order Kitasatosporales; family Streptomycetaceae; genus Streptomyces; species Streptomyces sp. NBC_00285. Next base: position 7,394,958 of record NZ_CP108055.1, on the reverse strand, counting down.
CCCCGACCCGGACGCCGTGCAGCTCGCCGACATCGCCATCCAGTCGGCCGCGACCGCCGAGCAGTTCGGCGTGGAACCGCGGATCGCGATGCTCTCGTACTCCACCGGCACGTCGGGGTCGGGCGCCGACGTCGACAAGGTGCGCGAGGCCACCGAGCTGGTACGGCAGCGGCGGCCCGACCTCAAGACCGAGGGGCCGATCCAGTACGACGCCGCGGTCGAGCCGACCGTCGCGGAGACCAAGCTGCCGGAATCGGAAGTGGCCGGACAGGCAACGGTTCTGATCTTCCCGGACCTCAATACAGGTAACAACACCTACAAGGCCGTGCAGCGTTCGGCCGGCGCCATCGCCGTCGGCCCGGTGCTCCAGGGTCTGCGCAAGCCCGTCAACGACCTGTCCCGGGGCGCCCTGGTCTCGGACATCGTCAACACCGTCGCCATCACGGCGATCCAGGCCCAGACCTCTACCGAAAAGGCTCCCCAGCAGTGAGCGCCACCCGCATCCTCGTCCTCAACTCCGGCTCCTCGTCGCTGAAGTACCAGCTGCTCGACATGCGGGACAGCGGACGGCTGGCGATGGGGCTCGTCGAGCGCATCGGTGAGCAGTCCTCGCGGCTGAAGCACACACCCCGGGGCGGCGAATCCCGCGAGCGGACCGGCCCGATCGCCGACCATGACGCGGCACTGAAGGCCGTGGCGGAGGAGCTGGCGAAGGACGGGATCGGCCTGGACTCCCCCGAGCTGGCCGCGATAGGCCACCGTGTGGTGCACGGCGGTCAGAGCTTCACCGAGCCGACCGTGATCGACGAGGCCGTGCTCGCCGAGATCGAGCGGCTGATCCCGGTCGCCCCGCTGCACAACCCGGCCAACCTCACCGGCATCCGCACCGCGCGGGCACTGCGCCCCGACCTGCCCCAGGTCGCCGTCTTCGACACCGCGTTCCACACCACCATGCCGGAGTCGGCGGCGCGCTACGCGATCGACGTGGAGACCGCCGACGCCCACCGCATCCGGCGCTACGGCTTCCACGGCACCTCGCACGCGTACGTGTCCCGGGCGACGGCGAAGCTGCTGGGGAAGTCGCCGCACGAGGTGAACGTGATCGTGCTGCACCTCGGCAACGGCGCGTCCGCGTCCGCCGTGCGGGGCGGCCGGTGTGTGGACACCTCCATGGGGCTGACGCCTTTGGAGGGGCTCGTGATGGGTACGCGCTCCGGTGACATGGACCCGGCCGTCATCTTCCATTTGATGCGTGTTGGCGAAATGTCCACGGACGAGATCGACACTCTTCTCAACAAGAAGAGCGGGTTGATCGGCTTGTGCGGGGACAACGACATGCGGGAGATCCGCCGCCGGATCGACGAGGGCGACGAACAGGCACGGCTCGCCTTCGACATCTACATTCACCGGTTGAAGAAGTACATCGGCGCCTATTACGCGGTGCTCGGCAGGGTGGACGCGATCGCGTTCACGGCCGGCGTCGGGGAGAACGCGGCCGAGGTGCGCGCGGCCGCCGTGGCAGGCCTTGAGGAGCTGGGACTGTCGCTCGACCCGGCACTGAACGCCGTACGCGCGGACGAGCCGCGGCTGGTGTCGCCGGCGAACTCACGAGTAGCGATCGCGGTGGTGCCGACGGATGAAGAATTGGAAATCGCGACACAGACTTACGCACTGGTCGGACACGAAAGCAACTGAGCGGTAACCGCAACTGAGCACGCGCCCGCCCATTTGTATCTTCCACCAGACGGAATATTCCGTAGCGAAACAAACCGATAGGATCGCCCCATGCGCCGTTCGAAAATCGTTTGTACTCTCGGCCCCGCGGTCGACTCCCACGAGATGCTGGTCTCGCTGATCGAGGCCGGCATGAACGTGGCCCGTTTCAACTTCAGCCACGGCACGCACGCCGAGCACCAGGGGCGGTACGACCGCGTCCGCGCCGCCGCCAAGGAGACGGGCCGGGCCATCGGGGTCCTCGCCGACCTCCAGGGCCCCAAGATCCGGCTGGAGACCTTCGCCGAGGGCCCCGTCGAGCTGGAGCGCGGTGACGAGTTCGTCATCACCGCCGAGGACGTCCCGGGTGACAAGAGCATCTGCGGGACGACCTACAAGGGCCTGCCCGGTGACGTCTCCACCGGCGACCAGATCCTCATCAACGACGGCAACGTCGAGCTGAAGGTCCTGGCCGTCGAGGGCCCGCGGGTCAAGACGATCGTCATCGAGGGCGGTGTCGTCTCCGACCACAAGGGCATCAACCTGCCCGGCGCGGCCGTGAACGTCCCGGCGCTGAGCGAGAAGGACGTCGAGGACCTCCGCTTCGCGCTGCGCATGGGCTGCGACATGGTCGCCCTGTCCTTCGTGCGGGACGCCAAGGACGTGGACGACGTCCACAAGGTGATGGACGAGGAGGGCCGCCGGGTCCCCGTCATCGCCAAGGTGGAGAAGCCGCAGGCGGTCGACAACATGGAGAGCGTCGTGATGGCGTTCGACGCCGTCATGGTGGCCCGTGGCGACCTGGCCGTCGAGTACCCGCTCGAGAAGGTCCCGATGGTGCAGAAGCGCCTCATCGAGCTGTGCCGCCGCAACGCCAAGCCGGTGATCGTGGCGACCCAGATGATGGAGTCGATGATCACCAACTCGCGCCCGACGCGCGCCGAGGCCTCCGACGTCGCCAACGCGATCCTGGACGGCGCGGACGCGGTCATGCTGTCGGCGGAGTCCTCGGTCGGCGCGTACCCGATCGAGACCGTGAAGACGATGTCGAAGATCGTCGCCGCGGCCGAGCAGGAGCTGATGTCCAAGGGCCTGCAGCCGCTGGTCCCGGGCAAGAAGCCCCGCACACAGGGCGGTTCGGTCGCCCGCGCGGCCTGCGAGATCGCCGACTTCCTCGGCGGCCGCGGCCTGGTGGCCTTCACCCAGTCCGGCGACACCGCCCGCCGTCTCTCGCGCTACCGCGCGTCCCAGCCGATCATCGCGTTCACCACGGACGAGAGCACCCGCAACCAGCTCACCCTCAGCTGGGGCGTGGAGTCGCACGTGGTGCCGTTCGTGAACACCACGGACGAGATGGTCGACATGGTCGACCAGGAGATCGCGAAGATCAGCCGCTTCAACCCCGGCGAGATCGTCATCATCACCGCGGGCTCGCCCCCCGGTGTCGCGGGCACCACCAACATGCTCCGCGTGCACCACATCGGCGGCATCGCGCAGTAGTCCTCCCTGGACAGCACCGAGGGCGCCTCCTGCGACGGGGGGCGCCCTCGGCTTTGCCGGAGGCGGGGGCTACGGCAGCCCTTCGGCCACCCGCGCCCACTCCTGGACCTCACTCCAGCGGGGGTGATCCGCGAGAAGCGCGGCGAGCGGCCTCACCGTGGCGAGCAACCGCCGGATCATCCGAAGCGCCAGGATCCGCTCACGGAATGCCAGGATCTCGTCCGGTTTCACCTCCCGCCACCACGAGGCCAACCGGTCGGCCTCCTCCACGGACATGGGCATGGCGGCAAGCGCGCATTCCAGCACGGCCTCGGGGTCGAGCAACGCGACACCCGCGCGCGGCCCCATGTGGTCCAGGAGCCAGGACCGCAGCCACAGGTCCCGTAGCAGCCACTCGTTGCCCTGCTCGCCGACGGACCGCTCGGCAGCCGCCAGCAGCGCCGCCCACGCGTGCCCGATCTCGCCCCACTGCTCCTCGGTCAGCCAGGTCGGGCCGTCCGGATGGACCTGAAGCCGGGCGGCGAACTGCTGGGCCGCGGCCATCCACTGGCTCACGTCCCCGTCGACGATGGCGACGCCCGGCGCCGACCAGCGACGCACATGGCCGTCGAGGTCGAGCCGGTCAAGCTCCTCGAAGGTCCCGCTCACCCGAACATCACCCCCGCCGCCTCGAACATCACCGGCGGCCTGTGGTGTTGCACGCGGTCTCTCTTGTTCCACAACAGCACGGAGGGCGCCCCCTGTTGGCAGGGGGCGCCCTCCTTCTGTGCGGCTCCCGGAAAAGTTCGGTGAGGGCTCAGCCCTCCGAGTACTGGCGCATCCCGGGTACGTGCAGGGTTCCGCCGTACTGGCCGGCCTGCTTGACCGTCACGTTCGTGAAGTAGATCAGCGGGATGTTCAACGGCGGCGGGCTGTCCGGGCTGAACGTGATCGGGATCAGCCCCAGCAGGTTGCCGGAGATGCTCTCGGTGTACATCACCGTGTCGCCGTCGGTGATCGTCGACGTGGTGCCCTTGCCCGCCTGCACGTGGTAGGTCTTCCCACGCTCGGTGACGATCTGGTGGAGGTCGCCGATGTCGGTGCCGCCGGAGATGACGTACTTCAGGACCTTCTTGGTCTGGCCGCCGGCCGTCTTCACCTTGACGACGCCCTGGTAGTCGGCGCCCTTCAGCAGCAGCGAACTGGCCTTGAGGGTCCAGGCGTTGTCCGCCACCGTCACGCCGGGCTCGGTGTCGCCGACGTCGTCCGTGGCGGCCGGGCAGTCCTCCGGGTCCGTGCTGGAGCTCGCCGACGGGCTCGGGGAAGCCGTGGCGTCGGCCGCCGCGGCCTCCGCCGCCTTCGTGGTGTCCTCGACGGCCTTGGTGGTGTCCTTCGCCGCCTCGGACGCCGTGTCGGTCGTGTCCTTGACGGTCTTCTTCACCGTGTCGGTGACCTTGTCGGTCGTGTCCTTGACGGTGTCGGAGGCGCTCGCGGAGGCCGAGGCGGACGGTGTCGGGCTGGCGCTCGGCTCGCTCGTGGCGTCACTCGTGTCGCTCGACGACGAACTGCCGCCCGTGAAGATGCCGGTGATCGCGTCGCCGATGTCCTCGAGAAGGTTGCTGTCCTTGCTCGCGGAGGCCGACGGGGACGGCGTGGCGGTGTCGCTGCCGGAGGAGCTGGTCTCCTTGCTCGCCGAGGCGGACGGAGTCGGCGTGGGCGTGGCCTTGTCGTCGGAGCCCGAACCCGAACCGGACGACGAGGAGTCGTCGGAACCCGAGCCCGTGTCCGACCCCGAGCCGGAGGAGGCCGACGGGGACGGCGTCGCCGTGGTGTCGTCGGAGCCCGAGGCACTCGCCGAGGCGGACGGCGACGCGCTGCCGTCCAGCGCCGCCACACAGTCCTTGTACTCGTCGACCGTCAGGCTCTTCGAGGTCGGCTGGTCGGCGGCCAGGGCGAGCGTCGGCGTGAACCCGATGCCCATGAGCACCGCGGTCGGCATCGCCGCCATGGCTATCGCCTTGCCGGCCGGCATGTGGAACCTGATGAACAGCGGCTTCTTCGGTGCCGCGTGCCGAGGCCCCGATCTGGTCCCGGTCGAGACCGCGGAGCTCTCGCCTTGAATCCCGTCAGCCGACACGGGACCCTCCGTTCACATTGTCGGCGGCCCAGGCGGCCTCGGGCGTACCGTCCGGGGTCGCGCGGTGTCCGGACTCGGGGGCCCGGTACGGCGCCCCCGGCTCGTCCGTCACCGGCCTGAGGATCGCGGTGTCGGGGTCGGCGGCCAGGGGCGCACCGCCCTCGTCCGTCCCGCCCTCCGGCAGCGGCTGCGGCTGCGGCGGCGCTCCCGGCACCCAGGAGACCGCGAGCGCTCCGCCGACGAGGGCGAACACGAAGCCCAGGATGAAGCCGCCGATGTTGGAGACCACCAGGGACACCAGGGAGAGGACGATCGCGGCGACACCGGCGAAGATGCGGGTGGCGTACTGGAACCACATCGTCAGGCCCAGGGTCACCAGGAGGACACCGATGATGAGGGAGCCCGCACCCGCGGTGGTCGCCATGGCGATCGACATGGTGCCCAGCTTGAAGGTGGCGTACGGGAAGTAGGCGATCGGCAGTCCGCCGAGCATCGTGAACAGACCGGCCCAGAAGGGGCGGTGGCCTCGCCAGGCACGGAATCGCAGGCGCAACCGGTCAAAAGTCCCGGTGCTCTGGGCCGGAGTCTCGGCACTCATGGAAAAAGCTCCCTGGGTCCGGAAGTACGTACCGGCTCGGCCGTAGGCGTGGAGAACCGGAAAGTCTGTCTGTGTGCATGCGGTCCGGCGGGAGCCGGGCCGGCCATGCGGGGCGGAGAAACACCTGCCTTCCCCGCCCCTGGAGCGACTCAGCTGCGCCGAGTCACCCCTGTGGCCTCAGCCGTCAGAAGCACTCCATGCTGGAGCTGGTGCCGAGACGCATCTTCAGGCCGCTGAGCTTGAAGGTGCCCGCCGTGGTGGCCCACGCCGTCTGCTCGACCTTCGTCAGGTCGGCCGAGTCGGCCTGCTGAGCGAAGCCGCCCGGCAGGACGTTGTCGCCGCCCCTGACCGCGGGGCCCTTGCTCTGGTCCTTGACCGCAACACCGATGTCGATGTTCTTGAACGTCGCGTCGGCGTCGAGCTGGGCGACGTCGATGTAGAGGTTCTCGGCCTCGACCTTGTGGTTCGCGTCCGGACCCGCGTCAAGACGCAGGTAGAACGTCTTGCCTATGAGCGGGATCTCGGTCTTGACCGACTGGCACATGTTCGTGATCTGAGCCGTCTTGAACGACGAGACCGCGACCGGGCGCACCGTCTTGCTCGTGCCGTCGGTCGACGTGTAACCGGAGTCGATAGCGCCGTACTGGGCGAAGCCCTGGCCCTCAAGGTGTCCGGCGGACACCTTGAACTCCTGGCCGGACACGCTGAACGACGCGGCGAGCGCACCCTGCGCCAGCCCGACACCCACGCATGCGGCCGCTGCGACGCTGGGCACCATGACCACAGCGAAGCGCTTCCATCTGGTCCCGCCACGCACCTGGGACTGCATATGTCCTCCTTCTCGGACGTACATCTCCTGGCCCTGACTGCCCTGTCGAAATGGACGGCTCAGCCGGGCAGGGATGGGAGAAGTGCTACGTCCTCGGGAAGGGGAGCGCCTGCACTCGGAGGCGCAAACCGCGCACCGATCACCGGCGATCACCCCCGAGCGACAACCACTGGTCGCGCCTGACACACATCACGCACAACCTTGCTGGACAGGCTCCGCCGCATGGGCGAAGACCCCCCTGTCCAAGAGCCGGCGCACCTGCCGCCGACCCTGCTCGGTGGGGACCCAAGGATTCCCGCCGCCCGACCGGCTGTCGGGGTACGGGAAAGGACCGAGCGTCGCCGATCGTGGTGCATTCTCGCCGCCCGCACAAGGGGCTTCGTTACTCGGTAGTAACGGCGGGATAACCGAACAACGACCCGCTGGTCTCGGGCGGCGACGCTGGGTGGCAACCAGGGGGATGACAAAGGAGTTGATCGACGGACAGAACCCGACAGAACGGCGCCCCTGCCTTACTTGAAGTAACAACGGCCGCGATTACCAAGTTTTGGTAAAGCGCGGCCGCAGTGATGCTTCTCCGTCATTTTTTTCACTCCGGCACCACATGCCGGGATGTTTAACGACTGGTCAGAACCGGGGTCCTCGCCCCGCTCAGAACAGGGCGCGCGCGAGCGCCCGGCGAGCCGCCGACACCCGCGGATCATCGGCGCCGACCACCTCGAAGAGCTCGAGGAGCCGCAGCCGTGCGGCATCCCGGTCGTCACCGGCCGTGCGCCGCACGGTGTCGATGAGCCGTCCGAACGCGTCCTCGACATGACCGCCCACCAGATCCAGGTCGGCGGCGGCGATCTGCGCCTGGGCGTCGTCCGGCTTCTCGGCCGCGTCCTGGCGTGCCCGCTGCGGGTCGAGTCCCTGCACCCGGTGGAGCAACTCGGCCTGGGCGAGCCCCAGTTTGGCCTCGGAGTTGCCCGGGTCGTCGCTCAGTACGTTCTTGTAGGCCTGGACGGCCCCGCCGAAGTCCCCGGCGTCCAGGGCGCGTACGGCGGCTTCGAGGAGTGCGTCGTACGGCCCCGCCGGCACGGCCGCGGGCTGCGGGGCGGCGCCCGGCCCGGCGTCCGGGTCGACCGTGAGGCCGGTCAGCCCGAAGCGCTCCTCGGCGACCTGCACCAGCTGGTCCAGGGTCTGCTGGATCTGTTCCTTGCCGGCGGCACCCTGGAAGAGGGGCAGCGCCTGGCCCGCGACGACCGCGAAAACGGCCGGGATGCCCTGCACCCCGAACTGCTGCATCAGCATCTGGTTGGCGTCGACGTCGATCTTGGCGAGGAGGAGGCGTCCGCCGTACTCGACGACGAGCTGCTCAAGGACCGGGCTCAGCTGCTTGCAGGGCTCGCACCACTCGGCCCAGAAGTCGATGACGACCGGGACCTCGCTGGACCGCTGGAGGACATCGCGCTCGAATCCCGCCTCGTCGACGTCGATGACGAGATCGGCCGGGGAGACGGCGCCCGGGCCGCCGCCCTGCCGCGCCGCTTCGGCGCGCGCCTGCTCCGCCTTCGCCTTGGCCTCCTGGGCCGACTTCACCGCGGCGAGGTCGACGACTCCGCTCATGGACATGTTCCGTGGCTGCATGCGCCTATCCTCCCCCGTGCGCCCGCGTCTGCGAAAAGCGTTCTGAAAGCCGGTCGTGCAGCGCGGCCCGGCGCCGGGTCCCCACCCCACGCCGTGCTGGCCGTCACTCGCGTACGTCCGCCGCGAGCTTCCGCTACGAGTCGTAGCGTAATGGCATCGGACCGCTGCCCGGTACCCCACCCCGGTGATCTCCCTCACTGCGACACGTGAACCGCCGGTTATGGTCGTGGGATGCAGAGCCGCACCCCCGCCCCGCGCGCCACAGGGCGCCCTCGCAGCGCCGCCGCGGACACCGCGATCCTCGCCGCGACGCGGGAGGCGCTGGTGGAACTGGGCTGGTCGAAGCTGACCTTGGGGGACGTGGCGACGCGAGCCGGGGTCGCCAAGACGACTCTGTACCGCCGCTGGGCCGGCAAGAACGAACTCGTCGTCGACGCGGTGGCGGAACTCTTCGACGAACTGGAACTGCCCGACTGCGGCACCCTCGCCGCCGACATCGAGGGCGTCGTCCTGCAGTTCGCGGCGATCCTGGCGCGGCCGGAGGCGCGGAACGGGCTGATGGCGGTGGTGGCGGAGTCGTGCCGCGACGACGCACTGCGCGAACGCATCCGTTCGTCGATCGTCGACCGTCAGAAGCGCCTGGTCCTGGAGGGCCGGCAGCGCGCCCAGGCGCGCGGCGAGCTGCCCCCGGAGTCGGACCTGGGGGAAACGACCCGCACGGTCGACCTGATCTTCGACATGGTGGCGGGTGCGGTGGTCCACCGCACCCTGGTGAGCGCGGAACCCGCGGACGCGGAATGGGCCCACGGCTTCACCCAGGTCCTGCTGACGGGCCTGGCGGGAACGTCCGCCGAGAAGGGCCGCTCCTAGCACCCCGGCGGCTCCGTGCACTCCCCCACTCGTCCCGCCGCCCAGCTCCGACGGCGGTGGGGCTACGCCTTGACGGGCGCCGGAGCCGCGTCCACGATCCTGCCCTCGAGCTCGTGAGTGATCTTCCGCTCCACGAAGAAGGCGGCCGTGGGGACCGTCCCGGCGAGCAGGACCCACAGCTGCTTGCCGACCGGCCACTTCGCCTTGGAGCCCAGGTCGAAGGCGAAGACCAGGTAGACGACGTACAGCCAGCCGTGCGCGATGGCGACGACGCGGGTGAAGTCGGCGGCACCGTCGATGTCGAAGCCGTACTTGGCGATCATGCTCAGGCACAGCAGGACCAGCAGCACACCGGTGACGTAGGCCAGGACGCGGTAGCGGGTCAGCACGCTCTTTTTCATGCGTCCGAGCGTAACCACCCGTTCCGGGAGATCTTGGCCCGGGTCGCCCCTTCCCCGGCCGGGGTCACTCCTCGTCGAAGTCCCGGGCGGCGACCCTCAGCGGCCGCAGCATCGCGAAGATCTCCGCGCACTCCTCGGCGTCGTACACCCCGAGCCCGAAGTCCATCGCCATGAGGTCACGGGTGGCCGCCTCGACGACCTCACGGCCCTTGCCGGTGATGGAGGCGAGGGTGCCGCGCCCGTCGTTGGGATTGGGCCGCTTGTCGACCAGACCGGACTTCACCAGGCGGTCCACGGTGTTCGTCACGGAGGTGGGGTGCACCATGAGCCGCTCGCCGATCTTCGACATGGTCAGCTCCCCCGCCTTGGAGAAGTTGAGCAGCACCAGCGCCTCGTACCGCGCGAAGGTCAGTCCGTACGGCTTGACCACCGCGTCGACCTCGCTGAGCAGGATCTGCTGTGCGCGCATGATCGAGGTGATCGCGGACATGGACGGCACGTTTCCCCAGCGCTGCTTCCAGAGCTCGTCGGCGCGGGCGATGGGGTCGAAGGGAAGACTGAGCGGCTTCGGCACGGCATCGACCTTACCGGCCGGTCACATCGTGGTCAGCACCGTCTCGTCCTTCGGTCCGCGCGAGGCGAGACCATGTCCCTTCCAGGATGAATCACTCTGCTATGTCACGATTGGTGCCCGACTGTCACTCCGCCCCAGGGAGCAGCATGTCCCGGCTGATCCACGCTTTCGCGGCGCTCGCGGCGCTCGGACTCGCGACGGGCTGTTCGTCCGCTTCCGGGGTCGGCGAGGCCTCCGTCGCCGGCGCCGCCTCCGCGAAGGCGAACGCCGCCCAGCCGTTCTGGGTCGACCCCGCGAGCTCCGCCGCCCAGCAGATCCAGCTGTGGCAGCGGCAGGGCCGTACCCGGGACGCCGCACTGCTGGAGCGAATCGCCGGCGAACCGGCCGCGCTGTGGCCGGCCGGCGAGATCGATCCGGCCCCGGTGATCAGGGCGGCCACCGCGTCGGCGTCCCAGGAAGGACGTACGGCACTGTTCGTGGCGTACGACATCCCGCACCGGGACTGCGGCCAGCACTCGGCGGGCGGGGCCGCGGACGCGGACGCCTACCGGGCGTGGATCGGGAAGTTCGCCGAGGGACTGGGCTCGGCGAAGGCGCTGGTGGTGCTGGAGCCGGACGCGGTGGCGCACACCGTCGACGGCTGCACGCCCGGGGAGTACGCGGCCGAGCGCGAGCAGCTGCTCAAGGAGGCGATCGCCCGGCTGAAGCAGCAGCCGGGCACCAAGGTGTACCTGGACGCGGGCAACCCGGCCTGGATCCGGGAGCCGCGGCGGCTGGTCGCCCCGCTCCGACGGGCCGGTGTCGCGGGCGCCGACGGCTTCTCCCTGAACGTCGCCAACTTCCAGACGGACGCGGCCACCAAGAAGTACGGCCTCCAGCTCTCGGCCGGCCTCGGCGGCAAGCACTTCGTCATCGACAGCAGCCGCAACGGCAACGGGCCCCTGCCCGGCGCCTGGTGCAACCCGCCCGGCCGGGCACTGGGCACCCGCCCCACCACCGACACCGGCGAGCCCGCCCTGGACGCCTATCTGTGGATCAAGCGGCCCGGGGAGTCGGACGGCACCTGCCAGGGCGGCCCCGACGCCGGTCAGTGGTGGCCGGAGTACGCCCTGGGACTGGCGCACAACTCGCAGGGCTGATCCATCACTTGACCTGGAGCCACTTCGCCTCGGACGGCGTTCCGTCCGCGTCCGTCACGAACAGCATGTACCAGCCCGGCGGTACGAGGGCGCGGTCCTTCGGCACCTCGACCGTCACCGAGTCGGCGCCCTTGGTCAGGCCGAGCTCGATGGACCGCTGCTCGACGTCGGTGGTGTGCGTGACCGCGCTGGGCCGCATCAGCCGGGCCTTGACGATCCGCTCGGGGTGACCGGTCCGGTAGGTGGCCCGGCGGTGCGGATCGAGCAGCCGCGGGCCGTCCTCCAGTGCGGGCCTGATGGTGGCGTTGCGGTGCAGCGCGGGCGGGGTGAAGATCTCCATGCGCTGCTCGAAGTGGCCGAGCTTGGTGTTCTGCTGGTCGTCGAAGAGCGGGTCGGAGCCGAAGGTGGCGACCCTTCCGTCTGGCAGCAACAGCCCCTCGGAGTGGTAGTTGCGGCCGACGGTCGGGGCCGCGGCCTCCCGGAAGACGTTGCCCTTGGGGTCGTAGAACTGGGCCTTGAGGATGTTGCTGGCGCTGCGGCCGCGGTAGTCCTCGGAGCCGTTCGAGGTGAAGACGGTGTCGTCCGGCATGATCACGCTGTTCAGGTAGCGCGTGCCCTGCGGGAGGCTGGGGCCTTCCTCGAAGACGGGGTTGTCCTTCTTCAGGTCGACGACGGCCGTGCGGGGCGTCGACCTCCTGGACTCGCCGACGCCTCCGCCGCCCAGGATCATCACCTTCTGGTCCTGCGCGGGCGGCAGGAGCAGTGAGGCGGAGGTCTCGGTCTCGTCGGGGTCGCGCAGGCCGGTCACCTTCTTGAAGGTGTTGGTCTTCAGGTCCCACAGGCCGGGCTCGCGGCCCCTGTCGGCGGGGCCGTAACCGGCGTTGGACGCCGGGTAGAAGAGCTTGCCGCCCTTGGTGAGGAAGAGCGCGGGGTAGGTCGGGAAGTAGCGCTTGGGGCCGCGGGTCCACTTCTTGGTCTTCGGGTCGTAGATCTCGTTGTCGCCGGGGTCGATCACGCCGACGTCGTCGAGGCCGGACACGGCGAGGACACGGCCGTCGTCGAGGCCGACCAGGGTCGGGTACCAGCGGGCCTTGTCCATCGGGGCGACCGGGACGTACCGCTCGGCCGTCGGGTCGAACTCGTAGGCGGCGCGGATCCCCTGGAAGTCCTGCTTGTCCATGGTGATCTTCTCGCTGAGCCCGTACGTGTTGTCGTTGTCCTTGCCCTTGAGGCCGACGACCTCGTACTGCGCCTGCGTCTCGGTGACCGACATCGGCCCCTTCTCGGCGGCCTCGACGAAGACCCGGACCTCGCTCGCGGTCACCTGGGTCTGCCAGGGCTGCATCACCCCGGCCCGGTTGTAGGTCACCTTCTGGGCGCGTTTGGCCTTGGGGACGGTGACGTCGAACCGGCTGACGTACTCGACTCCGGCGGGCGAGCGGAAGCGGGTGCCCTTCTTCAGGAACATCGCCTTGTCGGGGTTCTCGTTCTTGACCCGCATACCGCCGCCGGCCCGCTGGGTCTCGCCGTCGAGGAGCTCGTAGCGGGCGGTGCCGCCGGCCACGAGGAGGCGGCCGTCGGGGAGTTGGGCGTGTCCGGAGCAGAAGAAGTCGTCGGGGGTGGGGATCTTCTTGAAGGTGTTCGCCTTCGGGTCCCACAGGATCGTGTCGAAGGACCCCTCGTCGAACTTCTTCACCTCGTTGCCCGACCCGGCGACGATCAGCACCTTGCCGGTGTGGAGAAGGGCCGCGTGGATGGCGTTGGTGCGGTACTTCTCGGGGATGTCGATCCGGCTCCAACTGCCGTACTTCGCCTGGTACTCGGGCCGTGAGATCCGGTACGCGTGGTACTTCTCGCCCGCGAGGTCGAGCGCGGCGGGGGCGTTGAGTCCGGCGAGGAGCGCGATGCCGCCGATACCGAGGACGGTCTTCTTGGTCTTCTGCGACGGCTGGTAGGCCATGGCCTAGTTGCCCCCTGTCGTGGTGCCGGAGACGGAAGAGGAGGTGGCGAGGGCGGGTTCGTCGACGACTCTCGGCGCCGTGGTGAGCGCCTGCCGCTCCCGGCGCTCCTTCAGCAGCGTCGAGACCCACACCGCGACCGGCGCGAGCGCGATCACCATGGCGAGGGCCGCCCAGGTGCGCATGGCCGCGTGTGTGTGGCCGAGGACGACCGACGCGGCCAGGGAGGTCGCGAGGAGAACCGCCCAGAACAGGTGGATCCGGAAGGTCCACAGTCGGTCGGGGCTGCTGTCACCGCCCTTGGGCGTCACCACGAAACGGCTGGGCTTCCTGATGAGTGCCTCGCCGAGGGACTTGAGGTAGATCGGCGCGGACAGGGCCGACATCGCCATGCCCGCGAGGCCGCTGGAGCCCTCCGGCTCGTGCGGGGAGACGTTGTGGCGCCGGTTCCACAGGTAGAGCCCGATCTGGAGGGCGGCCGCGTCGCTGTAGAGCATCAGCCAGACGGAGGCGGCGACCTGGGTGCCGGAGGCGCCGAACCAGAGGAACAGGAAGCAGCTGAGGATGCCGAGGAACCAGTTGACGGCGGTCATCGGGTAGTAGACGAGCATCAGGGTGTAGGAGAACAGGCGGCCGGGAGGCATGGTGAAGGGCGCCTTCCAGTACTGCTTGAGAAGCGTCTCGTACGTCCCTCTCGACCAGCGCAGCTGCTGGGTGAAGAAGTCGGTCCAGGAGGCCGGGCCCTCGCCCACGGCCAGCACGTCCGGGGTGTAGACGGACCGCCAGCGGGTGCCCGTTCGCGGGTTGCGGTGCCGGTGGAGTTCGAAGCCGGTGGCCATGTCCTCGGTGATGGAGTCGTACAGGCCGCCGATCTGCTTGACGGCGGCGATGCGTACGACGTTGTTGGTGCCGACGAACATGGGTGAGCGGTACCGGTTTCCGGCCCGCTGGATCAGCGCGTGGAAGAGGAACTGCTGGGACTCGGCGGCCTTGGTGACGGGGTTGTGGTAGTTGCCGTACACCTGCGGTCCCACGACGAAGGCGACGTCCGGGTCGCGGAAGTACCCCATCATCCGCTCCAGGAAGTTCGGGAGCGGGACGTGGTCCGTGTCCACGGAGGCGTAGAACTCGTAGGCGTCGCCGTGCATCGCGAGCCAGGCGTTGTAGTTGCCGTGCTTGGTGCGGGCCTTGTGGACGCCCTTCGCACGGTTCCACTCGGGAACGCCGTGGCGGGTGAAGTGGCGCACTCCGAGTTCCACGCACAGGGCCCTGGCCTGTGCGTCATCCCCTTCGTCGAGGAGCCAGACGTCCAGGGGACCGGTGTGGGTGATCCTCGTGGCACCTTCGAGGGTGGCGCGGACCATCGCGAGGGGTTCCTTGCCGGGGACGTACGTCGTGAGGAAGGCGACGCGGGTGCCGGCCTCGGGGACGACGGGGACGGGGTCCCTGGCGACGAGGGTGGCGTGGGCGACGGAGGCGACGTTGACCACCATGAACAGCTCGATCAGGCCGATGGCTATGAGCATCACGACATCGAGGTGGACCATCCAGGACGCCCCGCCCTCGCGTTCCACCCAGTGGCTGGGCCACACGAGGTAGACGAGGAGGGCCGCGGTGAGGAGCGGCGCCAGGCACATCAGCAGGACGGCACGTATTCGGCGGGGCTCCCTCGACAGCAGCGAGGTGTACTGCACCCGGTACGCCGACCCGGCCGGCTCCGTGAGCGGCCCGGCGAGTCGGCTGTAGGTGTCGTAGTCGTAGCCGTCCGGCCGCACGGTGCCCTCCGGTTGAGTGAGGAGTGATCGACCCCGCAAGGGATTCGATATCCACACAGAAGTGGAGATTCATGGGCATGGCTACCCGGGAGCGTCCAGGCGGGTGCCGGTGGCCGTGCCCCGGCGCGGGACGCGGTCGTTCGGGATGTCGCTCCGGATCAGCCGACGCCAGGTAGCAGATGCACCACGCCCTCCGCCCAGCGGCGGCCGCCGTGGCGGACCTCCAGCCGACTGTCGGCGGCGGGCGTGGTGTCCCCTCGCCGGGGCGTCGTGGTCAGCGGCGGCCGGTCCTGCGGAGGTGGAGGCGCACCGCGCGCTGGGCGACCGGGCCCAGGTCCTCCAACGCGGCGACGAGCACGCCGAGTTGCTCCAGCGCGTCCAGGGCCGCGCCGGCGCCCGCCGCGTCGACCCCTTCGTACAGCTCGATGCCCACGAAGGACGCGGCCACCGCACGGGCCAGGCCCGCCGGGTCGGCGAACTCCCCGAAGGGCGTGGCCGCGAGGACCCGGACGAGGGTCTTCTCGATCTCGGCGATCCACAGCTCCAGACCCGCCGCGGTGGCCGGGCCGAGCGTGGCGTGGGTCTGGGCACCGGCCAGCAGCTGGCCGAGGAGGGCGACATGTCCGCCGGCCCGCTCCTCCTCGTGGACGCGCCGCCCCACCACGAGGAGTTCGGACAGCGAGCTCACCGCGGCGAACCGGTCCCGGTACCGGGCCACCGAACGTTCGGCCCCGTAGCGGCAGGCCGCCGCGAGGAGTTCGTCGACGGAACCGAAGTGGTAGAAGACCAGGGCCTGGTTGACCCCGGCGGTCGCCGCGACCGTGCGGGCGGAGGTCTTGGCGATGCCCTGTTCGGTGAGGGTCCGCAGGGCGCCTTCCAGGAGTTTGGTCTTCGTCTCCAGGGACTTCGCGGTCTCGGGACTCATGCGCGCGCCTCCTCGCGGACCGGCCGGAGACCGGGGCGCACTCCGCAGGCGGCGATGTCGGTGTACGTCGCCTCGAAGGAGCCCTCGTAGCCGAAGAGCGGGCCGAAGTACCGGTTGACGACCCGGACCTGGATGCGGAAGCGGCCGGATTCGTCGTCGTACGACTCCCGCACCTCGGCGGTCGCGCCGACCGGCTCGGGCACCCGGAGGTCCACCACGCCCTCCCGGAACCGGTGCTCCCCGGAGCGGATCAGCAGCGAGCCGTCGGGCTCGGCGTGGAAGTGCAGCTCGCTGGCCAGGTGCTGGTGGGTGCCGAGGTAGTCGAGGATGCGGTCACCCTTGGGGCTCAGCACCATCTGGGCGTCGAAGCGTCGGGGGCGGCCGGGCAGGTCGAAGGTGCGCACGAAGGTCACCGTCTCACGGCCGTAGGTGTCGACGTAGGGCACGTTCTCGATCACGAACGGCACGTTCCGCCCCGGTCTCGGCACCAGGATGTTGCGCGTGGCCCCAAGCGCCAGGAACGGCTTCACGAAGGTCCGGCCGTGCCAGACGCGGTCCATCACACCCCGGCCGGTGCAGGCCTCGCCGCTCGCGAGACCGACCGAGAAGCGGCGCTGGAGCTGGGGATGCAGGCGGTCGAAGTCGGCACCCATCACCGTGCGGAACATCGAGGTCATCGCGGGGTCTCCAGGGTGCGCAGGACACGCGGGGCACGCACGCGTGTGGCCGGTTGGCGCAGGCAGCGGCGGGCGGCCGGGGTGCCGGGCAGGGGGGATGTGAACAGGGCCAGCGAGATGAGCACGGCCAGCAGCAGCGGCCAGACGTACGCCATCGACGCGGCCAGCGGGCCGAAGAGGCGCAGGAACCGGTCCAGGCCGAGGCCGCTGCAGCCGACGGCGACGACGAGGGCGCGGGCCAGCAGTTCGGCGAGCCAGTTGCGCAAGGCCCGTTCCGGGGTGATGCCGCGCTCCAGCCACAGCCGCAGACGGTCGAAGGACCAGGCGGTCGCCCAGCCGATGAGGGGGCGGAAGAGGAGCCGGTCGGCGAGGGCGCCGACGCGGCCCCAGCGGGGGCGGTAGTCGTAGCCGGTGAGGAAGACGACGCCGTCACCGTCGGGGAGGTAGCGCCAGTAGCCGCTGCCCTCGGCGAGAAGCGAGAGCGGGTGCGGGGAGGAGAAGCGCAGAGCCGAGGTGCGGGTGCCGTCGGGGCGCTCACGCTCACCCGCGGAGACACCGGTGCCGGCGACGGTGAGGCCGGGCAGCACGCGCGTGGCGTACCGGAAGCGCTGCGGCTCGCCCTCCGCGCGCGGGAGGTGGGTGATGCGGGTGAAGCGGAGGTCCCAGCGCTGGTGCTGGGACGGCTCCTGTGTGCGGGTCCAGAGGTCGTCGAGATCGGCACGGATGCGTGCCTCGATGTAGAGCCCCATTGATCCCATTCCCCCAGGTGAGCCCGGCATTTGAGCGACTGCTCAAACTCTCTGGGCAGGAAGCTACACGTTTTTGAGCGATCGCTCAAGAAGCAGGCACGAGAAAACCCCGGCCCGCGCGGGCCGGGGTTCGTGTGGCGCGGGGAGACTCGCCTCAGTCCGCGAGGTGCCGCTCCACCGTCTCCACCTTTGAGGTCAGACCGTCCGTGACGCCCGGGCGAATGTCCGCCTTGAGGACCAGCGAGACACGCGGTGCCCGCGCCTCCACGGCGGCCACGGCCCGCTTCACGACGTCCATCACCTCGTCCCACTCGCCCTCGATCGAGGTGAACATGGCGTCGGTGCGGTTGGGCAGCCCCGACTCACGGACGACACGCACCGCATCGGCGACGTACTCCCCCACGTCCTCGCCGACCCCCAGCGGGGTCACGGAGAAGGCGACGATCATGCGTTCACGACCCCTTCGTTGCGGGCGCGGGAGGCGATCACGGCGTCCTCGGCCTCGCGGCGCAGCGCGCGCTCGATGATGAAGCCGCCGCCCGGGATGACCGAGTACGCGAAGTAGAGCGCCGCCTTGCCCTTGGCCCACTTGGTGCGGTTCCAGGCGTCCGCCCAGAAGATCACGTAGATGACGAACAGCACCCCGTGAATCGGGCCGAGCACGGGGGCGACGTCGAAGCCGGAGGCGACCGTGTACTTGATGACGGTGCAGGTCGCCAGAATGATCCAGGACACACCCTCCGGCACGGAGATGAGGCGGAGGCGGCGGATGGCGGAGGCTGTCTTGAGGTCCACGGTGCACCTTCGGTGAGAAGTACGTCGGCGACGGTCTGTCGGTTTGTGAACGAACGCACAAGCGTGTGCCCATTGTGGCAAACGGTTCGGCGGGCCGAGGCTGTGGGGTCAACGGTCCAAAGCCCCGGGGAGCGCCTGTGCAGTTCGTTTTCTTCATGACCCTGCCGGGCCTGGTGGTGCTTCTCACACTCCTCGCCTTCGTCGACCAGCTGCTCCTGCGCGCCGGCCGGGCCGGGATGCTCCCCTGGCGCAACGCGGGCCGCCAGGGCCAGATCTCCGCGACCGGCTTCGAACAGCTCCACGCAGCCCTCTCACCGGGCAAGCAGAACGAGCTGAAGGAACGGCAGAGCGCGTTGGTGCTCCGCGATGACGAGGAGGACGGGGCACCACCACGGTCAACGGTGGACCTGACCTCGGGCAAGGCGGTCATCCGCATCCCCGGAAAGACCACCTGAGACACGCCTCGGACGCCCATGGAAGTGCCGGGTGAGGTCGCAGGGCGGATGCCGGCCGACGTGGGCTGGCCGCGCAGTTCCCCGCGCCCCTGGGCGGGGACGGCGAACGCACCTCTGGCCGCGCACGGCGAGAAGGGGCAACCCATACAGGCGGGCGTGAGCCACGACGGGCCGTCAGTCGCCGACGGCGCGAAGGGGACGGGGTGGGGGGTGTCCGCCCGCAGCGGCCGGCGTCCGAAACCGAGCACTGTTCAAGGGACCGAGCCGCCGGACCGAGGACGGACACCCCCCACCCCGGCCCCGACCCACAACGCACCCGCGCCGCGCCGCACAAGCCCCCACCGAACCGAAACAGGCCGCCGCAGGCACCAGGGGCGCGGGGAACTGCGCAAAAAACGCCCGCCCCCACCAACCCGCACAAGACACCTCCCAACCCGACCTCCACCCCCAAACTCTGTCGGCAAGGGCTTTCGGCCAGCTACCTTCACTCCGTGGCGATGTTTCGACTCCAAGGCAGCAAGGTGCTGGCCGTCGACATGACCGGAGACGCCGTGAAGGCGAAGAACGGTTCGATGGTCGCGTACGACGGACAGATGGCGTTCAAGAAGCTGAGCGGCGGTGGTGAGGGGATCCGGGGCATGGTGACCCGGCGGATCACCGGCGAGCAGATGACAGTGATGGAGGTGTCGGGGCACGGGACGTGCTGGTTCGCGGACCGGGCCTCGGAAATCAACCTCGTCAGTCTCCAGGGGGACAAACTGTTCGTGGAGTCGAGCAATCTGCTCGCGACCGATGCGGGGCTGCGGACCGGGACCAGTTTCACCGGCATGCGCGGTGCCACACAGGGCAACGGGCTCTTCACGACGACCGTCGAGGGGCACGGCCAGGCCGCGATCATGTCCGACGGCCCCGCGGTGGTGCTGCGGGTGAGCCGACAGTTTCCGCTGACGGTCGACCCGGGCGCGTACATCGCGCACCAGGGAAACCTGAGCCAGTCCTTCCAGTCCGGTGTGACGTTCCGCACGTTCATGGGCGAGGGCGGCGGTGAGGCCTTCCAGATCCGCTTCGAGGGCGACGGCCTGGTGTACGTCCAGCCCAGCGAGCGGAACACGATCGCGGGGGATGTGTGAGATGCCCTTTCGTGAGATCAACTCCAAGATGGTCGAGGCCACGGTCATGCCGGGGCAGCGCCTGTTCAGTCAGCGCGGCGCGATGCTCGCCTACCGGGGCGAGGTGTCCTTCACACCCAACATCCAGGGCGGCCAGGGCGGGATCGCGTCGATGCTCGGACGCCGGGTGGCCAACGAGGACACCCCGCTGATGACGGTGGAGGGCAGCGGCACCGTCCTCTTCGGGCACGGCGGTCACCACGTCCAGGTCATCAACATGACCGGCGACACCCTGTACGTCGAGGCGGACCGCCTGCTCGCCTTCGAGGGCACCCTCCAGCAGGGCACGATGTTCATGGGCTCGCAGGGCGGCGTCATGGGCATGGTGCGCGGACAGGTCAGCGGCCAGGGACTCTTCACGACCACGCTCAAGGGGCACGGGTCGGTGGCGGTCATGGCCCACGGCGGTGTCTTCGAGGTCCCCATCACCCCGCAGCGCCCGGTCCATGTCGACCCGCAGGCCTACGTCGCCCACCACGGCGACGTCCGCAACAAGCTGTCGACGGCGCTCGGCTGGCGCGACATGGTGGGCCGCGGTTCCGGCGAGGCCTTCCAGTTGGAGCTCAGCGGACACGGCGCGGTGTACGTCCAGGCCTCGGAGGAGAAGCTGTGAGCCAGTACCCGGGCGCGGGCCCCACCGTGCACGACCCCATGACGCTGCCCTCGGACGACAACGTCAACAACTACACCTTCTGCGTGGAGCTCAAGGGGAGCCAGTGGTTCCTGCAGAAGGGGAAGATGATCGCGTACTACGGCCAGATGGACTTCAACGGCATCGGACACGGCCGTTTCGACGGACTCATCCGTACGTCCTTCCATTCGCCTCTGCACGCGAGCGACTGGGTCGTGGCGGAGGGCTCGGGCAAGATGCTCCTCGCCGACCGGGCCTTCGACGTGAACTCGTACGACCTGGAGAACGGCAACCTGACCATTCGCTCGGGCAATCTGCTCGCTTTTCAGCCAAGTCTGGCTCTCAAGCAGTCGATCGTGCCCGGCTTTCTGACCCTCATCGGAACGGGAAAGTTCGTGGCCGCCTCCAACGGCCCGGTGGTGTTCATGGAGCCCCCGATCCGGGTGGACCCGCAAGCGCTTGTGGGCTGGGCGGACTGCCCCTCGCCGTGCCACCACTACGACCACGGGTACATGACCGGTCTGATGGGCGGTCTACGTGCGATGACGGGCCTCGGCGGGGCCTCCGGCGAGGAGCACCAGTTCGAGTTCGTGGGGGCCGGAACGGTGCTGCTCCAGTCCTCGGAGGTGCTGATGGTCGAGCAGCCCACGGGGGTGGTTCCGAACGAGCCCGGAGTACCCGGCGGATACGGGGCGCCCACAGGGCATCCACAGCAGCCGGGGGCACCGCGCCTTCCCGGACAGCTGGGGGACCTCCAGCGTCGCTTCGGGCTGTGAGCGGTAGTCTGCGGAGTGTGACATCGAACGCTTGCGCACAGTCACACCACCCTCACTAGTTCGCCTTTCAACATTTTAGGTAGACTTCATTCATGGAGACCGAGACGGCCACGCGCTGGCTGACCGATGCGGAGCAGTGCGCCTGGCGCACCCACCTGGAGGTCAACAGGCTGTTGACGTATCAACTCGAGCGGGACCTGCAGCCGTTCGGCCTGACGATGAACGACTACGAGATCCTGGTCAATCTCTCCGAGTCGGAGGGCGTACGGATGCGGATGAGCGACCTCGCAGCCGCCACCCTGCAGTCCAAGAGCCGGCTCTCGCACCAGATCACCCGCATGGAGAGCGCTGACCTGGTCAGGCGTGAGAACTGCGAGTCCGATCGCCGCGGCCTGTACGCGGTGCTGACCGAGCACGGCATGGAGACGATGAAGAAGGTCGCGCCCCATCACGTGGCGTCTGTGCGGAGGCACTTCATCGACCTCGTGCCGGTCGATTCCCTGACGGAACTCGACAAGGCCCTGAAGCCCATCGCGGACCATCTGCGGGGGCAGCGAGGCCGCCCGTAGGGGCTCCCTGGGGCCACCCGGCCGTATCGGGCGCGACCGGCCTCAAGAGCACAACAGCCTCACACCCCCGGCAGGCGGAGTTCGAACAGGGCTCCGCCTGCCGGTGCGCCACGCACCGTCAGGGTGCCGCCATGACGAACGGCGACATCCCGGGCGATGGCGAGACCGAGCCCGGCACCCCCGTCGTCCCGCGCCCGCGCCTCGTCCAGCCGCACGAACCGCTCGAAGATCCGCTCCCGGTCCCCTTCGGGCACCCCGTCCCCGTCGTCGGTGACCTCGACGACCGCACGGTCGCCGTCCCGCCGTACGGCCACGGACACCTCGGAGCGGGCGTGCCGCTGCGCGTTGTCCAGCAGGTTGGCGAGCAGCCGCCCCAACTGGCCGCGCGATCCGGCGACTTGCACGTCCCATGCCTCGACCGTCACCAGCGGCCTGTCCGCCGCCTGCTCGCGGACCAGTGAGGCCAGGTCGAACCGGGTGTCCCCGGCCCGCTCCCCGGCGTCCAGCCGGGCCAGCAGCAACAGGTCCGCGGCGAGGCGCTGCAGCCGCACCGTGTCCTCGACCGCCCCCTCCAGGTCCAGCAGCTCCGGATGTGCGGCGGCGACTTCCAACTGGGTCCGCAGCGAGGCGATGGGGCTGCGCAGCTCGTGCGAGGCGTCCGCGACGAAACGGCGCTGGCGCTCCACCGAGGTCTCCAGCGCGGCCAGCGTCTCGTTGGTGGTGCGGGCCAGGCGGGCCACCTCGTCGTGGGTGTCCGGCACCGGGACGCGGCGCGCGAGGTCCTCGGAGGCGGTGACCGCCGACATCTCCCGGCGGATGGCCTCGACCGGGCGAAGGGCGCGACGCGTGACCGTCCAGGTCACCCAGGCGACCACCCCGAGCAGTACGGGCAGGCCGATCAGCATGACGGTGGCGGCGGTGTGCACCGCGTCCTGCTGGGCCTGGAGGGAGGCACCGGCGTACACGAGGACCGTCTCGTCGCTCCGGTCGGTGACCTCGACCCGGGCGAGCCGGTACGCGACGCTCTCCCCGTCCACGGTGGCCCGGCCCTGGCCGTGCCAGGTGACCTCGCCGATGTCGTCGGCCTCGGGGGCGTCCCCGCCGTCGCTGTCCTCGCCCTGGCCCGCGTCGGGGCTCGGGACCGGGGTGACGTCCTGGACACCGGTACCGCTGATCGACTCCAGGTCCTCGCTCGCATCGAGCACCCGCCCGTCCCGGTCGACCACCTGGACCGGATGGTCCTCGTCCAGGTCCAGCTCCCGGTACGGCACGCCCTGTGCGATCTGTGCCGCCACGGCACGGGCGGCACCGTCGGCGGCGGTGTCCGCCTGGCCCGCGAGGTTGCTGCGCAGCGACAGCAGGACCACGGCGCCCGCGGCGACCAGGGTCAGGGCCACCACGGCGGTCGCGGCCAGCGTGGCCCGGGCCCGGACCGAGCCGAACAGCCGCCTCATCTCCCGGTCTCCAGCCGGTATCCGGCGCCCCGCACGGTCCGGATGAGTTCCGCGTCCAGTTTCCGGCGCAGCGTGCTGACGTACACCTCGACGATGTTGGGGTCGCCGTCGTAAGCGAAGTCCCAGACGTGCTCCAGGATCTGCGCCTTGGACACCACCTCACCGGCCCGCACCGCGAGCTGTTCCAGGACGGAGAACTCCTTGGTGGTCAGGGCGACCTCGTCGCCGCCGAGGAAGACCCTGCGGGCGGCGGTGTCGATCCGGAGGCCGCCGAGTTCGAGCACCGGCGAGGCCCCGGCACCCTGTCCGTGCCGCCGCAGCAGGGCCTTGATGCGGGCCACGAGGACGACGTAGGAGAAGGGCTTGGTCAGGTAGTCGTCGGCGCCGGTGTCCAGGCCCTCGGCCTCGTCGTACTCGCCGTCCTTCGCGGTGAGCATCAGGATCGGCACCTCGTGGCCCGCGGCGCGCAGGGCGGCGCAGACCCGGTAGCCGTTGAGGCCGGGCAGCATGATGTCGAGGATCACGAGGTCGTACGACCCCTCGGTGGCCCGGTGCAGACCCTCCCGGCCGTCATGGACGACGTCGACGGCGTAGCCCTCGGCGGTGAGGCCCTTGGCGAGGGACAGGGCAAGTCGCTTTTCGTCCTCGACGATCAAGAGTCGCATGCGTACAGCCTCGCAAAGGGAAGCTGAAGACGCCTTCAGGTGGCTTCAGGTCCGCTTCAGCAGGGTTCCGGCAGCGTGGTCGTCGTCGAGAGCGAACGAAGCCGAACGGTTCTGGAGGACCCCTCATGAAGCGCAACATCGTCATCGCCACCCTCACCGCCGCCGCCCTGGCCACCGGTGGCACCGTCGCCGCCTTCGCCGCGGGGGACGACAACGCGACGGCGACGCAGCGCCAGACGAACACGAGCGCCCAGGTGGCCGCCGACCACGACGACTCCAATGACTCCAACGACTCCGCAGACGACCGTACGACCGTCCCCAGTGGCAGGGTCACCGCCGCCGAGGCGATCGCGGCCGCCCTGAAGCACACCCCGGGCACCGCCGTCTCCGCCGACCTGGACGACGACGGCGCCGACGCGTGGGAGGTGACCGTCGTCAAGGGCGACGGCACGGAGTACGACGTGCGCATCGCCCCGGACTCCGGCAAGGTGCTCGGCGCCCAGCGCGACACCGACGAGGACACCGACGCCGAAGACCGTGCGGAGCTCGCCGCGGTGAAGAAGGCCGGGACCGACGCCCGCGAGGCCGCGCTGGCCGCTGCCGTAAAGGGCACGGTGACCGAGGTCGGCCTCGACGACGACAAGGGCACCGTGGCCTGGAGCGTGGACACCGTGAAGGACGGCAAGCAGGGCGAGTGGAAGGGCGCCCTCGACTCGGGCAAGGTCACCCAGGACCGCGACGACGACTGACGCGGCGGTCACACGACAGCCGCACCGCCGCGAAGGGCGCCCCTCCCCCGGGCGCCCTTCGTCATGGTCGCTACCGCCGTCACGGCGACCACCCCGCCCGTCACCGCGAAACACACGGCCACCGGCAGCTGCCCCGCCAGGGCCCCGGCCGCGGCCGTTCCTCCCGTACTGCCGGCGTTGACGGCCGTGTTGACCCACGCGCCGGCCCGGGTGCGGGCCTCGGGGGCGACCGCATCGTCGGCGATGAGGTACGCGGTGGTGACGGCCGGGGACACGAAGAACCCGGCCCCCGCCATGACCAGGGCGAGGGTGCCGATTCCCGGGGCGAGCCCCGCGCCGAGCAGGGCCAGGCCAAGACCCAGGGTCAGCAGGGCCAGCCTGGTCGGGGCGGGCACGCGCCAGTCCACGGCCCCGTTCAGCATCCCGCCGGCCGCGCTCCCGGCGGACAGCGCGGCCAGCACCCAGGCCACACTCGCGCCGCCGTGCCGGTGCGCCTCGGCGAAGACGACGACGAGCAGGTCGAGCACGCCGAGCGCGAGGCCCACGGCCGCGGCGGCCACGACGGGTCGGCGGACCCGGCCAAGGACACGCCGGCCGCCCCTGTCCCCTCGTGCGGAGGAGGCGGAAGAACCGGCGGGAGGCACCGCCCGTACCGCCGGCGACCGTACGAATCCGGCCGTCCCCGCCACCATCAGGGCCGCCCCGACGACGATCCCGACGACCGGTGCGGCCACGCCGACGAGGACGCCCACCAGCAGCGGGCCCGAGACGAAGAGCAGTTCCTCGGCGACCCCGTCGAGGCTGTACGCCCGCTGGAGCAGCGCCTTGTCGCCCTCGGTGAGGCGGCCCCACACGGTCCGCATGGTCGGGCCGAGCGGCGGGACGCAGGCCCCCGCGAGGGTGGTGAGGGCGCCGAGGAGGACGGGCGGGGCGCCGGGACGCCAGACGGCGACGGTGAGCAGGGCGAGCAGCAGGATGTAGGCCGCCAGCATGGGTACGAGCGCTCGCGGCGGCCCGTACCGGTCGATGAGGGCGGCCCGCGCGGGCGCCAGGACGACGACGGTGGCGCCGAAGAGTGCCATCACGGCACCCGCCACCGCGTACGAGCCGGAGGCGCGGGTCACGGCGAGCAGCACGGACAGCGGGACGACGCCGTACGACAGCCTGCCGAGCAGGGCGGTGGTGAAGGCGCGGCGGGCATGCGGAATGCGCAGTAC
Organism: Streptomyces sp. NBC_00285; assembly: GCF_036174265.1. NCBI lineage: Bacteria > Bacillati > Actinomycetota > Actinomycetes > Kitasatosporales > Streptomycetaceae > Streptomyces > Streptomyces sp. NBC_00285. The sequence continues at coordinate 7,369,025 of NZ_CP108055.1, read as the reverse complement.
GCGCGCGTAGGACGCGGACATGGTGAGTTCCTCGAAGAAGAGGTGGAAAAGGGGACACCGAGGAGCCACGGGAGCGGAGTGCTCGGACCGCGGCTCGGTGTCTGCCCTATGCCAAGGAGAGGAACATGCCGGTCAACCTACCAAGGACCTCAGCCCTGTGTGAGCCCCTCCACCAGTTCGTCGGCCGCCCGGTACGGGTCCAGTTCGCCGGCGACGATCCGCGCGGCGAGCGCGCCCAGGCGCCGGTCGCCGCTCAGGTCCGCGATGCGTGCGCGCAGGGCCGTGAGGGCGATCGCCTCGACCTCGTGGGCGGCGCGGGCGCGGCGGCGCTCGGTGAGGACACCGCGCTCCTCCATCCACGCGCGGTGCTTGTCCAGTGCCTCGACGACCTCGTCGATGCCCTCGGCGCGACTCGCGACCGTCTTGACGATCGGCGGCCGCCAGTCGCCGGGGCCGCGGGACTCGCCCAGGCCCAGCATGTGGTTGAGGTCGCGGGCGGTCGCGTCGGCGCCGTCACGGTCGGCCTTGTTGACGACGTAGACGTCGCCGATCTCCAGGATTCCGGCCTTGGCGGCCTGGATGCCGTCGCCCATGCCCGGGGCGAGCAGCACCACGGAGGTGTCCGCCTGGGAGGCGACCTCGACCTCCGACTGGCCCACGCCGACCGTCTCGACCAGGATCACGTCGCAGCCGGCCGCGTCCAGGACCCGGATGGCCTGCGGGGCGGCCCGGGCGAGACCGCCGAGGTGGCCGCGGGTCGCCATGGAACGGATGTAGACGCCGGGATCGGAGGCGTGGTCCGACATGCGCACCCGGTCGCCCAGCAGGGCGCCGCCCGAGAACGGCGAGGACGGGTCGACGGCCAGGACGCCGACCCGCCTGTCCTGCTTGCGGTACGCGGTCACCAGGGCCGAGGTGGACGTCGACTTGCCCACCCCGGGCGAGCCCGTCAGGCCCACCACGTACGCGTTGCCCGTCAGCGGGGCCAGTGCCGCCATGATCTCCCTGAGCTGCGGGGACGCCCCCTCCACCAGGGAGATCAGCCGGGCCACGGCCCGCGGGCGGCCCTCCCTGGCCTGGTCCACCAGGGTGGCGACGTCCTGCATCACAGCTCCGTTCACATGGACGACGTACGACGGCTCAGGCCTTGGGTACCCGCACGACGAGCGCGTCACCCTGACCGCCACCGCCGCACAGCGCGGCCGCACCGACACCGCCGCCCCGGCGCTTCAGCTCCAGGGCCAGGTGCAGGACGAGCCGGGCGCCGGACATGCCGATGGGGTGGCCGAGGGCGATCGCGCCACCGTTGACGTTCACCCGATCCGTGGATACGCCGAGGTCCTTCATTGACTGGACGGCGACCGCGGCGAAGGCCTCGTTGATCTCGATCAGGTCGAGGTCGGAGACCTCCAGGCCGTCCTTCTTGAGGGCGTGCAGGATCGCGTTGGACGGCTGGGACTGCAGGGAGTTGTCCGGGCCCGCCACGTTGCCGTGGGCGCCGATCTCGGCGATCCACTCCAGGCCCAGCTCCTGCGCCTTGGCCTTGCTCATCACGACCACGGCCGCCGCGCCGTCCGAGATCTGCGAGGAGGTGCCGGCCGTGATGGTGCCGTCGCGGGTGAACGCGGGGCGCAGCTTGCCCAGGGACTCGGCCGTGGTGTCGGCGCGGATGCCCTCGTCCTCGCTGAAGACGACCGGCTCGCCCTTGCGCTGCGGGATCTCGACCGGGGTGATCTCGGCCTCGAAGACGCCGTTCTTCTGCGCGGCGGCGGCCCGCTGGTGGGACAGGGCGGCGATCTCGTCCTGCTCGGGGCGCAGGATGCCGAGGCGGGTGTTGTGCTTCTCCGTGGACTCGCCCATGGGGATGTTCTCGTAGGCGTCGGTCAGGCCGTCGTAAGCCATCGCGTCGAGCATCTCGATCGCACCGTACTTGAAGCCCTCGCGGGACTTCGGCAGCAGGTGCGGGGCGTTGGTCATGGACTCCTGGCCGCCCGCGACGATCACGTCGAACTCGCCGGCGCGGATCAGCTGGTCGGCCAGCGCGATCGCGTCGAGGCCCGAGAGACACACCTTGTTGATGGTGAGCGCCGGGACGTTCATCGGGATGCCGGCCTTGACGGCGGCCTGGCGGGCCGGGATCTGCCCCGCCCCGGCCTGGAGCACCTGGCCCATGATGACGTACTGCACCTGGTCGCCACCGATTCCCGCACGGTCGAGGGCGGCCTTGATCGCGAAGCCGCCGAGGTCGGCTCCGGAGAAGGACTTCAGCGAGCCCAGCAGCCGTCCCATGGGCGTACGAGCGCCCGCGACGATCACCGAGGTGGTGCTGTTCGATCCAGACATGAGGTGCGATCCCCTTACCGGCTGCACTGCCGAGGAGTGAACGAGGGTTTACTTCGAATGTACTGAGTGGCACTCCGTGCCGTCATCGGCCCGTCGGTGTGATCGCGCGCACGTTGCGTAACCACTTCCGGAGCGCTGCACTGAAACCATGCTGACGCGAATCGACCACATCGGGATCGCCTGCTTCGACCTCGACAAGACCGTCGAGTTCTACCGGGCCACCTACGGCTTCGAGGTGTACCACTCCGAGGTCAACGAGGAGCAGGGTGTGCGCGAGGCCATGCTCAAGATCAACGACACCTCCGACGGCGGCGCCTCCTACCTGCAGCTTCTCGAGCCGACCCGCCCCGACTCGACCGTCGCGAAGTGGCTGGACAAGAACGGCGAGGGCGTCCACCACATCGCTTTCGGTACGGCGGATGTGGACGCGGACGCCGCGGACGTCCGCGGCAAGGGCGTACGCGTTCTGTACGAGGAGCCGCGACGTGGCTCCATGGGGTCACGGATCACCTTCCTGCACCCGAAGGATTGCCACGGCGTACTGACAGAACTGGTCACTTCGGCGTCTGTTGAGTCACCTGAGCACTGACCCTCGTACATATGGGCCGGTAGGGTTGGGGGCGGTCGCCGCTCTTCCAGGGCGACCAGGTCCTGCCCATGGCGGCAGAACCGCGCCGGGGTCCGGGTTTCGGGGGGCGAGAAGTGGGCGGCAGTCCATGCTCCACCGTGATCTGACACCATTCCCCGGGGGCCCCGTTCGGCGGATGGACAGGGCTCGTTCGGAAAGACTTGCGACCAGGGGACGGATGGGACCGCGCAGTGCGGGGCTACGAACGCCAGGAGCGAGAGCCGGCGGCTGACGTCGACCACCTCTCTCGGTTCGAGGCCGAGATGGATCGGCTGAAGACCGAGCGGGAAAAGGCGATCCAGCACGCCGAGGACCTCGGCTACCAGGTCGAGGTGCTGCGCGCCAAGCTGCACGAGGCGCGGCGCACCCTCATGTCCCGGCCCGAATTCGGCGGCGGCGACATCGGCTACCAGGCCGAGCAGTTGCTGCGCAATGCGCAGGTCCAGGCCGACCAGTTGCGCCAGGACGCCGAGCGCGAGCTGAGCCAGGTCCGCGCCCAGACCCAGCGCATCCTCCAGGAGCACGCCGAGCAGGCCGCCCGCCTGCAGGCGGAGCTGCACCAGGAGGCGGTCACCCGCCGCCAGCAGCTCGACCAGGAGCTGTCCGAGCGCCGGCAGACCGTCGAGTCGCACGTCAACGAGAACGTGGCGTGGGCCGAGCAACTGCGCGCCCGCAGCGAGTCCCAGGCCCGCCGGCTCCTGGAGGAGTCCCGCGCGGAGGCAGAACAGGCCATGGCGGCCGCCCGCGCCGAGGCCGAGCGGGTCGCCACCGAGGCCCGCCAGCGTCTGACGAGCGAGGCCGAGGCGGCCCGCGCGGAGGCCGAACAGCTCCTGCGCCGCGCCCGCACGGACGCCGAGCGCCTGATCGACTCCGCCTCCACCCAGGCCCAGGAGGCCACCGACCACGCCGAGCAACTGCGCACCTCCACGGCGACCGAGTCGGACTCCGCCCGCCGTCAGGCCACCGAGCTCAGCCGCGCCGCCGAGCAGCGCATCACGGAGGCCGACGAGGCGCTGCGCAAGGCGCAGGCCGAGGCCGAGAAGGTGCTCAGCGAGGCCACGGCCGCCGCCGAGAAGGCGCTGGCGAGCGCGGAGTCGGCGAACGAACAGCGCACGCGTACGGCCAAGGAGCAGGTCGCCCGGCTCGTCACCGAGGCCAGCCAGGAGGCCGAGGCGACGAAGGCGACCGCCGAGCAGATCGTCGCGGACGCCCGCGCCGAGGCCGAGAAGATCACCGCCGAGGCCTCCGAGAAGGCCCGCAGTCTCACCGCCGAGGAGAGCGCGACCCAGCTGTCCAAGGCGGCCAAGACCGCCGAGGACGTCCTCAACAAGGCTCAGGAGGACGCGCGCAACACCACCAAGGCCGCCGCCGAGGAAGCCGAGCGGATCCGCCACGAGGCGGAGACCGAGGCGGACCGGCTGCGGGCCGAGGCGCACGACATCGCCGAACAGCTCAAGGGTTCGGCGAAGGACGACACCAAGGAGTACCGGGCCAAGACGGTCGAGCTCCAGGAGGAGGCCCGTCGGCTGCGCGGCGAGGCCGAGCAGCTGCGCGCCGACGCGGTCGCCGAGGGCGAGAAGATCCGCGCGGAGGCCCGCAAGGAGGCCGTCCAGCAGATCGAGGAGGCCGCCAAGACCGCCGAGGAGCTGCTCTCCAAGGCCAAGGCGGACGCCGACGAGCTGCGCCAGACCGCGACCACGGACAGCGAGAAGGTCCGTACCGAGGCCATCGAGCGCGCCACCACGCTGCGCCGGCAGGCCGAGGAGACCCTTCAGCGCACCCGCCAGGAGGCGGAGCGGCACCGCGAGGAGGTCGCCGAGCAGGCCGAGGGCATCAAGGCCGACGCCGAGCGGGCCGCCCTTGAGCTGCACGAGGAGACCGAGCGGGCCATAGAGGTCCGCCGCACCGAGGCCGCCGATGAACTGACCCGGCTGCACACCGACGCCGAGGAACGCCTCGCCGCCGCCGAGCAGGCCCTCACCGAGGCCCGTGAAGAGGCCGGGCGGATCCGCCGTGAGGCCGCCGAGGAGACCGACCGGCTGCGCGGCGAGGCCGCCGAGCGGATCCGTTCGCTCCAGCAGCAGGCCGAGGCCGAGGCCGACCGGCTGCGCACCGAGGCCGCGTCCGACGCGTCCGCCTCCCGCGCCGAGGGCGAGGCCGTCGCCGTACGGCTGCGTTCCGAGGCCGCCGCGGAGGCGGAGCGGCTGAAGACCGAGGCGCAGGACACCGCGGACCGGGTCCGGGCGGAGGCGCACGCCGCCGCCGAGCGGCTCGCCGCCGAGGCGTCCGAGACACTGGCCGCGGCCCAGGAGGAGGCCGACCGGCGCCGCCGCGAGGCCGAGGAGTACCTCGGCTCGGCCCGCCAGGAGGCGGACCAGGAGCGCGAGCGGGCCCGCGAGCAGAGCGAGGAGCTCCTCGCTTCCGCCCGCAATCGGGTCGAGGAGGCCCAGACCGAGGCCGTACGTCTGGTCGAGGAGGCGGACCGGCGGGCCACCGAGATGGTGTCGGCCGCCGAGCAGCACGCGCAGCAGGTGCGGGATTCGGTCGCCGGGCTGCACGAGCAGGCCCAGGAGGAGATCACCGGGCTGCGCAGCACCGCCGAGCACGTGGCCGACCGCACCCGGCGGGAGGCGCAGGAGGAGGCCGACCGGGTCCGCTCGGACGCCTACTCCGAGCGGGAGCGGGCCAGCGAGGACGCGGCCCGGATCCGGCGCGAGGCCGCCGAGGAGACGGACGCCGCCAAGTCGCTGGCCGAGCGCACCGTCTCGGAGGCGATCTCGGAGGCGGAGCGGCTCAGGTCGGAGTCGGCCGAGTACGCCCAGCGGGCGCGCACCGAGGCCTCGGACGCGACCGCGCAGGCCGAGCAGGACGCCTCCCGCACCCGGGCGGACGCCCGCGAGGACGCCAACCGCATCCGGTCGGACGCGGCGACGCAGGCCGACACCCTCATCACCGAGGCGCGCAACGAAGCCGAGCGGCTCACCGAGGAGACCATCGCCGACACCGACCGGCTGCGGACGGAGACGGTCGCCGAGGCGGAGCGGGTACGCATCGAGTCGGTCACCGAAGCCGAGCGCGTACGGGCCGAATCGGTCGCCCGGGCAGAGCGGTTGATCGGCGAAGCCGCCGGGGACGCGGAGCGGCTGCGTGCCGACGCTGCGGACACGGTCGGGCAGGCACAGCAGCACTCGGAGCGGGTCCGTAACGAGTCCGAGCGGGTCAAGGCGGCCGCGGCGGCCGCGGCCGAGGAGCTGGTCAACTCCGCGCGCTCGGAGGCCGAGCGCACCCTCGACGAGGCGCGCAAGGACTCCAACAAGCGGCGTTCGGAAGCGGCCGAGCAGGTCGACACGCTCATCACGGAGACCGCCGCCGAGGCGGACAAACTGCTCAACGAGGCGCAGCAGCAGGCCCTCAAGGCCACCGCGGACGCGGAGGCGCAGGCCGACAGCATGGTGGGCGCGGCCCGCAAGGAGGCCGACCGGCTGGTGTCCCAGGCGACGGTCGAGGGCAACTCGACGGTGGAGAAGGCCCGTACGGACGCGGACGAGCTGCTCGTCGGCGCCCGCCGGGACGCCACCGCGATAAGGGAGCGCGCGGAGGAGCTGCGCGACCGGCTCACGGGCGAGATCGAGGCGATGCACGACCGGGCCCGCCGTGAGGCCGCGGAGACCATGAGGTCGACCGGCGACCGCTGCGACGCGCTCATCAAGGCGTCCGAGGAGCAGCTGGCGAAGGCCCAGGCGAAGGCCAAGGAGCTGGTCTCGGAGGCCAATTCGGAGGCCGGCAAGGTGCGCATCGCCGCGGTCAAGAAGGCCGAGGCGCTCCTCAAGGAGGCCGAGCAGAAGAAGGCCACCCTGGTCCGGGAGGCCGAGGAGCTCAAGGCCGAGGCGATCCGCGAGGCCAAGCGCACGGTCGAGGAGGGCAAGCGCGAGCTCGAGGTGCTCGTCCGGCGCCGCGAGGACATCAACACCGAGATCTCCCGTGTCCAGGACGTCCTGGAGGCGTTGGAGTCTTTCGAGGCCCCATCGGCGGGCAAGGACGGCGGCGTCAAGGCCGGCGCAGCGGTCGGCGCCCCTCGTTCGGGTAAGCCTTCGGACAGCTAACCGACTGGTTGCTTCCCGTCCCGTCTGGGGCCTTTGACCAAGTTTTTGGCAAGCCGTCCCGGGGTTAGCCACTCAAAAGGGGTGTCATTCTCCAGATCAAACACGTATCCGCTCGATGACACACCGCTTCGGCCCCTAGGATTCCCCCTATCACCTCACCGGTCTCATTTGACAGGAACCCCATGAGCGACACTTCCCCCTACGGCTTCGAGCTAGTGCGGCGTGGGTACGACCGCGCTCAGGTGGACGAACGGATCTCCAAGCTCGTCTCCGACCGTGACAGCGCTCTCTCCCGCATCACCGCCCTGGAAAAGCGCATCGAGGAGCTCCACCTCGAGACGCAGAACGCCCAGGCCCAGGTTTCCGACGCAGAGCCGTCGTACGCCGGCCTTGGCGCGCGTGTCGAGAAGATCCTCCGCCTCGCCGAGGAGGAGGCCAAGGACCTGCGCGAGGAGGCCCGTCGCGCGGCCGAGCAGCACCGTGAGCTCGCCGAGTCGGCGGCCCAGCAGGTCCGCAACGACGCAGAATCGTTCTCTGCGGAGCGCAAGTCCAAGGCCGAGGACGAAGGCGTCCGGATCGTCGAGAAGGCCAAGAGCGACTCCTCCCAGCTGCGCCAGGAGGCGCAGAAGGACGCGCAGCAGAAGCGTGAGGAGGCTGACGCCCTCTTCGAGGAGACCCGCGCCAAGGCCGCGCAGGCCGCCGCCGACTTCGAGACGAACCTCGCCAAGCGCCGGGAGCAGTCCGAGCGCGACCTGGCGTCCCGTCAGCAGAAGGCGGAGAAGCGCCTCGCGGAGATCGAGCACCGGGCGGAGCAGCTGCGCCTGGAGGCCGAGAAGCTGCGCACCGACGCCGAGCGTCGCGCCCGCCAGACGGTGGAGACCGCGCAGCGCCAGGCCGAGGACATCGTGGCCGACGCCAACGCCAAGGCGGACCGCATCCGTTCGGAATCCGAGCGCGAGCTGGCGGCTCTGACGAACCGTCGCGACTCGATCAACGCTCAGCTGACGAACGTCCGCGAGATGCTCGCCACGCTCACGGGTGCCGCGGTGGCCGCCGCGAGCTCCCCGGTCGAGGACGAGCCGATCTCCCGTGGAGTTCCGGCTCAGCAGTCCCGCTAGTCAGTAGCGCGTTCCAGAGGCCCGCACCGTCTCCCCCGAAGGTGCGGGCCTCTGGCGCGAGCGGAACCGCGGCAGCGCACTGTCCCGGGCAGCGGGACCGCTCACCGACCCTTCGGGTCCCCGCCCGGTCGTCCTAGTGGGCTTGTTGCCGATGGCGCTGAGGCCCTGCCCTCCGCCCTCCCGAGCGTGCGGCAACTCGGCGGCCTCCTCGGCATCACGGATCTCCTGGCCCCTTTCGGCCATGGCGGTTTCCCGTGCGCCGTCGTCCGGTCCACGGGTTTCACGTTCCTTGCCGTGCTCGTCGGTTTCCGTTTGCCCATCGGAGTGGCATTCGTGGGAGCGCGCCCCTAGCGTGGTCGGCATGATCGAGCTCGAGGGGCTGACCAAGCGGTACGGCGAGAAGGTGGCGGTCAACAACCTGACCTTCGCCGTCAGACCGGGCATCGTCACGGGCTTCCTCGGTCCCAACGGTGCCGGCAAGTCGACCACCATGCGCATGATGCTGGGCCTGGACCGGCCGACCGCCGGGGACGTCCGTATCGACGGCAAGCACTACGACCAGCTCAAGGACCCGCTGACGTACATCGGCGCCCTGCTGGACGCCAAGGCCATGCACGGCGGGCGCAGTGCCTTCAACCATCTGCTGTGTCTCGCGCAGAGCAACGGGATCCCCCGTAAAAGGGTTCACGAGGTCCTCGACACCGTGGGTCTCACCGCCGTCGCCAGGAAGAAGGCCAAGGGCTTCTCGCTCGGCATGGGCCAGCGGCTCGGCATCGCGGGCGCACTGCTCGGCGACCCCCGGATCCTGATGTTCGACGAGCCGGTCAACGGACTGGACCCCGAGGGCATCCACTGGATCCGCAACCTGATGAAGTCGCTGGCCACGCAGGGGCGGACGGTGTTCGTGTCGAGCCACCTCATGAGCGAGATGGCGCTGACCGCGGACCACCTCGTCGTCATCGGCCAGGGGCGGCTGCTCGCGGACACCTCCATGGCCGACTTCATCGCGCAGAACTCGCGGTCCTACGTCCGTATCCGCACCCCGCAGCGCGAGCGGCTGCTCGACGTGCTGCACGCGGCCGGGGTCACCGTCGTGGAGACCGGCAACGGCACGCTGGAGGTGGACGGCAGCAAGTCGGAGCACATCGGCGAGCTGGCCGCCCAGCACCAGCTCGTGCTGCACGAGCTGAGCCCCCAACAGGCCTCCCTGGAGGAGGCGTTCATGCAGCTGACCGCGGAGTCGGTCGAGTACCACGCACACAGCGACACGCCGCCCGGGCAGCAACAGGCCTGGGGCGACGGCTGGAAGGGGAACTGAGCATGGCGGCGACCCAGGTCATCCGCTCCGAGTGGACCAAGATCCGGTCGGTGGCGTCCACGGTGTGGACGCTCTCCCTCGCCGTGGTCGTCACCATCGGGCTCGGCATCCTGATCTCGGCCCTGTCGAAGAACGAGTTCGACAACATGAGCCGTCAGGACCAGCTGTCCTTCGACCCGACCTTCATCAGTTTCGCCGGGATGACCCTCGGCCAGCTGGCGATGATCGTGTTCGGGGTGCTCGTGGTCGCGAACGAGTACAGCACCGGCATGATCCGCACCTCGCTGGCGGCCGTACCGCAGCGCGGCACCTTCCTGGTCGGCAAGATCGCGGTCGCCACCGCGCTCTCGCTGATCGTGGGTGTCGTCACCACCTTCGTCACCTTCTTCCTCGGGCAGGCGATGCTCGGCTCCCACCGGGCGGAGATCGGTGATCCCGGAGTGCTGCGCGCGGTCATCGGCGGCGGCCTCTACATGACCCTCATCGCGATGTTCTCGATGGGCGTGGCCGCGATGCTGCGCTCGCCGATGCTGTCGCTGGGCATCCTGATGCCGTTCTTCTTCCTGATCTCCAACATCCTGGGCAACGTCTCGGCGACGAAGAAGATCGGCCGGTTCCTGCCCGACCAGGCCGGCAGCAAGATCATGCAGGTGGTCACCCCGCTCGACGACGACACCCCCTACGGCCCCTGGGGCGGGCTCGGGATCATGGCGCTGTGGGTGGCGGCGGTGCTGATCGGCGGGTATGTCCTGCTGAAGAGGCGTGACGCGTGAGGCCGTCGAAAGGCTTTGCTTTCATTTGAGCGGAACCGTCAGCGTCCCGATAAGCTCCTAACCCTTACGGGGGGCGTGTGCCCCGCTGTCCTGAACCTTGCGATGGGTGCGGAGCATGATCGAGGCAGTCGGCCTGACCAAGCGCTACGGCGACAAGACCGCTGTGTACAACCTTTCCTTCCAGGTACGTCCCGGTGCCGTCACCGGCTTCCTGGGCCCCAACGGCTCGGGCAAGTCGACGACCATGCGGATGATCCTCGGGCTCGACAACCCCAGCGCGGGGCAGGTGACGATCGGCGGCTATCCGTATCGCAGGCTGCCCAACGCGGCCCGGCAGGTCGGCGCGCTGATCGACGCCAAGGCCGTGCACGGCGGCCGGTCGGCCCGTAACCATCTGCTGTGCCTGGCCCAGCTGTCCGGCATCCCGGCCCGGCGGGTCGACGAGGTGCTCGGTGTCGTCGGCCTCCAGGACGTGGCCAGGAAGCGCTCCAAGGGCTTCTCGCTCGGCATGGGCCAGCGGCTCGGCATCGCGGCCGCGCTGCTCGGCGACCCGCAGGTGCTGCTCTTCGACGAGCCGGTCAACGGGCTCGACCCCGAGGGCATCCTGTGGGTGCGCAACCTGATGAAGGCGCTGGCGGCGGAGGGCCGTACGGTCTTCGTCTCGTCCCACCTCATGAGCGAGATGGCGCTGACGGCGGACCACCTCATCGTCATCGGGCGCGGACAGCTGCTGGCCGACATGGGCGTGGGCGAGTTCATCGCCGCGAACTCCGCCGGGTTCGCCCGGGTGCGGACGCCGGACACCGAGCCGCAACTGCGCGAGAAGCTGTCGGCCGCGATCACGGAGGCGGGCGGACGCGTCCTCCCGGAGCAGGACGGCGCGCTGCGGGTGACGGGGCTGCCCCTGCCCCGGATCAGCGACATCGCCCACGACACGGACGTACGTCTGTGGGAGCTGTCCCCGCACCAGGCCTCGCTGGAAGAGGCGTACATGCGGATGACGCAGGGTGCCGTGGACTACCGCTCGACCAGCGACCAGAAGGCGGGGCTCATGCAGCCCCTCCCCCCGGGCGCCCAGCCCCCCATGCCGGTTCCCGGCCAGGGCCAGCCCGACTGGTACCCGCCGGCACCGCCGCAGCAGGGCGGCCAGCCGTTCCCGGGCCCGCAGGGCCAGCCGCAGCCGGTCCCGTACGGCGGCCCCAACCCGTACGCCCAGGCGGGCCCCGCGGCTCCCCAGGGCCCGGCTCAGCCGGCCGCGCAGCCCTCCGCTCCCGCCACCCCGACCCAGCCCGAGGACGCCCGATGAGCACCCCGCAGCCCCCGATGCCGCAGGCCGCCGCAGCGAACTGGCAGGCGGCCGCCGGACCGTCGTCGCACCCGGGCTACACCTCGCCGATCCCCGTCGTGCGGACGCATCTCGGGCATGCGATCGGGTCGGAGTGGACGAAGATCCGCTCGGTGCGGTCGACGATCTGGACGCTGGGCGTGTTCGTGCTGCTCGTCATCGGCATCGGGCTGGCGGTCGCCGCGCTGCTCTCGGCCAGCGCCTCGCAGGACGACCTGAGGGGCGAGAACCCGCTGTCGTTCGGGTTCTTCGGAGTGCTGCTCGGCAGCATGTGCGTCATGACGCTCGGCGTGCTGACCACGGCCTCGGAGTACGGCACCGGCATGATCCGGACCACGATGGTCGCCTGTCCCTCCCGCGGCCGCGTCCTCGCGGCGAAGGCGATCGTGTTCTTCGCCGTCGCCTTCGTGACGACCCTGGTCTCGGTGTTCCTCGTCGCCCTTCTCGACGTGGCCCTGCTGGACGGCGCCCGGACCCCGACCGGTCAGGAGTGGCTGAAGGGCACCTTCGGCATCTCGCTCTACATCGCGCTGCTCGGTCTGCTCTCGCTGATCATCGGCTCGATCATCCGGCACTCGGCGGGCGCGATCACGATCATGATCGGCGTGGTGCTCGCCCCGCTGGTCATCGCGCTGTTCATGTTCTCGCAGTCCCTGGAGGGCCTGCGCCAGGCGCTGTTCGAGTACTCCATCCCGAACCAGCTCAGCGTGTTCTACTCCAACTCCCTGTCCGAGTCCGGCCCTTCGGGCTGGGACCCGCTGTGGATCATCCTCGGCCTGACGGCCGTCCTCTTCGCCGGGGCCTACGCCCTCCTGGAGAACCGGGACGTCTAGAGGGGCCTGCCCTAGAACTTCGGCGCGTTACGGGACCGCTGCACCCGCGTGGTGCGGCGGTCCCGCGCGTTCCAGCACGCCTTGTGCCAGTGCCGGCGCTCGTCGACGCCCGAGTGGTCCGGCCACGCCACGATGTGCGGGACACCGTCCGGGATCATCTGGTCGCAGCCCGGACAGCGGTACGTCTTGCCCTGCGCGCTCGCCCCCGCCACATGACGGATGTTCCAGTCCTCGCCCTGCCAGTGCGTCGAGGACTGGAAGCCGCCGTAGCGGCCCGACCGGTCGTCGTCGGCGCTCTGGTCGGCCGAGTCCGACGAACCGGCACCCTTGGGTCGGTTGCGACGCGGGGACACGGGACACCTCACGGGGCTATACAGGAAGCAGGGACCGTATCCAGCCTACGCGGCGGGACGCGGGGCATACGTAGGGAACCAACCCCCACAAGTCCCCCTCCGGGGAGACCATTCTGCAGACAATCGGCAAATCTCTCCGCCAGGCCGTGTCCTCGGCACGTGTCAGACGGTTATGCCGAGTGGGGGAGCTCCGTGTCGGAGCCAAGGAAGCAGGAAAAGCACATGCACGTAGGAACATTCGTGTTGGCGGCTCAGTTCCCGGGACAGGGCCAGGGGGAGGCGCTGCACCGCGCGGTCCGCTCGGCCGAGGTCGCGGAGGAGGCCGGACTCGACGCGGTCTGGCTCGCGGAACACCACTTCGTGCCGTACGGCACCTGCCCGTCCGCGATCACCCTGGCGGCCCTGCTGCTGGGCCGCACCCGCCGTATCCGGGTCGGCACCGCCGTGAGCGTGCTGCCCACGGCCCACCCCGTGGCCCTCGGCGAGCAGGCCGCGCTGCTGCACATGACGAGCGGCGGGCGCTTCTCGCTGGGCGTGGGCCGCGGCGGTCCATGGGTCGACCTTGAGGTGTTCGGCGCGGGTCTGGAGGCCTACGAGAAGGGGTTCCCGGAATCACTCGATCTGCTGGTGCGCTGGCTGCGCGAGTCCTCCGTCGGCTCCGTCGGCGAGCGATTCCGGTTCCGTGAAGTGCCCGTCGTACCACGGCCGTCGGAGTCGCTCACGGAAGCGGCCGGCCCCGAGGTGGTCGTCGCCTGCACCTCGCCCGCGAGCATCCGGCTGGCCGCGGAGCGCGGACTGCCGATGCTGCTCGGGATGCATGTCGGGGACGAGGAGAAGACGGAGATGGTCGCCCTGTGGCGCAGGCAGGCGCGAGCGGCCGGACACGCGCCGGAGAAGGTCCTGGGAGCGCCCCATGTCTCGGCCGGTGTCTGCCAGATCGCGGACCGGCGCACGGACGCTGTGGAGGCTCTGGTGAAGGCGATGCCGGGCTGGCTCAGGCAGGGACTCGGCGCCCATGTCACGGTCGACGGCCGCGAACGGCAGATGCGCGACCCGGTGGCCTACACCGAACTGCTCTGCGGACTGCACCCGGTGGGCACCCCGCGGCTGTGCGCCGACCGCCTCGCGGCGACCAGCGAGCGGACGGGCATCTCCCGTTTCGCCCTGCTCGTCGAGGGCTCGGGAGACCTGGCGGCCACCGAGGAGAACGTACGGCGGCTCGGTGGCGAGGTACTGCCGCATCTGACCTGAAGTGGACGAGGACCCTGTCCGGCGGGAAGCCTGCCGCCCCGATACTGATGCACCTCCCGCGTAACGGAGCGGCAAGCAGGCGGCGTCGCGTCAGCAGTCCCGGAACTCCGGAGACTGGTTCAGCAACTGACTGCGCACCGAGGTGAAGCGGACCAGCGTCTCGTCGACCGAGGCGTCCAGCGGGAACACCGCCACCCGATGGCAGTTCTGGAAGGCCAGCCGCACACCGAAGTGCCGTTGCAGGGCGCCGCGTATCGCGTCACTCGCAAGCGCACGCAGCAGCTGACCGCGTGCCTGCTCGTCCGGCGGGGGCGTCTGGTTGTCGGCGAAGTTGCCGCCGTCCACCTTCAGCTGGGCCACCAGGGAGCTGATCATCTCCCATGCGTAGGGCAGGGAGGTCCGGACGCAGTCGACGAATTCACGTTCGTCGACCTCGTCTCGCTCGGCCTTCTCCAATAGAGCCGGTGAGACGTCGAGCGACATGGGTTCTCCTCTCGCACCCCCGATTCCTCGGAGGTTGCCGGACAGATGAGGGAGTTCGCGATACCGGCACTCTCAGTACATGCACCGCGACCTCCCGGTTACTACGGTAGGCAACGGACGGTGACGGCACCAGGAGAATGCGAACAAAGGGCACTCCCAACAGGCCCACAATCGGCCACAAGTGAACAGGACTCCTTCACAGCCTTACGGGCCGAATCGCGTGGACATGCGCCCGTCGAGTAGCGTTGCCGACCATGCGTCTCGTCATTGCCCGGTGTTCCGTCGACTACGCGGGCCGGCTCACCGCCCACCTGCCCTCGGCCCCCCGTCTGATCCTGGTGAAGGCGGACGGCAGCGTCTCCATCCACGCCGACGACAGGGCCTACAAGCCCCTGAACTGGATGTCGCCGCCCTGCACGTTGAAGGAGGGAACCGGCGACGACGAAGGCGTCTGGACCGTCATCAACAAGGCGGGCGAGAAGCTCATCATCACGATGGAGGAGATCCTGCACGACTCCTCGCACGAACTGGGCGTGGATCCCGGCCTGATCAAGGACGGCGTGGAAGCACACCTCCAGGAACTGCTCGCGGACCGCATCGAAACGCTCGGAGACGGCTACAGCCTGATCCGCCGCGAGTACATGACGGCCATCGGCCCGGTCGACATCCTGTGCCGGGACGCCGACGGACAGACCGTCGCGGTGGAGATCAAGCGGCGCGGTGAGATCGACGGGTCGGAGTCGAAGGAAGGTACCGCTTCCCCTAAGCCTAGGCACTGGGCTGTGGAGATCAAGCGACGCGCCACGATCGACGCAGTGGAACAGCTCACGCGGTACCTGGATTTCCTGAACCGGGATACGACGATTGCGCCCGTCGGGGGCATCCTCGCAGCTCAGAGCATCGCGCCGCAGGCTCGGACGCTTGCCGAGGATCGCGGCATGCGGTGCGTCGTCCTTGATTACGACGAGCTTCGCGGCATCGACAACAAGGAAGATCGCCTGTTCTAAATCGACGATCTTGCACGCACAAAGCGCCCGGCCACTCGACTGGCCTTGCGCTTTTGATACTGCGGACGAATGGCAGTGCTACAACCGCTTGCACTCGCCGTCCACCACGCCGCCCTCGACGCGGCTCGCGTCGGGCTACTGGGTTCCCTCAGGGGCAGGTTGGGCCTTCTCGGTGACCAAGAGAACCGCAGCTTGCAGCAGCTCGTACGCGTACTTTTCTCCGGCGTTCTTCATGCGTGCCTGCGACGGAAGGAAGCACCAGATAACGAGGCAGACCACGGTCGCGACGAGAGCGAGGACATTCACGAGGGTGATGGCGGGCTGATGCTCGACGTTCGCGAGCCACAGCATGTACGCCAGGACGCCAAGGACCACCAGGAGCGCGGTGATCCGTCCGGTCCATCGGATGCCGTACAGGTTCCGATGGAAGCCGTAACCCCGGTTCTCGGCACGTACGAGAGGGAACTTCGCTTCATCCCGCGTGAGGTTACGAATCTGGCCGACAGCAACCTCTATCGCCTCGTCGGCCTTGGTCGGGTTCGCCCGTTCGCTGCGAGCCGAGGCCAGTTCGATCCCGGTCACAGATGAGACGGCCTTCCGCCAGGTCTCCCGCTGTAGCGAATTCTGCCCCTCTTGTCGGAGCCGAAGTTCCTGGATGGTCGGGGACCCGCCCCATGAGGCCCAGAGAGTCTTCTGAACCTTCTGTCCTTGGTGACGTACGAGTTCAGCGAGGACGATCGGACCGCCGGCCAGCGAGAGCGCCATAAGAACCGAGACAACAACGGGAGCCTTGCTGAGACCAAGAACCGCCAGCGCAACGCTGACGGGCAGCAACGCGAGGAGGCCGGGCGCAAGTCGCGCCCGGCGCTCGTAGTCGTCCAACCAGAGCACGCTACTTGTCCCCGTTGTCTTCTACTTCAGTGTGAAGCGGCTCGGGAGTAGATGTGCCGTAGCCCTCCCGATCAGGGGCATCGTGGCAGTGACACCTCGTTGTTCCCTGCGTCAGATGAACGGGGTACCCCCGCCGTCGGAAGGCGTTCGTCGTCTTCTTCGCGGGGTGCTTGTGCTCGGGATTCTTCTTGGGTACCGATGCGAAGGCCGTCCCGATGACGGCCGTCTGCCCCTTGGGTCCGAGCAGTCGGTTGAGGATCGACGGACTGACGTTCCGGCGGCTCCCGTGGTGCGGCACCTGAACAAACTGGAGTTCGCCGGGCTGGAAACCATCAGCCTCTAGAACATCAAGCGCCTGACCGAGGGCAGGAATCCCAGCGTCACCGGTGAACAGCAGCTTCCGTCCCTCGACCTCCAACAAGCAGATGGCGCTGGTGTTGTTCTTAGCGGAGGTCTCACCGTTCTCGCCCAACGTCTCGATGTCGAGATCCTCATGAGCAGTCCCCGCCAGTAGCTTATGCAGCACCAGGGCTTCCCAACTCGCCCTGGCTGCCGCCTCGGAGTCTGGCTCGACGATCTCCGCGAGCAACTCCCGGTAGTAGTCCTCGGTGGGGCCGAGGACGCGGAGGACGCCGTCTTCACTCGTCCAGTCGAGGAACGGTTCCTCGATGGGAACGCCCTGCGCTTTGGCAACTTCTTCAAGAGCAGTCGCACCCTGGAGCGAATCCCTCAGCTCTGTATGCAGCGCCTGCGCGTTGAGAGAGAGGATCATCTTGGCCCGCTGCATGCCCGTCGAATGGCTCCAAGGCTTGTGCATGAGGAGCTTCTTGACGTCTAGCTCCTCCAGGACGACCCGCAACCCGCTGATGTGATCCTGATCCGGATGCGTTGAGACGACAAGATCAACGGTGCCGGTGTCGTAGCGCTCCCGGATGTGCTCGACGAGCGCTTCACCTGCGACTCGGTAACCACCGTCAATAACGACCACGGTCTGCTCATCGCGCGAACCGTAGAGGTTGCCATAACGAAGAGCGATGGCATCGCCACCGCTCGACTCCTCCCCAACCGGGAGGAAATCTATCTCGTAGCCCAAGGGGAACCTACCTGTCACACGTCGTTGTGGTACTGGCAAATTTTGCCACTGAGGTGTGACAACGCGACGAGTGAGTAACTTATTCCCGATTCATGCGTGTTGTCGCTTTTGTTTAAATATTTCATTCACTTGAGCCACACGAGGATCAGAGGCACCACAAGACACCAGGGACGTGATTGGCATCACAGAAGAGCGCCCGACCTCCGCCAGGAGACAGGGCGCTCTGTTCATGCGGAGTCGGGCCGCTTCGGTAGCGGTCAATCCTCCACGACAAACGTGAACAACACGCCGTATCCGTAGTACAAGACGTTGTGCGACACGATGCGGCCGCGTCCGAGCGCTTGGGCAAGCTTGGGTTGTTCGTGCACCAACGTCGCATAGTCAAGGCTCATCGTTACCGCCTCCCCATGCTTGTCGGGCATGAAGCGGCTGCCGAGTTCATTCCAGGCCACCAACCGTTGCGCCATGTCCCCCACCCCTCCTATACGACGCTGACGCGCCGCGTTGAAGCCGACTACCGAACTATGACGGCCGACGCTGCGCGAGCACCGGAATAGCCGCGATCTTCTCCGGCGTCAGGTCCTCCCACACCAACCCGCGCGGTCGGCGGCGGTTGGCGCAGGGGATCACTTCGTCAGGCGTGACGATGTAGTCCACGGAGAAATCGTGCTCCGTCTCGGGGATGTCGTCCTCGATGACCTGGAGCTGGTGCACCGGCGCAACGATCACCGTCTTCTCGGTGACGAGGCCGGCTTCGATAAGAAGCGCCACTTCAAGGTCGGAGTACCCGGCACCCTTGCCGATCCGAGCACCGGAGCGGTTCACGGCGACACTGCCGCACACCACGATGTCGATGGGTTGCACCTCATCTACGCTGACACGTCGAGCAACCCGAGCCGCGCCCTTCTTCTCGGCGGCCTCCTCGGGTGGGATGCTCAGCGCCTCAGGGTCGAGCAGGTAGAACGGTTGGACGCTGGCCATCTTCGGCACGGCCATGTAGACGCGCTTGCCATCCTTCAAGGCGCGAACGCGCACAGGAAGCTGCGCCCAGTCGGGGTTGGCCTTGATGGTTCTCGCTGCCCGCCACTCGTCCAGACCGGCAAGCTGTTCCGCCGTCGCTTCCGAGCCGTAGAACCCAGGAATCTTGCCGTACGAGTCAGCCGGGGCACCGCCACCGTCAATGAGTCGCTGCCACACCCGCTCGCGTACGGCCTGCTTGGCCTGGTCGATGTCTGTCACGCCCCACCCATCTACATCAGGGCGAGGAGCCTGTCATTCAGCTCAAGCGCCCATGGTTCGCTTCGCCACTGCCGCAGCTCGCGCCCGGCAGAGAAGGCCAGATTAAGACCACCTCCACCGCGAGTCAGCTCGACGGCATCAATGGTGCGGTGCATGGTCGCAGCGGCTTCGTCGAGCTTCCCTTGACGGATGAGCGCCAATGTCAGGTTGCCCAGCGCGATGGCCTGAGACTTCTTCTTGGCAGCCAGTGCCCGCGAAGTCATGCGGAGGATCGGTTCGGCCCGCTCGGGAAGATCGAGAGCCAAGTAGCAGGAGCCTGCGAGCCGGTTGAACTCGTTGACTGTGTAGTACGGCGCGGCCAGATCATCCGGGTGCACGCGGTCGAACTGAGCCTCGGCCTTCTTCAGAGCGTCCTCACACTCCTTGAGCGCGCCGGTCATGGCGTGCCCCTCAGCAACGTGCAGAAGACCGAGTCCAGTGAGCGACGGGCTGACCAACCGGGCCACCTCGACTGCCCGCTCGGCGAGCATGACCCCGTGCTCCGCGTTCTTCTCGCCGTACAGGGCGACGAAGCTCATCCGGAGAGTGGCGTACGACTCCGTTGACGGATCACGAGCATGTCTTGCTGCCGCCACCGCTTCCTCGAAGTACCCAAGTGGTGCGGCGTGGTCGCGGCGTTGGGAAGCATCCCAGGCCAACTGGCCTAGAAAGGTTGCCGAATCGGCCTCGACTTCGTACAGCGCTCGGCGTACACGAGGGTTCCTGGCGTTCTCACGGAGGTAGCGAACTTGCCCGTGCAGCTGACCGGCCGTACCAAGGAGGCTCGTCGAAGACTCTTGGTCGTACAACTCATCCAGTTGCCGCAGCCGCTCGTGAAGGTAGGCGACTACCACCAGGTCCGCGGACGCTGGGTTTTCGAGAACATAGGTCATACGGTCGCTGGGCTTGGTGTCCGTGATGGTGATGTCTTCGAGGAGTGCCTGTAGTTCGTCACGTCCAACCTTGAGCGCCCGCGCCAGTTTTGGCCGTAAATACGCTTGAGGCTCCGTGTCGGCGCTTTCCCAGCGACCTACCGTTGACCGCTCGACGCCTAGATGTTCAGCTAGTCCCTCTTGGGTGAAGCCTGCTGATTTCCGGCGCCTGGCGAGGCCTATACGTCTCGCTGCCATCGCCCATCCCTCCGTTACGGGGCGAGTCTCTACCGTAGCGGCCAGTGGGTCATCTGTGCAGGCCAGACCGGTGAATGCGTCACGGATGCGACATTCGTGCAGCACGTTTGCTGTGGCGTCTTTGCAGGTCAAACCGCTTCCCTGGGTCGCAGGTTGGCGAGCAGTTGGATCCCCCGCCGCTGCTCGCCAACCGTTCCTCAGCCCCCGGAGGACGGATGACCCCCAACATGTTCGGTTACATGCGGCAGCTCGCCCGCGACGACGACAAGGACGAAAACGAGGCAATCAAGCGGGAGTTGGCAGCCCACGCACAGCGCGAGGGCTTCACGTTGCAGCGGCTGTTCATCGAACGGCTCCGCGCCGACGAGGAGTCGGCGTTCTTCGCCCTGACCGACGCACTCAAGAGCACTGACGTCCGCCACGTCATCGTGCCGTCCCTGTGGCACTTCGCTCGCCTGCCTGGTTTGCAAGCTGCCATGCGCGCCCACATTGAAACCGAGATCGGCGCTCGTCTTTGGGTGGTTCAGGGCTCCTCGATGCCGAGGAGCAACGCGTCATGAACCATGCCGACATCGTGCGCCCCATTCCACTGCTCGCGGCGTCACTTCGGTTGACCGCCGTTCCTACCGCAGTCGGCCACTCCCGGATGTTCGTCCGCTTCACGTTGAACCGCTGGAACCTTTTGGACCAGGAGGAGTCGGCGACGCTCATCATGAGCGAGCTGGTCACGAACGCGATCCAGGCCAGCGGCATCACCGACCCCGCCCCGAAGCCGTGGCAGATCAAGGAAGAGCACGTCATCGGCGTGCAGCTGCAAGTCGTGCACGGCAGGCTCTTCGCCGAGGTCTGGGATCGCACACCAGAGACGCCAGTGCGCCAGAACCCCGACTTCAACGCCACCAGCGGTCGAGGGTTGTTGTTGGTCGAGTCGATCGCCGAGAAGTGGGGCGTCTACCGCCCGCACGTTGGCGGCAAAGTCGTGTGGGCGGAACTTCCCCTGGGATCTACAGAGCCGCCGCCTTCTGACCCCCCGCACCGTCCCCTCTTGTTGCCCGCAGGCATCCGAGCCCCATGGGGGCCGTTTGAACTTCAGGCGCGTCAAGCACTGCTTGACCGCCTGATGGTGACGACCTTTGAGCGGAGGAGGTGACCCATGGGCGGAGGAGCCCCGTAAGCGAGGCCGGCTGACGGTTGGTCGGCTCGATCAAAGGAAGTCAGGACAAGAAGTCGCACCCCCCGTTCACGCGAACGGGGGGTGCTGCTTCGTGCCCGTGGAATGCGGTGGAGCTTGTGCTACCCGACGACTACCGTTGGTCCATGACGGACAGTCAGCTCGAACCTCCCGCCAGACCTGCGCCGCTTGATCCCTTCAGTTCAAGCACGCCGCACTTGGTTGGCATCGTGGACACCAACGCCCTGATGAGCAGCATCGAGAACGACTGCCGTCACGGACGCCGGTCACGACTGTTGAGGATGAGCGACAACGGGTCTGCCGTTCTGTTCGCCGCCGATCACGTCTACGACGAGATGTACGAGCGACTTCCTCGCTTCGCGAAGCGTTGCAAGGTACCCCTGGCACCGCTGGTCGAGTGCTTCGAGGAGGTCTACCTCCCCGCCCTTCGGTTCGTCACCGTGTCAGACCTAGATGCTCCCGACCAACAGGTGCTGGCTATCACCGACCCGGACGACGTACCAACTGGGGTACTCGCCAAGCTCATCGCACCGTGCGTCGTGTTCTCAGAAGACAGACACCTCAAGAAGCCGGGTCTAGCCCCGAAGGACTGGCGCACGGCCGCCGCGTCTGCCGTCGACATCGCCGAGGGGGTCTGGGGTCAAACCGTCACTGTGAACGTCGCCGCCTTGCCGTTCCGAGGTGCAGTTGAGCTGCTCACGTTCACCGGACGCAAGGTTGGCGTCTCACCATGGCTACTCGGCGGCATCCTCCTCGGAACAAGCGCCTTTCTCCTGAAAGGCTCGGAACGACGGAAGGCTACGGCCAAGTTCACAGGCCACGCCGCTGAGGCGATCTACAACCAACTCGCGGTCGACACAGCACGAGAACAGCGAGGCATCGCGGGGCTGCGTGACGTCATTCTCCCGGCGCCTTCACAGCCAACGCTCCGACAACAAGTAGCCATCGCGTTGGCTCGACAGCCCCAACCGGTGCTGGCCACCGAGGTACGCGGGCTGATCTACGACCACTTCCCAGACGAGCCGGCCGTGAGCGTCCAAGTAGTGCGGAGCGTCCTCGAAGAAGGTTCAGAGTTCGTACAGGTACAGCGCAACCGATGGCAGCTCGGGCGCGAGGTCGCACCGCGGCAGTCCTGAACGCTGCGATCTACCGGGTGGTGGCCATGGGCGCTGAGTGGCAGCACTCAGAGCACCATGCGCACCCGATCACCGAGGCGCAAGAATTCCCTGGCATTGTGCCTCTTGTAGCGCAGTAGAATTTTCCTAGCGCCCGCTCCCATGCGGGGCCAAGTTCCCATGCGCCAAACCTTGAGGTGCCCGTGATCTTTAAGTCGGCGGTGTCTGCCCTCGCGAAAATTCTCCGTAGGCCAGTTCCTGACGGAAAGGTCACCTCAGCACGTCTCCTGGAACTCACTACCGAGTTCTACGTGGAGTCGACCGACTTCAATGGTCTGCCGGTGGGCGCCCTCGATCTGGAGCCGGATGAACTCCGAGTGCTCCTTCGACCGCTTGTCGAACAGGACTCGCTGTATGTCAACTACGGCGACCGGCACCCCAATCCCCACATCCTGGCGTTTGAGCCGGAGCCGCAAGAAGTGCAGCTTGAAAAGCTGACGACTCTCGACCCCACGGTCGCGTGCCTCTATCCCACCGTAAAGCACCTTGAATCGGTTGTGGATCGCGACGCGTACCGAGGCAGGCCGTACAGCCTCGAACTTGCCCTTGGGTATCCTGCCCTCGGCCATCACTTCTTCGATCTCTCGATCCTGGAGTCTTACCGCAACGATCCCCGCTATTACTACCGATTTGATATCAGCGGGACGATCAGCATCCACGACGACCACTTTGGTCAGTCAACCATGCCCGAGCGAGATCAGGTGCTGCTCCAGTCATTCGGCTTGGCGCTCTCTAAAGAGCAATATTGGGGAGTCATCGTTTTTCGGCGGTACCTTTCTTCACTCTCCCCGGAGCATCAGCAGATCTGGAAGGCCAAGCAGGAGAACGACCGGGAAAAGTTCGCTCCGCATCCCGACTACTGGCGGTCGAGCATCCATGGGGAATGGCAGGAGAAGCTCTCATTGTTCCGGGCCTTCTTGGAGGAGATGGAACAGATCAACGCACTTGCGCAGCACATCGGGCGCCCTCGGCTCTTCCGGAACACCTACAGCGAGAAATGGCCGAATGACTTTGGCTATCTGATCCGTCCAACAGGCCGAGAGTTGGCGAACTTCGCTGGCGTCCTCGACAAGATGCTTTCGGACAACATCAACCGGGAATTCTTTCAGGATGAGGTTCCGTACGAAGAAGAACGGACCGACAAGCAAGATCGCATCATCGTTACTCAGATCGGAACCATCCGGATTCTAGAGGAATGGCTCAAGGAAAAATTCAAGATCCAAGACACTGATAGTGTTGAACTCATTAAGCAGGCCATCAAGACTCTGAAGGCCGTACGCAAGAAGCGCAACCCCAATGCGCACTCGATCAAACCAGACGAGTACGACGTGGCATTGTTCGAGGAACAGATCCAACTAATGCGTGACGCCTATCGCGCTTTGGTGACACTGCGACAGATTCTCCAGTGCCATCCGCTGGCGCAAGGCTACGAGGTGCCGAGCATTTTGGAGAACCAAGAGGTGTGGGATTTTTAGAAGACTGGCGTGGTCCTTGGGTACGACTCATTGAAGGAGCCGTTCAAGTCGGCCTGGCCGGCGCGAGGTAGAAGTGCCTCAGTCTTCGCTCGCCTCATCCTCCTGCGGATCGACGAGGTTCTCACGAGTCACGACACGAGGCTTGGCCTGTCCTCGCTTACTTGCCGACTCACGCGGCTTGGCATGAACAGTCACCAAGTAGACGGTGACACCTTCAACGTGGAGTCGCGGCGGCCAGGGCTTCGTGACTTCATCCGTCGGCATCTGGAGTCCTTGGTCACTCAGATTGAACGTCACGAGATAGGCAACGCTCTTGCCATAGTCATGCGCGTAGTCGAGCGCCTGCCGGAAGCCCTTGGCTACGTACGGAACTCCGTAACCCTTCCTTGAGGTGTCGTACAACTTGACCTCGCAGACCAAGGGGTCGTCACCGTCCAGCCCTGCGGCTACATCCACTTGCCCTGAAGCGGACTTCGGTTGCGAAAACGGATAGTCGATGCCCTGGTCAAAGAGGAACTGGCGCAAGTGGGTGTCATACGTGTCTTCGCCGTGCTTGGTGTCGGCCTGGTACTTCTCGTACAACTCGGCTTGGTCGAACCACTCAAGGCGCCGTGCGAACCGTTCCAACATGTAGAGCACCTCGCTCGCGGAGCCGAGTTGCTCCATGAGGTATTCAACAAACGGCCGAACCGTCTGCTCCGTCATCTCACGAAGGATGACATCGAGATATTTGCTAACCGAGAAGGATTGGGCAACACCAAAAGGGTCTGCCCCGTCTGCCCATCGCTGAATGAACCACCAGATAATTTTTGCCCGTCCCGACTCGGTGTCAGGCCAAGAAAAGCTGCGCGTACGAAAATTGTCGCGAACCCATTCAGCGGGATTAATTTCGGTGTTGGAATTTTCGAGCGTTTCGGTGATAGCTCGGAGAGCCGGAGACTTCTGGATGAAGTCGCGAAGGTACCGAATCTCGTGCTTGTACGCATCGTGATGCGCTCCGTAGACGAGGCCGTACTTCTGCTTGAGCTTTGCTTGCAGGTTGTGCTCGTAGCGCATGTCAACAGCCCTTCACGAGATGTATATTTGAAAACCCCGCGATACTAGATCGCGGGGCATAGATGCAGAGCATCGGGCTTAACTAGGACAGGTCGTCCCCACCGATTCCGCCGCCCATTTAAACCACTCCTTCCGAGCTGAGTTTAGGTGATGCGATGCAGGCTACATGAACCCAGCATTCACATCACACAATTGGCAATATTATTTTCTCAAATATTCCACGACCAAGCAAGGCCGCAATGCTCAACCTGCACCTGCCTGAAGTCGTGAAAGTAGAATCCGTCAGAGTTTTTCGCCAAAACCCGGTCAGGCTCAGGGTCTTCCTCGATCTGCATACTTCCAATACTTCGACTCCACCAGATTTTATCCGGGAGCGCAGGTTCCGTGAACTGCACACGAATTGAGTGCAACGGAGTACCCTCGCTCGCGAAATGGTATCGCAGAACTGGACGCGTTACCTGGTCACTATTTACAAACGCCTTGCAAGAGAAAGAATACAGTGCCGGGTCATCCACAAGTGCATTATCTAGCTCAAATACGGCATAGACGATACCTGGTCCACTCTCCACACTTTTCAAAAGAGTGCATCCCATCCCAGCCCTGACATCAAGCTCACCACGCTTTCCGGTGTAATAGTGGAGCCTCTCGGCGAAGTAGCGAGAGTCCCCTTTTTGGCGAACCGTACAAATAATGTTCAGTTCAGTGATTACTCCTCGCGCATCCACTCGATAATTGTGCTCAAGCGCCTGGATTTGGTAGGTCCTACGAATTTCCTCGACTAGGGAATCCGCAGTAACCTCGCTGCCTAGATTCTGTGCGACGCGGTCAGCATCTTCCCTAGCTCGCCTGCCTTGAACCTTCTCAAAGGCGCTTTGAAGTACCCGTCGATCACCGTTAAAATGGCGAATGTACGTCTCCACCAGCCCCCAACTCGGAGTCACCCTGCCAGTCTCGACGCTGGAAATATGGCCGCTACTAAAGTTACCGCCATCAAGGTTTTTCACCCCGCGGGTCGTTACGCCTGCTGCTAGGCGCGCTTCCCGGAGGAGTGCGCCTAGTTCAATACGATCATCAACATTACCCACAGCCACCATCCATGATGCTTGATTCTGCTTGCTCGCTAGTCGCTTGCTCGCTTGCCGGAAATCTCCCTTTGGCAAGCATAGAACCAAGCAGGCAGGCTCCAACTTGCCCCGCAGAACACCGGGTTCAGCGGTAAGCGAAGGGGATCTTCATGTCATACGAGATCGTCAGGCGGGGGCAGTCAAGCCCTGTGCTCCCGGCCGCCACACGCCGGGAGATCAGCCGCATCGCGGCTGAGACCAAGATCGAGCAGAGCCGAGTGCAATCCAAGGTCATGGTCGGCGAGTTCGCCATCCAGGAAGTCGGCTACATCAAGGCCATCCAGCACCAGGCCGAGCAGGCCAACCCGGATGCGGCCGAGGCCATCGCCCTCATCGTCAACATCACAGTGCAGGGCGTCGCTCGCCGCCTCGCCAACTTCAACAACGACTGGCAGTAGGGATGAACAGCGTCACCATCCTCCTGCTGATGGTCTTGGCTTTCTTCGGAGGCCGTGCTTGGCAGTGGCGACGCAATCGGGCAGCCGTGCGGTTCAGTGAAACGGCCTCGGAGTTGTACGCCACCATCACAGACATCACCGAGTTCCGGCGAAGGGCACAACGGGACATTGACCGGCTGAGTAAGCGGTAAGCCCGTGCGCAAGGCTCGCCGCTACCTCATGTTGGCCATCGGGTTCGCGTTAGGCATCCGGGTTCTCTGGTGGTCGATCGAACCAATTATCCCGTACGTCATCAGCACAGCAGCGACCCTGCTTGTTCTGGTGACCATCTTTGGAGTGCTGGTCTACCGACGTCGGTAAGCAGCAAAAACTCAGGGGCCCATACGAAAATTCTCAGTATGGGCCCCTTCTTAGTAGTCGCCCTCGCGACTCCCCTACTGGTCTTAGCTGGATTGTGGTACATGCGACAAAATAAGCAGGCGGCACGAGACGACAGCCGCCGCGCGTACACGCTCCTATTTCCGCCCGACCTGACGGCCGAGCATGTTACTTCGTGGCTGCAAGCGATTAGCGGCACGCTGCGCACCGGGGCGTTCGGCGTCTTTGGGGTCAACACGCTCGCCTTTGAACTCCTCGCCACAGAGCAAGGCATCTCCTACCGCTTGAGGGCTCCCGCCGCGCACGCCGACCTGATCGCCAGTGAACTGCGCACCTTGCTGCCTGGCACGGTGGTCACGCCCGAGGAGGCATCACCCGCACACGAGTGGAACCGGGTGGTCGAGCTGGGGCAGACGTCACCGGATCGCCTCCTGAACATCCCCAAGCCCGCGAACCTAGCCGCGACGTTGCTTGCGAGCGTCCAGCAGCTCGGGCCTGGTGAAGCTGTCTTGACGCAATTGGTCGTCACCGCGGCCGTCCCTGAAAGACCACCCACCAAGAGTCAGCCGGCCACGAGAGCCAAGTCGACGCGGCTTCTGGGGCAGGTCGCCGTCGGCCTGGCCGCCGAGGACATCGAGGAGCAGCGCAAGAAGACGCGCGAACCCAACTTCCTCGCTGCACTCCGCATCGCCTCGAAGGCCAACACCAAAGTTCGTGCTGAGTACCTGGTCAAGCGGATCACTACTGCGCTCGGCAGCACGAGGAGCGCAACCACTCGGCTTCACCAGCGTCATCGGATGAGTGGACGGCTCCGAGAGGACATCGCGCGGGCTCGTGCTCCCCTCGCCTTTCCTGCCCAGCTCGCGGCAACAGAACTAGCCGGTCTTCTTGCCTGGCCGCTCGGGGCGCCACATGTCGCCGGTCTTCCTGCTGGCCGGACTCGACAGCTACCGCCAAGCGGTTCCGTACCGCGTGCCGGTCGCGTGGTGGCGCTCTCCAGCTTCCCCGGCTCGGAACGACCGTTGGCCACAAGCGCGACGGATGGTCTGAAGCACTTGCATGTCATCGGGCCGACGGGTGTAGGCAAGACGACCTTGCTCGCCAACCTTGCCGCCCAAGACATCGCAGGGGGCAACGGCGTAGTGGTAATCGAAAGTAAGGGCGATTTATTCCGCGCTGTGCTCGACGCAGTGCCGGAGCACCGGCTTGCCGACCTGGTGGTGCTGGACGTCACCGATTCATCCCGGCCGGTGGGCTTCAACGTGCTCGACCAGACCAACCCGCGCGCCGTCGTCGAGGAGATCGGGGGGCTCTTCGAGTACCTGTACCGGGAGACAAGGGGCGTCTACACAAGGGAGGTTCTGTACTTCGGGCTGTCGACGCTGACCTCCCAGGCCGGCCACGCCTTCGTAGACCTGACGGCACTCCTCGCTCCACGGAACCCGGGTGAACAGCGCTGGCGTGACGCTTTGATCCGAGAGCTCAAGGAGCCGGAGCTGCGTCACTTCTGGGACAGGTTCAACGCCCTACCGCGGCCACAGCAGGAACGAGTCGTTCAACCGGTGCTCGACCGCATCTGGCAGTTGAACGCACGACCTGAAATTCGGAACATTATTGGTCAAACGCACTCAAGTTTCCAGATGCGCGACGTAATCGAGCAGAACAAGATTCTGCTGGTCAACCTCGCCGGCCTCGGGCAAGAAACCGCGAGTCTCACCGGGACGCTGCTCATCAACGCCCTGTGGCAAGCCGTGCGCCGAGGTCGTGGGCGTCAACCGACCTTCCTGTACGTCGATGAGTTCCAGGACTTCTTGCAGCTCCCCATCTCCCCTGAGTCGATGCTCGCCCAAGCTCGGGGGTTCGGTCTCGGGATGGTGCTCGCTCACCAGCACCTCGACCAGCTCCCCCGTGAGATGCGTTCTGCCGTCATGGCCAACGCCCGCAGCAAGGTGGTCTTCGAGACCACCAGGGACGACGCCTATGCGTTCTCTCGTGAGTTTGGCAAGGCCGTCACCGAGGAGGACTTCATGAACCTCGGTGCGTACGAGGTGATTACTCGTCTGGTCACCGGTGACGGAGTGAGTCCCCCGATGACCGGCCGGACAGCTCAGCCCTTCTCCGGCTTTGGTCTGGCGGATCAAGCGTGGGAACGAGCCACCAACCGCTACGGCCGACCTCGTGACGAGGTGTTGGCCGAGATTGCCCAGCGGACTACCGCCCCAGAACCACCCGCACCGCAGCGACCGCGCGTTGGGTCGCAGGAATGGACACCTTGATGGCTCCCGATCTGCCAGACCTCCAGCGATTCATTCTGGAGGCCGAGGCGTATGCGCATGCCACGTTCGGTGAACTGACTCATCTAGCCAATCAGGCCGAGCGGCTAGAACCGATGTCGAGCGATTCGATGAGCACCGACACCATTTCTCGAACCGTCGAGCAGGTTCGGGGGCACATCAAAGAGTCGCTGAGAGAGCTTGGCGTGGGTATCACTGCTATGACGAATCTGTATCACGAGTTAGATGCTGGGGTGCGGGGGTGGTAGAAGTAAAAACCCGGCCGCAAGAAAAAGCGGCCGGGTCACCTTGGAGGGTGAACTCTTATAATGGCACAATCAGCTAGCGTTTGAAAATACTAGGCGCGTTGCGAAATTAACGCCGATCTGCAAGGAAACGACGACAACAAAGAGACTTGAGAATATTACCCACTTACGTTTGAGGGTGAGTATTCGAACCTCCAACAGATGTGAACCCAGAGCAAAGGCGGCAGAGTAGATCAAAAAGAAGACGACCCCGCGCGCAAACATATTAGGTATCAGCTGAACGTACCCAATAAGCCCAAGAGAAAGCAGAACGACAAAGATTCCAATTTCAGCCCCAGCTTTAAATTTAAACCTACCGGTCATGAATAATCCCGCAGCGACAGGCAGCGCAAGTGTGAGCAAGAAACCAACTAGACTTCCAGAAGCATTGCGTCCACCGATTAACATTAAGGTGGCCTCAAACAATGTGATAACAGCGGCCACACCGAGACCGGTCAAGACGGATAATTTCAACTTTTCCATACAGGAGAATTTTAACTCATCCTTGACCTAATTGCAAAAAGTTGCAAAACTCAAAAAGCAAGCTTCAATACTTTCACCTTGGAGGGGTGAGTTGAGAAGACTGAAAAAGGCAATCGTGGTGGGGGTTACCTCGGCTGCGTTGCTATTGGGCGTTCCGGCTATGGCCGACGCCGAAACTGGGGGCTGCTATGCCTCCAGTTGTACCGGCAAGAATCCGCAAGGGCTCTGCGACGGGGACGCCATCACAGTTGGCCGCCAAGCCATCACGTATGGAGACGATGAGGTAGGAACGCTTGAACTGCGTTACTCACCTTCGTGTGCAGCTAACTGGGGCCGCTACACGGCGCTCACAGAACTCAAGCGAACAACCCTGATCTTTGGTAAGGATTTCATCTACGGTCGCGTGACCGTCTGGAATCCTGGCGAAGAAAGCCAAGGGGTGTATCGCAAGAGCATCGGATCGGGAGACGACTCAAGTTGGTCTTACATGACCGACGGAACCAAAGTTGCTTGCACTGGAGTTGAACCCTTCTTCGAGGACCCAACTCCATATGGCTGGCTCATGAGCAGGCCAGATATTTCCGCTGGTTGGCAAGATGGGCCGTGCTATTAGCACTGTGACCTGAGCCACCAAACATTCACCCTGCCGCATCCAGCGGCAGGGTTTTTACTTTTCTACCTTGATCGAGCTACGAGCCGGTCTCCTCGCCCTCCTACGTAGCCAGTTCAACATCCGACATATTCGGCATGTAGAACATAATAATCCAATATGGATCTATTGCGGCAATTGATATCTTTCTGTGGCACCCATAGAGAAGACATATGCCAAAAGTCATGATCAAAAAGGGAAATTCACGATCTCGACGTCTGAACGGCGGAAGTTCTGTAACTTGCCCCCACGGGGTCTCTGGCGCGGCTTGAAGATCATTTTCACGCTGTGTCATGTTCGTGTACCGACAGGCCGTCCGCCTCACCGCGTGGCGGGATCGACAAGAGGATCAAGTGCAAGAGAGCTTCAGCCCAGCGGAGCTGGCGCAGATCTGCCAGAAATACCGCACTCATGTAGATGCGATGCAGTTGCTCGATGCGGCAGGGTTCCCCAGCGACCATGCTCCTTCTTCAGCTGCCTTCACCACTGCCAGTTCCTTTTGGAAGGACGTCAACAGGCAACTAAGCGCTGGCCGCATGGTCGACGGCAGGAACAAGATCTGGGCTCAGGTGCTGAGCGACTTCCCAGCCATCCAGTTCAACGCAACACCCCACCAGCACGAGGCCGCCGCCTCTTCGCAAGACATTCCGGTTTCATCTGGCGGCCAGGCCACAACACAGACTCGACGGCCGGACCCTCCCGGCTCGGCGTCATCCCAGGAACCTCCTGGGGGCTCAAAAATAGCCATTATTGTGGCCTCCATCGGTGCAGGCGCTGTCATCGTGGCTGCCCTTATTGCAGCTGCCCCCATCTTGATTGGGGAAGATGAGCCCGAGGACAAGGAATCGCCGAGTCCTTCCGCACCTGTCAGCGCGTCCGTATTAGTCACGCCTGATGGACCACCCTTGCCCCCCTCATCCAGCCCGACAACCCGGCCGCAAATCTCCATCAACCCGGCATCGGGCCCTGGGGGAATCACAGACATCAAGGTCCGGGCCACTGGATTCGTCCCCAACGAAGACGTGAAAATCGAGTTCGACAAGGGAACTGGCCTCACCAAGTTTGAAGGCCCTTACAACAGTGAACACGTCTACCGGGCCGACAAGAATGGTGTTGTCGCCGAAGAAATTCCTGTTCCTGGCGACAGCGTGGGTGTTTGTTGCTCGGGAGGAAAGCTCATAGTCCGTGTAACAAGCGTGGAGCGCCACAGCAAGGCAAGTGATCAGACTCCGTACACTCTCACTTAGTCCCTCGGGTCTTGCAAGGGGATGAGCCGCCACCTACGGCCTCATCCCCTTCATACTGCTCAGATAGCTTGACGAACCAGAAGCATAATTCATAATCAAAAGCGTTGAGCGTAGGCACTGCCCAAAAATCTTGTTGCGCAGATGTCAGGCCACACAGCGACTCGTGGTCGGCTCGCTCCTCAGGGAACGGCAGGACGACATGGTGCGCCTGGTCTACGCCGTCCAGAACTACGGGGATGTGCCGTGCCGCATCCGCGTCACGGTGAACGCCCAAGAACCTCGCGACCTCGCCCCGCCGTCGGCGTGAGGGTGGAACCGCACAACCAGGCCGACGCCGCGGCGGCCGTCTGATGCGGTCGTTCATGCCATCGCGTCACGGATACGTCACCGCCCCACTTCAAGGGACAGCCTCCTGACACGCTGGCCTCATGGCAGACGACAAGTTCCTTCAGGCGCTCGGAGAGATCACCGTCGAGGCATCGGCCGTCGAGTACTGCGTGGCCTACCTCGTCACAGTGGCGCGAGGCCATGACAAGTCTGAACTGGCGTCCATCCTGAAGCGTGTTGGTGCCGCGCGGAACGAGCTCTTGAAGCTCTGCCAGGAAACCCGGGCGGCCCGAGGCGAGAACGACGGGCTTTACAGGGACCTCGTTGGTTTGGAGAAGCGGATGTCCAGAGCGCTTTGGGAGCGCAACCGTTTGGTTCACGCTGTCGAGGTACTGCGGCTTGCCGACCATCTGTCGGAAGCAGAACTAGCGCTATGGCACCCGAAGACCGACACCGACCTACGGGTCAGCGCAAGCGAGATGGATGAGCTCATCCGTGAGCTGCGAGGCATCGCAGGAACAACACTTCGCATGACTCACCGCTTCAACGGACCGAAGCCCACTGGGCAGATGGGCAACAGCTGACCCCAGCCGCAGGTGTCGTTGAACCCGACCCCTCCTACCGCAGCCGGCCACGCGGGCCAGGAGCCCGAGGACATCGACAGGCTCAGCAGCACGCAAGCCCAAACTCAGAATCAGGCATCAAGATATAAAGTGGGGTGTACCCCCCAGATAGGAGGAAATATAGAAACTCACCTACAGAACCATCATCCCGATGAACCCGAGCTCCTGACAGTTAAGGAAGCGTCGGAGAAACTACGGATCAGCAAGTGGACGCTCTACCAGTTGATCCGTTCCCGCCGACTGGCCACCATCCAGATCGGTAGACGGCGACTCATCCCCGCCGCGGCCGTGCAGGCACTCGTGCAGCAACTTCAGCAGGAGTCCACAGCCTGATGGCTCGCCGTCACTCCAACGGCGAAGGCACGACCTACCAGCGCAAGGACGGGCGTTGGGAAGGTGCCGTCTACGTCCTGACCACCAGCGGTGTGCGCAAGCGGGTTCGCGTCTACGGCGCGACCCGCGCCGAGGCGCACAAGAAGCTCACCGAAGCCAAAGCGAAGAACGACCAGGGCATCCCGGCCGCAGACAAGTCATGGAAGCTCGGTGACTACCTGGACTACTGGTTGGCGGAGGTCGTTCAGCGAACCAAGCGCCCGAAGACCTACGAGCAGTACGAACTGATCTGTCGCCTGAACCTCAAGCCTGTGCTCGGCCACCACACCCTCGCCGGTCTCAGCGTCAAGGCCGTTCAAGGCTTCCTCAACGAGCAGGCCGCAGAAGGCCACTACTCGTCACGCCGCATCGAGATGATGCGGAACACCTTGAGTGCCGCCCTCCGCCGCGCTATGCGTGAGGAACTGATCTCTCGCAACGTCGCACGTCTAGTGGAACTCCCTCGTGCGGAGACGCAGGCCAGCGAGGTGATTCCGTGGACCATCGAAGAGGCACAACAGTTCCTCGCCACCGCGCAGCATCACCGACTCCACGCAGCCTTCGTGCTCGCCCTGTTCTACGGCATGCGCCGGGGCGAGGTACTTGGGCTGCGCTGGCAAGACATCGACTTCGTGGAAGGCACCTTCGACGTGCGTCAGCAACTCCAGGACGTCAAGGGCAAGATCGAGGTCGGGCCGCTCAAAACCAACGCCAGCCGCCGCGGACTCCCGCTCATCAAGGTTGCTGCCGACGCTCTCGTTGTTCTTCGCGACCTGACAGGCTCGCCGGCGTCCGCACACGGCTTGGTGTTCTCCTCGACAACCGGAACGCCCTTGAACCCACGCAACTTCGGCAGGACGTTCCGGCAGCTCTGCACCGAAGCGGGCGTACGGATCATCAAGCTTCATCATCAGCGCCACACTGCCGCGACCATAATGCTTCGCCTTGGCATACCGCCCCGAGTGGTTCAGCTCATCCTCGGCCACTCACACGTGTCCGTGACTCAGCAGATCTATCAGCACGCTGACATGGACGTGAAGCGCGATGCATTGGAGGCACTGCAAGACGTTCTGAGTCAACCAACTGATAGCGCGGAGAAGTCGACGGAAGGCGCTGACGGCAACCGTAGCCGTCAAATTAGCCGTCAAAGCACGTTTGAGGCCGTCGTGAAGCGAACCCAAAAGACAGCCAAAGAAAAAAGTCCACCACTGTTGTGGTCGACTTTCTTCCGTGGAGGGCCAGGTGGGGCTCGAACCCACGACACCCTGCTTAAGAGGTCTAATTATTGCTGCGTACATGAGCGCACAACAGAGGTGAAGAAGGTCATGGAGAGGCGCACAAGGCGATGGATACTCGGTGTCGTTGCCGTCGACTTAGCCGTCAGGCATCAAGCCCAAGACTCTAGTTCTCGATGTTCAAATCCTCGCCGTGCTGATAGCGAAGCTGCGTAAGGATCAAGCTACCGAGACCCAATACACCAAAGGCGTACCGTTTTGCATCGGTACCGGTACGCCTTTGAATATTGTGGCGATCTACATTACTGAGTGCTTGAATGAATCCCGTCCCTAGCATTCGCCACCCTTCCCACTCGGCCGCTTCCTTGCCTAAGCGAAATTCGCTGCTATCACCGAGCACCACCGCGAACAATGCTTTGCCGAACAGGGTTTTCCCGGTTTTTTTATCTTTCGGGTTTCCAGACCATTGTCGTACACGGTCTTCCACAAAAATCGCAGTTTCCCTGGCAACTCGATCCCATTTCCCGGCTTGCACATCGTCTTGGACGTGCTCCCAAAGGTCAGGATCAAATGCTGTGTCATCTGCCCAGTCATCGCTTGCACCTTCTTGCTCTATTTCAAAAACTGCCGCATCAATCATCCCTTTGACTCGACTAAGTGCACTAACGAAAGAAGCCTCTCGCCGCTCATCAGAGATTGAACGACGGCCAATGGAAACAGGCCAATAGCGAACATTGGCGAACTTCTGTACGAGTGGATGGTTGGCGCCCAAGCCTTGGACTAACCCATACCGTACCTTTGATTTCCACTGTTCAAATTTATCAGGGCTGGCTAAGCTTATGCCCTCTCTATTTGCTTCTCTCTTCGCCTCACGAAGAATCCGAATATTTCTACTTGTTTGCATGGCCTTAATTATAACAAGAGAGGGCAAGATTAACCCGCAAAATTGAAGGCGTTAGCGCAATCCGGCTTCAGGCTTTAACTGCTTGAGCTTCTTCTCATGCCGGTCAAGCTGCGAAGCATGTGCAGCCTGCTCGGTTTCGACATCGCTAAGTCGACCCGATAAGCCATCGAGAGTTTGAAGAACACGACCCACCTCTGATTTTTCTGCCTTATTGTCGAGGCTCGCATCGGTCTTGTTCATCCGCTCTTCCAGATAGTCAAATAGCTTGGCAAACTGGTCGTCGAGGTCGTCGAACCGTTTGTTCATCTCTTTTCTTAGGTCGTTCTGCTGTTCATCATTCATTGCGTTCTATTATGAAGCCTCCTATATATAGGTCAATGGTATCGGGCAAGACTGAGGCAAGCCTGAATGTCACGGCGCTGCCGAGAATCCGGCAGCAAGCTCGTCGAACAGTCCGACACTGAAAACATCCCGTCCATCGGTCAGCCGGCCAAGTACCCGAGATACCTCGGACTTACGCCACTCGTCGGGTACCAGGAAGAGCACGTACGGGAACGGGTCACGCAGCCCGCGCCTGAACGCCTCCAAATAGGCGGCACACTTGGCGGCAATGATCCGGGGCTTCTCGCTCCCAAGGTCCACCTCAATGGCATAACTCGTCTTCTGACGCTTCTGTACGAGACCAAGTTCAACGGTCAGGTCTGGCCGAGCATTTCCAATAGGTTGTTCCAGTTCAGCATGCAGAATCTTGATCCCTCCTTGCCTTTCGGCAGTCACGAGATCCACGTACACATCTGCCACCCGCAACGCGTGGTGGTTAATCGAGCGGTATGGCCGGTACCGGCCCTCGCGCCCTAGAAGCCACCAACCACGTGGCCCGAGTTGGTACACGTAAGCGCCAGCCCCACCTTGCGGGCCAGCCGCACGGCGACCAATCCGGTTCAACGCCTCGTTCTTGACCAGCCGTGCCAGCGTCCTATCTACCGGCGTTTCCGACGTGTCCGGGAAAACCAAGGCTGCTACATGTGAGGCAGCCAGTTGGTAGAAGCGTCCAACCACCCTGACCACCTCCATATCCCTTGCGCTGAGTTCCATCAGAAGAACCTCCCTTCTGCGGGTAGCTTGTGCCCGCGTTGAGTCGCTCGTTCCCAGAGGTCAACGACCATCCAGGCGTAGGGGTCACCACACACTCACCACACGGGGTACGCACACACCCCGAGTGCCGAAGAGTGCCCGTGCACCCCACCACCGCGTAGGTAGTGAGATGCACGGGCTTTTGGTGACGACGCTTCAGCCGCCGTTGCCGTTGACCTTGGTTCCAGGCCGACGGCCACGAGTTCCGCGCGCCTGGCCGAGCAGTGCAGCCATGTTGTCTTTAGGTGCGAGCGCGTCGAAGTCGTCGCGGAGCATGTGGACGAGTTCGGATTCGTTGCTGCCGGGTTGCTTCACTTCGACTATGACAACTTCCTCATTGTCCTTGAGTTCCTTGATTTCTGCGGGCGTGACGTCCAGCTGGACGGGCTTTTCAAGGCCCGGGTACCGGCGAACGGTGAGGGCAGCGAAATCCGATTCCGCACCTTCGGTGCCAGAGAGATCACTGACGCGCCGTGTCACGTATGCCATGCCGACCAACTCCTTTCGGTATTCAAATTGGCAGGTAGGGCTGATATAATTAAGTAATAAATAGTTGAGTTTTCGCTGTGAACAAAAAAGCAACCACATCTCCCACGAGGAAACGCGCCGCCAGGAAGAGCCAGAACAAGGTCGAAACACCTGTAACGGACAGCTTCGATCTATCGGCGTATATGAGGAAGTCCACCGCACAGAGTGGCGTCCCACTACATCTGAAGAACAAGAACGTCATGCGCACGCTTGCCCGTCTGCTCAAATAAAAGAACCTCCGACCGGCGTCGGAGGTTCTTTCGTAATGTCGCTACCTAGCTACACCTTCCACTGAATCTCGATCTGCTCAACGTCAAAGCGCCATCGCTTGTATCGAGGCTTACCACCGCCTGGATGCACGATGACTTTGTCTACCAGTAGACCGACGATCTTTCGACGCCACCCGATGTCAGCGTTTCGCTCCCACGCCTCACGGATCGTTTGACCGATCGGGATGCCAACCACAGCACGCTTGGTGCTGTACTTCTCGACTTCGCGCTCGGCACTCTTGAGCGCAGCCTCACCGGATGCCTTGGCGCGCATGAACTGTTCGCGACTCAGGTCGTCCGGGTTTTCGCCGTAATAGCCGTCGATCAGCTCGTCGAGCTTCTGCTTCTTGAGCTGCCGTACATCGAGCGCAGCCTTCAGCTTGGCAGAGTCTTCGTCGTTCTCGGCGAAGATGGCAGCGAACTCCGGACTGTCCAGCCGGAACAGGACCGCTTCACTGATGAAATCCTCCATCGGCTCAGCCAGTCGAGACACCCCGCTGCATCCTGTACGCCTGCCATAGGCGTCATACGGCTTGCACTTGTAACGCGGCTTGTTCGGTTGACTCGGGCGGTCACGTTTCATCGAGCCGCCGAGCAATGAACCGCAGGCTCCGCAGAACACGAACCCACGAAGTAGATACTTGCGGGGGTTGCCTCGCTGCTCGCGTAGTTGGGCATCGCCGTTCAGAGCAGCTTGCAGCTTTTCCCAAGTGACGGCATCAAAGACCGCGTCCCAAACAGCTTTGTAGTGAACACCGTTGTGCTCGCGGATTGCCCTGCCGGAGTCGTCGAACGGTGCGTATCGCACGCGCCGCAGCATGTTGACCATGGTGGCCTTTGTCCACCGGCCGCCCTCGGCAGTCTTGACACCTCGCGCGTCAAGGTCGGCCATGATGAACAGCTCTGACTCACCCTTGATGATGCGCTCGGCCATCTCGCGCATGACCGCGATCTCGGATGCACGGTGGTCAATGTGGTTCGCCTCGAACCCGTAAGGGCGGCGTCCACCGTTGGGCATCCCCCGACGAGCAAGCGCAGCCTTCTTCATTCGCACGCGGTCTGAAATGTTGTCGCTCTCACCAGCAGCGGCGTTCACCGCGTCGCGGACTGCCTTGCGTCCGGCACTGGTACGGAGGTCGTAGTACCCACCGCGTGTGGTGACAACGGTGTGGAAGGTGGTTTTCTTCGACCACACCAGGTCGATCAGAACCTCAGCCTCAAGCGGCTTACGGAAGAGGCGCGTTACCTCGACGCACAGGATGACGTCGACACCGTTGGTGCGAACAAGGTTCATCAGTCGCTCGAAGTCCTCGCGGACTTCGTTGCCGTACGCCGACGCTGAGATGTCGTTGTCTTTGAAGCTTCCGACGAGCGTCCAGTCAGGTCGAGTCGTCCTAAAGACGGCGCACTCGTCCAGTTGGATGCCGACGTTTTCGCCCCTCAGATCGGGGTCTTTGGCGTCGTCTTCAGAAAGTCGCGCGTAGTCGGCAACGCGCTGAAGTGCAATGCTGATTGAGACCGGTGAGGTTTGGGTGGTACTCATACGCCGAATGTTCCTTTATGTCCGTATTGTACCATTCGGCGGTACCTTTGGGAATACGGACGGCGTCGAGCAACTCACGCGCTATCTGGACCTGTTGAACCG
The DNA here is from genome assembly GCF_036174265.1 of Streptomyces sp. NBC_00285. Taxonomy (NCBI): domain Bacteria; kingdom Bacillati; phylum Actinomycetota; class Actinomycetes; order Kitasatosporales; family Streptomycetaceae; genus Streptomyces; species Streptomyces sp. NBC_00285. Next base: position 7,330,286 of record NZ_CP108055.1, on the reverse strand, counting down.
CGATCCCCATCTCGCCCCGGTGCGCGGCATCTTCGCCGCCCAGGAGATCAAGCCCCAGGCCCGCGTACTGGCCACGGACCGCGGCATCGGCTGCACGGTCCTGGACTACAACGCGCTGCGCGGCATCGAGGACGACAAACTGCGGCTGTTCTGACAGCACTTCGTCCGCTACGACGACGAGGGCCGGGTCCGTGTGGCGGACCCGGCCCTCCTGTCATGCGCCGTGCCTCAGATGACCTGCTGCGAACTGCTCGCCGGGGCACTGACCGAGCTGCTGGTCTCCACCGGGGTGATGGAGGCCGTGCCGCTGGCCGAGGTGGCGTTGCTCGGGATCGTGGCGGTCGGGGTGGTGGCGGTGGGCGTCACCGAAGGCTCCGCACTCCCGGACGGTGACGTCGACGGTGACGAGGAACCCGAGCCCGTCGGCGTGGACGATGTCGACGGCTTCGACGTCGAGGGCCTGGGCGTCGTCGGCCTCGGCGAACTCGGCGTACCGCTGCTCCCCGGTCCCTTCGTCCCGCTCGCGCCGCCCGAAGGTTCGACCGCTCCCGTGGGCGTCGGATCGTCCGACGTCCCGTACGTGCCGTCGGGCCCCGGGTCGGTGGGACGGGTCGTGGCCGTACCCGTGTCGCCCGGACCGTCGCCGTTCTTCGGGGCGTCGGCGCCGAGGTCGCCCTCGTCGATGCCGACGCTGGCCGACGGGTTGGGGCCGACCTGGTTGGAGGGGGCGTTGGGGTCGTTGTCGGAGGTGGCGCCCAGCGTGACGACGGTGCCGAGCACCGCCACCAGCAGCGCGCCCGCTCCGGCCGCGACCAGGTTGCGCTTGGCGAGGCCTCTGAGACCGCCCCGGACCTTGTGCGAGCGCGCGGGCAGCGAGGGGGTGCGGCTGACGACGACCGTCGGCGAGTCGGCCGGCGGCCGGAGCGGCGGGAAGGCCGCGGGGACTCCCCCGGGCGGCGAGGCCGACTCCTCGTACCGGGCTTCGGGGACCTCCTCGCCCGCCGTCGCACCGAGGACGGCCAGGCCGGGCGCGGTGCCGTCCCGGTCGGAGACCAGGGCGAGGGCGCGGCGGCCCGCGACGGTGCCGTGCTTGTCGGCGAGGGCGCCGCGCAGGCCGATGGAGGCCTCCAGTTCGGCGCGGGCCTGGTCGAGCTGTCCGCCGCAGAGCGCGAGGATGCCGAGCTCGTGGTGGAAGTAGGCCCGGTCGGACATCTCGCCGGCGAGCCGCGAGGCCTCCGCGCCAGAGCGCAGTGCCCGCTCCCAGGGGCCCCAGTGACCGCCCGCCGCGAACGCGGGCGCCGCCGTGCGGGCCAGCTGCACGAGGGGGCTCTCCTCGCCCTCGGCGGGCGAGGACGGGGGTCCCTGCGGCTCGAACGAGGCGGAGATCAGGGTGTCGAGGGCGGCGAGCAGGGCGTCTGCCTCCCCGCACACCCGCTCCGGGGTGACCGAGGGGTGTCCGGCCCACCAGCCGTAGTGCTGGGCGGCGGCGAGGGCGCGGGCCTCGGTGTCGTCGCCGTATCCGGCCGCCTCCAGCTGGGTGAGGACACCGGCGGCGAGCCGGTAGCGGGAACCGACCGGGGAGACCAGACCCGAGGCGGCGAGCTCGCCCAGCGCGGCGTCCGCGTGGGTGTCACCGACGAGTGCGGGCAGATGCGCCTGGTGGGGCACCTCGCCGCCGAGCGCGACGGCGAACCGCAGGGTGGCACGCGCGGACTCGCTCAGCCGGGAGGCGAGCAGCGGGGCCGGTGCCGCGGCCTCGCCGAGCGCGGGCAGGGGTATCTCCTCGGCCTGGTCCGCCTCGACGGGTGCGTCGGCCGGAGCCGCGTCCGCGAAGACGCCGAACTCGGCGACGGCGCTCGCGCCGGCCCGCTGCCGGTCGCGTTCCTTGAGCAGGGCGCCGGCCTGGACGAAGCGCAGGGGCAGGCCCTCGGACTCGAACCACAGGTCGCCCGCCCAGTTCGACTCCTCCTCGGTGAGCACCCGGCCGACGGCGCGCTCCAGAAGCTCGATTCCGTCGGCGCGCTCCAGGCCGCTGAGGAAGACCTCCTCGACGGTGGAGTCGGCCGAGGGTGCGGGCACCTCCGGGGTCGCACCGATCACGAACGCGCACTCCGGCGTGGCGTCCAGCAGTTCGTCGAGCGCGGCGCCGCCGAACTCGACGTCGTCGAGGACGACGACCGCGCCGATCTCCCTGACGCAGGAGAGCAGCCCGTTCCGGTCGGGGCGGTGCAGGGGTGAGTTGTAGACGGCGTAGTAGAGGTCGTACAGCAGCTCGGTCGCCGTGCGGTGGAAGCCGGTGAGGCGGACGACGCCGTCGGGGGCGAGGTCCGAGCAGTCCTCGGCGACGACGTCGAGGAGGCTGGTGCGGCCCGATCCCGCGGGGCCGGTCAGACGTACCGAGCGGCCGCGGGCGAGCAGCCGTACCAGTCGTTCGCGTTCGTCCTGGCGGGCCAGGAGCGGCAGGGCGGTGCGGGTCCGTCCCGGCGGGACGGACGGGCGGGCCGCGCGGTCCACCTCGGCGCGTGCGGCGGCGCTGTACTTCTCGGGCCGTCCGGGCCGCTCGCCGGGCGGGCAGGCTTCTATCTCGCTGCCGTCGACGGGGTTGACGGTGAGCAGGAAGTCGCCCGCGACGAGCTGCACGGTACGGGCGAGCGTGGGTGAGTTCTGGCCAAGGCCGGGCGTGAGGGGATCCCTGGGAGGCCGCTGGCGCGGCGGACCGCCATCGCCGTCATGGCCGTACTCCTCGGGTCCCTGGTGGTTCGGGTCCATAGGTTTCAAGCCCCCCAAAAGCGTCTCGTGTGTCATGGGTCCGGGATGAGGACCCAGGCCCCTCCCGGCCTGCTGCACACAGCGCTGTCGCTTCTGGTCCGGGCCCGCTCGAAGAGTGTGTGGCAGCGGGCGACCGAACCCTAAACCTTCGCACAGTATCTACGACAGCCCGGGGTCCCGCGCCGTCCGAGACGTCACAGTCTCGTGAGGATTGCGCGCGGGCACGCGTTTCGCCGGGGTGTGCGGGTCAGACGCGGGGCAGGGACTCGACCCCGATGCCGCCCTCGACCGCCAGGATCCGGTGCAGTCGGGTGGCTACCAGGAGGCGCTGCATCTGCGGCGGTACGTCGCGCAGCACCAGGCGGCGGCCACAGCGGCCGGCCCTGCGGTGCACCCCCATGATCACCCCGAGTCCCGTGGCGTCCCAGGAATCCAGCTCGGACAGGTCGAGCACCAGGTCGCCGGCTCCGTCGTCGACGGCCGAGTGCAGGACCGTACGGGCGTCCGCCGCGCTGCGGACGTCGAGGCGGCCCCCGACGACCAGCTCGGCGTGGTCGCCCCTGATGTACATATGCGCTCCCCGTGAGTGCGTGCAGTACTCCACGAATGTGATGTCCAGTGATGACACCTCTGACTGCGTTCTGCGGTCGGAGGTTGCCGTCCGTAAGCGAACCGATACCCAATTCACCCCCTCGCGTGAAACGTGAGGGGCTTGTGCGGTTTCAGTGCTTGTAGAAGCCCTGCCCGCTCTTGCGTCCGATGTCACCGGCGTCCACCATCCGGCGCATCAGCTCCGGCGGGGCGAACTTCTCGTCCTGGGACTCGGTGTAGATGTTGCTGGTGGCATGCAGCAGGATGTCGACGCCGGTCAGGTCCGCCGTGGCCAGCGGGCCCATCGCGTGGCCGAAGCCCAGCTTGCAGGCGAGGTCGATGTCCTCGGCGGTGGCGACGCCCGACTCGTAGAGCTTGGTCGCCTCGACGACGAGGGCGGAGATGAGACGGGTGGTCACGAAGCCCGCCACGTCCCGGTTCACGACGATGCACGTCTTGCCGACGGATTCGGCGAACTCCCGCGCGGTGGCGAGGGTTTCGTCGCTCGTCTTGTAGCCGCGGACCAGTTCGACGAGCTGCATCATCGGGACCGGCGAGAAGAAGTGCACGCCGACGACACGTTCCGGGTGTTCGGTGGCCGCCGCGATCTTGGTGATCGGGATCGCGGAGGTATTGGAGGCCAGCACGGCGTCCGGGCGCACGATCTTGTCGAGCGCGCGGAAGATCTCGTGCTTGACCTCCAGCTTCTCGAACACGGCCTCGACGACGATGTCGGCGTCCGCGGCGGCGTCCAGATCGGTGGTCGCGGTGATCCGGGCGAGGGCGGCGTCGGCGTCGTGCGCCTCCAGTTTGCCCTTGCTGACGAACTTGTCGTACGAAGCCTTGATACCGTCGGTGCCGCGCTTCAGCGCCTCGTCGGTGACGTCCCTGAGGACCACGTCCCAGCCCGCCTGGGCGGAGACCTGGGCGATGCCGGAACCCATCAAGCCGGCGCCGATGACGGCAAGCTTCCGTGCCACTGTTGCGACTCCCCTTTGAAACGCGTTACAGCCTGTTGAGGTTGCCTCTTCGGCGGACCCTAGCGCTCGTGAGAGGCTGTGTGACCGCTTAGTAATGCGCGTCACGTCTCATCTGACGGACATCACACCGGTAGCTGTCACGAGTGGTCTCGTACGGCGTAGTTGAGCACCTTTTCGCTCAACAGCTCCTCCATGTCATCGAGAAGCGCGAGGGTCTCTCGTGATACTTCGTCCGGTTCGCGCCCCGCGACCATCTCGCGCCCGATACTGCCCATGACCGTCTGGTGGATCCAGTTGATCTGACCGGCGATCAGAGCGGGCAGCGGATCGCCGGGCGCGGACCCCGTCTCCTCGCGCAGGGTCGTCTCCAGGTTCTCCTGGACCTCCTGCTGGATGCTCCACAGCCGGGAGCGCAGCGGGGGCGCGTCATGGATGACCCGCATGAAACGGTCGTAGCCCGACATCAGGCCGACCCTGGGTGAGACCGCCTCGACCTCGTCGCGCAGCTCTCTCAGCACGGCCGCCGCCGCCGACTCGCCCACGTCCCGCCCGCGCACCCAGCGCGAGAGCCGGTCGACGACGCCCTTACTGCGGTCGAGGAAGAGGTCCTCCTTGGTCGGGAAGTAGTTGTAGACGGTGTTCACGGACACGTCGGCGGCATCCGCCACCTCCGCGATCGTCACCGTGACGAAGCCGTGGTCCAGGAACAGCCCCGTGGCGATGTCCGAGATCCGCTGCCTGGTCTCGCGCTTCTTCCGCTCCCTGAGCCCCTCTGCCATGGCCCGAATGCTAGTGCCGGTCGTCGCGGCTCCGGATTCGTGGACCGTCTTAAATTTTGGAGCCATTGCAAACTTTAAGAGACTCTGTTTTTCTTGGGCCATGCCCATCATCAGTACGGCCTCGCTCGCCCGTACCTTCCAGACCCGGCGTGGCCCCGTGGAAGCCGTGCGCGGCATCGATCTGACCGTCCGCGAGGGCGAGATCCTCGGCTTCCTCGGCCCGAACGGCGCCGGGAAGACCACCACGCTCCGCATGCTCACGACCCTGCTCGAACCCACCGGCGGCGCGGCCACCGTCGCCGGCCACGACCTCGCGACCGACGCCGCGGGGGTGCGCCGGGTGTGCGGGTACGTGGCCCAGTCGGGCGGGGTGGACCCGCAGATCTCCGTGCGGGAGGAGTTGGTCACCCAGGGCCGCCTGTACCGCCTGACGAAAGATCAAGCAGCCGCGCGCGCAGAGGAGTTGGCACACGACCTCGGTCTCACCGAGTTGCTCGACCGCAAGTGCGGCGCGCTCTCCGGGGGCCGGCGCCGCCGCCTCGACATCGCGTTGGCGCTCACGCACCGCCCGAAGGTGCTGTTCCTCGACGAACCGACGACCGGCCTCGACCCCGGCAGCCGCGCCGACCTGTGGGACCTGGTCCGCCGGCTGCGCGACGAGTACGGCACGACGGTCTTCCTCACCACCCACTACCTCGACGAGGCCGACGCCCTGTCCGACCGCCTGGTGATCGTCGACCAGGGCGTGGTCGTGGCCGAGGGCACGCCGAGCGCGCTGAAACTGCGGTACGGCGGCTCGATCGACGCCCCGCTCCAGGACACCTTCCTCGCGATCACCGGACGCGGCCCCTCCCCGGCCGACGCCGCCCCCGTAGCCGTGTGAACCCCCATAGCCGCATAGGAAAGCCATGCTTCTTCACGACACCTCGATCGTCTACGGCCGCTATCTGCGCCAGTCCCTGCGCTCCCGCTTCGCGCTGCTGTTCGGTGTGCTGATGCCGCTGCTGTACCTGGTGTTCTTCGGACCGCTGCTCACCGGTCTCCCGCTCGGCGGAAGCGGCAGCTCCTGGCAGGTGCTCGTACCCGGCCTGCTGCTCCAACTGGGGCTGTTCGGGGCGCTGTTCTCGGGCTTCGTCATCATCCTCGAACAGGGCCAGGGCGTGGTGGAGCGGATGCGGGTCACCCCCGTCAGCCGGCTCGCCCTGCTGCTGGGCAGGGTGCTGCGCGACGCCACGGTCTTCGTCTTCCAGGCGGTGCTGCTGGTCGTGGCCGCGGTGGCGATGGGACTGCGGGCCCCGCTGGCCGGGATCCTGATCGGCTTCGCGTTCGTCGGCCTGCTGACCGCCTCACTGGCCTCCCTGTCGTACGCGCTGGCGATGAAGGTCCGCACCCCGCACGAGTTCGGCCCGCTGGTCAACGCGGTCAGCATGCCATCCATGCTGCTGTCCGGCCTGATGCTCCCGATGACCCTGGGGCCGGCCTGGCTGGACGTCCTGTCCCACTTCATGCCGCTGCGCTATCTGGTGGACGCGATGCGGGACGCGTACGTCGGCTCGTATCTGAGCGCCCACATGCTGTACGGCGCCCTGGTCTCCCTCGGTCTGACGGCGCTGGCCGTGACGGTCGGCACACGTGTGTTCCGGACGGCCGGGGCATAACTACGCTGGCCCCATGGTCAATCTGACGCGCATCTACACCAGGACCGGCGACCAGGGCAGCACCGCCCTCGGCGACATGAGCAGGGTCGCCAAGACCGACCTGCGGATCTCCGCGTACGCGGACGCCAACGAGGCGAACGCGGTGATCGGCACGGCGGTCGCCCTGGGCGGGCTGGAGGAGGAGATCGTCACCGTCCTCACCCGCGTCCAGAACGACCTGTTCGACGTCGGGGCCGACCTCTCGACCCCCGTCGTCGAGAACCCGCAGTTCCCGCCCCTGCGGGTCGAGCAGTTCTACGTCGACAAGCTGGAGGCGGACTGCGACCGCTTCAACGAGCGGCTGGAGAAGCTGCGGTCCTTCATCCTCCCCGGCGGCACCCCCGGCGCGGCCCTGCTCCACCAGGCCTGCACGGTCGTACGCCGGGCCGAGCGCTCGACGTGGGCGGCGCTGGAGGTCCACGGCGACCAGATGAACCCGCTGACGGCGACCTACCTGAACCGGCTGTCGGACCTGCTGTTCATCCTGGCGCGCTCGGCGAACAAGGACGTCGGCGACGTGCTCTGGGTGCCGGGCGGGGAGCGTTAGCGCTCGCGCTTGGGGAACAGCGTGTAGCTGCCGGCGATGACCACGTTGATGCCGATCAGCCACAGCATGCGCTGCTGCCAGGCGCGCAGCGATGCGGCCTGTCCGTCGCCGACGTACCAGACGGCGGCCTGCAGGAGGGCCGCCGCGACCACCGCGGCCAGGATCCAGCGGCCCGCGACCTTCCACTCGTGGACGGCGCGAGCCGTGCCGTACCTCGGCGGCCGCACCGGCGGCGGGCCGCCCGCGAACCGGTGGGCGACCCGGGCGTCCGCCCACCTGATCGTCGAGTGGCCGAGACCCACCGTGAAGCCGATGTAGACGGCGGCCAGGCCGTGCTTCCAGTCGGGTTCGGCGCCGTTCCTGAGGTCGATCGCGGTGACCGTGAACAGCACGAGCTCCAGCACCGGCTCGCACAGCAGCAGGGCCAGCCCGACGCGCGGCATGCGCAGCCCGTAGCGGAAGGCCAGTCCGGCCGCGAGCAGCACCCAGAAGGCCACCTCACACGCGACGATCAGTGCGACGATCACGACCGCTCCCTTCGTCTCCCCTCAAGGCTCACGGCCGGGGCCGTCCCTTTCCTCGTCGGCGCTGACGAAATGGCGGTACATCGAAAGATGCAGTCCAGGACCGTTCCCGGGGATCAGGCGCGGCGCACGGACACCGTGTTGGATGGAGTCATGGCTCTCCCCCGCCCGCACCGGTTCGACGTGTACATCGCGGCCGGCGGCCTGCTCGGCGGCCTGTTGCTGGTGGGCATCGGCCTCGGCACCCGTGCGTCCAGCGACCCGATGACGCTCTTCGACGGTCCCTGGCCGGTCCTCGTGCCGCTCACCGTGCTGGCCGGCTGCGAGCTGCTGCGCCGCACGGCCCCCCGCGCGGCCCTGCTCATCGCCACCGTCGCGATCTGCGCCGACCTCACGACCCAGGGCAGCATCGCCTCGGTCCTGATGTTCACCGACGTCGTCTACGCGGCCGTGCTGTACGGCCCGCTCGCCTCGGCCCGCCGCATCCAGTGGATCACCGGTCTGCTCACCGTGGCCGGAACGCTGGCGCCGTTCGCGGTGTGGCGGGAGCCGGAGGCGCTGCTGATCGGGGTGGTCGTCGGGGTCGTGGCGTACGGGCCCGCCGCCACCGGCTGGATCGTGCGCAACCACCGTGACGCCGCCGAGGCCGCCCGGCTGCGCGCCGAACAGACCGCACTGCTCGCCGAGATCGACCGCAGTCAGGCGGTCACGGCCGAACGGGCGCGGATGGCAAGGGAGTTGCACGACATGGTCGCCAACCACCTGTCCGCGATCGCCATCCACTCCACGGCCGCGCTGTCGATCGACGAGCCGGCCACCTCCCGCCAGGCGCTGACCGTCATCAGGGAGAACAGCGTGGCGGGCCTCGCCGAGATGCGGCGGCTGATCGGCATCCTGCGCGACGCCGGCGGCGCCACTGAGCCCGCCGTCTCCCCCACCCTGGACGGCCTCGCCGCACTGGTCGACGGCGCCCGCGCCAACGGCCTCGACGTGCGCCTCGACAGCGACGGCCACGGCGGGGTTCCCGCGCCGGTTGAACTCGCCGCCTACCGCATCGTCCAGGAGTCCCTGACCAACGCCCTCAAGCACGCCTGCCCCGGCCGGGTCACCGTCGCGCTCGGCCGGCGGGACGGTGTGCTCGACGTCCGGGTGACCAGCCCCTACGGCCGCCGCGACGGCCCGCGTGCCCCCGGTTCCGGCGCCGGGCTCGCCGGGATGCGGGAGCGGGCCGCGCTCCTCGGCGGCACGTTCCGGGCCGGGCCGCAGGGCGCGCTGTGGGCCGTACGCGCCACGCTCCCCGTACCGGAAGGAGTTTCGGAATGATCCGTGTCCTCGTCGCCGAGGACCAGTCCGCCGTACGCGCCGGGCTCGTCCTCATCCTGCGCAGCGCACCCGACATCGAGGTGGTCGCAGAAGCGGCCGACGGCGAGCAAGCGGTGCAGCGGGCACGGGAGTTGAGGCCCGATCTGGTGCTGATGGACATTCAGATGCCGCGTCTGGACGGGGTGTCGGCGACCCGGAAGGTCGTCGGGGAGGGGCTCGCCGACGTCCTCGTGCTGACCACGTTCGACCTCGACGAGTACGTGTTCGGGGCACTGCGCGCGGGCGCGTCCGGATTCCTGCTCAAGAACACCGAGGCCAGGGATCTACTGGAGGCGGTGCGGACCGTTGCGCGCGGGGAGGGTCTGATCGCGCCCGCCGTCACCCGCCGTCTGATCTCCGAGTTCGCCGCCGGTCCCGTGCGGGAGCCGACCGCCGATCCCGCCGTCCTCGACGCCCTCACCCGCAGGGAACGCGAGGTGCTCTCCTGCCTCGGCGAGGGACTGTCCAACGCGGACATCGCCAGGCGCCTGGACATGGCGGAGGCGACGGCGAAGACGCACGTCAGCCGCCTGCTGGGGAAGCTGGAGCTGCGCAGCCGGGTCCAAGCAGCCGTTCTCGCGCAGGAGTTGGGGGTTTAGAACCCGCCGCACATGAGAGTGGTCCAGACCTATTGACCTATGGTCCAGACCTTTCTATTCTCGCGGCACCGTGGGCGTGAGGCTCAGTCACGCCCCAACTCCCCGCTCTCGAAAAGAGGAGGCGCACGATGCGCTTCAGACACAGAGCCGCGGCAGGCCTCGCGACGCTCCTGCTCCCCTTCGCCGGCCTGGTCGGCCTCGCGAGCCCCGCCCAGGCCGCGACCTCCGCCACGGCGACCTACGCCAAGACCCAGGACTGGGGCACCGGCTTCGAAGGCAAGTGGACCGTCAAGAACACCGGCGACACCACCATCAGCTCCTGGACCGTCGAGTGGGACTACCCCTCCGGCACCTCCGTCACCTCCGCCTGGGACGCCGACGTCACCTCCTCCGGCACCCACTGGACCGCCAGGAACAAGTCCTGGAACGGCAGCCTCACCCCCGGCGCCTCCGTCTCCTTCGGCTTCAACGGCGCCGGCAGCGGCTCCCCCGCCAACTGCAAGCTCAACGGCGGCAGTTGCGACGGCGGCTCCACCCCGGGCGACGCGGCCCCGTCCGCCCCCGGCACGCCCACCGCCTCCGGCATCACCAACACCTCCGTCAAGCTCGCCTGGAGCGCCGCCACCGACGACAAGGGCGTCAAGAACTACGACGTGCTGCGCGACGGTGCCAAGGTGGCGACCGTGACGACCACCTCGTACACGGACTCCGGTCTCACCGCCGGCACCGACTACTCGTACACCGTGCGGGCCCGCGACACCGCCGACCAGACCGGACCGGCCGGCGGCGCCGTCGCCGTGCACACCACCGGCGGCACCACCGACCCGCCGCCCACCGGCTCCAAGGTCAAGCTCGGCTACTTCACCGAGTGGGGCGTCTACGGCCGCAACTACCACGTGAAGAACCTGGTGACCTCGGGCTCCGCCTCGAAGATCACGCACATCAACTACGCGTTCGGCAACGTCAAGGACGGCAAGTGCGTCGTCGACGACACCTACGCCGCCTACGACAAGGCGTACACCGCCGACCAGTCCGTCAGCGGCACCGCCGACACCTGGGACCAGCCGCTGCGCGGCAACTTCAACCAGCTGCGCGAGCTGAAGGCCAAGTACCCGAACATCAAGGTCCTCTACTCCTTCGGCGGCTGGACCTACTCCGGCGGCTTCGCGCAGGCCGCGGCCAACCCGGCCGCCTTCGCCGCCTCCTGCAAGTCGGTCATCGAGGACCCCCGCTGGGCCGATGTCTTCGACGGCATCGACATCGACTGGGAGTACCCGAACGCCTGCGGTCTGACCTGCGACACCAGCGGGGCCGCCGCCTTCAAGAACCTGATGGGGGCGCTGCGTTCGGAGTTCGGCTCCAACTACCTGGTCACCGCGGCCATCACCGCCGACGGCACCTCCGGCGGCAAGATCGACGCGGCCGACTACGGCGGTGCCTCCCAGTACGTCGACTGGTACAACGTGATGACGTACGACTACTTCGGGGCCTTCGACGCGGACGGCCCGACCGCCCCGCACTCCCCGCTCACCTCGTACGCCGGCATCCCGATCGCCGGCTTCGACTCCGCCGACGCGATCGCCAAGCTGAAGTCGAAGGGCGTGGCCTCGAAGAAGCTGCTGCTCGGCATCGGCTTCTACGGCCGCGGCTGGACCGGCGTCACCCAGGCCGCCCCCGGCGGCTCGGCCACCGGACCGGCGCCCGGCACCTACGAGCAGGGCATCGAGGACTACAAGATCCTCAAGACGTCCTGCCCCACCACCGGCACCATCGCGGGCACCGCGTACGCCTACTGCGGCACCAACTGGTGGTCGTACGACACTCCGGCCACGATCGCCGGGAAGATGACGTGGGCCAAGAACCAGGGTCTGGGCGGCGCGTTCTTCTGGGAGTTCAGCGGTGACACCGCGGGCGGCGAGCTGGTGAGCGCCATCAACAGCGGACTGTCGTAACGGACCACCCGAAAGAGCTAAGCGACATTGACGCTCCCCCAGACTTCGTCCGGGGGGACCCCCACCCAGCGAGTGAATGCGGCTACGCCACATTCACTCGCTGTCCGGGCGGGGCTGCCTCCAGCCACGCGAGAAACCCGGTCAGCGCGTCTTCGCTCATGGCGAGTTCGAGACGCGTGCCCCGGTGCACACAGGTCAGGACGATGTGGTCGGACAGCAGCGCCAGCTCCTCCTCGCCCTCGGGAAGACGACGGCCCGCGACCTCGATCGAGGCACGCTCCAGGACCCGGCGCGGGCGATAGGCGTAGGAGAAGACGCGGTACCACTCGATGCGGTCGCCGTTGTAGCGGGCGACCCCGTAGCTCCAGCCTTTGCCGCTGGTGTCGGTCTTCTCCGGGACGTCCCAGCGCAGCGAACAGTCGAAGGTGCCGCCGGATCGCTGGATGAGTCTGCGGCGCAGACCGAAGACGAACAGCGCCAGCACCACCAGGGCCACAACGATTCCGCACACAGTCAGAGCGAGGACCATCGACACCGACCTCCTCGTCTCCTAGGTACCTTCGATAGGTAACGGAACGGAAAAAACATCCAGATCTGCCTCAGCCGCGACCGGCACCGGATCACTCCGGTCCCAGCCGCGGCTGAGTGACGTCATCGCGTGAGGCGCTGGTTCAGCTCGCCGCCGCCGCACGCAGTCGCACATCGGCGCGACGCTCGGCGGCGGCATCGCCCTCCGCCTTCGCGCGCTCCAGCTCCCGCTCCGTGCGCTGGACATCGATCTCGTCCGACAGCTCGGCGATCTCGGCCAGCAGCGACAGCTTGTTGTCCGCGAACGAGATGAAACCGCCGTGCACAGCGGCGACGACCGTCTCACCATCACTCGTACGAATGGTCACCGGGCCCGATTCCAGCACACCGAGCAGCGGCTGGTGACCGGGCATGACGCCGATGTCGCCGGACGTGGTGCGCGCGACGACAAGGGTGGCCTCGCCGGACCAGACCTCTCGGTCGGCCGCGACCAGCGCGACGTGCAGCTCAGCAGCCAAGGTGGCTCCTCGGGTCACCACCCGGCGGTTCGGCCGGGTGTTGGTTACAAGTCTAGTGGGCGTGGAAGAGGGGGCGGGACGTGCCCCGCCCCCTCAAGCGTGAACCACGGGGTTCACTGTGAACTCAGGGAGTTCAGGAGACGCCGAGTTCCTTGGCGTTCGCCTTCAGGTCCTCGATGCCACCGCACAGGAAGAACGCCTGCTCCGGGAAGTGGTCGTAGTCGCCGTCGATGATCGCGTTGAACGCCGTGATCGACTCGTCCAGCGGTACGTCCGACCCGTCGACGCCGGTGAACTGCTTGGCGACGTGGGTGTTCTGGGACAGGAAGCGCTCCACGCGGCGGGCACGCTGGACGACCAGCTTGTCCTCCTCGCCGAGCTCGTCGATGCCGAGGATGGCGATGATGTCCTGGAGGTCCTTGTACTTCTGCAGGACCCCCTTGACCCGCATGGCGGTGTTGTAGTGGTCCGCCGTGATGTACCGCGGGTCCAGGATGCGGGACGTGGAGTCCAGCGGGTCCACGGCCGGGTAGATGCCCTTCTCGGAGATCGGACGGGAGAGAACCGTCGTCGCGTCGAGGTGGGCGAAGGTGGTGGCCGGGGCCGGGTCGGTCAGGTCGTCCGCGGGGACGTAGATCGCCTGCATCGAGGTGATCGAGTGTCCACGGGTCGAGGTGATGCGCTCCTGGAGGAGACCCATCTCGTCGGCCAGGTTCGGCTGGTAGCCCACCGCGGAGGGCATACGGCCGAGCAGGGTCGAGACCTCGGAACCGGCCTGCGTGAAGCGGAAGATGTTGTCGATGAAGAACAGCACGTCCTGCTTCTGCACATCGCGGAAGTACTCCGCCATGGTCAGACCGGCCAGGGCCACGCGCAGACGGGTGCCCGGGGGCTCGTCCATCTGACCGAAGACCAGGGCGGTCTTGTCGATGACGCCCGACTCGGCCATCTCCTCGATGAGGTCGTTGCCCTCACGGGTGCGCTCGCCGACACCGGCGAACACGGAGACACCGTCGTGGTTGTTGGCGACTCGGTAGATCATCTCCTGGATGAGCACCGTCTTGCCGACGCCGGCACCACCGAACAGACCGATCTTTCCACCCTTGACGTACGGGGTGAGAAGGTCGATGACCTTGACGCCGGTCTCGAACATCTCGGTCTTCGACTCGAGCTCGTCGAAGCGCGGGGCCTTGCGGTGGATGGACCAGCGCTCACCGTCGTAGGTCTCGTCGGTGTTCAGTACCTCACCGAGGGTGTTGAACACCTTGCCCTTGGTGAAGTCACCGACGGGCACGGTGATACCGGAGCCCGTGTCGGTCACCGCGGCCTGGCGGACCAGACCGTCGGTGGGCTGCATGGAGATGGTGCGGACCAGGCCGCCACCCAGGTGCTGGGCGACTTCCAGGGTCAGCGTCTTCTTCGCGCCGTCCTGGGCCGGGTCGGCCACCTCGACGTGAAGGGCGTTGTAGATCTCGGGCATGGCGTCGACGGGGAATTCCACGTCGACGACCGGGCCGATCACCCGGGCGACGCGGCCCGTGGCAACGGCCGTCTCAACTGTCGTCGTCATTACCTGTCACTCCCCGCGGTCGCGTCGGCCAGGGCTGCAGAGCCACCGACGATCTCGCTGATTTCCTGGGTGATTTCGGCCTGGCGGGCCGCGTTGGCAAGTCGGGAGAGGCTGGTGATCAGGTCTCCCGCGTTGTCGGTGGCCGACTTCATCGCGCGGCGCGTGGCGGCGTGCTTGGAAGCGGCCGACTGGAGCAGCGCGTTGTAGATACGGCTTTCGACGTACCGCGGCAGGAGGGCGTCGAGGACGTCCTCCGCCGAGGGCTCGAAGTCGTACAGCGGAAGGATCTCGCCCTTGGGGGCAGCCTCCTTGGCCACCTCTTCGAGGCTGAGCGGAAGCAGTCGGTCGTCGAGCGCCGACTGCGTCATCATCGAGACGAACTCGGTGTAGACGATGTGGAGTTCGTCCACGCCGCCCTGGTCCGTGTCCTTCTCGATGGCCTCGATCAGCGGGGCCGCGACCTTCTTGGCGTCCGCGTAGCTGGGCTCGTCGGTGAAGCCCGACCACGACTCCACGACCTTGCGCTCGCGGAAGTTGTAGTGGGCCAGACCGCGGCGGCCGACGATGTACGTGTCGACCTCCTTGCCCTCGGCCTCAAGACGCTCGGTCAGCCGCTCCGCGACCTTGATGGCGTTGGAGTTGAAGGCACCGGCCAGACCGCGGTCGCTCGACAGGAGCAGCACCGCGGACCGCACGACCGTCTCGGCCTGCGTGGTCAGCGGGTGCTTCGTGTTCGAGCCGGTACCGACGGCCGTGACCGCACGCGTCAGTTCCTGCGCGTACGGCGTGGAGGCCGCCACCTTGCGCTGCGCCTTGACGACGCGCGAGGCGGCGATCATCTCCATCGCCTTGGTGATCTTCTTGGTCGCGGTGACAGATCGGATGCGACGCTTGTAGACCCGGAGCTGGGCTCCCATGAGTCAGGTCCCTTCCGTCGTCACTTGGCCGCGGCGGCCGGCGCGTCTTCGCCGAGAAGCTTGCCGTCCGAGGTCTCGAACTGCTTCTTGAAGTCCGCGATGCCGTCCGCGATGGCGGTGAGGGTGTCGTCCGACATCTTGCCGCCCTCCTTGATGGAGGTCATGAGGCCCTGCTCCTTGCGGTGCAGGTACTCCAGGAGCTCCTTCTCGAAGCGGCGGATGTCGGAGACCGGGACCTCGTCCATCTTGCCGGTGGTGGCGGCCCAGACGGAGACGACCTGGTCCTCGGTGGCCATCGGCTGGTACTGAGCCTGCTTGAGCAGCTCGACCAGTCGCTGACCGCGCTCCAGCTGCGCCTTCGACGCGGCGTCCAGGTCGGAACCGAAGGCGGCGAACGCCTCCAGCTCACGGTACTGGGCGAGGTCCAGGCGCAGACGGCCGGAAACCTGCTTCATCGCCTTGTGCTGCGCGGAACCACCGACTCGGGAGACGGAGATACCGACGTTCAGCGCGGGGCGCTGACCGGCGTTGAAGAGGTCCGACTCCAGGAAGCACTGGCCGTCGGTGATGGAGATGACGTTGGTCGGGATGAACGCCGAGACGTCGTTGGCCTTCGTCTCGACGATCGGCAGACCGGTCATCGAGCCGGCGCCCATCTCGTCGGAGAGCTTCGCGCAGCGCTCCAGCAGACGGGAGTGCAGGTAGAAGACGTCACCCGGGTAGGCCTCACGCCCCGGCGGGCGGCGCAGCAGCAGGGACACGGCGCGGTAGGCGTCGGCCTGCTTGGAGAGGTCGTCGAAGATGATGAGGACGTGCTTGCCCTCGTACATCCACTGCTGACCGATGGCCGAACCGGTGTACGGCGCAAGGTACTTGAAGCCGGCCGGGTCGGACGCCGGGGCGGCGACGATGGTCGTGTACTCCAGCGCGCCGGCCTCTTCGAGGGCACCACGCACGGAGGCGATGGTCGAGCCCTTCTGGCCGATCGCCACGTAGACGCAGCGGACCTGCTTCTTCGGGTCGCCCGAGCGCCAGTTGTCGCGCTGGTTGATGATCGTGTCGACAGCCAGGGCGGTCTTGCCGGTCTGGCGGTCACCGATGACCAGCTGACGCTGGCCACGGCCGATCGGGGTCATCGCGTCGACGGCCTTGTAGCCGGTCTCCATCGGCTCGTGCACCGACTTACGGGCCATGACGCCCGGAGCCTGCAGCTCAAGGGCGCGACGACCGCTGGTCTCGATCTCGCCGAGGCCGTCGATCGGGGCGCCGAGCGGGTCGACGACGCGGCCGAGGTAGCCCTCGCCGACGGCCACGGAGAGGACCTCACCGGTACGGGTGACCGGCTGGCCCTCCTCGATGCCGCTGAACTCGCCGAGGACGACGGCGCCGATCTCACGCTCTTCGAGGTTGAGCGCAAGACCGAGGGTGCCGTCCTCGAACTTCAGCAGTTCGTTGGCCATGGCCGAGGGAAGGCCCTCGACCTTCGCGATGCCGTCGCCGGCAAGGGTGACCGTACCGACCTCCTCGCGCGAGGCCGCGTCCGGCTTGTACGACTGGACGAAGGTCTCCAGTGCGTCCCGGATCTCCTCCGGCCGGATCGTGAGCTCCGCCATCTGGGTTCCCTGCTCTCCTTGTTGGGCCCGAAGTTTCACTTTGGGGGTCTGGGGGCGACCCCCAGGATTCTTCATGTACGGCCCAACCAGGGCCGTCGTAAGTACGTACTGCTGTGAAGTTGCTGCTAGCCCGCCACGCGGCGGGCGGCGTCGTCGATGCGGTCCGCGATCGAGCCATTGATGACCTCGTCCCCGACCTGCACCCGGATCCCGCCCAGGACCTCGGGGTCCACGTCGAGGTTGAGGTGCATCGTGCGGCCGTAGAGCTTCGCGAGGGCGGCGCCCAGGCGCTGCTTCTGCGAGGCGCTCAGCACCACGGCTGAGGTGACGACGGCGACCATGCGGTCCCGGCGCTCGGCGGCGAGCTTGGACAGGGACTCCAGTCCCGCTTCCAGGCTACGTCCCCGCGGCGCGGTCACAAGGCGCGTCACCAGACGCTCGGTCGTCACGTCGGCCCGGCCGCCGAGCAGGCTGCGCAGCAGCTCGCTCTTGGCCGACACCTTCGCGGCGCGGTTGGTCAGCGCGGCGCGCAGCTCGGTGCTCGAGGAGACGATCCGGCCGAACCGGAACAGTTCGTCCTCGACGTTGTCGAGCGCGCCCCGCTGCTGTGCGGCGGTGAGGTCCGCGATGTTGGCCAGTTCCTCCAGCGCGTCCGTCAGGTCGCGCGACTGCGACCAGCGGGAGCGCACCAGACCGGACACCAGATCGACGGTCGTACCGCCGGTCTGGCCGCCGAGCAGGCGCTGGGCCAACTCGGCCTTGGCCTCGCCGGGCTGCGCCGGGTCGGTCAGGACCCGACGCAGTGACACCTCGCGGTGGAGCAGCGCGGTGACGGCGGCCAGCTCCTCGGCGAGCTTCGCCGCGTCGGCGGACGTCGAGTCCGTCAACGCGTCGAGACGCTCGCGTGCGGCGGCCAGTGCCCCGCGGCTCGCTCCGTTCATCGCGCGGCCTCGGCCTTCTCCTCAAGGTCCTCGAGGAAACGGTCGATCACGCGGCTCTGCCGTGCGTGGTCCTCGAGGGACTCGCCGACGAGCTTGCCGGCCAGGTCGGTGGCGAGCTTGCCCACGTCCTGACGCAGCGCGGAGGAAGCGGACTTGCGGTCGGCCTCGATCTGCGCGTGACCGGCGGCGACGATCTCCTCGCGCTGCCGCTGGCCTTCCGCGCGCATCTCGGCGATGAGCGTGGCGCCCTGCTCCTGCGCCTCCTGGCGCAGACGCGCGGCCTCGTGGCGGGCCTCTGCGAGCTGCGCCTTGTACTGCTCAAGGACGCTCTGGGCCTCGGTCTGGGCGGCCTCGGCCTTCTCGATACCGCCCTCGATGGCCTCGCGACGCTCTTCCAGAACCTTGTTGATGGTCGGGAGGAGCTTCTTCGCGAGGAAGCCGAAGACGATGACGAAGGCGATCAGGCCGATGACAAGCTCGGGGATCGGCGGGACGAGAGGGTTCTCCTTCTCGGCCGCCAGAATGAGCAGCTGGCTCATGTCAGTGCCTTTCGTCTAGTGGGCTGTCGCTGATCGGGACGATCAGGTGCCGTAGACGAACGGCATGACCAGACCGATGAGGGCGAGCGCCTCACAGAAGGCGAAGCCGAGGATCTGGTTGGCGCGGATCAGGCCGGCAGCTTCGGGCTGACGGGCAAGAGCCTGGGTGCCGTTACCGAAGATGATGCCGACGCCGACGCCGGGGCCGATGGCGGCAAGGCCGTAGCCGATGGAGCCGAGGGAGCCGGAGACAGCGGCGAGGGTCTCAGTGGCAGCCATGCTGATTCTTCCTTCTCTGTACGGACCGGCGGGGGTTGGCCACCGGACGCTTAGGGGTTTTAGAGGGGGTGGCTCAGTGGTGCTCGGCGAGCGCGCCCTGGATGAAGGTGCAGGTCAGAAGCACGAACACATAAGCCTGCAGGGCCTGGATGAACAGCTCGAAGGCCGTCATGACGATCACCATGACGAACGAGACACCCGCGTAGGCGATCCCGATGCCGTTGAGCAGGTACCAGCTGGCGATCGTGAAGAGCAGCAGCAGCGTGTGCCCCGCGAACATGTTCGCGAACAGTCGCACCGCGTGCGTGAAGGGTCGGACGATCAGGTTCGACAGGAACTCGATGAACATGGCCAGCGGAAGGACCGGGCCGAGCGACTTGTCGTATCCGGTGAAGTTCTTGAACGCACCGACGAATCCATGCCGCTTGAACGTCAGCGAGACCCAGGTGATGTAGACGATCGCCGCAAGGCCGATGGGGTACGCGATGATCGACGTAACCGGGAACTGGGCGATCGGGACAATCGACCAGAGGTTCATCATCCAGATGAAGAAGAACAGCGAGACGACCAGCGGGACGTACTTCTCGCCTTCCTTCTTGCCGATCGTCTCGTAGACGACACCACGGCGGATGAAGTCGTAACCCGACTCGGCGACCATCTGCAACTTGCCCGGGACGACCTTCGGCTTGCGGAAGGCGGCCCAGAAGAAGCCGACGACGATGACCGAGCCGATCAGCGCCAGCAGCATCGGCTTGTTGAAGTACAAGTTGCTGTCGCCGTCCCCCAGAAGGGGCTCGAACAGGAACGAGTGCAGGCCGGGAGCCGGGAAGCCACAGCCATCGAAGATGTGGCAGTCGGTCTCGAAGGCGAGCACCTGCGTCGGGTCAGCACTCACCGCGGGCTCCTTCAGCGTGACGCATAGGTACGGCAACCTCGTTGTGTCGGCGCGGCGTGCAGCCGCGGTTCGGCACGGGACTGGTGTTACGGATGTGGGGGCGGCTGTTGGGCATCTCGCCTCGCGATTGAGCAGGCGTCAGCTCGAATGCCCGCGCCCGCGATGCCGCAGTTGGCACCGGACGATAGCAGGAGATCCCACGCCCCTTTATCCCGGCCCTACCCCTCACGACGAGTGCCCCGACTTTTCGGGCTCGACGTAGAGGATCTTGGACTTCATGTGCGCACGGGTCTGCGCGGCGATCCAGGCGAGGGTGCCGGCGACCAGCGTGAACGCGAAGGCCTTGGGGTGGAAGAGCGTGGTGTTCTTGAATGCGGCCATGAAGATGAACAGCAGCAAAATCTGCGCCGCGTACAGCATCAGGCCCATCGCTTGGAAAAGGTGCGGAAGCGATTTGGCAGTGCGCTGGAGAATGTAGAGACCGAGACCCATGAAGAGGATCACGATCACCGTCGCGACGGCCGCCCCGACCGCACCCTTGCCTCCGGCGACCACACCACTGACGACGGCGGCGATCGCGCCGACGGCAGCCGTGGGCACGGCGGCCTGAGCCAGGATCCGGACGTCGTTGGACGGCATGGCGGCAACTCCGCTTTCGAAAGGGGGAGGGGTGTCGTCATGGACGAGCGTAGTCCCGGGCTGAGGGTGACCCTCACGCCAATGGACCGTCGCACTACGGTCCTTCGGCTCTGCCCTGGGTTCTCGTGAACCGTATCACAAACTATTTGATGCGGTCTTTACCTAGAAGGTGTGCCTGGAGTCACACATGAGAGTGAAGGTGCGCGTCTGTGCGGAATCACGGGCGACTTGTCTGATATGGGGACGGTTTGTCGCCCCGTCGAACTCCCACGCGTTGGCAATGCTTTAGTCAGATTCTTACCTTGGGCGTCACCGCGACGTTTCCGCTTTACGCCTCTCCGGAACCCGCGAACGGGCACTCAGCGCGGTCGCGCCATTGACACCGGACACTCCCACGGCGACCGGAGTGCGCTGTTCCGCCTCGACGGGCTCCGGAGCCACGGGACGCCGGCGGCGGTAGCGCGGCGGCACGATGTGCTGGGCCCACATCGGGGCGCGCGGGGTGAAGCGCGGCAGCAGGAGCAGTACGAGGCCGATCGCGCTGAGGATCACGACGCCGAGCACGATCCACATGGACGCGGAGTTCACGGAGTAGGTGAGCGAGCCGAACGCGATCAGCGCCGACCAGAAGTACATGAGCCACACCGCGCGGCTGTGCGAGTGCCCGATCTCCAGGAGCCGGTGGTGCAGATGCCCGCGGTCGGCGGCGAACGGCGACTGGCCGCGCCAGGTGCGGCGCACGATGGCCGAGATCAGGTCGGCGGCCGGCACCGCGATGATCGACAGCGGCAGCAGCAGCGGGATGTAGACGGGGACCGTCTGGTGCACGGCCGCCTTCTCGGACCCGGCGAACAGCTTCAGCGCGTCCGGGTCGATCTGGCCGGTGATGGAGATCGCGCCCGCGGCCAGCACCAGGCCGATGAGCATCGAGCCGGAGTCGCCCATGAAGATCCGCGCGGGGTGCATGTTGTGCGGCAGGAAGCCCAGGCACATGCCCATCAGGATCGCCGAGAACAGCGTGGCCGGGGCGGCCGCCTCGATGCCGTACGAGTACCAGATCCGGTAGGCGTACAGGAAGAACGCCGCCGCCGCGATGCACACCATGCCGGCCGCGAGGCCGTCGAGGCCGTCGACGAAGTTCACCGCGTTGATGGTGATGACGACGAGCGCGACCGTCAGCAGGGTGCCCTGCCACTGGGTCAGCGCCACCGAGCCGACGCTGGGGATGGGCAGCCACAGGATCGTCAGACCCTGCATGACCATCACGCCCGCGGCGATCATCTGGCCGCCCAGCTTGATCAGGGCGTCGATCTCGAACTTGTCGTCCAAGACGCCGATCAGCCAGATGAGGGCGGCGCCGGAGAGCAGCGCGCGCGGTTCGTTCGACTTCTCGAAGACCTCACTGAGGTTGGTCAGGTGGTCGGCGACCAGCAGGCCCGCGCACAGTCCGAAGAACATGGCGATCCCGCCGAGCCGCGGAGTCGGTTCCCGGTGTACGTCACGGGCCCTGATCTCCGGCATCGCTCCGGCAACGATCGCGAACTTCCGTACCGGCCCTGTCAGCAGATACGTCACCGCGGCCGTGATGCAGAGCGTCAGCAGGTATTCACGCACGGGCTTCCCCACAGGTCTCGCTGGCCATCTCAGCACCACACCCTAGCGACGGTCGCATACGGTTGTGGACTTCCGGGTAGGCCCGATGGTTGCACGTGTGTCTGTGCACTCGGGTGCGACTACCCTCGCTCAGGCCGGATACGGGGGAAATCCGCCTACCAGATCCCGCACTTCTTCACGTGCCTTCGCACTCTCGACGTCACCGCGTACCACCCCCGCGAGCAGGACGGCGATCCTCGCCATCTCCTCCTCGCCCATGCCCTGGGTGGTGACCGCGGCCGTCCCCAGGCGCAGTCCGCGGGTGTCCGCGTGAGGCAGCGCACAGCAGTCGAGCACCATCCCGGCGGCCGCGAGGCGACCGCGCGCGGTGCGGCCGTCGACGCCGAGGGGCGCCGGATCGGCCGTCACCAGATGGGTGTCGGTTCCCCCGGTGGTGACGACGAGCCCCTCGCCGGCCAGACCGGCCGCGAGGACCCGGGCGTTGGCGACCACCTGATGGGCGTACACGGCGAACGCCGGTGTTGCCGCCTCGCCGAACGCGACCGCCTTGGCGGCGATGGTGTGCATCTGCGCGCCGCCCTGCGTGAACGGGAAGACGGCCCGGTCGACCCGCTCCGCCAGCTCGCTCCCGCAGAGGATCATGCCGCCGCGGGGCCCGCGCAGCACCTTGTGGGTGGTGGCGCAGACGACGTCGGCGTACGGCACCGGACTGGGCGCCGCTCCCCCGGCGACGAGCCCGATGGGGTGGGCGGCGTCGGCGATGAGATACGCGCCCACCTCGTCCGCCACCTCCCGGAAGAAGGCGTGGTCGATGTGCCGGGGATAGGCGATGGAGCCGCACACGATCGCCTTGGGCCGGTGGCTCAGGGCGAGCGTGCGCACCTGGTCGTGGTCGATGAGACCGGTCTCGGCGTCGACGCCGTAGGGGACGAAGTCGAACCAGCGGCCGGAGAAGTTGGCGGGCGAACCGTGGGTGAGGTGGCCGCCGTAGGGCAGGCCGAGGGCCAGGACGGTGTCGCCGGGGCGCAACAGCGCGGCGTACGCGGCGAGGACCGCCGAGGAGCCGGAGTGGGCCTGTACGTTCGCGTGTTCGGCGCCGAACAGGGCCTTCGCCCGGTCCACCGCGAGCCGCTCGGCGACGTCGACGATCTCGCAGCCGCCGTGGTGACGGGCGCCCGGGTAGCCCTCGGCGTACTTGTTGGCCAGGGGCGAGCCGAGCGCGGCCAGCACGGCCGGTGAACAGAAGTTCTCGGCCGCGATCAGCTGCAGCGCCGACGACTGCCGGTCGAGCTCCCCGAGGAGGATCTCGGCCAGCTGGGGGTCCTGCCGTTGCAGGACGTCGGCGGTCTGGGGCGCATGGGTGACCGACATGGTGGACTCCGGGCGTCGACGGTGACGTACGTCCAATGTAGGCCGGTGGCAGGTGGGATGCCCGGTTGTTGGTGCGCACGGGGTCGCAGGCCGGTGGACGCCCAGGTTGTCGCCGCCACCGGATCAGGTGCCCCGCTCGCCCCGTCCGGCCGTCGTCACGCGCGCGCGGGGACGCCGGTCAGCGCCGTCACCACCGGGTCCAGTGCCTCGTTTATCTCGTCCCCGATCGAGCGGAAGAAGGGCAGCGGCGCGCCGTACGGGTCGAAGACCTCGTCGGCCTCGGCGGTCGGGGCCAGGAGCCACCCGCGTAGAGCCGCCGCGGCACGGACCAGGGCCCGGGCGCGGATCACCAGGCCCTCGTCCTCCAGCGGCGGCAGGGTCGCGGGGTCTATTGCCTTCACCAGGCGGGTGAACTCCTTCAGGGTGAAGGTGCGCAGGCCCGCGGAGTGGCCCATCGAGATCACCTGCTGGCGGTGGTCCCGGGTGGCCGTCAGGACCAGGTCGGCCATGATGACGTGCTCGTCGAGCAGCTCGCGCCCGGTGAAGCCGGAGGCGTCCGCGCCGAATTCGGCCAGGACCGCCTCCGCGTTGGCCTCCATGGGCGCACCCTCGTGGCCCCAGGTCCCCGCGCTCTCCACGACGACGCCGCCCCACAGCGGGTCGCCGAGCCGGTCCGCCAGGGCATGCCGGGTCAGCCGCTCGGTGATCGGCGAGCGGCACACGTTGCCGGTGCTGACGTGGAGGATGCGGAAGCTGTCATGCGGGAGCCCTGTGAAGGTCCGCGTCTCTTCCCCGTCCCATATGCCACGCCCCGCGTCAGGGGCCGTCAATTCGCCACCTCGAGGTCGGGTACGACCTTCCTGAGCTCGTCAGCGGAGATCGCGCCCGCGCGCAGCAGCAGGGGCACCTCGCGGGTGACGTCGACGATCGAGGACGGCACGATGCCGGGGGTGGGGCCGCCGTCGAGGTACACGGAGACCGAGTCGCCGAGCATCTCCTGCGCGGCGTCGCAGTCCTCCGGCGACGGGTGGCCGCTCAGGTTCGCCGAGGACACGGCCATGGGGCCGACCTCGGTCAGCAGTTCGATGGCGACGGGGTGCAGCGGCATGCGTACGGCGACCGTGCCCCGGGTGTCGCCCAGGTCCCACTGCAGCGACGGCTGGTGCTTGGCGACGAGGGTGAGCGCGCCCGGCCAGAAGGCGTCGACCAGCTCCCAGGCCAGCTCGGAGAAGTCGGTGACCAGACCGTGGAGGGTGTTCGGGGAGCCGATCAGCACGGGGGTGGGCATGTTGCGGCCCCGGCCCTTGGCCTCCAGCAGGTCGTTCACGGCCTCCGAGGAGAACGCGTCGGCACCGATGCCGTACACCGTGTCGGTCGGGAGGACCACGAGCTCGCCCCGGCGGACGGCTGACGCGGCTTCGCGCAGACCGGTCGTGCGGTCGGTCGCGTCGTTGGTGTCGTATCGCCGAGCCATGTCTAGCGGGCCTCCTCGTACACGGACTTACGGGAAAGAGTCTTCGGGGTGGTCACGGCATCGCCCTGCGGGCCGTCGCGAACCGGGGGCGGTTGTTGAGGTCGGGGTGGTCGGCCGCGTCGGCCCAGCCCCGCTCCTCGGTGAAGATCCACGGCACCTGGCCGCCCTGGGTGTCTGCGTGCTCGATGACGACGACGCCGCCGGGGCGCAGGAGCCGATGCGCGGTGCGCTCCAGACCGCGGATGAGGTCGAGGCCGTCCTCGCCGGAGAACAGGGCGAGTTCGGGATCGTAGTCCCGCGCCTCGGGAGCGACGTACTCCCACTCGGTGAGCGGGATGTAGGGCGGGTTGGAGATCACCAGGTCGACATGGCCGTCGAGGTCGGGGAAGGCGTCCAGGGCGTTGCCCTGCCGCAGGTCGACCCTGGAGCCCTCGACGTTCTTGCGGGTCCAGCGCAGGGCGTCCTCGGACAGCTCCACGGCGTGCACGCGGGAGCGCGGGACCTCCTGGGCGAGGGCGAGCGCGATGGCGCCGGAGCCGGTGCACAGGTCGACGATGCACGGCTCGACGACGTCCATCGCGCGGACGGCGTCTATGGCCCAGCCGACCACGGACTCGGTCTCGGGGCGCGGCACGAACACGCCGGGCCCCACCTGGAGTTCGAGGTAGCGGAAATAGGCGAGGCCGGTGATGTGCTGGAGGGGCTCGCGCTGTTCACGGCGCGCGATGGTCTCCCAGTAGCGGGCGTCGAAGTCGGCGTTCTTCACGGAGTGCAGCTCGCCCCGCTTCACGCCGTGCACGAACGCGGCGAGCTCCTCCGCGTCGTTGCGCGGCGAGGGCACGCCGGCGTCGGCCAGCCGCTGGGTGGCCTGGGCCACCTCTGCGAGCAGCAGGTTCACGCAAGTCCTCCGTGTCGTACTCGGTCGTGCGTAGATACCTCTTCAGCGGCCTTTACGCGGCCGCCAGCTTCGCCGCCGAGTCAGCGTCGACACAGGCCTGGATGACGGCATCGAGGTCGCCGTCCAGCACCTGGTCGAGGTTGTACGACTTGAAGCCGACGCGGTGGTCCGAGAGGCGATTCTCCGGGAAGTTGTACGTGCGGATCTTCTCGGAGCGGTCGACGGTGCGGACCTGGCTGCGGCGGGCGTCGGCGGCCTCCCTCTCCGCTTCCTCCACGGCTGCCGCGAGGAGCCTGGAGCGCAGGATACGCATCGCCTGCTCCTTGTTCTGCAGCTGGCTCTTCTCGTTCTGGCAGGAGGCGACGACTCCGGTGGGAATGTGCGTGATGCGCACGGCGGAGTCGGTCGTGTTGACGGACTGCCCGCCGGGCCCCGAGGAGCGGTACACGTCGATGCGCAGATCGTTCGCGTTGATCTCGACGTCGACCTCCTCGGCCTCGGGTGTGACGAGGACACCGGCGGCGGAGGTGTGGATACGGCCCTGGGACTCGGTGGCAGGCACGCGCTGCACGCGGTGCACGCCGCCCTCGTACTTCAGACGGGCCCAGACGCCCTGGCCGGGCTCGGTGGCGCCGTTGCCGCCCTTGGTCTTCACCGCGACCTGGACGTCCTTGTAGCCGCCCAGCTCGGACTCGGTGGCGTCGATGATCTCGGTCTTCCAGCCGACGCGCTCGGCGTACCGGAGGTACATCCGCAGGAGGTCGCCGGCGAACAGGGCCGACTCGTCGCCGCCCGCGCCCGCCTTGACCTCGAGGATGACGTCCTTGTCGTCGTTGGGGTCACGCGGCACGAGAAGAAGCCGCAGCTTCTCCGTCAGCTCCTCGCGCGTCCTCTCCAGCTCCTTGACCTCGGCCACGAAGTCCGGGTCGTCGGCGGCGAATTCCTTCGCCGTCTCGATGTCGTCGCCGGTCTGCTTCCAGGAACGGTACGTGGCGACGATCGGGGTGAGCTCCGCGTAACGCTTGTTCAGCTTGCGGGCGTTGGCCTGGTCGGAGTGGACCGACGGGTCCGCGAGCTTCGTCTCCAGGTCGGCGTGCTCACCGACGAGTTCCTCGACGGCCTCGAACATCTCTGGGCTCCTGTACTGCGGATGAAGGGGGGACACGGGCGACCAAAAACGCCGGTCCCGGCCGCACTCCGAGGAGTGCGGCCGTGGACCGGCGCCGGTGGCTCGCTACTTCTTGGCAGCAGCCTTGCCGAAGCGGGCCTCGAAGCGGGCCACACGGCCACCGGTGTCGAGGATCTTCTGCTTGCCCGTGTAGAACGGGTGGCACTCGGAGCAGACCTCGGCACGGACGGTGCCGCTCTGGATCGTGCTACGGGTGGTGAACGACGCGCCACAGGTGCAGCTGACCTGCGTCTCGACGTACTCGGGGTGGATGTCGCGCTTCAAGGTGTCTCCTAGTTTCGGGAGGGTGCCGGGTCGCCACCGCGGATTGCGGGGGCGTGAACCGGGACCGACGTACCAGTCTGCCAGGACTGGCCGCATCCCCCAAAACGAGGGGGCACCGCGATCTATTCCCAGGCCGCGACCAGCGGGGAGACCAGCCGCCTTCTACGACGTGACGACGCCCTTGGCCTGGCCCGTCGCGTTGCCCTCGGTGGCGGACTTCGGGATCGCCCGGTCGTTCTCCAGGGCCGTCCAGATCTGCTGGGCCTTGGCCTCCTCGACGATCACCCGGTTCGGGTTCGCCGGGTCGTAGCGGACCGGCATCGTGACCATGGTCATGTTCGCGGGGCTGATGCCCTTGAGGCCGCTCGCGAAGGAGACCAGGGAGTTGACCGATCCGAGGTCGGAGTCGGTGGTGACGGCCTTGGTGGCGGTGTTCGCGAGGTCGTACAGCTTCTTGGGGCTGGTCAGCACGCCGACGCTCTTGACCTGCTTGACCAGTGCCTTGATGAAGGCCTGCTGGAGCTGGATACGGCCGAGGTCGGAGCCGTCGCCGACGCCGTGCCGGGTACGGACGAGACCGAGGGACTGCTCGCCGGTGAGCTTGTGGGTGCCGGCCTTCAGGTTCAGGTGGCTGTCGCTGTCCTTGATGGCCTTGGTCGTGGTGACCGTGACCCCGCCGAGCTCGTCGACCAGCCTCTCGAAGCCGCTGAAGTCGACCTCCAGGTAGTGGTCCATGCGGATGCCGGTCATGGACTCGACGGTCTTCACCGCGCAGGCCGCACCGCCGGTCGTGTACGCCGAGTTGAACATCACGTCCGTCGCGGCGTCGTGCTTCTCGCCGTCGGTGCCGGTGCACTCGGGACGGTCGATCAGGGTGTCGCGCGGGACGGAGACCACGGTGGCCTTCTTGTGGCCCTCGTACACGTGGATGATCATCGCGGTGTCGGAGCGGGCGCTGCCGTCGTCGGTGCCGCCGCCGAGCTGCTTGTTGGAGCCGGAGCGGGAGTCCGAACCCAGGACGAGGATGTTCTCGGAGCCGTTGTCGACCTTCGTGGGCCGGGCGCTGCCGAGGGCCTGGTCGATGTCGACGCTCTTGATGTTGCCGTTGAGCTTGAAGTACAGGTAGCCGGCCCCGGTACCGCCCAGCACGACGATCCCCGCGGCGACCCAGGCCGTGACGATCAGCCCCTTGCGGCCCTTGCTGCGGGGCTTTCGGCGGCGTCCCTTGCCGCCCGGTATGCCGGGTGGCGGCGTGCTCTCGGCTGACATGTGCTCCTCGAATCCCGTTCGGTCGGTTACCCCCTGTTTTCAGGGTTAGACGTGGTCACAAAAGACCCGTACCGCACCATGTTCGCCCCGCCTGGTCAGACGGGGAAACTCGAGAAAGGGTTGCACAACGCGTTGTGACCACCACGTGAAGCAGTGGTCACAACGCGTCACGGGAGAAGCAGGGGGAAGCCCTGTCCACCAGCGGTTTCAGCCAAAGATGTCGTACTGCTGGAAACCGGTACCAACGGTGATTCTTGTGGCAAAGATCTCGCTGGTCGCCTTGCCGGTGCCCTTGTACAGGTAGAGCGTGCCGCCCGGGGTGCGGGCGACCAGGTCGGCCCTGCCGTCGCCGGTGATGTCACCGACGGCGTCGAAGGCGTTGTAGCCGCTCCAGTTCTTGCGCACCTTGACCCGGGCCGAGAAGACGCCCGTGCCGGACTTGCCTGTGCCCTTGTACAGGTAGAGGTCGCCGGTGCTCTTGTTGCGGGCGAGCACGTCCGCCTTGCCGTCGCCGGTGAAGTCACCGTGGCCGAGCAGGAGGTTGTACTGGCTCCAGCCGCCGCCGACCCGTACACGGGCCGCGAAGCTGCCGTCGCCCTTGCCGGGGTAGATCCACAGGACGCCCGCCGAGTCGACGGAGAGCAGGTCGGCCTTGTAGTCGCCGGTGACGTCGCCGGGGGTGAGGATCCGGGTGCGGGTCTTCCAGTTCGTGAAGACCTTCTTCGGGTCGGCCCAGGTCCCGGTCCCGGTGGTCGACGGGACGTACCGCAGCCAGTAGATGTCACCAGTGGCGGAGACGCGGTACACGAGGTCCTGGAAGCCGTCCCGGTTGAGGTCGGTCTGCCGGACGAGGTTCACCCCGTCCCAGTCGCCCCAGGACTGCCGGGCGGCCAGCGTGGTGCCCTTGGAGTCCAGCTCGTAACCGACCTTGGTGGAGGACTTGCGCACCCACAGGTCGGCCTTGTGGTCGAAGCTCAGGTTGGTGTCCTCGACGCGCGGATAGACGGCGCCGACGTACTTGCTGACCTTCGTGAAGACGCTGTAGGCGCCCTTGGTGACGCAGTCCGTCACGTTCCAGGAGACGACACCGACGATCCGGCCGTTCACGACGAGCGGGCCGCCGGAGTCACCGCTGCAGATGGCGGTCGTACCGGAGTCGCTGCCGCTGGCGGGCTTGCCCGCGCAGACCATGTGCCCCTTGATGAACCAGGAGCCGTAGGCCGCGGCGCAGGTCGTGTCCGACTTGATGGGCAGCGTGGCCGCCTTCAGCGTCTCGGAGACGGCGTCGCTGGTGGAGCTGGTGCGGCCCCAGCCGTAGACCTTGGCTGCCTTCGCACCGGCCGTGGAGGCGTCGTACGAGGCGGTGTCCGTGGACGTCGTCATGCGGATCGGGGTGGCCTTGACGGGGGCCGCCAGGGTCAGCACCGCGATGTCGTTGTCGATGGTGTCCGCGTTGTAGGACGGGTGGTACCACTGCCGCAGTACGGCGCTCCTGGCGCCGCCGTGCAGGTCCCCGTTCGAGGGCAGTTGCGTGGCCCCGGTCACGACCACACCGTGCTTCGCCCAGTCGGAGCCCTGCACGCAGTGCGCCGCGGTGAGGATCTTCGTCGGCGCGATGACGGATCCGCCGCAGAAGAAGCCGGTGTCGTCGCTCTCGTCCGTGGTGCCCTGGTCATCGATGTACCAGAGCTGGGCCATCCAGGGCGCCGAGGAGATGGTGGTCGTCGTGCCGCCGATGACCATCGGCGAGATGGTGCCGTCGACGGCCGGGCTGCTCGCCGCCGTCCTAGACGGCCGGGTCACCGACCCGGAGCCGTCGTCGGCCGCCATGGCCGCGAGGACCCGCTTCTCCAGCTCGGCCTGCGAGGGCGAGGACACCGCGGTGGCAGGCGCCTTCGGCTCGGGCGTGACGGTGGCGGCGTTCGCCGACGTGGTCAGCAGAGCGGCGGCCACGGCGACGGGCAGCACGACACGGACACGACGTCTGAGGCGACCGGCGCCTCCGGACATGGGTATACCCATGCAAGTCCCCCCTAGGGATCACAAGTTCAGAGATTCGGAAAACTGACCGAAGAGCGTGATCGTAACCCGTCAGGATGCACCAAAAAGGGCCGCCCCCCGAAAACGGGAGACGGCCCTTCAGAAGGCTTCCGCTCAGTCGCCGTTGCCCGGCATCGGCGTCGTCTTCTGGATCTGCAGCAGGAACTCGGCGTTCGACTTCGTCTGCTTCATTTTGTCGAGCAGCAGCTCGATCGCCTGCTGGGAGTCGAGCGCGTGCAGCACCCGGCGCAGCTTCCAGGTGATGGCGAGCTCGTCGCTGCCGAGCAGGATCTCTTCCTTACGGGTGCCGGACGCGTCGACGTCCACCGCCGGGAAGATGCGCTTGTCGGCGAGCTTGCGGTCGAGCTTGAGCTCGGCGTTGCCGGTGCCCTTGAACTCCTCGAAGATGACCTCGTCCATGCGGGACCCGGTGTCCACCAGAGCGGTGGCGAGGATGGTCAGCGAGCCGCCGTCCTCGATGTTGCGGGCCGCACCGAAGAAGCGCTTCGGCGGGTACAGGGCGGTCGAGTCGACACCACCGGACAGGATGCGGCCGGAGGCCGGGGCAGCGAGGTTGTACGCACGGCCCAGACGCGTGATCGAGTCGAGCAGTACGACGACGTCGTGGCCCAGCTCCACCAGCCGCTTGGCGCGCTCGATGGCGAGCTCGGCGACCGTGGTGTGGTCCTCGGCCGGACGGTCGAAGGTCGAGGAGATGACCTCGCCCTTGACCGACCGCTGCATGTCGGTGACCTCTTCCGGACGCTCGTCGACCAGGACGACCATCAGGTGGCACTCGGGGTTGTTGACGGTGATCGCGTTGGCGATCGCCTGCAGGATCATGGTCTTGCCGGTCTTCGGCGGGGCCACGATCAGACCGCGCTGGCCCTTACCGATCGGCGCGACGAGGTCGATGATGCGGGTGGTGAGGATGCCGGGGTCCGTCTCCAGACGGAGGCGGTCCTGCGGGTAGAGCGGGGTCAGCTTGTTGAACTCCGGGCGGCCACGGCCCGATTCGGCGGCCATGCCGTTCGCGGAGTCGAGGCGGACCAGCGCGTTGAACTTCTCGCGGCGCTCGCCGTCCTTGGGCTGACGGACGGCACCGGTGACGTGGTCACCCTTGCGCAGGCCGTTCTTACGGACCTGGGCGAG
The DNA here is from genome assembly GCF_036174265.1 of Streptomyces sp. NBC_00285. Classification (NCBI taxonomy): domain Bacteria; kingdom Bacillati; phylum Actinomycetota; class Actinomycetes; order Kitasatosporales; family Streptomycetaceae; genus Streptomyces; species Streptomyces sp. NBC_00285. The sequence continues at coordinate 7,298,776 of NZ_CP108055.1, read as the reverse complement.
GGAGACGTACACGTCGTTGGGACCCGGCAGGTAGCCCGACGTACGGATGAAGGCGTAGTTGTCGAGGATGTCCAGGATGCCCGCGACGGGGATCAGAACGTCGTCGTCGGCGAGCTGCGGCTCACCGGCGCTGCCGATCTCGTCACGCCCGCGACGGCCACGGCGGTCCCGGTAACGGCCCCGGCGGCCACGCCGACCGTCGCCGAACTCGTCGTCGTCCTGCGGGCCGTTGTCACGCTGCGGGCCGTTGTCGCGCTGGGGACCGGCGTCGCGCTGCTGACGGTCCTGACGGCCACTACCCTGCTGCTGGCCACGCTGCTGGCCGCCCTGACCCTGCTGGTCGTCGCTCTTGCGGCCACGGTCCTGACGGTCGCCGCGCTCCTGACGCTCGCCGCGGTCACGGCCCCGGTCACGGCGGTCGCGGCGGCCACGGCCCTCGCCGTCACCGGCGTCGCCCTGCGGCTGCTGCGCGGACGTCTCGGCCCTGGACTCGGTCTTCGCCTCGGCCACGATCGTCTCGGCGCCGCCCGCGGGGGCGCCGGCCTCGGCGGTGGCACGACGGCGACGGCGCTCGACGGGAGCGTCCTCGCCCCCGGCGTCCCGGCTGCGCTCGGCCTGGGCGATGCCCCCGGCCGGCTGACCGGGAATCTCGATCTGCTGCTGGGCCACGGCCTTCTCGGCGGGCGCCTCGGCCTTGGCCTCCGCCTTCGCCTCGGCGGCCTCGCCGGTACGGGCCTTGGAGGTGGCGCGGCGCTTCGGCTTGGTCTCGGCGGCGTCCCCGGCGGGGGCGGACGCGGCCTTCGCCGGAGCGCCACCTCCCGCCTGTGCCTCCTTGATGACCTCGATCAGCTGGCTCTTGCGCATACGCGCGGTGCCCCTGATGCCGAGGCCGGATGCGACCTGCTGGAGCTCGGCCAGCACCATGCCGTCGAGGCCGGTACCGCGGCGCCGCCGGGAGCCTGCACCGGTGGCAGGCGCGGAGGCGTCCGTGTCGGGCGCGGCAGCGGTCTCCTCGACACGTGCGCCCATCAGATCGGTGGTGTCGCTCACGAAGGGTCCTTCCCTGGAGCGGACGTCGGCCTGTCTGGCTCGGCGACCGTTTGTGCTGTCCGACGTCGGTCCCATCCTTGTGGACCGTGCCGGGGCGGTGGTCCGCCTGAACGGCGGAGGAATGTGGTGACGGCGCTTCCGAAAGCCGTGGCACTGAGTGTCTGTGTCACACGGTCTGGTCGCACCGGTTCCGGAGCGTGCCCGGCAAGTCGCTCAGCGCTCGCGTACGAGGTACTGCCCATGTACGTCGTACGAAACACAGTGCGGCTTGGGAGGCTCCCGGAAGAATGTCTGTCCCGGACGGGGACGTGAAGCACCTCGCCATGGTGGGGTCGGGTGCAGACTTGAGATTAACACTACCGGATCCAACAAACATTCCCCCTCTCGAAATCCGGCAACGGGCGCCGGATCTCCTGTCACTGTCCGATATCTCCGGCCGCCGCGAGCGGCAGCACGCATGCGCCGTGGGCGTCGAGTTGCAACCGGTTGGCTGCCCAACCCTCCCCTGCCAGATGGGCCACCTTGTCGGCGCTGTCCGCGTCGGCCAGCGCGAGCACGGTGGGCCCCGCCCCCGAGATGACCGCCGGGATCCCGTCGGCCCGCAGCCGCTCCACCAGCGCGGCGCTCTCCGGCATGGCGGGAGCGCGGTAGTCCTGGTGGAGACGGTCCTCGGTGGCCGGCAGCAGCAGCTCGGGGCGCCTGGTGAGGGCCTCGACGAGCAGCGCGGCACGGCCCGCGTTGGCGGCGGCGTCGACGTGCGGCACGGTGCGCGGGAGCAGACCGCGCGCGGTCTCCGTCAGAACTGCTTTCCCGGGCACGAAAACCACCGGAACGACGGAATCGGCGGGCTCCGTCCTGATCGCCCGGGCGGCGCCGCCCTCCATCCAGGAGAGCGTGAAACCGCCGAGCAGACAGGCCGCCACGTTGTCGGGGTGGCCCTCGATCTCGGTGGCGAGCTCCAGGAGCGCCGTGTCGTCGAGCCGGGCCTCGCCGCCTATGGTCACGGCGCGCGCGGCGACGATGCCGGCGCAGATGGCGGCCGAGGAGGAGCCCAGGCCACGGCCGTGCGGGATGCGGTTGGCGCAGACGATCTCCAGGCCGCGCGGCTGGCCGCCCAGCAGGTCGAAGGCGGTGCGCAGGGAACGTACGAGAAGGTGGTTCTCGTCGCGCGGGAGCGTCTCGCTCCCCTCCCCGGCGATGTCGATGAGCAGCCCGGAGTCGGCCACCCGGACGACCACGTCGTCGTAGAGCCCCAGTGAGAGGCCGAGGGCGTCGAAGCCCGGTCCGAGGTTGGCGCTGGTGGCGGGGACGCGCACCCGGACGGCGGCGGCACGGAAGGCGGGACCGGCCATCTCTCGATGACTCTCCTTGAGCTGCGTGATTGTCGAAGGCGTTCGATAGGTATCCGGAGACCCTCAGGCCGCGGAGACTACGCGGCTCCCTGCCATGCGCGGAGGCATATGCAGCGGGCGGGTTCGGTACAGCCTATCGAAGGAAGGTTCTGTGGCGACATAGGGCGCACAGGAGGCGCACGATGCGTGTCGCAAGCCCCCTGTGCACCCCTTCCGGGGATTCCCTGCTCAGAACTGTCCAGGGACGGTTCTGAGCAGGGTTCCGGACTGTTCAGAGCTGTGCAGTCGCTGTTTCGGTCTCAGGAAAGGCCGAGGCGTTCGGCCGCCGTCGCCGCGTCGACCGGGACGGTGACGGGCTGCGGGGCGCCGGCGACGGCCCAGTCGGGGTCCTTCAGACCGTTACCGGTGACCGTGCAGACGATGCGCTGCCCCGGATCGACCTTGCCCTGCTCCGCGGCCTTCAGCAGACCGGCCACCGAGGCTGCGGAGGCGGGCTCCACGAAGACGCCCTCCTGAGCGGCCAACAGCCGGTAGGCGCGCAGGATCTCACGGTCCGTCACCTCGTCGATGAACCCGCCGGACTCCTCCTTCGCCGCGAGGGCGTACTGCCAGGAGGCGGGGTTGCCGATACGGATGGCGGTGGCGATGGTCGAGGGGTCCTTGACGACCTCGCCGCGCACGATCGGGGCACTGCCGGAGGCCTGGAAGCCCCACATCCGGGGAGTCCTGGCGGCGATACCGTCGGCGGCGTACTCCTTGTACCCCTTCCAGTACGCGGTGATGTTGCCCGCGTTGCCGACCGGCAGGACGTGGACGTCGGGCGCGTCGCCGAGCATGTCCACGATCTCGAAGGCGGCTGTCTTCTGGCCCTCGATGCGCACCGGGTTGACCGAATTCACCAGCGCCACCGGGTAGTTGTCGCTCAGGGCGCGGGCCAGGGTGAGGCAGTCGTCGAAGTTGCCGTCGACCTGGAGGATCTTCGCGCCGTGGATGAGGGCCTGCCCCATCTTGCCGAGCGCGATCTTGCCCTGCGGGACGAGCACGGCACAGACCATGCCCGCGCGTACGGCATAGGCGGCGGCGCTCGCCGACGTGTTGCCGGTGGAGGCGCAGATGACCGCCTTCGCGCCCTCCTCCTTGGCCCGCGTGATGGCCATGGTCATGCCGCGGTCCTTGAAGGAACCGGTGGGGTTGGCGCCCTCCACCTTGAGGTGGACCTCGCACCCGGTGCGCTCGGAGAGCACCTGGGCGAGCACGAGGGGCGTGCCGCCCTCACGGAGCGACACGACCGGCGTGGTGTCGGAGACGGGCAGCCGGTCCCGGTACTCCTCGATGATTCCGCGCCACTGGTGGGTCATTGCTCGTTACTCTCCTTCAACCCGCATGATGCTGGCGACACCCCGCACGGTGTCGAGCTTGCGCAACGCCTCGACGGTCCCGTTCAGGGCGGCGTCGGACGCACGATGGGTGACGACGACAAGGGAGGCCTCGCCGTCCTTGCCGGTCTGCCGAACCGTATCGATGGAAACCCCGTGTTCCGCGAACACGGTGGCGACCTGGGCGAGAACACCGGGTTTGTCCGCCACGTCGAGGCTGATGTGATAGCGCGTGACGACCTCGCCCATGCCCGACACGGGGAGGGCGGCGTATGCGGACTCACCGGGTCCGGTCGTGCCGCTGAGCCGGTTGCGGCAGACGGCGACGAGGTCGCCGAGGACCGCGGAGGCGGTGGGGGCACCGCCCGCGCCGGGCCCGTAGAACATCAGCTGGCCGGAGGCGTCCGACTCGACGAACACCGCGTTGTACGCGCCGCGGACGGAGGCCAGCGGGTGGCTCAGGGGGATCATCGCGGGGTGCACGCGCGCGGTGACGGACTGCCCGTCCTCGGCCCGCTCGCAGATGGCGAGCAGCTTGATGGTGCAGCCCATGTTCTTCGCGGAGGCGAAGTCTGAGGCGGTCACCTCGGCCATGCCCTCGCGGTACACGTCGTCGAGGCGCACACGCGTGTGGAAGGCGATCCCGGCGAGGATCGCGGCCTTGGCGGCGGCGTCGAAGCCTTCGACGTCGGCGGTCGGGTCGGCTTCCGCGTACCCGAGCGCCGTGGCCTCGTCGAGGGCCTCCTGATAGCCGGCCCCCGTGGAGTCCATCTTGTCGAGGATGAAGTTCGTCGTGCCGTTGACGATGCCGAGCACCCGGTTGACCTTGTCGCCGGCGAGGGACTCGCGCAGCGGACGGATCAGCGGAATGGCACCGGCGACGGCGGCCTCGTAGTAGAGGTCCTTGCCGTGCTGTCCGGCCGCCGCGTGGAGGGCGGCGCCGTCCTGGGCGAGGAGCGCCTTGTTGGCGGAGACGACGGAGGCGCCGTGTTCGAAGGCGGCGGTGATCAGGGACCGGGCGGGCTCGATACCGCCGATGACCTCGACCACGACGTCGATGTCGCCGCGCTTGACGAGGGCGGTGGCGTCGGTGGTGACGAGGGAGGGGTCGATGCCCTCACGGACCTTGGAGGGCCGCCGTACTGCGACGCCCGCGAGTTCGACGGGGGCCCCGATCCGGGCGGCGAGGTCGTCGGCGTGCGTCGTCATGATGCGCGCCACCTCTGAGCCGACCACTCCGCAGCCCAGCAGCGCCACCTTCAGCGGACGCGTACGCATCATCCGACCTCGTTTCCTCATACCGTCAACGGTGGGACCAGTCTCACTCACCGGACGGGAGTTTCTGCCCCTCGTCCGGATTATGAGACATCTATTTCATTTGTACGGGGGCGGAAGACCGAAGATCTTCCGTTCCCGGCGGGACGGCCCTCGCGATATCTCTCTCGATATCGCTCTCGATGACTCTCTCGGCTTTATCCGACGTCGAGCCGCAGGAGGTCCTCCTCCGTCTCGCGGCGGACGATGACACGCGACGCACCGTCGTTGACGGAGACGACCGGCGGGCGCAGGACGTGGTTGTAGTTGCTCGCCATGGACCGGCAGTAGGCACCCGTCGCCGGTACGGCGATGAGGTCACCCGGTGCCAGGTCGGCGGGCAGGAACGCGTCCTTGACCACGATGTCCCCGCTCTCGCAGTGCTTGCCGACGACGCGGGCGAGCATCGGCTCGGCGTCGCTCGTCCTGGACACGAGGGCAACGGTGTACTCGGCGTCGTACAGCGCGGTGCGGATGTTGTCCGACATGCCGCCGTCGACGGAGACGTAGGTTCGCAGCCCGTCGAGGCGCTTGATGGTCCCGACCTCGTAGAGCGTGAAGGCGGTCGGCCCGACGATGGCGCGCCCGGGCTCGACGGAGATCCTCGGGGTCCGCAGCTTGGCGGACTCGCACTCCCTCGTCACGATCTCGGTGAGCGCCTTGGCGATCTCGTGCGGCTCACGGGGGTCGTCGTCGCTGGTGTAGGCGATGCCGAGCCCGCCGCCGAGGTCGATCTCGGGGAGCTCGACGCCGTGCTCGTCACGGACGTCCTTGAGCAGTCCGACGACACGGTGCGCGGCGACCTCGAAGCCGGACATGTCGAAGATCTGCGACCCGATGTGGGAGTGGATCCCGATGAGTTCGAGCCCGTCGAGCTTCAGCGCCCGCCGTACGGCCTCGGCGGCCTGCCCGCCGGCGAGCGGAATGCCGAACTTCTGGTCCTCGTGGGCGGTGGCGATGAACTCGTGGGTGTGGGCCTCGACGCCGACGGTGACACGGATCTGGACGCGCTGTCGCTTGCCGAGTCCCTGCGCGATGTGGGCGACGCGCACGATCTCCTGGAAGGAGTCGAGGACGATTCGGCCGACACCGTTCTCGATCGCCCTGGTGATCTCCCCCGTGGACTTGTTGTTGCCGTGGAAGGCGATGCGCTCGGCGGGCATGCCGGCGGAGAGCGCGGTGGCGAGCTCGCCACCGGAGCAGACGTCGAGGTTGAGCCCCTCCTCGTGCAGCCAGCGCACGACGGCCCGGGAGAGGAACGCCTTGCCGGCGTAGAAGACGTCGGCATCCGTCCCGAAGGCACTGCGCCAGGCCCGCGCCCGGGCCCGGAAGTCGGCCTCGTCGACGACGTAGGAGGGGGTGCCGTGCTCTTCGGCGAGCGTCTTGACGTCGATGCCGCCGACGGTGACGACACCGTCGCCGTCACGGCCGACGGTCTGGGCCCACACCTTGGGGTCGAGGGTGTTGAGGTCGGCGGGCGGCGCGGAGTAGTGCCCCTCGGGAAGGACGTCGGCGTGGCGGGGCCCGGCGGGATGTGCGGAACGGCTCATGTTCTCGGATGGCTTTCTGTGTGCGTCACAGGTGTTCGGGTGCGTCGATGCCGAGCAGGGACAGGCCACCGGCCAGCACCGCCCCGGCGGCTTCGGCGAGCGCGAGCCGGGCACGGTGGGCGGCCTGGGGTTTCTCCGCGCCGCGCGGGAGGACGGTGGCAAGGAACGGCAGAACGGCATCGGCGACGGTGACGAGATGCCGGGCGAGCAGATCGGGGGCGTGATGCGCGGCCGACCGGGCGAGGACGCGGGGGTGATCGGCGAGGGCGCTTTCCAGCGCCCTGGGGACCTGTGGGACCTGTGGGACCTGTGCGCCTTGCGGGTCCTGTACGGCGGTGTCGGCGCCCTGCGTGTCACCGGGCTCGGCGTGGAAGCCCAGGTCGGCGGCGTTGCGACGCACGGCCCGGGTGCGGGCGTGGGCGTAACGGACGCGGAAGAGAGGGTTGCTCTCGCGCTGGATCAGGTGGTCGGCGCTGATGCGGGGACGGTCGTGGGCGGCGGGGTGCAGGAGAGCCCAGCGGGCGGCGTCACGGCCGAGGGGGATGGGGTCCTGGTCCGCCGGTACGAGCCGTACGTTCGGGGCTTCGGGGATGCCGTACGCGTCGATGTGGGCAGCGAGGACGTCGATCCACTCGGGCTCGGGCCGGTCGGCGCAGGTGGTACGGACGAGGGCGCCCTGGGAGCGGAGGATGCGGGCGACAGCGTCGACGACGATGACGGAACGGACGTCGTGGGACGCGTGGAGTGGGAGGAACTTGTCGGTGGGCCGGTCGGTGGACCCGCCGGTGGGCCGGTCGGCATGGCCGTACCTCTGACCACGCCGCAGGATCTCCCGCACGAGATCCGCCCCGCTCCCCCGAACGCTGATGTTGAGAAACCCGGGCCCGGTGACGACGACGTCACTGACGCCGTCCGCACGGGCAAGGTGCCGTCGAATGATCTCGGCGACCCGCAGCGGCGGCTCTCCGGCCGGCCGGGCGAGCTGAAGGGCCACGTTGGTGGCGTAGTCACCACAGCCGCCGGCGCCGGGGGGCGTGACCTTGGCCCACCCCGGCACAGCCACGTCCAGCTCCCCGTCGTCGACAGCACGACGCACCGCGCACAGCACGGTACGGGAGAGCTCGACGGGGGTCACGGGACAAGCGTAGGGGAGGAGGGGGGTGGGTATGCGAATGGGTTTGGGCAGCAGTCCGGGATGTGGACGGTGGCCGCGCTGCGGGAGGAGGGGGAGGGCGGCCGGACTCTGAGAACGTGAGCGTCACGGAGAACGTGGGTGAGGCGAAAGCCTGCGTGCTGCGAGAACGGTGGCACAACGGTGGCACACGGAAACGGATGGCTCCGGCGATCAGCCGCCGGTACGACCGGCCCGCTCTGCCTCGCCACCACCAAGGACACCCCCGACGAGGGGGCTGTCCCCCTCCACCGCACCCCGTCCGCCCTCACTCTGCTCCAGCAACTGCCGTACGAGCCGTACGAGTTCGGCAGGCTCGAAGGGCTTGGCGAGGAAGGCGTCGACACCGACGTCGAGGCCACTGTCGACCTCGTACTGCGTGCAGGCGCTGACGATGGCGAGGGGCAGATGAGAGGTCCGGGGGTCGGAACGCAACCGCGCGGCGGTCCGCAGCCCGTCCAGCCGGGGCATGACCACATCGAGGGTGACCACATCGGGCTGCACCTGATGCACGACATCCAGACACTCGACACCATCGGCCGCGGTCACGACCTCGAGACCCTCCAGCTCGAGATTGACCCTGATCAACTGCCGGATGACCTTGTTGTCGTCCACAACAAGCACCCGACCCGACGCGCCTGGCACAACTCGAGAGTAGGTGCGGACCGGCCACCGCGTCCGGGTTTTCCCCACTTCCACCCCGCACGAGGACGCACCCCCACTCGGACCGCCCGGCGCCACCGCGAAACCCGTTCCTGATCACCCGGAGGGAGCTGGTAGTGTTCTGTCCGTCGCCACGAGCCATCAGCTCAACGCCGACACGCCCCCGTAGCTCAGGGGATAGAGCAACGGCCTCCGGAGCCGTGTGCGCAGGTTCGAATCCTGCCGGGGGCACCTTGCAGAAGGTGCCCAAAGACCCCGCCATCAGCGCAGTAGCTGAGGACGGGGTCTTCGCGTGTGTGCAGGCAGATGCCGTCAAAAGCAGCTGGTTGCCAGTGATCACGTTGTAATAGCGTGTTGATCTTGAGGGGGTTTGCGGCAGGTCAGCGGCCATTTTCAGGCTCTGCGATGATTACCGTGCTTCTTGGGCGCTCTAAAAATCCAGAGCAGCGTCGAAGGCAGCGAGAGTAGGGGCCATGGCTCTCCACTCATACAACACGGGTTCGTCGAGACGTAACTGCCCACGATCCGCGGGTCGGCGCGGTAGTCGAGGGCGAGGGCGACGTCATCGCCGAGTAGGCGATTCACCGCGATGAAGAAAGCCTGCTCAGCGTCCAGCCAAGGCAGTCCGGCCGCAGTCTCCTGACTGCGGCCCCGCGCCACATGCAAAAAGGCGGACTACCCGTCATCGTCTAAGGTGTCCAGCGAACGGGACTCCCATTCCATCCGGCCCGCGCTTGTGAGGGAATCGATCGGGCTCTCGAACCACGGGATCAGTCTCGCCATCTCAGTCGCCCGGATGGCACCACCGGCCTTGGTCGAGCAGGGAAATCAGTTGTGCGGGCAAGGGCAGTCCCGCACCGTCGGGTACTCCATGATGGACAGCGTGGCACAGTCCGTGTCGACCTCTACGCCCCCGTTACCTGCCCCGAGCCGGGGAAGTGGCCGCAGCACACGCGAAGGCAGGTTACTCAGGGCAGCGGAGTCAGAATCCCCCGGCGCTGCAGTTCTTTGATGTGTTCGGCAGCCCTCTGCGGAGCAGTGCCGCCTGTGATGAGCACCCCGGCTTCCAGATTCCTGCGGACCCCGGATTCCGTGAGGTTCGCGCTGCCCACCAGCAGGACGCGGCGGTCGGCGACGGCCAGTTTGGCGTGTTGCCGGGCACGTTCGTGCTCGCGTGCCGCAGGAGCCCAGTGCCACAGCCTCAAGCCCGGCACCGTGGCGAACGCGGCGGCAGGCTCGGGTCCGCCGAGCAGTCCGGCGGCGCCTTCCCGGGTTTCGACGACGACGTGGACTTCCACGCCGCGTGCGACGGCTTCACGCAGGGCGGATATCAGCGGAGGGTAGCGGCGGGCTGCATACGTCATAGCCAGGAGTTCGGAGCGGGCCTGGCTGACGACCTCGGTGAGGACGCGTGCGGTCGCGCGGACCGGCACGCCCGGTGTAGCGGGCCCGCTCCACACCGTACGTACTTCGGCTTCGTCCCGGCGCCGGGACCACCCCGCCACGAAGCCACGAAGATAGGCGGCGGCTTCGGCCGGCGGGATGTGGTCGTTGTGGGCTGCCTCGTACAGCGCCCTGATCGCATCGCCCGCGGCAGGGGCCTGCACCAGGAGCAGCGCGTGCTCCAGGCCCCTGCCGCGGGCGAACACCCCGGCCAGGTCCTTGGCGCGGGAAGGCCCGAGCAGGACGACAGCCTGCTCAGCCGCCGCCTCGAACTCCACACGGCTCACGGCCGCAGGTTCACCGGCGTCAGCACCTGGTCGGTGTCGTCGCCGAGTGGGACGAGGAAACGGCGGTCCAGGAAGCGGTTGCCGCGTTCGCAGGTCGTCTCGGAGACGAAGAGACAGACGTGGCAGGCCGCGCCGTGCAGGTAGTCCGCGGGGTCCTTCGGCAGCCGTTCGGCGCACAGCGGGTCGGAGGAGCAGCGGGCCGCGTCCTCCAGGGCCCTGCGCACGATCCGTTCGAAGTGGGTGTCCTCGGTGAGCGAGACGAGGCCGCCCAGGGTGCCCTCGGAGTCGGGGACTGCGGTGTAGATGAGGATGCCGGTACGGGTGTTCTCCTCGTCTCCGGCGTAGATACGTTCGCCGAGGCTCGCCGAGCTGTAGCCGCATTCGAGGGCGATGGTGCGGATCAGCAGGTGGGACAGGGTGTGCAGAGCTATGTAGCGTTCGCCGGGCCAGCCGCGCATGGGGTCGAAGGGGCCCGTGATGCGGTCCGACTTCCGGTTGCTGCGGAACCGGCCGAAGGCTTCCCGGTGCGCCGCCATCTGCGGCGACTTCTGCATCCGGTCCTCCCACTCGGCCATCAGGTCCTCGCGCACCCGCAGAAAGATGCCCTCACCGCGGACCTCACTGGCCGGCACCCAGCTCTGCGAGGTGCGGGAGAGCCGTACGAGGGTGGCGATCTCGTCGGATTCGGGGTCGGGGGCGTCAAGGCGGGTGAAGCCGACCAGCGCGCGGGCCTCCCGAAGCCGCTGCACCTGGCGGACGTCCGCGAACAGTCCGCCAAGGGTCGCGGGGACGGTGCCGCTCTCCATCGCGAAGTCGTCGGTGGGGTCGGGTACGTGCGGCGCGGCGAGGACGTCCCATTCGGGGCTGAGCAGGTCGGCCGCCACCTCGGTGGCCTGGTTCTGCTGTCCGGTCGCGCCCTGTCTGCGGGCCTCGACGGCGGCGATCAGCACGTCCGGGTCGTACTCCTTGAGGTAGGTGAACTGCGGCATGGCGGACAGGGCGTCGTAGACGGGACGAGAGGTGACGTTCTGCAGTTCCACCCAGCGTTCCTCGACGAGTTCGGTCAGGTCCTGGTTCCTGCTCGGCGGCAGGGCGAGGGCGCTGAGCGTCATCGGGAACCACTGGTTGGAGGCGCCCGCCACCATCAGGGTGGCTTCGCGGTCGCAGCCGTCACTCTCGAAGGCGGACAGGTGCGGGTGGCGGCCTCGGCAGGCGGGCAGCTCGGCGCGGCCCCGCTCCCCCATCGCGTCGCGGATGTTGCGCTTCTCCCCGCAGGCGACGCATTCGAGGGTGACGTTGGCCGCCTGGTTGCCTCCGTGGTCCTTCATCCGCATCAGCGGTCGGGGGCTCTTCGCGCACACGTTGCCACGGTGCACGAACATCGCGTACGGGAACTCGTCGAGGTGTCCGTTCGTGCAGACCAGGGTGAAGCGTGCGGTTACAGCGAGCGGCCTGCCGAACTTGCAGTCGCTGTGGGCGAACTTCGCCTCGTGCGGGGTGCGAGGGTTGTTGTTGAGGAAGGTGAAGGCGTCCGCGTCGATGGGGGCGAGCAGGTTGCACGCGGTACAGCGCAGCCACTGCGGGAAGGGCGTGACAGGGACCCCGATGCCCTGCGCTGCCCAGTCCTTGGGGGCGCCGTCCGCGCCCTCCATCCAGGGGGCGGAGCGCAACTCGCTGATCTGAGCCCGCCCGTAGAGCTGGAGGGCCCGGTTTACGGCGGCGCGCAGCCGGGGTTCCTCGATGAGGTAGTCGTCCGGGAGGAGCCCTGTGTGGCTCCAGGATTCGAGTCCCTTGACGAGGACGGAGAAGTTGGGCAGGTCGACGAGCGCACCCACCCCGGCCGTGTACATGAGGTGGCTGGGGCGTGCCGCGCCCACCCGCCGGTAGTAGTTGCCGCTCATCGCCGTCCCTTTCCTGCCGCCTCGGCGGCGTCCCCGTACTCGTCGGCGTCGACCTGCGCGCCGTCGTTGCCACCGTCTTCCCCGCCCGCTCCCTCAGGGTCCTTGCCGCCTGCGGCCCCGAAGTGCCAGGAGGGACCACCGTTGGTGGGCTGGTCCACGAAGTTGCCGCCGCCCGGCAGCAGCAGGTTGAGTTCGTTCTCGGTCTCCCGCATGGACATGGGCACGGTGAGCTCGTCCCAGCGTGAGCCGTCGGCCCGGTGAAGAAGCCCGGTGACCAGGGTGTCCTTCTTCTTCTCCTTGCGGTAGCCCAGGACGCCGCCGCTTTCGCGCCGTTCCTCCCAGCGGTCCTTCAGGGCCTCGATACGTTCGGTCAGGTAGCCCTGGGCACGCTGCCCGCCGACACGGTCCGCCCGTTCCAGCAGCCGTCGTTCGACCTGCTGGGCGAGTTCACCGTAGAGATCTACGTGCTGGGCATCGGTGTTGCGGGAGTGCTCGTACGCGGTCTGACGCAGCGCCGCGATGTACGTGGGTGCCGTGCCCCGGTCGAGCGCGCGGCGAGTGAACGGGGTGACCGACAGGGCTTCGACCTGGCGGTAGAAGGTCGCGTGGTAGTGCGCGAAGTCCTCGAAGTGCGCCAGGTCTCGCGGGCGGGACCAGTTGTAGAGGGTGACGACAAGTCCGGGGCGGCGCGCGTCCCGGCCGACGCGGGAGGACGCCTGGATGTACTCGGCGGTGTTCTTGGGCTGGCCGACGACGAGCATCAGGCCGAACCGGGAGACGTCGACGCCGACCTGGAGCATGGATGTGGCCAGTACGACGTCCACCGCCCGCTCCTGAACGGGCGTCATACGGGCCCGCGGCTCGCGCTTGTCCCGCCGGGCCGCCACGTACTCGGCGGCAAAGGCCTTGCGGCGCTTCGAAGTGTCCCGTTCCGGGTCGAAGGGGGACTCCAGCCGCTTGAGGGTGGCGCTGATGTCCGCCGAGGAGATGCGGGAGGTCAGTTCCTGGATGGTGAGCATCCCGGACTTGGTGGGAATGCGGTCCGCGATCGTGTCGTGCCCCTTGCGGCCACCGTTGGAGCGGACGCGGGTGGCGATGTCGTCGTCGAGGTAGCGGCGCATGCCGGCGAGTTCGCGGGTGGCGTTGAAGTAGCCGACGAGCGTCATGTACGGGTCGGCGGCGGCCCCGTAGGTGTCGAACTGCTCCTGTCCGGCGAGCAGCAGGATCTCGGCGACCCGGATCTCGGCGGCCTTGAGCCGGGTGCCGTGCGCGCACACGCCGAGGTAGCGGCGGCCGGGGTTGTCCCGGGCGAGCTCCACCTGCCGGGAGAAGAAGGTGTCGCCGACATCGAGGACCTGCGGTGGGAAGACGGCGACCTTACGGGCGAAGACGCCGCGCACCTGCTCGGCGGCGCGCTTGGTGGTGGCTGTGGACGCGACGATCTTCGGGCCTACCTCGTGTCGTACGCCGCCGCCGTCGGTGTACGACCAGCTGCACAGCTGGTCGATGGCGGCTTCGAAGAGTCCGACGGTGGTGCCGAGCGCGCCGGAGATCAGGTGCAGCTCGTCCTGGATGATCAGGTCTGGGGGCCGCAGCCGGGTGACAGGCTGGGCCGTCACCGCCTCCAACGACGTTCCCTTGCGGGTGTGACGGCTGCGGCAGCCGGTGCGCTCGTCGAGGTCGTCGTGGCGGTAGCCGTGGCGCGGGCACCATTCGGTGACGCGGCCGAACAGCAGCCCGGCGTACCCGTTCCAGGGCAGCTGGGCGAACTTGTCGACGGTGGCGATGACCATGGCAGGTGCGAGGCGGTAGATCTCCTCGTCCACGGTGAGCACGGGGATGCCCTCGCCGGGTGAGCCGAGCCGGGAGAAGGGGCAGCGGTCCTCGCCCTCGCCGCGCGGGCAGTACAGCAGCACACGGCGCCGGTCGGGGTCGTAGTCCATGTTGGAATGGGCGGTCAGGCCCTGCCCGCACCAGGGGCAGCTGAGGACCTGGATGACCCGCGCGTGCTTGTCGCTGGCGCTCTCCCGGGCCCCCGCGATCTGCTCCTGGGCCTCGCCGAACCAGTTGGGGGACACCGAGGTTCCCACCCACAGCCCGATACGGAACGGGGTCGCGCCCCAGCGCCGGTCGCGCGCGTACTCCTCGCGGCGCAGCACCTCGCAGGCGCTGACCAGGGCGGCGGCCCGCTGGAACTGCTGGGCCGTCAGCAGCCGCAGGGTGTAGCGCATGAGGACGGCGACTCCGGCGCTGCCGTCGCGGGCCTCGGCCGCGCTGCCCACGATGCCCTGGAGCCTGCGCAGGGCGAAGGTGTACGCGGCGAGGCCCAGGTAGGCCTCGGTCTTGCCGCCACCGGTGGGGAAGAACAGCAGGTCGACGAGGGCCTCGCGCCCGGTGCCGCGGTGCAGGTGGCCTGGCGCGCTCAGCGAGGCGAGGTTGAGCAGGACGAAGGCGAGCTGGAAGGGTCGCCAGGCGGCCGCCTCCTTGCCCTTCTCGTCCACTTCCTGGTGGGCCCGCCGGTAGGAGGCGGGATCGTCCTCGTGCCCGGCGCGCCGAGCGGCGATGGCGGTGTTGCGCCGCTGGAGCGCCATGGCCCGGTTGGCGAACCGGAACGCTTCGAGCGCGTCGTCGTCGGTGGAAAGGACGTCGATGCCGAAGGCGATGCGGTGACACACCTCCTCGGCCTGGTCGATAGCTGCCTCGGCGGCTTTGCGCAGGTCTTCGGGGAGGGTTACCGCCTTCTCGCGCTGTGTCTGGAGCCAGGTGCTGTAGCCGTCGGCGAGCGGAGCCAGGGCAGCGCTCAGTTCCGCGCGGCGGCCGGGCACGGCGAGGGCGGCGAGTTCGTCCATGCCGAGTTCCAGTCCGGCCAGCAGCGGCTGCTCGGCGACCTTGGGAGCGGTGGTGGCCCGCACGTCGTACTCGGGCAGCCAGGTGGTGACCAGCCGGTGGGCCCGCCGCTCATCGTGGCGTACGGCGGTGGTGACGGCGACGTTGCGGCCGACGGCGTAGCGAAGGCTGTCACGGTAGAGCAGCCGCAGCCGCCGCTCCTCCGGCTCCTCCGAGGCCCCGACTGACCTGGGGTCCAGCGGGTCGTCGATGGGCAGGAAGACGGCCGCCCGGTCGTCGGGGAACGCGGTGACCTCAAGGCCTGCCTGGAACAGCCACTGGGTGTCCCTGCGGTCGGTGGTGCTCTCGGGGAGCCTGTTGACCAGGGCGACCTCCACGACGCGCAGGTCCTCGCCCGTTACCCCGGCCGGGCGTTCGCGGACTTGTACGTCGAGGTGGATTCCGTGGGTGTCGTCCCCCTCCAGGACGCGGCGCTGGTCGCCGGCCCTGGTGACCTCGATGTCGATGGGGTGATGCTTCACGGGCTCGCGGCCCCACACGCGCACCGGGTTCGGGCTGGTGTCGACGATCCTGTCGGTCAGCGAGTACCGCCCCCAGCCGGCCGTGACGCTGAGCGTGCCGATCGACGCCGGAACCACGAAGGACAGCCCCATGGAGGAGGCCCAGATGCGGCCGGCGGCCTGCGGTGTGAGGCGCTCGGGCAGTTCGCCGCCCTCGGCGCCCTGCCCGTCGTCGCTGCCGGGTTCGTCGTCGCCGGTCTGCGCGGCGCTGCGGGCCATCTGTCGGGCGTTGTCACCGCCGTCCGGGCGGGGGCCGAGCATGCCCACGAGGTAGCGGTCGCGCGGCCCCGCCGACCGGTGCGGCAGTTCCTCGGTCTCCCCGTCCCAGGGGCCGAGGAGGTCCCGCCGTATGTACGTCACCAGCCCGTCGCGTACGTCGTACGAGTCGCCGGAGCGGAAGGTCTGCGGCACCTCGTTCAGCGGATGCGGCACGCCGGGTGCGGCGGGGGGCTGGGACGGCATGGTGATCGGGCCCTTTCTGGCATGACTGAGCCAACTGGGTGAGGCTACCGCGCGCAGTGCGGAGCGACACCGAGATGAAGCATGACGTTTATTGACTCAGTTCACAACCGAGTCAGGGAAAGGCTCCCTCAGAACAGGGTGTCCCCCCTGGGGAACAGCCCACCATCGACGGCGTCTCCCCATGTGTCGTCCACGTCCTCGGCCGGCGACTCCCCCCGCTCCCCGGCCGCACGCCCGCCCGCCTCCGGCGCGATGAGGACCGCGAGCTTACGCGGGTCGGCCCCCGTCATCGCGTCCAGCGCCCGGAGCGCCTTGCCGCGCATGGCCTCGCGCAGAGCCGGGGGCACAGGCACGCTGACGACCCGCAGCACCCGGAACCCGCCGCCCGCGTCCCGCACCAGGAACCCGAGCCGGACCCTCCCGGCCCGCGCCAGCACCAGCAGCTCGCACATCTCGTGCGGGTCCTCGACGTCGTACCGGAACCGCATGATCAGGTTCTGGGCGTGGGGGTCGTCCGGCGGGAGGCCGACGAGCATGTCGTGCGGATCGTCGAGCGTGCGGTGCCCGATCCGGACCTGCCCGTCATGCTTGAACCTCATGGCGGCGGCCGACTCGATGCCGCTTTCGGCGGCATAGAGCCACCAGGGCTGGGACCCGATCGTGCCGGTCCAGCCGAACTGGGCGTCCTCCGAGTACACCTTGGCCACCATCGCCATCCACTCCGGGGCGACGGCCCGGGGGCGCTCGGCCGGCTTCAGCGGGGCGTAGTCCTCCTCGGTGAAGACCGGGGTCGGCAGCGTCCCGGACTCCGGGGCGCACCAGATGTCCGCGTACTGCCGCAGATACGCCTCGCAGCGCGCCGCCTCCGCCGCACCGAGGCCGAGGTACGCCCGCTCCAGCGGAGTCAGCCGTTCGGTGAACTCCCCGTCGAGCCATGCCAGGTACGACTTTCCGGTGTCCCGGATGGACGGCAGGACGGCACACAAGGCGGCGGGGAGTTCACCGCCGCCTTGCTCCAGGTTCCCTGCGGCGACCGCGGTCAGCGCGTCCGCGAGCGCCCGCTCCCGGTGGACCAGGTCGAGATGGGGCACGGCGGCGAGTTCGTCGGCCTTCTCGGAGGCGAACGCCTCGATCTCCTCGGCCAGCGAAGGCCACCGGGTGACGAGCATCCGCGCGTACGCCGCTTCCTGACCCGCAGTGGCGGCCTCCAGATGGTCGAAGAAGCCGCGCCAGTCGCCGTCCGGCCCCTCGACGGCCATCAGACCGCGCCGCCAGATCCCGTCGCTGTCCAGCGACCAGCGCTCCCGCAGCTCCTGATGGACGCGCGTCCAGCCCACCTCCTCGGCCCGGATCTCCGCCCAGTGCGCGAGAAGCCCCTCACCGAGCGGCTCCCGCCACCACGAGCGCAGGAGCGGCACGGTCGGCTCACGCAGGGCGGTCCACAGTTCCTCGACCTCTTCCACCCGCTCGGGCGCGCGTACCCCCTGCGCTCCCGCCAGGCACACCAGGCCACCGGCGACGAAGGCGATGTCCTGGCACTCCATGTCCGCCTGCGCCACGCGGGCGAGCACGGTCGCGGAGACGAGGTTTCGCGGCCCGAGGTCCTTCGGGACAGCGTCCGCCACGGCGGGCGACAGATCCTCCAGGAGCCATGCGAGCTCTTCCGCGATCTCGTCGAACCAGGCTCTGCGTAAGGTGCGGAACCGGGACATCTCTTCTCCCCCGCTGGTGTCATCGGTCATGGGTTGCGCGCGGATCGCCACAGCGTCGGCTCGGCCGGCGTACTTCCCGGCAGCCGGGCGCGCGAGTCCCTACAACTCCCGTGCGTACGCCGGGTGTTGATCGGGACGACTCGAACAGTACAAGGGCCGGAGGAAACCATGCCGGTCACCATCGAGGATCAGGCGAGAAAGTTCATGACGAGCACCGAACTCCTAAATCGATTGACTTAGTTCACACAAAAGCCCATCCTGGTGCGCGTCACGTCGCCCCCGAGGGCCCAACTCCCGGGCGCCGAAGCGGCATTGAGAGTACATCTCGACGCACGATCGAGCGGAGGAAGTTGTGCCAGGCACGGGTGGGGACGAGGATCAGGCGAAGCAGTTCATGGCGGTCCCTGGGCGGGACGTCATCGCATGGCTGGAACGGCAGGGGTGGACACGGCCGACCACCGAGAACAGCGGCTCGGTGTGGACCGTCCGGGGCGGAAACCAGGACAAACTCTGCTACGTGTGCGACGACTTCGACGGCTACGGCCGGTATACGTACTGCGCCGAACACGAGGACCCTGTGGCCGCTCTGGTGTACCCGGTGCGAGACCGCCGGAGCGCCGAAGCCGCCCTGCGCACCATCTGCGCCCAGGAGCGGATGACGGCCGATGAGCTCTTGCACGCCCTCACCCTGCGGGGCTGCCACGAGGCTCACCTGTACTTCACGGGCTCACTGTTCCGGTACCCGGCCGACATCGAGAGCCTCTGGAGGGCGCTGGCCAACCTCACGGAGATCATGAGCTTCAGCTATGACGCCGCGGGCGCGGAAGACGCGAATGGTTCGGCGTACAGCCATGCCTCGCTGGTCGCGCCCGACCACGTGGTGTTCGGGTACGGGTACGGGGACGAGGAGGAGGAAGACCCGAAGGACGGTGACGGGGAGTCGAGGGCTGGAGGGCGG
Organism: Streptomyces sp. NBC_00285; assembly: GCF_036174265.1. Lineage (NCBI taxonomy): Bacteria > Bacillati > Actinomycetota > Actinomycetes > Kitasatosporales > Streptomycetaceae > Streptomyces > Streptomyces sp. NBC_00285. The sequence goes on along the minus strand of NZ_CP108055.1, from coordinate 7,280,130 downwards.
TTTCGGGCCCCGGCCCGCAGGGCGGCGGGGAGGCTGCAGACCACCCTGGGCCTGCTCCATCCGTCGCCACGGGCGACTTCGGTCGTCAGGCAGTACGCCACAGGCGAGCTGACGACGGAAGAGGTCGTGAGCTGGGAGGACTTCAGGCCCGCGGCGGGCCCGGAACGCGACCTCTGGGACATGCTCGACAACTTCCGGCATGAGCACGCGCCATTCCAACACTGGCGGTTCGACTGGGGGCTCGACGGACATCAGGACTGACGGGCAGTCTCCGGTCGGACCTCCGCCGCCGCCGTTCGACGATGCGTACGCGACGAGTTCGCCGGGGTAGGAGGAGGCCTGGCCGGCCTTGCGCGGTAGTCCCGCCGGGTGTAGCGGCCGTGCGTGACAGGGTCCAGGTGGGCAGCAAGTACGGCTCAGAACGTGCTGGCCAGGTTGGACGCCGCCTCAATGCTCACCTGCAACAGGCCTTCCGCCGTGGCCAGGGCCAGGTCGCCGTCGACGACTGCGACATCGTGCACGCGAAGGCCCAGGGGAATCCTCAGCGCCTCGGCTTCCGTCTCGCAGTTCCAGAAGCGGACCGTTCCGTCGGCGTCACCTGTGACGAGCATGGCTTCCTGGTCCGGGAGCCGGTACGACTCCACGGAGGTCAGGCCGGGGTGGGCGAGTGGTTTTCCTACGGCCTGGCCTGTCATGAGGTTCCACCGTCGTACGACCCCGTCCGCGCCTGCCGTGGCGAGGAGGGACTGCCCACCGAGTCCGACAAACGCGGACAAGGCCCGCACCCCACCGGCGTGATCCGTCACCACCTCACCAGTCTTCTCACCCGTGCCCGGATCCCACAGCCGCACCACCTCGTCCTCACCGCCCGTCGCCAGGAACGACCGCCCACCGAACCCGACGAACGCCGACAACGCCCGTACACCACCGGCGTGATCCGTCACCACCTCGCCGGTCATCGCACCGGTACCCGGATCCCACAGCCGCACCACGCCGTCCTCACCACCCGTGGCGAAGACGAGCTTGTGCTCATCGTCCTGGACCACTCGGAGCGCGGTCACCGCGAGGACGTCTCCGTCATGTTCGGTCTCCAGCATGTCGACCTGCTCGCCCTCGGCCGGGTCGAACACGCGGAGCACCCCCTCGGCGTCCACCGCGGCGATCAGGGTCTGTTCCTCCTCGCCGGTGAAGGACGTCAGCGTCCGCGTGGTCGTCACGGCGTCGTCGAAGGGCACGCCTGCCGGTTGGCCGTCGCGCGGTGCCCAGATCCGCAGCGTGTGATCGTCGCCGCCGGTGGCCAGCAGTTGGTGTGCGCCGGACAGGGGCGGCACCCGCGACACGGCCCTCACCCAGTTCTCGTGGCCTGTCAGAGGCGCTGTGACCGGCTGGCCGCCGGCCGGATCCCACAGCCGTACGCTGTTGTCCTGACCGGCGGTGACGAGCAGGGTCCGTGTACCAGCCTCGGTCTCCTCGACCAGCGTTCCCACCGCGAGGACCGGCTCCCCGTGGCCGGTGACTGGCGTCATGGTCTGTCTGCCGGTCTCCGGGTCCCAGATCCGTAGCGTCCCGTCCTCACCGCCCGACGCCAGCAGCGTCTGTCCGTCCCGCCCCTCGAACGCCGTGACGGAGAAGACGGCTCCGTCGTGACCGGTCAGAGGATCGATGGTTTCCTCCCCGGTGGTCGGGTCCCAGATCCGTATCGTGCCGTCGTTGCCCGCGGTGGCCAGGAGCACGTGCCTGTCCTGGCCGTCCAGGCCGACGAACGCCACCACCGAGTAGACGTCGCCGTCGTGGCCGATGGCCACGAGTTCCTCTGTCTCCCGGTCGGTGTACGGGTCCCAGCCCGTCACGTACTCCTCCCGGCCGCCTCCCACCGCCAGTTCCTTGCCGGTCAGCGGCTCCCAGACGCGTACGGTCCCGTCTCCGCATCCCGTGGCAAGCAGCGTCTGCCCGTCGTCGTCCTCAAACTTCGCCACCGAGTGGACCCAGTCGTCGTGACCGGTCAGCGGCTCCCCCACGGCCTCTCCCCTCGCGGGGTCCCACATGCGTACCGTGCCGTCCGCGCCCCCGGTGGCCAGCAGTGTCCGCCCGGCTGGAGCCTCGAACGCCGTGATCGACTGGACGGCACCCTCGTGCAGCGTCACCGGGTCCCCTACGGCTTCCCCCCTCACCGGGTCCCAGACAAGCACCATCCCGTCATCGCTGCCCGAGGCCAACAGCACCCTCCGTGAGGCGTCGGTGAACGCCACGAGGGTCTGTACCGAACCGGAGTGACCGGTGAGACGCAAGTGCGGTGCGTGGCGCTTCAGTTGCCCCCAGGCCACCGACCAGGCCGAATCAGGGTCGGAAGACCTTCTGCCGAAGCGCTGCACGACGGTCTCCGGTGCGCAGCGAAGGCTCGCCAGCTCCCGCAGTCCCCGCCTGTCCCTGGGGTCCGCGGTGGTGAGCTGCTCCCACGCGAACAGGACTCCCGCCACCGCCGGAGGCAGCTCGAACCGGCCCAGGGCTCTGAGCATGACGCTCGCGACGACCGCCGAGGGGCTCAGCCGGTCGAGCAGTTGGGGACGGTCCGCCAGGACCTGCCATCCGTCCGGCCCGGCGAGACCAGCATGGGTGGGCAGGTGTTGCACGACATAGGGGTTGGGCCGGTGGTCCGACACCGGGCCGTTCGAGGGTCCCGCCAGGTACTCGGTGATACGGCGGTGCCGGTCGTCGTGCGCGGAGGGCGGACCCGTCCGGGTGAAGTGCTCGGAGAAGGTCCGGTGTGCCAGGCGGTACACGCTCTGGCCCGATTCCGTGTCCAGCATGAGGTACGGCGCGGCAGTGTCCGTCAGCTCCGTGATGTCGTCGTCGGTGACGGCGATGTCAGGGCTGTCGGCGAGGGCCGTGGCGATGCCTGCCCACACGCCGTCGGCGATGGGCAGGCCGCGCCCCTGCGCCAGGGCGAGCGCTTCGAGCAGGAGGCGATTGCAGGGGGCCTGTTCACTCAGCCGCTCGACGGCCCGGGTGAAGAGCTGTCGGTGGTCGCATGCGAGGAGGGGGGTCGGGTCGGCGGCCAGCTCGGGGTTGCTGATGACCTCGTGCACGGCGAGGCGGCCGTAGAGGAATTCCCGGTCGAGGCTGCTGAGGGCTTCCGCAGTGCTGTCGATCTGCGAGGGTTCGACGCCCAACCGGGCCCGTGCCGCGTGCAGTCGGTTGCGTATGTACTGGCGCATGGCCGCGGGGTCGCGGGTGACGCTCAGTGTCTCGCGGTTGCCGTTCCGGTCGGCTCCCAGTGCCTCCATGAGGTCGGCATCCTCGGATACCGGCAGATCGGGGCCTTCGGCAGTGGACCGGCGTGTGCCGACGACGACGCGAACCCCGGGCAGGTCCGCCAGGGGGCTGAGTATCCGTTCCGCGATCAGCAGAGGCAGGTGTGCCTCGTCGAGCGCATCCGCCAGTAGCGTGAAGCGGACCTCGGCATCGGCCCTGGGGGGCTGTCCGCCGGCCCCTCTGTCGACCGTGCGAAAACGCTCGACCAGCCAGGCGCACTGTTCGCCGATCGCCGCGTCGGGCGGAGTGCCGAGCCCGGCCGATTCGGCGATCCGCTGCACCACGGTCCGGGGCGTCGCCCCCGTCAGGTGAAGCACCGAGTCGAATACGTCGTAGGGAGGAACGCTGCCCTCGGGCAGGGGGCCGAGCTTCTGATGCTTCATCAGGATGTCGGCGAGCTCCCGCCGGGAGTGCACCACGACATGCCCGAGAAGCGCCGACTTCCCCGACCCCGCCGCTCCGGTGACGACGAGCATGCCCCCTTGCGCGCTGTCGAGCCACGCGAGGATCCGGCGGCGCTCGTCCTCCCGGCCTTCGAAGTACCAGTTCTGTTCGCCGAGTTCTGCGCCACTGGCCTTGGGAACGAAGTGGAGACGCTCGTCGTCCGTGAGTGATTCGAGGACCTTCTCGATGTCGGTCACGGTGTCCAGAGAGGCCTGCATGCGGCCCGCCAGAGTGGGGAAGGTACGGCGCAGAGCTGCACTGCCGTCATCCAGACGTATGTGGATGGCACAGCCGTTCAGGTTCCGCTGGAGCTCCCCGACGAGTTCGTAGAAGCTGATCGTGTCCTTGGTGCGGAACGTACCGGTCAGAACGGTGGTCAGCACCCTGCGGAAGGCGCCGAGGGCAGTGCTCCCCTCCGCGGCCGTCGCGACCAGTAGGTAGTTGCGCGCTTCTCCGTCATCCAGGGCCTTGGAGTACATCCGGTCCACGAAGTCACTGGAGGAGCAAGCGTCGATGATCACGATGGCCCAGCCGGCGTCGACCTGACACTGCCGTGCCTTGAGCGACTGCAGCAGGTCCTCGGGCCCGATGCCGTTCTGAGTCAGCTCCGCGGGGCTGAGGGCGTGGGCGAGCAACGTCGTGGAGCCCCCGTTGCTCCACCCATGGCCGACCCAGTACAGAAATGTGTCACCGGTGACGTGGGGGGCCGACCACTCTTCGAGGCGTTGTTTGACAGCACCGACGTCTCGCTCCGCCGCGGGGACCGGCCAGGGGTCGACGCGGGCGCCGAACGGTTCCAGCAGCGCGGCGACGGCCGCCGCCTCCGGCTCCGTCTCCAGGTGGTCGTGGTGAACGTACACACCGATGTCGACGGGAAAGAACTGCAGCGGCCCCACGGCATTCACACCGTCCGAAACAGTCATCATCGGCCGCGTCTCAGTCGTCCTCGGGATCGACTGCCAGAACGAGCTGTGTGACGGGTGCGTTGCCTCCGGATTTGGCCTTGATCCGGTACAGACCGGGTGCAGGCAGGGTGACTTGAGCGCCGAGCTCACCATCGATCCGGCGGAGGCCCGCCCTGGCGATCTGCTGATCGGTTGCCGCGTTGTGGACGGTGCACCGGGTCCCGGCGTTCGCGGGCTGCCCTGAGTCCGGTGCGGAACGTACCCACAGCGGCCAAGGGCTGCCCGCCACGACGTAGTCGGGAACGTCCAGGCCGAAGAGGCCGTCTCCCAGCGCGGGACCGCGGTTGTGGTCGTACTCGGTGAGCACGGCTCGCACGTACTCGATGGCGGCGCTGTCCTTGGCCAGGCCGCCATGCTGCAAGGGGAGCCCTATGGGCTCGTTCGAGGCGAGGTGGGCCGCGTCCCGGTAGACGGTGCCGTCGCCTGCCCGGTTACGGCGGATGGGGTTGCGGTCACTGTCGCGGGCCAGCTCACCGTCTCCGTTCCGCTCGAACGCGACGTACTGCTTCTGCACCACCCCGGCTTCGAGGCGCAGACTCTGCGCCGTCGGCTGCGCGACGCCGACGACCGCACGGTGTCCTGGGAGCGCGGGTGCCTGTTCACGCATACGCTGCTGGAACAGCTGGGCTTCACGGGCGAGTTCCGCGTCGCCGCCCAAGGCCACCACGTCGGCCGGACCGAGGCGGTGCACGTCCGTACCCGCGTCGACGCAGCGGTAGTCCGGCAGCAGGTCGTGTACGCCGGGCAGTGTCGCCGACAGTGCCTGCATCCGGCGTCGCAGCCGGGCGGGCAGCCGGCTGGAGCGGTCGCCGTTGAGGGTGACGGCTGCCTTGACCGAACCGAGGAACGGCGTGCCGAGCGTGACCACTGCCCTGGTCTCGGGGGCCAGGTCACTGCCCTGCGATGCGGCGTGGGCGAAGGCGGCCCGGGCGACCAGGCCGCCCATGGAATGGGCGACGAACACCAGGCGGGCATCTCGCCCGTCCGGGTGCCGACGGCGTGCCCGATCGTGCTCGTCACTGGCGCGCCAACGGATCAGGTGACGGTGGGCGGCTTCCGCCAGCAGTTCTCCGTTGACGGCGACGGGCAGCCGCCAGTCGTACGGGAACTCGAGTACGGCCTTCGGGTCGGCGACCGTCCGCTCGACGGCGGCGAGCAGGGCACTGTAGGGCTCGAACCCCTTCACGAACGGCGCCCAGGCGGGGAAACGCAGCAGCTCGGTGGCTTCCACCCGGCCGTATTTGCCGGACCGCTCGTCCTCGTCCAGGTGCAGCGGGTGCATCCCGTCGTCGCGCAGCCAGGCGCCCAGCCACCGAGGGTCACGCAACCCCCACACCGTTCGCCCCGTGGTGGTGTCCCGCAGCGCGCTGCCCATGATCCCGGGCACCACGACCACGGCGTCATGCGTGACATCAGGTGCCACGCCGGTGCGCTCGTTCCCCCCATACGTCATGCGGGAACGATATCCGGCATGTGCCGTGCGCAGGGCAGGAAAGCCGAGGACCGCCGCCGACAACAGGCAGCGGCGGCGGTACATGACCCAACGTCGTTGTCAGAGCGGGCAGTTCCCCTTCCGGGACCAGGCCACCGCGATGTCGTCACCCATGACGGGGCGGCCGGTCGACCTCGGCCCACAGCGTCTTGGTGTAGGGGTTCCGTGGTCCCGTGCCCCATCGGTCGGCGAGGGCTTCGACGAGGAGCAGGCCGCGCCCCGATTCCTCCGCCGGTCCCGGCGGTTCGGGCACTCTCCCGGGTGCCGGAGGGAGCCTGTCCGGCCTGGTGTCGGTGACCTCGATGCGCACCGACTCCGGCGTCAGCGTCAGGCGCACCGCGAAGTCCCGTCCGGGCGTGTGGCCGTGCGTGGCGGCGTTGGCGGCGAACTCCGCGACGACGGCCGCCACGGTGGACGCCGTACGGCCGTCGCGAGGGATCCCCCAATCGTCGAGCTGCTGCACAGCAAGCAGCCGGGCGAGCCGCGCGCCGCGCCGGGTCGAGCTGAGCTGCACGCGGAACGACAGGGCCGGGAGCTGAGGTTGGGGTGTGCACGCTGAGGCACCAATTCCTGACTTCACACCGTAACCGTCTCGTCACGCGACTACCCTGGCCAGGGCAGACGGTCGTACCCGGCGGTGCTGTATGGGTGGGGTACGGATTGGTACGGGTCACGGCCCGTGACCGGTGGCCGGGAGCCACGTTGGTCCACGACGGCACGGCGAAGTGTGGGGACGTGACGCACATGACGAACAACAGCCGTACAAGACGACGCGAACGGGACGACGACCATCCGGCGATCTGGGTCGGCTACGGCAAGCTGGTCAGGCTCTTCCGCGAGCGGGCGGGGCTGACGCAGACCCAACTCGCGGATGCGGTCGGGTACTCCTGCGAGCAGGTGGCGTCCATCGAGCAGGGGCGACGGCCGGCGAAGTCCGCGTTCACGGAGGCGGCCGAGCGTGTCCTCGGGGCGGGCGGGGTGCTCGCGGAACTCCAGGAGGACGTGGATCGCGCCAAACTGCCCAAGTTCTTTCAGGACTTCGCGGGGATCGAGGCGGAGGCGGTGAGTCGGTTCGCTTACGATCCGTTGGTAGTGCCGGGGTTGTTGCAAACGCCGGAGTATGCGCGGGCGTTGCTCTGCGGGCACTGCCCTCCGCTGGACGAGGAGACCATCGACCAACGGGTGGATGCCCGCATGAGCCGCCATTCGCTGTTGACGCGGAGCCCTATGGTTGAACTGTCATTCATCATCGGGGAGCTGGCACTTCGCAACCCGGTAGGCGATGCCCAACTGATGCGGGCGCAGCTTCAACGCCTGCTCACGGTATGTGCCTTGCAGAATGTGGAGCTTCAGGTCATGCCCTCTGAGGGGGGCGTACATGTCGGTCTCAACGGTGCTTTCGTCCTCCTGGAGACCCTGGAGCATCAGCACTACGGGTACATCGAGGCACAGCAAGTGGGCCTGGTGATCAGTGATCCCTCGAAGGTCAGCGCCTTTGGCCTACGATATGGCAAGCTGCGGTCGCAAGCTCTGAACGCCGAGGAGTCCGCACGTCTCATCGAGCGCCTCGTAGGAGCGGAATGAACACGGAGCGAGTCATGGGTGACCGCGGACAGTTGAAGTGGCGCAAGAGCAGCTACAGCGGAACCGGCGGAGGCGACTGCATCGAGGTGGCCACCGCTCCGGGTACGGTCCACGTCCGCGACTCAAAGGATCGACAGAAACCAATCCTAAGCTTCTCCCACGAGGAGTGGTCCGCGTTCGTGGGCTACGCGAAGACCGGGTACGAAGCCTGCATCTGACGCTATCCCGGTCGGTTCGGGTCACGGGGGCTGGTGCTTCGCTCAACCTTCGATCTGGTCAGCGCCCGCCCCCATCCCATGGTTGCCTGCTCTGGGCACGAGGCGGGGTGGCAGCAGCGTTGAGGAATCACCGCACGCTACGTAGGCGCGTTCCTGCTCTCGCTCCCAGATCATCCGAAGCGCCTCGTTCGTTCGCGGTACCTCGAACCCTAGTTTCCTGAGCACCTGACGGTAGTAAGGAACAGGCCCGCCTCCGGGAGTCGTCACCAGAGCGGACAACAACGGTTCTGCCGTTGCGGATTCGGCGTCGACCCGTGACAGAGTCTCCCACCGTGCGCTGTAGGGGAGCGCATCGAGCGCGTCGGATATGCCGCCAGTCAGGGCCTCCCACGTCACGGTACGACGATCACGCGCAACCTTGATCAGCCTTTGGCGAAGCTGTTCCGTCTGCATGGCCACCGTGATGGCGGCAGGTGCTTGGGGCCGGGCAGCAGTGGGCTTCGGCGTCTTCGCGTGCCCTTCGCGCTTCTCGCGCTGCTTGTCCGACTGCCGTTTGGCGATGCTCTGTTCGGCCGAGGCGATCACCGCATTCAGGCTGCGCGCGATATCGCGGGCCTGCGCAAGGTCAGCACCGCTGAGGCTTTCGCCCTGTCGCCCGCCCCAGCCCTCCACTCCACTCAGCCACCGCTGAGCGTGGGTCAGCTGCCTCTGGAGACGCTGGCGCGGCTTGCTCCGTTCGAGACGGCTCAAGAGCTGCTGACCACGGTCGGCCAGTTGCTGAACCTTGCTGAACTCACGGTACCCTCGCTCACTCTCACGCTGGCGTTTCCGATCGGCCGCTTCGTTGAGCGCTCGGTAGCCGGGGACGTGCTCCAACGCAGTTATGGACAAGCGCTCCGGCATCGTGCGGGCGGGCACGCCGTACTTCGCAAGTGCGCGCTCGACCTCGCGCAGGCGCCATCGTCTGATCACGGGAGGCGAGCCGGGATTCCCCAGTCCGAGGCTGTACGTGATGCTGCCGAGATACGGAAGCGGATCCCCGTCTTCGACTTGAAGCAGAGCGGACAACACGGGCTCGTCCTTGTCTGCCCGCCTGTCGACGTCGATGAGGAGGTCCCGAAGTTCGGAGCTGTTGTACTCGGCCAAGTCCATGTTCACGGTGTGCGCGAGACGCCGCCATGTAGGCCTGGTGCGCCACCGAGCATCCAGCTCCAGCGCCTGGCGCAGGTCCCGGACGAGTTCGCCCCGACTGCGAGCTCGCGTCTTCGCGGCGGCTGGCTGCTGCGCTCGTACCTCTGATGACGGACTGGCGAACGGCCGTCGCTCGGCAAGAATCGCTTCGACGGCCGGCGTCCGTAACCCCTCTGGTGTCAGCCAGCAATCCTCGAACGGAGCCCACTCGATCTCGCCGCTCGGGCGCTGGGTCCCGATGTAGGGACATCGTGCCGCGCCCTGGGTGTCAAAGCGGATGCGGAAGGTGTAGCCATCGCGATCGAGGAGGTCGTGCGGTGGTATGCCCTTCATCCCGAAGACCCAGTCGACGCTGTCTTCCGCGTCTCTGTCGAGCTCCCGTGCGATGCGGCGCCAGTCCGCGTGCTCGACAGGGCTCAACTGGAAGCGCAGGCGGCGGCCCGTATCGCGCACGTCCACGTCCACGGCATCTCCGGGGCCCAGACCTAGGCTGCGGAGTTGGACGCCTCCACGTAGTCGCTGAGAATCGAGCCATTGGTGCACCGCGCGCTTGGCGAAGAGGTGGTCGGCGCTGTCTTCTCCGTTGGCCGTCCGGTGGCACTGGCGGTGCGGGTGGTGGGCGAAGTGACAGACCTTGGAGTGGTAGAGGCGGTCGGTCAGCGGCTCTCCACAGCCACCAAGCAGAATCCCGCACCAGTAGGTGTAGTTGGGGTGCTGCTTGCGCCAGCGGGCCAGTTCGGCCGCCTCCATCGGGAGGATGATGGCCAGGTCGGACTTCTTGTCGCCGATGACTGCGGTCTGGACGAGGCGGTGGTCTGAGTACGGCGAAGGCATGGCGGGTTGGCCTCCGGAGATGGGCGGTTGAGATGCGGGCTCTCGGGTAGGGCCGCCAGCGCGGCCCGGTACTGGTCGGAATGCGCAGTTCGCTCAGCGGGGGGGCCGCCACTTTGAGAATGGGCATGTTAGAAGAGCGCATTGTCGGGCGGGAAAAGCCCGCCGTCCTCCCATCCAGCTCGGCCATCAGGGGCAGCACCCTGCTGATCGGCTTTCCGCCGCCTGGCGTCGGCCGAGGGCGGTGGCATGTCGGGGTGCTTGTTGGGCGTCTTATGCAGACCAAGGAATACCTCGTCGGCGTACGCCTGGTGGTTGAGCTGGCGGAGCCGGTCGATGATCTCGGTGCGGGCGAGCAGGCCGATGGTGTAGCGGACACCCTGGTCTGTCTCGTGGAAGCCGTGGTCGAGCGGGAAGGTTTCGTGGGTGGGATCCGTGGGTGGCGTAGCCCCGGTCTCATCCAGCAGGTCGTGCCAGCCGTATGCCTCGACAGCGGCTTTGTCGATCTCCTCGTGGATGCGGCGGAGTTCAACGATACCGGGGTCTTGGCAGGTCTTGTCATGGACAAGGTTGTACGTGGCTGTCAGGCCGATGTTACGGCGGACCATGAATTCACAACGGAACTCATCAAGGCGTACGCCAACAGCGTGAAGCCGGTCAGTTGGCTGGGGGCGGACAAAGCTTTCGAAGGCGTCAGTGGGGGTGTACCGGAGGTCACCTTTCATCGTGGAGGAGCGGTCCAGCGCCCACCAGTAGTGACATGCACTACTGAGAACCGCAAGCAAATAGATATCTCCTGAAGTGAAAATGACGAGCTGTTCACTATATACGCGCCCAGTGGGAACCAGGACCGGCATCACGGTCTTACTTACCCGAGTGAGGGCGAGACAGCGCTCCTTCCCTTCCAGTGCCTTATAGAGGTTCGGCCGGTGCGCCGCAAACCTCCACCAGTATTCCCGATATGACTTAATCGGATCGTTTTCTCGCTGCGGCTTAACAAGTGATCGAACTCGCCCTAGCAAGTCCGGATATTCTTCAGCCTTACTAAGTGGCCAATCCCTGAAAGAGATTACCCATCGACTGGCTGATGTATCGCTCCTCCTGTTCAGGTCCTCACCGTTCATGTAGGCCCGCAGCACATCAGCATTCTTGAGATCTCGAGAAATCCAACTCTCGGCTTCCTCGGCGGACATCGTGAATCCCGTGCCGAGAACATTCGATCCCTGGAATGCGATATTCTTATTCTGCACAAGCCTTCCGAGCGGCCCCGCGAACCGAGTCATCGGAGCCAGTGAAGCGGTAATGGAGCGGACTGGATGCCCGTCAAGATTCGACCGTACATCGGATCCCATTTGCTGCTTGGTCAGCCATGCCGCACAATATTCGAGAACGGCAGATCTTGAAGGCCAGGGCTCACTCTTGATGGCGCGACGAATCCTGCTGCCGCGGGAGAGTAGCTGCTCAAAGCCAACTGTTCTCGAGTCTCCCTGGGGGAGCGTGTTCGTTGCAATTACCGCAGTCTGGCCTGATCGATTAAGCAAACTGTCCATACGGAGCGCGAAATACGCAACCAGATCCGCAGTCCCTCGAATTCCACGGACTCCCCGGGCGATGAAATCTACCAAGAGCTCCCGATAAGCTTCACCGAAGACTGTCTTCAGTTTGAGGCCGCCAAGGAATGGAGGGTTACCAATGATGGCGTCGAAGCCCCCTCGCTCTTGAAAAACCTCCGGAAACTCCAATGGCCAATGCATCGGCACCCGATCCAAGCTTCCTTCCGGCAGCTCACTCGCCAGCCACGTCCGCGCCTGTTCTCTAGCCTCCGCCACCGCGACCGAATCATCCGCCACGAAGTCGCGCACAATCTCCCGCGCGACCCGGGCCGCCGAGGGGAAGAGATCGCGGACCCTCTCGCCGCCCTCCTCCTCATACCAGGGCACCCGCCCCGAAGCACACGTAGCGAGGGCAGCCCCCGCGATGAGGTCCCCCACCAACCTCAGCCGAGCCGTCTTTTCCCGTACCGCCTGCAGGTGTTCGCGCTTCTTGCCTAGCGCCTCGATGCCGTCGCCCTTTATCTCCGTGATGGCGTGCCGCTCGGCGATAACTTCGGCAACCAGACTCTCCGTGTCCGCCTCGGCTCCGAGCAGGTCACCCTTCGCCAAGTCCAGGTGGACGGCCTTCAGCTGCTCCAGCGAGGTAACCCCCAACAGCGAGTCCCCCGCCACCAGCCGGTCGTCCAGGAAAGTAAACGGACGCGTCGGGTCCATGGAGATCAGCCACAGCGACAGCTTGGCCATCTCTACGGCCATGGGGTTGATATCCACCCCGTACAGGCAGTGCTCAATCGCCTGGCGCCTGGCCTCGATCACCACCGGGTCGGACTCTGCGTCCGCCGCCGTGACCGCGTCAACAGCCCGCCCGGCGCGATACTTCACCGCTTCCTCGTGACCTTGCCGCTCCCACGCCTCGATCAACCGGTCCGCCAAGTACCGGCAAGCAGCCACCAGAAACGCCGCCGACCCCATCGCGATGTCAGCGACTTTCAACTCAAGGATCTGCTCGGCCGTCTTCGGCACCCACGCACTCGTGTCCGCCGTCTGGAGCGGCCCCGGCTCGTACACCAGCGGCTCCAGCGCGTGCAGGACAACCTCCTCCGCCAACCGGCGCGGCGTGTAGTGCGTGCCCGTGTTCTTCCTGAGCGAGGACTCGGTCACGAACAGCGCGCCCGCCGGGATGACCACCGGCAGGTCCCGCAGGTCCCTCCGAATCACACCGAAGAACGGCAGTAGACGCTCCGTCAGGTCCGCGTCACGGCAGACCGCGAGCAACACCCGCCTGGCCTCGGTCGCGGCCTCCGCCTTCCCCGGGGCGAGCAGCTTTTCCAGCCGGGCAGTGCTCGCCGGTGGCTTCGGGTCCTTCCACGTCTCGTAGATCTTCTTCGCGAGAGTCTTCACATCCCTCGACGAGGCCGCCAGGGACTCCAACTCCCGCAGCGGGACCTCGTGTTCCACACCGTCCGGGCCGATCAGGCCCACCATCGTCTCGACAGCGCGCCGGCCGTCGTACGAGAGCAGGCCCTCGTACACGTAGCCGATCTCCTCGACGCCCAGCGCACGGAAGCTGAGCGTGCGGGTCTCCTTCTGTCGGCCCGTGCCGACGCGGACCTCCTGCACGGACTGGAGCATGTGCAGCACGGTGCGGTCGTCGATGGGCAGGAGCGGGGAGCTGTTCTCCAGCCAGGGGTACCTGTCCGGGTCGAAGATCGAGCCGTCGTACGCGGGGAGTTCGAGTTCCGGGTGGCTGACGCCGCCGTGCACGGCGTGGAAGAGGGCGATGAGGCGGTGCCAGGCGGCGGTCGTGTGCTCCAGCGACGCCTCACCCTCGGCGTCCGCCCGCGCCTTCAACTCGGCGCGCAGGAAGCGGGCCGAGTACGACCGGGCGTACACCTCGTTGTCGGCGGGTAGCAGGCCGCGTTCCTCCGCGAAAAGGAGGAAGACGACTCGCATCATGACCGCGACCGCGCCCCGGTAGACCTCGCTGGCCTCGACGCCGCTCGCTCGCAGGCCGGGAGCGCCGTGCTGCATGGCGCGGGCATCGGCGCGGCCGATGGCGTCCACCAACTGCTCAACCGCCTGCCGGACCTGGATGCCCAGCGCCTCGGTGACCTCGTCGCCCGCGTCGAGGCTCTTCTTCAGCAGCCCGACGAGGGTCTCGGACTCCTCGTACTCGAAGAACCGGCGGCGGCGCAGCAGGGAGACGAAGGCGCGTACGACGTTGCGTTCGGCGGCCTCGTTCCAGCCGATGGCGTCGAAGACGGCGCTGGTCGTGACGCCGCCGACGGGTGCCCAGACCAGGTACCACCAGCGGCCGTCGGTGACCAGCCCGAGGGGTACGTCGTGGTGGCGCAGCAGCCGGGCGAGACGGTCGGCGGGGCTCGCGGCCCAGTCGTCGCCCCAGTTGGGCCGGGCGGTGGGTGCGGTGCCGCTGGGGACGGTGATGCCGAGCAGGCGTACGCGCTTGGTCGCGGACTCGGTGTCCGGTTCGGCGGCGAGGTCGGTGCCGGGCTCGGTGAGGGCGAAGTCGGCGCGGACGCGGGCGCCGTGCTCCGGGACGTCGAGGGTGAGGCGGTCCAGGGCGAGGTCGTCGTCCTGGCCCTGGCGCAGAGCGAGCGCGTCGCCCCACTCCAGGAGGGTGCGCAGGATGTAGGCAGTCCACTCGTCGCGGCCGGCGCTGGTGTCGGCCTGCCAGTCGGCGTGGCGGGCGCGCAGTCGGGTGCGCTGGTCCTTGTCGAGGGCGTCGAGCTGGGGCCAGGCCTGAAGCAGCACGGGCATCGTCAGGAAGGGGCCGGAGACCTCGGTGAGGTCGAGCCATTCCTGGTGCTGGCCCCGGCCGTCCATGGCCTTGGCCCTGGCTGCGGCGACTCCGTGGGAGGAGCCACGGGAGGAGAAGGCGGCGGGGCGGCTCATCGGCTGGCTTCCTTTGCGGGGACCACGAGGACGACGGCGACGGGGAAGAGGTGGGAGCGCGGCTCGTGGTAGCGGGCGGCGATGGCGGCGAGTTCGCCCTCGCGCTCTGCGACGAGTCCTTCTATACGGGCCTGCCAGCGGTCGCGGTCCTCGCGGTACTGGCGCTGTTCGGCGGTGGTCACCTCGCGGGTGCCGAAGAGGGCGATCTGCTCGTTGGCTTCGTCGCCCTCCTCCTTGAGTTTGGCCCGCAGGGTGGCCTCGAAGCGGTCCAGGGTCGCCCGGATGCGGTTCTCCTCCTCGGTGCGGCGGGCGGCCAGCGCCGATTCGAGGCTGGCGCCGCGTTCGCGGGCGCGGGCGGTGAGGGAGTCGTGGAGGGGCTTCTCCAGCCGGGGCCAGGCCTCGGTGAAGGCGTGCCGCAGGTCGGGGGCTGCCTCGGCGCCGTCGGTGAGGGCGCGGGCGAGGACGGCTCCCTGGGTGCGTACGGACTCCCAGCGGCGGAAGCGGCCCGTGTCGCCGAACCAGCCGCCCGCGTACAGGATCTCCTCGTGCAGGCGGGTGCCGTCGGCGCCTACGAGGACGTACCGGGCGTAGGCGGAGACCAGTGCGGTCTCAACGGCGGGGTCGTCGGTGACCACGGCGGTGACGCGGTGCAGGCCGACGGTGTCGGCGTTCCACACGGCGGCGGTGAGCAGGCGGGTGGAGAGGGCGACGAGCGGGTGCTTGAGGTGCGTGAGGACCACGTCGTCGCGGCCGAGGGCGGCAACCCCCGGGTCGAAGGTGACGGGGCGCTGCTCGGCGGGGCGGAGCTTGTGGGCGAGGCCGCGCGTGGCGCGCTCCCAGGTGCCGGAGAGCGGCGGGACCGTCCACAGCCCGTCCAAGTCCTCGCTGTAGTACGGGGTGAGGGGCTGCTGGTGATCCAGGGCGAGGGCGGTGTCGACGACCCGTTTGATGTTGGCGTGGGTGAGGCCGAGGGTGTCGACGGTCTCCTGGTACTGCTCTGCGAGGCGCTTGGCCTGGGCCGTGACGTTCTGCTCGGAGGCCACAGTGCCGCCGGTGCGGCGGCCGGCGATCTGCTTCGGCTTGGCGTTGTCGATGTCGACGGGGGTGGTGTCACCCGTCATGCGGCGCTGTACGGCGTCGGCGATGACGGCGTTGACGGAGCCCAGGTCGGCTTCGGTTCGGGCGATCTTGCGGGCGATGCGGGAGAGGAACTCCAGGTCGGCCTCGTAGGAGCCGGCCGCGGCCTTCTCCCAGCCGGCGCCGATGAAGTGGGTGATCTCCGGGTCCTTCTTCTGGCCCCAGCGGTCGATGCGGCCGATGCGCTGTTCGAGCTTGTTGGGGTTGAAGGGGATGTCGTAGTTGAACAGACGGTGGCAGTGGTTCTGGAGGTCGATGCCCTCGCTGGCGGCGTCGGTGGCCAGCAGGATGCGGACCTTGCCCTCTTCGGAGGCCGGGTGGGCCTGGAAGCCGAGGCGGATCTGCTCGCGGTCGTCGGTGTTGAGGCCGCCGTGCAGGATGGCGACGCGGCCGCCGTCGGTGAGTTCCTCCTGCTGGAGCAGGTTGAACAGCCACTTCTGGGTGTCGCGGTACTCGGTGAAGACGACGACGCGTTCGTTGGTCCAGAACTGGCCGTCGGGGCGGCAGATGGCCTTCAGTTCCCGGATGAGTGCGTCGGCCTTGGAGTCGGCGGCAGCCTCGTGGGTGAGTGCCCAGCGCTCCATCTGCTGGAGCAGGGTCAACTCCTCGCCGTCCTCCTGCGGGGTCAGGCTGGTGGAACGGGTGAGGGCGTCGTCCTCGGCCTCCGCGAGGCCCAGGTCGTCGAGTTCGGCGACGAGATCGGGGAAGTCCTCCAGCCACTCGGGGACTTCGGCGGCGGCCGAGCGGGAACGGGTCCGGGTGTCGTCCAGGTGGGAGAGGTAGACCTGCACGGTGTGCAGGAAGGCGGCCGGAGAGGAGAACAGCCGCTTCTTCAGCAGGAGGGTGACCAGGTCGGCGGCGCGGCGGCCGCCGCGGGCCTTCGGGGTCATCCGCCTGCGGCGCAGGTCGGAGAAGCTGCTCAGCACGCCGTGGATCTCGCGCTCGGTGTCGGTGTACTCGACGGGAAGTTCGCGGGGGTCCTGGCGGGTGCGGAAGCGGGGGGAACCGTCGGGGTTGGTAATGGTGGACTTCAGGCGGCGGACGACGGTCTCCTTGCGGGCCTGCTCGTCGGGGTCCACGCCGCGGGCGAACTTCTGGTTGTCGATGAGCTCCAGCAGCGCGGTGTACGACTCGGGGTAGCCGTTGTGCGGGGTGGCGGAGAGGAAGAGCCGGTGCTCGAAGTGCGGGACGAGGCGCCGGATCAGCTTGGTCTGCTGGGAGTCGACGGCGTACACCTGCTTGGGCGCGGCGGGCGCCACGTGGTGGGCCTCGTCGAGGACGAGCAGGTCGAAGAAGCGGCGCTCGGTGCCGTCGTCCTTCGTCTCCTGGCGGGGCGGGACGACCTCGTCAAGGAGGCGCTGCGCCTTGGTGCCACGCAGCCACGGCAGGGAGACGATGGTGAGCGGGTGGACGCGGAACGGGTTGGCCGCGGTGCCGTGGGTGCGGCGCAGCCGGGCGCAGTGCTCGGCGTCGACGATGGTGAAGTCCAGACCGAACTTCTCGGCGAGCTCGTCACGCCACTTCAGAGTGAGGCCCGCCGGGCAGATCACCATGACGCGGCGGGCCCGGCCGCGCAGCAGCAGCTCCTGGACGACGAGACCGGCTTCGATGGTCTTGCCGAGGCCCACGTCGTCGGCGAGGAGCAGGTTGACGCGAGGGGCGCCTACGGCTCGCGAGACGGGTTCGAGCTGGTAGGGCTCTACGGCGACACCGGAGCGGAACGGCGCTTGGAGGGTCTTGACGTCGGCGGAGGCGACGGCCGACCAGCGGACGGCGTCGAGGAACGCGGCGAGGCGGGACGGCGGGTCGTACTGGCCGGTCGACGCGTCGGGCAGGGAGCCGCGGTCAAGGATGCGCCTGCCGGGTTCGACCTCCCATATGACAGAGAGGGTGTCGCCGAACCGGCCGTCGGCGACGGACTGGAGGTGGACGAGTGTGGCGGCGCGTCCGCTGGTGGGCGGGGCGGGCTCCACGCGGGCGACGACCCAGCTCTGGCCTCGCACTTCGACGAGCTCACCGTCTCCGGGCAGTCGCTCCTCCGGAGCTGCCGCGCTCCGCTCCCGGTGAGCTGTCTGCGTCATCGGTGATCCGCCTCCCCTGTGGCCTGGCATACAGCCTGAACCCTACGCAATACGGGGTGTCCACCTGGCCCCGGCAGTAAGTTAACAGCAGCAGTAAAACTGTGAACAGAGTTCACGTATGCCCTTCAAGATTTTGCCAGCATTCGGTCAAGGCGGGCAATCAGGCTATCCGTCCGCGCGTGCCGTTCGTCGTCGACCGGGAGAATTCGCTGCTGCTCCTGCCCCAGGGCGGTGAGCTGGTCACGTGCCTCGCGTAGCCTCCCCGTCCGGGCTACGAGCGAGCCGATCCGGAACCTGGTGTCGAACACGCTCCTGTCAGCGGCGCCGAAGACATGCTGCTGCACGGGCAGGAGGCCCTCGAACTCGTGCAGCGCCTCGTTGGTGCGCCCCAGTTCGGCCAGACACGTGGCCGCGCCGGCCCGGCAGGCCAGCACATCGCGGTCGGTCGCCGGTCGGCGGCGCCGGAGCGTGCCGCCGAGTGCGAAGTAGCCGTCGTAGGCACGGTTGAACTCCTCGGCCTTCAGCAGGAGATCGCACAGGGTGAGCCGCGCCGGCACGGCCTCGGTGTCGTCGAACGGACGGCCTGCCTCACGCAGTCGCCGCCCCAGCGCGGCGGCGGCTCCCACGTAGTCGCCACGGGCGGCCTGGTCCAGGATCTCCTGGGGCACGGCGGCGGGCGCGGCCGTGGGTCCGGAGGGTGCCGGGCGGGGGACGGGGACCGGCCGCCGGGACGGGGCAGGGCCGACGGAGGCGGAAGAAGACACGGAAGCGGAAGCGGACCTCACGGCGCCGGATCCGGCGGACGGTTGCCGGGGGACGGCCCGGTCCGACGGCTGGGCGAGCCAGGCACGCGCCGTGCCGTGGACCTCCTCCGCCGAGGGTCTGTCGTCGGGGGACTTGGCCAGCAGACGCATGACGAGGGAGGTGAAGTCCCCGGGTACGTCGTTCCTGAGATTCCCTAGTGGGGGCGGCTCCTCGTACGCGTGCCGGTAGAGGAGCGCCACGGCCGTCCCCGCAGTGAAGGGCGGACGGCCCGCCAGGATCTCGTACAGCACACAGCCCAGGGCGTACAGGTCGCTCCGCTCCGTCGCGCGCCCGCCGTCCGCCTGCTCCGGCGAGATGAACCCCGGCGTGCCGAGCACTTCCTGGGTACGGGTGAGTCGGGGCTCGTCGGGATCGGGCTCCATGACCGCCGCGATGCCGAAGTCGAGCACCTTCACCGTGCCGTCCGGCGTGAGCATCAGATTGGACGGCTTCAGGTCCCGGTGCACGACGCCGATGCGGTGAGCGTGGGCCAGGGCGTCGGCCGTCTGTACGGCGACCGCGGCGGCGTGGTGAATGGAAAAGGGGCCGTTCTGTTTGAGGAGCCGGGAGAGTGTGTCGCCGTGCACGAGTTCCATGACGAGGTAGAGCCCGTCGCCGTCGTCCCCGTCGAGCCGGCCCCACTCGTGGACAACCGGCACACTCCGGTGCCCGATCCGGGCGGTGAGCCGGGCCTCACGCATGAACCGCTGTTCCATGCGGTCGAGATCGGAGCCGCGACCGCCCGCCGAAAGGAACTTGACCGCCACGGGTCGGTCCAGCCGTAGGTCCCGGGCCAACCACACGTCGCCCATGCCGCCGCGGCCGAGGCGGTCGGTCAACTCGTAATGGTCCTTGATCCGTCGTGTCACGCCGTACTCGGCCCCCTGCTCGGCTTGCGCGGTCACCCGTACGGCATATTCTCACCCCGCCGGTGACCGGGCCGTCACACCGGGTACGGGCCCTGCGGGAGCACGAACGGACGGCGCGGATCCTCGGGGCCGAAGCCGCGCAGGGTGCCGGGTCCCGGCCGCGCGGCGGGCAGCCACGGCCCGAGCGCGCCGTACACCTCGGCGGCCGAGGCAGGCCGGTTCTCACGGTCCTTGGCCAGCAGGGCGAGGACCAAGTCCTGGAGAGCGTCCGGTACCGGCGCGCCTGCTTCGGCGAGGCGGGGCGGTGTGTCGTGCAGGTGCCCGCGCAGGACGGCCATCGGGCGGTCGCGGGGGAAGGGCGGGGCTCCAGCGAGCATGTGGTGCAGCAGGCAGCCGACGCTGTACAGGTCACTGCGTCCGTCGAGGTCCGGGACCCCGGACAGCAGCTCGGGCGATGCGTAGAGGAGGTTGCCGGGCTGCTCGCCGGTGGCGGTCAGCCTCGGACCGTCGTCCGCCATCAGTTTCACCAGGCCGAAGTCAAGGATCTTCACCACGCCGTCGCGGCGGACCATCACGTTCTCGGGCTTCAGGTCGCGGTGGACGAGACCGGCGGCGTGGGCGGCGGCGAGGCCGGAGCAGATCTGGGCGGCGACGGCCGCGGCGGAGGCCACGTCGAGTCGTTCCCGCTCGTCGAGGACCGTGCCGAGCGTCGCCCCGTCGACGAGCTGCATCACGAGCCAATGCGTGTCGCCGGTGACGGATGCGTCGTAGACAGCGGCGATGTTGGCGCTGTCGAGCGTCGCCGCGGCCTTCGCCTCCCGTACGAAGCGCCGCCGCACCCGTTCGCGGTCCTCGGCCTCCGAGAGGAGTTCCGCGGCGACCGTCTTGACCGCGACCGGACGCCCCAGATGCAGGTCGCGTCCGCGCCAGACCTGCCCCATACTGCCCCGGCCGAGCGGCTGTTGCAGTTTGTAGCGGTCGCCGAGCACAACTCCCGGCCGGATGTCGTGCACGATCTCTCCCCCGGCCGGTGACGGTCAGTAGAGTGATCGTAGTTCCTGGAGGGGACGCGTCGGAGGGGGCAGGGATGGCGACGCTGGGTATGCACCGGGACTTCCTGATGGAGTTCGCGGCACTGGAGAAGCCCGTCCAGAAACGCGTCTTCGAGGTGTTCGAGAAGTTCGCGGCGGCCACGCACGCCGGGCTGCACCTGGAGAAGCTCACCCACCAGAAGGATCCGCGGCTGCGGACCATCCGCATCAACGACTTCTGGCGAGGCGTCGTCCTCAAGGCGGAGTCGGGCGACAGTTATCTGCTACTCAAGGTGCTCCCCCACGACAAGGCCAACGACTGGGCCGCCAAGCACCGGGCCTCGGTGAACGGGGCGACGCAGGGCATCGAGATCCGCAACGACGTCGGCCTGGAGCGGGCCACGGCCGGGCTCCGGGCGCGGGCGGCCGAGGAGCCCTCCCGCCTCTTCCCGGCCTCGGAGTACCCGGACAAGGTGCTGCGCAGCCTGGGAGTGGACGAGGAGATCCTGCCGATCATCCGGCTGGTGCCGGACGAAACGCACCTGGAGGCCCTGCACAAGGTGCTGCCCGAGCAGCAGTACGACGTGCTCCTCGGGCTCGCCACCGGGATGGAACCGGCCGAGATCGACCGGGAGATCGTACAGGCGTACGCCCGGGCCGCACCGCGGTCGGCAGACTCCTCCGAGGGGGACGAGCTCGCCGCCGCCATGGCCCGTTCGCGCGGCCGGGTCGCCCTGGTCTCCGGGACCGAGGAGCTGCAGGAGATCCTGGACCGGCCCTTCGACGCCTGGCGGGTCTTCCTGCACCCGAGCCAGTACCGGGTCGCGTACCAGGAGAGCTATGCCGGGCCCGCTCGCGTCACGGGCGGGCCGGGCACCGGCAAGACCGTGGTCGCCCTGCACCGGGCGTTCCACCTGGCGCGGCGGCTGCCCGCCGACGCGCCCGACGGTTGCGTGCTGCTCACCACGTACACCAAGGACCTCGCCGCGGAGCTGGAGCGCTGCCTGGCACTGCTGGTCACGGACCCGGCGGTGCGCGCGAAGATCCGGGTGGTGAACGTCGACGCTCTGGCCAACGAGACGGTGCGGGCGGAGCGTGGTGGCGCGCCGCTGAAGCTGGTCTTCGACCAGAAGGAAATCACGGCCCGATGGGCGCGGATCGCTCGCAGGGTGGAGGCCGACTTCACGGATGTGTTCCTGGACCAGGAGTGGCGGCACGTCGTCCTCGCCCAGGCCCTCACCACGCCGGAGGAATACCTGAAGGCGCCGCGGACCGGCCGGGGCAGTGCGCTGGGGCCGCTGAAGAGGCTCCAGGTGTGGCGGGCGGTCTCCGCGTTCGAGGAGCAACTGCGGCAGGCAGGCGAGTGGACGTTCCTTCAAGTGTGTGCGGAGGCGGCGCGGGTCATGGACGGGCGCGAGGAGCGGCCGTTCCGGCATGTGGTGGTCGACGAGGCGCAGGACCTGCACCCGGCGCAGTGGCGCTTGCTCCGGTCTCTGGTCCCACCCGGCTCCGACGACCTTTTCCTCGCCGGGGACACCTATCAGCGCATCTACGGCAACCGGGTCTCGCTGCGCTCGCTCGGCATCCAGGTGGTGGGGCGTTCGCACCGGCTGCGGGTCAACTACCGCACCACGCAGGAGATCCTCGCCTGGTCCGCCTCGCTGCTGACGGGTGAGGAGCCGGACGACATGGACGGGGCGAAGGAATCACTGGCCGGTTACCGCTCCACGATGCACGGCGAACGGCCCGAGACGTCTGCGCACGCGGCCAAGACCGAGGAGACCGCGGCACTCGTGTCCCGGGTGGAGAAGTGGATCGCCTCGGGGGTGGAGGCGGAACACATCGGTATTGCGGTGCGGTTCGTCCAGTTCGGCAAGGACATCGCGGGGGCCCTGGAACGGGCCGGGATCGCGGCGCGCGTGCTGGGCGCCGGTCGCGGCGGCCCAGGGGTGCGGATCGGAACCATGCACCGGATGAAGGGGCTGGAGTTCCGCTGTGTGGCGGTGGCCGGGGTGAACGACGGCACGGTGCCGATGAAGGCCGCGGTCACTCCGGTGGAGGTCGACGCGCAGCAGCACCAGGAGGACCTGAACAGCGAGTTGAGCCTGCTGTTCGTAGCGTGCACGCGGGCGCGGGAGGCGCTGCGGGTGTCCTGGCACGGCGAGCCGAGTCCGTTCCTGGCCCCGGTCACCGGCCCGCGTCCGTAGCGCCGCGAGCGAGTCCGACCTGCGTGAGGCCCCGAGAAAGTCCCCTGAGCCTCACGCACGCGACGGATGCGGAGTGTCAGAGAGTGCCGGGGTCATCGTCAAGCATGCGGCGGGCCTCCGCGAGGGCGGCCGTGTGCGCGAACCACTCCAGCACCACGCAGATCTCCTGGCTGTGCCCGGCGAAGACCTCCACGGGGAAGGACGGGCGCAGGTCGAGCTTGGCCTCGGCCAGGTCGATGCCCGCGATCCCGTTCAGCCGGGTCATCAACTCGCGCCGCAGCGGCTCGTCGTCGAACGGGGGGCGCCGCTTCAGATACTGGAAGACGACTTCGACCGTCCCGGAGACCGGGTAGATCGCCAGTGGCCACAGCGCGCGGGTGTCGAGCGTGCCTCCGAACCGTGCCATGGGGAAGCAGCTGGTCTCGCTCGCCCGGCCGTAGGCGAGGTGGCCGCCCTGCTGTTCCCAGAAGCGGAGCGCGCTCAGAACACCTTCGGCGGTTTCCTTGGTCTGGTTGTCACGCAGTTGCGTTTCGAACCGGTCGGCCGCCGACTGCTGCTCGTCTTCGGTCCCCGGGGACGGCACGGCCTCCTCGGAGATGTCCATGTCCAACAGGGCCGAGAGATCGGCCGTCGTCAGCCGGTGGGAGCGGCGGGCCCGGTCGGCGTCGTCGAAGGGAACGCCCTCTGCCTCCAGGCGAGTTCGCGCATCCCCGGACTCCTGGCCGTCGGGCCCGCGGAAGCCCGCCGCGACACGGCCGTCCGCCGTCAGCACCCGGTAGGCGCCGTGCAGGCCGGGCCTGGACGCCAGGTGCTGGCCGACCGGGACGGCATGGGTGCCGATGAGCGCCGCGACATCACCGTACGTCGTCCACGTACCGGCCGGCATGGCAAGGAGCGCGGCCCGCAGCTCCTTCCAGCCGGACCACTCGTCGTCCTCGGGGACTGTTCCGGCGACGGGCCCGGGCCACAGCCGCACCGCCCGGTCGGCCAGGCCGGCGGCGCGGTCGAGGATCTCCGCCATCCCCCACCGCTCCCGCCCGGCGATCTCCTGGTTCATGCGCAGGGCGCTGGAGTCCAGGATCTCCTGCTTGCGGCGGAACGGATGGTTCGAGAGCTTCGCGTTGTCCGCGGAGAGGGTCAGATTGCCCAGTGTGTGGACGAGCACGGCATGGAGCTCGTCCGGGCCCTGTCCGTCCTCGGCCTCTTCGGCGAGCAGATCGAACCACTGCTGGGCGGGGTTCTGCGGCAGTACGTGCTCGACGGTGAGACGTGCCTTGGCGTAGTCGACCGGCTCGCTCCCCCCGTAGCTCTCCTCCAGCCTCCGCAGTACCTGGAACCGCTGATTGCCGCGGCCCGCCTTGTAGAAGGGCCGGGTGCGGATCGCTTCGCGGACGGCGTCGTCGTCGGGCCAGACGCGCGCGCCCGCCTTGTTCTTCGACAGGATGCGGCGTACGGCCTCCGCCGGGTCCTCGTCCTTCTCCAGTTCCTTGGGCATCTCCATGAAGACTCGGTTGCTGCCCGTGGTGGAGTAGCCCGCGAAGAGACGTCGCACCATGTAGCTCTCGGCGTACGCCAGTGCGCGGGCGGCCTGATGGGGTGTGGCCTGTCCACCGTCCACCCGGTCGAGCAGCTGAAGCGCCAGCGGGTAGTGGGTCTGGCCGCCCCAGCGGGACAGCCTTTCCAGCACCTCGCGCAACTCCGGATCAGGTTCCCGTTCGGGCTCCAGAATCCGCATCAGGCGTTCGGCCCGCCGGGAGAGGGACTCGATCTCGGCTTCGAGTGCCGCTTCGTCCGTGCTCAGGGGTTCCAGGCGCTTCTTCTGGTCGCGGTAGATCTCGCTCTGTTTGGCCCGGCTGTTGCCGGCCACGACCAGGTCGAGCCAGACCAGGAGTTCGAGGCTGGCCGGGCCGAGCAGTTCCTGCATGGGCAGCCAGCGGTTGCGGTAGACCGACTCGCCGCGGGTCGGCAGACACATGAAGAGGTAGTTGCGCAGCAGGTCGCTCTGGCTGAGTCCGACACCGGTGTTGTTGATCGACTCGAAGATCCGGTAGACGTTGTCGCCCTCAGCGGCGGTGATCTCGACGATCGACAGCAGACCGCTCAGTACGGTCTCCACCGCGTCCGTCCACGCCTCACCGCCGCTCTCCTCACCCTCGGTCAGCGCGGCGAGGAAGAACCGGTAGGCGGCGCCCACGTTGCCCGGGCCGCCCGCCTTGGGTGAGTTCTCGACACAGGCGGTGAAGGCGTCCCGGTCCGCCTGTGTCGGCAGGAGCCGGTAGTGGTCGTCTCCGCTTCGGTACTTGTTGACGAGCACGAGGTCCTGGATGCGGTCGGCCTTCTGTTCCGCGCCGCCACGTTCCCGGTGGCGGTCGCGCAGCGCAGTGAAGGCGAGCATGAGGGTGGTGAGCCGCTGCTGGCCGTCGACGACGAGCCAGCGCTGCATGCCGCCCGCGGTGATCCGGCCCGGTGCCAGCACGACGGAGCCGAGGAAGTGCGCTGCGGGGGCCCGCTCTTCCAACTGCTCCTCGACCAACTCCTGCACGTCGTCCCAGAGTTGCTGCAGCTGCTCACGCTGCCAGCTGTAGGTGCGCTGGTAGAGCGGCACCTGGTACTGCTTCTCGCCCTGGACGAGCTCTTTGAACGTGGTCTCCTGAGCGTGCACGTGCGCCTCTCCCCCTGGGTGTCCCCGACCGGCTGCCCATTTTCCACGATCAGGGGTGCGCATGGGAGTAACCGGAAGTTCTCGACTCTGGACGATGCGTTCATAAACTGAGTCAAGAGACACATGCCCGTGTGCGCTGCATGCCCGGTACCGTAGGCCGCCGCACCCTCACGCACAACAGGTCTGTACCACCCCGGAGAGTCCGATGCCCGAGCCCGCAGAATCCCCCACGGTTTCCGTGCCCCTCGCAGAGGTCGCGCGGATCGCGGGCGTGGGACGTGCCGCCGTCAGCAACTGGCGGCGACGTCACGAGACCTTCCCCGCACCGATCGGTGGCACCGACGCGAGCCCTGTGTTCTCGCTCGCCGAGATCGAGGCGTGGCTGCACAGGGAAGGCAAGATCAAGACGGCTGTGGAGCCTCTGGAGCGGCTCTGGCCGGAGTACGAGGCCCTGGGGGACCGGGATGCGATGGGTTTCCTCGTCGCGCAGGTCGGCCTGCGGCTCTGCGGGGAACCCGGGAAGCCGGACGACGGTCTTCCGGCCGCAGCGGGGGTGCTCGACGAGCGGCAGTCCGGCCTTCTGGAACGGACGCTGGAGCTGGCCGGGACGAAGGGCCCGGCGGAGACCTTCGGGTTCCTCCTGGAGCGGTGGCTGCGCACCCACGTACGGCAGATCGCGGTCACTCCGGGGCCCCTCGCCGAACTCGTGACGGACATCGCTGCGGTCGTCCACGCCGGCGCGGTCCGCACGGTTCTCGACCCCGCGTGCGGCACCGGGACCCTGCTTCTGTCGGCGGGACGGCGATGGGGCGACTCAGAAGGCGGCTCAGGACTGGCCGAGCTGCGAGGGCAGGACAAGGACCCGGTGCTCGTGTCCTTGACGCGCGCACAGCTGGCCGTCGCCAGCTGCACAGGGGCAGCTCCACCGGAGATCACAGTCACGGCCGCGGACACCCTGCGCGCCGATGCCCATGCGGATGTACGGGCCGATGTGGTCCTGTGCAACCCGCCCGCGAACGAGCGTGACTGGGGGCATGCAGAGCTCGCGACGGACACCCGCTGGGCCTTCGGTCAGCCGCCCCGCACGGAGTCGGAGCTCGCCTGGGTCCAGCACATCGCCGCCGCTCTGGCACCGGGAGGTGTCGGGGTGATGGTGCTGCCGCCCGCGGTCGCTGCGCGGCGGGCCGGCCGGCGTATCCGGGCGGGTCTGCTGCGTGCAGGTGTACTGCGTACCGTGATCGCCCTGCCGCCCGGCGCCGCGCCTCCGCACGGGGTCGGCCTTCATGTGTGGGTCCTGCGGGCAGGCGGCACCGGTGAGGAGCCGGGGACATCCCCGGCCGAGATCACCTTGGTGGACACCGCGGCCCGGCAGAACGGTCCTCGCGCCATGGGTGCCGGGGGCGTCGACTGGGTCCAGATCACGGAGCAGGTGGTGAAGGCCCTTCAGGGGGCGGGCGGACCCGGAAATGTGACGGTTCCGGTCATCGACCTGCTGGACGAAGAGGTGGACCTCACTCCGGCCCGGCACATTCCGCGCGGCCGTGCCGCAGACCTGATCGGACTGCGGCGGTCGTGGGCCCGGTTCGACGCCCATGCGAGCGAGCTCCGCGATGCGGCTGGTGTTCTGTCGGCACTTGAGCCGGTCGAGGCCGGTGACGTCGCCCCGCTCATCACAGTCGCCGACCTGGAGCGCGCCGGAGCGCTGGAGATCCGGGGCGGGCAGGCGCTGCCCGAAGCCGAGGTGGAGCGGGGTGCGCGCCCGGCGGACGGCGCGCGGGTGCTGACCGGTCTCCGCCTGCCCGGGGGCCCGGAGCTGTGGCTTCCGGCACGGGCGGTGACGGATGGGGAGAAGAGTGGCGCGCTGACCGTCACGGCTTCACAGGATGTCGTCGTGTCCATGCTGGCCCGCGATTTCGACGTCCATGTGGACACCGAGGCACCGTCGGTTCTCGGGCCGCAGCTCTGTGCGCTGCGCGTGGACCCCTCGGTCCTCGATCCCTGGTTCCTGGCAGGCTGCCTACGGGCTCCCGACAATGCCCGCCGGGCGGGCACGCACGCGTCCACGACGTCCCGTGTCGATGTACGGCGGCTGCGGGTGCCCCGGTTCTCCCTGGAGGAGCAACAGCGGTACGGCGAGATCTATCGCAGGATCACGACGTTCGAAAGAGAGCTCCAGGGGCTCCGCCGGGTGGGGGGCGAACTCGTCCGGTCACTCGGTGATCTTCTGTCCCACGGCCAGTTGCCGCGCGTCTGATCCAAGTGCCCGGTCGGCCGCTGGTTGCTGCCGGCACCCCTACAGCGCGGCCAGACCGCCGTCGAGGGAGGAGACCTCGGGCCCGAAGCCCCGCTCGCCCAGTTCGAGGGCTACCTCACGGCAACGGGCGACCAGGCGGGCAGGCGGAGAGGCGAGCCGCAGCGTCTCCGTGGCCGCCTCGTGCCAGTCACCGAGTGCGCCCCGAAGATCGCCCTCGGGCACCTTGCATTCCGCGAGGCCGATCCGGGCCTCCAGCACCAGTGATGCGAGGCGAGGATCCGCACTGTCTCCGAGCGCCACCGCCACCTCCCCGTACAGCCTCCTCGCCCACTCTGTGTCGCCGTCGAGGCGCGCCGCGTCCGCGCACACCAACTGCGCGTCCACAACGGCGGGTTCCCTGGGGCCCCACGCGGACACGGCGCGAGCGAGCGCCGATGCGAGCTGCGCGCACTCGGCAGCGGGTCCTGTGGAGTCGAGTTCGGCCCTGGCGAGGGCGATCCGGTCGGCGAACTCGCCCCGCCCCAGCCAAGAAGCGCGGCGGCTCCGGCCACGCAGGGAACTTCTCGTGCGCACTCGGTCGGCGTCCTCGGCGATCGGTCCCCCGCGCAGCCGGTAACGGGCCGTGGGATCGGGGTGCAGCTCGGGGTCGGGGCCGGGGTCGCCGGGCGCGGGAAGGTGTGCGCGCAGCACGGCGAGGGCTTCGCCGATGCCGGCCGGGCGGTCGGCGGGCGTCTTCCCCAGCAGGTCCCAAACGAGCTCGTCGAGGTCCTCCGATATCCCGATGTTGATGCCGCGGACCCGGGGAGGAAGGTCTTCGAGGTGCTGCGTGTCCTTGTTCCGATCCGGCTTGTCCTCGAACGGCTTCTCGCCGGTGAACAGCTCGAACAGCACGGAGCCGAGCGCGTAGAGGTCCACCGCGGCGGAGATGTCCTGCTGGCCGCGGAGCTGCTCCGGCGCCATGTAACCGGCGCTGCCCGGAGTGGCGCCCAGCGCGGTGTAGCGCGTGGCGTCGGGGTCGGCCAGGTGGGCGATGCCGAAGTCGAGCAGCTTCACCGCCCCGTCCACCGCGGCGATCACCACGTTGCCGGGCTTGAGGTCCCGGTGCACCACGCCGTTCGTATGGGCGTGGCCGAGGGCCTCGGCGATCTGGACGGCGATCGCGACGGCCGCGCCGAAGGGGAACGGACGGCGCAGGTCGAGGAGTTCACGCAGGTTGACCCCGTCGACGTACTCCATGACGAGGTACGGCTCCTCGTGGTGGTAGCCGCGGTGCAGCAGGCGCGGGATGGCGGGATGATCCAGTTCCTCGAGGATCACCCCCTCGCGCTCGAACCGCTTCATCAATTCCACCCGGCGTCGGGTCCGTTCGGCCGGGCTGAACCGGCCCTGGGTGTAGGCGTCGAGGCGCAGCGCCTTGACCGCGACCAGCCGTCCGGTGGCGGTCTCCGTCGCTGTCCAGATGCTTCCCATGCCGCCCTGATCGAGCGCTTCCTCGATCCGGAAGCGTCCGTCGAGGACTTCCCCGGTTTCCACCCGTACCTCCGGTTCACCGCAGCACCATCCCAGGCACAGGATAGCGGTTCACAAGACAAGCGAGAGGCATCGCTTGACTTAGTTCACAAACATGCGCTTCCCTGAGGTCATGGGTTCCCTTCTCCAACTCCGCCGCGAGGGAGACAGCGTGACGCTTTATCAGCCTCCGCCCGGCACAGTCGGCGACACCCGGCTCATCCGGACTTCGCTGCCTCTGCTCCGCGAGGATCCGCAGGACTGCCCCCGGGGAAACGCCCTGCGGGCCAGGCCGCTCGTGGTGCAGGCACCGGAACGACCGCGCGGAAAGCCCCTTGAGGACTTCGCGCTCGGGCCGGTGATGCGCACCCTGGACCTCATCGAGTACGAGGGAATGGATCCGCAGGCCGCGCTGCGGCGGCTCCATCGCAGCACGAAATGCCATCCGGGTCACGCCAGTTGGGCCGAGATGGCGGTAAGCAACTACCTGGCCGCGCGCGAGGCGTCCGAAACTGACCGTCGCGAGCTCGGGCGCCCCGCGACGACCGCCGTGCACGCGCAGTGGACCGCGATCGCCCAGTCGCCGGGCGATGCGCCGGACGAGCGAGGGGCGACGCGGTACGAACGCACTGCCTGGGGGCGGCGGTACTCATCCTCGGACGGCTCGGAGCGCGAGCTGTGGCTCCTCTCCGTGAACACGGTCAAGGAGGACCGCCCGCTCGGGGAGATCGCCGAAGCAGCCGCCGTCACCGCCACCGGGGTTCCCACGCGGGCCGCCTTCGGCGACATCCACCGCCCCGTGGCGGGCAGCACCGTTCCTCCACGGCAGGTCAGGGTCATCGGCATCGGCTGCGGGGACGGTCGGCACATCGTCCTCGCAGACTGGGACGCCGGCCGGACGGTCCATGAGTTCACCCTGCATGCCAAGCCCGTACTGGCCCGCGTGGCCGAGGACGACCGGCTCAACCCCGGCTCCGGGTGCGAGCGGTGCGAAGGACTGACGGGTTGTGAACAACCGCCCCGCGTGAACGGTCTGATCGGCGTACCCGGACCGCGCCTGCCCCGCAAACGCCGCTCGGTCTCCGCCACCGATCTGCGCGTGCACTCCCGCTGTCCCGCCCAGTTCCACCTCACCCGAGTACTTCACCTCCGGTCCAGCGAGCCCGAGAGTGAACCCGTCCGAAGGGGGCGGGCGGTCGATGACTGGCTCAACGAGCGGCATCGCCAAGGGAGTTGCGATGGCGCCACTCTCCCCGCCAGCCTCCCGGGGCTCTCCGAGGCCGAACAGCCCCCTGCCCTCGCCATGCTCGCCCAGCACCTGCTCGACTGCCCCCTCGACGGACTCCGGCCCGATGAGGACGTACGTGTGCAGCCGCGCCTGACCGCGTACGACCCCGAGCTCGACGTGCTCCTCATCGCCGACCCCGACCTCCTCTACACCCGTTCCGGCGGATGGATCTGGCACGAGACGAAGACGGCCTCCCGGCGCCCCTGGGAGGGGCGGGAGCTGATGGAGACCTACCCGCAGCTGCCCTTCGCAGTCCTGCTGATGGCGGCGGGCGTGCCGGGTGGCGATCCGCGCCGGTCGCTGATCGAACTGGAGATGCTGTACGAGGGCAGCTCGGGCTGCGAGGAGATCGACCCCGGCGAGCCGGAGACGCAGGCCGAGGCGCGCCGCATCATCGCGGAGCTGGCGGGTCCCTGGGCCGTCGACGAGACGTACGCCCCGAAGCCGGGGGGTCATTGCGCGGGCTGCGAGATGCTCGGCCACTGCGCCGTCGGCCGGTCCCACCTGGAGGCCCGGTGAACGCCGTGCCCGCGAACGAGGACGGCTTGCCCGTCCACGCCGCCGACTGGTCCGCCCACGACGGCATCCCGCTGATGCGCACGCTGGCCTCGGCACTCACGGCGCTGGACGCCGAGACCGGACTGGACTCCTTCACTCTGCCGTACCCGGCCGAGGTCCAGCGCGCCCTGGACCGGACCGTCCTGGCCTGCCTGGAACGGCGTGCCGAGCCCCCGACGAGCCTCCCCGACCTTCTGTCGTGGTGCCGGGAACGCCCCGTGGCCGACTGGCCGGTCGATCTCCCGCCCGACGCGGTGGGCCCCGCCGACCTGCTGCTGGACCCGGACTCCTCACGGCCGACCGAGCTGTGCCACGAATGGGCGGAACAGACCAGGGACAGCGCCCTCGTCCTGCGTGACCGGGAAATCATCCGGGCCGCGCTGCGGCTGTGCCGCGAGTACGGGGAGGAGGAGGCGTACACCGAGTTCCGGCGGCTGCTGGTCACCCGGCCGGTGCTCACCGCCGCGGAAGAGTTCGCGGTGTCGGTGGATCACGTCCTCGACCCGGTCAAGGAGCTGCTGCGCCGCATCTACCAGCCCGTTCCCGACAGCTATCTGCGGGGCGACACCTACGCGGTCTGCGGACGCTGCCTGACCCTGTTGACCCCGTTGCTGCACGGCGGCGGCTGGTGGTGCGAGCGCGATCGCTGCCGCCGTCTCGGGCCGCCCCCGGTGGGACGCCGAATCCAGAAGGAGGAGGCCGGCGGGCTGCTCCAGCTGGAGCGGCCACTGCGTCAGTTCGTGACCGGTCCTGGACGGGCCGAGGTGGAGCTGGAGGCGCGGCTAACGGCTCTCGGACTGCGTGTGCGGATGTGGCCGGCGTACGACGCGTACGACGTGCACATCACCTTCGCCGACGGCTGGGTGTGGGCAGTCGATGTGAAGGACTGGGCCCACCCTGCCTTCCTCGGCCGGGCCGCACGGCCCGTGCCTCCGGAGCCCCGGTACGACGAGGCGTTCTGGGTGGTACCCCGGGCCCGGGCCGACGATCGGCCAGGCTATGTCGCCTCCTTCGAGCGCAACCGCCCCGCGGCGGCCAGGGATCTGCTGCTGCTCACCGACACCGAACTGGTCGCCCGGGCCCGGGCCCGTATGAAGCGGACCGGGACCGGCCGCGCGCAGGAGGACCGCGATGCGTGACCGCGACGGCTGGCACAAGCCTGTCAGCAAAGAGCTCTCACGGTTGTGGGGGGAGGTGCCCGCCGAACTGTCCGGGGTGAAACCCGGCCTGCTGTGCCAGGTCGAGCTGGCCCTGCGGCTGCTGGAACGTCTCGCGCCGGAGGAGCCCGCCCGGGGCGCGTACGTCCTGTTCGGCGGCTATCCCTTCGCACGGGCACGCGGCATCGCGGTGACCCGGGAGCACGAAGTACTGCTCACCGCCGGCCGCCATCTGCTGTGGACGCTGCGCCGACGTCGTACCTGGCACCAGGCCCTGGAGACCTACGCCGCCCTCCCGGAGCGGCTGCGCGCCTATGACGTCCCGGCGGACGACGCCCCCGCGCGGCGCAGCGAACCGGTCGTCGCCTCCGACCGGATCGCTGTGTACGACATCGCGCTCGCCGCTCTTCCCCCGCTGGTCCGCAAGGCGTTGCCGATCGCACCCGTCGGCCGGGCCACCTTCGTCGACCGGCGACGGCCCACCTCGGTCATGCTGCCGGAGCACCTGCGGCCCGATCCGGTGCCGGGACACGCCCCGGAAGGCGGGCGTCCGGGGCGCGGTGAGCCGATCACTCTGAAGCGGGCGGACCTCGTCGAGACCGCACGCTGGATGGACCGGATCGAGCGGCAGGAGCACGTCGAGAGCCCCGGGTACTGGGAGGACAGGCTGTCCGAACTCCACATCGCTCCGCGCGACGCCGACCGGCTCGGCTTCTCCGAGGACGGCGACCTGCGTCTGGACGGCCTGCTGCACCTCGCGGGCATGGTCGGCGCGGGCAAGTCCACGCTGATGACACTGATCGCCGTGTGGGGCGCCCGTCAGGAGCCGAAGTTGCGGACAACGATCGTCGTCGGGGATGTGGCGGAGCAGCTGCGGCTCAGCGCGCTGCTGCGCGACCTCGGACTCGCCGCGACCCCCGTCCTGGGGTTGACCACGCGTGAGACGCATGTGCAACGGCTGCACCGCAGACTGGCCTCCCGGGGCCTGGACAACCTCCTCGACCATGACCTGCCGGGCTTCGACGACCTGAGCACGGTGTGCGTGGTGAACGCGCTGCGCGGCACCGAGGCAGCCGAGCCGCTGCGGTTCGCGGACGCGCCCTGCACCTCGCTGTATCCGGAGAAACGCCGGGCCGCAAAGAAGGAGCCGGACACCGTTCCCCTGCCCGAGCCGTACCGGCCGGGTCGTCCGGCCCGACCCGAGCGAGCCGCCCAGCCGCACCCGCCAGAGGCCAAGGGCACTCCCCATGGGTGCCCCCTGTGGTACGCCTGCCCGCGTCACCGCTCGGCGCGCAAACTCGTCGACGCGCAGATCTGGGTGGCCAACCCGGCGAGCCTGGTGCAGACATCCGTGCCGCGGCACCTGGGCGACGAACGGCTGCGCCACCTCGAACTGGCCTGTCTGCGCAGCGACATCATCATCGTCGACGAGGCCGACTCGGTGCAGATGAAGCTGGACGAGATCTTCGCCCCGTCGGCGACGCTGGTCTCGCCCGGCCCCGAGTCCTGGCTGGACCAGCTCCAGACACACCGGATCGAGGAACTTTCCCGGCAGGGCCGGCTGCCGCTCACGGACCAGGAGATCGAGCGCTGGTCCGCCTCGCTGACGGTGGTGCACGCCGCCACCGACCGGCTGTACAAGCTGCTGATCTCCGACGAGGAGCTGCGCGAGTGGGCCGACATGGAGTACTTCAGCCCCTGGACCCTGCAGGAGAAACTGCTGGGCGACTGGTTCGCCCCGGAGCGCACCCCGGGAGCCCCCGACGGGGTGGCGGACGAGGCGGAGCTGTACGAGGCATACGAGGACGACGCTGCGGAGCCGGAGCCGTCGGGCCCCGGTTCCGACGCCCGCCGCACAGAGCTGACGGACCTCTTCGACACGTTCCGCGACGATCCCCTGGGCGGCCTCGGGCCCTACGGAAGCACGACTGACGATTTGGTGCGGCTGGCCCAGGATCTGCTGACGACGCTGTCCTCCTCCGACACCCGCGCCCGCGTCCTCGCCGTACTGCACCCGCTGCTCGCCGAGGGCCCCGCCGACTCCCGGGCAAAGGACGAGACCTGGCTCGATCTCACCGCCCGACGGCTGGAGTTCATGCTGCTGCTCAGCGCCCTGAACCACCGCCTGGACCGGTTGGTCTTCCTGTGGCCGCAGGTGGAGGCCGCCCTGCACCTGGACTCGACGGGCAACGAGCTCTCCCGCCGACCTCCCCTGGACTACGCGCCGCTGGTCCCGGAGGCCCCGATGGGCAACGTCCTCGGTTTCCAATATCTGCCCGACGACCGGGAAAGGGACGTCGACGGACGGCACAGCGGCACCCTGCGCTTCTTCCGCTGTGCGGGCGTCGGCCGTGAACTTCTTCTCTCGCTGCACGAGGTGGGAGCCGACCCGGGCGCTGGCCGCCGGGGCCCGCATGTGGTGCTGCTGTCCGGAACGAGCTGGGCCGGGTCGTCCACCCGCGCCCATGTACTCGCGCCGGTCGGCGCCGTACTCAAACCGTCTCCACGCTCGCTGGAGGCCGTGAGCAAGTCGGTATTCACCACGCACTTCCTCTACGACGACGAGGGCCGCCCGATGAGCCTGTCGGGCACTGAGCCGAAGACCCGGCCGGCCGCGGCGCGGGCACTGGCGAGCAGGCTCGGATCCCCGGGCCGCGGCGGCGCCCCGAGCCCCCTCGAGCAGGAACTGGCAAAGATCGCCGACGACCGCCGGCGGCGGGCGGTCCTGCTGGTCGGCAGCTACAAGGAAGCGAACACCGTCGCGGACGTGCTGCACGGCATGGAACGCTGGCACGGCCGCGTCCGGGTGCTGGCCGCCGATGACGCCGATCTGGACCAGGCGGTACGCGGCTCGGGGCCGACGTCCTCCGGATCCGACCGCGCCACCGCGCTGCGCCGAGGTGATCTGGCCTCCTTCGCCGAGGACCGCAGCGCGGAACTCCTCATCGCCCCGCTCATGGCGGTCGAGCGCGGCCACAACATCCTCAATGCCCAGCGCAACGCGGCCTTCGGCACGGCCCTCTTCCTGGCCCGGCCGCATCCGCGCCCGGACGACCTGGCTCTCGCCGTGTTCGCGATCAACGACTGGGCCACCCGTTTCGCCCGCGACGAACCCGGCCTGGAACAGGGCACGTTCACCAAGCTGGCGGTCGCCGCAGACAGTCTCGACGAAGCGGGACTCGCGTTCCGTCATGTGGCGCGCGGCGAGTGGCGCAGGCTGCTGTCCCGCCGCTACATCTACTCGCGACTGTCCGACCACGAGAAACGGTCTTTCACCTGGGACCAGTTGGTGACGATCTGGCAGGTCATCGGCCGGCTGGTACGCGGTGGTGTGCCGGCCCGGGTGGTCTTCGTCGATGCCCGTTTCGCTCCGCGCACCGCCAGGCTGCTGTCTCCCGGAGCGGCGGCGTCCCCGCTCCCGCAGGAGGACGGGCTGCTGACCGGCCTGCGGGACGTCCTCGCCCCGTACTTCGCTGAAGCCACCGTGCCGCCCGACTGCCCCGATCCGGGCGATCCCGCGGTCGCCCGTCTCCTGTACGCGCCCCTCTACAACGCGCTGCGGGACATCACCCACCACACCTCCTGAACGAAGGACCCTCTCATGGCTCAGCGCTACGACTCCATCCGAACCGCTTCCTC
This sequence comes from Streptomyces sp. NBC_00285, assembly GCF_036174265.1. Lineage (NCBI taxonomy): Bacteria > Bacillati > Actinomycetota > Actinomycetes > Kitasatosporales > Streptomycetaceae > Streptomyces > Streptomyces sp. NBC_00285. Next base: position 7,244,431 of record NZ_CP108055.1, on the reverse strand, counting down.
GCTGCCCGTCTCCCGCGACGCCTCGGTGACGGGGCGGTACCGGGCTCTGCCCTTTCCCGAACAGTGGCGCGGCCCGCTGCTCGCGCTGTGCGGCGCGGGCCGCGACAAACCGCTGGAGACGGTCCCCACCTTCCGCATGGATCAGGTGATCCATGCACTCGCACCCGATGTCCTGGTGCGCCCGCGACCGTCCCTGTACCGGGGCGAAGGCCCGGACTTCTGGCTGTACGTGCCGGAGGACATCCCGGATCCTCTGCCCGACACGGCTTTCCGGGCTCTCGTCGGAGCCTGGCTGAAGGATCTCCGTCCGGAGCGCGAGTACCGGTCGCTGCTGAACGAGACCAGGGACGCCCTGTTCGAGGCCCCTCCCGAGTGGCAGGAGGGTGTGGAGGTGGAACTGCTGCGCTGCCCGACCACCCCCGGCGGCACGGCGGCCCCGGATCCCCGCCAGTTCCAGCTGACTACGGACTGGCTGGCCCGGCGACTCCTCGACGAACTGGAGCCGTACGACTTCGGCGCGGGGCGGCTGCGCTTCCGCGCCATGCCGCGCGGGCCCCGCGACCAGGGAGCCGAGCTGGTGTCGCAGGCGCTGAAGCACGAAGGGAGCCGGGGCACGGAGTGGTTCTCCGTCGTCCTGAACATCACCCTTCAGACGGTGCCGTTCGACCCGCTGCCCCGCTTTCACCTGCACACCCACATCCGGCGGTACGCCACCCACGTCGGCGTCAAGTCGGGGCGGCTGTATCTGCCGTACGGCCGCAGGACCACGGTGCTGCTGCGCCCCCGGGTGCCATGGCTGCCCGGAGCCCCGGCGAGCGACCGGTTCGCTCTCGCCCGCCTCGGGTGGAACAAGGGCGGCTATGACTGGGTGGGCGGCGGCCCCGCCGGGATGCTGCGGAGTATGTCACTGACCGATTCGTTCCCCGACGCCGAGTCCGTTCTCACCGCCCCGGCCGAGTGGCTGGAGGACGGGATGCGGGCCGCCGTCGTACACAGCACCGCGATGGGGTCGCACGAGGTGGGAACCGGTCTGATGCCCGACCAGCGTTCGAGGATCGTCGAGTGGGCCGAAGAGGCACTGCCGGAACAGTTGCGTCCGGCGCCCGCGCTGGTGCGTACCCGTCTGTCGGGGAGCACTCCTGCCAACCCGCGCCGGGAACCGTCCGAAGCGACGAAGAAGGCCGCGGAGGAACGGCAGCGGACGGAGGCCCGCCGACAGGGAGCCGCCTTCGCGCTGCGGTGCCTGGCCCCGGACGCGGACCCCGGTGAACTGCCACTCCTGGACGCCGGGTTGTTCTGGCAGACGTCCGAGATGCGCGACACCGCAGTGGCCGCCCTGATCGCCCATCTGGACCTCAAGGGGGACGGAGGTGCGCCGGAGGACGCCGGCGCCTTCGACGGCACGGTCGTGCTGGAGTGGCAGACTCCCGAGCTGACGGTACGGCTGCGCTGCCGCAAGCTCACCCGCTCGCTGGGCCACGACCTGACGCTGCCCGGGGGATCCCGGCACTCGCGCGAGGCGGTTACCACCGCACTCGGTGTCCGGCGCCGGGAAGTGGCGGCTTTCGTCGCAGAGGACATGCCCTCCCTCGTTCCCTCCCTCGCCCTGGTGGAGATCGACCGGGCCAAGGACTTCACCTCCTCGGACCACGACGCCAAGTTCGCTCTGCGGCTCGGTTGCGCGGACGCCGGTGTCCTCACCCAGTTCATGGCCGTACCGAAAAGGGCCAAGGGCTACAACAGCGAGAAGAACAAGGACTTCCGCGCGGCCAAGGCCTGGGACGACGGTCTGCGCCAGCTCGGCGTACGGATCCACCCCGAGCACAGTCTCGGTGAGCGGCTTCCCTCGGGTATGCGGTACGCGGCCGTGTGGATGGTCCGCAAGAATCGTCGCAGCCGTACGCGCTGGGCCGGGCACGTGCCGGTCGCGGTGCTTGTCACGCCGGAGGTGTCCGGACAGGGTCTGGCGCGGGTGGAGGGCTGGGACGACGAGGTGCGGGCCTGGGTGCCATATCCGGCGATGCTGCTGGGGCTGACCAAGCGCGCAGAAGTACCGGCCCCGGGCACGTTGCCCGCTCCGCGCGGCGGCGACGGTCCCGTCTCCCGCCCGTCGTGGTGGGCGGACATGGCCGAGCAGCGCCGGGCCGCCGAGGAGTGGATCCAGCGAGTGCGCCGCTCCCTGCGCGGTACGCCAACGATGCTGCTGGCCCACGGGCAGAACATGCGCTCGCACTGGACGTGGCTGCAGGACGGCAAGGTGGTGGCCGACAAGTTCCGTGACGGTCACGCGCCCGCACGCCGTCTCGATCCGGACCTGCGCCTGGTGCGGGTGCGCACGTCACGCGGGCGGGAAACGGCACAGTGGTGGGGAGTGAACCCGGACGGGGCGAACGGCCTCGCGGCCCATCTGTGGACGAACCCGAATACCGGCCCGGAGACGGCCCGTGTCTTCTGGTCCACCACACCGAAAGCGCGGACTTTCAAACTGTCGGTGGCCGCCGACAAGCTCGCCCCCCGGGTGAACACCAAGGGAAAGCTGACCGTCGACACCGACAAGGCCGCATGGAACCCGGGACTCGTCGAGTTCACGGTCCTCGGCTGTCAGCCGGAGGATGGTGACTCCCCCGAGGCGGTGGCGCTCGCAGCGCATCAGCTCCGCCAGGCCCCCGACCTGCCGGACGCGCTGAGCTTGCCGCTGCCGCTGCATCTCGCCGGCCTCGCGCAGGAGTACGTCCTACCGACGCGTGCGGAAGGGGACGAGCCGCCCTTGGCGGACGCTGCGGCCGACACCGACCCAGACGCGGGCGCGGCCCCGGGTCTGGCAAGGGAACCGGAACCGCAGGACGATGAGGAGCAGTTGTCATTGTTTGACGAGGCGACGACCCGAGCGGCGCGACTGTAGGAGCAGCCGTCGCCGTACCGCGGCCACTGCCCTCCGCCTCCCTGTTCCTTTGATGGATGGGCCAACGTCCGGCGCTATGAAATGCACGAAAGGGCGACGCGGATCAGCTGGGGGCGGTCTCCAGCGGTCAGAGCACCGAGGAAGCCCGCGAGCCACCGGCCGCTGCGGACGCGACCGGTGACCTGGTTCAGCCATGCCTTTTGCCCTTCTTACGACCGCCACCCTTACGCCCTGCGGCCGGCTGCGCTTGGCGTACCTGTCCCAGGTACGCCCTCTCGCACTCCTTGTACGCCAGCGCGGCGGATCGGGCGATCTCCTCGTCCGGATGGTCCGACAGCAGCTGAAGGGCATGCGAAGCGGTGGCGGGGTCGGCACGGGCGAGAGCCGACGCCAGCGTGGAGGCACCGCCCGGCCAGCCGGTGGCCATGTGCGCGAACCCCTCGTGCAGAGCGCCGAGTTCGGGGACGGGATGGCCGCCGTCCGCTCCTTCCGACGGCATCTCCTCGTCCTCCGGGATCTCTCCGAGGGCGAAGGACGCGCGCCAGGCGGGGATCGCGAGGGCATGGAGGCGGTCCAGCTGCCACAGCAACCGGGACGAGAGGGGCACGGCCTCTTCCTCGACCGTCTCCTCCGCCGCCCGCAGCACCTCGGCGGCCCAGGCGCCCAGTACCGGGTCACCGACGTACTCGGCGAGCAGTTCGGGCGGGGCGTCCGGCAGGGTCAGCGCCACCAGTCGGCGGTGACCCAGCAGGTCCGTGGACGGCGCGGGGATCGCCAACGCCGCCAGCAGCCTCGGCCAGCGCGCCCCGGGCCCCTCGCCACCCGCGACCCACTGGCTCAGCAGCCGATGGGCGGCCGGATCGTCCCACTGCCGCGCGGCGGGGACCAGCCGTTCGGCTTCCATCTCGATCATCGCCTCCAGGGTGGGGAAGCGCTTCGCCACGCTCGACGGAGTCCACTGTCGCTCCTGTCCATGCCCCTCCTCCTGCCCCTCGCTGTCACCCGCGGGGGAACCGGTTGTCTCCCACGCCGAATCTCCGGTACGCGGTGGCCAGCCGCCGCCGTACGCCAGCAGCAGCGCCTCGCGAAGGACCGCGGCGGCCAGCGGCGTCAGCCCGTACGCGTCGCCGCGCCGCCACACCACACCGGCCGCGGCCAGCAGATCCAGGCGGCCGACCAGCCGCCGAGCCACCGGCGCCAGCTCGGCGGCGTCCTGTTCGTCCAACGGGCCCAGCTGCAGCAGCCGTTCGAGCTCCGGCAGCGGCGGCAGGCGGTACGCCTCCGCTGTGCGCCCGGGTTCCGCCGGCTCCATGGAGTCCTCGGGTCCGCGCACCGGCGCGGCGAGCGCCGCCTCGGGCGATACCACCCAGTCGGCCGCCACAGCCGCCTCCCGTGCCACCGACCGGGTCTCACCCGCCGCGCAGTGGAGTGACACCAGATCGCCCAGGGTCTCGCCCTTGAAGTCGTCCCCGAGATCCGGATCCGTGCCCAGCCGCGCGCACAGCTCCACCAGGGCTCGCACCGCGAGAGCCGCCAGTTCGCCCGCGTTCCGCTCGCGCCATGCCTCCAGGGATGGCCCGGGCTGCGGCCTGCCCTCCGGATCCAGGACGAGAAAACCAGTCGTGAGCGCGAAGTCGACCCCGTCCGCATCAGCGTCCGCGGGCGGGGACGCGGCGAGCTGCGCGGCGTGCGCGAGCAACCCGCTGCCGAACAGCGCGGACAGGAAGCCGTCCCGGTCCGCGGGCAACGGGTGCGGCGGTGCAAATGGTTCGTCTCCCCGCAGAATGTGGTGCTGCTCGACCACCTCGCCCACCGCGTTGAACAGCGCCATGTCGTCAGGACGCGGACCTGGCGCGGGAAGTGCCGCCGTCGGCAGTTCGGCCGACCCGAACGACCAGCGGCGACTTAGACGCAACCCGGCTTTCGTGACCGCCTCAGTCCACTCGTCCACTCCATCGGCGTCCATCAGACGCGCCAGTTGCTCGGGGTCCAGCAGTCCCAGCACCCATGGCGCCTCGTTCGACTCGGTCAGACACAGGGCGAGGCGCTGCCCCAGTGCGATCGCGGCCACCGCCTGCCGCTCCATCGCCAGTCCGCGCCGGTAGGGGCCGAGCGCCCAAGCCGCCGGGCCCGCGCCCACGGAGCCGGCGTCCGGCTCTACCGCGTCTGTCACCTCCGGCAGGGACAGCAGCCCGACACGCTCCGCGTACGGCAAGCGCGCCAGTTCGTCCAACTCTCCGCGCACCGCCTTCGCGTCCCGTACGTCGACACCGCGCGCCCGCAGCAGACCGCCCCAGAAGCGAGGGAGCGTCAACTCGCGTGGGTCGCACATCACCCGCAGGTGCTCGTCGGCGCACTTGTCGATGGCCTCGCGCAGCCGCACGTGCCGCTTGGCGTTGAGCCGCCCGTCCGCTCTGGTGCGATCCGCCAGCACACGCAGCACCGCGAGCGCCGCGCCCTCCTCGCCCGGCGTGACGGACAGGAACTGCGGCAGCACCTCGAGCAGCACGGCCCGTACCAGGTCGGGAGTGGCCTCGGGCAGCCCGTCGCGTACCTTGGCACCGCTGAGCGCGAGCAGATGCACGACCGCGTCCGCGGCCACTGGATCAAGACGTTCACCATGCTCCGTGCCCCACGAGAGAAGAGAGCAGGCGGCCAGACCGGATTCCGCTTCGCGTGTCACCCGAACACCGTACAGAGCCGTTCCCGGCGTGGATTCCACTCCTGTCCGTCGCAGGCTGCTCGCGGAACGTGATCAGAAGGCACGCTCCCATGCCCCCCCAGGCCCGTGTCGGCGCTGAGCAATGGAGATCATCGATCGCATCCCATTCTGCCCCGCAGGGACACGGAGCCCGTCCGCTGGGCGATCCGCGAGGCCGGGCCCACCCTCGGACCGTCGCAGCGGGAACGTGCAGGAACTCCGCAGTCCGCTTCGGGCTGCCGATACCCGCGTGCCGCATCGCGACAGCCCTTGGACTGAAACCCGGACGCCGTTCTCCACGGTGACGGTGCCTCGACAAACTCGCATCGATCGCGGGCAGTCCACCCGGGCGGCGGTCGTAGCGGAGCCGGACGGGCACGCACGTCGGCCCGGAGAGCCTGCGTGTGCGGGTCACCCGCAGCGTGGCACCGCAGGCGGGCAGAAGAGTTAAGCTCGCCCCATACCGAATTTGTGCAGGTGAAACTGAACAGAAATGGGATACCTGTGCGTGAACAGATCGACAAGCCGGGGCGGCTGCTGGACCGCGATCACGAGTGGGCCCTCCTGAACGATTTTCTCGCCGATCCAGCCACCGAGCTGCGGCTGGCCATCGTCTCGGGGCGCCGGAGAAACGGGAAGTCGTTCCTGCTGGAGGCACTCGCAGAAGCAGTGGGGGGGCTGTACCTGACCGCTGTACAGGAGGAGGGCCGGGTGCCCGCGCTGCACCGGTTCACCGAGACGATCGCCGCACACGCAGGTGTGCGGCCCGGGGCGATGCGGCTGGACGACTGGCGGGACGCGCTCACCGCCGCGCTGGAAGTGGTGAACCGGGCCCCGGGGGCACCGCTGATCGTCATCGACGAGCTGCCGTACCTGATGCAGCACTCCCCAGAGATCCCCGGGTTCCTGCAACTGCTGTACGACCAGTCGCAGTCCGGCAAAGCACCGGGCGGCCGGATCGTGCTGTGCGGCTCGGCAATGAGCGTGATGTCCGAATTGTTGTCCGGGACCAAGCCACTACGCGGCCGAGCCGTTCTGGACCTACGTCTGCCGGCCTTCAATTACCGCACCGCGCGCACCCACTGGGGGATCGCGGACCCGGCGGTGGCACTGCAGGTCGACTCCGTGCTGGGCGGCGCCCCTGGCTATCGACCACTGGCCGCGGGGCAGGCCCCGCAGAGGGAAGAAGAGTTCGCCCCCTGGGTCGAACGCACCCTGCTGGACCCGGGACGGGCCCTGTACTCCCGGGTGGAGGCGGAGTTCCTGCTACGCGAGGACCCACGGATCACCCACCGCACGCTGTACTACGACGTACTGTCCGCGGTCGCCCTAGGCGCCTCGACCCCGGCGAAGGTTGGCTCGATGCTGGAACGGTCCCGCTCCGCCATGGTCGCCCCGCTGGAGGTGCTCGAGTCCACCGGCTACGTCCGCAAGGAGCAGGACCTGCTCAAGGCACGGCACCCGGCCATCAGCGTGGCGGACCCGGTGATCCGCTTCAACCAGCTGATCACACTGCCCATGGTGGACCTGGTGGAACGGAGGCGCGGTGCCCAGGTGTGGCAGTCGTCCCGACCGACGTATCACTCGAAGATCCTCGGCCCGCATTTCGAGGAGACCGCGCGCGAATGGGCCCGCTCCTTCGCCATCGACGAGACGGGGCTGTCGCTCGGCGCGGTGGGCACGGCGGAGATCTCCGACCCGGCCGCCCGCACCAAGCACGAGGTCGACCTACTCGCCGTGGCCCCCGGCGAGCGCCCTCAAAACCCGCGAGCCACCATCGTCCTGATCGGTGAGGCCAAAGCCACCGTCCAACCGCGAGGGCTCAAGGACCTCGAGCGCCTCGAGCACATTCGGACCCTCCTCGCCGACCAGGGGCACCGGCCCGATGACGCGACACTCGCCCTGTTCTCCCTGCACGGTTTCCATCCCGATGTCATCGACGCTGCCGGACACCGCCGCGATGTCCTCCTGGTCGACATCGGCGCGCTGTACGGCGACGGACCCATCCACGGCCTGACATGACATGAGCCAGGATTGCGTGACTCACGGGGCACCATGGGTCCAGCCCCGGTGGCCGATCAGGGCGGGATCCACGCCGACCGGCACGCGAAATCACCGTCAACGCCCCCAGGCGGAACATTTCGCTACCGCGGGACATGCGCGGGATGACGGGCCTGACGAGGCGTCAAATAGGCTGTTGACCTGCGAAAAAACGCGGGAAGCCGACGGCCTCTGGAGCCGTGTGCGCAGGTTCGAATCCTGCCGGGGGCACCTTGCAGAAGGTGCCCAAAGACCCCGTCACCAGCGGAAACGCTGAGGCCGGGGTCTTCGCGTATGTGCAGGCGTGTGCCGCCCTGAGCGGCAGTATGCCGGGTCCCGTGGACTGGCTGCAGACCTCGGACCCGCAGGTCAGCGCCGGGCCTCAGGCCTTGCCACGAGCATCCGGCAGCCGCTTCTGCACGTCCAGGACCAAGTGCTGCAGACGCCCCGGCAGCACTGCCTCACGCTCCATCCATTCGTCCAGGCGGGGCCGCAGGTGCCGCACCATCACCAGCCCATGCCGTCGGAGAACTGGGCGATTTAACCGAGACCTCCTCTACGTTTCCGGCCGGGGACGCCGTGCGCCTGCGATTTCGAGTTCCTCATGACGTCCAGCTGCTCCCTGACTCGTGAACGTCTCGGATGCCCGTGCCAAGCCCGGCAGCGACAACGTCCCCCTGACGTCCCGTCGTACGCCCGAACCCAGATTCGTGGTCACGTCGGACCAGCACCGCGACGGCTGTCTCTGCCAACTCCGCCCAACCAGGGAGGATGCAAGGTAGGATAGGTGGCATGAGTGAGCCTACCGGCAAGTACTCGATCACAATGCCGCGCGACATCGCCGAAGCCGCCAAGGCCCGCGGCGGCCCATCCGGACTGTCCGCCTACGTCGCCGCAGCCGTCGCACGCCAGATCGAGCGGGACAACCTCAACGAACTCATCACGGTGGCAGAGGCCGAACACGGCCCCATCACCGACGAAGAGATTCATGCTCTGCGCGACCAACTCCACCAAGCCCGAGAGCAACAGACCCAAGGCGGGGCGAACGCCGCGTGACCCCCTCCCCCGCCACCCCGGGCGGCACCCTGGTCCTTGACAGCGAAGGGCTGGCCAAGGCCGTCCTACGCGACCGTACGGTCACCGGCTGGCTCGCCCTCGCCCGCGCCGACGACCTACGGGTGATCACTTCCGCAGCCACCCTCGTGGAAGTGGTCCACCCACGGATCAATCGCCCAGCCCTGGAATGGACGTTGTCCCGCCTCGTCATCGAACCGGTCACCGAGGCCATCGCCCACCACGCCGCCGCCCTCCTCGCCGCCGCCGGCCTGCACGGCCACAAGTACGCCGTCGACGCCATGCTCAGCGCCACGGCGCTGGCCGCCCCCGGACCTGTCACCGTTCTCACCTCTGACTCCGAGGACCTCGCCACGCTCTGCGGCGGGCGCGTCACCGTCATCAAGATCTGACGGCACGCCGTCCGCCCGATCAGTCGTCCGCGCGGAACTGCAGAGCGCCATGCGGGAGCCCTGCCGTCAGGGTCCGCGTGCTCGCTGAGGGGGGCCGTTCGTACGTGTTTCCGGAGTTTGGGGCGGGCCGGGTTGGTGAGGTGCCCGGGATGCGCGAACTACTTCTCCCAGACGTCCCTCAAGACAGAGCCGTGGAGCGTTCGAAGGAGCGGGACGCCTTCTTCGACAACGCGAAGTACCTGGCGATCGTGCTGGTCGCGGTGGGGCATGCGTGGGAGCCGTTGCGGGACGGGAGTCGGGGGGTGTCCGCGCTGTATCTGTTCGTGTACGCCTTTCACATGCCGGCGTTCATCGTCGTGTCCGGATACTTCTCGCGGAACTTCGACTGGAGCCCGGGGCGACTGCGGCGGTTGGTGACCGGGCTCGCCGTGCCGTACGTGGTGTTCGAGACGGCGTACACGTTCTTCACTCGGTGGACCGACCAGGTGCCGGACCGGCCGGTGAGTCTGCTGGATCCGCTGTATCTGACGTGGTTCCTGGTGGCGTTGTTCGTGTGGCGGCTGACCACTCCTCTATGGCAGCGGGTGCGGTGTCCGGTGCCGCTCGCCCTCGCCGTGGCGATGCTCGCGACCCTCACGCCGTCCATCGGCGACGACCTCGACCTCCAGCGGGTCCTGCAGTTCCTGCCGTACTTCGTGCTCGGTCTGTCGCTGCGGCCGGAGCATTTCCGGTTCGTTCGCCGGCGTGCGGTGCGGGTGGTGGCGGTGCCGGTGTTCGCCGGTGCGCTCGTGGCGGCCTACTGGGCCGTGCCGCGGATGAGCGCGGCCTGGTTCTACCACCGGGACAGCGCCCAGGAGTTGGGCGGGCCCGCCTGGTCGGGGCCGGTGATGACGTTGGTCGCCTTCGGGTGCTCGCTGGTGCTGGCCGGGTGCTTCTTCGCCCTGGTGCCCGGGCGGCGGACCTGGTTCACCGTGCTGGGCGCAGGCACCCTCTACGGCTATCTCCTGCACGGCTTCCTCGTCCAGGGCGCCCGCTTCTGGGGCTGGTACGGGCCCGCGTGGGTCCATGGGCCTTTCGGCGTCGGCGTGGCCGCCCTCGTCGCCGCCACCGTCGTGACCCTGCTGTGTACGCCACCCGTCCGGCGGGCCCTTCGGTATGTGGTGGAGCCGGAGATGCGGTGGGCGTTCCGGCGGGAGGCGGTTCAAGCCGGGCGGACCTGAACCGCTTCGCCCTGCGGAGCACGGCACGAGGTCGTCCTCGACGGCTCGCGGAGCCGGCCTTCCCCGGCGTCACCCACACGGCGGTCATGGGCGGCCGACGGATCCGACGCTGTCGTACGGCGGTCGCGGGCGCGGGCGTCCTGGGAGGCAGGCGACGGCGAGCGGGCGGTGGTGGGTGTCCATGACCCCGGTACCCGCACAGCCGTGTGACAAGATGCTTCGGCCATGCCCCACCAGAAAGGGACGATTCCCATGTCCAGGGTCGAGCTGACCACTAACTTCGGCAGCATCGTTCTCGAGCTGGCCGACGCCGAGGCGCCCAAGTCCGTCGCGAACTTCCTGACGTACGTCGGCAACGGGCACTACGACGGCACGATCTTCCACCGTGTGATCGACGGCTTCATGGTCCAGGGCGGTGGCTTCACCCAGCAGATGCTGCAGAAGTCCACCCTTGAGCCGGTCCAGAACGAGGCCGACAACGGTCTGAAGAACAACGAGTACACCGTGGCGATGGCGCGTACCAGCGCCCCGCACTCGGCGACCGCCCAGTTCTTCATCAACGTCGGGGACAACGAGTTCCTCAACTACAAGTCCCAGACCCCGAACGGCTGGGGCTACACCGTGTTCGGCAAGGTCGTCGAGGGCAAGGACGTCGTCGACCGGATCAAGGTCGTGCCGACCGGCAGCAGCCGCGGTCACGGTGACGTGCCGGTCGAGCCGGTGATCATCGAGTCCGCGAAGGTCGTCGGCTGACGTCGCCGAACAGCTGACGGGACCTGCGGCTGCCGAGCCGTTTCGGAGGCAGTACGCAGGTCACGCGGTCTTCTTGCGGGCGGCCGTGGTCTTCTTCGCGGTCGTTGTCTTCTTCGCCGACGCCGTCCTCTTCGCGGCCGCGCTCTTGCCGGCTGTGCCGGTGCTCTTCGTTGACGACGCCGTCTTCTTCGTTCCCTGCGACGACTTCGCCGCCGTCTTCTTCGCGGCCGGGGTGCTCTTCGTGGCGGCCGTCGACTTCTTTCCACCCGTCTGCTTCGGTGCGGCCCGCGCCGACTTCCGCTGTGGCAGCTGCCTGACCTCCGCCTGCTCCTCGCCCCGCGACTCCTTGGCGTCCCGCACGCTCTTCTCCAGCGCGGCCATCAGGTCGAGGACCTTGCCGCTGTGGGCCGGTTCGGGGGACTGTGGCGGGGCCTCTCCGGCGGCCTTCGCGGCGACGACCTCCTCCAGTGCCTCGCGGTACTCGTCGTGCAGTTCGTCCAGGTCGATCTCGCCGAGGGTGTCCATCAGGGCGTCGGCGAGGTCGAGTTCCTTGTCGCTGACGGTGACCTTGGTGTCGGGGGCGAGTCCCTCCGGCGCGCGGACCTCGTCCGGCCACAGCAGGCCGTGCAGCGCGATGGCGTCCTCCACCACCCGCAGCATGCCCAGCCGCTCCCGCCCGCGCAGCGCGAACTTGGCGATGGCCACCTTGTTGCTGCGCTTCAGCGCCTCCCTCAGCAGGATGTACGGCTTGGCTGCGGGCACGCCGCCCGCCTGGAGGTAGTACGCGGCGTCCATCTGGAGCGGGTCGATCCGGTCGCCCGGGACGAAGGCGACGATCTCGATGGTCTTCGCCGTCGGAAGCGGCAGGTGGGCAAGGTCCTCGTCGGTGATCGGAATGACGGTGCCGTCCGCGTCCTCGTACGCCTTGCCGATCTCCGCCTGGCTGACCTCGCGGTCCTCCAGTTCGCACACCTTGCGGTAGCGGATGCGGCCGCCGTCCTCGGTGTGGATCTGGCGGAAGGAGATCGAGTGGCTCTCGGTGGCGTTCACCAGCTTGATCGGGATGCTGACCAGGCCGAACGAGATGGCGCCGTTCCATATGGATCTCACCAGCAGCACCCTTTCTGAGCTTTCGCACCGTTTTATTTAGATATGCGTGAGATTCTCATCGTATGACGCCGATCACAGAGGTGGAGGGGAGACGGCTCGCGCTCAGCAACCTGGAGAAGGTGCTGTATCCGGCGACCGGCTTCACCAAGGGCGAGCTGCTCCACTACTACGCCACGATCGCCGACGTCCTCCTCCCCCATCTGCGGGACCGCCCGGTCTCCTTCCTGCGCTATCCGGACGGGCCCGAGGGCCAGGTGTTCTTCACCAAGAACGTCCCCCCGGGTACGCCCGACTGGGTCACCACGGCCGAGGTCTCCCGTTCCGAGGGCCCGGCCCGGATGGTGCTGGTCCAGGACCTCGCGAGCCTGATGTGGGCCGCCAACCTGGTCACCGAGTTCCACACCCACCAGTGGCCGGTCGGCACCCTCGACGAGGCCGACCGTCTGGTCCTCGACCTCGACCCGGGCCCGCCCGCCACGGTCGTCGAGTGCTGCGAGGTGGCCCTGTGGCTCAGGGAACGGCTGGCGACGGACGGTATCCAGGCGTACCCGAAGACCGCCGGGTCGAAGGGGCTGCATCTGCTGGCGGCGGTCCGGGGATCGTCGTCCGACCGGGTGTCGGAGTACGCCAAGCAGCTCGCCATGGAGGCTGAGCGGGCGATGCCGCGGCTGGCTCTGCACCGGATGACCCGGAATCTGCGTCCCGGGAAGGTTTTCGTGGACTGGAGTCAGAACGCTGCCCGCAAGACCACGGCCACGCCGTACACCCTGCGGGCGCGGGCTCTTCCTCTGGTGTCTGCGCCGGTGACGTGGGCGGAGGTCTCGGGGTGTGGGGCGCCGGGGCAACTTGCCTTCCAGGCGGGGGACATGGGAGCACGGCTGGAGGATTACGGCGACCTGTTGGCTCCGCTTCTTGACCGTGCGGGGGCGGCGGCGTTGCCGTGAGGGGGTGCCGGGGTCGGGGGTTCGGTGAGTGCGGGTGCGGGTGCGGGTGCGTTGTGGTCGGTCGCGCAGTTCCCCGCGCCCCTTGGGTGGCTTGGCGGGTGCGGCGCCGTCGGGGCTGGTCGCGCAGTTCCCCGCGCCCCTGGGTGAGTGTCGGTCGGGTGGCTCCCCCGTGACTCTGGGTGGGTGCCGGGTCGGGACGGGTCGTTCCCTGTGCCCCTGGGTGCGCCACGTCGGGACGGGTGATTCGGCGGGTGCGGCGCCGTTGTGGCTGGTCGCGCAGTTCCCCGCGCCCCTGGGTGGGTGTCGTGCGCGCGGCTTGGGCTTGGCCCCCTGGCCCCTGGCTTTGGGTCAGGCCTTTGTCCAGGTGTGGCGGTCTCGGGCCATCGCGTGCAGGGCCTCCACGTCTGCCGGTTTCAGGACTCCGCCGAGTCGGGCGAGGCCTTCGAGGTCCGTGGCGTCGAGGATGCGGACCTCGCGGGGCGGGAGGGTGACCGTGATGTCGGTGGGGCCGACGAGGGCGAGGACCGGGCGGATCTCGGCCGTGAGGGCGTAGGAGGCCCGGTCGGCGTCGGCGCGGACGCGGCGCAGCAGTGGCTCGGGGGCGCGGCGGCCGAGGGCGACCATCGGGTCGGTGACCGTGACTCGCTGCTTGCGGGCGTACAGCGCGTGCACGGCGAACAGTCCGCCGGGGCCGATCACGAGATGGTGGACGTGGTCGCCGCCGGGGAGGGGGACGGAGTGCAGGGTGTGCCAGCCCGCTCCGTCCAGGCGGTCCAGGGCGTCGCCCACCGTCTGCTCGGCCTCCAGCGCGCGCCTGCGAGGGTCGCGGCGGAGCCGGTGCGAGGTTCCGGGGTCCCGGTCGAGAGCGATCTGGAGGACCTCGCCGGGCCGGTTGGGTGCGAGGTCGTCGTCCGGGTGGAGGGAGAGCCGGGCCAGTTCGGCGGGCGTCGGCACCGGGGGTGGGCCCACGGCCACCCGGCCGGTCAGGAAGGGCCCGAGGGCGTCCAGCACATCCTCTCGGCGGTCCTCGCTCAGCAGATTGACCCGGGCCGCCTCACGGTCGTACCAGGCGATGTTCCTGCCGTCCGTGAGGCAGACGTACAGACGTTCCTGACCGTGGCGCCAGGTCGGTACGACGCGCAGTCCGCTCATGCACCATCACCCCACCGACCATGGGAACAGGCGGGGTGCTGCGCAGGCAAGAAGGCGGCTACCTTTGGGTGGAGTTGCAGGGCTTGTCGCAGGGGCTTGGGGAGGCGCTGTTGCGGACCCGCAGGAAGCAACCCGATGTACCGGCTCCGGACCGGGCGTGGGACGAGGTCGTGCCCGGCCTGTGGATGGGCGGGCATGAGTTCCAGGGCCTTTCCGGGCAACGGGAGTTCGCGGTCGTACGGGACGAGTTCGACGTCGTGCAGACGTTATTGCGGCTGCCCGGCCACGGTCCCGATCCGGGCGTCGAGCACCATGTGTGGCCGATTCCGGACGGCCCGCTGGACGGGACGCAGCTCGCGGGCGTGATGCGCCTGGCACGGGCCGCGAGCGACGCACTGGACGAGGGCCGCAAGGTCCTCGCCCGCTGTTACCACGGCTACAACCGTTCGGGGCTGGTCGTGGCGCACGCCCTGGTCCACAGGGGGCATACGGCCGACGAGGCGATCCGGCTGATCCGGCGCCGGCGCTCGCCGTGGGCGCTGCACAACGAGCTGTTCGTGGAGTACCTCCGCGCCGGTCTGCCGACGGCCCGGCTGCTGGAGGAGCTGACCGAGTAGGGCCGTCCGGACCTGCCGGAACGCAAAGACGACTTCCACACGAATAAAGTGGCCGGGGCCGACGCACGCCCCCGGCCCGGAACCCAGGTGCACATCCGAGGTGCACATCCCAGTCGCACATCCCAGGTCAGACCTCAGGCGCACACCCCCAGGAGCACAGTGCCACCCGCCCGCCGCGCATCCCGTACGCCTCGCGCCGACACGGCACGCGCACGCCGTACGGCCCGTGCCGTCGCCGTGGTCGCGCTGCTGGTGGCGGCCGCGGCGGGCTGCGGTGACGCGGGCGACCTGGTCGGTGCTGGCTCGACGCCGACCGCGACCGGTCCGGACCGGCTCTGGCCGCAGCTGACGCCCGCCGCCAGCCCCGCCTTCACCATCGACGAGGTGGACACGGAGGTCGTCAAGGGCGTCTCCGTCCCCGGTGACGACATCCGCGCGGTGGACCCGGTCGCGGTCGTCCGCGCCGAGATCAGGTCGGCCCCCGGCGACTACTCCGCGGGGGGCTATGTGACGACGGCCCGGCTGATGGACGACTGCGGCAGGAGCGGCGCGGCCGGGAAGAAGTGCCCCGTCCTGCGGCCGTACTACCGCGACCTCACCGGCGACGGGCGTGAGGACCTGACGCTGGGCTTCCGCCAGCTGCCCGGCAGCATCACCGCCGTACGCGTGTACACCGTCGAGAAGCACCGGCTCGTGCAGGTCATGCACTGGGAGGACGCGGTCAGCGGGGTGGAGCTGGCCGGGCGGTCCGTCATCATCCGTTCGCCGTCCGAGGTGGCCGGGTACGAGTACCGGCTCCAGTGGACCTGGGACCCGGAACAGAAAGCGATGCTCCTCACCCACGACGAGATGCTCCGCACGGGCAAGAGCACCCATGGCCCCGGCAGCTCGCCCGGCCCGTCCGCGAGCACGCGATGAGACTCGCGCTTCCCCGCTGGTCCGGCACGCTCGCTGTGAAGGCCGCCGTCTTCATCACCGTCATGTGCTGCGCGCTCGCCGCGCTGCTCGGTGTCCTCGTGCACGTCTCGGTGACGAACCAGACCGTCGGCGAGGCGCGTGACCTGGCGTTGAGCCGGCTCAAGGACGCGACCGAGGCGTACGAGGCCGGGGACACGCTGAAGTGGGACGCCGGTGTGGATCCGCCGGACCTGCCCGGGTCGTTGCGGGCGCTGGCGGTCGCCGGGGACCGCGGCACGATGGTCGGCGTGCACGGCGGGCGCCCGACGATGTGGGCGGCGGGTCCGGTGGACGGGGACCGGTCGCTGGCCGTGGAGGTCGACTACTCGCAGAACGCGCGCACGATCGCGGCGCTGGACCGGGCGATCCTCTGGTCGTCGGGGCTGGCGATCACGGCGACGCTGCTGGTGGGTGCGTTCGCGGTCACCCGGGTGACCACACGGTTGCACACGACCGCGCGGGTGGCCCGGCGGATCAGTGCGGGCGACCTCGACGCGCGCGTCGACGATCCCCGTACGAAGGATCCGTCGCGGCCGCAGGACGAGGTGGCGGCGGTGGCCGCCGCGCTGGACACCATGGCGGCGTCCCTGCAGGGGAAACTGCTGAGCGAGCAGCGGTTCACGGCGGATGTCGCGCATGAGTTGCGGACGCCTCTGACCGGGTTGCACGCGGCCGCCGAGCTGTTGCCGCCGGGGCGGCCCACGGAGCTGGTGCGGGACCGGGTGGGGGCGTTGCGGACGCTGACCGAGGATCTGCTGGAGATCTCCCGGCTGGACACCGGGCGGGAGCGGCTCGAAGTGGACACGGAGCGTCTGGCGGCCGTGGCCGGGCGGGTGGTGCGGGCGTCGGGGACCGACACCGAGGTCGTCGTCGTGCGGGATGTGGCCGTGGACACCGACCGGCGGCGGCTGGAGCGGGTGCTGGGGAACCTGGTGACCAACGCGCACCGGCACGGGCGGGGGCCGGTGTCGTTGACCGTGGACGGGACGGTGGTGACGGTCCGGGACCACGGGGACGGGTTTCCGGACTACCTCGTCGAGCACGGGCCGCAGCGGTTCCGTACGGAGGGCGGGGCGCGCGGGCACGGGCTGGGGCTGACCATCGCGGTGGGGCAGGCGGAGGTGCTGGGGGCTCGACTGTCGTTCGCGAACGCCGAGGGCGGCGGGGCGGTCGCGACACTGACGTTGCGGTAGTTCCCGGGCGGGTTCTCCTATGGCCCCGCTCGAAAGGCGACCTTCTCGGCCTCCTCCTAACGTGGCGAACAGTCAGGTTCGTACCCCGCTCACGGAGGTAACCCCATGTCCCTGCGCTCCCGACTCTCCATAGCCGTCGCCGCCGGCGCTCTCGCCGTCACCGCCCTCGGCACACCTGCCGTCGCCGGTGACGACTGGGACGGCTCCGACGGCGACTGGGGGAACCAGCAGGACCAGACCCAGAATCAGGGCGAGGGCCAGGGCCAGGGCCAGGGCCAGTTTCAGGGCCAGGGCCAGGGCCAGAACCAGGACCCGGGTCACCACCAGACCCAGAACCAGAACCAGACCCAGAACCAGACCCAGCAGCTGTACAAGGGCGTCGTGACGGCGAGTTCGCTCGCGCTGCGCAGTGCGCCGAACCGCGGCGGGCAGATCATCCGGTGGGCCGACAACGGCGATTCCGTCAGGATCTTCTGCAAGACCGGCGGCCAGAACATCGACGGCAACTCCACCTGGTACCTCCTCACGGACGGCACCTGGGCCTGGGGGGCGGCCCGGTACATCCACGTCTTCGGCGCCACGCCACGCTGGTGCTGACACCCCGCACGAGCTAGGCAGACATCACTGCCTATTTGGGTAGGTTCCGGACATGAACAAGGCCGGAACCACCGTGGCCCCCGCGGACGCCCCCGCTCCCGCGGTACGCCTGCCCCGGCGCCGTGGCATCGAACTGGCCCTCATCGTCCTCGCCGTCCTGCTCTGCGTGTACGGCTACTGCGCTGTCGGCTTCGCCAAGAACGGCTCCGTCCCGCCCGGCGCCGTCGGTTACGGCGCCGGGCTCGGCGTGCTCGCGCTCGTCGCCCATATCGCCGTACGCCTGCGGGCGCCTCACGCCGATCCGCTCCTGCTGCCCATCGGCGTGCTGCTCAACGGCCTGGGCCTGGTGCTCATCCACCGGCTCGACCTGGAGACGCCCGGCGACCGCGCGGCCCCCGCCCAGCTGGTGTGGTCCACGGTCGGGGTGACCCTGTTCATCGTGGTCGTGCTCGCGCTGCGCGACCACCGTGTCCTGCAGCGGTACGCCTACGTCTGTGTCGCCGCCGCGCTGGTCCTGCTGATCCTCCCGATCCTGTTCCCCGCCGTGAACGGCGCCCGCATCTGGATCCGGATCGCCGGGTTCTCCATCCAGCCGGGCGAGTTCGCGAAGGTGCTGCTCGCGGTGTTCTTCGCCGCCTACCTGGCGGCCAACCGGAACGCCCTGGCGTTCGCCGGGCGACGGCTCTGGGGACTCCAACTGCCCACCGGCCGCGTCCTCGGACCGCTGCTCGCCATCTGGCTGATCAGCGTCGGAGTGCTGGTCCTGGAGCGGGACCTCGGCACCTCGCTGCTGTTCTTCGGCCTGTTCGTCGTTCTCCTGTACGTCGCCACCGGGCTCACCGGCTGGATCGCGCTGGGGCTGCTGCTGGCCGCCGTCGGCGCCTTCGCCGTGGGCTGGCTGGAGCCGCACGTGCACAGCAGGGTGGAGGACTGGCTGCATCCGTTCGCGTCGATCGACGCGGGCCAGGGCCCCAACCAGCTCGCGCAGTCCCTGTTCGCGTTCGCCGCGGGCGGGATCCTCGGCACCGGGCTCGGGCTCGGGCACTCGAACCTGATCGGCTTCGCCGCGAAGTCGGACTTCATCCTGGCGACGGCCGGCGAGGAGCTGGGCCTGGCCGGTCTGTCCGCGATCTTCCTGCTGTACGGCCTGCTCGTGGAGCGCGGCTACCGGGCGGGGCTCGCGCTGCGGGACCCGTTCGGGCGGCTGCTGGCGACCGGGCTCGCCTCGATCCTGGCGCTCCAGGTGTTCGTGATCGCGGGCGGGGTCGGCGGACTGATCCCGCTCACCGGCATGGCGATGCCGTTCCTCGCGCAGGGCGGCTCGTCGGTCGTCACCAACTGGGCGATCGTGGCCCTGCTGATCCGGGTGAGCGACTCGGCCCGCGGCCAGTACGACGGAGAGGAGACCCCGTGACGACGCGAGGGCCCGGCATGACCCGTTACATCCGGCACGCCGCCTTCTTCTGCGCCCTGCTGCTGACGGCGCTTCTCGTCAACGCCGTCCGCCTCCAGGTCTTCGAGGCGCGCGCCCACGACGAGAACCCGGCCAACCGCCGGGAGAACATCGCCCGTTACGGCCGACAGCGCGGCGACATCCTGGTGGGCGGGCGGCCGGTCACGGGATCCCGGGACACCGCGGAGCAGCTGCGCTACGAACGGACGTACACGGACGGGCCGTTGTACGCGCCGGTCACCGGGTTCGCCTCGCAGGAGTACGGCACGACCCTGCTGGAGCACGCCGAGGACGGGGTCCTGTCCGGCGCGGACCCGCTGCTGACGCCGTTCCCGCTGTGGAACGACTTCACGAGGAGGCACAACCCGGGCGGGAACGTCGTCACCACGCTCAACGGGGCCGCACAGAAAGCGGCTTACCGCGGTCTCGACGGGCGCAAGGGCGCGGTGGCGGCCGTGGAACCGTCGACGGGGCGGATCCTGGCGCTGGTGTCATCACCGTCGTACGACCCGGGGGCACTGTCGGGCAACGACCCGCGGGTGGGCCGGTCCTGGGCCCGGCTCAACGGCGACGCGGACAAGCCGATGCTCAACCGGGCGGTACGGCAGACCTATCCGCCGGGTTCGACGTTCAAGGTGGTCACCGCGGCGGCGGCGCTGGACGCGGGCGTGATCACGGACGTCGACGCGCCGACCGACTCGCCCGCGCCCTACACCCTGCCCGGCACCCGGACCTCGCTCACCAACGAGTCCGACGGCTGTGCGGACCTCTCCCTGCGGGATGCCTTCAGATGGTCGTGCAACACGGTGTTCGCCAAGCTCGGCGTGGCGGTGGGGGTGGCTGACATGACGGCCACGGCGCACGCCTTCGGCTTCAACGACCCCTCACTGCGGATCCCGTTCTCGGTGGCCCGGAGCACCTTCGACCCGACCGTCGACAAGGCGCAGCTGGCCCTGTCCTCGATCGGCCAGTACAACACCCGCGCCACTCCCCTCCAGATGGCGATGGTCTCGGCGGCCGTCGCCAACGGCGGGCAGATCCGCACGCCCTATCTGGTGGAGCGGACCACGACGGACGACGGCGCCCTGGTGTCGACGGCCGGTTCCCGTCCGGTACGGCAGGCGATGCATCCCTCGACGGCCGCACGGCTGAAGGAGCTCATGACGCAGGTGGTCACCGAGGGCACCGGCACCAACGCCGCCATCCCCGGTGCCGTCGTCGGCGGCAAGACCGGCACCGCCCAGCACGGCGTCGGCAACGCCGGGACGCCGTACGCGTGGTTCGTGTCCTGGGCGCAGGGCGAGCGGGACATCGAGCCGAAGATCGCGGTGGCCGTGGTGGTGGAGGACGCGTCGGCGGACCGGGGGGACATCACCGGGGGCGGGGTGGCGGCGCCGATCGCCCGGGCGGTGATGGAGGCGGTGCTCAACTCCAAGGAGTGAGACGGGGGTTGAACCGGACACGCTCCCGACCTACCGTTCGGTCCATGATTGAGGCCCCTGCGTACGAACTCGCCCAAGTGAACATCGGCCGCCTCAAGGCCCCTCTGGACTCAGCACAGTTGAAGGACTTCGTCGACAACCTCGACCCCGTGAACGCCGACGCGGACGCCGCCGACGGCTTCGTCTGGCGTCTGGAGGGCGAGTCGGGCGACGCCACGGACGTGGC
This sequence comes from Streptomyces sp. NBC_00285, assembly GCF_036174265.1. NCBI lineage: Bacteria > Bacillati > Actinomycetota > Actinomycetes > Kitasatosporales > Streptomycetaceae > Streptomyces > Streptomyces sp. NBC_00285. The sequence goes on along the minus strand of NZ_CP108055.1, from coordinate 7,223,658 downwards.
CGTCTTCGGCGACGAGTGGCTGATCATCAACATGTCGGTGTGGCGCGACACCGACGCGCTGACGGCGTACATGTACCAGGGCCGGCACCGCGAGATGCTCGCCCGCCGCAGGGAGTTCTTCGAACGGGTCCAGGAGGCGATGGTCGCCCTGTGGTGGGTCCCGGCCGGCCACCGCCCCACGGTGGCCGAGGCCGAGTCCCGGCTGCTGCACCTGCGCACCAACGGGCCTACCCCGTACGCGTTCACGCTGCGGACGCCGCACCCGGCGCAGGGGGCGGAGCCGGTCTCGGCCCTGGAGATCCCGGACGATCTGGGGTGCTCGGTCTAGATCGGTCTGCGCATCTCCGAGCGGATCAACAGTGCCGTGGCCGCCAGCTTGTCCAGGTCCACGTCGGACGGGTCCTGGGTCATCGTGGAGGACCGGAGTTCGGCAACCGACGCGCCCGTGTTGGCGTCCGCCCAGGCACAGACGGGAACCGTCATGTCCGTACCGGCCTGGGTCTTGGTGAGGACCTCGCAGGTGACGGTGACGCCGTCGGAGCCGTCCGGATGGAAGTCCTGCGGCGCCAGGGCGAGCTTGGCACCCTCACCCTTGGTCGCTCCCTCCATCATGCTGTTCCGCGACCGATCGGGCGCCTTGAACCGGCCGTACATGCCCGACACCACGAGCGAGCCCTCCGTCGTGTTGCCGGCCAGGCTGTACTGAGCGACCGCGACCCCGTCGACCTTGGCGTTCGAGAAGCCGTCCGCCTCGTCCATGATCTTCTGCCCCTCGGAGCCGGAGACGTCCTGGGCGAGTTCGTACCGGCCGCTGAGCAGGGTCTTGGGGACGGAGAGGGTGTACTGGGCCGCCGGGTAACCGGCACCGCTCGCCTTCTCCACCCCACGCATGACCGAACCCGCCACCCCCAGGGCGACGAGTCCGCCCACGATGGCGAGGATCACCACGAGGGGGCGCCTCTTCGGGGGCGGGGCGACAGGCGGCGCCCCCCAGCCGTACGGCTGCTGCTGGGGGTACGGATTCCCGTACGGCGGCTGCTGCACGGGCGGCGGGCCGTACGGCTGCTGCTGGCCGTAGGCCTGCTGACCGTACGGCCCGGGAGCGTAAGGGCCCTGCGGAGGCTGCTGGTTGTAGGGGTTCTGCGGCCCGTACGGGCCTTGAGGCGTGGACACGTCAGTACGTTACTCCACGTGAGCGGCACCCTCTTCGATGGACTGCTCGACCTCCGCGACCCGCTCCCGCTCCTCCGTCTCGAAGCGCTCCGCGTCCAGTTTCTCGGCGACTTCCTCGTCCTGGGCCATCAGCAGGTCGAGGTTCGAGTCGCCCATCTCGAAGACGCCCATGTCGACGTGGGCCTGCTGCAGGCGTGGGCCCCACAGGCCGATGCCCTTGACGCAGGGGACGATCCGGGAGAAGAGCCACCGGCGGAAGAGGGCGAGGAGGCGGTCGCGGCCGTTGCCATTCTTTTGGCCAGGAAACATGGCCTCCCAGCTGAAGCGGGCCGCGCCCGTCGCCGGTACCTGCCAGTGGGGGTCCTCGGGGTCCGTGGTGTACAGGTCGGACGTCGACATATTGCGCGCAGGGGATTGACGGGCTTGCTGACAGGCAGTCTCATAAGAGCCATGACGAGTCTGACAGAAGTCGACGCGCTCGCAGGGCTGCGTGACGCGCTCGGTCTGCTCAAGGACCGGGAGCAGGTGGCCCAGCGGCTGCTCGACTCCTCCGCGAAGCACTCCTTCGATCCGGACAAAGAACTGGACTGGGACGCGCCCTTCGAGGAGGGCAAGTGGTTCTGGCCGCCGGAGCTGGTCTCGCTGTACGACACCCCGATGTGGCGTCGGATGAGCGAGGAGCAGCGGATTCTGCTGTCGCAGCACGAGGCCGCGGCGCTGGCCTCGCTGGGGATCTGGTTCGAGCTCATCCTCATGCAGCTGCTGGTCCGTCATATCTACGACAAGGCGGCCACGAGCGCGCATGTGCGGTACGCGCTCACCGAGATCGAGGACGAGTGCCGACACTCGAAGATGTTCGCGCGGCTGATCTCGCGGGGTGAGACGCCCTGGTATCCGGTGAGCCCGGCCCATCAGCGGCTCGGGCGGCTGTTCAAGACGATCTCCACGACGCCGGGGTCCTTCACGGCGACGCTGCTGGGCGAGGAGGTCCTCGACTGGATGCAGCGGCTGACCTTCCCGGACGAGCGCGTGCAGCCGCTGGTCCGAGGCGTGACGCGGATCCATGTGGTGGAGGAGGCGCGGCACGTGCGGTACGCCCGCGAGGAGCTGCGGCGGCAGATGGTCACGGCTCCGCGGTGGTCGCAGGAGTTCACGCGGGTGACGTCCGGGGAGTTCGCGCGGGTGTTCTCCGTGGCCTTCGTGAATCCGGAGGTGTACACGAATGTGGGCCTCGACCAGCGGGAGGCGCTGGCGCAGGTGAAGGCCAGCGGGCACCGGCGGGAGGTCATGCAGACGGGTGCGAAGCGGCTGACCGACTTCCTGGACGACATCGGTGTGCTCAGGGGTGTGGGTCGAAGGCTGTGGAGGTCGTCGGGACTACTGGCCTGACGCAGGCTGCGGGCCGGTGGGGGCTGGTCGCGCAGTTCCCCGCGCCCCTGAGTGGGTGCAGTCGAAGCATGCTCAGCAGCACCCACCTAGGGGCGCGGGGCTGTATCGATTTGCGGCTCCGCCGCGTGGGCGCGATCAGCCACGACGGACCCGCAGACGGCCGACTACCCTTCGAGGCATGACCCCCTCCGCGCCCGCCTACCGCAGACTCGGTGTCGAGGAGCGACGCAGTCAGCTTCTTGAGGCCGCCCTCGGCCTGTTCGCGCACCACGTGCCGGAGGACGTCTCGCTGGACGACGTGGCCGAGGCGGCCGGGGTCTCGCGTCCCCTCGTGTACCGGTACTTCCCGGGCGGCAAGCAGCAGCTGTACGAGGCCGCGCTCCGGTCCGCCGCCGACGAACTGGAGCAGTGCTTCGACGAACCCCGGGACGGCCCTCTCCTCGTCCGGCTCTCCCGGGCCCTCGACCGCTATCTCGCCTTCGTGGACCAGCACGACGCCGGCTTCAGCGCCCTGCTCCAGGGCGGCAGTGTCGTCGAGACGTCCCGGACCACCGCCATCGTGGACGGCGTACGACGGGCCGCCGCCGAGCACATCCTCAGCCACCTCGGCGCCGCCGAACCCGGGCTGCGGCTGCGGATGACCGTGCGGATGTGGATCACGGCCGTGGAGGCGGCCTCCCTGATCTGGCTCGACGAGGGCAGGCAGCCCGCCGTGGAGGAACTGCGGGACTGGCTGGTGGAGCAGTTCGCCGCCGCGCTCACCGTGACCGCGAACCGTGACCCGCAGACCGCCTCGCTGGTCACGGCCCTCGCGGCGGATGGCTGACACTGGTGCCGTGAAGAGCGAAGACACCCCCTTCGAGGGCGGCCCCATGGACGGCCGGGTGCTGCCCGTGCTGCTGGGACCGACCGGGCAGCCGCCGAAGACGTACACCATTCCCGTCCCCGACGCGGCCGGCGGCCCGCCCACCGTGCTGGTGTACAGGCGCGCGCCGAGGGGCCACACCAAAAGGCTGGGGATCCAACTGGGGTGGAAGTACGAGTACTCCCCCGAGGGTGAGGCCGGAGAGGGCAGGTCGGGCGGCGGGCTGAAGTGGCCCTGGTCCAAGGTCGGCAAGGCGGACGACAGGCCGGACGCCGGACCGGACGACACCCACGGGTGACGGGGTTGCGCCGAACGCCCACACCCGGCGCGCGAAAACCTGAGCGCCGCCTGATGCTCACCGTGCGGACCAGAGGGGCTGCTCCGCACGGGAGGTGATGGCGTGTCAGGAAGGCTTCTGCGTCTGGTGTGTACGGCGGCGGTGGCGGCCGGCACGTTCCTGGCACCGCTGCCCGCGGCCGCCGTACCGGAGCCGGAACCCCGTGAACGTTCCGTGGCCGAGCTGCTGACGGACCTTCAGCGGCTGTACCGGGACGCCGAGAAGGCCACCGAGACCTACAACGCCACCGAGGAGAAGCTGCGGCACAAGCGTGCCGAGCTGACCCGGCTGGACTCCGCGCTCTCCGAGGCCCGGCTCTCCCTCCACGACAGCCGGGGGGCCGCCGGGCGGCTGGCCCGGCAGCAGTACCAGAACAGCAACGACATCTCGCCGTACGTACGCCTCCTCCTCGCCCGGGACCCGCAGCACGCCCTCGAACAGGGCCATGTCATCGGCCAGTTGGCGAAGGAGCGCGCCCAGACGGTCGGTCGGCTGACCGGCACCGAGCACCGCGCCGACGAACTGGCCCGCAGGGCCCGCCGGACGCTCGACGAGCAACTCACCCTCGCGGCCCGGCAGAAGAAGGACCGGGACGACGTACGCGACAGGCTCGACGACGTGGCGGGGCTCCTCGCCTCCCTCACCGCCGAACAGCTCACCAGGCTGGCCGAGTTCGAGGAGAAGGGGGTCGAGAAGGCCCAGAAGGAGCTGACGGCCTCCGGCGCCCTGGGCGAAGGCGACCGCAGTGCGACCCGGGAGGGCGAGGAGGCCCTGGGGTACGCCCGGCGCCAGCTGGGGAAGCCGTACGAATGGGGCGCGGAGGGCCCGAAGACGTACGACTGCTCGGGCCTGACGTCGCAGGCCTGGGCGCATGCCGGCACCCCGATCCCGAGGACCAGTCAGGAGCAGTGGGCGCAGCTCCCGAGGGTCCCGCTCGATGAGCTGCGGCCCGGTGACCTGGTGATCTACTTCCCCGAGGCCACGCACGTGGCGATCTACCTGGGCGAGGGCCAGGTGATCGAGGCCCCGAGAACGGGCGAGCAGGTCAAGATCTCCCCGATCGCAGCTCACCCGCTGCTCGGAGCCGTACGCCCGGATCACCTACCTGAAGGGGCGCGGGGAACTGCGCGACCAGCCACGGCGGACCCGCACCCGCGCGGCGACGATCAGCCTCCCGCCACCGACGCCACGTACGCGCCCGCCTTGTCGGGCTCGTAGAAGAAGTTCTCGAAGTCGGCCGGGGCGTCGAAGCCGTTGGCGAACCGGTCCGCCACCGGCTGCAACTGGCCTCCCGCGCCGATCAGGTTGAGGATGTGCTCCGGGGGCGGCGCGAGCATGGCGTTCGTCCACTTGGTGACGTGCCGGGCGGTGTCCCAGTAGCGGTCGAACGTCGCCCGCATCCAGGCCTCGTCGAACTCCTTCTCCCCCTGGTCGAGGATGGAAGCGAGATACGAAGCCGCGCACTTGGACGCGGAGTTGGAGCCCTGCCCGGTGATCGGGTCGTTGGCGACGACGACGTCGGCGACGCCGAGGACCAGTCCCCCACCGGGCAGCCGGCCTATCGGATTGCGCACGGTGGGCGCGTACCGGCCGGCCAACGTGGCGCCGGCGTCGGTGAGTTCGGCCTTGGTGGCGCGCGCGTACTCCCAGGGCAGGAACTTCTCCATGAGTTCCAGGGTCAGGGAGAGGTGCTGCGTCGGGTCCTTGACGCCGTTGAAGGCGTCGAGCGGGCCGCCTGGTATGCCCTCCCAGAACAGGATGTCGGCGCGCCCGGAGGTGGTGAGCGTCGGCATGACGAACAGTTCGCCGACCCCGGGGACGAGGTTGCAGCGGACGGCCTCGGTGTCCGGGTGCTCGGGGCGGGGGCCCAGGCCGTGGACGTAGGAGACCGCGAGGGCGCGCTGTGGCTCGGTGTACGGGGAGCGCTCCGGATCCCGCGCGAACATGGAGACCAGCTCGCCCTTGCCGGCGGAGACCAGCACGAGGTCGTACGTACGGGAGAAGTAGTCGAGGTCGCCGACGGCCGCGCCGTGGATGACGAGCTGGCCGCCGCGCTGGGCGAAGGTCTCCATCCAGCCGGCCATCTTCACCCGCTGGTCGACCGACTGCGCGTACCCGTCGAGACGTCCCAGCCAGTCGATCGCGCGCTGCGAGGGCCCCGGGTCGAAGGAGCCGGGAGCCGCAACGGAGACGCCGAGCCCCTCGATCCTCGGGGCCTGGGACTCCCAGAAGTTCAGCTTCAGGTCGCGCTCGTGCTGGAGAGCCGTGTGGAACATGCACTGCGTCGACATGACCCGTCCGGCGCGGATCTCGTCCGCTGTCCGGTTGGACATCAGGGTGACCTCGTACCCGTGCGACTGGAGGCCTAGGGCTAGTTGGAGTCCGGACTGGCCGGCTCCGACGACGAGTATCTTCCGCATGCGGGTGATGGCTCCTGACCAGGGCTACTCGGGGGTGACGTCCAGTGCGTGGCGGACGAGGGAAAGGAGCGTCTCGATCACCGAGATCTTCCGCCGCGCGTCCATGATCATGACAGGTATGTGGGCGGGGATCGTCAACGCCTCCCGCACATCGTCCGGTTCGAAGCGGTCACTGCCGTCGAAGTGGTTGACCGCGACGACGTAGGGCATCCCGCAGCCGTCGAAGTAGTCCAGCGCCGGAAAGCAGTCCTTGAGCCGTCTGGTGTCCGCGAGGACCACCGCGCCGATCGCTCCGCGCACCAGGTCGTCCCACATGAACCAGAACCGCTCCTGGCCCGGCGTGCCGAAGAGGTAGAGCACCAGGTCGTCGTCGAGCGTGAGGCGGCCGTAGTCCATGGCCACGGTGGTGGTGGCCTTCTCCGGGGTGCCGGTGAGGTCGTCGACCTGCTCACTGGCCTCGGTCATCAGCGCCTCCGTCTGGAGGGGCTCGATCTCCGAGACGGTGCCCACGAGGGTGGTCTTGCCGACGCCGAAGCCGCCGGCCACGACTATCTTCGTGGCGATGGGCGCCCGGGTGCGGTCCGTCTGCCAGGACTTCAGGTTGTCGTCGGTCTCGGCATCGACGAACGGGGTGACGCCGAAGCCGCCGAAGGAGGCGGCCGCGGTGTCAGAGACGACGGAGTCCACTCAGCACCCTTTCCAGCAGAGCGCGGTCGGGACGGCCCGTGCCATGACCGGTCCCGGTGCCGTACACACGGATCTTTCCCTGGTCCGCGAGGTCGCTGAGGAGCACACGGACCACGCCGAGCGGCATCTTCAGCAGCGCGGCGATCTCGGCCACCGTGCGCATCCGGCGGCACAGTTCGACGATGGCCCGCAGCTCCGGCATGACCGAACGCAGCGAGCCGTTGCTCAACTCCTTGCGCTCCTCGGGGGCTTCGAGAGCCGCCACGAAGGTCTCGACCAGGAGGACGTGACCGAAGCGGGTGCGGCCACCGGTGAGGGAGTACGGACGGACGCGGGCGGATTTACGGTCGCCGCCGCGGACCGGGAGCCCGGGCCTGTTCGTCATCGGGCGTCCTCCGTCCCGTCGTTCTCCAGCGACTGCCGTAGCTCGCTGCGGAGTTCGGGGGTCAGGACGTGACCGGCCCGGCCGACGAACAGCGCCATGTGGTACGCCACCACGCTCATGTCGCAGTCCGCGGTGCCGTGGACACCGAGCAGCGAGCCGTCGCTGATCGACATCACGAAGAGGCTGCCGTCGTCCATCGCGATCATGGTGTGTTTGGTGGAGCCGAAGTCCATGAGCTTCGCGGCGCCGAGCGTGAGGCTGCCGATGCCGGAGACGATGGTCGCGAGGTCCGCGGAGGAGCCACGGGGGCCCGAGGGCTTCCCGTCACGTGCCTCACGTGCTTCCGCGTTCCGCTCGGCGTCGGAGGAGAGCAGGAGCAGACCGTCCGAGGAGACGACGGCCACGGACTGGACGCCCGGTACCTCCTCGACGAGATTGGTCAGCAGGAAGTGGAGATTGCGGGCTTCACGACTCAGTCCGAAGGTACTGGGCGCGGTCAACTGCTTGCCTCCTCGGCTGTGCCCCCCGTGAATTCTTCGGATGCGGTGCTGTGCGTGTCGGGCAGTCGGGTCTCGCCGGTCTGTTCCTCGATCTCCGCCGCCACGTCGCGGTGACCGGCCTCCGCCCCCCGGCGGAAGCCACCGAGCCTGCGGCGGAGGGCTTCGGCGTCCACCGCGCTGTTGCGCTGACGGGGTGCCGGGGCGGACGCGGTGATCTTCGGGGTGCGCTTGGGGAGGCCCTTGTCGGTGAGGGGCTCTTCGTCGGCGCGGGTGTGTTCCTCGTTCGCGGTACCGACCGCACCGCTTTCGTCGTCGGGTTCGACGAGTCCGCTGGGTGCGTAGGGCACATGGGGTTCGTGCTGTTCATGGGGTTCGACGGCTTCGTGGGCCTCGTCGGCCCTGGGGGCGCTCCGGGCCTCGACGGGTTCGCCGGCCGTCGGCTCCGGTGGTACCGGGGCAAGGAGTTCCATCGTCGTTTCGGCGGGGGACTCCGGCTTGCCGTGTTCCGTCGGTTCGTCCGCCGCCGCCTCGCGTACGGCCTCCTCCGCAAGCGTCACCAGCGGGTCGGCGGACTGCGAACGACCGTTCAGGACATTGGAGTTGACCTCCGCGTCCGCTCCCGGGAGGGAGAAGGAGTGGGTCGCGCCGGTCACCGGGCCGCCGACGGCCGGGACGGCGGACGTGGGGGCGGCGGTGAGCAGGGTCTTCGGGAGGACGACGACCGCGGCCACGCCTCCCTGCTTCTGCTCGCGCAGCTGCACGCGCACGCCGTGCCGGTGGGCGAGGCGGGCCACCACGTACAGGCCCAGGCCGAGTCCCTCGTCACCGTCGTCGTACGACTCGTACGCGGCCTCCGGGTCGAATTCGGCGAGCCGGGAGTTGAGGGTGCTCATGCGTTCGGCGGTCATGCCGATGCCCTCGTCCTGGACGGAGAGCATGACCTCGCCGCTCTCCAGCAGCCAGCCGGAGACCTCGACGGGCAGGTCGGGCGGGGAGAAGGAGCTGGCGTTCTCCATCAACTCGGCCAGCAGGTGCGAGAGGTCGTCCGCGGCGAACCCGGCCACGTGGGCGTGCGGCGGGAGGGCCGCGATACGGACCCGTTCGTAGCGCTCGATCTCGCTCACCGCGGCCCGCACGACGTCGACCAGTGGGACCGGGCCCGCGCTCTGCTGCACGTGCTCCGTACCGGCCAGGACGAGGAGGTTCTCGCTGTGCCGGCGCATGACGGTGGCGAAGTGGTCGAGCTTGAAGAGGGTGGCGAGCCGGTCGGGGTCCTGCTCGCGCTCCTCCAGGCCCTCGATGACCGCGAGTTGACGCTCGACGAGACCCAGGGTGCGCAGGGCGAGGCTGACGAAGGTGCCGCCGATGGTGGTGCGCAGCCGCGCCAACTGGGCGGCGGAATCGGTGAGTTCGCCCTTGAGCTGCTCGCGCGCGTCTGCCATCTTCTGCCGCTGTCCGACCAGGTGCTTGCGGTCGGCCTCCAGGGTGGTGACCCGCTCGGCGAGGGCGACGGAGTGCGCGTGCAGGGCGTTGACGGAGCGGACGACCTGAGCGAACTCGTCGTTGCGGCCCGTGAAGGCGACCGCTTCCTCGGCGGTGGGGTCCTCGGCCCCGGCGAGCCGGGCGGAGCCGCGGCGCAGCACGGACAGCGGGCGGGTGAGGGTGCGGGCCATGGCGGTGGCGATGCCGACGGCGAGCAGCATCAGCGCGCCCAGGACCGCGACCCGCAGCTCAAGCGCGGTGACGTCGTCGTCGCGCAGCTGGGCCAGCTCCTTGACGCGGCGCTCGAACAGCGCGGACTCGGCGCCGCGCATGAGGTCGACGCGGGCGGAGAGGGCCGCGTCGAGCTTGGCCGTGCCGGTGCCCAGGTCGCCGGTGGTGAGGGTGGGCTGGTCGGTGAGGACGGCGAGGTACTTGTCGGCGGAGTTGACCTCGGGGCCGGTGACCGTGGAGTCGTAGCTCGCCTTGGCGGCCGCGGGCGCGGAGTCCTGGAAGTCGGCGAGGGCGGCGTCCGAACGCAGCCGGGCCTGCTGGGCGGTGGCACTGAGCGCGTCGCGCTGCTTGGCGTCGGCGGCCGAGGACACCTTCTTGGTGCTGGTGAGGCCGGTGATCGGGTCGTAGTCGCTCTGGGTCGACGTCGGCACGCTGAGCGCCGCGAGCAGCAGTCCGCGGGTGGCGGCGGCCTGCTGTACGGCGGAGTCCAGTTCGGCGAGGGAGTAGGCGCCGGAGCCCGCGCGGGGCGGCATCCGCTCGGCCAGTTCCTCCGCGAGCCGGTGCAGTTCCGTGATGGCGGCGGAGTAGGCGTCGTGCGCTTCGAGGGCGGTGCTCTTGCCGGTGAGCGCGGACCGTCGTACGGCGGTGATGTCGTCGAGGTCGGCGCGCAGGGCCGTGGAGACGTCGGTGTCGGCGCGCAGTTCCTCGACCTGGCGGTCGACGCGGGCGCTGGACTGCTCGGTCGGTGCCTTCGCCTTGAGGCGGCCGGCGGCGATGTAGGAGGTGACCTCGTCGCGTTCGTCGGCGAGCGAGTGGGCGAGCGCGAGCGCGTCCTGGGTCTGTCCGGCGAACGTCACCAGGTCCTGGGAGTCGTGGAGTTCTGAGGACGCGGTGATCAGGGACGGGGCGCCGGCTCCGGCGACGGCTGCGGCCACGACGGCGGCGGCGAGAATCAGCCGCGTGCGGACGTGAGTGGCGCGGCCCTTGCCGACGGGAGTCCCGGGGGTGCCGGGCGTGGCGGCTGTGCGCTCCGCGCCCGTGCCGGAGGCCGTCTGCTTGCCTGTGCGACGAGGCCGCGTCTTCTGCACCGCTGCTCGCATTCCTGAACTCGTGAAACCCATGGGCCCGGGGTGACGCTCCGTCAACTGGCGTGCACACCGGGGTACGATTCCCGACCCTCCCAGCGCCGGTGGGCGGTGGCCGCGCATCGCCGGGGCCGCCACCCGAAGGAGTGAACCCCGGAGGGGAGTTGGCGGGCAAGTTCCTGCGGTAGACGCACGGACCCTGTGCGATCTGCCGGTTGGACGCCGACCACGACCGGTGGCAGTATTCGCCAGCACGTCCGCCCGGAGCAAACCATTCCACCTCAAACCAGGCGCCTGACCTGCGCGACTGCGTCAATTCCGCGCCCGTTGCCACTCTTTGGCGAAGCTTGTGGAGGGCTCGTGCAGACTGGCTGAATGCGTACGGAACTTGTCTCCGAGCCCGGCGATCCGAACCGCCCCAACGAGGACTTCGCGAGCGTCGCTCTACCCGCGTCCGGGCGGGGCGGCGTACTGATCACCCTCGACGGAGTCACCCCTCCCGACGGCCCGACGGGCTGTCCGCATTCCGTCCCCTGGTTCACGGCACGCCTCGGCGGGGCACTGACCGAACTGGCCGTTTCGCTCATGGATGTTCCGTTGGCCGAGGTGCTGTCGCGGGCGATCGCGCGCACGGCGGAGGCCCACGGAAAGGGCTGTGACCTTTCTCACCCGCGTACGCCCCAGGCGACCGTGGTGATGGCGCGCTGGTCCCCGTCGAGGGTCGAGTACCTGGTCCTGTCGGACTCGGCGCTGCTGGTGGAGGCCCCGGACGGCACGGTGACCCCGCATCTGGACGACCGCCTCTCCCGCCTCCCCCGCGCCTCCCTGGCCACGGACGCGCTGATCGACGCCGACCTCCGCAACAAGGAGGGCGGCTTCTTCACGGCGGCCGCGGATCCCGCGGTGGCGGAGCGAGCCGTCACGGGGGTGCTGCCCCGCTCCTCCGTCCGCACCCTGGTGGCCATGACGGACGGGGCGACCCGGTGGGTGGAGAAGTTCCAGGAGGGCGGCTGGGACGACTGCTTCACCTTCGTACGGAAGGAAGGGGCACGGGCCCTCGTGGAGCGCGTACGGGACCTGGAGCGGGGGGACGCGCAGGAGCGGGCGTTCCTACGGCGGAGCAAGACGCACGACGACGCGACGGTGGTGTACGCGGAACTGGACCGGGCGCCGGGCTCGCCCTGAGGTACTGGTCTCCGTCAGGCCTGGGGGCTCGGGCGGGACGCCCGGGCGCTACCTCTCCATTCCCCGGTTCAGCTGGTGCAGCAGGCGTGCCAGTTCGGTGACCTCGTCGGAGTCCCAGTGCGCCAGTCGGCCCGCGTACCGGGCCCGCCGTGCGTCGCGGACGCGTTTCACCCGGGAGCGGCCCTCCTCCGTGAGGTCGACCAGCCAGGCACGACCGTCCGCCGGATCGGGCTCGCGGGTGACCAGGCCCAGTTCCTCCAGGGCCCGCAGCTGGCGCGACATCGTGGCCTTGCCGACGCCGATGTAGCCGGCCAGTTCGGTGGCTCGCTGACGGCCGCATTCATCCAGACGGACGAGCAGACCGTAGGCCGCCGTCTCCAGGTCGGGGTGGACCTCGCGGGCCATCTCCCCCTGATTGGCCCGCGCACGTCGCAGCAGAACGGTCAACTCCCGTTCGAGAGCCAGGAATCCGGGCTGGTCCACACCGCCCGGTGACGCCTCGGCGCCACCCCTGCGCCCGCCGCCGTTTCCTTCTTCGTGCACGTCAGCCCCTGCCTCGGATTTCCCGGTCCTGAAGGTTTCCGCCAAATTGCGCCATCGCCGCAGCTCCGCAAGTATTTCGCAGGGCTGGACCAACGGCAGCCTCCGGTCCCCCTTCCCGCCCCCTCGTCCCCGTACGTAGCGTCTCCACCGGGCAGCCACTGGCATGCGCATGCCAGATTCAGCACGGCCCCGCATGTTCCCTTTACGAGCATCACCGAGCCTTCGGAGGCACGCCATGCCCGTGCACAGACCCGGACCGATATCCGCCCGGCGCCTCTTTCTCGTCGGACTCCTGCTCACCGCGCTCTCCCTGCTGCACCTCCCCGCCTCGACCGCCGACTCCTCCGAGAAACCCGGAGTGTCCGAGTCCGCCGAGGCCACCGCCACCCCGGCCCGCGGCTCCGCCCGCATGGGTATGGGCGTCGTCACGCATGACGGCCGGGGCGGTCTTCCCACCGGCACCCGCGCCGCCGCCCAGGCGGAGGGCGTCGACGTCGCCAGCTACCAGGGCAACGTCTCCTGGTCGACCCTGTGGAACAGCGGGGTCCGATGGGCGTACACCAAGGCGAGCGAGGGGACGTACTACACGAACCCGTACTTCGGCCAGCAGTACAGCGGCGCCTACGGCGTCGGAATGATCCGGGGCGCCTACCACTTCGCCACCCCCGACACCACGAGCGGCGCAACGCAGGCGAACTACTTCGTCGACCACGGCGGCGGCTGGTCCCAGGACGGCAGGACGCTGCCCGGCGTGCTCGACATCGAGTGGAACCCGTACGGCGACGCCTGCTTCGACAAGAGCCAGAGCGCGATGGTCACCTGGATCCGTGACTTCCTGAACCAGTACAGGGCGCGGACCGGCCGGAACGCCGTCATCTACACGGCCACCAGCTGGTGGACCCAGTGCACCGGCGACTACGGCGGCTTCGCCTCGGCCCACCCGCTGTGGATCGCGCGGTACGCGTCGACCGCGGGGACGCTCCCGGCGGGCTGGAACACGTACGCCATGTGGCAGTACACCTCGTCCGGACCGACGGTCGGCGACCACGACCGCTTCAACGGAGGACTCGACCGGGTGCAGGAACTCGCCAACGGCTGAGCCGCTACGCGGACACGGCGAAGAGCGGACACGGCGAAGGCCCGGGCCTCCCTCACGAGAACCCGGGCCTTCACCTCATCCAGTCACGTCCGTCACGCCGCGACCGGAACCTTCGGCGCGACCCCGTTCGTGGCCGGGGCCAGCGCCAGCTCCAGGACCTGTCGGACGTCGGTGACGGCGTGGACGTCGAGCTTGTCCAGCACCTCCGCCGGGACGTCGTCCAGGTCGGCCTCGTTGCGCTTGGGGATGATCACGGTCGTCACCCCGGCGCGGTGCGCGGCGAGCAGCTTCTGCTTCACGCCGCCGATCGGCAGGACCCGGCCGGTCAGCGAGACCTCGCCGGTCATGGCCACGTCCGTGCGGACCAGTCGGCCGGACAGCAGCGACGCCAGCGCCGTCGTCATGGTGACGCCCGCGCTCGGACCGTCCTTCGGGACCGCGCCCGCCGGGAAGTGGATGTGCACACCCCGGTCCTTCAGATCGCCCACCGTCAGTTCGAGCTCCGCGCCGTGCGAGCGCAGGAAGGACAGGGCGATCTGCGCGCTCTCCTTCATCACGTCACCCAGCTGGCCGGTCAGTGTCAGACCCGCCGCGCCCGTCTCCGGGTCGGCCAGCGACGCCTCGACGAAGAGCACGTCCCCGCCCGCTCCGGTGACCGCGAGGCCGGTGGCGACACCGGGGACCGCCGTACGGCGTTCCGCGGGGTCCTGTGCCGACTCGGGCACATGGTGCGGACGGCCGATCAGACCGCGCAGTTCCTCGTCCGTGACCGTGAACGGCAGTTCGCGCTCGCCGAGTTCGTGCTGGGCCGCCACCTTGCGCAGCAGCCTCGCGACGGACCGCTCCAGGGTGCGGACGCCCGCCTCACGTGTGTACTCGCCGGCGAGCTTGCGCAGGGCGCTCTCGTCGATGACGACCTCGTCGGCCGCGAGCCCGGCCCGCTCCAGTTGGCGCGGCAGCAGGTGATCGCGGGCGATGACGACCTTCTCGTCCTCGGTGTAGCCGTCGAGGCGGACCAGCTCCATACGGTCGAGCAGGGCCTCCGGGATGGCCTCCAGGACGTTCGCCGTCGCCAGGAACACGACGTCGCTCAGGTCGAGTTCGACCTCCAGGTAGTGGTCGCGGAAGGTGTGGTTCTGCGCCGGGTCCAGTACCTCAAGGAGGGCCGCCGCGGGATCACCGCGGAAGTCGGAGCCCACCTTGTCGATCTCGTCGAGCAGGACCACCGGGTTCATCGACCCGGCCTCCTTGATCGCCCGTACGATCCGGCCGGGCAGCGCGCCGACGTACGTCCGCCGGTGTCCGCGGATCTCCGCCTCGTCCCGCACACCGCCGAGGGCGACGCGGACGAACTTGCGACCCATGGCGTGCGCGACGCTCTCGCCGAGGCTGGTCTTTCCGACCCCGGGAGGCCCTACGAGTGCGAGTACGGCACCGCCGCGCCGGCCGCCGACGACCCCGAGCCCCCGGTCGTTGCGGCGCTTGCGGACCGCCAGGTACTCGGTGATCCGCTCCTTCACGTCCTGCAGGCCCGCGTGCTCGGCGTCGAGGACCGTCTTGGCGCCCTGGATGTCGTACGCGTCCTCGGTCCGCTCGTTCCACGGCAGTTCGAGGACGGTGTCCAGCCACGTGCGGATCCAGGATCCCTCGGGTGACTGGTCGGAGGACCGCTCCAGCTTGTCGACCTCCTTGAGCGCGGCCTCCCGCACCTTCTCCGGCAGGTCCGCGGCCTCCACACGCGTGCGGTAGTCGTCGGACTCCTCGCCGTCCTGCTCGCCGTTGATCTCCCGCAGTTCCTTGCGTACGGCTTCCAGCTGACGGCGGAGCAGGAACTCCCGCTGCTGCTTGTCGACGCCCTCCTGGACGTCCTTGGCGATGGTCTCGGCGACGTCCTGCTCGGCGAGGTGGTCGCGGAGGTGTCCGGTGGCGAGCTTGAGGCGGGCGACCGGGTCGGCGGTCTCCAGCAGTTCGACCTTCTGCTCGGTCGTCAGGAACGGTGAGTAACCGGAGTTGTCGGCGAGCGTGGAGACGTCGTCGATGGCCTGGACCCGGTCCACGACCTGCCAGGCACCGCGCTTGCGCAGCCAGGCGGTGGCGAGGGCCTTGTACTCGGTGACCAGTTCGGCGACATGGCCGGGCAGCGGTTCGGGAACGGTCTGGTCGACGCTCGTCCCCTCGACCCAGAGGGCGGCACCCGGGCCGGTCGTCCCGGCGCCGATCCGCACCCGGCTCCGGCCGCGGATGAGGGCGCCCGGGTCACCGTCGGCCAGGCGGCCGACCTGCTCGACGGTACCGAGCACACCGGTGCTCGCGTAGGTCCCGTCGATGCGTGGCACCAGGAGGACCTTCGGCTTGCCGGACTCCGAGCGGGCGGCGGCGGCCTGAGCGGCCTCCACAGCTGCACGTACGTCGGTGTCGTTCAGGTCCAGCGGAACCACCATGCCGGGCAGCACGACCTCGTCGTCGAGCGGCAGCACAGGCAGAGTGAGCGATGTGGACGTCGAAGCCATGATCTCCCCTTCGGCATTCAAGTTGAGCTATGCCGACTCAATGCACGTGAGCCTCTGCATGTTCCCCACCCACCGCCCTGTTCGCTGTGGGCGATCACGACTGCCGGAATCGGCACTTCGGGGCCTATCTTGAGCTCGGTAATAGTTGAAGTTGTTCATCGACTATTACATCTGTCACTGGATCGGCCATTGCGGAGGAGTCACATGGACGGGGTCGTACGGGCATGGGTGGACGGCTGGGTCGTGTCCCGCGGGGCCGCCCCGCCGGAGCGGGAGCCCTGGGGGTTCACGGTCGACGTCGGCCTGGTCGCGCAGGTGTCGCGGCACGTCTTCGCGGCCCTGGGCGACGACGTGGACGAGGAGGCCGTGCGCAAGGTGGCCGACGGGGTGACGGGCACCGGGGTGTGGCTCAAGGTGTTCCAGAACCCGGAGGTGGTCGGGGCCTGGCTGGGCGAGGGCTGGTGGGTGGACCCGGAACCGGGCTACCTGATGACGATCCCCCTGACGACCACACAGGCCGGGCGGACGGGCCGCCTCCCGGACCTGGTTGCGGGCACGGGCACCCCGAAGGCTGAGCAGACCGACGCTCCGGCGGCCGGACGTACGAACGGTCCGCAGACCCGACGCACCGGCACCCCCGGAACAGGACCTGCCGACGCCCCGGCAGCCGCACGCATGAACGTCCCGGACGGCTACCGGATGCGGGTGTGGTCCGCCGGTGGTGCCAGGCGGATGCTCGTCACCGCGCCGGACGGCTCTCTCGCGGCACGTGGCCAAGTCGCCCCGACAGGCGCGACCGCCGTCTTCGACCAGATCGAGACCGCGCCCGCCCATCGCCGCCGAGGCCTGGGCAGCGTCGTCATGCGCACGCTCCAGGCCTCGGCGGCCGCCGAGGGCGCGGAGACCGGCGTCCTCGCGGGAACGCCGGCGGGACGCGCGCTGTACGAGTCTCTGGGCTGGCATGTGGAAGCTCCGCTCACCAGTGCGAAGTTCGTGGGACCGGGCGCTGGGTGACCGTCCGTCGCCGCTTCACGGAAACCCGGAGGCGGCCCGGGACGGCCTCTGTCATGCTGCGCCGGTGATCCACCCGATACCTCCGGATCCGCCACCGGCCGCATGGCGGACAACGCCCGGCCGGCGCTCCGTCTTCCCGGCGGCCTCGGATCTGGTCCCCGGCGCACCGCGGACGTCTGCGGCCCGGTGACCGCGAGCCACCATCCGGCCGAAGGACGGGCCGAGAGGATCACCCGGGCGGACTTCGGCACCACCGCCCATGACGGCCGTACCGAAGCCTCCGCCCGAGCGGCATCGTCAGCCCAGCCGCTCTGAGCGGTCACATCAGGCGGACGGCCGACACACGCGCGTGCACGGCGATGACCGGACCCACCACCCCACCGGACCACACGGGGGACCAGCAACGATGACCACGTCCGACGACAGCGCGCCCATCCTGCGCCGGCTCGGCTTCCACGCGGTGACCACGACGACGCCGTACGTCTGGACGCCGCCAGGCCGCTGACAGCAGCGCCGGGGGGGGCTAGCTGTTCGGAAGGGGACGACGCGCACGGTGCGACCGTCGCACCAGGGGCCAGGTCGCGACGCCGATCGTGAGGGCGATCAGGTGGCCCCAGTCGGTCATCGGGTCGGTGAAGGCGATCAGGTCCGCCACCAGGATCCAGCCGAAGAGAGCGAGCAACGGCCAGCGCAGCCACGGCCTGAACAGCCCGGTCAGCGCGCCGAGGCTCGCGGCCACGCCGAAGCTGACGCCGTAGTCCAGTCGGTGCAGTGAGCTGGCGGGCAGGTGGCCGACGAGCACCGCGAGGCCGATGGGCACCTCGGTGGCGAGCGTCGCGCCCATGTGCCCGAGGAGGAAGACACCGGCCGTGCGCAGTCCCCCGATCCGTCGCTCCAGCGCGGTGAGGACGAACAGCAGGGCGACGGCGTACGGCGAGAGGATCCCGCCGGCGATCCACAGCGCGCTGGCCGGCAGTACCAGCAGGGGCGTCCGGACGAGGTGCGCGACGTCGGTGCTGGAGCCCTGGTGCAGGGTGTGCACGAGGGCGGGGTCCAGATGCGCGGCGACGAGTGAGACGGCGGCCAGGACGGCGCCGTAGCCGAACGTGAACGGTGTGCCGGTGGGGGTGGGGAGCAGCCGCCGGAGGCGGGGAACGCGAAGCCGGGGCCCGGGCCGGGCGACCGGAACGGCCGCTGCGGTCTGCGGATCCGCAGTCGCCGCCTCCGTCAGGCCCCGCTGCCGGGGCATCCCGTCGAGCAGTACCGCCACATCCGGAAAGGAGGCATCCGGTGCGGGCGGGTCCGAAGGGGGCGCGTCGGAGGGAGCTGTCGGCGCGGTCCGTTCCAAGGTGAGGTGCCCCTTCCGTTTCACCCCAGCCTTCGCGCCCGACCCACCCGCTGTCTGTGACCGACGCCACCTCGCACCCGATTCACAGGTACTTCTCAAGAAGAACGGCCCCGTACGCCGCACCTGCCGGGACGGGCCGACGCCCACCTCGCACGCCGTCCCCGAAGTCCTGGACCGTCGCGAGGGCCCTGGAGGAGAGGTCATCCTGCGGCGCCACGGCAGCTTGCTCCGGATCATCGCCAACGGCGGTTTCCTGACGGCCACTTCGGACGGTCGCTCGGAGCGCGGACTCCGGGACGCGGCGCTCGGCGCACTCGACGGCCGTCCTGATCCGCACGTCCTCATCGGCGGCCTCGGCGTCGGCTTCTCGCTCGCACACGCCGCCGCGAATCCCTGCTCGGGCCGCATCTCAGGGTCGTGGAGCGGGAGCCGCCCGGCGTCGACCGGCACCGCGGGGACAGGCCCGTGTCGGTGCTGCCCATCGAGGCACTCGCCGATCCGCGGACCAACAATCTGGAAACGGATGTAGTCGGATTCGTCAATGAGACATGCGCCACTTTTGACGCGCTCTGCCTCGACATGACCAACGGGCCCGATCGGACGGTCACGGAGGGCGACGGCGGACTCTACGCGCGTGCCGGACTCACAAGCTGCGCAAGGGTGTTGAAGCCGGGCGGAGTACTGGCCGTGCGGTGAGCCCGGCCCTCTGCGGAATTTGCGGGATCACTGGCAAATGCCGGGTTCCGGCAGGTACGTACCGAGGAGATCCCCGTTGCCCGGGGCGTTCCCGACGTCGTCCCTCTCGCCGTCCGACCTGGATAGCAAAGCTGTGGTGACTCCCCGTACTCTGCTTCCCTACGCCGATCATTCAAGCGTCAATCGCAGTCATGCGCAGACAAGGAATCACCCCACATGGTTCCGGAAAGCACTCCCCAGGGGCGGGCGATGGAGCAGACACAGACCTCCCACAACGGTTCGACGGCCACTCCGGGCGCACAGCGCCGGGTCCTGGTCGTCGAGGACGATCCGACGATCGTCGACGCCATCGCGACCCGCCTGCGCGCCGAGGGATTCCTCGTGCAAACGGCGGTCGACGGTCCGTCGGCGGTGGACACGGCCGAGGCCTGGCAGCCGGACCTGCTGATCCTCGACATCATGCTGCCCGGTTTCGACGGTCTGGAGGTCTGCCGTCGCGTGCAGGCCGCCCGTCCGGTGCCGGTCCTCATGCTGACCGCGCGGGACGACGAGACCGACATGCTCGTCGGGCTCGGCGTCGGCGCCGACGACTACATGACCAAGCCGTTCTCCATGCGTGAGCTGGCCGCTCGCGTGCACGTCCTGCTGCGGCGGGTCGAGCGGGCCGCGCTGGCCGCGGCCACACCTCGCTCGGGCATCCTGCGCCTCGGCGAGCTGGAGATCGACCACGCGCAGCGCCGGGTGCGGGTGCGCTCGGAGGACGTGCACCTCACGCCCACCGAGTTCGACCTCCTGGTGTGCCTCGCGAACACCCCGCGCGCGGTGCTCTCCCGTGAGCAACTGCTCGCCGAGGTGTGGGACTGGGCGGACGCCTCCGGCACCCGCACCGTCGACAGCCACATCAAGGCGCTGCGCCGGAAGATCGGCGCCGAGCGGATCCGCACGGTGCACGGCGTGGGCTACGCCCTGGAGACCCCGACGCCATGAGCGACGGTCCGGCCGGCCGGAGAAGCCCCAGGGAGCCCTGGGGCGGCGTGAGCCCTTTCTCGATCAAGACCAAGCTGGGCGCGCTGGTCGTCATCGCGGTCCTCATCACCACCGGGCTGATGATGATCGCGATGCGCACAGCCACCGAGCTGCGCTTCATCACGGTCTTCTCGATGATCGCCACACTGCTGATCACGCAGTTCGTGGCGCATTCGCTCACCGCGCCACTGGACGACATGAACGCGGTCGCCCGGTCCATCTCGCACGGCGACTACACCCGCCGGGTGCGTGAGAACCGGCGTGACGAGCTGGGCGACCTGGCCCAGACGATCAACCGCATGGCGGACGACCTGGAGGCACAGGAACGTCAGCGCAAGGAACTTGTGGCAAATGTCTCCCATGAGCTGCGCACCCCCATCGCGGGGCTGCGGGCAGTGCTGGAGAACATCGTCGACGGGGTCACCCAGGCCGACCCCGAGACCATGCGCACGGCCCTGAAGCAGACCGAGCGGCTCGGCCGGCTGGTGGAGACGCTGCTGGACCTGTCCCGGCTGGACAACGGCGTCGTACCGCTGAAGAAGCGCCGTTTCGAGGTGTGGCCGTACCTGTCGGGCGTGCTGAAGGAGGCCAACATGGTCGCCACCGCACGCGCGGGCATCGCGTCCGGGTCCGGCAGTCACACGCGCAACGACGTCCATCTGCACCTCGACGTGTCCCCGCCGGAGCTGACCGCGCACGCCGACCCGGAGCGCATCCACCAGGTCGTCGCCAACCTCATCGACAACGCGGTCAAGCACAGCCCGGCACACGGACGGGTGACGGTGAAGGCGCGGCGCGGGGCCCTGCCCGAGTCGCTCGAACTGGAGATCCTCGACGAGGGCCCCGGCATTCCGCGCTCGGAGTGGCACCGCGTCTTCGAGCGGTTCAACCGCGGCCAGGTCATGCGGCCGCACGGTCCGGGCAGCGACGGCGGCACCGGTCTGGGGCTCGCGATCGCGCGCTGGGCCGTGGATCTGCACGGCGGCCGGATCGGCGTGGCCGAATCCGAGCGGGGCTGCAGGATTCTTGTCACCCTGCCGGGACTTCCCTCTCTGCCAAGTTGACGTAAAGTTCGACGCGGAGCCACAAGATCCATCTCTGTTCCGCGCTGACGGACACGTGTGATCAGGCAGAGGGCCGCGCGGTCGTCGCGAGGAGCCCCGCCGGGCCCGTCCTTCAGCCATGTCTCACAGCGCGGAACCTCGGTTGTTTCCCGCCATTTCCTGCTGTGAAACCCGCTCTTTCATGTGACTTACACGACGATGGACCGACCCGGCCTGACCTTCGCGGTCTTGGGGGCGTAGCCTTTATTCCCGCTGTCCATCACCTTGTGAGAAGCGGAAGAGGGCGGTTGCCGCCGTGTCGCCACAGTCCCCCAGTAACTCGAGCATCTCGACCGACGCAGACCAAGCGGGCAAGAACCCCGCTGCCGCGTTCGGCCCGAACGAGTGGCTCGTCGACGAGATCTATCAGCAGTACCTCCAGGACCCGAATTCGGTAGACCGAGCCTGGTGGGACTTCTTTGCCGACTACAAGCCCGGGGCCGCTGCCGCCCCGGCTCCGGCGGGTACTGCGGCCGCGGGGGCCGCAGGGACCACCTCCCCAGCGGCTCCGGCGCCGTCTGCGGCTCCGGCTCCCGCCGCCCCGGCCCAGGCTCCCGCGCCGGCTCCGGCCGCCAAGCCCGCCGCAGCGGCTCCGGCCCCTGCCAAGGCCGCTGCTCCGGCTGCCGCCCCGGCACCTGCCGCCAAGCCGGCCGCCGCGAAGCCCGCCGCCACCGGTGGTTCCGCCGCGGAGGGCCCGGAGTTCGTGACCCTGCGCGGTCCCGCCGCCGCGGTCGCGAAGAACATGAACGCCTCCATCGAGGTCCCCACGGCCACGTCCGTGCGCGCGGTCCCGGTGAAGCTGCTGTTCGACAACCGCATCGTCATCAACAACCACCTGAAGCGCGCCCGGGGCGGGAAGATCTCCTTCACCCACCTCATCGGCTACGCGATGGTGCAGGCCATCAAGGCCATGCCGTCGATGAACTACTCCTTCGCGGAGAAGGACGGCAAGCCCACCCTGGTCAAGCCGCCGCACGTCAACTTCGGCCTGGCCATCGACCTGGTGAAGCCCAACGGCGACCGTCAACTGGTCGTCGCGGGCATCAAGAAGGCCGACACGCTGAACTTCTTCGAGTTCTGGCAGGCCTACGAGGACATCGTCCGCCGCGCCCGTGACGGCAAGCTGACGATGGACGACTTCACGGGCGTCACGGTCTCCCTGACGAACCCGGGCGGCCTCGGCACCGTCCACTCGGTCCCGCGTCTGATGCCCGGCCAGTCGGTCATCATGGGCGTCGGCTCCATGGACTACCCCGCGGAGTTCCAGGGCACCAGCCAGGACACCCTGAACAAGCTCGGCATCTCGAAGGTCATGACGCTCACGTCGACCTACGACCACCGGGTCATCCAGGGCGCCGCTTCCGGCGAGTTCCTGCGCGTCGTCGCCAACTACCTCCTCGGCGAGAACGGCTTCTACGACGAGATCTTCGAGGCGCTGCGCATCCCCTACGAGCCGGTCCGCTGGCTCAAGGACATCGACGCCAGCCACGACGACGACGTCACCAAGGCCGCCCGCGTCTTCGAGCTGATCCACTCCTACCGGGTCCGCGGCCACGTCATGGCCGACACCGACCCGCTGGAGTACCGCCAGCGCAAGCACCCCGACCTGGACATCACCGAGCACGGCCTCACCCTGTGGGACCTGGAGCGGGAGTTCGCGGTCGGCGGCTTCGCCGGCAAGTCCCTGATGAAGCTGCGCGACATCCTCGGTGTGCTGCGCGACTCGTACTGCCGCACCACCGGCGTCGAGTTCATGCACATCCAGGACCCGAAGCAGCGCAGGTGGATCCAGGACCGCATCGAGCGCTCGCACACCAAGCCCGAGCGCGAGGAGCAGCTGCGCATCCTGCGCCGGCTGAACGCCGCGGAGGCCTTCGAGACCTTCCTGCAGACGAAGTACGTCGGCCAGAAGCGGTTCTCCCTGGAGGGCGGCGAGTCCGTCATCCCGCTGCTCGACGCGGTGCTGGACTCGGCCGCCGAGTCCCGCCTGGACGAGGTCGTCATCGGCATGGCCCACCGCGGCCGGCTGAACGTCCTGGCGAACATCGTCGGCAAGTCGTACGCGCAGATCTTCCGCGAGTTCGAGGGCAACCTCGACCCGAAGTCGATGCACGGCTCCGGCGACGTCAAGTACCACCTGGGCGCCGAGGGCACCTTCACGGGCCTGGACGGCGAGCAGATCAAGGTCTCGCTGGCCGCGAACCCCTCCCACCTGGAGACGGTCGACCCGGTCATCGAGGGCATCGTCCGCGCCAAGCAGGACATCATCAACAAGGGCGGCACGGACTTCACGGTCCTGCCGGTCGCCCTGCACGGTGACGCGGCCTTCGCGGGCCAGGGCGTGGTGGCCGAGACCCTGAACATGTCGCAGCTGCGGGGTTACCGCACCGGCGGCACGGTCCACATCGTCATCAACAACCAGGTCGGCTTCACGGCCGCCCCGGAGTCCTCCCGCTCGTCGATGTACGCGACGGACGTGGCGAGGATGATCGAGGCCCCGATCTTCCACGTGAACGGCGACGACCCCGAGGCCGTCGTCCGCGTCGCCCGCCTGGCTTTCGAGTTCCGTCAGGCGTTCAACAAGGACGTGGTGATCGACCTCATCTGCTACCGCCGTCGCGGTCACAACGAGTCGGACAACCCGGCCTTCACCCAGCCGCTGATGTACGACCTGATCGACAAGAAGCGCTCGGTGCGCAAGCTGTACACCGAGTCCCTCATCGGTCGCGGCGACATCACCCTGGAAGAGGCCGAGCAGGCCCTGCAGGACTACCAGGGCCAGCTGGAGAAGGTCTTCACGGAGGTCCGCGAGGCCGTCACGGCCCAGCCGGCCGCCGGGCCCGTCTCGGACCCGCAGGCCGAGTTCCCGGTCGCCGTGAGCACCGCGATCTCCTCGGAGACCGTGAAGCGGATCGCCGAGTCCCAGGTCAACATCCCCGACACCTTCCACGTCCACCCGCGTCTGCTGCCGCAGCTGCAGCGCCGGGCGTCGATGGTCGAGGACGGCACGATCGACTGGGGCATGGGCGAGACCCTCGCCGTCGGCTCGCTGCTGCTGGAGGGCACCCCGGTCCGTCTGTCGGGCCAGGACTCCCAGCGCGGCACCTTCGGCCAGCGTCACGCGGTCCTCATCAACCGTGAGACGGGCGAGGAGCACACCCCGCTCCAGTACCTCGCCGAGGAGCAGGCCCGCTACAACGTCTACAACTCCCTGCTCTCCGAGTACGCGGTCATGGGCTTCGAGTACGGCTACTCGCTGGCCCGGCCCGACGCGCTCGTGCTGTGGGAGGCGCAGTTCGGCGACTTCGTCAACGGCGCGCAGACGATCGTCGACGAGTACATCTCGGCGGCGGAGCAGAAGTGGGGCCAGACCAGCGGCGTCACCCTGCTGCTCCCCCACGGCTACGAGGGCCAGGGCCCGGACCACTCCTCGGCCCGCGTCGAGCGCTTCCTCCAGCTGTGCGCGCAGAACAACATGACGGTCGCGATGCCGACCCTCCCGTCGAACTACTTCCACCTCCTGCGGTGGCAGGTGCACAACCCGCACCACAAGCCGCTGGTGGTCTTCACCCCGAAGTCGATGCTGCGCCTCAAGGCCGCCGCGTCGAAGGCGGAGGAGTTCACCTCGGGTCAGTTCCGCCCGGTCATCGGCGACTCGACGGTCGACGCGGCAGCGGTCAAGAAGGTCGTCTTCTGCTCCGGCAAGGTCTACTACGACCTCGACGGCGAGCGTCAGAAGCGCGGAGGCACGGACACCGCGATCATCCGCCTGGAGCGTCTGTACCCCCTCCCGGGTGCCGAGGTCCAGGCCGAGATCGCCAAGTACCCGAACGCCGAGAAGTACCTGTGGGTCCAGGAGGAGCCGGCGAACCAGGGCGCGTGGCCCTTCATCGCGCTCAACCTGATCGACCACCTGGACCTCGCGGTCGGCGCGGACGTTCCGCACGGCGAGCGGCTGCGGCGCATCTCGCGCCCGCACGGCTCCTCCCCGGCCGTCGGTTCCGCGAAGCGGCACCAGGCGGAGCAGGAGCAGCTGGTGCGCGAGGTCTTCGACGCATGAGCCTCTGAACCCGCCTGATCTGTGGGCCCGTTCCCGAGCGACTGGGGAACGGGCCCACAGTGCCACCCGGCTCCGCCGCACGCGTCTAGGGCCCTTCTGATGGATCTCCGTGGGAGAAGGAGCGGCGTTCGGTGCGTGCGCTCGGCGTGCGGTGTGAAGGGTCATGTGGCGGAGCCACCTGGCCCTTCGCGCCGTGCGTCGAGGGTGCGTGCCGGGCGTCGCGACGCCGCGGAGATCCATCAGAAGGGCCCTAGGCTGGTGGAAGCCCGTCCGATCCCCCCATCACGCACGCAGGAGAGCAGCGCCATGTACTTCACCGACCGCGGCATCGAGGAACTGGAGAAGCGGCGCGGCGAGGAAGCGGTCACGTTCGAGTGGCTCGCCGAGCAGCTGCGGACGTTCGTCGACCTCAACCCGGACTTCGAGGTACCGGTGGAGCGACTGGCGACGTGGCTGGCCCGGCTGGACGACGACGAGGACGAGTAGCCAGTCGCCCGGGCGTGCGGCCGCCTACTGGTAGCAGGGCGGGCCGCACAGCACGGTGACCGTGCCGCTCTCGCGGACCGCGGCGGAGGTGCTGTGAGTGACGGCCGCGGGGGTCCTGCTGGTCTCCCACGGCATGGGCGCGGCCATGGCCTGGGGCCCGAGGGCTGTAAAGGCCGCGGTGGCCACGAACACGACGGCCAGGGCACGCTTGCGCAGACGCATCCGAACTCCTTTACCGACCGGTTGGGTTCGACCGTCGGCGCCTGTCCCGGAAACGCTGCCGAGGCCGGCTCCCAGTGTCACCGTGAGCGCCGCCCCGGCCAAGGTCTCCGCCCAGGGCTCGGGCACATCTCCCTACGACCACCCCTACCGGCGGACCGTGTTCCGCCCCCGCTCGACGACGGCCACGGCGACTCCCGCGCCTGCGCCTGCGTCCGCGCACGCAACCAGCACGTCTGTCCTGGCCCGGGGCACGACCGCCATCAGCCCGTGCGAATACGTCCGGGCCTCACCGGCCCACCCGCGCGCCTCGGTCTCGCTCTGCGGGCGCGGCCCGTCTCAGTCCCGCGGGTGTGTCAGGCCGTACGCCACCCCCAGCACCCCGTGCGCCAGCAGGAGCGTCCCCGCAGCGAGCCAGCCGGTGCTGCGGTGCCGTAGGCCCCAGGCGGCCAGCGGGAGGCCTGCCGCCATCTGGGCGAGGGCCAGGCCCGGCCAGGGAAGCCAAGGAATCGGGCGGGGTCCCGCTGGCGCGCTGAGGCCGTCGGGGACCGTTTCCGGGCGGCAGTCCCACTCGACCGGGCGGGCGTCCGGCTGGACGCGGGCGGTCGCGCGGAGGCGGTCGGCGGGTTCGCCGGGGGTGAGGCCGGTGGGGAGCGTCATGCCCACGCGCGTGAGGACCGCCAGCAGGCCGCGCAGGCGGGCGCGGGCGTCGGACGCGGGGTCGGGTTTCGTCAGGGGGTCGAGGGACTGGACGTCCAGGACCGGGTCGAGGGCCAGGCGGGTCGCGAAGGTGCGCATCGCCTCGTCCTCGCCGGCCGGGGTGCCGTTGGCGAGCCAGACGTAGCCGACGGGGCGGCGGAAGCCGGACGCGAGGGTGTAACCGCTGCGGTCGGCGTCCCACCACAGCGCGAGTACGGGCCAGGGGGCACCGACGGCCAGGGCGGTGGCCCAGCCGGTCAGGACGCGGTCGACCGGCTCCTCGCCGGACAGCCAGGGCTTGCCCTCCGGTACGAGGACGCTCCAGCCCTCGCCCGCGCGCGTGAGCAGCATGGGCTCGCGCAACAACCGGGCGGCGGGGCCGACGGAGTCCGGCTCGGCCCGGCAGAGCAGCAGGCCGCCGGGGGCGGGACCGGCGCGACCGGTACGGGAAGTGGCTTCCGAGGGCATGGTCACACGCTAGGGCGATTACCGACGTTTAGTCACATTTAAGGACCAGGGGTCCCCAGGACGAGTGTCTTGACTTTCGAGAGCCACGATATATCGTGAATTGCAGGAGACGCGATATGGCGCGTTGCTACGGGGAGGTCTGCAGCATGTCCGAGTGGTCCGTCACTGAGCCCAGGAAGCTCACCTTCGACGAGCCGGTACGAGAGCTCCACGTCCGCATCGTGAACGGAACGGTGAACGTGGTGGGCACGGAAGAAGGTTCCGCGCGCCTGGAGGTCTCCGAGATCGAGGGGCCACCTCTGATCGTCACCCAGGAGGGCGGAACCCTCACGGTGGCCTACGAGGATCTGCCCTGGAAGGGCTTCCTCAAGTGGCTCGACCGCAAGGGCTGGCGGCGCAGCGCGGTCGTCTCTCTGGCCGTGCCGGCCGAGACCCGCGTCGAGGTGGGCGTGGTCAGCGCCGGGGCCGTGGTGTCCGGCGTGCGCGGACCGTCGGTGGTGAAGGGGGTCAACGGCGACACGACACTCGTCGGCCTCTCCGGCCCCGTCCGCGCCGACACCGTCTCCGGGAACCTGGAGGCCCAGGCCGTCACCGGCGACCTGCGATTCAACTCGGTCTCGGGCGATCTCACGGTCGTGGAAGGTTCCGGCCCCTCCGTGCGGGCCGACTCCGTCAGCGGCTCGATGATCGTCGACCTCGATCCGGACGGCCCCACCGATGTGCGGCTGACCAGTGTCTCCGGCGAGATCGCCATCCGGCTGCCCCAGCCCGCGGACGCGGAGGTGGTGGCCAACACCGCGAGCGGCACGATCTCCAACGCCTTCGAGGGCCTGCGGGTGCACGGCCAGTGGGGCGCCCACAAGGTCACCGGCCGACTCGGCGCCGGCACCGGCAAACTCCGCGCCACCACCGTCTCCGGCTCCATCGCCCTGCTGCGTCGCCCGCCCAGGGAGGACGAGGAGGAGCCGTGGGACAGGACGGACCCCTTCGCGAAGGACACCGACAAGGAATCTGACACGGCTGCCGATTGGGCTGAGGATTCGGCCGCGGACACAGGCGCAGGCACAGGCACAGGTACGGCTGGTGAAACTGCCTCCACCGAGCCTGCCGACACCATCGACCCGGCGGACGGCGGACACAGCACCTCGGGGGAAAATGACGTCTCCGGCCGGGCCGACGGCCCCGATCCGACGGACGATCCGACACGCGGCGACCTGACCCGCGACCCGGCCGACGGCACGACCGACAAGAAGGTGCTCTGACATGCCCCCCGTCTTCGCCCACGGCCGCCTCCGTCTCTACCTGCTGAAGCTGCTGGACGAGGCCCCGCGCCACGGCTACGAGGTGATCCGGCTCCTGGAGGAGCGCTTCCAGGGCCTGTACGCCCCCTCGGCGGGCACCGTCTACCCGCGGCTGTCCAAGCTGGAGGCCGAGGGACTGGTCACCCACACCACCGAGGGCGGCCGCAAGGTGTACTCCATCACCGACGCGGGCCGCGCCGAACTGGCCGACCGCAGTGGTGAACTGGCCGACCTGGAGCTGGAGATCCGTGAGTCGGTCGCCGAGCTCGCCGCCGAGATCCGGGCCGATGTGCGCGGCGCGGCGGGCGATCTGCGGCGCGAGATGAGGGCCGCCGCCACCGAGGCCCGCCAGGGCAGCGGCGCCAAGGCCGGCGGCGAACACGAGGGGCCCTTCGGGGACTTCACCGAGTTCGGCGACAAGGAGGCGTGGCGCACCGCCAAGGAGGAGATGCGCCGCGTCAAGCAGGAGTGGAAGGAGCAGGCCCGGCGCGCCAAGGACGAGAGCCGCCGTGCCCGCGAGGAGGCCCAGCGGGCCCGCCGGCAGGCCAAGGAGGCCCAGGACCGGGCCCGGGAGCAGGCGCAGGAGGAGGTGCAGCGCATCGCCCGGCGGGTCCAGGAGCAGGTGCAGGACCACTTCGCCCGCGGCGACTGGCCGACCGGGGTGCGCGAGGGGCTGACCGAACTGGCCAAGGAGTTCGGCGAGTTCGGGAAGGACTACGGCAAGGAGTTCGGGAAGGACTTCGGCTTCGGCCGGGGCGGCGCGAGGTCCGAGAAGGCCGAGGGGACGGCACCCGGCACCGAGTACTCGCACACCCCGGAGGACTTCCCCGCGGAGTACGAACCGTCCTGGGCCCACGAGGACCCGACCGGAGACCCGGCCCGCGACCTGGACCGCCTGCTCGACCGCTTCCGCGACGACATCCGCGACGCGGCCCGCGACCACGGCATCACGGCGGGTCAACTCCGTGATGCCCGCGGCCACCTGTCGGCGGCGGCGGCACACATAGGAGCACTGCTACGAGCCCCGAAGACATGAGCCACGCCGCATCCGGCAGTACCCGGCCCCGATCCCCCGGCCCGGCGGCCCAAGTTCGCAAAGGGGTTCGCGGCGGGACGGGGCCTCATCACCCTTGGGCGCGTCGCCATCGAACCCCGTCGCGGCCCTCTCCTGCTCAGCCGGCCTGTGCTGCTTCACCGCCGTACAGGACCCGGACGACCGACTCGTACGTCACCCCGTGGTCGGCGAGGACTTCCGCCGGCACGCCCGGCCTGACCGTCAGGGCCAGCAGGAAGTGCTCGTCGCCGATATGGCGGTCACGCCGGGCCACGGCGATGCGAAGAGCCTTCTCCAGGGTCTCCTTGGCGCCCCTCCCGAAGGAACGCCGCCCGGACCACCACCCCCGGTCCTTGCGGTCGCCGGACATCGCTCCGACCCCGTGCACCTCCTCGACCCGGGCGACGATCTCGGAGACGTCGATCCCGAGCCCGGCCAGCGCCTCGGCCTCCGCCTGGGACAGCCCTGCCCGGCGTCGCGCCTCACCCAGCGCCTCCCGGATCGCGTCCCCGCGTCCGGTGAGGCCGAGGGCAGCCAACGCGATCGAGGCCCGGCCGGCCTCCCGGTCCAGCAGCGCGAGCAGCAGGTGCTCTGCGTCCACGGCCTGCGCGCCCATCTCCTCGGCGTGCCCGGCCGCGCCCACGACCACCGCCCGGGCGTCCTTCGTGAACCGCTCGAACATCAATGCCTCCCGTACTTCTTGTGCACGGCCTGCCTGCTCACTCCGAGTTCCGCGGCGATCTCCTGCCACGACCAGCCCTGATTGCGCGCACTGCGCACCTGCACCGACTCCAGTTGCTCCAGCAGCCTGCGCAGTGCGGCGACGGCACGCAGTCCGACCCGGGGATCGCGATCGCCCGCGCGCTCGGCGAGATCCGTTGCTTCGGTCATGACGTCAACTTACGTTGACATCTCACGCACGTCAACCGTAGTTGACAAAGCCGACGGCCGGCCCGTACCCGGGCCGGCCGTCGGTGAGAAGAGGACGTCAGCTGTTCGTGAGCACGACCTTCCCGAACTGCTCACCCGACTCGACGCGTTGGAAGCCCTCGCGGGCGCGGTCCATCGGGAGCACCTCGTCGATGACGGGACGCACCCCCGTGGCGGCGCAGAACGCCAGCAGATCCTCCAGCTCGTCCTTGGTGCCCATGGTCGACCCCACGACCTTGAGCTCCAGGAAGAAGATCCGGGTCAGTTCGGCGTGCGAGGGGCGGTCGCCGCTCGTGGCACCGGAGATGACCAGCGTGCCGCCCGGCCTGAGCGACTTCACGGAGTGCGACCAGGTGGCCGCGCCCACGGTCTCGATGACGGCGTCGACCCGCTGCGGCAGCCGCGCGCCCGACTCGACGGCCTCAACGGCTCCCAGCTCCACCGCGCGCTTGCGCCTGGCCTCGTCTCTGCTGGTGGCGAAGACCCGCAATCCGGCGGCCTTCCCCAGCACGATCGCGGCAGTGGCGACCCCGCCGCCGGCACCCTGCACGAGCACGGAGTCGCCGGGCCGGACCCCCGCGTTGGTGAAGAGCATCCGGTACGCCGTCAGCCAGGCCGTCGGCAGGCAGGCGGCCTCCGCGAACGACAGTTCCTTCGGCTTGGGGAGGACGTTCCAGGTCGGCACGGCCACCTGTTCGGCGAATGTCCCCTGATAGCGCTCGGTGAGGATGGAACGGGGCTCCTTGGGGCCGACCCCGTGCCCGCTCTGCCCGACGACGGAGTGCAGGACGACCTCGTTGCCGTCCTCGTCGACACCGGCCGCGTCACAGCCGAGGATCATCGGCAGCTTGTCCTCTGCGAGGCCCACGCCGCGCAGGGACCACAGGTCGTGGTGGTTGAGGGAGGCGGCCTTGACGTCGACGACACTCCAGCCGGGGCGGGCTTCGGGGGCCGGGCGCTCCCCCAACTCCAGTCCGGAGAGCGGGTCGTCGCGGTCGATTCGGGCGGCGTAGACAGCGAACATGACCTTGACGATAGGGTCCGCGGCCAACGCGTGGAACAGGAACGCGTTGTGACACACGCCCTGTTGCGGATCAGGGCGCCCATAGGGGTGCCGGGTGAGGCTGCCGTACGTCAGCAGCCTGGTGGGGACGGGTCGCGCAGTTCCGCGCGCCCCTAACAACAGTGGGTAACCCACCCACCCCCCACCCCGGCCCCGACCCACCCACCGCACCCGCAGCGGATCGCCGCAGGCGCAAAGGGGCGCGGGGAACTGCGCGAAAAACGCCCGCCCCCACCAACCCGCAGACACCCGACAACCGAACCCCGCGAACCGCCGGAGGCACCCGCCCGGAACCCCCGGACGAGACCACCTCGGCGAAACGATCATGCTCAGCGCCGAGCGACACCCTCCGCACGAGCCGCCGCAGCAACCGCCGCAGTGACCGCCGGAGCAACCCGCTCGTCGAACGGCGACGGAATCACGTAATCGGCGGCGAGATCGTCACCGACCACCGAAGCCAGCGCCTCCGCCGCCGCGATCTTCATGCCCTCCGTGATCCGCGAGGCCCGCACCTGAAGGGCCCCGGCGAAGATCCCCGGAAACGCCAGCACGTTGTTGATCTGGTTCGGGAAGTCGGACCGCCCGGTGGCCACCACGGCCGCGTACTTGCGCGCGACATCCGGGTGCACCTCGGGATCCGGGTTGGCCATCGCGAACACGAAGGCACCCTCGGCCATGGAGGCGACGGCCGCCTCCGGGACCGTACCGCCGGACACGCCGATGAAGACGTCGGCGCCGGCCAGTGCGTCCTCCAGCGACCCGGACAGGCCGGCCTTGTTGGTGAACCCGGCGACCTCCCGCTTCACGGACGTGAGGTCGTCCCGGTCGCCGGACACGACACCGCGCCGGTCGGCGACGGCGACGTCCCCGATGCCCGCCTCGACGAGCATCTTGGCGATGGCGACCCCGGCCGCACCCGCGCCGGAGATCACCGCACGCAGGTCCCCGATGCCCCGCCCGCTCAGCCGCGCGGCGTTCCGCAGGGCCGCGAGCGTCACGACCGCGGTGCCGTGCTGGTCGTCGTGGAAGACGGGGATGTCGAGCCGCTCCTGGAGCCGGCGCTCGATCTCGAAGCAGCGCGGGGCCGAGATGTCCTCGAGGTTGATGCCGCCGAAGGACGGGGCGAGCCGCACCACGGTCTCGATGATCTCGTCGACGTCCGTGCAGGCCAGGGCGAGCGGAACCGCGTCCACGCCGCCGAACTGCTTGAACAGGATCGCCTTGCCCTCCATCACCGGGAGGGAGGCCTCGGGCCCGATGTCACCGAGTCCCAGCACGGCCGTACCGTCCGTCACGACGGCGACGACCGACGACTTCCACGTGTAGTCGTGGACGAGGTCCGGCTGCTCGGCGATGGCGCTGCACACCTTCGCCACGCCGGGCGTGTACGCGAGGGACAGGTCGTCCCTGTCGCGGATCGGCACGGTGGCCTGCACGGCCATCTTGCCGCCGCGGTGCAGCGCGAACGCGGGGTCGAAGGTATCGAGGGGCTCCGCCCCGCCGTCCTGGCCCGTATCGCTGTCGCTGCGAGGATTGACGATCTCCGCTGCCACTTTGTCTTACCCCTTAGGTCTTCATGGTTTGAGGGTGACCGCTCCTGGTGAGGAACGGGCGGGCACCGCGCACGGCCCTGGTCGTGGACACCTACGGATACGTACGAGCCGCTGCGCGACGGGCGCGCCGCACACGCGCCCTGAGCCCCGGATGAGGGGTGTAAAGAACCTTCTTACCGGACGACCGGCGCCGAGGACGAGTCCAATACGTCCAAGGTCACACGCCTCAGCGCAAATCGATCATCGATCATCGGAGCGCGGTGAGATGAATCATGGGGCGCGATCCGGCCAGGCCGTCGAGAGCCCTTGACGACCGCCGAGCGGGCGCTCAGGTCACCGCGCGCCGACCTCGGTCCATGCGCCCGCGCCACGGATCGCGCCGAAGATCTTCCGGCCGGAATGCCAGATTCCCGCAGATGGTCCGGTCGTGATGTACGGACATGGTGCGGTTCGGGGGTCACCCGTTATCCGATTTTGACATGACCGTCGCCCAGAATGGTCCAGTCCGAATGGCAAGATGCCGTAATCACATGAGGTCGCGACACTCGAAGGCGTGTGCTCTCGTCGACCTACGGAACCAAGGCGCCACCTCACCGCCTGAGGCACAGCCGAAGTTCCGTGGCAGCCGCCGGTCCCGTCGGCAGCCGTCCCGCCCATCGGCAAGTCCATCCATCCGCCGGAGGAACCCACCATGACCGCAAGCTCCACCCGTCGTACGACCGTCGCGCGCTCCAGGACAGCAGCGGTAGGTGCGATCGCGGTCGCAGGCGCCCTGATTCTCACCGGGTGCGGTGACCAGACCGGCAGCGGCAGCTCCGATGAGTCGTCCAACAGCGCGCCACTGTTCGGCAAGCTGCCCGCGAAGATCCAGAAGGCCGGCGTCATCAAGGTCGGCACCAACGCCGAGTACGCCCCCATGGAATACCAGGAGGGCGGCAAGATCGTCGGTGTCGACCCCGACATCGCGGCCGCGCTGGGCAAGCAGCTGGGCGTGGAGTTCAAGTTCACCTCCGGCTCGTTCGACGGCCTGATCAGCTCTCTGAACTCCGGCCGGTACGACGTGGCCATGTCCTCCATCACGGACACCAAGGCACGCCAGGAGGGCCTGGACGACAAGGGCAAGAAGCTCGGCCCGGGTGTCGACTTCGTCGACTACTTCACGGCCGGCACCGCCATCTACGTCCAGAAGGGCAACCCGAAGAAGATCAGCTCGGTCGACGACCTGTGCGGCCAGACGGTCGCCGTGCAGACCGGTACGACGTACGAGCAGATGCTGAAGGACCAGTCCAAGAAGTGCACCGACGGCGGTAAGAAGAAGCTGACCATCGAGTCCTTCGACAACGACACCGAGGCGCAGACCCGGGTGAAGTCCGGCGGCGCCGTCGCGGGCGTCAACGACTACCCGGTCGCCGTCGACATCGCCCGCAAGGCCGACGGCGGCAACGCCTTCGAGGTGGTCGGCGAGCAGGTCGACGCAGGTCCCTTCGGGCTCGCCGTGAACAAGGAGAACAAGGAGCTCACGAGCGCCCTGGAGGCAGCCGTGAACGCCATCATCGAGGACGGCTCGTACAAGAAGATCCTGGCGAAGTGGGGCGCCCAGACCGGCGCCATCGACAAGGCCGCCGTCAACGGCGGCAAGTGACGGACCCGCACCACTGAAGGGCAGTCACTGTGACTGACAAGATCGACAAGGAACCGGCGGACACGCCAGGGACGCCCATCGCCCCCGAGGCGATCAAGGCCATTCCCGTACGCCACTACGGCCGGTACGTCAGCGCCGTCGTCGTGCTGGCGCTGGTGGCGCTGCTGGTCAACGCGTTCGCCACCGCCGAGAAGATCCAGTGGAGCGCGGTCGGCGACAAGCTGTTCGACTCCACGGTCCTCGCGGGTGCCGGCCGCACCCTGCTGATCAGCGTCCTGTCGATGATCCTGGGCGTGGTCCTGGGCATCGTGCTCGCCGTGATGCGGCAGTCGAAGAACCCGGTGACCAGTTGGGTGGCCTGGGCCTACATCTGGTTCTTCCGCGGGACGCCGGTCTACGTCCAGCTCCTGCTCTGGTTCAACCTGGCGCTGATCTTCCCGCTCCTCAATCTCGGTCCGATCTACAAGGACGAGATGACGGACGTCATGACCCCGTTCATGTGCGCGCTGCTGGGCCTCGGCCTCAACGAGGCGGCGTACATGGCGGAGATCTGCCGCGCCGGCCTGCTGGCCGTGGACGAGGGCCAGACGGAGGCCTCGCACGCGCTCGGCATGAGCCATGCCAAGACGCTGCGCCGGATCGTGATCCCGCAGGCGATGCGGGTGATCGTGCCGCCGACGGGCAACGAGTTCATCAACATGCTGAAGACCTCGTCACTGGTGTACGCGGTGACGTACAACGAACTGCTGCGCGCCACCTCGACGATCGGCTCGACCAGTTACGCGGTGATGGAGATGCTGTTCGTGGCCTCCATCTGGTACCTGGTCATGACCAGCGTGTTCAGCGTCTTCCAGTACTACCTGGAGCGTCGTTTCGCGCGCGGCTCGTCGCGGAACCTGCCGCCGACGCCGTGGCAGCGGATCAAGGTCAACCTGATGGCGTTCAGCAGTGAAAGGGGCGGGGCATGACCGCCATGGTGAAGGCCGAAGGTGTCCACAAGTCCTACGGTCTGGTCGAGGTCCTCAAGGGCATCGACCTGGAAGTGAAGCAGGGTGAGGTCTTCTGCCTCATCGGCCCGTCGGGCTCCGGCAAGTCGACGTTCCTGCGCTGCATCAACCACCTGGAGAAGATCAACGCCGGGCGGCTGTACGTCGACGGCGAGCTGGTCGGCTACCGCCAGAAGGGCGACAAGCTGCACGAGCTGAAGGACAGCGAGGTCGCTCTCCAGCGCCGTGACATCGGCATGGTGTTCCAGCGGTTCAACCTGTTCCCGCACATGACGGCCGTCGAGAACGTCATGGAGGCGCCCGTCCAGGTCAAGGGCACGAGCCGGACCCAGGCCCGGGAGCGTGCGCAGGAGCTGCTGGAGAAGGTCGGCCTGGCCGACAAGGCGGGCACCTACCCCGCGCAGC
Source organism: Streptomyces sp. NBC_00285 (assembly GCF_036174265.1). Classification (NCBI taxonomy): domain Bacteria; kingdom Bacillati; phylum Actinomycetota; class Actinomycetes; order Kitasatosporales; family Streptomycetaceae; genus Streptomyces; species Streptomyces sp. NBC_00285. The sequence continues at coordinate 7,187,693 of NZ_CP108055.1, read as the reverse complement.
TCTCCGGCGGCCAGCAGCAGCGGGTGGCGATCGCCCGGGCCCTGGCGATGGACCCGAAGCTGATGCTCTTCGACGAGCCGACCTCGGCCCTCGACCCGGAGCTGGTCGGTGATGTCCTCGACGTCATGCGCGACCTCGCCGAGTCCGGTATGACGATGGTCGTCGTCACCCACGAGATGGGCTTCGCCCGCGAGGTCGGCGACAGCCTGGTCTTCATGGACGGCGGCGTGGTCGTCGAGTCCGGCGACCCCCGCGAGGTCCTGGCCAACCCCCAGCACGAACGCACGCAGGCGTTCCTGTCGAAGGTGCTGTAGCGGTACGACGTCGAAGGGGCGGTACGGGATTCCCGTACCGCCCCTTTCGCGTGGGCGTCTACTTGAGGGCGAGCAGCAGCGTGTCCGAGGGTGAGCACCACACCGGCCGGGCCTCCCCGAAGCCCTTCTCGCGCAGCACGCGTGCGTGCCACGCGGCGGACGGCATGTCCCCGTCGGCGTGTTCGCCGTAGATCTCGAAGCGCCTGGCCGTCGGCGCGGCGAGGACCGGGTCCTCCGCGGCGAGCTGCCACCATTCGGCCCAGTCGAGGGCGCCGTCCCGCGTGGCCTGATCCATGTGGGCGTGGCGGTGGGCACGTTCCGCCGCGTTGATCCGGGGCGTGGCTTCGTCGATCATGTGGTCCGCGTTCATGAAGACACCGCCGTCGCGGACGAGTTCCGCGATCCGGCCGTAGAGGGCCGCGAGGGGTTCGCTGTGCAGCCAGTGCAGGGCCGTGGCGGTCAGGACGGCGTCGTAGGCGTCGTACGGCAGTTTCGCGGGCCAGTCCGGGTCCTTGAGGTCGGCGGTCACGAAGGAGACCCGCGCGTCGCCCGCGAAGGTGCCCTCGGCGATCGCGAGGAGCGCGGGGTCGAGGTCGACGCCGGTGCTGGTGGCCTCCGGGAACCGGGCGAGCAACCTGGCCGTGACACTTCCCGTGCCGCAGGCGAGGTCGAGCACGCGCGGCCGGGGCCCGACGAGTGCCTCGACCATGTCCAGCATGATCCGGAACCGGTCCTCGCGGTCCGGCATGTACACCTCTTGCTGCCGGTCCCAGCTCTTCTGCCAGGCCTTCCAGTCGGTAGTGAGTTCGGCCGTCATGGGAGCCCCTGTCCAGTCGCAGTCGTAATACCCTGGAAGCACGATCAGCTGTTACCCGACCGCACGACGACGATAGAACGCCTCCGTAAGGACTACAAGTGGAACTGGCCTATTACTCGGATTACGCCGTCCGTCTCGTCAACAGCGAGGACCCGGCCCGGGGCAAGGACTCCCTGACCTCGGTGGAGGCCGTTCGCGACCTGTTCGGCGGCAACGGCACGGGGGCCCGCCGGGCCACCGACGCCGACGTCACCCGGTTCCGTTCGGTCCGGGCACGGCTGCGCTCGGTCTTCGAGGCGGCGGACGGCGACGACGAGACGCTCGCCGTGGACCTGCTGAACTCCCTGCTGCTGGAGTTCCCGGTGAGCCCGCAGATCTCCGGGCACGACTTCCGCGACGACAACGGCCGCCCACTGTGGCACATGCACCTGGCGGACCACCCGTCCAACGCCACCGCCGGTTACGCGGCCATCGCCGCGATGGGTCTGGCCTTCCACCTCACCGAGTACGGCGTGGACCGGCTGGGCCTGTGCGAGGCGGCCCCCTGCCGCAACGCCTACCTCGACACCTCCACCAACCGCTCCCGGCGCTACTGCTCCGACCGCTGCGCCACCCGCGCCAACGTGGCCGCCTACCGGGCCCGCAAGCGCCTGGAGGCCGAGCGGTCGGGGAAGACGGGCCGGACAGCGGACAGCGCCCAGCGCACCGCGGACAGCGGCGAGCGCTGACCGGCCCGGAGCGGCCGGTACCGCAGCCGGGCCTTCCCGAGCACGAGATCCTCCGGTACGACGCCGTAGTCCGTGCTGTCGCCGCCCGCGAACGTGTTGTCCCCGAGCACCCACCAGCCGCCCTCGCGACGCTCCACCGCCCGTTTGACGACGAGCAGGTCCTGCTGGAAGGGATGCCGCAGGATCACGATGTCTCCGGCGCCGATCCTGGCGCCCCAGTGCACGACGAGCTGGTCCCCGTGCCGGAGCGTGGGCACCATCGACGGCCCGGTCACCTCGGCCACCCCCACGAAGGACAGCAAGGACCGCCCCCGCTCGGTCTCCTGCGACAGCTCCGGCATCCCCGGCACCTCCCCGGTCCGTTCATCCACCAGTCCCAGTCTGACCCCGGACTTTTGTCCTAAGCCCATGGGGGCACCCGCGATTTAGCCACTCCCAGGGAGTAATGTCGCACCTGAGAAGACGATCACGAGGAAGGAACGCTCCATGCTTTCCCGCCTGTTTGCCCCCAAGGTCAAGGTCAGCGCACACTGCGACCTGCCCTGCGGTGTGTACGACCCGGCCCAGGCCCGCATCGAGGCGGAGTCGGTGAAGGCCGTGCAGGACAAGATGGCCGCCAACGACGACCCGCACTTCCAGGCTCGCGCCACGGTCATCAAGGAGCAGCGCGCCGAGCTCGCGAAGCACCACGTTTCCGTGCTCTGGAGCGACTACTTCAAGCCCCCGCACTTCGAGAAGTACCCGGAGCTGCACCAGCTGGTCAACGACGCCCTCAAGGCCCTCTCGGCCGCCAAGGCCTCGACGGACCCGGCCACCGGTCAGAAGGCTCTGGACTACATCGCCCAGATCGACAAGATCTTCTGGGAGACCAAGAAGGCCTGACCTCCGCGTCAGCCTCCACCGACCCGCGATCGGTGCACCATCGCAGGTCGACGGGAACCCGAAGGGGCCCGGCCGGTTCCATACCGGCCGGGCCCCTTCGCCGTCCCGGATCAGCTCACGTTCGAGCCCTGTCACGACCGGTCCCGCCGAGGGCCCTAGTCCTCGCCCGCCTCCAGCAGCCCCGCCGCCGCGCCCACGACCCGCGGGTCCGGGGTGCCGACGACCTCCTCGTCCTTGTCGGAGTAGTCGAAGCGGGCCAGCACGCTGCGCATGGCCTCCACGCGGGCGCGCTTCTTGTCGTTGCTCTTGACCACCGTCCAGGGAGCGAAGTCGGTGTCCGTCTCGCGGAACATGGCGACCTTCGCGGCGGTGTAGTCGTCCCAGCGGTCCAGGGACGCGAGGTCCATGGGGCTGAGCTTCCACTGCCGTACGGGGTCGATCTGGCGGATGGTGAAACGGGTGCGCTGCTCGCCCTGGGAGACCGAGAACCAGAACTTCAGCAGGTCCACGCCGTCGTCGACGAGCATCCGCTCGAACAGCGGGGCCTGCCGCATGAAGCGCCGGTACTCGTCGTCCGTGCAGAAGTCCATGACCCGCTCCACACCGGCCCGGTTGTACCAGGACCGGTCGAACAGCACGATCTCGCCCGCGGTCGGCAGGTGTTCGACGTACCGCTGGAAGTACCACTGCCCGCGCTCGCGCTCGGTCGGCCTCTCCAGCGCCACCACGCGCGCGCCACGGGGGTTCAGGTGCTCCGTGAAGCGCTTGATGGTGCCGCCCTTGCCGGCCGCGTCCCGTCCCTCGAAGACGATGACGAGCCGGCGCCCGGTCTCCTTGATCCAGCTCTGCAGCTTCAGCAGCTCGATCTGCTGGAGCCGCTTGTGCCAGTCGTACTCCTTGCGCTCCATGCGCTGCGCGTACGGGTAGTTCTCCCGCCAGGTGTCGATCGGGCTCCCGTCCGGGCGGATGAGCACGGGGTCGTCGGGATCGGTGTAGTCGACCTTCAGGTCGGTCAGCAGGGGCGTCACCCTTGCTCCCCTCTCATCTCGGTGGATCAACGGCTCAGTGGCTCACTGGCTCACTGGCTCGGCCAGTGCGTGGGTCGGTGGGCCGGCCGGGAGGCCAACCGGTCCCTACGGCTACCCGTCAGTGGAACTGCGGCACGATCAGATAAATGCCGTACACCACCACCGCGGCGCAGGCGAGAAAGCACAGGCCCGCCTGCGCGACGCCGACGGCGGAGGTGCCCTCACCATCCTCGCGCGCGCCCTCGAAACGGGCGAGGCCGAGGACGCCGAGGGCGAAGACGACGACCACGGCGACGGTGACGCCGATGCTCACCGTGGTGACCTGGCCGAGTGCGGTCCAGTCGATGCTCATGACAGGAACTCCTGGGAGGGCTCAGGCGGCCGTGCCGACGCGGGTCGGCGGCTCGGTGCGGATGGTGACCTCGTGGGCGTCGTTGACGTTGTGCGCGCTCACCGGGTTGCGGCGGGAGGCCAGGACGATGCCCGCGGCGACGGCCGCGCCGATCAGGGCGACCACGACGGTGCCGAAGTTGCCGCCGTGCTTGACGGCGCTCGCGGAGATGCCGCCGACGAGCGCGGCGGCGGGCAGCGTGATCAGCCAGGCGAGCACCATCTTGCCCGCGATGCCCCAGCGGACCTCCGCCAGCCTGCGCCCGAGGCCCGCGCCGAGGATGCTGCCCGAGGCGACCTGGGTGGTGGACAGGGCGAAGCCGAGGTGGGCGGAGGTCAGGATGACGGTCGTGGACGCGGTCTCGGCGGCGAAGCCCTGCGGGGACTGGATCTCCGTGAGCCCCTTGCCCATGGTGCGGATGATCCGCCAGCCGCCGAGGTAGGTGCCGAGGCCGATCGCGAGACCCGCCGAGGCGATGACCCAGACCGGCGGACCGGCGTCATGGCCGAGGGCGCCCGCCGAGATCAGGGTCAGCGTGATGACGCCCATGGTCTTCTGGGCGTCGTTGGTGCCGTGCGCGAGGGAGACCAGGGACGCGGAGGCGATCTGGCCGAGCCGGAAGCCCTTGGTCACGGAGTCCTTGCGGCCGCGGGCGGTGAGCTTGTAGGCGAGGTAGGTGGCGATCAGCGCCGCCACTCCCGCCACGACCGGGGAGGCCACGGCCGGGATCAGGATCTTCTCGACCACCTTGTCGAAGTGCACGCCGTGGGAGCCGGCCCCGACCCACACCGCGCCGATGAGTCCGCCGAAGAGCGCGTGCGACGAGCTGGACGGCAGGCCGACCAGCCAGGTCAGCAGGTTCCACAGGATCGCGCCGACCAGCCCGGCGAAGATCATCCCCGGTGAGACCAGGGTGTCGTCCACGATGCCGCCGGAGATCGTCTTGGCGACCTCGGTGGACAGGAAGGCGCCCACGATGTTGAGGGCACCGCTCACCAGGACCGCGGTCCGCGGTTTCAGTGCGCCGGTCGCGATGGACGTGGCCATGGCGTTGGCCGTGTCGTGGAATCCGTTGGTGAAGTCGAAGGCCAGGGCCGTGACGATGACGACCGCCACGAGGAACGTGATGTGGTCCATGCCTCTCATGGGAACAAGCGCTTCCGTACGGCAGGCGAACGTGAGGCAAAGCCCGTTCCAGGTCCGTGCACCCAGCTCGTGAGCATCGTGCGATCCTGGCGTGATGGTGAGCATCGAGGACCTGGTGCGGCTGCGGCAGTCGCGCGACCGGATGGACCGCGAGTACACCGAGCCGCTCGACGTCACCGCGCTCGCCCGCACCGCGCTGATGTCACCGGGGCACTTCCAGCGCAGCTTCCGCACGGCGTTCGGCGAGACGCCGTACGGCTATCTGATGACCCGGCGCATCGAGCGCGCCAAGGCCCTGCTGCGCCGGGGCGACCTGTCGGTCACCGAGGTCTGCATGGCCGTGGGCTGCACCTCCCTCGGCTCCTTCAGCGCCCGCTTCACCGAGCTGGTGGGAGAGACCCCGAGTTCCTACCGCGCCCGCCGCCACGAGGAGATCGCGGGGATCCCCCCGTGCGTGGTCCGCAGGCACACCCGGCCCCGACGGGCCTAGCGTGGACCCATGGACATCAAGCTCAAGAACTGCTTCATCGCGGTGGACGACCACGACAAGGCGATCGCGTTCTACCGGGACGTGCTGGGCATGGAGGTGCGCAACGACGTCGGGTACGAGGGAATGCGCTGGGTGACGGTCGGCTCGCCGCTCCAGCCGGACATGGACATCGTCCTGGAACCGCCCGCCGCCGACCCGGACGCCTCCCCCGCCGACAAGGAGGCCATGGCCCGGCTGCTGGCCAAGGGTCTGCTGCGCGGGGTCAACTTCACCACCACCGACTGTGACGCCCTGTTCGCCCGGGTCCGGGAGTCCGGCGCCGAGGTGATCCAGGAACCGATGGACATGCCGTACGGCGTGCGGGACTGCGCGTTCCGGGACCCGGCGGGCAACATGCTCCGCTTCATGGAACGGTCCGACAGCTGAAAACCCCGTGGCGGCGGCGGACCACCGACCTACGATCACCGGTATGAGCACCCGCTGGACGTATGCCTTCGTGGACCGGCCCGTCGCGCGCTTCGCGCAGGCCTGCGACTTCTGGACGACCGTGACGGGTACGCGGCTGTCCGAATTCCGGGGCGGGCGGCGGGAGTTCGTGACCCTGCTGCCCGAGGATGCCGACTCCTGCGTCAAGCTCCAGGCGGTCGCCTCCGGCCCGGGCGGCGCCCATCTCGACTTTCCCGTCGACGACGTACGGGAGTTCGCGAGGTCTGCCGAGGCGCTCGGCGCACGGGTGGTCGCCGATCAGGGGACGCTGGTCGTACTGCGCTCCCCCGCGGGCCAGTTGTTCTGCACCGAGCCCTGGCGCGGGCAGTCGACCCGGCCGCCGGTGATCCACGGCAGCCGCCTCGACCAGGTCTGCCTCGATGTCCCGCCGTCGCTCCACAGCGCCGAAGTCGCCTTCTGGTCCGCCCTGTTGCCGGACTGGGACTCGGTGGCCGGTTCGCTGCCCGAGTTCCACGTGCTCAAGCCCCCGCCCGGCCTCCCGATCCGCATCCTCCTCCAGCGCCTCGGCGACGAACGCCCCGTCGCCGCCCATCTGGACCTCGCCTGCGCGGACATCGAGTCGACCCGCGCCGAACACGAGCGCCTGGGTGCCGAGTTCGTCGCCCGTCACCGCAACTGGACGGTGCTGCGCGACCCGGCCGGCGGCCTGTACTGCCTGACGCGCCGGGACCCGGAGACCGGCGGCCTGCCTAGCGGCTCCTGAAGAAGCACAGGGTCCGGCCCTTGTCGTCGGGGGTGGAGCGGGAGCACGCCGTCTCCCACCCCTCCGGGAGCGAGGGCGTCGGACTCGCCCGCTCCCACACGTACGGCCCCGACGGCTCCTCCGAGTCCCGCAGCCAGATCGTGAGCCCGCCCGCGACGACCACGAGAGCCGCCCACACCACCAGCGCCCGGCGCCATGAGCGGCGGCGGTCGCTCACCCCCACGGTTCCACGTCGACGACCGCGTCCACCGGCAGCGGTCCGTAGATGTGCGGGAACTCCTCGGCGCCGGGCTCGGGGGCCTCGTACTTCAGCGGTACGTCCAGCCGTGCGGGGTCGATGACGAGGAGCACGAGTTCGTCGGGCCCGGCGTAGGAGCCGTAGACGAAGGCGGCGACGGCAGGCACCTGTTCACGCGTCGAGCAGTGGATGAAGCCCTGCTCCTGGAGGGTGCGGCCGCGCGTCGACATCTCGTACGTGCCCCGGGCCCGGGCCTCCTCCCAGAGGGAGCGCTCGGTGAGGTGCACGATGGGGTTCGTTGTGGACATGCCGTCACGTTAAGGCCTTCGCCGCACCGCGGTCGCGTCGAGAGGCGGGTCCGGTCACCGTCCGGCGCACTGGCCATCCGGCCGCACCCCGGCGTCCTCAGCGGCGCCCCACCACGGTCCCACCCACAGGCGAGACCGGACCGAGGTCGGCGTTCCGGACGGTCGGGTGGGACGGGTCGTGGGGACGATCGTGCCTGTGACCTGGTCAGGGGCTCGACGCCGTACCGATCGCCCCCGCACGCGCCGAGCGTGCCCTACCGCCGCTGTCCGGGTTCGCGCCACATCGGCCACATCCGGGGGCCGTCCGGCAGCTCCAGCGGCTGCTCCACCGGCTCGAACCCGAGCCGCTCGTACAGCTCCCGACTCCGCTCGCTGCTCGCCTCCAGATACGCCGGCACCCCCTCCCGGTCGCACCGGTCGAGCACCGAACCGATGAGCGCGGTCCCCAGGCCCTCCCCCTGCCGGGCAGGGTCCACGCCGATCATCCACAGATACTCGTGGGCCCGGCCCGTGGGATGCACCTCGGCGGTGAGCCGCCCGATCAGTTCGATCCGCTCGTTGTCCGGATCGAGAGCCTCGCGCAGCTGCGCGAACTCCTCGGTGTCGCCGTCCTCGTCGCCCCCTTCCGCCGGCACCGGCAGCCACAACGCGCAGGCGGCCCCGTCCTCGGTGACGTCGACACGTCCCTCTGCCAGCACGGCGTCGACGAACGCGGCCATGAGCCGGGGATGGGTCGTGCGGCGGTACTCCTCCTCCGGAAAGATCCACCCACTGACCGGATCGTCCTGGAAGGCCGCGTCCAGCAGCCCCGCGACCTGCTCGCGATCGGCTCTGTCCGCCGTCCGTATCACCACACCCATGCCCGCCCCTATGTCTCAACAGCCTCTGGTTGCAAGGTCGTTGAGCCTATCCGGTGAAGACACGGAAACGGGCCCCGCACACCGTGGGGATGTGCGGGACCCGTCGGCCGGAGCCCCGGAGGGCCGTGCGGGGTCAGGAACCCCACGGCACCGGGCGCTCCGGGGCCCTCAGACGCTGCGCCGCGTCACGAACTCGGCGAGGGACAACAGCCCGCCCGCCGCCTCGGGTTGCGACACCGCCCGGGCCAGCTGTCCGATCGCCCGGGCCATCCGGTCGGCGGCCTGTGCCTGCGCCCAGTCCCGTCCCCCGGCCTCCTCGACGGCCAGGGCCGTACGCGCCAGATCCCCCTCGTCGTACGGCGCCGCGTACAGCGCGGCCAGGTCGGCGGCCGCGGGCGTGCCGGAGGCGAGCGCGGCGACCACCGGGAGGGACTTCTTGCGGGCGGCGAGATCCGCTCCGGCCGGCTTGCCGGTGCGGCTCGGGTCGCCCCATATGCCGATCACGTCGTCGATGAGCTGAAAGGCGAGCCCGGCCTCCCGGCCGAACGCGTCCATCGCCTCGACATCCTCGGCGGACGCTCCCGCGTACAGCGCGCCGATCGCACAGGCGCACCCCAGCAGCGCCCCCGTCTTGGCCTCGGCCATGACGAGCACCTGGTCGAGGGTGACCTCGCCGGGGTCGAGCCGTTCCATGGCGGTGTCCTGGTGCTGGCCCTCGCACAGCTCGACGACACAGGTCGCGAGCCTGGCGGCCGCGGCCCTGGACGCGGGGTGCGGGTCCTCGGCCAGCAGCCGGAGGGCCAGCGCCTGGAGGGCGTCCCCTGCGAGGATCGCGTCGGCGTCCCCGAACACGGTCCACGCGGTGGGCCGGTGCCTGCGGGTGGTGTCCCGGTCCATCACGTCGTCGTGCAACAGCGTGAAGTTGTGGACCAGTTCAACCGCCACGGCCGCCCGTACGGCGGCCGACCGCGCCGGGTCCCCGCCCAGGGCGGCGGCCGCGGTCAGGACGAGCGCGGGCCGTACCGCCTTGCCCGCGTTGCCCGCCGCCGGGGTGCCGTCGGCGTGCTCCCAGCCGAAGTGGTAGAGCGCGATCCTGCGCAGGGAGCCGGGCAGCGACTCCAGGGCGGAGCGCAGCTCGGGGTCGACCTGCGCCCGGGCCCGCTCCAGAATCACCCCGGCCTCGTGACCGTCGACGGAAGGTGTCCCGTGCGCGCCGGGCGCGGTCGGCGGGCCTGCCCCTGGTCCTTCGAGCACGCCTGTCTCGCCGACCGGCGTCTGCTCCCCGGCCCTCCCGGCGGCCGACGTCTGCGTCGTGAACTCGGCCATGGGATCCCCCTCGGTCACTCCGCGGACGGTGGCGCTTCCACTGTGGGTGGGTGTGCGCCACCGGGGCGGCTGCGCCCCGGTGTCCGACCGGGGTGTACCCGCCCTGGTGGGCGGGGACACGGCTCCCAGGTGCAGAAACGTCACCTCCAGCGGCCGATCTCGACGTTCTCCAACACCCCGAGCGCGTCCGGCACCAGCACGGCCGCGGAGTAGTAGGCCGTCACGAGGTACTTGATGATCGACTGCTCGTTGATGCCCATGAACCGCACCGACAGGCTCGGCTCGATCTCGTCCGGGATGCCGGCCTGCTGAAGGCCGATGACGCCCTGGTCGGCCTCGCCCGTACGCAGGGCGATGATCGAAGTGGTGCGCTCCGCGCTGACCGGGATCTTGTTGCACGGGTAGATCGGCACCCCGCGCCAGGTGGGGATGCGGTTGCCGCCCACTTCCAGGGTCTCGGGGACCAGACCGCGCTTGTTGAGCTCACGGCCGATCGCGGAGATGGCGCGCGGATGGGCCAGCAGCAGCTTGGTGCCCCGGCGGCGGCTGAGCAGCTCGTCGAGGTCGTCGGGGCTGGGCACACCATCGTGCGGCTGCAGTCGCTGGTCGTACTCGCAGTTGTGCAGCAGCCCGAACTCGCGGTTGTTGACGAGCTCGTGCTCCTGGCGCTCCTTGAGGGCCTCGACGGTCAGCCGGATCTGCTGTTCCGTCTGGTTCATCGGCTGGTTGTAGAGGTCGGCCACGCGCGTGTGGATGCGCAGGACGGTCTGGGCGATGCTCAGTTCGTACTCGCGGGGCCGCGCGTCGTAGTCGACGAAGGTGTGCGGGATGTCGGGCTCACCGTCGTGGCCGGACGCGAGGTCGATCTCCTTCTCGCCGTACTTGTTGGTGCTGTGCGAGGGGATCGCCCGCTGTTCCTGGAGGTGCTCACGCAGGGCGTCGGCGCGCTCCGCGACCTGGTCGACGTCCTGGCGGGGCAGCACGAGGAGCGTGCAGGCGGTCGCCGCGCGGGCGGTGTACTCCCAGATGGCGTCCGGGTCGAGGAGCGCCTGGTCGCCGAAGTAGGCGCCGTCGGCGAGGACGCCGAGGACCGAGTCGTCGCCGTAGGGGCCGATGCCGATCTGCTCCACCCTGCCGTGCGCCAGCAGGTACACCTCCTCGGCACGGCCGCCGAACGAGGCGATCACCTCCCCCGGGGCGAACTCCCGCTGCTGGCAGCGCTGGGCGAGTTCGGACAGCACCTCGTCCTCCTCGTACGACCTGAGCGCCGGCAGCTCGCGCAGTTCGTCGGGAATCACCTCGACCCGGTCGCCGGTCTTCACGAACGTCACCCGGCCGTCGCCCACCGCATAGCTCAGACGTCGGTTCACCCGGTACGTGCCGCCCTGCACGTTCACCCAGGGCAGCATGCGCAGCAGCCAGCGGGAGCTGATCTCCTGCATCTGGGGTGCGGACTTGGTCGTGGTGGCCAGGTTCCGCGCGGCTGCCGTGCCGAGGCTCTGCTGCGGCCGGTCCTGCTCGGTGCGGATCTCTTCGCCTACCGACATAAGGAATTGCCCTCCCGAAATACATGCCTGAGCGCGATCTGCGCCCAAGCATCGTGTGCACGGGCAAGCCTTCCTCACGGAACGTTTCGGTGCTATTACCCGAAAGAGGGGGAATGGATCACCGCGGGGCTGGGCACATGAGCAATTCCTGTCGCATCGCGTCCGGCCAAGTCCATTTCCATGAACGGAATTCGACTGTCCGAATCGAGTCGCACGCCGTACCAACCAGGAGTGGAGTCCTCCGTTTTCGGTACAGGCACGTTACGAGCCGACCGCGTACGGCGGGCGGCGCGCAGTGCGAAGGAGGCGGCCATGGCCTCACCCATGTCCGCGGGCAGATTTCTGGCCGTTCTGCGGGCGGAGGGCGCCACCGTCGTCGAGGTCGGCGACTGGGAGCACCACAACCGCAACCAGGTCGGGGCCTGGGGGCCCGTGCACGGCGTGATGATCCACCACACGGTGACCAAGGGCAGCGCGGCGACGGTCGAGCTGTGCCGCAAGGGCTACAGCGGCCTGCCCGGCCCCCTGTGCCACGGCGTCATCACCAAGGACGGCACCGTCCACCTCGTCGGCTACGGCCGCGCCAACCACGCCGGTCTCGGCGACGACGACGTCCTGCGTGCGGTGATCGCGGAGCGGGCGCTCCCGAGCGACAACGAGGCGAACACCGACGGCAACCGCCACTTCTACGGCTTCGAGTGCGAGAACCTGGGCGACGGCGAGGACCCCTGGCCCGCGGCCCAGCTGGCGGCGATCGAGAAGGTCTCCGCGGCGGTGTGCCGCCACCACGGCTGGACGGAACGGTCGGTCATCGGCCATCTGGAGTGGCAGCCCGGAAAGGTGGACCCGCGCGGCTTCACGATGGCCTGGCTGCGGGGGCGTATCCGGGAGCGCCTGACATGACCCCGCAGGTCACAATGGGGACGTGACCGGCCCCGACACCCTGCACCCCCGCCTGCCGTCCCCTCTCCAGGAGTTGTCGGACCCCCGTTTCGCCCGCCATGGCCTGCGTCTTCTCCTCAAGCGCGACGACCTGATCCACCCGGACCTCGTCGGCAACAAGTGGCGCAAACTCACACCGAACCTCACCGCCGCGGCCGGTCGGGGCATCGTCACGTTCGGCGGGGCCTACTCCAACCACCTCCGCGCCACGGCGGCCGCCGGACGCCTCCTCGGCCTGCCCACGGTCGGCGTGGTCCGGGGTCAGGAACTGGCCGACCTTCCGCTCAACCCCTCACTGGCCCGATGCAGGGCCGACGGCATGCGGCTGCACTTCGTCGACAGGTCGACGTATCGCCGCAAGGCCGAAGCAGACACCCTCGCGCGCGTGCTGCGCGCGGCGGGCGCCGAGGACGCATACGTCGTCCCCGAGGGAGGCAGCAACGCGCTCGCCGTACGAGGGTGCCGCGCGCTCGGCGAGGAGCTGTCCGGGCAGGCCGACGTCGTGGCGATCGCCTGCGGTACCGGCGGCACCCTCGCGGGTCTGGCCGCGGGCCTTCCCCCTGACCAGCGGGCACTGGGTGTGCCGGTCCTCAAAGGCGGCTTCCTGACGGCCGACATCCGCGCGCTGCAGCAGCATGCCTTCGGCGGCCCGCGCGGCGACTGGACGCTCGACGACCGCTTCCACTTCGGCGGCTACGCCCGCACCACCCCCGAACTCGACGCCTTCGCCGAGGACTTCGAGAACCGCCACGGTCTGGCCGTGGAGCGTCTCTATGTCGCCAAGTTGCTCTACGGACTTGTCGCGCTCGCCGAGCAGGGCGCCTTCGCGCGCGGGACGACACTCGCGGCCGTCGTCACGGGCCGACCCTTCCCCTGAGGGGCCGCCCGCTCTGCTTCCGGTTTCACTGCTCCGCCTCCCGATAGGCCGCCGCCTCCTCCAGGTCCAGCCTGCGCAGCAGCGTCCGCAGCATCTCGTCGTCGATGTACCGCCCGTCCCGGAGTTTCACGAAGACCGCGCGTTCGGCGCCGATCATCTCCCCGGACAGCCGGCGGTAGGTGTCGTCGACCGTCTCACCCGTCAGCGGGTTGACCTGGCCGAGGCGCTCCCAGACGGCGTTGCGGCGGCGGTCCAGGACCGAGCGAAGACGGTCGGCGAGGGGCGGTGGAAGGGCGTTGCTCTCGTCGGCGAGGAGTTCGTCCAGGTGGCGTTCGGCGGCCCGGGAAGCCTGCGCCTGGGCGTTGGCCTCGGCGAGGGTCTCGGCCTGGGCGTCACGGCCGGGGAGCTTCAGCATGCGGATCAGCGGAGGCAGGGTGACGCCCTGGACGACGAGAGTGCCGATGACCGTGGTGAAGGTGAGGAACAGGACGAGGTTGCGGCCCGGGAAGGGCTCGCCGCCGTCCAGGTGCTCGGGGATCGAGAAGGCGATCGCCAGCGAGACCACGCCCCGCATTCCGGCCCAGGCGATGACGAACGGCCCCTTCCAGGTGGGGTTGTCCTCACGCGCGCGGATCCGCGCGGACAGCAGGCGCGGCAGGAAGGTGGCCGGATAGACCCAGGCGAACCTCGACACGACCACCACGAGGAAGACGGCGACCGCGTACCACGCGGCCGGACCGCCCTCGTACTCCCCGAGGCCCCTCAGCACGACGGGAAGTTGCAGTCCGATGAGGGCGAACACGGCCGACTCCAGGACGAAGGCGACCATCTTCCAGACGGCGTCCTCCTGGAGGCGCGTCGCGAAGTCGACCTCCCACGCGCGGTGTCCGAGGAAGAGCGCCACCACGACCACCGCGAGCACTCCGGACGCGTGGAACTGTTCGGCCACCGCGTAGGCGACGAACGGGATCAGCAGGGAGAGCGTGTTCTGCAGCAACGGCTCCCTGAGGTGCGTGCGCAGCCAGTGGATCGGCACCATCAGCACCAGGCCGACCGCGACCCCGCCGACCGCCGCGAGCAGGAACTCGCCGATACCGCCCGCCCAGGTGGCGCCCTCACCGACCGCGGCCGCGAGCGCGACCCGGTAGGCGGTGATCGCGGTCGCGTCGTTCACCAGGGACTCGCCCTGGAGAATGGTGGTGATCTTGGAGGGCAGACCCACCCGGCGGGCCACCGCCGTGGCCGCGACCGCGTCCGGCGGCGCCACCACCGCGCCCAGTACGAGCGCCCCGGTCAGCGAGAGACCCGGCACGATCCGGTACGCCGCCCAGCCGACGACGAGGGTCGCGAAGAGCACGTATCCCACCGACAGCAGCGCAACGGGCCGCATCTGCGCCCGAAGGTCGAGATAGGAGCTGTCGGTGGCCGCGGAGTGCAGCAGCGGCGGCAGGATGATCGGCAGCACCACGTCCGGGTCGAGCGTGTACTCCGGGACCCCTGGCAGGTACGAGATCACGAGCCCTGCCGCGACCAGCAGCAGCGGCGCCGGCACCGGGGTCCGCCGGGCGGCCGCGGCGACCACCGCGCTCCCCGCCACCAGCAACAGCAGTGGCATCACGTCCATGGCCCTCGCCCGCCCTCACTCATCGTCCTGCGCCCGCCCTCGATTTTGCGCGCGGCTGCCCGCGTGACCGTCGTAACCTGGCAATCATGAAACAGTGCCTGCATGCCGACGCGCTGCCGCACCCGGAACCCGAACCTCACAACGAGACGTGTCCGGAGTGCCTGAGGGACGGCACCCACCCGGTACAGCTGCGCCTGTGTCTGTCCTGCGGTCACGTCGGCTGCTGCGACTCCTCGCCGGGCCAGCACGCGACGAAGCACCACAAGAACACCGACCACCCGATCATGCGGACCCACGAACCGGGTGAGAACTGGCGTTGGTGCTTCGTGGACCACGTCCTTGTGTGACCCTGGACCGCCGGGTTCCAGGACGGTTCGACCGTCTGACGTCTGGGTACGTCAACCCGGCGCGCGTTCTTCCCAATTGGAGCCGCAAACCCCTAGACACGGAGCGTGTCCACAGTTTTACTGTGAGTGACGGCAAGGGGTTGGGGTCCCGGGGACAGGAAAGTCGAGAGCGCGGTAGCGTCACCGCTGAACCACACATCGCGTTACTCCGGGGGGCGACCCTCGGCCCCCGAAAAGCTTGTACCACCTTGGAGGTGAGGGTGTCCCAGATCGCAGGCGAGCCCGCGACCCAGGACTTCGTCGAAGTCCGGCTGCCGGCCGCGGGTGCCTACCTGTCGGTGCTGCGGACGGCCACGGCCGGCCTCGCGGCCCGTTTGGACTTCACCCTCGACGAGATCGAGGACCTGCGCATCGCCGTCGACGAGGCCTGCGCGATCCTGCTTCAGCAGGCCGTGCCGGGCTCGGTGCTCAGTTGCGTCTTCCGACTAGTCGACGACTCGCTGGAGGTCACCGTCTCGGCCCCGACCACGGACGGCCACGCGCCCGCGCGGGACACCTTCGCCTGGACCGTCCTCTCGGCCCTGGCGGGCAAGGTCTCTTCGGCCGTGGACGAGGACAAGACCGTTTCGATCAGCCTCTACAAACAGCGCGGCGCCGGCCCCGGGCCGGCGTGAGGAACGGGGACGGGCCGGTGCGGGACGAAGAGCGCGGCACACGGGAGCTGCCGGCCGAGGGGGGACGCCCTCCCTGCCCGAGCGGCGCCGACAGCCTGGGCGCCGACGGACTCGGCGGTTCCCGGCGCATGGCGGACGGCATCGACGGCATCCCCGAGCAGGCCAGGCCGCACCCGGAGGAGGACGCCGGCGACACGACGGCGGCCGGCTTCCTGGACGACGGGCAGCGTGATCGGGAAGGTGCCGTGCAGGGCGCGCCTCCGGCAGTTCGGACCGGGGCCTTCCCGGCCCGGACGGGGGCGACGGCTCGTGGAAGGGCGACGGGCGGGACGATGAGCGAGCACGAGCGAAACGCAGAGGGCAGCGCGGCGGGCGCGAACAACACGCCGGCCCCGCGGCCGGCCCCGCGGCACGATCCGCACGACCGCAGCGGGGCTCGCGCCCTGTTCATCGAGCTGCGCACGCTGGACGCCGGCGGCCCGGAATACGCGGAGCTGCGCAACCGGCTGGTCCGGATGCACCTGCCGCTCGTCGAGCACCTTGCGCGCCGCTTCCGCAACCGCGGTGAGCCGTTGGACGATCTGACCCAGGTCGCCACCATCGGCCTGATCAAGTCGGTCGACCGCTTCGACCCGGAGCGCGGCGTCGAGTTCTCGACCTACGCGACGCCCACGGTCGTCGGCGAGATCAAGCGCCACTTCCGCGACAAGGGCTGGGCGGTGCGGGTACCCCGGCGCCTCCAGGAGCTGCGCCTCTCGCTCACCACGGCGACCGCGGAGCTCTCGCAACTGCACGGCCGCTCCCCCACGGTCCATGAACTGGCCGAGAAACTGGGCATCTCGGAGGAGGAGGTCCTGGAGGGCCTGGAGTCCGCCAACGCGTACTCCACGCTGTCCCTGGACGTCCCCGACACGGACGACGAGTCCCCGGCGGTCGCGGACACCCTCGGCTCCGAGGACGAGGCGCTGGAGGGCGTCGAGTACCGGGAGTCCCTGAAGCCGCTCCTGGAGGACCTTCCGCCCCGCGAGAAGCGAATCCTTCTGCTCCGCTTCTTCGGGAACATGACCCAGTCGCAGATCGCGCAGGAGGTCGGCATCTCCCAGATGCACGTCTCGCGCCTGCTGGCCCGCACGCTCGCCCAGCTGCGGGAGAAGCTGCTGGTGGAGGAGTAGGCCTCCGCTCCGATTCGAGCGACGGGCCCAGGGTCCACGACCGGAGCTCGGCCCCGGGCCGAGCTCGAAGGACAGGCCGGAAGCGGCGGTCACGACTTCCGGCCCACGTCTCACCGACGGCGTTTCCGGCACGGCCACCCGGTCCGCGGCGTTACGGCCGACCTGCGGGTCGGCCCAGCGGTCGCCGGCCGCCGCCGCGCGGTTCGGCGCCAGGAGAATCCCCGACCCCCGGCCACAGACCAGTCGTCGACCCCGTAGGGCCCTGATGCCCCCAATGGCTCGGCTTCGACGGTTACTGCCCGCCGCCGCTCATGCGGCTCCCGGCCCGTGGGGTTCAGCGACAGCGAGCGACCCCGGCTACCGGCCACAGACCTGCCGTCACCCGTAGGCCCCGATACCGCCAACGGCTGGGCCTCGACGGCTACTGCTCGCCGTCCTGTGCGCGGCCCGGGCCCCTGATGCCGAGGGCCTGGGTCGTCGCCGGGTTGACCAGCAGGACCA
This sequence comes from Streptomyces sp. NBC_00285, assembly GCF_036174265.1. Taxonomy (NCBI): domain Bacteria; kingdom Bacillati; phylum Actinomycetota; class Actinomycetes; order Kitasatosporales; family Streptomycetaceae; genus Streptomyces; species Streptomyces sp. NBC_00285. The sequence continues at coordinate 7,170,271 of NZ_CP108055.1, read as the reverse complement.
GCGCGGCCACCGCGACGACCGCGAGGGCGATGCCCGCCGGGATCGCCACACTGTCGGCCCGGAGCAGGTTGTAGGCGACGGGCAGGGCCATGATCTGCGTGATGACTGCCGGGCCCCTGCTCCAGCTCCGCCGGGCCAGCAGCCCCCGCGCGGCGAGCAGCGGCAGCAGTGCGAGGACGATCAGGGTGATGCCCCCGGTGACGGCGGACCGCCGGTCGTCCGGGTCGCCGGCCAGGCCCTCGACGAGCATCCAGGCGCCTCCCACGACGAGCGCGAGGCCTTCCAGCGCCGCCAAGGCGGCGGCGTACGTCAGGCGCCGCGGGCGGGGACCGGCGGTTTCGGGGACGGCGGGGATCTGCTCGCTGCTCACGTCTGAAGAGTAGCCCCGGCCCTGCCTGGCCCCACTGTGAGGAGCGGGCAACGCACGGCACCGCGCCGAGGTTGCCCCACGCCCCCGTGGCAAGGTTCACGTGCCGAGTCTTACGTGATCCCTACCTCGGCCTGTGCCCGGTACCACCCAGTAGGTACGCTGCAACCCATGCGTGCACTTCTCGTGGTCAATCCGGCGGCAACCACCACAAGCGCACGTACGCGCGATGTCCTGATCCACGCGCTCGCGAGCGAGATGAAGTTGGAAGCGGTCACCACCGAGTACCGCGGCCACGCGCGCGACCTGGGCCGGCAGGCGGCGGAGAGCAAGGACATCGACCTGGTCGTGGCCCTGGGCGGCGACGGCACCGTCAACGAGGTCGTCAACGGCCTCCTGCACGCCGGCCCCGACCCCGAGCGCCTTCCCGGTCTCGCCGTCGTCCCCGGTGGCTCCACCAACGTCTTCGCCCGCGCCCTCGGTCTGCCCAACGACGCCGTGGAGTCCACCGGCGCCCTCCTCGACGCTCTGCGCGAGGGCCGCGAGCGTACGGTCGGCCTGGGGCTGACCACGGGCACACCCGGCACCGAGGACGAGGCCGTGCCTGGACGCTGGTTCACCTTCAACGCGGGTCTCGGATTCGACGCCGGCGTGGTGGGACGGGTGGAGCAACAGCGCGAGCGGGGCAGGAAATCCACACACGCTCTCTACGTCCGCCAGGCTCTGCGTCAGTTCTTCGGCGAGGCCCATCGCCGCCACGGCACGATCACCCTGGAACGTCCGGATGCAGTGCCGGTGACCGATCTGGTCCTTTCCATAATCTCGAACACCTCTCCGTGGACCTTCCTGGGCAATCACCCGATGTACGCGTCGCCTAAGGCTTCGTTCGATAAAGGCCTCGACGTACTCGGTCTCAGCCGTATGACGACGCCCGCAATCGCCCGGTATGGCACCCAATTGCTCACTTCGTCCCCCGAACGCGGCCCCCATGGCAAGCACGCTGTGTCCCTGCACGACCTGGACCAGTTCACCTTGCATTCGAAGGTGCCTCTGCCCCTCCAGATGGACGGCGACCACCTCGGGCTGCGAACGAGCGTGACGTTCACAGGCGTACGCCGTGCACTGCGTGTGATTGTGTGAGCAGAAGAGGCTAAAGTCCTTTCACTCGAACGTTTAGACCAGGGTCCACCCCATGGAAGTACGGCTGTGACCTAGTCGACACCGAGGAATCAAAAAAAACTTTCCGGAAGGGGTTGTATCCGCCGCTGAGGTTTGCGAGTCTCTACGTGGCGGTCGGGACAGCCCGCAACACCAGCGTCCACAGGCCACCGGAACCCCTCTTCAATCCACAGGACCACACCGGGCGAGACTCGGTGGACGGCCCTTCACTTGTTGAGGGATTCGTGAAAGCGTTCACATTCACAAGCAACTTGCACGTAATACCAAGGAGAGGTAGCAGCCATGGACTGGCGTCACAACGCCGTTTGCCGCGAGGAAGACCCCGAGCTCTTCTTCCCCATCGGCAACACCGGTCCTGCGCTGCTGCAGATCGAGGAAGCCAAGGCCGTCTGCCGTCGCTGTCCCGTAATGGACCAGTGTCTGCAGTGGGCGCTCGAGTCCGGCCAGGACTCCGGCGTCTGGGGTGGTCTCAGCGAGGACGAGCGTCGCGCCATGAAGCGCCGTGCCGCCCGCAACCGGGCACGTCAGGCTTCTGCCTGACACCCGCCCCTAAAACAGCCTGAGCTTGGCGGCGCGTACACCGCGTACGCTTCTCCCGCCCCCGAGCCGCAGCGCGCAGTACCCCCCGATGCGCAGCAAACGCTGGCAACGAGCATGTGAGCCCCGGACCCCTGAACGGTCCGGGGCTTTTTGCTGTCCACCGGCCCCGCATGCGGCGCTGGGATACCGCGTCGCGTACGGGCCTTACTTGTTGGCCCGCACCGGCACATCGAGGATCACCCGGGTCCCGCCCTCCGGCGCCGGGACCATGTCGAACGTGCCGCCCAACTCGCCCTCCACCAGGGTCCGTACGATCTGCAGACCGAGGTTGCCCCCGGTGTGCGGGTCGAAGCCCTCGGGCAGGCCGACGCCGTCGTCCTGGACGGTGACGAGGAGACGGGCCTCCTTGGTGGTGCCGCCGCGGACCGCGGAGACCTCGACCGTGCCGGTGTCGCCCTCGCGGAAGCCGTGCTCCAGGGCGTTCTGGAGGATCTCGGTGAGGACCATCGACAGCGGAGTGGCGACCTCGGCGTCCAGAATGCCGAAGCGGCCGCTGCGGCGGCCGGCGACCTTGCCCGGCGAGATCTCCGCGACCATCGCGAGGACACGGTCGGCGATCTCGTCGAACTCCACGCGCTCGTCCAGGTTCTGAGACAGCGTCTCGTGCACGATCGCGATCGAACCGACGCGGCGCACCGCTTCTTCGAGGGCCTCACGGCCGCGGTCGGACTCGATGCGCCGGGCCTGGAGCCGGAGCAGGGCCGCCACTGTCTGGAGGTTGTTCTTCACCCGGTGGTGGATCTCCCGGATGGTCGCGTCCTTGGTCATCAACTCGCGCTCGCGACGGCGCAGTTCGGTCACGTCCCGTAGCAGGACCAGCGAACCGATGCGGGTGCCCTTGGGCTTGAGCGGGATCGCCCGGAACTGGATGACCCCGTCGCGGGCCTCGACCTCGAACTCGCGGGGCGCCCAGCCGCTGGCGACCTTGGCGAGCGCCTCGTCCACCGGCCCCCGGGTCGGGGCGAGTTCGGCGGTGGTCCTGCCGAGGTGCTGGCCGACGAGGTCGGAGGCGAGGCCCATGCGGTGGTAGGCCGACAGGGCGTTCGGGGAGGCGTACTGGACGATGCCGTCCGCGTCGAGGCGGATCAGACCGTCGCCGACGCGGGGGGCCGCGTCCATGTCCATCTGCTGGTTCGGGAACGGGAAGGAACCGGCCGCGATCATCTGCGCCAGGTCCGAGGCGCTCTGCAGATACGTCAGTTCGAGGCGGCTCGGGGTGCGCACGGTCAGGAGGTTGGTGTTGCGCGCGATGACACCGAGGACGCGCCCCTCCCGTCGTACCGGGATCGACTCGACCCGGACGGGGACCTCCTCGCGCCACTCCGGGTCGCCCTCGCGCACGATCCGGCCCTCGTCGAGCGCGGCGTCCAGCAGGGGGCGGCGGCCGCGTGGGACGAGGTGGCCGACCATGTCGTCCTGGTAGGAGGTGGGGCCCGTGTTGGGCCGCATCTGGGCCACGGAGACATAGCGGGTGCCGTCGTGGGTGGGGACCCACAGGACGAGGTCGGCGAAGGAGAGGTCGGAGAGCAGCTGCCACTCCGAGACCAGCAGATGGAGCCACTCGAGGTCGGAGTCGTCGAGGGCGGTGTGCTGGCGGACCAGTTCGTTCATGGAGGGCACGGGTGCGAGCGTACCTGGCGGTATGTGAGCGGCCTAAATACGCCGTGCCCTGAAGACACCCGCGGGCCGCGGCGCCTGGGAAGGACCCTCAGCCTTCCCGGCACCGCAGCCCGGAGCAACATCGGCCGTGGGGTGTGCGGTCCCGGTCGGCCGAAGGATGAGGATCCGGGGCAGTCAGGGCAGAGAGCTCCGGGTCCTCGATCCGTCTTCCTGTGCGGGGAAGACGGAAGTCACGCTTCAATTGTGGACTAGACCACTAGGTGTGTCCATGCGTTGGAGCCTGTTTGTTGTTGGCGCTTTCCCTCGCGGGAGTCGACCGTTCGAACGCTCTGACAACCACCACGCAGCCTAACGCGTGTGGGTTCATGTGCGGGGCCGGATCTCCCCGGCAATTTCCGCCACCCTCGCGGGCGATGATCCCAGGAGGGGCTGGACCTCCTCGGTCACGTTCTCGATGGATGGCTTTCCCGACCCTGGGCCGAGGCACCCGATTCTGTTAGATTGGTCTAAACCACATGGGCCGCACCGGGTCCGGTCAAGCCCCTCTGGTTGAGACCGTTTCTCCAGATCGGACCGTTTCCTCAGATCGGCAGGCGCAGCGTGGAAGTTGTCATCGTTCCGGACGCCAAGGCGGGTGGCGAGCTCATCGCCGAGGCCATCGCCCAACTGCTCCGACACAGGCCCGACGCCCTGCTCGGCGTGGCGACCGGTTCGACCCCGCTGCCCGTCTACGAAGCGCTGGCGGCGAAGGTGCGGTCCGGCGCCGTGTCGGCGCAGCGGGCTCGGATAGCCCAGCTCGACGAATACGTCGGGCTGCCTGCCGAGCATCCGGAGTCGTACCGGTCGGTGCTGCGGCGCGAGGTGCTGGAGCCGCTGGGGATACGCATGGCCGCGTTCATGGGCCCGGACGGGACGGCACAGGACATCCCCGGCGCGTGCGCGGCGTACGACGCGGCGCTGGCGTCGGCCGGGGGCGTGGACCTGCAGTTGCTGGGGATCGGGACGGACGGGCACATCGGGTTCAACGAGCCCTGTTCCTCGCTGGCCTCGCGGACGCGGATCAAGACGCTGACGGAGCAGACCCGGGTGGACAACGCGCGGTTCTTCGACGGGGACATCGAGCAGGTACCGCATCACGTGATCACGCAGGGGATCGGCACGATCCTGGAAGCCAGGCATCTGGTGCTCCTCGCCACAGGCGAGGGGAAGGCCGACGCGGTCGCGGCGACGGTCGAGGGTCCGGTCGCAGCGGTGTGTCCCGCGTCGGCGCTTCAGCTGCACCCGCATGCCACGGTGGTCGTCGACGAGGGAGCCGCGTCCAAGCTGAAGCTGGCCGACTACTTCCGGTACACGTTCGTCAACAAGCCCGACTGGCAGGGGATCTAGGCCAGATCCATGCCGCATTGCGGATCGTGCGCGACGTGTCGCGTACGACCCGCACCGCGACGGGCAGGGCCTACTTCCCGGTGATGATCTCCGCCGCCGCCCTGCCGCACACCCGGGCCGCGCCGTGGGTGGCGATGTGGAGCGCGCCGCGCGGGGGTGCCTGGGGCAGACCCATCTCGACCACGACCGTGTCGGGGCGGGTTCTGAGGACGGTGTCCAGGGCGGCCGCCATCCAGGGGTGGCGGTGCTCGTCGCGGACCACGGCCACGATGCGCCGGGGACCGGCCGCGGCCAGGGTCGCGAGGCCCGCGGTGTCCCCCGCGAAGGTGCCCGTCTCCGTGCCCGGGAGCAGACGGGCGAGTTCGGCGGCGACACCCCAGGGGGTCTCGTCACCGACGGCGAAGTTGGCGATGGGGGTGAAGGCGGCGACATAGGGCGGCGCGGTGAGCGGGGTGAAGCCGTCGGTGCCGCTGCTGTTCGCGCCGGTGATCCGCAGCGCCCGCCGTGCCGCGCGCAGTCCCACCTCCTCGTCGGCAGGAGTCCCCGGATCGGTCGCGCCCGCCGACGTCCAGCGGGCCAGGAGACGGACCCGTTCGGCGGCGTCGGCCAGGCGCTCCTCGGGGAGTTCACCGGAGCGGACCGCCGAGACCAGGGCGTCCCGCAGGCGCCGTACCGTCTCGTCGTCGGCCAGGCCGCCGCCCACACAGATCGCGTCGGCGCCGGCGGCCACGGCCAGGACACTGCCGCGCTCGATGCCGTAGGTCCCGGCGATGGCCTGCATCTCCATACCGTCGGTGACGATGAGGCCGGTGTAGCCAAGTTCGCCGCGGAGCAGGTCGGTCAGGACACCGTGGGACAGCGTCGCCGGGCGGTCCGGGTCCAGGGCCGGGACCAGGATGTGGGCGGTCATCACGGCGCGGGTGCCGGCGGCGATGGCCGCGCGGAACGGGGAGAGTTCCCGCGATCCGAGCAGGGACGCGTCCACGTCAATGCGTGGGAGCGCGTGGTGGGAGTCGACGGCGGTGTCGCCGTGGCCCGGGAAGTGCTTGGTGCAGGCCGCCACGCCCGCGGACTGCAGGCCGGTGACGTAGGCGGCGGTGTGGCGGGCGACCAGTTCGGTGGAGGCGCCGAAGGAGCGGACACCGATGACCGGGTTGGTCGGGTTGGAGTTCACGTCGGCCGACGGGGCCCAGTTGAGGTTGACCCCGCAGGCCGCGAGACGGCGCCCCAGCTCGGCGGCCACCTGCCTGGTCAGTTCCACGTCGTCCACCGCGCCCAGGGCGTGGTTGCCGGGGAAGGACGAACCGGTCCGCACCTCCAGACGGGTGACGTCGCCGCCCTCCTCGTCGATCGCGACCAGGACGTCGTCGCGTTCGGCGCGCAACTGTGCCGTCAGGACGCTCAGTTGCTCGGGTGAGGCGATGTTGCGGCCGAACAGGCCGACCGAGGCGAGCCCTTCACCGAGGCGCCGCAGCAGCCAGTCGGGGGCGGTGGTGCCGGTGAAGCCGGGCTGGAGGACGGTCAGGGCGTCCCGCGTGAGCCTGTCGGTACCGCTGGCGATTGTCGTCATCGGGGGCGTTATCCCTTCACGGCGCCCGCGGTGAGGCCCGCGGCCATCTTGCGCTGGACGAGGAGGAAGAGGATCACGATCGGCACGGCCATCATGGTGGAGCCGGCCATCATCGGGGCGTATTCGGTGCCGTGTTTGGTGGTGAAGTTGCCGAGCCAGACGGTCGCGGTCTGGTGTTCCTGGCTGAGCAGCATGAGGGCGTACAGGTACTCGTTCCAGGCCAGGATGAAACCGTAGACCGAGGTGGCGACCATGCCGGGGGCGAGCAGCGGGAAGACCACACGGATGAAGGCACTGGTGCGGGAGCAGCCGTCCACCATCGCCGCCTCCTCCAGTTCCTTCGGGATGTTGACGATGAAGCCGCGCAGCGTCCACACCGTGAAGGGCAGGATGAAGGTCAGGTACGTGATGATCAGGCCCGACAGTTTGTCGTACTGGTCGAGGTCGTTGAGCAGCAGGAAGACCGGGATGATCATCGCGACCAGGGGGACCATCTGGACCGCGAGGATGGTCACGATCACGACCTTCCGGCCGCGGAAGTCGAAGCGGGAGATGGCGAGCGCGGCCAGCGTGCCCACCACGATGCCGATCGCCACGACCAACAGGGACACGATGAGGCTGCGGCCGACCGGGCCCCAGAAGTCGGCGATGGCCAGCGCGCGCCGGAAGTTGTCGAGCGTGAGGCCGGTCGGCAGCAGGCTCGGGTCCGGGTCGATGGCGTCCTTGGCGGGCTTGAACGCCGTGTTCACCATCCAGTAGACGGGGAAACCGGCGGCGAGGAAGACGAGGAGACCGAGGAGGTTCCAGCCGGCCCTCGACCTGCGGGGCGTCCCGGGAGCGAGCGTGCTCATTCGACCTCTCCGATCTTCAGCATCTGGCGCATATAGACGGCGACCACACCGAGCAGCAGCAGCACGGTGATGAGGGCGATCGCCGAGCCCTGTCCGTAGTCGTTGACCACGAAGGCCCGGTCGTAGGAGTAGGTGGTCAGGAGCTGGAACTCCGCTTCCGGGTGGCCGTTTCGCATGACGAAGACCTGAGGGAAGACGCCCATGTCCCAGATGACGGAGAGGGTCGTGAGCATCACGATGATCGGTTTGAGGATCGGCAGGGTGACGTACCGGAAGACGCCCCAGGCGCCCGCGCCGTCCAGCCGGGCCGCCTCCTCCAGTTCGGCCGGAACCTGGGTGAGGCCGGCGCTGAGAGTGATCACGACGAAGGGCACGGCACCCCAGACCACCAGGAGCATGATCACGGCCAGGCCCTGGGGTCCGCTCGCGAACCAGTTGTGACCGATCATGTCGACCCCGGGCAGTTTGCTCAGCAGCGCGTTGAGGACGCCGTAGTCCGCGTCGAACAGCCACTTGAAGACGGTGGTGGCGACGATGATCGGCATTCCCCAGCTGGCCACGAGTGCCACGTTGATCAGGGTCTTCACCCAGCCGGAGACCCTCTGGAGCAGCAGCGCGACGAGCATGCCGCCGACCATCGTGAAGATCACGCAGCCGGCCGCGAAGACGATGGTCCGTACGACGACCGCCCAGAACTCGCCGTCGTTCAGCACGCCCGTGAAGTTGTCGAAGCCGACCCACTGGGCGGGCAGGAAGCCCCACAGCTGGGACTGGCCGAACTTCTGGAAGGACAGCGTGACCAGGCGAACCAGCGGATAGCCCATGACCAGGGCGAGGACGAGCAGACAGGGGGCGAGCAGCAGCCAGGGAGTGCCGCTGAAGCCGCGCTTTCTGCTCTGCGGCGCGGGCGGGGGCGGCGGCGGTACGGCTGTCGGCGGCGGCGCCTTGGCGGGGGTGGTCGTGTCTGCGGCACTCATCGCGCGCTCCTCAGCGATCCTTCTGGTCGTACGGAAGCGAAGCCCGCACGGTCGTGCGGAGTCGGGACCCGCACGGGTGGTGCGGAAACAGGCGGTACGGGAAGCAGGGCCCCGTCGGTTTCAACGGGGCCCTGCCGTGGGTCACTTGGTGTTGATGACCTTGTCGATCGCCGCGTCGGCCTGCTTGGCCGCCGCCTCCACCGACTTCTTGCCCGTGCCGATGTTCTGCAGCATGGTCTGCAGGACCTGTGCCTTCTCGACCTGGCCCCAGCCGGGCGCCATCGGGACGAACCAGTTGGACTCGGCCGCGGTGGCCGGGACCGCGGTCGCCGGGTCGTTCTTCAGGGTGGCGAGGTCGGTCTTGTTGTTGGGCAGGTTGCCCTTGGCGATCAGGCCCTTCTGGCCGGCTGGGCCGGTGAAGGCGTTGATCCACTCGGCGGCGACCGCCTGGGCCTTGGACTTGACCGGGACGGCGAGGTCCGAGCCGCCCAGGAAGACGGGCATGTTCTTGCCGGACGGGCCGGGCATCACGAAGTTCTCGACATGGCCGGCGAGCTTGCCGGTCTTGTCGTTCTCCTTCGTCGCGGCGGTCGCGCCCTCCCACGCGGGGGCGAAGATCATGCCGGACTTGCCCTGGCCGTAGACGATGTAACGGTCGGACTCGTCCTTGGTCTTGTCACCGTGCATGTATTTGTCGATGACGTTCTTGAACTCGGTGAGGCCCTTGATGGACGCGGGCGAGGAGAGGCTGCCCTTCCACTGGCCGCCCGACTCGGTGGCGATGGAGCCGCCGGCGTCGTAGACGAAGGACATGGCCGCGTACCAGTCGCGGGTGGGCTGGTACCAGGCGGAGAACTTGTCGCCCTCCTTGTTCTGGACCTTGTCGAGGGCGGCGGTGAGTTCGGCGTACGTCTTCGGCGTGGACTTGACGCCCGCCGAGGCGAAGAGGTCCTTGCGCCAGTTGGCGACGCGGCCACCGGCGTAGTACGGCACGCCGTAGGTCTTGCCGCCGTAGGTCACCGAGGCCTTGAGGCCGTCCAGCCAGGCGTCCGAGTTGGTGAACTGGGAGGCGTCGAGGGGGGCGAAGGCGCCCTTGACCATGTAGCCCAGCATCTCGGTGTTGCCCATCTCGACCACGTCGGGGGCCTTGTCGGTCGCGAGGACCGCGTCGAGCTTGGTGTTCTTGTCGGGCCAGCCGTAGTACTCGTGCTTGATCTTGATGCCGGGGTGCTTCTTCGCCACCGCGGCGTCCGCGGCCTTCACCAGCCCGGGCCAGTTGTTCTGGGCGTCGACGGTGAGCCAGACGGTCAGCTCCTTGGCGTCCGCACCGCTGTTGTCCGAACTTCCGCTGTCGCCGCCGCCACACGCGGCGACCGAGACCATCATGCCCGCGACACCGATCGCGAATATCAGCTTGCGCTTCACGCCACCCTCCTCAGGGATGCCCCACACCTCCCGCCCATGGGCCGGGACCTGGACCAATGGTGTAGACCAGTAGGGGGAGCTTGGACCAGACCACGAAGCCTGTCAAGAGGGTTCGAAACGGCTCTGACCAGCTGTTATGCGAGCTACATATGCAGGAACCTTTAAGTAAGAAGCCAGCGAAAAGAGCCGGGCCGGAGTAGTCTCGTCCGCTAGACCACTCACCTTTGTGGACTAGACCAAAAGAGGCGGCGACGGTATACAGAAGGGATCACGATGTGACCCGCATCCGGAGCCGGGAAGGCAGACCATGAGCAGCGACGTCAGCAGTGCGGAGACCGAGGGCGGGGCAGGCGTCCGGACCGCGCGCGTGCCCAAGTACTACCGCCTGAAGAAGCACCTGCTCGACATGACGGAGACCCAGTCGCCCGGCACGCCGGTACCGCCCGAGCGCACCCTCGCCGCCGAGTTCGACACCTCCCGCACCACCGTGCGCCAGGCACTGCAGGAGCTGGTGGTCGAGGGGCGTCTGGAACGCATCCAGGGCAAGGGCACGTTCGTCGCCAAGCCGAAGGTCTCGCAGGCGCTGCAACTCACCTCCTACACGGAGGACATGCGCGCGCAGGGTCTCGAACCCACCTCGCAGCTGCTCGACATCGGCTACATCACCGCCGACGACCGCCTCGCCGAGCTCCTCGACATCACGGCCGGCGGCCGGGTGCTGCGCATCGAGCGGCTGCGCATGGCCAACGCCGAGCCGATGGCCATCGAGACGACGCACCTCTCCGCCAAGCGCTTCCCGGCCCTGCGCAGGTCGCTGGTCAAGTACACGTCCCTGTACACGGCGCTCGCCGAGGTCTACGACGTCCATCTCGCCGAGGCCGAGGAGACCATCGAGACCTCCCTGGCCACCCCGCGCGAGGCCGGTCTCCTCGGTACCGACGTGGGCCTGCCGATGCTGATGCTGTCCCGGCACTCGTTCGACAGGAAGGGCGAACCGGTGGAGTGGGTGCGGTCGGTGTACCGCGGGGACCGGTACAAGTTCGTGGCGCGACTGAAGCGACCGCTGGACTGACCACCCCTCTCCCCGGGTGTTTCACAGAATCGACATGCCGATACGCGGACGAGGTCTTTCGCTATCGCGACACCCTCGCCTAGATTGCCTGCGCATTGCACAAGTGATCAGTGAGGGGACGGGAGTCGCGGAATGTCAGATGCGCCTGAAGGGAGACCACCCACGGTGACACCCGTGCGCGTGGTCATCGCCCTGTGCCTCGTCGCCCCGTTCGCGGCGATGCTGTGGGTCGGCTCGTACGCCAAGGTGGACCCCACGTTCATCGGCATCCCGTTCTTCTACTGGTACCAGATGCTGTGGGTGCTGATCTCCACCGTGCTGACCATGACCGCGTACAAGCTGTGGCAGCGTGACCAGCGTGCCCGGCACGGGGGTGCCAAGTGAACGACGGCGTCAACGGCGTGGCACTCACCGTCTTCATCATCTTCTTCCTGGCCGTCACGGTCATGGGCTTCCTGGCCGCGCGCTGGCGCAAGGCCGAGAACGAGAGCCTCGACGAATGGGGCCTGGGCGGCCGGTCGTTCGGCACCTGGGTCACCTGGTTCCTGCTGGGCGGTGACCTCTACACCGCGTACACCTTCGTGGCCGTCCCGGCGGCGATCTACGCGGCGGGCGCGGCCGGTTTCTTCGCGGTGCCGTACACGATCCTGGTGTACCCGCTGATCTTCACCTTCCTGCCCCGCCTGTGGTCGGTCTCGCACAAGCACGGCTATGTGACGACCTCGGACTTCGTGCGCGGCCGCTGGGGCTCCAAGAGCCTGTCGCTGGCGGTGGCGGTCACCGGCATCCTGGCGACCATGCCGTACATCGCGCTCCAACTGGTCGGCATCCAGGCCGTGCTGGACGTGATGGGCGTCGGCGGCGGCGAGAACACCAACTGGTTCGTGAAGGACCTCCCGCTACTGATCGCCTTCGGCGTCCTCGCGGCCTACACGTACTCCTCCGGTCTGCGGGCGCCCGCGCTGATCGCCTTCGTGAAGGACACGCTGATCTACATCGTCATCGCGGTGGCGATCATCTACATCCCGATCAAGCTGGGCGGGTTCGACGACGTCTTCGCCTCCGCGAGCGCCAAGTACACCGCGGCCAAGGCGGGCGGGCTGGTGCCGGCCGAGGCGGGTCAGTGGACGTACGCCACGCTGGCGCTGGGCTCCGCGCTCGCGCTCTTCATGTACCCGCACTCGATCACCGCGACGCTCTCCTCCAGGAGCCGCGAGGTGATCCGCCGCAACACCACGATCCTGCCGCTGTACTCGCTGATGCTGGGCCTGCTCGCCCTGCTGGGCTTCATGGCGATCGCTGCCGGAGTCAAGGTCACCAACCCGCAGTTGGCGATCCCGCAGCTCTTCGAGAACATGTTCCCGGACTGGTTCGCGGGCGTGGCCTTCGCGGCGATCGGCATCGGGGCCCTGGTCCCGGCGGCCATCATGTCCATCGCGGCGGCGAACCTGTTCACCCGCAACATCTACAAGGACTTCATCAAGCCGGACGCGACACCGGCCCAGGAGATGAAGGTCTCCAAGCTGGTGTCCCTGCTGGTGAAGGTCGGCGCCCTGATCTTCGTCCTGACCATGGACAAGACGGTCGCGATCAACTTCCAGCTCCTGGGCGGCATCTGGATCCTGCAGACCTTCCCGGCCCTGGTCGGCGGCCTGTTCACCCGCTGGTTCCACCGCTGGGCCCTGCTTGCCGGCTGGGCGGTCGGCATGATCTACGGCACGGCCGCCGCATACGGCGTCGCCTCCCCGACGCAGAAGCACTTCGGCGGTTCGGCGAAGGAGATCCCGGGCATCGGCGAGATCGGCTACATCGGTCTGACGGCCTTCGTTCTGAACGTCGTCGTCACGGTGGTCCTCACCTTCGTCCTGAGGGCGGTGAAGGCCCCCGACGGCATCGACGAGACCAGCCCGGAGGACTACACGGCGGACGCCGGCGACCCGGGAGTGCAGACGGAACTCCCGCCCGCGACAGCGGGAACCTCGCACTGACGCCGTAGGAGACCGGACGCAACGAAGCGGGCTGCTGTGGGGAACACCCCACGGCAGCCCGCTTCGTCGTGCGCGCTCCTTCACTCTCCTCACCTACGAGTTGACGCTCCGAAGCCGCCGCGACACAACATCTGGGGGTGTCACCGGAACACGGCACAAGATGTATGCTCATGCTCGCTGTCGCCGCAGGGGAATCCGGTGCGAATCCGGAACTGTCCCGCAACGGTGTACTCATGGGTGCTTAGGCGCATATGAGAGTCAGTCCGAGGACCTGTCGACAGTACGCCCGGCCACCGTGGCCCGGGTGTCATGACGTCCGGGCCTCGTGGAATGGGCCGGTGGACGCGACGCCGTGCGCGCTCGTGTGCTGCCCCCTGCCCTCCGCAAGGCCCCCGTGCCCAGCGAGGGAGAGCCCCACGTGACCATCGCGCCAGCCGGCCCGGTTTCAGCGACCGCCTTTGTCGACGAGGACGGTCCCGGAACCGCGTTGCTGCGGACCCTGACCGCGCTGACCGCCGACCTTCCCGACGCCGACCCCGGCCGGGTCGCCGCCGCCGCACTGCGCGGCCGGTCCGCGCGGGCCGACGAGTCGGAGTTGCGCGAGCTGGCCACCGAGACGGCGGCCGGCCTCATCTCCGAGGACCCGGCGTACAGCAGGCTGGCCGCCCGGCTGCTGACTGTCAGCATCGCCGCGGAGGCCGCCTCGCAGGGCGTCACCTCGTTCACCGGATCGGTCGCCGTCGGACACCGCGAGGGCCTGATCGCCGACCGGACCGCCGAGTTCGTGCGGGTCCACGCCGAGCGCCTCGACGCCCTGGTCGACACCGAAGGCGACGACCGCTTCGGCTACTTCGGCCTGCGCACCCTCCACAGCCGCTACCTCCTGAGGCACCCCATCACCCGCCGGGTGATCGAGACGCCCCAGCACTTCATGCTCCGGGTGGCGTCCGGTCTCGCCGAGGACGACAGCCGTCGCGCACTGGACGAGGTCGCCGCGCTCTACGCGCTCATGAGCCGCCTCGACTATCTCCCCTCCTCCCCCACCCTCTTCAACTCCGGTACCCGGCACCCCCAGATGTCGTCCTGCTACCTCCTCGACTCACCCGTCGACGAGCTGGACTCCATCTACGACCGCTACCACCAGGTCGCCCGTCTCTCGAAGCACGCCGGTGGCATCGGTCTTTCGTACTCCCGCATCCGCAGCCGCGGTTCACTGATCCGTGGCACCAACGGGCACTCCAACGGCATCGTCCCGTTCCTGAAGACCCTCGACGCCTCGGTCGCCGCCGTGAACCAGGGCGGCCGGCGCAAGGGCGCGGCCGCGGTCTACCTGGAGACCTGGCACTCCGACATCGAGGAGTTCCTGGAGCTGCGCGACAACACCGGTGAGGACGCCCGCCGTACGCACAACCTGAACCTCGCGCACTGGATCCCCGACGAGTTCATGCGCCGGGTCAACGCCGACGCCCCGTGGTCGCTGTTCTCCCCCGCCGACGTGCCCGAGCTGGTCGACCTGTGGGGCGAGGAGTTCGACGCGGCGTACCGGAAGGCCGAGGCGAACGGGCTCGCGCGCAAGACCATCCCCGCGCGTGACCTCTACGGCCGCATGATGCGCACCCTCGCGCAGACCGGCAACGGCTGGATGACCTTCAAGGACGCCGCCAACCGCACCGCCAACCAGACGGCCACCCCGGGCCATGTCGTCCACTCCTCCAACCTCTGCACGGAGATCCTGGAGGTCACGGACGACGGGGAGACGGCGGTCTGCAACCTGGGCTCCGTCAACCTCGGCGCGTTCGTCGACACGACGACCGGTGACATCGACTGGGAGCGGCTGGACGCCACGGTCCGCACCGCCGTCACCTTCCTGGACCGGGTCGTCGACATCAACTTCTACCCGACCGAGCAGGCCGGGCGGTCCAACGCCAGGTGGCGTCCCGTCGGCCTCGGCGCGATGGGTCTCCAGGACGTCTTCTTCAAGCTGAGGATCCCCTTCGGCTCGCCCGAGGCCAAGGCCCTGTCCACGCGCATCGCCGAGCGCATCATGCTCGCCGCCTACGAGGCCTCCGCGGACCTCGCCGAACGCAACGGCCCGCTGCCGGCCTGGGAGAAGACCCGTACCGCCCAGGGCGTGCTGCACCCCGACCACTACGACGTGGAGCTGAACTGGCCCGAGCGCTGGTCGGCGTTGCGGGAACGTATCGCCCAGGTCGGTATGCGCAACTCGCTCCTCCTCGCCATCGCGCCCACCGCCACCATCGCCTCGATCGCCGGCGTGTACGAGTGCATCGAGCCGCAGGTCTCCAACCTGTTCAAGCGCGAGACGCTGTCCGGCGAGTTCCTCCAGGTCAACTCGTATCTGGTGCAGGAGCTCAAGGACCTCGGCGTGTGGGACGCCCGCACCCGTGAGGCGCTGCGCGACTCCAGCGGTTCGGTCCAGGACTTCGCGTGGATCCCCGAGGACGTACGGGCGTTGTACCGCACGGCGTGGGAGATCCCGCAGCGCGGACTGATCGACATGGCGGCGGCGCGGACCCCGTTCCTCGACCAGTCGCAGTCGCTGAACCTGTTCCTGGAGACGCCGACCATCGGCAAGCTCTCCTCGATGTACGCGTACGCCTGGAAGTCGGGCCTGAAGACGACGTACTACCTGCGCTCGCGCCCGGCGACCCGTATCGCCCGCGCCGCTCAGGCGACGGTCCCCGTACAGCAGGAGACGGACGCCGTCGCCTGCTCCCTGGAAAACCCCGAGTCCTGCGAGGCCTGCCAGTAATGACCACCGCACCTGAGAAGACTGAGAAGAACCTTCTCGACCCGGGCTTCGAGCTGACCCTCCGCCCCATGCGCTACCCGGACTTCTACGAGCGCTACCGGGACGCCATCAAGAACACCTGGACCGTGGAGGAGGTCGACCTCCACTCGGACGTCGCCGACCTCGCGAAGCTGTCCGAGGGCGAGCAGCACATGATCGGCCGGCTGGTCGCGTTCTTCGCGACGGGCGACTCGATCGTGGCGAACAACCTGGTGCTGACCCTCTACAAGCACATCAACTCCCCCGAGGCGCGGCTGTACCTGAGCCGCCAGCTCTTCGAGGAGGCCGTCCACGTCCAGTTCTATCTGACGCTCCTGGACACCTACCTCCCCGATCCGCAGGACAGGGCGGCGGCCTTCGACGCCGTCGAGAACATCCCCTCGATCCGCGAGAAGGCCGGGTTCTGCTTCAAGTGGATCAACGAGGTGGAGAAGCTCGACCGCCTGGAGACCAAGGCCGACCGGCGCCGCTTCCTCCTCAACCTGATCTGCTTCGCCGCGTGCATCGAGGGCCTCTTCTTCTACGGCGCCTTCGCCTACGTCTACTGGTTCCGCAGCCGGGGTCTGCTGCACGGCCTCGCGACCGGCACCAACTGGGTGTTCCGCGACGAGACGATGCACATGAGCTTCGCGTTCGAGGTCGTCGACACCGTGCGCAAGGAGGAGCCGGAGCTCTTCGACGAGGATCTCCAGCAGGAGGTCGTCGCCATGCTGGCGGAGGCCGTCGAGGCGGAGCTCCAGTTCGCGCGTGACCTGTGCGGCGAGGGTCTGCCGGGCATGAACACCGAGTCGATGCGGCAGTACCTGGAGTGTGTCGCCGACCAGCGCCTGACCCGCCTCGGTTTCGCCCCGGTGTACGGCTCGGAGAACCCCTTCTCCTTCATGGAGCTCCAGGGCGTCCAGGAGCTGACCAACTTCTTCGAACGGCGTCCGTCCGCCTACCAGGTGGCAGTGGAGGGCACGGTGGATCTCGACGAGGACTTCTGAGGCGGCGGCAGCCCCGTCTTTCTGATGTGGTGGGCCATGGACCGGCCATCGGCCGTCCATGGACCTCCTATGGGGCGGCAAAGTTCTCCTGAGGCATCTGTTCCGCTCTCGTCCGGCCCGGTTACGTTCTGCCCGTCCTGTCATGTCCACACACGGCATGCACAGGACGGTAGAAGTGTCATGCCCATGACGGCATCGCGCGCCGCCGCCGCTACGCGCGTCAAAGGCCTGCCACCAACGTCGAGCACCCCACTCCCACGACGGAGGCAGTACCCCATGCGTCAGACACGCACCGGCAAGCCCGGACGTAACCTGCGAAGACTCCTGACCGCCGCCATACCCGCCCTGGCCCTCGGCCTGGCGGGACTCGTCGCGGTGCCCGCGCAGGCAGCGCCCGCCGCCGCGCACACCACCCGCGTCACCCAGAACTCCAAGGCGCTCACCTCCCCCGGCCGGCAGACGTTCCACTCGACCGGCAAGGCCGGCCAGAAGGTGCCGACCACGCACCTGTGTGCCACCGCGGCCCCCGGTCACGCGTCCTGCTTCGCCCAGCGCCGGACCGACATCAAGCAACGGCTGGCGTCCGCGGTCGCCGCCGCCACTCCCTCCGGGCTCAGCCCGGCCAACCTGCACAGCGCCTACAACCTGCCTTCGACGGGCGGCACGGGCCTGACCGTCGCCGTGGTCGACGCGTACAACGACCCCAACGCGGCCGCCGACCTGGCGACCTACCGCTCGACCTACGGCCTGTCGGCGTGCACGGTCGCCAACGGCTGCTTCAAGCAGGTCAGCCAGACCGGTTCCACCACCTCGCTGCCGACCAACGACACCGGCTGGGCCGGCGAGGAAGCGCTCGACATCGACATGGTCAGCGCCGTCTGCCCGAACTGCAACATCATCCTCGTCGAGGCCAGCTCCGCCAACGACTCCGACCTCGGCATCGCCGAGAACGAGGCCGTGACGCTCGGCGCCAAGTTCGTCTCCAACAGCTGGGGCGGGTCCGAGGCCTCCTCCCAGACCAGCGAGGACACCTCGTACTTCAAGCACCCCGGTGTCGCCATCACCGTCTCCTCCGGTGACTCCGCCTACGGTGCCGAGTACCCGGCAACCTCCCAGTACGTGACCGCCGTCGGCGGCACCGCCCTCTCCACGTCCTCCAACTCCCGCGGCTGGACCGAGAGCGTCTGGAAGACCAGCTCCACCGAGGGCACCGGCTCCGGCTGCTCCGCCTACGACCCCAAGCCGAGCTGGCAGACGGACACGGGCTGCACCAAGCGCATGGAGGCCGACGTCTCCGCCGTCGCCGACCCCGCCACCGGCGTGGCCGTGTACGACACCTACGGCGGTTCCGGCTGGGCCGTCTACGGCGGTACCAGCGCCTCGTCGCCGATCATCGCGGGTGTGTACGCGCTGGCGGGCACCCCGGGCTCCAGCGACTACCCGGCGAAGTACCCCTACAGCCACACGAGCAACCTGTACGACGTCACCAGCGGCAACAACGGCTCCTGCACCACCTCGTACTTCTGCACCGCGACCACCGGCTACGACGGTCCGACCGGCTGGGGCACCCCCAACGGCACCACCGCCTTCACCACCGGCACCACGACGGGCAACACGGTGACCGTCACCAACCCGGGCAGCCAGTCCACGACGACCGGCGGCACGGCCAGCCTGCAGATCAGCGCGAGCGACAGCGCGGGCGCGACCCTCACCTACAGCGCGAGCGGCCTGCCGACCGGGCTGTCCATCAGCAGCTCCACCGGCAAGATCTCCGGCACGGCGTCCACCGCGGGCACCTACCAGGTCACCGTCACCGCGAGCGACTCGACCGGCGCCTCCGGCGCGGCCTCCTTCACCTGGACGGTCGGTTCCACCAGCAGCACCTGCACCTCGTCCCAGCTGCTCGGCAACCCCGGCTTCGAGTCGGGCAGCACCACCTGGACCACCTCCAGCGGCGTCATCACCAACTCCAGCAGTGAGGCGGCGCACGCCGGTTCGTACTACGCCTGGCTGGACGGGTACGGCTCCGCGCACACCGACACCCTGTCCCAGTCGGTGACCGTGCCGAGCGGCTGCAAGGCCACCTTCACCTTCTACCTGCACATCGACACCGCCGAGACCGGCAGCACTGCCTACGACAAGCTGACGGTCACCGCCGGTTCGACCACCCTGGCCACCTACTCCAACGTCAACGCGGCTTCCGGCTACGTCCAGAAGTCCTTCGACCTGTCCTCGTACGCCGGCTCCACCGTCGCCCTGAAGTTCAGCGGTGTCGAGGACTCCTCGCTCCAGACCAGCTTCGTCCTCGACGACACCGCCGTGACGACCAGCTGACGCTCCCCCTCATGACCCCGGGCCCCGGTCGCGGCCTTCGCGACCGGGGCCCGGCCTGGATCCAGGTGTACGGGTCATACGTCCAAGGGGAAGAGGAGGCACTCATGCGCCGTACGAACCGTCACACGACCCTCGCGCTCGCCGCGCTGACCCTGCTGCTCGCGGGGTGCGGGACCGAGACCGGCAGCCAAGGGAGCGACACTGACACAGTGTCACCGTCGCCCCCTTCGGCGTCCACGTCACCCAGCTGTACACCCGTTTCGGAGCTCGACGCGGCCGACAGAGGCAGCACGGTCTGCCTCGCGGTGGGCGACACGGTGCGGGTCTCGCTGGACGGGACGAAGAGCCGCCCCTGGAAGCCGGTCACCGTCGAGGGCAGCGGTCTTGAGGCCACCAACAGCGGGATCGTCCTGCTGCCGGGTGACGCGAACGCCGCGTACAAGGCGGTGTCGGCGGGCACGGTGCGGCTCAGTTCCTCACGTCCGCTGTGCGCCACCGACACCGGCCGGGTCTCCTGCAAGGGCATTCAGGAGTGGTTGGTCACGGTGCTGGTGAAGTAGGGCTGCCGCGCGGGGCGCGGTGCCTTGGGGAGGTGCCTCTCGGTCTCCCGGTGGGCCCGTTCGGCCTCGCGGATCTGGCGGTCGACGCGGCGGTCGTGGACGATCCCGATCACCGACGGGAGGACCAGCAGGACGAGGATGGCGAAAACAGTCAGCATGGCGATCAGTCCTTCTGTCTGCGCTGAAGTCATGTCACTACTGTCGCGCTTATGACTCCTTACAAACAGTGGCAGGACTGCCGCACACCCTCGATTTACTGCCAACCCTGAGGCACACTGGCAGCATGCTGAAAAACGTGGTCGCCGTCGTCCTGGACGGTGTGAATCCCTTCGAGCTCGGCGTCGTCTGCGAGGTCTTCGGCACCGACCGCAGCGACGACGGACTGCCCGTGTACGACTTCGCGGTCGCCTCGGCCGAGGGCCCCAGGCTGGACTCTCGGTCGGGCTTCTCCCTGCACGTCGAGCACGGCCTGGAGCGGCTGGAGTCGGCCGACCTGATCGCCGTCCCGGCCGGTGCCTGCTACGAGACACGGGACTTCCCGCCCGAGCTGCTGGAGGCCTTGCGCAGCGGGGTCGACCGCGGGGCCCGGGTGCTCAGCGTGTGCTCCGGGGTCTTCGTGCTCGCCGCCGCCGGGCTGCTCGACGGCCGGCGCTCCGCCGTGCACTGGCGGCACGTGGACGAGCTGACCCGGGCGTACCCCCGGCTGAAGGTCGAGCCGGACGTCCTGTACGTCGACGAGGACCCGGTGATCACCTCCGCGGGCACGGCCGCCGGCATCGACGCGTGTCTGCACATCGTGCGCAAGGAGCAGGGGACCGAGGTCGCCAACAAGATCGCCCGGCGGATGGTCGTACCGCCGCACCGGGACGGCGGACAGGCCCAGTACATCGAGCGGCCGCTGCCCCGGTCGAAGTGCGACACGGTCGGCGAGGTGCTCGTGTGGATGGAGCAGCACCTCGACGAGGAGGTCACCGTCGAGCAGCTCGCCGAGCGCGCGCACATGTCCCCGCGCACCTTCGCCCGCCGTTTCCAGCAGGAGACGGGGACGACCCCCTACCGCTGGATCCTGCGCCAGCGGGTGCTGCTGGCCCAGCGGATGCTGGAGGCCACGGACGAGACGGTGGACGCGATCGCCGGCCGAACCGGGTTCGGCACGGCGGCCGCGCTGCGCCACCAGTTCCTGCGCGCGGTGGGCACCACCCCGAACTCCTACCGGCGCACCTTCCAGGGTCCGGAGGCGGCCGCCTGACCCGTCACCTGGACACCGGTGTCACCAGGAGCCTGTTCGGCCGCAGGGTGATGCCCATCCGGGGGGCGTCGTCGGACCCGGCCGCCTGCTCGAAGCGGTACTTCCGGGCCAGCGCCGCCGTGATCAGCGTCAGCTGGGCCATCGAGAAGTGGTCGCTCGGGCACTTCCGGTTGCCGGTGCTGAACGGACTCATGGCGTGTTTCGGAACCGTCCCGGACCGTTCCGGACTCCAGCGCAGCGGGTCGAACTCCGCGTTGTCGTCGAAGGACTCCGGATCCCGCTGGATCGCGTACGGGCTGTACACGATGTCGGACCCGGCCGGAATGTGATAGCCACCGAGTTCGGTGTCCCGTACGGCGCGCCGGGTCAATATCCATACCGCGGGCCACAAACGCATGGTCTCGACCACCACATAGTTGGTGTACGTGAGCGACCGGACGTCCTCGAATGCCACGGGACGTCCGCCGGTGACCGATTCGACTTCCGCGCACACCTTGTCGGCGTGTTCCGGGTGTTCGGCGAGCACCTGGAGCAGCCACATGATCGTGGACGCGACGGTTTCGCCGCCGGGCGTGAGTATCGCGACGACCTGGTCGTGGATCTCCTGTTCCCCGATGGGGTCGCCATTCTCGTCCTTCGCCGCCAGCAATGCCGTCAGCAAATCGTTCGGCTTTTGACCGGATGCCCGGCGCTCGGCGACGATCTCGTCGACCACCAGATGCAGATCGGCCAACGCCCGATTGAATGCGCGGTTGGCCGGCAGAGGCAGCTTGTACAGCGGCCCGGCGGGTATCACCATCCGCCGGTACATGCCCCGGAAGACGGTCGTGAGCGCGACGCACAGCCGCTCGGCGCGCTCGTCCATGTAGTCGCCGCGCAGCAGACAGCGGGCCGCGACGCGCACGGCGACGCGGAAGGACTCCAGGGTGCAGTCGACCGTCTCCCCGGGCCGCCAGCGCTCGGCCAGTTCCCGTGCCTCCTCCGCCATGATCGGCCCGTACGCCGGTATCGCGTCGAGCCGGAAAGCGGGCTGAATGGTGCGTCGCTGGCGTCGGTGCTGGGGGCCGTTCGCGGTGGCCACGCCCTGTTTGCCGACCAGGCCCTCCAGGGACTCCCAGAGCGGACCGGCGATGATGAAGTCGGGGTTGAGCGCCACCGCTCCGGTCAGTTCCGGGGTGGTGGGCGCGTACACCGTCTTGGGGCCGAGCTTGAGGCGTACCACGTCACCGTGGAGCCGGAGCCCGGACAGCAGGGTCAGCGGATCGCGCGCGAGCCTGAGACCGTGGCCGAGGAGGGGCACGCGACCGCCGGCCAGGGGCGGTTCGCCCCTGTGGCCCGGCTCCTGGGCCGCGGGAGTGTGGGTGTGCACCGACTCGAGAGTCATTTCTCACCTGCCGCTTCGTTGTCTACGTACGGGGGTGTGGACCGGTCGTCCCAGCTGTCGACCATGTAGCGGCCGGACTCGTGGTGGAACCAGTAGACGGTGCTGAACCAATGGCGCATATTGCGGACGCAGGCCCGTACGGCGGCGCTGAGTTCCTTTCCGCGTAGGGTGCCGTCGTCCAGGGATTCGGCGAACCGATGGGCTTCGCTTTCGGCGACGAGGAAGGCGTCCACGCATTTCTCGACGCGCCGCCTTATTTCCCGGATCGCCTCTTCGAGTGTCAGCCCCTCGTGTGTGATGAGGCTGATTCCGAGATTGTGGACCTCGTCGCCCGCGATTTCCTTGGGGAGTGAGCAGAGGTCGTTGTACCATGCCGCGAATTCCTGACTCAGCAGGGCCGCACACCGAAATGCCGGGTGATTCCTTACGGCGTCCGGGAGTTCACGTCCCGCGCTCGGCTCAAGAAGGTCGGTCCAGATCTGGTGGGCGAAGGTGAGGCGGCGCAGCGCCAGGTATTCCTCGACCGTGGGAACAACTCCCTTGGTGCGGTTGCGGAATTCCCTGTCGTAGGCCTCGATCACATCGTGGAAGTGCCGGGCGAAGCGTACGTTCCAGGTGCGCGGCAGGAACGAGTACAGCCGCGACACACTGTCCGCGAGCCCGGCCACCAGGGGATCCTCGTGACGTAAGGAGCTCTGCGGGGAGTCGACGGCCCGATGCAAACGGAACCTGAGCCGCCGCCAGGCGGCCGTGCGGCCGTGCACGATGTCACGGTCGTGGCGGTCGTCCCAGACGAAGAACCACGCACTGAAGTCCGCTATCGCCTGGAGGACGTCGTCGGGGGCGCCGAGGTAGTAGCCCGCCATGAGGTCCGTGTAGCACAGTCCGTCGGCATATTCCTCCACCTTGTCCGCCGGCATGAGCCGCTTTTCCAGAAGCCAGGCACGGGTGCCCTCCTGGAGCCGGGGCCAATACGGGTGCAGTTGCCTGGGAAACGCTGCCTCGATCACCGGGAGAGAGAGCGACGGTGGAACCGCGATCGCCGTCGGCGTCGATGTGGTGCTGTATGGGAAAGCAGACACGAACAAACCCCTTCCAGCCGCCAGTTGGCGCGCACCCCTCCCGCTGAACCGGGCGTGCGCCGTTGCGTATCCCCGCACTTCCCATTCAGCACCACAACTGACCGTTCTGGGAACGGATTTGCTTCATTCACTACCCCACAGTGCCTCGATACTCCCCTTGTGTGACCTGAATCGGATCACTATCCGATCACTACGTGAGCACATCCGATCGAACGTGCGACGCACATGCGAACGGCGCCTGTTCAGGGAGTGGTTCCCGAACAGGCGCCGTGCGTACGGGCGTTGTGGGACGTCAGTCGTTCGCGACCACGGGGTAGCGGGGCTCGTTCTCGGCCATCTGCCGCAGGGCGTCCTTGCGTTCACGCTTGGAGAGCCGGTCGATGTACAGGTAGCCGTACAGGTGGTCGGTCTCGTGCTGCAAACACCGCGCGAAGTAGCCGGTGCCGCGGACCTTGACCGGGTTGCCCTTCTCGTCCTGGCCGGTGACCTCGGCGTAGTCCGGGCGGGCGAGCGGCGCGTACGCGGTGGGCACCGACAGACAGCCCTCGTTCGCGTCGTCGAGCCTGCGACTGTCGGCGGGCAGGTCCACGAGCTTCGGGTTGCAGACGACACCCACGTGCCGGCGGCCCTCGTCGTCCTGGCAGTCGTAGATGAAGACCTTCAGGTCGACACCGATCTGGTTGGCGGCCAGGCCGACGCCCTCGGCGGTGCGCTGCGAGGCGAACATGTCCGCGACCAGCTGGTCCAGCTCCGCGCCGAACCCGGTGACGTCCCTGCACTCCTTGTGCAGAACCGGGTTGCCGACCACGGTGATGGGCCGCGAGGTGCCCCGCTCCCGCCAGGCGTTCTCGCGCTCCTCGGCGTCCTCGGTGTCGATGACGAACCCCTCGTCGTCGACGGGGAGCACGCCCACGTGCTGCTGATCGGTGTCCTGCTGCGCCATGACCGACGGATCGCCTTCCTGAACAAGAACAAGGGGGAGGTGCGCATACAGGGTAAGGGGAGGTTGCCTCTAGGGGCGCGGGGCTGTGTCGATCTGCGGCTCCGCCGCGTGGGCGCGACCAGCCACGACGGCGCCGCACCCGACCAACGACCTAACAGACCTCTTCCAGGTCCCGCCAGTCACGAGAATCCGGACTGTCCGCGACCCACCCGTCCAGCAACCCCCGAACCAGCGCGGCCGGCGCGGCCACCCCGCACTCCCGCTCCGGCACCCACAGCTGCCCGTCCGTGCGGTGCCCCAGCGGCCCGGGATGCCCCGGCTCACTGTGATCGTGCGGGTCGAGATGCTCCCCGTCGCCCTCGTCCGACGGCATCCGCGACTCGGAGCACATCCGGCACAGCAGCCGCACCGACGACGACCAGTCCTCCGCCGCGAACCCGGCATCCGAGGCCAGCTGCTCCAGCGCGTCCCGGTCCGCCTCGGTGGCCGCCTCCAGCAGCACGACCCAGGTCGGCACGGGCGAAGGCGCCCACAGCTCGATCTCGTCGAACACGGGAAACGCGTGGCCCGACGCGGTCGTGCGCTCCCCGTGCGGCACCCCGTCGTGCAGCACGACCTCACCCCAGCGCCGCCCCGAGGACGGCAGCGGGATGGACAGCACCTCCACGCGGGCGGGGTCCAGTCGGCGCCCCCACACCACCTCGGCCTCCCCCTCCGGAGACAGCCGTACGGCCGCGCTGCCCAGGTCCATGCCGAGCGGCTCCCCGGACGCGGTCGCCCCGCCCGGTACCCGCAGCCCGTACGCCTGCCAGGCGCGCCGGGCCAGCGGCCAGTCCTGGAGGGCGGTCGCCGCGATACCGACGTTCCACCAGTCGGGCGCCCCGGTCTCCCGGTCGAGCAGCGCGACGGCCCTGAGGCCCGCGGCCCGCGCCTGCTCCCAGTCGTGCCGGAACTTGTGGAGGAGGGCGAGGTTGAACCAGGACTCGGACAGCCACGGCTCCAGGTCCGCGGCACGTGTCAGCAGCGCGCCCGCGTCCTCGTACCGACCGTCGCCGATCAGCGTGAACGCGCGGTCGGTGGCCTGCCGCCAAGAGGCGGAGGGCCGGTTCCGTCCCTTGCCGAAGATCCTCACGATTCCCGCCTGCCGGTTCCGTCGAGTGGGCTGGCTGTGCCCCCGGACACCCTCTCTCTCGCATCCAACCACGTGTGCTTGGAAGGGCGCTCATTACCCATGGGTTACCCCGTCGCAGGGGAGGTCAGACAGTCTCTCGACAGCACCCTGGCCAGCGCCTCCACGACTTCCGGAGCGTAGTCCCCCGCGGTGCCCAGGCGCAGCTCCTCCAACGCGGTCAGCGGCCCGCCGGGTCCGGCGTCCCGCGTCTTCTCCTCGTACGCGTTCACCGCGCGCACGATCCGCGCGGCCAGTGGCTGCTCCCGACAGGGGTCGGCCTGCCGCTCCACGACCACGGCGACGGCCGCGTCGACGCCAGTCTGCCGTACGACGGCCCCGCCGAGCAGCGCGATACGGCGCTGTTCGGCGACGGGCAGCCCGGCGGTGGCGCCCGCGGGTACCGGGTCGACCAGGCTCAGCTGGCCGATGTCGTGCATGAGGGCGGCGTACTCCAGGACGGTGAGCTCGGGTCGGGACAGTCCCAGGTCGCGGCCGACCTCCCGGCTGAGCGCGGCGACCCTGCGCGCATGTCCGGCGGGCGTGTACCCGGCGATCTCGGTGGCCCGGGCGAGGGAGGCGATGGTCTGCCGGTTGGTGGCGCGGACGGCGGCGTACCGGCGGACGGAGAGCTGGGTGAGCAGCAGCGGCACGGAGAAGACGGGCAGTGCCCACAGTCCTACGACGGCCACCGCGAGCGCCATCACGGCCCCCGTGGCGACCACCGCGGATCCGATCCCCAGCAGCGCTCGCAGCTCGTCCCTCAGCAGCGGGCCGAAGGGCCAGCGGGTGCGGGAGTGCGCCAGGGCCGCCGCGAGGACGGCGTCGCACAGTGCGGTGAGCGCGAGCAGGGCCAGCAGCAGCACGGCGTACGCGGGGCCGCCCCACTGGGCGAACATCCCCTGGTTGTACAGGGGTTGGAAGCACACGGCGGCGAATCCCACGGTGAGGACGCGCCGGGCGAGCTGGTCGGTGGTGGGGCCCTGCCCGCGTGCGATGTGCGGCACGCTGCCGACGAGGGAGGCGGCGAGGACCACGGTGACGACCTGGGCGGCGCCGTGATGGGTGGGTGCGCCGGCGTTCTCGCCGAGCAGGGCGTACGACAGCGCCCCGGCGGCGCCGAGCGGCGCGGCCTCCCGGACGTGGGGCCCGCTGCGCCGGTTGAGCTCACCGACGGTGAGCAGCACACCGAAGGCGAGGGCGGTCCCGCGCTCCTCCAGGCCGGTCCACAGGGTGAACGCGAGCGAACCGAGAGCCAGGAGCGCTGCGGAGGCGTGGACGAGGGTGAGGAGGAACGGGGGCCGGGGAGCACGGCCGGGTGTGATCCGGTCCGGTGGCGAGGCCGGTCGCGGGGCCGCGCTCCGCGCCGCTTCCTCGAACAGCTCGCGCCCGCTCACCGGCGGGCTCCCGGCCGCCCCACGACGCTCGGCCGGGGACGCGGCAGCCCGGTCTCGTCCGCCGTGACCGCCGGATGCCAGCCGTGCCGGGCCAGCGCGCCGACGAGGGCCGTCACCATGCGCGGGTCGAACTGGCTGCCCGCGCACCTCTCCAGCTCCTCCAACGCGGCGCCCACCGGCCGGGCCCGCCGGTAGGAGCGGGTGGACGTCATGGCGTCGAAGGCGTCGGCGACCGCCACCACCCGCGCCGACTCCGGGATGTGAGGACCCGTCAGCCCGTACGGGTACCCGCTCCCGTCCAGCCGCTCGTGGTGGTGCAGTACGGCCGCTCTGGCCTCCCCGAGGAAGGAGATGCCCCGCACCATCTCGTGCCCGTACTCGGGATGCAGCTCGATGATCCGTCGCTCCTCAGGCGTCAGCGGCCCGTCCTTGCGGAGCAGCCGCGTCGGCACCCCGAGCTTGCCCACGTCGTGCAGGATCCCCGCGAACCGCAGCACCTCGATGCGGGCGTCGTCCATACCGAGCTCCCGCGCGATCATCATCGACGCCTGCCCGACCCGTTCGCTGTGCCCGCGCGTGTACTCGTCCTTGATGTCGACGGCCTGCACGAGCGCGCGGATGGTCGCCTGGTGGGCGGCCCTCTCCCGGTGGTACTGCGCGAACACCCACCACGACACGCCCATCGGCAGCAGCACCAGCAACGCGGCCACGGGACCGTAGGGACTGCGCCACAGCACGGCCATCATCAGCCCTGCCAGCCCGTGGACGGCGACGGGGGCGAGGGAGCGGAGAAACAGGCCGCGCCAGGCCTGCCGTACCGGGGTCCTCTCGGCGAGCGCCAGGATGCCCCCGTCCAGCAGGCTCAGCACCAGGCAGAACGCGAGGACCGCGACCCCGGCCGGGACCAGCGCGTACGGGAAGTCGGAGGCCACGACCGCGTCCCGGCCGCCCATCGCCCAGTGCACCCGGGCGGCCGCCCACACGCCCACGGCGAGCTGCGCGGCCCGCCAGATCCGGCGCAGCCCTCGCGGCCGCTGTTCCACCGGGGACAGCAGGGCCCCCGGCAGCGGCACGAGGGCGGCGGCGGGGGGCGGCAGCAGAAAGGCGCCGGCCAGCAGGACGGGGTAGAAGGTGCCGGCGAACCGGCTCCGGGCGGCGGCCTGCTCACCTCCGGCGTACAGCACGGCGAGCAGTACGACCGCCCACCAGGGAGCGCGTACGGACGGCAACGGCAGCAGACAGGTCAGCGCGACCACGGCGACACAGGCGATGTACGCGCGCGCCCGTGCCGGTACCGCCTCCACGCCAACGCCTCCCCCGGCCGCGCCTGTTCCGGCTCCGGAGCCTAGAACGCGGGACGGACCGGGTGAGCCGCTACGGGGGAATCTGCGAGCATATCGCCTCAGGATTAGCCCGATCGAGTGACCGCCGAGCGAACGTTCCCGTGCGCTTCTGTGCGCTCAGTTCGGGATGTCCGCGGCGAGTGCCTTGCTGAGTTCCTCCACGGCGGCCGGCGACTCGCGCTGGAACGCGGCGATGTCCAGGCCCTCGTCGCCCATGACGGTGAGCAGCGCACGGTCGCCCACGGCCGTCACGACGACATGCCCCGACCCGCCCCGCACGATCACCTCGCGCAGTGGTCCGGCGCCGCCGAGGTCCGCGATACGGCGGCCTACTCCGAGGGTCGCGGCGGCGAGCGCGGCGACGGACTCGGGGTGCGCGGAGTCGACGTCCGCGACGACGAGCAGTCCGTCCGCGGTGGACAGCACGCTCTCGCTGACGCCCAGCACCCGGTCGCGCAACGACGCGAGGATGTCGATGAGGGCGGTGTCCGGCTCGGGTGACGGGGTTTCGGTCATGGACACGTGCTCCTTGGTCCGGACGCCGCCGGGGGTTCGGCCGGGATTCTGCTCTCGGGGAGAGCCTGCAGCAGCTGATGGACGCGCTGCAGCGTTTCGATCGAGGGTTGCTCGGCGGCCAGTTCCTCGGGCGAGGGCACCGGACCCGCGAACGGAGGTGCAGCGGCCGGAACGGCACCGCGCACGGGGAGGGGCGGGCGTGCGGTCGGTGACTGAGCAGACTCGGCGGGCGTGACGGAGCCGGTGGAACCGGTGCTGCCGCCCCCGGCGCTCACGGTGCCGGAGGCCTTCGGCGACTTGGCAGCTCTGGCGCCCTTCCGAGGACGCGGGGGCCTGGAGGGGTTCGGGGCGTCGGAGGGGTCGGGGGGCTTGGGAGACTCCGACGGCGCGCCGGCGTCTGACGGCTCCGAGCGCTTCGCGCGCCCAGGGAGCTTCGGGGGGTCTTTCGGGGGGTCTGAGGACTCCGGGGGCTTCGTGCCCTGTGAGGGCCCCGAAGACTTCGTGGCCCGTGGGGACTTCGAGGACTTCGTGGGTACCGTCCGCGGCGACTCCGACGGCTCCGTGGCCTGTGGAGACTCCGCCGACCTCACGGGAACCGCCGGATTCGACGCCCGCGAAGACCCCGACGACTTCCTGGCCCGC
Source organism: Streptomyces sp. NBC_00285 (assembly GCF_036174265.1). Taxonomy (NCBI): domain Bacteria; kingdom Bacillati; phylum Actinomycetota; class Actinomycetes; order Kitasatosporales; family Streptomycetaceae; genus Streptomyces; species Streptomyces sp. NBC_00285. Next base: position 7,140,820 of record NZ_CP108055.1, on the reverse strand, counting down.
GGAGACCCCGACGACTCCGTGGGAACCGCCGGCTTCGACGGTCTCGCCGGGCCGGTCCGGCCCGCCGGTCCTGGCGGGCTCGCGGGTTCTTGGGTGCTCCCGGATCCTGAGGTACTCCCGGAGCCCGAGGTCCTCCCGGGTTCTTCGGCTTGTGGGCTCACTCGCCGCCCTTCTCTCCGCGCTCGCCGTGGTTCCGGGCGGGAGATGTGCCGCCGGGTCTGCGTCTGGGCAGGGGGCCGCCGCCGGGGACGGGCCCGGTGAGGCCCTCGGGGGCCACGCGGGGCGCGGTGCTCGGGCGGTTGCCGGGAGCGGCCCTGGCCTCCCACCGGATCAGCTCCAACGCCTCCAGGCGGTGCAGGTCCAGCATCACCGCGAACAGCCCACGTCCGAGGGCGAAGGCGAGATCCCGGGGAGTGCGGCGGCCGTTGACACCGTCCAGGAGTTCCCGGTGCCGGCGTGACAACCACGCACCCGGGCTGCCGTCCCCAAAGCCCATGGCACCGGAGCCGGGATCCCCCGCCGCCTCCGGACGCAGCCGGGCCAACTCCCCCGGTGTGACCCCCGTCCGCGCCAGCAGCCCCGTACGTCGGGTGACCTCCTCGGTCAGGGCCCGGGGCTCCGCACCGGGCGCCGCCACCAGCGCCGGTTCGCGGTCGCCGGTCTCCCAGCCGCCCGCCGGGCCGAGGGCCATCGCGAAGGCACCGTCGAAGACCGCGGCCGTGCAGATGATCTCGAGTTCGGCCGCGCCGACCAGCCCGGCGGCGACCAGGTGCGCGCCGACCCGGTCCGCGTCGGGTTCCGTCGCGCACGCGGCGAGCCATGCCTCGTCGTCGACGCGGCCTGTGGTGAGGAGGGCCGAGGCGGCTGTGGGCGCACCGGGGGTCTCGATCGCGCCGACCAGGCCGCCGCGGAGGTGAATCGTTCCGCCGGGGGATCCGGAGACCCGGACCGTGCCGGTGAACTCCTCTTCCCGCAGCGCCTGGAGGAGTGCGGGGACGTTACGGACCGGCGGCGCGTTCACGCCAGTACCTCGGTGATGCGGTCGCCCAGACTGCGCAGGGCGAGCGCCACGTTGGCCCGGTCGCGGTCCAGGCCGGCCGCGAGGAGCAGGGGGTCACCGGCCGGCCGTACGACGGTGAACAGCATCTGATGGCGGCGGCGGCTGGTCAGGACCACGCTCTCCAACTCGCCCTCGGCGCCGGCCTCGCCGAGCCGCTGGGCGATGAGATGGGCGAGTTCGCTGCTCTCCGCGCCGGCTCCGGCCTCGGTGACGTCCCCCGCGGCGCCGTAGACAAGACCGGTCACCGCGTCGACCAGGGCGACACCCGTGACCCCGGGGGCGTCGAGCAACCGGTCCAGGGAGGTCTGGAGCGCGGTCGCGTTTTCCCCCATTGGCCCTCCACGGTCCGACACCACGCACTACTTTGAACGACAAGTTTCGTCACACACGCCAAAACTGACGCTAAGTGACCCACAAGTCGCTTGGCTTCGATCGTAGTTGGCCGAGCATCGACCGGTCAGCAGCACGGAAGAATTGAGGGAACCGGTGAACATAGAGACCGCGCTCAAGGAAGCCATGAGTCTGGACGGCGCGATCGGCGCCGCCGTCGTGGACTACGACAGCGGCATGTCACTCGGCGCCATCGGCGGCGGCCAGGGCCTCGACCTGGAGCTTGCCGCCGCGGGCAACACCGAGGTGGTGCGGGCCAAGATGCGCACCCTGGCCTCGCTGGACATGGACGACGTGATCGAGGACATCCTGATCACCCTCGGGAAGCAGTACCACCTGATCCGACCGCTCATGAGCAGCAAGGGCACGTTGTTCTTCTACGTCGCCCTGGACCGGGCCCGCAGCAATCTCGCGCTGGCCCGGCACGGGCTGAAGAGGATCGAGAACGGCCTGGAGATCTGACCGCGAGGCACCGGCGACGAAGGCCGCCGGTGGCGCTCAGGACTCCTGCGGCGTCACCGGCGAGGCCGTCACGTCGTGGTCGGGCACGGCCTGTCCTGAGCGGATCAGGTCGAGCCGGCCCAGGACCTTGGAGCGCAGGTCGGTCGGCACGTCGTCCTGACCGCAGCACCGCTTGACGAGCTTCTTCACGGCCTCTTCGAGGCCGTACTTCTCCAGGCACGGCGAGCACTCCGTGAAGTGCTGCTTGAACTTGACGCGATCGACGTCCGGCATCTCACTGTCGAGGAACTCGTAGAGATGATCGAGTACCTCACTGCAGTCCGTCTCATGCGGCTCTCCGCAGCTCATGAGCCCGAGCCTTTCGCTTCGTTCGACTCTCCGGCACCGGCCGGGACGAGCCCGCGCTCACGGGCGTAGTCCTCGAGCATGCCGCGCAGTTGACGGCGGCCGCGGTGCAGGCGGGACATCACCGTACCGATGGGTGTCCCCATGATGTCCGCGATCTCCTTGTACGCAAAGCCCTCGACGTCGGCGAGATAGACGGCGATGCGGAATTCCTCGGGGATCGCCTGGAGGGCTTCCTTCACGTCCGAGTCGGGCAGGTGGTCGAGCGCCTGCGACTCCGCTGAGCGCAGTCCGGTCGACATGTGCGACTCGGCGCGCGCGAGCTGCCAGTCCTCGATCTCCTCGGCCGCGGAGCGCTGGGGTTCACGCTGCTTCTTGCGGTACGAGTTGATGAACGTGTTGGTGAGGATCCGGTACAGCCACGCTTTGAGGTTGGTGCCCTCACGGAACTGGTGGAAGGACGCGTACGCCTTGGCGTACGTCTCCTGCACCAGGTCTTCGGCGTCGGCCGGATTGCGCGTCATACGCAGAGCGGCCGAGTACATCTGGTCGAGGAATTCGAGCGCGTCCCGCTCGAAGCGCGCACTGCGCTCCGACGTGGTCTCCGTGCTCGTGCCCTGGCCCTCGGGCTGCTCCGCCTGGCCGTTGTCGGTCCCTGCGTCGATCCCAGTGACCGGACCCACCTCCTCAAGATTCCGGGCAGCACCGAAACCGGTGCCACCGGAATTGGAGGATAGACGACTACCCGCCCCGGCCGCCCCTCGAATAGGAGTGGTCTTGGTCGCGCGCAGCACCGTCCAGTCCAGGTCAGCGCGGCTGCTGCGGCTCGGGCAGTAGGTCGAACCCATGCGGTGGACTTCCTCTCTACGACGGTCGGTGCCAGTTCCTCAGCACTTCTGTCCGCCTCAACAGAGGTCCACGGCTCAACATTCCCGGGCCTTCACCCCAGTGACCCGGCCCACTTCGCGACCGCGTCCGTGACGACTGTCACGGCCTCCTCCTGCGTGATCGGGGCCCGCTTCGGCACCGCGAAGCCATGATCGCCGTACGCCACCTCGACCAGCGAGAAGGAGCCGTCGGGAAACTCCTCCGGCCTCCCGAACGGGTCGTTGCCGCCCTGTACGACCAGGGTGGGCACCCCGGAGCCGAGCAGTTCCGCGGCCCGCGACTTCTCCGGCCTGCCCGGCGGGTGCAGCGGGAAGCTGAGGGCGAGGACCGCGGCCGCCCCCAGTTCCACGGCCGTACGGCAGGCGACGCGGGCCCCTGCGCTGCGCCCGCCGGAGACCACCGGCAGGCCGGGCTCCACGAGAGCGGGCCAGATTCCCCGCCATCCCACGTCCAGCGTCTTCGGCGCGGGCGCGACCTTCTTGCCGGCCACCCGCCAGGGCTGCTCGACGAGCGCGACGCTCACCCCGTGCCGCGGGAGGGTCGCGGCGAGGGCCTGCAGGTCCCGCGCCTCGATGCCGCCACCGGCTCCGTGACTGACGGCCAGCACGAGCCGTGCCGTGCGCGCCGGGTGCCAGGTGATGCGGGCGTCTCCGGCTTCGGTGCTGATGATCTCGGTCTTCACACCTGAAGGCTAGAAGAGCGTGCTCTCTTCGGGGCCGTCCAGTTCCTTCAGCAGCTCCGGGCCGTTGTTGCGGACGTTGCTGACGGCGGTGGAGACCGGGTAGGCCCGCATGAGCCCCTCGGACGGGGGCGCGAGCAGCGGACGCAGATCGTCCACGTCCGTGTGGGACGGGTCGAGCCAGGCGTCCCAGCGGTCCGGGGTGAGCATGAGCGGCATCCGGGGGTGAATGTCGGCGAGGGTGCGCGGTCCGTCGGCCGGGGACACGGCGAGCGGGCCCGTCTCCGCCTCGGTGGTGATCACGGAGCAGGTCGCCCACCAGGCCTGCGGGTGGTCGTCGGGCAGGGTCTTGTCGCGCCAGAACTCGTACAGTCCGGCCATCGCGAACACCGACCCGTCGGCGGGCAGCACGAAGTAGGGCTGCTTGCGCGGCCGCTTCTTCCTCCCCTCGACCTCCAGGTCCCGCTCCTGCGTGCCGGTGACCCACTCGTAGTAGCCGTCGGCCGGGACGATGCAGCGGCGGGTGGAGAAGGCCCGCTTGTACGACGGCTTCTCGTGCACGGTCTCCGCGCGGGCGTTGATCATCCGGGCCGCGCCCTCGGGCGTCTTCGACCAGCTCGGCACCAGCCCCCACTTCAGCTTCCGCAGCTGGCGAACCGGCCGCGGGTCGTCCACGTCCTTGAGAGGGCGGTCGAGAACGGCGTAGACCCCCTTGGTCGGGGCCACGTTGTAATCGGGCTCCAGGGTCTCCTCGGACTCCCACTTGTCGATCTCAAAGATTCCTGCGAGATCCTCGGGCCCACGACTGGCTGCATACCGTCCGCACATACGTGCCACACTGCCAGACTCCGTACGAGGAGAGGGAGCCACCGGGAAACATGGACAGCACCGCATCGACCGCGCTGCCCGACCTCTGGGACCGGCTCACCGGTCTCCAGCCCGACCCTGATCTGTGGGTGGTGCTGGCCACCATGGTGGCGGCGCTCGCCATAGTGGTCCCGCACCCCCTGTGGCGCGTCTCGCGCAACGCGATCACCATCGCCCACGAGGGCGGCCACGGCCTGGTCGCCCTGTGCACGGGCCGGCAGCTCACCGGTATCCGGCTGCATTCCGACACCAGTGGCCTCACGGTCAGCCGCGGCAAGCCGCACGGCATCGGCATGATCCTCACCGCGGCGGCCGGCTACACCGCTCCCCCGCTGCTCGGCCTGGGCGGCGCCGCCCTGCTGGCCGCCGGCCGCATCACCCTGCTGCTGTGGGCGGCGACGGTTCTGCTGGTGGCGTTGCTGGTGATGATCCGCAACGCGTACGGGGCGCTGACGGTGGTGCTCACCGGCGGCACCTTCGTGGTGGTGTCCTGGCTCGCCGGGCCGCAGGTGCAGGCGGCGTTCGCGTACGCGGCGGTGTGGTTCCTGCTGCTGGGCGGGGTGCGTCCCGCTTTCGAGCTGCAGGCGAAGCGGGCGCGAGGCGGGGCCGGTGATTCGGACGCCGACCAGTTGTCCCGCCTGACGCACGTACCGGCGGGGCTGTGGCTGTTCCTGTTCCACGCGGTGTCACTGTGCTCACTCATCGGCGGAGGTCGGTGGCTGCTGCAGGTATGACGCGTCCCGGACGGGCATGCGTCAGGGACGCGGGGCTGTGCCCTCTGCGGCTGCGCCGCGGGGCGCGACCAGCCACGACGGCGCGGCACCCAACCCACGACCCCCCACTAAAGTGAACCCATGGCTTTGAACCCCTCAGACACCGCCCTCTGGCCCGCCCCCCACGCGAGTGGAGCCGTCGACGCCACGGTCCACGTCCCGGGGTCAAAGTCGGTCACCAACCGCGCCCTGGTACTGGCGGCCCTGGCCTCCGAGCCGGGCTGGCTGCGCCGCCCCCTCCGCTCCCGCGACACCCTCCTCATGGCGGCGGCCCTCCGAGAGATGGGCGTGGGCATCGAGGAAGGTGTCGGCCCGGACGGCACGGGCGAGACCTGGCGCGTCCTGCCGGCCGGTCTCCGCGGCCCCGCCACGGTGGACGTCGGCAACGCCGGCACCGTGATGCGCTTCCTGCCCCCCGTCGCCGCCCTCGCCGACGGGCCCGTCCGCTTCGACGGCGACCCGAGGTCGTACGAACGCCCCCTGACCGGCGTGATCGACGCCCTGCGTGCCCTCGGCGCCCGCATCGACGACGACGGCCGCGGCGCGCTGCCGCTCACGGTGCACGGCGCGGGCGCCCTGGACGGCGGCCCGGTCGAGATCGACGCGTCCTCGTCGTCCCAGTTCGTGAGCGCCCTGCTGCTCTCCGGCCCCCGCTTCAACCAGGGTGTCGAGGTCCGGCACGTCGGCGGTTCGCTGCCCTCCCTCCCGCACATCCGCATGACCGTGGACATGCTGCGCGCGGTCGGCGCCCAGGTGGACACCCCGGAGTCGGGCGGCGAGCCGAACGTCTGGCGGGTCACACCGGGCGCCCTGCTGGGCCGGGACCTCACCGTCGAGCCCGACCTCTCCAACGCGCAGCCGTTCCTGGCGGCGGCGCTGGTGACCGGTGGCAAGGTCGTCATCCCGGACTGGCCGGCCCGCACCACCCAGCCCGGTGACCGACTGCGCGAGATCTTCACCGAGATGGGTGGTTCCTGCGAACTCGCCGAGTACGGCCTGGTGTTCACCGGTTCGGGTGCGATCCACGGCATCGATGTCGACCTGGGCGAGGTCGGCGAGCTGACTCCCGGAATCGCGGCGGTCGCAGCCCTCGCGGACTCCCCCTCCACCCTGCGCGGGGTGGCCCATCTGCGCTTGCACGAGACGGACCGCCTGGCCGCGCTGACCAAGGAGATCAACGAACTCGGCGGTGACGTCACCGAGACCGCCGACGGTCTGCACATCCGCCCGCGCCCACTGCACGGCGGGACCTTCCGCACCTACGAGGACCACCGCATGGCCACGGCCGGCGCGATCATCGGTCTCGCGGTCGAGGGCGTGCGCATCGAGAACGTCGCGACGACGGCCAAGACCCTGCCGGACTTCCCGGACATGTGGACCGGGATGCTCGGGAGCGACAAGGCGTAGGGGCGTAGGAAAATGCGCCGCTACGGCAAGAACACCGACGAGGACGACATCCGCAGCCGCCCGAACCGCAAGGGCAACCGGCCGCGCACCCACATCCGCCCCAAGCACGAGGACGCCAGCTGGGGCATGGTCCTCACCGTCGACCGGGGCCGCCTGACCTGTCTGGTCGAGGACCGGATCGTGATGGCGATGAAGGCCCGCGAGCTGGGCCGCAAGGCCGCCGTGGTCGGCGACCGGGTGGCGATCGTCGGCGACCTCTCCGGCCAGAAGGACACCCTCGCGCGGATCGTCCGCATCGAGGAGCGGACGTCGGTCCTGCGCCGTACGGCCGACGACGACGATCCGTTCGAGCGCGTGGTCGTCGCCAACGCCGACCAGCTCGCCATCGTCACGGCCCTCGCCGACCCGGAACCCCGCCCCCGGCTCATCGACCGCTGCCTGGTCGCGGCGTTCGACGGCGGCCTGACCCCCCTCCTGGTCCTGACAAAGTCGGACCTGGCCCAGCCCGACAAGCTGCTGGAGCTCTACGGCCACCTGGACATCCCCTACGTCGTCACCAGCCGCGAGGAGCTGGAGAACGGCGAGGCGGTGAACCGGATACGCGAGGAACTCGACGGCAGGATCACGGCGTTCGTCGGCCACTCGGGCGTGGGCAAGACGACTCTCGTGAACGCGCTGGTGCCGGAGGACCGTCGCCGCGTGACGGGCCATGTGAACGCGGTGACCGGCCGCGGCCGCCACACCACGACGTCGGCGCTCGCGCTGCCCCTGGCGGGCGACGACGGTTGGGTGATCGACACCCCGGGCCTGCGGTCGTTCGGGCTGCACCACGTGGATCCGTCCCGGGTGATCCACGCGTTCCCGGACCTGGAACCGGGAACCGAGGGCTGTCCGCGCGCGTGCAGTCATGATGAGCCGGACTGCGCGCTCGACGCCTGGGTGGCGGCGGGCCACGCCGATCCGGCCCGGCTGTACTCCCTGCGGCGGCTGCTCGCGACACGGGAGCGGACCGAAGGGGACTGAGGAGGACCGAGGGGGCCGCCGGGAGCGGTTGAGGAGGGGGGACTGACCTCCGCGTTGTTTGGCCGCAGGCGAGTTCGGTAAGTGCATAATCGCACCGAGCCGGACATACGGGAGGACAGCACATGGCGTGGCTGCTGGTGGTGGTGGCCGGGTTGCTCGAGACCGGTTTCGCTGTGTGCCTGAAGCTCTCTCACGGTTTCACCCGGCTGTGGCCGACGGTCGCGTTCTGCATCTTCGCGCTCGGCAGCTTCGGTCTGCTGACCCTGTCCCTGCGGAAGCTGGACGTGGGTCCCGCGTACGCCGTGTGGACCGGTATCGGAGCGGCGGGAACCGCGATCTACGGAATGATCTTCTTCGACGACCTGGTCTCGACCCTGAAGATCGTCTCGATCAGCCTGGTGATCATCGGCGTGATCGGTCTCCAACTGTCGGGCTCGCAGCACTAGGCACTCCGCGGGTCCCGGCCCGGCCCCGTCTCACACCGGCTGCCGGTGCAGCGCGCCGCGGACCAGGTCCACGACCCCGCCCTCGCCCGGCGGGGCCGCGACGCAGGACAGGGCGAGCCGGACGGCCAGCTCGCAGGAGCGGGCGAGGTCCACGACATCCGACTTCTGCACATGGGGCCCGGCGAGAACCGTCACCGCGCGGTCGCGCACCAGCGCCACGAAGTCGCCGGGCGACGGCAGCGGTCCGTCGGCCCGGCGCTGTGCCGGTACCGCGGAGGAGGAGGGCACGGCGGAGAGCGTCGGCGAGGGAAGCCGTTCGCTCCAGCAGCCGGTGAGCATGGCCCGCACCAGGGCGTTCTCCCGGGCCGAGGACGCGGTCCACTCGGCGGTCGCGGTCAGCCTCTCCCGCGCGTCCCCGTGTGTGGTCAGCGCCCGCTCGACGCCGACGAGATACCCGTCGGCCTCTCTCCTGACGAGAGCACGGGCCAGTCCCTCCTTGCTCCCGAACTCGTTGTACAGCGTCTGCCGGGACACACCGGCCGCCGCCGCGACATCCACCATCCGCACGGCGGACCACGGCCGGCGCGCCAACGCCGCGTAGGCAGCGTCCAGCAGGGATTCCCGCGCAGCAGGCATCGTCGCCTCCCAGGGAGCGAGCAGCTCTGCGCACAGATTTGACGCGCACGAGGGCACTGTCAAGGGTCCGCGAGGGCATCGGGGGCACGCGACGGTCATTCGCCGACGGGCCGGCGGCCGGCGCGCGTCGGTCATCAGCCCGCGGGCGAGCGGTCGACACACTCCGGTCATCGTCCGCGGGCCGGCGGCGCCGACCACGACGAACCCACGGTCGCCGGACCACCCGAGCAGGCACCCCGACCCACCCCAGTCGGCACCCCGAAGCACCACCCGACCGGAACCGCCCAAGTCGACACCCCGAACCCACACCCCGAACCGAACGGAACCGCCCCGGCACCCCAAACCCACACTCCCCGACGGCGTCCACACTCCAGCCCCTATAGCACCGTACGGACAACGACAGATAGCGTTCGCCACATGCCGGACTACCTCGACGACCTCCGCCTCGCCCACGTCCTCGCGGACGCGGCCGACGCTCTCACCATGGCCCGCTTCAAGGCGCTGGACCTCAAGGTCGAGACGAAACCGGACATGACCCCGGTGAGCGAAGCCGACAAGGACGCCGAGGAACTCATCCGCGGCCACCTCCAGCGCGCCCGTCCCCGCGACGCGATCCTCGGCGAGGAGTACGGCGTCCAGGGCACCGGTCCCCGCCGCTGGGTCATCGACCCCATCGACGGCACCAAGAACTACGTACGGGGCGTGCCCGTCTGGGCCACCCTGATCTCCCTGACGGAGGCGTCGGAGGGCGGCTACCAGCCCGTGGTCGGCGTGGTCTCGGCCCCCGCCCTGGGCCGTCGCTGGTGGGCCGCCAAGGGGTACGGCGCCTACACGGGCCGCAGCCTCTCCACCGCCTCCCGCCTCCGCGTCTCCCAGGTCGGCAAGCTCACGGACGCCTCCTTCGCGTACTCCTCCCTCACCGGCTGGGAGGACCGCGGCCGCCTGAACGGCTTCCTGGACCTGACCCGCGAGGTCTGGCGCACGCGCGCGTACGGCGACTTCTGGCCGTACATGATGGTCGCCGAGGGTTCGATCGACATCTGCGCCGAACCGGAGCTCTCCCTGTGGGACATGGCCGCGAACGCGATCGTCGTGACGGAGGCCGGCGGCACCTTCACGGGCCTCGACGGCCGCCCCGGCCCGCACAGCGGCAACGCGGCCGCCTCGAACGGCATCCTGCACGACGAGTTCCTGGGCTATCTCAACGAGCGCCACTAGAACCAGCCGACCGGCAGCCGCGGATCGGGGATCGCGGATCGCGGATCGCGGATCGGACCCAAGGGGCCCAGATGAGCGCGCGCCCTCAATCGGCGTCGCGCGCCCTCTTGTTGACCCGCGCTTTGCCTGCGACTCTGAGAGGACCCTCATTTGTGAACTTGTGAACCAATGAATTACTTCATTGGCTCCCAGGAGGTGACCGAGAACCCATGCTCGTCCTCGACGCCATGAGCACGGTGGTACTCACCATCGGCCCCGCCCACACCCTCCGCCAAGCCGCCGCCCTGATGTCCGCCCGCCGGGTCGGCGCTGCCGTCGTCCTCGATCCCGACGGCATCGGCATCGGCATTCTGACCGAGCGCGACATCCTCAACTCCGTCGGCCTGGGCCAGAGTCCGGACACGGAGTACGCCCACGCCCACACCACCACCGACGTCGTCTTCGCCACCCCGGCCTGGACCCTGGAAGAGGCCGCGCACGCGATGACACACGGCGGCTTCCGGCACCTCATCGTCCTCGACCAGGGCGAGCCCGCGGGCATCGTCTCGGTCCGCGACATCATCCGCTGCTGGGCACCGGAACGGCAGCGCGTGCCGGCCCGCTCCTAGGCCGAGCTCCGACCCCACCCCAGTCTGGACTCAGTCCAATTCGATCAGAGCTCTAAACTCACACCCATTCGGATTCTGGTCACCAGCTGTTAGGCTGGGACACATGAGCGACCTTCTGGAACGACTGCGCGGCCGCGGCTGGCGGATGACCGCGCAGCGGCGCGTCGTGGCCGAGGTCCTCGACGGCGAACACGTCCACCTGACGGCCGACGAGGTCCACGCGCGCGCCGTGGCCAAGCTGCCCGAGATCTCCCGGGCGACCGTCTACAACACGCTGGGCGAGCTGGTGAACCTCGGCGAGGTCCTCGAGGTCGCGACCGACAAGCGCGCCAAGAGGTACGACCCGAACGCCCACCGGCCGCACCACCACCTGGTCTGCGCCCAGTGCGGAGCCATCCGGGACGTCCACCCCACCGGCAACCCGCTGGCCGACCTCCCCGACTCGGAGCGTTTCGGCTTCGCCGTCTCGGGCGTCGAGGTGACGTACCGGGGTGTCTGCCCGAACTGCTCGGCGGCGTAGGCCCCGGCGTCCGAAGCCCCGGCACCGTACAGGTGCCGGGGCTTCGTGTTGCGTACAGGCGTTTGTGCGGTCGGCGGGCTTCCTGAATCTGACGGTCCGTCATATCGTCGTGCGGCCATCCCTCTCCGTACCGCACTCCGCAAGGAGCAACCGTGGGAGATCCGCACCCTGATCCGCACCCCGTACCCACCGCGGGACATCCCCGCGCCACACTCCACGCCACCGGCGTGACCCGAACCTTCGGCCACCCGCCGCGCTCCGTCGCCGCCCTCGGCCCCCTCGACCTGAGCGTCGCCCCAGGCGAGTTCGTCTGCCTGGTCGGTCCCTCGGGCTGCGGCAGGCGACGGCGACGCCGGCTACGCCTTCCTCGGCGGCCAGCCCCTCGGCGAGCCCCTGGGCGGCATGCTCTACGGCCCCGGCCTGCTGAACGACGACGTGGACGCGGGAGTCGGATGCGAGTTTCGTCACCTATCTGGCGAAGCTCCTGAAGACCGACGAGGAGATCCTGAGGTCCACGCCGTCCCTGCGCATGGACTGGGAGATCCGCGCGGGCACGACGGACCGTCTGCAAGCGGCGTACAGGGCACAGGGCGTGGCGGAGGGCACGGCCCTGCCGGAGTCGAAGACGGTGGACCGCGCGCTGTACGAGGAGGCGGTGGGCCACCGGCCGTGAAAACACCGAGGGCCGGAATCCTTGATCGGATTCCGGCCCTCGGCCTTCAGTAGCGGGGACAGGATTTGAACCTGCGACCTCTGGGTTATGAGCCCAGCGAGCTACCGAGCTGCTCCACCCCGCGGCGATGAATGCAACGTTACGTGAAGGGTGAGGCCAGAGGCAAATCGTCTGGCCGCGAGCAGATGCGGGCGGGGCGCGTCCGACGTGCGACCGCGGGGCATCACTCGGAGCACTACGCGGACAGTTCCTCCCGCAGCGCGTCCCGCAGCCGGGCCGCCCGCTCGGAGACCTCCGCGGGCCCCAGCGCCACGGCCCGGTCGGCCCACCGCTGTCCCTCGGCCAGCTCACCCCGACGCGCGTAGACCAGGGCCAACCGCAACGCCGCCCGCCCGTGCCCCGCATCGGCCGCCCGAGCCCACCACACGGCGGCCTCCGGATCGCTCCCCTCCCGGGCGAGCAGCAGTCCCAGGTTGAACGCCCCGTTTCGGGAACCTGCCTCGGCGGCCTCCCGGTACCACCGGGCCGCCTCCACGACATCGCCCCGGGCGGCGGCGAGCATGCCCACCCGCACCTGGGCCCGCCGGTGCCCCTGGGAGGCCGACCGCTCGTACCACTCCTCGCACTCGCTCTTCTCGTGCACGGACTCCCCGAGCAGGTGCGCGGGCACCGGCGGCCGCCGGGCGTCGAGCACGGTCGCCAGCCGGTACGCGGCCTCCGCGCTGCCGCCCCCGGCAGCACACCGCAGATGCCGCTCGGCGGCGGGCTCGTCGCCGTCCCGCAGCCGGGCGATGCCCACCTGCAGCGCCGCCTCGGTGTGGCCCGCGGCGGCGGCACGCTCGTACCACCGCAGCGCTACGGCCTCCTCGCCGCGCCCGGCGAACAGGATGCCCAGGTTGAACGCGGCGTCCACGCTCCCGGCCTCGGCGGCCTTGGAGAACCAGGGCTCCGCGCCGGCCGTGTCCCCGCCCTGCAGGAGCAGGATGGCGAGCGCGTTGGCCGCCTCGCGGTGCCCTGCGTACGCCGCCCGCCGGTACCACTGCTCCGCCTGCGCGGTCCGGCCCTGTTCGACACAGAGCAGCGCGAGGTTGTACGCGCCGTTGTCGTCGCCGGCGTCCATCGCCGCCCGGTACCACCGCTCGGCGGTCTGCTGCTCCCCGCGCTCGGCGTGCAGCGCGCCGAGCGCGTTGGCCGCGTTGCCGTCCCCGTCCTGGGCGGCCCGCAGCCACCACACGGCGGCGCTCTCGGTGTCCCCCGCGTCACGCAGCAGGAAGCCGAGGGCGCAGGCGGCACGCGCCTCGCCGTCCTTGGCGGACGTCAGATACCAGCGTCCGGCCTCCTTGAGCTGACCGCGCCTCTCCAGGATCGCCCCGAGGTGCAGCGCGGCCCGCCGGTGTCCGCGCGCGGCGGCCTGGCGGTACCACTGCTCGGCCTCGTCGCCGGCACCGCTGTCGTCCCCGATGTCGTCCTCGGGCGCCAGCCGGCGATCGAGCGAACGGGCCAGCCGGTAGGCAGCCTCCCGGTGCCCCCGCTCGGCCGCGGTCCGCATCCAGGGTGCGGCGCCCGCGTCCCCTCGGTGCTCCAGCAGGTCGGCGAGCGCGTAGGCGCCCAGCGCGTGGCCCTGCTCGGCGGACTGCCGCAGCCAGTACTCGGCGGCGGGCTCGTCGCCCCGCTCGCGGTGGTGGCGCCCCAGCGCGTGCGCGGCCGCGGCGGACCCGGCCACGGCGGCGATCCGCCACCAGCCGGCGGCGTCGTCGGCGTATCCACGCTGGTACAGCAGGACACCCAGGTTGTTGGCCGCGGCCCGGTCTCCGGCGGCGGTGGCGGCACGCAGATGCGGCTCGGCTCCGTCGAGATCGCCGCGGCGCAGCAGCAGGGCACCGAGGACACTCATCGCCTCGGCGTCACCGTTCTCCGCGGCAAGGCGATGGCGTGCCTCCTCGGCAGCCTCACCGGTTTCGTCCCGGTCCATGGGCTGCGACAAGTCGCCCGTCGACTCCGAAAAATCGGCAGGCTGCACAAAACGCCCTGTCTTCAACAGAGTTGCCTTGTCCCCCATAACGTCCATCGTCGCACCCCCTGCAACCTGGGTACACCTGGTATACCGCAGCCAGGAAGGTCACTTCAGCGTTTTGTCGACATGCCCACAGAGAGACAAGTCAAACACCGTCCGCCAACTGCCACGGGGCGGCATGGCCGTTTCGCGGGTCGGTACATGCGTTCGCACATCACGAAGGCCCGGATCCTCAAGAGGATCCGGGCCTTCGTTTTCAGTAGCGGGGACAGGATTTGAACCTGCGACCTCTGGGTTATGAGCCCAGCGAGCTACCGAGCTGCTCCACCCCGCGCCGTTGTGTTCCAACCGTATCACGGCGCGAGGTGGGCTTTTGATCAGCCGCTGGGCTTGCTGCTCGGACTACTGCTGGGACTGCTGCGCGGACTCGGACTGCTGCTGGGCTTCGCGCTGCTGCCGCTCTTGTTCGCCGCGGCCTGCGCGTCCTCGGCCCGCTGGAGCGCGTCCTGCAGATCGGTCTGGGCCCGGCCGTACGCCTCCCAGTCGCCCTTCTTCAGGGCTTCCTGGCCGGCGTCGAAGGCCTTCTGGGCGTCGACCAGCGCCTGTTGGACCGTCGGGTTGCTGGATGTCGGCGGCGGAGTGGTGGTCCCCCCGCCGTCGTCCGGTGGCGGGGTGGTCGAAACGTCCGCGCCGAAGACCTTGTTGAGGGCTTCGTCGAGGGTGTCCTCGAAGGCGGTGTTGCCTCCGTAGGTCACCAACACCTTCCGCAGCAGCGGGTACTTGAGTCCACCACCGCGTACGTAGACCGGCTCCACGTAGAGCAGTCCTCCGTCGAGCGGCACCGTCAGGAGATTGCCGTACTCCACGCTGGAATCGCCTCTGTTGAGGAGGCTGATGGTCTCGGCGATGTCCTGTTCGGAGTTGAACTGGCTCTGCACCTGTTTGGGCCCGTTGACCGTGGTGTTGGTCGGCAGTTTCAGAATTCTGATCTTGCCGTAGTCAGGGGTGCCCGCCTCGGCGTCGACCGTCATGAACGCGCTGAGGTTGTCACGTCCGTTGGGCGTGAACGTCGTCGTGAGCGAGAACGCCTGCGCCGACTGGTCCGGCATCTTCATGCTCAGGTAGTAGGGCGGCACCGCGTTGCCCGACTTGTTGGTCGGGTCGTCCGGCACCTGCCACACCTCACTGCCGCTGAGGAAGGTGTCCGCGTCCTCGACGTGGTAGCGCGACAGCAGTTCACGCTGGACCTTGAACAGGTCCTGCGGGTACCGCAGATGGTCCATGAGGTCGGTGGAGATGTCCTTCCTGGGCTCCACCGTGCCCGGGAACGCCTTCATCCAGGTCTTGAGGACCGGGTCCTTGGTGTCCCACTGGTAGAGCTTGACCTCGCCGGTGTACGCGTCGACGGTCGCCTTCACCGAGTTGCGGATGTAGTTGACCTGGTTCTGCTGGGCCACCACCGCGCGCGAGTTGTTGGTCGCCGTCAGCGAGTCGGCCGTCGTGTCACCGAGGGTCGTACGGGAGGAGTACGGGTAGCCGTTGGTCGTCGTGTACGCGTCGACGATCCACTGGATCTTGCCCTTCACCACCGCCGGATAGGCGTCGCCGTCGATGGTCAGCCAGGGGGCGACCGCCTCGACGCGCTGCTTGGGCGTGCGGTTGTACAGGATCCGTGAGCCCTCGCCGATCGCTCCGGAGTAGAGGATCTGCGGCTCGTTGAAGGCCACCGCGTACGCGGCCCGGTTGACCGGGCTGGAGAGGTTGACCCCGCTCTTGGCCTTGTAGCTGTAGGTCTTCTCGCCGTCGTCGTCGGAGTAGTCGATCTCCTTCTGGGGACCGCCGACGATCGAGTACTCAGTGGTCTTCTCGCCGTAGTAGACCCGCTGCTGGTACGTCCCGAGGTCGCCCTGCGAGGGCAGGTTGGACTCGGTGAAGACCGGGCGGCCCTCGGAGTCGGCCTCGGTGCCCTTCGCGGCGACCACGCCGTATCCGTGGGTGTAGCGGAAGTGGTCGTTGATCCAGTTGTTCTTCGGAATGCCGGCGAGGTTCAACTCGCGCAGACCGATGACCGTGTCCTGGCCCCCGGCGTTCTTGTCGTCCTTGCCGTAACGGTCGACGTCGAGGTTGGTCGGGAACGCGTAGTAGTTCCGCATCTGCTGGAGCTGCTGGAACGTCGGGGAGACGACGTTGGGGTCCACGACCCGGATGCTCGCCGTGGCGTCGACGTCGTCGCGCAGCTTGGTCTTGTCCGTGGTGGTGGCCTTGCCGGAGTACTCCGTCACCGCGGCGTCGTCGATGCCGTAGGCCGCGCGCGTCGCGTTGAGGTTCTTCTCGACGTACGGCGCTTCCTTGGCCTGCTCGTTCGGCTGGACCTGGAACTTCTGGACGATCGCCGGGTAGAGCCCGCCGATGAGGATCGCCGAGAGCACCATCAGGCCGAAGCCGATCACGGGCAGCTGCCAGGTGCGCCGCCACAGCGTGGCGAAGAACAGCAGCGCGCAGATGACGGCGATGCAGAACAGGATCGTCTTGGCCGGCAGATAGGCGTTCGCGTCGACGTACCTGAGGCCGGTCCAGCTGTCGGTCGCCTTGAAGTCACTGGACTTCACGGCGAGGCCGTACCGGTCGAGCCAGTAGGCGACCGCCTTCAGGGCGACGAAGACGCCGAGCAGCACCGAGAGGTGTCCCGTCGCGGCGGCGGTGGCCCGCGCGCCCGGCGAGGTGACCCTGAGGCCGCCGTACAGGTAGTGGGTGAGCGCGGCGGCGATCACCGAGAGGATCGCGGCGGCGAAGCCGAAGCCGAGCAGGAACCGGTACCAGGGCAGGTCGAAGGTGTAGAAGGAGATGTCGAGGTGGAACTGCGGGTCCTTCTGCCCGAACGACACGCCGTTGACCCACATCAGCCAGGTCCGCCACTGGCTGGACGCCGAGGCACCCGCGATCAGGCCCACCAGGGCGGTGATCCCGAGCAGCAGCCACCTCTTGTACGGCGCGATGCCCATCCGGTAGCGGTCGAGGTTCTGCTGCTCCATCGACATGGCGCTCAACGGCGGGCGCAGACGGTGTGCCAGCCAGATGTTGAAGCCGACCGCGAGGGCCATCAGCAGACCGAAGACGAAGAACAACCCGATCTTCGTCCACAGGGTGGTGGTGAACACCGACGAGTAGTTCACCGAGCGGTACCAGAGCCAGTCCGTCCAGAAACCCGCGAACATGGTGAACGCCATGCCGAGTACGGCAAGGACGCCCAGCGTCATGAGCAGGGTCCGGACGCGCCGGGACGGGCGGCCCACTCTCATCCGCGGCCCCGTGGGGCCTCCGCCGCGGTCCGGCATCTGGAAAGCCAAGGTGCGCACCTCGAAGTTCGCTGTCGATCCGTCAGACCCTCGTGTTCGCGGGCCCAGGGTGGCCCCCTGTGATCGCGGGCCCACACCTATGCAACTTACTCACCGCTTACTCGGTTCCCGATTCCGGTGACTAACGAGGCAGGATTGTGACCATGTCCAACACTCCCATGGCGGCGAGCCCGCTCACCCGGGCCGTACTAGAGATCGACGAGTACGTCTCCGGCCTCGGCTGGGACCAGCCCGCCCGCCTTTTCGCCCTCGTAGACACCGCCCGGCTGCGTACCCAGGAACCCGCTCTCGCGAGCCAGCTCGGTCTGGAGGAAGGCCAGGAGTCCTCGGCTCTGACCCCGATCGAGCAGGACGAGATTCCCGCGGGCAAGGCGCTCGACGAGTTCCTCGGCACCATCGCCTGGCCCGACGCGGTCGTTGGCTGCGCGCTCACCGTGGAGCGCCTGATGCTGCCGCCGACCGCCGAGGCGTCCGTCCCGCAGGGGCTGAGCGAGGCCCGGCTGGCGAAGTGGGTCGCCGAGCACCCGGACCGCCAGGAGGTCCGCATGACGGTCGGGGTCCTGCGCAACGGCACCCGCGACTCGGCCCTTCGCCTGCGCGAGAAGGACTCCCCGACGGAGGTCCTCACGGGCGGCGCGCTGGTCCCGGGTCTCGCGGAGGCACTGTCGGCGACCTTCGAGGACTGAGCCCGGCCGCAGCGGTCGCGGGTCCCTGGTTCTCCTTCTCCGACACGACGACGGGGGCGCCCTTCTGTGTGAAGGGCGCCCCCGGTCGTGTGCACGCGACGCGGTCAGCCCTTGGTGGTGCACTTCGGCAGGTCGGACGTCCTGCCCTCACGAAGGTCCTTGAGCGCGCCGAGGGCGTCGTCGATGGTGCTCACCTTGACCAGGGTGAGCCCGCCGGGAGTGTCCTTGGCGGCGGCCGCGCAGTTGTCGGCGGGCGTCAGGAAGTACTGGGCGCCCTTGTCGCGCGCACCGACCGTCTTCATCTCGATGCCGCCGATCGGGCCGACCTTGCCGTCGTCGTCGATCGTCCCGGTACCGGCGACGAACTTGCCGCCGGTGAGGCTGCCCGGAGTGAGCTTGTCGTAGATGCCGAGCGCGAACATCAGACCGGCGCTCGGGCCGCCGACGTCGGCGAGCTTGATGTCGATGGTGAACGGGAAGGTGTGGTCGGTCCCGGCGGCGATCCCGACGATGGCCCGCTTCTCGCCCTCGTCGTCGGAGGTCCTCGTCGTGATCGTGACCTTCTCGGTCCTGGTCGCCGTCTTGTTCGCCTTCTCGGCGGCGGCCTGCTCCTTGGCCGGTACGACCGTGAAGACGACCTTCTCGCCGGGCTTGTGCTTCGTCACCAGCTTGGCGACGTCGTCCGGCGCCTTCACCGTCGTACCGTCGACGGTCTTGATCACGTCACCGGCGTGCAGCTTGCCCTCGGCCGCGGAGTCCTTGACGACGGTCGAGACGATCACCCAGGACCGGACGGGGACGTCCAGCTCCTTGAGGGCGGCGACCTTGGCGCTCTCCTGGGACTGGCTGAACTCCTCGGCGTTCTCCTGGGTCGACTGCTGCTCGGTCTTGCCGTCCGGGTAGAGGGTGTCGTGCGGCACGACCTTGCTGTCGTGCGCGAGCCAGCCGTAGACGGCCTCGACGAGACTCATCCTGAAGTCGGCGCTGGTGACCCGGACGGTGGTCATGTTCAGGTGACCGGTCGTCGGATACGTCTTGCGCCCCGAGATCTGGAGCACCGGCTCGCTGCCGTGGTCCCCGAGGGTGTTCACCGTGGGGCCCGGTGACATCTCGGCGTACGGCACTTTGATGAGGAATCCCGCGCACAGGAGCGCGATCAGCATCAGGGTGGAGGCGAGCATCGTCGCGGTGCGGCGTGGCATGGCACGACAGTACGGGACGCTCCTGTCGGACCATCGTCAGGGCGCCGCAGCCGAGGCTGGCTGTCACGGGGCCGTCAGGTGCCGGAGTGCGACTTCTCCATGGCGGCGCGGAACCGGGCGTATCCGTCGAGCTCGGGGCCGTCGCTGCGCGCGCTACGGGTGCGGTTGGCCCAGCTGCCCCAGAGCCCGGCGGCAACCGCTGCCACGAACGGAATCAACAACCAGACGAGCGCCCCCATGCCGACCTCCCGACCCCACAGTGAGCAAGCGTGAAAAACTGACAGATCAGCAGATTAACCATCCGCACTGACAACGCTCACGCCAGGGGTGCAGTTACGCAACCGGAGGGGTGAAGGAAGGGTTCAGCAGGCGCCGACCCATTCCTCCGTACCGTCAGAAAACGTCTGGTGCTTCCAGATCGGCACCTCGTGCTTGAGATCGTCGATCAGTTTCCGGCAGGCCTCGAAGGCCTCCCCCCGATGAGGGCAGGAAACGGCGACGACGACGGCGAGATCCCCGACCGCCAGGTCCCCGACCCGGTGCACCGCCGCCAGCGCCCGCACCGGATACCCGGCGACCACCTTCTCGGCGATCCGCCGCATCTCGGCCTCGGCACTGGGGTGGCACGAATAGCCGAGCTGATCGACGTCGGCTCCCCCGTCGTGATTCCGCACGGTCCCCACGAACAGGGCGGTGCCCCCGGCGGCTTCGTCGCCGACGGCGCGGAAGACCTCGTCGAGGGAGAGCGGGGTCTCACGGATCGCGATCAGCTTGACGGGGTCCTGCGCGGCCTGCTCGCCGGGATGGTCGTTGGTGGGTGCCATACGTCCATCGTGCCGCACACCGGAGAGGGGCGGGAATTGCGTGATCGCCCGGCACACGCGTGTGCGCCTTTGGAGCGTCCTACGATGCAGCCCGTCCGGCGTCATCCAGCCCCTCCGGCGTTTGAGGAGCGGGGGCCCGGGGGCGGAGCCCCCGAGGGACGGGAAGGGGCGGCGGGGGCGAGAAAACCCAGACGCCACCCCCAGCCCACTCAGATCCGCCGACGCGCCTTCCGAGCCCGCCGTACGACGGCCGCCGCACCTAGCAGCGCCACCGTCGCCCCCGCGGCTCCCGCAGCCGTCGCGTCCTTGCGCCCGAGCCGCCGCCCGGCAACCGTGTGCCGTCCGGCGACCTCCTCCAGCAGCTCCGCAAGAACCTCTTCATTGGTCCACTTCGGCCGCCACCCGGCGTCATGGAGCCGGCTCCCGCTCACCACCCAGGGGTACATCGTGTACGCGAGATCCCCCGCCGGAGACGGCGTCAGCCCGATCCGGTGCAGCCGAGCCGCCGCTCCCAGCGCGACCGCCGAGGGCAGCTCCATCCGCCGGATCCCGCTGAGCTCCTCGATCTCCTCCTGCTCCAGCCACCCGTCGCACCCGACGGCGAGCTCCCCGTCGACCTTCTCCAGGACGGCGTACTCCAGAGCGCTGCACAGGTCCTCGAGGTGGCAGAACTGCCAGGCGGGCCGGGACCCCGCGACGACCAGCAGCCGCGGCGACTCGAAGTACCGGGTCAGCGCGGTGTCGGTCCCTCCGCCCACCAGCACGGCGGGCCGTACGACGGTGACGTTGAGTCCGGGGTGTGCCCGCGGCGCCCGCCGCGCGAGCCGCTCGATCTCCAGCAGGTCCCCGACGCCGGTCGCCTCCGCCGTGGCCCGCAGTTCGGCATCCTCGGACAGCGGCAGCTCGTTGTCCGGGAGCGCCCCGTAGACCATCGCGGAGGTGCACAGCACGACCCGGTGGACGCCGACGGCCGCAGCGGCGGTCAGGACGGTCTGTGTCCCCCGCACGTTGTACGCCGTACGGGCGGCCGGATCGGTCTCCAGATCGAGATCGAGCGCCAGGTGCACCACGACGTCGGCGCCCCGCAGCTTCTCCGCGATGGCCGGATCACGCACATCGAGGATGTGCCATTGCGCCGCCTCGCACTCGCCGCGCCGCTCGTCCAGCGCGATGACCTGCTTGATCTCCTCGGAGGCGGCGAGCCGCTCGGTGAGCATGGCTCCGACGCCGGACGCGGCACCGGTGACCGCGACGACTGGCCCGCGCGCGGCGGG
Organism: Streptomyces sp. NBC_00285; assembly: GCF_036174265.1. Lineage (NCBI taxonomy): Bacteria > Bacillati > Actinomycetota > Actinomycetes > Kitasatosporales > Streptomycetaceae > Streptomyces > Streptomyces sp. NBC_00285. Next base: position 7,119,469 of record NZ_CP108055.1, on the reverse strand, counting down.
ATTGGTTGACTGGTTTCGCGCTGCGCGAACCTGCGGATCAGGGGAACTCACCGGGCGTCTCCAGCGGTTGTCTTCAGTAGGAACGCGAGTGACGCGTACGTACCAGGTGGCATCCATCCTGCCGCAGGCCGCGAGTCGGCGGAGCACCGAGGCCCGAACCGCCCGCGGTGTCTACGCTGGGTGGTGTTATCGGGCAGCCGCGCCGCCGGAGGAACCGGTGGCCTTACCAGCCGAGGAATCCCGTGAGTGACACCCCATTCGGATTCGGCCTTCCGCCGGAGGAGCCGGACGACGGCGACGAGGGCAAGAAGAAGGACCAGCAGAGCGGTGGTGGTCAGGGCCCGGCCAACCCGTTCGGTTTTGGCGACCTGCCCGGCGCCGGAGGCTTTGGCGGCCCTGGTGCCGACAATCCGCTCGCAGCCATGTTCGGTTCCCTGAACCCCACCGACCTGGGCGCCGCCTTCCAGCAGCTGGGCCAGATGCTCTCCTACGAGGGCGGCCCGGTGAACTGGGACATGGCCAAGCAGATCGCCCGCCAGACCGTCTCCCAGGGCACCCCTGACGGCACCAAGGACGCGAGCGTCGGCCCCGCCGAGCGCACCGCGGTCGAGGAGGCCGTCCGGCTCGCCGACCTGTGGCTCGACGACGCGACGTCCCTGCCGTCCGGTGCGGGCTCCGCCGTGGCGTGGTCCCGCGCGGAGTGGGTCGAGGCGACCCTGCCCGCGTGGAAGGAGCTCGTGGACCCGGTGGCCGAGCGCGTCGGCACCGCCATGGGCGATGTCCTGCCGGAGGAGATGCAGGCCATGGCCGGCCCGCTGATCGGCATGATGCGCTCAATGGGCGGCGCCATGTTCGGCACTCAGATCGGACAGGCCGTCGGCGTGCTCGCGGGCGAGGTCGTCGGCTCCACCGACATCGGCCTGCCGCTGAGCCCGGCCGGCAAGGCGGCGCTGCTGCCGGTGAACATCGAGGCGTTCGGCAAGGACCTGGGCGTGCCCAAGGAGGAGGTGCGGCTGTACCTCGCCCTGCGCGAGGCCGCCCACCAGCGCCTGTTCACGCACGTGCCGTGGCTGCGCTCGCACCTGTTCGGCGCGGTCGACGGCTATGCGCGCGGGATCAAGGTCGACACCGCCAAGCTGGAGGACGTGGTCGGCCAGTTCGATCCGCAGAACCCCGAACAGCTTCAGGACGCCCTCCAGCAGGGCATGTTCCAGCCGGAGGACACCCCGGAGCAGAAGGCGGCCCTGGCCCGTCTGGAGACGGCTCTGGCGCTCGTGGAGGGCTGGGTGGACGCGGTGGTCCACGCGGCTGCGAAGCCGCGCCTCACGTCCGCCGACGCGCTGCGCGAGACCCTGCGTCGCCGCCGTGCCTCTGGCGGGCCCGCCGAGCAGACGTTCGCCACGCTGATCGGTCTGGAACTGCGCCCGCGCCGCCTGCGCGACGCCTCCCGCCTGTGGGCCTCGCTCACGGACGCGCGCGGTGTCGACGGCCGGGACGGCCTGTGGGCCCACCCGGACATGCTGCCGACCGCCTCCGACCTGGACGACCCGGACGGCTTCGTGCACCGCGAGCAGCTGGACTTCTCCGAGCTGGACAAGATGCTCGGCGAGGCAGCGGAGAAGCCCGACCTGAAGAAGAAGGACGACTCCGAGGGCGACGACACCGAGTGAGCCTCCACGACGACGCGGTCCTCGTACTGAAGGGTTACGAGGACCAGGAGGAGCTGCGCCAGGCCTATCTGGATCACTTGTCGGCCCACCCGGACGGCATGTGGAAGGCCTGTCACGCGGGGCACATCACGGCGAGCGCGTTGGTGATCGACCCCTCGCGCGGGCAGGTTCTGCTCACCCTCCACAAGAAGCTGCGCATGTGGCTCCAGATGGGTGGCCACTGCGAGCCTCAGGACGTCTCCGTGGCGGCGGCGGCCCTGCGTGAGGCGACGGAGGAGTCGGGCGTGGCGGGGCTCACCCTGCTGCCCGGCGGCCCGGTCCGGCTGGACCGGCATCCCATCCCGGCGCCCTGTCACTGGCATTTCGACGTCCAGTACGCGGCACTCGCCCCGCACGGCGCCGTGGAGACGATCAGCGACGAGTCGCTCGACGTGCGGTGGTTCGCCTACGACGAGGTTGCGGGGGTCGCCGACGAATCGGTCGTACGACTACTGGAAGCCACGCGCGCGAGGCTGTGAGCGCATGTGTAAGGGGCGCCCGGCAATGGCGGGCGCCCCTTACCTGTACCGTCCCGGCGGTCAGCTGTTGCTGCCGCCGAGGGAGTTGCCGCGCATGCCGAACTGGCCGAGCATCCCGCCGTTGCGCATGCCCTGCGGCGGCAGGAGTTCGCTGGGTTGGACCAGGACGTGGCCCGTACCGCCGAAGTGCATCTCCCAGCCCTCGCCGGTGGTGCCCCTGCGGCGCCACACGCCGGAGGTGGAAGTGGGCGCCTGGAGCTGGGTGCGCAGGGATGTGGACCAGGCGATGACAGCGTCGGAGTCGACACAGACGTTCTTTTCCGGTCCGACCTCCAGCACCAGTGGCTCGCCCGAGGTCATCAGGACGACCTGCCCGGAGCCGGACAGCTCCAGGTTGTAGGCGCCCGCGGCGGCCACCTCGACCGCGCTGTCCACCGCGACGATGCCGACGCCGAGGGAGCCGTCGAAGGCCAGGACGTAGGAACTGTCGACGGTGATCCCGCTGCCGACCTCCATGACGTGCAGGTGCTGGGCGAGGTTGGCCAGGTAGACGACGCCGTTGCCCTTGCAGCGCATGAGTTCGAGGCGTTCGCCGGTCATCCGCTCGACGTTGCGCCAGTTGCGGTTGCGGTACTGGCTGTCGAACTCGACCTGACCCTCGAAGGCCACCATGGCGCCCTGCCGGGCCAGGATCGGGCTGCTGCCCTGGGTGACGTCGGTCTTCAGCAGCTGTGGGTTCTGCAGGGTGTAGCGCCCGGTCGACTCGACCGGGACGTGTGCGAAGAGTGTGCTGTGCATGATGTGTCTGGTGCTCCCCTCAGCCCCGGATCTTGAATCGGTCGCCGGTGTCCTCGCTCGGCTGGACGACGACGAAGCCCTGCCCCTTGAAGCCGATCTGGAAGGCCTCGCCGCTGCCGCGGCCGATGAGGGCGCTCGCCTTGATGGTGCGGCGGGCCTTCATCTCCATCCCGGTCGTCCAGGCGACGAGCGCGTCCGGGTCGACGTACGTCTCGCGTTCGGCGCAGTCCAGGGCCATCGGGATGCCGCGGCTGACCAGGGCGACCCAGCCCGTGCCCTTGATGACGAGGTTGGTCAGTCCGGAGCCGGACAGCTTGGCGAGTCCCTTGACCGGTTCGATGGCCAGTTCGAGCGAGGCGTCGCAGGCCAGCAGCGTGGCCCCGTTGACCGACAGCGCCTCGCCGTTCAGGTGCAGGACGAGGATGTCGCCGCCGTAGTCGGCCAGGTAGAGGTCTCCGTCGCCGCGCGCCAGCATCAGCCGGCCGCCCTCGCCGGTGACCATCGCCTCCGCCGAACGGCGCAGGCTCGCGGGCGCGCCGTCGAACTGCACATAGCCGTCGTACGCGATCATCGAGCCGGCCTTGGCGATCAAGTCCTGCCCGCTGACCATGGTGACCTTGAGCGTCTTGGAGCTGTGCACACTCATGCGGACGCCGGTCGGGGCGGCGCGGTGCGCACTCAGAGTCTGGGAGTCCATGGCCTCACACCTCGAAGGGCTGTACGACGACGAAGTTGCCGGGGGCGCCGCGGAACTGGAGGTTCACGGCCTCGGTCGTCGGCTGGGCGTACCCGGAGCGACGCAGCCTGAGCGCGGTCGTGGTGACCGCCTGCGCACCGGCTGACCAGGCGATCACGGCGTTGCCGTCGACGTAGGTGGCCGGGCCGACCGGGATGACGACGGGCACGCCGCGTGTTTTGACGACGACCGCTCCGGTGCCCGAGAAGAGCATGCTGAAGAAGCCCCCGCCGGGCAGTCCCTCGCCCTCGATGCGGCGGACCTCGGTCTCCAGGGACTCGTCGAAGGCGAGGACACCCTGGGCGCTGGTGTAGAGCTGCTCGCCCTGCAGACGGATGACGAAGACACGGCTGGCCTCGTCGGCGAGGAACACCTCGCCGTTGCCGGTGCAGCGCATCAGGGACATGCCCTGGCCGGTGAGCGCCCCGGTGAGTTTGCCGAGCACTCCCGAGCCCTTGTGGGCGAAGTCGATGTCGCCCTGGTAGGCGACCATGCTGCCCTGCTTGGCGAGGATGGGGGCGTCCTTGGTGAGGGTGGCCCGCACCAGGTTCGCGTTCTGTTCGGTCCAGCGGTCGCCGACCGGGGCTTCCGCGTACTTCGTCAGGACGACACGGACGTTCGCCTCCGGCGGCACGGGAGCGAGCTGTGTGCCGCCGCCGAAGGGCTGCGCCTGACCGGGGAAGGCCCCGGGGGCACCGGGAGGCGCGAACTGACCCGCGACGGCACCCGGGGGCGTGAACTGACCCGCGGGCGCGCCGGGGGGCGAGTACTGACCCGGCGCAGGCGCGCCGGGCGGCGCGAACGTCTGCGGGCTCGTCGGCGCGGCGGGCGCGGGCGGGGCGGCGGTCCCGGCGAGCGTCGGAGCGGTGTGGACGGACGGCGCCGGAGCGGGCGGTGCGCCGAACGACGGAGCCGGCGCGGCGACCTGGGCGGGTGGGGCGAAGGCCGGCGGCTGGGCCTGTGCCGGTACGGCGACCTGGGGCGAGGATTCCGGCTCCTCCTCGGCGACCTCGCCGCCGAAGTTCTTCAGCAGCGCGTCCAGCCCGCCGTCGAAGCCCTGGCCGACCGCGGCGAACCGCCAGACGTCCTTCAGGTACAGGTCGCCCACCATCACAGCGCGCTCGGTGGAGAACTCACTGCCGTCGAACGGGTACCGGGCCACTTCCTCGCCGCCGGCGACGATACGGAGACAGCCGGGGGCGATCTGCGACATCTGGCCGTCGCCGTCGAGAGTCGCCGTGAACGAGAGCTTCTGGATCTGCGACGGAATCTTGTCGAGCGTGACCCGGAACGACTCCGTGTCGCCCGCCTGCGCACCCAGGAGCTGAACGGAGTCCTCGGGAGACTTCGGCTGGTTGAAGAAGATGAAGTAGCGGTCGTCCGAAAGCTGTTCTTCGGCGTCGAGCCCGAAGCAGCTGATGTCGAAGGTCAGTCCGGGGCCGGAGATCTGTACACCTACGTACAGGTCCGTGCCCGCGGTCAGGTCACTGATCTTGGCCTTGTGGCCGCGCTGGAATTCCCTGGCCATGCGTAACGACCGTCCCCCATCCCGAATGCAAGTGCGTCGCGACAGGCTAACGGCAAACTCGGACACCGAGGGAGCTCGGTACAGATCCGGTACAAAAACCTGTTCGAGTCCGTGGTCACTCTCCGCGGGCGCCCGGAGGATGCGGCAACCGGTCCGCGGCGACTACGCCTTCCAGGTAGCCCTTGGCCCGTTCGGTGCGCGGATAGGCCTCCAGCAGCCGCCAGAAACGGGGCCCGTGTCCCGGGACGAGCAGATGTGCGAGCTCGTGGACCAGAACGTAGTCGACGACGTACTCCGGCATGCCCTGCAGCCGGTGCGACAGCCGGATGCTGCCCTCGGACGGGGTGCAGGAACCCCAACGCGTGTTCTGGTTGGTGACCCAGCGGACCGTGGTGGGCCGCGCCCGGCCGTCGAAGTACTGGTCCGACAGCCGCCGGGCGCGCTCGGAGAGCTCGGTGTCACCGAGAACCCGTTTGCTCTCCTGGGCTGCCAGCTTGTCGAGCATGACGCTCACCCAGCGCTGCTCCTCGGCCTCGGACATCCGGGCAGGGATGAGCACGACGGTGCGATCGCCCTCGCGGTACGCGGAGACCGTCCGGCGGCGACGGCTGCTCCTGCGAACCTCGATCGCGCTCGCCCCCGAGCCGCTCGGCGGCTGACTCGTCGTGCTGCGCTGTGGCGTTCCGGCGCTGTGCAGTGGGTCGGCGGGCACGCCTTGACGTTACCCTCTGCACACGCGGGAAGTCCCGACTCCGGGACGGTTCGGTTCCGATCGCCCGCCATGCGCTTGATTTGTACGACGAATACCCCCACCTGTGGACAACTTTCGGCACGCCCAGGCCGGGTCCGGGCATGCTGGCACCGCCGCCGGAATCGCGACCGACCATCGCCCGGCTCCGACGGTGTACGGAGACGTTCTACGAGGGCTACGGGGGCCTGTCATGCAAGCAGTGGTTCCGCTCGTGCACACCATGGTTCCGCAGATGAAACCCGCGCTCCGGCGTGGCTGGCGCGACCTCAACACCGTTCAGTTCGGGATGACCCCGGCACACGCGATGACGCTGGGTCCCATGGACACGGCGACGGGCAGCTTCCTCGACCTGCTCAACGGCACGCGCGGTCTCGCGCTGCTGCGGGAGGAGGGACACCGTATGGATCTGCCCGAGGGGCATGTCGACACGCTGGTGGACCGGCTCGCGCGGGCCGGCCTCGTCGACGACGCGAACGGCGGCGGGCCGGCCGCGGATGCCCTGCGCGGGAGGAAGGAGGTCCTCGACCGGCTCGCACCCGATCTGGCATCCCTCTCCCTGACCACGTCCGAACCGGGTGAGGCGATGGCGCTCCTGGCCGCGCGCCGCTCACTGCGTGTGCAGGTCAGGGGCGCGGGCCGGGTGGGCGTGGTGCTGGCCACCCTGCTCTCGGGTGCCGGAATCGGGGAGGTCGACGTGCGGGACGGCGGCCGGGTGGAGCCTGGGGACGTGGCCCCGGGCGGACTGCCTGCGGCCTCCGTCGGCGACCGCAGGGACACGGCCGCCCGCCGGGCGGTCTCGGCGGCGGCTCCGGGGCGCCTGCCACGCCACGGCTCCCGGGCCTCGGACGGGGCGGACGATCCCGGATTCGCCCTGGTGATCCTCGCTCCGCGGGACGACGTCGACGTGCACGCCCCCGCCCCGTCCACCGGCGAACCCCTTGTGCGGTCCGGGACACCTCATCTGTACGCGGGAGTGGCCGAGGCCACGGGGGTGGTCGGCCCGTTCGTCCTGCCGGGCGAGACGGGCTGCGCGGGTTGTCTGCACGAGACACGGACCGACCGGGACCAGACCTGGCCCCGGCTGGTCGCCCAGTGGCGTTCGGGCAGCAGGCCGCATCCGGCGCGACCCTGTGATCTGGCGCTGGCCACGACGGTCGCCGGGTTGGCGGCCGCCCACGCGCTCGCCTTCCTGGACGGCCGGGTGCCGTCGAGCGCGGGCGCCCGCTGGGAGGTCTCACTGCCCGGATTGAACTGGCACTCACGACCGGTCTGGCCGCATTCCGCATGCCCGTGCGGGGCCACGGCGAAAGGTAAGGGAGAACACACCTCCAAGAAGGAGGATGCGCACGAGACAATGAAGGAGCAATGGCCGTCGGAGGAGTTGTGCAACAGGGCAACCGCACCGCGGCCGGCTGGGACCTGGAGGGCGCATGTCTGATCTTCCCCGGAAGGCGGTTACCCGTACCGCCAAGCTCGCTGCGCTCCCGCTCGGCTTCGCCGGGCGGGCCACCTGGGGACTCGGCAAGCGGATCGTGGGCGAGTCCGCGGAGATCGTCGGCCGCGAACTGCAACAGCGCACAGCTGACCAGCTGTTCAAGGTGCTCGGGGAGCTCAAGGGCGGCGCCATGAAGTTCGGCCAGGCCCTGTCCGTCTTCGAGTCGGCTCTTCCCGAGGAGGTCGCCGGTCCCTACCGCGCGGCCCTGACGAAACTCCAGGAGGCGGCGCCTCCGATGCCGACCCGCACCGTGCACACGGTGCTGGAGGAGCGCCTGGGCAAGGACTGGCAGGAGCTGTTCGCCGAGTTCGACGACAAGCCCTCCGCCGCGGCGTCGATCGGTCAGGTGCACCGGGCCGTGTGGCACGACGGGCGCGAGGTGGCGGTCAAGGTCCAGTACCCGGGAGCCGGCGAGGCCCTGTTGTCGGACCTGACCCAACTGGGCCGCTTCGCCCGCCTGTTGGGCCCCCTCGTGCCCGGCATCGACATCAAGCCCCTCATCGCGGAAATGCGCGACCGGGTCTCGGAGGAGCTCGACTACGGCCTGGAGGCGCAGGCCCAGCAGGCCCATGCCGAGGAGTTCGCGGACGATCCGGACGTCGTGGTGCCGGCCGTGGTCCACCAGAGCGACCAGGTCCTGATCACGGAGTGGATCGAGGGCGTCCCCCTGTCGGAGGTGATCTCCGACGGCACCCCGGAGCAGCGTGACCGCGCAGGCCAGCTCCTGGCCCGCTTCCTCTTCTCCGGCCCCGCTCGTACCGGCCTCCTCCACGCCGACCCGCACCCCGGCAACTTCCGCCTCCTGCCCGGCGGTCCCGACGGCGAGGAGGACTGGCGCCTGGGCGTGCTGGACTTCGGCACGGTGGACCGGCTCCCGGGCGGTCTGCCCGCCCCCATCGGCGCCTCCCTGCGCATGACGCTGGACGGCGAGGCGGAGGCGGTCTACGACCTCCTGCGTGCGGAGGGCTTCGTGAAGGAGTCGATAGAGCTGGACCCGGACGCCGTCCTCGACTACCTCCTGCCGATCATCGAACCGGCCGAGGTCGACGAGTTCACCTTCAGCCGCAGCTGGATGCGCAGCCAGGCCGCACGGATCGCAGACCCCCGCTCCCCCGCCCACCAGCTGGGCAAACAGCTCAACCTCCCCCCGGCGTACCTGCTGATACACCGGGTGACCCTGAGCACCATCGGTGTGCTGTGTCAGCTGGGCGCGACGGTCCGGCTGCGCGAGGAACTGGAGGAGTGGCTGCCGGGGTTCCTGCCGGAGGACGAGCTCGACGAGGAGGTACCGGCCGCGGAGGCGTGACCTTGGCTCGTCAGCTCGTGTGGAAGTACACGGTCCCCGACCGCCACGGACCGTGCTCGGTCACCTCCGAGGCGATGACGACGTCCTGGATCTCGACCGGCCCCAACTCCTCGATGGAGTCCGCCAGTCGCCGCAGCAGCGCCGGCACACTGTCGCAGCCCGGCCCCTCCGGGTTGGCCTGGGAGAAGTACTGCAGGGACCAGTGCTGTGAGGTGCTCGTCATGGGCCGATCGTAGAGCGGCCCTACCACCAGGCCGAGTCCAGCCGGCCCTCGATGGCCCTGAGGTTCTCCCGAGAGCACGCGTCGCAGAAGTACTGGCGGTCGCCGTTCTCCACGGAACAGACCCAGGTGGGCCGTGGACCCGCAGCACTGGTGCCGCAGCGGGCGCACACGAGGAGCCCCGGCTGCGCCTCGGAACCGCCACCGTCACTGTCGCCGGGATAACTCGTCACCCCGGGGACGATAGCGCCGCACCCGGTCGAGTGCCGCACAACGCACCGCGAGGGCCGGCCCGTTCGGACGGACCGGCCCCCGAGAGGAGCTACTGCCTCCCGTCCGGCTCGGAACTGCACGATCCGGCTCGGTTCGGGAGGCCACCGCTTCAGGTGTGGTCGGACTACTGCATGACGGCCAGGGCGAGCGCACGGCGGGCACGCATCGAGGCGCGCTCGGCACGGCGCTGCATCCGGCGGGCGGTCGCCAGGCGCGATGCCCGGCGTTCCTGCTCGGCCTCCTGCAGCCGGTCGCGCATATGCGCACGAGCCAGGGCTTCTGGGATGAGTTGCATCTCTCGGGTCCTGTTCTGACGCGACTCGGTCGCGCCGATGGTGGTGAAGTCTGGGGTCGCGGAGCCTGCGGGCTCGGTGGTGGACGGCTTCATCGGGGCCTGCTTCTTGGGGTCGTTCGTGAGGGGGCGGTCGATTGTTCCTGTGATGTTCATGCTGTGACCGGGTTCTTGCGCGGACGGCCACGCGGCCGCTTCCGGGCGACGACGACACCCTGGACGAACAGCTCGCCACCCCAGACGCCCCAGGGCTCACGCCGCACCTTGGCGCCGGCGAGGCAGGCCTCCATCAGCGGGCAGGTACGGCAGAGGGACTTGGCGTACTCGACGTCGGCCGGCGACTCGGCGAAGAAGACCTCCGGGTCGTAGGAACGGCAGGGGACGGGTACGCCGAGGTTCTCGATGGCGTCGTCGAGCGCGGTGAGCGCAGTGAGCGGGATCAAGGTGGAGTCCTCCGTGAGACCGGGCGGGGGGAGTGTTTCGGAAGGCGGTACGGACGGGGCGTGCGCTTCGAGTTGCACGGTTGGTTTTCCTCGTCTGGTCGGTCCGGCCCTGTTGGGCCGGTAGTCGGCTTTGGTACCGGGTTCTTTACTTGTCCCGAGGCCCCTTCGCTCCGCTCTCCCCGTTCGGGGAAAACAGAAGGGCCGCGGATCCCGGGTGGGGTTCCGCGGCCCTGAAGGCGCCGGCCTGAGTCGATCAGGCTGGATCACTCCAGGGTTCTGGCCCACGGAAGGCCCACATCTGGTGGTGCTGCGTCGTCTGCTTCCGGGATCCGGCACCGGCCGCCGCAAAGGCATAGGCATGCGCCTGCGCCGCTACTGCTTCCAGTGCCTTCATCGGTCGCTCATTGCGCTCACGGACGGGAAGGACCGCGAGAGAGACGGAGGAGGACGCCGGACGGACGGCACGAATGCCGGACAGACCGGTGCCCAGGTTGGAAACGCCGAGCATGCACGCGGAGACGACCGAGCGATCGGTCATTTTGGCCGGGCTGATGAAGCTGGTGTTGATGCTGATCACTGGAATCGCCTCCTCTCGGCGTCTCGGGGGACCACGGCGCGAGCCGCAGTCCGACGGATATGCAAGTAGAGCACGGAATCGGGGCCTTCGAGAAGGCCTCCGTCCCCGTGGTTAAGAACCTATGGGGATTGCTGGGGCATGCGCAAACTATTTTTCCGACGAGTTGGAATCAGTCCTCGTCTTCTTCCTCCGAAACCTCCTGGCCTGCGCAGATGGCCAGAACATCGGCTCCGTAGCGGTTGAGCTTGCGGATGCCGACGCCCGGGATCCTCGCCAGCTCGTGCTCGTCGTCGGGGACGCCCTCGGCGATCGCCATCAGGGTCTTGTCGGTGAAGACGCAGAAGGCGGGCTGTCCACTGCGCTGCGCCTGCACCGCACGCCAGTCGCGCAGCCGCTCGTAGAGCCCCTCGTCCATGTCGGAGGGACAGTCCTCGCACCTCATGAGCTTCAGGTCGCCCGCGTCGGTGAGCGTGCGCCCGCAGACCCGGCAGCGGGCCGGGACGCGCCGGGTACGCCTCGGAGCGGCGTCCACGGGACTCGCGAGACCGCGCTCGACACTTCCGGCACCGCCCGCAGCGGGCCGTCCCGCGGTGGCCGTGGACCCGGGCCGCAGCCCGTCGAGGAAACGGCTGGGGCGGCGGTTGGGACGGCCGCCGGGCGAGCGGGAGAGCGACCAGGAGACATGGAGGCGCTCCCGGGCGCGCGTGACGCCGACGTAGAGGAGGCGGCGCTCCTCCTCGATCTGCTCGTCGGTCTTCGCGTAGCTGATCGGCATCATGCCCTCGGCGACACCGACCAGGAAGACGGCGTCCCACTCCAGACCCTTGGCGGAGTGCAGGGACGCGAGGGTGACGCCCTCGACGGTCGGGGCGTGCTGGGCGCCGGCCCTCTCGTCGAGTTCGGCCACGAGGTCGTTCAGGGTGGCTCCGGACCGCGCGGCGGCGAAGTCCTGCGCGAGGTTCACCAGCGCGGCCAACGACTCCCAGCGCTCTCTGACGGCACCGGAGCCGGCCGGGGGCACGGTGGTCCAGCCTTCGCTCGACAGCACGGCACGCACCTGGGAAGGCAGGTCGACGGCGTCGTCCAGCCCCGAGTCGTTGCCGCCGAAACGGGCCGCACCCCGGAGGTTGACGATGGCCCTGCGGACCTCGGGCCGGTCGAAGAACCGCTCGGCGCCGCGCAGCTGGTAGGGGACTCCGGCGTCGGCGAGGGCCTGTTCGTAGGTCTCGGACTGGGAGTTGGTGCGGAAGAGAACGGCGATCTCGCTGGCCCGGACGCCCGCGCTCATGAGGTCCCGGATGCGGTGGGCGGCGCCCTCGGCCTCGGCGGGCTCGTCGGTGTATTCGGTGTAGACGGGTTCGGGGCCCGGCCTGCGCTGGGAGACCAGTTCCAGCCGGTGGTCGGCGGCTCGGCCGCGGGCCTGGGCGAGCAGACCGTTGGCGAGGTGGACGACCTGGGGGGTCGAGCGGTAGTCGCGGACCAGCTTGACGACGGTGGCACCGGGGTGGCGGGTGCGGAAGTCGAGAAGATGGTCAGGAGTTGCGCCAGTGAACGAGTAGATCGTCTGGCTGGCGTCTCCCACGACACACAGGGTGTCCCGGCGCCCCAGCCACAGGTCCAGCAGGCGCTGCTGGAGGGGGCTGACGTCCTGGTACTCGTCGACGACGAAGTGCTGGTACTGGGAACGGACCTGTTCGGCGATGTCGTGCCGGTCCTGGAGGATGGCGACGGTCAGCAGGAGCACGTCCTCGAAGTCGATGACGGCACGGTCCCGCTTGAGGTCCTCGTAGGCAGCGTAGAGCTGGGCGATCTCGGCAGCCGCGCGCGGGGTCTCACGGCCGACCTTCGCAGCTGCGAGGGCGTATTCGGCGGGCACGGTCTGGGTCACCTTGGACCACTCGATCTCGCCGGTGACATCCCTCAGCTCGCCCCGGTCGAGGCGGATACGGCAGGCGGCGGCCGCGTCGGCGACGAGCTGGATCTTGCGGTCGACGAGCCGCGGCACGGATCCGCCGACGGCTTTCGGCCAGAAGTACTGCAGCTGACGCAGGGCGGCCGAGTGGAATGTGCGCGCCTGGACGCCCTCCGCACCGAGTTGGCGCAGCCGCCCGCGCATCTCACCGGCTGCGCGGTTGGTGAAGGTGACGGCGAGCACGCTGGAGGGCTGGAGAATTCCGGCCCGCACCCCGTAGGCGATGCGGTGGGTGATGGCCCTGGTCTTTCCAGTTCCGGCGCCCGCCAGCACGCAGACCGGCCCGTGCAGGGCGGTGGCCACCTCGCGCTGCTCGGGATCGAGCCCTTCGAGCACCGCGTCGGCGGAGTCCGGTGTGCGCGGGAAGAGCGTGGAATGCGTTGCTGCTGTCACACGGCCATGCTGCCAGGTCGGTGGAGACGGGTGAGCCGGTTGTCCACAGGGAGGTAGGTGCAGTCGTACTAATGCGGCAGGCGTCGGCGTGCGAGGGCCCCGGGTCGGGAATGTCACCCCGGTCGCATACGTTCCCTCTCTGGACGAGCTCTTCCCCCGAGCCATCGAAGGAGCGCGCGAGACATGCAGGGCACTGTGACGATGTACAGCACCACCTGGTGCGGTTACTGCCAGCGGCTGAAGAAGCAGCTGGACCGCGAAGGCATCGCGTACACCGAGATCAACATCGAGCAGGACCCGGCTTCCGCGGCGTTCGTGGAGAAGGCGAACGGCGGGAACCAGACGGTTCCGACCGTGCTCTTCCCAGACGGTTCGACGCTGACGAACCCGTCGCTGGCGCAGGTGAAGCAGAAGGTCGGCGCGTAGGCGCGGGCGGGCGTGGGCGGTTCCTGAGGCAGCTCAGGGACCGCCTTCTTGTGGCTTGTCCCAGACCACCGTGTAGCGCCACAGCAGTCGGCGCCGGTAGTGGCAGCCGGGCAGGAGGCGTCGGGCAGCACGCCGGGCTTCGCCCCAGTGCATGAGCGAGTCCTCGACGGGCATACCGGTCGGCGCTCGTCTGCCACCCCGCAACCGTCTGAGGAGCAGGCTCGCCAGCAGGCCGCAGCCGCTGAGCACCCGGTCCAGGCGGGTCTTGTTGTACGCCATACCGACGATGACCAGGCGCCCGCCCGGAGCCAGCAGCCGGAGCAGGCCTCCCACCGCCTCCTCGAAGCGCGCATGGTGCACCACCGCGACCGCGCTGACGAAGTCGTACTCACCCTCGGGCAGAGCTGTCCCGTCGAGGTAGTCCGCTTCGAGGAACACGATGTTCCCGGGGGCTGCCGCGCGGGCCTGCCGGATCATCTCCGGTGAGCGGTCCACGCCCGTCACGGACGCGGCCCGTGCCGCGAGTTTGCGGGCCAGCAGCCCGTCCCCGCACCCCACGTCCAGGACCTCGCCGCAGCCTTTCGGTATGGCGCCGAGCACCACCGAGTGGTAGTGGACGTTGTGGTTCCAGTACGGGTCGGGCATGCCGTCCCCTCAGACGAAACTCCTCGTCGGCAACGGCTTTCCGTACCAGAGCTCGATCAGGCGGGCCGCGATCGAGATGCCGTACGGCGGAAGGACCTCGCCGGACTCGAAGGCGGCCTGGAGTTCGTCGCGGGAGAACCAGCGGGCCTCGTGGATCTCGTCCCCGTCGACATTGATGTCCGTCGAGGTGGCGCGGGCCATGAAGCCGAGCATGAGGCTGGAGGGGAACGGCCAGGGCTGGCTGGCGACGTACTCGACGTGACCGACGGTGATGCCGGCCTCTTCGAAGACCTCGCGGCGCACCGTCTGCTCGATGGACTCGCCGGGTTCGACGAAGCCGGCGAGGGTGGAGAACCGGCCCTCCGGCCAGTGCACCTGACGGCCGAGCAGGATGCGGTCCTCCTCGTCGGTGACGGCCATGATCACGGCCGGGTCGGTACGCGGGTAGTGCTCGGCACCGCAGGCCTGGCAGCGGCGGATGTGACCGGCCGCGGCGATGACCGTGCGCTCACCGCAGCGGGAGCAGAAGCGGTGGGTGCGCTGCCAGTTCTCCAGGCCGACGGCATGCACCATCAGGCCCGTTTCGCGCGCGGACAGCAGCAGGCCCGCCTCGCGCAGGCCCGCCGGGCGCGCGGACTGGTCGATGCGTCCGGGCAGGGCGTCCTTCTGGAGCGCGAAGTAGCGGACGCCTTCCTCGTCGATGCCCAGGAAGTAGCGGTGTGCCTCGGTGAGCGGGGCTTCGAAGGCCGGGGTCATGACGAGTTCGGTACGGCCGTCCGTCGTCTCGTCGATGAGGACCTGGCCGCCGGAGACCACGAAACAGCGGGTCGTGGGGTGGCTCCATGCCGCCGCGAGCCAGGCCTCGTCGAGCCGGTGATGCGCGGCGCGGTCGATGCCGCTCGGAGCGGTGAGCGAGACGGGACGGTCGGCGGTGTGATCGGTCCAGGTGGTCACGGGTGCTTCCAACTCCCCCGGTACTGCGGATTGGTTCGGCGTGTGGTGGTTCGGCGGGGCGTGCGGCGGAGGGCGACCGGATCCGGCAGCAGCTTCGCGATGCGGGGCGGCCCTTGTGAGGTGCCCCGCGCGCTACCGGTCGGCGCGGGCCGGTCAGGGCGCATGACTCCAGTGCTCGGCGAGATCACCCCACAGGTACGCGGAGGTCTCGACACCCTTGAGGAGCAGATCGATCTCGACCTTCTCGTTGGGCGCGTGCCAGCCGTCGGAGGGGACGGAGATGCCGAGGAAGAGCACGGGCGCACCGAGGACTTCCTGGAGGTCGGCGGCAGGGCCCGATCCGCCTTCGCGGGTGAAGCGGACCGGCTTGTCGAAGGCACGGCTCATGGCTCGTACGACGGACTTGAGGGCGGGGTGGTCGAGCGGGGTCAGGCACGGGCGCGTGGCCGCGCCGAAGGTGATCTCCAGCCGGATCCCGGCGGGCACCCGGTCGGCGGCCCAGGCGCGAACGGCCTTCTCAATGTGGCCCGGGTCCTGTCCCGCGACCAGCCGGAACGACAGCTTCACCATGGCCGACGACGGGACGACCGTCTTGCTGCCGGGGCCCTGGTAGCCGCCCCCGATGCCGTTGACCTCGGCGGTGGGGCGGGCCCAGATCCGCTCCAGAGTGGAGTGCCCGGCCTCGCCGTGGGTCGCGTGCGACTTGGCGGTGCGCAGCCACTGCTCCTCGTCGAAGGGCAACTCGGCGAAGAGTTCCCGCTCACGGTCGGTCAGTTCGACGATGCCGTCGTAGAAGCCGGGGACGGCCACGCGTGCGTGCTCGTCGTGCAGGGCGGCGACGAGGCGGGCGGCGGCCGTGGCCGGGTTGGGGACGGCGCCGCCGAAGGAGCCGGAGTGGATGTCCT
This sequence comes from Streptomyces sp. NBC_00285, assembly GCF_036174265.1. Taxonomy (NCBI): domain Bacteria; kingdom Bacillati; phylum Actinomycetota; class Actinomycetes; order Kitasatosporales; family Streptomycetaceae; genus Streptomyces; species Streptomyces sp. NBC_00285. Next base: position 7,103,567 of record NZ_CP108055.1, on the reverse strand, counting down.
GGTCGGGGCCGTACAGCCGGATCTCGCACTCGGCGAGGCCACGCATGCCGGTGCACACGGTGGGGGTGTCCTCGGCCCACATACCGGTGTCGGAAACGATCACTGCGTCGGCTGCGAGCCGCTGTGCGCGCTCCTCGACCAGGGCGCGGAAGTGCGGGGAGCCGGACTCCTCCTCGCCCTCGATCAGCAGCTTCAGGTGCACCGCGGGGGCGGTGCGGCCGGTGGCGGCGAGGTGGGCGCGGACGCCGAGGGTGTGGAAGAACACCTGGCCCTTGTCGTCGGCCGCCCCGCGCGCGTAGAGCCGGTTGCCGCGGACGACCGGCTCGAAGGGGTCGCTGTCCCAGCCGTCCTCACGGGCGGCGGGCTGTACGTCGTGATGGCCGTAGACGAGGACCGTGGGCGCCGCCGGGTCCTCGGCGGGCCACTCGGCGAAGACGGCGGGCGCGCCCGGCGTCTCCCAGACCTCGACGGTGGGGAAACCGGTCTCCTTGAGCCTGGCGGCAAGCCAGTCGGCGCTGCGGCGTACATCGGGGCCGTGGTCGGGCTGGGCCGAGACGGACGGGATGCGCAGCCATTCGGCGAGGTCGTCGAGGAAGGCGGCGCGGTGCTGCTCGATGTACGTGCGGACGGCGCTGACGGCACTGTCAACGGGATGGCTCATGGTCATGAGCCTATCGGCCCGCACCGACATCCTCGTTGGGCGGTTGCTCACAGTTTGCTTGCGCGGAAGGGTCCGGGTCCTGTGTGAGCAGTCGTTCCAGGGCGGCCCTGTCCGGAAGGTTCCTGGGGCGTACGACTTCTCCGGTGCGCACGTACAGGAAAGTGGCCGTGACCGATTCCACAGGCACACCCTGCTGTTCGGCCCAGGCGAGCCGGTACAGGGCGAGCTGGAGGGGGTCGGCGGTGCGCGTGCGGCTGGTCTTCCAGTCGACGATCTCGTACGTCGTCGCGTCCCCGTCGGTCTGCCGGTAGACGGCGTCGATACGGCCCCGGACCACGCGGCCCGCGATGGCGAGCTGGAAGGGCGTCTCAAGGCGATGGGGGGTGCGGTGGGCGTACTCGGTGCGCTCGAAGGCGTCCTTGAGGCCTTCGAGGTCGCGTTCGTCGGCGATCTCGGCGTCGCTGCCCGGCAGGTCGTCCGGCTCCAGCATGGGCAGGGTCAGTGCTTCGAAGCGGGCTTCGACCCAGGCATGGAAACGGGTGCCCTGACGTGCGGCGGGTTGCGGAGGGCGCGGCATGGGGCGCGCGAGTTCCTCCGCGAGCCCGTCCGGGTCGGCGGCCAGGCGGAGCACCTGCGTCGCGGTGAGCGACGCGGGCAACGGCACTTCGGTGACGGATCGCCGCGCGCGCAGGAGTTCCCCGGTGAGGGCATCGAGGTCACGGTCCCAGGAGGCGATGGTGCGGGCTTCCTCGGGAGTGATGCGGGGGTGCGCTGCACGCGCGTGTGCCCGCGTGGGTGGGCGTTCCGGACCGTGGGCGGGCGGATCCTGCGGCTCATGCTCATCGGGGTGGCCGCGTGGTCCCTCCGTCGCATCGGAGTGCCCGTGCCCGTCGGTGTCCGGGGCCGTGGCCTGGTGCGGGACGGCCGGCCGGGCCGACGTCCAGGAGTCCCAGTCGGCCGGGTCCTCCGCAAGGGGCTCGTCCTCGGGGTCCCCGAGGTCCCCGAAGTCCGGCTCTCCGAAGGCCTGCCGCTCGAAGGCCCGACCCTCGGAGTCCTGTTCTTCGTCGTCCGGCGGCGGGGGCCAGTCCGGGTCGTCGTAGCTGTCCGGGTCGTGGGCGGCCGCGGGATGGTCGTCGGTGTGGGAGGCGAGGGCCTCCAGGTGGGCCAGGACCGTCTCGGCGGCGGCGCGACGACGGGCGAGGGCGGTGTCGTCGAGGGGCAGGGGCCAGACCTGGTCCAGGGTCTGCTGGTGGAGCGCCGGGTTCTCCTCGTCCTCGGCGGGCTCGTCGGCCCAGGACTCGATCTCGCCGTGACCGGCCGTGCAGTGGTCGTACAGGGCCTGGAGGAAGTCGGACGGTCCTCGGGGCTTCTTCTGCGTCGGCCCCCACCAGTGGCCGGAGCCGAGGAGCAGGGAGCGGGGGCGGGTGAAGGTGACGTAGCCGAGGCGGAGTTCCTCGGTGTGCTGGTGGTCCTTCATCGCCTCGTGGAAGTCCCTCATGCCACGCGAGTCCCAGGACGCGATGTCGGGCAGGGTGTCGGTGTCGCCGCGCAGGGCGTGCGGCAGCACCTTGCCCTGGGCGGTCCACTTCTCACGGCCCTTGGCGCTGGGGAAGGTACCGGTGACCAGGCCGGGAACGGCGACGACGTCCCACTCCAGGCCCTTGGACTTGTGCGCGGTGAGCACCTTGACGGTGTTCTCGCCGCCCGGCAGGGCGTTGTCGAGGCCCTTCTCGTACTGGGCGGCCGTGCGCAGGAAGCCGAGGAAGGCGAGCAGGGTCGCCTCGCCGTCGCCCGCGGCGAACGCGGCGGCGACGTCGAGGAAGTTCGACAGGGTCTCGCGGCGGCGGGCCGCCAGCGCGTGCGGGGACGCCGACAGTTCGACCTCCAGGCCGGTGACGGCGAGAACGCGGTGCAGCACATCCATCAGGGGGTCGGCGAGCGAGCGGCGCAGATCGCGCAGTTCGGCGGCCAGGCGCGCGAACCGCACGCGCGCGTCCGGCGAGAAGGGCAGCCCGTCGTCGTCCTCGTCGCTCTGCAGGGGCGTCTCCAGGAAGGTCTCCAGGGCGTCCGCGAGCGATATCACCTCGGCCGGGTCGACCCCCTCGACGGCCTCGGCAAGTCGGCGGTCGGGGTCGTCGTCGCCGTCCACGCGCGCGTGGGACACCAGGCGCCGGGCACGGCGTCCGAGGAGGGCGAGGTCACGCGGGCCGATGCGCCAGCGCGGACCGGTCAGCAGGCGGACCAGGGCGGCGTTGGCGCCGGGGTCCTGGAGGACCTCGCAGACGGCGACCAGGTCGGCGACCTCGGGGAGGTGCAGCAGGCCCGAGAGGCCGACCACCTCCACCGGGACGTCCCGCTCGACCAAGGCGCCCTGGATCTCGGCGAAGTCGGTCGCCGTGCGGCACAGGACGGCGATCTCACCTGGTTCCGTCCCGGTGCGGACGAGATGGGCGATCGAGTCCGCGAGCCAGTCGATCTCCTCCGCCTGGGTGAGCAGGAGGGCGCAGCGCACCAAGCCGTCGCGTTCGGCGCCGGGAGCGGGACGAAGTGCCTCCACGCCCGCGTGCATGGCGCGCAGGGGCTCGGCGAGGCCGTTGGCGAGGTCGAGGAGGCGGCCGCCGCTGCGGCGGTTCTCGCTGAGCGCCTGCCGGGCGGCGGGCCGGCCGTCGGGGTGGGCGAAATGCTCGGGGAAGTCGTCGAGGTTGGCGACGGAGGCGCCACGCCAGCCGTAGATGGCCTGGCAGGGGTCACCGACGGCGGTGACGGGGTGGCCGGTGCCGTCGCCGAACAGGCCTGCCAGCAGGACACGCTGGGCGACCGAGGTGTCCTGGTACTCGTCGAGGAGCACGACCCGGAACTCCTCGCGCAGGACGCGGCCCACCTCCGGGATCCCTGCGAGCCGGGCGGACAGGGCGATCTGGTCGCCGAAGTCGAGAAGGTCGCGTTCGCGTTTGGCGGCGCGGTAGCGGACGACCAGCTCGGCGAGTTCACGCCGGGCGGCGGCCGTCTCGGGGACCTTGCGCAGGGCGTCGTTGGTGAGCTTGGCGCCCTGAAGGCCGAGCAGCAGCTCGGCGTCGTACGTCCGCAACGCCTCGGGGCGTACGAGGTGCTCGGCGAGCTCGGCGTCGAGCGTCAGGAGGTCGCTGACCAGGTCGGCGAAGGAGCGGGTCAGGGCCGGGTAGAGGCCGGGGGCCTCGCGCAGCACACGCGCGGCGAGCTGGTAGCGGGTGGCGTCGGCCAGCAGCCGGGAGGTGGGTTCGAGGCCGATACGCAGGCCGTGGTCGGTCAGCAGGCGGCCGGCGAAGGCGTGGTAGGTGGAGATCACGGGCTCGCCCGGCGGGTTGTCCGGGTCGATGACGTCGGGGTCGGTGACGCCTGCCCTGATCAGTGCCTTGCGGACGCGCTCGGCGAGTTCACCGGCGGCCTTGTTGGTGAAGGTGAGACCGAGGACCTGTTCGGGGGCGACCTGGCCGGTGCCGACCAACCAGACCACGCGGGCCGCCATCACCGTCGTCTTGCCCGAGCCGGCTCCGGCCACGATCACCTGCGGGGCGGGCGGCGCGACGATGCAGGCCGTCTGCTCCGGGGTGAACGGGATGCCGAGGAGCTCCTTGAGCTGATCGGGATCGGTGAGACGGGCGGCCATGTCGGAGAGGCTAGCGGCGCGCACTGACAACCGATGACGAATCGCCCCGCGGGCCGGAAGAAGCGCTGGTCGGCACACATGGTGCGACCCATCACACCGGCATGCTCACCTCACTCCACGACGTGCCGTCCTTCCGGCCGCGCGCTGCACGAGGCCCGGAACGCGCAGTGGGTGCAGTGCTGCCCCGCGTTCGGCGTGAATCGTTCGTCGAGGACCTTCCCGGCCGCAGTGGCGAGCAGATCTCCGACCCACTCCCCCTCCAGCGGCTCCTGCGCCTGCACCTTGGGGAGGGTCTCGCCGCCGTCCCGCTTGGGGGCACCCTGGCGCAGCTGGACGAGTTCGGCCCCGCCGGTCTCCGGTCGTTCCCCGCCGAAGACCTCGTCGACGGCGCCCTCGCGCACGGCGAGCTGGTAGACGGCGAGCTGAGGGTGGCGCTCCACCTCGGCGGAACTCACCGGCTGCTTGCCGGTCTTGAAGTCGACGACGTACGCGCGGCCCTCGCCGTCGGTCTCGACGCGGTCCATCTGACCCCGGATGCGCACCTCGACGTCGCCCGCCGCGAGGGTGACGTCGAAGTCGTGCTCACTGGCCACCGGCGTACGTCCGGCGCGGCCACCACTGGAGTCGACGTGCCACTTCAGGAAGCGTTCGAGCGCCACGCGCGCGTTCTCCTTCTCCTGCGCCGACTTCCAGGGCGCGTCGAAGGCGAGGGCGTTCCACACTGAGTCGAGTCGCTCGATGAGGACATCGAGGTCGGCGGGGGTGTGCCCGGAGGCGACCTCGTCGGCGAGGACGTGCACGACGTTGCCGAAGCCCTGGGCGACCGTGGCCGGTGCGTCGGCCTTCACCTCGCGGCCCAGGAACCACTGGAGGGCACAGGTGTTGGCGAGCTGGTCGAGGGCGCTGCCGGAGAGCACGACAGGCTGATCGCGGTCGCGCAGCGGCACCTTGGACTCGGTCGGCTCGAACATGCCCCACCAGCGGTAGGGGTGGGCCGAGGGGACGAGCGGGCGGCCGTCCTCGTCGCCGAGAGCCGCGAGCCGGGCCAGCCGGCGGGCGGCGGCCTCCCTCAGAGTGTCGGAGACACGCGGGTCGACGGTGGTGGCGCGGAGCTCGGCCACCAGCGCGGCGACCGACAGGGGGCGGCGTGGACGGCCGGTGATGTCCTGGGGTTCGACGCCGAGTTCGGTCAGGAACCGGGAGGGCTGGTCGCCGTCGTCGGCCGGTGCCTTCACCGCGGTGACGACGAGGCGCTCACGCGCACGCGTGGCGGCGACGTAGAACAGGCGGCGCTCCTCGGCGAGCAGGGCCCCCGGAGTGAGCGGTTCGGCGAGCCCGTCACGGCCGATGCGGTCGGCCTCCAGGAGAGAGCCGCGCCGGCGCAGGTCCGGCCACAGGCCCTCCTGGACACCCGCGACGACGACCAGGCGCCACTCCAGACCCTTGGAGCGGTGCGCGGTCATCAGGCGTACGGCGTCGGGTCGTACGGCACGCCGTGTGAGGGTGTCGGCGGCGATGTCCTCGGCGTCGATCTCCTCCAGGAAGTTCAGGGCACCCCTGCCCCCGGTGCGCTCCTCCGCGCGCGCGGCGGTCGCGAACAGCGCGCACACGGCGTCGAGGTCACGGTCCGCGTTGCGCCCCGCCGCCCCGCCGCGCCGGGCGGACCTGGCCAGGCGCCCGGGCCACGGCGTGCCCTCCCACAGGTCCCACAGCGCCTCCTCGGCACTGCCACCGCCGGCCAGGCGCTCACGGGCCTTGCCGAGCAGCGCGCCGAGCCGCTGGGCGCCACGCGCGTACGCGGGGTCGTGCGCGGCCAGCCGTTCGGGCTCGGCGAGAGCCCGCGCGAGCAGTTCGTCCGAGGGCGGCGGCAGGGCGTTCCCGGCAGCCCGCTCCTCGTCGCGCAGAGCGCGTCCGAGGCGGCGCAGGTCGGCGGCGTCCATGGCGGCGAGGGGTGAGGCGAGGAGGGTGAGCGCGGTCTCGGTGTCGAGCCAGGAGGTGGCCGACGACTGCGGCTCAGGATCCGACGGCTGCGTCTCGGAAGCGCTTTCGCCGTCCGGCGCCCGTCCCTCAGGAGCAGCAGTCTCACCGTCCGACGCCCGCTCCCCGGCGGCAAGGTCGCCGTCGGGTCGTACTCGCGCCTCTTCGGGCCGTACGACACCCCCCGCAGTTTCCGCCGCGGCCACCGCCCGGAGTGCGGTCAGCAGGGGCGCCACCGCCGGCTCGTGCCGCAGCGGCAGATCGTCGCCGTCGATGTCCAGGGGCACGCCGGCCGCGGTGAGCGCGCGGCGCACCGTGGGGATCGTGCGCGAGCCGGCGCGGACCAGAACGGCCATCTCACCCCACGGGACACCGTCCTCCAGGTGTGCCCTGCGCAGGACGTCCGCGATGTTGTCCAGTTCCGTACCGGGGGTCGGGTAGGTGAACACCTCCACGCGTCCGCCGTCCCGGACGGGGGCGAGGCCGCGGTGGGCGCGGACCTTCTCCGCGGGCAGCCGGGTCAACGGCATGCGCTGGGTCACCAGCCGGGTCGCGGCGAGCAGGGCGGCGCCGGAACGGCGGGAGGTGCGCAGGACCTCGACCGGGGCCGCACGGCCGTCCACGCGCGGGAAGGCGTACGGGAAGTCGAGGATGCCGTTCACGTCCGCGCCCCGGAACGCGTAGATCGACTGGTCGGGGTCTCCGAAGGCGACGAGGTTGCGGCCGCCGCCGGCGAGGGCCTGCAGCAGCCGTACCTGGGCCGGGTCGGTGTCCTGGTACTCGTCGACGAACACGGCGTCGTACTGCGCGGCAAGTTGCTCGGCGACCTCGGGCCGGTGGGCGAGGAGCACCGCGCGGTGGACCAGTTCGGCGTAGTCGAGCACGCCCTGGAGGTCCAGGACGTCCAGGTACTCCGCGAGGAAGGCGGCCGCGGCCCGCCAGTCGGGGCGGCCGAGGCGACGGGCGAAGGCGTCCAGGGCGCCCGGCCCGAGGCCCAGCTCGCGGCTGCGGGCGAGGACCGCGCGGACCTCGTCGGCGAAGCCGCGGGTGGTCAGGCAAGCACGCAGTTCGTCCGGCCAGCGCACGTGCGCGAGGCCGAGCCGCTCCAGGTCGGGCTGGCCGGCGAGCAGCTCCCGTACCGCGACGTCCTGTTCGGGTCCCGACAGCAGCCGCAGCGGTTCCACGAACAGCTCGCTGTCCTGGTGGGCGCGGACCAGGGCGTAGCAGAACGAGTGGAAGGTGGTCGCCTGAGGGGAGCGCGCCGCTCCTATGCGCAGCGCCATGCGGTCGCGCAGTTCGACGGCCGCCTTGCGGCTGAACGTCAGCACGAGCACGCGCGCGGGGTCGCCGCCACGGGCGATCCGTGACGCCACGGACTCGACGAGCGTGGTGGTCTTCCCAGTGCCCGGACCTGCGAGAACGAGCAATGGGCCGCGTCCGTGCTCAACCACGGCACTCTGTGCGGCGTCAAGACGAGGGGGAGCCACACGGGCGGGCTGGGTACGCACCAGTCGGTAAGCGCCACGGCTGCCCTGCCGCACCTGGGAGTGCGGCAGACGCCTGGTGGAGGAAGAGGAGCTCACGTGGTTCGCCGGTCCTGGTGGGTGTGCTGTTGGGCGGCCCGCCGCGCGTGGAGGGCGGTGGACGGGAGATGAGGGGGACGAGTACGGCCGACGCTACGCCGACACCGAGTGCGGAGGCAGGGCTTCCCCTTCTTCCCGCGTGGCCCACGCAGCCCACGCGGCGCTCCCGACACCCACGTCCCTCACCCCATGAACGTACGGCATGCCACGGATGTACCCCGTTTCCCTCTTACGGGCCTGAGAGCGCCCCTGGGCCCGCGGGATGGCGGAAGCTGTCAGGTGTGACCCTCCGCGCGACCGCCGCCGTCCCAGCGCGCCCGTCTCATGTCGAGACGCGGCACATGGCTTTCGGCGGCCCTGCTCGCCTCTTTCAGGGGCGTGCCCTCCGCGCGGTAGTGGCCGAGGGCACGCAGTTCGTGCCCGGGGAGCAGGACGCCGTCCGAGCGGACGACACGCCACCAGGGGACGGCTCCGCCGTACAACGCCATGGCCCTGCCGACCTGACGGGGGCCGCCCTCCTCCAGCCACTCGGCGACGTCGCCGTACGTCATGACGCGCCCGGGCGGAATGCGTTCGGCCACGTCGAGGACCCGCTCGGCGTACTCCGGCAGCGTGTCCGCGTACTCCGGGTGGGCGTCCTGAGGACGGCTCTGCTCGCTCATCCGACCCATCCTGCCCCACCCCACCGACAATGTGACGGGCTCGCGACCGTGCGTATTCCTCGCCGAGGGATGGCGCTTCGGGCAGACTGTGCGCCCCCGCATGTGCACCCTGACACCCCCGTGTGTCGGTGGGGCATGCCACCATCGTGCGGGCGGTGACTGGTGATACGAGATCAAGAAGAGACGATGAAGCCACAGGGTGCGCACCCGGAGGGCGCCGAGAGCACCTCTGACGCCTCGTCGCGCCCTGACGCCGCCGACGCCGACACGGACGAGGTACGCATCGACGCCGAAGAGGTGCACGTCGACGAGGTCGAGGGCGACGAACCGCTGCTCCCCGCGCGCGTGCACCGGCCGTCCGACCTGATGCGGCTGCTGGTCGGCGTGCTGGCCGTCGTCATCCTGCTCGCGATCGCCGCGTTCGCGCACGGCACCACCTCGGGCCTCGAACAGGACATCAACAAGGGCACCGGTCAGGCACCCGACCTGCTCATCAAGATCGCCGGGCTGGCCTCCAGCATCGCGATCCTCCTGGTGCCGGTCGCCTTCGCGATCGAACGGCTGATCAAGCGTGACGGGCTGCGGATCGCCGACGGTGTGCTCGCCGCGGTCCTCGCCCACGGTGTGACCCTCGCCACCGACCTGTGGGTCGCCAAGGGCGCCCCCGGTTCGATCCAGGAGGCGCTCACCCAGCCCTCCCCGGGCGACATCCATGCCCTCACCGACCCCGTGCACGGCTATCTGGCGCCCGTCATCGCCTACATGACCGCCGTCGGCATGTCTCGCAGGCCGCGCTGGCGTGCGGTGCTGTGGATCGTGCTGATGCTCGACGCGTTCTCGATGCTGGTCACCGGCTACACCACACCGTTCTCGATCATCCTGACCGTGCTGATCGGCTGGACGGTCGCCTACGGGACGCTGTACGCGGTCGGCTCGCCCAATGTCCGTCCCACCGGGCAGACACTCATGGCGGGCCTCAGGACCGTCGGCTTCCACCCGGTGAGCGCGGCCCGCGAGGAGGCCTCGGAGACCGCTGAGAACGGCGACCGCGGCCGACGCTACTTCGTCACCCTGGAGGACGGCCCACCGCTGGACGTGACGGTGGTCGACCGGGAACAGCAGGCGCAGGGCTTCTTCTACCGGGTGTGGCGCAACCTCACGCTGCGCGGCTTCGCGACCCGCAGCAGCCTCCAGTCGCTGCGTCAGGCGCTGGAGCAGGAGGCGCTGCTCGCCTATGCGGCCATCGCGGCCGGCGCCAACGCGCCCAAGCTGATCGCCACCTCCGAGCTCGGCCCCGACGCCGTGATACTCGTCTACGAGCACACCGGCGGGCGCACGCTCGAATCGCTGCCCGAGGACGAGATCACCGACGAACTGCTGCGCAACACCTGGCGTCAGGTGCAGTCGCTCCAGTCGCGGCGCATCGCGCACCGCAGGCTCGCGGGTGACGCGGTCCTGGTGGATCGTTCCGGCGCGGTCATCCTCACCGACCTGCGCGGCGGCGAGATCGCGGCCAGCACACTGCTGCTGCGCATGGACGTCGCTCAGCTGGTGACGACCCTGGGGCTGCTGGTGGGCGCGGAGCGCGCGGTGGCATCGGCGGTCGGTGTCCTCGGCCCCGACGCCGTCGCCGACTGTCTGCCGATGCTCCAGCCCATCGCGCTGACGCGCTCCACGCGCGCGACGCTGCGCAGACTCGCCCGGGAGCGGGCCCAGCGCGAGCGCGAGGCGGTCCTGGAGGCGTCCCGGCAAGCCAAGCAGGCCCATCTGGACGAGGCGTCGGAGGACACCAGACCCGTCCTGGACAAGCCCGACAAGAAGGCCGTACGCGCGGAGGCGCGGGCCGAGAAGCGGGCCATCGACGACGCTCTGGAGGAGGCGCGCGAGGAGGATCTGCTGACGCAGATTCGCCACGAGGTGCTGTTGATCCGGCCGCAGGCACCGGTCGAGCCGGCCCGTCTGGAGCGGGTCAAGCCTCGCACACTGATCAGCTTCATCGCGGGCGCCATCGGCGCGTACTTCCTGCTGACGCAGCTCACCCACATCGAGTTCGGGCCGCTCCTCGAGAACGCCGAGTGGGGCTGGGTCGCCGCGGCCGTGCTGTTCTCGGCGGCCAGCTACTTCGCCGCGGCCATGTCGCTGCTGGGCTTCGTGCCCGAGCGGGTGGGGTTCCTGCGGACGGTCGGGGCCCAGGTCGCCGGGTCGTTCGTGAAGATCGTCGCACCGGCCGCGGTGGGCGGCGTGGCGCTCAACACGCGTTTCCTGCAACGCCAGGGGGTGCGGCCGGGGCTCGCTGTGGCCAGCGTCGGGGCCTCGCAACTGTTCGGTCTCGGCTGCCACATCCTGATGCTGCTGTCCTTCGGCTATCTGACGGGTACCGAGAAGACGCCGTCGCTGTCGCCGTCCCGGACGGTCATCGCGGGTCTGCTGACGGTGGCGGTACTGGTGCTCGTGGTCACCTCGGTGCCGTTCCTCAGGAAATTCGTCGTCACGCGCGTGAGGTCGCTCTTCGCGGGTGTCGTGCCGCGCATGCTGGACGTCCTCCAGCGGCCGCAGAAGCTGGTCACCGGCATCGGCGGAATGCTGCTGCTGACAGCCTGCTTCGTGATGTGCCTGGACGCCTCGATCCGCGCCTTCGGCCAGGAGGGCGCGTCGCTGAGCATCGCCAGCGTCGCCGTCGTCTTCCTCGCCGGCAACGCGCTGGGCTCGGCGGCCCCGACGCCGGGCGGTGTGGGGGCCGTGGAAGCGACCCTGACAGTGGGTCTGATCGCCGTGGGCCTGCCCAAGGAGGTCGCCGCCCCGGCCGTGCTGCTGTACCGGCTGCTGACGCTGTGGCTGCCCGTGCTGCCAGGCTGGCTGGCCTTCAACCACCTGTCCCGCAAGGGCGCGCTGTAGCCACTGCCGTCCCATGTACGACGGCTCTTTCCACGACGTACCCGGCGTACCTCATACGCCTCGCGCCCCGAGCGTGCCCGCGCGTGCGACCGCAGGATGGGATCATGCCGAACCCCCCTCGTGTGCGCGCCGCCGCCCTGACCGCCACCGCACTGCTGCTCTCCTCCGCACTGGCGGGCTGCGGCGACGGCTCCCACGACGAGGCACTGTCGGCCCAGAAGCTGACGTGGAAGGACTGCCCCGCCCCGTCCCCGGCCGAGGGCGGCGGTGACGCCCCCTCGCCGCTGCCGGGCGGCGACGAGTGGCAGTGCACCACTCTCCGGGCCCCCCTCGACTGGGCGAAGCCCAAGGGCGACACGATCGGCCTCGCACTGATCCGGGCCAAGGCCAGTGGCCCCGAGAACAAGCGCATCGGCTCGCTCGTCTTCAACTTCGGCGGCCCCGGCGGCTCGGGCGTCACCACCCTGCCCGCCTTCGGCACGGACTACGCGACCCTGCGCACCCGCTACGACCTGGTGAGCTTCGACCCCCGCGGAGTCGGCCGCAGCGCCCCGGTGGAGTGCCTGAACGACCCCCAGCTAGACGTGTACTTCGGGCAGGACTGGACCCCCGACGACGCGGCCGAGCGGACCGCCCTCGTGGGCAACACCAAGGAGTTCAACGCGGCCTGCGAGGAGAACTCCAAGGCGATGCTGCCGCATGTGCGCACCACCGACGCGGCCCGCGACATGGACCTGATGCGTCAGGTCCTCGGCGACGACAGGCTGCACTACTTCGGCATCTCCTACGGCACCGAACTCGGCGGCGTCTACGCCCACCTGTTCCCGAAGAAGGTGGGGCGCGCGGTCTTCGACGGAGTCGTCGACCCGACGCAGAACAGTGAGCAGGGTTCGCTGGGACAGACCGAGGGCTTCCAGCTCGCGCTCGACAACTTCGCCGAGGACTGCACCTCCAAGACCGAGGACTGCCCCGTCGGGGACACCCCGCAGGACGTCAAGACCCGTATCGCGAGGTTGCTCGCGGACCTCGACAAGAAGCCGATCCCCGGTATCGGCGCGCGCCGGCTGACCCAGACCGCCGCGACCAACGGCATCGCGCAGTCGCTGTACTCGAAGGACTTCTGGGAGTACCTCGTGGAGGGGCTGGAGCAGGCGTACGACGGTGACGGCAGGATCCTGATGCTGCTGTCCGACTCGATGAACGGGCGCGGCGACAACGGCGAGTACAGCAACATCACCGCGGCCAACATCTCCGTCAACTGCGCCGACGACAAGCCCCGGTACAGCGCCGCCGACGTCGAGCGCAAGCTGCCTGAGTTCCGGGCCGCTTCCCCTCTCTTCGGTGACTTCCTGGCCTGGTCCATGGTGAGTTGCACCGGCTGGGCCGTGGCGGGTGCCGGCGACCATCCCGACGTGAGCGCCACCGGCTCCGCGCCGATCCTCGTCGTGGGCAACACCGGCGACCCGGCCACCCCGTACGAGGGCGCCCGGAAGATGGTGGAGGCGCTCGGTGGAGGCGTCGGGGTCGAGCTGACGTACAAGGGGCAGGGGCACGGGGCCTACGACAGCAAGAACAAGTGTGTCCAGGACGCGGTCAACGGCTATCTCCTGACCGGGAAGGTGCCGAAGGCGGGGACCGTCTGCTCCTAGCACTTCCCCCACCAACCCATGAAACCCCTGGTCAGAAGGTTATCCACAGGCCCAGCAGGGGATTCGCGATCGGCCTACCATTGCCGGACCGACGTTCGCTGCTCGGCGCGGACGGCTTGGGACGGGGGCTGTCATGGGGCGTTTTGTACGGGGGGTGGCTGCGGCTGCTGCTGCCGCGCTGCTGGCCGCGGGATGCAGCGGCGGTTCGTCCGGCGGCGGTGAGGTGCACGAGCGGTCCGGCAGCGCACGGCCGACGGCGACGGACGCGAAGGCGTTGCCCACTGCGCTGACCTCGCAGAAGCTCGGCTGGGGACGCTGTGAGGCCACCGCGGCCTCTTCTCCGCCCGGCAACGACTGGCAGTGCGCGACGCTGAGGGTGCCGCTGGACTGGTCGAAGCCGGACGGGGTGACGATCGCCCTCCCGCTGATCCGCAGCAGGGCACGCGGCGGCGAGCGCATCGGCTCGCTCCTGTTCAACTTCGGCGGCCCCGGCCTGACGGGGGTGGGCACGATGCCGGGATACGCGGCCACCGCTTCCCTCCTGCGCGAGCGGTACGACCTGGTGAGCTGGGACCCGCGCGGGGTCGGCGCCAGCGAAGGGGTCCGCTGCCGCGGTGACAAGGAGATCCAGGCCGCCGAAGCGGTGGACCCCACTCCTGACACCCCGGCCGAGGAGCAGGCATACCTCCAGGACGCCGCCGACTTCTCCCACGGCTGCGCGAAGGACGCGGGCAGGCTGCTGGGACACGTCTCGACCACCGACACCGCACGGGACATGGACCTGATGCGCCAGATCCTCGGCGACACCAAGATGCACTACTTCGGTATCTCGTACGGCACCCAGCTCGGCGGCGTCTACGCCCACCTGTTCCCGGAGAAGGTGGGGCGACTGGTGCTGGATGCGGCCGTCGACCCGAGCGCTGACATGGTGGGCCACCGGAAGAACCAGGCCCGGGGCTTCCAGCGCGCGCTGGACAACTACCTGGCGTCCACCGGCCAGGACCGCGAACAGGGCACACGGAAGATCGCGGCCCTGCTGGACCGGATCGACACAGACCCGCTGGACACCTTCTCCGGACGAAAACTGACGCAAGTACTCGCGTTCACCGGCATCGTCCTGCCGCTGTACAGCCGGGACAACTGGCCCTCACTGACCAGTGCCCTGCAGACGGCCGAGCAGGGGGACGGCTCCGAACTCCTGGCGCTCGCCGACGACTACGACGACCGTGACGCCTCGGGCCACTACGGCACGCTGTCCCACTCGCAACGGGTCATATCGTGCTTGGACGACAAGCCGCGGCCCACGCTCGCGGAGGCGAAGAAGCTGCTGCCCGAGTTCGAGAGGATCTCACCCGTGTTCGGCCCCTTCCTCGGCTGGGACGCGGCCGGCTGGTGCCACGACTGGCCGGTGGCCGGGCAGTCCGAGACGCCGGAGGTGAGCGCGCCCGGTGCGGCCCCGGTGCTGGTGATCGGCACCACGGGCGACCCGGCGACGCCCTACGAGGGTGCCCGGAGGATGGCGGACGAGCTGGGCAAAGGAGTGGGCGTGGAGCTCACCTGGAAGGGCCAGGGACACACGGCGTACGGCAACGGGAGCGACTGCGTGGACTCCACGGTGAACGCGTACCTGTTGAAGGGCACGGTGCCGAAGGACGGCAAGGTCTGCGCCTCCTAGCCACGGCGTACGCGGCCGGAGCAGCGGAAAGGAGCCCGGCACACCTGGTGCCGAGCCCCTCCCTGGAAAGCGTGGGCCTAGTAGACGGGCTTGTCCGGCTCGATCTGGTGGACCCAGCCGATCACACCGCCGCCGACATGGACGGCGTCGGAGAAGCCCGCGGACTTCAGGACCGCGAGGACTTCCGCACTACGGACACCCGTCTTGCAGTGCAGGACGATCTTCTTGTCCTGCGGGAGGCCCTCGAGTGCGGTGCCCATGAGGAACTCGTTCTTGGGGATCAGCTTGGCGCCCGGGATGGAGACGATCTCGTACTCGTTGATCTCACGGACGTCGATGATCTCGATGTTCTCACCGTCGTCGATCCACTCCTTGAGCTGCTTGGGAGTGATCGTCGAGCCGGCGGCCGCCTCCTGGGCCTCCTCGGACACGACGCCGCAGAAGGCCTCGTAGTCGATGAGCTCGGTGACGGTGGGGTTCTCGCCGCAGACCGCGCAGTCCGGGTCCTTGCGGACCTTGACCTGGCGGTACTGCATCTCCAGGGCGTCGTAGATCATCAGTCGGCCGACGAGCGGCTCGCCGATGCCCGCGAGGAGCTTGATGGCCTCGTTGACCTGGATGGAGCCGATGGACGCGCACAGCACGCCCAGCACGCCGCCCTCGGCGCAGGAGGGCACCATGCCGGGGGGCGGGGGCTCCGGGTAGAGGCAGCGGTAGCAGGGCCCGTGCTCGGACCAGAAGACGGACGCCTGGCCGTCGAAGCGGTAGATCGAGCCCCAGACGTACGGCTTGTTGAGCAGCACGCACGCGTCGTTGACCAGGTAACGGGTCGCGAAGTTGTCGGTGCCGTCGACGATCAGGTCGTACTGGCTGAAGATGTCCATCACGTTCTCGGCTTCGAGCCGCTCTTCGTGAAGGACCACGTTCACGTACGGGTTGATGCCCAGCACCGAGTCGCGGGCGGACTGGGCCTTGGAACGGCCGATGTCCGCCTGGCTGTGGATGATCTGGCGCTGGAGGTTCGACTCGTCGACCTCGTCGAACTCCACGATGCCGAGCGTGCCCACGCCCGCCGCGGCCAGGTACATCAGCGCCGGCGAGCCCAGGCCGCCGGCGCCCACACAGAGCACCTTGGCGTTCTTCAGCCGCTTCTGCCCGTCCATCCCGACGTCGGGGATGATCAGGTGGCGGGAGTACCTGCGGACCTCGTCTACGGTGAGCTCGGCGGCCGGCTCGACCAGGGGTGGCAGCGACACGGGGACTCCGTTGGTCGGTCAATCACTACAGTTGTTCTCCCCTTAACACTGCCATGGGCTTCTTCATTCCGAGACACCCGTTCCGATCCGCGAGACGATGTCGTCCCAGTAGCCGGGCATGGTCTCCCAGGGGTCGACGCGGCCGCGGTGCTCCGTACGGTCGGTGAACCAGATCGTGGACGCGCCCTGCCAGCGGGCGATGCGCAGTGCCTCGTCGAGGTGCGGGCCCGGCAGTCCGTGGACGAGGTGGCAGAAGCGGTCGGGTGGGTAGTCGGCGGTCCACTCGGCCACCTGCGACCAGCGGTAGTCGCTCCAGGGGCCGGAGAAGGTGACCAACTGGTCGGCGTTCTCGGCGTATCCGGGGTACGGGTGGGTGCCGTGGCCGAGGACGATGTGGGCGTCGTCGCGGATCGCGCGGAGCGTGGTGACGGTTCGGCGGACCTCGGGGAGCATGGCGCGTTCGGTCGGGCAGCGGTCCAGGAGGAAGCCGTCCACCTGGTACCAGTCGAGGTAGCGCTGCGCCTCGGAGATCAGCTCGCCGAAGGTTCGGGCCCCGTAGGTGGTGTCGAGGTGACCGAGGACGCGGATGCCCGCGTTGCGCAGCCGGCCTGCCGCTTCGAGGCAGTGCGGGTCGGGGCGGGCGCCTGGGCCGTCGGCGACGTTGAGGACGGCCCAGTGCAGTGGGGCGCCCGGGCGGGTGAGTTCGGCCCATTCGGCCGGGGCGACCAGCGGGTGGGCGAAACCGGGGACACCGAAGCCGGTGCGCAGTTCGGTACTCGACGTGCTTGTCGTCGTGCTGGTCAGATGCGGCATGCCGCCTCCATCCAGATGTCGGCGAGGGACTCTTCCAGGTTGATCCGGGGGCGCCAGCCGAGCCGGTCGCGAGCGGTACGCACGTCGGCCTGCTGCCAGCTGCCGCAGCCGTCGGGGTACGGGTTCGCAGCCGGCGCCGTCTGGTCCGGTTCGGAACGGGGGTGCCCGATGGTCGCCCTCAGCGGGCCGGGCGGCCCGTCGAGTTCGTGGAGGGCACCGCCGTATCCCGCGACCCGGGCCAGGACGCCGGCGGCGTCGCGGAGGCGCACGGCACGGCCCGAGCCGATGTTGATGACGCCCTGGGCGGCGGAGAGCGAGGCCGCGTGCACGGCGCGGGCCACGTCACGGACATCGATGAAGTCGCGCTGGGCGCCCAGGCCGGCGAGCTTCAGTTCGCCGTCGCCGGACTGCATGGCCCGGCGCATGGCCTCGGCGAGGCGGCCGAGCGGGGAGCCGGCGGGGGTGCCGGGGCCGGCCGGCGAGAAGACGCGCAGGACGACCGCGTCCAGGCCGGAGCCCAGAACCAGTTCGGTGGCGGCGAGTTTGCTGACGCCGTACGGGCCGCCGGGGCGGGGGACGGCATCCTCGGCGGTGGAGGAGCCGGGCTGGCTGGGGCCGTACTCCGCGCCGCAGCCGATCTGCACCAGGCGGGCGCCGCAGCCGCTGCGGCGCAGGGCCTCGCAGACGGTGGCGACCGCGACCGTGTTGTGGCGGGTGAGTTCGCGGGCGCCGCCGCGGGTGGCGCCCGCGCAGTTGACGACAACACCTGGATGGACCGCGTCGAGGAACCGGGTGAGGGCTCCGGGGCTGCCGGACGCGAGGTCGAAGCGGACGTCCGCGTCGTCGCCGCGGCCGAGGGCGGTGAGCTGGACGGCGGGGTCGGCGAGCAGACGGTCGGCGACGAAGCGGCCGAGGTAGCCGTTGGCTCCGATCAGCAGAACTCTCATCGGGCTGCTCCCGGGGCCTTGCGGGCGGGTCGGGAGGTGGTCATTGCGGGTTCTCCTTCGGGAGGGGCTTGCGAGTCGCCTCCGGCGGTGGGCCGGGGTGCCTGCGGCGGCCGGTTGGGATGGAACGGGGAGCGAGCGGATCGCCCATGGCGGGTGGGCCGTTGCGCCCTTGCGTCCACGACGGTCTGGGCTTCGTGGCCGACGGACGGGTGAGCGGCTGGACCCACTGCGGCAGGTGACCGCGCCTACGGCGGGTGCGTGGGGCGGGGCCGGGTCAGCACGGGGCCTCCGCCCGGGCGGGTGCGTGGGCCGACGCCCTCGTCAGCTTGCGGATCGCGTGGACCAGCAGGGCCAGGGCTCCGATCCCGCAGGAAAGGGTCTGAATGCCGCCCGCCCCCCAGAGGTCCACGAGGGCGTCCACCGGGGTGACCAGGAAGGCGCAGCCCGGCAGGCGGGAGGCGAAGGCCGCGGCCAGAGCCGTCGCCTCAGCTGTCGTGGCGGCGACGAGGACCACGGTCGGGGCGTGGGTGAAGCCGTGGGCGGTGAGCAGACGGGCGAGGTAGAGGAGGGCGCCCAGGGTGATGGTCTGCGCGTAGGGGGCGGGTTCGTCCAGGACCGTGCCGGACAGGGCCAGGAGGGCCGTCAGGGCACACAGGTACAGGGCGAAGGCGCCGAGCAGCAGGGGGCGTACGGAGGCGGCGAAGTCCTCCAGTCCGCGGCTGACGGTGAGTTTGCGGCGGGCCCGGGCCGTGAGGATGTGGGCGGACCAGGCCGCCGGGGCGCAGGACAGGGTCAGGGCGAGGAGGGGGGCCGTGGCCACGGGCCAGGGCGCGTCGGCGGCACCGGTGGGCAGGACGTCGGGGCCGCCGGTCACGGCCGCTGCCAACAGGCCGTCGCCGAGGGCGACGTAGGCGAGGAGCCAGTACGTCCAGGTGGAGGGGCCGGTCGTGGGGGCGCGGTCGGGGGTGCCCAGGGGGCCTCGGGACAGGGCCGCGCGTACGGCCATGGACACGGCCAGGGCGCCTACCAGGACGGCCACCAGACGGGACTGGCCGTCGGTGAGACGGATGCCGGCCACCGTGGCGGCGCACAGGGCGCCGGGAAGGAGGGTGAGCAGCGCCCAGTCGGCGCGGGCCCGGGGGGCTTTGTCCGCCGTGGGCGGCGGGGGTGTGTCGCCGCCTCTCGGGACGCGGGCGTACATCTCCTCGGCCAGCGAGAAGACGTCCCGGTGGCGGAAGCGGACGGCGGTGCGGTCGGTGACGCCGTGGGCCTCCAGGCCCGCCGCGATCTCCAGGGGATCGACGGCCCGTTCGCACAGCTCACGATGACGGTGCATCAGGGTCTTCACCGGGTCCGCGGCGGAACGCCGGGCGGGTCCGGGAGTTGGCTTGCGGCCGGTGGAGAGCTCGGTGGCGCGGCGCGTGGATGCCGAGAAAGGGGGCTCACTGGTGTGCGCCTCCACGCCCCCGGAATCGTCACCGGTGTGCGGCCACCGCCCGGCGAGTGCATCGGCGGCGTCCGGCTCCGCGGCCTCGACGCCTTCGGTGACGTCGGCGTCTTCGGGAACTTCCGCTGTTCGCGGCTCCGGCGCTCCCCGCGTCTCCGATGTCCCGGCACGGGGCGCCTCTCCGTCCGATACGGCCGGCTCCCCCGTCAGCCACTCCCCCGAGTCCATGTCCCGAGCACCGGGCCTGCCCGGAGTGCCGGGGCGGTCGAGTCCCAGGTCGCTCATCCGGGGGTTCCTTCCGTGGCGGCGAGGGGTGGCGTCGCGCTGACCGGGGGGCCCGCGGCCCAGCCGGGGCCGCCGCGGGCCACGACGCGTGTGCTGCGCTCGGTCCAGCGGCCGGGGACGTGGGCCTCGGCGGGTGCGGCGAACGGCAGGGGTTCGCCGGTGCGGTCCAGGACGACCCGGCGGATCGGGGTGTGCGAGACGATCTCCAGGTAAATGCTGTGAAATGCCGTGATGTTCTGTTCCACGGTGAACAGTTCGAGTGCGCGGGCGCGCGCGGCGGCTCCCAGGCGCTCACGGCGCTCGGGGTCGCGCAGCAGCGTGACGCACGCCTCCGCGAGCGCCTTCGGGTTGCGCGGCGGGACGACGAGCCCTGTGCCGCCGATGACCTCCACGACCGCGCCGACGTCGGTGGACACGGTGGCCCGGCCGCAGAACATGGCCTCGACAAGGCTGATCGGGAAGCCCTCGACGACGCTGGACAGGACGGTGACGGCGCCCGAGGCATACGCGTCGGCGAGGGTGGCCACCTCGGGGCCGCCTATCTCCTCGAAGGAGACCGGGTTGTCGCCGACGGCGTGCATTCCGTCCGCTTCGTCGGGGAAGAGTTGCGCGGCCAGCGCCCTGCAGTGCCCCAGATAGGCCGCCCCCTCGGGGCCGGCGGGCGCGCCGACGACCCTCAGGCGCGTCTTGGGCTCCTCCTTGCGGATCTCCGCGAAGGCGTGGAGGAGGGAGATCAGGTCCTTGGCGGGTTCGACCCGGCCGACCCACACCAGCGTGTCCGGATCCACGCACTCCGCCGACTCTCCCACCTCCGCGAAGTGGGTGGCGTCCATGCCCGGATGGACCGTGCGCAGCTTCTCGCGGTCGGCGCCGCAGCGCTCCTGCCAGCGGCGGGCGTGGGTGTTGCCGGGCGTGACGACCGCGGCCCGGCGGTAGGTCTCGGTGGCGAGCCGGCCGTGGAAGGCGGCGAGCAGGGTCCGTACGGCGGGTGAGGACTCGGTGTCGGTCAGGTAGTGCGTGCGCAGCCGCACGCCGTACTCGGTCACCAGCAGGGGCACATCGCAGAAGTGGTGCGTGAGAAGTCCGGGCAGGGCGGCCGGGCCGCCGGAGGCCGCGTGGCACAGGTCGACCGCGCCGAGGCCGTCGTCCTCGTACCAGTCGAGTGAGAGGGGGCGCAGGGCGCGCTCCAGGTGCGCGGCCACGGCGAGCAGATCCGGTACGCGCGCCTCGCGCGCCGCCTGCCGGGCGCCGGGCGCACGACAGGCGCGCTCCAGGGCACGTACGGCGGTCTCGGATCGGAGCGCTCCCACCAGCCCGCCCTCGTCGCGGGCGAGTTCGGCGAGCCCGTACAGGGCGTTGGCGAAACGGTCCGCCTCAGTGCCGGACGCCTCCCCGGAGCCCTCTGCCCCGGCTCCCGCGCACAGCGCCGCCGCCAACTCACCGTAGGACTCGGCGAACCGGCGGCGCGCACGCCGCCCGTACACCACCCCGTCGTCCTCCGCCGTCCACAGCGGGGCGGTGATGACCCTGCCGACCTGCGGCGGCAGTTGGACCCAGCCCTCGTCCTCCTGGCGCTCGCCGCGGCTGAGGGCGTAGATGTCGAACTCGTGCTGCTCGAGCCCGCGCACGAGCCGGTCGCACCAGAGCCTGGCGTCACCGCTCACATACGGATAGCCACCCTCCGTAAGCAGTCCGATACGCACGAGTGCACCCCCGATCTCCCGTATGAGGAGCCGTCGTTGACCCGGCGGCTCGCAGCGGGACGAACGTATGCGGACAAGGCGGTGGTGCGATGGACGGTTGTCCATCGCACCACCAGAAGGGGTGAACGGTCGTAACTTTCCTGTGCGGGTCGCGTTCGGTCGCGCTAAGAGATCATTCGAATACGGACCGTCAGGTCACGGCCACTTCCCGGCGCTGCGCCCTGCGCCTGGCCGCGATCCGCGGATCGAGCGCCGGTACGGCGGCCAGGAGTTGCTTGGTGTACGGGTCCTGGGGGTTGTCGTAGACCTCGTCGGCCGGGCCCTGTTCGACGATGGTGCCGCGCCGCATCACGGCGACCCGGTCGCTGACCTGGCGTACGACGGCGAGGTCGTGCGCTACGAAGACCAGCGCGATTCCGAACTCCCGCTGCAACTCACCGAGCAGGGCGACCACCTGGGCCTGGGTGGTGACGTCGAGTGCGGAGACGGGTTCGTCGCAGACGATGACGCGCGGGTCGGCCGCGAGTGCCCGCGCGATGCCCACACGCTGGCGTTGGCCGCCGCTGAACTCGTGCGGGTAGCGGTCGTAGTGCGCCTCTTCGAGCCCCACGCGCTCCAGGAGTTCCCGCACACGCCCCCTGATCCGCTGCTCGTCCTGTTCCCCGCGCGCGCGGAGCGGGTCTGCGATGGACTCGCCCACGCTGCGGCGGGGGTTGAGGGAGGAGACGGGGTCCTGGAAGACCATCTGGACGGCCGGGTTCACGCCCACACGCGTGTGGCCCTCGTGACGGACCTCTCCCGCGGTCGGCTCCAGCAGCCCGACGAGCATCCGCCCCAGGGTCGTCTTGCCGCTGCCGCTCTCGCCGACGACACCGAGGGTCTCGCCCCGGCGGACGGTCAGCGAGACGCCGTCCACGGCCGCGAAGGCCCTCTTGCCGCGCCCGAACTCGCGCCGCAGGCCCGTCGCCTCCAGGACCACCTCGCCGGATGCCCGGGAGAGTGCCCTGGGCGCGTCCACGCGCGGGACGGCGGCGAGCAGTTCGCGCGTGTACGCCTTCGCGGGCGCCCCGAGCACCGCGGCGACCGGCCCGTGCTCGACGGCCTTGCCGTGGCGCATGACCAGTACGTCGTCGACGCTCTCGGCGGCGACACCCACGTCGTGGGTGACGAGCAGCAGGCCCATGCCGGTCTCCTGGCGCAGCGTGTGCAGCAGGTCGAGGATCTGGGCCTGGACGGTGACATCGAGCGCGGTCGTCGGCTCGTCGGCGATCAGCAGGTCCGGCTCGCAGGCCAGCGCCATCGCGATGAGGGCGCGCTGGCGCATCCCACCGCTGAACTCGTGCGGACGGGACCGGGACCGCCGTACGGCGTCCGGGATTCCCACCCGGTCGAGCACCTCCACCGCACGCGCGCGTGCCGCTCGTCGTGACACACGCGTGTGCACGCGGTGCACCTCGGCGATCTGGTCGCCGATCGCGTAGTACGGGTCCAGGGACGACAGCGGGTCCTGGAAGACCATCGCGGCCTTGGCGCCCCGCAGCCGCCGCAGCTCGTCGTCGGACGCCTTCTGTACGTCCACCGCGGCGACCTCGACCGAGCCGCCCACGCGCGCGCCCGTGCCGCGGTGCAGCCCGAGCAGGGCCGAGGCGACGGTGGACTTGCCGGAGCCGGACTCGCCGACCAGGGCGAGGGCGGCGCCCTGCTCCAAGCGGAAGGAGAGGCCGTCGACGGCGCGCAGGTCGCCGAACTCGACGGTCAGGTCAGTGACGTGGACGAGACTCACGCGAGCACCACCCGTCGGTCGGCCACCGCGTACAGGACGTCCGCGAGGGCGTTGGCGAGAACCACGAAGAAGCCGATGACCAGGACCATGCCGACGACGACAGGAAGGTCGACGACGGTGACGGCGTGGACCAGTTCCTGGCCGATGCCGGGGAGGCCGAACAGCGACTCGACCAGGACGGCCCCGCCCATCGCACTGCCGAAGTCGTTGGCGTTCAGGGCGATGATCGGCGCCAGGGCGCCGCGCAGGGCGTGCCGGCCGACGATCGACCGCTCGCCGACGCCGTAGGCGCGGAAGGTCCGGATGTGGTCCTCGGCCAGCGTTTCGAGCATCGACGCCCGGGTCAGCCGCGCGAAGTAGGCCGCCTCGGCGAGGGCGAGCGTGAACCAGGGCAGGAGCAGTCCCCACATCCACTGTTCGGGGTCGTCGGAGAAGGAGACGTACTCCGGGAAGGGCAGCAGTTCCAGCTGGCCGCAGATCACGATCATCAGGACGAGGCCGATGACGAAGACGGGTGTGGCGACTCCCGCGAGGGTGAGGCCGGTCAGCGCGCGCTCGGTGAACCGGCCGCGCCGCCAGGCGGACAGCACGCCGGTGCCGACGCCCAGCAGCAGCCAGAGCACCATCGCGCCGACCACCAGCGACAGGCTGACGGGCAGCTTGTTCAGGATGATCCGCGTGACCTGCTGGTCGCTCTGGTACGACAGCCCGAGGCAGGGCGCCGGGCAGTGCTCCACGGACGTGCCGGTGGAGTAGTCGTGGCCCACGACGATGCCCTGGAGGAAGTGCCAGTAGCGCAGGTACAGCGGGTCGTCGAGCCTGAGTTGCTGGGCGACCTGGTGCACCTGTTCCGGCGAGCAGCGCGGACCGCAGGTGATCTGGGCGACGTTGCCGGGGGTGGCATAGAAGACGACGTAGATGATGACCGAGAGGGCGAGCAGCGTGAGTACGGCGCTCACGGACCGGCGCAGGGCGAATCCCGCGAAGCCGCTCATGAGGCGCCCTCCTGGCCTTCCCTGGATGTGCCGGCCCCGGAACTGCCGTCCTCGGAACTACCGGCCTCGGAACTACCGGCCTCGGAACTACCGGCCTTCGAACTGCCCGCCCCGGCCTCGTGCTTGCGGCCTGTCCCGATGCGCAGTCGTGAGGCCGCGCGTGGGTCCAGTGCGGTGCGCACGCCGTCGCCGAGGACGGTGAGGGCGAGCACGGTCACGAAGAGCGCGGACGCGGGCAGCAGCAGGTACTGCGGGGCCGCCTGGTACCAGACGTCGGCCGAGGAGAGCATCTGTCCCCAGGACGGGGTGGGGGGCTTCACGCCGATGCCGAGGAAGGACAACGACGCCTCGATGCTGATGTTCGCCGGGACCATCAGCGCGGCGTAGGTGATGACGGGCGCGGCGAGGCCGGGCAGCAGTTCCCGGCGGGCGATGCGCACGGTCCCCCAGCCGCTGAGCCTGGCGGCGGCCACGTAGTCGAGTTCCTTGAGGGTGAGCGTCTGGGCGCGGGCGATCTTGCCGATCGTGCCCCAGGCGACGAAGCCGATGATGAGCGCGACCAGGACCGGCCTCGGGAAGCTGTCCGGCACGACGGCGAGCAATGCCAACGCCATGATCATCAACGGCATCGCCACGATGATGTCGGTGATCCGGCTCAACAGTTGATCAACCCATCGGTTGCCGAGCGCGGCCGCGACACCCACGACGACGCCGAGAAGGACCTGCACGGCGGTCGCGGCCAGCGCGACTCCCAGGGAAACCCGGGCCCCGTACACCAGACGCGCGAACAGATCACGTCCTGTCTGCGGTTCGACGCCCAGCCAGTGGTCCGCGCCGATCCCCCCGAAGGAGCCGATGGGGACGCCGCCGCGCGCGGAGTCGATGAGCGAGGGGTGATAGGTGGTGGGGTCCTGGCCCTCGACGGCCGTGAGGAGCGGCGCGGCGAGCGCCACCAGGACGAGCAGGGCGACGACGGCCGCCGCGACCATGGCGGCGCGCTGCGCCCGCAGCCGCCGCCAGAACTGACGGGCCCCCGAGATCCCTGAGACGGCCGTCTCAGGGATCTGGGTGGCGACAAGTGCCTCGCTCATCGGGTTACTTGACCGCGACCTGCGAGATGTCCAGAACACCGGTCCAGTCGCTGATCACGACGTTCTTGATGTCCTTGCCGACCAGCCGCTTGTAGACCGGGTGGAACAGCGGCACGGTCAGTGCCTGCTCGCCGATCTTCTTGTCCAGCGCACCCCATCGCGCGGCGGCAGCGTCAAGATCGGTCAACTTGTTGATCGAGTCAATCTCCGCATTGACCGTCTTGTCGTTGAGCAGGCCCGAGTTGAAGTTCGCGCCGTCCTTGACGATCTGACGGCCGTCGAAGATCGGGGCGAGGAAGGGGCCGCCGGAGGGCCAGTCGGCACCCCACGCGGAGAGGAAGAAGCCCGGCTCGGTCTTCACGCTGTGGACCGTGTCGGAGTAGTTGTTGTCCTCCAGGCCCTGCAGCTTGACGGTGATGCCTGCCTTCTTGAGCGCGTCCTGGACCGCGGTCGCGATCTCGGGGCTGGTCTTGAAGTTCTGGGCGTTGTCGTGGGTCAGCGTGACGGTGAGCCCGCCTGGGTGACCGGCCTCCTTGAGCAGTTCCTTGGCCTTCGCCGCGTCGCCCGTCGGACCCGCGGGGAAGAGGTCGTACGGCTCGTAGCCGAAGGACTTCTGGTTCGGCAGGAAGGTCGTGGCGGCCTCCGCGAGGGCGGAGCCGCCGGCCGCGTTGACCACGGAGGAGCGGTCGATGGCGTACGAGATCGCCTGCCGCACCTTGACGTTGTCGAACGGCTTGACCGTCGGGTTGAACGCTATGTAGTTGGTGTAGCCGAAGTGCCCGGTGCCGACGCGGGAGGCGAGCTCCTTGTCACCCGTCACCTTGGCGAGCTCGGCCGGGCCGAGGTTGGTGTCCGTGGTGACCGCCGCCGCGTCCGCGCCCTGGGACGCCGACAGCCGCTGGTTGATCACCGACGAGTCGAGACCGGACTTGACGTCGATCCGGTCCGGGTAAGCCTTGCGCTCGGCGTCCGTCGAGGCGGACCAGTACTTGTTGCGCTCCAGGACGACGGTCTCGCCGTCGTTCTCGTTCGTGACGACCTTGTAGGGGCCGGACGAGACCGGGTGCTCCTCGTACTTCGTACCGGTGTCCTTGGCCTTCGGGACGGGCGTGAACTGTGTCTGCGTGGCCAGGTACGGGAACTCGCCCTCGGGCTTGTTCAGATGGAAGACGATCGTGCGGTCGTCCGGCGTCCCGATGACCGCGAGGCCCTTCTTGTCCTTGTACGGCCCCTGGTAGCCAGCCGCGCCGACCAGCCAGTCCCGCAGGTAGGGGGCGCCGCCGGACAGCTCAGGCGCGAAGGAACGCTCGATGCCGTACTTGATGTCGGCGGAGGTGATCGCGGTGCCGTCCTCGTACTTGAGGCCCTTCTTCAGGGTGTACGTCCACACCGTCGCGTCCTTGTTGGGACGCCCGGTGTCGGTGGCGAGGTCGGGGACGACCTTGGCTCCGGCGGCGCCGCTCTCCCGGTTGCGGGTGGTGAGGGTCCGGAAGACGAGGGAGGGCACGTTGCCGCCGCCGGAGGTGTACAGACGGGCCGGGTCGAAGTCCGTCTGCGGCTCCGCGTTCAGGACCGTGAGGGTGCCGCCCTTGTGGGGCGTGGAGTCGCCGCCGGCGCTCTTGGCATCGTTGTCCTCAGGGCCGCAGGCGGCGGCGCCCGCTGCCAGAACCAGGCTTACGGACACCGCGGCCACACGGCGCGACGTGAGGGACGGTTGACGCATCGGAGACGACCTCTCGAATGACATGTCTCGAATGGCGAGACGAATTGACGAAGGGTGAGACGAAAGCGGACGGACGTCTGCCCCGGCGTCGGGTCGTCGAGAAGGCCGTGATCCAGGTCACGGAGAAATGCGGGATTCGCGACGCGCACGCCAGAGGGCGGGCGTCAGCGACAGAGAATGTCGGCCACGCAGAGTGGGGTCACGCCGATGAGCGCCAGCTCTATGGCGGCGCTGCTCTCGACGACATGACTAGACCACATGCGCAGCAATATGTACGACCGGCGCAACGCATGTCAATGTGACATCCGCGCCATCCGTCAACTCCCGGGATATGCCCACGGGTTGGCTCGGCAGTGGATCCCGTCGTGATCGAGGAACTTGGTCTGCTGCTGCATCACCGGCGCCAGCTCGCCGTTCTTGTCGCATGTCACGTGGGAGTAGCCGAGACGGTGGCCGACCTCATGGTTGATCAACATCTGACGGTACGCATGGATCCGATCACCGTATGTGGTTGATCCCTGCGCCCATCGGTACGCATTGATCATCACGCGCTCCGTGGCGGCCGAGTCGCACGAGACGTTGTCCTGCGTGGTGTCCAGGCCGGACTTGGCACACCACTCGGCGGTGGTGCCGGGGCTGGCGAGCGTGATCACGAAGTCGGGCTTGCCGGAGTAGATGCGCTCGAAGGTCCTCGCACCGGCATGCGCCCAGCTGCGGTTGTCGTTGAGCGTCTTCTGCACGGCCTCCGCGAAGAGTCCGCCGTCGAGTCCGAGCCCCTGTTCCACGTCCACGCGGTAGGTGTACTTCCGTCCCTTGCCGGGCGCCTTGGCGATCCCCTGGACCGCGTCGAACTTCCCCGAGCCGTCGAGCTTGGCGCTGAGCGGGTACTTCTTGCCCATCTGCTGGTCGTACGTCAGCGTCACCACGCCGGGTGAAGGTGACGGCGCCGGTTGCCCGCCCGCATCCGTGGCGGAGTCCCGGGCGTCCCGCGCCTGGTCGGTCGCGGCCTCGGTGCCCGCGGCCGTGCCACGCCCGTCCGTGACCTGTCCGGCCACGACCACGGCGAGCACGGTGACGACAGCGGCGGCCGCGATGCCGGTGAAGGTCCGGCCCTTGCCGCCCTTGGCCGCCGGCGGGGCGTCGAGAGGCGGTACATCTCCGGAGCCGGAACGTGTACCGGAGCCCGGACGCATGTCGGCATCCGTGTCGTCCGGCCAGTCGGTGGCGGAACCGTGCGGGCCGGATCCGTATGAACCGGAGTCGTAGGAATCGGAAGGGTGCGCGGCGAGAACCGGCCCGGCCCCTCGGACGGGACCGGGCGCCGGAACACGACCGCGAGACCCGCGAGGCCCCTGAGGACCGCCCGGCGCCAAGACATCGAAGCCTTCGGGACCGTCGGAGCCGTGGGAGCCGCCCGAGAACGCGTCGAGGTACTCCTGGCGCGGGGCCGACCGGGATCCCGACGGCGCCTGACGCTGCCGCGGCAGAGCAACTCCCGCTCCCTGCCCCGGCCCCTGACCGCTCGGCTTCCCCCAGCCGCCCCCGGATTCACGCGCCTCGGGATGCCCGCCACGCACCCGCGGCACCCCATGAGCAGGGGTGCCGTCGGCAAGCCGGGGGAAACCATGGGCAGGGGTGCCGTCCGGAAGCCGGGGAAAGCCCCGCGCGGGCGTCCCGTCGGGCAACCGGGGAAACCCGTGTGCCGGAGTGCCGTCGGGAAGCCTCGGACCGCCCTGCGCAGGCGTCCGGTACCCGGCGGCACCAGTCCCAGTCCCGGCCCCGGTCCCGGTCCCGGAACCTCCGTACTCAGGCCCACGGCCCCCCGGCGCCCCTCGCCGGGCAGCACTCTGCGGTGCCGGAGCGGGAGGAACCTGCGCCCGTCCGCGCTCCGTCGCCTGCGCACCGAGGCTCCCGGCGCCCCGAGCCCCCTCGGAGCCCGCCCGGCCCGAACCGCTTTCACCTGAACTGCCTGCGTCGGACCCCTGTTCGGGAGCGCGCCCGCGTCGACTGTGGCGTCCCACGCCCCGCCTCAGCTCCCCACAGTCGCGGCGTCGGCCCCGCCGCCGGAGGCCGTAGCGGCGCCCGAAGCAGACGTACCGAACGCACCTGACACACCCGCCGAGCCGTCCCGCCCACCGGAGGCCTCCACGGAGCCGTCACCGCCGAAGGCGCCCTTGCCCCCCGTGCCCACCTTGTCTGCGACGAGCTCGCGGAACGCCCCCGCCACCGTCTCCGGGTACTCCATCATCGCCACGTGCCCCGCCTCCGGCAGGGTCAGCAGGCGGGACTCACGGAAGGCACGGGCCGCCTTCTGGGCCATGCGGAAACCGACGAGCTGGTCACGGCCGCCGTAGACGAGAAGCGTGGGTGCGAGGACCCGCTCCGCCTGGCGCCAGAGCGCGTGCTGGCCGCCCAGCGTGTACGCGTTCACCAGCCCGCGCGCGGAACGCGTCAACGCGTCCCAGAAGTAGGGCAGTTGGAGCCGCCGCTCCATCTCCTCGACGGCCTGCTGAAAGCTTTCGGGGGTCACCCGCGCGGGATCGCCGTAGCAGAGCGCGGTGACCCCGCGGACGCGCTCCTCGGCCGTCCACCCCTTGCTGTACCGGGTGAACAGACCCGCCACCCCGGGCACCGCCAGCAGCCCCGTGGGTACGGCGGTGCGCTGGACGCGGATCTCCGGGAGCGCCGGCGACACGAGGGTGAGAGTCCGCACCAGGTCGGGCCGGGCCGCGGCGACGCGCGTGGACACCGCGCCGCCGAGGGAGTTCCCGAAGAGGTGCACGGGCCCCCGGCCGGACGCGTCGAGAAAGCGGATCACCGCGCGCGCGTGCCCGGTGACCGAGTAGTTGCCGTCGTCGGGTGGCGGGGAGTCCCCGAACCCGGGCAGGTCGACGGCCTCGCCGTCGACCTCGTCCTCCAACTGCTCCATCAGCGCCGACCAGTTCTGCGAGGAACCGCCGAGGCCGTGGACGAACAACGCGGGCGGCAGCCCCTCGCTCGCGGGCGGTCTCGAACGCACCGTCAGGGTGACCCCCGGCAGCCCCACCGACCTCAGCCGCTCACCCTCACCGACCCTGACGGGCGCCACTCTCGGCAGGACGGCGGCGGGCGGCACGAAGGGCAGCTCGGTCGAAGACATGCGGCAATGTTACGAGACGATCACGCGCTAGTTCATGTGTTCGCCATCACAGCACTCCTGTACGACCCATGTCCTGCTGTCCCGCGCGGCACTCACATCGCATGGCATCCGGATCGGGTGTCTCCTAGGCTCGTACACAGGGCACCCGCATGTGGCCCCCTGAACACATCAGGGACGTTCTAGGAAGGGAGCCCGCCATGACCTACGACCCCACCGACCCCACCGACCCCGAGACCTTCGCGGCAGTGGACGACGACGCCGAGCTCGACGTCGAGGCGCCCGAGGGCGACGCGGCCGAGCAGCGCACCGAGGTCGCGCCGAACCGTGACGACCCGTTGACCGCAGTGGACCCCGCCCAGGCCAACGAGGCCGACCTCGTCGAACAGTCCAGGGTCGTCTCGATCGACGAGGAGGACTACCGGTGACGCCGGTACGACACCGAGCGGTCGACAAAGCACTCATCAGGGCATTCCTGGTCAGGAACGGGTCAGCCGATGCCCGTCGGATCCCTGTGTGAAACCTTTGCGTGGCTTTCGTCACCGTCCGGTCCGTGAAATTCTGCGTTCGCACCGCGCACAGCAGGGTTACTGAAAAGTACGATGGCGGCGCGGCGCACACCGCATGTGGACGACATTGGGAGGCGGCGTGACAGCCATCGAGCAGACAGAGGCAGCACGCCCTCGGGGTACGCGCCTGCCGCGCCGTGCCCGACGGAACCAGCTGCTGGGCGCCGCGCAGGAAGTCTTCGTGGCACAGGGTTACCACGCGGCCGCGATGGACGACATCGCCGAGCGCGCCGGCGTCAGCAAGCCGGTGCTCTACCAGCACTTCCCGGGCAAGCTCGACCTCTATCTCGCGCTGCTGGACCAGCACTGCGAGTCGCTGATCCAGTCGGTCCGCACCGCGCTCGCGTCGACGACCGACAACAAGCAGCGCGTCCGGGCGACCATGGACGCCTACTTCGCGTACGTCGAGGACGACGGCGGTGCCTTCCGGCTGGTCTTCGAGTCGGATCTGACGAACGAGCCCGCGGTGCGCGAGCGCGTCGACAAGGTCGCCAACGAGTGCGCCGAGGCGATCTGCGAGGTCATCGCGGAGGACACCGGCCTCTCTCGCGCGGAGTCGATGCTGCTCGCCTCGGGCCTCGGCGGTCTCGCCCAGGTGGTGGCCCGCTCCTGGCTGCACAGCGATCGCAGCGTCCCGCGCGACCAGGCCGTCCAGCTGCTGACGTCCCTGGCGTGGCGGGGCATCGCCGGATTCCCTCTGCACGGCATGGACAGCCACTGACGGCACCCCGCTGAGAACATCCCTGCGCACACGACCGACTGCGCCACTCGACCCGCACGCGTGCGTGCGGGTCGTTTGTTCCCGTCGGTTGTTCGCTGTTGGCGTTCTTGCGCGGAACGTGTACGTCCCCTCACCGGGCTAATGTGTGCTGGGTACGGCGCGGAAGGACGCGCACTTCACTGACCGTCGGAGGGACATAGCCGTGGAGGTCAAGATCGGCGTGCAGCACGCGCCCCGCGAGATCGTTCTGGAGAGCGGTCAGAGCGCCGAAGAGGTCGAGCGGGCGGTGGCGGAGGCCCTGGCCGGCAAGTCTCAGCTGCTGAGCCTGGTGGACGAGCACGGCCGCAAGGTGCTCATCCCGGCCGAGCGTCTCGCGTACGTCGAGCTCGGTGAGCCGGCTCCGCGCAAGGTGGGCTTCGGCGCGCTGTAGGCAGACATGCGAAGAGGGGCCCGGCGACCGGAAGTCGCCGGGCCCCTCTTCGCGTGGTCCGCGGGATTTCCCCCTCCGCATATGGAGCACGACTCGCGCTTCGAGGAGGATTGCATTCCGCAGGTCACGGGTATGACGGGCTACGACCGTGATGAACAGTGTGGCCGCGTGGGAGGGACCCCATGATGTTGATCGAAGCGCTCGGCTCCGCGTTGCTCGGTCTCGTTCTGGCGGGGGTGGCGGTAGGCCGCCTCTCGCACCGTCTGCCCGTCCGCTCACTGGTCCTCGCGACGGGCACCGCGGGAGCGCTCTTCGGCGCCTTCCTGACCCACACCGCGCTGGATTCGGGCAGCGTCCTGGTGACGTTCATCGGCGCGGCAGTGGTCTCGGTGGCCTCCCTGTCGCTGCTGCTGCGGCCGGACGGACGAATGCGCCGCCGATCATCGGCCCCGGCGTAAGGACACCTGAGGGCGCGGGGAACCGGGCGGGGTACCGCGCGCCGAGCGACGACGACCCGTATCCGCCCGCCCCCCGGTGCCCCGAGACGCCCGTTACGCGGCGAGCCCCAGCGCGGCCATCCGCTTGGTGTGCGCCTCGGTGATCCGGGAGAACATCCGGCCGACCTCGGCGAGGTCGAACCCGTCGGCGATCCCGCCCACGAGCATCGTCGACAGCGCGTCCCGGTCGGCGACGACCCGCTGCGACTGCGACAGCGCCTCCCCCATCAACCGCCGTGCCCACAGGGCGAGTCGCCCGCCCACACGCGGGTCCGCGTCGATGGCGCCCCGCACCTTCTCGACGGCGAACTCCGCGTGCCCGGTGTCGTCGAGCACGGCCAGCACCAGCTCGCGGGAGTCTCCGTCGAGCCGGGCCGCGACCTCCCGGTAGAAGTCACTGGCGATCGAGTCCCCGACGTACGCCTTGACGAGCCCCTCCAGCCAGTCCGACGGAGCCGTCTGCCGGTGGAACCCGTCCAGCGCCGCGACGAACGGCTCCATGGCGAGCGTGGGCTCCTCACCGACCTCGGTCAGCCGGTCACGCAGCTTCTCGTAGTGGTGGAACTCGGCCGACGCCATCTTCGACAGTTCCGCCTTGTCCGACAGCGTCGGCGCCAGCTTGGCGTCCTCCGCGAGCCGCTCGAACGCCGCCAGCTCGCCGTACGCGAGCGCACCGAGCAGGTCGACGACCGCGGCTCGGTACTGCGGATCGGCGGCGGCCGTCGTCCAGTCCTGGGCGGCGACTCCGGTCGGTTCGGCAGGGGTCTCGGAGGCGCGGTCGGGCTTGTCAGAGGTCGTCATGAAGCGCACAATAGCCCGCTCTCCGGGCGACGGAAGGCCCTGGTCAATCAGTGTGACGACGACTACGTGACCAAATCGGCCATCGCATGTGCGCGATTCCGGGGTATGGTGGTAATGCGCCTGCTGATACGACCGCACTTCATTACCGCGCCGTATCTCGACAGGCCGCACGCATGAGGATGCCCGGTCGGTGGCCCGATCGGCTCCGACCCGACAGCCCTCCTCGCCTGTACGGCACTTTGCGTACGGAGTTCGGAGGGGGATCCCTCAGCGGTTCGAGCGCTAGAGCGTCGGCAGTGGTCCCGTGCCATTACGGATTGCCCGTAAGGCAGCCGGCGTCCCCAGCACGGCAGGACGACCCCCGCGCTCGCCTCGCACCGCGCACACAGAAGAGGCAGCACCCTGACTACGACCTTCCGCGATCTCGGAATTCTCACCGAGACGGCCGAGGCCCTTGAGGCCGTCGGCATCGTCAACCCGTTCCCCATCCAGGAGATGACGCTCCCGGTCGCCCTCTCCGGCGCCGACGTCATCGGCCAGGCCAAGACCGGCACCGGCAAGACGCTGGGCTTCGGTCTCCCGCTCCTCGAGCGCGTCACCGTACCCGCCGACGTCGAGGCCGGCCGCGCCAGGCCCGAGGACCTGACCGACGCCCCCCAGGCGCTCGTCGTCGTCCCCACGCGCGAGCTGTGCACCCAGGTGACCAACGACCTGCAGACCGCGGGCAAGGTGCGCAACGTACGCGTTCTCGCCATCTACGGCGGCCGCGCCTACGAACCCCAGGTCGAGGCCCTCAAGAAGGGCGTCGACCTCGTCGTCGGTACCCCGGGCCGGCTCCTGGACCTCGCGGGCCAGAAGAAGCTCAACCTCAGCCACATCAGGGCGCTCGTCCTCGACGAGGCCGACGAGATGCTCGACCTGGGCTTCCTGCCCGACGTCGAGAAGATCATCAACATGCTTCCGGCCAAGCGCCAGACCATGCTGTTCTCGGCGACCATGCCGGGCGCGGTCATCGGGCTCGCCCGCCGCTACATGTCGCAGCCCACGCACATCAACGCCACGTCGCCGGACGACGCGGGCAGGACCGTCGCGAACACCAAGCAGCACGTGTACCGCGCGCACAACATGGACAAGCCCGAGATCGTCTCGCGCATCCTGCAGGCCGAGGGCCGCGGCCCGGTCATGGTGTTCTGCCGTACCAAGCGCACGGCGGCCGACCTCGCCGACCAGCTCCAGCAGCGCGGCTTCGCGTCGGGCGCGGTCCACGGCGACCTCGGCCAGGGCGCCCGTGAGCAGGCCCTGCGCGCTTTCCGCAACGGCAAGGTCGACGTGCTCGTCTGCACCGACGTCGCCGCCCGCGGCATCGACGTCGAGGGCGTCACGCACGTCATCAACTACCAGTCCCCCGAGGACGAGAAGACGTACCTGCACCGCATCGGCCGTACCGGCCGCGCGGGCGCCAAGGGCATCGCGGTCACGCTCGTCGACTGGGACGACATCCCGCGCTGGCAGCTCATCAACAAGGCGCTGGAGCTCGACTTCAGCAACCCGCCGGAGACGTACTCCACCTCCCCGCACTTCTACGAGGAGATGAACATCCCGTCAGGCACCAAGGGTGTCCTGCCGCGGGCCGAGCGCACGCTCGCGGGGCTCGACGGGGAGGAGCTGGAGGACCTGGGCGAGACGGGCGGACGCGGTGCACGTGGCCGCGGCGACCGTGACCGGAACGACCGGAACCGGGGCCACGGACGCGGTGGCCGGGACGAGTCCCGCTCCGCCGAGAGCGAGCGTCCGGACCGTACGCCGCGCCGTCGCCGCCGTACCCGCAGCGGGACCGTGCCGGACGGCGCAGCCCCCGTCGAGGCGGTCGCCCCGTCGGAGAGCACCGCGACCGAGGACACCACCTCGACCCGCACCCCGCGCCGCCGTCGCCGCACCCGTAACGGAGCGGCCGACTCGGCGCCCGTCGCGGCGACCGCGGCAGTGACGCCGGTTGCGTCGGAGGCCGCGGAGTCCGCCGTCACGACGGCGGAGGGCCCGTCCCTCGACACCGAGGCGGCGTCCAAGCCGCGCCGCCGTCGGACCCGCAGGTCCGCGGAGACTGCGGCCGTGGACGCGCCGACCGTGGCGGAGACGGCCGTCGAGACCGCTCCGGTCACCGAAGCCGCTCCGGAGGCGCCGGCCACCAGGCCGCGCCGTACGCGCAAGGCGTCTGCCGCGGCTCCGGCCGCCGAGGCCGCCGTCGACACCGTCGAGGCCACGCAGACCACACCGCGCCGCCGTACCCGCAAGGCCGCCGAGCCCGCTGTGGCCGCTGTCGAGACGGTGGAGACCGCGGTTGCCGAGGTCGTGGAGACCAAGCCGCGCCGCACCCGCAAGACCGCGACCACGAAGGCAGCCGAGGCGGCCGAGGCAGCGGTGGACACCGCGGAAGGCACGGTCACCACGCCGCGCCGCACCCGCAAGACCGCCGCCGCGACGACCGAGGCCACCGTCGACACAGCGGAAGCCGTGGCGACCACGCCCCGCCGCACCCGCAAGACCGCCGCCGCCAAGGCAGCCGAGGCCGCCGTCGACACAGCCGAGGCCACCGAGGCCAAGCCGCGTCGTACGCGCAAGGCAGCCGCTGCGGCTCCGGTCGCCGAAGCCGCAGCGGAGGTCGCGGCGGCCACGCCGCGCCGCCGCGTCCGCAAGGTCGCCGAGCCGGCCGTGACCGCCGAGATCCCGGTCCAGGCGGTCCCGACGGTTCAGCCGGTCCAGGAGCTTGAGGTCGCGGTGACCAAGCCGCGCCGTACCGCTCGCAAGACCGCGGCCACGAAGGCCGCCGAAGCGGCAGTGGACACCGCGGAAGGCACGGTCACCACGCCGCGTCGCACCCGCAAGACCGCCGCCGCGACGACCGAGGCCGCCGTCGGCACAGCGGAAGCCGTGGCGACCACGCCCCGCCGCACCCGCAAGACCACCGCCGCCAAGGCAGCCGAGGCCGCCGTCGACACAGCCGAGGCCACCGAGGCCAAGCCGCGTCGACGCACCACCCGCAAGGCCGCCGTGCCCGCGGTGACCGCGGACATCCCGGCCCAGGCCGACCAGGAGCCGAAGGCCGCCGCACCGCGCCGCCGGGTCCGCAAGACGGCCGCCGCGGAACCCGCGGACAGCTGATCCCACACCCGACGGCCCGGCCCCCCTCCCAGGGGTGCCGGGCCGTCGGCGTTCCCGTCACCTCCGTCCGCCGCACCCCGGCTGCTCCGCCACACAGGCGCAACCAGCCGCACCCGGCCCACCGGCTGCCTCACTCCCCCGCCCGATACCCTCACCCCGTGAGCATCCGAGCCGTCTTCGCCCTGCCTCCCGGCGCCCGCGCGTACCCCCTGCGCACCGCGCGCGGTGAGTTCGCGGTCGTGGATTCCGATGTGGGTCCCGGTGTCGCCCACAAGGGCACCGCGTTGATGCTGCCCGGGTTCACGGGGAGCAAGGAGGACTTCACGCTGCTCCATGAGCCGTTGACGGCACGCGGGTACCGTGTCGTGGCCGTGGACGGGCGCGGGCAGTTCGAGTCGGACGGCCCGGAGACGGACGAATCCGCTTACGAGCGGGGCGAGTTGGCGCTGGACACGCTCGCCCAGGCCGCGGCCGTCGATGGCCCCGTGCACCTGGTCGGCCACTCCCTCGGCGGCCAGATCGCGCGCGCGGCCGTACTGCTCGACCACTCGCCCTTCCTGTCCTTCACTCTCGTCTCCTCGGGCCCCGCGCAGATCTCCGACTCCCAGCAGCAGCGCGTGAAACTGCTGCGGGACGCGCTCGGAGTGATGACGATGGCCGAGGTGTGGGCCGCGATTCTGGCCATGGGGCCCCCGGAGGATGTCGGCGGCCCCGCGAAGGGCATCGGGAACGTCGAGCAGCTCCAGCGCCGCTGGCTCGGCAACAAGCCCGCCCAACTCCTCGCGACGGGGCGCCAGTTGTGCACCGAGCCGGACCGGGTCGCCGAACTTGCCGCGGTCCCCCTGCCGTTCCACGTCCTCTCGGGTTCCCAGGACGACACCTGGCCGGTGAACCTCCTCGACGACATGGCCCTACGACTCCGGGCGCGCCGCACGGTGATCCCGGGCGCCGACCACTCCCCCAACGCCGACCAGCCCCTCCCCACGGCCCGAGCCCTGGCCGACTTCTGGGACAGCACCGTCGACGGCGTCACCTCTCGCCCCTGAGCGTCAGCACGCCCACCATGCCGGCCGCCCCGCAGAGCGCCCGTGCGCAATCAGTACTGCCCCTGCAAGTGCTCCCAGAACCCGTCCCGCAGCGCCCGCCGCAGGTCGGACTGGCCGCGCAGGGAGTACTGGAGAAGCCCCTCCGCCTCCACCAGCAGGTCCTGGTCCACCGAGCCCGGTAGATACGGATACCCGGGCAGCAGTTCCTGAAGGGCCGCTCTTCCCCGCTCCGCCAGCCACTTCGCGGCGATCTGGGCACCCACGAAACGGATGCCCTCGCGGGTGGGCCGGGTGGTCGTCGCCTCAAAGGCGGCCGTCGCCCGCCGTGAGACGTAGGGCTTGAAGAAGTCGAGGTCGAGGGTGCGCTGGCTGTCGACCTCCCACAGGAGTGGCTCCGCCTGGTTGCGGCCCTCGGGCGCCTCGATGCCCCAGAGGTGGACGCGGGCGCCGTATCCCTGGGCCGCCTCGACCGCCGAGACCAGGTCCTCGTCGCCGCCGAGGAGTGCCGCATCGCTGATGGCGCGGTGGCGGGCCAGGGACTCCAGGTCGCTGCGGATCAGCGAATCGACGCCCTTCTGCTGGTTGTTGGCGTTGAGGTTGCCCAACCGGACCTTGACGTCCGGGAGTTCGGCGATGGACTGCTGCTCCGACGTGTGGATGCGGCGTCTCGCGCCGTCGTACCAGTAGACCCTCAGCAGCCTGCTGTCCGCGAAGATCGTGCGGGCCCGGTCGATGAGGGCCTCGATCAGGCCCTCGGCGTCGAGATCGAAGGCGCGCCGGTCCTCGGTGCCGGCGACGAGTCGTCCCGCGGCCGCGTAGAGGTATCCCGCGTCGACGAAGATCGCATGCGTCGAGGGCGTCTTGGCCACCTCGGCGAGCACGCGCTGGAGCAGCTCGTTGGTGCGGTCGATGCGGGCACTCAGGGCCGCGAGGTCGTCGTTCATCGCCTCTATTGTCTCGGCGGTCACGCTGCGAACACAACCGGTCCCAAGGAGTCTCCGATGGATCACTTACCGGTCAGTAGTTAGTCGTTCGAAAAATTTCTTTAGCGTAGGGAATGTTTGTAACACGCACCCCGTTGACTAACACGTACCCAGCAATTCTCCGCAGGAGGATGACCAGACGAAGGGAGAAGCCTGTGCGCTTCGAAATCATGCGACTCGACGACGTCGACGGTACGCCCGTGGACAGCACCGTTGTGGACGCCGCCTCCGTCAACCGGATCGTTCAGCAGGCCGCCGCCATCGGGCAGCGGCTGTGGATCCGTCCGGCCGACACCACGGCCTCGTAACACCGACGCGGATCACCGCAGACAGCTTCAGAGCCCCCGCCCAGGCATCGATGCCGGGCGGGGGCTCTGCGCATGTCAGAGCCAGGTCGCAGCATGTGCGAGGCCTGCGGTGCACTCAGTTCGCCTGGATCACCTGGGTCACCCCGTTGATGATCTGCTGCACGGCGATCGCGGAGAGCATCATGCCGGCGAGCCTGGTCACCAGTACCACGCCACCGTCCTTGATGACCCTGATGATCAGCAGCGAGTACCGCATCACCAGCCACAGCACGACATGGATGGCGAGGATGGCCGTCCACACCGACACCTGCGAGGCGAGGCCGTCCGCCTTCTGCACCGCGAGAATCACCGAGACGATCGCACCGGGACCGGCCAGCAGCGGCATGCCCAGCGGTACGAGCGCCACGTTGACGTCCTTGGTCTGCTTCGGCTCGTCCGTCTTGCCGGTGAGCAGGTCGAGCGCGATCAGCAGGAGCAGCAGCCCGCCCGCGATCATCAGTGCGGGCACGGAGACATGCAGGTAGTCGAGGATCTGGTGGCCCAGGAGCCCGAACACGGTGATGACACCGCCCGCCACACAGACGGCCTGGAAGGCCATCCGCTTCTGCACCTTGCCGGGCCGGCCGGCGGTCAGCGCGAGGAAGATCGGGGTGATCCCGGGGGGATCCATGATCACGAACAGGGTGAGGAAGAGCGAGCCGAAGACGGCGACGTCGAACATGGGGAGCCTTGCGGGAAGAGGGAGTGGACGGGAAGCGGGCGCGAGGCTCAGATTCCGCCGGTCCCCGGGACGGGAAACGCGCCCGTCGCCCGGCGGGTGATCTCCCCGTACACCTCGGGATCCGTCGTGTACTCACCGAGGGCGACCGTCTTACGGCTGCCGTGGTAGTCGCTGGACCCGGTGGTCAGCAGCCCCAGCTCCGCGGCGAGCCCGCGCAGCCGTACGCGCGTCTCCTCGTCGTGGTCCATGTGGTCGACCTCGATGCCGTCGAGCCCGGCGGCGGCCATCTCGGCGATCACGGACTCCGGGACGGTGTGGCCGCGCTTGCTCGCGCCCGGGTGGGCGAACACGGTGACCCCGCCGGCGCCCTTGACCAGGCGGATCGCCTCGAAGGGGTCGGTCTCGTGCTTCTCCATGTGGGCCCGGCCGCCGTCGGCCAGCCAGTCGGTGGTGAACGCGTCGTCGACGCTCGGCACGACGCCCAGTTCGACGAGCGCGGTGGCGACGTGCGGCCGCCCGACGGACCCGTCTCCGGCGATCCGCGCCACCTGTTCCCAGGTGACCGGAACGCCCAGCTCCTGGAGCCGGGCGACCATCCCGCGGGCCCGGGGCACCCGGTCGTCCCGCACCAGTTCCCGCTCGGCGAGCAACGCCGGCTCCTCGGGATCGAAGAGGTAGGCCAGCATGTGCATGGACACCCCGCCGACACGGCAGGACAGCTCGGCCCCGGTGATCAGCGTCAGCCCCTCGGGCAGCGCGGCCAGAGCCTCGCTGTGCCCGCGGGTCGTGTCGTGGTCGGTGAGGGCCACGACGTCCAGCCCGGCAGCAGCGGCGTTCCGCACCAGCTCGGAAGGCGTGTCGGTCCCGTCGGAGGCGGTGGAGTGGGTGTGCAGATCGACACGCACGCGGACTCCAGACACTGACGGAACAGAAGGGAACGCCCAAGGATAACCGGCGTTTCAACCACTCCGGTCACACCCGAACCCTGCGAGCGCCCCCTACTCAGGGGCGCTGGACCGCATCCGCCGGCGGCCGCACCGGGGGCGCGACCGGCCTCGACGAACCCGCGGTGGCCCGGCATCCGAGAGCCCCACGCCGTAGGCGCTACGGCTTCAGCAGGCGCGGCGACAACGCCCCGCAGGGCACCAGCTCCACCTCGGCCCCGGCGTCCCGCAGATCCGTCAGCACCAGCTCGTCATACATCAGCAGCCCGGACTGCTCGGGCCACACCACGGCCCAGAGCCACAGTCCGAGGGCCTCCCCGGCGAACACGGCCCGGTCGTCCGGCGCTCCCGCGACATGCCACAACGGCGTCGGCCGCCCCGCGGCCAGCACCTTCGCCTGCGGCGGCTTCTCGACGCTCATGTACGGCCCGGGATCCGGCCCGTCGATCCCCGCATAGCGCGCCCCGAGGCCGACCCCGAGTTCCTCGGCGACCAGAATCAGCTCGCCGACGCCCCCGAGCGGGCCGGGTCCCGTGCAGGCCACAGCCGTCGCGCGACCGCCACTGCGGTCGTCACCCGCACAGACCACGCCCGTGAACAGCCAGCCGACCGGCAGCGGCCACGGCATCCACACCGGCACCTGGGTGCGGTGCACCACGACCCCGAGGGCCTCGACGCTCGGCGGGATCGCGGGCTGCAGCGGATGCACCGTCCCGTGCACATCGCACTGCCAGGAATCGGCGAAGAGTCCGGGAGCCCTGACCCGGCCACCACACTTCGGGCAACTGGGTTCGCCCCTCATAGGGCCCCACGGTCCTACCCTCGCACCGCCACGTCAAGGACGATCACCCGTCCGGAGGGAAGCGGTTCACTCCCGGCCCCGGCGGGCCTCACCGGGCACAACTAGATGTAGCTTGCATTTATTAGCTGCTCTAACTTACTATGTGCATATACCAACTATCTCGTGAGGGAGTGGAGGAAGACCATGGATTCCTTTGATGCGGGAGCCGGCGGCATCCTGCGCCAGCCGAAGGCCGTGTGGGCGACGGCAGGTGCTTCCGTCGTCGCCTTCATGGGCATCGGACTCGTGGACCCGATCCTGCCGTCGATCGCCAAGGGCCTGGACGCCACGGCCAGCCAGGTCTCCCTGCTGTTCACCTCGTACTTCCTGATCACCGCGATCGCGATGCTGGTCACCGGCTTCGTCTCCAGCCGCATCGGCGGCAAGAAGACCCTGCTGGTCGGACTCGCCGTCGTCGTGCTCTTCGCAGGCCTCGCGGGCACCTCGGACTCGGTCGCCGAACTGGTCGGCTTCCGCGCCGGCTGGGGTCTCGGCAACGCCCTCTTCGTGTCCACCGCCCTCGCCGTCATCGTCGGCGCCGCGGCCGGCGGCAGCGCGGCGGCGATCCTGCTGTACGAGTCCGCCCTCGGCCTCGGCATGGCGTGCGGCCCGCTCCTGGGCGCCCTGCTCGGTGACGCCAGCTGGCGCTACCCGTTCTTCGGCACGGCGTTCCTGATGGCGATCGGCTTCCTGTGCATCACGGTGTTCCTGAAGGAGCAGCCGAAGCCGGCCCGCAAGACGTCACTGCTGGACCCGATCAAGGCGCTCGGCCACGGCGGCCTGGCCTCGGCCGCGGCCTCGTCGTTCTTCTACAACTACACGTTCTTCACCGTGCTGGCCTTCACCCCGTTCGTGCTGGACATGACCCCGTACAAGTCGGGTGCCGTGTTCTTCGCCTGGGGTGTCCTGCTCGCCGTCTTCTCGGTGTTCGCGGCCCCGCGCCTGCAGGAGCGGTTCGGGTCGCTGAAGGTGCTCGGCGGCTCGCTGGTGCTGCTCGCGGCCGACGTGCTCGTCCTCGGTTACGGCAACCACACCACGGCCATCGTCTGCACGATCCTGTCCGGCGCCTTCATCGGCGTGAACAACACGGTGTACACGGAGCTGGCGCTCGGCGTCTCGGACGCCCCGCGGCCCGTGGCGAGCGCCGGCTACAACTTCGTGCGCTGGTTCGCCGCCGCGGCGGCGCCCTTCTTCGCGCCGAAGATCGAGGAGTGGAGCAACATCCACATCCCGTTCGTGGTGGCCGCGGTGACCGCGGTACTGGGCGCGCTCGTGGTCGTCGTACGGCGCAAGGCCCTCACTCACGAGGCGGAGGAGCTGGAGCCGCGGCACGCGGTCG
The DNA here is from genome assembly GCF_036174265.1 of Streptomyces sp. NBC_00285. NCBI lineage: Bacteria > Bacillati > Actinomycetota > Actinomycetes > Kitasatosporales > Streptomycetaceae > Streptomyces > Streptomyces sp. NBC_00285. Next base: position 7,061,281 of record NZ_CP108055.1, on the reverse strand, counting down.
AGGACAGTGTCGCCGTCTTCGCCAACTGACGCCTTCCGACCAGCGGTTGGTGAGCTTGCTCACCAGGCCCTCACTCCAGCGGGACGGACTTCCGGGACGGATCCCGGAGGTCCGTCCCGTTCGTCAGCCAGCGCTCCTGAAGGGCCTGGGCGCCGTGCACCCGCTTCCAGGCGGCCTCGTTGGGTGTCATGGGCAGCAGTGGCAGGAAACGGACCGGGTCGAGGGGGTCGTCGAGCTCCAGGTCCTCGACCAGCCCGCCCGGCTCCGCGACCAGGACCGAGGTGAACGGGGCGCCGGTCCACAGCGGTTCACCTACGTCGAGCGAGGCGCCCGGGGCCACGATCACACCCTCGACCTGCGGGGACGCGGCGAGGACGGCGAGCGGGCGGAGCACCTTGTCGGTGTCGGCGCGTCCTGCCCGTACGGAGATGACCAGTTCGGCACGTGGTCCCTGCACCGGGTCGGCGAGCATCGAGGCCGGGTCGCCCATCGGCTGGGCGGACATACCGAGCGTGGCGTAGCGGACGACGTCCCCGTCGGTGAAGCGGAGCACCTCGACGCGATCCGTGCCCAGGAAGGTGACCGCCGCGCGCGCGTCCGGCTCGCCCAGCGCGCCGCGCAACCGGGCCTCGACCAGAGGAAGAACATCAGCCATGCGGCGAGCATAGAACTCGTCACCACCGGGCAAAGCAGCGCCTTGACACTTCGGCCTGCTGGTACTCTGGCCCGGTCGTCGGGGCAGCACGCTGAAGCATCGCGCATCGAGTCCCGACGCCGAGTGAGACTCCCTTACGGGAATGGATCGTCCCTCACGAGGGACCGGCCGGAGGAGGTGGGGCTGTCATGGATCGAAGTCGACCTGGTAGTACCACTCGTTCTTCCGGCCGCTGATGCAGCCTCTGTGACGTTCGGCAACCGCCGCCTCTCACGTTCGCGTCTTCGTGCGGAAGAGCACTTCGTTTCTTTTTGCCTGATCTGTCTGATCTGAAGCAGTAGCTGCAGCAGTACCTGAATCAGTGACGAAGTTCGCCACCGCGATGGTGCGGTGCTCCCCGCTTTGCGGACGTGCCAAACACACGAATTTGCGGACGTCCCCATTCCGGGTAGTTCCACCCGTCGCAGGTGCCCTTTGTTGCCCGTCACGAAGGAGCCTGCCATGTCGATGATCCGTGACCTGCGTGCCGCAGTACGCCCGTCGCGTCCCTCGCTGCGCAAGGACACCGGCGCGTACGACGCGACGCGCGACCCCTCGACGCCCTCCGCCGTCGTCGACTGCGCGGTCTACCGCGACGGCCGGCGTGTGGTCACCCCGGCCCCGCTGAGCCCGCACGAGGCGATGCGCCAGGTGCGCCGTGACGGCGGGTTCGTGTGGATCGGACTGCACGAGCCGAGCGAGGCCGAATTCTCCGGTATCGCGGGCGAGTTCGGACTCCACCCGCTCGCCGTCGAGGACGCCGTCCAGGCCCACCAGCGGCCCAAGCTGGAGCGCTACGACGACTCCCTGTTCACCGTCTTCAAGACCATCCACTACGTCGAGCACGACGAACTCACCGCCAACAGCGAGATCGTCGAGACCGGCGAGGTCATGTGCTTCACCGGCCGGGACTTCTTCATCACCGTCCGGCACGGCGGCCAGGGTTCGCTGAGGGCGCTCAGGCACCGGCTCCAGGACGACCCCGAGCTGCTGGCCAGGGGCCCCTCGGCGGTGCTGCACTCGATCGCCGACCATGTCGTCGACGGCTATGTCGCGGTCGCCGACGCGGTGCAGGACGACATCGACGAGGTGGAGACCGAGGTGTTCACGCCGGGACGCGGCGGCAAGGTCTCGCGCGGTGTCGACTCGGCTCGGATCTACCAGCTCAAGCGTGAGGTGCTGGAGTTCAAGCGGGCCGTCGCGCCGCTGCTGCGCCCCATGCAGCTGCTCAGCGAGCGGCCCATGCGGCTCGTGGACCCCGACATCCAGAAGTACTTCCGGGACGTCGCCGACCACCTCGCCCGCGTCCAGGAGCAGGTCCTCGGCTTCGACGAACTGCTCAACTCCATCCTCCAGGCCAACCTCGCGCAGGCGTCCGTCGCGCAGAACGAGGACATGCGGAAGATCACGTCCTGGGCCGCGATCGTCGCCGTACCGACGATGGTGTGCGGTGTCTACGGCATGAACTTCGACTACATGCCCGAGACCCACTGGAAGCTCGGCTACCCCGTGATCATGGCGATCACCGGGGTCATCTGCCTGGGCATCCACCGCACGCTCAAGCGCAACGGCTGGCTCTAGAGTGGGCGCCATGACAAGCGAGCTGCTGGACCGGGCCCTCGTCGAGGAGGCCACGAAGAAGTCCGGCCTCGTCTGGGTCAAGGGGCCCGGGAGCCCGGCCCGCGCCCTGTGGCACGTCTGGCACGAGGGCGCTGCCTGCCTGGTCGGCGACGGGCCCGGCGAGCAGCCGTTCCCGGGACTGACCGACGCGGGCCCGGCCGAGGTGACCGTCCGCAGCAAGGACAAGGGAGGCCGGCTGGTCTCCTGGGCGGCGAGGGTCGTGGAACTCGCTCCCGGCTCCGAGGCGTGGCAGGCGGCCGTCGCCGAGCTCAAGGGGAAACGGCTCAACGCCCCCGACGGCGAGGCGATGACGGACCGCTGGTCCCGCGAGTGCCGGGTGCTTCGCCTGGAGCCGACCGGGGTCACGGCACCGCTGCCCGACGGTGACCTGGCCGAACCGCCGCTGCCGACACCGGCGACCACGCGTGAGCCGGTCCCCGCAAGTCTTCCGCGCCTCCTGGTGAAGCGCCGCAAACGCGGCTAGGACGTCGGCAGTTGCTTGCCGTAGTCCACCGTCTCGTCCTTCTTGGGCTCGGTCAGGGCGAAGTTCTTGCCCCAGGCCGAGAAGGTCAGCGTGCCCGCGCCGCCCGCCCTTACCAGGCGCAGGGGGTACGGCTGACCCTCCAGCGAGACGTCCAGCGTGCCGCCGTCGCCCTCGTCACCGGTGATTCGGATCGTGCGGGTACCCGCCTGCTCGTGATGACCGTCGGTGCCCAGGGTGCCGTGAAGGGTCAAAAGCCCGTCGAGGAGAACGTCCTTGTCCGTGAAACCGCTGAACTTCTTGTACGCCGGGTCGCCCGACGGCACCTTCACGTACTTGCCGTCGAGCTTGTCCGCCGTCCCCGCCGAGGCCACCCCGTCGCCCTTGCCGTCCGCCTGGGTCCAGAAGTCCGCGTCGGCCTTCAGATACAGCTGCTCGCCCGTCCGCAGCAACTGGAAGGTCGCCCCCTCCGCGGTGACCGACCCGGAGCCGCCGTCGGAATTCAGGCGCATGTCGAGTTTGTATGTGCGCCCGCTGGTGACCACGTTCCCCGAGACCCGCAGCGCGTCGGCGGACCCGGCGGCCGCACGCGTCCTGGAGCGGATCTGGTCGGCCGACAGTTTGCCGACCCCGTTGGTGCCCGCGTCGGGGTCCTCGCTGCAGCCCGTCAGCCCCGTTCCCGTCACGACCAGGGCGCACATCGCGCTCACCAGTACGGCACTGCGGGTACGGCCCTGGGCAATCGCGGTCACAGGTGGGGCTGCCTTTCTGACGAGGGTCCTTCAGCGGCGTACGGCAGCGTACCGGGGCCCGGGACCCCTGACGGAGCCAGCCCGTCCGAAGCGCTCACCAGGGCGTATCCGATCGGTACGGGCTAGCCTGAAGCCCTCCCGAGCGGGCAATCCGGACAACGACCGACGAACGAAACACCCTGTACGCAAAGGAAGCACAGCCATGGCAGCGGGAGCCCCCCGGATCTTCGTCTCGCACCTCGCCGGCGTCGCCGTCTTCGAACCCAACGGCGACCAGGTCGGCCGCGTACGCGACCTGGTCGTCGTGCTGCGCGTCGGGCGCCGGCCCCCGCGCGTGCTCGGCCTCGTCGTCGAACTGTCCACCCGGCGCCGCATCTTCCTGCCCATGACCCGGGTGACAAGCATCGAGTCCGGCCAGGTCATCAGCACCGGCGTGCTCAACGTCCGCCGCTTCGAGCAACGGCCCACCGAGCGCCTGGTCTTCGGGGAGCTCCTGGACCGGCGGGTCACGCTCGTGGAGACCGACGAAGAGGTCACCGTCCTGGACGTGGCGGTGCAGCAACTGCCGGCCCGCCGTGACTGGGAGATCCACCGCGTCTTCGTCCGCAAGGGCGGCAAGGGCGGGGCGTTCCGGCGCAAGGGCGAGGCGCTGACCGTCGAGTGGTCCGCGGTGACCGGCTTCACCCTGGAGGAGCACGGACAGGGCGCCGAGAGCCTCCTGGCCACCTTCGAGCAGTTGCGCGCCGCCGACCTCGCCAACGTCCTGCACCACCTCTCCCCCAAGCGCCGCGCGGAGGTGGCCGCCGCCCTCGACGACGACCGCCTGGCCGACGTACTGGAGGAGCTCCCCGAGGACGACCAGATCGAGATCCTCGGCAAGCTGAAGGCGGATCGCGCCGCCGACGTCCTGGAGGCCATGGACCCGGACGACGCGGCCGACCTGCTCGCCGAACTGCCCACCGAGGAGCAGGAACGGCTGCTGAGCCTGATGCAGCCCGGCGACGCGGCCGACATGCGGCGCCTGCTGGCCTACGAGGAGCACACGGCGGGCGGTCTGATGACGACGGAACCGATCGTCCTGCGGCCGGACGCCACCGTCGCCGAGGCGCTCGCCCGCGTCCGCAACGCCGACCTCTCCCCGGCCCTCGCCGCCCAGGTGTACGTGTGCCGCCCGCCCGACGAGACCCCGACCGGGAAGTACCTCGGCACGGTCCATTTCCAGCGCCTGCTGCGCGATCCGCCGTACACCCTGGTCAGCTCACTCGTCGACGACGACCTGCAGGCCCTGGACCCGGACGCGACCCTGCCGGTCGTCGCCGGGTTCTTCGCGACGTACGACATGGTCGCGGCACCCGTGGTCGACGAGGCGGGGTCGCTCCTCGGCGCGGTGACGGTGGACGACGTGCTGGACCACATGCTGCCGGAGGACTGGCGGGAGACGGAGTTCCATCTGGACGAGGACGCCGACGACGACACCGACCGCGCCGACGAGGACGTCCGGGGGGTGACCTCCCGTGACGCCTGAGCGCGACACCACAGGCCGCGAGCGCACCCCGGCCGGAGCCACCGCCGCCACCCGTCCCCGCGCCCGCCTCGACCAGCCGCGCGCGCCGCGCCGCAGGCTGCTGCCCGAGTACGACCCGGAGGCGTTCGGACGGCTGTCGGAGCGCATCGCGCGGTTCCTCGGCACCGGGCGGTTCATCGTCTGGATGACGGTCGTCATCATCGTGTGGGTGCTGTGGAACATCTTCGCGCCCGGCGATCTGCGCTTCGACCACTACCCGTTCATCTTCCTCACGCTGATGCTGTCCCTCCAGGCCTCCTACGCCGCCCCGCTGATCCTGCTCGCGCAGAACCGGCAGGACGACCGGGACCGGGTCAACCTCGAACAGGACCGCAAGCAGAACGAGCGGTCGATCGCGGACACCGAGTACCTGACCCGGGAGATCGCCGCGCTCCGGATCGGTCTCGGCGAGGTGGCGACCCGCGACTGGATCCGCTCGGAGCTCCAGGACATGGTGAAGGAGCTGGAGGCACGGCAGCACGACGGGCATGCCGCATTCCCGGCAGAACGGTCGGATCGACCGTCGGGACGTGACGTAGAAGACCGTTGAGAGCCGTACAGGGGTCGGTGCGCAGCCCCGTACCATCGTCGGTATGGCTAGCGAAGACGCGGTGCGCGAGGCATTGGCGACGGTGAACGACCCCGAGATCAACCGGCCCATCACGGAACTCGGGATGGTCAAGTCCGTCGACATCGGCGCGGACGGAGCGGTCGCGGTCGCCGTCTACCTGACGGTCTCCGGCTGTCCCATGCGCGAGACGATCACGCAGCGTGTGACCGACGCGGTCTCGGCCGTCGAGGGCGTCACCCGCGTCGATGTCACGCTGGACGTGATGAGCGACGAGCAGCGCAAGGAACTGGCGACCGCGCTGCGCGGTGGCCAGACCGAGCGCGAGGTCCCCTTCGCCAAGCCGGGCTCGCTCACACGCGTGTACGCGGTCGCCTCCGGCAAGGGCGGTGTCGGCAAGTCGTCGGTCACGGTCAACCTGGCTGCGTCGATGGCGGCCGACGGCCTCAAGGTGGGCGTGGTCGACGCCGACATCTACGGCCACTCGGTGCCGCGCATGCTGGGCGCCTACGGCAGTCCGACCCAGGTCGAGAACATGATCATGCCGCCGTCGGCACACGGCGTGAAGGTCATCTCGATCGGCATGTTCACCCCGGGCAACGCGCCGGTGGTGTGGCGCGGCCCGATGCTCCACCGTGCCCTCCAGCAGTTCCTGGCGGACGTGTACTGGGGCGACCTGGACGTGCTGCTCCTGGACCTGCCCCCGGGCACGGGCGACATCGCGATCTCGGTGGCCCAGCTGGTCCCGAACGCGGAGATCCTGGTGGTGACGACCCCGCAGCAGGCAGCCGCGGAGGTCGCCGAGCGCGCGGGCTCGATCGCCGTCCAGACCCACCAGAAGATCGTCGGCGTCGTCGAGAACATGGCCGGCCTGCCCTGCCCGCACTGCGGCGAGATGGTCGACGTCTTCGGCACGGGCGGCGGCCAGTCGGTGGCGGACGGCCTGACCCGCACGACGGGCGCGACGGTCCCGGTCCTCGGCTCCATCCCCATCGACGTCCGCCTCCGCGAGGGCGGCGACGAGGGCAAGCCGGTCGTCCTGACCGACCCCGACTCCCCGGCGGGCGCGGCCCTGCGGGGCATCGCGGGGAAGCTGGGGGGCCGGCAGCGGGGGCTTTCGGGGCTGTCTCTGGGCATCACGCCGAGGAACAAGTTCTGAGCCTGAGACGCATCTGACAAGAGGCATTCCACGGGCCGGGTAGGGTCCGTGGAATGCCGAGAGTCAAAGTCAGCGTCATAGTTCCCGTCTACAACACCGGGAAGTACGTCGACGAGTGTGCCCCGTCGCTGCTCGGGCAGAGTCTGCCCGCCGACGAGTACGAAATCGTCTACGTCGACGACGGGTCGACCGACGACACGCTGGCCCGGCTTCAGAAGATCGCCGCCGCCCATCCGAACGTCCAGGTGCACACCCAGCCGAACTCCGGCTGGCCGGGCGCGCCCCGCAATCTCGGCATGCGGCACGCGAAGGGCGAGTACATCCAGTTCGTCGACCACGACGACATGCTCGGGCCCGAGGCCCTGGAGCGGCTGTACGCGCACGCGAAGCGGAACGACGCCGACGTCGTACTCGGCAAGATGTCCAGCACGATGGTGCGGCCCCGGCGGCTGTTCCGGCACACCGTGGACGCCTGCACGATCGAGAACGACGAGCTCATGCAGAGCATGTCGCCGCACAAGATGTTCCGGCGGGCCTTCGTCGAGGAGCACGGGCTGCGGTTCCCCGAGGGCCCGTGGATCCTGGAGGATCTGGCCTTCGTCAGCGCCGCCTATCTGAAGGCCGAGCGGATCTCGGTCCTCGCCGACTATCCCTGCTACTACTGGATGAAGCGGGACGACGGCGGCAACAACACCCAGCACCGCTTCAATCCGCGCCACGGCTTCTGGTCCAACTGCCGCACGATCGCCCAGCAGATCAAGGACGGCACGTCCCCGTCCGACGACGTCGACGCACTCCAGAACCGCCTGCTGCACCGCATCTACCACGTCGAGCTTCTCTCCCGCGCCCGTGAGCCCGAGATCCTCCGCGAGGACCCCGCCGAACAGCGGGAGCGGTTCGAGGCGGCCCGGCGGCTCGCCCTGGAGGAGTTCCCGGCCGCCGTGCGCGAAGGTCTGCCCGCCGTTTCCCGCCTGCGCGCCGAACTCCTCGAACGCGGTGACTTCGACGGGGCCGTAGCCCTCGCCGAGCGCGTCCGCGAGGTCAAGGCCCGCAGCACGGTCGGCGGACTGCGCTGGCAGGACGGCCGGCTCGTCGCCGACGTCACGCTGGACCTGCTGCGCGGGGACGGCGAGCCGCTGGTCCTCGTCGAGCGGGACGGGAAGCGGTGGCTGGACCCGGAGCTGGTGGCCGGGGTGCCGGGCGCGGAGGACGGCTGGGAGGTTCGCGATCCGTTCCGGCTGGCGTACGCCGAGGTCGTGGTCAAGGACCGGGACCGTGAGGACTGGTGGTACCCGGAGGGCGACCTGGAGGTGCGCCTTGAGCCCAGCGGGGAGGGCCGGTCACGGCTCGTCGCGTCCGGGCGGCTGCTCCTCGACCCCGAACAGCTCGCGGGCGGGCGGCCGTTGGAGCGCGGGGTGCACGACGTGTGGGCGTTCGTCCAGCTGTTGGGCGTCGACCGGATGGTCCGCCTGACCGGTGACGGCACCCCGGGTGCCCCGGCCGCGGGCCCGGCGCTGACCGGTGGGCGGCTCGCGCTGCCGTACTGGACGGGGAGCGGTCAGCTCGCGCTCGACGTGGACCAGCGTCAGCGAAGGCTCGGTTCCGACACGGCCGGTGCCGCCGCCACGAACACCGCGCGCGGTGAGCGGTCGCTCCCGCTGCCGTACCTGGCGGCAGTGCCCTCCGGCACTCCGGCCCGTGTCAAGGTCACCGTGTCCGCCCTGACGGTGAACGCCGAGCTGGTCCCCGGCGAGGACGGAACGACGGCGGCCCTGCGGCTTCCCGCCCGCCTCGACCTCCCGGCCGGGCGCCACCCCGTCAGCCTGCCGAAGTCGGACGCCCCGGTCGCCCACGCCGTCGTCCGCGACGGCGCCCTGCTGCGGCTGGAGGGCCCGGCCCACGAGAACGGCACCGGGCGCCGGCTCCTCGACGCGGTCGCCGACAACCGCCAGGTCCGGCGGGTACGGCGGCGGCTGGGCCGATAGCACGGACCGCCAGGCGGGGCACCGCACGAGCCTGCGGTGCCTTTGCCGGTCCTAGGCGTACGCCGAGATGTCCTTGATCATCGCGAACCCGAGACCGTACGCGCTCATGCCCCGCCCGTACGCCCCCACGTGCACCCCCTCCTGCGTGGAACCCGCGAGCACCCAGCCGAACTCCGACTCCCGGTAGTGGAAGGGCGTGGGCACCCCGTCCACCGGCAGGGAGAGCGTCGACCAGTCGGAGCCGTCGAGGTCGTCCGCCAGCACCCAGGCCGTCTCGGTCTGCTGGTCCAGCCAGTCGTCGCGCAGCGAGTGGTCCATCTGACCGGGCCAGGTGAACGACAGCAGCCCCACCCCGGCCAGCCAGGCGGCCGAGGAGACGGACGTGGCCTCCAGCAGCCCCGTGCCGTCGGCGCTTCTTCGGGACGGGTTCGCGGCGACGGTCACGACGACCGCGAACTTCTCCTTCGGCTCCCCGGTGGAACCCGCCTCGTTCTTCACGGACGGCTCGTCACCGTGTCCGATCGACCCGTGCTCGACGGCCCCGTCCGCCGACGTGCCGACCTGCATCAGCCAGCGCGGCCCCGTGAACGCCTCGTCGAGGCCGTACCAGGGGAAGGGCGCCTGAAGGTAGCCGTCGACCGTGCGCCGGGCGGAGGGAACCTGCCGGCCGCCCTCCGCGGCCGGCGCCTGCGCGACTGCCTCACTCGTCGTCTCCATGTGCTGGACGCCTCCCACTAGCTCTCGTCGGACCGGACCGCCCCCTTCGGGTGGCGTCGCTCGCTCACGTACGGCCCGCACAACAACTCGGCAGCATAGCCACACCGCTCCGAGCTGCCGGGAAACCGCCGGGCGCGCGGGGCGTGCGGGGGACGCGTTCAGGCCGTAAAGGGGGTGGGAGGAATATGAAACGCGTCACGTACGACATCGCGTAGGACATCACGCACGACGTCGGTCACCTCGGCACTCACCACGGAAAAGGCGCCCGCGAACCGAGCTGTTCGACGGGCGTCCACCGGCTGGGCGTACGGCTCAGGTGGCGTCCGCGTCGAAGGGCGGGCGGTCCTGCTCGCCGGGCTCCTCGGCCTTCTTGGTCATGTCGATCCGGCCACCGGACTGCGACGACGAGGAAGAGGACGCGGATGACGACGACGTGTCCGTGCTGTGCACGGCGTCGGTGACCTCGGCCATCTCCTTCTTCAGGTCGAAGCCGTTGCGGATCTCCTTGAGCCCCAGTTCGTCGTTGTCCAGCTGCTTGCGGATGAACGTCTTGGGGTTGAGGTCCTCGAACTCGAAGTCCTTGAACTCCGGGCCGAGCTCGGACCGGATGTCCTGCTTGGCGCTCTCCGAGAACTCGCGGATCTTGCGCACCGTCCGCATGACGTCCTGGATGACCTTCGGGAGCTTTTCCGGACCGAAGACGAGCACGGCGAGGACAACGAGCGTGATCAGCTCGAGCGGTCCTATGTCATTGAACACCTGAAGCTCCTTGCGATGTCCTCGGCCCTCGGCCCTCGGGTGGTCTGCGCGGGTCTTCCGTGGTCCGGGCCGGGTCCACGGTACCTGCCGTTCCCGTTCGACCGGTACTGTCCCGAGGCCTCAGAGTGCGGGCGGGTGAACGGTTTTTAGGGTTGTTGCCTTGTGGAGCAGGGTTTGGAGCCGTATCTGTGAGGTTTGTGTTCATCGAACCTCTGACGGTTCTCATGCCATTCTCTTAGCCGCCGTCCGAGGATCCGAGTACCAGGGACACGGTCCTTTCCCTGCCGCCGCGCCTCAAGGTGAGTTCCAGACGGTCGCCGGGACGGTGGGCGCGGGTCCTGACGATCAGTTCGTCCGCGGAGTGGACGCGGCGGCCGTCGACCTCCGTGACGACGTCACCCGCCTCGATCCCGGCCCGGTCGCCCGGACCTCCCTCGGTAACGGCGGGTCCGCCGCCGTTGCCCTTGGCCCCTACCCGGGCGCCGTCGCCGGTGTAGTCCATGTCGAGGGTGACGCCGATGACGGGGTGGGTCGCCCTGCCGGTGTTGATCAGTTCCTCCGCGACCCGCTTGGCCTGGTTGACCGGGATGGCGAAACCGAGGCCTATGGACCCGGCCTGACCGCTTCCGGAGCCGGAGCCTTCGTCGGCGGACCGGATGGCGGAGTTGATGCCGACGACACGGGCCCGGGAGTCGAGGAGCGGGCCTCCGGAGTTGCCGGGGTTGATGGGCGCGTCGGTCTGCAGGGCGTCCACGTACGACACGTCACTGCCGTCCCCGCTCTCGCCGCCGGCGGTGATGGGCCGTTCCTTCGCGCTGATGATGCCGGAGGTGACGGTGCCCTCCAGGTCGAAGGGGGCGCCGATGGCGACGACGGGGTCGCCGACCTGGACGTTGTCGGAGTTGCCGAGGGGCATGGGCTGCAGCCCGCTGACACCTCTGACCTCGACGACGGCGAGGTCGTACCCGCTGTCCCGGCCCACGACGGTCGCCTTGGCGGTGTCCCCGCTGTGGAAGGTCACCGATATCTCGCCGTCGGCACCGGCCGGCTCCACGACGTGGTTGTTGGTCAGGATGTGTCCCCGGCCGTCCAGCACGAAGCCGGTCCCGGTCCCGGACTCCGAGGCCCCGCTCACATGCAGGGTCACGACACTGGGCAGGGCCCGGGCGGCGATCCCGGCCACGCTGTCGGGAGCCCGCCGACCGGACTCCCGCACGGCCTGCGGCAGCCGCACCACCTCGCCGCCGACGCCGTTGCGCTCCAGATACGCCCCTACGACCCCGCCGGCACCGCCCGCGACGAGCGCGAGCGCCACGGCCCCGCCGAGCAGCCTGCGCCGCATGCGTCGACGCCGTGTGTCGTCGGTGTCGACGGGGGCGCCGGTTTGATGGAGAGGGGCGGGGGCCCAGGGGTCGTAGTTCTGCCAGGGCGTGGCAGCGGGAGTGGGGACCGGGTCTGGGGATTCGGGGGTCCGCGGTGGTGATGCGGGAGTCCCCGTGCCCCGCTGCGGCTCGGGCACCGTCGGATCGGGCGTGTCCGTAGGCGGGGGTCCCGACGCGGGTGGGCACGGGGGTGGAGGTGGTGCCGGTATCGCCGTGCCGTGTTCGCGGGTGGCCGCCGGGTGCTGGACGGGCGGGGCGGGGGCCCAGGGGCCCGGTACGCCGTACGGCGGGGTGCTGGTGGACTCGGAGTCGCGCGGAGGCTCGGGAGGGCCCTCAGCGGGCGGAACGCGCCCCTCCGGGACGGGGGCGGGGGCTGCAGCCGAGCGCTCAGGGGCCGCAAGCTCGAAGTCGCCCTCCGCGACGACCTTCGCCGCCGGTGCCGGGAGCAGGAAGTCCGTGTCCGCTCCCTGGGCATCCGGCAGAGCTGACGGCTGCTCCAGGTCGCTGTCCACGTGATGTGGGGCGACGAGCTCGTCGTCACTGCCCGAGTGCCGCGCCCCGAGTTCACTCTTCTCTGCGCCGGCCTGCGCATCCGCAGGGGCCCTCGCTTCGAAGTCCCCGTCCGGACCCGTCGCCCCGGGTGTCGGCACGGTGTTCTCGCCCGGCCCGGAAACCCCCTGCGGCCTGGGTCGGCTCCACCATTTCGCCTTCGTGGGCTTCCCCTCGCTCATGCTCTCCCCACAGCTGACCGGCCGCGGTTCGCGGCGCGTCGACCTACCTGTGGATTCAACCAGGTTCACGCGCCGCGGAGCAGGGATCCGGTCAGCGGGCGGTGGCGGGGGGAGTGGGCGCGGACGTGGTGTGGGGGACGGGGGCGGTGAGGAGACCGGAGGTGGTGAGGTCCGGGGTCGCCGACCAGGACGCCAGGGTGAGCGGCGGGGTGGCGTCGAGGGGGCGTATGAGTGGGGACATGGCGGCAGCACCCGCGACCACCGGCGCCGTGAGGGTGTGCGCGACCGCGTCCTGGATCTGCGCGGGAATCCCCGGCAGCAGCGGCGCGGACGCCTCGGTCGGGGCGACCGCGGCGTCACCGAACGCCCGCTGCCCCTGTTCCTGCGCGAGTTGCGGACTCAGACCACGGCGCCGCTGGTTCTCCGGCACCGCCGCCCCGCTGCCCGGGGTGCGCGCCGGGGTCACATTGCTGCCGGCCCCTGAACCACCGCGGGCGTCGTTGGTGTCACCCGGCGCCCCCGTGGTGACGCCGCCCAGCGCGATCGCGGCCAGCGACACCGCTCCGGCGGCGACGAACGCGAACCTCATGCCGCGGGAGGCAGAGCGCTCGGCCTCGTGACGACTGACGTCATGAACGGGGAAGCCCCGGCCGGCGGACGGCGGGAGCACCGGCGCGTGCGGACGGGCGGGTACGTAGTCGAATGCGAAGCGCTCGCCACGTCTCACGCCGAAGACCCCGGCGCCGGGTCGTCCCGACAGTCCTCCGGTGAGTCCTCCCCCGCCGAACGGCGAGTTGTCGCCGTCCTCCGGACCACCCCCCGGCAGCCCCTGGAGTCGGGCCAGGAAGCTTTCCGAGGGCGGCGGCGGGGCGGCCTCCGCGAAGACGTTCTTCAGGCGGCGCTGGGCGTCCGCCTCCGCCTTGCACTTGGGACAGGTGGCGAGATGCGCGAGGACACGCTCGCGCGTGGCATGACCGAGCTCGCCGTCCACCAGGGCGGCGAGTCGGTCTCCCAGATGCTGTTCCGCGAGGCTTCCCTCGCCGGGTTTGGGCAGTGATCCACTCACGCGGTCGCGCCCCCTCCTCCCAGCGCGGGAACCCGGGCCATGAAGGAGCGTCGCTCGGCACGGGCCTCCGGGGAGCGGTGTGCAAGGGCCTTGCGCAGCTGGGAACGGCCACGGTGGATCCGCGAGCGGACCGTACCGAGCTTGACGCCCAGGGTCGCGGCGATCTCCTCGTACGACAGTCCTTCGATGTCGCACAGGACGACCGCGGCGCGGAACTCCGGCGCGAGGGTGTCGAGGGCCTGCTGGACGTCCGCGTCGAAGTGGGCGTCGTTGAAGATCTGCTGGGGGGACGGCTCGCGGCTGGGCAGTCGCTCGGCCGCGTCCTCGCCAAGGGCGTCGAAGCGGATGCGCTGCTTGCGGCGGACCATGTCCAGGAAGAGGTTGGTGGTGATGCGGTGCAGCCAGCCCTCGAAGGTGCCCGGGGTGTAGGTGGACAGCGAGCGGAAGACGCGGACGAAGACCTCCTGCGTGAGGTCCTCGGCGTCGTGCTGGTTGCCGGTGAGGCGGTACGCGAGGCGGTAGACGCGGCCGCTGTGCGTGCTGACGATCTCCTCCCAGGTGGGCGGAGTCCACGCCTGCCCGTCCGCGTCGGTGGCGAAGGTCGCGGTCTGGGTGTAGTCGCCGGCATGGCTGCGGTCAGCGGTTTTGTTCACGGATTTGGGCCTGCCCGCCGATCCGAGGAAGCGCCTCAGCACTCCCCCACGATCTCCGAACGCGGCCGCACCTCCCCTGTCGGCTCTGGTTGTCTCCAGTGGAGCCCCTACCATAGCCACCTCGCCCGTTAGCTCCGGATAAGCGGTTTTACGAGAATTTGATCTGGGGTGATACCACTCGGGCCCCCGCATCAGCAGTTGCTCGAGGGCCCGCTCGGCTTCGTGATCCAACTGTGTCCCCCCGGGTGCGTCTCCACCCCTCTAAACGCCCGGTCCCATCTGCGGGTTCCCGACGCCAACGGATACAGTCACGCCCAGGCAACCACGGGGCAAGGAGAGGGTTATTACCGGCAACCGGCTGACGAGCTGGGCGTTCTCCGACGCCTACGTCGCCGAGGACGAAGTCCTGCGCTGGGCCCGCGACCGGGCCCGTGAGGCGGGGCTGCGCTCGGTGTCGCCCGGCGCGGGCGCGGCTTTGCGGTTGCTGGCCGCCTCCGTGGACGCCAAGGCCGTCGCCGAGATCGGTACCGGCACCGGCGTCTCCGGCATCCATCTGCTGCACGGGATGCGTCCGGACGGGGTGCTGACCACCGTCGACCCCGAGCCGGAACACCAGCAGTTCGCCCGCCAGGCCTTCCGTGCCTCCGGTTTCGCCAGCAACCGGGCCCGTTTCATCCCGGGCCGCGCCCTGGAGGTCCTGCCCCGCCTCGCCGATGCCGGCTACGACCTCGTCTTTTGCGACGGTGACCGGCAGGAGGTCATGGACTACCTCGCTGAATCGTTGCGCCTGCTGCGTCCGGGTGGGCTCGTCGTCTTCGAGGGCGTCTTCGCCAACGGCCGCACGGTGGACTCGGGACCGCAGCCCACGGAGGTGGTCCGCCTCAGGGAGCTGCTGCGGGCCGTACGCGAGACCCAGGAACTGGTGCCGTCACTGCTGCCGGTGGGTGACGGGCTGCTGTGCGCGGTCAAACGCTGAGCCGGGCGGGCCGCTAGGACGAGAGCGGCCGGGACTGTTCGAACGGGCTGCGCGCGAGAGGCGTACGTACCCGCTCGGGGCCGTGGAATCCGGTCTGCGAGCCGTGGAAACCCGGATGAGGGCCGTACGGCCATCCGTGGATCCGCCCGGGCAGACGGCTGCCCCGGCACCATGCGCGATGCCGGGGCAGCCGAAAGAGTATGGTCACTCCCGCGTCAGCCGACGACCTTCTTGAGGGCGTCACCGAGCGCGTCGGCCTCGTCAGGGGTCAGCTCGACGACGAGCCGCCCGCCGCCTTCGAGCGGAACGCGCATGACAATGCCCCGCCCCTCCTTGGTCACCTCGAGCGGGCCATCGCCCGTCCGCGGCTTCATGGCCGCCATGCTCGTTCCCCTTCCTGAAACCAGCTCATCGTCAAAGCCGACGGCCCCGGGAAAGGGCGCGCGTCCAAGTGGGACGCGTGGCACCGGCATCGAACACATTGCTTCCAGGCCATTATCCCGCATCGCAGGACCCGATGACCAACATCAGTCGGCATCGCTTGGGCAACGCGCGCGAGCAAAACCACCCAATTCGGCGATGTGGCTGCGATACTCCGCCGCCGCGCGGATCCCAGCCGACCGAATACGCGTCCGGATTCTTTGACGCAGGTCACACGTCAGGTCCGGTCAGCGGACGGTGATCTCCGACATGCTGTCCTTCGGACAACGGATGCAACGGACACACCGGAGGGGAAAAGCCATGGCCGACACCGTGCTCTACGAGGTGAGCGACGGACTCGCGACCATCACGCTGAACCGGCCCGGGGCGATGAACGCGCTCGACATCGCCACGAAGGTCGCGTTGCGGGAGGCCGTGGAGTCGGCGGCCACGGACGACGCCGTACGGGCCGTGCTGCTCACCGCGGCCGGGGAGCGGGCGTTCTGCGTGGGGCAGGACCTCAAGGAGCACATCGGGCTGCTGCTCCAGGGGTCCGACGTCGTCATGAGCACGGTCAAGGAGCACTACAACCCGATCGTGCGGGCGCTGACGGAAATGCCGAAGCCGGTGGTCGCCGGGGTGAACGGTGTCGCGGCCGGGGCCGGATTCGGGCTCGCGCTGGCCGCGGACTACCGGGTGGTCGCGGACACGGCCGCCTTCAACACGTCGTTCGCGGGAGTCGCGCTGACCGCGGACTCCGGAATCTCCTGGACGCTGCCGCGGGTGGTGGGCCCGGGCAGGGCTGCCGATCTGCTGCTCTTCCCCCGGACCATCTCCGCTCAGGACGCGTACGAGCTGGGGATCGTGAACCGTCTCGTGCCGTCGACCGAGCTGCCCGCCGAGGCGGAGAAGGTGGCACGGGCACTGGCCTCGGGGCCGACGGTGGCATACGGGGCGATCAAGGAGTCGCTGGCGTACGCCCTGTCGCACACCCTGTCGGAGACGCTGGAGAAGGAGGACGAGCTGCAGTCACGGGCCGGGGCCTCCGAGGACCATGCGACCGCGGTTCGGGCGTTCGTGAACAAGGAGACGCCCGAGTTCTCGGGGCGGTGAGCCCCCTGGGGGCTGCGGGCCCGGTGGCCGGCCGCCCCCTAGGAAGCTCTCGACACGCAGGTCCGCAGGTGGTCGTTCACCAGGCCGCACGCCTGCATCAGGGCGTACGCCGTCGTCGGGCCCACGAAGCGCAGGCCCCGTTTCTTCAGGGCCTTCGACAGGGCTGTCGACTCCGGGGTGACCGCCTGGACGTCGCCCAGCGTCTCGGGGACCGTCTGAGAGGCCGGCGCGTGGCTCCAGATCAACTCGTCCAGCTCGCCCGGCGCCCAGTCGGCCAGCACGCGCGCGTTGGCCATGGTCGCGTCGACCTTGGCGCGGTTGCGGATGATGCCGGCGTCCAGGAGCAGTCGGTCCCGGTCGGCCTCGCCGAACGTCGCCACCTTGGCGATCTCGAAGCCCGCGAAGGCGGCACGAAAGCCTTCGCGGCGGCGGAGGATCGTGATCCAGGACAGGCCTGACTGGAACGCCTCCAGGCTCAGGCGTTCGAAGAGGGCGTCGTCGCCGTGGACAGGGCGGCCCCACTCCTCGTCGTGGTAGGCCACGTAGTCCGGCGTGGACAGGGCCCAGGGGCAGCGCAGCGCGCCGTCCGCGCCGGCCAGGGCGGTACCGGAGGTCACTGCTGCTCCCCGAGCCCGAGACCGAACCCGTAGCCGTGGTCGTTGCCCTGGTCCGGCTTCTGCATGGAGACGTGCGCGGCGGCCTGGGCACCGGCCAGCGCGGACTCCAGGTCGGCGATCCGCGCGTCCCGCTCGGCGAGCTCCGCGCCGAGGCGGCCGAGGGCGTCGTCCACGTCGGCCATGCGGTAGCCGCGGGCGGTGAGCGGGAAACGCAGGCTCTCGACGTCGGCGCGGTCCACCGGGCGGTCCAGCGGCAGGGGGTCCTGGAGCCGCTCCGGGGCGACGTCCGGCAGCGGGCCGTCGCTCTCGCCACCGCCCACCACGGCGAGCGTCACCGCGGCGACCACGACCGCTAGGGCGATGACCAGGAACAAGAACATAACCATTGCTGAGGTCCCCATGGTCCCAGCCGGCGGCCGGCCGCCGGCGTCGAATGTGTCAGGGTCCGATCGTGCCATGCGAGTCTGACAGTTAGGGTCGCAGGCGGCCGCAGACGCCGAACACACAGACGGACGAAGTGAGGTCACAGGGGATGCTCAGGCTGGGCAGGCGCGAGTTCGACGCGCACGAGCCGGTGATCATGGCGATCGTGAACCGGACGCCCGACTCCTTCTACGACCAGGGAGCCACGTTCCTCGACGAGCCCGCTCTCGCGCGCGTGGAGCAGGCGGTGGCCGAAGGGGCCGCGATCATCGACATCGGCGGCGTCAAGGCCGGGCCGGGGGAAGAGGTCTCCGCGGCGGAGGAGGGCCGGCGGACCGTCGGCTTCGTATCGGAGGTCCGGCGGCGGTTCCCGGATGTCGTGATCAGCGTCGACACCTGGCGGGCGTCGGTCGGTGAGGCCGTCTGCGAGGCCGGGGCGGACCTGCTCAACGACGCGTGGGGCGGGGTCGATCCGGGCCTCGCGGAGGTCGCCGCGCGGTACCGGGTGGGGCTGGTGTGCACCCATGCCGGGGGCGCGGAGCCGCGTACCCGGCCGCATCGGGTGACGTACGACGACGTGATGGCCGACATTCTGCGGGTGACCGTGGGGCTGGCGGAGCGGGCGGTCGCGCTGGGCGTGCCCAGGGAGTCCGTGATGATCGATCCCGGGCACGACTTCGGGAAGAGCACGCGGCACAGTCTTGAGGCGACCCGGCGGCTGGGCGAGATGGTCGGGACGGGGTGGCCGGTGTTGGTGTCGCTGTCCAACAAGGACTTCGTGGGCGAGACCCTGGACAGACCGGTGAAGGAGCGGGTGGTCGGGACGCTCGCCACCACCGCCGTGTCCGCGTGGCTGGGGGCTCAGGTGTACCGGGTGCACGAGGTCGCCGAGACGCGGCAGGTGCTGGACATGGTGGCGTCGATCGCGGGGCACCGGCCGCCGGCGGTCGCGCGGCGGGGGCTGGCGTAGGGCCTTTTCGCCCCCGCCGCCCCTACCCGTCCCGTCCTGCGGGGGCTCCGCCCCCGTAGTTCAGCGGCCGGCCTCCTTCGACACCAGTGCCACCGCCTCGTCCACGTCGTCCGTCACGTGGAACAGGTGCAGGTCCTTCTCCGACGCCTTGCCCTGGGCGACCAGCGTGCTCCTGATCCAGTCGACCAGTCCGCCCCAGTACTCGCTGCCGAAGAGGACGATCGGGAAGCGGGTGACCTTCTGGGTCTGGACGAGGGTCAGCGCCTCGAAGAGTTCGTCGAGGGTGCCGAGACCGCCGGGCAGGACCACGAACCCCTGCGCGTACTTCACGAACATCATCTTGCGGACGAAGAAGTAGCGGAAGTTGAGGCCGATGTCGACGTACGGGTTGAGCCCCTGCTCGAAGGGGAGCTCGATGCCGAGGCCGACCGAGACGCCGTTCGCCTCGCTGGCGCCCTTGTTGGCCGCCTCCATGGCGCCGGGGCCACCGCCGGTGATGACCGCGAAGCCGGCCTCTACCAAGCCGCGGCCCAACTGCACACCCGCCTCGTACTCGGGCGAGTCCGCCGGTGTCCGAGCCGAGCCGAACACGCTGATGGCGGGCGGGAGTTCGGCGAGTGTGCCGAAGCCTTCGATGAACTCCGACTGGATGCGCAGCACGCGCCAGGGGTCGGTGTGGACCCAGTCCGAGGGTCCGCCCGCGTCCAGCAGGCGCTGGTCGGTCGTGCTCGCCGTGACCTGTCCCCGCCTGCGGAGGACAGGTCCCAGGCGCTGCTCCTCCGGCGGCTGCTTCTTGCCCTCGGGGTTCCCGGTAGCCATGTGCGCTCCCTCCGCTTGCCTGTCTTTCCATCTCAGCGTAGATCTACGCGGGTTACGGAGGGGGGACGTACGCGTGTCCGCCATGAACCGCCCGCCGGCGCAGTGCCTTCCTACGACGTCAGCCAGGCCTTCAGCCGCGACTCCGCCTGCGGGATCTGCGACACCTTCACCCGCTCGTCCACCTTGTGCGCGAGCAGCGGCTCACCGGGGCTGTAGTTCACCGCGGGTACGCCCAGCGCGCTGAAGCGGGACACGTCCGTCCAGCCGAACTTGGGGCGTGCCACGCCGCCGACCGCGGCCATGAAGGCCTGCGCGACAGGATGGTTGAGGCCGGGGCGGGCACCGCCCGTGTGATCGTCGACGACGAACTCGTCGACCCCGCAGTCCGCGAAGAAGTCCCGGACGAAGGCCTCCGCCTCGGCCTCGCTTCGGTCGGGCGCGTAACGGAAGTTGACCGTCAGGGTGCAGGAGTCGGGGATGACGTTCGTCGCCACACCGCCCTTCACGCCGACCGCGTTGAGGCCTTCGTGGAACTCCAGCCCGTCCACGACTGGCTTGCGCGGCTCGTAGGCCGCCAGCTTCGCGAGGGCCGGGGCCGCCTTGTGGATCGCGTTGGAGCCCATCCACGCGCGCGCGGAGTGCGCCCGCTCTCCCTTGAACGTCAGCAGCACCCGCAGGGTTCCCTGGCAGCCGCCCTCGACCTGGTTGTCCGTCGGCTCCAGGAGGACCGCGAAGTCGCCCTCCAGCCACTCGGGGTGGGCCTCGGCCACATGTCCCAGGCCGTTGAGGTGGGCGGCGACCTCTTCGTTGTCGTAGAAGATGAAGGTGAGGTCGCGGTTGGGCTCGGGGACGGTGGCCGCGATGCGCAGCTGGACCGCGACCCCGGACTTCATGTCGCAGGTACCGCAGCCCCAGAGGTAGCCCTCGTCGTCGAGGCGGGAGGGGACGTTGCCCGCGATGGGCACGGTGTCGATGTGGCCGGCGAGGATGACGCGTTCCGTGCGGCCGAGGTCCGTGCGGGCGACGACGTTGTTGCCCTGGCGGTCGACCGTCAGGTGCGGCAGGGCGCGCAGGGCGCTCTCGATCGCGTCCGCGAGGGGCTTCTCGGTGCCGCTCTCGGAGGGGAAGTCGACGAGCTGCGCGGTGAGCTGAGCTGCGTCCAGCGAAAGGTCAAGAGGGGTGTCGGCCATGCTCTCGACCCTAACGCCCTCTCCGGCGGCCCTCACTGTCCCCGCCGGGCGCAGAGGCCTCAGTACTCTCCAGTATCTTGTCCGGATGCCAGAGCCGTCGCCTCCTACTCGCAAGCGCCGTGGCCGCGTCCTCCGTTTCGGGGCGGCCCTAGTGATCCTGTGTGCGGTCGCCGGATACCTCGCGGTGCAGTACGTCACCGGAGGCTCACACGGGCCGGGCTGCACGGTCGTCTCGGGCAAGGCGGACGGGCCTGCCTACGACTTCACGCCGGAGCAGGCGGTGAACGCGGCGACGATCACCGCCGTGGGCACCGGGCGCGGGCTTCCCGAGCGGGCCGTGGCCATCGCGCTGGCCACCGCGCTCCAGGAGTCCGGGCTGCGCAACATCTCGCACGGCGACCGTGACTCGCTCGGCCTGTTCCAGCAGCGGCCCTCGCAGGGCTGGGGCACGCCGAAGGAGATCCTGGACCCGACGTACGCGGCGGGCGAGTTCTACACGCACCTGGTCAAGGTGGACGACTACGAGAAGATGCCGCTGACCGAGGCCGCGCAGCGTGTGCAGCGCAGCGGCTTCCCGGAGGCGTACGCGAAGCACGAGCCGGACGCCAGGCTGCTCGCCGCCGCCCTCACCGGCACCTCGGCGGCCGCCCTGACCTGTGACGGCCGCCAGGACAGCACTCAGGCCGGCGCTCAGGACGGCACCCAGGCCGCCGCCACGGGCCCGGACGCGGTGCGGTCGGCTCTCGTACGGGACTTCGGGCGGGACGCGCTGGAGACGACCGCCGCGGAGGTGGGCGGCAAGGCGTCACCGACTCCGACGCCGACCACGGGTGACCCGCGCACCGTGACCCTTCCCGTGCGCAAGGACACCAGCCCGGGTTCCGGCCGCACCCTGCGGGAACGCGGCTGGCAGCTCGCGCACTGGGCGGTCGCCAACTCCTCCGCGCTGCGCATCGAGCGGGTCTCGTACGCCGGGCGGCAGTGGACCGCCGGGAACACGGACAGCCAGTGGCGGCCGGCGGGCAGCGAGGCGGCCACGGCGACCGTACGGATACTGACGGCACGGTAGTTCGGATGATCACCTGGAAGGGTCACGTCCGCCTGCTGTCGGAGCGGGTGTGCGCAGGTTTTCGCCACGTCACTCCCGTATCCGTCAAAACCCTTGAGAACAAAGGGCTGCAAGGATTCGGCGGACTTTCAGACCGGTAGCTTTTTGCCCGTTTTTATCCGCAGGTGATAATGCGACGCATTACCAACTCTTTGCGTTGGATCTCCGCAACCTTCCTCGGCTTCGAGCGGTAGTCACGGCGTCCTAGCAACGTTTCCCCTCGAAGGAGCAACATGTCCCTCCCCCTGACCCGCAGGATCGCCCGCGCCGCGCTGCTCGTCGCTGCGGGAGCGGCAGCCGGGGTCGGTGCGGCCGGCTCCGCCAGTGCGGCCCCCGCCACGCTGCCCGCCGCCCCGAACCTCGGCGGCCTGACCGCCATGGACGGGGCGCACGTCGGCAACACCGTGGACGGCGCGACGCAGAACCTGACCGGGACCGCGGGCAAGACCGGTGGAAAGACGGTCGAGAAGGCGGTGCCGTCCGCGGGCAAGACCAGCGGCAAGGCCGTGAAGAAGGCGGCGCCGGCCGCGCAGAAGACGGCGGGCGAGGCCGCCGGTTCCGCCGGTGGCCTCCTCGGGGACACCACGTCCACCGCGACCAAGGGCGGCCTGCCGACCGACTCCCTCACCAAGGGCGGCGGCCTGCCGGCGGCGGACACCCTGCCGGTGAAGAGCCTGCCGCTCGGCTAGTACGCACAGACGGTGAAGGGGTCCGGGACGGCGTCCCGGACCCCTTCACCGTGTGCCCGCGCGACTACGCCAGACGCTGGACCGCAGCCCGCACCCGCTCGTCCGTCGCCGTCAGCGCCACGCGTACGAAGTTCTCGCCCGCCTCGCCGTAGAAGTCCCCCGGCGCCACCAGGATGCCCAGGTCGGCCAGGTGGGCGACGGTCGACCAGCAGGTCTCCTCGCGCGTGGCCCACAGGTAGAGGCTGGCCTCGCTGTGCTCGATGCGGAAGCCGTGCTTCACCAGTGCCTCGCGCAACAGGGCCCGGCGGGCCGTGTACCGCTCCCGCTGCTCACGGACGTGGGTGTCGTCGCCCAGAGCAGCGACCACCGCGGCCTGGGTCGGCGCCGGCGTCATCATGCCGCCGTGCTTGCGGATCTCCAGGAGGGGCGCAAGGACGGCCGGGTCGCCCGCCAGGAAGGCCGCGCGGTAGCCCGCGAGGTTGGACCGCTTCGACAGCGAGTGCACGGCCACGATGCCGTCGTGCGAGCCGCCGTTGACGTCCGGATGGAGGACGGAGACCGGGTCGGCCTCCCAGCCCAGCTCCAGGTAGCACTCGTCGGAGAAGATCAGGATGCCGTGGGACCGCGCCCAGGCCACGATCCGGGTGAGCTCGTCCTTGGACAGCACCCTGCCGGTCGGGTTGGACGGGGAGTTGAGCCACAGGAGCTTCAGGCCCGCCGGGTCCAGCTCGGTCGGGTCGTCGTACACCTCGTGGTCGGCGCGGGCCAGGCGCGCGCCGACCTCGTAGGTCGGGTAGGCCAGGCGCGGGTACGCGACCCGGTCGCCGGGGCCCAGGCCCAGCTGGGTGGGGAGCCAGGCGACGAGTTCCTTGGAGCCGACGATCGGCAGGACGTGGCGGTGGGTGATCCCGCGGGCGCCCAGCCGGCGCTCGACCCAGCCGGTGATCGCGTCACGCAGGGCCGGGGTGCCCCACACCGTCGGATACCCCGGGGAGTCCGCCGCGTCGATCAGGGCTTTCTGGACGAGGTCGGGGACCGGGTCGACAGGTGTGCCGACCGACAGGTCGACGATGCCTCCGGGGTGCGCGGCGGCCGTCTTCTTGTACGGCTCCAGCTTGTCCCAGGGGAAGGCGGGAAGGCGGTCGGAGACTGCGGACACGGCGATCGGCTCACTTTCGGGTCGTACGGCAAACGCCTCGGCCCCGTACGGCCACGCTCGGAGGCGTTCAGGCCGTACGGGACCGAGGCGGCACGAGGTGCGGGCCGCTGATGCGGACGACTAGGCCTGCGGCGGCAGCGCGGCGATGAACGGGTGGTCCCGCTCGATCAGGCCCAGCTTGCTGGCGCCGCCGGGCGAACCGAGCTCGTCGAAGAACTCGACGTTCGCCTTGTAGTAGTCCTTCCACTCGTCCGGAGTGTCGTCCTCGTAGAAGATCGCCTCGACCGGGCAGACCGGCTCACAGGCCCCGCAGTCGACGCATTCGTCCGGGTGGATGTACAAGGACCGGGAGCCCTCGTAGATGCAGTCGACCGGGCACTCTTCGATGCACGCCTTGTCCTTGACGTCGACACAAGGCTGCGCGATGACGTAGGTCACGCTGTCGTTCCTCCTCCATAGGGCGCCGGCGGGCCTCCTCAGGCTCCGCCGCCTCGCGCGCGGGAGCGCGGCTCGTCGATGCCCGCCCCTAGTATCTCCGTTCCTGGGCATGATCCGAACAGGAGGGGTGAACTGACCTGTGGAAATCTCCGCCGGCGGACGTCTCGTCGTCCGCATCTCCGCTGCTGACGTGGGCAAACGGGTATCCGTGCGCTGTCTGGACGAAACCGGCGTCACACAGGAGAAGTTCACCGACACGGTGGGTGTTCTCACATCATGGGACGACGGTGTGCTGATGATCACGCGCCGGGACGGCCGGAGCGTCCGCGTTCCGGAGTCCGCGCTGGTGGCGGGCAAGGTCGTGCCCGCGGAGCCGGCCCGCCGCCGGGGACCGGCCGCCTCGTACCCGGAACTGGCCCGGATCGCCGCGCGGGGCTGGCAGCCGGTGGAGAGCGACCGGCTCGGCGAGTGGGAGCTGCGTGCCGCCTCCGGCTTCACCCGCCGAGCCAACTCCGTCCTCCCGGTCGGCGACGTGGGCATGCCTCTCGACGAGGCCCTGACCGCCGTACGACGCTGGTACCGCGACCGTGGTCTGCCCGCGTACGTGCAGACCGCGACCGGCGCCGCCGGCACCCAGGAGGTGCTGTGCGCGGAACTGGAGGCGCGGGGCTGGACGCGGGAGGTGACGGCGGAGTTGTGGACCGGGGCGCTGGCACCGGTCGCCGACCGGTCCGGTGACGGCGTGGTCCTGTCCCGTCAGGCCGACGCGGACTGGCTGGCGCGCTATCAGCGCAAGGGGGTGAGCGAGGTGGCACTGCGGGTGCTGGGCGCGGGGCCCTCGGTGTGGTTCGCGACCGTCCCCGGTGCGGACGCGCCGGCCGCGATCGGGCGGTGCGTCGTGGACGGCAGATGGGCCGGGTTCGCCGCGGTCGAGGTGGATCCCGCGCTACGGCGACGGGGGCTGGCCTCCACCGTGATGGCAGCGCTGGCCCAGCGGGCGCTGGACGAGGGGGCGTCGGCCGCGTGGCTCCAGGTCGAGGCCGACAACGCCGGTGCGCGGGCGCTGTACGGGCGGATGGGGTTCGCCGCGCATCACGCCTACCACCACTACCGCGAGCCGGACGTCTCCGGCGGCTCGCGGTAGTAGCGATCGCAGCGAAAGGGCACGAGCCAGCTATGCGTCCCCCGAATCCGCCCCCGCCCGAACGGTCCGCCGAGCTACGGAGGCGGTTCGCCGAAGAGGCGCGGTCCGAGCGGCCCGACCTGTCCGCACTGTGTCTGCTGGTGGGGGCGCAGGCGGACGCGGCGCTCGGCGAGACCGGCATCGACGCGGCGCAGGTCGAACTGGACCGGCTGGCGGGGCAGTTGCCGTTCCGGCCGGGCGGACCGCGATCGTGGGCGGTGTCGCTGCGGGAGCTGCTCGGGGACCGGTGCGGGTTCCGTGGGGCGCCGGTGGACTACCAGCGGCTGGAGTCCTCGCTGCTGCACGAGGTGCTGCGGCGACGCAGGGGGCTGCCGATCCTGCTGTCCGTGGTGTGGATGGAGGTGGCCAGGCGGGCGGGTGCTCCCGTGTACGGGGTCGCGCTGCCGGGGCACTTCGTGGTCGGGTTCGGGCCGCCGGAGGAACAGGTGCTGGCGGATCCGTTCGACGGGGGGCGGGTGTTGACCGGGGGCGACGCGGAGTTGCTGGTCGCCGGGGCGACAGGGGGTTCGCTGGATGCGTCGATGCTGGGGCCGGCGGATCCGCTGGACGTGGTGCAGCGGATCCTGAACAACGCCCGCGCGTGGGCCGCCGCTCGGCCGGAGCGGTCGGATGTGGGGCTGTGGGCCGTTGAGCTGGCCCTGTTGCTGCCTTCGCATCCGGCGCGACTGCGGTACGAGCGGGCGCAGTTGCTGGTGCAGCGGGGTGACTTCGTCGAGGGTGCCGGGGAGTTGGAGGCGTACGCGGGGGTGGTGGCCGCGGTGGACGAGGCCGCGGCGGACCGTCTGCGACAACAGGCACGGGCCGCGCGAGCTCGGTTGAACTGACGGCCGTTCGCGTCTACTGGTGCGTCGTGGCTGGTCGCGCCCGCGCGGCGGAGCCGCATTTTGATACAGCCCCGCGCCCCTGAGTGGGTTACAGCCAGCCCTTTTCCCTTGCGATACGGACCGCCTCCGCCCTGTTCCGCACCGCCAGCTTCTGGATCGCCGTGGAGAGGTAGTTGCGGACGGTGCCCTGGGAGAGGTGAAGTGCCTTGGCCAGCTCGGCGTTTGTGGAGCCGTCGGCCGCCGCTCGCAGGATCTCCCGCTCCCGGTCCGTCAGCGGGTTCGCGCCCTCCGCGAGGGCCGCTGCCGCCAGGGTGGGGTCGATGACCCGCTCCCCCGCCAGCACCTTGCGTACCGCTGCCGCCAGTTGGGCCGCCGGAGCGTCCTTGACCAGGAAGGCGTCGGCACCCGCTTCCATCGCGCTGCGCAGGTAGCCGG
Organism: Streptomyces sp. NBC_00285; assembly: GCF_036174265.1. Taxonomy (NCBI): domain Bacteria; kingdom Bacillati; phylum Actinomycetota; class Actinomycetes; order Kitasatosporales; family Streptomycetaceae; genus Streptomyces; species Streptomyces sp. NBC_00285. The sequence goes on along the minus strand of NZ_CP108055.1, from coordinate 7,034,765 downwards.
GGCGGCCGAAGGTCGTGAGGATCACGAGCTTCACCGACGGGAGTTCCTTGTGGAGCTGGGCCGCGGCCTCTATGCCCGTCACGCCCGGCATCTCGATGTCCATGAGGGCCACGTCGACGTCGTGGGCGCGGGCCGCCGCCAGGACCTCGTCGCCGCGGGCCACTTGGGCGACGACCTCGATGTCGTCCTCCAGGCCGAGCAGGGCGGCCAGTGCCTCGCGGACCATCGACTGGTCCTCGGCGAGCAGGACCTTGATCGTGCGGCTCGTCATGAGGCGGATCCTACGTCGGCCGCGGAGCCGGCGGGCACGCGGGCGACCAGGCGGAAGCCGTTCCGGGTGCCGGCGGCCTCCAGGGTGCCGCCGGCTTTCTCCAGGCGTTCGGTGAGGCCGGTGAGGCCGTTGCCGGGGCCTCCGCCCGAGCCGCCGGAACCGTCGTCCTCGACGCGGAGTTCGAGCCGGGCCCCGTCGAGGGTCTGGCGGCGGAGCAGCTCCACCGTGCAGCGCCGGGCCCCGCTGTGCCGTACGACGTTGGTGACGGCCTCGCGCAGCGCCCAGGCAAGGGCAGCCTCGCTGTCCTCGGGAACGCCGGTGAGATCCGGCTCGGCGGGCAGCGCGGCGGTGACTCCGGCAGCCGTCAGGGCGACCTGGGCGCCCGCCAGTTCCGGGGCCAGGCGGGCACGCCGGTAGCCGGTGACGGCCTCGCGGACGTCCACCAGGGCCTGGCGGCTGACCTGTTCGATGTCGGCGACCTGCTGGGCCGCCTTGTCGGGGTGGGCGGGGAGCATCCGGCCCGCGAGCTCGCTCTTCAGGGTGATGAGGGACAGCGAGTGGCCGAGGAGGTCGTGCAGGTCACGGGCGAGGCGCAGCCGCTCCTCGTTCGCGGCCAGTTGGGCGACGGTCGCGCGGGCCTTGCGCAACTCCACGGTCGTGCGCACGAGTTGGCGTACGCCGGTCATGGAGTAGCCGACGAGGAGCACGACGATGAACAGCCCCCAGGCCGCGTCCAGGTCGGTGCGCAGACCCACCAGCATCAGTGTGAGGGTGATCGCCGGAATCGCCCAGTACGTGGCCCGGAGCGGGAAGGTCACCCCGCAGGCCACGGAGACGTACACGAACAGTCCGAGCCAGGAGGAGCCGAAGCTCAGGGTCAGGACGACCGCGAGCAGCCAGAGCACGACGACCAGGCCGCAGACCAGCCGACCGGGGAACGTCCGGCCCATGTTCCGGAAGACCAGCGCCAGATAGGTGCCGGTGAAGACGGTGAGGCCCGCCCAGCCCGCGATGGTGGCCGAGCCGGTGTGGTGACCGGAGGCCAGGTCGTGCACCGGTGAGCTGAGGAAGACCAGCCAGGGCACGATCCACACCAGCTTGCGCACGACCTCGCCCCGGCTGCGGGGCGGCCGGCCGATGGGCACCAGCCGCTCCGCACGCGCTTCCTCGTCCCTGCGCGGCTCGTCCGTCATCGCGCTCACGCCTTCAACGTGTCCTTCCGGTACAGCCAGGCCGCGCCGCCCGCGAACAGGACGAAGTAGACGGCCAGGATGGCGATGTCCTGTGCGTGCGGGGCACGGCTCTGCTCGATGGCGCGCCCGAGGGCAGCGTACGCGTGCGTGGGCAGCCACTTGGCGATGTCCTGCAGCCACTGCGGGAAGGTCGTCGTCGGCATCCACAGGCCGCCCAGTATCGACAGGCCGAAGTAGGTGATCATCGTGATCGGGCGGACCGCGTCCCCGGTCGCGAGGTAGCCGATGGCCACGCCGAGCGCGGCGAAGACCAGGCTCCCGGCCCAGATCGCGCCGGTGAGGGCGAGCCACTGCCAGGCGTCCAGGCGTACGTCCTTCACGGCCGCGGCGACGACGAACACGACCACGATCGAGGGCAGGCTCACCACGGCGGCGCTCGCCGTCTTGGCGAGGACATAGCCGCGGCCCGGGAGCGTGGTCAGCCTCAACTGCCGTACCCAGCCGCCCTCCCGCTCCTTCGCGATGCGCTCGCTGTTGCCCATCAGGACGGCGGTCAGGGCGCCGAAGGAGGCCATCGAGACCATCATGTAGGTCGCGACGGTCAGGCCGGTGCCGTCGACCTTGTCGGTGGACCCGGAGCCGCCCGCGATGATCAGGAACAGCAGCGACGGGTACATCACCGAGAAGAACAGGAACTTGCGGTTGCGCAGGGCGCGGGCGAGCTCCAGCTTGATCAGGCTGTTCATGACTGCTTGGCCTCCTCGGCCTCGGTGATGGCGACGAAGGCCTGCTCCAGGCCGAGCCCGGCGACTTCGAGGTTGCGGGGGTAGACGCCGAGGCCGTAGAGGGCGTGGACGGTCGCGTCGGCGTCGGTGGACTGGATGCGGACGGTCTGGCCGCTGATGTCGACGGAGTTGAGGAACGGCAGCGCGCGCAGGGGCGCCTCGTCGATCGTGCCCTCCAGGTCGAAGGCGATCCGCCGGGCACCCGCCTTGGCCTTGATCTCGGCGGCGGTGCCGTCGGCAAGGAGCCGGCCCCGGTGCAGCACCAGCACCCGGTCGGCGATGGCGTCGGCCTCTTCGAGGTAGTGGGTGGCGAAGAGGACCGTACGGCCCTGGTCGGCCTGTTCGCGCATGGTCGCCCAGAAGGCCTGGCGGGTGGTGACGTCCATGCCGGTCGTCGGCTCGTCCAGGACGATCAGGTCGCTGTCGCCGGCCGTGGCGAGGGCGAAGCGGACGCGCTGGGCCTGGCCGCCGGAGAGCTTGTTGACCTTGCGGTCGGCGATCTGCCCGACACCGGCCCGGGCGAGGACCTCGCTCACCGGGTACGGCTTCGGGTGCAGGGCGCAGGCGAGCTTCACCAGCTCGGTGACGGTGACCTCGTCCATCAGGCCGCCGCTCTGGAGCATCGCGCCCACACGCCCGGCGACGATCGCCTCACGCGGGGTGGTGCCGAAGAGGCGGACCGTGCCGCTGTCGGGCTGCTTGAGACCGAGCAGCAGGTCGAGAGTGGTCGACTTGCCGGCGCCGTTGGGGCCCAGCAGCGCCACGGTCTCCCCCGGACGCAGGGTCAGGGACAGTCCGTCCACGGCCCGTACCTCGCCGTATGCCTTGCTCACCTGGTCGAACGCGACCACCGCGGCTGTCGTTGTCATACGGCCATGATGGCTTCGCGGGGGCGTCCGCGAGCAGTGTCGGCCGTCCGGAGTGCCGCATGACAGATGTCATGTCGGGCGGCACTCCGGTGCCGGTTTACGCGGGTCGGTCAGCTCGGGTTGACGTCGATGACGCCGATCCGCTGGGCCGCCGTCTTGCCGCGCAGCGCCTTGCCCAGTGCGGAGGCCACGTCCTGCGGCAGGACGTCACGCTTCCCGCTCGCGCCGTTGATCTTCACGCCGTCGAAGGTGGCGCCGTATGCCGCCTTGAGCGCTTCGAGGTCGTACGTCTCCACGAGCTTGCCGTCGACCGCCTTGAATCCGAGGATCTTCGGCAGGGAGAGCGAGCCGAACTGGATGCTGTGCGCGGCATCGGTCTGAATGGTGACGCGCTCGGACATCGCGGGCTTCGCGAACTCCGTCATCATCCGGTCGACCTCGGCGTTCGAGATAGTCGGCTGCCTGGTGGTCGTGGGCAGCGTCACCGCGCCGGCGGTGCCGGTCTCCACCTGGGTGCGGTACGCCTCCTCGACCGCGGTGGTCGACCCGGGGACGTCGATGCCCTTGCCCACCTTGCCGTACACGGCGACGGCCTTGCCGTTCTGGAACTTGATCGTGCCGTCGGTGGCCGAGCCGGAGCCGCCGGAGACGTCCTTGAGGGCCGCCTGGAGCTTCTCCTCGTCGACGGGCATGACGGGGTCGACGATCCGGTGGTTGCCGAAGAGGGAGCCGATGACCGAGACCGGGTTGTAGTCGCTCTTGGCGGCCGCGGCGACCGTGGCCTGGTCGTCGAGCTGGAGTCCCGCCTGGTCCGGCTTGAGCGAGACGGTGTCGCCGCCGACCGACAGCTTCAGCGCCTCGCTGACCCGGTCGCCGAAGGCGTCGTCGAGCTTCTTGACGGCGTCGTCCCGGGTGCCGCCGCCGATGTCGACGCCGAGCACGGTGGTGCCCTTGGGCACGTCGGACCGGTTCATCAACAGGCCCGCGCCGTAGGCACAGACACCGAGGAGGACCACGGTGCCGCCGACCAGCGCCAGCTTGCTGCGGCCCTTCTTCTTCTTTTTCTTCTTCGACGAGGCGGCCGGCGCGTCCTGCGACGCGGTGTCGGGCAGCTTCGGGGCCGTGTGCGGGCCGTCGGTGACCTGTCCCTGTGCGCCGGGGGGCACGACCGGGATGCCGCTGGTGACGGTGTGCCCGGAGACGTTGTCCTGGGCGCCGTAGCCGGGGACGCCCGGTCCGGGGGCCGGCTTCTGCGGGGTGAGGATCGCGGTGTCGTCGCTCAGACCGCCGCCGGGGCCGAGGCCGGCGCCGGGGACACCGCCGGGCGTGGGTGCGCCGGGGCCACCAGGGCCTCCGGGGCGACCGAGGGTGCCGGGGCCCCCCGGAGCGGCCTGGCCGCCGGAGATGCCGGGGGCACCGGGGCCTCCTGCGCCGCCGAAGGCGCCCGGGGCGCCGGTAACGCCGAGGCCACCCTGGCCGCGGTTGCCACGGGGGCCGGCCGGGCCGCTGGCACCGCCTCGGCCGGCGTGGGTGCCCTGACCGCCCTGACCGCCCTGGCCGCCTTGAGTGCCCTGGCCGCCTTGGGTGCCGAAGCCGTCGGAACCGTTGAAGGACTCGCCGCCGAAGGACTCGGCCCTGGTGAAGGGGTCCGCTCCCGGGGGCAGGGCCACCGGGCCGGTACCCGTGACCGGGCCGCCGGTCGGGCCCGCGGGGCCCTGGGCTCCGCCGAAGCCGCCGCCGTAGTCGATCTGGCCGTTCTGCCCGCCGGGGGCCCCGGGGCCGCCCTGCGCGCCGAAGCCTCCCTGCCCGTTCAGGCCGCCGAAGCCGCCCTGGCCGTTCCCGCCGGGCGGGCCGCCGGGGGCGTTGCCGTCCTCGGCGAAGTACGGGAGGTCGTCGCGGCGGGGTTCCGCAGCGCGCGGGCCTGCGTTCAGGGCTTCCGTGACGTCGAAGGAGCCCGTGCCGCCGCCATGGCCGGGGGCCACGGGGCCGCCGGTGGCACCCGTGATGCCTGCGCCGTTCGTACCGCCGGCGCGAGAGCCGCCCGGCACGCTCATCGAACCGACCACACCACCGGGCCGGCCGTTGCCGGGCCGCGCGCCGTGACGGGGACCGGACGCACCTGCACCCGCGCCACCCGGCGCACCCGTGCCCGAACCGACCGGCAGTCCCGCCCCGTTGGTGGCGTCCGTGCCCGGACCGCCCTTGGCGGGGCCGGACTTGCGGGGCGCGAACCAGTCGCTCGTCTTCTCGTCGGCGCCGGGCCCGCCCGGTTCGGGGGGCAGCGCGACGGTACCCGTGGTCGAGGAGGGGCTCTCCGCCACCTCTGCGACCGGGGCGCTGTCTCCGGAGTTCGGCGTCTCGCCGACGGGCTGGCGCACGACGACCGGCGGAATGGGCCGCGATCCGGGGATGTTGATCCGAATCCGGGTCGTCAGCGTGGTCTCGGTCTTGCGCTCCTCCGGCTGCGCGGCCGAACGGCCCGCGTCCGGACCGCCGTCGGAAGCCATGGGCGTCCCGTAGGGCGGCGTACCCGAGGGGTAGGCGGCTCCGCCGCGCCCGTTGGGCCCGGAGGACGGACTGTCAGTTTCACGACTCAAGGCAGGTTCTCCCGGTTGGCTCCACCGCCCGTTTCGACCTTCACTGCGAGTGGGGGTCCCCCGGCCCCGGTGGTTCGGGGCTGGAGGATGCTCGGCGGCGCGCACCACCATACTGGCCACTTCTGGCCCGTATCCCACGACCGCCATGGAAACCCACACGGGACTCGCACGCCCGCGATATGGAGAAGTGGTACGTCACTTGCCAAGTCGGACGGCGCCGCCGTTCGGTTGCCGCCCCTGTCCAAGGGTGGCGCAGATCACAGCCACAGCCATGCCGCCGAGCAGGAAGAGATAAGAGCCACTTCCTGCGGCGAAGACGAAGTCGCCTTCCGGACGGCTGGCGGTGAGGAAGATGACGGCGACCATCCAGCCGGCGGCCGGTGCGACGGCCCCGGCCCGGCTGTCGGCGGCGCGTGCTCCGCCGAGCAGCAGTCCGGCCTCGCCCAGCAGCGCGAGCAGCAGTCCGCCCGGGAACCAACTGCCCTGCATCAGCGATCCGGCGAGCCCCACGACCGCGCCGAGCACGAAGAGGCCGAGGTAGGCGGCGGCTCTTCCGGCGGACGGGCGCTGCAGGGGCTGGGCCAGCGTCGACGTACGGTCGCTCATGACGCGTCCTCGATCCCGGCGAACAGGTCGGTCTCTCTCATGCTCCCGCGTTCCCCTCGTGCCAATTCGTAGTACTCGGTGGTGAAGAGGGGTTGCGCGAGTTCGTTGGAGAGCGCGAAGTACGCCCCCGACACATCGATCTGGGTCGCGTGCGCGGTCATCGCGGCGCTCTTGGCGGCGGCATACGCCGTGCCGTCGATCTCCGTGGTGATCCGCTCGTCGTCCACCACACCCGGTACGTCGTCGAGGACGCCGGCCTTGGTGAAGGGGAGGCCGGGCAGGTCGGTGCGGAGCCGGCTGAAGGCCTGCTCGCCGACCGTGCGCGGTACGCGGTTCCAGTAGACCTTCTCGATCCGCAGGCCCGCTTCGGCGGCGAGATCGACCGCGCGCGTGGCGACGCGGTGGGCCTGGATGTGGTCGGGGTGGCCGTAGCCGCCGTTGTCGTCGTAGGTGACGAGGACCTGGGGGCGGACTTCCAGGATCACCTCGGTGAGGAGCGCGGCGGCCTGGTCGACGTCGGCTTGCCAGAAGCAGGCCGGGTCGTCGTTCTCCGGGAGGCCCATCATTCCGGAGTCCTGGTAGCGGCCCACGCCGCCGAGCAGCCGGAAGTCCTCGACGCCGAGTTCGCGCAGGGCCGCGGTGAGCTCGCCCCGCCGGTGCTCGCCCAGGGCGGCGCCGGTCAGATGCCGCAGCCCGGGCGGGATGACCTCGCCGAGTTCGCCGAGGGTGCAGGTGACCAGGGTCACCCGGGCGCCCTCGGCCGCGTACCTGGCCATGGTCGCGCCGTTGTTGATCGACTCGTCGTCCGGGTGCGCGTGCACCAGGAGAAGACGCCGGTCGGGCTGTTCCGTCATGGCTCCAGCCTACGAGGAGCCACCGACAGTCCCGCGCAGCCGGGTCGCCGGAGCCGCCGGGGCGGGGTCAGAACTTGATACTGCCGATCATGCCCGCGATGTTGGTCGTCAGCTCACTGATCGTCGGTGCGATCGAAGAGGCGGCGAGATAGAAGCCGAGCAGGATGCACACGACGGCATGCCCGCCCTTCAGTCCCGACTTCTTGACCAACAAGAAGACGACGATCGCCAGCAGCACCACCGCCGAAATCGAGAGTGCCACGGCGGTTCACCTCCAAAGATCCCAGGGACGCGGGGGGGGTCGGACCAGGGGGGCAGATAAATCCATACGTCAGCCAGCAGGTTCATACCCACTATGCGGTAGTGATCATAACTATCCGGGCCTGCGCATCCGTCGGCGCACGGCCGCACAAGGGGGCGCATGGCCAATATGGTCGGAGCATGACGACCGAGCCTGACTCCTTTCCCCGACGGCACGCCCGTACCCAGCGCTTCACGCTCGGCGCGCCACGCGCGTTCACCGTGGCGCCCGACGGGTCGCGGGTCGTGTTCCTGCGCTCGAACTCCGGCACGGACCAGGCCGGTTCGCTGTGGGTGCTCGACACGGCGGACGGCCAGGAGCGCGTGGTGGCCGACCCGCGCGCCCTGCTGGGCGGTGCGTCGGAGCGGCTCTCTCCCGAGGAGCGGGCCCGCCGCGAGCGCAGTCGCGAGGGCGGCGCCGGCATCGTCGGCCATGCCACCGACGCGGCCGTCGAGTTGGCCTCTTTCACGTTGTCAGGGCGGCTTTTCGCAGCCGGGCTCCGATCCGGCACGGCACGTGAACTGCCCGTCCGAGGGCCGGTGATCGACCCGCGTCCGGCCCCCGACGGACGACACATCGCCTACGTCGCCCAGGGTGCCCTGAGGGTCGTGGGCGCCGGCGGCGAGGACGACCGGGCCCTCGCCGAAGCGGACGGCGACCAGGTCACGTGGGGCCTGGCGGAGTTCGTCGCGGCCGAGGAGATGGGCCGTTCACGGGGGTTCTGGTGGTCGCCGGAGTCGGACCGGCTGCTGGTCGCGCGGGTGGACGACACGCCCGTGCAGCGCTGGTGGATCTCCGATCCGGCCCATCCGGAGCGTGATCCACAACACGTCCCGTACCCGGCGGCGGGCACCGCCAACGCGGACGTACGGCTGTTCGTGATCGCGCTGGACGGGACGCGCACGGAGGTCCTCTGGGACCGCGGGCGCTATCCGTATCTGGCTCGTGTGCACTGGTCAGCGGCGGGTGCTCCGCTGCTGCTTGTACAGGCGCGCGACCAGCGCAGCCAGCTGTTTCTCGCGGTCGACCCGGAGACCGGGGCGACCCGGATGGTGCACGCGGACGAAGATCCAACTTGGCTGGATCTTTTCCCTGGTGTGCCCTGCTGGAGCCCCTCGGGCCAGCTCGTGCGGATCGTCGACGAGGGCGGCGCCCGCGTGCTCGCCGTCGGCGAACGCCCGCTGACCGGACCACAGTTGCACGTCCGCGCGGTTCTGGACGTGGGCCGGGACGACGTGCTGGTCTCGGCGTCGGCCGGAGCGGAGGCCGCGGCCCCGGAGACCGGAGAGGTGCACGTCTACCGGGTGAACGAGCTCGGAATGGAGCGCGTGTCCCAGGAGCCCGGCGTGCACTCGGCGGTGCGCGCGGGGGGCGTGACCGTGCTGGTGTCGGCGACCCTGGACCGACCGGGCACCCGCGCGCGGGTGCTGCGCGACGGCAAGGAGACGGCGACCGTCACGTCGTACGCGGAACATCCCGGTTTGACCCCGCGCGTGACCCTCACGGAGGGGGGCGCACGGAAGATCCCGTGCGCCGTGCTTTTGCCGCAGGACTACGCCGGTGACACCCGGCTTCCGGTTTTGCTGGACCCGTACGGGGGTCCGCACGGGCAGCGGGTGGTCGCCGCGCACAACGCGCACCTGACCTCGCAGTGGTTCGCCGACCAGGGTTTCGCGGTGGTCGTGGCCGACGGCCGGGGCACCCCGGGACGCTCCCCCGCCTGGGAGAAGGCGGTCCGGGACGACCTCGCGGCGGTGGTCCTCCAGGACCAGGCCGACGCGCTCCAGGCGCTCGCCGAGGACTTCCCGCTGGACCTCTCCCGGGTCGCGATCCGCGGCTGGTCCTTCGGCGGCTACCTGGCGGCGCTCGCGGTGCTGCGCCGGCCCGACGTCTTCCACGCGGCCGTGGTGGGCGCCCCGGTCAGTGACCTGCGCCTGTACGACACCCACTACCAGGAGCGCTACCTCGGCCACCCGCAGGAGCAGCCCGCGGTCTACCGCCGTAACTCGCTGGTCGGCGACGAGGGACTGGTCGACGCGGTCGAGCCGCACCGCCCGATGATGATCATCCACGGGCTGGCGGACGACAACGTGGTCGTCGCCCACTCCCTGCGCCTGTCCTCGGCCCTGCTGGCCGCCGGCCGCCCGCACGAGGTCCTGCCGCTGTCCGGGGTGACCCACATGACCCCGCAGGAGACGGTCGCCGAGAACCTGCTGCGGCTCCAGCTGGACTTCCTGAAGCGGTCGTTGGGGATGGCCTAGGCACGGCAACGGGCCGGAGCGACATGGCGCGCTCCGGCCCGTTTACGGCACCCGCACGGCCGTACGTTCCTCAGCCTGACGCGTCCGTATATCGGAAACGGGTCGGCCAAGTTGCCTCCGTGTTACTCCGGCCCCTCGGCCCGGACGACCTGCTTCTCTTCCGCGAAGTGACAGGCCGAGTCGTGCGCGGCGGGCCCGCTCGACGACCGGAACTCCGCCGGCACCGCCAGCAGGGGGACCTCCAGCTCACAGCGCTCCTCGGCCTTCCAGCAGCGGGTGCGGAAGCGGCACCCGGACGGAATGTTCGTCGGGGACGGGACGTCTCCCGTGAGGATGATCCGCTCCCGGTGCTCCCTGGCCTCGGGGTCGGGCACCGGCACGGCGGACAGCAGCGCCTGGGTGTAGGGGTGCGTCGGATGATCGTAGATCTCGGCGTCCCTGCCGATCTCGACGATCCGCCCGAGGTACATCACCCCGACCCGGTCCGAGATGTGCCGGACGATCGACAGGTCGTGCGCGATGAACAGGTACGACAGCTCGAACTCGCTCTGCAGACGGTCGAGGAGGTTGATCACCTGGGCCTGGACGGAGACGTCGAGGGCGGAGACCGGTTCGTCGGCGACGATGACCTCCGGGCGCAGGGCCAGGCCGCGGGCGATGCCGATGCGCTGGCGCTGGCCGCCGGAGAACTGGTGCGGATAGCGGTTGATGTACTCGGGGTTGAGCCCGACGACGTCCAGCAGGTCCTGGACCTTCTTGCGGCGCTCACCCCTGGGGGCCACCTCGGGGTGGATGTCGTAGGGCTCCCCGATGATGTCGCCGACCGTCATGCGGGGGTTGAGGGAGGTGTAGGGGTCCTGGAACACCATCTGGATGTTGCGGCGGACCGACTTGAGCGCCTTGCCGGACAGCTTGGTGATGTCCTCGCCCCTGTACTTGATCGATCCGGCCGTCGGCCGTTCCAGGTTGACGAGCATCTTGGCAACGGTCGACTTGCCGCAGCCGGACTCCCCGACGATGCCGAGGGTCTCTCCCCTGCCGAGGGCGAAGTCCACACCGTCGACAGCCTTGACGGCACCGACCTGCTTCTTGAACAGGATGCCCTGGGTCAACGGGTAGTGCTTGACCAGTCCACTCACTTCCAGGATCGGCTCAACCATTGAGGCACTCCCTCCAGAAGTGGCAGGCACTCGTCCGGCGGCCGTCAACACCGTCAATACCGTCAACCTCGTACAGAGGTGGTACGTCCGTACGGCACACGTCCTGAGCCATCGGGCACCGGGGGTTGAACGCGCAACCCGCGGGGATGTGCGTCAAGTTGGGCGGCAACCCCTTGATCGCGTACAGCTCCTGCCCCTTCTGGTCGAGACGGGGGATGGAGTCGAGAAGTCCTCGCGTGTAGGGGTGGGCGGGCGTCTTGTAGATGTCGTGGACGGGAGCCTGTTCGACGATCCGCCCGGCGTACATGACGGCGATCCGGTCGGCCACGTCCGCCACCACGCCGAGGTCGTGGGTGATGAGGACGAGCCCCATGCGGTACTCGCGCTGCAGTTCCGCGAGCAGGTCCATGACCTGGGCCTGGACGGTGACGTCCAGCGCGGTCGTCGGCTCGTCGGCGATGATCAGCGCGGGTTCCAGCGCGAGCGCCATCGCGATCATGATGCGCTGGCGCATACCGCCGGAGAACTGGTGCGGATAGTCCCGCACCCGCTCCTTGGCGGCCGGGATGCGGACGTGGTCCATGAGCTCGACGGCCTTGGCCCGCGCGTCCTTCTTCGACATGCCCCGGTGCACGACGAACATCTCGCCGAGCTGGTCGCCGACGCTCAGCACGGGATTGAGCGAGGACAGCGCGTCCTGGAAGATCATCGCCATCTCGGCGCCGCGGACCTTCCGCCGCTCCTCCTCCTTCAGCGTGAGCAGGTCCTTGCCCTGGAAGAGGATCTCGCCGCCGGTGATCCGCCCGGGAGGCATGTCGAGGATCCCCATGACGGCCTGCGCGGTCACCGACTTCCCGGACCCGGACTCCCCGAGCACCGCGAGGGTCTCCCCCGCGTCCACGGCGTAGTCGACCCCGTTGACGGCCTTGGCGACCCCGTCCCGGGTCCGGAACTCCACGTGCAGGTCACGTACTTCCAGCAGCACGGCGGCTCACCTCAGCTTCGGGTCGGGGTGTCGCGGACCGGGCCGCAGGGTGGGAGAGCGTGCGGGGCGGGCGGCGCCTGCCGCGGTGCTGCCCGGCCCTTCGCCGAAGGCAGGCCGCACGGTCCCGGCCCGCCCGTCCGGCTCCACCACACCTGACCTGCCCGTTCACCACCACGTCCGCTCACCGCAGCTTCGGGTCGAGGGCGTCGCGGACCGCGTCGCCGAGCATGATGAAGGCGAGGACGGTGATGCTCAGCGCGCCGGCCGGCCACAGGAGCATGTGGGGGGCGCTGCGGATCTGCTGGGCGGCCGAGGCGATGTCGATGCCCCAGGAGACGGTGGGCGGCCGCAGCCCCACACCGAGGAACGACAGCGTCGCTTCCAGCGAGATGTAGGTGCCCAGAGCGATGGTCGCGACGACGATTACCGGCGCGACGGCGTTGGGGGCGACGTGCCGCAGCAGCAGTCGGCCGCTGCCGGCTCCCAGGGCCCGGGCCGCCTGGACGTAGTCGTTCTCCTTGGCCGTCAGGACCGACCCTCGCGCGATGCGCGCCACCTGGGGCCAGCCCAGCAGGACGATGAAGCCCACCACCGGCCAGACGGTGGTGCCGGTGACGACCGAGAGGAAGACCAGTCCGCCGAGCAGAACCGGGATACCGAAGAAGATGTCGGTGACACGGGACAGCAGCGCGTCCCACCAGCCGCCGTAGAAGCCGGCGAGTCCGCCCAGCACGCTGCCCAGAAGAGCGACTCCCAGGGTGGCGCAGACACCCACCGTCATCGAGGCTCGGGCCCCGTGGACGGTGCGGGTGTAGACGTCACAGCCCTGGGTGTCGAATCCGAAGAGGTGGCCCGGAGCCGAACCCTGCTGGGACTTGGCGAGGTCGCAGGAGAGCGGGTTGCCCGAGGCGATCAGCGAGGGCCAGATCGAGATGAGCACCAGGAAGACGATGAGCAGCGCGGACACGATGAAGACCGGGTTGCGCCGCAGCTGATGCCACGCGTCCGACCAGAGACTGCGTGGCTTCGCCTCCCTCGCCGATCCGTCCGGCGGGACGCGCGGCGGTGCTTCCGGCGGTGCGGAGAGGGATGTCGCCTCGCTGAGCGCGAGATCCATCGCGCCGCCGGTGCCGGTGGCCGCGATCGCCTCCCGGGGGTCCTGGGGTTCAGACATAGCGAATCCTCGGGTCGAGAACCGCGTACAACAGGTCGACCACCAGGTTCGCCAACAGGAAGACGATTACCAGGACCGTCACGAAGCCGACGACGGTGGGGGCGTTGTTGCGCAGGATCCCTTGATAGATCTGAAATCCGACTCCATGAATGTTGAAAATGGTCTCGGTGACGACGGCACCGCCCATCAGCGCACCGACGTCCGTGCCGATGAAGGTGACGACCGGGATCAGTGAATTCCGCAACAGATGACGGGTGATGACACGGTGTCGGGGAAGCCCTTTGGCCACGGCGGTCCGTACGTAGTCCGCACGGGAGTTCTCCGCGATGGAGGTTCTGGTCAACCGGGTCACATAGGCGAGCGAGACCATGGCCAACACGACACCTGGCACGATGAGTTCGTCGAGCGGTGCGTCGCTGGAAACCGTCGGGCGGACGATTCCCCATTTCACCCCGAGCAGGAACTGCAGAACATAACCGGTGACGAACGTGGGGACGGAGATGACCAGCAGAGTGGTGAAGAGGGTCGCGCTGTCCACGAGCCGGCCCCTGCGAAGCCCGCTGAGCACGCCCAGGGTGACGCCCACGACCAGTTCGATCACGATGGCGACGAGGGTGAGCCGCAGGGTGACGGGGTAGGCGTCGGACATCAGCTCCGTGACCTTCTGCCCGTTGAAGGCCGTACCGAAATCACCCTGGAACAACTGGCCCATGTAGTGCAGGTATTGCTTCCACAGCGGTTGGTCGAGGTGGAGCTCCGCACGGATGCGTGCCGCGGTGGCGGGGTCCGGTGCCCGGTCCCCGAAGAGGGCTGCCACGGGGTCGCCGAGCGAATAGACCATGAAGAAGATGAGGAAGGTGCTTCCGAAGAACACCGGAATCATCTGGAGCAGTCGACGGATCACATAGCTGCCCATGCGGCCCTCCGCAGATCGGCACGGCACGGTGATGTGAGCACCGATTCCCTCCTCAGGGCCGACTGGAGACACCTCGGGACAAATACACCCCATGGCGACGAGGGCCGCATCCCGGAAGCCGCCTTTCGGGTCGGGTCCGCACATGCCGTTCGTCCGGACGGGCGCTTCAGTACCGAATTCCCTTACCCGTCAGCGGAATTGACCACCATTCACATATTCATGATTGACGCACAGGGAATTAATTGGCCCAGGCCGTGGACGGCGACCAGTGGACGTGTCATCACGCCAGTTCCGCCAGTCCGAACGACAAGGGGGGACGTGACTCGTACGTCACCCACATGAACCCGGACAACGGGGACCGCGCCGGAATGACCTTCACGGCGAGCAGCGAAAAGGTGCTGCAGTGGAACGACAGCAAGGACAACGTCGACTTCTACGCGAACTTCTACTCGGGCACCAAGATCGTCCTGACCTGGCACTGGAACATGGAGGGGCGCGAGAAGGACAAGACCTACGACTTCGACCGCCCCGAGGGCCAGAAGGTGCAGCTCGAAGTGACCCACTGGCAGCCTTCCAAGGGTGGCTGCATGGACAAGGGCGGCGTCACCTGACGGCCCACCGGGTGCGCGTCGCGGCGGTCACGACGGTCTGTGTCGTCGTGACCGCCGCGGCCTGCTCGTCCCGGTCGCCGCTCTCGGGCATCGGCGACCCCGGGCGGTCCTCGCCCTGCACCGCGGCCTTCGAATGGGACATCTCCCGGTCGTGGCGCCTGATCACGCTCGACGACCTGGCGAGAGTGAGACGCGGCGACACCCTGGAGATCCGGGCGAAACCGTACAAACCCATGACCTCGGAGGTGACCGTCACGGGCAGCCGGAACGCGCCCTCCCGTTCCGAGGTGCTGACCGCCCTGCGTGAGAGGACCCGCACGCCGCTCGCCGCGCCCGGCACCTCGACTGCCCGGCTGGCGAGAAAGGCGGAGGTGACGTTCCGGGCCAAGGGCGCCGAGGCCGTCTACTTCCAGGGGCTGGAGGCGGTCACTGCGACCTACCGGTACCGCTGCACTGCGGACGGCGCCGGCGCGGACCGGGGGACGGGACATGTCGCCACCTGGGATCCTCGCTCCCTGACCGTGGGACTGATCGACTGCCTGGCACCGGCACGGGACAACCCCGACAGCGAACCGGCGGAGCTCGCCCTGAAGTTGCGCTGCCCCGGGGACAGTCCCGCGGTACGCACCTCCTGAGGGGGAAACCCCCGGGCTAGCCGACCTTGATCTCGTTGTAGACGGGCACGCTGAACGGGTCGAGCTTCACGTTCGAGAGCCGCTCCGAGTAGCCTGCGCTGCCGTTCTGGTACCAGAGCGGGATGGCGGCCATGTTGTCCCGTACGACCTTCTCGGCCTCCTGGAACTTCTCGACGGCCTTGCCGGTGTCGGTCTCGGCGTTGGCCTCGTTCACGAGCCGGTCGAAGTCCTTGTTGGACCACTTGCCGTCGTTGGAGGAGGCGTTGGTGTAGTAGAGCGGCTGGAGGAAGTTCTGGATGAGCGGGTAGTCCATCTGCCAGCCCGCCCGGAAGGGGCCGCTCATCTTCTTCGCGGTGATCTGGCTGCGGAAGTCGGCGAAGGTGCCGACCGGGTTGCCGACGCACGCCTTGTCGTTGTCGAGCGCGTTGTTGATGGAGTTGCAGACCGCGTCGATCCACTGCTTGTGGGAGCCGGTGTCCGCGTTGTACGTGATCTTGACCTGGCCGCCGGGGATGCCGCCGCCCTCCTTGACGAGCTTCTTGGCCGCGGCGGGGTCGTAGTCGCAGGCGTCCCCGCACAGACCGTCCTTGAAGCCGCCCTCCTCGCCGAGGACCGGGGAGGTCCAGTCGGTGGCCGGGGTGCGGGTCTTCTGGAAGATCGTCTCGGTGATCTGGTCACGGTTGATCGCCCGGGACAGGCCCGTGCGGACCTTCTCCATCCCGGCGGTGTTCCACTTCTTGTCGTAGAACGGGAAGGCGAGGGTCTGGATGATGCCCGCGGGGGTGTTGAGGTACCGGCCGCCGAGGTCGCTCCCGACGTTCTTGAGCTGCGCGGCCGGGACGTCGTCCAGCAGGTCGAGGTTGCCCGCCATCAGGTCGGTGTAGGCGGTGTTGTTGTCGGTGTAGACCTTGAGCGTCACACCGCCGTTCCGGGCCTTGTCCGCACCGGGGTAGGCGTCCCACTTCTTCAGGGCCATCTGCGAGCCCTTGGCGTACGACTCGATGGTGTACGGCCCGTTGCCGACGGGCTTCTTCAGCCAGGCCGCGTGGTCCGTGAAGAACGCCTGCGGGAGCGGGGCGTAGGCCGGGTAGCCGAGGGTGTCGGGGAACGTGGAGAACTTCTGGTTGAGCTTGACGGTGAAGGTGTCGGTGCCGGTGACCTTCAGTCCGGAGAGGGTGTCGGCGGTCTGCTTGCCGCCGTCCTCCGGGTGCGTCTTGTCGTACCCGTCGATGTAGCCGAAGAAGTAGGCGTTCTTCTGGTTGTTCTTGAGGGAGGCCCCGTAGTTCCAGGCGTCCACGAACGACTTCGCGGTGACCTTCTCACCGTTGCTGAAGGTCCAGCCGTCCTTGAGTGTGATCGTGAAGTTCTGCGAGTCGGCCGTCTCGATCTTCTCCGCGAGCATGTCCTCGGCCTTGCCGGTCTGCGGGTTGTACTTCTTGAGGCTGCGGAAGATCATGTTGAGGACCTTGCCGCCCTGCACCTCGTTGGTGTTGGCCGGCTCCAGCGGGTTCTGCGGGTCGCCCCAGGAGGAGCTCAGCGTCGCGCTGCCGTCACCGCCGCCGCTGCTGCCCCCGCTGTCCGCACCACCGCAGGCCGTCGCCGCGAGGGCTACCACCGCCGCGCATGCGGCCCATCCGGCCTGCGTGGCTCCACGCATGGAGTGCCTCCTCAAGACTGATCCGTTACCGGCCAATATCAAGAAAAGAGGGGCATTCTGCACGTCTGGCTAGGCCTTTGGAGGCAGGCGTCGGTGCATGTGCGGGCGGGCGAGGGTGATGGTGGGTCACGCGCCGCGGGCCGGGGTGCGACGTACCGATGCGCCACGCGCAGGCGGGCCGGGCGTAGGTGGAGCAAGGCAGCAGGGCGGAACGGCCGCCGGGGGCGGAGGCATTCGCCTCCGCCCCCGGTCAGGGGTCGTGCCGGGTTGTCAGTCCTCGGCCGGGGTGTCGGACTCCGTCGCGTCCTCCAGGGCCCTCAGAGCCGGGTCCATGATCACGTCCTCGTCACGGGCCTCGATGGTCGGGTCCTCCGGGAAGTGGCAGGCCGTGAGGTGGCCGGTCAGGTTGCCGGAGATCTGGACCAGCGGGGGCTCGTCCGTGGCGCACTTGTCCTGCGCCTTCCAGCAGCGGGTGCGGAAGCGGCAGCCGGACGGCGGGAGGATCGGCGAGGGGACGTCTCCGGAGAGGCGGATCCGCTCGCGGCTGGCGCCCGTGCCGTCGATGTCGACCTCGGGCACCGCGGAGAGCAGGGCGTGCGTGTACGGGTGCCGGGGCCGGTTGTAGATCGACTCCCGGTCGCCCACCTCGACGATCTTGCCGAGGTACATGACCGCGACCCGCTGCGAGAAGTGCCGTACCACCGCAAGGTCGTGCGCGATGAACAGGAACGCGATGCCCAGCTCGTCCTGGACCTTCTTGAGCAGGTTCACGACCTGCGCCTGGATCGACACGTCCAGTGCGGAGACCGGCTCGTCCGCCACGATCAGCTTGGGCTGCAGGGCCAGCGCCCGGGCCACGCCGATGCGCTGACGCTGGCCGCCGGAGAACTCGTGCGGGAAGCGGTTGTAGTGCTCGGGGTTGAGGCCGACCAGCTCCAGGAGTTCGCGGACCCGCGTCTCCCGGCCGCCCTCCGGCTCGATCCCGTTGACCTCCATCGGCGACTTGATGATCGTGCCGACGGTCTGCCGCGGGTTCAGCGAGGAGTACGGGTCCTGGAAGATCATCTGGATCTCGGACCGCACCGGCGCCAGCTGACGGCGCGAGGCGTGCGTGATGTCCTGACCGGAGTAGGTGATCTTGCCGGCCGTCGGCTCCAGGAGCCGCGTGATCAGCCGGCCGGTCGTCGACTTGCCGCAGCCGGACTCGCCGACCAGGCCGACGCTCTCGCCGACGCCGACCGTCAGGTCGACCCCGTCGACCGCCTGGACGGCGCCGACTTTCCGTTTGATCGGGAAGCCGCCGTAGATCGGGAAGTGCTTCGTCAGGCCCTCGACCTTGAGGAGTTCTTCGGTCGAGGTACCGGTGGAACCCTGCTGGGTGGGGAGGGTGAGGTTGTCGCTCATGTCTCGGGATCTCCCTAGCGCAGCCGGGGCTGGATCTTGTCGATGAAGATGGACTGCTTCTGCTCGGCCGTCAGATGGCACGCGGAGGCGCGCCCCTCGCCCAGCGTCGGACGGGAGTCGGTGCACAGCGTGCCCGGCACCTCGTCCTTGAAGGCGCACCGCGGGTGGAACGGGCAGCCGGAGGGCGGGTTGAGCAGCGAGGGCGGCGAGCCGGGGATCGGCTCCAGCGCCTCGTTGATGTCACCGTCCAGGCGGGGCATGGAGCTCAGCAGGCCCCAGGTGTAGGGGTGCTTGGGCGCGCCCAGGACCTCCCGGACGGAGCCGCGCTCCACGGCCCGGCCCGCGTACATCACCAGCAGGTCGTCGGCCATGTTCGAGATGACGCCGAGGTCGTGCGTGATGAAGATGATCGCGGAGCCGAACTCCTGCTGGAGGTCCTTGAGCAGGTCCAGGATCTGGGCCTGCACGGTGACATCCAGCGCGGTGGTGGGCTCGTCGGCGATCAGCAGGTCGGGGTCGCACATCAGCGCCATGGCGATCATCGCGCGCTGGCGCATACCGCCGGAGAACTGGTGCGGGTAGTCGTCGTAGCGCTGCTTGGGCTGGGGGATGCCGACCTTCTCCAGCAACTGGACGGCACGGTCCTTGGCCTCCTTCTTGGAGGCGCCCCGGTGCTTCATGAACGGCTCGGCCAGCTGACGGCCCACCGTGTAGAACGGCGACAGCGCGGTCAGCGGGTCCTGGAAGATCATCGCCATCTTGTTGCCGCGGAGCTGCTCCAGCTCCCGCTCCGTGGCCGTGACCAGCTCCTTGCCGTCGAGGACGATCTCGCCGTCGACGGAGCTGGTGCGGGGGTTGTGCAGGCCCAGGATCGTCAGGTTGGTGACGGACTTCCCGGAGCCGGACTCGCCGACGATGCCCAGAGTCTTGCCGCGCTCGACGTCGAAGGAGAGGCCGTCGACCGCCTTGACGATGCCGTCCTCGGTGGAGAACTGCACCTTCAGATCACGCACCGAGAGGAAGCTCTCCGGACCGGTCGGGGCCGGCGCGTCCTCGGTCTTGGTCAGTGTGGTCACGGTGGTTCGTTCTTCCTAGGAGAGCCGGACGCGCGGGTCGATGTAGGCGTACGCGATGTCGGTGAGCATGTTGACGATCAGGATGAAGAAGGCACCGAACAGCATGACACCCATGGTGAGCGGCAGGTCCTTGTGGACCGCGCCGTCCACGGCGAGACGGCCGATCCCCTGGAGCGAGAAGGTCAGCTCGGTGACCACGGCGCCGCCGAGCATCGAGCTGATGTCGATGCCGAGGACCGTGACGATCGGGATCATCGAACCGCGCCAGGCGTAGCGGAAGAACACGTACTTGTTCGACATGCCCTTGGCGCGGGCGGTGCGGACGTGCTCCTCCGCGAGCTGTTCGATCATCGAGGAGCGCGCCATACGCGTGTACTGCGCGGTGAAGATGGTCGCCATCACCAGCGTGGGCAGCAGCAAGCCGGTGAACCACTTCCAGGGGTCCTGGGTGATCGGGTGGTACTGCGGGTTGTCCATCCAGCCGGTGCTGTAGACGAAGATCAGCAGGACGATCGGTCCGAGCACGTAGATCTGGAACGAACTGAGCACCATGGACACGCCGGTGGCGACCCTGTCGATCAGCGTGCCGCGCTTGTACGCGGAGATCATGCCGGCGCCGACACCCACGATGACGAAGACGATCGCACCGCCCGCGGTGAGCGTGAGGGTCGTCGGGAAGCGGTCCATGATCGTCGACCAGACCATGTCGCCCGAGTAGAACGACTGACCGAGGCAGGGCGCGCTGCAGTGCCCGGTCGGGTAGTCGCGGCCCATCACGATTCCGGACATGAAGTCCCAGAACTGCTGATGGATGGGCAGGTTGAGGCCGAGTGCCTGGCGGATGTCCTCCAGTCTCGCGGGCGAGCAGTCCTTGCCACAGGCCAGGGAGGCGTAGTCGGAGGGCGCGGCGACGAACAGGAAGAACGTGGCGGCGCCGATGAGGAAGAGGGTGACCAGGGCACCGACTGTGCGCCGGATGATGAACTGAAACATGGCGGGAGGGCTGCTCTCTGCGGAGACGGTGGAAGGTTTCACGGAGGTGCGGGGGCGCGCTCCGCCTGGTGCGCGCCCCCGCGATCAGCCGTAGAGAGTTACGACTTCACGTACAGACGGGTGATGTCGATGAGGCTGGACACCGAGCCGTAGCGGGCACCGCCGATGTTCGACCCGGAGAGCTGGAACTGCTTGGTGTACCAGAGCGGAGCAGCCGGGAGGACCTTCTCCAGCAGGTAGTGCTGGGCTTCCTTCCAGGTCTTGGCGGCCGCGGTCGGGTCCTCGGAGAGGGCCTGCTTGATCAGCGCGTCGACCTTGGGGTCCTTGACGTGGGAGTAGTTCGAGGAGCCGTCGGCGACCTGGGTACCGTCGTAGATGGGCGTGATCACCGTGCCCGCCGACGGCCAGTCCTGGCCCCAGCCCGAGATGTACAGGTCGTACGGGTTGTTGAGCTTGCCGATCTGCTCGTAGTAGCTCGCGGAGTCGACCTCCTTGGACACCACGTCGAAGCCGACCTTGGTCAGGGCGTCCTCGATGGCGACCTTGCGCTTCTGGCCGGCCTCGCTGTTGGAGTAGGCGAAGACGACCTTCTTCTCGGCCGCCGGAACGCCCTTGAGGATCTCCTTGGCCTTCGCGATGTTGCCCTGCGGCGTCTTCAGACGGCCGTACGGGTCGTAGCTCGCCTCGTAGCCCGGCAGGGTCGGGGCGAAGTAGTTCGGCGCCACGTCGCCGCCGTACGCGCCACCCTCACCGGCGATGAGCGACTTGGAGTTGACCGCGTACGTGATGGCCTGGCGGACCTTCAGGTCCTTCACGCGGGTCAGGTTGAACGTCAGCTGCATGACGTAGGGCTGGTAGCCCTTGACCGTGCGCTTGCTGACGGCCGGGTTGCCGATGACGTCCTGGATCTGCGTGGCCTCGACGCCGCCGGTGAGCTGGATGGCGCTCTTGTCCTCACCCTGGTCGGCGATCAGACGCTTGGTCTGGGTCGACTCGGTGACGCCGAACTGGAAGTCGAAGCTGTTCGCGTACTGGTGACGGACCGAGTCGGTCTTCGGGTCCCAGTTGGTGTTCTTCGTGAGAACGAGTTCCTTGCCGACCTTGTTCGAGGCGATCTTGTACGGGCCGGTGGCGACCGGGGCCTTGTCGTACGCCGCCTTCGTGTCCGTCTTCGCCGGGACGATGGCGTAACCGGCCATGGCCAGGGTCTGCGGCAGGTCAGGACGCGCGGTGTCGAAGTGGAAGACGACCGTCTTGCCGTCCGGGGTGTCCAGGACCGAGGACGGCAGGTGCTTCTTGCCGAAGCCGCCGTCCGGGAGCGCCTTGCGGTACTCCGCGCCGCTCAGCCAGGTCTGCAGGTAGGTCGGGCCGTCGAAGATGAAGCTCGCGTACTGACGCTCGACGGTGTGGCGCACGTCGGCGGACGTGATCGCGTTGCCGTTCTGGTCCTTGATGCCGTCCTTCAGCGTGAAGGTCCAGGTCTTGCCGCCGTCCGAGGACTTGCCCGAGTCGGTCGCGAGGTCACCGACGACCGAGACGCCGCCCTTGCCGTCCTCCTTGAACTGGGTCAGGCGACGGAAGAGCAGGTTGGCGACCTGACCGGCGTCGGAGACGTAGATCTGGCCCGGGTCCAGGTGCGAGAGGCCCGCCTCCTGGTAGACGTTGATCGTGCCGCCGGCCTTGGCGCCCGTGACGTCCTCGGCAGGACCCGTCGACCCCGCGGCGTCGGCGTAGGTGACCGCCTTCGACTGGACCGAGGCTTCGCTCTGGTCCTTCTTCGAGTCGGTACCGGAGCCGCCGCCCTCGTTCTTGGAGCAGGCCGTGAGAGCCAGGGAACCGGCTGCAAGGGCGACGATTACGGCGCGCGCTCTGCGCGAGCTGATGGGCTTCATTTGGCGAATACCTACCTGTCGGTTGTTATCCATGAGTACTGCCTGACGCGGCTGGTAGGCCGACGCGGGGGCGGCAGTCACCCCCCACCAATGGACGAGTTACCGCCCGGACTTGGGGTCGAAAGCGTCCCGGACCGAGTCTCCGAGGAGGTTGAAGGCCAGAACGAAGATCACCAGCGCCAGGCCGGGGAAGAAGAGGAACGCCGGGTCCTGCTCGGTGTACTTGGCAGCGGCGGCGAACAGTCGTCCCCAGTCCGGGGTCGGCTCGACGAAACCGACTCCGGCGAAGGAGAGGAAGGCGATGGTGAGGATGGTGCTGGGCAGGGAGTACGTGAACTGCACCAGGATCGGCGTCACCACGTTCGGCAGGATCTCCTTGCGGACGATCCGCGCCGGGGAGGCGCCGGAGACCTTGGCGGCCTCGACGAACTCCCTCTCACGCAGGGACAGCACGGTGGAGCGGACCAGGCGCGCCATACCCATCCAGCCCAGCAGCCACAGCACGATCAGCATCGCCAGTGCGCGGAAGTACGTGGGGGTGTCCTCCTGCGGGTCGACGAAGAACGCGGTGACCACGGGCATGAAGGCGATGAAGAACAGCTGCTGGGGGAAGGACAGGAAGAAGTCGGTGACCCGGCCGATCCAGTAGTCGGTACGACCACCGAAATACCCGCCGATCAGACCGATGATCACGCCCGTGACCATCAGCAGGACCGTCACACCGAGTGCCATGAACAGCGATGTCCGCATGCCGTACATGAGCATGGCGAACAAGTCACGGCCGAGCTGCGGCTCCACACCGAACCAGTGGTCTCCCGAGACGCCGCCGAAGTAACCCAGGGGCAGACCGAACTGGTCCAGGATGGGCTTGTCCGCGTAGGTCGGGTCCTGCCCGTACAGCGTGTACGGGTCGGTCCCGCTCAGCTTGGTCAGCAGCGGCGCGAGCAGCGCGACGACGAAGTACAAAATCACTACCACGGCGCAGATGACACCGGTACGGTCACGCTTGAAGCGCTGCCACATCAGCTGGCCGGGAGAACGACCCTCGAGCTTCTGCTCGGCCTTGACAGGCTCGGCGTCCGTCTCGAGCTCGGGGTCCAAGGCGACTGGACTGGTCATGTGTGTACTTCCCCCGGGGGGTTGGAGAGCTGTGCGCAGCACAGATACCGGCAGGTTCTGTGGTTTGGGGGAACTGTCGCCAAAGTGTTCAACGCGCGTCAAGGGCGGAAGACATAGGGATCTCCCTACTGGCGATATTTTGAGGAAAAATTGCAAAGATTGACACCTGGTCGCGCTTGACACGCGAGACGCCAGACCGGCAAAACGGGCATACCGGAAGGGATTTCCGTTCACATGTCCGAAACACGACGGACGGATTACCGATTACCGGACGGTCACACATAGGTCACGGACAGGCTTCTGTGGGCAGGCCGAATGCCCGGTTCCTCAGATGCCGAAGAACCGGGCGGGCCGACTGTCGTCGGCGGTGGGATCAGCCGTGCTTGGCGCGGCTCGCGGCGCGGGCGCGCTCGCGGCCGTCCAGCTTCACCTTACGGATGCGTACCGCCTCCGGAGTCACCTCGACGCACTCGTCGTCGCGGCAGAACTCCAGGGACTGCTCCAGGGAGAGCTTGCGCGGCGGCACGATCGCCTCGAACGAGTCGGCGGCGGCCGAGCGCATGTTGGTGAGCTTCTTCTCCTTGGTGATGTTCACGTCCATGTCGTCGGAGCGCGAGTTCTCGCCGACGATCATGCCCTCGTACACCTCGGTGCCGGGGTCGGTGAACAGCACGCCGCGCTCCTGCAGGTTCGTCATCGCGAAGGCGGTGACGGCGCCGGAGCGGTCGGCGACCAGCGAGCCGTTGTTACGGGTCGACAGCACGCCGAACCAGGGCTCGTGCCCCTCGTGGATGGAGTGGGCGATGCCCGTGCCGCGCGTGCCGGTCAGGAACTCCGTACGGAAGCCGATGAGACCGCGGGACGGGACGACGAACTCCAGGCGGACCCAGCCCGAGCCGTGGTTGGACATGTTGTCCATCCGGCCCTTGCGGACGCCCATGAGCTGCGTGACCGCGCCCATGTGCTCCTCGGGCACGTCGATCGTCATGCGCTCGACCGGCTCGTAGACCTTGCCGTCGACCTCCTTGGTGACGACCTGGGGCTTGCCGATGGTCAGCTCGAAGCCCTCGCGGCGCATCTGCTCGACCAGGATGGCGAGCGCGAGCTCACCACGGCCCTGGACCTCCCAGGCGTCGGGACGCTCGGTGTCCATGACGCGCAGCGAGACGTTACCGATGAGCTCGCGGTCGAGGCGGTCCTTGACCTGGCGGGCGGTGACCTTGCGGTCCTTGACCACGGCCTTGTTGTCCGCGCCCTTGCCGGTGGCACCGCGGCCGACCATCGGCGAGGTGTTGGTGCCGATGGTCATGGAGATCGCGGGCTCGTCGACCGTGATCAGCGGCAGCGGGATCGGGTTCTCGGGGTCGGCGAGGGTCTCGCCGATCATGATGTCCGGGATACCGGCGACGGCACAGATGTCACCGGGGCCGGCCATCTCGGCAGGCTTGCGGGTGAGCGCCTCGGTCATCAGCAGCTCTGTGATGCGGACGTTGGCCATCGTGCCGTCGCGCTTGATCCACGTGACGCTCTGGCCCTTGCGGAGTTCGCCCTCCTCGACGCGGAGCAGCGCGATACGGCCGAGGAAGTTGTCCGCGTCCAGGTTGGTGACGTGCGCCTGGAGCGGGGCCGCCTCGTCGTACTGCGGGGCCGGGACGTGCGACAGGATCGTGGAGAAGAACGGCTCCAGGCTGTCGCTGTCGGCCGGGACCGTGCCGTTCTCCGGCTTGGTCAGCGACGCGACACCGGCACGCGCACACGCGTAGACGATCGGGAACTCGATCTGCTCCTCGTCGGCGTCCAGGTCGAGGAAGAGGTCGTAGGTCTCGTTGACGACCTCGTCGATACGGGAGTCGGGCCGGTCCGTCTTGTTGATGCACAGGATGACGGGCAGCCGCTGCTGGAGCGCCTTGCGCAGCACGAAGCGGGTCTGCGGCAGCGGGCCCTCGGAGGCGTCGACGAGCAGCACCACCGCGTCCACCATCGACAGGCCGCGCTCGACCTCACCACCGAAGTCGGCGTGGCCGGGGGTGTCGATGATGTTGATGGTGATGACATCGCTGCCATCCTTGGGGTGGTACTTGACCGCGGTGTTCTTGGCCAGGATCGTGATGCCCTTCTCACGCTCCAGGTCGTTCGAGTCCATCATTCGGTCGTCGAGCGACTCGGCGGCGTGCGCTGCGAAGGCACCGGCCTGCTTCAGCATGGCGTCGACGAGGGTCGTCTTGCCGTGGTCGACGTGGGCGACGATGGCGACGTTGCGGATGTCGTGGCGCGTGGCCATGAAGGCGTACTCCTGGAGTGTGAGGAAGGCCGACGCGTACTTCTGTGTTACGCGGACCCTGCCGGGCTGAACACGCCACGGCCTTACCCCATCGTACGTTGCCCGTGCACCCGGGGCTCGCCGGGCTCAGTCCCCCGCGGGCCCGGCAGGGGCCTTGGCGCCCTTCTTCAGGAAGCCCATGTCCTCGTAGACCGGCGTCTGGAACCCGAAGGCACCGGCGTTCACCAGGTCCTTCTTCGCAGCCGTCAGCTGGGGCCGCTGGTACAGCGGGATGGATCCGGCGGCGGCCCAGATCCGGGAGTCGGCCTTGCGGATCAGGCCCCGGCTCTCCCCCTCGTCCAGCGTGGTGAGGGCCTGGTCGAAGAGCTGGTCCACCTGGTCGGTACCGACCCGGGTGTAGTTCTGCTCCACGTTCAGGGACCCGTCGGCGGCCGGCACCGGCTTGGCGAAGATCGGCCGGGCGTCGGTGGCGGGGAAGGCGGACGCGGGCCAGGAGTACAGCGCGAGGTCGTACTGCCCGGACGCGATGTGGTCCTTGAAGTAGCTCTCGTCGGACACCTTGGAGATCTCGGTCCGGATGCCGATCTTCTCCAGCATCGAGGAGATCCGCCCGGCCACGGTCCGCAGCGTCTCCGACCCCGGCCCCGACGGCAGCACGAACCGCAGGGTGAGCGCCTTGCCGCCCTTGGCCAGCACCTTCGCCGCCGCACCCGCCGGAGCGGGCGTGCCCTTGGGTGCGTACGCCCCCGCCGGCGCCCCGCCATGCTTCAGCTCGCCGGCGTACTGCTTGCCGTCCTGCGCGAGGCGCCGGGAGCCGCCGTCGCTCTTCTTCGCGTGGTCCTTGGGGTCCTTGTCGTCGCTCTTGTCGTCCTCCCCGACGATGTACGTCCCGTCCCCGTCTTCGGAGTCCTTGCCGGCCTTGGATTCCTTCTTGGCCTTCTTGGCCTTCTTGCCCTTGGCGCCGGCTGCCTTGTCCGCCTTCTTCTTCTCCACCGGCCCTCCGGGCACCCAGCCGGCGTCGGCCAGGAGCGCCGATGCCTCCTTGGTGTCCTGGCCGCCGAGGGCGCCGCTGTTGTCGGCGTAGGCGTCCTGGCCGGAGAGCGCGAGGTGACTGCCGACGGGTACGGCGGGCAGTCCGAGCGGGGTGAGGACGACGCCGGCCAGTGCCTTGCGGTCGAGGGCACGGGCCACGGCCCGGCGGACCCGCTCGTCGGTGAGCGGGCCCGAGGCGCCGTTGAGGGCGAGCTGAGTGTAGGCGGGCTCCAGCGACCTGCGGACCTCGAAGCCCTTCAGGGCCGTCTGCTCACGCTCGTACGCGGCGACCGTCCTGCGCTCCTTCTCACGGGCGCTGATCTCGTCGTCGGCGGCCTCTTCGTCGTCCCCGTGGGCGACGGCCCAGGAGTGCAGCGCGTCGGAGGCGCCGAGGTTGCTGCCGGGGCCGTGGGCCGGGAGACCGCCCGGACCGGCGAGCGGGGTGCTGCCTGCCTTGGCGCCGGCGCGCCCGGCGAGGCTGATGCGTCCGAGGGCCTCCGGGTCGATCTCGGCGAGGTCGATCTCGCCGGCGGCCAGCGCGGCGGCCCGCTTGTCGCGCGGCACGGCGTGCAGCACGATCTCGTCCAGCTTGGCGGGGTGGCCCCACCAGCGCGGGCTGCGGGTGAGGACGATCTCGTCGCCCTTGCGGTCGACCTTCTTCACCTTGAAGGGACCGGCGGTGACCTTGAGCTTCTTGCGGGCGGAGTCGTTGAAGGAGTCCGGGGTGCCCATGACGTCCTTCGGGTACAGCGGCGAGAACAGCGAGCGCCAGTCGGCGTACGGCCGCGCGAAGGTGACCCGGACCTCCAGGTCGTTGGCGCCGCGCTGGATCTTCTCGATGCGCTCGTAGCCGGCGTTGCGGGCCGTCCAGTACGCGGAGTCCTTGCCGGACAGGGCGCGCCACTGGGCGGCGAAGTCGGCGGCGCCGATCTCCCGGCCGTCGCTCCACACGGCCTGCTGGTTCAGTTTGTACAGCACGACCTGCTTCGGCTCGGTCTCCACGACCTTCGCCGACTCCAGGTAGTCCAGGTCGGCCTGCGGCCGTCCGTCGGCGTCGAGCCGGTACATCGACGGCAGGACCGCCTGGGCGACGGTGGTGGTGGTCGCGTCCGCGTCCGACTGGAACGTGTTGAGGGTCTCCGGCACCGCGTCCGCGGCCCAGTGCAGGGTGCCTCCGTCGGCGACCAGGTCGCGGGGGGCGGGTGCGATGTCCTGCTCCGCGAGTGGCTTGCTCGCCCTCTCCTCGGTACTGCACCCGGCGAGCGCGGGTACCGCGAGCGCACCCGCGGTGAGGAAGGCGACCGAGCGCATGACCGCGCGCAGTCCGACGGCGTGGTGGGACATGCCGGTTACCTCCGTGGGTGCACCGCCTGGTTTTGATCACGTTTGGCGGTATATGGAGTTGATCAGATGTATGCCGACACTGAAGAGGAAAGGGTTCGGCAGCAGTGGGCGACACGGCGCGGGAGGCAGGAAACCCCACCCGGCCGGCCCAATATTTTTCAGCCCGTCCGGCGTTTGAGGACGAGGCCCTTCGGGCGGAAGGGGGGTCTGGGGGCGCACCCCCACGGGACGCGCGCCCCGGCTCACCCACACGCATCCGCCCACCGCCGGAGGCAATCCGTGCACACCCCTTCCACGCGGCAGGTGTGACGCGCAACACTCGCAGGCGCATGACCGTTCCTGCCCAGGGCCACCGCGCCCGCGGAAGTGAGGTCACGTCATGTCCGTGAACGACGAACTGACATCGGCTCAGCGTTCGCTCGACGAAGTGCTCCGGCACGTCAAGCGCCTGGAGCAGCAGTTGGGCAGCGGTGGGCTGGAGATGCGCCGCGTCCGGATGGACGCCGACCGGCTGCGCGAAAGCCTCGCGCTGCTCAAGGAGACCGACCCGGAGCTCGCCAAAGCGCGGCGCCCCGACCTGGTCTCCATCTCGGACACCCCGTACGACAACAGCCTGTGGACGGACTCGGACGACGAGGGTCTGGGGGCCCGCGACCGTCGAGCCCCCTGAACCCGACCGGAGTCAAGAGTTGGCCACTGGTACGGAACCTCCCGACACCGAATCCCATACCGTGCGCGGCGGCGTGAGAACCGGCACGCGCGCCGCGATCGACGCCCCGCACCTGCGCACCGACCGCTGGTGGCTGGCGCCGGCGGCCACGGCTGCCGGGCTGCTCGCCTTCATCGTGTACTCGACCTGGCGGGCCTTCGCCGACACGGACTACTACGCGGCCCCGTATGTCTCGCCGTTCTACTCCCCCTGTCTCGCCGAGCGCTGCGAGACCATGCGCCACGGCCCCAACTGGGACCTCCTGGGCGGCTGGTGGGGCATCTCGCCCGCGATCATCATCCTGATCTTCCCGCTCGGCTTCCGGCTGACCTGCTACTACTACCGCAAGGCCTACTACCGGGGCTTCTGGGCGTCCCCGCCGGCCTGCGCGGTGGCCGAGCCGCACAAGAAGTACACCGGTGAGACCCGCTTCCCGCTGGTCCTGCAGAACATCCACCGGTACTTCTTCTACGCGGCGATCCTGGTCGCCTGCATCCTGACCTACGACACCGTGCTGTCCTTCAGGAACGAGCACTACGAGTGGGGCCACATGGGCCTCGGCAGCCTCGTGTTCCTGGTCAACATCGCGCTGATCTGGGCGTACACCCTCTCCTGCCACTCCTGCCGGCACATCGTCGGCGGCAAGCTCAAGCACTTCTCCAAACACCCCGCTCGCTACCGGGCCTGGCAGTTCGTCGGGAAGCTGAACGCCCGTCACATGCAGCTGGCCTGGGCGTCGCTGGTGAGCGTGGCGCTCGCCGACTTCTATGTGTTCCTGGTCGCCTCCGGCGCTTTCGACGATCCGAGGTTTTTCTGATGTCCGTGGTCGACCGGCAGGAATGGGACGTCGTCGTGGTCGGCGCCGGGGGTGCCGGTCTCCGCGCCGCCATCGAGGCCCGTGAGCGCGGTGCCCGCACCGCCGTGATCTGCAAGTCGCTGTTCGGCAAGGCGCACACCGTGATGGCCGAGGGCGGCATCGCGGCCAGCATGGGCAACGTCAACTCGAACGACAGCTGGCAGGTCCACTTCCGCGACACCATGCGCGGCGGCAAGTTCCTCAACCAGTGGCGGATGGCGGAACTGCACGCCCAGGAGGCCCCGGACCGGGTCTGGGAACTGGAGACCTGGGGCGCCCTGTTCGACCGTACGAAGGACGGCCGGATCTCCCAGCGCAACTTCGGCGGCCACGAGTACCCGCGCCTCGCCCACGTCGGCGACCGCACCGGCCTCGAACTGATCCGCACGCTCCAGCAGAAGATCGTGTCCCTGCAGCAGGAGGACCATCGCGAGACCGGGGAGTACGAGTCGCGGCTGAAGGTGTACCAGGAGTGCACGGTCACCCGGGTCCTCAAAGACGGTTCGCGGGTCTCCGGTGTCTTCGCCTACGACCGTGAGACCGGCCGTTTCCTCGTCCTCGAAGCGCCTGCCGTGGTCATCGCCACCGGTGGCATCGGCAAGTCCTTCAAGGTGACGTCGAACTCGTGGGAGTACACCGGCGACGGGCACGCGCTGGCGCTGCTCGCGGGCGCACCCCTGCTGAACATGGAGTTCGTGCAGTTCCACCCGACCGGCATGATCTGGCCGCCGTCGGTCAAGGGCCTCCTCGTCACCGAGTCGGTGCGCGGCGACGGCGGGGTGCTGCGCAACTCCGAGGGCAAGCGGTTCATGTTCGACTACGTCCCCGACGTCTTCAAGGAGAAGTACGCCGAGTCGGAGGAGGAGGGCGACCGCTGGTACGAGGACCAGGCCAACAACCGCCGCCCACCCGAGCTGCTCCCCCGTGACGAGGTGGCGCGGGCCATCAACTCCGAGGTGAAGGCGGGCCGGGGCTCCCCGCACGGCGGGGTCTTCCTGGACGTGTCCACGCGCATGCCCGCCGAGGTCATCCGGCGCCGGCTGCCGTCCATGTACCACCAGTTCAAGGAGCTGGCGGACGTCGACATCACGGCCGAGCCGATGGAGGTCGGGCCGACCTGTCACTACGTGATGGGCGGTGTCGCGGTCGACTCCGACACGGCGGCGGCACGCGGGGTGCCGGGGCTGTTCGCGGCCGGTGAGGTCGCGGGCGGCATGCACGGCTCGAACCGTCTCGGCGGCAACTCCCTGTCCGACCTGCTGGTGTTCGGACGCCGGGCGGGTCTGCACGCGGCCGAGTACGCGACCGGGCTCGCGGCGGAGCGCCCGCCGGTGGACGAGGGCCAGATCGACGCGGCGGCGGCCGAAGCGCTGCGGCCGTTCTCGGCGGAGGGCACGGAACCCGCCGCGGGGCCCGCGGAGAACCCGTACACCCTGCACCAGGAACTCCAGCAGGCCATGAACGACCTGGTCGGCATCATCCGCCGCCAGGGCGAGATGGAGCAGGCCCTGGAGAAGCTCGCGGATCTGCGGGTACGGGCCCGGCGGGCCGGGGTCGAGGGGCACCGGCAGTTCAACCCGGGCTGGCACCTCTCCCTGGACCTCAGGAACATGCTGCTGGTCAGCGAGTGCGTGGCGCGGGCCGCGCTGGAGCGCACGGAGTCACGCGGCGGCCACACCCGCGAGGACCATCCGGTGATGGACCGCACATGGCGCCGCGTCAACCTGCTGTGCCAACTCGTCGACCCGACCGGCGGGTTGGCGGCCACGGACCCGGTCCGCGGCCAGATCGACCTCACCCGTGAGACCACCGACCCCATCCGCGCCGACCTGCTCGCCCTCTTCGACAAGGAGGAGCTGGTCAAGTACCTCGCCGAAGAGGAGCTGTACGAATGAGCGGCTACACGGCCCACTTCAAGGTGTGGCGGGGTGATGTGAAGGGCGGTGACCTGGAGGACTTCGAGGTCGAGGTGAACGAGGGTGAGGTCGTCCTCGACATCGTCCACCGTCTCCAGGCCACCCAGGCACCCGATCTCGCCGTCCGCTGGAACTGCAAGGCGGGCAAGTGCGGTTCGTGCTCGGCGGAGATCAACGGGCGGCCCCGGCTGCTGTGCATGACCCGGATGTCGGTGTTCACCCAGGAGGAGACGATCACCGTCACTCCGCTGCGGGCCTTTCCGGTCGTCCGGGACCTGGTCACGAACGTCGGCTTCAACTACCAGAAGGCACGCGAGGTCCCGGCGTTCGTGCCGCCCTCCGATCTCGGCCCCGGCGAGTACCGGATGATGCAGGAGGACGTGGACCGCTCGCAGGAGTTCCGCAAGTGCATCGAGTGCTTCCTGTGCCAGGACACCTGCCATGTCGTCCGTGACCACGAGGAGAACAAGCCGGCGTTCGCGGGCCCGCGCTTCCTGATGCGGGTGGCGGAGTTGGACATGCACCCGCTGGACGCCGCCCAGGAGTCCGGCCTGGACCGCAAGAAGACGGCCCAGGACGAACACGGCCTCGGCTACTGCAACATCACCAAGTGCTGCACGGAGGTCTGC
This sequence comes from Streptomyces sp. NBC_00285, assembly GCF_036174265.1. NCBI lineage: Bacteria > Bacillati > Actinomycetota > Actinomycetes > Kitasatosporales > Streptomycetaceae > Streptomyces > Streptomyces sp. NBC_00285. The sequence goes on along the minus strand of NZ_CP108055.1, from coordinate 7,002,639 downwards.
CCCGAGGGCATCAAGATCACGGACAACGCGCTGATCCCCCTGAAGGAACGGGCCGTCGACCGCAAGTACGACCCGCTGGTGTGGCTGGGGTCGAAGATCAGGAGGAGGCCTTCGTAGCGTCCCCGGGAGCGCGGCCGTGGCGCTGGGACCGGTGCTGGATCAGGAGGCCTGCCACGAACAGGATCCAGTCGGCCCGATCCACGTACGCGGACGGAAGGTGCCGGGTCCCGTTTATGGGGCCCAAGAGGGTCCACACCATTCCTCCGGCCGCGCTGACCAGCGTTCCGTAACCCCACAGCCTCGGCCGCAGGATCCTAAACCGGAGCCACGGCAGGACCCAGCCCGTCGCGATCCCCGCGACACCGCACACCGCGATCCCCGTCGTGGCGAGCAGGAGGATCCCCGTGCTTATCATGTCCACGTCCACACCGGTCATCGTGGCACAAGCTCCAGCACCCTGACCAGGTTGTTCTCCGCGATCTCCCGCATCCGCTCCGGGTTCGGAAAGGTCACAGTGGGCACCTCGGGGCGCAGATGGTTCTCTAGCGCACCCAGTCCTCCTCGTACGCCCTCCAGTCCCCCTCCGTCGCCGCGAAGTCGACGTACAGCGCGACGCCGAAGTTCGGGCGGTCCGCGTCCGTGCGGGAGAGCCCGAGGCGGACGCCCCGGACGGCGGCGGGGACGGTCTCGGCGAATCCCCAGTGGTCGAAGTTGCTCTCCCGGTAGAAGGGCAGGCCCATCAGCAGGTCGGTGGAGTTCGGGGTGACCTCCAGGGCCAGCGAGGTCTGCTGGGCGACATAGCCGCCGTACAGGCTCTCCAACGGCAGAGCCGTGTCGTACGACATCACCGCGATCTGGTCGACCCGGCGCGCGACCTGGCCGAAGTACGCCTGCGACCACCACTTGGGGTGCTCGGTGAAGGTGCCCGCGACGGAGTGCAGGGCGGGCAGCGGGTCGATCTGGTGGGCGGCGACGGAGAGGGGCACGTTGCGGGCCCGGGTGACCTGGCGGAGGGAGTCGAGAAGGTCCAGGTAGTTCTCGTCTCCGGAGTGCAGGGGCTCCAGGTCGAAATGGGCGCCGTCGAATCCGGCGGCGAGGATCTGGCGGGTGGACCGGACGACGGCGGCACGGGTGTCCGCGTCCGCGAGGTGCAGACCGTCGGGGCTCTCGGTGGCGAGCTTGTCGCCGAGCCAGGCCTGGACCCGGATGCCGGGGGCCGCCTTGTGCACGGCGCCGATGAGCCAACGCGCCCTCGGGTACGCCGATTCGGGCAGCGTCCCGTTGTGCTCCAGGGGTCCCGCGTGGACGTACAGGTCCCTGATGCCGGTGTCCCGGAGGCGGCGGGCGAAGGCGGTGACGTCGGCGTCGGTCTTGCGGCCGTCCACCCAGGCGTGGCCGAGCCAGATCGCGTCCTTGCCGCGGGTGCGGGTGCCGTCGGCGAGATCGCCGGCGTAGTTGAGGCGGAGGGCGGCGGCGACGGCGAGAAGGGGGAGCAGGACGGCGAGGACGAGTCCGAGGGCGGTCCTGCGGATCCACCGGCGGCGTCTCGGCCTCGGCTCCGGTATGTCCTCCGCGCCCTCGTCGGCCTGTGTGTTCTGCCCGTCCGTCATCAGCTCCCCGTCCCCTGTGCCGTACCCGCCCGCCCCGCCCCGCTCGCGCCCCCGCATTTCGGCCCATACGCTCCGAAACGTGACGTCATCCTTGGTACGGGGCCGGCCGCGGCGGAGCCGCTCGCACATATCCGTGCGGGTGGCGCATGCCCTGCTGGGCGTGGTGGCAGCGGTCGTGTGGCTGGTGTTGCCGTGGATGACGATCAATGACGACGCTCCGGTTGCGAGCGCCCGTACGAGTGCCGCGGCGCCCCAGGAGGCCGACTCCTCCTCCGCCGACCTCGTCCTGCCGGGTGCCGTGCTCGTCGTGGTGGCGGCCCTCGCCGCCTACGGCTCCCTGCGCCGGATCCGCCGCACCCGCAGCCGTACGACACCGGCCGCCCCCGGCACGACCCACGTCGGCGCGTACGCCTCCCCCGCGGTCCCTCCCCCGTCGGCCGACCTCGACGACCGCTCCCGGGCCGCGCTCGTCGACGCCGACAACCGCCTGCGCGGCCTCCGCGAGGAACTCCCTTTCGCCGAGGCCGGGTTCGGCTCCGAGGCGGTGGCCCCGTTCGCCCACGCGGCCGAGGCGGCTTCGGCCGAGCTGTCGACCGCCTGCGCGATCCGGCGGCGGTACGACGAGGGCGTGCCGGAGGAGGAGACGGCCCGTGCACATGCCCTCGCCGGAGTCGTGGGGCGCTGCGAGGAGGCCGCACGGCTGCTGACCGGAGAGGCGGCGAACCTGCGCACGCTGCGGGCGCTGGACCGGGACCCCGCCGAGGCCCTGACGACCGCCGAGACCCGCTTCCGTGAACTGACCGCCCGCACGGCGGAGGTCGAGACCCCTGACATGGGTGACTCCGTCACCGGGTACGTCGAGCTGGCCAAGGACAGCCTGGTCACCGCCACCGTCGACCTCAACCGGACCCACCAGGCCGGCGCCTCCGACCAGGCGGACGAGGCGGAGCACCACCTTCGGGCGGCGGAGACCGCGATCTCCCGGGCGGACGTGCTGGTGACGGCCGTGACCCGGCTGGAGGCGGCGCGCGCCGAGGCCACCGGGCTGATCCCACCCGCGCTCACCGGCGCCGAGGCGGAGCTGGCCCCCTTCCGCGACGGCACCGCGCACGGGGGCGGAGCCCACGCCCGGCTCCCGCACGCCGACACGGTCCTGGCCGCCGTACGACAGGAACTGACCTCCGCACGCCCCTACGACCCGCTCGGCGTGCTGCGCCGGATCGTGCGGGCGACCGCGCCCTTCGCGGACGGCCCCTCCGGAGTGCTCGGGGCCGCCGCGCTGCTGGTCGCCCGGGAGTCCGTGGCCGCGGCGGACGACTACGTCACCGTCCACCGTGAGGCGGTCGGTGCCGCACCCCGCGTCCTGCTGTCGGCGGCGCGCCGGCTGCTCGCCGACGATCTCCCGCGGGCGGACGCCCTGGCCGACGAGGCGCGCGACCTCGCCGAACGGGACGTACGTCTGCGCGGGCACCCCGCCTAGAACAGGCTGAGCAACGCCTCCGCCGGGTCCACCATGCCGTTCTCCCCGTCCGGCAAGGGCAGTTCGAACCACACCGTCTTGCCGCGCGGTGTACGGCGGGAGCCCCAGGCCGCGCTGAGGAGGCCGACGAGTTGCAGGCCCCGGCCGCCCTCGTCCGTGTCGCGGGCGCGGCGGCGGCGCGGCTGGACGAGGCCCGAGTCCCAGACCTCGCAGACCAGGGTGCGGTCGAGGAGCAGCCGGAGTCTGATCTCGCCCTCGCCGTAGCGCAGGGCGTTGGTGACCAGTTCGCTCACCAGGAGTTCGGTGGTGTCGACCAGGGGTTCCAGGCCCCAGCTGAGGAGCTGGCGGCGGGCGTACTCGCGGGCCCGGCCGACGCTGCGCGGCTCGCGCGGCAGCGTCCAGTCACCGACGGATCCGGCGGGCAGACCTTGCACACGGGCCATCAGCAGGGCGATGTCGTCCTCGCCGTGGTGGGTGTCGAGGGTGTTGAGGACGTGGTCGCAGACGTCCTCAAGGGGCGCGGAGGGATCGGTCAGCGCGCCCACGAACGCCTGCAGTCCTTCGTCGAGGGGGTGATCGCGGCTTTCGACCAGTCCATCCGTGTAGAGCGCGAGCAGAGCGCCTTCGGGTAGTTCGACCTCGACCTCCTCGAAGGGCTCACCGCCGACGCCGAGCGGCATGCCGGGCGGCACGTCGAGCATCAGCGCGTCCTCGCCGGGTTCGACCAGGACGGGCGGGAGGTGGCCCGCGTTGGCGAAGGTGCAGCGGCGGGTCACGGAGTCGTAGACGGCGTAGACGCAGGTCGCGAGGTACACCTCCAGGAGGTCCGCCTCGCGGGGGCGGCGGGCCGCGCGGGTGGCCTGCTGGACCCCGCCGGGGGCGCCGAGACCGCGGGCGATCTCGTCCAACGCGCTGAGCACTTCGGCCGGTTCGAGGTCCAGGAGGGCCAGGGTGCGGACGGCCGAGCGCAGTTCGCCCATGGCCACGGCCGCGCGCAGACCGCGGCCCATCACGTCCCCGACGACCAGCGCCGTGCGGTGACCCGGCAGTTCGATGACGTCGAACCAGTCGCCGCCGACCTCGCTGGGCCGGTCCGCGGAGGAGTTGCCGGGCAGATAGCGGCAGGCGATGTCCAGGCCGGCGGCCACCGGGTCGCCGGGCGGCAGCAGGGACCGCTGGAGCATCAGGGCCCGTTCGTGCTCCCGCCGGTACAGGCGCGCGTTGTCGATACAGACGGCCGCCCGCGCCGCGAGTTCCACAGCGAGATCACGGTCCCGGTCCCCGAACGGCTCGCTGCCCTTCGTCCGGGCGAACTGCGCGAGTCCTACGACGGTGTCGTGGGCGACCATCGGCACGGCGAGCGTGGACTGGACGAGGCCGCCCTCCTCGGCGGGGATGTACTGCGGGCGTGCGGTGCGCAGGGCGTCCGCGCAGGGCGAGTTGAAGGGGTAGTGGTGGACCGCGCCGACCGCGACGGGGTCGCCGGAGCCGGTGAACGGGGCGTCGGAGACCGCGCTGGCGAAGGCGACCCGGCGCAGTTCCGCGCTGCCGTCGGCGAGGCCGGGCGGGGTCTCGTCGCCGGCCAGGAGTCCCTGGTAGAGGTCGACGGTGGCCAGGTCGCAGAAGCCGGGAACGACGACGTCGAGGAGTTCGCGAGCCGTGGTCTCCAGGTCGAGGGAGTTGCCTATGCGGGCGCCGGCCTCGTTGAGGAGAGCCAGGTTGCGCCGGGCGGAGGCGGCCTCGCGGGCGGCGGCGCGGCGGGCGGTGATGTCGGTTCCCAGCCAGGCGATGCCGATGGGCCGGCCGGAGCCGCTGTGCACGCGGTAGAGGTTGATCGACCAGTGGCGGCGCTCGTCGGAACCCGGCAGGAAGCCGGTGACGTGCATGTCCGTGATGGAGTCACCGGTCTCCAGGACGCGGCGCAGGGTCGCGGTGACCCGCTCGGCCTCGGGACGGGGCAGGTAGTCGTGGACGCCCTTGCCGCGGTGGTCGTCCGGAGAGCCGCCGAAGAGGGAGGCGAACCGCTGGTTGGCGCGGCGGACCCGCAGGTCGGGGTCGATGAGCAGGAAACCGAAAGGAGATTGTCCGAAAATCGCCTGCGAGGCGGCCAGGTCGGTCTCGATGCTGCGCAGCGTGCGCACGTCGACGACGATGCAGACGGCGGCCTTCTCGCCCTCCTCGGTCCGGGTCGGCATGACGTAGACCTCGGCGAGACCCTCGCGGCCGGGCTCTCCGTCGGCCGTGCCGGGGGCGCGGAAGGGAACCACGCCGGTCCACTCTCGGCCGTCCAGGATCTCGGCCATCTTGCGCTGGCCCTGCTCGTGCAGGTCCGGGTCGATGAACGCCTCGATGGGGTCCATGCCGACGGCGCGGCTCGCGGCGATGCCGAAGAGCTGCTCCGCGCGCAGGCTCCACTGGTCGACGTGGCCGTCCGGGCCTATGGAGAAGGACGCGACCTTGATGTAGTCGTAGATCGAACCGGGCGGGCTGCTCTGCCACATGGCATCGCCGAAGGGCGCCTCGTCGGGGCGGACATACGCCCCGGCATCATCCACGGCCTCCACCCTCGCGCCGCCCGACGGGTCTTTCGACTCCGTGGCCTTCGCTGGTATCTCGCTCACGCGAACCGTCCCCTCCAGCTCACCGCGTCCGGTACCGGTCACCGGGGGCGGCTGCCCGCAGTATCCAGCACTACGGCGCCGCACAACACGGTGTTCACGATCACAGCACGATCCCGACGGTTTTCGGTCCGGGCTGCGACAACACTTCCAGTCTTCTAACCAGCGGACACCACGTCGAATCACGTCTGCCGACAACTGCCACAGGCCTGAACCAGCCGCTGGACAGGGGACGGGGTGTCGTACAGGCGTTCTCCATCGCAACCAGGTTCCCTTCGGTGCGCCCTGTCAGTCACGGCACCGCGAGTTCGAACCACACCGTCTTGCCCGTCACGCCGGGCCGGGTGCCCCAGCGGCGGGCGGCATGGGCGACCAGTTGCAGTCCGCGGCCACTCTCGTCCTCGGGCCGGGCGACACGTTCGCGGGGCGGGTCGGGGAGCGGGTCGGAGACCTCCACGAGGAGGACTCCGTCGGCTCTGCCCGGACGGACCAGACGGACGCCGATGGGGCCGGTGGCATGCCGCAGGGAGTTGGTCACCAGCTCACTGACCAACAGGGCGGCGATGTCGGCGAGGCCGTCGAGACCCCATTCGCGCAGCCTTCCGCGGACCGCCGCACGGGCGGCGCGCACGGCGCCGGGGTCCGCGGGAAAGATCCACTCGACGCAGTCGCCTTCGGTGTCGATCACGCCGATCACATCCCGGGCCAGCCCATGTCCGCTTTCGTGGGGTTAATTGGCACATACCCGATATCAGGGTCGCGGTACCGTGCCGAATGGCTTAAGCCGGAACCGCGTGCTCCACGGGTGGGGGGTGGCGCGGGCGCGGACTCGGGGGTCCACCGCGGGACGGGTGCGGGCGGGACACCTACCGCCCTGGAACACGTACTGCCCGGGGACACCTACCGCCGGGGCGCCGCGGGACGGGTGCGGGCTCGGGGATCCACCGCAAGGCAGTTACGGGCTCGATGGTCCATCGCAGGGCGGGTGCCGACGGGGCGCCTGCCGTCCCGGGACGGGTACAGGCTCAGGGTCCGCCGCAGGACAGGTGCGGGAGGGACGCCCATCGTCCCGAGGTGCCGCGGATCGGGCGCGGGCCCGGTGCGGCCGCAGTCGCGCCTCTACTGAAGCCCCGCACCCCTGGAGACCTCGCGCACCGCCGGCACGTCCTGGTCGAGCCAGTTCACGTCCCAGATCTCATCCGGCGTCAGCCAGCGCAGTTCGTCGTGGTCCTGCAGGGGCTTGGGGTCCGGGGAGGCCGGGAGGAGACGGGCCGTCCAGGCCTGGAGGACGTACGGAGATCTCAGGGGCCATTCGCCCGGGACGCGGTCCATGACCTGCGCCTGCACACCCAGTTCCTCGCGGAGCTCACGCGCGAGTGCCGCTTCCGGCGTCTCGCCCTCCTCCACCTTGCCGCCCGGCAGCTCCCAGCGGCCGGCGAGTTCGGGAGGTGCGCTGCGGCGGGCTGCGAGGAGGCGGTCGCCGTCGTACAGGGCGGCCGCCGCCACCACGATCCGTTCCGTCATGCGCCGGAGCCTACGGGAGCTGCGCGCTCCCGGCGGGGTGGGCTCAGTCGGCGGAACTCGAGCCGTTCGCGCCGACACGCTCGACCCAGTAGAGCTGCCTGTGGCCGCGCGAATCCAGGCTGTCCGCGATCTTCTGGGCCTCCGGCCTGGTCGCGTACCTGCCCACGCGGTAGCGATTGCCGTTGTCGTCCTGTCGTATGACGAGCCAGGGAAGCGTGATCGTGCCGTCGTTCATAGCGCCCCACCGCTCCTTCCCGACCTGCGTCGAGCCCCGCCCGATAAGGAAACCGCAATCCGCATATGCCCGAGCCTACGCCCAACCTTTACTCAGCGAACACGCGTTTTCACAAAGAGGTACGCAACCAGCCAGGACGGACTCCCGGGCCGGGGGCGCGCGGTGATGAACACGCCCCCGGTGGAGGGTGATGACTTCGGTCAGCGGCGGCCCGGGAACGGCTGTGCCGAGCTGCGAGAACGGCCGGATTCGAACGACGTTCGCCTGCGGGCCGGTTGGGTGTTCGCCCGGGGCAACTTCCCCGGGGCGCGCGCTACTTCACCGGAAGGTGGTACGCGACCTGGTAGCGGTCCGCCGGAATGACCACGTCGGCCGTCTCCACCGGGCGGCCCGACGCGTAGTAGGTGCGGTGCACCACGAGGACGACATGGCCGGGCACACCGCCCAGCGCGAGCAGTTCCTCGGCCAGGCCGGGGCGGGCGCCGACCTCCTCGGTGACGTTGTCCACGACGACATCGATGGCGGCCATGCGCTCGACGACGCCCATGCCGCCCAGGGGGCCCTCCTCGGGGAGCATCACGGGGGTGCGCCCGGTGACCGCGAGGGGTTCCCAGGAGGTGGAGAGCATGATCGGCTCGCCGGCCTCCCGGAAGACGTACTTCGTGCACATGACGCGGTCGCCGGGCCGCAGGCCGAGCCGCTCGGCGACGGCGACGGAGGCCTCGGCCTGCGCGCTGCTGGACTCCCAGGTACCGCGCCCCTCCCCGTCGGCCTGCTCCTGCCGGAAGGGGGTGGCGCCGGAGGCCGGGCGGTAGCCGGAGCGGGCGATCCGGCGGGGCACGGGCTGCTCGCGGACGTACGTCCCGGAGCCGGACCGGCCCTCGACCAGCCCCTCCGCCATCAGCACCTTGCGTGCCTCCAGCGCGACGGTGTCCGAGACGCCGTACTCCTCGCGGATCCTCGCCTGGGACGGCAGGCGGGTGTGTGGCGGCAGCGAACCGTCGGTGATCTTCTGGCGGAGATCACCCGCGACACGCAGGTACGCCGGCTGCTCACCGAATGTCACTGGCCGCTCCCATCAGGTTGTACAGACAGCAACAGCCTGGCAACCGTGGGTTCGACCATGCAAGCAAAGGCCAGAGAATCACTCGATGTGATGACATGTTCCCGTGGCGGGCTTTACGCAGGCACTTTCTCCCCGCTATGGGGGCGATCACACATCGAGTTCGCCACCGCTCGCGTCGGAGGCCCCGCCGCCCTCGCCGTCGTCGTACGTCGGCGGCTCGGTGGCCAGACCCAGAGCCTTGCGTGCGGTGACCGTGGTGGCCCCGTCGACGTACTCGTAGCCCTTGTCGTAATGGGTGTAGAAGCGGTCCGCGTCGTCGGCCGCGGCCGCGGCGGACGCCAGTCCCCACTGGTCGCGCGCGGCCTCCATGTCTTTCACCAGGGCCGCGACGGTCTTGGTTGCCCCGGCCGGCCAGGAGTGCGCGCGCAACGCCTTGACCTGCGTGTCGAGGCTGTTGCGGACATCCATCGACCAGTCCCGGTAGCCCGGCAGATCGTCCTCCGGGTAGTCCTCGGGCTCCTCCCACAGCACGGCGTCCACGGCGTTGAGGGACTTCAGGAAGGCCACCTGGTCCGTGTCGAGCGTGGTCGCGTCGGCGCGCAGTGAGCCGGTCAGGGTGCCGGCCCCGTCGGTGTTGCCGAAGATGCAGGTGACCGTGCGGTCGCCGAGGCGCCAGCTCTGCCGGGTGGGGCCGAAGTAGTACACGTCGACGTTCTTGGGGAGCGCCCAGGTGTCCATGGCGTAGGCGTCCTGGAGCGGGTAGCACTTCTCGTCGGCGACGTCGGAGACCCCGCTGTCCCCCGGGAAGGCGGAGCCGGTCATCAGGAACTCGCCGAACACCTCGCCCTCGTGCTCGCCCGCGCACGGCACCTGGTCGACGTCGTAGGTGAGGCCTTCGAGGGACTCCCCCGGCGCGTCGAAGCACTGGCCCTTCACCACCGAGAAGGCCGTGCCCTCGGTCGCGCTCTTCTTGAACTCCTCCCACATCGTGGAAGGGCCGCCGGTGGCGAGCACGGTCACCCACAGGGCGAGCCCCAGCGACGACAGGATCGACCCGACGATCGCCAGCGCCTTGCCGGACTGCCCGTTCTTCTTGATCTGCACCAGCGCGATCACGCCCATCACCAGCCCCACGGCCGGGAAGCAGCACAGGACGCCGAGGACGAGGGAGGCGACGGCGAGACCGTTGACCGACTTCGGGCGGGTGGAGGGGCTGTAGCCCTGTCCCCAGCCCTGGTACGGCGGGCCGTAGGGCTGCCCGTACGGCTGCTGTCCGTACGGCTGTCCGTACGGCTGCTGCCCCGGCCGTGGCGGGCCGTACGGGTCCGGGGGCGGCCCCTGGGCGGGACCTGGCTGGTGGGGCCCAGGGGGCGGGGGTATGGACACGGCTACCGTGCTCCTGGTTCAGCAGTGGCGGGGAACTGACGTACGACAGGCGCATGCTATGCGTGGGGCGGGCGGTGCGGAATGCCGGTCACAGGCGCGACGACCTGGGCGGTTGAACGGGCTCAAGGCGCGGAGGCGGGGCGGCCTTCGGAGGCACGGTCCTCTTGGCGACCGAGGTGTGGTCCCCACTGACCTTCCTGACCTTCCCAGGCGACGGGGCGACGGGGCGACGGGTGCGGCACGGGCCCGATCCGGTGGCGACCGCGGGGCTCCCGGCGGATGGATCGGCCGTCGGCGGGTCGTCGAAGACGGTGGCCCGGGTGCTCGTCTCCCGGGCGGCGGTCTCGGGCCGTACGCCGCTGTCCCCTGTCCCCCATCGACGACGCCGGGTACGGGACGTCCGCCCGGTCGGCCGACGGTCTCGACGTGACGGTGGCCCCGCGCACCGGGACGGTCCTGACGACCGTGAGGGGAGGCGCGGGATTCGTCCCGACCCCGGCCCCGTGACCGCCGGTGCGACCCGCCGGTCGGCAGGAAGAGCTGCCCGGCCCGGCCGGCTCATTCGACCGCGGTGACCCTCTCGTCCGTCAGCCCCAGACGCGCCTGCTCCTCCTCGACGATCCGCCGGGCGAGCTCGGTGTCCGACACGTCGACCGCGTCCGGGGTGGCCTCGGCCACGGCGCTGCGGCGGGCGTAGGCGTCGAACAGACGGGTCTTGGCCTCCAGCATCCTCACCATGCGTTCATCGACGCCCCCGGTGGCGAGGAGCCGGTACACCCGAACCGGCCTGACCTGGCCCATCCGATGGGCCCGGGCCACCGCCTGGTGTTCGACGGTCGGCTTGATCTGCGGTTCGCAGATGACGACGACGGAGGCGGCCTGCATGTTGAGACCGACGCCCGCTGCCTGGATCTGCGCCAGGAGCACCGCGGGGCCCGCGACACCGGCGAAGTCGTCGACGATCTGCTGCCGCCGCCCGGCCGGAACGCCCCCGGTGAGCGGACCGAACACGGCGGTGCCCTCGGCGAGTTCCGAGGCCAGCGCTTCCCCCACCACGCCCAGTACGTCCTTGAAGTACGAGAAGACCACCGTCTTCTGCCCGTTCGCGCCGGCCTCCTGAACGATCTCCCGGAGGCGGTCCAGCTTGGCCGACTTCTCGGGGCGCATGTAGGCGGCCCTGCGCATCGCCATGAAGTTGCCCGCGCGCACGGCGTCCCGGTACGCCTCCTCGTCCGACGCGCTCAGCTCCTCCCACTCGTCGGTCTGCTGGAGGCTCGGGAGTTCCGTCAGGACGTCCTCCTGGTTGCGCCGCAGATAGACCGGCGCGACGGCTTTGCGGAAGGCGACCGATCCTGCCAACGCGTCCCGTTCACCGAGGGAGTCCGCGACGTCGCCGTCGAGCATCCGGACCAGGTTGCGGAACTCCACGACCCGGTTCTCCATCGGGGTTCCGGTCATGAACAGGGCACGCCCGCAGTGTTCCGTCCACTCGGCGACCGCCTGGGACCGTTTGGCCTGCGGGTTCTTCACGGAGTGCGCTTCGTCGACCACGAGCAGTCCGACCTCTCCGCCACCCGGCGCGGGAAAACCCCGCAGCGCGTCGAACGTGGTCACCCCGACCCCGCCCCGCCCCTTCCAGTCGGCGAACGCGTAGTGCCGGTCGGGGCCGTGGAGCACCATGACGCGCAGGGCGCTGCGGGCCTCGATCTCCCGGGTCCAGTTCACGAGGACGCTCGCCGGGCAGACGACCATGAAGTGGCTCTGTCCCTCTGCGGCCAGGTGTGCCAGCACCGCGATCGCCTGGATCGTCTTGCCGAGTCCCATCTCGTCGCCGAGCAGTACCTTGCGCTGCGCGAGCGCGAACCGCGCGCCGAACGCCTGGTAGCCGCGCAGGGAGACCTGCCGGTGCGTGTCGTCGAGGTGCTGGGTCCGTACCCGCTCGGCGATCTCGTCCGGCAGGAAGCCCTCGGCGGCGGCCGCATCCGGCTGCCGCCCGGAGATCTCGGCGAGAAGGCTGTAGTACTCGGCGGAGCGAAGTTCGAAGTCCACCCAGGCCGCGACGTCGGACGCGGGTGTCCGGAGCAGGTCCACCGAAGTCTGGGCGAGCAGCCCGGGCAGGTCCGTCTGCTCCGCCTCGTCCACCAGCGCTCGGACCTCGGTGACCGCCGCCGACACCCGGGCCTTCTTCTCCTGGCCTGCCAGAAGCATCCGGATCCGTCCGGCGGCGGGCCTGGCGTCGGCGAGTGACGGACCGAGCCGTTCCGACAGGGCGGCGGCCTTGTCGACCGCACGCCGAGCGTCCGGGCCGGCCTCGACCAGTACGTGCAGGGCCGTGACGAGGACGGTGGTGCTCGGTTCCGGCCGGTCCACGTCGATATGGACGGCCACGGTCTCGTGCGCGGCCTCGGAGAGCCGGTGGGCGGCGGCGAGCATCTGGTCGGCGGTGCGCTGCCCGACCCCGGGAATCTGCCGCAGCCGGTAGGGCCCCGCCTCCAGCACACTCCCCACTGTGCGCAGCCCGCTCTTCTCGACGCTCCCCAGCCGCAGGCGCCCTTCGGTGACGTCCTGCAGTCGGGCGACGGGGATGGCGTCCAACTCCCGCTTCACCGCAGCGTCGTTGATCGGCTTCAGTGCCGCTCGCGCCGCCTCGACCGCCCTGGCGTGGTCATCGACCACCGCCTGAGCCGCCTCGTACAGTCGCGCTCCCCGCGCCACCGTGTCCCGCTCGCCACGCCCCACGCTCCCCGCCCCTTCCTCACCCTCCCCGCATCCTCCCACCGCCCGGGTGGTGCCCGGATCGGGTGACGGAGGACCGGATTCTGGCCGCGCCGACCGGGCACGGGAAGAGCAGAGCCTGGGGCCCGACTCCGGGAACCGGACGCCCGTGGCCGCGTCCTTCTCCGTCGCGCTGGACCCCCAGGTCATCTCCGACGTCAGGATCGTCGGCAACCTGGTCAATACCAAGGGGTTTGATTCGGGCTGCGTACCGCAGAGGCTCTTCAGCGGTCGCTGCTCCGACCGAACGACGAACACAGCAAGGCCCGGCACGGAAGACCGCTCCGCTTCCAGGACTACGGCGGTGGCACCGGCTTCAAGCCCTTCCGCAGCCTCAGCCGCTGATACCGGGGCCGCCACCCATCGCCACAGACCTGCCTCAGGACCGGGCCGAACAGGCCGTCAGCGCCGGGTCCGTGGCCGTTCCGCCTTCCGGATCGCCCGACACCTGGAGAGAAGACCTGACGGCAAGCCTGGCAAACCGAACCGTTTGGTCACCTATCGTGTCCCTATGCCTCGCTCCGCCGTCTCGCGCAAGACTTCGAACTCCCCTACCGCCGACACCCGACAGCGGATCCTCGCCGCGGCCAAGGACGAGTTCGCCCGCTACGGCATCGCCGGCGCCCGAGTGGACCGCCTCGCCAAGCAGGCACGGACCAGCAAGGAACGGGTCTACGCCTACTTCAGCAGCAAAGAGGCCCTCTACCGCCACATCGCCGAGCACGAAACGGCCGCGCTCATCGAGGCCACCCGCATGGACCCGGCGGACCTGCCCGGCTACGCCGGCATCCTCTTCGACCACTTCACGGCCCACCCGGACCACTATCGGCTCATCACCTGGGGCCGCCTCGAACTCTCCGACGGCGAAGCCGCCAGCGACACGGTCGACCCCATGCTGGCCACCATCACCGGCAAGGTCGAACAGCTCCGCGAGGCGCAGCGCGCCGGTCTGATCGATCCCGCCTGGGATCCGGTTGACGTGCTGGCCCTGATCAACCAGATCGCCACCACCTGGTCAGGTCAGCCGGAGATCGGCGCCGCCGCGGCCCAGCTGGCCGCGGACACCTCCGTCGACGCCCGCCGCGCGGCCCTGGTCACCGCCGTCGAGCACCTGTTCCCCCGCCCACACTGAACCCGGCGAGGGGGGGGCGGTGACGGGGCGCACCGGGACGCCGAACCGCAGCCCCAGCACGACAGGCCAAGGGCCCGACTCCGAAGAGTCGGGCCTTCTCCAACCTGCATGTTTGCCAGATCAGCAACGTGGTGTGTGCCAGCCGCTACACGTTGAACCGGAACGTTTAGTACAGAGCTCCCACTTGCAGAAACGTTCTTTCTAGTGATCGTATCCAGCACCCATCCAGCACCGTCGGGACTCATCCAGCACATCCAGCACCACAGGCAACACGGCCTTGCGCCGACAGGCTCCAGAGCACCGGCCGCATGGCGCTCTGCAGGATCTCCCGGCATCGGCTCTAGGCCCGGGGCAACAGGTGTCCGTAGATGTCGACGGTGACCTTGATCGACCGATGCCCAAGCCAGCGTGAGACCTCATGGATCGGGATGCCCTTGGCAAGCGCCGTCGAGGCGAAGAAGTCCCGCAGGTTGCGTGGCGTATACTCCGCCCGCCCCTGGCTGCCCACCAGTCCTGCGGCCACGCATACTTTCCTGAAGTGGTAGTCGTACGTCGATGCGGTGGGCATAACGCCCTTGCCACGGTCGCGGGGTGAGAAGAGCACGGACAGGTGCCGGTACTTGCCGGACGGACTGGTGAAGGCAACGGGCGCGGGAGCCCACTGCGAGAGGTGCGCGTCAATCTCCCTGTCGAGAAACGGCGCGACCGGAACATCGCGGTACTCGCCCTCAACCCGGGCCTTGAGCCCACCCCGCCATGGCCGCACCCACGTGCTCCCCGTCATCACGGACCGCCGCGTCCTCGGCGCCTGCCAGTCGGGCTGCCTAGTGGACACGCGCAAGGACAATCCGCAGCGGCAGATACACCCTCGTCGTTCCTGGGTTGGCGGTTCCTGCCAGACGGGCTCGGGGCCCGACCCGAGGCGATAGGTTTGGGTGCTTGTTCGACGCCGTGACACGGTCGCCGGTGACGCTGACGCTGACGAAGAGTGAAGGGAACGTGGGCCGAGTGCACCAGGCAGCCGACGAGGAAGCCCTCGCGGAGTTGGCCGCCGCTTCCGCGAACTTCGGCTTCCTGCTACCGCTTGAGCCTCTCCTGCTGCTATACGGCGCGGGTGCCGAGGCCGACGCGCACGCCCGCCCTGAACGGTCCCTCGCCCAGGCCCGGCAGTTCGCGGAGGTGCTGAGCGCGGAGTCCGCCCGGCTGCTCGGCCCGGAGTCCGTCGGCGACGCGGCCGACGGCCCGGTGTATCGCGCACTGACCGAACTGCGCCGCTCCAGTGACCCCGCGCCCGACAGCGAGGCAGGACCGGACGACGGGTCCCGTGCCCGGCGTCTCGTACTGCACTGCTTCGACCTGGGCGTCTGGTACTTCCGGCTGCGGACCGGAGTGCGTGACGAGCTCTCCTTCGTCCCGCTGGTCGAATGGGACGACACCCCGGCGGGCTCACCGCACCGGCAGGTCACCGCAGGAAAGCCGGTGACCGACCTGGCCACCTGGGTCGCCCTGCTCGACGAGTACGTCCCCGTGCTGCGGCGGACCTTCGACCGGCGGACGCCCGCCGAGACGGCCACCCGCGCGTCCCTGAAGGCACGGGCGGCCCTCCTGGAGGCGGAGTGGTGCGTCGCGGACCTGCTGACCGAGGCAGGATGGACCGTACGGGACGATACGGACGCGCCGCACGAGCTACCGGTACGAGGGGTCGCGGTACGGGACACGGCGCAACCGGACGGGGCGGCGGGACCGGACTACGTGCTCCACGTCGACGGCCGCCCTGTGGGCACCGTCGAGGTGCGGCCCCGCGGCGGGGATCTGCGGGCGGCAATGGCCCGGACCCGTGGGACCGGTACCTCGTCGAGGGCGTCCGCGGAGCAGCGGATGCCCTACACGTACGCCGCGGACGGCGTCCGGGTGCTGTTCCGGAACGGGGACGACCCCGAGCCGCGCCCCCGGGAGGTCTTCACCTTCCACCAGCCGGACACCGTGACCCGCTGGCTGCGCGAGGCCGTGGCCGACCCCCAGGCGCCTACGTTCCAGGGCCGCGTGCGCCACCGTCTTCCAAACCTCGGCGATGACGGCTACCCGCAGGACTCCCTCCGGCC
The DNA here is from genome assembly GCF_036174265.1 of Streptomyces sp. NBC_00285. NCBI lineage: Bacteria > Bacillati > Actinomycetota > Actinomycetes > Kitasatosporales > Streptomycetaceae > Streptomyces > Streptomyces sp. NBC_00285. The sequence goes on along the minus strand of NZ_CP108055.1, from coordinate 6,986,711 downwards.
GGTGCAGTACGAAGCGGTGCTGGCATTCGAGAGCTCGCTGCGCCGTGGCGAGCGCCGGGCTATGGTCCAGATTGCCGTGGGGGGCGGCCGGACAGTCACGGCTGTAACCGCGATCCACCGCCTGCTACAGCACGCCCGGGCCCGCCGAATCCTCTTCCTGGTCGACCGGGTGGAGCTCGAAATGCAGGTGCTGGCGACCTTCGCGGCGTACTCCGGCCCCGGCGACGACGGCAGGAAGTTCACCGAGTCGTACCGGGTAGAGCGGCTGGGCCCGGATGCCGTGTCGTCCCACGGGGTCGTCGTGAGCACCGTGCAGCGGCTCTTCAGGGCCCTGTCCGGGGGCGACCCGACGTCCGGAGTCCGCTATCGGCCCGATCTGGCCCCCGAGTCCTTCGACCTCGTCATCGCCGACGACTGCCACCGGTCCGTCTCCCCTCGGTGGCGTGCGCTGTTCGACTACTTCGACGCCCCGGTTCTCGGCCTGACGGCCACCCCGACGGACCGGGCGCTGGAGCTCTTCCAGGGCAATCTGGTCAGTTCCTACACTTTCGAAGACGCCGTTGCCGACAACCGGGCCGTGGGTGTCACCGTCTACCGCGTCGGCAACCTCCCCACGCGACCGGAGTGGACGGCCGAAACACTGGAGGAGGGGTTCGGCCCCGACACGGAGGAGACCTCCGTGCGCCGTCGCTCCGTGGTGAGCGGCAATGCGCTCCACGCCACGCTGACGGCGTTCAAGGAGGGGTTGCCGTCGATGTTCCCCGAACGGGCAGGGCTCGGTTCCGGGGACATGTCGCTGCCGAAGACCGTCGTCTACGCGGACGACGAACGTCACGCGGCCGAGGTGGTCGCCGCGGTGCGCGCGGTGTTCGGGCAGGGGCCCGGCTTCTGCCGGAAGGTCACGCTCAAGGGCGGATCACCGTACCGGTGGCTCGCGGAGTTCCGTAACACCGTCGAGCTGCGGGTCGTCGTCGTGGTGGGCCTGGTGCTCGCCGGGACGGACACCGCGCCCGTCGAATGTGTGCTGTTCCTGCGGGACGTCAAGTCCGCGAACCGCTATTTCCAGATGATCGCGGTTGGGACGCGCTCCATCGCATCGGCGGAACTGCGGGCGGTCACCCCCGGCGCATCGGCCAAGACCCAATGCGTGGTCGTGGATCCGTTCGACGTCAGCCGGCACCATGCCGGTCGTCGGTCCTCCACGGCGCGGAAGCGGGAGCATGGGAAGGACGCATACGAGGCCCCGACAACGGTCGACGACGACGCCGAGGTCATGGAGCGTTGGCGGTCTTTCCTCCGGGCAGGCAACGGCCCGGCGCGGGAGCTGATCGTCGGCACCAGGCTCCTGACCGAGGGGGACGTCCGACGGCTTCGCTCATGGGCCGAGTCTCTGGCGGGGCCGCCGCACGACCTGACGGCGGAGCGGCTCTGGAGCGCCTACGAACGCGCCGGCGTCACCGTGTCGGATCCGCGCCGGCCGCAGACGCCGAAGGGTCCCGTAGATCTCCTCGTCCTCGTCAGGTACGAAGCGGACCTGGAGCCACGCCCGCGTCCCTACCGCGACCAGGTCTTCGACCGGCTCGACGCGTGGATCGATCACCAAGAGCGCCTGGGACGGTCCTTCGACCCCGACCATGTCTGGTGGATGGAGCACATCGCGGACGGCACGGCGGCCGACGGACACTTCTCCGCTGCGTCCCTGGATGCCGTTCCCTTCACCCTCCGGGGCGGCACGTCGGGCTTCCTACGCGCCTTCGGCGGGCAGGGCGCGGTCCGCCTGCTGGACGAGCTGCGGAGCGTACTCGCGTGAGCGCGGGGCTGCCGCTCGGCTGGACCGACGTGTCACTGGGCGAGCTGCTGCGCGAGCCGTTGGCGGCGGGCCGGTCCGGTTCGCCCGTCCCGGGAGGGCTGCCCGACCTCCGCCTGCCCGCGCTACGGTCGGCGACGGTCGACCTCGCGGAGTCTCGGGAGGGACCGTGGGCCACGGCGACAGAAGCGGCGCAACGTATGATCCGGCCGGGCGACATCCTGATAAGCCGCAACGGCGGACCCGGGACGCGGATCGGGCGGGCGGCCCTGGTCCGGGAGATCACCGACCCCATGACGTACCCCGCCACCATGGTACGGGTGCGGGTCGACGAGCAGCTGATCGACCCCGAGTACCTGGTGCTGTCGTGGGAGTCCCGTGCCGTACGCCGCCAGATAGAGTCGTCAGTCCGCCAAGGATCCGGCCTGCACCACATCGCGGTACGGGACCTGGAACGCGTACGGCTGTCGCTGCCCCCGCGGGCCGACCAGGAGCGAATCAAAAGCTCCCTCGCCTTCTGGCTCACCCGGGTGGACGAGGAGGAGGCCGCCGTCCGCGACACACTGCAGCAGATCAAGAACCTCCGCGCCCTCGTAATCGACCACGGCGTCGTCGGCCGCACCGCGCCCGGCCCACAACCGGACCCGGAGCCCTCCACCACCACCGCCCACCGCGCGCCTCTGCCCGCCGTCCCCAAGGGATGGCGATGGGTTCCCCTCGGCGAGTTGGCCGAGGTAGTGCGCGGGCCCACGGCGGACAGTCGGCGCCCCGACGAACGGCACGGGGTCGAGGTGGGTTCCCTGCGCCCGGCCGAGTTGCTGGGCGAGCGGTGGGCACACGAGCGGATGCCGACAGTGCGCCTCGACGCCGACACGGCAGAGGCGCACCGGCTGAGCCCCGGGGATGTCCTGTTCGTGCTGAGCGGACAGCCCGACAGCCTCGGCCTCTGCCGGGTGTGGGAACAGGACGCCTCGCACCGCACGTACGTGCCGAACCACCACTTGGCACGGGTCCGCATGGCCGGGGACGCCCTGCACCCCCGGCTGCTCGCCCTGTACGCGAACGGGGCCGGCCGCCGATGGCTGCGGGGCGCCGCAAGGGGCACGGCCGGCCTGGCCTCCCTGGGGCTCGACCATCTGCGGCGGACCCCCGTCCCCGTGCCTCCGCTCGCCGAACAGGGGGCTCTCCTTGCCTCTTTGGAGGCGTGGGACGGCGGACTCATCTCCGTCACGACCTCGGCCGAGGAAGCCCTAGCAATAGCGGACCGGCTGCGCGACGGCTGCCGAGAGCAGGCCCTCGCGGGCAGGCTGCCCCACGGCGCCGCGCCGAGCAGCGAGAACGACGTAAGACCCGAGGGAGCAGTGACCGTGCCGCCGCCGACGCCCGCCCGACGGCCTGACGACCGACCTTCCGAGGTCGAGCGCCGGGCCGAGCAGCTGTGGTCCTCCTTCCCACGGCTGAGCGACGACGGCCTCACAGCCCTGGAGTACGTCGAGCAGGTGGCATATCTGCTCTTTCTCAAAGTGGCGCAGGAGTTGCGGCACCGACCTCTCAACCGCGTCGATGTCCTGGGACGCGACGCTTGGGACGAACTCGCGCTGCGCGAGGGCACAGAACTGACCCGGCACTACGGCACGCTTCTGGCGGAGCTGGGCGAGCGCGGCGGCGTGATCGGCCGGATTTTCCACAAGGCCCACAACCCCCTGCGCCGCCCGGTGCACCTCCAGAACCTGATCCAGCAGGTCAGGGAGGGGCTCTCCTGGTGGGACGAGCGGCCGCAGTGGCGCGCTCCGGTCTTCGACGCGTTCCTCGCCCGGTCCGGTCAGCGCCACCGCAGCGGCGCGGGCCAGTACTTTACTCACCGGGGTCTAGTCGACGCCATCGTCTCGTGCACGCGTCCGACCGTCGAGGACACGATCGTGGACCCGGCGGCGGGCACCGGCGGATTCCTGGTGCGGTCCTTCGAGCACATCGCCCGGTGCCTTCCGCCGGGTGTCTCCCCAGCCCAGCGGGAGCGGCTGTCCCACGGCGGGATCCGGGGGACGGAACTGGTGGACGCGACGGCGCGCCTCGCCACCATGAACCTGTTGTTGCACGGCGTTGAGCGCCTCGACGGCGACCGAGCGGCCATCGAGGTACGGGACTCCCTCGCCGTGAGCCCCAGCCGCCGGGCCACCCTCGTCCTCGCCGATCCGCCCCTGGGGCAGCGGCGCTCGACGGTCCCGTCCTCGGGCGCGCCCGGCCTCCACGGCACGGAGGGGGACCTCGCCATCGCCCGGCCGGACTTCTGGGCTGCCACCGGCCACCAGCAGCTCGACTTCCTGCAGCACGTCTACACTCTGCTGGAGATCGGCGGCCGGGCCGCCGTCGTCGTACCCGACGGCGTCCTCTTCCAAGGGGGTGCCGGGGAACGGGTACGGAGGCAGTTGCTGAAGCAGTGCGACGTGCATACCCTCCTCCGCCTCCCTTTCGGGCTCTCCGGAGCCTCCTCGGGGGTCAAGCTCAACGTCTTGTTCTTCGAGAAGGCCGCGGCTCGCCCCGACGGATCGCCGGCCACCCGCCGCCTTTGGGTCTACGACCTGCGGACCGGACACGCGACCGCCGCCGACGCCCCGGATTCCACGGGCTCCGGTCTCGACGCGTTCGTGGCCGCGTACCGGCCCGGGCACCCGCCCGACACCCGCGCCGCGTCGCCAGTGTTCAAGCCCTACTCCGTGGACGCGCTCCTCGCCGGGCAGGCCATCAGTCTCGACCTCGGCGCCGACCTACGCGAGGAGGAGCCGAGGGACGCCCCCGAGCCGCACCTGATTGCCCAGCAGATCTCCGGGCGGCTAGAGGACGCGTGGCGACGGTTCTCCAGGCTCGCGGAGGAGCTCACGCCTCCGCGGGACGCCCGTACGTTCCGGTCCGGTTGAGGGGAATCCGATGCAGTTGTTGCAGCTGAGGCTGCCCGACTACCGCGGCCTGCGGGATTTCACCCTCGACCTGGAAGACGCCGTCGACAAGGGACAGGCCATCGCGGTACTGATCGGCGCCAACGGAGGCGGGAAGTCGCGGGTCCTGCACGCGCTCGCGGAACTCTTCGGGGCCCTCTACCGCTGCGCCCTCGGCCATTCGGGCCGTTCAGACTTCGGATACGAGGTGCGCTACCGGCTCCGCGACACAACCGTCGACATCGTGCAGCCGTCCGCCGACGCTGAACCGGTCATGTGGGTGACGAACGCCGCCGGATCGCGCGACGAGACACCGCATCACGACTGGCTCCGGCACCTTCCGGACCACGTCTTCGGGTACCAGGTACACGGCAAGGTCCCCTGGGGCTCCGAGTTCGAACGGCACGTGCACTTCGCCGAAGCGGAGCTGGTCGCGTGGCGCGAGCAGTGGACGGAGTCCTGGTTCGCCTGGCAGGACCGGCCGGAGAACGAGGACGGGGTGTGGTCGGAACAGCTGGAGCTGCCGATCTCGTGCCCTCTGTACACCCCGGGATTCCTGTGCACGCCCGACTGGCTCCCCTTGGTCCTGCTCTCCCTGGCCACCCAGTGGGCGGATGTCTTCGGCGACTATCTCAGGGAACAGGCCCGCGTGGACGGGGTGGTGTCCGCCGCGCTGCACATACGCGCTCCCGCGTCGGTGGGAGAGGAGCTGTCGGCCCTGCCGTACTGGGGCCTGGGCGGGCCGCCGCGCGTCCTGTTCGCCGAGGCGGCGGCCTCCGGCCGCTTCGGGCCGGTGCCGGACTCGGACCCGCTGTACAGCGCGGGCACCCCCGACGACGGGTTCGCCCTCACCATGAGCAGCCCCGAGGATGTGCTCGCCATCCGAAACCTCTTCGACAGCGACCTGTCGATGTTCGGGCTCCTGTCCACCCTCCAGATGGTCGGCTACCTGACCGTCGACGTACGCGTCCGCAAGGCGGACGGCGTCGTCGTCCGGGCGGATCAACTGAGCTCCGGAGAACAGCAGATCCTCACCGTGCTCGGTCTGCTGCGGCTGCAGCGAGGCCAGGAGTCGCTCTTCCTGCTCGACGAACCCAACGCGCACTTCCACCCCGAATGGAGCCAGCGCTGGTACTCGTCCGTCCAGGAGATGCTGGGCGACGGACAGCGCTCGCAGTTCATCGCCGCCACCCACGAGCCCCTCCTCGTCTCGAATATGCTGCGGCGGCAGATCCGGGTGCTCGACACGGATGCCGACGGACGGACGACGGCGCTCGTCCCGAACACCGCCCCTCGCGGTCAGGGGGCCGGTGGGCTGCTCACCTCCGACCTGTTCCGCCTCCGAAGCCAACTCGACGAGCACACCCAGGACCTGATCGACACCCAGTACCGCCTCATATCGGTGGCCGAGGACGACCCTGAGGCCCGCCGGGAACTCCAGGAGGTGACCGACCAGCTCGACGGACTGGGCTTCGCCACGGGGCGCCGAGATAAGGTGCTTTCCTCCTTCCTGGCGGAACTGCACCGGCGGCGCACGGAACTCATCGAGCGGGCCCGGAACGGCGGCACCGTGACAGGCGAGGAGCTCGAAGCAACTGCACGGGTGCTCTTTCACGAGCGCTTCTCCCGGGGGGTCTGATCCCGGTGCGCCACGTAGACAACAGCGGACTCACCGCGCCGCAGAGGTGGGCGGACCGGGCCGCCAAGGAACTCGAGAAGCTCCAAGAGGACGCGGAGGACGCGGACAAGAAGTTCTCCTTCCGCGAGATGTGGCGGGAGGACGCGATCCGCGACCGGCTGATCGCCCTCATCGGGAAGAAATGCTGGTACTGCGAGACCAGGTTCGTCCGCTCGCCCTACCACGTCGACCACTACCGGCCGAAGTCCGTTGTCGTCGGTGAGGCGGAGCGCCGCGGGTACTGGTGGCTCGCCTACGACCCCGCCAACTACCGTCTCGCCTGCCACCACTGCAACAGCGGCGGTGCCCGCTACGGCAATGAGAGCGCCGGCCCGGGCAAGGGCGCACGCTTCCCCCTGCTCGGGCAACGCGCGTCGGAGGGCGAGAGCCTGGACGGCGAACTGCCGGTGCTGCTTGATCCCGTGGTGGCCAAGGACGTCGAACTCGTGGGGTTCGACAGGCAGGGCAACGCCCGGCGGAGGCCCGAGCGGCCGTACTCCGACGACGAGGTAGCCCGGGACCTCTGTCGGGTGGACGAGACCATTCGCATGCTCGCGCTCAACTCCGACCTGCTCATCGAGTGCAGATCCAGCGTGATCGACAGGGTGGTCGGACTCGTCCAGCTATACCTCACCAGCGGAGGCAACGCCGGTGTGACGCTGTACGCTCGCACCGAGATCGACGGCCTGACACGGACGACCGCCGAGTGGAGCGCGGCGGCGGCAGCAGCCGAACGCCTGGCCCTCCTCGCACACGACCGCCCGGGAGACGACACGCTCCCTGATGGAGAGGCGGGGGGCGAGGTAGCGACAGGCGCGAACCACGGAACCGAGCCCCCGGCGGCCCCGGCGACGGGCAACCACGTCGACCTGCGGACCCTGGTGGCCGCCTTGCCTCCCGAGGCGTTCTCCGCAGGCGGGATCGCGCTGACGGGCCAGGGGAAGCGGGGCCCGGCCAGGGCGACGCTGCTGGAGGACGGCAGGATCATCTACCTCCAGCGTCCCTTGAACACGCCCATGTCCGCGGCACGGATGGCGACTGGCGACGACCATGTGGACGGATGGACCTTCTGGTCGTTGACGGTGGACGGCACGACCCGGACGCTCTCCGACCTGCGCGACTCCCTGATCGCCCAGGACGGCTGACTGGCGGTCGCTCCCAGGGGCGAGCCGCGTCTCATCACCTCCGACCTGAGCGGATGGCGTCTCAGACCCACACCTTGCACTCATCGGTGAAGTAGGGCCATGGCTGCCATCCGGCTACCCCCTTTCGGAGCAGCTGGTCCATGCCATGCGCCCAGGCTTGCAGATCGGTCAGCTCCAGCATGAGCTGTTCGATCCCTGCTCTGGCCATCGTGACCCGTCGACCGTGCCCCTGAATAATAACGACAGGCTGGGCATGCTCCATATCCGCTCCGCGCGGTAGGACCCACTCCGCGTCCAACCCCTGCTTGCGAAGCTCTTCGATGAAGTTGTCAGACGACAGCGTCACGGTGAAGACAAGAACATCGGCAATGAGGCCGGCGCACTGTGCGGGCTGCAGCGGATAGATACCCCACGGTGGGGCCATGGTGTTGCGAGCGGCGCTGTCTCCGCTGCTGAAGGGAATCGTCTGCCCGGTCAGCCGCATTCGGCGTAGCAGCGCCGCGTATGCGGCGTGGAACTGTCGGGTCGCCTCCTGTCCGCCCCATCTGTTGCCAGCTACCGCGATATCGAGGGCCAGGACACCGCGCTGACCCGGCGCCCGCATCGTCTTCAGCCCGCTCTGATGGGCTCGGGCCAAGGCATCGCTCAGCACGGACAGATGAGTGGCATAGGGCACGCCGGTCTCGACGAGAACGGCCTTGTCCTGGCCTGGGAGCGGCCCACCCATGTGCAGTGCCTCGGCCGCCAGCCGGGTCCGGGTCAGCTGGGCGCTCTCCCGCCGCCTCGGATTCGTCTTCAGCTCGTACAGCAGGATGTCCTGCTCACCGTTGTCCCCTTCTTGAAACACGCTGACGTCGCCGATACGCAGACAGCCGGTCAGGTCATGCAGGAGGGCGAAGCGCCTGTGCTCGCTCCACTGCTGCTCCGCGAACTGGATCTCATGGACCGTGCCCTCCTTGCTGAGAGTCATGGGTCCCGGCGATTCGTTGCGGCGCAGCGTGAGAATGTAGCGGCGGTCGTACCGGAAGACCCGCCACGCCAAGGCATCACCGATAGAGCGCAGTTGGCGTCCTACCCGCTCCAGGACGTCCGACTCCAATCTCCAGGCGTCCAAGTCGTGAGGATCGCCAACGACGAGATCGGGAGCGTCGGCAGGCAGCGACTGCTTCTTCCTGAGGCGCTTGATCACTCGCGAGCGCTCCGCACGCGCAAGGTTCGCGGCAAGCGTGGCGTGCAGAAGTTCCCGCTGGAACGTCGCGAAGTCCTCTGCACTACGGCACTCGCGCAGATCCTTGATGAAGCGGATCAGCCGCTCACCGTTCTCCCGGTGAAACGGGTGCTTGATCAGGGTGTCCAACCGGTCAGACGACATATCGGTGAGCATCGGTGCCATGGGAGTAATTCTCCCTGGGAGCCGACCCCGATCTCTACTGAATTCGCCGACATGCACCGCGACGTCAGACAGGAAGCACGGCACCGACGAACTGCTGCGCCAAGTCGTCAGCAGAACGACCGTCATCTGACTCGGCATTAGAGATGGACCAGGACGCCCCGCCACCGCCAAGCCGTCCTCCGCGGCGGCGACGAAACCGAGGCCGCCGTGGAGAACGTCAGGAAATGATCAGCAACGGGCCGACCTAACCCGACATCTCAAGCCACTTGCACTTTGGAATCTCATTTCACCAGGTCAGCGATGTGTTGGAGTTCATACGCTGAAGCGGAATATTCAATGCACCGCTCCCACCTACGGAAACGTTCCTTCGAGTGATCGTATCCAGCACCCATCCAGCACCGTCGGGACTCATCCAGCACATCCCTCACGTCAAGCCGCGGAGACAGACTCCTCCGAGCCCTCGACCGCAGGGCGCATAGCGTTCTGCATGATGTCTCGACAACGGTCCCACGCCTCTGGGACAAGGTGACCGTAGATATCCACGGTGGTCTTGATCGACTTGTGGCCGAGCCAGCGCGAGACCTCGCGGATCGGCACGCCGTTCGCCAACGCGGTCGAGGCGAAGAAGTGCCGCAGACTGCCAGGCGTGTACTTGGCCTTGCCGTCCACGTCGACCTGGCCAGCCGACACGCACGCCTTCGTGAAGTGGTAGCCGTAGGTGGAGGCGGTGGGCATCCGACCCTTGCCACGCTGGCGCGGGACGAAGAAGACCTCCAGCCGACGTCGCTTGCCCCGCTGACCGGTGAAGATCACAGGCACCGGCTCCCACCGCGACAGGTGGGCATCGATCTCCTGCTCGACGAACAGAGCGACCGGGATGTCCCGGTACTCACCCTCCGCCCGGTGCTTGAGCGGCACGAAGACCGAGCGGCAGTCATCGCGGTGCGCTTTGGCGCTGACCTGCCAGCGGACCCTGACGAAGCCAGATCGTCGGCACTCGGTGGCGAAGGCCAGGGCCTCGCTGGGGCGCTGGCCAGTACCCGACTGTAGGTAGACCGCGAGCCGGTACTGCGGGGCGATGTGCTCCGCGATCAGATCGACCTCGTTCAGCGTGGGAATCTCGTCTTCGTCCACCGCGCACGGGGCCGCCCGGGATATCCGGACGCCGCGCGCGGGATTGTCCGGGATGCGTTTGTCAACGACGGCCGCCTCCAGCATGGCGGCCACCATCACCATCCGGTCATTGACCGTGGAGACCGCCAACCCCGCACCGGAGGCATGCACGTCCCTGGCGAACTCCTCGAAGTCGCGCCGCGCCAGCCCGGCCAGCATCTTCCGCCCCAGGCGCGGCACGAGATGGTTACGGATGAACCCTTCGTAGTTGCGGCGCGTCGACTCACCGATGACCCGCCGCTCCAGCCACTCCTCGGCCCAGACCCGCAGCGGCACAAGCCCACGCGCAGGATCGAAGCGAATGCCCGCCTTCTTGTCGTTCTCGACCTTGTCGGCGAAAGCGTCCGCACCATCCGAGCCCACCCGACGGGGAAACGACCTCTCCAGCTGCCGCCCGCGTCTACCACCCGGTTCCCGGTACCGCACCGTCCACCCATGCCGACACCGCGGGCGGTCACAGGGGAAGTTCCGGTCCCGGACGTCCCTCTTGCACCTCTGGAAAACGCTCGCCACCCACGCCCCGATCCGTCGCCTGGCCCGTGCTCAAAACCGTGCACCGCCGCCTCGGGGCCGAGCAACATATTCGTCACTAATCCGCCCTTTCTGGGGAATGTGGACCCGGCTTCACCCGCAGCCCTGCGGGCCATCGAGTCGGCAAGGCCCTCCTCACGCACCTCAGCAACGAAGGCCATACCGCGCTATGGTTGATGTATGGCTACCAAGAAGGTGACTATCACTCTCGACGAAACCCTGGTCGAAGCCCTGGCCGGAGCCGCCGAGGAAGAAGGCATCCCACTCTCCCGACTCGTCGCCGGAGCAGCAGAACGCGAGCTGCGCCTGCGCGCCGGCCGGGCCGTCATCCAGGAGTGGCAGGCCGAACACGGCGCCTTCACCCCGGAAGAGCTCGCCGCCGCCCGCGCGGACCTGGCCGCCGCCGACGCCGAGTACCTCAGCAGCCCGGGAGCCTCGGCCGCGTGAACATCCCCTACCTGTACGACGCCGGGGTACTCATCGCCATTGACAACGACGACCGACGCATGTGGGCCCGCCACAGCCTGGCCCTTGAAGACGGCCGGGACATCCACGTCCCGTCCGTCGTCGTCAGCCAGGCATGGCGAGACTCTCGCCGCCAGGTCAGACTCGGCAAGTTCCTCGCCGGGTGCCACGTCGTACCCGTCGGCCTCGAAACCGCCAAAACCGCAGGCATTCTCTGCGGCAAGGCAGGCACCTCCGACATCGTCGACGCCACCGTCGTGACCATGGCAGCCAGCCTCGGCGCCATCATCTGGACGTCGGACCCGAACGACATCCGCACCCTCATCGACACCCAGGACATCAAACCCGCCCCTGTCATCCGCACCGTCTAACGATGGTGTCCCGCCGAGTGGTATAGCAGCGATCTCTGCGTAGCCCCTGGTCATGGGGCAGCCATCGCACAACTCTCCGAGTAGCGAGGCTCATTGAAACGAGAGGTGACGCGATGGGCTCGTCCCAGCATGACTTACTCCGCCTGATGGAGTCACCGCGTACGGCGAACGGAATCGAGTTGATCGGGGTCCTGGCCCAGCGGATCCCGCAGGAACTCATCGAGTCCGAGGCCACGGCCCGGATCGGATCGGTGCCGAGCCCGGCGAGCACACCGAGACACGCACGACGATGCGCAACGGGCACAGGGAGAATCTGCTGACAACGCAGGCCGGAGACCTGGACCTCGACAAGCTCACACCGCCCGAAGCAGCTGAAGAGTCAGCAACATGTCAGCACGGGAACGCGGAAGGGGGTCGGACTCAGCAGAGTCCGACCCCCTTCCGACCTGCAATATGATCAGTAGTGGTAGCGGGCGGCGAGGATGACGATCTCTTTGTCTGTAACCACGTAGACGAGCCGGTGCTCGTCGTCGATCCGCCGCGACCACGCCCCGGGCAAGTGGTACTTCAGCGGCTCGGGCTTGCCGATCCCTGTGAAGGGGTCACGCTTGACGTCCTCGATGAGCCTGTTGATCCGAGCGAGCATCTTGCGGTCGTTCTTGAGCCAGGACGTGTAGTCCTCCCAACCCTGATCCTCAAAGACAAGCCTCACATAGCACCCACAGCAGGATCCATGGCATCCGGGTCGATCAACTCGCGCTCCGACACGTTGATGTTGCTAAGAGCGTTCTCGTACGCCTTGAGCAGCCGCCGTGCGTTCACCGGGGAGCGGAGCAGATACGAGCCCTCGCGCAGCGCCGCATAGTCCTCGGCCGAGACCAGCACGGCATTGCCGTGCTTGGAGACGATCTCGATGGCCTCGTGATCGTCGTTGACCTTCTTGATCAGCGGGAAAAGAGCCTTGCGGGCTTCGCTCGCGGTTATGGACATGAGCTGACTCCCTCCTTCAAGTGGTACCGAATAACGTACCATTTTCAGCCTACCCTCCCAGGGCCATACAGGTGACGCTCCGTCAGGAAATCCAGCACACTCTGCCACCGTTCGTTGTTCCTGCGTTGTACCGATCAACCTTGACGGAACCCGGCGAATGAGTCCACACTCCTGGTACACCGCAGGAACAACGAACGGGAGAGGGCTGTGAGGTACTACACCGCCAGTAAGAGTCGCAATCAGGGGCGGGAGTCGTGGTCCGTCATCTTCCGGCACCCCGCTCGCCTTGACCTCACGACCGGGAAGACCGGCCGCCGCGTGCGCCGAGGGCTTGGCACCAACGACGAGACGGAAGCCACGTTGCTCGTCGAGCAGTTGAACACCATTCTCAGCACTCCAGAGTTGTGGGAGGTGACAGCTCGCCCGAACGCGTTGGGCCGCTTCGACGGCCGCGTCGTCGACATCTTCTATGACGGCCTTGAGTCGTCCCAGGTCGACTTCGTCCAGTTGAGGCAGGATGCGTTGCCACTGCCGAGCGATGATGACGGTTATCGAACGGTTCTACTGCTCGGCACCACGGGTGCCGGAAAGACCACTGTCGTCCGTCAGATCCTTGGTACCGACCCGACGACCGAGCGTTTCCCATCGACATCAACAGCTAAAACCACTGTCGCCGACACCGAGCTGATCACGACTGAAGACAGTTCGTACCGGGCTGTCGTCACCTTCGTTCCCCGAGACGAGGTCATCGACTATCTGACGGAGAACGTGTCCGAGGCGGCTCTGGCTGTCCTTCGCAAGCGGTCCGAAGACGAGATCCGCCGCCGACTGCTCGACCACGTCAACCAGCGCTTCCGCTTCAGCTACGTCCTCGGTCGGGGAGTGGTCAAGGACGATGACCTCGATCTGGCCGATGACGACGAGGAAGAATTCGCTGACATCGACCCCGCTGATTACGGCTCCGTCGACTTGACGGCCACGAACACTGTCGTCGCCGCAGCAGTCGAGGCGGTGAAGTCGGTCGTCGAACGGCACTCGAGCGCCACCGCCGAAGCGTTCAAGGAGATCGAGGACGATGAGCGCGTCGTGGAGGAGCTCATCGAGGAGAGCCTCGACAGCGACCTGCGGCAGTCCGGCGAGTTCCACGCGATCGTGGACTCTTTGATCGACGAGATCGAGAAGCGATTCTCGACGCTGGAAGTCGGCGAGCTGCGGCGCAATCGTCAGGGCTGGCCGATCACGTGGTCGTGGGAGTCTGACGACCGTGCAGCGTTCCTCAAGATGGTGACCCGCTTCTCCAGCAATTTCGCCCCGCTGTTCGGACGCCTGCTCACGCCCCTGGTCAACGGCCTCCGTGTCAGCGGTCCCTTCCAGCCAGGCTGGGCATCGGAGCCGGTCCATCTGGTGCTCGTGGACGGCGAGGGGTTGGGACACACGCCGAAGTCCGTCGCAGCACTCTCGACCCATGTCGCGACGCAGCTGCAGAATGTCGACGCCATCGTGTTGGTGGACAACGCCGCTCAGCCGATGCAGGCGGCGCCGGTCGCGGCGCTCAAGGGGATCGCGGTTTCCGGCAACGCCGGGAAGCTGCACGTCGTCTTCACGCACTTCGACCAGGTCAAGGGTCCCAACGTGCCCACCTTCGGTGACCGCGAGCAGCACGTCCTCGCGTCCGTCGAGAACGTCCTGAAGTCGATCGGCGACGAGCTTGGACCTGCCGCCGAGCGGGTCCTGCATCGACGTATTGATCAAGCTCGGTTCTTCGTCGGCGGGATTCAGGGCCAGCTTGATGCAAAGAAGCAGGCCGGCTCACGCACGATCGATCAGCTCGACGCGTTCCTGACGTTGCTCGCTCACCCCGAGCGCGCCACGGAGACCGGCCCGAGCCGCCCGGTGTTCAATCGCATGAACCTCTCCTTGGCAGTCATGGAAGCCGCCAAGACCTTCCACACCCGCTGGCGCGGAACCCTCGGTCTCGACAACAACCCCGATGCGTCGAAGGCGCACTGGACCCGGATCAAGGCGCTCACCCGGCGCCTGGCTACCGAGGGATGGGCTGACGAGTACGACGACCTCAAACCGGTCGCCGAACTTCGCTACTACCTGCAGACACAGATCCTTCTGATGCTGCAACGCCCCGAACGCTGGTCCGGTGACGAGCCCGGTGAGAACGAGAAGCAGGCGATCCTGGACGCGTTGTTGAACTCGGTCACCAACCGCCTCGTCGAACTGACCCAGCGCCGACTTCGGGACGAGGTGCGGCGCGGCTGGCAGAACGCATACCTACAGAAAGGCCCCGGATCGACGTTTGTACGGGCCCGGATCATCGCCAGCGAGGTCTACGAACGCGGCGCCCCGATCCCGACCGTGACCGCCTCGCCCGACCAGAACCGGTTCCTGCGCGACGTGGCCGAGGCCGTCGACGAGGTCGTCCGAGAATTCGGCGGCGATCTCGAATGACCGCTCTGCCAGAACTTCGGTTCCTGCTCGCCGTTGAGTGGATCCCCGCTGGACGAAGGGGCCGAGCTCACGAGAGGGCTCGGCCCCGAGACCGCACGCCAAAAGAAGTCGACTCCAGTCACGGCAAGGAACACGCGGAGACCAACGGAGAACAGAAGAGGCAACGGGCAACCCCGCCGAACCCCGATTCTTGAGGAGCACCTCGTGCCAAACTCCTCTCGGATGCGAAGCGAAACGACTCCGTCACCACGGGTGTTCATCGCCGGTCTTCGTGTCGGCCAGCGAACGTCGAACACAAAGTTCGTGAAGGCGCACGGCCCTCACGATCGCTGTTCAAGGGGAGGTCAATGGTGAGTGCAAATTTATGTTTCGGCCCGGAGCTTCGCCGTTTACGACAGGAAGCGGGGCTCACTCTGACCGAGTTCTCCGTGGCGCTCAACTACGACAAGGGGCACCTCAGCAAGGTCGAGCGCGGAGAGCGTTCCGCATCCCCTGAACTGGCCCGGCGGTGCGACGCCTTCCTCGGCGCGAACGGCGAGCTGCAGCGCTTGGTCGTCCGCCTCGAGACCGACTCGCACACCACCGAAATCCCTGCTACCCCGTGCCTCGGGCTCGTCGGGCGCCGGGCGGTCCTCGCGGCGGGTACGGGGGCGCTGATCGACCTCGGACTGAGTCTCGGCGGTCAGGTGTCCTCTGCCGCCGACTCCCTCCTCTCCTCCTTCCTCGCACAGTTCGACCAGCTACGAAAGCTCGGCCAGTCCACCGCGCCGAAGGTCCTGCTTCCCCTTCTGGAGACGCAGACGCGCACGGTCGCAGGGCTGGCCGCCGACACCCCGTACTCCACTCGGGCCCCCGCACTCCTGCTCGCGTCGCGGTTCGCGGAGTTCACCGGCTGGATGGCCCAGGAGGCCGGGGACAGCGACGCAGCGCTCGGCTGGACCGTTGAGGCCGCCGAACTGGCGCGCGCCGGGGGCGATCCGTACCTCGGTTCCTACGCGCTCGTGCGCCGCGCCCTGGTCACGCTCTACGACGGGGACGCCGCAGGCACCGTCGCCCTGGCCCGCCGGGCCCAGAGCGACGAACTCCCGCCGCGCATCCGGGGACTCGCCGCCCAGCGGGAGGCACAGGGACACGCGCTCGTCGGAGACGAACGCGACTGCCTCCGCAGCCTCGACAGGGCGCAGGAGCTGCTCGACAGTGACGACGCCCGCAGCGGCGCCAAGCCCGTGATCGGCACCACCCACGTGAGCGATCCGGCGGCGATGACGACCGGCTGGTGCCTGCATGACCTCGGTCGCCCCAAGGCCGCCGCCGAGGTCCTCGACCGGGAGTACCGCCGCCTCCCGCCGCACGCGTTGCGCACCCGCGCCCGGTACGGCTTCCGCAGGTCCTTGGCCCACGCCGCCTCCGGAGAGGTCGAGCACGCGTGCACGATCGCCGGAGAGCTCTTGGGGGTGATGCCGGCCGTGCCGTCGGCGACGGTGAACAGCGACGTCCGGCGTCTCGCGCGAGAACTCTCCCGGTTCCGGAGCAGCCGGGCCGTACGCGATCTGCAGCCAGCCCTGGCACGGGTACTCGCCCCCGCGCACGATTGACACCGGCTCCACGACCGACACCGGCTCGAGCCGCCCGGCTCGCCGGACTTCGCGGCCCTCCAGATCCCACGATCCCCGGCGGGCCCCTCTGCTCCCCGCCCGACGCCTAGCACCGCGCCCCGGCTTCTTCGGGCTGCCCGCGACCAGTGACGCGCCAGGCGGCGCACCTCCATCCGCCCCGTGGACCCGCCATGCCGTAACACGGTCGGGACCTCATGGCCCGGGCTGACCGGGGCCTCGGAGCCCGGGTCGGCAGCCCTCGCGCTCGTACCCATTCACCCCCGTCTTCCTCTCACGAAGGGAACCTTCATGTCCGACGTCTTCGTCAACTACCGCACAGGCGACGAGGAATCCGTGGCAACCATGATCGCTCGGGAGCTCACCCGGCGGTTCGGCGGCGAGCGGATCTTCTTCGCCAGCAACTCGATCGAGCTTGGACACCGCTTCCCGGTGGAACTGGCCAGGGCGGTGGAGGAGTGCAAGGCGCTCCTCGCCGTGATCGGCCCGCGCTGGGCGGAGGTGCGGGGGGCCAACGGCCGCCCCGCCCTCGAAGCCGAGCAGGACTGGACCCGTCGTGAGATCCAGACCGCGCTCGACCGCGGAATCCTGGTGATTCCCGTGCTCGTCGGAAAGGCCACGCGGATCGACCACGCTGTCCTCCCGGGCGATCTGCGGGAGCTGGCGGACTGCCAGTACAGGCGGTTCGACCACCGCAACGCCGAGTCGGACCTGATTGCGCTCGGCGACGCCCTCGCCCGGCTGCTGCCCGAGCTGGGCGCGGTGGACCGCGACGCCCGTGCGGCGCGGGAGCGAGCGGAGACGAAGTCCCGCAAGAAGTCGGCCCAGGACGCCGAGCCCACCAGGATGCGGACGCGCGACGTCGAGCAGCGCGTGCGGGGCGGCATCGGAAACCTCAACGGAGACCTGTCCGGCACCTTCGTCAACGAGCCGCAGGGGCCCGTGAACACCGGTCGGGGACACCAGTACAACGCGCCCCACTTCCAGGGTGACAACACCGGGGTCCAGTTCACGGCGGGCGACAACAGCGGTACGGTCCACCAGCGCTTCGAGCGCGAGCGCCGGCGCTCGGACGACGGACGATGACCGAGCAGGACCACGTCACCGTCAACGATCCGCGCGGCCCGGTGAACAACGGCGAGGGGCACCAGTACGTCTTCTACGGCGTCGGCGCAGACTGGATGATCCGCAAAGGGGTCGAGTCCCTCCGGATCGCCCGTGAGGACCGGGTGCGCCTGGCCGACCGGTTCGTTCGGCCGGTGGGTTTCCGCGTCGCCGCCGACCGCCTGGAGAAGCCCGGATCGGTGGTGCTGCTGACTGCTCCGCCCGGCAGCGGCCGCCGCGCCGCGGCGATCATGCTGCTGCACGGCCTCGGTGAGGAGGGGGGCGCCGACGAGGAGGGTGCCCGGTTCGAGGAGCTTCCCGCCACGGACAAGGACGAGACCCCTCTCGCCCCCGGTGAGGGCGACCGTTTCCTCCTCGACCTCTCCGGGATCGCCGACGAAGAGGCGTACGCCAAGGCCCAGCGCCTCCTGGCCATGCGCCGGTCGCAGGTCCAGAAGGCGGAGGCCCACATGGTCGTCGTCCTGCCGTCCGGCCTGGAGCACACCCATGCGCCCGACCTCGAACCGCACACGGTGACGCTGGGGCGCCCGCGGGGCGTCGCCGTCGTCACCCGGTACCTCCGCATGGACCGGATGGCCTTCCGCCCCGCCGACCTGGGGAGCGCCGACCTCCAGCGCCTGTGCGACCGCTCCCCGATGCGGGAGCTGGCGCGACTCGCGGGGCTGGTGAGGGCCGCTCGCGATAGCGGCCGGTTCGGCGCCGACTTCGCAGGTTGGCTCGACCAGGCGATACACGCGGTGACCGACCGTGCCGATGAGGCGGGTCGACAGGTGGCCACGGTCCGCTCCGCGCCCGAGCGCGCCCTCCTGCTCGCGACGGCGGTGTTCGAGGAGGCCCGCGCCGACACCGTCTACGAGGCGTGGCACGGCTTGATGAGGACGGTGCGGCACGCGGAAGAGGAGACGACCGAGCTCGCGCGGACGGATTTCGGGGAACGGCTGGCGGCGCTCGGGATCGAGCGGGGCCCGGACGGTCGGCTCCGCTTCGGACGGCTGGCCTACGCCGACGCGGTACGGACGTACTTCTGGGCGAACTTCCCCGGGGTGCGCGACGACCTCAGGGACTGGATCGGTCACGCCGCCGGACTGCGCGGTCTGACCACCGACGACCGAGTGAACGTCATCGTCCGCTTCGGCGAGCGGTCCCTGGCCGTCGGGCGCCCCGACCACCTCTTCGACCTCGTGGTGCGCTGGGCTGACCGCGCGGCCGGGGCGTCCATCGACCCGCGAGCCGTGGCTGCCCTCGAACTCGGTCTCAGCCACGAGAGGTTCGGGGGATGGTTCCGCAGACGGATGTACGAATGCGCGAGATCCGGCCCTTTGTCGGACGGTCTCGCCCGCGTCCTGACCGCCGCCTGTCACCAGACTCTCGGCGCGTCGCACCCGGACCAGGCGATGGTGCGGCTCCATTACCTCGCCGTACGGAAGGGGATGGCAGCGGGTGAGGCCCGGGAAGCACTTCTCGACCTGGCCGGCCGTGACCGTCGGCTCTACCGGCTGCTGATCGACCGCCTCCGGGACCGGACGCGTGGGCAGCCGCACGCGGCGGAGCCTCAGCTCCGGCTGCTCACGGAGCTGTTGAGGAGCGACCGGGCACCGGACCCCCCGCCGTGGCCGGACCTGTTCCTGGGCTGGGAGACGGTTTTCTTCCAGCCGCCCACGGAGCTCTGGATCCCGCTGGTGAGTAGCTGGCTGAACGCCGTGGCGAGCGACAGTACGCGGGAGATGGCGCTGGACGTGATGGTCGGGGCGACGCACTGCCGCGCGGCCGCTCTCCACCGCCTCTACGCCATCGCCTGCGGCTGGGCGGGGGGCTCGCACCACTCCTCCCGAGCGGCCGTCGCCGCCCTCTTCTGGCAGCACATCGACCATGCGCAGTATGCCCGTACGGAGAGTACGGGCGCCGGACCACGGATCACGGAAGAGGCACGATGAAACACCGCATTTCCAGCCTCCTGTTCGTCGCCCTCTGCGGCCTCGCACCGGCTGTGCTCGGAAACCTCCTGCACTGGTCAGCGTTACTTTGGGGCTTCATGTCCATGGTCACGGCCTCGGGCTCCTTGCTGCTCCTGATGACGGTCCTCAGCAGTGACCGCGCGTCGGCCGACCCGTACGAGCCCAGGGAACCCGAACCGCCCGCAGCGCCGACGGAGCGGCCGTACCAGGAGACACGGGTGGAAGACGCGGCGCTGCCGAGCGCGGCGGACGGCTACGACTTCCTGTTCTCCGCCACCGTGTTGTGGAGGTCTGTCTCCAGTCACGCCGACCGGTCCGATGATGCCTCCCCAGCTCTCGCCGTCTCCTCGGTCGTCAGCCGGGCCGTGGAGGTCGTCCGCCGCGAGCAGCCCGGCCGGGCGAGCTTCGCGCGGTATCTCCTGGAGGGGGAACTGGGCGTCCCGCTCCCGGACCGGAGCGGCCGGGTGACGGCCGTGGCGGCCGATGTGACGCTGACCCTCACCCCAGCCGACCGTGAGCGCCTGCGGACGTTGAACGACCTTCGCAAGGACGAGGAGATCTGGGAGTACGAGCGTCAGCACGAGCGCAACAAGCGGCGCTACCTCGGTGACGACGTGCTCAAGAGCGCGGGCAGCGCGGTGGTGTGGTGGTTGGCCCGTCACGAGAACGAAATCGAGAAGGCGGTCGACATGATCGGCCCGCTCGCCCAGATCGCTGCGGCGGCCAACGACAAGGAGGTGCCCGAGCTCTTCCGCCACCTGCTCGTCCCGCCCGTGGGCGGGCGGAGCGAAGCTACCGTCGGGGACCCGCTGTGGGACGGGGACGGCCGGAGCGGAGGGATACTCGACCGCGAGGAGGAAGTAGGGGTCTCGGATCGGCTGCTCCTGCTGCTAGCGGCACTGGGCCTGAAGCCGGACATGGACGAGTACACGGTGTTCGTGCACCGTGTGGTGCGGAGCCTGGAAGCGGCCGGGTTGGATGAGGCTGCCGAGGAGATCAGGCGGACACTTCTCCCGATGCCCGACAAGGGCGGATGCGAGGGGCCGGAAGATGGGCCTTCGGACAGGGGGGAGCCCTCGGGGCCCTGGTCATCGGGCTTCCCCTCCCCCGAGGGCTCACCGTTCACCGACGCGACCGCAGGCACGTTCACTCCGGGGGCGGCGGAGAGCGGCGCAGGCGAACGGAACCAAGGCTGGCGGGAGACGAGCGAGGACGACATGACGCCTCCGTACTTCTGGGACACCTCGCACAGCCCGCACCGGCCCGCCGCACCTCGCGCACGGGACGAGGACGAGGACGGGAGCTGATCCGGTACGCGGTCGGCTCTCCGCGGCTCTCCTTCACCGCACACCGCGGCGGGGGAGTCCTTTCCTGCCCCGAGACCAGGGCAAGACCATCACTCGCTGGGACGCTGCCGACTCTGTTTCCCAATTCGCCGTGGCTGCTCTACGTTCGCGGCCTCGGAAGCCAGCGTGACAGGCCGGCGAAGGCAAGGCTAGTCCTTCCCTACGCCTTCCACGATGGACATACGACCGGGAACAAGCCCCTGTGACAGCGAAGGATTGCCAAGGGGGGGCTGGGACGAACCGTCCCAGCCCCCTCTTGGCCACTTGTACTTCTGCGTTGAACTCCACCACGTCAGCGACGTGGTGGAGTTCAGTTGTTGAACCTGAACTCCACCACGTCCCCGTCCTGCATCACATACTCCTTGCCCTCCATCCGCGCCTTGCCCTTCGCGCGGGCCTCCGCCACCGATCCCGTCTCGACCAGGTCGTCGAAGGAGATGACCTCCGCCTTGATGAAGCCCTTCTGGAAGTCGGTGTGGATGACTCCGGCGGCCTCGGGGGCGGTGGCGCCCTTCTTGATGGTCCAGGCGCGGGATTCCTTGGGGCCGGCCGTGAGGTAGGTCTGCAGGCCGAGGGTGGCGAAGCCGACGCGGGCCAGGGTGGCCATGCCGGGCTCCTCGACGCCGACCGACTCCAGGAGCTCCATCGCCTCCTCGTCGTCGAGCTCGGCGAGGTCCGCCTCCAGCTTGGCGTTGAGGAAGATCGCCTCGGCGGGGGCGACCAGGGCGCGCTGCTCGGTCTTGAAGTCCTCGTCGACCAGTTCGTCCTCGTCGACGTTGAAGACGTAGAGGAAGGGCTTGGTGGTGAGGAGGTGCAGGTCGTGCAGGAGTTCCTCGTTGCCGGAGCCCTGGACGATGCCCGCGGAGAACAGGGTGTCGCCCTTCTCCAGGATCTCCTTCGCCGCCTCGACCGCGGCGACCTTCGGGCCGATGTCCTTCTTGATGCGCGACTCCCGCTGGAGGCGCGGCAGGACCTTCTCGATCGTCTGGAGGTCCGCGAGGATCAGCTCGGTGTTGATCGTCTCGATGTCGTCCTTCGGCGAGACCTTGCCGTCGACATGCACGACGTTCTCGTCCTGGAAGGCGCGGATGACCTGGCAGATCGCGTCGGACTCACGGATGTTCGCGAGGAACTTGTTGCCCAGGCCCTCACCCTCCGAGGCGCCCTTCACGATGCCCGCGATGTCGACGAAGTCGACGGTCGCCGGAAGGATCTTCTGGGAGGAGAAGATCTCGGCCAGTTTCGCCAGGCGCGCGTCCGGGACACCGACCACGCCGACGTTCGGCTCGATCGTGGCGAACGGGTAGTTGGCCGCCAGCACGTCGTTCTTGGTCAGGGCGTTGAACATGGTCGACTTGCCGACATTCGGCAGACCGACGATTCCGATCGTGAGCGACACGTTGCGACTTCCCGTAGTGAGAGGGCCAGGGGGCCGGTACCCGTCCTGGGCGGGCCAGAGGCCGGCAGACCGGCCGATCCCCCAGTTTACGGGCTGCCCGGCCCCGCTCCGGCGGCCCTCTCGAACGCATGGCCAAGGTCTTTCCTACGGCGTGTCTGAGAGCCGACTGCACACATGATCAGACCTAAGTTGGTCCAGTGGAGCAACACAGGACCCGCCCCCCGCACAACGGAACACGACGTGGAGCACCGGGAGTACCGGCAGCGCCGCTGCCCGCGCAGGCCCGCGGTGAGCTGAGGCCACCGGTGGCCCGCCGCCCCGCGCCTCCCATGGCCCGGACGCTGCGCAGACTGCCCGATCCCCGGCTCACCGGACTCGGCGGTGGGCTGTTCTGCATGACGGTGATGTTCGTGCTCGGCTGTCTGATCTCGCTGCTGCTCGGCCCCTCGCTGACGGTGTACAGCGTGCTGTTCCTGCCCGTGTGCGTGCTGACGGCGGTCTGGATCCGCCGGGCCGACCTGCTGACCGCACCCATCGTCGTCCCGATCGCCTTCGCGGTCGGCCTGCTCCCCGTCGCCGACTCCGGCGACGGCACGTCGGGTCGCCTGATGGGCCTGTTCACCGCCCTCGCCACCCAGGCGGGCTGGCTCTACGCCGGCACCCTGGCCACCGGCCTCATCGCACTGGTCCGCCGGATCTGCCTGGTACGACGCCGCACCCGCTGACGCCGACCGCACACCTCACACCGGCCGACGGGAGCCGGTCATGCCGGGCTCACCCGGAGCCCGGCGCCGACGCCGGCGCAGGCTCGCTACGCCTGGACCGCCCGCATCGCCGCTCCCACGATCCCCGCGTTGTTCTGCAACTGCGCCGGGACGATCTCGGCCTTGATGCCCTCGATGTGGGGCAGGAACTTCTCGGACTTACGGCTGACGCCGCCGCCGATGATGAACAGCTCGGGCGAGAACAGCATCTCCACGTGGGCGAGGTACTTCTGGACGCGCCGGGCCCAGTGCTCCCACGTCAGCTCCTCGTCCTCCCGGGCCTTGCTGGAGGCCCGCTTCTCGGCGTCGTGACCGTGGAGTTCGAGGTGACCCAGTTCGGTGTTGGGGACCAGGACGCCGTCGACGAAGACCGCGCTGCCGATGCCGGTGCCGAGGGTGAGCAGGATGACCGTGCCCTTGCGGTCCTTGCCCGCGCCGAAGCTCATCTCGGCGACGCCCGCCGCGTCCGCGTCGTTGACCACGGTCACGGGGAGCCCGCCGAGCCGCTCGCTGAACAGCGTGCGCGCGTCGGTGTCGATCCAGCTCTTGTCGACGTTGGCCGCCGTGCGGATGTGCGATCCGCCGGTGACCACGCCCGGGAAGGTCAGTCCGACCGGTCCCGTCCACTGGAAGTGCTCCACGACCTGCTTCACCCCGTCGGCGACGCTGTCGGGCGTCGCCGGGTGCGGGGTGAGCACCTTGTGGCGCTCCAGGGTCAGGTCGCCCTTGTCCAGGTCCACAGGGGCGCCCTTGATCCCGGATCCGCCGATGTCCAAGCCGAAGATCTGCATGGCCCTACGTTACGACGAAGGACTGACAGTCACTCCCCCGAGGTACCCGAGGCGCCTGAGGCCCCCGAGACCCCGGTGCGCTCCGCGACCAGCGCCGCCGCCTCCTCACGCAGGTCGCGGCGCAGCTCCTTCGGCAGCGAGAAGGTGATGGACTCCTCGGCCGCCTTCACGAGTTCCACGTCGCCGTAGCCGCGCTGCGACAGCCACTCCAGGACCTCCTCGACCAGCACCTCCGGCACCGACGCGCCAGAGGTCACGCCGACCGTGGTCACGCCCTCCAGCCAGGCCTCGTCGATCTCGGCGGCGAAGTCCACGAGGTGGGCCTCGCGGGAGCCGGCCAGCTTGGCGACCTCGACGAGCCGCACGGAGTTGGAGGAGTTGCGGGAGCCGACCACGATGACCAGTTCGGCCTCGGCGCCCATCTGCTTCACCGCGAGCTGACGGTTCTGCGTGGCGTAGCAGATGTCGTCGCTGGGCGGGGAGATGAGCTGCGGGAACTTCTCCTTGAGGGCGTCGACGGTCTCCATTGTCTCGTCCACGCTCAACGTCGTCTGGGACAGCCAGACGATCCTCGACGGGTCGCGGACCTCGACCTTGGCGACGTCGGCCGGACCGTCGACGATCGTGATGTGGTCGGGGGCCTCGCCGGAGGTGCCGATGACCTCCTCGTGGCCCTCGTGCCCGATCAGGAGGATGTCGTAGTCCTCATTGGCGAAGCGGACGGCTTCCTTGTGGACCTTGGTGACCAGCGGGCAGGTCGCGTCGATGGTGGCGAGCCTGCCCTGCGCGGCCTCCTCGTGGACGACGGGGGCGACACCGTGCGCGGAGAACATGACGATGTTCCCCTCGGGAACCTCCTCCGTCCGCTCGACGAAGATGGCGCCCTTCTTCTCCAGGGTCTGTACGACGTACTTGTTGTGGACGATCTCGTGCCGGACGTACACCGGAGCGCCGTACTGCTCCAGGGCTTTCTCGACGGCGATCACTGCGCGGTCCACGCCCGCGCAGTAGCCCCGGGGGGCGGCGAGCAGGACACGGCGGCCGGACGAAGCAGTCATGCCTCCCATCGTAAGGCCGCGTTCGGCCGGTCAAAGATCGCGTGCCTACGACCTTCCCGGGAAGACTGGCCAGGACATGTGAGGGGCGGGACGGGCGAGGCACACGCGGAGGCATGATGTCCGGTACCGGCACGGCGGACTCCACGGCCGTGGAGGAACGCGACGGCCTGCGGCGCAGCATCGGTTTCCGGGACCTCGTCGTCTATGGGCTGCTGTTCATCGCCCCCATGGCCCCCGTCGGTGTCTACGGCACCCTGGACGCCAAGTCGCACGGGGCGGTCGCCCTTGTCTATGTGTTCGCCACCGTGGCGATGGCGTTCACCGCGTTCAGTTACGCGCAGATGGTCCGGGTCGTCCCCCAGGCGGGGTCGGTGTTCGCGTACGCGCGCGCGGGGCTCGGCAAGGAGGCCGGGTTCGTCGCGGGCTGGATGGCGATGCTGGACTATCTGCTGATCCCGGCCGTGGCGTACCTGTTCTCCGGTATCGCGATGAACTCCCTGGTACCCGAGGTCTCCCGCTGGGTGTGGACGGCGCTGGCGGTCGTCGTCACGACCCTGTTGAACCTGTGGGGCGTCCGGGCCGCGGCCCGGGTGGGTTTCCTGGTGCTGGCGCTGGAGATCGTGGTCCTGCTGGTCTTCGCGGTGTCCGCGATCGTCGTCCTGGCGCGCGACGGCGCCGAACGCGGCTGGCTGTCGCCGTTGTCCGGGGACGGCTCCCAGGGCCCGTTCGCGCTGTCGGCGGTGATCGGCGCGGTGTCGGTGGCCGTCCTGTCGTACCTGGGCTTCGACGCGATCGCCTCGTTCGCGGAGGAGGTCACGGGCGGTTCGGAGAAGGTCGCCCGCGCGGTGCTGTTCTGTCTGGCGCTCGCAGGTGTGCTGTTCGTGGCGCAGGCCTATCTGGTGGCCCTGCTGGACCCGACGACCTCGGCACAGTTCGCGGCGGACCCGGGCAGACAGGGGTCCGCCTTCTACGACGCCGTCGACTCCTCGGTCGGCACCTGGCTGCACGATCTGGTGGCCGTCAGCAAGGCGATCGGCGCGGCCTTCGCGGCACTGGCGGGCCAGGCGGCGGCCGGGCGGCTGCTGTTCGCGATGGGCCGCGACCGGCGCCTGCCGCGTGCGCTGGCGAAGACGGACTCGGGTGTGCCGCGCGTGGCGTTGCTGTGCGCGGCCGTGATCACCCTGGTCGCGGCGGTGTGGGCGGCCCGCCGCGACGACGGCATGGACCACCTGGTGTCCATGGTCGACATCGGCGCCCTGACGGCCTTCACGCTGCTGCACGCGAGCGTGGTCGGCTGGTTCGCGGTCAAGAAGCGCGGGGGGCCGGTGGTCGGCTGGCGGCATGTGCTGGTGCCGGTGGTGGGGGCGGCGATCACGGTGGCGGTGATCGTGGAGGCGTCGGGGGCGGCGCAGGTGGTGGGCGCGGTGTGGCTGGCGGTCGGACTCGGGGTGCTGTTCACCCAACGCGACCGTGACCGCGACAGCGACCGAGACCGTGACCGTCAGGGCCTGTCCGGCGAACCGGGCAGCCTGTAGGCACCTGTGCGCTGACCGCCAGAGTCGAACGGGGGCGATGGGCAGGACCCCTTCCCCCAGTCAGGCCCCCTCCCGCACAAGCGACGCCGAGCGCGCCCCCGCGCCCCGCCACACCGGCATGATCCGCCGGACAGGCTCTGGTTGCCTTGCGGTGACGGTGCGTTGTCGTACCCGGACGTTACGCTCGCGGCATGGCTGTGAACTCGACTCCCGAAGCGCCCCTGCCCGTCGGCGAGGTGTCGCGGCTCATCGGCGGCTGGATCGACCGGCTCGGCGCCGTGTGGGTCGAGGGGCAGATCACGCAGCTCTCCCGGCGCCCGGGTGCGGGTGTCGTGTTCCTCACACTGCGCGATCCCTCGTACGACATCTCGGTGAGCGTGACCTGCTTCCGCCAGGTCTTCGACGACGTGGCCGATGTCGTCAGCGAGGGCGCCAGGGTCGTCGTACTGGCGAAGCCGGAGTGGTACGCGCCGCGGGGGCAGCTCTCGCTGCGGGCCACAGAGATAAAGCCCGTCGGCGTCGGTGAGCTGCTCGCCCGGCTGGAGCAGCTGAAGAAGTCCCTGGCCGCGGAGGGGCTGTTCGCGCCGGAGCGCAAGAAGCCGCTGCCGTTCCTGCCGCAGTTGATCGGGCTGGTCTGCGGGCGTGCCTCGGCCGCCGAGCGGGATGTCCTGGAGAACGCCAGGCACCGCTGGCCGGCCGTCCGCTTCGAGGTGCGCAACGTCCCGGTGCAGGGGGTGCACGCCGTCCCGCAGGTCGTGCAGGCGGTCAAGGAGCTCGACGCGCTGGACGGCGTGGACGTGATCATCGTGGCGCGCGGCGGGGGCAGCGTGGAGGATCTGCTGCCGTTCTCCGACGAGCAGTTGGTGCGGGCGGTCGCGTCCTGCCGTACACCGGTCGTCTCCGCGATCGGGCATGAGCCGGACACCCCGCTGCTCGACTACGTCGCCGACGTTCGGGCGTCCACGCCGACGGACGCCGCCAAGAAGGTCGTCCCGGACGTCGGGGAGGAGTACGAGCGGGTGCAGGCGCTGCGGGACCGTGCGCGGCGCTGTGTGGAGGGGTTCCTGCAGCGGGAGGAACGCGGCCTGGCGCACGCGCTCGCGCGGCCGTCGATAGAGGATCCGCACCGGATGATCGACGAGCGCGCGGACCATGTGACCTCCCTGACCGACCGCGGTCGCCGCACCCTGGGTCATCTGCTCGACCGTGCCGACTCCGAGCTGACGCACACGCACGCACGCGTGGTGGCCCTCTCTCCCGCCGCGACGCTCCAGCGCGGATACGCCGTGCTGCAGAAGGCCGACGGGCATGTGGTGCGGGCACCGGACGAGGTGACCGGGGAGGAGACCCTGCGGGCGCGGGTGGCCGAGGGTGAGTTCACTGTCCGAGTCGATGCATAGGGTGAGCGGATGACCAGCAAGGTGGCGGAAGAGACGCTCGGGTACGAGCAGGCGCGGGACGAGCTGATCGAGGTCGTACGGCGGCTGGAGGCGGGCGGTACGACGCTGGAGGAGTCCCTGGCGCTCTGGGAGCGGGGCGAGGAGCTGGCGAAAGTGTGCCGGCGCTGGCTGGACGGGGCGCGGCAGCGGCTGGACGCGGCGCTGGCCGAGGAGGACGTGGCGGCCGACGAGGGCGACGCGGAGTAGCGGCGGCCCGGTAGTGGCTGCCGAGCAGCGACTCCGCGTCGCGGCACCGGAGCGTCGGGCGGTGTTCTGCCGGGGAATGCGCCGTGTGAACTTCCGGTTGATCTGCTCGGTGATCTGTGAAGCGGATCACCACCCCCAGGTTTTTGTTGAAGGTTGAACTTAGTTCGCGTACCTTCGGAGACGTCAACCGGTCCACGGTCCGTTTCTGGGGCCGACGCACTCTCCGAGAAGGTTCCCGCATGTCTCTCGTTCTTGACCCCGCCGCCCAGGACCTGCTGTTCCGCGAGGCCCGCACCGCGAACACCTTCACCGACGAGCCGGTGACCGACGAGCAGGTCCAGGCGATCTACGACCTGGTCAAGTACGGCCCGACGGCCTTCAACCAGAGCCCGCTGCGCATCACCCTGGTCCGCTCCGCCGAGGCTCGCGAGCGCCTGGTCCAGCACATGGCCGAGGGCAACCAGCCGAAGACCTCCACCGCCCCGCTGGTCGCGATCCTCTCCGCGGACAACGAGTTCCACGAGGAACTGCCGGCGCTCCTCCCCCACTTCCCGCAGGCCAAGGACCTCTTCTTCAGCGAGCGCCCCGCCCGCGAGGGTGCCGCCGGGCTGAACGCCGCGCTCCAGGCCGCGTACTTCATCATCGGCGTCCGCGCCGCGGGCCTCGCCGCCGGTCCGATGACCGGTCTCGACTTCGCCGGTGTCCAGAAGGAGTTCCTGGACGGCGACCACACCCCGCTGATGGTCATCAACATCGGCAAGCCGGGCGAGGACGCCTGGTTCCCGCGCTCCCCGCGTCTGGCGTACGACGAGGTCATCACCACCGTGTGAGACGGCTGACACACGAGAGGGCCCGGCTGCCTGGCAGCCGGGCCCTCTCGGCGTTGCCTCACGCCGTCCTGAGCGACTTCGCCATCTCGGCCAGCTGGGCGAACGACCCCGTACCCGCGACCACCGTCGTCGCCCCGTCGCCGCTGTGCACGAGGGCGTCGTAGCGGCCGCCCGTGTACCGCGTCCAGGTGCGGCCCGCGATCTCCTGGGTCTGCTTCGTCGCCTCGGCACCCTGACTGGCCTCGTCGACGAACGGCGAGGGCTTCTGAGTCGACTGCTCGATCTGCACGTACTCACCGCCGGGGGCCTGGAAGCCCAGGTGCCAGGCGTCGAAGTCGTCGGCCCGGAAGCGCACCGAGGTCGCCTTCCAGTCGGCCGACAGGCCTTCGGGTGCGGCCACCGGATAGGAGGCCGCACGGCGGGCCGTGAGCAACTCGACGCGGTAGTCGACCTTCTGGACGTCGGGAGCGGAGTCGTCGTGCGGGATGAACACGTAGATGACCGCCGCCGCGATCCCGATCAGGCCCAGGGACAGAATCATGTCCCGGACCGTCTTCTGCTTGCCGTTCGAACCTGCCACGCCCCCTATCGTCGCAGGTGCCCGGCCCGCTCATCCGTGGGGGCCCCTGCTCATTTTGTCGGACTGACGCTAGAGTCGACGGTCGAACCCTCATCCGGCCGTCGTCGTATCAGAAAGGTGCGCTCCGATGACCGAGCATCATCATCTGCCGTCCGAACTCGAGGTCCCCTCAGAGGCCCCCGACCGCAACCTCGCCCTGGAACTCGTCCGGGTGACCGAAGCCGCCGCGATGGCCGCGGGCCGCTGGGTCGGCCGGGGCGACAAGAACGGCGCCGACGGCGCCGCGGTGCGCGCCATGCGATCCCTCGTCTCCACCGTGTCGATGAACGGCGTGGTCGTCATCGGCGAGGGTGAGAAGGACGAGGCCCCGATGCTCTTCAACGGGGAGCGCGTGGGCGACGGGACCGGGCCCGAGTGCGACATCGCCGTCGACCCGATCGACGGGACGACGCTGAACGCCAAGGGCATGCCGAACGCGATCGCGGTCCTGGCCGCGGCGGACCGGGGGTCGATGTTCGACCCGTCCGCCGTCTTCTACATGGACAAGCTGGTCACGGGCCCGGAGGCGGCGGACTTCGTCGACATCAACGCTCCGGTCTCCGTGAACATCCGACGGGTCGCCAAGGCCAAGCGGGTCACTCCGGAGGACGTGACCGTGGTCGTCCTCGACCGGCCCCGGCACGAAGGGATCATCAAGGAGATCCGGGACGCGGGCGCGCGGATCAAGCTGATCTCCGACGGTGACGTGGCGGGATCGATCTACGCGCTGCGCGAAGGCACCGGCGTGGACCTGCTGCTGGGCGTCGGCGGCACCCCTGAGGGCATCATCTCGGCCTGTGCCGTGAAGTGCCTCGGCGGCACGATCCAGGGCAAGTTGTGGCCGAAGGACGACGCGGAGCGGGCGCGGGCGATCGACGCCGGGCACGATCTGGACCGGGTGCTCACGACCGACGACCTGGTGTCCGGGGAGAACGTGTTCTTCGTGGCCACCGGGATCACGGACGGTGAGCTGCTCCGGGGTGTGCGGTACCGCTCGGAGACGGCGACGACCGACTCGATCGTGATGCGGTCGAAGTCGGGGACGGTCCGGCGGATCGACTCGGAGCACCGGCTCAGCAAGCTGCGTGCCTACAGTGCGATCGACTTCGACCGCGCCAAGTAGCCCGGTCTGCGCGGGGCTCAGGACGTGCAGCCGAGCCCCGTTCAAAAGGCGCCCCCGGTGCGGTGGGGGCGCCTTTCGCTGTTCGTTCAGCCTGCCTGGGCTATGCGGGCCGCCCTTGAGGCGTTCTTCAGTTCCATGTCGCGCCGGCGCCTGCGGGCCAGGACGACTCGGCGTTCCGCTGCTGTAAGGCCGCCCCAGACGCCGTAGGGCTCCGGTTGCAGCAGGGCGTGTTCGCGGCACTCCACCATCACCGGACAGCGGGCGCAGACCCGCTTCGCGGCCTCCTCGCGGGAGAGCCTGGCTGCGGTGGGTTCCTTGGACGGGGCGAAGAACAGGCCGGCCTCGTCGCGCCGGCACACCGCCTCGGTGTGCCATGGAGCGTCTTGGTCCCTGTCCCGCACTGGCACCCGCTGGGCTGGAACAGCAGCGACCTGCAGGGACGAATGCGGCGGTTGCAGCACGGTCTACTCCTGACGACGGCTTCGCGAGCGAGAGACGATGCAGCAAGCCCTACCCGCTGTGCGCGCGCCTATGCACTGAGTCCCGAACCGCTGGATCCCGCATGGTCGCGCGCGCCGCCGGGAGCCGCCCGGGGGCGGATCCGCAGGCTTCGGGAACACCCGGATTCACGACCGTCAACGATCCAGGTGTTTGCGCAAACTCCTGTCGAGCTTGTGGTCGACCGCGCGATGCACCCGGTCGAGGATGTCGGCGACGAGCTTGCCGCGCTTGGGCCGCCCCTCGATGTTGCCGAGGACCGCCCAGCCGTCGATGTACACCACGGGCGCGTCGGGCTCGGCCGAGTCCAGGGTGTCCACCTCGAAGTTGCCGAGTATGCCGCCGCCGGTGCCGCGCAGCGAGACGTTCTCCGGGACGCGCACCTCGACGTTGCCGAAGACCGAGAACGCCTTGATCACGACCTGGCGGTACTCGAAGATCGCCTCGCTGAGGTCGATCTCCACGCTGCCGAAGATCGCGTAGGCGTGGATACGACGGCCCGCGCGCCAGCGGCCCTTGCGGACGGCGGCGCTGAAGACCGCCACCACGTTGTCGTCGGGATCGTGGGGCAGCGGGTCGGTCGGCCGGTTGGGGGCCGGGGTCCAGACCGGGGCCGCACGGCGCTCATGGGCCGCGGGCAGGTCCCGGATGAAGACCTCCAGCTCACCCGCCGTCTTGGCACTCAGCACCCCCTCGACCCGCTCGGCGTGCTCGTCCGCGGTGAGGCGGCCCTCGGCCAGGGCCTCACGCAGGATGTCGGCGACACGGTCACGGTCGGCGTCCGAGACACGCAGGTCGGCCGGCGCGAGCCCGGGGCCCGCGTGCTTCTGAAGATCGGGCTTCTGAAGGTCCACGGCAGCAGCGTACCCAAACGCGATAGATCGCGACTAGCCCTGTGGGCAACTGTCCGCGCACCGCTGACAACTCCTTGACGGCCAACTGAGCCGACCAACTGAGCCTTACCTCACAAGCTGCTGCCCTTGGACAGGTTCTACGCTGGTGAGGCCCGCCAACGGAGGCGGGTGGCCGTCCGCAGAGTGAGGAATGGGCTGAGATGCCTGAGTTCGCGTACACCGATCTGCTCCCCATGGGAGAGGACACCACCCCCTACCGGCTGGTGACCTCCGAGGGTGTCTCCACCTTCGAGGCCGACGGGCGGACCTTCCTCAAGGTGGAGCCGGAGGCGCTGCGCGAGCTCGCCGCGGAGGCCATCCACGACATCCAGCACTACCTGCGGCCCGCACACCTCGCCCAGCTGCGCCGCATCATCGACGACCCCGAGGCGTCCGGCAACGACAAGTTCGTGGCACTGGACCTGTTGAAGAACGCCAACATCGCCGCGGCGGGTGTCCTGCCCATGTGCCAGGACACCGGTACGGCGATCGTGATGGGCAAGCGCGGTCAGAACGTACTGACGTCCGGCGGCGACGAGGAAGCCCTCTCCCAGGGCATCTACGACGCCTACCTGAACCTCAACCTGCGCTACTCGCAGATGGCCCCGCTGACCATGTGGGACGAGAAGAACACCGGCTCCAACCTCCCCGCCCAGATCGAGCTGTACGCCACCGACGGCGGCGCGTACAAGTTCCTGTTCATGGCGAAGGGCGGCGGCTCGGCCAACAAGTCGTTCCTCTACCAGGAGACGAAGGCCGTCCTGAACGAGACCTCCATGATGAAGTTCCTGGAGGAGAAGATCCGTTCGCTGGGTACGGCCGCCTGCCCGCCGTACCACCTGGCGATCGTCGTCGGCGGCACCTCCGCCGAGTACGCGCTGAAGACCGCCAAGTACGCCTCCGCGCACTACCTGGACGAGATCCCGGCCGAGGGCTCGGAACTCGGGCACGGCTTCCGGGACAAGGAGCTGGAGCAGAAGGTCTTCGAGCTGACGCAGAGGATCGGGATCGGCGCGCAGTTCGGCGGCAAGTACTTCTGCCACGACGTGCGTGTCGTACGGCTGCCCCGGCACGGTGCGTCCTGCCCGGTCGCGATCGCCGTCTCCTGCTCCGCCGACCGCCAGGCCGTCGCGAAGATCACCGCGGAGGGCGTCTTCCTGGAGCAGCTGGAGACGGACCCGGCGCGGTTCCTGCCGGAGACGACCGACGAGCACCTCGACGAGGCGTCGGACGTGGTCCGCATCGACCTGAACCAGCCGATGGACGACATCCTCGCGGAGCTGACCAAGCACCCGGTGAAGACGCGGCTCTCACTCAGCGGTCCGCTGGTCGTGGCCCGTGACATCGCGCACGCCAAGATCAAGGAACGCCTCGACGCGGGCGAGGAGATGCCGCAGTACCTCAAGGACCACCCGGTGTACTACGCGGGTCCCGCGAAGACCCCCGAGGGGTACGCGTCGGGTTCGTTCGGCCCGACGACCGCCGGGCGCATGGACTCCTACGTCGAGCAGTTCCAGGCGGCGGGCGGCTCCAAGGTGATGCTGGCCAAGGGCAACCGCAGCAAGCAGGTCACCGACGCGTGCGACAGCCACGGCGGCTTCTACCTCGGTTCCATCGGCGGCCCCGCCGCCCGTCTCGCCCAGGACTGCATCAAGAAGGTCGAGGTCGTCGAGTACGAGGAGCTCGGCATGGAGGCCGTCTGGAAGATCGAGGTCGAGGACTTCCCTGCCTTCGTGGTCGTCGACGACAAGGGCAACGACTTCTTCCAGGATCCCGCCCCGGCGCCGACGTTCACGTCGATCCCGGTGCGGGGGCCCGGCCTCGCGTGACGGTGTGATCCTTGACGGACGCCCGCCCCTGATGGGTGCAGGGGCGGGCGTCTTGTCGATGGCTCGGTGGCTCGGTGGCTCGGTCAGCCGACGCAGACGATGAAGCTGACCGTGTCGCCCTGGTGGACGATGCTCGGGGCGTGCGGGGAGACCCCGAGCACCGAGTTCGGCTTGCAGCCTTGGACGGCCTTCTTGGTGACAATCCCCGCCGGCGGTCATTGGCCAGGTTCACCGTGATCCGCCGGACGTAGGCGTCCGGAGCGTCCTTTCCGGGGCGACCTCGTCCTCACGGGGAAGCGTGAGGCGGCGGGAACAACGCGGCCGATCGAACGGCCACGAATTCCTGGAAGTCCGTCTGCCGGAAGTACGTCTCCACACGCTCCTCCCTTCCTGTCACCCGTTCTCGACGGAGACGCGTTCGCTTCTGCTGCACGGCCGACGTGCGACCTGGGTCACGTCACCGAACCCGTACGGGCGCAGAAGTACGGATTCCGGAACATCCGCGCCGTCCCGTTCGCTGTACGGGACATGAGCGACTACCGCATCGAGCACGACTCCATGGGTGAAGTACGCGTCCCCGCCGACGCCAAGTGGCGTGCCCAGACCCAGCGGGCCGTGGAGAACTTCCCCGTCTCCGGCCAGCGCATCGAGCGGGCGCACATCGAGGCGCTCGCGCGCATCAAGGGAGCCGCGGCGAAGGTGAACGCCGAGCTGGGGGTGCTCGACAAGGACATCGCCGCGGCCATCCAGGAGGCCGCCGAGGAGGTCGCGCGCGGGGACTGGGACGAGCACTTCCCCGTCGACGTCTTCCAGACCGGTTCCGGCACCTCGTCCAACATGAACACCAACGAGGTCGTGGCCACGCTCGCGACCGAGCGGCTCGGCCGTGACGTGCATCCCAACGACCACGTCAACGCCTCCCAGTCGTCCAACGACGTCTTCCCCTCCTCCATCCACATCGCCGCCACCGCCGCCGTCACCCGCGATCTCATCCCCGCGCTCCAGCACCTCGCCGCAGCCCTCACCCGCAAGTCCGAGGAGTTCGCGGACGTCGTGAAGTCCGGGCGGACCCATCTGATGGACGCCACCCCGGTGACCCTGGGCCAGGAGTTCGGCGGGTACGCGGCACAGGTCCGCTACGGCGTCGAGCGACTGGAGGCGTCGCTGCCCCGGCTCGCCGAACTCCCCCTGGGCGGCACGGCGGTCGGCACCGGCATCAACACCCCTCCCGGTTTCTCCGCCGCGGTCATCGAGGAGGTGGCCCGCACCACCGGGCTGCCGCTCACCGAGGCACGGGACCACTTCGAGGCGCAGGGCGCGCGGGACGGGATCGTCGAGACCAGCGGGCAGCTCAGGACCATCGCGGTCGGACTCACGAAGATCGCCAACGATCTGCGCTGGATGTCCTCCGGTCCGAGGACCGGCCTCGCGGAGATCTCCCTGCCCGACCTCCAGCCCGGTTCGTCGATCATGCCCGGCAAGGTCAACCCGGTGATCCCGGAGGCCGTGCTGATGGTCGCCGCGCAGGTCGTGGGCAACGACGCGACCGTCGCCACCGCCGGTGCGGCCGGCAACTTCGAGCTCAACGTCATGCTGCCGGTCATCGCGAAGAACGTCCTGGAGTCGGTCCGGCTGCTCGCCAACGTCTCCCGGCTGCTCGCCGACCGGACCGTCGACGGGATCGTCGCCCACCGCGAACGGGCCCGGGAGTACGCCGAGTCCTCGCCCTCCGTGGTCACCCCGCTCAACAAGTACATCGGGTACGAGGAGGCCGCGAAGGTCGCCAAGAAGGCCCTCGCCGAGCTGAAGACGATCCGGCAGGTCGTGCTGGAGAGCGGGTATGTGGAGCGCGGCGACCTGACGGAGGAGCAGTTGGACGAGGCACTGGATGTCCTGCGGATGACACGGCCGTAACCTTTCCCGCCCCCGGCGTGAACCGTGACGCGCACCGCAGCGTCGTATGCCCATGGCACCTAATATTTCTTCATGGCAGACGGTGGAGCGGTGAGAGCGGTGGAAGCGGGCACGTCGACGTCCTTCTGGGAGCCCGGGAGTCAGATCCTGTGGCGCTACCGGGAGAACTCCGGCGCGCACTTCCACATCGTCCGCCCGGTCACCGTCGTCCGCGACGACGAGGATCTGCTCGCCGTCTGGCTGGCGCCGGGCACCGAGTGTGTGAAGCCGGTACTGGCCGACGGCACGTCCGTGCACGCGGAGCCGCTGGAGTCCCGCTACACCAAGCCGCGGACCGTGCAGCGGGACCACTGGTTCGGCACCGGGGTGCTGAAGCTGGCGCGGCCGGGACTGCCGTGGTCGGTCTGGCTGTTCTGGGAACCGGGCTGGCAGTTCAAGAACTGGTACGTGAACCTCGAGCAGCCGCTGACGCGTTGGGCGGGGGGTGTGGACTCCGAGGACCACTTCCTGGACATTTCCGTGCACCCGGACCGCAGTTGGCGCTGGCTCGACGAGGACGAGTTCGGGCAGGCCCAGCGGGACGGGCTGATGAGCCCCGAACTGGCCGGGCAGGTCAGGTCCGCGGGGCGGTCCGCGGTGGAGGTGATCCGCGCCTGGGGCCCGCCGTTCTCGGACGGCTGGCCCGACTGGCGGCCCGATCCGTCCTGGTCTGTACCGATCCTTCCGGAAGACTGGGACCGTATGCCCGCGCACTTGTCCTCATGAGACCCTTGATGCGCCCCCGGGCTGCAAACGTAGGATCGTCCTCCGCAAGAGTGCGCAGCGGCAACTACCGGAGCGGGCACTGGGCTTGACCGATCGTCACCGAGGGGCGGCAGGACGTGAGCGTGGGGTACGAGGGCAACACCGGTACGGGCCGACGTTTCGCCAACAACGCAGGAGCAGCCCCTGACCACGCGGGAATTCCGTTCCTGGGACACGCATTCCGGGTATCGGCATTTCGGCGGGACCGACTGCGCGTACGGCGTGCAGCCCCGGACGGACGGATTCGACACGCGTGACGGAGCACCCGACCTCCTTCGAACGCCCCCAGCCGGGCGTCGACCCCACGGAACCCCGCGGGGCGCGTCTGCGTTCCCCGGCGCCCTCACCGGCACCGGGCGTCGAGGCGCCGTCAGCTTTACCCGTTCAGGCCCGCTCCGGTGACACCGCGCCGGAGGCGGCACCCGTCATTCAGGCCAGCAACAGCACGACCGGCAAGACCGGCAGAACCGGCAACAACGAGGACATGGGTATGAACCCGGCGGGAACCGGCCCCGAGCACTCCCAGCCGGCCGCTACGGAGCAGGAC
This sequence comes from Streptomyces sp. NBC_00285, assembly GCF_036174265.1. Classification (NCBI taxonomy): domain Bacteria; kingdom Bacillati; phylum Actinomycetota; class Actinomycetes; order Kitasatosporales; family Streptomycetaceae; genus Streptomyces; species Streptomyces sp. NBC_00285. The sequence continues at coordinate 6,949,476 of NZ_CP108055.1, read as the reverse complement.
ACGCACCGCCCGCGGCCCGTCCCCGATGGGGTCCCGGTCCAGCCGGGTGGCGAGGGCGAGCGGCCACAGAGCAGCATCAGCAGCGAGGAACGCCGTACCGGACAGGGGCTGTCACCGGGCCGTCCCACGCCCATGCGACGGGACGGGGACCGGCTGCGCTTCGTGGGCGCGGCGACCCGGCGGATCGCGCGCGGTATAGACCTGGACGAGATCGTCATGGGGCTGTGCCGGGCGACCGTGCCGACGTTCTCCGACGCGATCCTCGTCTATCTGCGCGATCCGCTGCCGGTCGGCGACGAGCGGCCCACCGGCCCCCTCGTGCTCAGGCTGCGGCGCAGCGACCGCATCCCGCAGCAGGAGCGGGACCTGGAGGACGGCATCCTCCCGGTGCCGGTGCCGGAGAACCCGACCGAGCTGGACGCCCTCGGCACCGAACTGTGCGAGGTACAGCCCGGCAGCGCGCTCGCCGAGGTGCTGCGCGGAGTGCGCCCGGTCTTCACAGACACGCCCGCGGCCCACGCGGCGCTTCCCGAACTGCTCGGCGAGGGCTGCGAGTTCGCCGTACCGTCCGGGCGTCGCGCGATCCTGGCCCCGCTGCGTGGCCGGCGCCGGGTCATCGGCGCCGCGCTGTTCCTGCGGCGCCCCGACCGCATTCCCTTCGACCCGGACGACCTGCTGGTCGCCGCCCAGCTGGCCACGCACAGCGCGCTGGGCATCGACAAGGCCGTCCTGTACGGCCGTGAGGCGTACATCGCCGACGAGCTGCAGCGCACCATGCTCCCGGAGACCCTCCCGCGTCCGACCGGCGTACGGCTGGCCTCGCGCTATCTGCCGGCCGCCGAGACGGCCCGGGTGGGCGGCGACTGGTACGACGCGATCCCGCTGCCGGGCAGCCGGGTCGCGCTGGTCGTGGGCGACGTCATGGGCCACTCCATGACGTCCGCGGCGATCATGGGCCAGCTGCGGACGACGGCCCAGACCCTCGCCGGGCTCGACCTGCCTCCGCAGGAGGTGCTGCACCACCTGGACGAACAGGCCCAACGGCTCGGTACGGACCGTATGGCGACCTGCCTCTACGCCGTGTACGACCCGGTCTCGCACCGCATCACCATCGCCAACGCCGGGCATCCGCCGCCCGTGCTGCTGCATCTGGGCGGCCGTGCGGAGGTGCTCCGGGTGCCGCCCGGCGCGCCGATCGGTGTCGGGGGCGTCGACTTCGAGGCCGTGGAGCTGGACGCGCCCGCCGGGGCGACGCTGTTGCTGTACACCGACGGGCTCGTGGAGTCCCGGCTGCGGGACGTGTGGACCGGGATAGAGCAGCTGCGGGAGAAGCTCGCCGCGACCGCTCAGCTGACCGGGCCGGATCATCCGCCGCCCCTTGAGGCGTTGTGCGACGAGGTGCTCGACATGCTCGGCCCGGGCGACCGGGACGACGACATCGCGCTGCTCGCCGCACGGTTCGACGGGATCGCGCCGAGTGACGTGGCGTACTGGTTCCTGGAGCCGGAGGACGCGGCACCCGGCCGTGCCCGGCGGCTCGCGCGGCGGGCACTGTCCCGTTGGGGCATGGAGGATCTCACCGACTCCGTCGAGCTGTTGGTCAGTGAGGTCGTGACGAACGCCGTGCGGTACGCGACGCGGCCGGTCACGCTACGGCTCCTGCGGACCGACGTGCTGCGCTGCGAGGTCGGGGACGACGTGCCGCAACTGCCGCGGCTGCGGCAGGCTCGCGCCACCGACGAGGGTGGGCGCGGGCTGTACCTCGTCAACCGGCTGGCCCGCCGGTGGGGGGCGACCCGGCTCAGCACCGGCAAGGTGGTGTGGTTCGAGCTGAACCGGAACTGACCGCGCCGCTGCCCGCACGGGTACAGGAACGAGAGAAGGGCGCCCGGTGACCACCGGGCGCCCTTCTCTGCTTCTCCGCTACTGGTCGCCGTTGGGGTCGAACGGGTTCGGCGGACTGGTCGTCGGGGTCACCGGCGCACTGGTCGTCGGCGTCACCGGCGCACTGGTCGTCGGCGTCACCGGCGCACTGGTCGTCGGCGTCACCGGGGTCGCCGGCGCACTGGTCGTCGGTTTCTTCGTGGTCGCGGACGCCGACGGCGTGTCGGACACGCTGGCGCTGGGGCTCGGGGTCCAGCTGGGCTGAACCGCGGCGCCCTGGTCGGTGTCCAGGTCGAACTTGGTGTTCTCGCCCGCGACGCCGAAGGTGTACTCGGCCCAGATCTGCGCCGGGAAGCCACCGCCGTTGACGCGGGGAAGGCCGGCGGTCTTGTACATCTTGCTCTGCGCGTGGGTCTTGTAGTTCTCGCCGAACAGACCGACCGAGGTGACCAGGTCCGGGGTGTAGCCGGTGAACCAGGCCGACAGGTTGTCGTCGGAGGTACCGGTCTTGCCGGCGACCTTCCGGCCGTCGCGGGCCGGGTTCTGGGCCACGGACACCTTGGCCGTACCGTCGTCGACCACACCGGTCAAGACCGAGGTCACCGTGTCCGCGGCCTCGCGGCTGATGACCTGGTCGCCGATCGGGTCGGGCATCTGCACCTCGGTGCCGCCCTGTTCCGCCGACTTGATGATGGTCGGCGTGACCTGCTTGCCGTGGTTGTCGAGCGTGGCGTAGACGCCCGCCATCTGGATCGGGCTCGCGCCCATGGTGCCCAGCGTGTAGGCGGGCAGCGCCTTGAGCTCGCCGGTGTCCATGCCCATCTTGGTGGCCGTCTCGAGCACCTTGTCCATGCCGACGTCCACGCCCATCTGCGCGAAGACGGAGTTGATGGACTTGTCCATCGCGGTCTGGACGGTGACCTTGCCGTAGTCCGCGTCGTCCTCGTTCTCGGGGCCGAAGCCGACCTTGTTGCCGTTGCTGTCCACGACCTGGCGCTTGCTCGTGCCGTCGTAGATCGTGTTCGCGCCGATCGCCTTGCCGCCCTGCGTCTCGGAGGCGTTCTCCAGGGCGGCGGCCAGAATGACCGGCTTGAACGTCGAGGCGGGCTGGTAGTCGGTGCGGTTGGCGTTGCTGATGTAGTGCTTGGTGTAGTCCTGGCCGCCGTAGAGGGCGACGATCTTGCCCGTCTTGGGGTCGACCGAGGCGGCTCCGGCTTGGACGTTCTTGTCGACCGCCCGCTTCTTCGGGTCGAGCTGACTGGTCAGCTGGCTCTTGACGGACTTCTCCAGCTGGGCCTGCTTCTTCTTGTCGATGTTCAGGGTGATGGTCCAGCCGGAGTTCTCGACCCGGGCCTCGGCCTCGTCCTGGGTGATGTTCTCCTGCTTGATCAACTGCTTCTCGAGCTGCTGTTTGGCGAGCTTGATGAAGTAGCCCTTCTGCCCCTCCATGCCCGGGGCGGCCTTGGGCTCCTTGGGCACCGGGAAGGTCATGGCGTCGCGCTTGGTCTTGTTCAGCCAGCCCTGCTCGACCATGTTGTCCAGGACGTAGTTCCAGCGTGCCTGCACCAGCTTCTTGCCGGTGTCGCTGGCGACCGCCCAGTCGTACTGGCTCGGCGCCTGAAGCAGTGCGGCGAGATACGCGCCCTGCTCGACCGAGAGATTCTTGGCGTCGACGCGGTAGTAGTCCTGGGCGGCGGCCTGGATGCCGTAGGCGCCGCGGCCGTAGTAGCTGGTATTGATGTAGCCCGCGAGGATCTTGTCCTTGGACGTCGTGCGGTCCACCTTCAGCGAGATGACCAGTTCCTTCAGCTTGCGCGTGACGGTCTGGTCCTGGTCGAGGTAGAAGTTCTTCACGTACTGCTGGGTGATGGTCGAGCCACCCTGCTTGCCCTTGCCGGACAGCGTGTTGATCAGACCGCGGGCCGTGCCCTTGAGGTCGACGCCGGCGTCCGTGTAGAAGGACTTGTTCTCCGCCGCCACGAAGGTGTGCTGGACGGGCTTGGGAACCTCGGCGAGGTCGACGATCTCGCGGTTGGTGTCGCCTTCGCGGGCCATCGTCGAGCCGTCGTTGTACTTGTAGATGTTGCTCTGCTTCTGCGCGTCCGGGTTGCCCTTGGGCACGGAGATCATCATGTACATCACGACGAAGGCGCCGATGCCGAGCAGACAGAAGGCGAAGAACGCGCCAAGGATCTTCTTCCAGGTGAAGAGCCGTCGTATCGCGCTCTTGCCGTTCTTGGCGTTCTTTGCGTTCTTCTTGCCCTGGGCGGCCTTGCGGGCCGCTGCCCGGCCGCCGGTCACGACGCCCTCGCTCGGCGTCCCGGACGAGCGTGCGGGCGGCGCCGCGCGGCGACCACCGCGCTGACGTGCTTTTCTCTCTTCCGCTCGTCCCATGGGTCGACTCGCTCCGCTTCCTCATCGGCGGCCACACCGGTTCGTGGCTCTGGTCAGCTCAGAAAGCTAACACCGCTCTATATGACAAAGGACATTCCATCCGGGCCTCACGGGGCGTGAGAATCAGCACCCGTCTCATCGGAACCAGACTCCCAGGTGGGTGTGAAGGTTGCCGCAGCGGGGTAATCTGATATCAGTTAGCTAGAACTTCGATAGACATCAGACAGATGGGGGATCACCATGTCCGCGGATGACTCGGTACCCGAGATGCCCGCCCCGCGCGTCCGGGAGGTCGCCGCGCACAGCATCGGCGGCGCGCTCGCGCTGCTGCTGGGCCTGGTCGGCCTGCTGGCCGCCGTCGTGCTGTTCGCGGCCAGTTCACGCAGTCCCGGCTTCGCGGCCGGCGGTGTCCTCGTGCTGGTCGCCGCGCTCATCTCACTGCGCGGCCTGAACACGGTCGCGCCCGGCGAGGCCCGGGTCGTCCAGCTCTTCGGGCGCTACCGGGGCACGATCCGCCAGGACGGGCTGCGCTGGGTGAACCCCTTCACCTCCCGCACGAAGATCTCTACCCGGGTCCGCAACCACGAGACCGCCGTCCTGAAGGTCAACGACGCCTACGGCAACCCGATCGAGCTGGCCGCGGTCGTGGTGTGGCGGGTCGAGGACACCGCGCAGGCCACCTTCGAGGTGGACAACTACGTGAAGTTCGTCGCCACCCAGACCGAGACGGCCGTCCGGCACATCGCCATCGAGTACCCCTACGACGCCCACGAGGAGGACGGGCTCTCGCTGCGCGGCAACGCCGACGAGATCACCCAGAAGCTCGCCACCGAGCTGCACGCGCGTGTGGAGACGGCCGGCGTGCAGATCATCGAGTCCCGCTTCACGCACCTCGCCTACGCGCCCGAGATCGCCTCGGCGATGCTCCAGCGGCAGCAGGCCGGGGCGGTCGTCGCGGCCCGGCGGCAGATCGTGGAGGGCGCGGTCGGCATGGTCGAGGAGGCGCTGGCCCGCATCACCGAGCGGGACATCGTATCGCTGGACGACGAGCGCAAGGCGGCGATGGTGTCCAACCTGATGGTGGTGCTGTGCGGTGACCGGGCTCCGCAGCCGGTCCTCAACACCGGGACGCTCTACCAGTGACGGCACCTTCCGAGGGGGGCTCCCCCGAGCGACGGCCTCAGCAGCGCAAGCAGGTGCTGCTGAGGCTGGACCCGCTGGTGCACGAGGCGCTCGCGCGGTGGGCGGGGGACGAGCTGCGGTCGGCCAACGCGCAGATCGAGTTCCTGCTCCGCAGGGCCCTGAAGGAGGCCGGGAGGCTGCCCGGTGACACCGGGCCCCTGCCGCGCCGGGGACGGCCCCCCAAGGACGACCGAGGCGACCGAGGGCATGTAGCAGAACCGTGACAATAGGCCCCCACCTGCGGCTGCTCACGTCCCGATCTCCTCTACACACCCTGCGTATACACATGGGGTATACACCGCGAGTACAGTCCTCCCCATGTCCATCGGTCACACTCTTCTAGGGCTCCTGGAGTCCGGCCCCCGGCACGGTTACGACCTCAAGCGGGCCTTCGACGAGAAGTTCGGTCACGACCGGCCTCTGCACTACGGCCAGGTCTACTCGACGATGTCCCGGCTGCTGAAGCACGGACTCGTCGAAGTCGACGGGATCGAGCCCGGCGGAGGCCCCGAGCGCAAGCGGTACGCCATCACGGACGCCGGGATCACCGACGTACAGCACTGGCTCGCGACGCCGGAGAAGCCCGAGCCGTATCTCCAGTCCACGCTGTACACCAAGATCGTCCTCGCGCTGCTCACGCACCGGGACGCCGGCGACATCCTCGACGCGCAGCGCTCCGAGCACCTGCGGATGATGCGCATCCTCACCGACCGGAAGCGGAAGGGGGACCTCGCCGACCAGTTGATCTGCGACCACGCCCTGTTCCATCTGGAAGCCGACCTGCGCTGGCTGGAACTGACCGCGGCGCGTCTCGACAAGCTCGCGGAGGTGGTGGTCAAGTGACCCCGGCCGGTTCCCTGCTCGTGGCCAGCGAGCTGCGCAAGACGTACGGTCCCACCGTCGCTCTCGACGGTGCCGAGTTCTCCATCCACCCCGGTGAGGTCGTCGCCGTCATGGGCCCCTCGGGGTCCGGCAAGTCGACGCTGCTGCACTGTCTCGCCGGGATCGTCCCGCCCGACTCGGGCTCGATCACCTACAACGGCCGGGAGATGGCCACGATGAACGACGCCGAGCGCAGTGCGCTCCGGCGCTCGGAGTTCGGGTTCGTCTTCCAGTTCGGGCAGCTCGTCCCCGAGTTGACCTGCGTCGAGAACGTGGCTCTTCCACTGCGGCTGAACGGCACCTCGCGCAAGGAGGCCGAGAAGACGGCGCTGGGCTGGATGGAGCGCCTGGAGGTCGACGACCTCAGGAAGAAGCGCCCGGGCGAGGTGTCCGGCGGTCAGGGCCAGCGGGTGGCCGTGGCCCGCTCCCTGGTGACCAACCCGCGTGTGCTGTTCGCCGACGAGCCGACCGGCGCGCTCGACTCCCTCAACGGCGAGCGGGTCATGGAGATGCTTACCGAGGCCGCCCGGTCCACCAACGCGGCCGTCGTCCTCGTCACGCACGAGGCACGGGTCGCCGCCTACTCCGACCGCGAGATCGTCGTACGGGACGGGAAGTCCCGGGACATGGAGCGGGTCGTATGACGCTCAGGCAGTGGTGGCGAGACCTCGCCATGGGGGTTCGGTTCGCCTTCGCGGGCGGACGCGAAGGATGGTTCCGGGCACTGCTGACCGCCGTCGGCGTGGGCCTCGGCGTGGCGTTGCTGCTGCTGACCACCGCGCTGCCGAGCGCACTGGCGGTGCGGCACCAGCGCGAGGACGCCCGTACGGACATCACGTACAGCGACAAGATCCCCCCGAAGGCGGCCGACACGCTGCTGGTGGCGGCCACCGGAACGACCTTCCGGGACACGAGCATCCGCGGACGGGAGCTGGAGCCCGAGGGGCCGAAGGCTCCCCTGCCGCCGGGGGTCCAGAAGTTCCCGGCGGTCGGTGAGATGGTGGTCTCCCCCGCGCTGAAGAAGCTGCTGGAGTCCGGTGGCGGCACGCTCCTGCGACAGCGGCTGCCGCAGAAGATCGTCGGCACGATCGGCGAGAGCGGGCTGATCGGCTCCGCCGAACTCGCCTACTACCGGGGCGCCGAGGGCCTCGCGGCCCAGGGCATCACCGGCGGGCGGATCACCCGCATCGACCGGTTCGGGAACCCGAACCCGATCACGGAACGCACCGATCCGGTACTGGTCCTGCTGGTCCTGGTCGTCTTCATCGTGCTGCTGATGCCGGTCGCCGTGTTCATCGCCGCCGCCGTGCGCTTCGGCGGCGAGCGGCGCGACCGACGGCTCGCCGCCCTGCGTCTGGTGGGCGCCGACGGCCGCTCGGCCCGTCGGATCGCGGCCGGCGAAGCGCTCGCGGGTGCGGTGCTGGGACTGGTCCTGGGCACCGGGTTCTTCCTGATCGCCCGTGAAGTGGCGGGCTCCGTCGAGGTGTTCGGGGAGAGCGTCTTCCCGAGTTACCTCAACCCCTCGCCCCTTCTTGCCCTGCTGGTCGCTGTCGCGGTGCCCGCCGCGGCCGTTCTGGTGACCCTGCTCGCCCTGCGCGGAGTGGTGATCGAGCCGCTCGGCGTGGTGCGTACGGCCAAGCCCGCGCGGCGCCGGCTGTGGTGGCGGCTGCTGCTGCCGCTGGCCGGGCTCGGGATGCTCTACCCGATGGTCGGACAGGGACGCGACGGCGGCGACTTCAACCAGTACCTCGTCACCGGCGGAGTGGTTCTGCTCCTGGTCGGGGTGACCGCGCTGCTGCCGTGGATCGTCGAGGCGGTCGTGGCCCGGCTCGGCTCGGGCGGCCTGTCCTGGCAACTGGCCGTGCGCAGGCTGCAGTTGAACAGCGGCACGGCGGCCAGGATGGTCAACGGCATCGCGGTGGCGGTGGCCGGGGCGATCGCGCTGCAGATGCTGTTCGCGGGCGTCGAGGGCGACTACACCGAGGACACCGGCTACGACGTCACGCGGGCGCAGATGCAGATCTCCGTCCCGCAGGACAGGACGCTCGCCGCGACCGTGAAGGAGCTCTCCGCGACCCGGGGCGTGGCGCAGGTGTACGCCTTCGACGAGGGGTACGCCAACGACGGGCCGGGTGACAACGCGAACTTCGCCCGGGTGACCGTCGCCGACTGCGTCTCCCTGCGTGAGGTGGCCAAGCTGCCCTCCTGCAACGACGGCGACGTCTTCGCCTCCCATGTCACACAGGGCACGGGCAACGACTCCTCCGCCCCGCAGAACGCCGACCCCGAGTCGACCGTGGCGGCCGAACCGGGCAAGACGCTCTACTTCGACACCTCCGACGACCCGGACAAGCCCACCCCGGTCACCTGGACCGTGCCGAAGACCGTCAAGCAGGCCGAGTCCATCGCGGACCCGACCGGCTACCGGCGCGGCGGTCTCCTGATCACCCCGGCCGCCTTCCCCGCGAAGGCCGCGGCGGGTGTGCGCGGCCAGATCTATCTGCGCCTGGACAAGTCCGTGCCGGACGCCTACGAGTACGTACGCAACACGGCGGCCCGGATCGACCCGCTCGAAGAGCCGATGACCTGGGCGTCCATCAAGAGCAACGACCGCTACGATTCCATCCGCACCGGCCTGTTCGTGGGCGCCACCTGTGTCCTCGCGCTGATCGGGGCGAGCCTGCTGGTCTCCCAGCTGGAGCAGCTGCGCGAGCGCAAGAAGCTGCTGTCGGCGCTGGTCGCCTTCGGCACCAGGCGGCGCACCCTGAGCCTGTCGGTGCTGTGGCAGACAGCGATCCCGATCGTGCTCGGTCTGCTGCTGGCCATGGTGGTGGGGCTGACGCTGGGCGTGGTCCTGCTGCGGATGACGAACACCGGGGTGCGCGTGGACTGGCCGAGCGTGCTGTCGATGACCGGCGTGGGCGCGGCGGTGGTCGTCGTGGTGACGCTGCTGAGCCTGCCGCCGCTGCTCAGGCTGATGCGGCCGGACGGGCTGCGGACGGAGTAACCGCCCGCAGCCGGCCGTCCGTTCAGAGGCTGTACTCCCGCACCACCCGCCGGACCTGGGCGAACAGCATGCCGACGTTGACCGACTTGCGGCAGACGACGACGGCCACGACGTCCTGCTGTTCGTTCAGCCGCACGAACAGGTGCGTGAGGTTCTCGCTGTTGACCAGGACCTCCTGGAAGAAGTGGTTGTCACTGGCCACCCCGCGACGCTCCTTGAAGACGTCCTCGATCATCACGACCGTACGGCCCTGGAACAGGTCGAGAGTCGCGCCCGCCAGGAGGTCCAGGACCTCCGGCGGGTGGTTCTCGACGGTCTCGTACGACAGCAGCATGCCCGTGGACATGTCGACCACGCCGGAGGCGACGCAGTCGGGGGCTTCGGTACGAAGGGACTTGACCAGGCCCATCACCTGGTCGGAGAAACCTGTGGCCATGCGCTTCGTCGCCATCCCTTCAGACTCCTTCTGATGCTTTCTCGGTCGCTTTGCCGGTGAGGATCGAACCGATCCGGTTCAGGGTCGGTTGAGTCGCTCGGTGCAGGTGCTCCACGTCCATGCCCTCGTCGCCGAGTACGACCATCAGGGCGGTGTCGCCGACGGCGTAGAAGGCGGCGCAGCCGTGGCTGCCGTACGTCACCGTCCTGCGCAGCATGCCGCGGCTGGTCGCCTCGGAGGTGCGCCGGGCCAGGCCGAGGCCGGCCGCGGCGAGCGCGGCGAGACCCTCCGGGTCGATCGAGTCGGCGGTGTCGGCGGCTATGAGCAGCCCGTCCGCGGCGGCGACCGCGGTGTCCGTGATACCGGTGACCTGTTCACGCAGACCGCGCATTTCGCGCGCCAGGGCTTTGTGATCCATATACTCAACTCCCCTAATTCTGTTCACATCTGATCGGCTGCTTCATTTCGGTGTTCCGTTCCGGAGGCGGAAAAAGCTTCCTGGTTTACGGAGTGGCAGATCGGCGCGTTCCACGGGCCTGGCCGGCTCGGTGGGCACCGGTTGCCGTTGACGCAGTCCCTGGCCGTCCGGGAGCGTCCGGACCGGGATCGGTTCGGGCGTCTCGACACAGACCAGGAGGCCTTCGTCGAGCATCCGGGCGACCTCGACGGTGACGGTGTAGACGCCGCGTCCGACCCGGAAGGCGAGATCGCGGGCGGTACGGCGACCGTCGGCCCGGTCGAGCAGATCGCGCCGCAGTGCGGTGGTCGCGGTGGCCGTGCCTTCGAGTGCGGGGGCGGGCACGGGCCGTTCCCGGTCGGGATGCACCGGGTGCGGCAGCGCGGCCAGGGCGATGAGTCTGCGGGTCGCGTCCTGGAGCAGCCGCAGGGGCATCTCACCCACCGGGACCTGCGCGAACGGCTCGGCGGTGACGACGCGTTCGCATTTCTCCACCCGCCCCGCGACCATCGCGAAGGCGGCGTCGTGCAGGGCCAGTGCGCACACCACCCGCAGCTGCGCGGCCCCCGCGTAGCCGTGCGCGATGAGCGCGGTCGCCGGCCAGCGCGAGCCGCCGGACTCCCGCACCAACTCGGCCCACTGCTCGCCGCTGACCCGTCCGGAACGCAGCAGCAGTGCCTCGGGCCCGGGGGCTCCGGGCGACTCCACGGCGACGACCCGGCCGTCCCCGAAGTGGAAGGTGCCGCCGGGTGAGCCGGTGATCCGCAGCTCCCCGGTGAAGCTGTCCCGGCCGCACGCGGCCAGGGCCAGTGCCAGGTGTTCGTGGCCCGACATCACACCCCCCGCCGCCTCGCACATACGCCTGACGCGTAGCGCTGAGGAAGGAATGTGTATCAGTCCGGGCGCATATTCCGGGTGCTGGTTTCCTACCTGCCGCTAGTTGACGGAAGTTGAGTTCACGGGCTGTTCAAAACACTTGCTTCGGCGCTCATTTGACCGAATATAATCACCGGATTTCCCGTCCGGACACCGGGTTCCGCGACCGTCGCCACCCACCGCAGGAGCCCGGCGGCACGGCGCTCAGTCCCGCCGGGCGGGGTCCTCGGCGCTCTCGTCGGGGGCACCGGGGGGTGCGTCACCGCCCGGGGGTGCATCGCTGGGCACGTCGTCGGCTTCGGTGCCGACAGCCGTGTCCTCGACGGCCGGATCGGCCTCCGCACTCGTCTGTTCCTCCGAGTACGCCTTCAAATAGCTCACCACGGTGTTCGTCACCGCCACCAGCGGTACGGCCACCACCGCGCCGCCGATACCGGCCACCATGCCGCCCGTCGCGACCGTCAGCACCACCGCGAGCGGGTGGACGCGCACCGCACGGCCGAGGATGAACGGCTGCAGGATGTGGCCCTCGATCTGCTGGACCGCGAGGACCACCGCGAGCGTCATGAGCGCCGTGAACACGCCCTGGGTGACCAGCGCGACGACCACCGCCAGCGCGCCGGAGGCGACCGCGCCCACGAGCGGGATGAAGGAGAACAGGAAGATGAAGACGGCCAGCGGGACGGCCATGGGGACGTTGAGGAAGTAGATGCCGACACCGATGAAGACGGCGTCGATGAGGGCCACGAGGACCGTGCCGCGGACGTAGGCGGTGAGGGTGTGCCAGGCGCGAGGGCCGGCGCCCGCGACAGCCGGCCGGGCCGCGGCCGGGACCAGCTTCAGCGTCCACTCCCAGATCCGCCGGCCGTCGTACAGGAGGAAGAGGGTGGAGAAGAACGTCAGCAGGATGCCCGTCAGTCCCTCGACCACGACCTGGACGCCTTCCAGGCCCGCGGAGGTGATCTGGTCGGTGTTGGCGCCGACCGCTTCGCGCAGGTTCTTGGCGATCTGGTTGATCTGCTTGTCGGTGACGTGGAAGGGGCTCTTCAGCAGCCAGTTGCGCAGATCGTCGATACCGCTCTGGATCTGGTCGGAGAGGTTGTCGATGTTCTCCATGACCTGCCAGGTCACGAACCAGCCCATGAGACCGATGACGACGAACCCGAGGATCGCGGTGAGCGCGGTGGCCGGGCCGCGCGGGACGCCGTGGCGCATGAGACGGGCCACCGTCGGCTGGAGCATCGCGGTGATGAGCAGGGCGATGACGAAGGCGAAGACGACGAGTTGGACGGCGCTGATGACCCGCATCAGCACCCAGACGGTGCCCGCGAGGATCAGCAGCCGCCAGCCGGCCTCGGCGGCGACCCGTACGCCCCACGGCACGGCCTGCGCCGGATCGGGGCGGGGGGCCAGTACGACGGCCGGACGGGCGGCGGGGCTCACGGACGCCCGCTTGCGTTCAGGGGGCGGCGGGGCCGCGTCGGTCTCGGCCTCCTCCCGCGCCACTTCGGCCCGGCGCTCGTCCAAGCGCTCTCCCACATCGGTCAGCCGGGCACCCACCCGGCCGAGCCACCCTGGCACTCGCGACATGAATCGTCCTCTTCCCCCGTCCGTGACCACCACTCCCCCTGGAGTCGTCGGATCCGACCGTACAGGGCAAAAGCCCCTCCCCGTAGGACGGGAAGGGGCTTCGCGAGGTTGAGTGCGGGGCGCGCTCAGTACCAGTGGTTGGCCTGCCAGAACGACCATGCCTCACACGGGCTGCCGTAGCGGCTGTCCATGTAGTTGAGGCCCCACTTGATCTGGGTGGCCGGGTTGGTCCGCCAGTCCGAGCCGACCGACGACATCTTGGAGCCCGGCAGGGCCTGGAAGAGACCGTAGGCACCGGAGGAGGCGTTGACGGCCGTGTAGCTCCAGCTGGACTCGTGGTCCACGATGTTGCTGAAGCACTGGAACTGGCCGCTCGGCACCATCGAGGAAGCCATCGCCTGGATCTGCGCGGTGGTGTAGGAGCTCTGCACCGGGAAGCTGGACGCGTCCCTGCTGGCCGCCTTCTTGGCCTCGGCGCGTTCCTTGGCTTCCTTGGCCGCCTTCTCGGCGGACTCCTTCTTCTCGATCGCGCTCTTGGCAGCGGCCTTGCGGGCCGACTCCTCGGCGACCTTCTTGGCGCTCGCGTCCGCGGCGATGGCCTGGGTGTCGGCCTGCTGCGTCAGGGACGCGGTCTGCACCTGAGCCTGCTGGCCCGCGGGAATGTCAGCGAGCAGCGTCGTGTCGGCTGCCGTCGCCTCGGCGTCGTTCGGCTGCGCGACGCTGCCTGAGGCAACGCCTACGACGCTTCCGACAGCGGTGACTGCCGTGGCCGACGCCACTGCGAATCCCCGGACCGAAATCGGGCTCACACGGTTTCCTTCCAGCATCGCCCGCTTCGGTGACCCTGGCGGACGCAATCGTGCCCCTGCTCACTGGCCTCCGTACTGCGGGGTCACGGGAGGCGCGGGCCCGGTGGGCAACTCCCTTGCGGGGAGCGCCGCGTGGTACTCGGGCGGCATACGACGTCGACTATGGAGTTGGCTGTGATGTTGCTGTGGTGCCGTACCGCTGGGGGTACAGATGTGTCGTATGCGGGGCCTGACAGGAATGAGACTCTGCCGTAACCGGACGCCGGGTGGCAATTCTGAGTTGCGTGTGAAAGCTCACATCCCGTTTGACGCCAGTGATTTCGAGAAACGGCGACACACGAAGGCGCCGTCCGGATAGGCTCTTCGCCTTTCCGGACGGCGCCAACTGGCCCTGAATACCCCAGTCTTGCTTAGATCTGGCAGATTGCCTTAGATCTGGCCGTCTTCGAGCATTTCGGTCACAAGGGCCGCGATCTGGGACCTCTCGGACCTCGTCAGCGTGACGTGCGCGAAGAGGGGATGCCCCTTCAGCTTCTCCACGACGGCGACCACACCGTCGTAGCGGCCGACCCGCAGATTGTCCCGCTGGGCCACGTCATGGGTCAGAACGACCCGTGAGTTCGCGCCGATCCGGGACAGAACCGTCAGCAGGACGTTCCGTTCCAGGGACTGCGCCTCGTCCACGATCACGAACGCGTCGTGGAGCGAGCGGCCGCGGATGTGGGTGAGCGGCAGCACCTCGAGCATGCCGCGCGCGGTGACCTCCTCGATGACCTCGCGGCTGGCGACCGCGGACAGCGTGTCGAAGACCGCCTGTGCCCAGGGGCTCATCTTCTCGTGCTCGGAGCCCGGCAGATAGCCGAGTTCCTGCCCGCCCACCGCGTACAGCGGCCGGAAGACCATCACCTTCTTGTGCTGGCGGCGCTCCAGGACCGCCTCCAGGCCCGCGCACAGCGCGAGCGCCGACTTTCCGGTGCCGGCCCGGCCGCCCATCGACACGATCCCGATGTCCGGGTCGAGGAGGATGTCCAGCGCGATGCGCTGCTCCGCGCTGCGGCCCTTGATGCCGAACGCCTCCCGGTCGCCGCGCACCAGACGGATGTTGCCGTCGGGCGACACCCGGCCCAGCGCCTTGCCGCGCTCGGAGTGGATGGTCAGCCCGGTGTGCACGGGCATCTCGGATGCCTCGGGGACGTAGACGTGGCCTTCCTCGAAGAGGATGTCCACCTGCTCGCCCGGCAGGGTCAGTTCGGACATTCCGGTCCAGCCGGAGGAGCCCGTGATGGCGAGTTCGGCGCGGTACTCCTCGGCGAGGAGACCGACCGAGGACGCCTTGATCCTGAGCGGGAGGTCCTTGGACACGACGGTCACGTCGAAGCCCTCGGCCTGCAGGTTGCGGGCCACCGCGAGGATGCGGGAGTCGTTGTCCCCCAGGCGGTAGCCGCTGGGCAGCACGCTGGGGTCCGAGTGATTGAGCTCGACACGGACGGTCCCGCCGAGTTCCCCGATCGGGATGGGGGCGTCGAGGCGACCGAACCGGACCCGGAACTCGTCGAGCAGACGCAGGGCCTGCCGGGCGAAGTAGCCGAGTTCGGGATGGTGCCGTTTGGCCTCCAGCTCAGTGACCACGACGATCGGGAGCACCACTTCGTGCTCGTCGAAGCGGTTCAGGGCGTTCGGATCGGCCAGCAGGACGCTGGTGTCGAGAACATAGGTGCGCCTGTCAGGCATGCGGCGCTTTGTGCTGGTCACCACGGAAGGACGTACCCCCTCGGATGAGGTCGGGGAGCGACGGAGTGGAGCTGGACCGGTCCACGGCCACGATGCACGGGCCGAAAACCGGCCCTCCACTGCTTCTTCCGTGCTGTCACCGCACAGTCGAGCTGGTGCAAAGGGCCTCCCGGGCGGACGGCCCCGTGCCGTCCGCTGAGATCCGACACCCGTGGTTCGGGCGTCGACCTGCTTGGCTTATGCCCTCGAACATGCGCTGCCATGCCATCGGGTATGACGGCGCCCTGGTGAACTCCTTGTTACTTGCGCCCCAAAAGGGGTAGTCGCCCGCGCCCGCTCTCCGGTGGAGCGTCCTCGTCAGCCGCCGTAGCGGCGGTGTCGGGCCGCGTAGTCGCGCAGTGCGCGCAGGAAGTCGACCTTGCGGAAGGCCGGCCAGAAGACGTCGCAGAAGTAGTACTCCGAGTGGGCGGTCTGCCACAGCATGAATCCGGACAGCCGCTGTTCGCCGCTGGTACGGATCACCAGGTCGGGGTCGGGCTGGTCGCCTGTGTAGAGATGGCGGCCGATCATGTCGGTGTCGACGGCCTCGGCGAGCTCGTCCATCGAGGTGCCCTTGTCGCGCGCGTCCAGCAGCATCGACCGTACGGCGTCCGCGATCTCCTGGCGGCCGCCGTAGCCGATGGCGACGTTGACGAGTATTCCGCCGACGTGGGCGGTGGCCTCCTCGGCCTCTTTCAGCGCCGTCTGCATCGGGGAGGGCAGCAGGTCGGGGGTGCCGACATGGTGGACCCGCCAGCGGCCGTCGGCGGCGAGGGTACGCACGACGTCCTCGATGATGCCGAGGAGGGGGCCGAGCTCCTCCGGCGGCCGGTTGAAGTTGTCCGTCGACAGCAGCCAGAGGGTGACGACCTCGACGTCCGTCTCGGTGCACCAGCCGAGGAACTCCTCGATCTTCTCGGCACCGGCGCGGTGGCCGTCGACGGGGGTGGAACCGGCGGCCTTCGCCCAGCGACGGCTGCCGTCCACGATGACGCCGATGTGCTTGGGCACCTGAGCGTGGTCCAGGTGGCCCTCCACCCGGCGTGCGTAGAGCCTGACGAGCAGGCCGCGCAGCTTGTCGCGCAGGTTCACGTGAAAGTCAGCCCCTTTGAGATGGCGGTCCCCGCGGCTAGAGCGTACCGGGGGTTCCGGGCGCCGACGGTGGGGGCCTGTCTTGTTCAACTGTGGGAGCCCCGCTCGTTCCTGGACGGCTGCGGGACGTCGACGACTGGTCGCGCCCGCCCTGTGGCGCCGGGTGCCGAACCGGGTCCGCGCCCCTCGAACAGGCACCGAAGTCCTCGGTGGACGCCGGCCCCTGGAGCGAGTACCCCGGCCACCTCTGTCATGCGCACAGTCATGCGCGCGGTCGTGGCGGAGCGGTGGGCGCGGCCGTGGCCGTGGTCCTGGACATAGTGGCGCACGCTGTTCCGCGCACAAAAAACGGGCCGGTCCGTGGGGGGGAGACGGACCGGCCCGAGGGGGGGTTTCCACCATAACCCTTCGTAAGTGATGCTGCGCGCATCGGCGTGCCACAACTACTCTCCGGAGTTGCCCGGCGACGGCCCGGTGGCCGCTTGAGGGCCTGTTCATGGGGGTTTCATGGCCGAATCACGGCGGCATCATGGAGGCGTAGGGCATCGCCCGCGCGGGTGACTCCGGGTCGGAACGTTTCTTTGACGCCGGGAAGTGGGCGCGGCACCGCGCAGCCCCCTCCTCTGCGCGGTGCCACCGCGCAGCTTTGCTGACGCGAATCACCTCGTCTTGAATTTACGTCAGTCGCGGCCGGGAGGCGAGGTGCCTGGGATAACGATGTGGACACCCCGTGAAGACCATGGATATGTGGGGCAGATCGACCTGCGATGCACCCGTTGACCGATTTGCGACTATTTATGACCGCGCTGGCCGTGGAGACGGGACCCACGCGAGAACAGGCATGGCCCCGCCACCGCCCCTGTCGAGCAGGCGGTTCGAAGTGCCGCGAACCGAAGCGGAGTTGACGATCGGAAAGGTTCCGGCCGACCCCACCCGTGAAGCTCAGCAGTTCGGCCGGCGGGCCTCGACGAGATGACGGCTGCTGTGGGCGACGAAGGGCCCCTCGGACTCGATCCGCTCGTGCAGGGCCCGGAGTCGGGGCGCGTACTCCTCCACGGTGAACCCGGGGACCATCCACACCACCTTGCGCAGGAAGTGGACGACGGCGGCGATGTCGTGGAACTCCATCCGCAGCCGCTCGGCGCGCAGGTCGACGATCTCCAGTCCGGCGGCCTCGGCACAGGCGCGTTCGTGATCGGGGTGACGGTCCGAGCTCTGCGACTGCGGCAGCGGACCGAGGAAGTACTCGACGAGCTCGAAGACACTGCGCGGGCCCACATGCTGGGCGAAGTACGTACCGCCGGGCTGGAGCACGCGGGCGATCTCCGCCCACTGGGGGTTGACCGGGTGCCGGCTGCTGACCAGGTCGAAGGTGCCGTCGGCGAAGGGCAGCGGCGCGTCCTCCGGGACGGCGACGACCACGATGCCGCGCGGGCGCAGCAGTGCGGTGGCCTTGGCCGCGTTCGGCGGCCAGCCCTCGGTCGCCGCGGCGAGCACGGGGGCCTTCACCCCCTGGTCGAGGGCGAAGGCCATCACCTCACCGCCGCCGGTCTGGATGTCGAGCGAGGCGGCGGCCCCTGCCAGATGTCCGGCCAGCGAACGGGCGTACCCCCAGGAGGGCCGCGCCTCGGTGGCCCGCCCCTCGAACCACGAGAAGTCCCATCCCGCGGTGGGGACGGCGGCACCCTCGGCGACGAGGTCCTCGAACGTGTGAGGGTTCCCGGAAGTCATGGACTGATCGTGACAGGAGGGTCCGGGTGGGCGCCGCCCATTTTTTCCGGCCCACCGAGGCACCGGCCCACTCCGCCACCTCTCCGGCTCGGACGAGGTACTCCAGCTTCTCGTCGCCCCGGCCGGAGATGGGCGCGCTGCTCCACGGCGGGGTCGTGCTGCTGCGGTACGGCCACGGCGGCCTGGGTGACCATGAACATGCGGACGCCGTGCCGGTGTCACGGTCAGGGCCCTCGACGCAGCCGTCGAGCGAGAGGGACATCATCAGGCCGATTTCCCGCATCGGGCACCTGACCTGTGCAGGAGAGAGAGGATCGACTCCCACGCTACGGGGAAGTGGCGCGGACGGCGTGGGCACACCAGGACGAGGAGGTGGCTCCGGGATGGGGCGCTGGCAGGACGGCCGGGGGAAGCTGATCGTGCACGGGGAGCGGGAGAAACTCGCCGTACCGCTGGAGATCGCGACCTCCTACCGGGCCCGGACAAAGGGACTGCTGGGACGGGACGCCGTCGACGGGGCCCTGCTGCTCTCCCCCGCGGGCAGCGTGCACACCTTCCGTATGCGGTTCCCCATCGACGTCGCCTACCTCGACCGCCGGCTCCGCGTCATCGCCGTACGCACGATGAGGCCGGGGCGGCTGGGACTGCCGCGGCTGCGGTCACGGCATGTGCTGGAGGCGGAGGCGGGGGCGATGGAGGGGTGGGGGATGCGGGTGGGGGTGCGGGTCGAGGTGCACAGGGACCCGGCCGTCGGGTAGCCGACCGGGACGTCGGCGGTGGCTGGATCGGTCGGTGAGTCGGTGGACCGGCGGGTCGGTGGGGCGGCCGGCCGGTGTGGTCCGTCGGCCGGTGTGGTCGCGGGAGGCTTCCGATAAATCTGACTCTTCCTGATAGTTCGGTACATCTTTGGGCATCTGGCCGGATTTCGTGTTGACGGTCCCCCGTGCCGGGAGTTGAGTTTGCCCCCTGAGCGGGACGCACCTCATCCATAGACGCTCAGGGCAGCGGGGGCCGCCATGGACGGCACGGAGATCCTCGTCGTGGGTGAGTCCCGCGGAGGTGGCGCGCTGGAAGGGCGCTGGCCGGTGGTGGCCCGTGTTCCTCCCTGGATCACGGTCTTCCGCGTGAGCGCGGACGAACCGGCGGAACACCTGGCGGAACACCTTCGGGAACTGTCCGGCGACGGCCGTCTGGCCCTCGCCCGTTCACCGCACGGAGAGATCACGAGCATGGGCGACGAGGCCGTCGTACGACAAGTCGACGAGCACGCGCTCCTGTTCATCGAGGCCTGGAAGTCAGGGCCCTCAAGGAAGTCATCAAGGCTGGGCGAAGGCAGGAACTGGGGCGACCCGGACTTCCGGCCGCCCGACCTGAACCCCAACGGAGTGTGAGATGGCCGGCGACATCAGCGTCACCGAACGTGCGGTGCTCGGAACGGACGCGAACCAGCGCGGCGCCGCCCCGGCCTGGCCCGGCCTGGGGCACACGATCCACCGGTACGGCCGGGTCAGTGTCGTCACCTCTCCGGCCGGCGCAGCTGCTCCTCCCGCCCCGGAGCCGGGTGACACGGACGGACTCACCGAGGTGGAGCGGCTGGGACTCGGCGCACTGCGTCTGCGCGAGTCGGCCGGCTACCGGGCGGCGAAGCGCCGCCGGCCGCGCCACGCCGAGGTCTGGGACATGCCCGACTGCACCACGATCGTGCCCACGCCCACGCCCACCTTCTCGGCCGGGGCGGCGGACGCCACCGCGCCCGCTCCCACCAGTTCCTACCTGGAGGGGACGGTCGCGGTCGGCATCGTCATCGTGCAGGGGCCGACCCCCGACCTGCAGTTCTCCAACGACGAGATCCTCAAGGTCGTCGCCGAGGTGCAGAACGGGCTGAGCTTCTACGCGACGACCAACCCCCTCGCCGGAATCAGCTTCTCCTACGACATCCAGGACGTGGCAGTGACGGTCCCCGCGGACCCGAACGCCGGCGACCTGGAGGCGCTGTGGCGCAACCCGGCGATGGCCGCGATCGGCTACAGCGCGGACTTCGCCGGGGTGGGCGCGTACGTCGAGGACCTGCGCGGTCGCTTCGGCACCCGCTGGACCTACTGCGGGTTCTTCACCAAGTACCCGCTGAGCCACTTCGCGTACGCGAGCATCGGCGGCCCCAGGCTGGTGATGCAGTACGCCAACGACGGGTGGGGACCGGACAACATCGACCGGGTCTTCGCCCACGAGACGGGGCACATCTTCGGCTGCCCGGACGAGTACGCCACCAGCAAGTGCGACTGCGGCGGTTCCTGGGGCCGGTTCGGTCTGGCCAACGGCAACTGCGAGAACTGCGCAGGAGGCGGCGGAGTCCCCTGCCTGATGAAGGGCAACACGTTCGAGGTCTGTGAGTTCACCCCGGCGCACCTGGGGTGGGCGCCTCAGCTCCTGGTCCGCAACTACGGTTACGTGGCCGGTGGCTGGCGGGTGGACAAGCACCCGCGGTTCCTCGCCGACATCACCGGGGACAAGCGGCTCGACATCGTCGGCTTCGGCGACGCGGGCGTCTGGGTGTCGCCGGGCCACTCCGACGGCCAATTCGAGACGCCACGGCTGAGCGTGAACAACTTCGGTTACGTGGCCGGGGGTTGGCGCGTCGAGAAACACCCCCGCTTCCTCGCGGACATCACCGGCGACGGCAAGGCGGACATCGTCGGCTTCGGCGACGCGGGCGCCTGGGTGGCGGTGTCCAACGGTGACAGCACCTTCCAGCCCATGAAGCTCGCCATCAACAACTTCGGCTACAACGCCGGGGGTTGGCGCGTCGAGAAACACCCGCGGTTCCTCGCCGACATCACCGGCGACGGCAAGGCCGACATCGTCGGCTTCGGCGACGCGGGCGCCTGGGTGGCGGTGTCCAACGGCGACGGCACCTTCCAGCCCATGAAGCTCGCCATCAACAACTTCGGCTACAACGCCGGAGGTTGGCGAGTGGAGCAGCACCCACGGTTCCTCGCCGACATCACCGGCGACGGCAAGGCCGACATCATCGGCTTCGGCAACGACGGCGTCTGGATCGCCCTCTCCAACGGCGACGGCACCTTCCAGCCCATGAACCTGGCCATCAACAACTTCGGCTACAACGCCGGAGGTTGGCGCGTCGAGAAGCACCCGCGGTTCCTCGCCGACACCACGGGCGACGGCAAGGCCGACATCGTCGGCTTCGGCGACGCGGGCACCTGGGTGGCGGTGTCCAACGGCGACGGCACCTTCCAGCCGATGGCCCTCGTCATCAACAACTTCGGCTACAACGCCGGGGGTTGGCGCGTCGAGAAGCACCCGCGGTTCCTCGCCGACACCACGGGCGACGGTCGCGCGGACGTCGTTGGGTGCGGCGACGCCGGCGTCTGGGTCTCCCGCTCGCTCGGCGGGGGGCAGTTCGACGCACCGGGCAGGGTGATCGCCAACTTCGGCTACGACGCCGGGGGTTGGCGCGTGGACCAGCACCCACGCTTCGTCGCCAACATCACCGGCGACAACCGCGCCGACGTTCTCGGCTTCGGCGACGCGGGGGTGTGGGTCCACCGGACCTGAGATCCGGCGGTTCGGACGAGTCGAACACGAGCAGGGCAGAACACGATCGACCGCGGCGGCGGGCCTGGAGCACGGGGCCCGCCGCCGGGGCGTGCCGGAGTCGCCGTACGGACCGTGCGGCTGGGGCGGACCGTGTGGCCCCGGACCGTGTGGCCGGAGCGGACCGTCCGGCCGGGGCGGCTGCGAGGGGACGTCGACGCCCGGGCTTCCCAGGCGGCCCAGGCGGGAGACGTACCCGAGCCCGCCCGGCGGGAAGGCCGGCTCGGCTCCGAACCGTCGTACGCCCGCCTCTATCCGAACGCGCTGACGGCGAGGTCGGACGACGGGATCCAGATACTGGGGCGGCTGCCAAGGTTGATCGCAACGTTGCAGCCGAACAAGCCCTTGGCGAGTTCGCCCCCGTTCATCGGCCGTACCTGTCGACCATCGTCCGGGACGTACTGGGTGCCGGTGTAGACGTCCAGGAAGCGCTCACCGTCGTCGCCCTGACGGAAGCGGAGTTGCCCCCCGTCCTCGTCTACGGAGACCAGCAACGTGCCCTCACGGAAGGCGTCCAGGAGTGCCTCGGGGGTGCCGCGGCGTGAGCTCAGAGCTTGGAGCGTACGCTCCACCTCGTTCTCCGGCGGACGGTACCGCAGCGCGGTGAGGGTGGGCTCATAGGTGGGGTTGAAACGGAACTCGCCGATCTCGCCGTTCTCGTCGATGGCCCAGCCGCCGAGCATCCTCTCTTCCGGGACCTCGCCGTGCGGGTCGTATGCCGGATCGATGGCGAAGATCACCTTGCCGGGCTGACGCTCGGCGACATACCGCATGACCTCGGTCACCTCGGGGGCGAGCATCTTCGGACCGCGGAAGGGGAACACCGGATACACGTTCAGCCTGAGATTGCGCGGGCTCCGGTCCCACTTGCCGTCGCCGACGATCTCTTCTTTGAGGGCCGCCAGGCTGGGGGCCTCCCGCCACGGCCCGGGCACCACCCACGCCTGGAACGGAAGCCCCTCCCGCTGCGCCAGCGCCACCATGTCGGCCAACGCCTCGGTGGGAGGCGTCTTCAGCACCCACGCGGCCCGCATACGGTCGATCCAGAAGCCAGTGGAGTTACTGGCATCGGGCCCCAGCTCCGGGCGCACGACGTAGCCAAGTGCACCTTCCGCATCCGATGCGTACACAGCCAGCAGAATCCCCGCCATGTAGGCCACCACGACGTACTGCACGGGACCGTCGGCGTGGTGTGGATAGTCCTCCACCCCGCCTGTCAGCCGTACGCGCAGATCCTGCGACATCGCAGAGGACGGCCTCTCCCCGAAGTGTTCGTCCGGCCGGTGCTGCTCGCTCATCAGTGAATCTCTCCGTAGATCTGCCACTTCCCGTTGGCGTCCTTGAACGCCTCGGTGATCGTGTATTCGCTGCCGCGGCCGAGCAGCAGCTCACGCTCGCCGGCACCGTAGGCGCCCACCTTCTCCACCCACAGGCCCGGGGTTTCCGCGGGCACTCGCAGATGGAGGACGGCGGCCCTGGACTCGGATACGGCCCCGCCCAGCGAGGTGGACATGTATCCGTCATCCGTGAAGTTCCTGCCGACCATCTTCGTCGGGTCGTCGACATTCATCTTCTCGGCGAAGTGTTCCAGGTTCGTGCTGCGGTCGACGACGACGTCCTCAGGCAACGGATTCCCGGCGAGCGCCTTGTCGAGATGCTCGATCTGCTGGTGTACCTCCGCGGTGTCGTAGTACTCCTCGCCTCGCAGGAACCCGTTGACTCGCAGATGTCCGGTCTCCGTGTAGCTCTTCACCGACTCCTTCACGTCGTTCGGCAGGCCTTCCGCATAGTCATTCCATTGCTTGGCGCCGTACTGCATCGCGCCCTCACTGCTTCTGAACGTGACCGCGCCTTCGGAGATCCCGGCCATCGCCGATTGGTGCCTGGCGGAGTCCGGGAGGTTGTTCGGGCTCGGGGAAGCGCCTTCGGTGCCGGCCTCTACAGCCGGTGAACCGCCCGCGGAGTCGGCGGGATTGCCCCACTTGTCCCGGACGACGTCCTTGGCGGCGTCCGCCGTGACGTCGGCGGCCTCCTGGCCCTGCTTGAAGGTCCAGCCGTCCGGCAGACCCTCCTTGGCGATGTCCCTGGCCACGTTCTTGGTGGCCGCTTCCCCCGCGCCCGCGGCTGTCGTCCCCATCCCCTCCCGGGCGCCCCGCTCCACCCCCGTCTCCATGGCGTCCTTCACGCCCGCGGTGAACGTGCGGCGGGCTGCGCCCGCACCCGCGCCCGCTCCGCCGGTGAGCAGGTCGAGGCCGACGTCGAAGACGGTGGTGCCGAACGCCTCGGACGGGTCGGTGGACCAGCCGGACCCGACCATCGACTTGGCGGTGCGCACCGGGTGGTTGGCCGAGGTGAGCAGCCCCATGCCGGTGATGGAGACGTTCCGCAGGTACTGCGCGGGGTGGGTGAGGTTGTGCGGGTCGAGCGGGTTGACCGTCCGCATCATGCGGGTCAGCCCGATCCCGCCCTTGAGGAAACCGCCCGCGAAGTGCTCCAGTTCCATGTTGACGGCCATGGGGGCGTCCCTCAGGTCCGCCTTGAACCTGGCCCAGGCGCCGGGTTCGGCCGGGGCCGCCTCGAAGGCGCCGGTCACCTTGGTCATGGCGGTCTCGGCGGCGGAGTCGCGCACGTGGCGGGCGTGCCTGAGGGTCTCCCGGGCCGCCTCGCGGCCGGCCTCCCCCGGGTCCACGAAGTTCCCCGGGTCGGTGGGGGTTCCGGTGCCGGAGTCCGACAGGGAGCCGACGGTCAGGGCGGACTGGTAGTCCCAGAACTGTTGGTCGTACTTCTGTCGGGCCGCGTTGCTCTTCGCCTCCGCGGCCCGCCACTTCTCGATCGCCTCGCCCGCCTGCCCGCGCGCCCAGGAAACCGTGTCGGCGTACGACGCCAGCGCCTGCGCCGCGGCCGTACAGGCGTCGGCCGCGGTGAGCCACTTCTTGGGGTGAGTGGTGAAGGTCTCCCGGAAGGACTCGGCGGCGGTGCCGGTCCAGTGGCCCGGGTCGAGCTTCCTCAGTGCCTGCCCGGTGCTCTCGAACGCGGCGGCGAAGGCCTTCAGATGCCGGACGGCCTCCTCGATGTCCCCGGTCGAGCCGTGGATCAGCTCGCCCGGCTCGTCGGTCTCGCCCAACTCCCTTTCGGGCACCACGGCGCCGACCGCGCCGGTCAGGTACTCGGCGCCGTCGCGGACCTTTTCCCCTGCGGACTTCAGCCCGACCCCGTCCAGGCTGTCGCCCACCACGCCCGCGGTCGCGTTGACACCGTCGGAGACGCCCTGCTTGACGCCGTCGGCCAGGTCCCCCAGCTCCCCCAGGACCCCCATCAGTCGCCGTCCTCAGGCGTGACGGCCTCCACCGACTCCCGCACGAACTCGCCGCCGACCCTTAGCTGTGTGCCGTACTGACCGCTGGTGGTCAGGTCCTCCTCGGTGGCCTGCCAGGCCTGCCCCGTCCGGTGCAGGGACTCCGAGGCCGACTGCTGGGAGAGATCCGGCGTCCAACTCCCCTTCGCCGACGCCCCGACCTGGCCCCACGACATCCGCTCCGCGTCCTCGCCGGAGACAGCCGGATCGCCAGAGGCGGCCACGACGTAGTCCTTGGTGACGCCGATCGCGTACGCCTCGGCCTCGTGGTAGTAACCGGCCGACAGGTCGAGCTTCTCCGCGATCTCATTGCCCTCGTCGACCAGCGCCTTCACTCCCCACTCCCAGCGCTCCGCGAAGGTGGCGAAGGCCTTGGCCAACCCGGTGTGCCCCATCTGCAGTTGGGTCAGTTGCAGGCTGCCGAAGCCACGCCCGACCGCACCCCCGCCGACCATGCCGACGCCCTGGAGTTCCTCGATCGTCCGGTTGATGCCCTGGGCGGCCTGCTTGAGGACCTCGGGGTCCGCTCCGTAGCCGTCGCTCACGCTTCCTCCGCGCTCCGATCCCGGGATTCTGACGTGCGGTCGATGAGGTCCACCGCCACGGGGTCCGGAACGATCCCCGACAAGGGAGGCAGCAGGAGCGTCCGGACGCCCCCTACGTCCACCGCCACCCCGGCCGGGGCCCGCGCCTCGGCGACAGCTGCCGGTACGGCGACGTCGAGCAGCCGGGAACCGAACACCGTCCAGTAGCGAATACGGCCGCTCTCCCACCCGGGATCGGTCCCCGACCCGAGACGGGCACGCGCGAAACGCTCCAACTCGGTAGTGGAGGTGAAGGCGTACAACCAGCGGACGCCGTCCGACTCACCGGAGCACATCGCCTCGTCCTCGGCCAACGGCACGTACAGCGCCGCCGCCCGGAAGGCCGCCAGTAGCCGGTCGCCATCGCCCTTACCGTCGTACAGGTCGTGGATCTCGGCGACCAGTGTTGCCCGTTGGCCCTCGCCCAAGCCGTCTGCCCGGCCGTCGGCCACGTCCACCGTCATGCGTACTCACCCCGTGGCCGACATCGTGATGCCGGAAAGCACATCACGATGATCGTGTGCCAGTCCAACCAGGTAGGGCGGCTACGGCGAGAACTGCCAGGCCCACCGGGGCAGTTCCGGAGCGGGGCCTCGCACCCGTCGTACTTCTCGCACTCCTCGTACGCCGGCCCGCGTGGGTGAGGTCGGGCAGACAAGTCGGTTCGGCATTGCGGTCGTTGCCTGACGGCCGGCGGCCCGGTGAGACGGTGCGGGCCGTGCGTGGTGAAGTCGGGAGGCCGCGATGTCTCGAACTAGCGAAGTCCCGGGGCCCCGAAGTCCCGTTGTCGTGACGGTTCTTGTCGTCAGCCGTACGAGTGAGGCCCGAAGTTTCCTCGGTGTCTCACCTCGACCTGTGGGCCCCATCGAGGATGCGCAGGGTGCTTGCCGACACCGGCGGCCCGTTTGAGTAGCCGTACTCATGCCCGGGCTGCCGCTT
Source organism: Streptomyces sp. NBC_00285 (assembly GCF_036174265.1). Lineage (NCBI taxonomy): Bacteria > Bacillati > Actinomycetota > Actinomycetes > Kitasatosporales > Streptomycetaceae > Streptomyces > Streptomyces sp. NBC_00285. Next base: position 6,922,876 of record NZ_CP108055.1, on the reverse strand, counting down.
GAGCCGAAACTACGAGCATGAAGCGACGTAGTAGGGGAAAAACCCCTGTGGGCAGTACCGCACTCGTTGCCGTCGGGACGCTGTGCGCCCTCACCCTCACCGCCTGCGGCACGGAACGGGTGGGCGACGGCGACGCAAAGGGCGAGTCCGCCGGAAGGGCCGCGGCGGTTTCGGCCACGCCCCTCCCCGTGGACTCGGCCGAGCCGAGTGACACCGAGGGGGCGGACTTCCTCCCCTTCATGGAGCACCTGCTCGCCCTCGCGGAGCCGTGCATGAAGGATCTGCCCACCGCGGCCCCGGAGGTGTCAGAGGACGGGCCGGAGCCGTCGCAGTTCACCGGGCCGCCGCCCACGCTCCTCCCGGAGGACGAACCCACGCCCACCGCGGAACCCCGGGACCCGTCGGCCGCGGCCCAGGAGACGGAACTGGGTTCCGCGGAGAAGTGCGAGGCCCGCATCCACAGCCGCCGCATCACCAAGGCCCTGGCGGACACCCCGACCCCGTCACCGCATCAGGTCCGACAGACCCTGCACGACCTCGGCTACATCGACGAGCGCATTCACGGTCCGCACCACTCCGGAGACACCGTGAAGTTCACGATCGACCTAAGGCTGCTGGGCGGCGAGCTGTGCCTCGACGGCACAACCGGCTCCGGCGGGGCCGTCGTCGAGTCGTACGGCGCCTCTCAGGAGGTCGAGTGCCTGGAGGTGCGGCGGCGTCACTGAGCGGACGGGCCGGGTCGAGGCGGGGCGCGGGGTCGGGTGCGCGTGGGTCTACGTGGCGCGCCCCCGCTCGATGTGAAGCTCGATGTGAAGAAGGTGAGCCAGGCTGGTCTCGATCTCGCCATCGACCTCGACTGATGTTCTCTCTGTCAGCGGACGTAACTAGAGTGGTACTACACCGGATTGGATACGCCAGCTGTCGTTCGGTGATGGCGTTCCGCGAACGGGGTGAGGTCAGCCGCGGGGCACGCGTCTGATGAAGGCGGCCGATATCACGGCCGCCGACGGCGCGAGCTGGTGCGGGTATCAACGGGGAGCTGGGCATGGCTGAAGAAGTACGCGTCGATCTCGACGAGTTGGAAAAGACCGTCGCCGCGCTGAACCAGGTACTGAGCGGTCTCGGCAAGGCGGGCACGGACACGGCGACCAACACCTACCTCCCGCCGGGCGCCCTCGGCACCGGGTTCGACGAAGCGGACAAACTCGCCGGCGCGCACAGCGAGATCAAGACGTACATCGAGGACGCGGTGAGGTACCTCAACACCGTCATGGACGAGTTCGGGCGGAAGGCGAAGTACACGCACGGGGCGTACCAGGACACCGACTACGAGACCCAGGCGAGCTTCCCGAACGCGGGACAGTAGGGGTCATGGACGGGGACGGGGTACGGGCCGAGATGCGCGGTAACGAGGGGGCACAGGGGCATGGCTGACAGCGACGGTCAGATCAACTACGACTACACCGAGATGAACATGTGCTTCAACGCGAAGCACACGACGAACTTCATCGGCGGCAAGAACATGGACGAGATGAAGGCCATGCTCAGCAATGCCAGACCGGACCTCGTGACGGGCGTCGCCCAGGGCTGGTCCGGTCTGTCGGCGCACCTGGCCGAAATCCAGGCCGAGTTCGAGAAGGAGGTCACCCGCATCCAGGCGCACTGGACGGGCGCGGCCGCCGACGGATTCGCCGCGAAGGCCAAGCAGGTCAGCAAGAGCATCGCCAACACCGCGAAGTACGCCAGCCACACGTCGACCGCGATGTCCAACGTCGGCGCCGCGCTGGCGCCCATCAAGGACGAGGTCATGGCGATGGAGAAGCCGGGCGCGGTGTCCAGCTTCCTCAACAGCGCAGGCGACGGCTTCACGCGCAGCGACGACGGCCTGAACAAGGACATCGCGGCCGGGAAGAGCGCCCAGCAGGCCCTCGACGACAACCACGACGACCTGTCGGCGGGGCGCGAGGCGCAGCTGAAGATGGCCTCCAAGATGGAGACGCTGGGGGCGGCTTACAACTCGCAGGCCATGGCTATGGGCAGTTGGAACAAGCGGCCGAGCGTCGGCGAAGAAGGTGACTATCCGGGCGACCCTGGCGGCATTGCTCCCACACCCGTCGCCACGCCAACTGCCCGCACGTCTCGAATCTCGAAGAGTGTGTCGTCGAGTTCAGCACGGACTGGCCAGACAAGCAGCATCAGTTCGTCGAAATCTGTTGCTTCGCCTTCAGGTATCAGCGGTGGTGCGCACAAGGCGACTGCACCAGCGCGAAATGTCGGCACGGCGATTGATGGCATGTCCACTGGTCACACTGGCGCATCCTCCATTGGCGGCACCGGAATGGTCGGCGGCGGAGCTGCTGGTGGCAGCGGCGTCGGCGGCTCCGGCTTCGTAGGTGGTGCGATTGGCGGGGGGGCTGGAGCCGGTGCAGCTCGCGGCATGCTCGGCCGCGCCGGTGCTGGTGGTACGGCGCGGCGCGCCGGGGGCGTAGACGGTTTCGCTGGAACAGGTGGCGCCAGGGGCGGTGCTGCACGTGCCGGAGGCTTGGCTCGCGAGAGTGGCGGCGTGGTCGGCGGAACGCCCAAGGCTGGTGCGGGAGCGGGTGCGGGCGGTAGGGGCACCAGTGGCGGTTCGGGCCTGCACAACAGCCGTGGTGCGGCAGGTAAGGGAGCCAGCGCGGTCCGAAAGGGTGGCGTCGCCGGTGCCCCCGGTGGGCGCACCGGTCGCCGGAAGGAAGAGGAACAGCGCGAGAGCGAGCGTCCCGACTACCTGGTCGAAGACGAAGAAACCTGGACGCCGCAGCGTAACGTGGCACCTCGAGTCATCGAGGAGTAAGCGGCACGGCATGCCGCAGTTGGTAGGAAGGTGCGGGGATTCATCGCCAATAGTGTCCCCGCACTGACCGCAGAGAGGACACACGGATGAGCTACACCCGCGTATTTCGCACAGTAGGCTCTGGCGTATTGGCCGGGGCACTACTGTTTTCCTCTGCTCCACTTGCGGCCGCAGATCAGATCAGAGAAGACCAATGGGCCTTGGACGCGCTCAACGTTGAATCCGCCTGGAAGATTTCCAAGGGCAGCGGCATCACAGTCGCTGTCATTGATGATGGCGTAAACGCTAACCACATTGACCTTCAAGGAAATGTCCTCGCAGGAAAAGACTTCATGGATAGAGGGAGTCCGACCCCAGATGCCGGTGACGATCATGGCACTGCAATGGCGGCCATCATCGCAGCGCACGGTCACGGCACAAACGACGGCGTAATCGGTTTGGCGCCGCAGTCCAAAATTCTGCCAATCCGCGATTTTGGCACCAAGGGGCCGGGACTTTCCGTATCCATTCGATATGCAGTTGATCACGACGCGTCCGTTATCAATGTCTCGCAGTGTTTTAATTCTAGCTCCCAGGAGGAGCTGGACAAGGTTTCGGACGCTGTTACTTATGCCTTGAGCCACGACGTCCTAGTCGTTGGCGGAGCAGGCAATGAAGCAGACAAAGGCAGTAAGTGCTACCCAGCCGCTTCGCCTGGCGCGTTGGGCGTCGGTGCCGTAAAGAATGACGGACTCATCTGGGAGGGGTCGAATTCCGGAGATTTTGTGTCATTGGCAGCCCCTGGCACTAACATCGTCTCCGCCAAAGGGATTGGAAACGCCTACGTCAGCGGGACTGGCACTTCTGATGCAACTGCCTTCACCTCTGCTGCAGCGGCACTACTCCGCTCCAAGTTCCCTGACCTGACAGCAGGCCAGATCGCCAACCGCCTCGTGAAGACCGCAGCGTTGCCCGACTCCAAGAAGGGTCTGTCCGTTCCTGACAAGAGCTACGGCTACGGCATCATCCAGCCGCTCGCCGCTCTCAAGGACAACATCCCGGCCGGCTCGAAGTACGGCCCCCTCACGGTTCCGGAGTCCTTGAAGGAGAAGTCGGCCGCTGCTGCGCCTGGTGCATCCGATGGAGAACAGGCGCAGGTCGACCAGAAGGCGACGGTCATCTGGGCTGTCATCGTTGTTGTGGGCCTAGCCGTGATCGGCTTGATCGCGCTCTTGATCGTCAAACGGTCCAGGCGGAACAGGAACAACAGCGGCGGCCCGGGCAGCCCGGCAACCTATCCGCAATATGCCCAGACGCAGCAGAACCCTTACCAGCAGCACGTATCGCCGCAACAGAACCCGTATCAGCAGCAGTCCACGCCGCCCCACGGCGAGTGGCCACCGCAGTAGGAGCGGACCAGACCGGGTACGCAGCCAGAACTGGCCTTATTTCTTCTGCCATTTTCTTTGATCACGCAATAGGAGTTCACTACAACCATGAACAGGTTGATCGTTGGAAATTCAATTCTCGCGACCGTAGCGGCAAGCACCTTGCTCGTAGGCTGCTCGGCCTCGCTCGACTCTGACAAGTCCGAGCCGAAAATGTCTGCGGACAAGGTATCCACCCTGGTGGCCACAAAGCTCGCCTCCACGACGGGACAGCCGAAGCCGGACGTCAACTGTCCAAAAGACCTCGTTGGCAAGGTCGGCACCACCATGCGGTGCAAGCTGACGGCGAACGACGGAAGCACGTTGGGCGTGAACATCACCGTGACCTCTGTCGATGGAGACCAGATCAACTTCGACTTCGAGGCCGACGCCACGGCTTCCCCTGCGAGGTGATTGTTCTGAACTTTGCTGGGCTACATCTGGCACGCCGCTACGGTTGACCGATGTCACAGTCGCCCGGAGATGACTCCACGCCAGGTCCAGCCGGACTTCAAGACAGCGCTTTGGAGCGGGTTCTTCAGATCGTCGCTGTCAAAGCTGAAGGTCTCTTCTCGATTGCCATCCTCGCCCCGGCTGAGTGACCATTGCTTCGAGATGGTTTTCACCTGACCACGCTGAGCCTCGGATGAGAGTGAAATTCTAGGGACATCGCCGACCCACTCGACTTCGAATTGCTGATCAAGGGCACGGACCTCGGCCTTCTCCGCGACGAGGCGCATATGAACCTTGAACACTCGGCTCAGCTGACTGCGAAGGAAGAACGTTCGCCAGGCCGGCTCCAGGAGACGCCACTCGGCCACCAGGTCCGCACCCTCCTCGCGACCGTCTCGGATGACGTATGGAACGTCAGGGCTATTGAGCCCGAGCAAGGCGGCACGCACCTCATCGGCGGACAGCGGAGCAATGCCATCGGCCGGGCGTTTGGTGCCGGTCAGCTTGTCGAAGAGTCCCATGGCGTCAACATATGAGGCTGGAGGTCGCCAGTACAAGGTCGATCCAGGCTACGACGCGCTATCGGTGCGCGGCCGAACCGTGCGCACGAAGTCCTCGAAGTCTCCAAGAACCATGGAGTGTTGGGCAACGGCAGATGTCAGCACCAGGCGGATCACTACCCGGCTTTGCGGCTCCTCGATGTCCAGCAGGGACAGGTACACCTGAGTCTGGACAACGTCGCGGAGCGTGCCGCCCGCAGTGGTCGAGACAGCCAGCCTCTGGAGGAGGCCAGGAGCCTCCGTAGAGCCCATTTCGCGTCGATCAGTGAGGACGACCGACGCACCGGTCTCACGCAACCGTGCCACCGACCCGTCAGCAATCTCGGGGAGCGGCGCCGAGTCCGGGCGATACTCACCATCGATCGTGATATTGGCAGTGAAACCGGCATGTGGGTGGGGATGCAGGGCAATGAACGCTGCCCCTGGCGCGCCGACCTCGTCTGGTGGCGCCGCACGCCAGCCGTCGGGCAGGTCGAACTCGATCGGTACGGGCAGCGTCGTGGCCATGTCGGTCTATCCCTTTTCCTGTGGGCGGCTACGGGGTATTGGTGCGCCTACGGCAGCGGGCGTGGAATCCTGCATCAGATCAGGCTGCCGAGCCCGTCGGCGATATCACCGACGGTGTCTCCGACCTTCTTCGGATCGACGGTGAACTCAAAGCCCACGGACCCTCCGAGTCCGAAGGCGAGACCGGTGTGCGTAGTGACCTTCCACTTGCCGTCTTCGGCCTTGCCGAGGGTCGCTTCTCCCTCAGCCCCGATACCGGCCCAGCCTTCAGCCGTCGCGCCCGCTCCGATACCGCCGATGTCGGCACCTCCTGAGGCGCTGCCCTTGGCCCCGGCGAACGCCTCTCCCCCCAGAGCCAAGCCCTCGCGATTGGCAGTTGCAGTATTGCTTGCCTCTACGCCACCCACGCCATCGGCTCGTCCGTAGAGACCGACCGGGCCGAGATAGGCGCTGCCCTTGGCCGAGGCCTCACCTCCGGCGAAGGCTGCGCTCTGGCCCTGGAGGCCCTCATTAGTGGCGCTGCCGCTTACCGACGCCTTGGCCCCGGCGTACGCCTCGGCTTCTCCGGCAAGCTGGAACGAGCCGTTGGTGAGGGACCCTTCAGCCGATGCACGGCCAAGGTCAGCATGAGCCTCGCTCTCCCCCAGCGAGCCATCCCCAGTGTTGGGCCCCGACGCCGATACTCCGGCCGCAAGGCCAGAGACCTCCGCCCTGCCTTCAGTGACCCACCCGTCTGTCTCCATCTTGGCGTTTTGCTTCTTCAGCTCAGCCGCGCGAGTGGCGCTGGCATCGTCGAGAGAGGTGACGACCTTCGAGTTGAAGTTGTCGGTGTAGCTGCCGAGGTCGCGGCGCAGGGCCCAGCAGGCGGTCTCGTCGGCGTCGGCGGCGCGCTGCAGGACGGCTTCGATACGGCGGGCGAAGGCGTCGCAGGCCTGTTGCTGCTCGCGGATGAGGGCCTGGCCGTCGGGGTCGTGGTGAGCCCAGGTCTGCTGGTTGGCGTCGTTGCGCGGGGTGACCACGCCGGTGGCGCTGACGTGCAGGTCCTGCTTCTGCGCCACCACGTCGGCGAGTTGGTGGAGGTCGTCCTTGGCTTTCTTCAGCTCGGCGTGCAGGGTCGTGAGGACACCGGCAATGCCTTCCGCTTCCTTCTGCGCATCCGCGAACTCCTGCTGGGCGGCGCGTAGGTCGTTGTCCGCCTTGGCCGCGGTCAGCACGGGCTGTCTCCAGCCAGCCTGCTTGAAGGGCTTGGCGACCTCGTCGCCGAACGTGGTGTGCAGGCCCTTGAACTTGCCGACCGTCTCCTCCCAACGGTCAGCGGCCGCGCTGAGGTTGCTGAGGTTGAGGTGGTACAGCTGCTCGTACGTCGGCATGGCTGTGGTGAGTCCCCCGTGGCGTGGTGTGTCTCGTCGGACTGCGACCGCAGTGCGGTACGCGGCGAAGCCGAACTACCCGAAGGGCGAGGATCCGGCCGACATGGAACGCATCGTCTGCGTGTTCGCTGCCTCGGTGTTCTGGTACAGCAAGCCCGATCCTCCGCACTGACCGGCGAGGCTGTCGCACTTGGCCGCGAGCGCGGAGACCTGACTCGACCAGGTGCCCGCGAGGCCGCTGAGCGCCCCGCCCAGCCCGCCTTCCCAGTTGGCGCCGCCGAAGTCACGGGACGCCGACCGCGTCTCGTCCACCGGATGCGCGCCGGCGGAACGCGTCTGACTCGCCGTCTCGCGCGCGCCGGTGCCCGCGCGGTTCAAGGCTGCCGGATCGTCGATGTCCGTTCCGCCTGACATGTTCTGTCCCCCATGCTCGCTCCCGCTCCTCGTGCGGCGGAAGTCTTAGATACGTGAAGCGAATTCATCAGCGATGCGTAAGCAAAATATCATCGCGATGCGCGGCCTTCCGGGGGCATGTGACTTGATTCCGCTCTCAGGACACAGACAGAGACCGCCACCTTCGGCGATCACCGGGCACCACGGCCAGTTCGAGGGACATGCCGATTCCGTCGAAACGGCGGAATCGGCACCCTGAGCGCAGAACCGGTCCGGGCCGATGCCCTGCCCGGACCGGTCCAAGCAGCGGATGCGTGATATCAGACGTCGACTACCCGGCTCGGGTGGTGTTCCGACTCTGACCACGCTCCTTCTACCGTCGGACGGCGGCAGTCACAACCGCATGCACGCGCCAGCAACAGGCCCTGGCCGTATGGCATCGGGATGTCCCGTTGCTGGTGGCCCGGCGTGCACGTCCTCGTATCCGGGGCGACGGGCGGCCGGTGTGCACTCCGGCGACAACTCGCGTGCTCACCGCTTGTCCTTGGCCCGCCCACGGATTGTTCGCAGGGCGGTGAGGTCATCTGGCTGCGGCGAAAAGTGCACGGTGCACGCCTGGCACGCGTACACGACAAAGCCCGGTCCCGAATTCTGGTGCACGACGGCCACCACGGCCGGGGTCTCGGTGGTCACATGGCAGCGCACACACATCCGTACCGGCCTGCGAATCCGCGCTCGCGGTTCAGTCGTCGGCGTCGGGTCCTGTGGTGGGGCCGACTCCGGCCTGCTCTGTCGTCCGCGGGACAGTGACGGACCCGCTCCGGACTTCCCGGCATCGTCCGGGTGCCCCGCACCCTGCGCCACAGCCCTTTCAGCGCCGCACGGCTCACTCTGCGCTCCCATCACGCCGCTCCTTCCGCGCCGATGACATGGCGGTCGAGGTCGATGCCGAAGTCGGCCGCAAGGACCAGTGCCACACGACGTCGCGCCTGTCGCGCCCGCTCGCGCTCCTGCACCCGGCAGGTCCACTCCGCCGCGGTCACGTACGGCCGTACGGAGGCCGCCGCACGGCCGTCCAGCGGCGCGAACAACCCGTACGGAGAACGGTGGGCGGGCAGCCGCACCGTTACCGGGCCCGGCATCTCCGGATCCTCGACGGGAACCGGTACGACGGGGTGCGCACCTGCCCTCCGGTTACCGGTGCCTGGTGCACACACGTCCAGGATCCAGCGCAACAGCGCATGGATAATGCTCACTGTCATCAGCTCCTCAGAGGCTGGTGGCCATGCCCCGGGGCCGTTCGCGCGGCCGCCGGGGTCTCGTCTGTTCATGACCTTACTAAGCCATGTAGAGCTATGTATAGCTCTCTGGAGATTCGCGTAGCTTGACATCGACCTACGTTGCCCTTGTGAGTGACCGTAGTGAGGTACCCGACTTCGCCCCGCAGGGGGCCCAGCTCATCTACGTTGCTGTAGCCGACCACATCGAGGCGCGGATTCGAGCCGGGAAGCTACATCCAGGAGCGCGCCTGCCGGCTGAGCGTGATCTCGCACAGGAGTACGGCGTCGCCTACCTCACTGTTCGGCGAGCCGCCCAGGTCCTGCGCGACCGAGGACTCATCGAGACTGTCCACGGCCGCGGCACCTTCGTCGCCGACCCGGTGCCCCAAGCGGCTGGGGATGCCAGTGTCGACGACGAGACCGACAGCTGACGATTCACTGCCGGGCAGGGTCGCGGTTATGGCAACCCCGACCACATCAGGCCGCGTGGTCGTCGAACACCACCCTGTTGTGACCGCCGGAGGCTGTGCGCAGGTCCACCGCGACGTCGGCCGCGGTAGACAGTCTGACCAGCAGGTCCGCGGCCACGAGAAGGAGGCCGCCCAGGGACGGCCTCGACTTCGTTCACGACCACACCCCGATACTCACCCAACGCAGTCTGAGTCAGCCCCAGGGCTGTGCGCCAGTCACGCACCAGCTGGCCCAGCTCGATCGCGGGACGAATCTGACGCCCTCCGCGATCACCTCAAGGGGGCGGTGCACAGTTCCCTTGAACTCGCGGATGAACTCGTCGTAGCAGATCAGCGGTTCAGGTCCATGATCCCGACTCCGAGCCCTGCGTAGGCCTCCGGCACGACCGTGGCCACCAGTGCCCCTTCAGGCAGCATCGCGTTCGGTCGTGCCATATGCGCTGCGGCTGCGACGCCGAGGGTGACGCCGTCGCGGACCAGTTCGGCCACCGTCACGGCCAGCGCGTAGTCGTCGTCGATGACGCGGAACACGTCCAGCAACACGCCCACGTGGGCCACGATCCCTGCCCGCTCGCGCTCAGCCTCCACGAGGCATAGGACGGGTACCCACAGGCGCACGTCATCGCTGGATGCCGCACCATGGATGAGGCCGGAGACCTGTTTATTGCCGCCCATCGCCAGCAGCGTGGAGCTGTCGAGGACGAAGTGCTCGATCTGGTTCAACGCGGCGACTCCGCCTCGGCAAGAGCAGCCCGGTACGCGGCGGTGGCTTCCCGCATCCTGCGCCGCATCTCCGCGGATTCCTCGTCCGTCACGTAATGACCGAACCGCTCGGCGAGAACGGCACGGGTCCGATCCGCCCGCTCCTTGATCTGCTCCGGGGTCAGCGTCTGAGCCGCTATCTCCTGCATGAGGGCACGAAGGCTGGTCCCACGTGCCTCCGCCACTGCGGCGAGTTGGTCACGGACTTCGGCAGGCACGCGGATCATGACGTCGGACATGACTTCAGTATACGTCACGTATACACGGAAGGGCATCCCGGGAGACCTGCACAGAGCCTCCCGCTTCGTTGCCTACGCGGAGGCGTGGCCTGCGCCGTCTCTCGGTGTCTCGTGATGTCAGGCGGCGCTCTTCACATGGCGGACCAGCCACATCAGCAGGGTGTCCAGGTCGGCGGCGGCCGAGAGGACCTGGGCGACCGCTTCGGGGGTGTGCAGCCAATCCTCGCAGCCAAGGGAGCGGGCGGCGATCAGCGAACGGTGGCGCAGCAGGTTCGTACGGGAGTGGTCGGTCGGATAGCCGCGCGGAGGGCGCTTCATCACGTCCCCGGAGATGTCGTAGCCCTTCTTTCGCACGTCCTCGACGATGGCGGACAGTTCGCGGCCGCTCCCCTCGGACGCCACGGCTTTGCGGAACATGTCCACCTGGCCGGGATCGGGGTACCACCAGGCGCCCTGGATCCGCAGGCCGTCCAGGGAGAACCGGAGACCGATCTCGATCTTGCGGCCGAGCCGGATCACCCCGCCCTGGTTCTGCCACCACCAGGAGTTTGTGCGGTAGTGCCAGACGGAGAAGTCCTCGTACCGGGGATCGGTGTCCGCGACGTCGTTGAGCAGGGCGATCATCGGCTGCCGGACCAGCCGTTCGCGGTCCGCTCGGTAGCGCTCGCGGATCGCTTGGTTCGGTTCGCCCTGGAGCTGCCACAAGACGTCCATGGCCTGCTCCGGCCAGCCGGTGAACTGTCCGCGCATGCGCGGAGGATAGCTCAACCATGAGACGGGCACGGAGAGTGGGACGGGCAGCACTAGGACTACCTGCGAGCTCGGATCGCGCACCGATGAGTTTCCCGTGCTACGCCGGTCTGTACGTGTGAGACCGGCTCACGGAAGGCTGATGCCATGCGGAAACTGATCTACGGCATGAACGTGTCCTTGGACGGCTACATCGCCGCTCCCGGCGACGACATCGGCTGGAGCGTGCCGAGCGACGAGCTGTTCCAGTTCTGGTCGGATCAGTTGCAGGCGACCGATCTGACGCTGTACGGGCGCAAGTTGTGGCAGACGATGAGCTCCTACTGGCCGACCGGCGACCAGCAGCCGGGCGCCACCCCGGCGGAGATCGAGTTCGCGCGCCGCTGGCGGGACATGCCGAAGGTGGTGTTCTCCTCGACGGTCGACAAGGTCGACTGGAACACCCGCCTGGTCACCGGTGACGCGGTCGCCGAGATCACCCGGCTCAAGGCCGAGGACGGCGGCCCGATGGACATCGGCGGCGCGACGCTCGCCGGGGCGGCCATGCGGGCCGGGCTGATCGACGAGTACGTGCTGGCCACCGCACCGGTCGTGGTGGGCGGCGGCACATCGTTCTTCACCGCGCTGGACAGCTGGGTGAACCTGAACCTGGTGGAGACGCGGACGCTTCCCGGCGGCGTGATCCTGACCAGGTACGAGACGAGGCGCTGAGTACCCGTCACGCGAGCGTGAACGCCGCCACGCCACTGGGGTGGAGGGCCGGCCGTGTTCTCGAGCGCCGTGGGTCAGTCTCCCCGAGGGAAGGACACCTCGACCCGCCGGTTCTTCTTGCGGCTCGCCTCTGTCGCGTTGGAGGCGATCGGGTACTGCTCGCCGTAGCCGCGTACCTCGAAGGTGATGTTCGGGTCGTTCAGTTCCTGGTCCAGGACGTCCTGTACGGCGTTGGCGCGCTGTTTCGACAGGACGTCGCCGTGGGCCGCGGAGCCGAGGTTGTCGGTGAAGCCGAAGACGCGGATCTGGGTCGCCTTCTGGTTCTTGATCTCCGAGGCGATGGCGGAGATACGGGCCTTGGCCTCACCGTTCAGCTTCGAGCTGTCCTTGCCGAACAGGACCTCCGCCTGGAGGGCGAACTTCACGTCCGCGTTGGTGTCCTCGCGGCGCTCGTCTCCGCTCTGGTCCTCGACGACCTGCTTGATGTCCAGGACCTTCGGTTCGGCGAGGGTGGCGCCCTCCGGGAGCTTCAGGTCCGGGTCGTTGGGGTCGACTTCGACGGGGGCGGATGCGGAGGGTTCGGTGCCCGGGGGGACGCTGGGGTCGTCGTCGGCATGGGCAGGGGCGGTGAGAGTCAGGGCCGCCATGACCGAGGCGAGGGTCATGACCAGGGCGAGGCGCGGTGGCGTGTGGGTGGTCATGGGTCGCGTCACCCGGAGATCTGGATGGTGGCGGAGGCGAAGGTGGGGAGTTGGAAGGTCACGTCGGTCGTGCTGGTCGGAGGGGCGGGAAACTGGATGAAGACGGCCAAGGACTCGCCGGCTTTGAGCGAGGAGAAGCCTGTCGTCGTCAGTGGTCGGCCGTCCGTGTCGCGCAGCACGTAATAGCGCTTCTTCGACTTGGCGTCCACCAGCGTGGCACCACCGAGCGACATGCCGTGCCGCAGGATCTCCGTCTCGTCTCCGCGCACTGCGGGGGGAACGGTGATGCGCTCGGATCCGTCGTTCTTCAGCGTGCCGTTCACCGTGACAAAGCCCCCCGCATCGCGAGTGGCCGAGGTGATCTGCAGCAGCAGCCCGCTCGAACCCTTCAGCTCCGCGATCGGCTCGTCGGACTCGCCTTCCTGAGTACTTGGGTCGGATCCACCCGTGCGGGAAGCGGATGCCGAGGTCTCGGGCTTCTTGTCGTCGTCCCCACCGCCACCGCCGCAGCCGGCCACGCCGACGGCCAGACCGGCCGCGATCGTCAACGCGACCATCCCCCTGCGGGCCTTCGCCGTGAACCGAATGCTCATTACTCCGCTTCCTTCGTCAGTCGTCGTTCGCTTGTCAGTCGGCAAGATGGACGTCGAAGAGGTCCTCGGGTCCTGGGAGGTCCGTGAGGTCGCTCGGGTCCAGAGTCCAGTTGCCGTCCTCGCAAGTGAGCTCCGGCAGCACGTCCGCGTCCGCGTCCGCGCCGGGAAGCTTGAACTCACAGGCAGGCTCGATGACGGCGGTGGCGGATTGGATCGACTGCTTGCCCTCCACGCCGGGAACAATGGAATCACCGATGGCCTTGTTCGTCTTCGCGTCCACCGCGTAGCCCGGGTACAACCCCTGTGTCGCCCCACAGGACAACACGGTGGCGTCGTTCTGTGCCGCAAGTTGAGACGCCCGCGCGCAGCCGTCGAAGACCGTTCCCACGCCGTTGAAGATGTCCTTCCACTTGGTGGGATCGAGTACGTTCTGCACCCACTCGTCGGTGAGCTTGTCTCGTGTGTCCAGGGCCGCCGCCAGCGCCGCCGCGTCGGCCGCCGTCTGGGCGCCGTTCCGATTCGCCGCGGCCTGGCCTACCGCGAGGTAGGCGAACGCGAGAAAGAGCAGGCCCGCCACCACCATGATGTAGATGGGGAAAGCCTGCCCTGCGTCATCGTGGCTACGAGGTCCGATCAGCCGCTGATGACTTCGTTGACCTTGTCCACGATCGCGGTGTAGATCGTGTTCCCGATGTCCGTCCCCGTGATCGCCAGCACGATCGCCACCACCACCGCGATGATGCCCAGGTACTCGACCGCGGTCTGGCCCTCGTCGTCGTTGAACCGGTTGTTCATGATGATGGGCCCCTTCGGCGTCGTCGCTGTCGACCTCCGGAACGTAGGCCGGAGTGGGCGGTTCGGCGGAGGGTCCCTGGGCCCAAATGTGGGCCCAAGTCGGCATCCTCATGGGTCACCCCACTCCCCGGCTCGAACCGGGCGCCGTGCCCAGCCACTTCGCGGCGGCCTCGGAGCGGCTCGTGCTGTGGAGCTTGGCGAAGATGCGGTTGATGTGGTTCTTGACCGTCTTCTCGCTGATGAAGCAGGCGGCGGCGATCTGCTGGTTGTTCATGCCGGATGCGATGAGGTCCATGATCTCCGCCTCCCTCGCGCTGAGTTGGGAACGCGACCGGTCCAACAAGGACTGTCCCACAACTGGTTGCAATCGCGAAAGGGTTTGCGGGGAAATTGTGGAGACGGCAGTTGGGAGTTCCGCGGCCTCGTGTGCAGTCGCACTTGACTCCCGTAGCTGGGTCAGCACCGCGCCGGCGGCCGTGGGGGTCAGGTGGGTGCGGCCCTGCACGGTGTCCCGTACGGCCACCACCAGCTGGTCCGTCGTGAACTCGCCGTGGACCAGGTAACCGTGGGCTCCCCTGCGCAGGGCCTCCTGGACGATCTCCGGCTCGCCGCTGTACGTCAGCATCAGCACCGGGGCGATCGGCACCAGGTACGGGAGCGCCGAGATTCCGTCCACGCCCGGCATCCGGACGTCCAGGAGGATCACGTCGGGGCGGTGCCGGTGCGCGGCCTCGTACGCCTCGCGGCCGTCCGCCGCCTGCGCTACGACGGTGATGTCCTCGCGGCCCGAGAGGAGCGCGGTGAGGCCCGCTCGGACGACCGGGTTGTCGTCGGCTACGACGATCCGGACGGGGGTGGGTTGCGGCGCCGTCGGGAAGAGCGCGAACGGTCGGGGGGTGGGGGGTGCGGGGTCGTTCGGCATGCGTGGCCTCCTCTCATAGGGGGAGCGGTGAGGGGGGTGTCGGGGGTGCCAGGGGGAGTTCCACGAGGACTTCCGTGCCTCCTGACCCGGCGCCTTCGCCGATGTGGATGCGTGCGCCCACCGACTCGGCGCGTTCCACCATGCCGACCAGGCCGAAGTGGCCGGACCGGCGGAGTTCGTCGAGCGTGGTGCCCGGGGGGAGGCCGCGGCCGTCGTCGTGGACGCTGATGCGAAGCACGTGGTGGTCGGGGTCGACGTCCGCGGTCACGTCGATGTGCGTGGCCCGGGCGTGACGGTGGGCGTTCTCCATCGCCTCCTCGGTGATGGTGAGGAGTTGGCGGGCCACCCCGTGGGGGACAGCAAGGGGGTGTGCGGGGGCCCGGTAGGTCGACCGTAGACCGGTGCGGGAGCTGAAGTCCCTTGTCCGGGTGGCCAGTTCCTCAAGTACGTCGGTGGTGGGGGCCGGGTCCGGGTTGCTGCGCAGGTCGGTGACGAGTTCGCGGGATTCCGTCACGGCTCTGCGGGCCGCCCTGGCCACCAGTTCCGCCTGCTGCTTGAGCAGGGCCGGGTCGGGGGTGCGGGCCGCCGCCGAGGCTGCCAGGCCCTCCGCCGCCAGCGCCACGCCGTGGAGCGTCTTCGCCACCGAGTCGTGCATCTCCCTGGCCAGGCGGGCCCGTTCCTCGCTGATCGCCTCCGTCACGGCCAGGCGGGCCCTCATCGCGGTGAGTGCCTGGGTCGCCGTACCGAAACGGAGCAGGAGGTTACGGAGGGTCGAGCCGACCGCGCCGGTGATCACACAGAAGCCGGGGAGCAGGAGCATGTCGGCGGCGGTGGTGTGGGTGTGCGGCAGGGTGGCCTGGGCCAGCAGCAGGATCAGGGACTGCAGGGAGGCGAACACCGCGGCGCCTCGCCAGCTGTAGGCGATGCCGGCGAGGAGGGGGGTGCAGACGCTGACGTAGGCGAGCGTGGTGTCGGGGCCCGCGGAGATCAGCAGGAGGCTGCCGAAGAGGGTGTCCGCGGCAAGGAGGGTGGGGTGGCGCAGGAGCAGGGGACCGAAGCGTTCCCAGTCCCTGAAGAGGGCGTACGACACCATGAACGTGACGACGACCGCGGCGCCGACCAGGCGGGTGCCGAGGCCCGGGTTGGCGTTGAGGAGGGCGGCGGGGGCGGCCAGGGCGATCATCGCGAGGCGGAAGCCGAAGACCTGGCGGCACATCGCCTGGAGGGCATTGACCTGGATGTCCAGTGCGGGCGGGCCGGGGTGGGGGTGCGCGGGGGCCGATGTCCCGCCCGCACCCTCCGTACGGGTTTCGCCGTCGGGCGCGGGTGGCCGCTGCGCGAGCCGGGTGTCGTCGCCGGCCTCGTGAGCGTCGGGCGCCGGTGGCCGCTGCGCGAGCCCGGCATCGCCGCCGGCCTCGTGAACATCGGGCGCCGGTGGCCACTCCGCGGGCCCCGCATCGCCGCCGGCCTCGTGAGCCTCGTGAGCGGGCACATCCCGCGGCCCGCGCGCTCTCGCAAGCCGCCCCCTCGACTCCACAACGCCCTGCCGGCGCCCCGCGGCTCTCCGCGCACTCGTCATCGACATCGCCCGGTCCCCTACTTCCCCGTGATCGTGCCGAAGTCGGTGCCCGAGCCGAGCAGCAGCCCCGCGGCCAGCAGGAGCATCGTGGCCGGGACCATGAACGTGGTGATCATCATGGTGGCCTTGGGGACGGCGCGAGCGGCCTTGCGGCGGGCGTTCTGGGCGTCCGTGCGGCGCATGTCCTTGGCCAGGGAGACCAGGGTGTCCACGATGGGCGCGCCCAGTTCCTCGCCCTGTTGGAGTGCTGTCACGAACATCGCCACCTGTTCGGAGTCGTTGCGGCGACGCAGTTCCGCGAAGGCCTGGCGGCGGCTCATGCCGAGGTCCATCTGGCGGAGCGTGATGTGCAGTTCGTCGGCCCAGGGGCCCTCGTACTTCGAGGCGACGCGGTCCAGCGCCTGGCGGAAGCCGAGGCCCGCGCTCACCACCACTGCCAGCACGTCCAGGAAGTCGGGGAGCGTGCGCTCGATGACGTCCTTGCGCAGCCGGATCGCCGACCAGATGCCGACCTCCGTCCAGAACGCCCCGAAGGCCAGCAGGAGCAGGGCCACCAGGATCTGGCCGCGCAGGAGGAAGACCAGGAAACCCAGGGTGCCGAGGAAGCCGTACACCGCCCTGCGGGCCGCGTAGCGGTTGATGGTCAGGCCGCCGGGGTTGCCCGCCAGGTCGATCTTGCGGCGGTACCTGGCGACCTGCTTGGGGCCCATCAGGCGCAGAACGGCCGGGGCGTACCGCATGCCCATGCGGTCGATCAGCGAGTCGACCGCGCCGGTGCGGGTCGAGCCCACCTCCAGGGCCAGCTGCAGGTCGCTGGGCAGTTTCGCCTCCGCGCGGTACATGCGGATGCCGGCGAAGACGCCCCACACGCTCACGGCCATCAACAGGGCCAGTCCGATTCCGATCATGGCCGCCCCCTCAGACGTCGATCCGGGACAGGCGGCGGATCAGTATGAATCCGACCGCGTACAGGCCGAACGCGATGATCACCGCGGCCTGGCCCAGCGGTGAGCCCGTCATGCGTTCCAGCGCGCCGCTCTTCACGCCGTTCATCAGGAACAGCGAGCCGATGCCCAGGACCGGGACCGCGTACGACGTCATGCTGACCTGGGAGAGCTGGGTGCGGACCTCGCGCCGCGTCTCCTTGCGCTCCTCCAGGGTCTCGGTCAGGTTGCGCAGCGCGCTGACGACCTGGCCGCCCGCCCGGTTGGACAGCACCAGGGTCGTCACCAGGACCACCAGCTCCCGGGACGGGAGCCGTTTCGCCATCTCGTCGAGCGCGTCGTCCAGGGACACGCCCACCGCCAACTGGTTCGCCACCTTGGACAGTTCCTCTCCGGCCGGTGCCTCCAGCTCTTCCGCCGCCATGCCGATCGCGGTACGCAGGGCGAGGCCCGCGTGCGTGGCGTTGGCCAGGATGCGGGCCAGTTCGGGGAGTTGGTTGATGAACTTCTCGATGCGCTTCTGGCGCTGCCAGTTGAGGAACTGGACCGCGGCCCAGATGCCCACGAGCGCGGCGATCGGGCCGAAGAAGGGGGCCAGTGTCTGCTCGCCGATCAGCCACAGGCCGGCCACCGCGACGAGCATCGCGACGAAGAACTCTGCCGGTGTCACGTCCAGGCCCGTCGCCGCGAGCCGGAGTTCCAGCTGCCTGCCGAGCCGGGTGCGGCGCAGTCGGCGGTCCAGGTCGCGGAAGTGGCGCCGGCGGCCGGTGTACGACACCTGGCCCGCGGCCGACAGTCGGTCGACCAGGGCGGCCCGCTGGGCCCGGCCCCTGGCGTAGACGTGAACGCCGGCGACGGCCAGCACGCAGGTCACCAGGGTGATCCCGACGGTGAGCTCGACGAGTTCGTGGAGGTCCATGGGGGTGCGTCCTACCTGGCTTCTCGGATGGACAGCTCGGCCGCGGACTGGGCCACGCCGAAGGCCTGAGGGGTGGGCTGGCTCGCCATGTAGAGGCGGTCGACGGTACGGCGCGGGAGCGGGAAGTACTCGAACCGGCCGTAGATCCGGCCGTCCGCGGCCATCGGCTGGGCCTGGAAGCGGGCCACCGACACCAGGCGGTACGGCTCGCTGCCGCTGCTGTCGAGCAGGGCGATCTCGGTGATGCGGCGAACGCCGTCGGCGAACCGGGTGAGCTGGATGATCACGTCGATCGCGCTGTTGATCTGGTCGTGCAGCGCCTCGAAGGGGATCTCCACCTCCGACATGGACGCCAGGGTCTTGAGGCGCATCAGCGCGTCCTCCGCGCTGTTGGCGTGGACCGTGGCGAGGGAGCCGTCGTGGCCCGTCGACATCGCCTGGAGCATGTCCAGGGACTCACCGCCGCGGACCTCACCGACCACGATCCGGTCGGGTCGCATGCGCAGCGAGTTGCGGACCAGGTCGCGGATGGTGATCTGGCCCTGCCCCTCCACGTTCGGCGGGCGCGACTCCAGCCGGACCACGTGCCGTTGCTGGAGCTGGAGTTCGGCGGAGTCCTCGATGGTGATGATCCGGTCGCCGTCGGGGATGAGACCGGAGAGGGCGTTGAGGAGGGTCGTCTTGCCGGTGCCCGTCGCGCCCGAGACGATGATGTTGAAGCGGGCCTGCACCAGGCCGGCCAGCAGGTACAGCATCTGCTCGTCGAGCGAGCCGAAGCCGGAGAGTTCCTGGAGCGTGTAGGAGCGGGGGAAGCGGCGGATCGTGAGGATGGCGCCGGTCAGGGAGAGCGGCGGGATGATGACGTTCACGCGCTCGCCTGACGGGAGACGCGCGTCGACCATCGGGTTCGTCTCGTCCACCCGCCGGTTGACCGTCGACACTATTCGCTCGATGGTCTGCATCAGCTGGTCGTGGGAGGGGAAGCGCAGCGGCAACTGCTCGACCCGGCCGCCGCGTTCGACGAAGATCGAGTCAGGGCCGTTGACCATGATCTCGGTGATGGAGGCGTCTTCGAGCAGGGGTTCCAGGATGCCCAGGCCGAGTGCCTCGTCGACGACCCGCCGGATCAGCTGCGAGCGTTCGACGGTCGACAGGACCGGTCCCTCACGGCTGATGATGTGCCCGAGCACCCGCTCAAGGCGGGCCCGGCGCTCGGCCGCCGCCAGCGAGCTCATCTCCGCGAGGTCGATCTCCTCCAGGAGCTTGGCCCGGTAGGAGGAGACCAGGTGGCCGTCCTCGCCCCGACTACCGTTCTCCTCGGGGGTGTTGATGCGGGACCGCAGGCTCATGAGAGGTACCTCGTTCAGTGGTCGAGCGGCATGGTGGCGGTCTTGACTGCGGGGTCGAAGCTCCAGCCGGGGACGATCGACGGGATCTGGACGGTGGCGGTGACGGTGACCGAGTCGCCGCCCCCGCCCTCGGCGCAGTCGACGGACAGCCAGTCGCTGATCGCGTTCACGCAGCCGTCCTGCGCGCTCAGGTCGAGCGAGGCAGCCCGTGCCCCCGCTCTGGCCGCGGTGCCGGCCTGCTGGGCGGTGTAGGCGATGAGCCCGAGCTGGACGCCCGCCATGGCGACGAGGATCAGGATCGGGATGAAGCCGAGGTATTCCAGGGCCACTTGTCCGCGGTCGCGGTGTTCTCGGCTCTCTCCGGAGCGGGAGTACGACATCTCAGTCCTTGTCCTCCTCCACCGCGCCCGCGTGTCCGTCGACCTTGAAGGGGAAGGCGATCGAGCCCGGGAAGAGGACGGGGACGTCGAGGTGGACGTCGGCCGTGACATAGCCGCCGCCGGTGGAGCAGTTCACCTGGCCGGTCCACGCGCCGGGCAGCTTGTCCAGTCCCGCCTGCTCGCATGCGGCCTCCCGCTCTCCCGGCGCCGCCGCCGTCGCGGCCCGTACCGCCTCGTCCGCAGCATTCCCCGCGAGCGTGAACGTGTATCCCAGCAGCACGAACTGCCACAGCAGCACCAGGGTGATCAGGATCAGCGGGGTCATCCCGAGGAACTCGATGGTGACCTGGCCCTCGTCGCGTCGAAGGACCCGGGTGCTCATCTCCCCAGCTCCCTGCGCCGCCGGAAGGCCAGCGCCCCGCGCTCCCGGCCGCCGTTGCGATGGGAGTTCGCCTCCGTGCCCTTGACCAGGCCCAGTTCGCCGGCGAGTGCCCACAGGGCCTGCTTGACCGTGCCCCGGGCGTCCAGTTCGTGGACCCGGCCCGCGTCCACCGCGCCCTGCAGCTCCTTGAAGTTCGCCGGGATCACGGTCGCCGCGACCCCTGTGCCGGTGATCTTCTGGATGAGCGCGGGCTGGATCTCCGTACCGCGGCTGTGGCGGTTGACGACGACGGTGGTCTCCTCGGCCTTGCGGACCTGGAGGCGGTCCCACATGCGTACGGCACGCTTGGCGCCGCGTACGGCGACCACGTCCGGGGTGGTGACCAGGAGGGCCGTGTCGGCCATCTCCACGACCGCCGCGCCGGCCCCGCTGAGCTGAGAACCGCAGTCGACGATCACGACCTCGTAGCGGGAGCGCAGGGCGCTCACGATCTGGCGGGCGGAGCGCTCGGTGACCTCCTCGCCGCGTTCGCCGTCACCGGGGGCGAGCAGCAGCGCCAGGCCCGTGTCGTGGCTGAAGACGGCGTCGGCGAGGACGCGCGGGGTGATGTCGGTGATGGTGGCGAGGTCGACGACCGAGCGGCGGAACTGGACGTCCAGGTAGGAGGCGACGTCGCCGGTCTGGAGGTCCATGTCGAGCAGGGCGGTGGTGCGGCCGGAGGCCTGTGCGGCGAGGGCGACCTGGATCGCGGTCGTGGTGGCGCCGACGCCGCCCTTGGCACCGCTGACCGTGACGACGGTGCCGCCGACGCCGGTGAAGACGTCTCCGGCGGCGCCCAGGTGCCGTCGTACGCCCACCGACCACTGGGCGACCGCGTGCACCCGGTTGGCGAGCTCCTCGTAGCCGAGCGGGAGGGCGATGAGGCCGCGGGCGCCGTAGTCCATGGCGGCCTGGAAGAGGCCGGGGCTGACGTCGGAGGTGACGAGGATGACCCCGGCGGCGGGGAAGCGGAGGGCGACCTCGCGGATCAGTTCCAGGGCCGGGACGGGGCCGATGCGCTCATGGACGACGACCACTTCCGGCAGCTCGTCGATCGACTCGGACGCCAGCCGGGCGAGGGTGTCGATGAGCTGGGTGGAGTCGGTCACCGGGGTCACGGGCTCGGCGTCCGGGAGCTGACTGAGCAGCGTGATGAGGGAACGGACCGCGTCCGCGTCGCCGACTGCCGGGAGGATCCTCGTGGGCATGGCGGCCTCTCACTTGTCCTTCGCGAGTTCGTACGTGCGCTCCCGCTCGGGGACCGTGCCGGTCTCGCCGGGAGCGACCAGGGCGAGCCGGACGCGCTTGGCGAACGACTCGGCGTACGTGATGCGCTGGGCGTCGAGGGCGGAGAGCGCGAAGGTGATGGGGCGGGCCTCGGTTGCGGCACGGGTGCGTTCGTCGGCGTCGGGCTGCAGCGAGGTGAGGTCGCCGACGTCCAGGACCCGGGCGTTCGTCACGATGATCTTCGACTGGTCGGGGTCACCCTCGCGCTGCCCCTCGAAGGTGGCGTACACGTTGACCGAGGAGCCCGGTGTGATCTTGCCGGCGACGCCGGTCGCCGCGTCGATCATGATGGCGACCTCCTGCTGCCCGGGCTGGAGGGCGGGCTGGTCGACGATCATGTCGGTCTGGAGCAGGGAGCCCTGCTTGAGGGTCGTCACGGCGATCTTGTCGCGGACGGCGGCGAGGTCGGTGACCGCGTTGGCCGACAGCCAGCGCTTGGGCATCTCGGTCTTCTCGAACTGCGCCGCGGTGAGCCGCGTGTACGGCTGGATGTCCTTCCTGACCTCGTACGCCGTGACCTCGGGGCCGACCTTGGACTTCGCGTCGTCGATGACGGACAGCACGCCGGCGAACGCCGCGAGGGCGCCCAGGACCGACAGGAGCAGGAGTATCACGCCGCGGCGCTGACGGGAGTTCATGAACCGTGCAACCTCGTTGGGGGGCTAGGTCGAGCGGAGTCGGGGGCGGGGGCGGTCCGGTACGGATCACCCGGCGGGCAGTTGGTGCTGTCGCTGCGGAGGCAGCTGTTGGTGCTGTTGATGCTGTTGTTGCTGGAGTACGGGCGTCGCCGGTGCGGTGGCCGAACAGAAGACGCAGCGGTCCCCGATGACGTCGATACCGCACCAGTGACAAATGTTCTGCCGCACCGAGGTGACCAGTTGGTAAAGAACGGACAGGTCGGGCAGGAAGGCGCAGAACTCGATCAGCTTGCCGGTGCCCCACCACTCGGCGGACTCGGCGGGCAGCGGGCTCTCGCGCAGCCCCTGGGCCCGCCAGGCCTTGGCCAGGTCCCCGGAGACCCAGTCGGACTGGAGCTGGCCGCGGGCGACGAGCATCGAGGTGGCGAACTCCGGGCCGGCGAGCGTGGCGTCCGGGGCGATCCTGACGAGCTGCGGCTGGGGGTGGGCGAGCACGGCGAACTGGCTGCCGGGCACCCAGGACTTGGCGTGCGACTTGAGGCCCACGGGGACCCGGTCGAGTTTCGCGACCGAGCCGAGCAGCGCGCCCGCGTGGAGATAGTGGGTGAGCAGCCGGCCGGCCGAGGCGAGGACGCCCGGGCTGAGATCGCAGGAGGCGAGCTGTCTCAACTGGCGGGCCAGGACGGCGGTCGCGAGAGGCGGCAGTTCGGGGCGGAACAGGGCGATACGGTCGCTCTGCAGGAGGGACCGCACGGTGCGCAGCCGCTGGTCCACCGCCGGCGGCACGGCATGGGAGTACACGACGATCACATGGCCGTGCTGGTCGATCAGCGACTGCAGGGCGGTGAGCGAGTGGTCGAGCGGCTGCCGGTCGAGGCCGTCGAGCACGACGGCGGGCAGAGTCCGCTCGTCCTGCGCCGGCAGCGCCATGTCGGCACCGGTCACTGCGATGGCAGTTGGCACGCGCAGCTCCCCGTATCCCATGCCCGTGGGTCCGACGGATCACTCCGGCACACCCGGTCGACTTCACTGCGTGACTACCTGAGCACTGTAACCACGGCTCTATGACCGGAGAACAGCGATTCTGTGACTTCCTGACCTGGGTGACGGATCAAAAGCGGGCGATTCCTGCCCAGATGGGGCGCACTTGCCACGTGCGTGCTCCAGAGAAAGGCGAGTTACGCCTCCCTCCTTGACAGCGGGATTGGTCTGGACCAACTCTTTTGTCATGCCCATACTCAGCAGAAAACCGGCGCGGTTCCGGACCGCCGCCGTCGTCGCCACCGCAGCCGTGACGCTCGCCCTGGGTCTCGCGGGACCGGCCTCCGCCGCGGACGTCAACAACGCGAAGAACGCCGGCTTCGAGTCCGGCCTGTCCGCCTGGACGTGTTCCGCGAGCAGCGGTACGACCGTCTCCTCACCCGTCCACGGCGGCTCGGCCGCACTGAAGGCGACACCGGCCGGGCAGGACAACGCGCGCTGCAGCCAGACGGTCGCCGTGAAACCGAACTCGACGTACACCCTGAGCGCCTGGGTGCAGGGCGGCTACGCCTACCTGGGCGCGACCGGCACCGGCACGACGGACGTGTCGACCTGGACCCCGGACTCCGCCTCCTGGAAGCAGCTGTCGACGACCTTCACGACGGGCGCCTCGACCACCTCGGTGACGGTGTACACGCACGGCTGGTACGGACAGCCCGCGTACCTCGCGGACGACGTGTCGGTGTACGGCCCCGACGGCGGCGGAACCGGCCCCTCCCCGACGGTTCCCGGCGCCCCGGGCGGGCTGAGCGTCTCCGGTACGACCTCGTCGTCGGTCTCCCTGGCCTGGAACGCGGTGTCGGGGGCGACCGGCTACAACGTCTACCGCGCCGGTACGAAGGTCACGGCGGTCACCGGCACGTCGGCGACCGTGACCGGGCTCGCCGCGTCGACGTCGTACAGCTTCCAGGTCACGACGGTGAACTCGGCGGGTGAGTCCGTGAAGTCCGGGGCGGTGACGGGGACGACGACCGCGACTCCGGGCGGCGGGGGCGGCACACTGCCGAAGCACGCGGTCACCGGATACTGGCAGAACTTCGACAACGGGGCGACGGTCCAGAAGCTGTCCGGTGTCCAGTCCCAGTACGACATCATCGCCGTCGCCTTCGCGGACGCCACGACGACTCCGGGTGCCGTCACCTTCACCCTCGACTCGGCCGGGCTCGGCGGGTACACGGTCGACCAGTTCAAGGCCGACATCAAGGCGAAGCAGGCGGCCGGGAAGAAGGTCGTCGTCTCCGTGGGCGGCCAGAACGGCACGGTCTCGGTGACCGACCCGACCTCTGCGGCGAACTTCGCGAACTCGGTGTACGCGCTGATGCAGACGTACGGCTTCGACGGCGTCGACATCGATCTGGAGAACGGGCTCAACGCCACTTACATGTCACAGGCGTTGCGCTCGCTGGCGGCCAAGGCGGGGAGCTCGCTGGTGCTGACGATGGCACCGCAGACGATCGACATGCAGTCGACGTCGAACACGTACTTCCAGACCGCGCTGAACGTGAAGGACATCCTCACGGTCGTCAACATGCAGTACTACAACAGCGGTTCGATGCTCGGCTGCGACGGCAAGGTGTACTCCCAGGGCTCCGTGGACTTCCTCACCGCGCTGGCCTGCATCCAGCTGGAGGGCGGACTGGCCCCGTCCCAGGTGGGGTTGGGCCTGCCTGCGTCCACCAGCGGGGCGGGCAGCGGCTACGTCTCGCCCTCCGTGGTGAACAACGCCCTGGACTGCCTGACGAAGGGAACGTCCTGCGGCTCCTTCAAGCCGTCGAGGACCTATCCGGACCTGCGCGGGGCCATGACCTGGTCGACGAACTGGGACGCGGCGGCGGGCAACGCGTGGTCGGGGACGGTGGGCCCGCACGTGCACGGGCTGCCGTAGCCGTTGGTCACGGCACGGCCGGGTCGCGGCCCGTGCACGGGGTCGACCACCGTCAGGGCGATCAGCGCGTACCGGGGACCCGGAGTTCGGCGTCCACGGTCACGCCAGCGGCTTGTAGTACCCGAGGACGGGGGCCAGCACGGCGAACCACTGACCGAGCTGGTCCCGGCCCTTCGCGTCCACGACGCACTCGTAGACGCGGCTGTCGAGGTGGATGACGGCCACCATGAGGGTCCTGCCGTTCGGGCCGGCCTTGTAGTGGACGCTGCGGATCTCGCGCCAGGGGAACTCGGCCAAGTGACCGTGGTCCTCGAAAGCGACGCCCGCGGAGTCGACGACGACGGAGTTGTGCCGGTCCACGGCCATGAACTCGGGTCCGCCGGTGGGCTGCTGGGGAGTTGCCGGGGCGGCCGGATACCCGTACTGGGGCGCCCCGTACTGCGGCAGGGCGGGCGGCTGCCCGTGCTGCGGCGGGGGTGGCGGGCCGAAACCCTGCGGCGCGGGGGCCGACGCGCCGGAATCGGACGAGCCGGGGGGAGAGTACGGCGGCGGAGCCGCCGCGCTGGGGGGAGGCCCCGGAGGCGACGGCCGAGCGGCAACCGGTGGGGCCAGGAGCCAGTCCGTGGGAGTCGCCTCCGTGGGGGCCGGTGGCGCGGGCGGCCGAGACGAGGGCGTGACGCCCTGCGGGCGCGGCTCGGGGGGCTGTGGGGTGGTCATCGTCGTCGGCCCTCGTCGGTGGTGGGTTTCGGTCGCCGAGGATATCCGGCCGTTCCCGCAGCCGGTGCGGGCCGGGCCCTCCGTCGACGACCCGCGCCGCGCCGCGCCGACGGTGACGTCCGGGTGCCGGACCGCAGGGTCTCGTGCACCCGGAGGGATCGGCTACCGGAAGAACTCCGCCCACGGCTGGTCCCAGATCTGCTTCACGCACAGGACGAGGAACAGCAGGCCCGCGATGGCCAGCATCGCGTTGCTCACCGGGCCGTTGCGCCACTCCCCGGGCGTGCGTGCGGAGTTGAGGAGCCAGAGCAGGGTGCCGGCGAGGAACGGGAGGAAGGCCGCGCCGAGGACGCCGTAGATGATGATCAGGCGGAAGGGTTCGCCCTGGAAGAGCAGGACGATGGGCGGGAAGGTCAGCCACAGCAGGTACGCGCGGAACGGCCAGGAGCGTTCGCGCGCACCGGAGGCGACCTCCTCGCCCTTCTGCTCGCCCTGGCCCCGGAAGCGTGCGACGAAGTCCGCGAACATCAGGCTCACGCCGTGCCAGACACCGATGATCGAGGTGAACGAGGTGGCGAAGAAGCCGATGAGGAAGAACGTGGCGGTCGCCGAGCCGTACTCGTCCTCCAGGATGTCGCTCAGCTGGACGAGCCCCTTGTCGCCGCTCGCGATCGCCACGTTGGCGGAGTGCAGCAGTTCCGCGCCGACGAAGAGCATGGCGACGACGAAGATGCCGGTGGTGATGTAGGCGACCCGGTTGTCGAGGCGCATCACCTTCATCCAGCCGGAGTCGGTCCAGCCCTTGGCGTTGACCCAGTAACCGTAGGCGGCGAGCGTGATCGTGCCGCCGACGCCGCCGATCAGGCCGAGGGTGTTGAGGATGGAGTCCTTCTCGTCGGGCAGGACGGGCAGGAGACCGGCGACGGCGTCCGGGATGTTGGGCGTGACCCTGATCGCGAGGTAGACGGTGACGACGAACATGACGCCGACCAGGACCGTCATGACCTTCTCGAAGACCGCGTACTTGTTGAACCAGACGAAGACCAGTCCGACCAGGCCGCAGGCGATGCCCCACCATTCGAGGTCCATCACGTCCGGGAACAGCGCCTGGAGCGGGAGCGCGCTCGACGACATCGCCGCCGCCCCGTACACGAAGCCCCAGATCACCACGTAGATGCCGAAGAACCAGCTGGTCCAGCGGCCCAGGCTCGCCCAGCCGTCGAACAGGGTGCGGCCGGTGGACAGGTGCCAGCGGCCGGCGGCCTCGGCGAGGGAGATCTTGACGAGGCAGCCGATCACCGCGGCCCACAGCAGGGTGTAGCCGAAGTTGCTGCCCGCGATGAGCGTGGCGACCAGGTCGCCGGCGCCGACGCCGGTCGCGGCGACGACGATCCCCGGGCCGATGTACCGCCAACTGGACTTACGGGGTACGGATCTCGTCTCATCGGTCACTGTGTTGTCCGTGGTGTCCGCCATGCGGGTCAAGAAACCCTAAAGAGCGGGGCGCGGCAAGAGGGCGTGCGGTGAAGGAAACCGGCGGGGATCGGCGCTACGCTGCGATCTTTCCGCACATCAGGGCGCACATCCGACACACAGGGGACGAACAGTCGACGCACAGTTTCACGCCATCGTGCCTTTATTCGCTCTTGACCTGACCATGTCATAAGCAGACGATGTGCCGCACACCCGCACCGGCAGCACATCCGCAGAACTCGCAGAACCACCCCCCGCTCCACTCCCCCGCTTCCGGAGACCCCGGAATCCCCGGAGAACACAGGAGACTTCATGCGACTTCGCACACGCGGTTCCGGCGCCCTCGGCGGCAGACGCTATGCCGCCCTCGCCGCCGTCCTGGCCCTCGCCCTCGCGGCCCCGCTCTCCGCCAACGCCGACAGCGCCCCGAAGGCGGCCCCGAGCGCCGAGGACGTCCGCCAGTACGAGATCCACCAGCAGACGACTCCCGTCACCCGTACGGCGATCCAGCAGACCGGGGTGACCGTCGACGAGGCCGACGAGGAGACCGTCGTGGTCTCCGGCCGCGCCGACCAGATCAAGAAGCTGCGTCAACTCGGGTACGAGGTCGTCCCGTCGGGGACGGCTCCGAACCGGCTCGCGGAGGACGAGGCCCGGCTCTACGACTTCCCCTCGACCGACGCGCGCTACCACAACTACGCCGAGGCGAACGCCGAGATCGACCAACGCCTGGCCGCCTACCCGAACATCATGAGCAAGCGGGTCATCGGCACGTCGTACCAGGGCCGGGACATCGTCGCCATCAAGATCAGCGACAACGTGGCGACCGACGAGGCCGAGCCCGAGGTCCTGTTCACCCACCACCAGCACGCCCGCGAACACCTCACGGTCGAGATGGCGCTGTACCTGCTGCGCGAACTCGGCGCGGGCTACGGCTCCGACTCGCGGATCACCAACATGGTGAACAACCGTGAGATCTGGATCATCCCCGACCTCAACCCGGACGGCGGCGAGTACGACATCGCCACCGGCTCCTACCGTTCATGGCGCAAGAACCGCCAGCCCAACTCCGGTTCCTCGTACGTCGGTACGGACCTCAACCGCAACTGGGCCTACCGCTGGGGCTGCTGCGGCGGCTCCTCCGGGTCGACGTCCTCCGAGACGTACCGGGGTCCGGCCGCCGAGTCGGCGCCCGAGGTCAAGGTCGTCGCGAACTTCGTGCGCAGCCGGGTCGTGGGCGGGGTTCAGCAGATCAAGACGAACATCGACTTCCACACGTACAGCGAACTGGTGCTGTGGCCCTTCGGGTACACGTACTCCGACACGGCGACCGGGATGACGGCGGACGACAACGCCGTGTTCAAGACGGTCGGGCAGAAGATGGCCGCGAGCAACGGGTACACGGCGGAGCAGGCCAGCGACCTGTACATCACCGACGGATCGATCGACGACTATCTGTGGGGCACCCACCGGATCTTCTCGTACACCTTCGAGATGTACCCGTCGTCCAGTTCCGGCGGCGGCTTCTACCCGCCCGACGAGGTCATCGAACGGGAGACCTCCCGCAACCGGGACGCGGTGCTCCAACTCCTGGAGAACTCCGACTGCATGTACCGGTCGATCGGTAAGCAGGCGCAGTACTGCTAGAGGTTGTGGGGAGCTGCGGGTCCGTTGTGGCTGGTCGCGCCCACGCGGCGGTGCCGCATATCGATACGGCCCCGCGTCCCTGGCCGGTCAGTCGGTCTCGTCGACGTCTTCCTTTTCCGGCTCCGGGGTCTCGTCCTCGAAGTACTCGTCCATGACCGCGTCGAGCTGTTCGTCCCACTCGGTGAAACTCGCCCTCGACGGGGCCTCGATCTCGATGGGGTACCACCGCCGGTCCGGCGTGTGCACCGTGATGGTGAAACGCTTGCCGAAGCGCGGGGTCTCCGTCTCGACGGCGCCGACCTCGTCCCAGCGGAACTCACAGGCCTGGTCGTCGAGGGAGAGCCGTACGCCCCGGTGATCGGCGACGATCTTCGCGCGGCGGTCGGCGGCCTCGAAGACGGGACCGTCGGGGACTTCTTCCCCGGCGGTCTCCTCGGTCTCCTCGGGTGCCTTGGCCGCGGGCTCGTCGTCGGCCGCCTCGACGGCGTCCTCCGGCTCGGTGTCCGTCGGCTTGGCCTCCTCCGCCTCGCCGGATCCGGGTGAGGTGAGCCCGGGGATGAAGGCCGGGTCGAACCCGGCGCCTTCCAGGGGCTGGCTGCTCGAACCTATGCGCTGCTCCACAGCGGGCAGTATGGTCGACGATCCTGTGCCGCACACAGCCGACCCCTACATCGTTATCGGACGCCTACATGGGCTGCACCCTTCGTGCGCCTCTCACACGAAGGCGCACACACGAAGACACTCACACGAAGACGCTCAGCACCGCCGCCATCGCGAACCCCGCCACCGACAGCACCGTCTCCAGCACGGTCCGGGAGTTCGGGAGTTCGGGAGTCGAGGCCCGTCAGCCGAGGACGGCCAGCGCGTCGATCTCGATGAGGAGCCCGGCGGGAAGGCCGACGTAGACCGTCGTGCGGGCGGCCGGGGGCGCGGTGAGGCCCTGCTCCTCGAAGTAGGTGTTGTAGATGGCGTTCATCTCGGCGAAGTGGTCCACGTCCGTCAGATAGACGCGGATCATCATGGCGTCGTCCCAGGAGGCGCCGCCCTCCTCCAGGATCGCCCTGACGTTGGCGAGGGTCTGGAGGGTCTGCTCGCGCAGGGTGGGACCGGCGGGCGTGGGGGGCCTGCCCTCCTCCGCCGGAAGGAAGCCGACCTGTCCGGCGACCTGGAGGATGTTGCCCTTCCTGACCCCGTGGGAGAACTTCGCGGGCGGGGTGGTGTGAGTCTTCGGGGTGAGTGCGGTCTTCTCGGTCATACGGGGCCCTCGGGATCCTTCGCTGGAGTTCTTCCGGAGTACTCGCCGCTGATGGCGTCCGCGACGCGGCGCACCTGCGGGAGCAGGGTGAGGAGTTCCTCGGCGGTGACGACGACGTTCGGCGCGGAGACCGACATCGCGGCGACGACCCGGCCGTCGGCGCCGCGGACGGGGGCCGCGACGCAGTTGATGGACTCCTCGTGACCACCGAGGTCGGTGGCCCAGCCCTGTTCGCGCACCCGCTCCAGTTCCTTGCGGAAGGCGGGGGCGTTCGGTGTCGAACGGGCCGTGTACAGGGGGTAGTCGAGCTTGTCGGCGAGGGTGTGGCGCTCGGCTTCGGGGAGATCGGCGAGCAGGAGTTTCGCCACGGCGGCGACGGTGATGGCGACCGGCTTGCCGATCCGGGAGTACATCCGCACCGGGTAGCGGCTCTCGACCTTGTCGATGTAGAGCACCTCGCCCTCCTCGTACACGGCGAGGTGGACCGTGTGGCCGCACTGTTCGTTCAGGTGTACGAGGTGGGGGTGGGCGATCTCGCGGATGTCGAGGTTCTCCATGGCCTCCTGGGCGAGCGCGATGAGGCGGGCGCCGAGTCGGTAGCGCTGGTCCGACTGGCGGTAGACCAGGCCGTGTTCGTGGAGGGTGCGAAGGAGGCGCAGCGCGGTGGACTTGTGGACGCCGAGGCGGTCGGCGACCTGCCCGAGGTCGGCGGGGCCCTCGGCGA
The DNA here is from genome assembly GCF_036174265.1 of Streptomyces sp. NBC_00285. Classification (NCBI taxonomy): domain Bacteria; kingdom Bacillati; phylum Actinomycetota; class Actinomycetes; order Kitasatosporales; family Streptomycetaceae; genus Streptomyces; species Streptomyces sp. NBC_00285. The sequence goes on along the minus strand of NZ_CP108055.1, from coordinate 6,891,872 downwards.
GCAGCGGCAGGATGCTCAGCGCTCGGTCGACGGTCTGGCTCATGGGGTGGGTACCTCCTCCGGGGCCCTGTCGGCTTGCGTCCAGCCGGGGCCGAGTCGAAGTGTCCCCCACGCCTCGTCGTCCAGGGCGGTCAGGCGGTCGGCGTGGTCGCGGGCCGGGGGTGCGGCGAGGTCACCGGGGGCGGTGAGGGCGGCGGCGGCCCAGAGGTGGCCGTGGCGGAGGCGGTCCCTCAGCGGAAGGCCGCAAAGGGTCGCCGACAGGAACCCCGCCGCGAAGGCGTCACCGGCTCCGGTGGTCGCTACGACGTCGACGTCGAGGGCGGGTACGAAGGTGCCCTGTGCTGTAGCTGGTCGGGGGTGGGTCTCACCCGCAGCCGGAGCAGCGTGAGCGGACCCACCCAGGGGCGCGGGGAACCGCGCGGCCGGCCCGCCGCTGCCCGCGGCCGACACGAAGGCGGTAGCCCCCGCCTCCCCCTGTTTCACCACCAGCACGCCCGGCTCGGGCAGCATCGCCCGAATCGCCGCGGGACCCCCCGCAACCGCCCACGCCTCCTGCGCCTCGTCCTCCCCCACGAACACGATGTCGGCCCGCCGGGCCAGCTCCAGCAGCACCCGCGGGCCCTCCGCGGCCTGCCACAGCCCGGCCCGGTGATTGACGTCGAAGGACACCACGGGCCGCCCCTCCCCAGGGGCCGTCAGCCGCCGCAGCAACCCCAGACAGTCGTCCGACAACGCCGCCGTGATCCCCGACAGATGCAGCACCCGCCCCGCCCGTACCGACGGCAGGTCCAGGTTCTCCACCGACATCGCCGAGGCGGCCGAGCCCGCCCGGTAGTAGGCGACTTCGTGCGCATCCGTGGCCCGGTCCCCCGCCGTACGGAAGTACACCCCCGTGGGACGCGAAGGATCACGGCCGACGGACGAGACGTCGACCCCGTGTCCCCCGACCGTCTCGACCAGGTGGTCCCCGAACCCGTCGGCCCCGACCCGGCTGACCCACCGGACCCTGTGCCCGGCGGCCGCCAGTCCGCATGCCACGTTCGACTCCGCGCCCCCGATCCCCCGGTCGAAGGACGGTACGTCGGCGAGGCGGCCGGCCCGTGTGGGCAGGAAGGTGACCATGGACTCGCCGAGCGCGACGACGTCCACGACGTCGGGGGCATTCACGATGGTCGTAGCTCCTCGTCGTCTCCGGGCAGTGGCGGCTCCATTGACCCGGCATTGGCCTGGATGTTAGACAGCAGTAAGCGTTCCACGCAATGAGCGTTGCGCATAGTGCAATCCACCTGATCAGGGAGGCCCCGTGTCCCTCGGTACCGGCACCGAAGCGCTCGCCCGTCTCGCCCAGGACCGCGTCGACCACCGCTTCAAGGGCCTCCCCCCGGACGCGGACGGCCTGACCGTCGCCGAACTGGCCGCCCAGCGCCGCAACCTCTTCACCGGCGGCTTCACGACCCCCGTGCTGGCCCTCTCCGCCGAGCGCCTGGAGCACAACCTCGCGCTCATGGAGAGGTACGCCACCCGTCACGGCCTCGCCTTCGCCCCGCACGGCAAGACGACCATGGCCCCCCAGCTGTTCCGGCGCCAGATCGAGCACGGGGCCTGGGGCATCACCCTGGCCGTACCGCACCAGGTACGGGTCGCGCGGGCGTACGGCATCCAGCGGATCTTCCTCGCCAACCAGCTCGTGGACCCGGCGGCACTGCGCTGGATCGCCGGGGAACTGGCGGCCGACGAGGACTTCCGCTTCCTCTGCTACGTCGACTCCGTGCGCGGGGTCGAGCTGATGGACGCGGCCCTGCGGGACGCCGCCCGCCCCCTGGACGTCGTCGTCGAACTCGCCGCCGGTGAGGGCGCCCGCACCGGCGTCCGTACGGAGGCGGAGTGCGCTGCGGTCGCCGACGCGGTGGCGGCCACCGGGACGCTTCGGCTCGTCGGCGTCGCCGGTTACGAGGGCGAGGTCCCGCAGGCGAACCCGGAGCGCGTGCACGCGTGGCTGCGCCGGCTCGTCGCCCTGGCCGCGGACTTCGACAAGGCGGGACGGTTCACCGACGTGGGCCCGGACGGGATCGTGGTCAGCGCAGGTGGCAGCGCCTGGTTCGACGCCGTCGCCGACGAGTTCGCCCGGATCCCCGAACTCTCCGCCCCCGTACTGAAGTTGCTCCGCTCGGGGGCGTACGTCTCGCACGACGACGGCCACTACCGCAAGCTGTCCCCCTTCAACCGGGTCCCCGAGGAGGGCGCGCTGGAGCCCGCGTTCCGGCTGTGGACGCAGATCGTCTCCCGCCCCTCCCCCGACCAGGCCTTCAGCAACGCGGGCAAGCGGGACGCGGCCTACGACCTCGACCTCCCGTTCGCCCAGGTGGTCCGCCGCGACGGCACCGAGCACCCGGCCACCGGCATCGAGGTGACCGCCCTCTCCGACCAGCACGCCTGGCTGCGTACGACCGGGGAAGCCGACCTGGAGGTCGGAGACTGGCTCGGACTCGGCCTCTCCCACCCGTGCACGTCCTTCGACAAGTGGCAGCTGATCCCGGTGGCGGAGGCCGACGGCACGGTCGTCGACTACATCCGCACGTTCTTCTGAGCCCTTTCTGAGCCCCGAAAGGAGTACGGCCATGGAAGAGCTCGTCATCCGGGACGCGGACGTCGTCGACGGCAGCGGCGCTCCCTCGTACCGCGCCGACGTGGCGGTCGACGGTGGCCGGATCGTGTCCATCGTCAAGGAGGCCGCCGCAGCGGGGTGTCAACGCCCCGAAGCACGGCGGGAGTTGGACGCCGAGGGTCTCGTCCTGTCCCCCGGCTTCATCGACATGCACGCCCACAGCGACCTGGCCCTGCTGCGCGACCCCGACCACAGCGCCAAGGCCGCTCAGGGGGTCACACTCGAAGTCCTGGGCCAGGACGGGCTGTCGTACGCCCCGGTCGACGACCGCACCCTGGAGGAGGTCCGGCGCGCCATCACCGGCTGGAACGGCTACGGCGACGACGTCGACTTCGACTGGCGGTCGGTCGGCGAGTACCTGGACCGCCTCGACCGCGGGATCGCCGTCAACGCGGCCTATCTGATCCCGCAGGGCACGGTCCGCGCGCTCGCCGTCGGCTGGGAGGACCGCGAGGCGACCCCGGCGGAGCTCGACCGGATGCGCCGACTGGTCGCGGAGGGCATGGAGCAGGGCGCACTCGGCATGTCGTCGGGCCTGACGTACACGCCCGGCATGTACGCCAAGGACGCCGAACTCACCGAACTGTGCCGGGTGGTGGCCCGGTACGGCGGCTACTACTGCCCGCACCACCGCTCGTACGGCGCGGGGGCCCTGGAGGCGTACGAGGAGATGGTCGCCCTGGCCAGGGAGGCCGGCTGCCCGCTCCATCTCGCGCACGCCACCATGAACTTCGGCGTGAACAAGGGCCGGGCGCCGGAGCTGCTGGCCCTCCTGGACGAGGCACTGGCCTCGGGCGCCGACATCAGCCTGGACACGTATCCCTACACACCCGGCTCCACCACCCTCGCGGCCCTGCTGCCGAGTTGGGCGAGCGAGGGCGGCCCCGAGGCGGTCCTGAAGCGGCTCGCGGACGACGACACGGCCGAGCGGATCCGGCATCACCTGGAGCAGATCGGCGCCGACGGCTGCCACGGCGTGCCCGTCGAGTGGGACACCGTCGAGATCTCGGGCGTCGGCGACCCGGCCTTCGCGGACCTCGTCGGCCGTACGGTCGCGGAGTCGGCGCGCTCCCGCGGCGAGAGCCCCTGGACGACCGCCCGCCGGCTTCTGCTCGGCGACCGGCTGGCCCCGTCGATCCTCCAGCACGTCGGCCACGAGGAGAACGTCCGGCAGATCATGCGCCACCCCGTCCACACGGGCGGTTCCGACGGCATCCTGCAGGGCGCCAAGCCGCATCCGCGGGCGTACGGCACCTTCCCGCGGTATCTCGGCACGTATGTGAGGGAGTTGGGCGTCCTCTCCCTGGAGGAGTGCGTCGCGCACCTCACCTCGCGCCCGGCGTCCCGGCTGCGCCTGCCGGACCGGGGTCTGGTCCGCGAGGGGCACCGCGCCGACCTGGTCCTCTTCGACCCGGACACGGTCGCGCCGGGCTCGACCTTCGACGAGCCGCGCAGGCTGCCGACCGGCATCCCGCACGTCCTGGTCGACGGACGGTTCGTGATCGAGGACGGCCGGCGCACGGACGTCCTTGCGGGGCGGGCGGTCCGTCGCAGTCCCGTGTGACGGAACGCCCCTGTCCCGCTTACGGCTTGGGCAGGGTGCAGGTGCTCGCGCTCAGGTTGAGCTGGTTGCCCGTGGTGAAGCAGGCCGGGATGTTGTAGATCTCCTGGGCGTAGTTGATGCCCTCGCGGACGGTGACGTTGCCGCTCGCGTCGACCTCGCACGGGTTGTTCTCCGTGCAGCGCTCGCCGTCCTCGTTGCCGGTGTTGTTGACGGCGACGACCTTGCCGGTGGCCTGGTCGATGACCGGCGAGCCCGAGGTGCCGCCGATGGTCTGGCAGGCGGAGGTGTAACGGACCGAGTCCTTCCAGGTCCAGTCGCCCTCCTTCAGGCGGTACGCGAACCCGTCGATGCTGCAGTTGTAGAGGGTCTTCCAGTAGCCGGAGGCCACGGTGATGGCGGTACCGGCGGTCGGGTGCGTGTCCGCCACGGTGAGCGGGCTGATCCCGTACGAGCTCTTGATCGCCGCGTAGGTGCTGGTGAGCTGGTAGATCGACACGTCCGTGTCGGTCATCGTGCCGTAGGCCAGCTTGCTGGCGCGCAGGGTCGCGACCCTGGTGCCGGCGGAGTTGAGCAGGCCGAAGGTCCGGGTGGAGGACTGGTTGGTGAGCACCTCGCCCGGCTCCGGGAAGCCGGTGCTGAGGCAGTGCCCGTTGCTGAGGACCAGCGCCGGGGCGGTGTCCAGGGAGTTCGGGAACCGGATGACCGATCCGGAGCAGTTGCTGAGGGCGACGGTCCCGGCCAGCGTGACGGCCTTCAGCGTGGGCGACGCGGCCTTGGCGGAGGCGGCCGTGGCACTGCCCTGGTCCGCGGGCGCGGGTGCCGCGATCGCGGGCGCCGCACCCGCTCCGGCGATCACCAGGGCGAGCAGTGCGGCGGCGAGAGGCTTTTTCATGTGGGGGTCCTCTACATGACGAGGGTGACCGGAGATCTTCCGGCCACCCGCTGTTTTGTCATGTGCATCTTCAACGTAAGGAAGGTCGAGGACAAGCGGTCATTTCCAGCCACCCCCCGCCCGCGCCGCGCCGTCCCACGTGGTGGAAAACACGAGCCGCGACGCGTTACCGGGCCGTAAGCTCCCAGACATGCAGGTGATCCAGTCGACCAAGCTCGCCAACGTCTGTTACGAGATCCGGGGCCCGGTCCTCGAGGAGGCGATGCGCCTGGAAGCGGCAGGGCACCGCATCCTCAAGCTGAACACGGGCAACCCCGCGGCCTTCGGGTTCGAGGCGCCGCCGGAGATCCTGGAGGACGTCCTCCGCAACGTCTCGACGGCCCACGGGTACGGCGACGCGAAGGGCCTGCTCGCCGCGCGACGGGCCGTCGTCATGCACAACCAGACCATCGGCATCGAGACGGACGTCGAGCACGTCTTCATCGGCAACGGCGTCTCCGAGCTGATCGTGATGGCCATGCAGGGCCTCCTGGACGACGGCGACGAGGTCCTCGTACCGGCCCCCGACTACCCGCTGTGGACGGCCGCCGTGTCGCTGTCCGGCGGTACGGCCGTCCACTACCGCTGCGACGAGCAGTCGGACTGGATGCCCGACCTCGCGGACGTGGAGCGGAAGGTCACCGACCGCACCAAGGCGATCGTCATCATCAACCCCAACAACCCCACGGGCGCGGTCTACGACGAGACCATGCTCAGGGGGCTGACCGACATCGCCCGCCGGCACAACCTGCTGGTCTGCTCGGACGAGATCTACGACAAGATCCTCTACGACGACGCGACGCACACCCCGACCTCCGCGGTCGCCCCCGACCTGCTGACCCTCACCTTCAACGGCATGTCGAAGTCGTACCGGGTGGCCGGATACCGGGTGGGCTGGATGTCGATCTCCGGCCCGCGCGCGCACGCCGACTCCTACATCGAGGGCCTCACCGTCCTGGCCAACATGCGCCTGTGCGCGAACATGCCGGGGCAGCACGGAGTGGTCGCCGCACTGAGCGGACGGCAGTCGATCAAGGACCTGGTCCTGCCGGGCGGACGGCTCGTCGAGCAACGGGACATCGCCTACGAGCTGCTGACCCGGATCCCCGGCGTGAGCTGCGTGAAGCCGAAGGGGGCGCTGTATCTCTTCCCCCGGCTCGACCCCAAGGTCTTCAAGATCAAGGACGACCGGCGGATGGTCCTGGACCTGCTGCGGCAGGAGAAGATCATGGTCGTCCAGGGCTCCGGCTTCAACTGGCCCGAGCCCGACCACTTCCGGGTGGTGACCCTGCCGACGGCCGGGGACCTGCGGGACGCGGTGGGACGGATCGCGAACTTCCTGGACGGATACAGCCAGCCTTAGATCTTCCGGCCCCGCCCTCCGCTCGTTCTCCGCCCGCTCTACATTAGACGAAATCTAAGCTAGGATGTTTTCCTGACCGCCCAGGAGGCCATCCCATGTACGAGCCGATCCGTACCAAGTCGGTCCACACGATGGCCGACGCCACCCCCTCCGACTTCCCCCACCGCTCCCGTGAGGAAGAGCTGGACATCCAGCTCGCGGGCCATCTCTCCGCCCTGCTCGCCGTCACGGACGAGCTGCGTGCGCTGGAGCCGTCCGCCGACCTCGACACCGCGGCCGAGCGGCTCGCCGCACAGGTGGCCCGGCTGCGGGGCGGAACCGCACCGGCCCGGGCATCCCTGAGCGCGATCACCTCGGACCCCCGCCTCGCCGACCTCCACCGCCGCGCCCACGCGGTGGCGAGCCGCGCGCTCCTGGTGGCGGCGTCCCGCGCGGACACGGCGTCGGCGATCCTCGCGGCCGAGCGGATGGACTCCCACGCGGCGGCCCTGGAGCCCCGCGAACTCGCCGCCCACTGAGCCCTACGGCTCTCTGCAATCGGCCCCGGTCCGCGCCTCTCCACAGTGACGTGCGGACCGGGTGCCATGGCACTGCGTTCGCTTCGGCGGGGCGCCTGGTCGCCGTTGGGGTCTGTGTCCGTTTGCGGGTGCGGGTTTCGATGTGGCTGATCGCGCCGTTCCTCGCGCCCCTATAGGGCGCTTGCCCTTGCCCGTGTCGATCCGGGACCGGTACTACACCTGCCGTTCACCCTGGTGGCCGGGGAATGTTGGGTTCCGCGAGCACTCTCCACAGCGTGAGACGAATCGCAGGGATCGTCCTCGCGGTTCTGCTGATCGGTGGCGTGATCGCCGCCGTCGTAGCGGGCCGGGAAGCGGACGACAAGAGCACGGCAACGAAGACCGTGCACGCAGTGATCGGATCGGAGAAGGCCGAGTTCTTCGCCGATCCCGACGTGGTGAAGGCCCTGTCCGCCAAGGGCTACACCGTGAAGGCCGAGACCTCGGGGTCCTGGGCCATGGAAGGCCTCGACCTCAAGGGGTACGACTTCGCCTTCCCCTCCAGCCAGGCCCCGGCCACCGAGCTCGCCGCGAAGTACCGGGTACGGGGGACCCTCCCCCGCCCCTTCTACTCGCCCCTCGTCGTCGTGGCGCACAAGAGCGCCGCCGGGGTGCTCGCGGGCAACGGCCTGGCCACGCTGGACGCCGAACACCGCGGCACGCTCAGGATGGCCGCGTTCCTCGACGCGGCCCGCGAGGACCGCACCTGGCAGCAGCTCAAGGGCGCCGACAAGTACGGGGAGCTGACCGGCACCCTCTACCTCTCCAGCACCGACCCGGAGACCTCCAGCTCCGGCGCCCTCTACCTCGCCGCGGCCTCCTATGTGGCCAACGGCGGCAAGGTCGTCTCCGGTGCGGCCGAGGTCGCGAGGGCAACTCCCCTGCTGCACAAGCTGGTCAGCGTCCAGGGCGCCCAGCAGTCCAGCACGGACGCGGCCTTCCGGGACTTCGTCAGCGGCGCCGGCAACCCGCTGGTGCTGGTCTACGAGTCCCAGGTCGCCTCGCTCCTCGCGGACGGGCAGCACCCCGACGACCTGGTCGTCCTCTACCCGGACACCACGGTCAACAGCGACCACACGGTCGTACCGCTCACCGACGACGGCCGGGCCATCGCCGAACTCCTCTCCACCGAACCGCGGTTGCGGACGCTGGAGGTCCGGCACGGGTTCCGTCCGCAGGGCGAGGCCACCGAGTTCGCCTCGGCCACCACCTACCTCAAGCAGCAACTGACCGGCGTCCGCCAGGCGCCCGTGCCCACCTCGAAGGTGCTGCACGAGCTGGCGCGACGGGCGCGCGGATAACGGGGGACACCACCGATGACATCCATGAACAACGACGACACCTTCACCCTCACCCCGCCCGAGCCCGTGGCCGCCGTGCCGCGCGAGAAGGCCGGCGGACTCGTCCCCGTCGACGACTCCGTCCGTACGGACATGGCGCGCAAGGCCTCCGCCTACGTCGAGGAACTCGCCGTCCTGGACGCCCGCTCACCCCAGTTCGCCGGCAAGGTCGGGGAGATCACCGGGCTCGGCGCCGGTGAGATGCGCAGTGCCGCCGCGCAGTCCAACCGCATGCTGGAGCGGACCGTGCGCAGCCTGCCGGACAAGGGCGGGGACGCCCAGTCCCAGGTGGCCGGATCGCTCGTCGAACTGCGGCGCGTGGTCGAGGACCTGGACCCCCGGGACCTGCCCGCCGCCAAGGGCCGCAAGTTCCTGTCCCGGCTGCCCGGCGGCAACAGGCTGCGCGACCACGTCGCCAAGTACGCCTCCGCGCAGTCCACGTTGAACAGGATCGTCGGCTCCCTGCGCGGCGGCCAGGACGAACTCCGCCGCGACAACGCCGCGTTGGGGACCGAACGGGTGCGCCTGTGGGAGACCATGGGCAAGCTCCAGGAGTACGTCGTGCTGACCGAGGCGCTGGACACGGCCGTCGAGCAGCACATCACCGCCGTCCCGGATCACCAGGCCGCCGACGCTCTCCGCGCCGACGTGCTCTTCCCCGTCCGGCAGAAGCACCAGGACCTGCTCACCCAACTCGCGGTGTGCGCACAGGGATACCTGGCCATGGACGTCGTACGCCGCAACAACGAGGAGCTGATCAAGGGCGTCGACCGGGCGGCCACGACCACGGTGTCGGCGCTGCGCATCTCCGTGATGCTGGCCTCCGCGCTCGACAACCAGAAGAAGGTCATCGAGCAGGTCAACGCGTTGCGCGGGACCACCGAGGATCTGATCCGGGGCAACGCCGAGATGCTGGCGACCCAGAGCGGGGAGATCCAGCGGATCGCGGCGGACCCGGCGGTCGGCGCCGAGACCCTGCGTTCCGCCTTCCAGCAGATCTACCGGACCCTCGACGCGATCGACACGTACAAGGTCCAGGCGACCGAGGTGATGGCGGCGACCGTGGAATCGCTGACCTCCGAACTCCAGCACGCCGCTGGGTACTTGGAGCGCAGCCGGAGCCAGGGCGCGCTGGAGGGTGGCCTCGGATGAGACGACGCGCACTGGCCGCCTGTCTGGCGGCTCTCGGCCTGCTCACCGCCTGTACGGCGCAGAACGACGGGATCGGCGGCGTCCCGACGCCCGGCGTCCCCGCACCCGCCGAGCCGGGCACCCTGCGCGTCCTCGCCTCCAGCGAGCTCAGCGACATGACCCCGGTGCTCGACCAGGTCGAGAAGGACACCGGCGTCAAGGTCCGGCCGACGTACATCGGCACCCTGGACGCCGTGGACATGCTCGCCAAGGGCACGGTCGACGGCCGCTACGACGCGCTGTGGCTGTCCTCGAACGACTACCTCCGGCTGCGCCCCGGCGCGGCGGGGAAGGTGGTGTCCGAGACACCCGTCATGACCAGCCCGGTCGCGGTCGGGGTGAGGTCCGCGACGGTGAAGGCACTCGGCTGGAAGCCCGAGGACGTCACCTGGTCCCAGGTCGAACAGGCCGTACAGGACGGGAAGCTGACGTACGGCATGACCGACCCGGCCCGCTCCAACTCCGGTTTCTCCACCCTGGTCTCGGTGGCCTCCGCCCTCTCCGGCGCCCAGTCGGCGCTCACCGATGCGGACGTCGCCAAGGCCAGGCCCCGGCTGAAGGAGTTCTTCAAGGGCCAGAAGCTGACCTCGGGTTCCTCGGGCTGGCTGGCCGCGGCATACGGGCGGCGCGGCGACGTGGACGCCCTGCTCAACTACGAGTCCGTCCTCAAGGGCGTCCCGGGCCTGACCGTGATCCGCCCGCGCGACGGCGTGATCACCGCCGACTACCCGGTCACCTCGCTCAGGTCGACGAGCACGCGGACCCGCGACGACGTCCGCCGGCTGACGGAGGACCTGCGCAGCGAGAAGATCCAGCGGCTGATCACCGCGCGGACCCACCGCCGCCCGGTCGTCGCCACGGTCCCGCCGGCGAGCGGCCTGGACACGACCCGGCGCCGTGAACTGCCCTTCCCGGGAACCCGTTCCGTCGCCGACGGCCTGCTCGACTCCTACGAGAACGAACTGCGCCGCCCGTCCCGGACCGTGTACGTCCTGGACACCTCGGGCTCCATGGAGGGCGACCGCCTGGACCGGCTGAAGACGGCACTCACCGACCTCACCGGCGACTTCCGCGAGCGCGAGGAGGTCACGCTGATGCCGTTCGGCTCGCAGGTGAAGAGCGTACGCACACATGTGGTCGACCCGGCGGACCCGCAGGCCGGTCTGAACGCCATCCGCAAGGACGCCGAGGGGCTCTCCGCCGACGGCGGCACCGCGATCTACACCTCGCTGGAGAAGGCGTACAGCCATCTCGGCGCCGACGGCGACACGTTCACGTCGATCGTGCTGATGACGGACGGCGAGAACACCGAGGGCGCCGGCGCCCGGGACTTCGACGGCTTCTACCGGGACAGTCTGACCCCCGCCGGTAAGCGGATCCCGGTCTTCCCCATCCTCTTCGGCGACTCCGACCGCTCCGAACTGGCCCACATCGCCGACCTGACCGGCGGCCGCCTCTTCGACGCCCGGCAGGGCTCGCTGGACGGCGCCTTCGAGGAGATCCGTGGCTATCAGTGAGTACCTGGAGTCCCGCAAGAACATCGCGGGCAGCGCGTGCGGCCTCGTGGGGCTGGCGCTGACCTTCACGGGGGTGGCGGGCCCGTACTGGCCGGTGGTCGTGGCCGGACTGTACGGCGCGGGCGCGCTGATCGCCCCGCCGGAGCGGCCCCCGCTGCCGGACTTCCCCGACCCGTCGGCCCAACTCGACGAACTGCGGGGGGACTTCGAGACACTGCGGGCGTATCTGGCGGACATCGACCTGTCCGTCACGGCCGCCGCCCGCCTGCGTGAACTCACCGAGCTCCTGACGGCGCTGCTCGACCAGGGCTGGAGCAGGGAGCTGCTGGCCCACGACCCGGAGGGCGTGCACTCCCTCTCCCGGATCGTCCGGCGCGACCTCCCGGAGTCGGTCGACAGCTTCGTACGCACGAGGTGGTGGACGCGGATGACGCCGGGCACGGAATCCCCGGAACTCCAGCTGGAGCAGCAGCTGGGTCTCCTGAAGAAGGACGCCGAGCGCCTGGCGGCGGCCCTGAGGGAGACGGAGGCCCGCCGCCAGCAGACCCACACCCGCTACCTGGAGGAACGCTCGGGCCAGTGAGGGGCCAGGGGAACGGCGAAGGCCCGCCCGCACCGGACTCCCCGTCGGGGCGGACGGGAACAGTGAGGACGGGCCTGCAACCGCACACGCCGTTGTGTGCGGCCTCGCCGTACTGCAACCGCGGCCGGCCGTGACGATATTGCTGGTCAGGGCGCGATCGGAGCCGGCCGCGGCGTCTTGGGGTATGTCAGCCCAGGCGCTGCACCAGCGCGTGGTACTCGTCCCACAGCTCCTTCGGCGTGTGGTCGCCGAAGGTGTTGAGGTGGCCGGGGACCAGGGATGCCTCGTCCCGCCACACCTCCTTGTCGACGGTGAGCAGGAACTCCAGGTCGGACTCGGAGAGTTCGAGGCCCTTGGTGTCGAGGGCGCCCTTGGCAGGCAGGACACCGATCGGCGTCTCGACGCCCTCGGCCCTGCCCTCCAGCCGCTCCACGATCCACTTCAGGACGCGGCTGTTCTCGCCGAAGCCGGGCCAGACGAACTTGCCCTCGTCGTTCTTGCGGAACCAGTTGACGTAGTAGATCTTCGGCAGCTTCGCCTGGTCCCTGCCCTTGGCCACGTCGACCCAGTGCCCCATGTAGTCGCCCATGTTGTAGCCGCAGAACGGCAGCATGGCGAAGGGGTCGCGGCGCAGCTCGCCGACCTTGCCCTCGGCGGCGGCGGTCTTCTCGGAGGCCACGTTGGCGCCGAGGAAGACGCCGTGGTTCCAGTCGAAGGACTCCGTCACCAGCGGCACCGCGCTCGCGCGCCGCCCGCCGAAGAGGATCGCCGAGATCGGCACGCCCTTGGGGTCCTCCCACTCGGGCGCGATGATCGGGCACTGGGCGGCGGGCGTGGTGAAGCGGGCGTTGGGATGGGCGGCGGGCTCGTTCGAGTCCGGGGTCCAGTCGCGGCCCTTCCAGTCGGTGAGGTGCGCCGGAGTCTCCTCCGTCATCCCCTCCCACCAGACGTCGCCGTCGTCCGTCAGCGCCACGTTGGTGAAGACGGAGTTGCCCCACAGCGTCTTCATCGCGTTGGCGTTGGTGTGTTCACCGGTGCCGGGCGCGACGCCGAAGAAGCCGGCCTCGGGGTTGATGGCGTACAGCCGGCCGTCCTCACCGAACCGCATCCAGGCGATGTCGTCGCCGATGGTCTCGACGGTCCAGCCGGAGATGGTGGGCTCCAGCATGGCGAGGTTGGTCTTGCCGCAGGCCGAAGGGAAGGCCGCCGCCACGTACTTGGACTCGCCCTGCGGGGGCGTGAGCTTGAGGATCAGCATGTGCTCGGCGAGCCAGCCCTCGTCGCGGGCCATCACCGAGGCGATGCGCAGGGCGTAGCACTTCTTGCCGAGCAGGGCGTTGCCGCCGTAGCCGGAGCCGTAGGACCAGATCTCGCGGCTCTCGGGGAAGTGCGAGATGTACTTGGTGGAGTTGCACGGCCACGGCACGTCCGCCTCGCCCTCGGCCAGCGGCGCTCCGAGCGTGTGCACAGCACGCACGAAGAAGCCGTCGGTACCGAGTTCGTCGAGGACGGGCTGTCCCATGCGGGTCATGGTGCGCATGGAGACCGCGACGTAGGCGGAGTCGGTGATCTCGACGCCGATGGCGGAGAGGTCCGAGCCGAGGGGGCCCATGCAGAACGGGACGACGTACATCGTCCGGCCCTTCATCGAGCCGCGGAAGACGCCCTTGTCACCGGCGAAGATCTCCCGCATCTCGCCGGGATCCTTCCAGTGGTTGGTGGGCCCGGCGTCCTCCTCCTTCTCCGAGCAGATGAAGGTGCGGTCCTCGACACGCGCGACGTCGGTCGGGTCGGAGGCCGCGTAGTAGGAGTTGGGGCGCTTGACCGGGTCGAGTTTCCTGAAGGTGCCGTTCGCTACGAGCTCCCCGCACAGGCGCTCGTACTCTGCTTCGGATCCGTCACACCAGACCACGCTGTCCGGCTGGGTCAGTTCGACGATCTCGTTCACCCACGAGATCAGTTCCTTGTGCTGGGTGGGAATGACGGGGGGAGCCGCGATGTCGCGCGCCACGATTGCTCCTAGATGAGGGATTTTTTGTTTGGAGGCCCCGTGGGGGCTGCGACCCGGATGCTTTTCGTGCCTTTTGGTGGTGACCTTGGCGCTCATCCGGTGCCGACCGCACTCATTTGATCATCCGACCGTTGCGCCCATCTGTCCAGAGGGCATCACAGGTGAGCGGAGTGAGGATCGCCACGCTCCCTTTGGGCACAGCGCGTTTATTTGCGTGCACGTAGGGTTCAGCTGACCGTCTCTTTACAGGTCAACTCCCGTGAGACGATGGCCACTCTTGGCGGCTCCCGAACTCGTACTCACGCGTAACCTACGGCCCCGTAGGTACGATGCGGGACATGACGCCGCCCGCCCACGACGCCGACGCGCCCTCCCTGCCCCATCAGATCAAGCAGCACGCCCAGCAGTTCGCCGAGCCGATCAAGCCCAGGCTGCGCGGCTGGCTGCACCTGGGGATGTTCCCCGCCGCACTGATCGCGGGGCTGGTCCTCACCGCCCTCGCCGACTCCACCAGAGGACGCATCGCCTGCGGGATCTTCGCCCTGACGGCCTGTCTGCTCTTCGGTGTCAGCGCGCTGTACCACCGGGGCAACTGGAGCCCCCGCATGGACGGCGTCCTGCGACGGCTGGATCACGCCAACATCTTCCTGATCATCGCCGGCACCTACACCCCGCTGACCATGCTGCTCCTGCCCGGAGCCAAGGGGCAGTGGCTGCTCTGGAGCATCTGGGGCGCCGCGCTGGCCGGGATCCTCTTCCGGGTCTTCTGGGTCGGCGCCCCGCGCTGGCTCTACACCCCCTGCTACATCGCGATGGGCTGGGCGGCCGTCTTCTTCCTGCCCGACTTCATGCACACGGGCGGCGTCGCGGTCCTCGTCCTGGTCGTCGTCGGCGGCCTCCTCTACAGCGCGGGCGGCGTGATCTACGGCCTCAAGCGGCCCAACCCGTCACCGCGCTGGTTCGGCTTCCACGAGGTGTTCCACTCCCTCACGCTGGCCGCGTTCGTCGTCCACTACATCGGCATCTCGCTGGTGGCATACGGCCACGCATAGCCCGAACGACCCGACCCGACCCGAGGGCCACGGCATCGAGCCGTGGCCCTTTTTGCATGACGAAAGCAATTGACAGTCACGCACTTTTGACAGTTACCTTCACTTTATGGAAACCATCACTCCGGACCCCCGTCGCTGGTGGGCCCTGGCCGCCCTCGTCGCGAGCATGCTGACGCTCGGCTTCGACCTGACGATCCTCAACGTCGCGCTGCCCACGATGGCCGCCGCCCTCGACGCCGGCACCGGTGCACAGCAGTGGATGGCGGACGCGTACGTCGTCGTCTTCGCCGCGCTGATGCTCCCCGCGGGCCTGCTCGGCGACCGGTTCGGACGGCGCCGCATGCTGATCACCGGGCTCGTCGTCTTCCTCGCCGGATCACTGGTCGGCGCGGTGGCCAGCGACGTGAACGCGGTGATCGCCGCACGCGCGGTGATGGGCGTCGGCGGCGCCCTCGTCACCCCGCTCGCGCTCTCCGTGCTGCCCACGCTCTTCGCCCCCGACGAGCGCACCAAGGCCGTCGGCATCGTCTCCGCCGCCTCCGCGCTCGGCCTGCCGCTCGGCCCGATCATCGGCGGCTGGCTGCTGAACCACTTCTGGTGGGGCTCGGTCTTCCTGGTCAACGTCCCGATGGCCGCGATCGGCATCGCTGCCTGCGTCTTCCTCCTCCCCGAGACCCGCGACCCCTCCTCCCCCACGGTCGACGCCCTGTCCACCGCGCTCACCGTGACCGGCCTGGGCGCCCTGGTCTACGCGATCATCGAGGCGCCCACCCGCGGTTGGGGCGACCCCCTGGTGCTGGGCATGCTCGCGGCTTCCGTTCTCCTGATCGCCGGGCTGGTGCTGCGCGAACGCCGTGTCGAGCGCCCCATGCTCGACATGACCCTCCTCACCCACCGCGGCTTCCTCTTCAACACCGTCGCCGCGACCCTGGTGAACTTCATCCTGTCCGGCCTGCTGTTCGTCCTGCCGCCCTTCCTCCAGACCGTCCTCGGCCACGACGCCCTCGACACCGGCGTGCGCCTGCTGCCGATGATGGGCGGACTGCTCGTCGCCTCCCGCCTCTCCCCGAAGACCGTCGCCCGCTTCGGGGCACGCGCCGCCGTGAGCGCGGGCCTGGTGGTGCTGGCCTTCGCCGGACTCCTGGCCAGCCGTACGACGGTGGACTCTGGCTACGGCTTCGTCGCGCTGTGGCTCGCCCTCACCGGCTTCGGCTTCGGCCTCTCCCTCATCCCCGCCATGAACGGCGCCCTGAGCGCCCTGCCCCGAGACCGCGCCGGCAGCGGCTCCGGACTCCTCATGACCATGCGCCAGGTCGGCGGCGCCATCGGCATCGCCCTGCTCGGCAGCCTGCTTGCCAGCACCTTCCGGGACCGCCTCGACGTCACCGGACTGCCCGCGCAGGCCGCCGACACCGCCGGGGAGTCCGTGGTCGCCGCTCACATCGTCGCCGAGCGGACCGGCTCGGCCGACCTGCTGGCCTCCGCGAACAGCGCGTACGTCCACGGCATGGGCCTCGTCCTGCTGGTGTGCGGGATCGCCGCTCTCGTCGCCGCGCTGCTGGCGGCCGCGTTCCTGCCGGGCACACCCCGCAGGGCCGGGACCTCCACCCCACCGGACATGGCTGCCGAGGAGGCCGATGCCCGACAATGAACCCATGACGGCCGCACGCTCCCCTCTCTCCCCCGCCGACCGCCCCCAACCGGGTCTGCGCGAGCGCAAGAAGATCAAGACCCGCGAGGAGATCCGCACCGCGACCTACGCGCTGATCAAGGAACAGGGGTACGACGCCACGACCGTCGAGCAGATCGCCGAGCGGGCCGAGGTGTCGCCGTCGACCGTCTTCCGCTACTTCCCGACCAAGGAGGACATCGTCCTCACGGACGAGTACGACCCTCTGATGCTGGAGGAACTGCGGACCCGGCCCGCGGACGAGTCGTGGATGGACTCGGTACGGCACGTGATGCGCATCGCCATCGAGGGGAACCTGGCGCAGGACGTCGAGGTGGCCCGTATGCGCGCCCACCTCGGGGTCCAGGTCCCCGCCGTCCGCGCCCGGATGGTCGAGAGCATGTCGCAGACCTCACGCCTGCTCCGCGAGGCCATCGCCGAGCGCTCCGGCCTGGACCCGAACGGCCTTGAGGTGCGTGTCTGCGCGATGTCCCTGATCGGCGGCCTCATGGAGGTCTCCATGTACTGGGCGGAGAACGGCTTCGAGGACGACATGAGCACCCTGGTGGGCCGGGCTCTGGACGTCCTGGAACACGGACTGCCCACAAAAAAGCCCTGAGTCCGCCGACCCCGGCCGTGCCATCCTGACCCGGTGAACGGTCCCGAGATCCACGTCGAGTTCGCCCCCGGTCTGGCCGTGTTCGTCGCGAGCGGCCGACGCCGAGGGCCCACCGCCGTCACCACCGACGGGGTCGCCTCCCTCGGCCATGTCGTCGAGTCGACCGGCGTCCCCCTCACCGAGGTGGGGGCACTCGTGGTCAACGGCCACGAGGTACCGGTGTCGTACGTCCCCGCAGCAGGCGACCGCGTGGCCGTACGGGAGGTCGAGCGCCCCCAGCAGGTCCCCGGCGCTCCCCTGCGTTTCCTCCTCGACGTCCACCTCGGCACCCTCGCCCGCCGCCTGCGCCTGCTCGGCGTGGACACGGCGTACGAGTCGACGGACATCGGCGACCCGGCGCTCGCCACCCGCTCGGCCGGCGAGAGACGCGTCCTGCTCAGCCGCGATCGCGGCCTGCTGCACCGCAGGGAACTGTGGGCGGGCGCCTTCGTCTACAGCACCCGCCCCCAGGACCAACTCCGCGACGTCCTGGACCGCTTCCGCCCCGAACTGCGCCCCTGGACCCGCTGCACCGCCTGCAACGGGCCGCTGCGAGAGGCCACCAAGGAACAGGTGGCGGACCGGCTGGAGGGCGGCACGGAACGCTCGTACGACGTCTTCGCCCAGTGCGAGGAGTGCGGCCGCGCCTACTGGAAGGGCGCGCACCACCAACAGCTGGAGGCGATCGTGGAGCGGGCCCTGGCGGAGTTCTCAAGCACCTGAGCGGTCGCCCACCCGCCGCTCAACCGCCCAACGTCACCCGCAGCGCCTCCGCGTCCGTCGTGGGCGCATCACACGTGAAGTGCCGGCAGACGTACGCGGTGGGTTCGCCGTTGACGAGGACCCGGTCGGCGAGCAGCGGAAGTTCCTCACTGCCCGCAGTCCCGAAGGCCACGACCGCCCCCGGCGCGACTCCCAGAAGTGCCGTACGGTGCAACGCCCTTGTGGCCTCGTCGGACAGTGCGGGTCCCACGACCGCGACCTCCTTCGGCCCGTCGAGGAACGCCTCCGCCACCGCGAGCCCCCACCCGACGAACCTCGGCACCCGAGGGCCGAGCGCCTTCACCACCCCAAGTGCCTTCTCGGCGGCGGTGCGATGAGGTTCGGCGCCGGTCTGCGCGGCGTAACTCAGCAGCGCGCCCGCCGCCGCGGTCCACCCGGAGGGCACCGCGTTGTCGGTGGGATCCTGCGGCCGCCGGATCAACTGCTCGCCGTCCGAGGCGGTGTCGTACAGCGCGCCCGTCTCGTCGGTGAACCGGGCCAGCACATGGTCGAGCAGGAACCCGGCGAAGTCGAGCCAGACCCCCTCCCCGGTGACCGACGCGAGCGCGAGGAAACCCTCCGCCACATCGGCGTAGTCCTCCAGCACCCCTGCGTTGACACCGACTTGACCGTCCCTGCTCGTACGGGAGAGACGGGCGTGCTCGTCCAGATGCAGCCGTACGAGAAGGTCGGCGGCACCGAGCGCCGCCTCGACCAGGTCGGGCCGGTCGAAGTACGCGCCGGTCTCGGCGAGCGCGGCGATCGCGAGGCCGTTCCACGCGGCGACGACCTTGTCGTCCCGGCCGGGAGCGGGGCGTTCCGCGCGCGCGTCGAGGAGCCGCCGCCTGATCGACTCGACCTTCTCGGCGTCGAACACCGTGTCCAGCTGCGGAAGTTGCAGGACGGACTGCCCGTGCTCGAAGGTGCCCTCCTCGGTGACGCCGAAGTACCGGGCGGCGAGGTCGGCGTCCTGCTCGCCGAGCACCTCGCGCAACTGCTCCGGCGTCCACACGTAGTACGCGCCCTCGACGTGCTTCCCGCTGCCGTCGTCGCTGTCGGCGTCCAGCGCGGAGGCGAACCCGCCCTCGTTCGTGCGCAGTTCGCGCACCATGAAGTCGGCGGTGTCGAGCGCCACCCGGCGGGCGAGGTCGGAGCCGGTGGAGCGCCACAGGTGGGCATAGGTGCGGCACAGCAGGGCGTTGTCGTACAGCATCTTCTCGAAGTGCGGCACGACCCAGTCGCGGTCCACGGAGTAGCGGGCGAAGCCGCCCCCGAGCTGGTCGTGGATACCGCCGCGGGCCATCCGCTCGCAGGTGTCCAGAGCCATCTGGAGGGCGCCCTCGGCGCCGGTGCGGGCGTGGTGCCTGAGGAGGAACTCGACCACCATGGACGGCGGGAACTTCGGCGCCCCGCCGAATCCGCCGCGCTGCTGGTCGTACTCCCTGGTCAGCCCGAGAAGAGCCGCGGCGAGCTGCTCCTCGCCGGGGGCCTGCGAGTCGCCGTAGGAGATCTCCCGCCCGGCGAGATCCCGCACGATCTTCCCGGCGACCTCGGCGACCTCGTCCCGCCGGTCGGTCCAGGCGCTGCGCACACCCTCCAGGACCTGCCGGAAGGAGGGCGTGCCCTGACGGGGGGCGGGCGGGAAGTAGGTGCCGAAGTAGAAGGGTTCGCCGTCCGCGGTGAGGAACACCGTCATCGGCCAGCCGCCCTGCCCGGTGGCGGCCTGCACGGCCTCCATGTAGACGGCGTCGACGTCGGGGCGTTCCTCACGGTCGACCTTGACGCTGACGAAGTGTTCGTTGAGGAAGTCGGCGGTGGCCTCGTCCTCGAAGGATTCGTGGGCCATGACGTGACACCAGTGGCAGCTCGAATATCCGACGCTCAGCAGGACGGGTTTGTTCGCCTTCCGCGCCTCTTCGAAGGCCTCGGCCGACCAGGGCCACCAGTCCACGGGGTTGTCCGCGTGCTGGAGGAGGTAGGGGGACGTCTCGTGAGCCAGTCGGTTCGGCATGGGTCCATCCTGCCGCAGTACCGCGGAGTCAGGCGTCAGGTGTCTCCCACACCGTGACGTCGAGCTTTCCGGTGCCGCTGCTCGGTGCGGTGACGACGCGGAGGTAGGCGACCCGGCCCTCGTCGGTCCGCAGGCAGAAACGGTCACCCCGCTTCACGTTCGCCGTGTAGGTGTCGTTGCGGTCGACGCTCTCGGCGCACTCCTCGGCCGTCGGCGCGGCCCCCGAGGCGGGCATCCGGGCCAGGTTGGAGGCGGAACCGGGCACGAAGAGGTTGGGGTCGCCGATGGACGCCCCGAAGATGATGTCGCCGCCCTTGATGTCCGTGCCCGACACGATCGGCTGGGACGTGTCGAGTTCGATGTACGACCCCGAGTTGGTGGTGTCGGCGTCCACGACGGCCGGGCCGAACCGCACCCGGCCGGCCGGCGCGCCGCTCGCGGGCTGCCTCCCCGAGGAGGCGGACGACGACGAGGTGGTGGGCTCCGACCGTACGCTCCCGGCCACGCCGGCACCCTTGTCGCTCTTGTCGTCGCCCGACGAACCCGGGTTGCTCAACAGCACCGTGACGAGGATTCCCGCGACCGGTACGACGATCCCGACGACCCACCAGGCCCAGCGCGGCTGCTGGTGAGGCCCCTGCGGCGGGCTCGTCGGCGCGGTGTGTTCCGCAGTCATGTGTTCCCCGTCTTTCCCCGTGATGTCTGTGATCACGATAGCCACACAGAGGGCCCACAGCATCGATTCACCAACCCTTCACGGCGACGCGGCACCCCCGCCCTCTCGCCCCGATGCCCCGTCAGCCGCACACTTGACCAAGAAAGCCGTTGCCGCCGGAGGGGGAAGTCACATGCGGGACAGCCATCGGGCGGAAGCCGAACGGCTGTTGGCCAGGGCCGTGGAGGAGGAGGTGCGGCGGTCGGGCGGGCGTGTCGACGGCGCCGTACTGCTGTCCCGGGCCCGCGGATCGCTGGACGCGATGGCGCAGACGGCCGCCGAGGAGTACGAGACGTACACGCGCGCCCTGGACGAGACGCAGGTGGGTCAACTCACCTTCGGCCAGCGGTACTCGAAGGAGGCGTCCGGAACTCCCCTGCTGGTGGCGGCAGTCGCCGCGGTGGCGGCCGCCGTCGCCGACCTGGCACTGGGCACCGACACGGGCACCGCGCTGGGCGCGGGCGTGGCCGTGGGAGTCGTGGCCGCGGCGGCGACCGTCGTGAAGGTGGCCGGCTCGCATCTCCCCGCCGCGCACCACCGGGCGGGCGCGATCGGCCAGCCCGGCGGCCCGGAACAACTGCGGCTCCAGTGGCTGACGGCCCTGGAGGTGCGGGGCATCCGGCCCTTCCTCGACCAGCAGCGGGTGCTCAGCGCGTCCACCGGCCCGAAGAAACCGGGCCCGCGGCTGCGCGGCGCGGACAAGAGTGCCGCGGCCCGCGGAAGGAGCGTGCTGGAGCAGTCGTTCAACCAACTCCCCGCGCCGATCAGTGAGTTCGCGGACCGCCGTACCGAGATGGGCCGCATCCGGCAGTGGGTGCAGGCCTCGCGCGCGACCACCGAGACCCGGCCCACGGTGGTTGTACTGCACGGCCCGCCCGGCAGCGGCCGTACGGCACTCGCGGTCCGCGCGGCACACGACCTGAAGGACTACTTCCGCGGCGCCTGCGTGGTGGATCTGCGCGGCGACAGCCCGGAAGAGTCCCCGCTCCCCACACGCGACGCGTTGCTGCATCTGCTGAACCGGCTCGGCGCCCCGCGCGAACAACTGCTGTTCCGTGAGCGTTCGTCGCCGGACCAGCAGGTCAAGCGGCTGAGCGAGCTGTACCACCAGCACCTCAGAGGCCTGCCGGTGACGATCGTGCTGGACGACGCCTCCGACGCCGAGCAGGTCCGTGTCCTGGTCCCCGAGCGCTCCGACAGCCTGGTCCTGGTCACCGCGCGCGAGCCGCTGGCCCTGCCGTCCGACCTCGCCGCCCAGGTGCACGAACTCCCGGTCGCCGCCCTGGACGCGGCGGGCGCCGAGGAGCTTCTGGACGCGGCCGCGGAGTCCGGCACCGGCCCCTACGACGCCCAGTCCGCCGACCTCATCAGGGAGTTGTGCGGCGGGCTCCCGTTGGCCCTGCGCATAGCGGGCTCCTCACTGGGCGCCCGCTCCCCCCGCCAACTGGCCACGGACCTCGGCGCGTACGGCCCCGTCGAACCCGTCGAACGCGTGCTGTGGCTGCGCTACACCGACCAGTCGGAACCGGCCCGCCGGCTTCTGCGCCGCCTCGCGCTGGCCGGCCGGGCCTCGCTCGGTGCCGCCGCGGCGGCCGCGCTGCTGGCCACCGACGAGACGGAGGCGACCCGGCATCTGGTCGCGCTGGCCCGCGCGGGCCTGATCGACCACGTCCGCGGCAGCCGTTACCGCGTCCACGACGTGGTCCGCGCCTTCGCCCAGGCCAGACTGCTGGACGAGGAGGAAGCGGCTGAGCGCACGGCCGCGCAGGAACGTCTCATCGTCAACTACGCCGATCTCGCCGACTCCGTGCTGCGCCTGGTCGACGGCAACATGTCGACCCGCTCGGACCGTTTCAGCCCGCACGGCTTCACCTCACTCGACGAGGCGCTGCGCTGGCTCGACGACGAGTCGAGTTTCATCACGGCGGCGCTCAGACACGCGGAGGGCGTCAACCAGGGGGCGGTCCTGAACCTTCTGGGCGCACTGTGCGACTACTGCCTTCTCCGGGGCGACCTCTACCGCCTGGGTGAGATCAGTGAGTTGGCGCAGGCCGTGGACCAGGGGCTGCTGCTCCGGTCGGTGCAGTGGCGCACGGGCATAGCCGCCCGCCAGCTGGGCGAGCTGGACAAGGCCCGTACCACCCTGACGTCGGTGGTCGACCTCTACATGGAGGCCCACCACGACGCGGGCGCCGCCCGCGCCCTGTGCTCCCTGGGCATCACCCTCCACCACCAGGGCCAGCTGACCGAGGCGGCGGCGAGACTCCAGGAGGCCCTGGACCTCCAGGCGCCTCCCGAACTGGCCACGGACCGGGCCTGGACCATGCACGCCCTGGCGGCGGTCGAACGCGACCGTGGCCGCGTCGCCGAGTCCCTCGACCTCCTCACCCGCTCCCTGGTCCTGCACCGCGCCGGTGAATCCGTGCACGGCGAGGCCTGGGCCCACTTCCAGCTCGGCCAACTGGGGCTGCGCATGGGTGACGTACCGCGCGCGGAGAAGGAACTGCGAACCGCCCTCGACCTGTACGGCCGCACCCGCGACGCCCGTGGCGAGGCCTGGGCGCTGACCCAGCTGGCCAGGGCCCGCCTGGTGGCCGGTGACCCGTCTCCGGCGGTCGACGGTCTGCGCCAGGCGGCCTCCCGCCACCGCGACAACGAGGACGCGCGAGGCGAGGCCTGGACGGTCTACTACCTGGGGCAGGCGCTGGAGGAGACGGGCAACCTGGACCTCGCGGTCCGGGAACTGGAACGCTCGCGCACCATGTTCTCCCGCATGCGCGACGTCTACGGCCTGGCCTGCGCCCGCCACCACTCGGCCCGCGTGACACGCGACCAACGCGCCGCGCAGACGGGCTCGTTGCGCAACTCCGGCTTCGCCAGGCAGTTGCTGGTCGACGCCCGCGCCGACTTCCAGCGCATCGGCGTCGCCCACGGCGAGGCCTGGACCGCCCTCGAACTGGCGGTGGTCGACGCCGGCAACGGCCGTACCCCCCAGGCCCTGTCCCTGTGCGATGAGGCGGCCGCCCTCTTCGCCTCCTACGGCGACCAGCGGGGCGAGGACTGGGCCCGCTTCCTGCGCTGCACCCTGCTGCCGTACGCGGCACCGGGGGGCGTGGAGATCGGCGCGGCTGTCGCCCAGGAGGAGCTGGCGGAGCTGGGGCGCCGCGGGCACGGGACACGGGACGACAAGCTGGACGACTACGTGGGGGCCTACGGGCTGCTGCTGGAACGCGGCGTGAACCTGGAGGCCGGGTGGCAGGCCTGG
This sequence comes from Streptomyces sp. NBC_00285, assembly GCF_036174265.1. Taxonomy (NCBI): domain Bacteria; kingdom Bacillati; phylum Actinomycetota; class Actinomycetes; order Kitasatosporales; family Streptomycetaceae; genus Streptomyces; species Streptomyces sp. NBC_00285. Next base: position 6,868,018 of record NZ_CP108055.1, on the reverse strand, counting down.
CGGCTGGGGATGGTGCCGAACCGGCATGCCCGGGAGGTGATGGGGGTGGCGGTCGCGCCGGCCCACTGAGTCCCTGGGGCCGGTGGGGGCGGGCGTTGTGCGCAGTTCCCCGCGCCCCTGTTGCGCCTGCGGTGCCGCTTCGGGTGCGGTGGGTGGGTCGGGGCCGCGGGCGCGGTGTGGCTTACGTGGCCTGCGCCCACTGCCTTTAGGGGCGCGGGGAACTGCGCGACCAGCCCCCACCGGCCCGCACCCGCCCGACAACCTGACCGCCCCCTTCCCGCCGTCGGCGACCGCAGGCCGGGGGCTTGCGGTTCAGCCCTTCGCGGGTGAGGCCTTGCCGGAGGAACCCGTGCCGGCGCCCTCCTCGGAGGCCCCCTCGTCCGGGTTCTCCTTGAAGTCGACCTTGCCCATGTGCTTGCTCATGGACTTCATCAGGACCCACACCGCCAGGGCCATCGCCGCGAAGACGATGAAGCCGAGGACGCCGGGGGTGACCTTGTCCTCGTCGACCTCCTGGGCGAGGGTCGCGAGGTGCGTCATTGCCAGGCTTGCGCTTGCGCTCATGTCAGGCATTGTCGCGGATGCCCGCAAAGAGGTCGTCCTCGGGGAGGGAGGTATCGACGAGGGACTTCGCGAGCTCGTACTCCTCCGTCGGCCAGACCTCCTTCTGAAGGTCCAGCGGGACCTTGAACCAGCCCCCGTCCGGGTCGATCTGCGTGGCGTGCGCGATCAGGGCCTTGTCACGGATCTCGTAGAACTCGGCGCACGGAACATGCGTGGTCAGCGTGCGGTCGCGCATCGGCGAGTCGTCCCAGCGCTTGAGCCAGTCCCCGTACGGCGACTCCAGGCCGCGCGCGATCAGCGCGTTGTGCAGCGCCTCGGTGCGGGGACGGTTGAAGCCCTGGTTGTAGTAGAGCTTCTGCGGCTGGTGGGCCTGGCCGTACTCGGACTCGGGGAACTTCTCGGTGTCCGCCGCACCCTCGAACGCCACCATCGAGATCTTGTGCGTCATGATGTGGTCGGGGTGCGGGTAGCCGCCGTTCTCGTCGTAGGTGGTGATCACCTGGGGACGGAAGGAGCGGATCTGCCTCACCAGTTCGCCGGCCGCCTTGTCCACGTCCTCCAGGGCGAAGCAGCCCTCGGGCAGCGGCGGCAGCGGGTCGCCCTCGGGCAGGCCGGAGTCCACGAAGCCGAGCCATTCCTGCCCCACGCCGAGGATCTCGCGGGCCTCGTCCATCTCCTTCTTGCGTACCTCGTGGATGTGCTCCTCGATGTACGCGTCACCCTGAAGCTTCGGGTTGAGGATGGAGCCGCGCTCCCCGCCCGTGCAGGTCACGACCAGCACGTCCACCCCCTCGGACACGTACTTCGCCATGGTGGCCGCACCCTTGCTCGACTCGTCGTCGGGGTGGGCGTGCACGGCCATCAGTCGCAACTGGTCAGTCAAGACTCAATCCTCAGTAAGTCGGCGCCCCCGGTGTCTTCGGGCGCATTTCATTAGGTGCCGTCCCGCAGGGACGTCGTCGAGGGGCGGTGGTCTCGCCGCGGGGGCAGGCTTCTATAGTGACCGAATCGGGAGGCGATTAATTCCACGGCCTTGGTTTCCCAGGAGACGATCATGAGTACGGCGAGCACACAGCTGCCCGAGGGCCGCTACGGCAGCTCCTCGGACGAGCGTGCCGACCACAAACTCAAGATCGCCGGTGCCGTGCTGGGCGCCCTCGTGCTCGCCCTGATCGGTTACTTCGCCTATCACTACGTCGGCCAGAACAAGATCAGCGCCGAGGTGATCACCTTCGACGCACAGCCGTCCGCGGTGACGGTGCACCTGGAGGTCCGCAAGGACTCCGGCACCTCCGGCTACTGCACGATCCGCTCCCAGGCGGCGGACGGCTCAGAGGTGGGCCGGGCCGACTTCCGCTTCACCGGCGACGCCACCCGCATCGACAAGGCCGTCACACTGCGTACGACGGCCCGGGGTACCACGGCCGAGCTGCTGGGCTGTCACGCCGACTGATGTCACCCTCGATACCTGGGCGTTGACCTGCGCAGACGTATGTCTGACGGCTTATGTCCTCCCCCTTCGGCCACTGAATTGTTAGGCTCGTGGTTTCGCCCATCCGTGAAGGCACATTCTTCTGGGTAGGGCGATGCTTGTATTCCCAGTACCTACGAGGAGCACCTGTGACCCAGACCAGCGAAGACGTCACCTGGCTTACGCAGGAGGCGTACACCAAGCTCAAGGAAGAGCTGGCGTACCTGTCTGGTCCCGCGCGCGAGGAAGTCACCGCGAAGATCGCGGCCGCGCGCGAGGAGGGGGACCTGCGCGAGAACGGCGGGTACCACGCGGCCAAGGAAGAGCAGGGCAAGCAGGAGCTCCGCATCCGCCAGCTGACCCAGCTCCTGGAGAAGGCCAAGGTCGGCGAGGCTCCGGCGTCGACGGACGGGGCGGTGGCGCCCGGCATGGTCGTGACGATCGCCTTCGACGGTGACGAGGACGACACCGTGACCTTCCTGCTCGCCTCCCGTGAGTACGCGAGCGCGGACGTCGAGACCTACTCGCCGCAGTCCCCGCTGGGCTCCGGCGTGCTCGGCCACAAGGTCGGCGAGGACGCGCAGTACGAACTGCCCAACGGCAGGAAGGCCTCCGTGACCATCCTCAGGGCCGAGCCCTACAACGGCTGACCCCGGCCGACCGCTGCTCCTGCTTTGACTGGCCCCCGGCGTCCTCGCGACGCCGGGGGCTTCGTCATGACCGCATGCCGTGCCGCCGCATGCTGTGCCGCCGCGTCACGCCGTCGCCGACCGGTACTTGCGGACCGCCAGAGTCCTGAAGAGGGCGATGATCAGCACCGAGTAGATGAGCGAGGCCCACACCGGGTGCTGCATGGGCCACGCGTCGGACGGGGACAGGCCCGGGTCGCCGAAGAGCTGACGGCAGGCCTGCACGGTCGCGCTGAACGGGTTCCACTCGGCGATGTGGCGCAGCCAGGGGGTCATCTTGCTGGAGTCCACGAAGGCGTTCGAGATGAACGTCACCGGGAAGAGCCAGATCAGTCCGCCGGAGGTGGCTGCCTCCGGGGTGCGCACGGTCAGCCCGATCAGCGCGCCGATCCAGGTGAAGGCGTATCCGAGGAGAAGCAGCAGCCCGAAGCCGCCCAGGATCTTCGCGAAGTTGGTCGAGTCCACGGAGCCGGGGCGCCAGCCCACGAGCAGGGCGACCAGGGCGAGGACCAGCAGGGTCAGGGCCGTCTGCACGAGGTCGGCGACGGTCCGGCCGGTCAGCACCGCGCCGCGCGCCATCGGCAGCGAGCGGAACCGGTCGATGAGCCCCTTGTGCATGTCGTCGGCGATGCCCGCGCCGGCGCCCGCGGTGGCGAAGGTGACGGTCTGCGCAAAGATGCCGGCCATCAGGAAGTTCTTGTAGACGTCCAGATCGGTGCTGCTGCCGATCTGCATGGACCCGCCGAACACGTAGGTGAACAGCACCACGAACATGATCGGCTGGACCAGCCCGAACAGGATCATTTCGGGGATCCTGGTCATGCGGATCAGGTTCCGGCGAGCGATGACCAGGGAGTCGTTCACGGCGCTCACTTGGCGGCCTCCTTGTCGTCGGTTCCCTCGGCCTTGACCTCGGCCACGTGTCCCGTCAGCGAGAGGAAGACGTCGTCGAGAGTCGGACGGCGCAGACCGATGTCGTCGATCTCGATGCCACGGGTGTCGAGTTCGCGGATCACCTCGGCGAGCAGCTTGGCGCCGCCCGTGACGGGCACGGTGAGTTTGCGCATGTGGTCCTCGACGGTGGTGTCGCCCTTGCCGAAGCCGCGCAGCACCTCCGAGGCGACCTGGATGTGCTCGCGCTCGTGCACGACGACCTCGACGCGCTCGCCGCCGGTGCGGGCCTTGAGCTCATCCGAGGTGCCCTGGGCGATGACACGGCCGTGGTCGACGACGGCGATGTCATGGGCGAGGTGGTCGGCCTCCTCCAGGTACTGGGTGGTCAGCAGCAGGGTCGTACCGCCGGAGACCAGTTGCTTGATGACCTCCCACAGCAGTTGGCGGTTGCGGGGGTCGAGGCCGGTCGTCGGCTCGTCCATGAACATCACGGGTGGTGAGACGACCAGGGCGGCCGCGAGGTCGAGGCGGCGGCGCATGCCGCCGGAGTAGGTCTTGGCGGGGCGGTCGGCCGCGTCGGCGAGGTCGAACTGCTCCAGCAGTTCGGCGGCGCGGGCCTTCGCCGGTTTGGCCTTCATCTGGTAGAGCTGGCCGACCATCTGGAGGTTCTCGCGGCCGGTGAGGTATTCGTCGACGGCGGCGAACTGGCCGGAGAGGCCGATGGAGCGGCGTACGGCGTCGGGGTTCTTGAGCACGTCGATGCCCGCGACGACCGCGCGGCCGCTGTCGGGTTGAAGGAGGGTCGTCAGACAGCGGACCATGGTGGTCTTGCCCGCGCCGTTCGGTCCGAGGAGGCCCAGGACGGTGCCTTCGGGGACATCGAGGTCGACGCCGTCCAGAGCCCTTACATCGCCGAAGGTCTTGACCAGGCCTTCGGCATAGATGGCGCCTGGCATATGAGTCTCCACGTCGTCGGGGATTCTTGGGAAAGCCTAGGTTTGCGCGAATTCTTCTGCCTGGCGACGGGTGGGGCGGCGACCGTCGCGATACACACCATAACGCGATGTATCGCGTCTCTCAATGGACTTACCCGGACGAGTGACGCCCGGGGCTCCGACCTAGCCGATGACCGTGTAACCCGACTCGCGCAGAGCCCGGCCGACCTCGGCGCAGTGTTCCGGCCCCTTGGTCTCCAGGTGCAGTTCGACCTCCGCCTCCGCGAGCCCGAGCCGTGGATCGGTCCGGACGTGGCTCACGTCGAGGACATTAGCGTCGACCACTGACAACACCCCGAGAAGTGTCGCGAGGGCGCCGGGCCGGTCCGTCAGCCGGAGCCGGACGGCCAGGTAGCGGCCCTGCGCGGACATGCCGTGGCGCAGGACGCGCTGGAGCAGCACCGGGTCGACGTTGCCGCCGGACAGCAGGGCGACGACCGGCCCCTCGAAGGAGCCGGGGTCGCTCAGCAGGGCCGCGACCGGGCTCGCCCCGGCCGGCTCGACGACCAGCTTGGCCCGCTCCAGGCACAGCAGCAGCGCGGCGGACAGCTCGTCCTCCGTCACCGTGCGGACCTCGTCCACGAGCTCGTCCACGATCCCGAACGGCACCTCGCCGGGCCGGCCGACCTTCATGCCGTCGGCCATCGTCGCCGGGTTCTCGATCGACACCGGGTGCCCGGCCGCCAGCGAGGGCGGATACGCGGCCGCGCCCGCCGCCTGCACGCCCACGATCCGCACGTCCGGCCGCAGTGCCTTCACGGCCACCGCGACACCGGCCGCGAGTCCGCCGCCGCCGATACCGAGGACGATCGTGCGCACCTCCGGGCACTGCTCCAGGATCTCCAGGCCGACCGTGCCCTGGCCCGCGATGACGTCGGGGTGGTCGAAGGGGTGGATGAACACCGCGCCCGTCCGGATCGCGTACTCCTGGGCAGCGGCCAGCGTCTCGTCGACCACCTGGCCGTGCAGGCGCACCTCGGCGCCGTACTCCCTGGTGGCGCTGATCTTCGGGAGCGGGGCGCCCTTCGGCATGAACACCGTGGAGCGCACGCCGAGCAGCGCGGACGCCAGCGCGACGCCCTGCGCGTGGTTGCCGGCGCTCGCGGCGACGACGCCCGCAGCCCGCTCCTCGGGCAGCAGTCCGGCGATGCGGACGTAGGCGCCGCGGAGTTTGAACGACCCCGTCCGCTGGAGGTTCTCGCACTTGAAGTGGACCGGAGAGCCCACCAGCTGGGTCAGATGGCGGCTGCCCTCCATCGCGGTCGTCCGCGCCACGCCCGTCAGCATCTTCTGCGCGCCGCGCACGTCGTCGAGTGTCACCGGCGGCACGGGGTGGGCCTTGCGGTAGTTCATGACTCGAGTCTCGCAGTTCACACGTGCGGGTTCGCGCTGTGACCAACGTCCGAGACGGGTTTGCGCAGCGCCGGTACGACCTGCCTTCCGGCCGCGTACTCTGTCCCCCAATCCAGCTCCCCCTTCATGAAGTGAGCCTCCGGCCATGCCCACAACACCTGGAATGTCGATGGACATGACGACCGTCGGTGACACCGGTCTTCTCGACACCCTGCAGCACGAGGTGGCGGTCTTCGCCCGTCGTGCCGAACAGACCCGGCTCGGCGGGGTGGGGCAGGTGCGCAACTCCATGGACCGCGCCGCGTACCTGCTGCTCAACCGGCTCGACAAGGAAGGCCCGATGGGCGTCAAGGCGCTCGCGGCGAGCATGGGAATCGACTCGTCGACAGTCACCCGGCAGGTGGCACCGCTCGTCGACACAGGGCTGGTCAAGCGCACCTCCCACCCCGAGGACGGGCGCGCGGTGGTGCTCCAGCTGTCCCCGCGCGGGCAGTCCCGGCTGGAGGAAGTGCGCTCCTCCCGGCGTCAGTTGATGGCCGAGCTGACCCAGGACTGGGCGGCGGAGGAGCGCGAGGCGTTCTGCACGCTCCTCACCCGCTTCAACACGGCCCTCTCCACCAGGATGTCGGCCCAGGGCGTCCCGGCACCCGAAGCGCAGTCCTCCTAGGCACACGCGCGTACTGCCCCGCCTCTTGACCGGACGGCTGCGCCGGGCCTCATATGAGACCGGGGTCCTCGGGTCGTACGAAGCCGTCGTACGACCATTCGCAGGCGGGGAGGTGCGGTGCGGCAACGGCAGGTGTCCCAGGGCACGCGTCGGGCGCGCGAGTTCGAGGCGTTCGTCGCGGGCGCGGGCGGGCGGCTGCTGCACGCCGCGACGCTCCTCACCGCGGAGGCCCCGGACGACAACCCTCGCGCGCGGCGCCTGCTGACTCTGGCGCTCGCCCACACGTACGCGTGCTGGGACCGGCTGCGCGGTGAGGACCCGTACAACCGCGCCCGTCAGTACCTCGCCCTGCGTTTCGCGCACGGGGCGTGGCGCAGCCACGGCGTCCTGCTCCGCCACCGCGCCCACCCCGCGGCCCCGCTGTCCCGGCTCGCCCCGCAGGAACGTCTGATCCTGGTGCTGCGCCTCTACGAGGGGGTGGCCGAGGAGCAGGCGGCGGCCCTGCTCGGACTGCCCGCGGAGCGCGTGCACACGATCTGCGACCGGGCGACGGCGACACTGCTGCACCCGCCGCGCGGGCCCGCGCCGACAGTGGTGGGGGCCAAGGTGGCGGCGTCATGAGGGCCCGGGACCGCAGTGCGGGCCGTGGCACACGGCCGGGCGGCGGGGCGGGTGCCCGCGTCGGTGGGCCGCCGGATCTCGGGAGGCGAGCGTGAACCGGAACCAGCGCGAGGCCGCCGTACGGCAGCTCATGGAGCGGGCGACGCCGCAGGTGCCGGCGGACCTGTGCGGGGAGGCCGTACGGCGTGGGTCGCGGCTGCTGCGGCGCAGGGTCGCGGCGCGCCGGGCCATGTGGCTGCTGCTCTTCGCCGCGAGTGCGGCGTTCGTGGTGTGGGCGCTGACCGCACGTCCCTGGGTGGAGCCGCCGTCCACGACGACTCCACCGATGTCGGGCTGGTGAGTTCGGCCCGGTCTACTTCGCCAGCGCCTGCTGGAGGTCCTCCAGCAGGTCGTCGACGTTCTCGATGCCCACGGACAGGCGCACGAGGTCGGCGGGGACCTCCAGCGCGGAACCGGCCACGGACGCGTGCGTCATCCGGCCCGGGTGTTCGATCAGCGACTCGACACCGCCCAGGGACTCGCCGAGCGTGAAGACCTTGGCGCGGTTGCAGACCTCGACGGCCGCCTCCTCGCCGCCTTCCACCCGGAAGGAGACCATGCCGCCGAAGGACCGCATCTGCTTGGCGGCGACCTCGTGCCCGGGGTGCTCCGCCAGGCCGGGGTAGAGCACCTGCGTCACGCGCGCGTGACGGGTCAGCATGTCGGCGACCTTGGTGGCGTTCTCGCTGTGCCGGTCCATGCGCACCGACAGCGTCTTCGCGCCGCGCAGCACCAGCCAGGAGTCGAAGGGCCCGGCGACCGCGCCCATCGCGTTCTGGTGGTACGCCAGCTCCTCGCCGAGTGTCTCGTCGGCGGTGACCAGCGCGCCGCCGACGACGTCGGAGTGGCCGCCCATGTACTTGGTCAGGGAGTGCACTACGACGTCGGCGCCGAGAGCCAGCGGCTGCTGGAGGTACGGCGTGGCGAAGGTGTTGTCGACGACGAGCTTCGCGCCCGCGTCCCGGGCGATCTGGGCGACGGCGGCGATGTCGGTGATGCCGAGCAGCGGGTTGGAGGGGGTCTCCACCCACACGGCCTTGGTCTTGGGGGTGATCGCGGCCCGTACGGCGGCCGGGTCGCTGGTGTCGGCGACCGACCACTCGACGCCCCACCGGGCGACGACCTTCGCGAAGAGACGGAACGTGCCGCCGTACGCGTCGTTGGGGATGACCACGTGGTCGCCGGGGCTGAGCAGCGTACGCAACAGGCAGTCCTCGGCCGCCAGTCCGGATGCGAACGCGAGGCCTCGGCGGCCGCCTTCGAGGGCGGCGAGGTTCTCCTCCAGGGCGGTGCGGGTCGGGTTGGCGCTACGGCTGTACTCGTAGCCGCCGCGCAGACCGCCGACGCCGTCCTGCTTGTAGGTCGAGACCTGGTAGATCGGGGGGACCACCGCACCGGTGAGGGGGTCCGCGGTGTTGCCCGCGTGGATCGCGAGAGTCTCGAAGTGCTGACTGATGTGCCTGTCGCTCATGGGCTCCGAGGGTAGTCCGCTCGGGAGGCCGATGACGGACGCCCAGGTCCCGACGGCCGTACGGCAGGGTTTTCCCCTGGCGCTCGGGCCGGTCCGGGGAGTTTTCCACAGGGCGGGCGGGACGGTCCGGGGGTTTTCCACAGGCCGTCGGCCGGGTTGGGCAATTGTCGGTGGCGTCTGGAACTCTTGGGGCATGGAGATTCTCTGGGTCCTGATGGCGGCGGTCCTGCTGGGCTTCGTGCTGCTTCCGTTCCTGCGGCGCAGGCGGGGCGGGATCGAGCAGGTCCCGGCGGGCCACCCGGACGCCGCGGACCCGGCGGACTACGGCTTCGTGCAGCAGGAGGAGCTGGACATCCGCATGCCCGGCCCCGACCAGGACCTGGTGAACGTCCTGGACCTGGTGCAGCGCACACAGGACTACAAGGCGGCCGCCCAGCTGCTGGCCGGCACCGAGCGGGAGGGCGAGCTGCGCTGGCAGCGCGTGCAGGCCTTCGCCGGGGCCGCCTCGCTGGAGCTGCAGCAGCGGCCGGGCGGGGTCAGCGAGTCGCCGGGCGGGCAGTGGCTGCGGGTGTGGCGGGTCGAGCAGCCCAAGGACGCGGGCGGCGCGGCCGTGCACGCGGAGTTCCTGGTGCAGCAGGCCTGGCGGACGTCGAAGCCGGGCACGGACGAGTTCCGGATCATCATGGAGGAGGCGAGGTCGGCGTGCGGCGAGGCGGCGCTGCTGGCCCCCGGCGACCCGATCCCGTACATCGTCGAGCTCTCCGTGGCACGTGGACTGGCCTATTCCCAGGCGGAGTTCGAGCAGTTGTGGCTGAAGATCCTGGACCGTGCCCCGGCCCACATGGGGGCGCATTTGGCCGCGCTGCACTACTGGTGCGAGAAGTGGCACGGCTCGCGGCAGGAGGCGTACGGCTTCGCGGAGGCGGCGGCCGCCCGGGCCCCGCACGGCTCGCTGCTGGCCGCGATGCCGCTCTTCGCGGTGTTCGAGCACCTGCCCGAGGTCAACCTGGTCAGTGGCTTCTACCGGAGCGAGGTCGTCACCAAGGCGATCCACGGGGCGCTGCACGCCGTCCACTCGGCCCGCGGCGACGACCCGATGCTGGCCCATGTCCGTCATCTGCTGGTGTTCTTCCTGGTACGCGGCGAGCGCTGGGCGGAGGCGATGAGCCAGCTCGTGCACATCGACGGCCATGTCGGTGCGCTGCCCTGGACGCTGTCCGCAGACCCGGCCGCCGAGTTCGCGATATACCGGGCCCTCGCGGTGGCGGGGTACGAGGCGAACGGCGGCAGTCCGGCGACGATCACACTGTGACGCCGTAGCCCCTTCCGCGGGCGGACCGCGGCCCCGCCTTCGGTCGCGTCTTGCCTCACGGCGGACGCGTCGGTCATACTCCGCGCTCACACCCGAGTTGGTCATGAACACGTCCCGCGTGTCCGCTGCCCCGCCCGGCCGTTCCGTGATCTTGTGATCCGTCCTGTGGGGGGACTTCTGCCCGATGGGCACTACTCTGCGTGCGCTGCGCGCTCTTCTGCTGCTCGCCGGCTTCTATCTGCTCGGCGTCCTTCTGCTGGCCCTGCTGGCCGGCACCGACTACCTGCTGCTCCTGCACGCCCCGGCGAGTCTGGCGGGGAAGCTCGTCCTCATCTCCGTACTGCTCGCGATCCCGCTGGTGCGCGGCCTGTTCATGCTGCGCACCCCGCCGGGTTCCGACATGGCGGGCCTTCTCGTCACCGAGACCGACGAGCCGGAACTGTGGCGCACGGTAAGGGAGTTGGCCGACGAGGTCGGCACCACCGCCCCGTCCCGGATCGTCCTGACCGCCGACGTCAACGCCGCCGTCTCCGAGGACGCCCGGATGCTCGGCCTGCTGCCGGGGCCGCGCCACCTCTACCTCGGCGTACCGCTGCTGCAAGGGCTGTCGCAGGCCCAGTTGCGCGCGATCCTCGCCCACGAGCTGGGCCACTACTCGAACTCCGACACCCGGCTCTCCGCCCTCAACAGGCGCGGTCGCGCCCAAGTGCTGCGCACCATCACGCACTTCGAGCAGCGCGCCGACAGGACCGCGGCGCGCGAGCAGGCCAAGCAGGAGAAGAAGAACGCCAAGGCCGAGGCGAAGGGCAAGAAGACCAAGGAGATCGACACCGGCGGCGCCGGCATCACCTACCGCGCGATGGCGCAGGTCTACATCGGCTACGCCAAGCTGTACTTCCGCGCGATGCTCTCCGTCTCGCGCCGCCAGGAGTACGCCGCCGACGCGGCCGCCGCCCGGATCGCCGGCCGGGACGCCACCGCGTCGGCGCTGCGCGAGATCCCGGTGCTGGTCGGTGCGTTCGACTACTACATGAACTGCTACGCCACCCTCGGCACCGGCCAGGAGCTGCTGCCACCGCGCGGTGAGATGTTCGGCGGTTACGGCCGGATGCTGAGCGCCCGCCGGCTGGAGCTGGTCGAGATGCGCGGCGAGCTGCCGACGGGACCCACGTCCCCGTACGACTCGCATCCGCCGATCGCCGACCGGGTCCGCCGGATCGAGGAACTGCCCGACGACGGACGCGCCGACGAGGCCCGGGGCGCCGCCCTCGACCTCCTCACCGACCCGCAGCGGACGCTGACGGAGCTGGAGGACGCGGTCCTGACGGAGGAGGTGCGGCGGTTCCGCCGTACCGCCGACTGGCAGGAGCTGCTCGACCTGGTGATGGCGGAGTCGTTCCGCGCGGGCAACACACCGCTGCACCGCGCGTATGCCGAGTACACCCAGGAGCAGCCGACGCTGCCCGCGGTGCTCGACCTGATCGACGACGGACGGCTGTGGCAGCTGGCGAAGCGACTGCCGCTGTCGGACGAGGCTGCAGCCGCGCAGGGCCGGGTGTTCCGTGAGTTCGTACGGCCGACCCTGCACAGGTCGCTGGCGAGCATGACCCTGGCCGAGCTGAACTCGCGCGCGTTGCTGCGCTGGGAGTTCTCCTGGGAGCGGTCGGCGATCCCGCATCTGCCGCCCGCCGACGACGGCACCGAGAACGACCTCGACAAGGTGGTCGCCCCGGCGGTCGCCGACGCCCCCGAGACCGCCCCGCTGCGGGCGCTGCTCGCCCTGGAACCCTCGCCGCGAGGTGCGCTGTGATCGTCCTCTGGATCGTTCTGGCCGTCATCGGCCTTCCCTTGCTCGCTCTGGGCCTGTACTTCCTCAAGGCGATCGTTCAGGGCGCGGTCGAGGGCTGGCGCGGAGCGGACGACGACTCCGCCGACGACGCCGACAAGCCGTACGAGCTGCCCGCCGCGGCCGCGGCCCTCGGGTTGCTGCCGCCCGAGAAGCAGAACGGGGACTCCGCGGCGCCGGTCCCGGCCGTACTCACCGCGGCGCTCGCCGCGGCCAAGGACGGCGACTGGCAGCCCGCCGCGGACCTGCTGGACGCGACGGCCGCCGAGCGGGACTGGGAGTACCGGTCGGTTCACAGCGTGTGGTTCGCGGATCTCGCCGCCGAGGACGACACCTGGCTGCTGGCCTGGGAGGCCGCCCGCCCCGACGACCCGGGCGCGGCACTCGTGCGGGCGCGCAGCACCGTGGCCGTGGCCGGGCGGATCCGTGGTGCGAAGCGGGCGAAACACACGACCACCGAGCAGTTCGAGGGCTTCCACCGGTTGATGTCGCAGTCCCGTGAGGACCACGCGCGCGCGGTCGCGCTCGCCGTCGAGGGCGATCCGGTGCCCTACGTCGCGCAGATATCGACCGCACTGGGCCTCGGCTATCCGCACGCCGACATGGACCGTCTCTGGCAGGAGATCACCGACCGCGCCCCACACCACTACGCGGCCCACTACATGGCGCTCCAGTACTGGTGCGCGAAGTGGCGCGGCTCGGAGAAGCTGGCCCGGGACTTCGCGGCCGAGGCCGTCGCGAAGGCGCCGCTGGGGAGCCTGATGTCGGTGTTCCCGCTGATCGCGCACTTCGAGCACGACGAGTCCGACTCCGCGGACGCCGACCGTACGCCGGAGATGCGGGCCCTGGTCGACGCGGCGCTCACGGATGTGGCGGCGGCGGATCCGGGCCACCCGCACGTGGCGGAGGTACGGCATCTGCTGGCGTTCTACCTGTGCCTGCAGGACCGGGACGAGGCGGCAGTGGAGCAGTTCAGGCTGGTGGACGGGCACGTGGACGCGCTGCCCTGGCGCTACCGGGGCGACCCGGCGGGCGAGTTCTGCCGGATGCGGGATCTGAGCCTGGCGAACGCGGGCGCGGCGGCCGGGGCCGGCTCGGCCTGACACCGGCCTTGCCGGAACGCGGGGCGGCACGGGCCGGTTGTTCCCGGCGCCGCCCCGCACCCGGTACCGCTCGGCCGTCTGCGCCCACCCCCGGAACAGGCAACCGTCGCGGAAGCCTCCGGCACCGTCCACCAGGCGTACGCCCTGGAGATCGGCCTGCCCGCCGTCCGCGAGGGCCGTTTCCCCGGCGGGTGGTGGCGGGACCGTATGACATGGGCATCAGGCGCGTTCACAGACCTTTGCCGCCATGGGACCCCGGGGTGATGCCAGCCGTCGTGCCGGACAGTCGGTCAGGGACACAGGTGGGCGAGCAGCTCTTCACCAGCGGGGTATCCCCGCTCCTGGGGAAGCAGGCGCGTGGCCGCGTCCAACTCGCCGTCCCTGACGAGTGCGTGGATCTCGTTGGCGAGCGGAGTCACGTCACGGATGGACACCATCCACTCGTCCGCGTAGCGCGACGATGCCTCACCCGAGAGCCCCAGTTGCAGCGAACGGTGCGGCAGAGGACGCAGGTTCAGATCGCGTTCGGGATCCCACTGGACACGGGCCGGTGCGCGCTTGAGGTCCCGCTGCCAGGCGCCGCGATCGGAATGCAGTCCCCGGACGTAACTCGCCAGGCAGGCATGGCGCAGCGCCCACTCGAAGCCGTCGCGAGTGATCTCGACGGCCAGGACGGTCTCCTGACCCTCCTTCATGCCCCAGCCGGAGCGGTACATCATCCATAGGAAACTGGGCTTGATCCACGTCATGCGGCCCGGCTTCCACGCGGCGGGAAAGCGGCCGTCCCGGATGGCGGGCAGTCCGATCTCAGGGGAGTACGCCTGGTAGACGGTGATCGTGGATGCCGTGTGGAGCGCGCGGATCCTGCGGTGCGGTTCTTCCATGGCGTACAGCGTGGGGTCGGCCGACTCAGGTGACCACCGATTTTCGACCGTTGCGGGAGGCGACGGAGCACACCGGCCACGCGCGGCAGGCAGTCGCCCGTGCGGGCCAACTGGCGTACGGCCAGGGAGGCGTGGCGCCGGCTCACTGAAAGTCTGTGGGCACAGGTTGCCGTGGGTCTCACCGTCGTTCCACACGGAGCTCACGTCGGCACGTGCCCACGATCACTTGGAGGTCGTCGGATTGCTGATCTTGTCCAGCTGTGTCCTGATGATCTCTTCCGGTACGACAGCCGGCCCCTTGGCCACTCCGGGACGGTTGAACGCGTAGAACATGGCGACCGTCGCCCCTTGCCGAACAGCGACCACGGCGTAGGGAACGCGGACGGGCTCGTCGTCCTCGTCGAACGCCGCGAGTTGTGTGAGTCGCAGAGACACGGATTCATCGCCGAAGCCGGGGTCGGGCTGGAGTGCGACCTCGTCGTAGCGGAAGCCCACCCCGATGTCCAAGAAGGTCTTGCATCGTTCGGCGGCCGTGCGGAGTGCGTCGATCACCCGAGCGGCGTCCCCGGAGCCGTGTGACGCAAGGATCATGGATGTTCCGGGGCCGTGCTCCTTCGGGAACATCTTCCGGCCGATGCGCGCGGTGGCCACGAAGCCGCTGCTTCCCCCCGTCGCCTGAACGACGGGCGCGCATTCGGCAGGATCCGCCGTCCTGCGAGACGCCATGGGAGCAGCCAGGGTCTGTTCGACCTCGTAGCCGTCGAGATCGGCGTCCGTGATCGCCACCCGCTCCAGGTCCGCCTTGCCCAACGGCTTGTCCTCTGCGCCGGCCGTCCTGGTCTCCTCCGACGCTGCACCTGTCCGGGAGCCCTGCCCCGACGCGCATGCGGACAGCGCGAAGAAGGTCATGAGCATGGCAATAGCAATGCCGACCCGTGATTGGCGAACCACTCTCATCCCCACCCGTTTGACTGTGTGAGCGCGCGCGAGTGCCCGCCGGCTCAGAAGTTCAGAAGTACTGCCCGAGCCCTTCACCCGGCTCAAAGCATCAGGCAACAGAGTAGATCGTCGGGTCGGGAGGCGGAACGGGTTTTGGGGCTGCGGGACGATGCGCGTAGTCCTGTCCCGTCGGGAGAACGTCTACCGTCCCGGCTGTCGAGATCACCCGGGACGGCTTCGAGCGGGCGACCCGGCCCAGCCGATCCGGTAGCGGTCGGTGCATGCCCCGGGAGCCCCGGGACAACAGCCGCGGCCCCGACGTCGAAGGCAGAAGATGCCCGGCAAACCGATGAGTCTTCGCGCCCGCGGGCGTCTACCAGCGTGACAGTCCTGCGAGGCACGAAACGAGGCGACGACGCATGAGCACCGAGAAGACCACCCCCGCCGACGGCCACTCCTACGAACTGACCCGAACGCTGGCCGCTCCGGCGGCGCAGGTGTGGCGGGCGTGGACCACCCCCGACCAGTACGCCCAGTGGGCATACGCCGCTCCCGGCTCCGTCGAAATGGACGTACGGCCCGGTGGTGTGTGGAAGGCCACGGTGGTCACGCCGGACGGCGGACGGTTCCCGCTGACCGGCTCCTATCTTGAGGTCGACGAGAACCGCCTGTTGGTGGTCGGCATGGATGTGCCCGGCAAGCCCGAGCCCGCAGCCATGACCGTGGAACTCGAGGAGCGGGAGGGCCCGCACACGCAGATCGTGCTCCGTCAGACCTGCGACACCGCAGAGGAACGCGACTCGGCCGAGCAGGGCAGCACCATGCTCCTCGACAGCCTGGGTGCCTTCGTGACTGGTGAGGCGAAGGGCTGAATACACGTCGGGCTCGGCGTGCGGGGCCGTCGGCCGTTGCCGGGTCACGTGGCCGGCAGCGGCCGATGGGTTCCCCCAAATCCGTTGCGACGTCGGTCAGTTGGATTCCGTGCGCTCGTACCCCTGTGACGTGGCGATGCCGGTGTGGCTCGGTACCCATAGGGTGCAGGGCGTGACTGCCACCCTGAGTTCCGCCAGAACCCGTGCCGCGCTCCGCACGTCGGCGCGGGTCTCCGCAGAGTCGCTGCTCATACTTCTGATGCTCGCGGTGACCCTGTGGTTCCTGGGCCAGATGTGGTCGGTTGTCTGGCCGCTGGTGATCGGCCTGCTGCTGACGACCCTGACCTGGCCACCGACCCGTTTCCTGCGTCGGCACGGATGGAAACCCGCCCTCGCCGCATCGGCCGTGACCGTGCTGTTCCTCCTGGTCGCCATGGGCGTCGTGGCCTTGATCGCGGTTCCGGTGGCGTCCCAGTCCGGCGATCTGACCGACGGTGTGACCGAGGGCATCCAGAAGGTGCGCGAGTGGGCCGCCGGGCCGCCGTTGAACATCGGTGACGCTCAGATCAACAAGGCCTTCGACAGCGCGGTCTCCCGTGCGCAGGACGGCCTGGGCAGCATGGTCGGCACTGTCGTCACCGGCGTCAGCACTGTGGTGAGCGGCCTGGTCACGGCGGTTCTTGCCCTCTTCCTGATGTTCTTCTTCCTCAAGGACGGCCCGCGGTTCCTGCCGTGGCTCGCCCGTCAGTTGCCCGGCCGGCTCGCGACCGACGTCCCGATCGTGGCCGCGCGTGGCTGGGACACCCTGGGCGCGTTCGTACGTTCCCAGGCGGCCGTCGGCATGCTCGACGCCGTCCTGATCGGCATCGGCCTGTGGGTGCTGGGGGTACCGCTGGTGCTCCCGCTGGCCGTGCTGACCTTCGTCTCCGCGTTCGTGCCGATCATCGGCGCCTTCTTCGCCGGCTTCGTCGCGGTTCTCATCGCCCTGGTCTCCAACGGGCTGACGGACGCACTGATCGTGCTGGCCATCATCGTCGTGGTGCAGCAGCTCGAGGGCAACGTGTTCCAGCCCATGATCCAGAGCCGGGGGCTCGGTCTGCATGCGGCGGTGGTCCTGCTGGCGGTGACGTTGGGCGGCAGCCTGGCCGGCATCGTGGGCAGTCTGCTCGCGGTACCGGTCGCCGCACTGATCGCGGTGATCTGGAACTACGTACGCGAACAACTCAGCGAACCGTCCCAGGATCCGGGACCGGGTACGGAGCCCGCCGGGCCGGACGCCGGCGCCGCCTCCCCGTCGTAGGGACCACCGCGTCACCTCCTCGGCGCTCCGCCTTTGACCTTGACACGGTGAGAAGGCCTTCACTGCTTGCCGAGGAGGTGGTTTCGATGACGACCACAAGCCAGGGCACGGATGCGGTACGGGTCCTCCAGGGGCTGGAGGACCCGCGGTCGTCCGTGCGGTTGCAGGCGGCTCTGGCAGCCGGTACGACGCCGGATGCGCGCTTCGTCGACAAGCTGGTCGAGCGGTGCGCGACCGAGCCCGAGTTCTTCGTCCGCGAGATGCTGACCTGGGCACTCACCCGCCACCCGGCGTCCGCGACGCTCCCCGAGCTGTTGCAGGAGACGCGCTCGGAGCGGGCGCAGGCACGGAGTCAGGCGTTGCACACGCTGTCCAAGCTCGGGGACCGGCAGGCGTGGCCGGCGATCACACGGGCGCTGCTGTCCGACGCCGACGACGAGGTGGCGCGGAGCGCCTGGCGGGCCGCGGTCGTGCTCGTGCCGGAAGGCGAGGAGGCCGGGCTGGCCGCGGTACTGGCCACACAACTCGGGCGCGGCGAGCGGGAGACGCAGCTGAGTCTCAGCCGGGCGCTGGTCGCACTGGGCGAGGTGGTGCTGCCGGCCCTGCGTGCCGCGACCACGGCCCCGGACCGGCGTGTGCGCACACACGCGCTGACCACGGAACGGCTGTTGAACGACCCGGACGCCGGATTCGAGTCCGCGGTCGAGGAGGCGAAGCGGGTCGTGGCCCTCGGCGGCCACGGCCATGGACACGGCCAGGAGCTGGAGCGGGAACAGAAGGGGTGACAGGGCGTGTTGATCGGTGAGGTGGCGCGACGGTCCGGAGTCAGTGCCCGCATGCTCAGGCACTACGAGTCGCTCGGCCTGCTGCACCCTTCGGGGCGTACGGGCTCCGGCTACCGGGAGTACTCCGGCGAGGACATCCGGCGGATCTTCCACATCGAGAGCCTGAGGTCGCTGGGACTGTCCCTGCGTGAGATCGGACGCGCGCTCGACGATCCCGGCTTCACACCCTCGGCACTCGTCGACGACCTCATCCGTCAGACCCGCGAGCGCATCGCGGCCGAGACCGAGCTGCTGACGCGGCTCCGCCGGATCGATGCCGCGGAACCCGCCGGCTGGGAGGACGTCCTCCAGGCCGTCGCGTTCCTCCAGGCACTGGGGTCGCGGAGCGCCGCCGCCCGCCAGCGCGCGGCTCTCTCCTCGGTCGACGAGGTTCCGGTGCCGGTGGAGGCCCTGGTCGAGGCGGTTCTCAGGGAGACGGATCCGAACGTCGCCGGAGCGCTTCGATGGGCGCTGGCGCGATCGGGCGACGCCGGCACGGCACTGCTGGCGGAGGGTCTTGGCTCGCCGGTGGCGGCGGTGCGGGAACGTGCCGTCCGGTCCCTCGCCGAGATGCCCGGTGACGAGTCCACCGCCCGGCTGCGCCACGCCCTCGCCGACCCTGATCCAGCGGTCCGCGGCCATGCGGCGGCGGCGCTCGGGGCGCGCGGAGTGGCCGATGCCGTCCCGGCGCTCATCGACATGATCGTGGAGGGCAGGAACGACACCGACGCGGCGGACGTGCTGAGCCTGCTGGCGAGCGACACCGCGACGACCGCGCCGGCCCCACGGGTCTCCACGACCCCTGCGGCAGCTCGCATCGCCACCGCCCTCGTCGAACGCCTCGCCCACCACGCCACCGAAGCGCCTGCCCGCGTACGGCTGACGCAGGCGCTGGCGGACATCCCGGGGAGCACGGCGTCCCGAGCCCTCGTGGAGCTGTCCCGCGACGGGGACCGTGCCGTCGCACTGACCGCGGGGTACCTGCTTCAGCTGCGTGGCGGACACTGACCGGCCGCACGCCCCGCCGAGAGGGCGGCGTACGCCACCGGCGCCCCCTCCGTCAGCTCTCGGTGCGGGTGGGCAGGCGCCATCCCGGGCGCGGGAAGTGGCAGGTGTAGCCGTCCGGGTAGCGCTGCAGGTAGTCCTGGTGCTCGGACTCGGCCTGCCAGAACGGGCCCACCGGTTCCACCTCGGTGACGACCTTGCCCGGCCACAGACCTGAGGCGTCCACGTCCGCGATGGTGTCCTCGGCGATCCGCTTCTGCTCGTCGTCCACGTAGTAGATCGCCGAGCGGTAGCTGAGGCCGATGTCGTTGCCCTGGCGGTTCTTGGTGCTCGGGTCGTGGATCTGGAAGAAGAACTCCAGGAGGGCGCGGAAGTCGGTCTTCGCGGGGTCGAAAAGGATCTCGATGGCCTCCGCGTGCGTGCCGTGGTTGCGGTACGTCGCGTTCGGCACGTCACCCCCGGTGTAACCCACCCGGGTCGCCGTCACGCCCGGAAGTCGGCGGATCAGCTCCTCCATCCCCCAGAAGCATCCGCCCGCCAGCACGGCCCTCTGCGTCTGCGCAGCCATTGAGGTCCTCCCATATCTGTCAGCCAGGTCACTCGGGCCGCTCGGCTCGCTCACCGCCGGCTCCCGTGCCCACCCTCCTCAACGCGCGAGGGTTCCGGACGATTCCGCACCGGACGGTCCCGGTCCCGGGGAGGACGTACACCCCCGCCCGAGCGGGTCATGGGACGGCGAGCCATACGGCACCGCGCCGAACGCCATGTGTCAAGCATTTCGACCTCGTTGAGAAAGAACGGCGGCAGCGGCCTTCCCGCCCTACGATCGCCCGCATGCTGATTCAGCGGATATCACGAACGATCGTCGTGCTCGCTGTGGCCCTCGCCGGAGCGCTCGGGGGTGCTGTGGGGACGGCACAGGCCGAAGGGAACCGATCCTCGTCCGACCGGCAGTTGCTGTTCTACAACCACTCCTACGGAGTTTTCGACCGGGAGACCGCCGACGCCATCGAGCACTCCGACTATCTGAGGGACTTCGCCAGCTTCCAGGTCCGCACCACGACGGGCACCGGCGGACAGACCTGGACCGGCCGCTATCTGATGGGCCGCGAGACCTATCTGGAGCTGTTCGGAGTCGGTGACATCGGCGGCCAGGACGGCACCCTCGGCTCCGCCGGGCTGGGTCTGTCGACCGAACGGGACGGAGACCTGGCGACGGTCACCGAGCGGCTGAAGAGCGACGGGGTCGTCGATCCCATCGAGTTCCTTCAGACCCGGGACTTCGGTGACGGTGTGCCCGTGCCCTGGTTCGACGCCATCCTCACCGCCACCGAGTACGACGCCTTCGGGGCCTGGGCGATGGAGTACCGGCCGGAGTACTTCGCCGATCCCCGCAGCAAGACCGAGCCCGCGGGTTTCCCCGGTGACGTCGGCCGGGAGCGTGTTCTGTCCGACGACTACCGCACCCACCTGATGCGCGACGTGACCTCGGTGCGCATCGCGGTCACCGAGGGCGACCTCGCCGACACCGTGCCGCTGCTGCGGGCCGGTGGGTTCACCGTCAAGACCGTGGCGGGCGGTGGCGTCGTCGCGGCGGGCGGCGGCACCTCGATCCGGTTCGACGTCGTGCCGCGCGAGCAGGCGGGGATGCAGCGGGTCGACATGTCCCTCAACCTGCCCGTGAAGGACCGGCACGTGGAGCAGATCGGTCACTCGACCCTCACGGTCGGACCCGGCAGCCACGCGGTGTGGACGTTCGCCCACAACGGCACGCGCTAGCCGGACGGCACACACGGTGGACAGCGGGTGCGCCCCCTACGAGGGGGCGCACTCCCGCACGGGACTCCTCGGCCGCGGCCCCCGACCCACGCATGCCCGTCCGGATCGGGACCGGTTAAGGTAAGGCTTGCCTTAGAAGGCACCTTTCCCCCCACCTCCCCGTACCCCGGAGTACTCGTGCGTGCAGCAGCAGTGAAGGCCGTCGTGGCCGCGACCGTGGTCGGAGGGCTGCTCGCCGGCTGTTCGTCGGCCGGTACCGACGGGAGCGCCGAGAAGAAGGCCGCCGGCGAGCAAAACCCCGTACTGGGCGCTTCCGCGGGCGCCTCCGAGGGGCCCTCGGCCGCACCGAGCGCCCTTGCCGAGGGGATGGGCTCCGACCAGGACACGGACGGGGCCTTCCCGCGGACGGTCACGCACTTCGAGGGCCGGACGACGATCAAGGCCGCACCGAAGAAGATCGCCGTGCTCAGCACCGGGCAGCTCGACGACCTGCTGTCCCTGGGAGTCGTACCGGCGGCCACGACCCGCGCCGACAACGCCGGGCTCGTGCCCGACTACCTCGCGGACGCCTTCCCCGCCTACAAGAAGCAGCTCGCCGGCATGACCGACGCGGGCACTCGGCAGGCCCCCAACCTGGAGACCCTCGCCGCCGCCCGGCCCGATCTGATCCTCGCCAACGACTCCCTCGGCGAGCTCTACCCCAAGCTGTCGAAGATCGCGCCCACCGTGATCACCGCGGGCAACGGCATCAACTGGAAGCGCGACCTGCTGCTCGTCGGCGACGCGCTCGGCAAGGGGCGGGCGGCACGGTCGTTGCTGGACGACATCGTTGCCGAGGCCGCCGACAGGGGAAGGCCGCTGGGCGACCCGACCGTCTCCATGGTCCGCTTCACACCTGACCGCACCCGTATGTTCGGCGTCTCCTCCTTCACCGGGTCCATCGCCGTGGACATGGGGCTCGCGCGCCCCAAGTCCCAGCAGTTCAAGGCGATTTCGGAGGACATCGGTGCGGAGAGCGTCGACACCGCCGACGGGGACTGGATCTTCTACTCCGTGCAGGGAGACGCGTCGAGGACGGATGCCGCGAGCGTGGTCGCCGGGCCGCTGTGGAAGTCGATGAAGGCGGTGACGGCAGGCCAGGCCGTGAAGGTCGACGACGACCCCTGGTACCTCAACGCCGGGCCGTCCGCCGCACGGCTCGTGATCTCCCAACTCGCCGACCGCATCGGCAAGTAGTCGCGTGATACGTCGTCTCGCCTGGCCGGCGTCCGTCCTCGCGGTGGCCGCGGCCGGCCTGCTCAGTCTCGCCGTCGGGACGCGGGCGGTGCCGCTGTCCGCCGTCGTGGACGCGGTGCTGCACGGAGGCGGATCGCCGGACGCCCTGGTCGTACGGTCGCTGCGGCTGCCGCGGACCGAGATCGGGCTGACGGCGGGGGCGGCGCTCGGGGTCGCGGGAGCCGCGCTCCAGGCCGTGACCCGCAATCCGCTCGCCGATCCCGGGATCCTCGGGCTGAGCCAGGGAGCGGCTGCGGGGGTCGTGGCCGCCATCGGCCTCGGGCTCGCGAACGGGTTCTCCGGGTACGTCTGGTACGCCTTCGCCGGCGCCGTGCTCGCGGCCTGTCTCGTGTACGGCATCGCGGCGCGCGGGCGGGACGGGGCGTCGCCGGTGAAGCTGGCGCTGGCGGGGACTGCGCTGTCGGCGATGACCGCGGGCGCCACGACCGTTGTCCTGACGTCGAGTTCGGCCACGCTGGACCAGTTCCGGTTCTGGCAGGTGGGCGCGTTGAGCGGGCGGGACGCCGGGACCGTCGTACGCATGCTGCCCTTTCTCGCCGTAGGAGCTTTGCTGGTGCTGGCGTGTGCGCGGGGGCTGGACGCGCTGGCCCTCGGCGATGAGACGGCTCGGGCGCTGGGGCATCGGGTGGCGTGGGTGCGGGGGGCCGCGGCGTCGGGAGCGGCGCTGTTGACGGCGGCGGCGGTGGCCGCGGCGGGGCCGATCGCGTTCGTGGGGCTGGCGGTGCCGCACCTGGCCCGGCGACTCGTCCCGGGTGGGCATCGGGCCGTGCTGCCCCTGTCCGCGTTGCTCGGAGCGGCACTGCTGGTGGGGGCGGACGTGGCGGGCCGGGTGGTGCGGGCTCCCGCGGAAGTGCCGGCGGGTGTCATGACGGCGCTGGTGGGAGTGCCTGTACTGGTGTTCCTGGTACGGCGTCGGGGGGCTGTTTCGTGAGGGGGGCTCAGCGTGAGGGCGCGCCCCCGAGTGCGCCTTCCCCGCGCCCCCAGGTGGGGACAGGCGCGTCGACATCCACCGCACCCACCCAGGGGCGCGGGGAACTGCGCGACCAACCCCCACCGGCCCGCGCCCGGACGACTACGGTCCTCCGGCCACACCCCCGCCTCTCCCTCCTCGTCCACCGTCGCTCCCTCACCGTGGCGCTCGCCCTGCTCCTGTTGCTCGCAGCCTCCATGACCGTCTCCGCCTCCCTCGGCCAGACGTACGTCCCGCCCGCCGAGGTGTGGAGCACCCTCCGCGCCGGCTCCGGCCCCCATGATCTGGTCGTCAACGAGCTCCGCGTCCCCCGGATCGTGCTCGGAGCACTCGTCGGGGCCGCTCTCGGTCTGTCCGGGGCCCTCGTGCAGACCGTCACCCGTAATCCGCTGGCCAGTCCCGACGTGATCGGCGTCGGACACGGCGCTGCCGCCGCGACCGTGCTCGCCCTCGCCACCGGGGTCGTCTCCTCACCCGGGGCCATGCCGGCCGTCTCCGTCGCGGGTGGGCTCGGCGCCGCCGCCCTCGTCTACGTACTGGCCTGGCGCCGGGGCATGCAGGCGAGCCGGTTCGTGCTCGTCGGCGTCGGGATCGGGGTCGCCCTGTCCGCCGTCGTCCAGCTGTATCTCACCGACTCCGAACTCGAAGCCGCCGAGCAGGTCAAGCTGTGGCTGACGGGGAGTCTCAACGGGCGGGGATGGGAGCAGGCCGGGCCCCTCGGCGTCGCACTCCTGCTGTGTCTGCCCGCGCTCGGGTGGGCGAGCAGGGTCGTGCGGCCGCTCGGGCTCGATCCGGACACCGCCGCCGCGCTGGGGGTACGGGTGGACCGGGCGCGGCTCGGGCTGACCGTGCTCGGGGTCGTGCTCGCCGCCACCGCGACCGGGGCCGGCGGGCCGATCGGGTTCGTCGCCCTGACCTCGCCCCAACTGGCCCGACGGCTGACCCGTACGCCCCAACTACCCTTGCTGTGCTCGGCGTTGACCGGAGCGGTCGTGCTGGTCGCCGCCGATCTCGCGGCGCGGACGCTGCTGCCCCCGCTGGAGATCCCGGTCGGTGCGCTGACCTCGCTGGTCGGGGGGCCGTACCTGCTGTGGCTGCTGGGCCGACGGACGACCGTACGCTGACGGCCCTCCGCCGGGGCCGAGCCGCACGCGGCAGCTCTCCGGCAGGACCAGGCCGAACCGTACGCAAGCACGCCCCCCGGCGGGGGTGAGCCGTACGCCGGACGCCACCGGCCGAGCCGCGAACCGCGCCGTACGCCGAAGGGCCCCGGCACACGGCCGGGGCCCTCCTTCAGACAATGAGCGTCAGCGTGAGCCTTCGCGTCAGATCGTCGCCGTGTCGATCACGAACCGGTACCGCACGTCGCTGTTGACGACCCGCTCGTACGCCTCGTTGATCTCCGACGCGGCGATCAGCTCGATCTCGGAGCCGATGCTGTGCGCGGCGCAGAAGTCCAGCATCTCCTGGGTCTCGGGGATGCCGCCGATCGCCGAACCGGCGAGGGTCTTGCTGCCGCCGATGAGGGAGAAGAGGTTCAGGGAGACCGGCTCCTCGGGGGCGCCGACGTTCACCAGGGCGCCGTTCGCCTTGAGCAGGCTCAGGTAGGCGCCGAAGTTCAGCGGTGCCGACACCGTGGAGAGGATGATGTCGAAGCTGCCGGCGAGCTCCTTGAAGGTGTTCTCGTCGCTGGTCGCGTAGTAGTGGTCGGCGCCCAGCTTCAGGCCGTCGTCCTTCTTGCGCAGCGACTGGGAGAGGACGGTGACCTCCGCGCCGAGCGCGTGGGCGATCTTGACGCCCATGTGGCCGAGGCCGCCCAGGCCGATCACGGCGACCTTCTTGCCGGGGGCGGCGCCCCAGCGCTTGAGCGGGGAGTACGTGGTGATGCCGGCGCACAGGAGCGGGGCGGCCTCGTCGAGGGCCAGGCCCTCGGGGATGCGGACGACGAAGTTCTCGTCGACGACGACCTTCTCGGAGTAGCCGCCGTAGGTGGGCTCCCCGTCCTTGCCGACGGCGTTGTACGTGCCGACGCTCCCGTTGGTGCAGTGCTGCTCCAGGCCGGCCTTGCAGTTGTCGCACTCGCGGCACGAGTCGACCAGGCAGCCGACACCCACACGGTCGCCGACCTGGTACTTGGTGACACCGGGGCCGACCTCGGAGACGACGCCCGCGATCTCGTGGCCCGGGACCATCGGGAAGATGGCCTCTCCCCAGCCCTCACGGGCCTGGTGGATGTCGGAGTGGCAGATGCCCGCGAACTTGATGTCGATCAGCACGTCGTGCTCGCGGACCGCACGGCGCTCGATGGTGGTGCGCTCCAGGGGTGCCTTGGCGGCGGGAGCTGCGTACGCGGCGACAGTGGTCATGCCGGGGGTTCTCCTAGCGAGGGGGTCCGTGCCCGGCTGCCTTCTGTCTGTCCATCCGTCCGGGCACGACTACCAGCCTGCCCCATCGGCCGGAAATCACCCAGGCCACGGCTTTGCGTACGTCTGCCGGTCCTACTACTGGCGGGGACAGGCTGCTGGGCGTACGTCGGTGAATACTGGACGTATGGACGACATGGCCGAGAAGCAGCCCGGCGGTGGCTCACTGGACCGGCGTGCCGAGCTCAGTGAGTTTCTGCGCACCCGGCGGGCCCGGCTGAAGCCCGAGGACGTGGGACTGCCGGACTTCGGGCGGCATCGCAGGGTGCCGGGGCTGCGGCGCGAGGAGCTGGCGCAGCTGGCGGGCGTCTCGGTGGCGTACTACACCCGTCTGGAACAGGGCAACGGGCGGAACGTGTCGGCGGAGGTCCTGGACGCGATCGCCCGCGCCCTGCAGCTGTCGGACGCCGAGTACGCGCACCTCATGCACCTCGCGAAGCCGAAGCAGCACAAGAAGAAGCCGGCCGCGCGGACCGAACAGGTGCGGGGCGCGCTGCGGCAGCTGCTGGACTCGATCGAGGTCCCGGCGTACATCTCGGGGCGGCGCTCCGACATCCTCGCCTGGAACCGGATGGCGGCGGCGGTCTTCGGGGACTGGTCGGAGCTGCCGGCGCAGGAGCGGAACTGGGCGCGGCTGGTGTTCCTGCGGCCGGAGTACCAGGAGCTGTTCCAGCCGTGGGAGCAGAAGGCCACCGATGTCGTCGCGTATCTGCGCATGGACGCGGGCTGCCATCCCGAGGACCCCCAGCTGTCCGCGCTCGTCGGCGAACTCTCCGTCAAGAGCGACGAGTTCAGGCGGCTGTGGGCCACGCACGACGTCAAGGAGAAGAACCACGGCGTCAAGCGCCTGCGCCATCCCCTGGTCGGCGAACTGACCCTGAACTTCGAGTCGTTCCCGGTGTCGGACGGCACCGAGCAGGCCCTGATCACCTACCACGCGGAACCGGGCTCCCCGTCTGCCGAGGCGCTGCGCCTGCTGGCGAGTTGGGGCGCGGACGCGACCCGGGCAGGCAAGTCCGCGCACTCCTGACCCGGTCTCAGCCCTGGTACGGCGGCGCCGATCCCCAGTTCCACCGCGGTACCGGCTGCTCCGCCGGTGGTGCGGTGTCCGGGGCGGAGAAGTGGACGGCGAGCCTGGTGCCCCACTCCACGTAGGCGAGGAACGCCGAGCGGAACTCCGCGTCGGTGGGCAGGCCCGCCTCGTCGGCGGCATCCTGGATGAGGTTCACCCAGCGGCGGCGCTGCGGCTCGGTGATACCGCGGCCCATGTGCTTGGCGACCATGTGGCCGTGGCCGCCCTGCGTCTCGGAGTAGGCGGACGGGCCGCCGAAGACCTCCGCGAGCCAGAGGGCGACGTGCTCGGCGTGCTCGGGGGCCAGGCCCGCGAACACCGGGGCCAGGAGGTCGTCGGCCAGGACCTTCTCGTAGAACACCGTGGTGAGCCGGCCGAAGGCCTCCGTGCCGCCCGCCCACGCGAACAGGGTGGGGACGGCGGCGCCCCGGCCGCGGACCGTCGTCGGTTTGTAGTGGCGCATCTCCTCGATGCTCTCGATGTACGGCTGGATCTCGGCGAGGAAGTCCGGGAACAGCTCCGACTTGCGGAACCCCTCCACGTGGTCCTCGGTGGAGGTCCATGTGATGCGCAGGACGTAGTGCTCGAAGTCGTCCTCGCAGCGCGCCAGTTCGTAGTCGACGCATTGCGGGGCCGCGGCCAGCTGGGCCGAGGCGTGGGTGTAGGCGGACATGAATTCCGCCGAGCGGTCTTCCGGGATGCGGTAGCGGACGTACTCGACGGTCTCTGTGGTCATGACTTCACACAAACACGGACGCCCCACCGGAGGCTGCCCCTTCGGCCCGCCGTTCGCTGTGGGCTCACTCCACGGCGTTCCCCGACGGCTGGTGGAGACACGGAAAGGCCCGCCGGAAGCAGCGCTCCCGACGGGCCGGTCCCTCAACTACCGCGTGTTACGGCTCACTTCCCGTAGTACGCGTTGTAGATCGAGATCGTCGACTTGTTGCCCTTCTTGTCGGCGATCTTGGCGTGGAAGGAGATGGCCTTCCCCTTCGCCGGGTTCTTCACGGTGATCTTGCCGCCCGAGACCGTGACCTTCTTCCAGGTCTGGCCGTAGTCGTACGACACGTACACCGCGAGGGACTTCAGGTTGGAGCCCTTGGCGGAGCCCTCGACGGTCAACGGGATCTTGACCGTCTTGCCGGCCTCGACCCTGCTGTCCAGCCCCGTGGCCGCGTTGAAGCGGACCGTGGAGGCGGGCAGCTTGGTGAGGTCGGCCGGCTTCTTGGACGAGAAGGTCCAGCTGGCGTCGATCCGGGTGGAGGCCGCCGCGACCTTGACGCTGCGCTTGACCGAGGTCGTCAGCTTGTACGAGGCCTGACCGGCCGGAACCTTGAACGTCTTCTCGCCGAACAGCGGGTCGTCGTTCGAGCCGACCTTGACGCCGTTCTTGTACAGCGTGGTGTTGACCGAGGTGAACACCGAGGAACCGGCGTGGCCCTTGCCGTCCGCGAACAGCGGGAGGGAGCCGAAGATCTCGTTGCCGTCGCGGTACAGACCGAAGTCGGCGTTGAGGTGCGGCCCGAAGACGGCCGTGTTGACGGTCTTCGAGTAGGACTTCCCGCCCTGGTAGGACTGCGCGGCACCGAACGTGTAGTAGGCATCCGCAAGCGGGAAGCCGTCCGGGTCGACGCCGCTGTCCTGCTCGAAGTCCAGCTCCCACTTCACCCCGCTGGGCGTGGACAGGTGCAGGGTGCGGCTGCTGGGCAGGGCCTGCTGGACGCCGATGGAGGAGGCCATGAACGCGCCGGGCAGCCAGCCCGTGGCGTTGATCGAGCCCTTCTTGCCGCTCGCGGCGGCGCCCATGGCGACCTTCACCGTGGCCAGCTCGCTCGCCTTGTAGTGCTTGGTGTAACCGGTGGCGATCTGCTTGACCTTGCCGCCGGCCACGGTGTCGTACTGCTCGGTGGCGCCCTTGGTCCAGTGCCCGTCGAACTGCTGGCTCAGCGAGCCGTCGGTGACCTGCGGGCCCAGGTGCGCGGTGTGGAAGCCGGCGTACGAGTCGAGGAACCAGCCGTAGCCGTATCCGCCGCCGTCGGCGGTCTCGACCGAGAAGCCGGGTGAGGCGAACTCCGACTTGGCGGCCGCGTCCGGCACGGTGATGTCCACCGGCTTGGCCTTGCGCGAGTCCAGCGTGATCGTCGTGTTCTTCGTGACGTTCAGCTTCGGCTGGACCATCCAGTCGATGCCCTTGGTGGCGTCCTTGGGGTCCACGATGTTCGCGGTGGTGAGGATGTAACCGCCCTTGGGCACCCGGACGGTGACGGAGCCGTCCTCGTCGTACGGCATGAACCACTTGCCGTTGGCGAGGCCGGAGACGCCGGACAGGTCCGTGTTGTAGGTCTTGGCCGGCTTGCCGTCACGGTCGAGGACGTTCAGCGTGACGGCGTACGACTCGACCTCGCGCTGCACCGCGGCCGCCGTGCGGACGGTCTGGCCGCCGCCCGTCGCGGTCACGTACGCCGAGTACGCGCCGTCGAGCGTGCCGCCCAGCTTGGTGTTGACGGTCATGGCGACGGAGGCCTGGCCGTGTGCCGGGACCGTCACCGTGGTGGCGGCCAGCTTGAAGTAACCGGCCGGCGCGGCGTGCCCCTTCGGGTCGGTGGCCGTCGACGTCAGCTTCAGCGTGACGTCCTTCGTACCGAGGTTGCGGTACGTCAGCGGCTTGGTGTCCGGCTTGTCGTCGGTGTGCGGCCACAGCTGGGTGCCGAAGCTCACCGACACCGGGTCGGCGATCACGGTCTGCTTGATGGCCTTGTCGACCTGGATACGGCCCGAACCCTGCTGGAACGGGCTGTACTTGCCGCCCTTCGCGGAGCCCGTGAGGGCGCCCTTCAGCTCGGCGTAACCCCAGTCGGGGTGCTCCTGCTTGAGGATGGCGGCGGCTCCCGCGACATGCGGGGTCGCCATCGACGTACCCGAGAGGGGCAGGTAGCCCGGCGGGTTCTCGCCGACCTCCTGGTCGATGAAGCTGCCCTTGGCCGCGGCGGCCGTGATGTCGACGCCGGGCGCGGTGACGTCCGGCTTGATCGCACCGTCGCCGGCGCGCGGGCCGGTGCTGGAGAAGTAGGCCAGCTTGTCCTTGTCGTCGACGGCGCCGACGGTGAGCGCGGCGTCCGCGCTGCCCGGTGAACCGACGGACTCCGGACCGGAGTTGCCCGCGGCGATGGCGAAGAGGATGCCCTTCTCGGCGGAGAGCTTGTTGACCTCCGCCTCCAACGGGTCGATCTCCGGGGTGTCCTGGCCGCCGAGGCTCAGGTTGACCACGTCGGCGCCCTGCGCGGCGGCCCACTCCATGCCGGCGAGGATGCCGGAGTCGTCACCGGAGCCGTTGTCGTCGAGGACCTTGCCGTTGAGGATCCTCGCGCCGGGCGCGACGCCCTTGTACTTGCCGTTGGACTTGGCGCCCGTGCCGGCCGCGATGGACGCGACGTGCGTGCCGTGGCCGAAGTGGTCGGTGGCGTCGGCCGCGGTGGAGAAGTTCTTGGACTCGATCACCTGGCTCTTGAGGTCCGGGTGGGTCGCGTCGACACCGGTGTCCAGTACGGCGATCTTGACGCCCTTGCCGTCGTAGCCGGCCGCCCATGCCTTGGGGGCGCCGATCTGCGGCACGGACTTGTCGAGGCTGGCCTTGCGGACGCCGTCGAGCCACACGTGGGCGATGCCGGAGGCGGTTTTGTCACCGTTGGTGACCGCGTCCCAGAGCTCGGGCGTCTCCTGCTGGGGCGTCTGCACGGCGTCCGCGTTGAGCGTCGTGAGGCTCCGTCGCAGGGTGCCCGCGTCCCGGACGTCGGCCTTGGCCGCCGTGGCGGCGCCCTGGTAGCCGACGATGACCTTCAGTCCCTTCTTCTGGGACGTGCGGGTGGCGGCCTTGTTGAGCTCGGTGATGTCGAAGAGCCGCTGGTCGAGCTTGCCGCCGGCCACCAGCCGGGCCGCGTCCACCGGCAGCACGAGCGTGTGACCGGCGGCCTTGCGGATCTGCACGGGTATGTGTTCGCGACCCTTCGCCCGCTGCAGGCCGACGACCCGGCCC
This sequence comes from Streptomyces sp. NBC_00285, assembly GCF_036174265.1. NCBI lineage: Bacteria > Bacillati > Actinomycetota > Actinomycetes > Kitasatosporales > Streptomycetaceae > Streptomyces > Streptomyces sp. NBC_00285. Next base: position 6,837,596 of record NZ_CP108055.1, on the reverse strand, counting down.
TTGGCGTCGACGGTGACACGGTCACCGGTGATCAGCGTGATGCTGTGCCCGGGCGTGAGCTGCGCCTTGTTCGTCTGCGCGCTCGCCGTCCGCGGCGCGTCCGCCGACGCCGGGCTGGTCATGCCCGCCGCCATCGCCACCGCGGCCGCCGTGGCGATCGTGGCCGCGCATGCCTTTTTCATCTGTCTGCGCAAGATTCCCCCTTGCAGATGGACCGGGTGAATACCCCGTTCACCCGGCCGGGGGTGGTCTCGCACATATGAACGTACGCCCCCCGGAGACCGCAGTATGCCGGGGGATGATCAGCGACCTCAAGGCACAGGTTGCTGACAGCAAGCTCTGTTACACGACTGTCGGATTCACGAACCCCCTCCACACGAACGGAAGTTGAGCCTCAGCTCGGCGCGTTCTCCTTCACCGTGATCCGGCCCTTGCGGATCGTGGCGACGCGCGGTGCCTTCTTCGCGATGGCGGAGTCGTGGGTGACCATGATGAAGGTCAACCCCAGCTCCTTCCACATGCGTTCGAGTACGTCCATGATCTCGTCACGCATCGACTCGTCAAGGTTGCCGGTGGGTTCGTCGGCGAGGAGCACCTTCGGCTGCTTGACAAGGGCACGGGCGATGGCGACGCGCTGCTGCTGGCCGCCGGACATCTCGGAGGGCAGGTGCGCGAGCCGCTCCCCGAGACCGACGGAGGTCAGCGCCTCGGCCGCCCGCTCCCGCCGCTCCTTCCCCTTCACTCCGAGGGGTACGAGGGCGGTCTCGACGTTCTCCTGGGCGTTGAGCGTCGGGATCAGGTTGAAGCTCTGGAAGACGAAGCCGATGTTCTCGCTGCGGACCGTGGTGAGCTTGGCCTCCGACAGCTTGGCCAAGTCGGTGCCGTCGAGCACCACTTCGCCCTCCGTGGGCTTGTCCAGCCCGCCGAGCATCTGCAGGAGGGTGGACTTGCCGCCGCCGGTGGGGCCCTGGATGACGAGACGGTCCCCGTCGGCGATGGTCAGGTCGACACCGGCGAGCGCGTCGACGGTGTCCTTGCCCCGGGTGTAGCGCTTGGTGACGCTTCTGAGTTCGTACATGGTGAGCTCCTGGGGTGGTGGGGTTCGGGTGGTGCGGGTCGTTGTCAGTTGCGGGTGGTGGGGGCTGTTCGCGCGGTCCCCGCGCCCCTTCGGAGCCGGGGTGACCGAGCCCACCCAGGGGCGCGGGGAACTGCGCGGCCAGCCACGACGCTGCCGCAGCCGCGAGACGGCAGAGCGAGGCACATCCGCGGGCGCACCGGTGCCGACGCCGACGCCCGCTACTCGACTCGGCGCAACGCGTCCGCCGGCCGCAGCCGCGACGCCCGCCAGCCGCCGAACGCGCCGGCGATGAGCCCCCCGGCCACAGCCAGTGCCACCGCGATCGCCACGGTCGTCAGACTGACCGGAGCGGTCAGGGCCACGTCCAGCGTCTTGGCGGCCGCCTGCCGACCGGGACCGCCGAAGCCACCGCCGCCGCCCCCGCCGTTGCCGCCACCGCCGCCACCGCCGCCCAACTGCGCCTGCAGCGTGGGGCTGATGGCCGTCACGACGTACGCGCCGGCGAGGCCGAGCCCGATGCCGAGCGCACCGCCGAGCAGCCCGTTCACCATCGCCTCACCGACGACCTGCCGGGTCACCCGGCCCGACTTCCACCCCAGCGCCTTGAGCGTGCCGAACTCCCGCACCCGTCGCGACACCGCGGACGAGGTCAGCAGCCCGGCGACCAGGAAGGCGGCGATCAGGACGGCGATGGACAGCCACTTGCCGACGTTGGTGGCGAGCGAGGACGCCGTGGAGAGGGAGCCGGAGACGGTGTCCGCGAGATCGGCCGAGGTCGTGACGGTCGTACCCGAGATGTTCTTCTGGATCGTCGACTTGACGGCGCCGATCTTCTGGGAGTCGGTCGCCTTGACGTAGATCGTGGTGACCTTGTTCTTCGAGTCACTGAGGGTCTGCGCCTGGGTGAGCGGGATGTACACGTTGGCGGCCGCGTCCCCGCTGTCGGCCGTCGCGACGCCGATCACCTTGAACTTGACGCTCTTGACGGTGACGGTGGAGCCGACCTTGAGCTTCTTCTCCTTGGCGTACGCGGAGTCGAGGACGGCGACCTTGGCGTTGGTCTCGGCCGACGTGAAGGTGCGGCCGCTGGAGATCTTGGAGGAGGTCAGCGGGCCGAGGGCCGGCTTGGTGACGTCGGTGCCGTAGACGGAGTAGTTGTTGACGTCGAAGTTGGCGCCGCCGCCCCGCACTTCACCCTGCGGCTGGCCGGTGCCGCCGCCGTTCTGGCCGCGGCGCTCCCCGGTCCCACCGTTCTGGTTCTGCTGGAACTGGCCGCGGGTGAACTGCCCGCTCACCTTGATGACCTGGAGGCTGAGCCCGCCGGCGGCGTCCGAGACGCCGGTCTGCTTGTCGACCTTGGTGACCGTGGTGGTGGGCAGGGTCTGGAACCCCTGCACCAGCACCCGGTCGGTGCTCTGCTGAGCGTCGGAGCCGTTGTCCTGCGCGTCGAACTGGAAGCGCGGACGCTCGGAGCTGGTGGCGCTCGGCGCGGCGGCGGCCTTGGTGACCGTCATGTCCGTCCCGAGCCCGTACAGCGACTGGAGGACCTTGTCCTGGGCCTTCCCCATGCCGGACGACACGGAGCTGACCACGATGACCAGCGCGATCCCGAGCGCGAGCCCGGAGGCGACGACGAGGGCCGCCTTTCTGCGGCGGCGCAGTTCGCGCCTCAGGTAGGTGAAGAACATGGCCGCAAGCTAGGCACGGCGCGTGATGACTCCATAAGCCCCGTATAAGAGCAGCATGAGAAGGCTGTCCACGAGCCAGGAGAGACCCTGGACGGACCTGTCAGGGAGAGTTCCGGGAGAACACGGAAGGCGGCCACCCCACCGGGTGACCGCCCTCGAAACAACCCGTGTCAGCAGTCGGACCTCAGACCGCCGACCCCGCCTTCCAGTCCGCCCAGTTCAGGTTCCAGCCGTTGAGGCCGTTGTCCGGGGCCACCGTCTTGTCGCCGGTGTTCTTGACGACCACCACGTCGCCGACGATGGAGTGGGTGTAGAACCAGTAGCCCGCCGTGCCGCTGTCGTTGGCGCCCTTGGTGTCGGACAGGCCCACGCAGCCGTGGCTGGTGTTCACGCTGCCGAAGACGGACTTGGCGCCCCAGTAGTTGCCGTGCACGAAGGTGCCGGAGTTGGTGAGGCGGATGGCGTGCGGCACGTCCTTGATGTCGTACTCGCCCTTGCCGTCGTCGTCGGTGAAGCCCACGGTCGCGCCGTTCATGCGCGTCTCCTTGAACTTCTCGGACATCACCATGACGCCTTCGTACGTCTTGTTCTCGGGCGAACCGGCGGAGATCGGGATGGTCTTGATGACCGCGCCATTGTGCGTGATCTTCATCTGCTTGGTCTTGGCGTCGACGTACGACACCTGGTCGCGCCCGATCTTGAACGTGACCGTCTTCTGCTGGACGCCGAAGACGCCGTTGGCACCCTCGACACCGTCGAGCGCGAGCTTCAGCGTGACGGTGGAGTTCTCCTTCCAGTAGGCGTCGGGGCGGAAGTCGATGCGGTTGGGGTTGAACCAGTGACCGACGACCTCCTGACCGCTGCTGGAGGAGACGGTGATGCCCTTCTGGACGGCCGCCTTGTTGGTGATCGCCTTGTTGAAGTTGATCGACACCGGCATGCCCACGCCGACGGTCGAGCCGTCCTCGGGCGTGAAGTTGCCTATGAAGCTGTTGGACGGGGAGACCGTCGTGAACGAGGCGTTCTCGTGGGCGACGAGTCCGGCGGAGTCCTTGGCCTCCGCGGCGACCTTGTAGGTCGTGGACCGCTCCAGCTGCGCGTCGGGCTTCCAGCTCGTCTTGTCGGCGGACAGCTCGCCGGCGACCTTCGTGCCGTCGGCGGTCGTCATCGCCACGTCGGTGAGCGTGCCCTTGCTCACGACGACGGCGGCGGAGTTGTTGATGGAGGCGTTGTCCGAGCCGTCCTTGGGCGTGATCTTGATCTCGGCCTCGGAGCTCTTCTTGGCCGCCGCCTCGTCGGCCCTGGCCTGCGAGGTGTCGCCGCCACCGCCGTTCGACGAGGAGTCGTCACCACTGGAACAGGCCGAGAGCACCAGCACCCCGCCGAGCAGTGCGGACGCGACCGTGAGGCCCCTGCGCCGCTTACTGACCGTCATCACACGCTTCTCCATCGTTGCCGAATCCCCGAATCCCCGAAACCCTGAGAGCCCCGTCAATAAAACCTGAACGCTACGACCGGTTCATCCCGTTCCACCTTTTGAGAAGGTGTGGGGCACACCACTCCTGCTGGGGCGGAGGGTACGTCTGCCGGTGCGTGCGACCACTGAGACGACGAAACCCCGGACGGCGGTTGCCACCCGGGGTCACTGTTTCCCGAGCGTGCTCAGCCGACGGCCTCTTCTTCCTCGTCCGCCTCGACATCATCCTCGTCGAGGTCCCACTCCGGCGAATCCGGGTCGTAGTCGATCTGCTCGCTGCTCCAGGACGCCTGGGCGAGTTCGACCCCCGGCACCTCCCCCACCAGGTCGAACGGGTCCACGAGATAGGCGAGGGCCTCCGCAGTGTCTTCCGTCACAGCACCCTCGGCGTGCGCCCGCTCATCGTCCGGCATGTCCGGATCGTCCGCGATCCGCGCGAGCGCGGCCCGGGCCACGGCCTCGTGGTCGCCGACCTCGACGACGAGTTCCACCCGAAGCCGTACAAAACGTGATGTCTCTTCAGTGCTCATGCCCGGAGCGTAAAGCCCATCGCTCCCGTGACTTTCCTGTGACCCGCGCCTTTCACTAACATCGGCCCACACGGCCAATTCGCCAGCACCACAAGGGGATCGATATTCCGTGTCATCCGTTCGCCGTCCGTTGCTGACCGCCACCGCCGCGGGGACCCTCCTGGGTGCCCTGTGGTTCGTCCCGTCCGCCAACGCGTCCCAGGACAGCCCGGCGAGAACAGAGCCGTCCGTGCAGGCCACGGCACAGGCACGGGTCGCGACCACGAGCGTGGAGACGACCGGGGACGGCACACAGCTCGCCGACACCGGAAGCCCCGACACCACGCCGTACCTGGTCGGTGGCACCCTCTTCCTCACGCTGGGTGCGGGCTTCGTCGTCTATTCGGTGCGCCGGGAACGACTGGGCTTTTAATCCTGCTTGACGATTTCTTGGCGCAACCTTCATAGTCCGCACATGAAGAGAGCATCGAGGGCGCGGATAGGCGCCGCGGCGACCGTGGGCGTGCTGTCACTCGCCCTCATCACGGGGTGCGGCGGAGGTTCGGACGACGACCCGAAGGAGTCCGGGGCGTCCAAGGAGGCCGGGGCATCCTCCTCCCGGAGCACGGCCACCGCGAAGGCGCTCAGCACGGCCGAGCTGGAGAAGCTGCTGCTCGCCAAGGGCGATGCCGCCGGGTACCAGGCCGACGACGGCGACGACACCCTGCCGAAGGCCAAGAGCGAGGTGAAGAGCGACAAGGCCGCGTGCGCCCCGCTCGCCCACGCCATGGCCGGTCTCGCGCCGGGCGACGCGGACGCCAGCGTGAGCAACAGCCTCACGAAGAGCCCCGAGGCCACCGGGTCCCCGGACGCGTCCTCGCTGGAGACCCTCAACGTCGAGATGACCTTCGTGGGCCTGTCCTCCTACGACGGCGACGGCGCCGAGAAGGCCGTCAAGGCCGTCTCCGACGGCATCGCGGCCTGCTCCGGCGGCTTCACCATCTCCGCCGGGGGCGAGACACAGAAGATCACCAAGGTCGCCTCGGAGAGGCCCTCCGGCAAGGGCGACCAGTCCGTCGCGTTCTCCGTCGGCTCCGACATCGACGGCCAGGGCGCTGCCACCTTCAACACCGAGGTGGTCCGCGTCGGCAACACCGTCTCCACGTACTACTCGGTGGACTTCGCCTCGCTCGAGAGCGGCAAGGCGGCCCCGGTGCCGACGGCCGTGATCGACGCCCAGCTGGCCAAGCTCAAGTAACCACCGCAGGGGCCCTGTTCAGCCGTACGCCGAACAGGGCCTGCCTTCCTACCGCAGCGGCCCGGTGACGGCCTCCACCGCCGACACCAGGCGCCCCTCCCGCACGAACACGTCGGCCGCGGCGAGGTCGGGCGCCAGGAACCGGTCGGGACCCGGACCCTCGACACCCGCCTTCCGTACGGCGGTGATGGCGGCCTGGGTCGCCGGCGCCGGAGTGAGCCCCTCGCGCAGCTCGACGGCGCGCGAGGCGGCGTAGAGCTCGACGGCGAGGACCCGGGTGAGGTTGTCGACGGCGGTACGGAGCTTGCGCGCGGCCGACCATCCCATCGAGACGTGGTCCTCCTGCATCGCGGACGACGGGATCGAGTCCGCGGACGCCGGCACGGCCAGCCGCTTCAGCTCACTGACCAGCGCGGCCTGTGTGTACTGGGCGATCATCAGCCCGGAGTCGACACCGGGGTCGTCGGCGAGGAACGGCGGCAGCCCGTGCGAACGGTTCTTGTCGAGCAGCCGGTCCGTCCGCCGCTCGGCGATCGACGCGAGGTCGGCGACGGCGATGGCGAGGAAGTCGAGCACATAAGCCACCGGCGCACCATGGAAGTTGCCGTTGGACTCCACCCGACCGTCAGGCAGCACAACGGGGTTGTCGACCGCCGAGGCCAACTCCCGCTCCGCCACCAGCCGCGCATGGGCCAGGGTGTCCCGCCCGGCCCCGGCGACCTGCGGCGCGCAGCGCACCGAGTAGGCGTCCTGGACCCGGGGCGCGTCGTCCTGGTGGTGCCCGGTGAGCTCCGAACCCGCCAGCACGGCCAGCATGTTGGCGGCGGACGCCCCCTGCCCCGGATGCGGCCGGATGGCGTGCAGCTCGGGAGCGAGCACCTTGTCGGTACCGAGCAGCGCCTCAAGGCTCAACGCGGCTGTGATGTCGGCGGACTTGTACAGCATCTCCAGGTCGGCGAGTGCCATGAAGAGCATCCCGAGCATGCCGTCGGTGCCGTTGAGAAGGGCGAGCCCCTCCTTCTCCCGCAGCTCGACGGGGGCGATCCCGTGCTCGGCGAGCAGCTCACCGGCGGGCCGCACGACACCGTCGGGTCCCTCGGCGTCCCCCTCGCCCATCAGCGTGAGGGCGCAGTGGGACAGCGGCGCGAGGTCACCGGAGCAACCAAGTGAACCGAACTCGTGCACGACCGGCGTGATCCCGGCATTGAGCACATCCGCCATGGTCTGCGCGACCTCGGGCCGCACCCCGGTCCGTCCCGAGCAGACGGTCTTCAGCCGCAGGAACATGAGCGCCCGTACGACCTCCCGCTCCACCCGCGGTCCCATTCCCGCGGCATGCGAGCGGACGATGTTCCGCTGCAGCCGGGCCCGGAGTTCCTGGCTGATGTGCCGGGTCGCGAGGGCGCCGAAGCCGGTGCTGACGCCGTAGACGGGCTCGGGCTTGGCCGCGAGCGCCTCCACGATCCCGCGGGCCGCGGCGAGAGCGGTGACCGCCTCCTCGGAGAGCTCGATCCGGGCACCGCCGCGCGCCACGGCAAGGACGTCGGACGCGGTGACCCCGGACGTCCCCACCACCACAGTGTGCATATCCATATTCAGGAGCGTACGCACTGAATTCCAGGATGTCACTACTGGGACGGGGGTACGCCCCTTACCGCAGGCACCGCCTCAGGGCCGTCGCCCCCGGAACCGGCGACGCTCGGCGCTCTGCCCGGAGGGGGCGGCGTCGGCCAGCCGTACGACCGGATCGTCCAGCCCGCCCCTCCCCGCGACGACCGGCTTCACGGCACGCTCGGCCTTGGCCCGGTACTGGGCGGCATCGGCGAGCCGGAAGAGCCGCCGGGCGGACCGAACGGGCCCGATGGGGTCCTCGGTCGACGCGACCCCGCACGCCACGCCCTCCCCCAGCTCCAGCTCCCCCGCCCTCCGGCAGAGCTCGCCGGCCGCCCTCACCACGTCGTCGGCCGGCGGCCCGACCGCGAGCAGACAGAACTCGTCCCCGCCCAGCCGGGCGGCGAGGGCCCCCGGCAGCATGGCCCCGCACAGCGACAGCACCGAACCGAAACGTTCCAGCAGCCGGTCGCCGACGGCATGCCCACAGGTGTCGTTGACCCGCTTGAGCCCATTGAGATCACACACGACGAGACTGACGACGACCCCCTCCCGCCGGTGCCGTTCCACGGCCTCGTCCAGCCGCACGTCAACGGCACGACGGTTGGCGAGCCCGGTCAACGCGTCCGTGAACGCCAGCCGTCTCGCCTCCTCCAACCGCTCCGCCTGGGCGATACCGGCGGCGACGACAGCGGCCAGCACGGTGGCGAAGTCGGCGTCCTCCCGTCCGAACACGGGATCACCGGCGGGCCGGGCGACATACAGCTCCCCCCAGGCCCGCCCGTTCAGCACGATCGGAGCGACGACACAGCACCCACGGCCCCTCCGGCGCAGCGCGGCGACCCGCTGATGCACATATCCGGGGCGCCCCCCGGCCGCGGGCCCCTCCGCCGTCTCCACCCACGCGTTGGGCTCACCGCCACCGGCCCACCGCTCGTGCAGAAACTCGGTGATCTCCGGGAACTGGTGCACGGGATAGGCCTCACCGTCGGGAAACTCCTCCTCGCCGGCGGCCCGGTCCCCCACGTTCACCAGCACCCTGAGCCGCCCCAGCTCCCGCTCCCACACGGACAGCGCGGCGAAACTCCCGCCCAGCGCCCGGCACGCCCCGGCGGCGGCAGCGCGCCACGCGTCACGCGTGCCGTGGGCCGCCGCCATGCCCTGCGCCAGCGCCACGACCGCGGCCAGCCGGATGTCCTCACCCATCACTCCAGGCTATGGAGGATTCGCCTGAGGGCACGGATATGACTGGGACGTTCGGGTGAACCCCACCACGCCAGACCAGGCGGTCGTACGGCTGCGGGCCGGCGGGGGCTGGTCGCGCAGTTCCCCGCGCCCCTAAAAGCCCGACGCACCCCCCACCCCGGCCCCGACCCACAACGGCGCCGCAGGCGATACAGGGGCGCGGGGAACTGCGCAAAACGCCCGCCCCCACCGAACCCGCACACAAGAACCCGCCCAACCGCCGGAGGCAACCGTCACTCCCCAGGCCACCGCGGCGCGCGCCGCTCGTTGAACGCCGCCACCCCCTCCGCCCGGTCCCCCGAGAACGCCACCGACCGCCACGCCGCGTCCTCCACCTCGAGCCCGGCCCGCACATCCAGCCCGTTCCCGAGACGCAACGCCCGCTTCGCCGCCCGTAGCCCCACCGGCGAGTTCGCGGCGATCCGGGACGCCAGCGACAACGCCTCCGCCCGGTCCTCCCCCGCCGGCACGAGCTGATCCACCAGCCCCAGCCGGTACGCCTCCTCCGCCTCCACCCGCCGCGCCGTGAAGATCAGCTCGGCCGCCCGCGCCGCCCCCACCCGCCGGGGCAGCAGCTGCGTCCCCCCGCCCCCCGGGATCACCCCCACGGACACCTCCGGCAACCCCACCACCGCCGTACGGTCGGCCACGATCAGGTCGCACGACAGCGCCATCTCGAAGCCCCCGCCCAGCGCGAACCCGTGCACCGCGGCGATCGTCGGCACGGGCAGCTCCAGCACCCCCGTGTACGCCCCCCGAGCCACCGGCCGCTGCCGTACCAACTCCGCGTCGCTGAAGGAGTTCCGCTCCTTCAGATCCGCCCCGACGCAGAACGCCCGCTCATGCGTGGAGGTCACCACGACAACCCGCACGCCCTGATCACCCGCAAGTGCGGAACAGGCGGCGGCGACGGACCGCGCCATCTCCGTGGAGACCGCGTTCATCGCCTTGGGCCGGTCGAGCACCAGCTCGGCGACGACCCCCTCCCCGGTCTCCCCGACCTCCCCGTGCCGTCTCACCAGCACGAACTCCCCGAACCGCTCCTCGCCCATGACACCCTCCTGGTTAACGCGGGTTAACAAGAACGCTCCGATCATCGCAGTCCCACCCGCACTGCGAAAGGTTCCCGCCGAACCGCCCGACACCCCCTTCGGGTGACATCCCGCGCAACTCCTGCCCGACCGCCCATGACAGCGCATAACGTGCGCCCCGCCACGGCGCACAGGGGGCGCGGGCATTCAGGGGAGGAACCGGCATGACGACGATCACGGTGACGACAGGGCCGACGGACGGCGACGGCGTCCGTCTCTTCGGCCCGCGCGGCCGCCACCGCAAGCCCCGCCCCCGCAAGGTGCTGCTCGCCGCGGGCGGCCTCGCCCTCGCCGCCGGAGCCCTGAGCCTCGTCCGGATGACCCCCGACACCTCGGGGGGCGGCTTCGGCATGGCGGAGGCGGACCCCCAGGCGGCCCCGGCCCCGGGCACGGACACCGACATGGACGAGAACATCGGCTCCGGCACGGACCGTGCGACGAACGCCGCCGCCACCGTGGGCTCCGTGCCGCAGGCGGGCCCGTCGTCGACGGCGGCGATGGGCGGGGTCTCCGCGACCCCCACACCGGGCGTCCTCCTGGCACCTGCGGGGTCCGCGACCGCCGTACCGCTGCCCCGCGCCGCGGCACCCACGACGATCCCGGAAGCGCCGAACACCCCGGCAGCGGCGGCCCCCACGGCGACCGCCGTACAGCGCCCCGCGGCGACGACCGCCGCCCCTCAACCGCAGCCGGCCCCCACCGCGGACAGGACCACGCCCCCACCGGCGCAGACGCCGACGGCTCAGCCCACCCACGCACCCCAGCCCGGACTGTGTGTGCCGATCGTCGGCCTGTGCGTGCAGCGCGGCTAGCGGTACCGGACCGCTACGGGGCCACGTCCCTGCGGGTGAGCAGCCAGGGCTCGACCACGCCGAGCCCGCGCACCGGCCGCTGCCACATCGGCTGGAGCGCGAAGCGGTAGGTCGGCGGCTCCTCGCCCTCCTTCTCGGCGGTGGCCGCGGCCTCGGCCGCCTCGGCCTCGGAGGCGGGCGCCTCACCGGTGCGGATCAGCTCCTCCGCGAAGGCGCTGTCGACGAGGACGGCGTCCCGGGGAGCTATCGAGGTGAGCCGGGAGGCGAGGTTCACCGTCGTACCGAAGACGTCGCCCATACGGGTGGTCACCGTGCCGAAGGCCATGCCGACGCGCACCTCGGGCATGGTCTCGTCGTTGGCCATGGTCTCGATGAGCCGCAGCGCGATCTCAGCGGCGACGGCCGCGTCGTCCGCGGCGTACAGCACCTCGTCGCCGAGGGTCTTGATGAGCCGCCCGCCGCGCGCGGCGACGAGGTCGGCGGCGGTGGTCTCGAAGGCCTCGACGAGCTCGCCGAGTTCCTCCTCCTCCATGCGACGGGTCAGGCGCGTGAACCCGACGAGGTCGGCGAAGCCGACGCACAGCCGCCGGTCGACCATCTCGTCGTCGTCGGCGGCCTGCACGACCCGGCCGGCCGAGGCGGAGAGCTGGCGGCGCCAGACGTAGACGAGGAACTCCTCCAGTTCGGGCAGGAGCAGCTCGATGATCGGGTAGGTCACCTCGGTGCGGGTCATGCCGGGTTCCGGGGGGTCGGTGAGGCCCTCCAGGAAGGAGTCGATCTGCCACTCGGCCAGCCGGGCGGTGGTCTGCCCGGTGGACCGCGCCACCTGTACGGCCATGGCCTCGCTCAGCAGTCCCGCCTCGACGAGACCGGCGAGGCGGCGCAGCGCGAGGACGTCCGCCTCGGTGAACGCCTTGGCCTGGCCGACGTCGGCGAAGCCCATCGCCCGCCAGAAGCGGGTGGCGAGCTCCATGGAGACGCCGGCGGTGCGGGCCGCCTGAAAGGGGGTGTAGCGCCGCTCGGCGCCGAGGATGAGCTGTTCGAGACGCACGGCGAGCGGATGCGGGGGCACGTCCGCGCCGGAGCCCGTGTCGTCTGCGGTCACGCCTGCTGCCCTTCCGATCTGTCACGGTCAGGTATCGACCGGCCTCAACCATACGGCAGGTGTGCGCCAGCTCACGTCCTCACTCCGTGGGTGGAGCGGAGAGTTCTTCAGGCCGGTCGCAAGTGGACGATGTCGCCCGCTCCCACCGGTTCCTGTACGCCTTCCTGCGTCGCGATCACCAGGCGGCCGTCGCCGTCCACCGCGACCGCCTCGCCGACCAGCGAGCGATCTCCCGGCAGCTCCGCCCGCACCGTCCTGCCCAGCGTCGCGCACCCCGCCGCGTACGTCTCCTGCAGACCGCTCACCGTCGGGTCGCCCGCCGCCGCGCGCCAGCGGTCGTACCACTCCTCCAGGGACCGCAGTACGGCCCGCAGCAGGGGGTCCCGGTCGGTGCTCACCGCCCCGGCCAGCGCCAGCGATCCCGCACCCGGCACCGGCAGCTCGTCCTCGCGGAGGCTGACGTTGATGCCGACGCCGACGACGACGCCGTTCTCGCCGGCGCGCTCGGCGAGGATTCCGCCGGCCTTGCGTTCCTTGCCGCCCACGGTCACCAGCAGGTCGTTGGGCCACTTCAGGGCGGTGTCGACGCCGGCGGACCGGGACAGGCCCGTGGCCACCGCGACCCCGGTGAGCAGCGGCAGCCAGCCCCAGCGGGACACCGGTACGTCGGCCGGGTTCAGCAGGACGGAGAAGAAGAGGCCCGAGCGGGGCGGCGCGGTCCACTGCCTGTCCAGGCGGCCCCGCCCCGCCGTCTGCTCCTCGGCGACGAGGACCGTGCCCTCGGCGGCCTTGCCCGCGCGGGCGCGGGCGACCAGGTCGGAGTTGGTGGAGCCGGTGTCCGTGACCACCTCGATCCCGGACCACAGCCCGCCCTCCCGCACCAGCCCGCGGCGCAGGGCGGCGGCGTTGAGGGGCGGCCGGTCGAGATCCGACCAGCGGCTGTCGTCTCCTGAAACATCTCGCGGCGTCATGCAAGCCACCCTAGGTGTGTGAAACGCCGCACTGCTGATTCGTAGGGGCGCCACTACTCTACGGATGAGTAACCGTCCCCCCTTTTGAGCAGGCAGGGAGCCACGTCCCGATGTCCGAGCCGGAAGAGCGTCACGAGACCCAGCAGTCCACGGGGATCGACATCCACACCACCGCGGGCAAGCTCGCGGACCTCCAGCGCCGTATTGATGAAGCGACGCACGCCGGCTCCGCACGCGCCGTCGAAAAGCAGCACGCCAAGGGCAAGTTGACGGCCCGTGAGCGCATCGAGCTCCTGCTCGACGAGGGGTCCTTCGCCGAGCTGGACGAGTTCGCCCGGCACCGCTCCACCAACTTCGGCCTGGAGGACAACCGCCCCTACGGGGACGGCGTGGTGACCGGTTACGGCACCGTGGACGGGCGTCCGGTGGCCGTGTTCTCCCAGGACTTCACCGTCTTCGGCGGCGCGCTGGGCGAGGTCTACGGCCAGAAGATCGTCAAGGTGATGGACTTCGCGCTGAAGACCGGCTGCCCGGTCATCGGCATCAACGACTCCGGCGGCGCCCGTATCCAGGAGGGGGTCGCCTCCCTCGGGGCGTACGGCGAGATCTTCCGGCGCAACACCCACGCGAGCGGTGTCATCCCGCAGATCTCCCTCGTCGTCGGCCCGTGCGCGGGCGGGGCCGTGTACTCCCCGGCCATCACCGACTTCACCGTCATGGTCGACCAGACCTCGCACATGTTCATCACGGGCCCTGACGTCATCAAGACGGTCACCGGCGAGGACGTCGGGTTCGAGGAGCTGGGCGGCGCCCGCACCCACAACTCGGTGTCCGGTGTGGCGCACCACATGGCCGGGGACGAGAAGGACGCCATCGAGTACGTCAAGCAGCTGCTGTCGTACCTGCCGTCCAACAACCTCTCCGAGGCGCCGGCCTTCCCGGAGGAGGCAGACCTCGCCCTCACCGACGAGGACCGTGAGCTGGACACGCTCGTCCCGGACAGCGCGAACCAGCCGTACGACATGCACACGGTGATCGAACACATCCTGGACGACGCCGAGTTCTTCGAGACGCAGGCGCTGTTCGCCCCGAACATCCTCACCGGCTTCGGCCGGGTCGAGGGCGCCCCGGTGGGGATCGTCGCCAACCAGCCGATGCAGTTCGCCGGCTGTCTCGACATCAAGGCCTCCGAGAAGGCGGCCCGCTTCGTGCGCACCTGTGACGCCTTCAACATCCCGGTCATCACCTTCGTGGACGTGCCGGGCTTCCTCCCCGGCGTCGGCCAGGAGCACGACGGCATCATCCGCCGCGGCGCGAAGCTCATCTACGCCTATGCGGAAGCCACCGTGCCCCTCATCACGGTGATCACCCGCAAGGCCTTCGGCGGCGCCTACGACGTCATGGGCTCCAAGCACCTCGGCGCAGACCTCAACCTCGCCTGGCCCACCGCCCAGATCGCCGTCATGGGCGCCCAGGGCGCGGTCAACATCCTGCACCGCCGCACGATCGCGGAGGCCGACGCGAACGGCGACCTGGAGGCGACCCGGGCGCGCCTCATCCGGGAGTACGAGGACGCCCTCCTCAACCCCTACATCGCGGCCGAGCGCGGCTACGTCGACTCCGTGATCATGCCGTCGGACACCCGACGTCACGTGGTCAGGGGGCTGCGTCAGCTGCGTACCAAGCGCGAGTCGCTGCCGCCCAAGAAGCACGGCAACATCCCCCTCTAGCCCTGCCGGGAGCCGTCATGAACATCAAGGTCGTACGGGGAAACCCCACCCCCGAGGAGCTGGCCGCCGCCCTGGCGGTGGTCCGGGCCCGCGCCGCGGCGGCGACGGACACGCCGTCGGGCGCGGAGGAGACCAGGGCCGCATGGTCGGACCCGTCCCGTATCGCGGGGCGCCGCCTGCCCCAGCCGGGGCCCACGGCATGGACGCGCACGTACTGGCCGTCCTAGAGGACGGCTGACAGCGCTTCGGCCATCACCTCGTATCCGAGATCGTTCGGGTGCAGGTGATCGCCGAAGTCGTACGACGGGTGCAGCCGGTCCGGGTCTGCCGGACCGGCCAGCTCCCGCGCGAGATCCACCACCGCGTCGTACTCGCCGGAGCAGCGCACCCATTCGTCGACCTCGTGCGCGACCTTCGCCGCGTGTTCACCCCAGTGGTCGGAACCGCCGAACGGCAGCAGGGTGCACCCGATCACCCGCAGCCCCCGAGCCTGCCGTATCAACTCCCGGTGCCCGCGGATGAGTTCGGCTGCCTCGACCACCGGTGCCGGCTTGTACGTCGGCTGTTCGTCGGTCTCACTGAACCCGATGTCGTTGAGCCCCAGCAGCACGACGACCGTGTCCACCCCGGCAAGCCCGAGCACATCCCGCCGGAACCGCCGCACCCCCTTCTCCCCGTACCACGCGGAGTCGTTGAGCAGCAGGTTCCCGCCGATACCGGCGTTGAGCACGGGCCGCCCGCTGAGCCTGGCCAGCGCGTCCGACCATCGCCGGTCCGCCCCCGGAGTCGAGCCGAAGCCGTCGGTGACGGAGTCCCCGAACAGCGCTATCCCGTCCGTACGGCCGGAGTCCGTCTCCACGGCGGTCAGGAAGTACCAGGACTCGCTCACCGCGTCGAACCCCTCGCCGCTCACGTCGCCGAGCAGTTCGCCCTCTCCGCGGTAGCCGGTGGTGAAGGCCTGTGCGTGAAAGGTCGCGGGCCCGGTCGCCGCGTCGAAGTACAGCGTGACCGTCACCGACTCCCCCGCGGACACGGCGAGTTCGACCGCGTCGCTGACGAGTTCACCCTGTGCGGGGATCTCGGCGGCGAGCGGGAGCCCGCGCAGTGAACCGGGCTCGACGCCCGCCCCCGACGCGGTACGGCCGACCGTGGCGCCCGCGAGACGGACCGGCGAGGTGCCGTACGCGTGGGAGAGGCGGATCCGCAGTCGGCTGCCCCCGGACGACAGCCGGACGACCTGGCGCACCGACTGGCGCCAGAAGCCCTCCCGGGACCAGTTGGGGGTGAAGCCTTCGCTGGGCAGCTGGGGCGAGGCGGTCCAAGCAGTGGTGAACACGGCATGTGCTCCTCCCGTCGACATTTAATGAAACCACAGTACCGTTTAGAGGAGTTGAGTACGCGTACTCAGGCGCCCTCCACACAATCGCCGCAAGCTGGAACCCATGCTGTGGTCCGACCCCGAGAACGAACCGCCGAAGGAACTTCGCGACATGGAAGTCATGCTTCGGCGCTTGAGCATCTTCATGGCGGTGGCCATGGTGATCGCCATGATTGTGATCGGGCTGCGCTGACCGGACTACGCTGACCGCATGACCGATCAGCCGCGCCGCCGACTCGTGCTCGCCTCCCAGTCCCCCGCCCGGCTGGGCCTGCTGCGCCAGGCCGGCCTCACCCCCGAGGTCATCGTCAGCGGGGTCGACGAGGAAGCCGTCAGCGCCCCCACCCCCGCCGAACTGGCCCTCGCCCTCGCCGAGGCCAAGGCCTCCGTCGTGGCCGCGAGGCCCGACGTCAGGGGTGCACTGGTGATCGGCTGCGACTCGGTGCTCGACCTGGACGGCGAGGCACTGGGCAAACCGGCCGACACCGAGGAGGCGACGGCCCGTTGGAAGGCCATGCGCGGGCGCGCGGGCACACTCCAGACCGGCCACTGCGTCCACGACACCGAGAGCGGCCGGTACGCCTCCGCGGTCGCCTCCACGGTCGTCCGCTTCGGCGAGCCGACCGACGCGGAGATCGCCGCGTACGTCGCCTCCGGCGAACCCCTCTACGTCGCGGGGGCGTTCACCCTGGACGGCCGCTCGGCCCCGTTCATCGAGGGCATCGACGGCGACCACGGCAACGTGATCGGCCTCAGCCTGCCGCTGCTGCGCCGACTGCTGGCCGAACTGGGCGTCGGCATCACGGAGTTGTGGGCGCCGGCGGAGGTGTGAGCGGCGAGCCCTCGTCGCCCCGGCCGTCGCCCCCCGGGGCCATGTTCTCGGGGTCCTCGGGTTCCGCGGCGGCGGGCCGGTCCTGGGCGTCGTAGGTCATCAGCAGCAGCACGATGAGTGCGAGCACGACCATCATGAACAGGAACTGCGGCCGGCCCATCAGGCCCCAGGCGAACGCACCGAGCAGGCCGTGCACCACGGCCATGCTGATCAGCAGGATGCGTCCGAGGCCGGCCGGGCGGCGGTCGCGCACCGCCACGAGCAGCGCGACCACACCGCACAGCGCGAAGAAGAGGCCGAAGACGACCCCGCCGATCTTCGAGGACAGCGACATCGCGTCGGGGTCCAGGCCCGCGAGGGACATGTTCTGGTTGTCGACGACGACGCCCAGGAACCAGTTCAGCGCGGCGATGCCGAATGCCTCCGCGAAGAGGACGACCGCCACGATCCACGCCACCGGCCTGCGTATCACCGGTCCCCACCCACTCTCGAGCCGTGCTCTTGCTACCTGAAGTACGTTCGATACAGCCTGAACGCTACTAACGGGTAAACCGCGGGACAAGGGTTCGGCGGTGGGCAAAGAATCATTGGGCCATTCGTAGGGACTCCACAAAAAAACGGAGTGGTCCGCAGCACGCTCTCACAGAGACCTTGGCCACAGCGGAGGGCTAGGGTTTCCGGGAGGAGCCCTGCCTACCGAGGTGCGACAAGGGATTTCGCGGTCGAGCGAGCCTCGTATCACGCTCCGTGTGGGCAAGCTCACCACAGGGGACGGGTCGAAGAGCCGTGTCGGCAGTCCCTAAACTCGGCTTGTTTCAAGGAGGGAGCCTCAATCGTGCGCAAGGTGCTCATCGCCAACCGTGGCGAAATCGCTGTCCGCGTTGCCCGGGCCTGCCGGGATGCCGGTATCGCGAGCGTGGCCGTGTACGCCGACCCGGACCGGGACGCTCTGCATGTCCGCGCCGCGGATGAGGCGTTCGCCCTGGGCGGTGACACCCCGGCCACCAGCTATCTGGACATCGACAAGGTCCTGGGCGCCGCGCGTGAGGCGGACGCTGACGCCGTCCACCCCGGATACGGCTTCCTGTCCGAGAACGCCGAGTTCGCACAGGCAGTCCTGGACGCGGGCCTGATCTGGATCGGCCCGCCCCCGCAGGCCATCCGCGACCTCGGCGACAAGGTCGCCGCCCGGCACATCGCCCAGCGTGCCGGTGCCCCCCTGGTCGCCGGCACCCCCGACCCGGTCTCCGGGGCGGACGAGGTCGTCGCCTTCGCCGAGGAACACGGCCTGCCGATCGCCATCAAGGCCGCCTTCGGCGGTGGCGGACGCGGCCTGAAGGTCGCCCGCACCCTCGAAGAGGTCCCCGAGCTGTACGACTCCGCCGTGCGCGAGGCCGTCGCCGCGTTCGGGCGCGGTGAGTGCTTCGTCGAGCGCTACCTCGACAAGCCCCGCCACGTGGAGACCCAGTGCCTGGCCGACTCCCACGGCAACGTGGTCGTCGTCTCCACCCGCGACTGCTCCCTGCAGCGCCGCCACCAGAAACTGGTCGAAGAGGCCCCCGCTCCCTTCCTCTCCGACGCCCAGGTCGACGAGCTGTACGCGTCCTCCAAGGCCATCCTCAAGGAGGCCGGCTACGTCGGCGCCGGCACGGTGGAGTTCCTCGTCGGCACCGACGGCACGATCTCCTTCCTGGAGGTCAACACCCGCCTCCAGGTCGAACACCCGGTCACCGAAGAGGTCGCCGGCATCGACCTGGTGCGCGAGATGTTCCGCATCGCCGACGGCGAAGCCCTCGGCTACGGCGACCCCGAACTGCGCGGCCACTCCTTCGAGTTCCGCATCAACGGCGAGGACCCCGGCCGCGGCTTCCTGCCCGCCCCCGGCACCGTCACCCGCTTCGAAGGACCCTCCGGCCCCGGCGTGCGCCTGGACGCCGGCGTCGAGTCCGGCAGCGTCATCGGCCCCGCCTGGGACTCCCTGCTCGCCAAACTCGTCGTCACCGGCGCCACCCGCGAGCAGGCCCTGCAGCGCGCCGCCCGCGCCCTGGCCGAATTCCAGGTCGAGGGCATGGCCACCGCCATCCCCTTCCACCGCAAGGTCGTCACCGACCCCGCGTTCGCCCCCGAACTCACCGGCAGCGCGGACCCCTTCACGGTCCACACCCGCTGGATCGAAACCGAGTTCGTCAACGACATCCCCGCGTTCGCCGCCCCCACCGGCACCGACGAGGCCGACGAGGACACCGACCGCGAGACCATCGTCGTCGAGGTCGGCGGCAAGCGCCTGGAGGTCTCCCTCCCGGTCTCGCTGGGCATGTCCCTGGCCCGCACCGGCCTCGCCGCCGGCGCCAAACCCAAGCGCCGCGCCGCCAAGAAGTCCGGCCCCGCCGCCTCCGGCGACACCCTCGCCTCCCCCATGCAGGGCACCATCGTCAAGATCGCCGTCGAGGAAGGTCAGGACGTCAAGGAAGGCGACCTGATCGTCGTCCTCGAAGCGATGAAAATGGAACAGCCCCTCAACGCGCACAAGTCCGGCACCATCAAGGGCCTGTCCGCCGAAGTCGGTTCGTCCATCACCTCGGGCGCCCCGATCTGCGAGATCAAGGACTGAGCCTCAACGGCCTTTTCCTGTACGGCATTGCGAGGCGCCCGGTGGACTGGAGCAGTCAGTCCACCGGGCGCCTCGTTTCCCCGTCCCCGTGACAGTGGATTTCAGGGTGCCGCGGATCAGGCCGGTGCCATGACGGGACACCGACGCCACAGCGAAAGCGCGCGGCAGTCGCCGGTCACTGTCGACCCGTCAGAACCGTCCGACCAGTCAGTGGCGTACGGCTCACCGCCGGCGCAGGTCCGCCACCCGTGCCCGCTCCGCGCCCGGAGGCTGCTCACCGTGGACGGTGGCTGTGCGGAGGGTCGGGCCGCCCGCGACCTGGCCGCGGCGGGGCCCCGGCAGGGGCATGTCCCGGCGCTGTTGCCGACGCGCCGGGACCTGATCACCCCCCGGCGCTCCCGACGCGCCGGCCACGGCGATCTGCACCCCCTGGTCGGCGAGCGCCTGGAGTTCCGTGCCGGCCCGGTCGTCATGGGCCGGGGGCTCGTCCGTGACAAGGCGGGTGATCACGTCCGTCGGCACGGTCTGGAACATCGTGTCCGTACCGAGCTTGGTGTGGTCGGCGAGGACCACGACCTCCGCGGCGGCCTGCACCAGCGCCCGGTCCACGGATGCCGACAGCATGTTGGACGTGGACAGCCCGCGCTCGGCGGTGAGCCCGCTCCCGGAGATGAAGGCCCGGGAGACCCTGAGCCCTTGGAGCGACTGTTCCGCCCCGGAGCCCACCAGGGCGTAGTTGGTACCGCGCAGGGTGCCGCCGGTCATCACCACTTCCACCCGGTTGGCATGGGCGAGCGCCTGAGCCACCAGCAGGGAGTTGGTCACGACGGTCAGTCCGGGGACCCGGGCGAGCCGGCGTGCCAGTTCCTGTGTGGTCGTACCCGCTCCCACCACGATCGCCTCGCCTTCTTCGACGAGGCTCGCGGCGAGATCGGCGATGGCCGTCTTCTCGGCGGTCGCGAGATGTGATTTCTGCGGAAAGCCGGACTCTCGCGTGAACCCGCCCGGCAATACCGCACCGCCATGTCGGCGGTCGAGGAGTCCTTCTGCCTCCAGTGCGCGCACGTCCCGCCGTACGGTCACTTCTGAGGTCTGGACGACGCGGGCGAGCTCACGGAGCGATACAGCCCCGTTGGCTCGCACCATTTCGAGGATCAATTGGCGACGTTCTGCAGCGAACACGAAACTGACAGTAACGCCAACGACCGTCTGCTTTCAGCTGTTTGCGCCGAATAGCAGAAGATGTTCGCACCGCAGGACCGAAAGTGGTATAGGGCCTAATCTCCCCGCCTATGCCGCGCGAATGGTCGGCAACTCCCTGTGACCAGGCAGGAATCGCTTTCGGCCGTCAGACTTTGCCGGTGTCCTTGCGCGTGTGCAACTGCCGTGCCACCTCGGCGATCGACCCCGAAAGGGAGGGGTAAACGGTGAAGGCGTTCGCGATCTGTTCGACCGTCAGATTGTTGTCGACCGCGATCGAGATGGGATGGATCAGTTCCGAGGCGCGAGGCGCCACGACGACACCGCCGACGATGATTCCCGTACCCGGGCGGCAGAAGATCTTGACGAAGCCGTCGCGGATGCCCTGCATCTTCGCGCGCGGGTTGCGCAGCAGGGGCAGTTTCACGACCCGGGCATCGATCTTCCCGCCGTCGACGTCGGCCTGCGAATAGCCGACGGTGGCGATCTCCGGGTCGGTGAAGACGTTCGACGAGACGGTCTTCAGGTTCAGCGGGGCCACCGCGTCGCCGAGGAAGTGGTACATGGCGATACGCCCCTGCATGGCGGCGACGGAGGCGAGCGCGAACACCCCGGTGACGTCACCGGCGGCGTACACACCCGGAGCCGTGGTCCTGGAGACCTTGTCGGTCCAGATGTGCCCGGACTCGCGCACCCTGACCCCGGCCTCCTCCAGGCCCATCCCCTCACTGTTGGGAATGGCACCGACGGCCATCAGGCAGTGCGACCCGGTGATGACCCGCCCGTCCGCGAGGGTGACCTCGACCCGGTCGCCGACGCGCTTGGCGGATTCGGCGCGGGAGCGCGCCATGACGTTCATGCCACGGCGCCGGAAGACCTCCTCCAGCACCGCCGCCGCATCCGGGTCCTCACCCGGCAGCACCCGGTCCCGCGAGGAGACCAGCGTCACCTTGGACCCGAGCGCCTGGTAGGCGCCGGCGAACTCGGCGCCGGTCACACCGGACCCGACCACGATGAGCTCGTCCGGCAGCTCGGTGAGGTCGTAGACCTGGGTCCAGTTGAGGATGCGCTCCCCGTCGGGCTGGGCGTCGGGCAGCTCACGCGGGTGTCCGCCCGTGGCGATGAGCACGGCATCCGCGACGAGGGTCTCCTCGCTGCCGTCGACGGCCCGCACGACGACCTTGCGCGAACCGTCGAGGGACTGCATGCCCTCCAGACGGCCACGGCCGCGCAGCACCCGGGCACCGGCACGTGTCACGGAGGCGGTGATGTCGTGCGACTGGGCGAGGGCGAGCCGCTTCACACGCCGGTTGACCTTGCCCAGGTCGACCCCGACCACGCGGGCGGCCTGCTCCAGCGGTGGGGTGTCGTCGGCGACGATGATCCCCAGCTCCTCGTACGACGAGTCGAAGGTCGTCATGACCTCGGCCGTCGCGATGAGGGTCTTCGACGGCACGCAGTCGGTCAGCACCGACGCTCCGCCCAGACCGTCGCAGTCGACGACGGTCACCTCCGCGCCGAGCTGGGCCGCCACCAGGGCCGCCTCGTATCCGCCGGGTCCGCCACCGATGATCACGATCCGAGTCACGTACTCCATTGTCCCGTACGACCGGGGGTGCTACGTCCTGGGGGCCTTCCCGAGATGCCACCGTTACGGGAGAGACGCACGGGAAGGCTGCCGTACCCTCGACGCATGTCGCTCTACGCCGCCTACGCCGGCAACCTCGACGCGCGGCTGATGACCCGCCGTGCCCCGCACTCGCCGATGCGCGCCACGGGGTGGCTGAACGGGTGGCGGCTGACCTTCGGGGGCGAGCACATGGGCTGGGAGGGCGCCCTCGCAACGATCGTCGAGGACCCGCTGTCCCAGGTGTTCGTCGCGCTCTACGAGATCGCCCCGCCCGACGAGGACTCCATGGACCGCTGGGAGGGCGTCAGCCTCGACATCTACCGCCGTACACGCGTCCGCGTCCACACCCTGGAGGGTGAGGAGCAGGCCTGGACGTACGTCCTGAACGGCTACGAGGGCGGTCTGCCCTCCGCGCGCTACCTGGGCGAGGTCGCCGACGCCGCGGAATCGGCGGGCGCACCGCACGACTACGTGATGGAACTGCGCAAGCGCCCCTGCTGAAAGGCGCCGCGGTCCCGCCCCCGGTTGGAAACGACAAGGCAACGATCACCGTCCCGTCCGCTCTGCCATCTACGCGCGTAGGCATCTACCGGCTACCCTCAGGCGCGTGAACGCATCTCTTCTTCCGGACGACATCCAGGGCGACCCCCACACCGCCGCGGACGCCGCCGCCACGCGCCTGCGCGAACTGACGGGCGCCGAGACCCACGACGTCGCCCTCGTGATGGGCTCCGGCTGGGCCCCCGCGGTGGACGCGCTCGGTGCACCCGACGCCGAGTTCCCGGTCACCGACCTGCCCGGTTTCCCGCCGCCGGCGGTGGAGGGACACGGCGGCACGATCCGCTCGTACAAGATGGGCGACAAGCGCGCCCTGGTCTTCCTGGGCCGTACGCACTACTACGAGGGCCGCGGTGTCGCCGCCGTCGCGCACGGCGTCCGCACCGCCGTCGCCGCCGGCTGCAAGACGGTGGTCCTCACCAACGGCTGCGGCGGCCTCCGCGAGGGCATGCGGCCCGGCCAGCCGGTCCTGATCAGCGACCACATCAACCTCACGGCGACGTCCCCCATCATCGGCGCGAACTTCGTCGACCTCACGGACCTCTACTCCCCCCGCCTGCGCGCCCTGTGCAAGGAGATCGACGCGAGCCTGGAGGAGGGCGTCTACGCCCAGTTCCCCGGCCCGCACTACGAGACCCCGGCCGAGATCCGCATGGCCCGCGTGATCGGCGCGGACCTGGTGGGCATGTCGACGGTCCTGGAGGCGATCGCCGCGCGTGAGGCGGGTGCGGAGGTACTGGGCATCTCCCTGGTCACCAACCTCGCGGCGGGCATGACGGGCGAGCCGCTGAACCACGAGGAGGTCCTCCAGGCAGGCCGTGACTCGGCAACCCGGATGGGTTCCCTGCTGGCCCAGGTCCTGGACCGCCTCTGAAGGTACGGCGCCGGCCGGCCGCGGCCCGGTGGGGGCTGATCGCGCAGTTCCCCGCGCCCCTAAAAGCCCGACGCACCCGCAGCCGCCGACGGCGCGAAGGGGACGGGGTGGGGGGTGTCCGCCCGCAGCGGCCGGCGTCCGAAACCGAGCACTGCTCAAGGAACCGAGCCGCCGGACCGAGGACGGACACCCCCCACCCCGGCCCCGACCCACAACGACGCCGCAGGCGATACAGGGGCGCGGGGAACTGCGCAAAACGCCCGCCCCCACCGAACCCGCACCATAGAACCCGCCCAACCGCCGGAGGCAACCGTGCACGACGATCTCATCGCCCGGGCCAGGACCTGGCTCGCCGAGGACCCCGACCCGGACACCCGCGACGAGCTCGCCAAGCTCCTCGACGCCGGTGACGTCACCGAGCTCACCGCACGCTTCAGCGGCACCCTCCAGTTCGGCACCGCCGGCCTGCGCGGCGAACTCGGCGCCGGCCCCCAGCGCATGAACCGCGCGGTCGTCATCCGGGCCGCCGCCGGCCTCGCGGCGTACCTCAGGAAGCACGGCAGCGAGGACGGCCTGGTCGTCATCGGCTACGACGCCCGCCACAAGTCCGCCGACTTCGCGAGGGACACGGCGGCCGTGATGACCGGCGCGGGCCTGAGGGCGGCGGTCCTCCCCCGTCCCCTCCCCACCCCCGTGCTGGCGTTCGCCATAAGGCACCTGGGCGCGGTCGCCGGCGTGGAGGTGACCGCGAGCCACAACCCGCCCCGCGACAACGGCTACAAGGTGTACCTCGGCGACGGCTCCCAGATCGTCCCGCCCGCCGACGCGGAGATCGCCGCCGAGATCGACGCGATCGCGAGCCTGCACGACGTCCCCCGCCCGGAGACCGGCTGGCAGACCCTCGACGACGCCGTCCTGGACGCCTACCTGGCCCGCACGGACGCCGTCCTCGCCGCGGACTCCCCGCGCACCGCCCGCACCGTCTACACCGCGATGCACGGCGTCGGCAAGGAGACCCTCCTCGCGGCGTTCGCCCGCGCCGGCTTCCCCGCCCCGGAGCTCGTCGCCGAACAGGCCGACCCCGACCCCGACTTCCCGACCGTCGCCTTCCCCAACCCGGAAGAGCCCGGCGCGATGGACCTGGCCTTCGCGAAGGCCCGCGAGACGGCCCCCGACCTGATCATCGCGAACGACCCGGACGCGGACCGCTGCGCGGTGGCCGTGAGGGCCGACGGCGACTGGCGCATGCTCCGCGGCGACGAGGTCGGCACCCTGCTCGCCGCTCACCTCGTGAGGCGCGGAGCCCAGGGCACGTTCGCCGAGTCGATCGTCTCCTCCTCCCTCCTCGGCCGGATCGCCGAGAAGGCAGGACTCCCCTACGAGGAGACCCTCACGGGCTTCAAGTGGATCGCCCGCGTGGAGGGCCTGCGCTACGGCTACGAGGAGGCCCTCGGCTACTGCGTGGACCCACAGGGCGTGCGCGACAAGGACGGCATCACCGCGGCCCTTCTCATCACGGAGCTGGCCTCCGAGCTCAAGGAACAGGACCGCACGCTCCTGGACCTCCTCGACGACATCGCCGTGGAGCACGGGCTGCACGCCACCGACCAGCTCTCGGTCCGCGTGGAGGACCTGTCGGTCATCGCCACGGCGATGGAGCGACTCCGCGAGCACCCGCCGACGGAACTCGCCGGCCTGCCCGTCACCCGGGCGGAGGACCTCACCCGGGGCACGGACCGGCTCCCGCCCACCGACGGCCTGCGCTACACCCTCACCGGCGCCCGGGTCATCGTCCGCCCGAGCGGCACCGAGCCGAAGCTGAAGTGCTACCTGGAGGTGGTGATCCCGGTGGCCACCCACGCGGAGCTCCCGACGGCCCGCACCGAGGCGGCCGACCTCCTGACCTCCATCAAGCAGGACCTGTCGGCGGCGGCCGGCATCTGAGCCGAGGGGCGGCCCCCGTCCGGGCCGCCCCTCGGCTGTTCAGCCCCTCGCCTTCCGCGCCACGGTCAGATGCCGGTTGATGGCGGCTGGACTTCGTCTCCGCGTTGGCCCATGTACGGGCCCGGAGCACCCCATCGGGTGATTTAGAGATGGCTGTTGACCCCGGCTCCACGGCCTGCCCCGGCGCCCGGGCAACGGTGGACGGGAAGCCGTCCCCGAGCCAGTCCTGGAGCCCGTCACCGTGTCCTCGACCGCCCTCCGGCCGACCCCGCACCGGGCGGCCACCGCCCCTGACGCACCCCGCCGCCGCGTCCCGGCCCTCGCGTGGGCCCTGCTCGCCTACGTCGGCGTACGCGCCCTGGGCCTGGTGGTCCTCGCCCTGTGGGCCCACCGCGGGCACCACGGCGTCTGGCCGATCCTGGCGGCCCAGTGGGACGCCGACTACTACCTGGGCATCGCCGACCACGGCTACGCCCATGCTCTCGGCGGCATGGACGGCGGCAACAACCTCGTCTTCTTCCCGCTGTACCCGGTCCTGGTCAAGGCCGTCGCCGCCGTCACCCCCGGCAGCCGCGCCACCACCGGGCTGTGTCTCGCCGTCGCCGCCTCGCTGGTCGCCGCCTGGGGTGTTTTCGCGGTCGGCGACCGGCTGCACGGCCGCCGCGCCGGCATCCTGCTGACCGTCCTGTGGGCCGCGCTCCCGGTCGGACTCGTGCAGTGGATGGGCTACACCGAGTCCCTGTTCACGGCGTTGGCGGCCTGGGCGCTGTACGCGCTGCTCGCCGACCGCCCGCTCACCGCGGCCTGTCTCGCGGTCCTGGCCGGTCTGACCCGCCCGACGGGCATCGCGGTGGCCGCCGCGGTCACGGTGACGTGCCTGCTCACCCCGCGCCGGCCGCGCGCGCTCGTGGCCGCCGTCCTGGCCCCGCTCGGCTGGTGCGCGTACGTCGGCTGGGTGGGGCTGCGTCTGGGCCGCTGGGACGGTTACTTCGCCGTGCAGCGGACGTGGCGCAACGAGGTGGACGGCGGCGTGGAGACGCTGCGGCAGTTCAGGAGCCTGCTCGTGTACGACTCGGCACCCGAGCTGTTCCTGGTCCTGGTGACGGTCACCCTCATGGTGTCGGTGGGCCTCTTCGCCCTGTCGGTCCGGGACCGGCAGCCCTTGGCGTTGCTGGTGTTCACGGCCGTCACGCTGCTGATCGTGCTGGGCAGCGGCGGCGTCTACTTCCCCCGGGCCCGCTATCTCCTCCCGGCCTTCCCGCTCCTGCTCCCCCTCGCCGTACGCCTGCTGCGGATCCCGCGCCGTCACCGCACGCTCGTCCTGGCGGCGGCGGTGCTGGGTTCGGCGTACTGGGGCGGGTACATGGCGCTGGTCTGGACGGGCCCGCCGTGAGGACAGGCGGGTCCGGAGAAAACTGACGGCCCCGAAGCCGCCCGACGACAGCGGCACTCCCTACGAGGTCACCCGACAGCCACCAGGATCGCCAGGAGCAGCGCCCCGGCCACCGCGGGCCCCGCGATCTCGTACGCCCACCGCACGGTCACCTCCCCCTGGGAGGTCTTGGCCTTGCCCCGCGCCTCCAGCATCGCGCGCAGCTCGTCCATGATCTGGTCGGTCTCGGCCCGGGCGGGGCCCTCCGGTACCGGGGTCCGGCCGCCGAGGGCGTCGGCCTCCATGCCCCCGCCGAACAGCCCGAGGCCCCTGCTCGGACCGCGCCCCGAGGACTGCCGGGCCGTCTGCCGCGCCGCCTTCTTGCGGCCGCGCAGGGAAACCGGGATCGACCACAGCTGGTACTTGGTGCCGGACGTGGCGAGGACCTCGTTGGAGAACCCGGAGCGGAACATCTCGACCTCGCCCCAGGGCACGACGATCACGCGGAAGGGGTTGCGGATGCGCAGGCGGTCGTGGTTCGCGAAGACGGCCGGGCGCAGGGTGAAGGCGACAACCAGCGGTACGACGAGGATCAGGGCGGCGAGGGCCAGCCAGGGGGAGCGGCCGTCACCGGAGAGAACCGCGTCGACGCCGAGCCAGCCGATGATGACGAGAAGGAGAAAGCCGCCGATCAGCGCCAAGGGTGAGCGGTAGATGCGGTCCCTGGATTCCGGGGGTGCGGTCGTCATGTTCGCGATACTAGGCGCCGCTCGGGACGGTGTTCGCGTGCGGGTGCCCCCGCGCCGCCGGCCGGGTGCGGTCCGTTGTGCCCCGATGAATCCATTTCTCCGGGCTATACAGCCGCTACGCGCGTAGATATGCTCGGCTGGTGACCATGCCCACCACTGCATCAGCCGTACATCCGCTCACGGACGTGACCGCGTCCGACAGCACGCTGCGCCGGTTCCTTCACGGGCTGCCCGGCGTGGACGCGGTCGGACTGGAGGCGCGTGCCGCCTCGCTCGGTACGCGTTCCATCAAGACGACCGCGAAGGCGTACGCCATCGACCTCGCCATCTCGATGGTCGACCTGACGACGCTGGAAGGCGCGGACACCCCGGGCAAGGTCCGGGCGCTCGGCGCCAAGGCGGTCCGCCCCGACCCGACCGACCGCACGGCCCCGGCGACGGCGGCCGTCTGCGTCTATCCCGACATGGTGGCCGTCGCGAAGGAGGCCGTCGCCGGTTCCGGCGTCAAGATCGCCTCCGTGGCCACCGCCTTCCCGGCCGGCCGTGCCGCCCTGGACGTGAAGCTCGCCGACGTGCGCGACGCCGTGTCCGCCGGTGCCGACGAGGTCGACATGGTCATCGACCGCGGGGCGTTCCTCTCGGGCCGGTATCTGAAGGTGTACGAGGAGATCGTCGCCGTCCGCGAGGTCTGCGGGACGGCCGCCCGGCTCAAGGTCATCTTCGAGACCGGCGAGCTGTCGACGTACGACAACATCCGCCGCGCGAGCTGGCTCGGCATGCTGGCGGGCGCGGACTTCATCAAGACGTCCACCGGCAAGGTCGCGGTCAACGCCACTCCCCCCAACACCCTCCTCATGCTGGAGGCGGTGCGCGACTTCCGCGCCCAGACCGGGGTGCAGGTGGGTGTGAAGCCGGCCGGCGGCATCCGTACGACCAAGGACGCGGTCAAGTTCCTCGTGCTGGTCAACGAGACCGTCGGCGAGGACTGGCTGGACAACCACTGGTTCCGCTTCGGCGCCTCCTCGCTCCTGAACGACCTGCTGATGCAGCGTCAGAAGCTGGCCACCGGCCGCTACTCCGGCCCCGACTACGTGACGGTGGACTGATCACCATGGCTTCCGTTTTTGAGTACGCCCCGGCGCCCGAGTCCCGCTCGGTCGTCGACATCGCCCCCTCCTACGGCCTGTTCATCGACGGCGAGTTCGTGGAGGCGGCCGAAGGCAAGGTCTTCAAGACCGTCTCGCCGTCCACCGAGGAGGTCCTGTCCGAGATCGCCCAGGCGGGCGAGGCGGACGTCGACCGCGCGGTGGCGGCCGCCCGCAGGGCCTTCGAGAAGTGGTCGGCGCTGCCGGGCTCCGAGCGCGCCAAGTACCTGTTCCGCATCGCCCGGATCATCCAGGAACGCAGCCGCGAGCTGGCCGTCCTGGAGACCCTGGACAACGGCAAGCCCATCAAGGAGACCCGCGACACCGACCTGCCCCTGGTCGCCGCGCACTTCTTCTACTACGCGGGCTGGGCCGACAAGCTGGAGCACGCCGGATTCGGCGCAAGCCCGAAGCCCCTCGGCGTCGCCGGCCAGGTCATCCCCTGGAACTTCCCGCTCCTGATGCTGGCGTGGAAGATCGCCCCGGCCCTCGCCACCGGCAACACGGTGGTGCTGAAGCCCGCGGAGACCACTCCCCTGTCCGCGCTCTTCTTCGCGGACATCTGCCGCCAGGCCGGCCTGCCCAAGGGCGTCGTCAACATCCTTCCGGGCTACGGCGACACTGGGGCCGCGCTCGTCGCGCACCCGGACGTCAACAAGGTGGCCTTCACCGGCTCCACGGGCGTCGGCAAGGAGATCGCGCGGACCGTCGCGGGCACCCGTAAGAAGCTCACCCTGGAACTGGGCGGCAAGGGCGCCAACATCGTCTTCGACGACGCCCCGATCGACCAGGCGGTGGAGGGGATCGTCACCGGCATCTTCTTCAACCAGGGCCAGGTCTGCTGCGCGGGCTCCCGCCTCCTCGTCCAGGAGTCGATCCAGGACGAGCTGCTGGACTCCCTCAAGCGCCGCCTGTCCACCCTTCGCCTGGGCGACCCGCTCGACAAGAACACCGACATCGGCGCGATCAACTCCGCCGAGCAGCTCGCGCGGATCACCTCGCTCGTCGAGAAGGGCACGGCCGAGGGCGCCGAACCCTGGTCGCCGGAGTGTGAACTCCCGTCCTCCGGCTACTGGTTCGCCCCGACGCTCTTCACCAACGTCACCCAGGCGCACACCATCGCCAGGGACGAGATCTTCGGCCCGGTCCTGTCCGTGCTGACCTTCCGCACCCCGGACGAGGCCGTCGCCAAGGCCAACAACACCCAGTACGGCCTCTCGGCGGGCATCTGGACGGAGAAGGGTTCGCGGATCCTGGCGGTGGCGAACAAACTCCGGGCCGGGGTCGTCTGGTCCAACACGTTCAACAAGTTCGACCCGACGTCGCCGTTCGGCGGCTACAAGGAGTCGGGCTTCGGCCGCGAGGGCGGCCGCCACGGCCTGGAGGCGTACCTCGATGTCTGAGAAGAACGAGAAGACCGAGCCGCGTCTGTCGGTCTTCAAGACCTACAAGCTGTACGTCGGGGGCAAGTTCCCGCGTTCCGAGAGCGGCCGGGTGTACGAGGTGACCGACGCAAAGGGCAAGTGGCTGGCGAACGCACCGCAGTCCTCCCGCAAGGACGCCCGTGACGCGGTCGTGGCCGCGCGCAAGGCGGTCGGCGGCTGGTCCGGCGCGACGGCGTACAACCGCGGCCAGGTCCTGTACCGCGTCGCGGAGATGCTGGAGGGCCGCAGGGCGCAGTTCGTCCAGGAGGTGGCCGACGCCGAGGGCCTGTCGAAGGCCAGGGCGGCCGAGCAGGTCGAGGCGGCCGTCGACCGCTGGGTCTGGTACGCGGGCTGGACCGACAAGATCGCCCAGGTGGTGGGCGGCGGCAACCCGGTCGCGGGCCCGTACTTCAACCTGTCCTCCCCGGAGCCGACCGGCGTGGTGGCCGTACTGGCCCCGCAGGAGTCGTCGTTCCTGGGCCTGGTCTCGGTACTGGCCCCGGTGATCGCGACGGGCAACACGGCGATCGTCGTGGCCTCCGAGAGGTCCCCCCTCCCCGCCCTCTCGCTGGGCGAGGTCCTGGCCACCTCGGACGTCCCCGGAGGCGTGGTCAACGTCCTCTCGGGCCGTACGGCGGAGATCGCGCCCACCCTGGCGTCCCACCAGGACGTCAACGCGATCGACCTGGCGGGCGCGGACGAGATCCTGGCCAAGGAGCTGGAGATCGCGGCGGCGGACAACCTGAAGCGCGTCCTGCGTCCACAGCCTGTGGACAACTGGACGGCGACTCCGGGCACCGACCGTCTGACGGCCTTCCTGGAGACGAAGACGGTCTGGCACCCGACGGGTTCGCTGGGCGCGTCGGGCTCGGCGTACTGAGCAGGCCGAAGGCCGCTCGGAGAGGCGCGGGGAACTGCGCGACCAGCCACGGCGCACCCGCCGTCGGCGCCGGTCGGCAGTTCCCCGCCGCTCTCCGCCCACGTCACCCGTTCCCGAGAAGCCCCGCGACCTGCCCCACCACCGGCATCGAACCGATCGACTGCGCCTGAGCGACCGGACCGGTCAGCGCCTGCGTGGCCAGCGGCTGGAAGTCGGCGAGCTGCGTGCCGGCGCCGTTGTCCAGCGGGTCGACTCCCGTCCCCGCCAGCGGGTTGGGCTTGAGACCGGCGACCGGACCGGTCACGTAGCCGACCGTGCCGGTGAGGGACTGCAGCCCGGCCTGGGGGTCGACGTTGCCCAGCGAGGTCGGCCGGGTGTGCACCAGGTCGAGGGCAGGTTCCGCGGCGGAGGCCGCTCCCGCACCGGCGCCGAGCGCCACTCCCGCGGTCGCGAGGGCGACCAGTGCGCGCCGGGCGGTCGGAGTCTCATGTCGGGCCATCGTTTCTGCCACCTTCTCCATACGAGGGGTAATCAGGACGACACGAAGGGTAGTTGAGGTGTGACGCGCGCTTCAAAGCCGACCCGCGGGGTCGATGAACAGCAGGTGAATGCCCCAGACTGGTGACCCGTGAGTCCCCAACCACCCATACCGACCCGAGTCGTGCTGCTCTGCGGCCCCTCCGGCTCCGGCAAGTCCCTCCTCTCGGCCCGGTCCGGTCTTCCGGTCCTCAGGCTCGACGACTTCTACAAGGAGGGCGACGACCCGACGCTGCCGCAGGTAGCGGGGAGCTCCGACATCGACTGGGACCACCCCGGATCGTGGGACGCGGACACCGCGGTGACGGCCATCGTGGAGCTGTGCCGCACGGGCCGTACGAAGATCCCGGTCTACGACATCTCGCTCAGCGCCCGCACCGGCGAGGAGGCGGTCGACATGGGCCGGACCCCGCTGTTCATCGCGGAGGGCATCTTCGCCGCCGAGATCGTCACCCGCTGCCAGGAACTCGGTGTGCTGGCCGACGCGCTGTGCCTGAGCCGGGGTCCGGTGCGCACCTTCCGCCGCCGCTTCCTGCGGGATCTGCGTGAGGGCCGCAAGTCGGTGTCGTTCCTGCTGCGCCGCGGCTGGCGGCTGATGCGTCTGGAGCGCTCGATCATCGCCCGCCAGACCGCGCTGGGCGCCCACCGCTGCGACAAGGACGAGGCGCTGGGCCGCCTCGCCGCCGCGGGAGCGGGCCGCCGTCCGGCGGCGACTCCGGCGCACTGAACACCGACGGCGCCTTCGGCACCGTAGGACACAGAGAAGCAGGACTGGACGGACCCCCCGGTCCTCCAGCCCCGCTTCTTGGTGCTTCCCCCGTGATGGCGCTCCCCCGCGCCACCGTTCCCCGTTGTCCCCGTCCCGGGTACCGGCCCCCCAGCCAGTACCCGGGTCCCCCGTTCCCCCGGTTCCTTGCTTCCCCCACCCTCAGGCGACGAGCTCCCCGAAGGCGTTCTCCTCGTCACGGCCGAAGCTGAGGACCTCGTCCTCGCGCAGCCGGCGGAGTGACCGCCAGATGCTGGACTTCACCGTGCCGACACTGATGTCGAGGATCTCCGCGATCTCCGGGTCGGTGCGGCCCTCGTAGTAACGAAGGACCAGCATCGTGCGCTGGAGTTCGGGGAGCCGGGCGAGCGCCTGCCACAGGACCGCGCGCAGTTCGGTGCCGCGCATCGCGTCCGTGTCGCCGGGCGTCTCCGGCAGTTCCTCGGTCGGGTACTCGTTCAGCTTGCGGCGGCGCCACGCGCTGATGTGCAGGTTGGTCATGGTGCGGCGGAGGTAGCCCCCGACCGCGGCCTTGTCACTGATCCGCTCCCACGCCCGGTACGTCGAGAACAGCGCGCTCTGCAGCAGGTCCTCGGCCTCGAAGCGGTCACCGGTCAGGTGGTACGCGGTGGCGTACAGGGAGGCGCGGCGCTCCTGGACGTAGGCGGTGAACTCCGCCTCCGACAGCGAATGCCGCTCCCCCGTGTCCTCCCTGTACGACGATCCCCCGTGCGCTTCCCCCGTACCGCTGTCAACCACCGACATGTACCCGGTGTGCTGACGCCCAGCGCCGCGAGCGCACCCCCGCCCGCCCACGGCACCGGACTTCTCGGAACCCCGGCCCCCGTTCACGTCGTGGAGACGCGTGATCACTGCGCTAGTGCTGGTGCTGTGCAGCGTGTTCATCTCGCGCCCCCCGTCGTGGACTTCCGGTGTTCGGCTTGCTCAGGTTCCGGTCCGCCGCTGGTGTTCCGCGGTGCTTCCTTGCCTGTGCCGAGAACTCTGCCGCCGCCACTTCATCGCTGTGTCCGCCGACTGTCACAGACCTGTCACAGGGGCCCGTCTCAGGAATTGCACAGGAGGGTCATTGATGAATGCCTTAGGGACTGCCGCGGCCCACAGGTCGAACAGCACCCCCTCCATGGGCCAGAATGAGCCCGTGCCTTCCCTGTTGCTGATCGAGGACGACGACGCCATCCGCACGGCCCTGGAGCTGTCCCTTACGCGCCAGGGCCACCGGGTTGCCACCGCTGCCACCGGTGAGGACGGTCTGAAACTGCTCCGTGAGCAGCGGCCCGACCTGATCGTGCTGGACGTGATGCTGCCCGGCATCGACGGGTTCGAGGTGTGCCGGCGTATCCGGCGCACGGACCAGCTGCCGATCATTCTGCTGACCGCGCGCAGCGACGACATCGACATCGTCGTCGGACTGGAGTCCGGCGCCGACGACTATGTCGTCAAGCCGATCCAGGGGCGGGTGCTGGACGCCCGCATCCGGGCCGTGCTGCGCCGCGGGGAACGCGAGTCGACCGACGCGGCGAGCTTCGGCTCCCTGGTCATCGACCGCGCGGCGATGACCGTCACGAAGAACGGCGAGGACCTGCAGCTCACCCCCACCGAGCTGAGGCTGCTCCTGGAGCTGAGCCGCAGGCCCGGCCAGGCCCTGTCGCGGCAGCAGTTGCTGCGGCTGGTGTGGGAGCACGACTACCTCGGTGACTCGCGCCTGGTGGACGCCTGTGTGCAGCGGCTGCGCGCCAAGGTCGAGGACGTGCCGTCGTCCCCGACGCTGATCCGTACCGTGCGGGGCGTGGGCTACCGGCTGGACACGCCTCAGTGACCGAAGCACAAGGGGGCTTCCGCGACTGGTTCGCGGCTCGCAAGGGTGTGTGGTCAGGGCTGCGCTTCACCAGTCTGCGGCTGCGTCTCGTGGTCGTGTTCGGCCTGGTGGCGCTGACCGCCGCCGTTTCCGCGTCCGGGATCGCGTACTGGCTCAACCGCGAGGCGGTGCTCACCCGCGCCCAGGACGCGGTGCTGCGGGACTTCCAGCAGGAGATGCAGAACCGCGCGGGCGCGCTGCCCGAGCACCCCACACAGGGCGAACTCCAGCAGGCGGCCGGGCAGATGGCGGGCAGCAGCCAGCGCTTCAGCGTGCTGCTGGTCTCCGACGGCACCAAGGGCCGGACGGTGTACGGCAATTCGGGCGCCCTGGACGGTTTCACGCTCCAGGACGTGCCCGTGTCGCTGCGCGAGGCGGTGAACGAGAAGCAGGCCGTCGACTCCGCCAACACGTACGCGTATCACCTGTACTGGCAGCGGGTCGTCAACCACGACACCCCGTACCTGGTCGCCGGTACGAGGGTGATCGGGGGCGGGCCGACCGGTTACATGCTCACGTCCCTGGAGCCGGAGGCCAAGGACCTCAACTCCCTTGCCTGGTCGCTGGGTATCGCCACCGGGCTCGCCCTGATCGGCTCCGCGCTGCTCGCGCAGGCCGCCGCCACGACCGTACTGAAGCCGGTGCAACGGCTCGGGGTCGCCGCGCGCCGGCTCGGCGAGGGCAGGCTGGACACCCGGCTGCAGGTGTCCGGAACGGACGAACTCGCGGATCTGTCACGGACGTTCAACCACGCGGCCGAGGCCCTGGAGAAACGGGTCGACGACATGGCCGCGCGCGACAACGCGTCGCGGAGGTTCGTCGCCGACATGAGTCACGAACTGCGCACCCCTCTCACCGCGATCACCGCCGTGACGGAGATCCTGGAGGAGGAGCTGGAGGCGGAGTCCGGGTCGATGGACCCGATGATCGAGCCCGCCGTGCGCCTGGTGGTCAGCGAGACGCGCCGCCTCAACAGCCTCGTCGAGAACCTCATGGAGGTCACCCGCTTCGACGCGGGCACGGCCCGGCTGGTGCTCGACGACGTGGACCTGGCCGACCAGATCACCGCGTGCATCGACGCGCGGGCGTGGCTGGACGCGGTGGACCTGGACGCCGAGCGCGGCATCCACGCCCGTCTCGACCCGCGCCGCCTCGACGTCATCCTGGCCAACCTGATCGGCAACGCCCTGAAGCACGGCGGCTCCCCGGTGCGGGTCTCGGTGCGTGCCGCGGCCGACGAGGTCGTCATCGGGGTGCGCGACCACGGCCCCGGCATCCCCGAGGACGTCCTCCCGCACGTGTTCGACCGCTTCTACAAGGCCAGCGCCTCCCGCCCTCGCTCCGAGGGCAGCGGCCTCGGCCTCTCGATCGCCCTGGAGAACGCCCACATCCACGGTGGCGGGATCACCGCGGCCAACTCCCCCGAGGGAGGTGCCGTGTTCACCCTGCGCATCCCCCGGGACGCCTCGGAACTGGCCGAGGAACTCCTCGCGGACATGAAGGACGACGCCTCGAAGAAGGGGGACGCCCGATGAACGTACGACGTCTGGCGGCGCTCCTCGTGCTCGCTCCTCTGCTCGCCGGGTGCGGGATCCGTTCCACGGAGGTGCCCACCGACTTCGGGCCCGCGCCCTCCCGGGTGCGGTGTTCGCTGTCCGAACCGGATGTCGCGGCGCAGGCGTCGCAGGGGCTTGCCGTGCAGGTGTTCCTGCTGTGCGGGGCGTCCTTGGTGGCCGTGGACCGGACCTTGCGGGTGCCGGACGGCACGGCGGACTCCGAGCGGCGGGTGCTGGTCGCACAGGGGCTCCTGGACCAGCTCGCCAAGGCCCCGTCGACCGCCGAGCGCGAGGCCGGCTACCAGACGTACATCCGCGGCGCCACGACCGTGAGCGGGCCGCGCCCCAAGGACCCCGAGGACACGCTCCGGCTGAGCACCCCGCCCGCCGAGCTGTCCGCCTACGCCCTCGCCCAGGTCGTGTGCACGTTCTCCGACTCGGCCGCCGCCGAGGGCGACGGTTCGGTGGTCCTCGGCGGCCCCGCGACCCCGCTGCGCCGCTACGAGTGCACCGACGAGGTCCGCTCCCGGCCGGGCAGCACACAGCCCCCGTCGACCGAGGTGACGGGCGGCTGACGCGGGCGCGGCGGGCACGTGTGGCGCAGGCCTCACCCAGGTACCTCGGGGTGTTCCGGAACCGATCGTGCCGAACGTGGCGTCTTGGGGGTCGTGCATCAAGGCTTCGTCGGCGGCAGTGCCGCCCTTCGCGTCCGTGTGGCAGGAGGTGTCCTCCTGGTCACACACCTCGCGTTCGTCGCCTGGTTCACGCTGCGACCCCTGGACGTACCGTGGGTCGTCCCGCCCAACCTGCACCCGCTCGCCGGTATCCGCGCCGACCTCGCCCTCGGCGGGCAGGAGGCGGCCCGCCGTCTCGGTGCGGGCCTCGCGCTGCTCGCGCCGCTGGGCTTCTTGCTCCCGATGGTGCACGGCAGGCTCCACGCCTCCCCGCTCGGCTCCCTGATCCGCACATCCGCCGCGGGGGCCCTGATCTCCCTGGGCATCGCGCTGCTGCAGACCGGGGTCCCCGGCCAGGTCCTCGACATCGACTCGCTGCTCCTGAACACCGCCGGCGTGGCCCTCGCGCACGTCGCGGTGGTGCCGGCGGCCCGCCACTGGATCCGCCGTGGGACGGAGCGCCACCGGCGCACCGCCGCCCGCCAGGAGGAGTCGGCTCAGGGTCTGACCCCGACGATTCCCAGGGTCGGGGTCGCACCGTAGAGCGACGCCTCGATCCGCTCGCCTCCGTAGCGTTGGAACCAGTCGGAAAGGGTCACCCGGACCCGACCACCGACGCTCACGAAGGAGCCGCAATGTCCCGCCTTGCCCGCCCCACCGACGGCCGCATGATCGGCGGAGTGTGTGCCGCGCTGGCACGGCGCTTCGGCACCTCGGCGACCACCATGCGCGTGATCTTCCTGGTGTCCTGTCTGCTGCCGGGTCCGCAGTTCCTGGTCTACATCGCGCTGTGGATCCTGTTCCCCTCGGAGGAGAAGGCGCAGGCCTCCTGGTAACCGCACCCGCACACGTACGCCGGTGGGGCGCACCCCGAGATCTCGGGGTGCGCCCCACCGGCGCGTGCGAGGAGCGGTACGACTCAGCCGAGCGGCAGGCCGTTCAGGCCGGTGCCGCTGCCGCCGGGCAGGACCTTGCCGATCGGCAGGCCGCCGAGGAGACCGGCGACGGGCGCGGTCGGGCCGTCGGCGAGCACCTTCTGGGCGGCGGGCTGCGCGGCGGCGAGACCCGCACCGAGCGCCGGCTGGGCCTGCGCCAGCGCCTCACCGGCACCCGGCAGCGCCTTGGTGACGTTCTCGGTGGGGAGCCCCTGGCTGACGGAGCCGAGCGCCTGAGTGGCGTCCGGGACCGCCGGAGCGGCGTTCGCGGCACCCGCGCCGACGGCGGCGAAGGCGGCACCGAGGGCGGCGACACCGAGGGTCTTGGCAGCAGACTGCTTCATGAAATGCGTCCTCGAAATGGGTTTACGGGGAAGAGCGGCCCACGACCGTAAACATGTGAACCGGTCCACCGCAAACATCGAAATGCGGACGGATTGTGAACACCCGCCCGCATTTCGTGCCGCCGAGTTCCCCCCGGTCAGCCACCCTCGACCACAGAACCGCTGGTGGAGGCGGTCTGCTGGAACAGCCATTCGGACTTCAGCTCGGCGTATCCGGGCTTGATGACGTCACTGATCATCGCGAGTCGTTCATCGAAAGGAATGAACGCTGATTTCATCGCATTGACGGAGAACCACTGCAGATCATCGAGCGTATAACCGAACGCGTCGACAAGGTGCTCGAATTCCCGGCTCATTCCGGTCCCGGACATCAGTCGGTTGTCGGTGTTCACGGTCGCCCTGAAGTGCAGCCGCCGGAGCAGTCCGATCGGGTGCTCGGCGTACGAGGACGCGGCCCCGGTCTGGAGGTTGGAGCTGGGGCACAGCTCCAGCGGGATCCGCTTGTCCCGGACGTACGAGGCGAGCCGGCCGAGCTTGACCGTGCCGTCCTCGTGGACCTGGATGTCGTCGATGATGCGCACACCGTGCCCGAGCCGGTCGGCGCCGCACCACTGCAGGGCCTGCCAGATGGACGGCAGCCCGAAGGCCTCGCCTGCGTGGATGGTGAAGTGGTTGTTCTCGCGCTTGAGGTACTCGAAGGCGTCGAGGTGCCGGGTGGGCGGGAACCCGGCCTCGGCGCCCGCGATGTCGAAGCCCACCACACCCAGGTCCCGGTAGCGGTTGGCGAGTTCGGCGATCTCCAGGGCGCGGGCCGCGTGCCGCATGGCGGTGAGCAGGGCGCCGACGCGGATGCGGTGACCGTTCGCCCTGGCCCTTCGCTCGCCTTCCCGGAAGCCCTCGTTGACGGCCTCGACGACCTCTTCGAGGGTCAGGCCCTTTTCGAGATGCTGTTCGGGGGCGTACCGCACCTCGGCGTAGACGACGCCGTCCTCGGCGAGGTCCTCGGCGCACTCGGCGGCGACCCGGACGAGGGCCTCGCGGGTCTGCATGACGCCGACGGTGTGCGAGAAGGTCTCCAGGTACCGCTCCAGCGAACCGGAGTCGGCGGCCTCGCGGAACCAGACGCCCAGCCGGTCCGCGTCGGTCTCGGGGAGCCCGGAGTACCCGGCCTCCCGGGCGAGGTCGACGACGGTGCCGGGGCGCAGCCCGCCGTCGAGGTGATCGTGCAGCAGAACCTTGGGTGCTCGGCGGATCTGGTCCGAGCTCGGGGCGTTCCCCGTCCGGTCAGTCTGGCTCGTCATTTTCGCACTCTAACGCCTACGCGCGTAGATCACCCGCTGTACGAATCCGCCGATACGTAACGGTGACCGCCCCGCCCCGTGTCGTCCACCCGGCCTTCTGACACTGTTCTGTCATGGCACAGCAAGCGACGCCGGTTCGCAGCGCCCGACTGGGCAGGACACTCGGCCCGGAGCCGGCGGCGGTGAGCGGGGTGGTGCTGCTCCTTCCGGGCGGCGGCGAAACCTCTCTGCGCAGGCCCTCCTCGGTACGACTTCCCTCCGCCATAAGGGCGTTGGGCCGACGACTGACCCGGGCGGGGCACAAGGACGGGCTCGCGGCGCACGTCGTGCACTACCGCTACCGGGGATGGAACGGCGGCGAGGCGCATCTCGCGCACGACGCGACCTGGGCCGCGGACGAGATCGTACGGCGATACGGCGACGTCCCCGTGGCCCTGGTCGGCATCGGCATGGGCGGGCGGGCCGCGTTGCGGGCGGGCGGCCACGAGGCCGTCAACTCCGTTGTGGCGATCGCGCCTTGGCTGCCCGAGGAGGACATGGCGGCCACTCCCGAACCGGTGAAGCAGCTCGTGGGGCGGCGGGTGCTGGTCGTGCACGGCACGAACGACCAGCGCACCGATCCCGAGTTGTCGTTCCGGCTGGCGTCCCGGGCGAAGAAGGCGAACCGGGAGGTGTGCCGGTTCGAGGTGCACTCCGACGGGCACGCGCTGCACCAGTACCGGGCCGAAGTGCAGGCGCTGGCCGAGGACTTCGTGATGGGGGCGCTGTTCGGGCGGGCGTTGTCGCGGCCGGTGCAGGACGCCCTTGCCGCTCCGCCGCCGCTGGGGCTGCGGATGCCGCTCGCCTCCGGGTTCGGGCGTCGACGGTAGGCGGGTCGGGGCCGCACTCCCTAGGGCAGCAGGTTGCCCCTTCTCGACAGCAGGAACTTCTTGAAGGCGGCCACCGGGGGTGTGTCCGGGTGGCCGTCCAGCCAGGCGACGCCGATCTCCCGTGCGGCCCTCGGGGCTGTGACCGTCAACTCCACCACTCCGGGGCGGGGGAAGGCCGGCGGTGGGAGCAGCGCCACCCCGAGTCCCGCCGCCACCAGGCCCCGCAACGTCTCCGCCTCCTCGCCCTCGAAGGCGATCCGCGGCTTGAATCCGGCTTCCTGGCAGAGGTCGTCGGTGATGCGGCGCAGGCCGTAGCCGGGTTCCAGGGTCACGAAGGACTCGTCGGCGGCCTCGGCCAGGCGGACGCGTCTGCGGGCCGCGAGGCGGTGGTCGGCGGGGACCACGAGCCGCAGCTTCTGCTCGTCGAGGCGGCGGGCGACCAGGTCGGGGGCGTCCGGGACCGGGGAGGTCAGGCACAGGTCCAGCTCCCCCGCCCGCAACCGCTCGATCATCGCCTCACCGTAGTTCTGGACCAGGCTGAAGCGGACGCGCGGGTGGTCGGCGCGGAACGCCCGGATGAGACCGGGAACGGTTTCCGAACCCATGGTGTGCAGGAAGCCGAAGGCGACCTTGCCGGTGGCCGGGTCGGCGTCCGCGCGGACCTCGTCGGCGGCGCGCCCGACCTCCGCGAGGGCCCGTTCGACGGAGGCGAGGAAGGTGCGCCCCGCGGGGGTGAGGGAGACCGTGCGGCCGATGCGGGCGAACAGGTCGACACCCAGGTCCTGCTCCAGGCGGACCATCGCGCGGGAGAGCGTCGACTGGGGTACGTCCATCTCCTGCGCGGCGCGGGTGACGTGCTCGGTGCGGGCGACCCCGGCGAAGTAGGCGAGCCGCGGGGCCAGCGACATCACCATGTCTTGTGTGTCACTGGACGGTGACAGACGCGCCTGTGACCTCTGCTGATGCTCCATAGGAACGATTATGGCGAATCCGTGCATTGGACGGATGAGCGGAGCCGTACGTAACTTCGAGGCATGCCTGCCAGTACCGAGGCGCCCACCCGCGTGGGCGCCGTCCCTGTTGTCCCTGCCTCCGCCGCCTCCGTCACCGACTCCCGGCTGACCCCGGGCGGCCCCGGCTACCGCCGGATGAGCTTCGCCCTCTTCCTCGCCGGTGTCGCGACCTTCGCTCTGCTGTACTCCACACAGGCCCTCCTCCCGCTGATCTCCGGCGAGTTCGGGGTGTCGGCGGGCGACGCGAGCTGGACGGTGGCGGCTGCGACGGGCGGACTCGCGCTGTTCGTGCTGCCGATGAGTGCCCTCTCCGAGCGCTTCGGACGCCGTACGGTCATGACGGCCTCGCTGGCGGTCGCGGTGGCCGTCGGGGTCCTGGTCCCCTTCGCGCCCTCGCTGCCCGCCCTGGTCGCGCTGCGGGCCGTGCAGGGGGCGGCCCTGGCCGGGCTGCCCGCCTCCGCGACGGCGTATCTCGCCGAGGAGGTCCGCCCGAAGGCCCTGGTCACGGCGATCGGCCTGTTCGTCGCCGGTAACAGCGTCGGCGGTATGAGCGGCCGGGTCATCACCGGCTGGGTCGCCCAGGAGTGGGGCTGGCGGGTGGCCGTGGGGGTCATCGGCGCGATCGCGGTGGCGTGTGCGGTGGCGTTCCGCCTGCTGCTCCCGGCGCCGAAGCACTTCGTGGCGGGCTCGCTGCGGCCGGGCGTACTGCTCGGCACGGTCCGTGGACACCTGCGCGACCCGCTGCTGCGCCGGCTGTACGCGATCGGCGCCCTGTTCATGACGGTCTTCGGCGGCGTCTACACGGTGATCGGCTACCGCCTGACCGAGGCGCCCTTCTCGCTCCCCCAGGGCATCATCGGCTCGATCTTCCTGGTCTACCTGGTGGGCACGGTGTCCGCGTCGACGGCCGGGCGGTTGGTCGGACGCCTGGGCCGCCGGGGCGCGCTGTACGCGGCGGGCGGGACGACGGCGACGGGGCTGGTCCTGTCCCTGTCCGGCTCCCTGTGGGTCGTCCTGCTCGGCCTGGTCCTGATCACCGGCGGGTTCTTCGCGGGGCACGCGGTGGCGTCCTCGGCGGTCAGCAAGACGGCCACGCACGGGCGCGCCCAAGCTTCGGCGCTCTACCAGTCCGCCTACTACGTCGGCTCCAGCGCGGGCAGCACGGTCGGTGCGGTCGCCTTCCACGCGGGTGGCTGGGGCGGGACCGTGGGGGTCGGGCTGCTGGCGGTGCTCGGCGTGGTGTCGATCACCGTCCTCGGTACGCGCGCGGCGAGGGTCGAGCGGCGGCTCGCGACGGCTTGAGCGGGGCCGCGTCCTTCGGGGGCTGCGCCCTCGAACCCCCGCTCCTCGAACGCCGGAGGGGCTGATTTCAGGGCCGATGGGGGTTCGGGGGCGCAGCCCCAGGGACGGGATGGGGTCTGAGCTGCAGATTTGTTCACTCGGCACGCCATTGTCAGACCCCTGCGGTAGCTTCCAAGTACTGGGCGCAGAGGCGCGACACAGCAGGGCCACAGGGGTGGGTGGACGATGGACGGCACGGCGACGACGACGGACCTCGACGTGAGGCTCGAGAAGCACCGCACCGAGCTGACGGGGTACTGCTACCGCATGCTCGGCTCCTCCTTCGAGGCCGAGGACGCCGTGCAGGACACGATGGTGCGGGCCTGGCGGAACTACGAGAAGTTCGAGGGCCGTTCCAGCCTCCGCTCATGGCTGTACCGGATCGCGACGAACGTCTGCCTGGACATGCTGACGGCGGGCAACAAGCGCGCCCGTCCGATGGACCTCTCGGAGTCGACGCCCCTCACCCAGGCCGCTCTCTCCCCCCGCCCCGATCACACCTGGCTGGAGCCGATGCCGGACAACCGCATCCTGCCGACGGTCGAGGACCCGGCCGATGCGGCGGTCGCGAAGGAGACCGTGCGGCTCGCGTTCATGGCCGCCCTTCAGCAACTGCCGCCCAAGCAGCGTGCGGTGCTGATCCTGCGTGAGGTGCTGGCCTGGAAGGCGAGCGAGGTCGCCGAGCTGCTCGACACCTCCGTCGCCTCGGTCAACAGCGCCCTCCAGCGGGCCCGCGCCACCCTCGCCGAGCGGGAGGAGCACGGCGCCGACGCGGCCGTGTCCGACCCACTGGACGAGGAGCAGCAAAAGCTCCTGGACCGCTATGTGAAGGCGTTCGAGGGGTATGACATGACGGCGCTGACGGCCCTCCTCCACGAGGACGCGATCATGTCGATGCCGCCGTTCGACCTGTGGCTGACGGGCCACGACGACATCACGGGCTTCATGACGACCCTGGGCTCGGCCTGCGAGGGCTCGCGTCTGCTGCCCGTCCAGGTCAACGGGCTGCCGGGGTTCGCCCAGTACAAGCCGGACCCGGAGAAGG
The DNA here is from genome assembly GCF_036174265.1 of Streptomyces sp. NBC_00285. Lineage (NCBI taxonomy): Bacteria > Bacillati > Actinomycetota > Actinomycetes > Kitasatosporales > Streptomycetaceae > Streptomyces > Streptomyces sp. NBC_00285. Next base: position 6,794,167 of record NZ_CP108055.1, on the reverse strand, counting down.
GCGGTTACAGCCCGTGGGCGGTGCAGGTGCTCGAGATCTCAGACGGCCGGCTCACCGGGTTCCACTTCTTCCTCGACACCCAGCGCTGGTTCCCCCTGTTCGGTCTGCCCCTCCACCTCGAAGCGGAGGCCGACGAGATCGAGAAGGGCGTGTAGCCCGGGGTCGGGATCGCGCAGCCTGATCCGGCCCCCGGCGCGGCGCGCCGCGAGCTGGAGCCGGGCGAGCAGGTCGACGGTCCCGAGCCCCGGCGGCCCGAGCCCGGCGACATCGCACACCACGACCCCGGTGCCGGACGTCCGCAACAGCGCCCGGACCTCGTCGCTCAGCCCCGTCACCTCGTCCCGGGTGACGGGGCCTGCCAGCATGAGTACGGCGGGTGTCATGGCGTCCACGAGCGGTAGACCGGGCGGGCGGGCGTAACTCATCGGTCACGCAGGATCACGTTGACCTGGGGGCCCTCTGCCCCCGAGGGTTGCCTGTATGCGCCACCCATCAGCATCTCCCTGGCTGTGCCACGCCCTCTTCACCTCCGGGGAGTCTCCGTGCAGGGGGTGCTGACCGGCTTCGCGGTGATCGCGGTCGTCATCGGGGTGGGCTATCTCATCGGGCTGCGTGGTTACCTCGGCGACCAGGGCCGGGAGGTCCTGACCAAGCTGGCGTTCCATGTGGCGTCCCCGGCCCTGCTGTTCACCACGCTGGCGCGGGCCGACCTGTCGGTGATCTTCTCCAGCCGTCTCCTGGTGACGGCACTGAGCACGGCCGCGGCGGCGGGGATCTTCGTGGCGGTGGGTGTCGTACGCGGCTGGGGAGTCGGCCGTACGACGATCGGCGCGCTGTGCTCGTCCTACGTCAACTCGGGCAATCTCGGCATCCCGATCGCGGTGTACGTCCTGGGCGACGCGTCGCTGGTGGCGCCGGTGCTGCTGTTCCAGCTGGTCGGGGTGACCCCGGTGGCGTTGACGGTCCTGGATCTCGCGTCGGGCGAGGGCGACAGGGGCCCCCTGTGGCGGCGGCTGCTGACTCCTCTGCGCAACCCGATCGCGGTCGGCTCGCTGGCCGGGGTCGCGGTCTCGGCGACGGGAGTGCACATCCCGGCCGCGGTGATGGACCCCGTCACCCTCATCGGCGGCATGTCGGTCCCGGCGGTCCTCCTCGCCTTCGGCATCTCCCTGTGCGGCAGCACGATGCCCGGCCGGGGTCCGGACCGGCAGCTCGTCCTGCTCTCGGTCGCGCTGAAGGCGGTGGGGCAGCCGGCGGCGGCCTGGGCGCTGGCGGCCGGTGTCTTCGGCCTCCACGGAGCCCAACTCCTAGACGTGGTGGTGACGTCGGCTCTGCCGGCCGCGCAGAACCTGTACACGTACGCGTCGACCTACGGCGTGGGAGAGCGCCTGGCCAGGGACTCGATCCTGGTGTCGACGGTGTTGTCGGTGCCGGTGCTGGTGGTCGTGGCGGCGTTGTTGGGGTGAGCGAACCCCGCGGTGTCGGCGGTGTCAGCGGTGAGTGCGACGGGCTGGGGAAGAGCTCGTCCATGAGGGCGGCGCACATGCCGAACGGGACCGGCGGTGGTCCACCGATCCCGTTCACCCGCACGAGGGGCCAGGTCAGGCGATGCGCTCCAGCACCACCGGCGACGCCGTGAAAGCCGTACCCGCCGCCGCGATGTCGTAGGAACCCTCGATCGACTTCAGGGCGTACTCGAAGCGTTCCGGGGTGTCGGTGTGGAGGGTCAGGAGGGGCTGGCCCTCCGTCACCGTGTCGCCGGGCTTGGCGTGCATCTCCACGCCCGCGCCCGCCTGAACCGGGTCCTCCTTGCGGGCCCGGCCCGCGCCGAGGCGCCAGGCGGCGACGCCGATGCCGTAGGCGTCGAGCCGGGTCAGGACGCCCGAGGTCGTGGCCCTGATGACGTGCTGCTCGCGGGCCACCGGCAACGAGGCGTCCGGGTCGCCGCCCTGGGCCGCGATCATCCGGCGCCACACGTCCATCGCCGAGCCGTCGGCCAGGGCCTTCGCCGGGTCGACGTCACGGACGCCCGCCGCGGCCAGCATCTCGCGGGCCAGGGCGAGGGTCAGCTCGACCACGTCGGAGGGGCCGCCGCCCGCCAGGACCTCCACCGACTCGCGGATCTCAAGGGCGTTGCCCGCCGTCAGGCCCAGCGGGGTCGACATGTCCGTCAGCAGGGCCACCGTCTTCACGCCGTGGTCCGTGCCCAGGCCGACCATCGTCGACGCCAGCTCGCGGGCGTCCTCGATGGTCTTCATGAAGGCGCCGGTGCCGACCTTCACGTCCAGGACCAGGGACCCCGTCCCCTCCGCGATCTTCTTCGACATGATGGAGGAGGCGATCAGGGGGATCGCCTCGACCGTGCCGGTGACGTCCCGCAGGGCGTACAGCTTCTTGTCGGCGGGGGCCAGGCCGTCGCCCGCAGCGCAGATCACCGCGCCGGTGGTGTCGAGGACGTTCAGCATCTCCTCGTTGGACAGCAGCGCGCGCCAGCCGGGGATCGACTCCAGCTTGTCCAGGGTGCCGCCGGTGTGGCCGAGGCCCCGGCCCGAGAGCTGGGGCACGGCCGCGCCGCAGGCCGCCACCAGGGGCGCAAGCGGCAGCGTGATCTTGTCGCCGACGCCGCCCGTGGAGTGCTTGTCGGCGGTCGGGCGGGACAGCGAGGAGAAGTCCATGCGCTCGCCGGAGGCGATCATCGCGGCCGTCCAGCGGGCGATCTCACGGCGGTTCATGCCGTTGAGCAGGATCGCCATCGCGAGCGCGGACATCTGTTCGTCGGCGACCTCTCCGCGGGTGTACGCGTCGATGACCCAGTCGATCTGCTCGTCGCTGAGTTCACCGCGGTCCCGCTTGGTACGGATCACGGAGATGACATCCATCGACAACAGCGCCATGGCTTTCCTTCCAGAACGTTCAAAGCGACGGCCCCTCCGGGCCATGGGGCATGACCGGCTCGGAGGGGCCGCGCGGGAGTTACTTGGTGAGATGGTCCGGCCCGAAGGCCTGCGGGAGCATCTCCGACAGCGGCAGGATGCCCGCCGGGGTCTCCATGATCAGGTCGGGTCCGCCGAACTCGTACAGCAGCTGGCGGCAGCGGCCGCAGGGGACGAGGACCTCGCCCCGCCCGTCCACGCACGTGAAGTGGGTGAGGCGCCCGCCCCCGGTGTTCTGCAGCTCCGAGACCAGACCGCACTCGGCGCACAGGCCGACGCCGTAGGAGGCGTTCTCGACGTTGCAGCCGGTGATCGTACGGCCGTCGTCGACCAGGGCCGCCACGCCGACCGGGTAGCCGGAGTACGGGGCGTACGCCCGGGACATGGCGGCTCGGGCCGCCGCCCGCAGCGCCTCCCAGTCGATGTCCGTCACTTGCCCTGGCCCTTCCGGTAGCGCATGCCGTCCGCCTTGGGCATCCGCAGGCGCTGCGCGGACAGCGACAGCACCAGCAGTGTGACGACGTACGGGGTGGCGCCCACGAAGTCGCTGGGGACCTCGTCGGTGGTCAGGTACCAGACCAGGACCGCCACGGCCACGACCGCGCTGATCACGCCCTGGACCAGTGCCTTCTTGTACAGCTTCCAGCCGGCCATCGCGATGAGCAGCACGAACAGCAGCAGGAGCAGCGCGTGGACGGTCTCGCCGCCGTTGCGCAGCTGCAGTGCGTCGGAGTAGCCGAACAGGCCCGCGCCCATGGCGAGGCCGCCGGGCCGCCAGTTGCCGAAGATCATGGCGGCGAGACCGATGTAGCCGCGTCCGCCGGTCTGGCCCTCCAGGTAGGTGTGCGAGGTGACGAGCGCCAGGAAGGCGCCGCCGAGGCCGGCGAGGCCACCTGAGACGGCCACGGCCGCGTACTTGTACCGGTAGACGTTGACGCCGAGGGACTCCGCGGCGATCGGGTTCTCACCGCAGGAGCGCAGGCGCAGACCGAACGGGGTGCGCCACAGCAGCCACCAGCTGCCCACGAACAGCGCGATCACCAGGACCGTCACCACGGACAGGTCGGTGACGAAGCCGCCGAGGATGCCGGCGATGTCGGAGATCAGGAACCAGTGGTGGTTCTCGATGGAGTGCAGTCCGCTCGACAGGCCCGGTACGTCGAAGGTGGGCAGCGAGTCCACGGGCGGGGACTGCTTGGGGTTGGCACCCGCGTCGGCCGCCTTGCCCTCGGTGAAGAAGAGCTTGGCGAGGTACTGGGTGGTGCCCACCGCGAGCAGGTTGATCGCGACACCGGAGACGATGTGGTCGACGCCGAAGGTGACGGTCGCGACCGCGTGCACCAGGCCGCCGACGACTCCGAAGCCGATGCCGCACAGCAGGCCGAGCCAGGGGTTGGTCTGCCAGCCGATCCAGCCGGCGCCGAAGGTGCCGAGGATCATCATGCCTTCGAGGCCGATGTTGACGACGCCGGACCGCTCGGACCACAGACCGGCCAGGCCCGCGAGGCCGATCGGCACGGCGAGGCTGAGCGCGGCGGAGACCTGGCCCTCGGAGGTGAGCTGGTCGGAGCCGGAGATGACCCGGACCGCGGCGACGAGCAGCAGCGCGCCGGCGACGATCATCAGGATCTGGCCGACCGAACGGCCCGAACGGGGGCCGGCGTTGTCCGCCTTGGGCGCCGCGGGCGGCGGTGTGTCGGTCATCGTGGCAGTCATCACGCCACCTCCTGCTTCTGGGTCGGGGCCGCGGCCTGGGCGGCGAGCTCGGCGCCGACCCGCTGCTGCTGGCGCTTCAGGCCGTAGCGGCGTACGACCTCATAGGCGATGACGACGCACAGGACGATGACGCCCTGGATGACGCCGAGGATTTCCTTGTCGTAGCCCTCGAACTCGAGGTGGTTGGTGGTGCGCTCCAGGAAGCCCCACAGCAGCGCGCCCAGCGCGATGCCCACCGGGTTGTTGCGGCCGAGCAGCGCGATGGCGATACCCGTGAAGCCGATGCCGGTCGGGAAGTCGTTGCTGAACTGGTGGCTGTCGTTGAGCAGGGTCGGCATGCCGATGAGACCGGCCACCGCGCCCGAGATGACCATGCTGGTGGCGATCATCTTCTTCACGGACACACCGCTCGCGGCGGCGGCCGACTCGGACTGGCCGACGGTGCGCAGGTCGAAGCCGAACCGGGTGCGGCCAAGGACGAACCAGTACGCCACCCCGACGAGCACGGCGATGACGATGAAGCCCCACAGCTCGCCGGCCGCGCCAGTGTCGATCTGGAAGAAGTACGACGACTTCGGCAGCGGCTTGGTGGAGACGACCGTGCCGCCGGCCTGGAGTTCGGCGAGTTTTCCGGGCTGGAGCAGGTAGGCGATGATCGCGGTGGCGATCGAGTTGAGCATGATCGTCGAGATGACCTCGCTGACCCCGCGGGTCACCTTGAGGATGCCCGCGATGGCCGCCCACACGGCGCCGGTGCCCATGGCGCACAGGATGATCAGCGGGATGGAGATCCAGCCGGGCGTGGTCAGTGCGCCGCCGAGGACGGCGGCGAAGAACGCGGCGATCCGGTACTGGCCGTCGACGCCGATGTTGAACAGGTTCATGCGGAAGCCGATGGCCACCGCGACGCCCGCCAGGTAGTACGTCGTCGCCTTGTTGAGGATGTAGACCTGGCTGTCGCTGGCGGTGCCGTAGGTCAGCATGTCGCTGAACGCGGCGCCCGGGTTCTTGCCGGTGGCGAGGATCACCAGGGTGGTGACGACGAGCGCGGCGACGATCGCGAGCAGCGGCGCCGCGAGGCCCAGGAGCAGCCGCTCCCTGTCGATGCGTTGGGTCAGCTTCTTCATCGGGCGTCGTCCTCTGCGTGCTCCAGGTGGCCGGTGGCCGCACCCGTCATGGCGGAGCCGAGCTCCTCGGGGGTGATCGTGGCGGGGTCGGCGTCGGCGACCAGACGGCCGCGGTACATCACCCGCAGGGTGTCGGAGAGGCCGATGAGCTCGTCCAGGTCGGCGGAGATCAGCAGCACGGCCAGGCCCTCGCGGCGGGCCTCGCGGATGTGGTCCCAGATCGCGGCCTGCGCGCCGACGTCCACACCGCGGGTGGGGTGGGCGGCGATGAGCAGCTTGGGCGCGTGGCTCATCTCGCGGCCGACGATCAGCTTCTGCTGGTTGCCGCCGGACAGGGAGGCGGCGGTGACGTCGATGCCGGGGGTACGGACGTCGTACGCCTCGATGATGCGCTCGGTGTCGGTGCGGGCCGCCTTGATGTCGAGCAGCTGGCCGCGGGAGTTGGGCCTCTCGGTGACGTGGCCGAGGATGCGGTTCTCCCACAGCGGGGCTTCCAGGAGCAGGCCGTGGCGGTGACGGTCCTCCGGGATGTAACCGACGCCGGCCTCGCGGCGGCGGCGGGTGGGGACGTGGGAGATGTCGGTGTCGCCCAGCGTGATGACGCCGGCGTCCGGGTCACGGATGCCCATGATCGCCTCGACCAGTTCCGACTGGCCGTTGCCCTCCACGCCGGCGATGCCGAGGACCTCACCCTGGTGGATGGTGAAGGTGATGTCGTCGAGGACGACGCGCTCGACGCCGTCGAGGTCGGTCTGGGCCAGGCGCAGTCCGTCCAGCTTCAGCAGCGGGACGTCGGTGACCGTCGACTCCTCGGTCTCCGGCGTGGGCAGTTCGCTGCCGACCATCAGCTCGGCGAGCTGCTTGGTGGTGGTGCCGGCCGGCTCGACCGTGCCGACGGTGGTGCCGCGGCGGATGACGGTGATCTCGTCGGCCACGGACAGGACTTCGCCCAGCTTGTGGGAGATGAAGATGACCGTGAGGCCCTCGGCCTTCATCCCGCGCAGGTTGTCGAAGAGGGCGTCGACCTCCTGCGGCACGAGGACGGCGGTGGGCTCGTCGAGGATGAGGGTCTTGGCGCCGCGGTAGAGGACCTTGAGGATCTCCACCCGCTGGCGGTCGGCGACGCCGAGCTCCTCCAGCAGGACGTCCGGGCGTACGTTCAGGCCGTACGCGTCGGAGACCTCCTTGATCTTCGCGCGGGCCTTGCCGCCGATGCCGTACAGCTTCTCCGCACCGAGGACGACGTTCTCGAGGACGGTGAGGTTGTCGGCCAGCATGAAGTGCTGGTGCACCATGCCGATGCCGCGGGCGATGGCGTCGGCGGGGTTGCTGAAGGTGACCGTCTCGCCGTTCACCGTGATGGTGCCCTCGTCCGGCTGCTGCATGCCGTAGAGGATCTTCATCAGGGTGGACTTGCCGGCGCCGTTCTCACCGCACAGGGCGTGCACGGTGCCCGTGCGGACGGTGATGTCGATGTCCTTGTTGGCGACGACGCCGGGGAATCGCTTGGTGATGCCGCGCAGTTCGACGGCAGCTGGAGGGCTGGACGCGTTGATGGCGCACTCTCCTCGGGGGAAAGGGGCTGCATAGGGGAGGGCAGGCGTCGGCGACGCTAGCGCGGCAACTCGGTGCTACACGCGTAGAGTTGACACATTGTTATGGCTCGGCGAGGGGGTGGGTGAACGCCCCCTCGCCGAGCCGCGGTTCCCGCGGGAACCGTCAGGTCACGTGGTGGTCTTGACCTTGATGGTGCCGTCGACGATCTTCTTCTTCGCGGCGTCCAGCTGGGTCTGGATGTCGTCGATGAAGCCACCGCTGGTGGCCAGGCCGACACCGCCCTTGGCGAGGGAGTAGATCTGGTTGCCGGTCAGCGGCTTGCCGTCCTTGACGGACTTGATGAAGTCGTAGACGCCGACGTCGACGTTCTTGACCATCGAGGTGAGGATCGACGCCTTGTACTTGCTCAGACCCTGGATGTTGTACTGGTCCGAGTCCACGCCGATGGCCCAGGCGCCCTTGACGCCGGAGACGGCCTCGATCGAGCCGTTGCCGGAGGAGCCGGCGGCGGCGTAGATGACGTCCGCGCCGTTGTCGAGCATGCCGGACGCGGCCTCCTTGCCCTTGTCGGGGCTGGCGAATCCGGAGAAGTCCGAGCCGTGGGTCAGGTACTGGACGTCGACCTTGACCTTGGGGTTGGTGTCCTTGACGCCCTGGGCGTAGCCCGCCTCGAACTTCTTGATCAGCGGGGTGTCCACGCCGCCGATGAAGCCGACGTGGTCCTTCTTTGTCTTCAGCGCCGCGGCGACACCGGCCAGGTAGGAACCCTGCTCCTCGGTGAAGGTGATGCTGTCGACGTTCTTGGCGGTCGCGACCGCGTCGATGAGGCCGAAGTTGACCTTCGGGTACTTGGCGGCGACCTTGTCGACCGAGGTGGCGTAGGAGAAGCCGATGGCGACGATCGGGTTGTAGCCGGCGTCGGCGAGGTCGGTCAGGCGCTGCTCGCGGTCGGCCTCGGTGTCGGAGCTCTTGGCGGTCAGTTCCTTGATGGAACCGCCGAACTCCTTCTCGGCCTTGTCGGCACCGCGCGCGGCGGAGTCGTTGAAGGAGCGGTCGCCACGGCCGCCGACGTCGTAGGCGAGGCCGATCTTGATGCTGCCCTTGCCGCCGTCCGAAGACGAGGAGGAGGACGGGCTGTCGTTCTCGGAGGAGGTGCTGCCACAGGCTGTGGCAGTCAGTGCGAGAGCTGCGGTTGCGATACACGCAGCGGAAAGCTTGGCTACCCGGCGCACGGGAGGCTCCTTCACCTGACCTGAGCGCCTTGTCGGCGCTTCATGTGAGCACCATGCCAGTGCCCGGGCCTGGACGCCCCTGCGGCGTCGGCTTCGCGGCATCGTAACGCGCGTAGATGTCGGAAACAGACCTCTCCCGAAGCCGTTATCGATTCGAGGCAAACACCGTCTGAACTGAGGCTCTACGGGCGTCGCACACCGGGATTTCGATGTGCGCACGATTGGCTTACGAGCATGTTGCGCCGGTCGGCGGAACGGCCTCCGAAGAGGCCGTTCGTCACGCCCGGATCACTTCGCGGCGTCCAGCAGTGCCGCCGCCGTGAACAGTTCGACACCGACCGTGATCGCCGACTCGTCGGCGTCGAAGTCACCCTGGTGCAGGTCGCGCACGGTCCGCTCCCCCGGAGGACGGACCCCGAGCCGCGCCATGGCGCCCGGCACGTGCTCCAGGTACCAGGAGAAGTCCTCCCCGCCGAGGCTCTGCTCGGTGCTCTCCACGGAGTCGGCGCCGCGCCGGGCGGTCATGGCCTCGCGGATCAGCCCGGTGACGTCCGCGTCGTTGACGACGGGCGGGACACCGCGGACGTAGTTGATCTCCGACTTGGCGCCGTGCAGATTGGCGACCTCGTCGATCGCCGCGACGACGATGTCCGGGGCCTGCCGCCAGGTGTCGAGGTCCAGACAGCGCACGGTCCCGGAGAGCTCGGCGTGCTGCGGGATGACATTGGGGGCGTGCCCCGACTCGATCCGCCCCCAGGTCACGGCGAGGCCGGCACGGGTGTCGACCCGCCGGCCGACGACCGCGGGCACGTCGGTGACGACACGGGCGGCGGCGGTGACGAGGTCGGTCGTCAGATGCGGCCGGGCGGTGTGCCCACCGGGACCGTCGAGGGAGATCTCCAGCCGGTCGCAGGCAGAGGTGATCGCACCGGCCTTGAGCCCGATCCGCCCGGCGTCGACCCTCGGGTCGCAGTGCACGGCGAGGATCTTGCCGACGCCCTCCAGCACCCCGCACTCGATGGCGTCGGCGGCACCGCCGGGCAGCACCTCCTCGGCGGGCTGGAAGAGCAGCCGCACGGGCCGCGGCAGCAGTCCCCTCTTCTGGAGGTCGGCGAGGACGAGCCCCGCACCCAGCACCACGGTCGTGTGAACGTCGTGTCCGCACGCGTGTGCCCGGTCGGGCACGGTCGACCGGTACGAGCACTCGGTCTTCATGTCCGGGATGGGCAGGCCGTCGATGTCGGCGCGCAGGGCGAGCATGGGCCGCTCGCCGTCCCACTCCCCGATGTCACAGACGAGGCCGGTCCCGACGGCGAGCACGCGCGGCTTCAGCCCGGCCTTCTCCAGCCGCTCCTTGATCGCCGCGGTGGTGCGGAACTCCTGGTTGCCGAGCTCCGGGTGCATGTGCAAGTCACGCCGGAACAGCACGAGTTCGGCGTGCAGTTCGTCGCTCAGCGCACCGGGAAGCGCGGCTTCCCCGGGAAGATCGACCTCGGCCTCTGGTGACATCAGTTGCTTCACCCTCTTAAGCGTAGGACGCGGGAGTGGCCGACCGACCCTCGATCAACAAAAGTTCAACCTCCAAGAGGAAGAAATTTTGGCCGCTCGACGCATGGGGGTGGATGGAGATGGGTAGGAACCCCGTTTGTCCACGCATACCATGCCTACGCTTTCGCATGCTGATCTGTTCACCTTTCGGAACTCCGCGAGGGTGGAACCGGTGCGGAACGGCAACGGGGTCCCGGAATCATCACCACCGCGCGACGATTGCGCCACGCAGCGCGATCGACCGGCGTGAGCTGGGAAGCCTTCCCCCCATGAACGCGTGCGGATGCGGTGAGGATCAGATTCCCTGGATGCTGACGAAGTTCGGCTTCCTGGGCTCGGCGGCGCTGATCCTGGGAACGCTGGTCATCATGATCGCGGCGGGCTGGCTGCTGTCCTCGCTGGTGTGGCTGGTACGCCGACGCCACGTGCCGGCGCCGCTGGACGAGTCCTCACGGACCCCGCCGGCGGGCCTGGCGGGATTCACCTGGACGGAGGAGCCGCCGAGCGGGGACCGCCCTCGGCCGACTGGTTCTTCCTAGGTCAGCGGGGCAGCCCCAGCTCGCCTGCACGCAGCCCGGCCTGGAAGCGGGAGTCGGCCTCGAGTTCGGCCATCAACTCGGCCACGCGCCGTCGGTAGGTGCGCAGGGAGACGCCGAGCCGTTTGGCCGCCGATGCGTCGGTGAGGCCCGAAGCGAGGGCTTTGAGGATCATGCTGCCGTCGGCGTCGAGGTGCGGGACGTCGCTGCGCAGATAGGTCTCGAGATCGACGGCGGCGTCCCAGATCGCCCGGAACAGCGAGTGGACGCCGTCGACCAGGATCTGTGACGTCGTCACGGTGTACTCGCGGCCGGTGGGGGTCTCCCGGCCGGCAAGGATCATCACCCGCCGGTCGATGAGGATGGTCTCGTGCGGCAGCGGGGATGGGCTGATCCGAACGAGAGCGCCCTTGCTCCGCACCAGCCGCAGGTGCGCGCGGGCCTCCTCGTCGGCGAGTGCCACCGGGCTGAGCAGCTTCCGAGGGGTGAAGGCAGCGGGACCCGCCGCGCGTATCCGGTTCCGCACCGCGGCCCTGGCCCCGGGTTGCGACCAGGTCCTGAGATCCCGGGCGGCGCACAGGAACTCGGTCCGCGCGGACTCGAAGAGATGACCCGCGCGCGCGATCAACTCCTCATCTCCGCGCACTGAGAACACCTCTTCGTTCCGCATCCCGCCAGTCTGGCAGCAAGCTGCCACGAGCTCGGTGGGAGTCATGGCGGCGGACACCATGAGCGTCATGGCGATCAAAACTTTCTCCCTCGGCGGAGAGCTGACGATCAATCGGCTCGGATTCGGCGCGATGCGCCTGGCGATGGGCACCTTCGCCGGTCCTGCGCGAGATCCCGGTACGGGCATCGCGGTGCTCCGCCGGGCCGTGGAACTGGGCGTGAACCACATCGACACGGCCGGCTTCTACGGCAGGGACACGGTGTGGGCCAACGAGCTGATCCGTACGGCACTGGCCCCCTACCGTGACGACCTGGTGATCGCGACGAAGGTGGGGCCGTTGCCCGGGCCGAACGGCGTGCCGAGCGGGCAGGCGACGGCTGATCAGCTGCGCGGCCTGGTCGAGGCGGATCTGCGCTGTCTCGGTCTCGACCGGCTCGACCTGGTCTATCTGCGGGTCGGCGGGATGACCGGGCCGGGTGGCGAGTCGATCGCCGAACGGTTCGCCGTCCTGGCCGCACTCCGCGCGGAGGGGCTGATCCGGCACCTGGGCGTCAGCAACGTCGACGCCGCCCAACTCGCCGAGGCCCGGGCGATCGCACCCGTCGCGGCGGTGCAGAACCGGCACACCGGTGACATGGCACTGCTGGCGGAAAGCGAGGAAGCGGGCATCGCTTACGTTCCGTACTTCCCGCTCGGCGGCGGAATCGGCGGCGGCACGCCCGACGCCGAACGGCTCGACAAGGTCGCGGCACGTCTGGGCGCGACCTCAGCGCAGGTTGCGATCGCCTCGCTGCTGGCGACCTCGCCGACGGTGCTGGCGATTCCGGGTACCGGTTCCCTTGAACACCTGATGGAGAACCTCGCGGCGAACGAGCTCAGCCTCAGCGACGAGGACCTGTCCGACCTGCGGGGCTGACGGGCCGGCTCCGGAAGTGGCTTGCCTGCCATGCCCGTTGCCCTTGCAGCTTGGCCGACCCCCGAAGGACGCCCGGGGTCGGCCACTAAGCCGCGGCCAGTTCGCACCACACGTACTTTCCTCGATTGCCGCCCCTGGACAAGGGCTGCCATCCCCACAGATCGGCACAGGCCCGCACCAGCGCCAGCCCTCGGCCCTCCTCGGCGTGCGGCTCGAACTCCCCCGGCGGTTCGGGAGGTTCGGGATCCGCGTCCCAGGCCCCGATCCGCAACACCGCCGCCGCGTGACGCACCCTGAGCGCGGCCGGCCCCTTGGTGTGCCGTACGGCGTTGGAGACCAGCTCCGTCGCGAGCAGCTCAGCGGTGTCGACCAGGCGGATCAGGCCGTGCATGGTGAGGATGAGCCGGAGGGTGCGGCGGCTGACGGTGACGGCTCGGGGGTCGTTGGGGATGTACAGGGTGTATTCCCAGGGTTCCGGCTCGTTTTCGGGCATGCAGCAGCTCCGTTTCGGTGATCGGGGATGCGGTAGGCAGGCGGTGGCAATGCCGCAGGCGTCATGGCAGGACGGGACGGTGCGCTTCCGGGATTCCGCTGTTCCGCAGAGTGTGCGTCGCACCACCGAAAGTAGACCTTAGATTTAAGAAACGGCAAGCCGATCGCGTAATCTGAACCCGAACGAGTCGTGCCCACAGGCACGTTGAATCGAAGGGTGGTCGATGGGGACCAAGCGCGAGCCCACAGCCCGGCAGATGCGTCTGGCGGTCGAGTTGCGCAGGCTCCGCGAGGCGGCAGACCTGAGCGCCCGCGAGGCAGCGGCGCTGCTCGGAGTGAACTCCGTCCAGATCAGTCAGATCGAGTCGGGTGTCTCGGGTGTGAGCGAGAAGCGCCTGCGCCTTCTCGCCGCCAACTACTCCTGCTCAGACAGCGAATTGATCGGCGCCCTGATGGTCATGGCGACCGACCGGAGCCGCGGCTGGTGGGAGGAGTACCGAGGGCAGTTGCCCTCGCCGTTCCTCGACCTCGCCGAACTGGAGCACCACGCCACCTCGTTGCGGGAGGCTCAGTTCCTGTACATCCCCGGCCCGCTCCAGACGGAGGACTACGCCCGCGCCGTATACGCCTACCGGGTTCCCGAACTTCCCCAGGATGCGCTGGAGTTGCGCGTCGAACACCGAATGCGACGCAAGGTGATCCTCGAAGGCTCCACCCCCAAGCCGTACGAAGCCGTCATCCACGAAGCAGCGCTGCGCATCATGGTCAGCAACCGCGCCGCCTCGCGAGCCCAGCTCTTCCGCGTCCTTCAGCTCTCCGAAGCGGACCACATCACTGTCCGCGTCATCCCTTTCACCCTGGAAGAGTTCGCAGGTGCCGCGGGCGCCATGACATATGCGGGTGGAGCGGTACCCAGGCTGGACACGGTCGTACGGGACGGTCCTCACGGTGCGACCTTCATCGATGCCGAAGCCCAACTCGGCGCTTTTCGAACGCTCTTCCGTAAAGTGAAGGCCGTGTCGCTCGCCCCGGAGCGGTCGCGGGACTTCATCCACAGACTGGCGAAAGAGCTGTGAGGCACCCCATGGACACCCCCGGCAACTGGCGGAAGTCGTCCTACTCAGGCCCCGGCGACGGCGACTCCTGCGTCGAGATAGCGAACTCCCCCACCCACATAGCCATCCGCGACTCCAAGACCCCGGCCGGGGCCAACCTCACCTTCCCGACCGGAGCCTTCACCGCCTTCCTCGAAACGCTGAAGTCGCCGCAGTCCACCGCCCGATGACCGCCAGGAAAACTCCACGCGGCGCTCCGCAACTTCCCACCCGCCGCCCCGAGTCGCCCCGCTAGGGTGCAGCGCGTGAACGCCGAGACCCCCGACTTCATACGGGCCACCCGAACCGCGTACGACACGATCGCCGATGCCTACACCGAGCAGTTCTCGGACTGGGCCGGCATCCCGCTGCTGGACAGAGTTCAGATCAACGGCTTCGCGGAGCTGGTGAGGGAACAGGGCACCGGCCCGGTGGCGGACGTGGGCAGCGGCCCCGGCCACGTCACCGCCCGGCTCTCCGCGCTCGGACTCCAGGTCTTCGGCGTGGACGTCTCACCGCGGATGGTGGAACTGGCCCGCCGGGCCCACCCTTCCCTGCGCTTCCACGTGGGTTCGATGACGTCCCTGGACCTGCCGGCCGAAACCCTGAACGGGATCACCGCCCTCTACTCGATCATCCACGTCCCCGACGACCACCTCCCGAGGGCGTTCGCCGAGTTCCACCGCGTCCTGAAGCCAGGTGCGCACGCCCTGATCGGCTTCCAGTACGAGCCCGGCGGCGGCCACCTCCACCTCACCGAGCGCTTCGGCCAAGAGATCTCCCTCGACTACCACTGGCGCACCCCGGACGAGGTGGCGGAACACCTCACGGAGGCGGGCCTCCAGGTGATCGTCCGGGTACTGCGGGAAACGTTGAACGAGGAGAAGTACGCCCGGGCGTTCCTGGTGGCGAGGAAACCGGCGCAGGAGAGCGTCGCTGGCACGTGATACCGGCTTCGGCGTGCCAGAAGCTCGGCCAGGGCCGAAGGTAGATCCAATCTTCGTAAGAGCTGCTTTGCGGTACTGAGGTTGAACTCATGGACGGCTGCCTCGCCGAGACCGGCCTGACATGGCCATCGGACCCGCGAGATCGGTGCCACGAAACCACGAGTTCAACCTCAAGTAGCGGAGTTCGAGCGGCCGTTGGAGAAGCAGCCGACCGAAGTCCGTGCGGCCCGAGGGGCCCCTCAGGTCGCCATCAGCGCCGCCAGGGCGCGGTCCATCGCGGCGTTGAACTCTTCCGGCGTCAGCGGCAGACGGGACTTGATGTCCCGACTCCACTGGTCGGCGAGGACCTCGGCGGAGCCCGCCTCGACACCGTCGAGCGCCGCGTCGGCCAGGTCCGACGGCGCCAGCTTGTCCACGGGCCAGCCCGCCGCCATGTCGGTGTCGGCCAGGCCGAGGTGTACCGCTGTGACGAGCGTGCCCTGCTCGGCGAGCTCAAGGCGGACGCCGTTGGTCATGGCCCAGGCGGCGGCCTTGGTCAGGTGGTAAGCGTTGGCGCCCGCGCCCCCGAACCACGACATGGCGGAGAGGACGTTGACGATCGCGCCCCCGCCGTTCCTGGCGAGCGTTGGCGCGAACTCCCGGATCATTCCCAGGTGGCCGAACGTGTTGGTCTCCAGCTCGTGCCGCACCGCGTCCAGCGAACCGGTCACCAGGTCGGTCCCCGTATTGATTCCCGCGTTGTTGATGAGCAGCGAGACGTCCGGGGCGGCCTCGGCGGCGGCCCTCACGGATGCGGGGTCGGAGATGTCGAGGGGCAGTACCTCGACCCCGGGCAGGTCCACGGTCTCCGGTCGGCGGGCCGTCGCGTAGACCTTGCGGGCGCCCCTTTCGAGCAGACGCTGGGCGAAGGCGCGGCCCAGGCCGCGGTTGGCTCCGGTGACAAGGGCAACTGAGTTGTTGATGTCCATGGCCGGTACGCTAAAACCTGACGCTAACGTCAGAGGCAAGCGCTGGTCGTCAGGGCCAGGGGTGAGAGGAATCACCATGACCGTCACAGACGTCGCGGCCGAGCGGTTGATCCGCATCGGCGAGGTGGCACGAGGTGCCGGTGTCTCGGTGCGCGCCGTGCGCTACTACGAGCAGCAGGGGCTGCTCATCGCGGAGCGCAGCCCGTCCGGCCAGCGCCTGTACCGGCAGGACGCCATCCCCCTGGTCCGCTTCTTCCAGCAGATGTTCGCCGCCGGCCTCACCAGCCGAAGGATCAGCGAACTCCTGCCGTGCTGGGACTCCGGGCACACCGACGCCGAGCAACGAGCCATGCTGCGAGCCGAACGCGGGCGTATCCAGGCCAAGATCGACGACCTGCAGGGCGCCCTGGACCACCTCGACGGAGTCATCGCGATCACGGACACGCACCCGTAGGCAGCTGGTCCTACGCGAAGGCCTCCGGCTGGTCCAGGACCACGGGCATCACCGTGCACCCGCGGACAGTCGGCTGGCTCTCGCTGCGCCCCGACATGCGTGCCGTACGCAGCAACCAAATCTGCCCCGGCTCGCCGTCCTCTACGAGACGGCCGTCTTCATCTCAGCCGTCAACGAGTGGTTGTGACTCCTTCGTCTCGCCTGCGTGGGGTGTCGGTGGCGAGCAGTTCCTGCAGGAGTTCAACGATGAGATCAGGCTGTCCTACGAACGGGGAATGGCCCGTCTGCCACTCGCGCACGTCGCTGCAGCGCGAGGCCATCTTCCGCTGCAGGACCGGGTCGATGGCCCGGTCCCGTCCACAGACGACATAGGTGGAGGGAGTGTGCTTCCAGCTGTGGCGCTCTGGGACTCCTCGCCCACAGCCGGGGGCTTGCGCACGCAGCAGGCCAACCGCCCAGGCGGCGAGAGCTTGGGGACAGTCGCCGTAGAGAGTGTCGGCAGCCCGGTCGGGGTGCAGGCTGGTCGAGCCGTCGGGCTCGGGGTTGACCGCGTCCTGGAGGTGCGGGGACGCCCCTCCCAGACCGGCCGCGCTCTCGCCGACATCCGGAACGAAGGCCGCCAGGTAGACCAGGTGTCCCGCTCCGCACACCCCAGTGATCACTGACCCGCCGTAGGAGTGACCGAGCACAATCGGAGGCTCCTGCAGCGAGTCAATAGCTGCCTGGACCGCGGCTGTGTCAGCGGGCAATGAGCCCCGGTGGAGCTCGGGAACGACAACCTCGGTTCCTGCGGTCCGCAAGCGTTCTGCCACCACGGCGAAGTGCTCGGGACGGTGATACAGGCCGTGAACGAGCACCACGGCGGCCAATTCACCTACCTCCTCAGGTCGGTGTCAGGCCAGTGATCCTAGCTGCGGACCATGGCCGGCCATCACTCACCGCCTTGATCCACTTCCGATACACGTTCTACCGCCGCCAGGCAGCCCTCGACCATGAAGATCACGATCTACTGCTGGAGTACCGGGAGCACTGCGCTGGTCCTTTGCGCCAGTTCTCCGACAGGAAGACCGTGGATACATGCCCACATCAACAGACCGGGGCGTGGCGACAACTTTTGTAAGGCGCCCAGAACAGTATGGGGAAGCTGTGCTTCAGGTGCTTCCCAGGAGTGCGTCGTAAAGAATACCCATCGAAAGGGGATTCATCCCGCCCGAAGCAGAGGTTGATCGCATCAACATCTACTTCACGTTGTCGAACTGCAGGCAGGAGTGGCGTCAGTCTTCAGCGAGCTCCTTGCGGAACTCTGCGCACGCCTCAGGAGGACACAGGAGCAAGACAGAGAAGGTGACCTTCGTCCTCTCAGGAAAGTCAGGCTTCCTCGCCCAGTATTCAGCGGCACCCGAAAGTATCCGGAAAAGAGTGCGACGCTCATCAGGACTGCTGGCCAGAATAGAATCTGCGTCCTCAATGATCAGCCGATAGCGGGTTGTACTGATCCAGTTTAGATCCTCAATGCAATCACGCAAAGCGTTCCAGCTCCACCCGAAATAACTCGGAAGGCGCAGATTTTCATAAAACTGATTAAAAACACCGTCAGTATCCGACATTTCCAGCCCTTGCATTCTTGCGATAAAGGCGGAGCCGGTGGGTGGTAGAGCATCGATGATAGGAATGTTAGCGTCCGCGGAAATTACACGGATCCACGGAGGAGTGTCGCCCTGAAGCAAGAGATTCCACCTACAACTCGATGGGGCGGTAGGTGAGAGCCTTGTCCACCACTTCCTCGGCTCCCAGCTTGGGGGTGTTGTAATAGATCAGGTCGATAACACGAGGATGCAAGACACTCGACTTCAACTCCTCAATCATTCGGTCCTCCTCCCCTTCGGGAAGACCAGCATCGATGAGATGTTGAACCATGCGAACCAATTCCTCGCGAGTTTTCTTCACCATGACCCATCACCCTAGTCACCCACGGCTACGTCACCTCCTGCGACCCCAGCCGAAACCGCTCCTACGCCGACTTCACCGCCGACCTCGCGCAGTGGAAGTGACGAGATCCCATCACTACAGGGGTTCGCTGACATCCAGGCTGACAATCCAGTACTGGTATTCCTCAGCCGTTACGCCGCAAATGTGGTGCCCACTGATTGACCGAGAAACAAATTCCACCTTTCCTTGGTCATCAATCAGGCGTGACACATCGAATTCCGGTGTCCAGCGAACGCGCACCCATCCGACTTCATGGCTTCCCGTGCTGACAATCGTGATCAGGAAAGAGCCGTCTTCGGAAATCACTCCAGACAGCCGGGCATTCTGAAGCCAGAGAGAGTTCAGCCGCGAGGCAATGTCTTCTCCCCCCAGGGGAGTGCTGGCAACTGGCCGCACTTCAAAGTTTGCAATCGACATCCACGCCTGATCAACAGAAGGGGGTGGCTGATTGCCAGAGATTTCGATTACTTCCAGGCCGCTTACCTGAAGTTTCTCAAGCAAGACCTTCTCATGCCGGGACATTAATTCCCTCCATTGTGGAAGAAATGGTGATCTCCCCCTGGCTTGTCGAGCGCCCTGTACCTCTCCATGGTCCTGTAACCTTTCACCGTCCTATCCCAACCGAAATTCACTTCGCTTCGCGTCTGGTCTTCAAGCGTGCGACCCTTCGGCGCACTGGCATGGAAATGTGGTCCTGCCGGATCGTGCGTGTGTTCCACGATCACGCGGGACCCGTTCTCGGTCTCGAATTGACGGAAATTTCCCCAGTGGGTTTCGTCAGGAGAGTAGACGTGACCGGGCATGTTCTTGAGTGTCTTGTCCCCCATGACAACCCACTCTGCGTCCGGGGTCGTTCCGTACGGCACTCCCGCCACCTCAAACGCTGCTTCTTCCGCATCCGCACGCCTTTCAAACGGGTTGCCTCTTTCGCCCTTCGGGATGCATGGCGTGAGACCAAGGGGGTCAGCCCAGGTCAGAGGGTTGTCTACGTAGGTGGCGGGGTTGGGCGCGGGGGTGAGGCCCAGCGGGTCAGACGTGGTGTAGCGCGCCGTCTCGGGGTCGTAGTAGCGGAAGTAGTTGTAGTGAAGTCCGGTTTCGGGGTCGAAGTACTGGCCCGGGAAGCGGAGCGGCGTATAGGCGGTGCTGTCCGCCGTCCACACCGTGGTGCCCCAGAGGGTGCTCCGGGTGCGCCAGGCGATATCGCCCTGTTCGTCGATGAGTTCGGGCGGTTTGCCGACCAGGTCCGTGACGATTGCGAAGAAGCGGGAGTCGATCTCGTCCTGCGGGGCGTCTACGGCCGTGATGCGTTCCGTCTGGGCGATCGGCTGTCGGCCCTGGTGGTCCCACGTCAGCGTGACCGGGTTGGGGAGGGACAGGGACGTGCTGGTCTGTCGTGTTTACATGTGAGCCGCGTTGTTTCAGTTGTCCGACGCGGGGACTTCTTGCATATGACCGATGATCAAATCAAGATCCGACAAGGCAATACGACAGAATTTCTGATCCCGGGTGTTGATGAAGTGGACAACTTCCGCAAAGGCTGGATTCTCAAGCCCGCCCGCTTCATGCAGAATTCGGGAAGGTAGCAGAAGCCAGTTCCTTCTCGTAGTGTCGAGTTTCTACTCAACCTGAGTCGTCAATCCCTCAACGGAATCTTCGATGAACTGCGAGATCTCTTCGCTGGGCGCCTTATAACGCCAACCGATGTACGGAATCTGCAAGTAGCCGTATACAGGGTGAATTTCTGCGGGCAATGAGAACCATGCAAGCTCTCCAAACCTGCCGAGAGACTGCATGGCTTTCATGCTGCGAGTCGACATTCAGGAATCCCTTCGCTCGTCACCGAAGGGGATCGGAATATTTGCCATTTTGGACCACAAGTTTCTTTCCTGGATTGAGTAGACGAATTACTCTCTCGTAATCGCCGTAAGGGATTGGATCTGATCTCATCGCCGGGTCGTACACATATCGTCCGTCTGTGTGGACATCGCGATAGCGATATTCCGTCACTGTTCGACCCGCATCGTGCTCCTGCTGCCCTGAGGATTTCGACAGTGTCGGGGTGGAGGCCATTGTCCGCCCAGTCCAGCGGGGACCAGCCTGCGCCGTGGTCTTCGCGGAGGGTGGGATCGGCGCCATGCGCCAACAGTTCCCGGACCGTTGCGGTATGTCCCCAGCAAGCTGCTGCGCACAGCGGGGTGCCCTCCGAGCCGGGGCCGCTGCTTTCAGCGTCAGGGGAAGCCCCGGCCTCCATGAGCAAGCAGGCCACCTCAGCCTCTCCCTGAACCGATGCCAGGTACAGAGGCGTGGTGCCGTCGATGCTCCTTCTCTCCGGACTTGCTCCACTGCGCAGCAGGGTCCTCGCGCTCCTGGCGTCACCTGACAGGATTGCCTCGAAAAGGCGGTGAGAGAGCTTCTTCTGCTGCCGCTGCTTCATAGCCGGTGAGGCTAGCGACCATGGGCGCGTCAGACCACTCATATCCATTCGTTGATCATCGCGACCGGCCACAGTGGCCTGGTAGCGGACGGTGATCTTGATTCCTCTATGAGCTCGTAACAGGATTACGGGTGGGGGCCTTTTTGAGGCGTCGCCAGCAGATGAGGCTGCATGCCAGGGAGACGAAGGTGCCGCTCGGGCCAAGGCGGCAGTAACGGCTCGATCAGCGCCCACAAGTCGTCGTCCACGATCCACGGCCGAGCCGTCGCACCCACCCGAACGATCAGACCGTCGCAACAGTCACGCCCGACCAGGACCGTTCAACAAGATCGCGTTACGAGCTCTCAGGAAACGCTGCCAAAAACGCCTCAACCTCGCGCTTCTCATAGGCCGACAGATCGGTCAGCAAGGTTACGGCTCCTTTTAGCTCGCGCGCGAGCTCGGGATGAGCCATCCATACTTCCGAACTTCTCGTGACCACCGCATAAAGCAAGTCACCGTCGATGAAGCCACCAGCAGGCTGTTTAAGCGCTTCGTCCCGAAGAATCTCCACCGCCAGAGGGAGCAGCCACGGCAAGCCAACATCCTGGCCGATCAAACGTGCCAGCTCATCGGGTTCCAGCGTTCCGATAGGTCGTCGGCGCCACTCGTGGACCGTTCTGACCAGTGACGTCGCATCGGCAGGCGGGTCTCCCCAGCGTTCGCCATCCAGTTGTTCAAGGGACTTGGTGCGATCGACAGATTGCGACATCATCGGATCCTTTCATAGTGGATTCGCATTGCTTTTCTCCGTCACCGATGACCTATGGAGTGCAGGAAGCCGTTCAGCCGGTCAAGCTCTTCAATGGCTTCCTTGCGTTTCTTGATCAGAATTTCCATGCCACGTCCAGTTATACCTGCGGGCGGCTTCTCCAGCTCTCGCTCAAGAGCCAACCTCACATTGTCCAGGCCATTGCGTGCCCCCTTCAAATCCGCAATATGATCGAAGGGCGTGCCGTCAGGCTTGCGTGCCACGACCTCGCCTTGCGCTTCACGCCTAGCCGCATTGTAATGGTTGTGATTGGGCTGCGAGTTTATCTCCCCAATCGGATCCTTCTTGATGTTTTCAAGCTTCCTGATCGCCTTCATGGCGTCTTCCCGCAAACCCAGGTCACGATATGGGGAGAGGCCGAGGGAATCGGTCCAGGTATGAGGGTTGTGGACGTACGCGACGGGGTTGTCGGCGGGGGCCAGACCGAGGGGGTCAGGGGTGGCGTAACGGGCCGTTTCAGGGTCGTAGTGGCGGAAGTAGTTGTAATGCAGGCTGGTTTCGGGGTCGTAGTACTGCCCGGGAAAGCGTAGAGGGGTGTACGCGCTGCTGTCGGTGGGCCAGGCTGTCTTGCCCCACAAGGTCGAGCGCTTGCGCCACGCGATGTCACCGCGTTCGTCCACCAGTTCCAGAGGGGTTCCGACAAGGTCGGTGACGATGGCGAAGAAGCGGGAGTCGATCTCCTGCTGGGGCGCGTCGGCCGCGTTGATGCGTTCGGTTTGAGCGATCGGGTGCAGGCCCTGGTGGTCCCAGGTCAAGGTGACAGGGTTGGGCAGGGACGCCGAGGTAGTGGTCTGCTCGCACAGGGTGGTGCCGTCCCAGACGAAGTCGACTCGCTCGATGACTGTCTTGCCGTCGCTTGCGAGGCGGAGCTTTGCCGTGCGGCGGCCCAGGGGGTCGTAGGTGTACCGCCAACAGGTGCCATCCGGTGTGGTGGCCGACGTCAGGCGGTTTTCTGCGTCCCATTCGTAATGCCAGGTGTCCGGTCTGCGGGACAACCGGGTCTTCTGGCGGAGGCTCATCCGGCCGGCCGCGTCGTATTCGTAGCGGACGCTGCCCGCACGGGTGATGCGGGTGCCGGTGTAAGCGCGGTCACCCGTCGCCCCTTGGCCCGGGTGAGTGGACGGCCAGGCAGCCCGTGTCTGGTTGCCCACCTCGTCGTAGGCGTACGTCTCTGTCCAGTTCGCCGCATGGACCGTGGTGACCCGGCCCACCGCATCGAGTTCGAAGCGGCGTGCACCGTTCAGATGGTCGTCGACGGCGGTCAGGTTGCCATCCGCTCGGTAGGTGTAGGCGCGGTGCTGGAGGCGGTGACCAGTCGGGGCGACGACGTCCTGTTCCGTCAGGCGCCCGAGGGAGTCGAAAGCGTGGGTCAGGGTCAGGGACTCGGCCACGTTGCGGGACAGTTCACGGCCTGCCTCGTCGTGCGTGAAGGTGAGGGTGCGGCCCGACGCCACCATGGCAGTACGGTTACCGGCCGCGTCATAGGTCCAGGTGCTTGTGGCGCCGGCGGGAGTGGTGCGGCTGATGCAGCGGCCCAACTCGTCGTAACCGTAGGTGAGGGAGCGGCCATTGACCGTCTCGGCCAGCGCACGTCCCATGGTGTCCCTCTGCACGGTCACCACCGCGTCCGGTCCCGTTGCCCGGATCAGAGCACCCGGCGGATCGTACTCGAACGTCGTGACCGCTCCTGCCACTTCCTTGCGGATCACCTGGCCCAGAAGGTCACGCTCGAGGTGAACGGTCTCGCCCGATACGGTGGTTGTGGCTATCAGTTGGCCGATCGTGTCGTGTCCATAGGTCAGCGTCCGGTCGTCGAAGTCGGTCTCCGCCGTCAGGCGGCCCACTGAGTCGTACTCGTAATTCCAGGTCAGACCCTGCGGGTTGGTCACCCTGGTCAGGCGTAGTTCTGTGTCGTGGTCGAAGGTGTAGCGGGTGCCGTCCGGGCCGGTGCGGGCGGACATCAAGTCGAAGTGGGTGTATTCATAGCGCGAGACTGCGCCCAGGGCATCGGTGTGGGTGGTGCAGTTGCCCTCGCCGTCGTACGTCCACGATTCGCTTGTGCCGTCCGCGGCTGTACGGCGAGTCAGGCGGCCCTCCACCGTCCACTCCAGGTGGGTCACCGCTCCGGTCGGATCCGTGATCGTCACCGGGCGGCCGAAGGCGTCGCGTTCGTAGCGTGTCACCGCGCCCAACGGGTCGGTGATCTCCAGGGTCAGGCCCCCGGCGTTGCAGCGGACCAGTGCGACCTCCCCGAGAGCGTTGGTGACGGATTCGAGGTGGCCACGGTCGTCGTAGGCGAAGTGGGTGGTTGCCGCGGACGCGTCCGTCACGGCGGTGCAGTTGCCGTACGCATCGAACCGTTGAGTGACATGCGTGCCGTCGGCACCGGCCACCGTGACAGGCAGGCCCTGGTCGTTGTAGGCGATGCTGGTGTAGCGACCGTCGGGACGGATGGCCAGAACCGTGCGGCCCACCTCGTCGTAGGTGTAACTGCGCGTGCGGCCCAGCGGATCGGTGACGGTGAGCGGGCGGTTGGCCTGGTCGTAAGTGGTGTACGTCGTAGCGCCGTCCGGGGCTGTCAGCGCTGCCACTTGCAGGTCGCTGTTGATCTCGTATCGCGTGCTGTGCCCCAGCGAATCGACCGCCGTGACGATCCGATTGCCGGAGATCGGGTCGGGGTCGCCATATGTGTAGGTGTAGCGCAGGTGGCCCTTCTGGCCGCCCTGCGCGGTGCAGCGGTCCTCGTCGTCGTAGGCGTAGTGGTACGACGAGCTGTTCGTATCCGTCCAGGCGGTGATACGGCCGAGGGTGTCGTTGGCGAAGCGGGTGGGCAGGCCGGAGGACTTCGTCACCGTCGACAGGTGGCCCCCCGCGTCATAACCGAAGCGGACCAGCTCGATGTCTGCGGCCGAGGCCAGGTGCAGGGCTGTTATCCGGCCGCCCTCGGTGGTGATCTTCAGGTGGTAGCCGGCCGAGTGCACGATCCCGGTCGGGGCGCCCTCGGCGTCGTACTCGAAAGTCAACCACTGGCCCGAGCGGTCGATGATCTGGGAGAGCAGGGCGATGCCGTTGCCGTCGCCGCCCGGGCCCGCGAAGTCCCAGATGCGCCCGGTTTCCGGGTCGGTGACGGTGTAATCGCCGTAGGCGTCTACCGTCAGTGGGTGGCTTTCGCCGGCCAGGGGCAGGGTCGGGACGCCGGGGGCCGGGTGCGGATATGCCAGCAAGGAGCCGTCCCCGCGGACGAAGACGGCACCTTCCGCGTCGATCTCCAGGCGCTGGTCGGCCGTCGACGTCCAGCACGGGCCGAACCAGCGGCCCGCCCGGTACGACGACTCGAACTGGCGGGAGAAGAACAATGGCAGCCGGGCGGGCAGGGTCACATCCGTCTGCGGCAGGGACATACGTCCGGTGGCCATGTCAATCGGATCACCACCCAACGTCTTGCACCACAGTTGCCGGGCGACGTCCCGCAGCCCACTGCCGACGCTTCTGCGTGCGGCGCTCGTTGCGGCGTCCCTGCCAACTCCGCGCAGAGCATCACGCGCGGCTGCCCGGCCCACGCCGCCCGCGCCCTTCCCCCCGATCAGGTTCGAGAACAGATAGCCCGCCGAGTCGCCCGGGTCGCTGGACCACCCCGTGCCCAGCAGCGACATCGGCAGGCGTTCCGGGTGGGCCGCCGTGCCGACCAGGCCTGCCAGCAACATGCTGGAGTTCTTCGACCACTCGCCGGGGTGGGTCAGGTTGTAGGGGTCCAGGGGGTTGGCCGTACGGGCCAGTTTCAGCATGTCCGTGCCGCCGCGCAGGAGGCCGCCCAGGACGTGGACCGAGTTGAGCTGGGTGCCGACGAACAGGTCGGTCGCGTCGGCGGCCATGCGGTCCGTGAATTCCGGCTTCGGCGGGGCCGACTCCAGGGCCGCCGATATGCGGCGGCGGGCCTCGTCGGCGGAGTCCGTGCGCTGGCGGCGGGCATGCGTGAGGATGTCCTGCGCATCCGCACGGGCCGCCGTGCCCGGGTCGACGAAATCGCCGGGCGCTGTCGGTTTCACGCCCGGGTCCCGGCCCGCCTCGGCGGTCGCGTTGTAGCGGTCGGCCGCCTGGTTGTACGCCGTCACCTTCGCGTCGTAGGACTCCGCCGCCCGCCGGGAGGCGTCCTGCGCGGCGCGGTAGGCGTCGATCGCCGCCTGCGCCTGCTGCTGGGCCCACCCCACCATGTCCGCGTACGCCTCCAAAGCCCCGGACGCCGCCGTGCACGCGTCCGCCGCCGTCAGCCACTGCTTCGGCTGTACGTCGAACTTGGCGCGGAAGGCGTCCGCCGCCTGGCCCCGCCACTCGCCCGGGTCCAGCGAGCGCATGCCCTGGCCGACGTTCTCGAAGGCGGCTGCGAACTTCCGTAGATGTCCGGCCCGTTCGCGGAGCGCCCCCGCGCTGCCGTGGATCAGTTCCTTCGGGTCCTCGGTCTCGCCCAGCGCGCGTTCGGAAACCGTGCCGCCCAGGCGGTTGTTCACGCTCTCGCCGAAGTCGCGGACCTTCTCGGCCGCGCCGTCCGCGCCCACGTCCGACAGCAGTCCCGCCGTCTTGTCCGCGCCCCAGTCGACCGCCTCGCCGACACCCTTGTTCAGACCGCCGGCCGCGCTCTCCAGCCCGTCGCCGAGCCCGTCGACCACATCCCCGAAGCCCATCAGCCCTCACCCTCCGACTTCGAGGAGTCCGCAGAGGGCGGCCCGCTCCACTGCCAGTCCGTGTCCGGGTCCAGGAACGCGTCCGGTGTCACCGTCGATGTCGAAACGTCTTCCGCCGCCTGCGACCAGGCCGCCTTCACCTCGTCCTGGCCGGACGTGAAGGACTCCGCGCTGTAGTCCGCGTTCGCCACCTGCGAGACCGGGTTGTCCTTCAACGTCTCTGACCAGGAACGCGCCTTGACCTCCTCCGGGGAGAGGTAGGGGTTGCCGGTGCCGGCGGTCCACACCGTCTTCAACGTGTCCGAGACGTACTGCTCCTGCTCGTGGTAGATCCCCGCCGACAACCCCAGTCGGCCCGCGAACTCGTTCGCGTCCCCCATCAACGAGCGCACACCCCAGCCCCAGCGGTCGCAAAAGTCCCCGAAGACCTGCTGAAGACCGTCGTCTCCCGCCTCCAGGCCGGTCAGCGAGAGGTCGTCGAAGCCGCGGCCCAGGTTCGCCTCGATGTCGAAGCCGAACTCCTTCAGCTCCGCCATCGCCTGGTTGATGCCTTGGGTGATCCGCTGCATCGCCTCCGGATCGACCTGGTAGCCGTCACTCATGCCGCCCCAGCCCCTTCCGGAGTGGCATCCACGGCGACCGCGTCCGGCACGATCCCCTCAACCGGCGGCAGGACGAACCCTGTTGGGCTGCCCGCGTCCACCGCGATGCCCGTCGGACCGTCCACCCTCGGGATCACCTGGTCCAGCAACCGCGCCCCGAACACCGGCACCCAGTCGGGTGCGGCCTCACCTCGCGCCTCGGCGAACCGTTCCAGCGCCGCGACATCCGTGAACGCAAACAGCCACCGGATGCCGCCCGACTCCGCCGACAGCAACGAGCCGTCCACCACCGGCACCAGCACCTCGCTGCGCCGGAACTCCCCCACCAGCGCCCGCAGATCACCCTGCCCGGTCGCCGTCAGTTCCGTCAGCCGTTCCCGCAACGCCTCGGCACTCACGCCAGCCGCCCCCGTCGTAGCCATCGTCGAACGTCGCACAAGTGAACGACGATGCTAGACGATGAAGCTGAGCAGCGGCTCAGGCGTTTTCGGCCACCCGACCGAAGCCGAGGAGGCTCAGCCCGCCACCACCGCCGACAGCCGGTGCACACCCTTCGCCGTCCCCGTGACCCCCGACAGGAACCCCTGCGCGCGGGGCGACGCCGTCGCCGTCAGCCAGTCCGGGTCGATGTCGCAGACCGAGACGCGGACGTCCGTGCCGGCCAGGGCCAGGGGGAGGGTGTGGACAACTGTCGACGGGAAGCTGAGGATCGTACGGCCGATGGGGCCCCGGCGGGCGATCAGTTCCAGGGGGAGGTCGGGGCGGACGATCTCCAGGCCCGTCTCCACGGCCAGCCGGTGGAGCTTGTCCGTGGACTCACGGCGGTGGGCGAAGTAGCGGGTCGTGCCGTGGGTCTTGGCGAGGCCGGTCACCGCCTCCAGATAGCGCTCGCCGTCCACCACGCCCGTCTCCACCAGCGAAGTGCCCACCATGTCGGCGCCCTTGGTGATGCGGGGCGGGCCGAAGCGGGAGCGGGTCCAGGCGAAGGTGTTGGAGGAGACCGTCACCCCGGCGGGCGTCTCCTCCATCGGCATGGAGGAGAAGATCTGCACCGCGCGCCCCTCACCCGGTGTCAGGCGCTTGCGGGCCGCCGCCGAGACCGGGGCGAAGGCCAGGTCCCGGGGGCTGGGACGGCCGCCCTTGCGGTGCCAGCGCACGAGGCGTTCACCGCGGGCGAGTTGGGCCACGAACTCCATGGTGGCCGTGCCGTCGTCGACGACGACGAGGTCGGGGGCCTTGGTGATGGTCAGCAGCAGCTGTACGTAGCGGGAGAAGGGGTCGCCCAGGACGATCCGGTCGGCCTTGCGGAGTCTGCCCGCGAGGCCCCCGATGGTCTGGAAGGGGGCCGCGGGGCCGCCTCTGGCCTCCTCCCAGCGGACCTCGTGGCCCTCGCCGCGGGCGAGTTCCGCCATCCGGCGCAGCTGGCCGCGGGTCATGGGATCGGTCGGGGCCAGCACGACGAGGGTGAGCTCCGCGCCGGGCGCGTGGGCGTGCGCCCATTCCAGCACGTTCAGCAGCTGGACCGGGCTCTCGACGAAGGCGAGAGTGTGGGAGCCGGTGTTCCCGGCGCGGGGGCTCATCGACGTACGACCGTCCCGTCGTAAGGCGCTCATGGGCGCGGGTGACGAACACCGGGTCCCCGGGCGGACAGCCGCCGGGGACCCGGTACCTGGTGGGTCAGACCGAGACCGGCTCGCCCGCGGCGGCGGCGATCTCCGCCTCGGCGACGACGCCCGAGACGCGGCGCAGCTTCTTCATGGGGCCGAGCTCGGAGTCGTAGACCTTCTTGACGCCGTCGCCGAGGGAGGCCTCGATGGTGCGGATGTCCCTCACGAGCCTCTGAAGGCCCTGCGGCTCCACCGACGCGGCCTGGTCGGAGCCCCACATGGCGCGGTCCAGGGTGATGTGGCGCTCGACGAAGGTGGCGCCGAGGGCGACCGCCGCGAGGGTGGTCTGCAGGCCGGTCTCGTGGCCGGAGTAGCCGATCGGGACGTTCGGGTACTCGTCCTGGAGGGTGTTGATGACGCGCAGGTTGAGCTCCTCGGCCTTGGCCGGGTAGGTCGACGTGGCGTGGCAGAGCAGGATGTTCTCCGAGCCGAGGACCTCGACCGCGTGGCGGATCTGCTTCGGGGTCGACATGCCGGAGGACAGGATGATCGTGCGGCCCGTCTCGCGCAGGGCGCGCAGGAGCTCGTCGTCGGTGAGGGAGGCGGAGGCCACCTTGTGGGCGGGCACGTCGAACTTCTCCAGGAAGGCGACGGCCTCGGTGTCCCACGGGGAGGCGAACCAGGCGATGTTCCGGCTCTTGCAGTACTCGTCGATCTGGCGGTACTCGTCCTCGCCGAACTCCACGCGGTGGCGGTAGTCGATGTACGTCATCCGGCCCCAGGGGGTGTCGCGCTCGATGTCCCACTGGTCGCGCGGGGTGCAGATCTCGGGGGTGCGCTTCTGGAACTTCACGGCGTCGCAGCCGGCCTCGGCGGCCACGTCGATGAGCTTGAAGGCGTTCTCCAGCTCGCCGTTGTGGTTGATGCCGATCTCGCCGCAGATGTAGACGGGCTGGCCGGGACCGGCGATGCGCTCGGTGCCGAAGGTGCGCAGGCGGGAGTTAACAGACATGGCGGGAACGTTCCTTAACTGTCGAGGGAGTCGAGAGAGGGGCCGAGGATCCAGCTGGCGATCTCTCGGATCGCGCCGTCGCCACCGGGGACGGTGGTGACCGCACGGGCGGCGCCGCGTACCACGTCGTGGGCGCTCGCGACCGCCACGGGCCAGCCCACGAGGGCGAAGCACGGGAGGTCGTTGACGTCGTTGCCGACGTAGAGCACGCGCTCGGGCGCGATGCCCTGCTCCTCGCACCACTGCTTCAGTGCGAGGTCCTTCCGGTCGATGCCGTGCAGGACCGGGATCTTGAGTTTCCGGGCCCGGGCGGCGACGACCGGGTTCTGCTCCGTGGAGAGGGTCAGCATCTTCAGGCCGCTCTTGCGCAGGGCGGCGATGCCGAGGCCGTCCCCGCGGTGCACGGAGACGAACTCCTTTCCATCGGCGTCGATCAGCACCCGGTCGTCGGTCTGGGTGCCGTCGAAGTCCAGTACGACCGCGTCCACGTCGTCGGCGGTCGGCAGTGAGCCTGCGCGGTCCGCGTCGAACAGGGGGGCCAGGGCGCGGGCGCGGGCCAGGTCGTGCGGGTCGTCGATCTCCAGCACGCGCGCGGGGTCGGTGCGGACCAGTTCGGTGCGGCCGAAGAAGCGGTGCCGGTGCTTGCGGAAGCCCGGTGCGTCCATCGCGTAGGCGGCGCCGGTCTCCAGGAAGTCCTGGGGGCGGTCCTGGCGGCGGGGGCGGTAGGACTTGTCGTGGTTGACGCCGTAGCCGCCGCCGGTGGCCGCGTCGGCCTCGGTGACCGTGCCGGCGTCGGCCTCGGTGTCCGCGTCGCGCCACACGAAGCCGTGGAAGGGGGCGACGGTGACGGCCGTGTCGGCGCCGTTCTCGGCGATCGCGGCGGCGACCCCGTCGATGTCCTCGCGGACGATGAACGGGCTCGTGCACTGCACGAACACCACCACGTCGACGGCGGCGCCGTGCAGGGCCTCGTGGGCGTCCATGGCGTGCAGGACGGCGGCCTCCGAGGTCGCCGTGTCACCGGCGATGGCGGCGGGCCGCAGCACCACCTCGGCGCCGGCCTCACGGGCGGCGGCGGCGATCGCCTGGTCGTCGGTGGAGACCAGGACGTCTGTCACCAGCCGGGTGGCCAGGCACTCGCGCACCGCCCGCGCCACCAGCGGCACTCCCCCGACGGGAGCGAGGTTCTTCGCGGGCACGCCCTTGGAGCCGCCGCGCGCGGGAATCACCGCGAGCACCCGGCGCACCGAAGGGCCTTGGCTCGTCTGCGGGTTGGACATCGGGTCTGCTCCTTGGGAAGGGCCTTGGAAGGTGGTCACAGCTCCCCCATCCGCCGGATCACCGGAGCCACCCGCTGAACCCCGTGCCGGTAGGCGCCGCGTGCCGCGCGGCGGACGATCTGGCGGACCGGGCCCGGCTCCTTGTCGTGGGCGGGGGCGCCCGGCAACGGCGTGCCGTCGGGGCCGAGGTGGTGGCGGGCGAGGATGCCAGGGACGTAGCCGGGGGCCGTCGTGGGCGTGTAGTACGGGGTCAGCGGGGGCCGTTCGGGCGAGGCCAGCAGCTTGGTGATGCGCTCGCGGGCTGCGTCGAAGGCCTGCGCGTACGAGCCGTCGACGGCGACGCCCTGCCGGCCCACCCACTCCTCGTCGGGCACCGGGCGGTACCCCTCGTCGAGCTGGTCCCAGGAGGCGAGGCAGCCGGAGCCCACGAAGTGGTGGTTGCCCAGGACTTCCCGCACGCCCAGATCGGTCAGGACGACCGTGGGGATACGGCGGTGCAGCGACTCCAGCGCGGCCGTGGAGCTGATCGTGACCAGCAGGTCGGTGCGGTCGAGGACCTCGCCCATGTTTCCGTACACCAGGCGGAAGTTGGCCGGCGGGTCGAGCCGCTGGACCAGCTTCTGGTACGGCAACTCCTCGATGTGAGTGGTGTGTTCGCCGGGCCTGGAGCGCAGCTTCAGCAGCACCTCGCGCTCGGGATGCAGCCGGGCGTGGGCCACGAGCCGCTGCAGCAGGTACACCCGGTCCCTGCGGTTGTCCGGCACCGAGGGCTGGACCGCGAACACCACGGTGTACGGGTCGTGTTCGCCTTCGTACGCCGCGCCCCCGAGGAACGGCAGCGCCACCTCGGTCACGGACGAGGCGTCCGCGCCCACTCCCTCGTACACCGCGCGGAAACGCTCGGCGTCCTGGCGGGAGTTGGCGAGGACGAGGTCGGCTCCGTGCCGCAGGAGGAGGCCGTCGGCGAGCTTCTCGTAGACGACGCCGACGTAGCCGGTGACGACGACGGGGCGCTTTTCGAGGCCCTCCCACACGCGCTTCAGCCCGTGCAGCATCGCCTGCACACCGCCGCCGACCAGGGCCAGGACGACGATGTCGTACGACGTCTCGGCCATGGCGCGCAGGAACTCGACGGCGGTGACCTCCCGCAGGGAGTCCGCGCGCACCCCGACCTCTTCGAGCTGGCGTGCGGTGGGCGTGGCCCGGCCGCGCAGCAGGAATCCGTCCAGCGCGAGACCGACTTGCGCCCCGCCTCGCGGTCCGGCTTCCATGGACGGACCCGGGGCGATGCGGTCGGCGGTCAGCGCACCCCATTTCCAGCGGGTGTCGGAGTCCGCGAGGACGGCGATTCGAAGTGGCTTCGATGTACTTGGCGGCACGACGAAGACGCTAGGAACCAATTTCAAGGTCCTGCCCAACCGCGAATCAACGAGAAGTTAACAAAAGCCCACCGAGAGCCGAACTGGCCCGCCGAAGACCGGGAAGTACACGGGATGCACCGTTCCGACACACCGAGTTCACCCACAGTCTCTTTGCCGGAAAGTTCCGCTGCCAGACCGCCTTCTAGCGTTTTGCGGGTGCCCAAGCTCTCCGTCATCGTGCCGTTCTACAACGTGCAGCAATACGCCCCGGACACCCTCCGGAGTCTTCGCCTGAATGCGCGGCGAGATTTCGAGTTCGTGCTGGTGAACGACAAATCAAAGGACGAAACTCCGGCGATTCTCGACCGTGCGGCCGAGGAGCTCTCGGACGTCGCCCAGGTGCAGGTCATCCACCACGAGACGAACGGAGGGCTCGCCACCGCGCGCAACACCGGCCTGGACGCGGCGCGGGGCGAGTACCTGACGTTCCTGGACGGCGACGACTGGCTCGCGCCGGGCTATCTCACGGAACTGGTCGCCGCCATCGAGGGGTTGGGTTGCGACTTCGTGCGCACCGACCATGTGCAGACCGTCGCGCGCGCCCGCACCGTGCACCGGGTGCCGATCGGGCGGCGGAACGAGGTGCTGAACCCGCGGGAGTCGATCCTGCCCGCCGACCGCTCGACGTCCGTGGACTACGCGTACGCGTGGGCGGGCGCCTACCACCGCCGTCTCCTCGACAGGGGCCTGCTGCACTTCACCGACGGGCTGCGCACGGCCGAGGACCGGCCGTGGATCTGGAAACTGCACCGCGAGGCCGAGTCGTTCGCCGTGGTGAGCCTGCTGGGCGTGTTCTACCGGCGTGGGGTGGCCTCCTCCCTCACCCAGATCGGTGACGCCCGCCAGCTCGACTTCATCCGTGCCTTCGACCAGGTCATCGAGGAGACGGCCGCGGACCCGGACGCCGACCGGCTGCTGCCCAAGGCGGTGCGCACCTACTGCGCGATCATGGCCCACCATCTCTCCGACGAGTCCAAGTGGGAGCCGTCCGTGGCCAGGCAGCTGCGGGCGATGTGCGCGGCGGCCATCAAACGGATGCCGCAGGACGCGCTCGGGGACGTACTCGACACCATGGACCTGCGTCGCTCCGCCGCACTGCGGCGACTGCGGCGGCGGGTCACCTCTACCAAGGCGGCCGCGTGATGTCCCCCCGTACCCCTCACACCACGCAGATCTTCTGCGCGTCCACGCTGTACGGCGCGGTCACGCTGGCCGCCGCGATCGACTCCGACCTCTTCGAGGATGCCGAGCGC
Source organism: Streptomyces sp. NBC_00285 (assembly GCF_036174265.1). Classification (NCBI taxonomy): domain Bacteria; kingdom Bacillati; phylum Actinomycetota; class Actinomycetes; order Kitasatosporales; family Streptomycetaceae; genus Streptomyces; species Streptomyces sp. NBC_00285. The sequence goes on along the minus strand of NZ_CP108055.1, from coordinate 6,760,889 downwards.
CGGGTGCTGCTGGTGTTCAACAACACGGCGACACCGGAGACCTCGACGCCGCTGGACGAGATGCCGGGCTTCGCGCCGCTGCGCGACCACTTCGACGCGGTGCTGTCCTGGAACGAGGCCATCTGCCCCTTCCACCCGGGCGCCTGGACCCCCCGCCCGGACGACGTCCCCCTCTTCGAGCGCTATCTGCGCCTGCTGTGGGGACTCGGCGACGACCGTGTCGAACTGGTCATGGAGTCCATCCAGGTCACCCCCGCCCTCGCCGTGGCCCAGCTGTTCACCGGCGCCCCCATCGACGTCTACGCCGACGGCCTGATGAGCTACGGCCCCACCCGCAACAAGCTCGACCCGCTGGTCGGCACGCGGGTGCGGCGGCTGCTCCACCTGGACCTGATCGCGGGCCTCACGCCGATGCTGCTGACCGAGTTCGACGTGCCGCCGGTCGTGGTGCCGACGTCCGCCTTCCTGAAGGCGATGGGTGAACTCACCGCGGCCGTCGAGGAGTTGCCGCCACTGCCGGACAACGCGGCGCTGCTGCTCGGCCAGTACCTCTCCGCGCTGGACATCCTCTCCCCACAAGAGGAGGAGGACCTGCACGTACGGATGCTGAAGGGCGCGGTGGCCAAGGGGCACCGCTCGGTCGTCTTCAAGCCGCACCCCAGCGCGCCGGCCCGTTTCAGCCGCGCCCTGGAGGCCGAGGCCGAGTCGCTCGGCGTGGACCTCACCGTCCTGGACACGCCCGTGCTCGCCGAGGTGCTGTTCGAGGAGGCCCGGCCCGCGCTGGTCGTCGGCTGCTTCTCCACCGCGCTGTTCACGGCCTCCGCGCTCTACGACCTGCCGGCCGCCCGCATCGGCACCGACCAGCTGCTGCAGCGGCTGACGCCCTACCAGAACAGCAACCGGGTCCCGGTGGTGCTGGCCGACGCGGTACTGCCGGACCTGGAGGGCCGCAAGGGGGAGGAGTCGGTCCCGGCCGACACGCTCAACGCCCTGGTCGCAGCGCTGAGTTTCACTCTGCAGCCGCAGATCCACCCATCACTGCGCCCGGCCGCGGAACGCTATCTCGCCAAGCACCTCGGCCCGCGCACCCGGCGCTACTTCAGGAAGAAGCGCCTGACCTCGCTCGGTCTGCCCGGCGGCATCCCGAAGCGCCTGGGCTTCCTGCCCCACAACGCGACCGCGCGCCGGATGGTGCGCAGGGCGCGGGCTTTGAAGAAGGCCGTGAAACGCTGAGCGAAACAATGGGTGAACGACGGGAATCCCGTGTGCGACCCCTTCGGAAAAGGCCAGGTCATAAGCTACTGACCTGGCCTTTTCGATATGTGCAGGACCTGTGACAATCCCACGGGGCGCCCCTACGATCGCGGAATGCGTATCACCCAGCTCGAAGAATCCAACGCCCGCATGCTGGCGCACGCACCATCGGTCCGGCCGGTGGCCACCAGCGACATCATCCGGATCCACCGGAAGAAGTTCCCTTATCGCGGCTATGTGGAGATCGACTCCCCTTACTGCCCGCCTTTTCTGATGTTCTGCGTGAATGACGACGCGGTCGGCCTGGACACGCTGTGGAACGGCCGGTTCGGCTACGAGCCCGGCAGCCTCGCCACCTGGTCCCGGCTCGCCGCGACGAGCGCGACGAGCGCGACGATCGCGGACGTCGGGGCGCACGTCGGCTACTTCTCCATGATCGCCGCCCTCGCCAACCCGAAGGCGAAGGTGCACTCCTTCGAGCCCGTGGACCAGATCCACGCCCGGCTGTCGGTGAACGTCCGGTCGAACGGCGCCCAGAACATCAGACTCCACCAGGCGGGCGTGTCCAGCGCGGCCGGCTGGGCCGAGATCAGCGTCCGCTTCGCGGGCAACCTCCTGTCCACGGGCTCGACCCTGGAAGGCGGCGCGGCCGACGCCGAACACAAGCGGATCCGTCTGCTGTGCCTCGACGAGGTGTTCGCCGAGACCAAGCTGGACCTCATGAAGATCGACGTCGAGGGGCACGAGCTGTCGGTCCTGGAGGGAGCCCGCCAGGTCCTCAAGCGCGACCGGCCGACCGTGCTGCTCGAAGCGCTGCGGGACGTGGACATGCAGATCCTCCTCGCCGAGTTCGACTCCCTCGGCTACGACTGCCACTGGATCACCGAGCACGACGGCACACTCGTCCCCTGGTACGCGCCCCGGCCGCCCAAGACGCGGAACCTGCTGTTCACGCCGAACGACTGACCCGCCGGCCGGCCGGAGGCAGAGGTGGGAGGGAAGCGAAAGGGGGCGGACGGCTCCCGGCCACGGCCAGTTCGACGGACGTTCACAGACCTTCCATAGCTTCTCCCAATGGCCCAGCAGGACGTTCGACCACGCATACCCGATGTCGTCCCGGCGCAGCCGGCACCGCCGGAACGGCAGCCCGTCCGCCGATCCCTCGTCTCGTACGTCCTCCCCGTCTACGACGAGGAAGACGGCATCCAGGCGTTCCACACCGCGCTGGCCGCGGCCCTTGCCGAACGCCCCGAGTTCGACTACGAGCTGCTGTACGTCAACGACGGCTCCGGCGACGGCTCACTGGCGATCCTCAGGGATCTCGCCAAGAACGACGAACGGGTCCGGGTCGTCGACTTCGCCCGCAACTTCGGGCACCAGATCGCCATCACCGCCGGGCTCGACCTCGCGCAGGGCGACGCGGTGATCGTGATGGACACCGACCTCCAGGACCCGCCGAAGGTCAGCCTGGAGCTGGTCGACGCCTGGCGGGCGGGTGCCGAGATCGTGCACGCGCGCCGGCGGTCCAGGCAGGACACCGCGTTCAAGCGGGCCACCGCCCACCTCTACTACCGGGTCCTGCGCTCCTCCACCGACGTCGACATCCCGCTGGACACCGGGGACTTCCGTCTCCTGGACCGGCGGGTCGCCGACGAGCTGCGCAAGTACCGTGAGCGCAGCCGGTTCGTGCGCGGCATCGTCGCCTCGATGGGCTACCGGCAGACCGAGGTGGCCTTCGACCGCGACGAACGGTTCGCGGGCGAGACGAAGTACCCGCTGCGCAAGATGGCCCGCCTCGCGATCGACGGCATGACCAGCTTCTCCACCGCACCGCTGAAGATGATCACCCGGCTCGGTTTCGTGGTGCTCGCGCTGTCGCTGCTCGGCATCCTCTACGCGCTGGCCATGAAGTTCTTCCGCCCCGACATCACCGTCTCCGGCTGGACGATGATGATGTGCGTCGTCCTGTTCCTCGGCGGCACGCAGATGCTGTCGCTGGGGGTCATCGGCGCGTACATAGGGCGCATCTACAGCGAGGCACAGGGCCGGCCGCTGTATCTGGTGCGTGACGTGATCGGCGGCGACGGTGACCGCTGACACCACCTCGACGACGGCCACCGCACCGGACCGGCGGCGCGTCTCGCGGCAGCTGCTCAGCTACACCCTGATCGGCGGCAGCGGGGTGGCCATCGATCTCGTCGTCTTCCTGCTGCTGCACAACACGGCCGGCATGGACGAGCAGCTCGCCAACGCGATCAGCACCACGCTCGGCATCGCCAACAACTTCGTGCTGAACGCGCGGTTCACCTTCGAGCGCCGCGACCGTCTCGTCGTGCGCTTCCTGCGGTTCTACGCCGTCGGCCTGACCGGCATCGTCCTGACGAACCTGCTCTTCCTCGCCTTCACCGACGGTCTGGGGATCGACGCCAACCTGATCAAGGCGGGTTCGCTGCCGCTGGTCCTGGCGCTGCAGTTCGTGCTCAACAGAAAGTGGAGCTTCGCATGAACCTCGGCATCATCGGCGCGGGCGCCACCGGCCTCACCGCCGCCTGGGACGCCGTACGCGCCGGCCATCAGGTCACCGTCCTGGAGGCGGCCGACGAACTCGGCGGCCTGGCCGCGTCGTTGGAGATCGGCGGGGTCCCGCTGGAGCGCTACTACCACCACATCTTCCGCAGCGACAAGGCGATGATCGCGCTCATCGAGGAGCTGGGGCTGGGTGACGCGCTGCGCTTCCACCGGCCGACCACCGGCATCTACCGGGGCGGGAAGCTGATCGACTTCACCACGCCCTTCGACATGCTGCGCTTCCCGGAGTTCGGCCCGGTGGACGCCGTACGCTTCGCCGCTTCGTCGGCGGCCCTGAAGGCGGTCCGCAAGGGCGACCGCTTCAACGACCTCACCGCGCTGGCCTGGCTGCGCAAGTGGGCCGGCAAGAAGGCCACCGCCTCGATCTGGGAGCCGCTGCTGCGCGGCAAGTTCGGGGAGCGCGCCGAACAGGTGTCGATGGCCTGGCTGTGGGCGCGGATCCACTGCAGGACCTTCGAACTCGGCTATGTGGACGGCGGGTTCGAGCGGGTGTACGCGGCGCTCAGGGACGGGATCGAGGAGCACGGCGGGAAGGTGGAGTTCGGCAAGTCGGTGGAGTCGATCCGGCAGGACGGGGCCGACGAGGCCGTCGTGACCTGCGCGGACGGATCGTCGTACGGATTCGACCGGCTGATCGTCACCACCCCGCAGCCCGCTTTCGCGAAGGCGGCCGGGCTGCCCGACGACAGCACACTGTGGAAGAACCAGTACCTGGGCGCCACATGCTTCGTCCTGGAGCTGGACCGCAGTGCGATCCCGTACTACTGGCTCAACATCAACGAGCCGGACTTCCCTTTCCTCGCGGTGGTCGAGCACACGAAGATGATCGATCCGTCCGTCTACGGCGGCCGGCACATCCTCTACGTCGGCAACTACGTGGAGCGCGAGGACCCGCGGTTCACCACGGACCCGGGCGAGCTGCTCGACTCGTTCGTGCCGTACCTGAAGCGGATCAACCCGGCCTTCGAGAAGTCCTGGATCCAGAACTGGCACTTCTCGAAGGCCGGGTTCGCCCAGCCGGTGGTGACGCCCGAGTACCGTGCGCTGATCCCGGCCCATGAGACGCCCATGAGCCGGGTCACGCTGGCCACGATGGCGCAGATCTACCCGCAGGACCGGGGGCAGAGCTACTCGGTGGCGATGGCCCGCGAGGTCACGGCCTCACTCGGGCTCAACGCCTGACGCACAGCACGAGCCGCTCCCCCGGGTCCCCGGCGGGGCAGTCGTACACCGCGGTGATCCGGCGCCACAGCTGCGGGTCGACGTGGCCCGGCTGGAACCAGGGCCGCTCCAGCACCGCGTACGGGGCCGGGTCGTGGTCGACGCAGTCGGCGTTCTCCTTGAACGACTTCAGTTCGGCCACGTCCGGCAGGTAGCGGGTGCGCTGGAGGAACGTGGCGATCGGGTAGCGGCACTGGGCCGGGTGGTCGAGGTCGTACGCCGTCTCGCCGAACGCCAGGTACAGCACCGGGACGCCGGCGGGCAGTTCGGCGGCGATCCGGTCGACCTGGTCCGCCGTGCGCCGCTGCTGCTCCAGGTACCCGGAGCCGGTGACGGTGACCTTGCCGTGCAGCACGAGGTGCGGGGAGCCGGGCCAGATGCTCGCGGCCAGCAGGACGACGCCGGACAGGGCGACCAGGACGGCCGAGCGGTTCCTCAGCCGCTTCTCCAGCAGGACGTCCACCGCGGCCGCGAGCAGTGCGACCAGGCCGGCCGCCCAGACCTCCCACGGCCGCTGGAACCTACCGGGCAACTGGGCGTACACCACCGGCAGTACGCCGTACAGCAGGGACACCGCCCCGAAGCACCAGGGCGGGGACCTGCGCGTGCCGCCCACCGCGACGCCCCAGACGACCGCCGCCACCACGGGCATCTGCGCGCCGTGGTAGAGGAACCAGTTGCCCTGCACGACCACGACGGCCTGCGCGGCGAGGCCGATGAGCACGGCGATCACGAGGAGTTCGGTGCGGCGCAGCCGGCCCCGCACCCGGGTCAGGACGAGCAGCAGCGCGCCCGGCAGGAGCAGCAGCACCGGACTGGTGACCGCGCGGTCGGCGAGGAAGTCCACCGTGCGTCCGAGGATGAAGTGCGGGTGGATGCCGGTCCGGCTCAGCGCGGACTGGTTGATCTGCGGCATGTCCTCGGTCCACTGCCACTCGTGGGTGCCGGCGAGGGCGCTCAGCCCGAACAGGGCCAGGGCGGCAGGGATGCCGGCCGCGGCGATGCGTACGGCCCGGCCCCGGTCGACCGCGTAGACGAGGAGCACCCCGATCGCGGCGGTCGCGGCGGTGGAGTACTTCATCATCACCGCGAGGCCCAGCGGGAGCGCGGCGAGCAGGGCGGCGGGCCAGGGCCGCCGCGGGCCGAGGGCGGCGGCGGCGCCGAACACCGTGAGGACGACGGCCGCCCACTCCGGCTGGAGGAAGTCGTTGCGGGGAGCGAGGGCCAGGGCGAGCCCGGTGGCACCGGCCGTCAGCACTGCCTCGCGGACCGTGACCCGGCGCTGCAGTGCCACGTACAGGGCGTAGGCCGCGGCGGCGGCGAGCAGGACTCCCGCCGCGTTCATCACCGCCTCGCGGACCGCCGTACCCCCGAAGAAGGCGAGCCGGTCCAGGAGTGCGACGAACCACCGGTAGAAGTACGGGCGGTGGGTGAAGACCTCGGAGGGGGAGTAGCCGGCCGCGCGGCCGGTGCGCAGGGCTGCCAGGACGTAGTGGAGGTCGCCGGTGAGACCGCGGGTGAGCACGGTGTACACCACGGCGGCCACGGACGGCACGGCGACCGCCGCCCACCTGAGGGGTGAGCGGCGGCCGCCGGGCGCGGTGGGCCGTACGGACGTGTCGCCGGCCAGTGTCGTCGTCATGGTGTGCTCAGCCGCCCAGCAGGACCCGCAGGTCGGCTGCGTTGGCCTCGGTGACCTTCCACAGCTCCTGCTGGCGGCCGTGGACGTCGGCGACCGACCCGTCGTGGTCGGCGAGCAGCTCCTTCGAGCGCTCCACCAGACGGGCGGCGAGATGCCGGTCGTGGACCGAGACACCCCACTCGGGCCGCTCGATGTCCCGCAGGAAGTACGCCATCTTCGGGTGCGAGATCAGGCTGATGATCGGCGTGCCGCAGCCGAAGGGGATCATGCCCGCGTGACCGCGCATGCCGATGACCAGCTTGGTGCGGGCGTAGAGGTCGAGGATCGCCTTGTTGTCGAAGTCGTACATCGGGATGACGGGCATCGAGATGCCGTGCTCGCGCCGCAGGTCGAAGACGATCTTCTCGTCGTCCAGTGAGTGCGCCGCGCACTGGACCTCGGCCAGCTCGCCCAGGTCCCGGACGGCCTTGGCCATCTGGGCCAGGAAGTAGTCGTAGTCGTGGCCGAAGCGCAGGCCCGCGCGGTCGTAGGCGGCGTTGAGGAGGATCGTGTCGTCGCGCTTCACCGGGTCCTGCCAGCCGGGGACCAGTTGGCGGGTGACCGTCGTCGGACAGGGCTGGAAGCGGATCTTGTCGTGGAGGTGGGACGGGACCATGGCCCGGACCTTCTCGATCGAGCCGTGGTTGCGCAGGCCGAAGAAGGAGGACTGCTCGACGAGGAGCCGGAGCGAGTCGCGGAAGCGGCCCGCGCGGTAGGACTGGCCGTCGAAGGCGTTGAAGCCCACCGCGAAGACCGCGATGGGTACGTCGATGCGCTTCAGGAGCTCGTCGGGGACGTTCCACTGCCAGGCGCTGTTGCCGTTGGGCATGGTGTCCGGGATGAACAGGCCGCCCCCGCCGATGACCATGCCCCGGCGCCGGTTGACCCGCTGGAGTGCGGCCTCGTCGAAGAGCCGGTGGGCGTGCACCGGGTGCCAGCGGCGCGAGGTGGTGTCCGGGCCGAAGGCGGAGCGGACGCTCTCCGGGAGGAGCTTGTCGCCCGCGTTGCCCTGCCGGTCCATGTAGAAGGCGACGTGCGCCAACTGGTCCTCGGGGGCGCCCAGTTCCTGTGCCGGCACGGCGGCCGCGCGCTGCGCCCACAGCCGGCTGGAACGGTGGGTCGGGTCGACGGACATGCCGGCGGTGGCGTGCCGCAGGGCCTCGGTGTTGTCGCCGCTCACCCAGGCCATCTGGGCGAGGCGGGCGTACGCGGTGGCGGCCCGGTTGGGGGCGGCGGCGGCCAGCAGGAGCTGTGTCCTGGCCTCGTCGTAGCGGGAGACGCTCATCAGGGCGTGACCGAGGACCTCGTGCGGCCAGGCCTCGTCGAGCGGGATGCGGACGCTGCTCAGGATGTCGACGGCGTGCTGGTAGTCGCCGGACGCGATGTGGGCGGCGGCCACCTTGCGGGCCACCTCGACGTCCGCGGTGCGCGCCACGTGCGGGGTGCCGTAGTGCACGACCAGGTCGTGGTGGAGGCCGCCGGGGGACTCCATGTACGCGGCCTGGAACTCGGCGTCGGACAGCTCGAACTCGCGCCAGCGCTCCTCGGCCCGGCTGTAGCCGGTCTCACCGCCCTGCCAGGGCTTGTGGCGGCCGGTGAAGTGCAGGATCGCGGTGTCGTCGGGGACGGGCAGGTCGCCCGACAGCCGTCGCTTGACGAAGTTGTAGCGGGCGTCGAGGCGGACGAAGTCGCCGTCCAGGACGGCGTTGAGGATGCCCTGGTCGTGCTTGTCGAGCTCGTAGTCGCCGGAGCGGCCGCACGTGTCGAGCTTCGCGCAGAACGCGTCGCTCAGGTACTCGCGCTGGATGACCAGCAGGCCGGAGTTGAGCTTGTGCTGTCCGTAGAAGAACTGCGGGACGGCCGCCAACCCCTCGCGCAGCCGCAGGAGTTCACCGAGGTCGCCGAGGACGACCATGTCGGTGTCGAGGGTGATGACGGTGTCGTACTCGCGCAGCTTGAAGACGTCCAGGATGAAGTACGCCTTGCGGACCAGGTAGTTGTCCTGGTCGCCCTTCTTGTACGCGTCGTAGTGGTCGGCGTCGACCCGCTTGAGGACGATCCGCGGGTGCAGCGCACGGATCTTGGCGATCGAACCGGGGCGCAGGTCGTCGTAGAGGACGACGAAGTCCTCGCACACGCCCGGGTTGGACAGGGCGAGGCTGCGCAGCAGGACGAGGAAGCCGGGCAGGTAGTTCTCGTCGACGAAGCTGGCGAAGGCTGTCTTCCGCTTGCCGGTGAGGGCGTGCGCGTCGGTCACCGGGGCCAGGGGGGCGGCGGTCCCGATCAGGGAGTTGCTGGTCATCGCAGGGATATCCTCATGTCGGTCACGCTCTGGGCCCGCTCCATGACCCATGCCTTCTCGCTGGTGTATTCGTGCACGGATGTGATGGCGAGCTTCATCGCCTCCTGGAGTCGGTAGGCGCCGCTCTCGTAGAAGTCGAAGCCGATCAGGTCGAGCTTCGGGCTCACGTCGAGGAAGTCCAGCAGCCACAGCATGTTGAAGCCGGAGGTCGGGATGCCCGACCAGACGTCGGTCGAGACCTTGCCGATGTTGCGCACGGGCCAGCGCAGCGACTCGTCGCCCAGGTAGGTCTGGGCGCCGGGCACCAGGCGGTTGCGCAGCGAGTACTTCCAGTCGCCGGAGACGCCGCCGAAGACGAGCCGGGTGGTGACCTGCTGGTCCCAGTTGAAGCCGTGCTTGTGGATCGTGGCGTGGACGTCGGTCCTGCTGCCGGTGTGCTTCGGGTCGATCCTGTACGAGTTGAAGCGGACGACGATGTCGTACGCGTCGATCTCCTTGCCCATCGAACTCGCGCCGACGCGCCCGGAGTTGGCGATCAGGCAGATCGACTTGCCGGCGATCAGGTTGCGGAACTCGCCCAGGGTGATCCACTGCACGCCGCCGACGGTGGGGTCGTCGACCGGGCCGCGCATGCGGTTGCGGCGCTGCTCGGCGTAGAGCTCGACGGCCTCGGTGAGGGCGGTGAGATCGGTGTCCTCGGTGGAGCGCAGGTCGAGGTACTGACTGAGCAGTTCCTGGCGCTCCTGCACGGGGGCGCTCTCGCCGGCCAGCGAGAGGAGCGCTCCCACCAGCCGGGGCTCGGCCGCGGCCCAGTCGGCGACGGCGTGCGCGGCCAGCCCCTCGGCCCACACGTCGGTGGCGGGGCGGCCGGAGAAGGCGCGGGCGCCGGGGACCTGGCGCGTGAGCAGCTCCAGCAGCTCGCGCTCCTTGTCCCCCGCGATGCGCAGGCCCGCGATGCGGGCGCGGACACCGAAGCCGTCGTCGTCGGTGAGGCTCAGGTACTTCTCGTACGCCTCCAGGGCCTCGGTCTCCTCGCCGAGCGCCTCCAGGAGCCGGGCGCGCAGCCGCCAGCCGGCGCGGGAGTTCTTCCGCTGGGCGAGGACGGTGTCGCTGATGATCAGGGCGAGGTTCAGCTCGTCGTCGTAGCCGCACTCGAGTGCCTTGTTGGCGACGGCCAGCAGGACGTCCAGCAGCTCGGCCGGAATGTTCACGGAGGGGCTCGACGCCCCCTTGACGGCCCGCTTCAGCAAGGCGGTCGCACCGGACGTGGGGGGCGTCGCCGGGGCGGCCGTGGCGGTGGTCCCCCACACGACGAGCAACTTGCGCAGCTGTTCACCGAGTTCCACGCGGCGGCGGTCGACGCTGCCCACGATCTTGCCGCTGTGCGCCGCGCAGGCGCGCAGGCATTCGTCCAGCTCCCCGCCACGCGCGCGTGCACGTCTCTTCTGGACCGTCGTCATGGCACTCCTGTTGTTTTCTCACCAAAGCAAAGGCAAGTTCATGGGTTTACTGCAACGTGAGGGGATTGTGGGCGAACTTAGGAAGCCAAAACGACATACAGGTGAACTCACCGGGACCAGAAGGCCAATCGTTGGTCCGGCGAGTAAGACATCCCCGTGATTCGGACTAACGTGCTGGGCGCGTCCACAGCAGTCACTTAGGCTCTTCAGAGCTTGCGAAGGGGATATCCGTGACCAGCATGACCGTCCGGCCGGCACCCGACCTGCCCCGGCGGCCGGAAGGGCCACTGCCCGCACCACGCCCCCGGGAGACCCGGCTGCGGGCCCTGGACGGACTGCGACTGGTGGCCGCGCTGATGGTGGCCGCGTACCACTACGGCGGCCGCGGCGGCGACATCACCCGGGCCTGGGGAAATTCCGCACAACACCAGTTCCCGACGCTGCACACCTATTTCTCCTACGGCTGCCTCGGCGTCCAGGTCTTTTTCGTGATCAGCGGATTCGTGATCTGCATGAGCGGCTGGGGCCGGACCCTGCAGTCGTTCTTCGCCTCCCGTGTCTCCCGGCTGTTTCCCGCCTACTGGGCGGCCGTCCTGCTGGTCACGGCGGTGTTCGCGCTGCCTGCGGTCGCCTACAAAGCACTGTCGCCGAGCGACGTCATGGTGAACATGACGATGCTTCAGATGCCGCTGGGCGTCGACCGGGTGCTGGGTGTCTGCTGGACGCTGTGGGCGGAGGTCCGCTTCTACGCCTTGTTCGCGCTGTGCGTGGTCCTGCCCGGGGCCTCCCGGCGCCGGGTCGTCATGTTCTGCGCGGGCTGGACACTGGCGGCGGCGATCACCCAGACCCTGCACCAGCCGCTGCTCGACATGGTGTTCATGCCGGAGTACGCCTCCTTCTTCATCGGCGGCGTCGGCCTCTACCTCGTCCACCGCGACCGGCGGGACGTGTACGCGTGGGGCATCGTGGTGGTCAGTTTCCTGATCGGGCAGCACTACGCGGTCAAGTCGCTGTGGAACGTGTCCGACCCCAACGCCTTCGCGCACCGCACCTCGCTGGGCATCGTGCTGGTGGTCGCCTTCGGCTTCATCGCGGTCGCGGCGATCGCGCTGGGCTGGCTGGGCTGGGCGAACTGGCGCTGGCTGACGGTGGCCGGGGCGCTGACGTACCCCTTCTACCTGGTCCACGAACACCTGGGCTGGGTGGTCGTCCACGCCCTGCACCGCAGTCTGGGCCTCCCGTCGTCGGTGACCTTCGCCCTGACGATCGCCGTGATGCTGTCGCTGGCCTGGCTCATGAACCGGTTCGTCGAGAAGCCGCTGGCCCCACGACTGCGTACGGCGCTCGGCAAGGCACGCTGAACCAAGGCGTGCGGAGCTGTTCACCTGGCGTTCGCTTCTCCGCCCGCGCGACAGCCGCCGGGTGAGCAGACTGGACTCATGGGTGACGCACAGCAGACGTACACGTATCCCGGTGAATTCCGTGACGTACCCGGGTGGTTCCCGCCGCTCGACCAAATGCTGTTCAGCTGGTTCCTGCGACGTCAGGAGAAGCCGGGTGACCTGCTGGAACTGGGCGCGTACATGGGCAAGAGCGCGATCCTGCTCGGGCAGCACCTGCGGGACGGCGAGCGGTTCACGGTGTGCGACCTGTTCGGGGGCGAGGCACCGGACGGCGCCAACCGCGCGGAGACCACGAAGTCGTACGCCTCCCTCACCCGGCAGGCCTTCGAGCGGAACTACCTCTCCTTCCACGACGCCCTGCCGAGAGTGATCGAGGGGCCCACCTCGGTCGTCCCCGGCGAAGTGGCGCCGGGCACCTGCCGGTTCGTCCACATCGACGCGTCGCACCTGTACGAGCACGTGTACGGCGACATCGGCGCCGCCCGCGAGATCCTGCTCCCCGACGGGATCGTCGTCCTGGACGACTTCCGCTCCGAGCACACCCCGGGCGTCTCGGTCGCCGTGTGGGAGGCGGTGCTCAACCGCGATCTGCGGCCGATCTGCCTCAGCACGCAGAAGCTGTACGCGACCTGGGGCGATCCGGAGCCGGTCCAGGAGGAGTTGCTGGCCATGCTCCAGGAGCGCACGGACGTCGGCCTGAGTGTGCAGGAGGCGGCCGGTCACCGGCTGGTGCGGGCGCGGGCGCAGAAGATGCAGGCGCCGTCGTTCCCGCGCTCCCGGCACTATGTGGAGCCCGTGGCCGCGCCGAGCCCTCCTCCGCGGCCGCGGCGCTCTCCGGCCCGCCGGATCGCCGTGGACCTGCTGCCGCCCGTGGTCACACGCGCGGTGCGGAAGGTCAGGGCGCGGTAGGCCGGTACTGCTGCTCGATTCCCGCCAGCACCAGGGCCAGCCCCTCCTCGTAGTGCCGGTCGAAGTCCTGGAAGATCTCCGCGCCCGCCGCCGCCGACAACGGGAAGCCGGCCATCACCTGCGCGCGTTCCACCACGTCGAACCCCTCCCGGCGCTCGCCCGGCAGGGGCTCCACGCCCTGTTCCTCGGTGACGAAGCCCAGGGTGTAGAAGAACGACGTCGACGTGGCCCGGACCGCCTGCGCGAGGGTGAGACCGGCGGCCGTGAACAGGCGCAGGGTCTCCTCCATCTGCTCGACGTGGACCAGGCCCGTGAAGCGTGAGCCGCTGTAGACCTTGGCGCCGTCGCGGTAGCCGAGCAGGGCGGTGCGCAGTCCGCGGTTGGACTTGAGCAGCCGTTCGCGCCAGGTGTCGGTGGGGTCGAGTTCGGCCCCGGCGATCATGCGCCGGAACATCTCCGTCGCCATCTCGTCGAGCAGCGCCTGCTTGTCCTTGAAGTGCCAGTACAGGGCGGGGGCCTTGACGTCGAGTTCCCTGGCGATGGCCCGCAGGCTGAGGCCGTCGAGGCCGACCTCGTTCAGGAGCTTCAGGGCGGTGTCGGCGACCCTCGCGCGGTCGAGGGGCGGGCGTTTCTCCGTACTCACACTTGACAGCTTAACAGCGTTAAGGGCACCCTCGGAGCCGACGGCACTTAACAGTGTTAAGGAGATAAGTGTGAACACGGACGTACTGATCGTCGGCGCGGGCCCCACCGGCCTCGCCCTCGGCATCGACCTCGCCCGGCGCGGTGTGGACGCGCTGGTCGTGGAGAAGGCGGACCGGCTGTTCCCGGGCTCACGTGGCAAGGGTCTCCAGCCGCGCACCATGGAGGTCTTCGACGACCTCGGCGTGCTCGACGCGATCCTCGCGGTCGGCGGCGAGTACCCCGTCGGGATGGTCTGGCAGGACGGCGAGCGGGTCGGCGAGCACCGGATGTTCGACCCGGCCGAGTCGACGGAGGACTCGCCGTACAACGCGCCATGGATGGTCCCCCAGTGGCGCACCCAGGAGGTGCTGTCCGCACGGCTGGAGGAACTGGGCGGGCGGGTGTCCTTCGGCCGGGAGGCCGTGGGGTTCGAACAGGACACGGAGGGGGTGACCGTACGTTTCGCGGCGGGCCAGGACGTCCGCGCCCGGTACGTGGTCGCCGCCGACGGCGGGCGCTCGGTCGTCCGCCGCACGCTCGGCATCGGCATGACCGGCGAGACGGTCGACCCCCACCCGCTGCTCGTCGCGGACGCCCGCATCACCGGCCTGGACCGGGACAACTGGCACATCTTCCCGCCCCGCGGGGAGGGCTCCGGCTATCTCTCGATCTGCCCGCTCGCCGGCACGGAGGACTTCCAGGTCGTGGCCCAGTTCCCGGAGGGCACGCGGGTGAACCTCTCCCTGGACGCCGTCCGCGAGGTCGTCGCGGCCCGATCCCACCTCGCCCCCGAGGCGGTGACCGAGATCCGCTGGGCCTCCGACTTCCGGCCCCGCGCGGCACTCGCGGACAGCTTCCGCTCCGGCCGGGTCTTCCTCGCCGGTGACGCGGCCCACGTGCACTCCCCGGCCGGCGGCCAGGGTCTCAACACGAGCGTCCAGGACGCGTACAACCTGGGGTGGAAGCTGGGCGCGGTGCTGCGGGCCGGTGCCCCGGCCGCCCTCCTGGACACCTACGAGGAGGAGCGCCGCCCCATCGCCGCGCAGATGCTCGGCATCTCGACGGGCGTGCACCGAGGAGAGGTCCGCCGGGGCGAGGCGACCCGCCAACTGGGCCTGGGATACCGGGAGTCGTCCCTGACGGAGGAGACGCGCCCGGCACCGGGCGGACTCCGCGCGGGCGACCGCGCCCCCGACGGCAAGCTGGCCGGCGTGCGCCTCTTCGACGCGTTCCGGGGCCCGCACTGGACGCTGGTCGCGGTCGGCGTCGAGACACCGCGGCTGCCGGACTCGGTGCGGGTGGTCACGGGTGACGACCAGCCGTCGTACGGAAAGGGGCTGTTCCTGGTGCGTCCGGACGGTTACGTCGGCTGGGCCGGTGACCAGGCGGCCGGGCTCATGGACCACCTGGGCCGGTTCGGAGCGTGAGGGCGATCAGCCGTCGAGGAGCGTGTCCACCGAGAGGTCGACACGGATGCCGACGGACTCCGACAGGCCTTCAGCGCGTCCTTCATCGGGTACAGGACGTTGTCCTCGCCCTCGGCCGCCTTCTTCAGGGCGGTGAGGGCCGCGTCCACCGCGGGCCGGTCGCGCTCCGCGCGGAGCCTCGTGAGGCGTTCGGCCTGCTGGGCCTCGATGGCGGGGTCGACCCGCAACGGTTCGTACGGCTCCTCCTCGTCGAGCCGGAAGCGGTTGACGCCCACGACCACCCGCTCGCCGGAGTCGGTCTCCAGGGCGACGCGGTAGGCGGAGCGCTCGATCTCGTCCTTCTGGAAACCGTGCTCGATGGCGGCGACCGCGCCCCCAGGTCCTCGGGACCGTAGACGGGTTCGATGGGCCGTCCGGACTCCGGCTCACGCGTCATGCCCACCACCGTGTTGCGGTCCCGTACAGAACGCCGCCGGGTCGTTCGCGACCGGGCCTGCGCGGGGAGACATCTCGGGGGATGTGGGTGAGACGGCAGGGGGTCCGGATGCGTAGTACGGGCATGAGTACGGCCATGAGGACAGCCATGGGGAGAGGGGCCGCCGCGCTGCTGGTCCTGGCGGTGGCCGGCGGCTGCACCGTGCGGTCCGACGGGGACGGGGACGGCAAACGGCATCTGCCGGTGCGGATCGAGGTCCCCAAGCGCAGCACGCCGCCCGCGGAGGACGACCGGAAGCCGAGCGCGACACCGCCGACCGGTTCCGCCGCGCCCGCCGTGCTGTGGTCGCGCGGCGACTCCGGGCGGGATGTGCGGGAGCTCCAGGCCCGGCTGCGTCAGGTCGCCTGGCTCTACGACGGGCCGACGGGGTCGTACGACGACCTCACCGAGCGGGCGGTCGAGGGGTTCCAGGGCAAGCGCGGGCTGCCGAGGACGGGGAAGACCGACGCGGTCACCTGGCAGCGGCTGCTGAGGATGACGCACGAGCCGGGCAAGTGGGAGCTGTATCTGATGGGCGGGCAGCCGGCCGACGCGCCGGACGCGCGCTGTCTGACCGGGCGGGTGCTGTGCATCAGCAAGACGAGCCGGACACTGCGCTGGATGATCGACGGGCGGACGATGCGGACCGTGTCGGTCCGTTTCGGCTCGGTGGGCACACCGACCCGGGAAGGTGTGTTCAGCATCTACTGGAAGTCCCGCCACCACGTGTCGACGCTCTACGACTCCCCGATGCCGTACGCGATGTTCTTCAGCGGCGGCCAGGCGGTGCACTACTCCGCGGACTTCGCGGCCAACGGGTACGCGGGCGCCTCGCACGGCTGCGTCAACGTCAGGGACGAGGCGGCGATCGCGGACCTGTTCGGCCAGGTGCGGAACGGCGACAAGGTCGTCGTCCACTGGTGAGTGCCGCGAGGGAAGTAAGGGGCGCGGACGGGACCGGGGGAACGTGTCCCGCCCGCGCCGAGTGCACGAGCCGTAGGTACGGGGGGAACCCCGGCTCTGTGCGACGGCCGATGACCAGTCGGCTCACTCACTACTGCGCCACAGCGGCCGAAAACGTCACACGCACCGCGACCGGATCCGCGGCGGACACGGAACGGGCAGGCCGGCGGGGTTCGTAAAGGTCAGAGCGCGCTGTATGTCGGGCTCGGGTCCGGGCCCGGTGACATCGTTGCCTGGTGCGAGGCGATCGGGACGCCGGAAGAGGTGGTGCCGCTGCCGCTGGGCGTGCCGCTGCTGGAGTTCCGGAGGCTGTTGCGGGGGGCCGTGAACTGACCGCCGCTGTCGCCGTTCCCGTCGCCCCGACCGCTCTTGCCGTCGCCCTCGTTGTCCTTGTTGCCCTTGTTGTCGCCGCGGCCTTGGTACCCGCCCTTGCCGGTGCCCTTGCGTCCGTCGGGGCCGGCCTTGGTACCTCCCTCGGCCCTCTCGGACAGGACGCCCTTGCAGTACGTCCACACGCGCGGCGCGCCCCCGGCGGCGTCCTCGAGGGAGCGCTTGCGGAACGGGGCGAGTTTCTTGCCGTCGCCGATGTCGCGGCAGGCCGAGGCGGCTCCGTTCCAGTCGCTGCCGGGACGGACACGCAGGCCCCCGGAACCCGCCCCGGCGTCGCCGCGTGCCGTGTCGGGCGAGCCGGCCTCGCCCGAGGGGGAGGCGTCCGGTGACGGGGTGAGCCCCGGGACGAAGGACGGAGGAGAGAGGTACGGGCGGTCCGGAGTGGCGGTCACCGAGACCGAGGTCCCGGGATCCGGATCGTCCTCACCGGACGGCCCCGGCGTTCCGGTTGCGGCCACGACCGCGGCCCCGCCCACCACACCGGCGGCCAGTACGGCGGCGAGTCCGAAGTGCACGGGACGGCGCCGGCGAGCCGACTTGTGGACCGGGGCGCCGATCCGCACGAGACCGGCGTCGGCGGGTCCGCCGTCCCCGGCCCGGTGCCGGCCCCCCGAGGACGGGCTCACCCAGTCGTCCGTACGTTCCGCGCGCACCTTGCGGAACGCGGCCAGCGCGGCCTCCTCGCCGGGCAGTCCGACGCCGGCCGACATGGGTTCCGCGGTCAGCGCCGCCAGGGTCTTCGCGAGCCGTTCGGCCTGGTCGCGGGAGGCCGCGTCGACGCTCTCCAGTGACTCGCCGCGCAGCAAGCGCTCGGCCGTCTCCGCGTCCAGCCACCGGCCGGGGGCCCGGCCCGCGACGGAGCCGCCGGCGGACTCGGCGTCCTCCGGATGGACACAGCGATCGTCGGCCATCACATGTCCTTCTGCGTCCGCGGACGCGTATGCGTCACACTCGCGGACGTCACCGCACGGTCCTGCGGTTCTCGCTGGGGTGGCAGGGCATCGAGCGCGCCGGCCGATTCCGGATCCTCGCCGAGGAGCTCGGCGAGCCGCTTCAGACCCCGGTGCGCGGCCGTCCGTACCGCGCCGGGACGCTTGCCGAGGGTCTCGGCCGCGGTCTTGGCGTCCAGGCCGACGACCACGCGCAGCACCACGGCCTCGGCCTGGTCCTGGGGCAGCCGGGCGATGAGCGAAAGGGTGCTGCCGGTGGCCAGCGCCTCGATGGCCTCGCCCGCGGTGTCCGACTCGGCGGGCTTCCCGGTCAGTTCGGTCTCGTCGCCGCCTATCACCGGGCGGCGGCCGCGCATCCGGATGTGGTCCAGGGCCCGGTTGCGGGCTATCCGGGCCGCCCAGCCGCGGAAACGGTCCGCGTCGCCCTCGAAACGGTCCAGGTCACGGGCTATCTGGAGCCAGGCCTCTGAGGCCACGTCCTCCGCTTCCGGATCGCCGACCAGTGTCCGGACGTATCCGAGCAGCCGCGGGTGCACGGCGCGGTACACAGTCCGGAACGCGCTCTCGTCCCCGTCCTGTGCCGCAAGCACCGCGGCGGTCAGCTCCGCGTCGTCCCCCAGCACCCGTGAATCCTCAATACGTGGTCGCGATCGATGGTCGCCGCTTCGAGCCGTCGAGGGGTGTGGTGATCGTTCGACAGTCGGTTTGATCAGTCACATTCCGCGCTCGGAGCGAAAGGCACGTTACGACCTGAAACCGTTGCTCGTCCATGTCCGTACAAAATGCAACTACCTCGTGATCCTGGGGCGGGGCCCGGTGCGGTGTGACAGAAACCGCACTCTTGGCGCTGACAGAAGTACGGGCCGCCGCGCGGCCCGTTCCGCGCGACGGCCGGGGCCTCTCCTGTGGGGGGTGGCGGCCCCGGCCGTCTCCGCGGTTTCCGGCTCCGCCCAGGGACGATGCTTCACACCCAGAGCTTGACGGCTTCGAGCCAGCGCGTGTTCTCAAGGGCGCCACCGAAGATGAAGCCAGGGCGTGGGTCGGCGCAGTCCGAACTGCCCCAGTCGTAGCCGTGGACTTTGGCGTTCCGGCAGACGTGGCCGCTGCCGATGTTGATGGCGAAGCCCGTCATGTACGGGGCGCTCGACTTCGTGCTGCCGATGTAGTTGTTCTTGCCGTCGCCGATGACGGCGGTCCACTGTGGTGCCCACTTGCCCTTGCCGTCGGTCGACCGGGCGTCGTGCACGAAGGCGTTGGCGGCCGAGCCGCCGCCGCCGTACACCGCGATGTTGAGGGCCTTGATCGGATGGGTTCCGCCCGTCGTTCCGGCCAGCGTGCCGTCACACACGGGCTTCTGCCAGCCCTGTCCGGAGAGGTATGCGCGATAGCAGATGTGCCGCCCGGACGGGTCGTTGCGGTGGAGCCGGTTCACAGCGGTGGCGGCGGTGTCCTGCCGGGGCTTCGCGGTCACGGTGGCCCGCGGGGGCTTCGCGGTCACGGTGACCGTGATCTCTCCCGCCCCTCCCCCGCTCTTCGGGGCCTTCGCACTCTTCGAGGGCTTCGGCCTGGCCGACGGCGAGGTGACTGTCACGCTGGGCAGTGGGGACAGTCTGCTCGCGGAGGAGGAGACGGTCGGCGCCGCCCTCTCGGCCTGAGGAATTCCGCTCGTCTCGGCGCTCGAACGCGCAGCCTGTTTCTGGCGCCCTCCGTCGTCCGAGGCACCACTGCCCAGGATTACCAGTGGAACGATGACGAGGGCGGCCACGCCGAGGGCCACCGGCCCGACGACCAGCGGCTTGTGGAGCAGCCCGGGGGACCCGTACTCGTCGTCCGACTGACGTGATCCGTTCCCCAGGGCGACCCTTGAGATCGGTCGGGCGGCGAGGGGCGGGGGCGGCCCGGTGAGTCGGCGCTGCCGCTGCTGCTCCAGTGTGTACGCCTCGACGTCGAAGTCGTCATCGTCATCGTCGTCACCGTCACCGTCACCGTCGCTGACTTCGGCTTCGGCTTCGGCTTCGTCGTCTGGTTCGTCGTCGGATTCGCCGTCGGATTCGGTGAGATCGAGAACGTCGTCATCGTCAGTTTCGGCTGCGGCTCCGGCTGCGGCTCCGGAAAGGCCGGTTTCCGCTACGGGTCCGTACGATTCCGCGCGTCCCGCGTGTTCGGTGGGCTCGCCCACCTGCTCCTGCTGTTGCTCCAGAAGGCTGCTGGAACCGTCGGGGGCGACCTCGACGAACGCCACGTACCCCGCCGAGGGGTCGGAGATGGTCGCCGTCACGGTGGCGTTCCGGTCGCGTGCGTACCTCTGCAGTGTGTCGAGGATCGCGGCGTCGACCGCCGTTCCTTCCGCCACCGGTACGGGTTCGCCGTCGATCGCGGCCGAGCCGTCTCCGGAGATGATCACCGCGTAGCGCGGTGCCGGCTCGGACACGTCCCCGGCGGATTCCGCCTTACCGAGATCCACTGGTTCTCCGGACACGGCGTGGTCGTCCCCCGTGGTCCGCTCGTCCGTCTCTTCACCCCGGCTCATGGCAATTCCTTTCTGACGCTTCCCGGCCGCACGGCCCCGGTCGGGAACGCCGTGACAGTCCCCGGCTGTCGCAACGGGCGCCGTACGGGAACGGTTCAATTCCCGCGGAGACAGAACAGCGACGACCGGGACGAGAGGGGCGCGCTTCGTCAGATGACTGTGGTGGGACGGCTGTTGAGTACAGTCAGAGGGTGAGCGGCTACGGAAACTGCGTGCGTTTCGCCGTGCTCGGGCCGGTTCGGGCATGGCGGGGTGAACAGGAACTGGACCTCGGTTCGCCACAGCAGCGGGCCGTCCTGGCGACGCTGTTGTTGCGGCGAGGACGCGCTGTCTCACTCGCCGAACTCCTCGACGCGGTCTGGGGCGAGGAGCAGCCGACGGCTGCCGTGTCCGTCCTTCGGACCTATGTGTCGCGCCTGCGCAAGGTACTTGAGCCAGGGCTGGGGGCGGACGAGACCCGACGGATGGTCGTGTCGGTCGGGGACGGGTACCTGGTCCGTCTGCCGGAGGACGGCCTGGATCTCGCCGTGTTCGAGCAGCGGGTCACGGAGGCAAGGAAGCTGCGCGCCGCCGGGGAACTGTCCGCCGCCGCGACGTTGCTGCGCGCAGCGCTCGACGAGTGGCAGGGAGCGGCACTGGGCGGTCTCCTCGGCCCCCTGGCCGAGTCCGAGGGCTCCCGGCTGAACGAGCAGCGACTGGCCACGCTGGAGACCTGGCTGGACATCGAGGTCGAACGCGGACGCCACGGCGAAGTGATCGCCGAACTGATCTCGTTGACCGGCAAGCACCCACTGCGGGAGCAACTGTGCCGCCTGCTCATGCTGGCGCTCTACCGGTCCGGGAGGCAGGCCGAGGCACTGGCCGCCTATCGCAGTACGCGGAGCACCCTGGTGGCCGAACTGGGCATCGAACCCGGCGCGCCGCTGCGGGACCTGCACGACCGCATACTGGCGGCCGACGCGACCCTGGACCCCCGCCCGCCCGAGGGGCCGGCTTCCCCGGTGTCACCCGCCTCCCCGGCCGTCGTGCATACGGCCCGCCCGGCACAACTTCCCGCCGACCTCCCGACGTTCGTCGGCCGATCCGCCGAACTCGACCAGATCCGGGCACTGTTACCGGAGCAGAGCGGGGCCCCGGCCACGGTGGTGATCAGTGCGATCGGCGGCATGGCCGGCATCGGCAAGACCACCCTGGCCGTGCACTGGGCGCACGAGATAGCCGACCGTTTTCCCGACGGACAGCTCTACGTCAATCTGCGCGGCTTCGATCCGACCGGCTCGCTCGTGACGCCGGACGAGGCCATCCGCGCCTTCCTCGGCGCGCTCGGTGTCCCGCCGATGCGGATCCCCGCCGGCCTCGACGCCCAGACCGCGCTCTATCGCAGCATGCTCGCCCAGCGGCGGATGCTGGTCCTCCTCGACAACGCCCGCGACACCGAACAGGTCCGCCCGCTGCTGCCCGGGTCCCCCGGCTGCCTGGTCATCGTCACCGGCCGCAACCAGCTCACCGGCCTGGTCGCCGGCGAAGGGGCGTATCCGCTGACCCTGGACCAGTTGACGCCCTCCGAGGCATACGACCTCCTGACGCGCCGTCTCGGCACCGCCCGGCCGGCGGCGGAACCGCAAGCGACGGACGAGATCATCACCCGGTGCGCCCGGCTGCCACTGGCGCTGGCCATCGTCGCCGCCCATGCCGTCGCCCACCCCGGCTTCCCGCTCAGCGCCATCGCCGAGGAACTGCGCGACAGCCACGGCAGCCTCGACGCCTTCACCGGCGGCGACGACATCACCACCGACGTACGGGCCGTCTTCTCCTGGTCGTACAAGGCGGTGTCCGCCCCGGCCGCGCGCCTGTTCCGCCTGCTGGGCATACACTCCGGACCCGACATCTCCGCGCCCGCAGCCGCCGCCCTCGCCGGGCTCCCCCTGCGGGAGGCCCGCAGTCTGCTCGTCGAGCTCACCCGCGCCCACCTGCTGACCGAGTACTTCCCGGGCCGCTACACCCTGCACGACCTGCTGCGCGTCTACGCCGCCGAACGCGTCCGCGCCGAGGAGACGCCGCAGGAACGGAAGCGGGCCATGGAGCGGCTGCTCGCCTGGTATCTGCACACCGCTGACGCCGCCTACCCGCACATCACCCCGAAGCGTCGCCGGATCGGCCTGGAACCGCCACCGGCCCGCTGCCGGCCCCTGGAGTTCAGGACGCACGACCAGGCTCTGGACTGGTGCGAGACCGAACGGGCCAACCTGGTCTCCGCGGTGCACCAGGCAGCCGGGTCCGGCCTGCCGGGTATCGCGTGGCGACTGCCCGCGGTCCTGTGGGGGTTCTTCTACCTTCGAAGCCATACGCACGACTGGGTCGACACCGCGCGGGTGGGACTGGCCGCCGCCCGCGCGGACGACGACCGCCTGGGCGAGGCGCAGGGTCTCGCGGACCTGGCCGCCGCACTGCGCGGTTCGGGTCGCCTCGACGAGACCATCGACCACCTCACCCAGTCGATGGTCGCCTACCGAGAGCTCGGGGACGCGGGCGGCAGGGGGGCGGCCGTGTCCAACCTGGGCGATGCGTTTCTGCAGTCCGGCCGGCTCGGCAGGGCCGTCGAGTACATCCGCCGGGGGCTGGTGATCGAACGGGCCATCGGCAGCGCCTGGGGGGAGGGAATCTCCCTGTGCAACCTGGGCGACGCCTACCAGCGGCTCGGCCGGTTCGACGAGGCCGTCGACTGCCTGGAGCAGGCCCTGGACCTCCTGCGCGCCAACGGCAACCGCTGGGTCGAAGGCGTCACCCTCGACATCCTCGGCACGGCCCACCGCCGGCTCCACCGTTACGACGACGCCGTCGAGTACTACCACCAGGCGCTCAGAACACACCGGGACATCGGCAACCGGTGGGGAGAGGGTCACACTCTGGGCAACCTGGGTGACGCCCACCTGGCCGCCGGCGAACCGGAGGCCGCCCGCGACAGCTGGCGGCAGGCACTGGCGATCTTCGTGGAGTTCGACCACCAGGACGCCGAGAAGGCCCGCGAGAGGCTCGGCCGGCTGGAGGACGGTCCGCCGGACCCGGACTCCGACGTGCAGAGAGCTACGGCGGGGCGGGGCGCCTGACATGAGTCTCCGATCGATCACGACCCGGCCGTGGCCCCGGGGGCGAGGACACGGCCGGGCTGCATCCGGACAACGGATGACAGGTGAGGACGGTTCAACTCCCGGGTCAGCTCACGTCGTGGTAGACACGGCCGCTGGCGTTGGCGGTCGTTCCGTCGTAGAGGCCGGTCGGGCTCGTCTGCGTGGACAGCGTGAACCACGCGTAGCGCTCGACGAAGTCCAGGCCGTCCATCATCTGCACCGATGACTTGATGAAGTCGGTCTGCTCCTGCTCGCCGGGGTAGCGGGGAGCACCCTGGGAGAAGTCGATCAGCCCGTACTCGGTCAGCCAGATCGGCTTGTGGTAGCGGTCCCAGACGGCCTGCAGGTAGCCGCGCAGCTGGTTGGCGGCGTCGGGGCCGAAGTCGGCGCCGTACCAGTGCAGGGGAATGAAGTCGACGCGCAGGCCGCGGTCCGAGGCTCCCTGCATGAAACGGTCCAGCCAGCCTCCGGCGACGTCGGCGCCGGAGGCGACCGCGGGGGCGCCCAGGCGCAGGCCGGTGGACTCCAACCGGGGCCAGAGGTCCAGGGCCTGCTCGGGTGTCAGGTTGGCCTGCGTGGCGGAGTCGGGCTCGTTGAAGCCGAGCAGCTCCTTGCTGCCGTTCTGAACGGCCGCGCCCAGTTCGGCGTCGGTGACCGAGCCGGGACCCCAGATCATCGGGACGTAGTCCACGCCGTCCGGCTTGGTGACCGCGCCGGTGGAGGAGGCCCAGTTGTAGTACCAGGACGCGCCGGACCCGGCCAGCGCCTGGGAGGCACCGTCGACGGGGTTGAGGCTGACGCCCTTGCGGGTCGGGGCGGCAGTGGTGACGGGGTTGGTGGCAGGGGCGCTGGTGGCGGGGGCGGCCGGGGTGGTGCTGCCGGTTCCGAAGGCGACGGTCAGGCCGCTGCACTTGGTGCACTGGTACATGACCCTGTTGCCCGGCTCGGCGTCCTGCTTGGACCAGGCGTACGCCGTGGGGCACTTCTGGTTGACCATGTCGCTGTACGGGGTCTTCGCGTCCCGGTTCGGATTGACACACACCAGCGGCTGCCCGGTGCCCGCGTCCTTGGTGAGGTTGTCGGCCGGGCAGGCGGACAGCAGATCCTCGGCACAGCCCGCTACCGCGCACTCGCCGCTCGCGGGCGGTGAGACGTCGTTCGGCGTGATGGTGACCGCGGCGGCGACCGCGTCCACGTAGCTGACGTCGTACCAGGGAGCCGCGGAGTCGGCCGGGTCGAAGTTGAACTCGGCGAGTCCGGTGGGCTGTTGACCGAGGGAACAGCGGTCGGCGTACGGTCCGCAGTCACCGACGGCACAGTGGAACGTGCTGCCGCTGTCGCCGGTGCAGCCCTGGCGGGCGAAGAAGGTACCGCGCCAGTGCCCGGCGCCCGCATGCTCGGGGATGCCGATCGTGGCGGACTGCCCCGGGTCCAGCGTCGGCAGCCCGGTGAGTGCGGCCGAGCCGTCGGCGTTGACCTCGCTGCCGACCCAGATACGGCTGCCGGTGCGGTTCTGCAGGGTGATGGTGTGGTCGGCGACGGCGGCGGTCGCGGTTTCGTTGATCTTGGTGTCGCCTGAGCGGTGGGCCTGGACCAGTACGGCGGTGCCCGAGACACCGGCGACGACCAGGAGCAGTGCCAGAAGGAACGATGTGCGTCTGCGCATGGAGCGCAAGGTGCGCATGGAAGATGCCTCTCCTTGGGGCTCGTGGGGATGGACGACTGGGTTGCACCAGCACAGGCACGACGGCCCGGGTGCGGTGGAAGGTTCAGCCGGCCGTGAAGTTGCTCCTGCGGCTACCGAGCTGCCCTGGAGGAGGCGGTGTTGGAGCGGACGTGGGTGGGAGCGGCGGAGGTGGGACGAGCCGACGAGGACGTTCCGTCGCCGTTCAGGACGGCCTTCTGCTGCTCGCCGAGAACCTGATGACCGGCCTCGCCGATGAGGGGTGGAACGGCGGGCGCGTCCGAGGAACCGGCCCACGTCCCCGTCGCCTGTCCGGCCTCCCGGAACGGGTCACTCTCTCGCACCGGAGCGGACTGGTCGGAACCGGCGGTGAGCCGCGCGACGGTCGCCTGCTCGACCGCGTTGAAGGCGACCGCGTCACTCATCGAGCCCAGGCCGCGCTCGCTGGGAGTGACGGTCCGCCACTCCCGCTCCACGCGTGCGGCTTCCAGGAACGGATCGCTCTCCCCCACCTCGGCCGGGCTCCCGGCGCCGGCGGCGGCACGCGCTATGGATGCCTGCTCGACCGCGTTGAAGGCGACCGCGTCACTCATCGCATCCGGGCCGCGGTCGCGGGGGTTGACGGTGCTCCATTCCCGCTGCACGCGTGCGGCTTCCTGGAAGGCGATGCCGTCGCTCATCTCGTTCTCCCGCGGGAACGAGAAGCCGCTTCCGCGCTCCGCGACCGGCCGCTCAGGGGGTGCGGTGCGCTCCCAGCGGGCGCGGAGCTTGGCGAACTGCGCCTCGTCGTCGGCCATGATGGCGGCCCTGGCGTTCTCCATGGCCTCCGCGGCGGTGACCTCCCGCCGCGGCTCGGGTCGCGGAGCAGCGCTGCCCACTTCCCGCAGGTACGCGTTGTTGGCGTACTCCGCGACGGCGGGCATGCTCAGGGCGTTGCTGTCGTACGCCTTCTGCCACTTCCCCTTGGATCTGAGCTGCTGCAGAACCGCGTCCTCGAAAGCCTCGCGTTCGGCTCTCGGCAGCCGGCCGACCATGTCCTGGAAGCCGGTCCTACCGGTGCGGCGCGACTCCGGCGCGACCGGCTCGGCCTGGCGCTGGGACGCGGAGGACCGCCGTGGCTCGGCCCGGGCGGAGGGCTCACCTTCGCGCCCGGGGGACTCGCCCCGCTGCCCTCCACCGGCCGCCGAGCCTCCGCTGAGCGCCGTGTCTCCCCCGGACGTCGGGGCTCCCCGTGATGCCGGAGCTCCTTCCGCCGGCCTCGACCGGCCTCTGAGGCGTTCGACCAGGCGGCTCAACTCGTCGGCCAGCCTGTCCCAGGCGTCCGCCCGGCGCCTGCGGCCGACGGGGTTCAGGCGGCGCCAACCCCTCGTCATGCGGTACTCGGCGTCGACCAGGTTGCGCGCCAGTTGGGCGTGGCCTGTGGAGGGCCTCCGCCGCCTCGGTTCCTTCGTCAGACGCCGCCTTGAGGGCGCCTCGTTGCCGTATGCCACGGTGCCCCTCTTCCGGGTCGGGGATGCTGACACGAGAGACAACGGGTCGTCGGCGCCCGGCGGTTCAGCCGCGTCCGATCTCTACGCGACGGCACGGACGAAGTACGGAAACCGACGGGAGGGCCTACGCCCTGTGCAGCTCGAACCCGGGTGGCAGCGGCAGCAGTTCGGGGACCGGCGGGGAGTACTCGATGGGCGGGGCGTTTTCCGCCGGCCCTGACGGAACCTGACGGGAGTACGGCCCGTTCGCCTCCGCCGCGGACCGGCGCCGCTCCAGCAGACCCTGTGACGCGAAGGGCCACACTCGGGCAACGGGCATGTCCGTACCTCCATGATCGATCAGCTGCGAGGGGGTGTCGGCCGGTCGCCGACACGGTGCTGTCCCACGCAACGGGCCACGCCCATCGAACGGTTCAATCCTTCACCCGGGTTCAAGCCGGGTACGGATCCATCCCCGGCGCCTCCTTGGCGCGGTGTGAGCCGACCTTGCAGCCCGCGAAGGGGCCCGCGGGATCCCGCAAGGAGGCCATGACATGGGTGAGATGGTCGCGGTGCCAGGTCGAGGGTCCGCCGGCCCCGGAGCCGGGACCGGTGAGCTCCTGCCATGCCATCCACAGTCCGTACAGTTGCGCCACCGCCTCCTTGTGCTGCCACCAACTGGAGCACCAGGGGGCCATGGAGGTGACCTCCCTGCCGTACACCGGCAGCAGCAGATGGCGGACCCACAACGTCAGCCGGTGCAGCCCGTCCTCGTACTCGGATCCGTCCATGTAGACGATGAAGGCGGGCCCTTTCCCCTGCTCTTCCGCCGGTTCCGCCGCTTGGGTCGTCATGTCCGTACTCCGTCTGCTCAGTGGGTTCTCGTCACCAGCACGACGGGGAGCCGCGCCCGGTGGTTCAGATCGCACTGAACCCCCGGACGTGCACGGGCCGTTGTGCGTGACAGCCGGCGGCGCTGGGTCGC
The DNA here is from genome assembly GCF_036174265.1 of Streptomyces sp. NBC_00285. Taxonomy (NCBI): domain Bacteria; kingdom Bacillati; phylum Actinomycetota; class Actinomycetes; order Kitasatosporales; family Streptomycetaceae; genus Streptomyces; species Streptomyces sp. NBC_00285. The sequence goes on along the minus strand of NZ_CP108055.1, from coordinate 6,733,385 downwards.
CGTCCCAGGGAGGTACCTGCATGCCCGAGCGTGATCCGGCCAAGGAGCCGGAGCGGGTCCAGATGATCTGGTTCGGAGAGGAGCTGAGCGACAACGCCAAGGCGGGACTACGGGCGTTGAGCCAGCGGTTCCCGAACTCCCAACATGAGCTGGTGGTGCTGCCCCGGCGTCGTCCGGGAGACACCGGGCGGCAGCATGTGCAGGAGCTCATGGACGGATACCGGGCGGAGGCGGAGGCGCACGGCGTCCAGGTGCGGCACGTTCGCGACGACACGAGGAAGCTGGCCGAGGGCCTCGGACCGAAGTACAGCCACCAGTCGGTCGAGGACATCTTCAACATGGAGATGTCCAACGCGGGGTACATCGCCGCGAAGGATCTCACTACGTACCTGCTGCGGGGAACCGAAACCGGTCTGAGTGTGGACCTGTCGCACCACCACATGACGGACGAGGAATGGCAGGCGGTCCAGCAGGACGAGAACTTCTCGCCCACCGCGGCGGCGCCGTTCGACTTCTCCACCGCGGAGTTGAAGGTCGTCGACCTCTCGCACGGCCAGGACGCCAATATGCGCAACGTCCTGAACGCGGACTTCCAGGCGATGACGGAGCAGCACGGCGACGCGGACATCGAACCTCAGATGATGCGCCACCTCGACACCTTCGCCATCTACACACGCGAGGGCACCCGGGGGCAGGAGGCGGCCAAGACGGCCGCGGTCATGCACATGGGCTACCTCGCCAAGATGGCCCAGGACGAGGTCCTCAAGGGCAACGTGACCTTCAACCCGAGGGACAACGACAAGCGGTTCCGGCCCGACACGGTCAATCTCGCGGGCAACAACGTTCTGGGCGCGAAGTACAACACGCAGGACCCGAGGCGCGAGGACGTCATCGGGCGCATGAACATCAGCGCCCTCGCCGACGGCATTCACGCCGCCTTCGGCACACCCACCACACCGCCCGGCGGTACCAGCACGGACATGCCGACAATCCAGGTGGACCAGGCGACCTGGGACGACATCACCATGCGGGCGTTCCGGGTCGGCGATGTGCGGGTGCTGCCGCAGCTGAGCCTCGGCAAGGACAACCAGGGTGCCTGGCGCACCGAACCGACCCAGGACCCGAGCGACCTGACGAACCTCAAGGGCGAGAAGATCACCCTGGTCCAGGCCAGCAACATGGGTGTCAGCAGGGCGGCGGAGCTGGGCATGGAGGGGCTCGACAAGCCCGCCCACCTGCCTTATACGGTGGAGCGCTCCACGTCGGCCGGTAACTCCCCCCGCCGCACGCCGAGTCCGTTGTCCTCCTCGGACGAGAGCATGGGGCGGACCGCCAGTGACGTGGCCGCTCTGCCGATGCCCCGGACGCCGTCGCCGGAGTCGCCGCACCTCACCGATGCCGCGGCTTCGACGACGGCCGCGAGGTCCAAGGTGGTGCGGGCGGCCACGCTGCGGTAGCCGTGCACAGGAAGGCGGCGACGGGACCGGCTTCCCGTCGCCGCCTTCTTCGTGCACTCCGGGGACCCGGGCAGAGGACGTCAGCGGCGTCGTCCCCCCGCGGCCCACCTGACCAAGGCCGGGACCTCCTTGGGGGCCTTTGCCTTGCCCTTGTCCCTCCCCTGACGGCTGCGCGTCGACTGCGAGTCCGACGGTTCCTGGGCCGGCTGACGGTATTCCTGCGTCAGTGGAATGCCGCCACCGGCGGAGTCCGACGAGGAGCTGTGCACCGAGTCCCCGTGTTCCGAACCCCCGTGCACCGAAGTCTCGGGCGGGCTGGGGGTCCTGTCCCCCAGCGGAACGCCGCCCGAAGAACTGGACGTCGCACTCCGACCCGCGTAACGGGAGTCGTCATACGTGGGGTTGTACGTCGCGGTGTTCACCGGCTCCGGCGGGACGGGGTACGAGCTGTCACCGACGAACGCGCCGCCGCTGTAGTGGCCGGGGTCGATCATGAACTCGGAACTGGCCGACGACTCCGGGTAGAAGAACTGAGGGGGCCGCGTGGTCGACGGGGAGAACTCGCCGCTGGAACCGCCACTGACGGACATCCTGTGCATGCCCCCGGTCAGTTGGTCGGGGGTGAAGTCATTGAACGGCGGCGGCATCGCGGGAAGAGGGAAGGTGGTCGGGGCCTCACCGGCCCCTCGTTCCTGGGCCTCCCGGAAACTCCTGATCTTCTCCTTGAGTGTCTGCTTGCCCTGAGCCAGAGCGGCCAGTTCGTTGCGCACGTTGGCTTCGGTCAGCGCGCGGCCCGTCAGCCCCTGCGTGTTTTCCAGCGCGACGCCACTCGCGGACGAGGCCCTGGAGAGCTCCTCCGGGCTCAGCGAGATCTGGCCGTCTCCCGCGTAAGGGTCGACCATGCAGACGACCGCTGAGGGGTCGTTGAACACCTCGTGGAAGTTCGCGAGCGAGAGATTGGACGAGGCGCTCTCGTCGGAGCTGCTGGGAGAACTGGACGAACTGCCGTGGGCGTTCCGTTCCTTCTCCCTGTTCCGCCACCGGTTCTGCTTGTCCGCGAAGTCGGAGTCCGGGGACGGGATGCGGTCGAACGATCCCTGGCGTCGGACGTCGAAGCTGTCCTTCGTCGCCAACGACCAGGTGGCCGAGTCGGCCGAGTCGCCCCTGAAACCCATCAACTTGACGTGCATGTGGGGGACTTTGCCCTCCTCGATGAGCTTCTTCAGGTGCGGCCACTCGTACTTCGTCAGTACGCTGCCCGCCACCCGGCCACCGAGCATCACCCCGGTGACCGGCCCCTCTGCGCCATCCACGTAGTGGCCGGACATGTGCTCCCAGAGCCGGGCCTGCACAGGGGCGTCGGACCAGGATCCGAACCCGAAGTTCTTCCCGTTGAAGATCTTGCCGGGGGGCGACGTCTCCAGGATCAGCCCGCCGGCCTCCGCTGCCTTCTTCGCCGGGTAGTACGGTTCCGACTTGCTCCACAGGTATTTGCGCTTCTTGGTCTCCTTCGCCACCGCGGCGAGTGCCTGCGTGGAGAGCCTGTGATGCCCGTTGTTCCTGTACTCGTCCCGCCACCACTTGGCCGGGACGTGCAGCGCCTGGAGGCGGTCGAACTGGGCCACGAGGTTTTCCGCCGCGACACCGGCCCACTCCTCTTTGGGTGTGTACCCTTCCGATATCCACCTTCCGTTGTCGGACAGCTGGCGCATGTAGCCGTCGAAGGCCGACATGAAGGCGGCATCCTTGTGGAGGCCGTACCTCTTCAGCTCTTTCCTTGCGGCGGCTTCATCCCTATCGAATGCTGACCGATCGAATTCCGCCATCGTGAGATTTCTCCTCTTCGGAGTGACAACTGCTCTTGTTGTGCGGCTGGGCGGTCTCGTGGCTTCAACGGGCCCTGCCCCCATGCGGTTCAATCCGGCTCCCCGACCGGTGAACCGCGCGCCGCCCGGACGCGTTTCAGCCAGATGAAACCTGTGTCTGCACCGCGCATCAGAAGGGAGCGTCACGATGACGGTCCGGGCCCCTGGACTCGATCACGCGACTGAAGCGCCGACCACAGCCTCCGGCGAAGTCCCGCAGCCCGCCTCCGCGCCGAAGTTCATCCTCTACTTGCAGGGACCCGAGTACGGGCAGTCGCTGCGCCAACTGACCCTGTGGGTGCATCACGTGCTGTTGCCGGTCTACGGCCGCGAGGTCACCTCCATGGCCCCGTGGTGCTCACGTTGGTGGGAACACCGAGAAGCCGTGGCCCAGTTGCACGCCCTGTGGCTTGCCTGGGGCGAGCTGAGCGACACCGGCTCCGAGTCCGGTCTGAGCGGTCCCGCCAGCTGGCACCGGGACTACTTGAACCCGGTCATGCACATCCTGCGCGACCCGTCCGGGCCGTTCGCCGGCTGCAAGCCCGGCTCTCACCGTGCGAAGGAGTCACCGCCCGTCGACGCCACCGACCCGTTCGGCCCGCCGCCCCAGCCGAAGAGCCGGACCTGACGATCGCGTCGAGTCGCGGACGGCGATGAGGGGGCGGGCCCTGTCCCGGCGGCCCGCCCCCTCATCGCCGTCCCTGCCCGGCTGTCACGCCTCCGGCCGCACCACCCCCAGTATCTGCATCGACGCCGCCGGCGACTTGTACACGTACCGCCCCGGACGCGGCGCCGAGATGATGTCCCCGCCCCCGACGTAGATCGCCACATGGCTCGCGTCGGAGAAGTAGATGATCAGGTCACCGGGTCGCATGTCCTCGATCGGGACGTGCTTCAGCTGGGCCCACTGCATCTCCGACGTGCGGGGGATCGTGACGCCCGCCGCCAGCCACGCCTGGGACGTGAGGCCGGAGCAGTCGAAGGAGTCGGGGCCCTCGGCGCCCCAGACGTAGGGCTTGCCGATCTGCTGCGCGGCGAAGGCGATGGCCTTCTGGCCGGCGGTCGTCGTGTCGGTGCCGACCTTCTTGAGGATGCCCGTGCTCTCCCACTTCGCCTGGGCCTGGTCGGACTGCTTCTTCTCCAGGTCGGCGAGGCGTTGGCGTTCCTTCGCCGCCAGCGAGGACTCCAACAGCTTCGCCTCGGCGATGTGCTGCTCGATCGTCCTGCGCTGCGTCGCCATCGCGTGGCGGCTCGCCTGCAACCGCTTCAGCTCGGCCGCCGCCTCGTCCGTGCGGGTGCGCAGGGCCGACTTCGTCGTCTTCAGGTCGGTCAGCAGGTTCTGCGTGTTCTGCTGGGCCCGCAGGGCCAACCCCGCGTTGTCCAGGGCCCGTCCGGGATCGCGGGCCAGGGCGAACTGCAGCTCGGCGGGCATGCCGCCGCCGCGGTACTGGGCCCGGGCCGCGGCTCCGGCAAGGGAGTTGAGGCGGGTCAGTTTCGCCTCGGTCGTGCGGACCTGGGAGTCGAGTGAACCGACCCGCTTCTTCTGTGCCTTCACCTTGCCGTCAGCCGCGTTGTACTTGTCGGTCGCCACCTCCGCCCGGTGGTACAGGCTCTCCAGCTCCTTCTGTACATCGGTGAGGGTCTGGGGGTCGGCCTGGGCGCCCTGTTGGGTCGCCGCCGTGAGGGCGCAGGCCAGGGCGACTGCTGTCGCCGCCCGGTAGCCGTGGGTGCGCAGGGGCCGTCTCATCTGGGCCGAAGCTCCCTTCGTACGCGTCGGTCGGGGTTGGACCGTGAGATCCGTCCGCACAACGGGGGCCACCCGTCCGGCGGTTCAAGGGGGGCGTGAACCAGTGGCACCACGGATCCGTTGTGCGCGAGAAGAGGTGCACGGGTCGGTGAAGGGGACTGTTATGAACGCCAGGCTGCTGCTGCTTGCCCTGAGCACGGGGCTCGGCCTCGGGTTTCTCCTGCTCGCCGTCCGGCAGTTGGTGACCATGGCACGGCTGTGGGCACGTGGAGTGCTCGTGACGGGTGTCGTGGCACCGCGAGTGCCGGGCGACCGACGGCGGACCGGACTCGTGGTGTTCACCGACCACCTGGGGCGGACCATCGTCATGGATCCGGGCGCGTACGGGTCGCTGAGCGGACTGCCGCCGGTCGGCGGGACGGTGCCCGTGGTCTATCCGCGCGACCGGCCCGAGTCGGCCAGGTTGTGGACCGCGCGGTATCTGCTGTCACCGGCGCTCGGGTGGTTCCTTTCGTCAACCGTGGCCTTCGCCAGCGGGACCACGATGGTGACGCGGTGAGGGAGCGCGAGGCGGTCCGTCCCGGGCGGGTCCAACACGTCGATGTGCTGCGCGGGTTCGCCCTGTTCGGCATCCTGCTCGTCAACGCCCAGCTGATGGCGGGTCCCTACACGGCGTTCGGGGGTGGTCCGCACGCCTGGGGCGTCGACCGGGCCGCCGCCCGGGTGGTGACCGCGACCACCACCCTCTACCAGCTGTTCTCCTTCCTCTTCGGCTACAGCTTCGTCCTTCAGGAGCGCTCCGCCCGGGAGTCGGGAAGCCCGTCCGCCCCGCACCATCTCCGGCGTACCGCAGGGCTGTTCGGACTCGGTCTCGTCCACGCCGTGCTGCTCTATCCCGGCGACATCCTGATGACGTACGCCGCTCTGGGACTGATCCTGTACGGCCTGCGCGGCCTCTCCCCCCGGGCCGCCCTGCGGGTCGCGGTCTGTCTGGTGGCGGGCCTGGCCGTGCTGCTGCTCGGGTACGGGCTGCTGACCGTCGCCTTCACCGAGCCGGTCACCCCGGCCCAGTACGCTCCCGAGGCCGCGCGCGTCGTGGCCGCCTACCGCGGCGGTTTCCTGTCGGTGGTCGGGGCCCATCTGCGCGAGCTGCCGACGGCTCTCGGCGCGAACCTGATGTACACCCCCGACATGCTGGCCGCGTTCCTGGCCGGCCTCGCGGCGGCCAAGGCGGGGCTGGTGGAGCGACGGGGGCGGGACCGGCGGTGGCTGCGAGGGGTCGTCGTACGGTGGCTGCCGGTCGGCCTGGCCGGTGGTGTGGTCACGGCCTGCTGTGCGAACGGGCCGCTCGACAGCCGGTGGTTCCTGGTCGGGCACGCGGTGTCGCTGCTGACCGCGCCCGCGCTCACGGCGTCGTACGCGTGCGGGCTGCTCCTGCTCCTCAGCGCCGTGCGCCCGGCGGCGGCCCGCGTGCTCGCCGCCTCCGGGCGCATGGCCCTCACTCACTACCTCACCCAGTCGCTGGTCCTCGCGCTCGTCTTCACCGGGTACGGCTTCGGTCTCTACGACCGGGTCGGCACCGCCGTCGTCCTCGCCGGGTGCGTGATGCTGTACGGCGCCCAACTCGCCCTCGGTGTATGGCTGATGGGGCGAGTCAGGTACGCACCGGCCGAGCTGGTATTGCGGACCGTCACGCTCGGGCGGAGCCCTGGTAGCTCTCCACGGCGTTCTCCTTGTCCAGGCTCAGGCCCAGCCCCGGCAGCAGACGAGCCGCTGCGCGTTCCGTGATGGCCGCCGTCTCCGCCTTCGCCGCCGCCGAGATCGCACCGGCGCCGGGCTCCTTGTACCAGGGGCGCAGCCGGATCAGGGCGGGCTTGACGCCGGTGGCGAGGAGCAGGGCGGTGCCCTTGGGGAGGGCGCGGATCCTGTCGGGCGGCAGGACGGATTCCTGCCGGTAGGAGTAGGAGCGTGACGTGCCGTCCTTGCTGCGGGAGACGCTCGGTGTCTTCACATCGTGCTGGCCGACGAGCGTGGAGATCTTCTGGACGAAGTCGGCGTCGTCCAGGCCCGCGCCGAGGAGTTTGATGGTCGCCGCGCTCCACAGCGCGTCCATGCCGACCTCGCCCCACACGCGGGCGCCCTGGCGGTAACTCTGCAGCAGGGTCACGACGTTGATGCCGCGCGAGCCGAAGTGCGAGTAGAGGTCGGGGAGATCGGAGATGCGGCACACGTTGGCGGCCTCGTCGAGGACCGCGGTCAGCGGCGGGTCGAGCCGGCCGCCCATGCGTTCGGCGGCGACGACGCCGGCCCGCATCGTCGCGTCGGCGAGCCCCGCGATGACGCCCGCCGCGGAACCACCGCCATCCTTGGACAGCAGGTAGAGGGTGTCGGTGCCGAGGACGTGCCGGTCCGGGCGGAACTCCGGGAGTTCGGGGTCGGGTGTGACCCAGGCGAGGATCTCGGGGTCCAGGAGGCAGGAGGCGGTCTGCCGGGCGGTCTCGTAGATGCCGTCCCGGGTCTCCACCGCGCCGCGTACGGTGCCCTGCAACTGCTCGGCCATCGCGATGAGTCCGACCTCGCGGAGCAGGTCGACCGGGGTGCGGTCGGCCGGGTCCGCGAGCCAGCCGAGGAGTTCCGGCAACGGGGTCCGGCTGCGCGCGGCGGCCAGGAAGAGAGCCGTCAGGGTGTTCTGCGCGGCCGAGATCCAGAAGTCCTTCTTCGCGGTGTCGTCGTTGACGGACGCCACGAAGTGGCCGGCCATCCGGCGGGCGCCCTCGATGGTGTGGCACTCACCGAGGAGGTTCCACCACATGGCGCGCGGGGTGTGGGCGATGCCCTGCGGGTCGAACGTCCAGACCGCGCCCGCCTTCTCGCGCTCGGCGCGGGTGACGGCGTACACGTCGGACTTGTTGGAGGTCAGCAGGACCGCGCCCTGGGCGCGCAGCACCCGGGGGACGGCGATGCCGGTGGACTTACCGGCGCGGGGCGCCATCAGGTCGAGCTCCACGTCCTCGTAACTGCTGCGCAGTTCGGGGCCCTTGGGGTCGAGGTCGCCGAGGAGGTTGCCTGTCTCGTCGGGGTGGAGCCGTTCGCGGCCTTCGAGGGTGGGGCGGAGTTCGCGGGCGCGGGCCTCGATGCCCTTGGGGAGCATGGCGGCGAGTTCGCGCCGGCCTGCGAGGCCCTTGGGCGCTCTGCCGCGCTCGATGAAGAAGTTGACGAGGAGTGCGGCCGGCACCGCGATGAGCGCCAGCATGCCGAACATGCCCGCGTAGAGCACGGCGGCCGGTGTGCCGGGCCACAGCGCTGTCGGTCCGTGGGAGACCAGGGTGACGATGGTGGACCTGGCGAACGGCGGGGCGTCCCAGCCGTAGCCGGCGAGCCCGGCGCCGAAGGTGCCGCCGGCCCAGGCGACGGTGAACGCGAGGAGGCCGGTGCCGGCGACGGCGGTGATGGCCCACGGCAGTTGCTCACCGAGGTCGCCGCTGCGGGGTCCGCTCATGCGGTCCACCCCCCGGCCGACGCCTCGACGGCGGGGAACCCGGGGTCGCCGGGGAGGGCGAGGGGAGCCAGGTCGCCGGGGAAACCCAGCGGAATGGGCCCTTCCTGGGCGGCCCGTGCGACATCGGCGGCGGCGCGGGCGGCGGCCCGCTCGATGGCCGCCTCGTTGGTCGTCCAGCGGGTGTTGGTGTTGTGCAGTTCGCGCTCCGCGTCGGTGATGGCGACCTTGATGGGGATACCGGGGCGACCGCCGACCTTGATGAGGAAGCGGCCCCGGCCCGGAGGTTCCTCGTCCTCGCCCCGGACGCCCCAGCCCGGGGGCGAGGACCAGGACGACACGAGTTCGATCTCGCGCCGGGACAGTCCGACCACCTTGCCGAGGTCCACCATCTCGGTCTTCGGCAGACCGGCGCACACCACCATCCCGGCCCGCTCGACGAAGCCGCGCGCCTTGGCGCGGTCGGCGTCGGTACCGAGTGCCTCGGCGTCCTTGAGGGTGTGGGTGATCTTGGCATCGCCGAGGCCGAGGGAGCGGTTGAGGCGGGTGAGGGCGTCGATGCGGTCGACGATGCCGGAGGCGGCGCGCAGCGGGCGCCACAGTTCGTCGAGCACGGTGAAGAACCAGCGCCGGGGCGCGAGTCCGGCGTCCGCGAGGGCGTGCGAGGCGGCCACCGTGCCCAGCCCGTCGGACCAGGCGGCGAGCATCGCGGCAGCGGTGAGCTGGGTGTCGGCCTCGCCGATGCCGGAGATGTCGATGCATACGGCGGACGCGTTCGCGTCGATCCGGGTGGACGTCTCGGAGGCGAAGGTGTCGCCGAGCGGGCCGTCGAGGATGCCGAGCAGGGAGCGGTGCAGCGGGTCGACGGCGTCCCGGTAGCGGGCGTCGTCGCCCCGGTCGAGGGTGACCGCGCGGACCCGGGCGGGGCCCTCGGTGAGGACGCGCAGCACGTCCGGCAGCAGCACCGTACGGCCGGGAGGGGTGCGTTCGCGCAGGTGGTGCAGGACCGCGGAGAGTACGGACTGTTCGTGGTCGTCCATGGGACGGCCGCGCACGATGGTGATGAGGGCGGCGACCATGTTCAGGACCCGGCCGTGGGCCTCGGCCTTGAGGACCTCGCCGGCCTCGCCGCCGATCTTCGCGGCGGCCTCGCCCATGGCGCCGGGGTCGAGGACGTTGATGCCGCCCCGACCGCGGCCGATGGAGATGACCTGGCCGCCCAGCGCGCGGACGGTGTCGGCGTAGTCGGGCTTGAGGTCGCCGAGGACCAGCGGGACGACACCGGTCGCGGCGAGCCCGATCAGCATCCGGTTGATGAGGGTGGACTTGCCCAGGCCCGGCATGCCGAGCATGAACAGTGAGGGGTTGGAGATGTAGCGGGCCCGGGTGAACCAGTTCAGCGGGTCGCCACAGACCGTGGCGCCGGTGAACAGGTGCTGTCCGAGAGGCACTCCGGTCATGGGTGAGCCCGAACCGGCGGCGAACGGCCACATACCGCAGGCCTGCACGGTGGTGGCGCGCCACATGGTGGGCGGGTCCATATAGCCGACGCGTCCGCCGCCCGCACCCTGCCAGCCGCGGGCCGGGACGTACGGCTCCCTGGGCTTGGCCGGGGCCTTCTGCCTGCCGCCGCGCTTGGCGTCGGGGGTGGCCTTGGCCTGCGCGGACTTCTTCCCGGACGGCTGCGACCCGAAGACGTCCGGGCCGAACCGGACCGGCCCGCCGTCCGGTTCCCCGAACGACTGCTCCTCGGCCAGGCGGTCCTCCCGCTCGGCCTGCTTCTGCTCGCTACGGCGGCTCACAGCGCCTCCTGCAGTTCGTGCGGGACGAGGGTCTGCTCCCACGGAAGGATCCCGGCGGGCAGGGTGCAGCTGAAGGCCGCCGCCTGCATCCGGTCGGCGGGGCGCATCAGCACCCGGGAGGCCGCGGTCAGGTTGCGTACGGTGACGCTGGCGTCGGCCAGTTCCGCCATGCTGTCGACGGTGACCGTCAGCATCAGCGAGAACTCGACGAGTCCGGCGCCGGACGCCTCCTCGTTGGCGGTCTGTTCGGCCGCCCGCACCTCGGAGGCCGCGCGTGCCTGCACCATGCCCTTGCCGGACGAGGCCATGAACTGCGCGCTGCGCCGGTCGGCCTCGACGATCCGGGCCGAGGTGGCGGGGTCGATGGCCCGGTAGACCAGGGCGACCCGCTTGCGCCGGGTGCCGGGGGCCGCCTCCAGCATGCCGCGCAGCACCGAGGAGCGGATGGTGCCGCGTGGCGCCAGGGTCAGCATCCAGGTGCGGGAGACACCCGAGTCGTGCTGGTAGGCGTTGACCGTCTCCACGGCGGCGGCGGGTCCCGCGTCGTCCCACTCCAGGCCCGTTCCGCCTTCCAGGGCACGGGCGTTGAGGACGTCGGCGGCGACCGCGGGGTCGTAGGCGACCCGGACGACCTCGGCGATCCGTTCGGAGGACAGCGGGTAGGCGGCGCCGCCGCCGGCCGCCACCAGGCCGCTGAGCAGGCCCGGGATACGGATGGCGAGTTCGGTGATCACGTCCTGTTTCTTGCGCTTCTGGCCCGCCGGGTTGCCGTAGGTGAGGGTGACGTAGGTGTGCATCTCGGAGGAGGCGCTCGGGTAGCGCTCGACGACCTCCTCCATGACGGCGCGGGCGGCGGGCGGCGCGTCGGGGTGGATGCGGGGCAGCACCTCGTGGGCGAGCCGGGTGCCGGGGTCGGGGGCGGTCTCCACGATCACGGTGGCACCCTTCAGCCCGGGTTCGTGGGAGAGCCGGGCCAGCCACTCGCCCCACAGCGCGACCCAGACGTCGACCTGGTCGGGGTCGATGAGCGAACCACCGTCGGGGTCGCAGCCCAGGACGATCGTGTACAGGTCGCGCTGGGGATGGTGCAGGATCCCGAAGGGGCGGTCGTAGGCGTCACGCCCCTCGGTCGCGGTGACCTTGTTGAGCAGCCCCGGTGGGCGGAACCGGCCCCCGGGCCGTGCGGACAGCGGGCCCGATACGTAGAGGTGCGCGCCCGCGGCCTTCCGGCGCCACCAGCCGACACGCAGGGCGAACAACTGGTAGACGTTGCGGCCGTCCTGGGTGCGGATGGCGAGCGGGATCAGGAACAGGACGACCGGCACGAACACGATCACCGCCGCGTACAGCGAGATCAGCGACGCCAGCAGCGTGGCGACGAGTCCGCCGAAGATCACGAAGGTACCGAGGAGCCCGAGTGGCCCGAGCCCCGCCCGCCTCGGCCTGCGCCAGTTCCCGTAGGTCGGGTGGGAGACGGCTTCCGTGGACATGTGACCGGTTCCTCTCGTGAAGTGACGTGGGTACAGCGCGAGTTGGGGGCGGATGGGGTGACCGCCGGGCTCCCTGGGGGGAGGGAGCCCGGCGGCCGTTCGTCAGGGGAGGCGACGACGGGCGTACGGCCCGGGTGTCGTCGCCTCCCCCGGGCTCACTTGTTGTTGCCGAGTTCGCCGTCGGCGCCCTCGACGGCGCCGGAGACGGTGGAGCCGGCGACCTGGGCCGCGGCCACTGCCGCGAGGACCGCGATACCGGCCGGGCCGCCCATCGCGGCGGCTTCCTTGCTCGCGCCCTCCGCGGCCTTGCCCCCACCGCCCGAACCGGATGAACCGGACGAACCGCTGGCGCCGTCCGACCCACTGGAGCCGGATGAACCGCTGGCACCGTCCGAGCCGCTGGAACCGGACGAACCACCGGACCCGGACGAGCCGCTGGCACCGCCGCTGCTGCTCGCTCCGCTCGGGCCCGCCTGTCCGCCGCCACCGCCGCTCATGGCGCCGACCTGCACGGCACCGGTGGCCAGTTGGCCGCCCGCCTGGCCCATGGCGGCCATCGGGTTGCCCGTGCCCATGGCCGCGGCGGCGGGCACGATGAGTTTCAGCAGCGCGGGAAGCGCGATGGCGGAGAGGAGCATCACGCCGATGCCGGCGATGCGGGTGTTGACGGTTGCGCCCGTCGCTCCGTTCTTGCCGGCGGTGATCATCGACATGCCGGCGTTCAGCACGAGAGCGACGGCGGGCTTGTAGAGCAGCCAGGAGATCATCCAGCCGAGGTGCTTGCGCCACCAGCCGGCGCCCCAGTCCGTCATCGAGGCAGCGGCGGCCATCGGAAGGGTGCCGAGCATGATCATCATGACGCCGAGCCGGATGTACATCAGGATCATGTGGAGAATGCCCGCGAGCAGCAGCAGGAAGGCGAGGATCAGCAGCAGGAAGGACTGGATGTTGCTGTCGTCCCCGCAGGCGCCGATGTGGTCCAGCGCTGTCTGCACGGAGTCGTTGAACAGGTAGGTGGAGTAGTCGTCCGCGATCTTCGCGGCGGCCACGCAGATGGTGGTGGCGGCGCCCGAGACGAGGACGACGCGCATGATGCCCTTGAGCGCGGTGACGCCCGCGGTGCCCTTGCGCTCGATGGCCATCTTGCCGGCCGCGAACACCAGCGAGCCGACGGCCAGATAGACCACGATCCACGATGTCTTGTTGCTGAGGTCGTGCGAGGTGGTCGTGTCGTTCAGGGTCGGAACGCTCTCGGCCAGCCCCGCGAACACCGCGATGGCGGCGGCGAGGATGGACTTCGCGATCAGACCGATGACCGTTCCGACGGGGTCGCCGAGAAAGCTGAAGAAACCGGTGATCGCGTCGGCGAGCGGATTCCCGTTGCTGCAGGCCGCCACGTCAGACCCCCCAGAGTGTGTAGCCGACGGCGCTCTGCTCGGAGGCCAACTGCGAGTACAGTCCGCCGCTTCCGTCGGGCTGGATCTTCCAGTCGCCGCCGCTCCAGCGCACGTCGACGCTGGTCCTGGCATAGCCTTGCGCGCTCTTGATCAACAGTCCGACGCTCGCCGCCCTGCTCGTGTACGAGGTCACCTGGAACCCGGCGTACGACGAGGTGGCCGGGGCACTGTCCGTACCGTCCGTGTCCGGCACGGCGGTGCGCTGGAACACGAACAGTTCGCGCCCCTTCCCGGCGACGACCTGCTGGTCGGTGACGGTGCGCCACTGGGATCCGCTCATCCGGGTGGGGATCACAGTGGCGGCCAGCGCGGCGCCCATGGGTGTGTGCGCGAAGCACCACCACACGGCGCCCTGGATTCTGGTCGGCCCCGCCGAGGCGGAGACCGGCACCCTCCCGATGTCGAGCGTGCGCCAACTGATGTCCTTGGGTACGGATGTGGGGATCGCGTCGCCCGCGCTGTCGTCGGTACGGCAGCCGGCCGGGCGGCCGTCCTTCTTGGTGGAGGTACCGGAGAGCGGGCCGTCGGACGCCGACGCCTTGACACGGTCACCGGTGCCCGAGCTGGACGTCAGCGCGGTGACCCCGCCCAGGACGACGACCAGCCCGAGGAACCCCGCCGACGCCTGCCAGCTGCGCTGCTTCCAGTACGGCCCGGTCTCCTCCGACCGCCGTTCTCCGCGCCGGAACAGACCGGCCGCCCGTCCCATCAGAAGACGAACTTGACGAGCGGGCCGGCCGTGGCCACCAGGACACAGCCGCCGAGCACCATGCCGAGGCGGCTCATGTGCTCCGAGCTCTCACCCCGCTTGACGGAGATGGCCATCATCGCGCCGGTGACCAGCACACCGCAGACGCCGGCCGCGGTGCCGGCCCAGGCGAGGATGCCGAGGACGAGGTTGACCTTGTTGGTCAGTTGGGAGGGGGCGTTGCTCGTCGGCTGGGGAACGTCGCCGGTGCCGCCGGTGGCCGGATTCGGAACTGCGGCGGCGAGGAAGTGGGTGGCTTCGAGCAGTGCGGACATGGAGAGTCTCCGAGGAGTCGGCGCCCGGCCTGAGCGGTGGGCGAGAGGGTGGACTTGCGGTACTGGAAGGCGTGTTGGCCCTAGGGGCCCTGAAGGGTCAGGTCGCCCAGGAACAGGACGAGCGGACCGGCCGTGGTGGCGAGCACGCAGCCGAGGACGACGTAGAAGACACCGCGGAAGTGCTCGCCGCCCTCGCCCGGGTCGCCTCGGCGCAGCTGGAGCGCCATCTGCATGCCGACGATGATCAGTCCGGCGACGCCGCAGGCCGAGGCGCCCCAGCAGAGGGTGTTGAGGATCGTCTTGCCGTCGGCGCCCGGGTCGTAGGCGGCCAAGTACTGGGCTCCGGAGAGGAGTTGACTCACGACAGGGCTCCCTCGCCGTAGAGCTCGCCGCCCACCAGCTTGGAGAGCGCGACGAGTTGCCTGGGTACGTACTTCGGGTGGTCGCCGGTGCGCCACGCCGGGATCCACGGCACGCGGTGCACGCGGACGACGGAGCGCAGGACCCGGATCCGGCGCAGCAGACTGAGCGGCAGCCGGCCGGGGGCGTCGGCGAGGAGGACCACGGCCAGCAGTTCGAGTCCCTGCGGAGCCTTGCCGTCCTTGAGCGCGCCGAGCGACTGGGAGACGGCCCGCAGTCCGGCCGCGCTGGTCCTGCCGACCAGCACGATCCGGTACGGCTCGCCGCGGGCGGGCTCCGGCCAGCGGTCGCCCAGATCCACTCCGCCGAGGGCCTCGACCAGCGAGGTCGCACCGGACCCGCCGTGCGCCTTGACCCATCCGACGTCCTCCCGCGACCTGCCCCGCGCCGCCGTCCTGGGCCGCTTCGGCCGACCCTGGCCGGACTCCGCCGCGCGGGCCGGAGCGGCCTTGCGTGCGGGGGCGGCGGAGCGGGGGGCTGCCTGCCGCGGCGCGGGCTGTGCCACGGCCTGTGCCCGAGGTGCCGGAGCCGCCTGCCGCACGGGGGCCGACGGCAGCCCGCCGCCGAAGCCGTGTTGCGGGGAGTACGCCGACCGACCGACAGGGGCCTGGTGTCCGGCCGGTGCGGGAGATCCGGCCGGTGCGGGCGCGGGACCGTCCGTCGCCGGGGGTGCCGGCGGCGCCGACTGTGTGGACTTCGGTCCCCTCACCCATGACTGCGGGCCCGGCGGTGTCGCCGAAGGAGTGCCCATGATGTTCTTCCCGCCTCCCTCTTGACTGCTCGTACTTCCGCTGCTCTGACTCATCCGGTTTTCCACTGGTTTGAACTTTTTGGCTGTGCGGCCCGTTTCGATTCACCGGGGCCGTCGGACGACACAACGGGCCATGTGGCCACAGCGGTTCAAGCCGGGATGAGAAGAAGGCGGACAGAGATGGGTGCGGGAGAGAGCGAGGAGGGCGGCGGCTCGAAGGCCGTCATGTACGGGGTGGCCGGCGCCGGCGTGGGCGGCTGCGTGATGATCCCGCTCTCCCTGGCGGGCGCCGTGCCGCTCATCATCATCTTCGGCGGCTTCGGTGTCCTGCTGGCCCCGCTCATCGCGCTGATCCTGCTCTTCGGAGGAGGCGGCGGCAGCGCCGACAACTACAGCAGCGACAACGACACCGCGAACCAGATGCTGACCGTCCTCCAGGGCGACGGCAAGGGCGAGTTGGACACCTCCACCGTCCCCGAGGACCTGGTGGACCCCATCCAGAAGGCCGGCAAGCTGTGCGACGCCATCGGCCCGATCGTCATCGCCTCCCAGGTGGAGAAGGCGTCCGGCTTCAACGCGACCCTGGTCGGCCCCGGGGGCGAGGTGGGCATCTCGCAGCTGCCGCCGGACGTTTTCAAGCAGTACGGCAAGGACGACGACAACAACGGCAAGACACAGGCGACGGACAGCGCGGACTCGATCATGGCCCAGGGCCGCTACATGTGTGATCTGGCCGACCAGGGCCAGAAGTTGATCGACGACGGCACGATCGTGAAGTCCACCGACAAGAACGGCACCACCACCAACAGCGTCCTGGACCTCGCTCTGGCCGGCTACGCCATCGGGATGGACGCCGTGAAGACGGCCAAGGGAGTCCCGCAGTCGAACGACGCCCTGAGCTACGTCCTGTCCATCCGCGCCCAGTTCGCCAAGTACCAGGGCATCGCCGCCCCGCCCACGGGCGCCACCCCCGGCGTCACCCCCAGCTTCACCGACACCGCCGAACCCGCCGCATGAGGAGGACAGCCATGGACCACTTCGAGGTGTACATCTGCGACGAGGGCCTCGCCGAGATCGACGGCGACCCGCTCGTCCCCGCGCCGGGCCAGTCCGTGCACGAGGCCGTGCTGGACCAGTTGCAGCGGCACGCGCAGGAGCGCGACGCCGCCGTCGAGGCGACCGTCAAGAACGGCCCCGGCGCCGCCCACTTCGTCCTCCAGGTGCTGCCCGACGGCTCCAGCCACATCCTCGCGTACGACGCCGAGGAGGCACCGGAACGCGAACCGCAGCCGGCATCCCCGCCGGACCCCGAGCCGGCCTCGGCGTCGTCCCCCGGCGTCACTCCCCCGCCCTCCACGGGCCCCGCCGCCTCCGCCGTCGCCACCGCGGTCGCCCGTGCCCGCGGCATGGCCGCCGCCCGTACCGCCGCGCAGGAACCCGCCCCCGGCGTCGACCTGCCGCCCGCCGAACTCGCCGAACAGATCGGCCGTATCAACGCGTTGGCGACCACCGGCCGGCTCGACGAGGCGTTCACCGACGCGACCGCACTGCGCGAGAGCCTGACCGGTTCGGTGGGCGCCGAGCATCCGCACGCGGTGGAGGCGCGGTCTCTGGAGGCGTACCTCGCGCACCTGCGCGGCGACTACCGCGAGGCTGTCGTGCTGGCGCTGGCCGTGGCCCGGATCCGGTGCGGGGCCGGGGACCAGCGGGCGCCGACGGAGGTGACTCGGGCGGCGGCATCCTGGCAGCAGCTCGACGACGAACGGGCCGTTGTCGTCCATGGACGCGAACTGCTGCACATGTGGGGCATGTTGAAGCGTCGCGGTCCGCTGCCTCCCGGCCACACCGAACTCGCCCGACTGGTCCACCGGCACGTGGAGGCGCTGGAGGGGGTGTACGCCTGAATCCCCGCGGGCCACCCCGCGCACTCCCTCCGCGCACCACGGCTGACCGGCCCGTCAATCGGTTCGTGCAACGAGCGTCAAACGGACGTGGACCGTCCCTCGGAACACTCCGTTCCCCAGGAGACCCCGCTCCGGCCCGCGATCGGCCGGTGCAGGTCGACCCAAGGAGCAGGAGTACATCCATGAACGTGACGGCCATCGGATCGGCGAGCGCGGTCTCTCCCGAGGAACGGGCGCTGCGCGACCTCTACCTGGAGCACGGGCCGGCCCTCTACTCGTACGTACTGCGCATGCTGGACGGGGACACGCACCGCGCGGAGGACGTCCTCCAGGAGACGCTGCTGCGCTGCTGGAACAGCCGGAACCTGACCGACGGCGAGGGAATGGCCGTACGCCCGTGGATGTTCCGGGTGGCCCGCAACCTCGTCATCGACGCGCACCGGACCCGGATGGCGCGACCGTTGGAGATCAACGGCGCCACCTGGCTGGGCGACATGTGCGCCGAGGTCGACGACATCGAGCAGATGCTGTCGTCCCTGGTCCTGCACAAGGCCCTGCAGAAGCTCACGCCGGCCCACCGTGAGGTGCTCCTGGCGACGTTCTTCGCGGACCGCACCACCCAGCAGGCCGCGGACGAACTCGGGATTCCGCGGGGCACCGTGAAGTCCCGCGTGTACTACGCGCTGCGCAGCCTTCGCCTCGCCCTGCGGGAGCAGGGGATCGCGGTGGAAGAGGTGTGGGAGGAGGAGACCGACGTGGCGTGCTGACCGACGGGCAGGGCCTGTGAAGGCGTCAGTGACCGGCCGCTGCGTCCGGCTCGTCGGTGTCCAGGGCGCGCAGGTCCACGCGCACGTCCTCGGCGTCCGAGTGGCCCATCTCCTCCAGCAGCGCGAGTGCCGAGCGCAGCGCCTCGCGGGCCGCGTCCCGGTCGCCGATGGCACGGCGGGCGGCGGCGAGGTGGCGCAGGACGTCGGATTCGAGAAAGCGGTCGCCGATTCCGTGGAAGAGCTGCGCCGACAGCTCGAAGTGCTCGATGGCCCTTTCGTGCCGACCGAGGTGGTGATGGGCGTAACCGATGGTGTCCTGCGTCGCCGCCGCGCCGTAGGGGTCGCCCATCTCCTCGTAGAGGAGGAGGCCTTCCCGACCGCAGTCGAGTGCCTTGTCGTGGTCGCCGATCAGGATGTACGTCCAGGCGACCTGGTTGAGCACCCCGGCTTCGCCGTTGAGGTCGCCCTCGGCCCGGAACAGCGCGCGTGCCTGTGCGTAGTGGTCGAGGGCGGCGGGGCGCCGGTCCGTCCGGTTGGCCAGGTAGGCGAGGCCACGATGGACACGGGCTTGTCCGAACGGGTCGTCGGTGTCCCGGAACAGGTCCAGCGCACGTTCGAGGTACCGCAACGAGGGCTTCGCGTGGTTGAGCTGGGAGTGGGCCACGCCCAGACCGCACAGGGAGTACGCCTGGCCGGTGGGATCGCCGAGCTTCTGAGCCGCTCCCAGCGCCACGCTGTTGATCTCCAGGAGGTCGTGCCAGAAACCGAGCCGGTTGAAGTAGACGTCCAGGGCGGCGGCGATGCGCCAGGCGTGTTCGTCGTAGCCGTGGGCGGCGGCGTGTTCGACGATCGCGCGCAGGACGTACCGCTCCGTGCGCAGCCAGGCGGTCGCCTGTGCCCGGTCGTTGAACCCGAGGGGCTCGCTGCCCGTTGTGCTCGACGGCAGGGCGATGGTCTCGCGGAACGGATCGAGGACCGAGGAGGCGTTGTGGGCGGTGTGCAGGAAGTGGTCGTGCATCCTCAGCAACGCCGTGCCGCGGGCGCTCTCGCTGTCCTCGGTCTCGGCGAGTTCGCCGGCGTAGGCGCGCAGCAGGTCGTGGAAGACGAACCGCCCGGGGGCGCGTTCGATGAGCAGGCTCGCCCCGGTGAGCTCGTTCAGCAGGGCGCGGACCTCACGTGGTGGTGCGCCGGTCAGCGCGGTGGCCGCGGCGGTGGTGATGTCGGGACCGGGATGCAGGGCGAGGCGGCGGAAGAGCCCGGCCGCCCCGGGCGACAGGGCGTGGTACGACCAGGAGAACACGGCACGGACATCGCTGCCGACGACGTCGCCGACGAACGCGTCGAGGCTGCCGTGGTCGTGCCGGAGCTCCTCCGCGATGGCGGCGAGCCGGAAGTGGGGATGGTGGGCGGCGCGGGCCGCCACGATGGCCAGGGCCAGCGGCAGCCGGGCGCACAGCTCGGCGATGGCGGCGACGGCCTCCGGTTCGGCGTCGACGCGGGCGCTGCCGAGCCGCCGGGTCAAGAACTCGAACGCTTCCTCGGTGCTCAACAGGCCCAGCGTGATCGGATGTGCGCCGTGCCCGGCGACCAGGCCGCTGAGCCGGCTGCGGCTGGTGACGATGACGAGGCTGCCGGGTGTGCCGGGCAGCAGCGGCCGTACCTGGTCGGTGTCACGGGCGTTGTCCAGCACGATCAGGACGCGCCGGTCGGCGAGGACGCTGCGGTAGAGGGCGGCCTGCGCGTCGAGTTGCTCGGGGACGGCCTGCTGAGCCACACCGAGCGCGACGAGGAACATCTCGATCGCGGAGCCGGGAAGCATCCGGGAGCCGTGCGGGTCGTAGCCGCGGAGGTTGACGTAGAGACTGCCGTCGGGGAAGCGGTGGGCGATCCGGTGGGCCCAGTGCACGGCGAGAGTGGTCTTGCCCGTCCCGGCCATTCCGTCGACGACGCCGATGACCGCGGTGCCGGGCGGACCATCACCCTCGGGCAACAGGGTTGCGACATGGTCGAGTTCGGCGCGACGACCGGTGAACAAGGTCAGGTCGGCGGGAAGTTGGGCAGGGCCTACGGCCCCGGTCCGGCGGGCCGCCGACGGAGCGTCCGGTTCCTGGTGAGGCCCCGCACCGGGACTGTCCGGGGCATGGGTGCCGTCGGCCGGTGTGTGGAGCGTCGGCTGAGCGAGCGCGAGGTCACCGGCCAGAAGTCGTGCGTGTACGGCACGTAAGGACGGGCCCGGCTCGATGCCCAGTTCGTCGACCAGGGTGCGGCGCGTCCTGGCGTAGGCCTCCATCGCTTCGGCCTGCCGCCCGCACCGGTACAGGGCGGTCAGCAGCAGCTCGCTCACGGCCTCACGCAGTGGATGCGCGTCGCGCAGCGCCAGCAGTTCCGGCACCACCGCCTCGTGCCGACCCAGCTCCAACTCCATGGACAGCCCCAACTCCAAGGCGCCCAGCCGCCGTTCGGCCAGATCGGTCCGTGCGGCTTCGGCGCGGGGACCGGGTACTCCGGCCAGCGCCGTACCCTCCCCGGCGGCCAGCACGGTACGCAGCGAACGGACCGCGCCTGCTCTGTCGCCGGCGGCCCGGTGGCGCTCGGCCCGCGCCACCGCCTCCTCGAACTCGGCCAGGTCACTGGAGACCCTGTCGGTCCGTAAGGCGTATCCGTCGCCGATGAAGACCAGCAGCCCGGACGGCTGTCCCGGTGTCCGCTCGGGCTCGATCAGCCTGCGCAGTCGGGAGATGTAGGTGCGCACCATCGCGACAGCGCCCTGCGGCGGCTTTGCGCCCCAGATCCCGTCCACAAGATCGGCCAGGGCGACCGCCCGCCCCCGGCTCAGCAGCAGGGCCGCGAGCACGGCACGCTGCTGAGGGGAGCCGAGCGCCAGTTCGGCAGGCCCCCGCCAGGCACGCAGCGGGCCGAGCAGGGAGAACCGGAGGGTCTCTGATCCACTTTCCTCCACGGTGCAGGACAGTAGCCGCCGATATGCCGAACGTCAGATCGAAAAGGTGATTCCAGCCAGATGTTGGCGACCGGCCGTACCGGTCACCGCTTCCTGGACTTCTTGTCGGACCCGTTGTTCCCGGCGTTCGCGTTCGCCTCCGCCTTCCGCTTCCCCGGCTCCGCGCCGTCCGCGCCGTTCGTCGCCGTACCGGCCGTCAGCGCGGCGCAGTACGCGCTGACGTCCGCCTCCCCGCCCGCCGCCGTGACGAGCCGCCGGAACGCCGTGGCGTCCGGCGCCTTGCCGCGGTCCCGGAGCTTCTCGTACACGCGGCAGTGGGCCAGGGTGTTCTGCGCGGTGGGCGGACGGCCGGCGGGGGCCGCGGACACGGACGGCCGGGAACTGCTGTGCGCCTCGGCCGGCGTGCTCGCGGCGACGCTCGGGCGTACGTGCCCCTTGCCCGCCTCGCCTCGCCCGAGGTCACCGCCGATCGCCGCGTAGGCGACCCCGCCGAGGGTGAGACTCGCGAGCAGCACGCAGAGCGTCGTCCGCAGCGACCGTACGGTCCGCCGCCGGGCGCGGGGCCGCCAGTCGTCCCGTCGCCGGGTCCGTGCCCGGTGCGCCCCCGTGTCCCGGGCGACCCGGAACGCGGCCACGGCCCGCAGTTCGGCCTCGCCGTCGGCCTTGTCACCGCGAAGGGCCACGGCGAGCAGCGCTTCGAGGGGGCCGCCGCCGGAGGCCGGCTCGGGCCCGGGTGGCCCAGGGGCGGGGCGGCGGTCGGGGAACCCGGAGTTCCGCTCGTCACCCATCCCGTGGCCGTCCCTGTCCGACGTCGTGTCCTCACCTGTCATGTCGACTCCCCCAGCGTCCCGGTGCCGTCATCCGTCACACCCTCGGCGCCGAGCTGATGCGCCAGCCGCTTCAGGCCCCGGTAGGCGGCGGTTCGCACCGCGCCGGGGCGCTTGCCGAGGACGCGGGCTGCGGCGGGGCCGTCGAGACCCACGACGACCCGCAGCAGGACCGCCTCGGCCTGGTCGCGTGGAAGGCCCCGGACCAGGTCCAGGGCGTACTCGGTGGAGAGGGACTCCAGCGCCTGGTCGGGGGTGCTGTGCGGGCCGGGCAGATCCAGCATGTCCTGTTCCAGCGCCGTCGCGCGGGGCCGTACCCTCTGCCGGCGCAGATGGTCCAGGGCCCGGTGCCGGGCGATGGTCGCGGTCCAGCCGCGGAAGCCGGCCCCGTCCCCCCTGAACCGGCCCAGGTCCCGGGCGATCTCCAGCCAGGCGTCGGAGGCCACGTCCTCGGCGTCGTCCCCGACCAGCCCGCGCAGATATCCGAGCAGTCCGGGCTGCACCAGCCGGTAGGCGACCGCGAAGGAGGCCTCGTCGCCGTCCTGGGCCCGCGTGACGGCCGCGCCCAGTTCCCCGTCGTACGCCTGCACGCGGCGGGGTTGCCCTCCCTGACCCAAGAACTTTCCCGTCCGTACCGGTTCATGGCGATTCCGTGCCGGCCGGCGCGGTCACCCCTGCCCATGTCCCCTACGGGCAACAGCGCCTGACTGCACAGAAGTGTCACAGCGTGCCGCGCGTTTCGGGCGCCCCCACGGACCGTCACCGTAGCGAGTCGTCGTGGCCGTGCGGACAGACCGCTCAGCATGCAGCGGAGGGCGTGGCTGACGCTCGGCGCGGTGGTCCGGATCCATAGCAACGGGCGTCCGGGCAGCGTCTCCGGTCACGGCGTACATGCCTCCGCGGTCATCACCCCGCGGCACCCGTCGCGTCCCGGCACAGCAGCCGCAGCGAACCGTCCCCGGCGAAGCAGCGCCGGGCCTCGTCCACCGGGTCCCACAGCCGGCCGTCGGGCGTACGGACCCAGTGCTCGCCGCCGGTCGCCCACCACTCGGCACCGGTCTGGCCGACGACGACCTCACCCGCGTATGCACCGAACCCGCGCAGCACGGTCTCCACGGCGGCATACGGCGCGCCCTCCCGCCGTATCTCCTCTATCAGCCGGTCGACCCGCCACAGGCTCTGCGCCGAGTAGTCGAGCCGCACCCGCGCACCCTCGCGCAGGGCCGACACCGCGTCCGCCGCCCACCGCACGGGCTTGGTCGCGGCGGACGGCCTGGGAGCGGAGCCGGGGCCCTGGCGGGTCGTCGCATGGGTCGCATGAGTCGTCACATCAGTCGTCACATGAGGGACAGCGTCCCGGCGGGGTGATGCGTAACGCGGATCAGGGGCTATCACCGGGACCGGTACAGAATTGACGCACCTTCACCGCATCCCTCGCCGGACAGCCACAGAACCCTCTCGTCGACGCGCACCTCACCGGCGCCGTCTGCTCCTGCGTGACACCACCGCGCGCAGGACCCGACGCCCTTCCGTCGACACCGCCAGGGCGGGACGCAGGCCTGCCGGGCCGTGGCCGGCGAGGAGGTCCAGGACGGCGATCTGGCGGCGCAGTTCGGCGGCGACGAGGGGCGACATGCCCTCCGTACGGCCCTCGCGGCGGGCCTCGACCGAGTCGGCGTCCTTCAGAGGGTCGAGCAGCCGGTGGATCTGCAGCGCTGCGACCGAGCAGGCGTCGGCCCACACCCGCAGTGCGGCGGCGGACCGTTCGGCGGGCGCCGCGGCGAGCATCCGACGGGCCAGTGACACGGCCCCGCCCTCACCGGAGCCGGCGAGGTCCCCCACGCCGAACTCCGTGTCCCCGCCCAGCTTTCCCCGCACCTGCTCCAGCCGCTCGCCCCACTCCCCGGCGGCGGCGTCGTCCGCGAGTGCGGCCCACAGGGGGCGGAGGATCTCGTCGTCGTCGCCCAGCAGCGGTACGCAGCGATCCAAACAAGCCAACCCGCCGACGGCCAGGCCGCGTTCGTCGGCCTGGCCGATCAGCTCCACCAGACTCATCCGCGCCTCCCTCGCCGAGCGGTGCCCCCACACGGAACACGCACTTCCCCTTACTGCGTGCGACGGCCCGGGAGTGTCACAGGGGCACCACACCGAGCCGGTCGAGCATACGGAAGAAGAGGTTTTCGGCCAACAGGTCGGGTTCGGCGTCCAGTACGTCGAGCAGCGGCTCCTCGGCCACCTCGTGCCCCGCCTCCGCAGCCCAGGCGACGGCTCGCGCGGCCGCGTCCCTGGGTTCGAGGAAGTAGTCCTCCAGGGTCAGCCCCGCGTCGCCGCCCTCGATGTACCCGGCCATGGCGGCGCGGGCCAGACAGGTCGTCCAGGCCCCGCTCTCCGGCCCCGCCGCCTCCAGGACGACCGAGGCGCTGTCCATGACGTACCCGAAGAGCGCGGGCGAACCGGTCTCCAGGGCGAGGGCGTTCATGCTTCCGACGTCGCCCTCGGCGTTCGCGTACTCCCAGACCTGCCATCCGCCGGGCGCCGACTCCCGCAGGACCATGCCCTCCGCACCGGCCAGCGCGTCCAGCTCAGCGAGGGGCCGCTCGCCGCGGCCCACGACGAAGTAACCCCAGAAGCCCATCCCCGGTTCCCCCTGGCTGCTCGGCACGTCTCGACACGACTCGGGCCGAATAGACCACATTCGTACGGCAGTTCGCAGCAGGAAGGACGAAATCCGTCACACGGTGACGGGCGCCAGGGGGCCCCGGGCGGCCTTCTCGTTCTGCATCCGGGTCAGCCGCAGCACGACGACGGCGGCGAACACGGCGGCGACGAGGTCGATGCCGTCCGCGAAGAACATGTGGACCATCGAGTCGTGGATCTCCTGGAAGGTGCGGGCGTCCGACGCCGTACTGGCCACGAACCGCCCGGCGACGTTCGACACCAGCCACAGCGCCCACCAGACGTTGACCAGCGCGTGTCCCTCGGGCTTGCTCCCGGGGCTGCTCGCGTCCCAGATGTCGAGCATGACCCGGCGCGGGTACCAGAGGCTCACGAACGGCACGAACCAGCCCGCGATCACCCAGCCGCGCGCCTTGCTGTGTCCCTCCGGGGCGAACACCTCAGCGTTGACCCGCACCCGCCAGAACCAGATGACGTAGACGACGGCACAGGCGAACAGCACGGCGACCTGCGCGGAGCCGGCCACCCAGCTCAGGGTGTCCGTCAGGTCGGCCCGGTCCCATACGTCGGCCCCGTCGTGGCCGTCGACGAGGTCGCCCGTGACCTCGTACCGGAGGAAGTCCGCGACGAGGGCGAACACGTCGACGGCCGCGACCAGCCCGAGCATCGCCACGACGGCCCGGCCGAGCCCGACCGGGGAGCGCAGCCAGACCTTGGGCGAACCGACCGGCGGGGCCTGGAACCCGGCCGGGGTCGCGCAGTTGGTGCACAGGGTGCCGTCGGGGTCCGCTTCGAAGTGATGGCAGCGCGTGCAGAGCATGGCGGGTCCCCCGGTGTGTGGATGTGCGGCGGACTGCGGATGATCCGGTCGGCCGACCGCGCAGGTTCTCCCCAGAGCCTCACGCGCGGCATGCGGAACATACGGTTCGCCGGCACCCTCCGTCCACAGGGAATCCCGGGTTCCTCAGCCCAGCCGATCCCCGAGCGCCTTGAACTGCGTCCAGGTCAGAGTCGGCTTCCCCGGATCCCACAGCTTCTGGACCGTCGCCCGCAGGGGCATCCTGATCCCGGCCGCGACCTGGTCCTGCGTCTGCGCGTTCGGGTAGTCGCACCACACCGCGAAGGCCCCGCCGAGGATCTGGCCGTCGTACTGCGAGGAGACGGCCGTCGTGCCGCGCAGGACTCTCGGCGTCCACTGCTCGTAGATGCGCCGCCCCGTCGGATAGACGAAGGTCTGCGGCTCGCCGAGGACGTAGTACAGGAACTCGTCGTTGTAGTTGACGACCTTGCGCCCCGCACTCAGATACGCCACGGGCGGCCGGGCGCCGATCTCCTTGCCCGTCCAGTAGGCGACCCGGATGTCGGCGGCGGCCCGGACGGACGTGTCGCGGAAGAAACCGTCGTTCCACGCCTGCGGGATCTTGCCGTGGGCACGGACGGTGTGGGCGCGGTCGTTGAGCCATCCCGTCGTCAGGTCCGCGACGGTGGCCCCGGAGCCGTAGGCCTTCCTGGCGGCCGCGGCGAGCTGCGGGTAGGTCGTCGCCGGGCTGGACACCGTCAGCGCCCGGTACTCGTCGCCGCCGAGGTGCCAGTCGGCGCCGGGGAACAGCGTGGCGTACTCGTTCAGCAGGTCGTCGACGATCTTGGCGGAGGCGGGCTCGGAGATGTCGACGGCACCCTGCGGCGCACTCCCCGACGCGCTGCGCAACTGCAGTTCGGGGTGGGCGGCGATGACCGCGCCCAGATGCCCGGGAGAGTCGATCTCCGGTACGACGGCGATGTGCCGCTGGGCCGCGAGGGCGACGATCCGCCTCACCTGCGCCTTGGTCAGATGGTTCCTGGACACGATCTCCGGGTGCGAGTCGGACTCGATCCGGAAGCCCTGGTCGTCGGAGAAGTGCAGCTGGAGCCGGTTGAACTTCAGGTCGCCCAGCTCGCGGACCCGGTCCTCGATCCAGCCGGCCGTGAAGGGCTTGCGCGCGATGTCCAGGGAGAACCCGCGCACCGGCTCGGCCGGCTCGTCGCGCACGACGCCCTCCGGCGCCGTACCGCCGCCGTGCACCTCCTGCTTGAGCGTGCGGGTGCCGTAGAACACGCCCGCGTCGTCCGCCCCGCTGATGACGACCCGCCCGCCGCGCACGGTCATGCCGTACGACTCCGGGTCCGCACCCTCGTCGTCGTTCAGCGTCAGCCGTACGTCCCCGGCGCGCACGTCGCCCTTCTGCCCGGCGTACGTCAGCCCCAGCTCACCGGCGAGGAGGCGGCCCTCGTCGGCGAGGTCGGCGTCGTCCACCACCACACGCAGCCCTGCGGCGGGACGCCAGCCGGGGCCGCGCGCCGGGGTGTGGGCGCGGACGGCCGGGATGGTGCGGGGCGTGGTGGACAGGGGGTAGGAGCGGGTGGGGCTGGGAGTCGGGCTCGGCGCCCTGGAGGAGGCCGCCGATCCCTGCGGTCTGCCCGAGGCCGACTGGGCCTGTGACTGGGCCGACCCGGCCGGGGCACCGTCGTTCCCCGCCCACAGCGCCAGACCCACCCCGGCCGCGACGGTGGCGGCGACCGCCCCCGCGATCAGCCCGCGTGCCTGCTTCTCCGATCGCTTCCTGTGCTGACTCACATCGTCAACCTAGGGCCTGGCACGAGATGATCACGTCCACCACACGTTCCGAAACTCTCCCGTGCGGGTGAAATTCGGGCATCCGTCGGACAGGTCATGTCCACACTCGATAACGTGACGTCACACCTCTCACAGCTTCCTCTGCCGAAACACACGTGACGCCCACACAATTTCCTGGCCGAGTGGCCATACCGCCCCTGCCCACCGTCCTGGGCGCCTTCAACATCGCGCCCGCCGAAGAGGCCCGGTCCCTCCTTCTGAGCTGCCTGCACAGCCTCCGCTGGGCTGAGCGGGTCGCGGCACACCGCCCGTACCCGACCGTGGACGCGCTGCTGGCCGCGTCGGACGAGGCGGCGTACGACCTCACCCCCACGGATCTCTCCGAGGCCCTGGCGGGCGAGACCCTGCCGGTACTGCCGGACGGCGCCCACTCGGCGGCCCACATGGCCATGGACGCGGCCCACGCGGCCTACGAGGCCCGCTTCGGCCACGCCTTCGTCATCTGCCTGGACGGCCTGCCCGCCGGTGAGGCCCTGGACCACGCGCTGGCAGGCATCCGGTCACGATTGACAAACGATCCGGAAGACGAGCGGGTGGTGGCGGCAGAGGAACTCCGCCGCCTGGCGAGGCAGCGGCTGGTGACCTCTCTGCGGGGCGTGGGACACCGCGCGACCAGCCCGCACGGCACCGCACCCGGCGCATAACAGTCCAGACCGCCTCATCGGCCGCCCAGTTCCCCCATCCGCGTGCCACTTTGATCACACAGGCAGGCCCCGGCTGAGCCCGGCGGCAGCGCATGGATACGATGCTGAGGGCCGGTGGACCGTACCCGGCCGGGCCCGACCGACCGACACAAGCCGGCGGGGCCCCAATCCCCGCTCCCGGAGGGACTTCCGTGCCGGCTGGAACGCTGTACCGCGGCCGGGAAGGAATGTGGTCCTGGGTGGCTCATCGAGTCACCGGCGTCCTCATCTTCTTCTTCCTGTTCGTTCACGTGCTGGACACCGCTCTCGTGCGTGTCTCCCCCGAGGACTACGACAAGGTCGTGTCCACGTACAAGACCCCGCTCGTCGCGTGCCTGGAGTACGGCCTCGTCGCCGCCATCCTCTTCCACGCGCTCAACGGCCTGCGCGTCATCGCCGTCGACTTCTGGTCGAAGGGCCCGCGCTACCAGAAGCAGATGCTCTGGTCCGTCGTGGGCCTGTGGGTCGTACTCATGATCGGGGCGATCTACCCCGTCCTCGGCCACGCCGCTCGTGAACTGTTCGGGAGCTGATACCGATGGCGACCACTGAAACCACCGCTTCCGGTATCGGCCCCGTCGAGGGTGACTCCGGCTACGGCGTCACCAACCCGGCGCCCCTCATCGAGGCCCCGCGCAAGCGGACCAAGAAGACGCCGAAGTCCACCCGCGGCAACTTCGAGATGTACGGCTGGCTGTTCATGCGGCTGTCCGGCATCGTCCTGGTCGTCCTGGTCATCGGGCACCTGCTGATCCAGCTCGTGCTCGACGGCGGCGTGTCGAAGATCGGCTTCGCGTTCGTCGCGGGCCGCTGGGCGTCCCCGTTCTGGCAGGTCTGGGACCTGCTGATGCTGTGGCTCGCGATGCTCCACGGCGCCAACGGGCTGCGCACGATCATCAACGACTACGCGGAGCGCGCGAACACCCGGCTGTGGCTCAAGGGCCTGCTCTACACGGCCACGGTGTTCACCATTCTGCTGGGCACGCTGGTGATCTTCACCTTCGACCCGAACATCCGCTAGGCACGGGGCTGAGGAATTCCTGATGAAGATCCACAAGTACGACACCGTCATCGTCGGCGCGGGCGGCGCCGGCATGCGCGCCGCGATCGAGTCGACGAAGCGCAGCCGTACCGCCGTGCTCACGAAGCTCTACCCCACCCGCTCCCACACGGGTGCCGCGCAGGGCGGCATGGCCGCCGCGCTGGCCAACGTGGAGGAGGACAACTGGGAGTGGCACACCTTCGACACGATCAAGGGCGGTGACTACCTGGTCGACCAAGACGCCGCCGAGATCCTGGCGAAGGAGGCCATCGACTCGGTCCTCGACCTGGAGAAGATGGGCCTGCCGTTCAACCGCACCCCGAACGGCACGATCGACCAGCGCCGCTTCGGCGGCCACAGCCGGAACCACGGCGAGGCCCCGGTCCGCCGCTCCTGCTACGCGGCCGACCGCACCGGCCACATGATCCTCCAGACGCTGTACCAGAACTGCGTCAAGGAGGGCGTGGAGTTCTTCAACGAGTTCTACGTCCTGGACCAGCTGATCACCGAGGTCGACGGTGTGAAGCGGTCGGCGGGCGTCGTCGCGTACGAACTGGCGACCGGCGAGATCCACGTCTTCCAGGCGAAGGCCGTGATCTACGCGTCCGGCGGCTGCGGCAAGTTCTTCAAGGTGACGTCGAACGCGCACACCCTGACCGGTGACGGCCAGGCGGCCGTGTACCGGCGCGGGCTGCCGCTGGAGGACATGGAGTTCTTCCAGTTCCACCCGACCGGCATCTGGCGCATGGGCATCCTGCTGACGGAGGGCGCCCGCGGTGAGGGCGGCATCCTCCGCAACAAGGACGGCGAGCGCTTCATGGAGAAGTACGCGCCGGTCATGAAGGACCTCGCGTCCCGTGACGTCGTCTCGCGCTCCATCTACACGGAGATCCGCGAGGGCCGCGGCTGCGGTCCCGAGGGCGACCACGTCTACCTCGACCTCACGCACCTCCCGCCGGAGCAGCTGGACGCCAAGCTGCCCGACATCACGGAGTTCGCGCGGACCTACCTCGGTATCGAGCCGTACACGGACCCGATCCCGATCCAGCCCACCGCGCACTACGCCATGGGCGGCATCCCGACCAACGTCCAGGGTGAGGTTCTCACCGACAACACCACGGTCGTCCCGGGCCTGTACGCGGCCGGCGAGGTCGCCTGCGTCTCAGTCCACGGCGCGAACCGTCTCGGCACGAACTCGCTGCTGGACATCAACGTGTTCGGCCGCCGAGCCGGCATCGCGGCCGCCGAGTACAGCCAGAAGGCGGACTACGTCGAGCTGCCGGACAACCCGGCGGAACTGGTCCTCGGCCAGGTGGAGGCGCTGCGCTCGTCCACCGGTACGGAGCGGGTGGCGGTCCTGCGTCGCGAGCTCCAGGAGACCATGGACGCGAACGTCATGGTGTTCCGCACCGAGCAGACGATCAAGACGGCGGTCGAGAAGATCGCGGAGCTGCGCGAGCGCTACAAGAACGTCTCGATCCAGGACAAGGGCCGGCGCTTCAACACCGACCTTCTCGAGGCGATCGAGCTCGGCAACCTCCTGGACCTCGCCGAGGTCATGGCGGTCTCCGCGCTGGCGCGCAAGGAGTCCCGCGGCGGTCACTACCGCGAGGACTACCCGAACCGCGACGACGTCAACTTCATGCGCCACACCATGGCGTACCGCGAGGTGGGCGACGACGGCACCGAGTCCATCCGTCTCGACTACAAGCCGGTCGTCCAGACCCGCTACCAGCCGATGGAGCGTAAGTACTGATGGCAACCCCTGTTCTGGACAAGGCGGACGCGGCCGGCGAGCCCGAGCCCGGCTTCGCCGACTCCCCCTACATCACGATCACCCTCCGCGTGCGCCGCTTCAACTCCGAGGTCTCGGCGGAAGCGGTCTGGGAGGACTTCCAGTTCGAGATCGACCCGAAGGAGCGCGTCCTCGACGCCCTCCACAAGGTCAAGTGGGACATCGACGGCACGCTGACGTTCCGCCGTTCCTGCGCCCACGGCATCTGCGGCTCGGACGCCATGCGGATCAACGGCAAGAACCGCCTTGCCTGCAAGACGCTGATCAAGGACATCAACCCCGAGAAGCCGATCACGGTCGAGCCCATCAAGGGCCTGACGGTCCTGAAGGACCTGGTCGTCGACATGGAGCCGTTCTTCCAGGCGTACCGGGACGTCATGCCCTTCCTCATCACGAAGGACACGAACGAACCGACGCGCGAGCGCTTCCAGACCGCGGAGGACCGCGAGCGGTTCGACGACACGACGAAGTGCATCCTCTGCGCCGCCTGCACGTCCTCGTGCCCGGTCTTCTGGAACGACGGCCAGTACTTCGGCCCGGCCGCGATCGTCAACGCCCACCGCTTCATCTTCGACTCGCGTGACGAGGCGGGCGAACAGCGCCTGGAGATCCTGAACGACCGCGACGGCGTCTGGCGCTGCCGCACCACGTTCAACTGCACGGACGCCTGCCCGCGCGGCATCGAGGTCACCAAGGCGATCCAGGAAGTGAAGAGGGCGCTGATCACTCGGCGGTTCTGACCTTCTCAACCTCGCCTCAGGGCCCTGTTTCCTTCACTTGGGAAACGGGGCCCTCTGGCGTTTTGGCCGGTTCGCCCTCCTGCCAGTGAGTACATTTCGCCGTCACACTCCGAAGCACGTGTTCTGTGGCGCTGTCGGAGGGGGAGGCGTGACGGAATACCAGGCGCCCACGGGCGAGAAGGATCCTTGGGCTGCACCGGAGCCCTACGGCTACGGACAAGGCAGCGCATCAGCCCTATTCATCGCAGCACCTCTCCTCACGGCCGCTGCGCTCAGTCTGGCCGGAGTGGTCGGGGGCGCTGACGACGAGTTCCAATGGCCCGGCCCCACTCTGCTACTCCTCGTCACCGCAGCTCTCGCGCTGATCGCGAGCATTCAGTTCGCCTATCACGCCCGCCTGTATCTCTATTCCCACGGCGATCTGGAGTCCTGGCTGGGTCCCGCGCACGTCAAGGCCTTCGCTTCGGACCTGCGGGTGAAACAGGAAAGGGATCAGGAGGTCTGGTCCAGGTATCAGTTATGGGCAGTTCATGCCTTCAACTCCGGCACCATCCTGCTGGGGATCGGAATCGCCGCAGCCCTGGTGCCGCCAGACTGCGGCAGACAGATCGAGTGCCGGTGGGCAGCGTCCATAGTCGTGTTGACGGCCACATTGACTGATGCGGTCTGGGTGATTTACATGCACATGAGCGCATTCGGAAAGACAAATAACTGGTTCTACGCAGCCGTGCGACGACTCATCGGGGTACGGCTCAGAAGGAGGGGATGACACTTGTTCACCCACACCGAACTGCCAGGTTTTCCGCCGCCCTTGGCTCCACCGGAAAGAAGGAAGCAACCCATCTGCTTCCAATGTCGCCGGATCGTCGTCCCCGACGAACCAGAGGACTGGGCCGGTTACCAGCCGCAGCATCTCCAGGCCTGGGAAGCCACACTGTCATCTCCCGATCCAGTGACCGGCACGTTATTCCCAGACCCTCTCGGCAAGGAACCGAAGCACCATCCGGAGTGCGAATACCGCGAACTCCCGCCTGTCGTCATGTGGTTCATGGACAAGCCGACCGCCCTCATCTACCGCCAAAAACTCTGGGAAGCCCGTCGGCGATCCACCGAATGAGCGCCCCGACCCGCTGCCTGCCCCGTCTCCCCGCCGCACTACGATGACACCGCGCGCCGCCACCGCAATGCGGCGAGAGTGGGAGTCGGCCGGCGATGGTGGAGGACAGGCAGCGGGCGTCGCGGGGTAGAAGTAGGCTCGGACTGCTCGCGGTGGTCGTCGGCTGTTCTCTCATCGGTGACCCCGTGCAACGCGCCTATTCCACATGGGAGTTCACCGCCAGATGGTGGCCTTGGGCGCTACTTGGCCTGGCCACGTTCAATCTGTTGCGCACGGCCATGTCTCCCGCCTCTCTTATCGCTCCGCTCGTGCTCGCCACCGTGTCAGCAGCGGCATTGCTGTCGGCAGGCGATATCAGCACCGGCATGATCATCGATTTCGGGCTGCCCGCAGTGTTGGCAGTCGGCGGTTCTTTGCTCATCGGCACGGCAGTTCCGGACCAGCCGAGCAACCACTGGAGCCGGACTCTGACGACGGGAAGGATCGTCATACCCGCGGACGCGGCCGGAACCCTCACCCTCCGGTCCGTGCTCGGCGAGTTGAGGGCCGATCTGACGCGAAAATCGGCGGGAAGCCCGACCACGGTGAACATCACCGCCGTCGCCGGCCATGTGCGGGTGGACATCCCACGCAACCGGTGGGTCGAGGTGAATGCTTCGGGAGCCCTCCTGACGCGCATAACCGAGACGGGCCCCGCCCCCGATGAACTACCAGATCCTTCAACCGGATTCGTCATCCATGTGCTCGGCGTATGCGGATCGGTCGGCATTGCGCGAGTGTGACCGGCCCCCGCCATGACGATAGGCTCTGTGAATCCGTCCTTGTCCCGTGAACCGGGCGGTGACCTCGGCGAAGGTCTCCTTCTCGGTCACCGGGTCCTCCGGCAATGGGTGGTGCAGCGCATCGAGCAACTCGAACCGGTGCAGGTCGTAGACCACATGCATCAGCCCGGAATAGGCCTGTGCCGCGATGACCGCTCCCTTGTAGGCGACACCCGCAAAAACTACCGGGCCACCGCACAGCCACCAGGAGTTCGGCTCGTCATAGAGAGCTACACCGTATGTCAGAGCCACAGCCAGGAAGCTCCAGCAAAGATTGACAGCAGTATCCAGAGCGTCTCTCGTCGAATTCAGCGCTTCGGACATGCGGTCCGAGATCTGCATATAGATTCGCGGCCACGAGGCGAGTGTAGAAAGACCGTATCGCTCACCCGCACTCAGCTCACCGGCCCGCAGGGCATTGCCCAGCGCGGTCGGCAGCAGAAGATCCACGGGCGGACGCGCGCCCAGTCGGCGACCGGCGTCCGCGCGCACCTCACGGGCCTGCGCGCTTGGCGCCGTTTCCCCCACCCGCTCACGCAGCACCTCCCACCGCCTGCGCTGCACTTCGACCAGCACGCCGGCGAGCCCGGCGGTCGCAGGCCAGCGGTACCAGTACCCCTCCAGCACCCGCACCGCGCGCACCTGAAACGGTTGGAGCAGCAGGGCCAGTATCGACGTACATCCGACGAGGACTGCCAGGGTTCCGGCCATGGCCGCTGGGGTCCCCGGGAGCACTCGTTGCCAATGGCTGGGCCCGCTGAAGGCACCTGCTCGCAGCGCAGCCCAGACGGAGGCGACAAAGAGAGCGCACGGCGCGAATTGCACCGCCAACACCCGCCGCACGAAGTCCCCCATTGGTCCGGCTGACTTGGGCACCTGTCTCAGGCGTCACTGAACGCTCATCAGTATGACTTCCGGGCATGGGTGGTGGCACGGACGGAACAACGGCAGGTCGGTTCAGCTCTCCCCCATAGCGCGTCCGGGACGCTGGACGACGCCGTCAGGTCGACCTCGGTGTCAAGGGGACGGAGACTTCGAGGCGTCCGTGGATGATGCCGGTGACACCGTAAGAGTTCATGGCCGGGTCGAGTTCGTAGACGACAGGGAAACTCTGGTCGTCGTCCTGTTCCACACGTCAGAAGACTTGCCGCAACGGGGCGTTGTCCGGCAGACGCATCGTCCGGCTGTGGAATCGTTTCGGCTGCCTCATGAAGACGAGGCTCCCGTCGATCAACTGTGCGGAGGGAGGCCCGGAATCCGGTCGAGGCCGTCCGCGGTCCAGCCTCGGCCAGCGGTATGCCAGATCGTCGTCAGATGCGGCGCTCATCGGTGCTCCCACGGGGCGGAGTCTCGCCAGTCGCTTCAGCGCAGCGAAACCGCAGCCGCCTCCCTCAATGAGTGATCCGGTGGAAAGACTCACCTTCGTCGAACCTGCGAACAGGGCACTCCCAGGGTCAACACCGGCCAAGCCCTGTGTGCTTATTGTGACTTGTGTGGCGCCAGTCGCAGACTGCTCCCATGGCACTCCTGAGGAAATCCGCCGCCACGCTGTGCGCCGCCGCGGCGGTACTGCTCGCGACACCCCCCCACTGCCTCCGCGACCCCCGCTCACCACGGAACACTTGCCCGGGAGAACTTCGACCGGCTCCCGCTCGGTGCGGTCGCCGAGGGGCCGGGCTGGACCACCGACGTCTCCGACGGGACGCTGACCGTCGTTCCCGGTTCCACCGGTCGCGGCCGTGAGCTTCGGATTCGTACCGACGGCAACGGTCGGGCCTTTCTCGTGTTCGACGACCTCAAGGCGCCCGGCAACAGCTTCTGGGGGCGGGTGCGGCTGCGGGTCGCAGGGTTCCCCAGTGCGCCGGACTGGGCCCACTGGACCGTCGCCGAGGCGTCCGGGGCGGACTCGCCCACGCTGGTGCGGCCGTTGGGCGGGCAGTACGCGCCGACCGACGGCGCCAACTTCTGGGGCGTCGGGTCCGATCTGGGGCCCACCGGGGACTGGACGTCCTGGAAGACCTCCTCGCCGGCCGTCGCCGGGAGGTGGCAGTGCGTCGAGTTTCATCTCGATGCCACCGACAACCGGGTCACCGTGTACCTGGACGGCGTGGAGCAGTCCGCCCTGACCGTGTCCACGAAGGAACACGGGGGCACCGCGGACGACTTCGTCTTTCCTGCCTTCGACAGGCTGAAGCTGGGCTGGCAGCTCTACCAGGCGGACCCCACGCCCTCGTCGTACGACATCCGCATGGACGACATCGCGCTCGGCACGCGGCGGGTCGGCGGTTGCGGAAACGGAGACTGAGACGGAGGCTGAAACCGGGATTGCGCCCGGGTGTGCCGGGCGTGATCCACTTCGGCGGTCATGAGCTGAGTGGCCTCTGAGGAAAGGCTCCGGGGGTAGGGGGCAAGGCGCCTCGCTGCTGATGCTGATGCTGATGGCAAAGTCACTGCACTAGAAGCCGGAGAACGTCCGCCGCTACTTCGTGCCTTCCCCCGATGCGAGCTCGAAGTTGACCAGTCTGCTCGCACCTGGCGACAGCAGCCGGTGAATGTGCGGTGCTGCCGTGACCGGTGCGTGTCCACGTCCGCGTCTCCCCCCGGTCCCATGTGGGCCGTGGTGAGAACTGGGGCACGCGCTATAATGCACCAGTCGGCCTTCGGCGCCCCAAGTTGGGTGCGCGCGGAGGCTTTTTTCATGCCTTCTGACACATCTGCCTCCGCCACACCTCCCACCACCTATCGTGACCTGCTCCGCAGCCGTGAATTCGTCGGCCTGTACGCCAGCTTCATGCTGACGGTCGCCGCGAGCACCTTGTCGGGCTTCGCGCTCGGCACGCTGGTCGACCAGCAGACCAAGTCCCCGTTCCTGACCGCGGTGAGCATGTACAGCGCCACCTTCGCGACGGTACTCGGTGCGCTGACGCTGATGTCGGTCGCGGACGGAAGCCGTCCTCGCCGGACCCTTGTCGCGCTCCAGTGCGTCTCGCTCGCAGGTGTTGCCGCACAGGCGGTTCCAGGACTGCCGCTCCCCGCCCGGTTCGGTCTGCTCCTTGTACTGGGGTTCTTCCAGTCCCTGGGAACGGGGGCGCGGATGGGGCTGCTCGCCGAAGTGGTGCCGACCTCCACCTATGCACTGGCACGTTCGCTGATGAACATCACCTCGGGAGGCATGGCCATCCTCGGCTACGCCATCGGCGCCGCACTGTTGCGGTACCTGAGCCCGCAGGAGGTCTTCGCCGTCGCGACAGTCCTGACCGGCGGCGGACTGATCATTGTGGCGGTGACGGTCCGGGAACGCTCGATTCGTCTGACCCGTCGCCCCGGACTGCGCCAGACCTGGACGACGAACATCGAGCTCTTCTCCCACTCCGGCCAACGCGCGCTGCTGCTAAACCTGTGGGTCCCGAATGGCCTGATCGTTGGCTGCGAGGCCCTGTTCATCTCCTACGCCCCCCGTCACGCCGGCATCTTCCTGGCCGCCGGATCTGCTGGCATGCTCCTCGGTGACCTGACTGTCGGGCGACTGCTCACCGCCGAGCAGCGACGCCGCTACGCATTCGCCCTGCGACTGCTGCTCGCCGCCCCCTACCTGTTGTTCGCCGTGCACCCGCCCGTGCTGGTGGCGACAGCCGCAGTGTTCATCGCCAGTGCTGGCTTCGCCGCCACCCTGCCTCTCCAGGAACAGCTTCTGGAGTTGACCCCTGATCCGGTCCGTGGCCAGGTCCAGGGAGTTGAGTCCGCCGGCCGGATGACGTGGCAAGGTATCGGAGCCGCGATCGCCGGCGGCATTGCCCAGCACTTCACTTCTGGTACGGCCATCACCTTTGTGGCTGCCGTCTCCATCGCCATCACCGTATTCTCCCGGCCCTTCGTGGTCCGCGCCCGAGCCGTCCGCGTCCAGGCGGCCAACGCATAGAGACCCCACGAAGGTGCGAGCGGCGGGCGCGGCCAGACATGTCCGCCGCGTCTCGCTACTCGTCGACAGCGCCCGGGGCACGGAGGGGCCGCATTCCGCCAGGCAGCTCGGGACGCTGGAAGGAGTAGCGGCCCAGCATCTCCTTGTCTGGACACCTTCGAGTGACGCTCGAATCGGCGCCGTGGCGGTGGAGGTGCAGGGTTCGTTGGTCCACCTGAGTGCAGGCTCGGGCAGGCCGGTATGCGGGTGGTCAAGGAACGCAATGGCGGTGTCGTACGGCGCGTGCGGTTGGTCGACGGCGACGGTGAACAGGTCACGGCGGCCTGCCGGTTATCCTCGGGCACCGCAACGCGCAGATGTCCGCCCCCTACTCCCGCATCAGCGACCCCGTCCTGAAGGAGCCGCACAAGAAGGTCATCGCCGCCGGTGGACGAATCGCGGGCCCGGCCGCGGAGGAACTGCTGACCAGCCGGATCGGCGAGGACACCCTGAACTGACTCAAGATCAACTTCTTCAAGACCGAACTCGAACTCGGCCACTGCCTGCGGGCACCCGCCGAGGGACCCTGCGAGTGCGACCTCTACCTCCGCTGCTCGAAGTTCCTCACCACGAGCGAGTAGGCACCGCGCCTGCGACCCCGCCTCGCCCGTGAACAGCAGCTCGCCCAAGGCGCCGTCGAACGCGGCTGGCCCCGCGGGGTCGAACGACACAAGGCCATCGCCGAAACGGGTCTGCGGCCTCCTCGCCGATCTCGGAGAGAGCGCCGAGCCCGGCCCGGGCGATCACTGCTGAGCGGTTGATTTCGGCAGCCTCAACGAAAGCCCCGACCGATACTTGTCAGATGGATGGATCAAGGGCCTCTTGGGTCAACACCACGCACGATTGGGCCGGCATCGTGGACGCGGACCATCTCGCTCAGATCCGCCAGGAACCAGCAGAGTTCGCTCCGGGCGGACCGGGACACCTTGTTCTTGAGATCGTTGCTTATGCCGCTGACGAGGCAGCGAGCCGGGACGGCGGACGGTGTGTGGTCACGCTGAATACCGACGGCTCCGTCTCGGTGCAGGATGACGGACGAGGCACCGACACTCGGACCGGCGAGCATGGCCAGGTGGTGAAGAAGCCGGTCATGGCCACGAAGGACCTTCGGTTCTTCGACCTCCCAGAGCCGGAACGGCTTCCGGACGGATATCCGCGTCGCGGCATGTCCGTCGTCGCAGCGCTCAGCGAGTGGCTGATTCATACCAACCGCCGTCTCAACGGATCCTGGACCCAGCGCTATGAGCACGGCGTCCCAGTGACCGATCTGGAGCCCGTCGAGGCCGACGGGTCCACGGGCACCTGCGTCCGCTTCCTGCCAGACGAAGCCCTGCGCTCGCAGTGGTCGTTGGCCGCGGGCGATCTGGCGCGGTGGTCCGAGCACTGGCCCGACCTGACTGTCCACCTCGAAGGCCAGCACGGCGACGGGGACTGGTCAGGTCCGTGACCGCGGGGCGTCACGACCGAATTGCACCAGGGCGAGCGGCCCGGTCTACCCTCGACCCTCCGTCCCAACGCCCGGCCTCGGTGGCCTGGAGGCGGTAGGCGCTGGAGCGGGTCTCGATCAAGGGCACTTGAAGTTGAGCCGGGTCCCGCACACGGAAAATCGTCCAGATAAACGTTGATGTGATGGCGGACGAACGGGGAGAGACGGGCGATGCCCTCATCGCGGACGTCGAAGCCGTCGGCGCGGAGCTGTGAGGGCGGCGTCCAGGTAGCAGGTGTTGAACAGTACGAGGGCGTTCAGGACAAGGCCCAGGGCGCCGATCTGGTCCTCCATGCCGTCCTGGTAGCGCTGGTAGAGCTGCCCGGCCGGCCGTGGAAGATCTTCCGGGCGAGGGCGTGGCGGCTTTCCTGGAGGTTGGCCAGCGGCGACAGGCTTTCCAGCCCCTCAGGCCCGGATCACTACAGGCCTGACAGGCCTCGCCGCGCGCGGAAGGGATACAGACCGGCTGATCTACGACGCCTACCGGTCCCGAGAGTGTAACCGGCCCGCGGCGCGGCCGAGTTGGGCTTCGGGACAATGCAGCGGTACCGGTCGTTCGGGGTGCGGAGGTCGTGTGCAGGGCTACCTCCGCGTGTCCGGCCGTCGTGCCGTCGACCGTCCGCGGCAGGCGGCAGGCGGCAGGCGGCAGGCGGCAGGCGAGAGTGCCGGCCAGGGGGTGGTGGTCCACTCCGGGCCGGGACGGGCCGCCGGTCTGTCAGACGATGTTGCGGACCACCGTCCAGGTCACGGCGACCGCGAGGACGGCCAGTTGCGCACGGGGGCTCAGTGTGGGGCGCCAGCGGCGGCCGTGCAGGCCTTCCCACGCCCAACGGCCCAGCAGGACGAGGGCGTAGGGGGAGGCGAGCAACAGGACCCGGTTGTCCAGCCAGGCCTCCGTGAAGTGGCCGTGCATCAGGTCGTACACCATGCGGGTGCCGCCGCAGGCCGGACACAGCAGGCCGGTGAGCATCCGGAACGGGCACTGCGGCAGGACGTGGCCGGGTTCGTGCGGGTCGGTGCGGTAGAGGTACACGGCACCGGCGGCTCCCGCGGCGAGCACCGCTGAGGGCGCTGCCGCGGGGTGGCGCAGCGGGGACCGCCGTACGGGCACGGCGGGTGCCGTGCCGGACGCGAGGGATTCGGAGGGCGCGGGCCCGGCCTCGGAGACGGCGGGGCCCTGCGCCCTAGCTCCGGAGGATCCGGCCTTGTTCATCGGTGTGATCGTTCCCGGTGAGCAGGAGGATGCCGTCGATCAGCGACCAGACGCCGAACCCGCCGCAGGTGAAGAGCTGCGCGAGCCCCATCCCGACGTTGCCCAGGTAGAAGCGTCCGACGCCGAAGCCGCCGAGGGTGATCTGCAGAATGCCCGCGATGACCTTCGACTTGTCGGAGTACGGCCGCCCGTAGGGGTCGTAGCCGTAGGGGGCGTTGGGGTCTCCGGTGTACGTCCCCGGAGGCGGGTAGTAGCCCGGGGGCGGGTAGGCGCCGGGAGGCGGATAGCCGGGAGGCGGGTACCCCTGCTGCTGATGACCCTGCTGCTGCCCGTACGGGCCCGACGGTCCGGAAGGTCCGGGCGACCCGGGTGGTCCGGGCGGGCCGGGCGGGTCCGACGGCTGGTGCGGATAGCCGTACCCGTCGGGGCCTGGCTGCGGTTGCTGCTCGCTCAAGAGGACTGCTCCTGGGGACCGAAGCGGGAGAACCCGCGAAAAGACGACAATGAGCCTGGTCATCATGCACGACGGACACCGCGTCGCAGAAGCCCGTTCTGTCACCCCCGGCTTAATCTGACGACATGTCAGATGACCAGTCGTACGAACTGCTCGGTTTCGACAACGTACTGCTGCCCGTCGGGAACCTCGGCGAGGCCGTCTCCTTCTACGAGCACGCGGGGTTCACGGTGGGCTTCCGGCTCGACGAGGCAGGGATCGCCGTACTGAAGGTCGGCGGTGAGACGCCCGGGATCCTGCTCCGCCAGGAGGAGGCACTGGGGCATCGGCCGCCGCCGTGGCCCGCCACGCGCGTGTGGCTGGAGGTTCCCGACGCCAGGACCGCCGCCCGGGAGCTGCGCGCGGCCGGGGTCGAGCTGCTCGACGAACCCTTCTCCGTGGCCACCGGCTGGACCGTCGAGGTCGCCGACCCCTGGGGCAACGTCCTCGGATTCACCGACTACACCAAGCGCCCGGAACTCGCCCGACGAACCTGAGGCGACGGGCGACGGGCGACGGGCGAACCGTGGCGCACGACGTACGACGTACGACGTACGACGTACGCGAGAGACGTGACGCACACCTCTCCGCACGCGAGTTGAACACGTTCAAAAGCAGGTCTAGAGTCTCTCCCGTCAGCGTTTTGAACGTGTTCAAGAAGGGGGAGGCGCATG
This sequence comes from Streptomyces sp. NBC_00285, assembly GCF_036174265.1. Classification (NCBI taxonomy): domain Bacteria; kingdom Bacillati; phylum Actinomycetota; class Actinomycetes; order Kitasatosporales; family Streptomycetaceae; genus Streptomyces; species Streptomyces sp. NBC_00285. The sequence continues at coordinate 6,692,048 of NZ_CP108055.1, read as the reverse complement.
GACCGCACGGTCGTCGCCTACGTCATCTATCTCGTCGTCAGCATCGCCCTGACCATCTGGGTGGCCCGCACGCTCAGCAGGAACGGGCGGATCTTCCTCGCCGACGTACTGCGCGGCAACGAGAAGCTCGCCGAAGCCGTCAACCACCTCCTGGTGGTCGGTTTCTACCTCGTGAACCTCGGCTTCGTCGCGCTGTACCTCAGCGGCGACGGGACGATCGACAACACGCGCGGCGTCTTCGAGGCCCTGTCGACCAAGGTCGGCGTGGTGCTGCTGGTGCTCGGAGTGATGCACCTGGCCAATGTGTACGTGCTCAACCGGATCCGCCGACGGGGCGCCATGGAACGGGAGCAGGTACCGCCGGTGGCACCGCAGGACTGGGTCCGGGCATGACGGGAGCCACGGGCGTCTCGGCGGACCGCATCCCGGTCCGCCGGCTCACCGTCCTGTACGACGCCCGGTGCGCGCTGTGCGCCTTCCTGCGCGACTGGCTCGTACGGCAGCCGCAGCTGGTGCCGCTGGAGTTGGTGCCGGCGGGATCGGAGGAGGCCCGGCGGCGGTTTCCCGGACTCGACCACCGCGCCACCCTGGAGGAGATCACCGTCGTCGGCGACGCGGGACAGGTCTACCGTGACACCGCCGCCTGGATCGTGACCTTGTGGGCGCTGCGCGAGCACCGGCCGCTCGCCCACCGGCTCAGCACTCCGGCCGGGGCACGCCTCGCGAAGGGCGCGGTGCTCGCCGCCGCGAAATGGCGGGGCGCTCAGTGGCAGGGCGGGCAGTGGGGCGGTCCCGCGTACCGCCGTGAGGACGGCTGGGCCTACGACCCCGGACGTGGTTGGGTCCACAGCCCGCCGGGGTGCGACAGCGGCGGCCGCGCCACTGGTTAGGCTCTCTTCCCGTGCCTGCGAACAACGACGGCCCCGACGAGGGCAGTACCCCGAGCAAGTCCGAGACGAGCAAGTCCGAGCAGACTCGCGCGCTGATCCTGGAGACCGCCATGCGGCTGTTCCAGGAGCGGGGGTACGACAAGACCACCATGCGGGCCATCGCCCAGGAGGCAGGTGTCTCCGTCGGCAACGCGTACTACTACTTCGCCGGCAAGGAGCACCTGATCCAGGGCTTCTACGACCGGATCGCCGCCGAGCACCAGGTGGCGGTCCGGGATGTCCTGGCCCGGGAGAACGACCTGGAGGCGCGCCTCGCGGGCGTGCTGAAGGTCTGGCTGGACATCGCACAGCCTTACCACGAGTTCGCTGTGCAGTTCTTCAAGAACGCCGCCGACCCCGACAGCCCGCTCAGCCCCTTCTCGCCCGAGTCGGAGCACGCACGCGTGGAGGCGATCGCCGTACACCGCGAGGTGCTGCGGGGCGCGACGAAGACGAAGGTTCCCGAGGAACTCCGGGACATCCTGCCCGAGTTGATGTGGCTCTCCCAGATGGGGCTCGTCCTGTACTGGATCTTCGACCGCACGGAGGGCCGCGAGCGGAGCTACCGGCTCGCGGAGCGCGGCGCCAAGCTCACCGCGAGGGGCGTGTCGCTGGCCCGGTTCCGGGTGCTGCGGCCGCTCGTACGGGAGGTGCACGAGCTGTTCACGGACTTCCTGCCGGGGATGACGAAGGTGATGCCGGACCCCGGCAGGAAGTCGTAGCCACGTCAGTTGACGGCGTCCACCTCGCCGTCGGCCAGCTCCACGTCATGCACCAGCGGGCCCTCACCCACCACGACGTGCCGAGCACGGGAGCCGTACGAAGCGGCCGTGGCCGCCAGCAGATACGTGCCCGGCGCCGGGACCGAGACGATGTACGAGCCGTCGGCCAGCGACATCACGCGGTCCAGTTGCCGGCCCCCGGCCGACAGCAGGGTCAGCGCCACGCCCTCCACCGGCTCCCCCTCCGTCGTACGGACGAAGCCGTGGACGGCCGATGCCGGGCCGCCCCGCGCGGGAGCCTCGGTCGGCGCGGCCGGCTCCTCCTTCGGCTCGACCGCGAGGTGCGGCAGCCGCTTGTCCAGCCACTGCGGCAGCCACCAGTTGGCGTCGCCGAGCAGATGCATCGCGGCCGGCACCAGGGCGGTACGCAGGATGAAGGCGTCCAGGGCGACCGCGGCGGCGAGTCCCACGCCGGCCATGGCGGCGCCGTAGTCGCCGCTGAGCACGAACGCCAGGAAGACGCAGACCATGATCAGGGCGGCGCTGTTGATGACGCGGCTGGTCTCGGCCAGGCCGACGCGTACCGCGCGCGCGTTGTCCCTCGTGTGGACCCACTCCTCGTGCATCCGGCTGACCAGGAACACCTGGTAGTCCATCGAGAGGCCGAACAGGAGCGACAGCATGATGATCGGTAGGAAGGCCGCGATGGGGCCCTCCTTGCCGAGGCCGAGCATGTCCAGGCCCCAGCCCCACTGGAAGACCGCGACGAGGACACCGAAGGAGGCCGCCGCCGCGATCAGGTTCATCAGGGCGGCCGTCAGCGGGACCACCACCGAGCGGAACGCGATCAGGAGCAGCAGGAAGCCCAGGCCGATGATCGTGGCGACGAACAGCGGCAGCCGGTCGGCCGTCACCGACGCGAAGTCCTTGGAGACCGCCGTGACGCCGCCCACATGCGCCTGGACGCCCGCGTCCGGGATCACCTCGTCGCGCAGGGTGTCGATGAGGTCGTCGGTCTCCTTGGCCTGCGGTGAGGTGGTCGGGACGACCTGGATGACGGTGACGCCGCCCGCGGGGGGCGCGGCGGCCACCTGGGCCACGCCCCGGGTCTGCCGGATGCTCGTCACCAGGGACTCGCCCGCGTCGCCGGTCACGACGACCTGGAGCGGTCCGTTGAAGCCGGGGCCGAAGCCCTCGGCGAGCAGGTCGTACGCCTTCCTGGTGGTCGACGAGGCATCGTCGTTGCCCTGGTCGACGGTGCCCAGGCGCAGGGACAGCAGCGGCAGGGCGAGCAGCGCCATCACGGCGATCGCGAGGACCGCGACCGCGCGCGGGCGGCGTTCGACGGTCGCGGACCAGCGGGCGGCGAGGCCGCCGGCACGGTCCGTCTCGGGGCCGCTCGCGGCGAGCTTGCGCCGCTGGCGGCGGCTGAGCACCCGGTGGCCCAGGAGGCCGAGCAGGGCGGGCAGCAGGGTCACGGCGGCGAGCACGCTCAGGACGACGGTCAGCGAGGTGCCGATGACCACGCCGTCCAGGAAGCGCAGGTTGGTCACCAGCATGCCGGCGAGCGCGATGCACACCGTGCCGCCCGCGAACAGCACGGCCCGCCCGGAGGTGTCGAGGGCGGCGACCGCCGACTCCTCGGGGTCCAGGCCGCGTTGGATGCCCTTGCGGTGCCGGGTGACGATGAACAGGGCGTAGTCGATGCCGACGCCCAGGCCGATCAGTGTGGAGAGCAGGGAGGCGAGTTCGGGCACGTTGGTGACATGGCTGAGCAGGGTCGTGGAGAACATTCCGGTGCCCACGCCGAACAAGGCGATCAGGATCGGCAGCAGCATCGCGAAGAGCGAGCCGAAGGCCAGGTAGAGCACGACGGCCGCCGCGAGGATGCCGACGATCTCGGCGGTGCCGGTGGGCGGCTCCTGCACGCGCGTGATGGCCTGCCCGCCCAGTTCGACCTGGAGGCCGTCACCGCGCGCGTGCTCCGCCGCGTCGACGACGTCCTGCACCAGGTCCTTCGGTACGGCGTTCGCCTGCTCGGCGAAGGTGACCTGGGCGTACGCGATCCGCCCGTCCCGGCTGATCTGTGCCGCGCCCCGCGCCCCGTACGGGTCGGTGACCTCGCCGACGCCCTTCATGGCGCCGATCTCCTTCAGGGCGGGCTCGATCCGGGATCGTACGGACGCGTCCCGTACCGAGCCCTGCTCGACCTTCCACACCACCGTGTCGGTGTCGCCCGCGCGTTCCGGGAAGGCCTTCGCCATCTGGTCGTACGCCGTCTTGGAGTCCGTGTCGGGAAGCGAGAAGACGTCCGCGTAGTTCGTGCCCGCGGACGAACCCGCCGCGCCGAGCCCGAACAACGCCCCCACCCACAGCAACAGGACCACCAGCCGGTGCCGGTAGCACCAGCGTGCCAATGCCGCCACGCTCAACTCTCCTCAGTAGGTCGGTCGGTTGGTCCCCCAGGTCCTGGCAACAGGATCGGCGGCGGCACGCACGCGTGGACATGGGATGCCCATGACTCTCAAGGAACTCCAAAGCGGCAACCGGCCCCACTGTCAGTGGCCCGGCCGATACTGGGGTCATGACTGGGGGAACGGCTGAGGGCCTGGCCGGTGGAGAGAGCGCGAATCCGGGCACCGTGCTGGTCGTGGAGGACGAGGTGAGCATCGCCGACGTGCTCGCCATCGCCCTGCGCTACCACCGGTTCGAGGTGATGGTCGCGGGCACCGTCCGCGAGGCGCTCGCGCTCGCCGGGCGGACCAGGCCGGACGTTGCCCTGCTCGACGTCATGCTGCCCGACGGCGACGGCCGTGCCCTCGGCCGCGAACTGCGCGCCCAGAGAGCGGACCTGGCCCTGGTCTTCCTGACCGCGCGGGACTCCCCCGCCGAGATCGTCGGCGCTCTCGGCTTCGGCGACGACTACATCACCAAGCCGTTCAACATCGACGAGGTCGTCGCCCGGATCACCGCGGTGCTGCGCCGCACCCGCCCGGCCGACGTCCTGCCGCAGCGCCCACCGCTGCGGTACGGCGACCTTGAGCTGGACGAGACGACGTACTCGGTGCACCGCGACGGACGCACGGTCCAGCTCACCCCCACCGAGTACGCCCTGCTGCGCTTCCTGGTGCGCAACGGCGGCCGGATCGTGCCCAAGGAGCAACTCCTGCGCCATGTCTGGCAGTACGAGCACGCCCCGCCCGAGTCGACGGTCGTCGAGACTTACATCAGCTATCTGCGGCGCAAGCTGGACGCCCTGGGACCGCCGGTGATCACCACCCGGCGCGGTGTCGGATACGGGCTCGCATGAAGGTCCGCCTGCCCCGTTGCCGGCACGGCATCCACTCGCTGCGCGGCAAGCTGACGCTGGCCAACGTGGCGCTCCTCGCCATCGGCATCGTCGCGGCGACCGCCGTGAGCGTGATGGGCATGCGGTACTACCTGCTGGACCAGATCGACACCGAACTCATCAAGACCCGGGACTCCCTGGGCGGTTCGCAGCTGACCCTGCAGCAGATCGACTCGCTGAGCATGCTGGGGTTCGTGCGCGACCGGCTCGTTCCGGCGCAGCGGGAATCGAGCGGTGCGCACTCGGCGGAGACCGTGTTCGCGGCCGTCGACGTCCGGGGCGAGCCGATCGGGATCCTCGGCTTCGATCCGACCGAGTCCCAGCAGAGCCTCGCGCAGGCGGCCGGCGACCCGCGCGCGCTGGCCGACGACTCCGAGCCGCACGACGTCACCCTGGACGGCTCCGCCTACCGCGCCACGGCGACCCGGCTCGGTGACGGCACCTACGCACTGATCGCCGCGCCCACCGACGTCCTGCACCAGGGCGTCGCCAAGGCCGTCCGGCTCGACCTCGCGATCGGCAGCCTGCTGCTCGCGCTGCTGGCCTGTCTGACGATGTTCAGCGTCCGGCGCCGGATGCGGCCATTGGAGGACATGGTGGAGACGTCGTCGGCGATCGCCGAGGGGGATCTGACCCGGCGTGTCCCCTCCAGCCGTGAGGCCACCCTGGAGGTCGAGCAGCTGCGGGTCGCCCTCAACTCCATGCTCCACCAGGTCGAGTCGGCGTACCGCACGCGCGAGCGCAGCGCGGCCCAGCTGCGCAGTTTCGTCGCCGACGCCTCGCACGAACTGCGCACTCCGCTGTCCGCGATACGCGGCTACCTCCAGCTGTACGACAAGGGCATGCTGCGCGACCAGGAGGAGCGCAAGCGGGCCTGGGACCGGGTGCTCGCGGAGACCGACCGCATGGGGCGGCTCGTGGACGAGCTGCTCACCCTCGCCCGCCTCGACCAGCAGCCCGAACTGCGCCTGCGCAACGTCGACCTGAGCCGGCTGGTGCGAGACGCGGCACAGGACCTGCGGGTGCAGCAGCCCGACCGGCCCGTCGAGGTCGCCGCCGAGGGCTCCTTGCTGGTCCGGGCCGACGAGTCGGGCCTCAGACAGGTCCTGGGCAACCTCCTGGGCAACGTCCGCACGCACACGCCCGCCGACGTGCCGGTGCGGCTGGGCGTGGAGCGCGAGGACGGGGTCGTACGGCTGTGTGTCGCCGACGAGGGGCCGGGGCTGTCCACGGACGACGCGGCACGCGTCTTCGACCGGTTCTTCCGGGCCGGCGGCGGCGCGGGCAGCGGGCTGGGCCTGGCGATCGTGCAGGGCGTGGTCCGGGCCCACGGCGGCGAGGTGACGGTCCGCACGGCCCCGGGTGAGGGACTGGCCGTGACGGTCATCCTGCCGGCCCGGCCGGTCGTGCGGCCGTGACTGCGCCGATCCGGCCGCTCAGTCGGCGATGTCGGCGATGTCGGCGATCACCAGGGCCCACACGGTCTTGCCGTGCCGTCCTCGGTTCCACACCCCCCACGCGGTGGCGATGTTCTCCACCAGGTGCAGGCCGCGGCCGGTCTCCTCCCCCGCGCCGACCACCCGCAGCCGGGGTTCGAGCCGGCCCTCGTCGGAGACCTCTATGAGGCAGGAACCGTCGGCGAGCGCGGTCACCGCCACCTCGAACTCCCGCTCCAGGAGCGGCCCGTGACGCACCACGTTGGTGGCGAGTTCCGACACCAGCAGCACCGCGTCGGCCAGGGCCGGATCGTCCGGTCCGTGCCCCCAGTCGGCCAGATGGTCCCGGACCCGGCGCCGGGCGAGACCGACGGAAGCCGGATGCCGTGGCAGCCGGAAGGAGTTGCGTCTCAACACGTTTGCTCCTCACCCCACGCACACCTCCGTCACATGGTGCTGCGTTGAGTGGCTGCCCGGCGTCACTCGGGCGAATGTCAGTTCCATGAAAACTCGTCAGATACGGCGCGATCGCGTCGGCGTCAGATCCAGTCGAGGCGCCAGAGCCGGAAGACTCCGGTGCCGTCCGAGAGGTACTGGCCGCCGACGACGTCCTCGCTGCTCACGACGTACTCCTTGGCCTGCCACAGGGGGATGGCCGGGACATCGCGGGCGATGTCCCCCTGCAGACGGCGGAAGTCCTGCTCGGCATCGCCGCGGTCGGCGTATCGCTGGCTGTCCTGAATCAGACCGTCGACCTCGTTGCTGCTGTAGCCGGTGTTCATGGTGCCGTCGGTGCCGACGAGCGGGGCACCGTAGGTGTCCGGGTCCGGATAGTCGGCCACCCAGCCGACCGCGTAGGCGTCGAGCTTCCCGGTCGCCCAGCGCTTTTGGAAGTCGGTCCACTCGTAGCCCTTGAGCGTCACCTTGAACAGGCCGCCCGTCTCCAGCTGCTTCTTGAGCTGCTTGGCCTCCGCCGCGGCGGAACCGCTGGTCAGGCCGTAGCCGTAGGTGAAGCTGACCGGCGTGGACACGCCGGCCTCGGCCAGCAGGGCGCGCGCCTTCGCGACGCTCGGCTCCGGGTAGGTGTCGAAGAACGACGTGGTGTGGCCGGTGATGCCGGTCGGGATCAACGAGTAGAGCGGGTCGACAGTCCCCTCGTAGACCGAGGCGGCCAGCTGCTCCCGGTTGATCAGCCAGGCCATGGCCTGGCGCACCTTGGTGTCGTGCAGCGGCTTGCCCGAGCGGGTGTTGAGGTAGAGGTTGCGGATCTCGGAGCTGTCGGCCTCCGAGACGCGCTGGCCGGGGTCGCTCGCGTTGAGTCCGGCGAGCACGTCCGGTGGCAGCTGGCGGTAGGCGACGTCGATCTGCTTGGCCTTCCAGGCCGTGTTCAGCTTGGCCGAGTTGCCGTAGTAGACAAGCTCGACCGGGCGGCCTGCGCTCTTGTTGGCACCCTTGTAGCTGCCGTTGGGCGCGAGGACCGCCTTCTTCGCCTTCGTATACGTCGTCAGCTCGTACGGGCCGGTTCCGTCGACGCCGTTGTCGGTGCGCAGGGAGGCGGCCGGGTACTTGCTGCTGTCGACGATGGCGCCGGCGCCCGTGGCCACCTTGAACGGGAAGGTCGCGTCGGGCGAGGAGAGCTTGAAGGTGACGGTCCTGCCGCTGGCGTCGACCGACTTGAGGGTGTCCAGCAGGGCGGCCGGTCCGACATCGGAGTTGATCTTCTTGACCCGGTCGAAGGAGTACTTGACGTCCTTGGCGGTCATTTCACGGCCGCTCGGGAAGGTGAGCCCCTCGCGCAGCACACAGCGGTAGGTGAGCAGATCGCTGCCTTTGAACCCACAGCTCTGGGCGGCGTCGGGCACGGGCGTGGCGCTGCCCGGCTCGAAGGCCAGCAGCGACTGGAAGACGTTGTTGAACAGCGCCCACGAACCGGCGTCATAGGCGCCGGCCGGATCGAGCGAGGTGACCTCGTCGGTCGTCCCCACCTTGATTGTCTTGCCCAAGTCCTGATCGGACGGGAGCAGCTGCCAGCCGCCCACTCCCACGACACCCAGCACAAGCAGCGTCGCGAGAATCCGCACGCGAACCGACCGCATCGGTTAGCCCTCCCCGGACCCCTACGGGTCCCAGTGCATACGCCACCCCCTAGTGGCGCGAATCACCTAAGCACAGGTGTTTCACCTGGGGGAAGGGGGGTTTGTCGAGTTGGGCAAGACGTTACCGCAAGGGGTTTCAGCCCTGTTTCACAGGACTCCCACAGAGTCTCCGGCCAATGGTCGACGAACCATCACGTAACCGACCACGCCGACGTACGAAGACGGACGCAGACGCGCGCCGCACGTCCTGGTCGCACAGGTGCCGCAGGAGCCGCTGCACAGGCTTGTGCAGCAGCCTGGCGCGCGGCCCAGGTCCGTACGGCCGGCGGGCCGCCGTTCAGGCCTGCTTCGACGCCAGTTCGATCACCGTGATGTCCGACGGGGCGCCCACGCGCGTGGGCGGGCCCCAGGCGCCCGCGCCGCGGCTCACGTAGAGCTGGGTGTCGCCGTAGCGCTCCAGGCCCGCGACGGTCGGGTTGGCGGCCGCGGCGAGGAGGTTGCCGGGCCAGAGCTGGCCGCCGTGGGTGTGGCCGGAGAGCTGGAGGTCGACGCCGTGGTCGACCGCGTCGTGGATCTGCACCGGCTGGTGGGCGAGGAGCACGCACGCACGCGTGGTGTCCCGGTCGCCGAGGGCCTTGGTGAAGTCGGGACCCTGGCCCTCGCTCTCGCCCGCGATGTCGTTGACACCGGCGAGGTCGAACCAGGCCAGTTCCGTACGGTCGTTCTCCAGCGGGCGCAGACCGAGCCGCCGTACCTCCTCGACCCACTGCTCGGCGCCGGAGAAGTACTCGTGGTTGCCGGTCACGAAGTACGAGCCGTGCCGCGCCTCCAGCTGGGCGAGGGGGGCCGCCGCCGGGCCGAGGTCCTTCACGCTGCCGTCGACCAGGTCGCCGACGACCGCGATCAGGTCGGGCCGGGTGGAGTTGATGGTGTCGACGACCTTCTGGGCGAAGCCCCGGCCGAGCACCGGGCTCAGGTGGATGTCGCTGACCACCGCGATCCGGTAGCCGTGTCCCGCGCGCGGGAGCTTGGCCAGCGGCACGGTGACGCGCTTGATCCTGGGGCCGCGCAGCACGCCGTAGGTGCCGAGGCCGACGGTCCCGACGGCGGCCGCGGCGGCGGCTCCCGCGACGGCCCTGGAGACGAAGAGGCGGCGCGAGGGGGCAGCGAGCTCTCGCGGTGCCTGGGGGCCCGGTCCGTCCCCGGTCGGCCCCTCGGGCGAGCTCACGGCTTCCCCGTCGGCCTCCTGCCGGTCTGCCGCCGCTCCTGCCGGTACCCGCTCCGGATGCGGCACGACGGCCACGGCCGGCGCACAGCGCCTGTCCCGGCGTTCGAGGAAACGCCGCAGCAGGGGTCGTACGGCCTCTCCCGCCACGACCGCGAGCAGGAGGTAGATCGACAGCGCCAGCCACAGGAAACCGGGCCATGCGAGCGCACGCTGGAGCCAGAAGGGGGCTCCGGTGCGCTCCGCGGCCAGGGCGGCGACCGCCAGCACCCAGCCGCCGCCGATGACCGCCGCGCCCACCCGGCGGGCCCGTCCGGGGCCGCCGGTGGTGTCGCGGAACAGGCGGCGCCACAGGTACCAGTTGGCCGTCACGAGGACGGCGAGCGCGAGCAGCGCGAAGACGATGACCACGGAGTGCTAACTCTCGGGGGTCGGCTGTGAGTTCCGGCGCAGTGCGCGGATGCCACGCAACCCGATCAGCCCGACGACCGTCCCCAGTACGAAGGAGACGACAGCCAGCAGCAGGTGCACCCAGAAGTACGCCGTCGGGTCGCCCGCGTCGTCGAAGGCGAGCCCGCTGGCGTCCGCGACGAGGTTCTTGACGAAAGTGATCCAGATGATCCAGCTCCACACCCCGAAGGCGAGCAGGAACCAGGAGACGGGGCGGCTGAGCTTCATGGGTCCAGTATCGCGAAGCGCCGGCAGGTCCGGCGGCCGGGGTGGGAAGGCCGGCGGGACTTCACACTCCGCGGCATGTACGTTCCTGAGCGTGTCCGCTCCCAAGAAGACCGCAGGGCGATCCCTGCTGGTCACCTCCGCCGCCGCCCTGTCGTCCCTCGCGCTGACCGCGCCCGTCGCTCTCGCGGCCCCAAGCCCCACACCGAGCGCCACCCCCTCGGCCACTCCCCCGGCGAAGATGTCGGGCGTGGGCGGCGCGCGGCTCGGCCAGGCCGGCACACAGGTCAATCTGGCGAGCGGGGTCCCGGTGCTGCCGAAGGACATCACGGCGCGCTCCTGGATCGTCACGGACGCCGAGTCCGGCGATGTGCTCGCCTCGCACAACGCGCACTGGCGGCTGCCCCCGGCGAGCACCATGAAGATGCTCTTCGCGGACACCGTGCTGCCGAAGTTCCCCAAGACCGAGAAGCACAAGGTCGTCCCCTCGGACCTCGCGGGCATGGGTGCCGGCTCCAGCCTGGTCGGCATAAAGGAGGGCGAGACGTACACGGTCCACGACCTGTGGCTCGGCGTCTTCCTTCGCTCCGGCAACGACGCCGTCCACGTCCTGTCGGCGATGAACAAGGGCGTCGCCAAGACCGTCACGGAGATGAACGAGCACGCCGAGGAGCTCCAGGCCCTCGACACGCACGTGGTCAGCCCCGACGGCTACGACGCCCCCGGCCAGGTCTCCTCGGCCTACGACCTGACCCTGTTCGCCCGCTCCGGACTGCAGAAGAAGGACTTCCGCGAGTACTGCTCGACGGTCACCGCGAAGTTCCCGGGCGAGACGAAGAAGAACAAGAAGGGCAAGACCGTCCGCAAGTCCTTCGAGATCCAGAACACCGACCGGCTGCTGAGCGGCGACTACGACATCTCGCAGTACCCGGGCATCGCAGGTGTGAAGAACGGCAACACCACCAACGCCGGCGCCACCTTCACCGGTGTCGCCGAGCGGAGCGGCAGGGTGCTGCTCGTCACCGTCATGAACCCGTCGAAGGAAGAGCACAACGAGGTCTACAAGGAGACCGCGAAGCTCTTCGACTGGGGCTTCAAGGCGGCCGGCAAGGTGGCGCCGGTGGGTGAGCTGGTGCCGCCCAAGGGCACCGCGCGGTCCAGCGCCCAGCCAGAGGCCTCGGGGGAGGCCGGGGGCGGCTCGGGGGACACCGGGGCCTCGGCCAAGCCGGTCGCCTCCGCCACGGCCGACGGCGGCTCCCGCGGCATGGAGACCGCCCTCGCGATCACCGGCGGGCTGCTGGTGCTGCTCGCGGGCGCCGCGTTCCTGGTCAACCGCCGCTGGCCACTGCCTGATCTGGTGCGTCGTCGCTCGTCTCGTCCGTGAGCTCCCGCTCCTTGCTCCCCGTCGCCGTCCAGGCGGCGCAGAACAGCACCAGCTTGGCCGTGAAGTTGATCCACAGCAGCAGGGCGACGGGGACGCCGAACGCGCCGTACATGTTCTTCGTCGCCACGCCCTGCATGTAGCCGCTCAGCAGCAGCTTCAGCAGCTCGAAGCCGACCGCCCCGGTCAGCGCGGCGACGAACAGGCGCCGGCGTGCCGGCTCGACACCGGGCAGCAGGGTCAGGACGTACAGCAGGAGCAGGAAGTCGGCGAGTACGGCGATCGCGAACGCGGCGATCCGCAGCAGGACCCGGCCCGCGCCGCCCTCCTGAAGGCCGAGTCCACCGCCGATCCAGTCGACCAGTGCGGAGGCGACGGTGGAGATGGCGAGCGTGGCAAGGACGGCGCCGCCGAGCCCGATCAGGATGCCCAGGTCCTTGCCCTTGCGCAGGACCGCGTTCTCGTCCTCGTCGGCCAGCTCCCACACCGCGCGCAGACACTCGCGCATCGAGCCGGCCCAGCCGATGCCGGTGAACAGCAGGGCGGCGGCTGCGATGAGCCCGACGGTGCCGGCGTTCTGCACCAGGTCGTCGATGTTCAGCTGCTCGGAGATGCCGGGCACCTGGTCGGCGATCTTGTTCTGGAGGTCGTTCTGCTGCTTCGTGCTGAGCGTGGCGGCGGCCGCCGCGGCGGCCACGGTGAGCAGCGGGAACAGCGCGACGAAGCTGGTGAACGTCATCGCGGCGGCCAGCCGGGTCCACTTCACCCGGTCCAGCCGTTCGTACGACCGCCACACGTGTGTGGCCGTCAGGCGCACCCAGAGCGGCCCGACGACGGGGAGTCTCTTCAGCCAGTCCATGATCGGATCTTGCCCTCCGTGCGGAAGACCGATGTGCGGGTACCCCGAGAAATCGGGGTGATGGCGTGTGCCGTGCCGGTGGGTTCACGGCACCCTGCTACCACTTGGCCACCGCCAGGCCGTACATGGCGAGCCATGTGAGGGCGATGAGGGCGAGTGCGCGGTCGCGCAGGACGACGTCCTCGGGCTCGCCCGCCGTGCCGCGGTCGGCGAAGACGGCGTATCTGAGGATCGCGAGGATGAAGGCGACGACGGACAGCTGTCTCCAGGGCAGCAGGCCGGGGTGCGGTCCGTGGCCGCCCTCCAGGGCCCACAGGCAGTAGCCGAGCACGGCGCCCCCGGCCGCGAGCTGCCACACGAAGCGCAGGTAGCCGGTGGTGTACTCGGTGAGCAACGCGCGTGTGGCGCCCGCTGTACCGGCCATCTGGACGGCCTCGGAGTAGCGCTTGGCCGACACCATGAACAGCGCGCCGAACCCGGTCGTGATCAGGAACCAGCGCGAGAGCGGGATGCCGAGCGCGAGCCCGCCCGCCGCCGCCCGCATCAGGAAGCCGGACGTGACGACGGCGAGGTCGACGACGAGGACGTGCTTGAGACTGAGGCAGTACGCCAGTTGCATGCCGACGTACGCCGCCAGGAGCGCCGCCACCGCGGGTGAGGTCAGCCGGGCCGCGAGGAGCGGCGCGAGGACGCCCAGGGTGCCGCCGATGGCGTAGGCCACGGGGACCGGGACCTGTCCGGCGGCGACCGGGCGGTGGCGCTTGACGGGGTGGGCGCGGTCGGCCTCGGCGTCCCGTGCGTCGTTGATCAGGTAGACGGCGACCGCGCAGGCGGTGAAGAGGACGAAGACGAGGGCGAGCCGGGTCAGGGCGTGCGGGACCAGGAGCCGGCCCGCGGCGGCGGGGGCTGCGGCGACCAGGACGTTCTTGGCCCACTGCTTGGGGCGGGCCGTCCGCAGGAGGCCTCGGAGGAGGGCGGCCAGGGTGTGCGGTCGGGGTGCAGGGGGGCGGCGCGGGGGCGTGCGCTGTTCCAGGACCGCAGGGCGCGTGCTGTTGGCAAGGGGCGCTGTTTCCGTCACGCGCGCTCCCGGTTGTCGAGGATGCCACCGGTCATCCAGCGGGATCCGATGCGCGCCGTGAGGACTCCCAGGGCCGCGCCCGCCAGGACGTCCGAGGGGTGGTGCACGCCGACGACCAGGCGGGAGACGCACATGGCGGCGGCGAGGGGCGGGACGGGGTACGCGCCCAGCGTGCCGTAGGCGACGGCGGCGGCCGCTGCGGAGGTCGCGTGCGAGCTGGGGAAGGAGTACCGGCCCGCCGTGCGCACCAAGGGCTCCACATGCGCGGGGCGCGGACGCCGTACCACCCGCTTCACTCCCATGCTGACGACATGCGCGCCCGCGGTGAGCGCCGCACCGCGCAACCAGGCGCTCCGGCGCGTGCCGTCCACGGCGGCCCCGGCCAGCCCCGCCGCGAGCCACAGCGCGCCGTGCTCACCGGCCCAGGACAGGGCCCGCGCGGCCCCGGCGACGCGCGGGTCGGCGCCGTGGGCCCGCAGCGTCGAGAGAATGTGGTGGTCCATGCCGTCCATGGGGACTTACTGTTCACGTCACCACGACCGGAACTCCGGCAATATTGAGCGACATCCCATTAATCACCCATTTCGGGGAGAGTAGGAATGTTTCAAGGCGGATCGGTCTCATAGCGGCGATACGGTCACCGTCATGTCCGCCGACACCTTTCCCGTCACGGGATGGGGCCGCACCGCCCCCACCGCGGCCCGTCTGACCCGCCCACGGAGCTACGAGGAGGCCGTGGCCGCCGTCCGGGGCTGCGGGGCCCGTGGCGGCATCCCACGGGGCCTGGGGCGGGCGTACGGGGACGCGGCACAGAACGCCGGCGGCGCCGTGTTCGACATGACCGGCCTGGACCGCGTCCACGCGATCGACGCAGACGGCGGCACCGTGCTCTGCGACGCGGGCGTCTCCCTGCACCGGCTCATGGAGGTGCTGCTGCCGCTCGGCTGGTTCGTGCCGGTGACGCCCGGCACCCGCTATGTCACCGTCGGCGGGGCGATCGGCGCGGACATCCACGGCAAGAACCACCACGTGGCCGGCTCCTTCTCCCGCCATGTGCTGTCCTTCGAACTCCTCACCGCCGACGGCGAGATCCACACCGTGCGCAAGGGCACGCCCCTGTTCCACGCGACGACCGGCGGCATGGGCCTGACCGGGATGATCCTCACCGCGACGGTCCAGCTCCAGCCGGTCGAGACCTCCTTGATGGTGGTCGACACGGAACGCGCGCGTGACCTCGATGATCTGATGGCCCGTCTGACGGCGACCGATCACGACTACCGCTACTCGGTCGCCTGGATCGACCTGCTGGCCCGCGGGGCGGCCACGGGGCGCGCGGTGCTGACCCGAGGGGATCATGCGCCGCTGGAGGCGCTGGAGCGTCAGGGGCTGTCGGGTACGCGCGCGATGCCAGGGCCCGGGACGCCCGGTGCGGGCACACGTGCGCGTAGAGACCCGTTGGCCTTCCGGACCCCGCGCTTCCCGGCACCGCCCGTCCTCGTGCCCGAAGGGCTCCTCAACAGCACGAGCGTGAGGCTGTTCAACGAGTTCTGGTACCGGAAGGCGCCCCGCGCGCGGACCGGCCGGCTCCAGCGGATCTCCGCCTTCTTCCATCCCCTGGACGGCGTGCCCCACTGGAACCGGATCTACGGCCGCGGCGGCTTCGTGCAGTACCAGTTCGTCGTCGGACACGGCCAGGAGGAAACCCTGCACCGGATCGTGCGGCGCGTCTCCGCGCACCGGTGTCCGTCCTTCCTCGCCGTCCTCAAGCAGTTCGGGGACGCCGACCCGGGATGGCTCTCCTTCCCGGTGCCCGGCTGGACCCTGGCCCTGGACATCCCGGCCGGTCTGCCCGGACTCGGCACCCTCCTCGACGAACTGGACGAGGAGGTGGCCGCGGCCGGCGGGCGGGTCTACCTCGCCAAGGACTCCCGGTTGCGGCCGGAACTGCTCGCCGTGATGTACCCGCGCCTCGACGACTTCCGGGCGCTGCGCGCGGAACTCGACCCGCAAGGGGTGTTCACCTCGGACCTGTCCCGCCGCCTCACCCTCTAGCCGGCCGTAAGAGGCCGTCTGGCAGGTCGTCTCAAGGAGCTGTTTCGTGAAGGACGCCTTCGGTATCCCCCAGTCCCTGCTCATCCTCGGCGGCACGTCCGAGATCGCGCTGGCCACCGCCCGCCGCCTCGTCGTCCGCCGCACCCGCGCGGTGTGGCTGGCGGGGCGCCCCTCCCCGGCCCTGGACGCGGCCGCAACGGAACTGCGCGCCCTGGGCGCGGAGGTCCACACCATCGCCTTCGACGCGCTGGATCCCGAGTCGCACGAGGCGGTGCTCGGCAAGGTCTTCGCGGAGGGCGACATCGACATGGTGCTGCTCGCCTTCGGGATCCTCGGCGACCAGGCCCACGACGAACGCGAGCCGGTCGCAGCCGTGCGCGTCGCGCAGACCAACTACACGGGCGCTGTCTCGGCCGGCCTGGTCTCCGCGCGCGCGTTGCAGACCCAGGGCCATGGGTCGCTGGTCGTGCTGTCCTCCGTCGCCGGCGAGCGGGCCCGCCGCGCCAACTTCATCTACGGCTCCAGCAAGGCCGGCCTCGACGCCTTCACCCAGGGCCTCGGCGACGCCCTCCACGGCACCGGCGTGCACGTCATGGTCGTACGCCCCGGATTCGTGCGGTCGAGGATGACGGCCGGTCTACCGGAAGGGCCCCTCGCGACCACTCCGGAAGCGGTGGCTGTGGCTGTCGAACTGGGCCTGCGACGGCGTTCGGAAACGGTCTGGGTGCCGGGGGTACTGCGGGTGGTGATGTCGGCGGTCCGGCACGTCCCGCGGGGGCTGTTCCGGCGGCTGGCGCTGTAACTACGGTTACAGCGGCTGTAACCGTAGTTACAGCTGGCCCGTGGGCAGGGAACCGCGTTCGACATGGCCCGCCTGGGACGGCACGACCAAGCCGCCGAAGGGAAACTCGCGCAGCTTGCGCCACACCCCGTCGGGGCCCTGTTCGTAGAGCGCGAATCCGGTGCACGGCCACGCGGCCTCGAAGGTCGCGAGCTCCTCGAAGGCGCGGTCCATGGCCGCCTCGTCGATGCCGTGCGCCACCGTGACGTGCGGGTGGTACGGGAACTGCAGTTCCCGCGCCACCGGTCCGGAGGCGTCACGCACCTGCTTCTGCAGCCAGGTGCAGGCCTCGGCGCCCTGGGCGACCTGGACGAACACGACCGGTGACAGCGGCCGGAAGGTGCCGGTGCCGGACAGCCTCATCGGGAAGGGCCGGCCCGCCGTGGCGACCTCGGCGAGGTGCGCCTCGATGGCGGGCAGCGCGGTGTCCTCGACCACGGTGGGCGGCAGCAGGGTGACATGGGTGGGGATTCCGTGAGCCGCGGCGTCGCCGAAGCCCGCACGCCGCTCCTGGAGCAGGCTGCCGTGAGGCTCCGGGACCGCGATCGACACACCGATCGTTACGGTCCCCACGTCGTCTCCTGTTCTTCCCTGTCGTCCTGTCGGATTCGTTCCCAGCCGTCCGCCTATCGACTGTACGGCCACGGCTGTGCTGTGGGCAGGCGCGGGAGTAGTGATGTGCAGCGCTCTGTCCGGTGGTGCTGGTGTGCGGTGGTGCGCCTCGCGCCCGGTGGGCGGTCGGCCGGTGTCCCGCTCAGTGCTTGGCGGGCAGGAAGCCCACCCTCTCGTAGGCCTGGGCGAGGGTTTCCGCGGCGACCGCGCGGGCCTTCTCCGCGCCCTTGGCGAGGATCGAGTCCAGCGTCTCCGGGTCGTCCAGGTACTGCTGGGTGCGCTCCCGGAAGGGCGTCACGAAGTCGACGACGATCTCGGCGAGGTCCGTCTTCAGCGCACCGTAGAGCTTGCCCTCGTACTGCTGCTCCAGCTCCTGGACGCTCACACCTGTGAGGGTCGAGTAGATGGTGAGCAGGTTGCTGACGCCGGGCTTGTTCTCGGTGTCGTAGCGGATGACGGTGTCGGTGTCCGTGACCGCGCTCTTGACCTTCTTGGCGGTGGCCTTGGGCTCGTCGAGGAGGTTGATGAGGCCCTTCGGCGTGGACGCCGACTTGCTCATCTTGACCGTCGGGTCCTGGAGGTCGTAGATCTTCGCCGTCTCCTTGAGGATGTACGGCTTCGGGATCGTGAAGGTCGCGCCGAAGCGGCCGTTGAAGCGCTCGGCGAGGTCGCGGGTCAGCTCGATGTGCTGGCGCTGGTCCTCGCCGACCGGGACCTCGTTGGCCTGGTAGAGCAGGATGTCGGCGACCTGGAGGACCGGGTAGGTGAACAGGCCGACGCTCGCGCTGTCGGCGCCCTGCCGGGAGGACTTGTCCTTGAACTGGGTCATGCGGGAGGCCTCGCCGAAACCGGTGAGGCAGTTCATGACCCAGGCGAGCTGGGCGTGCTCGGGGACATGGCTCTGGACGAAGAGCGTGCAGCGCTCCGGGTCGAGGCCCGCGGCGAGGAGCTGGGCGGCGGCCAGGCGGGTGTTGGCCGTGAGCTCCTTCGGGTCCTGCGGGATCGTGATCGCGTGCAGGTCGACGACCATGTAGAACGCGTCGTGGGACTCCTGCAGAGCCACCCACTGGCGGACGGCACCGAGGTAGTTGCCGAGGTGGAACGAGCCTGCGGTGGGCTGGATCCCGGAGAGCACTCGGAATGCGGACAGCGGCGCGGGGCGCCCCGCCTGAGGGCGGTGGTGGGCGACGGGTGGGCGGTCAGAGGCCATGCTCACCATTCTCTCAGGTGTCGGGGGTCGATCCGGAACCAGCCGGAAACAGATGCGCCACGGGTGGGAACCGATTCGGTCCGGGCGGTGTACCAATCGTGTGAGGACGCGGGAGGGGGGCCGCATCGTCGATGAGGCCGCGGTGATCGCACGCGTACGCGCCGGAGACCCGGAGGCGTACGCGGAGCTGGTGCGTGCCCATACGGGCATCGCGCTGAGGGCGGCCGCAGTGCTCGGGGCGGGTGCGGACGCGGAGGACGTGGTGCAGCAGGCCTTCGTCAAGGCGTACTGCGCGCTGGGCCGCTTCAAGGACAGCTCGGCGTTCAGGCCGTGGTTTCTGTCGATTGTGGCCAATGAGACGAGGAACACAGTGCGGACGGCTGCGCGTCAGCGCACGCTCGCCGGCCGTGAGGCGGCCTTCGCAGAGGCCGAGCCGTTGATACCGGAATCGGCGGACCCCGCGGTGGCGGCCGTGGAGATAGAGCGCCGTGCCGCGCTGGGGTCGGCGCTGGAGAAGCTGAGCGAGGAGCACCGTCTGGTCGTCACCTACCGCTATCTGCTGGAGATGGACGAGTCCGAGACGGCCCAGGCCCTGGGCTGGCCGCGGGGGACGGTGAAGTCCCGGCTGAACCGCGCGCTGCGCAAGCTGGAGAAACTGCTGCCCGATTTCGAACCTCGGAAAGGGGGTGATGAGCGTGAGTGAGTCCTACGGCGGTGAGGGCGCCGACAGCGCGCGTGCGCGCGCTTCCCGGCTGCCCGAGGAGCTGCGGGCGCTCGGGCGTTCGCTGGACGCGCCGGGTGCGGGCGGGTCCGAGTCGATGGTGGAGCGGGTGCTGGAACAGATACTCGCCGAGCGACTGCCGGTCCCGGTGACCCGGGCGCCGGGGCGCGCCGACCGGCTGCGGGCGGTGCGGCGATGGACGCGGCTGCGGTGGCGTTCGCTGACCGTGACGCTGTGCGGGCTGCTGGCGGTCCTCGCGCTCACTCCTCCGGTGCGGGCGGCAGTCCTGGACTGGTTCGACTTCGGTGGCGTCGAGGTGCGGTACGACCCGTCGGCGGTGCCTTCGCCGGGTGCCGAGGTGCCCGGCTGCGGACGCTCGGTGTCGCTCGCGCAGGCCGAGCGGCGGGCGGGGTTCGAGCCGCTGGTGCCGTCGGCGCTCGGCCCTGCGGACGTGGTGACGGTGACGGCCCAGCCGCAGGGGCGGTTCCTGGTGAGCCTGTGCTGGCGGGAGCGGGGGAAAGCCATCCGGCTGGACGAATATCCGGCCCGGTTGGACATCGCCTTCACCAAGACCGTGCGGGAGCAGCCGGAGTGGCTCTCACTGCGCGGGGACTCCTCGGACCCGGTGACGGCCCATGACACGGCTCTGTGGTTTCCGCGGCCCCACCTGCTCAGTTTCTGGCTCATGGACCCGGGTGGTTCCCGCTACACCCGCGAGGAGCGGACCGCCGGGCCGACGCTGCTGTGGATGCACGGGTCAGGGGTCCTGGACCTGCCGGACGTGACGCTGCGCCTGGAGGGCGTGGCGTCGAAGGCCCGCGCACTGGAGGTCGCGAAGTCCCTCGGCGGGCCGACGAATTCAGGTGCGGAGAAGTCCTCGAAATAGTGCGCCGGAGGTGGGAACCCCGTCGGGCCGGGCGGTGTACCAGAAGTGACACGCGGCTCGCGGACGGGCCGCACGGGGATCGTCTGCTGGGGGTTGGCATGAAGGGACTCAAGACCGGCCGAAGGAACCGATGCCGTGAACTGGCGGCAGGATTGGGCGCGTTGGCGGCGGCGCTCGCTCTGACGGTGTGGAATGCGCCCTCCGCGTCGGCCGGTGGACCTACGAGCGTGCTCGTGGTCTCGCCGGAGAGCGGGGAGACCGCATCGCTCTACTACTCCGACAAAGAGTTCGGAGAGTTGCAGCGGTTGCTCGACATTCCGGGTGCGGGCACCTGGGCCAAGCCGCCCGAGGCGACTCTGGCCGCCGCCCGGCAGATCAACGTCACATGGATGCTGCACGACGTCTCACCGTGGCGGATGGACCAGGTCTTCCCACTGCCCGACACGGACCACGTGTGGATACGCACGAACAACCTGCCGGAGTCGGTGAACAGCCACTGGTACCAGCCCAAGGACGCGGCCCGCATACGGGCTCTGCTCGATGACTTGGGCGTGATGGGCAAGGTCTACGGCGGGGGTGGCGCCGTCTTCCCGACGTCCGGGCAGGAGTCGGGGAGTGGCGCAGGGGCGGTCCACACGGAAGCGGCGAAGACCTCTGCTCGCCTCGGCCCGTCAGCGACGGCTGGTGACGGCGCCGGATGGTGGTGGGCGCTTCCGGGCCTGGCGGCCGGAGCCGTACTGGCTCTGGCACTGAGACCGTTCGCGCTGCGGAGGCCTTGGGGCCGCCTGCACCAGGAGCCGGGCCCGCGGCAGGAACTGCGCGATGTGTGACGGAGGGAGGTGACCGGGAGCTTGAGACAGCGGGCTGAGCCGATAGAGGGAGATGGCAGTGCGGAGGAGAGACACAGGGATGCGGCTCGGGCCGCGCAGGGCGTTGGCCGTGTTCGCACCGGCGGCGGTGGCGGTGACCGTGTTCGGGGCGCCGACAGCCGACGCGGCGACGCAGCCGATGCAGGCAGCGGGCCTCGACAAGCCCGACCTGGCAATGGTCGTCACCGGCGGCTCGGGCCGGACGAAGGCCCTGCGTTCCGACGAGCCTGATTTCGCTCGCCTGTGGCAGCTGCTCCAGCCGACGTACACCGGCACGGAGCGGGTGTCGGACGCCTGGGAGGAGGGCCGGTATCCGTCGGTGCGGATCACCGTGGTGTGGGAGCTGACGGGTGTCGGTGGCTGGCCGCAGACGAACGCGGCGCCGGGTGGTGATGTGGCCGTGGAGCGGCAGGACCAGCTGTTCCTGGCCGCGGACGGCACACCGTGGGTCCGCACGGATCCGGCGCCGGAGCAGGAGGACGACGACATCCGCTGGCACCGGGCGCCCCGAGCGGTCTTCGATCGGCTGGACCGGGCGGGGCTGTTGGGCGGCGGTGAGGTCGAGGGTGCCGGCGAGCCCGGGGGCCTGGCGGGGGACGCCTGGTGGGCACTGCCGGGGCTCGCCGTGGGGTTCGCGGCCGGGGCCGGCGGCACGCGGCTGATACGCCGCGCGACGGCCCGGCCGGGAGCCGGACCGCCGCGCGAGGGGCCACGACAGGAACTCATCGATCTCTAGAAGCCATCGTTCCTTGACAACTCAAGAGCGTGACGTGCCGCCCGGCATCGCCGGGGCCGTGGTTCAGCCGAGGTCGACCTCGGGGTAGAGCGGGAAGCCCGCCACGAGGTCGGTGGCCCGGTGGGAGATCTCGTCCGCAACCTTCGGGTCGAGGATGTGCTGGGCCTTGGAGGGCGCACCCGACTTGGTGGTGCCGGACTCCGTGGTGGTGAGGACGCGGTCGATGAGGCCGGCGACCTCGTCCATCTCGGCGGTGCCGAGACCACGGGTGGTCAGAGCGGGGGTGCCGATGCGGATGCCGGAGGTGTACCAGGCGCCGTTGGGGTCCGCCGGGATGGAGTTGCGGTTGGTGACGATGCCGGACTCGAGCAGGGCCGCCTCGGCCTGGCGGCCGGTGAGGCCGTAGGAGGAGGCGACATCGATCAGGTTGAGGTGGTTGTCGGTGCCGCCGGTGACCAGGGTGGCGCCGCGGCGCATCAGGCCCTCGGCCAGGGCGCGGGAGTTGTCGACGATGCGCTGGGCGTACACCTGGAAGGAGGGCTGACGGGCCTCGGCGAGGGCGACGGCCTTGGCTGCCATGACGTGCGGGAGCGGGCCGCCGAGGACCATCGGGCAGCCGCGGTCGACCTGGTCCTTGAGGGAGTCGTCGCACAGCACCATGCCGCCGCGCGGGCCGCGCAGGGACTTGTGGGTGGTGGTGGTGACGATCTGGGCATGCGGGACCGGGTCGAAGTCGCCGGTGAGGACCTTGCCTGCGACGAGACCGGCGAAGTGGGCCATGTCGACCATGAGCGTGGCGCCGACCTCGTCGGCGATCTCGCGCATGATCCGGAAGTTCACCAGGCGCGGGTAGGCGGAGTAGCCGGCGACGATGATCAGCGGCTTGAACTCGCGGGCCGAGGCGCGCAGAGCCTCGTAGTCGACGAGACCGGTGACGGGGTCGGTGCCGTAGGAGCGCTGGTCGAACATCTTGCCGGAGATGTTCGGGCGGAAGCCGTGGGTGAGGTGGCCGCCGGCGTCCAGGGACATGCCGAGCATGCGCTGGTTGCCGAAGGCCTGGCGGAGTTCGGCCCAGTCGGCGTCGGAGAGGTCGTTGACCTGGCGGACGCCGGCCTTCTCCAGAGCGGGGACCTCGACGCGCTGGGCGAGGACGGACCAGAAGGCGACGAGGTTGGCGTCGATGCCGGAGTGCGGCTGGACGTAGGCGTGACGGGCGCCGAAGAGTTCCTTGGCGTGCTCGGCGGCCAGGGACTCGACGGTGTCGACGTTGCGGCAGCCGGCGTAGAAGCGGCGGCCGACGGTGCCCTCGGCGTACTTGTCGCTGAACCAGTTGCCCATCGCGAGGAGGGTGGCCGGGGAGGCGTAGTTCTCGGAGGCGATCAGCTTGAGCATCTCGCGCTGGTCCTGGACCTCCTGGCCGATGGCGTCGGCGACGCGCGGCTCGACGGCGCGGATCACGTCGAGGGCGGCGCGGAATGCCGTGGACTGGGTGGACAGGGGCTGCTGCTCTGACATGGCGGCCTCCGGGCTGCGTGGCTTGTGGCGGTCACGGATCACGGTTCGGCCCAGGCGCACGGCACTTGGTCACTCACAGGCCGCTCCCCGATGGTCCGTCCCATCCCAGCGCGCCAGTCACGGCCTGTCGGCCAGCCTACCGGCCGGGGTGAGCGGCGCCGGTGCGGCGTCCACCATGCGAGCGACGGCTTCGAGGTCCGGTCGCGGGTTCCGGGCCTCGAAGCCGTGGCAGCGGACTACGTCAGAACAGCAGGTCGGCGAGGCGGTCGATCTGGTCGGGGTCCGAGGCCCAGCAGTAGAGCATCACCTCGTCGGCGCCGATGCCGAAGTAGGCGTCGGTCGCCTCGCGGATCTGCCGGGGGGTGGTGAGCATGCCGCTCTCCATGTACGCGACGTGCTCGCTGAACGCGTAGTAGTCGCGGAGGTTGCCACGGGCCCGGTCCAGGGTGCTGTCGGGGCCCAGGGCGACGTTCGCCTGGGCGACCAGGCGCGGGCGGCCCAGGCGGTCGTGCCTCTGCCAGGCCGTCTCGGCGTCGCGGAACAGCTTGGACATGAAGGAGGGCGGCAGGGCGGCGCCGAGGAAGCCGTCACCGAAGCGGCCGACCCGTTCGAGGGCGGCGGGAGCGAAGCCGCCGAACAGGACCTCCGGGCCGCCGGGGGTGGCGGGGGCGGGGCCGATGGGGCCGACGCCTTCGCCGTACGGCTCACCGGACCAGGTGCGGCGCAGCAGGGTCATCTGCTCGTCGAGGCGGCGGCCTCGGCTGTGGAGGTCGATACCGGCCGCCAGGCAGTCGTCCTCGCGTCCGCCGACGCCGATGCCGAGGGTGAAGCGGCCGCCCGAGAGGCGGTCGAGGGTCGCGGTCTGCTTGGCGAGCAGGGCCGTGTTGTACAGAGGCGCGATGAGGACCTCGGTCTGGACACGGATGCGGGACGTGGCGCCGGCGAGGACCGCGAGGGTGACGAGGGGTTCGGGGTTGTCGTAGACGAGACGGTCGAGCAGGCCCAGGGTGCTGAAGGGGCCCGCGTCGGCGCGCCGGGCCCAGGTGAGCAGGTGGGCGGGGTCGTCGACGGGCAGGCCGAGGCCGATGTTCATGGGAGTGTCCTCCGGAGGGCGTAAGGGATCCGCCGGTCGGCCGGATCCTGTGCCGCCCCTCCGTGGCGCCGCGCGCTGTGCGCGGACCTGCTCTCGTTCTGCGGCGATGGTTCCAGAGAGCGTGTGCTTCAGAGTGCGAGGACGGTAACGCGGTGAGGCCCGGCGTGACAACGCGTTTTCGGCACACTCGCCAGAGGCGCCATCACGGCACGGCCTCGTGGACCCACTCCGCCGAAAAGGCCCGGCGGCCCCCTCGGGAAGTCCGGCTAACTGCCGTTCCACTAGCCGCCCTTGAGGGAGGGGACGAGTTTTCGGTCCTTGTCCGCGACGGCCTGGCGCCCTTGCCGAGGGTGTGGCTGCCGTGGCGGGCGGGCGGGCCCGGACCGCCGAGCGCGATGGTGCCCGGGCGAATGAGTCGGTGTGCGGCCGCCGTGTTCGCGTCTCCCGCCGGGCCGGGCTGTGGGCCTGGTGTGCCGATTTCCGACGTCCGGCGGGGAGCCGAGAGATCAGTAAGAGCTCGACCGGAAGCGGCCCACCCTTCACCCCCTGGCCTAAGGTCCCTTTGTGCTCTTTGGAATGGTGTGCGCTCTCGGTGCTTCCGCCTGCTTCGGAACGGCCACCGTGTTGCAGGCGATGGCGGCGCGGACGGCGGACGCGAGCGACGGCGGCGACGGGTCGGCGTTCGCGGTGACGTTGTTCCTGCGGGCGGTGCGGCAATGGCGGTATCTGGCGGGGCTGGCACTGGACGGGGTGGGGTTCCTGCTGCAGATCGCCGCGCTGCGTTCGGTCCCGATCTACGCCGTCGGTGCGGCGCTCGCGTCGAGTCTCGCGGTGACCGCGGTGGTCTCCGCGCGGCTGCTTCGGGTTCGGCTGAACAGGAGCGAGTGGGGTGCGGTCGGGGTGGTGTGCGCGGGGATGGCGCTGCTGGGGATCGCGTCCGGGACCGAGGGCGGCCGGAGCGCGCCGGCGGCCCTGGGGTACGTGATGCTCGGGGCGTCCCTGGCCGTGCTGGGGCTGGCGCTCTCGGGCGGGAAACTCCCGGAGCGGGAGCGGGCATTGGCGCTCGGGCTGGGCGCGGGGTGCGGGTTCGGGGTGGTCGAGGTGACGGTACGGCTGATCGACTCGCTCGCCCCCTCGGAGCTGTTGACCAACCCCGCGGCCTACGCGCTCCTCGTCGGCGGGAGTGCGGCCTTCCTGGCGCTCACCTCGGCGCTGCAGCGGGGCTCGGTGACCACGGCGACCGCGGGGATGGTGATCGGGGAGACGATCGGGCCCGCGCTGGTAGGGGTGGTGTGGCTCGGGGACCGCACCCGGGAGGGGCTGGGGTGGGTGGCGGTGCTGGGCTTCGCCGTGGCCGTCGCGGGGGCGTTGGCGCTGGCCAGGTTCGGGGAGGCGCCGGCAGAGGCGGAGTGACGGTGCCGTTCACTCCGATTCTCCCTGGTGAGTTCCGGGCGGATCCCAGGCGCCTTCCGGCCGGCTTCGGGGCGGATCTCATGCGGCTTCCGCACGACTCCAGGCGACTTCCGATTGCTTTCCGTAAATGAGCTCGCCGAATTCCGGAAAAGTTACTCCCGGTACCACTCGACAGAGCACACCAAGGCGACCGAAAGTCCAATAAAGGGCCACGATCCGGACACTCGAAAAACATCGTTGAAAATTTGAACGTGCTGTGAAGAAGCTGCGTACTGAGTGCCGTGAGCAGCAATCCCGTCACCGTCACCGTGGCCTATCACGTGGTGCCGGGCCGTGAGGCCGACTTCCACTCGTGGGGGTGGGCCATGCTGGCCGCGAGTTCGGCTCAGCCGGGCTTTCTGGGGGGTGGCGTCCTTGTCGACCGAGAGGCGGAGTGGCATGTGGTCTATCGCTTCGCCAGTGAGGGAACGGCCCGGGCCTGGGAGGATTCGGCCGCCCGGACCCAGTGGCATCTCCGGGCGGTGGACTTCGCCCGGCAGACGGAGCGCAGGAGCGTGCGGGGCTCCAAACTGTGGTTCGACTCCCAGACCGCCATGCCGAAAGCGCCCACCCCGCCGGCGAAATGGAAGCTCTGGTTCGTGAACATGAGCGCGGTGTTTCCGCCGGTGCTCCTGTTCAATCTGATCGCTCTTCCTTATCTCGGCGGACTTAATCCGCTTGTCCGCACGTTGCTGTTGTGCCTGTGTGTGACGGCTCTCGTCACCTGGATTCTTATGCCCCGGCTTCAGCGTTTCCTCAAGAAATGGCTGTATCCGCCGCTCCAGGCCCTCCGCGGACGGCACAAAAGACGGACCGCATAGGTCCGGAACGAACCGAGGGAGGTGGGCGGGTGAAGACCCTGCTCATCGACAATTACGACTCGTACACGTACAACCTGTTCCAGCTGCTCGCCGAGGTCAACGGCGAGGAACCGGTTGTGGTCCTCAATGACGCGGTCGCCGCGATTCCCGATCTCGGGGAATACCTCGCGGCATTCGACAACGTCGTGGTGTCGCCCGGACCGGGGCACCCGGCCGAGCCGCGCGACTTCGGCCTGAGTGCCGCTGTACTGGCCGAGTCGTCCATTCCCGTGCTGGGTGTCTGCCTGGGGCACCAGGGCATCGCGCTCGGGGAGGGAGGCCGGGTGACAGCCGCACCGGAGCCGCGGCACGGGCATCTGTCGTCGGTCCGGCACGACGGACGGGATCTGTTCCGGGGCCTCCCCCAGGACTTCACCGCGGTCCGCTACCACTCGCTGGCCGTGTCCGAGCCGCTCCCGGAGGCACTGGAGGCCACCGCCTGGGCCGAGGACGGCGTACTGATGGGGCTCAGACACCGCAGCCGGCCGCTGTGGGGTGTGCAGTTCCATCCGGAGTCCGTACTCACCGACTACGGCCACCGCATGCTCGTCAACTTCCGTAATCTCACGGCGGAACGGGCCCGCAGGCTGCGCACGAAGAACACCGCCGTGCCGCCTCCCGAGGCGACGATCCCCCGGTCCTCGTCGGTCATTCCGCGCCCTCGGCGGGCCGCTCCCGCCTACCGTCTGCACACCCGGCGGATCGCGGGCGCCGTCGACACGGAGGCCGCGTTCACCCGGATGTACGCGGCGTCACCGCGGGCGTTCTGGCTGGACAGCGCGCTCGTCGAGGAAGGGCGGTCACGCTTCTCGTTCTTCGGTGACGACAGTGGTCCGCTCGCGGAGTTCGTCCGCTACGACGTCGAGAGCGGCCGATGCGAGATCGAGCGGGCCGGGCGGCCGACGCGGAAGGTCACGGCGAGTGTCTTCGACTATCTCGGACGGCAGTTGACGAGCCGTCGGGTGGACGGGTCCGGGCTGCCCTTCGACTTCACCGGGGGCTATGTCGGCTACTTCGGGTACGAGACGAAGGCCGACTGCGGCTCGCCCAACCGGCACTCCTCCGAAGTCCCGGACGCCTGCTGGCTGTTCGCCGACCGTCTGATAGCCGTGGACCATCTGAAGAGGTTCACCTACGCGGTCTGTCTGGCCGAGGACACCCCGCAGGCCGCGCGGGAGGCCGAGGACTGGCTGGAGAGCGCGCTGGCCCAGCTGACCTTCGTCGCCACCGAACCCGACGAGACTCCCTCGCCCGGCAGCAGGGCCGTACCCGACGGCGGGGCATCGTCCGGCGGCGGGGCGTTGCGGGGCAGGACCCCGTCGTCCTCCGCTCGGCAGACACCGTCCGCGCAGTCCGATCCCGACATCGGCGCCGCCGAGCCGTGGCTGGTGCGGGACCGGGCGACCTATCTCGCCGACATCGAGTCCTGCGCGCGTGAGCTGCGGGCGGGTACGAGCTACGAGGTCTGTCTGACGAACGCGGCCCGGTTACCCGCCCCGCCGGACCCGTACGCGTTCTACCGGGTGCTGCGCCGGGTCAACCCGGCGCCCTACGCAGCGTTTCTGAGGTTCGGGGACGTCGACGTGGCCGGTTCGTCGCCGGAGCGGTTCCTGCGGATCACCGGCGACGGGGTCGCCGAGGCGCGGCCCATCAAGGGCACCGCGCCTCGTGGTAGCGGGCCGGAGGAGGACGCCCGGCTTCGGGACGCGCTCGCGTCGGACCCCAAGACGCGCGCCGAGAACCTGATGATCGTCGACCTGCTCCGCAACGACCTGGGGCGGGTGTGCCGGACCGGGTCGGTGCGGGTGACGAGGCTGATGGCCACGGAGACGTACGCGACGGTGCATCAGCTCGTCTCGACCGTGGAGGGGCGGCTGCGCAAGGGGATCGACGCGGTGGACTGCGTGCGTGCCTGCTTCCCGGGCGGCTCGATGACGGGGGCGCCGAAGCTGCGCACCCTGGAGATCATCGACTCCCTGGAGACCGAGGCCCGCGGTGTCTACTCCGGCGCCCTCGGATATCTGGGGTGCGGAGGGGGCGCGGATCTCAACATCGTGATCCGGACGGCGGTGTTCGCCGACGGGCTGATGCATCTGGGCGCCGGGGGCGCGATCGTCCTCGACTCCGATCCGGTCGCCGAGTACGACGAGATGCTGTTGAAGACGGCGGCCCAGATGAGAGCCCTGCACCTGCACACCGCGGACCGGATGGCGGAGCAGCGGCAACAGACGGCGGTCCACGGGGAACGCACGGCCACTGAGGAGTCCCTCCGATGACGATTCAGCAGACCGCGCCGTCATCATCACCGCCACCGTTTCCGTCCCCGTTTCCGTCATCGGCACCGGCTGTGTCTCCGGTCGGCTCCGACGTACCCGGCAACCTCGCGGCCCAGCTCGCCGATCTCGCCGAGCGGCGGGGCTGGGTCGAACGGCCCGCCTTCCACCAGGGCCACCGGGCCTGGACCCACGGTGAGGTGCACGCGCTCGCGGCCCGGGCGGCCACCGTGCTCGCCGGTCATGGCGTCACCGCGGGTGACCGGGTGGTGCTGGCGTTGCCGGACGGGATCGCATGGGTGGTGGCCTTCCTCGGCATCGCGCGCCTCGGTGCGGTCGCCGTGCTCGTCAACCCCGAACTCCCCGCGGCGGACCACGCGTTCATGGCCATGGACACCGGCGCCGCGCTGTGTGTGACGGGGCCGGGGCTGGAGGACCGGTTCGCCGACCGGGCCCGGCTCGGTGCCGACCAGTTGCTCGCGCTCACCTCCTCCGCCGAGCCGGCCCCCGCCCATCCGGTCGACGCGCACACACCGCTGTACGTCCAGTACACGTCCGGCACGACGGGCAGTCCCAAGGGGGTCGTGCACACGCACGGCGACCCGAAGGCGTACCACGACCTGATCGGCCGGCGGCTGCTGCGGATCACCGGGGACGACGTGACCCTGTCGGTGTCGAAGCTGTACTTCGCCTACGGATTCGGGAACGCGTTCGTCTTCCCGCTGTTCTCCGGTTCGTCCGCGGTGCTGGTGGACCGACGCCCGACCCCGGCCGCCGTGGACGAGCTCGTGGTCCGGCACCGGGTGACGCTGCTCTACTCGGTGCCGTCCGCGTACGCCGCGCTGGTGGCCGACCGGGGCCGTGGACACGGGACGTGCTTCGCCTCGGTGCGGGCCGCGGTGTCGGCCGGCGAGGGGCTGCCGGGGGAGCTGGGGAGGCAGGTCACTGAGCTGCTCGGGGCGCCGGTGCTGGAGCAGATCGGCTCCACCGAGTCCGGTCACGCCTTCTGCGCCAACAGCTTCGACCACAACCGTCCCGGCACCGTCGGCCGCCCCGTGCCCGGCTTCGAGGTGGAGCTGCGCGACCGCGCGGGCGCCTCGGTCCCGGACGGCACGGAGGGCGAACTGTGGGTGCGCGGACCGACGGTGACCTCCGGTTATCTGAACCGGCCCGAGGAGACCGGGCGCACCCTGGTCCGCGGCTGGCTGGCCACCCGTGACCGGGCGGTCCGCGAAGCCGACGGCACCTACCGGCACCTGGGCCGCGCCGACGACATGGAGATGGTCGGGGGGATCACCGTCTCCCCGCTGGAGGTGGAGGCCGTACTGCGTACCCACCCGGCGGTGAAGGAGGTCGCGGTCGTGACCGTCACCGACGGGACCGGAGTCGGCCGGCTGCGCGCGTTCGTCGTACCCGCCGCCCCGCAGGACATCGGCCTGCAGAGCCTTCAGTGCCTGCAGGAGGACCTCCTCCGGCTCGCCCGGGAGCGGCTGGCCGCGTTCAAGGTGCCCAGAAGCGTGAGTCTCGTCCCCTCGCTCCCCCGCACCCCCACCGGCAAACTCCGCCGCCACCTGGTCCGTCAGGGCGCCTGGTGACCACCGCACAGGCGCCGCAGAGGCACGACGGACCCACCCGCAGACGTACCGCAGAGAGGAACGGCCCCATGCGAGAGCAGCAACCCCCCTTCGCCGACCGGGGGTTCTATCTGGGCCCGGTGTTCCGCCGGGCGGCCGACCGCCACGGCGCCGTGTTCGTCACCCTGGACCGGCCCCTGGACACCCACCCGGCCCTCGGTGTCGACCTCACCTACCCGGTGCTCGCGGACGTCGTCGAGGACCTGTCCGGCCGGCTGTGGGAGGCGGGTGTACGGCCCTCGGAGCAGGTGATCGTGCACAAGACGGACAACGTCGACATCGTGCTGCTGACCTGCGCGATCGCCCGTATCGGCGCCGTGCCGGTGCTGCTCTCGCCCGGCCTGGCCGGTGAGGTGGTCGGGGAGCTGATCGAGCGGCTCCGACAGCCGTGGCTGGTGACCGACGGGGCCAAGCTGGCGGGGCCCCTCAAGGGGGTGGGGCTGCGGGTGCGGCAGGTCCTGTCGGTGGACGCGGCGCCGGGGGCCGAGTCCCTGGCGCAGTACTCCGGCGCCGAGCCGCCGCCTCCCGTGCGCCTGCACCCCCGTGAACCGGCCCTGATCACCCACAGTTCGGGCACCACCGGACTCCCCAAGCTGGCGGTGCACTGCGCGAACACCATGTGGAACCGGCTCGTTCCGCAGAAGGCCATGGGCTGGCCGACGCGTGGGGAGACAGCGGCGCTGCACATGTCGTTCGTCCACTCGCGCTTCTACCATCTGCTCGGTGTCCTGCTGCACTTCGGCAGCCCGCTGGTGCTGATCACCGACCCGGACCCGGCCGCCGTGGCGCCGCTCTTCACGCGGCACCGGCCCGGCATCGTGGAGACGCATCCCAACACCTTCGTGCTGTGGGAGGAGTTGGCCGACGCGCCCGGGGCGCCCCTGTCGCGGGTGCGGTCGTACGGCTCGACGTTCGACGCGATCCATCCGCGGACGGTACGGCGGCTGCTGGACGCCTCGAAGCGCCGTACGCCCTGGCTGATCCAGTTGTACGGGCAGAGCGAGACCGGGCCGGTCGCCTTCCAGTGGTTCACCCGGCGCAGTGCCGCACGCGCGGACGGGCGGCGGGTCGGCATCGGGATACCGGGCTTCACACGCGTGCGGGTCACGGGGCCGAGCGGTGAGCGGGTCGCCGCCGGCACCACCGGCCGGATCGAGGCCCGTACCCGGGGGCGGATCCTCACCTACCTCGGTATGCAGGACCGCTACGACCGTCAACTCGACGACGGCTGGTGGGAGATGGGCGACATGGGCTACCGGAGCCGGCTGGGCGGTCTGCATCTGATCGACCGGGAGATCGACCGGATCGACTCCGTGCACAGCAATCTGGAGGTCGAGGACACCCTGATGGAGCGGCTGGAGGAGCTGCGGGAGGTCGTCATCGTGCCGGGCGCCGACCGGGAGCCGGTGCCGGTGGTGTGTGTGCGGGGCGAGCAGCCGCTGGACCCCGAGCGCTGGCGGGAGGCGACGGCCGACCTGCCGGCGATGGCCGAGCCGCGGCAGTGGCGGTTCGAGGAGCTGCCGTTGACCGCGACCTGGAAGGTGAAGCGGGTCGAGATCACCCGGATGCTGGCGGAGGGTGCGCGCGCGTGACACCGGTCGTGGTGGTCGGTGCCGGACCGGTGGGTCTGTCCGCCGCGCTCGCACTGCGGGCGCGGGGCCTGCCGGTCGTGCTGCTGGAGGCGGACCCGAAGGACCGTGAACGGCCGGGCAGCCGGGCCCTGTTCGTGCACCGGGAGACCCTCGCGCTGCTCGACGGGATGCTGCCGGGGCTGGCCGACGAGATCACCTCGTACGGGCGGACCTGGGGGACCAGGCGGACCCTGTACCGGGGGCGTGAGGTGTACTCCCGCACCCATCCGCCGAGGCCGGGCCGACCGCCCTTCACCAGCCTGCGCCAGGTCGACACCGAGCGCTTCCTGCGGGCCGCGTGCGAGCGCGCGGGCGTGGAGTTCGTGTGGGACGCGCGCGTGCTGGGCGTCCGCACGACGGCGACCGGGGTGCGGCTGAGCTGCGCGGACGGGCGGGAGTGGAGCTGCGCGTACGCGGTGGCCGCCGACGGCGCCCGGTCGGTCGTGCGGGGCTCGCTGGACGTCGCCATGGAAGGGGAGCGGGGCGAGGGCTTCCATGTGGTCGTCGACGTGGCCGACGTTCCCGGTGCCGGGCTGCCGCTGGAGCGGGTCTTCCACTACGAGCATCCGGGGGTCGGCGGCCGCAGTGTGATGCGGGTGCCGTTCACCGGTGGCTTCCAGGTCGACCTCCAGTGCCGGGACGACGACCTGGAGGAGGAGTTCGGGACCGAGGAGGCCGTTCGGCGTTGGCTGCCGGGGGTCGTGGGCGAGGGGTACGGCGAGCGGATCCTGTGGGTGTCGACGTACCGCTTTCTGCGCAAGGTGGCCGTCTCGTTCACCGATCCGCACCGGCGGGTGCTGCTCGTCGGGGAGGCGGCGCATCTCTTCCCGCCGTTCGGGGCGCGGGGCATGAACAGCGGCATCGCGGACGCGGCGGCCGCCGCGGAGGCGATCGCCGGCGGTTCGGTCGAGGAGTTCGCCGACGTACGGCGGGCCGCCGCGCTGTTCAACAGTGCCGCCGCCGGTGCCGCGCTGGACCATCTGCGGCCCCGGCGCCGGATCGTCCGGGTCGGACAGCGGGCGGCGGCGGCGCTCGCGCCCGTACTGCCGTGGTGCGGGTCGTGGCTGGAGCACGCGCCCTACGGGCCGCGGCACGGAGCGCCGGTGAACGCCGGCGGCAAGTACTGAGGGAGGAAGGAACCGCTGTGACACAACCGGTCGTCGCGGAGGGCCTGTTGGCATGGTCACCGAGCCGGGGGCTGACCCCGGCGTCGGTGTCGACGGCGCCTCTGCTGGTCGCGGACTCCTGGCTCGTACGGGACGGCAGGGTGCGCGGGTTCGAACGGCACCGGGAGCGGTTCCTGCGGGCCTGCGGCGAGGCCGGCGGACCACCGTTGCGCCGGTTGCTGGAGTTCTGGCGGGACATGGCCGACACGTTGCCGCGTACGGGTGAGTGGTTCCCCCGGGTCGAACTCGGGCCCCGCTCCCTGGAGTTGCGGCTGCTCCTGCGGCACGCGCCCCCGCTCGGGGCGGGTGTGCGGGTCTGGGCCGCGGGCCAGTCCGATCCGCGAATCGTGCCCCGGCGCAAGGGCCCGGACCTCGGCACCCTCGCCCGAGTGCGCGAGCGGGCGGCCGGACAGGGCGCGGAGGAGGCGGTGCTGGTCGTGCCCTCCGGCACCGTGCTGGAGGCGGCCACGGCCAGCGTCCTGTGGTGGGAGGACGACACCCTGTGCCTGCCTCCGCCCAGGCTGCCGGTCCTGCCCGGGGTGACCGTCGCCCTCGTTCAGGAGCGGGCCCGGCGCGACGGGATCCACGTCGCCCACCGGGAGCGGACCGTGGCCGAGCTGGACGGCCGTGAGGTGTGGCTGGTGAACGCGCTGCACGGAATCCGGCCGGTGACGGGATGGACCGGAGGGACTCTGCGGGCGGCGCCGGCGGTCCGCGCCCCGGAATGGCGGGCCTGGCTGGACGACATCATGGAGCCGCTGCCGAGTTACTGAATTCCCTCACCGGAAAGGCGCCGCATCGAAGAGGACGCGGCGCCTTTCCGGGTGCCTGAATTCAGCTGTTCCGCAACTCCTCTTCGGCTCTTCTGCGGCTTTTCTTCAGCTCTTGGGCTTCGGCTGATAAGCCCCAGGTGCCATTCGGGTCGCGATGGCGATCCGGTTGTACGCGTTGATGACGGTGGCCGCCCAGATCAGTGCGGCGACCTGTGTCTCGTCGAAGACCTCCGCGGCCTCGGCGTAGACCGCGTCCGGCACCTGGCCGTCGTGCACGAGGGTCACGGCCTCGGTCAACGCCAGTGCGGCACGCTCGCGGGCGGTGAAGAAGGGGGTCTCCCGCCAGGCGTTCAGGGCGTAGACGCGCTGCTCGGTCTCCCCCGCCGCGCGGGCGTCCTTGGTGTGCATGTCGAGGCAGAACGCGCAGCCGTTGATCTGGGAGGCGCGGATCCGGATCAGTTCCAGGAGTTCCGGTTCGACCTTGGCGTCCTGGGCCGCGGAAACGGCGGCGACATGCAGGGAGCCCATCGCCGAGGACACGTCGGGGGTGATTTTCTTCAGGGCCACACGGGATATGGATTCACTGTTGCTCATGGGGGCGACTCTATCCGCGCAATCGGATTCGGGAATGATGAACAGCCCAAACAGACGGCGCAATTACGGGCGGTGTTATTCGGGCAACGCCGCGCACAGCGCTTCCAGGGCGCCCGACCATGCGTGGTCCGGCGGTGTCCCGTATCCGACGACGAGCGCGTCGCGCCGCTCGACGGTCGCCTCGGGATGCTGGTAGCGGTGCAGTCCGTGCACCGCGAGGCCCCGCCAGGCCGCCGCCCGCAGCGTCGCCTGTTCTGTGCCCGGCGGCAGCCGCAGCACCACGTGCAGGCCGGCCGCGATCCCGGTGGCGTGGACCTGCGGGGCCCGCCGTGCGAGCTCGGCCACCAGGGCGTCGCGGCGGCGCCGGTACCGCAGCCGGGCGGCGCGCACATGACGGTCGTAGGCGCCGGAGGCCATGAACTCGGCGAGGGTCAGCTGGTCCAGGGAACCGCAGCTGTCGATGCCGCCCTTGGCCGCGAGCACCTCCTCCATGAGGCCGGGCGGCAGCACCAGCCAGCCCAGCCGCAGACCGGGGGCGAGGGACTTGCTGGCCGTGCCCGCGTAGACCACGTGATCGGGGTCCAGTCCCTGGAGGGCGCCGACGGGCTGGCGGTCGTAGCGGAACTCGCCGTCGTAGTCGTCCTCGACGACCAGCCCGCCCGTGCTGCGCGCCCAGTCGACGACGGCCGCCCGCCGGTCGCGGTGCAGGGTGCCGCCCATCGGGAACTGGTGGGCGGGCGTGAGCAGGGCCGCGCCCTGGTCGGTCAACTCCCCGGGATCCGTGCCGCGTTCGTCGAACGGCAGCGGCACGCTCCGCAGACCGGCGCCCGCCAGCAGTTTCCAGTGCACGTCGAGGCCGTACGACTCCACGGCCACCGTGCGCGCGCCCCTGGCCCTCAGCACCGCGCCGAGCATGCGCAGTCCGTGCGAGATCCCGGCACACACCAGGATGCGATCGGGGTCGGCGCGCACGCCGCGGGCGCGGGCGAGGTAGCCGGCGAGAGCGGTACGCAGTTCGACACGGCCGCGCGGGTCGCCGTAGTCGAGAGCCTGGTAGGGCGCGGTGGCGAGGGCACGGCGGGCGGCCTTGAGCCACTGGGTGCGGGGGAAGGAGGCGAGGTCCGGGGTGCCGGGATCCAGGTTGTAGGCGGGCCGATGCGCGGGCGGAGAGCCGGGGGTGCGACGGGCTGCGGCCACGGGGGTCACGGGCAGGAGGCCGGATGCGCCAGGGCGAAAAGCGGAAGCAGAAACCGCAGACAGGCCCGACGCGCCGGAGCCGGAGCCATGAACGGTCCGCGCCCCAGAGCCAAAGCCCCCACCCGCACCCGCACCCGGAACGTTCCGCAGGCCGGAGAAGGCGAGGTGCGTCTCGGCGGTGGGCGGAGGGCGTTCCGGGGTGACGGGGTGGGCGGTGGAACCGGAGGGTGGCGTGAGGGTCCGTTCGGCCACCCGGGTGCCCGAGCCCTGGCGGGCCGCGAGCCAGCCCTCCGCGACGAGGTCGGCGTAGGCGTCCGCGACCGTGTTGCGGGCGATGCCCAGGTCGGCGGCGAGGGAGCGGGAGGAGGGCAGCCGGGTGCCCGGGGCCAGGCGGCCCGTACGGACGGCCTCGCGGAGGGCGTCGGTGAGGCCGCGACGGATGCCGGGCCCGGTGGGTTCCAGGTGGAGGTCGACGCCGAAAGTGGCCCAGGGTTTCGCCATGGAAGTGGACCATACTCCTGGGCTGCCCTGCTCCTAGGGTCGAGGCATGACCACAGCGCGAACCGACTCCAACGCCCCCGAACACCAGCCCCGTCTCGCCTGGGCCCAGCACGCCCCCGAGGTCTACAAGGCGATGCTCCGCCTCGACACGGCCGCCCGGCAGGGCCTGGACCCGAGGCTCCTGGAGCTCGTGAAGATCCGCGCCTCGCAGCTCAACCACTGCGCGTTCTGCCTCGACATGCACTCCAAGGACGCCCTCGCCGCCGGGGAGAGCGTCGAGCGGATCGTCCAGCTCGGCGCGTGGGAGGAGTCGGCGCACTTCTACACGGAGAAGGAGCTCGCGGCCCTGGCGCTGACCGAGGCGGTCACGGTCCTCACCGACGGCTTCGTGCCCGACGAGGTGTACGCGCACGCCGCCAAGCACTTCGAGGAGGCCGAGCTGGCCCAGTTGATCGCCGCGATCACCGTGATCAACGCGTGGAACCGGTTCGGCGTGACCTGCCGTATGGTCCCGGGGCACTACGAGGCGGGGAAGCACCAGTGAGCCGTACGGACCTCCTCGACCGCGAGGTCGCCCAGGCCCTGTCCGCGCTCAGTGCGGCCGCGAAGGAGGGGCTCGGCGATCCGGCCCTCGCCGAACTCGTCGTCATCCGGGCCTCGCAGCTCAATCACTGCGCGTTCTGCCTGGACATGCACCTCACGATCGCCCGTGAGCACGGGGTGAGCGAGAGGCAGCTGGACCTGCTGGCCGCCTGGGAGGAGGCCGAGGGCGTCTACGACGAGCGTGAGCGGGCCGCGCTCGCGCTGACGGAGGCGGTGACCGTCCTGACGGAAGGGTTCGTGCCGGACGCCGTCCTCGCCGGAGCGGCCCGGCACTTCGACGACCGTCGGCTCGCCCATCTCATCGCCCTGATCGTCGCCATCAACAACTGGAACCGGGTGATGGTCAGCCGCCGGATCCCGCCGGGAGGTCATCGGCCATGAGCAAGGTGGACGTCTTTCGCGCCCTGCACCACCACCGTCTCCCGGACGACCCCCTCGTCCTGCCCGGCCCCTGGGACGCGGCCGGCGCGCGGGTGATGGAGGAGGCGGGGTTCCCGGCGCTCGCGACGCCCAGCGCCGGGATCGCGGCGTCGCTCGGCCACCGGGACGGTGCCACGCCGGCCGGCGAGATGTTCGCCGCGGTGGCGCGCGTCGCCGGGGCCGTGGACATCCCCGTGTCGGCCGACGTCGAGGGCGGGTACGGGCTGGTGCCGAAGGAGCTGGTGGAGCGGCTGCTGGAGGCGGGGGCCGTCGGCTGCAACCTCGAGGACTCCCACGCGGGTGTCCTCAAGGACCCGCACGAGCACGCCGAGTGGCTCGCCGAGGTGCGGCACGCGGCCGGTGACCGGCTGTTCGTCAACGCGCGCGTGGACACGTTCGCCCACGGCGACGGCGATCCCGGAGAGGCGATCGGGCGGGCCGCGCTGTACGTCGCCGCGGGCGCCGACTGCGTCTATCCGATCGGCGCCCCGGTGGGCGTACTGCCCCTGTTGCGGTCCGGCATCCAGGGGCCGCTCAATGTGTTCGGACTCCTGGACGGCGAGGGCCCCTCGCCCACCGCGCTCGGTGAACTCGGGGCCACTCGTGTCACGTTCGGGCCGGCCCTGCAGCGCCGGGCGGCGCTGGCGCTGCGCGGGATGGCCGACGAACTGAGGCGCTGAACGGGGTCAGGACAGCCACGCCTTCCAGGTGGACGGGTGGCTGTCCACCCACTTCTTCGCCGCGTTCTCCGGCGTCAGCTTCTGGTCGGCGATCATCAGGGAGACCTCGTTCTGGTCCTCGGTCGTCCACTTGAACTTCTTCAGGAGGGCCGCGGCCTTGCCGCCGCT
Organism: Streptomyces sp. NBC_00285; assembly: GCF_036174265.1. NCBI lineage: Bacteria > Bacillati > Actinomycetota > Actinomycetes > Kitasatosporales > Streptomycetaceae > Streptomyces > Streptomyces sp. NBC_00285. The sequence continues at coordinate 6,653,811 of NZ_CP108055.1, read as the reverse complement.
CTTCGCGAAGTCCGTGTTGAGGTACTTCTGGAGCGGGGTGTGCGGATAGGCGCAGGTGATCTTCGCCGGGTCCGCGTCGCAGCCCTCCTTGTAGGCGGGCAGTTTCACCTCGGTCATGGGGACCTTCTCGAACAGCCACTGCGGGGCGTACCAGTAGGACAGGAAGGGCTTCTTCTCCTTGGCGAACTGTTTCATCTGGGTGATCTGCGCAGCCTCCGAACCGGCGAACACCACCTGGTAGTCCAGGTCCAGGTTCGTCACCAGCGCCTTGTCGTTGGTGACGTAGGACGGGGAGCCGTCCATCAGCTGGCCCTTGCCGCCGCTCTCGGCGGTGCGCAGCTGGGAGGCGTACTTGTTGAGGTTCTTCCAGTTGGTGACGTCCGGGTGCTGCTTGGCGAAGTACGTCGGGACGTACCAGCCGATGTGTCCGGTCACGCCGAGTCCGCCGCCCGGCGTGATCGTCTTCTTGTCCTTGACGTACCGCTGTTCCTGCTCGGGGTGGCCCCAGTCCTCCAGGATGGCGTCGACGCGGCCCTGGCTGAGCGCGTCCCAGGCGGGGACCTCGTCGACCTGGACGGTGTCGACGCGGTAGCCGAGCTTGTGTTCGAGGAGGTACTGGGCGACGGCCACGTTGGCCTGCGCGCCGACCCAGGACTGGACGGACAGGGTCACCGACTTGGCGCCCTGGGCGTTGGCGAAGGGCGAGGCCTGCTTGGTCATGTCGGCGGCTCCGCAGCCGGTGAGGAGCAGCAGGGCGCCGCCCACGGCGATCGCGCGTGCACGCATGTCAGGCTCCCTTCCTGGTGCGGCGTTCTGTCGGCTGGGTGACCCGGTCGAGCATCAGGCCGAGGCAGACGATGGCCGCGCCGGCGACGAGTCCGGTAGCCAGGTCGCCCTGGGCGAGTCCGAAGACGGTGTCGTAGCCGAGTGCGCCGCCGCCGACCAGGCCGCCGATGACGACGACGGCGAGGACGAGGACCACGCCCTGGTTGACGGCGAGCAGCAACGCGGGCCGGGCGAGCGGGAGTTGGACCTGCCGCAGCTGCTGCCGGCTGGTCGCGCCGAGCGACCTCGACGCCTCCATGGCGGCCGGGTCGACCTGGCGCAGGCCCTGCGTGGTGATGCGGACGACGGCGGGCAGCGCGTAGACGACGGCCGCCGCGGCGGCGGGCGCGCGGCCCACGCCGAACAGCGCGACGACCGGGATCAGGTAGACGAACTGCGGCATCGTCTGGAAGACGTCCAGGACGGGCCGCAGCAGTCGTTCGACGCGGTCGCTGCGGGCCGCGGCGACGGCGGTCGCGAAGCCCAGCACGAGGGTGACGGCGACGGCCGCCAGGACCTGCGACAGGGTGTCCAGCGCGGGTGTCCACACACCGAGCACGCCGATCGCGGCCATGGCGAGGACCGCGGTGAGCGCGGTGCGCCAAGTGCCGATCAGCCAGGCCAGGGTGGCGACGATGAGCAGGACGGACCACCAGGGCAGTGCCTGCAGACCGTCGCGGACCGGGTCGAGGATCCAGGTGGTGAAGTGGGCCGCCCAGTCGGCGGTGCCGCCGATGAGGGGGACGCCGGAGTAGAGGTGGCCGGTCATCCAGTCGACGGCCCGGTTGACGGGCTCGGCGATGTTCAGGGTCCAGGAGCCGGGCCAGTCGAGGCGGCCCGCCAGGCGTCCGACGACCGCCACGGCCACGGCGGCGACGAGGGCGTAGGCCCAGCCCGCGCGACCGGGCCGCTCGATCCCGTCGCCCGCCGCTGCGGTCACCCGGTCCAGGACGACGGCCAGCAGCACGATCGGGATGCCGGCCGCGAGGGCCGCGCCCACGTCGACCGAGGCCAGCGCCTGGTAGACGCGGTCTCCGAGGCCGCCGGCGCCGATCACGGACGCGATGACGGCCATCGACAGCGCCATCATGATCGTCTGGTTGAGGCCGAGGAGGAGCTCCTTGCGGGCCAGCGGGATACGGGCGGTCAGCAGCCGCTGCCGGGCGGTGGTGCCGAGCGACTCGACCGCTTCCAGCACCTCCTTGTCCGCGCCCTGCAGGCCGAGCGCGGTGAGTCGGGCCATGGGCGGGGCGGCGTAGACGACGGTCGCGAGGACGGCGGCCGGGACGCCCATGCCGAAGACCAGGACCACCGGGAGGAGGTAGGCGTAGGCGGGCATGACCTGCATGGTGTCCAGGACCGGGCGCAGGATCCTGTCCATACGGTCGGACAGTCCGGCGGCGAGCCCCAGCAGGGCGCCGACGACGACCGAGGCGAGGACGGCGACGACCATCAGGGCGAGGGTCTGCATGGTCGGGACCCACATGCCGAGCAGACCGCAGGCGAGGAACGCCGCCGTCGTGCCCAGGGCGAGCCTGACACCGGCGACACGCCAGGCCACGAGGGCGCCGAACGCGGTGACACCGGCCCAGCCCGCGCCGAGCAGGACCAGGTACACGGCCCGTACGGAGATGACGACGGCGTTGCTGACGTAGCCGAAGAAGTAGAGGAACAGGGGATGGCTGTCCCGGTTGTCGATGATCCAGTCGCTCACCTTGCCGAGCGGGCCGGTGAGGTCGACGGTGAGGGCGTCGGGCCAACTGCCGCTGGCCCATTGGGCGTTGGCAAGGGGAACGAGAACGGCCGCGGCGAGGGCGATGAGCAGGAGCTTGTGGACCGCCCGGTGCTTCAGCAGGCCGCTGGGGAGGGTGCGGGGCGTGGACGCGGTGACGGTCGCCATCAGACGGCCTCCTTGCGGAGCTCCGTTCCGGCCACGACGTCGATGAGACGCTCGTGGTCGACGACGCCCAGGCAGCGCCCGTTCTCCACGACGCACACCGGCCGGCCGCTCCGGGCGACGACCTTGATGGCGTCGGCGACCACGGCGTTCGGGGCCAGTGCGCCCGGGTGGTCCGGGCCTGCGCAGCCGCCGGTCCGCATGGCCCTGCGGACCGTCATGACCTGCTCGCGCGGCACGTCCCGGACGAACTCGCGGACATAGTCGTCGGCCGGGGAGCCGACGATCTCCTCCGGGGTGCCCATCTGGACCACCCTGCCGTCCCGCATCAGGGCGATGCGGTCGCCGAGTTTGAGGGCCTCGTTCAGGTCGTGGGTGATGAAGACCATCGTGCGGCCCTCCTCACGGTGCAGGCGGACGACCTCCTCCTGCATGTCCCGCCGGATCAGCGGGTCGAGGGCGCTGAACGGCTCGTCGAACAGCAGGACCTGGGGGTCCACCGCCAACGCCCGTGCCAGACCGACGCGTTGCTGCTGGCCACCGGACAGCTGGGAGGGCTTGCGCTGTTCCATGCCCTCCAGGCCGACCTTCGTGACGACCTCGGCGGCCCGCGCCCGGCGCTCGGCCTTGCTCATGCCCTGGATCTCCAGGCCGTACGCCACGTTGTCGAGGACCGTGCGGTGCGGGAGGAGACCGAAGTGCTGGAAGACCATCGCGGCGCGGTGCCGGCGCAGTTCACGCAGCCGGGACTTGTCCATCGCGCGGACGTCCTCGCCGTCGATGCAGATCGTGCCGGCCGTCGGTTCGATGAGGCGGGTCAGACAGCGCACCAGCGTGGACTTCCCGGAGCCGGACAGGCCCATGACGACGAAGACCTCGCCCTTGCGGACATCGAAGCCGACGTCCCGGACGGCGGCCGTGCAGCCGGTGCGGGCGCGCAGGTCGGCGGGGTCGAGGGCGGCCAGTTCGGCGTCGGCGGGGACGCGTTCCGCCTTGGGGCCGAAGACCTTCCACAGGCCGTCGACGGAGAACACCGGCTCCGTGGTCGGCGGCTTGTCCAGGGTCGCGGTCGTACTCATCACACACCACCTCCGAGCAGGTCAACGGCTTTCTCACCGACCATGAGCACCCCGATCATGGGGTTCACGGCGGTCATGGTCGGGAACACGGACGCGTCGGCGATCCGGATGCCGTCCAGCCCGCGGACCCGCAACTCGGGGTCGACGACGGCCTGTTCGTCCTCGGCGGCACCCATACGGCAGGTGCCGGCCGGGTGGTACACGGTGTGCGCGACCTTGCGGGCGTACTCGCTCAGCTCCTCGTCACCGGTGACGTCGGGGCCTGGGCACACCTCCCGCTTCAGCCAGCCGGCGAGCGGTTCGGTCCGCGCGACCTCGCGGGCGATCCTGATGCCGTCGACGAGGGTGCGGCCGTCGTGGTCGTCCTCGTCGGTGAAGTACCGGAAGTCGAGGGCGGGCTTCACGGCCGGGTCCGCACTGGTCAGATAGAGACGGCCGCGGCTCTTCGGCTTGGGGATGTTCGGGGTCATCGAGACGCCGTACGCCGGGCGTTCGTAACCGAGACGTTCAGGGTTGTCCGTGAAGGGGACCTGGTAGAAGTGGAACATCAGGTCAGGGCCGGCGTGGTCGGGGTCGCGGCGCACGAACAGGCCCGCGTCGGAGTCCATCGCGGAGTTCTCGGGGATCGGTCCGTTCGTCTCCCAGACGATCACCGACTCGGGATGGTCGAGGAGGTTCTCGCCGACGCCCGGCAGGTCGTGCACGACGGGGATGCCGAGCGCTTCGAGGTCCTTGCGGGGGCCGATGCCCGAGTGGAGCAGCAGCCGGGGCGAGTCGACGGCGCCCGCGCACAGGACGACCTCGCGGCGGGCCCTGATCAGGGTCTCCTCGCCGTCCTTCGCTCGCACGTGGACGCCTCGCGCGCGCGTGCCGTCGAGCTCCAGTTTGTGGGCCCAGGTCTCCAGCAGGATCGTGAGGTTCTGCCGCTCGTCCATCACCGGGTGCAGATACGCCACCGACGCCGAGGAGCGCTTGTTGTTCTCCGGGTGGTAGGCGAGGTCGAAGAAGCCGACGCCGTCGTCGAACGGCTTCTTGTTGAAGCCCTCGACGCGGGGGACGTCCAGCGCCTTCTGGGCCGCGTCGACGAAGTCGCGGGCGATGGCGTTCCGGTCCTTCTCGTCGACCGGGACGATGTTGTTCTTCAGCCGGGCGTAGTACGCCTCCATCGGCACCGCGCCCCAGCCCTTGGCGCCGGCCTCCTCCCACTCGTCCCAGTCGGAGGGCAGCGGCTTGAAGGCGATGAGGGTGTTGTGGGAGGAACAGCCGCCCAGGACCCGTGCGCGGCTGTGCCGGATGTGGGAGTTGCCGCGCGGCTGCTCGGTGGTGGGGTAGTCGTAGTCGAGCTCGCCGCCGAGGAGGCCCATCCAGCGGCGCAGGGTGAGGACGTCGTCTCTGCCGACGTCGCTGGGGCCGCCCTCGATGACGGCGACGGTCACATCGGGGTTCTCGGTGAGCCGGGAGGCTATGACGGAGCCTGCCGTTCCACCGCCGATCACGACGTAGTCGTATTCGTTCTCGTGCATGGGGGTACTCCAGGAGAGTCTTGCGTGGGGGGAGAGGGGAAGACGGGTGGGGACTCAGGGTCGGTGGTCCGGTGGCCGATCGGATCGGCCTCTGAACCCCGGCGGCACGATGACCCAGGACCCGCCTGGCTCAGTGACCGACTGCCTCAGTGGCCGAGTGACCGACCGACCCGGTGACCGACCGGCTCAGCCTGCGAACCACCGCACCGGCTTCGGCGCCAGGTTCTGGTAGACGTGCTTGGTCTCGCGGTACTCGGCAAGCCCGGCGGGACCGAGTTCACGGCCCACTCCGCTCTTGCCGAAGCCGCCCCACTCCGCCTGCGGAAGATAGGGGTGGAAGTCGTTGATCCAGATGGTTCCGTGGCGCAGCCGTCCCGCGACCCGGCGGGCGCGTCCGGCGTCGGCGGTCCAGACGGCACCGGCGAGGCCGTACTCGGTGTCGTTGGCGAGGGCCACGGCCTCCTCCTCGGTCCGGAAGGTCTCGACGGTGAGAACCGGCCCGAAGACCTCCTCCCGGACGACCCGCATCTCGCGGTGGCAGCGGTCGAGGACGGTCGGCTCGTAGAAGTAGCCGTCCTCCGGGCGTTCCGCGGCCGGCTTGGGCCGCTGCCCGCCGGAGCGCAGCACCGCGCCCTCCTCCAGTGCGGAGGCGACGTACGCCTCGACCTTGGCGCGCTGCTGCTCGGAGACCAGGGGCCCGCACTCGACGCCGTCCTCGGTACCGCGGCCGAGGCGGATCTGCCCGGCCCTGCGGGCGAGTTCGGTGACGAAACGATCCCTCACCGACTCCTCGACGATGAGGCGGCCGCCCGCCGAGCAGACCTGGCCGCTGTGGATGAACGCGGCGTTGAGGGCCTGGTCGACGGCGGTGTCGAAGGCCTCGGGGGTGGCGCAGGCGTCGGCGAAGACGACGTTGGGGTTCTTGCCGCCGAGTTCGAGGGCGACCTTCTTGACGCTGGGAGCGGCCGCCTGGGCGACCTTGGTGCCGCTGATCAGGCCGCCGGTGAAGGAGACGAGATCGACGTCGGGGTGCTCGGCGAGCCGGGCACCGACGGTGTGGCCCGGCCCGGTGACGATGTTGGCGACGCCCTGAGGCAGACCGGCCTCGGCCAGCAGCTCGATGAGCGCGATCGTCGTCATCGGGGTGATCTCGCTCGGCTTGACCACGAAGGTGTTGCCGGCGGCGAGCGCCGGGGCGATCTTCCAACTGGCCTGGAGGAGCGGGTAGTTCCAGGGGGTGATCAGCGCGCACACACCGACGGGCTCGTGCACGACGACGCTGTGGATGTCGGGCGAACCCGCGTCCACGACCCGGCCGGGCGCCTCGGCGGCCACGAGGTCGGCGAAGTAGCGGAAGGCGTCGGCGACACAGTCGATGTCGACCCGGCCCTCCTCCACGGTCTTGCCCGCGTCCCGGCTCTCAAGGAGCCCGAGTTCTTCGCGGTCGCGTACGAGAAGATCGGCGACGCGGCGCAGCAGTGCGGCGCGTTCGGCGACCGGAGTCAGCGGCCAGGCGCCCTGGCCGCCGTCGAAGGCCTGGCGGGCGGCGGCGACCGCCAGGTCGGTGTCCTTCTCGTCGCCCTCCGCGACCACGGCGAACGGTCGCGCGTCAGCGGGGTCGAGAATCTCGCGGGTGGCTCCGGAAACGGCTGCACGCCATTCGCCGCCCGCATGGATGGTCTGCGGCTCCTGCCGCGCCTGCTGTCCGGCCATGATCGATGTTGCCTTCCGTTCCAGTTCAGTGCCCCTGCGTCACACACATGCCACTCACCGGGACCGTCATCGCCTGCCCATGACCTCCCATTGCATGCGCAATCGATGGCCGAAAGTGTGCTGGGTCACTGAACATGCGGCCAAATGGTGTAAATCGTACGCTGGACCTGCCCCCATGGAGGTGACGCCATGGCACGGAGAGCATGGATCCGTACGGCGGTGAGTGCCGCCCTGCTCCTGTCACCGGGCCTCGCCCCGGTCGCCGCCGCCGCTACGACCGCCGACGGCCCGAGCGCACGCGAGCTGGTCCACCAGGCGAAGAAGAACCTCCTCGACGCCGAGTCCGTCCATCTGAAGCTGACGGACCGCGGCGCGGACACGAAGACCAGCAGGACGCAGCCCACCTCGATGGACCTCGCCCTCGACCAGGACGGCAACTGTGCCGGATCACTGCGGATGGGCTCCGGTGGCGGCGGCGTCGAGATCATCAAGCGGGGCGACGAGGTGTGGATGAAGCCGGACACCGCGTTCTGGAAGGCGCAGGTGCCGGGCGGGCAGGGTGACGCGGTGGCCGAGCTCTTCAAGAACCTCCCCCACTCTCAACTTCGTTCGAGCGGGGGGACCCCCATCATCCACGGCTCCACGCACGACGCCATGCTGCGGGGCATGGCCGACACCTGCGATCTGACGTCCTTCCAGAAGGACATCACCGGCGACTCCTCCGACCCGGGGCGGCTCACGAAGGGCAGGGAGACGAGGATCGACGGCACGGACGTGATCCCGCTGAAGGGCACGTCGGAGGGCAACTCGGTTGTCCTGTACGTCACTTCGGACTCTCCGCACCGGCTGGTGCGGGCCACCCAGAAGGGTGCCGGAACCGACACGACCCTGTCCCTCTCGGACTACGGCGAACCGGTCCCGTCGAAGACGCCGTCGGCGGACGACAGCGTGGACGTGGGGAAGCTGCAGGACGAGTTGCAGGGCGTGTGACACGGCCGGACACCACCGAGCGGGGCCGGGGGTGAGCCTTCGACCGTCACCGCAGCCCGGGTGTGTCGTGTCCAGCGCGGCCGTCCCGTCGGTGGCCCGGAGTCCGGTGAGGTCGGCGCGGAGTTCGCGTACGGCGTTCAAGCGCCTCGGCGGCCTCGTCGCGCCAGGGCGTCGAACCGTGGTGGCTCTCGGCGTGCGCGTGGCTCATGGAGACGCACCGCCGCCGGGGAAAACCGGGACGGTCACGGGCCACCTGTCCGGTGCGGGCGGACGCCCCCGCGCGCGGCCTCGCCCTACGGCCGACCGGTCCGGACATTCACGCACTATCGCGTTCGCCCGGAAACGAGTACTGTCGCGTTCTGCCCGCCGCTGTACCAACCGCCCCCGACCGCACCCGAGTTGACCGAGGAGCCGCCGTGCTCTCCCTCCTGAACCCGGTCGTCGGCCTGCTGATGCTCCGCGGCATCGTCACCGACACCGAACCGGCCGGTGAGCGCCGCGTGCACATCGAGGGCGACACCCTCGCCGGGCCCGACGTCCGCCCCGGACAGCAGGTGCGCAGCCCGACGCGTCGCCGTACTCCCTGTGGCGCCACGCCCCTTCCGGCGGCGTCGAGTTGTCTGCGCCACTCCACACCGGGACGGCGGGCGGCGGGCAGGTGTGTCGTCCCGCCGGGCCCGCGCGCTCGTACGCACTCCTTACCGTGAGGGGCGGCTCTGCGGATGGCGGACTCAGCCGGACTCAGCCGCACTCCGTGTCCGCCGGGCAGAAGGAGCTCAGTGCCCGGGTGAGCGGCTCGCGCACCAGGGCGGACGCGAGCGGTGCGGGGCCGGTGGCACGGATCGCGTACAGCGTGCCGTCGGCGGCCTCGAAGCGGTGGTCGACGACCTGGCGGGCACCGAGGTCCGGGTCGTCGTAGCGGTAGGCGAGTTCGGCCCAGGTGGTGCCGGAGGCCCGGTCGAGGACCTGGTAGCCGGGCTGGCGCGAGAAGCCGTAGCCGGGGTCGTTCTCGGCCAGTTCGAGTGAGCGGGCCGGGGTGTCCTCCACGAGCCGGAAGATCTGCAGCCGGCGGCCGTCCGCGGGGGCGTCGTAGACGACGACGGGAGCGAGTCGGCCCTGCTTCTGGGTACGGGTCCAGCCCCGGGGGACGTCGATCGTGTAGCCGACGGGGTCCCGGGTGCGGCGGTACGTGCCGGTGGCCGTGGAGGTGGAAGGCGACGAGGACGAGGCGGCCGAGACACTCGGGGCCGGACCGGATCCGGTGCGGGCCCCGAGGGAGGTGTCCCGGATGAGGAACCAGACCCCCGCGCCGACCGAGACCCCGACCAGGACGGCCACGGCGAGGGCGCCCAGCACCCGCCGGATTCGATGCGGCGCGGGCGGCGTCCGGGGCGGGGCGGTGACGGCCACCGTCCAGGAAGGCGCGAGCGGCGAGGACTGCGTCGGCGCGGCTCCCGCCCACGGTGGGACGAACGAGGTCTGCGTCTCCGCGGAAGCCCACCGCTGCGCGGCTCCCGTCTCCTCCGCGGCGGCCCACCGCGGTGCGACCCCCGTCTCCCCCGAGCTCCAGGCCGCCCGGCCTCTCTCCTCGCTCGGTGCGCGTTCCGCTCCGGAACCGGAGCTGTCGCCGTTCCAACCGCTCATCGCGAAACCCCCGGTTCACACCGTCTGGTACTGCTTCGACCGTAGGGCGAAAAACGGCCACGGGCCCCGCTCCGGAAGGAACCGGAACAGGGCCCGCGCAAGGTCGTGACAGAGCCGTCGAGAAAACCCGGACGGGCGGAACTCAGATGAGGCCGAGGGCGCGAACCGCCTCGCGCTCCTCCTCCAGCTCCTTCACCGACGCGTCGATGCGGGCGCGGGAGAACTCGTTGACGTCCAGGCCCTGGACGATCTCGTAGACGCCGTCCTTGGTGGTGACGGGGAAGGACGAGATCAGGCCCTCCGGGACGCCGTAGGAACCGTCGGACGGGATGCCCATGGACGTCCAGTCGCCGTCCGCGGTGCCGTTGACCCAGGTGTACACGTGGTCGATGGCGGCGTTGGCGGCGGACGCGGCGGAGGACGCGCCACGGGCCTCGATGATGGCCGCGCCGCGCTTGGCGACGGTCGGGATGAACTCCTCGGCGAGCCACTTCTCGTCGTTGACGGTCTCGGCGGCGTTCTTGCCGGCGACCGTGGCGTGGAAGATGTCCGGGTACTGGGTGGCCGAGTGGTTGCCCCAGATGGTCAGACGCTTGATGTCGGCGACCGTGGTGCCCGTCTTCTTCGCGAGCTGGGTCAGCGCGCGGTTGTGGTCGAGGCGGGTCATCGCGGTGAAGCGCTCGGCCGGTACGTCCGGGGCGGCGGCCTGGGCGATCAGGGCGTTGGTGTTGGCCGGGTTGCCGACGACCAGGATCTTGACGTCGTCCGCGGCGTTGTCGTTGATGGCCTTGCCCTGCGGCTTGAAGATGCCGCCGTTGGCGGAGAGCAGGTCGCCGCGCTCCATGCCCTTGGTGCGGGGGCGGGCGCCGACGAGCAGGCCGACGTTGGTGCCGTCGAAGGCGACGTTCGGGTCGTCCGTGATGTCGATGCCCGCGAGGAGCGGGAAGGCGCAGTCGTCGAGCTCCATGGCGGTGCCCTCGGCGGCCTTCAGCGCGGGGGTGATCTCCAGGAGGCGGAGCTTGACCGGCACGTCCGCGCCGAGCAGCTGGCCGGAGGCGATGCGGAAGAGCAGGGCGTAACCGATCTGGCCGGCCGCGCCGGTGACGGTGACGTTCACGGGAGTGCGGGTCATGGCGTTCTCCGTATGACAGCTGGCGGTGGGGCGTCCCTGCCCCGGACGTTTGATCGATCTCTTGGCGTCAAGAGAGATCCAGCGGTCAGGCTATCGCGCATCCGGGATGCCGGACATCCGCCTCCATGTGGCCCACCCCACACGCCGCCGGAAGAACGGCCGACAAAAGAGGCGGCCGCCCGTCCGGGAGAGGGTGGACGAGAGCGGCCGCCGTATGGGGTTGCCGGTTTTCCGGACTCCCGTGGGGGTACTGGTCCGCGTGCCCCCGATCCGGGAGCCCATGCGCACTCCCCGAAGATTTGACCGTCCGTGAGCGCGGGGCGTCCCGTCAGCCGGTGCACCCCTGCTGTCCGGAAGCCAGCGTCACGCACGCCTTCGCCGCACTCGCCGCCTTCACGGCGACCATCGGTGTGTAGGCGATCGTGTCCCCGACCTCGGTGATGCTCTCGCTCTTCTCGGACACCTTTCCGGCGCTCACCTCGACCGCGTCCCCCTGCCCGGCCTGGGTGATCCGCCCCCACGCCGCCCCGCAGGTCTCGCTGTACCGCACCTCGACGACGGTCGCCCCCACGGTCGCGGTGCTGGCGGTGGTCACCAGATTCCCGCTGCACCCCATGGCCTCGGCGTCCTTGCCGGTGCACCCCTCGACGCTGCACTTGACCCCGGCCGGCAGCGACACAGAGGCGCTGACGGACGGTGACGGAGATGTGCCGGCTCCTTCGTTCTTCTTGTCCCGGCCGACGTCGGTCAGGAAGAACACGGCGGCGACCACGACCAGAACCCCGACGGCTCCCGCGAGGAACATCGTCAGCCGCCGTTTCCCCGAGCCGCCGGAGCCGTCCGCGGGACGCGCGTCCTGAGGCTGCGCGTCCTGTGGCTGGTCGTACGGTCCCGGTGTGCCCGGCGTCCGTCCCGGACCGTCGGAGGAGCCGGATGCGGGCGTGGGTGTGGGCGTGGGCGTGGGTCCGGCGGTCTGCGACGGCCCCTGGTATCCGGCGATGCCCCAGGAGTTCGCACCGGAGGAGCCACCGCGTACCTCGGCGTTCTCGGCGTCCCGAGCGGGCCGGGTCTCCGGCGGCGCCGGCTGCGGCGGCACCGTGGGGGCGACTCCCGCCGGTCCCGCCACCCCTGGCGTCGCCGTCGCGCTGCCGCTCCTGCGGGCCGCCTTGCCGCCCTTGACGTTCGCGGGCGGCGCCCCGAACTCGCCGAGCGCGGCCCGCGCCTGGGAGATCCGGATGGCTTCCATGGTCATGTCGTGGCGCATCTCCGAACGGCTCCAGGCGCGTTCGGCGAGCTCCCACATCGTGGTCAGGTGAACGGGATTGGTGCCGGTCACCTCGGCCAGGGCGACGATCGCACCCTTCGGCGCGAGCAGTCTGCCGTTGAGATAGCGCTCCCAGGACGTCTTGCTGTAGCCCGTGCGGTCGGCGACGGCCGCGATGCTCAGGCCGCTGCGGTCCACGAGCCGCCGCAGCTGGCTCGCGAACTCCCTGACCTGCGGATCCAGTTCATCGGGCAAGGCCCTCCAACGAGGCATTGCTCCCCCCCTCTTCCCCCCGGTCGGTGCGGCTGTTCCCCGCATTTCCCCGTGCGTGGTGCCCTCTGCCGAGTCCCCGTTGTGGCTACCCACAAGGATGCGTCCCCTAAGGATCTCAGTTCCGCGGGTGGGGGGCGTACGGGAGCATCGACAAGTTCGACACGTTAGCTTCAGCTTCGAACAGCGCCGTATCAAATGCGCAAACTTGTCAATACATCACCACAGGAGGCACACACCGGAAATAACGCCGGTCACGGCAGTTTCCGGTTCACCCGGAGGCCACGACCCCGGCGATCCCGATCAGCAGCAGGACGGCGAGCAGCAGTACGGCGGACAGCAGCAGCCGGTTCATCCCGCCGCCCTTCTCCCGGGGCGGCTCGTCCCACCACGGCAGGGTCGGGTCGTCCTCGTACCCCTCTCCGGCGTCGGGCGGGGGCGCCGTGGCCGGCCGGGGCCAGGCCTGGACCGCCAGTTCCCAGCGCACGGCGAGGCGTTCGGTGTCGGTGCCGTCGAGCCCCGCGATCCGGCACAGGGCGGCGACGGCCTGGCGGGGCGGCGGCTGGGTGGCGTTGAGATAGCGGTGCCAGGAGGACTTGCTGTACGCGGTGCGGGCGCCCAGCGAGACGAGGCTGAGCCCCGTGCGGTCCTTGAGCCGCCTGAGCTGCTCCACGAAGTGCCGCACCTCCGGCGGCAGATCGTCGGGCAGCGCCTGCCAGCCACTCATCGCCCACCTCCACGGCGTCCACACCTGTTTCCAGGACCTGCTTCCAGGCAATTGACGACGTCAGAGACCTGATCGGTTCCTGGAACCGGGACGGCTGTGGCAGGTCCCGCACACCGTGCCGGAACCGTCACCGCTGTGACACAGCGCACTGACAGCTGTTGAACAGCCGGTTCACGGCACGGAAGGCTGGGTCGTGACGGCGGTCCGTCCCTCATCGGGGGTGGGGGCGGACCGCTGTCGCAGCCGGGGGTTCAGCTGCTGCTGACCGTGAAGTGCAGGGTGTCCTTGAGGAACGGGATCACCAGCCACGGGTGCGGCTGCACCATCATCGCCAGCAGGACGATCGCGGTGCCGAGTCCGCCGTAGGTGGCGATGTCGGTGAAGCGGGAGCGCACCGCGAGCATGCCGACATCCGGCAGCAGCCAGCGCAGCACGGCACCGACGAGCAGGGCGACACCGATCAGGAGTGTGCCGACGCGGAACTGGTCGAGGGCGGTCAGCAGCAGGCCGAGTCCGACCGCCGCGAGCACGGCGAGGATCGGCCACTGCCGGGCGGGCGCGGGCGCGTCCCGCGGTGCGGCCCGGCCACCGCCCTCGGGCCGCGCGGTGTCCCGGGTGAACAGCGGAAAGCGCCGGGTCGCCCGGCGCGGCTGCCCGTCGACGTCGGGCGCGCTGATCGCGTCCCGTACGACGATCCCGGCCTGCCCCTCGGGATCCCGCTCCCCGCCGGCGCTCGGCTCCTCGACGGCGCCGGACTCCTGGGGCTCCTTCACCTCGGCCGCCTCCGTGCTGCCCGGCTTCCGGGACCCACTCGCGTCAGCCGACACTGCGCTCCGCCGCCTCCACCACGTTGACGAGCAGCTGGGCGCGGGTCATCGGGCCGACGCCGCCGGGGTTCGGGGAGACGAAGCCGGCCACCTCGGCGACACCGGGGTGGACGTCGCCGACGATCTTCCCCTCGGCGTTGCGGGAGACACCGACGTCGAGGACGGCAGCGCCCGGCTTCACGTCCTCGGGACGGATCAGGTGGGCGGAACCGGCGGCGGCGACGATGATGTCGGCTCGCTTGAGGTGCGACGACAGGTCACGGGTGCCGGTGTGGCACTGGGTCACGGTCGCGTTCTCGCTGCGGCGCGTGAGCAGCAGGGGCATCGGGCGGCCGATGGTCACGCCACGTCCGACGACCACGACCTCTGCGCCCTTGATCTCGACGCCGTAGCGACGCAGCAGGGTGAGGACGCCGTTGGGGGTGCAGGGCAGCGGCGCGGGCTCGTTGAGGACGAGGCGGCCGAGGTTCATCGGGTGCAGCCCGTCCGCGTCCTTGTCCGGGTCCATGAGCTCCAGGATCCGGTTTTCGTCGATGCCCTTGGGCAGCGGCAGCTGGACGATGTAACCGGTGCACGTCGGGTCGTCGTTCAGTTCGCGGACGACGGCCTCGATCTCCCCCTGCGTGGCCGTTTCCGGCAGTTCACGCTGGATGGAGGCGATGCCGACCTCCGCGCAGTCGCGGTGCTTGCCCGCGACGTACTTCTGGCTGCCGGGGTCGCTCCCGACGAGGATCGTGCCGAGGCCGGGCGTGACGCCCTTCTCCTTCAGCGCCGCCACGCGGGCGGTCAGATCGGACTTGATCGCGGCTGCGGTGGCCTTGCCATCGAGAATCTGGGCGGTCATGCCCCCATCCTCGCGGATGACCCGGCCCCGGTTCCAATCCGGGTTCCACCGGGGCCCCGTCCATGATCGGCGAGGTTGCACTTGCACAACACATACGGAATGCCGCTGGACAACAACAGACCTGCCTAGAACGATATGTGGCGCAGTGTCGCGGTGGGTGTTCGGGGGCAAACCGCTCAGACCATGACGTTCCTCCGCGCAGTCCGCATTGTCCCCAGCTCGCTCGACGGAGGATCATCATGAGTTTCGGCTCGCCCAACAACCCTTACGGACAGCCGCAGGACCCCAAGCAGCAGCCCCAGCAGCAGCCCGGCTACGGCTACCCCCAGCAGCCGCCGCAGCAGCAGCCGCCCCAGCAGCCCGGTTACGGCTACCCGCAGCAGCCCCCGCAGGGTGTGCCGCCGCAGCAGGGCTACCCGCAGCAGCCGGGTTACGGCTACCCGCAGGCGCCGCAGGTCCCGGCCTCCGCCTACGGCTACCCGCAGCAGCCGGGCTACGGCGCGCAGCCCCCGTACGCGAACTGGGGCCAGCGCTTCCTCGGCACCCTGGTCGACATGCTCGTGTTCGTGGTGCCGTACATCATCGTGGGCGTCGGAGCGGCCAACAAGACGGCGGCCCTGATGATCATCGGCTACCTCGGCATCATCGGCCTCGCGATCTGGCTGCTGATCATGGAGGGCCGTACCGGCCAGACGCTCGGCAAGAAGGCGCTCGGCATCCGACTGGTGCGGGAGATCGACGGCCAGCCCCTCGGCGTCGGCATGGCCTTCGTCCGCCGTCTCGCGCACTTCCTGGACAGCCTCGCGTGCTACCTCGGCTGGCTCTGGCCGGCCTGGGACGCCAAGCGTCAGACCTTCGCCGACAAGGTCTGCTCGTCCATCGTCATCCGTACGAACTGAGCGCCGCTTCACCACCATTGACGGCAGATCGCCCATGGCCTTCTCGCCGTACTCTCCCCGGGGCCGTGTCACGCCGTGACACGGCCCCGGGGCGCTGCGGTACTTCCTGGAGGTCGGGCAGTATGAGGTGCAGGGCCGCGTTCCCCACCCCGGTACCGCCGTATCGCGACCGCTGCCCCGCGCCGGGCGATAGCCTCTCCCCGTCAACTGGCGTGACACGAGAGCACGTTGTGAACGGAAGAGGCAGGTCGGGGGCGTGACAGACATATCGGCGGTCGGTGACTCCGCGCTGCGGCAGGTGGGTGCGGCGCCCCTGCTGCCCGCCGACCCCGGGCGGATCGGACCGTACGTCCCGCTCGGGCTGCTCGGCAGCGGCGGCATGGGCCGGGTCTACCTGGCCCGGCACGCCGACGACAGCCCCGGGCTCGCCGCCGTGAAGGTGATCCGGCCCGAGTACGCCGAAGGGCCGGACTTCCGGCGTCGGTTCGAGCGGGAGGCCGCCGTGCACGGGCGGGTCAGGACACCGCGCGCACCGCACCTGATCGGCACCGGATTCGACGACACACTGCTGTGGATGGCCACCGAGTACCTGCCCGGACTCGGCCTCTCCGACGCGCTCCGCGAGTGCGGGCCGATGCAGCCGGCCGGGGTGTGGCGGCTGGTGGCGGAACTCGGTGAGGCCCTGTCGGCGCTGACCGCCTCCGGGGTCGTCCACCGGGATCTCAAGCCGTCCAACGTGATCCTGTCCCCCCGGGGCGCGCACGTCATCGACTTCGGCATCTCGTTCGCCGCCGACAGCAGCGCGATCACCACGACCGGCAACCGCGTCGGCACGCCCGCGTACATGGCGCCCGAGTATCTGCGCGAGGGCCGCTGCGACGCCGTCTCCGACGTATTCTCCCTCGGCTGCACCCTCGTCTACGCCGCCACCGGGCACGCCCCCTTCGGCGACGGGACCGGCGTGGACGTCATGCACCGGGTCGCCTTCGAGGCACCCGACGCCGAGGTCATGGCCGAACTCGCGCAGACGGACCCCGCGTTGGCCGCGTTGCTGTCCGCCTGCCTCGACAAGGACCCCGCCGGGCGCCCCACCCCGCGGCAGCTGACCGACGCCGCCACGGCCGCCGGGCACGGCCGCGCCGCCCACTGGCAGGAACCGCTGGCCTCCCGGCTCCTGGACCGGCAGCAGGGGTGCGCGGCCCTGGAGGGCGTGTCCGTCCGGCAGGGCGGACATCTCCGCACGCCGACCGCGCCCGTCCTCTCGCCCGTCGCCGCTCCGGCGAGCGCCGGGAACGGCAGACGGCGCAGGTCCTTGCTGACCGTCGCCGCGGGTGTCGCCGTCGGGGCCGTGGCCGTCGGCGCCTTCCTGCTCACCCGGCCGGGCCTCGACTCCCCGGCCGCAGCCGCCCCGACGTCCGTCGGCAGCAGCAGTGCCGCACCGGCCTCGTCCCGGCCCAGCGTCTCGGCCTCACCCTCCGGCAAGGCCGACGGCAAGAAGGACAGCGAGGACAAGGGCCAGAAGGGCACCGGCGGGGTAAGCAGCGGCGAGCCCGGGAGCACGCCGTCCGCGACGGCCACCCGCGCCGGTGACAGCACGGGCACGGGCGGTGGCAGCAGCACCGCTCCCACCCCCACCGCCACGGTCACGAAGACCACGGCACCCCCGGCCACCCCCGCCTGGATCTCCGGCTGCACCTACTACTCCGGCACCGAACTCACCGACTACGGCGACACGGGCCAGCGGGTCGTCCAGGTGCAGTGCATGCTCACCAAGCGCGGCTACAGCGTCGGCGGTTCGGGCGTGGACGGCGAGTTCGGCAAGGACACGCAGTCCGCGGTCAAGCAGTTCCAGAGCGCGAAGGGGCTGGAGGTGGACGGCCAGGTGGGGCCCAACACCTGGGCGGCGCTGCGCAGTTCGACGTAGCGTCGCCCTCTGGGCGGGTCGGTGTCAGTGGAAGAAGTGCCGCGTCCCCGTGAAGTACATCGTGACGCCGGCCTTCTGCGCGGCCTCGACGGTCAGCTCGTCGCGGAGCGAACCACCTGGCTGGACAACGGCCTTGACGCCCGCCTCGGTCAGGACCTCAAGCCCGTCCGGGAACGGGAAGAACGCGTCCGAGGCCGCGAACGAACCCCGCGCCCGCTCCTCGCCCGCCCGCTCGACGGCGAGTTTCGCGGAGTCGACGCGGTTGACCTGGCCCATGCCGACGCCGACCGAGGCACCGTCCTTGGCCAGCAGGATCGCGTTGGACTTCACCGCGCGGCAGGCCTTCCACGCGAAGGCGAGGTCGGCGAGGTCGGACGCGGAGAGCGCGTCGCCCGTCGCCAGCGTCCAGTTGGCCGGGTCGTCGCCGTCGGCCTGGAGGCGGTCGGTGACCTGGAGCAGCACGCCACCGTCGATCGGCTTCAGCTCGACCACGTTGGACGGGCCGGCCGGGGTCTTCAGCACGCGGAGGTTCTTCCGCTTGGCGAGGATCTCCAGCGCGCCCTCCTCGTAGTCGGGCGCGACGATGACCTCGGTGAAGATCGGGGCGACCTGCTCGGCCAGCTCCTTCGTCACAGGGCGGTTGACCGCGATCACGCCGCCGAACGCCGACAGGGGGTCACACGCGTGCGCCTTGCGGTGCGCCTCGGCGACGTCCGAACCGATCGCGATACCGCACGGGTTGGCGTGCTTGATGATCGCGACACAGGGCTCGGCGTAGTCGTACGCGGCACGGCGGGCGGCGTCCGTGTCCGTGTAGTTGTTGTACGACATCTCCTTGCCGTGCAGCTGCTCGGCCTGCGCGAGACCGCCACCGCTGCCGTCGACGTAGAGCGCGGCCGGCTGGTGCGGGTTCTCGCCGTAGCGCAGGGTGTTCTCGCGCTCCCAGGTCGCGCCGAGGAAGTCGGGGAACTGCGACTCGTCGACCGGCGCGTACTCGCTCGCGAACCAGCTCGCGACCGCCACGTCGTACGACGCCGTGTGCTGGAAGGCCTCCGCCGCGAGCCGCTTGCGGACGGCGAGGCCGAAGCCGCCGTCCTTGACCGCGGCGAGGACGTCCGCGTACCGCGCGGGGCTGGTGACGATCGCGACGGACGGGTGGTTCTTGGCGGCCGCGCGGACCATCGACGGGCCGCCGATGTCGATCTGCTCGACGCACTCGTCGGGGGTGGCACCGGACGCGACGGTCTCGCGGAACGGGTAGAGGTTGCTGACGACCAGGTCGAACGGCTCGATGCCCAGCTCGGCCAGCTGCTGCCGGTGGTCCTCCAGCCGCAGGTCCGCGAGGATGCCGGCGTGCACGCGCGGGTGCAGGGTCTTGACGCGGCCGTCGAGGCACTCGGGGAAGCCGGTGAGCTCCTCGACCTTGGTGACGGGGACGCCGGCGGCGGCGATACGGCCCGCGGTGGACCCGGTGGAGACGAGTTCCACGCCGGCCTCGTGCAGCCCGCGGGCGAGCTCTTCGAGCCCGGTCTTGTCATAGACGCTGACGAGCGCGCGACGGATGGCCCGCTTGCCGTTCTCGATGCTCTCGGCGGTCACTGGATAACTACCTTTCGTCCCTCAATGCGATGGCCGTTGCGGGCGATCCGCCCCACGACCTCGACGAGCAGTCTTCGCTCGACTTCCTTGATGCGCTCGTGCAGAGCGCTCTCGTCGTCCTCGTCCCGGATCTCCACCACGCCCTGGGCGATGATCGGTCCGGTGTCGACGCCGTCGTCGACGAAGTGGACGGTGCAGCCGGTGACCCTGGCTCCGTACGCGAGCGCGTCGCGCACTCCGTGGGCCCCCGGAAAACTGGGCAGCAGCGCGGGATGGGTGTTGACGAACCGCCCGCCGAACCGGGCGAGGAACTCCTTGCCCACGATCTTCATGAACCCGGCGGACACCACGAGGTCCGGTTCGTGGGCGGAGACGGCCTCGGCGAGCGCGGCGTCCCACTCCTCGCGGGTCTCGTGGTCCCTGACCCTGCACACGAAGGTCGGCAGCCCGGCCCGCTCGGCCCGCGCGAGCCCCTCGATGTTCTCCCGGTCGGCGCCGACGGCCACGATCTCGGCGCCGTACTCCTCGGGCCCGGCCTTCGCGATGCCGTCCAGCAGCGCCTGAAGGTTCGTACCGGATCCGGAGACCAGCACGACCAGGCGCTTGACCGGCTTGGCCTGCACGGCCACGGGCTTGGCGGCCACGGCGGGGCCCTTTCTCGGGGGAGCGTTTGTAGGGTCGTACGAATGCTTCGGGCCCCCGGATACGGGGAAGTCTACGAAGCGGCCGAACGTCAGCAACGATACCGGCACACCGGAAGGCCCCCACGGGACGGGGGCGTGGCCGGAAGGTAGCGTCTGGGAGGGACCGGTACGGGAACGCGGGTGACGTGCGCTGCGTTCACGGGATGACGGCTCGCGTCGGCGGGCCGGACGAACCGTTCCCGTTCGTTTCACGTAGCCATGCACGCCACATCCTTCAAGGGGAAGACGCTCACTTGATGTCGGACCGCAGCCTGCGACTCCTCACACTCCCCCGGCAGTCCGTGCAGGGAGGGGAGCGCAGCGGCATGCTGCTGCGGGAGCAGCCCGCCTCGCCGCCGGACGCGCCCTCGGGCCCTTCCGGCAAGAAGAACGGCGACGACCGGGGCGGTACGGCCGACAAGGACAACCCGTTCGCCCCGCCGCCCGAGGGCACCCCGGACCGCCCCTGGCAGCCGCGCCGCCCCGAGGGCTCGGACAGCGACCAGGACCAGGGCGGTGGGAAGAGCGGCTACACCCCGTGGGGCAGTCAGTGGAGCGACCGCCAGCCCGGCCGCTCCGACGGCGGCTTCGGCCAGCGCCAGGGCTCCGGTCCCGGCGGGAGCCCCGAAGGCCAGGGCACCACGGGTCCGAACCAGCGCTGGGACCCGACGGACCCCGCCCAGCGCCGCGCCCGCTACGCACTGCTCTCCGGTATGTGGGCCTTCTTCTTCGCCCTCTTCGGCTGGCCCTACGTGGCCCTGCTGCTGGGCGCTCCGGCCCTGTACTGGGCCATCAGCGCCCTGCGCGCCAAGCCCGGCACCGCCGACCCCGACACCCCGGTCCCGCCGCAGTCGGCCCGCCCGCAGACCACGGCGGCGATGAGCGGCCTGGTCACGTCCTCCCTGGCGCTCGTCCTGGTGGCCTCCGGCTTCGTCATGCAGTTCGTGTACAGCGACTACTACACCTGCAGGAACGACGCCCTGACCAACACGGCGCAGCAGTCCTGCTCCGACCTGCTCCCGAAGGGACTGCGCAACCTGCCGGGCATGGACAACTGAGTCGGTGGTCCGGCGGTCGGTGGTCCGGCGTTCAGTCGCCGGCCGGGGGCTCTTCGAGAGGTTTCTCCAGCGGTGTGGACGCCTCCTTCAGCGCGGCCCAGCGGCTCTCGCGTGACACATCCTCGTGCCAGGGCGTGAGCGAGGGCAGCCCAGCCCCCGCCATGGGCGCGGCGGGCAGGAAGTCGTACGGCTCGTAGGTGTCGTCCTGGTCGTAGGTGTCGGCCCGGTCATCGGTGCCGTGGCGGTCATAGGTCTCGTCCAGGTTGTAGGGGAGGGCGTCCTGCGGGGCGAGCGCCTTCACAGCCTCCACCGGCTCCACCGGTCCGATCCCTTGCACGGCCGCCGTCTTCCGTCGCTGGAGCCACGCCCGCACCCCGCCCCGGGTCCGGCACCGCCAGGCCCGCACCCCGAGGGCCACCGGCACTCCCACCCCGGCGAGCCATGCCAACGCCGCCCCGCCCACCTGCCACCACACCGGCCCGAACCGGGCCAGCGCGCTCACTCCCAGCGGACCTCCGGCCGACGCGGCCAACACGGTGACCGCCACCGCGCACAACACCGCCGCCCACCAGGCGGCCCCCGCCGTCCGCCGCCGTGGCCAGGCCGCGCCCGCCGCATCCCCCTGGCCCGCGCTTCCGGCGCGCCCCACGAACCAGCCGGCCACCACCCCGGCCACCAACGGCACCGCTCCCGCCGCCCAGTGCACCGGCCCCCCGGTCCCCGGCTCCGGCACCACCGCCAGCAGCGGGAACGGCGGCAACAGCGGCGCGGGATCCGACGACAGCGGTCCCACGACATGCCCGGCCCCGAGGACGAACCCGGGCCCGACGGCGTAACTCACCGCCCATACCGCCGCGTTGGGCAACAGCGTCACGCAGAGGAGCAGGACGGCGAACCGGCCCGACCACCCCTCCGTCAGCTGGAGGAACGACGCCCGCGCGGTCCCGCCGTGCACCACCAGCGACACCCCCAGCAGTACTGCCCCGCCTCCGACGAGCACCGCCACCCCGGCCCCCGCGGCCCGAGCCGCGGCGCCGAGCCGTTCCCGGGCCTCCGCCCCGAGGACGAGCCGACGCACTCCCGCGGGCAGCAGCACCAGTACGGCGTCCACCGCCTCGGAGGGACGGCCGTACGCCGTCCACACCCCGGCCCCGGCCGCGCCCATGACGAGGGCCGGCAGGCATACGCAGGTCCACGCCCAGGAGGGCCGCAGTTCCCCGCCGGACGCGTACAGCGCGGCGGCCGCGCCGACGGCGAGGTATCCGAGCACGACCCCGGCCCACGCCGTCCGCGCGGGCACCAGGGGCGACTCCTCGTCCCCGCCGGCCGCGTCCCGCGCCGCCCGGTGCACCAGCCACAACGGCAGCGCGAGCAGCAGCAGGGGGGTGAGACCGACGGGCGCGGGGCCACCGGAGAGCGTGTCCGCGCGGACCAGTTCGGCCCCGTGCGCGAGCAGCCACAGGGCGGTGGCCACGTGCAGCGCGCCGCCCGGCCCGCTGTCGGGATACGGCGAACTGATCCACAGCACGATCACGAGCACGGCGAACGAACCGAGCCCAAGACCGGCAGCCACCGCGCCGCCCAGAAGGCCGGCGGCCAAGCCGGGCGTCCGGTCACGCAGCCGGATGAGCAGGGGCGACAACAACGAGCGGCGAGCGGTCATCAGGATCACGACCGCCATGCTCCCAACGACACGCGCTTTCTCGTCGTAACAGGCGAACCGTCGATGTGTCGCTCAATATACGACTATGTACTTTTTCGTCCGAAGGGGCGCCCTGTGACGCAGAACCCTGCGACCCGCCTCCCCTCGCCGGAGGTGACGGGGCCTCAGCGGGAGCACACGGACCCTCTGCCCGAATCCGAGTCGCCGGCCGCCCCTCTGACGCCCGCTCAGGCATTCGACGCGCTGTACGCGTTCTGCTCCCCCGCCCTCGTCCGGCAGACGTATCTGCTCACCGGCCGCCGCGAACTCGCCCGTGAGTCGGTCGAACGGGCATTCCAACTCGCCTGGGAGCGCTGGCCCGAGGTGGCGGTGGACCGGGACCCGGCAGGCTGGGTACGGGCGATGGCGTACGAGTTCGCACTCTCCCCCTGGCAGCACCTCCGCCCCCGCCACCGGCACCCCGAGGCGCCCGTCGCCGACCCGTCCGACCGCGCGCTGATGGCCGTACTCCAGAAACTCCCGCCGCCGCAGCGCCGCACACTCCTGCTGTACGACGGTGTCGGCCTCGATCTCCCGGAGACGGCGGCGGAGACGGAGGCGAGCACCCCGACGACGGCCGGCCGGCTGCTGCGCGCCCGCGAAGTGGTCGCCACCCGGCTGCCGGAGCTGTCCGATCCCGGCGAGCTGCACCGACGGCTGGCCGAACTGGCCTCCACGGAACGGCTGCGCGCGGCGGTTCCGCGCACGGTACGGACGGGCGGTGAACGCCGGGTCCGCTTCTGGACGCGCGCCGCCATCGCGGTCACGGTGGCACTGATCGGCACGACGGCACTCACGCTGCGGACGGCACCGACCCACTACGAGCCGCCGGTCGCTCCGGGCGCGGAGGTGCAGGGGGTGCCGGCGCGGGTGGCGCAGGGTTCCCTGTCCGACGCCGAGCTGAAGCTGCGGAAGAAGCTGCGCGAGGCGACGGCGAGCGGGCCGGAGAGGCTGGTTCCGGACGGTCGGTGACTGCGGCCCGGCCTCAAGGGGCGCGGGCAACTGCGCGACCGGCCACGACGCACCCGCAGCCGACCGACGACATGCCGGTGGGCCCGCCCTCACGGAGAGGAACGGGCCCACAGACGTCCAGCTGGATACCTGCTCAGCCGGCCAGGATCTCGCGCGCGAGCTTCGCCGTCTCGGTCGGCGTCTTGCCGACCTTGACGCCCGCGGCCTCGAGGGCCTCCTTCTTCGCGGCGGCCGTGCCGGAGGAGCCGGAGACGATGGCACCGGCGTGGCCCATGGTCTTGCCCTCGGGCGCGGTGAAGCCCGCGACGTAGCCGACGACCGGCTTGGTCACGTTCTTCGCGATGAAGGCCGCGGCCCGCTCCTCCGCGTCGCCACCGATCTCACCGATCATCACGATCAGGTCGGTGTCGGGGTCGGCCTCGAACGCGGCGAGCGCGTCGATGTGCGTGGTGCCGATGATCGGGTCACCACCGATGCCGACGGCGGAGGAGAAGCCGATGTCACGCAGCTCGTACATCATCTGGTACGTCAGCGTGCCGGACTTCGAGACCAGGCCGATACGGCCCGGCTTGGTGATGTCGCCCGGGATGATGCCGGCGTTCGACTGACCCGGGGTGATGAGACCGGGGCAGTTCGGGCCGATGATCCGGGTCTTGTCGCCCTTGGACCCGGCGTACGCGTAGAACGCGGCCGAGTCGTGGACCGCGATGCCCTCGGTGATGACGACCGCGAGCGGGATCTCGGCGTCGATCGCCTCGACCACGGCGGCCTTGGCGAAGGCCGGCGGGACGAAGAGGACGGATACGTTCGCGCCCGTCTTCTCGATCGCCTCGGCGACCGTGCCGAACACCGGGATGTCGGTGCCGTCGATGTCCACGGACGTGCCCGCCTTGCGCGGGTTCACGCCACCGACGATGTTCGTGCCGTCGGCGAGCATGAGCTTGGTGTGCTTCATGCCCGTGGAGCCGGTCATGCCCTGGACGATGACCTTGCTGTCTTTGGTGAGGAAGATAGCCATGGCTGTGTCTGTCCCTCTTCCCTTACTTCGCAGCCGCGAGCTCGGCGGCCTTGTCGGCCGCGCCGTCCATGGTGTCCACGCGCTGCACCAGCGGGTGGTTGGCGTCGGAGAGGATCTTGCGACCCAGCTCGGCGTTGTTGCCGTCGAGACGGACGACGAGGGGCTTGGTGACTTCCTCGCCCTTGTCCGCGAGCAGCTGCAGCGCCTGCACGATGCCGTTGGCGACCTCGTCGCAGGCGGTGATGCCGCCGAAGACGTTGACGAAGACCGACTTGACGTCGGGGTCGCCCAGGATGATCTCCAGGCCGTTCGCCATCACGGCCGCGGACGCGCCGCCGCCGATGTCGAGGAAGTTGGCCGGCTTCACGCCACCGTGGTTCTCACCGGCGTACGCGACGACGTCCAGGGTGCTCATGACGAGACCCGCGCCGTTGCCGATGATGCCGACCTCGCCGTCGAGCTTGACGTAGTTGAGGTTCTTCTCCTTGGCGGCGGCCTCCAGCGGGTTCGCGGAGTCCTTGTCCTGGAGAGCCTCGTGCCCCGGCTGACGGAACTCGGCGTTCTCGTCGAGGGAGACCTTGCCGTCGAGGGCGATGACGTCACCGGAGGCGACCTTGGCCAGCGGGTTGACCTCGACCAGGAGGGCGTCCTCCTCGACGAAGGTCTTCCACAGGGTGACCAGGACGTTGGCGACCTTGTCGGCCACCTCGGCCGGGAACTTCGCGGCCTCGACGATCTGGCGCGCGATCTCGGGGGTCACACCCACGTTGGCGTCGATCGGCGTCTTGGCGACGGCCTCGGGGCGGGTCTCCGCCACCTCCTCGATCTCCATGCCGCCCTCGACGGACGCGATGGAGAGGAAGGTGCGGTTGGCACGGTCGAGGAGGAAGGAGACGTAGTACTCCTCCAGGATCTCCGGGGCCGTCTCGGCGATCATCACCTTGTGGACCGTGTGGCCCTTGATGTCCATGCCGAGGATGTTGGTGGCGTGCTCGACGGCCTCGTCGACAGTGGCGGCAAGCTTGACGCCACCGGCCTTGCCGCGGCCGCCGACCTTCACCTGGGCCTTGACGACGGACTTGCCACCGAGGCGCTCGGTGGCTGCGCGGGCCGCCTCAGGCGTGTCGATGACTTCACCGGCCAGCACCGGTACATCGTGCTTGGCGAAGAGGTCCCTCGCCTGGTACTCGAACAGGTCCACGCGCTTCCGTCCCTATCAGTGATCTCGCGGTTCGTTGTCTGCGTGGGCGTGCCGCGAGGGCAACGTGACGTCTGCTTCGTCTGTCAGTCACAAGGGAGGCGCACACGGTGTCCGAGCGCGCGGCATGTCCGTCTCGCAGGTTATCGCTGCTTGCGGGGGGCCCCTAAATCGAGGGTCACACCTGAGCGGTGATACCTGTCACATGATGCCGCACTCACTGGCACGGGGTGCCGCGTGTGAGGGGCGGAGGGGGGGCGGGATGCGGGGGGGGGTGCGCGGCGGGTCTTGACGGTTCGTGGCGGGCCTTGGCGGCCGTCCCTGGAGGTTCTTGGCGGCCTGTGGCGCGGCCCGTGGCAGCACCGGCGGCGCTCGCGGGGTGACGGGGGCCGTCGGATGCCATGGGGGGATGGGTGGGCATGGGTGGGCATGGGTGGTGACATGACCTGGGTGGCCATGGGGAAGGGCCTCACCGGGGTGGGGTTACCCGGTGAGGCCCCTTGATCAGGCCCTATGAAGGGCCTGGGGCGGTCGATCCCCACCCCAATGGGGACCTCTTCGCCCCGCCCGTGAGGTTCCGGCGAGGACAGACCGACGGCATTCGGCCGTCCGGGGACCATCGCCTCACGGAGTCAGTGGTTCGCCGCGGGATGCCTACGGCGATGCGGGGAGGTCAGTGGCGGTACTGGGGGTTCCTGCGCTGCGCGCGCAGTGCCGGGGTGGAAGGGTCGGGCCGCACTCTGACCGGGGGCGCGGGTGAGGTCGGCGTGCTCGGCGCGCGGTGGTGGGGTGGCGGGGTCTTCGGGCCGCACGCTGGTCGCGGGCGCCGGTGAGGTGGGCATGCGCGGCGAGCAGTGACGGGGTGGCGGGGTCTTCGGGCCACACCCTGGTCGCGGGCGCGGGTGACGGCGGCGTGCTCGGCTCGCGGTGGTGGG
The DNA here is from genome assembly GCF_036174265.1 of Streptomyces sp. NBC_00285. Lineage (NCBI taxonomy): Bacteria > Bacillati > Actinomycetota > Actinomycetes > Kitasatosporales > Streptomycetaceae > Streptomyces > Streptomyces sp. NBC_00285. Next base: position 6,627,088 of record NZ_CP108055.1, on the reverse strand, counting down.
GTGGCGGGGGCTTTGGGACGCACCCTGGTCGTGGATGCCGGTGAGGTCGGCATGCTCGGCGCACGGCGGCGGGGTGGTGGTGGGGCGGTGACCGGCTGGGCCGTTCGGGTGGTGGGGTCGGCGACGGGGCGGACGGTCCCGGTGGCACCGCGTGCAGGCGCCACGGCGTCACCGACGACTCCGGCCGCCGTGACGATGGAACGGTGGAAGTTCTTGTTCATGAGTGCGTCAGATCTCTGGATCTTGAGGAGGCCTGGAGAGGCATGCGGCATGGGGGCATCCGGAGCACAGGGCTGGAGGTCGGAGGGGTGTCCGAACTGCGGGGTCAGACCTGTTCCGCCCCGCGCGGCACAGCAGCGGGGGAAGCAGGAGGACCTGCCCTCGCCGCGTCCTAGCCGGGGAAGACGGGGATGTCCCGGTGCCTGTCCCGGGTCCCTGCCGTATCGACGTCCGCGGCGGCACCGGGCACGAGCCGCGACAACGCCCGGTGGATGAGGGTGACGGCATGCGCGTCACCGTGTCGCGACGAGCCGTTGTCCACCGCCGACTTGCCGCCCAGGGCACCGCCCGGGACGTTGGAGGGCGCCTGATGACCGGGCGCGGGAGCGGCGGAGGAGGTGGCGCGGTGGGCGGAGTCGTGCGTGACAGCCTTGATCACGGTGTCCCCACCGGCGAACCGCGGCCCGTACACGGCACCGCCGCCCACGGGGCCCTCCTCATCGGCCGACGTCATTAAGGCGTGACCTCCCGGCACCGAAGTGACGGGCGCCGGCACGGGCAGGGTCTGGATCGGAACCCCGGGCAGGGTCGGCCACGACGGGGACTGCGGGAACGACGGCAGCGTCGGCAACTCCGGCAGCGAGGCCGACGGCGATATCCCGACCGTCTCGACCAACCCCGTGGTCACCGTCTCGACCAGATCACCGACCGGCCGCACGACCTGGTCCCCCACCGCCCCCACGAGGTCCTCGGTCACCGGACGAAGAACCCTGCCGTCGGCCGGCTGAGCGAGAGCGCCGGTGAGCGTGTCGGTGACGGTGTCGAGGTCGGGGACACGGGCGCTGGAGGTACCGGAGCGGCGATCGTCGGGCTCAGCCGTGCCAGGGACGGGGACAACCGGCTTGAGGGCACGGCCCTTTGCCGGACCCACGCGTGTACGAGCAACCGGGCCCACGCCCGTGTCCGCAGCCGCGCTCGCCCCCAGGGCCGTAGCCGGGTCGTCCGCACCCGCACCCACGATCCCCGTCTTGGCCGCCGGTTTCACCAGACCGGTGACCGCGTTACCGGGCAACGCCCCGATACCGTCCGCCGCCTGCGCCTGCTCCCCGCAGAGGAAGCCGAGCACGAGCAACCCGCCCACCAGCAACCCCACTTGCAGCGCACGCCGCCCGACCGCCACGCGCAGCACGCGCACGGCGACACCGGGAAATGCTGCTGACAGGGTCAAGAGAGGGCGGATCTTTCCGTGCGACGGAACCAAGCGAAAGGGAAGGGAGGGGAAACGGAACGGAAGCGTGAAGACTGTGGAGAGTCCGATCCTTGCACGGCGCGCCCGAGGTTGCGCAAGCCCCTGTTACCGATGCGTAGTCATATCCGTTTCGCCGGCCGAAACAGCAGGTCACCTGGTCGACAAATCCCCAACCGGCGACCCGGGTTCACGCCGTGTCCGGTATCGGGAGCGGCCGCTTCTCGATGGCCGCGGCCATCACTTCCGGGAACAGGTCGGGCGTGCAGGCGAAGGCGGGTGCGCCCAGCGCGGCGAGCGCGGCCGCGTGTTCCCGGTCGTAGGCGGGCGCCCCCTCGTCCGACAGGGCCAGCAGCGTCACGAACTGCACCCCCGACGCCTTCATCGCCGCGACCCGCTTCAGCATCTCGTTGCGTATCCCGCCCTCGTAGAGGTCGCTGATCAGCACCATCACCGTCTCCGCGGGCCGGCTGATCTGCGACTGGCAGTACGCCAGCGCCCGGTTGATGTCCGTGCCGCCGCCGAGCTGCGTCCCGAACAGCACGTCCACCGGGTCGTCGAGCTGATCGGTGAGGTCGACGACCGCCGTGTCGAAGACGACCAGCCGCGTGTCGATCGACCGCATGGACGCCAGCACCGCCCCGAACACGGACGCGTAGACGACGGATGCCGCCATCGACCCCGACTGGTCGATGCAAAGAACGACCTCCTTCTTCACCGACCGCGAGGCCCGGCCGTATCCGACGAGCCGCTCCGGCACGATCGTCCGGTACTCCGGCAGGTAGTGCTTCAGGTTGGCCGAGATCGTGCGGTTCCAGTCGATGTCGTGGTGGCGCGGTCTGTTGATCCGCGCACTGCGGTCGAGAGCACCGGTGAGCGTGGCCCGGGTGCGGGTGGCGAGCCGCTTCTCCAAGTCGTCGACGACCTTGCGCACGACGGCACGGGCCGTCTCCTTCGTCGTCTCCGGCATCGCCTTGTTGAGCGACAGCAGCGTGCCGACGAGATGCACGTCGGCCTCCACCGCCTCCAGCATCTCCGGCTCAAGGAGCAACGTGGACAGCCCGAGCCGGTCGATCGCGTCCCGCTGCATGACCTGGACGACGGACGAAGGGAAGTACGTCCGGATGTCCCCCAGCCACCGCGCCACGGACGGCGCCGACGCCCCGAGCCCGGCCGAACGGTCCCTGCCCGTCTGCCCTTTCCCGTCCCCCCTGCCGTAGAGCGCGGTCAGCGCTCCGTCCATCGCGGCATCCTGCCCAGTGAGCGCGCGCCCGGTCCCGTCGGCCGACTCCCCGCCGAGCACGAGCCGCCAGCGCCGCAACCGCTCGTCGGCCGGGTCACCCCCGCCCCCCGCCGTCCGCGGTACCTCGGTCGTCATCCCGCCACCCCCGCAAGGTCGTTGTCGTCGGAGTCCGCCAAGTCGCCGTCATAGCCGCCCGGGTCGGCACGATCACCGGGGTCGTCGTCCAGGCCGAGCAGCAGTCGCACCACCGGCAGCACGGCGTCGGCGCGGCCGATGTCGAGGTCGTCCCCGAAGCCCGGTATGCCGGTACCGGTCCCCGCCGCGCTTCCCCGCTGACCCGGGCCCCGCCGGACCAGCTCGCCCAGCGTCCGGCGCACTCCCGGCTCGTACGCCGAGAACGTGCGCCGCAGCAGAGGCAGCACATCGGTGAACGCCTCCGCCGACACCCCGGTGAGCCACGCGTCGACCAGTCCGAGCAGCCGCTCGTCGTGCACGAGCAGCATTCCGCCACCGGAGCCGCCCCCGACGAACCCCTCGATCCAGGCAGCCGCGTCCCCCGGCGGCGTCCCCGGTGACAGGACGAGCCCCATGAGCCGCGCCACCTCGTCCTGCGCCAACTCCCCGTCGTCCAGGAGCAGCCGCACCGCCCTCCCCCGGACGACACCGGACACGGTGTCCCGCCCGGAAAGCACCCTGAGCACCACGAACCAACGGCCCCGCAGTCCCCCGGCGTCCACCGCCGACACGGCAGCGCTGTCCGGAACACCCTGCGCCGCTACGGCCGTCGGGGCGTCCTCGCTGTCCCGTCCCGGTATGCCGGCGGGCGGAGCACTCGCGTCACCGCCCTGCCCCGGCGAGGTCATCTCGCCCAGCAGCCCCACGGCTCCGTGCACCGCGTCCACATGGCCGCGCATCTCCTGCGCCGCGTCCGCGTCGAGTGCGGCGCAGGCCGGGGGCAGGCCGACGAAGACCCGTTCGGCGAGGCCCGCCGCGACCTCCGCCAGTGCCCCGGTGTCGGTTCCGCGCACATCGCCGTAACGGAGGGAGCGGACGAGGGCCGGCAGGGCCTGGGCGAGGTGGCCGACGTCCGTGTCAAGCGCGGCTCGATCGGCGAGGACCTGCATCACCGTCGGCAGGGCGCCCGGGAGTTCGGCCAGCAGACAGCGCTCGGCGAGAGCCGTGACGTCGGCGAGGCCCGGCGCGGCGACGGCGTCCGTCTCCGCCTTGGCCGTCGCGGCAGCGAGCACGGTCGTGCCCCACACTCCCGCCTCGGCGATCCGCACGGACAACTCCGGTTCCCACCGCAGCCGCCACGTCTCCCGGAACGTGCCCGTGCTCCCCCGCGAGACCCCCTGCTCACCCCACGCCACGCCCAGCAGCCGCAGCCGGTGCAGCAGGGTGCTGCGCTCGGCGTCGGTCTCCTTGCGCAGATCGAGCTCCAACTCCCGCTCCAGCGCCTCCGGTTTGAGCCGCAGGCGCCGCTGGATCCGGTCGAGGTCCCGCTGCAACGGCACCGCGGGCGCGGCTTGCGGTACCTCTCCCAGTACGTCGCCCACGACCAGCCGGTCGTGCACCAGCGCCAGCGGGACGTCCGAGCCCTCGCACATCACCGCCCGCACCGCGTCGGTCGTCTCGGTGAGACCGGGCAGCGGCCGTCCGCGCATCGCGGCCAGGGTCTCGGCCAGCCGTACGGCCTCGATCACATGTGCCGAGGACACGATCCGGTCCTCGTCCCGCAGCAGCCCCGCCACCTTGGTCAGCCACCGCTCGACGGGGCGGTCCGGCGCGCCGAACAGGTGCCCGTACCAGCCGGGCGAGTCGATCCCCGCGCCGTAGCCGCTGTGCCGCGACAGCCTTCGGTACGTCCACGGCACCCACGTCATGTCCGCCTTGACCTTGGGGAGCCCCTTCAACAGCGCCCTGTCGGCTCCGACGGTGCTCCTGCGACGCAGCGCGGGCACATGCCAGGCCCCGCACACCACGGCCACGTCGTCCCCGAACTCCCGCTGCGCCGCGTGTACCTGGAGCCGCATGTACGCCTCCCGGACGAGGTCCCGGTCGTGTCCCCCGGTCCCGTACGTCTCTCGCAACACCCCCATCGCCTCTTCCAGCACGGTGAACGGCTCGAACACGTCGCCCTCTCCCGCGCCCCGGTGTTCGACGACGTCCTCCCACCACCGCTCGGGGTCGTCGTATCCGGCGGCCTCGGCCAGCACACCGAGCGGATCGACTCGTACGGCGTCGTGATGGGCGTGTTCGTCGGCCGGAGCGCCGTCCTCGGGGGCCGGGCGTTCAGCGGACGGTTCTGCGCCGGGTGCGTCCGACGTCTCGGTGGCGGGCTTCTCCGGTCGGTCCGTGGGCCCCTCGTGCCCCGCGTCCTTCCCCCAGGCCAGCGTGTGCGTGGCGGGCAGGTCGATGAAGCGCGCCGGGACCGCGTGTTCCAGCGCCCAGCGGATCGCCACCCACTCCGGGGAGAACTCGGCCAGTGGCCAGAACGCCGACCGGCCGGGCTCGTCCACGGCATGGGCGAGGAGCGCGACCGGCGGCCGCATGTCCTCCTCGGCGGCCAGCGGAATCAGCGCGTCGGCCTCGGGTGGCCCCTCGATGAGAACGACCCGGGGCATGGCCGCGTCCAACGCCGCCCGCACGGACCGCGCCGACCCGGGCCCGTGATGCCGCACCCCGAGCAACAAGGCCCCCGAACTGGCCCCCCGGCGCCCCTGTACGTCGACGCCGCCCGCCCCTCCACCCCCGGACGGGCCCACCCGAGAGCCACCTGCGCTCCCCGACTCCGCAACCCGAGCCATGTCCGCGCTTGCCGACTTGGCAGCCCGAACCCCGTCCCCGCTCCCCGACGCCGCAGCCCCAGCCGCACCCCCGCTCCCCGACCCGCCGGCGCCCGTCACCTCGCCACTCCCGTACCCCTCGCTCTCGGACCCTCCGTTGCCGCTCGTCCCCGCGCTCCCGACCTCATCGGTGTTCATCACTCCGTCCCCCTCCCCTCCGCGGCCACTTGGAGTCGTCCTCGCCGACCGTCCCGGTACCGGTCCCCTCGCCGTACCGCTCAAGACCACTCACAGCCGTCCCCTTTGTCTGCTTACCCTTCGGCAGCCCGTGGCGAAGTCCCGGCGTCCGTCCCCCCAGTACTTCCGTCGCCCGTGATGGACGAGAGGCCGGCCTCCGCCCCCGAGCCACTCCCGCCGACCGACGCCGTCCCCGCCCCAGGGAGTCGTTCACGCACTCACCTCCCGGCAGGCCCGGTAGAAGTCCTTCCAGCCGTCCCGCTCGCGGACGACCGCCTCCAGGTACTCCTGCCAGATGACACGGTCGGCCGCCGGATCGCGGACGACGGCTCCGAGGATGCCCGCGGCCACGTCGCCGGCACGCAGGACGCCGTCGCCGAAGTGGGCGGCGAGAGCGAGCCCGTTGGTGACGACGGAGATGGCCTCGGCCGTGGACAGCGTGCCGCTGGGCGACTTGAGCTTCGTACGGCCGTCGGACGACACCCCGTCCCGCAGTTCCCGGAAGACCGTCACGACGCGGCGGATCTCCGCGGCGCCGTCGGGCGCGGCCGGCAAGTCGAGGGAGCGGCCGATCTGGTCGACGCGGCGCGAGACGATGTCGACCTCGGCCTCGACGCTCTCCGGCAGCGGCAGCACGACCGTGTTGAACCGGCGGCGCAGGGCGCTGGAGAGGTCGTTGACCCCGCGGTCGCGGTCGTTGGCCGTCGCGATGACGTTGAAGCCCCGGACCGCCTGCACCTCCTGGCCCAACTCCGGTATCGGCAAGGTCTTCTCGGACAGGATCGTGATCAGTGAGTCCTGCACGTCGGCCGGGATACGGGTCAGCTCCTCGATCCGGGCCGTCATCCCCTCCGCCATGGCCCGCATCACCGGGCTGGGCACGAGGGCGTCACGGCTCGGACCGTTGGCGAGCAGCTGTGCGTAGTTCCAGCCGTACCGGATCGCCTCCTCCGGCGTGCCCGCCGTGCCCTGCACGAGCAGGGTGGAGTCGCCGCTGACCGCGGCGGCCAGGTGCTCGGAGACCCAGGTCTTCGCGGTGCCTGGCACGCCCAGCAGAAGCAGGGCACGGTCAGTGGCGAGGGTGGTGACCGCGACCTCGACGAGACGGCGCGGGCCCACGTACTTCGGGGTGATCACCGTCCCGTCCCGGAGGGTGCCGCCGAGCAGGTACGTCGCCACCGCCCACGGCGACAGCTTCCAGCGGGCCGGGCGCGGGCGGTCGTCCTGCGCGGCCAGCGCGGCGAGTTCCTGGGCGAAGGCGTCCTCGGCGTGCGGCCGCAACACCTCGGCCGGCTCCCCCTGCTTCGGTTCCACGGATGTCGGTTCAACAGACACAGTCATGGCTGAGGCCCCCTCCAGCTCGGCCGGTTCGGATCTGTGACCAACCGTGCACCACGCCACTGACAATGCGATCCGACCTGCGGAAACGCGCTCGCGAGACGGTCTGCGGGAGCACGGTCCGGGCCGATTGTCAGTGGGGGGATCTACCTTCGATGACATGACTCAGCAGGGGGTGCGCTGGACGGCGGATCAGGTGCTGGCACTGGCTCCTGACCCCGCGTCACGCAAGGCGGGCAGCAAACTCGGCGCGGCCGGTCCGTGGTCCGAGGCGGGGAGTTCCGACGAGGGGACGGTGTGGGGGCTGTGCAAGGGCAGCGGCAGCAAGCCGTATCAGACGGTCATCGACATCGCGGACGCCGCGGGGCCCGCCTACAAGTGCAGTTGCCCGAGCCGCAAGTTCCCGTGCAAGCACGCCCTCGGGCTGCTGCTGCTCTGGGCGGGCGGGGAGGGCGCGGTGCCGCCGGGGCCGGTGCCGGACTGGGCGGAGCAGTGGACGGAGGGGAGAAGGCAGCGCGCGCAGGAGAAGCGGACGGCTGCGGCCGCCGGTTCCGTCGCCGCGTCCGGTGATCCGGAGGCCGCCCGGCGCAGGGCGGAGCGCCGGGCGGCGCGGATCACGGCGGGGGCGACGGAGCTGGAGCAGCGGCTGGCGGACCTGCTGCGCGGCGGCCTGGCGGGGGCGGAGCAGGCGGGGTACGGCATGTGGGAGGAGACGGCGGCCCGCATGGTCGACGCCCAGGCGCCCGGACTGGCCGCCCGGGTGCGGGAGTTGGGGGCGATCCCGTCGTCCGGTCCGGGCTGGCCGGTGCGGCTGCTGGAGGAGTGCGCCCTCATCCATCTCCTCGACCGGGGCTGGCTGCGCCGCGAGGGGCTGCCGGACGGCCTGGCGTCGACGGTCCGGTCCCGGATCGGTCTGCCCGCCTCGGCGGACGGCCCGCCTGTGCGGGACCGCTGGCTGGTCCTCGCCCAGTACGACACGGCGGACACCCGACTGACGACCCGGCGGATCTGGCTGCACGGCACGGACTCAGGCCGCACGGCACTGCTCCTCTCCTACGGCGCCGCCGGCCGCGCCCCCGAACTCGCCCTGCCGGTGGGGTTGGAGCTGGACGCGGAGGTGTCCGCCCACCCCGGCTCCGGACAGCTGAGGGCGAGCCTCGGCGAGCAGTTCGCACCGCCCGCTCCCGCGGTGACCCGGCCGCCGGGGGTGACGACGGAACAGGCGGCGGCCCGCTACGGCGACGCGCTGCGGGACGACCCGTGGCTGGAATCCGTCCCCGTGACCCTGGACCAAGTGATACCGGTCCCGGACGGCAGCTCCTGGCAGTTGGCGGACGCCGACGCCGACTCTGCGCTGCCCCTCACGGCCGCCGCCCGCTCCCGGCCCGGCCTGTGGCGCCTGGTCGCGCTCTCGGGCGGAGCGCCGGTCAAGGTCTTCGGCGAGTGCGGCCACCGTGGCTTCACCCCGCTGACGGCCTGGCCGGAGGGGGCGGGCGAGGCGGTGCGACTGTGCTGAACGGAACGGCTCAAACATCCGACCGGACGGAAAGGAACCGTATGAGCAAGCCCTCCGCTCCCGCGCCGGACGCCTGGGAAGAACTGGTCACCTCGGCCCTGCTCGGCACCGCGCGCCGGACCCCGCCCGGCCTCGCGCCAGGCCCGGAGGCGCCGATGGCGTTGCTGGACGCGGCGGCCGAGGAGACCGTACGGCGGCGGGCCGGGCTGCGGCCGGCGCGCGCGGCGGAGCGGCCGCAGCCGGCGCCCGAGGACACGCGTCCTCCGTTGCCCGCGGCGGCGGCACGCAGGCTAGCGATCCTGCTCGCCGACCGGGCGGGCGCGGGCGGCGGAGGTGGTGGTCGCAGGGGTACGGCACCGGATCTGATGGAGCTGTTGCCGCAATGGCTGTCGACGGCGAACACCCACAGCTACGCGGCACCCCCGCAACTGCTGCCCGCGCTGCTGGACGCGGCCCGTGGCCGTACGGATCTGCGGCCGGCGGCGCTGGCCTTCGCGGGACCGCGTGCCACCTGGCTCGCCCGGCTGAACCCGGACTGGCGGTTCGCCCTGCGCGCGACACCTGGCGGCGGGGCGGCGCTCCCGCCTCCCGAGGACACGGCCGGGGTCCGACAGCTGTGGGAGGAGGGGCTGTTCGCGGAGCGGGTCGCGCTCCTCGCCGCGATCCGCTCCCGGGAAGCGGCCGCCGCGCGCGAGTTGCTCGCCACGACGTGGGCGACGGAGCGGGCCGAGGACCGGCTGATGTTCCTCGATTCGCTGCGGATGGGGTTGGGGCCGGACGACGAGCCGTTCCTGGAGCAGGCGCTGGCCGACCGCAGCCGCAACGTACGGTCCACGGCCGCGGAGTTGCTGTCAGCGCTGCCGGGTTCGGCGCTGGCGGCGCGGATGGCGGTCAGGGCCGGTGCGTGCGTGTCCGTCGACCGCAGCCTGGACACGCCGACGGTCGTCGTCGAGGCCCCGCACGAGTGCGACGCGGGCATGGAACGCGACGGTGTCGTACCCAAGGCGCCCACGGGGAGAGGGGAACGCTCCTGGTGGTTCGGGCAGTTGGTGGAGGCGGCGCCGCTGGGAGTGTGGCCGGGGCGGCTCGGTGGGCGGACGCCCGGAGAGATCGTGGCGTTGCCGGTGGCGGACGACTGGTGCAACGAACTGCACGCGGCGTGGTGCCGGGCCGCCGTGCGGCAGCGGGACGCCGGGTGGGCGCGAGCCCTGCTCGGGGCGCCCGCGGCACCGGAGGCCGGCGGGCCGGGGGCGGTGTCACTGGCCGAGCGGGCCAAGCTGCTGAGCACGTTGGGCTCCGACGAACGAGCCGAGTGGGTGGCCGGTTTCATAGCGACGCACGGGTTGTCGGAGGCGTTTCAGCTGCTGGGGGTGTGTGGGGTGCCGTGGGCCGCGCCGCTGGGGCGGGCGGTCGTCGATGCGCTCAACATCGCTCGGGACGCGGGGAGTTATCCGTGGAGTTTCAGCGGGGTGATGGGACTGGCGGAGCGATGCCTCGACCCGGGGGAGGCAGGGCGGCTGGAGGGACTGATGGCGGTGCCGGACGAGGGGGAGGACGCGAGTCCCGGGGCGGGGGGCTACTGGGCCGAGGCGTTCCAGCGGTTGGTCAGCACGTTGCGGCTGCGCGCGGCGATGCGGGAGGAACTGGAAAGCGCGTGACACCGGCGGGCCCGATCGGGCAGCCACAACAAGCCACCACCCTGGCCAACGACACCGAACAAGAGGCGCCCCCGCCGATGCACGAGGAACTGGAGAGCCCGTGACACCAGCGAAAGGCGGGCGTGGCCGCTACGCCGGGTGACGCACGTTCGCCCGGACCCAGTCCACGATCGACCGGGTCGTCGCCCCCGAGGTGAAGATCTCTGCGACGCCCTTCTCCTTGAGGGGAGGGATGTCGGCCTCAGGGATGGTCCCGTCGCCGAAGACGAGGATGTCCGCCGCGTCGCGGTCCTTGAGGAGGTCGATGACCGCGGTGAAGAGAGTGTCGTGGGCGCCGGAGAGGAAGGAGAGGCCGATCGCGTCGGCGTCCTCCTGGATCGCGGTGCCGACGATCTGCTCGGGAGTCTGGTGGAGGCCGGTGTAGATGACCTCCATCCCGGCGTCGCGCAGTGCCCTCGCGATCACCTTGGCTCCGCGATCGTGGCCGTCGAGTCCCGGCTCGGCCACCACCACGCGGATCGGTCCGGCCGGCACACCCATTACTGCCTCCCTGGAGCGTCTGAGTCCGTTTCTACCGACTAGTACCGCACCGGCCGGAATGTGAACGAACGTTATCGCCGACATCCCGCAACCGGCAGTTTCGTGGTGGACACCGAGGGGGAAATCACATGGTGGGACACGTTCGGGAGCCGCAACGAGGTCGTCTCACCGCCGCGCCGCAGGCCGCGCGTCGCGGCGGTGAGACGTATCGACGACGGCACGAAGGGCACGTAGGACAGGTAAGGCACGACAGCGGGGAGCCTCGTCGCCACACCGACAGGGCGCCACGTGAAGTCACCGGCGCACCACCAGCACCACTGGGCCCAGCACCACTGGGCCCATCGGCACTGCCGACATCATCGGCACCGTCAGCACCACACGCGTCATCCGCACCACCGGTTCCGTCTCCTCCGCCGGCTCACCCGGCGGCGCCGGAACTCCGCGCCGCTCGCCCCACCCACCCCCCGCGCCCCACTCGCGCTCAGTCGACGTCGACGACGACCTCCACCGCGGCTTCCCATGAGTGCACACGGGGGACGGAGTCGTCCTCCCGTGTGCCGACAGGAGGTCGGCCATGAAGGTCACCAAGGCGGCGCTGCCGCTCCTCCCGCTGTGCCAGCGCCTGCTTCCCGGCAGGCTGGCGGGACTCTCCCTGGCCCTCCTGAAGGCGACCGCCCTGGAGATCGCGATCCTCGCGGGGCATCTCCTCCTCTACCCCTCCGGCATCACCCAGGAGCGCCGCTCCCCCCTGTCGCCGCTTCCCGCGTCGGAGGGCGGTGCCGCGCAGCTGCCGGTGGAGGCCAAGCCCCCGGTCGTCCTGCTGCACGGCTTCATCGACAACCGCTCCGTCTTCGTGCTCCTGCGCCGCAGCCTCGCCCAGCACGGCAGGCAGCAGATCGAGTCGCTCAACTACTCCCCGCTGACCTGCGACATCCGTTCCGCGGCGGAGCTGCTCGGCCGCCATATAGAGGAGATCTGCGAGCGCACGGGCAGCACGCGGGTCGACATCGTCGGGCACAGCCTCGGCGGCCTGATCGCGCGCTACTACGTCCAGCGCCTCGGCGGTGACGCCCGGGTCCGCACACTGGTGACGCTCGGCACCCCGCACGCCGGCACCCGGGTGGTGCCGCTGGCGAGCGCGCACCCGATCGTGCGCCAGATGCGCCCCGGTTCGGAGCTGCTGGAAGAGCTCACCCGCCCGGCTCCGGGCTGCCGCACGCACTTCGTGAGTTTCTGGAGCGACCTCGACCACCTGATGGACCCGCTGGAGACCGCCTGCATCGACCATGCCGACCTGGCGGCGGAGAACGTCCGGGTGAGCGGGATCGGACATCTCGCCCTGCCCGTGCACCCCGCCGTCGCGACCGGCATACGGCAGGTGCTCGACACCCCGCGGGCGGGCGAGGAGACGGCCGGCCGCGCAGGCGGACTGACCGTGGCGTAACGGTCGTATCGACCACCGGCCACCGGCCACCGACAGTTCGTCGACAGCCGCCGAACCGGGGGCCGAACCCCGATCGACCGCGGACCGACCTCGAACGACCTTCGAACACAGGGCCAAAGTCGCGCCCGCAGTCCCCCGAAACACCGCCGAATGCCCGTTTCCTGCGCGCCTAAAACCAGTTGAAGATTGTCGCGCCCGTATACCGGCGGGTACAGTCGCCGCACTGCTCTGGCAGCCCCTGTTGTCGAGGCGAAAGAGAAGTTGGTGAACGACCGTCCCCCGCCGGGGATTCTGACCACCCCGGCTCCGGCTTCCGACGCCGCCTCGTCGCCCTACGCGGCGTACGGCACGCAAGAGGCCCAGTACGACGACATCACCATGTACGGCGCCTGTGCCGCTCCCGGTGTCGACGCCTCAGGCATCACCGGCACACACGCCACCGGCAGCTTCGAGACCGACCCGCTCTTCGGCAACATGCCGGGCGACGGCACCGGTTCGTACGACGCGTCGACATGGTCCACGGGCGGCCACCAGACGCTGAACTACGACATGTACGCGGCCCAGCACCACGCCGCCCACGACACCGGCGCGTACGACGCCACGCAGTGGGGCGCCGACCACCAGCACCTCTCCGCGATCCCCCCGCAGGCGAACGGCCCCGATGCCAGCGGTCATTGGGACGCGCGCGCTTGGCTCCAGCCCGACCCCTCCGCGGGCGCGGCCGACCAGACCCAGCACTGGGAATGGGGCACGCAGGCCTTCGACACCGGGGCGTACGACGCCACGCAGTGGAACTCCGACGGCACGGCGGCCGACCCGCAGGGCACCGCCGTCTTCGAGCAGGTCGGGCACGACGAGCACCACGCCTACGACGAGCACCACGCCTACGACGAGACCCACGTGTACGCCGAGGCGAATCCTTACGGCGACGCCTACGCCGAACACGCCTCGCACGACGGCGAGTCGGCCGGCGCTCTCACCGCCACCGGTGAGCTGCCCGCCGTCCACGACCCCGACGCCCTGCTCCTGGACGACCAGGAAGAGGACACCCCGGCCTCCGCTCCGGGCCCCGTCCCCGGGTCACGCGTGGCAGCGCGCAACGCGAACCGCTCCCGTCGCCGTATGCCCGCCAAGCGTTCCGCGCTGCTGACGATCGCCGTTCCCTCGGCGTGTGTCATGGGTGTCGCGGGGATCGCCGCCGCCTCGGTCGGCACGTTCACCGGCGACGACACGGACACGTCGACGACCCTGGCGGACACGACCGCCGTCGCGCCGGTCGCCGCGAACAACAAGCTGGACGACCAGCTCAAAAGCCTTTCGGCCGGTGCGGACGACTTCGCTGACCGGGCCAGCCGTACCCAGGAGCGCATCGACCTCAAGGCCCAGCAGGCGGCCGAGAAGAGGAAGGCGGCGGAGGAGGCGGCCCGCAAGGAGCGGCTGCGCCCGAAGTTCGCGCTTCCGGTCGCCCAGCGTGGCCTCAGCGCCTACTTCGGCCAGGCCGGCGTCAACTGGATGTCCGTCCACACCGGCATCGACTTCCCCGTCTCCTACGGCACGACGGTGATGGCCGCGACCGACGGCACCGTCCGCACGCAGTGGAACAGCGCCTACGGCAACATGATGATCGTGACCGCGAAGGACGGCACGGAGACGTGGTACTGCCACCTCTCCAGCTACCGCGTCTCCTCCGGTACGACGGTCAGGGCCGGCGACCCCATCGCGTACAGCGGCAACTCCGGCAACTCGACCGGCCCGCACCTGCACTTCGAGGTACGGCCGGCCGGCGGGTCCGCGATCGACCCGCTGCCGTGGCTGCGCAGCCACGACCTGAACCCCACGTAGCACCCTGGGCCCAGGCCCCTCCGGGGGAAACCCCGGCTGCTACAGCTTCTCCACCGGCGCGTACCGCAGCAGCAGCCGCTTCGGCTTGGCTTCCCCGAAGTCGACCGTCGCCTCCGAGTTCGCCCCCGTGCCCTGGACCCCGACCACCGTGCCGAGTCCGAACTGGTCGTGGGTGACACGGTCGCCGACGGCCAGGGAGACGACCGGCTTCTCCGAACCCCTGCGCGTCGCGAAGCCTGACGCGCCCGACGCCGAGGAACGGGAGCGGGACGAGGACAGCGAGGCCGCCACACCGGACGCCGGGCCGGAGGAGACCGGAGCGGTCGCCCCGGTGCGCTTCCAGTCGACGTGCTGCGCCGGGATCTCCTCCAGGAAGCGGGATGGCGGGTTGTACGACGGCTGCCCCCACGCGCTGCGCAGGGCGGAGCGGGTCAGATACAGCCGCTCACGCGCGCGCGTGATGCCGACGTACGCCAGGCGCCGCTCCTCCTCCAGCTCCTTGGCCTGGCCGAGGGCGCGCATGTGCGGAAAGACGCCGTCCTCCATGCCGGTGAGGAAGACGACCGGGAACTCCAGGCCCTTGGCGGTGTGCAGGGTCATCAGGGTGATGACGCCGGAGCCGTCGTCGTCCTCGTCGGGGATCTGGTCGGAGTCGGCGACCAGGGCGACCCGCTCGAGGAACGCCGCCAGCCCGACCGGGGCCACCACGTCCCCGTCCCCCGCCTCCCCGGCCTGACCGGCTTCTTCGGCCTGTCCGGCTTCCTGCTCGAACTCCAGGGCCACCGCGGCGAGTTCCTGGAGGTTCTCGATCCGGGTCTCGTCCTGCGGGTCGGTCGAGGCCTGCAACTCGGCCAGGTAGCCGGTGCGTTCGAGCACCGCCTCCAGGACGGTCGCCGGAGCGGCGCCGGACTCGACGATCGTACGGAGCTCCTCCATGAGGACGTTGAACCGCTTGACGGCGTTCGTCGACCGCGCGGCCATGCCGTACGCCTCGTCGACGCGCTTGAGTGCCTGCGGGAAGCTGATCTTCTCGCGCTGGGACAGGGCGTCGATCATCGCCTCGGCGCGGTCGCCGATGCCCCGCTTGGGGACGTTGAGGATCCGGCGCAGCGGCACGGAGTCCTCGGGGTTGGCGAGAACACGCAGGTAGGCCAGGACGTCCCGGACCTCCTTGCGCTCGTAGAAGCGGACGCCGCCGACGACCTTGTAGGGCAGGCCGACGCGGATGAAGATCTCTTCGAAGACACGGGACTGGGC
Organism: Streptomyces sp. NBC_00285; assembly: GCF_036174265.1. NCBI lineage: Bacteria > Bacillati > Actinomycetota > Actinomycetes > Kitasatosporales > Streptomycetaceae > Streptomyces > Streptomyces sp. NBC_00285. The sequence continues at coordinate 6,611,762 of NZ_CP108055.1, read as the reverse complement.
GTTGGTGCGGTAGAAGACCGCGACGTCGCCGGCCTTCGCGTCGCCCGCGTCGGTGAGACGGTCTATCTCCTCCGCGACGAACTGCGCCTCGTCGTGCTCGGTGTCGGCGACATAGCCGGTGATGCGCGCGCCCGCGCCCGCGTTGGTCCACAGGTTCTTGGGGCGGCGGGACTCGTTGCGCTCGATGACGGCGTTGGCGGCGGTGAGGATCGTCTGGGTGGAGCGGTAGTTCTGCTCCAGGAGGATCGTCGTCGCCTCCGGGTAGTCCTCCTCGAACTGGAGGATGTTGCGGATGGTCGCGCCGCGGAAGGCGTAGATCGACTGGTCGGCGTCGCCCACGACGCACAGTTCGGCGGGCGGCAGGTCATGCTCGGCGGGCGGTACGTCCACGGGGTGCTCGGAGGTCCCGACCAGCTCCCTGACCAGCGAGTACTGGGCGTGGTTGGTGTCCTGGTACTCGTCGACGAGGACGTGGCGGAAGCGGCGGTGGTAGTGCTCGGCGACATCCGGGAAGGCGCGCAGGAGGTTGACCGTCGTCATGATCAGGTCGTCGAAGTCGAGCGCGTTGGCCTCACGGAGGCGGGACTGGTACATGGCGTAGGCCTGGGCGAGGGTCTTCTCGAAGCCGTCGGTGGCCTGGGCGGCGAAGTCCTCCTCGTCGATCAGCTCGTTCTTGAGGTTGCTGATCTTGGCGCTGAAGGACTTCGGCGGGAACCGCTTGGGGTCGAGGTCCAGGTCACGGCAGACGAGGGCCATGAGGCGCTTGGAGTCGGCGGCGTCGTAGATCGAGAACGACGAGGTGAAGCCGAGCCGCTTGCTCTCGCGCCGCAGGATCCGCACACACGCGCTGTGGAAGGTCATCACCCACATCGCGTTCGCGCGCGGGCCGACGAGATGCTCGACGCGCTCCTTCATCTCGCCCGCGGCCTTGTTGGTGAAGGTGATCGCGAGGATCTGGCCCGGGTGGACATGCCGCTCGCCCAGGAGGTGGGCGATGCGGTGGGTGAGCACACGGGTCTTGCCGGAGCCGGCGCCGGCCACGATGAGCAGCGGGGTGCCGGAGTGCACGACGGCCGCACGCTGGTTCTCGTTCAGCCCGTCCAGGAGCGCGGCCGGGTCCACCATCGGGCGGGGGGCGCCGTCGCGGTAGTACGCGTCCCGGTCCGGCGGCGCATCGAACTTCCCGCCGAACAGGTCGTCCGGAACGGTCTCCGGTCCGTGCTCGTCCTCGGGTGGCGGCGGAGGCTCCTCCACGTGCCCGCGAGGGGTCTGGAGGTCCGCCAGGAAGCTGTCGTCAAAGAGGCTGCTCATCGCTCTCCGAGTCTAGGGTGCGCCACTGACAGCCCGCCGCCGCCCTGAGAACATCGGCGGAATCCGTGGCCGTACACCGCTCAGGACCGGGGATCTTCCGGGCCTCGCCGTCGCCAGGATCGACGGCGCACGTCACGGCCGTACCGACTGTCACCCCGCCATGGCGAAAATGCGCACCATTCTTCGCAGATCACTGCGTATCGGCCACGCAGAGCGACCGATGGGGCCAAGGTCACGAAAACGTATCGGGCATATCGAACATCAACCTTCACAAGGACCACACGAGTTGGCTACCGTGCTGAACAGGCCGTACGACCCCCTCCGGCGAACGTCGCCGGGCCGCACGGCCTCCGCCGAATCCGCAGCGCCGCGGAGCGCCCGGAGCCGGGAACCCACCGCACACGGGGTGAATCGGCCGACTCCCACGCACGGGAGCGCCGTAGGGCAAACCTTCCGAAGTACGTCGCCCGAACCCTTCCCCAGCGCCCGAACAGCCTGGGGGGACCCCGCCACGAACCCGGTAGGCGGAGCACTGGAAGGAGTCGCCTCCCTTGGCGTCGCACCGCAAGTCGCGTCCCGCCGGAACGCGCGTAGCAGGCATACGGACCCCTGGCCTCGCGACGGCCGCCCTCACCTCCGTGGCCCTGCTGTCCCAGTCGGCGAACGCCGCGCCGGCCGGCGATGACAACCCGAGCCTCGAAGAGGTCGAGAAGAAGATCGACGACCTCTACCGGCAGGCCGAGTCGGCGACCGACGGCTACAACTCGGCCAAGGAGAAGACGGCCAGACAGCGCAAGCAGGTCGACACGCTCCTCGACGATGTCGCCCGGCGCACCCAGAAGCTCAACGAGGCGCGCGAGGAGCTCGGTTCGTTCGCCGCCGCCCAGTACCGCACCGGCGCCGCCGCACCCGACACGGCGACCTTCCTGCTCGCCGACACCCCGCAGGACTACGTCGACCAGACGCAGCTGATGGGCCGCTTGACGAGCCGCCAGAAGGGCGCGGTCGACGACTACGTGTCCGAGCAGTCGGCGACGATGAAGAAGCGCCAGGAGGCCTCTCAGGGCCTTGCGACGCTCAACGAGACACAGAGCGACCTGAGGACCGCCAAGGCGACGGTCCAGAAGAAGCTCGCCCACGCGCGTGAGCTGCTCTCGGAGCTGAACGCCCAGGAGAAGGCGCGCCTCGCGGCGATCGAGCAGGAGAAGCGGCAGGAGGCGGCCCGCAAGGCCGCCGAGCTGGCGCAGCAGCAGGCCGCCGCGGAGCAGGCCGCCCACGGTGGGGCGACGCAGGAGAGCGCGCCGAGCACGTCGGCGGCGCCCGACTCCTCGTACGCCACCAAGGCCGCCAAAGCCCTTGCCTTCGCCCGCGCACAGGTCGGCAAGCCCTATGTCTGGGGCGCCACCGGCCCCGGCTCCTACGACTGCTCGGGCCTCACCCAGGCCGTCTGGAAGGCCGTCGGCGTCTCGCTCCCCCGCGTCACCTACGGCCAGGCCGACGCCGGCACCACGGTCTCCCTGGCCGACGCCCAGCCCGGTGACCTGGTCTTCTTCTACGACGACATCAGCCACGTCGGCCTGTACATCGGCAACGGCATGATGATCCACGCCCCGAAGCCGGGCGCGTACGTCCGTGAGGAGTCGATCTACTACGACGGCGAATCGGCGATCCACAGCGTGGTGCGACCGGCCTGAGACGCCCCCCATGGACAGGCCCTACCGGGCACGGGCCGCCCTGTCTCCGGATTGTCAGGCGGGCGCGCGCTATGCGTTCGGCGCCGCACGCGTGTGTACCGGCCGCCGAGTCCGCGCTACGGCGTGCGCCACCGGGCCGTCACCGCGAAAGCGGCCGCCCGGCAGCGTGCCGCTCTCAGGTCCACAGGACCGCGATGAAGATGTTGGCCGTGGTCAGCGCCCCGACCAGGCCGAACAGGCTCTTGTCGATCTTCTCTTCGTCCCGCTTCACATAGACGAGGCCGAGGATCACGATCAGCAGGGCCAGCTTCACGCCGATCTTGATGTTGTTGACGTGCTGGTCGTCGGCCTGGTTGAGGCCGACCAGGATCACCCCGGTGACCAGCATCGTCGCGGCGCCGTGCAGCATCGCGGGCACGAACCGGGCGGTGCCCTGGCCCATCGCCTTCATCTGGGTGAGGAAGCCGCCCAGCAGTGAGGCGATGCCGATGATGTGCAGGCCGACGAAGAGATGGATGAGTACGTCCATGAGGCCGGAGCTTATGCAGGAGCCGGCACCGGCCCGACACCGCCCCGCCTCACATGACCCGATCTTGCATCACCCGAGCTTGCATATATGCGGCCCATAGCACCCCGTCACCCCCCAGTGCCCGCAAATGATGACTTCGGTCAGCGCACCGCGCGAAGTCGACGGCGCCGTCCCGGGATCACGCTCACCTTCGGTCACCCAGCGATCCCCTGGCAGCACTTCCGCACAACGCGTTACCTCCCGGACACAGTCAGGTTTAGCGTCCTCCACCAGGTGACCGGCTCCCCACCGCCGCCCGGGCCAGGGGCGGCAGTCGGCCACCACCGCCGAGAAGGGTCCGGCGGCGGCCCGCTCCCCCTGTGTGGGCTGCCGCCGGACGCGCACCGATGGGCCCGGGGCAGGCGGTCGACGAAAGGACGTGCAGTCCACGTGGCAGTGCACCGCAAGCCCCGCCCACGCTCGGCCGGCGGCCATACGGTCCGCGCGGCAGCGACGATCGCCCTCGCGGGGGCGGCCACCGCGACGGGCTTCGACGGGACCGGACACGCGGAGCCTCAGCTCTCGCCGACGCAGGTCAAGGCGAAGGTGGACCGGCTGTACCAGGAGGCGGAGGCCGCCACCGAGAAGTACAACGGCGCCAAGGAGAAGGTGCAGGCGGCCGAGACCCGCCTCGACGTCCTGCGGGACGAGGCGGCACGCAGGACGGGGCGACTCAACGAGGCCCGGGACGCACTGGGTTCGATCGCCGCGGCCCAGTACCGCGACGGTGGACTCGACCCCGCGATGCAGCTCGCCTTCTCCGACGACCCCGACCACTACCTGGACGGCGCCGAGTTCGCCGAACGGGCCGGTGCCCGCCAGGCGACCTCCGTGGCGAACGTCCGCCGGCAACTGCGGGAGATCGAGCAGCTGCGCGGGGCCGCACACATCGAACTGACCTCGCTCACGTCACGTCAGGCGGAGCTCAAGCGCCACAAGAAGACGATCACCGCAAAGCTCGACGCGGCACGCAAGCTGCTGTCCCAGCTGCCGGCCGGGACCCGCGCGGAGTTCGCGGAGAACGGGTCCCGCGCCTCACGGGCCTCGACCGGCACGCGCGACGAACTGACGCCGCCGAGCGCGGCCACCGCGCAAGCCCCCAACTCCCGTGCCGCGGCGGCCGTCTCCTACGCCTACGCCAAGCTCGGCAGCCCCTACGTGTGGGGTGCCACCGGCCCGGACGCCTTCGACTGCTCGGGGCTCATCCAGGCCGCGTACCGCTCCGCGGGCATCTCCCTGCCCCGCACGACCTACTCCCAGATCGGCGCCGGCCAGCGCGTCTCCCGCTCCGAACTCCTCCCTGGCGACCTGGTGTTCTTTTACTCCGGCATCAGTCACGTCGGCCTGTACATCGGCAACGGCCGCATGATCCACGCCCCGAACCCGTCGGCACCCGTGCGGGTGGCGCCCATCGACGAGATGCCGTTCGCGGGGGCCACTCGGGTGGTGTGAGCGTCAGACCAGCCGTCGCGCCGTCGCCCACCGGGTCAGCTCGTGACGGTTGGACAGCTGCAGCTTCCGCAGCACCGCCGACACATGGGACTCGACCGTCTTCACCGAGATGAACAGCTGCTTGGCGATCTCCTTGTAGGCGTAGCCGCGGGCGATGAGCCTCAGCACCTCCCGCTCGCGCTGGGTGAGGCGGTCCATGTCCTCGTCGACCGGTGGGGCGTCGGTGGAGGCGAAGGCGTCCAGGACGAACCCGGCCAGCCGCGGGGAGAAGACGGCGTCGCCCTCCTGGACGCGGAAGACCGAGTTGACGAGGTCCGTGCCGGTGATCGTCTTCGTCACATAGCCGCGCGCCCCGCCCCGGATCACTCCGATCACGTCCTCCGCCGCGTCCGAGACGGACAGGGCGAGGAAGCGGACAGGTTGCTCGGCGTCGGCCATCAACGGAGCGCAGCGGCGCAGCACTTCGACCCCGCCGCCGCCCGGGAGGTGGACGTCGAGGAGGACGACCTCCGGGCGGGTGGCGGTGATGACGGTGACGGCCTGGTCGACGTCCGCGGCCTCCCCGACAACCTCGACCCCGGTCTCCTCGGTCCGGCCGATCTCGGCCTGGACGCCCGTACGGAACATGCGGTGGTCGTCGACGAGGACCACGCGCACGTGCCGCCCGCCCGCGCCTTCGGCCGGTGTCGGCTCGACAGGGTCCGTGTTCGCCTCGGTGGGGTCACTCATGACGTCTTCTCCGCCCTCTCCATCTGCAGCTCGACCTCCGTGCCGCCGCCCGGCACCGCACGCAGCCGGGCCGTGCCGCCATGGCGCTCCATGCGGCCGATGATCGATTGTCTGACACCCATCCGGTCGGCGGGTATCGAATCGAGGTCGAAGCCGGGGCCGCGGTCCCGCACGGACACGAAGACGGTCCTGCCCTCGACTTCGGCGTAGACCTGTACGGCGCCGCCCTCGCCACCGTACTTGGCGGCGTTCACCATTGCCTCGCGCGCTGCCTGCATCTGCGCGCCGGTTCTCTCGTCGAGCGGGCAGTCGCCGACGACCACGACCTCTATGGGGACGCCGTGCTTGTCCTCGACCTCGGCGGCGTTGCGCCGCACGGCGTCGGCGAGGTCGGTGGGTTCGTCGGCCTCGTCCTTGCCGGTGCCCTCGGGTTTGTAGAGCCAGGTGCGCAGGTCGCGCTCCTGGGCGCGGGCGAGGCGGCGCACCTCGCTCGCGTTCTCCGCGTTGCGCTGGATCAGGGTCAGGGTGTGCAGCACCGAGTCGTGGACATGGGCCGCGACCTCCGCGCGCTCCTGGGCGCGGATGCGCATCAGGCGCTCCTCGGAGAGGTCCTGGGTCATGCGGACGAGATACGGCCCCGCGAGGAGCGTTATCCCGACGAGGACCGCGAGGGCCGCCTGGAGGACGGAACCGAGGTGGGCTGCGGAACCCTGGAGCACGAAGACGCCGGTGACACCGGCGGTGACGAGGAGGACTCCGCCCGCGGCACGCAGCAGTGTCAGGGTGCGCCGGCGGCGGCCCACCTCCATCCAGCGGGCCCGGCGGGCGTTGTCCGCCTGGCGCCAGACGAGCGCCACCCCGGCGCCGACGAGGACGATCGGCCAGAGGTAGGCCTTGGCGCCATTGCCCACATTGACGTTGCCTACGAAGACCATGGCCACGACGACCATGAGGAGCAGGGCCACCATCTGACCCTTGTCCGGCCGGCGGGCCACGAGTCGGCGGCGGCCGTCCGGCGAGGTCTCGGTGGAGACCAGGGACGGAGGCCGCTGGCCGCCGACCCCGCCGACGCCGAGCGGCACGAAGAACCAGAACGCGGCGTACAGCAGGGCGCCGAGGCCGTCCGCCATGAACAGGCCGACGAAGACGAGCCGCACCCAGATGACGGGCAGCCCGAGGTGCCCGGCGAGCCCCCGCGCCACACCACCCAGCCAGCGTCCGTCACTGCTGCGGTAGAGCTTGCGCGGCGGCCGCGGTTCGACGAGGGGCGCTGTTGCGGCTTCCGGCATGCCATCGATGGTCACACGGCCAGGATGCGGGGGCATCAGGGTTGGCCCCCGAGACTCCCCTGATCTTCGACCGGCGCGCCTTCCGAACGCTTCCCCCGCCCCTCTCAGGGCCGATATCAGGGTCCGGCCAGGGTCGTTCCGACTCCCGTCAGGCCCTCGCGCCCGTCACCATGGACACATGACAGATCACCAGCACGCCGCGGGCGCCGGATCCGGCGGAGGCCCGGACCCGAGCACAGGCCCGGGCGCGGGCCCGCCCGCCGACACCGGCGAGCGCTCCCGCGCACACGGGCGGGCGGGCGCGCGCAAAGAAGGAGGCACGACAGCGGGCACGGCAGCGGGTACGAGGGGAGGCAGGCCGCCCTTCGGCGCGGAGCCGACGGACGAACGGAATCCCCCCGGCAAACCCGCCAACCCGGGCACCCCGGCCCCGGGCACAGCCCAGGACCCCACCCCCGCCCCCACTCCCCTCCGTTTCCGGCGGGACCGGCCGCACAAGGTGCTCGCCGGGGTGTGTGCCGGGCTCGGGCGGCAGTGCGACATGGACCCGGTGATCTTCCGGATCACGCTGACCGTGCTGTCGGCGACCGGAGGCATCGGCCTCATCTTCTACGGCTTCGCCTGGCTCCTCGTCCCGTACGAGGACGAGGACGAGAACGAGGTGCGCAAGCTGCTCACCGGCCGGGTGGACGGCCAGGCCCTCACCGGCGTGCTGTTCGCGCTGGTCGGCTGCGGAGTGTTCCTCACCATGCTGAGCAACACCGGCGTGCTGACCTTCGCCGTCGTCCTCTCCCTGCTCCTCGCGGGAGCCGGTTACTGGTCACGCAACCGCGGCACCCCCGACCCGGACCCGCTCTCCGCCCAGGCCGTCGCCGACGCCCCGCCGGAAGCCCAGGCCCCCCCGGTGCCCGTCGGCTCCCACTCCTGGTGGCGCGACCCCATCGTCAAGGACGGCACCCACGTCGGCGGCACGGGGTATCTGTGGGGCCCGAGGGACTCCCGGGAACGCGACATCGCGGCGGCCGTCTCCATCGGCCTCGGCATCCCTTGGAGCCGTCGCGAGGACACCCGTGCGGCTCTCGTCCGTCAGCCCACGCCCCGCGGTCCGCGCTGGATAGGCGGCTGGGTCTTCCTGCTCGCCCTGCTGGCCGGCGCCGTAGGCACGACAGCGACCTGGGAGCGGCACCCTCTCGGCACCAGTCTTCAGACGGGCCTGGCCTGCGCTCTGATCGTCTTCGGCCTGGGCATGGCCGTCAGTTCCTTCCTGGGCCGCACAGGAGCGGGGTCGGTCTTCCTCGCGATCATCACGGCGGGCCTGCTGGCCACGTCCGCCGCCCTCCCGAGGGACGTCACCACGCACTGGGTCCGTACGACCTGGACACCGGCGGCGGTGACGGACGTCCGCCAGGACTACGAACTCGGCACCGGCGTGGGCACCTTGGACCTGACCCACCTCGACGTCGCCAAGGGCAGGACGGTGGCGGCCCAGGCCGACGTGGGCGTCGGCCGTCTGGTGGTGATCGTGCCGCCGGAGGTGACCGTGAAGGCGAGCATCGACGTGGGAGTGGGCGACATGCAGTTGCCCGGCGACGAGCAGGCGGACGTGGACGTGGAACCGGGCAAGCACAAGGAGATCACCCTGTCACCGACTTCGGGCACCAAGAGCGCCGGCACACTCGACCTCGACCTGCGGGTGGGCATCGGCCAGGCGGAGGTGCGCCGTGCTGCGTCATGAGTTCCAGCCGGGAAGGCTGGTCGCCGGCCTCTTCCTCACCGTCGCGGGCATCACCTACGTCGGCGACGCCGGCGATGCCTGGGAAACCCCGTGGTTCGCGGTGATCCCGATGGTCGTGGGCGGCCTCTGTCTGGCAGGTGCGGTGGGCCTCCTGACCCGGACCGTACGCAACCGACGCGGAAGCCGCCGCGCAGGCACACCGGCCGAGAGCGACCGGACGGCCCCGCCCCCCGCACCGCGCTGAGGCACGGCACAGGGGAGCACGGGACCTTGCACGGAGGCGGCCGTACCACCGCCGCCGGTAGCTCCGCCGACCGGAGCTACCGGTAGCCTCCCGCCCGTTGCCGTCGTCGGGTGCGCAAGGCGGCGTCCACGGAGAACACAGCGGCGCCCGCGAGGACGAGGGGCAGCCAGGCCATCAGATAGGCGAGGTCATTGCCGTAGTAGTAGGGATCGGAGGCCCAGCTCACCGTCAGCCACAGGCTGAGCGAGATCAGCGCGCCGCCCAGTGCGGCCAGGCGGGCGAGGATGCCGAGCAGGGTACCGATGCCGACCGCGAGTTCACCGAAGGCGATGGCGTAGCCGAAGCCGACGGGGTTCTTCAGGGACAGGTCGATCAGCGCGGGGACGGCCGAGGAGTCCCGCACCGAGCGCATCATGTCGCCCACGGAACCCGCTCCGGAGCCCTTCATGAAGGCGCTGTCGGTCAGTTTGTCCAGGCCGGCGTAGATGAAAGTGACACCGAGGAAGATGCGCAACGGCAGTAGGGCGTACTGGCTGATGTTGTCCCGCCAGGACGGTTCTTCGTCGTAGTAGGGGGCATGCGTGTCCGTACGAAAACTATGAGTCATCGCTCTGAGCCGCCTCTCACCAGCGTGCCTAGACCCCTCACAAGACGATACGCAGGAAGGGGCGGCGATGCTCAATGCCGTTCGGACGAGTTTTCGGTCAGGTTCGGGGTGCCGGCCGGCCAAGGGGGCGTGGCGTGGGCATCCACCACCGCGTTCCTCGCTCTCGGCTCCCCCTCCTCAGTCGGTCACATCGATCGCGTACCGGTTCGTCTCCGCCCCCGTCGCGGTCACGACCTGCACCTCCACCCGGCCCGGCTCCACATCGGCCGGCACCGGCACGGTCAGTACGTCGTCCGTGGGGTTGCTGAACCCTCCGGCCACGGGCACCAACGGCACATGCACGTTCACCGGCCCGATCCGCACCACCATCCGGGCCAGCCGGTCCGCCCGCTGGGCCCCCGGCGGCACGAACCCGGCGCCCCGGATCTCGATGTCGTCCCCGGTGCGGATCGGCCCGTCCAGGTCGCCCGCCTCACGTGACCGCACCACGGACAGGATGACCGGCCGCCCGCCCTCGGCGTACTTCCCGGCCACGTAGGTCGCCGCGGACACCAGGACGACCACCGCCAGCCCCCACGGCAGGTCCGGCAACTGGTCCGGCCGCCGCGCCAGCCGCACGGCTGCGAAGAGCAGAGCGACCGCGCCGATGACGACGTACTGGATGTCGGCGAAGGTCCCCCGCCCGGAGTCGTCCGTCAACAGGTCGGCGGCCCGCGGCCGGTCGGCCCGTACCTTCTGCAGCCGCTGCCCGAGCACCCGCAGTCCGACGACCCGCCGCACCAGCACGGCGATCCCGCAAACCACGGCGAGCACGGTCACGACACCGGCGCCGCGAGCCAGGTCGAGCCCGGCGATCAGGGCGTCCCGCTGTCCTGTGTCGGAGGCCGCGGCCAGCCGTCCCACCAGGACGAGCACCGCGTAGGCGACGAACAGCACCCAGGCCACCGCGACGGCCCGGGAGGTGGACAGCCGGTTGTCCTCACCGATCACCGGTGCGAGCACACCGCCGCGGGCCCGGTGGAACCAGGAGGCCACGGTCAGCGAACCCGCCACCACCAGCGCCGCCAGCAGCCCGGCCGTGCGCGCCGCGCTCCACCCGGCGCCGATGGCGGTCAGCGCCTGGACGAGCAGCAGTGCCACCACGCCCGCCCACACCGCGTACGCCGTACGGCGCCACAGCCGCGCGAGCCAGGCGGCCCCCTCCGCCCGGCCCCGTTCGGCCACGACCTCCGCGGACTGGGTCAGTTCCTCGGAGACCCACTGCCGGGAGGCCGACGCGGAGTGCGCCACGGCCGCGGGCAGTCCCTGGCCGGAGGCGAACTCGTCCCGCATCAGGATGAATTCGGCCACCGCTCGACGATGCCCGGCCCGCGCCCCGTGCGGACAGTCCCCACAGGTGCAGCCGCCCTCGTGCGCACCGCCGAACGCACCCCCGTCCGCGCCCTGTCTCGCTTCCTGCACCGCCACGCCCGACGCCTGCCTTCCCACTGATTCGTGAACTTCTGGCCCCACATGACCTCACGGCCCATCGACCGCACAACCCGCAGACTCGCACGGCCGACCGACCGCGGCACCCACAACCCCGCTCCGCCTTGTGGACCGGAAATCCTCGTGTCCCGTCGCCCGCCGCGAATCGGGCCGCAACCCCACGAACGTCCGCCGACAACTCCCCGGCGATGACAGCGAATTGTGCCCTACCGCACACCGCCCCCGTCCGCCAGGTCTGGTCAGCGCGGGTGAAGGAGCGCCCACCGTGTTGACCCGGCTGCGAGAATTTCCCCATGGCCGAGATCATCCAGCGTGACGGAACCTGGGCCTTCGACGGCACAACGGTCAGAATCACGCCGGGACTTCACCGCTCCGTACCGCTGTTCCGGCAGACGTACGGAGAGATCGCCGTGCCCCTGGAGGCCATTTCGGGTGTGGCGTTCGAGCCGGAACGCAAGCGCGGACGGCTTCGGATGCGGCTGCGCGAGGGGGCGGACCCGCTGCTGTACGCGACCGGCGGCCGCCTTCCGGATCCGGCCGACCCGTACCGCCTGATCGTGGACGTCGACCGTGCCGGGGTCGCCGAGTACGTGGCCGAGGAGATCCGCCGCTCCCTCCTCCTGGACCAGATCCCGAAGGAACCGACGAAGACGTATCTGCTCCCCGGCCCGCCGGTCCCGGTCTCGGTGCGCTCCTCCGACGGCACAGTCTCCTTCGACGGCATCCGGGTCCGCATCGACTGGGCGGACACCGCCGACCGCGTCAAGCGCGCGACCGGTCCGCGAATCATCGACGTGGGCGATCTCGTCCAGGTCGAGTGGCTGCCCAACGCCGGGTACGAGGACGGTTTCATGCGGTTCGTGACACGCGAGACGTCGTTCTCGAAACTGCCGCCCGAGAAGGACCCGTACGCCCTCGACCTGTGGGGCAGTACCCGCCGCGACCTGCTCACGGCCCTGGTCGCGACGGCGGTCACGGCCCGGCTTCCGCACCCCTCGGCCCGCGACGGCATCGAGTACGACGGCGAACGCACCGCCCGCCCCCGGCTGACGGCGTCCGCCGTGCCGCCATCGGCCGACCATCACGACGTGCTCCTGCGCAGGCTGCGGGAGTTGGGTGAGCTGCACCGCGACGGCGTGCTCACGGACGAGGAGTTCGCGATGACGAAGGCGGCCGTACTGCGCGGATTCTGACCGTCACGACAGCAGATCCGGCTCGCTCCTGCTGATGTCCTGCCACATCGGCTGGTAGTTGATCCACGCCACCAGGTCCCCACCCAGTTGCTCCCGCGTGGCCACCGCCGCCCGGTGATCGATGACCACCGGTCTTCCGGCCGCCCGGGCGAGCAGCTGTACCTGGCTGGACCGTTCCATCGACACGAACCACCAGGCAGCCGCGTCCACCGAGTCCCCGACGGTCAGCAGTCCGTGGTTGCGCAGGACCAGTGCCTTGCGGGACCCGAGCGCGGTGGCGATCCGGCGGCCCTCCTCGGCGTCGACGGCGACTCCGGTGTAGGCGTCGTAGAGCGCATGGTCCTCGTAGAAGGCGCAGCTCTCCTGGGTGAGGGGGTCCAGGAGGTCGCCGAGCGCGGCCAGCGCCCTGCCGTGCACGGAGTGGCAGTGGGCGACGGCGACGACGTCCGGGCGGGCAGCGTGCACCTGGGAGTGCACGGTGAACGCCGCCTGATTGACGTGATGGCGGCCGTCGAGCACCTGGCCTTCGGAGTTGGCGAGCACGAGGTCGCTCACGGTGACGTGCTTGAACGGCATACCGAACGGGTTGACCCAGAAGCAGTCGGTGAACTCGGGGTCGCGTGCGGTGATGTGTCCGGAGACCCCGTCCTCGAAGCCGAGCCGTCCGAAGATCCGCAGCGCGCCGGCCAGCCGCTCCTTGCGGTGCCGTCGTTCCTCCTCGACGGAGTCGTGCATCGGCGGCATGGCGAACTGGAGCTTCTCGGTGGGCAGCGGCATGGGCGGTGTGGGCCCGAGGGGCGTCCCGTGCATGTGTCCTCCAGCACTGGGGGGCTTTACGGGGCGGAAGTTACCGTCAGTCAGGGCAAGAGAACAGGGCTGATTTGTAAAGATGACGCACGCAATAAATACCTGACAGAAGATGTCCGGTATCGACGAAAGACTGACCGTTATGAACTGGGCAGCTTTCTCCTCCGCCGAACCCGATCTGGCCAGGACCGTCGAAGGCCGCTTCGGCGCCTTCACGCACCACGTCCTCGCCACGCTCCGCAAGGACGGCTCCCCCCGCACCAGCGGCCTGGAGGTCCGCTTCGTGGGCGGCGAGCTGTGGTTCGGCATGATGCCGGACTCGCTGAAGGCGCTCGACCTGCGACGGGACCCGCGGTTCGCGCTCCAGGCGAACCCGGGCGAAGGGCAGTCCCTCGGCGGGGGCGATGTCCGGATCGCAGGGCGGGCGTTCGAGGTCGGGGACGGCGACACGAAGAGGGCGTACACGACGGAGGTGGAACCGCCGGAGCCGTTCCACCTCTTGCGCACCGAACTGACGGAGGTCGTACGGACCCACGTCGAGGACGACACGTATCTGGTCGTCGAGATCTGGAAGCCGGGTGAGCCCCTGCGCACGATCAAACGCACATGATCATGCCCAGCCGGGGCCTACTCCCACTCGATGGTGCCCGGCGGCTTCGACGTCACGTCGAGCACCACACGGTTGACGTCGGCCACCTCGTTGGTGATCCGGGTCGAGATCTTCGCGAGGACGTCGTACGGCAGTCGCGACCAGTCGGCGGTCATGGCGTCCTCGGAGGAGACCGGGCGCAGGACGATCGGGTGACCGTAGGTGCGGCCGTCGCCCTGGACGCCGACGCTGCGTACGTCCGCGAGCAGGACGACCGGGCACTGCCAGATGTCCCGGTCCAGGCCGGCCGCGGTCAGCTCCTCGCGGGCGATGGCGTCGGCGTCGCGCAGCAGGTCCAGGCGCTCCTTGGTCACCTCACCGACGATCCGGATGCCGAGGCCGGGACCCGGGAAGGGCTGGCGCTGGACGATCTCGTCCGGGAGCCCCAGCTCCTGGCCGACCATCCGGACCTCGTCCTTGAACAGCTTGCGCAGCGGCTCGACCAGCTGGAACTCGAGGTCCTCGGGGAGCCCGCCGACGTTGTGGTGCGACTTGATGTTGGCGGTGCCGGTGCCGCCACCGGACTCGACCACGTCCGGGTAGAGGGTGCCCTGGACGAGGAACTCCACGGCCGGACCCGCGTCCGCGATGATCTCGGCCTGCGCCTGCTCGAAGACCCGGATGAACTCCCGGCCGATGATCTTCCGCTTCTCCTCGGGGTCCGAGACGCCCTTGAGCGCGGTCAGGAACCGCTCCTCCGCGTCGACGACGACCAGCTTGACGCCGGTCGCGGCCACGAAGTCCTTCTCGACCTGCTCGGTCTCACCCTTGCGCATCAGACCGTGGTCGACGTACACGCAGGTCAGCTGGGAGCCGATGGCCCGCGCGACCAGGGCTGCGGCCACTGCGGAGTCCACGCCGCCGGACAGCCCGCAGATCGCGCGCTTGTCGCCGACCTGCTCGCGGATCAGGGCGACCTGCTCCTCGATCACGTTGCCGGTGGTCCAGTCAGGCTTCAGACCGGCACCCCGGTACAGGAAGTGCTCCAGGACCTGCTGGCCGTGCGTGGAGTGCATGACCTCGGGGTGGTACTGGACGCCGTAGAGCTTCTTCTCGTCGTTCTCGAAGGCGGCGACCGGGACGACGTCGGTGGACGCGCTCACGGTGAAGCCCTCGGGGGCGGCGGAGCAGGCGTCGCCGTGGGACATCCACACCGACTGCTCGTCGGGGGTGCCCTCGAAGAGGGTGGAGCGGGACCCTGACTGCGTGACGTGCAGGGGCGTACGGCCGTACTCACGCGCGCCGGTGTTGTCGACGGTGCCGCCGAGGGTGGTGGCCATCAGCTGGAATCCGTAGCACATCCCGAAGACCGGGACACCGGCCTCGAACAGCTCGCGGTCAAGGCGCGGGGCGCCCTCCGCGTACACCGACGAGGGGCCGCCGGAAAGGATGATCGCCGCCGGGTTCCGGGCGAGCATCTCCGCGACCGGCATGGTGCTCGGCACGATCTCGCTGTAGACCCGGGCCTCGCGGACACGGCGGGCGATGAGCTGGGCGTACTGCGCGCCGAAGTCGACGACCAGGACGGTGTCGGGGGCGGCTGGGGTCGCTGATGACACGGGTGGCCTTCCGGCGGTGAGCGAGGTGTGTGTGCGGCCGAGTCTACCGGGATGCGCGGGGCCGGATCGGGGCACGCTCCGTCTCAGGATGCGAACCGGGTTGGACACTCCCGTGGTGCCCGGCATACTGCTCCCATGCTCACGCAGACGACCTTCCTGTTTACCTATGGCACCCGGCCCGCCGGCTGCCATGGTCGTGCTGCTTGAGCAACTGACAAGCGACTTCCCAGGCGCCCCGGGCCGACAAGGTCCGGGGCGCCTGGTGTTTTCCGGACCTTGCCGCTCCGGGGCACCCCGTCCACCCCAGACAGAGGAGCCCCCATGACCGCCATCGACGTGACCGGTGCCCGTACCTCCGAGGCCGCCGACGTGATCACCGGAGCGCGTGAGCGCATCGACGCTCTCGACGACCGGATCATCGGTCTGATCCAGGAACGCATGGCCGTGTCGGCCGTCGTCCAGGAGGCCCGGATCACCTCCGGCGGCCGGCGCGTGAACCTCTCCCGCGAGATGGAGATCCTCGGCCGCTACAGCGAGGCGCTCGGCAGGCCGGGCACCTCCCTCGCCATGACACTGCTCGAACTGTGCCGCGGTCGCATCTGAGTTCGGGCCCGGACTCACCCGTACGGCGCGTGACCGGGCCGCGGGGCACCTCGTTGGTGGTGGTGTCCGTGCCAGCCAGGGGCGGGCCCGACAGAACCACGCGTGGCTCGCTGGAGCGATGAGGCGCACGGAACGTGCAGTGCGTCGTGGGACCTCGTTCCGGACAGTGACCGGACTGCAGGGGACAGCAGCCCGGTCACCCAAGAGAAACGGTCGGCCCCGGGGACGCCCGGGGCCGGCCGGCGGGGCAAGTACCGGCACAAGGCTGGGTCAAACGGTTGCGGAGGCCGCGCCCATCCAGCACGATGCCTAGAAAGCCCCCAAACCCCTCCGTAGACACCCGCATTCGCAGTGCGTCGAGGTACTGCCAAAGGTCGAGACCAACCGCGCGCCCCCTGCGCGCCGGGGCGCCGACCGAGGGCACAGCAGTGACAACGGCGCGAAGAGCAAGCGGCGCAACCCCCCGGCGCCGCGCCCAGGCACCGGCGCTGCCCTGACGCCGGTGCTGACGAAAGAAGGGCCCCGCGGCTCCGTCCCGCGGGGCCTTTCGCCTGCCCGGACTCAGACCCGGGACACCGTTCCGCAGCCCTCGTCACGCTTCGGGTCGAGGGTCTCGCTGCGGTCGTACGGGTCCGTCGTCGGGCCCGTGGGGGGCGCCCCGGTCGGGTCGGACGACGTGAAGTCCGGGTGCAGATAGCCGTCGTACACGTCGCAGGCCGAGTTGTTGATGTCCTGGTCCCAGTTGACGATGGAGAGCTTGCCCGGGGTCACCCGGTACTTCGCCGGGTCGGGGATGTCGACGTCGAGGACACGGCGGATGATGGTGCGGGTGACCTCCGTGGAGCCGTTGGTCTGGACGACCGGGTAGACGAAGGTGTAGTCCGCGTGCACGACGACCCAGCCGTTTTCACCGGCCTTGAACGTCATCCTGCCGCGGGTCTTCACGACGTCGCCGACCGGCCGGACCTCCTTGGGGTCGAAGCGGCTGAACATCCACAGCGGGTCGTGCTTCTTGTCCGGCTTGCTCAGGCCGGTCACCAGGAGCCCGCGGACGTCCTTCTGCACCGGGTCCAGGACGTCGAGTGCCGCCGTGGGCCGTTCCCCGCGGAGGGTGGCCGGGTCGAGGTTGGACTCGACCAGGAGCTTCTTGGTCAACTCCAGTACCTGCTGGGTCTTCGCCGCGGACCCGCCGCCGACGGCCTTCGCCTTCGGTACGACGATCCCGGCCGCGCCGTCCGCCCACCGCTTGGCCGGTGATCCGGCGAACGGGTCGTCCAGGGTGGGGATTTCGGGGGCCTCGGCGGAGGGCGCGGCGGTCGGGGCCGCCGTCTCCACGGGCAGCGCGGACGCCACGGCGTCGCCGGCTTCGGAGGATCCCCCGCCGAAGGGGTCGCCCGGCACCAGCGACGGCTTCACCGCCACGACGGCCACCACGACCGCGACGGCCACACCGAGGACGCCCCACAGGCCCCGTCGGCTCTTCTTCTCCTGCCAGGCCGGCCCGGTACGCCAGCCCTCCGGCAGTTCGCCGCGCGCTTCGTCGCGCCGCAGCCGTTCCGTCACTTCGCGGGCTCGCGCGGACGGTTCCTTGGGGGCGGAGTCTCGGATGTCCCGCTCGGAGTCACGGGTGAATTTTTCCCAGACGTCGTCCGGGATCTTGTCGTCTTCTGACACGTGGGTCAGTTCTAGGGCCTCCGAAAGCATGTTCACAAGGAGAACCTGTATGTGACTCAGCACACATAAGGTTTCTGTGAGTGCCCGCACAACCTTTGACCTGTGTCGCGGATCAAACCTCACGTATCAAGGGCACCACCCGCGCCCCACACGCGGAAGCCTCCCTGACGCGTGCTGCGGGTAGCGCAGTACACCTGACTTCCGAGGTCTTCATGAAGCTTCGACGTGCACTGGCCGCCGCGGCGGCGACCGCCGCCATGGCGCCGCTCGCCCTGTTCGCCGCGCCGAGCGCGTTCGCGGACGACTCGCCCTCGCCGGCCGCTGCCGAGAGCAGCCCCGCCGCCGACGACACCACCCCGGCCCCTGCCGACAGCAGCCCCGCGGCCGACGACAGCACCCCGGCCGACGCGGGCAGCACCCCCGCGACCACCACCCCCACCTCGGCCTCCGCTTCCGCCCCGGCCAGCAGCAGCGCCAGCGCGTCCAGCTCGGCCACTGCCACCAGCAGCCCCTCCGCGAGTGAGAGCGGCGAGCCCGTCGACGAGTGCCCGGTCGACGAGAACGGCGACGACATCGTCGACATCAGCGACGTGCTGCACAGCTCGCTGACCGGTCTGCCCGAGAGCGTCGTGGCGGGCAGCGGCTGGACGAACTTCAAGTTCAACGTCAGCAACTCCAGCGACGAGACGATCAAGGACATCCAGCCCTTCGTCGGTGTCGGCGCGGTCGACTGGGACTTCGAGAAGGACTACAGCGACCTCGTCACCGTGCAGGTGAAGCAGGGCGGCAGCTGGGTCGACGTGGCCACGCAGTTCGGCGAGGGCGGCTCGTTCAACGCCTTCAGCCTCGGCGGCGGCGACTCCCTCAGCTACCAGCTGCGGGTGAAGGTCGACCGTGAGGTCCCGAGCGCGGTCGGCATCGCCATCGGCCTCGCCGAGTACTCCGACGACAAGGCCTGCTGGATCTCCGACGACGAGAACTACGGCATCTACTACTTCGAGGTCCTGCCGGCCGGCTCCGACGCCGGCAAGCCGAACGACGCCAAGCCGCAGACCGGCGGCAAGAACCCCATCTCCGACACCAACGACCTCGACGTGGACGGCCAGCTCGCCGAGACCGGTTCCAGCTCGGCCCTGCCGGTCCTCGGCCTCGTCGGCGGGTTCGCCGTCGTCGCCGGTACCGGTGTGGTGTTCGCGGTCAAGCGCCGCAAGGGTGCGATGGGCGCCCACGCCTGAGCCGTGACGCCGTGACGCCATAGGCGCAGCTTCACGCGAGAACAGAGAAGGACCCGCACTCGGAGGGGGGTGCGGGTCCTTCTCCGTGCCGTGGCAGCTCTACGACTTCTTCGGCACCGTCGGCATCCCCAGGAACGGCAGCTTCAGCGCGCCGAACGCGTCCGCCGGGACCGCCGGTGACTTCGGCTCGACCGCGCCGAGACGGACGTAGGCCTCGCCCTGGGCCGGACGCTGGTCCTCCTCGCCCTTGTTGGGCCAGAACGCCATCGCCCGCTCGGCCTGGGCCGTGATCGTCAGCGAGGGGTTCACGCCGAGGTTGGCGGAGACCGCGGCGCCGTCCACGACCGAGATCCCGGGGTGGCCGTACAGCCGGTGGTACGGGTCGATGACGCCGCTGTCGCGGGAGGAGCCGATGGGGCAGCCGCCGAGGAAGTGGGCGGTGAGCGGGGTGCCCATCAGCTCGCCCACGTTGGACCCGGCGAACCCGTTGATGTCGGCGGCGATCGCGGACGCGCTCTGTGCAGCGGCCTTGATCTGCTTGGGGTTGGGGGCGCCGTGGCCCTGCCGTGCGGTGAGCAGGCCCTTGCCCACGCCGTCCGGTTTCAGGTACGTCGTCAGGGAGTTGTCCAGCGACTGCATCACCAGACCGATGATGGTCTTCTCCGACCAGCGACGGTTGGAGAGGGAGCGGGCGACGAGGAGCGGGTGCCGGGCCGCGTTCCGCAGCCAGGCCAGCACCCTCGACGAGCCCTCCGCGTACGGGACCTGGAGGATGGAGAGGCCACCCATCGAGTTGGAGCCCTTGCCGTAGCGGACCGGCTCCACGTGGGTGTTCTCGTCCGGGTGGATGGACGAGGTGATGGCGACGCCCCGCGTGAAGTCGACCTTCGGCTCACCGGTCGCCCTGCGATAGCGGCGGTTGTCGGTCTGGGCACCCACCAGGGCCTCGGAGTTGGTGCGGGTGAGCTCGCCCAACCGGTCCGAGATGTACGGCAGTTGACCGCCCGCCTTCATGCGGTGCAGGAGGGTCTGGGTGCCGTAGGTGCCGGCGGCGATGACGACCTGGCGGGCCTTGAAGGTGCGGCCCCTGTCCTTGCGGCGGTCGTCGGTGGGGAGGGTGACGACGGCGTACCCGCCCTGGGAGTCGTCGGTGACCGACACGACGGTGGTGAGGGGGTGGACGGCCGCGCCCGCCTTCTCGGCGAGGTGGAGGTAGTTCTCGTTGAGGGTGTTCTTCGCGCCGTGCCGGCAGCCGGTCATGCACTCGCCGCACTCGATGCAGGCCTTGCGGGCGGGGCCCGCGCCGCCGAAGTACGGGTCCTCGGCCTGCTCGCCCGGGGCCGCCCTGCTCTTGCCCCCGGCGTCCTCGCCGTCGCCGAAGAACACCCCGACCGGCGCCATGTGGAAGGTGTCGCCGACACCCATCCGCTCGGCGGCGGACTTGAGGTGGACGTCGGAGGGGGTCATCGTCGGGTTGAGCCGTACGCCGAGCATGCGCCGGGCCTGGTCGTAGTACGGCGTCAACTCCCCCTGCCAGTCGGTGATGTCACGCCACTGGGGGTCCTCGAAGAAGGGCTTCGGGGGGACGTAGAGGGTGTTGGCGTAGTTGAGCGAGCCGCCGCCGACGCCCGCCCCCGCGAGGACCATGACATTGCCGAGCAGATGGATGCGCTGGATGCCGAACATGCCGAGCTTCGGCGCCCAGAGGTAGTTCTTCAGGTCCCAGGAGTTCCTGGGGAGGGACTCCCGAGTGAAGCGGCGGCCGGCTTCCAGGACACCTACGCGGTAGCCCTTCTCGGTGAGGCGAAGGGCGGTGACGCTGCCGCCGAAGCCCGATCCGACGACGATGACGTCGTAGTCGTAGGTGTCCTGTGGCACGTGCTCTCCTCGTTGAGAACAGTCGTTCGTCCGGGTGTCCGGGTGTCCGGGTGTCCGGGTGTCCGGTGTTCCTACTTGAACCGGAAGGCCTTCATCAGGCGCAGGCTCCGGGTCATGAACTGCGCGTACTTCTCGTCGTCCATGCCCAGCGAGGGGGCCAGCGGGAGCAGCCGCTGCTGGGCGACCGTCTGGGCCTCGGTGAACTTGAGGATGCCCTCGGAGCCGTGGCGGCGGCCGAGGCCGGAGTCCTTCATGCCGCCCATGGGCGACTGGACGCTGCCGTACGCGGCCGCGTAGCCCTCGTTGACGTTGACCGTGCCGCAGCGCACACGGGCGGCGACGGCGCGGCCACGGGCGCCGTCCTTCGTCCAGACCGAGGAATTCAGCCCGTATGGCGTGGAGTTGGCCAGAGCCACCGCCTCGTCGTCCGTCGTGAAGCGGTAGATCGAGACGACCGGGCCGAAGGTCTCCTCGGAGCAGACCGACATGGGCTCGGTGACACCGTCCAGGATCGTCGGCTCGAAGAAGTACGGGCCGATGTCGGGGCGCGCGACACCACCGGCGACGAGCCTGGCCCCCTTGGCGACGGCTTCGTCGACGTGCCGGGTGACGCTCTCCAACTGCCGCTCCCCCGCCAGCGAGCCCATGTCGGCGCCGTAGGCCAGGGATGTGCCGAGCCGCATCGCCTTCGTACGGGCGGCGAAGCGGTCCAGGAAGGCGTCGGCGACGGACTCGTGGACGTACAACCGCTCGATGGAGACGCAGAGTTGGCCTGCGGAGCTGAAGCAGGCGCGGACGGCTCCGGCGGCCGCCTTCTCGATGTCGGCGTCCTCCAGCACCAGCATGGCGTTCTTGCCGCCGAGTTCGAGGGTGACGCCGACCAGGCGGGCGGCGGCTCCCTGGGCGACCTCGCGGCCGGTGCGGGTGGAGCCGGTGAAGGAGACGTAGTCGGCGTGCCGGACGACCTCGGGGCCCACGACGGGGCCCTCGCCGAGGACGACCTGGAAGACGTCGGCGGGCAGACCGGCCTCGACGAGGATGTCGCGGGCCCACAGGGCGGTCAGACAGGTCTCCGTGTCCGGCTTCATGACGACGGCGTTGCCCGCGACGAAGGCGGGGAGCGCGTCACCGACGGACAGTTCGAGGGGGTAGTTCCAGGGGGCGATCTGGCCGACGACTCCGCGCGCGTGACGCAGTTCGGTGACGCGCGTGAGCGTGGGCATGGCACCGGCGTGCCGCTTGGGCTTCAGATAGGCGGGGGCCTTGCGGCCGTAGTGCCGGGCGGCGACCGCGACGGCCTGGACCTCCTCGTGGGCGTGCAGACGGGCCTTGCCGGTCTCCAGCTGGATGAGGTCGAGGACCTCGGCCTGGCGTTCGAGGACCAGGTCGTGGAAGCGGAGCAGTACGGCCGCACGCTGCCGTACGGGGGTCTGCTCCCACACCGCCTGGGCCCTGCGGGCCGTCTCGAAGGCCTTCTCCACGTCCGCCGGCGTCGACTCGGGCAGATCGGCCAGCTTCTCCCCGGTGAGGGGTGAGTGGTTGGCGGTACGGCCGGAACCGGTCACTCCCTTGGTGAGCTGGGCGACCAGCTCCGGGGTGACCACGTCGGCGGCGGTACGGGCGCCCGCCGGGGCGGGGGCTAGGGGGTTCGTGCCGGTCTTGGCCGGGGCCTGCGCGTCCGTCATGAGCCGCAGGGTATTCGGGAGCGGAGGCTTTGGGTACCCGTCGGTAACGCGCATTCACGTCCCGCGCACACACCGCCAGTGATCGGTGGCAGAGAACCTGCTGATCAGCGCGTTGTGCGGAGACGATCATCCGGATCACCGGGGTCTCACATTCTCCCGATCTCCAGCCGGTCACGGGCGCCCTTGAAGAGCGCGGTGCCCTTCTTCTCCTCGGGAGTGCCCTTGGGCATGTCGACGCGCAGCTGGTACATCCGGTCGTCGTCGGTGCGGACGATCAGCTGCATCACCCGGGTCGGCCGGTCACGCGGGTCGTAGGTGACGTCGGAGAGAGCGGCTTGGGCGCCATGGAAGGACGTGGGGGTGTACTGGCCGGTGGTCCGCTGGTGCCCCTCCCAGCCGAGCGCGGCGTCACGGGCCTCGTCCAGCGGGGAACCAGGTGCCTTGTCGAACTCGGTGAGGCGGATCCGGATGCCGCTGTCCCCGCCGCCGTAGATGTTCTGGCGGACGGAGTCCGCCGCCTCGCCGGTGAGGTACATCCAGTGGTACTGCCGGGGGAGGTAGAGGACGGCGTCCGCGTTCTCCTCCCGGTGCGCGACCCAGCCGCCCTGCCCGCCCGCGGTCCCGTCGGCGAACGAGGTACCGAGCCATATCCCACCGGCGAGCAGGATCCCGACCGGGCCGACGGCCAGGCGGAGGAGGGCGCGGGGGCGGGATCGGGGGGTGGGGGCGGCGGTCGGGGCCGGGGCCGTGAGGGGGGCTGTGAGGGCTTCCTCCGGTGCGGGGGTGGGGGGAACGTCTTCCGGTACGGCGACGGGGCGAGCCTGCGCCTGTGCGGGGGCCTCGGTACGGCTCGCGTCAGGTTCGGCTCCGGCCCCAGCACCGCCGGCGTCCAACCCGGCCTCGGCACCGCCGGCGTCCAACCCGGCCTCGGCACCGCCGGCGTCCAACCCGGCCTCGGCGACGGTGTCGTTCACGTCCGGCCCGGTGTCGCCCGACACCTTCGCCAGTACCCGCGCGACCTCCTCCGCCCCCGGCCGCTGTTCCGGTTTCCTCGCCAGCAGGCCGGCGATCAACTCGGTGAGCGGGCCTGTGTGTTCCGGCTCCGGTGGGTCCTCGGTGAGGATCGCGGCGAGGGTCGCCTCCGGGGTCGTACGGCGGAAGGGGGCCCGGCCGTCGACGGCGGCGTACAGGAGCGCGCCCAGGGACCACAGGTCGGAGGGGGGCCCGGCGTTCGTGCCGGACATGCGCTCGGGGGCGACGTACTCCAGGGAGCCGACGAACTCCCCGCTAGCGGTGAGGGATTCCTCGCCCTGCACCTGGGCGATGCCGAAGTCGGTGAGGACGACGCGGCCGTGCGGGCCGAGCAGGACGTTGGCGGGCTTGACGTCCCGGTGCACGATTCCGACGGAGTGCGCGGCGCGCAGGGCCCCGAGGACGGCGAGGCCGATGCGGGCGGCCTCGGAGGGACCGAGCGGCCCGCGCCGCAACGCCTCGTGCAACGACTCGCCCCGGACCAACTCCATGACGATCCAGGGGAGTCCGCCCTCGCCGTCCTGTTCCTCGACCACCACGTCGTGGATGGTCACGGCGCAGGGATGCTCGACCCGGGCGGCGGCGCGTGCCTCGCGGTGCAGCCGGTGCGCGGCCCGCCGATGTGCCTCGTCCTCCGGCTCGCCGGGCAACCGCGGCTGTTTGACGGCGACTTCACGACCCACCAGCTCGTCCCTGGCCCGCCACACGGTCCCCATCCCGCCGGAACCGATGCGCTCGACGAGGCGGTAACGCCCGCCGACCAGAAGGCCCTTGGGGTCCGTGGAGCCCCCGACATCACTCATGCCTCATCAGTACCCCGCAGGGCCACTTCTTGTCGACGCGAGTCCCGGCCGGGCGGCGAGGCGACGGCGCCCGTGTCGCTCGTGTCGCCCGGCCGGTTCGCGTCAGATGTCGCTCCCGCCCGGACACGGCGTCGCAAGCTGCGTGGTGGCCGGCGGTCAGAGCTTGTCCACGTCCAGGTTCGCGATCGCCGCCCTCGCCACTTCACGTCCCCGCTGGGTGAAGTCGCCCTTGCCGGGATAGCTGACGGTGAGCGTGTACATGTCTCCGGTGGAGGTGCGGTAGTAGAAGAGCTGGAGTTCGCGCGGGCGCGGGTTCTGGCTGTCGGTGGTGTCGTACGTGACGGTGTTCCTGGCGGCCTTCCCACCTTGGTACGTCTGGTCCTCGGGGCGGGTCTTCGGCGCCTCCGGCATGCTGAGGTCGTAGTCCCCGCTCTCCTTGAACTTGCCGTCGTCGGCGTACATCTCGGCGGCCGCGGAGCCCGCGATGGCGTGGGAGGTGTCCTCGGCCCTGCGGTCCAGCTTCAGGCCGATCCAGATGCTGCCGCTGTAGTCGGCGTACGTGATCCAGTGGCCCTTGTCCGTCTTCCGGTCCGGCAGGGTGGCCCGGTACTCCTTCGGCACCGCCAGTGTCGCGGCCACGTCCTTGGTGTGTTTCTTCGTCCAGCCGTCCGGCAGCGGCCCCGCGAACGGATCCGCGAGCAGCAGATACGCACCCACCGCGGCCGCGACGACCGCCGCCCCCAGCCCGAGCCACCCCTTGCGGCCCAGCCGGACACCTCGTGCGGGCGGTGGGTCCTGCGCGAGCCGCACGGGCTGCGTGGGTTCGGGAGCGGGCGGGTCGGCGGCGGCTTCCAGCAGCGCACGGACCTGCGCGGCGTTCGGGCGGCGCGCCGGGTCCTTCTGGAGGAGGCCGTTGACGGCGTCGGCGAGCGGGCCGTGCGCGGAGGCGGGCGGTGCGGGTGTGGCGTTGAGGACGGACTGGAGGGTCGCGGGGGTGTTGCTGCGACGGAACGGCGAGACGCCCTCCGTCGCCGCGTACAGGACCACCCCGAGGGACCACAGGTCGCAGGCCGGGCCGGGACGCTGGCCGAGGACCCGCTCGGGGGCGATGTACTCGGGCGAGCCGACGAAGCCGCCGGTGTCGGTCAGGCTGGTCTCGCCCTCGATCTGGGCTATGCCGAAGTCGGTGAGGACGACCCTGCCGTACCGGCCGAGCAGGACGTTGTCCGGTTTCACATCCCTGTGCAGGATGCCCGCCGCGTGCGCGGCCTCCAGTGCGCCGAGTACGTCGAGGCCGATTCTCGCCGCTTCCCGCGCCCCGAGCGTGCCCTCCTGCAGCGCGTCGCCCAGCGAACGGCCCCTCACCAGCTCCATCACGATCCACGGCCGGTCGTCCACGACCGCCACGTCGTACACGTTCACGACGGAGGGATGGTCGAGCCGGGCCGCGGCACGCGCCTCGCGCCGCATCCGCTCAAAAGCGTTTGCCTGTTCGCGCCGGGGAAGATGCTCCGGGATGCGGGGTTCCTTGACGGCCACCTCACGGTCCACCGTCTCGTCCTTGGCCCGCCACACCGTACCCATGCCACCGTGCCCGAGCTTGGCGAGCAGCCGGTAACGACCCGCGATCAGCCTGCCGACGCCCGGTTCGGGCCGCTCACTCGGCTGCAGGTCCGGCTGCGCGTGCGACGGCGGGGCCGACACCTGGGCCGACGTGGGTCTGGGAGGTTGCAGAACGTAACTCGTCGTCTCGTCGGGCTCGTGGCCGACTCCCCCGCTGCTGCTCATGGGTTCATCCATATCGCGCCAGAGGCCTCCGCTTCCACAGGGAACGCGTTCCGGTCACAGACCCGTGACTCGCGACGCGGCCTATCACCCCCTATGTCCGCACGAAGGTGTCCAACGCGACGTCGAAGTACTCCTTCGCCTCCCGCACCTTGCCGACGGGCGCCGACACCCACACGTCGTACAGCCGCCCGTCCTCCTCCCAGCACAGGTCGTAGGTGTGCCGGGCACCCTCAGCCGCGCTGAAGCCGTCCCAGGTGAACTCCCAGAGCGCGGCGGGGTGTCCGCGGTGCGTGGTCGAGGTGACCCGGCCGGCGCGGTAACCGGGGTTGGTTCCGGGCCCCTTGGCCGCGGCGCGCCGCATCACCTCCAGCGGGCCGCCGACCTCGGGCGCGGTGACCTTGATGCCGAGGCGGAAGACCTCCCCGGGCGACAGGTAGAAGACCCGCTTCCCCTGCACCTGACGGGTGAACCCGTCCGGCACGGCGAGCGCGAACCCGGCCGGCTCCTCGGCGACGCGGTAGCCGGAGGGAGCGGAAGGGAGGGGCGCGGCGGGCGGACGAGAGGAGGCGCCCGTGGGAGTCCCGGGTCCGGACGCCTCCGTGGACGTCACGGGCGCGGAACCGCCCGTGGGTGTCGCAGGCGCCGAACTGCTCGTCGTCGTACGGCCGCCACCGTCCCCCCGGTCCATCAGCAACGCCGCCGACACCCCCGCTCCCGCCACCGCGGCAACCAGCAGCCCCGCCATGAGCACGCGCCGCCCCGACCGCGCCTGCCCCGCGGACCCACCGCTCCCGGACCGTTCCGGCGCCGGGGACCGCCCTGGCGAGGACTCCCGCCGCGCCGCGGACCGTCGTAGCGGGACATCCCGCTGGGTCGGCGTGTACGACCGCTCGGGCGCCCGGCGCGGCGGCGTACGCCCCGTCTCCCGGAACGCGCGCAGCATCCGCTCGGCCTCCACGGCGTCCAGCCGCCGCCCGGGATCCCTCTCCAGCAGGCCGCGTACGACGGGAAGGAGCGGCGCGGCCTGTGTGGGCGGCCGGATCTCGTCGATGACGACGGCGTGCAGGATGCCGCCCAACGAGTCGCGGCGGAACGGCGATTCGCCGCTCAGGACCGTGCACAGCAGCGCGCCCAGCGACCAGAGGTCGGCCTCCGGGCCGGTCGCGGCGCCGGACATCCGCTCGGGCGCCGTGTACTCGGGCGAGCCGACGAAGGAGCCGGTCTCGGTGAGCGTGGTGGCGCCCGCGACCTGGGCGATGCCGAAGTCGGTGAGGACGATCCGGCCGGTGCCGGACTCGACGAGGACGTTGGCGGGTTTGATGTCCCGGTGCAGGACCCCGGCCGTGTGCGCGGCGTGCAGCGCGCTCAGCAGGTCGGCGCCGATCCGGGCGGCCTCCGCGGCATCCACCGGACCCTGCGCGGAGATCCGGTCGGCGAGGGAGCCGCCGTCGATCAACTCCATGACGATGTAAGGCCGTTCGTCCTGCTCGACGACGTCGTGGACCACGATGACGTGCGGATGCCGCAGCCGGGCGACGGCACCGGCCTCGCGCAGGGTGCGGTCGCGCTGGAGCCGGGCATCCTCGGCGGAGAGCGTCTCGTCGAGCGGGATCTCCTTGACGGCCACCTGCCTGCCGAGCAGCTGGTCGGTCGCCCGCCAGACCACGCCCATGCCGCCGCGCCCGATCCTCGCCTCCAGGCGGTATCGGCCCGCGATCACACGGAAGGTGTCCCCCTCGGTCCCCATGCGCCCCATCATGCCGCAGCGGATGAACGCCCTCCGGGACGGTGACCGGCCAACTCCGTCAGCTGTTCGGCTCGATCCAGCTCTGGAGCACGGTCTGGAACTGCTTGCTGGTGGTCGGCCAGCTCTTCGCGGGCGACGACATGTAGATCGCGTACTCGGCGCCGTCCCGGGATATGTACGTCTCCTCCACGGCCCTGCGCGGCCCGGGGAAGGGGATGTCCTTGGCCAGCGCGGTCCAGGTGTACTCCCACCGGGCGCCCGTGCGGTCCCGGTAGGTGTTCTCGACCATGCTCACGAGCTGGTAGTCCTTGAGCCCCTGGATCTGCAGTTGCAGGCTGCGCTGGTGCGCGAGGGGATCGAGGAAGTCCGGCGCGGTGTCGACGGCGATCCGGATGAAGTGCCTGCCGTCGTCCGGCGAGTAGTCGATCTGGGTCAGGCCGTCGGCGGGGGTCCCGAAGACCGACCGCTTCCAGCCCTTGGGCAGATACACGGTGAAGCCCACGGGATCGTTGCGCCGCTGCCAGCCGGCCGGGACCCCGCCGCTCGTGCTCTTCGTCGGCGTGGTGCTGGGCGCGGCACTCGACGAGCCCGGCGTACCGCCCTTGTCTCGCCCCTCGTCCCATGTCTGCAGCCCGATCGCGGTCCCCGCACTGACGATCGCGGCGAGCGCGACGACCAGCGCGAGGGAACGCAGGCGCCGGCGCCCGGACTGAGCCACGGGACCTGTGCCGGTCTGGTGCGGGGGGCCGATGCTCGTGACACCGGTCGCCTGCGGGTACGACGGTCCCGAACCCGAGGAGTACGACGGTCCCGTGCCGTGGGGGTACGTCGGTCCCGAACCCGAGGGGTACGAGGGTCCCGAGCCGGGGGCGTGCGGCGGGCCCGAGCCCGAGGGATACCCCGTGCCGCTGACCGGCGTACCCGTGACCGATGTGTTCGGCCCACTGTGGGATCCGCTGTACGCCCCCGGCTCATGGCGGGAACCCACATGTTGCGTCGGCACATATGCCTGGGCCGCGTTCGGTCGCCGACCCTCCGCCGCCTCGGCGAGCATCTGCTCGGCCTCGGCCGCTCCGGGCCGTACGGCGGGGTCCTTGTGCAGCAGGGCGGCGATGACGGGCCCGAGCGCGCCGGCGTTGCGCGGCTCGTCGGGCTGTTCATCGACGACCGCCTGCATGGTGGTCAGCGGGGTCGTACGGCGGAACGGCGACCGTCCCTCGACCGCCGTGTACAGCGTGGCACCCAGCGCCCACAGATCGGCGGACGGGCCGGGGTCGGCACCGCGGACCCGCTCGGGGGCGAGGTAGTCCACCGAACCGACGACTTCTCCGGTGCGGGTGATGGTGGTGTCGCCCTCGATCTGGGCGATGCCGAAGTCGGTGAGCAGGACGCGGCCGTCCTGCGCGAGGAGAACGTTGCCGGGCTTCACGTCCCGGTGCAGTACCCCGGCGGAGTGCGCGGCGCGCAGGGCCCGCAGCACCCACAGCCCGATCCGGGCCGCCTCACGTGCCTCGACCCGGCCGTCCTCCTTGACGGCGTCGGCCAGCGAGCGGCCCTCGACCAGCTCCATCACGATCCACGGCCGGCCGTCGTGATCGAGCACGTCATGCACGGTGACGACGGCCGAGTGGTTGATCCGGGCGGCCGCACGGGCCTCGGCACGGGTACGGGCGAGCAGGACACCTTGGTCGCTCTCGGAAACGTAGAGCGCGGCGGTCAACTCCTTGATCGCCACGGCCCGGTGCAGTACCTCGTCGTGGGCACGCCAGACCCGGCCCATGCCGCCCTTGCCTATCGGGTCGGCGAGCCGGTAGCGCCCCGCCAGCAGCAGGCCCTGCATCTGATCCACGTTTCCCCGCAATGCTCTTGACCCAGTCAGACTAAGGACCGGCCCGCGCCGAGGGGAACCAGGGGGGCGTCAAGGAGACCTCACTGTGACGGTTGTCGCTTCCGCGAAGCACCAGTGAACCGAGGGCGCCGGTACGGCGTCCGACGGCGGTGCACTTCAGCCGGCAACCTTCCCGCGGGGACCGCCGCGACCGTCAGCCGGTGACCTGATACGTGGCCGAAGCCTGGTCGTACAGCCGGCTCACCTCGTCCCGCTCCGCCTCCGGGCCGCGGACCTGCACCACGTGGTACTTGCCGCCGATCAGTATCGCGAGGTTGCGCACGTACAGCTCGCGCCCGTCGTCGCCGGTCCAGGTGAACTGTCCCTCGGCCATGCTCTTCGTGCCCACCTGGATCGACTTCAGCCCGGTGGCGGTGGCCCAGCTGGAGTCGCGGTAGGGCTGGAGCTCGGGTTCCTTCTCCCGCTGGTAGACCATCGGGTCGCTGCCGTCCGCGGCCGCGGTGTCCCGGCCCGGGATGACGATCAGCTCGAAGCTGCCCTGCGAGTAGACCACTTGGCCGCGGCCGTTCCTCGGGGTGCGGGTCCAGCCGTTGGCCACGGCGACCTTGAAGCCCTCGGCGTCCGTACGCAGGATGAATCCGTCGGCGACCTCGGGCCCGGCGGTCTGCGTCTCGGCGGCGCTGGTCCTCGACGGCGCGGGGGTGGTCTGGTCGGGCCGTGGCTCGCTGCTGGCCTCCGGGGACTCCGCGGGACCGGCCTGACTGGTGGTACCGGTCCGCTGGGCGGCGCCCTTGTCGTCGGGGTTCGACCTGGGCATGAAGTACATGGCGTACGCGATCGCCGCGGCCAGCGCCAACAGGATGAACAACAGCAGGGTGCGGCCGAGGCGCCGCGGCGAGGGGGCGGCCTCCTCCCGGGCCCGCTTGTGCCGTCCGTGCGCACTGGTCGCGGGCAGCCCGGCACGCCGCCTGCGCACCAACTCGCCCCGGCGGCGCACGATCGGCAGCCGGCTCGCGTTTACGGGCGGTGCGGCGACGACATGCACGCCGGCCTCCGGCTCCGGCGCGGACCGCACCAGCGACCGCACCCAGCCCCGCAGTTCCTCGAACTCCAGCCGCTCGGTCGGGTCCTGCCGCAGCAACGACTCCACGACCGGCCTCAGCGGCCCGCACTCCTCCGCGAAGGCGGGCGGCTCGGCACACACCAGCTGCACCAGCTCGGCCGTCGACTCCTCGGGGTAGGGCGCATGCCCCTGGACGGCCCGGAACAACAGCGCCCCGAGAGCCCACAGGTCGGTCGCGGGCCCGATGGGCGCGGCGAGCTGCCAGTTCTCGTGCACCGGCCCGGCCTGCTCCGGCGCCCACCGCTCGGTGACGGGCCCGACCACAGCCATCCGGGCCTGCCGGGCCCGCTCGGCGGCGAGCGCGGTGGCCGGTCCGCGGCGGGCGGGGGGTGCCACGGGGGTGAGGTCTTCCCAGCGGGTGGGGGCGGAGTCTTTGGAGAGCTCAGCCGCAGGACCACCGGCAGACGCGGCCCCGAGCGCGGGAACGTGACCTTCGACCGCGGGTGCCGCACCCCCCTGAGCCATCCCGCCGCCCCCGCTGCGCGGCGCGGCTCCGTGCCAGGAGGTGGGCCGCACGCCATAGGCGTCGGCTGTCTGGCCCTGAGGAAGGGGGCCGGGCAGGTGCTCGATCCCGTTCCCGGCCGGATACGGGGGCTGTGCCACACCGCTCGTCGAGGGGTACGGCGACGGGGCGAAACCGTTCGCCGACGGGTACGGCGACTGTCCCGCACCGTCCGCCGACGAGTATGTCCGAGCTGCGCCGTTGCCCTGGTCGGCGGTCGGGTCGTCGTCCGGTACCGGGCGTGCTCCCGGGAGGGCCGCGCGGCCGCTCTGTGTTTCCTGGACCCGGGCCGCTGCTCGTGCGCCCGCGCGATACGCGGCGATCGCTCCCGCCCGCGCCGCCCTGATGTCCGTACCGCCGTCGGGGTCCCGTCGGACCAGCGCGGCGGACGAACCGCCCCCGTCCGCCGCCTCCACTCCGGCGCTGGGCAGCCCGCGGGCCTCCCGCGCCTCGATCGCCGCCCGCCGGGCCGCCTCGGGGTCGGAATCGGTCTCACCGAATCCGGCCGCGGCACCCGGTGCCCCGTCACCCGCCCCCGGACCGCCCGCTGCGCCAGGCACCCCGGCGACCCCGGACCTGCCCGCGGCACCGAACCCACCGGCCGCGGTCACGGACTGCCCGGGCCCCCCGTGACCACCAGATCCCCTACGTCCGTCCGCCGCACCCGGGCCGTCGGTTCCGCCCGGGCCACCGGGTCCACGGAACCCTCCGTCCGGCCTCGGGGCAGCCTCGACCGAACCGTCACCCGGCCCCGTGCCCGCCCCAGCCCCGAACTCCCCGTCCCCGGCGCCCCATTCGCCCGCCTCGGCCGGCACCGGGTCGTAGCCGCACAGTGCCTCCTCCGCCGCGCCGACCGCGAGGCCCGTCAGCATGACCCGGCCGTCGTCGCAGACAAGTACCGTGCGGGCGGTGATGTTGCGGTGCACCCAGCCGTGCGCGTGCAGCACCCGCAGCGCCATGAGGACGTCGGAGGCGATCTCGGCCGCCCGGTACGGCGACAACGGCTTCTCGGCGAGCAACGCCGACAGCGGCCGTGCGGACACCAGTTCGCTGACGATCCACAGCGAACCGCCCTCGGCGAACACGTCGAAGACCTGGTCGAGCCGAGGATGGTCGGGGATCCGCGCGGCGGCCTGCGCCGCGTCCACCGCTCGCCGAACCGCAGGCTCCGTGGGCCGGCGTGTACCGCCCCGCCCCGAGGTCCGCCGCGCGGCACGGGGGTCCCGGGCCGTGAACCCCTCGGGCAGCCCCTCCGCGTCGAGCACCTCCGCCTCGACGACCTCGGGCAACGGAATCTGCCTGACGAGGACTTCCTGGCCGCTGTAGGTGTCGAAGGCGCGCGAATCGGTGAGTTCGTACTCGTCGGACGGAGGCAGCGGCAAGCGGTAACGGTCGGCGAGTACCCGACCCGCATAGTCGTCCACGTTGCCTCCCCCAGCCGTCCGGTTGGTCAATTCCGTTCGTCTTCGCGCCCGTTCCGTCCCGAACGTGGATGCGGACGGTCCACGAACACTCACGATACGTGCCGGAGGCAACTCGCAAAGAGGGGATGCCAGATCTCACGGCCCAAACATGGGACCGCTCACCGCACGGCGCGTCACGACTTCGGTTCGAAGGTGCGAGCGAGCGTCTGCCATGTGTCCTTGCGCAGCTCAGTGCCCCAGTTCGCGGCTTTCGCCGTGTACATCAGGGCATATCCGAGATGGCCGTTGACGACGAATCCGCGGTCGATCGTCCGGTACTTCGTCCCGCTCTCCTCATAGGTGAACTCCCAGTCGGCCGTGTTC
The DNA here is from genome assembly GCF_036174265.1 of Streptomyces sp. NBC_00285. Classification (NCBI taxonomy): domain Bacteria; kingdom Bacillati; phylum Actinomycetota; class Actinomycetes; order Kitasatosporales; family Streptomycetaceae; genus Streptomyces; species Streptomyces sp. NBC_00285. The sequence continues at coordinate 6,578,731 of NZ_CP108055.1, read as the reverse complement.
CAGCCCCGGTAGTTCACCTTCTCTATTCGGATCTTGGTGTACTGCGAGCGGCGCATGCCCTGCTCCTGGCTCTCCCAGTCCGCCACCGGGTCGCCCTTCGGCGTGCTGGTCCAGGCGACGAGCAGCTTCTGCCCGTCGGGCCCGGTGAACCGGTCGCCCGCGGAACTGCCGGTCTGGAACTTCCACCCCGCCGGCAGCCCTATCGAGTAACCCTGGCTCCCCTTGTGCGTCGAAGCCACCGCGGCGTCGCCGGCTGTGCCGCCTGAGCCGTTGGAACCCTCCGGACTCTGGCCGCTCTCCTGCCCGCTCGGCGAGTTGGTGGCCCCCGCTCCCGCACCCGTGTCCGGCGAGACGGACGTCGCGGCCTCGTCGGTCCGGGTGCCGCCGCTCTCGTCCTCCTTGGTGTCGGCGCCGGCGCTCGATCCCGCCGACACCTTGGTGCCGCCCTTGGCCCCGTCGGTACTGTCGTCCCCGCCGAGCGTGAGAGCCAGCACCGTGCCGATGACCGCGAGCGCCACGACCACGGCGATGATGACCAGCGTCCGCCGGGGCACCACGTCCGTCAGCGGCGCCCTGGGCACCGGCCTCGGCGCCAGGTCCGGCGGCGGCGTCATCACGGGCCACCCCGAACTCCGCCCGTCCGAGGCGGCGTCGGCCTGCTGTGTCTTCCCGTCCCGGGCCCCGGGCGCCTCACCGGAAGCCGACACCGAGGCCGACGCCGCCTCGGACGCGGCCGCCGCACTCGCGGCACCCTTCGCCTGCGACGCGGAGGAAGCGGCAGCGACAGGAGCAGCCGGAGACGCGGAGGAATCAGGGGAAGCGGAAGTCTTGGGCGCCGCCGGAGAAGCCGGAGCCGCAGCCGACGTGGCCTCGGAAGCCTGGGCGGGTACCTTCCCGCCGCCCGAACCCGCCGTACGGTTACTGGACTTGGTCCTGGACGCGGCCGCTGACGTCGCCGCCGCCCCGGCGACCTTCCGCACGGAACGCAGCGCCCCGCGCAACCGCTCGCCGCCCGCACGCTCCTCCGGCTGCGCCGGCAAGGGCACCACCCTCGTCGCGTCCGGTGCCGGCTCCGGCTCGGCCACCTTCGGCTCGGGCGCATGGATCACCGCGGTGAGCATGGTCCGGGCGCGGTCGTCGTCCAGCCGCTGGGCGGGGTCCTTGGTGAGCAGGCCGTAGATGACGTCCTTCAACGGCCCCGCGTTCTTCGGCTCCTCCAGCGGCTCGGTCATCACCGCCGTGAGCGTCGCGATCGCGGACCCCTTGTCGTACGGCGGGGCGCCCTCGACCGCCGCGTACAGCAGCCCGCCGAGCGACCACATGTCGGCCGCGGGGCCCGGCTTGTGCCCGCGGGCCCGCTCCGGGGAGATGTAGGAAGGTGCACCGACGAGCATGCCCGTGGAGGTGATGGACGGGTCACCCTCGACCTGGGCGATGCCGAAGTCGGTGAGCACGACCCGGCCGTCCTCGGAGATCAGCACGTTGGACGGCTTCACGTCCCGGTGCAGGATGCCCTCGCGGTGCGCGGACCGGAGCACGTCGAGTATCGCGAGGCCCACCTCCGCCGCACGCTTCGGCTCCAGCAGGCCGTCCTCGCGGATGACCTCGGCGAGCGACTTGCCCTCGACGAGCTCCATCACGATCCACGGCCGGTCGTCCTCGTCGACCACGTCGAACACGGTCACCGCGCTGGTGTTGCGGATCCGTGCGATCGCCTTGGCCTCCCGCAGCGTGCGCGTGATCAGCCTGCGCTTCTCGTCCTCGTCGATACTGGACGGGAACCGCAGTTCCTTGACGGCCACCGTCCTGCCCAGGGTCTCGTCCTCGGCGCGCCACACCGTGCCCATGCCTCCGCGGCCGAGCACTCCTCCCAGCCGGTACCGCCCGGCGAGGAGACGGTCGTTCTCGTCCTGCCGGGATGCTCCCGCCCGCTCCGCGTCCGACATGCGTCCCCTCATGAACCCGCCCTGACAGAACCTCCATTGTCCCTCACCCGACAAGTGCCCGACGCCCCGGGTGCCCCTGGCTCCGCCCCGCCCGCGGTAGGGCCCGGCAATGCCGACACACAGGTCCCGTCGCCCCACGGCCCCCCTAGCTCCACAACCCCCTCCCACCGACTTCCCCTCCAACCCCCACCACCCCCAAGCGCCCCACCACCCGACCCGCATGATGGACCCGACAAGAAAGGCCCCCCCATGCCACCGCTCCGGACACTCCTGGCGGTCCCGGTGTCCCTGGCGCTGCTCGCCCTGGCCCCGGTGGCCTTCTCTGCTCCCCCAACCCCACCCCCGACCCCGGCCTCGTCCCCCGCTCCCGCCCCGGTCGCGGCCAAGAACACGGCCCCGCCCACAGACGCACTGCTCCCCTTGCTGGTCACCCAGGGCGACGCACCCGCCGCGGCGCTCCTGGCCCGGGAGCAGAGCGGCACGCGTTACGCCGAGGCGGGTCCGGGAATCGCCCGCGCCGACCACTTCCGCGCCGGCAGCATCACCAAGACCTTCATCGCCACGGTCGTCCTCCAACTGGCCGCGGAACACCGGCTGAAGCTGTCCGACACCGTGGAGCAGCACCTGCCGGGCCTGGTGCGCGGTGCGGGCAACGACGGCCGCGCACTGACCCTGCGCGCACTCCTCACCCACACCAGCGGCCTGAGGGACTTCACCGCGGACACCCGGGGCTTGGTCCCCCTCACCCCTCGTCAGGCCGTCCGCATCGCGCTCACCCACCCCCCGGCCGCCCCCGGCCGCTACTCGTACTCGAACACCAACTACGTCGTGCTCGGCATGGTGATCCAGCAGGTCACCGGTCACTCCTACGCCGCCGAGGCCGAGCGGCGCATCATCGCTCCGCTACGTCTGACGGGCACCTCCTTTCCCGGCTCGCACGCCTCCCTCCCCTCCCCGCACGGCCGCGCCTACACCGCCGACGGGACGGACGTCACCGCACTCGACCCCCGGGTGGCCGGAGCCGCCGGCGAGTTGGTGACCACGCTCGCCGACCTGGACCGCTTCTACACGGAACTGCTCGGCGGCCGGCTGCTCTCCCCGAACTGGCTGCGCGAGATGACGGACACCCGCACCGCACACGGCCAGTACGGCATGGGACTGTTCCCGGTGAAGCTGCCGTGCGGCACGACGGTGTGGGGGCACAACGGCCGCATCACCGGCAGCTACGTGCGCACCGCAGCCACGGTCGGCGGCCGTCGTGTCCTCACCTTCCGTGTGAACACGACGTCGATCGCGGATCCCGACCTCGAACCGGCCCTGCTCGCCGCCGAGTTCTGCCCCCGCATCTCGTAGAACGACCGGGTTCCGAACGAAGATCCCGACTCACGACACTCGTTCGAGTGACGCCGACCGGCCGGCCCCGCCCCGCCCCGCGCAGCCGGGCCGGCCCAGCCCGGGCCGGCCCACCCCCGCCCAACCTCGGACGGACTGCAGGGGACTACAGCGGACTACAAGGGCGCGATGTCCGGCGCCCCCAACCGCGCCGCGTCCGCCGTCAGGTCGTCGGGCTGTCGCTGCGACTCCCGCTCGGCCTCCACCCGCTTCTCGTAGTGCTCGACCTCGCGCTCGATCTGGTCCTTGTCCCAGCCCAGCACCGGCGCCATCAGCTCGGCGGCCTCGCGGGCGGAGCGCACGCCCCGGTCGAAGGTCTCGATGGAGATGCGGGTGCGCCGGGTCAGCACGTCGTCCAGGTGCCGCGCACCCTCGTGCGAGGCGGCGTAGACGACCTCGGCGCGCAGGTAGTCGTCCGCGGCGTGCAGCGGCTCGCCCAGTGTGGCGTCCGAGGCGATGAGGTCGAGGACCTCCTCCGCGAGGGCGCCGTAACGGTTCAGCAGGTGTTCCACGCGGACGACGTGCAGCCCGGTGCGGCCCGCGATCCGTGCCCGCGCGTTCCACAGCGCCCGGTATCCCTCGGCGCCCAGCAGCGGCACGTCCTCGGTGACGCACTCGGCGACCCTGGCGTCGAGCCCGTGCACCGCCTCGTCGACGGCGTCCTTGGCCATCACGCGGTAGGTCGTGTACTTGCCGCCCGCCACCACGACGAGTCCCGGCACCGGATGGGCCACGGTGTGCTCGCGCGAGAGCTTGCTGGTGGCGTCCGACTCACCGGCGAGCAGCGGCCGAAGGCCCGCGTACACGCCCTGTACGTCGTCCCGCGTGAGCGGCACGGCGAGTACCGAGTTCACGTGTTCCAGCAGGTAGTCGATGTCGGCGCTGGACGCGGCGGGGTGCGCCTTGTCGAGGTCCCAGTCGGTGTCGGTCGTGCCGATGATCCAGTGCCGGCCCCAGGGGATGACGAACAGCACGGACTTCTCGGTGCGCAGGATCAGCCCGCTGGAGGAGTTGATGCGGTCCTTGGGCACGACGAGGTGGATGCCCTTGGAGGCGCGGACGTGGAACTGTCCCCGCTCCCCGACCATCGCCTGGGTGTCGTCGGTCCACACCCCGGTCGCGTTGACCACCTGCTTGGCGCGGATCTCGTACTCGCCGCCCGCCTCGACGTCCTGCACCTTGGCGCCGACCACGCGCTCGCCCTCGCGCAGGAACCCGGTCACGCGCGCACGGTTGGCGGTCTTCGCGCCGTAGGCGGTCGCCGTGCGCACGAGGGTCGCCACGAAGCGGGCGTCGTCCATCTGGGCGTCGTAGTACTGGAGTGCCCCGACCAGTGCGTCCTTCCGCAGGGCGGGCGCGACGCGCAGGGCGTGACGGTGGCTCAGGTGCCGGTGCGTGGGCAGACCCCGGCCGCGCCCGCGGGCCATCGACATGGCGTCGTAGAGCGCGACGCCCGAGCCGGCGTACCACCGCTCCCAGCCCTTGTGCTGCAACGGGTACAGGAAGGGAACCGGCTTCACGAGATGCGGCGCGAGCCGCTCCAGCAGCAGTCCGCGTTCCTTCAACGCCTCGCGTACGAGGGCGAAGTCGAGCATCTCCAGATAGCGCAGGCCGCCGTGGATCAGCTTGCTGGAGCGGCTGGAGGTGCCGGACGCCCAGTCACGCGCCTCGACCAGCCCCACGGACAGGCCTCGGGTCACCGCGTCGAGCGCGGTTCCCGCACCGACCACGCCGGCTCCCACCACCAGGATGTCCAGTTCACGCTCGGCCATTGCTGCGAGTGACTCGGCGCGTTGCGCCGGGCCCAGTGTCGCTGTCCTCACCACTGCCTCCCGCTGTCGGTCACGTCCGCCCCGCACGTATCCACCCGTGCCCAAAGTCTGACCGGGTTGCCCGACTTCGGCCACCAGTCGCCCTCAGCCTGTGGATAACTTTCACCGTCGTGTACCCCAAAGGCCACACAAGACCGCAGACGACGGCCCCTCATGCCCTCGGGCCGCCCCTCAGGCCGCCCTCAGCCGCTCGGACTCTCCGACCCGACGGAAGACACACGGAACCAATCCCGTATTTCGGTCATATTTACTCCTAGTCTGACATTGCGCTCGCTCATCCAGTCCACAGGGCTTGCGCACCTGTCCCGCTTCGGTTACTGGGAAGGACGGCCCCCGCCATGCCCGCAGATCTCGCCGTGATCGGACTCGGCCCCTACGGACTGCCGCTGGCCCAGGCCGCCGTCGCCGCCGGCATCCCCACCCTCGGCTACCGCACCGGGCCCGAGGCCGGCTCCCTCAGCCCCGCCGAACTGCGCCGAATGCTCTCGGGGGGCTTCCGGACGGCCGCGGGCCCCGCCGAACTCGGCCGGGTGCGTACGGCGGTCATCTGCGCGCCGACCCCGCCGGACCCGGACGGCCGTCTGGACCTGAGCCAGGTCGAGGCGGCGGCCCGTACCCTCGCCGAGCGCCTGCGCCCGCACACCACGGTGATCCTGGAGTCCCCCGTCCCCCCGGGCACCACCGAGGAGTTCCTGCGCCCGATCCTCGAAGAGGGCTCGGGCCTGCGCGCGGGCCGCGACTTCCACCTGGCCTACTCCCCGAGCCGCGTCGACCCGGGCAACCGCGACTTCACGCCCGCCAACACCCCCAAGGTGATCGGCGGCCTCACGCCCGCGTGCACGGAATCGGCCGCCGCGTTCTACTCGCGCCTGACCGACAAGGTGGTACGCGCGCGTGGCCCACGCGAGGCGGAGACGGTCCAGCTCCTGGAGACCAACTTCCGGCACGTCAACATCGCCCTCGTCAACGAGATGGCCGTCCTGTGCCACGACCTCGGCGTCGACCTGTGGGACGTCATCCGCTGCGCGGAGACGAAGCCCTTCGGCTTCCAGGCGTTCCGTCCCGGCCCCGGCGTCGGCGGCCACGCGGTCTCCCGCGACCTGACCGGCGGCGGCCCCGCGGGCGGCCGCACCCTGCGCATGGTCGAACTCGCACGGCAGGTCAACGACCAGATGCCCCGTTACGTCGTCCAGCGTGCCGCCGCCCTGCTCAACGAGCACGGCAAGTCCGCGCGCGGCGCCCGGATCCTCCTCCTCGGCGTCACCTACAAGCCCGACCTCGCCGACCAGCAGGGCACCCCCGCCCAGGAGGTCGCCGTACGCCTGATGGAACTCGGCGCCGCCGTCAGCTACCACGACCCGCACATCCCGTCCTGGAGCGTCCTGGACCGCCCGGTCCCCCGCGCGGACTCCCTCTACGAGGCGGCGGCCGACGCGGACCTGACGATCCTGCTCCAGCAGCACCGGACGTACGACCTGCAGGGACTGTCGGTGAAGGCGCAGCTGCTGCTGGACACGCGGGGGGCTACGCCGACAGGGGCGGCGCATCGGCTGTGAAGGGGCCGCGCGCGTGTCTACGACCTACCGCTTGTGCTGCGAGTCGGCCACCGTGACCTCGACGCGCTGGAACTCCTTCAGCTCGCTGTACCCGGTCGTGGCCATCGCCCGGCGCAGCGCTCCGAAGAAGTTCATCGAGCCGTCGGGAATGTGCGACGGGCCCGCCAGCACCTCCTCGATGGTGCCGACCGTGCCGAGGTCGACCTTCTTGCCGCGCGGCAGTTCCTCGTTGACCGCCTCCATGCCCCAGTGGTTGCCCTTGCCCGGCGCGTCCGTCGCGCGGGCGAGCGGCGAGCCCATCATGACCGCGTCGGCGCCGCAGGCGATCGCCTTGGGCAGGTCGCCGGACCAGCCGACACCGCCGTCGGCGATCACGTGGACGTACCGGCCGCCGGACTCGTCCATGTAGTCACGGCGGGCGGCGGCGACATCGGCCACCGCCGTCGCCATCGGCACCTGGATGCCCAGCACGTTGCGCGTGGTGTGTGCCGCGCCGCCGCCGAAGCCGACCAGGACGCCCGCCGCGCCGGTGCGCATCAGGTGCAGGGCCGCCGTGTACGTCGCGCAGCCGCCGACGATCACCGGGACGTCGAGCTCGTAGATGAACTGCTTCAGGTTCAGCGGCTCGTGCGAGCCGGAGACGTGCTCGGCCGAGACCGTCGTACCGCGGATGACGAAGATGTCCACGCCCGCGTCCACGACGGCCTTGGAGAACTGTGCCGTGCGCTGCGGGGAGAGCGCGGCCGCGGTGACCACACCCGCGTCGCGCACCTCCTTGATGCGCTGCCCGATCAGCTCCTCCTTGATGGGAGCGGCGTAGATCTCCTGCAGACGGCGGGTGGCGTTGTCCACGTCCAGCCCGGCGATCTCGTCGAGCAGCGGCTGCGGGTTCTCGTACCTCGTCCACAGTCCTTCGAGGTTCAGCACGCCCAGGCCGCCGAGCTCACCGATGCGGATCGCGGTGGCCGGGGAGACGATGGAGTCCATGGGGGCGGCCAGGAAGGGCAGCTCGAACCGGTAGGCGTCGATCTGCCAGGCGATCGAGACCTCCTTCGGGTCGCGCGTACGGCGGCTGGGGACGACGGCGATGTCGTCGAAGGCGTACGCCCGGCGGCCGCGCTTGCCGCGCCCGATCTCGATCTCAGTCACGATGTGTGGCCTTTCCCTGATGCGTTCAGCGTCTTCCAGTATCGCCGACGGGTACGACAAGGGCGGCCCCGGATGCCTCCCGGGGCCGCCCGTTGCCGACCGATGCCTACTTGCGGCTGTAGTTCGGCGCCTCGACCGTCATCTGGATGTCGTGCGGGTGGCTCTCCTTGAGGCCCGCGGAGGTGATCCGCACGAAGCGGCCCTTGGTCTCCATCTCGCCGATGGTGGCCGCGCCCACGTAGCCCATGGTCTGGCGCAGTCCGCCGACGAGCTGGTGCAGCACGTTGGCCAGCGGGCCGCGGTAGGGCACCTGGCCCTCGATGCCCTCGGGCACGAGCTTGTCGTCGGAGGAGACCTCGGCCTGGAAGTAGCGGTCCTTCGAGTACGACCGGCCCTGGCCGCGGGACTGCATGGCGCCGAGCGAGCCCATGCCGCGGTACGACTTGAACTGCTTGCCGTTGATGAACTGCAGCTCGCCCGGGGACTCCTCGCAGCCGGCCAGCAGCGAGCCCAGCATCACGGCGTCGGCACCGGCGGCGAGGGCCTTGCCGATGTCGCCGGAGTACTGCAGGCCGCCGTCGCCGATCAGCGGGATACCCGCGGAGCGGGCGGCGAGGGAGGCCTCGTAGATGGCGGTGACCTGCGGGACACCGATACCGGCGACCACGCGGGTGGTGCAGATGGAGCCCGGTCCGACACCGACCTTGATGCCGTCGACACCGGCGTCGATCAGCGCCTGGGCGCCGTCGCGGGTGGCGACGTTGCCGCCGATCACGTCGACGCCGACGCTCGACTTGATCTTCGACATCCAGCTGAGGGCGTTGCTGTTGTGTCCGTGCGAGGTGTCGACGACCAGGAAGTCCACGCCGGCCGCGGCGAGCGCCTGGGCGCGCTCCAGGGCCTCGGGGCTGGCGCCGACGGCGGCACCGACGAGGAGCCGTCCCTCGGAGTCCTTGGCGGCGTTCGGGTACTTCTCCGCCTTGACGAAGTCCTTGACGGTGATCAGGCCCTTGAGGACACCGGAGTCGTCGACGAGCGGCAGCTTCTCGATCTTGTGCTTGCGCAGCAGGTCGATGGCGTCGGTGCCGGAGATACCGACCTGGCCGGTGACCAGCGGCATCGGCGTCATGACCTCGCGCACCTGACGGCTGCGGTCCGACTCGAAGGCCATGTCCCGGTTGGTGACGATGCCGAGGAGCTTGCCGGCCGGGTCGGTGACCGGGACGCCGCTGATACGGAACTTGGCGCACAGGGCGTCGGCCTCGGCGAGGGTCGCCTCCGGGTGCACGGTGATCGGGTCGGTGACCATCCCGGACTCGGACCGCTTCACCAGGTCGACCTGGTTGACCTGGTCCTCGACGGAAAGGTTGCGGTGCAGCACGCCGACGCCGCCGAGGCGGGCCATCGCGATGGCCATGCGGGACTCGGTCACCTTGTCCATGGCCGCCGAGAGCAGCGGGATGTTCACCCGTACGTTGCGGGAGATCCGGGACGAGGTGTCGACCGCGCCGGGGAGCACCTCTGAGGCGCCCGGCAGCAGCAGCACGTCGTCGTAGGTCAGCCCGAGCGTCGCGAATTTCTCGGGCACTCCGTCGACGTTTGCAGTCATGACACCTTCCCCAAATGGCCTTGATCGGTGCGGATGTCCATGCTAACGGGAAGCAGGGGTGGCACATTCCACAGCGTGGACCGGCTCCTGGCTTCGTATGTTCGTACGGAACGCACGCACCCGCTGTTCAACCGGGCACCTACTGCTCGGCCAGGGCCCGCAGCCTGCTCAGCGCCCGGTGCTGCGCCACCCGGACCGCACCGGGTGACATTCCCAACATCTGGCCCGTCTCCTCCGCCGTCAGCCCCACGGCGATGCGCAACAGCAGCAGCTCGCGCTGGTTCTCGGGGAGGTTGGCCATCAGTTTCTTGGCCCATTCGGCGTCGCTGCTCAGCAGGGCCCGCTCCTCGGGGCCGAGCGAGTCGTCGGGCCGCTCGGGCATCTCGTCCGAGGGAACGGCCGTGGAACCGGGGTGCCGCATCGCGGCGCGCTGCAGGTCGGCGACCTTGTGCGCGGCGATGGCGAAGACGAACGCCTCGAAGGGGCGCCCGGTGTCCCGGTAGCGGGGCAGGGCCAGGAGGACGGCTACGCAGACCTCCTGCGCGAGGTCCTCCACGAAGTGCCGGGCATCGCCCGGGAGACGGGACAGCCGGGTGCGGCAGTAGCGCAGGGCCAGTGGGTGGACATGGGCGAGCAGGTCGTGCGTGGCCTGCTCGTCCCCTTCCACGGCACTGTGGACGAGCGCACCGATCGCCCCATGGGGATGAGCAGCCTCGTCGTCACGCATCGGTCCATGGTGCCCCGGCGTCGAAGGATCCGTGGCATCGCGCTGGTCGTTGTGCACCGAAGCGTTATGAGCAGGTGCGCCGGAACTCATCTCCTGCGCCCTCCCCTTCCGCTCGATCGAATCGTCCCCGAGAGACTCCACATCTCAAGGATGCGGCATCCGCGCCGAAACAAGGAGCGGGCACCGACGGAGTCACTTGACGGACCTCGCAACCGCGCCCCGACAGAGGCGCGGGGAACCGCGCGACCAGCCACGAACAACCCGCAGTCTTACTACGACCTCGGGCGCCGAAATGCTCAGCGCACCAGGCCCCAACGGAACCCGAGTGCGACGGCGTGCGCCCGGTCCGAGGCCCCGAGCTTCTTGAACAGCCGGCGGGCGTGCGTCTTGACGGTGTCCTCGGAGAGGAAGAGCTCACGCCCGATCTCCGCGTTGGACCGGCCGTGACTCATTCCTTCGAGTACCTGGATCTCACGCGCTGTGAGCGTCGGTGCCGCGCCCATCTCGGCGGACCGCAGTCGACGCGGAGCCAGCCGCCAGGTCGGGTCGGCGAGCGCCTGCGTCACGGTCGCCCGCAATTCCGCACGCGACGCGTCCTTGTGCAGATAGCCGCGCGCACCGGCGGCGACCGCGAGCGCCACGCCGTCCAGGTCCTCCGCGACGGTGAGCATGATGATGCGCGCACCTGGGTCGGCGGACAGCAGCCGGCGCACGGTCTCGACGCCGCCCAGACCGGGCATGCGTACGTCCATCAGAATCAGGTCCGAACGGTCCGCACCCCAGCGGCGGAGGACTTCCTCGCCGTTGGCCGCGGTCGTCACGCGCTCGACGCCGGGCACGGTCGCGACCGCGCGGCGGAGCGCCTCTCGGGCAAGCGGGGAGTCGTCGCAGACGAGGACGGATGTCATGGCCGTCCTCCGCAGCTGATGCACGTCACCTTGAGCCTCCAGGCTGGTACGAAATCGTCACCTGTGCGGTCGAACGTCTCGGACGCCTGCCCGAGCACTTGTTGCCTTCAACCGCTTCCGCACTCTCAACGACGGTCACCCGAAAGAGTTACGGGGCTGTGCACTGTCTTCGGCACTCTACGTGAGGGCTCGGACACGGTGCAGACATGTACAGCGGACCCACAACGTTTCATCACAACCCATGCCCCATTCAGACCCTTTTCTTCCCATTTCCTGGTGTCTGAGGCTAGATTCGCAATGAGTCATATTTTCATCTCCTTAGATCGTAGACGTACGGTCATGGACACCGCACAGTTCGACAACCTCCCAGATCGGTTACAAGGGGTCACGCAATGGCAGATTTCTCCCGCCTTCCCGGACCGAACGCGGACCTGTGGGACTGGCAGCTCCTGGCTGCCTGTCGCGGCGTGGACAGCTCGCTCTTCTTTCACCCGGAGGGCGAGCGCGGTGCGGCTCGAAGCGCTCGCGAGAACTCGGCCAAGGAGGTCTGCATGAGATGCCCGGTGCGCGCGCAGTGCGCGGCGCACGCGCTGGCGGTGAGAGAGCCGTACGGCGTCTGGGGCGGGCTGACCGAGGACGAGCGCGAGGAGCTCATGGGACGGGCCCGGCACCGGTTGGTGTCCGCGGCATCCGTCGGGAGCGGCGTATCGAACAACTGAAGGAACGTTTCTCCAGAAAGGGCACGCGACCGCGTGCCCTTTCTTCCGCTTCCGGTCCCGCTACTTCCGGCCCGCGGCGACCGCGAGCTGTTCCAGCGTCGCCGCCACCGCCGGCACCTGCGCCAGGTCGGGCAGGGTGAGCGCGACGATCTCCCGCCGGACCGCCGGTTCCAGCGCGACCGTGCGCACACCTCGGGGGCGTACGGACTCGATCGCCAGCTGGGGCAGGACGGCGACGCCGAGGCCCGCGCCCACCAGGCCGACCACCGCCGGATAGTCGTCGGTCGCGAAGTCGATGCGGGGCGTGAAGCCGGCGCCCTCGCACACCTCGACCAACTGGCCTCGGCAGCGCGGGCATCCGGCGATCCACGGCTCCCCGGCGAGCTCCCCGATGGCCACGGACCCCGCGCCCGCGAGCCGGTGCCGCTCCGGTACGAGGGCGACGAGCCGGTCGGTCAGCAGGGGCCGTACGACGAGGTCGTCCCACTCGTCGCCGCCCGCGGCCCCCTCGTACCGGAAGGCGAGCGCGAGGTCGCAGTCGCCCTCCCGCAACAGGCCGACGGAGTGCGGCGGTTCGGCCTCCTCCAGGGAGACCCGGGTGCCGGGGTGCGCGGCGCGCAGGGCGGCGAGGGCGGTCGGGACGAGGGTGGAGCTGCCGCTGGGGAAGGAGACCAGCCGGACCCGGCCGGCCCGGAGCCCGGCGATGGCGGCGACCTCCTCCTCGGCGGCCGTGAGTCCGGCCAGGATCCCGGCGGCGTGCCGCACCAGCGCCCCGCCCGCCTGCGTCAGCCGCATCTCGCGCCCGCTGCGGACGATCAACGGTGTGCCGACGGACGCCTCCAGGGCCTTCATCTGCTGGCTCACCGCGGGCTGGGTGCAGCCCAGTTCGCGACCCGCGGCCGAGAAGGAGCCGGTGGCGGCGACGGCACGCAGGACACGGAGATGACGGGCTTCGATCACCTTCCGAGGATAAGCGTCTCTTTGGCAGATCGCCGAATAATGCACAGCACCTTTGGGTACCGATCGCCTACCGTGCCGCCATGAAGCTTTTGTCGGTGAATCTGGGCCGTGCGAAGGCCGTGCCGTACACGGACAACCCGGAAGGCCTGACCGGGATCGACAAGCGGCCGGAGCAGGGGCCGGTGCGGGTGACCGCGCCCGGTCCCAAGGGCATCGGAGGCAGCGCGCTCGCCGGGGACGCGGTGTGCAAGAAGCAGCACCACGGCGGTGACGACCAGGCCGTGTACGCGATGGCGCGCGAGGACATGGACGACTGGGAGCGCGAGCTGGGGCGTGAGCTGGCGAACGGCTTCTTCGGTGAGAACCTCACGACCCTCGGTGTGGACGTCTCCGGCGCGCGGATCGGCGAACGCTGGCTGATCGGATCCGAGGTGGTGCTGGAGGTCACCAGCGCGCGGATCCCGTGCGGCACCTTCCAGGGCCACATGGACGAGCGGAGGTGGGTGAAGCGGTTCACGCAGAGAGGCGCGCCCGGGGCGTATCTGCGGGTGATCGAGCCCGGTGAGATCCGTGCCGGGGACCCGGTCGAGATCGTGCGCCGGCCGGACCACGAGGTGACGGTCGCCCTGGTGTTCCGGGCGATGACCACCGAACGGCCGCTCCAGCCACGGCTGCTGGCGGCGGGCGGGGCACTCCATCCGGAGCTGCTGAGGTCGGCGCGCGAGTACGTGGCGAAGCACAGCGCGTGACCGGTCCTCGGCCCGCGCGTCCGCACCGGTCCGGAGGCCCTGTGGACCAGTCGGACGCACCTGGTCCGGGTCACTAACCTTGCGCCATGACAACGGCATTGATTACGGGATCGACCGCGGGCATCGGTGCCGCGTTCGCGCGGCGGCTGGCGGCTGACGGGCACAACCTGGTGCTGGTGGCCCGCGACACCAAGCGGCTCCAGGAGCAGGCGACCGAGCTCCACGACCGTCACGGCATCGAGGCGGAGGTCCTCACCGCCGACCTCGCCACGGACCCCGGCATCGAGGCGGTCGTCGCCCGTCTCGCCGACCGCAGGTCCCCCGTCGACCTCCTGGTCAACAACGCGGGCTTCGGCAACAAGGGCCGTTATCTCGACGTCTCCATGGCCGACGAGCTGAAGATGCTCAAGGTGCACTGCGAGGCGGTGCTGCGGCTGACGTCGGCGGCCGCGGAGGCGATGCGGGAGCGGGGGCGGGGCGGTGTCGTGAACGTCGCCTCGGTGGCGGCCTTCGTGCCCCGCGGGACGTACGGCGCCTCGAAGGCGTGGGTCGTGCAGTTCACGCAGGGCGCGGCGAAGGACCTGGCGGGCAGCGGGGTCCGGCTGATGGCCCTGTGCCCGGGGTTCGTGCGGACCGAGTTCCACCAGCGGGCCGGGATGGGCACGGACAACATCCCCGGCTGGATGTGGCTCGACGCGGACAAGCTGGTCGCCGCCGCCCTCGCCGACCTGGCCCGCGGCAAGTCCCTGTCGATCCCGGACCCCCGTTACAAGGCGCTCATGGGGGTCGTGAAGCTGGCGCCCCGGGGGTTGCTGGGCGGGGTCACGTCGAGGACGGGGCGGAAGTACGGGCCGCAGTAGGTCCGACTCGCGCGCGCTGACGCCCCAGGGCGGACAATGGGGGCGTACTACCGGACCCAGGGGGGCCGGAGGTGACGGTGTCATGACGTTCGTACAGCTCATCGAGTGCAGGACCAGCCGTTTCGACGAGATGGACCGGCTGATGGACACCTGGGTCGAGCGGACCAAGGGGAAGCGCACCGCGACGCACGCGATGGTCGGGAAGGACCGGGCCGACGCGTCGCACTTCGTCGAGATCGTGGAGTTCCCGTCGTACGAGGACGCGATGCGCAACTCCGGGCTGCCGGAGACGGAGAAGATCTTCCAGGACATGGTCGCGCTGTGCGACGCGGTGCCCACGTTCACGGATCTCGACGTGGTGCGCGACGAGCAGCTCAACACGGTCGTCGCACGGGAGTTCTTCGAACGGGCCGGGCGCGGTGACACCGCGGAGTTGTTCGAACGGTACGACGAGGACTACCTCGAACACGATCCCGCGAATCCCGGGGACCAGGGGCTGGCGGCTTCCCGCGAGGTGTACGAAGGGTGGCGGCGGGCCTTCGAGTTCACCTTCCGGGTGGACGACCAGATCGCGCAGGACGACCGGGTGTGCACTCGCTGGACCTGGGCCGGGAAGCACACCGGTGAGTTCGCGGGCATCGCCGGGACCAGGCAGAACGTGACCATGACCGGGACCACCTGGCACCGGTTCCGGGACGGGAGGATCTGCGAGGGATGGTGGCAGTACGACCGGGCGGGGCTGATGGAACAGCTGGGAGTGCTCGGAGGATGACGGCACGACTCCCGTGACCCGCGAAGGGGAAAGCCCCCGCTCCCTCACGAGGGGGCGGGGGCTCCTTTTCGAGCGCTGGGCTCAGTGGGAGTGGCCGTGGCCGTGACCACCGGCGGCCGGCTCCTCCTCTTCCTTCTTCTCGACGACCAGGGTCTCGGTCGTGAGGAGGAGGGAGGCGATGGAGGCGGCGTTCTCCAGGGCGGAGCGGGTGACCTTGACCGGGTCGATGACGCCGGCCTTGACCAGGTCGCCGTACTCGCCGGTCGCGGCGTTGAAGCCCTGGCCCTTGTCGAGCTCGGCGACCTTGGAGGTGATGACGTAACCCTCCAGGCCGGCGTTCTCGGCGATCCAGCGCAGCGGCTCGACGACGGCCTTGCGGACGACGGCGACACCGGTGGCCTCGTCGCCGGTCTTGCCCAGACCGCCTTCGAGGACCTTGGCGGCGTGCACCAAAGCGGAGCCACCACCGGAGACGATGCCCTCCTCGACCGCGGCGCGGGTCGCGGAGATGGCGTCCTCCAGACGGTGCTTCTTCTCCTTCAGCTCCACCTCGGTGGCGGCGCCGACCTTGATCACGCACACGCCGCCGGCCAGCTTCGCGAGGCGCTCCTGGAGCTTCTCGCGGTCCCAGTCGGAGTCCGTGTTCTCGATCTCGGCCTTGATCTGGGCGACGCGGCCCGTGACCTCGGACGAGTCGCCGGCACCGTCGACGACCGTGGTGTCGTCCTTGGTGACGGTGACGCGGCGGGCGGAGCCGAGCACGTCCAGGCCGACCTGGTCGAGCTTGAGGCCGACCTCCTCGGAGATGACCGTGGCGCCGGTGAGGACCGCCAGGTCCTGGAGCATCGCCTTGCGGCGGTCACCGAAGCCGGGGGCCTTGACGGCGACCGCGTTGAAGGTGCCGCGGATCTTGTTGACGACCAGGGTCGACAGGGCCTCGCCGTCGACGTCCTCGGCGATGATCAGCAGCGGCTTGGAGGCACCCGACTGGATGACCTTCTCAAGGAGCGGCAGCAGGTCCTGGATCGAGGAGATCTTGCCCTGGTTGATCAGGATGTACGGGTCGTCGAGGACGGCCTCCATACGCTCCTGGTCGGACACCATGTACGGAGACAGGTAGCCCTTGTCGAAGGCCATGCCCTCGGTGAAGTCCAGCTCCAGACCGAAGGTGTTGGACTCCTCGACGGTGATGACACCGTCCTTGCCGACCTTGTCCATCGCCTCGGCGATGAGCTCGCCGACCTGGCTGTCCTGGGCGGACAGACCGGCCACGGCGGCGATGTCGGACTTCTCGTCGATCGGTCGGGCGGTCGCGAGGAGTTCCTCGGAGATCGCGGCCACGGCCGCGTCGATGCCCTTCTTGAGCAGCGCCGGGGAAGCACCCGCGGCGACGTTCTTCAGGCCCTCGCGGACCAGCGCCTGGGCGAGCACGGTGGCGGTGGTCGTACCGTCGCCCGCGATGTCGTTGGTCTTGGTCGCCACCTCCTTCACCAGCTGCGCGCCGAGGTTCTCGTACGGGTCGTCGAGCTCGACCTCGCGGGCGATCGTGACACCGTCGTTGGTGATGGTGGGGGCGCCGAACTTCTTGTCGATGACGACGTTGCGGCCCTTGGGGCCGATCGTCACCTTGACCGTGTCGGCAAGCTTGTTGACGCCGCGCTCGAGGGCGCGACGGGCGTCCTCGTCGAACTTCAGGATCTTCGCCATGGGAGCGGTTCAGCCCTCTCGAAAACGTGGGTGAAACGAACTGCGCCCCTGACACCCGGCTTCATAAGGTCGCGGGGGCCCGGGGCGCAGCTCACAAGCAAAATTTGCTTGGGGTGCTGGGAATTCTGGGGGTGACCCCCCAGACCCCCTTTACTTCTCGATGATCGCGAGGACGTCGCGAGCCGAGAGGACGAGGTATTCCTCGCCGTTGTACTTCACTTCGGTGCCGCCGTACTTGCTGTACAGCACGATGTCGCCGACGGAGACGTCGAGCGGAAGACGGTTACCGTCCTCGAACCGACCCGGGCCAACGGCCAGGACGACGCCCTCCTGGGGCTTCTCCTTCGCCGTGTCCGGGATGACCAGGCCAGAGGCGGTGGTCTGTTCGGCGTCGAGCGGCTGGACCACAATGCGGTCCTCGAGCGGCTTGATGGCAACCTTGGAGCTGGTGGTCGTCACGATCCGACCTCCCCCTTCGGAGATCTCACGGGGTTAACTGTCTGAGGTGGCGACCAGGTGGATCCGTCGTCGCGGGTGCCGGACCTGCCCGTCGCTGTGTTGGCACTCTCCAGGGGGGAGTGCCAGACCCGAGACTATGACCGCGGTTAGCACTCGGTCAAGCGGACTGCTAATTCGGCGCGCGGGCTGTGCGGAATTCGGGTGCGGGTGGGTGGGGGTGGCCGTCCTGAGGGCGCGCCCCCAAACCCCCGCTTTCGGCCCGAAGGGCCTCGTCCTCAAACGCCGGACGGGCTGACTGCGCCTACAGGTAATCCTCCAGGCGCGCCACCGTCAGTCCCCGTCGCTCCACCTCCCGCAGCAGCGCCGTCGTCCGTTCCGTCAGGGTCGGGCCCGTCGTCTCTCCCGACGTCACCGACACGATGTCGCCTGCCCTCAGCCCCCGGGTCTCCCCCTCCACCGGCACGCTCCACAGCACGATCGCCGAGAGTCCGCAGTCGGCCGCCGCACGGAGGGTGGTGGCGTCGTACGTGCCGTAGGGCGGGCGCAGGAACCGGGGCCGGATGCCGAAGCGGGACCTCGTCTTGTCCTGCTGGCCGCAGATCTCGGCGCGCTGGCCGGTGTACGGCAGGCCACGCAGGGCGGGGTGGTCGAGGGTGTGGTTCTGGATGCTCGCGCCGACCGACTGGAGGCGCGCGAAGTGGCCGTACCCAGGGCCGACGACGCTGTCCGTGAGGAACATGCTGACGGGGAGCCGCAGTTCACGGACCATGTCGACGAACCGCGGGTCCCGTTCGGCACCGTCGTCGTAGGTGAGGAAGACGACCTTGTCGGACGTCCGGACCCGTTTCACCACCGGCGGGACCCCCCGGCCCACGGCCGCGCGCCGGGCCGGGGGTCGCGGGGGCGCGGGCAGCGGGGCGGCGAGGCCCCAGCGGCGGTACGGCTGTCCGTGCGCCCCGGCCGGCCCGTACGACCCCACCCGCTGCGCCGCCTTCCTGCCCAGCCGTTCGATGGGGTCGACGGACTGGGCGCAGCCGGTGAGCAGGAGGGCCGCCAGCCCGGCGGCGACCAGTGTCCGCGGTCTCACAGGTAGTCCTCGATGCGTGCGACGGCGTATCCCTCGGCCGTGACCTTGTCCAGGAAGCGGCGGACCATGTCGGGCATCGTGCCCTTCCAGTCCTCGCGGCCACGGAAGTGACTGAGCACGATGTCGCCGGGGTGGATCTTCTGGTCGTCCTCGCGGTACTCCCAGTGGTCGACGTAGACCTCCTCGTTCCAGATCGGCGCGTACCGGACACCGCAGGACTTCGCGGCGCGCAGGGTGTCCTCGTTGTAGTTGCCGTAGGGCGGGCGGAAGAGCGCGGGCCGGGTGCCGTACTGCTTCTCGACGACGTCCTGCATGCCGCAGATCTCGTGCTTCTGGCGGGCGTACGAGAGGGCCGGCAGGTAGGGGTGGTGGAGGGTGTGGTTGTTGAGCACGACCCCGGCGTCCCGCATCTTCCGGAAGTACCCGTAGTCGTCCTTGACCAGGTAGTCGCTGAGGAAGGCGGTGTACGGGATCTTCAGCTCGCTCATCATCCGCAGGAACGCGGGGTCCTTCTCGGCGCCGTCGTCGATGGTGAGGAAGACGATTTTCTGCCGGGTGGGGATCGTGGTGAAGACCGGCGGAAGCCCCTGCTCCTCGTGGCCGTCGACCTCGAAGCCGTGGCGGGTGGTGATGTGCGGTTTCTGCGCGGGCGCGGGCGGGGCCGTGAGGGGGGCACTCTTCAGGCCCCAGCGCCTGGCGACGGCGGTCCGGGCCTGCTCGGCGCGCCACTTGGCGGTCTGGATACGCATCTTGTCGGCCTGGAGGTCGGCTGCGGGGGCCGGGGGCGCCTGGAGGGGCTGCTGCCGCCGCGCGTCGGTCCCGTCCGGCCGGGCGCAGCCCGAGACGAGGGCGGCCGCCGCCAGGAGGACGAGTCCGCCACGGATCGCCACCAAAAAAGCACCGTTTTTATAGTTTTGTCCTACCGTTCCCATGAGGCCGGATCCTCGCAGGCCACGGCATCGCGCTCGGGCCGACACCGCCGCCCCGAGCGCGCCGTCCTCCGACTGGCCCACAATGACCCGGTGAACGACCTCGACCTCCTCCTCACCCCCGAAGGCCGCGCTCTCCTCGACGACGTGCGGGGCACCGCGCCCGCCGACGAACTCGCCGTGGCGACCCGGCTGCGCCGCGGGCACCCAGCCGAACTGGTCTCCGCGGCACTCGGCCAGGCCCGGCTGCGGCAGCGGGCGGCGGCGAAGTTCGGAGCCGAGGACGCGAACCGGATGTTCTTCACGCCGAACGGCGTCGAGCAGTCGACGCGGGCGAGTGTGGCGGCCTACCGGGCGGAGCGCCTGCGGGCCCTGGGCGTGACCTCCGTCGCCGACCTGTGCTGCGGGATCGGCGGTGACGCGATCGCGCTGGCCCGGGCCGGGATCCGGGTCCTCGCGGTGGACCGGGACCCGCTGACGGCGGCGGCCGCACGGGCGAACGCGGACGCGCTGGGACTCGCAGGCCTGATCGACGTACGGGAGGCGGACGTCACGGAGGTCGACACGGCCTCGTACGACGCCGTGTTCGTGGACCCCGCACGGCGTGGCGGGCGCGGGCGGATCTTCGATCCGGAGGCCTACTCGCCGCCGCTGTCATGGGCCGTGCGAGCGGCCCTCAAGGCCCCGCACGCCGCGCTGAAGGTCGCTCCCGGCATTCCGCACGAGGCGGTCCCCGCAGCGGCCGAGGCGGAGTGGATCTCCGACGGCGGGGACGTGAAGGAGGCGGTGCTGTGGTTCGGCACCGCGCCGGGCGCCGTACGGGCCACCCTGCTGCCGGGACCGCGGACGCTGCTCGGCCGGGGGCTCCCCGATCCCGAAGTCCGTTCCGTGGGGCGGTACTTGTACGAGCCGGACGGCGCCGTCATCCGGTCCCATCTGGTCGCCGACGTGGCCGAGGAGGTGGACGGCGGGCTGATCGACCCCACCATCGCGTACGTCACCGCCGACGCACTGCACCCGACCCCGTACGCCACCGCCTACGAGATCACCGACCGACTCCCCTTCAACGTCAAGAAGTTGAAGGCGCTGCTGCGCGAGCGGGGGGTGGGGATCCTGACCGTGAAGAAGCGGGGGTCGGCCGTCGAGCCGGAGGAGCTGCGGCGGAAGGCTCTGCCGAAGCAGCACGGGCCGCACTCGGCGACCGTGTTCCTGACCCGGGTCGCGGGGGCACCGACCATGCTGATCGGCGCCCCCGCGACGGCGGTCACCGGTGCAGGACCGTCCTGAGCGTCTCCAGGTGCGGGTCGACGCCGACCGGGCCCGACCGTGCCGGGATGGCCGCCGTACCGTCCCCGGAGCGCAGGGACTGGCTGCTCGTCCGGGTGCTCGCGGGGTCGTCGCCGTTGTAGTACTGCGTGTACGTGACGTAGGAACCGTTCGCGGCGGCCGAGGCGCCCGCGCTGCTCAGCGCGCCCGCCGTGACCGAGCCGGTGCCGCCGAAGGCGATCACGGAGTTGGTGCTCCCGGACTCCCGCAGCAGATAGCTCGTCACAGCGCTCGACAGGGTGGGGCGTGAGGTCCACAGCACGGGGCCGAAGATGTTCATCGCCGAGGCCGCGGACAGTCCGTCCCGCCAGGAGCCGGAGTAGGCGAGCGCCACGTTGCTCGGCGCGCTCCACCAGAACTTGGCGAGGTTCACCGAGAGGGCTTCCTTCGTGCTGCCCGTGATCGGGTAGTACGAGGACGAGGAGGGCCACCTGGAGAACGACGTGTGGGTCAGGGCGTACTTGGCGTCCGCGCCCACCGTGATGACCATGGTCTTGTTCGGGTTGATGCCGTTCAGGTACGACTTCACCGACGAGGACAGCTTCTTGCCGTTGCTGAGGACGAGGCCGCCCGCGCTGCTCGTGCCCTGGGCCCCGGCCGCTGCCGCCGCCGGGAGGGACGCGTAGGCGTCCGTGCCGGAGGCCAGGAAGACGTACTTCGGGCTGGTGCTGATGGTCTTGGCCACGGCGACCGAGGTCGCGAAGCGGTCCGCGCCGGTCAGCCGCTTGGGCGTGAAGCCGAGCGCCTTCACCTGGGTGGTGACGGAGCTGCTCAGGATGGACGTGTTGCCGACGAGGTAGACGTTCGCGCCGGGCTTCAGCACCCGCTTCAGCTCGGCCTTCACCGCCGCGGACAGCCCCGTCTTGGGGGTCGGCAGGACCGGCCCCTGCTTCTTGCCGGCCAGCGCGGGCGCGGTGAGCGCGTACGCCGTGCTGTCCCGGTTGGTCAGCACCGCGGCCTTGGCGTCCATCAGACCGGGGACGTGTCCGCCGACCTTGTTCCAGGTCCAGCGCGAGCCGGCGATGGTGCTGGTGTAGCTGTCGGCGCCCCAGATCCGGGCGGTGGTGTTCTTCCGCATCGGCTGCCAGCTGGGGTTGCTGCCCTGCGGGGTGCCCGGAACGGCCGTCACGCCGCCGGTGGCCAGGTCGACGTACGCGGTGGTGTGCACGTCGGCGCTGTCGTCGGTGGTGTGAGCGTCGAAGACGATGCGCGTGCCGGTCGGCGACCAGGACGGGTTGACGGCGTAACCGGGGGCCGTGGTGACCTGCTTGACGCCGGTGCCGTCGGCCTTCGCGGTGAAGATCTGGAGCTTGCCGTCGGTGTCCTTGCGGACGAAGGCCAGCTTGGTGCCGTCGGGCGAGAAGGCGGGCTGCGCCGCGTTGGCCAACACGCGCTTGACCGTCTTCGCGGACGGGTCGTAGACGTTGACACCGGCGTTGTCGTAGCAGTTGCCGGTACGGCGTTCGAAGGCGAGCAGGCCGGACGGGCTCGCCGTCGGGTCGCTGTCGCAGACGGTGGACGGTTCCTGGGCCGACGTCAGCAGCGGGCTGGGCGCGTAGGAGCCGTCGGAGGGGCCGTAGGCGAGCTGGCCGCCGGTGGAGAAGACGACGTAGCTGCCGCCCCACCAGTAGGTCAGGTCCTCGTAGACGGCGCTGGAGCGCATGCCCTCGGCCGTGGGCAGCGTGAACTTCGAGCCGCCGCTGGGGCGGATGCTGGTGAGGTCCTGGCCGTTGGCGGTGACGAAGCGGCTGCCGTCCGGGGCCCAGGCCCCGTCGGAGCCGTATCCGGCGTTCGGGACCTGGGCGGTCGCTCCGGTGGCCGGGGTGACGAGCACCGGTCCGTCGGTCAGGATCCGGCCCTCGGTGCCCGGCCAGGGCCCCGCGTCGTCGGCGGCGGCGCCCGGCGCGGCGGCCAGGGTGCCCACCGCGGCGAGAGCCACCGCGGTCGCGAGCGCCGCGGCACGGCGGCGCGTGAACAGTCTCACGTTGTCATCCCCCACATGGTCTTCACAGCCTCACCACAGAGGCTGGATCACTGTAGATCGCGACCCGAACACAAAGGGAACGAATTTACTGATGAACAACCGTTCGGAAATGGATTACTGACCACACTCCCGCGCCCTGTCCAGCAACAGCTCCCTCTCCCGTTCGTTGCGGGTCAGCGCGGCCGCCCGTTCGAACTCGACCCGCGCCTCCGACTCGCGCCCGAGGCGGGCGAGCAGGTCGCCGCGCACGCTCGGCAGCAAGTGGTAGTCGTCCAGGGCGGGTTCGTCGGCGAGGGCGTCCACGATCTCCAGGGCCGGGCCCGGCCCTTCGGCCATCGAGACGGCGACCGCGCGGTTGAGTTCGACGACCGGGGAGGGGGCGCGGGCGGCGAGCAGACCGTAGAGGGTGGCGATGGCCCGCCAGTCGGTCTCCTCGTAGGAGTACGCGTGCGCGTGGCAGGCGGCGATGGTGGCCTGGAGGACGTAGGGGCCGGGGGCGCCGGTGGCCGTGGCGTCGGCGCGGGCCAGGGCCTTGATGCCGCGGGTGATGAGCATGCGGTTCCAGCGGCTGCGGTGCTGGTCCTTGAGCAGGACCGGTTCGCCCCGCGGTCCGGTGCGGGCGGCCGTGCGGGAGGCCTGGAACTCCAACAGGGCCGCGAGGCCGTGCACTTCGGGTTCCTTGGGCATCAGCGCGGACAGCAGGCGGGCCAGACGCAGGGCGTCCTCGCACAGGGACGGGCGCAGCCAGTCGTCGCCGGCGGTTGCCGCGTACCCCTCGTTGAAGATCAGGTAGATGACGTCCAGGACGGAGCCGAGCCGGGCCTCGCGGTCGGGGCCGTAGGGCACCTCGAAGGCGATGTTCTTCGTGGCGAGGGTCCGTTTGGCGCGCACGATGCGCTGGGCGACCGTCGCCTCCGGGACGAGGAAGGCGCGGGCGATCTCGGGGGTGGTCAGGCCGCCGAGGAGGCGCAGGGTGAGGGCGGTGCGGGCCTCCGCGGACAGCACCGGGTGGCAGGTGGTGAAGACGAGCCTGAGCAGGTCGTCGTCGATGTCCTCGGGGTCGGCGGGCTCCTCCGGCGGGGCGGTCTCCGTCAGGTCCCGGCCGATCTCGGCCAGCTTGCGGGCGTAGTTCTCCCGGCGGCGGACCAGGTCTACGGCCTTGCGCCGCGCGATGGCCGTGAGCCAGGCGCCCGGGTTGTCGGGGACGCCGTCGCGCGGCCACTGCTCCAGCGCGGCGACCAGCGCGTCCTGCGCGAGCTCCTCGGCGATGCCGACGTCCCTCACGACACGGGTGACACCGGCGATGATGCGCGGCGACTCCATGCGGAAGACGGTCTCGACGGAGGATCGGGCGTCGGTGCGGGAGGGCTGTGAGGTGGTCACAGCCCCCCATTCGACACCGCTACGGCCGTGGAGCCAAGGAAGCGGGCTCAGCCCTCCATGATCTCCCGCACCTCGCAGGTGACCGTCCAGTGCTCCTCGTGCACCTTCAGGAAGCGCTTGGTCCACTCGATCGCCTCGGCCATGTCCTTGGCCTGGACGATCGCGTACCCCCCGACGACCTCCTTCGCCTCGGTGAAGGGCCCGTCGGTCACCGACAGCTGCCCCTTCTCCCACCGCACCCGGGTCCCCTGGGCGGTCGGCGTGAGCCCGGCGGTGTCCAGCAGCACCCCGGCCTTGGTCATCTCCTCGATCAGCTCGCCCATGCGCTGCATCAGCGCGTCGCTGGGGCCCTCGGCGGGGGCGGTCTTCTCGTCGATCTGGATCATCGACAGATAACGCGGCATGGTGACTCCTCGGTCGCTGCGGGGCCGGTCCTTCCCGGCCTCTCACCAGTGCGTCGACCGGGAGAGACCGGGATCGACAGGCCCCGCGGACTTCTTCGGAGATTTTTTCCAGGGCCGTGTCCCAGGGCTCTGGAACACGGCTCTGACCTGCTACGACAGGACGCCGCCGAACCACGCCTTCGCGTACGGCGCCCCGACCGTCCGGGGGCCGAAGGTGAACGCCGCGTCCGTCACGATGCCCGCCGGACGCCCCCGCAGCGACCAGACCGCGCCTTCACCGGTGTTCTCGCCCTCACTCATGTTCTCGCGGGGCGCCGACGCCGCGAGGTCCGCGTAGCCGTTGCCGTTGATGTCGAGGAGGCTGACCGAGCCGCCGAAGTTGTCGCTCGCCTCCACGGCTCCGGGGACTCCCTTGGTGTCCTGGGTGAAGCCCTGGGCGCCCTTGCCGGTCAGGCCGGAGCGGCTGCCGTACAGGACGTTGACCATGCCCGCCCCGTCGTCGTAGCCGAGTTCCTCACCGGGCACGCCCACGGCCACGTCGGCGTAGCCGTCGCCGTTGATGTCACCGGCGGCCACCGCGGCGCCGAACTGGTCCTCGGTCTCCTTGCCACCGGGGACCCCTTCGGTGTTCTGGCTGTACGACTTCCACGTGGACTTCGGCTTCAGACCGGAGGCCGAGCCGAGGGCCACGGTGACCGTGGAGTAGTTCGTGGCGCCCCGGACGACGTCGGCGTAGCCGTCGCGGTTGACGTCGCCGAAGGCCACCTGTCCGTCGCCCTCGGGGGCCTCGTAACGGGTGAAGGCGTCTCCGGAGGCGTTGGCCAGGTAGAAGCGGGAGGTGGAGGCGCCCTCGCCGATGTAGTCGGTCAGGGCGAGGTCGTCGCGGCCGTCGCTGTTGACGTCTCCGGCGGCGGAGTACAGCACGTCGTCGTACGTGAGGTCGGTCGCGCCGAAGGCCTTGGTGCCGGCCGGCTTGCCGGTCCGGGATATCGGGCCCCGCCAGACGGTGGCCTTGGTGCCGATCGGGTCGTCGACGTGCGAGCGGCCCCCGCGGAACAGGACCAGGTCCTGCTTGCCGTCGCCGTCGAAGTCGCCTGCCTGGGTGGCCGCCGCGGGGACGGACACCCCGCCGGACAGACCGCTCTTGCCGCCCCAGACGACGACCGCGTCCCGGGTCGGGGAGGCCTGCCCGATGATCAGGTCGGTGCGCCCGTCGCCGTCCAGGTCCCCCGTGGACAGCTGGATGCCGAAGTTCTCGCCCGTGGCGGGGCCGCCCGGGATGCCGCCGGTGGAGCGGCTGATGGTCGTGCGGTGGTCCTTGGTCAGGCCGTGCGGGCCGCCGTACATGACGGTGACGTAGCCCGCCCCCTGCTTGCCGCCGACCGTGGCGATCGGGGCGGCGACGGCGAGGTCCCTGTAGCCGTCGCCGTTGAAGTCGTCGTGGAGGGTCCTCGGGGCGACCGTCGCGGCGCCGGCCGTCAGGACGGGGAGCCCGCCGAGCGCCAGCGCACCGGCGACGAGCGGCACGGACAGGATTTTGTACGAACGCGAAATGGACATCGGAATTCCCCCTGGTTACGGCAAAGCAGTCACCGCAACAGACACCCCGGTACGCCCGATGGTTGCAACACGCGTTTGGTTTTCAGCGGAGCGACTCCCACAACTCACTCGCCGCAGGCTCCTTCGCCACCACCCGGTTGGGGTTCGAGGGCGCGGTCACGACCGGCATGGTCACCGTCTTCACCTGGTCGCTCGACAGGCCCTTCAGGCTCTCGCCGAGGCTCATCAACTCGGTCAGGGAGTCGAGGCCGGTGTCGGTGGTGAGACTGCCGGTGATCGCGTCGGCGACGGAGTACAGCTTGGCCGGGCTGGTCAGGAGGTTCGTCGACGAGATCTGCTCCAGCAGGGCCTTCACCAGCTTCTGCTGGAGGCCGATGCGGCCCAGGTCGCTGCCGTCGCCTATGCCGTGCCGGGTGCGGGCGAGCGCGAGGGCCTGCTTGCCGTCGAGGTGGTGGGTGCCCGCCTTCAGATGCAGGTGGCTGTCGTCGTCGTCGATGTTCTCGTCCGTGGTCACGGTGACCCCGCCGAGGGCGTTGACCAGCTTCGCGAAGCCCGAGAAGTCGATCTCGATGTAGTGGTCCATGCGGACGTCCGTGATCGACTCGACGGTCTTGACCGCGCACACCGGACCGCCCACCGAGTAGGCGCTGTTGAACATCGCGCCGTATGCCACCGCCGTGGAGCCACCGCTCGACAGGGGGCAGGACGGGCGGGTGACGAGGGTGTCGCGCGGGATGCTGACGACCGTGGCCTCGGTGCGGCCGGCGTCGATGTGGACGACCATCGCGGTGTCCGAGCGGGCGCCGGTGCTGCTGCCGCCGCCGAGCGCCTGGTTCTCCTTGCCGCTGCGCGAGTCCGAGCCGAGGACCAGGATGTTCACGGCTTCGGTGGGCAGCGGGGTGGCGGAGGCGGTACCGGACGGGGTGGGCGTGGTGACCGCCTTCGCGGGGCGGTCGTCGCCGAGCGCGCTGTTGATGTCGACGCTCTTGATGTTGGCGTTCAGATGCCAGTAGACCCAGCCGGCCGTCCCGATGCCGAGCACCAGGAGGCCCGCCAGACCGAGGCCGGCGGCCTTCAGCAATTTCGGCCGCCGGGCCGGTCTTATGCAGGCGTCTCCGCCCTCTTCCTGTCCCGTCGCAGTCACAGGGAGGAACGTAAGTCCGAATTATTACCGGCAGGAACTCCAGACGGGATTACTTCGGAAATTCTCAGACTTCTCATGCCGTCATCACCCCAGCTCAACGGCGGGTAGCGGGTTGCTCCCACTCCATGAGCCGTTGAATCCGAACGTCACCGAGCCGCCGTCCGGAACCGTCCCGTTGTAGGAGGCGTTCGAGCAGCTGACCGCCGCGCCGGACTGGGTGCAGGTCGCGTTCCAGGCCTGGGTGACCTGCTGCCCCGCGCCGAACGTCCAGGCGGCCCTCCAGGACGAGAGCGTGCCGCCGGAGCAGGAGATCGTCACCTGTCCCGTGAACCCGGTGTTCCACTGGCTGGTCACGGCGTAGGCGGCGGTGCAGCCGTCCGTCGAGGGACCACCTCCGCCGCCGCTGCCGCCGAGCGCCTCCGCGATCGCGTGGTACGCCGGTTTCGGCGCGTAGTTCTCGTCGTACGGGGTCGCCGCGCCCTGTCCCGGGAAGGTGCTCGGGATCCACGAGTCGGAGTCGGTGAAGCCCCATACGGTGACTCCGGCGCAGCGCGTGACCGCCACGCAGGCGTTCATGACGGCCTTGTAGTCGGCGGCCTGCTGGGCCAGTTTCGTGCTGTCGGAGGGCAGCGTCATCCGGATGTCCAGCTCCGTGACCGCCACGTCGACGCCGAGGTCGGCGAAGCGCTGGATGTTCTGCTGGAGCGTCGAGGGCACCTGACCGACGATCAGGTGGGCCTGGAGGCCGACCCCGTCGATCGGAACCCCCTGCGCCTTCAGCGACTTGACGAGGTTGTAGAGAGCCGTGCTCTTCGCGTTGACGCCCTCGACGTTGTAGTCGTTGATGTACAGCTTGGCGGCCGGGTCGGCGGCGCGGGCGGCGGTGAGGGCCTGCGCGATGTAGCCGGAGCCGAGGCCGTTGTACCAGAGGGTCGGACGGTAGGTGCCGTCCTCGTTGAAGGCTTCGTTGACCACGTCCCAGGCGGCGAGCCGGCCCTTGTACCGGCCCACTTCCAGCGCGATGTGGTCGTTCATGAGCTGGCTCAGCTGGGATGCGGTCCAGGTGCCGTTCGTCAGCCAGCTGGGGTTCTGGCTGTGCCAGACCAGGGTGTGGCCGCGCACCTGCTGGCCGTGGGCCTCGGCGAAGTTCACGATCTGGTCGGCCTCGGCCCAGTTGAAGCTGCCCCGGGTCGGCTCGACCGAGCCCCACTTCATGGCGTTGCCGGGGGTCAGCGAGTTGAACTGCGCCCCGGCGATGTCGCCGTAGGTGCCGGTGAGCTTGGACCCGGTGACTGCCGTACCGATGACCTTGCCCTTGGCCGCGGCGAGGTCGCGCAGAGGGGGGTCGGCCGCGTGCGCCGGGGGCGCCGTGAGCAGGGTGACGAGGCAGGTGACGAGTGCCGCGAGGGGTAAGCCGGATCTCAGAGATCTCATTGCGGGCGCCTCCGAAAGTTTCGGTCGAACAACCGATTGGCTTCGGAGGAGTGTGGGCGCAGGCACCCCACCCGTCAATAGACCATCTCCCGACACGGCAGCGCCACCAACCCACCCACAACCTGGCAAAGCGCCACCACGACCCCACCGCCACCCAGGGGCGCGGGGAACTGCGCGACCAGCCACGACGGACCCGCACCCGCCTGACGACCGGAACCGCCCGGACCCCCGGTCGCAGCACCGCGCACCCGCCGACCGCGGCAGGCCACCAGGACCCCCCGCCCGGCGGCCTACCGCACCCCCACCCCGGTCAAACCGCCGGAGGAGCCCCCGTACTGCTGCGCACCACCAGGCTGGTGGCCAGCTCCACCCGGGTCGCCGTCTGGTTTCCGTCGTCGCGGCCCAGGTCGAGCACCAGCTTGGCCGCGGCCTCGGCCATCTCGGTCAGGGGCTGTCGTACGGTCGTCAGCGGCGGGCCGACCCAGGGGGCCAACGGAAGGTCGTCGAACCCGACCACGCTCAGGTCCTCCGGGATGCGCAGCCCCAGTTCGCGCGCGGCCTCGTACAGGCCGAGGGCCTGGAGGTCGTTGCCGGCGAAGACCGCGGTGGGCCGGTCCGGGCGGCGCAGGAGTTCCAGGCCCTGGCGGTAGCCGGTCTCGTGGTGGAAGTCGCCGGCCATGATCAGCGCGGGGTCGACGGGCAGCCCGGCGGTCTCCAGGGCGGCCCGGTAGCCGTCGACGCGGGCGCGGCTGCACATCATCCGGGACGGCCCGGTGATCGCACCGATCCTGACGTGCCCCAGCTCGACGAGGTGCCGGGTGGCGGCGAGGCCGCCCTGCCAGTTGGTGGCGCCGATCGAGGGCACGTCGGCGCCCGGATCGCCCGCCGGGTCCATCACCACGAACGGGATCGACCGGCTGCCGAGGAGCGCGCGCTGGGACTCGTCGAGCCCGGACAGCACGAGGATCACGCCGTGGGGGCGGCGGGCGGCGACCTGGTCGGCCCAGGTGCGCCCGGGGGTGAGCCGGCCCGCGCTCTCGCTCAGCACGACACTCAGTCCCGCGTCGCGCGCCACGTTCTCCACGCCCCGGATGACCTCCATCGCCCACGCGCTCTCCAGCTCGTGGAAGACCAGGTCGATCAGGGGCGAACGGCTCGCCTCGGCGCGCCGGCGCCGGTAGCCGTGGGCGCGCAGCAGGTCCTCGACGCGGCTGCGGGTCGCGGGCGCGACATCGGCTCTGCCGTTGAGAACCTTCGAAACTGTCGGCGCCGATACGCCCGCCTCACGGGCGATCTCGGCAAGGGTCGCGGTCTGACCCGACCGTCCTGCCGCAGGTGAAGTCGTCCGGGTTTCAGCGGGCTCCGGGGGTGTCATGGCGGCGATCGTATCCCTGCGCGACCTCTTGACGAACCCTCTCTGCGGCCCTAGGTTCCCAAAACATTCGGATTAGATATCGAAACATTCGCGAAGGTCGTCGACCCGACGTCGAGCCCGACAGGAGTTACATGACCACCGCGCCCTGGCGTGACCCCGCCCTGACCGCCGCCGCCCGCGTCGACGACCTTCTCTCCCGGATGACCCTTGAGGAGAAGACCGCCCAGCTCTACGGCGTGTGGGTGGGCGCCAGCGCGGACGGGGACGGAGTCGCCCCTCTGCAACGTGAGATGACCGCCGGCTCCTCCGCGTACGACTGGGACGAGCTGATCACCCGGGGCCTGGGCCAGCTCACCCGCCCCTTCGGCACCGCCCCCGTGGACCCGGCGCTGGGCGCGCAGGCACTGGCCCGCGCCCAGCGCCGTATCGCCGACGCCGGCCGCTTCGGCATTCCCGCGCTCGCGCACGAGGAGTGCCTGGCCGGCTTCACCACCTGGCGGGCCACCGCCTATCCGGTCCCGCTCGCCTGGGGCGCGAGCTGGGACGCCGATCTGGTCGAGGAGATGGCCGGCGCCATCGGCCGCGACCTGCGTGCGGTCGGGGTCCACCAGGGTCTGGCCCCCGTTCTGGACGTCGTCCGCGACCCGCGCTGGGGGCGGGTCGAGGAGACGATCGGCGAGGACCCGTACCTGGTGGGCACGATCGGCGCCGCGTATGTCCGGGGCCTGGAGTCGGCGGGGATCGTCGCCACGCTCAAGCACTTCGCCGGGTACGCCTCCTCGGCCGGCGCCCGCAACCTCGCGCCCGTGCGCGCGGGCGTCCGGGAGTTCGCCGACATCACCCTCCCGCCCTTCGAGTTCGCCCTGCGCGAGGGCGGGGCCCGCTCGGTGATGGCCGCGTACACCGACACGGACGGCGTCCCGGCCTCCGCCGACCCCGGCCTGCTGACGGAACTCCTGCGCGAGGACTGGGGGTTCACCGGCACGGTCGTCGCCGACTACTTCGGCGTGGGCTTCCTGCAGACCCAGCACCGGATCGCCGGCTCCGAGGCGGGCGCTGCCCACGCGGCGCTGGAGGCGGGCCTGGACGTCGAACTGCCGACGGTGCGGTGCTACGGCAGTCCGCTCATCGAGGCGGTCCGGGCAGGGGAGGTCCCCGAGTCCCTGATCGACCGGGCGGCCCGCCGGGTCCTGCTCCAGAAGTGCGAACTGGGCCTCCTCGACGAGGACTGGAACCCCGAGCCCGCCGAGCGGATCGACCTCGACTCGACGCAGAACCGCGCCCTGGCCCGCCGTCTCGCCGAGGAGTCGGTGGTCCTCCTCGACAACCCGGACGGGCTGCTCCCGCTGGCCCCCGACACCCGGATCGCGGTCGTCGGGCCCCGCGCCGCCGACGCCCTCGCCATGCTCGGCTGCTACTCCTTCCCCTCCCACGTCCTGACCCACCACCCCGACGTGCCGATGGGCATCGAGGTCCCCACGGTCCTTGAGGCCCTGCGCACCGAACTCCCCGACGCCAAGGTGACGTTCACCGAGGGCTGCGGGGTCGACGACCCGGACACCGGGGGCTTCGAGGAGGCGGTGGCCCGGACGGCCGAGGCGGACGTCTGCGTGGCGGTGCTCGGTGACCGGGCGGGCCTGTTCGGGCGGGGCACGTCGGGCGAGGGCTGCGATGTGACGGACCTTCAACTGCCGGGCGTACAGGGTGCGTTGCTGGACTCCCTGGTCGCCACCGGCGTCCCGGTCGTGCTGGTCCTGCTGACCGGCCGCCCCTACGCGCTCGGCCGCTGGCAGGGCCGGCTCGGCGCGGTCGTACAGGCCTTCTTCCCCGGCGAGGAGGGCGGGCCGGCGGTCGCGGGAGTGCTGTCGGGCCGGGTGAACCCCTCGGGCCGCCTGCCGGTGAGCGTCCCGCAGGTGCCCGGGGGCCAGCCCTGGACCTACCTCCAGCCACCGCTCGGCCTCGCGGGCGAGGTCAGCAACCTCGACCCGACCCCGCTGTACGCCTTCGGACACGGGCGCTCGTACACGGAGTTCGCCTGGGAGGACTTCGAGGGGTCGGCGCCGGGGATCACCACCGACGGCTCCTACGACCTCGCCCTCACCGTCCGCAACACGGGGGACCGCGCGGGCGCCGAGGTCGTCCAGCTGTATCTGCACGACCCGGTGGCCTCGGTGACCCGGCCGGACGTCCGCCTGATCGGCTACCGGCGGCTGGAGCTGGACCCGGGCGAGTCCCGACGCGTCACCTTCCGCTTCCACGCCGAACTGTCGGCGTTCACCGACCGCAAGGGCCGCCGGATCGTGGAACCGGGCGACCTCGAACTACGGCTGGCGACGTCGAGCGCGGACACCCGGCACACGGCCCGACTGCTTCTCACGGGCCCAGTACGGGAGTTGGGCCCGACCCGCCGACTGCGCTGCGAGACAGAGGTGTCGTAGGAGCCGCCGTCACTCCACCGACTCGAACCGCCACCGGTGCACCGCCCGGGCGACCAACTCGCCGTCCGGCTCGGGGAGTTCCGGCAGCTCGGCGTCGTAGGCCGCGTCCCACCAGGTGAGGACGAGGACGCGGTCCTGCGGTGCCCGGAGGGTCTCGCGCCGCAGGGGTCGTACGGGAAGCTCCTGGCGGCGGGCCCAGGCGAGGAGTTCCTCGCCGCGTCCCTCGGCCGCCCGGGCCTCCCACATCAACGCGACCGTCACGAGTACAGGTTCTCCTTGCTGACCTCGTGGACGTGGTCGTGGCCCGGGACGTGCGGATCGGTCACCGGGAGGGAGGAGTCGGCGGACAGGTCCCAGCTGGAGGTGGGGCGGTTGCGGGCCACCATCTCCGCACCCAGCGCGGCGACCATCGCGCCGTTGTCGGTGCACAGCTTGGGACGCGGTACCCGCAGCCGGATCCCGGCGGCCTCGCAGCGCTCCTTGGCGAGGACCCGCAGCCGGGAGTTGGCGGCGACGCCGCCGCCGATCATCAGGTGGTCGACGCCCTGGTCCTTGCAGGCCCGCACGGCCTTGCGGGTCAGCACGTCCACGACCGCCTCCTGGAAGGACGCGGCCACGTCACGCACCGGCACCTCCTCCCCCGCGGCCCGCCGGGCCTCGATCCAGCGGGCGACCGACGTCTTCAGCCCGGAGAAGGAGAAGTCGTACGCCGGGTCGCGCGGCCCGGTCAGACCGCGCGGGAACGTGATCGCCGACGGGTCGCCCTCGCGCGCGTACCGGTCGATGACCGGACCGCCCGGGAAGCCGAGGTTCAGCACACGGGCGATCTTGTCGAAGGCCTCACCGGCCGCGTCGTCGATGGTGGCGCCCATGGGGCGGACGTCGGAGGTGATGTCCGAGGACAGCAGCAGGGACGAGTGCCCGCCGGAGACGAGCAGCGCCATGGTCGGCTCGGGCAGTGGCCCGTGCTCCAGCTGGTCGACGCAGATGTGGGAGGCGAGGTGGTTGACGCCGTAGAGGGGCTTGCCGAGGGCGTAGGCGTACGCCTTCGCGGCGGAGACCCCGACGAGCAGGGCGCCGGCGAGCCCCGGGCCCGCGGTGACCGCGATGCCGTCGAGGTCCCTGGCGCTCACCCCGGCTTCCTTCAGCGCGCGCTCGATCGTGGGGACCATGGCCTCCAGGTGCGCCCGGCTGGCCACCTCCGGCACCACTCCGCCGAACCGGGCGTGCTCGTCCACGCTGGACGCGATGGCGTCGGCCAGCAGGGTCGTCCCCCGGACGATGCCGACGCCGGTCTCGTCACAGGAGGTCTCGATGCCCAGGACAAGCGGTTCGTCAGCCATTGATCTCGGTTCCCCGTTCGGATGTCGGTCCTGTGGCCAGGCCGCTGTCGGATGCTGTGGTCAGCCGCATGACCAGGGCGTCCACGTTGCCCGGCTGGTAGTAGCCGCGCCGGAACCCGATGGCCTCGAAGCCGAAGCGCTCGTAGAGCTTCTGGGCGCGGATGTTGTCGATCCGGCACTCCAGCATCACTTCGGCGCACTCGAAGGCGGTCGCGGCCCGCAGCAGCTCGGTCAGCAGCACCGAGCCCAGTCCGGTGCCCCAGTGGTCGCGGGCGACGGCGATCGTCTGCACGTCGGCCCCGGCGCCCGGGCCGGCGTCGGAGCCATTGCCGGTGTCGCCGTCGGCCGCGGTGCCGGCGAGGGCGAGCCCCGCGTACCCGACGAGCCGTTCGCCGGCCTCGGCCACGACGTACCGCCGGGTCGCCGTGGGTCCCCGGGAGTGCGCGAGCTCGGACCAGAACATGCCCCGGGACCAGGCGTCCTCCGGGAAGAGGTTCTTCTCCAGCTCCAGGACGGGATCGATGTCCCACCAGCGCATCTCACGCAGCACGGGATTCACGGGTGTGGTCACTTGGGGGTGACCACCTTGTAGTTCTTGGGCACCTGCGCGTCGGGCCGCCGCAGGTACAGCGGCCGGGGCGCGGGCAGCTCCACCCCGGCGGCGAGCCGTTCGGCGGCGAGGGCGGCGAGCGAGGCGGCCGAGACGTACTCGGGCTCGCGGGCGTCCGGGAAGGTGTCGGGGTAGAGCAGCGCCCCGGCGCCGACCGCGGGCAGCCCCCTGACCTGCTCGGCGATGTCGGCGGGCCGGTCGACCGCGGGTTCCCCGGTGCGCGTGCGGGAGTCCTCGTAGCGCGCCCAGTAGACCTCCTTGCGCCGCGCGTCGGTCGCCACGACGAAGGGTCCGTCGCCGGGGGCGGCGGCGTGGGCGAGTCCGTCCAGGGTGCAGATCCCGTACACGGGGATTCCGAGCGCGAGCCCGAAGGTGTCGGCGGTCATGAGCCCGACGCGCAACCCGGTGTAGGGGCCGGGTCCGACCCCGACGACGATCCCGGTGACGGCGTCCAGCTTCACCCCCGCGTCCGCGAGCACCCGGTCGACGGCCGGCAACAACAGCTCCCCGTGCCTGCGCGCGTCCACCTGGCTGAAGGAGGCGACGACGTCCCCTCCGTCATGCAGGGCGACGGTCACGGCGGGGGTGGCGGTATCCAGAGCGAGCAAGAGCACGCAAACAGCCTACGGCTCCTGAGGGGCCGGGGCGGCCGCAGACCGTCAAGGGGCGCTGGGCTCCGCCGATATGCGGCTCGGCCGCACGGGCGCGACCAGCCACGACGGCGCCGTGCCCGGTCGACAACCTGCTACCGTCACGACAAATCAGGACCAAACACTCAAGAGGTAGCCGGTGGCACCCAGCAACGCAGCCTTCGTGACCGCCCTCACCGCAGCGGCCGTGGCGACGGTCGGTCTCCTCGCCTACCAGGCCTCCGCGACGGTGCCCACCCGTGCACACACCGGCGACGTCCCCGCGGCCACCGTCTCCAAGATCCCCCGGGACAAGCGGCACCCCACCGCCCTCCCGCCGAGCTCCGGCACGGGCGCCCGCGTCGTGTACTCCCTGGACGACGACCGCGTGTGGCTCGTCGAACCCGGTGGCCTGGTCACCCGTAGCTTCCCGGTCACCCCGGGAAGGATCCACCCCGCCCCCGGTGTCTACACGGTCACCTCCCGGTCGGGAGCCGTGACCGGCACCGACGGCACCCCCGTCGAGCACGTGGTCCGCTTCACCGGCGTCGACGGCGTGGCCATCGGCTTCAGCACGGCCCTCGACGACGCGGCGGCCGATGCCTCCACCGCGCGCACGGGCGGCATCCGGGAGTCCCGGGAGGACGGCGACGCGATGTGGGCCTTCGCGACGATCGGCGCGAAGGTCGTGGTGATCCGCTAGGGCCTCCTGAACCCGGGCTGCCCCGGAACGGCCCCAGGACTGCTCAGGCGGCCTTGGGGCGTTCGTGCCCGGCGGTCCGGCGGCCCGTCCCCGGGTCGGGCATCCGCGGCGGCGTCGAGACGGCCTCCGCCGCCGCGCAGGACGCCAGCAGATCGCGCATGGACACGCCTCGAACGATCGCGTACGGCTGTGACTGGGGCTGCGGACGGTTGTCGGTGGCTGCCATGGACGCCTCCTGAAGTTCGGGGGCGGGCGTAGTTAGGTAGACCTAACCACGAGGTGGGTACCATGTGACCACGCACAAGACGCCGAACGCAATATCTTGCCGACGCGTTGTCGGAACGTTCACGGAAAGCGCGGGCGGCACTCAGGCCGTGAGCACGCCGAGGTCGGCCACGGTCCACCGCTCACCGACCGGCGTCAGCGTCACGTGCCGCACCTCGTCGGTGGTGTCGCCGACCGCGCGATGGATCTGCACCTGGAGCCGGTCGTCGGTCAGCTCCTCGACCTTGCCCTCGCCCCACTCCACGACGATCACCGACTCCGGCAGCGACACGTCGAGATCGAGGTCCTCCATCTCGTCGAGCCCGCCGCCCAGGCGGTACGCGTCGACGTGGACGAGCGGCGGCCCGTCACCCAGGGACGGATGCACCCGGGCGATCACGAAGGTCGGCGAGGTGACCGCCCCCCGCACCCCGAGCCCCTCACCGAGCCCGCGGGTCAGCGTCGTCTTGCCCGCGCCGAGCTCCCCGCTGAGCATCACGAGGTCCCCGGCGCGCAGCAGTTCGGCGAGCTTCAGGCCCAGCTCGCGCATCTGCTCGGGGGAGGTGACGGTCAGCTCGGTCTCAACCGGGTTGCGCGGTACTGCTTCCATAACCGCCAACGGTAGCCCCTGCGGGCACCGCACCCGCGCGGGTGAGCAGGTCGGCGAGGCGGTCGGTGACCACTTCCGGGTGTTCCAGCATGACCAGGTGTCCGGCGTCGGGGACCAGGACCAGTTCCGCCTCCGGCAGCAGGGAGGCGATCGCCTCGCTGTGCTCGCTGGGCGTGACCATGTCCCCCACCCCGGCCAGCACGAGCACCGGCTTGTCCACGAAGTGGGCGAGGGCGGCGGCCTTGTCGTGGTTGTCGAACGCCGGGTAGTACTCGGCGACCACGTCGATCGGGGTGCCCTCGATCATCCGCTCGGCGAACCGGACGACGGCCGGGTCGACGTCCCGGGAGGCGAAGGAGTAGCGCTTGATGATCCCGGCGAACAGGTCGGCGGTGGCCCGCCGTCCCTTCTCCACCAGGTCGGCCCGCTGCCCGAGCACCTTGAGGACGCCAGGCAGCACCCGGCGTACGGCGTTGACGCCGGCGACGGGCAGTCCGAAGTTGACCTCGCCGAGCCCTCCCGACGACGTGCCGATCAGAGCCACCGCGACCACCCGGTCGCGGATCAGCTCGGGGTACTGGTCGGCCAGTGCCATGACGGTCATCCCGCCCATCGAGTGCCCCACGAGGACGATCGGCCCCTGCGGCACGGCCGCGTCGATGACGGCCTTCAGGTCGCGCCCCAGCTGCTCGATGTCGACCGGCACCCCGTCCTGCACCTGCCGCACCCCGCGAGCGGACCGCCCGTGGCTGCGCTGGTCCCAGTGCACGGTCCGTACGACGCCTCTCAGGGCCGCGCGCTGGAAGTGCCAGGAGTCCTGGCTGAGGCAGTAGCCGTGGCTGAAGACGACGGTGACGGGAGCGGGGGCCTTGCGCCCGAACAGGCGGCGCCGACGCGGCGACAGGGCGGGCGTGGCCGCCGGGTCGACGTCGTCGACCTCGTAGTAGAGCTCGGTGCCGTCGTCGGCGGGCGCCTTGCCGGGTGTGCCGCGCAGTGCGCCGTACGGCCCGGTCGAGTCGAGGGCGAGTCGCGCCTTCTGCCGTATTCCGCGCCCGACGGTGAGCCGCTCGATGGCCACACCGGCCGCGGCACCCGCGGCGACGACCCCTATCGCGGCACCCGCGAACCCGGTCGCCCGCCGCCAGCCCGCCCCCGTGGCGGAGGCGAGGGCCACCGAAGCGGCGGCGTCCACGACGGCCTCCGCACTGCTCTCGCTCACGTACCGCTCCTGTTCGCTGGTCGGGTGCTGCTGATGGTGCCAGTGCTGCTGATGGTGCCAGTGCTGCCCGTTTCACTTGTGAGGGCACTGACGGTAGATGTTCCCGGACGCGCTGTTCTCGCACACGCTCTGCTCGCACGCGTTGTTCTCGCACGCACTGTGCAGTTACCCCGCTAGTTCCTCATTCACATAGACGCGGGGAACGCGTGTTCCGATGCGGGTGACAATTTCGTACGCGATGGTGCCCGCGGCCTGCGCCCAGTCCTCGGCGGTGGGCTCGCCCCGGTCGCCGGGACCGAAGAGCACGGCCCGGGTGCCGGCCGGGGGCTCGTCGCCGCCGAGGTCCACGACGAACTGGTCCATGGCGATCCGCCCGGCCACCGTCCGCCACTTGCCGTCGACCAGCACCGGGCCGGCGCCGGAGGCGTGCCGCGGGATGCCGTCCGCGTAGCCGACGGGCACCAGGCCGAGGGTCGTCTCGCCCGGGGTGACATAGCCGTGGCCGTAACTGACGCCATGGCCGCCCGGGACACGCTTGACCAGCGCGATCGACGCCGACAGCGTCATCACCGGACGCAGCCCGAAGTCGGCGGGGCCGCCGGTCTCGGGGCTGGGTGAGATGCCGTAGACCGCGATGCCGGTGCGGACGAGGTCGAAGTGGCTCTCCGGAAGGGTGAGCGTGGCGGGCGAGTTGGCGATGTGCCGCACCTCGGGGCGCACGCCCTGGCCCTCGGCGTACCCCACCATCTCCCGGAAGAGGGCGAGCTGGGCGGCGACGGAAGGATGCCCGGGCTCGTCGGCGCAGGCGAAGTGCGACCAGAGGCCGGTGATCCGGAGGAGGCCGTCGGCCTCGGCGCGCAGCGACTGCGCGACCAGCTCGGTCCAGTCCTCGCCGGGCTGGCAGCCACCCCGCCCGAGCCCGGTGTCCGCCTTGAGCTGCACGCGCGCGGGGATGCCGGCCTGCCGGGCCGCCTCCGTGACTTCCCGCAGCGCCCACATCCCGCTGACGGACACGTCGAGGTCGGCCTCGACCGCTTCTCGCCAGGGCCCGCCGGGCGTCCACAGCCAGCACATGATCCGCCCCGGAAGTCCGGCGCCGCGCAGTGCGAGGGCCTCCTCCGGTGTGGCGGTGCCCAGCCACTGCGCGCCCGCCTGGAGCGCCGCGCGGGCGCACGGCACCGCGCCGTGGCCGTACGCGTCGGCCTTGACCACGGCCATGAGGGCGGCCCCCGACGCGCGGGCGCGCAGGGCCCGCACATTGGCCCGCAGCGCGGCCAGGTCGATCTCGGCACGGGCGCGGAGCGGTGCGGTCGGGGCAGTTGCTGTCTCGTTCATGGCGCCCCCAGTGTCTCAGAGGCGACTGACAGCACCGCTGAGCACGTCCCCGATGACGCGCACGCGTGTGTGCGTCACAGGGTGAGACCGTGCCGGGCGAGGTACTTCACCGGGTCGATGTCCGAACCGTACGGTCGGCGGGAGCGGACCTCGAAGTGCAGATGCGGGCCGGTGGCGCGCCCGGTGCTGCCGCTGCTCCCTATCCGCGTCCCGGCTTTGACCTTGGCACCGCGCGCGACGGAGATGCGCGAGAGATGGCCGTAGACGACGTAACGGGAGTCACTCGTCTTGATCGTCACGGCTTTGCCGTACGACCCCGACCAGCTGGCCAGGACGACGACGCCGGTGCCCACCGCGTACACCGGCGTGCCCTTGGGCACGGCAAGATCCACTCCGGTGTGGTAGCCGGCCAGCCAGTTCCCGCGCACCCGGTAACGCATCGTCACCCTGGCCCGCTTGCGCAGGGGGCGGGCCCACTTGGCGGGTGCGAGGGAGCGGTCGCCGGCCCCGACGTCCTCGGGGTCCTCGGCGGCCGCCAGCAGTTCCTCGAATTCGGCGTCGTAGTCGCTGCCGCAAGTGCCGCCGGGTTCCTCGCCCGACGGATCCGACGGATCCTGCGAGTCCGACGGGGCGGGCGGGTCGGGCGAGTCGGGCTGGTCCTGTGCGCGCCGCTGGTCGGGCGGATCCTGCGGATCACCGTGGAAACCGAGAACGGGACTCCCCAGAACGACTGCCGCGCCGCCGAGCAACTCACGCCGGGTGGTGCCGTGTATATGTGGCTCATCCATGCGGCCAGCGAAACATCGCCCTTTCGGCTCCGCACACTCGGCCGTCCGGCATTAGTCCCATCAGGTGTTAGTTCGCGCTCACGCGTCCCTCACGTCCCGCCAGGCCGCCGGAACGGCCTCCGCCACATCGTGGGCCCCCACCGGCGCCCCGTCCGCCGCGAACCGCCCGGCCAGCCCGTGCAGATACGCGGCCACGCTGCCGGCGTCCAGAGCGCCGAGCCCGGACGCGAGCAGAGACCCCGCGAGACCCGACAGCACGTCACCGCTGCCGGCGGTGGCCAGCCATGCCGTCCCGGTCGGGTTCACGCGCACGGCTCCGCCCTCGGCGTCGGCGACCAGCGTGGTCGAGCCCTTGAGCAGCACGGTCGCGCCGTAGCGCCCGGCGAGTTCCCGCACCGAGGCCAGCCGGGTCCCCTCGACCTCCTCGCGCGGCACCCCGAGGAGCGCGGCGGCCTCTCCGGCGTGCGGGGTCATGAGGGTCGGCGCGGTACGCGCGCGTACGGCGTCGCGGTCGGCGAGCCGCAGCCCGTCCGCGTCGACGAGCACCGGCACGTCCGACGCCAGCACCTCGGCGACGGACACGGCGTCGTCACCGGCCCCCGGCCCGACGACCCACGCCTGCACCCGCCCGGCGTGCTTCGGCCCCCGGTCGGAGACGAGGGTCTCGGGGAACCTGGCGAGCACGGCGTCCCCGGCGGGCCCGACGTACCGCACGGCCCCGGCGCCGCCGCGCAGCGCCCCGGACACGGCGAGCACGGCTGCGCCCGGGTACCGCGCGGACCCGGCGGCGATCCCGACGACGCCTCGCCGGTACTTGTCGCTCTCGCCGGTCGGCACCGGCAACAGCCGCCGTACGTCGGCGTGTTGGAGAGCTTCCAGCTCAGCCTCGGCGGGGAGGACGGCCCTCAGCCCGATGTCGACGAGCCGCACCGACCCGGCGTACTCCCGCGCGGGATCGACGAGCAGCCCCGGCTTGTGCGTCCCGAACGTCACGGTCAGGTCGGCCCGCACCGCGGCCCCGCGCACCTCCCCGGTGTCCGCGTCGACCCCGCTCGGCAGATCCACGGCGACGACGGCGGCGCGGGACCGGTCGGCGGCCTCGGCCAGCCGGGCCGCGTCGGGCCGCAGTCCGCCCTTGCCGCCGATGCCGACGATCCCGTCGAGAAGGAGGTCGGCCCGTTCGATCAACCGGTCGGCGCCGTCGACCCTCACGGCCCGCCCTCCGGCCCGCTTCAGCGCGGCCAGCCCCGCGGAGTGGGCCCGCTCGGGCGCGAGGAGCACCGCGGCCACCCCGGCCCCGCGCCTCGCGAGCCGCGCGCCCGCGTAGAGGGCGTCCCCGCCGTTGTCCCCGCTCCCGACGAGCAGTACGACCCGACGGCCGTACACCCGCCCCAGCAGATCGGCGCAGGCCGCGGCCAGTCCGGCCGCCGCCCGCTGCATGAGCGCGCCTTCCGGCAGCCGGGCCATCAGCTCCCGCTCGGCCGCCCTGACCGTCTCCACGCTGTACGCAGTACGCATGGCTCCGAGTCTCCCCCGTCACGGGCGCAGGTGAACAACACGGGTCCGGCCCACCCACCGGCGAGCCGGATATCAGATGCCGTGCCGTCGGCCCGGGGTGCAGACTCCCTGTATGGCAGACATGGGGGCGTTCCGGGACGCGGTCGACGGCTGGGCGAACGGCGGTTCCGGTGAGCCGGCGCGCGATCTGGCCGGGCACCTGGGGATACGGAAGGCGGTCCTGCTGGAGGGCCCGAGCGACCTCGCGGCGGTCGAGGCGCTGGCCGCACGCCGGGACCGCGACCTGGCCGCGGAAGGAGTGGCCGCCGTGTCGATGGGCGGCGCGATGAGCGTCGCCCGCTACGCCGCCCTCCTCGGCCCACCCGGCCTGGGCCTGCGCCTGACGGGCCTGTGCGACGAACGCGAACGCCCCTTCTACGACCGCGGGCTGGAGCGGGCGGGAGCCGCGGACTCGGCGGTCTTCGTGTGCGTGTCGGACCTGGAGGACGAACTCATCCGCGCCCTGGGCACGGCACGCGTCGAGGAGATCGTGGAGACGGAGGGCGACCTGCGCCCCTGGCAGACCTTCCTCTCCCAGCCCGCCCAGCACGACCGGCCCCGCCACCAGCAACTACGCCGCTTCCTCGGCACGAAGAAGGGCCGCAAGATCCGCTACGGCCACCTCCTGGTCGAGGCCCTGACCCCCGACCGGGTCCCGGCCCCGCTGGACGAACTGTTCGCGGGGCTGTGAGGCGGTGACCGTCGCCCCCCGTCTCACCCCTCCGCGATCACCACCGCCGAAGCCACCCCCGCGTCATGACTGAGCGACACATGCCAGGACCGCACCCCGAGAACGGCGGCCCGCGCGGCCACGGTCCCGGTCACCCGCAGCCGAGGCTGCCCAGTGTCCTCGACGTACACCTCGGCGTCGGTCCAGTAGAGGCCGGCGGGTGCCCCGAGCGCCTTGGCGAGCGCCTCTTTGGCAGCGAAGCGGGCGGCAAGCGAGGCGACACCCCGACGCTCACCGCTGGGCAACAACAGCTCACTGTCCAGGAACAACCGCCGGGCCATCCCCGGCGTACGCTCCAGCGACGCCGCGAACCGCTCGATCTCGGCAACGTCGATACCGACCCCGATGATGCTCATCCGGGCACTCTACGATCCACCCGACCGCCTCTTGGCTCAGGCGCCTTCCGGGTCCTCGGCGAACAGGTCCTCGGCCCGCTCGACCGTGCGGGAACGCTCCAGCCAGGCGTCCATGCGGTCGGGATCGGTGCAGGTGGTGATGCGCTCGCGCACACGGTCCGGCACGGGGATACCGCGTACCTCCAGCACGGACAGAATCCCCTTGGCCTCGCCCTCTGCCCTGCCTTCAGCCTTTCCTTCAGCCTTTCCTTCCGACTTGCCTTCCAGATAGGCCGTCTCCCGAACCGTTCCCCGCCCGGGGAAGTAGCTGACGAACGACATGATCCGATTCCATTTCTCTCCGGCTGGGGTCTTGCCCAGGGTGACTTCCAGGAAGTCGAAGAAGTACTCGGCGGTGTCGGGATCGGTTTCCCGGACTTCCTGTAGGGCGCTGCTGATCGCCTCCAGTATGGCGTCGCAGTCGGGATCGCGGGCGTGCGCCAGGGCGGAGAGCACCGCCAGAGCGAGGTTCTTCGCCGCGGTCCTGGCGTCCTTGATCACCGGCAGGTTGTCCGGCCCGGCGACCAGCGGATACACCCGCAGAGCCGTCCAGCCGCGTGTGCCGCAGTCGAAGGGACCGGCTGCCCACTTGGCCGTGGGCCCGTCCTGACACACCACGAGCAGCAACACGGGCAGCCGGAACTTC
This sequence comes from Streptomyces sp. NBC_00285, assembly GCF_036174265.1. NCBI lineage: Bacteria > Bacillati > Actinomycetota > Actinomycetes > Kitasatosporales > Streptomycetaceae > Streptomyces > Streptomyces sp. NBC_00285. The sequence continues at coordinate 6,535,493 of NZ_CP108055.1, read as the reverse complement.
GCCTGGAGGTAGGCCACGTAGTACGCCCAACTCGCCTCCTTTCCCGCGACCTTGCCCGACTGCGCCTCGATGGCGAGCAGAAAGTCCTCACCGTCGGACGGGCCGATGCGCAACACGGTGTCCACACGCCGCTCCAGCGGCCGGGTCTCCGTCACATCGGTGGTGACGGCATCCACGGTGGCCTTCTCGGACAACGGGACACCCAGCGCCTCGAACACGGACCCCAGAATCTCGGGCCGCTCCTGAAAGATCCGGTGCATGCCCTCGTGAGCTGATGTGACCATGAGCGCAACGTAAGTCGATCACCGAAAGGACGATCCGGAAATACGGAGTACGTTCACCCTTTCGAGCGGCGTATTCGTCGAGCAAGGGAGCCTCAGATGACCGGCACGGCCACCCGTTACCTCTATCTCGCCCGGCACGGTGAGGCATTGCCGGACGAGAGCGGGTTGACCCAGGCCGGCCGACAGCAGGCCACACTGCTCGGCCGACGGCTTCAGGACGTCCCCTTCACGGGCGTTCACCATGGTCCGCTACCGCGGGCAGCACAGACGGCCCGCCTGATCCACGACCAACTGAAGAACATCCCCCTGCTCGTCTCGGAAGTCGCGGGCGATTACGTGCCCTACATGCCCCAGGGGGACGAACTCCCGCCAGAATCAGCGGACTTCTACCTCCGCTTCCTCGCCGACACCACCGACGACGAGCGGGAGCAGGGCGCCACGCTGGCCCACCGGGCACTCGACCTCTTCACCGGACCGGTGGACGGCGAGGAGGACCGGCACGACCTGGTCATCACCCACAACTTCCTCGTCGCCTGGCTCGTCCGGGACGCCATGTACGCGCCGAAGTGGCGCTGGCTCGGCCTCAACCACGGCAACGCGGCACTCACCGTCATCCGGTACGCACCCGGGCGCCCCGCCTCCGTCCTCGTCTCCAACGACATGCGGCACCTGCCCGCCGAACTGCGCTGGACCGGCTTCCCTCCCGACCTGCACATCTGAACGCCCCGGTCAGGCCGCCGCCAGCTCGCACCACACGTACTTCCCCCGGTTGCCGTGTCTGGCCAACGGCTGCCACCCCCACAGGTCCGCGCAGGCCTTCACCAACGCCAGCCCCCTCCCCTCCTCCGCCTCCCCGAGAAGGCCCAACTCCCCCGGCGGTTCCGGTGGTTCCGGGTCCGCGTCCCACGCCCCGATCCGCAGCACGCCCGCCGACCACCGCACCCGCAGCGCGGCCGGCCCCTTCGTATGGCGTACGGCGTTCGAGACCAGCTCCGCCGCGAGCAGCTCCGCGGTGTCCGTCAGGCGGATCAGGCCGTGCATGGTGAGGATCAGCCGGAGGGTGCGGCGGGCGACGGTGACGGCTCGGAGGTCGTTGGGGATGTACAGGGTGTACTCCCAGGGTTCGTTTTCGGGCATGGGTGAACTCCGGTTCAGGGGTGGGGGGTTGAGTGCGGTGGCGATGCCGCAGTCGTCACGGCAGGACGAAGCGGTGCACTTCCGCAGAGTAAGCGTTACGTCACCGACGGTAGGGCTAACATGTGGACCGAAGCAAGTGGATCGCGTGATCCGCCCCCGAACGAGGAGCACCCCATGGTCCTGAGGCGCGAACCCACCGCACGCCAGGTGCGGCTGGGGACCGAACTGCGCAGACTCCGCGAGGCGGCAGGACTCACCGCCATCGAGGCCGCAGCGCTGCTCGGGGCGAATCGCGCCCAGATGAGCCACATCGAATCCGGGCTCGCAGGCGTGAGCGAGGAACGTCTACGTCGCCTCGCGTCCCACTACGCCTGCACGGACAAGGAGTTCATCGAAGCGTTGGCCACGATGGCCACCGACCGGACCCGTGGCTGGTGGGAGAAGTACCGGGGCCTGTTGCCCACGTCTTTCCTGGACCTGTCCGAGCTGGAACACCATGCTCGGTTCCAGCACCACGCTGCTGTCCTGTACGTGCCGGGCCTGCTGCAGACGGAGGACTACGCCCGTGCAGTCTTCTCGGACAGATTGCCCGAACTCACCCATGACGAGATGGAGTTGCGCATCCAGCACAGGAAGGCACGCCAGCAGATCAGCATCCCGTACAAAGCGGTGATCCATGAGGCCGCGCTTCGGATCAGAGTCAGCGACCGCACCGCCTCAAAGGCCCAACTCGCCCGGCTCCTTGAGCTGTCCGAGGCGGACCACATCACCTTGCGTGCCATCCCCTTCGACCTGGACGGCTTCGCCAGAGCCTCAAGCACGATGACGTACGTGGGTGGCCCTCTGCCCAAGCTGGACACGGTGGTACGGGACACGCCCCATGGCTCAATCTTTGTCGACGCCGAGGCCCAGCTCCGCAGTTATCGAACGCGCTTCCATATGGTGGAGGCCGTATCACTCGAACCGGACCAGACCCGTGACTTCATCCACCGGCTGGCAGAAGAGTTGTGAGGGACCCCATGGACAACTGGCGAAAGTCGTCCTACTCCGGCGGCGGCGACGGCAACGAATGCGTCGAGATAGCCAACTCCCCCACCCACATAGCCGTCCGCGACTCCAAGACCCCCACCACCGCCACCCTCACCTTCCCCCCCGCCCCCTTCACCACCTTCCTCAACGCCCTCAAGAGCACCCCCCAAACTAAGTAACCCCGCGTAACCCCTCCTGCTAGCCTGCGCAGCACCGCGTATCGACAAGGCCAGGGGGACCGTCGTATGGGCGAAAGTACTGTCGGCGGGGACAGACCGCTGGTGATCGACCCGTTCGACGCGGTGCCCGGGCTCGCCCCGTTGCGTGACGCCGCGTGGGACGGGGACTGGGTGGCCACGCGGGCGTTCTTCGAAAAGATCCCCTCCGCCGAGGCCGAGGACGCCTCCTTCGCGGCAACGCTCCTCGCCGGAGTCGAGCGGACCGAGTGGTTCCTGGAGAAGGCCGCGAAGGCAGAGCCCGCCGACCCTCTCCCCCGCACCCTCCTCGCCGAGCGGTACATCCACCTCGGCTGGCGGGCCCGCGGCCGTGGCCTCGCCAAGGACGTCCCGTGGGACCAAGCCGAGTTGTTCCAGGACTGGCTGCACAAGGCGGAACGGCTGCTGATCGAGGTGTGCGCGGAGCATCCGGCGTACGTCCCGGCGTGGACCGCACGGCTGGCGACCGCCCGTGGGCTGAGCCTCGGGCAGTCCGAGGCGCGGCGGCGCTACGACCGGCTGGCGGAGCACCACCCGCACCACGTCGAAGCGCAGTCCCGGTTGCTGCAGCAGCTGTGCCCCAAGTGGGGCGGTTCATGGGAGGTGGCGCACGCCTTCGCCGGGGAGTGCGCGAGTGCCGCGCCGGACGGATCGCACGCCGGTGTCCTGGTCGCCGAGGCCCACATCGAGCACTTCATCGATCTGGAAGGCGCCCAGGCCACGGAGTACCTGCGGAACATATCGGTGCGCGACGAACTGCACCGCGCCGCCCGAGCGTCCGTCCTGCACCCCGACCACCCCCGCGACTGGCACTGGACCGGCGACCACAGCACCTTCGCCCTGGCCTTCTCCCTCGGCGGTCATCTCACCGACGCCGCCCCGCACTTCGCCGCCCTGGGCGACACGGCCTCCGAGTCCTTCTGGCGGTACCTGCCCGACTGGAAGAGCCGGTTCACGGAGTACCGCACCGCCGCGTCGGCGATGCTCTGAGGGAGGCGACACCCGACATGACCACACACGAGCACCCGCCCGCCCCGGACCTCGACTCCCTCGACGTCCTCGACAGCCTGGTCAGCCACACCACCGTCCACGGCATCCCCACCCTCTTCGCACCGCGCCCCGGCGAGATCACCGCCGGGCTCTTCTTCCGGGTGGGCCACGTCGACGAGACCCTGCCCACGGCCGGCCTCACCCACCTCGTCGAGCACCTCGCCCTGCACCGCCTGGGCCTGTCCGACCTGCACTACAACGGCGCCACGGCGGACACCTACACCCTCTTCCACGTCACCGGCGGCGAGGACGAGGTCGTCACGTATCTCAACAGCGTCTGCGCGGCGCTGGGCAACCTCCCGATGGACCGTCTGGAGACGGAGAGGGAGATCCTGCGCACGGAGGCGGGCAGCCGCGGGAAAGGCCCCCTGTCCCCGATGCCGCTCTGGCGTTACGGCGCCCAGGGCCACGGACTGTCCAGCTACGACGAACTCGGCACCTGGAGCCTGACGGCCGACCAGGTGCGCCAGTGGGCGAAGACCCGGTTCACCCGCGACAACGCGGTCCTGTGGCTCACCGGCGACCGGGTACCGGACGGCCTGGACCTCACCCTGCCCGCCGGCCGCCGCCTCCCCACCCCGGCCGCGACCAGCGCGCTGCCCGTCACGCCCGCCTACCTCCGCGGCGACGACGGCCACCTCGTCTTCACGTCCGTCCTGCGCCGCTCCACCGCCGCCGCCGTGTTCGCCGAGGTCCTGGGCCGTGCGCTCTTCCAGGACCTGCGTCAGAAGGGCGGGTACTCGTACTCGGCGGAGGCCGACTACTCCCCGCGCGACGCCGACTCCGCCACCCTCACCGCGTACGCCGACGCGCTGCCGCAGAAGCAGGACGCGGCGGTCGGCGCTTTCGTCGACACCTTCGCCCGACTGCGCGCGGGCCGCATCGAGCAGGCCGAACTGGACTCCGCGCGCGGGAAGTTGCTCAAGCGCTACGACGTCCCCGATCTCGGCGCGGCCCTGCTGCCGTCGTACGCGCTCAGTCTGCTGACCGGCCACCGGATCCTGACTCCCGAGCAGCACCGCGACGAACTCGGGGCGGTCGGCGTCGACGACCTGCGCGAGGTCGCCCGGGAGGCATGGGACGGCGGGCTGCTGCAGGTGCCGACCCGGGGCGCCGACTGGGCGGGGCTCACCCCCGCTCCCCGCTTCTCGCCGTCCGGGGTGTCCGGCACCCTGCACCCGTCCCTGGAGGACGACGACGTCACGCTGATCATCGGGGAGGCGGGGGTGACGCTGTCGACGCCGGGCGGCCTGGTCACCGTGCGGTACGACGCCTGCGCCGCGATGACCACCCGCCCCGACGGAGCCCGGCGCCTCACCGGCCTCGACGGCTTCCAGGTGGCCGTGGAGCCGACCCTGTTCGGGGAGGTCACGGCCGAGCGGATCGCCGTACTGGACAAGGCTGTTCCCGCCGCCGCGGTCGTCCCCCTGCCGGCCCGCCCGGCGGCGGAGATACCTCAGCCGCGCGACAGGCAGGCTCCCGCCGCACGGACCCCGGCGGACGAGTCCAAGCAGACGGAAGGCCAGAGAGCGATCGGGCGCGTGACGGGCCACTTCGTCCTCGTGACCACGCTGGCCACGCTGTTTCCCCCACTCATGATCGCTCTTGTCGTCAACGGGATACAGGAATCACCCTCGATAAGACTCGCCGCGATCGCCGGGTTCGCGCTGGAGTTCCTGCTGATCCGCGCCGCCCGCAACCTGTACCGGACCGGGCAGCCGACTACTCCACAGTGACCGACTTCGCGAGGTTCCGGGGCTGGTCCACCTCGTTGCCCCGGGCGGTCGCCAGCTCGCACGCGAACACCTGCAACGGCACCGTGGCCACCAGCGGTTGAAGCAGCGTCGGGGTCGCGGGGATCCGGATCAGGTGATCGGCGTACGGCACCACCGCCTCGTCCCCCTCCTCCGCGATCACGATCGTGCGCGCGCCCCGGGCCCGGATCTCCTGGATGTTGGACACGATCTTGTCGTGGATCACCGACCGCCCCCGGGGCGACGGCACCACCACCACGACCGGAAGATCCTCCTCGATCAGCGCGATCGGCCCGTGCTTCAACTCCCCCGCCGCGAAGCCCTCGGCGTGCATGTAGGCGAGTTCCTTCAGCTTCAGCGCGCCCTCCAGCGCCACCGGATACCCGACGTGCCGCCCGAGGAACAGCACGGTGTTCTTGTCGGCCAGCGACCGCGCCAGCTCCCGCACCGGCTCCATGGTCTCCAGCACCCGTTCGACCTCGCAGGAGATCCGTGAGAGGTCGCGGATGACGGCGGAGATCTCGTCGCCCCACTTGGTCCCGCGCACCTGCCCCAGGTACAGCGCCACCAGGTAGCACGCCACGAGCTGCGTCAGGAACGCCTTCGTCGACGCCACGGCGACCTCGGGCCCGGCGTGCGTGTACAGCACCGCGTCGGACTCCCGGGGGATCGTCGACCCGTTGGTGTTGCAGATCGCCAGCACCTTGGAACCCTGCTCACGGGCGTGCCGTAGCGCCATGAGGGTGTCCATGGTCTCCCCGGACTGCGAGATGGCGATCACGAGGGAGCGCGGTCCGAGGATCGGGTCCCGGTAGCGGAACTCGCTCGCCAGCTCCACCTCGCAGGGGATACGGGTCCAGTGCTCGATGGCGTACTTCGCGATGAGCCCCGCGTGGAAGGCCGTACCGCAGGCGACGATGACGACCTTGTCCACCTCCCGCAGCTCGGCGTCGCTGATCCGCACCTCGTCCAGCGTGAGCGAACCGGCCGCGTCGATACGGCCCAGGAGGGTGTCGGCGACCGCCTTCGGCTGCTCGGCGATCTCCTTGAGCATGAAGTAGTCGTAGCCGCCCTTCTCGGCGGCGGAGGCGTCCCAGTCGACGTGGAACGAGCGGACGTCGGCGGGCAGCCCGTCGAAGCCGGTGACGGTCACCCCGTCCCTGCGCAGCTCCACGACCTGGTCCTGGCCCAGCTCGATCGCGGACCGCGTGTGCGCGATGAACGCGGCGACATCGGAGGCGAGGAATGCCTCCCCCTCCCCCACCCCCACCACGAGCGGCGAGTTCCGCCGGGCGCCGACCACGACGTCCGGCGCGTCCGCGTGCACGGCGACCAGCGTGAACGCCCCCTCCAGCCGCCGGCACACCAGCCGCATCGCGTCCGCGAGGTCGGCGGTCACCGAGAACTCCTCGGCGAGCAGATGCGCGACGACCTCGGTGTCGGTCTCGGAGACGAGCGAGTGCCCCCGCTCCTCCAGCTCGGCCCGCAGAGCCGCGAAGTTCTCGATGATCCCGTTGTGGACGACCGACACCCGGCCGGCGTTGTCCAGATGCGGATGCGCGTTGGCGTCCGTCGGTCCGCCGTGCGTGGCCCAGCGGGTGTGCCCGATCCCGGTGGGCCCCGCCGGCAGCGGCCGGTCCACCAGCTCCTTCTCCAGATTGACCAGCCTCCCGGCCTTCTTGGCCGCCGCCAGCCCGCCGTCGGCGAGCACGGCGACACCCGCCGAGTCGTACCCCCGGTACTCCAGCCGCTTCAGCCCGGCCATCACGACATCGAGCGCCGACTGCGACCCCACGTATCCCACGATTCCGCACATGCGCGGCAGCCTAGGGGTCGAGGGCCGCCGGAACACGGCACTTCGTGCCCGATTCCGGATATTGCGGCAGCGGGCGACACCCCCTCACAGCCCGACGTGACCCACCCCACCCCCCACCCCGTTCAAACTCCGTTAACAATGGACTGTGATCTCTCCGGTCTCCCCGATGCCCCGGAGCGCCCACCGGCACAAGCCGGAGGCGACTCCCTACGTCGATCTCACCCGCTCCGAGTGGAGCGCGCTGCGGGAGAAGACGCCGTTGCCGCTCACCGCGGACGAGGTGGAAAAGCTGCGCGGTCTCGGTGACGTCATCGACCTCGACGAGGTGCGGGACATCTACCTCCCGCTGTCCCGGCTCCTCAACCTGTACGTCGGCGCCACGGACGGTCTCAGAGGCGCCCTGAACACCTTCCTGGGCGAACAGGGCTCCCAGTCGGGCACGCCGTTCGTCATAGGGGTCGCCGGTTCGGTCGCCGTCGGCAAGTCGACCGTCGCCCGTCTCCTCCAGGCGCTTCTCTCCCGCTGGCCCGAGCACCCCCGCGTGGAACTGGTGACGACCGACGGCTTCCTGCTGCCCACCAGGGAGCTCCAGGCTCGCGGGCTCATGTCGCGCAAGGGGTTCCCGGAGTCGTACGACCGCCGCGCGCTGACCCGGTTCGTCGCCGACATCAAGGCCGGCAAGGACGAGGTCACCGCCCCCGTCTACTCCCACCTGATCTACGACATCGTCCCCGACCAGCGGCTCACCGTCCGCCGCCCCGACATCCTGATCGTCGAGGGCCTGAACGTCCTGCAGCCCGCCCTCCCCGGCACGGACGGCCGCACCCGCGTCGGTCTCGCCGACTACTTCGACTTCAGCGTGTACGTCGACGCGAGCGCCGAGGACATCGAGCGCTGGTATCTCAACCGTTTCCGCAAGCTCCGCGCGACGGCCTTCCAGGACCCCGAGTCGTACTTCCGCAAGTACACCCAGGTGTCGGAGGAGGAGGCCGTCGACTACGCCGGCACCCTGTGGCGCACCATCAACAAGCCCAACCTGGTCGAGAACATCGCCCCCACCCGAGGCCGCGCCACCCTCGTCATCCGCAAGGGCCAGGACCACAAGGTGCGCAAGCTGAGCCTCCGCAAACTCTGAGGAGCGGCGCCTGTTAGAAAGGCGTCATGCTGCATCTGCGCCTGATCACACCGGCCGAGAAGACCGACGACGTGGTCCGTCTGATCGAGAAGACGGTCGGCACCGCACATCTCGTCGTGCTGCCGGGCGTCGCCCGCAACCCCGCGGGCGACGTCGTGATGTGCGACGCGGCCCGTGAGGCCGGCGACGAACTCATCGGCGGACTGAGGGAGTTGGGCCTCGACAGGACCGGCTCCATCGCCGTCGAGAACATCGACCTGTCGCTCTCCAAGCGCGCCGACAAGGCCGAGGACGAGGCACCCGGCGAGGGCGCGGACGCGGTGCTGTGGGAGCACCTGGCGGAGGCGACGCACGAGGAGTCGACGCTCTCCATCACGTACCTGGCCTTCCTCACGCTGGCCACGATGATCGCGGCCTGCGGTGTGGTGCTGGACAACGCGATCCTGATCGTGGGCGCGATGGCGGTGGGCCCGGAGTTCGGCCCGCTGGCCGGTATCAGCACGGCGGTCGTCCAACGCCGTCCCCGCCTCGCGGTGCGCTCGTTGGTCGCGCTGCTGGTGGGCTTCGCGGTGGCGATGGCGGCGACGGTCGGCTTCACGTGGTTCATGGACGCCCTGAACCTCTTCCACAAGGCCGACCTGGAGGGCCACCGCCCCAACACCGCCTTCGTGTACGCCCCGGACCCCTTCTCCTTCGTCGTGGCGGTCCTGGCGGGCATCGCGGGCACCCTGAGCCTGACGTCGGCGAAGTCGGGCGCCCTGGTGGGAGTGGCCATCTCGGTCACCACCGTCCCGGCGGCCGCGAACGCGGCGATCGCCCTGGCCTACGGCGACACGAACCAGACGGCCGGCTCGACGAACCAGCTCCTGCTGAACCTGCTCGGCATCGTCATGGCAGGCACTCTTACGCTGCTCTGTCAGAAATGGCTCTGGAAGAAGTCTTAGGGGCGCGGGGCCCGGTCCGATATGCGGCCCCGCCGCGTGGGCGCGACCAGCCACGACGGCGCCGCGGCCCGCAGTGCACGCCGATCCCCCACCCCTGCCCGGCAGTTCAGCCGAGCGCCGACTTCACCACATCGGCAAGCCGCCCGGCAACAGCCCGAGCCTGATCGATGTCCGCGGCCTCGACCATGACCCGCACCAACGGCTCGGTCCCGGACGGCCGCAGCAACACCCGCCCGGTCTCGCCGAGTTCCCGCTCGGCCTCGGCAACGGCCGTGGCCAGCTCCCCGGATGTCGAGACCCGCGACCGGTCCACATCCGGCACATTGATCAGCACCTGCGGCAACCGCTCCATGACGGAGGCGAGTTCCTTCAGCGACCGCCCGCTCGACGCCACCCGGGCGGCCAGCATCAGCCCGGTCAGCGTGCCGTCCCCGGTGGTCGCGTGATCGAGGATGATCACGTGCCCGGACTGCTCACCGCCCAGCGCGTACCCGTGCTCCTTCATCGCCTCCAGCACGTACCGGTCCCCGACGGCGGTCTGGACGATGTTGAGCCCCTCCCGCTCCATCGCCAGCTTGAACCCGAGGTTGGACATGACGGTGGCCACCACGGTGTCGGCCCGCAGAGCACCGAGCTCCCGCATCGCCAGCGCGATCACGGCCATGATCTGGTCGCCGTCCACCTCCTCGCCGGTGTGGTCGACGGCAAGGCACCGGTCCGCGTCCCCGTCGTGCGCGATGCCGAAGTCCGCACCGTGCTCGACGACGGCGGCCTTCAGCAGCCCGAGGTGCGTGGACCCGCAGCCCTCGTTGATGTTGAGCCCGTTCGGCTCGGCCCCGATCGTGACGATCTCCGCCCCGGCCCGCGAGAACGCCTCCGGCGACACCCGCGCGGCCGCTCCGTGCGCCTCGTCGAGGACGATCTTCAGCCCGTCGAGCCGGTTCGGCAGTACGGCGATCAGATGCGCCACGTACCTGTCGAAGCCCTCGGTGTACTCACGGACCCGGCCGACCCCGGCGCCGGTCGGCCGCTCCCAGGGCTCACCGCCCCGGTGCTCCTCGTAGACCGCCTCGATCCGCTCCTCCAGCGCGTCGTCGAGCTTGTGCCCGCCGCGCGCGAGGAACTTGACGCCGTTGTCGGGCATGGCGTTGTGGCTGGCGGAGAGCATGACGCCGAGGTCGGCGCCGAGCACGCCTGTGAGATACGCCACCGCGGGCGTCGGCAGCACACCGACCCGCAGGACGTCCACGCCGGCACTGGCGAGGCCCGCGATCACGGCGGCCTCCAGGAACTCCCCGGACGCGCGCGGATCGCGTCCGACGACCGCCGTCGCACGGTGGCCCTCGAACGAACCCGCCTCGGCCAGCACGTGCGCCGCCGCGACCGACAGACCGAGCGCCAGCTCGGCCGTCAGATCCGCGTTGGCGACACCGCGCACGCCGTCCGTGCCGAAGAGTCGTCCCACTTGTCCTCCTGAGGAAGCGGCAGTTACGGAGATCATCCGATCACATGAGCCCTTGAGCGCCTTGTGCCGTTATACGCCCAAGACGGTGATAAACGAACGCCCCGGCGGCACTGTGGCGTGCCGCCGGGGCGTTCGGACGTACGTCGTACGTACTGCTGACGTGCGAGTACGAGCTTGCAGGCAGCGAAGCTTAACGCTTGCTGTACTGCGGGGCCTTGCGGGCCTTCTTGAGACCGGCCTTCTTGCGCTCGACCGCACGGTCGTCGCGGCGGAGGTAACCGGCCTTCTTGAGGGCGGCGCGGTTGTTGTCCACGTCGGCCTCGTTCAGCGCGCGGGCCACGCCGAGGCGCAGGGCACCGGCCTGACCGGAGACGCCGCCACCCGAGATGCGGGCGATGACGTCGTAGCGGCCGTCGAGCTCGAGCACCTTGAAGGGCTCGTTGACTTCCTGCTGGTGGACCTTGTTCGGGAAGTAGTCCTCGAGCGTGCGCCCGTTGACCTTCCACTTGCCGGTGCCGGGCACGATGCGAACGCGCGCGATGGCGTTCTTGCGGCGGCCCAGGCCGGCGGCCGGCTGCGGGTCGCCGAAGCGGCCGGCGAGGGACTCCGAGGTGTACTCACCCTCGACGGGGACCTCGGACTCGGTGGTGTAGCTCTCGATGTCGACGAGCTCGGTCTCGGTCTCTTCGACCGGCTGCTCAACAGTGGTCTCGGCCACGATGCTCCTCAGATTCTTTTCTGTTTGGGGTGTGGCCGGAACTACTGCGCGACCTGGGTGATCTCGAACGGCACCGGCTGCTGCGCAGCGTGCGGGTGCACGTCGCCCCTGTAGACCTTCAGCTTCGACAGCATCTGACGGCCCAGGGTGTTCTTGGGGATCATGCCCTTGATGGCCTTCTCGACGGCCTTCTCGGGGTTCTTCGACAGCAGCTCGTCGTAACGGACGGAGCGCAGACCACCCGGGAAGCCGGAGTGGCGGTACGCCAGCTTCTGGGTCTTCTTGTTGCCGGACAGGTGAACCTTGTCGGCGTTGATGATGATGACGAAGTCGCCCATGTCCATGTGCGGGGCATAGGTCGGCTTGTGCTTGCCACGGAGGAGGTTCGCGGCAGTGGTAGCCAGACGGCCCAGGACGATGTCCTGAGCGTCGATGACATGCCACTGGCGAGTCACATCGCCGGGCTTGGGGCTGTATGTACGCACTTCGCAGCCTTCTTCTTCAGTGGATTAGGTGCAGACACATGGCATCACTGAAGCGATCGTGCAGTTGGGGACGACAATGGCCGGGGCACCGCCCGTATGCCGCCCACTGGAAACTGCTCCAGGGAACCTAGGTAGAGGCTTCTCTCGTATGAACGAGCGGGCCAATACACAACGAAGGTGCAGGATACCCGGGGTTCCACGGACGGGTCAAAACGAGTCCCCGGCGACGCCTTCGCGGCCGATGACGACACCTCCGCGGCCGAGATGTGCATGTGCGCCGGAAAGGTCCCCCGGACCGGTGTCCACAGGCCCGACAGCACCTCCCGTACCCCGTCTAAGATGCGCCTCATGAGCTTTGGGCAGCAGGGGGAACCCCCGTCCCAGTGGGATCCCTGGAAACCGCAGTCGCAGCAGCCGTGGAGCAGCGGCGGGGGCGAGCAGACCCCGGACTGGGCCGCGCTCGCCGAGGCCTCCGAGATCCGTAACAGGCGGCGTCGGGTGCTCTTCATCGCCGGCGGCGCGCTTGCCACGGTCGCGATAGGCACCGCGGTGGCGATGGCCGTCGTATCGGCGAACAACGGCGACGAGGCGAACAAGCCGACCGGCTCACTGCCGGTGACCGCCGACATCCCGAGCGCCACCGGGACCGCGCCGTCGTTCGCGCCGACCAGCGCTCCGCCGCCGCTGGACCCGAAGGAGTTCATCGCCAGCAAGGCGAAGGACACGGCCCCGCTGAGCGCGCAGATCCTCTTCCCGGGCACGCAGCTGACCATGGGCTCGACCGTGTACAAGAAGGGGACGACGGCCGACACGAAGAACTGCGCCGCCGCCGACGCCGTCCAGCCCAGTCTCGGAAAGCTCCTCAAGGCCAACAGCTGCACCGAGTTCATGCGCGTCAGCTACACCAAGGACGGCGTCTCGGTGACCGTCGGCGTGGCCGTCTTCGACACCGAGGCCCAGGCCGCGAAGGCGAAGGGCAAGGTCGACACCAAGAAGGACATCGTCAGGTCGCTGTCCGGTGGCGCGGTCAAGGCCTTCTGCAACTCCGCGATCTGCCGCACGACCTCGAACTCCTACGGCCGCTACGCCTACTTCACCATCGCCGGCTTCGCGAACGGCAAGAACGTGACGGAGAAGGACACCGCGGTCTTCGGCATCGGCGACAACCTGGCCGAGTTCACCTTCCGCCAGATCCACCGCCGCGGCGAGGCCCAGGCGTCGACGGCCGCGAGCGGCTGATCCGGCGCGCCGAAGCGCGCCGGATCCGGCTCGGTCAGGCCTTCTCCCGGGACCCGCTCAGGGCGGGCTCGGGGCGTGGGACGACGGGTTCGGGCCGGCTGTCGGCCGTCCGCCCGCCGGGTGTCGTCCTGAAGACCCAGGTGCGGTAGGACCAGAAGCGGAAGAGGGTCGCGACGCCGATGCCGAGGAACTTGCTGATGTTGGTGGCGAGCGTGCTGTCCCAGCCGAGGCCGTAGGTCGTCGCGTAGAGCACCGAGTTCTCGATGACCAGGCCGATCGCGCTGAAGAGGAGGAAGAGCGTCAGCTCCTTCCTCCGGCTGTTGCGGTCCTCCTGGTCCCGGTTCCGGTACGCGAAGTAGCGCAGCCCGAGGTAGTTGCTGATGATCGCGACCACCGTGGCCAGGACGCTCGCCCTGACGGTCTGCCAGTCCGTGACCGTCCTGACGAGGTTGAAGACCGCGAGATTGACCACGAAGCCCGAGGCACCCACCATGCCGAACTTCGCGATCTCGCGGTACAGCTTCCCCCACCGGGAGGGAAGCGCGTGGCGTCCGCTGACCATCACGCTCAGTCCCGTCGGTTGCGCATTCGCAGTCGCAGCGGCACCAGCGCCGACTCCAGCTGCGTCGCGAGGCTCATCTTGGAGACGCCCTCGGTGCGCTCCTCGAAACGGATCGGTATCTCGACCGCGCTGTGTCCGGCCCGCACGGCCTTGAACTTCAGCTCGACCTGGAAGCTGTAGCCGGCGCTGTCCAGGGTCGCGAGGTCGATGTCGCGCAGGGTGGCGGCCGACCACAGGTTGAAGCCCGCGGTGATGTCCCGGATCTTGGTGCCGAGCACGGTCCTGGCGTAGCGGTTGGCGAAGCGGGAGAGCAGGACGCGGTGCCTGCCCCACTCCTCGTCCAGCGAGCCGCCCTCCACGTACCGGCTGCCGACGACCAGGCCCACCCCGGACGCCATGGCCGTGCCGAGCATGCGTGGGACCGCTTCCACGGGGTGGCTGCCGTCGGCGTCCATCTGCACGACGTACTCGGCGCCCTCCTCGAGAGCGGCGCTCATACCCGCGACGTACGCCCGCCCGAGCCCGTCCTTCTCGGTCCGGTGCAGCACACTCATCCTGCGCCGCCCGGCGGGCAGGTGGGCGTTGTACTTCTCCGCGAGCTCCTCGGCGATCCGCCCGGTGCCGTCCGGACTGGAGTCGTCGACGACCTTCAGGTGCAGCCCGTCGATCGGCAGCCCGAGAACCAGCTCGGCCATCCGCGGCAGGTTCGGTGCCTCGTTGTAGGTGGGCATCACCACGGTGACGCGGGTACCCCCCAGGTCATACGTCATTTCTTTCCCTCCCCAATTGATTACTCCCCCCGCCGGACGCGGGTCGTCCCGCGTCCGGAACCCAACTCAGGCATGCACCTTGCGCTTGGCGGCGTCGTCCTCGTCCTTGGACGGGTCGTCCGTCGCCGCGCGTGTCCTTTCGAGGAGCACGAGCTGGAGGTATTGCAGCTTCTTGGTCTTCACGACCTTGAAGCTCTTCTGGATCGCGGTCGCCGTCGTCTTCGGCATGCCGCTGAACGGCTGCCCGTCGGGCGTCGTCGACACGAGCCACAGTCGGTCGGCCTTGGCCAGGCACCTCGCGGAATCCGGGCATTCGAGCGCCCCGAACGACCCCAGTTCCTGCGGGGTGCGGTACATCAGCGTGTCGCGCGGGCGGCCGGCGTCGTCCCGCAGTTCGTAGTCCATGGCCCGGCGTTCGGACATCACACCGCTGAAGACGATGCCGTCGCCCTTCTTCTGCCCGGCCTCGATGAGCTGGGCGGCGCCGCGGAAATCGGGCTCGCCCAGTGCGTTGTGCCGGGTCTCACGGATGCCGGGCAGCGACTGGAAGGCGATCGCGGCGACCGCTGCCGCCACGAGCACCCAGCCGAAGCCTCGCCGCGCCGCCGCTCCCGTACCGGCCTTCGCCCCGGCCACCGGTCCTGCGATCCGCACCACGGCGACGGCGGCCAGCAATACCCAGGCGGGCGCGGTGAAGAGCAGATAGCGCGGCAGGAAGAGGTGCAGCTGCGCGGCGGTGGCGTAGGTCGCCAGGGGCGGCAGCACGATCCAGACGGCCAGCGGAAGGGCACGCCGTCCCGCGAAGAACAGCCCGAGCGCGCCGAGCGCCATGACCGGCACGGCCACCGCCCAGGCCCCGAAGAGGTTCTTGGGGAAGTCGATCAGGTCCTTCAGCACCGGATTGTTCCAGGCGATCTGTCCGCTCTGCCCCGAGCCGGAGATCGCCGTGGGAAGGACGAAACACAGGCCCAGCGTGCAGGCCGCGGCATAGGCCCAGCCCACGATCTTGTCGCCGTCCCGCCGAGCGATGAGGATCATCACCAGATGCGCGCCGAGGACAGCCATCGAGGCAAGGTGGCTCCAGCCGATCAGCGGCACCGACAGCGTGTAGGCGACCCACACCTTGAACGACGGCTTGTCCAGCGCCCTGGCGAGCAGCAGTGTCGACAGCAGTACCGCGGCCACCGCGAAGGCGTACGGGCGGATCTCCTGCCCGTACCGCGTGGTGACCGGCACGACGGCGAAGGCAAGCCCCGCGAGCAGTCCCACCTGTGTGGTAAACAGCCGCCGCCCGAGCAGGGCCAGCAGGCCCGCGGAGGCCGCCATGGCCACCGCACCGGGGATGCGCATCGCGGTCGGGGAGTCCCCGGCGAGGGTGATCCAGAGGTGCATGAGCACGTAGTACGGCGTGAACACGACGTCGATCGAGCGGATCAGCAGGCTCAGGTCGTGAAGGGACAGTGTGGCCGCCCACCAGGTGGCGTGCTCGTCGCGCCACAGCTGGCGGTCGCCGATCCCGCGCAGGATCAGGGCGAGGGCGAGCGCCGTGGGCAGCAGAAAGACCACCGCGGTGGCAAGCCGCCCGCCCTTCGGGCCCTCGGGCTCCTCGTCGGCCGGCTCGTCCGTGGGTGGCTGCGGGTCGACCGGTTCCGGAGCGGCGGGCTCGGGAGCGTACGAGTCCTGCCGGCCCGGATACCCGCCCGGATCGGCGTACTGACCGGGAGCGCCGTACGTGCCCGGCTCGGCGTAGCCGCCCTGGCCGCCGGCATACGTGCCCTGCCCGGCGTAGGCGCCCTGTTCCGCGTAGGGATCGTGGCCGCCCGGGGCGTCGGGGTACCCGCCACCGTACGGAGCGGGGGCATGGGGACTCATCGCTTCACCCAAATCCGGTAGGCGGAGTCTCCGCTGCTCGTGGTGTAGGGGAACACGGCCGCCAGCCGGTAGTGGGAGTTGTTCTTCAACCCCTCCTGCACCGCTTCGTACGTCACCGGGCTGACATTGCCGTGCATCACGATCGCGTCGAACTTTCCGTCACGGACGGCCTGCCGGAACGCGTCGGGGCCGGTGTACTGCTTGCCGTCCTTGCCGCGGTAGTCCATGAAGTAGGAGTTCTGCCACTGCGTCCAGTTGGTCTTGTCCCGCAGGTAGTAGGCGGGGACCTCCTGCTCCTCGGCGAGGTAGGTGCCCTTCCTGTCGACAACCGTGCGCAGGTACGAGGTCATCTGCGTGGAGTCCGGGAAGCTGTACGCCTGTTGGGCCTGCACCATGCCGAACACGAGAGTGACGACGTACAGCAGGATCCCGAGCTGTGGATGCCGGAAGTGCGGGCCGACCAGGCGGGCCATGCCGAGGCCGGCCAGCGGCGCGGCGAAGAACAGTCCGAAGCCGACGTGCTTGTAGAGCGAGATCTCGGTGTGGAGGTGGATCTGGTAGGCGGGAGCGAGCAGCGCGGTGCCGGTCAGCAGCAGGCCGAGCGCGGTGCGCCGCCAGCGCCCCGAGGTCTCGCCGCCGATCCACGGCATCTCGCCCATCCGCGCGCGCAGCACGTAGGCGATCGTGCCGCCGAGCGCGGCCAGGAAGACCAGCCCGCCCCACTCCGCGCTGTGCTGGAGCATCGTCGCCGCCGTGTCCGTGCCCTTCGCACGGTCGGTGGTGGTGGAGCTGATGCCGCCCAGCGGACCGGAGAAGTAGTAGCCGATCCCGAGCAGGGCCCCGATGCCCGTACCCAGCACCACACCACGGCCCAGCGCGAGAACGCCGCGGTGCCGGTGCGCGGTGATCACTGCGAGAACCACCAGGGTCGGGAGGTACAGACCGGAGGCGTACTTCACGCCGAACGCCAGTGCGGCCGGCGGTGCCGCGAGCAGCACGGCCATGGCATTCATCCGGTCGGTGCGCACCACCGCCCAGGCGGACAGTCCGAGCAGGAAGATGGCAGCGGCGTCGTACGTGGCGAAGTTGCCGAGCACCATCGTCGACTGGAGCACCGAGAAGAGCGCGGCCGCGCCGAGTGCGGCACGCAGGTTGAACAGCCGCCGGGTCAGCGAATAAAGCAGCGTGGTGGCACCCAGCATGAACAGCAGGCTGACCACGCGTACGCCGGCGAGGCCGAACTGGCTGTCCACGGCGCCGGCGAGCACTGGATACAGCTTGGGGTGCCCGGAGAAGTAGGCCGCGAAGTCCACCGGCAGTTTGGTGCCGTGCAGGAGGTTCGCCAGTTCGTAGTGGCCCGACGCGATGTAGAGCGCCTCGTCCTGGAAGGCCGTCCCGGTCAGCCGCAGGGAGAGCCCCGCCTGCACGAGCAGAATGCACAGCAGCACTCCGCGCCCGAGCAACTTGCTGCGCCGCGTGTCCACCGCCCACGACGACTCCGCGACAGGCGGCAGCGTGTAGCCGGGCTTCTTCGGCTCGGGCTCAGCGGCCGCGGGGGCCGCCCGCTCGGGCTCGACGGCGGTGTAGGAGGCGTACGGGTCGAAGGGCGCGAAGGTGTCGTACGCCTGCTGGTCGGTGTACGAGGATGTCCGGCCGTGGACGTCGAAGCGCCAGCTGCCGGTCTCGGTGAAATAGCCGGGCTGGTAGCCGCCGCCCTGTTCCTGGTCCGGCGAGTGGGCCGGCGAGTGGTCCGGCTCCGCCTGCGGGCGGGTCCGGGCCTGCTGCGCATACTGCCGCAGGCTCTCCCGCTGCGCGTACTGCCGGCCGCTGTCCTCGGCGTGACCGTACTGCTGCTGGTCGGTCCGGCTGTACTGCTGCCCGTACGCGTATTCGTCATGCAACTCGGACTCGTCCGCCCAGGTGGGCGTGGTCGGATCGCTCATGGCTTCGTCACATCGAATCCGAAGTCCGGGTTCGCGGCCTGCTCCTTGAAGGTCTTCTCGGACAGCGGACCGCTGTTGATGCGCCAGTCCGTCTCCTTGTCGAAGTTGAACCAGACGAACCCGATGACGTCGTCGCGCTCGGCGGTCCCCTGGAAGAGGGACTTGATGTCGGCGGGCTTGCGCTCACCGGCCTGCGCGGCGGTCTCCGCGATGATGAACGGTTTCTTCGTGAAGGTACGGATCGCTGTCATCGTCGGCCCGTACAGCGTCCGGTACGTGCTCGGGCCGGTGGCCCCGTAGTAGCCGATGACACCGACCCAGTCGACGTAGTCGTCGCCCGGCCAGTACGGCTTGAGCTTCACGTTCGGCATCGGGTGGGTGACGTTAGGGCTCCACACCCAGATGACCTGGGTGGCGCCCTCGTCGTCGAAGATGTCGTGGATGTGCTTGTACGCGGCGGTGAACTCGGCGGCGGTGGTCTTCTTGGTGCCCCACGGGTACCAGAAGCCGTTCATCTCGTGCGCGAAGCTGATCGCCACGGGCAGGTTCAGTTCCTGGACGGACTTCGCGTACTCGTGGATGTACGCGTCCTCCTTGCCCGAGGCGATGTCCTTCATGCTCGTCTTGAACGGCTCCCAGGCGATGAACGCCACCGCGCCGTAGTCCCAGGAGTTCTGCACCAGCCGCTGCTCGTACTGGTCGCCCCAGGCCGAGTAGAACTCCAGCAGGTTGGGCTTCTTGCCGGCCCGCCCGGCGAAGTCCTCGACGGACGTCATCTTGGCGGGGGCACCGTCGGCGGCCAGCCCCAGGTACTTCTTCTTGGGTTCCAGCAGCGGCCGCACGTCGTACGGCGGCTCGGGCTTCGCCGACTCGCTGGCCTCAGCGGTGCCGGTGGCGGCCGGGTTCTCGCCCTGGCCGCGCTCGTACTGGGTGCGGCCCTCGTCGGAGAACGTGCTGCATCCGGCCGACAGCGCGCCGACGAGCAGGACGGCGGCCAGCGCCCGCACAGGACGCAGAGCTCGTACGTGGCGTACGGAGAAAGTCATGCGGTCGCTTCCTGCACTTCCTGGGCATGCGGCTGGACGAGAACACGGCCGACGACCATGGCGTAGAAGAGGCCGGCGGACAGCATCAGCGCGAAGTCCGGCGGATAGAGGGTGAGCAGGCGCCAGGCCGCGACGAGGATCCAGGCCACGGCGGTGCCGCCGGTCCAGAGGATCATGCAGTTCCAGTAGCGGCGCATGCCGTTCTTCTTGGCGCCCTCCGAACCGGTGGGCTTCCAGCCCATCGGGCGGCCCCGCAGCACGTCCCAGACGGCGAAGACGTGCGACCACCCGTACATGATGCGGACGGCCCAGGCCTCCAGCCGGTACGGCGCCCGGTGCCAGAGCGGCAGCACCAGCGTGACGTACGCGACACTCGGCAGCACCCAGAGGGTGGCCTCGGCTCGCATCAGGTCCGGGCGAAGGATCATCAGACCGAGCGGGATGATCGGCGCGATGAACGTGGCGAGCGCGGTCTGGAGGTAGTAGAGGAACCCCGACACGTAACAGAGCCGCGTCTTGAACTTGAGGTCCATCTCCCAGAACCGCTTGCTGGTGAGCAGCTCCAGCGAGCCCATGCACCAGCGGTACTGCTGGTTGTGGAACGCACCGGCGGTGTCCGGGCACACGCCGGCGGACAGCGCTACGGGCACGTAGCGCAGTTTCCAGCCGAGGGCCCGCAGATCGAAGCCGGTGTACATGTCCTCGGAGTGCTCGATCAGCGTGATGCCGCCGGTCTGCTCCAGGGCCGCGCGCCGGTAGATGGCGCAGGAGCCCACACAGATGGACCCGTCATGGTCCTCACGGGAGGTCTGGACGGAGCGGTAGAACTGCTCCTGCACGGCGCCCGCGCCTCGCTCGATCCAGTTCTGCGCGTCGACGATGCGGAAGAACTGCGGCGACTGCACGATGGCGACCTTCTCGTCGTCGTCCATGTGCGGCAGCAGCTCGTCGAGCAGGTCGGCGCGCGGCGCGAAGTCGGCGTCCAGGATGAGGATGTGGTCGCCGTCGGTCCTCTCGAAGGCGTGGTTGAGGTTGCCGGCCTTCTTGAACCAGCCGCGGTTGGGCCGCACCACGTAGTGGAACCCGAAGTCGGCGGCCATGGCCCCGACCTCGTCCTCGGCGGCGTCGTCGAGGACGTACGTCCTCACGACGCCCTGATAGCTGCCGGCCAGCCGGTTCACATGGACCCAGGTGTTGTGCAGCACCTCCAGCGGCTCCCCGCACACCGGCAGGAAGATGTCCACGCTCGGATACCTGGCCGGCCGCCACTCGCGGACGAGACGCTTGTGCCCCTTGACGTCGAAGTCCTTGCTGAGCCCGTCGAGGTACAGCGAGATCAGGTAGTCCGCGATGATGAACGCCAGCAGGGGCAGTGTCAGCCAGAACCACGGACTCGACGCCGTGAACAGGAGCTGGCTCACCCCGAGGCACGCGAAACTGATCAGCGACCCCACCGTCAGAACCCACAGGTGACGGCGCGTGTAGGAGTACTTCTCGACGTCGTCCGGCGGCTGCGGCAAGAGCCCGTGGTTCTCCACGACCCGCCGACGCCGACGCGAGCGCGTGGAAGCGTCAACTGCACTAGTCATCAAACCCCCCAGGGCCTCCCGGCCCTGCCTACCCCACCCGAATGTTCGGCCATCCCCATAAATCGAACTCTCGACCGGACCACGAAAGCATAACCGGGTTCTCTCTTTACGTCTCAACTCTCTTGTTAAGCGATGGTTTCATCACGGGTCACAGGGGTAACAGAGATGCCGCACAGCCGGGACGGGTGACGATCTCGACGCGATGCGCACCCCGCAGTGCACAATCTGGCCAACTGGTGATAGGAACAACCACTTAGTCTTCACGTTTGTGCCGTACCTGTGACCGTTCCGGGCGCGGACACCAGAGGGGGGTCCCGATTTGCCCGGGTTTTCCATGCCCGCACGCGGTGGGCGCCACCGCAGTCGGCGGCGCACGTGGCTGCTCTCCATCGTGGCCGTGGCCACTGCCGCACTGATCGGCACGACGATCAGCCTGGTGGCGTCCTCGGCCCAGGCCGACCAGACCACCCAGGGCGTCGACAACCTGCGCACCAGCTGGGACCAGAACGAGTCGGGGCTCTCCCCTGCGGTGGTCCAGTCGTCCGCCTTCGGCCGGCTCTTCGCCACCAAGCTGGACGGGCAGATATACGCCCAGCCGCTGGTGCTCGGCGACCAGGTGATCTCGGTCACCGAGAGCAACACCCTGTACGGGCTCGACCGCGCCACCGGTGAGATCGAGTGGAGCAAGAACTACGGACCCGCCTGGCCGGCCTCGGCGATCGGCTGCGGTGACCTGGTGCCCAACATCGGGGCGACCGCAACCCCCGTCTACGACTCCGCCACCGACTCCCTCTACTTCACCACCAAGGTCGACGACGGCACCTCCACGCACCGTCACCCGCAGTGGCTGATGCACGCGGTGGACCCGGCCTCCGGAGCCGAGCGCCCGGGGTGGCCGGTCACCATCGCCGGCAGCCCGATCAACGACCCGGGCAACGAGTTCGACGCGTTCTACGAACAGCAGCGCCCCGGCCTGCTGTTGATGGACGGCGTGGTCTACGCGGGCTTCGGCGGCCACTGCGACGCGTGGCCGTACCGCGGCTATGTGGTCGGCGTGAGCACCACCGCGCACAGCATCACCTCGATGTGGGCCGCGGTGACCGGTGCCAGCACGGGCGGCGCCGGCATCTGGCAGTCGGGCGGCGGCCTGGTCTCCGACGGCTCCGGCCGGATCTTCTTCAGCACCGGCAACGGCATCAGCCCGGCGCCCGGACCGGGCAAGACCGTGCAGGGAACCCTCGCCGAGTCCGTCGTACGCCTCCAGGTGGGCGCGGACAACAGCCTCAGCACCGCTGACTTCTTCAGCCCGAGCGACGCCTCCACCCTGGATCTCAACGACCAGGACATCTCCTCGGGCGCCCCCATGGCGCTGCCGGACGGCTTCGGCACCACCGAGCACCCGCACCTGCTGATCCAGCAGGGCAAGGACGGGCGGATCTTCCTGCTCGACCGGGACAACCTCGGCGGCATGGGCCAGGGAGCCCAGGGCGGCGACGCCGCGGTGAGCATGTCCGGCCCCTACCAGGGCATGTGGGGGCACCCCGCGTTCTGGGGCGGCGACGGCGGCTATGTCTACGTCGTCGGCAACCAGGGGCCGCTGCGCGCGCTCAAGTACGGCGTCCGCAACGGCGGCACGCCCGCGCTCACTCTCACCGGCCAGAGCCAGGACACCTTCGGCTACACCAGCGGCTCGCCCCTGGTCACCTCCGACGGCACGGACGAGTCCAGCGCCCTGGTGTGGATGACCTCCGCGAGCAACGCCTCCGGCGCCGACGGCACCCTGCGCGCCTACGGCCCCACCCCCGACGGCAACGGCCATCTCCCCCTGCTGTGGTCCGCGCCGATCGGCACGGCGACGAAGTTCAGCACGCCGACCGCCGAGCGCGGCAAGGTGTACGTCGGCACCCGGGACGGTGTGCTGTACGGCTTCGGCAGCCCCGCCAGAACCGCTCTGACCGCGGCCTCGCTCGACTTCGGCCAGGTCGGTGTCGGCAGCAGCGACTCGGCCACGATGAAGGTGACGGCCACACAGGACGTCAGCATCACCGGGCTCAAGGCCTCCGGCGCGTTCACGGTCGACCCGTCCGCCGTACCCACCCCCGAGCAGCCCACGGCGCTGGCGGCGGACGCCACCCTGGACGTACCGATCAGCTTCGCCCCCACGACCACCGGCGGCATCAGCGGCACGCTGACCGCGAACCTGTCGGACGGCCAGAAACTGGTCTTCGCCCTCCATGGCGTCGGCACCCGGCCCGGTCTCGGGGCGGCACCCACCGCCCTGGACTTCGGGGAAGTGCCCACCGGCAGCACCTCGACACTGAACCTCCAGGTCACCAACACCGGTACCGCACCGGAGACCATCGACTCGATCGCCTCGCCCACCGGCGTCTTCTCCACCTCGGGGCTGCCCAGCGCGGGCACGGTCGTGCCGGCCGGCGGCTCGTTCGTGCTCTCGGTCACCTACACGCCGACCGGCGACCAGGACGACAACGACGCACTCGTGATCAGCAGCAGCAGCGACGACACGCACACGCTGAGCGTGCCGATCACCGCGACGGCCATCACGGGACAGGGACACCTGGAGTTCTCCCCGAGCTCCCTGGACTTCGGCCAGGTCCCGATCGGCAGCTCGAAGTCCCTCTCGTTCACCATCACCAACACCGGCAACATCCCGGTGACCGTGACCAAGGCCAAAGCGCCGACGGGTGACTTCAACAGCCCGGTGCAGCTGTCGGAGGGCCTGATCATCGGTCCCGAGCAGACCGCCGTGCAGAGCGTGACGTTCACTCCGCGCTCGGCTGCGGATCTGAGCGCCTCCTACGAGGTCACCGGTACCGGCACCGACGCGAACGGCAACGCCCAGGGCGCCATGTACGTGCCGATCAAGGGCACCGGTACCGGCTCCGCCACGACCACCTCGGCCGCCGACGGTAAGTGGCAGACCAACGGCTCGGCGGTACCGGCCGACGGCGGCGGGGTCCAGCTGACCCCGGCCACCAGCTATCAGGCGGGCACCGCGGTGTACACCGAGCCGCTGCGCACCGACGGTCTGCGCGCCACCTTCACCGCGAAGTTCGGCCCCGGCAACGGCGGGAAGGGCATGACGCTCGCTCTGCTCGACCCGGCCCAGAACTCCGCCTCGGCACTGGGCGAGACCGGTGACGGCCTCGGCATCGCGGGTCGGCCGGGCACGGTGATCGCGCTCGGCAGCGGCTACAACGACACGATCAAGGCACAGAACTTCGTGGGCGTCGGCCGCAGTTCGGCCGACTCGTCTGCCATCGACTACCAGTCGGTGGTCCCCCTCGGCACCGCCCTGCGCCAGGGCACGCACCAGGTCGACATCCAGGTGGCCGCCGGTCACGTGTACGTCTGGATCGACGGGACGCAGGTGATGGACGCGACAGCGACGCTGCCGTCCACCGCGCTCCTGGCCTTCTCCGGTGCCACCGGCGACAGCGCCGACGTGCAGACGGTGAGCGGCCCGGTCATCAGCCAGGGAGCGCCCCCGGCGCCGGGGCCGAAGGCAGCGACCTCGCTGCTTCTCACCGCCCCGGGCACAGCCGTCCCGGGCCGGTCGTTGACCGTCCAGGGCACGTTGACCTCGACCGCGGCGCTCGCCGCGGGCCAGGTCGTCCACCTGACGCGCAACGGAACGGCGCTGCCCGATGCGACGGCGAAGGCGGACGGTTCCTTCACCGTCACCGACACCCCGCCGGCGGAGGGCACATACACCTACGCGGCGAGTTACGCGGGCGACACCACCCACGAGACGGCGAGCGCGTCGAACCTCGTCCAGGTCGCCAAGCTGTCCACCTCGGTCACTGTGACGGCTCCGGCCACGGCCACCCGCGCGCAGAAGCTGACGGTGTCCGGCACGCTCTCCGGCTCGCCCTTCGCCACCGGTGGGGTCGTCAAGGTGACGAAGACCGACCTCGCGCACCCGTCCGGCGGCGCACTCCCCGACGCGAAGGTCGCCGCGAACGGTTCGTTCACGTTCACGGACACCCCGCAGATCGGCGGCGCCAACACCTACAAGGTGTCCTACGGCGGCGACATCTCACACAAGCCGGGCAGCAGCACCGCCACCACCCAGGTGTCCCGTGCCGCGACGGCCCTGACCATCACCACCGACCACGCGACGTACGACTACGCCCAGTCCGCGAAGATCACCGCGCATCTCGGCACGACGTACAACAGCCGTACGGTGGCGATCTACGCCCAGCCGTACAGCGGCAGCAAGGTCTTGGTGAAGTCCGGCACGGTGGACTCCCACGGCAACCTGACGGGGTCCTACAAGCTCAGCCGCAACACCACGTTCAGCGCGGTGTTCACGGGCGACTACCGGTACGCCCCGAAGACCGTCGCCCGCGCCGTGCACACCCATGCGGGCGTCTCGGAGAAGCTGGCCGGCTACTACACGAACACGCAGTACGGAAGCACCACATACCGGGTGTACCACCGCACCGTCAAGGAGCAGCTGAACGTCACCGTCTCCCCCAACAAGGCCGGCCAGTGCGTCCTGTACCGCGTCCAGCGCTACTACAGCAGCGCCTGGCACACACAGAGCACCACGTCCTGCTCCGCCCTCAGCTCCACCAGCACCGGCCGTCAGCAGATGTCTCTGACCAACTCCGTCAACAGCAGGTTCCGCGTGGCCGCGCAGTACGTCCACAGCAGCCGGGACAACACCAACCTCAGCACCTGGGGCGCCTGGCAGTACTTCACCGTCAGGCAGTGAGCACGACGGAGACCGGCTGAACAGCCCCGCCCCGGCACACGCCCCGGGGCGGGGCTTGGCTCTCCCGTCCTCCGCCGGCGGCCGGTTCAGACCCCGGGTTCAGGACCCGGCCGCGGGCAACGACCGCCTGTTCCGCGCTTGTCTGGTCCGCGCCGCCAACAACTCGTCCACCGGATACCCGACCTCCTCCAGCGCCAGCCCGTGCGGCCGTACGACATGGACGGCACTGTCCCGGACACCCGCGTCCAGCACCTTCCGCGGCCACTCCGCACCCCGGTGCCCGTCCCCCACGAACAGCAGCGCGCCGACCATGGACCGCACCTGGTTGTGGCAGAAGGCGTCGGCCCGGACCTCGATCTCCACGACTCCGTCCGCGCGCCGCCGCACCCCGAAGTCGAGGATCTCGCGGATCGTCGTCGCTCCCTCACGCTTCTTCGCGTAGGCCGCGAAGTCGTGCTCCCCGACGAGGGACCTGGCGGCGGCGTCCATGTCGGCGACGTCCAACTCCCAGTCGTGCCACAGCACATGGTTGCGCAGCAGCGGGTCCACGCCACCGGTCCGGTCCCCCACCCGGTAGACGTACCGCCGCCACAGAGCGGAGAACCGCGCGTTGAACCCGGCGGGAGCCTCCCGCACCGACCACACCCGCACGTCCTTCGCCAACCGCCCGGCAAGCCGCTTCAGCAGCTTCTCCCGATGCTCCTCCCACAACTCCTCGGGCAGATCCACATGCGCCACCTGCCCCCGCGCATGCACCCCGGCGTCGGTCCGCCCGGCCACCGTCAGCTCGTACGTCACGTCCCGCGACCGCGTCACCGTCCCCAAGGCGTCCTCGATCTCGCCCTGCACGGTCCGCCGTCCCCCGGCCTGCTTGGCCCACCCGGAGAACTCGGTCCCGTCGTACGACAGATCGAGACGGACGCGGACATGCCCGGCAGCTACTTCGTCACTCACCCAGAAATCCTCTCAGCAACACAAAAGCGGGCCCGCCCCTTAAAAGGAACGGACCCGCCAACGCCCTGAAGGGGCGCGGGAACTGCGCGACAAGCCACGACGAAAGCCGCACCCGCCAACGAACAGCCCCCGGCAGAACGCTTACGCGTCCTTCGACTCCTCGGCAGCGTCCTCAGCCTCGTCGGCCTTGGTCACGTCACCCTTGGTGTCCTCGGCAGCCGGAGCAACCTCGGCGTCCTTCGCGGCACGCTTCGTGGCGGCCTCGGCCTCACCCGTCGCAGCCTGTGCAACGGTAAGCGCCTCGACCAGCTCGATGACAGCCATGGGCGCGTTGTCGCCACGACGGTTACCGATCTTGGTGATACGGGTGTAGCCACCGGGACGGTTCTCGTAACGCGGGCCGATCTCGGTGAAGAGCGTGTGCACGATGCTCTTGTCCGTGATCACCTGAAGCACCTGACGGCGGTTGTGAAGGTCGCCCTTCTTGCCCTTGGTGATCAGACGCTCGGCGTACGGACGCAGCTTGCGCGCCTTCGCCTCGGTCGTGGTGATACGGCCGTGCTCGAACAGCGACTTCGCGAGGTTCGCGAGGAGCAGCTTCTCGTGCGCGGCACTGCCGCCCAGACGGGCACCCTTGGTGGGCTTCGGCATTTCTATCTCCTGTGTGTCTGCCCCGGCCGTATCAGGTACCGGGGTCAGGAACCCGGCGAGCGGCTGCTCACCGGCATCAACCGATCAGTACTGCTCGGTCTCCACGAAACCCGCGTCCGCGTCGTCGTCGGCGCCGAAGGCGTCGGCGGCGGCCGTGGGGTCGAATCCGGGCGGGCTGTCCTTGAGGGCCAGGCCCATGCCGGCCAGCTTCGCCTTGACCTCGTCGATGGACTTCGCACCGAAGTTACGGATGTCCAGGAGGTCGGCCTCGGAGCGGGCGACGAGTTCACCCACGGAGTGGATGCCCTCACGCTTGAGGCAGTTGTACGACCGAACGGTGAGCTCCAGCTCCTCGATCGGCAGCGCGAGGTCAGCGGCAAGGGCGGCGTCCGTGGGGGACGGGCCCATGTCGATGCCCTCGGCGTCGATGTTCAGCTCACGGGCGAGACCGAACAGCTCGACCAGCGTCTTGCCCGCGGAGGCCATGGCGTCACGCGGACGCATCGCCTGCTTGGTCTCGACGTCGACGATCAGCTTGTCGAAGTCGGTGCGCTGCTCGACACGCGTGGCCTCGACCTTGTACGTGACCTTGAGCACCGGGCTGTAGATGGAGTCGACCGGAATACGGCCGATCTCCTGGCCCACCTGCTTGTTCTGCACGGCGGAGACATAACCGCGGCCACGCTCGACCGTCAGTTCCATCTCCAGCTTGCCCTTGCCGTTGAGCGTGGCAAGAACCAGATCGGGGTTGTGCACCTCGACACCGGCCGGAGGCGCGATGTCGGCGGCGGTGACCAGACCCGGACCCTGCTTGCGCAGGTACATCACCACAGGCTCGTCGTGCTCCGAGGAGACGACCAGCTGCTTGATGTTGAGGATCAGGTCGGTGACGTCCTCCTTGACGCCCGGCACGGTGGTGAACTCATGCAGGACACCGTCGACCCGGATGCTCGTGACAGCAGCACCGGGAATCGACGACAGGAGGGTACGGCGGAGGGAGTTGCCGAGGGTGTAACCGAATCCCGGCTCCAGCGGCTCGATCACGAACCGGGAACGGAACTCGTCGACGACCTCTTCGGTCAACGACGGACGCTGAGCGATCAGCATGTGTGGATCCTTCTCTCGTGGACGCCCGCTATTTGACGCCCGACGCAGCCGCCCCCTGCTAAGGGGACGGGCACTGCAAGGGTACGGGCGGCACCGCCCCGAAGAGCCGTACCGCCCGCACCCTCAAGACAACCTGACCTCAGACGCGACGGCGCTTGGGCGGACGGCAGCCGTTGTGCGGGGTGGGCGTGACGTCCTGGATCGAACCGACCTCGAGGCCGGTGGCCTGGAGGGAGCGGATCGCGGTCTCACGGCCGGAGCCGGGACCCTTGACGAAGACGTCGACCTTGCGCATGCCGTGCTCCTGCGCGCGGCGGGCGGCCGACTCAGCGGCCATCTGCGCGGCGAAGGGGGTGGACTTGCGCGAGCCCTTGAAGCCGACGTGGCCGGCGGAGGCCCAGGAGATCACGTTGCCCGCGGGGTCCGTGATCGAGACGATGGTGTTGTTGAACGTGCTCTTGATGTGGGCGTGCCCGTGAGCGACGTTCTTCTTTTCCTTGCGGCGCACCTTCTTGGCAGCGCCCTGACGACCCTTGGGGGGCATCTAAATCTCCTACAGGGAGGTGGTCGGTCCTACAGCGAAGACCGCTGATGAAGCGTTGTCCGCTGAGGACTACTTCTTGCCCGGCTTCTTCTTGCCGGCGATGGCGCGACGCGGGCCCTTGCGGGTACGAGCGTTCGTGCTGGTGCGCTGACCACGGACGGGCAGACCACGACGGTGACGGAGACCCTGGTAGCAGCCGATCTCGACCTTGCGGCGGATGTCGGCCTGGACCTCGCGACGGAGGTCACCCTCGGTCTTGATGTTGCTGTCGACGTACTCACGAATCGCGACGAGCTGCTCCTCGGAGAGGTCGCGAACGCGGGTGTTCGGGTCGATGCCGGTCTCGGCCAGCGTGAGCTGGGACAGAGTCCGTCCGATCCCGAACACGTAGGTCAGGGCGACTTCCACGCGCTTTTCGCGCGGGATGTCAACACCGGAAACGCGTGCCATTCAATGGCTCCAGTTGATCTTCGGAGGTCTGACGCGGAACCAGCTCCCTGCCGCCGTCCTCTCCCCTGGGGAAGATTTGGTACGGACCGGGTCCTCGGCCTCCGAACCGAGGGTGTCGGACACCAGGTGTCCGGGCTCCACGTATTTACAATTCAGCTCGCGTCGCGCGAAGTCTCTGCGAAGGCAGAGGGTGAGGCCTGTGTGCGATCAGCCCTGGCGCTGCTTGTGGCGCGGGTTCTCGCAGATGACCATGACCCGACCATGACGGCGGATCACCCTGCACTTGTCGCAGATCTTCTTGACGCTCGGCTTGACCTTCATTAGTGAGGTTCTCCGGGTCAGTGCCACCACCCCGCCGCAGCGGGATGCGGGCAAGATCTACTTGTACCGGTAGACGATCCGGCCACGCGTCAGGTCGTACGGAGACAACTCCACCACGACCCGGTCGTCAGGGAGGATACGGATGTAGTGCATACGCATCTTGCCGCTGATGTGCGCCAGGACCTGGTGGCCGTTCTGGAGCTCTACCTTGAACATTGCGTTCGGGAGAGACTCGACGACAGTGCCCTCGATCTCGATGGCACCTTGCTTCTTGGCCACGCTTCGCCCTTCGAATCGACTACCTTGATCGACTCACTTGCGTTCCCCCTCAGGGGCGCATGCAGGCATGCGGGTGCACGAGAGCCGACGAGTCAGTCTACGTCAGGGCACCCGGAAAGACGAATCGAGGAAGGATGCCCCGCAGCGTAGATCGTTAAGCCAGCGGGTCGGGTGCGGCGGTGATGCCGTGTTCGGCCAGCTTCGCCCTGCCGCCGTCCGGAGCCGTCAGGACCAGCGGGCCCTCGTCGGTCAGCGCCACCGAGTGCTCCCAGTGCGACGACCATGTTCCGTCCGTCGTGATGACGGTCCAGTCGTCGGAGAGGACCTCCGTGCGCGGCGTGCCCAGGGACACCATCGGCTCGATCGCCAGGCAGAACCCGGTGACCAGCTTGGGACCCTTGCCCCGGCGCCGGTCCACGTAGTTCAGCAGGTGCGGGTCCATGTGCATCTCGGTGCCGATGCCGTGGCCGCCGTAGTCCTCGATGATCCCGTAACGGCCGCCGCCGGGCTTCGGCTGGCGGCGGATGTAGGTCTCGATGGCCCGGGAGACGTCCACGAGCCGGCTGCCCTGCTTCATCGCGGCGATGCCGGCCCACATGGACTCCTCGGTCACCCGGGAGAGCTCGATCAGCTCCGGAGCGTGGCCCGAACCCACGAAGGCCGTGTAGGCGGCGTCCCCGTGCCAGCCGTCGATGATCGCGCCGCAGTCGATGGAGATGATGTCGCCGTCCTTGAGGACGACCTCGTCGGACGGGATGCCGTGGACGACGACCTCGTTCACGGAGGTGCAGATCGTCGCCGGGAATCCGCCGTACCCGAGGAAGTTCGGCTTCGCGTCGTGCTCCGCGAGCACCTTGCGTGCGACCTGGTCGAGATCCCTGGTCGTGGCCCCGGGCACCGCGGCCTCACGCGTCGCCGCGTGGATGGCGGCGACGACCAGCCCCGCCTCACGCATCTTGGCGATCTGCTCGGGGGTCTTGATCTGCACCATGCGGCGGGAGCCTTTCTGGAACCGGGGAAATCTGGCAGGGGACGGGCGCCCTCAACGATACGTGCACCCACACAGCAGCCGCGGCCCCCTCGGAAGGGAACCGCGGCTGTCGTACTGGTAAAAACCGCTACGCGGCGTGGTCCTCGCGCTTGAGCGCATCCATGGCGCGACCGGTGACGTCCTCCACCTTGCCGAGCGCCGAGATCGTGACCACCAGGCCCTGGGCCTTGTAGTAGTCAATGATCGGCTCGGTCTGCGTGTGGTAGACCTCCAGCCGCGTGCGGACCGTCTCCTCGGAGTCGTCGTCGCGCTGGTACAGCTCGCCGCCGCAGACGTCACAGACGCCGTCCTGCTTCGGCGCCTTGTACGACACGTGGAAGACGTGCGCCGAGTCGTTGCGGCAGATTCGGCGGCCGGCGATGCGCTTGACGACCTCCTCCTCGGGTACCTCGAGGTCCAGCACCGCGTCGAGCTTCATGCCCTCGGTCTGCAGCATCTCGTCGAGCGACTCGGCCTGCGAGACGTTGCGCGGGAAGCCGTCCAGCAGGAAGCCGTTCACCGCGTCGGGCTGCTCCATGCGGTCCTTGGCCATCCCGATGGTGACCTCGTCGGGGACCAGGTTGCCCGCGTCCATGTAGGACTTCGCGAGCTTGCCGAGGTCCGTCTGCCGGCTGATGTTGGCGCGGAACAGGTCGCCCGTGGAGATGTGCGGGATCGACAGGTTCATGGCCAGGAACGCGGCCTGCGTTCCCTTGCCGGCACCCGGCGGCCCGACGAGGACGATACGCATCAGCGGAGGAACCCTTCGTAATTGCGCTGCTGGAGCTGGCTCTCGATCTGCTTCACCGTCTCAAGACCCACACCCACGATGATCAGGATGCTGGTCCCGCCGAACGGGAAGTTGCCGGTTGCCCCGAACCCGACCAACGCCATCGTTGGTACGAGAGCGATCAGACCCAAGTACAGCGAACCCGGCCAGGTGATCCGGTTGAGCACGTAACTGAGGTACTCAGCGGTCGGTCGGCCAGCCCGGATGCCCGGGATGAAGCCACCATACTTCTTCATGTTGTCGGCGACTTCTTCGGGGTTGAAGGAGATCGCGACATAGAAGAACGCGAAGAAAACGATCAGCAAGAAGTAGCTGACCAGGTAAATCGGGTGATCGCCCTTGGTCAGGTTCGTCTCGACCCACGTCTTCCAGGTGGAGGTTCCGCCGGAGAACTGCGCCACCAGTGCCGGGATGTAGAGCAGCGACGACGCGAAGATGACCGGGATCACACCGGCCTGGTTGACCTTCAGCGGAATGTACGTCGACGTACCGCCGTAGGAACGGCGGCCGATCATGCGCTTCGCGTACTGCACGGGAATGCGGCGCTGGGCCTGCTCGACGAAGACGACCAGGCCGACCATGACCAGGCCGACGGCGATGACGGTGCAGAACTCGATCCAGCCGTCGGCGAGGGTGCCCTGCTTCTTGATGGCCCACAGCGCGGACGGGAAGGTGGCGGCGATCGAGATGAACATCAGGATCGACATGCCGTTGCCGATGCCGCGGTCGGTGATGAGCTCACCGAGCCACATGACGACGGCCGTACCGGCGGTCATCGTGATGACCATGACGATGGTGGTGAAGATCGCGCGGTCCGGAACGATCTGGCTGGAGACCGAGCAGGTGCCGAAGAGGGCACCGCTGCGGGCGGTGGCCACCAGACCGGTGCCCTGGAGGATGGCGAGCGCCACCGTCAGGTAGCGGGTGTACTGCGTGATCTTCGCCGTACCTGCCTGGCCCTCTTTCTTGAGGGCTTCGAGACGCGGGATGACGACAGTCAGCAGCTGCAGAATGATGCTCGCGGTGATGTAGGGCATGATGCCGAGCGCGAAGATCGTGATCTGCAACAGCGCGCCACCGCTGAACATGTTGACCAGGCCGAAGAGGCCCTGGTTGCCGGAGGCCTCCGTCACACACTGCTGGACAGCCGTGTAGTTGACGCCCGGGATCGGGATATGGGTACCGACCCGGTAGACCACGATGATGGCGAGCGTGAAGAGCAGCTTCTTGCGCAGGTCGGGTGTCCTGAACGCCCGGGCGAACGCGGTGAGCACGGTGCCTCCTGCGACCCCCGCGCTACTGCGTCAAGGGTGACGGTCTTGAGGATCGACGAATGATGGGTACAGAAAAGGACAGTGGAGGCTACCTTACCGGCGACACAGCTCCTCGTGGAACGACCAACCGGGGATACCCCGTTTATGGGGTATCCCCGGTCGGGATCGCTCAAGTCATCGAGACGCCTGTGGTGTTCAGACGAGCTCGGTGACGGTACCGCCGGCGGCGGTGATCTTCTCCTTGGCGGAGCCGGAGACGGCGTCGACCGTCACCTGCAGTGCCACGGAGATCTCGCCCTGGCCGAGGACCTTGACGAGGCTGTTCTTGCGAACCGCACCGTTGGCGACGAGCCCCTCGACGGTGACTTCGCCACCCTCCGGGTACAGCGACGCCAGCTTGTCGAGGTTCACGACCTGGTACTCGGTCTTGAACGGGTTCCTGAAGCCCTTGAGCTTCGGGAGACGCATGTGGAGGGGCATCTGGCCACCCTCGAAACGCGCCGGAACCTGGTAACGGGCCTTCGTGCCCTTGGTACCACGTCCAGCCGTCTTACCCTTCGACGCCTCACCACGACCCACACGGGTCTTGGCGGTCTTGGCGCCCGGGGCAGGACGGAGGTTGTGGATCTTGAGCGGGCTGTTTTCCGCCATGATCAGTCGACCTCCTCAACCGTCACGAGGTGGCGGACGGTGTGAACCATTCCGCGGAACTCGGGGCGGTCCTCCTTGACGACCACGGTGTTGATCCCCTTGAGACCAAGGGACCGCAGGGTGTCACGGTGGTTCTGCTTGCTGCCGATGTACGACTTCGTCTGCGTGACCTTGAGGCGAGCCATTACGCACCCGCTCCCGCACGCGCACGCAGCAGAGCCGCGGGAGCGACGTCCTCGAGGGGCAGGCCACGGCGGGCCGCGACCTCCTCGGGACGCTGCAGACCCTGCAGGGCCGCCACGGTCGCGTGCACGATGTTGATCGCGTTCGACGAGCCGAGCGACTTCGACAGGATGTCGTGGATACCGGCGCACTCGAGCACGGCACGCACCGGGCCACCGGCGATAACGCCGGTACCGGGGGACGCGGGCTTGAGCAGAACGACGCCGGCAGCCTTCTCACCCGTGATCGGGTGAGGGATGGTGCCCTGGATACGGGGGACCTTGAAGAAGTGCTTCTTGGCCTCCTCAACACCCTTGGCGATGGCGGCCGGCACCTCCTTGGCCTTGCCGTAACCGACACCGACGGTGCCATCGCCATCGCCCACTACGACGAGCGCAGTGAAGCTGAAGCGACGACCACCCTTCACAACCTTGGCAACGCGGTTGATCGCGACGACGCGCTCAACGTAGGCGGTCTTCTCGGCGGCAGAAGCGCCACCGTCGCGACCCTTTCGGTCCCGCCGCTCGCCGCCACCGGCACCGCTTCCACGGCGCTGGGGTCCAGCCATTGGATTACCTCTCTCTTTCCGCTAGCTACGGAAGCGGCTCAGAACTTGAGCCCGGCTTCGCGGGCGGCGTCCGCCAGGGCGGCGATGCGCCCGGCGTACTGGTTGCCACCACGGTCGAATACGACAGCCTCGACGCCGGCGGCCTTGGCGCGCTCGGCTACCAGGGCTCCGACCGACTTGGCCTGCTCCGACTTGTCGCCCTCGTTGCCGCGGATCGTGGTGTCCAGGGTCGACGCCGACGCCAGGGTGTGACCCTTGATGTCGTCGATGACCTGGGCCACGATGTGGCGGTTGGAGCGCGTCACGACGAGACGCGGACGCTCAGCCGTACCCGAGATGTGCTTACGGATCCGGATGTGGCGACGCTTGATCGCGGCACGCTTGTAAGCGTCGCCCTTGAGGATCTTCTGTCCGTATGCCATGGCTTACTTACCCGCCTTTCCGACCTTGCGGCGGATGACTTCGCCCTCGTACTTGACACCCTTGGCCTTGTACGGGTCGGGCTTGCGCAGCTTGCGGATGTTGGCCGCAACCTCGCCAACCTTCTGCTTGTCGATGCCCTCGACCGAGAAACGGGTCGGGTTCTCCACCTTGAAGGTGATGCCCTCGGGGGCCTCGACGGTGATCGAGTGGCTGTAGCCGAGAGCGAACTCGAGGTTCGATCCCTTGGCCGCAACGCGGTAACCGACACCGCTGATCTCGAGCTTCTTCACGTAACCCGCGGTCACGCCGGTGATCATGTTCGCCACCAGCGTGCGGGACAGGCCGTGCAGGGCCTTGTTCTGACGCTCGTCGTTGGGGCGGGTGACGTTGAGAACGCCGTCCTCACCCTTGGCGATGTCGATCGGCGCAGCGACGGTGTGGGAGAGAGAGCCCTTGGGGCCCTTCACCGAAACCGTACGGCCGTCGATGGTGACGTCCACGCCGGCGGGAACCGTGATGGGGAGCTTGCCAATACGCGACATAGCTGTTTCCTCCGTTCCCTTCTACCAGACGTAGGCGAGGACTTCTCCGCCTACGCCCTTCTTGCCGGCCTGCTGTCCAGTGAGGAGCCCGTGCGACGTGGAGATGATCGCCACGCCCAGGCCACCGAGCACCTTCGGCAGGTTGGTGGACTTCGCGTACACCCGGAGACCGGGCTTGGAGATCCGCTTGATGCCCGCGATGGAGCGCTCACGGTTCGGGCCGAACTTCAGCTCGAGGACGAGGTTCTTGCCGACCTCGGCGTCCTCGACCTTCCAGCCCGTGATGAAGCCCTCCTGCTGGAGGATCTCCGCGATGTGAGACTTGATCTTGGACGCCGGCATCGTCACGGAGTCGTGGTATGCCGAGTTCGCGTTCCGCAGACGCGTAAGCATGTCTGCGATCGGATCAGTCATGGTCATGAATTGGCCTTCGGCCTCTCTCGCCGGGGTTTCCAGGTGCCCATCCCTCTCCTCGATCCGAGACGAGGCGGGTGCGGTGCGGTGGACCTACGGCGTAGTAAGTCGTATGGGCGTCCAGGCGCCCAACCCTCCTAGCCTAAGCCATGGAGGGGTGGGCACCTGACACTGCCCTTTGCTTACCGAGAGCTTCGGGAATCCCTGGAAAGCAGGGACTACCAGGAGCTCTTGGTCACGCCCGGCAGCTCGCCACGGTGAGCCATCTCACGAAGGCAGACGCGGCACAGGCCGAACTTGCGGTA
The DNA here is from genome assembly GCF_036174265.1 of Streptomyces sp. NBC_00285. Classification (NCBI taxonomy): domain Bacteria; kingdom Bacillati; phylum Actinomycetota; class Actinomycetes; order Kitasatosporales; family Streptomycetaceae; genus Streptomyces; species Streptomyces sp. NBC_00285. The sequence goes on along the minus strand of NZ_CP108055.1, from coordinate 6,499,174 downwards.
CACGGAGTGCGGACGGCCGCAGCGCTGGCAGCGCGTGTAGCCACGTACACCGAACTTGGGCTTGCGAGCAGCCTTGGCAATCAGAGCCTTCTTCGCCATCTCGCTCACGCCTCCTTGAAGGGGAAGCCGAGGTGACGAAGGAGAGCGCGGCCCTCAGCGTCGTTGGTCGCCGTGGTGACCACGGTGATGTCCATACCCCGGGTACGGTCGATCTTGTCCTGGTCGATCTCGTGGAACATGACCTGCTCCGTGAGACCGAAGGTGTAGTTGCCACGGCCGTCGAACTGCTTGGGGGACAGACCACGGAAGTCGCGGATGCGCGGAAGCGCGAGCGACAGGGTGCGGTCCAGGAACTCCCACATGCGGTCGCCACGGAGCGTGACGTGGGCACCGATCGGCTGACCCTCACGCAGCTTGAACTGCGCGATGGACTTACGGGCCTTGGTGACGGCCGGCTTCTGACCGGTGATCGTGGTGAGGTCGCGGATGGCGCCCTCGATCAGCTTGGAGTCGCGGGCGGCGTCGCCCACACCCATGTTGACCACGATCTTGACGAGACCGGGGATCTGCATGACGTTCTCGTAAGTGAACTCGTCACGCAGCTTGCCCGCGATCTCCTCGCGGTACTTCGTCTTGAGACGCGGAGTCGTGGTGGTAGTCATCAGATGTCCTCACCCGTCCGCTTGGCAACGCGGATCTTGTTGCCCTCGTCGTCGAAGCGGTAACCGACACGCGTGACAACCTTGTTGCCGTCCTTCTCAACGACCAGCTGGACGTTGGAGATGTGGACGGGCGCCTCGGTCGTGACGATGCCGCCGGCCTGCGAACCGCTGGCGGTCGGGCCGGCCTTGGTGTGCTTCTTGACCCGGTTGACACCCTCGACCAGGACACGGTCCTCACGGGGGAAGGCCGCGATGACCTTGCCCTGCTTGCCCTTGTCCTTACCGGTGATGACCTGAACCAGGTCGCCCTTCTTGATCTTCATGCTTACAGCACCTCCGGCGCGAGCGAGATGATCTTCATGAACTTCTTCTCGCGCAGCTCCCGGCCCACCGGGCCGAAGATACGGGTGCCACGAGGGTCGCCGTCGTTCTTGAGAATGACAGCGGCGTTCTCGTCGAAGCGGATGTACGAGCCGTCCGGACGGCGGCGCTCCTTGACGGTGCGAACGATGACCGCCTTGATGACGTCACCCTTCTTCACGTTGCCGCCGGGGATCGCGTCCTTGACGGTGGCGACGATGACGTCACCGATGCCCGCGTAGCGGCGACCGGAGCCACCGAGCACACGGATGCAAAGGATTTCCTTCGCACCAGTGTTGTCGGCGACACGGAGTCGCGACTCCTGCTGGATCACGTCTATCTCCTGTTTGTCTGCCGGTTCCCCGGGAGCCGCTCAGCGAGCGGCTCCCGGAGCCTGGCGGAACTGTCCTGCGAGGAATGCCCCGCAGGAGGATTTACTTGGCCTTCTCGAGGATCTCGACGACGCGCCAGCGCTTGGTCGCCGACAGCGGGCGGGTCTCCGCGAGGAGGACCCGGTCGCCGACGCCGGCAGCGTTCTGCTCGTCGTGCGCCTTGAGCTTGTTGGTACGGCGGATGACCTTGCCGTACAGCGCGTGCTTGACGCGGTCCTCGACGGCGACGACGACGGTCTTGTCCATCTTGTCGCTGACGACGAGACCCTCACGGGTCTTGCGGAAGCCGCGGGCCTCTGCAGTCTGCTCAGTCACGTTGCTCTCACTCATCAGGCGCTCTCCACCGTCTCGATGCCCAGCTCGCGCTCACGCATCAGGGTGTAGATCCGCGCGATGTCCTTACGGACGGCCTTGAGCCGACCGTGGTTCTCGAGCTGACCAGTCGCCGCCTGGAAGCGGAGGTTGAACAGCTCTTCCTTGGCTTCGCGGAGCTTGTTGAGAAGCTCCTCGTCACCCAGTTCGCGCAGCTCGGACGCCTTGGTACCGGCCGACATCACGCTTCACCTGCCTCGCGCTTGACGATCCGGCACTTCATCGGCAGCTTGTGGGCTGCGCGAGTCAGGGCCTCACGGGCGATCTTCTCGTTGGGGTAGGACAGCTCGAACATGACCCGACCGGGGTGCACGTTCGCGATCCACCACTCGGGCGAACCCTTACCGGAACCCATGCGGGTCTCGGCGGGCTTCTTCGTGAGGGGGCGGTCCGGGTAGATGTTGATCCAGACCTTGCCGCCACGCTTGATGTGGCGGGTCATCGCGATACGAGCCGCCTCGATCTGGCGGTTGGTCACGTACGCCGGCGTGAGGGCCTGAATGCCGTACTCGCCGAACGCGACCGTCGTACCACCCTTGGCCTGACCGCGGCGCTTGGGGTGGTGCTGCTTGCGGTGCTTGACCCTACGGGGGATCAGCATTTCGGTCAGGCCTCCGTTCCGGTGCTCTCAGCCGGAGCGGCAGCCGCCGGAGCCTCGGCCTTGGGGGCCTCGGCAGCGGGAGCCTGCTGCGGCTTGCGACCGCGACCGCCGCGCTCGCCACCACGGCCACCACGGGCCGGGCGGTCGGCGCCGGGGCCGCCACCACGGGCCGGGCGGTTGCCGGCGCGGGCTGCTGCGTTCTCAGCGCGGACCTCGGCGATGTTCTTGACGTCGCCCTTGTAGATCCAGACCTTCACGCCGATGCGGCCGAAGGTCGTCTTGGCCTCGAAGAAGCCGTAGTCCACGTTCGCGCGGAGCGTGTGCAGGGGCACGCGGCCCTCGCGGTAGAACTCCGAGCGGGACATCTCGGCGCCACCGAGGCGGCCACCGCACTGGATCTTGATGCCCTTGGCGCCGGCCTTCATCGTGCCCTGCATGCTCTTACGCATGGCGCGACGGAAGGAGACGCGGGAGGAGAGCTGCTCGGCAACGGCCTGGGCAACCAGCTGAGCGTCCGTCTCGGGGCTCTTGACCTCGAGGATGTTCAGCTGGACCTGCTTGCCCGTGAGCTTCTCGAGGTCACCGCGGATGCGGTCGGCCTCGGCGCCACGGCGGCCGATGACGATGCCCGGACGCGCGGTGTGGATGTCCACACGGACGCGGTCGCGGGTGCGCTCGATCTCAACCTTCGAGATACCGGCGCGCTCCATGCCGGACGTCATCATCCGACGGATGGCGACGTCTTCCTTGACGTAGTCCTTGTACAGCTTGTCGGCGTACCAACGGGACTTGAAGTCCGTGGTGATGCCGAGCCGGAACCCGTGCGGGTTTACCTTCTGGCCCATTACCGGGTTCCTTCCTTGCTGCTGACGACCACGGTGATGTGGCTGGTCCGCTTGCGGATCCGGTAGGCACGGCCCTGGGCGCGCGGACGGAACCGCTTCAGGGTCGGGCCCTCGTCGACGTACGCCTCGGAGATGACGAGGCTGTCGGCGTCGGTGTGGTCGTAGTTGTGCGCGGCGTTGGCGATGGCGCTGTCGAGCACCTTGCCGACGGGCACTGAGGCTGCCTGCGGAGCGAATCGCAGAACAGCCTGAGCCTCCGTGGCATCCATGCCACGGATAAGGTCCACCACGCGGCGGGCCTTCATGGGCGTAACGCGGATGTACCGCGCCTGGGCCCTGGCTTCCATGGTTGTCCCTCTCAGTTACTTACGTGTCTGAATGCGATCCGCGATTAGCGGCGCTTCGACTTCCGGTCGTCCTTGACGTGACCCCGGAAGGTGCGCGTCGGCGAGAACTCGCCGAGCTTGTGGCCGACCATCGACTCGGTGACGAACACCGGGATGTGGATCTTGCCGTTGTGCACCGCGAGCGTGTGGCCGAGCATGGCCGGCACGATCATGGAGCGACGGGACCAGGTCTTGATGACGTTCTTGGTGCCTGCTTCGTTCTGGACGTCCACCTTCTTGATCAGGTGGTCGTCGACGAAGGGCCCCTTCTTGAGACTCCGCGGCATCTAAACCCGCTCCTAGCGCTTCTTGTTCGTCTTGCGGCGGCGGACGATGTACTTGTTCGAAGCCTTCTTCGGCGAACGAGTACGACCCTCCTTCTGACCCCACGGCGAGACCGGGTGGCGACCACCGGAGGTCTTGCCCTCACCACCACCGTGCGGGTGGTCAACCGGGTTCATCGCCACACCGCGAACGGTCGGGCGGACGCCCAGCCAGCGCTTACGACCGGCCTTGCCCCAGTTGATGTTGCTCTGCTCGGCGTTGCCGACCTCGCCGACCGTGGCGCGGCAGCGCTGGTCGACCAGACGGATCTCACCGGACGGCATACGAAGGTGGGCCATGGTGCCCTCCTTCGCGAGCAGCTGCACCGAGGCACCGGCGGAGCGGGCGAACTTGGCGCCGCCACCGGGACGGATCTCGATCGCGTGGATCGTGGTACCGACCGGGATGTTGCGGATCGCCAGGTTGTTGCCCGGCTTGATGTCGGCCCCGGGACCGTTCTCGACGCGGTCACCCTGCTGCAGGTTGCGCGGGGCGAGGATGTAGCGCTTCTCGCCGTCCACGTAGTGCAGCAGCGCGATGCGCGCGGTGCGGTTGGGGTCGTACTCGATGTGCGCGACCTTCGCCGGCACGCCGTCCTTGTCGTGACGACGGAAGTCGATCACTCGGTAGGCGCGCTTGTGTCCGCCACCCTGGTGGCGAACGGTCACACGACCGGCGTTGTTACGGCCGCCCTTGCTGTGCAGCGGGCGGACCAGCGACTTCTCCGGCGTGGACCGCGTGACCTCGACGAAGTCGGCGACGCTCGAGCCGCGACGGCCCGGCGTAGTCGGCTTGTACTTGCGGATTCCCATTTCTCAGTCCTCGTCCGATATCGGACGATCCGACCCGCTTACGCGGTCGGACCGCCGAAGATGTCGATACGGTCGCCCTCGGCAAGGGTCACGATCGCGCGCTTGCTGTCGGCACGCTTGCCGAAGCCCGTCTTCGTCCGCTTGCGCTTGCCCTGGCGGTTGATCGTGTTGACGCCGGTGACCTTGACCGAGAAGACCGCCTGGACGGCCTGCTTGATCTGGGTCTTGTTGGCGCCGGGGGCCACGACGAACGTGTACTTGCCCTCGTCGAGAAGCGCGTAGCTCTTCTCGGACACGACCGGCTTCAGCAGGACGTCACGGTGGTCCGTGAACGACTTGCTGGCGGGCGTGACGACGGTGTTCTTGCCCTCGGTGGCGTGACGCTTCGCCTTGGCGACGCGCGCTACCTTCTTGGCCTTGGCGGCCTTCGAGGCGATGCTCGGGTGACGCGTAGCCATCAGGCTTCGCTCCCTTCGGTGTCAGCGGCCTTGGGGCCAGACACGAAGGACTCGAAAGCGGCCTGGGTGAAGACCACGTCGTCCGAGACGAGAACGTCGTACGTGTTCAGCTGGCCCGGCTCCAGGATGTGGACCTGGGGCAGGTTACGAGCGGACAGCCACGCGGCCTCGTCGGCACGGTCGATGACGAGCAGCAGGTTCTTGCGCTCGCTGATCTTGCCGAAGAGCGTCTTGGCGGCCTTCGTCGAAGGCGACTCGCCCTCGAGGACGCCGGAGACGACGTGGATGCGGTTGTTGCGGGCCCGGTCGGTGAGGGCGTGGCGCAGGGCCGCGGCCTTCATCTTCTTCGGGGTCCGCTGCGAGTAGTCACGCGGGGTGGGGCCGTGAACGACACCACCGCCGGCGAACTGCGGCGCACGGGTCGAACCCTGACGGGCGCGGCCGGTGCCCTTCTGGCGGTAGGGCTTCTTGCCGCCACCGCGGACCTCGCCACGACGCTTGACCTTGTGCGTGCCCTGACGGGCAGCGGCCAGCTGTGCGACGACAACCTGGTGAAGCAGCGGGATGCTGATCTTCTCTACATCGAAGATCTCGGCCGGGAGCTCAACGGTCCCGGCGGTGTCGCCGGAGGGCGACAGAATGTCAATGGTGCTCATAGTCCTCAGGCCCCCTTGGCCGCAGTGCGGACCAGGACGAGGCCGCCGTTCGGACCAGGAACCGCGCCCTTGATGAGGAGCAGGCCCTTCTCCGCGTCAACGGCGTGAACGGTCAGGTTCTGGGTGGTGACCCGCTCGTTGCCCATGCGACCCGCCATGCGGAGGCCCTTGAACACACGGCCCGGGGTGGCACAGCCACCGATGGAGCCGGGAGAGCGGTGCTTGCGCTGGGTGCCGTGACCGGCGCCGAGTCCCTTGAAGTTGTGACGCTTCATGACACCGGCGAAGCCCTTGCCCTTGCTCTTGCCGGTCACGTCCACCTTGACGCCGGCCTCGAAGACCTCCGCGGAGATCTCCTGGCCCAGCGTGTACTCGGAGGCGTCCGCGGTGCGGATCTCGACGAGGTGGCGGCGGGGCGTGACGTCGGCCTTGGCGAAGTGACCCTTGAGGGGCTTGTTCACCTTGCGAGGGTCGATCTCGCCGAAGGCGATCTGGACCGACTCGTAGCCGTCGACATCGTTCGTACGCACCTGGGTCACGACGTTGGGGCTGGCCTTGACGACGGTGACCGGAACAACACGGTTGTTCTCGTCCCACACCTGCGTCATGCCGAGCTTCTCGCCCAGGATGCCCTTGATCTGCTTAGCCATTCTCAGATCACCGGCCTTCAGAGCTTGATCTCGATGTCGACACCGGCCGGGAGGTCGAGTCGCATCAAAGAGTCAACGGTCTTGGGCGTCGGGTCGAGGATGTCGATCAGGCGCTTGTGCGTGCGCATCTCGAAGTGCTCGCGCGAGTCCTTGTACTTGTGCGGCGACTTGATGACGCAGTACACGTTCTTCTCAGTGGGCAGCGGCACCGGGCCCGCGACCGACGCACCAGTGCGAGTCACCGTCTCGACGATCTTCTTCGCCGAAGAGTCGATGACCTCGTGGTCGTAGGCCTTGAGCCGGATGCGGATCTTCTGTCCCGCCATGGCTACTCCGTAGTCCTGTCTATTTACCGCTCTGGAACCCGGTGTTCCTTCGACCTCTGTCCGACCCACGCGGTCGGGTGTGTCGCACTCTCACCGACATAGATGTCCCTTGTTCGAACATCCCCTGCCTGGGAAAGAGGTTCATCGGGCGCCTGGCCAGTGCCGCACTCCGCTTCCCGAAAGATTCCCGTACGTCCGCCCCAGCGCTGCCTTACGGCAGTTAGGGCGACGAGTACTGTGGGACTCGCTTCCGGTCCTCCCGGCGGGAGGCGCACAGCATCAACACTCGACCGAGCAACCCCGCTAGTCTGCCATACGGGGCACGGGCCTGGCCAATCGAGCCGGAGACCTTACCCCTAGAGTGACGCAGGTCAAACACGGCTCGAACGTCCACGTGTGACGGTCAACACTCCAGGACGCCGCGAGGGACACACCGCGGGGTGCGCGGCAGCAGCTCACAGCAGACAGCCCGGATCGGGCGAGGCCGTGGGACGAGGAGTCCGGCGACCACGACGAGCAGGCCTCACAGCGTGCCGGCATCCGGGTGCGCAGCACCTCGGTCACCAGTGACGGTCGTGCGCCGGGCCGGAGGCCGGCTCGGCCGGCCGGACCTCATCCCCCTCATGGAGAATCCGCTCCCCGCCGCGAATCAGCTCTCCGACGCGAACGGCAGGAAACGGGCCCAGGCCCCCGCAGTCAGCGCGAACCGGGGACCGGCGTCGCGGAACTTGGAGTCGCGGACGTGGACCGTGCCGGGAGTGGTGGCGACCTCGACGCAGGAGTCGCCCTCACTGCTGCTGCTGTAGCTGCTCTTGAACCACTCCAACGCGGAGTCGGTCTCGTGGATCATGTCTCCCCCAGCAGGCGCTCGACGAAGGCCAGCGACTCACGAGGAGTGAGCGCCTGAGCCCGGATGATTCCGTACCGCAGCTCAAGGATACGGAGGTGCTTGGGCTCGTGGACCGGCCGCCCGTGCGCCACCACAGGCGAACGCCCCACGGCAGAACCGTCCTCGAACTTCAGCACCTCAATGCCGCCCGCCAGTCCCGCGTGCTCCTCCCGATCCATCGGCATCACCTGAAGCTCGACGTTCCGCAGCCGCGCCACCTCCAGCAGGTGTTCGAGCTGGCCCCGCAGCGCCGCGCGCCCACCGAGCGGACGCCGCAACGACCACTCCTCCAGCACGAAGCTGATCTCGGGCGCCGGGTCCCGCTCGAAGACCGCTCTGCGGGCCACCCGCGCGGCGATGAACCGCTCCACCTCGTCCGAGCTGTACGCGGGGCGCCGCATCAACAGCAGCCCGCGCGCGTACTCCGGCGTCTGGAGCAGCCCGTGGATGTTGAGGGGGTCGTAGAGCTGAAGCTCGACCGCCTTCGCCTCCAGCTCCCCCAGGGCCCGCACCTTCTTCGGGTACCGGACCTTCTCCACGTCCTCCTTCATCGCGGAGATGAGCCCGCCCGCCTCCAACACCTGGTCGGCGTCGTCCAGATACTCGGGCCGGGGGATCCGCTTCCCGCCCTCGATCTTGTAGACCATGTCCTCGCCGTACCCGAGCCGCTCCCCGAACTCCCCGGCCCGCAGCCCCGCCGCCTCCCGCCGAAGCCTCAACTGCCGCCCCACGGTCCCGATGACCGCGAGCCCCCACTCGTCATCCGGATCAACCTCCCAACCCGGCTCGTCCGCCTCACCCTTGAGCCGCCCCGCCTCACCGTCGACCATCGCGCACCCCTCCGTCGTCCCACTGCGCCACACCGCCGCCCTACCCACGAACCCGGCCCCGACAAGCCCGGACAGCACCGGACAAACAGCGGACAGCGACCGTACGCACCTACTGCGGGAAGTCGGCGAGCACGGACAGCTCCCTGACAGCGGAGGCGGTCACGCCGCCCGATCCAGCCGGCAGCAGCACGCTGGTGTCGTAGTTCTCGAACTCGTCGGAGACCAGGAGGTCGGCGTAGCCGTCCCGGTCGACGTCACGCTGCCGGACGACAGGGAAGCTGGCGTTCGGCTGAGCCGGGGGCTTGGGGTGACGGGCCGACAGTCACCCCCGGGCGGGATTTCAGCCTCGCCCTCCACCCCGTTGGCGACACGCTCCACACCGAGGTCAATGACGCGAAAACGTCCTCGCCCCACCGGAACGCGGTCCGCCACGTGCCGGTACTCCGCCGCCCGGCTCCACGCGTGATCAAAGCCTTCTGACGAAAACAAGGGAAAGAACCAACCCCACCCCACCCCACCGAGCCTTCACAGGAACCCTGGTCACCCGTATGAGTGGCGTGCCTCAACTCAGCTGGATTTCCTACCGGTTCGCTGGCATATGCTCGCCGCGATCACACCACCGCAGACATGCGACGGCCCCCGCCGGGACGGCAATCCCAGTGCGAGGGCCTGACCACCGAGGAAGACAAGGACTTCCCGATGGATACCCAGAACCTTAGCGCGCCCCCGTGCGCCCGGCCGCTGAATCCGCGCGGCGTCACCCACATCAAGGTCCCGCACACGACCCGGTTCACGGTCGTCGGCAACCACCTCGCCCAGCACCGGCAGCTCTCGCTCACCGCGATCGGGCTCGCCCTGCACATCCAGTCACTGCCGGACGAGGCCCGCGTCGACATCAAGTCGCTCGCCGACCGCTTCACCGAGGGCGAGACCCGTATCGCCGCCGCCCTGCGTGAGTTGAAGGCCCACGGCTATCTGGCCCAGGTGCGCAAACGGCTCCCCAACGGGCGGGTCGTCACGCACACGGTGTCGTACAACCGGCCCCAGGACCGGCACCTCCAGAGCAGCCCCTCGCCCACCGCCCCCAAGGGACCACCCCGTCCGGCCTCCGACGCCGTACCGCCGCCACAGCCCAGCGCCCCGGAACCCCGGCCAACGACACCCGCGCCACCCCCGCCCTCCCCCGCGTCCAAACCCCCGCTCCCCGAGCCCCAGGACCCCGACCCGGAGCTCCAGCGCGCCGCCACCGCTCTCCTCGCCACGCTCCACCGCGACGACCCGCGCTTCCTCCTCGCCGAACGCGATGTCCGGCGACTCGCCCCCGCCGTCGCCGCCTGGCTGGAACGCGGCGCGGGTCCCGAAGCCGTACGTCATTCGCTGACCTCGGATCTCCCGCGCGAGCCCCTGCGCCATCCCGCGGCGCTGCTCGCCCACCGGCTCACCGAGTTCCTCCCGGCTCCGGCACCTCCCGCCCCGCCACCCGGCAGCGACCCCACCCCTCCACCCCCGATGGCCAACTGCGACGGCTGCGACCGGGGCTTCCGGACCTGGGAACAGGAGAACCCCCGCTGCCGCGACTGTCGTGAGGCAGGCCGTGGCAGCACGGTTCGGGAACCTGACAGACGTGCCGGTTCGCAGCCGAAGGACACCGCCCCCTGCCCGAAGCCCGGAGGCACACCCGTAGGCGCGATCCAGGTGGCCGTACGTCTGCCAGTGATGACCTTCGCCTGACCTACGGCCAGTCGACCAGCGCCGCGAACACGAGGTACACGCACGGCACCATCGTCGGTGCGGCGAGCGCGAGCCCCACCCGGCGGGCCGAGTTGCGGCGCTCCCACGGCAGGGCCCAGCCGGCCGCCAGCAGGAACAGGGTGAGACCCAGGCCCCCGAGCAGCACCGGGAAGGCGAGGCCGAAGCTCGACTCGAAGCGGTCGGCCTCGGGGCCCGCGCAGGAGTCGCACGCCATCACGGAGAGCCCGCCGAAGACGTAGGCGGCCAGGCACGCGGGCAGGGTCAGGAGCGTCGAGAGCAGCGGGGCGACCCAGGCTCCGGTCGCGCGGTCGTCGTCGAGTATGAGGTCCGGCATGGGTCCATCACACCGCCCGGGCGACGCGGTCGCATGAGCGTTCGTACTCAGATGCTGGCGCAGATGCCAGTGCTCAGCCCGAGCCGTCGTACAGGTTCAGGCTCCGGCGTTCCTGAGCCGCGCGAACGACGTGTCCAGCCCCCGCTTCAGCAGTCCCGCCACCGGACGCTCCACGAACCGGTGCACCAGCCAGCTCAGCAGCATGAACCCGGCGATGACGCACACGATCAGCAGGCGGGCGTCCATCGTGTCGCGCAGGCGGTTGATGACCGCCGTGCCGGCCGCGTAGTGCATCAGGTAGAGCGGATAGGTGAGCGCGCCCGCCGTCACCAGCCATTTCCAGCGGATACGGTCCGTGGCGCCGAGGGCGATGGCGACCATGGCGAGCAGGAAGACCGTGAAGATCAGGACACTCCCCCGCCACCCCGACACATGCTCGACCTCGTCGATCCGGATGCCCAGTTCCCGCTGGCCCATCAGCCAGGCCATCGCCAGGATGCCCCACAGCAACAGGTCCTGGCCGAAGCGGTGCATCAGGTACAACGCCAGACCCGCGATGAAGTACCAGGCGCCCTCGGGGTTCGCGAGCAGTTCGAGGAGGGGCAGCTCGGAGATCGGGGCGAGCATGGCCGCGGCGCCCCACACACAGCAGAAGACGACGACCTTGCGGTAGGTCAGGCCCGTCCACACGACGACGAGGAACAGCAGGTAGAAGCGCAGCTCCGACCAGAGGGTCCAGTAGACGCCGTCGACGTTCATGACGCCCGAACCGGACTGGAGCATCGTGATGTTGAGGAGTACGTCCCGCATGCGCAGGCGGTCCCAGACGCCGGGCAGCAGCATCAGGACGGCGGTCGTGAAGGCGATGGCGAACCAGTACGCCGGGTACAGCCGGATCACCCGGGACACGAAGAACTGCCTCGGGGTACGGCCCCAGCAGGACATGCAGATCACGAAGCCGCTGATCACGAAGAAGATCTCGACGCCGATCCAGCCGTAGGACGAGAACCGGAAGACCGTCGGCATGATGTCGGATACCGGCCGGTCCCAGATGCGGTTGCCGGGCTGGTCGACGCGGTTCGTGCCGGCGTAGTGGTGCATGACGACCATGAGCGCGGCGAGGAGCCGGATGCCGTCGATGGCGTAGAGCCGGCGACCCGCGCGGTCGCGTACGGCGGCGCGGGCGGGCCGGCCCGGCGCGGCGGGCACGGCGAGGGGCGGAAGCGGCCGGCCACCGACGACCCTTCGCGGCATCGACGTTCTGCTCTCCGCGTCCTGTATCGACACCTGCGTGTCCGTCCGTCCTCGCGAGGGAATCCCGGGCCGGGAGTGGCCACCGGACGCCTCAGGCTACGACCCTCACAACCACCCCACAGCGACCAGACAAGAACATTCCTCGCACGGGCGCCGGGAGTTGCCGCAACCCTCGCCGAGCCGTCCCCCGGAGTTCTCGGAGACTTCACCTGTCGGCGGGGCAACCCGAAAGGGCCCGTACGACCGAAGTCGTACGGGCCCCTCAGAGACCTACCGGGTCAAGATCAGGCGTTGATCTTGGTGACCTGGCCGGCGCCCACCGTGCGACCACCCTCACGGATGGCGAACTTCAGGCCCTCTTCCATGGCGATGGGCTGGATGAGCTCAACGGTCATCTCAGTGTTGTCGCCCGGCATGACCATCTCGGTGCCCTCGGGGAGGGTCACGACGCCGGTCACGTCCGTCGTACGGAAGTAGAACTGGGGACGGTAGTTGTTGAAGAACGGCGTGTGACGGCCGCCCTCGTCCTTGGACAGGATGTACGCCTGCGCCTCGAACGAGGTGTGCGGGGTGACCGAGCCCGGCTTGATGATGACCTGGCCGCGCTCGACGTCCTCGCGCTTGATGCCACGGAGGAGCAGACCGACGTTCTCACCGGCCTGGCCCTCGTCGAGCAGCTTGCGGAACATCTCGATGCCGGTGACCGTGGTGGTGGTCTTCTCGGTCTTGATGCCGATGATGTCGACGGTCTCGTTGACCTTGAGGACACCACGCTCGATACGACCGGTGACGACGGTGCCACGACCGGTGATCGTGAAGACGTCCTCGATCGGCATCAGGAACGGCTTGTCGACGTCACGCTCGGGCTGCGGGATCGCCTCGTCGACGGCGGCCATCAGGTCGAGGACCGTCTGGCCCCACTCCTTGTCGCCCTCGAGCGCCTTGAGCGCCGAGACCTTGACGACCGGCAGGTCGTCGCCCGGGAACTCGTACTCGGAGAGGAGCTCACGAACCTCGAGCTCGACGAGCTCCAGGATCTCCTCGTCGTCCACCATGTCGGCCTTGTTCAGGGCGACGACGATGTAGGGAACGCCGACCTGGCGGGCCAGGAGCACGTGCTCCTTGGTCTGCGGCATCGGGCCGTCGGTGGCCGCGACCACGAGGATGGCGCCGTCCATCTGCGCCGCACCCGTGATCATGTTCTTGATGTAGTCCGCGTGACCGGGGCAGTCGACGTGGGCGTAGTGACGCGTCTCGGTCTGGTACTCGACGTGCGCGATGGAGATGGTGATACCGCGCTGACGCTCTTCGGGAGCCTTGTCGATCTGGTCGAAGGCCGAGGCCTCGTTCAGGTCCGGGTACGCGTCGTGCAGCACCTTGGTAATGGCGGCCGTAAGGGTCGTCTTACCGTGGTCGATGTGACCGATGGTGCCGATGTTGACGTGGGGCTTAGTCCGCTCGAACTTCGCCTTCGCCACGGGGTCCTCCTGTGGAGTGGTTCTGAACGCCTTGCTTCATCGGCGCCAGGGGATCTTTGCTGGAAAGCCTCGGCCCGGGGGCACTCTCCCACAAATGCGGGTGAATGCCCCTCCGGGCTCCGGAGTCAAGCCTAAAGCGTGCGAACGCGGTGCGTTACTCGCCCTTGGCCTTCGCGATGATCTCCTCGGCGACGTTCCGCGGAACCTCGGCGTAGGAGTCGAACTGCATCGAGTAGCTTGCGCGACCCGACGTCTTGCTGCGGAGGTCTCCGACGTAGCCGAACATCTCCGAGAGAGGCACGAGGCCCCTCACGACGCGGGCACCGGCCCGCTCCTCCATGGCCTGAATCTGGCCACGGCGGGAGTTGATGTCGCCGATGACCTCACCCATGTAGTCCTCGGGCGTGGTGACCTCTACGGCCATCATCGGCTCAAGGAGCACAGGGCTGGCCTTGCGCGCGGCCTCCTTGAAGGCCTGCGAGCCGGCGATCTTGAACGCGAGCTCGGAGGAGTCGACCTCGTGGTAGCCACCGTCGAGAAGCGTGACGCGGACGCCCGTCATCTCGTAGCCCGCGAGGATGCCGAACTGCATGGCCTCCTGCGCACCGGCGTCCACCGAGGGGATGTACTCCCGCGGGATACGGCCACCGGTGACCTTGTTCACGAACTCGTACGCCGGACCGTCGGTCTCGGTGATGGGCTCGATCGCGATCTGCACCTTGGCGAACTGACCGGTACCACCGGTCTGCTTCTTGTGGGTGTAGTCCACGCGCTCGACGGCCTTGCGGATCGTCTCACGGTACGCGACCTGCGGCTTGCCGACGTTGGCCTCGACCCTGAACTCGCGCTTCATACGGTCGACCAGCACCTCGAGGTGCAGTTCGCCCATACCGCCGAGGATGGTCTGGCCGGTCTCCTCGTCCGAGTGAACGTGGAAGGAGGGGTCCTCCTCCGCGAGACGCTGGATGGCAACACCCAGCTTCTCCTGGTCACCCTTGGACTTGGGCTCGATGGCGACCTGGATGACCGGCGCCGGGAAGTCCATGGACTCCAGGATCACCGGGTTCTTGTCATCGCAGAGCGTCTCACCGGTCGTGGTCTGCTTCAGACCCATCACGGCGACGATGTCGCCGGCGCCCACCGCTTCGATCTCCTCACGCTTGTTCGCGTGCATGCGGTAGATCTTGCCGATGCGCTCCTTCTTGCCCTTGACGGAGTTCAGCACCGCGGTGCCGGTCTCCAGGCGGCCCGAGTAAACCCGGACGAAGGTGAGCTTGCCCAGGTGGGGGTCGCTCATGATCTTGAAGGCGAGCGCGGACAGCGGCTCGTCGACGGACGGCTTGCGCTTGACGACGACCTCGTGGTCCTTGACGTCGTGGCCTTCGATGGCCTCGACGTCGAGCGGGGTCGGCAGGTAGCGCACGACCGCGTCGAGCAGGGGCTGGACGCCCTTGTTCTTGAACGCGGTACCGCAGAACACCGGGGTGACCGTGATGCCGTCGGACTTGCCGGACGCGATGGTGACGCGACGGATCGCGGCGTACAGCTGCTCCTCGGTGGGCTCCTGGCCCTCCAGGAACAGCTCCATGATCTCGTCGTCGTGCTCGGCGACGGTCTCGACCAGCTTGCCGCGGTACTCCTCGGCAGCCTCGGCGTGCGTGGCCGGGATGTCGACGACGTCGTACATCTCGCCCTTCGCCGCCTCGGCGGACCACACGAGCGCCTTCATGCGGACCAGGTCCACAACGCCCTTGAAGTCCATCTCGGCGCCGATCGGCAGCTGCATGATGATCGGAACGGCACCGAGCCGGTCCTTGATCATGTCCACACAGCGGTGGAACTCGGCGCCGGTGCGGTCCAGCTTGTTCACGAAGCAGATGCGCGGCACGCCGTAACGGTCGGCCTGACGCCACACCGTCTCGGACTGCGGCTCGACACCGGCGACACCGTCGAACACCGTGACGGCACCGTCGAGGACGCGGAGCGAACGCTCCACCTCGACCGTGAAGTCGACGTGCCCCGGGGTGTCGATGATGTTGATCGTGTAGTCGTCGTCCTCGAGCGGCCAGTGACAGGTGGTGGCAGCAGAGGTGATCGTGATGCCACGCTCCTGCTCCTGCTCCATCCAGTCCATGGTGGCAGCGCCGTCGTGGACCTCACCGATCTTGTAGCTGACGCCGGTGTAGAAGAGGATCCGCTCGGTGGTGGTCGTCTTGCCCGCGTCGATGTGGGCCATGATCCCGATGTTGCGGACCTTGGCCAGGTCAAGTGAAGTGGTAGCCATAAGGCTTCGGTCTTCTCTCGGTCTCGATGGGGTCTGCGACTACCAGCGGTAGTGCGCGAAGGCCTTGTTGGACTCGGCCATCTTGTGGGTGTCTTCGCGCTTCTTGACGGCCGCACCAAGGCCGTTCGAAGCGTCGAGAAGCTCGTTGAGCAGACGCTCGGTCATGGTCTTCTCGCGACGGGCGCGGGAGTAACCGACCAGCCAGCGCAGGGCGAGCGTGTTCGCACGGCCCGGCTTGACCTCGATCGGGACCTGGTAGGTCGCGCCACCGACACGGCGGGACTTGACCTCGAGGGTCGGCTTGATGTTCTCCAGCGCGCGCTTCAGCGTGATGACCGGGTCGTTGCTGGTCTTCTCGCGCAGGCCCTCCATGGCGCCGTACACGATGCGCTCGGCGGTGGAACGCTTGCCGTTCATCAGGATCTTGTTGATGAGCGACGTGACAAGAGGAGAGCTGTAGACCGGGTCGATGATGACCGGGCGCTTCGGGGCGGGGCCCTTACGAGGCATTTTCTACTTCTCCTTCTTGGCGCCGTAGCGGCTGCGGGCCTGCTTGCGGTTCTTGACACCCTGAGTGTCAAGCGAACCACGGATGATCTTGTACCGAACACCGGGCAGGTCCTTCACACGACCGCCACGCACGAGCACGATGGAGTGCTCCTGCAGGTTGTGTCCCTCACCCGGAATGTAAGCAGTGACCTCGATCCCGCTGGTCAGACGCACACGCGCGACCTTACGCAGGGCCGAGTTCGGCTTCTTCGGGGTGGTCGTGAACACGCGCGTGCAGACGCCACGACGCTGAGGGGAACCCTCGAGTGCGGGCGTCTTGTTCTTCTCGACCTTGTCCTGCCGGCCCTTCCGGACCAGCTGCTGGATCGTAGGCACTACTTCTCCGGTTTCTGTGTGCCGAATGGTGAAGCTAACCTGAAACATTCGCCGACCCACGCGGTCGGGTGTGTCGAATCCGGCGAACCCCCCGCCGCAAGGCGGAAGGGGCACGGATCACGGTGGCCGCTTACAGCTCGACATGCGGTTGAAGGCACGCACGAGAGCCAGGGCACACCCCAGGCACAAGGACTGAGCGTACCTAGCTCATTCGCTGCGGTCAAAACAAATGGACGGCGGCAACATCTCCGGACCGCCGGTGTCAAGCCCCTACGCCGTGGACGATCTTCGATTTCACATTCCGCACATGGTGCGGCACAGCCTTCAGGAGCGCTCCCGGGCCCGTCCGGCGCTCACCCGGAGGCGAGTCCCACGGCGATGAGCAGCGTCAGCAGGACCGCCCAGGCGGCGATCGACAGCCAGCCGAACACAAGCCCGGTCAGGGCGAGTCCGTCCCCGCTCTCGCCGGTCCGCTCGATCTCCGTCCGCGCGGTGTGCCCGAGGATCACCGCCGGAATCCCGGTGAACCCGAAGGTCGGCACACACAGCAGCCCGCACACGGCGGCCCCGACGGCCTTCCCGTTCGCCCGCGGCCGCGGGGCCGGCAGAAACGTCCGCGGTACGGCGGTGACGGCCGCGGCGACCTGCGGTACGGGTCCCTGCGGCAGGTCGGCGACGAGCAGCGCCAGCTCCCCCACCGTCCGGGCGGCGTACGCACGGCCCACCCGCCGGTCGAACTCCTCCTTCTCCAGCCGCCCCTCCCCGTACCCGGCCCGGAGCACATCGACGGCACGCTCACGGTCGGCATGGGAGGCGAGCATGGAGGGGGCGGTCTGCGGAACGGCGTATCCGGGCCAGGGACGCGCGACCGGGGCGCCGGCCCAGGGGCGCACCACCGGGGCGTCAGCGCCCGACCAGGGCCGCGACGCGGAGGACTGTGCATCCCGCCAGGGCCGCTCGACGGGAGCATCGGCGCCGGGCCCCGGCAACGGACCCTGCCCGTCCCCCGGCACACCGCTGCCCGACGACTCGCCCTCGCCCTCCCAGGGCGGCCACGACGACTGCGACACGGAGCACCTCCCGAACCCCCGAGGTCCCTCCATGATGCGCCATTACGTGCCGTTGTCGACGGTACGCGCGTCAGCCACAGTGGCCGATTGTCGCTGTTTTCCCGCCTCGTCACTTCAAGGAGGCGGCGTGACCACCCGGGCCCCGTCCCGCCTGTGCCCTGGGTGACAGCTCCTCCCATCGCGCTGGGCGTCGGCCCGACGGACGCCGCGACCTCCGCAGACGGAGCCGAGCCGGACGGTGACCGGAAGAAGCAAGGCGAGTCGGCCGAGCCCCAGGAACGGCAGCGAGAGAAGGCCTGGGACGCCCCCTGGGACCTGATCTCCCACGGCCCGGCCCAACCGGTCGCCACTGCCTCCCGGCGCGCGGAGCCGCGTACTGGGCACGCGCCCCCGTCCACACCCGGAAGCACCACCTGCAGGCCCACATGGACCGCCGCCGAGGACACGCCGAAGGGCGGCCACCCCGCACGAAACGGAGTGACCGCCCTTCAGTCGTTCAGACGCAGGTCCTACTGGTTGTACGGACCGTAGTCGTAGTCCTCCAGCGGGACGGCCTGGCCGGAGCCCGTACCGAACGGCGAGTAGTCGATGTCGTCGTAACCGACGGCCGAGTACATCGCGGCCTTGGCCTCCTCGGTCGGCTCCACCCGGATGTTGCGGTAACGGGACAGACCCGTACCGGCCGGGATGAGCTTACCGATGATGACGTTCTCCTTGAGGCCGATGAGGCTGTCGGACTTGGCGTTGATCGCCGCATCCGTCAGGACTCGGGTCGTCTCCTGGAAGGAGGCGGCCGACAGCCAGGATTCCGTCGCCAGCGAGGCCTTGGTGATACCCATCAGCTGCGGACGACCGGAGGCCGGGTGACCGCCCTCCTGGACCACACGACGGTTCTCGGTCTCGAACTTCGACCGCTCGACCAGCTCACCGGGCAGCAGCTCGGCGTCGCCGGACTCGATGATCGTCACGCGGCGCAGCATCTGCCGGATGATGATCTCGATGTGCTTGTCGTGGATCGACACACCCTGCGAGTTGTAGACCTTCTGGACCTCACCGACCAGGTGGACCTGGACGGCACGCTGACCCAGGATGCGCAGCACGTCGTGCGGGTTGGTGGCACCCACGGTGAGCTTCTGGCCCACCGTGACGCGCTCACCCTCGCTGACGAGGAGTCGGGCGCGCTTCGAGATCGGGAACGCCGTCTCTTCGCTGCCGTCGTCCGGCGTGATGACGAGCTTCTTGGTCTTCTCGGTCTCCTCGATACGGACACGGCCGTCCGCCTCGGAGATCGGGGCGACACCCTTCGGGGTACGGGCCTCGAAGAGCTCGACGACACGCGGCAGACCCTGCGTGATGTCGTCACCGGCCACACCACCGGTGTGGAAGGTACGCATCGTCAGCTGGGTGCCGGGCTCACCGATGGACTGGGCGGCGATGATGCCGACCGCCTCACCGATGTCGACCAGCTTGCCGGTGGCCAGCGAGCGGCCGTAGCACATGGCGCAGGTGCCGACATGCGACTCGCAGGTCAGGATCGAGCGGGTCTTGACCTCCTCGATGCCGTGGTGCACCAGCTGGTCGATGAGCACGTCGCCCAGGTCCACGTTGGCCGGCGCGATCACCTTGCCGTCGATGACGACGTCCTCGGCGAGCATGCGGGCGTAGACGCTGGTCTCGACGTCGTCCGTCTTGCGCAGCACACCGTCGGCGCCGCGCGTGGCGATCTTCAGCTTCAGACCGCGCTCGGTGCCGCAGTCCTCCTCGCGGATGATGACGTCCTGCGAGACGTCCACCAGACGACGGGTCAGGTAACCCGAGTCGGCGGTACGCAGGGCGGTGTCCGCCAGACCCTTACGGGCACCGTGCGTGGAGATGAAGTACTCCAGCACGGACAGGCCCTCACGGAAGGACGCCTTGATGGGACGGGGAATCGTCTCGTTCTTGGCGTTCGACACCAGACCACGCATACCGGCGATCTGCCGCATCTGCATCATGTTTCCTCGGGCACCCGAGTCAACCATCATGAAGATGGGGTTCGTCTTGGGGAAGTTCGCGTTCATCGCCTCGGCGACCTCGTTGGTCGCCTTGGTCCAGATCGCGATGAGCTCCTGCGTGCGCTCTTCCTTGGTGATCAGACCGCGCTCGTACTGCTTCTGGACCTTCTCGTCCAGGGCCTCGTAGCCCTTGACGATCTCGACCTTCGCCTCGGGAACGACGATGTCGGAGATGGCCACGGTGACACCGGAACGGGTCGCCCAGAAGAAGCCCGCCGCCTTCAGGTTGTCGAGCGTCGCCGCCACGATGACCTTGGGGTAGCGCTCGGCCAGGTCGTTGACGATCTCGGAGAGCTGCTTCTTGCCCACCGAGTAGTCGACGAACGGGTAGTCCTCGGGCAGCAGCTCGTTGAAGAGCGCGCGGCCCAGGGTGGTGCGCAGGCGGAAGGTGTCACCCTGCTGCCACTCCGGGTCGCTCTCCTCCTGCGCCGGCGGCGTCCAGCCACGCGGCGGGATGGTGCCCACCGGGAAGCGGATGTCGACCTGCGACTGGAGCGCGAGCTCACCGGCGTCGAACGCCATGATCGCCTCGGCCGTGGAGCCGAACGACCGGCCCTCGCCCTTGACGTCACGCAGTTCACCGTCGGTGGTGAGGAAGAACAGACCGAGGACCATGTCCTGGGTCGGCATCGTCACCGGACGGCCGTCGGCGGGCTTGAGGATGTTGTTCGAGGACAGCATCAGGATGCGGGCCTCGGCCTGCGCCTCCGCGGAGAGCGGCAGGTGTACGGCCATCTGGTCGCCGTCGAAGTCCGCGTTGAACGCGGTGCAGACGAGCGGGTGGATCTGGATGGCCTTGCCCTCGACGAGCTGCGGCTCGAAGGCCTGGATGCCGAGGCGGTGCAGGGTGGGCGCACGGTTCAGCAGCACCGGGTGCTCGGCGATGACCTCTTCGAGGACGTCGTACACCACGGTCCGGCCACGCTCGACCATCCGCTTGGCGCTCTTGATGTTCTGCGCGTGGTTGAGGTCCACGAGCCGCTTCATCACGAACGGCTTGAAGAGCTCCAGCGCCATCGCCTTCGGCAGACCGCACTGGTGCAGCTTCAGCTGCGGACCGACGACGATCACGGAACGCGCGGAGTAGTCCACACGCTTGCCGAGCAGGTTCTGACGGAATCGACCCTGCTTGCCCTTGAGCATGTCGCTCAGGGACTTCAGCGGGCGGTTACCGGGACCGGTGACCGGACGGCCGCGACGGC
This sequence comes from Streptomyces sp. NBC_00285, assembly GCF_036174265.1. NCBI lineage: Bacteria > Bacillati > Actinomycetota > Actinomycetes > Kitasatosporales > Streptomycetaceae > Streptomyces > Streptomyces sp. NBC_00285. Next base: position 6,478,298 of record NZ_CP108055.1, on the reverse strand, counting down.
CGTTGTCGAACAGCGCGTCGACGGCCTCCTGGAGCATGCGCTTCTCGTTGTTCACGATGATCTCGGGCGCACCGAGGTCGAGAAGGCGCTTCAGGCGGTTGTTGCGGTTGATCACGCGGCGGTACAGGTCGTTCAGGTCGGAGGTCGCGAAGCGGCCACCGTCCAGCTGCACCATCGGGCGAAGGTCCGGCGGGATGACCGGGACGCAGTCGAGGACCATGCCCTTGGGGCTGTTGGAGGTCTGCAGGAAGGCAGACACGACCTTCAGCCGCTTCAGCGCACGGGTCTTCTTCTGGCCCTTGCCGGTACGGATGATCTCGCGAAGCCGCTCGGCCTCTTCGTTCAGGTCGAAGGACTCCAGGCGCTTCTGCAGCGCCGCGGCACCCATCGAGCCGTCGAAGTACGTGCCGAAACGGTCACGCAGCTCGCGGTAGAGGAGCTCGTCGCCCTCGAGGTCCTGGACCTTGAGGTTCTTGAACCGGGTCCACACCTCGTCGAGACGGTCGATCTCGCGCTGCGCACGGTCGCGCAGCTGCTTCATCTCACGCTCGGCACCTTCGCGCACCTTGCGGCGCACGTCGGCCTTGGCGCCCTCGGCCTCCAGCTCGGCCAGGTCGGTCTCGAGCTTCTTGGCGCGGGCCTCCAGGTCGGAGTCGCGACGGTTCTCGACCTGCTGCCGCTCGACGGAGACGTGCGCCTCCAGGGAGGGCAGGTCGCGGGTGCGGCGCTCCTCGTCGACGAACGTGATCATGTACGCCGCGAAGTAGATGACCTTCTCGAGGTCCTTCGGAGCGAGGTCGAGCAGGTAGCCAAGCCGCGACGGAACGCCCTTGAAGTACCAGATGTGGGTGACAGGGGCGGCCAGTTCGATGTGGCCCATCCGCTCACGACGCACCTTGGCGCGAGTGACCTCGACGCCACAGCGCTCACAGATGATGCCCTTGAAGCGGACGCGCTTGTACTTGCCGCAGTAGCACTCCCAGTCCCGGGTCGGACCGAAGATCTTCTCGCAGAAGAGTCCGTCCTTCTCGGGCTTGAGGGTGCGGTAGTTGATGGTCTCTGGCTTCTTGACCTCGCCGTGGCTCCACTGACGGATGTCGTCAGCGGTGGCCAGACCGATCCGGAGCTCATCGAAGAAGTTGACGTCGAGCACTATGCGTCAATCCCTCTCAGGGTTGTAAGTCTTGGGGTCTGATACGGGGGTCCAGGGGCCGGCCGGAGGTTCCTCACCAGGACCTCCGGCCGGACTCCCGTCAGACCTCTTCGACGCTGCTCGGCTCGCGCCGGGACAGGTCGATGCCGAGCTCTTCCGCCGCGCGGAAGACGTCCTCGTCGGTGTCGCGCATCTCGATGGACATGCCGTCCGAGGACAGCACCTCCACGTTGAGGCACAGAGACTGCATCTCCTTGATGAGCACCTTGAAGGACTCGGGGATGCCGGGCTCGGGGATGTTCTCGCCCTTGACGATGGCCTCGTAGACCTTCACGCGGCCGGTGACGTCGTCGGACTTGATGGTCAGCAGCTCCTGGAGGGCGTATGCGGCGCCGTATGCCTCCAGCGCCCACACCTCCATCTCACCGAAGCGCTGGCCACCGAACTGGGCCTTACCACCCAGCGGCTGCTGGGTGATCATCGAGTACGGACCGGTCGAGCGGGCGTGCAGCTTGTCGTCGACCAGGTGGTGCAGCTTGAGGATGTACATGTAACCGACCGAGATCGGCTCCGGGAACGGCTCGCCGGAGCGGCCGTCGAACATCCTCGCCTTACCGGTCGGCTGCACCATGCGCTCGCCGTCGCGGTTCGGGATGGTGTGGTTCAGCAGACCCGCGAGCTCGTCCTCACGCGCACCGTCGAACACCGGGGTGGCGACGTTGGTGCCCGGCGCGACCTGGTCGGCGCCGATGGACTGCAGGCGCTGCGCCCAGTCCTCGCCGAGCCCGGAGACGTCCCAGCCGCGGCTGGCGAGCCAGCCGAGGTGGATCTCCAGGACCTGTCCCGGGTTCATTCGGGACGGCACACCCAGCGGGTTCAGGATGATGTCGACCGGAGTTCCGTCCTCGAGGAACGGCATGTCCTCGATAGGAAGGATCTTCGAGATGACGCCCTTGTTGCCGTGTCGGCCGGCGAGCTTGTCACCGTCGGTGATCTTGCGCTTCTGCGCAACATACACACGGACCAGCTGGTTGACGCCGGGCGGCAGCTCGTCGCCCTCCTCGCGGTCGAAGACGCGAACGCCGATGATCTTTCCGGTCTCGCCGTGCGGCACCTTCAGCGAGGTGTCGCGGACCTCACGGGCCTTCTCACCGAAGATCGCGCGCAGCAGGCGCTCCTCCGGCGTCAGCTCGGTCTCACCCTTGGGCGTGACCTTGCCGACCAGGATGTCGCCCGCGGTGACCTCGGCGCCGATGCGGATGATGCCGCGCTCGTCGAGGTCGGCGAGGACCTCCTCGGAGACGTTCGGGATGTCCCGGGTGATCTCCTCGGGGCCGAGCTTGGTGTCACGGGCGTCGACCTCGTGCTCCTCGATGTGGATCGAGGAGAGGACGTCGTCCTGCACGAGGCGCTGCGACAGGATGATCGCGTCCTCGTAGTTGTGACCCTCCCACGGCATGAACGCCACGAGCAGGTTCTTGCCGAGCGCCATCTCGCCGTTCTCGGTGGCCGCGCCGTCGGCGAGGACCTGGCCCTCGATGACGCGGTCGCCCTCGTCGATGATGACCTTCTGGTTGACCGAGGTGCCCTGGTTGGAGCGGGCGAACTTGGCCAGGCGGTACGTGATGTACGTGCCGTCGTCGTTGGCGGTGGTGATGTAGTCCGCGGAGACCTCCTGGACCACACCCGCCTTCTCGGCCTTGACCACGTCGCCGGCGTCGACGGCGGAGCGGTACTCCATGCCGGTGCCGACGAGCGGGGCCTCGCTCTTGATGAGCGGCACGGCCTGACGCATCATGTTCGCGCCCATCAGGGCACGGTTGGCGTCGTCGTGCTCGAGGAACGGGATCATGGCGGTCGCGACCGACACCATCTGGCGCGGCGAGACGTCCATGTAGTCCACGTCGTCACCGGGGACGTAGTCGACCTCTCCGCCACGACGGCGGACCAGGACGCGGTTCTCGGTGAAACGCATGTTGTCGTCGAGCGTGGCGTTGGCCTGCGCGATGACGAAGCGGTCCTCTTCGTCGGCCGTCAGGTAGTCGACCTCGTCGGTGACGACGTCGCCGTCGACCCTGCGGTACGGCGTCTCCACGAAGCCGAACGCGTTGACGCGGCCGTAGGAGGCGAGCGAACCGATCAGACCGATGTTCGGGCCTTCAGGCGTCTCGATCGGGCACATGCGTCCGTAGTGGGACGGGTGCACGTCACGGACCTCGAAGCCGGCCCGCTCACGGGAGAGACCACCCGGGCCAAGAGCCGACAGACGGCGCTTGTGGGTGAGACCCGACAGCGGGTTGTTCTGGTCCATGAACTGCGACAGCTGGCTGGTGCCGAAGAACTCCTTGATGGAGGCGACGACCGGCCGGATGTTGATCAGGGTCTGCGGCGTGATCGCCTCGACGTCCTGAGTCGTCATGCGCTCACGGACGACGCGCTCCATACGAGCCAGACCCGTGCGGACCTGGTTCTGGATGAGCTCGCCGACGCTGCGCAGACGACGGTTGCCGAAGTGGTCGATGTCGTCGGTCTCGACGACGATGTTCGTGCCGCTGTCGCCGACCGTCTCGGTCTCGCCGGCGTGCAGCTTCACCAGGTACTTGATCGTCGAGATGATGTCCTCGACGGTCAGGATGCCCGCGTCGAGCGGAGCCTCCGCACCCAGCTTCTTGTTGACCTTGTAGCGGCCGACCTTGGCGAGGTCGTAGCGCTTCGGGTTGAAGTAGAGGTTCTCCAGAAGAGTCTGGGCGGCCTCACGCGTGGGCGGTTCGCCCGGACGCAGCTTGCGGTAGATGTCGAGCAGCGCGTCGTCCTGGCCCTGGGTGTGGTCCTTCTCCAGGGTGGCGCGCATCGACTCGTACTCGCCGAACTCCTCGAGGATCTGCTCGGTGGTCCAACCGAGCGCCTTGAGAAGGACGGTCACGGACTGCTTGCGCTTGCGGTCGATGCGGACACCGACCATGTCGCGCTTGTCGATCTCAAGCTCCAGCCAGGCACCCCGGGACGGGATGACCTTGGCCGAGAAGATGTCCTTGTCGGACGTCTTGTCGATGGAGGAGTCGAAGTAGACACCCGGCGAACGGACCAGCTGCGACACCACGACACGCTCGGTGCCGTTGATGACGAAGGTGCCCTTGTGGGTCATGAGCGGGAAGTCGCCCATGAAGACCGTCTGGGACTTGATCTCGCCGGTCTCGTTGTTGGTGAACTCGGCCGTCACGAAGAGCGGTGCCGCGTACGTGAAGTCGCGGTCCTTGCACTCGTCGATGCTGTTCTTCGGGGGCTCGAAACGGTGGTCGCGGAAGGTCAGCGACATCGACCCGGAAAAGTCCTCGATCGGGGAGATCTCCTCGAAGATCTCCTCCAGACCGGACTTGGTGGGGACGTCCTGACCTGACTCAAGAGCGGCCTCGACCCGACTCTGCCAGGCGGTGTTCCCGAGCAGCCAGTCAAAGCTCTCGGTCTGCAGCGCGAGCAGGTTGGGAACCTCGAGGGGCTCCTTGATCTTTGCAAAGGAGATGCGCAGCGGGGCGGTGCTGGCGCCGTTGTTCGTATTCGCGTTCGAGGCAGTGCGCGAGGCGGCCAAGAGGGGGTCCTTCCGAGGGCTCGGACTCACTACGCGCTCCCGGGTCCCTCATCACGGCACAGGGACAGATCTCTCCGATTTGACCAAAAGGCCAGGTCGGAGATGTTCCGTTCATCGGTGCTGAGGCGAGGGAAGACCCCTGGTGACGGGCAGGGGGCAACTAACAGGCAGCGCAAAGGGTCAGTGTAGCCATTCGGCGCACTGATGTCCAGCCCTGCGATCCTGCCCAGTCTTCAAAAACTCTCGCTGTCCTCAACGCCCTCGGCATGCTGCCCTCAACGCACACTGATACTGCCCTCTTCGTCGCCGATCCATGCCTCGGATTCGGACCGTTCTGGCGACGCGTCCTGAGAATTGCGCGCTGCGTGCGGTTCGTCAAGGCCCCCCTGCCCGAACCTGGGGTTCCGGGAGACACGACGAAGATCACCATACCCCTCGCCCTCAAGGCGGCACGGTAACCGTGACCGCGCCTCCAGGAACGCCGAAGAGCGACCACCCAGATGGATGATCGCTCTTCGGTGCTTACGCGTTACAGGCCGAATGAGGCCCGCGAGAGGTCTTACTTGACCTCGACGGACGCGCCGGCGGCCTTGAGGGACTCGGCAGCCTTCTCGGCGGCCTCCTTGGCGACCTTCTCGAGGACCGGCTTCGGAGCGCCGTCCACGAGGTCCTTGGCCTCCTTGAGGCCCAGGGAGGTCAGCTCGCGCACGACCTTGATGACCTGGATCTTCTTCTCGCCGGCGCCGGTGAGGATGACGTCGAACTCGTCCTGCTCCTCGGCAACCTCGGCGGCGGCGGCCGGGCCGGCGGGGGCGGCGGCGACCGCAGCGGCGGCGGTGACGTCGAACTTGTCCTCGAACGCCTTGACGAACTCGGAGAGCTCGATGAGGGTCATCTCTTCGAACTGCGCGAGCAGGTCTTCCTGGCTGAGCTTCGCCATGAGGGGCGATCCTTCCACTAATTCGGCTGGTGCCGGTATGTACATGTGTGGCGGGCGTACGTTCGGCCCGCTACGACCTCTGCCTCAGGCGGGATGCCTCAGGCGGCGGTCATTTCGCGAGCCGAATTACTCGGCACCGCCCTGCTCGTCCTGCTTGGCACGAAGCGCTTCCACAGTGCGGACGAGCTTCGACGGGAGCGCCTGGAAGACCTGAGCAGCCTGAGTCTGCTTGCCCTTGAAGGCACCCGCCAGCTTGGAGAGCAGAACCTCGCGGGACTCGAGGTCCGCAAGCTTCTTGAACTCGTCGGCGGACAGCGCCTTACCGTCAAGGACACCGCCCTTGATGACGAGGTTCGGGTTGTCCTTGGCGAAGTCACGAAGACCCTTCGCCGACTCCACCGGGTCACCGGTGACGAAGGCGACCGCCGTCGGACCGTTGAACAGGTCGTCGAGCGTCGTGATCCCGGCCTCGTTGGCCGCAATCTTGGTCAGCGTGTTCTTCACCACGGCGTACTGGGCGTTCTCACCGAGCGAACGACGCAGCGTCTTGAGCTGCGCCACGGTGAGACCCCGGTACTCGGTCAGCACGGCGGCGTTCGAGCTGCGGAACTGCTCCGTCAGCTCGGCTACCGCGGCAGCCTTGTCGGGCCTTGCCATAGAGCGTCGGCCTCCTTCCGGGTGATGAGGACCGCTCAGAAGGGGCTGAACAAACGAAACGCCCCGGCGCAGGCGCACGGGGCGTAACTCAACCGGAAAACACCTGCCGTGAGGCAGTGGACTCCAGGAGCGACTTCCACAGACACCTACGCGGGTCGTCCGCAGTATTCAGCGGATCCTTCGGCCACCGCACCCTCTAGTGAGAACACGGCAACGACCAGCGGTCTTTGGCTTCTGTAGGAGCGTACGTGACCGGATCCCTGTCAAGCAAATCCGGTCCTACGACGCTCAGCCGTCCTGGAGTCCCTTCATCATCTCGGCCAGGTCGGCGGTGTCCTTGGCCGGCGGGGCCGTGACGCTGACCGGCTTGTTGTAGTCGAGGAAGGTGACGGTCATGTCGAGCGGGCCCTTGTCGGCAGCGCCCTGCATCCGGAACTGCTTGGTGTGGTTCTCGCCGTCGACCCACATGTCCATGGCGAGCTTGTCGACGCCCAGCTTCTCGTACTGCTGGAGGCTCTTCTCGCGCGCCTCACGGACGGCCTTGGCCTCGTCCTTGAAGGAGGCCTTGAGGTCGGCGACGGTGACGGTGCCCGAGTAGTGGGTCGTCTTGACGCCGTCGACGGTCTCGGTGCCGACCTTCTTCACGTTCTTGGCGCCGGTGAGGAACGTGGACTCGGTGGCCGGGTTCTGGTCGGCCTGGCCGGCGCCGGGTGTGGTGGCGCCGAGGTTCTTGTCGCCCAGCGCGGACATGTCGAACTTGATCCAGGTCTTGCCGTCCATCTCCTTGGCCAGGTCGGCGTTGCCGCCGATGTACATGGCCTTGTCGACGAGCCGGATCTCCATGGTGCCCTTGGTGCCCTGGTCGGGCACGGTCATCTTCATGGACATCGCGACGCTGGGCTTGATCCGCATGGAGGCCTCGGCCTCGACCCGCCCCTGCTCGGGCACCTTGCCCTTCATGCGGTAGCGGAAGGAGGTGATGTCCTCCGTGTTCTTCGCCGCCTTGGCGACCGCTGCCGCGGGCGTCATCTTCGGCGACTCCTCGCCCCCCTTGGAACAGCTGACCGCACCCGCGGCGAGGGCCACGGCGGCGAGCCCCGCGCCGATCGTCCGACGGCGTACGGAACGTCGTACAGAAGTACTCATTGATTCCCCCCAAGGAACACATGGTCGATTCACAGCAAGAGCGTGAGCCTATCCGAGGGGGCGGAGGGGGGCCTGCGAATTCCGTGGGGCTCAGGTGGAGTTGGTGCTCGGCTGTGACAGGAGTGTCTTGAAGTCCGTGGTGTCGGCCGCCGGCGGCTTCTGTACGGCGACCTTCACGCCGTAGTCGCTGTAATGGGCGGTCTGGGTCACCCTGCCGTTCGCCGTGCTGGTCTTCTCGACCTTCTTGACCAGCAGGTTCTTCTCGTTGATCCAGATGTCGACGGTCTCGGCGGTGACATCGGCGGCCCGGAGCCGCTGCTGGAGTTCGGTGTCGGTGACGTCCTCGACCCGCACGGTGCCGGAGTAGTGCGTGGCGGTCTGGCCGTCCACCCTCTCCTCGCCGACCTCGCGCACGTCCTTCGAGTCCAGCAGCAGTCTCACCGACTGGTTGGGGGTGGTGGAGCGCATCTGGTCGGCGAGGTCGGCTCCGCCGCCGAGGGACTTCAGGTCGTCGTAGGCGTATTTGAGCCAGTGCTTGCCGCCTGCTTTCGCGGCGAAGACGTCGCCCATGCGCGCGTAGTAGGCGTCGGAGAGGTAGCGGGCCTCCATGGAGGTGACGCCGAGACTCCGCATCGTCTCGGCCGCGGTGCCGCCGGTGTAGCGGATGGTGAGGGCGCCGGAGAGGCCGTCCCGCCAGGCGAGGACGCCGTCGGCGGTGAGGGAGAGCTGGCTGCCCATCACGGTGCCGGATCGCACCCGGGCCGTGTCGGCCCGCTCGGTGGAGCGCTCGGCGATGTGCAGGGCGGGGAGGGACGCGGGCGCCGAGGCCGTGTGCGTCTCGTCGGGCGCGTCGGAGGAGCCGGAGGAGGTGCAGGCGGTGGTGCAGACGGACAGTCCCGTCAGTACGGCGGCCCTCATGACCCAGACCGTCGTCCTCTTCATACGTCCCCCCGGTGCTGGTGCCCTGCTCGCACGCTAACCCAGAGCGCATGTCCCGCACACGCGAACGGGCCCCGCACCTCGAAAGGTGCGGGGCCCGGGAACCTGCCGGTGTCTCAGACCGCGGCCGGGTCCTCCTCGACGAGGAGGTTGCGGGTGCGGTTGGAGTCGAGCGGGATGCCGGGGCCGATCGTGGTGCTGAGAGCGGCCTTCTTGATGTAGCGCCCCTTGGCGGCCGACGGCTTCAGACGGAGGATCTCCTCCAGCGCCGCGGCGTAGTTCTCCACCAGCTTGACGTCGTCGAACGACGTCTTGCCGATGATGAAGTGCAGGTTCGAGTGCTTGTCGACGCGGAACTCGATCTTGCCGCCCTTGATGTCGTTGACAGCCTTGGTGACATCGGGGGTGACGGTGCCGGTCTTGGGGTTCGGCATGAGACCACGGGGACCGAGCACGCGGCCGAGGCGGCCGACCTTGCCCATGAGGTCCGGGGTGGCGACGACGGCGTCGAAGTCCAGACGGCCCTTCGCCACCTCGTCGATGAGCTCGTCGGAACCGACGATGTCGGCGCCCGCGGCGAGTGCGGCCTCGGCACGGTCACCGGTCGCGAAGACCAGGACCCGGGCGGTCTTACCGGTGCCGTGCGGGAGGTTCACGGTGCCACGGACCATCTGGTCCGCCTTACGCGGGTCGACACCCAGGCGGAAGGCGACCTCGACGGTGCCGTCGAACTTGCTCGTGGAGGTCTCCTTGGCGAGACGGACGGCCTCGAGCGGGGCATAGAACTTTTCCCGGTCGATCTTGGCGTCCGCAGCGCGGAGAGACTTGCTGCGCTTGCTCACTACTGCTCCTTGTGTGTTCTGAGGAGTCGTGGTGTGGGCCGAGCAGGCCCTGCCACTTCTTCTGCGGGAGTTGGGCTCAGCCCTCGACCGTGATGCCCATGGAACGGGCGGTGCCAGCAATGATCTTGGACGCGGCGTCCAGGTCATTGGCGTTCAGGTCGGGGAGCTTGGTCGTGGCGATCTCGCGGACCTGCGCCTGGGTGATCTTGGCGACCTTGGTCTTGTGCGGCTCGCCCGAGCCCTTCTCGACACCAGCGGCCTTGAGGATCATCTTCGCGGCCGGCGGCGTCTTGGTGATGAAGGTGAAGGAGCGGTCCTCATAGACCGTGATCTCCACCGGGATCACCCAGCCACGCTGCGACTCGGTCGCGGCGTTGTAGGCCTTGCAGAACTCCATGATGTTGACGCCGTGCTGGCCGAGCGCGGGGCCGACCGGCGGGGCCGGGTTCGCCGCGCCGGCGTTGATCTGGAGCTTGATAAGCCCCGTGACCTTCTTCTTCTTGGGAGGCATGCTCTCTCCGGGTCCATAGTGAGAGGTCGAGTGCCATCTGCCTCAATCGGATGTGTCAATTGGATGATTCATCCAGCAAATGGCATACCGCACCACGATAGCCGCTGCGGCCCAGGACATGAAATCGGCAGGTCAGCCCTGCGGAGCCGGGTCCCGCCGGGGCGGCCCGAAGACCAGCCGAAGCACGCCGGCGAGCAGCAGCGCAAGCGTCGGGATCCCGAGCAGGAAGACGGTGGCGACCACGAAGCCGTAGCCATCCTCCTCGGCGACCGTCGTCGGGTCCGAGGCCAGATAACGGATGACGATCGGCTTGCCGTCCCGCGGGACCTTGTTGTTCCGGGAGCTGGTGAGGGCCGGCAGGTCGGCCTCCACGCGTCTGCCGTCGATCTCGAAGTCGACCCAGCAGCGGTGCCGGAAGCAGTTGGAGCCCTCCGAGTGGAACGTGCCGACCGCGCGGGCCCCGCCCTGGACCTCCGACACCCGGTTCCACTGGTTGATCCCCACCAGGATCGCCGGAAGCGAGAGGACGGCCGCCAGCAGCAGGAGCAGAGCCGGTACCCGGGAACGGCGAAGACGCCCCTTGCCGGTTTCCACCGGAGGGGCGCCTTCGTCGGTTCTGTCTAAGTCGGTCAAGCCGCTCAGTTCTTCTGGATCTGGTCGAAGGACAGCTCGACCGGAGTCTCGCGGCCGAAGATCTCGACGAGACCCTTGACCTTCTTGGAGTCGGCGTTGATCTCGTTGATCGTGGCCTGGAGGGTGGCGAAGGGGCCGTCGGTGACGGTGACCGAGTCGCCGACCTCGAAGTCCAGGACCTGGACCTCGAGCTTGCGCTGCGGGACCGGCTTGCCCTCGGCCTCGGCGGCCTCGCGGGCTGCCTTCTCCTCGGCCTCCGGGGCGAGCATCTTGACGATCTCGTCCAGGGTCAGCGGGTACGGGTCGTAGGCGTTGCCCACGAAGCCGGTGACGCCGGGGGTGTTGCGGACGACACCCCAGGACTCGTTGGTCAGGTCCATGCGCACCAGGACATAGCCGGGGAGCTTGTTCTGGCGGACGGTCTTGCGCTCGCCGTTCTTGATCTGCGCGACTTCTTCCTGCGGCACCTCGGCCTGGAAGATGAAGTCCTCGACGTTCAGCGAGACGGCACGCTGTTCGAGGTTGGTCTTCACGCGGTTCTCGTAACCGGCGTAGGTGTGGATGACGTACCACTCGCCGGGCAGGGTGCGCAGTTCCTCGCGCAGCGCGGCGACGGGGTCGACCGGCTCGGCCGGCTCTTCCTCGGCCTCTTCTTCGTCCTCGACGGACTCGGCGGCCTCGACGTCACCGCCGGACTCTTCCTCGGCGAACTCGACGTCACCGCCGGACTCTTCCTCGGACTCGTCCTCGGCGTGCATGGCGGCTTCCTCGGCGGGCTCGCCGGCCTCGGCATCGGCAGCCTCGACCTCGTCCAGGTCCTCGTCCGCGCCCTCGACGATGTCGAGCTCGTCCTCCACGGACACGGTCTCGTCCGGCTCGACGGCGTCGTTCAGGTTCTGGTCAGACACGGTGGCTGCTTCTTCCTGGATACTTGGGGTGGAACATGCGAAAAGGGGCGCCGGTAACCTCGGCGCCCTTCGCTCTGTGCTCAGCCGAATACGTACTTGGCGGCGTGGTTGAGCCCATAGTCAATCACGGTCACCAGACCGATCATGACGAGGACGAAGACGATCACCACGGTCGTATACGTCGACAGCTGGTTCCGCGACGGCCAGACGACCTTGCGGAGTTCTGCGACGATCTGCCGGTAGAAGAGCGCGAGGCGCTTCAGCGGGCCCTTCTTGGCCCGCTTGCCGCCCTTACGGGTCTTCTTGGACTCCGGCGCCTCATCCTGGGCATCAGGCGTATCAATGGAGCCCACGGCGTCCGCCATTCGTCCTCACCTGTTCCCGGGTCGTGGCCGTGCCGCGCCCGGTTGGAGCCGCACGGCGGTGCATTGCTGTACGTACATGCGCACACATCCTGGCGATGGTGTGTGTAGCAGGGCCGGAGGGACTTGAACCCCCAACCGCCGGTTTTGGAGACCGGTGCTCTACCAATTGAGCTACGACCCTTTGTGCGTCCCCCAACGTACCGCATCCGACCGGGTGCTCGGTGTGCACCGGTTGGGGCGGCGGCTGAAGGCCAACGAGGTGAGAGTGTACGTGGTCCACGGGCCCTCGTCGAACAGAAAGCGCCCGTAAGGGCCTTGGGGACGCAAGATCGCCCAGCGTGCGGGACGAATCCGGACGGTTGTTCAGTCATTGTTCAGTCCGTGAAACCCGCGTGCCGGGCAGGTTTCCGGTCTGGAACGATGGGCCCCATGAGCGCTGCAACCCCTCCCACCGCGCGCCGGGTCTCCGCCCGAGTCGGCGCGATCTCCGAGTCCGCCACCCTCGCCGTGGACGCCAAGGCCAAGGCCCTCAAGGCCGCCGGACGGCCGGTGATCGGCTTCGGCGCCGGTGAGCCGGACTTCCCGACCCCGGACTACATCGTCCAGGCCGCGATCGAGGCCTGCTCGAACCCGAAGTACCACCGCTATACCCCGGCCGGCGGTCTGCCCGAGCTGAAGTCCGCGATCGCCGCGAAGACGCTGCGCGACTCCGGCTACGAGGTCGACACGACTCAGATCCTGGTGACCAACGGCGGAAAGCAGGCGATCTACGAGGCCTTCGCCGCGATCCTCGACCCGGGCGACGAGGTCATCGTCCCGGCGCCGTACTGGACGACGTACCCGGAGTCCATCCGTCTCGCCGGCGGTGTCCCGGTCGACGTCGTCGCGGACGAGACCACCGGCTACCGCGTCACCGTGGAGCAGCTGGAGGCGGCCCGCACGGAGAACACCAAGGTCGTCCTCTTCGTCTCCCCCTCCAACCCGACCGGCGCCGTCTACAGCGAGGCCGAGGCCGAGGCGATCGGCCGCTGGGCCGTCGAGCACGGCCTGTGGGTGCTGACCGACGAGATCTACGAGCACCTCGTCTACGGCGACGCGAAGTTCACCTCGCTGCCCGCGCTCCTGCCCGAGCTGCGCGACAGGTGCATCGTCGTCAACGGCGTCGCGAAGACGTACGCCATGACGGGCTGGCGGGTGGGCTGGATCATCGGTCCGAAGGACGTCGTCAAGGCCGCGACCAACCTCCAGTCGCACGCCACGTCCAACGTGTCGAACGTCGCCCAGGTCGCGGCCCTCGCCGCGGTCTCCGGCAACCTCGACGCGGTGGCGGAGATGCGTACGGCCTTCGACCGCCGTCGCAAGACGATCGTGCGGATGCTCAACGAGATCGACGGCGTGCTCTGCCCGGAGCCCGAGGGCGCCTTCTACGCCTACCCGTCGGTCAAGGCCCTGCTCGGCAAGGAGATCCGCGGCAAGCGCCCGCAGGACACGGTCGAGCTGGCCGCGCTGATCCTGGAGGAGTCCGAGGTCGCGGTCGTCCCGGGTGAGGCCTTCGGCACGCCCGGCTATCTGCGGCTCTCGTACGCGCTCGGTGACGAGGATCTCGTCGAGGGTGTCTCGCGGATCCAGAAGCTGCTGGCGGAGGCGCGGGACTGACGTCTCCGTGAGAAAAGGGGCACCCCGTCCGTGAGGGGGTGCCCCTTTTTTTGTGCGAGCAAGACCACTAAAGGGGAAAGCGGTACCGGGACGGCGCTGACGTACGGCAGGATCCTGGAATGCTGAGCTCTTCAGGGGGGAACCCCCCGAACCCCCCACGTGTACGTGATGTCTCTGAGCTGCCGAAGGCCCATCTGCACCTGCACTTCACCGGTTCGATGCGGCCCGCCACCGTCCTGGAGCTGGCCGACAAGTACGGGGTGCGGCTGCCCGAGGCGCTGACCGAAGCACTGACCAGCGGGGAACCGCCGAAACTGCGGGCCACGGACGAGCGGGGCTGGTTCCGTTTCCAGCGGCTGTACGACGCGGCCCGCTCGTGTCTCAGGGAGCCCGACGACATCCGGCGGCTGGTGCGGGAGGCCGCGGAGGAGGATGTCCGCGACGGTTCGGGGTGGCTGGAGATCCAGGTCGACCCGACGTCGTACGCCCCTCGGCTCGGCGGGCTGATCCCGGCGCTGGAGATCATCCTGGACGCGGTCGAGACGACCTCGCGCGAGACCGGGCTCGGGATGCGGGTGCTGGTCGCCGCGAACCGGATGAAGCATCCGCTGGACGCGCGCACACTGGCCCGGCTCGCGGTGCGGTACGCGGACAAGGGCGTGGTCGGGTTCGGGCTGTCGAACGACGAACGTCGGGGCATGGCACGGGACTTCGACCGGGCCTTCAACATCGCGCGTGAGGGCGGGCTGCTGTCGGTGCCGCACGGCGGTGAGCTGGCGGGGCCGTCGTCGGTCCGGGACTGTCTCGACGACCTGGACGCGAGCCGGATCGGTCACGGCGTGCGGGCGGCCGAGAACCCGCGGCTGCTGAAGCGGCTGGCGGACCGCGGGGTGACGTGCGAGGTGTGTCCGGCGTCGAACGTGGCCCTCGGCGTGTACGAGAAGCCGGAGGACGTGCCGCTGCGGACGCTGTTCGAGGCGGGGGTGCCGATGGCGCTGGGCGCGGACGACCCGCTGCTGTTCGGGTCCCGGCTGGCCGCGCAGTACGACATCGCCCGGCAGTATCACGGCTTCTCGGACGCGGAGCTCGCGGAACTGGCCCGGCAGTCGGTACGGGCTTCGGCGGCACCGGAGGACATGAAGACCAAGCTGCTGTCCGGAGTGGACGACTGGCTCAGCGGTCCGGCCTCCTGAGGCGTTCCGCCGTCGGCTACAGGCGCACGCCCACCGTCACCGGCTCGTTGACCAGGGTGATCCCGAAGGTGTCCCGTACGCCTGCCACGACCTCCCGGGCCAGTGTGAGGAGGTCCTCGGTGGTGGCGTCGCCCCGGTTGGTGAGGGCGAGGGTGTGCTTGGTGGAGATGCGGGCGGGGCCGGTGCCGTAGCCCTTGGTGAAGCCTGCCTTGTCGATGAGCCAGGCCGCGGAGGTCTTGGTGTGGCCGTCGCCCGCGGGGTAGGCGGGCGGTACGGCGTCTTCGCCGAGGTGGTGCTTCACGCGCGCGTGAAACTCCGCGAACTGGGTGTGGGTGAGGATCGGGTTGGTGAAGAAGGAGCCTGCCGACCAGGTGTCGTGGTCGTCGGGGTCCAGGACCATGCCCTTGCCGGCGCGCAACTTCAGTACGGTTTCGCGGGCTTCGGCGAGCGGGACGCGGTCGCCGGGTTCCACGCCCAGGGCGCGGGCGGTCTCCGCGTACTTGACGGGCGCGGAGAGGCCACCGGCGTCCTCGAGGTCGAAGAGGACGCGCAGGACGACGTAGCGGTCGGGGTCCTCCTTGAAGCGGCTGTGCCGGTAGGAGAAGGCGCACTCGTCGTTGGTGAGGGTGACGGTTTCGCCGCTGTGGCGGTCATAGGCGATGACCTCGGTGATGCGGGAGGACACCTCCTGGCCGTAGGCGCCGACGTTCTGGATGGGGGTCGCGCCCGCGGAGCCGGGGATGCCGGCGAGGCACTCGATTCCGGCGAGTCCGGCTTCCACGGTGCGGGCGACGGCGTCGGTCCACACTTCGCCGGCGGCGAGCGTCAGGCGGGTGCCGGTGAGTTCGTGGCCCTCGGTGCCGATGACGAGCGCGGTGCCCTCGAATCCCTTGTCGCCGATGACGAGGTTGGACCCGCCGCCGATGACCAGAAGCGGGGTGCCGGCGGCGTCGGCCTCGCGGACGGCCTCGATCACCTCGGCGTCGGTCGTCGCGGTCACGAGGCGGGTGGCGGGGCCGCCCAGGCGGAAGGTGGTCAGCGGGGCGAGGGGGGCGTCGTGTCGTTCCTGCACGCGGTACAGCCTACGGTTCGGCGGCGCCCGCGGGTGCGCCCCGGGTCGGGGTGTGCGCGTGACTGGAACTCCTGCCGGAACACCCCACTGCCGCCATTCGTTGCCGCAGGCAGGGGGCCACAACGCCGTAAGGGGCGCCCCACCATGGAGGGCACCCCTTACCGCAGCGACCGGACCGGCTCACCTGAGCCGCCGGACCCGCTCGTCATTCGTCCTTCGTCAGGCCAGTCGTACGACGGCCCGCGACATCCCCAGCACCTTCTGCCCCGCACTGGTCGCCGTGAGGTCCACGCGGACCGTGTTGTCGTCCAGCTTGGCCGCGACCTTGGCACTGACCTCGATCGTGGCGCCCTGGTCGTCGTTCGGGACGACGACGGGCTTGGTGAAGCGCACGCCGTACTCGACGACCGCGCCCGGGTCGCCGGTCCAGTCGGTGACCACGCGGATCGCCTCGGCCATGGTGAACATGCCGTGCGCGATGACGTCCGGCAGTCCGACCTCCTTGGCGAACTTCTCGTTCCAGTGGATGGGGTTGAAGTCCCCGGAGGCGCCCGCGTACTGGACGAGGCCGGCGCGGGTCACGGGAAAGGTCCGGGCGGGCAGCTCGGTGCCGACCTCGACGTCGGAGTAGGAGATCTTCGCGGTCATCTGCTTCCTCACGCCCCCTCTGCCGCGCGGGCGACGAGCTTCGTCCAGGCGGTCACGACATGCTCGCCGGACTCGTCGTGGACCTCGCCGCGGATGTCCAGGATGTCGTTGCCGGCCATGGACTTGATGGCCTGGATGGTGGAGGTGACGGTCAGCCGGTCACCGGCGCGCACCGGGCGGACGTAGGAGAACTTCTGGTCGCCGTGCACGACCCGGCTGTAGTCCAGACCGAGTTGCGGGTCCTGGACGACCTGTCCCGCGGCCCTGAAGGTGATCGAGAACACGAAGGTCGGCGGGGCGACGACGTCGGGGTGACCGAGCGCCTTGGCGGCCTCCGGGTCCGTGTACGCGGGGTTGGTGTCCCCGACCGCCTCGGCGAACTCACGGATCTTCTCCCGGCCCACCTCGTAGGGGGCGGTGGGCGGGTAGGTCCGCCCCACGAGGGACTGGTCGAGCGCCATGGGCTAGGCACCTCCTGGTTGCTCTACTGACCGGTATCGGATCGCTCAACGACGCGAGGCCGCCCCCGATCTCTCGGGGACGGCCTCGTGTACGAGCCTGATTTATCGCGTTTCGCGGTGCGCGGTGTGCGCCTTGCAACGCGGGCAGTGCTTCTTCATCTCCATTCGATCCGGGTTGTTACGCCGGTTCTTCTTGGTGATGTAGTTCCGCTCCTTGCACTCCACGCAGGCCAGCGTGATCTTCGGGCGGACGTCGGTGGCAGCCACAGGAGTGCTCCTTGACGAACGGATGGGACGTTGAACGCATACAAGAGTAGCCGATCGAAGGACCGACCCCGCAATCGGCTACTGTCAGTAGCGGTGACCGGACTTGAACCGGTGACACAGCGATTATGAGCCGCTTGCTCTACCGACTGAGCTACACCGCTGTGATGCGATCGGTTCCCGCCTTGCGACGGGAACCTCTCACACCAGAGCCCCAATACGGAATCGAACCGTAGACCTTCTCCTTACCATGGAGACGCTCTACCGACTGAGCTATTGGGGCGAGCGATGAAGACATTACACGCTCCGCCGCCGTTCACCCAAATCCGTTTCGCGGCGCCCCGCACGCCTTGATCCACGGCCTTCTCGGCGGCCTCAACGGCCCCTCCCGCACGCCGGACCGCACCGGTACGACTATTGCGCTCCTCCCCGTGACGGGTGGATCACCGTCCTAGGCTCGACTCACTCTGCGTGATCTTGCGTCCCTTGCGCGGTTCCGGCGGTCCCGAGCTCGCGCAGCCCCCGAGCCCCTGGAGCGCGATGTCTGACAGCCGGCCGCAGCCGCACCACTCCTCGTCGTCCTCCTCCTCGCCCGGTGCCGCGTCCTCGGGCAGGTCCGAGGGGTCCGGTCTCCTGTTGTGCGGGGCGCGTCTCATGGACGGCCGGACCGTGGACGTACGGCTGGGTGGCGGGCGGATCGAGGCGGTCGGTACGGCGGGGAGTCTGGCCGTGGGCGGCACGCACGCGCGTGGGGCGCGAGTGGATCTCGGCGGCTACCTGCTCCTGCCTGCCCCGGCCGAGCCGCACGCCCACAGCGACACAGCGCTGTCGGCCGACGCCGAGGGACCGGTCTCCAACGACCCCCACGACGTCCAACGCCGGGCCACCGAGGCCGCTCTGCTCCAGCTCGGGCACGGGGCGACCGCGCTGAGGGCACATGTGCGTGTGGGCGACGTCCAGGGGCTGGGCGCACTGGCCGCCGTACTCCAGGCACGGCGTTCGCTGCGCGGGCTCACCGAGTTGACGGCCGTGGCGATGCCGCGCGTGCTGACCGGGGTGGCCGGGGCGGAGGGGCTCGCAATGCTGCGGGACGCGCTGAAGATGGGTGCCTCCGCGGTCGGTGGCTGTCCGGATCTCGACCCCGATCCGACGGGCTACGCGGAGGCCGTTCTGGAGGTGGCCTCCGAGCACGGCTGCCCCGTCGACCTGCACACCGACGCCACCGACCCGGCCCGGCTGGCCCGCTTCGCCGCCATGGCCGGCGGGCTGCGCCCCGGCGTGACCCTGGGCCCCTGTGCCGGGCTCGACCAGCTGCCCGCCGAGGTGGTGTCCCGGACCGCGGATCACCTCGCGGCGGCCGGGGTCGCGGTGGTGTGTCTGCCACAGGGCGGCTGCGGGGGCGTCGACCGGCGGGGCACGGCTCCGGTACGGCTGCTGCGCGCGGCCGGCGTCCAGGTGGCGGCCGGCAGCGGAGCGCTGCGGGACGTGTCCAACCCGGTGGGGCGCGGCGACCCGTTGGAGGCCGCATACCTCCTCGCCTCCCGGTACGCACTGCGCCCCGAGGACGCCTACGACGCGGTGAGCACGTCCGCCCGGGCCGTCCTCGGGCTGCCCGAAGTCC
This sequence comes from Streptomyces sp. NBC_00285, assembly GCF_036174265.1. Classification (NCBI taxonomy): domain Bacteria; kingdom Bacillati; phylum Actinomycetota; class Actinomycetes; order Kitasatosporales; family Streptomycetaceae; genus Streptomyces; species Streptomyces sp. NBC_00285. The sequence continues at coordinate 6,459,703 of NZ_CP108055.1, read as the reverse complement.
GCGTGGAGGCGGGCTTTCCGGCCGAGTTGCTCGCGGTGCGCGGCGACCGCCTGGCCGGCGCGCTCTCCCTCGCCTACAGCCGGATCGTGGTGCACCGGGGGCGTGTGGTGGCCCGGACGAGCGCGGTACGGGAGTACTGCAACTCGGCCACGGCAACGACCGCGGAGGCGGGGCTGCCGCGGCAGGGGCGGGGAGAGGTTCCGTAGGTTCCGTAGGGGGCGATGTTCGTGGGGGCCGGGGTGTTTCAGTGGGGGTGTCTGCGACTGTTCAGACGGACGGGGCGTCGCGCGGCCGGCTCCCCCAACGGCCCGTACCGGCCCGGCGACCCCGGCCGGAGGCCATGCGGCGGTTGTGGCTGTTCGGGCGTACGGTCGAAGACATGCGCATTGTCATCGCTGGTGGTCATGGTCAGATCGCGCTGCGGCTGGAGCGGTTGCTCGCCGCGCGCGGGGACGAGGGGGCGGGCATCGTCCGCCGCGCGGAACAGGGCGACGATCTGCGGGACGCCGGTGCCGAACCGGTGCTGCTGGACCTGGAGTCGGCCTCGGTCGAGGAGGTCGCGGACTCTCTGCGGGGCGCGGACGCGGCCGTCTTCGCGGCGGGCGCGGGGCCGGGCAGCGACGTGGCCCGCAAGGAGACGGTGGACAAGGCCGCGGCGGTGCTGTTCGCGGACGCGGCGGTCCAGGCGGGTGTGCGGCGCTTCGTGATCGTGTCGTCCATGGGCGCGGACCCGCACCACCAGGGCGACGAGATCTTCGACGCATACCTGCGCGCCAAGGGCGAGGCCGACGCCTACGTGAGCGGCCTGGACGCCCTGGACTGCACGATCCTGCGCCCCGGCGCGCTCACGAACGACCCCGGCAAGGGCCTCGTACGCCTGGAGGCGCGCACCGGCCGGGGCTCGATCCCGCGCGACGACGTGGCCACCGTACTCGCGGAGTTGCTGGACACGCCCGCGACCGCCGGGCTGTCGCTGGAGCTGATCGGCGGGTCCACGCCGGTGTCGGTGGCGGTGAAATCGGTGGCAGGCAACTGACGGCTGCCGTCGGAAGGGCCTCCCGCGTGGGCGGCCCTGTTGCGGCGGGTCGGCGCCTGCCGCGGACTTGCCGAACGTGCTGGGCGTGCTGGGCGTGCTGGGCGTGCTGGGCGTGCTGGGCGTGCTGGGCAGGGTCGGTTGTACGACTGTCAGGCGGTATTGGGCCTACTGAGCACGACAGTTCGCGACGGCGACTTCCTCCTCGTACGGCCGGGCGGGTTCGGAGTGAGCGGCGCGTCGGGCGGGCGGTCGGCTGGGGAGACGGGAAACACGCGAGGGCTGGCAGCTGGAGGGTCAGCGCTGTGCGGGGGCGTCCGGTGAGGCAGGACGTCGTAGGCGCCGGACACGGCGGTGTCAGAACAGGGGGAGCTGGCCGGGTACGACGGGGACTGCGTACCCGTCCAACGACGGCTGCACCGCTGCGAGTTCCGCCTGCCTGCGGGAACCCGGGCACGAGATCAGCTGACCTTTCTCGCGTGCCCCTGGCGGGTCGTGCCGGGCGAAGCGGCCGGCGACCACCGCGATCTCGCGACGGCATTCGGGGCAGAGCCTGCGGCGACTTGACATGCAGTCAGTGTGCCCCGGGCGGGCGGAATTCTTACGTCCGGATCGACGGGTGCCACGCACTCCCCCTTCGCCGTGGCCTCACATAATCCGAACGCACTTACTTAGAAGTCGCGCAGACAGGCGCGATGGGGCATCGCGGGAGAAGAAGAGGCACAGGGTCTGGTGATCATGGAGCAGCGGCGCTCTGTGATCATCGGGAGACCTGTGTCTTTGTGCCGTGTCCTGGAACTCAGGCAGCGCACAAAGTCGCGGCGGGGCGCCGACCCGCGGTGGACGCTGCCGGTGGGACACCCATGAAGTGGCGGAACTGGGCTGTCATGTGGGACTGGTCGTAGTAGCCGGCCGCCGCGGCGATGGCCGCCCATCAGCCCGCGTCGGCCGCGAGCACGGTGCGAACGCGGTCGATGCGTGCGAAGTGCTTGGGGGACAAGCTGGTGGCCTCGGTGAACAGGGCGTGCAGGTGACGCTCACTGATGTGCAGCCGGGCCGCGGTCGCGGTGACAGTGGTGGCGACCAGCAGACGCGCCGCCTCTTCGATCCGCTCCGACGGCTCCGGGCGGTCAGCCAACGCTTTTTCGAGAGCGGTGAGCGGGTCGGCGGCGAGTTGGTCGACGTCCAGGCCCGGTAGTTCGCGGAGTGGCAGGGCACGGTAGTTCGCGGAACGGCAGGGCACGGTCGGTGAGATCATTCGGCGGACGTCCGAGCAGCGCTTGGGCACGACCCGGCCGCATACGAACCCGCACGCACGAGTGGCCGGGCGCGGCGACGTGATATGCGGCCCGGGTGCGGGGGCCCATGACGATCAGCTCGCGCTTGCCAGTGCGCAGGAGAAGTGTGGTGGCGTGATCGGGCGCATAGACCGCCGCTGAAGCACCCGCCGTAGGAGTATCGATCCCGGCCACTCAACGCATACGGCCAGGCGGCACGATGAGAGAACTCACGCGGTCCACGACAGTGCCGAAACTTCCTATCACGCGGTGTGAGAGCACTGTCATGGTCGGGACATGATCCTTGTTACCGGTGCCACCGGCACCATCGGCAGTCGCGTCGTCCGTCTGCTCACCGAGCGGGGCGTACCGTTCCGGGCGATGTCCCGCCGCGAGCGGCCCGGCGGGGTGCGGGCCGACTTCGACGACCCGGCGTCGCTGGCGCACGCTGTGGCCGACGTCGACACGGTCTTCCTCGTCACCGTGCCCCCCGTGCCGACCGCAGACCATGACATCGCCCTGGTCACGGCCGCGCGGGCGGCAGGCGTCCGTAAGATCGTCAAGCTGTCCGCCATCGGCAGCGGCGAGCGGTTCGACGGGGCGACCGTCGGCGCGTGGCACCTCGCCGCGGAGGAGGCGATCGAGGCCAGCGGGCTCATGTGGACGATGCTCCGTCCGCCGAGCTTCGCCTCGAACGTCTTGTGGTACCGGGCGCTTCTCCAGGCCGGAGAGCCGATCCCGAACCTGGCCGGCGACTCCCTGCAGGCCATCGTCGACCCGAGGGACGTGGCTGCGGTCGCCGTCGCCGCCATGACCAGCGATGCGCACGACGGGCAGCGGTACGACCTGACCGGGCCGGAGCTGCTGACGTTCGCGGACCAGGCGGCGATCCTGGAAAGCGTGCTGGAACGGCCGGTCAAGATCACCGACACGATTGCGCTCGACCAGTTGCCGGCCGGGATGGTCACTGGCATCGGCTGGGCGCGCGCCGGCGGTGCGGCCTATGCCACCGACCACGTGCCGCGGGCGCTCGGACGACCGGCGGGCACGTTCGAGCAGTGGGCACGGGACCATCGGGAGGCATTCGCGGCAATGCCGTAACCGACCGCCCCAGACAGCCGCCAGGCTCAGGTAGTTCAGGGATACAGCCCGTTCTCCTTTGGTGCTTCATCGAAGCTAGTGAGAACACCGTCTAGGAGGTCCAAGGGCGGGGCGAGCAGCGGCGAGTCGTGGCAGTTCGCTCCGGCCAGGACGCGGCCCAGCGGGATGACTTGGCTTTCAGATCGAGTGCTCGGGCCACTGATCGCCTACGGGCTGGACTGCGTGAGCCTCCTTGCAGCCACCATGATCGCGATCGTGCTTGACCACCGGCTCACTGGCCGTGCTGCTCGTCATCACGCTGTGCAGGCTCTGCATGATCGACTTCTCCTGCTGGATCTCTGGATGCGCACCACGCCGTCGCCGGTACGGCGACCATGCGCTCCGCTTTGCGGGAAGAGAACGAACGCGGCGCCCTGGCCCGCCGGGCCACCACCGGGTGAGACACACCAAGCATCAAAGTTTCCAGTACACGAAGAGACCCCCTACGCGCTGCGTTTCCGCAGTTCATAGGGGGTCTTTCTCTCAGCGTGGCGGCGCCAGGGTTCGAACCTGGGTAGGCTGAGCCGGCAGATTTACAGTCCCCCCAAGATCGCGCGACTACATGCCATCTGACCTGGCGTTTCATGCCCTTCAGGTAGCTGGAAGCCAGATCCCGTCCACGTCTCGTCCTGATCTTGGGATTCCAGGGGTTGCGAGCACCCCGCTACGACCAGAGGAACAGCGCGGCCGGCGCCCACAAGCGCTGGTATTGATCGCACTCGTCGGCGGGGTGCGGGATCACCCTCCGCCCCGCCGACAAGCTGCACGGTTGCGGCCGTCATTGGTCGTTGCTGGTCGTCGTTGGCCAGCCTCGGACGGCCCACAGACGGCCCAGCAAGTTGGCCGCAGCAATCTCCAGTTCGTCTCCGGACATCAGCTTGGGAAGCTCAGATACTCCCGGGCGGTGGGCACACCTGACCTGCGGTGGGGCCACGTTGCACCTTTGTAGGCCGCTGTCTTGCTCCCCGGTGTTCCCCGTGGCTCCCCGCACGATCTGGCACGGGTCTGGCACGACCTCTGCGTCACGAACTTCGAGCGGGACGGTCGCTGATGTCTGCTGGGCTGGTCACGCGGCTGGTGGAGGTTGTTGAGGGCCGGTGGCAGTTGCTGGGGTTGCTGGATTTCCCTGCTGTACAGCCTCGGCTTCTCGGAGGGCGAGCGCGAGGTTGTTGCGGCTGGCCAATGTGGCGGGGTGATTGTCGCCGAGTACCCGTTCAACCTGGGCGACGGTGGCCTTCAATAGCGGTATGGCTCGCCCCAGGTCCCCCGCCGCCCGGTAGGCGAGCGCGAGGTTGTTGCGGCTGGTCAGGGTGTTGTGGTGGGTGTCGCCGAGTACCCGTTCAACCTGGGCGACGGTGGCCTCCAATAGCGGTATGGCTCGCCCCAGGTCCCCCGCCGACTGGTAGGCGAGCGCGAGGTTGTTGCGGCTGGCCAATGTGGCGGGGTGATTGTCGCCCAGCACCTGCACGCGCTGGGTGAGGGTGGCCTCGTACAACGGGATGGCCCGCTCTAGGTCCCCCGCCTCCCCGTAGGCGCCTGCGAGGTTGTTGCGGCTGCTCAGGGTGTCGGGGTGGGTGCCACCTAGTGTCTGCTCGTACTGGGTGAGGGTGGCCTCGAACAGCGGTATGGCTCGCCCCAGGTCCCCTGCCGCTCGGTAGGCGTAGGCGAGGTTGTTGCGGCTGCTCAGGGTGTCGGGGTGGGTGCCACCTAGTGTCTGCTCGTACTGGGTGAGGGTGGCCTCGAACAGCGGTATGGCTCGCCCTAGGTCCCCTGCCGCTCGGTAGGCGTAGGCGAGGTTGTTGCGGCTGGCCAGGGTGGAGGGGTGAGTATCGCCCCGGACCTGCTCGCACCGGGTGAGGATGGCGGTGAACAGTGTGATGGTGTGGGCTTCGCGGCCTTGCCGGTGCAGGTACTGGGCAGCTTGGTAATAGGCGTTGGCGGTATCGGCTGAGGCGATCGTGTCCGGTGGTGTGGACTCGGCGAGGGCCAGGACGTGCGGGAGCAGGCGCTCCCACGGGGCGGGGGGTTCGGGTTGAGGGCCGTCCGGCGGATCGGGCAGGGCCTGCCGGACGGCCTGTTCGGCCTCCGAGCGGCCCGGGGCATGGGCGTCGGGTTCTGATTCGGCCGGGCTGCGGGTGCGGAGGACGGTCTGTACGAGTCGGTGGATGCTGGCGCCCTGGCGGTCGTCGGCGAAGGCGATCATGTTGTAGGCGTGCAGGTCTCCTAGCGCGTTGTCCAACGCGATCGGGCTGGGGGCGAGGTGGGCCAGGAGGGTGCGGGGGATGTTGTTGGGGGCCAGCCAGGCCATGGTGTGCAGGAGGGAGACGGCCAGCGGGTTGCGGCGGGTGATGGCGGTGAGGGTCTTCTCCCATATCCGGGCGATGGTCCGCTCGGGGTGGACGACGTCACGATCCTCGTCCAGGACCAGCCCCAGGGACCGGCTGTAGGTGTCCAGGTTGATGCCGGTCCGGTACGCGTAGGCGCCGGCCTGCTCCAGTGCCAGCGGCAGACACCCCAGATCCTCGGCCAGCCGCCGCGTCTGTTTCTTCTGCTCATCGGTGGGGGTGAGGTTGGGGAAGGCGATGGCGCACAGCAGGTCGGTGGCCTCGTCCAGGGGGAGCAGGCCCAGGGCCATGGTGGGGGCCAGGGTGTGCCATCCTGTGGCTTTGCGGCTGGTGGCCAGATGGTGCCCGCCGGCCAGGGTGCCCAGGTAGGGGCGCAGGTGCGTGGGGTCCTCGACGTTGTCGAAGATCAGCAGCCAGCCCGGGTGCGCCTGCAACCACAGGATCGCCCACGCCGCCCGCTCATCCGGATCGACCGCCCCGGCCCACTGCGGACACACGCCCATGGCCAACCCCGCCAGACCGGTCACGATCAACTCGGGGGACTCGGCGGTGATCCACCACACCAGCGTGTACATGCTGCGGTAGCGGTCGGCGTAGTGCAGGGCCAGGGTGCTCTTGCCCACCCCGCCCAGCCCGTGAATCGCCCGTACCCGCGACTGCACCACCGCTGCCGAGCCCCCGCCCGCCAGCATCCCCCGCAGGTCGGCCAGTTCCTGCTCACGGCCGACGAAGACGCCCGACACCGACTCCGGCAAGAACCCCGCCCCCGGCGGTGCCTCAACGGTCCGCGCCCAGTGCACCGCCTGCGCTGGCAACATTACGACCCGCGCATTGTCCCCGCTGATCGCCACTGCGATCGAGTCGGCCCCGATCGCCTGTTTGCCGGAGATGTGCACCTGCACTGGCTCTCCCGGGACCGGCGCGCTCACGGCTGTGGGGGGTGGATGGTGGCGTGGTCGCCGGAGACCGCGATGTCGATGTGCTGTGCGCCGATCGCCCGTGTCCCCGACACGTTCACCGTCACCCCGCCCTGCGCGGGCAGCAGTTCGGCGACCTCACGCGCCAGCTCCGTGTCCTCCCGCAAGGCCCGCTTGATCAGCTGCCGCAACGCCCCCGCCGCATCCTCGTCCGGCTCCTCGGCAGCCTCCCGCACCGCTGACTCCAAAGCGGCGCGGCCCTGGTCGTCCCGGCGGTGCCACACCGCCCGCAGAATCCGCTGCCCCAGACTGGCTGTCGCATCGGCCGCGGCGTCCACGGCCGCGTCCTGGGCCCGACTGAACACCCCTGCCCCGTACGCACCCACCGCTGCCGACAGATACGGCCCCGCCTGCTCCACCAACTGATTAACGATCTCCGCACTCATGCCCGCCCCTGCCTGCCCGTCACCCGACCGGTGCCGGTGGCCCAGCGTAGGAAAACGCGACACTGTGTGAGTACAAAACGCCGAAACCGCCCGCTGCGGTTCCGCGACACGATGCCGCACGTGGGGTGGGTCCCTCCTCGGTCGGGCAGCTTCGCCGGACCAGGGTTCTCCGGGGGCCGCCAAGGCTCACCTCGTGACGCGTGCGCTCGGCCTTGGCGGCCCCTGGAGGTTCCTGGTACGCCCCCGGGGCCCGACCGAGGAGGGACCCACCCCGCGCCCCACCACCCCCAACCACGACGCACCCGCACATGACATCAGGCCCCCTCCCCTCCGAGAGAGGGCCGGGGTGTGGGGCGGAGCCCCGCGTCTGCTGTTCCTCCCGTTGAGTGCCTGCTGACTGCGGCGCCGACCGGGGCGCGCGCCGGAGCGGGGCGAAGACAGGAGCGGCGGCGCGCGGGCCGGGCGAGCGCCGCGCGCCGCGCTTGCGCGGCGCCTTGATGGAGTGGGGAAAGTCCTACCGGGCTTAAGCCAGTGACGACTTTCAAGGCCGTCCCATGGACCTCGTAAAAGGCCTGTTCAGTGGGTGTTCTGGCTTCCCGGAGAGGGACACTGGCCCACACATGGCCCATGAACCGCTTGATCCTGATCGCGAGGCAGTGCTGGCCCCGCGGACCCGGAGGCCGCGCGCTACCTGCTGGGCAACCTCGCGGCCCGGCGCCGCAGCCCTCTAGAGAGATCGACCGTTGGAGGTAATACAGGTCGCTTCACCGTCTCGGAAAGCTGTAGCTGGATAGGGGCGGTTGCTGCCAGTGTTGCGAGAAAGCCCTCAAGAAAGACCTAGGAATACCCTATTCTGACAGTCCCATCGTGAGCCGTAAATCTTGTACAGCTTGCAGAGATCTAGCCAGAAGGCGAGCAAGGTGATCTGCCTAATCAGCGCTTCAATGAAAACATAGTATGGCACCTCCGTGCCCTTGTATGCGATGATGCCACCGTGCATCACGTAGTCAAATTCTGCATGCGCAATGCTATTCCTTACGTCTCGACTGAATGACGAGTTCCAGAAGTAGCGAAGGTACGGGTGCCGGTTCAGGTAAGCCTCTTTTGTTGCGGCTTTGGATTTAGTGTACTGATTCACATTGTTCACGCAATCTTGCGCACGTAGAATCCTCGGCATCCATCCGCTTAGGTCGGCTGGATATCTGATCGATTCCGGATCCCGCCCTTCGGAAATATTCTGCATCCGAATGACGAGTGGAAGAATTTGGCAGCTCACTTCAAAATTTTGTCGGTACGCATCCCGCAGCGAGTCGATGCGACCTACCGGCACCTGCCAGCCCGAAGGTACCGGTCTACCCTTGGCGCGTAGATGAATAATTGCCAGGGCCGGGAGCCACTCAGCGTTGGCGCGAAGAAGGTTGAAGAACTGCTCAGCCACTCTTCGGTTCATGGCCTCAAACTCCGGATTATCAATTACGGAGTGAGCGCATTCTGAGAACGCGGCCTCTTTCTTGAATATCCGTGACCACACTTCATATTTCGCCTGTAGGTACAATCCTTCTGGATCCAGGGAAACCAGGTAGGGGAAAATGAAGCGATGCATTGTCGTGTGCCTGTCAAGAAAGCTTGGATTCTCCGGCCACGCCCCTTCGAAGTTTTTCCACATGAGGCGGTCGAGAAGATCCCATTTCTGTTTTAGGTAGAACCCGTAGGCGTGTTCTAGTGGGTCTACCTTCTCCCCAAGCCACCGCGCGGTTGCCAGGAAGTTAAGGAAACCTGGGAAATTTTCGTCGCCAAATATTTTGTGCGCCGAGAGGAAGGCGGAGTACTCTCTACTATTCGGAAAGTTCGGCAAATCTCCATACGTCGTGACTATGCGCCATTCCCCACTCACATCCTTTGGGTCGATGACCCGGATTTCAGGGAGGTGGAAGCGAGGCAATCCTTCCGCCTCGACTGTTTCCCCCCTGATTGCGGACTCGCATGAGGGGCAGGCTACGGTAAAGCGCTGTCGCGCACGTGTAACACCGACGCGCAGAACAATCGGCTCTTGGCAAGCCGGACACTCAATATACGTCCGAAGGATCATTCGAGTTCGTCTCGTCCTTTCAGCGGCATAGAACCCTGGGCGCAGTCACGACTGTTCGTTGCCGTCCGTTTAGCCGCTTGGATGCCCCCCATGCCTAGAGATTATGGGGTCTACCCAGTTGAGGTACTGAGTTTGCTTGAGCTGCTCAAGGTCTGTGGAGCCGACCGCCCCAGCCACGACGTACCCCTTCTCTAAGATCAGGCGGCTGATCGTTGTGTCCGCGGCACGGGCGCCGGCCGGGGCTGGAGCGGGGTGGAGACAGGAGCGCAGGCCCGGCCGGCGCCCGTGCCGCGGACAGTGAGCGGAGCGAGCCGCCTTGAAGCAGTGGAGAAACCTCTACGGGGCTTGCCTAGCGACGGCTTCAAGAGCGTCAAGCCTGCAGTACGAACGCCCTGTTCAGGGCTGTTTCGGGCCTCGCGGGAGACTGCCTAGCCCACACATGGCCCACGACCCTCGCCGCGCACCGGTGAGGCTGCTCCACACGGGGGTGGGCTTCCGTATCTTGAGGAAAGCCCTCACTCCTCACCTCCGCAGCAGCTTTCTGAATCCGAATGCCGTCGCTTGAGGTACTAGCTATCATCGAGGTCCTGCACAAATGTATCCGCACTGAAGAACGGTAGGCCCCGGAAATGGCTGATCTCATCTTTCCCGGATTGGCAATATCCGGGTATCGCAGTTTTGGTGCAGAGATGCAATACAGTGGCAACATGGGGCCCGTCACCCTACTTGCAGGACAAAACAATTCAGGCAAGTCGAACTTTCTTCGATTCTTGAAAATGGCAGCCTTGGGGAAGGTGGAGCTAATCTCCTTGGACCGCCCCCAGGCGGCCCCCTCCACCCATTGCCAGTACTCAATCGCCATTCCGCTCGATGAAGCAATGGCGATCGTCAAGGATAAATTTCCGACAGTGGAATCGAGGTTTCGCGACGTAGCCACTCATGCAAGTATTCAAAAATTCAAAGACGGGTTCGTATGGCTGCGACTCGAACAGAATGGCCAACTAGTCGAAGATCAATTCGATGATATTGTAAACGAGCACGGAAATCTTTCCATTCTTGCACAACAAATGGGAACGGACTACAACGAACAGTCAAGCCTTGCCGCTGGCCGCAAAAATGCATTGAGAGTGTTCGGAAAAATCCTCCAGTTCAGGCCTACCAACATTCCTATCGCCACAATTGAGTCTTTTCGTCAGATTCAACCCATCAGTGGCGGGATGAGCATCGAAGGCTCCCACGAAGGCGCCGGGCTTCTGGAAAAGCTGCAGAGACTCCAGAATCCAAGCGCCGAAACCTACCAACGGGATTCAGCAAGATTCGCGGCCATCAATCGATTTCTGCAAAGTGTTCTTGACGATCCGTCCGCCCGCCTTGAGGTTCAACACGGAGCCGAAACGCTGAATGTCCATCAAGGCGGAAAAATGCTGCCCTTGGGACACCTTGGTACAGGAATCCACCAGGTGGTGATTCTGGCCGTGGCGGCAACAGTGCTAGAACGCACTGTTGTCTGTATTGAGGAACCCGAGGTCCACCTACATCCGATCCTGCAGCGTAAATTCATCAGGTATCTGGCCGACGAAACGAATAATCAATACGTGATCGCCACACATTCTGCTCATCTGCTCGACTATAAGCGAGCATCAGTGATTCACGTTTGGCACGACGGCGAGAACACTAAACTCACCCCGGCGCAGAACCCTGACGATTTGTCGAATGTGTGCTCAGATCTTGGATACCGACCTTCTGACCTACTCCAAACGAACGCCATCATTTGGGTGGAGGGCCCCTCGGACCGAATCTATCTGAATCACTGGATCGCGCAGATCAAAAACGACCTGATCGAGGGGATCCATTATTCAATCATGTTCTATGGCGGTGGTCTACTAAAACACCTAACTTCCAGAGACGAGGAAGTCACGGACTTCATTCGCCTCCGACGTCTAAATCGCTATCTAGCCATCGTGATCGATAGCGACAAAACCTATGCGCGAATGCCGATCAACGACACAAAGAAGCGGGTTCGCGAGGAGTTCGATGGGGTCGGAGTTAAGGGATTTGCATGGATCACGGACGGGTACACCATCGAAAATTATGTACCCCACGAGATACTACGTGCCGCAGTCGCCGAGGTGCATCCGCGAGCAAAGCCGCCGAGTTGGACGGGAGAGAAATGGGAGAATCCTCTGCCGCTTGTCAACAACAATGGGAATTCTATGGCTCCAGACAAGAACAAGATCGCCCGTAAGGTGTGCGAACAGTGGACGGACCCCCTGGCTAGCAATAGCGGGTTGGAAAAGATGGTTCAGCGATGCGTCCAGTTCATCCAGGACGCTAACTCGGGAATCGAGCAGACCATGTAGGCATGCAGAGTGGCAGCAACCTAGGTCGTATCCATAGTCGTGTAGGGTCTCGCAGCTCTTTGCCTACGCTGTTGCCCTGACCTTGGCTGTCTCGCGGCCGCACACCGAATCCGGTCGTGCCGAGTCTCATCACTCGTTGCATTTCCTCGACAGCGGGCGGGATATCGAAGCCAGGACGTTCCAGGCCGATGCCGAACGCCGCTTCCATTACGTCAGTGCTGCCGGTCCCAACTGCGGGGCTGCTGACTCATCCATTCTCGTAACGCAGTGGCCAGGGACCGAGCGACTGTCGGTGACGAAGCGACGATGAGGGCATGCTGTTGGAGGGTCCTTGAGTAGCTGTCTGTCACGCGAAGAGTGTCGGGGTGGCTACGGCCCAGGACACGTTCACGACTGACGACGACTTGTTTCATCAAGGAGACGGCCTCCTCGGTGCGCCCGGCCTGCAAGTAGGAGTTGGCGAGGTTGTTGCGGGCGGTCAGGGTGTTGGGGTGCTCAGGGCCCAGGAAGCGCTCGCACGCCGCAACGACCTGCTCTTGGATATTGATGGCCTCCTCGGTGCGCCCGGCCTGCAAGTAGGAGGCGGCGAGGTTGCTGCAGGCAGTCAGGGTGTCGGGGTGCTCAGGGCCCAGGATGTGCTCGCACGCCGTAACGACCTGCTCTTGGATATTGATGGCCTCCTCGGTGCGCCCGGCCTGCAAGTAGGAGGCGGCGAGGTTGCTGCAGGCAGTCAGGGTGTCGGGGTGCTCAGGGCCCAGGATGCGCTCGCGATCGGCAACGACCTGCTCTTGGATATTGATGGCCTCCTCGGTGCGCCCGGCATCCGAGTAGGAGTTGGCAAGGTTGTTGCGGGCGGTCAGGGTGTTGGGGTGCTCAGGGCCCAGGATGCGCTCGCACGCCGCAACGTCCTGCTCTTGGATATTGATGGCCTCCTCGGTGCGCCCGGCCTGCAAGTAGGAGATGGCGAGGTTGCTGCAGGCAGTCAGGGTATTGGGATGCTCAGGGCCCAGGAAGCGCTCGCACGCCGCAACGACCTGCTCTTGGATATTGATGGCCTCCTCGGTGCGCCCGGCCTGCAAGTAGGAGGCGGCGAGGTTGCTGCAGGCAGTCAGGGTGTCGGGGTGCTCAGGGCCCAGGATGTGCTCGCACGCCGTAACGACCTGCTCTTGGATATTGATGGCCTCCTCGGTGCGCCCGGCCTGCAAGTAGGAGGCGGCGAGGTTGCTGCGGGCAGTCAGGGTGTCGGGGTGCTCAGGGCCCAGGATGCGCTCGCGATCGGCAACGACCTGCTCTTGGATATTGATGGCCTCCTCGGTGCGCCCGGCATGCAAGTAGGAGTTGGCAAGGTTGTTGCGGGCGGTCAGGGTGTTGGGGTGCTCAGGGCCCAGGATGCGCTCGCGATCGGCAACGTCCTGCTCTTGGATATTGATGGCCTCCTCGGTGCGCCCGGCATCCGAGTAGGAGTTGGCAAGGTTGTTGCGGGTAGTCAGGGTGTTGGGGTGCTCAGGGCCCAGGATGTGCTCGCACGCCGCAACGACCTGCTCTTGGATATTGATGGCCTCCTCGGTGCGCCCGGCCTGCAAGTAGGAGATGGCGAGGTTGCTGCAGGCAGTCAGGGTATTGGGATGCTCAGGGCCCAGGATGTGCTCGCACGCCGTAACGACCTGCTCTTGGATATTGATGGCCTCCTCGGTGCGCCCGGCATGCAAGTAGGAGGCGGCGAGGTTGCTGCAGGCAGTCAGGGTATTGGGGTCCTCAGGGCCCAGGATGCGCTCGCGATCGGCAACGACCTGCTCTTGGATATTGATGGCCTCCTCGGTGCGCCCGGCATGCAAGTAGGAGGTGGCGAGGTTGCTGCGGGCAGTCAGGGTGTCGGGGTGCTCAGGGCCCAGGATGCGCTCGCGATCGGCAACGACCTGCTCTTGGATATTGATGGCCTCCTCGGTGCGCCCGGCATCCGAGTAGGAGTTGGCAAGGTTGCTGCGGGTAGTCAGGGTGTGGGGGTGCTCAGGGCCCAGGATGCGCTCGCGATCGGCAACGTCCTGCTCTTGGATATTGATGGCCTCCTCGGTGCGCCCGGCATGCGAGTAGGAGATGGCGAGGTTGCTGCGGGCAGTCAGGGTGTGGGGGTGCTCAGGGCCCAGGATGCGCTCGGCCTCACGTGCTAGGTCTTGCCAGTAGAGGGTCCCGGTGGAGTTCAGGTGGGCGTGCAGTAGTGCGGTGCCAGCCTGGTACAGCACGCCATGGCGGCCGGTGGTCCAGAGGAGTTCGTGCGCGAGTCCGGCGAGAGTGTCGGTGTTGGCGCGCAGGACGCTGGCGAGTGCCGGCTGGGTCTGGTCCGCGGTGGGCCAGATCTCCAGCAGGGCGTCTGCGGCAGCCGTCTTGGCGACGTCGAGGGCGCTGTCGGGCGTGGCCTCGCGGGTGGCCCGGGCGGTAAGGGCGTGGATGCGCACGGCACGAGGCTCGGCCGGGGAGTCGTCGGCCAGCAGTCCATAGCGGTGCAGGAGGCGTAGCACGTTCAGGGCCAATGGGGGCTGGTCGTCGGGTTCATGGTCTGTGTGTGGCCCTGTGGTGGGTTGGGCTGTCAGGTAAGCGTGGGCGGCGTGGGTGTTCCACAGAGTGTGGGGTTGGCCTGCGGGGTCCAGGCAGGCGGCCAGGCGCAGGGCGGGCAGGGCGAGGCCGACTGGTTCGCACTGCTGGGCGGCGTCGAGGTTGAGCAGCAGGCTGGTGGCGACCTCGCGCCCGTATTTCTCGGTGTCGGCCCAGCGGGGCAGCAGTTTACCCAGGCGTGAGCGGCGGTGGGTGAAGTGTTGGAGGTAGGCGGTGCAGCCGATGTCCTGCTGGTCCATGTAGGCGGCCGCGTGGGACAGGGCCAGTGGAAGCAGCCCCAACTCCCGGCACACGGTGTCGACGTGGCCATCGATGAGGTGGTTTTTGTGAATGCGGCGCACATAGTCGGTGAGGTAGGCGCGTGCTTCTGCTTCGCTGTAGACGCTGATTTCGACGAGGGCGCGGCCGCCGCCGTGCAGGACGGCGTCCTGACGGCGGGTCGTGGCCAGCACACGGCCCTGCTCCTTCAGTGCAGATGGTGGCCACCAAGGGTCGATGTGCTCGGGGTCGATGTCATCCAGGATGATCAGCCACGACTGTGGCGTAGCTGCCAGCCACTCCAGGAATCGTTGCGCGTCGCCCTGGGTGTCGGCCCCGGTGGCGCCGGGAAGATGCAGGTCCCGGGCGGCGCGGGCATACAGGGTGATCACCTGGTCGACTTTGGTGGCGTCGACCCACATCACCAGATCGACCTTGTCGCGCCGGGCCTCGTGGGCGTAGGCGGCGGCCAGTTGGCTTTTGCCGACACCACCGCCTCCGCGCAGCACCTGGGTCAGCACCACCGTGGCATGGTCAGACCGCGCCTGGTCGACGTTCTTGCGCAACGCGGCACGCGGCTGGAAAGCGGACGCCCGCTCCGGGATCTGCCCGAAGACGCACGGCCAGGTGACCGGCGGTGCCGGGGGTGGATACACGCTCCGGTTGTCCTGGTACACCCCGGAGATCGCGATGCTGCCAGGTGCGGAAGCACTGGCGGGCCCCGTATGCCTGAGGTCCACCGGCTGCAGCGGGGGTGGACCCGCGTAACCGGTGTGCGCCTCCGCCGCTGCGGACGCATCAGCACAACCGGTGTCGGTCACGCTCACACCGGGATCCGCCGTCGACCGATCCTTGGCTGTTCGTGCTTTCCGCGAACCCCACCTCATGGCGTACCTGTCTCACCTCCCGGCCGAACGGCGGTTCAGGGGGTGTAGTCGATCCCGGTTCCGCTCTTGGCGCCCGGCCCGCGTGCCGTGGCCTTCCCGGACCGCTTCACCCTGGCCCAACCGCGACCCCGGCCACCAGGCCGTCGAATGCCGGCGTGCGCCTCGCCGCCGCCGCTTGCCTCCGCGTCCCCGCTGCCGATGACCTCATCGCGCGGCCCGCTGACGGCCGCAGGCCGTCGCACCGCCCACACCAGCGCCGCTACCCCGGTGGCGGCCTGAATGGACGCCCCCGCGAACTGACCGCCGTCTGGACCGTTCAACAGCCAGACCACAGGCGTCGTAACAATCCCCGCCACCGCGAGCACGATGACCGTGATCTTCCATGCCGATGGCATGCAGGCACCCCCAGCCTCCACAGCCCCAGCGCTCCCTTTCGCGAAGAACGCAGCGAGCCTCCGGCCGATTTACCTCAAATGACCGGAACACAGCCATGCTATCGCCAGGGCAGGCTTCAGACCTGCGTGTTTTCCGAAGATGCGACGGGTGAGGAGCCTGGGTTCACTGGGGGCTCGACGCGTCTCAGCATGACGCCATAAGTGGTGCCGCTATGCAGTTGGCGCTGAGAATGTGGCCCGGATTTTGAGAACCTACAAGTCGGCTGGCCGGCATCCTCGGCAGGCGGGCGGGTAGATCACGACGGGTTGCCGGGGATCATGTCGCCAGCGTGCGACTTGGGGTGCCCGCGCGCATGCGGGGCCCTAGTGCTGCTCGTAGGCTGATCCTGCTCGGGGCTCACGCGGAGGTCCCTCATGCCCCGAACCATCTGGAGCGGCGCCATCTCGTTTGGCCTGGTCACGGTGCCTATCCACGTCCAGAGTGCAACGGAAAACCACAGCATCCAGTTCCACCAGTACCACCTGGAGGACATGGGGAGGGTGCGGGTGAAGAAGGTGTGCGAGCTGGAGGACCGCGAGGTCGCCCAGTCGGAGATCGGTAAGGGCTACGAGTATGCCAAGGACCAGGTCGTCGCCATCTCGGATGCGGACCTGAGGGAGTTGCCGCTGCCGACCGCGAAGGCGATCGAGATTCAGGCTTTCGTGCCGCTGGACTCCATCGACCCGATTCAGATCGGTGAGGGCTATTACCTTGCCCCGGACGGGGCTGTGGCGGCGAAGCCGTACAAGCTGCTGGTGCAGGCGCTTGGCCGGTCGTCGAAGGTTGCGGTCGCGAAGTATGCGTGGAGCGGGCGGGAACGCCTTGGGCTGCTGCGGATCCGCGACAACGTGATCGTGCTGCACGCGATGCGCTGGCCCAACGAGATCCGCGCCCCGGGCGCCGTCGACCCGCCGGACGAGAAGGTGTCGAAGGAGGAGATCGAGGGGGCCCTCGCTTTGATGGAGTCGATGGCACGCGACGACCTCGACGGCCCCGAGTTCGAGGACACCTACACCGACGCCCTGGCAAAAATCATCGAGGCCAAGCGGGAAGACCGCGAGCTCCCCGAGGCCCCGGAGCCCGAGAAGCCAGCCCAGGTCCTCGACCTCATGGCCGCGCTTAACCAGTCGGTGGAGAAGGCCCGGGCCTCCCGCGGCGAAGACGCCGACGTACACGAACTGCCGAAGAAGACCGCGGCCAAGAAGACGGCGAAGAAGCAGCCAGCCAAGAAGACGACCGCGAAGAAGACCACGGGGAAGAAGGTGACCGGACGCAGGCCGCGCAGCGCCTAGTCGAGGATGCCCAGCGCGGTGTCCGGCCGGCACTGCGGGCACGCCATCACGCCGTCGGCGAGCGCGCGCACCGCCTGGTCCCGCTCGACGCCCTTCGACCGCGAGCCCGCGTTCCAGCAGTCACCAACGTGCACGTACACGGCGTTTTGCCGGGACAGGCCGCGCTCGATCAGCCAGTCCGGCGCCGGCGGCCGCGCCGCGATGCCCCGCTGCCGCTCGGCCTCGCGCTTCTCCTCGTCCGCGATCCACCGGCGGGTCCGCTCCAGGTCCCGCACCTGCACGCGTTCCAGGAAGCGGAGCAGGGCAAGCCGCGACAGACTGGAGTCGTTCACGTGTTCGATTCCAGGAGGTAGCGTGGCCCGCGCACTCCGAGGGGCATAGGAGACAGCGTTGGACCGCATGGACGTCGAGGAGCTGCTCACGCAGCACGCCGTGGACGGTGCGCGCCTGGACCCGGCGCCGCCTGAGACGGGCGACCGGCTCACAGACGACCCTCAGGTGCGAGCCCGGTACCGCGCGGACGCATGGCGGCCGTGCTGCGTGTGGGGCACGGACTACCGCACCTCCCGCGTGATCGACTTCCCCGGCTGCGGGCCGTGCTGGGTGGACCTGTGCCGGGACCACTCGCTCGCCGTCAGGAAGCCCGCCCTACCGGCGATGCCGGCCACCGTGGAGGGGTCCTTCGCGGACATTAGGGAGGTCGCGGCCAAGTTTGGGCTCACGATGCGGCCCGTCAGCCATGAGGAGTGGCTGGAGATGGGACGCGCAGCAAGGCACCGCCGTGACCGGTGAACAGGAGCGCTTCCGCATCGCCGTGTCATCCGCTGGCCGTACGGTCATGCGCGGCTGGTGGCCAGACGAAGTGGTGGCGCGCGACAAGTTCCGCGACTGGATCGGCAGCCACCGGGACCTCGTCGAGCCGCACTTCACCCTCACCGACGAGACCGAGGGCATCGTGTTGACGAGCTGGCCGGAAGAGCCGTAGCTGGCGGCCATTTCCACAGCACCGAACCTGATACAGCACTGACATCAGTGTCCGAGATAGGTAGACGCGGATGAGGCCACAGAGCGGTCGTACCGTCAGCCCTCGGCGCTCTCCGCAGCAGTTGCGAGCCGTGGGAGTCTTGGGGGTGACGACGGCGGACAGAGAGGGAGAGCGAGTGTCGCAGCAGGCCAACCCGCGGGGAACCTTCCTGAAGATTGCCGACTCTGTGAAGCGGCAGATCGAGGACGACCCGGACATGACGGAGCTCCCGTCACTGGCTGAGGTCATGCGCGACCACGAGGTCTCGCGCGGGGTCGCCCTCCGCGCGTTCGGCGTGCTGCGTCAGGAAGGCGTGGCCGAACCGGTCCCCGGCGAGCGGTGGCGCGTCGTGCGCGCGGGTGCCCGAGTCAACCGGCGTCCGCTCGATCAGCGCATCGCCGACATCATCACGGCTGAGGGGCTCGAAGTGGGGGAAGCCTTCCCGAGCGCTTCCGCGCTGGCCGACCGGTTCGGGGTCTCGCGCCCCACAGTGACCAAGGCGCTGGAGAAGTTGGAGACCGCCGGCGTGCTGGCGGGTGGCGGACAGGGCAGGGTGCGGACGGTCCGCGCCGTGCCGACGCGAGAGGAGCGTTCGTAGCTTGCCGACGTTGACCGATTGGGCCTATCCCCTGGCTGAGTCCCTGCTCGCCGACCCGCTTCCGCGGCGCTGGAAGCACTGTCTCGGAGTAGCTGAGAGGGCGCGTACGATCGCGCTCGTTCTTGACCAGGACGCGGATCTGTTGGAGGCCGCAGCGGTACTGCACGACATCGGCTATGCGCCGGACCTGGCCAAGACGGGCTTTCACCCGCTGGACGGGGCCCGCTATCTCCGAGACGTGGCCGACGCCGACGAACGGGTCACTAACCTGGTTGCTCACCACTCCTGCGCATGGTTGGAGGCAGAAGCCCGTGGCATGCGTGAGGAGTTGGAGGGTGAGTTCCCCCGCGAAAGTGCGCACCTGAACGATGCGCTCTGCTACTGCGACATGAACACCACGCCGGACGGCACCCCTACGAACCCGATCGATCGGATCAACGAGATCACCGGACGGTACGGGCCGGAGAGCTTGATCGGACAGTTCATTCGTCGGGCCGAACCCGAGATCCTGGCGTGCACATCGCGCGTGCTCGAACGGGTCGGCGCCGCCAAGCGTCAGCCGATGTAGGGAGTCGGGCGGGTCCGGTCCATGGCGTGCTCGATCCGGAGCCGCATCGTGGGGTGTACGTCCAACGTCGCCAGGTCCGCTGGATCGACCCAGCGGACCTGAGTCGTTTCGTGGCTTGTACGGAGTTCACCGCCGACCGGCCGCGCGCGAAAGCAGATGCTGAACTGCTGGCGCACCTCGCCGTCGTCGTACTGCATCACGTGACCAGGGTCGGTGTAGATCCCGGACATGTCGACGACTTCGGCCTTGAGGCCCGTCTCTTCCCAGATCTCACGCACAACGGTGTCGCTGATGGACTCGCCAACGTCGTGCCCGCCACCGGGCAGGGCCCAACGGCCGTTGTCTGACCTCTGGATCATCAGCACCTGCCCCGCATCGTTCTGCACGAATGCCACGACGGAAGGCACCACCGAGTTGGCCGGCGGGGCGTCGGGGTCGTGAAGGAAGTCGATGCGTCCCATGGCTCATGCTCCTGTGATGTCGTGGTCGGTCACTGGCCTTGCGCCTTCCCACGTCTGCTGCACGCTATTGGCGAAGGTGTCGAAGAGCCCGGCGCCGGGGAGTCGCCGTAGGTGCAGAACCGGGGCCAGGTAGGCGCCGACGCCGTACACATGTGTGTTGACGAGCATCTCGTCATCCACACGGTAGATCGAGTTGTAGAGCACGGTGTCGTGCAGACGGAACGTGATCTCAGGGTGGCTAGTGAACAGAGGGCGGTAGTTGACCAGCGCATTGCGGATCTTGCCGTCCATGATGCGGTGGCCTTCGTCGATACCGCGTCGGATGACGGCCTCGCACGCAGGGTCGCCCATCAGGACGCGAATCGGGACGCTCTTCGATTTCGCCTTGAGGACCGTGAGAAAGCGCGGGTCTTCCGCGAGGCCGATGCCTGCGTAGACAAGGATGTCGATGCGCTCCCTGGCGCGCTCGCACATCTCCCGCCACAAGTCCGTCGGTACGACGTGGCGATGCGGATAGACCGTGACGATCTCCGCTTTGCTCAGGTCGGCTGCGGACTCCTGAGTCCGGGAGTCGTCCCACAGCATCGTTACGTCGACCTGGAGCGCTGTCGCCGTCGCGTACTGGTGGCGCCGGTACGGCACCTTGCCTTGCGTGACCCAGCGCTCGATGGTCTTGGGGATCACCCCGATCTCGGCAGCCAGGTCCTGGATCGTCATGCCGCGCGCCAACAGGGCAGACCTCAGTCGTTCGTTGGACACCTTTACCCCCGCGTGGACTTCTAGGGACTTCTTGACCGTAGCCAGATGATTTCGAGCTGTCTACGTACGGGGTGACCAACTCCCCTGACCTGGGGCGATTCTGAGTGTGCGCCAAGAAGTTCCGGCGCAAAAGCCAAGCGGTTCCGTGCTCGTACTTGACGGACCACTATGCAGTACCTGTAAAACAGGTACTGCAACACGAACGGCTCCGAACGGAGCTGATCCGGCGTGCGCGGACCCGTCCGTGCACGCAGCAGAACCCCGCAGGCCCCGCTTACACGCGGTCCGAGCGGCAGGGGAGACGTAAAAGTCCGTCGTCTTCACGGAGTGATCGGTGTCATCGGCTAAGCCGTTGGTCTGACCCTCGGGCGTAGACCCAGGGACCGGATCGGCGGGGATCCCGGTGGTTGGGCTGCACCCGGTCCATGACAGGTAGCCATTCCAGGGAGATCGACTCAGCGAGTGACGTCTGAGTGACGCGGTGACCGCGCGCCGACCAAGAGGAGGCGGAGCAAGGCGCATACGGGAGCCGCGAGAAGACAGTGACGGGCTTTCCCGTCACTCGTCATGCGGGCAGGACGCCAACATCACGTCGGCGCCCTGCCCGTTCGATGAGTAAGCAGAACGGTCCCCCGGGTGGCACCCCGGAGGACCGCGAACAGGCACCTGTCGAGGAGGCACCTGTGATCACCAGTCTGACAGACCAGGAACGCGACGACCTGTCACAGAAGAACGCTGAGGCGAACAAGCGCAGCGAGGACAACGCCCGTTCCCGGGGCGGCCGTTGATGGCCGACTCCGAGCACGAGAAGACGAAGGAACCACTGCCGCCGCGTCCGCGCGGTCCGCACCCCTACTGACGTTCCAACCGCCCCGATGGTCGCAGGCCGGGTTCGACTCCCGGCCGGGGCACTCCGGCCCGCCGCCTTGCACGGCGTGGGCCGCACTTCCCGGACTGGCCGCCGCATTCTGTGCGCTCTCTCGCGGCCTCCGGCTCTACCTCTATCCCTTCAACATGGGAGCTCCCATGCGCAATTACGTCGGCGGCCACCGGGCCGACACCCCACAGGACTTCGCCGAACTCGCCCTCGGCACCCCCGCCGAACTCTGGCTCGGGGTCGACGGCGAGAGCGACGAAGAGCGCGCGGCCCGCCTGGACGCGGCCCGTGACATCCTCGCCGACCCCGAGTACCGCACCCTGCCGGACGACCTGATCCGCCTGGCCGCGCGAGTGGTCGAGGATCACCCTGACCTGTTCAACGTGGTCCCGCTGGCCCGCCCCGCCCACCGCCGTCCGGCCCACCGGGGGGCGGCGGCATGAGCGAGAGCCTGAAGCTGGACGACCTGTCCGTGCCGCTGCGGGCGTTGCGCCTGCTGGCCGTGGACTTCGGGCATCTGTCGGCACCGTGGGTGCACGTGGGCTGCGTCTACCCCGAACAGTTGGAGCTGACGTTCCACGACGACCTGGCCGGCTTCGAAGCTTGGCGCGAGGCGCTCGGCATCGCCCCGGACGCGGTGACGCACGGCACGCAGAGCAATGGCGGTACGCGCGTGCTCCAGGCCACCGCGGACTTCACGGGCGCGGTGCTGAAACTGACCGGCTTCGCCCAGATCACCGACCCGGCGCCATCCGGGGCGGCGGACTGATGTCCGCGGCGTGGGGCAAGTGCTACGACCCCAGCGGCGCCCGCTACGGAGTGCCCACCTACCCCTGGCGCCTGGCCCCCACCGGCCTGGCCACCCGACGCCAGCTCCGTGCCCGGGGCTTACGGCCCGGCGGCCAGGAGATCGCCGCACAGGTGATGCGGGTCAACCGCAGGGCCGGGGGCGTGCGGGTCAGCTACCTCTACCAGATCGACCGCGCCAAGCCGGTCCGGCCGATGACCTCGCGCAAGTGGGGCGCGCTCGCGCTGGCGATGCTCGCCCGCCGCACCTGCCCGCAGTGCCGGATCGCCTACAGCTACTGCATGCCGACCTCGCTCGGCATGTGCCTGCTGTGCGCCTACCCCGACGAGCAGAACAAGGAGTGATCACATGGACTGGAAGAAGGCCGCCCACCGGGCGGTGCACTGGAGTCTGCCGGCCGGGCTGACCGGCCTGTCCCTGGGCTGGACCGTGTACGCGGTCGGGGAGATCCTCTCCCACCAGGCCCCGGCACTCCTCGCCTACACCGTGGCCGGGATCTACGACGCGGTATGGCTGTACGCGCTGGCCATGGAGACCGCCCACCGCCGCCAGGGCTCCAAGGCCACCCTGCCCACCACGCTGGGGTGGCTGTTCCTCGTGACCTCGGTCGGGGTCCTCTTCACCCACGGCCTGCTGTACGCCACTGCGGTTGTCGCGGTGATCGGTGCGGTGGTTCCGGCCGCTGCCAAGGCCACGCTCATCATGGCCGTGGAACGGGAGGCCACCCGGATCTCCCGCGCAGCGCAGGCGCAGATCGACGCCGTGCGCAGCGCGACGCGGGACCAGGTGGCGATCGGCCGCGCGGTCACCCGTGCCAAGACCGACCGGCAGACCACCGCGGCGGTCTTGGAGCGTGAGGAGCGCAAGGCCCGCGGCCAGGCGCAGAAGGTGCGCCACGAGGCAGCCGAGGAGCTGACGAAGCTCACCGCGGAACACCCGGTGGCCGACGTCCCGCAGGAGGTGCCGGCGCTGTTCTCCGATGAGGATCTCGCCCGGGTGTTGGGGCAGTGGTCGGACGGGGGTGTGTCCCTGGGTGTGTCCCCTGTGTCCCCGCAGGTCAGCCCCGTGTCCCCGGTGCCCGAACTGACCGCTTCCCAGGGCGAGGGACACACCCCGCTCGACTGGTCGGCGCTCGTGCAGGTGGCGGCCGTGGCCGGGGTCGACACTCCCGAGCCGGGCGAGCTGCTGAGCGAGGAACAGCTCACCGTCGTGCTGCGGTGGCTGCGCCACTCCGAGAACCCCCCGCTGTCCTACCGCAAGGCCCTGGCCGCGTACCGCGCGGCGGGCTTCTCGGCGAAGGAAGAGCGGGTGCGCAAGGCGTACGCAGCGCTGATCGACGCGGAAGACGCACAGCCGTAACCGACCTCCGGCACACACCAATGACGGCCAGCCCAGGACTAGTGGGCTGGCCGTCGTTGCGACTGCCGGAAGCAGTCGAAACCCAGTGAAGCAGACCCGGTGAGCCCCGGCGAGCGGCACGTTCGCAGACCCGGCGCAGACCCAGCGAGCTTCACGGAAACCCACCAGAGCGGATGCGCGGCAGACCCGCGCCCGCTCGCGGCGAGACCGCACAGAACGGAGGGGTGTGGGAAAGAAGCCACAGCAAAGCAAGGGTGAGGACACCTACGGGCAGATGACGGGCGCGATCGGCGTCCTGGTGATCGCGTTCGGTGTCCTGGCCGCCATCAAGGACAAGTTGGGCCTGTCCTGGCCGGCCACTGTCCTGCTGACCGCTGGGACCCTGCTCGCGGCGGGCTATATGGCCTGGCGCCTCCGGACGGGCTTTGCCCAGCTCCGGAACGGGCTGAAGCAATTGCCGACGCCCGCGCAACAGCCGGTGGCGCAGCCCGCGGTGGCCTTGCGGCAGGAGGCGCCCGAATCACCCGTAGGGGCAGAGCAGGGAGCTGAGACGGCCGTTCAGGCTGACCCGGCGCATCCGGAGCTCACCGCGGCGCTGCGTACCGCCGGCGTCATCGGCCAGAACGAGGTGATCCGGGCTGATGAGGTCACCATCGGCACGGTGCAGAACGGCTCGGTCTACAACTTCCTGGTGCCCAAAGGCCGTACCTACGAGGACGTCGAAAAGCGCCTCGGGACCGTGGCGGGGATGTTCGGGGTCACGCGTCTGCACATGAAGCTGGAGCGCAGTCGTGACAACGAACGCCATGTGCAGCTGCTGAAGCTGCACGAACCTCCCTTCACCCACGCATTCCCGGCCCCCACCCGGCAGGAGATCGCCACCTTCGCGGGGGTGCCGCTCGGGCATGACGTCACCGGCCAGCTCGCCGGGGTGCCCACGTTCGACAAGGCATCCCTGCTGGTCGCGGGCATGACGCAGCGGGGCAAGACCACGCTGATCAACGGCCTGATCACGTGTCTGTTGATCGCGTACGGCGACTTCGAGCTGTATCTGCTCGACGGGAAATTCTGCGGGCTCACCAAGTTCGAGAAGATCGCTGCCCGCTACGAGTCGTCCGACGACCCGGCCGTTTTCGAGGAACTCCTCGATGAGCTGAACGCCCGCTCGGACAGCCGGTACAAAAAAATCAAGGAAGCCATTCGGAACCGGCAGCCTGCACCGGTATTCACACCGGTGATTTTCATCGTCGACGAGACTGCCGACTTCTTCTCTCATGACGAGTCGAAGGAAGGAAAGGAGCGGGCTCGAAGGATCGCAGACAAGGCACGATCGCTCGTCTCAAAGGCCCTGGAATCCGGGATATCCACGGTACTGATGACGCAGCGCCCTTCCACGAACGCGATTCCCGTCATCGTGCGGGATCAGTTCCTCTACCGGCTGTGCCTGTACGTGGCATCGTCGGGTACGGCCAAGGTTGCTCTCGGGGATACATACTTCGAAACGATCGCCCCGATCAACCCGGCTCTTCTCGACCCGGACATCAAGGGCCAGGCCGTTCTCTTCGTCAACGGACGCTCCATATTGATCCGAGGGTTCAACTTCGAGGATCAGTTCATCTGGCGCGTGGTGGACGCGATCCACACCCGGCAGCAGAAGACGCTTGACGAAGGACCCACATCCCCGCTCAAGCAGGCTATCGACCTGATGCGGAATGACCGTGTCGAGTTCATGCCTACGGCCGACCTCGCCCCGTCGCTCGGTATCACGGAAGCCGATCCGGTAGAGCGCGGAAAGCAGCTGAACCGTCTTCTCGGGGTTCCCGCCGACAAGGGCCCGAAGGGTGTGCGGGGCTACCGGCTGGCCGATCTCAAGGCCGCCGCTCTGTCCGCTGCGTGACCGCCACCCGGCACCGCCCGACGGACCGCCAGACCACCGCCACCCGGCCTGCCCGGGTGGCGGTCGTCTTGGCCCCGGTGGCGGTGGCTTGGCGGTCCCGGGTGGCGGTGCTGACCAGTGAAAACGATCAAACACCAGGAAGGAGGGAGGAACCTCGTTGCGTGCCTCTACAGCCGTCACGATCGGCGTGGGCGCGACCGCGGCCGTCGCCGTGGCCGCTTGCCTGCAGGCGGCCGGCGACGATCCCGCGGGAACGCTGCTCAGCCTGTCCGTGCCGAGCCAGTACAAATCCCTGATCCAGGCCGCGGGCAGCACCTGTCCGGCGGTCACGCCGAACCTGCTCGCCGCGCTTCTCACCCAGGAATCCAACTTCAACCCGAAAGCGCGCTCGCAGGTCGGAGCGGAAGGCATCGCACAGTTCATGCCGTCCACGTGGGAATCCCACGGCATCGACGCAAACGGCGACGGCAAACGGGACGTGATGGATCCCGAAGACGCGATCCCCTCGGCAGGCGAATACCTCTGCTCAATCGCCAAGGACGTCAAGGACGTGCCCGGCGACCAGCAGTCCAACATGCTCGCCGCCTATAACGCCGGAAGCGGTGCAGTACGCAAGTACGAGGGCATTCCCCCGTACAAGGAGACACAGAATTACGTCCAGTCCATCGAGGCACTCGCCAAACAGCCCTCCGGTGGAAAGACCGCATCGACGGATCAGGGCACGACCGCCATCAATGCGGCATCCGAGATGCTCGGCATGCCGTATTCGTGGGGCGGCGGAAACGCGAACGGTCCCAGCACCGGAATCTGTTGCTCGCCGATGGGCCGCTCCGGGGCGAACATCACCGGTTTCGACTGCTCCGGGCTCACGCTGTACGCCTACGCAAAATCCGGAATCTCCCTGCCCCGCACGGCAGCCCAGCAGTACGCGGCATCCGAGCCGGTAAAGCCCGGCGAACAGCGCCCCGGCGATCTCGTCTTCTACGGAAAGACCGCAGCAGGAATTCATCACGTCGGCATCTACATCGGCGGCGGCTACATGCTCAACGCCCCCCGCCCCGGCACCAAGGTCCGTATCGACCCCCTGGACACCATGACCGACCTGTACGCCCTCGCCCGCCCCGTCCCCCAGCAGAACCAGGAGATCTGACCCATGAGCAAGCTCTTCATCCTCGCCAAGCCCGTCGACATGTCCGGCGGCTTCAAGGACTTCTTCGCCACCATCGGCCTGACCGGCGGCGGCCTGGTCGTCAAAGGCATCGCCGCCGTCATCGCGATCATCGCGCTGCGCATGCTCCTTCAGACGTCCAGCGATCCCAAGGGCGCTCTGCGCAAGGGGTCGATGGCGATCGGCACACTGTTCGTCGCGGTCGTCCTCGCCCTGTACGGCGACACCCTGTTCTCCACCGTCACCCAGGCCAAGGGCTGACGCCCATGGCGGACAACGACTGCGACCTGATCGCCCAGCCGGCACGGGAGTACTGCGAACGAGGCAACTCGGACAGCCTCCCCGGCGGTGTCACCGGCGGCGCCTCCGACAACGTCCGGGACTTCGCAGAGAGCATCATCAAGAAGATCAATGCGCTGGTCGCGCCGAAGGACGCGTGGGCGCCGAAGAGCGCGGACAGCGCCCTGTACGAGCCGTTCCTGTGGCTCGGTCAGCACCTGGCCGTCGCCATCTTCGTGTGCGTGGTCGTCGTGTGCGGCCTGACCGCCTGGCAGGGCGCACCACGTCTGCGCCAGATGGGTGCATCCACCGGTTGGACCCTGGCGGCCGTCGCCGGCATGGCGACGGTCCCGGGGGCAGTGATGATGCTGAACAAGGCCGTCAGTGCAGCGTTCACGACCGCGTTCGACAGCAACGAGAGCACGCTGTTCAAGGTCATCCTGAACGACCTTCAGCAGGGCGCGGACAAGGACGTGCCGCTCGCGAAACTGTTGACCATCTCCGCTCTTGTGGTCGCCCTCGTTCCTGCCGCGCTGGTGTTCATCACCCGCAACCTCGGCATCCTCGCGTTCGTGTGCATGGCTCCCCTCGTGCTGGCCTCGCTGGCACGAGGGGGCGATGCGACGGCCGTGAAGACGTGGGCGATGCGCCTGATCGGGCTGATGTTCTGCCCGTTCGCCCTGCTGTTGGTCTCGCCGTTCGTCGAACTCGCTCACGGCTCGCTGGTGGTCGACACCGTCCTCCTGCTCGCCGCGGACGCCCTGATGCTGCGCATGATCTTCCACGGAATCCCGTACTTCGGACCCAAGGTCGCGCGTGGCGCCCGGACCTTCGTGGAACGCCGCACTGACAACCGGCTGGCCCATGCGGTCGTGCGGGCCGGCGCCCCGGATGTCTACGAGCAGGAGAACGCCCCGCAGCGCAGGCGCACGGTCAACACGCCCGGCCGGGCCGTGCATCAGGACCGCGGGGTCCTGCTTGCCGCGTACGGCGTCCGGCAGCAGAAGCGGTCGGGACGTCCGACCGCACAGTCCGCCGCCGCGCACGCGTCCGAACGCTCCGACCGCAGTACGCAGATCAAGGCGGCACGCAGCCAGGTGCGGGCGTCCGGCTCACCGTCAGGCCCTTCCCCGGCCGCCGCCCCGAGCAGTCCGGCCCCGGCTCCCGCGCCGGGATCCGGTCGTCCTTCCACCCCGTAGCGGGCCCGCCCCGGGCCCGGCGTTCTTCTCTCCCCCTCGATCGCGGGATGAGCGAAGTGCCGGGCCCGGGGCGGTTCGCCCCTCAGACTTCCGGAGGTTGACCCGATGTACTCCCTGACACCCGGCTACCGCATCCCTGCACTCCAGCGCGGACTGAGCCCCTGCGAGACCCTGCTGACCCGGGTGAACGCCGGTGTCGGGAGCGCCGTGCTGGCATCCGCGATGATCTCCCCGCCCCCGCTGTGGACCTTCGGCGCGGTCGGCGCCGCCGGAGCCCTGCTCAACCTCGCCCCCGGCCCGCGCTCGATGGCCCGGTGGGCCACCGTCGGATACCGGCACCTGCGCGAACGCACCGTTCCCGCCGCCATGACCAACCAGCCCGGCGCGACCGCGACATGGGCCCTGTACCCAGGCCACGGCACCATGCAGGACGACCAACGCCGCACCGTCTTTCACGAGGCGTTCTCCAAGGCGCTGACGTTCGCGGGCGGGCAGGCCCGCCAAGCAGGCGTTCAGGTGCACGTCACCCACCACGCCGCCGTCGGCGAGTTCACCCACCACACCCAGACCATCTCCGTGCATGTGCCCAAGGGCCTGGTCGGACAGCCCGATCGCATGCTCGCCACGCTGGAGGGCGAGTTCACCCGCCTCGGAGCCCTCGCACCCGTCGCCCCCGAGCAGCTGCCCGCCGTCGTCGACCGCGGCCCCGGCTGGGTGGGCCTGGAGGACGGCCGCTACGCGGCCACCGCCCGGATCACCGGCTGGCCGGATGAGACCGGTGGGGACCTTATGGGCAAGTTCCTGCTCGATGACCAGACAGAGCGCTCGTTCGCAGTGCTGTACCGGCCGCTGCCCGCGGCGCAGTCCCGCAGGTCGGCGAAGTGGCAGGAGGCGGCGAGCGAGGCGTTCACCGCCGACAAGGTCAAGCAGGACGCCCACCAGATCGCCAGCGGCACCACCCACGGCGCCCTAGTACAGGGCGCCACCCTCGTGGACATCGACGCCTATCTGACGGTGTGGGGCGACAGCCCGGAGGCCGTCACCGACGCCCGCTGGCAGGCCTCGCTCGCTGCCGACCGGCACCGGATCGTCCTCGACTGGCTGCCCGGCCAGCAGCACCGCGCACACGTGATGACCACCCCGCACGGCGCTTCCACCCGGAAAGGGGCGATCCTGTGATCCGCCTGCCCTCCAACCACGCCGCGATCACCGCACCACTCATCGCCTCCAACACGGCCTTCCCCGGCATCCCGATCGGCCGCTCCCTGCTGGACGGCCGCGCCTTCCACCTCTCGCCCGTCCTGACCGACGCCGCGATCCTGCCGGCCACGAACTCGCTCGCCCTGGGGGGACTCGGCTCCGGCAAGTCCACGACGGCCAAGACCCGGATACGGCGCGAGATCCTCGACAACGCCCACCAGGCCGTCGTCATCGACTCCTTCGGCGAGGACACCGCGAGCGGCGAGTGGGCGCCCCTGGTCCGCTCGCTGGGGGGCCGGGTCATCGAGGCCGGCTCCTTCACCCTCAACCCGTGCAGCGACCTGTTCCCGCGCGCGGTTCGCGAGCAGTTGGTGCGCTCCCTGATCACCGCTGTCGAGCCGGGCGCCCTGACCCATCAGGCCGCCCACGCCCTCCAGCACGCCCTCGCGCATCCGAAAGCGACCTCGCTGAACGGGCTCGTGGACGCTCTGGTGGCGCCGGAGGACGGGCGGTGGCCGGCCGCGAAGCTGACCGAGTGGGGCGAGGGCCCGGCGATCGCCCTGTCCCGCTACACCGAGGGATCGCTCACCGGCCTGTTCGACGGCCAGGACGCGAGCCTGCCGGAGACGGACCTGCCGATCC
This sequence comes from Streptomyces sp. NBC_00285, assembly GCF_036174265.1. Taxonomy (NCBI): domain Bacteria; kingdom Bacillati; phylum Actinomycetota; class Actinomycetes; order Kitasatosporales; family Streptomycetaceae; genus Streptomyces; species Streptomyces sp. NBC_00285. The sequence continues at coordinate 6,429,775 of NZ_CP108055.1, read as the reverse complement.
TGTCGTTCGACTTCAGCCGGCTGGACCGCAACAGCCCGGCGATCCCCTCGCTGATGGCCGCGATCTCCTGCTGGGCAGAGCACGTATGGCTGCGCCAGTCCACGGCAGTGCACCGCCACCTGGTCCTCGAAGAGGCCTGGCAGATCCTGCTATCCCCGGCCACCAGCGAACTCATCCAGCGTCTGCTGAAGAACAGCCGCAAGGCCGCTCTGTCGCTGGACGTGGTGATGCATACGCTGTCCGACCTCGGACAGGGCAAGGCGCAAGATCTGGCCCGGCTGTGCGAGATCGCCCACGTCGGACGCTTGGGACCGGAAGAGGCCGCGATCGTCGGCGCCCTGCTCGGACTTCCCCAGACGCTCATCGACCTCATCCCCACCCTCGAACCCGGCCAGGCGGTGTGGAAGGTCGGCCCCGACTACGTCGACGTCGTCCAGACCATCCTCGGGCAGGACGAGATAGCGCTGACGGACACCTCGTCACGGCGCCGTATGGCACAGCAGGGGACGTCCGTCGATCAGAACAGCCCGGCCACCGAAATCGTCACGGAGCCAAGTGAGGACCCGAGCGTCGTCGTCGACTCGGATGATCTGCATGCACCGTTCACCGCGGCCGACGACAGTTGGGACTGGGAGAGCCTGCCGCCGAACGTCATCGGCACGCTCACCCGGCACGAAAGCGTCCTCCAGGCCGCGTTGGACGGCCGATTCGACCAGGCCTCTCAGGTGGCCGCCCTCTACGAGCGCGAGGACATCACCGCCCACGGCCTCAACTCCCCCCAGGCGCTTGCCTGGTGGGAGACCCGGGCACAGGTGGCCGATCTGCGTGGAGAGCACGGACAGGCCGTGCAACTGCGCGCTACCGTCGCCCACATGGGCCACGACGACGCTGCATGGTTCGAGAAGACCGGCGACAGCACGTCCCCGCAATGGCACCGCGGCCCCCAGCCGCACGCGGCCGAACCCCGGACGGACTCACCGCAGCCCCGGACGCGTCGTCGGAGCTGGCCCTACGTCGCCGCGATCGCAGCCCTGGGCATCACGATCGCGGGCGTCTACCAATACGCGGCCGACGACCAGGAACAGCAGGCTCGTCAGGAAAAGGCCGCCGCCTACAAGGGCCGCTCCGGGGCAGCCCTCCAGGTCGACGGCGTCAAAGCCGATCTGGTCGCCCACTGGAACAGCGACCGGGACCGCGTCTACCTGGAACTGCGCTCATACTTCGACCGCAACGCGAAGTACCTGCGCATCGACGCCTCCGGCAAGACTGCGCACACCACGCGCGGCAATGACCGCTGGTTCCCCAAGGCGCCCGAGATCGCGCTGCCGGTCACCGACCCGCTCGCAGACATCACCGTCCGCGTCTCGGTCGGCGGAAAGACATGGAAGGACGGCGACCGGGCACAGTCCCGGACCATCCGCCTGTCCCCGACCGGCACCGCGTACGACGCAGAGACCGGAACCAAGCTCCCCTCCGATCTCTGACACGCATTCCTCCAGCACACAGGGCCCGCACCCCACCAGGTGACGGGCCCTTTCTCATTTGCCCACCCGGATGCTCCGCCTGGTCCTCGCCCTCCCGTGCTCCGACGGGGGCGAGGACCGGGCAGGCCACCCGGCCGCCCACACCGCCCCGAGAGACAAGGAGATCCCGTTTTGGCGCACATCCACGGCACCAGCGGCAGCGATTTTCCGCTGCGGCGCTTCCTGTACCCGTTCGCGATCGCCGGCGCGTTCGTCGCCGGCGGATGGGGGCTGGCCGCCGCTCTGGCCTGGCTACTCGACTACGCCGCCCACACGGCCGTCTTCATGGCCCATGCCGCCGGGCCCATAGGTGTCGGCGGCATCGCCCTCAAGATCTTCAGCACCAAGCGCTGACAGGAGACCAACACCCGTGCAGCGACTGCGCATTCACTACACAGTCTGGCCCCAGTCCGGCCTGGTCCTCACGGACACGCCCCGGCCCGACTGCCCGCAGTGCGAGGGCAACGGCGGCATCGAGCACGACTACGGCGACTACGAGACCGGCGAGTACGCGGGCACCGACTGGGAGCCGTGCACCTGTTGGAACGAGCACCGCCGCTGGCTCCTGCTCCCGCTGCCCCGGCTGCGCCGCCCTCGCCGGCTCTCGCGCCACCGCGACCCGTGGGCCGCCAACGGCCATGGCTGCAGCAACGAACCGCCCTTCTAAGCCCACCAGTTCAGGAGACAGCATGTCGTTCGGAGAGACCCCGATCACCCTCGTCGGCAACCTGACCGACGACCCCGAGCTGAAGTTCACCGACGGCGGCGCCGCGCTCGCCAAGTTCACCATCGCCGTCACCCCGCGCACCTTCGACCGCACCTCCAACGCGTGGAAGGACGGCACCACCGCCTTCTACCGCTGCGCCGCCTGGCGCACCCTCGCCGAACACGTCGCCGACAGCCTCAAGAAGGGCTCCCGCGTCGTCGCCAACGGCCGGATGCGTCAGCACGACTGGACCACGGACCAGAACGAGAAGCGCTCCATGCTCGCCGTCGAGATCGACGACATCGGCGCCTCCGTCCGCTTCACCACCGTGACCATCAACGCCAAGCCCGCCTCCCAGAACGGCCCGGCTGGCAACGACCCGTGGACCGCGGCCAACGGCTCCGCCGGAGCTTCGGCAGACACCGAACCCCCGTTCTAGCCGCCCTTCGGTGCTAGGGAGTAGCGGTGCCAGGCGGGGCTATCGGGGAGTTAGGCACTCCCAGGTCAGTACGCATGGCGGCGCGGGTCTCTTTCCAGCGCTCCCAGATCCACCCCAGGTAGTCCTGGATCACTTCGAGGGTGTCGCCGTCATCCGGGTTGCCTTCTTCAAGGCACTTGGTCCTGCGGTATCCCTCCGACAGCGCCCTGGACATGTCATCGAGCTGGGCAAGCACGGCTGGTGAGGCGACCATCTGGGCTTCGGCGAAGGCAACATGGTGCCCGTGACGGGAGGCTTCCAGCCGCTCACTGCCTGCTTCGGTGACCTCGTGGCGGTGCACGTTCCACAGGTGGTTCATCAGCTGCATGCGGTAGTGGCGAAAGGCCGCGTTCGTCTCGATGTAGCAGGACCGGCGCATAGCAACTTCCGCCTGCCGCTGCTCGCGCTCCCACTGCGCGTGGGCTGCCTGCTGCTGGCGCTCGAACTCCGCCTGCTGCGCTCTCGCCCCGGACCTCTGCGCGAGGACCGGCGCGAGCAGCGTCCCGGTAACACCTACGGCTGCTGCAACCAGCGCAAAAGCGGTACTTCCCACAGCATCCCCCCGATGTGTGACGGTTAGGAACCGGCCCGGTGCGCGTTCCAGTGCGCCGTCAGCCACACCCGGTGCTCGGGACGCAGGGCCAACACGAGCGGCTTGCCGTGCAGTTCGGCGTACATCGGATAGGCGTCGAGCCCGGGATCGACGTCCAGCAGGTCCGTTTCCGGGTCGACGGCGATGCGGCCGTTGTCGAACAGCCGGTGCACATCCCGGCGCAGCAGCAGCCCCCCGAAGTCGTGGTGCTCGCCGCTTTCGGCATAGCTGTACAGGTGGGCCGCCTCCAGTACATCGGCAGGGGCCGGGCCGGTGACGGCGCACTGCTGGCCCTGCTCTTCCAGCAGTGCGGCCCGGAACTCCGCCTGCCCCACCCGGGCCCGGACCCTGGCGAAGCGGTGCCCACCCGCGATGGGAGCCCGCCGGTGCCGCGGGCCGGCCAGAGCGGACACCGCCGCGGCATCCGCCCGCCCGGTGGCCAGCAGCGCATCGCGCAGCTTCTCCCAGCGGGCGGGGCGCATGCTCAGCTGCGAGTTCGGCGAGTCGCACAGGGCCCGTAGCTGGGGCCCGGTCAGCAGGCCGCGCCCGTCAAGCCAGCGCCGGCCGTAGCGGGACAGGTAGGTGGTGACCGGCTCCACCTTCTGTCCCGGCGTGTCGAAGGTGGCCTCGCACTGATTGCAGCGGCAGGCCGGCGTCAGCCGCGAACGCCGCTTGAAGTCAGCCTTCTTGCACTGGGGGCAGAAGTACCGTGCCTTGTCCTCGGTGTCGGTCTCGATGCTGTCGATGACCGAGACGCCGATCAGTTCCCGCTTGTCCCACAGCGCAACAACGTCCCCCTCGGCCAGACGGGCGTGGTTGGGAACCGTGCTGTCCCAGCGGTAGTACTCGCGCGGGTTGTCCTCGTAGCCGTCGTTCCCGCCGTGCTGGCGGGCGTCGCCCACGCTCAGCAGCAGCCACGCGTTCGTCATTGCGCCCCCTCCTCAACCCACAGACCGGGGCAGCCGCTCTCTCGGCAAAAGACCGCGGCTGCCCCTCACCCCAGCTCAACCACAGAACTGGAGAGGTCAAGCATGACCCAACCCACTGACATCCGGCACCGGACCGGCCAACACCCGCGCCTGCTCGATCTGTTCTGCTGCCAGGGCGGCGCAGCCAAGGGCTACTCCGACGCCGGGTTCGACGTGACCGGCGTCGACATCAACCCGCAGCCCCGCTACCCGTTCCGGTTCGTGCAGGCCGACGCGATCGCGTTCGTCCTCGAACACGGCGCCGCGTTCGACTTCATCCACGCCTCGCCGCCGTGCCAGCACGACAGCGACTGCCAGCGCATCCAGGACAACGCACACCCGGACCTGATCGCCCCCGCCCGCGCCGCCCTGGAAGCGTCCGGGCGGCCGTGGGTGATGGAGAACGTGCGGGGCGCGGTGCCCAAGCTGCACCGTCCGGTGATGCTGTGCGGGCCGATGTTCGCCGTCGACACGTACCGGCACCGGTTCTTTGAGACTGGCGGCGGCTTCACCCTCGACCAGCCCTGCCATCCCACGCACTTGATGCCGCAGGCCAAGATGGGCCGCCCCGTGCCGCCCGGTCACTACGGCCAGTTCGTCGGCAACTTCTCCGGCGTCGACCTCGCGCGTCGGGTACTGGGGGTGCCGTGGATGAACCGCGACGGCATCCGCGAGTGCATCCCGCCCGCCTACGCGGAGTTCATCGGCCGCGCCGCCCTGGCCGTGCTCACCCCGGCCCTGGGGGTGGCCGCGTGAACGCGAGCGTGCTGCCGCTGCGCCGGCCGAACGGGCTGCGCCTGCTGGACCTGTGCTGCGGTGCCGGGGGCCTGTCCATGGGCTACTACCTCGCCGGGTTCGACGTGACCGGCGTCGACAACCGCCCGCAGCCCAACTACCCCTTCACCTTCCACCAGGCCGACGCCCTCACCTTCCCCCTGGACGGCTTCGACCTGGTCCACGCCTCCTGGCCCTGCGAGTACTTCGCCAAGGTCACCGCATGGCGCGGCCGTCACGACGACCACCCCGACCTCCTCACCCCCGGCCGCAAGCGGCTGGAGTCCTCCGGGCTGCCGTGGGTGATGGAGAACGTCCCCGAGGCCCCGCTGAGGCCGGACTACCTGCTGTGCGGCACCCAGTTCGCCCTCAACATCCGCCGCCACCGTGCGTTCGAGACCTCCTGGGGAGGGGGCGGGGACCTGGTCGCGCCGTGCTGGCACCGCAAGGGTCTGCTCGCGTTCGCGCACAAGGGCGAGCGGGCCTACGCGGACGCCATGGGCTGCACCTGGATGACCAACCTCGAAGCCCGCAAAGCCGTACCCCCCGCCTACACCCAGTTCATCGCCGCACAGTTCCTGGCAGTGGAAGGGAGAAGCGCGGCATGAGCGAGCCCCTCACCGTGTCCCTGGAGAATCTGCACCTGCTGTCCGCGGCCCTGCTGTGCGGCGAGCGGGACTGGCCGGTCCTCCCGGTGATTCCGGGCGCCAAACGGCCCGCCGGGCACCCCGAACGCGCCTGCCCCCGCACCGGACGCTGCGCCGGCGGGCACCGCACCCCGGAACAGCGGGCCACCACCGAACCGGAGTTGATCCAGGCGGCATGGGCCCACCGGCCCTACAACGTCGGGATCGCCACCGGCCCGGCCGGGCTAGTCGTCGTCGATCTGGACGTGTGCAAGCCAGAAGAGCCAGAAGGAGCGCCTGACGGCACCACTTCCTTCAAGGCGCTCTGCGAGCGCGCCGGACAGTCCATCCCGCTCACGTACCAGGTGCGGACTCCCAGCGGAGGCGCGCATCTCTACTTCGCCGCCCCGTCCGGCGCGCGGTTGAAGTGCAGTGTGAACCGCCTCGGGGCTCACATCGACACCCGCGCGTGGGGCGGCTACGTCCTCGCCGCCGGCAGCACCACCGAACAGGGCGTCTACGAGGTCACTGAGGCCGCCCCCGTGATGCGGCTGCCCGCCTGGCTCGCCGACCTGCTCGATAAGCCCACCGAGCCAACCGCCCCGTCCGCGCTCGTTCCGGTGCGCGACGGCACCAAGGCCGCCCGCACCGCGCTGGAGAGGGAATGCGCGGTCATCCGGGCCGCGCGCGAGGGCGGGCCGAACGGGCGCAACGCCACGCTGCACCGCAGTGCATGCAAGGTGGCCCGGTTCGTGGCCTGGGGGCACATCCCTCGCCACACCGTCGAAGAGGCAATCCAGGCGGCGGGGGAGTCCACGGGACTGTCGGCTGCCGAGTGCCGCACGACGATCCGCAGCGCCATGGACTGGATTTCGGCGCACGCGACACCGCGGGAGGCCGTGTGACCGCCTCCCGCTCCCCCGCCCTGGATTGCCTTCCCCGTGCCGCGTACGGCCCGTACGACGCCCAACCCCGGCGCCCCGAGCAGGCGGTAGGCGCCCGAAAGACCGACGCCGAAGGCGTCCTTTCAGCTCTTCGCACCAATCACCGCGACCTGTACCCGTCGCGGAACTCCCAGAAAGGGAGGACCCCCGCATGACCACCACAGCGAACACACAGCCGTCCATCGACGGCGCCGCCCTGCTCGATGAGGTCGAAGCGTTCCACCGCCGCTTCAACGTCTTCCCCCGCGAGGCCGCCTACGTCGCCGTCACGCTATGGGACGCGCACGCCCACCTCATCGACGCCTTCGACGGAACCGCCCGCCTCGCGTTCCTCTCCCCCGAGCCCGGATCGGGCAAGTCCCGCGCACTGGAGATCGTGGAAACCCTCACCCCTCGCGCGGCCACCACCGTCAACGCATCCGCCAACGCCCTGTTCCGGCTGGTGGAGGCCGACGGAGGAACCCCTACGCTCCTCTTCGACGAGATCGACACCGTGTTCGGGCCCAAGGCCGGCGGCAACGAAGAGGTCCGCGGGTTCCTCAACTCCGGCTACCGGCGCGGCGCCAAGTCCCTGCGCTGTGTCGGGGACGGCTCCAACCAGAACACAGAGTGGTTCTCCTCGTTCTGCGCGGTCGCCATGGCCGGACTCGGCTCACTGCCGGACACGATCCTGACTCGCTCGGTCATCATCCGCATGCGCAAGAAGGCACCCAACGAGAAGGCCGAACCGTACCGCCGTCGGGTCCACGAGAAGCAGGGCCATGCCCTACGTGACCGCCTCGCCAAGTGGGCCGACACCATCAGCGACGACATCGCCGCGGCCTGGCCGGAGATGCCCGAAGGGGTCTCCGACCGGCCCGCAGACGTGTGGGAGCCGCTCCTTGCCGTAGCGGATGCCGCTGGCGGGCACTGGCCTGAGCGAGCCCGCGTGGCCTGCCTGGAACTGGTCCGTGCCGCAGGCGAGGGCAGCAGTTCCTCCGTCGGCATCCGGCTGTTGACCGACCTGCGCGACAAGGTGTTCTGCGGTGCCGAGCGCATGCCCACGGCTGTGATCCTCGAAGTCCTGCTTCGGATCGACGACGCACCGTGGACCGACATGGACGGCAACGGCAAGCCACTGAACCCGCGAATGCTGTCCAAGATGCTCGGGGAATACGTCACGGCAAGCAACGAGCCGATCCGGCCCCGATCCATCCGCACCGCCCAGGGCGTACCCAAGGGCTACTACGCGGAGGATCTCGCGGATGCGTGGTTGCGCTACTGCCCCCCGCCCCCTGAGAAATCCGCTACATCCGCTACATCCGCTACACCGCAGGTCAACGGGGGTGAATCCGTAGCGGAAGAGCTTCCCGGCATCCGCTACATCACCCCGCAAACCGCTACCGCCGACCGTTCGGCCTAGCGCCACCGATCCGCTACATCCCGCACATCCGCTACATGCGGCAGGTCTCTGACCTGCGCTGTAGCGGATGTAGCGGATGTAGCGGATCCCCAGAGGGGCCGCGCGTTGGTCGCGACGGCCCCTCTGCTTCGTCTGCCCCTCCTGCTGTTTCAAGGAGAACCCGACATGGCTACCCCTTCTCGTCGCCGTCGCGAGCCCAAAGACGAGCTGGTGCCGCTCACGGATGTGCTGGATGAAATCGGCATCACCCGCGCCACCTGGTACCGGTGGCGCGACCGCGGTTACACGCCGGAGGCGCGGCGCACCCCGTCCGGTCGGATATGCGTGCGCCGAAGTGTCCTGGACGCCTTCAAAGAAGAACTGGATGCCGCGTGACTGAGTGGACCTACGACGTCAAGATCTGGGCAATCCGCAAGCGCGATTCGACGCGGAAGCCCTACCAAGTCCGCTGGGGTACGGGCACTCGCCCACACTCGGAGTCCTTCAAGACGTTGGGCCTGGCAGAGAGCCGCCGGGCCCAATTCATCACGGCCACGCGCGCGGGGGAACCGTTCGACGTGGAGAGTGGCCTGCCGAAGTCCTTGCTCGCCCAAGAGCGCGATATCTCGTGGTACGAGCACGCCCGCAACTACATCGCCATGAAGTGGGATCACTCCCCCGCGTCGACCCGCCGCACGCTCGCCGAAGCCATGGCAACCGTCACTCCCGCTCTGGTAAAGGACACCAAGGGCATGCCGGAGCCACGAGTTGTACGCACCGCCCTCTACAGCTGGGCGTTCAACAAGAACCGCTGGCAGGAAGAGCCCCCGGACGATGTTGCCAAGGTGCTTGCCTGGTTCGAGCTGAAGTCCGTGCCCACATCCGCTCTGGCGGACCGTATGCGGGCCCGTGCCGCCCTGGACGCCCTGACCAAGAAGCTGGACGGCAAGACAGCCGCCGCGAGCGTGATCCGCAGGAAGCGAGCCATCTTCCACAACGCCCTCGGCTACGCCGTCGACGCCGAACTCCTGACAGAGAACCCACTTCCACGCATCCAGTGGAAGGCACCCGAACAGGTCGAAGAGGAGGTAGACCCAGCGTGCGTGCCGGACCCGGCACAAGCCGCAAGGCTCCTGACTGCCGTACGAGACCAGAGCCCGCGGGGTCGCCGCCTGATGGCGTTCTTCGGCTGTATGTACTACGCCGCGGCCCGGCCAGCCGAAGTCATCGGTCTGGGGCTCCAAGACTGTGACCTCCCTCGTCGTGGATGGGGGAAGTTGCGGCTCAGAGAGACGCGTCCGCGCTCCGGCTCAGCGTGGACGGACAGCGGTGAAGCCCACGACAAACGGGGGCTGAAGCACCGCCCGCGGAAGGCGGTCAGGGAGGTACCCATCCCGCCGGAACTGGTCGCCCTACTCCGATGGCACGTCACGGCGTACGGGGTGGCCCCGGACGGCCGGATGTTCCGCACGCAGCGCGGCGGGCTCATCCAGGACACCGGATACGGGGAGGTCTGGGCTGAGGCTCGTACGCGAGCCCTGACTCCCGCTCAGCGCGGATCGGCATTGGCCAAGCGTCCTTATGATCTTCGCCACGCGGCTGTGTCTACGTGGCTCAGTTCTGGAGTGGAACCTCAACTCGTGGCGAAGCGCGCCGGCCACAGCGTGGCCGTCCTGTTCCGCGTGTACGCGAAGTTCCTCAGCGACGGAGACGAGGCCGCGAACGCCAAGATCTCTGCCCGCCTGGAGGGCCGCTCCTAGCTGGGCAGAATTCCTGTCCACGTCTGGGCCACAGAGTTCGAGACGGGACGTTCGAATACGAGATAGCGCGAGACAGCACGTCCACTACCAGAGGACACGACAAGGGCCCTGTGACCAGCCAAAATAGCTGGTCACAGGGCCCTTGTTTCCCGTGTGGCGGCGCCAGGGTTCGAACCTGGGTAGGCTGAGCCGGCAGATTTACAGTCTGCTCCCTTTGGCCGCTCGGGCACACCGCCGGGGTTGCTGCCCTTCGAACCGTCTTTCGGCGGTGCTCCGTGGCAACGACGTAAACAATACCCGATGCCGAGGGGTGCTTGGCCACCTGATTGATCTGCGCCCGGAGGGCGGGGGATGGCTAGGCTTGGGCGGATGCGACCCCGGTCCACGCCGGGTTCGGCGCCCGCTCCCACGTACGCCGATACGCATCCTTACGCACGCCGATACGCACCCCGATACAAGGAGCCACAGGACATGGCCGACTCCAGTTTCGACATCGTCTCGAAGGTCGAGCGGCAGGAGGTCGACAACGCCCTCAATCAGGCCGCCAAGGAGATCTCGCAGCGCTACGACTTCAAGGGCGTGGGTGCGTCGATCTCGTGGTCCGGTGACAAGATCTTGATGGAGGCGAACTCCGAGGACCGGGTCAATGCCGTCCTCGACGTCTTCCAGTCCAAGCTGATCAAGCGCGGGATCTCGCTGAAGGCGCTCGACGCCGGCGAGCCGCAACTCTCCGGCAAGGAGTACAAGATCTTCGCGTCGATCGAGGAGGGCATCTCCCAGGACAACGCGAAGAAGGTCGCGAAGATCATCCGTGACGAGGGGCCGAAGGGCGTGAAGGCCCAGGTGCAGGGCGAAGAGCTGCGGGTCAGCTCGAAGAGCCGGGACGATCTCCAGTCCATCATCGCCCTGCTGAAGGGCAAGGACTTCGAATTCGCGATCCAGTTCGTGAACTACCGGTAGAGCAGCGGACTGTCCCTACGAGGAAGGGTGGGCACCTGGCCGGTGCCCACCCTTCTCGCCTGCTGGCTGCGGTTCGGGGATGTCAGTCGCGCGAGTTGCCGAACAGGAGTCGGTAGGCAATCAGGAGCACGAGTGAGCCGCCTATCGCGGCGCCCCAGGTGGCCCCGTCGTAGAAGCTCTTGGTGACCGGGTGGTCCAGCCAATGGGCCGCTATCCAGCCCCCGATGAAAGCGCCCGCGACGCCGATGAGGGTCGTCCCGATGAAGCCTCCGGGGTCACGGCCCGGCAGCAGGAACTTGGCGATGGCTCCGGCCAACAGCCCGAGGATGATCCAGCCGATGATGCTCATGCCCTGAACCTGCCCTTCCGCGCTGTGCCCGCACTGTCCGAGGACTGTGATCTGCATCCATCCCAGCAGACTGTGCGGATCTCAGGCGCATGAGTCGTACGGCGCTCTGGTACGGCTTGCGTGCCGTGGCCGTCGTGCGGGTGTTCGCATCGCGTTGCTGAGAAGGACGTCAGGCCCATGCCCCGCGGTTGCACCGGATCAGTAGGGTGCGGCTCATGACGAGTTCCGGTGCCGAACTGCGGCGCACGCTGGGAGTGAGTGACGCCGTCGTCATCGGGCTCGGTTCGATGATCGGTGCGGGGATCTTCGCCGCTCTCGGGCCCGCGGCGCACGCGGCCGGATCCGGGCTGCTGCTCGGGCTCGCGGTCGCCGCGGTGGTCGCCTACTGCAACGCCACCTCCTCGGCACGCTTGGCCGCCCTGTATCCGGCATCCGGCGGCACGTATGTGTATGGGCGAGAGCGGCTCGGTCCGTTCTGGGGTTATCTCGCGGGCTGGTCGTTCGTGGTCGGGAAGACGGCATCCTGTGCGGCGATGGCGCTGACGGTGGGGGTCTACATCTGGCCTGGCCAGGCACATGCCGTGGCAGTCGCGGCCGTGGTGGCACTGACCGCCGTGAACTACTGCGGGATCCAGAAGTCCGCCTGGCTGACCCGGGCGATCGTGGCGGTGGTTCTCGCTGTCCTCGCTTCCGTGGTGGTCGTGTGTCTCGGGTCCGGCGCGTCCGAGGCCGGGCGGCTGGACGTGGGGGTCTCGGGCGGTGTGGGCGGAGTACTGCAGGCGGCCGGTCTGCTGTTCTTCGCGTTCGCGGGATACGCGCGCATCGCGACTCTGGGTGAGGAGGTACGGGATCCCGCGCGCACCATTCCCCGCGCGATTCCCCTGGCTCTGGGCATCACGCTGGTCGTGTACGCAGGTGTGGCGGTGGCTGTCCTTTCCGTGCTGGGTGCCGATGCTCTGGGGCAGGCGGACGCGCCGCTGGCCGAGGCGGTGCGGCAGGCCGGGGTGCCGGGGCTGGTGCCGGTGGTGCGGGTGGGTGCCGCCGTGGCCGCGCTCGGCTCGCTGCTCGCCCTGGTTCTGGGTGTCTCTCGGACGACCCTGGCCATGGCCCGGAACCGGCATCTGCCCAACGCCCTGTCCGCCGTGCACCCCCGCTTCCAGGTACCGCACCGGGCCGAGCTGGCCGTGGGCGCGGTGGTCACGGTCCTCGCTGCCACGGTGGACGTGCGAGGCGCGATCGGGTTCTCCTCCTTCGGTGTGCTCGTGTACTACGCGGTGGCCAACGCCTCGGCCTGGACGTTGGGTTCGACTCCGGCGTCCAAGGTGGTGCCGGTGACGGGACTGCTCGGGTGCGTGGTGCTGGCGTTCGCGCTACCAGGGGTTTCGGTGGTCGTGGGTACGGGGGTGCTGGTGGTGGGGGCAGTGGCGTACGGCGTACGGAAGTGGTGGGCTTCGCGGTAGGTCAGTCGGCGGCGGTGCCCCCTGCAGAGGGCGTCAGAGTGTCTGGGCCGGCGGTGCCGTACGTATCCGGAACTCCGTCCAGGGGGTCATCTCCAGGTCCTCGTTCATCTCCTCGTACCAGCCCGTGCCGTCGACCCAGGTCTGCAGCCAGTCCGTGAGGGCGGGGGCGTCCACGAACCAGGAGTGGTCGCAGTCGCCGGCGTTCGGCTCGAAGAAGAGGACGGTGGCTTCCGGGCTGTGGCAGTCGACGCAGGCGTACATCGCGCAGCCCCAGTGGGATATGGGCAGGACGCCCTCGGGCCAGGGCCAGTCCGGGTCCTTGCGGCCGCTCTTGCGGTTGGCGAGGTACTGCAGGACGGCGGCGGGCTCACCGGCCGGAGGACTGTCGAGCAGGGGCAACAGGCCGTACTCCGGGCCGAATCCGCCGTCTCCGATCCGCAGGTACAGGTCGGCGAGCAGCGGGGGCAGGCGGAAGCCCAGCGTGGCCTCTGCGCGGGCCAGGGCGGCCGCGTCCACCCGCTCGGGGAGGGAAGGCCAGCCCCACGGACGGGTGGTGCGGGCCTTGTCCGCCACCCGTGCCAGCAACTGCTCGCTCTCGGTCATGCATTCATGATGCAGGGCGACACTGACAGTCGGGCAGGCCTGTGGACAACCGCCGGGTTGTAGAAAACCTCGGGTCAGCCGAGGCGGACGGCGACGCGATCGCCCTCGGCGAGGCAGGCGAGGAGTTCCTCGAAGGCCGGCGGGCGGTGAACGGCGTGCGGGGTGACGCCCAGGCATCCGCGGGCGACTTCGGAAGCGTGCCAGATCAGGCTGAAGGGCGGTGCCGCGCCCCAGCGGCCTCGCAGGCAGTCGTCCAGGGCGTCCAGACCCTGGCCGAAGTATCCACCGGGGCCGTTCACCGCCTCGCCCAGGGCGCAGAAGAAGCCGGGTACGTCGGTGATGTGGCGGCCGTCGAGGTGGTACGTCGTGCCGGGCGGCTGGTCCTGGCCACCGTGCACATGGTTGTCGAGCGCCGTGCGAAGCCAGAACTCTCGACCCTCGGCATCGCACACCGCCCACTTGTCGGGCTCGGTCGGCCGCCCTTCGGCCCACAGCTCCCACACCTCGCCGGCCACGTAGGGCGGCCGTTCCGACCACAGGTCGAGGGTGAGGTCGACCAGAGCGGGACCGCGAGCCGAAGGGATCCAGGCCCGTAGCTCGCCCTCGGCAGCGAACTGCACGGGCCGGCCGGAGGAGTCGATGCGCAGGACCTTCGCATGGCCGAGGTCCTCCTCCCCCGCGTCCAGCGCGGCCCTGAGGGATCCCCGGGGAGAGCAGCCCAGCAGGCGCAGTGGGGCCCCATGTGCTCGTCCGGGTCCTCGTGCACGCAGGCCATGTCGCGGCAGACACCGTGCGGTTCACCGTTGGCGCCCAGCAGGCGGAAGCCCGGGGACAGTCGTCGGTGCCGTGGGTGGTCGTAGAAGGCGAGTTGCGTGCCTTCGATCGTAATGTCCCGCAGCGTCAGATCGCGGGCGCAGGGGCGGTCGCCGAGGACGCGGACGTCTTCCAGTTGCCACTCACCGACCGACGTGCCGTTCCTGTCGAGGATTTCCAGAGTGAGGGACCCGAGGGGCGCCGATCCTTCGGCACGCGCGTGTGGGAGGGCGTCCCTCAACTCACCCTCGGGAGCACAGCCGACAAGTTCGTGAACTTCCCGAAGCGCAGGAGGCGGGTCGGCGAAGAGATCCTCGGCGTCCTCACACAGGGCCCATGCCTCCTCGTAGCCGTCCGCGCCCTCGAACTCGGCCTCCCGGTCGTAGGACAGCAGGACGTACTTCGGCGCGCCCACTCCCCGGCCCGTCCCTCAGCGGGTCGCGAACGGCTCGTCCGTGCGGACGATTTCGCGGCCCAGCGGGAACAGGGACACGGGGATCAGCTTGAAGTTGGCGATGCCGAACGGGATTCCGATGATCGTGACGCACAGGGCGATACCGGTGACGATGTGCCCGATGGCCAGCCACCAGCCGGCCAGCACCAGCCACAGGATGTTGCCCACGAAGGAGGGCGCACCCGCGTCACGGCGCTCAACCGTGGTGTACCCGAAGGGCCACAGGGCGTAGACGCCGATACGGAAGGCCGCGAGGCCGAACGGAATGCCGATGATCGTGATGCACAACAGTGCGCCCGCGGCCAGGTAGGCGAGGAACAGCCAGAAGCCGCTCAGGAAGAGCCAGATGACGTTCAGGATGGTTTTCACTGGGGGCGACCTGCCATCTTCTCAAGCCGGGCGATGCGCTCCGCCATCGGCGGGTGCGTCGAGAACATCTTGGACAGTCCCTGACCGGGGCGGAAGGGGTTCGCGATCATCATGTGGCTTGCGGTCTCGATGCGCGGTTCCGGGGGCAACGGCAGCTGTTTGGTGCCTGTTTCGAGCTTGCGCAGGGCGCTGGCGAGCGCGAGGGGGTCGCCGGTGAGCTGGGCGCCGGACGCGTCCGCCTCGTACTCCCGGGAGCGGCTGATGGCCATCTGGATGAGGGTGGCCGCCAGCGGTCCGAGAATCATGATCAACAGCATGCCGAGGAGTCCGGGGCCGTCATCGTCGTCGGAGCGGCCGATCGGGATCAGCCAGGCGAAGTTGACCAGGAACATGATCACGGAGGCGAGGGCTCCGGCGACCGACGAGATGAGGATGTCGCGGTTGTAAACATGGCTGAGTTCATGCCCGATGACGCCGCGCAGTTCGCGCTCGTCCAGGATGCGCAGGATGCCGTCGGTGCAGCACACTGCGGCGTTGCGCGGATTGCGGCCGGTCGCGAAGGCGTTGGGTGCCTCGGTCGGGGAGATGTACAGGCGAGGCATCGGCTGGCGGGCCTGTGTGGAGAGGTCGCGGACCATGCGGTACAGGGCCGGGGCCTCGAACTCGCTCACCGGGCGCGCACGCATCGCGCGTAGAGCCAGCTTGTCGCTGTTCCAGTACGCGTACGCGTTGGTGCCCAGCGCGATCAGGACGGCCACGACCAGCCCCATGCGGCCGAAGAAGCTGCCGATGATGATGATGAGTGCGGACAGTCCCCCGAGGAGGACTGCGGTCCTGAGCCCGTTGTGCCGGCGGTGCACGGTACGCCCTCCAAGTGGTGCAGCAGGGGAACCCTTTGCTTGCTGGTCTCCGAATGCCTTGCGATGCCACCGGTCCGTGGTGTCACGTCCAGTGGACCTTCCCGTCCTGCTCAACGCCAGGCGAGGGCCACTAGTTCCCTTGTGCGTACGCAGGCCCAGGTGGGCCGTCCGGGTGAGGGTCCAGGAGAGGCGGCTCAGAAGAGTCCGGTGTCGGTGAAGCGCAGCACCAGTTGGGGTGCCCCCGAGAGGGCGATGCCGAGGACTCCGGTCAGCGCGAGTGCGGCGGTGAGGGGGGCGGGGACGCGGTGGGCGACGGGCTCGCCTTCGGGGGCCCTGAACAGCAGGGTCGTCCACTGAAGGTAGTAGAACAGCGCGATCACGACGTTGACGGCCATGACCACGGCGAGCCAGCCGAGTCCCGCGTCCACGGCTGCCGAGAACACGGTGACCTTGGCGAAGAGCCCGATGATGCCGGGCGGCAGCCCCGCCAGGCAGAGCAGGAAGAACGCCAGGAGCAGGGCAGCAAGGGGGTTGCTCGCGTAGAGGCCGCGGTAGTCCGTGATGCGGTTCGCGGCCCTCGTACGGCCGACCAGTGCGGCCACCGCGAAAGCGCCGAGGTTCACAGCGGCGTACATGAGGGCGTAGGCCACGGTGGAGCCGACGGATCGCTCGGCGTCGTCGGAGTACGCGGCGGCGGCGATCGGCACGAGGAGGTACCCGGCCTGGCCGACGGAGGACCAGGCGAGCAGTCGTACGGCGCTGTACGCGCGTGTGGTCTGCTGGCGCAGGGCGCCGAGGTTGCCGACGGTCATGGTGAGGGCGGCGAGTACGGCGAGCGCCGGGCCCCAGACGTCGGCGTACGACGGCAGCGCGACGACGGTGACGAGGATCAGGCCGGAGAAGCCGACTGCCTTGCCGACGACCGACAGGTAGGCGGCGATCGGGAGGGGGGCTCCGACGTAGGTGTCGGGGACCCAGAAGTGGAAGGGGACGGCGGCCGTCTTGAAGGCGAAGCCGACGAGGGTGAGGACGACGCCGGTCTGGGCGAGGGTGTGGAGCTGGCCGTCGACGTGCTGGATCCGGTCGGCGACCTGGGTGAGGTAGAGGGTGCCGGTGGAGGCGTAGACGAAGCTGATGCCCATGAGGCCAACCGCGGTCGCGGTGACCGAGGACAGGAAGAACTTCAGGGCCGCTTCGGAGGACTTTCTGTCGCCGTGCCGGATGCCGACGAGGGCGAAGGCGGGCAGGGAGGCGACCTCCAGGGCGACGATCAGGGTCGCCAGGTCGCGGGAGGCGGGCAGGAGTGCGGCGCCCGCGGCGGAGGAGAGCAGCAGGAACCAGTACTCCCCTTCGGGGAGTCTCTTGTCGGCGTCCTTGAGGGTGGTGACCGACAGGAGGGCCGTGAGGAGGGCGCCGCCGAGGACGAGGAACTGGATGACGAGAGTGAAGCGGTCGGCCGTGTAGCTGCACACGTCGGCGTCGCCGGTCAGGCAGAAGGTGCTGCGGTCGCCGTCCAGGAGAGGCAGCAGCAGGAGGGACGCGGCGGCAAGTCCGGCTACCGACAGCCAGCCGAGCAGAGCCTTCCTGCGTTCGTCGACGAACAGGTCGGCGACGAGGACGACGAGTGCGACGACCGCAGTGATGGTGGGCGGCGCGATGGCCTGCCAGTCGACGGACTGGACGAGGTTCGCGGCCAGCGGCTGGGCCGGAGAAGCCAAGGGCTGGGCGGAGGAGACCAGGATGCTCATCGGTTGCCTCCGGCGAGGAGCTGCTGCACGGCCGGGTCGGTGAGGCCGAGGAGAATCTTCGGCCACAGGCCCGCGACGACGGTGAGGGCGACGAGAGGTGTCCAGGCCGCGAACTCGTAGGTGTGGATGTCGGCGAGGTGCGGGGCGTCCTGCGGTACGGCACCCATACAGACGCGGCGGACCACGACGAGCATATAGGCGGCCGTCAGGAGCGTTCCGAACGCGCCGATCGCCATGAAGGTGAGGAAGGCGGGGCGGCTGAGCTCGTCGGCGGGTTTGAAGGCGCCGAACAGGGCCAGCATCTCGCCCCAGAACCCGGCCAGTCCGGGCAGGCCGAGCGAGGCGACCGCGCCGAAGGCGAGCAGGCCGCCGAGGCGCGGGGCCTTGCCGTACAGGGCGGCGCCGGTCTCCTCGGCCAGGGTGTCGAGGTCGGTGGTGCCCGTGCGGTCCTTGAGCGCGCCGACGAGGAAGAACAGGAGGCCGGTGATGAGGCCGTGGGCGATGTTGGCGAACAGGGCGCCGTTCACGCCGGTCGGGGTCATCGTGGCGATGCCGAGCAGGACGAAACCCATGTGGCCGACGGAGGAGTAGGCGATGAGGCGCTTGAGGTCGCCCTTCGCGCCCCGCTTGGCAAGGGCGAGGCAGGCCAGGGATCCGTAGATGATTCCGACCACGGCGAAGGCGGCGAGGTAGGGCGCGAAGTCACGAAAGCCGTCGGGTGCGATCGGCAGCAGGATGCGTACGAACCCGTACGTGCCCATCTTCAGCAGGACGCCGGCCAGCAGGACCGAGCCGACGGTCGGGGCGGCGGTGTGGGCGTCGGGGAGCCAGCTGTGCAGCGGCCACATCGGGGTCTTGACCGCGAGCCCGACACCGATCGCCAGAACGGCGATGACCTGCACGGATGCGGTCAGTGACCGGCCGTTGTCAGTGGCGAGTGCCACCATGTCGAATGTGCCCGCCTTGATCCCGATCAGGAGCAGGCCGAGCAGCATGACGACCGAACCGAGCAGTGTGTAGAGGATGAAGCGCCAGGCGGCGGCCTGTCGCTGCTCACCGCCCCAGCGGGCGATGAGGAAGTACATCGGGATGAGCACCGTCTCGAACGCGAGGAAGAACAGCAGCAGATCGAGGACGGCGAAGGTCGCGAGGGTGCCGGACTCGAGGACGAGCACCAGGGCGACAAATGCCTTCGGGGTAGGGCCTGCAGGCATCTTGAAGTAGGAGTAGAGCGCGCAGAGGAAGGTCAGCAGCGCGGTCAGGACCAGAAGGGGGAGGGAAATGCCGTCGATGCCGAGGTGGATGCGCACGTCGAGTGCGGGAATCCAGCTGATGTCCGTCGTGGCCTGCATCTTCGACGGATGGTCGTGGTCGAAGCCGAGCGCGAGGACGATCGCGGCGATGAGGACGACACCGCTGACCGTCACACCGTGCCGCAGCACGGCCTGTTCGGGTGACTTCCCCTTCAGTCCGGGCGGGGCCGGCAGGAGAGCCGTGACGGCGCCGAGGAGCGGGCCGGCCACGACGAACGCCAGAAGGAACTGCATCACGGACTCGTTGATATCGATCACGCCTGCTCACGCTCCCGTGGCGACGAGGACGGCGGCGACCGCGAGGATGACGGTGCCGGCGAGCAGCGCGCTCACATAGGTCTGCAGATTGCCGGTCTGTGTCCGTCGTACGGCGGTGCCGAGCCAGCGCGGCAGAGTGCCCGCGCCGCGTACGTAGGCCTCGACGACCTCACGGTCCAGGAACCGGACGAGGGTGGCTCCGGCCTGGACCGGGCGGACGAAGACAGCTGTGTACAGGGCGTCCAGGTGGAAGCCGCCGGCCGCGTGCCGGTGCAGTGGGCCCAGCAGAAGGCGGCCCGGGTCCGCCGGATCGGGCGCGTAGGCGATGTCCCCGTACACGGGGGTGTGGCTGGCAATAGCCTCTGCCTCGACCTGCGCGGCCCCGCCCGGGTGCGCGGCGACCGCACCGAGCGGGGCACGGATGGCGAGCGCGCTGGTGTGGCGCCAGGCGGCGTAGGTGATGATGCCGCCGATCAGGGCCACGCCCGTGCCGACGACAGACGTGGTGAGGGTCGGGGTGAGGTCGCGGCCGTCGAACCAGTCGGGCAGCAGACGGTAGGCGAACGCGCCGAGGGCGAGTGACGGAGCGGCGAGGACCCACAGCACCACGGTCATCGGGAGCGGCTGACGGCCGTGGTCGGGGGCCTCGGCGCCTCTCCCGTAGAAGGCCAGCAGCCACAGGCGCGTCGCGTAGGCGGCGGTGAGCAGGGCGGTGAACAGGCCTGCGAACAAGGTGATCCAGCCCGCGGCGCCGGGGGCGTGCTCGGTGTGGCCGGTGGCGACATGCTCGGCGGCGCCGAGGACGGACTCCTTGGAGAAGAAACCGCTGAAGGGCGGGATCGCGGCAAGCGCGAGGAGCGCCACGGTCATCGTCCAGTAGGCGTCGGGGACGCGGGCGCGCAGGTCCTGCATGCGGGACATGGCGGCCAGCGAGTTGGTGCCGGCGGCGTGGATGATCACGCCGGCCGCGAGGAACAGCAGCGCCTTGAAGGCGCCGTGCGACAGGAGGTGGAAGACGGCGGCGCCGCGGTCGCCGACGGCGAGGGCACCGGTCATGTAGCCGAGCTGGCCGATCGTCGAGTAGGCGAGGACGCGCTTGATGTCGTCCTGAGCGAGCGCGGCCAGACCCGAGCCGAGCATCGTGACGGCGGCCATGACGGCGAGGACCACCATTGCGGCCTGGGAGGCCTCGAAGACCGGGAGGAGACGGGCGGTGAAGTAGACGCCGGCGGTGACCATCGTCGCGGCGTGGATCAGTGCGGAGACGGGTGTGGGGCCCGCCATCGCGTCCGGGAGCCAGGTGTGGAGCGGGAACTGCGCCGACTTGCCGGCCACACCCGCGAGGAGCAGCAGGGCGATCAGGGTCGGGTGGTCGAGTCCGCCGTGCGCGACGGTGTCGAGGACGGTGGCGATACGGAAGGAACCGGCGTCGGTGGCCAGCGCGAAGAGGCCGATCAGGAAGGGGACGTCACCGAGCTTGGTCACCAGGAAGGCCTTGAGGGAGGCGGCGCGGGCCTCCGGGGTCTCCCAGTAGTGACCGACCAGGAAGTACGAGCAGATGCCCATGATCTCCCAGCCGACCAGCAGCACGACCAGGTCGCCGGAGTAGACGACGAGCAGCATCGCGGAGGTGAAGAGGGAGACGAGAGCGGCGTACGAGGGGTAGCGCGGGTCGTCGCGCAGATAGCCCGTCGAGTAGATCTGCACACAGATGGCGACGAAGCCGACCAGCACGGCGACAAGGGCGGCGAAGCCGTCGATGTGCAGGGCGAGTTCGATCGGGACCGAACCGGTGGGGGTGAGTTCGGTGGCGGCGTTCATCACCTGGTCGCCGCCCTGGCGTACGGCGACCACCGCGGCGAGCGCGAGGGCGGCCAGCGTCGGCAGGACGGCGAGCGGGCGGACGAAGCCGGGGGCCGTGCGGCCCAGGAGCAGGCCGGCCGCGGCGCCCAGGAAGGGAAGGAGGGGGACGAGAACGGCGAGGGTGGTCGTGGTCACGCGGTGGCCTCAGCCTTTCCGGTCCGTCCGGTCTGCCCGGACCGTGCGTCCTGCTCGGCCGTAAGGGGGACGCCGTCGTCGGAGCCGTCGGATTCGTGGCCCTCGGCCGTGTCGCGGAGCTTGTCGATGTCGGCGGTGCCGCGGTTGCGGTGGACGGCGAGGACGATCGCCAGACCGATGCCGATCTCGGCGGCGGCGATGGCGATGGTGAACAGGGTCAGGGCCTGACCGGAGTGCAGGGTCTCCTCGGCGGCCTTGCTGAGCCAGACGTCGAAGGCGACGAGGTTCAGGTTGACGGCGTTGAGCATCAGCTCGACCGACATGAGGACGAGGATCGCGTTGCGGCGGGCGAGGACGCCGTAGAGGCCGGTACAGAAGAGGAGGGCGGCGAGCACGGCGGGATAGGCGAGGTGCATCAGCTGGCGCCTTCCTGTTCAGCCGACGCAGGGCCCTTGGCCGACTCGGGACCACCGGCCGACGCAGGGCTCTTGGCCGACTCGGTGGCCTTGACCGACTTGGTGACCCTGGCCGACTCGGTGGCCTTGACCGACTCGGTGACCCTGGCCGACTCGGTGGCCTTGACCGACTTGGTGACCCTGGCCGACTCGGTGGCCTTGGCCGGTGTGGAGGGATCGGCCGGCCCCGTTCCCTCAACCGGCCGAGTTCCCTTGACCGGCGCATTTCGCCTGATCGGGTGATTACGGGAATCCGGGACGGATGGGGAACTCCCGGTCGCGGCTCGGGAGTTCACAGGGGGAGAGCTCGACTCCGCCTTTGCCTTGCGGGACAGGACGATCGCGCCGACCAGGGCCGCGAGGAGCAGGACGGAGAGGGCCTCGAAGGGGAGGACCCAGTTCTGGAAGAGGCTGGCTCCGGTGACCTCGGTGGAGCCGGCGGCGGCGCCGTCGAGGTCGATCCAGGTGGCGCGGAAGGCATCGACGACCACCCAGACCAGAGCGGCGCCCGCGGCGACGGCCACGGCGAGGGCGGCCCAGCGGTTGTCGGAGTCGGCGTCCGGGGAGCGGCCGATGGGGGCCCTGGTGAGCATCAGACCGAACAGGAGGAGGACGACTACGGAGCCGACATAGATGAGGACCTGCACCCAGGCGATGAACTCGGCGGTGAGCAGGAGGTATTCGACTGCGAGACCACCGAGGGCCACCACCAGCCACAGGGCGGCATGCACCAGTTGCTTGGTGGTGACGGTGACGATCGCGGCGCCGAAGGTGACCAGGCCGACGAGCAGGAAGGCGATCTCGACGCCGGTCGGGGAGAGGAAGCCGTGGGTTTCGGCTGCGGCTGTGGTCATCAAGGCAGGGGCGAGGCTCACGCGTTCCCCTCCTGTGACTCGGCCTGCGTGGCCGCCAGCTTTTCGGCGGACTTGCGGGCGGCCGCGATCTCCTTCGGTTCCTCCGCGCCGGGATCGAGGGCCGGCGGGGCCGGGACGGTCCACATCCACTCGCGGAGCTTGTCCCGCTCGTGGGTGAGTTCGCGGATGTCGGTCTCGGCGTACTCGAACTCCGGGGACCAGAACAGGGCGTCGAAAGGACACACCTCGATGCAGATACCGCAGTACATGCAGAGGGAGAAGTCGATGGCGAAGCGGTCCAGGACGTTACGGCTGCGTTCGCGGCCACCGGGGGCCGCCGCCGGGACCGTCTCCTTGTGCGAGTCGATGTAGATGCACCAGTCGGGGCACTCACGGGCGCACAGCATGCAGACCGTGCAGTTCTCCTCGAACAGGCCGATCACGCCTCGGGCGCGGGGCGGGAGGTCGGGCTGAGCGTCGGGGTACTGCTCGGTGACGGTCTTCTTCGTCATCGTGCGCAGGGTGACGGCCAGGCCCTTGGCCAGGCCTGAGCCAGGAATGGGGGCCATGGTTACTGAATCACCACCTTGACGACGCCGGTGAGGGCGATCTGGGCGAGGGAGAGGGGGACGAGGAGGGTCCAGGAGAGCTTCTGGAGCTGGTCCTCCCGCAGCCGGGGGTAGGTCACGCGGAGCCAGATGACGACGAAGGCGAGCACGGCCGTCTTGAGGAGGGTCCAGACCCAGCCGAGACCGTCGGCCCCCCACGGGCCGTGCCAGCCGCCCAGGAAGAGGACGGTGGTGAGGCCGCACAGGACGACGATTCCGGCGTACTCGGCCAGGAGGAACAGGGCGAAGCGAAGGCCGGTGTACTCGGTGTAGGCACCGAAGATGATCTCCGAGTCGGCAACCGGCATGTCGAAGGGGGGCCGTTGGAGTTCGGCCAGGCCGGCGACGAAGAAGATGATCGCGCCGACGATCTGCCAGGGCAGCCACCACCACTCGAAGGCGTCGACGATGCCGGGGAGGGAGACGGTCCCGGCCGCCATCGCCACCGAGGCGGCGGTGAGCAGCATCGGGAGTTCGTAGGCGAGGAGCTGTGCGGCGGTGCGGAGACCGCCGAGGAGGGAGAACTTGTTGGCGGAGGCCCAGCCGGCCATGAGGGAGCCGAGAACACCCACGCCCATTACGGCGAGCACGAAGAACACACCCGCGTCGACCACCTCGCCGACTGCGCCCTCGCCGGGACCGATCGGGATGGCCAGGAGGACGAGGAGGTAGGGCAGGAGGGCTACAGCGGGGGCGAGTTGGAAGATACGGCGGTCCGCGCCCGCCGGCACGATGTCTTCCTTCTGGGCGAACTTCACGCCGTCCGCGACGAGTTGGGCCCAGCCGTGGAAACCGCCGGCGTACATCGGGCCGAGGCGGCCCTGCATGTGGGCCATCACCTTGTGCTCGGTCTGGCCGATGATCAGGGGGAAGGTGAGGAAGACGACGAAGACGATCAGGAGTCGCAGGGCGACGTCGACAGCGTCGTTCACTGCGGGCCTCCTGCGGGCTTGCCGGGGGTGTGACGGGTGTTGGGCGTGGCGGGGGCCTGGGGCTCGTCCGGGGTTGAGTCGTCGGGGGTCGGGGCGGCGCCGTGAGGGTTCGGGTGTGTGTCCTCGGAGGCGTCGTCGGCGTCTTCGATAGGTGCCGGAGCTTGAGGGCCCTCGGGGAGCTCGGAAGCGCCGGGTTCCTCGGAAGCGCCTGCCGCCTCGGAGTCACCGGGCTCCTCTGGGGCGGCAGGCCCCTCGGAGTCACCGGGCTCCTCTGAAGTACTGGGCTCCTCGGACGCCTTGGGCCGTTCGGAGTGCTCGGAGGGTTCCGCGTCCTCCGACGTGGGAGATCGTTCCATTCCGGGGTCGTCGAAGGCCGGGCGGGCGTGGTGCCACGGTGCGTCGGAACTACGGGGGCTGGTGGGGGCCTTTGGCGACGCAGGGTTGACGCCCGCGCTGTCGGCCGACGGATCGGAGGCGTTCTCGGTAGGGCGGCTCGCGGAACCGCCCGAAGCGCTGCGTGCCCGACGGGGCCCGGCCGGGACACCGCTCGCGGCTCCAGGGCGTTGCGATGCCGGGGCACCCGAGGCAGGGACGTCCAGCCCTGGGGCCTCCGACGCCGGAGCGTCCGACGATGAGGTGTCCTGCCCCGAGCTCCCCGGCCCCGGAGTGTCCGACGCCAAGGTCTCCGACCCCGGGGGTTCCGACCCCGGCATCGGCGAGTCCTTGACCGGAGCACCTGCCGTAGCCGCGGGCGGCCCGGCCGCCGGAGTATCCGACGAAGACGCAGGCAAGCCGGTTGCCCGGGCACCCGGCTGGGGCGCGCCGCTCGCCGTTGCTGCCGGGCCGTCATTCGTGCGGTCGACTCCCGGTGCCGTCTGTCCGACCGAGCCCTGCGCAGCGGTGCGCGGGCGTCGGGGCACGCCCGTCGGTGAAACCCCCGCAGCACCGCCGGTCAGTGAACCCTCCGCAACACCGCCCGTCGGTGAGGCCTCCGAAGCACCGCCCGCCGCCTCCGCCGCCGCCGTGTCCTCCGTGTCCGTCGCCTCCGCCGCCTCCGCCGCTCCAACTGCGCTCTGGCTCGCCGAGCCATCGGCTGCCGTGCGCGCACGACCTGAACCACCAGCCGTCACACCCGGTGCCCCGGGATCCGCCGCCTGGCTCGCCGAGCCCTGTGTCACCGAACGGGCCCGTCGGGGCGGACGGTCGGCTGTGGCTCGGGCAGGGCGTTCGGCCGGGGTGCGGGCCGCGCCACGGGCCGGAGCCGGGGGCAACTGGCCTTTCAGGGGGCCCCATTCGTTCGGGTCGGGGACTCCCGGCGGGAGCATCTGGCGGCGCTTGGGGCCGCCGTGTTCGGACTCGCCCGGTTCCTTGGCGCCGGGCCAGGCCTTGGCGACTCGGGCGGCCAGGACGAAGTCCTTGCGGAGGGGGTGGCCCTCGAAGGTTTCCGGCAACAGGAGAGGAGTGAGGGAGGGATGGCCGTCGAAGGTGACGCCGAACATCTCGTGGGTCTCGCGTTCGTGCCAGGCGGCGCCCGCGTAGATGTCGACGGCGGTGGGCAGCGCCGGGGTCTCGTGGGAGATCGTCGTGCGGAGCAGCAGGCGTCGTACCGGAGCGAGGGCCGCCACGTGGGCCGCCACACGGAAGCCGGTGCCGGGTTCGTCGACCGCGCTGAGCCAGTCGAAGTAGGTGCAGCCCAGTTCGTCGCGGGCCACGCGGAGCGCCGTGAGCCAGGTCGTGGGCGGGACGTCGACGGTCAGGACCTCGTAGGACTCCTCGGCGGTGGCGTCGGGGCCGAAGAGTTCCTCGACGGGGGCGGGGAGCCAGCCGACGGCGGTCACCGCACGTCCCCCTCGCCAGAAGCCGCCACGTCACCTGAAGCCTCGATATCACCCGAAGTCACCGGCTCACCCGAAACCTCGGCCCCGGCATCGGCCCCGGCATCGGCCCCGCCCGGAGCCCCCGGCCCCTTCACCAACCCGCTCTGAAGGGCCGCCGGCGACGGGCGTGCCGCGGGGGATCCGTAGCGTTCCGCCAGGGACTCCCTCGCGATCTTCTCCTGGAGTTTCAGGATTCCCTGGAGGAGTGCCTCGGGGCGGGGCGGGCAGCCCGGCACGTACACGTCCACCGGGATGATCTGGTCGACGCCCTTGGTGACCGAGTACGAGTCCCAGTACGGGCCGCCGCAGTTGGAGCAGGCGCCGAAGGAGATGACGTACTTGGGCTCGGGCATCTGCTCGTAGAGGCGCTTCACGGCCGGGGCCATCTTGTCCGTGACCGTGCCGGATACGACCATCAGGTCGGCCTGGCGCGGACCCGGTGCGAAGGGGATGACGCCGAGGCGGATGAAGTCGTGGCGGGCCATCGACGCGGCGATGAACTCGATGGCGCAGCAGGCGAGGCCGAAGTTGAAGACCCAGAGGGAGTACCGGCGGCCCCAGTTGAGGATGACCTTCATCGGCTCGGGGGCGAGGCGGGCGAGGGCGCCCAGCCGTTTCGGCTCCGGAAGCAGAACAGGCTCCGAGGGGGTCACGTCCATTCCAGGACACCCTTCTTGTACGCGTAGAGGAGGCCCACTGCGAGGAAGCCGAGGAAGATGAACATCTCGACGAGGGTGGTCGCGCCGTAGCCGGGAGCGGCGAAGACCGTCGCCCACGGGAACAGGAAGATCGAGTCGACGGCGAAGATGACGTACAGGAAGGCGTAGACGTAGTAGCGGACCTGGGTGTGGGCCCAGCCCTCGCCGACGGGGTCGACTCCGCACTCGTACGTCAGGAGCTTCTCGGGGGTGGGGACCACGGGCCGCAGCAGGCGGCCGGCGCCGAAGGCGACGGCGACGAAGAGCACGCCGATGACGGCGAGCAGTCCGACGACCGAGTACGACTGGAAGTAGTCCGCCGCGACGACGGTCGTATCGACGGTCGGTTCCGGCACGTCCGCCCCTCGCTCCCTGTGGACATCGATGAACACCGCTGTTCGACGATCTGTACGCACGGGAGTCTAGGCCCTGATAAAGGACCCGTAAGCAGCCCGTCACCCGTTCGAAGACAGGGGTGGGGTTTTCCCCAGGGCACGGCGGCGGCCCGCCTCATGGCGCCCGGCGGTCCCGCGCGGCAGGCTAGCTCATATGACCGAACGCCACTCGTCCCCGAGCCGTGCCGTGACCACCGGCGGAACCACCGGCGGAGCCACCGGAGGAATCGCCGGAGGATCCGCCGGAACCAGCGGCCGAACCGACGGCGGGCGACTGCCACCGGCCCGTTTCGCCTATGACGCACACACCTGGAAGGAGATCGCGCATCTCCTGGCGAACCTTCCGATGTCGGTCCTCGGCTTCACCTACGTCATGACCGTGCTGTTCACCGGTCTCTGGCTGACCGTCACGGTGATCGGGTTCCCGCTGCTCGCGGCCGGTCTGCTGGGCGCGCGGCAGTTGGGCAAGCTGGAGCGGGCGCGGGCCCGGGCGCTGCTCGGACTGCAGGTGGACGAACCGAGTCCGCTGCCGTGGCGCACCAAGAAGGGCGGCAGCGGCTTCTTCCCCCAGCTGTGGATGGGTCTGAAGGACCCGGTGGGCTGGCGGACGGTGCTGTACGACTTCGTCCGGCTGCCCTGGGGCATCGTCACCTTCGCCCTTACGCTGACCTCGTTGTTCGTGCTGTGGCCGGTGCTGCCGTTCATCGCGCGGGGCCTCACCAACGTGGACCGGGCGATGGTGCGCGGTCTGCTGTCGCCCTCGACCGAGCTGGAACGCCGTATCGCGGAACTGGAGTCGGACCGGGGGGTCGTGGTGGACGTGGCCGCGTCCGACCTGCGGCGCATCGAGCGGGATCTGCACGACGGGGCGCAGGCCCGGCTGGTCAATCTGGCCATGGGCCTCGGCCTCGCGAAGGAGAAGCTCCTGGAGGACCCGGAGTACGCGCAGGCGATGGTCGCGGAGGCGCACGGCGAGGTGAAGTTGGCGCTTCAGGAGCTGCGGGACCTGGCTCGGGGGATCCATCCGGCCGTGCTGACCGACCGCGGGCTCGATGCGGCCCTGTCGTCGGTCGCCTCGCGTTGCACGGTGCCGGTGAAGGTGACCGCCGACCTCGACGCGCGGCCGGTGCAGGCGATCGAGGGCATCGCCTACTTCACCGTCTCCGAGCTGCTGCAGAACATCAGCAAGCACAGCGGGGCAAGGTCGGCGTCGGTCGACGTGTGGCGGTCGGAGGAACGGCTGCTCATCCAGGTGTGGGACGACGGCCGCGGCGGCGCCCGGCTCGACGGCGGCACCGGTATGCGCGGGCTCGCGGAGCGGCTGGACGCGGTCGACGGCCTGTTCGTCATCGACTCGCCGCCGGGCGGCCCGACGGTGGTGACGGCCGAGCTGCCGTGGCGGGACCGGGCGCCGCACAGGCAGTGACGGCCGTTGCGGCCGGAAGGGGTGGGGAAAACCCCCCTTCCAAGACGCCGACGGCCTCCATGGTCCGTTGAGCTGCGGCCCAGCAGGGTGGAGGTACGACACCACAGGCGCGGGACGAGAGAAGAAGGACGACGTCGATGGCCACGGACTACGGGTACGACAGTGGGCTCGGGTTCCCCGAGGAGGCGCGGCGGCACCGGGTGCCGGCGGGGCTGCGGGCGCCGTTCGAGGGGCGGACCTGGCGTGAGTTCGGCTATGTGCTGCTGAGCCTTCCGATCAGCATCGTGCTGTTCACGTACGCCGTCACGATGGTCTCGCTGGGTGCGGGTCTGCTCGTGACCTTCCTCGGGATCCCGGTGTTCGCGGCGGGGCTCGCCGGGTGCCGGGGGCTCGGGGCGCTGGAGCGGGCGCGGGCGCGGGCGCTGCTGGATCTGGAACTGGCGGACCCGGAACCGCTGCGAATGCGCAAGCCCGGGTTCATGGCGTGGATGGGGGCGGTCCTCAAGAGCGGGACGTCCTGGCGGACCCTGCTGTACTCCGTGCTGCACCTGCCGTGGGCGGTGTTCTCGTTCGCCGTCGCGGTGAACTTCTGGGTGTACGGCTGGGCGCTGCTGACGTATCCGCTGTGGTTCTGGGTCTTCCCGGCGTACGCCGGCCAGGACGGACTCCAGTTGTACGGCGACCAGACCCACCACATCTATCTGGACAACCCGTTCGAGATCACCGTGACCGCGCTGGTGGGGCTGTTGTTCACGCTGGCCACGCCGTGGATCGTGCGGGCGCTGACGACGGTGGACCGGGCGATGGTGACGGGTCTGCTCGGGCCGACCCGGCTGTCGGCGCGGGTGGTGGAGCTGGAGTCGGACCGGGGCGTCGTGGTGGACACGGCGGCGGCGGATCTGCGGCGTATCGAACGCGACCTGCACGACGGGGCGCAGGCCCGGCTGGTGGCGCTGGCCATGGATCTGGGGCTGGCGAAGGAGAAGCTCACGGAGGACCCCGCCGCGGCGGCGCGGATGGTGGACGAGGCGCACGGTGAGGTGAAGACGGCGCTGCAGGAGCTGCGGGATCTGGCTCGGGGGATCCATCCGGCCGTGCTGACCGACCGGGGCCTTGACGCCGCGCTGTCCTCGGTGGCGTCCCGGTGCACGGTGCCGGTGCAGGTGGAGGTGGATCTGCCGGCCCGGCCGGCGCCCGCGATCGAGGGGATCGCGTACTTCACGGTGTCGGAGCTGTTGCAGAACATCAGCAAGCACTCCCGGGCCACGTCGGCCGCGGTGGACGTGTGGCGGGTGGAGGACCGGCTGATGCTTCAGGTGGTGGACAACGGGGTGGGCGGAGCCGACGTGTCCTCCGGGTCCGGGCTCGCGGGGTTGGCGGAGCGGTTGGATGCCGTTGACGGGATCCTGGTGGTGGACTCGCCGGTGGGAGGGCCTACTCGGGTGACCGCGGAGTTGCCTTGGCGGGGGAATCGGGTGTGACGGGTCCTGAGTGAGCGGGCGGTGGGGGTTTTCGCCCCCACCGCCCTTTCCCGTCCCATACCCAGGGGCGCTGCCCCTTCGACCCCGTTCCCAGGGGCTCCGCCCCCGGACCCCCGCTCCTCAAACGCCGGAGGGGCTGAAAGGCGTGGCCGGATTCCGCACCTGACCCCCCGTTCTCGGCCCTTTGTTCGTATCTACGGCCCCCTAATCCCGTTGCCCACGCCCGTCCGCATCCGAATGCTGGAATGCTGGACCTGTCCGGCGGATGGGCAGGATGTGGGCTGGGGGGCCGAGAGTCGTGGAGGACAGGGTGCGGGTGGTCATCGCCGAGGATTCAGTGCTGCTGAGGGAGGGCCTGACCCGGTTGCTGACGGACCGCGGGCACGACGTCGTGGCCGGTGTGGGCGACGGGGAGGCACTGATCAAGACCATCGGCGAGCTGGACGCGCAGGGCGAGCTGCCCGACGTCGTCGTCGCCGACGTACGGATGCCGCCGACGCACACCGACGAAGGAGTGCGGGCCGCCGTACAACTGCGCAAGGCACATCCCGGACTCGGGGTACTCGTACTGTCGCAGTACGTGGAGGAGCGGTACGCCACCGAACTGCTCGCCGGGTCCAGTCACGGGGTGGGCTACCTGCTCAAGGACCGGGTCGCGGAGGTGCGTGAGTTCGTGGACGCGGTGGTACGGGTGGCCCAGGGCGGTACGGCCCTCGACCCCGAGGTGGTCGCACAGTTGCTGGGGCGCAGCCGTAAGCAGCATGTGCTCGCCAATCTCACGCCCCGTGAGCGGGAGGTGCTCGGGCTCATGGCCGAGGGGCGGACCAACTCGGCCGTCGCGCGCCAGCTCGTGGTCAGCGACGGGGCCGTCGAGAAGCATGTCAGCAACATCTTCCTGAAGCTCGGGCTGTCGCAGAGCGACGGGGACCATCGCAGGGTGCTGGCCGTCCTCACCTATCTGAACTCCTGAGCCACCGTCCGGGCGCCAGGACCCGAAGAACCGACCGACCCGAAGAACCGACCCGAAGAACCGATCCGAAGAACCGCAGGACGAGTGGGAGCGTCTTCAAGCAAAGCGTCGGGGGGCGTGTAATTCATGACAAGTCAGGGCGTCGTACCGTCTCAAAACCAGGTCCATCATGCGAATGTCCGAGGGAAGGCAACCCCTGCGGTCGTAGGGTTGATCCTGGGAAGGCCTGCCGGAAGGCCGCTCCCGAACAGCCGCCTCGAGGGAGGTCCAGTTCAGTGACCAGTCAGGTCAGCAGCGCAGCGGAGCAGGCCGACGAAGCCGTCGTGGGAGAGCAGCGCAAAGAGACCGGCGTGAAGGATGTCCGCCGTCTCAACCGGGTGATCATTCGTTTCGCGGGGGACTCCGGTGACGGGATGCAGCTCACCGGTGACCGTTTCACCTCGGAGACGGCGACCTTCGGCAACGACCTGTCCACGCTTCCCAACTTCCCCGCCGAGATCCGGGCCCCTGCCGGAACCCTGCCGGGGGTCTCCTCCTTCCAGCTCCACTTCGCCGACCACGACATCCTCACGCCGGGGGACGCGCCGAACGTGCTGGTCGCGATGAACCCGGCGGCCCTGAAGGCGAACACCGCCGACCTGCCACGCGGTGCGGAGATCATCGTCAACACGGACGAGTTCACCAAACGGGCGATGCAGAAGGTGGGGTACGCGGCCTCGCCGCTGGAGGACGGCTCCCTCGACGGGTACAGCCTCCATCCGGTGCCGCTGACCACGCTGACCGTCGAGGCCCTCAAGGATTTCGACCTCAGCCGCAAAGAGGCCGAGCGCAGCAAGAACATGTTCGCGCTCGGCCTCTTGTCATGGATGTACCACCGGCCCACCGAGGGCACGGAGAAGTTCCTGCGGACGAAGTTCGCGAAGAAACCTCAGATCGCCGAGGCGAACCTCGCCGCGTTCCGGGCGGGCTGGAACTTCGGTGAGACCACCGAGGACTTCGCCGTCTCCTACGAGATCGCCCCGGCGACGAAGGCGTTCCCGGTCGGCACCTACCGCAACATCTCCGGGAACCTCGCCCTGTCCTACGGGCTGGTCGCCGCGTCTCGCCAGGCGGACCTGCCACTCTTCCTGGGCTCCTACCCGATCACCCCGGCCTCGGACATCCTGCACGAGCTGAGCAGACACAAGAACTTCGGCGTACGGACCTTCCAGGCCGAGGACGAGATCGCGGGCATCGGCGCGGCACTGGGCGCGGCCTTCGGCGGCTCGCTCGCGGTGACGACGACCTCCGGGCCGGGGGTGGCCCTGAAGTCGGAGACCATCGGCCTCGCGGTCTCCCTGGAGCTGCCGCTGCTGGTCATCGACATCCAGCGCGGCGGCCCCTCCACCGGTCTGCCGACCAAGACCGAGCAGGCGGACCTGCTGCAGGCGATGTTCGGGCGCAACGGCGAGGCGCCGGTGCCGATCGTCGCTCCCCGCACCCCGGCCGACTGCTTCGACGCGGCGCTGGAGGCGGCCCGGATCGCGCTGGCGTACCGCACGCCGGTGATGCTGCTGTCGGACGGCTACCTGGCCAACGGTTCCGAGCCGTGGCGCATCCCCGAGCTGGACGAACTCCCGGACCTGACCGTGCAGTTCGCGCAGGGCCCGAACCACACCCTGGACGACGGCACCGAGGTCTTCTGGCCCTACAAGCGCGACCCTCAGACCCTCGCCCGCCCCTGGGCCGTGCCTGGCACACCGGGTCTCGAACACCGCATCGGCGGCATCGAGAAGGAGGACGGGACCGGGAACATCTCCTACTCCCCGGCCAACCACGACTTCATGGTCCGTACCCGCCAGGCCAAGATCGACGGGATCGACGTACCCGATCTGGAGGTCGACGACCCGCACGAGGCGCGCACGCTGGTGCTGGGCTGGGGATCGACGTACGGGCCGATCACGGCGGCGGTACGACGGCTGCGGACGGCCGGCGAGTCGATCGCGCAGGCTCATCTGCGCCACCTCAACCCCTTCCCGCACAACCTGGGCGCGGTGCTGAAGGCGTACGACAAGGTCGTCATCCCGGAGATGAACCTCGGGCAGCTCGCCACGCTCATCCGGGCGAAGTACCTGGTCGACGCGCACAGCTACAACCAGGTCAACGGCATGCCGTTCAAGGCCGAACAGCTCGCCACGGCTCTCAAGGAGGCCATCGATGGCTGAGACGTCCACGGAAGGCTCGGGCACGATCGAGGCACTCACGCTGGTCCCCAAGGCCGAGGCCCGCCAGAGCATGAAGGACTTCAAGTCCGACCAGGAAGTCCGCTGGTGCCCCGGCTGCGGTGACTACGCGATCCTCGCGGCGGTCCAGGGCTTCATGCCGGAGCTGGGGCTGGCCAAGGAGAACATCGTCTTCGTCTCGGGCATCGGCTGCTCGTCGCGGTTCCCGTACTACATGAACACCTACGGCATGCACTCCATCCACGGCCGCGCCCCCGCGATCGCGACGGGCCTCGCGACCTCGCGCCGGGACCTGTCGGTGTGGGTGGTGACGGGGGACGGTGACGCGCTGTCCATCGGCGGCAACCACCTGATCCACGCCCTGCGCCGCAACGTCAACCTCAAGATCCTGCTCTTCAACAACCGGATCTACGGCCTCACGAAGGGCCAGTACTCCCCGACCTCCGAGGTCGGCAAGATCACGAAGTCGACGCCGATGGGCTCGCTGGACGCCCCGTTCAACCCGGTGTCCCTCGCCATCGGCGCGGAGGCGTCCTTCGTGGCCCGCACGGTCGACTCGGACCGCAAACACCTCACGCAGGTGCTGCGCGAGGCGGCCGCACATCCCGGCACGGCGCTGGTCGAGATCTACCAGAACTGCAACATCTTCAACGACGGCGCCTTCGAAGCACTGAAGGACCGCCAGCAGGCCGAGGAAGCGGTGATCCGCCTGGAACACGGCCGGCCGATCCGCTTCGGCGCCGACCTGTCCAAGGGAGTCGTCCGGGATGCGGCGACGGGCGACCTGAAGGTGGTGCCGGTGACTGCGTCGAACGAGTCGCAGATCCTGGTCCACGACGCCCACGCGTCCTCCCCCACGACGGCCTTCGCCCTCTCCCGCCTGGCCGACCCGGACACGCTCCACCACACCCCGATCGGCGTCCTGCGATCGGTGGACCGCCCGGTGTACGACACGCAGATGTCGGACCAGCTGGACTCGGCGATCGAGCAGAACGGCAAGGGGGATCTGGGGGCGTTGCTGGCCGGCGGGGACACCTGGACGGTCGTCGGCTGACGGCCTCGTAGGACGCCCGCCGGGGCCTGGACGTCGTACGGTGTCCAGGCCCCGGCGGGCGTCAGGCGTCGGGGATGTCGCGCTTGGCGCGCAGGAGGGTGTCGCGGGTGATGACGACGATGCGCTCGTAGTCGGCACGGGCGGCGTCATCCGGGAGGAGGGCGTCCAGCTCCTCGGTCCGATCCGTGCCGATGACCGCGAAATTGCCGTCACTCAGCTCGAAGACGTCGGGACATGTGTCGTACGTGGCACTCCCGCGCTGACGTGGTGAGTCACCGATGCGTCGGAGGATACGGACGGCGGGGGGTTCGTTGTGCACGCGGAGAGCCTCTTCGACGAGATGGAGCCATGATCGTCTGGCACAACCGGGCCCGGCTTCCCAAGACACGTCATTTTAAACGGAGTTAGCCCGTAGGGGTGACGAGTTCCGCCACTTGGAGTGAGTGCAATCCCTTCAGGGCGACAGCTCCTCAGGGTGCGCCACCACCCACCACTCCTCAGGCTCATCACGCAGCCCTTGCACGACCACGTCCACCGCTCGCCCCACCCGCGCCTCCAGCGACTCACGGGGCAGGCTCCTGCGATGGTCCCGGTGCAGCTGCCAGTAACGGTCGAAGACCGGATTCCGGCACAACACCCTGAGGTGGCCCATCAGTTCGTTCCAGGTCATGGCCTCTACGCGATGCTGAAGCACGATGCCGTGGTACTGGGCGTTGACATGGATCATCTGACGGCGTTCGCGCTCCGAGAGGCCCGACAGCGTACTGACGGCGTCCGCCAGAGCGGGGTCCGCCATTCCGCGCTGCATCTGCTCCACCGAAATGCGATGCAGCTGTATCAGGTTGGCGTGCCTGATCTCCTTGGCTAGAAGGGTCAGTTGCTGAACGAGTTGCTCCGCCAGCTCTTCGGCCCTACCACCCGCCGCTGAATCGTTCCCTCGCGCATCCGGATTCTCTGTGGCCAATGCGAACCCCCGATTCAGGCGTCCGGACGCCGGTCGGCGGCTCACCTGGACCGACGGACGGGTGGGCACAACGCCCCGCCCCCAGCATCGGGCCGCTCAAGCATGCGTGGAAGGCGGAAAGGGGGCGCATGGAAGGACGTACCGCTCAGGTCAACCAACGCCCTGCCAGAAATGTGCCCGGTAAGCGCCGCCGTCATTCGTTCAGGGAGCCGTGCGGACCTCTGTCATTCCTGCCCAGAGCCCCTCTTCCGCGCGTCGTACCCCTCCCGCGCCTCCTGCACCGCCCCCATCCGCTTCGCCGTCCACTCCGCCAGCCCCCGCACCTGTTCCGCCGCCTCGCGGCCCAGGTCGGTCAGGGAGTAGTCGACGCGGGGCGGGATCACCGGCCTGGCATCCCGGTGCACCAGGCCGTCCCGCTCCAGCGTCTGCAACGTCTGCGTCAGCATCTTCTCGCTGACCCGGCCGATCGCGCGGCGGAGTTCGCTGAAGCGGTACGGGCGGTCCAGGAGCTGGATCAGCACCAGGACGCCCCAGCGGCTCGTCACGTGCTCCAGGACCAGGCGGTGGGGGCACATCGCCTCACCCGTCGGCGCTTCCGGGAGGATCCGTTCCGTACTTACTGTCATGCCAGTACCTTACTTCAAAGTGGGTACTTTCTTTAAGTTAGCGCATCCCCTATGGTTAGTACCACCGCACCCCACAAGGAGATCGCCACCATGAGCATCGTCGTCACCGGAGCCACCGGACACCTCGGCCGCCACGTCGTCGAGCAGCTGCTCGAGAAGGTTCCGGCCGAGCAGATCACCGCCGTCGTCCGCACTCCGGAGAAGGCCGCCGACTTCGCCGCCAAGGGCGTGAAGATAGCGGTCGCCGACTACAACAGCCCCGAGACTTTCGACAGCGTCTTCGCGGCCGGCGACAAGGTGCTGCTGATCTCCGGCAACGAGTTCGACAAGGGCCGCCCCGCCCAGCACCAGGTCGTCATCGACGCCGCCAAGGCCGCGGGCGTGGCGCTCCTCGCGTACACCAGCGCGCCCGGCACTCTCACGGCCGCGCTCGCCGACGACCACCGGGTCACCGAGAAGGCGCTGC
Organism: Streptomyces sp. NBC_00285; assembly: GCF_036174265.1. Classification (NCBI taxonomy): domain Bacteria; kingdom Bacillati; phylum Actinomycetota; class Actinomycetes; order Kitasatosporales; family Streptomycetaceae; genus Streptomyces; species Streptomyces sp. NBC_00285. The sequence continues at coordinate 6,393,810 of NZ_CP108055.1, read as the reverse complement.
TCGCCTCCGGTCTGCCCTACTCGCTGCTGCGCAACGGCTGGTACAACGAGAACTTCACCGAGAACCTCGCCCCCGTCCTGGAGTACAACGCGGTCGTCCAGGCCGCCGGTGACGGCCGTGTCTCCTCCGCCTCGCGCGCCGACTACGCGGCTGCCGCCGTGGCCGTGCTGACCGGCGAGGGTCACGAGAACTCGACGTACGAGCTGGGCGGCGACGACGCCTGGAGCTTCGCCGAGTACGCGGCCGAGGTCGGCAAGCAGGCCGGCAAGGAGATCGCCTACAACGCCGTCTCCGTCGAGGCCTACACCGGGATCCTGACCGGCGCCGGGCTGCCCGGGCCGTTCGCCGGGATCCTCGCCGGCGTCGACGCCTCCATCGCGAAGGGCGAGCTGGTCGTCTCCTCCGGTGACCTGTCCCGGCTGGCCGGCCGCCCCGCCACCCCGATCGCCGAGTCCATCTCGGTCGCACTCAAGGGCTGATCACTCCCCCGGCAGACCCCTGGGTGCCGCGCCTCCGACTGTCATGACCGTATGCCGATACGGACATGACAGCCGGGGGCGCTCGGCGTTACCTTCGTGCGGCGAGGACGGTGCGAGGAGGAGGGTCCGTGAAGTCGAGAGGCGAGGGGCACATAGGTCTGCTGAACGGCTTCGCCGCCTACGGGATGTGGGGACTCGTTCCGCTGTACTGGCCCCTGCTCAAGCCCGCCGGGTCCGCGGAGATCCTCGCCCACCGCATGGTGTGGTCGCTCGCCTTCGTCGCCGTCGCGCTCCTCTTCGTCCGGCGCTGGGCCTGGGCCGGTGAGCTGCTGCGGCAGCCGCGCAGGCTCGCGCTCGTCACCGTCGCCGCGACCGTCATCACCGTGAACTGGGGCGTCTACATCTGGTCCGTGAACAGCGGACACGTCGTCGAGGCCTCGCTCGGGTACTTCATCAATCCCCTGGTCACCATCGCCATGGGCGTGCTGCTGCTCAAGGAGCGGCTGCGGCGCGCGCAGTGGGCGGCGGTCGGGGTCGGTGCCGCGGCGGTGGTCGTCCTCACCCTCGGGTACGGGCGGCCGCCGTGGATCTCCCTCACGCTCGCCTTCTCCTTCGCCACCTACGGCCTGGTCAAGAAGAAGGTGAACCTCGGGGGCGTCGAGTCGCTGGCCGCCGAGACCGCGATCCAGTTCCTGCCCGCGCTCGGCTACCTGCTGTGGCTGAGCTCGCACGGCGACCTCAGTTTCGCCACCGAGGGGCCGGGACACGCGGTGCTGCTCGCCTCGACCGGCATCGTCACCGCGCTCCCCCTGGTCTGCTTCGGCGCCGCCGCGATCCGTGTGCCGCTGTCCACGCTCGGGCTGCTGCAGTACCTGGCCCCGGTCTTCCAGTTCATGCTCGGCATCTTCTACTTCGGCGAGGCCATGCCGCCCGAGCGCTGGGCCGGGTTCGCGCTGGTCTGGCTGGCGTTGACGCTGCTCACCTGGGACGCCCTGCGCACCGCGCGGACACTCAGGAGGGAGATCACGAGGCCCAGCACCACCATGACGACGGGCACCGTCAGCGCCGTACGGAAGGCGGAGAGCCTGGCCTCGGGTCCGGAGTCGCCGGCCTCGCCCAGCGCCAGGCCGTAGACCGCCGTCACCGCGGAGATCCCGATCGCCGAGCCGAACTGTGTCGCCGTGTGCAGCAGTCCGCTCGCCAGGCCCTGCTCGGACTCGGCGACCCCGTCCGTCGCCGCGATCGTCAGCGGCCCGTACGCCAGCGCGAAGGCGGTCCCCGCGATGATCAGCGTCGGGAACATCGCCAGGTAGGGCCAGTCCATGCCGACCGGCAGGAAGAGGCCGTAGGCGAGCACCGCCAGCAGGAAGCCGCCGACTATCACGCGCGCGTTGCCGAAGCGGGCGACGAGCCGCGGGGTGAGGGTGGGCGCGAGCACCGCGTCGCAGCCCATGATCACCAGGGCGATCGCGGTCTGGAACGAGGACCAGCCGCGCAGTTCCTGGAGATAGAGCGTCACCACGAACTGGAAGCCGAAGAAGGCCCCGACGAACAGCAACGCCCCGAGGTCGGCCCGTACGACCGGTCCCGTGCGCAGGATCCCGAGCCGGACCAGGGGATGCGCGGCCCGGCGTTCCACGGCGACGAAGGCGGCCCCGAGCAGCAGCGCACCGAGGGCGGACGCCGTCGTCGACCGCCATGCGTCCAGGCCGTGTTCGAGGCGTACGACGGTGTAGGCGGCCAGCAGCATCGCGCCGGCGGCGGTGAGCACGCCGGGGAGGTCGAAGCCGTGTCCGGTCCGGGGCGGGGTCGCCGGCCGCGGGATCAGCCGGAACGCCGCGAGGAGCAGGGCGCCGGCCATCAGTACCGGCGCGAAGAACACCCAGCGCCAGCCGAGTTCGGTGAGCAGGCCGCCGATCACCAGACCCAGCGAGAAGCCGCCGGCTCCGGTGCCCGCGTAGACCAGCAGGGCCTTGTTGCGCTGCGGGCCCTCCTCGTAGGACGTGGTGATCAGGGACAGCGCGGCCGGTGTCATGAAGGCGGAGGAGACCCCGGTGACGAAGCGGGCGACGACCAGCATCCAGCCTTCGGTCGCGAAGCCGCCGAGGCCCGAGAAGAGGAGGAAGACCGTCAGCCAGAGCAGGAACATCCTGCGGCGGCCGAGCAGGTCGGCCGCGCGTCCGCCGAGGAGGGTGAAACCGGCGTAACCGAGCACGTAGGCGCTCATCACCCAGGCCGCGGTGTCGGTCGCGAGCCCCAGGTCGGACCGGATGGAGGGGATCGCCACGGCCATCATCGCGATGTCGGCACCCTCCAGGAAGATCGTTCCGCACAGGACGAGCAACAGCGCCCAGGCGCGTGCGCCCATGACCACACTCCATCGGTAGGGGGTTACTCGACCGAGGGTCAGTTCCCTCTTGTAACCACCTCCAGCCTCAGGCAGCATCGACAGACATGGAAGAAGGCACTTCGAAGTCACCGAGTAACTGCGCGGGTACCGACCACGGCGACGCCGACCCCTTCCAATGGGACACCCGCGAGGACTGCCAGGTACGGCAGATCCTCGACCGGGTCGCCGACAAGTGGTCCCTTCTCGTCATCGCCCTGCTGGAGAACCGGCGGCTGCGCTTCACCGAGCTGCGCCGGGAGATCGACGGGGTCAGTCAGCGGATGCTGACGGTGACGCTGCGTTCGCTGGAGCGGGACGGGCTGGTGAAGCGGACGGTCCATCCGGTCGTACCGCCCCGGGTGGAGTACGAACTGACTCCGCTCGGCGGCACCCTGCACGCGACGATCCGCTCGCTGGTGACCTGGACCGAGGCGCACCAGGAGGAGATCGCGGTGGCCCGGGAGGCCTACGACCGGCGAGCGGCGGAAGTCGTTTAGGACACTCCAGGACCTGATTCGCCGCTATAAGTGGCTCCATGACGCAGACCACACCCGCACCCCTGCACTGGAAACTGGTCGTCGACGCCGGCGACCCGCACGCCCAGGCCGACTTCTGGGCTGCCGCTCTGCACTACTTGGCCGAGGACAACGACGCGCTCGTCCAGCGGCTGCTGGAGCTCGGCGCGCTGCCGCGCGAGGCCACCGTCGAACACCACGCGCGCCTCGCCTTCCGGGACCTGATCGCCGTACGGCATCCCGACGACCCGTACGACATGGACAGCGGCACCGGGCTGGGACGGCGGCTGCTGTTCCAGCGGGTGCCGGAGGCGAAGACGGTCAAGAACCGGCTCCACCTGGACCTGCACGCCCCGGACGGACAGCGGGCGGCCGAGGTCGAGAGGCTGACGGGGCTCGGGGCGAGCGTGCTGCGGGAGGTGAAGGAGCGGGGCGGTGAGTGGGTGGTGATGGCGGATCCGGAGGGGAACGAATTCTGCGTGCAATGAGCACTTGAGAGCGGCGATATCCGATATGCGAACTGGTGTGACCGGATTGCGCTCTTGACGGTGAGTCAACCTCAGCCCCACCATCCAGGCACCCATTCGCTGTGGAATCCCTGTGACTGCAGGGATCCCCATGGAATTCGGAGCCCCCCACATGAAGCTCTCGGTTCCCGGACGCGTCGCGGCCACCGCCGTCGTCGCCGCCGTCTCCCTCCTGGCCGGCGGATCCATAGCCGGCGCGGCCCCCGCGGGACAGCCCGCGGTGGCCGCGGCCCCGGACATCCCGGTGGCCAACGTGAAGGCGCATCTGACCCAGCTCCAGTCCATCGCCACCGCCAACGGCGGCAACCGCGCGCACGGCCGCACCGGCTACAAGGCCTCGCTCGACTACGTCAAGGCCAAGCTGGACGCCGCCGGATTCACCACGACGGTCCAGCAGTTCACGTCCTCCGGCCGCACCGGGTACAACCTGATCGCGGACTGGCCGGGCGGTGACACCAACCAGGTGATCATGTCCGGCTCGCACCTCGACAGCGTGACGGCGGGCGCGGGCATCAACGACAACGGGTCCGGTTCGGCGGCCGTCCTGGAGACCGCGCTCGCGGTGTCCCGGGCCGGCTACCACCCCACCAAGCACCTGAGATTCGCCTGGTGGGGCGCGGAGGAGCTGGGCATGGTCGGCTCCCGCACCTACGTCAACGGCCTTTCCACCGCGAACCGTTCACGGATCAGCGGCTACCTCAACTTCGACATGATCGGCTCGCCGAACCCCGGCTACTTCGTCTACGACGACGACCCGGCCATCGAGAAGACCTTCAAGGAGTACTACGCCGGCGTCGGCGTCCCGACCGAGATCGAGACCGAGGGCGACGGCCGGTCCGACCACGCGCCGTTCAAGAACGCGGGCGTGCCGGTGGGCGGGCTGTTCAGCGGTGCCGACTACGTCAAGACGGCGGCGCAGGCGGCCAAGTGGGGTGGCACGTCAGGGCTGGCCTTCGACCGCTGCTACCACTCGTCGTGCGACACGGCGGCCAACATCAACGACACGGCCCTGGACCGCAACAGTGACGCGGTGGCGTACGCGGTGTGGGGGCTGTCGCAGTAACAGCGGCTGTCGGGCTACTGGTCGGCGGTCCGTGCCCGTTCCGCGAGGCGGAGCATGCGGGCGCGGGCCGACTCCAGCTTGCCCCTGTCGTCGGCCGCCGGGCCCTCCCCGGCGGCCATGTCCGTCCACAGGGTGAGCAGTTCACGGCCCAACGCCAGACCCTGCAGGGGGTCCCGTACGGCCTTCCACGCGGTGGCCGCGCTCTGCACGTTGCCGTAGGCCGCCTCGGCGTCCCCGGTGCGGTGCTGGATCGCCGCGAGGTCGAGGGAGATCTCCGCGGCACGGATCGGCTCGCCGCCCAAGTAGGCGATGTAGGCGGCGAGTTCACGCACGCGGAGCACGTCGGGATGCTCGCCGCCCAAGCTGTCGGACGCCTGGGTGACGGTCCGCTCCGCCAACTCCGCCGCGGCCTCGGTCCGCCCTTCCTGAACGGCCTCGCTGATGCGCGCGACGGGTTCCACGAGAACGGCCTCGTCCACCACCAGTCCCTCCCCCAGCACGGCCTCGGCCACGGCGTCGAACCCCCGCACGGGCGTCGGCTTGGGATCGGGGTCGTCCAGAAGGGGGCCGGGGTCCAGGAAGAGGCCGGGGCGAGGCGTGGGCTGTGCCGACGGCAGTGGCTGCGGCACATCGGCGAAGCCGGCCGGCGGCAGGGGCCTGAGGGCGGGAGCGGGACCCGGCTCGGTCGGCAGGGGCAACGGTGTCGGGTCGGCGACGGACCAGGCCGGGGCGGCTTTCGGGGCGGGACCGGCCGACGGCAGCGGGCCGGGCGCGGGGACAGCGTCGGCCGGCGGGAGTGGCTCGGGGGTGGAGGACGGCCTCACATCCATCACGGGCGGCGGGCCGAACTCGCCCGTCGGGGCCACGGCCGTCCCGGGAGCCTGAGGCTCCGGCAACTGTCGCAGGACGTGCGTCGGGCTCGCTCCGGCGTCCGCCGGCTGTGCCGCGGGCAGCGTCCGCATCCGGAACGTGGGCGCCGGGTCCTGCGCGGACTCCTCCGGCGGCAAGAGCGGGACGTGCTGGTCGGACTCGGCCGGTCCGCCCGCGGGCAGCTTCCGCATCCGGAACGTAGGGGCCGGGTCCTGCCCGGACTCCTCCGGCGGCAGGAGCGGGACATGCCGGTCAGGCTCGGCCGGTCCGCCCGCGGGTGGCCACGACGTCCGCGGCACAAGTCCCGTGGGCTCGGGGGCACCGGATCCGACGGTCGGACTCGGCTCGTTCCGCTCGTGGGCGGCCTCACCCGGTCCTTGCCGCTCGTCGGCGGACGGTCCGGTCGCCCTCGGCCCTTGCCGCTCGTCGACGGAGGGCCCCATGGTCCTCGGCTCGCTCCCGGTGCCCTCCGTCGGAGCCATCCGCACCGGCTCCGCGGTGAAGCGGCTGGAGCCGTCCGTGGTGACCTCCAGGGGGACCACCCAGCCGATACGGGCGTCGTGGATCAAGGCGTTGACGGGGCGTCCCGCGGTGACGGCGAGGCGGTGGAGGTGGGTCAGGACGGTCTGGTGGAGGTCCTCGCCCGGGGGCGCGGCAACCGGGGTTCCGGCCACCGTCGCGGCCTCACCGGTCACGGGGACGCGGACGTCGATAGGGGTCGCCCCCCGCTGGTCGTCCAGCTTCTTGTCGCGGCTGAGTCGAGACATCTCATCCCTCACGGTCGTGCACGTACTGTCGAGTCTCTCCGCTCGCCCCCGGTCCTCACGTCACCGTGATGTCACAGGCCTGTTCCAGGAGGTGCGGGGCGGGTGGGATGGCAGAGTCGGAGCGCGGACATGCGCACCGACGTGCGGCGAGAGGTGGAGAGCGTGCAGCAGGGGCCGGAGATCTGGATCCGCGGGCCGGTGGCCCCCGCCGGGAGACGACGGTACGCGTGGGTCGGCACCCATGGCGGCGCCGGCGTCTCCACCCTGGCCGCCGTCTACGGCGGTCACGACAGCGGACGCGACTGGCCCGGCCCCGGCGCCCCGACCTCCGTCCTCCTCGTCGCCCGCACCCACTCCGCGGGGCTGCTGGCCGCCCGCCGCGCCCTGGAGCTCTTCCGACGCGGTGAGCACCCGCCGGGCCTCGACCTCGACGCCGTCGTCCTCGTCGCGGACGCCCCCGGGCGCCTTCCCCGGCCGTTGTCCCGTCAGGCCAAGGAGATCGAGTCGACCGTCGACGTGTACCGCGTGCCCTGGGTGTCCGCGTGGCGCCTCGGCGACCTGAACGGGTCGCCCCCGCGCGCAACCGCGGCACTGACCCGCCTCACCCGCAGCAGCGGCTGATCGGTCCTTGACAGGCGAAGCCGGAGGCGGGGTATCCGGCCCCGCCTCCGGCTTCGCCTCCCGTCCGTGCCCGGTCCTCTTACGCCTCCCCTTGGTCCTCCCCCATGGACATATAAATGTGCGTGCATATAATGCAGGTGCGAGTATTCGTTGTGCGCCGACCATCTGGGGGATTTCATGACGCGCCGTTTCCTGTTCGTGCTCGGCAGCAGCCGCAGCGAGGGCAACACCGAGCTGCTGGCCCGACGGGCCGCCGAGCAGTTGCCCGCCGATGTCGAGCAGCAGTGGATCAGCCTCGCCGAGCATCCGCTGCCCGACTTCCTGGACCTGCGGCACGACAGCGAGTACCTGGACTCCCCCACCGGGGACACCCCGCAGTGGCTGCTCGACGCCACGCTCGCGGCGACGGACATCGTGATCGCCTCGCCGGTCTACTGGTACTCGGTCTCCGCGCTCACCAAGCGCTACCTGGACTACTGGTCGGGCTGGCTGCGCACCCCCGGCCTCGACTTCAAGGCTCAGCTGGCCGGACGCACCCTGTGGGGCGTGTCCGTGCTCGCGGACGAGCGGCCCCTGGTCGCCGACCCGTTCGTCGGCACGCTCAACAACTCGGCCGCGTACATGAAGATGCGGTTCGGCGGGGTGCTGTTCGGCAACGGCAGCAAGCGCGGTGACGTGCTGGCGGACGAGGCCGCGCTGACCCGCGCGAAGACGTTCTTCGAGCAGGAGGCGCCGCTCGCGCGCTACCCCGACGCTCAGGTCACACCGTGACGTCCTTCGCCATGAACCGCGCCCACGCCGCCGAGCCGAACACCGCCGCGTACAGGGCCTGGAGGCCCAGGTTGCGCACCAGGTCGTCCCAGTAGACCGGTTCGCGCATGAGGTCGGCGAAGGACAGCCAGTAGTGGGAGAAGAAGTACGGCTGGAGAGCGTGCAGTTGGGGTATCTGGTCGAGGATCTGGACGGTGATCAGCAGCCCCACCGTCGTGGCCATCGCCGCGATGCCGCTGTTCGTGAGCGTCGAGACGAACAGGCCGAGGGCCGCCACGCCGGTCAGTGACGCGGCCACCACCAGAGCGATCAGCAGAGCTCTTCCCAGGCCCTCCGCGAAGGTGATCTGGGTGCCGGAGATCGTCGTCAGGTCGCCGAGCGGGAAGAGGACGGCTCCGACCGTCAGCGCCGAGAGCGCGACCACGAGGGTGGCGACCAGACAGAAGGCCATCACCGTCGCGTACTTGGTGAGCAGGAGGCGGGTGCGGCCCGCCGGGGCCACCAGGAGGTAGCGGAGGGTGCCGGCGTTGGCCTCGCCCGCGATCGCGTCGCCCGCGATGACGCCGATGGCCATCGGGAGGAAGAAGGGCAGGGTCGCTGCGAGGGCGGTGAAGACCAGGAACAGGCCGTTGTTGGTGATCTGGGAGATGAAGGCGGGGCCACCACCGCCTCCGGCGCCGGAGGAGCCGTCGTCGGTCTCGATCTTGACCGCGAACCCTACGAGGACGGGGACGGCCGCCAGCACGCCGAGCAGAGCCAGGGTGCGCCAGCGGCGGAACGTGGTGAGCAGTTCGTTGCGCAGGAGGGTGGCTCGGAAGGTCGTACGACGGCTGCGGGCCGTTTGTTGGGGCCGGTCGGGCCCGCACCCCTTGAACGTCTTCAGCTCAGCCTGCGACATCGAAGCCCTCCCCTGTCAGGGCCACGAAAGCGTCCTCCAGGGACGGGCGCTGCACCGCGAAGCCTCTTACTCGCACTCCTGCCTTCACCAATGCCGTGTTGATGTCGGCCAGTTCGCGGTCCGGGGGCTCGGCGGTCACTCGGTCCTCCGACACCACCACGTCTGCGAGGCCCTGCTCCTTCAGAATGCGGGCCGCGTCCGACGGATCCGGTGTCGTCACGACCAGCCGCCCCCTGGCGCCCGCCGCCAGGTCCGCCACCGGGCCCTGGGTGATCAGACGGCCCTGGGTCATGACCGCGGCGTGGGTGCAGACCTGTTCGATCTCGTCCAGGAGGTGGGAGGAGAGGAAGACGGTGGTGCCCTCGGAGGCCAACTCCCTCACCAGGGAACGGATTTCCCGCATGCCCTGAGGGTCGAGGCCGTTGGTCGGTTCGTCCAGGACCAGGAGTTCACGGGGCTGGAGCAGGGCCGCCGCCAGGCCCAGCCGCTGTTTCATGCCCAGCGAGTACGCCTTCGCCTTCTTGGCCGCGGCGGCCGCCAGACCGACCCTCTCCAGTGCCGCCGCCACCCGGACGCGCCGGGTGCGTGGGTCGGCGGTCGGGTCCGCCGCGTCGTAGCGGACGAGGTTGTCGCGGCCGGAGAGGAAGCCGTACAGGGCGGGGCCCTCGATGAGCGCGCCGACGTGCGGGAGTACGGTCCGGGCGGCGCGCGGCATCGGGCGGCCGAGCACTCGGGCCGAGCCGGAGGTCGGCTCGATGAGGCCCATCAGCATGCGGATGGTGGTGGTCTTGCCCGAGCCGTTCGGCCCGAGGAAGCCGAAGACGCTGCCCGCCGGGACGGTCAGGTCGAGACCGTCCACAGCGAGCTGTCCGCCGCGGTACCGCTTGGTGAGGGCGCGAGTGTGGATGACACTGTCACCCGCCTCGCTCGGCTCCGGCTCCTCGGCGGACCCTTCGTCCATCGGCTCCCTCAATTCGTGCTCACGCGACGACTACGTACAGTTACTACGTGCGGCCGCCGCGCAAGGTTCCCGGTTCAGCCCGCGTTCGCCGCCTTCACCAGAACGTCCTTGGTGACCGCACCGACGTAGACCTTGCCGTCGTCCGTGATCAGGGCGTTGATCAGACGGGTCTTGAAGACGGTGCCCGTGCCGAACTTGCCGGAGACCTTGTCGCCGAGCGAGTCCAGGAAGCCGCCGATGTCACCGCCGGCCTCGGCGCCGGACGGGACGCCCTTGCCGCCGGTGTCGAAGGTGGCGACGGAGTCCCAGCCGTCCCCGATGACGTTCAGTCCGTCGAGGCCGCCGGAGCCGCCGGGGCCCTTCGTGCCGCGCTCATGGGTGGAGCCCTTGCCGAGGTCCTTGGAGTCCTTGAAGTCCTTGGAGTGGTCGGGTGCCTCGGCGGCGTCCTTCTCCGTGACCTTCGCGCCCTTCGGCGGGGTGAAGTCGAAGGTCGAGGCGGCCGGCTTGGCGAAGGTGACCTGGGTGAAGCCGGCGTCCACGACAGCGGCACCGCCGCTCGCGGGCGTCAGCGTGAACTTCAGCGGCAGTCCGGTCTTCGAGTCCACGGCCACGGTGATCTGGCCGACCGTCGATCCCTCGTCCTTGGGCTTGATGACGAGCCGGTACGCGTCCCGCCCCGCGACCTGCGCGGTGCCCTCGACCGTCACCGATGTGGTCTTGTCGGCGGCCTTGAGGGCGTCCTCTGCGAGGTCCTTGGGCGTGGCCGGGAGCTCTTCCTTCTGCTTGCCGTCGCTCTCGGAAGCCGTGCTGTGGAAGACCGAGTTGGACTTGCTGTCGTAGCCCCAGACGTCCTTGCCGTCGTGGATGAGGCTGTACTCGGCGGCGTCCTCCAGGAGGGAGACCTTCTGCTTGTTCTCACCGTCGGCCGCGACGCGCAGCGTGTGCGTGCCGGAGGCGAGTTCGGTGAGCTTGGTGGTCGGGTCGGCGGACGAGCCGTCGCCCGAGCCGGAGGAACCGGCGGCGGAGCCCAGCGAGCTCTCCAGACCCCCGAGGTCCGGCAGTCCCAGGTCCGTGGTGATCTTCACCGTGCCGGACAGCTGCTCCACGTCGGACGCGGCGATCTTCTCGATGAGTTGCTGTGCGCTGATCTTCGGCAGGTCCGGGTCGCCGGAGTCGGCGAGCGCCGGGACGAGCCCGATGGTCGCCGCCGCGATTCCCACCACCGTGGCCGGCACGACGTACCTAGCGGCCTTGCGTCGGCGCGCCGCGCGCAGTTCCTCGGCGTCGGCGGTCGCGCTGTCGTCGGATTCGTACGGTGCCATGTGTGCCTTACCTCCGTCGTCGGCGGCGGCCGTCAACTCCCCCTGCGTCCACCCCGTAGCCGCCATTCTCACCCGAATCGGTGAGGAGTGGTGTTTTCCGTGGTGTCCATCTGACCAAATCGGCCATGACCATGCGTCAACCCTCGGGGCCAACTCCGCGTACACCTGGGGTATGACACGACACGGCCGCACCCCCTACGACCCGTAGGGGATGCGGCTCCGGGAGACCGTCAGCTGCACAAGAAAAGGCAGTCGGCACGGGACGGTGACGGCCCTGGACGGCGCAGGAGCCGACGGTCGTGCCGCGTTGCCGGAGCCGACCGGGGCCCACGGATCCCGCTCGTGACCTGCGTCACGCGGGAGGGCGCGGTTCAGCCCGCGCGGTGGACCACCGCGTCGCACAGCTCCATCAGTGCCGCCCTCGCGTCGCACTCCCGCAGCGGGGCCAGCGCCGCGCGCGCGTCCTTCGCGTAGCGCACGGTGTCGCGGCGGGCCTGTTCCAGCGCCGGATGCTCCCGCAGCGCGGCCAGTGCCTCGGCGTGCCGGGCGTCGTCCGTGAGGTCGGAGTCGAGCAGCTCGCACAGGGCGATGTCCTCGGCCAGGCCGAGCCGGGCGGCCCGCTCGCGCAGCCGCAGCACCGGCATCGTGGGGATGCCCTCACGCAGGTCGGTGCCGGGGGTCTTGCCGGACTCATGAGAGTCGGAGGCGATGTCCAGGACGTCGTCCGCGAGCTGGAAGGCGACGCCCAGGCGCTCGCCGTACTGGGTCAGGACGTCCACGACCGTCTCGTCGGCGCCGGACATCATCGCCCCGAAACGGCACGACACCGCCACCAGAGAGCCGGTCTTGCCGCCGAGCACGTCGAGGTAGTGCTCGACCGGGTCCCGGCCGTCCATCGGACCGGCCGTCTCCAGGATCTGCCCGGTGACCAGGCGCTCGAACGCCTCCGCCTGTACCCGGACGGCCTCGGGACCGAGGTCGGCCAGGATGTGCGAGGCGCGGGCGAACAGGAAGTCGCCGGTGAGTACGGCCACCGAGTTGCCCCAGCGGGTGTTGGCGCTGTCGACACCGCGGCGTACTGCGGCCTCGTCCATGACGTCGTCGTGGTACAGCGTCGCGAGGTGGGTCAGCTCCACCACGACGGCCGACGGCACGACGCCCGGCGCATAGGGATCCCCGAACTGGGCGGCGAGCATCACGAGGAGTGGACGGAAGCGCTTTCCGCCCGCGCGCACAAGGTGTTGGGCGGCCTCCGTGATGAAGGGGACCTCGCTTTTGGTGGCCTCGAGCAGTCCCTCCTCGACAGCCGTCATTCCGGCCTGGACATCGGCTTCCAGAGCCTGGTCCCGCACGCTCAGCCCGAACGGCCCGACGACGGTCACGAGGGGTCTCCTGTCTGCTGGTGTCTACTGGCGGTTACACGGAATGTCGATAGGTCGCTGCCCTCACTCAAGTCAGCGTATCCGGTCACCTTTGGATCACCGATAGCGCCCGCCCTGTCCATGCCGGGCGGTATCGGATCACGGCCGGTATGTTTTTGATCATGCGAAAAGAATAGATATCTATCGACTTGTAGGGAATTAGCCGTCGGTGCCCTGATTCGTCGACCCCCTCCGGCCCCCGGCCTCAGCAACGCTGCTCGTTCAACACGTGCCCTGCGCGACTCCACCCACGCGTGAGCGCGCGAGCTTCCTGCGAGGCCGACCCGGCCCACTCGGTGACCGGACAGCGGCGGTCCGCCGAGCTCGACGGAGACGGATCCCACGAGCGGTCGGTTGACTACGAGTTGGGCATACATGACCGTTTCACCCCTCTTGCGTACCGGCGTGACTTGGCTCACTCGATCCGGCGGTCCGTCAGATATCCGGAATGCATGGATCCACCTTTTCCCGCGCGCCAGTTGAGGCTTGCTGCCGCAAAGGATCAAGTGCCTCAAATACCCCAGACCAAGGTCAATAGGCACGGCATGTGAATTCGCCACTTGTTCCGGACATGTGCTCTCGCATACGTTCCCGGCCTGTCGGGCGGACGCCGAATCCTGCCACCGCCCGTACACCCACCGAGAACCGCGGCAGGAGCGGGGGACCCAGGTAAGTCGCCGGATCGGGATGTCTTCGGACATACCGGTACGGCTAGGGGTTAAGTCATGCCTTTTGCGGGCGTGACCGGGCAACTCCCCGCCCGAACCCGACAGCTCACCTCGCAGGCGAAGGAGAGGACTTCACCATGCCTGCTGCCGCTCAGCACCGCGCCCCCCGTAAGAGCCGTCTCGTCCGCAAGCTCGCCGTACTCGGCACCGGAGCCGCCGTACTGGCGCTCCCCCTCGTCGGCGCGACCAGCGCGTCCGCGGCCACCCCGACCGTGCAGACCGCGACCACGCTCGGGTACGCCAACACCCTCGACGGCTGGATCCGGGCCTCCCTGGCCGTCATGGCGGAGCACGGGATCCCCGGCTCCTACGACGGCATCTACCGCAACGTCATCCGCGAGTCCTCCGGCAACCCCTGGGCCATCAACAACTGGGACTCCAACGCGGCGGCCGGCACCCCGTCCAAGGGCCTGCTCCAGGTGATCGACCCGACGTTCAACGCCTACCACGTGTCCAACACGCTGTGGGACCCGTACGACCCGGTCGCGAACATCACCGCGGCCTGCAACTACGCGGCCCAGCGGTACGGATCCATCGACAACGTGTGGGGCGCGTACTAGGAACTACGCCTCACTGAACAGTCTTTCGAGGACGACGGCGATGCCGTCGTCCTCGTTCGACATGGTCACCTCGTCGGCCACGGCCTTGAGTTCGGGGTGGGCGTTGGCCATCGCGACCCCGTGGGCCGCCCAGTCGAACATGGGGATGTCGTTGGGCATGTCCCCGAAGGCGATCGTCACCTCGGGCCCCAGGCCCAGGTGTTCGGCGGCCAGCGCGAGGCCGGTCGCCTTGGTGATGCCGCATGGCTGGAGTTCGACGGTCCCGGGCCCCGACATGGTGACGGTGGCCAGCGAGCCCACCACCGAGCGCGCCGTCAGCGCCAACTCGTCGTCGGACAGGTAGGGGTGTCGCAGCAGCACCTTGCTGATCGGCTCGCACCAAAGGTCGTCGCGCCGCTCCACCCGCACGGCGGGCAGCGTCGGATGGGGCATCAGATATCCCGGCTCGATGAGCGTCAGCCCGTCCACGCCGTCCTGGTCCACGGCCGCGTACACCTGCCCGACCTCGGCCTCGATCTTCCCGAGGGCGGTCTCGGCCAGCTCCCGGTCCAGGGTCACCGACCACAGCAGACGGTCCGCGCCGGCGTCGTACACCTGCGCGCCCTGCCCGCACACCGCGAGCCCCGTACTGCCCAGGTCGTCGAGGAGCGGCCGCACTCTGGGCGCCGGCCGTCCCGTCACGACGAGATGCCTGGCCCCGCCCGCCGCCACCCGCGCGAGCGCGGCCAACGACCGGTCCGAGAGGGTGTCGTCGGCGCGGAGCAGCGTGCCGTCCAGGTCGGTGGCGACGAGTGAATATGCGGTGGAGGCGGCCATGATCAGAGAATACGGATGGTTGGCCCCTGCGACTCGACGCGAACCGGACGGCTGCTGCTTTCACATACGTTGACGGCAGTTCCGGTTCCGGGGGCACGGCACGGCCCATGGAGCGCCACCGCCCCATGCAGCGCTACGCCGAGTCCCGGACGACCAGTTCCGTCGGGAGGATCACGCCGGCCGTGTCCTCGCCGGCGATCTGGGCGAGGAGCATGCGGACCATCTCGGCGCTGATGCGGTCGAAGGGCTGGCGCATGGTGGTGAGGGCGGGGGCGGCGGCGGTGGCCGCCGGGGAGTCGTCGAAGCCGCCGACAGCGATGTCACCGGGGACCGAGCGCCCGGACTGCTGCAGCACACCCACGACACCGAGGGCCATGAGGTCGGAGGCGACGAACACGGCGTCCATGTCGGGGGCTTGGGCCAGCAGCCGCCGGGCCGCCCGCTCACCGCCGCTGCGCCGGAAGTCGCCCTCCACCACGAGCGCCGGGTCGTAGGGCAGGCCCGCCTCGGCGAGCACGTCCCGGTAGCCGGCCAGCCGGTCGGGACCGCCCGGCATGTCCAGGGGCCCGGTGACCATGCCGACGCGGCGCCGGCCGCCCTCGATCAGATGGCGGACCATCTCCTGCGCGCCGTCGCGGTCGGCGGCGGCCACGTAGCTCACCTTGGAGCCGAGCCCTATCGGCTTGCCGCAGACCACCAACGGGATCCCGGCCTCGTGCAGTTCGGCGGCGACCGGGTCCCCGCTGTGGTTGGAGAGCAGCAGGACGCCGTCGACGTGGCCCGACGTGATGTACCGGGTCAGCCGGCGCCGGTCGTCGTCGCTCTCGGCCAGCATCAGCAGCAGCGGGATGTCGAACTGGGCGAGCCGTTCGGTGCAACCGCGCAGCAGGACGTTGAAGTTGGGGTCCTCGAAGAACTTCTCCTGCGGTTCCGTCAGCAGGAACGCCACCGAGTCCGACCGGCCCGTACTCAGGCTGCGCGCATGCCGGTTGACCACGTACCCGGTCTTCCTGATGGCGGCCTCCACGGCCCGCCGGGCGGTCGGCGAGACGTAGTGGCCGCCGTTCAGGAAGCGGGAGACGGTGCCCCGCGACACGCCTGCCTCCCTGGCCACGTCGTGGATGGTGGGAGGCCTGCGGCGGCCGTTCGCACTGGTGGTCATGTTCCTCGTCAGTTGGAGAAGGGTCGTTCAGGCCTTGACCGAGCCGCTCAGCAGGTCCAGGGACCAGAACCGCTGGATCACCAGAAAGAGCCCGATCAACGGCAGGATCGCCAGCAGACACCCGGTGATGACCAGGGTGTACAGGGCGGGCTGCGAGGCGCCCTGGGCGAGCAGCGTGTAGAGGCCGAGGGTGATCGGGAACTTCTCGTCGTCGGCCAACATCACGTACGGCAGCAGGAAGTTGTTCCAGATGCCGACGAACTGGAAGAGGAACACCGTGATCAGGCCCGGCATCATCATCGGTACGGCGATCCGCGAGAAGATCCTCCACTCGCTCGCGCCGTCCATGCGGGCCGCCTCCATCAGCTCGGTGGGTACCGAGGCGGCCGCGTAGATGCGGACCAGGTAGACGCCGTACGGCGAGAGGATCGACGGCAGCAGCATCGACCAGTACGAGTCGGCCATGCCCAGCTTCGACAGCAGTAGGTACTGCGGTACGGCGAGCACGATGGACGGCACCAGGACGCCGGCCAGGATCATCTTGAAGACGGCCTCACGGCCGCGGAAGGCGAACCGGCCGAGCGCGTAGCCGCCGGCTGCGGAGACCGCGGCGGACAGCAGGGCGCCGAAACCGGCGTAGAAGGCGGAGTTGGCCATCCAGCGCCAGAAGATGCCGTCCCGGTAGTCGGTCAGGTCCCTGATGTTGTCGAGGAAGCCGGAGCCGGGCGCGAAGGTGAAGGTGGAGAAGAGCTCCGACCGGTCCTTGGTCGCCGCGATGACCACCCAGGCGATGGGGATCAGGCAGTACAGGGCGCCGAGGAGCAGCACGATCGTCGGCACCCAGGCCGTACGCCGCGCCTTGGCGGTCCTGCCGGTGGTGTCGGCGGTGAGGGTGAGGGGGGTCATGCCCGGTCCTCCCGGGTGTAGCGGTCGGAGATGCGCAGCAGGGTGAAGGAGAGGACGAACGTGGCCAGGGCCAGGACGACCGCGGTGGCGGAGGCGCCGTAGATGTCGGACTGCAGGAAGGCCTTGTCGTAGATGGCCATCAGGGGGCTCCACGAGCTGGGCAGGCCGTTGGTGAGCGGCTTGAGGGCCATCGGCTCGGTGAAGACCTGGAGGGTGGCGATCACCGAGAAGAAGAAGGTGAGCACGAGGGAGGGCATCACGATCGGGATCTTGATCCTGAGGGCGATGTGCAGGTCGCTCGCGCCGTCGATCCTGGCCGCCTCGTAGATGTCCGGCGGGATCGCCCTGAGCGCGGTGTAGATGACGATCATGTTGAAGCCGGTGCCGCCCCAGACCGCGATGTTCGCGAAGGAGAGGTAGAGGTTGCCGCCGTCGAACAGGTCGGGCTGCGGGAGGCCGAACTTGTCGAGCAGGTAGTAGAAGGGGCTGACGTCCGGCAGGTAGAGGAAGCCCCACATGAGGGCGGCGATGATGCCGGGGACCGCGTACGGCAGGAAGATCATCAGCCGCGCGAAGGGCGCGCTGCGCGCCTTCGGGGTGTCCAGCATCAGCGCGAACAGCAGTGCGAGGCCCAGCATGGTCGGGATGACGATGAGGCCGTAGCCGGAGGCGCGCAGCACGCTGTCGCCGAACTCGGAGTCCTTCAGGACGTCGGTGTAGTTGCCGATGCCGTTCCAGACCTGTGAGCGGGCGCCCTTGCCGAGGCCGATGCCCTTGACCTGGACCCTGTGCAGGCTCAGCCAGATCGCGTACCCGATGGGCACCACGGTGAAGGCGGCGAAGAGGGTCAGGGTGGGCGCCAGGAACCAGTACGGTGCGCTGCGGCCACGACCACGGCGGCGGGGGCGGCTGGGGCGGACGGACTGGGCGGTGCCGGTGCCGTCCGCCAAGGGCCCGACCTCGGTGAGGTCGGAGCCCTTGAGCGGAGCGCTGGTCATGCCTCGGTCACCTCGAAGCCCTGCTTCTTCATGTCGGCGAAGGCCTTCGACTGCACGGTGGCGAGGGCGGAGTCGAACTGGGACTCCTTCTTCGCCTTGCTGGCCTTGCCGAACGCGTCCTGGAAGGTGGTGTACGCCGTGTTGACGTTGGGGCCCCAGGCCGCGGTGGCCGTGGTCGCGGCGATCTGGCCGGCCGTCGTGTAGAAGTCCGCCTGGTTGGAGAAGAACTCCGGCGTGGTCAGGACGTTCCCGGACTGGCCCTTCGTCGCGGCCGGGTAGATCGCGACCTCCTTGACCAGGGCGGCCAGCGCCTCCGGGTCGGTGTTCAGCCAGGTGGCGAACTTGGCGGCGGCCTCGGCGTGCTTGGAGTCGGTGGAGACTCCGGTGGAGGAACCGCCCCAGCTGCCGGTGACGTTCTCGCCGGACTTCCACTGCGGCAGCGGGGCCATGCGCCACTTGCCCTTGGTGTCGGGGGCGGAGGAGACCAGCACACCGGGCGCCCAGACGGCGGAGACCCAGGCCAGGTGGGTGCCCTTGTTGAGGGCGTTGTTCCAGGCCGGGGTGTACATCGGCTGGTTGTCGATGACGCCCTCCTGCACCAGGCCGCCCCAGAACTCGGCGACCTGCTTGGTGGCCGCGTCGTCGATGCCGACGGTCCACTTGCCGGCCGAGTCGACGGTCCACCACTTGCCGCCGGCCTGCTGGGCGAGGCCCGCGAACAGACCGGGGTCGTTGGAGGAGAACGTGGTCAAGTAGGCGTCCGGGACGGCCTTCTTGGCGGCACGGGCGGTCTCGGCGAACTCCGTCCAGGTCTTCGGGACGCTGAGTCCGTGCTTCTTGAAGAGGTCCTCGCGGTAGTAGAACATCAGCGGCCCGGCGTCCTGCGGGATCGCGTAGAGCGCGTCCGTGCCGAGGGTGACCATGCCCCACAGGCCCTCGGCGAACTCCGACTTGGTGTCGCCCGCGTACTTGGTGATGTCGGCCAGGACATCGTTGGAGACCAGGGTCGGCAGGGACTGGTACTCGACCTGGATGAGGTCGGGGGCGTTGCCGGCCTTCTTCGCGGTGATCAGCTTGGAGACGATCTCGCCGCCGCTGGCCTGCTTGGACACGGTCACCGTGATGTCCGGGTTCTTCTTGTTCCAGATCGCGGCGACCTTCTCCATGTTCGGCGCCCACGACCAGTAGGTCAGCTTGACCGGCCCGCTGCTCGCGCCCGAGTCCTTGTCGTCGGAACCGCCGCAGGCGGCGAGGGTGCCCGTGAGACCGAGGGCCGTGGCCCCGGCAAGAATGCTGCGCCTGCTGATCTGGCGGCGGTTGAGCGACATCTTCATCTCCCCTGACTTTGAACCAGCCCACCCCGGATATCCCGCTGTCCCGCACGTCCCGCGTACGCGGCAACCGCCGTGGGGGGAGGTTCTGCGGACGTGACCGAGAGGCTGTGCGCGAGGGCCGCGCGGCTCTGTGATCGTGCACAGTAGAGAATTGTTTCAGCCCCTTGTCAATGGCGAGAGCGTGGGGTTATCTACTTGTTGCCCGCCGATGACAGGGGTGAGGGGCACTGTGCACGATCACAGAAAATGAGGGTTTTCTTGGTCGTCAGGCGTTACGCCGGCTCCCCTCACCCCGCTCTCCGGCCCTCCCTCGGGCCTCCTCCGGGCCTGCCCCCCGGCCGCAGCCCGGCCGCCGAAGTCACCGCAGAGCCGGTATCCCCGTGACCGTCCGCGAAAGGACCCTTTGAGATGCGCAGACGCAGTGTTCTCACCGCTGCCGGAGCCGCCGCGCTGGCCGTTCCCGTACTGGGGGCGGCGCCGGCCGCTGCTTCGGCGGGTGCCTCTTCGGCGGGCGGCCGGAGCCGGCTGGAGATCCGTGGCGTGGACATCTCCTCGCTGCCGAAGAACGAGGACCACGGCGCCGTGTACCGCACCGCCGACGGCCGGCGTGCCGACCCGATCCGCCTGATCGCGCAGGCCGGCGTCACCCACGCCCGCCTCAAGGTGTGGGTGAACCCGGCCGACGGCTACAACAACAAGGCGCACGTCCTGCCGCTCGCCCGGCGCCTGAAGCGGGCCGGGGTCGGCATCTGGATCGACTTCCACTACTCCGACAGCTGGGCCGACCCCGCCCACCAGACCAAGCCGGCCGCCTGGGCGGAGCTGGACGTGGCGGGCCTGACGCGCGCGGTGTACGACCACACGGCCGACGTCCTCGGAGCACTGAAGCGGCAGGGCACCCCGGCTCAACTCGTGCAGATCGGCAATGAGTTGAACGGCGGGCTGATCTGGCCCGAGGGCAACTGGGAGCACTTCGACACCATGACCGCCTTCCTCAAGGCCGGTCTGAGCGCGGCACGTGACACCACCCCGCGCGTCCGCACGATCCTGCACCTGGCGAACGGCGGCGACAACGGGCTGTACCGCTGGTGGTTCGACAACGTCGTGTCGTACGGCGTCGACTTCGACATCATCGGGCTGTCCTACTACCCGTTCTGGCACGGGCCGATCGCGAACGCCGCCGCCAACATGGCGGACATCACGGCGCGTTACGGCAAGCCGTGCGTGATCGCCGAGACGGCGTACCCGTTCACGCTGGAGAGCGAGGACGACGTCAACGACATCATGAACAGCCCTTCACAGCTGACCGACGGCTTCCCCGCCACGCCCGCGGGCCAGGCCGCATGGCTGCGCACGGTGGCCGACCTCGCCGCCGGCGTCCCGGGCGGGCAGGGGCTGGGCTACTGCTACTGGGAAGGCCTGTGGACCTACCGCGCGGGCAGCGGCTGGGACTCGACGGACCCCGCCTCGGGTAACGCCTGGGAGAACCTCGCCCTGTTCGACTTCGAGGACAGGGCGCTGCCGGGGTTGCGGACGTTGGGGTGTTATCGGGGGTAGGTGTTGTCGGGGGGTGGGCGTTGTCGGGGGCTGCGGGGTGCGTTGGCGTGGGTGGCGTGCGTTGGAGTGCTCGGGGTGGGGATGCGGGCACCTGCTGACACCCGCGCCCCCGGACTCACGGGCGGGCACAGCTAGCCATGCGCCGCCGCGAGGTGCCTGGCCAGCCTCGGGGAGGCGAACTCCGTGCCGCACACGAAGCGCATCACCGGGCCGTAGGACGCCGCCGCCGGGAGACCCGTGAAGTACAGGCCCGGTACGGAGGAGACGTATCCGGCGCCGAGCCTGGGCGTGCCACGGCTGACCGCGAGCGTGGTGCGCAGTTCGTGGCCGAGGAAGTCCATCGCGGCGAGGTCGACGCGGTAGCCGGTGGCCGCGATGACGTGGTCGGCCGGCAGACGGTCCGTGCCTCCCGTGTGCGTGCGGACCGTGAGCGCCGGGTACCCGTCCGAGATGTTCGCGGTGAGGACGCGTTCCACCTCGCTGACCTGCACCTTGCCCTCGAAGCGGTCGCGCAGCCACCACGCGCCGAGGGGGCCGAGGACGCGCCGGACCAGGTAGTGGCGGGCACCGACCGGGAGACGGCGGTACGGGTGCGGGTAGTAGCTCAGGGCCCACAGCGACCAGGCGCGGCCGAAGGGCGACTCGGGGCGCAGCCTCGGCTGCTTCCACGGCGGCGCGCCGAAGGCCACGCTGCCCCGGCCGCGCGCGACCACCCGGACCTGCGCACCCGCCTCCGCCGCGAGGGCGGCCGTCTCCAGCGCGGACTGGCCGGCGCCGACGACGATCAGCTCCTTGCCGGAGTAGCGGGAGAGGTCGTGGTGCTGGGAGCTGTGGGAGAACGCACCGGTGGGGGCGGGACCGTCGGGTGCGGCGGCGGCCAGTTCCGGGGGCAGGTGGGCCAGCCCGGACAGCCCGGTGGCGACCACCACCGCCCGCGCGGTGAACGTCTCCCCCGAGTCGAGCTTGAGCTGGAAGCCGCCCCGCTCGCTGCGGTCCACGGACACCACCCGCACCTGCTCCAGTTCGGGCACCAGCTTCTCCTGGAACCACTGGCCGTAGGCGATGAAGGTCTCCACGGGGATGATGTCCTCGTCGGTCACCAGCCGGGCGATCCCCGCCGCGTCGCAGTAGTCGGCGAGCGTGTGCCCGCGCTGTGGCGCGTCGAGGCTGGAGGCGGCCGGGGTCGACTTGAGGAGCATGCCGACGGGCATGTGGTCGCGCCAGCTGATCATGGGGTCGCCGAAGACGCGCACGGGTATGCCGCGCGCCCGCAGATGGGCCGCGGTCGACAGGCCGAAGGGCCCGGCACCGATGACTGCTACCGGATGGATCACGAAGTCCCTCCCCAGGACGTCACTTCGTCACTTCGTGGTGGTGCCGCTGTTCAACTGGTCGAATTGCCACGTCGGTTGGTCTGCCACAGCTGGTACAGATGCTTGGCGCCGGGTCGCACGAAACGCCCGAGCATCGTGAGGAACGGCAGCGGGTCGTCACCCGCGAGCCAGGCCAGCTCGGTCCCGCTGGGCCGCTCGGGCGCGTGCGGGGTCGTATAGCCACTGCGGCGGTAGGCGAGCAGGGCGGGCAGGTCGATGTTCTCGACCACATAGCGGTGGCCGGCCCGCTGTTCGCCCTCCGGCACGGCACGCCCCGTGAGATCCAGGTGCATGGCCCGGACGACGTCCACCCCCGACTCGCTCTCGAAGAGCCGGAACTGGGCGCCCATGCGTGGGTTGAAGTCGAGCAGTTTGTACTGACCGTCGCGCCGGTCGAAGCGCAGGTCGAGGTCGATGATGCCGGTGTAGCCGATCTGTTTGATGAAACGTGCGGCGAGGTCCGCGAGTTCCGGGTTGTCGACGACGTACGCGTTCGCCGTCATGCCCGCGTGCGGCGGCCAGGAACGCACCTTGACGCCGGTGAACAGGGCCAGCGGCGTGGAGTTGGCGTCGAAGTAGGCGTGCACGATCCAGTCCTCGGCCTCCTCTCGTGGCAGGTACTCCTGGAGGATCACCCCGGGCCGCTCGCCCCAGTCACGGGCGAGAGCGAGCAGCCCTTCGCGGGTGGTGATGCGGGTGGTCCCGTTGACCGCGGGCCGCCGACGCCGTACGAACGCCTCGCGGTTCTTGGCCACCACCGGGAAGCGGGCCTTCTCGGCGAAGGTCACGATGTCGTCGTACGACTGTGGGAAGACGGCTTCCGGGCTCGCTATCCCGTGCTCCACGCACAGTTCGTGCAGGCCCTGTTTGCTGGCCAGGCGCCGCGGCAGCGCGGGCTCCACGCGCGGGAAGAGGAAACGGCCCAGAAGGTCGCTCTGATA
The DNA here is from genome assembly GCF_036174265.1 of Streptomyces sp. NBC_00285. Classification (NCBI taxonomy): domain Bacteria; kingdom Bacillati; phylum Actinomycetota; class Actinomycetes; order Kitasatosporales; family Streptomycetaceae; genus Streptomyces; species Streptomyces sp. NBC_00285. The sequence goes on along the minus strand of NZ_CP108055.1, from coordinate 6,370,831 downwards.
CTCCGCGATCAGCACCGCCGCTTCCTCGTCGGTCGGTACGAGGACGGTGGGGCGGCCGATGCGGCGCCCGATCCGGATGAGCCCCTCGACCAGCCGGCCCGGGTCCTCGGTGCCGGTCGTCGGCCAGACGAACGCGCGCGTGAGGTACCGGGAGGCGGCCGCGGGTGTGTAACGGTCCTCCGTGATGGCGTACATGGGCACACCGAGGCGGCCCAGACTGCGGATCGCGCCCACACCGCCGTGGTGCAGCGGGTAGTCGCCGAACTTGACGATCAAGGCCGGTACGTCCTGGTCCGCCCTGAATGGCACACTGCTCGCACTCCTGGCCACGGTCCCCCCACGCGTCCCCCAACGGACGCGGTCCCACCCACCCCGTCCGTGCTCGCAAAGGACGCTAAGCCGGAATGGAAGCCTCCGACTATCCCGTAACAGGACATTGCGAACTCTTTAGTCGCATTGCCGTCCCTTCAGGCACTCCCGCGACGGACGGCTCAGACGTAACGTGTGGCGCGACCACCTGCACCGCACGGCATGCGTGAGAGCGAGGCAGCACCCCATGCCCCCCTTCGATGTCCCCTTCGACGTGCCCGAGGGCGACCCCTTCGGTCCGCACAACCTTCCGTACGGAGTCTTCTCCACCGCGTCCTCCGGGCGGACCGTCGGCGTCCGTCTCGGCGACCACGTCCTCGACGCGGGCGCGGCGGCCGCCGCCCTCGGCTCCCCCTACGTCTCCCTGCTCGCCCAGCCCTCGCTCGGGCCGTTGCTGGCCGCGGGCCGCACGGCCTGGTCGGACGTCCGGCGCGCGCTGACCGCGTGGGTGACGGTGCCGGCGCACCAGGAGACGATCGCGGGCTTCTTCCACCCGCTGTCCTCCGTAGCCCTCCATCTCCCCTTCGAGGTCGCGGACTACGTCGACTTCTACGCCTCCGAGAATCATGCGCGCAACGTCGGCCAGATCTTCCGCCCCGACGCCGCCGACTCCCTGACCCCCAACTGGAAGCACCTCCCGATCGGTTACCACGGCCGCGCGGGAACGGTGGTGGTGTCGGGGACCGATGTCGTACGACCGTCAGGGCAGCGCAAGGCCCCCTCCGACGCCGTTCCCGTCTTCGGCCCGTCCGTGCGGCTCGACATCGAGGCCGAGGTCGGATTCGTCGTCGGCGTGCCGTCGCAGCTCGGGCGGCCCGTCGGGCTCGGGGACTTCCGGGAGCACGTCTTCGGGCTGTGCCTGCTCAACGACTGGTCGGCGCGGGACGTCCAGGCCTGGGAGTACGTCCCCCTCGGCCCGTTCCTCGGCAAGTCCTTCGCCACGTCGGTGTCGGCGTGGATCACCCCGCTGGACGCGCTGGACGAGGCCCGGGTGGCGCCGCCGGAGCGGACGCACGAACTGCTGCCGTATCTGGACGACACCGCGTCCGATGTGGAGCCGGGCGGGTACGACCTGCGGATCTCCGTCGCGGTCAACGGCCACGTGGTGTCGGAGCCGCCCTTCTCCACCATGTACTGGACGGCGGCCCAGCAACTGGCGCACATGACGGTGAACGGCGCGTCCCTCAGGACCGGTGACCTGTACGGGTCGGGGACGGTGAGCGGGCCCTCCGCCGGCGAGCGGGGGTCGCTGCTGGAGCTGACCTGGAACGGACGGGACGCGCTGGAACTCCCCGACGGGAAGCGGACGTTCCTTGAGGACGGGGACGTGGTGACGATGTCGGCGTGGGCTCCCGGGCCGGACGGGGTCCGGGTGGGGCTCGGGGAGGTGGCGGGCCGGGTGGTTTCCGGGGGTGCCTGAGCGGCGCCGGGGGCATGTGAGAGCTCCGGGGTTGTCCGAGTCCTGCCGCAATCCGTCCGCTCCCGGCATACTGGCGGCGGGCGGCATGCGTGGGACGACGTAACGCCGCCGCTTCGAAGCCGCCCCACCCCTGTACGCCTCCTCCCCTTCCTTCGACCAGGATCCGGAGCCCATGGCATGATCCTCTGCCTGCTCCTGCTCAGCACCGTCGCCGCAGCGGCCGCCGTGCCGGTTCCGCGTGCGCTCACGCGGTCCGCATGGCCCGAACGGGAACCGGTGGTCGGCCTGTGGGTGTGGCAGTGCCTGGTCGCCACAGTTCTGCTGTGCTGCCTCACGGCCCTTGTCCTCGGGGCGGCGGCGGTCTTCCATACGGTCCGCGACCATGTGTTCGCCCCGGCGCCGCCGGCCGTGACCGCGGCGTACGACCTCTCGGCCGCGCCGGTCTGGGCCGCCGCGCTGACCCTGCTGCTGGCGAGCGGGGCCGCGTGGACCACGGCGATGCTGGGCCGTGAACTGGCCGAGGCCCGTCGGCGGCACGGTGTCGCCCGCGCGCATCTGCGCGAGCGTGCGCCGGACCTGCCCGCCGGGCTGGGTGCGGGGCCCCGCGGTCCGCTGCTCGTCCTGGAGGACGAGTACCCGGACGCCTGGTGGATGCCGGGCAACCCGCCGCAGCTGATCGTGACGACCGGTGCGCTGCACCGCCTCACCGACCACCAGCTGGACGCGGTCCTCGCCCACGAGCGCGGACATGCGCGCGCCCGCCACGACTGGCTGCTGTATCTCTCCACAGCGTTGGCCACGGGGTTCCCGCGGGTGCCGCTCTTCGCGCACTTCTGCGACCAGACGCACCGCCTGGTGGAACTGGCGGCGGACGACACGGCGTCCCGCCGGTGCGGCCATCTGACCACCGCGCTGGCCTTGATCGAGCTGAACCAGCACCGGGGGGTGCTGTCGTGTGCGTCCAGCCATCGGCTGCTGGGTGAGCGGGTGGACCGGCTGCTGGAGCCTCCGCCGCGGTTGCTGCGCCGACAGCGGGCGCTGACCACGGCGACGGCTGCGCTGGTGCCGTTGCTGCCGCTGCTGATCGTCTTCGGACCGGGGTTGTCGGCGCTGGCGTAGGGGGGCGGGGTTCGGCGCTGGCGTAGACGGTCGGATTCCAACGCGGGACCAGGCGGTCGGATTCCAGCGCCGGCCCAGACGGTCGGATCTCGGCTGCGAGCCGGTGAGGGCTGGGCGCGCAGTTCCCCGCGCCCCTGAGTGGGTGACGGTCGGATTCCGCTGCCGGCCCAGACGGTCGGATCTCGGCTGCGGGCCGGTGGGGGCTGGGCGCGCAGTTCCCCGCGCCCCTGAGTGGGTGACGGTCGCGACTGTCCTGCTCGCCAGGTGGGTGCGGTCACGTGGCTGGTTCCTTCGCCAGGTGGCACATGTCACGCATCTGCTGCAGAAACTGCAGGTCAGCAGCGGATCTGGCGCTGCGTCAGGTGGCGCAACAATCCCGCAACACTGGTATTCCTACCATCTCGGTATGGTTCCAGCCATGCCATCCACCGACCGCATCCGGGACCACGCCGGGCAAGGCGCGACCACCGTCGCCGCCCGTGCCCGGCGCCGGCTGCGCGCGGACCAGGCACGGCAGCTCGCCGACCTCCTCCGTCACCAGCTCCTCACCGACGGCTTCCCGGACGGCGCCCTGCCCCACGAGACTACCCTCGCCGTCGACTACCGCGCCTCGCGCAACACGGTCCGCCAAGCCCTGGACCTGCTCCGCGCCGAAGGCCTGGTCGAACGCCTCCCCGGCGTCGGCACCGTGGTCGTGGGCCACAAGTACCCCCACGGCCTGGACCGTCTGATGGGCCTCGCGGAAACCCTCCACGAACACGGCACGGTCACCAACGAGGTCCGCACCATGGGCCCCGCCCCCGCACCGCACCCGGTGGCCCGGCGCCTCCAGGTCGACCCCGGCACCGACGTCCTCTACATAGAGCGCCTGCGCCGCCTGAACGGCCTTCCCCTCTCCCTCGACCTCACCTACGTCCCCCTCGACATCGGCACCGCCCTGCTCGGCGCCGACCTGGAGAACACCGATGTCTTCCGGCTCCTGGAGACGATCACCGGCCAGGGCCTGGGCCACGCCGAGATCACCCTGGAGGCGGTGAACGCGGACGCCCACTCCGCCGCCGTACTGGAAGCCCCGCGCGGCGCGGCCGTCCTGATGCTGGAACGCCTCACCCACCTCTCCGACGGCCGCCCGGTGGATCTGGAGTTCATCCGCTTCCGCGGCGACCGCATCACGATGAGCGGCCTGCTGCACCGCTCGCTCTGACCTCCTCCTTTTCCTTTCCGCCCCGTTTCCCGGAGACAACCATGCCCTTGGTGCCCCAGCGGACCGACGTGCCCGTGACCATCGACGAGTCGAAGTGCATCGACGGCTGCACGCTCTGCGTGGACATGTGCCCGCTGGATTCCCTGGCCATCGACACCAGCAGCGGCAAGGCCTACATGCACGTCGACGAGTGCTGGTACTGCGGCCCGTGCGCGGCCCGCTGTCCCACCGGAGCCGTCACGGTCAACATGCCCTATCTGCTCCGGTGAGAGGCCCCGAACTCCCATGAGACACAAACCAGTTGCCGTCCTTGCCGCCGTCCTTCTGTTCCCCCTGTCCGGCTGCGGCGGCAGCGCCCGGGCGGGCGACGACCCCACGGTCACCGTCACCGTCGGCTACCAGTCCAAGACCATCAACACGGTCACCGCCGGCACCCTGCTGCGCTCCCTCGGCTACTTCGAGAAGGAGCTGAACTCGCTGCACGACGGCAAGACCTACAAGGTCGACTGGCAGGACTACGCCACCGGCGCCCCGATCACCGCCCAGATGACCGCAGGGAAGATCGACATCGGCTCGATGGGCGACTTCCCGCTCCTCATCAACGCGGCCCGCGGCAGGCAGCTCGGCAAGCCCACCCGCCTGGTCTCGGTCACCGGCTACAACCTCCGCGGCGGTCTGAACACCATCGTCACCGCCCCCGGCTCGAAGCTCTCCTCCCTGACCGACCTCAAGGGCAGGAAGGTCTCGACGAGCATCGGCTCCGCCGCCGACGGCACCCTCGTACGGGCCCTCCAACGCGCCGGCATCGATCCCGACAAGGGCATCGAGAAGCTCAACCAGCAGCCCGCGGTGGGCGCTTCGGCCCTGTCGGCGGGCAGCACGGACGCGCTGTCGCAGTTCGTCGCCTGGCCGGGTCTGCTCGCCTACCAGGGCAAGGCGAAGGCCCTGTACGACGGAGCCGAGCTCAACCTCCCCACCTTCCACGGTGTCACCGCCCGCGAGGACTTCGCCAAGGAGCGCCCCGCTGTCCTGGAGGCCTTCCTCAAGGCCCAGGCCGAGGCCACGGACTATCTGAACGACCACCCCGTCGCCGCCGCCGAGAAGGTCGCGAAGGCCACCTCCCTGCCCGCCGAGGTCGTCTACCTCTACAACGGCGCACACGGCATCGCCACCTTCGACCCGGCGATCAAGCCCCAGTTGGTCTCCGCCCTGAAGGAGGACGTCTCGGTCCTGAAGGCGGCCCAGCTGACCGGTGACGTGGATGTGGACTCCTTCGTCGACGACCAGTACGTCAGGAAGGCCCTCGGCGCGGACTACGCCAAGCGCCTGTCCGCCTCGCCCGCCGCCCCGGCGAGCGAGGTCTGGCCCAAGGGTGCCTCCGAGACCCGGAGCTTCGGTACTCCCGCCGAGCTCCTGGCGTACGTCTCCGCACACCGGGACGGCATCCGTGCCGCCTACGTCCCCGACGCCACCACCGGCACCCTGTGGTTCGCGGACAAGGCGGTCTGGGTGTCCGACGGCGGCCGGCTCCTCCCCTTCGTCGCCCCGGAGACCGCGAAGACCTACGTCTCCGCACACGCCGGCGCCCGGATCGTCCCGTACGCCGACGCCCTGGAGCAGGCCTCGTGAACGGGCCGACGCCACGGGCCGGCGGGTTCCTGCCCCGGTATCCGCGACGCGCGGGCCGGTTCGTGATCCGGCTGGCCGCGCTCGCCGCCGCCCTCGGCCTGTGGCAGCTGCTGACCAGCCTGGACATCGATCTGTGGCTGCGCTTCTCGCAGTTCCCGACGGTCGCCGACGTGGCCCGCACCTTCGCCGACCGGCTGTCCGGGCCCGACTACTGGACGGACCTCACCGACAGCCTCACCCGCATCCTCACCGGCTTCCTCCTCGCCGCGGTGCTCGGCGTGGCCACGGGCGTGCTCGTGGCGCGCTCGCGTCTCGCCGAGGACCTGCTCGGTCCGGTGCTGGAGGTGATCCGCCCGATCCCGGCGATCGCCCTGGTCCCGGTCGCGATCCTGCTGTTCCCCTCCAACGAGCAGGGGATCGTCTTCATCACCTTCACCGCCGCCTTCTTCCCCGTCCTGGTCTCCACCCGGCACGCGGTCCGCGCGCTGACCCCCGTGTGGGAGGAGGCCGTGCAGACGATGGGCGGCGGCCGGTGGCGGGTCCTCGCCTCGGTCGTCCTGCCGGGCGCCCTTCCCGGCATCTTCGGCGGCCTGTCCGTCGGCATCGGCGTCTCGTGGATCTGTGTGATCTCCGCCGAGATGATCTCCGGCCAGTACGGCGTCGGCTACCGCACCTGGCAGGACTACACCGTCGTCAACTACGCGGGTGTCTTCGTCGGCATGGTCACCATCGGCGTCCTCGGCTGGCTCACCTCCACGGCCGTGGAGCTCCTGGGCCGCCGGCTGACGCGCTGGCTGCCGCGGACGTCGTACGACGGCACCGGCCGCTCCCGGCCCGGCGCGGCCGGCCCGGCCGGCGCCGTCACGCGGGTGCCCGCCACCGCCGCGCGCGCCGAGTCGCCCCCGCCCGCTTCCAGGACCGAGGAGGCACACGATGAGCACCTCGTCTGACACGTCCGAAGCGATCGGCACGTCACCGGAGGTGTCCGGTACCCGTGGCGTCGGCCGCGTGGACCGGGCGGCTCCGGGAGCGGGCACCCCCGTCCGCGGTACCCGCCTCACCCTCACCGCCGCCGACCTGGGCCGTCCCGACGCGCCCGTGCTGACCGGTGTCGACCTGGACATCGCCGCCGGTGAGATCGTCACCGTCGTCGGCTCCTCCGGCTGCGGCAAGTCGACGCTGCTGCGCACCCTCGCCGGCCTCCTCCCGCTGCTCGGTGGCGAGGTCGCCCAGGACGGCCGGCCTCTCACCGGTCCCGGCGCCGAGCGCGCCCTGGTCTTCCAGGAGGACGCCCTCCTGCCCTGGCGCACCCTGCGCGCCAACGTCGAACTCCCGCTGGCCATCAAGGGGTTGCCGCGCACCGAACGGCGCTCGCAGGCCGGGTCCTGGCTCGACCGGGTCGGACTCGCCGACCGCGCCCAGCAGTTGCCGCACCGGGTCTCCGGCGGCCAGCGCCAGCGCGCCCAGCTGGCCCGCGCGCTGGCCGGCCGGCCCCGTGCCGTCCTGATGGACGAACCCTTCGGCGCGCTCGACGCCCAGACCCGCGCCGGCATGCAGGACCTGCTGGTGGAGGTGCTGCGCGGCACGGGCGCGACCGTCGTCTTCGTCACCCACGACGTGGACGAGGCCCTGTTCCTCGGCGACCGCGTGGCGCTCCTCGGCAACGGCCGGCTGACCGCCGTACGCGATGTCCCGCGCCCGCGCGACCGTACGGCGCACGACGATCCCGCGCGCGTGGCGCTGCGGCGCGACGTCCTCTCCTCGCTCGGCACGTGAAAGGCACCCTGGTGGACACCCCTCTGCAGATTCCGGCCCTCGACGAGGCCGAGGAACTCACCTGCGACGTCCTCGTCATCGGCGGCGGCACCGCCGGCACCATGGCCGCCCTGACCGCCGCCGAGCACGGCGCGAACGTCATCCTGCTGGAGAAGGCCCACGTCCGGCACTCCGGCGCCCTCGCCATGGGCATGGACGGCGTCAACAACGCGGTCATCCCCGGCCGCGCCGAGCCCGACGACTACGTCGCCGAGATCACCCGGGCCAACGACGGCATCGTCGACCAGTCCACCGTCCGCCAGACCGCCACCCGCGGCTTCGGCATGGTGCAGCGCCTCGAGTCGTACGGCGTGAAGTTCGAGAAGGACGAGCACGGCGACTACGCGGTCCGTCAGGTCCACCGCTCCGGCTCCTATGTGCTGCCGATGCCGGAGGGCAAGGACGTCAAGAAGGTCCTGTACCGGCAGCTGCGGCGGCGCGAGATGCGGGAGCGGATCCGCATCGAGAACCGGGTGATGCCGGTCCGGGTGCTCACCGCCGAAGGGCAGGCAGTGGGGGCGGTCGGCCTCAACACCCGTACGGGCGCCTTCGTGACGGTCCGCGCGGGTGCGGTCATCCTGGCGACCGGTGCCTGCGGCCGCCTCGGCCTGCCCGCCTCCGGCTACCTGTACGGCACGTACGAGAACCCGACCAACGCGGGCGACGGTTACGCCATGGCCTACCACGCGGGCGCCGAACTCACCGGCATCGAGTGCTTCCAGATCAATCCGCTGATCAAGGACTACAACGGCCCCGCCTGCGCCTACGTCGCCAATCCCTTCGGCGGCTACCAGGTCAACCGGCACGGCGAGCGCTTCGTCGACTCCGACTACTGGTCCGGCCAGATGATGGCCGAGTTCGCGGCGGAGGTCGCCTCCGACCGGGGGCCGGTGTACCTGAAGCTGAGCCACCTCCCCGAGGAGTCGATCTCCTCCCTGGAGTCGATCCTGCACTCCACGGAGCGGCCCACCCGGGGGACGTTCCACGAGGGCCGCGGTCATGACTACCGCACCCATGACATCGAGATGCACATCTCCGAGATCGGCCTGTGCGGCGGCCACTCGGCCTCCGGCGTACGGGTCGACGACCACGCCCGTACGACCGTCCCCCGCCTCTACGCCGCCGGCGACCTGGCCTGCGTCCCGCACAACTACATGATCGGCGCGTTCGTCTTCGGCGACCTCGCGGGCGCGGACGCGTCCCAGTACACCCCGTACGAAGGGGAGTTGCCGCTCGACCAGCTCCGCGAGGCGCACGAACTGATCTACCGCCCGCTGCACAACCCCGACGGCCCGCCGCAGCCCCAGGTCGAGTACAAGCTCCGCCGCTTCGTGAACGACTACGTGGCCCCGCCGAAGTCGGGCGCGCGACTGTCGCTCGCCCTGGAGGCCTTCGAGCGCATGCACACCGACATCGCAGCGATGGGTGCGCAGACCCCGCACGAGCTGATGCGCTGCGCCGAGGTCTCCTTCATCCGTGACTGCGCGGAGATGGCCGCGCGCGCGTCCCTGGCCCGCACGGAGTCCCGCTGGGGTCTCTACCACGACCGTCTCGACCATCCTCATCGCGACGACGCCTCCTGGTTCCACCACCTCGATCTGCACAAGTCCCCCTCCGGAGCGATGGAGTTCACGGCTCGTCCCGTGGCTCCCTATCTGGTCCCGATCGACGAGTTCACGCCGGTCGGCGGTCCCTCCCGGCACATCGGCGAGGTGCACGCGGAGGATGTGGCGACGGCAGGCTCCCGGGACCTGGCCCCGGTCGCGACCGGACTTCCCGACGCCGGGGCGGACGGCACCGGACCGGCCGGACCCGAGCCGCTCGGTGACCCCGGCCCTTCGGCGGCCTCGGCCGAGCAGGTCTCCGGCCGGATCCTCGAACTCGTCGCCCTCGCCGAGGAGGAGCCCGAACTCGACGCCCTGCGGCCCTACTTGACCGACCCGGCGGCAGCGGTGCGCCGTGAGGCCGTCGCCGTCCTCACCGAGACGGTGCCGCCGGGAACGGGCCCCGCTCTCGCTGACGCGCTCCGCGACTCCGCCCCCGAGGTCCGGGCCGCCGCGGCCGCTTCCCTGCGGGAACTGGTCGAGACGCTCGTCCCGGAGCCCACCCTGCGCGACGGCCTCGCCGCCGCCCTCGCCGAGTCCGATCCGGTCGTCCGTGCCGCTGCCCTGGACGTCCTGCGTGCCCTGCGGCTCGGGGACGCCGCGCTGTTCGCCGGCTCCCTGACCGACTCGGACATCCCCGTCCGCATCGAGGCCGTCCGTGCCCTCGTCTCGGTGGACGCCGCCGCAGAGCTGGCCCGCGCGGCGGTCACCGATCCGTCCCGCGAGGTCCGGGTGACGATCGCCAAAGCGCTGGCGACGGTTTCGGCGGAACGCCCGCTCGATGTCGTCCTCGACGCGCTGGCCCGGCTCACCGAGGACCCCGACGCGCTGGTTCAGGGCGCCGCCTACGGAGCGCTGGGCACCACCGGCTGCCCCGCACCGCTCGCCACCCGTGCCGTGACCGCCCTGTCGGCCTCCGCGTGGCAGGTCCGCTCGGGCGCGGCGACGGCGCTGTCCGCCGCCGGCCCGGACGTGGCCGTCCCCGCCCTCGCCAAGGCTCTCGCCGACCCGAACGCCGACGTCCGCAAGGCGGCCGTCCTCGCGCTGACCCGGCACACCGGAACCGAGGACGCCCGCGCGGCCCTGGCCACGGCGACGACGGACTCGGACGCGGACGTCAGGGCGTACGCGACGAGGGGCCTGCAGTACCACTCGTAAAGGGCACCCGCATCAACGGCCCGGGGTGCCGGGGAACGCCGGCACCACCCGCGCCCGGGGCGCTATATCCAGTCCTCCGGCTCGGGCTCGGCGTCCATCTCGGGCCAGTGATCGTCCGCCGCGTCGGTCGCCGTGCCGGTCACCGCGTCGGTCGCCGTGCCGGTCACCGCGTCGGTCGCGGCCGGTGCGGTGCTCTGTGCCGGGCCGTCCTGGGAGGCCAGCACCCCGATCACGCCCTCCCCGTACGTCGCGAGCTTCTTCTCGCCGACCCCGCCGATGCTCCCGAGCTGCGTCACCGACGTGGGCCACACCGTGACGATCTCCCTGAGCGTGGCGTCGTGGAAGATGACGTACGCCGGGACGCCCTGCTCACGGGCCTGCTCGGCGCGCCAGGCCCGCAGGGCCTCGAACGCCGGGACCAGTGCCTCGGGCAGCTCGGCCACCGGGGCCTTGGCCTTGCCCCGCCCGGACGAGGAGGCCGACTTGGCGGTCGCCTGCTTCTTCGGCTCCTTGCGCAGCGGCACCTCACGCTCTCGCCGCAGCACCTCGCCGCTCGCCTCGGTGAGCACCAGCGTGCCGTACTCCCCCTCGACCGCGAGCAGCCCCTGGGCCAGCAACTGCCGTACGACGCCCCTCCATTCGCCCTCGGAGTGGTCCTCGCCGATACCGAAGACGGACAACTGGTCGTGGTCGAACTGGATCACCTTGCCGGTGCGCTTGCCGAGCAGGATGTCGACGATCTGCACCGCCCCGAACTTCTGCCCCCGCTCCCGCTGCAGCCGCACCACCGTCGACAGCACCTTCTGGGCCGCGACCGTGCCGTCCCAGGTCTCGGGCGGTACGAGGCAGGTGTCGCAGTTGCCGCAGCCCGCCCGGCCCGGCTCCTGACCGAAGTAGATGAGCAGCTGCTCGCGCCGGCACTGAGCCGTCTCGCACAGCGCCAGCATCGACTCCAGGTGGGCGGCGGCCCGGCGCTGGAACGCCTCGTCGCCGTCACTGGACTGGATCATCTTTCGCTGCTGTATGACGTCGTTGAGGCCGTACGCCATCCATGCCGTCGAGGGCAGTCCGTCGCGGCCCGCGCGGCCCGTCTCCTGGTAGTAGCCCTCGACCGACTTGGGCAGGTCGAGGTGGGCGACGAAGCGGACGTCCGGCTTGTCGATGCCCATGCCGAAGGCGATGGTCGCCACCACGACCAGGCCGTCCTCCCGCAGGAACCGGGACTGGTGGGCGGCGCGGGTGCCGGAGTCCAGACCGGCGTGGTACGGGACGGCCTCGATGCCGTTGCGGGAGAGGAACTCGGCCGTGGCCTCCACGGACTTGCGCGAGAGGCAGTACACGATGCCCGCGTCGCCCTCGTGCTCCTCCCGCAGGAAGGCGAGCAGCTGCTTCTTGGGGTCTGCCTTCGGCACGATCCGGTACTGGATGTTGGGCCGGTCGAAGCTCGCCACGAAGTGCCGGGCCGTCGGCATGCCCAGCCGCTGGGTGATCTCCTGGTGCGTCGCATGGGTGGCCGTCGCCGTCAGCGCGATCCGCGGCACGTCCGGCCAGCGCTCGCCGAGCAGGGACAGGGCCAGGTAGTCGGGCCGGAAGTCGTGGCCCCACTGGGAGACGCAGTGCGCCTCGTCGATGGCGAAGGCGGCGATCTTGCCGCGGGACAGAAGGTCCAGCGTGGAGTCGAGCCGCAGCCGCTCCGGCGCCAGGTAGAGCAGGTCCAGCTCTCCGGCCAGGAACTCGGCCTCCACCGCGCGGCGCTGGTCGAAGTCCTGCGTGGAGTTCATGAACCCGGCGCTCACGCCGAGCGCCCTGAGCGCGTCCACCTGGTCCTGCATCAGTGCGATGAGGGGTGAGACGACGATGCCCGTGCCGGGTCTCACCAGGGACGGAATCTGGTAGCACAGCGACTTGCCGCCGCCGGTCGGCATGAGGACGACGGCGTCCCCGCCGGCGACCACATGCTCGATGATCTCTTCCTGCTCGCCGCGGAAGGCCTCGTATCCGAAGACCCGGTGGAGCGTGGCCAGTGCCTCGCTGTCGGTCACCCCTGGCATCTCGCTGATCCCGCCCATCCCGCCCATTGTTCCGTCCCCCGTACGTCGTCCCTCGATCACTGCCTCCACGATAGGCGTCCCGACTGACAGCGTCGGAGTTATCCACAGGCCGGGGTGGTGCGCGGCTCCCGGCCGAACGCGCCGGGCCCCGGCTCCCTCGCGGGGAAACCGGGGCCCGGTACACACGCACCGCAGGTCAGCGCACGAACACTCCCGCCTGGTTCGCCAGGTCGAGGAAGTACTGCGGCGCCACACCCAGCACCAGCGTGACGGCCACGCCGACTCCGATCGCCGTCATCGTCAGGGGCGACGGCACGGCGACCGTCGGTCCGTCCGGCTGCGGCTCGCTGAAGAACATCAGCACGATCACGCGGATGTAGAAGAACGCCGCGATCGCCGACGAGATCACACCGACCACGACCAGCGGCGCGGCGCCGCCCTCGGCCGCCGCCTTGAACACGGCGAACTTCCCGGCGAACCCGGAGGTCAGCGGGATGCCCGCGAAGGCCAGCAGGAACACCGCGAACACGGCGGCCACCAGGGGTGAACGACGGCCCAGCCCCGCCCACTTGGACAGGTGCGTCGCCTCGCCGCCGGCGTCACGGACCAGCGTCACCACCGCGAACGCGCCGATCGTCACGAACGAGTACGCGGCGAGGTAGAAGAGGACGGACGACACCCCGTCCGGCGTGGTCGCGATGACACCCGCGAGGATGAAGCCGGCATGCGCGATCGAGGAGTACGCCAGCAGCCGCTTGATGTCGGTCTGCGTGATCGCGACGATCGCTCCGCCCAGCATGGTGACGATCGCGACGGCCCACATGACCGGCCGCCAGTCCCAGCGCAGGCCGGGCAGCACCACGTACAGGATCCTCAGCAGCGCGCCGAACGCGGCCACCTTGGTCGCCGCCGCCATGAAGCCGGTGACCGGGGTCGGTGCGCCCTGGTAGACGTCCGGCGTCCACATGTGGAACGGCACCGCGCCCACCTTGAACAGCAGGCCCATGACGATCATCGCGGCGCCGATCAGCAGCAGTGCGTCGTTGCCCATGGTGTCCGCGAGCGCCGGGTTAACCGTGGTGATCGTGCCGTCGACGACCTTCGCGATCGTGCCGTACGACACCGAGCCCGCGTAGCCGTACAGCAGGGCGATGCCGAACAGGGTGAAGGCGGAGGCGAACGAGCCGAGCAGGAAGTACTTGACCGCGGCCTCCTGCGACATGAGCCGCTTGCGGCGGGCCAGCGCGCACAGCAGGTACAGCGGGAGCGAGAAGACCTCCAGCGCCACGAAGAGCGTCAGCAGGTCGTTGGCCGCCGGGAAGATCAGCATGCCGGCGACCGCGAAGAGCAGCAGCGGGAACACCTCGGTGGTGGTGAACCCGGCCTTCACCGCGGCCTTCTCGCTGTCGCTGCCCGGCACGGAGGCGCCCTGGGCCGCGAACGAGTCGGTGTGGTTGCCGTGTGTCTCGGGGTCCAGCCGCCGCTCGGCGAAGGTGAACAGGCCGACGAGGCCCGCCAGCAGGATCGTGCCCTGGAGGAACAGGGCCGGTCCGTCGACGGCGATGGCACCCATGGCCGCGATGCCGGACTTCGTCGTGGCGTATCCGTTCGCGGCGAGTACGACGACGGCCGCGAAGGCCCCGCACAGCGCCAGGGCGGACATGATCCACTGGACGTGGTAGCGGGCTCTGCGCGGGACGAACGCCTCGACCAGCACCCCGATGAGTGCCGCGCCCAGGACGATCAGGGTGGGCGACAACTGCCCGTATTCGATCTTCGGCGCGTCGATCTTCGTGATCGGGTCGGCCGCGGTTGTCCACAGGCTGTGGACGACTGTCGCGCTCACTTGGCCGCCTCCGCCTCGGGCTGGGGGTCCTTCTTGTGTACGTCGGACATGGTCGACTTCACCGCCGGGTTGACGATGTCCGTGACGGGCTTCGGGTAGACGCCCAGGAAGATCAGCAGCGCGATCAGCGGGGCCACGACCAGGAGCTCACGCACCCTGAGGTCGGGCATCGCGGAGACCTCCGGTTTCACCGGGCCCGTCATCGTCCGCTGGTAGAGGACGAGGGTGTAGAGCGCGGCGAGCACGATGCCGAAGGTCGCGATGATGCCGATCGCCGGGTAGCGCGCGAACGTGCCGACCAGGACCAGGAACTCACTGACGAACGGTGCCAGTCCGGGCAGCGACAGGGTGGCCAGGCCGCCGATCAGGAAGGTGCCGGCGAGTACCGGGGCGACCTTCTGCACCCCGCCGTAGTCGGCGATGAGCCGCGAGCCGCGCCGCGAGATCAGGAAGCCGGCCACCAGCATCAGCACGGCCGTCGAGATCCCGTGGTTGACCATGTAGAGCGTCGCCCCGGACTGGCCCTGGCTGGTCATCGCGAAGATGCCCATGATGATGAAGCCGAAGTGTGAGATCGACGCGTACGCCACCAGCCGCTTGATGTCCCGCTGGCCGACCGCGAGCAGCGCCCCGTAGATGATGCTGATCACCGACAGGACCAGGATCGCGGGCGTCGCCCACTTGCTGGCCTCCGGGAAGAGCTGGAGGCAGAAGCGGAGCATCGCGAAGGTGCCCACCTTGTCGACGACCGCCGTGATGAGCACGGCGACCGGGGTGGTGGCCTCCCCCATCGCGTTGGGCAGCCAGGTGTGCAGCGGCCACAGGGGTGCCTTCACCGCGAAGGCGAAGAAGAAGCCGAGGAACAGCCAGCGTTCGGTGTTGGTCGCCATGTCGAGCGTGCCGTTGGCCCGCGCTTCGGCAATCTGCTGGAGGCTGAAGTTCCCGGCGACCACGTAGAGGCCGATGACCGCGGCCAGCATGATCAGGCCGCCGACCAGGTTGTACAGGAGGAACTTCACGGCGGCGTACGAGCGTTGGGTCGCCGCGTTCTCGTCGGAGCCGGCGTGGGCCCGGTCCCCGAAGCCGCCGATGAGGAAGTACATCGGGATCAGCATGGCTTCGAAGAAGATGTAGAAGAGGAAGACGTCGGTGGCCTCGAAGGAGATGATCACCATCGCCTCGACGCCCAGGATCAGGGCGAAGAAGCCCTGCGTCGGCCGCCACCGCTTGTTGCCGGTCTCCAGCGGGTCGGCGTCGTGCCAGCCCGCCAGGATGATGAACGGGATCAGCAGCGCGGTCAGCGCGACGAGCGCCACCCCGATACCGTCCACGCCCAGTTCGTACCGGACCCCGAAGTCCTTGATCCAGGCATGGGACTCGGTGAGCTGGTAACGGTCGCCGTCCGGGTCGAAGCGCACCAGGACGACGGCGGCCAGCGCGAGGGTGGCGAGCGAGACGAGCAGCGCCAGCCATTTCGCGGCGGTGCGCCGCGCGGCCGGCACGGCGGCCGTGGCGATCGCCCCGATCGCCGGGAGCGCCGCCGTCGCTGTCAGCAGAGGAAAGGACATCGGTATCAGACCGCCCTCATCAGCAGGGTCGCGGCCACGAGGATCGCCGCGCCGCCGAACATCGAGACCGCGTACGACCGCGCGTAGCCGTTCTGGAGCTTGCGCAGCCGGCCGGAGAGACCGCCGACCGAGGCCGCCGAGCCGTTGACCACGCCGTCGACCAGGGTGTGGTCGACGTAGACCAGGGACCGGGTGAGGTGCTCTCCGCCACGCACCAGGACCACGTGGTTGAAGTCGTCCTGGAGCAGGTCGCGCCGGGCGGCCCGGGTGAGCAGCGACCCGCGCGGGGCGACGACCGGGACCGGGCGCCTGCCGTACTGCAGGTAGGCGAGCCCGACACCGATGACCATCACGGCCACCGTGGATGCCGTGACCGTCGTGGCGCTGATCGGCGCGTTTCCGTGGTCGTGCCCGGTGATGGGCTCCAGCCAGTGCAGGAAGCGGTCGCCGATGCTGAACAGTCCGCCCGCGAAGACCGATCCGAAGGCCAGCACGATCATCGGGATCGTCATGGACCTGGGGGACTCGTGCGGGTGGGGCTCATGGCCCTCCGCGTCGGGCTGCCAGCGCTTCTCGCCGAAGAACGTCATCAGCATCACGCGCGTCATGTAGAAGGCGGTGATGGCCGCGCCCAGCAGGGCGCAGGCGCCGAGGATCCAGCCCTCGGTGCCGCCCTTGGCGAAGGCGGCCTCGATGATCTTGTCCTTGGAGAAGAAGCCGGACAGGCCCGGGAAGCCGATGATGGCGAGGTAGCCGAGGCCGAAGGTGACGAAGGTGACCGGCATGTACGTGCGGAGGCCGCCGTACTTGCGCATGTCGACCTCGTCGTTCATGCCGTGCATGACCGAACCGGCGCCGAGGAACAGCCCGGCCTTGAAGAAGCCGTGCGTCACCAGGTGCATGATCGCGAAGACGTAGCCGATGGGGCCGAGGCCCGCGGCGAGGACCATGTAGCCGATCTGCGACATGGTCGAGCCGGCCAGTGCCTTCTTGATGTCGTCCTTCGCGCAACCGACGATCGCACCGAACAGGAGCGTGACGGCACCGACGATGGTGACGACGAGCTGTGCGTCGGGCGCCGCGTTGAAGATGGCTCCGGAGCGGACGATCAGGTAGACGCCCGCGGTCACCATCGTCGCCGCGTGGATGAGGGCCGAGACCGGGGTCGGGCCCTCCATGGCGTCCCCGAGCCAGGACTGCAGCGGCACCTGGGCGGACTTGCCACAGGCGGCGAGCAGCAGCATCAGGGCGATGCCCGTCAGCGTGGCCTCGGATGTGCCGTCGACGAGTCCGGGCTTGTCGTGGGTGCCGAGCACCGGGCCGAAGGCGAAGGTGCCGAACGTCGTGAACATCAGCATGATCGCGATCGACAGGCCGATGTCGCCGACGCGGTTGACCAGGAAGGCCTTCTTCGCCGCGGTGGCCGCGCTGGGCTTGTGCTGCCAGAAGCCGATCAGCAGGTAGGAGGCGAGTCCGACGCCCTCCCAGCCGACGTACAGCAGAAGGTAGTTGTCGGCGAGGACGAGCAGCAGCATCGCCGCGAGGAACAGGTTCAGATAGCCGAAGAAGCGGCGGCGCCGCTCGTCGTGCTCCATGTACCCGATCGAGTACAGGTGGATCAGCGATCCGACGCCGGTGATCAGCAGCACGAACGTCATCGACAGCTGGTCGAGGCGGAAGGCGGCGTCCGCCTGGAAGCCCTCGACCGGCACCCAGCTGAACAGGTGCTGGGTGAGCGTGCGGTGTTCGGCGTCCTTGCCGAGCAGGTCGGCGAAGAGGACGGCGCCGAACACGAAGGAGGCGCCGGCCAGGGCCGTGCCGATCCAGTGGCCGACGGCGTCCAGTCTCCGGCCGCCGGTGAGCAGGACCGCCGCTCCGAGCAGAGGCGCCGCGATGAGCAGCGCAATCAGGTTCTCCACGATTCAGCGACCCCTTACAGCTTCATCAGGCTGGCGTCGTCGACCGAGGCCGAGTGGCGGGAACGGAACAACGACACGATGATCGCGAGCCCGACCACGACCTCCGCGGCGGCGACGACCATCGTGAAGAAGGCGATGATCTGGCCGTCGAGGTTGCCGTGCATCCGGGAGAAGGCGACGAACGCGAGGTTGCAGGCGTTGAGCATGAGCTCGATGCACATGAACACGACGATCGCGTTGCGCCTGATCAGTACGCCGGTGGCGCCGATCGTGAACAACAGAGCGGCGAGATAGAGGTAGTTGACCGGGTTCACTTCGACGCCTCCTCGGTCCGCCGGGCGTTGCGCTTGAGGTGGGGCGGTTCGATCGCGTCCCTCTCCAGGCGCTCCTCGGAGCGCTGCTCCAGTGCCTTGAGGTCGTTCATCGCCTCGGTGGACACGTCGCGCATCTGGCCTCGGTCGCGCAGTGTCTTGCTGACGGTGAGCTCGGAGGGGGTCCCGTCGGGCAGCAGGCCCGCGATGTCCACCGCGTTGTGCCGGGCGTACACGCCCGGGGCCGGCAGCGGCGGGAGGTGCTTGCCCTCGCGCACCCGCTCCTCGGCCAGCTCACGCTGCGTCTTGGCGCGCTCGGTGCGCTCGCGGTGCGTGAGCACCATGGCGCCGACGGCGGCCGTGATCAGCAGGGCGCCGGTGATCTCGAAGGCGAAGACGTACTTGGTGAAGATGAGGGTCGCCAGGCCCTCCACGTTGCCGCCGGCGTTCGCCTGGGTGAGGCCGTTGAAGTGGGTGAGCGAGGCGTTGCCGATGCCCGCGAACAGCAGGATGCCGAAGCCGAGCCCGCAGGCGAGGGCGAGCCAGCGCTGGCCCCTGATGGTCTCCTGCAGGGAGTCCGCCGCGGTCACGCCGACGAGCATCACCACGAACAGGAACAGCATCATGATCGCGCCGGTGTAGACGACGATCTGGACGACGCCGAGGAAGTAGGCGCCGTTGGCGAGGTAGAACACCGCCAGGATGATCATGGTGCCGGCGAGACAGAGCGCGCTGTGCACGGCCTTCTTCATGAACACGGTGCACAGGGCGCCGATCACGGCGACGGTGCCGAGGACCCAGAACTGGAAGGCCTCGCCGGTGGAGGTGGGGGTGCCGGCAGCCAGGGTGGCGGCGAGCTCCAGGGGTGCGGTCATCGCCCGATCACCTTCTCCGCCGCCGGTTCGTCCGCACCGGAGGTGGTGGCGGCCTCCTGGACGACCTCGCCCTTGGAGACGGCGACCTGGGGCACGGTGCCGGGAGCGGCCTCCGTCACCAGGCCCCGGTAGTAGTCCTGCTCGTCGGTGCCGGGGTAGATGGCGTGCGGCGCGTCGACCATGCCGTCCTCAAGTCCGGCGAGCAGCTGTTCCTTGGTGAAGATGAGGTTGGCGCGGCTGGTGTCCGCGAGCTCGAACTCGTTGGTCATCGTCAGCGCGCGCGTGGGGCACGCCTCGATGCACAGGCCGCACAGGATGCAGCGGGCGTAGTTGATCTGGTAGACGCGGCCGTACCGCTCGCCCGGCGAGTAGCGCTCCTCGTCGGTGTTGTCGGCGCCCTCCACATAGATGGCGTCGGCTGGGCAGGCCCAGGCGCACAGCTCGCAGCCGACGCACTTCTCCAGGCCGTCCGGATGGCGGTTGAGCTGGTGCCGTCCGTGGAACCGGGGAGCGGTGGTCTTCGCCTGCTCCGGGTACTGCTCGGTCAGCCGCTTCTTGAACATGGCCTTGAAGGTCACGCCGAAGCCGGCCACGGGGTTCATGAAGCCGGGCTTCAACTGCTCGGTCTCCTTGGGCTCCTCAGCCATCGGACGCCTCCTTTCCATCCGTAGAACCCGAAGATCCGTCACTCCGAGTATCGGGTCCGCCACTGACAATCAGCTCCCGCTCCTGGCGCGAGCGGCGTCGCGGCACCGGCGACAACTCCTGTCCGGGCAGTGGCGGTACGGGGAATCCGCCCGCCATCGGGTCGAATCCGACCGGCTGTTCGTCACTCTGCGCCGCTGTCTTCGACTTCTCCCGGAACATGTCGGCGACGAACGAGAGCAGCAGCAGGGCCAGGACACCGCCGCCCACGTAGAGGGCGATGTCGGCGAAGTCGTAGCCCTCGTTGCGCAGGGTCCGCATGGTCGCGACGAGCATCAGCCACACCACGGAGACCGGGATGAGCACCTTCCAGCCGAGCTTCATCAGCTGGTCGTAGCGCACGCGGGGAAGCGTGCCGCGCAGCCAGATGAAGAAGAACAGCAGCAACTGCACCTTGATCACGAACCAGAGGAGCGGCCACCAGCCGTGGTTGGCGCCCTCCCAGAAGGTGCTGATGGGCCAGGGGGCGCGCCAGCCGCCGAGGAAGAGCGTGGTCGTCACGGCCGAGACCGTCACCATGTTCACGTACTCGGCGAGCATGAACAGCGCGAACTTGATCGACGAGTACTCGGTGTTGAAGCCGCCGACCAGGTCGCCCTCGGACTCCGGCATGTCGAAGGGCGCGCGGTTGGTCTCCCCGACCATGGTGATCACGTAGATGATGAAGGAGACCGGCAACAGGACGATGTACCAGCGGTCGTGCTGGGCCTCGACGATCGCCGAGGTCGACATCGACCCGGAGTAGAGGAACACCGAGGCGAAGGCGGCGCCCATGGCGATCTCGTACGAGATCATCTGCGCGCAGGAGCGCAGGCCCCCGAGCAGCGGATAGGTGGAGCCGGAACTCCAGCCCGCGAGGACGATGCCGTAGATACCGACCGAGGCGACCGCGAGGATGTAGATCATCGCGATCGGGAGGTCGGTGAGCTGCATCGCGGTGCGGTGGCCGAAGATCGAGACCTCGTTGCCGGACGGGCCGAAGGGGATCACCGCGATCGCCATGAAGGCCGGGATGGCCGCGATGATCGGCGCGAGGACGTAGACGACCTTGTCCGCGCGTTTGACGATGACGTCTTCCTTGAGCATCAGCTTGATGCCGTCGGCGAGCGACTGGAGCATGCCCCAGGGCCCGTGCCGGTTGGGGCCGACGCGCAGCTGCATCCAGGCGACGACCTTGCGCTCCCACACGATGGAGAACAGCACGGTCACCATCAGGAAGGCGAAGCAGAAGACGGCCTTGATGACGACGAGCCACCAGGGGTCGTTGCCGAACACCGACAGGTCTTCTGCGGCGAGGTACGGGCTCATGCCTCCACCTCCTTGGGAGCTTCGGCGGCGAGTGTGGCGGGGCCGATGCGGACGAGGGAGCCAGGCAGCACTCCGGCGTCGGAGGCGACGCCCCCGCCGGTGGAGTTCAGCGGGAGCCAGACCACGCGGTCGGGCATCTCGGTGATCTGAAGCGGCAGTTCGGTGACTCCCGAGGAGCCGGTCACGGCGAGGAGGTCGCCCTCCTTGACGCCGACCTCGGCGGCCGTCGCGGCCGACACGCGTGCGCGTGCCGCGTGCCGCGTCCCGGCGAGCGCCTCGTCGCCCTGCTGGAGCAGACCCTGGTCGAGGAGCAGCCGGTGCCCGGCCAGTACGGCCTCGCCGGCGGCCGGTCGCGGCAACTGGACCGCGGTCTCCACGGGTTCACCGGCCCGGGGGCCGTCCCAGGGACCGAGCCGGTCGATCTCCGCGCGCGTGGTGCGCAGATCCGGCAGGCCCAGGTGCACGTCCATGGCGTCGGCCAGCATCTGCAGCACCCGTGCGTCGCTGGGTGCGAGGCGGCGGGTCATCTGCTCGGGCTTGAGCGCGGTCTCGAAGAACCGCACCCTGCCTTCCCAGTTGAGGAAGGTGCCTGCCTTCTCGGCGACCGCGGCCACCGGCAGGACGACGTCCGCGTGTTCGGTGACCTCACCCGGCCGCAGTTCCAGCGACACCACGAACCCGACCTCGCGCAGCGCGGCACGCGCGCGTGCCGGATCGGGCAGGTCGGCGATCTCGACTCCCGCGACCAGCAGGGCCTGGAGCTCTCCGGAGGTCGCCGCCTCGACGATCTGGCCGGTGTCCCGCCCGTAGCGGTGCGGGAGTTCGGCCACACCCCAGACCGAGGCGACCTCCTCACGCGCGCGCGGGTCGGTGGCCGGGCGCCCGCCCGGCAGGAGCGCCGGCAGCGCGCCCGCCTCGACGGCACCGCGCTCTCCGGCCCGCCGCGGGATCCACACCAGCTGTGCGCCGGTCGCGGAGGCGGCCCGTACGGCGGCGGTCAGTCCGCCCGCGACGGCGGCCAGCCGTTCGCCGACGACGATCACCGCGCCGTTGACGCGCAGCGCCTCTGCGGCCCTGCTGCCGTCGCCCTCCAGGCCGGCTCCGTCGGCGAGCGCGTCCAGCCACTCGGTCTCGGTGCCGGGAGCGGCGGGCAGCAGCGTGCCGCCTGCCTTCTCCAGGCCGCGCGTCGCGTGGGTGGCGAGCGAGAAGACCTTCTGGCCGTGCGCCCGCCAGGCCTTGCGCAGCCTCAGGAAGACGCCGGGCGCCTCCTCCTCGGCCTCGAACCCGACCAGCAGGACGGCGGGCGCCTTCTCCAGAGCGGAGTACGTGACGCCCGTACCGTCGAGGTCGCGGCCGCGGCCCGCGACCCGCGCGGCCAGGAAGTCGGTCTCCTCACTGCTGTGCACGCGCGCGCGGAAGTCGATGTCGTTGGTGTCGAGCGCCACGCGCGCGAACTTGCTGTACGCGTAGGCGTCCTCGATGGTGAGGCGGCCGCCCGTGAGGACGCCGGCCCGGCTGCGTGAGGCGAGCAGTCCCTGGGCCGCGATCTGGAGTGCCTCCGGCCAGGAAGCCGGCACCAGTTCGCCCTCGGGGTTGCGCACGAGGGGGGTCTGGAGCCGGTCGCGCTGCTGCGCGTACCGGAAGCCGAACCGTCCCTTGTCGCAGATCCACTCCTCGTTGACCTCGGGGTCGTTCGCCGCGAGCTTGCGCATGACCTTGCCGCGCCGGTGGTCGGTACGGGTGGCGCAGCCTCCGGAGCAGTGCTCGCACACGCTCGGGGAGGACACCAGGTCGAAGGGGCGGGAGCGGAATCGGTACGCCGCAGAGGTGAGCGCGCCGACCGGGCAGATCTGGATGGTGTTGCCGGAGAAGTACGACTCGAAGGGGTCGCCCTCACCGGTGCCGACCTGCTGGAGCGCGCCCCGCTCGATCAGTTCGATCATCGGGTCGCCCGCGATCTGGTTGGAGAAGCGGGTGCAGCGGGCGCACAGCACGCACCGCTCGCGGTCGAGCAGCACCTGGGTGGAGATCGGCACGGGCTTCTCGTAGGTCCGCTTCTTGCCCTCGAAGCGGGACTCCGACTGGCCGTGCGACATGGCCTGGTTCTGCAGGGGGCACTCGCCGCCCTTGTCGCAGACGGGACAGTCCAGCGGGTGGTTGATGAGGAGGAGCTCCATCACCCCGTGCTGGGCCTTCTCGGCGGCCGGCGAGGTGAGGTGCGTCTTCACCACCATGCCGTCGGTGCAGGTGATGGTGCAGGACGCCATCGGCTTGCGCTGGCCCTCGACGTCGACGATGCACTGGCGGCAGGCGCCGGCCGGGTCGAGGAGGGGGTGGTCGCAGAACCGGGGGATCTCGATGCCGAGTTGCTCGGCGGCCCGGATGACCAGGGTGCCCTTGGGCACGCTGATCTCGGCGCCGTCGATCGTCAGCGAGACGAGATCCTCCGGCGGGACCGCCGCCTCTCCCCCGCCCGAGGGAGTGCTGGTGGTCACGGTCATGCGTTCACCTCCGTGCGGTCGGCCCAGGCCGTCGACTTGGCCGGGTCGAAGGGGCAGCCGCGGCCCGTGATGTGCTCCTCGTACTCCTCGCGGAAGTACTTGAGCGAGGAGAAGATCGGCGAGGCGGCGCCGTCGCCGAGAGCGCAGAAGGACTTGCCGTTGATGTTGTCGGCGATGTCGTTCAGCTTGTCGAGGTCGGACATGACGCCCTTGCCGGCCTCGATGTCGCGCAGCAACTGCACGAGCCAGTACGTCCCTTCGCGGCACGGGGTGCACTTGCCGCAGGACTCGTGGGCGTAGAACTCGGTCCAGCGGGTCACGGCGCGCACGACGCAGGTCGTCTCGTCGAAGCACTGCAGGGCCTTGGTGCCGAGCATGGAACCGGCGGCGCCGACTCCCTCGTAGTCGAGGGGGACGTCGAGGTGCTCGTCGGTGAACATCGGGGTGGAGGAGCCGCCCGGCGTCCAGAACTTGAGCCGGTGACCGGGCCGCATGCCGCCGCTCATCTCCAGGAGCTGGCGCAGGGTGATGCCGAGCGGGGCCTCGAACTGGCCGGGGCTCGCGACGTGGCCGCTGAGCGAGTAGAGCGTGAAGCCCGGGGACTTCTCGCTGCCCATCGACCGGAACCATTCCTTGCCCCGGGTCAGAATCGCGGGAACCGACGCGATCGACTCCACGTTGTTCACAACAGTCGGGCATGCGTAGAGGCCCGCGACCGCGGGGAAGGGGGGACGGAGCCGCGGTTGGCCACGGCGGCCTTCGAGCGAGTCGAGCAGTGCGGTCTCCTCACCGCAGATGTACGCGCCGGCGCCCGCGTGCACGGTGATGTCGAGATCGAGGCCGCTGCCCTGGATGTTCTGTCCGAGGTAACCGGCCGCGTAGGCCTCGTTCACGGCCGAGTGCAACCGCCGCAGCACGGGGACGACTTCACCGCGCAGATAGATGAACGCATGCGAAGACCTGATGGCGTAACACGCGATGATCATGCCCTCGATGAGGCTGTGCGGGTTCGCGAAGAGGAGCGGGATGTCCTTGCAGGTTCCCGGTTCCGACTCGTCGGCGTTGACAACCAGATAGTGCGGCTTTCCATCTCCCTGCGGAATGAACTGCCATTTCATTCCGGTGGGGAATCCGGCGCCGCCGCGGCCGCGCAGACCTGAGTCCTTGACGTAGGCGATCAGGTCGTCCGGCGACATGGCGAGCGCCTTGCGGAGCCCCTCGTACCCTTCGTGCCTCTTGTAGACGTCCAGCGTCCAGGACTTGTCCTCGTCCCAGAAGGCCGACAGCACGGGTGCGAGCAGCTTCTCGGGGCTGGTGTCCTTCAGTTCGGGTGCCAAGGTCATCACTCCCCCTCCTCGGCAGCGGGCCCGGCCGGGTGGGCCGGGTCGGAGGCCGACGTGTCCTGTGGCGCGTCGTGCGAGCTGAGGTGCTCCGACGGGGACGGCTCGTGGACGTCCTTGTTCTGCGGTGCGCCGTGGCGCGGATGGACCACGCGCGCGGGTGCGGTCTCTCCCTTGGCCAGGCGGAGGCCCACCAGCGACGCGGGTCCCGCTGCGCCGCTCGCCTCGACGGCCCCTGCCCGCTCGTCGGGGAAGCCGGCGAGGATCCGCGCGGTCTCCTTGAAGGTGCACATCGGCGCCCCGCGCGTGGGCTCGACCTCGCGGCCCGCACGCAGGTCGTCGACGAGCCGCTTGGCGCCGGCCGGGGTCTGGTTGTCGAAGAACTCCCAGTTGACCATCACCACCGGCGCGAAGTCACAGGCCGCGTTGCACTCGATGTGCTCCAGGGTGATCTTGCCGTCGTCGGTGGTCTCGCCGTTGCCGACGCCCAGGTGCTCCTGGAGGGACTCGAAGATCTCGTCACCGCCCATCACCGCGCAGAGGGTGTTCGTGCAGACACCCACCTGGTAGTCGCCCGACGGCCTGCGCCGGTACATGGTGTAGAAGGTGGCCACCGCGGTGACCTCGGCCGTGGTGAGGCCGAGGACGTCGGCGCAGAACCGCATCCCGGTGCGCGTGACATGGCCCTCCTCCGACTGCACGAGGTGCAGCAGCGGCAGGAGCGCCGAGCGGGAGTCCGGGTAGCGGGCGATGATCTCGCGCGCGTCCGTCTCCAGCCGGGCCCTCACGTCGTCCGGGTAAGCGGGTGCGGGCAGTTCGGGCATGCCCAGGCTGACGCCCCGCTCGGAAGAACTGGTGGTCACCGGTCGACGCCTCCCATCACGGGGTCGATGGACGCGACGGCGACGATGACGTCAGCGACCTGGCCGCCCTCGCACATCGCCGCCATGGCCTGAAGGTTGGTGAAGGACGGGTCGCGGAAGTGGACCCGGAAGGGGCGGGTGCCGCCGTCGGACACGGCGTGCACCCCGAGTTCGCCCTTGGGCGACTCGACGGCCGCGTAGGCCTGTCCCGGCGGGACGCGGAAACCCTCGGTCACCAGCTTGAAGTGGTGGATCAGGGCCTCCATGGAGGTGCCCATGATCTTCTTGATGTGGTCGAGGGAGTTGCCGAGCCCGTCGGGTCCCAGGGCGAGCTGGGCCGGCCAGGCGATCTTCTTGTCGGTGACCATGACCGGGCCGGGCTGGAGCCGGTCCAGGCACTGCTCGACGATCCTGAGCGACTGGCGCATCTCCTCCAGGCGGATCAGGAAGCGGCCGTAGGAGTCGCAGGTGTCGGCGGTCGGGACGTCGAAGTCGAACGTCTCGTAGCCGCAGTACGGCTGGCTCTTGCGCAGGTCGTGCGGCAGGCCGGTGGAGCGCAGGATCGGGCCGGTGGCGCCGAGCGCCATGCAGCCGGACAGGTCGAGGTAGCCGACGTCCTGCATACGGGCCTTGAAGATGGGGTTCCCGGTGGCGAGCTTGTCGTACTCCGGGAGGTTCTTCTTCATCTTCTTCACGAACTCGCGGATGTGGTCCACCGCACCGGGCGGCAGGTCCTGGGCGAGTCCGCCGGGGCGGATGTACGCGTGGTTCATCCTGAGGCCCGTGATGAGCTCGTAGATGTCGAGAATCATTTCACGATCACGGAATCCGTAGATCATGATCGTGGTGGCGCCGAGTTCCATACCGCCGGTGGCGATGCACACGAGGTGCGAGGACAGCCGGTTGAGCTCCATCAGGAGCACGCGGATGAGCGTGGCGCGGTCGGGAATCTGGTCCTCGATACCGAGAAGCTTCTCGACGGCGAGGCAGTAAGCGGTCTCGTTGAAGAACGACGTCAGGTAGTCCATGCGCGTCACGAACGTGGTGCCCTGCGTCCACGTGCGGAACTCGAGGTTCTTCTCGATGCCGGTGTGCAGGTAGCCGATGCCGCAGCGGGCCTCGGTGACCCTCTCGCCGTCGATCTCCAGGATCAGGCGGAGCACACCGTGCGTGGAGGGGTGCTGCGGGCCCATGTTGAGGACGATGCGTTCGTCGTCGGCGCGGGCCGCGGCCTGGACGATCTCGTCCCAGTCGCCGCCGGTGACCGTGTAGACGGTGCCCTCTGTGGTCTCCCGAGGGGAGGCATGGGAAGTGCTCACGAGTACGACCTCCGCTGGTCCGGAGCCGGGATCTGGGCGCCCTTGTACTCGACGGGGATGCCGCCGAGGGGGTAGTCCTTGCGCTGCGGGTGGCCCTGCCAGTCGTCCGGCATCATGATCCGCGTCAGGGCCGGGTGATCGTCGAAGACGATCCCGAAGAAGTCGTAGGTCTCGCGCTCGTGCCAGTCGTTGGTCGGATAGACGGAGACCAGGGACGGGATGTGCGGGTCGGCGTCGGGGGCGCTGACCTCCAGGCGGATCAGCCGGTTGTGGGTGATCGAGCGCAGGTGGTAGACGGCGTGCAGCTCGCGGCCCTTGTCGTGGAGGTAGTGGACTCCACTGACGCCGGTGCACAGTTCGAAGCGCAGGGCCGGGTCGTCGCGCAGGGTGCGGGCGACGCGGAGCAGGTGCTCGCGCTCGATGTGGAAGGTGATCTCGCCGCGGTCGACGACCGTCTTCTCGATCGCGTTGTCGGGCAGGAGACCCTGCTCCTCCAGGGCGCCTTCGAGTTCGTCGGCGACCTCGTCGAACCAGCCCCCATAGGGGCGGCCCGTCGGTCCCGGGAGGCGGATCGAGCGCACCAGGCCGCCGTAACCGGAGGTGTCGCCGCCGTTGTCGGCGCCGAACATGCCGCGCTGGACGCGGATCTCCTCGCCGCCCTCGCCGCGCTGACCGGGGAGGTTGGAGGCGCCGAGGTCCTTCTCGGGATTGACGCCGTTGCTCGCGCCGTTCGCGTCGCTCACCGCAGCAGCCCCTTCATCTCGATCGTGGGCAGGGCCTTGAGCGCCGCTTCCTCCGCCTCACGGGCCGCTTCCTCGGCGTTCACGCCGAGCTTGGAGGTCTGGATCTTGTGGTGGAGCTTGAGAATGGCGTCGATCAGCATCTCGGGCCGCGGCGGGCAGCCGGGCAGATAGATGTCGACCGGCACGATGTGGTCGACGCCCTGCACGATCGCGTAGTTGTTGAACATGCCGCCCGAGGAGGCGCAGACCCCCATGGAGATGACCCACTTGGGGTTCGGCATCTGGTCGTAGACCTGCCGCAGCACCGGCGCCATCTTCTGGCTGACCCGGCCGGCGACGATCATGAGGTCCGCCTGGCGGGGTGAGCCGCGGAAGACCTCCATGCCGAAGCGGGCCAGGTCGTAGCGTCCGGCACCCGTGGTCATCATCTCGATGGCACAGCAGGCAAGGCCGAAGGTGGCCGGGAAGACGGACGCCTTGCGCACCCAGCCCGCGGCCTGCTCGACGGTGGTCAGCAGGAAACCGCTCGGCAGCTTTTCTTCGAGTCCCATGAGTTAAAGGCCCCTCAGTCCCATTCCAGACCGCCCCGCCGCCATACGTACGCGTAGGCGACGAAGACGGTGAGCACGAAGAGCAGCATCTCCACGAGCCCGAAAACACCCAGGGCGTCGAAGGTGACGGCCCAGGGGTAGAGGAAGACGATCTCGATGTCGAAGACGATGAAGAGCATCGCCGTCAGGTAGTACTTGATGGGGAATCGTCCGCCGCCGGCCGGCGTGGGGGTCGGCTCGATCCCGCACTCGTAGGCCTCGAGCTTGGCCCGGTTGTAGCGCTTCGGACCGATCAGCGTGGCCATGACCACGGAGAAGATCGCAAAGCCTGCCCCGAGTGCTCCCAGTACGAGGATGGGCGCATAAGCGTTCACCGCTCCTCGCTCCTCTCAGTCGGCACTGACTGCTGGCGATGGCATCGGACTCACACCCGACTCTCACGTCCTTCTGACCTCCGCCCGTTCCGACGAAGATCGCGAACATGTGAAGCAGGTCACAAGCCCAACTGACCCGCATCTTATGCCCGCCGGTCTGTGATCTGCGACACGGGGTATTGCACAAGCTTTGTGATCTCCACCACCCGACGAAGGATCATGAAGCCGGATCAGCGGTGATCTTCACACGTGAAGCGTCCGAGTGATCACCAGAGGTGACATTTTCGCCAGTCGGCGCAGGTAAGAGAGGCGTCTCAATATCAAGAGGCTTCCTCTGCATGCAAATTGGTGCTGGACGCATGCGCTTGGTAGTGGACCGCGTTCACACATCAGGGCGAGACGTGAGGACGGATGTGGACGCGTGCACACATTCACGAGCGCCGGCCGCGTCGGACGCAGCCGCTGCCGTAACCGTTGCGTGACCTCCGCCACATGCGTGAGGGCTCCCTAAGAGCGGGGCTTGGCCATCCGTCTCAACCGATGGTAGGTGCCGGGCAATTCGGGCGTAACAGCGAAAGACCATGATCACGGGCTTGATCACCCGCGTCCGCAATGTCCGTTACGGCGTCAATAAAGAGACACACACCGGAGATTGGGGCCACCCGTTGAACAATTGTGGCGCAGCACACGTTTCTTGAAGGTATGGAGGAGCCCCTGATACCGCTTGTTCTCATGTCCCACACCGCTCACATACGCAGCCACCGGAAACCCCGCCGCAGCGCGACGACTTCCATCGCCGTGCGCGCCGGCGTCGCCGGTGGCGTACTCAGCATGGCGGCGGCGGGCGCGTCGGCTTCGGCGTTCGCCGCCGAGTCGACGACGCAGACCCTCGAACTGCCCGCCCTGTCGGCCGATCTGGGAAGCCAGGTCGCCGAGTCCGCCGACGCGATGCAGCAGGCAGCCGCCAACTACCAGCTGCAGGCCGAGCGCGACACGGCTGCCGCGAATGCCGCGAAGCAGGCCAAGGCGGACCTCGCCCAGGCCAAGAAGAAGGCTGAGGCCAAGAAGAAGGCCGAGGCGGCACGCAAGGCCGCCGCCGAGGAAGCCGCCTCGCGCAGCTCCGCCCGGTCCACCCTGTCCGCCTCGGCGAGCACCAGTGTCTCCACGAGCTCGTCCACGGCCACCGGTTCGGCCGCGGCCGTCCTCGCCTTCGTGAAGGCACAGGTCGGTGACGCCTACGTCTCCGGCGGCACGGGCCCCAACTCGTGGGACTGCTCCGGGCTCGTCCAGGCCGCGTTCGCCCAGATCGGGGTCGACCTGCCCCGCGTCTCGCAGGACCAGTCGACCGCCGGCACCCAGGTCTCGCTGAGCAACCTGCAGCCGGGCGACATCCTGTACTGGGGCAGCGCGGGCAGCGCGTACCACGTGGCGGTGTACGTCGGTGACGGCATGTTCGTCGGCGCGCAGAACCCCTCGACGGGTGTCGCCGAGAAGCCGCTGTCCTACGACCCGCCGACCGGCGCGGTGCGGGTGCTCTGACACCGGTAGTCCAGCTCGGTAAGGGCCGCAGCCGCTCGGGGGCAGCGGCCCTTCCGGCACATACCGGCCGAAACCAACCCCGGTTCGGCCGTGTTGGGCGAAGCCGGCCCGCGAACCGGCCCGCGCCGAGCCGGGATCGCTGTGCGCGCCGTGGAGCGGTTGTGGAGTGACGCGCGGGGTGGACGAGGCGGTAGGCCGCGGTCGCGCGGAGCGGGGCCGCCCAGGCCCCTCGTCGCCGGGCCCATGAGCCGGCCGGGGCGATTCCTCGCCCCGCGAGGGCGTCCCGCCGTACGTAATGCCGGACTTGCCCCCTTCGGGGTCGGTCACGAAGAGGCCACACCGGGCGCACCCGTCGCCGTCGCCGCGCGGGAGATCCCCCGTGCCCCCGGAACTGCGCCTGCGCAACGCCGCCGCGCACGGCCGGGCTTCACTCCCCGACCCCACCTGGCGGAGCCGTCCGCGAGTGTGGTCTGTCTGTCGCCGGGGTTGTTGGATGTGTTCTGTTGTCATGGGCGGCGGAGGGCAGGGAGGGGCCCGGTGGCCGGAAGCGTCACGGGCCCGGCGTCCTGCTCGCCGCGCCCATGTTCCCCGGCAGACAGGAGAAGTCACCATGCCCAGTGTGTTCGTCCAGGGCAGGCCCACCGACTCGTATCCGCGGCTCGCGCCCGAGGCCCGGCGTGGGCGGGTCCGGCGTGTCACCGAGGTCGGCGAGGAGGTCCTGCACAAGCCGTGCCGGGACGTGACCGAGTTCGGGCCCGATCTCGCCGCGCTGATCGACGACATGTTCCTGACGATGTACATCGCGGAAGGGGCGGGCCTCGCGGCCAACCAAGTCGACGTCGGCCTGCGGCTGTTCGTCTACGACTGCCCGGACGACGACGGCGTCCGGCATGTCGGGCATGTCGTGAACCCGGTGCTGGAACAGCTCGCCCCGGCCGGGCGCAGGCTGCTCGACGAGAGCGAGGGGTGCCTGTCGGTGCCGGGCGCCGTGATGGACGTACCGCGTCCGGACCGGGCCGTGGTGCGCGGGGTCGACAGGGACGGCGAGCCGCTCGTGATCGAGGGGACCGGGTATTTCGCGCGCTGTCTGGCGCACGAGACCGACCATGTGAACGGGCACGTGTATCTGGACCGGCTGTCCAAGCGCGAGCGGAAGGAGGCGCTGCGGCAGGTGGCGGACCGGCGGGACGAGGTGTTCGCCCGCCGGGCGGCCAACATCGAGGCGCTGAACGGCAGTCAGGGCAGCCAGGGCACCGTCAGCGCCTGAGGGAGCGGACCAGCGCCCACACGGACACCGCGATGAGGATGACGAAGACGGGTAGAGCGACCCCTGCGTCCATCTCTCCAGGGTGCTCCCGCGCAGGGGCTCACGTCACGCCTTCGGCGCCACCTTGCTCAGCCCGTTGATGATCCGGTCCATCGCGTCGCCGCCCGTGGGGTCGGTGAGGTTGGCGAGCATCTTCAGCGTGAACTTCATGAGCAGCGGGTGGGTCAGGCCGCGCTGGGCCGCGATCTTCATGACCTTCGGGTTGCCGATGAGCTTCACGAAGGCGCGGCCCAGCGTGTAGTAACCGCCGTAGGTGTCCTTCAGCACGCGCGGATAGCGCTGCAGGGCCATCTCACGCCCCGCGGGAGTGGACCGCGCCTGGGCCTGGACGATGACGTCGGCGGCGATCTGGCCGGACTCCATGGCGTAGGCGATGCCCTCGCCGTTGAAGGGGTTCACCAGGCCGCCGGCGTCGCCGACCAACAACAACCCCTTCGTGTAGTGGGGCTGGCGGTTGAAGGCCATCGGCAGGGCGGCACCGCGGATCGGTCCTGTCATGTTCTCGGGGGTGTAGCCCCAGTCCTCCGGCATGGACGCGCACCAGGCCTTCAGCACCTCGCGCCAGTCGAGCTCCTTGAAGGAGCCGGAGGTGTTCAGCACGCCGAGGCCGACGTTGGACGTGCCGTCGCCCATACCGAAGATCCAGCCGTAGCCGGGCAGGAGGCGGTCCTCGCCAGGGCCGCGGCGGTCCCACAGCTCCAGCCAGGACTCCAGGTAGTCGTCCTCGTGGCGGGGGCTCTCGAAGTACGTCCGTACGGCGACGCCCATCGGGCGGTCCTCGCGGCGGTGCAGGCCCATCGCGAGGGAGAGCCGGGTCGAGTTGCCGTCGGCGGCGACCACGAGGGGCGCGGTGAAGGTGACTTCGCGCTTGTCCTCGCCCAGTTTCGCGTGGACGCCCGTGATGCGGCCGGTGCGGTCGTCGATGATCGGGGCACCGACGTTGCAGCGCTCGAACAGCCTGGCCCCCGCCTTCTGGGCCTGGCGGGCGAGCTGCTCGTCGAAGTCGTCGCGCTTGCGGACGAGGCCGTAGTCGGGGAAGGAGGCGAGAACCGGCCAGTCGAGCTGGAGGCGCACCCCTCCGCCGATGATGCGAAGGCCCTTGTTCCGGAGCCAGCCGGCCTCTTCCGAGATGTCGATGCCCATGGCCACGAGCTGTTTGGTGGCGCGCGGGGTGAGGCCGTCGCCGCAGACCTTCTCGCGCGGGAACTCGGTCTTCTCCAGCAGGAGTACGTCGAGTCCGGCCTTGGCGAGGTAGTACGCGGTCGTGGAGCCGGCCGGCCCCGCGCCGACGACGATGACATCGGCGGTGTTCTCGGACAGGGGCTCGGTCACGACGGGATCTCCCCAAGCTCGGAATCAAGTTCGGAATCAAGTTCGGAATCTGCGTGCCGACCGGCACTGGACATGGGCAGTCTATTCAGCAGAATTGATCACCCGGCTGAAGGGCTGCCCCAGTGAACCGAGCTCTGCCCGTGGTACGGCTGCGTGTCCCCACCGACGAGGACGCGATCGCCTGGCACCGGCTCTTCGACGACCCGGACGTCATGGAGTTCCACGGCGGCCGGTCCGCGGAGCTGTCCGTCTACGAGGAGCTCACCGCGCGGCAGCGCCGGCACGACGCCGAGCGGGGTTTCTGTCTGTGGAGCATGGTCGACGAGACCGGACGGGTCATCGGCTTCACCGGTGCCCAGCCGTGGCCGCGGGACTGGGGACCCACGGGCGAGATCGAGATCGGCTGGCGGCTCGGGCGGGAGTACTGGGGCAGGGGGTACGCCACCACGGCCGCGCAGATGACGCTGGAACGGGTCAGGGCGGCCGGGGTGCCGGAGGTGGTGGCGATGGTCCTCGCCGGCAACGCACGGTCGATCGCGGTGACCGAACGGCTGGGGATGCGGCTCGCGGAGGTGTTCACGACGCCCGGCGGTGCGCGGGACGGCCACTGCTACCGGCTCGATCTCCGAAGAGGTCACGCACGGTAGCCGTCTGCTACAGAAGAGCACCCGGCGCTTCCGGCCGGTACGGAGCCGGAGTTACCCTGCCAGTACCGCTGGGGGTGACATCTGTGCGCATAACACCCAAGAAGCCCGAGGTGCGCGTACCTCGTCTGGTCGGTCTGATGGCCATGGACGCGCGCGAGGCGGCCCAGGCGCAGGGTCTGTTCGTCAGCGCGCCGGATCGCAAGGACTTCCACCTGGCCGTCGTCGACTATGTCGTACGCCAGTACCCGCAGGCCGGTGCGGAGGTGCCGCGGGACTCGGTGGTGTACGTCTGGTTCGAGCTCGGTCCCGGTGAGGGCGGCGGAGGCATCCGCGAGCCGCGCGTTCCGAGGCCTCCGAGCGGCGGCTTCCAGCGCGAACTGGACGAGCCGGGCGACCCGTACGCCGTACGCTGCACGACGGGCTTCGGCTGACGCGGACGGCTGACACCGACCGGACCGCGGCGGGGGCTCAGCTGTCCTTGACGCCCCGGTGCAGCGCCACGATTCCGCCCGTCAGGTTCCGCCACGCCACCTTCGACCAGCCCGCCTTCTGGAGTCGCTCCGCCAGGGCCGGCTGGTTCGGCCAGGCGCGGATGGACTCGGCGAGGTAGACGTACGCGTCGGGGTTGGAGGACACGCTCCGGGCGACCGGCGGCAGGGCGCGCATCAGGTACTCGGTGTAGACGGTCCTGAAGGGCGCCCAGGTCGGGTGCGAGAACTCGCAGATCACGACGCGGCCGCCGGGCTTGGTCACCCGGTACATCTCGCGCAGCGCGGCGTCGGTGTCCTGGACGTTGCGCAGCCCGAAGGAGATCGTGACCGCGTCGAAGACGTCGTTCCGGAAGGGCAGCCGTGTCGCGTCGCCCGCGGTGAACGGCAGCCAGGTCTGCTTCCGCTTGCCGACCTGGAGCATGCCGAGGGAGAAGTCGCAGGGCACGACGTAGGCGCCGGTGCGGGCGAAGGGCAGCGACGAGGTGGCCGTGCCCGCCGCCAGGTCCAGGATCTTCTGGGCGGGGCGGGCGTCGACGGCACGGGCGACCTCCTTGCGCCACACCCGGTCCTGGCCGAGCGAGAGCACGTCGTTCGTCAGGTCGTACCGTTCCGCCACGTCGTCGAACATCGAGGCGACTTCGTGCGGCTGCTTGTTCAGGGAGGCGCGGGTCACGGGCCCATTCTTGCAGGCCGCCCTCCCGGAAGAAGCTGCGGCTTCTTCTTCCCGGCCACGTCCTCCACCCACCCGCACACCAGCACGAACACGGCGATCAGGATCCAGCCGATCCCGAACATGAACCACTGGCTCTCCAGCGGCAGCCACTTCTCGAACGCGGGCACGTTCCAGAACTGGTCGATCAGCGGCACGGCGAGGATCAGCGCGATCTCGTGCCACAGGTAGATCGTCACCGCGCGGGAGTTGAAGACCGTGACGACCCGGTCGGTCCGCCGGAAGCGGGTGAGCCACGCGAAGTCGATCCCGAAGTACGACTTGGCCCACATCAGGAGCGTCACGTACCCGGCCGACCAGAAGGCCTGCGCGAGCGGGATGTCGTCGAGGTCGTACGACCCGGTCTCGGCCTGGTGCGTGAAGGCGTACCAGCCGCCGTACCCGATCGCGGCGAGCGAGAGCACGACGATCGCCGCCGGTTTCAGCCGCTCCAGGACCCCGTCGCGGTGGGCGAAGCCGAGGATCCAGCAGAACAGGAAGGTGGCGAGGTCGGTCAGCGCGCTGCCGAGGCGGCCCTCCGGCGGCTCCCAGAGGAAGTGGAAGGCCACGATCGGGGCCAGGGACAGCAGCAGGACCGGTACCGGGGCGAGCCGGAACACCTTCAGCAGGAGCGGCGAGAGCAGGACGAACCAGAGGTACGTCCGCAGGTACCAGAGGATCTCCCAGGCCTGCATGCCCCACTGGTTGCCCGGCGGATCGCCGAGCGGCACGACCCAGAAGACGATCTGCCAGCCCGGCATCCAGTCGTGGACCAGCATCGCGAGGACCACGAAGACGCCCCAGAACCAGAACGGCGGCAGCAGCCTGCGCATCCGGCTCCTGACCACCGTGAGCGCCGGCCGCTCCAGGGACTTCGCCATCAGCGAGCCGGCCAGGCCGAACATGACCCCCATGGAGGGGAACACCATGCCGGCCCAGGCCCACCCGAAGGTGTGATAGCCGACGACCCTGATCAGGGCGACGGCCCGCAGGGTGTCGAAGTAGCGGTCACGGCCCGGGGGCCGAGGCGGAGGCTTCTCCTCCTCCACCTCGGCGTCAGCGGGGGCAACGGGAACCGGTGGCTCCGGCTCCGGCTCCACCACCGGCAGGGGGTGCACGTAGGAGCCGTGGTCTACGTACTCCTGCGGATACGGCTCTTGCGGATACAGCTCCTGCGGATACGGCTGGGGTGCGTACGGCTGCGGTGCGTACCCCGGGTACCCGTACTCCTGGGCGTACCCCTGGTGCCGATGGCCCTGCTCCTCCCAGCTCATCGGCCGGCCCCCGCCGGGGTGCCGACCTCGCCGGTCCGCTTCAGTTTCTGCCAGCGCAGCCGGCCGCCGGTGAGGGCGGTGATGCAGGAGTGGATGAGGACGAGGTACATCATCTGGCGGTAGGCCAGCTGCTGGAGCGGCATCATCAGCAGATAGCGGTACTTCTCCTTGTCCAGCTTGAAGGCGTACGCCGCGCACACGAGCTGGATTCCGAGGACCGCCAGCCACGCGTACAGCGCCGCCTGGAAGTCGACGAAGATCATCGAGTAGGCGGTGAACACGTCGATCAGCGGTGCGAAGACCGGCGTGACGATCTGGAAGATCACCACCAGCGGCATGCCGACCCGCCCGAAGCGGCCCGAAGGACCCTTGTCGGTGAGGGACTTGCGGTGCTTCCACAGCGCCTGCATGGTGCCGTACGACCACCGGTACCGCTGTGACCACAGCTGCTTGAGGGAGCCGGGCGCCTCGGTCCACGCGCGCGCGTGCTCCTGGTAGACGACCCGCCAGCCCGCGCGGTGCATCGCGATGGTGATGTCGGTGTCCTCGGCGAGGGTGTCCTCGCTCATGCCGCCGACCTGGAGGACCGCCTCGCGGCGGAACGCGCCGATCGCGCCCGGGATGGTGGGCATGCAGCGCAGCAGGTCGTACATCCGGCGGTCGAGGTTGAAGCCCATCACGTACTCGATGTGCTGCCAGGCCCCGATGACCGTGTCGCGGTTGCCGACCTTGGCGTTGCCGGCGACCGCGCCGATCCCGGGGTCGGCGAAGGGCTGCACCAGCTGGTGCACGGCGTCCGGTTCGAAGACGGTGTCGCCGTCCATCATGATGACGATGTCGTAACTGGCGTTGCGGACACCGTTGTTGAGGGCGGCCGGCTTGCCCGCGTTCTCCTGGCGGATGACCCGCACGTTCGTCATGCCGAGGGCCCGGGCCGCCTCACGCGAGATCTCGGAGGTGCCGTCCGAGGAGCCGTCGTCGACGACGATGATCTCGATCGGGTGGGTGCTCCTCGACAACGACTCCAGGGTGTTGGCGATGCACTCCTTCTCGTTGTACGCCGGGACGATCACCGTCACCGGCCGGGTGACCGTGGGCCCCCAGCTGAAGCGGCGTCTGTTGCGCTGTCCGTAGTGACGGCGGGCGAGGATCAGCATCATCCCGAACCGGCCCATGACGGCCACGCCCACGATCACGAGTCCGACCGACAGCGCGGGCACCGTCCACTCGGCCACGGCGACGGCGGCGACGAGCGCCTTGCCCTCGTAGAGGGTCGTGCCGGTGGCCTCGCGGTGCGCGGCCTGGAGGCGGTCGGTGCCGTTCTGGTTCACGCCCTGGAGCTGCCCGCCTGTGGCGCCGGCCGGGGCGTTCGCCTGCCGTCCCGCCCGCGCGGCCGTGTTCTGCGTTTCCAGGACACCGCTGACGGTGGTGAAGGTGTAGCCCTTCGCCTTCATCTTCTCGATGTACGCGGGCAGCGCCTTCATCGTCTGGTCGCGGTTGCCTCCGGCGTCGTGCATCAGCACGGCGGCCCCCGAAGTCCCGGACGGCGTGGCCCACTTGACGATCTTCGAGACGCCCGGCTTCTTCCAGTCGTCGCTGTCGGTGTCGACGAAAACGCTGATGTAGCCCTCCTCGCCGAGCTTCTCGTAGACGGGCCAGCTGTAGTTGTCGATGGCGTCCGTCTCCGAGGAGTACGGCGCCCGGAACAGCGTGGTGGTGATGCCGGCCGCGCCCGCGAGGGCGAGCTGCGTCTGGGTCATCTCCCGCCGGATACGGGCGTCGCTCTGGTAGGAGAGGTCGACGTGGGTGAAGGTGTGGATGCCCACCTCGTTGCCCTGGTCGACCATGTCGGCCACGATCGACGGGTAGCGCGAGACCATCGAGCCCACCACGAAGAAGGTGGCCGGGACGTCGTACTTCTCCAGGATCTTCAGGACCTGGGGGGTGTACGTCGGGTTCGGGCCGTCGTCGAAGGTGAGGGCGATCGTCTTGGCCGGGACGGAGGTCGTGGTGGCCTGACCGCCGCGGAAGCTGATGATCGGCCCGCCGTTGAGGATCTTGTCGGGGACCTTGCTGCCGCTGGCGCCGTCGCGCACGCGCTGGTCGCCGCCGACCTCGGCGCGCAGATAACCGTCGAGCAGCATGACGCTGGTCAGCCCGAGCAGGAGAAGCAGGGCGAGGATGACCCGCGGTTTCTGCAGCGCCGCGGCTTTGCCCGCGGCCCGCTCCATGCGGGTGGGGGCGCGCCGGCGGCCGCGTGAGGACGTCGTCGTGGACATGAGGTGGCCTTCGGTCAGTTGGAGGCCGCGGAGGCGGTCGGGGAAGCGGTCGGGGCGGCGCCCGTGGGCGGAGTACCGGTGGGCAGGGCCCGGGGGGTGCCGATCCCGCCCTGCGGCCGGATGCCGCGGGGGCCGGAGTCCGAGGACCCGCCGGGCCCGCCGGGCCCTCCGTTGCCGAAGGGCACCAGCGACGTGGTGGACACGCCGATGCCCATGAAGGCCAGGCCCAGCACGACGGCGTAGCCGAGGGACAGGACGCCGAGGAGAAGGCCGATCCGGCGCAGCGTCCTGGAGCGGCGCCCGGAGTTGTCAACGAACACGGGACCGTCGGCGGACTCGTTACCGCGTTTGCGGCGGCGACCGCGCACGTCGGCGCGGCTTTCGATGGCAGGCTCGGAATGCATTCCGCAGACGTTAAGGAGTCTTTATGTGACCGAAACCGTTCTTCTTGTGAGAGGCATATGAGAAACGCCTTAACCTGTCATTTCCCTGAGAGATTTTCCGAACACCTGCGCAGGTCACCATGGAGGGAAGTGTGCCGAATACCCTATTCAGTTCGCCCGGTTGGCCGGATTCGCGCGA
This sequence comes from Streptomyces sp. NBC_00285, assembly GCF_036174265.1. Taxonomy (NCBI): domain Bacteria; kingdom Bacillati; phylum Actinomycetota; class Actinomycetes; order Kitasatosporales; family Streptomycetaceae; genus Streptomyces; species Streptomyces sp. NBC_00285. The sequence goes on along the minus strand of NZ_CP108055.1, from coordinate 6,332,059 downwards.
TGCCTCCCATGGATTCGCTATGTATCGACTGTCGCTTTGAACACCGGCCTTGTATGAGACGTTCTCCCTTTGAATGAGGCCTTGTTTCCGTCCTGAGACGAACATCACGAGAGCTGGTGCATGAGCAATGCGGCGTTTCCTGAGGCCGACGTTCGGGCTCATTTGTCTGTTTGCCCTGGCCACCACGGGGTGTTCCGCGAAGTCCGAGCCCGAACGGCAAAGCGGCGCGAGTCCCTCCGGGCAGGCGTCGGCGACCGCCTCGCAGGAGGCGTCGTCCAGCACCTCGTACGCCCCGTACGTGAGCGCCGACGAGGCCTCCGGCAACGACTCCGCCGGCTCACCCTCGGTGTACAACCTCGCGTTCGTGATCGCCAAGGGCAGCGCCTGCACGCCCCAGTGGAACGACTCGAACGCCATCGGCGACTCCTCCGTCGCGTCCCGCATCAGCGCGCTGAAGAAGGACGGCGCGCAGGTCCGGGTCTCCTTCGGCGGGGCCTCGGGGAAGGAACTGGCCGAGACGTGCTCCAGTGTGACGAAGCTGGCCGCGGCGTACGGCACCGCCCTGGACGCGGCCGGGTCCTCCCTCGCCGACTTCGACATCGAGGGGGACACGCTCACCGACTCCGACTCGGTGGAGCTGCGGTCCGAGGCGATCGCGCTGCTGCAGAAGCAACGCACCGACCTCACCGTCTCGTTCACGCTGCCCGTGATGCCCTCCGGGCTCGACGACGACAGCGTGGCGCTGCTGGAGTCCGCGAACGACAAGTCGGTCCAGGTGTCGACCGTCAACATCATGACGATGAACTACGGGGAGTCGTACGACGGGGACATGGGGGACTACGCGATCACCTCCGCGAAGGCGGCGCAGGCTCAGCTGAAATCGGTCTTCGGCACGTCGGACGCCGTCGCGTGGCGGGCTCTGGCGCTCACCTCGATGATCGGGACGAACGACGTGGCCGGGGAGACGTTCACGTTGTCCGACGCGGCGCAGATGCGGGAGTTCGCGGAGTCGAAGGAGGTGGCGTGGGTGTCGATGTGGTCGACGTTCCGGGATCAGCAGTGCCAGAAGGGAGACGCCGACGAGGACGACGCGCTGACCAACTGCAGCGGGGTCTCTCAGGACGCCGGGGCGTTCGGGGTGGCATTGTCCGGTTGAGTTCCGGACACCTACTTGCGCCGGTGCACCAGGCGACCCTTGATCACCGTGGCCACGCAGGCCTTCGTCTCCGCAGTTTCGAAGACCGCGAACGTCGCCTCGGTCCGGGGCTGCAGAGCGATTGCGAAGGCCCCCGGGGCAGCGAGTGAAGGCGGGCCCGCCGGATCCGCGAACCGCTGCTCGACAGTCAGGCCCGACCGGCGTACGGCGTCGATCACCATGGGGCGCCACAGCGCACCCGCCACCGCGACGCACCCGTGCGCCAGCATCCGCTGCACGCCCCGCCGCGCACTCGCGCCCCACCTGACGTCGGTCATGCCGAGAGCCGCGAGGGCTTCGCCCGAGATCGGCTCGCTGCCCAGCTCCTCGCGCGGGTCCGGGTGGTAGGCCTGTTCGAGGAGTTCGGGGCCGTAGGGGTTCACCAGGCCCGGGGTGAGAACTCCCGGCCAGCGACGCACCCGTGCCGTCGGGTGGGCGGCCGCCAGGTCCTCGTACGCCGCGACGGCCGCGATCTCGCGCCCCTCGACCAGGACCGCCCCGCCGGGCAGCGACGGCTGTCCGCCTCCCGGGATCAGGAGGTCGGCGGCGTGAATGGTGGTCAAGGCGGGCCTAGTTGGAGGCGAGGATCTTCAGCTCGGGGTGGGCCGTGCCGCCCGCGATCGCCGTGGAGGAGATGTGGGACATGACCCGCTCGTCCACCGGGTCGTTCGCCGGGTCGTCGTGCACGACGATGTGCTCGTACGTCGTGGTCCGCTGGGCCGGGACACGGTCCGCCTTGCGGATGAGGTCGATGATCTCCATACGGTTGGAGCGGTGCTTGGCACCCGCGCTGGAGACGACGTTCTCCTCCAGCATGATCGAGCCGAGGTCGTCCGCGCCGTAGTGCAGGGAGAGTTGGCCGACCTCCTTGCCGGTGGTCAGCCAGGAGCCCTGGATGTGGGCGATGTTGTCCATGAACAGACGGGCGATCGCGATCATCCGGAGGTACTCGAAGAGCGTGGCCTGGGTGCGGCCCTTCAGGTGGTTGTTCTCCGGCTGGTAGGTGTACGGGATGAACGCGCGGAAGCCGCCCGTCCGGTCCTGTACGTCGCGGATCATCCGCAGGTGTTCGATGCGCTCGGCGTTGGTCTCGCCGGTGCCCATCAGCATGGTGGAGGTCGATTCCACGCCCAGGTTGTGCGCGGCCTCCATGATCTCCAGCCAGCGCTCGCCGGACTCCTTCAGCGGGGCGATGGCCTTGCGGGGGCGCGCGGGAAGGAGCTCCGCGCCGGCGCCCGCGAAGGAGTCCAGGCCGGCGGCGTGGATCCGCTGGATCGCCTCCTCGACCGAGACCTTCGAGATCCTCGCCATGTGCTCGACCTCGGACGCGCCCAGCGAGTGGATCACCAGCTGCGGGAAGTCCTTCTTGATGGCGGAGAAGTGCTGTTCGTAGTACTCGACGCCGAAGTCCGGGTGGTGTCCGCCCTGGAACATGATCTGCGTGCCGCCGAGTTCGACGGTCTCCGCGCACCGGCGCAGGATGTCGTCGAGCTCGCGGGTCCAGCCCTTGGCCTTATCCTTGGGCGCGGCGTAGAAGGCACAGAACTTGCACGCCGTGACGCATACGTTCGTGTAGTTGATGTTCCGCTCGATGATGTACGTCGCGATGTGCTCCGTACCCGCGTACCGACGGCGGCGCACGGCGTCGGCTGCGGCGCCCAGCGCGTGCAGCGGGGCGTCGCGGTAGAGGTCGAGCGCCTCCTCCGCCGTGATGCGCCCGCCCTCGGCGGCACGGTCGAGGACGGACTGAAGGTCGGCCTTCTCGGTCACCGGGGCGTGCCTTTCGTCAAGGGTTCGGACGGACCACGCCAGCCTACGCCAGCGCTCCGACAACCCCGCCGTCAGGCCGTGTACGCGCCGACCAGCAGCCCCGCGTACGCCCCCGCGATCAGGAACGGCCCGAACGGGATCGCCGTCTTGCGGCCAGCCTTCCCCACGAGGACGAGGACACCGCCGCAGAGCGCGCCGAGCAGGAACCCGGCGAAGGTCCCCAACAGCAGGGTGTCCCAGCCGTACCACCCCAGGACCGCCCCTGCCCCGAGGGCCAGTTTCACGTCGCCGAAGCCCATTCCGCCGGGGTTCAGCCGCCACAGCACGTAGTAGAAGGCGCCGAGCACGAGTGCGGCCCACAGTGCTCTCGGCCAGTCCCCCGTGTGCTCGGGGACCAGCGCGACCGCCCCGAGCAGTGCGAGGGCGGCACCCGCGAGGGGCAGCGTCAGCAGGTCCGGCAACCGGCGCACCCGCAGGTCGACGAGGGCGAGCAGCACACCGACAGGGGTGAGCAGCAGCCAGACGGCGAGCTCGGGCCGGGTGTCCGTGGCGAGGGCGAGCACCGCGCAGAGGAGGGCGGTGGCGAGGGAGACCAGGGGGGTGCGAGGGCCGTACACCGGGGGCGGCGGCACTTCGGCGTCTTCGGTCACGACCGCCCCCGCCGTCCGTGCCGCGCATCGCGCGCACCGCCCCCGTCCGAGCCACCCGGGCAGGGGATGCCCACCGGGGCAGAGGGCGCGCCAGTCCTCCTCCTGCGGAACGGAGAACCGGTACGCCGCCCTCGGCAGAAGCGCCCCCGCGCCCGCACCCCACACCGCGGCCAGGGCGACGAGCAGCGCGGTCACGTGTGCGCGGTACGGCGTCGGGGTCGCGGCATGGCGAGAGCGTACCCAGCCACGGCTCCACGCGGGTTCGCGCGCTATCCCACCTTGGACATCCGCGCCTCGGGATACCCCTCCGCCTCGCTCTCCGACGTGTACTTCAGGTCGTCGCCGGCCGCGGTGAGGCGGACGGTGTGGGCGGTGGGGTTGCAGCCCGCGTGGTTGTCCTTCGCACCGACGGCCGTGGTGACGAGCTCGGTGTCCGTGACCTTCTTCAGCGTGAGGACGTCGGTGCAGATCGCGCCGATCACGTCGGTCTGCCGCAGTCGGCCCAACTCCTCACCGACACCGACCTGTTTGACGGTGATCCGGAAGGTCCCCATGGGCAGGGCTCCGTCGAGGCCGCTGCCCTGGCCCTCCCAGGTGCCGAGATAGCGGGCGGGAACCGCGGCGGGCCCGCCCGCCGACGCGCTGGACGGGACGGTCGAGGGGACGGGCACCGAAGTGGAGGAATCCGAGGGCGCGGAGGCCGTGGACGAGGAGGTCGGCGCCGAGGAGTAGGAGTCGTTGCCGGGTGCGGAACTCGCCGAGTCGTCGTCCCCCCGGCCCGGCAGCAGATCGAACACGAACACCGACCCCACGGTCACCGCGGCCAGCGCCCCCGCGACCGCGAGCGCCACGGTGCAACTCAGCCGACGGCCACGGCCGTTGTCACCGGCAGTGGAGGTGGCGGCCACGGACACGGAGAGCTTTCCGGGACCGGAGCCGAGACCGGAGCCGGAGCCGGAGCCGGGGTGCCGGTCGGAGGGCACCACCGTCTCGTGCGCCACGCCTTCCTGCGGCGCCGCGTCCCTGGGCTCGGGCACGAAGGACCCAGCCGTGAAGGCCGGCGGCGTGACCGGATACGCCGGAGGCCCGGCGGCCGGGGCCGGAGGCGCCCCCGCGGACACCACCGGCATCACGGGCGGCGGCCCGAACGCGCCGGACGACCCGAACGAACCGGACGCCCCGAACGCGTCCGAGGTTCCCGCCGAACCCCCGCCCACCGAGGGACTGCTGAACCCCACCGGCCCCGAAGGCTGTTCGCCCACCGCCTCCAGATTCAGCAGCTGTACGGCACTGCGTCCCACCTGCTCGACCAGCGCCCCCGGCAGCCACCCCGCCGCCACCAGACGTGCCGCCCCCTCCGGAGCGAGCCGCCGGGCCACCTCGCCCGGAGTCGGCCGGTCCTGCGGCGACTTGACCAGGCAGGCCTCCACGACCTCCCGCAACTCCCCGCTCAGCGATCCGAGTTCGGGCTCCTCGTGCACCACCTTGTAGAGGAGGGAGGCCGAGGAGTCCCCCGGGAAGGGCGGTGTCCCCGCCGCCGCGAACGCCAGTACCGCACCCAGCGAGAAGACGTCCGCCGCGCCCGACACACCCCGGCTCAGGATCTGCTCGGGGGACATGTAGCCGGGCGAGCCGATGGAGACGCCGGTCGAGGTCAGGGACGCGGTGCCGTCCGTGGCGCGGGCGATGCCGAAGTCGATGAGGAGGGGGCCGTCGACCGTGAGCAGGACGTTGGAGGGCTTGACGTCCCGGTGGACGAGTCCCAGGTCGTGGACGGCCGTCAGCGCCTCGGCGAGGCCGGCCCCCAGGACCCGTACGGAATGCTCGGGCAGCGGTCCCCCGTCCGCGACCGCGGCTGCCAGCGAGGGCCCCGCCGCGTACCCCGTGGCGACCCAGGGCACCGCCGCCTCCGGGTCCGCGTCCAGGACGGGCGCCGTCCACGCGCCGCCCACCCTGCGTGCCGCGTCGACCTCGCGCCGGAAACGGGCGCGGAACTCCTCGTCGAGCGCGAAGTGCGGGTGCACGATCTTGACGGCGACCGTGCGGCCCCCGGCGCTGCGGCCGAGGTAGACCCGGCCCATGCCGCCGGAACCCAGCCGGCCGAGCAGCCGGTAGGGCCCCACGACGGTGGGCTCGTCGATGCCCAGCGGCTGCATGCTGCCTCCCCCATCATCAGTTTCAGATGCAGGTTAGGGCCGGAGCAGTTCCACCTTCACGTCCCCGGGGAAACCCGTCGTCGGCCCGACCCGCCGCGCGAACTCGGTGACGGCGGCCAGCTGCGGCTCACCGAAGCGGAAGTCCAGCGTCGTGAAGTACTTCTCCAGGACCTTCTCGTCGAAGGCCTCCCAGCGGGCCGCCTGCTCGGCGACCTTGCCGACCTCCTCCAGGGAGAGGTTGCGGGAGGCGAGGAAGGCCTCGTGGACGCGTCGGGTGATCACCGGTTCGCGTTCCAGGTAGTCCCGCCGGGCCGCCCACACCGCGAAGACGAACGGCAACCCGGTCCACTCCTTCCAGAGCGAGCCGAGGTCGTGCACCTCCAGGCCGAAGCGCGGGCCGTCGAGCAGGTTCGCCCGCAGGGCCGCGTCTCCGATGAGTACGGCCGCCTCCGCCTCCTGCATCATCAGGCTGAGGTCGGGCGGGCACGCGTAGTAGTCGGGCCGGACGCCGTAGCGGTCGGCGAGGAGGAGCTGGGCGAGGCGGACCGAGGTGCGCGAGGTCGACCCGAGGGCCACCCTGGCGCCGTCCAGCTCGTCCAGCGGGACCTTCGAGACGATGACGCAGGACATGACCGGCCCGTCGCAGCCGACGGCGATGTCGGGGAATGCGACCAGGTCGTCCGCGTTCTTGAGGAACTCGACGAGGGTGATGGGCCCGATGTCGAGATCTCCCTGCACCAGCTTCTCGCTGAGCTTCTCCGGGGTGTCCTTCGTGAGCTCGAAGTCGAGGAGCGTGCCCGTCCTCGCGAGCCCCCAGTACAGGGGCAGGCAGTTCAGGAACTGGATGTGGCCGACGCGCGGCCGGGTGCGAGAATTGTCCACATCGCGACACTAGCCCCCTTGGGGTAGGCTTCGAACTTCGACCCCGGAGTCACCTCTTCCCGATCTTCAAACATCCGGTTGACGTGATCTTGGCCTCTATTGCTTTCGGCTGCCTGCGTGCTACGCTCGCCGCAAGTTGCAGTTTGGTTTCCCTTGCAGTACAGAGCCTGCGGAGCATGTAACCGCGGGCTCTAGTCGTTTTCAGACGAATGCAGTTGTGCGGCACTGTTTTCACACTTGCAGGTTCTGGAGCAGGGCAACCCTTTTGGGCCCAAGGAGGGCTTATGGCTACCGGAACCGTGAAGTGGTTCAACGCCGAAAAGGGCTTTGGCTTCATCGCCCAGGAGGGCGGAGGACCCGACGTCTTCGTCCACTACTCCGCGATCAACGCGAGCGGCTTCCGCTCGCTGGAGGAGAACCAGGCGGTCTCCTTCGACGTGACCCAGGGGCCGAAGGGCCCGCAGGCGGAGAACGTCACCCCCGTCTGAGCGATCCCGTCTCATCGTGATCCCGACTCACAGGCGATCCTGCCTCTGATCCGGACCTGACGCAGTACCCAAGGAGCCCCGCGGCCGCACGGCAGCGGGGCTCCTGCCTTTTCCTACGCCGGACCCGTTGTCAGTGGCCCCCGCTAGGGTCCCCCGCCATGACCGACACCGACTTCGTGACCGCCACCCGCACCTTCTACGACGCCATCGCCGAGGACTACGCCGAGCGCTTCAGCGACGAGATCGCGAGCAAGCCGCTGGACCGGGCGGTGTTCGCCGGATTCGCCGGCCTCGTGGGCGAGGGCGGGGCGGTAGCCGACCTGGGCTGCGGGCCAGGGCGGGTCACCGCGCACCTCGCCTCCCTCGGGCTGTCCGTCTTCGGGCTCGACCTGTCGGAGTCGATGCTGGCGATCGCGCGGCGGGAGAACCCGGGGCTGCGGTTCGAGCGGGGGTCGATGCTGGAGCTCGACCTGCCCGACGGCGCACTGGCGGGCGTGGTGTCCTGGTACTCCTCCATCCACACGCCTGTGGATGAACTCCCTTCCCTCTTCGCCGAGTTCAGGCGGGTCCTGGCACCCGGCGGGCATCTGCTCCTCGCCTTCCAGATCGGCGACGAGCCGCGCCGCCACGAGAACCCATGGGGGCACCAGGTGACCCTGGACTTCCTGCGGCGGCAGCCGGAGGACATGGGTGGGCTGCTGACGGCGGCCGGGTTCGCGCCCGTCTCCCGGACGGTACGCGAACCCCACGCCAACGAGACGACCCGGCAGGCCGCACTGATCGTCCGCCGGGACCAAAGCGTTCCCGACTAGAGCACCCCGGCGATGTCCCGGGCCGCGATGTACCCGAACGTCATCGCCGGGCCGATCGTCGAGCCGGCGCCCGCGTAGCTGGAACCCATGACGGCGGCACTGGCGTTCCCGGCGGCGTACAGGCCGGGGATGACGGAGCCGTCGGGCCGTAGGACGCGGGCGCGGGCGTCGGTGACCAGGCCGCCCTTGGTGCCCAGGTCTCCCGGCACGAGCCGGAAGGCGTAGTAGGGCGGCAGCCACAGGGGTGCCAGGCAGGAGTTGGGGAGGACGGACGGGTCCGTGTAGTAGTGGTCGTAGGCGCTGTCGCCCCGCCCGAAGTCCGTGTCGTCGCCCTTCAGTGCGAGGGAGTTGAAGCGGTCGACGGTGGAGCGCAGGGCGGCGGCGGGGACGCCGATGGAGGTGGCGAGGGCGTCGACCGTCCAGGCCTTGTGGGCGGCACCCGAGCTGTACCAGTCGTCGGGGAGGACGAAGGTCGGCGCGACGTCCTTGAAGAGGTACCGGTTGCGGTAGTTCTGGTCGACGACCAGCCAGGACGGGATGTCGGGGTCGGTCGGGTTGCGGTCGTACATCGTGTGGACGACGTCGCTGTAGGGGGCGGCCTCGTTGACGAAGCGCCGCCCGGCCGCGTTCACGACGAGCCCGCCGGGCAGGGTGCGTTCGGCGAGGCAGAAGTACGGCTCGTCGGGCAGCGGGATGGCCGGGCCCCACCACGCGTCGTCCATCAACGCCAGGTCGCCGCCGACGTGTTGGCCCGCCCGGATGCCGTCGCCCGTGTTCTCCTTCGCGCCGACGGTCCACTCCGTGCCGATGGGCTGCCGCTGGTACTGGGCCCGCATCGCCGCGTTGTGCTCGAAGCCGCCGGACCCGACGATCACGCCTCGCCGCGCGCGGTAGAGGCCGCCAGGGGTCACCGCACCGGTGACGGTCCCGCTCTCGACGTACAGCTCGGTGAGCGGGGTGTTGAGCCGGACGGGCACGCCGGCGTCCAGGAGCCCCTTGCGCAGCCCGGCTGCCAGCGACTGTCCCATGGTGAGCGGCTTCTGCCCGAGTACGGCCGCCTTCGTGCCCCGCGCCAGGCACTCGGCGGCGACGGCGGCGCCCTTGACGCTCACGGCGGACAGGGCGAGCCACTTGTAGTCGGTGCTGAACACGACGAGCCCTGCGGGGACTGCGAGGTACGGCGGGTTCAGGTGGGCGAGTTCGGCGCCGAGGATGTTGCCGTCGAGCTGGTCGGGCTCGATGGAGCGGCCGTTGGGGAGGCCGCCGGGCAGCTCGGGGTAGTAGTCGCTGTACCCCTCCATCCAGCGGAACCGGAGCGGGCTGTTGGCGAGGACGAAGGAGATCATCGCGGGGCCGTGCGCGAGGAAGGACTGCCGACGGGCGGCGGGGACGCCCGGTCCGACGACGGCGGTGAGATAGGCGGCCGCCTTGGCCGGGGTGTCCGGGACTCCGGCGGCCAGGATGACGGGGTTGTTGGGGATCCAGATCCCGGCGCCGGATCGGGCGGCGGACCCCCCGAAGGTGGGCGCCTTCTCCAGGACCACGACGCTGAGCCCCTGCTTGGCCGCGGTGAGCGCGGCGGTCATGCCGGCGGCACCGGAGCCTATGACGACGACGTCGTAGGTGCCGAGCAACGGCAAGTCGGCGGCACTGACGCCCTGTTGGACTCCGGCGGCGACTGCCAGTCCGGCGCCGGTCGCCAGCAGGTGTCTTCGGGTCACGCTCATGGTCGGGTCCCCCCTGCGGTTGGTATGGACGAAGGGTCCGGAACGTCGCGCGGGGGTCTTGAGAAGTCAATATGCGTGCAGGACGACAAGGGTGTCCCGCCAGGCGAGTTGACTGAGGAACGGTCTGAACCGGGTGAGTAAAGCGAGGAGTTCGGGTCCCCACCGCTCCCGGAAGGCGGGGTCCCGGCGGGCGAGGTCGAGCTCGTTGGCGGCGGTGAGCTCGGCGAAGTCCCTGCACAGGAGGGGGTCGGGGGCGTACGTCCGTCCGGTGAACCGGTCCCGGAATCGCGGCTCCAGGAAATGGGGGTACGTCGCCTTGCGGTCGCAGCTCGCGTAGAAGTGCACGATCGCTTCGGCGTCCGGGCCGATCACGGCCGCGAGTTCGGAGCGCCGATCGAGCGGGAGTAAGCCGGCGGGGAAGCCGTCGGTGCCGTAGAAGGCATGGCAGAGGCCGGCGACCTGGAGGTCGAAGCGGGCGTCCCAGAGGGCGAGTTGGACGCGGACGCGTTCGAGGTGGGCGAGGAGGGTGCCGCCGGGGTGGGGAGTGCGGTCGGCGCCGAGCCGCCGTAACAGGGCTCTGGCTTCGTCGGTGGTGATCGCCTGCACGGGCACCGAACTCCTCGGCAGAAGGGGTGGGTTGGGTCGGCACCCGCTCCTCCCGGGTTGGGAGCGGGTTGCCGCCCGGGCCCTGAGGAGATCGTCGTACGGGCGCTCACCCCAGTCAATCCTAAAGATTTGCCGCAGGACCCAAGTGTTAGCTTGGGTGTCATGACCCTCGACGACCTGCGTGTCTTCGTGGCCGTGTGCCGCGCCGGAAGCCTCAGTGCGGTGGCCCGTGAGCTGGACTGCACGCAGTCCGCGGTGAGCCAGCACGTGAAGCGGCTGGAGCGGGAGACGGGGGTCGGTCTGCTAGAGCGGCAGCCTCGGGGAGTCGTACCGACGCAGGCAGGGCGGGTGTTGGAGGCGGCCGCGGCGGACGGCATCGCGGGTCTTGATCTCGCCCTGCGCCGTCTGCGTGAGTTGGTCGACGGCGAGAGCGGGTCGGTCCGGGTGGCGACGGGCGCGACGACCGTACGGCACTTCATGTCGGACGCGGTGGTGGCCTTCCGGCGGCAACGCCCCGACGTCAGGCTGGAGTTCAGGACCGAGAGCTCCAGCCGGGCCTGCTTCGACGCGCTGGCCGACAGCAGCCTCGACCTGGCGTGGATCACGCTGGGCCCGTCGGTGCGGGGCATCGAGCAGCGGCCGGTCATGGAGCTGCCGTGGGTCCTGGCGGTGCGGGCCGACGACCCTCTCGCGTCCCGGACGTGCGTCGAGGCGGCCGAGTTGGGGGACGTACGCCTGATCCGTCTTCCCCCGGACTCCACCTCCGCGGCCCATCTGGACTCGGCCTGCGCGGAGTTGGGGGTACAGCTCGCTTTCGACACCAGCGTGGCCGACTGGGACACAGCACTGTTGCTGGCCGAACTGGGGCTGGGGCGGGCGGTGGTGCCCGCGTTGCCGGGGCTGGACGTACCGGGCCGGGGTGACCTGCGTCTGGTTCCCGTCCCCGCCCTGCGTCCGCTCTCCGTCGGCTGGGCGGTACGCCGTTGGGACGCGCTGTCGCCGCCGGCGCGCGCGTTCGCGGACACCGTGGCGGAATCTCGCTGAACCACCGGTCGACGTTTCGGTGGCGTGGATGATGAAGGCGATGCCCAAGAGCACAGCCGCCGCGAAAGCCGACATCAGTTCTGTTCCATCGGTCGTGGGCGGCCCACGACCGATCGCGGTGGCTGGGCCGTTGCCGGGCGCCTTGCCTGTCGGCGACCGACTGTTCGTACGGAGGCCCGGGGCCGGCTGCCCGGACGGGTTCAGACAGGCCCTTGTCAGCAATCTGACAGGACCCTCATATCGTTCGGCGACAGTGGCCGCCATGACGAACCCCTCTCATCACAGCCGGCCGGTTCCCGGCCTCTCCGCGCGGGCAGCCCTGTTCACCGCCATCGGCGCAACGGGCCTCGTCGTCCTCACCGCGTGCGGTGGCGGCGGCTCGGGCAGCGGGAGTGACACAGGCATTGCCGGCGACAGCGATGTCGCCTCGATCGCGAGCCCGGGCAAGGCAGTTGGGACACCGACGCGGACAACGGACCCCGACGCCGGCCGCCCCGTCATCCGGCTGGACAGCTCCACCGAGGACACCAACCGGATGTGGGACAGCTGGAACGCCTGCCTGAGGGCGAAGGGCGGGCCGCTGAAGGGGGCGCCGACCACCCCGGCCGAGAAGGCCGGAGCGAAGGCCTGCGCGTCGAAGCAGCCGATTACGCCGCCGGAGCTGGACCCGGCCCAGAATCCGGACTACTCCGACGACCTGCGGGTCATGGTGAAGTGCCTCAACGCCCACGGCATCAGGGCCACCATGGTCGGCGGCTCCGACTACTCCTACGACCAGAGCCAGCCGAATCCTCCGCACTTCAATGAGATCGAAACCGCCTGCCAGGTGAAGGCCTTCCAGAAGTAGGCGCATACGCAAGGGCGTTGGGCCGTCCGACGGCCCAACGCCCTTCTTCCATGTGGGTCGGTTCGTTCATGCTGACGCGAGGGCCTCGGTGGGGGTGAGGCGGGCGGCCCTGATGGACGGGTAGACACCGGCGATCATGCCGACGAGTACGGCGCCACCGAACCCTTCCGCCACCGAGGTGAGCGGGACGACCGGCGGCCAGTGCTGGTAGGTGGCGTAGCCGACGGTGGCCAGGACGCCGAGGACCGTACCGGCCACGCCGCCGAGCGCGGACAGTACGACGGACTCGGTGAGGAACTGGCCGCGGATCTGGCCCCGGTTGGCGCCCAGCGCGCGGCGCAGGCCGATCTCACGGCGGCGTTCGAGGACCGAGATGACCATGGTGTTGGCCACTCCGATACCGCCGACCAGCAGCGCGACTCCGGCGAGTCCCAGGAAGAGGGCGGAGAAGGTGGTCTGGGTGGCGCGCTTCGCGGCCAGCGCGTCGGACGGGCGGCTGATCTGGACCATGCCGGGCAGTTCCGGGTAGACCGTGGCGGGCAGCACGCCCCGGACCGCCTCCATGGCGGATTCCCTGGCCTTGATGTAGATCACCGTGGGGTGTCCGTCGAACTTCAACTGGGTGCGGGCGGCGTCCCATCCGACGAGTACCGAGCGGTCGATGTCGGGGGAGAGCGGGGTCCGGGCAAGGATGCCGACGACCGTGAACCAGCGATCGTTGATGTAGATCTGCGGGGTGGGTCCCCGGTCGTTCAGCTTCGCGAAGCCGAGCCGGGTGGCGGCGACCGAACCGAGCACCGCGGTGGGGAACCTCTCGGTGGCGGCGTTGAGGAAGCGGCCCGACCGCACCTCGGCGTTGATGGCCGGGAGCAGGTTGACCTCGCTGGCCAGGATGGTGAGTCCGGCGTAGTCGCTGGGGTCGACACGGTCCGAACGGTGCACGGTGGCATGGGTGTTGGCGACGGCACTGGCCATGGTGACCGGACCGATACGGCGGACCATGTCCACCGATTCCGGCGGGAGCAGCACCGGTGAGTTCGGATTGGGGACCGGCTGCGCCTGGAGCATGTTGGTGCCCATCGCCGAGAGCTCGTTCAGCAGCGCCTTCTGGCTGGAGGCCGGGATCCCGGTGACGACGATCATGGTGGCGATGCCGATCGAGATGCCCAGGGCCGACAGCGCGGCCCGCATCTTCCGGGTACGGATGCCGAGCAGACCCAGCCCCAGAAGATCCAGCGGGGCCAGCCGTACCGGCCTGCTGTTCGCTTCGGTGACGGTGGTGTTCCCGGTGGTGTTCATGGCCCCTCATACGTGTCGGCGACGAGGCGCCCGTCGAGGATCTCCACCCGGCGGGGCAGCCGCTCGGCGATGTCCCGGTCGTGGGTGATGATCGCGATGGTGGTGCCCTCGTCGTTCAGCTCGGTCAGCAGTTCGAGGACGGCCCGTCCGTTGGCGGTGTCCAGCGCGCCGGTGGGCTCGTCGGCGAGCACCAGCGCGGGGTTGTTGACCAGAGCCCGGGCGATGGCGACGCGCTGGCGTTCACCGCCGGAGAGCTGGTGCGAGAGGTGTCCGGCCCGGTGGCCCAGGCCGACCCGGGCCAGCGCCTCCAGCGCCAGCGGACGGCGCCGGCCGCGTGGCACACCCGCGTAGAGCAGACCGGTGGCGACGTTCTCGGCTGCGGTCAGCCCCTCGGTGAGATGGAACTGCTGGAAGACGAAGCCGAGCCAGCGGCCACGCAGCGCGGACAACCGCCGGTCGGAGAGCGAGGAGACGTCCCGGCCGCCGATCTCCACGGTGCCGCTCGTCGGCCGGTCCAGGGTGCCCATGATGTTCAGCAGAGTGGACTTGCCGGACCCGGAAGGTCCGACGATGGCCAGCAGTTCACCGGTCCCGATGGCCAGCGAGACATCGTCCAGCGCGTTGACCCCGCCGGGATACGCCATGCTCGCGTTGCGGACGGTGAGTACCGGAGGTGTGCGGTCGGTCATGAGGCCGTTGCCACCTTGGTGCCCGCGGTGATGCCGGTGCCGCTCACTTCCACCAGTCCCTTGGCGAACATCCCCGTCTCGACGGCCAGCAGACGGCCGCCGGGGAGCTGGAGCGCGTAACCGCCGCCGCTCAGCGCGAGCAGTGCGCCGACCGGCACGGCCAGTACGCCCTTCTTGGTCTCCCCGGTGAACTGCACTTGTACGGGTGCGGAGTTGAGGCGGCGCAGCGCCGCCGTACTGTCCAGCGAGACGGTCACCACCAGCTGCGCTGTGCCGCCGGAGTCACCACCTGCCTGGTCGGAGGCCTGGGCATCCGTGCTGATGGCGGAGACGGCGCCATGGGCCTCGGAGTTGTCGGGCAGCGTCACGGTCGCCTTGTCACCCTGCTGGATGGAGTCGACGTCGGTCGCGGCCATCGGCACCGACACCGACTTGGCGGTACCGGTGACCGACATCAGCGTTCCGGTGGCCGGGTCGCCGGGCTGCGCCTGTACGGCACCGACCCGTACCTCGCCCGGCAGCACCGCCACGTCGCCGGCGCCGAGGACCCCGGTGGAGGGCATACCGACCTGGGTCTGCCACCGCCCGACCGCCGCGATCAGGGAGGCGGTGAGCACCCCCTCGCCGGGCTTGACCCGGACATAGGACGGCGACGGGGAGGGGGAGGGGGACGCCGAGGGCGACGGGGACGGCGAGGCGCTCGCGGCGCCGGTCGGCTCCGGCCGCTGCGCGACCCAACTGCCCGACGCCGGCTGGGCGCCGATGTCGTAGCCGAGCGCCCTGAGGTTGTCCGCGACCACCTTGACGTCCCTGCCCATGAGACCCCTGGTGTCCAGGGGGCGGAACAGCGGTGTGGTCCCGTAGAACACCGGCACCGGACGATCGTCCAGCCGGTACAGCGACCTGCCCCTGGACACCTTGGCCCCCACCGCCGGCAGCTGGGTGACCAGGCCCTCCTTGCCGCCCTTCACCGATACGGCCCTGCCGTAGCCCAGGGTTCCGTGCAGCGAGAGGGTGCTGGACAGGTCGGTCCTGACCACCGCGACGGTGCTCACCCGGGGCGCACCGCTCGCCGCGGCGCCCGACGGCTTCCCAGCACTCCTCACCCCGGCCAGGCTGACCCCCACCACGCCTGCCGTGAGCAGTGCGGCCACCGCGATGACGACCCGTTTCCGCGCTTTCCCCGGCGTCGCGCTGCCGGGCGGCTCGTCGGCCTGAGCGTGCTCACTTCCTCGCACTGCATGCCTCCAGCCGGCAACTGCTCTCGATTTCATCCGAATTGATCGGCTGGTCGTTGGACGCGTAGTTCCAGCCCGCATTGTCGGGCAGCCCGACAACCTTGAGCCCCTCGGAGTTCATGCACCTGATCCATTCGCGGAAGTCATCCGCGCAATGCGGGTTCTTCAAGGCCTGGCCGGTCATTGATGTTCGGCATGGCGGCCACCATGGCCGAGCGATATGAGGATCCCGTCAGGCTGCCATCAAAAACCTGTCTGAATCGCAGCGCCCCGCCCTATGGTCGGCAGCATGTGCGCACATGTCCTGGTGGCCGAGGACGACGTCAGACAGGCCACGGTGATCCGGCGCTATCTGGAACGCGAGGGCCACACCGCCCTGGTGGTGCACGACGGACGTGCCGCGATCGACGAGGCCCGCCGCCGACCGCCCGATCTGCTCGTCCTCGACGTGATGATGCCGGTGGTCGACGGCCTGGACGTCTGCCGCATTCTGCGGGGGGAGTCGTCCGGCCTCCCGGTGCTGATGCTGACCGCCCGCGCCACCGAGGAGGACCTGCTGCTCGGCCTCGACCTCGGCGCCGACGACTACATGACCAAGCCCTACAGCCCCCGTGAGCTGATGGCCCGTATCCGCACCCTGCTGAGGCGCAGTCGGCGTACCGGCGACAGCGCCGCCGTACCGGACGACCGCCGGCAGACCGACCCGGTCCTGCGGGCCGGCGCCCTCTCGGTGGATCCGGTCCGGCACACCGTCCACCTCGGCGGGCGGCAGGTGGAATGCACCCCCGGGGAGTTCGAGGTCCTGGCGGCCATGGCCGCCGAGCCCGAACGGGTCTTCACCCGGCGGCAGTTGCTGACCCGGACCCGCGGGTCCGACCGCTTCATCACCGAGCGCTCCATCGACGTGCACATCCTGAACCTGCGCAAGAAGCTCGAAGCCGACCCGAAGCAGCCGGTCCTCCTGCTGACCGTCTTCGGGGTCGGCTACAAGATCGCTGACGGCCCCGAGAGCCACCGTGCGCACTGAGCCCGCGGTGTACGCCGAGACCCCCGAGACCAGGGTGCCGCTGCGCAGGAGTCTGCTGGTCAGGCTGCTGGCTTCCTCGCTTCTCATCGCCCTCTGCGCGATCACCGCCACCGCCTGGCTCGCGGTACGGACCACCACCAGCGCGATCCGCCAGGAGCAGGGGCAGGTCCTCTCCGACGACACGGACATCTACAAGGTGCTCACCGACTACGCCGCCGTCCACCCGAGTTGGGACGGAGTCACACGGACGGTCAGCCGGCTCGCCGACCGGACCAACCGGCGTATCACCCTCACCGCCCAGGACCACGGCCGCCGGACGATCGCGGACTCCGCGCCCGGCACATCGCCGCTGCCCGACCGTGCGTTCGCGGTCATCGACCCGCTCCAGGTCGACCCCGCGCTGTTCCCCGACGCCGGCGCCGACCGTATCGACCCCCGTGTCCTCGGCCCGTTCCGGCTTTCCGCCGCACAGCGCCAGGATCTCCTCAGGAACGCGAACACGCTCAGGGACTGCGTGATCAAATACGGCTTCCCCGCCAAGGTCTCCGTCTCGCTCAGCGGTCACCCCAGCATCGAGACCGGCGACGACACCAAGCAGGCCTACGCCCTGGGCAGGTGCGAATCCACGCTCCAGCTCGCACTCGCGACACCGGGCGAGCTGAAGGCTCTCGACAGCCTCAACAAGCTGATCAAGACCTGTCTGGCGCATCAGGGCCGGCCGACCGTGGTGCTCGATCTGACGCTCTCCCCCAAGCCGGGCGCCGCCGAGGCCCCGGCCGCGCAGAACTGTGTCAACTCCAGCCGCCGGGAACAGCTCGCCTCCTACGTCGCCCCGGCGGCACAGCTGTTCGTCAGTGAACCGGCCGGATCGGCGGTTCCGGGCTTCGACCTGTCGCAGGCCAACACCATCCGCATCGTCGGGGTCGTCGCCCTCGTCCTCGTGCTCACCATGACGGTGACCGTGGTGATCGGCGTCCGCCTGGTCAGACCGCTGCGCGCGCTCACCAGCGCCGTACGGAACCCGGGCCGCCCGCAGCTCCGCGTCCCGGTGACCACCGGCGACGAGATCGGCCACCTCACCGCCGCCTTCAACGACCTCTTCGAGCACCGGGAACGCACCGAGGAGCAGCGCAAGGCCATGGTCAGCGACATCGCCCACGAACTGCGGACACCGCTCAGCACCATCCGCAGCTGGCTGGAAGCCACCCAGGACGGTGTGCTCACCCCGGACGACGACGTGACCTCGGTACTGCTGGAGGAGACCCTGCTGCTCCAGCACATCATCGACGACCTCCGGGACCTGGCGGCGGCCGAGGCCGGCACGCTCCAGCTGCACCGTGAGCTCCTGGACGCGGGCGACCTCCTGCACCACGTCGCCACCGCCCACGGCGGCCAGGCCCAGAGCGCGCGCATCACCCTGGACGTCCGCACCGACGGTGACACCGAGCTGTACGCCGACCCCATGCGGCTGCGCCAGGCCGTCGGCAACCTGGTGTCCAACGCCGTACGCCACACTCCCCCCGGCGGCAGTGTCACCGTGCGGTCCCGCCGGACCGGGAACACCGTCCTGATCCAGGTCAGCGACACCGGTTCCGGCATCGGCCCGGAGGATCTGCCGCATGTCTTCGACCGGTTCTGGCGCGCCGAGAAGTCCCGCAACCGGCACACCGGCGGCAGCGGCCTCGGCCTCTCCATCGCCCGCCGGTTCACCGAGGCCCACGGCGGCAGCCTCAGCGTCACCAGCTCCCCCGGAACCGAGACGGTCTTCACTCTCCAACTGCCCGGCTGAACAAGGCGGTTCAGGGCGTCAGTACTCTTCCGGACTAAGGAATCGATCACCGGGTGGGAGGCCATGTAGCTGCAACAGTTGACCCTGACGCAGGGGCAACCTCTCAGCATGGTCGGCATGACGACAAGAACCAGTGCGATCGAGGTCGCCGGGCTGCGCAAGTCGTACGGCGACCACGAGGTGGTCGCCGGGGTCGACCTCACCGTCCCCGCAGGCACCGTCTACGCCCTGCTCGGACCCAACGGGGCCGGCAAGACCACCACAGTCCGGATCCTGTCCACGTTGCTCCCTGCGGACGCCGGTGAAACTCGGGTCGCCGGGTACGACTTGCGCCGCGAGGCAGACCAGGTTCGTGCGTCGATCGGAGTGACCGGGCAGTTCTCCGCCGTGGACGAGTTACTGACCGGGCGGGAAAATCTGCGGCTGATGGCCGACCTCGGTCACCTCGAACGGCGCCATGCGGAAAGCGTGGCGGAGCAACTGCTGGAGCGGTTCCACCTGGTTGATGCCGCCGACCGGCGCGCGGTGACGTACTCCGGCGGTATGAAGCGGCGGCTGGACCTGGCCATGACCCTGGTGGGCGGGCCTCGGCTGATCTTTCTCGACGAGCCGACCACCGGCCTCGACCCGCGCAGCCGCCGTGACCTGTGGGGGATCGTGCGGGAGCTGGTGGCCGACGGGGTGACCGTCTTTCTCACCACCCAGTACCTGGAGGAGGCCGACCAGCTTGCCGACCGGATCGGTGTGCTCGACGGGGGCCGACTGGTCGCCGAGGGCACCGCGGCCGAGCTGAAGCGGCTGGTCCCCGGCGGTCATGTCGCGCTTCAGGCCACCGACAGTGAGCGGCTGGCCGAGTTGGCGCGCCAGTTCCCCGGGGCGAACGCGAACGCCGCGGGGCTCACCCTGACCCTGCCGCACGACGGCCGCCTCACCACTTTGCGACGGCTGTTGGCCGGGATCGACGACGACGCCGTCACCGGGCTCGCTGTGCACACCGCGGACCTGGATGACGTATTCCTGGCTCTGACCGACCACTCCACCGCCGACGAGTCTCCCGAGGAGGTGTCGGCATGAATAGCGCGACGTATGCCGTCCGCGATTCGGCGACCATGCTGCGCCGCAACCTGAAGCACATGGCCCGGTACCCATCGCAGACGCTGATGCTGATCGGCCTGCCGCTGTTGTTCCTGCTGCTGTTCGTCTACGTCTTCGGAGGCGCCATGGGCGCCGGTCTGCCCGGAGCCCCGGCGGGGGACCGCGGCGACTACCTGACGTTCATCACTCCGGGGATCTTGGTGATGGCGGTGGCGAGCGTGTCCATCAGCACCGCGGTCTCGGTCGCCACCGACATGACAGGCGGAATCATCGACCGGTTCCGAACCATGGCCATCGCCAAGGTCTCGGTGCTCACCGGCCATGTGCTGGGCGCGATGGTCCAGACTGCGCTGGCACTCGCAACGGTCTTCGGGGTGGCGTTCCTGCTGGGTCTGGAGACAGCCGCCTCGGCGATGCAGTGGTTGGGCCTTGTCGGGCTGCTTGCGCTGCTGTCGTTCGCGATGACCTGGTTCACCGTGGCGTTGGGGCTGGTCAGCCCGAACCCGGAGGCCGCGAGTAACTGGCCGATGATCTTCATCATTCTGCCGTTCGTGGGCAGCGGGTTCGTGCCGGTGGAGTCGATGCCGACCGGGCTGCGGTGGTTCGCCGAGTACCAGCCGTTCACGCCGATCATGAACGCTTTCCGCGGTCTGCTGGCCGGATCGCCCGATGGTTCGGACGTGCTCTGGGCCATCGGCTGGTGTGTGGTGATCGGGCTGGTCGGCTACCTCTGGTCGCGGCGTCTCTACCGGACCCGGGCTGCGAGCTAGGAGACTGGTCTGATGCTGACTATCGGCGAGCTGGCGACGTATGCCGGAGTGACGGTGCGCGCGGTGCGGCACTATCACGCCAAGGGGCTGCGGGCGGAACCGGAGCGGGACCACTCCGGCTATCGGAGGTACGGCGCCGACGCCGTGGTCGAGTTGGTCAAGATCCGGACCCTCGCCGAGGCCGGGGTCCCTCTGGCGCGCGTGCGGGAGCTGCTCCAGGCAAACGAGGAGGAGTTCGCCGCGGCAGTCGCAGATATCGACAAGCGGCTGCGGGCGGAGATCAGGGAACGGCAGCGACACCGCGAGCGGATCGCCCGTCTCGCCGCCGGGGACAGCCTGGCACTGCCCCAGGAGGTGGTCGACTACCTTGACCGGCTGCGGGCGCTCGGAGTCGACGAACGGATTGTCCAAGTCGAGCGCGACGGCTGGATCCCGCTGGCCGCGCGCTCACCCGAGCGAGTCCCGGAGTGGATGGCACGCAAGCGGGAGCAGATAGCCAACCCGCAGATCATCGACTTCTATCTCACCCTGGGCAAAGCTCTCGACGGCACCGACGACGACCCACGGCTCGTCGAACTGGCCGACAAGCTGGCCGCCTACATCACCCAGATGGCCAACGCGCAGGGCGAGTTCTACGTCGACGACACCGGCATCGAGCCACCGTTCGCCGAGCTGCTGGATACACATGTGTTTGACACCCTGCCGCCGGCCCGTCGGCTGATCGAGCTGCTGACGAAGCGAGGCTGGACCGGCTGGACCAAGCTTGAGCGCGTGAACCCAACCCAGGGTGCGGCCGGAACACGGTAGGAAGACGCTGCGGTGCGGCGTTCTTACCGAGTGGGCCCTGCGGGTGTTCACCGCCCCAGCTGGCATCTGCGACGTCCCAACGCCACGTGCACCTGAGGTTCAGTGTGCTGAACCTCAGGGCCCGTACGTCGCATACGTCACGGACTTGGAGTGTCGGTGAAGATGGGCATGCCGAGGTCGACCAGTTGGGGGCGGCCGTCGGTGGGGGTCCGGTTGAGGCTCGTGAGCTTGGCCATGGCGGCGTTGAGGCTGACCTGGAGTCCTTCGACCTCGCCGAGCCAGCCGTTGGCGCGGGCCTCGGTGATGCGCTCACGGAGGTTGCGGATGATCTCGATTAGGCGGGGCCGCTGCTGCGGATCGAGCGGATTGTGGTGGGCGTGGGGACGGCGACGCTCGGAGCGCGCCAGCGGCACCGGGCTGATCAGCGGGCCTTCGCCGGTCTCGATCCAGAAGGTGTAAAAGCTGCGGATCACCTCGTTGCTGTGCCGGATGGTGCGGGGCTTGTAGCGGTCGTCCAGGTAGGGCTTCTTGGTGATCGGATTGATGGTGCCCGCTGTCGCGGTGGAAATCGTCCGCGCAGGGTTGGGGACCTTGACCGTCGCCCCCAGCCACAACGCGAAGTCCCGCCCTTCAGCAGGAGTGGCCTGGTCCCACGGAACATCAACCACCCGCAGCCACCGCCACCGCCACCGCCACCGCAGCAGGTCGAATGCGTAGCTGCGGACGCTGCCGGGCCGGTTGTACCGGGCGACGAAATCGATCAGGTACCGACGCTCGACAGCCCGCCCCTCCTCATCGAAGACCAGCCACGGCACCACGCCCGGGTTCGCGGACACATGCCCCCACCGTGGCAGGCGAATCGATCGGACATCGCGCGAGAACTCGTCCAACTTTGCTGCGCTCCTTGCTCGTTCGGATGCGCAACATCTACCGACTAGACCAACCGGGGGATGCGCCGTGGCCCGGAGCGTCGCTCGGTAGTCCGGTCAACACCTCGGTGATACGCCGCCCCGCATCCCCGAGCTACCCATGGGCGGCTCGTAGCAGTGCTCCCCGAGCCACCGCAGACCGTCGTTCATCGTCGGCCTCCGGCCATGAAGGGTCCCGAGCTCCATCGGACGCGGAGGGTGGCGTACGGAGTGTCATACCTCTGCCCTACGCTTCACTCTCCGGCCAGGGGGCCGGTACGGGCCGCTGACAGCGGCCACAGTCTTGGGGGGTTTCCATCACCGTGCGCATCCGCACACTTCCTGCTGCCGTCGCGACGGCAGCTCTCTTCGGTTCGCTGCTGCTCGCCGCCTCACCCGCGGTCGCCGACACGAACGTGCCGATCGGCGTCGGCAACGTCAATGACACCGTCGTCGACGGCGCCCACCAGCACCTGTACATGAGCACCGGCGACGGAATAGCCGTCGTCGACTACGTCGGCAAGGTCGTCACCACACTCACCGGCCTGCCCCAGGTCTCGGATCTTCAGCTGAGCGCGGACGGCAGCACCCTGTACGCCGCCGTGACCGGCGCCGACAAGATCGTCGCCTTCGACACAGCGACGCTCGGCCAGACCGCCGCATACCCGACCGGCGCGGGCACGGCACCGCGTCACATCGCCCTGACACAGGGCCGGATCTGGTTCGGCTACGGCGACCAGTGGGACTCCGGGCTCGGCGAGATCGACCTGACCGCCGACCCGGCCACCGTGCGGCTCGACCTCGCGGGCGACCACGACTTCGCCAGCACGCCCATGCTGTACGCCGACCCGGCCAACCCCGACACCCTGGTCGCGCTGGACGGCGGTATCAGCTCCGGGCCGATCGTCGTCTACGACATCGCCTCCGGCACCCCGGTCATCCGCGTCACCGCGGACGAGGGCGGCTTCTACAGCGACGCCGCGTTCACTCCCGGCGGACAGTCGATCGTCGTGGTCGGGCAGGGCCGCCGGGCCGCCGAGGAATACCGGCTCTCCGACCTCGCCAAGGTGCACGACTACCCGGTCAACGACCAGACCGAGACCGTCACCGTCGCGCCGGACGGCACGATCGCGGCCACCTCGCTGGACACCGACAACACCGGCGACACCTACGTCTTCCCCGGCGGCGCCGACGCCCCGGCCAGCGTCCGCAACCTGTCGGACTCCTGGATGCCGTGGGGCGGCCACACGACGGCCTGGTCGGCGGACGGCACGAAGCTGTACGTGCTGACCGGATCGTCCGGCTCCATGCAGTTCCAGACGGTGAGCGAGCCACGCAAGTACGTCGCGAAGCTCGCCGTCAACGCCCCGGCCACCGCCACCCGCGCCAAGACGCTCACCGTCAAGGGCACCCTCACCACCGGTCTCAAGCCGCCCGCCGGGACCCCGGTGAACATCGTCCGCACCGACATGCTCTCCCCGTCGGGCAAGTCCCTGGGCACCACGAAGCTGGGCGCGAACGGCGCGTTCTCCTTCACCGACGCACCCCCGGCCGGCGGCAAGGTCCGCTACACGGTCACGTATCCCGGGGACGCCGCACACACCTCGGCGTCCGCCTCGGACACCGTCGCCGTCTCCCGGGCCACGCCCGCCCTGACCCTCACCAACAACAAGAAGACCTACGCCTACGGCAAGAAGGTCACCTTCACCGCCCACCTCGGCACCACCTACAGCAACCGCACGGTGGAGATCTGGGCCGACCCCTACGGCGCGGACAAGCCGAACAAGCTGCTGAAGTCCGCCAAGGTCGACGCGCACGGCAACCTGTCGACGAGCGTCACCATGTCCCGTGACACCGCCGTGAAGGCCGTCTACAAGGGCGACTCCCGCTACGCCCCGCGGACCGTCAAGTCCAACGCGTACGCACACGTGAAGATCGCCGCCTCGCTGTCCAAGTACTACAAGACCGGCACGATCGGCTCCACCCGCTACCGCTACTTCCACAAGAACACCGACGCCATCCTGACCACCACGATGACGTACTACACGGGCCGCAAGCAGCGCCTGGACCTCCAGGTCTACTCCGAGGGCAGGTGGTACACCACCGGCTCCGAGTACTTCGCCCTCGGCACGAACGGCAAATCCGTCGTCAACCTCGGCCACGCCGGAACGTCGGGTATCCGCGCCCGGGTACGCGCCGTGTACGTGGACCCGTCCTCGGGCGACAGCGTCAACACCAACACCATCGGCGCCTGGCAGTACTTCTACTTCAGCAACTGACGCCGGTAACGGCTCGGGAGAACGGCGGCACGGGCAGACCGTGCCGCCGTTCTCATGCCCTCCCGAGCCCGATCTCGGCCCATACCGTCTTGCCTACGTCCCGCTCCGTGACGCCCCAGGTACGGGCGAGCAGCGCGACGAGGATCAGGCCTCTCCCCCGCTCCCCGTCCTCGTCGTTGACGAACCGGAGCGGGCGATCGCCCCTCGGGTCGCTCACCTCACCCTCTCCCCTACTGCGGGAACACGGGCGCCACGTTCAGTTCGCGGGCACCGGTCGCCGTGATGCCGGAACCCGTGCCGGGAAGCAGCAGGCTCGGGCCGTAGTAGTCGTTCGACACCACCAGGTCCTTGTCGCCGTCGCGGTCGATGTCGCGCAGGCGGACGAGGGAACCGAAGTTCTCGTACTGGGTGGGGCTCCCGGGGACGCCCGCGCTCGCACGGGTGAACCACTGGGAGTTCTTGCCGGTCAGGCCGGACTTTCCGCCGCGCAGGATGTGGACGCCACCCGCGTCCTCCACCGAGCCGACGTTCTCGTACGGCACGCCGACCGCCAGGTCCGGGTAGCCGTCGCCGTTGGTGTCCCCGGCGGAGAGGTCGGAGCCGAAGTACTCGCGCGCCGCGGCGGCCGTGGCCACGCCCGAAGTGGACTGCGTGAGGCGGTACTTCGTCGTCGGGCCGGTGCTGCCGCCGCGCCAGACGACCACCGAGCCCGCCTTGTTGTTGGACCGGGTGTCGCTGACCGCGAGGTCACCGTAGCCGTCCTTGTCGAAGTCGGCGACGACACCGGTGGGGCTGTAGTCGGGGGTCGAGCTGTTGACGACCGTGACCTTGCCGGGCTTGATCGTGGAGCCGCCCCGCAGGAACCACGCGTCCTGGGTCATCTTGTCGCTGTGGTAGCCCTGGCCCAGGACGTAGAGGTCGGTCGCCTTGTCCTTGGTGACCTTGCCGGCGACCATGCCGGTGTTCTCGAACGTGGCGTCGAGGGTGTGCTTGGTGACCTTGCCCGTCGTACCGGACTTGGCGAAGCCGCCGCGGTAGACGTAGACGGACGAGAAGGCGTCGGCGATGGCGAGATCGGCCTTGCCGTCGCCGTTGAAGTCGCCGGTCTCGATCTCCTTGCCGAAGCCCTGGTCGGAGCGGGCGGTGACCTTGAGACGGGTGGCGTCGGTGCCGGTGAGGCCGGTCTTCCTGCCCCACAGGATGGTGACCGCGCCGGAGCTCACCTTGCCGCTCACCTTCTCGGTGAAGTCGGCGACGGCGAGGTCGGCGTACCCGTCGCGGTTGAGGTCGGCGGCGGCGACGTCCAGTCCGAACATGTCGCCGTACCCGCCCGCGTCACCGGCGGTTCCCGGGATACCCGCACTGGACTGGGTGAACGTCTTCGTGGTGGTTCCGGTGCCGGTGGCCGTCCCGTACGTGACGGTGAAGTCACCGCCGAGGCCGGCGACGGCGTAGTCGCGGAAACCGTCCCCGTTGAAGTCGTCGGCGTACTTCGCCGGGGTGGCCGCACTCGCGGCGCCGACGGAGAGGGTGAGCAGTCCGCCGGTCAGGGACACGGCGGTGGCCGTGGCCAGTGCCAGGCGGAAGCTGGTGCGCGTGGACATGTGTCTCCTGCGATGATCATGGGTCGGGCAAGAAGGAGACTCGCCGCGGCGGGTAATGGTTGCACCAAGTCGGCGCTCTCCTCGCCGGTCCCGGCAATGACCGCGATGGTCAGCAAACTGGCTGGAATTGGTCAAGACCTCTTATGGCCCCCTGGTCACACGCGCGGTAGCCGGGTTCACTGCGCCGCATGAGACGAACTCTCCCCCACTCCCTACGGCGCACCGCCGCCGTCCTCACCGCCGTTCTCGCCTCGCTGGCCCTCGCGGCGAGCACGGCGTCCGCCACCACGGTCCCCGTCGAGTTCGGCACCGACTACCACGACCCCGTCACCGCGGCCCCGCCGATCAGCACCCCGCACACCAAGGCCTGCGAAGTCACCGTCGCCGAGGCGAAGTTCAAGGACTTCACGCCGTACACGGGGACGTACACACCGCCGACCGGGTGCGGGACACCCGGGCGCTGGTCGAAGGTCGTGCTGCGGATGGACGGGAACGTGAAGGGGCGGCAGTACGACCGGCTCGGGTATCTGGACATCGGTGGCGTGCAGGTCCTCCGGACCTCGACGCCCGAGCCCTCGCAGGACGGGATCAACTGGTCCGTCGAGAAGGACGTCACCGAGTACACGAAGACGCTGAGCAGCGCGCAGTCCGTCGACATGCTCATCAGCAACGTTGTCAACGACACCTACACGGGCATCCTCGACGTCAAGGTGACGCTCACCTTCTACGCGCCCGAGCGCCGGCGACCCGCGGATGCTCCCGACCAGGTCATCCCCCTCAGCTCCGGCAACGGCGTGACCGCCGGCGCCTCCCTCACCACCCCGCGCAACTCCGAGCGCATCCTCGCCGAGGTGTACGCGACCGGGTCGGGCGGCGGCTGCGAGGAGTTCTGGTACTCGGCCACGACGCCGTCCGCGTCGTACTCCTGCCAGGCCGGGGACGACGGGCCGTACCGCGAGGTGCAGGTGAGCGTCGACGGGAAGGTCGCGGGGATAGCGTCCCCGTACCCGAACGTGTGGACCGGCGGCTGGTCGCCCTATCTGTGGTCGGTGATTCCCTCCCCCACCGCCTTCGACGTACGGCCGTTGACCTTCGACCTGACGCCGTTCGCGGGGCTCCTCAACGACGGCAAGGCGCACACCGTGGACGTGTCGGTGCTCGGGGTGCCGGCCGGGCAGACCGGGTGGAGCGCGCCGACCAACATCCTGGTGTGGCAGGACGCGCACAAGTCGGTGGTGACGGGGGCTGTCACGTCGTACCGGAAGGCAGACCCGGCCGTCGGCAACACCTTCACGGACGGCTCGCTGCGGCACCTGGTGACCGGCGGCAAGGACCGGCTCAAGGTCTCCGGCTATCTGAACACCTCGCACGGCCGCGTCACCACGACCGTCGAGCGGACGCTCACCGCGGCCGTCGACCATCAGTGGACGCCCGACGAGAACACCGACAACCTGACCGGTAAGTGGACCGATCACCAAGTCGTCGCCACCGACGGGCACTTGTCCCGCACCGACCGCGACTACACCCTGGACGGCCGGGCCACCGTCGACAGCGCCAACCGGCTGCGGGTCGTCATGTCCCTTGGTGACCACGCCGTAGCGGGCGCCACCCGCGTCGACGACACCTACCGCGGCGACGCCACCTTCACCCTCGGGGTGGCCCGCGAGGAGCGGCACGCGGTCGCGACGACGAGTGAGCGGTACCGGCTGTACGGGCCCGGCGAGTGCTACGACCACACGCTCGCGACCGAGCAGGGGGTGCTGACGAAGGACGTACGCCGCTGCTGAGGCGTCACTTCTTCACGTACAGTCCCTCGATCTCCGCCGCGAAGTCCCGCATCACGGCTTCGCGGCGGAGTTTGAGAGACGGGGTCAGGTGCCCGGCCGCCTCGGTGAGGTCGGTCGGCAGGACGGTGAAGCGGCGGATGGACTCGGGGCGGGAGACCAGCTTGTTCGCGTCGTCCACCGCTCTCTGGAGGATCTGGTGCAACTCCTCGTCGCTCAGCAGGAGTTCGGCGGGAACCGGGTGCTTGCCGTTCATCTGGCGCCAGTGGTTGACGCCGTCCATGTCGAGGGTGATCAGCGCCGAGATGTAGGGGCGGCGGTCGCCGAGGACCATGCACTGGGAGATCAGGGGGTGCGAGCGGAGCCAGTTCTCCAGGGGGGCCGGGGCGACGTTCTTGCCGCCCGCCGTGATCAGGATCTCCTTCTTGCGGCCCGTGATCGTCAGATAGCCCTCGTCGTCCAGCTTGCCGATGTCGCCCGTCGGGAACCAGCCGTCGGCGGAGGCGGGGGCCACCCCCTCGCCGTAGGGGTCCCAGTAGCCGCGGAAGACCTGGCCGCCGGCCAGCAGGATCTCGCCGTCCGCCGCTATGCGGACCCTCGTGCCGGGCATGGGCCAGCCGACCGTGTCCAGGCGGGGTTTGAGGGGCGGGGTGACCGTCGCGGCTCCCGTGGACTCCGTCAGGCCGTAGCCCTCGTAGATCTCCATGCCCGCGCCCGCGTAGAACGCGGCGAGGCGGCGGCCGAGGGGGGAGCCGCCGGAGATGATGTGGCGGATGCGGCCGCCCATGGCGTTGCGGATGCGCTTGTAGACCAGCTGGTCGTAGAAGGTGCGGGACGTCTTGAGGGCCGCGCCCGGGCCGGATCCGGTGCCCGCGTGGCGGGTCTCCATGGCCTCGCCGTAGCGGACGGCGACGCTCACCGCGCGGTCGAACGCGCCGACCCGGCCGCCGCTCTCCGCCTTGGCGCGGGCGTTGTTGAAGACCTTCTCCAGCATGTAGGGGATGACGAGGAGAAAGGTCGGCTTGAAGCTGCCGAGCGCCTCCAGCAGGTCCTCCGCCTGGAGGCTCGGCGCGTGCCCGAGGCGGACGCCGGAGCGGACGCAGGCGATGGCGACCATCCGGCCGAAGACGTGCGAGATGGGCAGGAAGAGGAGCGTTGCCGGGTCCTCGTCCGACTTCGCCTTGAAGACGGGGTAGAGGAGCTCGATCGCGTTGTCGACCTCGGCGAGGAAGTTGCCGTGGCTCAGCACACAGCCCTTGGGGCGGCCGGTGGTGCCGGACGTGTAGACGATGGTGGCGACCGTGGCCGGGCCGAGCATCCCGCGCCGTACGCCGATCTCCTGCTCGGGGACCGACTGGCCGAGCTCGCCCAGCCGCGCCACATGCCCCTTCTCCATGATCCACATGTGGCGGAGGTCGGGCAGCCGGCTCAGCTCGGGGCCGAGGGCGGTGGCCTGGCCCGCGGTCTCCGTGATCAGGGCGACCGCGCCGGAGTCCTGGAGGATGAAGCGGGTCTGGAAGACGGAGGACGTGGGGTAGACGGGCACGGTGACCAGGCCCGCGGCCCAGGCGGCGAAGTCGAGGAGGGTCCACTCGTACGTCGTACGCGCCATGATCGCGATACGGTCGCCCGGCATCAGCCCCTCGGAGATCAGGCCCTTCGCAGTCGCGAGCACCTGCTGCGCGAACTCCGCCGCCGTCAGGTCGATCCAGTCGCCGTCCTGGGTCCGGCGGCTCATCACACGCTGGTCCGGCGCCGTCTCCGCGTTGTCGAAGGGCAGGTCGGCGAGCGAACCGTGGGTCACCGGCGGGGCGAGCAGCGGGACCGACACCTCCCGGACCTCTCCGTCCAGCCGCACGATCTCGGGCTCGACAAGCACCGGTGCACCGTCGTAATCGGTACCGGAGGTGTAGGAGAGGGACATGAGCGACTCCTGGGGCGTGCAGCTGGATTCCGCACTTACTGCATGATGTACGTGCGATGCGTGCCTGGGCGTTCACGGGGGGTGCCCGAACCAGGGGTTACCGCCGGTTAACATGGCGATCCTAGGGTCCCCACATGGGGGGTACGTGCGGATTCCGGGATGTTCCGGAGACGGGCCTGTGCAGTATCGACCCCGAAGTGAACCCCTGTCAGCTCCTGCGCCGGTCTTTGTGGACCGGGATCAGCTCCTCGCGCGGTGGTGCGTGCCGAAGGCCGGGCCGGCGTACATCTCTTCGATCCACGACCCGAACTCTTCGGCGATCACGTCCCGCTTGAGCTTCATCGACGGGGTCAGGTGGCCCGCCTCCTCCGTGAGGTCCACGGGCAGGACGGTGAAGCGGCGGATCGACTCCGGGCGCGAGACCAGCTTGTTGGCCTCGTCCACCGCCCGCTGCAACGTGCTCCTCAAGTCCTCGTCGTCCAGCAGAAGTCCGGCCGGAACCGGGTGCTTGCCCCGCATTCGGCGCCAGTGCCCCACACCCTCCATGTCGAGGGTGATCAGCGCCGAGATGTAGGGGCGGGTGTCTCCGACGACCATGACCTGGGAGATCAGGGGGTGGGCGCGGAGCCAGTTCTCCAGCGGGGCCGGGGCGACGCTCTTGCCGCCCGCGGTGATCAGCATCTCCTTCTTGCGGCCGGTGATGTACAGGTACCCCTCGTCGTCCAGGTGCCCGAGGTCTCCGGTGGCGAGCCAGCCGTCACCGGCCGCGGGGGCGAGCCCGTGGCCGTGCGGGTCCCAGTAGCCGCGCAGGACGTGGGCACCGGCCAGCAGGATCTCGCCGTCCGCCGCGATCCGGACCCGGGTGCCGGGCAGGGGCCAGCCCACCGACCCCATCCGGGGCTTGAGCGGAGGCGTGACGGTGGACGCGCCGGTCGTCTCCGTCAGGCCGTAGCCCTCGTAGATCTCGATGCCCGCACCGGCGTAGAACGAGGAGAGCCGCCGGCCCAGCGGGGAGCCGCCGCAGATCATGTAACGGACCCTGCCGCCCATGGCGTTGCGGATACGGCGGTAGACCAGCGGATCGTAGAAGGTGCGGGCCGCCTTCAGCGCGGCGCCCGGGCCGGGGCCGGTGCCCGCGTGGCGGGACTCCAGCGCCTCGCCGTAGCGGCGGGCCACGCCCACCGCGCGGTCGAAGGCGGTCACCCGGCCGCCGGTCTCGGCCCGCGCGCGGGCGACGTTGAACACCTTCTCCAGCATGTACGGGATGGTGATCAGGCAGGTCGGACGGAAACTCGCCAGGTCGGGCAGGAGCTCCTCCGACTTCAGACTCGGCGCGTGCCCGAGGCGGACCCGGGCGCGGATACAGGCGACGGCGACCATCCGGCCGAAGATGTGCGACATCGGCAGGAAGTGCAGGATCGCGGCCTCCTCGTTCGTCCGCGACCGGAAGACGGGGTAGAGGAGTTCGATCGCGTTGTCGACCTCGGCGAGGAAGTTGCCGTGGGTGAGGGCGCAGCCCTTGGGGCGGCCGGTGGTGCCCGAGGTGTAGACGACGGTGGCCAGCGTGTCGGGGCTCAACATGCCCCGGCGTACGGCGACTTCCTGGTCGCCCACGTCCGTGCCGTGCTCCGCCAGCCGCTCCACATGGCCCCGCTCGATGACCCACATGTGCCGCAGGTCGGGCAGCCGGCTGAGTTCCGGGCCGAGGGACGACGCCTGTTCCGCGGTCTCCGTGACGAGGGCGACCGCGCCGGAGTTCTGGAGGATCCAACGGGCCTGGAAGACCGAGGAGGTGGGGTAGATCGGGACGGTGACCAGACCGGCGGCCCAGGCCGCGAAGTCGAGGACGGTCCACTCGTAGACCGTCCGCGCCATGACGGCGAGCCGGTCTCCGGCTGCCAGCCCGGTGGCGATCAGCCCCTTCGCCACCGCCAGTACCTCCTCGGCGAACCGGGCCGCGGTCACGTCCACCCAACGGCCGTCCCCGGTACGGCGGCTGAGGACGCGGTCCTCGGGGGCGACGCGCGCGTTGTCGAAGGGCAGCTCGGCGAGCGAGCCATGTGTCGACCACGGGACGAACGGCGGCACGGACACCTCGCGCGCCGCCCCGTCCGCGTACCGGATCTCGGGCTCCACGAGCACCGGTGTGCCGTCGTACGTCGTGGAGTGGACCGTCGCGGAGGCCGACGGGTGCGAGGTGGACACGGACGACTCCAGAGGTTCACCAAGAACGACCTGTGAAGAGTTTCCGCAGGTCAGGCAGGAGATCGTATTGCGCCCGCGTGATGGCAGGGTGAGGGTACGGCGATGGTTTGACGGGGGAGATGTGCAGCCTCGTCGGATTTCTTGCGTCCCGGACCCTACCGGACGGTATCCTGAACAATTTTCATCTTCGTCCCGGCCTGACCGTCTCGCCCGCGCCCTCTCGATATACGGGGCTTACCTCGGGTAACCTTACTTTGGAGTAAGCAAGGTGCCCAATGAGGGAGTTGGACATGGCCGACCGCTGTCTGCGCTTCACCGGCACCGCGCCCGGCCGCCTTCTCATCCGGGGGGCGTAGCGGGGATGCACTCCGACGACATGCGGGCCGAGGACGCGTGCGACGACAGCACGCGGGACGAGGGTGCGGGTGTCTCCGGTCCGGGGCGCCGTGGCCCGCGGCCGGGTGGTCTGCCGGTCGTGCTCGCCCGGCCTCCCTCCCTCGCCCCCCTCCTCGCCGCGGGCGCCCTGCGGTCCCCCTTCAAACGGCCCTCCGCCACCGCGGACTGTCCCCGGACCCGGCTGGTGCTGCCCCGGCTGCGGGTCGATCTGGCGCGGCTGGCCGCGTACGAGCGGGTGTGCGGGTTCCCGACCGGGGAGGACGCGCTGCCGGTGACGTATCCGCATGTGCTGGGCTTTCCGCTGACCATGCGGCTGATGAGCGCGCGGGACTTCCCGCTGCCGCTGCTCGGGCTCGTCCACACCTCGGTCGAGATCACCCGCTACCGGGAGCTGGCGGCGACCGGGGAGTACGAACTCACGGTGTACGTCGACGGGTTGGCACCGCACCGACGCGGTACGGAGGCCACCGTGGTCACCGAACTGCGGGCGGGCGAGGACGTCGTATGGGAGTCGGTCAGCACGTATCTGGCACGGCACCGCACGGAGACCGGGGCCGGGGCTGGGGACGGGGGCCAGGAGCAACCTCGTGAGAGGCACGGTCCGTTGCCCGGGGTCGACGAGTGGCGGCTGGCCGGGGACATCGGCAGGCGTTACGCCGCCGCGTCCGGCGACCGCAACCCGATCCACCTGTACCCGCTCACGGCCCGCCTCTTCGGCTTCCCGAGAGCCATCGCCCACGGCATGTGGACGGCGGCCCGCTGCCTGGCCGCCCACGGGACACCTCAAGCGGTGCTGATCCGGGCGGAGTTCAGGGCCCCGGTACTGCTGCCGGGGACAGTGACGTACGCGTCGGACGGGGAGCGGTTCGAACTGTGCGGCGGGGACCGCGTGCATGTGAGCGGGGGCGTGTATCCGTTCAGGCCACGGTGACCGGGGGCTCGGGGGTGTCCTGGAGGGTCCATGGCCGGCCGAGCATCAGGTTGCCCAGCCCGGCCCAGGCGAAGTTCATGAGGGTCGCGGCGGACTGCTTCGCGGTGACGCCCGGGGTGGCGTTGGCCCAGGCGGCGAGGGACTCGGCGGCGCCGACGAGGGCCTCGCCGAGGCCGGCGACCTCGCGCTCCGGCAGGTCGGGGTCACGGTGTGCCTCGCGGGCGGCGACCACGATCAGATGGGTCACGAACGCCACGATCTCCTCCCGCATCGCGGTCACCTCGGCGACGAACGCCTCACCGTGGATACGGGCCTGGAGGTGCAGCACGGACCAGCCGTGCGGGTTCTGCGCGGTGTGCGTGAAGAACGCCAGCAGCCCGTCCCAGAGTTGACGGTCGGCGGGCAGATCGGTCCGCACGCCCGTCCGGACGGCCTCGGTGAGCCTGGCCGCCTCCCGGCGGATGCACGCGGTGAACAGGTCTTCCTTGGAGTTCAGGTACAGGTAGACCAACGGTTTGGACACACCGGCGAGTTCGGCGATCTCGTCCATCGAGGCGGCCATGTACCCACGCTGCCCGAAGATCTCCACAGCGGCGTCCAGCATCTGCTGTTCCCGCACGGCACGCGGCATCCGCTTGCTCTTCACGACACCCATGCCCAAAGCGTACGGTCCGGCCCGGGGTAGGGCGCCGCACCCGGGTCAGGAGGCCTGCGGGGCCTGGCCCTGCGCGCGGGCGGCCTCGTCGACCGCCTCGTCCTCCTGGCTGCGGTTCGCCTCCAGGTTGGCCTTCATCCGGTCGACCCGCTGCACGACCTTGACGGAGGCGCGGTCACGCTCCTTGCGGAGGACCACGAAGCTGATGGGGGCCGAGATCAGCAGCGAGAGCAGGACGATCCACATGCCGTTGGAGGCGCCGAGGCCGCGGGGCGCGATGCCGGAGTAGACGAGGCCCCAGACGACCACGAGGCAGCCCACCAAGATCCCGAGGCGCATCAGCGTGTAGCGGAGCATGTCAATCCACTCTTCCGGTTCCAAAAAGGGGCACCGTCCAGTGAAGCACGCCGGACACCCGATCTTCGAAGGGGGTCAGCCCAACGGCAGCAGCATGATGACGTCGTCGCGGTCGTCACCGGGAGCGACACGGATCGCGCCGGGGATGCGGCCGACCTCCTTGTAGCCGCAGGAGCCGTAGAAACGCTCCAGGCCGAGTCCGCCGCGGCAGGTGAGCCGTACCGCCTCGATGCCCTCGAAGGTCCGGGCCTCGTCGGCCGCCGCAGCCAGCAGGTCGCGGCCGTAGCCCAGGCCCTGATGGCGGGGGTGCACCATCACCCTGTACAGCCACACCCAGTGGGTCATCAGACGGTGGGTGTTGAAGGTGAGGAACGCGGCCGCGGCGACCTGCCCGTCCTCGTCGTGGCCGACCAGGAGCCGGGCGCGGCCGTCCGCCATCGCCGCGAGGTGCTTCACCAGCTCGGGCCGGATCGCCTCCCGCTCCACCGGCGCCACGAACCCGACGGCACCGCCCGCGTTGGACACGTCCGTCCACAGGTCGAGGATCCCGTCGCGGAGCTCGGGGCCCACGGCCGGGTCGATGGTGAACGTAAGGGGCATGAATCGAGGCTAGCCATTACAACCCGGCCGCCTCAAGTCCCACCCGGCGTCACGTACGTCACCCCGACGCAGACACCTCCGAGCACCCACCCCCAGGGGCGCGGGCAACTGCGCGACCGGGCCGCAGCCGACGAACGACCACAGGCCCGTCGGCACAGACATCCTCGGCGATCTCACAGCCAACGGCCTCAGCACCCCAGGGGCACGGGGAACTGCGCACGCACCGGCCCCCGCGGCGCCGCGGCCGGCGAACGGCCTCAGAGCCGCATCGGCTGCGGCGCCTCCCGACGCCCCGCGTCCGGACCGTCGTACTCGCGGATGATCTCGTACCGCGTGTTCCGCTCCACCGGCTGGAACCCCGCGTCGCGGATCAGGTCCAGAAGGTCCTCGCGGGTCAGCTTGTTCGGGGTGCCGTAGTTGTCGGCGTCGTGGGTGATCTTGTACTCCACGACCGAGCCGTCCATGTCGTCCGCCCCGTGCTGGAGGGCCAGCTGCGCGGTCTGGACTCCGTGCATGACCCAGAAGACCTTGACGTGGGGGACGTTGTCGAACAGCAGCCTCGACACCGCGAAGGTCTTCAGGGCCTCCGCGCCCGTCGCCATCTGGGTACGCGCCTGGAGGCGGTTGCGCACCTTGCCGTCCTTCATGTCCACGAAGTCGTGCTGGTAGCGCAGCGGGATGAAGACCTGGAAGCCGCCGGTCTCGTCCTGGAGTTCACGCAGGCGCAGGACGTGGTCGACCCGGTGCCGCGGTTCCTCGATGTGGCCGTACAGCATGGTGCTCGGGGTCTTGAGCCCCTTCTCGTGCGCGAGGCGGTGGATCCGGGACCAGTCCTCCCAGTGGGTGCGGTGGTCCACGATGTGCTGCCGGATCTCCCAGTCGAAGATCTCCGCGCCGCCGCCGGTGAGGGACTCCAGGCCCGCGTCGATCAGCTCGTCGAGGATCTCCGACGCCGACATCCCGGAGATCGTCTCGAAGTGGTGGATCTCCGTCGCCGTGAACGCCTTCAGGGAGACGTCCGGGAGCGCGGCCTTCAGCTCGCGCAGCGACCGCGGGTAGTAGCGCCACGGCAGGTTCGGGTGCAGGCCGTTGACGATGTGCAGCTCGGTGAGGTTCTCGCCCTCCATCGCCTTGGCGAGCTTCACCGCCTCCTCGATGCGCATCGTGTACGCGTCCTTCTCGCCCGGTTTGCGCTGGAAGGAGCAGTAGGCGCAGGACGCCGTGCACACGTTGGTCATGTTGAGGTGGCGGTTGACGTTGAAGTGGACGACGTCGCCGTTCTTCCGCGTCCGCACCTCGTGTGCGAGACCGCCGAGCCAGGCCAGGTCGTCCGACTCGTACAGCGCGATGCCGTCCTCGCGGGTCAGGCGAACGCCCTCCCGTACCTTGTCCTCCAGCTCGCGCTTGAGCCCGACGTCCATGCCCACACCTTTCCTCGACGATCTGTCCAACCGTACGTCTACGCTTCTTCGGGCAGCTCTCCGACCCGGTTCTCCCACTTCGTGGAGAGCACGATCGTGGTACGGGTCCGGGAGACACCCTTGGTCCCGGACAGCCGCCGGATGATCTTCTCCAGGCCGTCCACGTTGTCCGCCCGCACCTTGAGCATGTACGAGTCGTCGCCCGCGATGAACCAGCAGTCCTCGATCTCGCCGAGGTCCTTCATACGGGCCGCCACGTCCTCGTGGTCGGCCGCGTCGGAGAGCGAGATGCCGATCAGCGCGGTGACGCCGAGGCCGAGCGAGGCGGCGTCGACGGTGGCACGGTAGCCGGTGATGACCCCGGCCGCCTCCAGCCGGTTGATGCGGTCGGTGACGCTGGGTCCCGACAGACCGACGAGGCGTCCCAGCTCCGCGTAGGAGGCCCGGCCGTTCTCCCTCAAGGCCTGGATGAGCTGCCTGTCCACCGCGTCCATGGGATCGAGCCTTCCGCTGAAAAAGTTCCTGAAGTGACAAGAGGTGCTGAAGTGCTGAAGTGCTGAGGTGTTGAGAGGTACTGCCGCGTGCCCTACTGACCCGCCGTGCCGCCGCCCAGTTCGCCCTGCCAGCGCCGGTACAGGCCGTGTTCGACACCCGCCGCGTCCAGCACCCGCCCGGCGACGAAGTCCACCAGGTCCTGGATGTGGGTGGCGCCCGCGTAGAAGCCGGGCGAGGCCGGGACCACGCTCGCGCCGGCGTCGTCGAGCGCGACGAGGTGCCGGAGGGTCTGGCCGTTCAGGGGGGTCTCCCGTACGGCCACGACCAGCCTGCGGCGCTCCTTGAGCGTGACGCTCGCCGCTCGCTGGAGCAGGTCCTTGGAGAGACCGAGGGCCACACCGGCGACGCAGGCGGTGGAGGCGGGGACGATCAGCATCCCCTTGCTCGGATACGACCCCGAGGACGGCCCCGCGGCCAGATCCCCGGCGTTCCAGTACCGCACGGCGTCGATGTCGACGTCGACGTCGAAGGTCGCGGGCTTGCCGTCGGCCCCCCGGGCCAGCCATTCCCGCAGGTCATCGCGCCAGTGCGCGTCCCTGAAGGAGATCCCCGTCTCGTCGAGCAGGGTGAGCCGCGAGGCACGGGAGACCACCAGGTCGACGCTCTCGCCGACGGCGAGGAGAGCGCGCAGCACGGATGCGGCATACGGGGTGCCGGAGGCGCCGGACACCCCTACGATCCAAGGCGTACGCCGCGTCTCTCCTGGCTTGGCTGGGTTCACACCCCCGAGCCTATCCGGCGTCGCAGGGCGGGAACCGGCCAAGGGGGTCCGGGCGTTCCTTGAAGGGGAAGAGTGAGTGGTGGGGGGGTGCCATGACGGGCAGGGAACTCGAGTGGTCGCACGGTGACCGTGCGAAGGCCGCGGCCAAGCTGATGGTGGGCTGGGTCGCGCTGCTGTGGCTGCTGGAAGTGGTGGACGTGGCGAGCGGTCACGCGCTCGACGGCCTCGGCATCACCCCGCGCGTCCCGTCCGAGCTGGTCGACGTCGTCCCGGCCGCCTTCATCCACTTCGGCTTCGCCCACGTGGCCGCGAACAGCGTCCCGCTGCTGGTCATGGGCTTCCTCGCGGCCCTCGGCGGCCTGCGCCGGTTCGCCGCCGTGTCCGCCCTGATCATCGTGGCCGACGGCCTGGGCGTCTGGCTCATAGCTCCGGCCCACACCAACACGGCGGGCGCGTCGGGCCTGATCTTCGGCCTGTTCGGCTACCTGCTGGTGAGCGGCTTCGTGGAGCGCCGCCCGCTGGGCGTCCTGGTCGGCCTCCTGATGGCCGCGGTCTGGGGCACATCGATCCTGGTCGGCCTGGCCCCCACCCAGACGGGCGTCAGCTGGCAGGGCCACCTGCTCGGCCTGGTGGCCGGCGTGGCGGCAGCCTTCCTATTCAAACGCCGCCCGGCCTGACCCACCCAGGGGCGCGGAACCTTCAAACACCGGTCACCCCAACCCACCCAGAGACACGGCAACCCTTCAAACACCGGTCAGCCCAACTCACCCAGGGGCGCGGGGAACTGCGCGACCAGCCACAACCCACCCGCACCCCACAACGGCCCTGCGGACCCCACGGACCCACCGGACCTCACGGTCAGACCGTCAGCCCCCGCACCAACAGATCAAGCAGCGCACACCCGAACAGGGCAATGCCGATGAACCCGTTGACACTGAAGAACGCCCTGTTCAACCGGGACAGATCATGCGGCCGCACGATCGAGTGCTCGTACACGAACGCACCCGCGACGATCATCAGGCCCACCCAGAAGAACCCCCCCGCGTCCGTCGCGACGGCGTACCAGACGAGGAGGGACATCGTCAGGAAGTGACAGACCCTGGCGCCCCAGATCGCTCCCGGGATACCGAAGCGCGCCGGGACCGACATCACCCCGACCTCCCGGTCCGCCTCCACGTCCTGGCAGGCGTAGATCAGATCGAACCCGCCGATCCAGATGCCGACCGCGAGACCGAGAATCACCGCGTCCCAGGACCAGGAACCCGTGATCGCGAGCCAGCCGCCCACCGGTCCCATCGCCTGGGCGAGACCGAGGATGGCCTGGGGGAAGTTCGTGAACCTCTTGCCGTACGGATAGACCACCATCGGGATCACCGCGACGGGGGCGAGGGCCAGGCACAGCGGGTTCAGCAGGGCCGCCGAGCCCAGGAAGACCACGACCGCGACCAGCGCGCCGGTCCACGCGTGCTTCACCGACATCGCCCCGGTGACGAGTTCACGCTGAGCCGTCCGCGGGTTCCGCGCGTCGATCTCCCGGTCGATGATCCGGTTCACGGCCATCGCGAAGGTCCGCAGACCCACCATGCAGACGGTGACCAGGAGCAGCCGCCCCCAGTGGATGTTCCCGTCCCACTCGAACATCGCGGTCAGCGCGGCGATGTAGGCGAAGGGCAGCGCGAAGACCGAGTGCTCGATCATCACCAGCCGCAGGAAGGCTTTCGTGCGTCCGGGTTGCGGGAGTGCCGCAGAGGCGCTGCTCACAGTCCGTACTCCTTCCACCGGCGGTCGACCTTCGCCGCCGTCTCCGGGTCCGGGAGGACCATGTCGGGCCAGCCGCCGTCCCGTGTGTAGCCCTCCTCGGGCCACTTCTTCGTCGCGTCGATGCCCGCCTTGCCGCCCCAGAACTGCTGGTAGGAGGCGTGGTCGAGGTGATCGACGGGTCCCTCGACCACCGAGAGGTCGCGGGCGTAGTCGGTGTTGCCCAGAGCCCGCCAGGCCACCTCGTGCAGATCGTGGACGTCGCAGTCGGAGTCGACGACCACGATCAGTTTGGTCAGGGACATCATGTGTGCCCCCCAGACCGCGTGCATCACCTTCTGCGCGTGCTTCGGGTACTTCTTGTCGATCGAGACGATCGCGCAGTTGTGGAAGCCGCCCGCCTCCGGCAGGTGGTAGTCCACGATGTCCGGCACGATGATCTTCAGCAGCGGGAGGAAGAACCGCTCCGTCGCCCGGCCGAGGGGCCCGTCCTCCGTCGGGGGGCGGCCCACGACGATCGACTGGAGCAGCGGCCGCTTGCGCATCGTCACGCAGTCGATCTTCAGCGCGGGGAACGGCTCCTGCGGGGTGTAGAACCCGGTGTGGTCGCCGAAGGGACCCTCCGGCAGCATCTCCCCCGGCTCCAGCCAGCCCTCGATCACCACCTCCGCCTGCGCCGGGACCTGGAGCGGAACCGTCTTGCAGTCCACCATCTCGATCCGCTTGCCCGCGATGAACCCGGCGAAGAGGTACTCGTCGATGTCCCCGGGGAGGGGCGCGGTGGAGGCGTACGTCACGGCGGGCGGACAGCCGAAGGCAATCGCGACCGGCAGGCGTTCGCCCCGCCGGGCCGCCACCTGGTAGTGGTTGCGGCTGTCCTTGTGGATCTGCCAGTGCATGCCGATGGTGCGCTTGTCGTGGCGCTGCAGCCGGTACAGGCCGAGGTTGCGGATCCCGCTCTCCGGGTCCCTGGTGTGGGTGAGCCCCAGGTTGAAGAAGGAGCCGCCGTCCTGCGGCCAGGTGAACAGGGCGGGCAGCTGGTCGAGGTCTACGTCGTCGCCGTGCAGCACGACTTCCTGGACCGGGGCGTTGTCGGACTTCACCTTCTTCGGCGGGACGTGCACCATCGAGCCGAGCTTCCCGAAGGCCTCGCGCACGCCCACGAAGCCGTGCGGCAGTTCGGGGCGCAGCAGCCCGCCGATCTTCTCGGAGATCTCGCCGTACGACTTCAGGCCCAGGGCCTTCAGCAGCCGCCGGTCGGTCCCGAAGACGTTCATCGCGAGCGGCATGGCGGCCCCGCGGACGTTCTCGAAGAGCAGCGCGGGACCACCCGCCTTCTGCACCCGGTCGACGATCTCCCCGACCTCCAGGTACGGGTCCACCTCGGCCTTGATCCGCTTGAGGTCTCCCTCGCGTTCCAGTGCCCTGAGCAGGGAGCGAAGATCGTCGTAAGCCATGCCCCCCAGTATCGCCGAGGCGCACCGGGGCCCGACGCCCGCCCCACCGCCCGCGCTCAGCTCCGGGCCCGCTCCAGCTCCGACTCCCGTCGCCGCAGACGGTCGCCTGCCAGGCCCGTGGCGAGGAGCGCGCCGCCGGCGGTGGCGAGGGGGACAGCGAGCACGAGGGCGGTCACGGGGCGCGGCCAGTCGCGGGCGGCAGCGCAGTGCCGCGCGTCGGCGTCGCGGTCGACGTACACGTCGTCCCGGTCGGCGAAGGCCGGGGCGGTGCAGTCCGCCTTGCCGTACTTCCCGTAGTGCACCTCGTACGGCGTGAACAGCTGCCAGGCGGCGTAGCCCCACAGGAGTACGGCCAGGCCGAGCAGCCCGATCCCCCAGCCCCGGAGCCGGTCGGTGCCTGCGCGGAAGCGTTCTTCGACGATGGCCGGATGCAAGGAGTCCTCCCCCCGTGAGTTCGCCGACGACGACCGCCGGCGATGTGTCGTGGGTATTTTGCCAAGCCGCTACCCTGACCCGTCAGGGGGCGGTCACAGGCTCCCCACAACGTTCCCAGGGGGATTTCGCGCATGCTCAGGCTGTTGATGTACCTGGTGCCGCTGGCGCTGACGATCTACGCGTTCATCGACTGTCTGAACACCCCCGAGGACGAGGCGAAGCACCTTCCCAAGATCGCCTGGGTCTTCATCATCCTGCTGTTCTGGATCGTGGGACCGATCGCCTGGCTCGCCGCGGGCAGACTGCGCACCCCGCCGGGCGGCGGCCGCACCCCGTCCGAGTGGCACCGCAACCACCGCATGGAGTACGTCGCCCCCGACGACAACCCCGAGTTCCTGAACTCCCTCAAGGCCGACAACAAGAAGGACGAGGCCCTGCTGAAGGACTGGGAGGCGGACCTGCGCCGCCGCGAGGAGGAGCTGAAGCGCCGGGAGCAGGGCGAGGGCTCCGAGGACAAGTGACCCGGACGCCATACACCTTGTAAGCCGCCGAGCCGCCCGAAGCGGACAATGCGCCCCTGGGCGGATCGGGACGCGGGCCGGACACTTACCTCGCATGACGACAGTTCCCGCCGACTCCACGACCGGCGCCCTCGCCCCCGCTTACGGTGACAAGGTCATCGCCGTCGAGACGGCGGGCTCGGAGCCCATCCCCGAGGCCGAACGCCACGGCACCCCGCTCCAGCTCCTGTGGACCTGGGCCTCCCCGAACATCGAGTTCGCGACCGTTTTCATCGGCGTGATCGCGGTCCTCTTCTTCGGCCTGAGCTTCTGGCAGGCCACGGCCGCCATCGTGCTCGGCACCGCGCTCGGCGCGCTCACCCAGGGTGTGCTGTCCCTGGACGGGCCGCGGTTCGGGGTGCCGCAGATGGTGATCGGCCGGCTCTCCTTCGGCCATCGCGGCAACATCCTGCCCGCCGCGGCCAACGGCCTGGTGGCGGGCGTCGGCTGGTTCGCGGTGAACAGCGTGAGCGCGGCCTTCGCGCTGAACACCCTGACGGGTCTGCGGCCGCTGCCGTCCCTGCTCCTCGTGGTGGCCGCCGAGATCGTGATCGGCTTCATCGGCCACAACTTCGTCCACGTCTTCGAGAAGTACGCCTTCCCGGCCCTCGCTCTGGTCTTCCTGCTGGCCGGGGTGTGGACCTTCAAGGACGCGGACCTCGGCAGCGGCGGTTCGGGCGGCGGCATCGGCGGCTTCCTGCTGGCGTTCAGCGCGGCCTGGGGCTACGCGGCGGGCTGGAACCCGTACGCCACGGACTACTCGCGCTATCTCCCCCGCACGGCGAACAGGGTCCGGACCATCGTCTACCCCGCCCTCGGTCTGTTCCTGTCCGTGTCGGTGGTCGCCGTGATCGGCGCGGCCTCGGCGACGATCGTGTCCCCGAAGGACGCCACCCCGACGGCGGCCTTCACCGGCCATCTCCCTGGCTGGCTGGGCGACTTGGTGCTGCTCGCGATCATCCTGGGCGCGGTGTCGGCGAACGCCCTCAACGTGTACTCCGGTGCGATCTCGATCGCGTCCTTCGGCCTGAACCTTCCCGCGTGGCTGAGCCGCAGCGTGCTGGTCGTGGTGTCCGGGGTCGCGGGTACGGCGGCGGCGTGGGCGTCACTCTCGGACGCGGGGGCGGCCTACGAGGCGTTCCTGCTGGTGATCGCGTACTGGGTGGCGCCGTGGCTGGGCGTGGTCCTGGTCGAACGCCTCCTGCGCTCCCGCACCCCCGACGACACCGTCGCCGCCCGCCTCACCGACCGCACCTTCACCAACTGGACCGGTCTCGCGGCCCTGTTGATCGGCGTGGCGGTCTCGGTCCCGCTCTTCTCCAACCAGGAGGACTACGTCGGCTATGTGCCGAAGCACTGGCCGTCGTTCGGCGACATCACG
The DNA here is from genome assembly GCF_036174265.1 of Streptomyces sp. NBC_00285. Taxonomy (NCBI): domain Bacteria; kingdom Bacillati; phylum Actinomycetota; class Actinomycetes; order Kitasatosporales; family Streptomycetaceae; genus Streptomyces; species Streptomyces sp. NBC_00285. The sequence goes on along the minus strand of NZ_CP108055.1, from coordinate 6,289,237 downwards.
CCGGTGGTCGGCTTCGTGGTGAGCGCGGCGCTGTACGCGGCGCTGCGGTGGCGTTCGCCGGCGCGGAGGCCGTGACGGCCTGCTGCGCGTCGCAGGTCCCCGGCCGGGGCGAGGATTCCCTCGCCCCGGCCCTGGTCGCCTCAGTCCACCGTGATGGAGTCCAGCTTCTCCCTCAGGTACAGGTGGGAGTCGACGGGTTCGTGTGCCACCCGGCCGATCGGTGCCGGGACGGACTCGACGGTCGTGCCCGGGGTGCACTCGCCGAAGTAGACCAGGGACATCAGTTCCTCGGCGGGTGCGTCGGCCGGGGGCGGGAGTACCCGGTGTCGTCCGGAGCGCCACCGGTCTCCGGTCCAACGGGCCATCAGGTCACCGATGTTGATGGTGAAGGCGTCGGGGTCGAAGGGTGCGTCCTCCCAGCCGCCCTCGTCGGTGAAGACCTGGAGGCCGCCCTTGCCGGCCTGCCGGTCGAGGATGGTGACGGTCCCGAAGTCGGTGTGCGGGCCGATGCGGAACTGCCCCGGCTGCGGCTCGCCGACGACCTCGGTGCCCGGATACCAGTTGATGTTGAAGCCGTACGTCGGATGGTCCATGTGCCGGGAGAAGAAGTCGGGTTCGAGCCCGAGCGCCTCGCCGAGGAGGGACAGCAGCCCCTTCTCCAGCTCGCCCATCCGCTCCAGGTACTCCTCGCACAGCGACCGGAGTTCCGGCACCTCGGCAGGCCAGACGTTCGGCGCGTACCACTCGGCGTTGACGACCGGGTCCTCGAAGGGCTCGTGCGTGGCGAAGGTCAGGGACTCCTTGAGGTCGGGCGGGGTCTCCGTGCCCTCCGAGTAGCCGTTGGCCTCCGCCCCGGGGCCGAGCCAGCCGCGGCCTCCGACCTTCGCGGTGTACGGCTGCTTGACGTCCGCCGGCATCCGGAAGAAGGTCCGCGCGGCCTCCCGGATGCGGGAGCGCAGGGCGGGGTCGACGCCGTGCCCGGTGACCAGGAAGAACCCGGCCGTCTGGAGGGCCTCGTCGAGGGTGCGGGCGATGCCGGCGCGGGCCTCGGGGTCCCCGGAGAGCCAGGGGCGCAGATCGATGGTGGGGATGCGGGGCTTACTCACCAATGTCCTCATTCCACAGTTCCGGCTTCTTCTCGATGAAGTCGGTCATCATCCGGACGCACTCGGGATCGTCGAGGAGCACGATCTCCACCCCGTGCCCGGCCAGCCAGTCGTGCCCGCCGTGGAAGGTGGCGGCCTCTCCGACCACGACCCGCCCGATCCCGAACTGGCGGACCAGCCCGGAGCAGTACCAGCACGGGGAGAGGGTGGTCACCATCGTCGTACCGCGATACGACCGCTGTCGTCCCGCCGCCCGGAAGGCGGCCGTCTCCGCGTGCATGGAGGGGTCGTCGTCCTGGACGCGCCGGTTGTGGCCGCGTCCGAGGAGGGTGCCGTCGGCGCCGTAGAGCGCGGCCCCGATCGGGATGCCGCCCTCGGCGAGCCCGGTGCGGGCCTCCGCGACGGCGGTGGCGAGCCACCGCTGAGCCTGTGCCTGATCCATGTCTCCCACTCTCCTGTGGCCGAAACACGAGGGCAACGTGCGGAAAGTACTCTCCCGGCAGCCCACATCCGGACGAACTGTCGGGAGGCACGCGTGCCCGCACTCACCCTTCGCGAGATCCTTGCCCTCGATCCGGTCCGCGCCTGTGAGCCCGAGCTGCTGGCCGGACACACCGCCCTGGACCGCCCGGTCCGCTGGGTGCACTCCAGCGAGGTGTACGAGGGCGCGAACTTCCTGGACGGCGGCGAGCTGCTGCTCACCAATGGTTTCGGGCTGATGGACGCCGCCGAGGAGGTCCGCCGCCGTTACGTCCGCGAGCTGGCCGCACGGGGCGCCACCGGGCTCGCGGTGGAGGTCGGCCGGTCGCTGCCGGCGATGCCCCCCGAGGTCGTCGACGAGGCCCGCCGCCGTGAGCTGCCGCTGCTGGCCCTGCACCGGGTCGTGCCCTTCGTACGGATCACGGAGGCCGCCAACCGGGCGATCGTGGCCCGCGGTCTGTCGGGGCGTGCGGTCGTACGGCCCTGGGGCGACGACCATACGGCGGCCCTGCTCGCCGACCTCGCCGACCGGGCGGCGCTGAACCAGCCGGAGGTGGAGGCGCGGGCCGCGCTCGCGGGCTTCCACCCCGGCCCCGGCGCCCGGCTGATCGGGGTCTCCCTGCACGGCACCCGGGACGTGAGCACGGTCGACCGCGCGGTACGGCTGCTGGGCGGGGCGGGTGTGCTGCGGGCCGCGTTCCCCGGGGACGTCCTGGCGCTGCTGTCGCTGCCGGGCGCGCGCCCCGGCGACCCCGTGAAAGCGGTGCGGGAAGTCTTCCGCGAGGCCGCCGACCCCGGCCTCACGGTGGCGGTGGGTCATGCCGTCTCCGCGACCGACGGCGGCTGGCTGCGCTGGAGCGACACGCTGCGGGCGGCCCGTACGACTCTGGAACTGGCGTTGACCGTCCCGACCGCCGAGCCGGCCGTCCCCGACGGCCCCGTGGTGACCTCGTCACGGGCGCTGGCGCTGGAGCGGGAGCTGACCAGGGGTGGCCTGGACGCCAACCGGGAACGCCTGTCGGCCCTGGTCCACCACACTCTGGGCCCCCTCCTGGCCTGGGAGGCGGCCCACCCCAGCGACCTGGTCCGCACCCTGGAGACCCACCTCCGCAACGGCTGCTCCCCCACCCGCACGGCGGCCCTGCTCCACATCGGCCGCCAGTCCCTGTACCAGCGCCTGGAGCGCATCGAGTCGCTGCTGGACCTGGACATCGACGACCCGGACCTGCTCGGCGAACTCCTGACGGCGACCTGCGCCCACCGGGTGGTCCGGGGCACGGGAACCGTCGTACGGGGCGGGCTGCGGACGGTGGCGTAGGGCCCTTCTGGTCGATCTCGGTAGGAGGAGGAGCGGCGTTCGGGGTCGCGACGCCACGGAGATCCAACACAAGGGCTCTAGCGAAGGGTGACGTCGCTCGGTCCGTTGAAGGGCGCGTAGGACGTCACCGTCCTCGGGGTGCGCAGGACGTCCTCCTCGTCGAACAGCCTGCGCGCGGCCTCGAAGGACACCTCGCCGCTGACGACCGGGGCGACACGGTCGTAGAACAGGCGCGAAGGCTCCGGCAGGGGATCCCCGGGCTCGCCCTCGTCCTCGCCCCACACGTCCCACAACAACGTCTCCACCTTGTTGAGCGCGGCCAGGTCGAGCCGGATGTTCCCGGCCACGAACCGCTCCCCGTGGAAGGGGCCTTCCTGCGGTGGATGCAGGCCGAAGGTCCTCTCGTCGGCCCCGTCCTCCCGGATCGCCCGCCAGGCCTCGCCCGCGACCAGGAAGCGTGAGCGCGGGACGTCCATCGGGTCGAAGTCCGCCGGCCAGTGGGCGGTGATCCCGGGATCGGCCAGCTGGGCGTCCGCCAGCGTCCAGCCGCGTTCCTCGTCCCAGTACTCGGTGACGACGTGGTCGTGGTGGAAGCCGGTGGATCCGAAGTAGTCGGCGAAGCCGGACCGCAGCCGCGCCGGGATGCCGACGTGCCGCAGGAACGAGACGTGCAGCAGCGCGAAGTCGCGGCAGATCCCGACGAACCGGTCGCCGGGCTCGCGCCGCACGGTCAGCGGGGCGGCGTTCCGGTCGACGACGATCCGAAGGATGTCGTCGACGTAGCGGGACTCGGCGTCGTGGTGGAGGCGGTCGGCCGGATGGGTGTGGCCGAAGAGTTCGCCCTCGCCACGATGGATCATCACATCCCTTACGACGCGGGCGAGTCGGGCGGGGTCGCGTGGCAAGTCGTCGTAGAGGTGGGCGAGTTCACCGGGGTTGGAGAACGTGCTCTGGACGGCGTGGAAAGAACGGGACACGGGGGCCTCCCCAAGGCCTCAATCGACCGCGCGTTCGATTACGGGCCGGTGCGTCCCACCGTGTCAAAATTCACGGCCCCGTGTCCAGAAGGCGGCCCGTCCGGTCAGGCGTTGACCCTCAGCAGGAGCTTTCCCGTGCTCGTCCGTGCCCCCATCAGCCGGTGTGCCTCCGCCGCCTCCTCCAGGGTGAACTCGGCGGTGACCGGCAGGGTCACCGTCCCGTCGGCCACCGTCGCGAAGGCGCGCTCGGACAGGGAGCGCAGTTCGGCGGGGGCGGCCTGGGCGAGGGTGAGGATGGAGAAGCCTCCGACGGAGAGGCCCCGCGGGTAGAGCTCGGGCTGACCCACCTGCCACGGCGGGGCCCCGCTCGCGTTGCCGAAGGAGATCAGGCGGCCGTACACCGCGAGGGAGGCCAGGGAGGAGCGGAGGGTGTCGCCGCCGACCGGGTCCAGGGCGAGGTCGACCCCGCGGCCGCCGGTCGCCGCCCGCACCGGCTCCTCGAAGTCGCCGACGAACACCTCGTCGTAGCCGTGCTCGCGCGCGTGCGCCACCTTGGCCTCGCCGGACACCACGCCGTACACCGTGGCCCCGGCCCGCTTCGCCAACTGGCCCACCGCCGTGCCGATCCCGCCCGCCGCGCCCTGCACCAGGACCGTCTCCCCCGGCTGGAGCCGGCCGACGGTGTGCACGAGGGCGTACGCCGTCGGGAGAACCGACGGCAGGGTGGCCGCCGTGCGCAGGCCGAGGCCGGCCGGGAGCGCGAAGACGTTGTCCGTGCCGGCGACGACCACGTCCGCGTAGCCGCCGCCCTCGGTCAGTACGGCGCTCACCTCCTGGCCGACGCTCAGCCCGGTCACGCCCTCGCCGAGCGCCCGCACCCGCCCGGACACCTCCAGACCGGGTACGAACGGCAGCGCCGGCACCCGGTAGCCCTCCGCACGCGCCTTGAGGTCGGCGAAGTTCACCCCGGTGTACGCGACGTCGATGCTCACCCGGCCGGGGCCGGGCTCGGGCACGTCGGCCTCGACCATCTTCAGTACTTCCGGGCCGCCGTACTCCTGGATCTCGATCGCGCGCATGTCCCCACCTCAATTGTTCAACGAAAACCGAACACTCGCCAGTGTATGGTTTTCATCGAACACTCGGCAAGTGGACCAGCGGAACAGAAGGCATCCATGAGCACCCCCCGGCACCGAGCCGCCCCCGAGCACGCCCACCCGGACGATGTCCCGGTGCTCACCGCGCTCGCCGCGCTCGCCGACCCCGTCCGCCTCGCGATCGTGCGCGAGCTGGCGGCCCGGCCCGAGTGGGCCCTGGCCTGCGGCAGCTTCGACGTACCCGTGGGCAAGGCGGGCCTCAGCCATCACCTGGCGGTGCTGCGCGCGGCCGGACTCCTGGAGCAGCGGGACGAGGGGCCGAGGCGCGTCAACCGGCTCCGGCGTCCGGAGTTCGACGACCGCTTTCCAGGACTGCTGGAACTCGTGCTGCGAACAGACTCCTGACCGCTCACCTATCAACATTTTCGTAACCGAACGGACATCACGCGATCTAGTCCGAACCAACTCCCCCTCCTTACCCTGGTCTTGATACACAGCGCGCATGGGGGGAATGCGGGTGCACAGACAGCTGCACGGGCGCGGGGCACTGTTCGACACGGATCCGGCGGGGCTCGCGCCCCGGCTCGTGGGGTTACGGCCCCACCGGCACCGGGCCACGGCGGTGGAGCATCCGCAGGAGCTCCCCTTCGTCGTCCTCACCGGCAGCCGCGGCCGCGGCAAGAGCGCGGTGCTCGGCGAACTGCGGGACGCCTACAAGGGGCACACCCCGGTCGCCCTGATCGACTGCGAGGCCGCCGAGTTCACGGCACCGCCCGCGGGCCGGGACACCGAGGCCTGGTCGCCGGTGTCACAGGCACTGCTGGTGATCGCCGAGCAGCTCGCGGAACCGGTGACCGGCGCGGGCCGGATCACCTTCCCCCGGCTGATGTCGGGCCTGGTCGCGGTCGCCGCGGGCGGCTGGCGGGACGCCGACTCGGAGCGGATCCGGCGCGAGGTCGAGCGGATCCTGCTGCTGAACGAGAGCGGGTCGTGGATCGCCGGGTTCGCCGGACGCTGGGCCGGGCGGGTCGCCGCCAACGTGGCGGCGGCGGCCACCGGGACCGGGCCGCTGCTGTCCTCCGCCATCGAGGCCACCCTGGAGTCCATCTCCGACAGCTTCGTGCACCGGCGTCAGCAGCGGGCCGCGACCTGGTGGCGGGACTACCCCAACGCGAGCCGCAACGCCCGGCGCGGACTCATGCTGCTGTCCGGGCACTTCAGGGCCGGCGGCACCTCACGCGAGCACGCCGAGCGCCATCTGGTCCGCGCCCTGCTCGCCGACCTCACCGACGCCTACACCGGCATGATGCCCCGCATGCAGCGCCTGGGCCGCCCGCTCGTCCTCGTCGACAACGCGCAGTGCGCGCCGGGACCCGGCCTCACCGACCCCGTCCTCAGAGACCGCTCCGAGGGCATCGCCGACCAGGTCGTCTTCATCACCGCGCTGCGCGGCTCCGGCCGGCCCGCCCTGCGCAACGCCGTACGGCACACCCTTCCCGAGGTCGCCCGGCGCAGCGACTGGACGCCCGACCCCGCGTCCCCCTCCTCCCGCGCCCTGCTGGTCTCGCTGCCGCCCCTGACCGCCGACGACACCCTGCACATCGTCGACGAGCACCAGGTGCCGCCTCAACTCCCGTACGCCATCCACCGGTTGACCGGCGGCAACCCGCTGGGCATCGTGCTGCTCACCGAGTCCGCCGCGCAGAACAGCACAGCGTCCCTCGGGGAGCTGCTCACCTCGGACGTACGGCTGCACGAGGACCGCGACGGGCGGTCCGCCTACGTCGAACTCCTGGACCGGCTGGTGCCCGCCGACCGGCTGGAGGAGCTGACGGTGCTGGCCGCCGCCCACGACCACGACTCCGCCACCGCGCTCGCCGAGGCTCTCCTGCCCGACGACTTCGGCCCGGCGGACGTACGGGCCCTGCAGACCCGGCTCGTCCAGGAGGGGCTGCCCGAGGAGCCGGGCCGGTTCGTCGGCGACCCCTTCGTGCGGACGCTGCTGCTGCTCCGGCTGCACCACCGGGCCGCCGACCACGGACAGTGGCGCGAGGCGCACGAGACACTGATCGCGCACTACGCTCCCACGGACCCCGCCGGGGCCCGCTACCGCCTGCACCACGAACTCGCCCTGGGCACCACGGAGTCGGCCGTCTCCCACCTGCGCGACACGTTCACCGACCTGGACACCCGCAGCTGGCTGCGCACCCTGCGGTTCATCGCCTCGGCGCCCTACTTCCACGCGCACGACGCCGACGGCCACGACTTCGACGCCCGCGACGACCGGCGCGCGGCGATCGCGCTCGGCCGCACGGACGCCGCGCAGCGGGTGCCGGACGGCGTGAACCCCGTACTGCATCTGCGGATACGGCGGCTGCTGCACGCCGTGTGGCAGCTGACCGATCCGCTGGCGCTGCCCGACCCGAAGGTCTGCGACCGGCTGCGTTTCGAGCTGGAGCAGCTGTCCAACCTGCGCCCGGCCGGCAACGCGCTGCTGTGGCGGGCCTCCCGGGACTGGCCCGAGGACGCGCTCGCCGGGCGCGCGCTCAGGGTCCCGGACGACGACGAGGGGGAGGCGTGATGGCCGGCAGGGGCTTCGGAACGTGGCTGCGTGAGGGCGTGTGGGAGATTCCGCTGCGCCGCTACCTCGCGATCGTGCTCGGCGTGGCGGTGCTGGCGGGCCTGGTCGTCGGCGTCCGCACCCTCGCCCACGACGACCGCTCCTGCGCGGCCGGCGTCGTGCGGCCCGAGGGCAGCGACGAGTGCGTGGGCGTCTCGGCCACCGCCTACGACTGGGGCCGGGCCCCGCTTCGGCCGGTGGCGCGGGCGATCGACCGCGAGAACAGGTCCATCAAGGGCCCCTACGTCACGGTCGCGCTCCTGGAGCCCTTCACCGCGACCGACGCCGACAACCTCGGTGACGTCCTGCACGAGATGCAGGGCGCGTACCTGGCGCAGTACCAGGCCAACCACCAGTCCAACGGCACCGTCCCGGCGATCCGGCTGGTGCTCGCCAACCCCGGTGCCACAGGCGCCCATTGGGAGCACACGGTCGACCAGCTGGAGGGCATGACCGGGGCGAAGGACCGGCTGCGGGCGGTCGCCGGCGTCGGCCTGAGCACCGCCAACAACAAGCGGGCCGTGACCGCCCTGACCGCCCGCGGCATCGCGGTCGTCGGCACCTCCATCACCGCCGACAACCTCGCCAACGGGCAGAACGGCAAGGACCCCTTCCCCGGACTCGCCCGGGTCTCCCCCACCAACACCGACGAGGCCCGCGCGCTGACCTCCTTCGCCCAGGTCGCGGCCGACAAGGCGGTCCTGGTCCACGACGAGAAGGCCGACGACCAGGACAACGGCGACCCCTACTCGCTGACCCTGCAGCGCTCGTTCGAGAAAATGCTCAAGGGGTCGCCGTACGCCCCCTGGTCGTTCAACCCGCCCGACGACCGCAGCCAGGACGGTTCCACCGCCAACGACTTCGAGCAGATCACGCACCTGGTCTGCGACACGGACGCCGGCACCGACACCATCCTGTTCGCCGGACGGCACACCCAGCTGCGCCAGTTCATCAACGCGCTCGGCGAACGCGGCTGCCAGAAACGGAAGTTCACCCTGCTCACCGGCGACGAGGCGTCCTACCTCACCGGCGACAAGGACCTGCACCGGGACGCCCTGAACCGCAACCTCACCGTCCGCTACACCGCCCTCGCCCACCCGGACGCCTTGGTCAAGTCACCGCCCGCGACCGGGGGTTCGGCCGCCGACGCGAAGGTCCTGCAGGAACTGGTGCGCGCGGGCCAGGGCAACAAGGTGGGCCCGATCGGCACGGTCGACCTGGAGGACGGCCAGCTGATCATCGCCTACGACGCGATGCGCCTGACGTACCAGGGCATCCGGTTCGCGAAGGGCACCAAGGACATCCCCACGCTCGAAGAGGTCCGCAACGAGTGGCGGCTCATCAAGGGCACCCAGCAGCGGGTCGACGGAGCGAGCGGCTGGATCTGCCTCGACAACCACGGCAACCCGTACGACAAGGCCGTACCGGTCGTGGAACTGACCCCGCAGGGCACCGCCCGCTTCGTGAAGATCGCCTGGCCCGAGAAGAAGCCGCCTGCGAAGGAGTGCCTGCCGCCGTCGTAGCGCATGACGCGCGCGCGTACGGCGAAGGCCGGTTCCGGCGACGAGCGTCGCCGGAACCGGCCTTCGGCGGTACGGGGCTCAGACGCCCGCGTAGGAGTGCTTGCCGGTGACGAAGATGTTGACGCCGTAGTAGTTGAACAGCCAGCAGCCGAAGGCGATCATCGCCAGGTAGGCGGCCTTGCGGCCCTTCCAGCCGGCGGTGGCACGGGCGTGCAGGTAGCAGGCGTAGGCGACCCAGGTGATGAACGCCCAGGTCTCCTTCGGGTCCCAGCCCCAGTAGCGGCCCCAGGCCGACTCGGCCCAGATCGCGCCCGCGATGATCGTGAACGTCCACAGCGGGAAGACGGCCGCGTTGACCCGGTAGGAGAACTTGTCCAGGGTCGCGGAGGCGGGCAGCCGCTCCAGGAACGAGGTGGCGAACCGGCCCGGTGTGCCACCACTCGCCAGCTTGCTCTCGTACGAGTCCTTGAACAGGTACAGGATCGTGCCGACGGCGCCCACGTAGAAGACCGCGCCGCACAGGATCGCGGTCGAGACGTGGATGTACAGCCAGTACGAGTGAAGAGCGGGAACCAACTGGTCACTGGCGGTGTACAAGACAGTGACGGCGATGCCGAGATCGAGGAGGACCGTCGTGATCAGGAACAGGCCGAGCCAGCGGACGTTCTTCTTCAGCGCGAGCAGCGCGAGGTACACGCCGACGGCGACCGTGGAGAAGGTGATGTTGAACTCGTACATGTTGCCCCAGGGGGCCCGCTCCACCGAGGCCGCACGGGCGACGACCCCGGCGAGCTCGACGAGAAAGGCGAGCACGGTGAGGGACACGGCGATACGGCCGTAGAGATCGCCCTGCTCGTCCCCGCCGTGCGCCCCGGGCCCGTCGGGCACGTCCCGCGCCCCGGCCGCCGCCCGCACCACGACCTGCGGCCGCTCCAGTACGGCGGTGCTGCCGCCCTGGCTCACGGTGACGGCCGGCGCCTTGGCCTTGCCGGCGGTGCCGGTGAGCGCGGCGGCGGTCCGGGCGACCTTGCTGCGGCTGCCGAGGAGCCATTCGGCGATGTACGTGAAGAAGGCCAGGGTGTAGACGGCCATCGAGGAGTAGATCAGCGTGTTGCTGATGTTGGCGAGGTGTTCGTTGGTCGCGGTGGCCAACTCGGTTGCGGCGGCGAGAGTCACTTCGTCTCAGCCCCTTCGGAAGGTACGACTCGGGGTTCGGGGGTGGTGTCGTCGTGCGGTGGGTCTTCGTCGGGGCCGGGCGCACCCGGTGCCTGGTCGTACAGGATTGCAGCGAGGTCGCCCAGCTCCTCGGGGAGCTTGGCCGACTCGCTGCGGCCGAGGCCCGCCATCTCGACGACCGTGACGCCGTCGGCGCCGCGCACCGCGCGGACCCAGACCCGGCGGCGCTGGATGAAGAGGGAGGCGGCGAGGCCGAAGATCGCGGTGAGGGACCCGGCGAGGGCCCAGTCGGTGCCGGGCTGCTGGACGACCTGGAAGTTCGCCCACTGCTTGGTGCTCTCGTAGGTGACCGACCCGGCGCCGTCGGGAAGCTGCATGGTCTGGCCGGGCTTCAGGTTCTCCCTGAGCTGGGCGCCCTTGGAGTCCTTGAACCCCTTCACATGCGACTTGTCGAGCTGGTACACGCTCTGCGGGATGCCCGAGTCCACACCTAGGTCACCGTGGTACGGCGTCAGGTTGAGCACCGGGTTGTTCAGCGCGGGAAAGGTGGACGCCGTCTCGCTGCCCTTGGTGTAGGTCGGCAGGAAGAAGGCCGAGATGCCCAGCTGTTCGCTGAGGCCCTTGGCGTTCTTGTAGCCGTCGAGGACCTTGACCACACCGGTGGAGGTGACGTTGGAGTCGAGCGGCAGCATCGCCACGGCGTCGCTGTAGACGACGTTGCCCTTGCCGTCTCGGACCGTGATGACGGGCGCGTAGCCGTGGGCGGTGAGGTAGACCTTCGCGTCGCCGATCTCCAGCGGCTCGTTGACCTTGACGAGGGTCTTGCGGTCCTTGCCGTAGGCGCCGTCGCTGTAGGTGAGGGCGGCCTGGTAGAGGCGCGGGGTGCCCGTGTTGGGGCCGCTGGTCTCGTAGGTGCCGGTGAACTTGTTCAGGGTGAAGCTGAACGGCACCAGGTCGTCGGTGCTGAAGAGGTTCCCGGACTTGAAGTCGTCGTACTGGGTGAGGGTGTTGGCGAAGCCGTCGCCCTCGACGACGAGTTTGTTGCCCTCGGACTTGAAGAGCTGGCCCCAGGCGAAGGCGGTCAGCATCACGATGAGCGCGATGTGGAAGGCGAGGTTGCCGATCTCGCGGAGGTAGCCCTTCTCGGCGGCGACGTTGTCACCGGCGAGGTGGGCGCGGAAGCGGCGCTTCGTCAGCAGGGTGAGCGCGGCCTCGCGGACCTGCTCGGGCTCGGCCCCGGTGCGCCAGGTGGTGTAGGCGGGCAGCCGGGTCAGCCGCTTGGGGGCGCCCGGCGGGCGGCTGCGGATCTGGCCGACGAACTGCCAGGTGCGGGGGATGATGCAGCCGATGAGGGAGACGAACAGCAGGATGTAGATCGCGCCGAACCACACCGAGCTGTAGACGTGGAAGAGGCCGAGCTTGTCGTAGACGTCCCCGAGGGTGGGGTTGTTCTTGACGAAGTCGGCGACCTTCGTGGCGTCGGTGCCGCTCTGCGGGATCAGCGAGCCGGGGATCGCGCCGAGCGCCACCAGCAGGAGCAGCAGCAGCGCGACCCGCATCGAGGTCAGCTGGCGCCAGAACCAGCGGGCCCAGCCGATCACCCCGAGGGCGGGCATGTTCAGGGACTCCGCGGGCGCGGTGGACAGCTGGGAGCCGGCGGCACCGAGGTCCTGGTCACCGACGGGAGCGTCAGGGGCGTCGGGTGTGGTCTTGCTCATGGATCAGATCCCCACAATGAAGCCGGCGGACCAGGACTGGACGTCCTGCACGAGGCGGTCCCAGACGCCGGTCAGCAGCAGCAGCCCGGTCACGATCATCATGGTGCCGCCGATGCGCATGACCCAGACGTAGTGGCGCTTGACCCAGCCGAAGGCGCCGAGCGCCTTGCGGAAGGCGACCGCGGCGAGCACGAAGGGCAAGCCGAGGCCGAGGCAGTAGGCGACGGTCAGTATGGCACCGCGGCCCGCGCTCGACTGCTGGGCGGACAGGGTCAGCACCGAGGCGAGGGTCGGGCCGATGCAGGGGGTCCAGCCGATGCCGAACAGGGCGCCGAGCAGCGGGGCGCCGATCAGGCCGGTGGCGGGCTTGCGGTGGAAGCGGAACTCCCGCTGGGTCATCCAGGGCATCAGGCCCATGAAGAAGACGCCCATGAGGATCATGAGCACGCCGAGCACCTTGGACAGCACGCTCTGGTTCTCCTGGAGCGTCTGGCCGAAGTAGCCGAACAGCGCGCCGCTGGAGACGAACACCGCGGTGAAGCCGAGCACGAACAGCGAGGCACCGGCGACCATCCGGCCGCGCCGGGCCTCGGCCAGGTCGGTGCCGGTGACGCCGGTGACGTACGACAGATAACCGGGGACCAGGGGCAGGACGCAGGGGGAGAAGAAGGAGACGAGGCCGCCGAGGACCGCGACGGGCAGGGCGACCAGCAACGCGCCGTTGAGGACGGTGCCGTTGTAGCCGGTGTCGGCGGCGAGCGTGATGACTGCGCTCACGTCACTTCTCCGCGAGGACCGGGTCGATCATCTTGCGCAGCTTGCTCTCGCTGAGCGCGGCCAGGGAGCGGGCGGCGATCTTGCCGTCCCGGTCGATGACGAGCGTGGAGGGGACGGCCTGCGGGTTGAGCGTGCCCTTCTTGAAGCGGAGCATCAGCTTGCCCGTCGGGTCGTAGAGGCTGGGGAAGGTGATGCCCATGTCCTTCTCGAAGGCGCGGGCGTTCTGGATGCTGGTGTCGCGGGTGTTGACCCCGACGAACTGCACGTCCTTGGCCTTGAGGTCCTTGGAGACGGCTTCCAGGTTGGGTGCCTCGGCCCGGCAGGGGGCGCACCAGGAGCCCCACATGTTCAGGACGACGACCTTGCCCTTGTAGTCGGCGACGTCGAGCTGTCCTCCGTCGACGGTCTTGCCCGACAGGTCGGGGGCGGTGCCCCGCTCGCCCTTGTCGGCGGTGGAGATGCCGTCCGTCCCCATGACGAAGTTGGTGTCACCGCCACCCCCGGAGGTGCCCCCCGAACCGCACGCGGAAAGGGTCAGCGCGGCTGCCGCGGTACCTGCGACGAGCAGGGCGGCACGGATTCGGGAGCGGCTACGCCTGGCGGCACTCATGTGAAAAGTTTCGCATGCCCGTTCTGGGGATCTTGCGCACCCCCCTTGCGGGCGGAAATCCGCATTTCAGGCGGCGTTCGAGGACGGCGAGGCGGTGTTCGCGGAGGGGGCCTTGAGGAACCCGTTCCAGCCACCCGCGGGCTGCTGGCCGACATCGAGTGTGCGGAGTTTGGCGAGCACCTCCGGCTTCTGTACGTCCATCCAGTCGACGTACTGCCGGAAGGAGACCATCCGCACGTCGGCGCCCTTCTCCTTCTCCCGCGCGATGTGCGTGAAGGCCCGCTCGACGGCGTCCATGTAGATACCGCCGTTCCAGTGCTCGAAGTGGTTGCCGACGAAGAAGGGCGCGCGGTTGGTCTCGTAGGCCCGCTTGAAGCCGTCGATGTAGGCGCCCGCGGACTGCTCGCGCCAGGCCGGGTAGTTGTACGCGGGCGCGTTGGTCGAGTTGATCGACTGGTTGGCGAGCATGTTGTAGTCCATCGACAGGACCTCGAAGCTGCGGCCGGGGAAAGGTATCGCCTGCAGGGGCAGGTCCCATACGCCGTTCTTCTTGTCGGGCCAGACCTGGCGGCCGCCGGGCGAGGAGGCGTCGTAGCGCCAGCCGAGTTCGCGGGCGGTGGGCAGCAGGTTGTCCTGGCCCAGGAGGCAGGGGGTGCGGCCGCCGACGAGTTCCTTCTCGTAGTCGAAGGGGAGAGCGGGCAGATCGGTCCACCCGGTGTTGGTCCGCCACTCCTTGACGAAGGACTTGGCCTGTGTGATCTCCGAGCGCCACTGGGCGGGCGTCCAGTTGCCGACGGTGCCGTGGCCGGAGCAGAAGTGGCCGTTGAAGTGGGTGCCTATCTCGTGGCCCTCCAGCCAGGCGCGGCGCACGTTGGTCAGGGTCGCCTTGACGTGCTCGTCGGTGAGGTAGCCGATGTCGGAGGCGCCGCGGGGGTTGTTCGGGGGGTCGTAGAGCCGCTTCTTCGACTCGGGCAGCAGATACAGCCCGGAGAGGAAGAAGGTCATGTGCGCGTCGTGCTTCCTGGCGAGGTCGAGGAAGCGCGGGAAGAGTCCGTTGCCGACCTCCCCGGCCCCGTCCCAGGAGAAGATGACGAACTGCGGCGGGGTCTGACCGGGCTCCAGCGGCACGGGCCTGCCGGGCTGGCGGGGCTGCTTGCCGGTGAAGGAGGTCGACCCGTCACCGATGGGGCGGACGAGGGGCGGGCTCTTCGACGCGCTCGGCCCGGAACCGGCGGCGTGCGTCGTCCCGTGCGACGGGGTGGAGGTTGCGCACCCCGCGAGTCCTGCGGCGGCCGCGGCGCCCGCGCCGATTCCTATTGCTCCCCTGCGGGTGAGATCGCGCATGGCATCCCCGTTCGTCACGTTCCTTGGGTGGTCACCCAGTCAGAGGTGGCGACGAACGGGGAGGTTCCTCGGGTACTTCCTGATTCCGTAACAGGCGCCCCTGGAGGGGACTTACGCCCCGAAGGCCTTGCTCTTGCCCTTCGCCGGCTTGGCGCCGGCCCGCAGATGCGCGGGCACGAGGTCGATCGCGGGCTCGCTGTAGCCGACGGAGACGATCCTGTCGCCCCGGTAGGTGAAGGACGTGAGGGACGCGAGCGTGCACTGCCGCTTGCGCGGGTCGTGCCACAGCCGCCGCTTCTCGACCCAGGACCGCACGATCCAGATCGGCAGCTGATGGCTGACGAGTACGGCCTCGTGCCCGCGCGCCCGGTCCCTGGCCGCGTCGAGCGCGCCCTTCATCCGGACGACCTGGTCGACGTACGGCTCGCCCCACGACGGCTTGAACGGGTTGACGAGGTGCTTCCAGTTGTCCGGGTTCTTCAGCGCCCCGTCGCCCACGCCGAAGGTCTTGCCCTGGAAGACGTTCTCGGCCTCGATGAGCCGCTCGTCGGTCGCGATGTCGAGGCCGTGCGCCTTGGCGATCGGCGTGGCGGTCTCCTGCGCCCGCTCCAGCGGGGAGGCGACGACATGCGTGACGTCCCGCGGGGCGAGGTGCTCGGCGACCCGGTCGGCCATCTGCCGCCCGAGCTCGGAGAGGTGATAGCCCGCGAGCCGGCCGTAGAGCACCCCGTCGGGGTTGGCGACCTCGCCGTGCCGCATGAGGTGGACGACGGTGATGTCGCTGTCGTTGTCGGAGGTGCTGGGGATGCTGCTCATGCTGCCGTGGCCTCCGCCGCCGCTCGGGCCGCCGCCGGAAGGGCGTCGGCGATCCGCTGAACCGCCTGCTCGTCATGGGCCGTGGACACGAACCACGACTCGAAGGAGGACGGCGGCAGGTAGACGCCGTTCTCCAGAAGGGAGTGGAAGAACGCCGTGAACCGGAAGGACTCCTGCGCCCTGGCGTCCTCGTAGGTGCGCACCGGCCGGTCGGTGAAGAACACGGAGAACATGTTGGAGGCGTTCTGGATCGTGTGCGCGACGCCCTCCTTGCCGAGCGCCTCGGCGACCAGCGACCGGATCTGCTCGGACACGGCGTCGATCCTGTCGTAGGCCGCGTCGTCGAGCAGCCGCAGCTGGGCGAGCCCGGCGGCGGTGGCGACGGGGTTACCGGAGAGGGTGCCGGCCTGGTAGACGGGCCCGGCGGGCGCGAGGTGCGCCATCACGTCGGCGCGTCCCCCGAAGGCAGCGGCGGGGAACCCGCCTCCCATGACCTTCCCGAAGGTCATCAGGTCGGGCCGGACGCCGTCGATGCCGTACCAACCGCTCTTGCTGGTACGGAAGCCGGTCATGACCTCGTCGGAGACGTAGAGGGCGCCGTTCTGCGCGCAGGCGTCCTTGAGTCCCTGGTTGAAGCCGGGCAGGGGCGGTACGACGCCCATGTTGCCGGGCGAGGCCTCGGTGATCAGACAGGCGATTTCACCGGGGTGCCGGTGGAACGCCTCGTGGACCGCTTCGAGGTCGTTGTACGGCAGCACGATGGTGTCGCCGGCCTGGGCGCCGGTGACGCCCGGGGTGTCGGGAAGGGCGAAGGTGGCCACACCGCTGCCCGCGGCGGCGAGCAGCGAGTCGACGTGACCGTGGTAACACCCGGCGAACTTGATGACCTTGGTGCGCCGGGTGAAGCCGCGGGCCAGCCGGATCGCGGACATGGTGGCCTCGGTGCCACTGGAGACGAGCCGGACCTGGTCGACGGGCTCGACCCGGGAGACGATCTCCTCGGCGAGCGCCACTTCGCCCTCACCGGGGGTGCCGAAGGAGGTGCCTTTCGACACCGCCTCCTGGACGGCGGCGATCACCTCGGGGTGCGAGTGCCCGAGGATCATGGGGCCCCAGGAGCAGACCAGGTCGACGTACTCGCGCCCGTCGGCGTCCGTCAGATACGGTCCGGTGCCCGACACCATGAAACGGGGGGTGCCGCCCACGGCACGGAAGGCGCGCACCGGGGAGTTCACGCCGCCGGGCGTGACAACTGAGGCGCGGTCGAACAGGGCCTGCGAGACAGGCGCGTCGTATGAATAGGGCAATTCACTCATGTCCTGCGACTTCTCCGACCTTCTGCGACGTTCTCTGGCGTTCTGCGACGTTCTCTGACTTCGTTGCCTGTGACTACCTCAGGGTAGGCCAGGCCTCGGAACCCCCCGGCGCCCGACGATCTGCGAAACTGGATGCAGATACACACAGCTCACGGAGACGATGGCACGGAGCCGTTCGTTCAGAGGCTGCGAAGATCCTGCGGACAGGTGTTTCAGCGCACGTTTCGGCGGGCGGCCGTGGGGGAGGTCACTGACACGATGATCGGGTTGCGCGGCGGGGGCCACGCGTCCTAGAAAAGCAGTCGGGTGGAGATATGCATCGCGGTGGCGGACTGGGCGAGGGGACCGATGACCTGGGTCCTCGACGTTCCCAACGGGGGAAGCACCGGCGCGAGGCGGAAGAGGCCAACGAAACCCGACAGGGACATGGCGCACCCGGTGCGCCGAGCACAGCCGGTGAGTCGGAACGCGACGAGCGACGTATCGAACGTCGGATCGATCGGTTGAGGGCGGGAAGCAGGAATGGTGGTCGGGTGGGGGTGACGTACAAGTACTTCGGCGCGCCCGACGGCGCGACCGCAGCCCGCGTCCCGATCTCGATGCGCCCCGAGGAACTCGGCGGCGACGAGCTCGGCATGAACGGCATGTTCACGAAGATCAAGCCGGAGACCATGGCGGCGATGGTCCTCACCGGCATAGAAGGCGTCCCCCTCAGCAAGGTCCCCCCGCTCGAACTGGTCGTCCTCCACCCCGACTACGCGGTGGTCAAACTCCCCATGACGGTCGTGGACCCGCTGCGCGGGATAGGCGAGGAAGCGGTCGGCGCGGCGGCCTTCATCTGGTCGACGGTCCCGGACCGGGGCGGCCCCCGGGACGCGTTCAATGTGTACCAACTGCTGCACGAGTGGCAGGACTTCAGCCATCGGCTGCATGAGGCGGGGCATCAGCCGTATTGCCTTGTGTGGCCCTGACTTGGGGTTCTGGTGACAGCGGGCGGGGTCTTCGGGCCTCGCCCTTTTCAGTGCCGGGGAAGGGCCGTCCGACGGTCAGCGCAGCAGCCGGTCGACCAGGCCGTCCACATACTCCGGGGTGAGCGGGCCCGCGCCGAACAGGACGCGGATGTACATCGGGGCCATGACGTGGTCGACGACGGCCAGCGCGTCGAGGGTCTGCTCCCCGCGCTCGCTCGCCCGGTCGAGCATGGACTGCAACTGCCGGGCGCGTTCGGCGAGGAAGCCGTCGCGCAGGCGCAGGCCCTCGGGTCCGGAGCCGGACAGGACGACGGCCAGGCGGAGCACGGCCAGACCGTCGGGTCCGGTGATCTCGCGGGCCACGGCGGCCGCGTAGGTGCGCAGGTCGCCGACCAGGTCCCCGGTGTCGGGCATCGGTGACCGCGCGTTGAGGCGGGTCAGTGTCACGTCGGTGAGCAGCGCTTCGAGGCTGCCCCAGCGCCGGTAGACGGTGGTGTCGGCGACGCCCGCGCGGGCCGCGACCTCGCTGATGGTGAATCCGCCGTAGCCGCGTTCGCCCACCAGGTCGGTGACGGCCTGATGCACCGCGGCGCCGACCCGGGCGCTGCGTCCGCCGGGCCGCCGGGTCCGCTGTTGCTCGTCCATGCCTCCCACCTTAAAGCAGCCAGCACTTGCGTTTGCATGCCAAGCCGCTCTACGGTCTCCCCTAATGCAGCTTCTGGCTGCTTTAGGGGAGAGGGAGGGGACGTCATGCTCGTGGTGACCTGCCTGGGGCAGTTCATGGTGCTGCTCGACAACACGATCGTCGGCGCGGCACTGCCCGACATGCAGCACCGCCTGGACGCGGGGCTGACCGGCCTGCAGTGGATCGTCGACGCCTATGTCCTGCTGGTCGCCATGCTGCTGCTGTCCGGCGGAGTCTTCGCCGACCGTTTCGGCCGCAAGCGCGTGTACCTGAGCGGTGTCGCGGTGTTCACCGCCGCGTCCGTGCTGTGCAGCGTCGCCCCCTCGGTCGGCTGGCTGGTGGCCGGGCGGGTGCTGCAGGGGGTCGGGGCCGCGGCCCTGAGCCCCGCCTCGCTCGCCCTGCTGGTGGCCGCGTATCCCGCCCCGCAGGAACGGGTCAGGGCGATCGGGCTGTGGGCAGGGCTCAGCGGCATCGGCCTGGCCGCCGGACCCGTGGCCGGAGGCGTCCTGGCGCAGGCGTTCGGCTGGCCCGCGATCTTCCTGGTCAACGTGCCCATCGGTGTGGTCCTGCTGGTGGTCGGCCGGCGCGTCCTCAAGGAGTCCCGCAACCCGGATGCCCGCGCCCTCGACATCCCGGGCACGATCCTGTCCGTCCTCGGGGTCGGCACCCTCGCCTACGCCCTGATCGAAGGCGGCTCGCGCGGCTGGACCTCACCGGTGATCCTCGGTGGCTTCGCCGTGGCGGCCGTCCTCCTCGCCGTGTTCGTCGCCGTCGAGCGGCGTCACCCCGCACCGATGCTGCCCCTGGGCCTGTTCCGCCGGCGGCTGTTCACCGTCTCCAACTCCGCCATGGTCGTGGTGGGGTTCGCGCTCATGGGCTCGTCGTTCTTCTTCTCGCAGTTCTTCGTGTACGTCCAGGGCAGCTCGATCCTGCGGGCCGGACTGCAGACCCTGCCCGCGACCCTCGCCATGGTCGTCGTCAGCCCCTTCGCGGGCCGCCTCGCCGCCGCATACGGCTACCGGTCCGTCGTCACCGGCGGCCTGGCGCTGGCCGGGCTCGGGCTCCTCGCGCTGGGCGGGGTGCACGCCGACACCGGTTACGCCAACGTGTGGTGGCGGCTCACCGTGGTCGGCGTCGGCTTCGCCCTGACCATGTCCCCGCTGACCGGCGCCGCCATCCAGGCGGTCGACCCTCAGGAGGGCGGCCTCGCTTCGGGCATCAGCAGCACCACGCGGCAGATCGGCGCGGTGCTCGGTGTGGCGGTGCTCGGAGCCGTGGTCCGCGCCCGGCAGTCCGGCGGCGCCTCCTTCGAGACCGGTCTCGACAACGCCTTCGCCGTGGCCGGAGCCGTCACCCTGGCCGCCGCGGTGTGCACCGGCCT
Organism: Streptomyces sp. NBC_00285; assembly: GCF_036174265.1. Classification (NCBI taxonomy): domain Bacteria; kingdom Bacillati; phylum Actinomycetota; class Actinomycetes; order Kitasatosporales; family Streptomycetaceae; genus Streptomyces; species Streptomyces sp. NBC_00285. The sequence goes on along the minus strand of NZ_CP108055.1, from coordinate 6,269,322 downwards.
GTGGCTGGCGGGGTCCCGGCCGACGTCCGCGCCCCCACCCGCGCCGCAGCAGCGCCCCGACCTCAGGGCGCGGCGAACTCCGTGAACTGCCTCAAGACGTCCGCCGACAACGCCGACGGCGCGCTCGCCGGGCGCCTCGAACCGCGTGACGTCCCGGTCCGGCGACTGCGGCCCGCTGCGCCGGCACGACCCACTTCAGCAAGTCCGTCCACCACCGCGCCGGCCGGACCCCGCCTTCGTCATGTCCCGGAGGCGGGCGGGGCGCCGATGCCGATCCGGAGAGTGGCCGGGGCGGCGCAGCAGCCGCCGTTGTCGCCGTCGTCCTGGAGAGTGTCGGGGGTGTCGAACAGCCCTGCGCCGCCGCAGACTCCGGTCTCCGGGAGGGTCAACTCCACGCGTTCCGCGGCCTCCTGGTCGCCGGCGATCGCGGCGGCGACGGAGCGGACCTGCTCGTAGCCGGTCATCGCGAGGAACGTGGGCGCGCGGCCGTAGGACTTCATACCGACCAGGTAGACGTCCTTCTCCGGGTGGGAGAGCTCCTTCACACCGTGCGGGTAGACCGTGCCGCAGGAGTGCACGTTCGGGTCGATCAGCGGGGCGAGGGCGGTCGCGGCCTGGAGTCGCTCGTCCAGGCCGAGGCGGAGCTCGGCGAGGAAGGAGAGGTCGGGGCGGAAACCGGTCAGGACGATGATCTCGTCGACCGGGTCCAGTCGGCGGCCGTCCTCCGCGACGAGCACGAGCCGGTTGCCGTCACGTTCCACAGCCTGTGTACGGAATCCGGTGACCGCGCTCGCGTGACCCGCCTCGACGGCCGCCTTGGCACGCAGGCCGAGGGCGCCCCGGGCAGGGAGTTGATCGGCCTCGCCTCCGCCGTACGTCGAACCGGTGATCCCCCGGCGCAGGACCCACACTGCGTGCGTGGCACCGCCTTCGCCCTCGGCGAGGTCGGCGAGAGACGCGAGTGCCGTGAAGGCGGAGGCGCCGGAGCCCACGACCGCGGTGCGCCTGCCCTCGTAGCGGGCGCGGACGGACGGGTCCCTGAGATCCGGGACCCGGTAGGCGATGTGGTCGGCGACGGCCCGCTCGCCGAGCGCGGGCAGGCCGTTCGCGCCCGCCGGGCCGGGTGTGGACCAGGTGCCGGAGGCGTCGACGACCGCGCGGGCGGTGATCCGTTCCTCGTGGCCGTCCGCGGTGGCGAGGTGCACGGTGAAGGGCTGCTCGTCGCGGCCGGCGTCCACGATCCGGTCGCGGCCCGCACGGGCGACGCCGGTCACCGTGACGCCGTAGCGGACCCTGTCGCCGAGGACGTCGGCGAGCGGCTGGAGATACCGCTCGGCCCAGTCGCCCCCGGTCGGGTAGGCGGACCCGTCAGGGCGTGCCCAGCCGGTGGGCGCCAGGAGCTTTTCGGCGGCCGGGTCGGTGACCTCGGACCAGGGGGAGAACAGCCGGACGTGCGCCCAGGCGCGTACGGCGGTCGCGGCCGACGGTCCGGCTTCGAGGACCAGCGGTTCCAGGTCGCGCTCGATGAGGTGGGCGGCTGCGGCGAGGCCGATCGGGCCTGCTCCGATGACGACGACGGGCAACTGGTCGGTGGTGGACTCGCTCACTGGATTCCCCTTTGTTTCGACGCCTGTCGATGGTCCGCCCGACCAGAATGGCATCTGATTCGGTGAGCGTCAATATAGACATTTATCAAATCAACGATCGGGCAACCCTTCCTTGCTGATTCGACGCATGTCAACATAGGCGCATGCCGAACACCCAGGTGCTGCCCCTGCTGGACTCCGCCCCCGGCGAGGCCGTGACGCCGTGCTGCCCGCCGCTCACCGAGCGCCCGTTCACCGCGGAGGAGGCCGAGACGGCCGCGCGGATGTTCAAAGCACTGGGCGATCCGGTACGGCTGCGGCTGTTCTCGGCGGTCGCCTCGCACGAGGGCGGCGAGGCGTGCGTGTGCGACATCTCCGACGTGGGCGTCTCCCAGCCGACCGTCTCGCACCACCTGAAGAAGCTGAAGGACGCCGGTCTGCTGACCTCGCAGCGGCGCGGGACCTGGGTGTACTACCGGGTCGAGCCGTCCGTCCTCACGGCCATGGGACACCTGCTGACCACGGCGCCGACCACCGGCTGAGACGGGACGCCGGACAGGGGCAGAGGCGGCGCCTGTGCCGGGGGCGGGGTCGGATCGGTACCGGATCGAGGTCGGCACCGATGCCGGCGTCGGTCTCAGCCCGTGGGCTTGCGGACCGCCGGGAAGATGAGGCCCACCAGCGCCAACCCGGCCGCCGCACCGACCAGTTGCATGCCGACGAACCCCGCGACCGAGCCGGGCGCGATGCCCGCGAACGTGTCGGTGAAGGCGCGGCCGACCGTCACCGCCGGGTTGGCGAAGGACGTGGACGACGTGAACCAGTAGGCGGCACCGATGTACGAGGCGACCGCGACGGGGGCGAACCGCAGACGGTCGGTGCGGGCCAGGCCGAAGATCAGCAGGATCAGCCCGGCCGTGGCGACGACCTCGCCCAGGAGCAGGTGCCCGTCGGAGCGGTCGTGGGTCGACCACTTCACCAACGGTTCACCGAACATCGCGTCCGCCAGGATCGCGCCCAGGATCGCGCCGACGGTCTGCGCGGGGACGTAGACCGCCACCTCACGTGCGGTGACACCCGATCCCCCGCGGCGGGCGGTCCACCATTCGGCCAGGGTGACGGCCGGGTTGAAGTGCGCACCGGAGACCGGACCGAGCAGCAGGATGAGGACGCCGAGGCCGAAGACGGTCGCGGTGGAGTTGGCGAGCAGCTGCAGGCCGACGTCCTTGGTCAGGTCGGTGGCCTGGATGCCGGAGCCGACCACGACGGTCACCAGGGCGGCGGTGCCGACCAGTTCGGCCGCGGCCCTGGCGAGCAGCGGGGGCGTCCGGGGCGAGGTGGCACCCGGCGCGGGCTGCGGCTCGACACCGACAGGGATGGGGGCGGTGGGCACCCCGACTCGGACGTGCCCGATGGCTTCGTTCGCCTCGGTGGCGGTCAACAGGACTCCTTGGTGCGGGTCTCCGTGGGGGCGGTGATCAGGGGCAGGACCGCTTGACGTTGCCCTCGGCGGTGGCGCGTGCGATCTGGGCGAGGGCTGCGAACCCGTCCGCGAGCGAGGCGATGACGTCGGGCCTGAGCCGGTAGTAGGTGAACCGGCCGCACGGCTCCGTCTCCACGATCCCGGCCTCGCGCAGCACCTTCAGATGGTTGGAGAGGTTGGTCTGCCTGGCCCCCGTCTCCTCGATCAGGTGCGTGGTGCAGAGCGTCTCCTCGGCGAGGAGGGTGACGATCCGGAGGCGGAGCGGATCGGCCAGGACCCGCAACAGATCAGTGTCGACTGACGTCAGCATGGGCTGATACTTTCACATCAGCGGCGACTGACACCATCAGACGCTGATACGTCATCCCCGTCGCGAGACAGGAGAGACCCCTGATGCCCGACAAGCCCTCCGTGCTGTTCGTCTGCGTCCACAACGCGGGCCGTTCCCAGATGGCCGCCGCGTGGCTGACCCACCTGGCCGGGGACCGTGTCGAGGTCCGTTCCGCCGGCTCCGCCCCGGGCGACCGTGTCAACCCGGCCGCCGTGCAGGCCATGCGCGAGGTCGGCATCGACATCTCCGCTGAGGTCCCGAAGACGCTCACCGTGGACGCGGTACGGGAGTCGGACGTCTGCATCACCATGGGCTGCGGCGACACCTGCCCCGTCTTCCCCGGCAAGCGGTACCTGGACTGGCAGCTCGACGACCCGGCGGGCCAGGGCGTCGAGGCCGTCCGGCCGATCCGGGACGAGATCAGGACGCTCGTCGAGGGTCTGATCGAGGAGATCGCCCCGGCGAAGTCGGCGTGAGCACCTGGACGGTCCCACCGGATCCCGCGTCGCCCTCGCCCCCCCGTCACGCCACTCCGGCAGCACCCGGCCCACCTCCCCGCCCCGGCGGACGCCGCCGTGGAACCGTGAGAGATGGGCCGGCCGTGCGCGATGGGCGGTCCGTGCGCGATGGGCGGTCCGTGCGCGATGGGCGGTCCGTCAGCCCACCCGCCCCGGAACCTCCTTCATCTCGTCCACCACCGCCCGCCGCGTGATCGCGATGGTGAAGGGCACCATGCCCTTCTTGTAGGTCTCGTTCGATTCGACCTGGACACTGCGCTCACCGAGGAACGCGTACGTCTTCTTGTCGAAGATCCACTCCGTGCGCTGCCCGCTCTGCTCGTCCAGCCGTGCGATGGCGACCCCGTGGCGGCCGACGGCGTCGACCGCGTCGTCCACCGCGACCACTCCGGGGATGCCGGCGGCGGCCTTGTAGAGCGCGGCGGTGAGGTTCGCGGGCGGGTAGCTCTCGACCAGGAGATCGCCGATCGCGACGAAGGCGGCCTGGTCGCGGGGGACTTCGGGGTCCCGGACGGCGTCCGACTCCTTGTAGATCTGTCGCAGCAGGACCTTGGGGTCGGTGGGCAGTTGGGTCAGCCTGTTGTAGGCCGAGCTGACCGGATTCGGCCCGGCCAGGGTCATGCCGCCCTCGTCGGTGTTGCCGGGCTCGATCAGCCAGCCGTCCTTGCCGTCGGGGGACTCCCAGACCTGGCGGGAGTGCAGCTCCTGGCTGACCATCGTGGTCTTGTCGTCGATGGTCCTGGGGTGGGTGCTGGCGACCTTCGAGGCGATGTAGAGGAACTGGTCGTCGCGCACGGTCGGTTCGGAGGTGTCCGCGGCGGCCAGGGAGATGTGGTCGAGCAGCTGTCCGGCGCCCTGGGTGTCGGCGGTGCCGATCCGGGTCGTCAGCGCGGGGCCGGTGGCCAGGGATGTCGTGCCGTCACCGCCGCCGGTCAGGGCGAGGCCGCCCACCACCGCGCCGGCCAGGGCGCAGGCCATCGCGGGCAGCAGGATCACCCGGCGCAGGAACGGGTTCCGACGGCGCGGCTCGACAGCCGCACGCGGGTGCTCGTTCGTACGCAGGCCGTCAGTCGAACGCAGGTCTTCGCGGATCTGGACCATCATCTGCTCCTTGTGGAACTGGTGGCGGCCCGCCGGCAGATCCCGTTCAACGGAGGGCAGGAGACTCCGGGTCTCCGTCCACTCGGCCGGGTGCGGCTGGGAGGGGGTGGCGTTCATCGGTTTCCTTCCTGTGCGGACCGGATCACGAACTCGCGATCACCTGTTATCTGCCGGTTCGTGTGGGTGAGTTCCCTTTTTTTCGGAGCCGGTCGAGTTTTTTTCGGATCCTGTTGAGCCAGCTCCGCTTCCGCGAGCCTGCGCAGCCTCCCGCGGGCCCGGGACAGCCGGGAGCGGACGGTTCCGACGGGGATGCCGAGGGCGCGGGCGGCGTCGGCGTACTCCAGGCCCTCCCACAGGCACAGGACGAGCACCTCGCGTTCGGGGCGTCTCAGGGAGCCGAGCGCGGTCAGCGTGGCGGCGATCCGGCGCCGGTCGTCCACCCGTCCGGCCGTCTCCTCGGCATGGTCGGCGACCTCCACCACCCCGGCCGCGGCCGCCGCACCCGCCGCCGCCCGGTAGCGCCGGTTGCCGCGGCAGTGGGAGCGGGCGACGTTCGTGGCGATGCCGAGGAGCCACGGCCGCAGCGAGCCGCCGTCGGCCTCGATCGATGTCCGGCGCCGCCAGGCCTCCATGAACGTCGCCGACATGACGTCCTCGGCCACGGACCAGTCGGCGGTCAGCCGGAAGGCGTGGTTGTACACCGAGCGGGCGCACGCGTCGTAGAGCTCCGCGAAGGCGTCCGGATCCCCGGCCCGTATCCGGGTTCGCATATCTGTGGTCACGTTCTCAACTGCCCGACTGGATCGCCGAGTTCCAGTGACGCGCGTCACACACCCCTGTCGCGACGCTATCAATGTTGTGCACTTTATTGACGGCAGTCACCAGACAGCCTAATTTCGCGGTGTCCTTCCTCCGCTCAAGGGAGACCGCGATGCCCCCGTCCCCCCATGTGTCCGAACGCGTCCGCCAACTCCGCCGGGTCGCCCTCTCCGGCCTACTCGGCACCGCCGTGGAGTTCTACGACTTCCTCGTCTACGGCACCGTCGCCGCGCTCGTCTTCGGCGAACTGTTCTTCCCCGGCGCCGACCCCGCCGTCGGCACGATCGCCGCGTTCGGCACCTTCGCCGCCGGTTACGTCGCCCGCCCCATCGGCGGCATCGTCTTCGGACACTTCGGCGACCGTCTCGGCCGCAAGAACATGCTGCTGCTCACCATGGGCCTGATGGGCGGCGCCAGCTTCCTCATCGGCCTGCTGCCCACCTACGACACCATCGGCGTCTGGGCGCCGGTCCTGCTGATCACCCTGCGCGTGGTGCAGGGCATCGCCATCGGCGGTGAGTGGGGCGGCGCGACCCTGATGGTCGTGGAACACGCGGGCGAACACCGCCGTGGCCTCTGGTCGAGCTTCACGCAGATGGGCGCCCCGCTCGGCTCCCTGATCTCCGCCACCGTCGTCGCCCTGGTCTCCACCCTCCCCAAGGACCAGTTCGCGGCGTGGGGCTGGCGCGTGCCGTTCCTGCTGAGCGTGCTACTGCTCGGCGTCGGCCTGTTCGTCCGCCTCAAGGTGGTCGAGAGCCCGCTGTTCGCCGAGGTGAAGAAGGACCGCGCCGAGTCGAGGCTCCCCGTCCTCGACGTCCTGCGCCGCCCGAAGCCTGTGCTGCTGGCCTGCTGTGTCGGCATCGGCGCCTTCACCGCCCAGTCCCTGCTGACCAGTTACCTGATCGCGTACGCCACCGGCATCGGCTACGCCCGCCCGCAGGTGCTCACCGCGCTCAGCGTCTCCGCCGCCGTGGCCCTGGTGGTGCTGCCCTGCGCCTCCGCGCTCTCCGACCGGGTCGGCCGCCGCCCGGTCGTCCTCACCGGCGCCCTCCTCTCGGCCGCCACCGCCTTCCCGGTCCTCGCCCTGATCGACTCCAAGTCCCCAGGAGCCCTGATCCTGGCCGTCGTCATCGGCCACGGCATCGCCCAGTCGCTGATGTACGGCCCCCTGGGCGCCCTGTTCAGCGAGATGTTCGGCACCAAGGTCCGCTACACCGGCGCCTCCCTCGGCTACCAGGGCGCCACCCTCGTCGGCGCCGGCTTCTCCCCCATGATCGCCGGCAGCCTGGTCGCGAGCAGCGGCAACGGCACCCCCGTCGCCCTCCTGCTGTGCGGCGGCTCGCTGATCACCGCGCTGACGGTGTGGTTCGTCCGCGAGACGAACCGCACCTCGCTCGGCGACGACAGCACCGAACAGCCCACCGCCCCCCACACCGAGGAGATCACCGCATGAGGCACGGCACCCGCATCGCCTGCACGGCGGCCTTCCTGCTCACCCTCACCGCCGCACCCGCCGCCACTGCGGCCGACGCGGACACCACCCACGTGGACGGTCAACTCCCCTCCGGCGCCACGTACATGATGGACGTCCCCACCAACTGGAACGGCACCGTCCTCCTGTTCAGCCACGGCTACAACGCGGGCCCCGCCAACCCCGCCCAGGACGCTCCGGACGCGGCCACCAAGCCCCTCCTCCTCCAGCAGGGTTACGCCCTCATCGGCTCCTCGTACGCGTCCACCGGCTGGGCCGTCACCGACGCGGTCCCCGACCAGATGGCCACCCTGAAGGCCTTCACCACCCGCTTCGGCCAGGCCTCCCTCACCCTCGCCTGGGGACGGTCGTACGGCGGCCTGGTCACCACGGCGATAGCCGAACGCCACCCGGACGCGATCGACGGCTCGCTGTCCATGTGCGGCCTGGTCCACGGCGGCGTCGCCAACTGGAACAACACCCTCGACCCGGTGTTCGCCCTCAAGACGCTCCTCGGCTCCGACGTCCCGCTGGTGAACCTCCCGACCCAGCAGGCAGCCACCGACGCGGCGAACACCCTGACCGCCACGGTCGACTCCGCCCAGTCGACGGCCCAGGGCCGGGCCCGTGTCGCCCTCGCCGCCGCCCTCCACAACATCCCCGTCTGGAACGCGCCGACCCAGACCCGCCCCGCCGCGACCGACTGGGACGCACAGCAGGCCAACCAGTACGACGCCGTCAAGGGCCTGCTGAAGATCGCCGCCTTCAACCGGCGCCAGGAGGCCGAGGTCCGCGCGGGCGGCAACATGTCCTGGAACACCGGCGTCGACTACGCGCGGCTGCTCGGGAAGTCCTCCGTCCGCAAGGAGGTCACCGAGCTGTACAAGAAGGCCGGCCTGTCCCTCGGCAAGGACCTCGCCGCGCTGAACAAGGCCCCCCGCATCAGCGCCGACCCGGCCGCCGTCGCCTGGATGAGCAGCACCAGCAGCTTCACCGGCAAGCTCGCCAAGCCCCAGCTCTCCATCCACACGATCGGCGACCCCCTGGTCCCCGTCCAGACGGAGAGCGCCCTGCGCCGCGCGGTCACCGCCGCCGGTTCCGCTCCCCTGCTCCGCCAGGCCTACGTCGACAACGCCGGCCACTGCACCTTCAGCCCCGCCGAACAACTCGCCGCCCTCCACACCCTGGAGGACCGCGTGGCCACCGGCGGCTGGCACGGCACCGACCCGGCGTCCCTCAACACCCGCGCCACCGAGGCCGACCCCACCACCCCCACCCGCTACGTCACGTACCACCCGACCCCCTACCTGCGGCCGTACGACCTTGCCCACCCCGCCGACCGCCGGTGACCTCGGACGACCGCCCGCCGCACGACCGGCGGGCGGTCGTACCCTTGCCCCCGTGGACGACGACATCCTGGACACCGCGGACGGGCCGCAGCCGCGCCCGCAGTCGCTCATGCTCGCCTTCTTCGGCAACCACGTCCTCGAAGAGGGCGAACTGGGCGTCTACTCGGGCAGCATCATCGACGTACTGGGCCGCGTCGGCGTCGGCGAACAGGCCGTGCGTTCCACGCTGACCCGCATGGTCAACCGGGGTCTGCTGCAGCGTCAGCGCGAGGGCCGCAAGATGTTCTTCGGCCTGACCCCGCAGGCCACCCGCGTCCTGATCGACGGCCGTACCCGCATCTGGGAGCAGGGCGCCGTCAACGACGACTGGGACGGTTCCTGGACCCTGCTCGGCTTCTCCCTGCCCGACTCCTGGAAGCGCCAGCGCCACGACCTGCGCTCACGGCTCGCCTGGTCGGGATTCGGCGCGCTGTACAGCGGGCTGTGGATCGCCCCGGGTCATGTCGACGTCTCCGCGGTCGTGGCCGAACTGAGCCTCACCGCCCACGTGAAGATCTTCCACGCGCAGGCCGCCGAGGTGACCGACATCGCGCAGATGATCCGCGACACCTGGGACCTGGAGTCCATCGCCGCCCGCTACGTCGCCTTCGACAAGCGCTGGAGCGCCCACCTGGGCAACGGCCCCGACACCGACCCGATCGGCACCCGCCTGCGCCTGGTCAGCGAGTGGCTGTGGACCATCCGCACGGACCCGCGACTGCCCGCCCGCCATCTGCCACCGGCCTGGCCGGCCCGCACCGCGCAGGAGACCTTCCGCCGGGTCGCGCAACAGACCCACCCGGCCCTGACGGCGGCACGCGCGGCGCTGGAGACGAGGCCCCTGCACCTGCGGCCCGAACCCGACCCGGCCGCCACGGACCCGGCTCCCACGGACCCGGTTCCCACGGCCGCTTCACGCCCGTAGGCGATGAACACCCGGGTGCCGCCCCACGGTCATCCGTCGTTCACGTCCCCCGCAAACGATGCGCACATGATGAGACGTGTCACCCCCGCCCTGGCCACCGCAGGGCTCGCCGCCCTCCTCGCGACCGCCGCGTTCCCCGCCCAGGCCGTGTCCGAGCACCGCAGCGACAGCGACAGCTACGGGACGAAGGCTCCCTACGAGCCCGGCCAGAACCCCCGCACCTACCAGAAGGCGCCCGCCGGTTTCGTCCCCGTGTTCACGGAGAACGTCTCCCGGCACGGCTCCCGCGCCGCGACCGACAGCGACGACGGCGACCTGGTCCTCGCCCTGCTGGAGAAGGCGCGGGCGGCCGACGGACTCACCGCGAAGGGCCGGGAGTTCGGCCCGAAGGTGCAGGCGCTCCAGAGCGCCATGAGCGCGGTCGGCTACGGCGACCTCAGCGGCCGCGGCAAGCAGGAACTCCGCGACACCGCCACCCGCCTGGCACAGCGACTGCCCGGCCTCTTCGCCACGATCGCGAAGACGGGCGAGAAGATCGACGTCGTCAGCTCCGGCCAGGGCCGGGCCGTGGACAGCGCGAACATCTACGCCGGGACCCTCGCCGAGAAGGACCCGGAGCTCAAGCCGCTCATCGGCGCAACCCGCACGGACGTCGACCTGCTGTACTTCCACAAGGCCGCCGGCGGCAAGGCGTACCGCGACTACATAGCGAACGACCAGCGCCTCGCGGACACCCTGAAGAGCGTCACCGACCAGCCGAGGACCCACAGCGCGGCCCGCGGCGTACTGAAGAAGCTCTTCCGTACGTCCTTCGTCGACACCCTCGCCCCCGACGACCAGGTGGCAGCGGCCCAGGCCGTCTACAACCTGTACGCCATCGCCCCGGCCATGCGCGAGGAGAGCCCCGGCGGCAGGGGCTGGGGCCTGGAGAAGTTCATCGCGAAGCGGGACGCCGACTGGTTCGGCTACCTCAGTGACGCCGAGGACTTCTACGAGAAGGGCCCCGGATTCGCCGACAGCGACATCACGTACAAGATGGCGGGCGTCCTGCTCGACGACCTGTTCAAGCAGGTGGAGGCCAAGCGCGCCGGCACCGGCGACCTGGGCGCCGAACTCCGCTTCACCCACGCCGAGGAGATCATCCCGCTGGCCGCGCTGATGGGCCTGCCGGGCAGCACGCAGGGCGTCACGACGGCCACGCCGTACACGTACGCCACCAACCCCTGGCGGGGCGCCGCCGTGGCCCCGCTCGGCGCGAACATCCAGTGGGACCTGTACCGCAAGGGCAACGCCTTCCTGGTCCGCATGCTCTACAACGAGAAGGAGACGGCCTTCAAGGCGGCCTGCAGGCCCGTCTCGAAGGGCAGCAAGTTCTACGACCTGAACGAGCTGGAACGCTGCTTCGGCAGGACGGCGAACTGACCGGGCGAGCTTGCAGAGGCCCGACGAGGAACGGCAGCGCCCTGAAGAGGCGCTGCCGTACGGGCGGGTGGATCGGCCGCGGGTCCACGTCGAGCCGCCGCCGGCGGCGGGAGGCTCAGCGGCCGGGGGCGTCCCCGCCGACCGTGAATCCGATGACCGTGCCGCCCCCGTCGCGGGGGAACGCGAACGGTGCTCCCCCGTGGGACAACGCCACCTCCCGCACGATCGAAAGGCCGAGCCCCGACCCCGGCAACGACCGAGCGTCCGCCGCCCGGTAGAAGCGGTCGAAGACCCGCACCAGGTCGACGTCGGTGATACCCGGCCCCCGGTCCAGCACCTCCACCCGCACCGGCCCGGCCGCAGTGATCCCGGAGACGGAGATCTCGATCGGCGCGGTGCCGTCCCGGTCGAACTTCGCCGCGTTCTCCACGAGGTTCGAGATCGCCCGCTGAAGCATCCCCGGCCGCCCGTCGGTGGTCGTGAAATCACCGGCGTGCACCACGACCTCCCGGCCGGTGCGCCGCCGGGCCAGCCCTGCCACCTCCTCGGCGACGTCGGCGAGGTCCACCCGCTGGGGCGGCTCGTTGTCCGCCTGCCCCGCCGCGAGGTCGACCAGCTCGTTCACCAGATCGGTCAACTCCCTGGCTTCCTGGGTGAGATCGGCGACCAGGTCGTCACGGGTGGCGGGCGGCAGCTCGTCGATCCGGCGCAGCAGCGAGATGTTCGTGCGCAGCGACGTCAACGGCGTCCGCAGCTCGTGCCCCGCGTCCTGCACGAGCCTGCGCTGGTCCTCCTCGGACTGCGCGAGCCGGCCCAGCATCCGGTCGAACGCACGCCCGAGCCGCCCCACCTCGTCGTAGCCGGTGACCGGCACCTCGATACCGAGCCGCCGGGTCCGCGCGACATCCTCGGCGGCGGACGTCAGGATCACCAGCCGCCGCGTGATCCGCCGGGCCAGCCACCATCCGAACAGCCCGGCCCCCACCACCACCGCGACCATGAGCAGAAACGTCCGCTGCTGCAGCGCCCGCAGCAGATCCTCGGTGTCACTGAACTCCTGGGCCACCTGCACGGCCCCCCGCCCGCCGCCGAGCGAGACGGTGGCGATCCGGTAGGCGTCGCTGCCGACCGAGACCTCCTTGTGCAGCGCCATCCGCCCCGCGGAGCCGTCGGCCGCGATCCGCCGGTCGGCGGAGATCACCGGCAGCGCGGGACGCCCCGGGTCGGCGACGGCCCCGGAGGGCCCCAGCACCTGCACGTCCGTACGGGCGGGCCGCACGAGGTCATGGCCCGGTGCCGAGGACGAGAAGTCCTCCGGCGTCATCCGGTGCTGGCTCACCTCGTCCCGCAGATCCTGCACGACCTGGTCGAACACGGACTCCTGGTCCACCCGCACCAGCCGGGCGGCGGCGCTGTAGGACAGCACACCGACGAGGACGGTCACCGCGGCCGTCACCGCGGCGAAGGACACGGCGAACGTGGTCCGCAGGGACAGCAGCCGGGGCCGGGGCCGGGCCCACAGCCGGTCCAGCCGCCCCACTCAGTCCTCCCGGAGCACGTAACCCACGCCACGCACCGTGTGGATCAGCTGGGGCGCGCCGGGGTCGTCGAGCTTGCGGCGCAGGTAGCCGACGTACACGGCGAGGTTCTTGGAGCCGGGCCCGAAGTCGTAGCCCCAGATCCGGTCGTAGATGGTCGAGTGGTCCAGCACGATGCCCGCGTTGCGCACGAGCAACTCCAGCAGCTCGAACTCGGTACGGGTCAGTTCCAGCTCGCGCGTCCCGCGCCAGGCCCGCCTGGCCTGGATGTCCATGCGCAGTCCCGCCGCCTCGATCCGGCCCTGGGGCAGCTCGGGAAGGGCCGTCTTCGGCGCGGCGCCGGCCGGGGCCATTCCCTCCGCGCTGGTACGCCGCAGCAGGGCGCGCAGCCGGGCGAAGACCTCCTCGACGTCGAACGGCTTGACCACGTAGTCGTCGGCGCCCGCGTCCAGGCCGGCGATCCGGTCCTGGGTCTCCACGAGCGCCGTCAGCATGAGGATCGGCGTCCGGTCGCCCTCGGCGCGCAGCACCCTGCAGACCTGGAGTCCGTCGATCCCGGGCATCATCACGTCGAGGACGAGCACGTCCGGCGGCGTCTTGTGGGCCTGCGCCAGCGCCTCGACGCCGTCGGCGACCGCGGTGACCTGGTAGCCCTCCAGGGTCAGGGCGCGTTCCAGGGCGTGACGGATGGCGCGGTCGTCTTCGGCGAGCAGCAGATTTGGGGGCACGGACCCAGTCTGCCAAGGCCTGTGGCAGTTGGCCGAGGTGAGCAGTCCCGCAGTCGTCCTTCTTACTGGCCTCTCACCGTGTCGGCCCGGTACCGGGGGGTGTTTTCCCTCAGTACCGGGCCGCCGCGCGAAGAGCCTGTGCCCAGTCGCCGGACAGGCCGGTCGGCGTGGGTCCCGTCGGGCTCAGACCCGCAGCGCCGCCAGCCGCTCCTCGAACGGCACCACCCCGGCGAACCCGCCGACCGCGCCGGTCTCCGGACCTCGCCCGGCGGACGGCCGCCCTGCCGACAGCCCGGACATCAGCCTCGCCAGTTCCCCCGCGGCCCGCTCGATCCGCCCGTCCAGCCCCTCGGCGCCCCAGTCCTCCGACGCGGCGTACACACCGGTCGGCACGACGACGGCCTTCAGGTGGGCGAAGAGCGGCCGCAGCGCGTGCTCCAGCACGAGAGAGTGCCGGGCCGTGCCGCCGGTCGCCGCGATCAGCACGGGCTTCCCGGCCAGCGCCTCCGGCTCCAGCACGTCGAAGAACGACTTGAACAGTCCGCTGTACGACGCCGAGAACACGGGCGTGACGACGATCAGCCCGTCGGCCCCGGTCACCGCCTCCTGAGCGGCGGCCAGCGCACGGCCCGCGAACCCGTTGGTGAAGTGGTGCGCGATGTCCACGGCGAGTTCCCGCAGCTCCACGACACGCACCTCCACCGGGCCCTCGGCCGTCCGGCCCACGGCCGCGGCCAGCCGGTCCCCCAGCAGCCGCGTGGACGAGGGCACGCTCAGCCCCGCGGAAACGACGACGAGCTTCATACGGCGGCCTCCTTGCGGGCGGTGGTGAGCAGCGACGCGTGCGTGGGAGCGTCCGGCACCCCGGCCGGCCGGCCCACCGCGAACTCCTTGCGCAGCACCGGCACGACCTCCTCGCCGAGCATGTCGAGCTGCTCCAGGACGGTCTTCAGGGGCAGCCCGGCGTGGTCCACGAGGAACAGCTGGCGCTGGTAGTCCCCGGCGTACTCGCGGAACTTCAGCGTCTTCTCGATGACCTGCTCGGGGGAGCCCACGGTCAGCGGGGTCTGGTCGGTGAAGTCCTCAAGGGAGGGTCCGTGTCCGTACACGGGGGCAACGTCGAAGTAGGGGCGGAACTCACGCACGGCGTCCTGCGAGTTCCGGCGCATGAACACCTGCCCACCCAGCCCCACGATCGCCTGCTCGGCCGTCCCGTGCCCGTAGTGGGCGTACCGGGCGCGGTACAGCTCGACCATCTGCTTGGTGTGGTCGGCCGGCCAGAAGATGTTGTTGTGGAAGAACCCGTCGCCGTAGTAGGCGGCCTGCTCGGCGATCTCGGGAGACCGGATCGACCCGTGCCAGACGAACGGCGCGACCCCGTCCAGCGGCCGGGGCGTGGACGTGAAGCCCTGGAGCGGCGTCCGGAACTTCCCCTCCCAGTTCACGACGTCCTCGCGCCACAGCCGCCGCAGCAGGGCGTAGTTCTCGATGGCGAGGTTGATGCCCTCGCGGATGTCCTTGCCGAACCACGGATACACCGGCCCGGTGTTGCCGCGGCCCATCATCAGGTCGACGCGCCCGTCGGCCAGGTGCTGGAGCATCGCGAAGTCCTCGGCGATCTTCACCGGGTCGTTGGTGGTGATCAGCGTGGTGGAGGTGGAGAGGATCAGCTTCTCGGTCCGCGCCGCGATGTACCCGAGCATGGTCGTCGGCGACGACGGCACGAAGGGCGGGTT
Organism: Streptomyces sp. NBC_00285; assembly: GCF_036174265.1. Classification (NCBI taxonomy): domain Bacteria; kingdom Bacillati; phylum Actinomycetota; class Actinomycetes; order Kitasatosporales; family Streptomycetaceae; genus Streptomyces; species Streptomyces sp. NBC_00285. The sequence continues at coordinate 6,254,276 of NZ_CP108055.1, read as the reverse complement.
GTGGTGCTCACCGGTCGCGAAGACGTCGAGCCCGACCTCCTCGGCCTTCAGCGCGATGGCGACCATGGCCTTGATCCGCTCGCGCTCGGTCGGCGTACGGCCCGTCGTCGGGTCCGGCGTGACATCGCCGACGCTGAAGATCCCGAACTGCATGGTCTCTCACCCTCCAGGTTGTTGACGGTTAAACTATAACCGCACGCCTGGAGAACGACGACCTGCCCGCCCCTATTCCCACGGCCCCAGGTCCCCCCACCCAGGGACACGGGACAGCGCCAACCCACGGCGCCACCCCCCACCCACGGACACGGGACAACCTCGACCCACGGCTCCACCACCCACCCAGGGGCGCGGGGAACTGCGCGACCAGCCCCCACCGGCCCGCACCCGACGAACGACCGCATTCACCCCCACCCAGGATCCCTCCCGGTCCGCCCCAACAGCCGCTCAAAAGCCGACGCATCCCCCGCCACCCCCACCGGCTCCCCGAACACCCCCATCTTCCGAGCCGTCGGCTCCAGCTGAGCCACCGCACCCGCCAGCTCCTCCACGACCACCGCGTCGGCCTCCCCGTACCCCCGCCCCGTCGCCCGCGCCAAGTCCCACACATGCACGGTCAGATCGAGCAGCGCCATCGAGCCGACCAGCCGCGCCGGCATGTCCATCGCCCCGGTCACCCCCTCCTCCGCACCGGGCGCGGACCACGCCACCACCAACCGGTCCGCCTCGGCCACGAACCGCTCCCGCCAGTCCGAGCCCTCCGCCACCCGGTCGGGAGCGCTCGCACCGAAGTCCGACGCCTCCTTCGCAGCCAGCCGCTGGAACTGCACCACCACCTGGAAGAGATGGTTGACCAGCGCCTTCACGTCGTACTCCGCACAGGGCGTGGGGGCGTCGAGGGCCGTGTCCGGGATCCCCCGGACCACCGGAACCGCCCGCTCGCGCGCCAGATCCAGCAGCTCACCGATGCCGTACGTCTTCGCCTCGTTCGTGTCCATGCTCCGACCGTACGAAGACCGCCCCCGTCCTTCTTGAAGAAACGCGACGCCTGGGCGAGACGTACGATCCGCTCATGGCCCAGGCCGAACCGCGCCGCGACACCCGAGGGATCGTCGACCCCGCCGGACTGCTGACCCGGGTGCGGTTCCGCCGCCACGACCCCGCCGAACCGCTGCGCCGGTACGTCGAGCACTACTGGCTGATCGACTGGGACCTGCCCGAGCCCTACGTCTCCCACGTGGTCCCGCACCCGTCCGTGCACCTCACCTTCCAGTGGGACGAGGAGGAGGGCCCGCCCTACGCCGAGCTCACCGGCATCCCGGGCGGCCTCTACATCAGGAAGCTCGCCGGCCGGGGTCGGGTCTGCGGGGTGAAGTTCCGCCCCGGCGGCTTCCGGCCGTACGCCCCCGAGCACCCGGTGTCGCACTGGACGGGCGAGACGCACCCCGCCCAGGACGTGTTCCCGCAGGCCGGCGCCGAGAGCGCACGCACCGTGGTGAGCCCCGCCGCCGACACGGCCCGCGTCGCCGCACTCGACGCCTTCCTCAGGCCCCTCGCCCCGACCGCCGACCCGCAGGCCGACCTGGCCGTGCACCTCGTCGACTGTGCCCGCACCGACCGCACCCTGCGCCGCGTCGACGACTTCGCCGAGGCGGCCGGACTCTCGGTACGGGCGCTGCAACGTCTCTTCTCCGCATACGTCGGCGTCAGCCCGAAGTGGGTCATCCTCCGCTACCGCATCCACGAGGCCCTCGAACTCGCCGGCACCCGCAGCGAGGTCGACTGGGCCGCCCTCGCCGCCGACCTCGGCTACGCCGACCAGGCCCACCTGGTCCGGGACTTCACGGCGACGGTGGGGGTACCGCCGACGGCGTACGCCCAGGCGGCGACAGGCTGACCGCCCCGCCAGGACCCCTCTCCGGAGCACCAGGAATCACGGCACCAGCACGAGCCGCCCCCGCACCCCGCCTTCCTCCAGCCGGGCGTGCGCCTTGGACGCGGCGTCCAGCGGGTACGTCTCGGCCACCCGGAGCGTCAGTACGCCCTCGTCCACCAGTGCGGCCAGCTCGGCGAGGCGCGCCCCGTCGGCGGCCACCGCGACCGACGTGGTCCGCACCCCGCGCACCGACTCGGGGTGCGCCCCCGGCTGTACCCCGGCATAGGTGCCGCCGTCCCGCACCCACTCCAGGGCCGCCTCCCCGAGCACCGCCGTGTCCAGCACCGCGTCGAAGGCACCGGCAGCACCGGTGGTCGTGAACTCCGCGGCCCCCAGCGACCGTACGAACTCCTCGTCGCCCTCCCGGGCCAGCCCGGTCACCGACACCCCCCGGCGCGCGGCGAGCTGGACGGCGAACCCGCCGACCGCACCCGCCGCCCCGGTGACCAGAAGGGTCTGCCCGGGGGCCAACTCCAGCAGATCCAGGGCCTGTACGGCGGTCAGCGCGTTGAGCGGCAGGGTCGCCGCGTGCACCGCGTCGACCGTGGCCGGCGCCTTGGCGACCGCGTCCGTGCCGACGACGACGTACTCGGCGTGCGCGCCCAGCGGCTTCACCAGACCCTCGTGGAGCGCCACCACCTCGTCCCCGACCTCCCAGGCGCTCGCCACGCCCACCGCGTCCACGGTCCCCGCGACATCCCAGCCGAGACCGATCTGCTTGCCCGCCCCGCCGAAGAAACCGGCCCGGACCCCGAGGTCCACCGGATTCAGCGCGGCACCGGCGGTCTTGATCCGCACCTGCCGGGCCCCCGGCCGGGGAAGCTCGCTCTCCACCAGCTCCACGGCCTCGGGCCCGCCGAACGTCCTCACCACAGCAGCACGCATGACTGTGTACTCCCTATTCGTCACTGTTCGCGTCGGTATCCCCGCCGCCGACAGCAACCCTAGGAAGAGTTACTATCTATTGGTAAGTAGTTACCCACAGGTGCGTACCTACCCCGGAGGTGAGCCATGCCGACCACGACGGCGGCCCAGCGGCGCGAGCAGGCCCGCGTGGAGTACGACGCGTTCATCCGGGGCTGCCCCACCAACCAGCTCCTGGAGCGGCTCAGCGACAAGTGGGTCAGCCTCGTCGTCGCGGCCCTCTCCACCGGACCGATGCGCTACAGCGACCTCGGCCGCAAGATCGCCGGCGTCAGCCCCAAGATGCTCACCCAGACCCTGCGCAGCCTGGAACGCGACGGCATCCTCACCCGCACGGTCACCCCGTCCGTCCCCGTGCGCGTCGACTACGACCTCACGCTCCTCGGCCGCAGCCTGGCCGGTCTGCTCACCGCGGTGAAGGACTGGGCGGAGACCCACATCGAGGAGGTCCACGAGGCCCGGGACCGCTACGACACCTCGACCGACTGACGCCAGAAGAACCGACGCGCGTCAGAAGCACCGCGACGCACGTCAGAAGCGGCAACGGACGTCAGAAGTAGTACTCGTCGCCGCTGTCCAGGACCAGCACCCGCTGCCGGTCGTTCTCCCGGTTCCGGTCCACCGTGCCGCCGTTCCACACCGTGTCGATCTCCAGCAGCACCTCCGACGGCACCCCCAGCAACCGCACCCGCATCTCCACCCGCTCCCCCACCTCGTCCGCGGCCAGCGCCCCCACCCGGCACAGCACCACCCGCTCCTCCGCCCGCGCACACCCGTCCGGCAGCGTCTGCCGGTCCACGAGCGGCTCGGACCACCGCAACCTCACGGTCGCGTCCGGAACGGCGGCGGGCCCGTGGTTGCGCGGCGTGAACCGTACGTCCACCCGCCCGCCGGACATGGACGCGGCCCCGTGATACGCCAGATCCGCCTCGGGCCCACCGACGGCGACCGCCGTACCCCCACCCGCCAGCCCCACAACCACCGCACCCCACACCGCAAGCACCCGCAGACCCCGCATGCCACCCACTCCTCGTTCCAGCCGCCCGAACCGCCGTGGTCGCATGGATGTATCCCACGTACGGCGAACGACAGGCGCCCTCCATCAGGTGACACACGACCCGGCGAGCCGCCGTGCCAAGCTGACCGGCATGTTCGTCGCCCGCTCCGCCGCCCTCTTCGTCGTAGCCGCCCTCTTCGAGATCGGCGGCGCCTGGCTGGTCTGGCAGGGCGTCCGGGAACACCGCGGCTGGTTGTGGACCGCGGGCGGCGTCCTCGCCCTCGGCGCCTACGGCTTCGTCGCCACCTTCCAGCCCGACGCCCACTTCGGCCGCATCCTCGCCGCGTACGGCGGCATCTTCGTGGCCGGCTCGATCCTCTGGGGCATGGCGGCCGACGGCTACCGCCCGGACCGCTGGGACATCGCGGGCGCGCTGATCTGCCTCGCGGGCATGGCCGTGATCATGTACGCCCCGAGGGGCGACTGACGAGCCCGCCGGGCCCGCGCCACGGACCGCCTCGGAGCGCGGCCACAAGCCCGCCTATCCTGGCGGGGAGCCCGTCACCCGAACGTCCGAGGAGCAGTCCATGGCCCCCGCCGCACCCTCCGCCGCCTCCCGCATCGCCGTCGTCACCGGTGCGAGCAGCGGGATCGGCGCGGCGACCGCCCGGCAGCTCGCCGCGGCCGGCTACCGCGTCGTCCTGACCGCCCGCCGCAAGGACCGTATCGAGGCGCTCGCCGAGGAGATCAACACGGCGGGCCACCAGGCGACGGCCTACCCGCTGGACGTGACGGACCGGGCCGCGGTCGACGAGTTCGCCTCCGCCTTCAAGACGATCGGCGTCCTCGTCAACAACGCCGGCGGAGCCCTCGGCGCCGACCCGGTCGCCACCGGCGACCCGGCCGACTGGCGCACGATGTACGAGACGAACGTCATCGGCACCCTGAACCTCACCCAGGCCCTGCTCCCCAAGCTCGACGCGAGCGGCGACGGCACGATCGTCGTCGTCTCCTCCACCGCCGGCCACGGCACCTACGAGGGCGGCGGCGGCTATGTCGCCGCCAAGCACGGCACCCACGTCCTCGCCGAGACCCTCCGCCTGGAGATCGTCGGCCGCCCGGTCCGCGTCATCGAGATCGCACCCGGCATGGTCAGGACCGACGAGTTCGCCCTCACCCGCTTCGGCGGCGACCAGGAGAAGGCGGACAAGGTCTACCAGGGGGTCGCCGAACCCCTCACCGCCGACGACGTGGCCGACACCATCACCTGGGCGATCACCCGCCCCAGCCACGTCAACGTCGACCTCCTGGTCCTGCGCCCCCGCGCCCAGGCCTCCAACACGAAGGTCCACCGCGAACTGTGACCCCCGACCGCAAAGATCCCCACGACGAACGCCACATGTGGTGGTGGCTCGCCTACTTCCTCTTCGGCATCCACATCGTGGCGTTCGTGATGATCTACGCGGTGATGCACGCCCCCAAGTGAGCGGAAAAAGAAGGGCGTTGCAACGCCCTCGCTGCTAACTTACGAGCGAGACCGTGACGACACCGCGAGGAGGTGAGACCCATGAACGCTGTATCCCTGTGGGTGCTCCCCCCGGCTTCACGGTCCGGCGACTGACATCAGGTGTCGCCGGGAGCGCCTCGACAAAGGCACTCCCGAAAGGCCACACCAATGAACAACGACATCCGCGAACGCGACTTCACCGTAGGTGAGGTCCCCGGCGTTCTCTGGTCCCCCGCATCCGCCCCCGAAGGCGCCCCCCTGATCCTGATGGGCCACGGCGGCGGCAACCACAAGAAGTCCCCGGCGATGACGGGCCGAGCCGGCCTCCTGGTGACCGCCGGCTTCCACGTCGCCGTCATCGACGCCCCCGGCCACGGCGACCGCCCCCGCAGCGCACACGACGACCAGGAAATCGCCGAGCTCTACCGGGCCCGCGAGGCGGGCGAACCGGAAGGCCCGATCGTCGTCCGCTACAACGCCCACCTGGCGGAACTCGCCGTACCGGAATGGCAGTCGACCCTGGACACACTGCAGAAGTTCCCGGAGATCGACCCCGGGGCCCCGGTCGGCTACTACGGCATCAACATGGCCACGGCGATCGGAGTCCCCTTCGTCGCGGCCGAACCCCGCATCAAGGCAGCGGTCTTCGGCCAGCACTGGCCCGACGCCCTGACCGAACACGCGCGACGGATCACCGTCCCGGTCGAGTTCGCCATGCAATGGCACGACGAACACATCCCCCGCGAATCCGCCCTCGCCCTGTTCGACGCCTTCGCCTCAAAGGAGAAAACCCTCCACGCCAACGCAGGCACCCACAAGGAACTCCCCCGCTTCGAGGCGGACAGCGCGGTCCGCTTCTTCGTCCGCCATCTCTGTCCGAAGTAACCCACAGGGATGAACCTCATCGATCACCCGAACGGCCCCTGAACTGGCGATCTAGGCTCACGCCACAACATCAACACGACGGCCCTCGGCTGGGAGGCAACCCGGCCGAGGGCCTGACCGACAAGGAAGTAGAGCCTTCCCTGTGGCTGACCCCGACACTAACCTGCGTCCATACGCGTCGATCGAACGACGTGCAAAGACAAAACCCCCGGCCCACGAAGTAGAGCTCCTACTGAACGAGCTCCGTGGTGTCCCACACGACACACCCTCGCTGCTCGAGTCACTGGCCCTCCGAGACATCGGTTGGCGCCTGATCGTCGTCTACTGCCGCATCTCCAACGACAGGCACAGGAGAGACGGGCATGGCGTCGAAGACCAGGCGAAGCACTGCGCACGCATCGCAGCGCAGCGTCGCATGATCGTCGTTCACCGCTACGTCGACAACGACAGGACCGCTTCCAAAGTCGGCGTCAAGCGCCCAGGGTTCGACGCGATGCTTGACGATCTCAAGCGCGGAACCACCGCAGTCGGATTCCCGATCGACGGTGTGGTGTGCGTCTCCGATGACCGGCTCTACCGGGACGTGCACACATATCAGCAATTCCTCAAGTGCTTCACCGCGCACCCCTCCCGGGTGTACGCCGACGGGCTCGGCTCGTACGACCTCTACAACGAAGAAGCGGCACGACGCGGCCTCATCGGCGCAGCCGCCGCACACGCTGAGAGCAGGAAGCAAGAGCACCGGGCGACACTCAACCATCGCGCCCGCGCGGAGCGGGGTGAACCAGTAGCTGTGCGCCGTCCGTTCGGCTGGAATGCCGACCTGCTCACGCTGCATCCCGGTGAATCGGAAGTGGTTCGGCGTGGACTACAGAGCTTCCTGGAGGGAAAGACACTGACTGCCGTCACTCAGGATTTCGTCACCTCTGGCTTCACGACCACCCTTGGAAACTCTTGGCAACGTCAGACAGTCAAACAGATCCTGCGCAACCCACGGATCTGCGGGTACCGCAAGCTCAACGGCACACTCGTCCTCGACACTGACGGAAATCCTGTAGTCGGCCGTTGGGAATCCATCGCGTCACCGGAGGAGTGGCGACTGGCCGCAGAGTCGTTGGAGAGGAAGCGCCATCCCGGAGGCTGGCAGAAAAACGGTGCAGCCTCGCCAGAGGGCACGTATCTGCTCACCGGGCTGGTGCGCTGCGGGCGCCCCCTTACCGGCGGACGACAGTGTGGCGCTGCCCTGCATGGGTGTCCTACCGGTGACTCGTTTCTGTACCGCTGTCGTACCGCGTTGGACGGAGGCTGTGGCCGAATCAGCCGCCAAGGCCCCGCAGTGGACGATCTGATCACTCGGTACGTCCTCGCCGCGCTGGACCGCCAGGGCTCACTCAACGCGTGGTCGGCAATCCCATGGCCCAACACGTACAGGCTGGAGATCGCCAAGCATCACAAGGCCGCCCTCCAGGAGCAGTGGTACGCAGCAGAGATCAGCGATTCCGACTACTTCTCACAGCTGAGGCGAGAGGAGACCGAAATCAAACGGCTTGTGAATGAGCAGCAAGCGTGGTTGATCAGGCATCGCCCTGGCATGCCCCAGCATGCCGATGCACGCGCCTATTGGGACGGGCTGAGCGTGATCGAGAAACGTGAGATCCTCTTCGGCCTGTTGGGGTCCGTGACAATTCTCCCCGGCACCAAAGGATCGCACCATTTCGAGCCCTCCACGATCATTGCGACGTGGCGCACGCAGCTGAAAGCCCCGGCTGCGTAGCCGTACCGCATAGGGAGATCCGTGAAAAGGGAGTCCTGACCTGCTTTAGGCCAGGGCCCCCTTTCACACGTCCATGGGTCAACCCTTCACACACACGACCTGCTTCAGCTTCGCCACGACCTCCACCAGGTCCCGCTGCTGGTCGATGACCTGGTCGATCGACTTGTAGGCACCCGGGATCTCGTCCACGACGCCGGAGTCCTTACGGCACTCCACGCCCCGCGTCTGCTCCTCCAGGTCCCGCGTCGAGAACCGCCTCTTGGCCGCGCTGCGGCTCATGCGCCGGCCCGCGCCGTGGGAGGCCGAGTTGAAGGCCTTCTCGTTGCCGAGGCCCTTCACGATGTACGACCCCGTGCCCATGGAACCCGGGATGACGCCGTACTCCCCGGCCCGGGCGCTGATCGCCCCCTTGCGGGTGACGAGCAGGTCCATGCCCTCGTACCGCTCGCGGCTCACGTAGTTGTGATGGCAGCTCACCTCGGGCTCGAAGGCCACCTTCGCCTTCTTGAACTCCTTGCGGAGCACGTCCTTGAAGAGGGCCATCATGATCGACCGGTTGTACCTGGCGTACTCCTGAGCCCAGTAGAGGTCGTTCTGGTACGCCGCCATCTGCGGGGTCTCCGCGATGAAGACGGCGAGGTCCCGGTCGACCAGTCCCTGATTGTGCGAAAGCTTCTGGGCCACACCGATGTGGAACTCGGCGAGTTCCTTGCCGATGTTCCGAGAACCGGAGTGCAGCATCAACCAAACAGAACCGGTCGTATCCGTGCAGACTTCGACAAAGTGGTTGCCGGATCCCAGCGTCCCCATCTGCTTGGCCGCCCGCTCCTCACGGAACTTCACCGCCTCCGCCACCCCGTCGAACCGCCCCCAGAAGTCGTCCCACCCCCCGGTAGCGAACCCGTGGAACCGTCCCGGCTCGACGGGACTGTCGTGCATGCCCCGCCCCACGGGAATCGCCTGCTCGATCTTCGACCTGAGCCGGGACAGATCCCCCGGCAGGTCGTTCGCCGTGAGGGACGTCTTCACCGCCGACATCCCGCAGCCGATGTCCACGCCCACCGCCGCCGGGCACACCGCACCCTGCATCGCGATGACGGACCCGACCGTCGCACCCTTGCCGTAGTGGACGTCCGGCATCACGGCGAGACCCTTGATCCACGGCAGGGTCGCGACGTTGCGCAGCTGCTGCAGGGCGCCGTCCTCGACGGTGGCCGGGTCGGCCCACATCCTGATCGGAACCTGGGCGCCCGACATCTCCACGTACGACATTTCGTCCTCGATCCCCCGAAAAGCAAACAGAAGTATCAGATCGCAAAACCGGCACCAAGATCGACGTATGGGACGACGGACCGGCGTTCACGGCAGTGCGTGCGATACACATTGTCCTCAGGGGACGCCCCCATGCGGCAAGCGAATAACCTGCGGGGACACTGTGATCCCCACGAGTCGGAGATATTTCCGAGAGGAGCCCCACCGTGCAGCGGAAGGCCTACGTACCCGGCGTCGCCGCCCTCCTCGCGGCGCTGTTGGCCGGCTGCACCGGCAGTTCGGGCGGCGACGGGACGACGGACGACGCGAACCCGGGCGACGCGGGCACAGCCACCGTGGCCGCCCAGCCCGGCAAGTACCGCACACTCCCGGAAGCCTGCGGTGCGGTCGGTCAGAGCAGCCTTGACGTGCTGCTGCCCGGCATCAAGGAGATCACCGACGCGAACCAGCGCACCCTGGCCTACGAGGGCGACGCGACGCTGACCTACGACACGGACCGCAAGGTCGGCTGCCGTTGGAAGGTCGAGGCCGCGGACGCCACCGAGTACCTGTCGGTCGACTTCGAGCGTGTGGTGTCGTACGACAACGCGGTCAGCGACGACAGTCAGGCGCAGCAGCTGTTCGCGCAGGCCGAGGAGAAGGCGGACCTGCCGGTGGCGGCGACGTCGAGTGCGGCGTCGGATGTGGCGAGCGGTACGAGCAGTGCCTCGGCGAGCCCGACGGCCTCCTCGTCGCCCACGGCCGGTGGGTCGGTTTCAGCTTCTCCGAGTGGTTCGTCCTCGGTGACTCCGTCCGATCTGCAGCCCCGTCTGCTGGACGATCTCGGCGACGAGGCGTTTCTTGACGACGCGTTGAGCGGCTCCGGTTCGACGGCTCAGCAGCGCAAGGTGACTGTGGCGTTCCGCACGTCCAACGTGATCGTGACGATCGAGTACGAGGAGCAGCCGACGTCGGTCGGCGTCACGCCGGACAGCAAGGAAATGCAGGACAACGCCCGGAAACTGGCCTCTCAGCTGGCCGGGTCGCTGTCCGGTTGAGGGCTTTCCATGCTCCTTTCACCCGTGTGCGCAAAGGATTCGAAGCTGGACCGCACAGGTTCCTCACCGCGTACGGTGGCCCCTCGGACCCGATCCGACGGCAGGAACCACAAGCGTCATGAGTGAAGGAACCATGCAGCGACGAGCAGAGCGTGACCAAGGTGTGCAGCAAGCGAAGCGTCTTCACCGCGTCCTTGTTGGCGTGGCCGCAGTCCCCGTGATGCTGATCGCCTCTGGCTGCTCCTCCGACTCCGGCAGCGACAGCGGCAGCGGCAGTTCCGCGGCCGGCAAGGGCGCGGACGGTGGTGCTTCGGCGTCGGCTTCCGTGAGTGCGGCGCCCACGGTGCAGGCGGCGGCGTACGACTCGCTTCCCGAGTCGTGCGGGGTGTTGTCGGCGAAGACTCTGAAGTCGCTGGTCCCGGAGGCTCCGAAGTCGGGCAAGAAGGGCACGTCGGAGGCGGGGACGCGCGGGAGTTGTTCCTGGAGCAGCCTCGACAACAACGGTGTGAAGGGTTCCCAGTTCCGCTGGCTGAACGTGTCGTTGCTGCGCTTCGAGTCGGACACCTCGCGCGGCACGGGTGAGGCGCAGGCGCAGAAGTACTACGAGCAACAGATCCAGGATGCCCAGTCGGTGGCCGGTGCGAAGAACACCAAGTCGCAGGCGGTCTCGGGCAAGGGTGATGCGGCGACGCTGGTGCGCTACGACCTGAAGAAGAAGGAAGGCGCCTTCAAGCAGCAGACGGTCGTCACGCGCGTGGAGAACGTCGTCGTGACCGTCGACTACAACGGCGCGGGTCTGGCGGGCGAGAAGGCGCCGGGTGCGGATGCTCTGGCGAAGCTCGCGGAGAAGGCCTCGAACGAGGTGGTGGCCTCGGTGTCGGCGGCGAACGGCGAGGGTGCGGTGAGTCCTGCGCCGTCCACGTCGCCTTCCAAGTCGGCGCCCACGTCCCCTTCGGCGGCCCCGTCGAAGTCGGCTTCGAAGTCCGCGTCTCCGTCCAAGTCGGTCGCGAAGACGAGCTGAAGCAGAGCTGACGGCCCGTACCGGCCACCCGTGCGCAGCACACATGTGCCAGTCTGTTGCGCGCAACAACACGTACAGCGAGGGGAGTACGGGTGTCCGCGCCCATGCAGCTGACTCGAACACACCGCTTGCTCATCGGCGTGGTCGTGTTCGGTGCCGTGATCATCGCCGGCATCGGCTTCGCGGGGTCCTATGCGGCCGTCCGTGAGCTCGCCCTCAAGAAGGGCTTCGGGAACTTCAGTTACGTCTTCCCGATCGGTATCGACGCGGGTATCTGTGTCCTGCTGGCCCTGGACCTTCTCCTGACGTGGATCCGCATACCGTTCCCGCTGCTGCGTCAGACGGCCTGGCTGCTGACGGCGGCGACGATCGCCTTCAACGGTGCGGCGGCCTGGCCGGATCCGCTGGGTACGGGCATGCACGCGGTGATCCCGGTGCTGTTCGTGGTGGCGGTGGAGGCGGCTCGCCACGCGATCGGCCGGATGGCGGACATCACGGCGGACAAGCACATGGAGGGGGTCCGGCTCACTCGCTGGCTCCTGTCTCCCGTCCCCACGTTTCTGCTGTGGCGCCGGATGAAGCTGTGGGAGCTGCGTTCCTACGAGCAGGTCATCAAGCTGGAGCAGGAGCGTCTGGTCTACCGGGCCCGTCTGCACTCCCGCTTCGGCCGTGCCTGGCGCCGCAAGGCTCCGGTGGAGAGCCTGATGCCGCTCCGTCTGGCCCGCTACGGAGTCCCGCTGGCGGAGACGGCGCCCGCGGGTCTGGCGGCGGCGGGTATCGAGCCGGCGCTGTTGCCTCCGGTGTCCCGGGTCGCCGTGGACGCGTCCGGAAACGCGGGTCAGCGGGCCGTGGAGGCGTCGCCCGTCCCTCGGAGGGTGGCGCCCTCCGACGAGCAGCGCCCCGGGTTCGACCACGCGCCCGAGGCGTTCGACCCGGAGCAGAGCCCCTGGTTCGAGGCTCCCAAGCAGGTCGAGTACCAGGGGGGCTACAACCCCAACTACGACCCGCAGGAGCAGTACGAGAGCTGGTACGAGGAGCAGCTGGAGGCGGAGCAGTACGAGCTCCAGCAGATCCAGTACGAGGAGCCGCCCCGGCAGCCGGAGCCGAACCCGATTCCCTCCATGGAGGAGACGGGCAGTTTCCGCATCCCGGTGGCCGGTGGCCGTACCCGCGAGATGGGTGAGGGCGGCGGCCCTCCGGAGCCGACCGAGGAGGACTTCTACCAGGTCTTCAAGAAGTCGATAGACGGCAGCTATCCCTCTCCCGGCCAGCTCAGGGGTGACGTGGAGGCGACGTTCGGCACGGCGCTTCCCCAGCGTGAGGCCGAGCGCATGGTCAAGCGGTTCACCAACCGTCACACGGCGGAACTGCAGGAGGACCACATCGCCTGAGGCAGGCGCAGCAGACAGCCGAGAGGGGCCCCCGTCCGCGGACGGGGGCCCCTCTCACATGCGGTCCGTCACTCCCCGAGCAGGGCCCGGACCCGCTCCTGTCCCACGGCGAGCAGCAGCGTGGGCAGTCGCGGTCCGGTGTCCCGCGAGACCAGCAGCTGGTAGAGCAGGGCGAAGAACGTCCGCTGGGCGGTCTTGATCTCGGCCGGCAGTTCCTTGGGTGTGGCGTCGGCGGGGAACCCGGCCTGCACCTTGGGCACGCCGTAGACGAGGTGGGTCAGCCCGTCGAGCGACCAGTTCGGGGCGAGCCCGTCCAGCAGCAGCCGCAGTGACTGCTGGGAGGCCTCGTCCAGGGACTTCAACAGCTCGGCGTCGGCCTCTTCGCGCACAATGGTCCGCTGGTCGGCGGGTACCTGCGTGTTGATCCACGCCTCGGCCTTGTCGTACCGCGGCCGGACCTCGTCCAGTGCGCCCAGCGGGTGCGAGGGGTCCAGCTCGCTGAGGATCCGCAGCGCCTGGTCGCCGTGCCCTGCGGTGATGTCGGCGACGGAGGCGAGGGTCCGGTACGGCAGGGGGCGGGCCGTGGTCGGCAGCTCGCCGCCCGCGGTCCGTACCGCGCGGGCGTGCGCGGCGATGTCGGCGGGCAGCGCGGATCCGTCAGCGACCTTGACGTCGAGCTTGTCCCACTCGTCGTAGAGGCGCTGGATCTCCTGGTCGAAGGCGATCTTGAAGGACTGGTTGGGCCTGCGGCGGGCGTAGAGCCAGCGCAGCAGCTGCGGTTCCATGATCTTCAGGGCATCGCCGGGGGTGGGCACACCGCCCTTCGACGACGACATCTTCGCCATCCCGGAGATGCCGACGAAGGCGTACATCGGGCCGATGGGCTGCTTCCCGCCGAAGATCCCGACGATCTGCCCGCCGACCTGGAACGAGGACCCGGGTGAGGAGTGGTCGACACCGGAGGGCTCGAAGACGACGCCCTCGTAGGCCCACCGCATGGGCCAGTCGACCTTCCAGACGAGCTTGCCGCGGTTGAACTCGTTCAGCCGGACGGTCTCGGCGTACCCGCAGGCGTTGCAGGTGTACGACAGCTCGGTCGTGGCGTCGTCGTAGGAGGTGACGGTGGTGAGGTCCTTCTCGCAGTTGCCGCAGTAGGGCTTGTACGGGAAGTACCCGGCGGAACCGGAGGACCCGTCGTCCTCGGCGGCCGCGCCGGACCCCTCGGCGGCCTCGACCTCGGCGTCGTCCTGGGGCTTCTGCTGCTGCTTCTTGGCCGGGGCCTTCTTGGTCCGGTACTGGTCGAGGATCGCGTCGATGTCCCCGCGGTGCGTCATGGCGTGCAGGATCTGCTCGCGGTAGACGCCCGAGGTGTACTGCGCGGTCTGACTGATCCCGTCGAACTCGACGCCGAGTTCGGCGAGCGCGTCGACCATGGCGGCCTTGAAGTGCTCGGCCCAGTTCGGATACGGCGATCCCTCGGGCGCGGGCACGGAGGTGAGGGGCTTGCCGATGTGCTCGGCCCACGAGTCGTCGATCCCGGCGATCCCGGCGGGCACCTTGCGGTACCGGTCGTAGTCGTCCCAGGAGATGAGGTGCCGCACCTGGAGTCCCCGGCGCCGGATCTCGTCGGCGACGAGGTGGGGCGTCATGACCTCGCGCAGGTTGCCCAGGTGGATCGGGCCGGACGGGGACAGCCCGGAGGCGACGACCACGGGTTTGCCGGGGGCCCGACGCTCCGACTCCTCGATGACCTCATCCGCGAAACGGGAGACCCAGTCGGTGGTCTCGGTGCTCTGACCCACGATCGGCACGTCCTTCTTTCTGGCTTGGGCAGCGTGAAAGGGCTGCGCCCTCAGTCTAGGCGGCGCAGCCGCCTGCCTGGGGGCGCGGGGAACTGCGCGACCGGCCCCCACCGGCCCGCGGCCAAAAAACCGCTACACCCCCCATGGGATACTGACCGTGTCCATCTGATCCCCCGAGGAGAACGGCACCCTTTCCCATGGCCCCGGTCACGCCCCTCAGCGACAACGTCAACCAGCAGCTCGCCTCCGCCATCTCCGCCACCCTGCCGGAGGCATCCGCGGACCCCCTGCTGCGACGTAGCGACCGGGCCGACTTCCAGGCGAACGGCATCCTGGCGCTCGCGAAGAAGGCCAAGGCGAACCCGAGGGAGCTTGCGGCGCAGGTCGTCTCCCGGATCACCACCGGTGACGTGATCAAGGACATCGAGGTCTCCGGCCCCGGCTTCCTGAACGTGACGCTGACCGACAAGGCGATCACGGAGAACCTGGCCGCCCGGTACGCCGACGAGGCGGGCCGCCTGGGCGTGCCGCTCGCCGAGCAGCCCGGCACCACGGTCGTCGACTACGCCCAGCCGAACGTGGCGAAGGAGATGCACGTCGGCCATCTGCGGTCCGCCGTGATCGGGGACGCGCTGCGGGCGATGCTCGACTTCACCGGTGAGAAGACGATCGGCCGGCATCACATCGGCGACTGGGGCACCCAGTTCGGCATGCTGATCCAGTACCTGTTCGAGAACCCCGGCGAGCTGGCCCCGGCGCAGGACGTCGACGGCGAGCAGGCCATGTCGAACCTGAACCGGGTCTACAAGGCGTCCCGCACGGTCTTCGACTCGGACGAGGAGTTCAAGGAGCGGGCGCGGAAGAGGGTCGTCGCCCTCCAGTCCGGGGACAAGGAGACGCTCGAACTCTGGCAGCAGTTCGTGGACGAGTCGAAGGTCTACTTCTACTCCGTCTTCGAGAAGCTGGACATGGAGATCCGTGACGAGGAGATCGTCGGCGAGTCCGCGTACAACGAGGGCATGCCCGAGACCGCCCGCCTCCTGGAGGAGATGGGCGTCGCGGTCCGCTCCGAGGGCGCGCTGGTCGTCTTCTTCGACGAGATCCGCGGCAAGGACGACCAGCCGGTCCCGCTGATCGTGCAGAAGGCCGACGGCGGCTTCGGCTACGCGGCCTCCGACCTGACGGCGATCCGCAACCGTGTCACCGACCTGCACGCGACGACGCTGCTGTACGTCGTGGACGTACGCCAGTCGCTCCACTTCAAGATGGTCTTCGAGGCGGCTCGCCGGGCCGGCTGGCTGACCGACGGCGTCACCGCGCACAACATGGGTTACGGCACGGTGCTCGGCGCGGACGGCAAGCCGTTCAAGACGCGTGAGGGCGCGACGGTACGGCTTGAGGACCTGCTGGACGAGGCCGTGCAGCGGGCCGCCGAGGTCGTACGGGAGAAGGCGCGGGACCTCACCGAGGACGAGATCCAGGAGCGGGCCACGCAGGTGGGCATCGGCGCGGTGAAGTACGCCGACCTGTCGACGTCCCCGAGCCGCGACTACAAGTTCGACCTGGACCAGATGGTCTCGCTGAACGGCGACACGTCCGTGTACCTGCAGTACGCGTACGCGCGTATCCAGTCGATCCTGCGCAAGGCGGGAGAGGTACGGCCGGCCGCCCACCCGGAGCTGGAACTGGCCGAGGCGGAGCGGGCGTTGGGCATGCACCTGGACGCGTTCGGCGCCACGGTCTTCGAGGCGTCCGCGGAGTACGCCCCGCACAAGCTGGCGGCGTACCTCTACCAGCTGGCCTCCCTCTTCACGTCGTTCTACGACAAGTGCCCGGTGATCAAGCCGGCACCGCCGAAGGACATCGCGGAGAACCGCCTGCTCCTGTGCGACCTCACGGCCCGGACCCTGCACCAGGGAATGGCCCTGCTGGGAATCAGGACGCCGGCGAAGCTCTGACCGAGGTGATCCTCCGAAGGCGCCGCACTCACGAGTACGGCGCCTTCAGGGTCCGTTCGAGCTGCCCGAGCTGCCGTACGACCCACCCGCCGAGCGCCGCAGCCGTCGTTCCTCCTCCTCCACGCGGCCGGCGACTTCTCCGATGCCTGTGCTCTCCTCCAGGCCGCTGGCGCGGAGTTGGGCTGCGAGGCCGGTGAGGTAGTGGGCGGTGGTGAGGAGGTAGTCGTCCACGTCGACGCCGACCGATGACGCGGCGCCGGGCGGGATGCCGTTGACCTCGTCCAGCAGTCGGCTGATCTGGACGGTGATCTCGTCGCGGATGTCCCGCGTCAGCCCGACCGCCCGTCCCACCTGCGCGAGGATCGAGTGGCAGGAGCGGGCGAGCTGCATGAGCAGCCGGTCGTCGCGGTTGAGGGAGGACGAACCCGCGGCGCCGGAGCCGAAGTTGCCCGAGGAGACGCGTGCGTCCACATACTGGGGCTCGTAGCGCCGCAGGTCGAAGGCGGTGGTCGCGCCGAGCGCCGCCCGGAAGCAGGGGTGGACCTGGAACTCCGTCTCGTGCGGCTGGACCGGCAGCCTGTCCTCGCCCGCGTAGACCACGTCGTTGCCGCGCCGTACCCCGAGGAACCCGGCCCCGAACAACACGTCGATGACTCCGGGGAGCGTCAAGGCGTTGGCGTACGCCGGGAAGTCGTGGTGGAGCGTCTCCGCGGCCGCCTCGAAGCGGCGGGTGAGCGCGGCGCGTGTGACGACGTACCCGGTGTTCTGGAAGAGCGGGAAGAGGTTGCGCAGGAAGGGGTGCGCGACCAGGTACTCCGAGGTCAGGTCCTTGAGTTTCCACTCCGAGAACTGCCGGCCCGCCTGCGTCACGTCCGCCTCGGTGATCCGGTCCCGCTCATGGTCCAGCCAGGCCTTCTCCTGGCACAGGTTGAGGAACTGGATGGCGTCACGGGGCCTCGGCAGACAGCGGCCGAAGAGATGCCCGGTGATCTCCTCCCCGCCCACCGTCTGCGGGAACAGCTCCTTCCACAGCTGTTCCTCGGTCAGCTCCTCGCCGACCGACGCCTGGGCCCGCGCCAACGCGAGGTCCCGCAGGGCCTGTTCCGTCCAGGCGATCCTGAGCTCGTCGCCGTGGAACTTGTCGCCCTCCCCGAAAGACAGCGAGTCGTAGATGTCGGCGCGCAGGAACAACAGGAACCGCAGCGAACGGCCGTACAGGCTCGCCGCGTGCTTGGCCGCCAGCAGCAGCCCGATCACCATGGAGTTGCTGTCGGGCTCGGCGGACCACACCTGTTCGAGCTGGTCGACCATGAGGAGAAGCGGCGGGTGGACGACGCCGTCGCACCCCAGGTCGGCGAAGGCCTGCGCCACGCCCAGCTCGACGATCTCCAACTGCCGTGCCGCGCGCGCCCCTTCCGACGGCGACTGGGCGAGATCCACGCTCGCCTTGACCCCGAACGCCTCAAGGGACAGGGAGGTCTGCAATCCGCGTGCCCCCTGCGCGAGCCGCTCCACGAGCCGGCCGCCCCCGCCGGGCGCCTCGCCGTTCTGCTTGAGGAACCGCCCGAGCGCCTTCACCGAGTCGGTCCTGTGGCCGCCGTCGTGCGCACCCTTTGCGTGGTCGACGAGGTACCTGGCCGCGTGCACAGCGAACACGTACCGCCAGATCAGCGCCTTCGCCGAGTCTCCCGGCAGCCCCTGCAACTCGAACCGCCGGATCTCCTCCCCGGCGGCCTCGTCGGGCGTGACGAGCACCTTCCCGCCCGCGTGCCCCGCATCCGACATCAACCGCATGCAGATGGCGCTCTTCCCGGACCCCTTGCGCCCGATGATCAGCATCTTGCGCCCGCTGAGCGCGCCCCGGTAAGCGGCGTTCGACAGGAACCCCCCGCGCAGCAACAGCCCCTCGGTCACGTCCCGTTCGGCGTCCTCACGTCCGAAGTGCAAGCGTGCGAGCAGCGGCTCGTCGACCATGCCGTCCCCCTGTGTCGAGCGAACACCCACGTTAGCGGGAGCGACTGACACCGAGGCCGGGAACGCTGTCAGGTACCACGTTCAGGATCTCGGCACGGTGAGCCGGAGGGCAGGATCCCGCCATGCCCCGGCGACCGGGCCGCCTTCGACATGCGCATGCCACAGAAGCGCAGAGTGACCAGGAAGGAAGCCACTCGCTTCTCAGGGCTCCCAGGTGTGACCGGTCGTCCGCTGCCACCCCGGCTGCGATCGGATACCGGTTGCCACGCCCTCGGGGAACTCCCCTGCTCAGATGCCCGCGACGCCGTTGCCGACCATGCGTAGCGGAACGCCATCTCCCAGTACGGCATTGGCGAGTACATGCCTAACTAGGCCGACTGGTGCCGGTTAGCGTCTCTTTCACGCTGGATATCCCAGCAGACCGATTTCAGCAGGGGGATTCTTTTCATGCACATGAGAGCCAAGGTCATAACGACGATCGCGGCAGGGCTGCTGGCCGCCGCGGGAATGTCCGCACCGACCGCCGCGGCGGCGACGTCCACCGACCGGGACGCCCGCACAGCCGCATCCGACCGGATCGCCGCCAACACGTGGGTCTACACGTGGACCAGCGCGAACATCCGCAGCTGTGCCTCGACCAACTGCAGCATCAACTACTCGGTCCCCGCCAACTACCAGCTCAGCGCCATCTGCTGGGCACACGGTCAGTATGTGAACCAGAACGGCGTCGCCCACGACAAGTGGGTCCTGCTCGGCTCGGGCTCGAGCTGGATCTGGGGCGGCCTGCTGAAGGGGAACCAGACGGGCAACGTGCCCAACGAGTGCTGAACCCCGTCTGAACCAGCAGGCGCCGAACAGGCACTTCGACACCCGGGACAAGCGACTCGTCGCATCACGTCGCATCACGAAGGCCACCAGCTGCGTCCGCACCCGACCGGGGCTCCGCTGGTGGCCTTTTCGTGTGCTCGCAGTGCTCGCACCAGGTGTCGAACCGTGCGCCGATCAAGGCGAAAGCTGACCGAACTCGCACCACACGGCCTTCCCGAGCGCCCGCTCCCGCACCCCCCACGTGTCACTCAGCGCGGCGACGAGCAGCAGCCCCCGCCCGCCCTCGTCCGCGTCGTGGACGATGCGCGGCACACCGGGCCCGCTGTCGTGCACCTCCACGACCAGCGTCCGCCCGTCGAACCGAAGACATCGCCCCCACCCTCCAGGTCACCCCCGCCACCTGGGCCGCCTTCACCGCCGCCCTGAAGTAAGGGACGTCGCCCAACTCGCCCTCGCCGACCACGTGCCCCACGCCGACGTCGACCTGTACGCCGTCGGTCTCCCCCTCGTGCCCGGCACCCAACGCCCCGCGCGGGCGGCCCTGGTGGACGGGATCGCCGTATGGCAGGACCCCGCCGGCGGGCCGTGGACGTGTCCGGTGGGCCGGTGCCCCGGCTGAACACCTGTTGTCAGTGGCGGCACTTACAGTCACTGGCATGGCGACTCTTCCCAACTCGCTGCCCACGCTGGCGACAGACCCGAGCGGGCGTTCCCTCGGACTCGGGCTCCCGCTCGGGAGACTGATCGACGCGACCGACGACGGCCCGTGGCACGAACCGCTGCTGTGGCACGCCGAGTACGGCGCGTCATCCGGCGCGTGGACCGCGCTGGGCACACCGGCCGCGCGAACCGGGCTGCTGCCCGTGCTGATAGACGTCGGCGGCACCCAGGGCGGGCCCGCGGAGTGGGAGTTGATGCCCGGGGAGATGTCGTATCCCGGGGACCACGACCCTGAGGAGGTGCTGGCGGGCTTCTGGGAGGAGTACGCCGCCGACGAGCTCGACGCCGACGAGGAGTTCCCCGGCGAGACCTGGCCCGGCCTGGCCGACGCCCCCGCCTCCCTCCCCGCCGACCCCGACACCCGGGCCGCGGAGACCGCCAACGCGCTCCTCGACGAGGGGACCTGGTTCAAGGACCCACGCCTCGCCCTGGTCCCGGCCCGGCGCAGCGCGGACATCCCGGCGGCGATCGGCTGGACGGGCCCGCTGAACCACGAGAACGACGTGGCGCGCCTGTGCGCGGTGCTCCGCTCCTGGGAGGACCGTTTCGGCATACGGGTCGTCGCCCTCGGTTTCGACCGTCTGGTGGTGTCGGTCGCCGCCCCGCCGACCACGAGGGAGGTCGCGGAGGCCGTCGCCGCCGAACACTTCGCGTTCTGCCCGGACAACATGACCGCGAGCCTGCGCGAGTACGCCGAACACCAGGTGCTGGGCCAACGCTTCTGGTCCTTCTGGTGGGACTGACCGGCCCGGGGAAGCACCCGAGGCAAGCAAGGCAAACCAGAGGTCTCCCATAAGCAAATTCCCTTTCAAGTCACGCCCTCCCGTATCGACTGACTGAATTCGCCACTAAACTCCCTTCTCGTTTGCGGTCTTTAACAGGGGGAGGGCGCTCAGCATGCCGGACGGTTTCTCCGTGGACCTCGGCGCACTGCGCAAGGCCGCCTCCGGGATCAGCACCACTCTGGACGCGATGGCCACCAAGAAGGTGAGCGACATCGACGCTCCCAAGGACGCCTTCGGACACGATGACCTGGCCTCGGCGATCGTCGACTTCACCGACCGGTGGAACATCGGCGTCTCCCACCTGGCCACCGACGGCGCCGAGGTCTCCGACCGGCTGAACCACTGCGTCCAGAACTACGAGGCGGCCGAGCAGCACATCCAGCTCTCCACCGAGGGCGTTCTACGGTCCTCGTCCGGCACCGACCCGGGGGCGTCCTGATGGCCGCCGGGCTCGGCGGGACGTCGGATCCCCGAGAGCTCGTCCCCGGTTCACCGGACGCGCTGACCACGACCGCCCAGTCCCTGCTGGCCTACGGTGACGTCCTCATCGAGGCCGGCGAAGGGCTCGCGAAGATCGACACCGAGAACGGCTGGAGCGGCCCTGCCGGCGACGCCTTCCGCGACCGTTTCCACGGCCAGCCGACCCGCTGGGTCGAGGCGGGCAACAACTTCCACGCCGCCGCGAACGCCCTGTACGACTACATCGCCACCCTGCGCGCGGCCCAGCAACACGCGGGCGATGCCATCACCCAGTACGCGCGCGGCGATTCGGCGACCGCGACCGCCAAGAACGCCCATGGCCAGCACCCCGACACCCCCTTCACGGACCCCGGCGAAGCCGACCGTGGCGCCGCCCAGGGCACCCTCGACACGGCCCGCGGCACCGTGGACACCGCCGGGCACACCGCGGCCGCGCTGGTGAAGAAGGCCACCGAGTCCGCCCCGGAGCGCCCGGGATTCTGGTCCAAGGTCGGCGACGTCCTCGGCGACGTGGGCGAGGGCCTGCTGGACGGCGGCAAGACCGTCGTCAACGACCTCGCCTCGTTCGGGAACGCCATGGTCCAGCACCCGGGCGACAGCGCGGCGATGCTCGGCGGCATGCTCCTGGCCGGGGTCAGCGCGGGCGGTGAAGGTCTCGGCGTGGCCCTGGACGCCACCGGGGTCGGTGCCATCGCCGGCGTACCCCTCAACGTCGTGTCCGCCGCCGGGATCGCCACGGGCGTCGGCCTGGCGGGCGCCGGCGCGGTGGACCTGGCCCAGCACGCGGGAAGCGACTCCGCGGTCGAACCACTGCGGATGAACAGCGAAGGGTCCGGTGCCGGCGGCTCCTCGCAGCAGCAGGCGTCCGAGCTGATCAAGAACGGCCAGAAGTACGAGGGCACGGGTACCGGCTCCGGCCGCGGCGGCCTCAAGCTTCCGAAGGACAACGGTCCCAAGAACGGGACCATGTACAAGACCGATCCGCAGACAGGCGAGGTGACCAGCTACTCCACCTACGATTCCGAAGGCCGCGCCTTGAAGCGGGTGGACTTGGAGGGGGCCTCGCACAACGGGGTGGAGACACCGCATGTCGTAGAAATGGTGCACAATACCAACCCCAAGACCGGTCAAGTCTTCGTGGGTGAGTCGAAGGACGTGCGCACCGCGTTCCCCTGGGAGATCCCGTGAGCAGCATCAAACCGTCGTGGTCCGAGCGTGTGCTGCCGGCTTTCTTCAAGAAATGGCGGACCGACTGGAAGAACGAGGATCTCGACCCGGACAACTACCTCGACTTCGAGGGCGGCCTTCGGTTCGTGCTGGCCGCGGCCTGGCTGTTCTGCCCCGAAACGGTCGAGTACCGCGGCTGCGTGTTCCTCAAGGAACGCTTCCGCCAGAGCACTGTCGACGACTGGTTCACGAAGCTGGGTGACGATCGAAATCGCATTGAAGTCGTCGTCAATCATGTCGAGTTGTGGGGCACCTTCAACAACACCGACCTGACGGACGACGACAATCTCGGTGAGGAACTGCCCCAACTCGCCTTGGCGCTCGGAGAGTGCTGGCAGGGAATCCTCTCCTCGCGCTACCCGGATCTCGAGATCACCGTCGAGGTGAGTGACGAGGAGGACGGCGCCTACGGTCCGACCGTGACCTTCTGGACCTCCCCGGCCGAATCGCCCTTCGGCTAGTACGACAGGCAAGGACAGGTAAGTCACCACCGTGGAAATGCTGCATCTGCGCTATTTCGTGGCCGTCGCCGAGGAACTGAACTTCACCGCCGCAGCGCGCAGACTGCACATGTCGACGCCGCCACTGAGCCAGCGGATCAAGGACCTCGAGCACGAGGTCGGGCACCGGCTCTTCGACCGCAGCACCCACCACGTCCGGCTCACCCCGGCCGGTACGACCCTGCTGCCGATCGCCCGGGATGTACTGGAACAGGTCAACTCCATCCCGTGGCGGCTGGGCGAGGCGACGCGGCCGCAGCGCATGACGGCGTTCCTGGGCATGCCCGAGGGCGTCCACCCCGACCTGCGGGAGCGGGTCAACGCCCTCACCGAGCGGGTGCGGGAGCGGTTCGAGATCAAGCGCTGGCCCGGCGCCACCGCCGACCTGGTCACCGCGGTGCGCGACGGCCGCCTCGCGCTGACGCTGGCCCGGCTCCCGGTGGCCGGTCCCGCGCTGGAGCAGCTGACGGTGATGTCGGAGCGGCTCGGCGCGGTCGTACCGGCGGACCGGTTCGCCGGGCGGGAGGCGATCGCGCTGGCCGAGCTGACCGACCTCCCCTACGCCGCCTCGCCCTCGGAGATCACTCCCGCGTATTTCGACCAGCTCGACCGTCAGCTGGCGGAGCTCGGGGTGAAGAAACGCATAAAGCTCACCAACACGGGATTCGGGGCGTCCGCCGAGGTGATTTCCTCCGGTCTCGCGTTCTCCATTTCGATGCTGGACGCGAAAAGCCCGATAAACGGTTATCGAATGGAGAACGTGGCCGTTCTGCCCTTCACGGATTTCCACCCGCGTCTGGAGACCGCGCTGCTCTGGAACCGTGAGCGTGCCGACGCGGACTCCGGTGACCTGGCAGAACTCGTCGATGCCGCCCGCGAGATCTTCGCTGAGCCCCTGCATAATTAGCGTCCACAAACGGTATGACCGCTGTGGTCATACCGTCGTTCGCATCATGATCATTCCGTTTCTTTCCCTTCGCTACTAGCTTCGTATTCAGGCAACGAAGCAAGTCCCGAAAGGACGAACGATGACGGACACCAACACCCCCACCGGCCCCCTGGACGGTGTGCGCGTGATCGACCTCTCGACCGTCGTGATGGGCCCCTACGCCGCCCAGATCCTCGGAGACCTCGGCGCCGACGTGATCAAGATCGAGTCGCCCGCGGACACCGTCCGCGTCGGCCAGTACCGCACCACGCCCGGCATGACCCCGCTCAACCTCAACGTCAACCGCAACAAGCGCAGCGTCTCGCTCAACCTCAAGGACGACGCCGAGCGCGCTCAGGCCCTGGACCTGATCGACACCGCGGACGTGCTCATCACCAACATGCGCCCGAACGCCCTCGGCCGCCTGGGCCTGACGTACGACGACGTCGCCTCGCGCAACCCGGGCCTGGTCTACGCACACGCCCAGGGTTTCCGCAGCGACTCCGACCGGGCCGGTGACGCCGCCTACGACGAGACCGTGCAGGCCTCCTCCGGCCTCGTCGACATCGCCGACCGCGCCCTGGGCGAGCCGGTGTACCTGCCGACCATCCTCGGCGACAAGGTGTCCTCCCTGACCATCGCCTACAGCGTGCTCGCCGCGCTGCTGCACCGGAACACCACAGGTCAGGGCCAGCACGTCGAGATCCCGATGACGGACACGCTCATCGCGTTCAACCTGGTCGAGCACCTCTCCGGGCACGTCTACGAGCCGGCGCAGGGCACCACGGGCTTCCCCCTGTCGATGACGAAGGGCCACCGGGCCGTCCGTACGAAGGACGGTCTCGCCTGTGTGATTCCCTACAACCCGCAGAACTTCCGCGACTTCTTCGCCGCCGCGGGCCGTGCCGACCTGGCCGACGACCCGCGCGTCAACGGCGAGGCCATCGCCACCGGCGACCACGAAGGCCTGGCCGCCCTGATCGAGGAGTGCGCCCCGGCGCTGACCACCGCCGAGTGGACCGAGGTGTGCTCCAAGCACAGCATCCCGATGGCCCCGGTGCTGGAGCTGGACCGCGCGCACGAGGACGAGTACGTCCGCGACGGCCATCTCCTCGACACCGTCGAGCACCCGACCGAGGGCGCGATCCGGACCGTGGGCATCCCGGTGCGCTTCTCCGCCACGCCCGGCTCGATCCGCCGTCTGGCGCCCGTCGCGGGCCAGGACACCGCCGACGTCCTCGCCGAACTGGCCACCCGATAACGGAAGACGGAAGCACCCCATGAGCACCACCGACGCACGCGCCGAAGTCCGCACCGAACGCATCGGCTCGACCCTCCTGATCACCATCGACCGCCCCAGGGCGCGCAACGCCGTGAACGCCGCCGTCGCCGCGGGCCTCGCCGCCGCCCTGGACGATCTGGAAGCCGACCCCGCACTCCGCGTGGGCGTCCTGACCGGCGCGGAGGGCACCTTCAGCGCCGGCATGGACCTCAAGGCCGCCCTGCGCGGCGAGTCCCCCGAGATCGAGGGCCGGGGCTTCGGCGGCCTCACCGAGACCACGCTGACCAAGCCGCTGATCGCCGCCGTGGAGGGCTGGGCCATGGGCGGCGGGTTCGAACTCGCCCTGGGCTGCGACCTGATCGTGGCCGCCGAGGACGCGCGGTTCGGCCTCCCCGAGGTCAAGCGCGGCCTGATCGCCGCGGGCGGCGGAGTGATCCGGCTGCCGGGACGCATCCCGTACCACCTGGCGATGGAGTTCCTGCTGACCGGCGAACCGGTCGACGGCCGCCGGGCCGGCGAACTGGGCCTGGCCAACCGGGTCACCGGCACGGGCGAGGCCGCTGCCGTGGCCCTCCGGCTCGCCGAGCAGCTCGCGCTGAACGCCCCGCTCGCACTGGCCGCGGTCAAGCAGATCGTGCGCGCCGCCGACGGTGTGCCCGAGGCCGACGCCTTCGCCGTACAGCGCGAGGAGATGGCCGACCTGACGGCCTCGGCGGACGTCCGCGAGGGCATGACCGCCTTCGCCGAGCGCCGCGCACCGCGGTGGACGGGCAAATGACATGAGGATCGAAGACGTACGGCAGCACGTGGTCACCCCGCTGACCGGCCCGGCGTTCCCGCCGGTGGTCCCGAGGTTCACCGACCGCGAGTACCTCAACATCGTCTACCGCACCGACGCCGACGCGCTGCGCGCCGTGGTCCCCGAACCCCTGCGCGTCGACGAGCCGTTGGTCCGCTTCGAGGTCATGAAGATGGGCGACGTCAGCGGCTACGGCCCCTACACCGAGTCCGGCCAGGCCATCCCGGTGACCCTCGACGGCGAACGCGGCGAGTATCTGCACGCCATGTACCTCGACAACTTCCCGGCGACCGCGTCGGGCCGCGAGGTCAGCGCGTATCCGAAGACGATCGCCGCGCCGAGCCTGTACGTCGACCACGGCACGCTGGTCGGCACCCTCGACCACGGTTCGCTGCGGGTCGCCACCGCGACCATGGGCTACAAGCACCACGAGCTGGACCGCCGCGAGGCCGAGGCGCAGATCACCGTGCCGACCTTCATGCTCAAGACGATCGTCGGCTACGACGGTTCGCCCCGGGTACAGGAACTCGTCCGCACCGAGATCACCGACATCGCGGTCAAGTGGGCCTACACCGGCCCCGCGAGGCTCCAGCTCTTCCAGCACGTCCTCGCCCCGCTGGCCGACCTGCCGGTCCTGGAGATCGTCTCCGCGAGCCACATCCTCACCGACCTGACCCTCGCCCCGGTCAAGCCGGTCTACGACTACCTGGAAGGAAGGGCGTCATGACACACGACTTCCGTACGGCCGCCGTGATCGGCGCCGGCACCATCGGCCTCTCCTGGACGACCCTCTTCGCCGCCCACGGCCTCACCGTCCACGTGACCGACCCCCGCCCCGACCTCGCCGAAGCCGTCGACGCGGCCCTGGCCGACTTCGCCCCGCACCTCGCGGCCCGGGGCCTGGACGTCGAGGGTCTCGCCGAGCGGGTGCACATCGCGGCCGACGTGAGCGAGGCGGTCCGGGACGCGGACGTCGTCCAGGAGAACGGCCCGGAGCGGGTCGAGTTCAAGAAGGACCTGTTCGCCACGCTGGTCCGCGAGGCGCCGAAGCACGCACTCCTCCTGAGCTCGTCCTCGGCGATCCCCTCGACCGACTTCACCACGGACCTGGCCCGGGAGGACGCCGGCCGGATCCTCATCGGCCACCCCTTCAACCCGCCGCACCTGATCCCCCTGGTCGAGGTCGTCCCCGGCGAACGCACCACCGAGCAAGCCGTCCAGGCCGCCGTCGACTTCTACACCCGCCTCGGCCGCACCCCGGTCGTCGAGCGCAAGGAGATCCCCGGCTTCGTCGGCAACCGCCTCCAGAACGCCCTCAACCGCGAGGCGATCTACCTCGTCGAGCAGGGCGTGGTGACCCCCGAGGGCCTCGACAAGGTGATGACGAACTCCCTCGGCATCCGCTGGTCGACGGTGGGCCCGTTCCTCGGCTCGCACCTGGGCGGCGGCCCCGGCGGCTACCGGCACCTCGTCGAGCACATCGGCGCGGCGATGGGACAGGTGTGGGCGACCCTCGGCACCCCGTCCCAGACCCCCGAGGAGAAGGAACGGCTCATCACGGCCGTAGAAGACGCCTACGGCTCCTCCACGTACTCGGAACTCACCGAGACGCGCGACCGCAGGCAACTGGCCGTCCTGGCCGCACTGGACACCGCGAACAAGGAGGAGAACTGAGATGACCACCACCGTCGAACCCCTCGAAGACCAGCTGATCTCCGACTTCTACGACTACGAGGCCCTGCTCCCCGACGAGGAGCGCAAGATCCTCCTCAAGGCCCGCACCCTCATGCGGGACGAGGTCAAGCCGCTGGTGAACGAGAACTGGGGCAACGGCACCTTCCCCAGGGAGCTCATCGGCATCTTCCGCGAGAGCGGCCTGGCCGGACTGCCCTACGAGGGCTACGGCGAACACCGCCCCGCCGTCAGCAACCTGCTCAACGGGATGCTGGCGATGGAGATGAGCCGTACCGACGCCTCGGTGGCCACCTTCTTCGGCGTCCACAACGGACTGGCGATGTACTCGATCCACTCCGGCGGCGACCAGGAGCAGCGCGACCGCTGGCTGCCCGGGATGGCCGCGATGGACAAGATCGGCGCGTTCGCCATGACCGAACCGCTCGGCGGCTCCGACGTCGCCGGCGGTATGCGCACCACCGCCGAGCGCGACGGCGACACCTGGATCCTCAACGGCGCCAAGAAGTGGATCGGCAACGCGACCTTCGCGGATTACGTCGTCGTGTGGGCCCGGGACGTCGACGACAACCACGTCAAGGGCTTCGTCGTCGAGAAGGGCACGCCGGGCTTCGTACCGACGAAGATCGAGGGCCAGGTCGCCTTCCGGATCGTGGAGAACGCCGAGATCACCCTGACCGACGTCCGCGTCCCGGAGGCGAACCGCCTCCAGAACATCAACTCGTTCCGTGACGTCGCCGAGATCCTGCGCGCCACCCGCGGCGGAGTCGCCTGGCAGGCGCTGGGCGTGATGATCGGCGCCTACGAACTCGCCCTGGACTACGCCAAGGAGCGCAGGCAGTTCGGCCGCCCGATCGCCCGGTTCCAGCTGGTGCAGGACCTGCTGGTGAAGAGCCTCGGCAACATCACCGCCTCCTGGGGCATGCTGGTCCAGCTGGCCCGCCTCCAGGACGCCGGGATCTTCCGCGACGAGCACTCCTCGCTGGCCAAGGCGTTCGTCACCTCGCGGATGCGGGAGGTCGTCGCCTGGAGCCGGGAGATCTTCGGCGGCAACGGCATCGTTCTGGACTACGACATCGCCCGCTTCTTCACCGACGCCGAGGCGATCTACTCCTTCGAGGGCACCCGCGAGATGAACACCCTGATCGTCGGCAAGGCGATCACCGGGGAGAGCGCCTTCGTCTGAGCCCCCTCGCCGCCTCCCGCACGGGCCGTGCCTCTCAGCGAGGCACGGCCCCGCCCCGCAGCCCCTCCCCCAGCCTGCGCAGTCCCTCCCCGATCTCCGGCGGCGTCTGCGTCACGAAGCACAGCCGCAGGGTCGAGCGGTCGGGCTCACCGGCGTAGAAGGGGGCGCCCGGCACGTAGGCGACATCCCGGCGCACGACCTGTGCGAGCAGCGCGGTCGTGTCGTACGACGACGGAAGGCGCGCCCAGAGGAACATGCCGCCCTCGGGCCGGGTCCAGGCCGACCCCTCGGGCAGGGCGTCGGCCAGCCCCGCGAGCATGGCGTCCCGGCGCTCCCGGTACACGGCCGCGACCCCTGCCACGTGCGCGTCGAGGTCCCGGTCCGCCAAGTACCGTGCGGCGGCGAGCTGGTTGACGGTCGGGGTGTGCAGATCGGCGGCCTGCTTGGCGACCGCGCAGGCCCGCCGCAGCTCGCCCGGGGCCCGCAGCCAGCCGAGCCGCAGCCCGGGAGCCATGACCTTGGAGAAGGACCCGAGCAGGACGACCCGGTCGTGGGCCTCCTCGTGGGAGGCGATCCACGGCACCCGCTCGCCCTCGAAGCGGAGTTCGCCGTACGGGTCGTCCTCGACGATCCACAGGCCGCACCGCGCGGCCACGGAGGCGACGGCGCTCCGGCGCTCGGCGGACATGGTCCGTCCGGTCGGGTTCTGGAAGGTGGGCACGGTGTAGAGCAGCTTGGGCCGCTCCCGCACGACGAGTTCCTCCAGTGCCTCGGGGTCCGGCCCCTCCTCGTCCCCCGGCACGGCCACCACCCGCGCCCCGGCGAACCCGAAGGCCTGAAGTGCGGCCAGATAGCAGGGGCTCTCGACGAGGACCGTGTCCCCGGGCTCCAGCAGCGCGGTGGCGAGCAGCGAAAGGGCCTGCTGCGAGCCGGTGGTGACGAGGACGTCGTCGGCGCCCGTGCTCAGCCCACGAGCGGACATCCTGGCCGCCAGGGCCGTCAGCAGCACGGGCTCGCCCTCGGTCGTCGAGTACTGGAGCGCCCGCGAGGGCGTCTCCTGCAGCACCGCCCGAAAGGCGTCCGCGATGCCCTGCGCGTCGAACAGCTCCGGCGCCGGCAGCCCGCCCGCGAAGTTGATGACCTCGGGGCGGGCGGTGACGGCGAGGATGTCCCGTACGGGCGACCCTCCGACCGCTCGGGCCCGGGCGGCGAGCGGCGGCACGGAGGCGAACGCGGGCACGGTCATGGACACGGCTCCTTCAACTGCGACGACGGGACGACTGGATGCCGCGCAGCCTAGGGAACCGAGTGCCGCCTACAAGTACCTTTCCGCGATACGGACCCCGGGCGCCCGCTCCTCAGCTCTTCGTGCCGGTGGCCGCGTAGACGTTGATGTCGTCGTCCGTGACGTCGTTGATGTCGCGGTAGCGGATCTTCTCGATGTCGTCGAGGGACTCGAAGTCCTCCGCGTCGATGGCGGGCGGCTCGGGCGCCGGGCCGGGGTGCCACAGATGGGCGGGGACGACCCCGGGCTCGTCCAGCGTGACACCGGGCGCCTCGGCGAAGAACCGCTCCACCTCCGCCCTGGACCGGAACACGAAGGTGAACCCGCGCTCGGTGTACGTCCGCTGGACCGCGCGGGTCGGCTCGGGGTGCATCTCGTCGGTCAGGTGGCTGAGCACGAGCCGGCTCCCGGCCGGCAGCGCCTCCACCAGTTCCCGCACGATCGGGAAGGCCTCCTCGTCCTCGACGAAGTGCAGGATCGCGACCAGGCACAGCGCGATGGGCCGGTCGAAGTCCAGGGTCTTGGCGGCCTGTTCGATGATCTGCGCGGGGCTCTTGAAGTCGGCGTCGATGTAGTCCGTACGCCCCTCGGGGCCGCTCGTGAGCAGCGCACGCGCGTGTGCCAGCACCACGGGGTCGTTGTCGACGTACACGACCCGGGAGTCGGGCCGGATGCGCTGGGCGATCTGGTGGACGTTCTCGGCGGTGGGCAGCCCGGTGCCGACGTCGAGGAACTGCCGGATCCCGTCCCGCTCGGCCAGCCTGTCGACGGCCCGGCGCATGAAGTCGCGGTTGTGGCGTACGTCGAGGTAGCCGCGCGGGTTGGCGGCGAGCGCGGCGGCGGCGGCCTCACGGTCGGCGGGGTAGTTGTCCTTGCCGCCGAGGAAGACGTCGTAGACGCGGGCCGGATGCGCCCTGGTGGTGTCGATCCTCTTGGCCAGTTCGGCCGGGTCCTGGCTCAGCGCGTCACCGGACATGGGCGTCTCCCCCTGTGCATCGGTCCTTCAACGGACAACCACCGCGATGGTCAACAACCTAACTCGCGGGGGCAGTTGATGGTGCCCGGTGCCCGACATGCCCTGTCCCGCGTCCCGCGCCGGACAGGTGGGACGAAAGGACCGGGCAGGTCAGGACGGCTCACGCGCGGAAGACGTCCCGAATCCGCCGCCAGGGCTGGCTCACGCCACCACCTCTCCCGCAGCCTGTTCCCATGCCCACCCGCCGCCGCAACCCCAGCCGCCGCACGACGACCGCCCTCGCCCTCGCGGCCCTCCTCGTGCTCCCCGCGCTGACGGGGTGCGACGACGGCCAGGGCGTACGCGACGAGGGCCCGGCCACGAACAGGGCGGCCGCCGTCACCGCCCCGGAACACCAGAAAGCCGCCCGGCACTGACCGGGCGGCCTCGGAGAAGAGCTACGGCGTCACGCGTACGTGGGGGCGATGGCCTTCGGGTTGGGGCCGTACTTGTTGTCGCCCGGCTCACCGTCGAGGACGGAGAACACGAACAGGGTGATACCGCCGACGAGCGGAACGAGCCCGAACAGGATCCACCAGCCACTGCGGCCCGTGTCGTGCAGACGGCGCGCGGTGACGCCCAGGCCGGGCAGCAGGAAGGCGAGGTAGGGGATGGCCACGATCCACGACTGCTTGGTGACGGCGCCGAGGATGAGGAACACGACGTAGATGATCCCGGCGAACAGGGCGAACATCCAGTATTCCTTGCGGCGCGCACGCCCGCTGAAGACCGCGTACTTCTTGAGAGCTTCGATGAACCAGGTCATGGTGGTGTCCCCCCAGAGATCGCCGTTCGGAACCATTCCGAATGGATCAGGCCAGGCGCAGAAGATATGGAGGATGTCGGGAACTCGTCAATTCGACGGATGTAAGCGATTCATCAAGTCGAACGCCCGTCACAGCCCGACAAATCCACCATATTCAGGCGCACATTCCGGACGGAACACTAGAAGATCACCGAGTGAAGCGGGCGCTGTTATCCGGACGTTGGCCGGTTCGAGCCCGGGCCGTGTCCGGACCGAGCTCGAAACGTTGCCGCAACCCGCCGTCCGGTGGTGCCGTCAGGCGAGCTTCTGAGCCACTTCGGTCGCCCAGTAGGTGAGGATGTTTCGCGCCCCGGCCCGCTTGATCCCGGTCAGCGCCTCCAAGATCGCCCGGTCGCGGTCGATCCAGCCCCGCTCTGCGGCGGCCTCGATCATCGAGTACTCACCGGAGATCTGATAGGCGACGACCGGCACGTCCACGGCGTCGGCGACCCGGGCGAGGATGTCGAGGTAGGGCCCGGCCGGCTTGACCATCACCATGTCGGCGCCCTCCTCCAGATCGAGGGCGAGCTCACGCAGCGACTCCCGTACGTTCGCGGGATCCTGCTGATAGGTCTTGCGGTCGCCCTGCAACGAGGACCCGACGGCCTCCCGGAACGGGCCGTAGAACGCGGACGCGTACTTCACCGTGTACGCGAGGATCGCGACGTCCTCCCGCCCGATCTGGTCGAGGGCGTCCCGGACGACACCGATCTGCCCGTCCATCATCCCGCTGGGCCCCACGACATGGGCGCCCGCGTCGGCCTGCACCTGCGCCATCTCGGCGTACCGCTCCAGGGTGGCGTCGTTGTCGACACGCCCCTGGTCGTCCAGCACCCCGCAGTGCCCGTGATCGGTGGTCTCGTCGAGACACAGGTCGGACATCACGAGCAACTCGTCACCGACCTCGGCCCGCACGTCCCGGATGGCGACCTGGAGAATTCCGTCGGGGTCCGTGCCCGGTGTCCCGAGCGCGTCCTTCTTCGACTCCTCCGGCACCCCGAACAGCATGATCCCGGACACCCCGGCCGCGACGGCCTCCGCGGCGGCCTTCTTCAGACTGTCCCGGGTGTGCTGCACGACCCCGGGCATCGCCGAGATCGGCACGGGCTCACTCACCCCTTCCCGTACGAACGCCGGAAGGATGAGGTCAGCGGGGTGCAGCCGGGTCTCGGCCACCATGCGCCGCATGACGGGGCTGGTCCGCAACCGCCGCGGCCGCGAGCCGGGAAAGGATCCGTACTTCGACATGCCGTCTACGCTACGCCCGCCCCCGGGGCCACTTTGCCGACGCCTCGTCGGAAGCGGCGCCCCCACCGGTGGGGGCTGGTCGCGCGGTTCCCGCGCCCCTGGGGGCTTGCAGTCACGCGCGCCACGAGGACACCCCCCACCCCGTCCCCGCCCCACCCACCGAACCGAAACAGGCCGCCGCAGGCATATAAGGGGCGCGGGGAACTGCGCAAAAAACGCCCGCCCCCGCCAACCCGCACAGGCCGCCGCAGGCACCCAAGGGGCGCGGGGAACGGCGCGACCACCCCACCGAACCCGCACCGGCCCCGGCACCCCCTACGTAGTAGACCTCCGCCGCCGAGCCCCCGGCCGCCGCTCGCTAGGCCGAGTCACCGGATCCCCGGCCTCAACCGCCGCGGCACGCCGCTTCAGCCCGAAGTCGGCCAGCGCCTCCGCCAGCTTGTGCACGGACGGCTCGGGAGCCATCACGTCCACCCGCAGCCCGTGCTCCTCGGCCGTCTTCGCGGTGGCGGGACCGATACACGCGATCACGGTCACGTTGTGCGGCTTCCCGGCGATACCGACCAGGTTGCGCACGGTGGAGGACGACGTGAAGAGCACGGCGTCGAAACCGCCTCCCTTGATCGCCTCCCGCGTCTCCGCCGGCGGCGGCGAGGCCCGCACGGTCCGGTAGGCGGTGACGTCGTCGACCTCCCACCCGAGCTCGATGAGCCCGGCGACCAGCGTCTCGGTGGCGATGTCGGCCCGCGGCAGGAACACCCGGTCGATCGGGTCGAAGACCGGGTCGTACGGCGGCCAGTCCTCAAGAAGACCCGCGGCCGACTGCTCACCGCTCGGCACCAGATCGGGCTTCACACCGAAGGCGATCAACGCCTTGGCGGTCTGCTCGCCCACCGCCGCGACCTTGATCCCGGCGAAGGCACGGGCGTCGAGCCCGTACTCCTCGAACTTCTCCCGGACGGCCTTGACGGCGTTGACCGAGGTGAAGGCGATCCACTCGTAGCGCCCGGTCACCAGCCCCTTGACCGCCCGCTCCATCTGCTGAGGCGTGCGCGGCGGCTCGACGGCGATCGTCGGCACCTCGTGCGGCACGGCCCCGTAGGACCGCAACTGGTCGGAGAGCGACGCCGACTGCTCCTTGGTGCGCGGCACGAGAACCTTCCAGCCGAACAGCGGCTTGTTCTCGAACCACGACAGCTGGTCGCGCTGCGCGGCGGCGGACCGCTCACCGACCACGGCTATCACCGGCCGGCCGCCCTCGGGCGAGGGCAGCACCTTGGCCTGCTTCAGCGTCTGGGCGATGGTCCCGAGGGTCGCGGTCCACGTCCGCTGCCGTGTGGTCGTACCGGCGACGGTGACCGTCATCGGCGTATCGGGCTTGCGCCCGGCCGCGACCAGCTCACCGGCGGCGGCGCCCACGGTGTCCAGGGTCGTCGACACGACCACGGTCCCGTCCGACGCCCCCACCTCCGTCCAGCACCGGTCGGAGGCCGTGCGCGCGTCCATGAACCGCACGTCCGCGCCCTGTGCGTCCCGCAGCGGCACACCGGCGTAGGCGGGTACACCCACGGCGGCGGCCACACCGGGCACGACCTCGAAGGGCACGCCCGCACGGACGCAGGCCAGCATCTCCTCGGCGGCGTACGCGTCGAGCCCGGGGTCCCCGGACACCGCACGTACGACCCGCCTGCCGCCCCGCGCGGCCTCCATGACAAGATGTGCGGCATCCCGCACCACGGGGACAGCAGCGGTTGTTGACGAACCGTCAACGACTGTCAGTTGGGGCGCGCCCGTGCCCGGAACCGGAGTCGGCGGATAACCCGTCGGAATCTCCGAGTCCGTGTTCACGACGGCGACGCCCGAGCGAGCGTGGCCGCGTACGACGTCGAGCACTTCGTGCCCGGCGACGAGAACGTCCGCGTTCGTGAGCGCCTCGACGGCGCGCAGAGTCAGCAGTCCCGGATCTCCGGGTCCGGCACCCAGGAAGGTGACGTGCCCGTGTTCAGGACCGGAGGGAAAGGTGGTGGGGCTCACTGTGCTCGCTCCCCCATCAGACCGGCCGCGCCCTGGGCAAGCATCTCGGCCGCTAGTTCACGGCCGAGCGCCATTGCTTGGTCGTACGTCTCGGGCACGGGACCGGTGGTGGACAACTGCACCATGCGTGAGCCGTCGGTCGTGCCGACGACGCCCCGCAGGCGCATTTCCTTGACAATCTGCCCGTCGGCCAGCAGGTCGGCGAGCGCGCCCACAGGGGCGGAGCAGCCGGCCTCCAGGGCGGCGAGCAGTGACCGTTCGGCGGTCACGGCGACCCGCGTGAACGGGTCGTCGAGCTCGCCGAGCGCTGCGATCAGGTCCGCGTTGTCCGCGGTGCACTCGATCGCCAGTGCTCCCTGGCCGGGAGCGGGCAAAACTGTGTCGACCGAAAGGAAATCGGTCACTTCGTCGATACGGCCGATGCGTTGGAGTCCTGCAGCGGCCAGCACCACCGCATCCAGTTCACCATCGCGTACGAACCGTACCCGGGTGTCGATGTTCCCCCGGATCGCAACCGTCTCGATATCAAGTCCATGTGCACGGGCATACGCATTCAGCTGCGCCATGCGCCGGGGCGAACCGGTACCGATGCGGGCACCGCGGGGCAGGTCGGTGAACTTCAGGGCGTCCCGGGCGACGAGGACATCACGCGGGTCCTCGCGCTCGGGGACCGCGACCAGTGCCAGTTCGTCCGGCTGCCCGGTCGGCAGGTCCTTCAGCGAATGGACCGCGAAGTCGATCTCGCCCTTGAGCAGGGACTCCCGCAGCGTGGTCACGAACACGCCCGTGCCGCCGATCTGCGCGAGCGCCTCCCTGGACACATCGCCGTACGTGGTGATCTCCACGAGTTCGACGGGCCGCCCGGTGAGCCGGCTCACGGCGTCCGCCACCTGCCCGGACTGGGCCATGGCGAGTCTGCTCCGCCTGGTCCCGAGCCGTAGCGTGCCTCGTTCCTGCTCCCGCGTCCGGGGCACCTCGTCCGGTGGTGAGAGCCCGATCGTGCTCAGCCCCTCGGGCCTGCGCGCGCTCGACGTCTCACCTCCGGCGCGCCCTTGCGGCTTACGCGCGACACTCATGACGAGCCTCGGTCTTTCTCATCGGTGGTGCTGTCCTCGGCGCGGGAGACGGCGGCCACCGTCTCGGGGTCGAGGTCGAACAGGGTCCGCAGCGCGTCCGCGTACCCGGCACCGCCGGGCTCGGCCGCGAGTTGCTTGACCCGTACGGTCGGCGCGTGCAGCAGCTTGTCGACCACGCGCCGTACGGTCTGCGTGATCTCGCTGCGCTGCTTGTCGTCGAGCCCGGGAAGCCGCCCGTCGAGCCGGGCGATCTCACCGGCGACGACATCGGCGGCCATGGTCCGCAGGGCCACGACGGTGGGTGTGATGTGCGCGGCCCTGAGCGCGGCCCCGAAGGCGGCGACCTCGTCGGCGACGATACGGCGGACCTCGTCGACGTCGGCCGCCATGGCGCCCGCGGACGGGGTACGCGGATCGGATCCGGTCGCCGAGGACTCGGCGAGGGACTCGATGTCGACGAGCCGCACCCCGGCCAGCCGGTGCACGGCGGCGTCGATGTCCCGGGGCATGGCGAGGTCGAGCAGGAAGAGCGAGGGGGTCGGCCGCGGGATCTCGGCGACGGGCTCGGGCCTGCGCCGCTCGGGGACCCGCCCGATGACCGCGGCGGTGGCCGCGAGCGCCGCGATGGCGTCGGCCTCCTCAACGGGGTCGAGCACGGTCACGGCAGGGCCGGAGCTCTGCGGCCGGGGGGCGTTGTCCACCCAGGCCGCGTGCTGCTCCAGCTCGGCGGCCCCCATCCCGGCGACGGCTGCTTCCCCGAGCACCGAGAAACCGGTGGTGGCCTGTATGGGGGCCAGGTCGAGCGGACAGTTCTCCTCGGCCTCGGAGCCCGCGGGCAGCCGTGTGGCCTGGGCGGTCCCGGATCCGAAGCGGGGCGGCATCTCGCCGGGCTGCGTGGCCCATCCCCGGCCCGCACCAGCCTCCAGCACGGCCTCGGCGGTCAGTACGAGCCCGGTCGCGCCCGTACAGGACACGGCGACATCGGCACGTGTCAGCTCGTCCGGCACCGAGTGCATCGGTACCGCGCGGGCCGACACGTCCCCGCCCTCGTTGAGGATCTCCGCGAGCCGCTCGGCCCGGTCGGCGGTCCGGTTGGCGATCACGATCTCCGCGACCCCGGCCCGCGCCAGCGTCGCCGCGGCCAGCGAGGACATCGACCCGGCCCCGATGACCAGCGCCCGCTTGCCCCGGGCCCAGTCCGACACCTGCGTACCGAGAGCGAGTTGCTCCAGCCCGAAGGTGACGAGCGACTGCCCGGCCCGGTCGATCCCGGTCTCGGAGTGCGCCCGCTTGCCGACCCGCAGCGCCTGCTGGAACAGGTCGTTCAGCAGCCGCCCGGCAGTGTGCAGCTCCTGTGCCCGGGCGAGCGAGTCCTTGATCTGGCCGAGGATCTGCCCCTCCCCGACGACCATGGAGTCGAGCCCGCAGGCCACGGAGAAGAGGTGGTGGACGGCCCGGTCCTCGTAGTGCACGTACAGATAGGGCGTGAGCTCGTCGAGGCCCACCCCGCTGTGCTGGGCGAGCAGCGTGGACAGCTCGGCCACGCCCGCGTGGAACTTGTCCACGTCGGCGTAGAGCTCGATGCGGTTGCAGGTGGCGAGCACCGCGGCCTCCGCGGCGGGCTCGGCGCCGACCGTGTCCTGGAGCAGCTTCACCTGCGCGTCGGCATGCAGCGCCGCCCGCTCCAGCACGCTGACCGGCGCGCTGCGGTGACTCAGCCCGACGACGAGGAGACTCATGCCGGCATCACGGCGGGTACGTCCCCGTCGGGCCCTTTGTCGGCGGACTCGTCGCGCGCCGCGGCGGCCGCGGCGGCGTTCTCGGCGGCCTCCTCACCGGCCTTGCGCTGCTCGTGGAAGGCGAGGATCTGCAGCTCGATCGAGAGGTCGACCTTACGCACGTCGACGCCGTCCGGGACGGTCAGCACGGTCGGCGCGAAGTTCAGGATGGACGTCACACCGGCGGCCACGAGGCGGTCGCAGACCGGCTGGGCGGCACCGGCGGGGGTGGCGATGACACCGATGGACACGCCGTTGTCCTCGATGATCTTTTCCAGGTCGTCCGAGTGCTGCACCGGGATCCCCGCGACCGGCTTCCCGGCCATGGCCGGATCGGCGTCGATCAGCGCGGCGACCCGGAATCCACGGGACGCGAAACCGCCGTAGTTGGCGAGCGCGGCACCGAGGTTGCCGATCCCGACGATCACGACCGGCCAGTCCTGGGTGAGCCCCAGCTCACGCGAGATCTGGTAGACGAGATACTCGACGTCGTAGCCGACACCGCGGGTTCCGTAAGAACCCAGGTAGGAGAAGTCCTTGCGCAGCTTCGCGGAGTTGACCCCCGCGGCGGCCGCGAGTTCCTCGGAGGAGACCGTGGGCACCGAGCGCTCCGACAGCGCGGTCAGGGCTCGTAGGTACAGCGGAAGCCGGGCGACGGTGGCCTCGGGAATCCCTCGGCTACGGGTCGCCGGTCGGTGAGTTCGGCCAGTTGCCACGGTGCTCCTGCGGGTAGAGCGGGGCTGTAGGCGGTCACACGTCCCCGGACCGCCCCGTCGAATGCAGGCTATGTCTTTGTGAACGCGTGCACAAAGATGGTGTCCGATTTGCCCGGCCAACGTGACCGGGGTCACGCGTGTCTCTCCTGGAGGCAAAACCGCACACTTCCCTCAATAATCCCGCCCCCAAGACCCGGTCGCCATCGATCCTAAGCGACTCGCCGGGCGGGATGGACTATTCGATCAGAGCCTTGCGCAGCCGCTCCTCGTCCACCCGCCAGAAGGTGTGCTGCTCACCGTCGACGAGTACGACCGGGATCTGCTCCCAGTACAGGTCGTGCAGTTGGGGATCCCGGGCGATGTCCTTCCCCTCCCAGGGAACCCCGAGATCCGCACACACCTTCTCGATCACCGCCTGTGCGTCATCACACAGATGACACCCCTCCTTGCGGATGAGCGTGACGATCCGGTCCTCGGGAGCGCCGGCCTGCTTACGGCGGAACAGGGGAGTCATACGGGCCATTCTCGCGCGCCGGGCGGCGACCGGGGCCGCTTCTTTAACGGTGGGGTCGCGGAGAGTTCACACCCTCCAAACCTCACGACTCCGGAACCACCGAACAAACTGGCTATGCTCACGTCATGGCCGCTCTTGGATGGCTCACTCCCCGCAGGCGCTCCGCCACGGCACGCAGCGTGTTGGCAGGCGAGGCCTCGGCGGAGGCCGCGCGCAAGTCCTCCCAGGAGGTCGAGAAGGCCTCCGGTGCGGAGCCGGAGACCCCGTTCCCGGTCCTCGGCGACGACAAGGCTGCAGCCTTCTTCGACCTGGACAACACCGTGATGCAGGGCGCCGCCATCTTCCACTTCGGCCGCGGCCTGTACAAACGGAAGTTCTTCGAGACCCGCGACCTCGCCAAGTTCGCCTGGCAGCAGGCGTGGTTCCGGCTGGCCGGCATCGAGGACCCGGAACACATGCAGGAGGCCCGCGACTCGGCGCTCTCCATCGTGCAGGGTCACCGCGTCGCCGAGCTCCAGTCCATCGGCGAGGAGATCTACGACGAGTACATGGCCGAGCGCATCTGGCCGGGTACCCGCGCGCTGGCGCAGGCGCACCTGGACGCCGGCCAGAAGGTGTGGCTGGTCACGGCAGCGCCGGTGGAGATCGCCCAGGTGATCGCGCGACGGCTGGGCCTCACGGGCGCCCTGGGCACGGTGGCGGAGTCGGTGGACGGCGTCTACACGGGCAAGCTGGTCGGCGAGCCGCTCCACGGTCCCGCGAAGGCGGAGGCTGTGCGCGCCCTGGCCGCAGCGGAGGGCCTGGACCTCTCCCGTTGCGCCGCCTACAGCGACAGCCACAACGACATCCCGATGCTCTCCCTGGTCGGCCACCCCTACGCGATCAACCCGGACACCAAACTCCGCAAGCACGCGCGGCAACTGGACTGGCGCCTGCGCGACTACCGCACCGGCAGGAAGGCCGCGAAGGTCGGCATCCCTGCGGCGGCGGGCGTGGGAGCGGTGGCGGGCGGCACTGCGGCGGCGATCGCCCTGAGCCGACGCCGCCGCTAGCGGCTCCGACGGACCTCTGACCGACCAATCCAACTGATGTACCCCCATATCCCCCTGTCCAGTCACGTTGGCTGCACACGGCCACAACACGCCCTGGACAGACACGGAACACGAACCTTTTCGATCAACAACCGGTCACTACCCGGCACTTGATCGACTCCCAATCGGTTACAGAAGCGACGTAATCGATGAATAGAGCAACTGGGCGTAGCAGGGCCTGCACTAAGCGTTATTCTCCTCAGACGCAATCCGGTACCCCTTCCGTCGCTACGACGGGTGAACGGTCCCGTACTGCACGTGATGGAAGCTCTGCCTCTGGGAGTCCCGTGTACCCACACGTCGGGGTTGACGCCTCGGGCCTGGCTACGCTGCGCGCAACGGTCCAAGACCTGCTGCGCGGCTTCGTCCCCACCGCGTACGCCGTCCCCGCCCTCGCCGTCGCCACGGCACCGATCGGCCCGTGCTACGCACTGGCCGAAGGTTCCGCGGCCGTCGGCAGACGAGGGCGCTCTACCGGCGCCGCCACCGCCCGCCGTCCGCCCGCGCACAGCGACAGCGCCCGCATGATGGACCTGGTCGAACGCGCCCAGGCCGGCGAGGCCGACGCATTCGGCCGCCTGTACGACCAGTACAGCGACACCGTGTACCGGTACATCTATTACCGGGTGGGAGGCAAGGCGACCGCTGAGGATCTGACGAGCGAGACGTTCCTGCGCGCGCTCAGAAGGATCGGCACCTTCACCTGGCAGGGCCGCGACTTCGGCGCCTGGCTGGTCACCATCGCGCGCAACCTCGTCGCCGACCACTTCAAGTCGAGCCGCTTCCGGCTGGAGGTCACGACCGGCGAGATGCTCGACGCCAACGAGGTCGCGCGCTCCCCGGAGGACTCCGTCCTGGAGTCCCTCTCCAATGCCGCGCTGCTCGACGCCGTCAAGCGGCTGAATCCACAGCAGCAGGAGTGTGTGACCCTCCGTTTCCTCCAGGGCCTCTCGGTCGCCGAGACCGCCCGGGTCATGGGCAAGAACGAGGGGGCCATCAAGACACTCCAGTACCGGGCCGTACGCACCCTGGCCCGGCTCCTCCCGGACGACGCCCGCTGACAGCGCACGTCCGGTAACCGCCAACTCGCTCTCGGTGAAAGTCCGTTGACTCCCCGATCCGATCATCCGCAGTCCGTAACCCAAGTGCCGCGCCGCTCGTTGTGCCGGATGCAGGCTCCCTGTGGTCACTCCCTGGCCGATCTCGATCACTCGATCGAGTGCTTGTGGTCAGGGTGTGCAACCCTCAGGACCCCCTGGGGAGTCGACCGTCATGACGAGAGGAGGTGCCGCCAGTGATCGCGAACGTATCGGCGCACCGGCGGGCGAACGCCTTCGCCCAGGCCCTGGAGGAGCAGTCCGACCGGGAACCGGTGGCCGAGCAGTCCGAAGGACCTGCGCCGACCGCCGGGGAACATCCCGAACCGGACCGCCTGTTGACCCTCGCGGAGTGTCTCGGCGAGCTGCCCAGGCCTGAGCTGGACCCCGAGGTCAAGATCGTCCAGCGCGCCCAGCTGGTGGCCGCGATGGAGGCCATGCTGCTGGAGGGCGGAGCGGCGGGCATCTCGGTGCCCGAACAGCGTTCCCACCGGGCCGCCAAGGGCGCGCACCGGACCAGTCCGCTCGGCAAACTCCGACCGCGTTCCCGGCTCGCCAAGGGCCTGGCCGCGGGCGGCCTGAGCGTCGGAGTCGCCGCCGGAGCCTTCGGAGGAGTGGCCGCGGCCAGCTCGGGCGCCCTGCCCGGGGACTCCTTGTACGGCCTCAAGCGCGGCATCGAGGACTTCAAACTCAACCACCTGTCCGACGGGGACGACGAGCGCGGAGTCGCCTACCTCGACCAGGCCTCCACCCGGCTGAGCGAGGCCCGCCGCCTGATGGAGCGCGGCCGGGGCGGTCACCTCGACCACGAGTCCCTGGGCGAGATCCGCCGCGCCCTGTCCGGGATGCGGCACGACGCCTCCGAGGGCCACCGCCTGCTGCACGAGGCGTACGAGCGCGACCCGAACTCCCTGGGCCCCATCCAGGCCCTCGACAGTTTCTCGCGCTCGCACCGCGAGGCCTGGGGCGCGCTCCGCGACCGGCTGCCCGTGCAGCTCGGTGACGTCAGCGACCAGGTGTCCGAGGTCTTCGAAGCCATAGACGAAGAGGTCGCTCCGCTCCAGTCCCTGCTCCCGCAGCCCCCGGCCCGGACCGACGGCAACGGAAGCGGACGGCATGGCGGACCGGGCTCGGCGTCCTCGGACACCTCGACCGGTTCCGGCCGCTCGACGGCCCCGGGCACCGGCGGTTCGTCCGACGGCGGCAGCACCGACAGCGGCGGCCCCAGCAAGTCGGCCGGCTCCAGCACGGACGACGGCCTGCTCGGCGGCAACACCGGCGGCCTCCTGGACCCGCCGAAGGACACCGGCAGCGCCACCCCGTCCTCCCCCGCCCCGTCGGCCGACGCGGACGTCACCCTCCCGCCCCTCCTCCCGGGCCTCCTGCCCGGCCTGGGAATCCACGGCGAGGACGCGAACTAGCCCTTCGAGTACGGCAGTGGGGTGCCCTTCCTGCGAAGGGCACCCCACTGCCGTACCAACGGCCAAGCTCAGAAAAAAACAGACCGCCGCTGCACCAGCAACTTGTAGAGCGTGTGCTGGATCTGCTCCCTCACCTGGTCGGTCAGGTTGAACATCAGCATCGGATCCTCGGCGGCCTCCGGCGGATAACCGTCCGTGTGGATCGGCTCACCGAACTGGATCGTCCACTTCGTCGGCAACGGAACCGCCCCCAGCGGACCCAGCCACGGGAACGTCGGCGTCAGCGGGAAGTACGGGAAGCCCAGCAGACGGGCCAGCGTCTTCGCGTTGCCGATCATCGGGTAGATCTCCTCCGCGCCGACGATCGAGCACGGAATGATCGGGGTCCGCTGGCGCAGGGCCGTGGAGACGAAGCCGCCCCGGCCGAAGCGCTGGAGCTTGTAGCGCTCGCTGAAGGGCTTGCCGATGCCCTTGAAGCCCTCCGGCATCACGCCGACCAGCTCACCGCGCCCCAGCAGCCGCTCGGC
Organism: Streptomyces sp. NBC_00285; assembly: GCF_036174265.1. Lineage (NCBI taxonomy): Bacteria > Bacillati > Actinomycetota > Actinomycetes > Kitasatosporales > Streptomycetaceae > Streptomyces > Streptomyces sp. NBC_00285. Next base: position 6,210,767 of record NZ_CP108055.1, on the reverse strand, counting down.
GTCCTCGGAGCAGGCGAGGGTGTGACCGGCCTTGCGGGCGAGTTCGTTGACCACGGGCAGCATGAACACCAGGTCCGCGGCCAGCAGCCGTAGATGCCGGTTCGCGGGGTGGTGGTCGTGGACGGCGACCTGCATCATCAGGCCGTCCAGCGGCAGCGTCCCGGAGTGGTTGGCGACGATCAGCGCGCCGCCCTCCGCCGGAATGTTCTCGACGCCCTTCACCTCGACCCGGAAGTACTTCTCGTACAACGGTCGCAGCAAGGACATCAGCACCTGGTCGGTGAGTTCCTCGTCGTAGCCGAAGTCGTCGACCTCGTAGTCCCCGGTGAGCCGGCGGCGCAGGAAGGCCAGGCCCCCGGCGATCCGTCGCTCCAGGCCGCCTTCGTCGTTCGCCTGCTGCGGCGGCTGTTCCTCACGCGTCACAGGAACATCATCCTGCGCGGAAGGCCTGCTGGGCAGGGGCTGGACCTCACGGACCAGCCCGGGCTCGGGGCCCTTGCGCCGGCTCCCCGCGCTCCGGCGCCGCGACGGCCGCTGTACGGCGCCTGCGCGGGACCGGTCGTCGTCGAACGGAATGACCTTGGCGTCCGCCATCGTTGATGCGCTCCTCAGTTGGCGCTCTGCGTCGGGGGGTGGCCGCTGTCCGCCAGGGACGGCAGCGCGGCGAGCCGGTCGACGGCCCCCGCGAGGGCCTCCGGCGGCAGCAGCCCGGGTCCCTGGCTGCGCGCGAAGTCCGCAAAGGTCCCCGCGGTCGTGTACTTCGACCGGAATCCGAGCGTCTCGCGCATCTGGACCGTCGACACGACCCTGCCGTGGGTGAGCAGCCGGATCTGCTCGGGCGAGAAGTCGGTCACGCCGAGCGTTCGGACCAGCGACCCGGCCCAGGTGACGGCCGGCAGCAGCAGGGGCACGGTGGGCCGCCCGAGCCGCCGGGAGCACTGCGACAGCAGCAGGACCCCGTCGCCCGCGATGTTGAAGGTGCCGCTGTTGAGCGTGCCCCGCTCCGGCTCGTGCGAGGCGATCCGCAGGACCTCGATCACGTCGTCCTCGTGCACGAACTGCAGCCGGGGGTCGTACCCGAACACGGTCGGCAGCACCGGCAGCGCGAAGTACGAGGCGAGCGGGGTGTCCGCCGTAGGCCCCAGGATGTTCGCGAACCTCAGCACGCACACCGCCACGTCCGGCCGGCGCCGAGCGAAGCCCCGCACATACCCCTCGACCTCGACCGCGTCCTTCGCGAAGCCGCCGGACGGCAGGGACTTGGGCGGCGTGGTCTCCGTGAACACGGCGGGGTCACGCGGCGCCGAGCCGTAGACGTTCGTACTGGACTTCACCACGAGCCGCTTGACGTTCGGCGACTTCTGACAGGCACCGAGCAGCTGCATGGTGCCGATGACGTTGGTCTCCTTGACCGTGGTCCGGCTCCCACTGCCGAGCGCCATCGCCGTCACCTCCAGGTGTACGACGGTGTCGGCACCCGTCTCCGCCAGGACCCGCGCGATGCCGGGCTGGCGGATGTCCGCCTGGATGAAGTCGGCGCCGCCCAGATGATGCTCCGGCTTGACCGCGTCCACGGCGATCACCCGGTCCACCTGCGGGTCACGCTGGATCCGTCGTACGAACCGGCCCCCCAGCTGTCGGGCCACCCCGGTCACGAGCACGACCTTTCCCAAGATCAGCGCCTTCCTTCCAGCCGTAGTCCCGCTCTGGCAGAGCCCCAGTCCTGTGCCGCGTTCCCCGTGTGCCGCCAACTTAGCCGGTCGATGTTGCGCTGTGATGACCGCCCACAGCATGAGGTGACGGCATCCGGCCTGTCGGTCCGCCCCGAACACGCGTGTGGCCCCCCACCGGTATTCGGGTGGGGGGCCACACACACGCTGCTTACGCGGCGTCGCCTACTTCTTGTTACGACGCTGGACGCGCGTGCGCTTGAGCAGCTTGCGGTGCTTCTTCTTAGCCATCCGCTTGCGCCGCTTCTTGATAACAGAGCCCACGACTACCCTCGCTCACTTCTCATCACTCGGCGTTGGGCGCCATGGGCCCATACGACCTACAAGGGGCTAGCCTACCCGTCCGAGCGCTGAGGTCGTAATCGAGGTGAACCGGGGAGATCGGGCAGGGGTCCGCGAGTGCCCTGAGACCCCCTCAGGACCTCCCCGAGCTCATGCCGTCAGGCCGTTTCCACCCCCACGTAACTCTCGCGAAGGTACTCGTGAACCGCGTTCTCGGGGACGCGGAAGGACCGCCCCACCCTGATCGCGGGCAGATGACCGCTGTGCACCAGCCGGTACACGGTCATCTTCGACACTCGCATCACCGAAGCGACTTCCGCCACGGTAAGGAACTGAACCTCACTCAGAGGCCTCTGCTCAGCAGCCATGACACACCTGAACCTTCCGCACTCGACGGTCACCGGCTTCCCCTTCCGGTGACTCATCGTCGTTGCGTGCTCACTCCCCAATGTAGGGGCGGGTGATGCAAGTGGGGAAGAGGTGCACCCATCGGCGGCCTACTGTGACAGACACGCTCGATTGAGTACGTAGCGGGTCAGCGGCCGGTAGTAATCAGACCGCACAGCGTCATCAACCGGAACGACTACGGACACAGCCCCCTCGGCCTCCCCCACAAAGAGTGCGGGGTCATTCGTATCCGCCAGCCCAATGGCCTCAAACCCCAGCTGACCTGCTCCGCAGACCCATCCGTGATCCCCGATCACGAGCTCGGGAAGCGGCCCGCCACTGTCCGCCGCGGCAGCCAGGGCGGTACGAACCGGGAGCGGCGAATGCGTGTGTGCGCCCGGCTCACAACCGGAGCTCTTCGCCTCCGGTTTCCGCATGAGCGCGACTCCTCGTACGTAGTGAAGGTTGTACGTGCGTAGACCGAACCGGGTCGTTATGTCGACACCGTGGCCATGCGCAGGGGTGAGAACGGTACATCCCGCCGCCGAGAGCGCGTCCGCGATGTCGGCGTAGAACCCGAGCAGTCGGTGCGGATGCCCGGTACCGAGAAGCACGGCCCCGCTGCGCTGGGCAACTGCCGCGAGCCGCTCCGCGAAGGCGTCGAGCGCCACGAGGGTCCGATCGGGATCGATCACATCATGCCCGGAAACGCATCTCGGATCGGCGGATACCCCGCACTTTTCTGCCATCAGCCCGATCAGATCCCGCTGCCCCCACGACCACTCGGGATCAAGACCGATCAACACCCTGGGATCCCGAGCCGCGAACAACCGATAGCTCCGCAGACTCTCCTCCCGGGAGGTGGCCACGGACCCGGCCAGACGAGCGGCCAGCAGATGGGCGCGTAGCGCACCGGTGCTCAACACGTGAGTGATGGTGGCGGACCACACCCGAGAGGAGCACAGAAACAGCCGAACACCGCACAGTTGGCGTAACGAGGAACCCGCCCCACACCCACCCGGGGGCGCGGGGAACTGCGCGACCAGCCACGACGAGCCTGCACCCGCCCGAAGACATGACCCGGCACATCCGATGGCGCCACGCCCAAGTCCAGCACAGCGCTACGCCAGCAACCCCCGCAACGGAAACACCGCCCGCCGAGTGGCCAGCACAGCCTGATCCAGCCGGTCCGCGGGGTCGTACCCCGTCTCCCACGAGGCGTAGGACACCGGCCACCGCCCGTCGGTCATCCGCGCCGGCGCCAACTGCCGGGTCCGGGCGAAGACTTCCTGCCGCCACCCCTCAGGGATCATCGCCTCCGGCTCGACCGGCCGCCCGGCGGCGATCCCCACCAGATGAGTCCACGACCGCGGTACGACGTCCACCACGGCGTACCCGCCGCCCCCGAGCGCGATCCACTTCCCGTCGGCGTACTCGTGCGCCAGCTCGTGACAGGCGACCTGCACCGCCCGCTGCGCGTCCAACGACACCGCGAGATGGGCCAGCGGGTCCTCGAAGTGCGTGTCCGCCCCGTGCTGCGTCACCAGCACATCCGGCCGGAAGTCCGCGATCAGTTCCGGCACCACGGCATGGAAGGCCCGCAGCCACCCCGCGTCCCCGGTCCCGGCCGGCAGCGCCACGTTCACCGCCGCACCCTCCGCGGAATCGGCCCCGGTCTCCTCCGGCCACCCGGTCTGCGGGAACAACGTCCGCGGATGCTCGTGCAGGGAGATCGTCAGAACCCGGGGATCCTCCCAGAACGCCGCCTGCACCCCGTCCCCGTGATGCACGTCGACATCCACATAGGCCACCCGCGAGGCCCCCAGCTCCAGCAGCCGGGCGATCGCGAGCGAGGCGTCGTTGTAGATGCAGAACCCCGACGCCCCACCGGGCATCGCGTGATGCAGCCCGCCCGCGAAGTTCACCGCGTGCAGCACGTCCCCGCGCCACACGGCCTCCGCGGCACCCACCGACTGCCCCGCGATCAGCGCGGACACCTCGTGCATCCGCTCGAAGGCCGGATCGTCCATGGTCCCCAGTCCGTACGACTGGTCCGCCGCTCCCGGGTCCACGGAGGCCGCCTTCACGGCCTCGACGTAGTCCCCCCGGTGCACGAGCCGCAACGTCGACTCCCCGGCCGCCTTCGCAGCCACGACCTTCAGCTCCCGGTCCAGCCCGAAGGCGTCCACCAGGCGCCGGGTCAGGTCGAGCCGGACCGGATCCATCGGATGGTCCGGACCGAAGTCATAACCCGTTACTGCCTCATCCCACATCAGCTGTGCGCGGCCGCTCATGCCCGCCACCGTATCGGTCCGGTTGAGCGGCGAACGACTTGGCGTACACCAGCGTCACCAGCACCAACACCATGGGCACGAGCATGGCCCCGCGATAGCTCCACGCGTCCCCCAGGGCCCCCACCAACGGCGAACCGACCAGGAACCCCACGTAATTGAAGACGTTGAGCCGAGCGACCGCCGCATCCGAGGCTCCCGGGAACAGCCGCCCGGCCGCCGCGAAGGTCTGCGGCACCAGCACGCACAACCCGATCCCCAGCAGCGTGAACCCGAGCATCCCCACCCACGGCCCCGGCGCCACGGCCACCACCGCGAACCCCACGGCCGCCACCAGCGCCCCGAGCCGCACGACGACCGCCGCCCCGAGCCGCCGTACCCCGAAGTCCCCGACGGTCCGTCCCAGCAGGGTCGTCACCATGTACACGTTGTACGGCACGGTCGCCAGCTGCTCCGAACTCCCCAGCACGTCCTGGAGGTACTTCGCACTCCAGTTGGAGACGGTGGAGTCCCCGATGTAGGCGAAGGTCATCACGAGGCACAGCGGCAGCAGCAGCTTGAAGGCGAGAGTCTGCCCGCCGCCCTCACCGGGCTCCTCCACGGCACCGAGGCCACCGTCGACATACCACCGGCTCCCCACCAGGCACAGCGGCAACAGCACCACCACGACCGGCAGATACGACACGAACAGCGCGAGGTGCCAGTGCGCCCCCACCCACGCCAGCGAGGCCCCCACGATCCCACCGAGGCTGAACACCGCATGGAAGCTCAGCATGATGCTGCGCCCGTACGCCCGCTGGAGGCTCACCCCGAGCATGTTCATGGACGCGTCGAGCATGCCGACGGCGAGCCCGAAGGCGGCGAGCGAGGCACCCAGCTCGACCGTCGAGTCCCCGGCGCCCACCCCGAGCAGCGCCAGGAGCACGACGGGCTGAGCGAACCGCAGCAGCCGGCTGGGCGGGATGCGTTTCACCAAATGCTCGGTCGACACACTCCCGACCCCGGCGAGGATCGGCACGGCGGCGAGGAAGGCGGGCAGGAGCGCGTCGGAAACCCCGTAGCGGTCCTGAATGGCGGGGATCCGCGTCACCAGCAGGGCAAAGGCGACGCCTTGCGCGAAGAAGCTGAACGCCAGTGAGGCCCTACCGCGCCGCAGCACATCTGTCATGGCGGCGAGCGTAGGGCCCCAACGTACTCGTGGGTAGATCCAGCCAAAGATGAGTTTCACTCATCTTTACCGAGCGAGGGCGATCTCGGGCACCGCGGGGGCGTCGGCCTTCGTCTCGGCGATCAGCATTCCGGCCATGGGCCCGGCCGCCAACGCCCCGCTGACCAGGAAACCCAGCGCCATCGCCACGACCATGATGACGGACCCGAGCCAGACCATCGTGTCCACCGGCAGCGTGTACGCCCCCACGACCCGCACCACGCACTCCGCCAGCAGTACGACACCCCAGACCACGGAGAACAGCCGCTCGGCCCGCCGGAAGCCCGCCGACCCGTCCTGCAGCCGCGCCCAGGCGGCCTCCCGCTCCGCGATCCCCTTCACCAGCCAGGGCTTCATCCCCGCGGTCATCATCGGCCTGCCCAGCACGACGGAGACGAGGATGCCGATCCCGATCACACTGCTGACCCCGCTGTCCTTGGCAAGCATCAACCGCGGGTCACCGGCGACGAAGCTGAGCAGCAGCCCCACGACGTTGACGACGAGGATGAGGGCGGCCAGACCATTGACCGTCCGCTCCTTCACCACACTCCAGCCCGTTCGCACGGCCGGCACGACACTGCTGAGGCCCAGCGCCATCAGCGTGCTCGTCCCGAGCCCTTCCTTGAGCAGGTAGTACGCCCCGATCGGCACCGCCACGTCCACGACCAGGGGAGCCAGGTTCGCACGCTTCGAGTTCGTCTTCGTCGTCATGCCCTCAGCTTGCCGCCCGGGACGAGGGCTCCGGTAGAACCGATCGTCCGGCCCTCGGCATGACAAATGTCAGACGAGCAGGTCCGCCAACTCGCCCATCCCGGAGAAGAGTTGAGTGGCTCCCGCGAGCTTGGCGGCCGGCGTCATGGCGGTGAACCCGTACACGTCCATCCCGGCCGCGACAGCCGCCTGCACCCCCAACGGACTGTCCTCGACCACCACACACCGCCCGGGCTCGACCCCCATCCGCTCAGCGGCGTACAGGAACAGGTCCGGCGCGGGCTTCCCTCGCCCCACATCCTGCGAACTGAAGATCCACTCCTCCTCGAACCACCGGTCCAGCCCGGTCGCCCGATGCCCCACCCGGATCCGCTCATGACTCCCGGAGGACGCGACGCAGTACGGCACCCCGTCCGCCGCGAGCTTCTCCAGTACGCCGCTCACGCCGGCCACGGGCTGCAACTCCCGCTCGAATGCGGCGAACACCCGCGCATGGAAGACGTCGTCGAAGTCCTCGGGCAGCCGTTGCCCGGTCCGCTCCAGGACGAGGTCATGGATCCGGTGCATGGCGGAGCCCATGTAGTCCCGGATGGAGTCCTCGTAGGAGGTCGGATGCCCGAGCTCCGTCAGATAGGCGGCGAGATGCCGATTGGAAATCGGCTCGCTGTCGACGAGGACGCCGTCGTTGTCGAAGATGACGAGGTCGTAGCGCATGAGATCGAGCCTAAACGCAGAAAACCCCCGTGCCGAATGGCACGGGGGTTTTCTCAAAGATTGTTCGGCGGTGTCCTACTCTCCCACAGGGTCCCCCCTGCAGTACCATCGGCGCTGTAAGGCTTAGCTTCCGGGTTCGGAATGTAACCGGGCGTTTCCCTCACGCTATGACCACCGAAACACTATGAAACTGTCGAACCATGCCACACCACACCCCCTCGTACACCACAGGGATGTGGGGCTGTTCGTGGTTTCAGAACCAACACAGTGGACGCGAGCAACTGAGGACAAGCCCTCGGCCTATTAGTACCGGTCACCTCCAGCGGTTACCCGCCTTCCAGATCCGGCCTATCAACCCAGTCGTCTACTGGGAGCCTTAACCCCTCAAAGGGGGTGGGAATACTCATCTCGAAGCAGGCTTCCCGCTTAGATGCTTTCAGCGGTTATCCCTCCCGAACGTAGCCAACCAGCCATGCCCTTGGCAGGACAACTGGCACACCAGAGGTTCGTCCGTCCCGGTCCTCTCGTACTAGGGACAGCCCTTCTCAATATTCCTGCGCGCGCAGCGGATAGGGACCGAACTGTCTCACGACGTTCTAAACCCAGCTCGCGTACCGCTTTAATGGGCGAACAGCCCAACCCTTGGGACCGACTCCAGCCCCAGGATGCGACGAGCCGACATCGAGGTGCCAAACCATCCCGTCGATATGGACTCTTGGGGAAGATCAGCCTGTTATCCCCGGGGTACCTTTTATCCGTTGAGCGACGGCGCTTCCACAAGCCACCGCCGGATCACTAGTCCCGACTTTCGTCCCTGCTCGACCCGTCGGTCTCACAGTCAAGCTCCCTTGTGCACTTACACTCAACACCTGATTGCCAACCAGGCTGAGGGAACCTTTGGGCGCCTCCGTTACTCTTTAGGAGGCAACCGCCCCAGTTAAACTACCCATCAGACACTGTCCCTGATCCGGATCACGGACCCAGGTTAGACATCCAGCACGACCAGACTGGTATTTCAACGACGACTCCACAGACACTGGCGTGCCCGCTTCACAGTCTCCCAGCTATCCTACACAAGCCGAACCGAACACCAATATCAAACTGTAGTAAAGGTCCCGGGGTCTTTCCGTCCTGCTGCGCGAAACGAGCATCTTTACTCGTAGTGCAATTTCACCGGGCCTATGGTTGAGACAGTCGAGAAGTCGTTACGCCATTCGTGCAGGTCGGAACTTACCCGACAAGGAATTTCGCTACCTTAGGATGGTTATAGTTACCACCGCCGTTTACTGGCGCTTAAGTTCTCAGCTTCGCCACACCGAAATGTGACTAACCGGTCCCCTTAACGTTCCAGCACCGGGCAGGCGTCAGTCCGTATACATCGCCTTACGGCTTCGCACGGACCTGTGTTTTTAGTAAACAGTCGCTTCTCGCTGGTCTCTGCGGCCACCCCCAGCTCACCGAGTAAATCGGATCACCAGTGATGGCCCCCTTCTCCCGAAGTTACGGGGGCATTTTGCCGAGTTCCTTAACCATAGTTCACCCGAACGCCTCGGTATTCTCTACCTGACCACCTGAGTCGGTTTAGGGTACGGGCCGCCATGAAACTCGCTAGAGGCTTTTCTCGACAGCATAGGATCATCCACTTCACCACAATCGGCTCGGCATCAGGTCTCAGACTATATGAACGGCGGATTTGCCTACCATTCGTCCTACACCCTTACCCCGGGACAACCACCGCCCGGGATGGACTACCTTCCTGCGTCACCCCATCACTCACCTACTACAAGTCTGGTTCGCCGGCTCCACCACTTTCCATTCCCCGAAGGGTCCGGAACGGCTTCACGGACTTAGCATCGCCTGATTCAATGTTTGACGCTTCACAGCGGGTACCGGAATATCAACCGGTTATCCATCGACTACGCCTGTCGGCCTCGCCTTAGGTCCCGACTTACCCTGGGCAGATCAGCTTGACCCAGGAACCCTTAGTCAATCGGCGCACACGTTTCCCACGTGTGTATCGCTACTCATGCCTGCATTCTCACTCGTGAACCGTCCACCACTAGCTTCCGCTGCAGCTTCACCCGGCACACGACGCTCCCCTACCCATCCCAGCCCCCGTTGGGGGTATGTGCTGGAATGACACGACTTCGGCGGTACGCTTGAGCCCCGCTACATTGTCGGCGCGGAATCACTAGACCAGTGAGCTATTACGCACTCTTTCAAGGGTGGCTGCTTCTAAGCCAACCTCCTGGTTGTCTGTGCGACTCCACATCCTTTCCCACTTAGCGTACGCTTAGGGGCCTTAGTCGATGCTCTGGGCTGTTTCCCTCTCGACCATGGAGCTTATCCCCCACAGTCTCACTGCCGCGCTCTCACTTACCGGCATTCGGAGTTTGGCTAAGGTCAGTAACCCGGTAGGGCCCATCGCCTATCCAGTGCTCTACCTCCGGCAAGAAACACACGACGCTGCACCTAAATGCATTTCGGGGAGAACCAGCTATCACGGAGTTTGATTGGCCTTTCACCCCTAACCACAGGTCATCCCCCAGGTTTTCAACCCTGGTGGGTTCGGTCCTCCACGAAGTCTTACCTCCGCTTCAACCTGCCCATGGCTAGATCACTCCGCTTCGGGTCTTGAGCGTGCTACTGAAACGCCCTATTCGGACTCGCTTTCGCTACGGCTTCCCCACACGGGTTAACCTCGCAACACACCGCAAACTCGCAGGCTCATTCTTCAAAAGGCACGCAGTCACGACGCACCAAGTAAACTTGATGCGCGACGCTCCCACGGCTTGTAGGCACACGGTTTCAGGTACTATTTCACTCCGCTCCCGCGGTACTTTTCACCATTCCCTCACGGTACTATCCGCTATCGGTCACCAGGGAATATTTAGGCTTAGCGGGTGGTCCCGCCAGATTCACACGGGATTTCTCGGGCCCCGTGCTACTTGGGTGTCTCTCAAACGAGCCGTTGACGTTTCGACTACGGGGGTCTTACCCTCTACGCCGGACCTTTCGCATGTCCTTCGTCTACATCAACGGTTTCTGACTCGCCTCACAGCCGGCAGACTGTGAAAGAGAGATCCCACAACCCCGCACACGCAACCCCTGCCGGGTCTCACACGTATACGGTTTGGCCTCATCCGGTTTCGCTCGCCACTACTCCCGGAATCACGGTTGTTTTCTCTTCCTGCGGGTACTGAGATGTTTCACTTCCCCGCGTTCCCTCCACATACCCTATGTGTTCAGGTATGGGTGACAGCCCATGACGACTGCCGGGTTTCCCCATTCGGAAACCCCCGGATCAAAGCCTGGTTGACGGCTCCCCGGGGACTATCGTGGCCTCCCACGTCCTTCATCGGTTCCTGGTGCCAAGGCATCCACCGTGCGCCCTTAAAAACTTGGCCACAGATGCTCGCGTCCACTGTGCAGTTCTCAAACAACGACCAGCCACCCATCACCCCCAACCTGAGCTGGAGTTCACTGGGGCCGGCATCGAGGGAATTTCATTCCCTCAGACACCCAACAGCGTGCCCGGCATCCCCGCCACTCATGATCAGCTTTCCACGCTCCGAAGAGCAGTACTTGCAGCCCGAGATGACTGACGATGCCGAATAATCAACGTTCCACCCGTGAGCAACCACCGTCGAACGTATGCCGACGTAATGGCCCTGGACCACCGGGCAAGCCCGGCAGCCTAGATGCTCCTTAGAAAGGAGGTGATCCAGCCGCACCTTCCGGTACGGCTACCTTGTTACGACTTCGTCCCAATCGCCAGTCCCACCTTCGACAGCTCCCTCCCCACAAGGGGGTTGGGCCACCGGCTTCGGGTGTTACCGACTTTCGTGACGTGACGGGCGGTGTGTACAAGGCCCGGGAACGTATTCACCGCAGCAATGCTGATCTGCGATTACTAGCAACTCCGACTTCATGGGGTCGAGTTGCAGACCCCAATCCGAACTGAGACAGGCTTTTTGAGATTCGCTCCACCTCACGGTATCGCAGCTCATTGTACCTGCCATTGTAGCACGTGTGCAGCCCAAGACATAAGGGGCATGATGACTTGACGTCGTCCCCACCTTCCTCCGAGTTGACCCCGGCGGTCTCCTGTGAGTCCCCGTCACCCCGAAGGGCACGCTGGCAACACAGGACAAGGGTTGCGCTCGTTGCGGGACTTAACCCAACATCTCACGACACGAGCTGACGACAGCCATGCACCACCTGTACACCGACCACAAGGGGGGCACCATCTCTGATGCTTTCCGGCGTATGTCAAGCCTTGGTAAGGTTCTTCGCGTTGCGTCGAATTAAGCCACATGCTCCGCTGCTTGTGCGGGCCCCCGTCAATTCCTTTGAGTTTTAGCCTTGCGGCCGTACTCCCCAGGCGGGGAACTTAATGCGTTAGCTGCGGCACCGACGACGTGGAATGTCGCCAACACCTAGTTCCCACCGTTTACGGCGTGGACTACCAGGGTATCTAATCCTGTTCGCTCCCCACGCTTTCGCTCCTCAGCGTCAGTAATGGCCCAGAGATCCGCCTTCGCCACCGGTGTTCCTCCTGATATCTGCGCATTTCACCGCTACACCAGGAATTCCGATCTCCCCTACCACACTCTAGCCTGCCCGTATCGAATGCAGACCCGGGGTTAAGCCCCGGGCTTTCACACCCGACGTGACAAGCCGCCTACGAGCTCTTTACGCCCAATAATTCCGGACAACGCTTGCGCCCTACGTATTACCGCGGCTGCTGGCACGTAGTTAGCCGGCGCTTCTTCTGCAGGTACCGTCACTTTCGCTTCTTCCCTGCTGAAAGAGGTTTACAACCCGAAGGCCGTCATCCCTCACGCGGCGTCGCTGCATCAGGCTTTCGCCCATTGTGCAATATTCCCCACTGCTGCCTCCCGTAGGAGTCTGGGCCGTGTCTCAGTCCCAGTGTGGCCGGTCGCCCTCTCAGGCCGGCTACCCGTCGTCGCCTTGGTGAGCCATTACCTCACCAACAAGCTGATAGGCCGCGGGCTCATCCTTCACCGCCGGAGCTTTCAACCACCACAGATGCCCGTAGCAGTGATATCCGGTATTAGACCCCGTTTCCAGGGCTTGTCCCAGAGTGAAGGGCAGATTGCCCACGTGTTACTCACCCGTTCGCCACTAATCCCCACCGAAGTGGTTCATCGTTCGACTTGCATGTGTTAAGCACGCCGCCAGCGTTCGTCCTGAGCCAGGATCAAACTCTCCGTGAATGTTTACCCGTAATCGGGTGCACACATCACGAGAGCGGAGCAACCACCGGAATAAGGCGGTCACTCACAGCGTCCTCGCTGTGTATTCTTCAAAGGAACCTCATCTACGACCATGAAGGCCGGAGATGGGGTATCAACATATCTGGCGTTGATTTTTGGCACGCTGTTGAGTTCTCAAGGAACGGACGCTTCCTTTGTACTCACCCTCTCAGGCTTTCCTCCGGGCGCTTCCCTTCGGTCTTGCGTTCCCGACTCTACCAGACCGTTTCCCGATCCGATTTCCTCGGCGCTTTCCAGGTTCCCGCTTCCGCGTTTCCCTTTCCGGCGGTTCCGACTCTATCAGATCCTTTCGGGCCTGACTCCCAGTCAGAGGGGGCTTGCCTTCCCGGCTGTTGGGCCGTTCCGACGAGTGAGACTTTAGCGGATTCCCGGCTCCCGAGCTAATCGGGGACCGTCGTCCTTTCGAACGCGGATTCCTCATTTCGCGAATACACACGCCAATGCGGCGACGGCAGACAGAGCGACTGTCGTCGTTTGTTGGCTGGTCTTGCGGAATGGCTGTCCGGGGACCGACCGGGGTCGGCGCTCACGTCGGACAACTCGGAGAACACTACGTACCGGGCTAGGGGGTGTCAACTCAGGTCCGGACGGGCCCCTGCGGGCGTAGGCTGGCCTGTATGACAACGCGTACGTGCACCCAGCAGTGGTGGGCCGCCTGACGGCGGCCGGAGTCACGTATGTACTCAACGGCCGCCGCCTCGGCGGCCGTTCTTGTATCTCCCTCCAGTACTCCTGAGGGTCGGCCGGCCGGGGCGGCGGTCTCGACCAAGAGGTGGAGAGATGACGCGGGTCTTCAGCGGGGTCAAGCCGACGGGGCATCTGACCCTGGGGAACTACCTGGGAGCGATGCAGCAGTGGGTCGCGGTCGATCAGCGCCGGGCGGAGTCGTTGTTCTGCATCGTCGACCTGCACGCCCTGACCGTCGACCATGATCCGGCTCGGGTGCGCCGGCTGAGTCGGCAGGCGGCGACGCTGCTGCTCGCGGCGGGACTGGATCCCGAGCTGTGCACCGTGTTCGTACAGAGTCATGTGGACGAGCACGCGCGGTTGTCGTACGTGCTGGAGTGCGTGGCCACGGACGGCGAGATGCGGCGGATGATCCAGTACAGGGAGAAGGCCGCTCGGGAGCGGGCACGGGGCGGGAGTGTGCGGCTGTCGCTGCTCACCTATCCCGTGCTGATGGCGGCGGACATCCTGGCGTACGGGGCCGACGAGGTGCCGGTCGGGGACGACCAGGCTCAGCATGTGGAGCTGACGCGGGATCTGGCGGTGCGGTTCAACCAGCGGTACGGCTACACGTTCGTCGTGCCACGGGCCACCGTGCCGACAGTGGGCGCGCGGGTCATGAATCTGCAGGAGCCGACCTCGAAGATGGGGAAGTCCGACGACTCCGGGCCGGGGATCGTCTATCTGCTCGACGAGCCGGACGCCGTGCGGAAGAAGATCATGCGGGCCGTGACCGACAGCGGGCGCGAGGTCGTGTACGACCGGGAGGCCCGGCCCGGTCTGGCGAACCTGCTGGAGATCCTCGCGTCCTGCACGGGTGGGAACCCATCGGAGCTGAGCGGTGTATATGAAACGTACGGCGCCTTGAAGAAGGACACCGCCGAGGCCGTGGTCGAGGTCTTGAGGCCCGTGCAGGACAGGCACAGGGAGTTGTGCGCGGATCCTGGCTATGTGGAGGGGGTGCTGCGGGATGGCGCGGAAAGGGCGCGGGCGATGGCGCGGCCGACCGTGGATGCCGCTTATCGCGCGATCGGGCTGCTGCCGGCGGCCTCTGGCGCGGAGGGTGCCGATACCGGAGCGGTCGGCGGCAGCGGGGGCGTGCTGAACGCTGCCCGGTAGGCCCGTGGGGTGGTGGTGGGGCGCGATGCGAAGTGCTGGCCGCATCGTGACCTCGCTGCCGACGCCTGTGCGGCGGGCGGGGTGGGCGCGGTGTGGTTGCCGCGCCCATGGGGTCAGTCCTTGGTGCCGGAGGCCAGTTGGCGGCTGCGGTCGCGGGCGGCTTCGAGGGCGGCGATGAGGGCGGCTCGTACGCCGTGGTTCTCGAGTTCGCGGATGGCGCTGATGGTGGTGCCCGCGGGGGACGTGACGTTCTCGCGGAGTTTCACCGGGTGTTCGCCGCTGTCGCGGAGCATCGTCGCGGCGCCGATCGCGGACTGGACGATCAGGTCGTGGGCCTTGTCGCGGGGCAGGCCGAGCAGGATGCCGGCGTCCGTCATGGCTTCGACCAGGTAGAAGAAGTATGCCGGTCCGGAGCCGGAGAGGGCGGTGCAGGCGTCCTGCTGGGACTCCGGGACGCGGAGCGTCTTGCCGACGGCGCCGAAGATCTCCTCGGTGTGCGCGAGGTGGTCACCGGTGGCGTGGGTGCCGGCGGAGATCACGGACATGGCCTCGTCGACCAGGGCGGGGGTGTTGGTCATGACACGGACGACCGGGGTGCCGGTGGCGAGGCGCCCCTCGAAGAAGGAGGTGGGGATACCGGCGGCGCCGCTGATGATCAGGCGGTCGGCGGGGACGTGCGGGGCGAGTTCGTCGAGGAGGGTGCCCATGTCCTGCGGCTTGACCGTGAGGATCAGGGTGTCGGCGGTCTTGGCGGCTTCCGGGTTGGTGACCGGGGCGACTCCGTAGCGGGTGCGGAGTTCCTCGGCTCGCTCGGGGCGGCGGGCGGTGACCAGGAGGTCGGCCGGGGCCCAGCCGGCGCGGATCATTCCGCTGAGCAGGGCTTCGCCGATCTTGCCGGTGCCGAGGACTGCGACTTTCTGGCTCATGCGGTTCAGTCTGGCACCGGTCGGACGGGTGCAGGGTCGGTGTCCGGTGGGCGGGACGTGGGTGAAGCGCACCCTCGACCAGCCCCCTACGCCGTCCTTCGCCTGAGTGTTGCCGCTCCCAGGAACAGGACCAGCAAGGCGCAGCCCGCCACGATCAGTGCGTCTCGTACGAAGGTCGCTGTCATGTTCGTGTGCTGGAGGACCTCGTTCATGCCGTCGACGGCGTAGGACATGGGGAGGACGTCGGAGATGGCTTCCAGGGCGGGGTGCATGTTGTCGCGGGGCGTGAAGAGGCCGCAGAGGAGGAGTTGGGGGAAGATCACGGCCGGCATGAACTGGACGGCCTGGAACTCGGAGGCCGCGAAGGCCGAGACGAACAGGCCGAGGGCGGTGCCGAGCAGCGCGTCGAGGAGGGCCACGAGCAGCAGGAGCCAGGGGCTGCCGGTGACGTCGAGGCCGAGGAACCAGACGGCGAGGCCGGTCGCGAGGGCGGACTGGATGATCGCGAGGGTGCCGAAGGCGAGGGCGTAGCCGGCGATGAGGTCGCCTTTGCCCAGCGGCATGGCGAGGAGCCGTTCGAGGGTGCCGGAGGTGCGTTCGCGCAGGGTGGCGATGGAGGTGACCAGGAACATCGTGATGAGCGGGAAGATCCCGAGGAGGGAGGCGCCGATGCTGTCGAAGGTGCGCGGGCTGCCGTCGAAGACGTAGCGCAGCAGGAGCAGCATCACGCAGGGGATCAGGATCAGCATCGCGATGGTGCGTGGGTCGTAGCGGAGCTGGCGCAGGGCCCGGGCTGCGGTGGCGGTGGTGCGGGAGAGGCTGAGGGCGCCGGTGGGGGCGGACGCGGGCCTGATCGGGGTCGGGGTCGTCGTGGTCATCGCGTGGGCTCCTTGGTGCGGCTTGCCTCGGCGGCCTGGTCGACGAGGTGGAGGAAGGCCTCCTCGACGGTGGCGGAGTTCGTGTGGGTGCGGAGGGCCTCGGGGGTGTCGTCGGCGAGGATCTCGCCCTGGCGCATCAGCAGGAGGCGGTGGCAGCGCTCGGCCTCGTCCATGACGTGGGAGGAGATGAGCAGGGTGGCGCCGTGGCGGGCCGCGATGTCGTGGAACAGGTTCCAGAGGTCGCGGCGCAGGACCGGGTCGAGGCCGACGGTGGGTTCGTCGAGGACGAGGAGTTCGGGGGTGCCGAGGAGGGCTACGGCGAGGGAGACGCGGCTGCGCTGGCCGCCGGAGAGGTTGCCGGCGAGGGAGTCGGCGTGGGTGGTGAGGTCGACGTCGGTGATGGCCCGGGTGACGTCGGAGTGGCGGCGGTCGGCTGCCGCGCGGCCGGGGGCGAGGATCGCGGCGAAGTAGGCGAGGTTCTGGCGGACGGTCAGGTCGTCGTAGACGGACGGTGCCTGGGTGACGTAGCCGATGCGGGTGCGGAGTGAGGGGTGTCCCGCGGGGTGGCCCAGGACGTCGAGAGTGCCGGTGACCTTCGCCTGGGTGCCGACGATCGAGCGCATCAGCGTGGACTTGCCGCATCCCGAGGGGCCGAGGAGTCCGGTGATCTGGCCTCGGGGGACGTCGAAGGCGAGGCTCTGCAGGACGGTGCGGGGGCCTCGGACGACGGTGAGGCCGTCGGCGTGGACGGCGGGGGTGGCCGGTGGTTCATCCGTGCTGTCGTCGCCGTCGTAGCTGTCGTAGCTGTCGTCGGGTGGCCGCGAGGTTTTATTCATCATTCGATGAATATTGCTCCTGCGGGTCGGAGCCGTCAAGCGGGTTGCGTTCGGCGGCGCAGGCGCACGGTGGCGCGATAGGTGCAGGGGGCGCGGTGGGTGCCGGAGGCGCGGTGGGCCGAGGTGTGTGGGCTTCGCCGTCGCTCTGCCGTGAGGGCATGCGGATGGTGCGGCGGTGGCCGTCGTTGTGACAGTGGGGCTGGAGTCGGGTGGGTCAGGCGGTGGTGACCAGCAGCTCTACGTCGTAGGTCTCCTCGACGGTTCCGTCCGGGAAGAGCTCCAGCAGGATGCGGCGCTCCTCGGCGAGGAAGGCGCCCGCCTGTTCCTCGCCCGCGACCAGGAACAGCGAGTGGCTGCCGATGTTGGCGAGGTGAGTGTCGACGGGGACGTGGCGGCTCCAGCGGACCGTGCGCTCCGCGAAGTCCAGGCCACCGGTGGGATCGGCCTGGGCGGACCGGGTGCCGCTGCCGTTCACCGGTACGGCCGGACCGGCACCGTAGGCCTTGAAGTGCTCGATGATGCGGTCCAGTTGAGCGGTGACCCACGGCACGTCGAGGGTGTGGGTGTTCCACCACAGGGCGAGCGCGCCGCCGGGGCGCAGGACGCGGAGGGCTTCCGGGACCGCGCGAGTGGGGTCGGTCCAGTGCCAGGACTGGGCGTAGGTCAGGAAGTCGACGGAGTCCGCGAGGAGGGGGAGGTCGTTGCCGTCGCCCCTGACGATCGGGATGTCCGGGTGGGCGAGGCGGAACTGTTCGGCCATACCGTCCCCGGGCTCGACGGCGACCACCTGGGCGCCCCGGCCGTGCAGCAGTGCGGTCGCGATGCCCGTACCGGCGCCGATGTCCGCGGCGCGGGCCCCGGCGAGGGGGCGGCCAGCGAGTTCCTCGATGGCGTCGAAGAGGGCCGGCGGGTAGGAGGGGCGGCTGGCTGCGTACTGGGCTGCGGCGGCGTTGAAGGAGTGGGCGCGGGTGGTGTGGAAGGAAGCCGTCATGGGGCCATGGTGGCCGGGGTGGGTGTGGAGTGCGCTGAGTTTTCGGTGAGAAACCGGGGCGAGGGACAGCGCGGGTCCCGGCACGTTCAGCGGCTGCGCTTCCTCTTCGAGGGGTCGCCGGTGCGGCGCGTACTGCGCTTCGCGTGCAGTTTCAGTGCCGCCTCGTACTCCTCGCGATGGAGTTTTTCGCCGGGCGCCTCGGTGAGGGAACGGAAGAAGTAGGCAAGCAGGGAGCCGACGAAGCCGATGGCGAGCAGGCCGCGCAGCGAGGCCTGGCGGTCGGGGTCGGGGTGCTTGCCGAAGCCGTCCCAGGTGTTGCGGAAGGCCAGTGCGCTGCAGATCGCGAACATGGCGATGACGAGGACGGTCACGAAGCTGCCGGTGTCGGCGATCTGGAGGCCCTCGTAGGCGAAGCGGAGGATCAGGCAGGAGGCGAAGGCCGCGGCGAGGGAGCCCGCGGCCGCGCCGACGCGGCGGAGGGCGTAGCCGTTGTCGTGGTTCGCCCAGGTCGTGCCAAAGAAACGGATCGGTTCGGGGCGGGGGCCGCCCGTCGGGGAGCCCGCGGGGATGTCCTGGGTGCCGGATTCGTCGCTCACGGGACGATTATGGCTCCGGGACGGGAGCGGGCTCCCTTCGGGGATCAGGAGCAGCGTGCGGCGATGCAGCCGTCGCTGCCGGTGTGGACGTAGGCGTCCGAGACGTACTCGCCGTTATCGCAGTAGATCGCCACCTGCGCGCCCTCGGGCAGGACCCGCACGAGGTGTAGCTGGAGCTGGGGCCGCTGCGGACGTTCAGCTGGATCTGCGTCTCAGAGAAGTCCTGGGTGGATCCCCCCGCCGGGATCGGTGAGCAGGATCGGTGACGAGGTCAGGCGCAGCGCGAGGCGACGTAGCCGTCGCTGCCGGTGAGGACGTACGCGTCCGAGACGAACTCGCCGTTGGCGATGTTGTCCCAGATGTTCGACGTGCCGTACGGGCCCACCACCGAGGTGCCCGGTGACTGGCAGTAGATCGCCACCTGCGCGCCCTCGGGCAGGACCCGGACGATGCCGTACTGCGTGCCGGGGCCGCGGCGGACGTTGAGGCGGTAGCCGGGTGCGACGGAGTAGTAGTGCACGGACGCGGTCGCGGCGGCTGCCGTCGTGACGGTCTCGCTCTTGCCGCCCTCGACTTCTTCGGTGTGGTCAACAGACATGAAAGGCCTCCCCCGTTGGTCCCCATGAACGCCATGGGGACCCGTTGATTCCCCTGAATCACACCATGAAACACATGTACGTAACTCGCACGCGGACACTAGCAAGCCGCCTCTGTCTCGTACGCGTCATCGACTAGGCTCCGTGCGTCGCGCGCGCGGACGATCAGCACGGGGGTGGTTCCATGGCGCCACAGGGCAACACCGGAGCGGGCGCGGAAGCGGAACTTCCCGAGTACGCCGGTCACTACCGACTGGAGTCATGCCTCGGGTCCGGCGGGATGGGCGTCGTGCATGTCGCGCGCAGCGCCTCGGGGATGAAGCTCGCGGTGAAGGTCGTCCATACCGAGTTCGCCAAGGACCCCGAGTTCAGGGGGCGTTTCCGGCAGGAGGTGGCCGCGGCCCGGAAGGTGAGCGGGGCGTTCACCGCGTCCGTCGTCGATGCCGACCCCGATGCCGGGCGGCCCTGGATGGCCACGCTGTTCATTCCCGGCCCGACGCTCTCCGACGAGGTGAAGCGGAACGGCCCCATGCCTCCTGCCGAGTTGCGCCGACTGATGGCGGGACTCGCGGAGGCGTTGCGGGACATCCACCGGGTCGGGGTGGTCCACCGGGATCTCAAGCCGAGCAATGTGCTGCTCGCCGAGGACGGCCCGAAGGTCATCGACTTCGGCATTTCTCGGCCAAAGGACAGCGAACTGCGCACCGAGACCGGGAAGTTGATCGGCACTCCGCCGTTCATGGCGCCCGAGCAGTTCCGGCGGCCCCGGGAGGTCGGGCCCGCCGCCGACATCTTCGCTCTCGGGTCCGTGATGGTGCACGCGGCCACGGGGCGGGGGCCGTTCGACTCCGACAGCCCCTACGTCGTCGCCTATCAGGTCGTGCACGACGAGCCGGACCTGACCGGCGTACCGGCGAATCTCACGCCGATCATCGTGCGGTGCCTCGCGAAGGAGCCCGAGGACCGGCCGACTCCGGACGAGTTGATGCGGGAACTGCGGTCGGTGGCGGCCTCGTACGACACGCAGGCCTTCATACCGACACAGCGCACGGGTGACGTGCCGGCACCTGCGCGGGAGGTCGCCGAGCCGGTGCGACGGCCCAGGAGGCGCCTGCGCAGGAGTGTGCTGCTCGGCGCCGGGGCGCTGGTCCTCGTCGCAGGCGGGGTGTTCGCCTCGGTCCACCTGCTCGGCGACACACAGCAGCCCGCGCCGACGGAGACCAGTACGTCCCGGGCCAGGGCGTCCGAGTTCCGCGCCTGGGCGGCGAAGCCGGTGGCCGGTGGCAAGAGCACGCCCCGATGCTCGTACGGGAAGGGCAGGCTCTTCTGCGTCCAGGCAGGACAGGTCTTCGCCCTCGACCCGGCCGACGGCAGGCTGCTGTGGCGGCACTCGGCCGACACGAACCGCTGGAGCGTTCCGCCCGCACTGTCCGGTGGCCTCGTGGTGCCGTTGGCCGACTACGGCAGCCATCTGGAGGCGTTCGATCCCGCTTCGGGCCGGCCGCGTTGGCAGCGCAAGGTGCCGGCGTACGACGGCGTCTGGTCGGCCGACGGCATGCTCCTGCTCACCGGGACGGACGGGACGGTGACCGGCGTGGCCAGCGCGTCCGGCGACACCAGGTGGAGCAAGGAGATACCGGGCCACGCAACGCCGTCGTTCTTCACGTTTCCCGGAGACCCGCTGGTGTACGCAACGAGCACGTCCGTCGACGGGTCGAGCACCCGGGTCACCGCCGTGGACGCGACCACGGGTGACGTGCGGTGGGACAAACGCCTCGACGGCGCTCTGACGCCCATCGGCTCCGAGGACGGCTCCGTCTTCTTCCTCTCCGTCGACCAGGTCTACGACTACACCAGGGCCGTGGTCCGCTACACCCCCGAGTCCGGAGCGACCCGCAAGGTGAACTTGCCCGTGCCCCGTCAGGGCGCCCAGGCCACTGTGCACGCAGGTGTCGTCTACGTACTGGCCACAGGCGGCGCCCTGGAGGCCGTCGACGTCGGCACGGGCAAGCAGCTGTGGCACCTCGAAACCTCGGTGAGCCGGGGGTCCGTCCCGGTCTCCGACGGGGGTCACGTCTTCGTCACCGCTTCCGACGGACGGCTGCTCGCCGTGGACGCACGCAAGGGGACGCTCACCGGGCAGACGCCGGCACGGCTCGGCGCGAACGCGGGCGACGTGATCGCCACGCTGCCCGAGCCCGTCCTCGCCGGCACCCACGTCTACGCCACCGCCCCCGACGGCACGGTCTTCGCGGCGGACAGCCGCAGGCCGTCGGAGTGGTGAGCCGTGGGCAGTCGGGCTGGTGAACCACAAGCCCCCGGTCCGGCAACGCCGTTGTCCCTCGCCCCGGTGGTGCCGCAGGCCGTCGGCCGGTGACGCCGCAGGTCCCCGCCCCGGTGATGCTGCAGGCCGTCGGCCGACAACGCCGTAGGTCCCCGCCCCGGTGATGCCGCAGGCCGTCGGCCGGTGACGCCGTAGGTCCCCGCCCCGGTGATACCGCAGGCCGTCGGCCGACAACGCCGTAGGTGCCGGGCCGCGAAGGAGAAAGGGGCCGCCCCCGAAGGGACGGCCCCGTGTGTCTCGGTGCTGAAAACCTCAGCCCAGCTTCGACACGTCCCGCACCGCGCCCTTGTCGGCGCTCGTGGCCATCGCCGCGTAGGCCCGGAGCGCGGCCGAGACCTTGCGCTCGCGGTTCTTCGGGGCGTACACGCCGCCCAGGGCGGCCTCGCGGCGTGCGAGTTCGGCGTCGTCGACGAGGAGCTCGATCGTCCGCCCCGGGATGTCGATGCGGATGCGGTCGCCGTCCTCGACGAGGGCGATGGTGCCGCCTGCCGCCGCCTCCGGAGAGGCGTGGCCGATGGACAGCCCGGAGGTGCCGCCGGAGAAGCGGCCGTCGGTGATCAGGGCGCACGCCTTGCCCAGACCGCGGCCCTTCAGGTACGAGGTCGGGTAGAGCATCTCCTGCATGCCGGGGCCGCCCTTGGGGCCCTCGTAGCGGATGACGACGACGTCGCCCTCCTTGACCTGCTGGGTGAGGATTTTCTGCACGGCCTCCTCCTGCGACTCGCAGACGACCGCCGGGCCCTCGAACCTCCAGATCGACTCGTCCACGCCCGCTGTCTTCACGACACAGCCGTCGACCGCGAGGTTGCCCTTGAGGACGGCGAGGCCGCCGTCCTTGGAGTACGCGTGCTCGGCGCTGCGGATGCAGCCCTCGGCGGCGTCCTCGTCCAGGGCCTCCCAGCGCTCCGACTGGGAGAACGCCTCGGCGGAGCGGACGCAGCCCGGGGCCGCGTGCCACAGTTCCAGCGCCTTGGGGGACGGGGAGCCGCCGCGGACGTCCCACGTCTTGAGCCAGTCCGCGAGGGACGGGCTGTGGACCGAGTGGACGCCCTCGTTCAGCAGGCCCGCGCGGTGCAGCTCGCCGAGCAGGGCGGGGATGCCGCCCGCGCGGTGCACGTCCTCCATGTAGTACGTGCGGTTCTTCGCGACGTTCGGGGCGACCTTCGCGAGGCACGGCACGCGGCGCGAGACCTCGTTGATCTCCTCCAGGCCGAAGGGGACCTCCGCTTCCTGGGCCGCGGCCAGCAGGTGCAGGATCGTGTTGGTGGAGCCGCCCATGGCGATGTCCAGCGCCATGGCGTTCTCGAAGGCCGCGAGGGTGGCGACGTTGCGGGGCAGGACCGTCTCGTCGTCCTGCTCGTAGTAGCGCCGGGTGACGTCCATGACCGTGTCGGCCGCGTCGACGTACAGCTGCTTGCGGGCCGTGTGCGTGGCGAGGACCGAGCCGTTGCCGGGGAGGGAGAGGCCGATGGCCTCGGTCAGGCAGTTCATCGAGTTGGCGGTGAACATGCCGGAACAGCTGCCGCAGGTCGGGCAGGCGTTCTCCTCGATACGGAGCATGTCCGCGTCCGAGATCTTCTCGTTCACGGCCTCGGACATCGCGTCGACCAGGTCGAGCGTACGGACCGTGCCGTCCACGAGGGTCGCGCGGCCGGACTCCATCGGGCCGCCGGAGACGAAGACCGTGGGGATGTTCAGCCGCAGCGCGGCGTTCAGCATGCCCGGGGTGATCTTGTCGCAGTTGGAGATGCAGATCAGGGCGTCGGCGCAGTGGGCCTCGACCATGTACTCCACCGAGTCCGCGATCAGGTCGCGGGAGGGGAGGGAGTACAGCATGCCGCCGTGGCCCATCGCGATGCCGTCGTCGACGGCGATCGTGTTGAACTCACGCGGGATGCCTCCGGCCGCTGTGATGGCCTCACTGACGATCCGGCCGACGGGCTGGAGGTGGGTGTGGCCGGGCACGAACTCCGTGAAGCTGTTGGCGACCGCGATGATCGGCTTGCGGCCGATGTCCGCACCGGGTACACCGGAGGCGCGCATAAGGGCGCGGGCGCCCGCCATGTTGCGGCCGTGGGTGACTGTGCGGGACCTCAGCTCGGGCATCGTCGCTCGCTCCTTCGCAGACGGCCGTCGGACACTCCGGGGACGGCCGTCGTATGAGACTTCTGACTTCTGACGAGCCTACGCCCGTCATCCAGGGGTCGGGACGGGGTGTCCGGAATGCGGGATGTCCGTCTCGGGGATCGGGGCCCCGTCCCGCGCGGTGTACGTGACCCAGGTCTCGTGACCCGGGCCCGGTCAGGAGCGCTCAGGGCCCGGTCAGATGGCCCTGCACCACCGGGGCCACCCGCGCGATGATCTGCTCGACGTCCGCCGACGCCAGCGGCTCCATCTTGATCACGTAGCGGAGCATGGCCGTCCCCACGAGCTGCGCGGCCGCCAGTTCGGCCCGCAGTTCCGCGTCCGGCAGGTCCAGCCGGTCGACGACACGGCGCAGCAGCTGGGTGACGACGAGCCGTCGGAAGACGGTGGCCGCGGTCTCGTTGTTCACGGCGGAGCGCACGATCGCCAGGATCGGCATGCGCGTCGCCGGGTTCTCCCAGATACCGAAGACGAAACGGGTCAGGCGCTCCCCCATGTCGTCGAGAGGACCGTCGGCGAGCGCGTCGGGTCCGCTGAGCGCGGGCGCGGCGGCGACCTCCACGGCCGCCGCGAAGACCTGCTCCTTGGTGCCGAAGTAGTGGTGGACCAGGGCCGGGTCGACTCCGGCGGCCTTGGCGATGCCGCGCACGGACGTCTTCTCGTAGCCCCGCTCGGAGAACTCCTCGCGGGCCGCACCGAGGATGCGGTCACGGGTGCCGGCCGCGTCCGATTCCGTACGACGGGGCCGACCACGCTTCCGGGCGGTGCCGTCGGCCACGGCGGGCTCGCCGGTGCGGTCACCGGGGGGCGGAGCGCTGTCAGAGGCACCGAGGGCCGAGGCACCGTCCGGGTCGCCGGCGGCCCGGGCACCCCCGCGGTTTCTCATCGTCGCGGCACCTTGACCGGCGAGGCCAGGTGGAGGCGGGCGAAGGCCAGGGCCTCGGCGAGGTCGGCCTCACGTTCGGCGCCGGACATCGCGCGGCGGGTGTTGACCTCGATGACGACATGGCCGTCGAAGCCGCTCAGCGCGAGGCCTTCGAGCAGCTCGGCGCAGGGCTGGCTGCCGCGGCCGGGCACCAGGTGCTCGTCCTTCGCGGAACCGTTGCCGTCGGCGAGGTGCACATGGCCGAGCCGGTCTCCCATCCGGCCGACCATGTCCAGCGCGTCGGTCCGGGACGTCGCCGCGTGGCTGAGGTCGATCGTGAAGTGCCGGTAGTCGTCCTTGGTGACGTCCCAGTCGGGGGCGTAGGCGAGCATTTCGCGGTCGCGGTAGCGCCAGGGGTACATGTTCTCGACGGCGAACCGTACGTCCGTCTCGTTCGCCATGCGCCAGATCCCGCTCACGAAGTCACGGGCGTACTGGCGCTGCCAGCGGAACGGCGGATGTACGACGACCGTGCTCGCGCCCAGCTTCTCGGCGGCCGCGCGGGCGCGCTGGAGCTTGACCCAGGGGTCCGTCGACCACACCCGCTGCGTGATGAGCAGACAGGGGGCGTGCACGGCGAGTATGGGGATGCCGTGATAGTCGGAGAGGCGGCGCAGGGCTTCGATGTCCTGGCTGACGGGGTCGGTCCACACCATGACCTCGACGCCGTCGTAGCCGAGGCGTGCGGCGATCTCGAAGGCCGTCGCCGTCGACTCCGGGTAGACGGAGGCCGTCGAGAGGGCGACCTTCGCGTCCGGGATCCGTACGACTGGTTCTGCCACGACGGTCAGCCTAAGGGGTTCGGTCGGGTGGGTACGGGGTGCCCATTGGCCGTTGTGGTGTTCGCCACTGGGCGGGCGGGAGCGCGTCGCGGGCGTACGCGCCCGCGCGATGGAGCCGCAGGTGTCACAGCCCCGCGCCGCTACAGGCTCTGCAGGCTCTGCGCCGAACCCATGTGGTCAAGTCTCCGCAGGATGACGCCCTCTCTGAGCGCCCACGGGCAGACGTCGACCGTTTCCACGCCGAACAGGTCCATCGCGCCCTCGGCCACCAGGGCGCCCGCCAGGAGCTGGTTGGCCCTGCCCTCGGAGACCCCCGGCAACTCGGTCCGCTGTTCCGTCGTCATACCGGCCAGCCTCGGAACCCAGGCCTCCAGGGACTCGCGCTTGAGTTCGCGTTGGACGTAGAGGCCCTCCGTGGAGCGGGCCGCGCCTGCGAGGCGGGCGAGCTGCTTGAAGGTCTTCGACGTGGCGACCACGTGGTCCGGGGCACCGAAGCGCCTGAACTCGCCGACCGTGCGGGCGATCTGGGCCCTTACGTGCCGTCGCAGGGCCCTGACGGCGTCCGGGTCCGGGGGATCGCCGGGGAGCCAGCCCGCGGTGAGGCGGCCCGCGCCGAGCGGCAGGGACACCGCCGCGTCCGGTTCCTCGTCGATGCCGAAGGCGATCTCCAGGGAGCCGCCGCCGATGTCGAGGACGAGGAGCTTGCCCACCGACCAGCCGAACCAGCGGCGGGCGGCGAGGAAGGTCAGCCGGGCCTCCTCCGCGCCGGTGAGGACCTTGAGCTCGACGCCGGTCTCGGCCTTCACGCGCGCGAGGACGTCATCGGCGTTGCTGGCCTCGCGGACGGCGGAGGTGGCGAACGGGAGCAGGTCCTCGACGCCCTTGTCCTCGGCGGCCTGACGCGCCTCCTGGATGACGGAGACCAGCTTCTCGACCCCTTCGGGACCGATCGCTCCGTCCTCGTCGAGGAGTTGGGCGAGGCGCAGCTCCGCCTTGTGCGAGTGCGCGGACAGCGGGCGCGCGCCACGGTGTGCGTCCACCACCAGCAGATGCACTGTGTTCGATCCCACGTCGAGGACACCGAGTCTCATATAGGGAACGCTACTGCCAGCCGGGCGTTCGGCTGTCTCCGGAGGGGCCTCGGGCGACTTACCCTGGACGCGTGCCAAAGACGAAAAAGGCGAAGGACGACAAAGCGGCCACAACTGGCGCCGGTTCTTCCCAGGTGAAGCCGCCGAAGCAGTCGCGGAAGGCCAGGAAAGTTCTGGAGGCCGACGAGAAGGGACTCGACTTCGCGCGCGCGTGGGTGGAGTTCCCGGATCCCGGGGACGACGAGCAGGTCTTCCGATGCGATCTGACATGGCTGACCTCCCGTTGGAACTGCATCTTCGGCAGCGGCTGCCAGGGCATCCAGGCGGGCCGGGCGGACGACGGGTGCTGCACGCTGGGTGCCCACTTCTCCGACGAGGATGACGAGAAGCGGGTCGCCGAGCATGTGGCGCGGCTCACTCCGGACGTGTGGCAGCACCATGCCGAGGGCACGGCGGGCGGCTGGGTCTCGGAGGACGAGGACGGCGACCGGCAGACCCGGCCCTTCCAGGGCTCCTGCATCTTCCAGAACCGGCCCGGGTTCGCGGGCGGAGCGGGCTGCTCGCTGCACATCCTGGCCGTGAAGGAGGGCCGCGAGCCGCTGGAGACCAAGCCGGACGTCTGCTGGCAGCTTCCGGTGCGGCGGACGTACGACTGGATCGACCGGCCCGACGACACGCGCGTGCTCCAGGTCTCGATCGGCGAGTACGACCGGCGCGGCTGGGGTCCGGGCGGCCACGACCTGCACTGGTGGTGCACGTCGGCGACCTCGGCGCACGGCGCGGGCGACCCGGTCTACGTGTCCTACCGGCCCGAGCTGATCGAGCTGATGGGCAAGGCGGGCTACGACCGTCTCGTCGAGCTGTGCGAGGAGCGGCTGGCCTCCCAGCTGCCCCTGCTGGCACCGCATCCGGCGGATCCGACCGGCTGAGCACTGCGGCGAGCACTGCGCGCCGGAGGGCCCTTCCGCATGGCTTCCGCATGGCCCACGTCCGCTACGGCCCCCTACGACGAGGACGGGCTCGGTTCGCCGCTGTCCGTCGGTGAAGGCGTGGTCGAGGTCGGCGGGTCGGACGGGGTGGGGTCCGTCGGGGTCGGGTCGGGGGTGGGCGACGAGGACGGCGGGTCGCTCGGTGTGGGATCCGACGGCGCCGAGGTCGTGGGGCTGGAGCCCGGGCCGGGCGGCGGCGTAGTCGCTTGGCCGGGGCCGGCCGGGGTGGGTGCCGTGCCGTAGCCCTGGATGGTGACGACCGCGCCCGCCGGGGAGATCGCCACGCGCGCGCTCCAGGGGCCGGACGGCTCGCGCAGGTGGTTGACGTACACCTTGATCGTCAACGACTCGCCGGGCTTCAGCGTGCCCGAGGACTGGCTGAAGTAGAGCCAGGAGGCCCCCGTGGTGGCCGACCAGCGGACCGGGGCGTCGCCGGTCGCGGTGAGGGTGACCAGGGTGGTGTCGCCGTTGTTGTCGGCGCCGACCTCCAGGTGTCCGGCGCCCTTCTTGCCGGCTCCGGCGATGCTCACGACCTCCACGGAGACGTCGGGGCGGCCGTCCTTGGTGAAGCGGTTGCCGGGTTTGGTGCGGGCGTTGCCGGCGTTCTGGTAGTCGCCGCTCGCGGTCTCGCCGTCCAGGCTGCCGGGGCCGTGCGCCTCGCGGGCGCTGGCGGAGTGCCCGTCGGCCCCCTCGCCGGGACCGCCCCGGTAGGCGGCCCACAGGGCGAGCACGGGGGCGGCGACCACGGTGGCGACGACGGTCGTGGTGACGGCACGCGCGCGGAGACGGTCGCGGCGGGCCGCGCGGTCCTTGGGGTCCATCGGGAAGCCGCGCCGGTCGAAGCGGGGCACGGCGGCGCCACGCGTGCGTGGCGGGTGCGCGAGCGCCATGTGCAGGGCCGTGCGCGGTGCTTCGAGCACGGGCAGCTCGGCCGGGGTGATCATGGCGCCGGGCCAGCGGCCGGGGATCGCCCGCTCGGCACTGCGGCGGCAGCGCGGGCAGTCGTCGACGTGGCGTACGAGTTCGCGGCGCAGGGCTGAGCTGAGCACGAACTGGTTGTCACCGGTGAGGCGGGCCACGCCCGGGCAGTCGCCCGTCTCGACGACGGCGAGGGCCGCGCGGGTGCGCTCGACCTCGCACGCGGCGGAGGCGAGCAGTTCGCGGGCGCCGGCCAGGTCCATGCCGAGGACGGCGGCGACCTCGTGGGCGGCCAGGTGGTGGCGTACGGCGAGTTCGAGCGCCTCGCGCTGCTCGGGGGTCGTACCGGCCGCCTCCGGCCAGGCCAGCTGGGCGAGTTCGCGGCGGCGGGTCTCCTGGAGCTCTTCGGCGACCGGGGCCTCGGTGGACTTCCGGGAGACTCCGTGGCGTCCGGCCGCGTGGGTGCTCTGACGTTTCTGCTTGGCCTCGGCCAGCTTGCGCAGACAGGCCCAGCGGGCCAGCGCGTACAGCCAGGACCTGCGGTCGCCGGTCGCGTCCGGGCCGCCGCGCTTCTCGGCGAGCGCGATGACGTCACCGAGGGCCGTGGTCGCCGTGTCGTGGTCGCACAGCACGGACAGGCAGTAGGTGAACAGTCCGTCCAGGAACGGCTCGTAGCGCGCAGGCGGCCGCTGCGCCAGCGTGCGCGCGGCACCGCGGTCACGCTCCTCCCGCTGCGCCCGGTGCGCGCCGGTGGTGCGGGTCGAGGTCTCCGGACTGCTGCTCATCATCCGTGGACCGTAGGGGGCGGAAGATGGCCCCTTCCTGCACCTTGAGCACTTTTACTCCGTACGGGTGAAACGATCCCTCAATAGGGGACGCGAGCCCCCGAATGCGTGGCTCGTTCCTGACGGGACGTGGCCGGTTCCCGCGCCGGCGTGCAGGTCGGGCGGCGGTCGGCGGCGGTGTTGTCAGTGGCGGCGGTTACGGTTCGTGCATGGCTGCCCGTACGAAGTCCGCCAAGGAGCGCCCGTCCTACCGCTGCACCGAGTGCGGCTGGCAGGCGGCCAAGTGGCTCGGTCGCTGCCCCGAGTGCCAGGCCTGGGGGACGGTCGAGGAGTACGGCACGCCCGCGGTGCGTACGACGGCCCCGGGCCGTGTCACCACCTCCGCCGTGCCCATCGGCGAGGTGGACGGGCGTCAGGCCACGGCCCGTTCGACCGGGGTGCCCGAGCTGGACCGGGTGCTCGGCGGTGGTCTCGTGCCCGGCGCGGTGGCGCTCCTCGCGGGCGAACCCGGCGTCGGCAAGTCCACGCTGCTGCTCGACGTGGCCGCCAAGTCGGCGAGCGAAGAGCACCGCACGCTCTATGTGACCGGCGAGGAGTCCGCGAGCCAGGTCCGGCTGCGCGCCGACCGCATCGGCGCGATCGACGACCACCTGTATCTCGCAGCCGAGACCGACCTGTCGGCCGTCCTCGGACATCTGGACGCGGTGAAGCCGTCCCTGCTGATCCTCGACTCGGTGCAGACGGTGGCCTCCCCCGAGATCGACGGCGCCCCCGGCGGCATGGCCCAGGTGCGCGAGGTGGCCGGGGCGCTGATCCGGGTGTCGAAGGACCGCGGGATGTCGACCCTCCTGGTGGGCCATGTCACCAAGGACGGCGCGATCGCGGGCCCGCGCCTCCTCGAACACCTCGTG
Organism: Streptomyces sp. NBC_00285; assembly: GCF_036174265.1. Lineage (NCBI taxonomy): Bacteria > Bacillati > Actinomycetota > Actinomycetes > Kitasatosporales > Streptomycetaceae > Streptomyces > Streptomyces sp. NBC_00285. The sequence goes on along the minus strand of NZ_CP108055.1, from coordinate 6,180,587 downwards.
GACGTGGTCCTGAGCTTCGAGGGCGACCGGCACGCGCGCCTGAGGCTCGTCCGGGGCGTCAAGAACCGCTACGGCGCCACCGACGAGGTCGGCTGCTTCGAGCTGCACGACGAGGGCATCACAGGGCTCACCGACCCGAGTGGACTTTTCCTGACACGTCGTGACGAACCGGTCCCCGGCACCTGTCTCACCGTCACCCTGGAGGGCCGCCGCCCGCTGGTGGCCGAAGTCCAGGCGCTCACCGTCGACTCGCAGATCCCCTCGCCCCGGCGCACCACCTCGGGGCTGGAGACGTCCCGGGTCTCGATGATGCTCGCCGTCCTGGAGCAGCGCGGCCGGATCACCGCGCTCAGCAAGCGGGACATCTACTCCGCGACCGTCGGTGGCGTAAAGCTTTCGGAACCTGCCGCGGACCTGGCGATCGCCCTCGCGCTGGCGTCGGCGGCCAGCGACACCCCGCTGCCCAAAAACCTCGTCGCGATCGGCGAAGTCGGCCTCGCGGGCGAGGTCAGACGGGTTACGGGCGTCCAGCGCAGGCTCTCCGAGGCACACCGTCTGGGCTTCACACATGCACTCGTACCGGGCGATCCGGGCAAGGTCCCGGCCGGTATGAAGGTCCTGGAAGTAGCCGACATAGGGGACGCCCTGAGGGTCCTTCCGCGAGGTCGTCGGCGAGAGGCCCCACGGGACGAGGAGGACCGCCGGTAGACTTTGCCCTGGTCTCGCCCGTCCGTACGAACCGAAGGTGCGGCACGTGAGCGGTCCAGACCCAGCGACCGGAGGAGAGCAGTGGCAGCCAACGACCGGGCAGCAGCTCCCGGAAAGTCCGGTGGGAGTGCCGGTTCCGATGGCCTGATGCGCGCCTCCCTGAGCGCCGTGGCCCCCGGCACCGCCATGCGCGACGGCCTTGAGAGGGTGCTGCGCGGCAACACCGGCGGACTCATCATTCTCGGCTGGGACAAGACGGTGGAGACGATGTGCACGGGCGGTTTCGTGCTGGATGTCGAGTTCGCCGCGACCCGTCTGCGTGAGCTGTGCAAGCTCGACGGCGGCATCGTGCTCTCGTCGGACCTGTCGAAGATCCTGCGGGCGGGCGTGCAGTTCGTGCCTGACGCGACGATCCCGACGGAGGAGACCGGCACCCGGCACCGCACGGCGGACCGGGTCTCGAAGCAGGTCGGCTTCCCGGTCGTCTCCGTCTCCCAGTCCATGCGTCTGATCGCCCTCTACGTCGACGGGCAGCGCCGGGTCCTGGAGGACTCGGCGGCGATCCTGTCCCGGGCGAACCAGGCCCTCGCGACCCTGGAGCGCTACAAGCTCCGCCTCGACGAGGTCGCGGGCACCCTCTCCGCGCTGGAGATCGAGGACCTGGTGACGGTCCGGGACGTCTCGGCCGTGGCCCAGCGCCTGGAGATGGTCCGCCGGATCGCCACGGAGATCGCCGAGTACGTGGTCGAACTGGGCACGGACGGCCGCCTGCTCACCCTCCAGCTGGACGAGCTGATCGCGGGCGTGGAGCCGGAACGCGAACTGGTGGTCCGGGACTACGTCCCCGAGCCCACCGCGAAGCGTTCCCGCACGGTCGACCAGGCGCTGTACGAACTGGACGCCCTGACCCACGCCGAGCTCCTGGAACTGCCCACGGTGGCCCGCGCGTTGGGCTACACCGGCTCCCCCGAGGCGATCGACTCGGGCGTGTCCCCGCGGGGCTTCCGCCTGCTGGCCAAGGTGCCGCGCCTGCCCGGCGCGATCATCGACCGCCTGGTGGAACACTTCGGCAGCCTCCAGAAACTCCTCGCGGCGAGCGTGGACGATCTGCAGACGGTCGACGGCGTGGGCGAGGCAAGGGCGCGCAGCGTCCGGGAGGGCCTGTCCAGGCTGGCGGAGAGCTCGATCCTGGAACGGTACGTGTAGGAGCTTTCAGGGATGCGGGGCCGTATCGGTTCTACGGCCCCGCCGCACGGACGCGGCCGGCCCCGCAACACCGCAGACGAACCACCGTCCGCGGCACCCCTCAGTCGTTCTCCAGCACGAACGAAGCCTGGACCGTGGCGTATCCGGGAGCCTTCAGCTCGACCAGGTACGTCCCCGCACCGGCCGACCCCGCGGAGGGCGTCGCGCACTGCGGGGCGCTCGGCTTGCGGTCCCACTTCACGGTGTACGTGATGCTGCTGCCGGCCGGCGCCCGGTAGACCAGGTTGCCCGCGGTGGCAGGGCAGTCGGCGGACGACCAGTACGTGTCGTCGGAGTCGGCCTGAGTGATCGTCAACACCGCGTTCTTCGGGCCGAGATCGACCTTGCAGTCACCGCCGGAGGAGTTCGTCGCGGTCAGCAGCAGGGTGGGCGGCTGGCCGGGTGCGTAGGCGTTGCGCTGACTGCGGACGGTCAACTTCACGGCGCCTGCCGTGCAGTTGGGGATCGAGGACCCGGCAGGGAGGATGTCGCCCTGGCCGACCCCGGTGCCCGCAGTGCCGCCCGCGCTGCCGGAGCCGCCACTCCCGGCGGAGCCGCCGGTGCCACTCTCGCCACCGGCGCCCGAGGTGGCCCCCGCACCGGCCGCGGTGCCGGAACCCGCGCTCGCCCCGGACCCGCCGGTGCCTCCGCCGGTCGTCGACTCGTCGCGTCCGCCCGGCGCTTGGCTGATGGCCGGCCCGGAACCGGACGGCCCGGGAGTGATCGTCGAGGGTGAGGGACTCTTGCCGTTGGACCCGTCGGCACCGTTGTTGCCGCCTCCGCCGCCGGAGCCGACGATCCATGCGATCAACAGCGCCAGCGCACCGAGGACGGACAGCATGACGGCCCTCCGACGCCAGTAGATGGAGGAGGGAAGCGGCCCGACCGGATTGCGCATAGATCCCACGGCGCAAACTCTACGAGAGATCGGTGAGTTCACCGTCCTCACCCGCCGCTCGGCGTCACAACTTTTCAGGATCATCATTCCGGAACCAACCGTCCCCTGAGTGCCCTTCGCCAGGCGTGACACGTGCCGACAGCGGAGTGTGACCGAACCGGCCCACCGGACACGGTCGGTGACCGTGAAGGTCGTCCCCGCGCGGGTGACGCCCCGGGGTCGCTCCATGGACAGGGTCGCGTTCGCGATCGCGTCCCTTGCAGCTCTGGCCATGGCTACGGCCTCCACCGGTTCCCGCCGACCCGTGCCCTCAGAACACCCGTCCGGCTGCTCCGGCATGGCAGGATCGGAAGGCCATGACTGCGCCCACGAAGCCCCCGCACAGCAGCCCCGCCGACGACAGCACCGATGCTCCGCTCGGAGCGGGCCTGCACTCCCCCGTCATCGACTGGTTCGACGAGCACGCCCGGGATCTGCCGTGGCGGCGGCCCGAGGCCGGACCCTGGGGGGTGATGGTCAGTGAGTTCATGCTCCAGCAGACGCCCGTGAGCCGGGTGCTGCCGGTCTACGAGCAGTGGCTCGAACGGTGGCCGCGCCCCGCAGACCTGGCCGCGGACGCGCCCGGTGAGGCCGTACGCGCCTGGGGCCGGCTCGGCTATCCGCGCCGGGCCCTGCGGCTGCACGGCGCCGCCGTCGCCATAACGGAGCGGCACGGCGGTGACGTACCGACACGGCACGCGCAGTTGCTCGCGCTGCCCGGGATCGGCGAGTACACGGCCGCAGCCGTCGCCTCGTTCGCGTACGGGCAGCGGCACGCGGTGCTGGACACCAACGTCCGGCGGGTCTTCGCGCGGGCGGTGACCGGCACGCAGTACCCGCCGAACGCCACCACCGCCGCCGAGCGCAAGCTCGCCCGCGCCCTGCTGCCCCCGGACGAGGAGACCGCCGCGCGCTGGGCCGCCGCCTCCATGGAGCTCGGCGCGCTCGTCTGCACGGCCAAGAACGAGACCTGCCCGCGCTGCCCCATCGCCGCCCAGTGCGCCTGGCGGCTCGCGGGCAAGCCCGCTCACGAAGGACCGCCCCGGCGCGGACAGACGTACGCCGGTACCGACCGGCAGGTCCGCGGCCGGCTGCTCGCCGTCCTCCGGGAGGCGCACTCACCGGTCCCGCAGGCGGTCCTCGACCGGGTGTGGCACGAGCCGGTGCAGCGGGCGCGAGCGCTCGACGGGCTCGTCGCGGACGGACTCGTGGAACCTCTGACGGGTGGTTTGTATCGGCTGCCGTTGACGTAGCCCCAGCTCGAACAGACCGACAAAACCACTGGAACCGGCGCAATCAACCGCGCCGGTTTACCCCTTTTCTGTTTCCGTTACACAACCGACGGACAGCCGATTGCCAGCCGAATGCTGGACTGGACAACCCCGTGACAACCGATCCGTAGCTTCATTGCCATGCCGCACACACAAGGCGGCGCAGACGCGATGAGAACCGGCAATGGCTGCCGGAACGGGGATCAGGAGGCGGTCGACATGGCGCAGGGCGAGGTGCTCGAGTTCGAGGAGTACGTCCGCACCCGGCAGGACGCGCTGCTGCGCAGTGCACGCCGTCTGGTCCCGGACCCGGTCGACGCGCAGGACCTGCTCCAGACGGCGCTCGTCAGGACGTACGGCCGCTGGGAGACCATCGAGGACAAGCGGCTGGCGGACGCCTACCTGCGCCGGGTGATGATCAACACCCGGACCGAGTGGTGGCGGGCGCGCAAGCTGGAGGAGGTGCCGACCGAGCAGCTCCCGGACGCCTGCGTCGACGACGCCACCGAGCAGCACGCGGACCGCGCCCTGCTCATGGACGTCATGAAGGTGCTCGCTCCCAAGCAGCGCAGTGTCGTGGTGCTGCGACACTGGGAGCAGATGTCCACGGAGGAGACCGCTGCCGCCCTCGGCATGTCGGCCGGAACGGTCAAGAGCACGCTGCACCGGGCGCTCGCCCGGCTCCGCGAGGAGCTGGAGGCCCGCGACCTGGACGCACGCGCGCTGGAGCGTGAGGAGCGGGAGCGTTGCACGGCGGCCTGACCGAACCAGGGCCCACCCGGCCGGGCCAGGACCCGGCTCCGGGGCGGGGGATCATCCAGGCGGCAAGCACGGTGGGGGTCGTGCTCGCCGCCCTCGCCCTGTTCGTCTCCGCCTGCGCCACCGGCGGTACCGGCACGCGTGACGAGGGCCCGGCGCACGCGGTCGCGGAGGAGGGTGCCTCAGCGGCGGACGCACCGTCCGTCGTGTCCTCCCCGCATCTGGACCGCACGGCCGCGGTCGCTCTGCTCAAGTCGGACCCGAAGGTCTCCGCGGCGGTCAAGCGCGATCTGAAGCCCTGCGTGGCCGACGAGTACCCTGTCGACCTGTTCTACGGCGCCCTCACCGGCGGCTCGTCCGACGACGTCGTCGTCAACGTCGTGACCTGTGCGGATCTCGTGGGCGTCGGCTCGTACGTGTATCGCGAGGAGAGCGGTTCGTACCAGAATGTCTTCCACACCGAGGAGCCTCCGGTCTACGCCGAGATAGACCGCGGCGACCTGGTGGTGACCAAGCAGGTGTACGAGAAGGGCGACCCGGTGTCGGAGCCGTCCGGCGAGAACGTGATCACGTACCGCTGGGTCTCGGGAAAGTTCACCGTGGTGTACCGGACCCACAGCGACTACAGCGATGTCCTCGGTACGGACCCGTCACCGCCGGCCGACGGCTGAACCGACGCCGTACGGCGTGAACCGATCGGGCCGTCCGGAACGATCCCTCAGTGACCGCAACGACACCGAAGAGTGAGAGCACCCGGATGGCAGACCAGACCCACGTGCTGTTCGTCGAGGACGACGACGTCATCCGCGAGGCCACCCAACTCGCCCTGGAGCGGGACGGCTTCGCGGTCACCGCCATGCCGGACGGACTGTCGGGCCTGGAGGCGTTCCGGGCGAACCGCCCCGACATCGCTCTGCTGGACGTCATGGTCCCGGGCCTGGACGGCGTCAGCCTGTGCCGCCGTATCCGCGACGACTCCACCGTGCCGGTGATCATGCTGTCGGCGCGCGCCGACTCGATCGACGTGGTGCTCGGGCTGGAGGCGGGCGCCGACGACTACGTGACCAAGCCGTTCGACGGTGCCGTCCTGGTCGCCCGGATCCGCGCGGTGCTGCGGCGCTTCGGGCACGCGGGCGGCGGGGACCGGGGCGAGGAAAGTGCCGGGGCCACCGCCGAGGCCGTGCTGACCTTCGGCGAGCTGGAGATCGACACAGGGGGCATGGAGGTGCGCAGGGCCGGGACGCCGGTGGCGCTCACCCCGACCGAGATGCGGCTGCTGCTGGAGTTCTCCTCCGCGCCGGGCACGGTCCTGTCCCGCGACAAACTCCTGGAGCGGGTGTGGGACTACGGCTGGGGCGGTGACACCCGGGTCGTGGACGTCCATGTGCAGCGGCTGCGGACGAAGATCGGCCAGGACCGGATCGAGACGGTCCGCGGCTTCGGCTACAAGTTGAAGGCCTGAGCAGGGGGACCTGGGGTTATGCGGGGGATCCTTCGGGGCCCGGTGACGGAGCGCGTGGCCGTGCGGACGGGGCTGAGGTGGAAGCTCAGCGCGGCCATCGCGCTGGTCGGCGCGCTCGTGGCGATCGCGCTCAGCCTGGTCGTGCACAACGCGGCGCGTGTCTCGATGCTGGACAACGCACGCGATCTGGCGGACGAGCGGGTGCGGATCGCCCAGCGCAACTACGAACTCACCGGACGGCCCAACTTCCCGAGCATCGTGGTCGACGACTCCCGGCTGCCGCGCGCTCTGCGCGAGAAGGTCGAGGCGGGCCGGAGGGCGACCTACGTCTCCGACCGGCGCGTCGGCGGGCCCGACATCTGGGCGGCCGTCCCGGTCAAGGGCGGGCACGTGCTGTCCCTGCACACCGGGTTCACCGACCGCAGCACCGACATCCTCAAGGACCTCGACCAGGCCCTGGTGATCGGTTCCATCGCGGTCGTCCTCGGTGGCAGCGCGCTCGGCGTGCTCATCGGCGGGCAGTTGTCACGTCGGCTGCGGAAGGCCGCGGCCGCGGCGAACCAGATGGCCAGGGGCGAGACCGACGTACGGGTTCGGGACGCGATCGGCGGCGTCGTCCGGGACGAGACCGACGACCTCGCGAGCGCGGTGGACGCCATGGCGGACGCGCTCCAGCAGCGGCTGGAGGCCGAACGCCGGGTCACGGCGGACATCGCGCACGAGCTGCGGACACCGGTGACGGGTCTGCTGACGGCGGCGGAACTGCTGCCGCCCGGCCGGCCCACCGAGCTGGTCCTGGACCGGGCGAAGGCCATGCGCACCCTCGTCGAGGACGTCCTGGAGGTGGCCCGCCTCGACGGCGCCTCCGAGCGGGCGGAACTCCAGGACATCCTGCTCGGCGAGTTCGTCGCCCGGCGGGTGGTGGCGAAGGACCCGGCGATCGAGGTCCGCGTGGTCCACGAGTCGGAGGTCACGACCGATCCCCGCCGCCTGGAACGCGTCCTGTTCAACCTCCTCGCCAACGCCGCCCGGCACGGCAGACCGCCCGTCCAGGTCACCGTCGAGGGCCGCGTCATCCGGGTCCGCGACCACGGCCCCGGTTTCCCCGAGGACCTCCTCGCCGACGGCCCGAGCCGCTTCCGCACGGGCAGCGCGGACCGGGCGGGCCAGGGGCACGGGCTCGGCCTGACGATCGCCGCCGGTCAGGCGCGGGTGCTCGGGGCGCGGCTGACCTTCCGCAACGTACGGCCGGCCGGGGCTCCGGACGGGGTACCGGCGGAAGGCGCGGTGGCAGTGCTCTGGCTACCGGAACACGCCCCCACGGCCACGGGAAGCTACCCGATGCTGCCGTAACCCAAGGCGGCTGGTCAGGACGGTGGATACCGGCGGAAGGCGCGGTGGCAGTGCTCTGGCTACCAGAACACATGCACGCGGGGAGCTACCCGATGCTGCCGAAAGCCACGGCGCCCGGGCTGTGCGGTGGATACCGGCGAAAGGTGCGGTGGCAGTGCTGCGGCTGCCGGAACACGCGCCAACGGCCACAGGGGGCCACTCGATGCTGCCGTAACGGCCCACGGCGCCCTGAGGCGGAGGCCGGGCGTGGTGCTGCTCTCCGGTTCCTGACACCAGCCCATGTCGGGCCGGTCGCGCCTGCCGTCGTCCGGAGCGGCGAGCCGCAGCCCGGTCCCGGCCTCCGGCACATGCGGCGGCGCATCTCCGTCCGGGGGCACGGACCCGCAATGGACCCGCGGCCGGGCATGAAGAAGGCCCCCGGGGCGGACACCGCCGGGGGCCTTCGGTTCAGGGCCGGCTCAGACCTCGACCAGCGGGGCCGGCGCCGGCTCGTCGGCGGACGTCTGCGGTCCCGCCCCCTTCAGCGGTACCTCCTTGACGAACACCGCCGCCACCAGCGCGGCCACGGCGACGATCGAGCCGAGCAGGAACGCCGAGTGCGTGCCGGACGACACCGCGTACTGGTACGCCTCCCGCGCCGCCGCCGGCAGCTTCGCGAGGCTCGCCGCGTCCAGCTGCGCGGACTGCTCGGTCACCTTGGAGCCCAGCGCCCCGGCCCGCTCGGACATGACGTCCTGGACCCGGTTGTTGAACAGCGCGCCCATGATGGCGACACCGAAGGAGGAGCCGAGCGTACGGAACAGGGTGGTGGACGAGGACGCGACGCCCATGTCCTTCATCTCCACGCTGTTCTGCGCGACCAGCATGGTGATCTGCATCAGGCAGCCCATGCCGAGACCGACGACGGCCATGAACACACCGGAGGTGAACCGCGTGGTTCCCGTGTCCATCGTGGACAGCAGGTACAGGCCGATGGCCATCAGGACGCTGCCGACGACCGGGAAGACGTAGTAGCGCCCGGTGTTGGTGGTGACCCGGCCCGCGACCATCGAGGTCACCAGCATCGCGCCGAGCATCGGCAGGAGCAGCAGCCCGGAGTTGGTCGCGGACGCGCCCTGCACCGACTGCTGGTAGAGCGGCAGGAAGAGGGTCGCGCCGAACATCACGAAACCGGTGATGAAGCCGATGATCGACATCAGCGTGAAGTTGCGGCTGCGGAAGATGTGCAGCGGCATGATCGGCTCGGCCGCCTTGGTCTGCCAGAACACGAACCCGATCAGCGAGGCGACGCCGATCCCGATCAGCTCCATGATCCGCGCGGACGTCCAGGCATACTGCGAGCCGCCCCAGGTGGTGACGAGGACGATGGAGGTGATGCCGACGGTCAGCAGCACGACACCGAGGTAGTCGATACCGGCCTTGGCCCGCTTCTTCGGCAGGTGCAGTACGACGCTGATCAGACCGAGCGCGACCACGCCGAGCGGCAGGTTGATGTAGAAGGACCAGCGCCAGCCCCAGTTGTCGGTGATGGTGCCGCCGACCAGCGGGCCGCCGATCATCGCGAGCGCCATGACGCCGGCCATCATGCCCTGGTACTTGCCGCGCTCCCGCGGCGGGATCAGGTCGCCGATGATGGCCATGACGCCGACCATGAGACCGCCGGCGCCGAGGCCCTGCACGGCCCGGAAACCGATGAGCTGGCCCATGTCCTGGGCCATTCCGCTGAGCGCGGACCCGATCAGGAAGATCACGATCGAGGTCATGAAGGTGGCCTTGCGGCCGTACATGTCGCCGAGCTTGCCCCAGATCGGGGTCGAGGCCGCGGTGGCCAGCGTGTACGCCGTCACGACCCACGCGAGGTGTTCGAGCCCGCCGAGTTCGCCCACGATCGTCGGCATCGCGGTGCCCACGATCATGTTGTCGAGCATCGCGAGCATCATGGTGATCATCAGCGCGAGCAGGACGACCCGTACGCTCCGCTGTGGCTTGTCCGGTTCCGTCTCCACCGTCTGTGTGTCCGCCATCGTTTCCCACTCCCCTGAGGTGCTGCGGTACTTCTCCCGCCGGGGCACTTACTTGCCGCCCGGCTAGTTGTCTACACTGGGGAAGGTAGACGCCCAACTAGCCGGGCGTCAAGTAAGTTTTACGGAAAGCCGAGAGGCACGAGGATGGGCGGCACGATGGACCGCACGAAGCAGCAGCGCCGCGGCAACACGCGCCAGCGCATCCAGGACGTGGCCATCGAACTCTTCGCCGAGCAGGGGTACGAGAAGACCTCCCTGCGGGAGATCGCCGAGCGCCTGGACGTCACGAAGGCCGCGCTCTACTACCACTTCAAGACCAAGGAAGAGATCCTCGTCAGCATCTTCGCCGACCTGACGCAGCCGATCCTCGACCTGATCGAGTGGGGCAGGAAACAGCCGCACACCCTGGAGACCAAGCAGGAGATCATCCGGCGCTACAGCGAGACGCTGGCCGGTGCGGCGCCACTGTTCCGCTTCATGCAGGAGAACCAGGCGACGGTCCGGGAACTGCGCATCGGTGAGACCTTCAAGGAGCGCATGCAGGGACTGCGCGAGATCCTCGTCGATCCGGAGGCGGACCTCGTCGACCAGGTCCGCTGTGTCAGCGCGATGTTCACCCTGCACGCCGGGATGTTCTTCCTCCAGGACCTCGAAGCCGACCCGGAGGCCAAGCGCAAGGCGGTCCTCGATGTGGCGATGGACCTGGTCACCCAGGCCCACATGGGCAGCGCGAAGGCGTAGGGCCCGGCGGGCGCGACCGACCGGCGCCCCGGACGCTCAACGCCGCACCCGCTCAACGCGTCCGGCACCCCACGCCTCAGACGCCCACGCCCACGCCTCAGACGCCGACGCCCTTGGCCCGCAGGAAGGCGACCGGGTCTATGGCCGAGCCGTAGTTCGCGGTCGTACGGATCTCGAAGTGCAGGTGCGGGCCGCTGGAGTTGCCGGTGTTGCCAGACAGGGCGATGCGCTGCCCGGTCCTGACGACCTGGCCGACCTTGACGCTGATCCGGGAGAGGTGGGCGTACTGCGAGTACGTCCCGTTGCCGTGCTTGATCACGAGGGCGTTGCCGTAGGCAGCACCGTCGCCGGCGCCGCCCGAGCCCGCCTTGACGACGGTCCCGCCGTGCGCGGCGACGACGGCCGTCCCGCTGGGCACGGCGAAGTCCTGCCCGCTGTGGGTGGACTGCCACATGCCGCCGGACTGCGCGAAGCTCGCGCTGAGCGTGTACTTCTTCACCGGGTCGACCCAGGAGGCGGAGGCCGGCGCGGCTGAGGCGACCGTGGCCCCCAGTGCGACCGACGCCCCCACGGAGGCGGCCACGAAGGCCACCCGGGTGCGCGGCAGGGACGTACGGGACGAGCGGCGGAAGACACGCAGGAACATCAGAACCTCAGGGAGCCGGGGACAGGAAACCACCCGGCGCACGACGGCGACCGGATGGTGCCTCCCTTGGTACCCCCGGGCACCACAAAGCCCAAAACCGGCAATTTACGACGGAACGTAGTAATAGTCCTGGCACTTCGGGGGGAAAGTCCGTACCTCTTCCCGAATCGCACCACTATTCCGCCTAGTAACGGACAAATCTCCTGTGCGGCACATCACCGGCAGCCCCGGCGTCCTGGTCAAGCTTTGTGACGCACACCTCTAGCCACCTACCAACCGGTAACCCTACGGTTCCCCTCGCGCCACCCCCGTCCCCGAACATGCACCTGACACCCGGCACGGACGTGAGAGGACCCCCACGAACATGACAAGCAGACGCCCCTGGGCGCGCCGCATCGTCGTCAGCACCGTCTCCGCTGCAGCCCTGGTCGCCCTGGCGGCCCCGGCGGACGCCGCGACAACCGCAACGAGCACCACCGCCACGACCAGCGCGGCTGCCGCGGCCGTCGACTACGCCACCTGGCAGACCGACTGCCAGGCCGTGATGGACCAGGCCCTCCCCTATCTGAAGTCCCGTATCGCCGCCGCCGGTTCCGGCGAGAAGCAGGCGATCGTCCTCGACATCGACAACACCGCCCTTGAGTCCGACTTCGGCTTCAGCTACCCCTCGCCGGCCAACAAGCCCGTCCTGAACGCCGCGAAGTACGCCCAGGAACACGGCGTGTCCCTGTTCTTCGTGACCGCCCGCCCCGACATCACCGGCCCCGCGACCGACTACAACCTCAAGCAGGTCGGCTACCAGGTCAGCGGTCTGTACGCGCGCAACTTCATCGACCTCTTCAAGGACGTCGCCGCCTACAAGACCGCACAGCGCGTCGCCATCGAGAACAAGGGCTACACGATCATCGCGAACATCGGCAACAGCGCCACCGACCTGTCGGGCGGCCACGCCGAGAAGACGTTCAAGCTCCCTGACTACGACGGCCAGTTGTCGTAACGGCCCATTAGGCTCCATCCGTTCACGCGATGCACGGGGGTGGCGGATGGAGCCCGCGGTACTGGGCAGCAAGCTGGCGTCCGGCCTGGTCGGCCAGCTGGTGAAGAGACTCTTCCGGCCGGACGGCCCCGGCGCCGGACTGGTCGACAAGCCCGTCCGGCTGAAGGACCTGGTGTCCTTCCGGGGCGAGAAGCGCATCCTGGGCGAGAAGGACGTGCACAAGCTCGCGGACCACCTGGTCCGGCAGGCGGTCGACTCACCCGGCGAACCGCCGTTCCGGACCGGCGAACAGACCGCCGTCGCCGACGCCCTGGCCCGTCGTCTCCTCGCCCTCGGCGACCTGGACATGGACGACGTACAGGCCGTACGCCTCGGCTTTCGCGAACTGGCCAGGAAGCTGCACCACGAGGCCCCCGCGCCCGACGGACTCTCGGCCGACGCCTGCCACTTCCTCGACTCCGCGACCGAGTGGGCGTGCCTGCAGATCCTGGAGTTCTTCACCCGCCGCTCCACCTTCGTGGCACGCACCCTCGTGGAGCAGACCCGAACACAGGCCGAACTCATCGCGAAGATCGACGGGTTGATCGCCCGCAGCCCGCGTCCCGGCGCCCAGGACCGCTCCTTCGAACGCCGCTATCTGCCCTACGTCGCCGACCGCCACAACCACATCACCATCTACGGCGTCGACCTGCGCGACTCCCCGGACCGCTGGCCCCTGGAGGTCGCCTACCTCAGCCTGGAGGCGACGACGGCGGAGGAGCTCCCGGAGGAACACCCCCGTACCACCACGCTCCCCGTCCAACTCCCCGCCGAGGAAGCCCTGTTCCTCCACGACCGGATCCTGCTGCGCGGCGACGCGGGCTCCGGCAAGACGACGCTGGTGCAGTGGCTGGCGGTCACTTCCGCGCGCGAGGGCACCCAGATCCCGTACGTCCTTCCGCTGCGCACCCTGATCCGGGCGGACGCGCTGCCCGCACCGACCGCCTTCCTCTCCGCGGTCGGCTGCCCGCTGCCGCCCCCCGACGGCTGGACCGAGCGCGTCCTCGGGGCCGGCCGGGCGCTCGTCCTGATCGACGGCCTGGACGAGATCCCCACCGCCGACCGCCACCGCACCCGCGACTGGCTCCTAGGCCTGATCCGCGCCTATCCCGGCAACCGCTGGCTCCTCACGTCCCGCCCCACCGCCGTCCGCCAGGACTGGCTGGCCACCGAGGGCTTCCGCGAGCTGGCCCTCGCCCCGATGCGCCGCACCGGGGTGGCGACGTTCGTCCACCGCTGGCACAGCGCGGCCGGGGCCTCGGAGTTCGAGGGCCCCCTCCTCGACAGCCTGCGCACCAAACGCGACCTCGCCCGCCTCGCCACCAACCCCCTGATGTGCGGCCTGATCTGCGCCCTGCACCGGGAGCGGCGCGGCTATCTCCCCACCGGCCGCAAGGAGTTGTACGACGCCGCCCTGACGATGCTGCTCGCCCGCCGTGACCGGGAGCGGGGGCTGGCGATGGCGGACGAGGTGGAGCTCGGCGAGGAGGTCCAGCTGGAGCTGCTGCAACGCCTCGCGTACGCACTGGTGTTGAGCAACCGGACGGAGATGGAGGTGGAGACGGCCGAGGCGATCGTCGACCGCGCGCTTCCGTCGATCACGCTCCCGGGCCGGGCCGGGAACGCGGCAACAGTCCTGCGGACCCTGCTCCTGCGCAGCGGACTGGTCCGCCAACCCGCGGCCGGGGTCGTGGACTTCGTCCACCGCACCTTCCAGGACTACCTGGGCGCCAGATACGCGGTCGAGGAGGGCCACCTGGACGTCCTGGCCGGTCACGCCGACGACGCCCAGTGGGAGGACGTGATCCGCATGGCGGTCGGCCACGCCCGCCCCCGCGAACGGGCGTCTCTGATACGGCAGCTGCTCGCCAGGGACGTCCCCCGGCTGACCCTGCTGGCGCTGGCATGTCTGGAGCACACGGCGGCACTGGACGCCTCGGTGCGCACCGAGGTGGAGAACCGGGCAGCGTCCCTGATCCCGCCGTGCTCGAAGGAGGACGCGAGGGCCCTGGCGGAGGCGGGTCCGCTGGTGCTGGAGCTGCTGCCGGGCCCACAGGGGCTGTCGGCCGAACAGGCGCTGGGCGTCACGATCACCGCCTCCCTGCTCGCCGCCGAGGAACCCGCGGGGGCGTTGGCGGTGCTGCGACGGTTCCGCGAGCACCCGGACCTCGAGGTACGTCGGCAGCTCGCGGGGACCTGGAGCCGCTTCGACACCCCGGAGTACGCGGCGGAGGTGCTGGATCACCTGCCCCGCCCGAGCCTCTTCCTCACCTGCGAGTCCCCCGGGCAGCGGGCCGCGCTGGCGGACATGCGGCCCTGGCGGGGCCTCGCGTTCCTCGGCGAGCACGCACCCGAGGACATCCTGTCCGCCGTACCGGATCCCGGGGACGTGACCCTCCTCGACCTGCGGGACAACCCCTTGATCACCGGCCTCGACGCGCTGCTGCCCTTCGGGTCCCTGCATGATCTGCAGCTGGCCCGCTGCCCGGGCGCACACGGCCTGGACCGGCTGGCGGAGCTTCCGCTGGCCGAACTGATCTGCGGGCGGATCGCCGGCCTCGACGGCCTCGGGTCGCTGCACTCACTGACGCGGCTCACCCTGGAGCAGGAAATCCCCGGCCGGAGCCTCACCGACGTCCTGCCGGTCGACGCGGACCTGCGGTTCCTCTTCCTCGGCCGGCACACCACGAACCGCACCGGCCTGCGCGGCCTGGAGCACTGGAGCGGTCTCACGGCACTCAGCCTCGGACCACTGACCACGGAGCTGACGGCGGAGGACTGGCGGGCGGTGGCCGCACTGCCCGCGCTGAGCCAGCTGCACCTGAACGCACGGATCCTGCGGGATCTGCCACGCTCCGTCGAGCGCATGCCGGTGCTGCCGAACATCCGCGACCTACGGCTGCCCGGCCTGCTCGGCACCGAGGACATCGCCGCACTCGCGGGCCGGCTGCCGGGACTGCGCTCGCTGGTCCTGCAGAACATGCCGGGGCATGCCTTTCCCCTGTTCCGCTTCTCCGATCACTTCCCCGGAGTGGACGTCAGCCTGCACAGGCGCTGAGAAACGGTGAGGGGCCGGCGCCCGAAGGCACCGGCCCCTCACCTGGCGAACCCCCGAAGGGTTACGCCTCCTTGCTCAGATTCGGCCCGGCTCCGCCGGCCGCCTGCTCGATCGGCGGAACGTCCGGCAGCGCCGACTTCTCCTCGCCGCGGAAGGTGAATGTCTTGGCCTCACCCTCGCCCTCCGTGCCGACGACCACGATGTGACCGGGACGCAGCTCGCCGAAGAGGATCTTCTCCGACAGGGTGTCCTCGATCTCGCGCTGGATGGTGCGACGCAGCGGACGCGCACCCAGCACCTGGTCGTAGCCCTTCGTGGACAGCAGCTCCTTGGCGGACTGGGAGAGCTCGATGCCCATGTCCCGGTCCTTGAGGCGCTCGTCGACCTTGGCGATCATCAGGTCGACGATCTGGAGGATGTCCTCCTGCGTCAGCTGCGGGAAGACGACCACGTCGTCGACGCGGTTGAGGAACTCGGGGCGGAAGTGCTGCTTGAGCTCGTCCGAGACCTTGTTCTTCATGCGCTCGTAGTTGGACTTCTTGTCACCCGAGGCCGCGAAGCCCAGGTTGAAGCCCTTGGAGATGTCCCGGGTGCCGAGGTTGGTCGTCATGATGATGACCGTGTTCTTGAAGTCGACGACCCGGCCCTGGGAGTCGGTCAGGCGACCGTCCTCCAGGATCTGCAGCAGCGAGTTGAAGATGTCCGGGTGGGCCTTCTCGACCTCGTCGAAGAGAACCACCGAGAACGGCTTGCGCCGCACCTTCTCGGTCAGCTGGCCGCCCTCTTCGTAGCCCACGTATCCGGGGGGCGAACCGAAGAGCCGCGACACCGTGTGCTTCTCGCTGAACTCCGACATGTCGAGGGAGATCAGCGCGTCCTCGTCACCGAAGAGGAACTCGGCGAGCGCCTTGGACAGCTCGGTCTTACCGACACCGGACGGACCGGCGAAGATGAACGAACCACCGGGACGCTTGGGGTCCTTGAGGCCCGCACGCGTACGACGGATCGCCTTCGACAGCGCCTTGACGGCGTCGATCTGGCCGATGACCCGCTTGTGGAGCTCGTCCTCCATGCGCAGCAGACGCGAGGACTCCTCCTCGGTCAGCTTGAAGACCGGGATGCCCGTGGCGGTCGCGAGGACCTCGGCGATCAGCTCGCCGTCGACCTCGGCGACGACGTCCATGTCGCCGGCCTTCCACTCCTTCTCCCGCTTGGCCTTGCCGGCCAGGAGCTGCTTCTCCTTGTCGCGGAGGGAGGCGGCCTTCTCGAAGTCCTGCGAGTCGATCGCGGACTCCTTGTCGCGGCGGACGCCAGCGATCTTCTCGTCGAACTCGCGCAGGTCCGGCGGCGCGGTCATGCGGCGGATGCGCATCCGGGAGCCGGCCTCGTCGATCAGGTCGATCGCCTTGTCCGGCAGGAAGCGGTCCGAGATGTACCGGTCGGCCAGGGTGGCGGCCTGGACCAGCGCCTCGTCGGTGATGGAGACGCGGTGGTGCGCCTCGTACCGGTCGCGCAGACCCTTGAGGATCTCGATCGTGTGCGGCAGCGACGGCTCCGCGACCTGGATGGGCTGGAAGCGGCGCTCGAGGGCCGCGTCCTTCTCCAGGTGCTTGCGGTACTCGTCCAGCGTCGTCGCACCGATGGTCTGCAGCTCACCGCGGGCCAGCATCGGCTTCAGGATCGAAGCGGCGTCGATGGCGCCCTCGGCGGCACCCGCACCGACCAGCGTGTGCAGCTCGTCGATGAACAGGATGATGTCGCCGCGGGTGCGGATCTCCTTGAGGACCTTCTTCAGGCGCTCCTCGAAGTCACCGCGGTAGCGGGAGCCGGCGACCAGCGCGCCGAGGTCCAGGGTGTAGAGGTGCTTGTCCTTGAGGGTCTCGGGCACCTCGCCCTTGACGATGGCCTGGGCGAGGCCCTCGACGACGGCGGTCTTGCCGACGCCGGGCTCACCGATCAGGACCGGGTTGTTCTTGGTGCGGCGGGACAGCACCTGCATGACCCGCTCGATCTCCTTCTCGCGCCCGATGACCGGGTCGAGCTTGGACTCACGAGCGGCCTGGGTGAGGTTCCGGCCGAACTGGTCGAGGACCAGGGACGTCGAGGGGGTGCCCTCGGCAGGACCGCCACTGGCGCCGGCGGTCTCCTTGCCCTGGTAACCGGAGAGCAGCTGGATGACCTGCTGCCGCACCCGGTTGAGATCGGCGCCCAGCTTGACGAGGACCTGGGCGGCGACGCCCTCACCCTCGCGGATCAGGCCGAGCAGGATGTGTTCCGTGCCGATGTAGTTGTGGCCGAGCTGAAGGGCCTCGCGGAGCGACAGCTCCAGGACCTTCTTGGCACGGGGGGTGAAGGGGATGTGCCCGGACGGGGCCTGCTGCCCCTGCCCGATGATCTCCTCCACCTGCTGGCGGACCGCCTCGAGCGAAATCCCGAGGCTCTCAAGGGCCTTGGCGGCGACACCCTCACCCTCATGGATCAGGCCCAGGAGGATGTGCTCGGTGCCGATGTAGTTGTGGTTGAGCATCCGGGCTTCTTCCTGAGCCAGGACGACAACCCGCCGCGCGCGGTCGGTGAACCTCTCGAACATCGTTAATCGCTCCTCAGAGCGGTCAGGCAGTGGGGGGAACTTCCCCTCCCTGTCCTTCCGCAGCTTAGTCCCGCAAGCGGGGACCGCTCATTCCAACTGCCGACACCGTTCTTGGCCTCCTGACCCCGAACGCCGACATCTGCTCCAACCCGATGGTGCGAGACGATGTTCCCGCAGGCCAGACAGTTACCCCACTCGCCAGTACGCCGATGGCGAACGTGAGACGGCCTTTCCTGCGTGTCGCCCCCTCCCACTAGGGATGTCTTACCCGCACGGACTGACACTCCATGCCACACGCCCCCCGTCCCTCCGCTATGGGCGAACAACCTCGCGCCGTCCCGCACCCCCGCACGCCCCTATTTCGACCACTCTTCGCACGCGTCGTCACACCCAGCGTAACTCGCACGCTTCTCCGACGGTTGCACTTGTCATGGTCGGCAGCCTCCCTCCGTCCGCCGCGGATCTCACCGCGTTTCCGCTCCCCCGTCGGCCGCTCGACGCGACCGCATCCGGCGGCGCTGCGGTGCGCCACTGGTACGAGAACGTGCTGGGCTGGCCGACAGTGCCCGCGAGCACCCCGGAACCTCCCCTGCGACTCCGCCTGGGCCTGCGCTTCGACGTCCTGGACGTACCGGTGGAGGCGGGCCGGGCGGCCCTGCGCCATCTCACCGGGGCCTCTCCTGTGGCGCTGCGGGGCAACCGGATGGAACTCCTGGTGGCCGCGGGCGGCACGGAGGAGTTGCCGGGTCTGCTGGACTGGCTGGAGTGGGGCACGCTGGCACTCGATCTACGGGCGATCGGTGCGGGCGGCGTGCTGGAGGCTCCGCTGCCGCCGGAGGGCGGGGTAGGGGCGGGCGGGCTCGTCGACCGGTCGCCGGCTGCGGAAGCGGGCCGGGAGGAAGGGACGCGGCGGCCTCTCGTACCCGGCCGCCCGGGCGCCCCGCAGGGGGCCGCCGTATGGCTGCGGCCCCCCGAGCCCGGGTGCGAGGTCGAGGCCTCGCTGCCGACGGTGTCGGCGCTGGGGGGCGGTGGGGGTGCCCCCGATCTCGTGCGCGTCGTGGACACGGTGGCCACACAGTGCCACCGGCTGCGGCTGCGGCACGCGCGGTTATAAACCTTCGCAGGCCCTGGCCCCCGTGGACCTTTCAATCAGGCGTTGGACTTGTCGTAAGCCTCGCGAATGCTCGCCGGAACACGGCCGCGGTCATTGACCTCGTAGCCGTTCTCCTTGGCCCACGCGCGAATCTGAGCGGTGTCCTGACTGCCACCGGAAGCGACTCGCGCCTTTCCGCGCCCGCCCGCGGCACGGCCTCCGGTACGGCGACCGCCCTTCACGTACGCGTCGAGAAGGCCACGGAGCTTGTCCGCATTGGCAGTCGTGAGATCGATCTCGTACGTCTTGCCGTCCAACGCGAACGTGACGGTCTCGTCCGCCTCGCCACCGTCGAGGTCATCGACAAGAAGGACCTGAACCTTCTGTGCCACCGGATTTCCTTTCATCCAATACCTGAAGGCCGGGTCTGCGGCGTTCGCCGTTTCGCCGTCCCCTGTTATATGCAGTACTGCAGTACGTCGGAAAGCAAACCGCTTTTGCCGGAAAAACACAAACCCCTGGGAGAGACCGACAGCGGTCTCCTCGTCCGGAAACATGCGCGTTTCGGACATAGGGAACCTGGGCAGGGCTGAGCGCCCGAATCCCCGGCGATCACAGATGCAGAAGCATCCGGCTGTTGCCCAAGGTGTTCGGTTTCACTCGTTCGAGACCGAGGAACTCCGCCACGCCTTCGTCATAGGAACGCAGCAGCTCCGTGTAGACATCGGTGTCGACGGGTGTCTCACCGATCTCGACGAAGCCGTGCTTGCCGAAGAAGTCCACTTCGAAGGTGAGACAGAAAACGCGGCGAACGCCGAGCCAGCGCGCTGTCTGCAACAACTTCTCCAGCAACTGATGGCCCACACCGGCGCCCTTCAGGCCCGGCTTCACCGCGAGAGTGCGCACTTCCGCGAGGTCTTCCCACATCACGTGCAGGGCGCCGAAGCCGACCAGCTCGGCGTTGTCGTCGCGCTCGGCGACCCAGAACTCCTGGAGGTCCTCGTAAAGCGTCACCGTCGCTTTGTCGAGCAGGATGCGGTCACGGACGTAGGTGTCGAGGAGACCGCGGATGCCGGCGACATCGCTGGTACGGGCCCGCCGGACGGTGATGGCTTTTGCGGTGACTTCGGGGTTCCCGGACGAGGGGCTCTCTGCGGACATGAGCGGACGCTATCGCCCGCCGCCCCGCGATGCCGAGTCGGGGTTCTCCACCGACGGTCCCTCGACGATGCGTACGGCGTCCTGGAGTGCGTGCCGCTGTTCCTCACTCATCATCCCGAAGAAGGCGACGAGAGCGGCGGCCGGGTTGTCACTCTGCGACCAGGCGTCGTTCATCAGCGCGGCGGCGTAGGCGGCCCGTGTGGAGACCGCCTCATATCGATAGGCCCGGCCTTCCGCCTCACGGCGCACCCAGCCCTTCTGATGGAGATTGTCCAAAACGGTCATCACCGTGGTGTAGGCGATGGACCGTTCCTGTCGAAGGTCTTCCAGGACTTCTCGAACCGTGACCGGGCGGTTCCACTTCCACACCCGCGTCATGACCGTGTCTTCGAGTTCTCCCAATGGGCGAGGCACAGCTCAGCACAATAGTGGGAGATCCGGCTATCGGCGTGACGGACGTGCCCTTTCAACGCCAAACAGCAACAAAAAGGGCGTACGACTCGGAAAGCGCGAGGCTCGGGGAGTCGTACGCCACAAGGGGGTCAGGCGTCGGAGCCGGAGGTCTGCCTGGCCGCCTCCGCGCGGGCGAGCGCGGCGTCGACGACCGCGTCCTCCTTGGCCTTGTTGGCCCCGCCCTGGGTCTTCACGATCACCCGGATCACACCGATGAAGAAGACGGCCATCACGACCGGGGGCACGAGCGCGGAGACATAGTCCATGCGTCCAGAGTAGCCACGGGCGGACGGACAACTCGGGCGGGGTGCGGCCAGGAGCGGGTTCAGCCCGCGGCGAGCTGCTGCGGGGGGTTCGCCGGGGGCGGGGCGGGCCTGCGGCGGGGGAAGACCTCGCCCGGGGTGGGAACGGGGCGGGAGGGCTTGGGCGCCGCGGGAGCGGGCCTCTCCGTGGGCCGCGCCGGGGACTTGGCCGGGCTCTTCGCCGGCTCCTTGGCGTCCAGCTCCGCCGGGGCGCCCCGGGTGACTGCCGAGAAACCTCCGGAGAGGCCGCCGGGCAGCGCCAGGAGGCGCGTGCGGGAAGCGGGGACCACCGGGGCCGCCGATACGCGCCGTTCGGCCGTGGCGCCCGCGAGCCGGGCCCGCACGTCCCGTTCGGCCAGCACCTGGCAGCGGTTCAGCAGGGCGGCCGCGACGGGGTTGCCGCGCAGCGCCCGGAGACCGGCGAGATCATCGGGGCCGGGCCGGTACCCGGCACCCAGCGCCTCCTCCAGAAGCGTGAGATAGCCGGCGGCGGTGCCGGGCAGCGCGGCGCGGTACCGGGCGAGGTCGGCCACCAGGAAGGCGCGCAGCCGGGCGCCCTCACGCACCGTCTCGTCGAGGGACTCGGCGAGACGGTGGCAGTCCTTGACGTCCTCGGCCGAGGCGGGGGCGGGGTGAAGGGCGAGGGCGAGAGCGCGGCGGAGCACACGCAGCTCCTCCACGCCGAACGCCATGCCGCCGCGGGATCCGTATGGCGTGGGCATGCAGCGACAGTACGCGCTAATCAGACAAATTCCACATAAGGGACGGGTGTGGCGCGCGTCGCCGGCCCGTCCGGCCTTCGTGGGCGAGGCCCCTCCCCATGCCGACCATGCCGATGGGCGGCCCGGGCGTCACATCCGCGACACGTTCCGCTCGTACACCAGCCGCAGTCCCACCAGCGTCAGCCACGGTTCGTGCTCGTCGATCACCGACGACTCCCCCAGCACCATCGGCGCCAGCCCGCCCGTGGCGATCACCGTCACGTCCTCGGGATTGTCCGCGAGCTCCCGGGCCATCCGGCCGACGACCCCGTCGACCTGGCCCGCGAACCCGTACACGATCCCGGACTGCATGGCCTCGACCGTGTTCTTCCCGATCACGCTCCGCGGCCGGGCCACCTCGATCTTCCGCAGCTGCGCCCCCTTCACGCCGAGGGCCTCCACGGAGATCTCGATGCCGGGCGCGATGACCCCGCCGACGTACTCCCCGCGCGCGGACACCGCGTCGAACGTCGTGGCCGTACCGAAGTCCACGACGATCGCCGGGCCGCCGAACAGCTCGACGGCCGCCACCGCGTTGATGATCCGGTCCGCGCCGACCTCCTTGGGGTTGTCCGTGAGGATCGGCACCCCCGTCTTCACGCCGGGCTCGACGAGCACGGCCGGCACGTCGCCGTAGTAGCGCCGCGTCACCTCACGCAGCTCGTGCAGCACGGAGGGCACGGTCGCGCAGATCGCGATCCCGTCGATGCCGTCGCCCAGTTCGTCCCCGAGGAGCGGGTGCATGCCCATGAGCCCCTGGAGCAGCACCGCCAGTTCGTCGGCCGTGCGGCGCGCGTCCGTGGAGATACGCCAGTGCTCGACGATGTCCTCGCCGTCGAACAGCCCGAGGACGGTGTGCGTGTTGCCTACGTCGATCGTGAGGAGCATCGCGGCTACTCCGCCTCGCGCAGATCGAGGCCGATGTCGAGAATCGGCGAGGAGTGGGTGAGCGCCCCCACGGCGAGGTAGTCGACGCCTGTGTCGGCGTACGCGCGGGCGGTGTCCAGCGTCAGCCGTCCGGAGGCCTCCAGCACGGCTTGCCCGCGCACGAGCGCGACGGCCGCCTCGCACTCGCCCGGCGTGAAGTTGTCCAGCAGGATCAGGTCGGCGCCCGCGTCCACGACGTCCTTCAGCTGGTACAGGTTGTCGACCTCGACCTCGATCGGCACATCCGGGAAGGCCTCCCGGACGGCCTTGAAGGCCTGCGCGACGCCACCGGCGGCGACCACGTGGTTGTCCTTGACCAGCGCCGCGTCGGACAGCGACATCCGGTGGTTGACCCCGCCCCCGCAGCGCACCGCGAACTTCTCCAGCGACCTGAGCCCCGGAGTCGTCTTCCGCGTGTCACGCACGCGTGCCTTGGTGCCCTCCAGTACGTCCGCCCACGCGCGCGTGGCGGTCGCGATGCCCGAGAGCCGGCACAGCAGGTTCAGTGCGCTGCGCTCGGCGGTGAGCAGGTCGCGCGTGCGCGTGGTGACCGACAGGAGCTTCTGCCCGGCCGCCACACGGTCGCCGTCCTCCACATGCCGTTCGACCTCGAACTCGGCCTCGCAGACCACCGAGACGACCGCCTCGGCGACCCTGAGGCCGGCCACGACGCCCGCCTCGCGCGCGACGAAGTCGGCAGTGGCGACGGCGTCCTCGGAGATGGTCGCGACGGTCGTCACGTCCACGCCGTTGGCGAGGTCCTCCTGGATCGCGACGTTGGCGATGTCCTCGACCTCCACCGGGTCGAGCCCGGCGTCGGCCAGGAGTTGGGCGAGCGCGGGGTCGAGCCCGCACTCCAGGTACTCCGCGTCGCCGTCCGCGCCGCAGGCACAGCCGTCGCCGCAGCCTCCGGAGGAGGCGAGGGGAAGGTCTTCGGTGCTCACTACTGTCACTGCTCCTGAAGGGGCTGCCGGGTCGGGGGGAAGTCTGCGGTATCGGTGGTGTGTACGGCGAGGGTCCGGTCGGGATTCAGCCGTACGACGATGTGGCGCCGCCACGCCGTGTCGTTCCGGTCGGGCTCGTCCTCGCGCCAGTGGCAGCCGCGCGTCTCCTCGCGCAGCTGGGCCGCGGCCACCAGGACGCGGGCCACGGACAGGAGGTTGGTGGCCTCCCAGGTGTCGACGCCGGGTTCGGCCGTCTTGCCGTTCTCCTCGAGGGCGTCGCGGGCGTCGGCGTCCAGCGCGTGCAGGGTGTCCGCCGCGCCGGCCAGGGACCGGGCGGAGCGCAGCACGCCCGCGCCCAGGGTCATGGTCCGCTGGATCGCGAACCGGGCCTCGGGTGCGAGCAGGGGATGCGCAGGCTTCGCGGGGTGCTCGACGGGTGCGGGCACGCGCGCGTGGAGGCCGTCGCCCGCATGGCTCGCCATGATGTCGGCGGCGATGCGCTCGGCGTAGACCAGGCCCTCCAGGAGGGAGTTGGAGGCGAGCCGGTTCGCGCCGTGCACGCCCGTGCAGGCCACTTCGCCGCACGCGTACAGACCGGGGACGGTCGTACGGCCCCGGGAGTCGGTGCGGACGCCCCCGGAGGCGTAGTGGGCGGCCGGTGCGATCGGGATGGGCTCGGTCACCGGGTCGATGCCGTGGGCGCGGCAGGCGGCGAGAATCGTCGGGAAGCGGTGCTCCCACATGTCCGCGCCGAAGTGCCGGGCGTCGAGGAACATGTGCTCGGCGTCCTGCTCCTGCATGCGGCGCGTGATGCCCTTGGCGACGATGTCCCTCGGCGCGAGTTCGGCCAGTTCGTGCTGTCCGACCATGAAGCGCACGCCGTCGGCGTCGACCAGGTGGGCTCCTTCGCCGCGCACGGCCTCGGAGACGAGGGGCTGCTGGCCCTCCGCGTCCGAGCCCAGGAACAGCACGGTGGGGTGGAACTGCACGAATTCCAGGTCGCTGACCTCGGCGCCCGCGCGCAGGGCGAGCGCCACGCCGTCGCCCGTCGACACGGAGGGGTTGGTGGTCGCGGAGAACACCTGGCCCATGCCGCCGGTCGCGAGGACGACCGTGGGGGCGTGGACGGCGCCCACGCCGTCGTGCTGGCCCTCGCCCATGACGTGCAGGGTGACGCCCGCCGTGCGGCCGTCGGCGTCCGTCAGCAGGTCCAGGACGAGCGCGTTCTCGATGGTGCGCAGCCCCCGCGCGCGGACGGCCTCGACGAGCGCCCGGGAGATCTCCGCGCCGGTCGCGTCGCCGCCCGCGTGGGCGATACGGCGGCGGTGGTGGCCGCCCTCGCGGGTCAGCTCCAGGTCGCCCGCTTCGGACTCGTCGAAGTGTGCTCCGGTCGCGATCAGGCGGCGTACGGCGTCCGGGCCCTCGGTGACGAGGATCCGGACGGCCTCCTCGTCGCACAGGCCCACGCCCGCGACCAGCGTGTCGTCCAGGTGCTGTTCGGGGGTGTCGCCCTCGCCGAGGGCCGCGGCGATGCCGCCCTGCGCCCAGCGGGTGGAGCCGTCGTCGAGGCGGGCCTTGGTGACGACGACGGTCCTGAGTCCCTCGGCCTCGCAGCGCAGGGCCGCGGTGAGGCCGGCGACACCGGAGCCGACGACCACGACGTCCGCGGTGATGGACCACCCAGGCGCGGGCGCGTGCAGGTGGAGGTGAGCGCGAGGCGCTCCCGTTCCAGGGTGGTCGGCGACGGGCGGGCGTATGCCTGTGCTGGTCACGAGGCGGCTCCGAAGGTCAGGGGGATGTTGTCGATCAGCCGGGTCGTCCCTACCCGGGCGGCGACGGCGAGGACGGCCTCGCCGGTGAAGTCGTCCTCGATGTCGCCGAAGTCGCGGGGGTCGACGAGCGCGAGGTAGTCCAGGGCGAGCGGGGGGTCCTGGCGCGCGGCGTCGTCCAGGACCAGGCGGGCGGCCGCGCGGACGGCCGTGGGGCCGCCCGGGGACGCCTGGGCGACCGCGTGGGTGTCGGCGGCCGCGCGGGACTCGCCGAGGGCGCTCAGGGCCTCGGCACGCGCGTGCGAGGCGGGCACTTCGCGGGCTCGCGCGCGCAGCGCCTCCTGCGCCGCGTGCCGGTCGCGGCCCGCGAACAGGGCGCGGGACAGGGCGAGCGCGGTGCGTCGCTCCTGTGGCTTCAGATAGCGGTTGCGGCTGGAGAGGGCCAGGCCGTCGTCCTCGCGCACGGTGGGCACGCCGACGATCTCGACGCCGAAGTTCAGGTCGCGTGCCATCCGGCGGATCAGGGCGAGCTGCTGGGCGTCCTTCTGGCCGTAGAGGGCGATGTCGGGGCGGGTGAGGTGCAGCAGCTTGGCGACGACGGTGAGCATGCCGTCGAAGTGGCCGGGGCGTGAGGCGCCCTCCAGTCGCTCCCCCATCGGGCCCGCGCTGACGCGGACCTGGGGTTCGCCGCCCGGGTAGACCTCGTCGACGGAGGGCGCGAAGACGGCGTCGGCGCCGGCGTCCTCGGCGATCTTGAGGTCGGCGTCCAGGGTGCGCGGGTAGCGGTCGAGGTCCTCGCCCGCGCCGAACTGGAGGGGGTTCACGAAGACGGTGACGACGACTTCGCCGTCCGGTCCCGCGATCTCGCGCGCGGTGCGGACGAGGGTGGCGTGGCCCTCGTGCAGGGCGCCCATGGTCATCACGACGGCCCGGCGGCCCGCACGCGTGCGTGCGTACAGTTCGTCGGCGGTGCGCAGCAGAGCGGTCGTCATCGGGCGTCTCCCTCGGAGCCGTGGATCCCGTCGGAACCGTCGGGGCCTTCGGCACCGCTCGCGAGCACTCCGAGGAGGTCCTCGGCGAGCTCCGGCTTCAGCAGTCCGTGGGCTAGCGCGCGGTCGGCGGTCGCGCGGGCCATGGCCAGATACCCGGAGACGGTCTGCGGTGCGTATTTGCGCAGCTCCGTGACGTGTGCGGCGACCGTGCCGGCGTCCCCGCGCGCAACGGGGCCGGTGAGGGCCGCGTCGCCGGAGCGCAGGGCGTTGTCGAGGGCGGCGCCGAGCAGGGGGCCGAGCATGTGGTCCGGGGCCTCGACGCCTGCCGTACGCAGCAGTTCCATGGCCTGGGCGACCAGGGTGACCAGGTGGTTGGCGCCGAGGGCGAGGGCCGCGTGGTAGAGCGGCCGCATCTCCTCGTCGATCCACTCGGGCTCGCCGCCCATCTCGATGACGAGGGCCTCGGCGGCGAGCCGCAGCTGGTCGGGGGCGGTGACGCCGAAGGAGCAGCCCGCGAGGCGCTGGACGTCCACGGGGGTGCCGGTGAAGGTCATCGCGGGGTGCAGCGCGAGCGGCAGCGCGCCGGCGCGCAGGGCGGGGTCCAGGACCTTCGTGCCGTACCGCCCGGAGGTGTGCACGAGCAGCTGGCCCGGCCGCACCGCCCCGGTCTCCGCGAGGCCCTCGACCAGCCCGGGCAGGGTGTCGTCGGGGACGGTCAGCAGCACCAGGTCGGCGCTCTGCAGGACGTCCGCGGGGCTGACGAGGGGAACGTCCGGGAGCATCAGCTCGGCCCGCCGCCGCGAGGCGTCGGAGACACCGGAGACGGCCACCGGACGGTGCCCGGCGAGCTGGAGGGACGCGGCGAGCGCGGGGCCCACCCGGCCGGCGCCGACGACGCCGACGGTGAGCCGCGCGGGGCGGTCCTTGCTGTCTGGCTGTTGGACTGTACTCACGCGACAACGGCCTTCCCGTTCCAGTCCGCATCTGGGTACCGGACGATTTCTCGTCATGTTAACGCGATCGGTTCGGGGGGCGTCCGGTTGTCCACAGGCTGTGGGAAAAGCGGGTGCACCCGCGAGCGGGCGCGAGGCATGATCCGGCCATGACGGATACGGCGGAGCAGGGCCCCGGACAGAGCGAGCACTTCACGGAGGAGGAGCGGCTCAAGCGCCGCTTCGCACGGCGCACACGCGTAGGCCGGAGTGCGGAACGTGTCCTCGCGCGCCCCGGTTCCCAGGGCACGCTCCGGGAGCGCCTGGCGGTGCTGGACGACGCGCACGAGCTGTACGACCTGGACGAGAACGCCGACCTGTACGGCAACGGCGTCGTCGAGGCGCTGGAGGAGCGGACGGCCGCCCTGCTCGGCATGGAGGCGGCCGCCTTCTTCCCGACCGGCACGATGGCCCAGCAGGTGGCCCTGCGCTGCTGGGCGGGCCGCACCGGCAATCCCACGGTCGCCCTGCACGCGCTCGCCCACCCCGAAGTGCACGAACGCCAGGCGTTCAGCCGGGTCAGCGGCCTGCGACCGGTTCGGATCACCAGCGAGCCGCGCCTGCCGACCGCCGACGAGGTGCGCGCGTTCCCCGAGCCCTTCGGGGCTCTGATGCTCGAACTCCCCCTCAGGGACGCCGGTTTCGTGCTGCCCACCTGGGAGGAGCTCGGCGAGGTCGTGGCGGCGGCACGCGAGCGCGACGCGGTGGTGCACTTCGACGGCGCGCGCCTGTGGGAGAGCACCGTCCACTTCGGCCGTTCCCTGGACGAGATCGCGGGCCTGGCGGACAGCGTCTACGTGTCGTACTACAAGTCCCTCGACGGCTACGGCGGCGCGGCCCTCGTCGGTCCGGGGACGCTCGTGGAGGAGGCCAAGGTCTGGCGGCACCGCTACGGCGGCACGGTGTTCCAGCAGTTCCCCACGGTGCTGTCGGCGCTCGCCGGGCTGGAGCGGGAGCTGCCCCGGCTGCCCTCGTACGTCGGCCACGCGCGCGTGGTCGCGGACGCGCTGCGCGAGGGGTTCGAGGCCGCCGGGCTGCCGTGGTCGCGGATCCACCCCGAGCGGCCGCACACCAACGAATTCCAGGTGTGGCTGCCGTACGGGGTCGACGTCCTCACGGAGGCCTCCCTGCGGCAGGGCGAGGAGACGAAGACGCTGCTGTTCGCTCGCCCCTGGGACGAGGTGGGCCCGGGCCTGTCGCGCACCGAGGTGGACGTCCGGGCCGCGGGGCTGGACTGGACGGCGCAGGAGGTGCGGGCCGCCGTGGCGGCCTTCGCGCTGCTCCTGGCCGAAGAAGCCGACGGTACGAGGACGGCCGCCGGGGGCAGCGCCGGGTGATGCTCACGCCCCGGGCGACGGCATCGCGCAGGGAGGGCTGTTGTAAGCAGGGGAGTGCGACACCGGCCGGGCCGGCACAGGCTCGCCGGTACGAGGAGGAGGCCTTCGCCCTGCGTCGCCGTCCGGCCCTCCCTGCGCTGTCGACCGTGACCCGCCCGGCAGCCTCGCCGAGCGAGACCGCGCGGGACACCGCGACCTGCATCCCGGCCGGGCCCCGCGACGGAGAGCGGCCGTGAGCGCCCGACCGGGACCGGTCTCACCCGCGAGGCGCTCCCCGGACGCTCATCCCTGGCCGCCCGCGCGGACCAGCCCCGTCTCGTAGGCGAGGACCACCACCTGCACCCGGTCCCGGAGGCCCAGCTTGGTCAGGATGCGGCCCACGTGGGTCTTCACGGTGGCCTCGGACAGGACCAGCCGGGCCGCGATCTCGCCGTTGGACAGCCCCTGGGCGACCAGCACCATGACCTCGCGCTCGCGGTCGGTGAGCCGCTCCAGTTCCTTGTACTGGGGTTCCTTGCCGGTGGTGGGCAGCATCGGCGCGAACCGGTCGAGCAGTCGCCGGGTCGTCGAGGGGGCGACCACGGCGTCGCCGCTGTGCACCGAGCGGATCGCGGTGAGCAGTTCGCCGGGCGGCACGTCCTTGAGCATGAAGCCGGAGGCGCCCGCCTTGAGCCCGGAGAAGGCGTACTCGTCGAGGTCGAAGGTGGTCAGGATCAGCACCTTCGGCGGGTCGGGCTCCGAGCAGATGCGGCGGGTGGTCTCCACGCCGTCGAGCTTCGGCATGCGGACGTCCATCAGGACGACGTCGACTGAGGTCGAGCGCAGCACCTGGAGGGCTTCCACCCCGTCCCCCGCCTCCGCGACGACGTCCATGTCCGGCTGGGCTGCGAGCACCATCCGGAACCCGGTGCGCAGCAGCACCTGGTCGTCGACGAGCATCACGCGGATCGTCATCGGTCCTCTTCCGTTTCCTCGGGGTCGTACGGGGTGGTCATCAGGGGGCGTGACAGGTGTCAACGAGGGGCGTGCGTCGGCGTCAATGCGCTGGTTTGAGCGGCAGCAGAGCACTGATGCGGAATCCTCCGCCGGGGCGGGGGCCCGCGTCCAGGGTGCCGCCGACCATACCGACCCGCTCGCGCATGCCGATCAGGCCGTGGCCCGCCCCGTCGGCGCCGCCCTCTTCGTACAGCTCGTGCGGGGCGCCCTTGCCGTCGTCCTCGACGAGCAGGCCCAGTCCGTCGTCGAAGTAGACCAGGCGCACGCTGGCGCCCGTGTTGGGGCCGCCGTGCTTGCGCGTGTTGGTGAGGGCCTCCTGCACGATGCGGTACGCGGTGAGCTCGACGCCGCTGGGCAGCTGACGCGGGGTGCCCTCGATCTTGAAGTCGACGGGGAGCCCGGAACCGCGGCACTGCTCGACGAGGTCCTCGATCTGCTCGACGTCCGGCTGCGGTACGTACTCGCCGCCCTCCTGGTGCTCGCCGGTGCGCAGCACGCCCAGCAGGCGGCGCATTTCGGCGAGGGCCTGACGGCCGGTGGAGGAGATGGTCTCCAGGGCCTTCCTCGCCTGGTCGGGCGCGGCGTCGAGGACGTAGGCGGCGCCGTCGGCCTGGACGACCATGACGGACACGTTGTGCGCGACGACGTCGTGCAGTTCGCGGGCGATCCGGGCGCGCTCGGCGGCGACCGCGACCTTCGACTGCGCCTCGCGCTCCTTCTCCAGACGCGCGGCCCGCTCCTCCAGCTGCGCGAAGTAGGCGCGGCGGGTGCGGATCGAGTCGCCGAGCACCCAGGCCAGGGCGAACGGAATCGTCAGGAAGATCACCTGGGCGAGGTTGCCCAGCGCGCTCGAGTGTTCGTTCGGCCACCGCAGCTGCGCCAGCGGAGCGGCGCAGAGACCGCTCGCCAGTGCCAGCCAGGAGGCCCAGCGGGTGCCTGTCGTCGCCACCGTGTAGACGATCACCAGGAAGGCGAAGTCGGCCGCCTTGACCTCGACGTCCAGCGCGAGCTGCGCCACGCCCAGCCCGATGGCCAGCAGCAGCATCTTCTCCGGCATGCGCCGGCGCAACGCGATCACCAGGCACAGCAGCAGGATCACCGGAATGATCACCGCCGGGGACCCGGTGCCCTGGGACTCCCCCTGGGCGGATTCGCTCGCGAGCGAGATCCCGAACAGGAAGACGGCCCAGAAGGCGTCGACCCCTGTCGGGTGTCTGCGGAGGAAGTCATAGAGGCGTTGCACGTAACCCAGCGTAGGGATGCGCGATGCGTGCAGGGGTCAACCGGAGGATCGATCCGTACCGCCCACGCGTACTCCCCAAGGTGGAGGCCCCGTTCCCCTGTACGCCTAGCCTGACGGCGTGACCGATGACACCCCGGACCGAGCGACGGGCGACTGGAGCGGGTGGCGGGCCGCCGCGGAGGCTGCCCTGTACGGGCCGGACGGCTTCTACCGCAGGCCGGAGGGGCCCGCCGGGCACTTCCGTACCTCCGTGCACGCCTCCCCGCTGTTCGCCGAGGCCGTGGCCCGCCTGCTGTGCCGGGTCGACGGGGCACTGGGCCGTCCCGCACGGCTCGACTTCGTCGACATGGCCGCGGGGCGCGGCGAGTTGGCCGCCGGCGTCCTCGCCGCCCTGCCGGACGACGTGGCCGCCCGCACACGCGTGTGCGCTGTCGAACTCGCCGCCCGGCCTCCCGGCCTCGATCACCGGATCGAGTGGCTGCCCGCCTCCCCGGAGGGCGTCACCGGGCTGCTGTTCGCCAACGAATGGCTGGACAACGTACCCGTGGACATCGCCGAGACGGACTCCTCGGGCGTCCCGCGACGGGTTCTCGTGCGACGGGACGGGCGGGAACGTCTCGGGGAACCGGTGGGCGGTGCGGAAGCCGAGTGGCTGAGCCGATGGTGGCCGCTGCCGGCCGAGGAGGGCCTGCGGGCCGAGATCGGCCTGCCCCGCGACCAGGCGTGGGCGTCGGCGGTCGCGCCCGTCGAACGGGGGCTCGCGGTCGCCGCCGACTACGCGCACACGGCATCCACGCGCCCCCTGTTCGGAACGCTCACCGCCTTCCGCGAGGGACGCGAGACGGCACCCGTACCGGACGGGTCGTGCGACCTCACGGCCCATGTGGCGCTGGACGCGTGCGCGCTGCCGGGAGGGCGGGTACTGCCCCAGCGCGACGCTCTGCGCGCCCTGGGCATCACGGGCGCACGCCCCGCGCTCGCACTCGCCTCCACCCACCCCGCCCAGTACGTACGCGCCCTCGCGCGCGCCGGAGAGGCCGCCGAGCTCACTGCGGCGGGCGGACTCGGCGACTTCGGCTGGCTGCTCCAGCCGGTCGGCGTGTCCGCCGAAGCCGTGGACGCACCCCTCGCCGGCCTACTTGTCGATGTCCCCGACCACGAAGAACAGTGACCCCAGGATCGCCACCATGTCCGCGACCAGCGTCCCCGGCAGCAGCTCGGCCAGGGCCTGGATGTTGTTGTACGAGGCCGAGCGCAGCTTCAGCCGGTACGGGGTTTTCTCGCCCTTGCTGACGAGGTAGTAGCCGTTGATGCCGAGCGGGTTCTCGGTCCACGCGTACGTGTGCCCCTCGGGCGCCTTCAGGACCTTCGGGAGCCGCTGGTTGATCGGCCCGGGCGGGAGTCCGGCGACCCGGTCGAGACAGGCGTCGGCCAGATCGAGGGCGTTGTGGGTCTGCTCCAGGAGGACCTCGAAGCGGGCGAGACAGTCGCCCTCCTCGCGGGTCACCACCCTCAGGGTGTCCTGGAGCTCGCCATAGGCCAGGTACGGCTCGTCGCGGCGCAGGTCGAAGTCGACGCCCGAGGCACGCGCGACGGGCCCGCTGACGCCGTACGCGTGCACGGTCTCCGGCGCGAGGACGCCCACGTCCCGGGTACGCCCCCGGAAGATCTCGTTGCCGAGCACCAGGTCGTCGAAGCGGTCCATGCGCGAGCGCACGGCGGACACAGCGGCACGCGCGCGTGCGGTCCAGCCGGCCGGCAGGTCCTCCTTGAGGCCGCCGACACGGTTGAACATGTAGTGCATCCGGCCGCCGGAGACCTCCTCCATGACGTTCTGGAGCACCTCCCGCTCCCGGAACGCGTAGAAGACCGGGGTGATGCCGCCGAGCTCCAGCGGGTACGAGCCGAGGAACATCAGGTGGTTCAGCACCCGGTTCAGCTCGGCGAGCAGCGTGCGCGTCCACACCGCCCGCTCCGGGACCTCCATGCCGAGCATGCGCTCCACGGCGAGGACCACACCCAGCTCGTTGGAGAAGGCCGACAGCCAGTCGTGGCGGTTGGCGAGCATGATGATCTGGCGGTAGTCGCGCGCCTCGAAGAGCTTCTCCGCGCCCCGGTGCATGTAGCCGATCACCGGCTCCGCGCTCACGATGCGCTCACCGTCCAGGACCAGCCTCAGACGCAGCACGCCATGGGTGGACGGGTGCTGCGGTCCGATGTTGAGCACCATGTCGGTGCTCTCCGCGGCGCCGCCGATGCCGACCGTGGTCTCCGTCGTGGGAGTCATGAACACAGTCTCCCCTACGTACGCTGGCTCCATGGAGACGGGGAGCGGGCAGGACACAGAGGTCACCGGCCACGAGCCGGTGTGGACCGGGCTGCCGCCCGGACTGCTTCGGATGCGGCGACTGTTGCTGGTGGTGTGGCTGGGGCTGCTCGCCGTGGGCGTGGGGCTGCTGCTCGGGCTGCTCTGCGGTCCGGCCTGGGCGGCCTTCGCCCTGCTGCCGCTCGCCCTCGCCGGGTGGGGCTGGGCGATGATCGGCCGCAACTGGCGTTCCTGGCGCTACGCCGAGCGCGCCGACGACCTGCTGATCAGCCGGGGCGTGCTGTGGCGCGAGGAGACCGTGGTGCCGTACGGCCGCATGCAGCTGGTGGAGGTCACCTCCGGGCCCGTGGAGCGCCACTTCGGGCTGGCCAGCGTGCAACTGCACACGGCGGCCGCGGCGACCGACGCGACCATCCCGGGCCTCGTCCCGGCCGAGGCGGAGCGGCTGCGCGACCGGCTCACCGAACTCGGCGAAGCCCGATCGGCGGGCCTGTGACGGCGCACGGCGTCGACGACGCCGTACAGGAGAAGCGGGTGAGGGAACCCGTCACCGAGCGGCGGCTGCATCCCATAACGCCGCTCAGGCGGGCCTGGGCGCCGGTCGCCGTCATCATCGGGTGGGCCGTGCACGACCCCGACCAGGCGCAGCGCCAGCTGACCCGGCTGACGACCACCACGCTGCTGATCGCACTCGCCGTCATCGTCCCGGCCGCCGCCCTGTACGGCTTTCTCACCTGGTGGTACACCCACTTCGCGGTGACCGACTCCGAACTGCGCATCCGGACCGGCCTGTTGTTCCGGCGCACCGCGCACATCCGGCTGGAGCGCATCCAGGCGATCGACGTCACACAGCCGCTCCTCGCGCGCGTGGCGGGCGTCGCGAAGCTGCGGCTCGACGTCGTCGGCACCGACAAGAAGGACGAGCTCGCCTTCCTCGGGGAGCGCGAGGCGCGTGCGCTGCGCGCGGAACTCCTCGCGCGCGCCGCCGGGTTCGCCCCCGAGACCGCGCACGAGGTCGGCGAGGCACCAGCGCGCGAACTGATGCGCACGCCCCCGCGCGACCTCGCGCTCTCCCTTGTGCTGACGGGCGCAACCTGGGGAACCCTGGTCGCCACCGCCGTCGTACCGACCCTGCTCTGGCTGGCCACCCACAGCGTGTGGACGGTCCTGGCGACCGCCCTGCCCCTGCTCGGCGCGGCGGGCGCGAGCAGCGTGGGACGGTTCGTCACCGAGTACGACTGGACGGTGGGCGAGTCCCCGGACGGGCTGCGCATCGACCACGGTCTCCTGGACCGCACGCACGAGACGGTGCCGCCGGGGCGGGTACAGACCGTGCGGATCGTGGAGCCGCTGCTGTGGCGGCGGCGCGGCTGGGTGCGGGTCGAGCTGGACGTGGCCGGGTCGTCCAACTCGGTGCTGGTGCCGGTCGCTCCGCGCGAGGTCGCCGAGGCGGTCGTCGCGCGCGTGCTGCCCGGAGTCGTCGTGCCGCCGCTGTCGGAGCTGTCACGGCCCCCGCGGCGGGCCGGACGATGTGTGCCGGTGTGGTGGCGCGGCCACGGACTCGCCGTCACCGACGCGGTGTTCGCGGCACGGCAGGGACTGCTGCGGCGCAGCCTGGCACTCGTCCCGCACGCGAAGGTCCAGAGCGTACGGCTCACCCAAGGGCCCTGGAAGCGGCTGTGGCGCCTCGCCGACGTGCACGTGGACACCGGAGCGAACAAGACCGTCACCGCCCGTCTGAGGGACGCTCAGGAGGCCGCGGCGCTGCTCGGGGCGCAGGCGGAGAGGTCACGGACGGGACGGAAAGGGGCACGGCCCGACCGTTGGATGGTCTGACCGTGCCCCTGGTGCGCCCTTGCCGGTGCGCGTGAGTGCCCGTGCGTCCGTCAGGAGACCGCGCTGCGCAGTCCCTGCAGGTTGATCTGTTCCGTCTCGTCGTGGGCCGTCAGGTCGATGACCTGGCCCACGCCCCGCGACTCCTCGTCGGCCGGCTTGAACGCCGCCTCCGACTCGGCCTTGTGCAGGGCCAGGGCCTCCTGGCCGACGACGTCGGCGAGGTCCTCGTTCTGCACGGCCTCCATGGCGTCCCGCGAGGCACCCGGCTTCGTACCGAAGAAGTCGAACCCGCCCTGGACCCGCGGGCGCCGCTCGGGAGCCGCGGGCACGACGGCCACCGCGGTCGGAGCGATGAAGTGCCCGGCGGGCTGCTGCGGCGGCTGGGCGGCTCTCACCGTGGTGGTGGCGGCCGCGCGCTCATGCCCGTCGGCCGCCTCGGACTTCCCCCGCGCCTCGTCCTCCTGTGCGGCCTCCGCCTCGGTGCCGCCCGCGTCCGCCGCGCCGGCACCCGCGTTCACCGGCTGCCCGTCGAGGTCGGCGGCGGCTCCTTCGGAGACGTCCGCGGAGCGTTCGGGGCCGGTCGCGGGCCCGCTCTTCGCGCCGCCCCCGGCATCGGCCCTCATGCCGGTCCGGGAAGCGGGCCCGGAGTCCGCCCGGGTCTCCGTGTCGGCCTCTTCCTCGGGTTCCGCCTCGGACTCCCCGGCTTCCGCCTCCGTGGGCTCCGCCTCCGTGGGCTCCGCCTCCGTCGCGGTGACCTCGTCGCCGTCCTCGTCGAGCCGCTTCAGCGCCGCGTTCGCCCGCAGGAACAGCTGCGAACCCTCCGGGGAGAAGATCGTGGGCCGCTCCGGCCCCTCCGCCCCGGCCGCCACATCGGCATCGGTCCCGTCCTCCGCCGGGGCAGCCACCGCCACGGCCTCCTCGTCGGCCTCCTCCGCCGACGGCAGCGCCCGCGCCGGGGCGGCCTCTATCTCCAGCAGCCGACGGCCCTCCAGGGCGCTCGCCCGCTCGGTCTCCGCCGTGGCGTACCGCCGCAGCAGCGCCGCGTGTTCGTTGCGCAGGGCCGCCAGCTCCGTGCGCTTGGCCCGCAGCCGCTGCTCCAGCTTGACGCGCAGCTCCCGCGACTCCTCGAGATCGGTCTCGAGTTCGGCGACCCGCTCCTCGTGCCGCCACTCGTCGCTGGCCCGCGCGCGCGTGAGATCGGCGACCTGCCTGCCCGCCTGCCCGTCCCAGCGGCGCATGACGGCCGCCCCCACGACCGCGACCGCCGCGGCGATGGCGGCTATCACACGCAGCACTGCCTGCTGCGAGAAAACCCAGGGGCCGAAGGCGCAGACGAGGGAGACGCCTGCGATCGCCGACGGAGGCAGCAGCCTGTGCAAGGGCGGGGAATGGCGGTGACGTCCACGTGGCATGGCCAGAAACTTACCGCGCGTAGGCGAATCTTGGTGCCCCGCCCCGTAAAAACACAGCCACCCCGCAGCCTTCACCCGACATCAGGAATCGGAAGGGCCGCCGAATTCGGCGTATTGATCACTCATCGATCACTCAACCGCCCACTGATCCACTCCAGCGTCGCCGGGATCTCCCGCCGCCAGGTGTTGAAGTTGTGCCCCCCGCTTTCCAGGATGATCGACGAGATCCGGGTCGTTCCCGTGTCCTTCACCCGCTCTATGAACCGCAGCGTGTCCTTGTAGTTCGTCTCGCCCACCTTGCTGCTGGTGACGAGCAGTGAGGTATCGGGCGCGGGCAGGTGTTTGAGGCACCACCACAGGTTGGCGCGGTTGCGCAGCGCCTTGTCGCCGTGGAAGAGATCGCCCGTGGTGGGGTCGACGGGCGCCTTGTAGTACGGGGACAGGCCCGCCCCCGCGGCGTACACCCCGGGATGGTGCATGGCGATCTTCAGCGCGCAGTAGCCGCCCGTGGAGTCCCCGATGATCCCCCAGCTCCCCGGCTCCCTGCCCACCCGGTAGTGCGCGGTCACCGCCTCCGGCAGGTCCTTCCCGAAGAACGACTCGGTCTGCGGACCGTGCGGAACGTCCGCGCACTCGGTGTCCCGCGGCGGCGCCACCGTCGGCCGCATCATCACCAGGATCATCGGCTGCATACGGCCGTCCTTGGTGAGTTCGAGCGCCGTGCGCGGGTAGTGGAGTTTGTCCACCAGCGCTCTCGCGGTACCCGGATATCCGGTCAGGACGACGGCCGCGGGGAACGTACGTCCGCGATAGCGGGCCTGGAAATACTCCGGCGGCAGATAGATGTACGCGGGCGAGACGATGTGTGACGTACGGCCGACGATGTCGACCTTCTGGACCTGCCCGGCCGACGACGGCCGAAAGCCGCCCCTGCCCGGCACGTCCCCTATCTCGGTCACCCGCAGCGGCCCGCCCGAACGGCCGCCCAGGGTGTGATCGACCACCACGCCCTGGTCCGTCTCCTGACCGAACAGGTCGGCCCAGGAGGCGTAGAACCCGTAAGCGTGGTTGGCGGCGAGCCCCAGCGACACGAACAGGAGGAGCTGCGTCGCGAACAGCAGCCCTATACGGCCGCTGACGGACCGCCAGCCCCGCCGCGCCAGCCGTGGCCAGAGCCACACCGTGCCGGCGAACAGCGCCACGGCGGCCAGCACCGCCACCACCAGCGTGTTGTTGCTCGTGAGACCCATTGCTTGCTTTCGCTTTCCTCGGCCTTTGAAACGGCTTTGAGAAGATGAGTGAACCTCTTCTCACCAGACACCGTCCTAGAGGGCGCAATGTCGCCGGATGCCCGAATCGGGGCTCCGGATCCAGAGTCACTCGCAGAACCATGGGATGCGATGTCTGTCAGGACAGATGAGGAAATGTCGGGCGGGGTTCCGATCCGATCAACACGGCTACCGCGTGCACTGCACGGACCGCGCCCCGAGGCCGTCCCCGTCGTCGTCGCCAGAGCCTGCGCACTCGTAGGCCTTCTGGACATCGCCGCCGGCGTCTTCCCACGCTTCCGGCACAGCCGTATGCACACCATGGCCGAGGTACTGCCCGGCGCGCTCGGCCCGTTCGCGGCCGCGCTCTCCCTCAGCACCGGCGTCCTCCTGCTGCTGCTCGCCCACGGCCTCAGGCGCCGCAAGCGCCGGGCCTGGCGAGCCGCCGTGGCACTGCTGCCCGCGGGCGCGCTGGCACAGTTCACCTACCGCCACTCGCTCCTCGGAGTGATCATCTCGTTCGCCCTGCTCGCCCCGCTGCTGCGCCACCGCGACCAGTTCAAGGCACTGCCCGACCCGCGCAGCCGCTGGCGGGCACTCGCCAACTTCGTGCTCATGGGCGCCGGTTCCCTCGTCCTCGGACTGGTCATCGTCAGCGTCCACCCGAACCGCATGGTCGGCGACCCGAGCCTGGCCGATCGCATCACGCACGTCCTGTACGGCCTCTTCGGCTTCGAGGGGCCCGTCGACTACCAGGGCGACACCTCATGGACCGTCGGCGTCTCCCTGGGCGCCCTGGGCCTGCTCACCGCCATCACGACGATCTACCTCGCCTTCCGCCCCGAACATCCCGCCGCCCGCCTCACCGAGGAGGACGAGTCCCGCCTCAGGGCCCTCCTGGTCAAGCACGGCGGGCGCGACTCCCTCGGCCACTTCGCGCTCCGCCGCGACAAGGCCGTCGTGTTCTCCCCCAGCGGCAAGGCAGCCGTCACCTACCGCGTCGTCTCCGGCGTGATGCTCGCCAGCGGCGACCCCATCGGTGATGTCGAGGCCTGGCCGGGCGCCATCGAACGCTTCATGGACGAGGCCACGGCACACTCCTGGACCCCCGCCGTCATGGGCTGCTCGGAGACCGGGGGCGAGGTGTGGACCCGGGAGACCGGACTGGACGCCCTCGAACTGGGCGACGAGGCGGTGGTGGACGTCGCGGATTTCTCCCTGGCCGGCCGCGCGATGCGCAACGTGCGCCAAATGGTCAAGCGCATCGAACGCGCCGGTTACGAGACCCGGGTCCGGCGCGTCCGTGACGTCGGAGAGACCGAACTGGAGCGCATCCGCCAGGCCGCCGACGACTGGCGCGGCACCGACACCGAACGCGGCTTCTCCATGGCCCTGGGCCGCATCGGCGACCTCTCCGACGGCGACTGCCTCATCGCCACCGCCCACAAGGCGGACGACCACCCCGGCCCCTACGGCGACCTCAAGGCGATCCTGCACTTCGTGCCCTGGGGCACCGACGGTGCCTCCCTCGACCTCATGCGACGCGACCGCTCGGCCGACCCCGGCATGAACGAACTGCTCATCGTGGCCGCCCTCCAGGCAGCCCCGAAGTTCGACATCACACGCGTCTCACTGAACTTCGCGATGTTCCGCTCGGCACTCGCCCGCGGCGAGAAGATCGGCGCGGGACCCGTGCTGCGCGCCTGGCGCGGCCTGCTGGTCTTCCTGTCCCGCTGGTTCCAGATCGAATCCCTGTACAAGTTCAACGCGAAGTTCCAGCCCCGCTGGGAACCCCGCTTCGTCGTCTACCGCGCCTCCGGGGACCTCCCGCGCATCGGCTTCGCCGCCATGCAGGCGGAGGGCTTCGTCACCCTCGCCCTGCCCCTGCCGCGCTTCCTGCGCCGCCGCACACGCATCGCACGCACGTGTGCCCACGCGGTCGCCGAGCGGGACGTACGAGCGGCTTGACCCGCCGGGCCCGGAGCCCCCGCGACCGGCCCGAACGGAAGCCCCGCCCCCTCCTCCGGCCCGGGGGCCTCCGTTCGGGCCACGCGGTCGCACGCCTCCACGCTGGGCCTAGGCTGAACGCATGAGCAAGCAGAGCGGACGCGGGCGCGTCGCCGGCCTTCCGGAATGGGACCGCTGCGCGGTGATGGGAGTCGTGAACGTCACCCCCGACTCCTTCTCGGACGGCGGCCGCTGGTTCGACACCACCGCCGCCGTCAAACACGGCCTCGCCCTCGTCGAGGAGGGCGCCGACCTCGTGGACGTCGGCGGCGAGTCCACCCGCCCCGGCGCCACCCGCGTCGACGAGGCCGAGGAACTCCGGCGCGTCGTCCCCGTCGTCCGCGGCCTCGCCGCCGAAGGCGTCACCGTCTCCGTCGACACCGTGCGGGCCTCCGTCGCCGAACAGGCGCTCGCCGCCGGCGCCGCCCTCGTCAACGACGTCAGCGGCGGCCTCGCCGACCCCGCGATGATCCCGGTCGTCGCCGCCGCCGGCGCCCCCTTCGTCGTCATGCACTGGCGCGGCTTCCTGACAGGCGGCAACACCAAGGGCGTCTACGCCGACGTCGTCGCCGAGGTCGTCGACGAACTCCACGCACGCGTGGACGCCGTCCTCGCGGGCGGCATCGCCCCCGACCGCGTGATCGTCGACCCCGGTCTCGGCTTCTCCAAGGACGCCGAACACGACCTGGTCCTCCTCTCCCACCTCGACCGCCTGCTCCGCCTCGGCCACCCCCTCCTCGTCGCCGCCTCCCGCAAACGCTTCCTCGGCCGCGTCCTCGCCGGCCCGGAGGCCGCCCCACCGCCCGCACGCGAGCGGGACGCCGCCACAGCCGCCGTGTCCGCCCTCGCGGCGCACGCCGGCGCATGGGCCGTACGCGTGCACGAGGTCCGCGCGACCGCGGACGCCGTACGGGTCGCCCGCGCCGTGGAAGGAGCCCGGTGAGCGCCCCCCACACCGACGTGGAACAGGTCGAAGCCGCCAATACGGCCTTCTACGAGGCACTGGAGCGCGGCGACTTCGACGAGCTGTCGTCGTTCTGGCTCACCCCGGCCGACCTGGGCGTCGACGAGGAGTACCACGACCCGGCCGACTCCGGCGTGGTCTCCTGCGTACACCCCGGCTGGCCCGTGCTGACCGGCCGCGGCGAGGTCCTCAGGTCGTACGCGCTGATCATGGCGAACGCCAAGACGCGGACATAGCGTACGTCTGGGCGGGTGGTTCCTCCGCCTCCTCGGCGCGGCTCGGACCCTCCTGCGACGCCCCGACTGACGCTGGTCCCAGGAGGGAAGCCATGGTCACGGACGTCGCCAACCGGCACAGGATCAGCACCAAGAACCAGATCAAAATTCGGGCCTGGAGCCGGGCACAGCTCGGCAAGGAGACGCTGCGCGGAGTCATTTATGTCCGTGTCAGCATGGGGCGCCAGAAAATGGAAAGCCCCGAAATTCAGGTGAGTACCGGCAAGGCCGCCGCGCAGATTCGCGGTGTCGAGCTGGTGGGCCCCGAGGTCATCTACGACGTGGATGAGTCCGGCCGCAGCTTCCATGAGCGCAAAGTCATGGAAATCATCGAGATGATCCGGCGCGGCGAGATCAACTGCATCATCGTGCTGGAGACTAGCCGGTGGGGCCGAAACCTCGAAGAGTCTCGCGCTCATGTTCGCGAGCTGTACTCGGCCGGCGGCGTCCTCATTTCCGCCACTCAGCCCATTGACCCGACGACCGCCGACGGTCTCATGATCATGAACCACTTCATGAACATGGACGAGCACGCGAGTATGAAAATCGGTGAGGGGTGGGCCAGAGCAGCACAGAACCGGCACGACCGAAACCGCCCCCACTTCGGCCGTCCCGTTCTCGGTTACGACCGATGCCCCGACTGTCGGCGGAGCGAAACGAACGAGCGCTCCTACGAGCACTGCAAAACGTGCGAAGGCATCCTCCAGCCCCACTCGAAGTTCGCCAAGCTGTACGCCGAGGCGTACAGGCTCTACGTCAAGGGCGTGAACTTCCCGACGCTTGCCAAGCAGCTCGCCGCCAAGGGCCTGCGCTCCATCTACGGGAACCGGATCACCGCTACGAGTCTGCGGCAGTCCATGGACTCCGGATTTGCTGCGGGACTTCTCCGGATCAACGCCTACGATGCCGACCAGCGTGGGCCCTGGGATTGGATGTCCTGGAAGCGCGGTGCCCACAAGCGAATCATCTCGCTGGGCACGTGGATGCGTTACGTCCAGCGTCGCCGGAAGCAGTCGAAGGCCGAAACTCGTACGACCACACCCAAGTGGTCCCTTTCGTCGCTCATGCGGTGCGGCCGGGACCGTGAGAAGCGGCAGAAGGACGGCTCCATGAAGATGGCGCGCTGTCTCGCGTCCATGGGGGCGATGGTGGGCGGTAACCCCCCTGCGGTCACTTTCCGCTGCCAGTGTGAGAACCAGACCCAAGAGTGCGAGGGCGTCACGATTCGGCTCTCCATGGCGGAGAAGCAAGTACTGAAGTGGGTGACTGCTCGGGCCAAGGGCGAAGAACAAGCGGCATTGGCGATGCAGCGGCAAGCGCGAGTGACCGTGGACGCTCAGACACTGGCCGATCTGGAGAAGCAGAAGAAGAAGCTCAAGTCTGACTTGGAGAAGCTGGCGGATGCACTCCTCGAAGGCGTGCTCACGAAGGAGGCAGTGAAGAAGAAGACTGAGGAGAAGCAGGGCGATCTCCGGATCATCGAGCAGCGGCTTCTCCTGCTGCAAGATTCCGTCGCCAGTAACAGCGTGCCCCCGAAGGAAGCGTTTCAGGGCTTCCTCAAGGTCTGGGGCAAGATGACTCACCAGGAGCGCCGTAAGGCACTCGGCGTCATCATCGACCACATCGTGGTTATCAAGACGCCGGGGAAGCAGCGCAACAAGCTGGAGATCGTCCCGAAGTGGGCGCCCGTCTCAGAGAAGCTCGTCCCCGGCCGGCGCGTCGACTGGGACCGGATCATCGAGGAGCAAGCCGCCGAGGCCGTCGCCGCGTGACTCCTCGCGCCAGATCCGGTACGCCGCCTCGCCGATGACTTCCCAGAACCCGGCCCAGCACTCCTCTTCCGTGGGGTGCTGGGCCGTCCGGCTTTGAAAGGCGTGTCCGCTGGGTGCCATACCGGCACATTAGGGGCGATATTTTCCGAGCAATTATACAAACGTGCGGCGTCAACCAAACAGACCCGCGTCACCCCTCGAATGGTGGAAGCAGCATTTTCCGTCCAAAATTGTTATGGCGTCACACGAATGGGCGATCGGCACGGGGGTGGGGGGCGCAGTTAGGGTCGCCCCATGCGTGACGAACCAGCTCTGACGAAACTGTACGAGTCGCTGCCCGCTATCAACTGCGCCGGTAAATGCTGGGGCTCGTGCGGCGGAAACGTGGGCGCGACCCCCGTCGATATCCGGCGCACCCAGAGGGCCGGCCTGCGCCTCCAGGAGGGGCATCTCGTCACGGGGCCGGACGGCCGACCGTACGGGACGGTGTGCAACGTGCTGGACCAGGAGACCAAGCGCTGCCGCGTCTACGACGCACGGCCGATTCTGTGTCGGCTGTGGGGGCTCTTCCCGGAGATGGCCTGCCCCTGGGGGTGCGAGCCCGAGGGCGGCCTGATGGACACCGTGGAGGCCCTACGGGCTCTGTCGCTCGCTCAGTGGTACGGCGGAGCACCCGGCGCCATGCCGCCGGCCCAAATCGACGAGGTGCTCTCCAGCCCGGAGCACGTTGCCCTGGTGCGGCTGCAACTGTCGGCCGGCACGCCGGTGCGGGAGGAGCCGCACATCGAGACGCGGCTGGGCACGCCCGTGATCCTCAGTCGGCCGTCTCGCTGACGCACGCGGAAGCCCCCGGCGGCAGTTCTGGGCTGGCCGGGGGCTTTCGTAAGGGGGACGGATTATGCGGCGGACTGGCGGCGCATTGCTGCTGCGTCCTTGGCTTCCGTGGTGGCCTGGGGCCAGTCCTTCGACTTGTTGATGTGGGCCCTGAGCCCCGCCTCGCTGGTGAAGCCGTAGCCGCCGTTTTCGGCACACACCTGGTGATCAGTGCAGAAGTGGGTGAAGACGGCTTCCTCCTGGAGCACGAAGGCGATGTCCGGGCCGTCGTAGGGATCGCCGTTCCCTTTCTTGTGGCTCTTGGCGTGGGCCGTCCGGTTGCGGATGTCGACCCAGTATTTGCGGGGGCTGCCGGCCCGGTGCGGGAGGGGGCAGCGGACTTGCACCTCCTCGTCCTTCCAGACCCCCCGCTTCGGCACCTTCCGCTTGCTGTCAGCGGCTTTCGCAGGAGCTGTGGCCGCTACGGGGGCTGTTTCCGCCAACGACTCCTCCTGGGCGAGGGAGAGTTGTGCGGGGGCGCGGCGGTTCGGCTGCTCTCTGCGCGCTGAGCGGTGGAAGGCGTCCAGAACCTCGGCCTGGAGCATGGGGAGGATCTCCGAGCGCCGGGTGTAGAACACGTCGAAGAACCAGGCGCATGGGTCGCACAGGTCGACCTTGCCGCCGCCTTCGAGAAGTCGTTCGTTCTGCGCTGCAACCTTGGGCTTCTCGGGGAGTGCGGCGTGCCAGTCGCAGGTGATGACGTCGAGGAGAGCCTTGGCCATCAGGCGGCGCCCCGGGCGGACTTGGTGCTCTTCACGCTGCGCAGGGGGATGGGTGCTTCGGCGATGCCCGCCCAGAGCTTGTTGATGCCCAGCTCGCGGCGGACGCTGATGCCGGTCTTGCTGATGCCCTGGGGGCTGACGAGCGCAGGGTGGCGGTTGCTGTAGCTCCACCCCGTCCGGTCGATGGGTCCGCGCCGGCCGATGGTCAGGGTGGCGTGTCGCAGCTCGTCGCACCGGTCGCAGCGCTGGGTGACGTTGATGGACACAGCGTTGTTCGGGTTGCGAACGGGCCGGCCGTTGGCGTTCTCGCCGTGCCAGTCGTATGCGACCCATGTGTGGCGGTCTGCGAGGCAGTCGACGAGTTCCTGCGGGATCGACTCGACGTGGGCGTAGACCTCTTCGTCACTCACGGGCTTGAGTTCCACCGGTCACTCCTTGTGGCGGGCCAATTTCGTTCCGAACAAACTAACCGGCAAAGTCTTCTGTCTGGAACGCCCTTGAAAGAAATGTTTAGGCACCACTCGAACGGGTGAATGTTCGTGCGATCCA
This sequence comes from Streptomyces sp. NBC_00285, assembly GCF_036174265.1. Taxonomy (NCBI): domain Bacteria; kingdom Bacillati; phylum Actinomycetota; class Actinomycetes; order Kitasatosporales; family Streptomycetaceae; genus Streptomyces; species Streptomyces sp. NBC_00285. The sequence continues at coordinate 6,135,783 of NZ_CP108055.1, read as the reverse complement.
GAAGTAGCCCGCAGTCGTCTGACTACGGGCTTCACTACTCATCCACATTCAGTCCGCACAGCACACACACGCCATGTGGTCTGCGAGCCACGCGCCTTGTGCGAGTTGCGGCCGAACTAAGTGATCTTGCAACCCAGTTCGCCTCCCCTGTTCCGCTCGATGAACTCGACGTTCTCCAACTGGGCCGCCGATGCGCCCAGTTGGCTGAGCTTCTTGCCGCTATTCGCCTCTCCAATGTCCGCGAGCTGTCCCGGGATGGTGCCGGTCCTGTCACTGCGGGCTACTCGCCCATGCTGTGCAGCTCGTGGGCGTACCTGCCGAAGTCGGTGATGGACCAGCCGTAGGGGGACTCGGGGTCCTGGACGATGACTTCGAGGTTCTCCAGTCGCTCGACGGAGGACTTCAGGTAGCTGATCTTGCCGGGCCCGTCGGGGGCGATGAGGCCGGCCAGCTTGGCGAGCAGGGTGACGTTCCTCGGGGTGAGGATCTCGATGCGTTCGACCAAGGTCATTTTCGCAACCTTGTCGGTGCGGTCCAGGCCGCCTGCCGTGCGTCGCTCCCAGTACCCCTCGGCCGAAGCGCGGTCGCTGAGCAGGCCGGCCTCCTTCAGGTCGGTGTAGTGCTCGCGAGCCTTGGCCTCGTCCCCGTCCTCGGCGGACGGGCCGCTGTCCTCACTCTCCTCCACAGCGGCAGGCTCCGGGACCCTCAGAGCCCTGCGCGGACGCGGTTCCGCCTCCCTGGTGACGACGGCGTTGGCTGCCCTCAGCGCGGGGTCGGAGGCAGGCCGGAGGGTACCGGGGGTGAAGTCGAGAGCCCGACGAAGGGCGCGAAGTTCGTTCAGGGGGGCGCTGTCGTGCGCCTGGAAGGCGTCGTATGCCTGAGTGACGGAGGTCGGGACCTTCCCACGCTGGCCCGCCTTCATCACGCCCTGCTCAACAGCCCAAGCGCGGATGGTAGTTGTGCGGGTGTCCTTGGTCTTGCTGGTGCCGGAGGTCGTGGTCACGGGCTGCGAAGCGTGCTTGCCGGAGGACTTGACGGCTCGACCGCACTGAATGAAATCCTTGAGCCTGGCTCGTAGGACGTGCGCGTTCTCGCTGCTGAGGTCGATCTCGTAGGCGACACCGTCGAGGGCGAAGGGCACGGTCTCGTCGGCCAGGGTTTGACCGGTGGAGTCGAGGTCGTCGATGAGGGTGATGACGGTCTTCTGCATGGTGGGCTCCTGTTTCTGGGCATGACGAAAACCCCACCGAGCGCGGTGGGGTCATGGCGGCTTTCGTTTGGGGAGTGGGGCCCGCATGGGGGGCGGATGCGGGCTCCGAGGTCAGGCGGTCAGTGCTGCTTCGTGGAGTCGTACCCAGGTGCGTCCTACCTCGGAGATGCTGTAGGTGTCCTGGGTCTCTCGGCGCATGCAGCCACGCCTGACGAGAGCGTCGTAGCTGCTGCGGTCGGCGGGGTTCGACGCTGCGGCCGTGCCGCTTCCTTCGCAGGCTGCGCGGAGGCGGGTCTCCTGCGGTTCGGACAGCTTGCCGACGGCACGTGCCATGCGTTCCAGGTGGTCTTCAACGGAGACCCGCCCCTTGGCGAAGGGGACGACTCTGTCGGGCTCCTGTTCTGCCGGCGCATCCGGATCGATGCCGGCCTTGGCCAGGAGCTGGTCGAGCAGGCTGCTGTCGCCGTGGCGGGTGTGCTGCTCCCAGGCTTTGCGCGTCATCGCTGGGATACGGCCGAGCTTGTTGACCGGCAGGTGGTTCTTCTCGCACCAGGCGCGGATGGCCACGCCCTCTTCGCGCTGCTGTGCCTGTGTCAACGTCGGAGCAGGGGCACCCTTCACCGCGATGTTGCCGGTCTTAGCTGGGCGGCTTGCCTCCATCCACGGCTGCATGATCTGCCGGAATTTCGCAGCATTTTCGTGAGACAGTTCGATTTCTCGGGGCTTGCCATCAAAAGTGAAGCTCACAGTCTCCTGAGCTTCACCCCCGTCGATGTCATCTACGAGGCGGACCCGGAAGGTCTGCGCCATGTCTCTTCCTCCAAGGCGGAACGACACTGTGCCTGGGGCCGCACTGTAGTGGGCAGCCCCAAGGAGGTCTTTAGCTTGATGCAATTTTGAGTAGTAGTTAACAGGTAGTGCGTAAACGGCAGCACAGGAGCACTAAACTGCATATGCCGCGCCCCCGCGTGCGCCGCCCCCCGCAGTGTGGCCTATTTCTTGCGGCAGCCTTCAACAGGCGCGATGCCAATGAACGCCCCCGTCACCCATTCGGATGACGGCATCACCATTCCTCCATCACTCAGAGCGATGTAAGCGGTTGCGGTGCTCAGCCTGACCAGCAGCTCTTGCGTCAGGACCGCTCGCGCCACTTTCGGAGGACATTCTTGCCAACGTCATTCAAGTGCAGAATGCGCCAGCCTCCCTCGTGGTCTTCGTCGCCGGGCTCCAGCCACTCGACGTCCCACAAACCCCGCTCTTCCAGCGTGCGGACCTCGTGACTGTCCCACAGCTCGCCCGTTTCCTTCTTGATCTGAAATCGGCCCCGGGGCGCATGCTCGGCGATGTACGCGAGCCGGGTGACGGAGCGCTCGCTGATCTTTTGCTCCTTCATCGCGCCATCGACGTACTTCATGCGGTAGCCCGTGGCGGCCACGTGTCCTCCTAGGGGTTCAGTGCTGCCGATGACCAGGTCCGACCTTGTCGGGTGGTGCTTTCGGCTGGACGTTGCTGCTGTGTCCGGGGGTTAGCCATCCTTCCATCGGCGGCGGACAGCGGGAACGCAAGTGGTCCGGCCCCTGGCTTTCGTAGCCAGGGACCGGACCGGAACGGGAGGCGTTACTGCGGTGGCGCCCCGGCGGGCTGGCGCCGCATGACGACACCCGTGGCGGGGACCGGAGTCACCTGGGCCGGCTGGTCGGCCGGCCGGTGCACCGCAGGGTCGCTCGTGGAGACCATGTCGGCCCTGGCCGGGTCGTAGTTCAGCCGCCACTCCACGCCCTCCCGACTGACCGCCCCTCCCACCACGTAGCCGTCGGCGTTGATGTGCGCGGCAGGCGCGAGCTTGCTCATGGCCTCGGCGAAGCTGGCCGCCTGCACCGTGCCGGAGATCCGCGCGACAAACGCCACCGTGTACGCGAACAGCTCGGGCCCCTCGGCACCCCCGCCCGACCGCGCCTCCTGAAGCGGCTGCACCTGCGGCGGCTGGCGGTGCGCCTTGAGGGCCTCCTTCCACTCCACCAGGGCACTGGCGTATTCGCGGACCCTGGTCTGCTGGTCGGCGTTGGTGATCAGGCCCACGGTGATCCACTCGTCGGGCCTCGACGGGTCGTCTGAGCGGGTCTTGTAGACCACATCCGGCGGGGCACCCTCGGCCTCGGCCTGCTTGCAGACCCTCTCGATGAAGTCGCGGCTGAGGCTGCCCCCGATGGCGTGAAAGGCCCACGCGTACGGGTGGCCGTGCCACTGCGCGGGACTCTGCGGCTGAGACATGGCGCCGCCCTCCGGCGTCTTGAGCTGGGGCGGTTCGGTACTGATGCTGGTCATGTCGGTGTCACTCTCCGTCGTGGATGGGGTGGATGTCGCAGACCGGAATGCCGGCCATCTCCCGCATGAGGGCCGCGTGGACGTCGACCAGGCCCTCCTCCCACGCGCCCTTGCGGTGGTCCCAGGTGTCCTGGTCCTTGATCGCACCGTCGGAGATACCGCCGCGCAGGGCGAGGTCGGTGGCCTCCCACTCCAGGTCGTAGGCGAGCGCGCGGGCGTAGGCCGGCCGGGGCGTCTTGTCCAGGGAGCGGATGAACGCGGTGCCCCCGATGTGGAACTGCTCGATGCCACGAAGGCGGGGCTGGAAGATCTCGGCGTAGTGACCCTCGACGCGCACGAGAATCCCGGCGTAGCCGTAGGTGCCGCGAATCGCCTGGAAGTAGTGACCGGCGTAACGGGACAGTTCCTTGGGTCCTACGCCGCGCATGATGTCGATGCGCAGATCCGGTTCACTCTTGCTGGGCATGGGGGTCTCCTTGTCCGGGTCGGAATGTTGTGGTTGCGTCCGGCGGTCCACCGCCGCGCCCCGCCGGGGCGCCACGGAAGCGGCCGGGTCAGCGCAGGGCGTTGAAGAAGTCGCCGTCGTTGATCAGGGGCGGATCGCCCTTGAAGACCGCGCTCACCCGCAGGAGCGGGTCGGTCTCGTTCAGGCCGAACCACCAGTCGCGCTCGATGTCCTCGGCGTAGAGCTGCTCGACGCTGGCGCCGAAGTGGGCCTGGAGCAGATCGGAGGCCGCTTCGATGGCTGCCTCGTGGGTGGTCGCCTTCACCGTGATCACGACGGGCCGTAGGTCGACGCAGGTGGTCTCACCGTCGTCGCCCACGGCGTTTTCCCAGTCGGCGACGATCGTCATGAACGTGTCCTGGGTGCCGCAGAAGCAGCCGTCGTTGACGGTGCAGTCCGCGCAGCGTCGCTTGGCGTAGCCGTCCTCGTCCGGGGTCTCGCCCTCGTCGGGCTCGATGCACCTGTCGTTGCAGCCCGCGCACTTCAGCAGTCCGTACATCACGTGCTCCTTCTCGAACATGCGAAGGGCCCCCTCGTCGTGGTCAACGAGCGGGCCCGGAATTGGAAAGGTCACCCATTCGAGTGACGGCATAACAGTTCTTTGGAAAGCGCTGTGCCTACTCCAGCGCTAAGTCGGCCTGAATTGCTGGATTTACGCCGCCTCGGCGTACAAGGTGTGGCCGTGGACCTGCGGGTACTGCTCCGCCAGGTACTGCCGCAGCAGGCTCGGCCAGTCGACGTCCAACAGCTCGCCCCACACGGCCGCCGACACGAGCGGGGAAAAGATGTCGCCGAGTTGGCGGCACTGGGAGGAGCGGGAGGTGGGGGCCGTACGCGTCCCCTGTACCGGGTAGTTGGGAGGCAAGCCGAGCAGCTTGCACACCTCTTCGATCGTGAAGCGGCGCTCCGGATCGTCCGCGTCGTACCAGCCTCGGATTTTTGACGTGATGCCCGGGATGGTGCGCCCCAGCTTGAACTCGTTCCCGCCGGACGTCTTCCTGACCCCACGCGTGTTGATCCAGGTCTCCGGGTCCCAGCCGATGGCGTCCGACGCCCAGGTGGTGATGCCGGGCGCCTTGACCGCGTCCAGCGGGTTCTCCCGCGACGCCATCATGATCGCCCTGCGCCTGGCGGACGGGCTTCCGAACTCTCCCGCGTCAAGAGTGTCCCAGCGAACGCCGTGCCACCCCGCGACGATGAACTCAATCCCGATCGCTGCTTTCACCTCTTCGGGGAGCGTCCATGCCTGCTCGACGATCACGGATTCAAGCGGGGCTCCTGCCGCGAGCAGGCCCATGCCGACCAGGACCGGCGAGAGCATGAGCCCGGCCGTCATCTTGTCCGCCGTGATCTCGTTCACCCACGACCACATCTCGGCCACAGTGGTTCCGTCGTGGGGGTTGCCGAACTCGGCCGTGGAAACGTCTCCGTGATGGCCACCGGAGCGCCACACGTTGCCGTACGCCTCGGCCACGTCGGAGATCGCGTCGAGCAGGATGAGGAGGTTCTCCGGCCGGCGACCGAGACGCTTGCCCGCAACGCTCCAGTCCGGGCACGGCATGGTGAACACCGCGCGCCGAGTACAGCGGAGCGCAGGATGGCGGGGGTCGACCTCGCGCACGTCCATGCAGATCGCGTTGCATCCGGCGGCCCGCGCTGTTGCGGTGGCGTCCTTGGAGGTGTCGACGCAGACCATGTCCAGCTCGATGCCCAGCACCAGCCGCAGCCCCGCGCAGCCTCCACCACAGCCACCGCACACGTTGATCCCGCGCTCCGGCTCCCCCTCTTTCCAGGGGTACAGCCACCTGACCGGCCACGGCCCGGCAGCCTCCTGCCGCTCGCTCTCGGTGAGGCTGTCGAGGTAGGCCACCAGGGCTTCCCCGTCCAGCTCCAGGCCCTCCAGCGGGCGTTCAATGCTTTCGGGCGACCAGCACTCACACGGGCCGCAGCACTCCTCGCACCATTGGTCAGGCATGCCGACCGCCTCCTTTCGGGCATGAAAAAAGCGGCCCATCACAGGCCGCGCGGAATTTCTGCGGTGTCCTCGGCTGGATTAGTCGTGTCAGCCGGTCATTTCGCGCATGAGGAATTCCCGGTCCCACTCCTTGGTCCGACCGCCGGCCACGGTGATCGCGGCGTACAGCTTGACCTCGTCCCGGCCGACCACGTCCTCGTGGAACATGACCGCGATTACGGCGGCCAGCTCCCCACCATGCTCGCGGGAGTCGATCTCGTCGAAATCGTTCTCCTCGGCGATCTCCAGCGCCTGGCGCCACTCCGCCTCGGTGTACTTCAGACGGTGGGTGGCGCATCGGTCGGTGCCCTCGACGGTCGTCTCGGTGCAGTAGCGGGGCTCGTCGGTGATGCCGATCGGATGGCCGCAGATGAACGAGCCCTTGGTGGGCTCCTCGGTGAGGTGTTCCACCGGCTCGATGTACTCGGTGCCCATCTCGCGGTACCAGCCATGCGGGCGCCTGTACCAGTCGCCCAGGTGCCGGGGGTCGAGGGTTTCCACGGCGGTGATCCCGACGGGCCGTCCCTTGTCGTTGCGGCGGTGGTACTTGATGCGGCCGTAGTAGTACTCGGGCTGGGTGGAGTCAGTCCACACACGGACGAACTGGCCGTCGGGGAGTGCGGAGTAGGGGTAGCGCTTGCGGTGTGTCATGTCTGACGTCCTTTCTGCTGAAGAAGCCGACCCTTCATGCGACGCTGCGCAGCGAGGGGCGGAGGTCGAGAGCGGCGCACAGGACTTGCTCGGCCATGCGCGGCGGGAAGGCGTTGCCGATCTGCGTCAGGATCTGGGTGGTCGAGCCGCGCCACGGGTGGCCGTCTTCGAATGACTGGAGGAGGGCTGCGTCTTGTGCGTATACGCGGATCTGGTCCTTGCGTCCGCCCTTGTATGCGGGAAGAGCGTCAGCGGACATCAGACGGTTGAACGCAACCCATCGTCCCGAGTCCCGCTCGCCGTAGAGCGTGGCACGGGCTCCGGACCCGCCGACGCATGAGGGGTCCGCTCCCCCGCTGCCGGTGCCCACCGTGACGGTCAGTCCGGGACGGTGGGTCATGCCCCACCCGATCCCCTCGGCCATGGACACCCACGGCCTGAGCGACTGGTCGCCGTCCTCCTGGGCCACGGCCTTGCGGTATTTGCGGTGGGTGGGCGCGGGCAGCTTGGCCTCACCGTGTAGACGCGCAACGAAAATCGCGCGGACGCGGGTCTGCGGAACGCCGTACTCCTCCGCGCTCAACTTACCGGTGGCGACGCTGTATCCCTCGGCACGCAGGATGATGGCCAGCGCCTCCCATACCGGCAGCACGGTAGGGACCTGCTCCAGCGTGATCGCCTCGTAGGGCCGCTTCTGGTCGATGGCCTGCAACGCCCAGCGCAGCGGTTCGAGCACCAGGCCGATCCGCTCGTCCTCGAACGCGGCCAGGTCGCGGGAGATGTCCTCCCGGTTGGCCATCCGCCTGGCGAGGGCCAAGACGTTGTCCAGTGCTGCGCGTCCCTTGCCCAGCCCGTTGATGGCGTACGGCTGGCACGGCGGCGAACCGATTTTGAGGTAGCGGGCCGCAGGGAAGTCGCCCGGCCCGTAGTCACGTACATCGCCTTCAACGGTGCCCAAGCCCGCTGCCCGGCGCGTCTCGCACGCGGCGTGGTCTTTTTCGATACCGGTCACGGTTATGCCGAGGCTCTGGGCGGCCCAGTCCCAGCCGCCGGGGCCGCCGAAAAGGTCAACGGCGTCCGCGTTGCTGACATCCATCGCGTGGTCTCCTGGCCCTGCCGGGCATGAAAAAGGCGGCCCTCGACAGGCCGCGCGGGTTTTTGTTGTGTCCCTGGCTCAGATCTCGACGCGCTCGCCGTCCACCAGCTCGAACGGCTTGGACAGGCCCGTCTCGCCGACCTCGGTCCAGAAGGTGGTGTAGCCCTCGGCGGCCCACAGCCGCATCGTGGCCTCACCGATTTCGACGGTGTCGCACCGCTTCTGTCGTCGGCTGCTGGAGCTGCCGCCGATACGGGCGATGACGAGCATGGATTCGGGGGCGATAGGTCGGGGCACTGTCAGTCCTTCCCGAGCACCTTGGAGACGTTGAACACGTAGCGGAACCCGGTCGAACCGTCGTCGGCGACCCGCTCGTACTCACGCAAGGCGTACTTGGTGCCGAAGGTGAACAGGTCGCCGATCTCCTCGATCGGGAACCCGGGCCACTTCGCGAGGATGTAGCCCGTGGCACGCTGCTCCATGCCCTCGTGATCCTGGTTGTGGCCGTTGAGGACGGTGCCGAGGAGATCCCGGTCGAATTCCTCAGCCAGGCTCCTGGCCACGGTGATCGCGGCGTACAGCAGGCCCTCGTCGTTGCCGGCCTCCGCCCCATGCAGCTCGGCGACCACGCCGGCCAGCTCGCCAGCACTCTCGCGGGAGTCGATTTCGCAGAATTCGGCGTCGTCGGCCTGGTTGAACGCGGCCTCCCAGTCCTCGCCGGTGTACTTCAGCAGCTCTGTCATTTCACGGTCTCCTCGTCCTTCGTCTGGCGGATTGGTGTCAGGATGCGTAGGCGCTCAGGACCGCGTACGCCTGCGCGACGGTGGCCCCCCGCAGCCACACACCGGCCCACGCTCGGCTGTGGTTCTGCTCGTCCACCCGGTTCACGACCATTGCGTGCCGAATGGTGAGTACGCCGTCCGGGTCGATCAGGTCGTCGTAACGGGGCATGCCGCTGACGACGTGCTTCGCGGTCATGCCCGGGAACGTCACGCCGAGCTGGTAGCGGTACTCCTCCGGCAGGTTCTCGATCCCCTCCATGGGAGTGGAAAGGCTCGGCCTGAGTGCCCTGGTGATGCGCGCGGCTTCATTCACGGGCAGGAAGGGGATGCGGATTTCCACGCGGGTGTCGTCGTTGCCGGTGGAAGTGATGATCACCCCGAGCGGGCGGCGCTCGCCCTCCTCGAACTCGGCCACCGAGGCGCCGAGCAGGTGCGGCTTGTACTCGATGTACGTCTTCGAGCTGCTGCCCTGAGCGACTGCCGGAATTCCGGCTGCCCGCAGGGGGAGGGAGAGCACGCGCAGGCCGGCCACGGCGTCCTCACGTGCGAAGTGAGGCAGGATCTGCGTGCGGATGGTCTCGACCGTCCGGCGCACGGTGACGGCCCGGTCCTCGTCGGTGGCGGCGTACGCCTGCACGGTCTCCAGCGACCGGGTCGGCTCCGGGCTGACCGACACGTGCGCGGTCAACTGGACCCCGTCGGTGCCGTCGTCCAGGCAAATGCGGAAGCCGATGGGGTGTACGACGATCGCGGAACTCAGCATGGCCTCAACTCGCCAGTCAGGGCCGAGAGTTGTGGCTGTGTCCTCTGCGATAAGGCGGAGCGGTTCCGCCACGTGTCGGAAGTCGGTGTACATCGAGTCGGGCACGGTGGCTCCTACTGGTAGATGCGGGTCTGGAGCTGCGGCTGAGTGTTCATGGCGCCGGAGCGCCTCCCAGTTGGAAGGCCGCCCCGGCACCATGACCGCTCAGACTCAGACACCGGCCAGCAGGCCCAGCGTGGCGTTGTCGGCCGTCTCCCACTTGCCGGTCAGGGTGTAGCCCATGTTCCGCTCGGCGCGGTTGTTGCCCCGGACCTTGCTCTCCTGCTGCTGGAAGGTGTTCACAGCCTGGTAGGCACCGAACTTGGTGCCCCGCCACGGCGCCACCCGCTCGTCGTGGCGCCACATGCGCAGGTACCCGCCCCGCTTCTCCCGGGCGTTGTTCTGTGTGCGGATGCTGTCGCTGCTCTCCACGGGCACGAGCTGCTCACGCACCAGGCGCTCGAACTCCCGGTCGGTGAACTGCTCGGCGCACAGCCTGGCCACCGCAGCGCTGAACTCGTCGCCGACCGTGTGGACGATCGCGAGCGCCTCCCGCGCCTTGGTGATGCGGCCCATCGACTTGGAGCTGTGCTTGACCTTGAACTGCTGGCCGTCCTCGCCCAGGCCCGCATTCATGGTGTTGTCGCACACCACGTTGGTCACGATCCGCTTATAGGTCGTGGCGAGACTGCCGTCGAAGGACGTTGCCGCGATCAGGTTGGGCCGGAACTCCACGCCCTCCGGCGTCTTGATGGTGTCCGGGACCTCGACCGACACCCACGCTTGCGCGCCGCCGCGCAGCAGACCGGCGGAGCCGATGGCCAGCTCGTCATCCAGGATCATGGACACGTTGTCGAGCAGCCACTGCTTCGGCTGGTGGGGCTGATAGCCGTCCTTGAAGATGCCCATGACCAGGCCGGTGTCGCTGCGCACGATGGCCTTACGGTCCTCGACGGACACCTTCCTCAGCTCCGGCTCGACCAGGCCCGCCGCGATCAGCTCGCGGTTGCCGGTCTCCAGCTCGACGAACAGCGGGCGCTCCTCGGCCGTCCAGGAGAACAGCCGGCGCTCCACCTCCTCGATCGGCACGGCGCCGGTGAAGTGGTTGTCATGGCCTGCGCGGTGGTGCCACGCCTTGCCTCGCTTGTCGGTGAAGCCGATCAGGGTGTTCTCGTTCAGCCACTTCAGCGTTTCCCGGCTCATGATTGAAATCCTTTCAGGCGCGAAAAATGCGACCCACCGCCGAATGGGCCGCATTAAATGGGCATGAAAAAAACGACCCGCAATGTGCGAGCCGTTCGGCGTTACTGCTGTGTACTTGCCTGCTGTGTTACCGGTTCTTGGGTCGGAATCCGACTCCGGCAAGGCGCTCCGTGTGCGCGACCCAAGTGACGGCCTGCACCACGCTGGGGATCTCTTTCAGTCGCAGAGCTGCCTCGCGGTAGCAGTGCGCGAGAAGCGCGTACCGCTGCTTCGATTCCAGGCCCCGCTCACTGTTGCCGAAGATCTCACCGACGGCGATGTCATGGGCGTGCCGGTCGATGCAGACCGGGTCCCAGTCTTCCGGGTCGAGGATGCACCGGAAGAAATGGCCGGTCTTCGCGGACATCGGCAAGACGTCTTCCGGGTCTTCGCCCAGCATGATCCGCTCGACCTTGCGGATGTTGTCCCGGGTATGCCCGGATGGCTCGCCGGTGTAGGCGCCGCGCGCCAGCCGCTCGTTCTCCCGCCAGGACTTGTTGGCCGACAACGCAGCGATCACGCCCGCGCCTTCCCGCACGTTCCCGTCCGAGATCATGTTCGCCAGGTCGTGGGCCGTCCGGTACCACACCCGGCCCCGCTGCTTCTGGTCTTCGGTCGCCCGGCCGAAGGCGTCAAGGACGTTGCGGACGTATCCCTCGCGCGTTTCCTCGTCCACCTTGAACGGGATCACCTTCCGACTCGACTTCGTGCCTTCGGGCACAGCCTAGTCACCTCCTCGTCATGTGCTGTGGCACTTGGTGCCGATGAATCCGGCGCGGTGTGTGGTCAGGCCGCACCGACGGCAGGCGTAGGCGAACGCCTTGCCCTTGTCGAAGTAGTCGACGACCTCACGGGTGTTGATCAGCCGGTGCTCGTTGAAGCAGAGCAAGCCGTCTTCACGTCTGGCGTACTCGTCCACGCGCGGCATGCGCACCGTGACGTGACCCGACTTCCAGAACTCGAAGTCGGCCAGCCACGCCTCGTACGTGCCCGGGTCGCGCTGTTGCAGCTCGGCCGCCAGGCGCTCGAAGTTGTGCCTGCGTTGGGCCGCCTCCTCCTCGGTGATCGGCCGCAGGAATTCACCGTGCGGTCCTTCACCGTTGGGCCCGTAGTCCTTGACCAGCGCCCCCGGCGTCGAGTCGTACGCCGCCGCCTGAAGGTTCAGCATCACGACCTGCAATGACTTGCGCATGTCAACCTTTCGCGGTGATCGGCGTCAACTCGTGCAGCGGAAGCCGTTGCGGATTGCGGATTGTCTGGCTCGGAGTTGGATCTGTTCGTCGGCACATGGCGTAGCCGGTGAGCCAGCCCTGTTCGGCGTGCTCCCGGTCGACGTCTTCCAGGTGCTCGATGATGTGGATGCGCCCGGCGTGCCGGACCGTCATGCCGGGGCGGAGCCCGAACTGGTGAGACCACATGTCCGCGCCGAGCTGCCGGGCGTAGGGGTGGTGGATGTGCTCGGGATGGGCGTAGACACCGGTCAGGTCCCGCTTGCCGACGAAGTTGTGAAGGACGTCGAGCGGTTCAGCCGGCCGGTTCTGCATCTTGCGGCGGACCGCGATTTCGAGGAGCACGGCTTTGCCCGCTCGAATTGCTGCTGCGTCCCTTTCGTCGAGATCGTCGAGCCGGTAGCGGTCGTCGTGATACGCGCCGGTCGTCGGCTGCTGCAAGGAGATACGGATGTCGAGTTTCATCGCAGCTTCCACACGTTGTCCACGCGCACCAACTTCGTGGCGCAGTTCTCGCACTCGATCTCCTGCACCCATCCGACCTTCTTGTCGGGCATCTCTCCGCAGCTCGGGCACAGGAACGGGTTCGGGCTGTGGATGCCGTCCTGTGCGTCGGGGCAGGTCGTCTCGATCTCGGTCACGACCTTGCGGCAGAAGTTGCACACGTTGGCCCTGGTCCGCTTCTCGTCGTCCTTCAGACCCCAGAACTCCCGCACGAAGTACCAGGCGTTGTACCCGCGCGGCGCCCAGTGCGCGGGTTTGAGGTGCTCCTCGTCCCGGGCCCGGACCTCCGCCTTGAACTCGTTGGCGTCCTCGTCCAGCCACAGAATGAGGCGGCCTTCCCAGCGCTCGTTGGTGATCTCGAACGCGGGACGATCGGCGGACACCTTGAACGGCACGTCGAAGTTCTTCAGCTCGTCGGCCAACTCGGCGAAGCTGTTCTTCGGACGCGGGGGGAAACGACGGGGCATTAAAAGCACCTCCGGAATTACGCGGTATGGATGAGTGAGTGACCGGCGCGGGACAGCATGATCACTGCGGTACCTCGAACACGGTCACGCCGTCGATCTCCTGTGGCGGCTTGCCCTCACGCATCAGGCAGCCGGGGCAGGTGAGCCGGTCCAACGAGTGGATCGTGATGTAGGAGCTGTGGCCCTGTTCCCACAGCTTCACGCCGCCGGTCGTCTCCAGCAGCACGCCGCACATCGTGGACTGCCACGTCCGGCGGTCGTCGTCGTGCTTCCCGTTGTCGAACCCGGTCGCGGACACCGAGTGCTTGGCGTCCTCCGGCATCTCCCACACCGCGAGCCGCTTCGAGCCGTTGGCCAGCTCGCACGCGCACAGGTTCGAGATGAAGCAGACGACGTCCTCGTGCATCCGCATGTAGATCCGGAAGTGATCCGGCCTGTTGCAGATCGGGTTGTAGGGGAGGTTCGGCTGCTCACCGTCCAGCACAAATTCCGCGTGCCACTTGTCCCGGTGGTTCACGGCGCGCGGGTCGAACAGCGACACCCGCTGGCCCGGCTTGATTCCCCGCAGGAAATCGGTCGCCTCCTCGATCGTCGGCATGTCAGCCCTCCTCCTGCTTGGTCTGGGTGGTGAAGGGGCGCCACTGCCCGGCCTTGAACGCCTTGTTCCACTCGTCGAACTCGACCCAGCCGCCCGTGCCGGCCACCTGGAAGCCTTTGTGCCGGACCACGCCGGCCTCGATGTCGACCAGGCGGCGGATGCCGATCACGTCGCCGAACCACTCCCGCCTCGCTACGTCCTCCAGGAACGCGGCCTCGTCGGGCTGGGGCAGCGCGGCCTCCAGGTGCTCGTTGAACACCTTGAACAGCGCGGTCATCGACTCCACCGGCTCGGACTCCCACTGCCCGCAGCCGCATTCGGCCTTGAAGCCCTCGTACGAGGGGAGCCGGAAGAACTCGTGGACCCCGTCCTCACCGATGGCGGCGCCCATGTTCTGCTGGTGCCGAAGCGCCTGCGAAACCTGCATGCTGGGCAGTCGGTCGTCCAGGCCCAGCTCCGGAATTCGCGTCATGCCTTTTCCCTCCTTGAATTACGGCTGACAGTCGGCAGCCCGGGGCGCGGCGTTGCTGCTGCGTCCTGGACTGCCGTTAGCTCAGTCGCTGGATTTCGCCGATGTAGTGAATCGAATAGGGCGCCCCATAGGAGACGGCTTCCAAGGCGAAGAGACGAGCAGCGGCCATCGCGCTGTCCTCGCTCGCACCCCAGACGACATGACGCAGCTCGTCGGGAAGCAGGATGTCGCAGTCAACCGTGACGTCGGTTTTCTCCGACTTTTCCCCGCACTTTTTATGGGCGTGGTCGGCGGTAACGCTGACTTCGTGCACGCCTTCCGCTTCCGGCGCCCACTGGACATAGGCCCAATGCACTATGTGTATCCCTTCCCACCTCGGCCGGACTCCCGGGGCCGTTTGGATGACGTCCCTACAGTTCATTTGGCAGCGAAAAGGGAGCCGACCGGCGCAACACGCACGCGCCGAGGCTCCCTCTTCACTCGCCTGCTTCAGTTGTCGTACCGGCCGATCACTTACCGCCGGATTCACCGGTGGGCGGCTCCCACTCCGGGGCTGCGAGCCGCTCCCAAATCGGCTCCCACACCTCCAGCGTCTTCCCCTCACACTGAGACTTCTTCAGCAACCAGTCTCCGTGCACGGGCCGATCCATCACGTCGCCGTGCTGCATACGGAAGTCGGCCCGCTGCTTGTACGCGCTGTTCGGTGTTTCCCGCACGGCCAGCACGATCGCGGGCCCCAGCACGGTGCCGGACGCTCCGCCGTTGTAGGTCAAGCCGACCTTTTCACCGATCCTGACGCGCATTCACGCTCCTCTTTCATTCGGGAAGTAACCGGGACGGGTGAGCGACAGTTCGGCGTTCCTGCCGTCGCCCCAAAACGTCGGGGAGAGCAGGTTGGGATGTGTTGTGGTGTGGGTCAGGCGTCCACCCGCGTCGTGGTGCTGAATGCGTACCTGCCCGACCGGCCTACGCGCCGCCGCCCTACAGTTCCTGATTTCCGGGTTGGTCACGCGGGCACCTCTCGGTCGATCATGCGGATGGACAGCTTGGCCGTGCGCGTGAAATCGGCACGCTTACGGCCGTGCTTTGTCTTGCCGTACAGGGGGCACAACAGGTTCAGCCGGGGCGTTTCCTGACCCGGAATGCGAACGGAGAGCGGAACGGAGGGGCACGAGCGCATTTGATGGTCTTCTCTTTCAGTCACGTAACCGGCGACGCAATTTCGGGCATGCAAAAGGCGCCACCCGTGACGACGTATCGCCCGAGTGGCGCCCTGCTGTGTTGCTCAGGTGGAGGTGATGGGGGTGGTGGAGTACCGGACCGTCGCGCCGTGCTTGCGCACCCAGACGCACACGCGCCCGGTCTCACGCTCCATCGCGGCGAACGGGCGCCATCCGCCGGTCGTGTCCGACTGCATGATCCGCTTGGCTTCGGCCTTCAACTCCTTGGCCAGCTCGGCCGCTTTGATCGGCTCGTGCACCACGGCCACCGGCTCCGCCACCGGCACCGGCGCGGCGTCACCCGTGGCGGCCTGCCAGATGGAGCGGCGCGGCATGTCGGACGGCTTGGGGGCCCGCTCCGCCGGAGTGTGGGGGAGTTCGGCCGGAGACAACTTGGCCGTGAACGCTGCGCTTACGGTCTCGCGTGCCTTGACGAGATTGTCAGCGGCGAGCATCCCCAGGGAGGAATGCGCACCCGTGGCGGAGAATTCTGCACCGCGCATGTGGTCGAGAAACGCCATGCTGCTACGGCGCTTGTTGGCGGTACGTGCGCGCCTACGGGCGCGGGTGGCGGAACGGCTCATGATCCCTTGTGCTCCTTTTCCAGAGTGCGAACGATCCGGCGGAGTTCCCGAACCTTTTGGGCGTACGTGTCCCGCGCGATTCCCGTTGCGGAGCGCTGCTGTGTCAGCGCGTAGTCACGGGCAGCGCGCATGTCTGCGATTGCACGGCGGTCGTACGTGGGCGAGTCAGCGTCAACGCGTACGAGGAATTCGTACCCGCTGTTTTCGTCATGGCCCATGCCACGTGCGTACGATCCGGGCGCGTAGGTAGGGGAGTTCCCCAATTCCTTGGGAGCGTCCGAAACGATGTGCCGCTTAGGCGTACGGAGGTTTTTACCCGTGTGCCGCTTGTGCGGAGCATTGACCGTTGCGCCCGTACGGTCACCGCGAAGATTAATCTTCCCCCGGTAGTCCACACGGTGAGTCTTGGCTTTGTGGCTACGCGTGTCGGGAGTGCTGGAAGAACGGGGAAGGGGAGGACCAAAAGAAACCGTGGGTGCGCCGTAGTAGCTACCGCTCATATTCGCCCCCTCCTTTCAGGTGAGTTCAGTTCGTTGTCAGTTGAGTACGCGCGCTAGGTCTTGCGCCTAGTCAGATCACCCGAGAGTTCCGAGCGTCAGAGCTAATATTCGCGCGTGTCCAATTTCCTTTTTGGTTTGTGTTCGCTTAGGCATCCACCCATGACCCCGCATCCACGGTCGACCATTGGGGGAGGGAATCCGAGCACGTGTGACACTCCCCCTGCCACAAGGGGTGTCTACGCGGTAGCGGTTCAATTCGGGGAGTTTCCGGCACCAGTCACCCTTTTACAGGCCACTGTTTTAACGGGCATTGACGTCATCCGGGGGAACCCAAATCATGCTCCCTGGAGACTTTGCCTCTAGGACAAAATCCCACATCCGAGTTAGCCGTAATCAGCCACCTACTAGCGCACGCGCTAGCGGTTTGGGTCTGCCATCCCGTGTTACCGGTCTCCCTGCCGTTGCACGTTTCCGCGCACGGCTCAAGATTCCGTTGTAAATGTCTCGCAATTCCGAAAGTTCATGGGCACGGCGAACCGTGCGAGCGAAATTGCGGGTGAGACACTCACGTCCCTACACAACTACCTCTCGTGTCAGGAAAACGCCGCTCAACTTCCAACCCCTTTCAGGGCTTAACCGAACCGTGGCCGGATACCCACGCTTCACAGCGTTAGTACGCGACTGACAGAACGGCCGTCCGGAGGAATCGCCCCCGCATGGGGAATGTGTGCACTGGCGTGCGCAGGGGCGAAACGATGGGACGGGAAATTGGCAACCGAGACCGTAAAGGCTTACATGAAGCCTCACGCACCTATGGGAGCGCTTGTGAAGCGTTAGCCACGGTCACGCATAGCGAGGAAATTCGCGCTATGGGTGCCAGGAACCGGGATAGAACCGGCGTCACACCCGCTAAGCACACGGGTGCCATAGGGCACGTGCGAGGGAATTTCCCCCGCCCCTCTCACCTCCTTTTCTCTGCCCCCGCCGCGCCCCCGGTTTTGGCGGCGTCTCCGTTGCGGTGACAAGGAAGACACTACGGGACACCCCCCGTGGGGGTAGCCCCTTTCCTGTAATCAACCGTGCGCATGGCGTAGTAATTGCAGGTCAAAGGGGGTTTTAGGGGGTCAAAAGATCTTGGAAATAGCTGGAAAATCTCAGCATATGGACAATCTTGGTGTCCAGATTGCACGGGAAAATAGGCTCATGACATGCCATGCCGCCTAGTTCCTTACGAGATACGCCGTATCCGTATCTAACCGGGCATAACGGGCGTCAAGATCACGACTTTACCTTTAGGTCAAGGATGGACAAAAAAGAGCCTCTGACCTGCACCAATAGGCTTTACCTGACATGCCGTCAGGAATGCCGGAGAGTGCCCACCACGGGCGCCGAAAACACGCAGCGTGACGAAATTCGCCGAAATTCGGGGAAGTTTGACGCTACGTAACCGCGCCCCTGTGTGCCTGCCTACGGGGCGCACTCGCCCCCGGGGTCCGATGCTCCGGCCACTCCCCACGGGGCCCGTACGCGTCCGGCCACGGTGCCGCACGGTGCCAGCATGACCGGGCACCCCCCGCGCAACGGCACCCCCCGGG
The DNA here is from genome assembly GCF_036174265.1 of Streptomyces sp. NBC_00285. Taxonomy (NCBI): domain Bacteria; kingdom Bacillati; phylum Actinomycetota; class Actinomycetes; order Kitasatosporales; family Streptomycetaceae; genus Streptomyces; species Streptomyces sp. NBC_00285. The sequence goes on along the minus strand of NZ_CP108055.1, from coordinate 6,117,987 downwards.
GGTCCACGTGAGCGCGTGAGCGACTGTCACGCGTCGGGGGTCGCTCGGTACCGTCCGGGGGTCGGGCGCGTCAGAATGGCGCTCAGCGCTTCGCCTCTACATACCAGGGCATGACGGACACGCCCCATAAATGCGCGGGCGCGAAAATTCGGGGGGTCTAGGGCATCCGCCCTTGTGTCTCCCTGTATGAGTAGGGATGCCCCGGGATGTCCACTTGAGGCGGGCGGCGACGTGCGAGCAACTCGCCCATGCCCTGGAAATGGCTTATGCCAGGGGTGCCGGGTATGTGGCGATAAAATACATTTAGGCAGTACCTCGCGCTTGCCCCGCTACCTGCGCACTTGCGGCATACACACGCAATGCGCATTATGCCGGTATTCACTGAGCAAAGCGGAGCAAACGCTCCACTAATATCACGGTACGCGCCGGTAACGTCACGGTCCGCCTACCATTACTGCCCGTAAGGTATCTTACGCGCAGTAATCGCCTCGGGGGCCGGTCGGCACCCCCCGCCCCGGAGGGACAGAACGGGGCATGTCCCCCATCACGCCATTTACCCCAAATACCCTGTCATGTGCTACATATGGGGCATGGGTGCCGTATCCCTGCAAAGCGCGACATAGGCGGACCCCCCACCATTAAACGGCCAAAGCGGACAAATGGGTGCCTGGGCTTCCTGACGCATTTCGACGTTCAGCCCAGAGGCAGTGTCCCCGCCGCCGGCAGTGGCCGGAAGCCAATATTCCGTTTTATTGCCGACGGCCGTGGGCCCGGGGCCGGGGCGCCAGCGGCCTCAACGAGTCGTCACTGAAAGGCCGCCAGCGCAGGCGACTCTAGCAAAATGCGCGGGCAGAAAATGGCGGGGGTGCTAACTCCCCGGGCCGCCGGCCGGCAGCTCCTGCCCCATGCGGATCGCGTCCGCCGTCACGCCGCTGACGCCCTCGGGGAACTCCAGCGCCATCTTGAGGCCGGCCGCAGCAAGCGCCTGGGGCAGGAGCTGGTGCTGGGCGTAGTCGCTGAGACCCGAGTACCGGCTGTCGAGGTACCAGTCGGCCGGCAGCTCGGTGTCGTGGGCGTACTCCTGGGAGCCCGGGAAGGACAGCATCAGGCGTACGGGGGTGGGTTGCACGTCGCTCATGACGAGAGCGTACGACGTGGGGCGTCGTCGGCCGGAACGCAGCGATTTAGCTCGGAAAATAGCTGGGCGTCTAAGGCCCCGGCGTCAGGAATTCGCCTTTTCGTAGGCTTCCTTCACCTCGGCCGAGACTCGGCCTCGGTCGTTGACCTCGTAGCCGTTCTCCTTGGCCCAGGCGCGAATCTGCGCGGTGTCCCCGCTGCCGGCCGTTGCTGCACCTCGGCGCTTACCTCTCGAACCTGCCGCCGCGATGCCTCCGCGTACGCGGCGGGCACCCGCAGCGCTCAGGTAGGGGTGCAGGATCTCCAGCAGGCGATCGTGGCTCGCACCGGAGAGGTCGATTTCGACCCCGGCACCGTCAATGAGGATGGTGTGCGTGGTGATGTCTTCGGCTTCCTCACCGGTGACATCGTCTGTGTAGGTGATGACCTTCTTCTGAACCATGCGGGGATTGTAGGGCTGCGCCGAGTGGCCCGGTTCACGAAGCGGGCGTTGCGTGCAACTGCGCGAGGAGCGTGAACGATGTCTGGGCCATGCCGACGGCCAGCGCCGGGGTGATCGTGGCGTGGGTGAGGTCTCCGTGGGCGAACTTGTTTCGGATCGGGCGGCCGACGGTGTCGAGGAGGTCGTATTGCTCCTCGTTGAGCGTGCCGTCGGCGTGGGCCTTCTTGAGGTGGTCGGCGAGGCTGCCTTTGCCGTAGCGGGCGGTGAGCGCGGTCTCGATGGCGATGATGGACATCGCGACGCCGAGCATCATGAACTCGTACCGGTAGAAGGCCATACGGATTAGCTCGCGCGCCGTGGTCAGGACGCTAACGGCGGCCTGGGGCAGGCCGGGCGGGATGACGAGGTCGCGGACCACGTCGTGCATGTCGGCGAACTGGCTGGCCATCAAGAGTTGGGAACGTTCGTCGGGTACCGGCCACGGCAGCTCGGGGGTTTCGCTCATGCCCCGGATTCTGGCAGCTCAGCCCAGTGCGGGCAGCCAAATAACGGTCATGGGCTGAGCCGGCCGTCATTTGGCTGCGGACAGGCGCTCTCAACTCCCGGTCCTGCGGAGACGACGCTGGAACTCGGGGCGTGTCTGCCAAGTGGGCAGCTCGGGGCAGGTCTCGCGCAGCAGGGCGACGATTTCTTCGTGCTTGGCTTTCGCCTCGGCGTCGGTGCAGGGCCAGTGGGAGTGCCACACGGTGGTCCATTCGTTGGCCCAGCGGATGCCAGTGACGTACATGAAACCGATCTCGACGGTGTCGGCGACGCCTTCCCACTGGGTCTGGACGATGGTGTCGAGGTGCTCGGTCCTGTCGACGACACGGTATTCGCGGTCCTCGCGGTGGCAGGCCCACTCGATCGTCTTCAGGGTCTGCCCGTCGCGGCCGACGAAGGCCGTCTCACCGGGCGCTAGCTCCAGCGTGCTCAACTCGCCCTCCTGGCTCGGATTTTTGCGTCGCGTCGCCTGCGGGGGCAGGCTCCGCCGGCCGCTATGTTGCCGAACTTACTCGGGTCGGTGGCCGAGCTGTTTCAACTTCCGCCGGCCGGCCTCGATGTGTTGCCGGGCGGTCGCGAGGAAGCCGCGCGCCTGGTGCAGTGCTTCTCGCGTCTGCTTCGCTACCGCGTCCTCGGTGGGCGCCGGATACGTGGCCTGTACGAGTGGCAGTACCGCCGCGAGCAGGGCGTTGACCGCCGGACCCGTGGGAAATGCGCCTGGTCGGGCTTCCCAGGTCATGTGCAGGTCCAGGGCAGTTCGCGCGAGTCGTTCGTCGAGCATTCGCGTCCACGCTTCCTGGTACGCGCGCTCGGCGTCGGACTCCAGCATGGGGACGGCGCGTACGGCTGACCACACGCCGCCCATGTACCCAGCGCGCGTGAATTCCCTGCCGATCGGGTCGTTCTCGACGATCAGGGCGCCCTCGACGGTGAACAGCAGATGCCCGAGCGCCTGGGCCCGGTTCATCGGCTGGGGGTCATCGGCTAGTGCCGGCACACGCGTCCCGAGGGCCTGTAGGGCAGCGTAGACCTGTTCCAGGGTAATTCCCGGCTCGTCGGCGGGGGTTGGTGCGCTCATAGCAGCCAGAGTAGCCATGCGTACGCAGTTGCGTGCGTAGTTGCGTACGCAGAGATGTTCGGTAGTGTCCTGCCATCGCCGCGCCACGAGATCGGCGATGAGCATGTGCGAAGCCATGCGCCCAGAGGGATGCCCCGCCGTAGGAGCCCGCCGTGTAGGCACATGGGCGACCGCAAGGCGGGGCATCTTCGCGTTGAGGTCAGTTACCACTCACATCCGCAGTCTCCGCACCGATACCTCGCACCGTCCGGCGTCTCACCGGCCGGCACGTCTTGCACGTTGCTGCTCCCGCAGGAACAGGTGGTCGCGGTCGGGACACCCTCGGTCGGCGGCTTGCTCCAGTCGCGGTGGTAGTGCCAGGGCTCGCCAGCGTTCTCGCACTCGTCGGAGGGGTAGTAGTAGGGCTCCTCCGCGTCGGTGCGGGGACGCTCCTTATGGCACAGGCCGCATGCGACCGCGCCGTTGGCGTCGAGGCGGGTGCAGATGGCGGCGGCCAGGCGGTTGCGGGACTCCTGGTAGCGCTGGGCCTCCTCCTCGGGGGTGAGCTGCGGTAGGGAGGCGCGGTACGCCTTACCCCAATTCGTCAGCAACTCGTCGATGCTCAGGGTCTGTTGAGTCATGAGGGCACAGTAGTGCGTACGCAGTTGCGTGCGTAGTTGCGTACGCACGAATGTGCGCTAGATTCCTCTCCCGAAGGCCAGACCAACAGGTTTGGTGGGCTTCGAGATTGTGAGGGTGTCCCGCCGTAGGAGCCTGCCCGCCACAGGGCACAAGGTGACCGCAAGGCGGGGCACCCTCGGGCGTTTTCGCCGGTACCTGGGGCTCCTATCTCGTGTGGACACACCGGCAGTCGCGAGAGGGGTTTGATGAAGCAGTACGGCGAGGACGTGGTTCGGCTCGGGTTCTCGAACCTGGAGCATGACGGCGGTCCGGAGGAGCGGCCGGGGCAATTACCGGGGAAGTGGACGCGGGCTCATCACGAGATCCTGGCGCCACGGCAGTTCGACTGGCTCGGTCGGGCGGAGATGACGTACTCCCAGGTCCAGCCGCTGAATCCGGATGCGGGTGCGGAGGAGCTAGCCGCCTGGGAGATGGCGAAGGAGGCCGCTGACCGGCGTTTCGGCGCCGCTCAGACGCTGCTCGGCATGAAGGGCTTCCGGGCGCCTACGGGACAGGGCAGGAATCCCACGGGCATGTTCGTGCGGGAGAGCACATTCGAGGTCGTCTCACGGCACGACCAGCTCAGGGTGTGGCGTACGCCGCCGACGAACGTAGTTCTCCGGCTCCGGGGTGAAAACGCACCGCCAACGCCGATCGTGACGGTGGCCTGGCACAACTCCTTCTGCTCCCCGAGCGGGCGAGAGGCGGAGGCGGAAGAATTGTCCTCGCTGGTGGACAAGGTGCAGGCAAAGTACGGCAACGACCCGGAAAGGCGCTGGTCAGCGTTCTGGGGATTTGGTGACTGCAACGAGTACCCCGTGCCGGTCGGCGAGACGGTGCCGCCCATCGACTGGAATTCACCGGAGATCACAGATCTCGTGCACCGCCGACACCGCGCGCGCAGGCAGCCGGACGGCTCGTGGAAATCGTGCACCTACCTCGACGAGCTGCTGCTGGACTGCGGGATGTGGGACCCGGCCCGGTACGCCGCGCAGCAGCTCGGACAGATTCGGGCCCTGGACGCGACGGCCGGCCATGCCGCTGATGGGCAAGGCGGAGGCCGGCGGATCGACCGGGGCTCCTTTGACCCGTGGACTGTGCAAGCGGTCCTGGAGGTCAACGTCATCGACATGACCGGCGTTAGCGACCATCACGGCCTGGAGGTGATCCTGTCCCGCCGGAAGCTCGTCGAGGCCCTGCGCCGTGAGTTCGATCCGATGCCGGCGTGGTCGGCGCTCGCCTACAGCACGGTGGGGGGCCAGCCTGGATGAGGTGCAGAACGAGGGACAGGGCTGTGCTGGCTGCGGCACCACCAAGGGCGGGTGCCAGGACCCGAACCGGCACGGCCTGATGTAGGGGCCGCGTGAGCGGAGTTGGAGCGAAGGGCCCGTCTTTGGGGAGATGGGCCCTTCGTGTTGCTCGTAGTGCTACGGCGTTGCGTCACCTCTTGAAATGCTGGCGGGGGGCCGGGACGTAGCCAGTCCCGACCCCCCTGGGGGTTACTCGTTCCTAAAACGAGCCCTAAGTAGGGTTGTCCACCCATCAGCTCACGCCGGCACATTTAAGGCTCCGAGTCGTATTGAGATCGCCGCGCCCTGCCATTGGACCACCCCGGCATGAAGCGCCAGGGAAGGGACTCGAACCCTTATCTCGATGATGTTGCTCGGGCCGGTCGATCCGGCGTTTGGTGGCGTGTTGAAACTGGGAGCGAGAAATTGAGCTTTCGGGGCCGGCCTGCCTCTACCAATTGGGCTACTCCGGCATGAATGCCGGGGGAAGGGCTCGAACCTTCACTGGGGCCAACCCGTTGCCAAATTTCAGGCGTTGAGTTTCAGTTTGCGCTCCTGCGCGCCCGTCGCACGCCGGCGACGGGAGTCTGTGTTGTTGTCTGCGGGGTACCCCTCCCGCTCCCGAGCGCAGTCACGCAATCCTGACTGTTACCCATGTGCCTTACCGGCATACAGATGCTCGGCCCTCTGTGAGTTACGCGGCGAAGAGGTAATTCATCACTGCCGCACCGGGCCGCTGGTTGGTGACCTCGGTCGCGTTGGCCTCTTCGCGGGCGAACTTGACGGCGTCGCGGAGGGCCTGGAGGCGGTCCAGGATGGCCTGCCGTCGTGTGGCCGGCGCCGCTCCGGAGTACTTCACCGTGGTCCAGGTGCCTACCGGGACGTCTTCGAAGTACACCTCGACCTGGGCCGGGTGCCGTTCGGTGGCTTCGGCCTTGACGTGGTTGCGGGGGACCTTCTTGGAGCGGACGGTGTCGTAGGCACGCGTGCGCCAGATGCCAGTCGACTCGTCCCAGGTCCACTCCTCGGCGGGGTCGAGAACGGGGAGTTTCTCGACGAAGGTGTGGAGGCTGGTGAGCTGCTTTTCGAGGAAAAGCAGGTAGGTGACGGGCGCGTTGGCGACTAGTACGCGTTCGCCGACCTTGACGTCCGCGCGGGCGTTGCAGTTACCCCAGTCCTTGGTTGCCGTGACGTCGAAGAAAGGCACAAGCCCGTTGACCGCGTCTCGGATTGCTCCGTCAACGGTGAGCTGAACGCGGGTCGATTCTGCGGGGAGCTGTTCGCCCTCTTCGTCGCGGGGGCGGTATGTGCGGGAGATGCCGGTCAGCAGCGGGGATTTCTGGACCTGGTGGTGGGCGGCGGTCAGTGCGCCGTACGCCTCTGTTTTACGGGTCTTCTCCACTGCTACGACCTGGCTAAGTCGCGTCGTCATGGGTGAGACGTTATGCACCGGCGCCCGTTGAGGCAATTCGCGTGTGGGCCGTTTGGGTGAGGGTTCGACAGTTTCTTTTTCTTATTGCTGGTGGCGGGTTTGGCGGGTGGGCTGGCTTTGGGGCCGGTTCGGCGATGTTGCGTACGCAGTTGCGTACGCAGGCGTATGGTGCGGGCCGAAGGGGGCGCGGCGGGTGCGTCCGGGGAGGAGTGGGTGATGGATCTGCATCTTGAGACGTCGCAGCCGCGCGAGGACGTGCTGGTGATCAGCATCGAGGGCGAGGTGGATGTCTACACCGCGCCACAGCTCCGGGACTGTTTTCGGGAGCAGTTGCAGGTCGGCGGGACGTGGGGGCACGTGGTGCTGGAGTGCTCGAAGGTGAGCTTCTTCGATTCGACGGCTATCGGGGTGTCGGTCTTCATCCTCAAGTCGCTGCGGCGCCGCAGCCCGGACGGTCAACTCGCGGTCGTCGTGGCGGCTGGCGGGAAGATCGAAAAGATCATGCGGATCACGGGGCTGAGCAAGGTCTATCGAGTGTTTGAGTCGATGGACTCCTGCTTGGCAGGGCTCACTCCGGCGAGTGTGGAGACACCGGCCGCGTAACGGCATATGCCAAATCGCCGAGGTGCGTACGCAGTTGCGTGCGCAGCCAGTACCGTCGTGACCCACGGCATACCGCCCTCCACGGACTGTCACTCGTTCGGGTGAGTGGGTCGGTTGGAAGGTGCGGGAGCGGCTCTGCGGGTACGTGCGGGTCGTGGGATCGGCAGGAGGCGTCGGATGAATGCGGTGGCTCGGTTTCAGAAGCTGCTCGGCGTGATCAACCGCGCGGAGGGCTATGACCCGAGGGCGCAGAAACTGCCGCTCGTGGTGCCGTACTGCAAGGTCCACCGCCGGCACTTCGAGCAGGGGATGTTCAAGCTCCTGCTCTGCCCGGGGTGTGTGCGCGGTATCGACTGGGATCGAATCAAGGGGACGGAAGATGAGCGAGAGGGAGGCTCCGACGGCGATGTCCTGGGAGGACGCGCGTCGGCTGCTGAAGGAGAAGCCGGGCGCTGTGGTGTCGAGCCTCTCGTGGCAGCAGGCGGGGAAGTGCATCTTCCGGGCCAAGGTGTTCGTGTTCATGCCGGAGGCCACGTTGGCGGCCGACGTCCAGGAGGCGGAGCAGGAGAGCATCCCGGCGCTCTGGTTCCGTGACCATGAAGGGCGTGTGGGCCCGTATCTCGGGTCGGCGTTCGGTGACGAGCGTGACGACTGGATCGAAGGTCCCTCTGCCGGGAAGCCGGACGCGGCGTAGATCGCACCGGCCCGATAGCTGGCCCCGCAGGAGTGCTGCATTCCCCCGTCAGCACATCTGCGGGGCCTTTTCGTGCTCTTTTTCGTGATGCGACGATGGTGGAAATGCGTCCCGCGAAGGAGATTCCGATATGGCCGCGAAGCGTTCTGCGACAACCACGACTTTGGCGGCTGCGGAAAGCGTGGGTGCGCTCGCGGTGGAAGTGCCGGCGGATGTGTCGACCGAGGTTCTTTCGGACACGAGCGTTCGCGTGTCCTGGTCGAGTGCGGAAGATCCGCTGGCCTTCGTCGTGGCCTGGTCGGTCGCCGGCAGCGGCTCGTGGCCGGAGACGTCCGTAGCGGGGGGTGCGCGCAGTCTGATCGTGGCTGGCCTGCGGCCGGGGACGCAGTACGCGTTCAGGGTCCAGGCGGAGTCGGAGTGGAGTGCGGAGGCCGACGCGGAGACGACGGGCTCTGCGCTGGAGGCGCCGACGCTGGCGGTGACGGGCATCCTGGACCGCAATGCCACGGTGAACGTCCTTACGCCGGCCTTGGCCGGCCAGGCGCGGGTCATCGAGGCGCAGGTGAAGGACACGAGGACTGACAGCCCCTGGTATTCCATCTCGGACGTGCCGTGGAACCTGCCGGCGATGGGGTTGTACGACGGGTCGTTCGGGCTGAAGGGGCTGTCGACGGGGGCGCCGTACGCGGTGCGGGCCCGGGTGACTGCCGGCGAGGTGACGTCGGAGTGGTCTGCGGAGACGCGGTTCACCACGACGGGCACGAAGGGCGCGAAGCCGTCGGTCAGTGTGGTTTCGGACTCCGCAACGTACAGCTCGGTGAAGCTGGCGTGGGGAACCTCGGTGAAGGCCACGGTGCGGGTTTACCGGTGGACCAGGTCGACGTCGCCGGGTTCGCCGTTCCTGTCCCAGCAGGTGGCGTACTCCACGGATCTGACGGGCGTGTTCGAGGACACGGGGCTGTCGTCGGGTACGGAGTACTGGTACACGGTCGAGTGGGCGCGGGATTCTCGGACGGTTAGCGTCTCGAACCCTGTCGCGGCCAGGACGCGGGGGTAGCGGAGTTTCGTTACGTAAGTGCGGTCAACTTTGCCGGTTTCGCAGTGAGTAATTCCGAACTGGTTGTTTGTCGCTGGGTAGTTCGGCAGCGTCTCCGTCATGAGCGTTGTACTTGAGCTGAGTTGCTCCGGCTATCGCTGCGATGCGCAGGGTCGGTTCGTTGCACCGACGGCGCCGGCCGTGGTGGGCAGGTCTCGGGAAGCCGGATGGTGTGCGGCTCGTGGGGACGATCGTCAGATGACGACGTTCTGTCCGGCATGTGCTCAGGATTTCCTCCCGCAGCCGGAGCAAAAGTGCCACCAGAGGCCCCCGTGCCGACTGCCGGTGGCGGACCTGGTGGGACATGACGCGGTGGGGCACACCCTTTCCCGACGGCTTGCGCGTGAGGGATACGGGACGGTCCGGCAGGTGATGGACCTGGCCGACGAGGGAGCGCTGGACCTGTTCCTGGGCAAGAAGGCGTGCGAACGTGTCGAAGCGGTGCTTCGCTCCTGAGAAATTGTCGCTTCGCCACACTTCTTTGGGTCCCTCGGATGGGTGCTGGCGGTGGCAGTGGTGAGGACCCCGCCGCCGGGGTGTGCGTTACTCAGTGTGTGCGTACTCGCTGGTAGTCCCACGATGTGGGCGGATATAACGAGCATCTCGGACATCACCGCAGGCGGGCATATGCGCAGCGGGTAGTTGGCTCAACCGCAAGACCGCCGTCACCCATTAGAGTGACAGGCTCACAATTTTTCTTTTCTGCCGTGACTCCTGGGGCGGTCTGTGGGTTGATGGTTTTGCGGTGCACACGACGGGCCTCCGGGCCTCTTCCATTGCTCTCGGGGGTTCGTCGTCCACCCAAGTCCGGTCCGGTACAGAGGCCGCGCAGCAAACCCCCCCTTGCCTGCGCCCGCCTCTGTGCCGGGCCTTCCGCTTTGAAGGGAGAATTCGAAGTGTCAGTCAGCGAGTTGGCCTCCGTCGCGCTGGGACCTTCGGGGGTGCCTTTCTCTTACGGCCCTGATGGCAAACCCGTTTCCCCGTCCGAGGCGGCACATCTCATCGCCGACGTCGAGCGGCGCACGCTGTACAAGTCCGACCTCAAGCTGGCCACCGGTGAGATGGTCACGGTGCGCACGCTGTGCCTGGTCTTCGACCCCGACGCGCGGGCCGGTGAGTGGGTCACGGTGAATTTCCGGCCCCGGGTGTGGGGCACGGCCCTGTACACGCCGGCCCCGGAGAACGCGCTCCTGGAAGTGCTCGTCACCTACGACGATCCGGCCGAGGCGGTCGAGGAGCACAAGCAGGCCATGACCATGGTGGTGGTCGGCACCAACGAGCCGGCCAATGAACCGGGTTGGGCGGCCGAACTCTCGTGGACGGGGCCGGGACAGTGACCCTGCCCATGCTGTTTGTCCCGTCGGTACCGGCCGGCGACCAGGGCCTGGTCCTGCGTGTCAACGGCGTCACGCCTGAACCGCACGGCAGCCGCTGGTACGTCCTGACGACAGAAGGCGACGCCTACGGCCTGCCCCGCACGCTGTGGCCCTGGGCCATGGAGCTGGACGCCCAGACCAGGAGACGGGAGCTGCGGATGCCAGCGGCGTTCGCCTTCCGCCGCGTCGGCGAAACGGTGGCCGTGGAGAAGATCTCCGCCTGATCGCGAGAGGGAGACAGAGTGCAGACACCCTTCACCGGCGTGAACCTGACGCGGCAGCTCAACGAGGTGCGAGCGATGCGGGAGTTCCGCATCGACGAGGGATACACCCGTCGAAGAACCGAGCTGAAGTCGGTGTACGCCGACGAGAGCAGCGGGCTCGCGTGGGTCGAGGCCCACAACGGCCCCTGGCGCCTGCCCCGCGTATGTCTTCAGTGGGCTCTGGAGGTCGACGAGCGCGCCGAAGCCGTTCTCGGCCACGGCGAGGCGTTCCCCTGTGCCGCCATTTTCGAGCGGATGCCGGATGGCTCATGGGAAGTGGAGATATTCCCCGATGTTCTCGGAAGGACGTGACGCGAGAATGCCGCACCCCGGGACTCTGGAGTGCGGCATTCTCATGCGTGGACTTCCTCAATCCGTGGGTCAGTCTGGCATGCGCCGACAATTCGGCCATCCGCCGTTCGAGGGAGCGCGGTCTCGATGTCGGCCGGCTGGTTACTCCAGCGCCATCGGGCCCCGTCCCACACGACGAGCTGCGCGTGGGTCGGGCAGACGCAGCAGCTCCCCGGCCGGGTCTCGGGGTCCACGGCGAGGACGGCCAGGGCCTCGACGATGCAGCGGCACGCGGTGGGCCCGCTCATGCCGGCGGCTTCTCGTCGCAGGTCGCCTTCGCCCAGTGCCAGTAACCGCAGGGGCACAGACGCATCCCGTGCAGCTCGTTCCTGAGCTGGTACACGCAGGGCACGCTCTCGCCGGCCGTCCAGGGTGCCGGTTGGTACACGGCCCAGGCCCGCAAGGATGCGCCGCAGCAGCGCATCCACCCCCCGCCCATGATGCGCGGCGGCGTGAACGCGTCCGGGGCCTCGTCGAAGTCCGCCTGCGCGGCGTAGAAGTCGCGGCATTCCCCGCAGTACCCATACGCCATTTGGGTGGCACCCATTTCATTGTTGCACTCGGGACACACAGTCCGGCGTTCGCGCCTTGAATTCATACGGGGACAGTAATGGCTACGATGCGCAACATGCCGGAAGCAACGAGTGTCGGGACCGACTGGCGCCTACTCGGGTGTGCCTACGTCCAGTTCTTCGTCAACAACGACAGGACCAACCAACGGCTCCTGGAATCTCACCCCTTCGACCTTTCCGCCAGCCTCGGCCGACTGGCCTTCACCGTCACCGAAGAAGTCTTCTTCCCCAGTGTGTTCGGGGTGGAGACCCACAGTTCCTACCGGGTCGTCGACCAACTCCGCCGGCGTGACCCGGACTTTGGCGCGGCGTGGGTCCGACGGGTCCGCTACCGCCGTCAGGGCCTTGGCCTGACGGCACGGCCTATCCGCAGGTCACGGCATGTCGCGGCCGATATCGCCCGCATGCTCTGTGCCTCCTGGGCACACCAGCACAATGCCGACGAGCCTGCCGTGCAGGTGTGCGACATCGTCCCCGCGATGCTTGAAGACCTTCGCTCGGCGCTATGCCATCAGAGTGAGCACCCAACAGATCCGTAACCAAATTGGGGACCCCCCGTTTATGTCTCTGTACGGTATCTGTTTGGGTAGTCGGCCCTACCTCGTCGGCCGGTTTTCCCATCAGACGTCTGTGCACGGGAGCCCCCTGTTGCCTGATCCCGGCAGGGGGCTCTCCGCTTATGCACACCCAGCAGCACGAGCGAATGAGGTGTCATGACCGAGAAAATGCAGGCGCTGCGCGCACTGTCCGCCCACGGGGAGTGCACTGTCCTTCAGATCGCGGACGCCACAGGAATCCAATCCGGTCGCGTCTTCGCTGCGCTCCAAGCCCTTGTCCGCGAGCAGTGCGCCGTCAGCGCCAAGCGGGAAGGCGACGCCTTCTTCAGCGTCACCGACGCGGGCCGCCAGATGGTCGAGTCCTGGGAACTCGCCCCCAAGCAGGAGGAGATGGGCCGTGCCTGAAGCCACCGACATCGACATGCCTCTCAGCGAGGCCGCCAAGCTGCTGCACGGCCTGATGGAGGTGCTCTACCTCTCCACCGCCTGTGCCCTCGGACACCACACCATGTGCCGAGGCGTGGACGAGTTCCGCTCCCTGGTGTGCTGCTGCGTCGAGTGCGAGCACGCCGACGTACGGACGGTCGGGCCGACCTCTGCCGGCGTTCCCCTGCTGCACCTGGCGAACACGGAAGCCGACCGGCTCGACAGCCACGTCTACACCGACGGCGAAGCCCTGGGCGTCCGGGCCGACCTCGTACACGCCCTGGAGAAGACTCTCGACGAGACCGGCCGCAGAACGAGGGAGGCAAAGCGCCGACGGCTCGCCGTGCAGCTCGGCATCGCCGCCTGCCTCACGTTCGCCCCCAGGAGCCTGTGATGTTCGGGCTGCTCGCCTTCCCCCGCGATTTCGAACCCGAGGACCACGGCTGGGCCGTCGTCGAGCCGATGGTGCCCCACCAGCGGCTCCAGGCCGCCATGCAGGAGCTGCACCTGGTCGGGTTCGTGTCGACCCACTGGCAGCGCTGGGAGGTCCCCTACCGCTGGCCGGCCGGCCTCGTCCGCATGGGCTACGACAAGGACCGGGACTGCTTCTACGGGATGTACATGCCGCCATTCGAGCGAGACAGAAACAGTTTCACGGTCGCCGAGATTCACCGGGAAATGCGCTTCGGCGTAGGGGGCGGAGTCGTTTCACTCGGTCGGCCGTCCGTGTCGCTGACAACAGTTTCCACCGCGTAGTGAATATAGGCGTCAACCCAGATCAGAAAGGGCCACCCTGATGACTGAATTGACGCCCGTACGCCTGGCCGGCCCGACCCGAACCGTCGTGGCTGGCCTCCTCCTGAACCACACCCGGAACGTCGAAATGGTCCTGCGCATGGGGTGGGAGACCACGCGCGACGGCCAGGTGCTCCCCGTGCCCCTCGTGGCGGTGCGCCGTGCACAGTGAGCTGGAATCCGGGATGACGCTCTACCGCCAACGCGCCTACCTCCTGGGCGGCTACGTCGGAATGTTCGGCGGAGTGTTCTCCCACACCGACCTCCAGGCCCCGGAGTACCCGGTCCTGTACATCGAGACGCCCAAGGGCCAGATGTCGTGGCACATCCACCCCGATGACAAGGACTGCTTCGACGGCCTCAAGGTGCCGACCGTCGAGGACTACCCGTGGGACGGCCACACCACGGAAGAGAAGTACATGCGCGCTCAGGCGCTCAACCTGCTGATCCCGAAAATGACCTACGCGAAGCCGGAATACGGAAACCCCTGACCGGCCCACGAACAGAGGCCCGCGACCTGATTTCCCCGAGCCAGGTCGCGGGCCTCACCCCTGCCCACGATTACCGCGCACAATTTTCCGCCCGCCACCGTGGATTACGCCCCATCCGAGAAGAGGTGACCGTCATGCCCCTCGTCCGGCGGCCAAACCCGTCCTGGCAGGCATTCCAGGAGGTGCTCCCCGGCACTCCTACAGGCGGCCCTCGCAGCTCCCTCGCGGCCGGCTGGCCCACAGAGCTGCCCGACCCCCGACCCGGCGCTACGCCAGCGCTCCAGGCCGCGTCCCTGCCGCGCCTGACCGCGCAGCCGGGCACCGCACCCGTGCGCGGCCGGCCGACCCGCCCACAGCTCGGCCTCGGCGCCGCCCCCACGGGCGCCCCGTCGACCACCAACGGCCGCAGCAGCATCTTCTCCATGCCCACGTACTGACCCGGAGGTCCCCATGTCCAGCAGCCTCGACCTGTTCGTCTCCCTCACCGTCCAGCTCGGCCTTTTCCTCGGCCTCTAGGCCGGCATGACGAAGGCCCGCCCTCCCCGACCTGAACGGGGTGAGCGGGCCTTTGCCGTGGGCGCTGGGCTTACAGGCCGCTGGCGACGATGCTCTCCTGGCTGGCCTGGATTCCCTTGCAGTAAGCGACGTACTCGCCTTCAGTCAGCGGGATCACATGATCCGTGAGGATCGAGTGGCGCAGCAGGTAGCCCTTGCCCGGGACCTTGGCGACCTCAAGGCAGTCACCGGAACCGCCAGCGGACTCGTAGGACTTGTCGAACGTGAGCGTGGTCGGGTCGATGGCCAGCAGCTCCTCCAGCGTGGCCATCTTGGCGGTGCGGGCTTCTTCAGTCACTCGACATCTCTTTTCTGACCTTCCCGATACGGTCCAAGGACTTTTCCGGAGACAGGGACAAGTCCTTCAGGTCCCCGATGAAGTCCCGCAGCCCACGGACATCCTTGGGCGTGTCTTTGATGGCCATGCCCGTCATGACGTCAAACGCCGCGATGGGTTTTTCCCCTTCTCCGAACTCGAACAGGTGGAAGGGGTACGCAAGGGCAGCATTGGCCTCGAACGGAATGACGCGGAAGATGACACCGCGCTTCTTGGCGTCCTCAACCAGCGCGTCGAGCTGGCGTGCCATGACCAAGGCTCCGCCGACTCGTTGATGGAGAGCGCCCTCTCCGATGATGGCTTCCACGGTCGGCGGGTTCGGTCGCTCGAAGACCTTGCGTCGGTTCTGCCGCAGCTCGACTGACCGCTCCACGACCCGTTGCGTCATCGTGGATTTGCCGAGGTAGCTGGTGAGTGTGCGGCCGTAGTCGGGGGTCTGGAACAGCCCCGGGATGATGCTGCCGGCGCATGTGATGATCTTGTTGGCGATCTGCTCGTTGGTCACGAACTGGATGAGGCTGGGGTCTGTTTCGTCCGCGAACTCGTTCCACCATGCGCTCTCGACGATGGCCAGGCCCTCGGACCGCATGGTCTCCAGACGCACGCGAGTGACGTCGTCCATCTCCAGAAAATCGCAGATGACAGCCCACTCTTTGTCCTTGGGCCACGTCTCGCCCCGCTCGATGCGCGAGTACCGGTGGTAGGACTTGTGCCCCAGCGCACGGGCCACCTGGACCTGCTTCACCGGGGTGCCGTTTACCCGGGCGGCAAGGCGGACCTCCTGTAGCGCAGCGCCGAAGCGCTCCCGCGCTGAATTCGCGACTGGGTTGAGCGCCATGATCATCCTCCCCTCTCCGGCCGTGGTCTTTGCCCAGAGCGTAGCGCGTGACGCCATGTGGACGGCACTTCTGGGGGTAATTCCGGCGGTGGGGTTGCGTACGCAGTTGCGTACGCACCACACTCGTCCTTACGCACCGGACGGGCCACGTCGCGGTGTGTGATCGTTCTGCGTGGCTGGCCGCAGCCGCGCTGGAGGCTGCCATGAGCTTGACCGATCAAGTCCCGAGCCAGATCCAAGCGACGAGAACTTTCGACCGCGAGGCCGACACCGTCCCCACGGCGCGTAGTTGGACTACAGGAATTTACACGGAACTGGGTGCCACTGAAGACCTGTTAGACGCATGTGCACTACTGATCAGCGAGGTTGTCACCAACGCCGTCCTGCACGGCGCGGGCACCGAGTACACCGTGGTCATTAAGTCGGATCTGTGGATCTCGGTCTGGGACGCATCACCGGTGCTGCCCCGTCACCGGGAGCACGCGCTGACGTCGGAAGGAGGCCGGGGTCTTGAGCTGCTGGAGATGCTCGCCCCGGGCTACACGGTCGAGGAAGACGCGACCCGTGGCGGAAAGTGCGTGTGCTTCCAGCCGAAGGGGTGGACGTGATGCCCTTCCGACTCGTACCTCTGGCTGAACAAGCCCTGCAAGACGACGAGTTGCGTGACCTGCCCCTCCAACTGATGGTGCAGGGGCGGTACTTGACTCCGGTCGACGGCATCACTGAGGCCGAGGTGGAGGTGCGCTTCAGCTCCGCCGAGTTGGTCGATCTGCTGGAACAGGCCAGGGCAGCGCAACTGACGCTCGCCCAGCGCGCCACCCAGCGCGCCCGGCGGGACGCCGAAGCGATCACGGAGGCCACTCAGCTTGTGTCTGAGGGCGGAACGGTGGCGCGCAACGACCCCGGGACACTCCGACGCGTCGCCGGCGCTCTGCATGAGCTGGCGGTCACCGAGTCGGACACGGACTTGCCTGGGCGGGGCGGCCCCCGCCCCGGCGAGGACGCGAACGGGGGGCCCTTGGGGGGTACCGAAGTTCGCGAACACGGCTGGAGCGCTGATGAGGCTCAGCCGTTCAAGCCACCCTTGCCGAGCCGCCAGCGCGGCGAGGGTGGTTAAAAGCTGCGGCGGACGGGGTGAAGCGCGGCAAGAGCGTTTTCACTTCGACTTTCCGGGATGTGCGCCCTGGAGGAAGTCCCCGTCCGCCGCCCCTGACGACCCGGCCGGTGTTTTGCGCCGTGCCGGCCGGGTCTTTCCTTCGAGGAGATCCGCAGCGATGAGTAGGTCGACGTCCGTGAATTCCGGCACAGCGGTTTGCGCCCTCGCCCTGATTTTCGGCACGACGATACTCACCGGTCTTTTCTCGATGATGCTCGCGGTGGCCCGGCATCCGCAGTGGTGCCCCTGCCAGGCCGAGGCCGACGACTTCGACTATCTGGAGGCCGAGGACGGCCCCCTTCCTGGACGCACCGCGTCTTGAGCGCTGATGGCGCAAAGCCCGCAGATTTTCCGAATTCGCGACCTGAAAGGAAGGGCGACACATGACCTCCATGACTGCCGGCACCCCGGAGAAGATCTGGGAGCAGCTCGGCGACATCAAGCGGTGGATCGACCAGCAGAGCCCGGTCGACGAAGCGACGGCGCTGACCATGCGCGTCATGAAGATCGGCGAGGAGTACGGCGAAGCCTGTGAGGCCCTGCTCGCCCCGGGCCCCCAGAACAAGCCGGAGTTGGTGAAGGAGCTGTGCGACGTCATCCTGACCGCTGCGGTGGCTCTGTACACGGCCGATGACAAAGCGCGCAAGCAGCTCCTGGCGGCCCTCTCGCGGTTCGACGGCTTCAGCGAGGTGCCGATCAGCAAACTCATGCTGAAGATCGGCCAGGACTTCGGCGCCGCCTGCCAGGCCCTCATCGGTGTGCGTGCCTACAACCCGCGCAAGGGCGCCAGCCACACCCTCGAAGATCTCGTGGCCTGCCTGTGCGACGTCATCCGCAGCTCCATGATCGCGCTGGACGACGTGGAGCCGGAGCCGGAGAGGACCCTCGCAGCCAACCTGGAGCGCGTACACGACCGTTCCCTCGGGGTGACGCGGCTGCCGACCGAGGCTCCGCATTCCTGAACCTCTGCCCGCTTGCTCCTTGGCGGGCAGGCCGGGGGCGCCCTGCTTTCTGTGAGGGTGGGCGGGGCGCCCTCCTAGCACTGCATTTCCGTTCAGATCGTCTGGCGGAAGGAGGTGGTTACGGGAAAGAATTCAAATACTCATTTCGCACGTTCGAATCCCTGAGCTGATCTCACGTTCCGTCTCCCTGTAGAGGCCAGCTCGGGGTATTCACCTGCCCACTTTCCGGGTTGCCGGCATTGGCATCTCCGGCCTTTTGGCATGCCCGAATTCAGGGGCTAGATTCTGGCATATTCCATTTCCAAAGAATCATGTTTTTCCGTGTTTCCGAGCCCCCGGTTCGTAGGTAACTTTCTCCACGGCGAGAGCGTCGGAAATCCGGCGGCAAAGATCCCCTCGCTAACCCGTTTCTGGACCAACCAGGAGGCAGCAATGACGCAACCCCCCGGCCCCACCCCGCCGGCGATGTCGAACGAGCGGCTGACCGGCGTCGTGCTGGCGGTACAGGGCGACCCGCAGGGCCTGCCGGGCGCCATCCGGGCGCGTGTCACCAGCTCCCGCCAGGACGGCCACCAGCTCATGATGGGCGGCTGGACCGACTCCCAGTGACGCTCTGACGTCACGTCCCTCGTGTGCCCCGGGCCCTGGGCTGTTCCTCGGCCCGGGGCACACCCCGTCCGACCCCTGTGAAGGAGCTACCCGTGCACGTCCTCAACGTCGGCCATCTCTTCGAGATGACCGCTCGCTTCAGCCACGCCATCACCGGCACGTACCCCGAGGGGGCTGACGCTGTGCCGGCGGCCTATCGCGAGGCCATCACACCCCTACGCCCCATGTCGGCGGAGGGGACCGGCGTCTCTGTCTCCTACGAGGATGGTGCCTGGGCGCGGCACTGCCGCGAGGAGAGGATCTTCGAGCACATCGTGGGGCCCGCCACGGCCTCCGACGGGCCCACCCGCGAGCGCTGGGACGGCATGATCTCTGCCGCCCTCCAGCTCGTCCACGAGATCAACCCCGACCTGGGCAAGTGGGTGGACCTGTTCGTCACGGACATCGTGGTCTTCAACTCCGGTGCGGACGGCGGCGGAAGCGCCAACACGCTGCCCGGCGTGGTGCTGATGAGTCCCGGCAAGGAGTGGGACGTCGTGCAGTACGCGGAGTGCATCGTCCACGAGGGCCTGCACACCGGCCTGTTCATCCTCGACGTCGTGGAGCCGCTGTTCACCCTCCCGCCGGCCGAGCTGGAGAAGGACGAGTACCGGGCCCTGTCCGCCGTCAAGATCGGGCAGAAGCGGCCCCTGCACGCCGCCTTCCACGCCGCTGTGGTGGCGGTCCCGCTCATGTACATCGAGGACCGGTTGGGTACTGGCGACCTGGTCGAGAAGTACGGTGCCTCGCTGCGGGCAGCGTGTGCCGACATGCAGGTCCAGCGGGAGCAGTTCACGCGGTATGGGCGGATGCTGCTCGACGAGATGACGGAGTGGGCCGAGACCCTCGACTTCGCGCAGGTCGCCCGCAGCATCTCCGACCCGGACTACGCCGGCTATCAGCCGGCGGTCGCGGCCTGACGGCCTACTGCTCGATCGCGATCCCGGCGTCACGTGCGAGGCTCAGGGCCAGTTCCAAGGCTCCTGGGCCTCGTACTGTTGCGCCCTTCAGGCCGGCGGTCCCGCCGATGTCCAGCATCGTGCAGTTGTTGAACTCCACTCGCTTCATCGTGGCGTTGGCGAACTGGCCGCCGGTCACGTTGCAGCCGTCGAAGACGACGTGCGTCAGCTCGGCACCCTGGAAGTCGGCCTGCTGAAGGATGACGTTCTGGAAGACGACCCGCTTGAGCTTCGAGCCTCGGAAGAGGGCCATGTCGGCTCGTCCGCCCTCGAACGTGACGTCCGTGAATTGTCCGGACTGCCAGTGAGATCCGGTCAGCCGGCTCGTGCTGACGGTGCACCGCAGCAGAGAGACGTCCTGGGCGCGGAAGTTGGCGAAGTCGACGGTGTCGAATTCTGAATCGCTGAGCACGGACTGCCGCAGGGATGCTCCGATGAAACGCGCATTGCTGAGCCGGGAGTTCTCGATGTCGCAAAGCTCGACGTTCCCCGACAGCACGGTGCCGTTGAGCAGCACCGCGCGGAGGGTAGCGTCGTTCTCGAACTCCTCGGCCTCGGCCTGCCGGAGGTCGGGGTGCACCTTGGGCCTGGCAGGCTTTGTGATCGGGGGCTTGTAGACGTCGCGCTGGCTGCCGACCGGCGTCATCCGGTGCTCCTTAAAGAGTGGCGGGTGACGCAGCGTAGCAGCGCACTGACAGCGTCGCGGGGCTTGTCGTCAGGGGCCCGCGATGCGCTCGCGGATTGCCCGCAAGGCGGCGATGGCGGTGTCCAGCTCCCCCAGGTCGTCTTCCGGGTGCTGGGCCGCAGGGTGCTGCTCAAGGACGCGCATGATGTAGCCGGCCACCGCCACACCCCACTCCAGAGCGGCGATCTTAGTCAGCCCGGCGACCCGCTTTCGGGCCTTACCGAGGAGGACGTCTTCTGCGGGCTGGCGGGTGAACACGGGGCGCTCTCCGGGGAGTTGCGGCGGTAGTTGGGCAGGAGTTGGCCGTCGGAGCCCAGGAGTGTGGCTGGGCGGGCCCCCAGGGCGTCGGTGAGGGCCTGGTGCTCGTCCTTGGCGCGGGAGGTCCAGCGGCCGACGACGAGGCCGCGTGCGCCGAGGCGGTAGACCGTGGCGGGCTCGGAGCGGCGGAAGGGCGGCTCGGTCTCCTGGTAGTAGGTGCGGTAGCGCCGGGGCCAGGAGCGCTGGCAGCGGGTGGTGGTGATCAGCGGCATGAGGCTCACCAGGTAGCGGGGGTGTAGGGCTTGCCGTCCAGGGTGGAGTTGATATAGCGGCCCGGGGACCAGTTGTCGCGGAATTTCGCCCATTCCTGCGGGCTCACGTTGTAGTACTCGTAGCCCACGCCGTCGGCGTATTCCTCCGGCCCTGTGCGGCGCCCCCGGAATCGGACGAAGAGTGTCTGGGACTCGTCGTCGTAGCCGGCCGCGAGCGTGCGCGGCCGGGGCGGGTAGGACGTGTTCGTGGGCCGGGTGGACAGGAGCTGCTCGTCATCCCACAGCCACTGGGCGCGGCGGAGCGCTTCGCGCTTCTCGGGGCTGAGGTTCTGGGACGCCGCGTCGATCGCGTTGTTGATGTCGGCACGGGAGTAGCCGGGGCGGGAGTTGATGTCGGGAGTTCGCGGCTGCTGGCCGGCGCCGTAGAACTCCTGCTCGCGGATTGTCCTGAATGGCGTGACTCCGGCCTGGCCGCGATTCTGTGCGGCGCGGGGGTTCCGGGGTCCGATTCGCCTTCTCCTCGGCGGCATGAGAAAACCCTCCTTGCTGTCCGGTATCACGACCGTAGGCAGGGAGGGTTTTTCGGCGATATTCACCGGTGGGTCAGGCTGCGATAGTCCAGAAGCGGGGGCCTTGCATGGGGTTGATGATTTCGCGGACGAATACCTGGTTGGCGAATGCGTTGTAGCGGCGGTGGTCCTTGTCGGAGACGTGGCCGTAGAACTTCTTGATCCGGTCCTTGCTCACGTCCCGCAGGGTGCAGGCGTAGGTGATCGACGTGTGCCGCAGCAGGTGGCAGTGGAGGTCGTCCGGCCGCACGCCGCTGTACTCGCGGATCTGCTCGAAGACGTAGGTCAGGCCGCGCACGGAGAGGTGCTCCGGCTCCAGGAGGCCGGTGTCTGCGTTGCGGGTCATCTTGGTCTTGGCGGCCGTGACGATGGGGCCGCTGGTGCGCCCGTCCAGGCTCGCCATGATGACGTCGTGGACGGGCCTCGGCACGATCTCGGTCTGCCAGTAGCGGCCCTTGACGCGCCAGAACCGCAGTGTGTGTCCCTTCTCGTTCTGGCCGAGATTTTCAGCGCGGGCGAGGACGACTTCTTCGCGTCGCATGCCCATGCCGCCGGCCAGGCCGACGGCGGCGCCGTCGCGCCAGCGGTGGGCCCGGGTCGTGTTCCAGACCGTGAGGTTCTCGTCCTCGGTGAGGATGTCGACGGCGGTCTTCTCGGCCTGCTCGACGTGGAGCTGTTTGGCGGGGTTGTAGTTCGGCCGTGACGGGACGGCGGAGACGTACTCGTAGAAGGCGGAGATGACGTCTCGTCGGCGGGCGACGGATGCGGGCGCGTAGGGCAGCTCGCCGCACTCGCGTACGCACGGGCCGGGGTGCCCGGCCTGGTGCTCCATGAGGAGGTAGGCCAGGTAGCGGTCGACCTGCTGCCGGGAGGGCTCCTCGGGGTCCCCGCCGAAGCGCCGCAGGGTGTCGAAGAAGAAGGCCAGCTCGCGCCGGTAGCGCTTGCCAGTCTCCGCGTTCTTGCGTCCCTTCTCGTCACAGAAGCGGTCGGCGAGCTGGTCGATGGTGCTGTTGTCGATGGCGTCCCTGGAGATGGCGCCGAAGTCGAAGAATCCCGAGGTCATGGGGACACTCAACCGGTTACTGCCTACTTCGTTGGGCACTTCCGGGCAGTAGTGACGGGCATCACAGTCAGCTTGTGATTATCTGCCCATATTTGCCCGACTTTAGCTTCGGCGCATGGGGACCCCACTCGATGCCACGGAACACGAGCTGACCCTTGGCCTGCCCGAGGAGGCCGAGTCCGGACCCGAGACCGCCGGCATCGACCACGCCCTGGTCAGCGACATCATCGACAAGATCATCGTCGTCATCGACGAGCTGTCCGGGCACCCCCTGCGCCCGTACCAACTCCCCTTCGCGCGCCGCATCTTGGAGTCCCTGATCATCGAGGACTCCGCCAAGTTGACAGCCCTTTGGAGTCGCCAGTCCGGCAAGTCCGAAACCGTGGCCGACGTCGTCGCAGGCGCGGCCATCATGCTGCCGAGGCTCGCGAAGGTCTTCCCCACCCTGCTCGGCAAATTCAAAGAGGGACTCTGGGTCGGCGTATTCGCTCCGACCGACGAAATGAGCGAGACCCTTTTCTCCCGCATCGTCGGCAGGCTGACATCCGACCGCGCCCAGGACATCCTCGCGGACCCCGAGATCGACGAAAAGCTCGTCGCCCGGGGAAAGGTACTGCTCCTCAAGCGCTGCGGCAGCCTCATCCGGAAACAAACGGCGCACCCCAAGGCCATGATCGAAGGCCAGACCTACCACCTCGTCGTCATCGACGAGGCTCAGGCCGCCGACGACAAGGTGCTCAACAAGAGCATCGGCCCAATGCTGGCCTCCACCGCCGGCCTCATGGTGATGACGGGGACCCCGACCTACACGAAGTCCGGCTTCTACGAGCAGATCCAAAAGAACCGCCGGAACACCAACCGTAAGGGCCGCCGGCAGGACCACTTCCAGGTCGACTGGAAGACCGTCTCCAAGCACGTCCCGAGGTACAAGAAATTCGTCCAGAGCGAGATGGACCGGCTCGGCGAGGACTCCGACGAATTCAAGCTGTCCTACCGCCTGATCTGGCTCCTCGACAAGGGAATGCTCGTCACGAGCGACCGATTCGACGCCCTCGGCGACACCTCTATGCGCGCCGTCCAGGAATGGCATCGCTCGCCCGTCGTCGTCGGAATCGACCCTGCCCGGAAGACGGACTCAACGATCGTCACAGTGTGCTGGGTAAATTGGGACTACCCCGACGAGTACGGGAATTACGAACACCGCGTCCTGAACTGGCTCGATCTTCAAGGCATGGACTGGGAAACCCAGTACTACCGGATCATCGAGTTCCTCAACCACTACTCGGTGTTCGCGATAGGCATCGACGCCGGCGGCCTGGGCGACGTCGTAGCCAGCCGACTGCGGGTCCTCATGCCCTACGCGCAAATCGTCGACCTCAAAAGCGACCGGACCAACCAAACCAAGCGCTGGGCACACATGATGGACCTCATGTCCAAGGGCTTGGTCGTGTGGCCCGCACACGCCAAAACCCGGGCCACCAAGAACTGGCGCAATTTCCGCCAACAGATGGAAGACGCCGAGCTGAACTACCAGGGCCCTCACATCATCGTCGCCGCGCCAGAGGTGGACGCGGCCCACGACGACTACGTGGACTCACTCTCCAACGCGCTGTACCTGACAGCCGATCTCACGATGCCCGAGGTCGAAATGCACAACACTCCCTGGTAGCAATTATCGGGGCAGAAAACAGCGCCTTTAGCGTCCTGGTGAGACGTCTCAATCGCCGGGAGGCACACCATGGCGAACAGCCCGCTTGGCCCGGACCCCGAATTCCAGGAGTCCGCAGACCGCTTCTACGAGACGAAGCACGCCCAGAACACGAGCCGACGCGGCCCGCTGCGCTTTCAGGAAGGTGTCGCCACCGACACCGACATCCCGAATGAGTTCGGCAAGGGCATCAGCCAGGGCTACCAGACGCCGCCCGGCCGCATGAACCACAACGCGAACGTCTTCGAAAAGCCGCCGGAGGAGACGATGCGCGAGCGCGCCCACGTCGGAAGCGCGAGCTGGCCCGAGGCACCGACGTTCATTCAGGAAATGGCGCAGGGCGCCTCCGAGCCCGAGCAGTCCTACGCCCAGGTCGACCGGGGTGAGGGACGCCACCAGCGCCGGAACTACGCCCGGGTGGACTGAGCAGTGACCAACCCCGGACAGCTCACGCCCTGGGGAAAGATCCCGATCCCCACCGAGGGAAAGGTCCCGGACGTCCCCGTGGACCTGGCGGCCGTGGCCGACCCCATCGACACGCTTCTCAAAAACGTGATCGGCGGGGCGGTCGCGCCCACGGGTCCGCTCAGCCCCACCCTCATCGAGGCGTCGGCCTCCATCGGCAGCCTGAACGCGACGCAGTCCTCGCAGCAGAGCGCCATCACGACCATGCAGGGACAGATCACGGCCCTCAGCGCCGCGCCCTGGGCGGTGGGGACCGCGCGTACATCTCTGTTCAGCCTCGCCGGCAACGTCAAGACACCGACCCTCGTGCACAGCTACCAGGTGCCGTCCTTCACCCAGCGCCGACTCCTGATCGCGTGGGCCAACATCTGCGTCGGCTGGTCGGACACCACCACGGCAGCGGTCCGCGCCCGGCTCCAGCTCCGCGCCGACGGCGCCACCACCTACGTCGACCGCAACCAGCACATCTCGACGGGCACCGACCAGACCCACTCCATGTTCTTCATCGAGACCGTGGAGGCCGGCAAGTCCGTTCGCGTAGGTCTCGCGGTCGACATCTACGGCGCTGCCACTTCCGCCAAGTCCATCCAGACGCAGGAAATCGACCCCCGCATGTACCTCATCGCCCTGCCCTGGAGCGGAGGCACCGTGCCGTACATGCCGGTCATCTGACCTGCCCAGACCTTGTTACCCGACAAGGAAAAGGGCCCCGGCCGGCCGCTACCCCGGCCGGGGCACCCCTTGCAGATTCAGAAAGGAGGTGATGCCTGATGTCCATCGCTTTCGCTTCCCCGTCCATGCGAGCCGCCGCCAGCGACCTGACCATCTCCGTCAGCCCGCTCGGCCTGGTCGAGCTGGCTGACGAGGAGTTCGAAGTCCATGGCCCTCGATTACGCCTGACGCGCTACTCGAATCATTGGGCCTGGTATCTCGGCTACCACTGGGCCTACAAGCGTGAGGCCGGAGAGCCCAACGTCACCATCAACTACACCGGCGCGCTAAGCCGGTACATCACCAACTTCACTTTCGGCAGGGGCGTCCACTTCCAGTCGGAGAAGAAATACGAGCACATCGTTCCCGCGCTTCTGGAACGAGTCTGGACTGTCGACAACGACAAGAAATCGACGCTCTGGCAGATGGGCGAGAACGGGTCCGTTGCCGGGGACTGCTTCGTGAAGGTGGCATACGAGCCAGCGTGGATGGACTCGGCCGGCAACGCCCACCCCGGGCGGGTCCGGGTGCTGCCTCTCAACGCCGCACAGTGTTTTCCCGAATACCACCCACACGACCGGGACCGACTTCTCCGATTCAAGATCAAGTACAAGTTCTGGGGCACCTCCCTTGAGGGGACGCGCCAGGTCTACACGTACACCGAGATCATCACGGACGAGGTCATCGAGGAGTACGTCAACGACGAGCTGCTCGACGCCCGTGAGAACCCCCTCGGGGCCATCCCGATCGTACACATCCGGAACATCGAGATATCTGGCTCCCCGTGGGGCCTTTCTGACATCGTCGACCTGATCCCGCTGAACCGTGAGTACAACGAGAAGTGCACGGAAATCAGCGACATCGTCAACTACCACGCGGCACCCGTCACCATCATCACGGGGGCAAAAGCGAGCCACCTGGAGAAGGGGGCACGCAAGATCTGGGGCGGCCTACCCAAAGACGCCAACGTTTTCAATTTGGAGAACGGCGTCGACCTCAACGGCCCTCTGGCGTACCTGGAGCTGATCAAGCGCGCCATGCACGAGCTGACCGGCGTCCCAGAAACCGCGCTCGGCCAGGCCCAGGCGATCTCGAATACCAGCGGAGTAGCTCTCTCCATTCAGTTCTTCCCGCTGATGCAGCGGTACAGCCTCAAGCAGACGAACTACACCCACGGGTTGCGCAGGATCAACGAACTCGTCCTGCGCACCCTTTTCCTGTACGAGCCCGAGTGCCGCATCTACGACCCGACCACCCAGGGAATCCGGGTCTCTGACGAACAGCCCCTTGTCATCGACCCCCGGGACCCCGAGGTCTATGACACGACGGTGGATTGGCCGCCGCCCCTCCCAGTAGACGTCCTGGTCAAGTTGAACGAGGTCCAGGCCAAGCTCGCGCTCGGACTCGAATCCAAGCGCGGGGCCCTGCGCGATCTCGGGGAAGTTTTCCCCGGGGAGAAGATGCAGGAGATTTTCGACGAGCAGATCACCGAGGCGAAGGAAACGGGAGCGCTCGAATATATCAAGGCGCAAATCGCCTCAGCTATCTTGCGCTCAACGGGATTGCCGCCGGAAGGCGTGGAAAGCCCGCCCCCCGCACCTGCCGCTTCGGGCTCATCTGGGTCCGGAAACGCAGGAGCGACAAGCGCCGGCCCCCTTCCAGGAGTACCGGGAGTGGGCCAAGGCAAGGACACCGAATCGGTTTTGAGCGAACTCGTGACGCTGTCGAAGGGCACCAAATTGGCCCAGCGACGGAACCCAGAAAACGACTGAACTGCCCGCCACTCATTCCTACTCGTTCAGGCGGCTTCACCAGCCTGGAGTGAACCACCGTGGCACCAAACCCCGCGCCCAACGGTCCGCAGGACACGCCCCCCGGCACGCCGGGCGGCCCCGCGACGGGTACCGCCGTCACCCCCGAGGGGACGGTAACCGTCCAGGAGCCCCCCAAGCCGCAGCCCACCGGCCAGGAGGCCCGCTTCACGGCGGCCGACCTGGAGCGGGTGCGCCAGGAGGAGAAGGACAAGCTGTACTCCCGCCTCAACAAGGTCGACGAGCGCAGCACGGCCCTGGAGGCAGAGCTGACGCGACTCCGCGAGGAGCGCGAGACGCGCGAGGCCGAAGAGACTGCGCGCCAGAAGGCCGAGGAAGACGCGGCCAAGGCCAAGTCCGAATCCGAGATGAGCGCGAAGAAGTTGCTGGAGGAACGCTCCTCCGAGTGGGAGAAGCGCTTCGCTCAGATCGAGAAGGAGCGGGAGCAGGAGCGGGCCGCGCTCGCGAAGGAGTCGGAGTACAACAAGCTCCGGGCCTACATCCAGGAGCGTGCCGGCGCCGAGCGCGCCAACATCGCTCCGGAACTCGTCGACCTCATCGCCGGGAACACCCCGGAGGAAGTCGATGCGTCCATTCAGATGCTCAAGGACAAGACGTCGCAGATCTTCCAGTCGGTTCAGGCGGCTCAGGAAACTGCCCGCTCGCAGATGCGCGGCGTGGCTGCGACCGGCTACACCGGGAACGGCCCCACGGACGGCGAGGGCGGCTCTCGGCAGCTCTCGGCAGAAGACATCAAGAACATGCCGATGGCGGAGTTCGCGAAGTATCGTTCGCAGCTTCTCGGCGCCGCCGCCAAGCAGTCCAACAATCGCGGCATCTTCGACTGACCGCGTCCACCCAGAAAATTAGCCAGACCGCCTCTCATTTCCACTCATCTTGGCGGGCCCGTCACGGGATGAGAGGTACAACGTGGCAAGCGGAATCACGGGAACTCCGGTTCTCTCCCCCACTCCGACCGCCTACCAGGCGGCGAACTCCAGCATGCTGACTCCAGCGATCCAGCACATCTGGTCGAAGGAGATCCTTTTCCAGGCCATGCCTGTGCTCCGGTCTTGGGCCGCCTGACGCAGCAATGCGTCAGTGAAAATTCCGAGAATTGCTGGAACGCCCGAGCCACCTGACTGCACCACAACGTGAGGCGAAAGCCTGAGCGTGACGGTCCAAAAAGCAGTCAGCAGGGGTAATCAGCAGCCGAGCCCGCCTGGCGAAAGCCGACGGGAAGGTTCAGAGACTATGTACGGAAGGCCCCAAGCGGGTCAAGATATAGTCCGGTCTCACATGAGAGTGTGAGAGTCAGGCAGAAATGACCTGGCCCCGCAGCCAGCGGGTAACAAACGTCGAGCAATTCATGGTCAAGAAGACGGAACTCGGAACGGCTCCCGGCCTTTCGGTTTCGTTCATGCGCTACCGCTCTCTGGACGGTGCGCAGCAGCTCGTTGAGGGCGTCCGGATGGAAACCCACGCCCTTTCCGCCGAGCAGATCACCATCACCGTCGCGGAGCACGGATTCGCCATTGCGGTGACCGAGCTGCTCCTGAACGCGAGCTTCGACGACGTGATGGCGTCGGGTGCCCGGCTGCTGGGGCGGAATCTCGCGACCTACTTGGACAGCATGTGCCGCGACACCCTCCTCGGCGCCCCGTCCGTGCTGTACGGATACGACAAGCTCGCGTCCTGGTCGGCCGGCGCAGCACGCACTCCGCTTTCTCCGTATGACCGGGGAATGTTCGCGGACTCCGAGGCCACCATGGCCACAAACGGCGGCTTCCACTTCACGGCAGCGCTCGTGAAGGACGCCGTCGAGACGCTCGCGACGAAGAACGTGCCCCGCCTCGGCGAGACGTACGTGGCTTTTGTGCACCCGCATCAGAGCCGCCGCCTTCGGGATGACCCGGAATTCATCGAGGTCACGAAGTACGCCGCTCCGGGCAACTTCATGCTCGGTGAAATCGGCCGGCTGAACGACGTCGTGTTCATCGAGACCACGCAGGTCTTCCAGGGCAACACGACCCCTCCGCCCACCCCGCAGCTCGGCACCAACATCGCCCAGGGCGGCGCCCAGACGTGGGGTGGCCAGCCCGCCCGCACCGCCTCCGGATCGACCCCGGCCATTCCGGCGGTAAACGCTCAGCCGTCGAACCCGAACGCCCCCTCGAACCCCATCTACCGCGCCCTGGTAATTGGGGACAACGCGGCCGGCCACGCCATCTCCCTGCCCGTCGAACTTCGCGATGGCGGTGTACTCGACTTCGGCCGTGAGCACGCACTGGCCTGGTACTCGATCTGGGGCCTCGGACTCATCACGGACTACGCCGTCGTTCAGTGCGCCACGAACTGACCCACCCGCAGAAAAGGGCGGTGGCATCACGTTCGTCACCGTCCCGGATTCAGCACCCGATTCGCTAGGAGAACACTCATGCCCGCAAATCCGCGTACCAAGCGGAACCCGAAGGATCACACCGGCAACCAGAAGGCGATCCTCGCCGAGCAGCACGCCGAAGAACTGGCGAAGCGCAAGGACGAGATTGCCATGCACCAGGCGCAGCAGAAGGCCGGGCTGGACGATCCGATCGCCCTCGATGACAAGGGCCGGACGATCCAGAACGTGTCCGAGGAAGTCGCGGTGGAAGGTCCGGTGGACATCCCGCCGGAGAACGTGAACATCCGCATCGCCTGCGATCTGGAGAAGGTCACGATCGGGCAGGGCACCGAATTCGATTTCAAGGAAGGCCAGGTGTACACGGTGCCGCTCCATGTGGCGCAGCACCTGGACCGCCTCGGTTACGTGTGGCAGTGGCTCTGACGGAAGGGAAGTGCCTCTGATGGCGGCGCCCAGCAGTCTCAAGGACTCCGGCACTGCCCCTGAGAAGGGGAAGTGGTATTCGCTTCTTTCCGATCACGGTGACGGCGTCGGAATGCTCACGAAGTCGTACCGCTACACCAGTCCGACCGGTGAAGAGCACCCTGACAATGCGCGTCAGCTCTACGTCCTGGAGGTCGTCGAGCCCGCGACGTACGGCGTCGGTT
This sequence comes from Streptomyces sp. NBC_00285, assembly GCF_036174265.1. Classification (NCBI taxonomy): domain Bacteria; kingdom Bacillati; phylum Actinomycetota; class Actinomycetes; order Kitasatosporales; family Streptomycetaceae; genus Streptomyces; species Streptomyces sp. NBC_00285. The sequence goes on along the minus strand of NZ_CP108055.1, from coordinate 6,088,137 downwards.
TCAGCTCCGAGGAATCGGTGCTGTGCATGTGGCTGGACAGCCCTTCGCCGGGGCGTGTCGCGGTGCACCACATCTCCTTCCCCGTCTCCCAGTTCGTCGAGCTGGTCGCCGAGGGGGAGGAGCCGCCGGAGTTCGAGGATCTGAAGGCGCAGCAGGCGGGCGGTCCCGCCTGATGGCTGCCAATGGATTTGTTGCTGTCCAGGGCGCGGTCTCGGCGCTGGACCATCTCACCGGCCGCTCCACGGCGCTGGAAGCCGAATGGCTGGCCAAGACCCAGGGCGGTGACCCACTGCCGAGGGCGACGTACCTGATGCTGCTCACCCAGGTCGTCGTTGACGCTCAGACGGACATGACCACCCTCGTGGGCATCGAGGCCGCCGGCACCGGATACGCCCGCCAGCCCATCCCGTGGGCGGCTGCCGCGACCGGCACCCGGACCGCGACGACATCGGACTTGGTCCAGTTCGGTCCATTTTCTGATCCCACGGGCCTCGCGGCCCCAGTCACCGGCGCGGCCCTGGTGACCCGCATGACCAGTTCGGCCGGCCAGCCCACCGGCATCTGCGTCATGGCCTGGAACCTTGCCACCCCCATCACCACGAGCCAGAACCAGGCCCTCCAACTCGCCCCGGGCAGCCTCCAGATGACGTTGGCGGTGAGCTGACCATGGCTGACACGGCGGGGATTATCCAGCGTATCCGCAGCGAGATCGGGGACTTCGAGTCGCCGTTCCTCGACACCTACCTGGGTGCGGATGAGCTGGACTCCTACGACCTCTCGGAGACCGGCGTCCCCGAGGTCACGGCCAAGGTCACCACGGTGGACCCGCCGGCCACGGTCGACCTGGTGCCGGACGTCGACTACGTCCTGGACCCGTCCCAGGGACGCATCCTTCTGATCAACCCCGCGTACTCGCCCCTGCACCACGGCCAGACCCTCATCGTCCGGGGGGTGGCGCAGGGCCTGTTCACCGACGCGGACCTGGAGACGTACATCGGCGACGCGATGGAGCAGCACGCGTACGGCCGTAACGTGACGACTCGCTACCGGGACGCGCACGGCTTCATCCGCTACGACCACGCGCCCATCACCCTGGAGAACCTGCCGGCCGTCGAAGAGCCGCTGGTCGCCTATCTCGCGGCGATCAACTGCCTGTGGACGTTGGCGACCGACGCGGCGACGGACATCGACATCAGCACGGCCGAGGGCACGTTCGTGCCGAGGACTCAGCGCTACCGGCAGCTCATGCAGCACATCGGGGATGCCGGCACCGGTCTCCAGGGCCGGTACAACACCCTCGCGCAGCAGCTCAACGTCGGCCTGGGCCGCATCGAGATGTTCACCGCCCGCAGGGTTTCCCGCACGACGAACCGCCTGGTGCCCGTGTTCGTCGAGCGCGAGTACGACGACACCTCGAAGCCCCGTCGGCTGCTGCCGCCGATCGACGGCCAGGAGTACGACGACGAGAGCGGCCTGCCCTCGCCCGCCTACCCGGGCTTGTGGGGGTGAGGGGCGATGCGTGGACGGCTGGACTGGAAGCGTGGCCGGTGGAACATCAACGCGGAGACGACGTTGATTCATCGGGGTTTGCGCGGGTGGCAGCGCTCTACCGGTGACTCGTTCACGTACTTCCGGTGGCAGTACGGCGAATCGGAAATGCACCCGGTCTACGACGAGGCGACCGGGGTCGGCAAGCAGTTCTACGGCCGTTGGCAGCTTCCCGCGCTGCACGTGAACCACTCCGAGTCGGCCAATTCGGAGCCGCGTGACAGTGGCCTCTACATCGTCGACTCGCTGCATGTGACGTGTGAATTCGACCAGCTCGCCAAGACCGGGCTGACTGACATCAACATCAAGCACGGCGCGTATCAACGCGACCGGATTGCCTACGACAACGTCCTGTTCGCGGTGAAGCAGGTAGATATCCGAGGGCAGATCCGCCGGCGGGACATCATCGTCACGCTCGATGCCCAGCAGATTCGCGATGACGAGCTGGTCAACGACCCGATGTTCTCCGCGTATCTGCGCGACTTCAGCCGCAATCCCGAACCTGCGCAGCCACTTCTCGCTGCGGAAATGCCAGAGGAGGGCGGCGACGATGACCCCTACTCCTGAGTCGACCCTGTACGCGCTGCCGGTCGGCGTCCCCTCGGTGCACCTGACGGGGCGGTTCATCGCCCCCGACGGCACCCCGCTGACGGGGAGCCTCACGTTCGCCCCGCCGTCGGTCCTGACGATGCCGGACGCCGACACCATCGCCAACACCGTGGCGACCGTGGACATCACGAAGGAGGACCAGGGCCGCTTCGAGGTGAACCTGATCGCCACGGATGGCCCCGGCATGTCGCCGAGGAATTGGACCTACCTGGTCACGGAGAAGCTCAAGGGCGCGCAGATCAGGCAGTACCACATCATGCTGCCCGAGCGGCCCGGCGGAGACCCTGTCGACCTCGCGGACCTGGCGCCGGTCTCCCCCTACACCGGCCGCTACCTGCCTGTCGTCGGGCCCACCGGTGCCACCGGCGCCCAAGGTGCCCCCGGGGAGGTCTCGCAGGCCGAGCTGGACGCCCTGGAGGAGCGCGTCGCACCCCGGGCAGTGACGTGGACCCAGACGGCCGCGAGCGCCCAGTGGACCATCCCGCACTCCTTCCCGTACCCGCCGAGCGTGCGCACCTACGACACCAGCGGACGAGAGATCGGCGGGCTCGTCGAAAACCCCAGCCCCACCACCGTGTCCGTCCAATTCGCCTTCGCGGAAACCGGATCGGCGATATTGAGCTAGGAGTGCCCCGATGGCAGTTACCGACTTCCGCGAATCCCTCAAGCTGAACAAGCTCCCCGTGCGCGGCCTCGTCCCTGAGACGTCGTCCTCGGCACCGGCAACGCCGGTGGAGGGGCAGCTCTGGACTGACTCCGTCAACCACGTCCTCAAGTTCTGGAACTTGACGGCCTGGAAGAATCCGCTCGACCGGGCGGACCACACCGGTACGCAGACGGCGAGCACCATTTCCAATCTCGCCGCGACCGTCCAGGCGTACCGACTCGACCAATTCGCCGCGCCGACCGCAGCCGTTTCCCTGAATGGCCAGCGAGCTACGAACGGTGCCGATCCGACAGCGGCGACGGACCTGGTGACCAAGCAGTACGCGGACAATCTGAGGGCTGGCATTGCCGGCGTCAAGGACCCGGTCCGGGCAGTGGCCGCGAGCAACGTCGACCTCGCCGCACTGCCGGTGAGCGTCGGCGGGGTGACGCTGGGCAGTGGCGACAGTTTCCTCGCGACGGCGCAGACGACTGGCACCCAGAACGGCATCTACACGTACAGCGCCAGCGGCGGGGCGGCGACGCGGCGCTCGGACGCGGACGCGGCCGGGGAGATCCTCGACGGCACGATGGTGGCAGTGGCCGAAGGCACCGATGCGGGCGCTCAGTTCATTCAGACCGCCACGCCCTCCGGCGCCCCCGGTGCATGGACTCAGACCTGGACGAAGTTCTCCACCGGCGGCCAGACGTACACGGCGGACGGCCAGGGCCTGGAGCTGTCCAGCACTACGTTCTCCCTGGAGCTGGCCGACGCGACCCTCTCCAAGAGCGCGGCCGGCCTCACCGTGGGCCTGGTCTCGGTCGCCAAGGGCGGCACGGGCGCGACCACTGCGGCCGGGGCCCGCACTGCCCTCGGCACGTCCGGCAAGTTCGTGGCGAACGTCGGCGCCGTTACCGGCGGCACCCCGCTCAACATCACGCACAGCCTGAACACGCTGGACATCCTTGAACCGTCGCTGCGCGAGGTCTCCACGGGCGAGCTGGTCGGCGGGAAGTTCATCGTGGTCGACGCCAACACCGTCTCCCTCACCCTCGCCGCGAGCTACGCCGCCAACACCTTCAGTGTGACGGTGGTGGGCTAATGCCAGCCCGGCAGCTCGCGTCTCAGACCGTGCCCGCCACGGGGGGCAACGTCGTCTCCACGGACAAGGTCGGCGCCGCCAACGGGGTGGCCAGCCTGGACGCCACAGCCAAAGTCCCCCAGGCCCAGCTACCCACACCCAAGATCACCGTCGGTGTCACCGCGCCCGCGACCCCGGCCGTGGGTGACGTGTGGATAGACACGAACTGAGGATGCGCCGTGGCGACTCGATTCTGGCTCACCAGCTCTGCCGCGCCCTACACGCCGGCCACCAAGCGAGGCGCGTGGACGAATGCCACCTCCGCCGTCGCCGCACTGCTCGGACGGCAGCCCGCAGGCGCCTCGACGACGTCGGCCGTGGCGGAGACTTCGGCCTCGGAGAACAGCTCGTTGCTCGGCCGGTGGATCAGCCCGCCGGCCCGCAAGGCAGGCACTCTCTCGGGCACCGTGTCGTTCGCGATCGGACGCATGCAGTCCTCCGGCACCTCGGCCCTCGTGACCCGCGTGCACATGTACGTGACCACCGGGGACAGCGACACGGTGCGCGGCACTCTGCTCGACAACTGGCAAGGCAGTGGCGTGTGGCCGACGACTGCGGCGGGCGGCGAAGCCACGGGGCAGGCCCTCGGGTCCGTGGCGCTTCAAACCGGGGACCGCCTCGTCGTCGAGTTCGGGTTCCAGGCCACGAACACCGTGACCGCGTCCCACACGGGCACCTTGTACTACGGGGCGGCCGGTACGACGGACCTGGTGAACACCGCGACGGCCGTCACCACCAACCCGGGCTGGGTCGAATTCTCCGGCGCCGACGGGCTGTTCAACGCGCCTACAGCGGAGATCGTGGACAAGTTCTCCACGGGCATCGGCAGCCGCTTCGTGTACTGGGGCGGAACCTTCTGGAACGCGACGTGGAAGCGCGCGGCCGTCGCCGCGAATGACCAGTACCCGGGCCTGATGGCTACGGACGTCGGGTACGAAATGGTGAACTCGACCCACTATTTCGAGGTCGTGAATCTGCCGACAGGCGGCACCGGTACCAACTTCTCCGCCATCGTTCTCGGCCCCGTGGACGATGGAACATTCATCCGCACTAAGTACACGCTCGCCACGGGCAATCTGACCTTCGAGAACTGCGTCGGCTACTTCGACGCGACGCCCACAACGCTGGCGTTCAATCCGGTCACTCACAGGTGGTGGCGGTTCCGAGAGGCCGCCGGCACGTTCTACTGGGAGACATCTCCTGACGCGGTGACGTGGACTGTCCGCCGCAGTATGGCGACGACGCAGTGGCTCAAATTCGGGACGCTGCGCACCAATTTCGAGGGCTACGCGGACTCGGGGAGCGTCACTACCCCGGCCGAGGTCGACAACGTGAACACCATCCCCACCACTATCCCCAAGGTGTGGACAGGAAGTGCGTGGGTGCAGAAACCGGTGAAGGTGTGGTCAGGCAGTGCCTGGACCGCCAAGCCGGTCAAGGCGTGGTCCGGTACCGCGTGGTTCTGAATTATTCCTTCGTATAGGCCGCATGCGACGCTCAAATTCGAGTTCCGTTTTGTGCTCGCCCTTGCCCTTTCCTAGGAGGAACCGATGTCTACCTATGTCGCTGTCTCGAACGAGTCGTGGGACAAGGCGATCAAGGCCGGCCCGTTCGAGCTGGACGACCCGTCGCAGTACCCGGTGCAGGAGGGCACGCACCTGATGCTGGAGTCGGAGGCGCGAGCCGAGGGCTACTACTACGCGTCCGACGGGGCGTTCGCGCCGGAGCAGCCGGCCGACGGGGACGACGCCCAGGACGACCAGGACGAGGCGCAGGCCGGGCACGGTGGCCGGGGCCCGGAGGGCAACCAGGGCAAGCACGGCCACCAGGACCAGCAGTAGAGCTGCGGGGTCTGCGGCCGGCATTGGTCGCAGACCCCGCCTACCGAGAGGGAAAGCGTCATGACTATTGCGCAGATCGTCGGTGTGGTGTTGGTCATTCTCCTCGTCGTGGTCGTTCTGAAGATCACGGGCCTCTTCTGACCTGCATGCCCGGCGTCCAGAATTAACCACTCCCAAATAGCCGGACTCATTCTGGTGGGGCGATCCACATCTGCCCATACCGGAGAGTTCCGTGCCCTTTCTTCTGAACGAAGACGCGGCCCTGAAGCATAAGTTCCAGGGCCTGGTGGTGCATGACTCGACCTCCGGTACGGGCCGCAAAGTCACCGTCAGGTACAAGAGCCCCGAGTACGAACTGGCGGACTTGACCTATCCTCTGGCGCTGATATCTCACACGGCGATCTCGCGGGACCCCGAACGTGAGAGCCGGGGAGTAGTGAACCTGCATTACGCGCCAGAGGGCTACGAGCCGTGGGCCGACATGAGCGACCCGACGCAGTCGCCGTACATGGCTCAGATGCCGATTCCGATCAACATCGACTACCAGGTGGATGTGTACGCCCGGAAAGAGCTGCACATCATCGAGCTGACCGGCGCCTTGATGCAGTTCGACTTCCTTCCTCCCCGCTTCGGGTATCTGCCGATCGGCGAGGACGGAACTGTACGGCGGCTGGACCTTCTCGGTGGGCCCGATTACACCGAGAGCAAGGACGAGCAGGGAAAGCGGCTCTTCTGCGCTACCTGGGCCCTTCGCGTTTCCAGCGAGATATTCGCCGACGAGATCCGGGACCTTACCCCGGCTCAGCGCGTCCTGATCGACCTCCTCGACAAGCAGGCGTGGGACGAGGGCACCACCCGGCCCTGGTCTCCCACCTACGAGGTCACCAAGGCCCTGCTGTCGATCAGCACGGCGACCTTGCCAGCCGCGACCGCCGGCCACCCCTACCGCCAGGCCCTGGGCAGTACCGGGGGCCACGGCGAGGTGCATTGGTCGCTCCCCGAAGGCTCCCACCTCCCCGCCGGCCTGGCCCTGTCACACAGCGGTGTCGTCTTCGGCACGCCCCAGGCCCCCACCGGTTCGCCGGCGCAGTTCCTGGTCTCCGCCCGCGACTCCGATTTCGCCCCGCAGGTCGCCTCGGCCGCCCTGACGCTCACCGTCTCGCCCGCACCCCCTGGGAGCTGATGCTGATGACCACGCCCACGACTTTCGCCTACAAGCGGCCCGGTGTGTACATCACCGAATCGCTGAACCCCCTGCCGCAGCCCATCTCTCCACCGGGGCTCGCGGTCGCGACCTTCGTCGGCACTCACGACGCGGGGCCCTCGAACCCGGTGAAGGTGACGTCGTGGGAGCAGTTCATGTCGCTCTACGGCGGGTTCGGGAACGGCCTCAACTACCTCCCTTTCCAGGTCTACGAGTATTTTGCCAACGGCGGCCAGCAGGCGTGGATTTTGCGGGCCACTCCCACGGATTCCGTGGCCGCGCGGCTGCTCGTCAAGAACACGCCGCTTCCGCCGCCGGAGAACATCGTCGCCACCCCTGACGGCACTGCCCCGAGCGGCGCCGGCACGAAGCCGACGCCGAAGGTCACCAACGTGACCCTGACGGCGCCCGTCGCCCCAGTCACCGCGAACCCTGAGCAGACGGCCTTCCAGGTCGAGTGGGACGCGATCACGCCGTTGGCCGACGTGGATGCCTACCAGGTGGTCGTCACGCGACCGGACGAGGGCAGCTTCTCCAAGACGGTGTGGGTGGCCCAGCCCGCGAGCGGCAAGCCCACGGCCGCGTTCACCGATCTCGGGCCGGACATCACGTACTCGGTGCAGATCACCCCGTACAAGGGGGCCACGGCCGGCGACCCGATGACGACGGCCGCGACCTTCGACACGGCGCCCGGTTACACGGCGGTCGACGCGCTCCAGGTCACCGCCCGGGGACGCGGCGCCTACGGCAACAAGGTCTTCATCACGACCGCGCCCTCCTGGACGTCGGGCCGGTTCCATCTCTTCGTCAAGTACGGCTCCGCCGCGCAGTCCTCGCTCGTGGAGACCTGGCAGGACGTCTCCCTCAATCCCGGCGACCCGCGCTACATCGTCGGTCTGATCAACTCCAGCAAGGGCGGCTCGACGTACGTCTCCGTCCAGAACATGCTCCCGCCGACCTCGACGACGCCGGGCACCAGCGCCACCCCGGACGCTTCCTGGCAGCCCGAGTACGTCGCGGACGCCCCTCTGGAAGACGGCGCCGACGGTGTCTTGGCGGTCAACCTCGCCGAGCAGCTCGCCGCGCAGTTCGGGTCCATCTCCGACGTGCTGCTGCTCAACCTGTGCGGCAACACGTCCCTCACGGACCACATCCCGCCGCAGACCCAGATCAACTCCGTCCTCGCCTGGGTCGAGCAGAGGCGCGGCGCGTTTTTGGTGCTCGATGCCCCCCGCCAGCCGGCACCGATCGCTGCGGATGTCGCCGCGAACAAGTACGTGGAAACGGTGGGTGGTTACTCCCCCCAGTCCTCGTACGCGGCGTTCTACGGGCCGTGGGTTCAGGTGGCCGACCCGGCTGGCTCCTCCGTCTCCTCCACGCGCATGCTGCCGCCGGCCGGGGCCGTCATGGGGCAGTTCGCGCAGGCGGACGCGGCTGTGGGCCCCAACCGGTCCCCGGCCGGAGTCGCCTACAGCCTGATCGGCGCCGTCGGTGTCGAGAACAACTTCACGTTCGAGCAGCTCGACACGCTCAACCAGGTCGGCTGCAACATCATCCGGCCGGTGCCGCAGAGCGGTCTCTGCATCATGGGCGCCCGCACGCTGCGCCAGGGCATGCCGGACCGGTACATCTCCGTCCGGCGCATGCTGACCTACCTGGAGAACCTCCTGGAGGACGTCACCCGGTTCGCAGTCTTCGAACCCAACGGGCCCGAGCTGTGGCAGACGCTCAACGCGCTGGTGACGCAGCAGCTCCTCACGCTCACTCAGGCCGACCAGCTCCAGTCGAGCGTTCCGGATCAGGCTTTCTTCGTGGTCTGTGACGAGACCAACAACACGAGCCAGACCGTCGCCAACGGCGAAATCCACATTCAGGTCGGCGTCGCGCTCGCCAGCCCGGCGGAATTCATCGTGATCGAGATCTCGCAGTACCAGGGCGGAATCTCCACGACCACCACGTCCGTCGAGTCCACCGCCTGACCGACGCCACACCAGCCGTACCGCCTCTCATTGCAATTCATCTACGGCGGCCCTCCAACAGGGAATGAGAGGTGACCCGTGGGAGCCACTACCACCACACAGAAGCCGTCGCTCGCGCAGCTCCAGACGGACCCGCTAAGGAACTTCAAGTTCCAGGTGATGATTCACCTGGCGGGCTCCACGCTGGATTCCAGCAAGCGCTCCAATCAACTCGGATTCATGTCCGTCAGCGGACTTTCCATCACCACGGATGTGGTGGTGTACCGCCAGGGCGGAATGAACACGACAACGCAAAAGATGCCAGGGCAGAGCGACTTCGCTCCGATCACCCTTTCGCGCGGTCTCATCTGCGGCGACTCGGACATCTACGCCTGGCTGAAGCAGCTTTTCATGGTCATGCAGGGAACGGGCGGAAACAACGGCTCGTACAACTTCCGCGCGACGATGGACATTTTCCTGCTGGACCACCCGGTGACGACTTCGAGCGTCACCTACAAGGCGGGCTGGCGCGTCTACAACTGCTGGCCCACAAGCATTGCATTCGGGGATCTGGACTCGGGCGCAAATGGCGTGGAACTCCAGCAGATCACCCTCGCTCATGAGGGATGGGATTTCAAGATCGCCAGCAAGTACGGCCCCGGAACCGGCGTTTCCCTGCCGTAATTCGGACCCCACTCAAAGGACGAAACGATCATGCCCGAACCCGTCGTGCTCCCCGACTTCGCCTCCTTCGGCGACCAGGCCATCAAGGGCCTGGACAACCCCGAGGCGGCCACCGCAGCAACCCAGGCGCTCCTCAAGGAGGACCGGAACTCCGGCGAACCCGTCATCAGCACACCCGGCGAGAAGCACGTCACTCTCGAACGGGGAATCTGCCGCGACGGCACCTGGTACCGCGAAGCAGAAGTCAAGGAACTCACCGGGGCCGACGAAGAAGCAATCGCCGCAGCCGGCAGCAGCTCGTACAAGGTCTTCGACACCCTGCTGCTGCGCGGCGTACGCACCGTCGGCAACGAAACCATGAACCGCAAGCTCGCTGCCGAACTCCTCATTGGTGACCGCGAGTTGCTCGTTATGGCAGTACGACGCGCGACCTTCGGCGACACCGTCGAGTTCACAGAGCTTCCCTGCCCGTACTGCAAGGAACTCATCGACCTCACCGTCCCACTCGGCGCAATTCCCTTCACACACCTCGCCGACCCGGAGCAGACGGAATTCGAAGTCCCTCTGCGCCACGGCGCCATGGCATTCGTCCGGCTGCCCACCGGCGAGGACCAGACCGCCGTCTTCGCCATCAAGGACGGAAACCGCGCCAAGCAGGACTCAGAAATCCTCAACCGCTGCGTCCTGCGCGTCCGCCAGGGCGACGGGACGGTAATCAAGCGCCCGCCCGCCACGCACATGTGGATGGGCGACCGGCAGACCATCCTGAAATACCTCACCGACACCCAGCCGGGCCCTCGGTACAACGCATTCACCTTCACGCACGAGACGTGCGGCGAGGAGGTAAAGCTGCCAATCGACCTGGCCATGCTGTTTCGCGGAATGTGACTACCGCCGCGCGTTCAGCGAAATCGAAGTCCTCGCACAAGTCCACCCCCACTGGGGTCTGTCCGAGCTGAAGAACCTCGCCATCCGAGAACGGCGCCACTGGATTCGCCGCGCTGCCTGGGAAATTGAAAGGAGGGCGTAAGTGGCTACACCACCCCCGCCGCCCAATCCGCCCCCCAACCCCGGCGCCGGCCGGCTCTTCGGCACAAACAACCTCGGGAGCCAAATCGACGCCCTCACAAGGGCGTTCACCACCTTTACCAATCGGTTCGCCAGCCAGGCCGGCCTCGGCACAATGGGCATGGGGGCCTACGGCCCCATGGGCGGGCAGACGCGCCAGGATCACCAGCTAGGGAATCTCCAGCAGCAGAGCCTCCAGGCCCAGGCCGCGCACAACGTCGCCCGCCAGCGGATGCAAGACGAAGTCCAGCAACAGCAGATCCGCTGGGCGCAGTACCGGCGCACCCAGATGGGCATCATCAACAACCCTCGCTCGACGCTCGCCCAGGAGAACGAAGCCCGTCAGCGTCTGCGGGAGGGGTCGACGCTCTACCGGACGCGCACCGACAGCATCGACCGGGACTGGGATCTCCGCGAGAACAACTTCTCCGGGTCGATGGCGCGCATGAACGCGGACATGCGGCGTCTGCGCCAGCAGTCGGCGACGCAGACCACGATGAACCGCCTCGCGTTCGCGGGTCAGGTCACCGGCGCCGTGGTCGGGGCCGCGCGGTCGTACTACAGCGGAGGGTTCGAAGAGCAGCTCGGGCAGTACGAGCGCCGGATGAACCTGGCCGCGCCGGACTGGAGCGGCAGCGCCGGCACGCGGGCACGGTCCATGGGGCGCAATCTGAAGTCCAGCGGCGCCATGATGTGGGCCACCTCCAACGAGGATCTCTACAGCGGCGCGACCGACATCACGCTCCAGAGTGCTTCGTCTCAGGTCCAAAGGCAGCTCAGCCGCGCTTCTTCGGCCGCCTACATAACCCCCGGGCTCGGCGTGCAGGGCGGGGCTCAGCTCCAGAACGAACTCGGCACCGGGCAGGCGTTTTACGCCAGCCAGATGTTCGGCCTCACCCCGACGCGGCTCGCGGGTGGCAAGCAGAATTCCTCGGCGGCCATCGCCCTCAGTCTGGCGCAGCGGGTGAACGGCGGAGACTTCAGCAGCCTGTCGTCGAAGCAGCTCCATGACCAGCTCATGCAGGGCGGCTCGCTGTCGATGTCCCTGTCGAACTACGGCCGGGCTGCTGGGCTTTCGGGCCAGTCCCTGGAAGCAATGCGCAACCAGACGGAACTCCTGCGGAATCTCGTGAACCCGGAGAAGCAGGGGCTCAAGGGGCTCTCCTCGGAAAAGGCACTTCAGCTCATCGAAGACGCCGGCAAGCGCGGTGACTCGGGCGACACGGCGCGAGAGAAGATCAAGGACTACGCCCCGAGCGTCGGCGGCAGCTACCAGGACTCACAGCGCTACCTCCAGGGCCTCACCCGCGAAGGCCACCTGCCTGCAAGCGCGTCCTTCCTCGACGCGGCCCGCGCGAGCGCCGACACCCTCGCGGACATCAAGACGATCCTCCAGAAGGCGCTCGGCCCGTTCGCCGACTGGTTCGGCGGCCTCACCGGCGCCTACAAGGCCGGCGGGCCCGTCGGAGGCACCATCTCTCGCCTCAAGGACGCCGGGAAGGGCGGGGTATCCGGTTTCCAGAGCGGCTGGAATTCAGGACCCAACGTCTTCTTCGGCGACTCGGGCGAGGGAACCGACCAGTCGTCCTGGGCCAAATCCGCATGGAAGGGCATCTCAGGTCTGTTCGGCGGCGACTCCGGGACCCCCGAGTCCAAGCAGGGCGGGTCCGGGTCCAAGAAGTCCGACAAGGCCGGCGTCACTGGCGGCGGCGTCGCTGGCGCTATCAACTTCGCCCGCGCGCAAGTCGGTGACCGCTACGTCCTGGGCGCCGAAGGACCGAATGCGTGGGACTGCTCCAGCCTGATGCAGGCCGCCTTCGCGAAGGCCGGCGTGGGTCTGCCCCGCGTCACCTACGACCAGATCAAAAAGGGCGTCGAGGTCCCGATCGACGAAGTCCGGCCCGGCGACCTGGTGTTCTACAAAGACCTCTCACACGTGGGCCTTTACGCCGGAAACGGTCGGGTCATCGAGGCCGCGAATCCCGGCAAGGGCGTCGTCGAAGGCCCGATGTACAGCAAGTTCAAGCGGGCTCGGCGGGTCATGTCCGGCGGGATGGCGGCCACGGCGACCCTCTCGGGTGAGCAGAACGACCCCACAGCCAGCCAGAGTGGCAGCGGGGGCGGGGGCGGGCTCAACGTCTCCGGAGCGTACGGGTCGGTCGAGGAGGTTGACGCCCTCGCCGCTGCGCTTTCCGGCGGCGGTGGAGGCAGTGCCCAGAGCGTCAGCCGTACCCCCAGCGCGTCGCAGAACGAGGAGGCCGACACCGACACCGGCTCGGGAGGCAACGCGGGGCAGGACGCGCCGCACAACGTCCAGGCGAACGTGAAGCTGGGCAAGAAGATGGCCGCAGAGTACGGGTGGACCGGCGGCCAGTGGGACTCCCTGTACAAGCTGTGGATGGGTGAGTCCGGTTGGCGGCACTGGGCCGATAACCCGAACTCCGACGCCTACGGAATCCCGCAGGCCATGTCGAACATCCACAAGGAGACTGCCACCTCGGCCTGGCGCAACTCTCCGTCCAAGCAGATCTCTTGGGGCCTGAAGTACATCAAGGGCCGCTACGGGACTCCCAGCAAGGCGTGGTCCTTCTGGAACTCCAAGAATCCTCACTGGTACAAGGACGGCGCCTGGGAAGTCCCCGGGCAGCGCGGTGAGGGCGTGGACGCCAAACTGCACGGCGGCGAAATGGTGTTGGAGGCCAACGCGGCTCATACCGTCCGCCAGGCCCTGCTCAACCAGGGCCTCAACCCCAGCCCCGGCCAGGGCTCGAACTCCGCCGGCGGTACGGGCTCGGTGACTCTCTCCTTCGGCGCTGGTTCCGTCGTGGTGCAAATGCCCTCCGCCACTGCCGAGGGCGCCAAGTCCGCCGCGTCGTCCTTCGTCAGCTATGTGGCAGCCGACGACCGGATCAAGTCCCTGATGGGAGGCTGGTGATGGCGGACAAGAAGTCCGAAGGGGCGGTTAATCTCCCGGGCAAGGGAATCTGGGAGAACAACTTCGACCCCCGAATTCAAAGCATCCCCTCGTATCTCCCCGGGGAGGCCGGCTCCAACTTCGGGCTCCAACGCGGCTACATGGTGACCGCGTTCCCGAAGACCAACACGGCCAAAGAGAACCGCTTCTACATGCTGAACTTCCTGTACAACCCGTCCACGGTCAGCGTGAACCACAGCACCGATGCGGCGAACCAGGTCATGCCCCCGTACACACGCTCTGACCTGGACACCGGCGTTCCTCTGGTCGCGGCCGGCGGCACGCTTTCCTTCGCCTTGCTCTTCGATCGAACCTACGAGATGTCGGACCCGACCAAATTCGGCACGATCGAGGGCACGTACGGCGTGATGGCCGATATCCACGTGCTGTACAACCTGGTCGGAATCAACACCTCCCAGGAGGCACAGGCCACGGACGGGGAGGACGCGGCGACCTCCGGGAGCGTCATCGGCATCATGCAGATGAGCCCGGTGTGGTGTCGATTCGGGCAAGCCCGACACTCCTTCAAAGACAAACTGCCGGGCCTTTCCCGTATGGAGTACTTCGGGTACGTCAACAACATCGGGATTACCTACACGCATTTTTCGCAGCGTATGACGCCAGTGCGGTGCGCTGTCGATATCAGCATGACGCTCATGTCGTCGTACGGGTGGGTGTAAGGAGAGAGCAGTGGCCATTTCCCGAACCTCGCGCTACCAGCGCAACTCAACGGCGCTCGTGCCCGACCGCAACGGCCAGCTCCAACTCGCGGTCCTGCAACGCCCGCCGGCTGACCAGTCCCTGCGCGTGTCCGACTACCGGTGGCGCGCGGCCGAGCGGGTCGATGCGGTGGCGGCGCAGTACTACGGCAGCGAGACGTCCTGGTGGATGTACGCCGAGGCCAACCCCCGGGTTCTGGACTGGACGCAGCCGCCGGCCGGCCTTCAGATCATGGTGCCCCGTGGCGTGGCGTAACACCTACCGTCCCCACCTGACGGCGGCGGAGCCGACCCTGGAGCGCGGGGCGTGGGTGTCGAGCTTCGAGCTGTACCAGGCCGAGAACGCGCACCAGGTGGCGGAGCTGACGGTGATGCACACCTACAACCCGGCGATGCCCTCGCAGCAGTGGCGCACACCGGCAGGGTCAGTGTGGGCGGAGAACACCCCCGTCCGCCTGCGGTTCGGCTGGTGGTCGGACGACAGCGCAGATTGGTACGGCTACGTCGCCTCCTCCCGCGTCCTGGCCAGCGAGACCGACCCCCGCTTCGGACACGCCGTGCAAATTCCGGTGGTCTACACCCTCACCGGCACGTCCATGCTGACGCAGACCCGGCGCAACCGGACGTGGCGCGACACCAGCGCGAGCGCCATCGCCCGCACGGTGGCCGCCGAGTACAGCCTCCAGCCCCGCGTGGACGGCTCCTCCGTCATCTTCGCCCAGCAGATGCAGTCGATGAGCGACTGGCAGTTCCTGTGCGACGTGGCAGACCAGATCGGCTACCGCGTCTACGTGGACGGCACCGTGCTGTGGTTCGTCAACCGCGAGACGGTCATGCCGGCCTCCGACCGAAGCGTGCCGTTGGTTCGCATGACCAAGGCCCCGGGAGCCATCGACACCCTGCGCGAGTTCTCCGCCATCCTCGGCGACACAGACCCCGCAGGCGGTGTCCGCGCCCGGTACCGGGCAGTGGCCTACAACCGCACCTCTAGCGTCCTCACGCCGGCCTCCTACTCCCAGACCCGGACGACGCTGCACGGCCAGCAGGTGGCCGCCGTCCTGGACCGGCAGTACGCCGACCGGCCGGCCGCGTCCTACAACCAGGCGAGCCGACTACTGGCCGCCGAGTCGGACTGGCTGTGGGTCGAGGCCCGAGCCGTCACCAACGGCGACCCACGCCTGCGGCCCGGCTCCGTGGTCGACGTCCAGGGCGACGCGGTCGGGGAGAGCAACCTCGGCCTGTGGATGGTCCGCTCCGCCGTGCACAAGATCAACGTGAACCTGCTCTACCCGCAGAAGACGACCTACACCGCCACACTCGTGCTGGGCCGCAACGACGCCCGGAAGCTGGACCTGAAGGTGCAGCAGCCCCCTGTCAACCCGGCGCCGACCGTGCTCGTCAACGGGCGCTGGCGGGCCGCGTACACCGGAGGGCTCTCGTGATCCCTCTGTACGGCACCTACAGCGGCATCGTGGTCTCCACCCAGGACCCGCAAAATCGCGGCCGGGTACGCCTGCGAATCCCCCAGATCATGGGCACCGCCGTGAGCGGCTGGGCGGAGTCGGCCACTATCGGCGCGGCACTCCCGGGTGACCAGGTCTACGTCACCTTCGACGGCGGAGACCGCAACCACCCCATCTACTGGCCGCGCCTTCGGCCAGCAGTACCCGGCATCTGGACACCGCTGGCCCTGGAATCCGGGTGGGTGCCTTCCTCTGCCGGCTCGCCGGTCTACCGGGTCACGCAGGACGGCATGGTCGAGCTGTCCGGGTCCGTGGAAAACCCCAGCGCCATCGGCACCGGCGTGGTCGTGAAGTTCGCGAGTCTGCCTCTGGGCATACGCCCCGTCGAACCGCACCGCGCCACGACGGCCACGATCTACCGCACGGCGTACAACTCCAAGACGGTCTACGGCGAGTTCCGGACCACCTCGTCGACCACGAGCGCGGCCTACGTCACCGACGCCAACGGCCCGAGCATCACCTTCATCGCGTCGGCCTCGGGACAGGCCGTGGTCGTCTTCGGCGCCATGATGCAGAACACCACCGCAACGGGCCGCTGCCTGATGAGCGTCCGTTGCCTCCAAGGGGCGACGGTCCTGGCCGAGGGCGACGACAATCGCGCCGCAGAACTCCAAGGCACGAATAACACCTCCGCCTCGAACTCACGCCAACTCACCGGCTTGACCCCGGGGGCCACGTGCACCGTGACGGCCGTGTATCGAACAGAGGGCGCCAGTTCGTCTGCCGCGTTCGACAACAAATGGATTGTCGTCATTCCGGTCGGCCAGCACGATACTCCGGCAGCACGCATCACGATGGAAACCAACGGCGACCTCATGGCGCTTTTCCCCGGCGGAGCAGCGCCCACCTACGACATGTCACTGACCGGAATCCGCGCCCGAATAATCTGAGGAGAAGGCAGTGGCCTACCAGAACTTCCGCTACCTGGCTGCCGACAGAGTCCTCGGCATCGACTACGCCATCAAGAACCGCTACGGCAGCGGCACCTACCTGCTGCACGCGGCCATTCACGGCGGCGGCATTGAACCGCCCACGTCGCAGCTCGCCGCGTACGCTGCCGGTGACACTGGCGCCTGGTACTCGTTCGAGGGCTTGAACGACCTGACAGCCGAGAACCTCGCGCTGTCGGCAACCGCATTCGACGAGCCGTTCTGCGTCGTGAACACGGGCAACTCCAGCCGTACCGTGGTCTGGCACGGCGTGGGCGACCAGCGGGAAGCCGAGAAGGTCACCTACATCAGCGGCGCTGACCCTGTTCTGGCCTCGCTGATCGTGCAGGAACTCAACGCGTCCGGATTCGAGACCGACCGCGCCCCGGTGAGCTTCGCTGGCGACGACCCGCAGAACATCTGCAACCGCAACAGGCCGAGGGCTGGCGTCCAGCTCGACCTCTCTCTCACGCTGCGCAAGTCCTTCTACGCGGGCGGAGATCTGTCCGCCGCAGCCATCGCCCTGCCCGAGAACCGGCTGCCCGACTTCTTCGCGTACGGCGA
The DNA here is from genome assembly GCF_036174265.1 of Streptomyces sp. NBC_00285. NCBI lineage: Bacteria > Bacillati > Actinomycetota > Actinomycetes > Kitasatosporales > Streptomycetaceae > Streptomyces > Streptomyces sp. NBC_00285. The sequence goes on along the minus strand of NZ_CP108055.1, from coordinate 6,070,729 downwards.
CGCCATCCGCCGGGCATGCGCCCTGGTGCCGCTCGACAGCGACACCGACGACGTCCTGCCGGTCATCACCCAGCCGCGCACCCCCGACGACCAGGCCGTGTCCATCGCCATGCGGACCCCATTCGCCATCGACCACTCCGGTGGCGTCTCAGCCACCACCGACGAGCGCGAGCAGCTCCTGGACCGCGTCCATGCCCTGGTCGGCACGCTGCCCGGGGAGCGGGCGATGCGGTCCACCTATGGCGTCCCCACCTCGGCTGCACTGTTCGCCGTCAACCCCGAGGTCGCCAACGACCAGCTCCAGCGCGCGGTCATCGACGCCGTCGCCCAGTTCGAGCCCTCGGCCGTGGTCTCCGCCATCGTGGCCGACGTCAACGAGGCCCTGGGCTCCGTCAACGTCAACGTCCAGGTGAGCCGCGCGGACGTCCCCGGGGCCGAGCGCGACAACACACGAACGGTCGGCGTCCTGGTCGGCGGCACGGTGATTTCCACGCCAGAGTAATTAACGGGCACCCTGCCCATCTCCGTAGAATCCCCGTATTAGACCAGCACTCATTTCTCATTCGGTTCCGCTGGAGGTACCGGAAGGGAAGTGTATGCCGTGGCAGTCGACAGCGGAGCCGTAACGCAGATCGACTACACCTCGCGTGATTTCACCGGCTACCGGGACTCGCTGCTTCAGTACGCGACGCAGATCCTGCCGGAATGGACGTCACGGTCTCCCGCCGATTTCGGCGTGGTGATGGTCGAGCTTTTCGCCTACATGGGTGACATCATTTCCTTCTACCAGGACCGGATCGCTGACGAGTCATTCCTGGCCACCGCTACCCAGCGCTCCAGCGTCGTGGCCATCGCGCAGCAGCTCGGCTACCAGCCGCACCCCGCGATCCCGGCCACCGGCCAGGTCGCCTTCTCCCCGGCGCCCGGCCTGGTGTCCCCGGTGACGCTGGACATCGGCACACAGGTGATCACCGAGTACATCCCGAGCCTGGACCGCCCGGTCACCTACGAGCTGGCCTCCGCCGTCACCGTGCCGGCCTACACCACCCCCGTGCCCCAGATCGTCGGCCTGGTCGTCGAAGGCGTGACCCAGGGCGACCGCAGCCTGGTGCTCTACCCCTCGACGTCCGGCGACCCGGGCTCGACTGTCCGCGTCGAGGACATCGGCACGAGCGACGGCACGAAGAGCCAGGTCTTCGCCCTCGCCCAGACACCGGTCCTCCTGGACACCGTGAGGATCTTCCTCGACGACGGCGTGGGCGGCACGGAGTGGACCCGCGTACGGGACTTCCTTCTCGTCCGCGACAGCGACCTCGTTTTCACCGCCGAGACCGACGACCAGGGCGTCACCCGTGTGACCTTCGGCGACGGAACCAATGGCGCGCTGCCGGCCACCGGCATCAAGCTCGCCGCCGCGTACCGCACGGGCGGCGGCTCCTACGGCAACGTGCCCCAGGGCTCCATCATCGACCTCGCCGACGCCCTGCCCGGCGTGGTTGTGGCCGGCTCGGCACCGATGGCCGGCGGAGCAGACGTTGAGCCAACCGACCAGATCCGCGAGAACGCGCCCAGGCTCTTCCGCACCCAGGGTCGCGCGGTCTCCGCCCAGGACTACGCCGACCTCGCCCTGGCCGTCGCCGGGGTCGCCGACGCCCGTGCCGTGGTCCGCTCGGCCAGCGCCGTAACGATCTATGTCATCGGCCCCAACAACATCCTCCCGTCGGAGGGGCAACGGGACGCGGTCGCTCAGTACGTGCAGGAGCGGGCTCTGTCCGGGGTCGTCGTCAACGTCGTCAACGGCTCCCTGATCCCGGTGAACATCGGCTCTACCGCGCTCCCGGTTCTGCTGTCCGTGCTGCCGCGCTACCGCCGCGACACCGTGAAGCTCGCCGTTCAGCGGGCGATTCAGGAAGCCTTCACGCCGCCCGAGACGACGTTCTCCTCCCGTATTTCCATCTCCCACCTCTACCGGGCCATTCAGGACGTCGCCGGCGTGGACTGGGTCGTCATTCAGCTCATGGCCCGCTCCGACCTCCCACAAAGCGGTACCGCTGACGTCATCTGCCGAGAAAACGAAATTCCCATCATCGGGAACATGGTCATTACCGCCAGCGGCGGAGTATAGGAGCGCACGCTATGCCTGCCGTCTACCCCATGTCGGTCAAGTCCTGGACTCCGAAAGTCGACCAAGTCGACACGATTTGGGCCGCGCATGTAAACGACATGCAGAACGAGTTGGCCGCCATTGAGAAGACGGTCGGCACCAACCCGCATGTCTGGACGGGATGGTCGCCGAGCGGCATCACTCCGTTGATCTGGCCGCCGCGTGCGGGCGCCATGACGCTCAAGACTCCGGCGCCCGTCTCGAACTTCGGCCAGAGCAAGACCTACGCGAGTGTCACCGACCGGCTCAAGGCACTTCAGCAGCAGACGACTTGGCTGACGCTGATGACACAGCTCCTCGTCGGGCAGTCCGGCACCAAGCCGAGCAAGCCGGCCGCCGCCGTAATCAGGGCCCCGGGAATGAAAGTCCCGGCCGGCGAGGGGAAATGGGTGCCCTTCAAATGGGGTGCTGCCGATTTCGACCCGAACCGGATGTACCAGGGCGGCTCGAACGTGGTGGCACCCATGACGGGATTCTGGGATGTCAGTGTCAACGTATGGGCTGACTCCACCGTTCGTCGCCCCAACGACCTGCATTTCGTGCACGTGCGGCTGATGCGCGGAAACGACGAGATCGCCGGCCAGGACTCGCTCATCGAGACCCAGACGTGGATCAGGCACCGAATCAACCTGTCGTGGCAGGGCCGCTGGAACGCCGGGATTCCCATGCAGGTCCAGGTCAGTCAACACGGCGCGTCCGACAACACCGTTGATGCCAACGCGACTATCAGCGTCTCCTTCGTCCGCGACCTGACGTGAGGTAACGCTATGGGTGTCTACCAGCTCGACATTTACGCCAAGACCCTTTACGGGGCACCACTTTTCGTGGCGTTCGACTCCAACATCACTGTGGAGCAACGCGGTTACGGTGCGCTGGAGGTGACGTGGGACACGCCGATTCAGGCTGCCGCGTCCCAGATCCTCGCCGGAGTGAAGGCGTGGACGAAGCTCCGTCTGGTGCGCAATAGCTACGGAATCCCGGACACGGAGGACGATGGGTGGGTTGTTCTGGAGACCCCCGCCGGCACGGACACCGGCACCTTTCTCGACGACACAACGGTGCCCGGTCAGGTCTACTACTACGGCGTTTTTGTTTCGACGGCTCCGGACACGTGGGATTCGACGGTCACCTACTACCCGGGTGATCTGGTCACCTACAACTCCAGTGTCTACATCGCCATCAAGGCTGGCCCCAGCAGTGCCCCCGACCTGAATCCGACGTACTGGAGCCTGTCCTCGATCAGCGAGCAGTGGATGCGCTGCGGCGGCGGAGTGGGCCTTGCGGTCCGGGAGTTCGGGAACAGTCTCCTGCTGTATGACAACATTCCTCGCCCCTACAAAGTAGAGACGGTCGAATCAACCGCGTCGAGCATTCCCGTCAATGAGCAACTCGCCCGTTTTTGCAGGCTGTTCGGGTACTTCTTCGATGTAATGAAGTGCGAGAACGACCAACTCTTGCGCCTCAACAACGTCCTGCGGTGCACCGACCGGCAAATCACCTTGCTGGCACAGCAGATGGGGATCGCCGACCGGCTGCCGACCCTGCCGGAACTTCGCCGCACCTACGTCCGTGACGCAGCCCTGATCCAGCGCGACCGGGGCAGCACCGCCTCAACTGCCGCGCTGGTGAAGGCGATTACCGGCTGGGACGCGGACGTGTCGATCGGGTACAACGAGCTGCACGACCTTGACGAATCCTCGTTCGCCAGCCCCACCTACCCGGCCTGGAAACGGGACACCGTCTACTCGACTACGGCCGGCTCCCAGCTCTACTCCGACATCGTCCAGTACAACGGCGAGCTGTACGCAGCGATCGGCACTCCGCGCCGTGAGTCGGCGTACCTCTCGTATACCGGCTCCAACCCGACGCGGACCGGTACGGGCACCATCGTGCGCGACCCCGACCGGGTGGCCGACCCCTACCCGGGCTACGTCCACCTCGACAACGCCGCCGTCGGCGACATCCTCACCTTCACCTTCAACGCCGCGAGCGGCGGAGCAGGGTTCTACAACGTGCTCCTGGTCGCGGTCGCCGACCCAGCCGGCGGCATCGTCACCGCCAAGGTCAACGGGGTCGCCGCGACGATGCCGGCGCTCGACCTCTACAGCCCCACCCGGCAGCTCATCCCGATTCAGCTCGTCGGAAACTTCAACCTGACGGCGACCGGCAACACCCTGGCCTTGACGGTGACCGGGAGAAACGCGCTCTCGACGGGCTACGGCATCACCGCGAGCTATTGGATGCTGCAAGGCGGCGGCATCAACCTCAACATCCCGCCCACGGGAGACGCGCTGTCCGCCACGTACTGGCAGGCCCTGACCCCCAACACCCTCCAGGACACCCTCACCGAGGCCAACCCGCTCACAGGTGGCTACGGGAGCTGGAACCTGACTACCAACGGCGCCATCAACCCGGACGTGTCGTCCGGGGTGAGCCCGGACTGGTGGGTCTCCCCCCAGGGGGCGCGCTCGGGAACCAGCAGCCCAGGGACGGGCAATGCGCTCAACTACACCGCCAAGACGACCGCTGGCACCCGCGAGGTCTACCTGTCAGGGCCGGTCAAGGCGTCCACATGGTCCTCCTCCGAGACGTACTTCCCCGGACAGGCGGTCATCTGGAACCCCCTGGGGTGGGCTAAGCCACCGGTCTACATGGCCAGGGCGCAGTCGGTCGGACGCCAGCCCGATCTCAACCCCGACAAGTGGACGTTCACGTCCTACACGGCGAACTCATCGCCTGAGCCGAGCCGGATCATCACGGACTCCGTCTACACACCGAAGGTGATCTCGTGGTCGGCCACCAAGGCGTACAAGCAGGGTGACCGCATTGCCTGGCGCGGGCACCTCTACGAAGCCGCTCTTCCCTCACTCGGCATTTTCCCGACGGGCTACAACACCGACAACCGGTGGTGGCGTTGGTGTGGCTTGAACTCGCAGCGGTATACCTTCTCGCTCTACCACAACCGGACGGCCACAGCCACGGGAGAAGACGTCCGGCTCTTTATCAACTTCTACAACTCCTACGGCGTCTTCGGCGGCACGGGCTTCCTTGGCTCGGACGCGCAACTCCTCTATGACCGCTTCGAGTTGCAGAACTACAGCTACCCGCAGTCCACCGGAAGCGCCCCGGCAGGGTACGTGACACCCGCCGCCGGCCAGATGGGCGTGCCTATCCCGTGGAACGTCTCCTACGGCACCTGGGAGAACGCGCGGGGGGTTGTCCGACCCACCGGTTGGAACGCGGGTGCCGGCGCGAACGAGAAGAAGGCCGGCCGGGTTCTGTGGTTCAACCGAGTCTGGGTCTACGACCCTGTGCCGGCGGGCCACCAGGGCGAGCAGGCGTACGTGACTTACATGTCGGCCCCGGACGACAGCGCCGGGACGATGGAGCACGGCGTCGTCTTCCGGTACAGCTCGACGGCGTACTGGCTCGCCTCCCGGGACCGGCTGACGTACACCACCCTCACGCTGTCCGGCTCCACGGTCACGGCTGTCACGGTCGCGGTGGTCGCCACCTGGACGCCCGTGCAATCCGGTGAGCGCTTTCGTGTGCGTAACCGCGCGGCGGACATTCTCGTCGAGTCGCGGATTCCCGGGCAGAGCTGGCGCACCCTCGCGACGGTCAGCGACACACGCAACAACACCGCCTTCGGCTGGGGTCTGCTGGAAAGGGTCCGCTCATGACTGTCCCCATTCCTGTGTCCTTCGCGGGGACGAGCGTCGGCAATGGCGTCTTCGACCCGGCATTGCGGCTAATCACCCAGATATCCCTCGCGGGCACGAGCGTGGGAAACGGCACCTGCGTTCTCACGCAGTCCGATGTACCGGGCGCCTTCGCGGACTTCGCGGTGGTGCCCTACGGGCCCTCGGTCTATCCGGACCCGGCGTTCACCCACGTCACCTCGGGCGTGTACCGGCCGGGCGGGACCGGCGACACCGTCGGCCTGTGGAAGCGTCTCTCCCTCTCCGTGACAGTGCCCAACTCCGATTATGTTCCAGGGCCGTTGGGACGCATCTACGGCGTATTCGATCAGGCACGGCTCGGCGTCACCTCCTCGAACATGGCCGTGAACGAGACTCAGCAGCTCGCCTACGTGCAGTTCGAGAAGACCCCGCCGGGTCTGGACACCGACACCAACCAGTTCGGGTCCAATCTGTTCACGCTGGAGCAGGCGTCCTACGAGGGACGCATGCTGTACGAGCCCGTCGGCGGTGGCGGCGAGACCAGCTACATGACCTTCAGCCGCACGACCGAGCGTGCCTCCTGCGGCGCCTTCTCCGGGAAATTCGTCTACCAGTCACCTCCCCCGACGAACTCCTACACCGCCGTGCAGAACTTTGGGACCTACCCCAACCTCCTGGCCCGCCGGCAGACCTACGCCGACGTGAAGTACCGCGCTTTCACCACCGACGACGCACTTCCCGGAACGACTCCGAGCACCGATGTCGGCGGTACTCCGGTGGCGGCGCCGGCCACGCTCACGCTGCGTCCGCTCCAGGCGGCCTTCGTCCGGGTCGAGCCCGGGGTGACCTATCAGGCCCAGATCTCCGCCGCGACGGAAGTGGCCGGCCAGCAGTTCCAGTGCGCCATCCTGCGCTACGACGCCAGCTTCAACCTGATCGGCACCTACGCCGTCGGCTCCGCCGTCACCACGGCCGGCGGCTTCAAGTGGCAGCAGGCCAGCGCCCAGCTCCTTATGGAGGACACGGCTGTGTGGGCGGCAGTCGTCCCGCGCATCACCAGCGGTGGCGCGTCGCGGTTCGTGTTCTACGCCGACGAGCACCGCATCTGGATTCCCTCGACCCTGTCGACGAAGAAGAACGGCGCGAGCCCGGCACGGACCTGGCAGGCCCCGCGCCAACTCGTGCTCAAGCTGCGGGCGACGCGGCTGAACTACGTCAAGAACCCGAGTTTCCAGAACAGCGTGTGGGGGTGGAACCAGGTCAAGGACGCCAGCCTGACCGCCGCGCTCACTCTGGTCTCAGGCGGCGGCATCGTGGGAAATGCCGCGTCCTTCAGTATCACCACGGCGCCGACCGCCACGTTGGTCAACGGCCTGTCCCCGCGCACTGGTGTGACGACCGTGACCGGCCAGAGCGCTCTCATCAGCCGTCTCAAGCCGTCCACGGTGTACACCGCGTCGCTGTACGTGAAGCCGGTCGCCTCCTCCGTGCCCATCACCATCTGGGCCCACAACGGCGACCAGCTCGTGCGCGGCACGAGCAGCCCGATTTTCGACCCGACCGGAAACGTCACCTGGTACCGGCTTGCGGTCACCTTCAAGACGAGCCCGACCTTCGGCGGCGACGGCGCGATCAGTCTCGGCTACGCGGCGGACGATGTCGCCTCGGTGTACAGCGCCGTTCAGCCCGGCACCAGCGACGCCGTGTGGGCCGAGGTCGACCAGGCCCCGGTCGCCGAGCCGAACTGGTCGCAGAGCATCCCGTACACCGCCAGCGCGCGAGTGCAGTACAACGGGCTGCTGTGGGAGTCGGTCGTAGCGAATGGCCCGTACGCGAACGTCGGCCCGCTCACCTTCTACTACGACCATTTCCTGCTGGAAGAAGCGGACAAGGTCGCCCCGTATTTCGACGGCAATAATCCGAGCGGCGATTACATGTGGGAGGGCACCCCCGGCGACTCCCGTTCTCACTATTACCGGGGAAAAAGAGTCAATCAGTACCGTCTCGATCAGATCATCCAGCGCCAACTCGGCGTGGGCGCCTCGTACCGGATTGTGTACGCGAGCGCCCCCTGATGCAGGGGCCCTCATGACACATCTGATCGTGCTCGCTCTAGCCACGTTCTTCGCCTGGGAATGCGTCCTGCTTCCCCTGGTCCGCCCGCTCTGCGACCTGCTACGTCTGCCCGACGTCGCCGCCGGATACCTGAAGTCCCTGACCGCCCTGGGCGCCGCACTGGCTCTCGACCATTGGGTGGACAGGGACTTCCTTCTGCCTATCGCGGCAGCTTCGCTCGCCGGAATGCTCACCATGCTGCGCCGTTCGAGTGAGACACAAAACATTTCAGCGATCGTCCGTGGCAGGGCCAGACGAGGTATGCCAATGCCGGGTCCTTAGAGGTCAGCGGGGGTGTCTCACTCTCTCGGGCCAATTTGCGCCGCCAGAGTGGATTCACCAGAAACGGTCACGACACCCCTATTTTCCGGCAGGTATGGAAGGCAACATCGCTGTCGTTCAGCACATCAACCCATGTGAGGAAAATATGCCTACTGGGAAGCGCCCGGTAACGCTCGGAATCTTCGGCTCCGGCGACGTATCCCCGGAGTTGGTCTGCGACTCCCTCAACGACCAGTTCGCCTTCGGGCCGGAGGACGGCGAGGGGTACTTCGCCCCCTCCGAGGAATATGACCTGACCGTGTTCCTGCCCGCCGGAGGTTCCGCCACTTCCGAGGGTGTCCACCGTGTGTGGGAGTGGGCCATCCGCTGCGAGCTGCCCTACAAGGTCATCTGGGACGAGACCGGCAACGGCCACACAGTCGACGTGCTGGGCAACGTCGAGTCCGCCGAGGACGACATCGCCATCGTCGACGACATCGGCGTGGCACTCGTCGAGCAGCTCAGCAAGGGCGAGAACCCGATGCTGTTGGTGCTCTCGGCGGAAGGGCAGCAGTTCGACGCAGCCACGGCCGACGTCGCCGCCGCCGCGCTGCGCGCCGAGATCCCCGTGCACGACCTCTCCCGCGCGCTGCTGGAGGTCACCTGGCACCACCTGCCGGACCACACACCGCCGGAGACGCCGGCCGTCGCGACCGAGGCCGGCGGGCAGATGGCGCTCGCGATCGTCTCCGACGCCCCGGCCGTGACGCTCAGCGCCCAGGAGGCCGCCGCCCTCAACGGAGCCCTCACCCAGGCCGAGGAGCTGCTGGACACGATCGGCGGGGACCTGCTGACGCGGATCTCCGAGACGCGCGACTCCCTGGTCCACGGACGTTCCCTGCTCGCCCCCCGGCCGGAGAAATCCGTCGAGGACGGCGAGCCGAAGAAGACCCGCCTGGAGATTTTCGACCCCGAGAAGAACGAGTGGGTCCCCGCCGGGCGGGGCCGCCCGCCAAAGGGCGTCCAGAAGCGCCGCGTTCCGGCGTAACACACAGAAAGGCCCCGGCGGACCTTGACCGGATTCCGCCGGGGCCTGGCTCCTGATGGCCGCCACGCCATAACAACTGCATTCCCCGGGAGAATAGCATGCGCGATCACCTCCTCGAAGGCTCGGAAAATGGCAGCGAATTGCCTATTTCCGTGGAAGACATCCTCTGCCGGGTTCCCGCCCGTGCGCGGCTGGCCTACACATTCCTGGTGACCAACGCGGCGTCCCGCTACGACGCGGACACCGGCTGGTCCTGCGCGTACATCACTCAGCAGGCTCTCGCCGACGAGATGTACGTCTGCCTGCGCACCGCCACCCGCGCCATCCGAGACCTGCGAACGCACGGGCTCGTACGGGTTCTTGCCTGGCCCGGCGCTCGCACCGAAACCCAGGTTCGTATCGACTCGGTCGACATCTCCTCGCCTTTCGGCCCGGTTCAGGCCGCGCTCTCGCGCGCACCCAAGCGGCAGCTCGTCGACAAGGCAATCGCCCAACTCGTTGCCCAGAACCACGAATTGGAAGCTCTGGCGGCAGGCATCTGACGGAGTAACTCCGGTGACGCAGCAACTGACGCATCGAGCGCACGTATACGCGCTGAAGCACAAGCCCTAGCTCAAGCAAATAGCTAGGCAAATAGAAACCTACGGTTTCTATTAGCTGCCCACGAACGTTCGTTCGGGGCAGTTCTGGCCCGCCACACAGCCAGGAGAAACACATGGCACGCAAAAGCATTCACGACCCCGACGCCGAACTCGACGCCACGGCCATCGTCCAGAGGATGCTCCACGGCGACGAGGAGGCTCCCTCGGCGTCACAGACCGGCTGGACCCCGCCGGAGCACGGCCAGCGCCGTGAACGGCGCCCCAGGGGCCGCCACTACGGCCCCGACTCCATCCCCGGCCTCGCGGACTACTTCGCCTCCGCCTGCCCACCCCTGAGCTGGTCCGGCGGCCTGGAGATCGGCAACCGCCAGGCCCTCGTGCAGGTCTTCTCCGAGCTGCGGCGCGAAGCCGGCCTGACCCCCGACGACTGCCGCGCCCTGGTCGACCTCTACATCAGCCGCCTGGCCGGCCGCACCCCCAGCAAGCCGTACGTCTGGGACTTCAAGTGGCGCCGCTACCAGCTCCTGCGGGACCTGCGAGGCACCGGCCTCACCGTCACCGCCGAGGAGTACAGCACCTGGGAGCAGCCCGCCAAGAACGACCCGGCCGCCGACGACAGCTTCACCGCCTCCTGGGGGAGCGTCTGATGATCACCGCGCGCATGGACCCCGAGAAGGCCCGGTGGGTCGGCACTGGAATTCCGCCCCGCTTGAGGGGCCTGACCCTGAACGACGTCGAAGAAATGGGCGGGCAGACCGACGCCGTCAAGAAGGCCCGGCACTTCGTCAACGGCTACCGCGCCCAGCAGTCCCGGAACTGGCGCGGCTTCCCGACCAGTCCCAACGTCTACGGCCGAGGTCTGCTGTTCGCCGGCCACCCCGGAACCGGCAAGACGACTTTGGCAGCGGCCATCCTGTGCGAGCTGCGGCGCCGCTACGGAATCACTGTCTACTGCTCCCGCTACAGCGACCACATCGAGCGCGAGCGAAAACTTGTTCGTGCGGATCAAAACGTAGATCCCGAGCAGGTCTCCCGCTGGCAGTACGCCGTCGAACGTGTCCAGTGGGCCGACGCGGTGCTGCTCGATGACGTCGGCCACGAGCACTCCACGGACTCGAAGTTCGCCGAGGACACCCTGGAGAAGCTGCTGCGGCAGCGGTACGACGAGGGCCGCGTCACGCTCATCACGACCAACCTGCCCGGCGACGACTGGGCCGCCCGGTATTCGAAGGCCCTGCGGTCCTTCATGGACCAGTGCACCCGCCGGGAGATCTTCACCGGGGAATCGTTCCGCCGGGGCGACCAGTGATCGGCCGAGACCTCGACGACGCGCCGCTGCCGGCCGAGGTCTACGTCCTGTGGGAGGGACTGCTCGCCACCCCCAGCTCCCGGTTCAGCGTGAAGCGCTTCCACCGGCGGCTGCGCTGGCGCGGGCCCCGAGCGGCCTTGGCCCTCTACGAGACGAACAAGGCGGCCGTCCAGACCCTGTGGGACCTGTGGGAGCAGGACCAGCCGGTCGCGGTCGTCACCTACCTGCCCGTCGGGGTCGTCGCCGCGCTCGCGGACCGCCTGGACCGGGAGAGCGTCCCCAACACCCGGCTGGTCGTCTCGCAGCCCCGCGACATGAGCCGGCTCATCGCCCTGCTCAACGACGTCGCGCGGATCTTCCACGGCTTCCCCGAACACAACCTGCTGTACGGCCCCAAGGGTTTCCTCGTCCCCCCGCAGTCACCCGAACTCATGCGAGAGGTCCTGTAATGGGCGTTGACGCCATCCCCCTCATTTTCCCCGAGACCAACAAGCGCGTGAGAGTGCTCATGGTCGAGGGCGCCCCTTGGTGGGTGGCCCGCGACGTGTGCAACGTCCTCGAAATGGAGCGCCCCGACGCCGCTCTGCGCGGCCTCGACGACGACGAAAAGGGTGCTCAGACTGTGAGCACCCCCGGTGGCGACCAGCGCATGTCGGTCATCAACGAGTCCGGTCTCTACTCCATGGTGCTCCGCAGTCGGAAGGCCGAGGCCAGGGCTTTCAAGAAATGGATCACCAGCGAAGTCCTGCCGGAAATCCGGCGCACTGGCGGCTACGGCGCCGACCGGCCCGCGTTCGACACCCCCAAGACGTTCGGCGACGCGCTGCTCCTGGCCGCGCAGCAGTGGGAAGAACTTGAAGCCACGAAAAAGGAACTCGCCGCTGCCGCGCCGAAGGTCGAGGCCGCCGATGCGTACTTCGCGAGCGACAAGTTCCTCTTGGTCCGGGAGGCCGCGAAGCTGCTCGGGCTGAAGGAAAAGGGCCTGCGCATCCTCCTCATGGAGAAGGGCTGGATTTTCCGGCACAGGAACGCCTACGGGGACAGCTACTACGACGTCACCGCGAAGATCGCGGATTCGGGGCTGCTCGCCACGCGGGTCTACACGCGGATGGGCGACGACGGCGGCGCGCGGACCACCTACACCGTCTACATCACCCCCAAGGGCGTGGAGGCCCTGCGCAAGATCCTCCGCGATCTCGCCGACAGGAGAAACGTTCCTTCGATTCAGCACGGGCCCCCGACGCGAGTGACTCGCCCCCTTACGAACGGCGGTCTCTCCTGATGACCGACTACCGGCCGCCGGGAGCCTTCCGCCGCGAGACCGTTCAGCTCGTGCCGGACAAGGTCGGCAAGACCGCCCGGTTTCGCTCAGAGCTGGGGCTTGAGGGTTACGACTGCTTGCCGCTCGTCGGCTGGGCCGTCGTCGTGACGTTCGCGGAAGACGAGCTGCCGCGCATCACCGTCGAGCCGGTCGTGGACGACGACTGCCACGGCGCCATCGCGCTCGGCGACCTCGAAGAAGAGGTCGGTCCGCTGACGCTGCTGGAGATCGTGTGAGTCACCGTCACTACTGCCCCGATCTGGAGACCTGCAAGGACCGCGTCCCTTGCTGCCTTTGGACGGAGGGCGACTGCTGCTGCGACTACGAGGACCAGTGCCGTAAGCCGCCCGCCGCGAGGGCGCTGCCCGAGGAGGGCTCGTGAGCAGCATCGAAGAGGAGGTCATCTCCTACATCGCGCTGACCGGCGACCTTGACACCGTCGTCGGTCAGGCCGGCGGCATCACGGCCGAGCACTTCCTGGACCCCGAGACCCGCAAGGTGTTCTCGTCCATCCTCGCGTTCAAGGCCGACTTTGGTGAGCCGCCCACGCCGGAGGTAATCGGCCGCGACCACCCCAACTTCCCTTTCACTGAGGAGAGTTCGGGGCCTATCGAGTACCTGTTGCGGGAGCTGCACGAGCAGCGGCGCAGGACGATCATCGACCTGGGCATGGGCGCCGTCGGTGAGGCTCTCGACAAGGGTGGCTCCGAGGCCGCCCTGCCTCTCCTGCGGATGATGCTCGCGCACGCCACCACGGCCACGGCCGGCTCCCGCGAAGTCGACTACGCGGCCACCGGCGCCCAGCGACTGGACGTCTACCGCCAGGCCCGCGACAACCCGGGCGAGTTGTTGGGCATCCCTACCGGGTTTGCCTTCCTTGACGCGGTCACCCTCGGCATTCAGCCCCAGCAGATGATCGTGCTCACGGGCCTCGCGAAATCGTGCAAAACCACGGTGATGCTCGGTATGACGCGCTCCGCCTACGACTACGGCGCGAAGCCGCTTCTGGTGTCTTTCGAAATGCCTTACCAGGAGATCTCCCGAAGGCTGGACGGTTTCCTCGCCAAGGTCAACCCGAAGAAGTTGCAGACCGGGCAGCTCTCCGCCAAGGAATGGCGTCAGCTCGAAGCGGCTCTTACCGACCCTCTCGGCGAGCAGCCGTACATCGTCACCGAGGACCGCGCCGGCGCCATGACCATCGCCGGTCTCCAGACGAAAATCGACCAACTCGCGCCCAGCGTCCTGTTTGTGGACGGCGCATATTTTTTGTTCGACGAGATCAGCCGGGAAGCACAGACACCTCTCGCCCTCACCAACATTTCCCGGGGCCTGAAAAAACTCGCTCTGAACAATGACCTTCCGGTGGTCGTCACCACCCAGAGCCTCTCGCACAAGGTCGGCGCCAAGGGACTCACCGCGAGCAGCCTCGGCTACACCTCTGCCTGGGTCCAGGACGCGGACCTCGTCGTCGGCATGGAGGCAACGGACGAGGAGACGTTCTATCGGCTCAAGGTGCTCGCGAGCCGGAATGCCGCGCCCCAGGAGCACCTCATTTCGATCTCGTGGGACCCGCCACAGTTCGAGGAGGCCGAAGTTGAAACCGACCTCCCCTACTGAGTTCTGGGACAACCTCGCGGCGTTCGCCAACCCCGTCCCGCACGACATCCCGGGAGCCATGCGGGCACTGGGCATCGAGGTGCTGCGCGAGTTGAGCAAGCCCGACTCAACGGAGTATCTCGCCCACTGCCCCGCCCACCTCACCCTCACCGGCAAGCAGGACCGCCGGCCGAGTTTTTCGGTGAACTCCTCCACCGGCCTGCATCACTGCTTCTCCTGCGGCTACGCCGGCCCCTTCATCCAGCTCGTGGAAGACGGCCTCGGCTACAACCGCGTCGAGGCGTTCCAGTGGATCGCCCGGCACGGCGTGTACCGCACGGTCGAGGACAACGGCCCGGCCCCCGAAGCCGAAGAGACCGTCCGCGTCAACGAGGCATCGCTGGCCCTGTTCGTCCCCCCGCCAGCCAGGGCGTGCGAGCGGCGCGGCGTCACCCCCGAGGCGTGCCAGGACTTCGGCGTTCTGTGGGACCCCGAGACGCGGCACTGGATTCTCCCCATCCGCGACCCATTCACCGGGGAACTGTGGGGCTGGCAGGAAAAGGGCAAGCGCTACTTCCGCAACTACCCCACGGGCATCCACAAGTCGCTCACTCTCTTCGGCGACCTGACCTGGAGCGGCGACACCGCCCTGCTCCTGGAATCCCCGCTCGACACCGTCCGGGCCCACGCTCTCGGGATACCCGGCGCCTTCTCCAGCTTCGGCGCCTACGTCTCCGAAGCACAGATGCGGCTCCTCAAGGCCCGCTGCCGAAATCTCATTCTCGGCCTCGACAACGACACGGCCGGCCGCACATCCCGGGACAAGATCCACGGCCGCTGGAGGCCGCGCGGACTCCCCATGAAATTCCTCGACTACAGCCACACCCCAGCGAAAGACCTCGGGGACATGAGCGACGCCGACGCGCTGACCGCGTACGAGAACGCCCACCACCCCTGGCGCAGGAGGCGTTGATGTTCACCGGAGAACTGTTCCCGTACCAATACGACGCCGTCGACCGCGTCCTGTCCGACCGGCGTCTTCTCGTCGCGTACTCCATGGGCACCGGGAAGACCGTGCTCACCATCGCAGCGCTCGAAGAACTCTTCGGCCGGGGAGACATCCGCCGCTGCGTGGTCATGGTGCCTTCCAGCCTGAAGTGGCAGTGGGCACAGGCCATTGCCGCGTTCACCGACGCGCCCACGCGCACCATCACGCTGCGCGGCATGGACCTGGTCGTCCCGGCCGAGGACGTCTGCACCGTCATCAACGGCACGCCCAAACAGCGCTGGCAGCAGTGGCAGGCCGCGCAGCACGCGGACTACGTGATCGTGTCCTACGGTGCGGTCCTGCACGACTGGAAAGAGCTGTGTGCCCTGCCGGCCGACGCTCTCGTGCTCGACGAAGCCAGCGCCATCAAGAACTTCTCGGCCCAGACCACCAAGCGCGTCAAGAAACTCAAGCCGCCTATCCGGATTGCCCTTACAGGCACGCCAGTTGAGAACAGGCCCGAAGAAGTCTTCAGCATCATGGAGTGGGTCAACGCGAAAATCCTGGGCCGCTGGGACCTGTTCGAGAAGTCCTACATCAACCGCAACTTCTTCGGTGGGGTCTCCTCCTACAAGAATCTCGGGCTGCTCCACCAGAACCTGAGCCGCGCGATGATCCGGAAGTCCAGACTGGACCCCGAGGTCGCGAAGTACCTGCCCGCCGTCGCGGAGACCACACGGCATGTGCAGCTCGACAAGACCACCCGCTCCATCTACAAGGCCATCCTCGCCGACGTCCAGGCCGCTATGGACGAGCTGGCCGAGGCCGGCGGCGACTTCGACCTGGCGGCTTACTACGCCGGCGTCAAGCCGGACGGGGCCTTCGGCGCCCAGGGCAAGCTGATGGCCCGCCTCCAGGCGGCCCGGCTCCTGCTGGACCACCCGCAGCTCCTGATGGACTCCGCCGTGGCGTTCCACGAGGGCACGGGCGGTTCGCAGTACGCCGCAGAGTTCGCCGCCAGCCGCTACGACCTGCCGGACCTCCACTCCTCGCCGAAGCTCGCCGTCCTGGACGAGCTGGTGAGCACCATGCTGGCCGAGCCCGGCACCAAAGCCGCGATCTTCACCGACTACCGGAAGATGCTGCCGTACCTTTCCGAGCGCCTCGAAAAATACGGCGACCTGGTGCTCTTCCACGGGCAGCTCAACTCCGACGAGAAGGCCGCCGTCCTGGCCCGCTTCAAGACCGACCCGGAATGCCGGCTGTTCATCTCCACCAACGCGGGCGGGTACGGCTTGGATTTGCCGGAGGCCCAGTACCTCGTGAATTACGACCTGCCCTACTCAAACGGTGTTCTCGCTCAGCGAAACACCCGGCATGTCCGAGCCTCGTCAAAATTTGACCGCGTCCACGTCACCAGTCTTGTGGTCGAGGAGACCATTGAGGAACGCGTGCAGGCCACGCTTGCATTGCGTCAGAAACTGTCTCAGGCCGTGGTCGACGGGACTGGCGTCGGCGCCCTGGACATGGACGTCGAGTCGCTCGCCGAGCACATCGAAAATGCTGGCTGAGGCACTCGTTTGGCCGATTGGCCGGGATTTTTCAGACTCGTAGGGTTTTCGGACCGGAGCATTCCGAGTAGCTCCTTCCCCCGAGCACCGCCCTGGGAGCAATACGTGCCCGAAGAGAACCTCGACAGCACGGCTTCACCAGAATCCGAATCGAAGCCCGTCCCGTTCGACCCGGTCATTCCGACCTTCCGGGAATGGGCCCTGCTCAAGGCGCAGCAGACAGAACTCACCTCGCGGATGAACAAACTCCGCGACAAGGTCGTAGCCGCCGTCCAGACGCGCGGGTACGCCGATCACAAGGGGTCGCAGTACATCGACCTGCCTTTCCCCATCCCCGTCGGCGACAGCGAGTACATCCGCATCAAGCGGGAGCGCCGGGTCTCCATCGTCGCCGACATCGAAGCGGCGGAGAGCATCACCAAGCAACGCGGCGAGAGCGTCTACCGACGCGCTTTCCCGCCGGTCCCCACCCTCGACGCGGACGAGCTGTACGTCCTGCTCCAGGAAGGCGTGCTGACCGAAGAGGACATGGACCGAATCATGGTCCAGAAGGAGAGCTTCGCCTTCCGGGGACTCACGACGTGACCGGCATCGTCCCGCCCCGCCGGCCGCTCGACGTCTACCCGGGCACCCACCGGCCCATCGGCACTGTCCACCCCACCGAGGGCTACCGGGGCGGCGACGAGAGCCGCTGGGACGAGGACCCCGTCTACAAGAAGATCTCGGGTTTCTACCGGGAATTCTTCGCTATCTCGCACCTGGCCAACGCGCTCGGCCGAGCCCCGAAGACGATCTACAAGTGGGAAGCCAACGGCCTTTTCCCCGGGGCGACTTGGATCTACAACAGCGACTCGAAGAACGGCCGTCGGCGTCTGTATACCAGGCGGCAGATCGAGGGCGTCGTTCTCATCGCCTTCGAAGAAGGCGTCCTTTCCGGAGCCCAGCGCTTCCTCTCTCAGACCCAATTCCCCGAGCGCTGCCGCGAACTCTTCGTCAAGACGCGCGCCGCACTTCCCGAACCCGTCCAGGACTGGAGCTAGACCATGCCCGAATCCCGCACCTACGGCCGCCGCCGTCGCGCGCTTCCCGCCACCACATCCGCGACCGAGAAGGCCGGGTTCGAGGTCGGCAAGCGCGAGGCGGTCACCGGCCGCGTCGTGTCCACCGGCGCCGGCGGTCCGACCCAGATGGCCGGCTGGGACGCCATGGACAAGACCGCGTCCGCCTCCGGCAGCGACATGTACCTCAAGGTCACCGAGGAGGCCACCGTCATCAAGATCATCGGTGACGGCCCCTTCGACGTTTACAACTCCCACTGGATCGAGGAGATCGAGGACGGCTCCAAGAGCGTGCGCTGCTGGGGTACGCCCGACTGCCCGCTCTGCGTGGTCGGTGACAAGGCCAAGCGCTTCTCCGCGTGCTTCGACGTCATCTCCCTGGAAGACCCCGACAGCCCGGTCCTGAAGATCTGGGAGGCCGGGATCAAGATCGCCCGCCAGCTCAAGGACATCGCGACCGACGGCAAGCGCGGCCCGCTGAACAGGGGCGATCTGTACTTCACGATCAAGAAGGAGCAGAAGAAGAAGAGCGTCGAGTACACCCTGGAGCGCGTCAAAGAGCGCGATCTGTACGAGGAGTACGACGTCGAGCCCCTCTCCGACGAGGCCCTGGCGGCGTTCCTGGCCGAGGCCCACCAGTGGGGCGACGTGGTGAAGGAGAAGTTGGACGAGGACGCCATGGAGGAGGTCGTCGACCTCGTCATGGAGAGCTGAGCCCAGCCCCCGCCGACCGCCCGCCCCGGGTGAAGCCCACACCCCGGGGCGGGCCGCTTCTCGACTCCAGGGGACGTTCCGTGCACCAGCTCGTCACCACGACCGACCAACTCCATGACGTCATCGAGTACTTCGAGGCGCGCGACGGGTTCGCATTCGACGTCGAAACCTCTGGGCCGCACCGGGGCGTGCCGGCCGTCAACGAAGTCACCTGGCTTTCCCTGTCCACCGACGGCGCATGCTCGGTCATTCCGCTCGGCCACCCCAACGGCTACAACCTCCTGCGGAAAGCCACACGCAGGAAAAACAAGCAGACCGGCGAGTGGGAGCACCTCCCGGCGCTGTTCGACGAGCCCCCCAAGCAGCTTCGCCCCAGCCAGGTCTTCGGCGCGCTGGAGAACCTCTTCTTCTCCGACCGCACCAAGGTCGCCCACAACGCCCCTTTCGACCTGTTGAGCGTCGCCAAGTACTTCCCGGACCGTGGATTTCCGCCCCCGCCCTATGGGGACACCATCGTCGCCGCGTGGATGCTCAACGAGAACAGGCTCATCGGGCTCAAGGCTCTCGACCGCGAGCGGTACAACCTCGACTACGACCACGACGACACCGGAAAGTGCGTCGAGAAACACCCCTTCGGCCAGGTCCAGGAGTACGCGTGGCTCGACGGCCGCACCACCTGGCTCCAGTGGAAGGACATGCGGCCGAAGATCACGGCCGAGGGCCTGGAGGACATGTGGGCCCTGGAGATGGACGTCTTGCACTGTCTGCTCCACATGGGCAAGGGCGTCCCCGTCGACATCAGCGCCCTCAAGGAACTGCGCACCCGCCTGCGCGGCGAGATGGAGCACGCCGAAGCCGAGGTCTACAGGGCCGCCGGCAAGGTTTTCAACATCAACTCCACACCGCAAAAGCAGAAGATCCTCTATGAGGAGCAGGGTCTCAAGCCTCGGAAGCTGACCAAGAAAGGCGCCCCGTCCACGGACGCCGAAGCCCTGGAACCCTACAAAGGCCGCAACGATTTCGTCAGCGCCCTTCTCGGCTACCAGGACGTCAGCAAAATTCTCTCCACCTACGTGGAGGGGTACTTGGGAAATCCGGAAGAGGATAAGCCCACCCAGATCTTCAACGGTCGCATCCACCCCATGCTCAAACAATACGGGACCGTTACCGGCCGCTTCTCATGCTCAACCCCCAATGTGCAGAACTGGCCGAGGGCCGAAACGGTGTGGGGAAAAGCCATCCGTGACCTGGTCGACCCGATCCCGGGCTTCAAGCTCCTCGTCGCGGACTACGCCCAGATCGAGCAGCGCATTTTGGCGCACTTCGCAGGCAAGGGCGCTTTGTGGCAAGGGTTTTGGGACAACATCGACGCCCACACGGCCACCGCGAGCGCGGTCTTCGGTGTCGCCCCCGAGGACGTCACTAAGCAAATGCGCCAGGTCGCCAAAGCTATTGCCTTCGCGATCAATTACGGCGCAGGACCCCAAAAGGTGGCGGACATGTCGCACACCTCGCTGCGCCGCGCCAAGCAAATCCTCTCGACCCACGAGAAGCAGTTCCCGGAGGTCTACGCCTACAAGCGCAAGCTCCTGCGAACGGTCCGCTCTCGTCGGCCGGATCCGTACCTGCGTACCCTCCTCGGCCGCAAGCGGCGCCTGCCCGACCTGCTCAGCTACGACAACGGCCGCCGCGCCAAGGCCGAACGGCAGGTCGTCAACAGCCACATCCAGGGCTCCAACGCCGACATGACCAAGCTCGCCTTGACACGCCTCCACAAAAATCTGCTGCCGGACATGCAGATCCTCCTCACCGTGCACGACGAAATCGCCGCGATGTGCCCGGCCGATATCGCCGAAGAAGGCGCCAAGGTTCTGCACGAGGCAATGGCCGGCGAAGGAATGCAGCTCCTCTCCGTACCCGTCACCACGGACGTAAAAATCTGTGATCGCTGGTCTGAAGCGAAATAATTCCCCGACCTAGGCTGGAACCATGCCCGACATCGAGACTTCAGCACCCGCGCTCTTCCGAGGAATGCTCCGCGACATTGTCGCGTGCAGCGATTTCGACGAGGTGTGCCTACTGCTCGGACTGGTCCCGGCCGGCCCCGATGTGGACGAGGTCGAACACATCCAGTCCCACAGGCGCATCGAACGGTTCCTGCCAGTGGCAGCCGAGGCTATTTCGCACGCCGATGTCGCGGCGGATGTCCTGCGCCGACTCACCCACCTGAGCGACGGCGGACAGGACATCGACGAACGCTCGAAGGCGATGTTCCTATTCGTCAGCCGTACCGCCTGTACCGCCGTTATCGCTCACCTTCTGGAAAACGGAACGCTGGAAATCGGAGACAACTCATGAGCAGTGACTTCTGGCTGAACAAGATCCGCGAGGCCCAGGGCGGCCAGCCTCAGCCCCGCCAGCAGGCCGGCCTCACCCCGGCCGGCACGCCGTGGTGGGCCCACCCCACCTACGTGCAGCCCGAGACCCCTCCGACCGTGCCCCAGAACGACCCCCAGCAGGTGCAGCGCGAGTACCAGACCGAGCGCGCCCAGTCCGCCAAGCAGTCGGAGCGGTGCCCCTCCTGCCAGGGCGAGCACTACTGGCGCCCCACACCCAACGCCATGGCCCAGTGCTTCGACTGCGGGTGGCCCGTCCAGAACTCCACGCAGGGCGTCGCCATCGCCAACAACAGCTCGGCGCCCCAGAGGGTCTCGCTGCACCAGGCCAAGGGCAGCGGCTACAACCCGCAGACCATCATCGGCCGGCTCTGACCCCCCACCAGGCACCAATTCGTCCAAGGAGATCCCATGCGTGCCGTACTTCTCATCGTCGGTGCCAGCCTTATCGCTGTCGGCCTGTACCTGATTGCTTTCGGAGACACTCCGGGCGATGCACCGAAGGAAACGCCGCGCATTCCTGCGGCCAGCATCGGTCCGGACGGTGCTGAACCCGCTTGGACGCACGTCTGTCCCGGCACCGACGATGAGCCAGCCGGGTGTAAGGACATCTAAAAATAGGCCACCCATTTGGCCCTGTGCGGTATTTTTTCCGTTTCATACGGTTTGGGGATGCCGCTCAGTGATGAGACCCGCGCTCTCATGGCGCGGATCAACAAGAAGTACGGCGCCGGATCGGTAGTTCTCGCATCGAAGATGCCTGCCGTTCCCCGATTCCCTTCCGGGTCACTCTCCCTCGACGTAATGCTCGGGGGAGGGTGGCCCGGAAATCAGTGGAACGAGATCCTCGGCGCCGAATCGTCAGGCAAGACAACCATCGTCCACAAAACCATCGCAGCGAATCAGCAGCAGAATCCCGACTTCACGACATTCTGGGTCGCCGCAGAAGGCTACGACCACGAGTGGGCCATGACTCTCGGGGTCGATGTTGACCGCGTCGTTGTTTTCGAGACGAACGCGATGGAAGACGCCTACACGGAAATGATCAAGGCGGCCGAGTCACGGGCCGTGGACGCGATCGTGCTCGACTCCTACCCGGCCCTGGTCGCAGACGACGAGGACGCCAAGGACATGGACGAGTCGACCATGGCGAGCGGGGCCCGGGTCACGGGGAAATTCTTCCGCAAGGTGGGGCAGGCCACCCGCCGCTCCCTCGTCGAGCAGGAACGGCCGCTCCTGGCGCTGATCGTCAACCAGTTCCGCGACCAGATCGGAGCCTGGGCACCGGCCGGCGGCACTCCCAAGACCTCTCCGGGCGGCAAGGCCAAGAACTACGCGTACTACACGCGCTTGGAGACCTCCCGCACGGAGTGGATCGACGAGAAGCGGCCCGCTGGCGGATCGGTACGCGTAGGTCAGGTCATCAAGGTCAAGACCCTCAAGTCCAAGGTCTCCGCCCCGCAGCAAGTCGCCACGCTCCGCTTCTACTTCGCCAACAGCTCGACGGGGATCTACGCGGGTGAATACGACCTCGCCTCCCAGCTCATCACGCAGGGCATCTACCACGGCCTCATTCGCCTCGACGGCAGTTGGTACAAGTACGGCGACTACCAGTGGCACGGCGACAAGAAAATGGCCGGCGCCATGCGGGAAGACCTCGACCTCCAACAGCAGCTCAGCGCCGACGTGATGGCCGCGATCCGCACGAGCGAGGGCTGATGGACCGCCGAATCAAAGCCTCCCGCACCCAGGAGAAGAAGCTCGCCAAGGACATCGGCGGTAGCACCGTAGCCGGTAGCGGAAATGGCTGGGCGGTCAAGAACGACGTCCGCAACAAGCAGTGGTCCATCGAATGCAAGACCACGGCCGCCGCCCGCTTCTCCCTCACCCACCGCGACCTGGTCAATGCCGAGAAGAACGCCCTCCTCGACCTGCGCGACATGGCTTTCGCCATCGAGATGCAAGGCCGCACCTGGGTCGTCCTCTCCAGAGAAACGTTCCTGCGCCTCATTGAACGCGAGGAGGACACGTGATGGGAATTCGCGCCGTCGTCAACGCACCCAACTGGAGCGAGACACACCACCGGGGGGAGGCGAAATGCCGTGACGGTTCCCTCACCCCGACCCGCAATCGCGACGTGTTCTTCGAGGACGAAGCCCTCGCCCTCGACATCTGCAACGGAACCTACGACGGCCGGATCTGCCCCCGCCGTACGGAATGCCTCCGCGTCGCCATGTTCAACAAGGAGAACTTCGGCATCTGGGGCGGCATGACCGCCAAGGACCGCCTGGATATGCGCATGCGCAACCCCGGAATGCCCGAGCGCTGGATATGGCACGCCCCGGGAGAACCAGAACCGCCGAGCAACGAGGAGACCCAGTGGCCAGCCGCGTCGTAAAGGGCGGACATGCGCTCACCGAGTACCTGAACGCGGCCAAGAGCGTGGAGCCTCTCTACGGGGACGTACAAAAGCACGTCCTGGAGAAAGCCCTCAAGCCCTCCGGCCGGCGCCAGGACGTCCTCCACCCGAGCGAGATGGTGAAGCCGGACTGGTGCCACCTCGCGGCGTTCCACCGCCTACGCCTGGAAGTCGAGCCGGCCGACCGCAGGAAGACCAGCTTCACCCGGGAGAACATCTTCCAGGAGGGGCACGAGACCCACACCAAGTGGCAGCGCTGGCTCACCGAGATGGGCCGCCTGGCAGGTGACTGGCACTGCCTGGCCTGCGACCAGGTGTTCTGGGACGACGAGACGCCCACCTGCTGCCAGCTCTGCTCCGCCTCCCGCCGGTGCATCGAGTACGCCGAAGTCCCCCTCAACGCCCACCCCCTCCGCATCGGAGGCAAGGCGGACGGCTACAGCCCCCACGACAACGCGCTCATCGAGATCAAGACCCTGGGGCTCGGCAGCTTGCGCTACGAGCGCCCTGAATTTCTTGAGCGCTACACGGTCGAAACCGACGAGTTCGGGAAGCTGCCCGACCTCACCCGCCTATGGCGCGATTTCCGCCGGCCGCTTCCCTCTGCCGTGCGCCAGGTCCAGCTCTACATGTACCTGAGCGTGCATTTCGAGGATCTCGAAGTCGACCGCACGATCTTCTTCTACGACTTCAAATCCACCCAGGAAACGAAGTCATTCATCGTCACCTTCGACGAGAAGTTCTCCGAGCCGCTCATCGAAGCTGCCGCTGCAATCGTCGACTGCGTTCACGCCGACGTCGCACCCCACTGCAACATCAACGGCCGTATCGGCTGCCCCTCGTGCCTGGAATTCAAGGAGCAGAAGTGACCACTGCCGCCGAACGCCTCTGGGACGAACTCGAAGCAATGGGCTTCGAAAAGGAAGAGCGCCCTGACGGCTACCTCCCTGCTCTGCCGCGCGACATCACCGAGCTGACCGACCAGCAACTCATGGCGCTCTACGGCCAGTTCGTTTCGTGGACCGCGTATGCGGCCATGCGCCTGGTCGAGGCCCGCGCGAACGAGAAGTCCCTCAAGCAGAACCTGAACCACTCCATGGCCACCGCCTCCCTGAACGCGTCCATGGAGAAGACCGTCGCCGGCCGCAAAGCCGCCGCAGCCGCCGACTCCCAGGTCCAGGCCGACGAGGAGAAGCACGTCGCAGCCCTCAGCCTGTGCGAGGCCCTGGAGATGGTCCACAAGAACGCGGAGTCCCGCGCCAGCTTCTGCTCCCGCGACCTCTCCCGCCGGCAGAACTCCCGCGACACCGAAACCCGCGCCCACCGCTGGGGGGTCTGATGTCGCGCATCTCCATCGGTATCGACCAGTCCTACTCCGGCTGCGCGATCGTGCGCTACGACGCCACCTCCGGCACCGCGACGGAAACCGTCTATGACTTCTCCCCCAAGGCGGCCGGCACCGGCATTGACCGTATCCAGTACGTGCACCACGTGTTGTACGTGCACTTCGAGCGGATCAGCGTCCTCGGACAGATCACACACATCTGCTACGAGGGCTACGCCTACGGCGCCCGGTACCGGCGCGAGGAGCTGGGCGAGCTGGGCGCCGCGATGAAGCTGGCTCTCGCCGAAGTCTTCCCCGACCACATCGACCGGCGCATCCACGCCGTCGCACCGACGACCGTGAAGAAGTTCGTGACCGGCTCCGGCCGCGCCGACAAGGACAAGATGCTGCTGGCGGTCTACATGCGCTGGAAGCACCAGGCCAGCAACCACGACGCGGCCGACGCCTACACGCTCGCCCGCATCGCCGAGGCCCTGGCCGATCCCCAGCCGCCCGAGCTGAAGTTCCAGCAGGAAGTCATCGACGGCATCCGCAATCCCAAGCCTTCCCGCAGCAAAAAAGGCTGAATAACCAGAAGTAATTGCTGCCGCTTACGTTCCCTGCATCGCATCAAAATGCAGGGAGCAATCATCGTGCAGACTCAGTCCGATGCTGTCTCCGAGAAGGAGTTCCGCGTCAAGTCGACAACGCCTCCGCCCGAACTCGGCTCCGCCATCGCCCACGCCATCAAGGCCGGCCATCAAGTCGTCCTGAAAGCCGTGGGCGCCGGTGCCATCAACCAGTCGGTGAAGGCAATTCCCATCGCCCAGAGCTTCGTCTCCTCGTTCGGAACGAGCCTCACCGAAGAGATCACCTTCTTCCGCAGCAAGTCCCCGGAAGGGGAACTCCTCGGCATCGCGATCCGCGTCATGGGCTCGTGAAATATTCGCCGCAAAAATCCGGGACCTAAACTCCCGAGAGCAGGCCCGCTCACCCCCAATTCGTACAGCACTCGTGTTCAGACTCTCCAGGGCCCCGACCGCCGCGCGGAGGAGAACATGAGCCAGCACTGGACCCCGCCCAACCGAGGCAAGACCAACGTCGTCAGCAGCCTGAGCACCGGCGAATTCCCGACGATGGGCAGCGAATCGCACCGCGTCACCTGGGCCCGCCCGACGAACGGCACCTCCCGGTCCCGCTCCGGCCTCGCCAAGGGCACCGACCCCACGGTGAAGAACAAGGCCAACCGCAGCCAGCGCACCACCTCGGCCTCCGAGACCTACGGCCCGACCGGTGTCGTCAGCGTCGCCCGCTCGTACCACGGTCCCGGCTGCCCCTGCTGCGCCACGACCAGCATCCGCCAGGTGCGCTCGGCCTTCGGCGAGCAGGAGAACTTCCGCAGCGGAGGTTCGACCGGCTACAAGGCGGGCTGACCCATGCTGCCGCTCATCGCTGGCCTGCTCGGCAGGGCAGCCGCGACCGAGGCCGTCGGCGCTGTCACCGGTACTGCTGCTCGCTCCGCCGTGACCTCGGCCGCCAGCTCGGGCGCCATCAGCGCGGGCACCAGCTCGGCCGCCGGCACCGGCAGCCGGGTGCTCTCCGGCATGCAGTTTGGCTCGGCTGCGGCCCGCGCCATGAACAACGGCAGCAACGCAGCCCCCGCCTCGGCACCGGCTCCGGCACCCGCCGATGACCTGGGGTGGGCCCGCTCATGAGCACTGGCGCCACCTCCCCCAGCAGCCCCCGCACCGCGTCCCTGCCGCTGACCGGCTCGGCCGCCAACGGCTCCCTCGCCGTGGCGCCCAGCCGCCCGGACATGGACCAGCAGGCCGATTCCTCGTTCGCGTTCAACGCCGGGCTCGACCGCCGCCCGGCCCTCACCGAGTTCGAGTACGGAGCCAATTCCACCTGGAGGTGACATGGCCGATCTCAACCCGCGCCAGTTCCGCCAGCCTGCCTTTCGCGGGTTCGGCGACCAGGCCATGCGCTCCTACCGCGTCGCCCCCGCACCGCAGCCGGACCCGGCCCCCGCACCGGCCCCCCGGCCGCAGGGCCAGCAGTTGTCCCTCTTCCAGGCCGACGAGGTCCGCAACCCCCAGGGGCCTGCCGCTCCCACCTTCAACGCCTCTCAGTTCCGCACCTCCCAGCACGCACTTCCCGGCATGAGCAACCCGGCCGTGCGCGGCCAGCGCGTTACTCCCGCCCCGGAGGCTGCGCAGCCCGCGTCGGGCCCGGCCCGGAGCAACTGGAGCCAGCCGGAAATCAGCATGCTCGGCCCCTCCCCGGCCAGCCCCTCCTCCCCTTCGGCCGCCGGGCCCAGCCCGACCCGCTGGCCCAGCCCCGCCGCCCCCGCCTCCTCTGCGCCGTCGTCGGCGCGGCCACCGGTGACCATCAACGGCGCCGCCTACAGGGCCGCCGGCCAGCGCTTCGGAGCGCCGCCGGGACCCACCCCGGCAGCGGCCCGCCCCGCACCGGCCAGCCCCGCACCTTCGTCCCCAGGTCCGTCCACGCCCAACCAGCCGCCTGCTCCCGCCGCACCGCCCAGCGCCCCGGCCGCCCAGGCGCCGGCCTGGGCCGGACGCACCGCGCGCTACGGCGGCCTGGCCATCGGCCTGGGCGCCCGCGCCTTCCAGTCCGTCAACAAGGTCGCCACCGACCCGGCTCGCTCCGGCAACCCCCTCTACAAGCCCAGTCAGGGGTGGAACAAGTCATGAGCTACCCCAACCGCGCAGGCGCGAACGCCAACCTCTCCTACAACCCGCCCTACCAGGCGCCGGTTGCCGGGGGAATGACGTACACCGGGGGCTCCGGCGGCTACCTGATGACCGGGGCCCGCGACATCCTCGACGCCCGCCGTCTCATGGAGACCGGCCACGTCCCGTCCGCCGAGTACCCCGACGGCTACCTCGGGACGATCGGCGCGGGCACCCGCCGCCAGGATCGCCTCCTGAACTCCATCGGCAACCGCGCCACCCAGCGCAGTTACCAAAGGGGCGTGCACAAGGGAGAGCGGATCGACCCGGCGGACTACTACTGGACCGACGACGTCAACCCCACCGCAGCCCTCGAAGCCCAGGCACGCGGCGAGAAGTGGACCCAGCGCGGCTCCTTCGTCGGCTCGCCCCTGGTCAACGACGGCAAGTCCGAGACCCTCGTCGCCACCCAGGCACGCTTCGCGACCGCACAAAGGGTCTACACACAGGAAGTCACCCCGCCATTCACGGCCGTCAACGAAGCCCGGCGAGCGCAGCTCATGCGCTTCAAGCCGGCCTGGAGGTGACGCCGTGCTTCAGCAGGACTCCCTCTACGCGCGCCGGCCGTGGTCGACGCTCCAGGAGCAGCAGGTCACCAACTACCTGCGCGAGTGGACCGACCTCCCGCCCGACGCCGTACGCCGCATGAAACCACCGATCCCCAACATCGGCCGGGTTCCGCCCCGTTTCGGATACCGGCAGCACATTCCCGGAATCGCCGACATCGCGCGCCTGGACGACATCTACCCCGGCAGCCGCGTCGATTACAGCCAGCGCCAGTCCGGCTATTCCGCGACCTCGTACCCCGCTCTGGGAGTGATGTGACATGCCCAAGGCCACCCGTTCCACCGACCGCCGCCGAACCGGCCGGGGCGACAACATCACCGGCGTCACCCACGGCAAGGCGAACCTTCAGGACCAGCGCACCAAGGGCGCGTACGCCCCGAGGGCGCCGTCCACCAACTCCGAATTCACTGCGGGAGTTTCCGTCGCCCGAACCATGGGCGCCGGCGTGACATCCGGCTCCTCGAAGAAGAGGGCCGCTCCCGCCGTCAGAAAGCTGGGGGACAAGTAATGCGGCTCCCCCGGATCAATTTCAAGTGGCTGCGCCGTAAGAAGACGCAACCCAAGCCCACGAAGAAGGCCGCGAAAAAGGTGGCCGCGAAGAAGAAGGCGGGTGGGACGAAGTGAGCTACGCAAACGAGCGCTCTCTCACCGGGGATCTCAACGAGGGCCTCACCGACGGCGCCTACAAGAAGGTCGTCACCGACCGGGGCGGCCTGGTCGAGGCCACCACCTACGCCGTGCGCCGTGACCTGGACGACCGCTGGTACGGCATCCACGAGGACCCCGTCAAGCACACGCCGGACGGCCGCGCCGTGACCACCCCCAACTACGTGGCCACCCCCGCGCCCCACTTCAACCTCGGGATCTGACGTGACACGACACATCAGCGGGTACATCTACCCGCCAGCAGTAACCAAGAAGCTCCTGGGCGTCGGGCTCAGCATCTTCACGGCTGCCGCTGCCCTGCAAAAGGCACTGGGGTCGACGCCCTTTAGCGTCGTGGATTCCCACGTCGACAGCACCGCGTACTGCATCGCGCTCGCCTACACCACCCTCGGCATCGTCCTCGGCCTCGCCTCGATGGTCTACTCCCTCAAGACATCGAGCCTGGGCCTGATGGGTTATCTCGGCGCGTACCTCTTGGCGTTCGCCTCGATCTCCCTGATCAACTCGCCGGCCACCCCGTGGATGCAGTTCGCCAACGTCGCCGCGTTCCTGGGCATTTCCATCGCCGCGCTCTCGGCATGGCTTCGTCACCTGCGGGAGCGCCCATGAACATGAGCGACGTTGCGGCGCAGATGCTGTCCATCTTCGTCAGTGCTATCGGCCTCGTCATTTTCCGGCTGATCGCCAAGTACCTTCCCGACGACCCGCCGCCGGTTCCCCGCGAAACCCTCATCCCGCCCGTTGCCGGCAAGGCACGCCCGGAAAGCGAAGAAGACCATGGCTAACGAAAAGTGGAACCTGGAGACCAACTCCGCGCTGACGGCCGAGCCCGGCAGCCCGGTCGCTCTCGTCGATCCACCGCGCACCGCCGAGGAGCGCGTGGCTGAGCGGCCTGCCGACTACGGCGACATGGTCGTCCCGCCCAAGCCCACCTGGTACAAGACCGCCGAGGGCGAGGACACCGGCGCCGGCCGCGTCCAGCCGCGCGAGATCCAGCTCTACTGGCACTCCAACATCGGTGAGATCGCGGCGCACTCCCAGATGCCGCCCATGCCGCCGCTGCCCGACGCCGGCGGGTACAACCTCGGCTCCCGGGGCCTGGACCACATCTACATCGCCGGCCACCGCGTCACGGTCGTCGGCGAAGGCGACGTCATCGTGCCCGGCGGAGACACCGACGCGCTGGTCACCGGCTACTGGGACCGCACCGACCCCGTACACCCGCAGTGGACGCGCATCGAGCCGGAGACCGAGTACACCATCACGGTCGAGGCGTACAACGACGACAACGTGTACGGCCCGGCCTCCGACGAGCTGACCGTCACCACTCCGGCCATCGGTTTCGATCAGCAGCACAACACCATCCCGCCCGGCCCCGTGAACGACCTCCAGTTCGGGGGCCCGCTGCCGGTCATCACCTCCAGCGGCGGCGGGGCCGTCACCCTGCGGTGGAACAAGCAGCTCAACGTCACCAAGTACGAGGTCTACAACAACGCGTCCCGCGAGACCGACGTCCCCATGGATCTGTCCCGTCCCGGCCTCAACGAGGGCGACGTCAAGCTCGGCGAGATCAACCAGCCCGGCGGCACGAGCCAGACCGTCACCTTCACCACCCCCAACTTCACCACCCCCGACCAGCGCCTGGCCCTCAAGGTGAGGGCGGTACGCACGGACGCCAACGGCACCGCCACCGGCCCGTTCTCCACGGTTCTGCGCAGCCAGATCCCCCCGGCCACCGCCGCCCCGGGCAAGGCGGGCACACCCACGCTCACCGTGTCCCCGATCGTCGGCGGCCAGGTCAAACTCACCCTGGTTGCGCCGTCCATCGGCTCCGTCAACGGCTCACCGACGTACTACGCGGTCTACGACGGCACCCGCAAGGTCGCCACGGTCGACGCCCCGCTCGGCACCGCCCCGCACGTCACGCTCTCCTACCAGGCGGCCCAGGCTTACTCGTTCACCGTCGTCGCCGGCAACTCCCTCGGTGTCGGCCCGGCCTCCAACGCGCTCGCAGGCACCGTCCCCGTGCCGGCCGCCCCAGTCGCACCCACCGGCCTGGCCCTCGACGGAGCCGTGTCCACCACGAGCGTTCCGGTGCACTGGAACGCGATCACCATGGACCCGCCGGTCACCAAGTACTCGCTCTACGAGGGCGCCACCAAGAAGGCAGACGTCTTCGCCCCCAACACGGAGGGCACGGTCACCGGCTACACCGCTGGCCAGAACTACTCCATCACCGTCAGCGCCACCAACAGCGTCGGCGAAAGCGTCAAGTCGACGGCTCTGACCGGCAAGACCAACGCCGTCCCCGGCGCCCCCACCGGCGTCGGCGTCACCAACGTGACCACCACCGGCATGGACGTCGCCTGGACCGCGCCTGCTGGCGCCCAGCCCGCCGTGACCAACTACAAGGTCTACGACGGTACGACCCTCAAGGCCACCGTCCCCGCCCCGGCCGCCGGTACGACCCTCACCGGCTTCACGCCCGACACCGCCTACTCCATCACCGTGGCCGCCGTGAACACCGTCGGCGAAGGCGTCAAGTCGAGCCCGGCTGTCACCGGCACCACCCCCGCCTCGTAAGGAAGTTGAGCACAGTGGCCTCACCCACCATCGGCCGGACCGTCCACTACCGCGTCACCGAATACGACGCGGAGCGGATCAACAAACGCCGCAAGGACGCCTACTCCAGCGGCGCCTACGCCGAGGAAAACGGCACCATCGCCCACGTCGGCAACACCGTCGCCGAAGGACAGATCTTCCCGGCCGACATCGTCCGCGTCTGGTCCGGCGACCTGGTCAACCTCCAGGTGAAGCTCGACGGCAACGACGTCTACTGGGCAACCAGCCGCGCCGAAGGCGAGGACCCGGGCCAGTGGGCCTGGCCGGAGGTGGTGCACTGATGGCCACCCCCCTCACCGCAGCCGCCTTCCTCGCCGCCCTACGCGCCGAAGGAGTCACGGTCGTAGAGGTCGGCTCCTGGCGCACCCACAACCGCAACAGCGTGGGCCTCTGGGGACCCGTCAACGGCATCACGGTCCACCACACCGTCACCAAGGGCACCCAGAGCACCGTCAGCATCTGCCGCGACGGCTACGCCGGTCTGCCCGGCCCTCTATGCCACGGCGTCATCGGCAAAGACGGGGTCGTCTACCTCGTCGGCATGGGACGCGCCAACCACGCGGGCGGCGGAGACAACGACGTCCTCAACGCGGTCATCAACGAGTCCTACGCCACCAAGCCCCCAGCCCCGCGCTACGGCCAGGGCGACGCCGGAGCGGTCGACGGCAACCGCCGTCTGTACGGCTTCGAGTGCGAAAACATGGGCGACGGCAAGGACCCGTGGCCGGCCAAGCAAATCGAGGCCATCGTCCGCGCCACGGCCGCCGTCTGCCGCGCCCACGGCTGGGGCTCCAAGAGCGTCATCGGCCACCTGGAGTGGTCCAACCAGAAGTCGGACCCCGTGGGCTTCACCATGCCCGCCATCCGCATGCGCGTCGCCGAGCGCCTCGCGCACGCGTCGAACTGGAGCCCCTCCACCCCGGCGCCCACCCCCACACCCACCATCGAGTCGAGGGTGGCAGCCCTTGAAAAGCTCGTCGCGGCGCAAGGCGTACGCATCGCCGCTCTGGAAAAGAAAGCGGCCTAACCATGACGTTCTACGACCTCGTCTGCTCCTGGTGGCGAACCGCCGTCCCGGTCATCGTCGGCTGGCTCGGCACGCTCCTGGCCGGCATCTACGTCGACATTGACGAACAGGCCCTCGCCGGCGGTCTCACCGCCGCCTTCGCTGTCGTCTACTACGGGCTCTTCCGGCTGCTGGAGACCAAGGCCAGCCCCGCCTTCGGATGGTTCCTCGGCCTGGCCCGCCCGCCCGCCTACCCCACCCCGCCCGAAAAGCCCACCAACCGGATGTACGGACCGCCCGTATAGCGGATACCTGAACCATTTTTCGGCCCTTTAGGGTGACGGACGCCGGAACGCCAAGCGGATGGCCGGGGTCCTGTCTCCGTTGAAAGGCCATCCCGTGTCCCGCCCGAAGCTCCCCGACATCCCCTGGCGCACATTCCGAATCGCTGCCGCCGTCGCCACCGCCGTGCTTCTGACGACCGCCTCCCTGGTCGCGCCGGCCGATGCCAAGCCCGACGGCCCCACCCCACAGCCCGTGCTCACCCCCTCGATGACCAACCTCGACCTCCTCCTGGTCGACGGCCACCTCAAGGTCACCGAGGCCCTTCAGCACCAGGCAGCCGCCCAGGCCGACGCGCACCGCCAGGCCGCCGCCGAGGCCGCCGCCAAGCGCCGCGCAGAGAAGGCCAAGGCCGCCGCCGAGCACCGAGCACAAGCGAAGGCCGCCGCAGAGCGCCGCGCAGCAGCGAAGGCCGCCGCAGAGGCCACGCGCCCCAGCACCCCGCCGCGCACCTCCCGCTCCCAGAGCCGCACACTGCCCGCCCAGACCGCCACCGTGTCCAGCGCCCAGTCCTTCGCGCGCTCACGGCTCTCCTCAGCCCAGTACTCCTGCCTGCGCAAGGTGGTCGACCACGAGAGCGGCTGGAATCACCTGGCCGTCAATTCAAGCTCCGGCGCCTACGGCCTTTTCCAGGCACTCCCCGGCTCCAAGATGGCATCCGCCGGCACCGACTGGCGCACCAACCCCCTCACCCAGATGCGGTGGGGGCTTTCTTATATGAGCAACCGCTACGGAAGCCCATGCGGAGCCTGGTATTTCTGGCAGAAAAATGGGTGGTATTAGCGTCAGCGCATGACGCAGATCCGCCTACTTCTTTGCAAGGATTGCCGCACAACCGAAGTGCTTCCGCACTACGAGGGTGACCCGCGCCAAGACACGGTCCTCGAATACGCAGCAGCCAAGCACCGGTACCCCAACGGGGAACGGCATTTCGGCCGTCTCTACCCGGTTGAGGGCGTAGACGAGGACCGCTGGCATTCCTCGGCAGAAGTCCGCGACGAAATCCTCAAGCGGGTCTGGCAGCAAGAAGGCGCCACCGGCATGGAGCCGTGGGTGTATCAGGCTGTCGACACCCTCAAGAGTGACGCCATGCAGTGCTGGCGCGGCCGAGGCCGACCGGAAACCTGCTCCGACTTCCACAGCGACAAGAAGCGCCTCACCCCGCCCACCGCAGGGGACCGCAAGGCGGAGGGCCTGCCCAAGTGGGACAAGTCCAACCCCGCCGGCCAGCGCTACCTCTGCGACTACTGCCCCATCCGGTCCGTCAACGAGCAGCGCGTGCGCGCCAAGCTCGGGCTGTACGAATGACCCCGCCGCGACGGCCCCCGTCCGGCGGGTGGGAGCGACGCTTCTTCGACAAGGTCGACAAGGGCACCGAATTCGACGACTGCCACATATGGCTCGGCGCCAAGGACGACTACGGCTACGGCAAATTCAGATTGCCAAACGGCCAGGTCAAGGGCACCCACATCATCGCCTGGGAAATGGCCAATCAGAAGACCGTTCCCCCCGGCTGGCATGTCGACCACCAGTGCCGGATCAGGGCCTGCTGCAACCCGGAGCACCTTGAGCCCGTGCCCGCCACAGAAAACGTCGCACGCGGCGAATCATTCTCCGCCAAGAACGCGCGCAAGACCCATTGCCCCAAGGGCCACGAATACAGCGAGGAAAACACCCGCTGGCATTCCGGCCGCCGGGAGTGCATCACGTGCATCCGGGCCCGCGACAAAGAACGCCGCCAGGCCCGCCGGCAGGAAAAAGAAGAAAGCACCTGGAGCACCACACGAAAGAGCTGGCAGTGACCTACACACGGACACACACCCGCATTGAGTTCGCCAACCCCTACCTCGTGTGCACCCAGTGCGAGCGCCCCGTGAGCGCCTGGCACAACCCCGAAGCCTGCGGGTGCTCCGCCGCAACCCGAAACCTGCCCTGCCAGCACACCGCCGGCGTCCGCGACACCTGCCCGTCCTGGAGCCCCGTAGACGGCTGCCTCTGTCCGGCCGGCGCCACCCCACACCGCATTCACCCTGCATTCGACTAGGAGCACCCATGCCCCTCGAAACCCCCACCCCGAACGGCCCCGACGGCACCCTCCAGGTCCGCACCGCCTTCATGGTCGTGCAGCACACCAACGGCGAGTGGGAAGCCCTCAGCGACTTCGGGAAGCCGATCACCGCCGAACGCTCGGCCACCGTCCTGGAGATGAAGTTCGGCGCATCCGAAGTCGTCTCAGACATCGAGGCCAGCAAGCAAGCCGCCATCACAGCCCACCAGTTGATGGCCATGACGGCGCAGATGCAGCAGGCCGCGCAGCACCAATCCCTCGCCGACAAGCTCAAGCTCTGAGGCCCTCGTGCTTGCCGCCGTCATGGTCGTCGAGGGAGTCCTACGCCTCCCCGCCAGCGAAGGCCACATAGACACCGGGTGGGGCCTCTACCAGGCCCTGAACAAGAACTGCCGGCTGCACCTGCTCTCCCACGCCTGGAGCGAGCAGGACATCGCTCTGTGGCTGCAAAAGCGGCAGCTCACCGGCCACCAGTCCTACCTCCACGCACCTGAGCCCGGACCGGCCGGCCGCCTCGAAGCTCTCCAGCGCGTCCGCGCCTGGCGCATCGGCGCCCTCGTCATCGAGTCCGACCCCGCGTGCGCCGCAGCCGAGCTGGCCGCCGGCTGGAACACCGCCCTGGTCACCTCCGCTTTCCAGGGCCCTCGCCAGCCCTCTGCCGGGCCGTCGGCCATCCGCCCCTGGGACGACCTCACCGGTGCCGTCGAGCGCCAGCACGAGATCCGCCTCACCCCCCACAGCCTGGAGCAGCCATGACCACCAAGCACACGACCCGCTTCGTCCGCAGCGACACCGATCTCGTGCGCTTCCACCTCGACCGCCACGAAGACATCACCGGCATCAGCGGCGAGGGCACAGTCGCCGGTGGCGTGATCTTCCCCGACGGCACCGTGGCGATGAGGTGGAACACCGGGACCAGCTCGACAGCCATCTACGACTCCATCGACGACGTCGTAGAAATCCACGGCCACAACGGCGCGACCGTCGTCACCCTGATCGACGTCCGCGAGGACGCCGGGTCATGAGCATGTCCCGCAAGCACTACCGGGCCTTCGCCGAAGTCCTCCGCCAGGCCCACGAGTACTACCCAGAGGCCCGCGACGTCGTCGACCAAATCACCCGAGGCATCGCCGGTATCTGCGGCGAAGACAACCGCGCCTTTCGCCGACAGCAGTTCTTCGACGCGGCCGAACCGGAGACCCCCTCATGATCTTCTACTTCGCCGGCGCGGAAATCCCCTCCCACCGCAGCCTCCTGGCCGCCGAGAAAGTCCCCCACGTCGGCATGTCCTACATGGGCCTACGCCGGCGCGTGAAATTCGCCAAGCCCTGGTCCATCGCGGAGCACTACACCCCCGAGCAGTCCGTCTTCCTGGACAGTGGCTGCCACACGCTGAACAGGCCCGGCGTCGAGGTCACCCCCGAGGAAATCCAGGACATCGCCAACCACTACGACGCGTTCGTGGAGCAGAACCTGGACCGCGTCCAGGCGTACGTCGAGTTCGACGCCCTCCCCATGGGCCACGAGTGGATCGCAGCTCGCCGGCAGCACCTCGACCCCGAGAAGTCGATCGTCGTCTGGCACGAGGAATGGGGCCTCGACGTCCTCAAGCGCATGGCCGACCAGTTCCCCTACATCGCCGTCGGCCAAGGCACCTGCGGGGACCGGGACATCATCCCCACCCTGCGCTCCCTCAGCCGGCGCATCAAGCTCCACGGCATGGGCTTCTCCAGCCCACCCCTCATGCTCTCCGCCGACTGGTACAGCGTCTCCTCCACCACGTGGTTGTCGGCCGCCCAGCATGGCGAAACGTTCGTATGGACCGGCTCAGAGATGAAGCGGTACCCGGCCCGATACAAAGGGCAGGCGCGCAAACGCCACCGCACCCTGATCACCGGCGCCGGCCTTGACGTCGACCTCATCGACGCCGACGACGCCACCGAGAACCTCCGACTCAGCCTGTGGTCCTGGCGGCACCAGATCGCCCACATTTCGCAGCGCCACGGCAAGGGAGTAACTGCCACCGCCCTACCCCCCGGTTCCGAAAACGCGGAAAGCAGTGCCCTGACAGTTGCGGCGACCTCTTCAGAAGAGGAGCACGAGGGGGTAACTGAACCGCCCGCCACACGGGTGAAGAAGCTCCTCCCCGGCATCGAGACCGAAGCCTTCACCCACCGCTACACCGACCCCGACAGCGGGGAACGCCAGACCCGCACCGAGCACCGCATCAACGCCGTCGACCCCGGGGTCCGGGTGTGTGACGGGTGCTTCCTGGCCAACAAATGTCCCGAGTACCAGCCCGGGGAATCCTGTGCGTACGAGATGCCTGTGCGCGTCCGCACGAAGGAGCAATACATCGCGCTCCTGGACAGCATGATCAGCATGCAGGCCATGCGCGTCTTCTCGATGCGCATGTCAGAGGAGGTCGAAGGCGGGTACGCCGACCCAAATCTCTCCTCCGAGATGGATCGCCTCGCCAAGTTCGTCAAGCTCAAGAGCGACATCGAAGAGGCCGGATTTACGTTTTCGATGAAGATGCAGTCGAAGGACCACGCAGAGGTCGGGCTGATCTCACGCCTCTTCGGCCCAAAGTCGGATGGCCCCCCCGCGTTGAGCCCCGCCGGGACAGTGTCAGCCGAGCAAGCCTTCAGCCAGATGGGCATCGTTGACGCGGAAGTCGTCGAGGAGCCCGTACCAAGGGAGTAACCCCCTCACCAGGCCCCTCGACCGGAACCGCGTCCTACGACAGCACCTCGTCGACCGGCTTCAGGCCGGCCAGATCCTGCATCTCCTGGTCCACCGGCTCACCGAGCTGCACCATCGCCTCGATCAGCAAAGAGAACGCCTCGGCGTCCACCCCGTGCAGCGCGCGGAGGTTGCCGGGCATCTCGCCTTCACACGCCTCTTCCAGCCGCTCCCACGCGGTCGCGAGCTGCTTCTGCACCTCCTCCGCCGACCGCATGATGACCATCCGCTGGTTCTTGCTCATTCCTGCACCCCTTCCAGCCCGGCCTCGGGCTGTGCGCCCAGACCATCCCGCAAAATCGCTTCCAAGACCGCGAACTTCTCATCGGTCACTTCGATGTTCACTCGCCCGAGGACGCCGGCCTTCGGGTGCTCCCTCGCGTCGAACCGGACCCCCAGGGACCTGCCCTCCCGCTCCTCACGCACCTGCTCCTCGAACCGCTCCAGCAGGCCGGCCAAGGCTGGGTAGTGCTTGGCGAATACCGCCCGCCCCTCCGCGTCTTCGGCCGCCCACTTCTCCTGGCGCTCCTGATCCTTGCGCGCCTTCTTGGCGGCCTCCGCCGCGTCCTCCGCTATGGCCTGGTCCATGAGCAGCTTCAGCCGCTCCGGCGTGAACACGAAACGGATCTTCGCCATGGCCGGACCGACTTCGCGGTAAGTCGTTATGCGGAAGGCGCCCCGCTTCACCTCACCTGTCGTCCAGCGCTCCGGCGTATTCGGGAGGCCATCGGGCCAGGGAAACAGCAGCTTGCGACCGACGTGACCGATCTCGGCGAGCTGTCCCGCCGCGATGGTCTCCTTCAGGTACCGCAGGGCCGTGGTCTCGGTCACTCCCAGCCGTCGAGCCAGGCTCCGGCTCGTTGCCCCCACCGCGAGCAGCGCACCGTCGGGCGCCGCTGCCTCCATGTCCCGAACCGCCTCGACGATCGCCGAGTGCCGAGCACTCATCTGCTCCACCATGAGCGTCTGTCTACCACCCGTCTCCGACAGCGCGGGAATTTTTCACTTGTCCCGCGAAACGTACATCGTGATTCCCAGACACATGCCCGCCGTGACCACGGCAGTCAGCACCGTCGACACGTCGCTCTGGAATAGGAACTGCAAAACCGACATGACAACCGACATGACACTCCTCCAGACATGACGAAGCCCCCGCTCCCAGACCAGGAACGGGGGCCGCCGGCCGACGCCAGCAAGTTACTTCGGGCACCCCTCATCCGGCTCCAGGCACCGGCCTCGGCCGAGAGCCGCCGCATCCCACCACTCGCGCATGAGGTCCGGGTTTTCCCGAACCGTCTTGCACTGCGAGCGCTGAGCAAGAAGGTCACCGCTCAGCGGCGTGAAGGCGTGCGGAACGGACTCGGTGAACAGGTCCGCGTAGCCCTTGCTGCCCAGGAAGATCACGTCCGCGTCAGCCAGATCAAGCGACGCGGTATGCCGGCGCATCTTCTCCGGGGTGATCGCCTTCGGGTCACCGAGCTTGACGTTGTACCGCCCCAGAGGACGCTTCAGCGGGATCAGGCCGTGCCAGGCCGACATGATCCATGTGAGGAACGGGTTGGTCAGCGCACTCGCGGTCAGGCGCAGCGACCGGTGATACGGCCCGATGTACAACTGCCCGGCCGGGATCACACCCCGGTAGTGGTACTTCTCCCAGCTCGGCTCGGCCTTCTTGTCACCGCATTGAAGGACTACGACCCTGCGCCGCTGGCACGGCACGCCGAATTGCCTGGCGTAGGCCCGGCCTGCCTGCGTCAGGAACAGCGACGCCGCCGAGTCCTCGTACGAACCCTGCCTGTCGAAGTAGGCACTCGGTCGCATGTCCCCAAAGCCAGCTCGATGAACCGAGACCAAGGTCCGCTTGTTGAAAATCACGTGCTTCGGCACGAACCCGTCCTCGATGCCTGGAATCAGGTGGTCGGGACGCTGCGCCGCTGCGAGCACGGCATTGTGCTGTTGCTCGGGTAGGCGTTTGAATTTCTCGGCCATGAGGCTCCTTTGGGCATGCAAAAGGCCCCCGCTCCGAAGAACGGGGGCCTGATGGAACGCAGGGGGTCTACTCCCAGGGGACGTGGGTCGGCGACTCAGGGTCCACAACCGACAGACACAGGTAGGTGCTGTACTCGTCCACTACGCACTGGCCGGACTCGTCGTACATCAACCCGTGGTGACACTGACGGCACATGCCGGCCGACGCACCAGGTACCCCAGCTCTCACCAGTGGGATGGGAAAGAGACCGGCCCGATCCCCCTCTTCCAGGGGACGCCAGCCGTTCGCATATAGCTCAGAGGCCATCACCAGAACCCGAGTTCCCGAGTCCTCTACCTCCGGGTCATCCACCTCGATTCGAATGCCTTCGCTCTCCACCTCGACCACGGTGAAGTCACCCGAGTAACCCGCCTCCGCCAGGACGCGCACGCACTGGCGCTCCAAGTCGGTGCCCGCCGCAGTCAGCGCCTCCGGTTGCTCTGCACCGATAGCCTCGCGGCCGGCAGGCGTGATGAACGAACTGATGGGCGTGTGCCGATGCCCCGGCCCGACTCGGTGACCGCAAGCATCGCGCCCAATAGCCAGACCCGCGTCCCGAAGCGAATTGGTCGTGGCCACCGACGTACCGGACGGGAAACGGCCGAGCCGGTCTGCCGCAGCCGCCCGCAGACCGCGCAACTTCGCTTTTGAGAGCCGACGCCCTTGCGTTTCAGCCACGGTTACCCCAGCTTCCGTCATGCCCGAATCTTCTCCTCAGCCACGGCCGTCCTGCCTCACCGTCTCCAGGTACCGGTCCTCAATTTGGAACGGCATCTCGCCCGAGATGACCCACAGGGAGTCCGGCACCTGGCCCTGCACAATTGCGCCGGCCTCCGACGGGTTCGGCCGCGTCTCGACATCCCACACGGCGAAAAGGTCACCGTTCCAGGCACCGATCCGGTTCACCGCGTCCTCGATTTTCGCGGCCACCTTGATCTCCTCCGAGACCACCAACTCATCCCCGCCGGACTTCTTCTCCAGCTTCGCCACGACGTAGCTCATGTCGTCCTTTCACCCCTCAACCGAAACGAGAGTCCTTGTTCTGCGCCACGTCGGCGCAGCCTTCTGTCCAGTCGCCGCGCACGACGTCCTGCTTACCGGAAGCCTCGACCCACGTGCGGAAGAGGTCGTCACAGCTCGTTCTTATCTCGTCGCGGCTGCGAGTGTCCGTCGGCATGTACGCGCCACCGAATGCCTCGTTGTAGCCGAGCTTGTAGCTGCGCTCGTCGAGGCCGTCACCCGCATCACTGCCCTGCGTTGCGAATATGGCGCCGGTCGCGGCAGCTACGCCGACAACAATTCCGATGATGATCTGACGGGACCGGTGGCTCATGTGACCTCCTCGTTGTCGCAGATTATGACTTCCCACTGACAGTGGGGGTGTGGTTCAGCAGGTGGGGCTGAGCATGCCCGAGCCCTCGCACGCCAACATCGTGAACGGGCGCAGGAGTTGCACGAACTTGGTACGCCCCAGAAGACCACTCGGGGTGGTGGAACGCTATGATCCAACTGCGTACGCAACTGCGTACGCAACTAGCGTCGGCCAGGGGAGGGCCCATGCGGCGGGAGAGCGCGGATGAGGCATTTCTGCGGCGGCAGGAAGAAATCCTGCGGGACTACAACGCCTCGATAGCGAACGTGACCTCCACGGGGGCGGAGGTACGTCTGACACCTCGTCTCATGGAGTACGTTCTGGGGCTCGTCGAGGGCCGCACGGACGAGGACGCGGAGGCCCTGCGGGAGCTGCTCCGGGGGCCGGAGGACGGGGGCGAGGGACCGGACGATGAGCCGCCGAGGGCGCCAGTTCCGGGCGATGAGCTGGCCGCCAGGCGGGCCGCCAGGGAAGAAGCCGCAGGTCAGGCGGGTGATCCGACGACGTACGCTTTTTGGTATTCTTCGTCAACACCGACTACATCCAGTTCTTCCTCACCGACGTCCATGTCTCCGTCACCGGCGACACCGCCCTGGTGACCTGCACGGAGAACATCCTCAGCGGCGGCCCCGCACCCGAGGGCGACGAGGAACTGGGCCCTCTCGTAGGCCAGCTGGTCGTCGCCACGAACGTGTTCCGCCGCACCCCCGAGGGCTGGAAGATGTGGGCCCACCACGCCTCCCCCGTACTGGCCGAGAACGACGAGGACGAGGAGGACGAGGAAGCCCCTTCCTGAAGCCGCCAGGACCCCGCCAGGACCCCGTCGGGACCAAGAAGTGGTTGGAATCACGAACCCCGGGTATGGGCCGCTACCAACCCGTGAGCCGCCGGGTTCCCCAGGGGAAACACTTGGTGAAACCTCCTGGCCCCGGCACGGCCCCGCGCCCCGTGGCCCGGTTCTGTCAGTGCTCGCAGGTAGATTCGATCGAGGCCGGTGTGCCGCCCGCACACGGCACGAACCGGCCGTCACCGACGATTGCAGGAGTGATTCGCGTGGATCGTGTCGCGCTGCGCGGCCTCAAGGCCCGCGGGCACCACGGCGTGTTCCCCAAGGAGCGCGAGGAGGGCCAGACCTTCATCGTGGACATCGTCCTGGGGCTGGACACCCGGCCCGCCGCCGCCACCGACGACCTGACGAAGACCGTGCACTACGGCATCGTCGCCGAAGAGGTCGTGGCCGTCGTCGAGGGCGAACCGGTCAACCTCATCGAGACGCTCGCCGAGCGCATCGCCCAAGCCTGTCTGAAACACCACGGGGTAGAGGAAGTCGAGGTCCGGGTCCACAAACCGGACGCACCGATCACCGTGCCGTTCGACGACGTGACCGTCACCATCACCCGGAGCCGAGTATGACCGCGTCCTTCACCGCGGGTCACAGCGACCCGACCGTACAGCCGGTACCCGCCTCCGTCGTGCAGCAGGTGGACGCCGCCGACACCACCCTCCACAACCCGCAGCGAGCCGTGATCTCCCTGGGCTCCAACCTCGGCAACCGCCTGGAGACCCTCCAGGGCGCCATCGACGCCCTGGAGGACACCCCCGGCGTCCGCATCAAAGCGGTCTCCCCCGTCTACGAGACGGAGCCGTGGGGCGTGGCGGCCGACAGTCAGCCCTCGTACTTCAACGCGGTCGTCGTCCTGAAGACCACACTTCCCCCCGCCTCCCTGCTGGAGCGGGCCCACGCCGTCGAAGAGGCCTTCAACCGGGTCCGGGACGAGCGCTGGGGCCCGCGCACCCTCGACGTCGACATCGTCACCTACGCCGACGTGGTCTCCGACGACCCGGTCCTCACCCTGCCCCACCCCCGCGCCCACGAGCGCGCCTTCGTCCTCGCGCCCTGGCGCGACCTGGAGCCCGAAGCCCAGCTGCCCGGCCGCGGCCCGGTCACCGAACTCCTCCACACCGTCACACAGGACGGCGTCGAACCACGCAAGGACCTGGAACTTCGGCTGCCCGAATAGCCGTTAAGGTCAAGACGGCCACAGTCCGTGGGCCGACGGGGGAGCTGAAGGGTCACCGTGAGAGAGCTGCGCATCAGGCTGCTGGCAGGCGTGTTCGCCGTGGCCGGAGCCCTGTCCTGGGCGGGCGCCCGCCTGTGGAACTCGATCGGGACGGTGCCCAGCGTCCCGCTGGCCGCCCCCGTCGTCCTCGCCCTGATCGCCGTGGTCCTCACGGCCACGGCGTTGTCCATCCGCGCCCGCCTCAAGGCGCAGCGCGAACGCGACCCCGGGGCGAAGGGCGTCGACCCCCTGATGGCGGCCCGCGCGGTCGTCTTCGGGCAGGCCAGCGCCCTGGTCGCCGCCCTCGTCTCCGGCATGTACGGCGGCACCGGCGTCTTCCTGCTGGAATCCCTCGACATCCCCGCCCGCCGCGACCAGGCCGTCTACGCCGGCTTCTCGGTCGTCGCCGGGATCGCGGTGATAGCGGCGGCCATCTTCCTGGAGCGCGTGTGCAAACTCCCGGAGGACGACGACCGGAACACCGGAGCCACGTCAACGGCCTGACGCCCACCCGTGCCGACGGGCCAGGTGGCTCTCGGCAGTCGGGTCAGCGCGCCAGTATCAGGCTCATCGCCTCAGCCCGGGTCGTGGCGTCCCGAAGCTGGCCCCGTACCGCCGACGTCGTGGTCTTGGCGCCGGGCTTGCGGATGCCCCGTACGGACATGCACATGTGCTCGGCCTCGATGACGACGATCGCGCCACGCGCCTCAAGGATCCGCATGAGGGAGTCCGCGATCTGCGTGGTGAGTCGTTCCTGCACCTGCGGCCGACGGGCGAACACGTCGACGAGACGCGCCAGCTTCGACAGGCCCGTGATCTTTCCGGTTTCAGCCGGAATGTACCCGACGTGAGCTACACCGTGAAACGGCAGCAGATGGTGCTCACAGAAGCTGACGATCTCGATGTCCTTCACCAGCACCATCTCGTCGTGCCCCAGATCGAACGTGGTGGTCAGCACATCCTCGGGCTGTTGCCAGAGCCCGGCCAGAATCTCCCGATACGCCCGCGCCACCCGGGCCGGTGTGTCCCTCAGCCCCTCGCGGTCCGGGTCCTCCCCGACCGCGATCAGCAGCTCGCGCACGGCGCTCTCGGCGCGCTTCTCGTCGAACTCGCCGATGGAGCCCTCGCCGTCAAGCGTCACGGGGTCGGTCATCT
Organism: Streptomyces sp. NBC_00285; assembly: GCF_036174265.1. Classification (NCBI taxonomy): domain Bacteria; kingdom Bacillati; phylum Actinomycetota; class Actinomycetes; order Kitasatosporales; family Streptomycetaceae; genus Streptomyces; species Streptomyces sp. NBC_00285. The sequence continues at coordinate 6,026,775 of NZ_CP108055.1, read as the reverse complement.
GGTGCCTCGTTCCTAGAAGTCCCTCACGGCCGAAAAACACCGCGCCCCCCAGGCTAAAACCTGGGGGGCGCGGCAACCATTCCGGGCTCGGTGGGGTCACCGGGGCGGGACGGGTGAGCGTCAGCTCTCAGGACGGTCCTCGGGGACCGCTTCGGTGACCGGCTCGGACGCGGTGGCCTTGGCGGTGGTGATCGCCGGGGTCGCGCCGTTGGCGCCGTTCGTCAGTGCGAGCTCCTTGGGGGAGAGCACCGGCGGACGGGTCGAGGGCGTGCGGCGGGAGGAGCCGGTCCAGGCCGGCCGCGGGGGACGCTTCACGATGGGAGCGAAGACCTCGGCGATCTGCTCCTTGTTCAGCGTCTCCTTCTCCAGCAGCTGGAGGACCATCTGGTCGAGGACGTCGCGGTTCTCGACCAGGATCTCCCAGGCCTCGTTGTGCGCGGTCTCGATCAGCTTCTTGACCTCTTCGTCGACCAGCGCGGCGACCTCTTCCGAGTAGTCACGCGGGTGCGACATCTCGCGGCCCAGGAACGGCTCGGTGTTGTCGCCACCGAACTTGATGGCGCCGAGACGCTCGGTCATGCCGTACTGGGTGACCATCGCGCGGGCCGTTGCCGTGGCCTTCTCGATGTCGTTCGCGGCGCCGGTGGTCGGGTCGTGGAAGACCAGTTCCTCGGCAGCGCGGCCGCCCAGCATGTAGGCGAGCTGGTCGAGCATCTCGTTGCGCGTGGTCGAGTACTTGTCCTCTTCGGGCAGGACCATCGTGTAGCCAAGGGCACGGCCTCTGGAGAGGATCGTGATCTTGTGGACCGGGTCGGAGTTCGGGGAGGCCGCGGCGACCAGGGCGTGTCCGCCCTCGTGGTACGCGGTGATCTTCTTTTCCTTGTCCGACATGATCCGGGTCCGCTTCTGCGGGCCCGCCACGACGCGGTCGATGGCCTCGTCCAGCATGTGGTTGTCGATGAGCTTCTGGTTGCTGCGCGCCGTGAGGAGCGCCGCTTCGTTCAGCACGTTCGACAGGTCCGCGCCGGTGAAGCCCGGGGTGCGGCGGGCGACGGCCGAGAGGTCGACGTCCGGAGCGACGGGCTTGCCCTTCTGGTGGACCTTGAGGATCTCCAGACGGCCCAGCATGTCCGGGCGGTCGACCGCGATCTGGCGGTCGAAGCGGCCGGGGCGCAGGAGTGCCGGGTCGAGGATGTCGGGCCGGTTCGTCGCGGCGATGAGGATCACGCCGCCCTTGACGTCGAACCCGTCCATCTCGACGAGCAGCTGGTTGAGCGTCTGCTCGCGCTCGTCGTGACCGCCGCCGAGGCCGGCGCCGCGATGGCGTCCGACCGCGTCGATCTCGTCGACGAAGACGATCGCCGGGGCGTTCGCCTTGGCCTGCTCGAAGAGGTCACGCACTCGGGAGGCACCGACACCGACGAACATCTCGACGAAGTCGGAACCCGAGATCGAGTAGAACGGAACGCCCGCCTCGCCCGCGACAGCACGTGCGAGGAGCGTCTTGCCCGTACCGGGAGGCCCGTAGAGGAGCACGCCCTTGGGGATCTTGGCGCCGACGGCCTGGAACTTGGCCGGCTCCTGGAGGAACTCCTTGATCTCCTGGAGCTCTTCGACTGCCTCGTCCGCACCCGCGACGTCCGAGAACGTCGTCTTCGGGGTGTCCTTGGTGATGAGCTTGGCCTTGGACTTCCCGAACTGCATGACCCGGGAGCCGCCGCCCTGCATCTGGTTCATCAGGAACAGGAAGACGACCACGATGAGGACGAAGGGGAGCAGGGAGAGCAGGATCCCGACGAAGGCGTTCTGCTTCGTCGGCGAGACGGTGTACCCGTCGGGGATCTGCTTGTCCTGGAACTTGTTCTGGAGAATGCCGGCGATGGTCACGCCTTGGTCGCCGATGTAGCTCGCCTGGATCTTCGAGCTGCCGTCGACCTTTTCGCCGTCCTTGAGCTCGACCTTGATGGTCTGCTCGTCGCCGGTGGTCAGCTTGGCTTGTTCGACCTTGTTGTCATTGATCGCCTGGACGACCTGGCCGGTGTCCACCGTCTTGTAGCCGCCGGACGAGCCGACGACCTGCATCAACACGACCACGGCAAGGACGGCCAGCACGATCCACATGACCGGCCCACGGAAGTATCGCTTCACGTCCATCCATACGGAGCGGAACCCGCCCCGTCCCTCCTGCCATAGTGAGTTTGATAAGACAGTTCTTCTGACGGTACCCCAGCATTGTTACCCGAAGCCGCATGGGAGGGCTGGCAGGCCCGTCTGCTTGCTCCAACGGCGCGAGGCCCGCTGGGGTTCCCGATCGTCGTACTAAGACGGCTCTGTTGGCTCAGCAGACGCTGCAGCCACGGTTCAACCGCCGTAGACGTGGGGCGCGAGCGTCCCGACGAACGGGAGGTTGCGGTACTTCTCGGCGTAGTCGAGGCCGTAGCCGACGACGAACTCGTTGGGGATGTCGAAGCCGACCCACTCGACGTCGATGGCGACCTTGGCGGCGTCGGGCTTGCGCAGCAGGGTGCACACCTTGAGCGTCTCGGGCTCGCGGGAGCCCAGGTTCGACAGCAGCCAGGACAGCGTCAGGCCGGAGTCGATGATGTCCTCGACGATCAGGACGTGCTTGCCCTTGATGTCGGTGTCGAGGTCCTTGAGGATCCGCACCACGCCGGAGGACTGGGTGCCCGCGCCGTAGGAGGACACGGCCATCCAGTCCATGGTGACGGGGGTGGACAGTGCCCGGGCGAGGTCCGCCATGACCATCACCGCGCCCTTGAGGACGCCGACGATCAGCAGGTCCTTGCCCGCGTACTCCGCGTCGATCTTCGCGGCGAGCTCGATGAGCTTCGCGTCGATCTCTTCTTTGGTGATGAGTACCTCTTTGAGGTCGGCACCCATGTCTTTCGCGTCCACCCGCATCACTTTCGGTCGTCCCACGCCGGCTGTCAGGCTCCCGTGGAGGGAGCCGAGGATTCAGCCCTGCCGAATCACCAGTCTGCCACCCTGCCGCTGGGCGACGACCTTGCCGGGGAGATTGATGGCTCCCTGGCCGCGCCAGCCGGTGATCAAGCGGTCGATCTCCTCGATGTGGCGGGCGAACAGCGAGCCGGCCGGGGCGCCCGCCTCGATGGCCGCCTGGCGCAGAATACGGCGGCGCACGGCGGGCGGCAGGGCGTAGAGCTTGGCGCACTCCAGGAGGCCGGCGGTGTCGCGTACGGAGGCCTCGGCCTGGCGGGCCCAGGTGTCGAGGGCGTCGGCGTCGTCGCGGGAGAGCTGGGCGGTGCGGGCGAGCGCTTCCACGACTCCTTTGCCGAGCGCCTTCTCCAGGGCGGGCAGGCCCTCTTGGCGCAGTCGGGAGCGGGTGTACGCCGGGTCGGCGTTGTGCGGGTCGTCCCAGACGGGCAGCGACTGGACCATGCAGGCCTTGCGGGCGGTCTGCCGGTCGAGTCCGAGGAAGGGGCGGCGGTAGCGGCGGGCGGCTCCGGGGCCGCCGGACACGGCGGCCATGCCGGACAGGGAGCGGATGCCGGAGCCGCGGGCGAGGCCGAGGAGGACGGTTTCGGCCTGGTCGTCGCGGGTGTGGCCGAGGAGGACGGCGCGCGCGCCGTGGCGTTCGGCGGCGGCGTCGAGCGCGGTGTAGCGGGCGTCGCGTGCGGCGGCTTCGGGGCCACCTTCGCGGCCGACGGTCACGGTGGCGGCTTCGACGGGGTCCAGGCCGAGTTCGCGCAGTCGGAGGACGACTTCCTGGGCGCGGAGGTCGGAGCCGGGCTGGAGACCGTGGTCGACGGTGATGCCGCCGGCGCGGATGCCGAGTTTGGGTGCCTCGAAGGCGAGGGCGGAGGCGAGGGCCATGGAGTCGGCACCGCCGGAGCAGGCCACGAGCACGAGCGGCGACGGCGGGCGCTCGTGCGGGATGCCGCCCGGGGCGGCGGGCTGTTCGGCTGTGCGGCCGCGTGCGGCGGTGCCGCTGCTCGCGTAACTGCCGGTGCGGCTGGCTTCGTTGAGGAGGTCGTGGAGGACGCGGCGGACCGCCAGGCGTATCGCCGCGACCGCAGGATGGGGACCCATGTCCGGTTCCCTTCATGAAGTTTTCGGGGGGGGGTGAATCCGAGCTCGGTCACTCAGAGTGTGTAGATGGTGACAGAGAAGGGCCGTTCCCCGAGCATCGCACGCCTACCCAGGGCTCACGGTCCCTCGGACGGGTGATTGAAGGGGCGTTCGCCTGCCGTCGGCCGGATTCCTCTCACGCCATTCCGCGCGGGGTTCACGACTCGGTCCTGCGATGCACCCGTGTGACCCAGTCCGCCGGTTTGGCGATCTCCGACTTGGTCGGGAGGGTGTTGGGCGAGGTCCACACGCGATTGAAGCCGTCCATGCCGACCTGGTCGACGACGGCTCGGACGAAGCGTTCGCCGTCGCGGTACTGCCGGAGTTTGGCATCCAGGCCGAGGAGTTTACGCAGGGCCATGTCGAGGCGGGAGGCGCCCTTGGCCCGGCGTTGCTGGAACTTCTCGCGGATCTCGGCGACGCTCGGGACGACGGCCGGGCCCACTCCGTCCATGACGAAGTCGGCGTGACCCTCCAGGAGGGACATCACGGCGGTGAGGCGGCCGAGGATCTCCCGCTGGGCGGGGGTCTGGACGATCTCGACGAGGGAGCGCCCGCCGTCATCCTCCTCGCCTTCGGGGCGTCCGCCGGCGAGCGACTGGGCGGCTTCCCTGATGCGTTCCAGGACGGTCATGGGGTCGACTTCGGTCTCCCCCAGGAACGACTGGATTTCACCCTCCAGGTGGTCGCGCAGCCAGGGCACGGCGGTGAACTGCGTGCGGTGGGTCTCTTCGTGGAGGCAGACCCAGAGGCGGAAGTCGTGGGGCTGGACGTCGAGTTCGCGTTCCACGTGGACGATGTTGGGGGCGACGAGGAGCAGCCGGCCGCCGCCGTTCTCGCCTGCCGGGAGTTCGCGGGTGGCGGGGGCGAAGGTCTCGTACTGGCCGAGGACGCGGGACGACAGGAACGACAGCAGCATCCCCAGTTCGACGCCGGTGACCTTGCCGCCGACGGCGCCGAGGACCGCGCCGCCGGGGGTGCTGCCGCGCCGTTCCTGCATCTTCTCCAGGAGTGGCTTGAGGATCTCCCGGAACCCGGCGACGTTCGCCCGGACCCAGCCGGGACGGTCGACGACGAGTACGGGAGTGTCGTGGATGTCTTCGGTTCCCATCCGGGTGAAGCCGCGGACGTGTCCCTCCGCGGCCTTCGCATGCCGACGCAGTTCCGCGACGATGGCCCGGGCCTCGTCGCGGCTCACGTCGGGGCCCGGCCGTGCGAGTCGGGTCGCGGTCGCCACCGCGAGATTCCAGTCGACCATCTCGGCACCACCGATGCTCGTCATGCGTCAACCGTACGTGAGCGGTCCCGCTTGGGGCAGGCCGCTCGGGTGGGCAAAGCCGGGGTCTGCTCGCACGGCTCGGGACGGGAGTCAGCCGCAGCCGCAGGCCGCCAGTGCCGTCGCGGTGCGGTCCAGGGCGCTCTGCGCGGCCCCGGGGTTCGTCGTGTCCGATGCGAGGAACGCGAAGGCGAGCAGCCGGCCGTCCTGGTCGACGACAGTTCCCGCAAGGGTGTTGACCCCGGTCAGGGTGCCGGTTTTGGCGCGTACGACACCTGCCGCGCCGTCGGTGTACCGGCTGGTGAGGGTGCCGGTGAAGCCGGCGACGGGGAGGCCGGTGAGGACGGGGCGGAGTTCGGGGTGGGCGGGGTCGCCGGCCTTCACGAGCAGGGATGTCAGCAGGTTCGCGGTGAGCCGGTCGGCGCGGTCGAGGCCGCTGCCGTCGTGGAAGTCGGCGCCGGACAGCGGGAGTCCGAGCTTTTTCAACTGGGCGCGGACGGCGTTGCCGCCGCCCTGGAAGTCGGCGCGCTGCCCGGCGGCGACGGCGGTCTGGCGGGCCAGGGCTTCGGCGATGTCGTTGTCGCTGTTGGTCAGCATGCGTTCGACCAGGGCGGACAGGGGCGGGGAGGAGACCTCGGCGAGGGTCTCGGCGCGGCCGGTGGCCTTGGAGGGCCCGGGGGCGGTCGTTCTGATGCCGTTGTCCGACAGGAGGCGGGCGAAGGTGCGGGTCGCGTCCTTGGCGGGGTCCGTCGTGCGCGGGGCCGGGCCACTGGCGGTGTCGTCGGTGCGGGCCTCGTCCGCCATCAGGGCACTGACGGGGGCGAGGTTGTCGTTGACCCCGATCGAGTGCATTTCGGCGCCCGCGTAGAGGGTCTTGTCGTACGAGAGCGTGACCGTCGTGATGTCCCGCTTCTTCAGGGCCGCGGCGGTGTCACGGGCGAGTTCGCGCAGGCTCGCCCAGCCGTCGGTGTCGTCGCGGGCGGTGAGTGTGGGGTCGCCACCGCCGACGAGGACGAGTTCCCTGGTGTCGGGTTCCAGGGCGGCGCGCGTGGTGAGGCGGTGGTCGGCGCCGAGGGCGGACAGGGCGGCCACGGCGGTGGCGATCTTCGTGGTGGAGGCGGGCGTGAGGGCGGTGCCGGCGCCTGTGCCGTAGAGCTGTCGGCCGGTGGCGACGTCGACGACGGCCGCGGTGCGGCGGGCGCCGAGGGCCGTGTTGCCGAGGAGCGGGCCGAGGACGTCGGCGAGGGCTTTTCCGGTGGGGGCGGACTTCACGGAGTTGCCGGCGGCGCCGAGTCCGATGAGTACGGATGCGGCGCTGGGGGCGGGGCGCGGCGTGTCGGCGGCCGTACCGGGATCATCTCCGTGATCTGCGCCACCCGTCCGCTCCAGTGCGGCGGCCCGGTCCCGCTCGGCCGTACGCTGACCCGAGGAGTCCCAGGGACCGGCGACGGTCGCCACGGTGGCGGCCAGTGCCAGTCCGGCGGTGGTGGCGCCCGCGGCGTAGCGCCAGGTCCTGACGGTCTTCGGTCCCGGGATCCTGGTGAGCCGTGTGACCTGCGGTTTCATGGCGGCGACGGTCCGTGCGAGCTGCGGTCGTACGGCGTCCTTGGCCCGGGTGAGTCCTGGACGTACGGCGCCCGCGGCACGTGCCAGACGCGGTCGTACGGCGTTCGCGGCCCGCACCACATGCGGTCTCGCAGCCCGCCAAGGCCTCAGTTCAGGCACGACCAACAGCCCCTTTCGCGATCACACTCCGGCGTGAGGGACACTTAACCACCAGAACTATGTGCTGATCATGGAGGAGTCACCGGTGGAGTTCGACGTCACGATCGAGATCCCGAAGGGTTCGCGGAACAAGTACGAGGTGGACCACGAGACCGGTCGTATCCGTCTGGACCGTCGACTCTTCACCTCGACCGCCTACCCGACCGACTACGGCTTCGTCGAGAACACCCTCGGCGAGGACGGCGACCCGCTGGACGCGCTGGTCATCCTTGACGAGCCGACGTTCCCGGGCTGTCTCATCAAGTGCCGTGCGATCGGCATGTTCCGGATGACGGACGAGGCGGGCGGCGACGACAAGCTGCTGTGCGTGCCGGCGACGGACCCGCGTCAGGAGCACCTGCGCGACATCCACCACGTCTCCGAGTTCGACCGCCTGGAGATCCAGCACTTCTTCGAGGTCTACAAGGACCTGGAGCCCGGCAAGTCCGTCGAGGGCGCCGACTGGGTCGGCCGTACCGAGGCCGAGGCCGAGATCGAGCGGTCCTACAAGCGCTTGAAGGACCAGGGCGGCCACTGAGCACCCTGCTCCTGACGGGCCGCACGCCCACGCGTGCGGCCCATTCGCATGCCCGCGCATACTGAGGCCTGTCGGAATGTGTCGTTCAGGGAGCGTTACGGAGTGACGGAGGCGGAGCACCGCAAGCCGCAGTCGGACGAGGCCAGGGGTTTCTACGACCCCGAGATCACGTCCGAGTTCGCCCTTCCCAACGGGCTCGCCGTGCCGAGAGCCGTCGGCGGTGAGCCGGAGACCACGTCCGAGTTCGCGGTGCCGAAGGGGCTGGGTGTCCCCCAGGCGCCGGCCGCCGAGCCGGAGGGGTCGGCGTTCACCGTGCCCCGCACCTACAGCGCGAAGGACGCGCCGCCCGCCTTCACCCCGCCGACCGGCATCCCCGTGGTGAGCCTCACCAAGGACCTGCCCTGGCAGGACCGGATGCGCACCATGCTGCGGATGCCGGTGGCCGAGCGGCCCGCGCCGGAGCCGGTCGCCAAGGCCGAGGACGAGACCGGTCCGGCCGTGCCACGTGTGCTCGACCTGACGCTGCGTATCGGCGAGTTGCTCCTGGCGGGCGGTGAGGGCGCCGAGGACGTGGAGGCGGCGATGTTCGCCGTGTGCCGGTCGTTCAGGCTCGACCGCTGCGAGCCCAACGTCACGTTCACGCTGTTGTCGATCTCGTACCAGCCGTCGCTGGTGGAGGACCCGGTAACGGCGTCCAGGACGGTGCGGCGGCGCGGCACCGACTACACGCGGCTGGCGGCCGTCTTCCGGCTGGTGGACGACCTCAGCGACCCCGAGGCGGACACCTCCCTGGAGGAGGCCTACCGGCGGCTCGCCGAGATCCGGCGCAACCGGCACCCGTATCCGACCTGGGTGCTGACCTCGGCGAGCGGGCTGCTGGCGGGCGCCGCGTCCGTGCTCGTCGGTGGTGACCTGGTGGTGTTCGTCGCGGCGATGCTGGGCGCGATGCTCGGTGACCGGCTGGCGTGGCTGTGCGCGGGGCGGGGGCTGCCGGAGTTCTACCAGTTCACGGTCGCCGCGATGCCGCCCGCCGCGATCGGGATCGCCCTGACACTGGCCCACGTCGATGTGAAGGCGTCCGCGGTCGTCACCGGTGGGCTGTTCGCGCTGCTGCCGGGGCGGGCGCTGGTGGCGGGCGTCCAGGACGGCCTGACCGGGTTCTACATCACCGCGTCGGCACGGCTCCTTGAGGTCATGTACTTCTTCGTGGGCATCGTCGTGGGCGTGCTGGTGATGCTTTACGTGGGGGTGCAGCTGGGGGCGCATCTCAACCCGGACGAGGCGCTGTCGACGGATTCGCGGCCGCTGTGGCAGATCGGGGCCTCGATGCTGCTGTCGCTGACGTTCGCGGTACTGCTCCAGCAGGAACGATCCACCGTGCTGGCCGTCACCATGAACGGTGGCGTCGCCTGGTGTGTGTACGGCGCGATGCGCTACACCGGCGAGTTCTCACCGGTTGCCTCCACGGCCGTCGCGGCGGGCCTGGTGGGGCTGTTCGGGCAGTTGCTGTCCCGGTACCGGTTCGCGTCCGCCCTGCCGTACACGACGGCGGCGATCGGGCCGCTGCTGCCCGGGTCCGCCACGTATTTCGGGCTGTTGGCGATCGCTCAGAGCCATGTCGACGAGGGGCTCGTGTCGCTGTCGAAGGCGGCGGCGACGGCCATGGCCATCGCCATCGGGGTCAACCTGGGCTCGGAGATCTCCCGGCTGTTCCTGAGGGTGGGTTCCGCGGGCAAGCGCCGCGCCGCCAAGCGGACGCGCGGGTTCTGAGCGTGGGTTTTCAGTACCCCTGATTGTTGTACGGGTTCTGCTGGTTCTGCTGGCCGTAGTTCTGCGGGTACTGCTGCGTGTACGGCTGCTGGGGCTGCTGTTGCTGCGGGTACGGCTGCTGTTGCTGGGGCTGCTGGCCGTAGTACTGGTCGTAGCCGTTCTGCTGCTGGGGGGGCTGCTGCTGGGGATACGGCTGCTGGTCGTCGGACGGGATGCGGCGGAGCTGCGTCGTCGCGTCGTCCATGGGCTGGTACTGCTGCTGGGGCGAGGCCGCCAGGCCCTGCGCCGCCGCCCGCTTCTTCTTTCCGCGCTCGCGGAGGTACTCGATGAGGATCGGGACCACCGAGACCAGGACGATCAGGACGAGGATGGCCTCGACGTTCTTCTTGATGGCGTCGATCTGGCCGAGCCAGTAGCCGGCCAGGGTGACGCCGCTGCCCCAGGCCACGCCGCCGATGAGGTTGTACGTGAGGAAGGTGCGGTACTTCATCCGGCCGGCGCCCGCCACGATGGGGGCGAAGGTGCGCACGATCGGGACGAAGCGGGCCAGGACGATGGCCTTGGGGCCGAACTTCTCCATGAACTCGTTGGCCTTCTCCAGGTTCTCCTGTTTGAAGAGCTTGGAGTTGGGGCGGCTGAAGAGCCTCGGGCCGAAGAACTTGCCGATCATGTAACCGACTTGGTCGCCGAGGACGGCGGCCAGCACGATGAGCGTGCACACGAGCCACAGGGGCTCGCTGATGTACTGCCCCTGCGCGACGAAGAGACCGGCCGTGAACAGCAGGGAGTCGCCCGGCAGGAACGCGAACAGCCCCGACTCGGCGAAGACGATCAGCAGGATGCCGGGCAGGCTGAAGGTCTGGATCAGATAGTCGGGACTGATCCACTCGGGGCCGAGCGCGAGCGTGGTCACGGGATTGTGGCTCCTGCGGGGTGGGTCGGGCGGGGCTGGCTGCCCAAAACTATCAACGCAGCCGTCGGGGCCCAGGTTCCATGGGGCTCCCCAGGATGCACTGTGGCCCCGCTGGGACAAAGCTGTGAGCCATGGGTATCGATGAATACGGCGGTGGACAGGGGCCTCAGCCCGACGTTCTCGTGGTGACCACGAACGACGTACCCGGCTACCGGGTCGACGAGGTGCTGGGTGAGGTCTTCGGGTTGACGGTGCGTTCCCGGCACCTCGGCAGCCAGATCGGTGCGGGGCTGAAGTCGATGATCGGCGGTGAACTCAAGGGGCTCACCAAGACGCTGGTGCAGACCCGCAACCAGGCGATGGAACGGCTCGTCGAGCAGGCACGCGCGCGTGGCGCGAACGCCGTGCTGATGTTCCGCTTCGACGTGACGGAGGCCGCGGACGTGGGCACGGAGGTGTGCGCCTACGGCACGGCGGTGGTGCTGACCCGGGAGTGACGGCCCGGGTCAGGACCGTCAGGAGGCGTGGCGGGCGGCGTTGGCCGTGATCGCCTCCCTGAGGTGCTCGGCCAGTCCTGGGCGCATGCCGTCGTAGAACGCCTTGAAGCGTTCGTCCGAGACGTACATCTCGCCCAGGGACCGGTGCATCTCGTACGGGCAGTCGTAGAACCAGGTGCAGATGTGCTGCCGATGTTCCTCGGCCAGGTCCATCGCGGCCTGGCCGGAGGGCGGCTCGCCGGCGGCCATCAGGGCGTCGTAGCGCTCGCTCCAGGCGTCGACCTCGGCCTGTAGTCGTTTCCAGTCGTCCTTGGTGTAGCGGGCGGCGCGGCGCTGTGACTCGGCGTAGGTCTCGGTGCCGCCCCAGCGCTGTTCGGCCTCCTCGGCGTACTGCTCGGGGTCTTTGTCGCCGAAGACCTCGAAACGTTCCTCGGGGGTGAGATCGATGCCCATCGTGCGTGCCTCCATGGCGTGTTCGACGGCCGCCGCCATCTTCTGCAGTCTCTCGATCCGGGCGGTCAGCAGTTCGTGCTGACGGCGCAGGTGCGCGCGGGGGTCCGCGGCCGGGTCGTCGAGCAGGGCGGCGACCTCGTCGAGCGGGAAGCCGAGCTCCCGGTAGAACAGGATCTGCTGCAGCCTGTCCAGGTCGGCGTCGTTGTAGCGCCGATGGCCCGCGTGGCTGCGTTCGCCGGGGGCGAGCAGGCCGATGTCGTCGTAGTGGTGCAGGGTGCGCACCGTCACGCCGGCGAAGCCCGCGACCTGTCCCACCGAGTAGCTCACTTCGTCCGCTCCCTTCTCGGTACGTGCTCCACGGTGCGTCCTCACGCCACGTGAGGTGCAAGCCCGGCATGAACACCTCCGGATGTCGAGCCCGTTTTGTCCGTTTATGGTGAGCCTGTGGCCCAGGACTCCGCCGTGGTTCCGGTGGCCCCCGCCCGCCGTCCTCGCACTGTGGTGCATCGCCTCCTGCCGAGGCGTCCGCGAAGGCAGTTGCGGGCACTCGGAACCCCGGTCCGCCGACCGACGTTGATCTCTTCAGGAGGCAAGCCCATGCCACTGCACCAAGGGCCCGAGAAGCCCGACGAGCGCCCGCTGTCCGTCAACCCCTTCTACGGCGTGGCCGATCCGGTCGGCGGGATGGCCGAGGCCCCACCCAAGCACCGGCTCCCCGACGCCCCCATGCCCCCGGACACCGCCCATCAGCTGGTCCACGACGAGTTGATGCTGGACGGCAACTCCCGGCTGAACCTCGCCACCTTCGTCACCACCTGGATGGAACCGCAGGCCGGGGTCCTGATGGCGGAGTGCCGGGACAAGAACATGATCGACAAGGACGAGTATCCGCGCACCGCCGAGCTGGAGCGGCGCTGTGTGGCGATCCTCGCCGACCTGTGGAACGCGCCGGATCCCTCGGCGGCCATGGGATGTTCGACGACCGGCTCCAGTGAGGCGTGCATGCTCGCCGGCATGGCGCTCAAGCGGCGCTGGGCCAAGCGCAACGCCGACCGGTACCCCGGGGCGCGGCCCAACCTCGTGATGGGCGTCAACGTCCAGGTCTGCTGGGAGAAGTTCTGCACCTTCTGGGAGGTGGAGGCCCGCCAGGTGCCCATGGAGGGCGACCGCTTCCACCTGGACCCGCAGGCTGCCGCCGACCTGTGCGACGAGAACACCATCGGGGTCGTGGGCATCCTCGGCTCCACCTTCGACGGCTCCTACGAGCCCGTCGCCGAGCTGTGCGCGGCCCTGGACCAGCTCCAGGAGCGGACGGGCCTGGACATCCCCGTGCACGTCGACGGGGCGTCCGGCGCCATGGTCGCGCCCTTCCTCGACGAGGACCTGCTGTGGGACTTCCGGCTGCCGAGGGTCGCCTCCATCAACACCTCCGGGCACAAGTACGGGCTGGTGTACCCCGGTGTCGGTTGGGCGCTGTGGCGGGACAAGGAGGCGCTGCCCGAGGAGCTCATCTTCCGCGTCAACTACCTGGGCGGCGACATGCCGACCTTCGCGCTCAACTTCTCCCGTCCCGGCGCCCAGGTCGTCGCGCAGTACTACACCTTCCTACGGCTGGGCCGTGAGGGTTACCGGGCCGTGCAGCAGTCCACGCGGGACGTGGCCCGGGGCGTCGCCGACCGCGTGGAGGCGCTCGGCGACTTCCGGCTGCTGACCCGGGGCGACGAACTCCCGGTGTTCGCGTTCACCACGGCCCCGGGCGTGGAGGCGTACGACGTCTTCGACGTGTCCCGGCGGCTGCGCGAGCGGGGCTGGCTGGTGCCGGCGTACACCTTCCCGCCGAACCGGGAGGACCTGTCGGTGCTGCGGGTGGTGTGCCGCAACGGCTTCTCGGCCGACCTCGCCGACCTGTTCGTGGAGGACCTGGAGCGCCTGCTGCCCGAACTGCGCCGCCAGCCACACCCGTTGACGAAGGACAAGGGCGCGGCGACGGGCTTCCACCACTGAGGCGCGCGGTGGCCGAGCCGCACGAGCCCGTTGGAGCGTGAGGGAGCCGACCGACGCCGGCGCCACTGAGCCGGCCTTAGCGGCTCAGCCGCCCGACTCTCGTCGAACTTGATTAGTGAGCATCTCCCGGATGCCGCTCCCCCGTCGCGTACGGGTTCTTCTCACCCTCCGCCAGGACGCCGACGAACGGCTCGCCCTCCCGCGCGAAGGTGTACGCCCCGCCCTCGATACGGGCGATGAGCCCTCGGGTCCACTCGGCCTCGGCGTCGGCCGTGTGCACCCAGAGGTTCATGATCTCGCCGATGTGGCCGAGTTGTTCCGGGCCGCCGTCGGGCACGTAGTGCTCGGTGACGGAGGAGCGCCACGCCTCGATCCCGCGGATCCGCTCCTTCAGGAGTGTCACGGCCTCGGCGCGCGGCAGCTCGACCATGAAGCCGATGGCCGCCGACTTGATGTCCATCTTCTGGTCGTAGGAGGTCAGCGCCTCGCGCACCAGCCTGAGGCACTCCTCGGTGCCGGCCGCGGTGATCTCGTACTCCGTGCGCGGCGGCCCGCCCGCGGTGGACGGCGCCGTCTCGTGCTCGATCAGCAGCCCCTGCTTCGCCATCTGCCGCAGGGCGTGGTAGATCGAGCCGGGCTTGGCGTTGGACCACTCGTGCGCGCCCCAGTACTCCAGGTCGTTGCGCACCTGGTAGCCATGGGCCCGCCCGTGCTGGCGCACCGCGCCGAGCACGAGGAGACGGATCGTTGACATGCGGTCCAGGTTATGGCCTCACTTTTCGGCGAGCGCCACCAGTTCGAACGCGGTCTTCCCGTCGAGGGACTCCCGGATGATGTCGGCGTGGCCGGCGTGCCGGGCCGTCTCGCGGATCAGATGCAGAAGCACCCAGCGGACGGAGACCCGGCCCTCGGGCGGGAACCAGGGCTGGTCCGGGAGGGCGAAGGTGTCGTCGAGGCTCGGCGCCGACCGGGCGAACGCCTCCGTCTCGGCGGCGACCTTCTCCCAGTACGCCAGCTGCGAGGCGACGGTCTCGTCGTCGACCAGGGCGAAGCATTCGTGCCAGTTCGACTGGTCCCGGCGCATGGCCGGCTCCTCGCCCTTGGCGCGGGCGACCCAGCTCTGTTCGACCTCGGCGACGTGCTTGACCAGCCCTGCCAGGGAGAGTTCGCTCGCGCTCGGCCGGCTCGCGGCCTGCTCGTCCGTCAGCCCGAGCACCGCCCGGCGGATCCCGCCGCGCTGCTCCTCCAGGAAGGAGAGGAGCGCTCCGCGCTCGTCGCCGTACTCCTCCGCGGGAACGTGAGTGACCATGAGCGCCGCCTTTCGTCGGTGTCCGGGGGCGTTCCCCCTGACACCGACGAAACTACGGGCCCTTGAGGACAGGTACGGTCCTCAAGGGCCCGGGGCGCGGACAGTCGTACGCGAGGGATCAGAACGGGAAGCCGCTACGGCCGTGCTGGACCGAGATCCACTTGGTGGTCGTGAAGGAGTCCAGCATGGTGTCGCCGTTCAGGCGGCCGATGCCGGAGTGCTTCTCGCCGCCGAAGGGGACGATCGGCTCGTCGTGGACGGTGCCGTCGTTGACGTGGAACATGCCGGTCTCGATCTGCTTGGCGAAGGCGACACCGCGCTCGATGTCCGCGGTGTGGACGGCACCGCTGAGGCCGTAGGGGGTGTCGTTGGCCAGGCGGACGGCCTCCTCCTCACCGTCGAAGGTGATGAGGAACGCCACCGGGCCGAAGACCTCCTGCCGGAGCAGGGCGGAGTCGGCGGGAACGCCGGTGAGGACCGAGGGTTCGACCAGGTTGTCGGTGGTGGTGCCGTGCACCAGCGCGGTGGCACCCTCGGCGAGCGCCTGCTCGACGACGCTCGAAAGGGCGTCCGCCTGCGAGGAGTTGATCACCGGGCCGATGACGGTCTCCGGGTCGCGCGGGTCGCCGACCTTCAGCGTGCGCACCTTGGCGACGAACTTCTCGGTGAACTCGTCGGCGACCGTGCGGTCGACCAGCACCCGGTTGGCGGCCATGCAGACCTGCCCCTGGTGGACGAACCGGCTGAAGACGGCGGCGTCGACGGCGTAGTCGATGTCCGCGTCGTCGAGGACCACGAGGGCGCTGTTGCCGCCGAGTTCGAGGACCGAGCGCTTGAAGTTGGCGGCACAGACGGTGGCGACGTGGCGGCCGACCTTGTCGGAGCCGGTGAAGGAGATGACCTTGGGGATCGGGTGCTCTATGAAGGCGTCGCCGATCTCGGCGATGTCGGTGATGACGACGTTGAGCAGACCGCCGGGCAGACCCGCGTCCTCGAAGATCTTCGCGACCAGGGAGCCGCCGACGATCGGGGTGTTCTGGTGCGGCTTGAGGACCACTGCGTTGCCGAGCGCGAGCGCCGGGGCGACCGACTTGATCGACAGCAGGAAGGGGAAGTTGAAGGGGCTGATCACGCCGACGACACCGACGGGCACTCGGTAGACGCGGTTCTCCTTGCCGTCCACCGGCGAGGGGATGATCCGGCCCTCGGGGCGCAGCGACAGGTGGATCGCCTCTCGCAGGAACTCCTTGGCGAGGTGCAGTTCGAAGCCGGCCTTCAGCCGGGTGCCGCCGAGCTCGGCGACGATCGCCTCGGCGATCTCGCCCTCGCGCTCCTCGATCAGCCTGAGGGCCTTCTCGAACACCGCGCGACGGGCGTAGGGGTTGGTCTTCGCCCATGCCTTCTGCGCGCGGGCGGCGGCCTGGTACGCGTCGTCGACCTCGTCGACCGTGGCTATCGTGATCGACGCCAGCTTCTCGTCGTCGTACGGGTTGAAGTCGATGATGTCCCAGGAGCCCGTGCCCGGGCGCCACTCACCGTCGATGTACTGCTGAGCCAGGTCGGTGAAGTACGACGACATGTGATCCCCAAATCACTCGCAGACACACGATCAACGCCACGGTCTGATCACACGTCATCGTACGTGCGGGACACGCGAGTTGGGCACGCTGCGCAATCTTCTGGGGAGAACCCTGCGTCGCCCTGTGGAGATCCCGTGCACTTCAGGACAGCTGAAGGAGACCGCGCAGCAGATCCCGGCTCTCGGCCGGGCCGGGGCTGTCCTGCTGGAGCTCCTTGAGCGCCTTCTCGTACTGCGTCACGTCCTCGCGCTTGTCCAGGTAGAGCGCGCTGGTGAGCTGCTCCAGGTAGACGACGTCGGTGAGGTCGGACTCGGTGAAGCTGAGGATCGTGAACGCGCCGCTCTCGCCGGAGTGGCCGCCGAAGCCGAACGGCATGATCTGCAGCCGTACGTTGGGGCGTTCGGAGATCTCGATGAGGTGCTGGAGCTGGCCGCGCATCACCTCGCGGTCGCCGTACGGGCGACGCAGGGACGCCTCGTCGAGCACCACGTGGAACTCGGGCCCGGCCTCGTCGGCGAGGTGCTTCTGACGCTCCAGACGCAGCGCCACACGCTTCTCCACATCCGCCGCGCTGGCGCCCTTCATGCCGCGCCGTACGACTGCACGTGCATACGCCTCGGTCTGCAGCAGACCGTGGATGAACTGGACCTCGTAGGCGCGGATGAGGGAGGCCGCACCCTCCAGACCCACATACGTGGGGAACCAGCTCGGCAGGACGTCGGAGTAACTGTGCCACCAACCCGCGACGTTGGCCTCACGGGCGAGGGAGAGGAGCGAGGCGCGCTCCTGCCCGTCCGTGATGCCGTAGAGGGTCAACAGGTCTTCCACGTCACGTGTCTTGAAGCTCACCCGGCCTAGTTCCATCCGGCTGATCTTCGACTCGGACGCGCGGATCGAGTAACCCGCCGCCTCGCGCGTGATGTTCCGTGCCTCACGCAGCCGCCTGAGTTGCGAGCCGAGCAGCATCCGCCGCACCACCGATCCGGGCTCTCCCGCGCTCACGTTCGTCAGCCTCCCCAACGTCTTCCAGGGGCCGAAGTCTGCCACTAAAACACTTCGAGCAGTACTCGTCCGATTACAGATATGGCAGGAAGCCAAAGATTCTGCATAGACCTGAGACAGAAAGAGGGGAGGAAGAGACAAGGAACGGGAGAGAAGATGGCGGAAAAAATGGCCAACAAGCGGTACGGGAGGGTCCAATTCGGTCAGCTGCACGTGCATCTGCACCTTGCATCTGCACCGCTCATCCGAAACCATGGTCCCGCGCAACCGCTGCATCGCAACGACCGCGAATTCCCGGGAGTGCCTCGCATGGGGACGAATGGATCGACCATGCTCGAGCCGTTACGGCAGGGCCTTCCGCCGCTGGATCCCGCGGCCGCGTCCGACGCCGCCTCCTGCTCCCTGCCCGCCCGCTACGAAGCGGTCGGTGACGCGCGGCGGTTCACCCGCAGAACGCTCGGCCAGTGGGAGCTGGACGACTGCTTCGACGACGTCTGTCTGGTGGTCTCCGAACTCGTCACCAACGCCCTGCGGCACGCGATGCCGACGAACGGGGTGCGCGCGGGCGAGCAGAATCCGCCCGTGCGGCTGCACTTGATGCGGTGGACCGAGCGGCTGGTGTGTGCGGTGCGCGACCCCAGCCGGGACAGTCCGGTCGCGCGCGACTCCGAGGACTTCTCGGCGGAGTCGGGACGCGGACTGTTCCTCGTCGACTCCTTCAGCGACAGCTGGGGTTGGCACCCGATGACGGAATCGCTGGGCGGCAAGATGGTCTGGGCGCTGTTCCGGCTCCAGCCGCACCCCAGCACGGCCCCGGCCTCGCCCGAGTGACGCACCGCGGCGTTTTGCGACGCCACGGTTCTACGCGCGTTACGCAGAGCGCGCTCGCGGTCACCCTCGGTCGCCCGTGGGTGACCGAGGATCAACCCGCTATCAGGTGGTCGAACTCGCCGTCCTTGATGCCCAGCAGCATCGCCTCGATCTCCGCGCGCGTGTAGACGAGCGCGGGACCGTCCGGGAAGCGGGAGTTGCGGACCGCGACTCCCCCGTCGGGCAGGCGCGCGAACTCCACGCAGGAGCCCTGCGAGTTGCTGTGCCGGCTCTTCTGCCAGGCCACCCCGTTCAGAGTCGTGGCCGTCATGCCGTTGTACACGTCGAGGTCCACAGGTCGCTCCCCGGTGGTGCGGTGGCCATGTGGCCAGTGATGCAGTGGTCAACTGGTCCGGATCATAGCTCTGTTCACGTGCAGATGCATGAGCAGATGCACGTGCACGAGGGGTGTTCCTGCGGTTACAGATGTGACGTGTGGGGCGCGTCATCCGTTCCCGTCCTCGGGACCGAACCCTCGTGCACTAGGAAGAGACGCGAACCGGGCCACCGGTGTTCCACCCTCCGGATAAGGATGCGCTCAGCGGCTGCTGTACGGCAGCAACGCCATCTCCCGCGCGTTCTTGATCGCTCGCGCCAGCAACCGTTGCTGCTGGGCCGACACCCTTGTGACCCGGCGGCTGCGGATCTTGCCGCGGTCGGAGATGAACTTTCGCAACAGGTCGGTGTCCTTGTAGTCGATGTATGTGATCTTCGCCTGGTCCAGCGGATTGGGCCGGTCCTTGGCGGGCTTGCGCTCGGGCTTGCGGGGCATACGGGTCAGACCTCCAGGAGGGTGTCGAAGGCGGGCGGGAGCCGCTTCCAGGCGGCGCGGCCCGCGGCGTACTCGGCGTCGGTCAACAGGCAGGACTCCAGCAGCCGTTCGAGTCCGTCGCGGTCGAGGCCGGGCGAGGTGAAGACGAGGTGCTGGCAGCAGTCGCCGTGCTCGGGGTGCCAGTCCATCGCGGCGGCCGCCCGGCGCACCGGCGGGACCATGTCCCACGCCGCGTCCGGGAGGGACGCGAGCCAGGGGCCCACGCTCTCCACGCACAGGGCACCGCCGGCCGCGTCCCAGTGCAGCAGCACGTCCGGCTTGTCGGCCAGCCAGAACCGGCCCCGGCTGCGGGCGGCCGCGCAGGTGATGTCCTCCAGGGCGTCGTAGAGCCGCTCGGGGTGGAACGGACGGCGGCGGTGCCACACGAGCGTGCAGACACCGTGCGCGTCGGCATCGGCGGGGAGCAGGGCGCACGCGGGGTGCTGGGCGGCCGCCGCGGACTCCACGTCGAAGCCGGCGAGGGCGGCCCGGGCGAGCGGGGACTGTGCGGACGGCTCTGCCGGCGGGCGGGTGTCTCCGATCGGGACCTGGCGGGCCGTCGGGTGCAGCTGGGCGAGGAGTTCGCGGTCCTCGTCGTCGGCCTCCGGGGAGTCGAGGACGGCGAGGACGGGGGCGTACTCCAGCTGGCGGGCGAAGGTGTCGGCGACCGTGCGCTCGTCGGTGGCCGCCGCGGCGAGGCCCCGCTCGGCGAGGTCGTCGCCGTTGCCGAGGTAGGGCAGTACGAGCGCCGGGTCGACAGCGGTGATCACGCCGGTGACCGAGAGGCCGCCGGCCGTGACCACCTCCGCCATGGCCTTGGGCTCGACGGAGTCCCACAGTTCGACGACCGCCAGACGCAGCGTCCCCGCCGAGTCCAGGCGGCGCAGCTCCGGGACCAGGTCCTCCCGGAGCGCGCAGCACGCGCAGTCGTTGACCAGGGGCGCCTCGCCTGCGTCGATGATGCCGGTGGCGTCGCGGATGGTCCGTACGACGGTGCCGGCCGCGGCCGTCGCCAGGTCGTGGTGGAGGACGACGCTGCCCGGCACGTCGGCCAGGAGCCGTTGGACGGCCGCCCTGCGGGCGTCGGCGTGCAGGCCGCCGACGATCACGACGGAGAGCATCAGCCGTTCTTTCCGTACCGGCGCTCGAAGCGCTCCACGCGCCCCGCGGTGTCCAGGACGCGGGCCGTGCCCGTGTAGAAGGGGTGGCTGACGTTCGAGATCTCGACGTCCACGACGGGGTAGGTGTTGCCGTCCTCCCAGTCGACCGTCCTCTCGCTCGTCATCGTCGAGCGGGTCAGGAAGGCGTAGTTCGCGGCACGGTCGCGGAAGACGACGGGGCCGTAGGAGGGGTGGATGCCCTCGCGCATGGTCAGCGCTCCTCTCGGAAGTCGACGTGGCGGGCGACGACCGGGTCGTACTTGCGCAGGGTCATACGGTCCGGGTCGTTGCGGCGGTTCTTGCGGGTCACATAGGTGAAGCCGGTCCCGGCAGTGGACCGGAACTTGATGACCGGGCGGAGTTCGTTGCGAGCCATGCTGCTATCTTACTGAAAATGAATTCCATTTGCACAACCGCTTCGAGAGAGGTGCATCACCCGTGTCCGCCCACTGCATGCTGACCGGCGCCCAGCCGGGCTTCGGCAACCGCATCTCCCGCTCCCACCGGCGCACTTCGCGCCGTTTCGACCCCAACATCCAGTCCAAGCGCTACTGGCTGCCCGCCGAGGGCCGGCATGTGCGGCTGCGGCTGAGCACGAAGGGGATCAAGACCGTCGACACGATCGGCGTCGACGCCGCCGTGGCGCGCATCCGCGCGCGCGGCGTACGGGTCTGAGGATTTCGAGGGAGAACCGGTATGGCGAAGAAGAGCAAGATCGCGAAGAACGAGAAGCGCCAGGAGATCGTCGCGCGGTACGCCGGGCGGCGCGCCGAGCTGAAGGAGATCATCCGGCGGCCGTCCTCCACCGATGCCGAACGGCTCGCCGCACAGAACGAGTTGCGGCGACAGCCTCGGGATGCGAGCGCCACGCGCGTGCGTAACCGCGACCAGGTGGACGGGCGGCCACGCGGCTACTTCCGGACCTTCGGACTGTCCCGGGTCGGTCTGCGCGAGCAGGCGCACGCGGGATATCTGCCAGGTGTGCGCAAATCATCCTGGTAACTCTCACGGGTGGTGCTGGTAGCTTGCTGCGGTCCGGCCGGGCCGACCGCTACAGCTTGGGAGCCTCCAGTGACTTCGGCGAACTTCACGCGCGCGGTGTCGCGTCGACGGGCCGGGCTCGTGGGCGCGGGACTCGTGGGCGTGCTCGTACTGACGGCGTGCAGCGGCGGGGGTTCGGACGACGAGCCGTCGCCCGGCACCAGCACGTCCGTCTCGTCCTCGGCGTCCGCCTCCGCATCCGGAGGGACCGGCGACACGTCGTCGTCCGCGTCCGGGAAAGTGGCGGGCAACTGGCTGGCCACCACCGGCGGCAAGGCCGTGGCGCTGCTGGTCAGCGGCGACCAGGCAGCACTCTTCACCACCGGCGGCACGGTGTGCAGCGGCTCCGCGAGCGCGGACAGGATCCGTCTGAAGTGCCCGGACGGCAACAAGGACCGGGCCGACGGGACGGTCGAGTCGGTCGGCAAGAGCACCCTCAAGGTCGACTGGAAGGGCGGTCTCGGCACCGAGACCTACACCCGGGCCGGGGACGGCCGGCTGCCGAGCGGACTGCCGACGGCGAGCCTCGGGTAGTAGCGGAGGGCGACGGCGGGGCGGGGCGGGAGGCGACCGCTGCACCGTGGCCGGGGTCGGGGCGAGGGCGGGCAACCGCGGGGTCCCGTGATGCGTGATGATCCATGCACCGGATCGTTCACACAGAGGACTTCACATGCGCGCCGCCCCCCTCACCGTCACCGCGCTCGCCGCGGCCCTGCTCCTGACCGGCTGCTCCAGCGGCGGCGACAGCGACAGCGACAAGGCCACCGGTGACAGCGCCGCCGCGAGCCCGAGCAACGGCACCACGTGCAAGATCGGCGCCATGGACGTGGAGGTCGGACCCGCCAACGTGGCCCCCACCGCCGGGGACACCGGCAACGTCCCCGTCACGCTCACCAACCAGAGCGCCGACTGCACGCTGGACGGCTTCCCCGGCATCGACCTGAACTCCGCGGACTCGTCGTCGAGCGTCACGCCCCTGAAGGGCACGGCGTCCGCGAAGCTGAACCTGGCCAAGGGCACGGCCGCCACCTTCACCCTGACGTACGTGCGGGGCAAGGCGGGCGACAAGGCGAGCCTCGACGTGAAGACGCTGAACATCGCCCTGCCCGGGTCCGGGACCGCGAAGAGCTACAAGTGGTCGTACGGCCCGGTCCAGGGCCAGAGCGACAACGCCGAGGTCCCGAACGCCTCGGTCGGCGCCTTCACTCCGGCCGGCGACTGAGCCGGGGCCGGTTGCCGACCTGCGCCCGGTCGGCCGCCTGGGCGCCCTCGGTCCAGCCCGCCTCGTCGGTGACACCGCGCAGCCGGGTCGTGCTGGTCTCCGGGAACATCTGGTCCATGCGGTCGGTGACGGCCACCGCGCGGGTGGCGAGAACCGGGAGCAGGTCGTCGGTGACCGGGGTCTCGGCGGCGGCGCGCAGCCGGTCGCCGACGCGGTGGGCGTAGGCCGCGAGGAAGGACTGCCGGAAGGTCTTGGTGCGCCTGCGGCCGCCCGCGCGCTGGGCCGCCTCCGCCTTCGCCATCGCGGACTGCGCCTGCACGAGCAGCGAGGTGTACAGGAGTTCGACCGATTCCAGGTCGGCCTCGAAGCCCACGACGGTGGAGAAGGCGAACGGTTCGTTCCACACGGCCCGGCAGTGGTTGGCGGTGGCGACCGCGTCCAGCAGCACCGCCTTGGCCTGCTCGTACGGCGGCTCCACTCCGATCCGGCAGGCGCCGGGGGCGTCCTTCGAGGGCGCCCGCGCGTCCAGCAGCGCCTCGTCGACGCTGTGCCGGGCCATCAGTTCCTGTGCCTTGGTGGTGAGCGCCTCCGCCTCCTCCGGATAGCCGGTCGCCTCCGCCTTGGCGAGCAGGGCACGGATACGGCCGAGCATGCGGCTGTCGCCCCTGGGCTCCCCCCTGGACTGCCCCTTGCGCTCCCGCTGCGGTTCCTCCAGCGGTTCCAGCGCGGGCAGGCGCAACAGCAGGCGGTACAGCTCCAGTACGGCGGTGGCGTGCGTGAAGCGGTCGGGGCGGGGCGTGTCCTCGTCGAGGTCTTCCAACTGGGCGAGCTGAGCGGCCCAGCGGCGACCGCGCGGGCGGTCGTCGGGAGCCTGCGCGCGGATCAGGGCCGTGGCGAGCCGTACGTGCAGGTCGTCCAGTTCGCGTCGGACGATCCGTACGACGTCGGCGGGCTGCCAGCCGCGCCGCCAGGCCTGCGCCACGAACTCGGCGCCCCGCCCGGCCAGTTCGGCGTCGGCGGCGGGGTCGGCAGCGAGGACGGAGGCGCCGGCGTCCAGGGCGGTGTCGTCCTCGGCGTAGAGGGCGGCCCGGAAGGCACGGTCGACGGTTCCGGGCGTATCGCTGTCCGTACCGCTGCCCGTATTACTGCTCGTACTACTGCTGGTGCCACGGCTCACGCGGTCGATCGTCTCACCCCTCCCACCGTCAACCAAGGGTTGACAGTGGGAGGGTGTCAACCTATGGTTGACACATGACAGCCAACTCCAACGTCACCTCATCCGTACGGCTCGACGACCTCATCACGGCCATCAAGAAGGTCCATGTCGAGCCCCTCGACCAGCTCCAGGACGCGGTGATCGCCGCCGACCACCTCGGCGAGGTGGCAGACCATCTGATCGGCCACTTCGTCGACCAGGCCCGTCGTTCCGGCGCCTCCTGGACGGACATCGGCAAGAGCATGGGGGTCACCCGGCAGGCGGCCCAGAAGCGGTTCGTGCCGAAGGAGTCGACGGATCTGGCGGCCGACCAGGGCTTCAGCCGCTACACCACACGGGCCCGCAACGTGGTGATGAGCGCCCACAACGCCGCCATCGCCGCCCGCAACCCCGAGGGCCGCCCCGAGCACCTCGTCCTCGGCCTGCTGGCGGAACCGGAGGGCCTCGCGGCCAAGGCGATCGTCGCCCGGGGCGTCACCCTCGACGCCGTACGCCAGGCCGCGACCGACGCCCTGCCGCCCGCCGCCGAGGAGGTCCCGGAGCTCGTCCCCTACGGCTCCGACGCCAAGAAGGTCCTGGAACTCACCTTCCGCGAGGCGCTCCGCCTGGGCCACAACTACATCGGCACCGAGCACATCCTGCTGGCCCTGCTGGAGTTCGAGAACGGCACGGGGGTCCTGTCCGGCCTGGGCGTCGAGAAGGGGGCGGTCGAGGGTGCTCTCGTCAAGGAGTTGGAGGGGTATCTGAAGGTGCAGGGGACGGAGGGCTGAGGGGCGCGGCAGGACTGAGGGGGCGGGAGGGCTGAGGGGACGGGTGCGGTCGAGGTGTTCCGCGGGAATGCTTTGTCACGGAAGGTCCGTTGTCAGACCCTCCTGGCACACTCGCAATCATGACCGACCGCTGGGCTCTCGCTCCGGCCGAGGACGGTGGCGTGGAGCTCACCGCCCTCGGTGCGGACGGGCTGCCCGCGGGGCCGGTGCGTCGGGAGGCGGACCTGGCGAAGGCCGTGCGGGGGCGGCCGGAGGTGACGCGGTGGGTGTGGCGGTCCACCACGGAGGTGTATCCGCGCCTGCTCGCCGCCGGGGTGCGGGTGGAGCGGTGCTACGACATCGAGGACGCCGAGACCCTCCTGCTCGGCCACGCCGGGCGGTCCGGCGAACCCCGCTCGGCCGCGGCCGCCCTGGCCCGGCTGCGCGGCGGCCCCGTACCGCCCGACCCGCCCCAGCGTTCCGCCGAACCGGGCGCGCAGTCACCCCTGTTCGAGCCGCAGAGCGTCCATGTACCGCTGACCGACCTCCTTGAGGTCTACGCCGACCAGCAGCGACGGCACGACGCCACCGCGCACCCCGACCGGATGCGGCTGCTGACCGCCGCCGAGTCGGCGGGGATGCTGGTGGCCGCCGAGATGAACCGCACCGGGCTGCCGTGGAGCGCGGAGAGGCACCGCCGGGTGCTGCACGAACTGCTCGGCGAGCGGTATGCCGGCGGTGGCGAGCCGCGCAGACTGGCCGAGCTCGCCGACGAGGTGTCCGCCGCCTTCGGGCGCCGGGTGCGGCCCGATCTGCCGGCCGATGTCATCAAGGCGTTCGCGCAGGCGGGCGTCAAGGTGAAGTCGACCCGCCGCTGGGAGATCGAGTCCGTCGACCACCCGGCCGTGAAACCACTGGTCGAGTACAAGAAGCTGTACCGCATCTGGGTCGCCCACGGCTGGTCCTGGCTGCAGGACTGGGTGCGGGACGGCCGCTTCAGGCCCGAGTTCCTGGCGGGCGGAACCGTCACCGGCCGCTGGGTCACCAACGGCGGGGGTGCGCTGCAGATCCCCAAGGTGATCCGGCGCGCCGTGGTCGCCGACCCCGGCTGGCGGCTCGTCGTCGCCGATGCCGACCAGATGGAACCGCGGGTGCTGGCGGCCATCTCCCGGGACCCTGGGCTCATGGAAGTGGCGGGACGCGAGACCGACCTCTACCAGGCCGTCTCCGACCGGGCCTTCTCCGGCGACCGCGGCCAGGCCAAGCTCGCCGTGCTCGGCGCGGTCTACGGCCAGACCTCGGGCGACGGACTCAAGAACCTCGCCGCGCTCAGACGCCGCTTCCCGAAGGCGGTGGCGTACGTCGACGACGCGGCCCGCGCGGGCGAGGAGGGCCGGCTGGTGCGGACCTGGCTGGGGCGGACGTGCCCGCCGGCGGTCGGGTCGGGTGACGCCGGGGAGGAGGCGGGCATGCCACAGGACGAACCGGACGCGCAGCCTGCCGAAGAGGGCTGGATGCCGGGCTACGCCTCCACCAACGCCCGTGCCCGGGGCCGGTTCGCCCGGAACTTCGTGGTGCAGGGCAGTGCCGCCGACTGGGCCCTGCTGCTGCTCGCCGCGTTGCGGCAGGCCTGTGCGGAGATGGCGGCCGAACTGGTCTTCTTCCAGCACGACGAGGTGATCGTGCACTGTCCCGAGGAGGAGACCGAGGCGGTCGTGGCGGCGATCAGGGCGGCGTCGGACCTGGCCGGGCGGCTGACGTTCGGCGAGACGCCGGTGCGGTTTCCGTTCACGACGGCGGTGGTGGAGTGCTATGCCGACGCCAAGTGATCTCCGGCGATGACCCGCGATGACCGGCGATCACCGCCAATCACCGTAAGCCCGAGTCGTCGAGCAGTGCGATGAGTTCCTGGAGCACCGTCTGCTCGTCCGTGCCGTCCAGCGCGTCCAGAGCGGCCCGCCACTGCTCGTACGCCTCCTCCGTCCTGCCCCGCTCACGCAGCAGGAGTCCGTGCTGGTGGCGGGCGAGGGCGCCGGTGTAGCGGTCGGCGCGGGCGTCCGCCCGGTGCAGCAGCTCCGCGCATTCGGCGGCGGCGCGCTCGCCGTCACCGATCAGGCGCAGGGCGCGGACCAGGCCGAGGCGGCTCTGGGACTCGCCGTGCCAGTCGCCGGGACTGCCGAGGATGCGCAGACTCTCCTCGAACTGCGCCATGGCGGCGGCCGGTTCGCCGAGGGTGAGATGGGCGTAGCCGATGTTGCAGTGCGCCGAGTGCCTTACGACCACGCTGCCGGTCTCCTCGCCGATGGCGAGCGAGCGGCGGTGCTGCTCGATGGCGGCGCGCGGGTCGGTGTGCTCGTACAGGTTGCCCAGGTTGCTGTGGGCCACGGCCTCGCCGAAGGGGTCGTTCAACTGCCGTGAACAGGCGAGGCTCTGCCGCAGTGCCTCGCCCGACTCGGCGTACCGGCCCAGGCCTTCGAGCAGCAGACCCCGGTTGTTGAGGCAGCGGCGGATCCAGGAGCCCGCGCCGAGCCGCCGCCAGATCTCCAGGGCTTGGTCGTTGAGGGTCAGGGCCTCGCCGTGCCGGCCGGTCAGGAAGTGCAGGCCGGCCAGATCGCCCAGGGCGCACGCCTCGGCCGCGTCGTCGCCGAGCCGCCGCGCCACCGTGAGGGCGGCCCGGCCGAGGATCTCCGCCTCGGCGACCCGGCCGCTGCGCTGCAGGGAGGGTGAGAGCAGACGCAACAGGGTGGAGACATGGGCGGCGGTGCGGTCGTCCGGGGTGCCCGTGTGCCGTTCGACCAGGGCGACGATGTTCCCCAGCTCCGACTCGACCCAGGCGAACGCCTTGTCCAAGGACGGGAACGGCGGGATCGCCAGCACGTGCGCCGCGTGCTCCGGGGGCTGCGCGGTGGTCGGGCGGCGGCGGTCGTCCAGGTCGAGACCGGGTTCGACGATCGCGGTCAGGGCGCGTTCGGCGACGGCGGCGTACCAGCGCAGGGCGGTGCGGGCGATGTCGGGGGCGTGCCCGGTGCCCGCGAGTTCCCTCGCGAAGTCGCGGACCAGGCCGTGCGGGGCGTAGCGGCCGTATGCCGTCTCCTCCAGGAGCGCTACGTCGACCAGGCGGTCGAGGGCGTCCTCGGCGCGGGCCTGGTCGGTGCCTTCGGTGCCGAGGAGGCGGGCGACGAGGGGGACGCCGTAGGTGGGCAGGTCGAGGGCGCCTATGCGGCACAGGGTGAGGGCGGCGTCGCGGTCGGACCTGCGGCCGGAGGCGGCGAGGGCGTCATGGGCGACGGCGAGGGAGCGGCGTACGGAGAGATCGTCGTACTCCAGGTGCCGCAACCGGTCCTCGGTGGCCGCGAGTTGGTCCGCGAGGACGTCGGGGGTGAGAGCGTGACGGGCGGCAAGGCGGGCGGCCACCACGCGGAGGGCCAGGGGGAGGCGGCCGGTGAGTTCTATCAGGGGGTGGGTGGCGTCGATGGGGGCGGTCGGGGGCGGGGTGCGGGCCGGGGTGCGAGAGGTGGCAGGGGCGTGGGAGGTGGCGTTGCCGCCGGAGGCCTCACCGTGCTGGTCGTCCCGGCCCGACAGCGCTCGCAGCAACTCCGCGCTCTCCTCCGCCGAGAGCGGGGTGAGCGGGAAGCGGTGGGCGTCGTCGAGGGCGGTCAGGGGGGAACGGCTGGTGACGATCACCGCGCAGCCGCCACCGGCCGGCAGCAACGGCCGTACCTGCGCGGCACTCGACGCGTCGTCCAGCACCATGAGGGTGCGGGTGGGCGCGAGGAGCGAGCGCAGCAACGCGGCTGCCGCGTCCGGGTGTTCGGGGATGCTGCGCGGCTCGGCGCCGAGGTCGCGGAGCAGGGCGGTGAGGGCCTGGGCCGGGGTGAGGGGGGTCATGCCCGGGGTGGCGCCCTGGAGGTTCACGTAGAACTGCCCGTCAGGGAAACGTGCCCGCAGCCCATGGGCGACGCTCAGCGCGAGTGCGCTCTTTCCGACGCCGGCCATGCCGCTGATGACCCCGACGGATGGACCGTCCTTGCGGGTGAGGGCGCGTCGAAGGTCCTCGCGGGTGGTGACGCGGCCGATGAAGTGGCCGGGGGGCGGGGGTAGTTGGGCGGGCCGGGGTGGTGACAGGGACGCCGGGGGTGATGCCTCGGTGTGGGCATGCGGCGGCCTGTGGGGGCGGGGCGCCTGGAGGGCGTGCGGGTGCGGGGGCTGGACGTCGGGGTCGGGTGGGGTGGAGTCGTGGGCCGACGGCTCGGCGTCGGGACGGGGCGCGGAGGCGGGGGTGACGGGCGGGGCATCTTCGCGCGTAGCGTCTGCGGGAGGCGCACCGGGAGAGGCCGCCCGGCCGGTGTGATGGGGCTGGCCGGGCCGGCGGGCCGCGTCCAGGTCGGCGCCCAGATCGCCAGCCATGTCGGCGGTCCTGTCGGCGGTCCGGCCTGTGCCGTCACCGGCCTTTCCTGCGCGGCCTGTTGCGCCCGGGCCACCGGTCCGGCCGCTTCCGTCAGCCCCACCCACTCCCCCGCGCAGCACCTCCACATGGGCCTCGCGGACGGCGGGGCCCGGCTCCACGCCGAGTTCCTCGACCAGGCGGCTGCGGAGGTCCCGGTGGACGGCGAGGGCCTCGGCCTGCCGGCCGGTGCGGTGGAGGGCGAGCATCAGCTGGCGGTGGTAGGCCTCGCGGAGGGGGTGTTCGGCGGCCAGCGCGGAGAGTTCGGGGACGAGGGCGTCCGGCCGGGTGGACGCGAGGGCGAGCTCGGCGTCGTAGCGCCACTCCAGCAGGAGCAGTCGCGCCTCCTCCAGGCGCTGCACCAGCGCGTATCCGGCGAGTTCGGAGGGGACTCCGCTGAGCGGCGTGCCGCGCCACAGCGCGAGGGCCGCTGCGCAGGAGTGGACGGTCGCGGTCCAGTTCCCGTCGGCGTGCGCGGCGCGGGCCCCGGCGGCGTGACTCTCGAAGACCTGGACGTCGAGTTCGCCCGGCTCCACGCGCAGTTGGTAGCCGGGGGCCACCGCCTGGAGCCGTTCGGGGTCGTCGAGCAGCCGCCGCAGCCGTGAGACGTGGTTGTGGAGGGAGGCCTTCGCCGAGGCCGGCGGGGTGCCGCCCCACAGCGCGTCCTTGAGGGACCCGGCGGAGACGACCCGGCCGGTCTCCAGGAGCAGCGCGGCCAGCAGGATCCGCTGCTTGCGGCTGCCGACGACCCGTACGCCGGCGCTGCCATCGCCGTCGTACAGGATCGGCGGTCCGAGCAGTCCGAACCGCAGCCCCGCCTGCGGTCCGCGCCCCATCACGTCGCCCACTTCTGGCGGATTCCCGCCCTCTTCACGGCGGTTTCCCGCCAGCCACCCGACGCCTGCCCCTACCGGAACCGGCTACCGTCCCGCGGTCCCACACCGTCCGTTCCCCGTCGTCACCATCAACTTCAGGCCAATGGACGAGCAGCGAAACGTACAGGCGTTGGCCACATGTTAGCGATTTGGCGTGATCGCGACAGCGAGAGGCCCCTGACCTGCGGCGGAGCCGCAAGCCAGGGGGGTCGTCATGCCGCCTGGGCCGTCTGTGGGCCGTGATCATGGGAAACGGCTGCTCGGAAGACGTTGTCCACTGCCTTCCGGGTGCGTCCCTCGCTGCTCGGCATGAGGTGCGTGTAGACCCGGAGCGTGAAACCGGGGTCGCTGTGTCCCAGGTAGGCGCTCAGGGCCTTGATGTTCTCTCCGGCATCCAGGAGGACGGACGCGTAGAAGTGCCTGAGGGCGTGCATGCCGTGTTCGCGTGCCGCCGCGTGCCGCTGCCCCTTCTCTGGCTCGGGGATGACGCCTGCGGCGGCCAGAGCGGGCTTCCAGGCGTAGGTGTTGAAGACATCGCGCCAGACCGCGTTGCCCCCGGGCGCAACGAACAACAGCTTCTTCGTGATCGGGTCGCCGTCCGGCGTCAGCCACGGCAAAGTGACGTCGGTCGGCGGGAATCGCCGGATGTGGTCGGCCAACTCGTTCGCGACCTCTGCGGGCAGCGGCACGTCACGAACCTTGCCGCGCTTCGGGGGCGCGAACACCAGCCTGCTGCGCACCTGCTTGACCTGGAAACCGACCTGCAACCAGCCTTTCAGGAAGTCGATTTCGTCGAGCGGGAGTCCGAAGATCTCGCCCTGTCGCAGTCCGCACCCCGCCCCGAGGTCCGCCATTGCGCGGTACCGCGCGGGGAGCGCGGCCCGCACCGCGAAGGTCCGTTCAGCGGTCCAGGGCTTGACGCGAATCGGCACGGGTTGAGGCGCCTTCACCGATGCCGCCCGGCACGGGTTGAGCCGCAGAATCCCGTCATCACGGGCCGCGTTCATCACTGATGACACGCTTTCGAAGATGAGGCGGCGGTGGGTCAAGTTCGGCACCGCTTGCTTCAGTTCACCCAGCCAATCCCTGATGTGCTCGGGCTTGAACGAACCGAGCGGGCGGGAGCCGATGTACGGGTAGGCGTACAGCCGGAGCCGGGTTTCAACGGCTGCTCCGCTGTTCTCATCCGAAGTCAGGCTCTTGGCCCACTTCGCTGCGTACTGCTGGAACGTCGTCTTGGACTGTCGCGGGTCGACGTAGTCGCCGCTGTTCATGTCGGTCTCGGTCTTCGACAGCCACCGTTCGGCGAGGCGCTTCTGACGGTCGGGGAAGCTCTTGGACTTCTCGGTGCCGTCGGGGCCGATGTACCGGGCGCGGTAGCGCAGGCCGGTGCCGTGGCGGTCGGACTTAAGGCGGACGGTCTTGCCGGCCGAGTTGGTTTCGGTCTTGAACCAGCGGTCTTGGATGTGGCCTGCCATCTGGGGCGTGGTCCTTTCGGAGCATGGGACGGGGAGGGCCACGGTGTGGCCCTCCCCGGGGAGTTGGGTGGTGCGGAGTGCGGCAGGCTCAGGCCGCGTCTTCGAGGGCGGTGCGTTCGGCCTCCCACGCTCGTACGGCGGCGGGGTTGAAGCGGAGGTAGCGGCCGACGCGGAAGCCGGGGGGTCCAATGCGTTTGCGTCGCCACTGGTAGACGGTCTCGACGCTCGGGAGGCTGAACATGGTGACCAGGTCTTCAGGGGTGAGGTAGCGGTCCGGGACGCCGCCGCGCAGGAGGGCGAGCAGGACGCCAAGCAGGTCGGTCGGATCTTCGGTGGCCATGGGTTCGGTGGCTCCTCATGTCCGTCGCGGGGTTGGGCGCAGGCGGTGCGGGGCCTGCGTGTGTGTCCGAGGTGGGGATTTCTGCGTCACCCGCGTCATCTGCGTCATTCAGGCCGATGACCTGCGGGTTTGGGGTGACGCAGCGGGGTGGGGGTGCGTCACCGGTGACGCAGGCTGTTCGTCATCGGTGACTCAGATGACGAACGGTGACGCAGCGATCGGCCGTCTGCGTCACCCCTGTCCGTGCAGGTCATCCGCTGTTTTGTGGGCTTGGGTGACGCAGGTGACGCAGAACTTCCTACTTAGGAAAAAAGAGGGGGGTGTCTGTGGTGGTGCCGTGCCGCTCAGGACGTGAAGAAGGAGCCGCTGCGCGGCCGTCCTGCGCAGGGCGGCGGTGCCGCCGAACAGCAAGAGGAGCACGCCTCCGCGCGGGTGGTGCTCCTCTTGCTGTTCGGTCTGTGCCCGTTGGTCAGAACGCCTGTTGCTCGTGTTCCGGTGGGGCGGGTGAGCGGGTCATTTCGATGTATCGGCCCTCTTTGGTGCGGCCGGAGTCGATGAGGACGCCGCGGGCCGCGAGGGTGGGCTGTAGGCGTTTGAGGCGGTCGGAGAGGACTTTGCCGGTGGTCGGCCAGCCCTTGGGCAGGGGACGGAAGTCCTCGCCGGTGTAGAGGCGGGTGAGGCAGTGCAGCCACTCCGTGGACGTCATCCGCTGCTCTGCGCCCGGTTCGAGGGTGTCAGCGTGCGCGAGGACGGCCTGTGCCAACAGGTCGCCCTCGATGACGTCGTCGTTGAGGTCGTCGAGACTGGCCCGGTAGGCGGCGAGCGCTCCGAGGCCGGTTGCGGCATCGAGTTGGGCGCACAGGTGCGCGAAGTCCGCCATCCGCAGATCCGTGGGCGTCTCCGCCTGGGCCGCACGGACCTTGACCGCCAGGTCCAGGAGCGAGCCGAGCACCACGGGCAGCACTTCCGCGTACTCCGCCCACAGTTCCGCCTCGGTGCGCCGCACCCGCGGGCGTTCCAGGCGCAGGGGAAGGAGGCGTTCGGCGAGGTCGGGCCGGATGACGCCGACGTCAATACCGGTCAGGAGCAGGGGGCGGCGGTAGCCGACGCGGAACACGTCGCCGTCGGTGAACAGCGCGCGCTTGACGCTTTCGGCACCAGTGACGATGCAGCACATGGCGTCGGAGAGGTCCGGCGTCATGTGGGAGAGGTTGTCCAGGGCGGTGACCCATCCGGCCGCCACCGCCGCGATCAGGTTCTCCTCATCCTTCGGGGCGCGGCGCAAATCCCCGCTCATGCCCTCAATGATCCGCACGAGCATCCGCCCGCCGGTGGACTTGCCCGCGCCCTGCGGTCCGGTGAGGAACGGCGCGGGCACCGGTACGGACGGTCCGAGGCAGCCGATCAGCCAGGCGATGGCCAGGCATTCGGTTTCCGCGGTGGCGAAGTTGCACAGCCGCATCAGGGCATCGATGCCCTTGCCGCCTGTGTCCTTGGCGGGCAGGGGGAGTTCGCCGGTGAGCTGGGTGCGCCGCCAGCACACCTCGCGCGGGTCGGGGGTGAGGATGTCCCATCCGGTGGGATGGATACGCACCGACTGTCCGTCGTTACGCCCGAGGTCCAGCCAGGTTGCCCCGTCGAATCCGGGGGCGACGCGGATGTTCACGGCGTGCGTGTCCTCGTACAGCGCGAGCGCTTCGATCAAGTCCAACGCCTCCTTGAGTGCGGTCCCGTTGAACACGCCGACCCCGTCCTTGAACAAGCCGACCATGAGTTCCTGGCGGTGGCTTCCGGTGGTGCCCTGAGAACGCATCGGGCGGGCCACAGGGTGGCCGTTCTTCTGCGCGTACACGGTGCCGTCGGCGGTGCGGAAGTACCGGAAATGCGACTGCGCATAGTCGGTGATGACCTTGCGGGCGGGGTTCTTCTCGTCGTCCTCGGACATGGTCACAGTCCCAACCTGGTGCGGGCGTTGGTCCACGCATCCGTGCAGTGCCGGGGTGATTCGCCCTTGGCCTGCGCCGCGGTGAACAGCCGCGCGACATGGGCATCGGTGAGGCATCCGCACCCGCCGTGCGTCGAGAGCACGGCAAGGAACGTGCGGTAGACGGTCGCGTGGACCGCGGTGCGGGCCTGGGTGATGCGCTGCTCCGCCATGGCGATGCCACGGTCCAAGTAGGCGGGTGTGCGGTGGCGGCACTCCCCCTGCCCGCCCCCCAGGGGCACTGTGAACGTCTGTGACGCCCTACGAGCGGGGGACGGCTCCTTTACCAGGGCGCGCACAGCGTCCGGGAGAGCGGACATGGCGCCGGTGCCGGAACCGAGCCAACGGGCGTACGCCACAAGGGACTTGATGTCCACGCCGGGCCGTACGGCATTGGCGGACTGCATAACGCCCTGGTAGATCCAGTGCTCACCCCGGGTCGTCGGAACGATCCGGGTAGTGGGCAGGATTGCACGGGCCCACGCGAGGGCTTCCGCGGTGTCGAGGTCGACCACGGTCAGACCGGCCCCGCCCGGGTGGTAGGCCACCGCCGCCGCTTCCCGCCACGCGCGCGCCCACTCCTGGGAGCGCAGGACGGTGGGGTCGGTGGTGGCGGCGGCCCATCCGTGGCAGGGCGCCGGGCAGGTGCAGGGGCCCGGGGTCTTCATGTTCGGCCGGCCGCCGCACGCGTTGCGGGCGCAGGCAAGGCAGTTCCCGAACGGCAGCTTGCCCGCCCGCAGCGGTAGCGGGGGAACGCCGGCCGCCGCAAGGTCAAGCGCGATGCTCAGTGGACTGTTGAGGGCGCCCGGTACTCGCCGGATGTCGGTGGGTTGGGTCATGCTGGTTGACCTCCACTTGTGGGTGGAAGCAGGCGCGTCCCGGTCTTGGCGGAAGGGGTCGCGCCTGCGCTGTTCAGCGGGATTCGGGGTGCCTGTGGAGTGGGTGGCATTGGTCAGCACCGTGGTGGGTGGCGGGATCGCCACGGTGTCGGCAGGGGCGTTGGAACGTCGGCGTTGGAAACGCGAGCGGGGCCAGCAGCGCACAGAGACGCGCCGGGCGTTGTACGGCTCGTACTTGGCGGCCCTGGCCAAGGCGCGGAGTGCGTGCGGCCTGCTGGCACGGGAGACGGAGGTTCCCGTGGATCGACGCAGACGGGGTGTGTGGGAGGCATTCGAGCCGTGCGTCAGTCTGCGATACGAATTGGCGATCTCCGCGCCGTCGTCGGTCGTGGAACCGGCGGCGGAGACGTACAGCAGGCTGCAAGATCTCCTGGAGATTGTTTCGGGCGGGGCTACGGCCGACAGCGACGAGTACGCCAGAGGCCGGACGCGCTATGCCGAGGCCTACAGGGCACTGATAACTGCGATGCGGTCCGACCTGGGGGCGGAGCCCTAGCCGTGGAAGTGGTTGCGCTTGAAGATCGCTTTGCGGATGTTGACCGTGCTCCCGCCCTGCCGGCCGTGGGGCTTGAAGACCTGCACGGCGATCCAGCCGCCGAAGATCACGGCCGCGAGCGTGATGAGCTGAGTGATCAGCGCGGTCAGCGCGGTGATGAACGTGGTGAGCAGCAGCAGGCCGCCGCACACCGCGAGGAACCCCACGCCTCCGAGGGCCACGTTCACCGCGGCGCGGGAGACGGGCGGCTTGGCGACCAGCGGTTCGGGCTGTGCGGGGTTGATGGCGTAGCCGGTGACGACACGGCCGTCGGGCAGGACGATGCTCGCCACCGACGGAACCGCGTGCGGCTGCACGGCGACCATCGGCGCCGGCTGGACGATGACGGCGGGCTGGATCGGGGTCGGCTGGTGGACTTCCACGGCCCGCTCAGCGGGCGCGTGGCGAATGTCTTCGGGGTACATGTGGAATCCCTTCCGAACGTGGTTCGGGGAGGCGGGGACACCCCCTTGAGGGGGCGCGGTGGAGGGGGGTTTCAGGGGGGTGACCTGGTGTGCCTCCCCGCCTCCCCAAATCGGTGTTTCCGCTGATCAAGGCGGGGGATGTGGGGCGGGGAGCCGGTTGGGGAGTCCTCCCCGCCTCCCCGCGTCGACAGGGTGTGCCTCCCCGGGATCAGGAGGCAGAAGCGGAACCGTCCGCGTCGCGCTCGGCAAGGGCGTCGGAGACGTCCTCGGCACGGACCACCATGCGGCCGTGCGACTTCTTCGCCTCGATGCCGGCACCGTCCAGGACGCGGGTGAGGTCACCGAACGACCAGCGGCCGTACGCATCCGCGTCGAGGACGCCGAGCTTCCTGATGACGTCCTGGGTGAGCATCCGCTTCTCCCCGGCGAGCACCGTGAGGATGTCGGCGAGCGCATCACGCTCGGTACCGCGCTCGATCACGGTCAGCGTGGTGATGCCGTCGCGAAGGGCGCGGGCCCGGTCGGCGATGGCCCTGGCGGGGTCGTCGTCGATGAAGTGGGTGCGGACCGTGATGGAGGACTGGCCCTTGGGCATGTGGATGCCGTCCGAGGCGACGACCAGCGTTCCCCTGTCCAGGCCCTGGCGCAGCATGTGCGGGGCGGCCCCGTCCTCGACGGCCTTGTCCCCCAGCGCCATCTTGGCCTGCGACTCGGAGCCCAGCACGAGGGAGGCCCGGGTGTGCGCGCCCTCGCGGACCAGCTTGGGAAGGTTCTGGTCGGTGGGGTCCTGGGTGCCCTGCCACAGCAGCACGTCGACCGCGCGGCCCTGGTTGTGGATGGTCCGGGCGGCCATGAAGTACCGGCTGGTGGCCTTGGAGCCGCCGTAGGGGCGCTTCTGGTCGTCGAGGGCCGGGCACATGAACGCCTTCTGCGCCTCGTCCACCAGCACAATCAGCGGCCGGAAGACCGTACCCGGCTCGTCCTTGAGGACCTCAAGACGACGGTTCATCTCGGTGACCGCGTCCTCAAGCATCTCGGTCGCCTGAATGCAGTGGTCATCGGCGGGGCCCTCGATCAGGACGTCCGCGATGCCGTGGAGCATGGACCAGTCGCCGGCGCCCTTGAGGTCGGCGACCCAGAACTGCACCGATCGGTCCAAAGCGAGCCACAGCACCAGGGACCGCAGGGCGACGGTCTTGCCCTGGTTGGAACGGCCGGTGATGAGCAGGTGGCGCTGATACACGCCCAGCTCGGCTCCGTCGCCGCGCAGGTCACGGCCCCACGGGGCCTTACCCGTCTTGTAGTTGGCGGTCATGCTCTCGTCGGTGACCAGCGGGGACGGGCCGATCGGCTCGTCCAGCGCGCCGGAATCGGCGATCCACAGCCGCACGGTGCGGGCCGCCTCGGGGATGGTGATGTACACCTCGTGCTCGTGGCGGGTCAGGTTCTCTGCCAGCTTGCGCCGCCTGTTCTGCACCTCGTTGGTGGCCACCCCTGAGGGCAGGGTGACGTCGACCTCGACGCCGCATCCGGCGATCGTGATCGGCCCGAGCATGGAGGCGCCGGCGTCGCCCATCTCCTTGATGGCGGTGCGCAGGGCGGAGATACCGAGGTCGCGCAGGGCCTTGACGACGATGGACGGGGTGATCGGCTCCCCCTCGCCGGAACGGACGTTGGCGGGCAACGCCCACTGGGGTGCGGCCTGCTGCTTGCTGCCGACCGCCCACATGCCCAGCAGCGCCAGCAGCGGGCCGATCACGAGGGCGGGGCCCCATACGACCTGCACGATCCGGATCAGCAGGCCGATGAACTCGACCGTCGCCGCGAGAGGCGTGATGACGTCTTTGGCGTCGTGGTTGTTGATGGCCATCACGACCCCGAGCGCGACCAGGACGCCGATGCTCATGCCGACGCCGACCCCGACGCCCTTGGCCACATCCAGCGGGGAGTGCAGCAGGTCCATCCGGCGGCGGTGCCTCGCTTCGCGGAAGCGCTGCAACCGCTCCTCCCACTCCTCCGCCACCTCATAGTTCCCGGCGGCCTCGGCTGCACGGAGCATGCGTTCGTAGCGGGCACCGGTCTTGCCGTCCCACGTCCGACGGGCCACGATCCGGGACCCGTTGACTGTGTAGATGCTGTGGCGCACGACCGCGCGGCCGGTGGCCCTGGTGCGCTCGTCGGTGGCGATCCGCTTGACGGCCCGTCCGGAGCGCATCCACAGCGGTATGGGCTTGGCCGGAGCGGGCTCGGGGACCACGGTCAGCGTGGTCACGCCGGCCAGGTCGGCGGGCGGTTCGGGGTCGGGGTTCTTGTGGAGGCTGATGACGTTCTCGGACATGCTGAACGTGCTCCAGACTGCCCTGAGCAGGGCGGAAGTTGAAGAAGGAGTGCCGGGGTGGCGGGGACGGCCACCCCGGTACAACAGGTGTGTCAACGGTTCTCGCGGGCGCGGTTCTCGGCACGGCTGAGCTGCGAGGGCCTGGTACGCGGGCCCTTCACCCAGCAGAACGGGCGGATCGTGTCGGCAGCCGTGAAGGTGCGGATGGCGGCGCCGGGCGGGGCGTCGGGCAGCGGGTA
This sequence comes from Streptomyces sp. NBC_00285, assembly GCF_036174265.1. Classification (NCBI taxonomy): domain Bacteria; kingdom Bacillati; phylum Actinomycetota; class Actinomycetes; order Kitasatosporales; family Streptomycetaceae; genus Streptomyces; species Streptomyces sp. NBC_00285. Next base: position 5,988,933 of record NZ_CP108055.1, on the reverse strand, counting down.
CACGCGGCCCCCGTCGAGGGAGGCCAGCAGGCGGGCGCCGTGATGCTCGCACCCGTCAGCCCCGGCCCCCGTCGCGTCCAGCACGCTCACCGCGACTGGCCCGACACAGGCGGTGGGGTCTTGCGGGTGAGCGGCGGGGCAACGGTCGTTCATGCTCACCACCAGCGGGATTCCTTCTTGGGCACGCGGTGCGGGCAGCCGTTGTTCATGTGGTCCAGGCACGGCGTGCACTCCTGGCGCGGCTTCAGCGCGCGGTGGATGCGCTTGTTGTAGGCGTGCTCCCAGCACTGCGGGCACTGGCCCGGCGGGGTCTCGGTGGCGGCCATGCTCACCACATCCAGCCGGACGACTTCTTGGCGGCCTTGGCGGTGGCGGCCTCGGTCACGATCCGTTGCCGCTCGATCTGCAGCGCGGTGAGTTCGGCGATCAGCCGGGTCTCGGCGGACGTCGAAACGCTGTCCATCTGCCGTTCGGCGCGAGCAGCACTCTTGCCGCGGGCCACCTGGTAGGAACCGCCGACCAGACCCCGGAGCACCTGACGGCGCTCCTGGCCGGTCAGCGGCCACATCTCACCGTTGCGGACTGCTTCCAGCTTGCGCTCCGTCAGCCTGATCTCCTTGTCCAGGCGACGGGTGTCGGGCTTGCCCATGGCGGTCAGTCCTTCCTCGGGTAGGTGTGGCCGGCGGGCGGGTAGACCGCGACGGCGCGGTCGGTGAGCAGGCCTTCCAGGACGACCTGTTCGAAGTCGGCGCCCAGCTCGGTCGCGGACTCGTGGGCGAACGCGGTGTCGGTGGCGTCCAGCAGGCGCAGGGTGCGGGCGTTGTCGTCGCCCGGCGACTCGTGCAGCACGTTCTTCACGGCTGACCTCCCTGGTCAGACACGGAAACCGGAGTGGTGGGGTAGGCGCACAGCACGCACATGCCGAGCGAGCGTGGGATGCAGTAGCCCACGTCCAGACGGCAGCCGGGGCAGGTACGGCGGGCCAGCATCGCCAGGGCGAGAGCGCCCCACTTGCGCGACGTCATCGGCCGTACCGGCAGTGCGCAGTCGACGCGGTAGAGGTAGGCGACGCGCGGTGTGCCGGCACGGCGGTTGATGCGCATGGCCTGCGCCGCGACCGGCTGACCGCCCGGACGCAAACCCTGCGCCCTCAGCTGACGGCGCGTGGCGAGCCCGTCCGGGGCCAGGCGCCACGGGTAGGTGGGGACCCCGTAGCGGGCTCCGGCAGGGTCGTAGCACTTGCCCCACGCGGCGGTCATCAGGCGACTCGCTTCCAGGCCGCGCGGAGGCGGACCTCGGAGGCGGAGTGGCCGGCCGCGCGGAAGCGGACCGCCATCTCGCGATACGACAGGGCGGGGGTCTGGCTGGTGCGGATCGTGTCGACGAGCGTGTCCAACTCGCCGTCACTGAGCGCGGGCGCCACCGATTCCAGCGCGGCGACCGGCTCGACAGCGCCCCACACGGGCAACTCCCACCGGGCTGTGACGCCGGGCGTGACGCGGTTCGTCACGCTGGTCAGTGCCCTGCCGGTGTCCTCGCCCCGCCGCGCCGTCTCCAGCGTCGACCACGCCCCCGCCAGGGTCTTGGCGGTCCTGGCCTGCACCCGTGCGACGCGTGCCCCGGCCCCCGTCACAGCGGTCAGACGGGTCTCCTCCGAGGTGGCTTCCGCCCGCAGTCGGGCGCGGGCCACGGCCGCTTCGTCGCGGGCCTCCTGCTGAATACCGCGGATCGCGTCCAGGGCGAGCGGGGTCAGCGCGGTGCGCTCCCACAGGCCATGCACGAGCCACAGGGCCTTGGCCGCGATCGGCAGCCACGCCACCGCCAACCACGCGGCGGACGCCTGGGAGGTCAGCGCGTGAGCGACCAGGAAGCCGGTGGCGACCAGACCGAACAACCAGCCCACAGCCGTCACCGTGCGGCTGTGGTCGCCCTGGGCTGCGAGACGCCGCTCGTAGGCGAGGGTGGCCAGCCAACCGCCGTCTATACCCACACCGACGACCAGAGCGACCAGCCACGGCACCGCCGCACCCAGCCACATCAGGACCACCGCGAGGGTGAGCACCATGGACACGGCCGTCATCGCGACGGCCGGCAGCACGGTCTTGGTGTTCTTGGCGCTCATGCGGCACCCCCGGACGCCGTGGCGTCGGCGGTGCGGTTGACCAGGGCCAGCCCCTCTACCAGCACCCGACGCCGCGCACGGCGGATACGGCGGGTGTCCAGCTCGGTCGGGGTGCGGTCCAGGGTGATGATCTGTGCGTCGAGCAGGTCGACGCGCGCCAGGATCAGCGGCATCTCCCGTTCGATCGCGTCCAGCTCAGCGTTCGTCGGCTCCATGAAGTCGCTGAACGCGGTAACAGCGTCCTGAACAGTGACGATGTGGTTCATTGGGTCGTGGTCTCCCTAGCAGGTGAAACGGCCCGAACAGCACCCCCGGAGTTCCAGCTCCGGGGGTGCGCGCCGTTGTGGTGGGAGCCGCACCCCAGTGGTGCGGCGGGCCGCGAGGGATGCGGCCGGTGCCCCGGGCCGGATTTGATCCGGCGCCCTTCACGGCAGGCGGCCGGGGCTGCTAGTCAGAAGCGGCGGGAGATGGTGCCGTGGTTGTCGCCCTTGACGACGGTCATGCCGTTGCCGGAGAACGTGCGCCGGCCGGTGTCCTGGCGGTCCGTGCCGGTATCGCCCTCGTGGATGTCGCCGTTCATGGCCACCGGGCCCGTGCTGCCCGAGATGACCGTGCCGCCGATGTCGCCGGTGTGGTCGCCGTTGACGGTGACCGTGTTCTTGCGGGCCATGTCTGCTCCTTGAGTGAGGGCCGGCCGGTGGTGGCCGGAGTGCCCCGGGCCGGATTCGATCCGGCGCCGTCGCGGCCCCGCCGCTGCGCGGCGGGTCCGAGGCGAGAGCGGGCGGTCAGCGCTGGACCACGGGGCGGGCCATGTCCCGGTGCGTGACCGTGACCTGGTGGCCGTCCGTGCGCAGTCGCTCCGCCAGCGCGAGAGCGAAGGTGGGTGCCCGGTGCCGTCCGCCGGCGCATCCGTCGGCGACGGTCACGGTTCCGGCGCTGGGACCGGAGGCGAATGCGGCAACGGCGGTGGCGGTGGCCCCTACCAGGTCCGTGATGCCGGGCGTGCCCAGCACAGCGGCGCGTACCGGGGCGTCGGCGGCGGTCATGTACCGCAGCTCCGGCGACACGTGCGGGTCCCGGAAGTGGTGGCGCAGGTCGATGGTCAGATGCGCGGCCGGCGCCGCCGCGTGCAGGTAGCCGAACGAGACGATCTCTACAGCAGCCATGAGGACTCCAGGAAGACGAAGAGGGTTGTTCCGGCTCCCCTCAACGCCGCTCGTACGAGACGAGCAGCGGAGGCAACCGGCGCAGCTCTTGAGCTGCGGAACGGTGAGACATGCGCGGTCACAGCCGCGCGGCCGTCTTTTCGACTCGGGGAGACGGGGCCCACATGTTGAGTTGTCAACCAATGCGTACTCACTTCGTACTCACCCCTGCGGGCTTTCCTCCGGGCACATCCATAGACTGGACCGGTGGACCGGTGGACCGGTCCAGTCAAGCGGTACGGTTTCGGCTTTGTCGACATACAGAGCATCACTGCTGCTCAGGGAACCGAAAGAGCATCAAAAAAGCTGAACCGGTGGACCGGTCCAGCTTCTTTTTGGGTAACGCAGGCCTACATCGCATAGGTCTCCACCTGCTCATAGTGAGGGGATGGCGTGACTCCCTCTTCGCATACGAGCGGACGCCCCTGCTGGTCGTACGCGGTGTGCAGGATGACAGCAACCGCCGTTGCCTCGGGCAGCGCCAAGTGGTGGGCCTCGTGCTCTGTCGCGAGCCGCACCGTAGTCACATCCACTCCCTCCACCGGATAGCGACCGGTCTGGCGACGAACGTAGCGAGTCGTCCCTTCCGCGATGGGAGCGGTCTGCGCAAGCCCCGGGGAGGCTTCCGCGATATCCGGCGGGAACCAGGCTTCCGCGTAGCTGTGCGGACTCCCGTCCGGGAGCCGGTGGAGTCGGATGCGGCGCAGTGCGACGACTCCCGAATCCATGCGCAGCGCGGCTGCCACGCGCACCGGGGGTTCGGCCCAATCCGGCTCACCGACCCTCTCATAGGGCATGCCCCCAGAAATGCGGGCGGATCCCGCCCGTCGGGCACCCGCAGGCCGGGCAACAGGAGCGTTCGTTACGACGAACCCCGTTCCCTGCTTGGCCACCACAACACCGTCGCTGCGCAGCACGTCCATCGCCTTGATGGCCGTCGCACGCGACACCGACCACTGTTCAGCGAGGTCGCGCCCGGACGGCAACGGCTCATCCGGCTCGAACTCGCCGGCGGCGATCCGCGCGCGAAGCGACTCCGCGATCTCCTCGTACTTCAGTAGGGCCATGACTTCCCTTCCGACACTTCGGGGGTGGACTGGTCCACCGGTACACACGATACTGCTGTCATGTCGAATCGCGAACTGGCCCCTTCTGTCCTGCGCTTTTACGGTGAGACCGTGAACGAAGGCAGCCGCCTGCGCCGCTCGGCGGACGGTCGTCTCGAACTGGCCCGAACCAAGGAGCTTCTACGTCGCTTCCTCCCGCCGGCCCCCGCGCGCGTCCTGGACGTGGGGGGCGGTACCGGAGTGCACGCGGAGTGGCTGGTGGAGGACGGGTACGACGTGTCCTTGGTAGACCCTGTGCCCCGCCATGTTGAGCAGGCATCCGCTGTGTGCCCAGCGTCGCTCGGGGACGCCCGCGAGCTGGACGCGGCGGATGACAGCTACGACGTCGTGCAGCTACTCGGCCCGCTCTACCACTTGCCCGATGCCGACGACCGCCGGCGGGCACTCTCAGAGGCCCGACGCGTCGTGAAGCCGGGAGGGTTGGTAGCCGCAGCAGCGATCAATCGCTACGCCTCGCTCTTCGAGCACGTCACCTACGCCCACCTCCACACGGAGCGCATGCACGACGCAGTCTCTAAAATCCTCCGAACTGGGGTGCACGACGGCGATCACTTCACCCTGGCCTACTTCCACCGCGGCGAGGAACTTGCCGAGGAGCTTCGGGAATCAGGGCTCAGCGACGTGCAGGTGTTCGGCATCGAAGGCCCGGCATGGTCACTCGTGAAAGCGGTGGAACAGCAGCCTGGCGACGGCCCCACAGCCGATCTGATCACGTCCGCCATGACCGCCGCACGAATGGCTGAGCCGTACCCGGAACTACTCGCTGCCAGCTCACACTTGCTCGCGGTGGGCCGGGCTCCGACCTCCCGGCCTACCGAGGGCGTGAGCAGTTCGTGATCAGTGTGCCAACCAACAGCGTTTCCGGTTGGGTCGCACAGCGACCGGCACGGTTGAGTATCACGGATTCGTGGACCGCACGCCGCCCCTCTTTATGACTCCCCTTCGCAACAAGAGAAATTCCCTCATTCAGAGGAATCAGGATCCGCTCCCTGATTGTCGTCACGGCGCTCGATCCTCACCGTGCCGAGCGGCCAGGAGATCCCCGGATTCTTGCGCCGTCTCCAAAAGTTGAGCCTGTAGCGCCCAAAAATAAGGACAAATAGGCAAGAAAGAACTGCGGCGAGAAAAATGAGGTATCCAGCCCACGTTCCATTCTCGCCATGAGACGCTAGAGCCTGGAACGGCTTTAGCAGGACGCCAAGGAATCCAGTCGCCGTGACCCTATTTGCGATGTTCAACGTGTCATCAATCGCAGGCAGGCCCAGAAAAATAGCCACGATAAGCGCGATTCCAGCTAGCACGTTGGCACGCTTCGCGGACTTCTCCGATTCAGCGGCCGCTACAAGCTGCTGGAGTTGGTCAACACTTTCCAATACATGACCATAGAGCCTATCCGCCCGCCAATCTCTAAGCAGTCTATCTGCTAGATCCATCGCGGTGCCGTGAGAAATCGCCGAGTCCCGATATTCACGGAGCCCGAAAATTGCTTCACGCTGAATTTCGCGTACTTGACGGATACTGCCGTCTGCAACCCCCACCCGTCGGTCCAGCAAACGTATTTGCCGGTACTGAAGGAGGGCGCTTTCGAAAATCACTAGTCTCTGAAGGTGTTGAGCAAACTCCCCACCATTAGGACCCGGCCAGCGCACCTCAAGAGACGAGGACATGTTGCAGTAAAGAGAAGTGGCCCGGGTGAGGGAACAGTCTTCTGGAATCATACTTTGGACAGCTTCAGGCCGAACCTCACCTACGTCAATTGATCGGGAAATTGCGTTTTTTAGCTCCCGGTCATGATGCGATCTGAAGGATTCCTCTGAATTACAGCAACCCACCCTATCGATAAAAGCAGCGGGGTAACAGAACCAATCTCCCGTGGTCTTACTTTTGATTACATTGGTAATGGCTTGATGATATAGGTCAAAAAGGTCAGAGATCGACACCGGAGTGCCATGTTGAACCAATCTCCATCGCACGCCTTCCTCTGACTCTTCCTCCCAATCTCCCTCTAGGTAAGGTTCATAACGCCTTCCGTAGGCAGCCGCGAGGACCGGTTCTGCGACTCGCGAGGCGACTACGACCTCAGACGATCCGAAAGACATTTCGCGATACTGATCGACCGTGATATCGTCCGGCATCCTCAAAGCCACGGTCAATTGCATAACGCCTGAGCGATGAATCAAGAGAAGTACATCGACGCGAGTTCCTTCATCCATGTTCCCCGGCGACCTAGCTTGGCCACCGTTGAGGAGATGCAGCCATTGCCCTGCGCTGCGAAGGCGCAGACGCACGTAAGGTTCACTCACAAGGTACGGAATTCGCAAAAGGTCCTTCTCGATATGATGCTGAATCGCATTGATCGATTGATATTCAGCAACGGACCTTTCGATAAATGAAATGCTCTCCGCAAGTGTTTCCGCAACGGATGGATTTGAATCACCCGATGAACTATTTGAAGAACTAGAGTGGCGCCGAAAGAGAAGCCATCTCAACATTCTTACAGTCCAGATAGGATGCCTTGCCATCCATCGAAGCAAGCGATTCTCTCGTAGTGCTTCTGACAACTGGTGAAGTGCGTTGGAGTGATTCAGCAAACGCACTAGACGCCTATATCGGTGAGCGACACGCACCTCACCGTCCCGGGGCGATACGACCGTCTCAGCAATTCCGGATTTCAAAATTCTGTCAGCAGCCTTATGGATGTCGATAGGCCGGGCCGCATCAAACGAATAGATGAAGTAAATGACTCCCTCACCCCAGACCGCTTCATGGTCCGACTGTGTACTCATTAAAGAGACCCCCTATAGTCACCTTTAACTACCCTCACCTGGGGCACTATCACGCCCCGCCTGCTCTTTGCGTTTCGATCTCCACCTAAGGATGACGACGAGGAGGCAGAGTATCGAGAATCCGCCAAATAGATACACCCACGGGGATTCTGAATCCAACTGGAGCAAAACGGATGTCAATAGACACGCCGAAGAAATAACGGCAAGGCTTATATTCTCCCAGCCAAACGCGCCACTCTCTCTCGCTATTCTCTCGTCAAATTCTTCTTGCACCCTCTGCTGGATTTCCTCTCTAGCATCCAGAGCTCTCGCGATTTCCACATGGCTAAATCGGCGCGGCGGGGGTTCTGGCTCTGGTTCTGGCTCTGGTTCTGGCTCTGGTTCTGGCTCTGGTTCTGGTTCTGGCTCCGGCTCCGGTTCCGGCTCCGGTTCTGGCTCCGGCTCCGGCTCCGGCTCCGGCTCCGGCTCCGGCGTTGTCCCCCTTCTCGGAGGTGTGGAGGCATCAGGAATAGGGACCGGCCGTGGTTGAGGCTCTGGGTGCGGCACAGGATCCGGATTGGGTTCGGGATCTGGGACAGGCGGAATGGTGCGGCCGAACAGCCGTCGCCAAATCCGTAGAATCCAGCTATACATTTTTCACCTCTTCCAAGCGAGTTCTGCTAGGGCAGGGCCAGCGCTAGTGCGGTACCAAGAAGTCCGGCCAGAGACTGCATCAACTGGACATGAACGTCGGTTAGGTCCGTATCCTTGGGGGCATCAACCACAAGAACACCGAATTCTCTAGCTCCCGCCTTCACGGGAACCGCTATTACTGATCGATACCGCAAAGATAATTGATCGATCTTACTTACGAGCCCCGTAGCCTTACCTGCAAAATAAAAGGACTTTTCAAGAACATCGTGCAAAAAGTGGCTCCCGTCAGCTTCTTCAATAGAAATTCGAGGCTTAGGTGCTCTGCCAGCCCAATCATCGAGGGTGAACTTGTGATCGCCTCGATCCGTCAATCGGTAATAGGCAGAGCGTGCTCGCGGAAGGCTTGATGATGAATCAGGAGTGGCCGTTAGAATCGCGGCAGCCATGAGAACGGTCTTGATGATAGCCTTCGACTCAGATGCCTGAGTCGCTGTTAGCGATGCAGGGGGCAACAGTGCAGGGCTAGCCGTTGCGTACGCCGATGCCAAAATTCCGAGTGAATCAGCCAACGGATTCAGTACAGTTTGGTAGGCGAGCGCCAGGTCGCTAGCAGCGCGGGTCGCTTCCTTCCGCGCTTGCTCCTTTTCTCTCTCATTGAGTGCAGTTTCGATGGATGCCACTACGATGATAGCGACAGTCATTGCGGAACCAATGGTGATTAGAAACGTCTCATGTCTGCCATCTGCATTACCTCCCCAGATTGAAGTCATAAAGACTCCGGCAGCAAGGGCACTGGAGATAACAAATAGGAAGAGCTTCAACCAATTCCTACGCAGCCAGTCCATTTTCCCCCGATCTCACCATTTCCTTGTTTCGGTCCGCCGATCGGATCCTATGGCGGACGGCTGCTCTCTGTCAGTCAAATGACAAGTACTCTCGGCGCTTTCAGGAGGGAGCTCGTTCAAGGCCGTCTACGCCAAAGGATGCCTGGCACCAGCAGCGACGCACACAACTGCCGACCTCAACCGATGGAGAGAGTTCGCGGCGGCATTCCATCTGTGTGCATGAGCCACTACTCGCGGAAGCGTTCTCTGTCGCAGAAACAGCAGCAACCCATGCGTCCGTGTCTCATGTTTTGGCTGGTCAGTCGCCCCGGCCCGGGCCGTCTGTGGGCCGTCCGAGGGTGGCCGATGACGACAAAGGACGACCAGCAACGACAGGTGTCCGGTCGGGCCTCAGGTGTCCCGCCGCAGGTCGGGCCCCGTCGACCATGCGGGACTCCCTCGCGACGCAACCGCGCCACGAGATGTTAGCGATTTGTTGGCGCAACCTGATGTGATCACTACATCGGATCTGGCCCGAGGGCGCGCGCGTAGAACGCGCAGCTCGGGGGAGTGTCGCCGTCGCGGCCGGATCCGTGGGACGCGAGAGGGCTCCGGTCGGCGGAGGTGAACGACCGGGGCCCTCGTCCCCGTCTCGGGACCACGGGCTCTCAGATGACCGGCGGGCGTCCCAGCCGGGTGAGGTGCCACACCGTTCGCCAGCGCATCGGCCGCCGTTCACCGGCCGGCTCCCGTACGCCCTCGACGAACCCGCCGAACCAGGCGCGCAGTCCGCTCACCGACCGGGTCCGCAGCAGGGTGAGCGCCGTCCACACACCGAGGTGCACGGGGACCAGGAGCAGGGGCAGCCGGCGGCGTGCCAGCCAGACGCGGTTGCGGGCGTTGACCCGGTAGTAGATGGCGTGCCGGGCCGGTGAGGTCTTCGGGTGCTGGAGCAGCAGTTCGGGCGCGTACAGGATGCGCCAGCCGCGGTCGGCTGCCCGCCAGGCCAGGTCGGTCTCCTCGTGGGCGAAGAAGAACTCGGCGGGCCAGTCCCCGATTTCGGCGAGCATGGCCATGCGGAAGCCGTGGCCGCCGCCCAGGAACCCGGTGACGTACCCGCCGCGCAGCGGATCGGAGGCGCCGACACGGGGCACGTGCCGCTGCTGGGTCTCGCCGTTCTCGTCGGCGATACGGAAGCCGACGATGCCGAGGCGGTCGTCGGCCGCGAACAACTCCTGTACGCGGCGCAGCACATCGGCGTCCACGAGCAGTCCGTCGTCGTCGAGTTCCACTACGACGTCGACGTCGCCGAAGCCCCGCAGCCGGGCGAGCGCCACGTTCCGTCCACCGGGGCAGCCGAGGTTCTCGTCGACGTCGAGGGTGGTGACCTCGCCGGGCAGGGACAGCCGCTCGGCGAACTCCGGCAGTCGGCAGCCGTTGCCGACGATCACGATCCGGGCCGGGGCGAGGTCCTGCTTGGCCACGGACCGCAGCAACGCGTCGACCTCGTCGGGCCGGTTCCCCATGGTCACCACGGCGACGGCGATCCTCGGCGCGCGCATGTCCCCACCTCGTCCACTCATGCCGTCGTCCCGTCAGCCCGTCAGCCCGTCAGCCCGTCATCCCGACGGGCATCAACCGGCGCGATGCTAGCCGTTCACGGTAAGGACTTCTCAGGTACGGGGATGTGGGGGTGAGGTGGAGGGAGGCGGGGCGGGAGGGCGGACGGGGGTCGACGCCGGTTGTCCGCATCTCACCCTCGCCGCGGTTCACCCCCGCCGGTTTTCGCCTCGACGGTTCTCCCGTCGCCGCACGAACTTCAGCCCCGACCAGTCCTCCCCCAACGCCGCGACCTTCACGTCGACGACGCCGAGCGGGAGGAACACGTCCCGCAGCGCGTTCTCGGTGATGTCGCTGACGTGCCCGGCGGCCCTGCGCGGCCAGGCGATCCACAACGCGGCATCGTCCGCGAGGTCAGTGACAAGCCCGGTCGCCTCGGCCGCCAGCCGCGCGTACTCGCGATGGAAGGAGAGGGCGACATCCGCGCCGCCCGGCCCCCCGGCGGCGAGGTCGCAGTCGTCGGGCAGCCCGGGGATGTCCCACCCGTCGGGCGCACCGTCGAGCCGTACCCGGTGCCCTGCCTTGATCCCGAGCTTCTTGGCGAGGGGCGTACCGGAGTAACCGCTGCCGGAGTACCCACCGCTGCCTGCCGACCCGATTCCTGACATACGCACCTCCGCGCGCGCTGGTCCAGTCCCCCTGAGCGCATGATCTCAGGGCACCCCGGGCCGGCTACCGCCCCAGCCGCGCCAGGAACGCAGCAAGGTCCGCCAGGAGCGTGGCGAGGTACCTGAGTCGTTGAATCGCTGAATCGCTGAATCGCTGAATCGCCGTCGAATAATTGCGTCTGAGTAACTCATCAAGTCAGTTACTTGCACTTGATGTTAAGTGAGTGGCTCCCTAACGTTCTCGGCATGAACCTCACCGTCCTCGCGGCCTCCGGTCGGACCGGAATCGCCCTCACCCGACAGGCGCTGCGACGTGGTCACACCGTGACCGCCATCGCGCGTGATCCCGAGCGGATCGCCCTGGCCGACTCTCCGAACCTGCGCAAGGTGGCGGGCGACGTGAACGACGCGGCCGGCATCGCCGCCGTCGTGGACGGGGATTCCGTGGTCCTTTCGGCGCTCGGTACGGAGCGGGCCGGAGTTCTCCTGACCGGCGCCCGAGCCGTCGTCGCCGCCGGCCCACAGCGCGTCATCTGGCTCGGCGCCTACGGCACGGGCGAGTCGGCCGAAGTCGCGGGGGAGGGCGCGAGAGCACTCGCCGAGGTGCTGGGCGACCGGCTCGCGGACAAGGTCGAGGCCGACAACACCGTTCTCGCAGCCGGCGGCACCGTCTTCCACGCCGGGATGCTCGCTGACGGGCCAGAAAGCCCCCGTCGGCGCACGGTCGGCCTGGAGGCCGCGCCCCCCTTCGACCTCGGCGCCGAGGTCAGCCGGGAAACCGTCGCCGCGGCGATGCTCGACGAAGCCGAGGCTCCCGGATTTCCCGGTGCCGTGGCCCTGCCCCTGGCGGAGTAGGCGGAGTAGGCGGAGTAGGCACAGTAGGCAGAGCGGGCGGAATGGTCAGCCGACGGAGATCTCCTCGAACGACTCCCGGACCTGTTCGCGGAGCCAGGCGTGGGCGGGGTCGGAGTCGTAGCGCTGGTGCCAGTTGCAGTTGATCGTCGCCGCCGGGGTCTCGATCGGCAGCGGCCGGGCGAGGAGCCCGAACGCCTTGATGAGCGGGCGGCCGAAGATCGCCGTACAGGTGACCAGCGCGTCGCCACGGGCGGCGATCTGCAGGGCACAGGACACCGTCGCCACGGCCGCGACCACCCGGCGCCGCAGCCCTTCGGCGGCCAGCACTTCGTCGATCGGCGCGGAGAGACGGCCACGCCGGGAGATCACCACATGCGGCTGTGCCGCGTAGGAAGCCAAGTCGAGTCCGGCGGCGCAGGGGTGGTCCGCGCGCATCGCCACGACGAGCCGATCGACGCCGAGCGGCTCGGACCGAAACTCGGGCAGACCTGGCCTGTCGCCGCCGAGTTCCAGATCGACACGGCCGTGACGCAGGTCGTCGGTGTCGACGGCGTTCTCCGCCAGCACCCGCAACTGCACACCTGAAGCCCGCTGTTGGATCCTCTCGACCAGCACGGGTACCAGCGACGCGGCCACCGCGTCGTGGCACTGGATCGTGAACGTGCGATCCATCTCTGCAAGGTTCAACTCACGTATCGGCGAGAGCACTTCACGCGCTTGCCTGACCAACCGGTGCACGTCCTCCCGTACCGACACCGCATACGGGGTGGGAGTCATCGAGTGGCCGGTGCGCACCAGGATGTCGTCCCCCGTGACGGCGCGAAGTCGGCCGAGGGTGCGGCTGACCGCGGGCGAGGACAGGTGCAGCCGCTCGGCCGCGCCCATGACGCTGCCCTCTTCGAGCAGGGCGTCCAGCACGGTCAGCAGATTCAAGTCCAATTGCATACGAGTAAATCCTCACAAGACGCAGATCCACTTCGATCAATTTCAGGAGCATTCCATGAGCCAGGAACTTCTTGCCGCCGCCACCGTCGCCGCCGTCCGCCACGCCGGCGCCCTGATGATGACGCGCTATGCCACCGAGTCCCGTCCCCCCGGGCTCCCCGAACTGCTCGCGAACCTCCAGGCCAATGACGCGGCCGTGGTCGCCACGTTGCGCCCGGCGCTGACCGAGGCTCTGCCGAGCGCGGGCTGGCTCAACGACGAACACGGATCGGGACCTCTGGCCACGGGCGAGTGGTGGCTCATCGACCCGGTCGGCGGCAACGTCAACGCCGTGCACGGCATGCCCGACTGGAACATCGGTGTGAGCCTCGTCCGCGACGGCCGCCCGGTGCTGGCGGTGGTCTACTTCCCGGTCCTCGACGAGATGTTCACGGCGACCCAGGACGGCGGGGCGTTCCTCGACGGTGTACGGCTGCGGGTCTCGACCAAGACGTCACTGGACGGCGCACTCGCCGGGACCGGCCAGGCCCAGCCGGGTCACGACGCCGAGTTCGCGAAGCGGATGGGCTCCGCCTTCGCCGCGATGTCCAACGCCGCCCTCTATGTACGGGTCTCCGTACCGGTGACCCACCAGCTCGCCCAGGTCGCCGCGGGCCGGATGGACCTGCACTGGCAGTTCGACAACGTCCGGTCCCACACGGCGGGTGTGCTGCTGGTCCAGGAGGCCGGAGGCGTCGTGACCGACCTCGAGGGCAAACCGTGGGAACTGACCAGCGAGAGCTATGTCGCCGCCGCACCGGGCGTGCACGCCGCCGCACTGGAGGTCCTCACCGCCTGAGGGGTGGCCGTGACCACCGTAGGGAGCCACCCGCCCCCACCCGGTCCCATTGCCCGAAGAATCGCGCTGCACCCGCAGATACTCCGCCGCGTCCCGCGCCGGCAACTGGTCCGGTTGAAGGCCCTGGTTGGCTGTCCGATGGACCACAGACAACCCCGCACCCTGCGTACAACCCCTGTTGCTCACTGGTGCGGTGGGGTGAGAACGCCTCGGGAGAGAGCGACGGTGACGGCCGCGGTGCGGTCGTTCACGCCCAGCTTCACGAACGTACGCAGGAGGTGCGTCTTCACTGTCGCTTCGCCGATGTACAGCTGCCGGCCGATCTCTCCGTTGGACAGGCCGCGCGCGACGAGGTCGAGCACCTGAACCTCGCGGGGGGTCAACTGTTCCACGGCAGGCGCCTGCATGCGCGTCACGAGCCGGGCGGCGACCGGTGGGGCGAGGACCGTCTCGCCGCGGGCGGCCGCCCGGATCGCGTCGGTCAGGGTACCGATCGGGGTGTCCTTGAGCAGGTACCCGGTGGCGCCGGCCTCGATCGCCGACAGGATGTCGGCGTCACCTTCGTAGGTGGTCAGCACGAGCACGCGAATGCCGGGGTGCTCCTGGCGGATGCGCGCCGTCGCGGCGGTACCGTCGGTGCCCGGCATGCGCAGGTCCATCAGGACGACGTCCGGGAGCATCGCGGCGGCGAGGACGATCGCCTCGTCACCGGAGCCCGCCTCGCCGACGACCCGCAGGTCGTCGTAGGCCTCAAGCATGCCGCGGAGGCCGAAGCGTACGACGGGGTGATCGTCGACGATCAGGATGTCGACGGTCATCGGCCCGGCTCCGCCCGCTCGGCGGTCGGGGTGGTGCTGAGATCGAGCACGGGCCGCAGGGTACGGGCCACCTGCCCGGCCGGGGCCAGCGGGAGTTCGACCCGCACCGTGGCGCCCTGGCCGGGAGCCGAGCGCACCGTACAGGTTCCGCCGAGGCCGGCGGCGCGGGCACGAATGCCGAGCAGACCGTAACCACCGCGGACGGTGGCCGGGTCGAAGCCCTCGCCGTCATCGGTCACAGCCAGCGCCATGAGGTGGTCCTCGTGGCGCAGTTCGATGCGCACTGTCGTGGCGTCGGCATGCTTGCCCACATTGGCCAGGGCCTCCTGTGCGGTGCGCAGCAGAGCGACATCGGTGCCGGTGGGTGCACCGGGCCAGTCACCGACGGTCGACACTTCGACGCGCGTACCCGTGTCGCGGGTGTGCCGGGCGGCGAGCCGGTCCAGCGCGTCCGCGAGACTGCGACCGGTCAGGTCGACCGGGGCCGACGCGGCGATCAGTGAGCGGGCCTCCGCGAGGTTCTCCCGGGCGGTCTTCTCCAGAATGTCGAGCTGGCCGTCGGCGGCCGTCGGATCGCGCAGCAGGTTGGTCCGTACGACCTGGGCGAGCATGAGGATGCTGGTGAAGCCCTGCGCCAGGGTGTCGTGGATCTCGGCGGCCAGGCGTTCGCGTTCGGCATGGACGCCCGCCTCGTGGCCGGCGTGTTCCAGTGCGGCCCGGGTTCGCGTGAGTTCCTCGATCAGCGTGGCCCGCTTGCGGTTCTGCTCGCGGATGCCGGTCAGATAGGCGCCCACGAGGATCGTCACGGTCATGGGCACCAGAACGGTCACGCCCACCATCGCCAGCGTGTAGCGGCTGACTCCGGCCCGCGCGATCATGGCCCAGGCGAGTTCGGCGTAGAGGATCAGCAGGAGCGGCAGTCGTATCCGCCACCTCGCGACCATCACGAACAGCTGGGGACAGAGCGCGAACATCAGTGCGCCGCCGAGCGGGGCGATGGCGAGCAGGAGCGGGAACGCGACCACGAGGGCGGCGAAGTAGACCACCCCCCACCGCTCGTCGCCGTACTCCATCGCCTGCCGCGAGACCAGGGCGTACCAGGCGACGATGACGGCGAGCGTGCCGAGAGCGAGCAGCCGTTGCCCGAGCGCCACGGTGCCGTTCGCCGCTATGGCGACGGCGAGGGGAGTCGCCACGACGCCGACGAGGAGATGCCATCCGACGCGGTGGCGGTGTCCCAGGTCGACGGTGCCGCGCACTGCCACTTCCGGCCCACCTTCGCCCGCCGAGATCCGGCGGCCAGTCTACGGACGCCCACCTCCAGGGTCCCCGTCTCGACGCCGGGGAACGTCCACGCACCGGTGGAGCCGTGCGTACGTCGACCGGTTGACGACGGGGTCCAACCACTCGTTGTCGCCACTGCGGCCGCAGAACCGTCAGGCTCGTTGTCGAGTACCTCGCCCTTCCACCTGGAGACATCCCGTGAAGAAGAACTGGATCATCATCGCCCTCGGCGTACTGCTGGTCTTTGCCGGCGTGACCTGGACGTTGCAGGGAATCGACGTCATGAAGGGCTCGGCGATGAGCGGAACAACGCTGTGGGCGGTCGTCGGGCCGATCGTGGCGCTCGCCGGTCTGGTCCTGCTCGGTGTCGGCGTGGCCCGGCGACGCCGGGTCGGCCGATAAGGGCCTACCCGTTGTCCAGCAACGGCATCGAAGCTCAGAAAACAGGTCTGCCGACATCGGAAAGGCCGCTCAAGCAGTGGTACGGCGAGCTTGCCGGCGTCGCGGCCACCGCGCTCGCCCTGGGCGTCGGCGAGCTGGTGGCAGCCGCGACAGGCGGGCCCTCCGCGCCGCTCGTGGCGGTGGGGGGCGTCGCCGTGGACGCGGCGCCGACTCCGGTCAAGGAGTTCGCGGTCACGGTGTTCTACACCTACGACAAGCTGGCGCTGCAGGCGGGAATCGTGCTGGTGCTGGCGGCTTTCGCCGCGTTCGTCGGCGTGCTGGCCATGCGCCGGCTCCGGTACGGGCTGGCCGGTGTCGCCCTGTTCGGGATCGTCGGCGTACTCGCGTCGGCCACCCGTGCCGGCGCCACCTGGGCGTACCCCCTGCCGTCAGTGGTCGGTGCCCTGGCCGCTGCCGGCCTTCTGGTGCTGCTTCGTCGCACCCTGCCCCGCCCCGCGGCCGGATCGGCGCAGGGCATCGGGGCCGACACCGGCCCCCAGGCCCTGGACGCGGCGGCATACGGAGCCGACGCCCCCGTGCCCAGTGCCGCTACGCCTGGGGGGGCCGGCGCGGGACAGCCGGCGGGCCGGCGACGGTTTCTCGCGCTGGCGGTGGGGGCGATCGGTGCGGCCGCGGTGGCGGTACCGGGCGGACGCCGGCTCTGGGCCCAGCGGGTGGCGGCGGCAAGGGCCGCGGTGGTTCTTCCGCCCCCGGCGAGTCCGGCACCGCCCTTGCCCGCCAAGGTCTCCGCCGGTGTCCCCGGAGTGAAGCCGTTCGTGACCAGGAACGCGGACTTCTACCGGATCGACACCGCTCTGTCGGTGCCACAGATGGAACCGAAGGACTGGCAGCTGAGCATTCATGGCCGGGTGAAACGGCCGCTGACGTTGACGTACGACCAGTTGCTGGCGATGCCGATGGTGGAGCGGTACATCACGCTCACGTGTGTGTCGAATGAGGTCGGTGGCCAGTTGGTCGGCAACGCGCGGTGGCTGGGAGTACCGATCAGGGATCTGCTGGCCGAAGTCGAGCCGGACGACGGAGCGGACCAGCTGGTGAGCCGTTCTGTGGACGGGTACACGGCCGGTACGCCGATGGCCGCGCTGCGCGACGGGCGGGACGCACTGCTGGCGGTCGGGATGAACGGGGAGCCGCTGCCGGTCGAGCACGGGTTTCCGGTACGGATGGTGGTACCAGGGCTGTTCGGGTACGTGTCGGCGACGAAGTGGCTGACGGAGCTGGAGCTGAGCCGTTTCTCGGACTTCAGCGCCTATTGGGTACGCCGGGGTTACGCGGAACAGGCTCCGGTGAAGACACAGTCACGGATCGACACACCGACCGCGGGCAGGCGGCTCGCACGGGGGCCGGCGATGGTGGCCGGGGTCGCGTGGGCGCAGCATCGTGGGGTGTCCGCGGTGGAAGTCCGCGTGGACGACGGACCATGGCAGCGGGCACAGCTCGCCGCGGTGCCCTCGGCGGACACATGGCGGCAGTGGAGCTGGCCGTGGCAGGCGACGCCCGGCAAGCACCGGCTACAGGTACGCGCCACCGACAACACCGGCCGACCGCAATCAGGACGCGGACACAAGCCACTTCCCGACGGGGCGACCGGCTGGCACACGATCAGGGTCACGGTCACCTGAGCGCCCGCAACGGAAACCAGGACTGGGACCGGGGGCCGTCGCGTAGCCCGCGCACGGCGGTTACATCGCATCCAACAAAAGCAAAAGCCCCAGGTCACGGCGAGTGAGTCCTGAGGCTTCGGCAGAGCCGCCTTCGGGATTCAAACCCGAGACCTACGCATTACGAGACCGCGAGGGATCGTGTTTTCTGGTGCCACGCCCTGCTGCTGAGTGACGTTCAGCCTGATCAGAGCATGTACAGCCAGTTGTCCCGTGCCGCCTGGTGTGACGTCGTCCAAAGGCGTCCGGCCACCGTGAGCGCCACGGCCGCGAGCGCTGCCGTCTCAGGTGGCCGCCACACTGATTGTGGCAACCCCACAAGCTCCAGAGGAATTGCGCTGCGGCGCTGGGTCTACGAAACCTGCCGGGAGCGGCATCGGCAGTGACAGCAGCAGTCCACTCTCGCTTCCTCCTGCGAGGGAGTGCTCCCATGACCCTGCGACGGCGTGGCGGGCGCGAGTGCATCAGGATCGGTGAGTGCGGCACGAGGCGAAGGATCTCCGGCTCGTCCGGGGCGCGCCGCATCAGCGCGTTGAGGACGACGGTCGCCCTCGTGCAGGTGCGCACGGCGTGACACAGGTCCTGGTCGTCGGCCGTCTCGACGGTGCGCACCATGCCGGGAGATGCCCTGAGCCCAGGGGGACTGCGCCAGCAGGTCGGCACCGGCCGGGTTCGGCCTGCCGGTGTGTCTCACGAATGTGTTCGATCGCCTCGGTGTGGTCCGGCATGGCCCGTCCCAAATGCGTCCCGGACAGCCGTCTGTCGCGCGTCACGCTGAAACGCGCCGTGCAAGGTCCACACGCGCGGCGCGCAGAGCGCGAAGCCGAAGGTGTAGGGGGTTCCCTCATGCTTCGGCCGGTCCGACACGGAACGCTGATCCGGGCAACCGGCTGCCGTGGCGGCGAACAGAACAGAAGGACACCCATGAGACGTCTCTCCATAATCCGCAACGCAGGGCGCGCAGTGCTCGCGTCAGTCATCGTCGCGGCGCCGTTGTCAGGCAGCGTCGCGCATGCCACGAATGCCGAACCGGGGCCGGCAGGCACGGCACCGATCAGCAACTCCGCCAGCGGGCCGTCGATCTCCGCCGACGGCCGCTACGTGGCTTTCTCTTCGTGGGCAAGTGATCTGGTGGCAGGCGACACCAACCGAGCGGACGACATCTTCGTGCGCGACCGGCAGACCGGCGTCATCACCAGGGTCAGCGTCGACTCCGCGGGCAACCAGGTCAACAACGTGAGCCGGAATCCGTCGATCTCCGCCGACGGCCGCTACGTCGCGTTCGAATCCACCGCGTCGAACCTGGTGGCCGGTGACACCAACCGCTACCGCGACGTGTTCGTGCACGACCTGCAGACCGGTGAGACGACCAGGGTCAGCGTCGGCAGAAGGGGCGAGCAGAGCGACAGTGAGAGTTTCCATCCGTCGGTCTCCGCCGACGGCCGATTCGTCGCGTTCGACTCTTTCGCGTCGAACCTGGTGTTCGGCGACACCAACAACATCCACGACGTCTTCGTACGGGACCGGCAGACCGGTGAGACCAGCAGGGTCAGCGTCGACTCCAACGGTCGCCAGGGCGACGGCATCAGCCAACTGCCGTCGATCTCGGCGGACGGGCGTCAGGTCGCCTTCTCCTCCGGGGCGAAGACACTGTCCTTGTTCCCCGACAACAACCGCTCGGACGACGTGTTCGTGCACGATCGACTGACCGGGCGCACCGACCGGATCAGCGTCGGTCCCGGCGGCGACGAAGGCAACTCCGCCAGTCGCACGGCGAGCATCTCGGCCGACGGCCAGTACGTCGCGTTCGAATCCACCGCGTCGAATCTGGTGGCCGGCGACACCGGCGGTCCGATCGACACCGACATCTTCCTGTACGACCGGGTCACCCGGACGACGACGCAGGTGAACCTTGGCCCCGATGGCCTGGGCGACAGCAGGACCCCCGGCCAGGAGCGGACGACGCTCTCCGCCGACGGCCGCTACATCGCCTTCGTGTCCGGCGAGGACAAGCTGGTGACCGGCGACACCAACTCGAGCTGGGACGTGTTCGTGCGGGACCGGGTGACCGCCACCACGACCAGGGTCAGCGTCGCCGATGACGGCTCGCAGAGCGATGGCTACAGCTCCAGCCCCTCGATCTCGGCCGACGGCCACCACGTGGCTTTCACGACCAGCGCAACGAACCTGGGCGGTGACGGCACCAGCCGGAGGTTCAACCTGTACGTACGCGACCTCGGCAACTGAGTCGTCGGCCGCCGTGGAGGCCTCAATCACGCGCCGCGGCGGCCCACACGCCGGCCAGAGCGGTACGACCGGAGACGCCGACCTTTGTGTAGACCCGGCCCAGATGGACTTCGACGGTCTTGGGACTCAGGTTCAGCCGGAGGCCGATGTCCCGGTTGGTCAGGCCGTCCGAGGCCAGGTTGGCTATCTCGACCTCACGGGCGGTCAGATCGAATCGCTCGACGCCGCTCTCGGGCCGGGGGCCGCGCGCATTCAGGCGCCGCTCCTCGCGCGCGACCTGCGGCAGGAACAGTCGCGCGTCACACCGGGTGAACAACGCGCGGGCGGACATGAGGTGTGCACGGGCCTGGTCGATCGCCCCGCTGCCGCCGAACGCCGTCGCGGCGAGCAAGTGCGCCCGCCCGGCCTCCACGGCCACCCCGATCCGACCGAACGTGCACGCGGCGGCGACAGCGAGCGGTGCGGCCGCCGCCGGATCCGTCGGCAGCGTGGCGATCGCGCGGGCCTGCTGTGCCATGGCGGTACGCAGCGGAAGATCGAGCCGGCCGGCCGCGACCTCCGCCCGGTCCGCCCATGCCGTGGCCGCGGCGATCCGACCGGCCGCGACCTCCGCCTCCGTGAGCATCAGGTACACCAATGGCCTGGTACGGACACCCACCGCGGGCAGCTCGGCCCCACCGCCATGGGTGAGCAGCAGGTCTATGCAGGCGTGCGGATCACCCGAGTGCAACATCGCCTGCGCCAGCATCGCCTCGGCCTGGCCACTGCGCCAGGAACTCATGGCCGTCGCCTGGTCGTCGGCGACGATAGCCTCCTTGCCCAGGCGGATCGCCTCGGCAAGGTCGCCGCGCCAGGTGGTGATCCAGCACCCGAAGGTCAACGCCATGACGCGCAGTTCCTCGCTGCCGGTGAGTTCCGCCGACTCCAGGCTGTCGTCGAAGCAGGTCGTCGCCGCCGCCAGCTCACCGAGGTAGGCATGCACCATGCCGCGGATCGCGGTCAGCAGTGCGATCTTGTGGGACTGTCTGCTCTCGCGGGCCAGTCGCAGGCCACGGCTCACGTGCCGGCTCGCCGCCGTGAGCCGGTCGGCGGAGATCTCCGACCAGCTGAGCCAGAACGCCGCGTCGATGTCACAGACCAGGTCGCTGTCGGGCAGCGCGTCCAGGAGTGCGGCCGCCTCGTCCAGCCGGTCCGCCTGCCGGTCGATGAGCGTCGCGGCCGACAACGCCGTCGCCAGCAGCATCGGATCCCCGACTTCCCGCGCGGCGGCGATCGCCTCGGCCACCCGGTCCTGTCCGTGCTCGCGCTCGACACTCTCACCGGCGACGAGCGCGACGAGCAGGATGGCCGCCGAGCGGGCGTCCACGCCTTCGACGCGTTTCCACTCGCTGTGCAGCATCGCCCTGGCCTCGGTGTAGTGCCCGAGAATCTGCTCCACCGTCGCACAGGCCCGCGCTGTATGTGCCCGGATCTGGGTGAGTTCGGCGGGCAGGAGCCGCAGCACCTCGTACATGGTCTCCCTGGCCTGCCGCAGGTCGCCCGTGGCGCCGAGTGCCTGTGCCAGCCGGCCGAGCAGGATCAGGCGCTGTGGCGTGGCCGTCTCCGAGTCGGGAAGCAGCCGGATGGCCGCCCGCAGGAAGTGGCCGGCGGTCATCGGCGTGGTGTGCATCGTCGCCTCGGCCGCCTCGGTGAGCGCCGCGACCGCGTCGAGGTCACCGCGGACGGCGGATCGCTCCACGTGCCGGGCGAACTCGGCCGGCGGCGCGCCCCGGCTCCGGAGTGCCGACGCGGCCCGGCCGTGTGCCTGAAGCCGCCAGCCGGGACCGGCGTCCTGGTAGGCGATGCTGCGCACCAGCGGATGCCGGTACCGGAACCGGCCGGTCGCGCCGTCGAGCCGCACCAGGTCACGCTCGGCGAGCCGGTCGAGCACGGCGAGCACGGAACCTGGGTCCATTGCGGCCGTTTCAGCGAGCGAATCGGCCTCGAAGTCGTCGCCCACGACCGCGGCGGCGTGCGCGACGACTCGCTCCTGCGGGGTCAACGCGGCCAGCTCGGCGGCGAGCACCGCGCGGACCGCCACCGGGATCGCCCCGTCGGGGTGGAGCGCCGCGTCACCGACGGGTATCCCCCGCTCACCGGCCCGCACCAGGGCTTCCAGGTAGAACGGGTTTCCGCCACTGGCCTGGTAAAGCTCTTCCCGCCGGGAACGGCCCAGCCTTTCCGGCATGAGGCGGCCGGCATCGGCCTGGCTCAGCGGCGCGAGTTCCAGCAGCTCGGCCACCCCGTCGGTCGCGGCGCGGGACAGCGCGTGCCACAGCCGCAGCGACGTCTGCCGGGGCCTGCCCGCCAGTGCCAGGATCAGCCGCGCCTGGGGCGGGTGGCGCAGAAGGTGGTCGAGCAACTCGATCGAACCCTCGTCCGCCCAGTGCAGATCGTCGAAGACGAGCACCAGCCCGGACGGCTCGGCGAGCAGCTCCAGCAACGCCCGCACCGCCCGGTGCAGCCGGTACCGCTCCGCGTCGACCAGGTCGGTGGGACCGGAGGCGGGAAGCGCCGGAAACATGGTCGCGAGAAGGGCGAGCTGCTGTTGCCCGAGGGCGGCCAGACGCTCCGGGCCCAGCTCGGCGAGCTGGTCGTCGAGCGCGTTGACGAACACACCGAACGGGATGCGGGACTCGAACTCCGCCGCGCGCCCGCTGCGGACCGTCCATCCTGCTGTGTCCGCGAGCTTCCCGAGCTCCGCCAGCAGCCGGCTCTTGCCGATCCCTGGTTCGCCGGTGACCGCGACGCACCAGGTGTCACTCTCGCCCGCCAGCACCGCGCGCAGGATCGCGACTTCTCGCGCCCGGCCGGGTAGTCCGCCGACGGGCTTCCGTCTCGCTTCGTCAGTCATGCTGGCGTCGACTCTTTCCGTCCGCGACCGGTCGATCGTATCGACGCTCACGCGCCTTCGGCAGACGTCCGAGCCGATCACCTCGGTCCACGCATGGCGTCAAGAAGCCCTCAGCACACACATTCCAAGGTCAAGAAAACAAAGCATTACGAGACCGTGAGGGATCGTGTTGTGTGGTGCTACGTCGTGCTGCGTGGTGACGTTTTTCCTGATCAGAGCCTATGCAGCCGGTTGACCCGTGTCACCCCGTGATGCGCTGTCCAAAGGCGTCTGTCCACTGGCTGTCCACCGGCGGAATTGCTGAAGAGCCGACAGAAAGAGCGCCCCGAGCGCGCAAACCTAGCTACCCAGAGGGATAGCAGGACAATCAGGAGCGTTGTCGATCCCTACAAGGGCTTCTCCCTACCTCAGCTCGTTCATCCAGCAGCAGGTCGGCGTCACAGCGGTCGCCGGGAAGCTCGTCACACATGCTCCCCGGCGATCGCCGCTGTCCAGAAGGTCAGGAGGAGAGATCCCGCTGTTCCCTGATCCTGCCGCAGGCGTTCCGCGAGAGGCACCTGTCCCGGCGGCCTCAGGATGAGCTTGCGCTTCTGCTCGCCGAAGGCCCAGACAGCACCCGAGCAGGCGTACGACATGACCTTGTTCGGGCCGGTGACGGTGACCTCGTTCTCGATCACCGTGTCGACCACAAGGCGAACTACATCAAAGTCGGACACTCACGTAAGACGCATAACAGCCTTGACCTGTATACGCGTCCCTGAGTGACCATCGGGAAAGTGTGACGCAAGGCGCTTGACGGTCTGTTGGCCATGATCATCGTCACGCCGGCGCACGTTGACCATGGGTTCGCTACGCGCATAGCTTGGCGCGTGAGCGCCCCGCCGAGCACCCACAGGCAGCCCCACACCAGGCTTCCGTGTCGGTGGGGTGGCCGGTCGGGTCGTGAAACTCACCGGTCAGGGAAGACCAGTTCCCCGCTCGATGACGCCGCAGTGATCCTGCCCTGGCGTCATGAAGCAGGGGGATTGAAATGTACAGACCAATGCAGACCGATATGGATGGCGGCGGTGGGCGAGATGCCCGCTGTCGCGTTCGCCCCGGGTGCCCCGCAGGCTTCCGCCGCGCCAGACCAGCGCCGCGCAGACCTTTGCCGCACCGCCCGAGGGTTTCACCCGAGAGGGCTTCTCCGGCCCCGCCGCCACCTGTGTCCAGGGGCGTGCACGGCATCGCGGAGGGCAAGCGGAATGCCTACCTCCGCCATCGGGAACTCCCTCTGACTCCTTTCGTTTACCTCTATGTGAAAAAGCAACGGGGGATTCTATGACCACGAATCTGACCATCGGCGAGCAGATCGTGCTGCTCACGCTGGACGAAAAGACCGGCGAGCTGCGCGAGGCGCCGCTGCGGGTGTCCCTGGCGGCCTCGGCCGCCGCCCTGCTGGAGCTGGAGTTTCCCGGAACACCGGTGAGCCCTGTGGCTGCGGCCATGGACGAGCACAAGCGGAACCACCCCGAGGAGACGCCTCGGGAGTGGCTGCTGGCAGTGCGGGAGGCTGCGCTCGACGCGGCATACCAGGGGCTCCTGGAGAAGGGGCTCGTACGGGAGGAGGGGCGGCGGGTGCTCGGCGTGTTCGGATCGGTGAAACACCCGGTCACGGACCCCTCGGAGCTGGCAGCGCTGCGCGGACGGCTGACCTCCGTCCTCGCGGAGGGCCAGGACCCCGACGAGCGCACGGCCGCGCTGATCACCGTCCTCCACCACTCGGGCCTGAAGGCCGTCCTGCCGCAGGGTCCCGCTCTCGATGATCGACTGACCGCGATCACCGAAGGGCAGGGCCAGGCCGCGGCACTGGGGGACACCATCCGCACCACAATCGCCGCTCTCACTGCGGTCATCGCTGCGTCCGCTTTTTAGGACATTCACGGGGGGAAACAGCCTTGAGTGTCTCCGTGCACCAAACGCTTTTGCCAGAACATTCGGAACAACCGGAAACCGGCGAGGACATCGAAAGCGTCGGACGACTGCTGGACCAGCGGCTCAGGAAACTGCATGCGGAACAGCAGGAAATCCTGTCGTTCGGCTACTCGCTGATCCGCCAGTCCCTCCTGCGGCATCCCACCGGAGAGCCCCAGGAAGACGACAGGAGCATGTGCGACTGGGCCGTGGACCTCACGTCCCAGGCCCGGCGCGAAGTCCTGACGATGCAGCCGGAACGGACCCTGACACCGGAGGCGATCCTCACCGCGCGCCGCGTAGGCCTGACCTGCCTGCGGCGCGGGGTGGCGATGAAGGTCCTGCTCCAGAGACGGGCCCTGGAGAACGAGGCGACAGCCGCGCTCTTCGCCGAGCTGATCCGGTACGGCGCACAGGTCCGCCTCCTCGACGGCGAGTTCCAGCGGGTGCTGATCGCCGACCGGGAGACCGCCCTCGTCCAGGCGGAGCGGGACACCGCACCGGGCGGGGCGCTCGTGGAGCAGGGGGCGCGGGCCGAGGTCCTGTTGTCGTTCTTCGACCTCTGCTGGTCGAAGGCGCTGGACGCCTCGACGCTGCTCGATCCCGTCCTGCTGGACGGCACGCATCTGAAGGTGCTCCAAGCCATGTCGCGCGCCGACAAGGACGAGGTCGGCGCGCGTGAACTCGGCATCTCCGTCCGCACCTACCGGGGGCGGGTCGCGGAGCTGCTGAGACGCCTCCAGGCCACCACCCGCTTTCAAGCGGCTCTAAGGGCCAAGGAGTTGGGCCTGATCTGAACTCCCGGTTCGCCCGCCGGGCCCGTCCTCGGCCAGGTCCCTCACCAGCCGCAGCACACGCGGCTGGACCGAGGGCACCAACCGAGCGGCCCGGTGGGCGTGTTCGGTGCGGGAGCAGAGGAGGTTGCGGGCGAGGGCGTACCGGCCCCGGTCCGGGACCAGCACGAGTTCCTCGAAGAGCTTCACCTCGCCGGAGACCACGCGCCGGATCTCGTCGTCGAGGTCCCCGTTCCAGTCGAGGGGGCGGACCAGCGCGCCGGAGTCGTCCATCCGCCGGTACCAGTCCCTCATGTCCGCCGACACGGCCGCGCGGAACGACTCGTCGTGCCGGCCGGACCGGAGTTCACGCAGCAGCCCGTGGGCTGTTCGCGCGTCGTCGAGCACGACCAGGGGCAGACGGTGGGGGCGCGGCATCCGGTTCCTACGGGTGCCGACGTCCATCAGAAGGGCCGCGGTCGGTTCGACGACGGTCCGGAACGTGTACCCCGCGTCGGCCACCCGCAGCCACAGGTCCCAGTCCTCCAGGCCGACGCCGCCGCGCCAGCCCCCGACCCGCTCCACGACACCGCGCCGGTGTGCCGCCCTCGACGGCTCGAACATCGGCCCCAGCAACTGGAGTTGGGGGTGCCAGAAGGCAGACAGCGGGGCGAACTCGGCGGCTTCCGCGCCGTCCGCGTCGTGGTAGGTGCAGCCCGTCACCGCGAAGTCCGCGCCCGCCCGCAACATGCCGAGCAGGGCCTTGAGGTGGCCGGGGCGCCAGAGGTCGTCGTGGTCGAGGTAGGCGATGAACTCGCCTCGGGCCAGGGCGAGTCCGGCGTTGCGGGGGCCGCTGGGGTGGCCGCTGCGCTCGACGCGGTGGAGTCGGACGCGGGGGTCCTGGTGCGCAGCACGCAGTACCCAGTCGTCGGTGTCGTCGTCGGAACCGTCGGAGAGGACGAGCAGTTCCCAGGCCTGGAGGGTCTGGGCGCGGACGGAGTCGATGGTTTCGGTGATCTTCGCCGATCGGTTGTAGGTCGGGCAGATCACCGAAAACAGCGGCGCCACAACGTCGTTCACAGGAACGCCAGCCTGTCCGCATCAGCGTTTCGCGCCAGCAGCACGCCCGCCGCCCCCGTCGCCAGGTCCGTCGTCAGGCGGACGTTCTCCAGGCCCAGGTACGCGGGAGCACCCTCGTGCGGGACCTCGTAGAGGCGGGCCGTGGCGGCGTAGCGCTCGACTGCGGCGGCCTGCGCCGGTCCGGCCAGCCGGGTGGCCGTCAGGAGGACGCCCGCGAAGCCATGGAAGAGGCCCACGGTGTGAGGGACGCAGTCCAGGGCCGACCGCAGGACGGTCCCGCAGGCCGACTCGTACTGCGACTCGGGGCGCCGGCCGAGGTACTCCCGCAGGACCGTGGCGGTGCCGCCGCTGCCCGCCGCGAACGTGGGACGCGTGCCGGCGGAGCCCGCCGTCCAGCCGTCGTCCGTCCAGCCGAGGGCGCGCAGATCGGCGTCCAGGAGGTCGTGGGCGGCGTCGAGGAGGCCGGCGTCGGGGGTGTGGGCGTGCAGGCGCAGCAGGAGCAGCGCAGTGCCGGCCCTGCCGCGCAGCAGACCGGCCTCGCCTCGCCGGGGCGGACGGGTCGCCGCGCTCTCGACGAGTTGTTCCGCGAGGAGGGTGGCCTGCTTGAGGGCATTGTCGTCGCCGGTGGCGCGCGCGAAGTACAGGTGGGCGAGGGCGAGTCCGGCACGGCCGTCGAGGAGGGTGTCGTTCGCGGGTTCCGCCGCGGAAGCCTCCTTCAGGAGGGCCGCCGCGGTGTCGGTGCGGCCGAGGTGGTGGAGGACGCAGGCGACACCGGACGTGCCGGTGTAGAGGCCGGGGGACGGGTCGGTGGTCCGGCGCGCGGACTCCGCCAGCCAGTCGACGTGCTCGGCGGGAATCTCCGTCCCCGTCTCGGCGAGGGTCCAGAGGACTCCGGCAGCTCCGTATGCGAGGCAGGTGCCGCCCTCCCGGAGGATGAACTGGGCGGTGTCGCCGGGGTAGAGGCGGTCTTGGCGGGTGGGGGTGGCGGTGGAGAGGATGCCGACGGCCGTGGCGAGGGCATCGGTGCCGACGGCTGACGCGAGAGCGCCGGCGCCGGCGCCGGCGACCGTGGCGAGCCTGCCGGTGCCGACCGGGGCCGTGGGCCTCTCGCCGGGCGCCGGGTCCTGCGCGCCGACGCCGAGGTCGACGCGGGCCTTCGCACCGCCCCCCTCGGAAACCGCGCCCACCAGACCCGTCCCCGGATCCCCGTCGCCCCTCGCGGTCTCCCCCTCGGAAACCGCGCCCGCCACACCCGCGCCCAGATCCGCGCGCACCTTCTCCCCGAAGTCCCCCGGCACCGGATACCGCGACTCGATCAGCTCGATCAGCTGATCCAGCTTCTCGGGACCCCACGCCAACAGACTGGTCAGCGGTGTGAACAGGGCGATCCGGAGGCACCCCAGTGCGTACCGGTCGATCGCCGTGCCCCGGTACGTAGGGGGCGCGGCAAATCCCGGCGCCGCGTGGATCTGGCGGGCCGTGAAGTCCGTCGACGCCGTCTCCAGGTCGATGAACGCGACGGAGTCGTCAGGGCGGACCATGACGTTGCCGGGATGGAGGTCGCCGAAGACCACACCCCGTTCGTGCATGGCCCGCACGCCCTGGTCGATCTGGTCGAGGACGTCGACAGCCCACCGTGTGTACGCCGCCGTCCGCTCCACATCGGCCTCCGGAGACGCCGGGTTGTCCCGAGTCGTCCGCACCGCGAGCGTCTCCCCCTCCACGAACTCCCGGACGAGGAAGTGGTGTTCGTGCCCCACCCGAGCCTCGATCAGGCGAGGTGCCCAGGGAAGTCCGGCGAGCCGCTCCAGGCAGTCCCGCTCGCGCTGGAGCCGGGCGACGGCGTCCTCGCCATGCGTGTCGATGCCGGCGAGCGGTCGCGCCTCCCGCAGCAGGACGGGCGCACCGGTACGCGTGTCGGTCCCCCGGTACACGCCCCCACCGTTGGAGAAGTGCAGGGCACGCTCGGCGCGGTAGGGGAAGTCGTGCAGCGTCCCCGCGTTGCGCGCCTCCAGCGCCTCCGCCAGGCAGTCGGGAATCGTCGCCCACTCCGGGGGCCGGAAGGAAGGCCCGCGCACGTCCGGTACCGGCCGACCCTCGGGGTCCTCGATACAGGGAACGCTCTCCCCGTTCGCCGTCTTCATCATGCGCGCGACGAACCCGCCGTACCGCACGTAGAGCGGACCGGAACGCCACCGCAGGTCGCTGAGGATGTAGGGCCCGCGCTCGCCGTCGAGGATCTCGCCCAGTTCATCCAGAACGAGAGCCAGGCGCGTCTCGTCCTCGGGATAGACGGTGATGAACTTACCGCTGGCCCCCCGGTCCCCGTACTTGCCGTTGCGGCGCAACAGCACCTGCCTGCTGCGGATGAACTTGAACGCCATGCGCTGCTCGACCAGCCACTCCCAGGACCGGGCGAGGACGCTCCGCGCGTTCTCCGACGTCGCCGACACGTGGACTTTCCAGCCCTGCGCGGGCAGTTGACAGCCGTGCGGGGTGAGCATCGTCCAGTCGGTGCCGGTGTTGCAGGACCAGTCGGCGGGCGGCGCGGAAGCGAGGAAGTCGTCGTCCGGGTCGGAGGTGTCGGCCTCGGTCCGGTCGAAGAAGGGGGTGCCGGGCGCCAGGAACATCACACGCCGATACGCATCCATAACAGGTCAACCGCTTTCGGGAGTACGGGAGTTCAGAGGTCGGCGTCAGCGCCAGAACGGCGCCACGTACTTCAGGTACAGCCAGTCACCGAGGCTCCGCTCACCCGCGTCCACCACAGCCTGGCCAGTTGTCCCCGGCGCGAGCCGCCCACCGTCGAGGACGACCCCGGCGACCGGCACCTTCAGCGAGTCGAGCCCGGTCACGGGGACGAACGCGGAGAACGGCACCGACAGGTCCACGAAGTCGCCGGACGCGACCGCGGCCGTACCGAGCTGCTTCTGGAGAACAACCCCGCCACTCTGCAACTTCACATCGGCGCCGGGCTCAATGGCGTCCCGGTCGGTCGTCCCGGTCGCCACAAGGACCGTCCGCCCCCGCTCCTCCACGAACCCGCCGGTCACGGTGTACGGCACGGAGATCCCCAGCAGCGCCGCCGCCACCACCCCGACCGCCGCCACGGAGACGGTCACCCGCCGCCACCCGACCGCCTCCGCCGTCCGCGCCTCCGCAAGCAGCTTGAGGACGCCGACGTACACACGCAGCGACAGATACCCGAGCGCGACGGAGACGAGGACCGCACCCACCATCCCCGCGCTCTCCAGAACCGACCCCCACAGCGTGAAGGCCATGCTGACGACATA
Source organism: Streptomyces sp. NBC_00285 (assembly GCF_036174265.1). Lineage (NCBI taxonomy): Bacteria > Bacillati > Actinomycetota > Actinomycetes > Kitasatosporales > Streptomycetaceae > Streptomyces > Streptomyces sp. NBC_00285. The sequence continues at coordinate 5,958,906 of NZ_CP108055.1, read as the reverse complement.
CAGCGGGAACAGCATGCAGGCCAGCCCGAACAGGGGCGCCCACTCGACGCCGGGCAGCTCCCGCTCGTACCGCCCGCCGAACAGCAGCCGGGCGACGAGGCGGCGGGCGTCCGTGATGGACCGGTCCCGCAGGTGGGAGATGTCGAGGTGGCTCATCAGCGCCAGGTAGCCGTCGAGCTTGACGAACGGGATGGTGTTGAAGAGGCCGGAGGCGTAGTTGGTGACCGTGAGGAGCAGCAGGAAGTCACGCACGGCGGGGTTTCCCCCCGCCACCGCCACGACCACCGAACCGACGCCCGCGAGACCGGCGATGACCGTCTGGGTGGCGATCCCGGCAAGCGCGACCCTTACCCGCTGCCGGTTCCTCGGCAGCCGCCAGCCGTCGGAGACGTCGCAGAAGAACGCGGGCGTCAGGTAGAAGAGCATGAAGCCCATACGGCTGGGCCGGCCGCCGTAGTGGCTCAGGACCAGGCCGTGCGACAACTCGTGGAGCATGGTGCCGCAGTAGGTGACGACGAGCAGCGCGAGCAGCGCCGGCAGGGAGATCGGCTCGGACAGGGCGGCGATCGTCGTCTGTGCCTGGGCGACGAGCGACAGCAGCCCCGCCCCGGCGAGGGTCGCGGCCACGATCGCCCAACCCCGGTGCGCGAGGCGGGCGGTGAGCGGGCGGAACACGTTCAGCATGCGTTCCGGGCGGACCACGGTGAGCTGGACGGTGAGCGGCGGGACGAACGTGATCCGGCGCTCCTTGCGCGGCTTGTCGGCCGCGTCTTCGAGAAGCCCCGTGCGCTGAGCGCGCAGCAGCCCCTCGCCGACCAGCTCGACCGACCAGCCCAGCTCCTCCGCCAGGTCCTCGGCGTCACGGGTGCCGTCGGCCAGCCGCAGGAGGCTCGCCATCCCGGCGGCCACCCGCAGGTAGCGCTGCGCGCCGGACTGGACGAGCCAGGGGGCGCCGTCCTCGATCGGCTCGTGGACCCGGGCGTCCGGCGCCAGGCGGGGACGCTCGGGCAGCGGTGCCGGGGGCTTCTCCTCCTGGCGCCGCTTCAGGGCCGTTCTCACGGAAGGTCCCGGCGCAGGAACAGGGTCCGGGCGACGACCGTGCCCGCGCCGATCCACACCGCGAGCACCAGCAGGGCCCACGGGATCGGCAGCAGGTTCTCGTTGCCGCCCCGGTACACGGACGCCATGGCTTCGTCGATGGTGAGCCTGCCGATCGCCGGGACGAGCCGCAGCAGGCCCTCGCCGACCAGCCAGGTGCTGACCAGCAGGACGAGGATCGAGGCGACCTGCTGCCGGATCAGCAACCCGAGCAGCGCCCCCCACACGGCGCCGACCACGATGGTCAGCATCACCCCGAGCAGCGTCCACGTCGTGGTCGCCGTCCACTCCGGCTGCCGGTCGTGCCCGGCGAGGAACAGCCACGGGCTGACGGCGGCCAGCGCCCCGGCCGCGAGGGCGAACACCGCGCCGCTGCCGACGACGGCGAGCAGCTTGGCCGTGAGCAGCCGAGCCCGCCCGCCGCTCAGCAACACCGACCGGCTGATGGCGCCGTTCCCGAACTCCCGGGTCACCGCGAGCAACGCGACGACGGCGGCGGCGAGTTCGACCATGAACCAGCCCTGAACGAGGGTGGAGGTGATGTCCCCGGTGCTGCCGACGTCCTCCTTGTCCTGCTGGACGAACCCGGCGTCGGCCATCACACACATCAGGACGGCGGCTGCGGCGACCGCCCACCAGGCGCGCCCGGTCCAGATCTTGCGCCACTCGGCTCCGATCAGGTCACGCACGAGCGTCCTCCTTCACGGCGGGGTCGGCCAGGTCGAAGAAGCGGCTCTCCAGGCTGAGTTCGCCGTTCCTCGTGAGGTCGGCGACGGTGCCGCTGTAGCGCAGGGTCTTCTGGAGGATGACGATGTCGTCGGCCATCTGCTCGACCTCCGCCAGGATGTGGCTGGAGACCAGCACGGTGCGGCCCTCGTCTGCGAGGGAGCGCAGGAGTTCACGGAGCCAGCGGATGCCGTCGGGGTCGAGGCCGTTGGCGGGTTCGTCGAGGATGAGCAGTTCGGGGTCCGCGAGCAGCGCGGTGGCCAGGGCGTGCCGCTGCCGCATGCCCTGTGAGTAGTCGCGGAGTCTGCGGTGGGCGTCGGAGGCGAGTCCCACCTGTTCGAGGACATCGTCCACCCGCGTGCGGGGCAGGCCGCAGGTCCGGGCCCAGATCCGCAGGTCGGCGCGGCCGGAGGCGGCGGCGGAGGGGCCGATGCCGTCGATGCTGACGCCCACCCGGTGCGCCGCTTTGGGCAGTTGTGCGTAGGGATGGCCGAAGATCGTGGCGCTGCCCGCCGTCGGGCGCGCGAGCCCCAGCAGCATCCGCAGAGTCGTCGTCTTTCCGGCCCCGTTGCGCCCGAGGAGGCCCACCACCCGGCCCGAACGGACGGTGAACGACACGTCCTCGACGGCCGTCAGCTCGCCGTAGCGCTTGGTGAGTCCCGTGATGTCGATGGCGTCGGTCACGCCACGTCCTCCCCTGCGGCTTCGGGCCGCACGTATATTCGTCGGTGCGGCCCTGTTCCGGACGCCAATGGCCGGCGTCCGGAACAGGGCACTGTCCGTCAGGCATCGCACCGTCAGGTCGCGATGACCGAGGTGACGGCGATGGTGCTGTAGGCGGCGCTGACGCCGGCCGAGATGGCGGCGCTGGCGAGGAAGCTGTCCCACCAGTCAGGCGCCTCCATGCCCTCCAGCTCCTCCATGGACAGCTCCTGCATGGCCAGTTCGAGGGCGGGGTTGGTGTTCTCCTTCATTTCTTTCACCTCCTTCAAGGGGTCTCGGGTCTCTCTGATCCGGGGATCAGGTGCCTCAGGTGGCGAGCGTGACGATGGAGACGTACGAGATGACGCCTCCCGCGCTCAGGCCGCCGACTGCGCTGAGAGCGGCGCTCCAGCTGAAGTCGGGGGCGTCGAGCGCCTCCAGTTCCCGCATGTCCAGCTGCTGGTCCAGCTCCTGGAGAGCCAGCTCCAGGGGCGCGGACGTGGTGCTGTTCACGGTCTGCATGATGTTTCCCCCCTCCCGTGGTGTTTCGGGCCGTCCGCCGGCGATGGCCGGCGGAAGTCTGTGGTGGGCGGCTGACGGACCGCCTGGTCCATCACCCGCCGGATGTCGGCGAGTGTGAGCGCGCCCAGGGTGGGCAGTCCGTCACCCCATGCGCGCAGCGTGGACCGGGCGATCAGCTCCGTCCGCTCCGCGCTCGCGTCGATGCCGCGTTCGATCAGCCAGGTGTCCAGCAGGGACTCGATCCCCTCGACCGGGTCCGCCGGCAGGACCGGCAGGTGGACCGAGGTGACGGCCTGCCAGAGCCGGCGCAGCCGGGGTGCGGACCCCCAGCGGACATCGCCCTCCGCGATGCGCCGCCACAGGGGTGGCAGCACGGCGGCGGCGGCCGTCATCTTGCGCAGGCCGAGGCCGGTGGACAGCTCGTTGGCGAGGTACCAGCCCTTGCAGGCGCAGGGGTCGCGGCCCTGGTTGAACCACGGGCCGTGGCTCACGCCGCTGAGCTTGGCGATCTCCAGGCGCAGCGCGTCGCCGGGGGTTTCGCCGGCCCGCCGGACGGACGCCAGCTCGGCGCCGAGCGCGGTCAGCCGCTCGATCAGCGTCAGGGTGAAGGCGTCCTCCGAGGGAAGGTCCTGCGGGTCCCCCACGTACATCCCGGCGACCCGGAAGAACACCTCGAAGACCCCCTCGGCGAGGAGTTCCACGGGCAGGGTCCGGGTGGCGACCGGGTCGAGCACCGCCACGTCCGGCTGGAGCCCATTGCCGAGCACCAGGCGTTTGCCGCTCGGTCCCGCGAGGCAGGCGCCGCCGCTCAGCTCGCTGCCGGTGCCGACGGTCGTCGGGACGGTGACGACGGGCACCGCGGGCTCCGCCTCGGCCGGGAGCAGCACAAGACCGCTCCGGCCGCGCATCGTCAGCCGGTCCCGGACCACGGGAGCCGAGCTCATCAGGACGGCCAGCTTGGTCTGGTCGAGCAGGGTCCCGCCGCCGACGGCCACGACGAGTTCACTGTCGCGCAGCCGCTCGGCCAGCGCCGTCACGCTCTCCAGCGTGCCGGGGCCGTTCGGTACGAGCCGCTGCACCGGCCGTCCCGCCCAGGCCGCGCAGGCGAGGATCTGGTCCACCGTCTCCGACTCGGCGACGGCCGGGTCCGCGAGCAGGGTCAGCGTCCGCCCCTTCCGGTGGGGCAGCCACTTGGCCAGTCCGCCGATGCCGTGCACCACCTGGGTGGGGCGTCGGCCGCTCAGGTTCCACACCGTGTCCACTCAGACCGCCTCGGGCTGCCGGGCGTGCGCGGCCACCCCGGCCCGCACGCAGTCGAGGAGTTCGGTGACCTCGTCGTCGGTGTAGACCAGCGCGGGAAGGATCTGCACGCCGTTGACGCTGGGGTGGACGATCGCGCCGGCCTCGCGGATCGCGGCGACGACCTGCGGGACCTCCTGCTGCGGCAGCGGCTCTCCGCCGGGCGTGCTGAGCCGGATGGACCGGAAGCAGCCGATGCCCGTGGTGCCCGAGACCAGCGGTTCGGTGGCGACCAGGTCCGCCAGCCTCTCGTCGAGCACGGCCGACAGGCGCCGCGCGGAGGCGACCGCGTCGAGCCGACGCATCTCCTCCACGGTGGCGAGGATCGCCGCGCAGGTGACGGGCGTTCCGGCCTGGGTCTCGCCGTGGACGAACACGTCGCCGGCCGCGTCGAAGGGTTCGGCGAGCGCCCTGGGCAGCAGGACGGCCGCCGCGGCGTGGGTGCCGTTGGTCAGGCCCTTCGACGTGATCAGCAGATCCGGCGGGGCCGGCCAGCGCTGGGAGGCGAAGAAGTCGCCGGTGCGGCCGAAGCCCGTGGCGACCTCGTCGGCGACGAGGAGGAAGCCGTGCCGGTCCCGGAGTTCGAGCAGTGCCTGAACGTACTCCGGGGTGAGGGGCACCGCCCCGCTGCCGAGCACCGGCTCCACCACGACCGCCGCGATCCGGCTGCCCTGCTGGGCCGCCAACTGGGCGATCTCCTCGACGGAGTTGGGGGACACATGGCGGACGAGCCGCTGGTCGACGCCGTAGACGGACTGGCCGAGGTTCTCGCCGGTGAGCGCGAACCCGCCGAACGTCAGCCCGTGATAGCTGTCCCGCAGGCCCACGACGAGCTTGCGCGCACCGTCCCCGCGCAGGGCGTGGTAGTGCCGGGCCAGCTTCATCACGAGGTCGTTGGCGGCACCTCCGGAGGTCGAGAAGACGACCCGGCCGTAGTGGTCCGCGCCCGCCGCCTCGACCAGCGCCCGCGCCGCACGCCTCGCGTAGACGTTCTCGTAGCGGAACACCGACAGGTAGGAGGCCTCGCGCAGGGCGGCGGCGCAGGCTTCCGCGATGGCCTCGTTGCCGAAGCCGAGGTTCGCGTTCCACAGGCCGCTGGTGCCGCAGAGCAGTTCACGGCCGTCCAGGAAGCGGATGCGGACGCCGTCCGCCGAGACGGCGCACAGGTCGTCCGCTCCGTGCAGACGGGGTTCGAGCAGGGAGGGCCAGAGTTCGGTGGACATCAGGCGGCCTCGGCTTCCAGCAGCACATCGGTGTGGCGGGGGGAGGCGGCGGGCAGGGTGTGCCGCGCGACGACGCGCAGTCCCGCCGACGCCAGCTCCCGGGTGAGGTCGTCGGGGGGCAGGACCCGGATGGCCGTGGTGAACGCGGGTACCGGTCCGTCCTGCGGTGTCTCCCGCTCGGGAGGCAGGATGGTGACCTTGCGAACCTCCTGGCCGGACCGCCAGTGCTCGATCATCCGGTAACGCCGGCCACTGGCACCCGCGGCCTCCAGATCGAGGTCGTCCCCGTCGGCGCCGTCCACGTCGACCGTGGAGAGCAGGAACCTGCCGCCGGGCCGGAGGTGGGCGCGGACGGCCGCGTAGAGCCCGGCCCTGCCGTCGGCGTCGAGCAGCGAGATGGACGTCGTACCGAGGACGACGACGGCGAAGGTGGCGCCGCCGAGCGCGAACGCCGACATGTCTCCCTGGACCACGGTGCAGCGCCCCCCGATCCCCGCCGGGGCCTCGGCGAGCCGCTCCTTGAGGAGGGCGACCATGCTCTCCTTCAGCTCCAGGGCCGTGACCTCACGGCCCAGCGCGAGCAGGGGAAGCGTCAACCGGCCGGAACCAGCAGCGAGTTCGAGGACCGGGCCAGGTACGGCACGGACGGCCCGGGTCAGTTCCCTGATCTCGCTGGTGTCGGCGGCGGCGAGGTCGTGATAGACGGAGGCGCCTGCCTCGTCGTACAGGTCGTGCACGTGGACTCGGTCGCCGTACCCGGCGAGGATCTCGCCGGCGAGGCCCGGGACCGCCGCGGTCCGGGTCGTCGTCATGCGGTCGCCTCCAGCACACGTGCCAGGGAAACTCCCTTGTCGGCGAAGAACGCGAGGACCCGCTCGACCTCGGCCCGGTCCGCGTGCCGCGTCGCGGCTTCGTCGGCGCCGAGGACCAGCAGCAGTTCCGTGATCTCCGCCGCCCGGCGGCCGAGTTGGAAGGTCCGGTCGAGGCCCGGGACCCTGACGTACGCCCGCTCCGGCGTCCAGCACAGGATCGGCGCCTCGGGGTCGTCGGCGTCCAAAGCCCTCTCGGTGTACAAGGCACCTTCGGCCTCGGCGAGTTCGGGGACGAGCCGGTGGCCGAACCCTGAAACCCTGGGCTCCGTGATCCCCCGCGTCTGGAGGTCGCGCAGCACGTCCAGCGTCGTCAAGTAGCGTGCGAGCCAAGGGCGTTGGTGTACAGCTGGGCCGCGCACCTCCTCCGGGACGACCGCGCCGAGCGGCACCGTGCCGGGCACCTCGCTCGCCGCGTTCAGCCGCTCCCACTCAGCGCGCAGGACGGCCGCCGAGTCCCCGGCGGTCCCCAGCCGCAGCCCCTGCGGCGAGACCGAGACGCCGCCGTCCCGGCCCACGTAGAGCCTGGTGCCCGGACCGTCACCGGGGACCCGGGCGCCGAGCGCGGAGAGGTCCGCGAGCTGCACGGCCGGGCTGACCGCGAACGCGGCGAACCGGCCCTCCGTCCGCGCGGCGTCAGCGTCCGCGAGGAACAGGTCGAAGTCCGTGTCGCCGGACATCCGCACGAGCGTCGTGCCGAGCAGCGACATGTACGGGCTGACGCCGTAGTCCTGGATCTGGAGGAAGAGGACGTCGTCGACCGACGCGTCGCCTTCCGAGCCGCTCAGCGAGCCCTCGTAGCCGACGACGGTGGCACCGGACCGGTCGTCGCGACCCTGCTGCACCGCCGGAGCCTCCGGGACGAGGACGAGCGTCCCCGGTCCCACGGCGTCGGAGCCGAGCACAGCGTCCAGACCGGCCGCGTCCTCCAGGACGACAGTGGCTGCGGTACCCGGTGCTTCAGCGGTCAGCGGGCGCCCGGTGACCCAGGAACGCAGGTGGTGGCCCACACGGGTGATCAGTTCCTCATTCACCGGAGTCCCTCCTGTCCGCGCCCACGGCGGCCAGAATCTGCTTCAAGTCGTCCATTGCAGCGCTCGCTCCGTAGAGTCGGCACACGCCCGTGAGATTCAGCACGATTTCATCGACCCCGGCATCCCGATACTCGTCGAGCTGCTTCACGATCTGGTCGATATTCCCGAAGACGAACGCCCCGGATTCCGCCATGAGTCGCGCGGCCGATTTCGGATCGCGCTCGGTGAAATCGATGCCCGCCTTTCCGAGCATGTCGATATAGTGCGGCGCCTGCATATGTGCCGCATTGCTCGCCAGCACGAAATCGGAGACGTCCCGGTCGGGGCGTTCCAGCGCCACCGGCACCATCGTCGTGATCCTCGGCACGGCCCGGCCCGCCGCGTTCGCCCCCTCCCGCAGCGCGGGGTGGACGACGCCGTCGACGTAGGCCGCCGGCGTGAGCCAGGTGATCGCCACGTCCGCGACCTCGCCCGCGAGGCGGGCCATGCCGGGGCGCAGCACCCCGAGTCCGAGGTGCACGGGCGGCGACATCGCCGGGCCCATCCCCGCGTGGCAGGTGTAGTACTCGCCGTCGAAGTCGACCGGGTCACCGCTGAGCAGCCCTCGGACCACCGTCATGTACTCACGGACCGCCGTGAGCTGGCTGCGGTAAGGCGCGCCGAGCAGGCTCTGCTGGAACGTCTTCGCACCCGGCCCGAAGCCGGCCACGACCTCTTCACCGGTCGCCATCGCCAAGGTCTTGACCTTGTGCGCGGCCTCGAACGGATGCCGCAGCGGCATCAGGGTGACTCCGAGGCCGGTCGGCACCCGGAATCCGGAGCCGGCGAGAGCGGAAAACGTCTGGAAAGGCTCCATCAGCAGGCTCTGCCCCTGCCAGAGCCTGGCGGCTCCCGTCCATTCCACCAGCGCCGCGAAAGGAAGCACCTGTTCCGTCCGGCGCGGCAGAAATGGCACCAATACCGAGTAGTCCATTTATCCCCCCGGATCGCAACTTCTGGCGTCGACTTCCGACGTCGTGAATATTTCCAGAGGGATCAGTGAGCGCGCAATGACTTTCGCTGCAACTTGATGCAGGGGGAGCTTGCAGAAAAATGCACCCGGGTAATTCCTGCCGGGGGACCTGCCGGACCCCGACACCGTGGCACCCCCGCACGCTGCCGGTACCCACCCTCACTACGGCCCTCACCAGCGGCCGGTGCGTCCGTAGCGCCCAGAACGCACAGCACCTGCGGGAGCCCGTTTCAGGCCGAGCGGCAGGAGGGCGAGCACGTTGGGTACGGCCGCCACGCAGAGCGCCACCACGGTCAGAGAGGGCGCTTGGTCCAGGAAGACTGCCCCCTGTCTCCCAGTGAGTTCCTCTCCAGGTGTGGATGGTCCCGTCCGTTGTGCGCTTGGCGAGGTTGCCGATCGAGGCGATGTGGATCATGGCCGCGGAACTGGTGGTGAGGGCCTCGCAGTCGGGGTCTGTCACATGACAGACCCCCCACTGGGAACGGGCCGGCTGTCCGAGACGGTTGGCCCGGATTCCAAGGTCAACCAAAACAAGAAACCCCAGGTCACGGCGAGTGAGTCCTGGGGTTTCTCTGAGCCGCCTTCGGGATTCGAACCCGAGACCTACGCATTACGAGTTGTTCGATCTTGGTCCGGGGGCGTCCAGGCGCGTCTGCAATGCGAGTGAAACCGCTGCTCAGAGCGAGCGCGGCCCCTCACGGACGATCGTGGACAGCACCGGGCCGATGCGCCATTGAGACCACAAGTGAGACCGCCGGCACTGTCACCGTTAGGCTCACGCCCCCGTCGACTCATCACGCTGTCAAACCGTGTTGTTGAAAGAACCGCTCCCATGCGGACTTACAACGCTGAGCCAAGTCGAGGGCGTCTTCAGTGCCGGTCGAGCCGCTGGGGGTTGACCACTGAATCTCAGCTCGGACCCCTTGCCCCCCGTCCACCCGAGAGATCCTTGCCGTGATCGGGTCGCGCTTGCTACTGGGAGCCCGGGTGTGATGCTTCGTCGTCTGCGCCATACCGTCGCAAAGCTTTAGATACCGGTCGGCCTTGACGTAGTCCATGGCTTCGGGCTTGCCGACTTGCTCCCGTAACCAGTCTGCGAGCTCACAGCAGTCCTTGAAGAAGGTCTCGACCTGCCGACGCACAGCTTCGTTGTCAAGGTCACTTTGCCGGTAGGTCGCTTGAAGGGCGTCTAGGCCGCTGATGACGTCGCGCCACTTCTGTTGCCACGGTCGTCGCGGGTTGTATCCGATGCTCCCCGAGGCATTGAGGGCAGCAGTGGCCACCAAGGCTGCCTCTGCATACACAGTCGCGCTGCGTCGGTCGCCGCCGCAGCTTGGGCACGGCTGCTCAACGGGCGTCTGCTCCAGATTGGTGTCGCAGTCGGGACAGCTCATCACATCTGAACTGTATTGCTCCGAGGACAGAGGGCCCAGGCCTTTTCAACCCACGACCTCTTCGTCCCGAATTAGGTTCGAGCCAGACCCAGACTTGGTGCGGGTCATATGTGCGCAGGTCACGACCTTGGTATGCGTTGACCTAAGCGAGGACCCGGACACCGCCGGGAGAAGGTCTTCTCCCAGATTTCCCCCAGGTCCGCTGACCGTCCAGCAGCCCCTCGTCGAGGGGCTGCTGGACGGTCAGCCACCGTACCGGTTGGCCGTCTTCGGCTCTCCGCGGCAGGTGCGAGCGGCAGCCAGGGAATCGGCCTCAGCGGTTGAGGAGCCGAGTGGCCAGGACCTGGATGATGATGCCGCCGCCGGCGAAGGCGGCTCCCTTGAGGATCTGGATCACCAGAGTCCAGCGGAGGAAGCGGAGCCGGCGACGCGTCTTCTCCCACAGGGGACCGACGCGGCCCGCGCCAACGGCGGCAGCGCGGAGCCGCAGACAGGCAGCCTTGATCTTCCTGGCCAGCCGGGCCAGGAGGGCCTTACTATTCAAGATGGAACTCCTAGTTGGTCATCGATCTAACGGGCGTTCCGGCAGGGGAGGTCTCGGTCGTGGTTTGCAGACCCTTCAGGCCGAGCCTTCCCTGCACTGCCGTGGGGGGGTGCGCGGCAGTATCTATAAAGAGGGCGGAAGAACCCCTCGCGCCTGTCACTGGACACACGTGTTCCTCGTTCGCGATTCGAGCGGGAGTCAATCATTCAAGATGCTAGCGGAGTCTGCCGAGGATGATTGCAATTTCCGTCGAGTCTCTCCCAGCTGATTCCGCTGAACGGATCAAAACTTCCATTTCAGTCTTCATTCCTGCACGCGCAAGGATGTCGGCATATATACCAACATCCCCGTCGCTCATTGCCGCCGCTAGATCCCGCAGATGAGTCTTTCGATCGGCCTCAGCCATCGTCGCCAGGCGTGCCGGTAAATTCAGGTTCGACGGCGCCGCGCTGTTGCGCCGGTCCCCCTTGTCGGCAGGAGGAGTGCAGGAACTGTTGCGCCGGTCCCCCTCGCGTCCCGTCTCGTCGCAGGTACAGCCACCCGTGCATCGGCGGCAGATCGACCGCCGCGCGTCCTGGAGGAGTGCCGCGAGTGCTGTGAACTCGTGAGCCAGTGCGGCAATATCCCGATCGCCCGTCATCCCTCCCAGCGCCAACCCGGACAGCTCTTCTATGGCCGCCGGACGCGGAAGCCGCCGCCCGTTCAGCCAGTGAGAGAGGAGTGGCGGCGAGATATGCAGTGCCTTCGCCTTCAGCGCCATCGCGTCACCAGGGCGGACGTGGTGGATGAGGCGCTTGAGCGCGTTGGCGAATGCCTGGACCTCTTCCGTGGCCTCGGGCACGCAAGTGGGGCTAATCGATCCTAGTGATGGCATGCCAAACGAACCCTTCCGCTCGCCCGAGATTGCCCATGGGGAACCGGTGATCGCATGAAGCCTAGCCACTCACCGACCCAGCGGTGCACGGATCCGCGCTTCTCCCTGGCTACTTTCCGAGATGTGATTTGCCGCCTTTAATGCCGACAAATAGCGGCAAAACGGATCATTACAGAGTCGTTTCCTTTCCTTGTTCAAGTAAAGATTTATAACCGCTGGAATGAGGACGTGGGGTTGTGCTAGGAATGAATGCCCACAGCCCCCTGCTCACCAGTGCCACCCAGGGCCTCCCGCCGGGAGTCCCCGCGAATGGAGATGTCATGCCGTCCTGGCAGGATGCCGGCCTCGGAACGATGAAGCGCGTGGCCCTTTGGCTAGTCTCTGAAGTGGGGGAAGGCAGCACCTTTACTAAGGAGGAACTGCGAGCCGCCTTCCCCGGGGTGTCCCAAGTCGACCGCCGCATGCGAGACCTCCGGGATTTCGGGTGGCGCATCGACACCAGCAGGGAAGACGTGGGATTGGACTCTCACGAGCAGCGTTTCGTAAAGCCTGGTGACCCCGTTTGGGAGCCGGGTCGCGCGACCCGCAGGGCAGGCACTATCGCGATCGGCGCAGGGCGCCGGCGTGAGGTGCTGGCTAGAGACGGGTACATGTGTCGATCCTGCGGTATCGCCCCTGGTGAAACCTATGCCGGCACCTACGAGGCAGCCCAGCTCGACATCGCGCGCAGAGAAGTAGTGAAGCCGGACGGCACCAAAGCCACGGAGCTGGTCACCGAATGCAAGCGGTGCAGGGTGGGAGGCAGGTTGCTCGCGGCGGACCTGGGCAAGGTGCTCACGGCAGCCGCTGCCCTCGACTCAGCCGAGCGCGGCGTACTGTCCGACTGGGTGACGGCCAACCAGCGGGAGTTCACCCGTCTTGAGCAGATCTGGAGTGACTACCGCTCTCTGCCTGAGGAGTCACGGACGCAGTTCCGGGCGGAACTGGGACTCGACTGAGTATCCCGGTAGATCGGAACACCCCTCGTACGAACGAGCACGAAAGCAGGAGTAAGTACATGGCCAAGGGCTACGGTCTGCCGCCGGGGGCCGAAGAGAACCGCGCCCTCGTCCGGTCCCGGTTGGAGGAGATCGCAGTCGCCGGCGGCCCCCGCGAGACCTTCACTGTCGAGTGGAGGGGCGGCTCGGAGCACCTGGAGGTCATCCAGATGCCAGTGGGCAACCTCTACTACAACCCGGCAACCCACCGCATCCGGGCGCAGGCCGGCCACGACCCGAAGCAGGCGGAGGCACTCGCGGGCGACCCTTGGAGCAGTGACAGCCAGGCATACCTGGACCGCCTCCTGCAGGTGCTCCCGGCAGACCCTGCCCGGACAGATCCTGAGTTCGACGAGCTGACAGCGAGTTTGAAGGAGTACGGGCAGACGGATCCCGGCCTGATCACTCACGAAGGCATCCTCGTCAACGGAAACACCCGGCGTGCTGGACTGATGCAGCTTTATGGCCCTAACCACGCCATGCGTGTAGCCGTTCTGCCGCCTTCCTGCGACTGGCAAGACATCGCCGCAATCGAACTGTCGCTCCAGCTGCGCAAGGAGCACCGGCGGGATTACTCCTACATCAACCGGTTGCTCGCGGTTCAGGAGCTAGTGGATCAAGGCACGCCACTCGCCGTCATCGCGGCTACCTTCCGTACGACAGCAGAGCGCTGCCGACAGGACCAGTGGGTGCTGGCCTGCATCCAGTCACTCATCGAACGGAGCAAGACGGCAGGCGAGCAGCTGTCATTGGTTGCTTTCGAGGATCACGCTGAGAAGTTCCGCGAACTACAGCGTGCCTACGCCAAGCAGTATGCGGTGAACCCAGAGAAGGCCGAACTGCTGCTGGAGAACCGGCTGGCAGCCATTCTCCTGGGCTTCGCCAAGACTGACGTTCGCTTCATCGATCACGACTTCGCTGGCCTGTACCTCCCCAAGAAAATGTCAGCCAGCGAGGTTCCAGCTGAAACTTCGGCGACTGTGGCCATCCCCGGTCTAGGCCGTGCGGTGAAGGGTCCGTCTGCCCCCCTTAGCGCGGCTAAGGCGCTAACGGACTCCGTCTTGCACGCACGAGCTGTTAGCCAACCGGGCAGCGCGGCCTCGCCGGAAGCTGCGACGCAGGCCCAGATCGAGATCCGTCGGCTGGGTGCGGCGATGGATGAGGCCATCGCCAGCCTCGGCCGTGACGCGCGTATCAAGAAGCGCAAGCAGGCAGCACCTGCCCGCCTTGCTGACGCCAGCCGCGACATTGAGCAGTGCGTCACCGATTTGGTCATGTCCCGCGCGCAGCGAAGCCTAGATGAGGAGTCGTTCGACGATGCCGTTGCTGACCTGAGGCAGAAGCTGGAGAAGCTCGCTATCGAGGCCAGGCGAACTGTGCAGCACCCCGGAGATGGCGTGGCCTGGCTCCTTGAGACGTTTGGGAAGGCGCGTTAAGTGGCCGGAGAGCCCAGCCTGACGATCGGCTTCGACGTCACCCTTACGCAGACTGCGCTACGTACCGTGCCTGAGTGCCGCAGCGCGCTCGGGCAGTTGGTCACCAGGTTCCCCAGCGGCCGTATGACCGACAGGCTCTCTGCGATTGTCCCTATCGACAGCTTCCTCGCCAGCCTCAGCGCTCTCGGGACTTGGCCCCAGCCGGACAGCGTGACCTGGGAAGACGACTTCCGCCTCCTTGTCACCGAGATGCTCGACACGGCTGACACGGCTGAACGGCTCCTCAGCGGTTCACCCGACGAGGACACCGTCGAGCCGGACTCGGTTCCGGCCCTGCTGGGCGACGACTGGACTGGCCCGCTCACCTCGTTCCAGCTCCGCGACATCGCCCGACTCCTCTCGGTCGGTCACGGAGCCAACTTCAGTGTGCCGGGCGCCGGCAAGACCCGCGTCTCTCTCGCTGCCTTCTCTGCGCTCCGTCGGCGCGGAGCCGTGGCTCGTGTGCTCGTGGTGAGTCCCAAGTCTGCCTACGAGGCGTGGCAGGAGGAGGCCAAGCAGTGCTTCTCCACTCAGCTTGACGTGCAGGTGCTCGGCAAGTCGATGCCGCCCTCGGCGGACATCGTCCTCGTCAACTACGAGCGCTTGGACCGGGCTCTGGCCGGGTTGTCCCAATGGTTGAAGGCGGCTCCGGCAATGCTCATCCTCGATGAGGCACACCGCATGAAGCTTGGGGGCGCTGGAGTGTACGGCGCCGCATGCATGGCGCTGGGTCCCCTCAGCCGAGTGCGGATGATTCTTAGCGGCACACCTGCGCCCAATGGCGCCAAGGACTTGGAGAACTTGTTCTCCTTCGTCTGGCCGGGGCACGGACGGCGTGTGGTGACACAGGCTGTCGACGGCGGTGATCTCGCCCATGCCAGTCAGGTGCTGCGGCCCCTGTATACGCGGACGACTAAGGATGAGCTGGGGCTTCCTCCTGTGGAGACGCGAGTACGCCGCATCCCGATGCCGCCGCTGCACCGCGAAATCTATGACGCGCTTATCGGCAAGTTCTCGGCCAGGGCGGCGGCCGACAGGACTGACTTCGAGGGGCTCGGCAAGACGGCGCTGCGTCTGCTGATGGCAGCGACCAGTCCGGCTTTGCTCGTTGCGGGCTCAACACGCCACGAGCCGCTACAGTTCCGCGTCCCACCGCTGGAGGCGGCCGAAGGAGACTCGCTCGCTGTGCTCCTCCGGCAGCTCCCTGAGTACGAGCTGCCGCCCAAGTATCAAGAGGCTCTCTCCATCGTCTCCGCCAACGCCGCCGATGGACGCAAGACACTGGTGTGGACGAGCTTCGTTCGCAGCATCACTTCGCTCCAAGCTCTCCTGGCGCCGTTCCAGCCGGCGGCCGTGCACGGTGGAACACCCGATCGGGAAGCTGAGCTTCACCGCTTCCGGGAAGATCCGGACTGCATGGTCCTGATCTCTAATCCGGCGACCCTTGGCGAGGGCATCAGCCTTCACCAGGTGTGTCATGACGCGGTTTACGTCGACCGTGACTTCCAGGCGGGCCGGTTCCTGCAGAGCCTGGATCGCATCCACCGCCTCGGCCTCGGTCCGGACACGCAGACGCGGGTCACAGTGCTCGCGGCCGAAGGGAGTGTCGATGACGTGGTCGCCCTTCGGTTGGCGGAGAAGCTGGACTTCATGGGGCGAATTCTCGATGACCCGGAGGTGCAGCAGCTAGGTGATCCTGAAGAAGAAGCGCCGCTTGCCGCAGGCATGGACGCTGCCGACGTGCGAGCACTTCTGGAGTACCTTGAGGCAGGGGTCGCCTAGCCTCAACTGGACATCGACTCAGAGGGGCCCGTCTCGCAGCAGCGCCTTGGCAGCGTCCACTTCTGCTGGTGTCATGGCGCGCGTTGCGGTGACTCACTTGCGCAATGCCTCGTACTCGACGAGGCAAGCACGCTGCGGTCGACCTCATATCGAGCCGCTGCTGCAGCTCCACTGTCGAATCGAACGCGCTCGACCGCCAAGAAATTCGCGGGTACGTCCGCGTGCTGGATCGATCCACTGGAAGCCTGTGCTGACGCACCCTGTCGTGTTGAGAACCCGCCATGCGTTGGGGTACTGGTCGTGGGCGGTCACGTGGGTGCTGACAGGATCAGCGTGGCTGGCGACGGACGTCATATCGCCGTAGATCGTCTATCGTCCGGACGGGATGGCGCGCGACAAGCTGTGGAGGCTCGTAGCGTCGTCCCGGGTCGAACCGGATGATGCCACCGAATCTCGGTTCCGCTGATCCGATACGTGCGCCAGGGCTCATTCAATCCGGCAGGTCGCGCCTGGTGCGGGCGGAGCTGCGGCACGAGGCCAGTTTTCAGTAGTCGCTGATGTGCTCAAGCTCCTCTTCGAGCCCCTCAACCCATGTCGGTTGCGGCAGGGCGCCGAAGGCTTCTCGGCGCTCCAGGATCGACTTGTCCAGAGCGTGCAGAGCTGTCACGGACCTGGCGTACACATACCAGCGGCCCCACTCTTGGCCGACTCCACAGCCTGTGTGCTCCGCTAGTTCGACTATCAGGCTTTGCACGCTCTGTGTCAGGCACGACGCCTACCATCGGGTACTTGGCATGGTGGTGAGTGTCGAGCTCGCTGGAGCAGGAGTAGAAGGTGGCGGTCCGAGCTGCGCTGAGAGCGAGACTCACGCCGGCCACTCCGCCAGTGGAAGTCGGACATGAGCTCGGCGTACCCCACGTCGTTCTCTTCCTGGACCGCAGTGAGGATCTCCTCGATGCCATCTGGTGCGCTCGAACGCGCCGCCCGCTCCAGGATCCCTGCCTCGCACGGTGCCCGCTTCAGGCAGGGGCCACCCGGCTGAATCAGGGGAAGGCGTGAGCGTATCCCCGTGTGAGGATCCGTCGTTGAGCCGATGAGGATCATGATCTCTCGGTCGTCTAATATTGGTCGTCTCAGAGTCCGTCAGAGCGTCGGTTCGGATCCGGACCCCAGGGGGATCCCGAGGATCGCGATGCCGGGGGGAACCACGGCAGGTGAGCAGCAGGTTTTCCTGACGTCCACTTCGGCGGAATCCTTGCTTCCACCAGCGCGTCTGTGATCTCCTGGTGCTCGTTCATGTCATGCGTACGAAGGGTTGTGCTGTGAAGAAGGGGCACTACGGCGTACCTCTTGAACGCAGTGACTACCTCAAGCTGGATCCGGACGAGAACAGCTGCACCCCGGAGGAGTTCCAGGACTGGTTGGAGGGCTTCGGTAAGGGGAAGAGGCTGGCCGTAGACCTCTTCTCCGGCGCCGGCGGTCTCAGCGCCGGCGTCGAGCGGGCGGGATGGACCACTGCGGCAGCCGTGGACTTCGACGAGCGCGCGCGGGAAACCCACGAAGCGAACTTCCCCGGCCTCAGCCTGAAGATGGACCTCGGTGACCCCGCCGAGCGTGACCGGCTCGAAGAGATCCTCAAGCCCGCCAAGATCGATCTTGTGGCAGGAGGACCTCCCTGTCAGCCCTTCAGCAGGGCCGGTCGCAACAAGATCCGTGACCTCGTCAAGCACCATGGTCGCGACGCGGAGGACCGCCGCAAGGAACTGTGGAGCGCCTACCTGGACATGGTCAAGCGCATCAACCCGCGCGCAGTCCTCATGGAGAACGTCCCCGACATGGGGCTCCACGACGACTTCTTCGTCATCCGGACGATCGAGGAGGAGCTGGAGGAGCTCGGCTACGCGACGCAGGTGCGGCTCGTTGACGCGTGGCACTACGGCGTTCCGCAGCACCGGAAGCGTCTCATCCTCCTGGCCAGGAAAGACGTGGACGACTTCACCTGGCGGAAGCCGGACCCAGAACGCACCACCCTGCGCGACGCCATCGGCGACCTGCCCGAGCTGGAGGTCGTTCCCACGGAACGGGTTGGCGAGCGAAAGCTGACGTACCAGAAGCCTCGCAACCTGTCGCCCTTCGCCACGAAGATGCGTGAACAGGCGACTCGTGGGCTGATCTGGGACCACATGACCCGGAGGGTTCGGAAGGACGACTACCGGATCTTCGAGGTCATGGAGTCCGACACCAAGTACTCGGATCTCCACGAGAAGCTGGCCGAGGACGAGAAGGGCTACCAGCGATACAGCGCGGACAAGTACACGGACAAGTACAAGAAGCTGGCCTGGGGCGAACTCAGTCGTACGATCACCGCCCACATCGCCAAGGACGGCTACTGGTACATCCACCCGGAGCAGCTGCGGACGCTCACGGTGCGGGAGGCGGCACGCGTTCAGACGTTTCCGGACCGCTTCCGGTTCGCCGGCACCCGGAGTGACGCCTTCCGGCAGATTGGGAACGCCGTACCCCCTCTGCTGGGAGAGGCTGCTGCGGAGGCGCTGAAGCCTGTTGGTGACGGCTCTATCGAGCCTGCCGGGCTCCAGCCCCATTGGCGGGAGGTCAGGGGCGGTCTCACGGACTGGGCGAAGCAGAGGCTGCTCGGCGGGGACTGGCATCAGCTTCCGGGCGAGCAGCCGGTACCGCTTCACGCCGCGGTGGTGGCCATTGTCTCCGGCGCAAAGATCAAGCCAGCTGTGATGGCGGAGTTGATGGCCCCTGTCAGAAGGTCAAAGACGCTCACCGCGGCGCTGTTCAAGAAACTGGTCGACGCGGCGCCCACGGTGCCCGCCCGGTCCCGTGTGGACCGCTTGGCACCGCTGGTGGAAAAGCCCTATGACTGGCAGTGGAACAAGCGGCTCGACGTACCCGCCAAGTTGGCCATGAAGCCAGCAGAGGCGGCCCTCTACCGACTGCTGATCGGAGAGGACCTCATGCTGGTCGTCCAGGGGACGCTGCGGGTCGCGGCCCGCGTGAACGGTGTCGAAACGGATCACGCCAACCGCCTGAGCGAGGGCCGCGTCAATCTGGTCAAGCTCGTGGGCGCAGGCGAGGACGCGCCTCTGCGTATGGGGGCGATTCGGCTCATCGGTATGGACCTCTGCAGGGAGGACCAGCCCGTCTGTTCGGAGTGCCCGCTCGTCACTCACTGTGCCAGCCGGGAGAAGCTGTCCGACGACCTGCTGACTCTGGCCGTCACCCAGGAGTAGCCGATCGGCGTTGTCACTCCGCCGCGTTCGGGTCTGCAGTCTCCGCGACCCGCTGTGCGGCTCCTCCGACATCGCGACGGATCTCGCACTCCCAGATCCGAATCACGGTCCACCCGGCCGCTGTGGCCTGCACTGTGTTGCGTCGGTCCCGTTCCCTGTTGGTCTCGATCTTCTCGTGCCAGAGAACGGCATTGGGCCCTCGGAACTCCTTGGGAGTGTGGTCAGGGCAGCCGTGCCAGAAGCAACCATCGACGAAGACCGCAACGTGCTTTCGGGGAAGCACGAAGTCCGCTGTGCAGCGCGGTGCCACCTTCCGCTGAAGACGGAACCTGAGGCCCAGCCAGTGCACGGCCTTCCGGAGAGCGATCTCGGGATTGGTGTCCCTCATTCGTCGGCCACGGAGATGCTTCCCTTTGGCAGTGGAAACCCACTGCCGATCCGGGGCCCTGCCACCTCCGGCCACGATCACAGCCCCAGCCTGTCGACGTCCTCCGAGAGGGAGAGTGCCGCACTCCTCATGCTCTGGGAATCAGCCGAACTTCATGTCGATGACCAGGGTCGAGTCGAGCTGCCTATCGGCCTGTTGGCGGAGGTCGGTATCTCACCGGATACCGACCTTGTCGCGTTCAGCGACGGGGACGGGGACGGGGACGGGGACGGGGACGGGCGGAACGTCCTCCCGCGGCCCGAGGACGCGATCCGTGACCTTATAGAGAAGGGAATGCTCTGACGAGGTTGAGGGGTTCCTGTCCAAGGCTCGAACCCGCCGACTACGAACCAGGGTTGAATCCCAGCCGTAGCGCTTCGCTACGCGCGTGCAGGGCCTGAACGGCCTGTGTCTCGGGAACTTCCTGCTCCAGTTCGAGTCGACGTCCGACGAACTGGGCCAGTTGCCGCTGCCAGGGTTCGAGGTTCCGGGTCTCCTTGGCCCAGCGTTCGATCGCGTACCACTCGTCGGCCGGGATCAAAGCGGCCTCTTCACCTGCTCCTTCCTCAGCACCTGTACCGCCAGCGAGTGTCGCCTCGTCCAACGAATGGTCGAGCAACTCCGCCGTCAGGGCTCGGGGAGTCTGCCAGGGAACCCTGGACACGGCGTCCCAGCACGCCGCCTTCTTGGCCCACTCACCCACGTGGTTCCCCTCAAGAGGAGCGGTCACCGCCCGCATGACGCGGGGGCACAGGTCGTGGATCGCGGCCTCCAGCACTGGTGAGACGCCCTGCTCTCGCCAGATCCGGTCAAGATCGATCCGGCGGTCCGTTGCCAGTGCCAGGCGAGCCACGGTGTACGTGGTGATCATGCTCTTGTGGCTGCCTGCTCCGTGAATGCCGGCGACCCGGTCCACCGCCTTGAACAGGATGGCCATCGCGATCACCCTCTGGCAGTACTGAACGTCGACGCGGGGCGGCGCTTTCTCGACGTTGAACATGAACTCGACGAAGTTCTTCTGTGCTCCGCGGCTCACGTGGTAGGGCAGCTGGTTCCACGAGTGGACGAACTTGGCGAGGTCCGCCTTGGTGAACTTCTGCTTGGTCGGGTTCAGCTTCTTGAACTGCCGTTGCCTGGCCGGGGTACGGGCCTTGGCCAGCTCGTCCGTGTACTGGCCACGCGCACGCTCGTAGAACCAGTGGGTCTCCTGACCACTGCCGTCCGTCGCGGGGGCCCACAGGGAGCGGGTGATCCGCTGCATGTCCACGTGGTAGTCGTGGTTGGAACTGAAGTCGACCTGGGTCACCCGGTTCTGCGTGTTGGAGTACTCCGAGATCTTCGGAACGATCTCCGCGAGCCGCTCGGGCGCCACCTCCGTCAGCTTCATCTGTACCCGGACGTGGGACAGGTCCGCCTTGTCGCGGCTCAGCGCATAGTGGAGCGAGGCGGTCGTCTGGCCGCCGTTCACTATCTGCAGGCCGTGCACTCCGGAGATGTGGCTGGGCTCGCCGTCCGGGCCCCTCACGAAGTCGACCTCTGACGCGGTCGCGGTGATCCCGTTGTTGTAGGCCAGGAACCGGCCCGGCGCGTTCAACAAGGTTTCCCGGATCCCCCGGTTGACCGCACCGCGGGTCTGGAGGAAGGAGCGAACGTTGAGTTCGAGGAGCCGGGTGCCGTACTCGGCGTACAACTCGGCGAGCATCTCCCCGGGTATGACCGCCAGGACCACGGAGTGGTCCTCCTCCGAGCTCGGGGCGGAGACACAGGGCAGCGGAGGGGCGAAGGGCACCATGATGGGCTCCCCGAGGGCGCCCGACGTCGCGTGACGGTGCAGTCGCGCCAGGTCCCACACCTCGTGGGTCACCTGGAGGCCGTCGAAGTCCGAGGTCGGCACCTCGGTTGCAGTGCACACCCTGTTACTGAGCAGGAAGAGCCTGATCCGCTGCACCTCGGTCAGAGCCTTCTCGACCGCCGCGCACATGTCGTACACGTCGAACGACTCGTCGATGTGCTGCTGCAGCCCGTCCCGGCAACGCTGTACGAACGCCAGAAGCCGTCTGAAAGACGTCTCGGTCTGTGCCTTCGTGAGCTTGGTCTCCAACGGTGCCAGCTGGAAGTCCGTCACGAACAGGTCCAGGGACTCGCCCGACTCCCCGATGCCGTAGCCATGTACCTCGTGGCCATGCATCTTGTGGTAGGCGGTGAACGTGTTGGACACGACGCCCGCCTGCTCCAGGTCCTCGAAGACCCGGCGTGTGAACGCCTCCGGGGTGGTCGTTCCCTCGGCATCCGCGGTCGCTTGGACGTCGGCGACGAGGCTCCGCGAGAACTCGGCCAGGTCGAGCTCAGCCATGGGATCCCCCGATCAGTTCCTTCACCTCGTCGACCGTGGCGCGGTAGGCGTCCAGACCCGAGGTGCTCACGTGGTACGTACAGTCACCGACGCCGTCTGGCAGGTCCGACTCAACCAGTCTGGGGAAGCCTTCCCGCACGTGCCAGAACCGAAGCTCGCGGAGGGTGTACCGGGGCTCTTCATAGAGGTCATGTTGCCCGGGGAGATAGCCGACCTGGATGAGCAGGCCGTCGAACCTGGCCCGGGCGGCCGGGCTCGTGAGCTGCTGTCGTATCCCCTCCACCCTCCTGTTCAGGCTCTCCCCCGATCCGCCGCGTCGTTCGTCGAGGTTCGCGAGCGCGAGGACCAGCGCAGGCGTACCAGTGCCGTCCAGCTGTCTCTCACTGGCGATCCGTATGCTCCGGGGGCGCTTCGCGACACTGGCCTTGGTCTCGACCGCCACCCCGGACAGCTGGAAGTCCTGGTTGGTCCCCGTGGGCCCGGTCCACGCCTCGACCGCCTCGGACTGGCCCAGAGAGGCCAGGAGGACGTCGCCCAGCACCAAGAGTTCGCCGTAGAGCCCACGCCGCGCCTCGGCGCTCAGCCCGTCCCTGCTGACAGCACGCAGGAGGTCCTGCCACCTCTCGAACCGGTCCACCGCTGCTGCCAGCGCCTCCGCAGCGGCCGGCGCAGTCTTGGCGGTCTCGGCGACGTCGGTGACAAGCGGGTTGAACACCTCGCGAAGCCCGTCCGCAGTCAGGATCACCTGGAGTTCATACTCGACCCGGGACACGGCACTGAGGTTCATCTCGATCCCGGCTGCCTTGGGAAGGCGACCCACCGACCGCACGATCGGGTCTGCGGAACGAGCGTCCGCCCGGAACACCAACATGCGCTGTCCGCCTGGGTGGGAGACGGAGAGAAAGATGTCGAGAGGAGACTCCGGGTACAGACGGAGGTTGGACCTCCCCGGGGCGTCCTGGGGGCTCTCCAGTTCACGCCACTCGTCCTCGGTGACGGTCACGCCTCGTCCTCCTCCTCGTCGATGGTGTAGATGTCCTCCTGGAGCCAGATGGTGTTGGCGACGTATTCGGTCTTCGACTGGTACTCGGAGTGCGGGAAGCTCACCTGGAAGCCCACAAGGGGGGTCGTCGACTCGGCGTCGGCGGACTTCGGCAGCACGATGGGGTAGATCAGCAGGAGCCCCTGGTCGGTCCTCCGCTCCCGCCGAATGAACGGTCCTGCCGGGGTCTTCGGCTCCGGCGCTTCCTTCTTCTCGGCGGCCTTCTTCGCGGCCTTGCGGGCTGCGACCATCTGCTCGGGATCGAGACCGATCAGCTCGTCCGGTGGGCTGAGCACTCGGCGGATCGTGTACCTTCCCTCCGTCTCGAATCCCTCGTTGAGCGAAGTGCGGGTCACAAGTCCGACCGTGCGCCCGCCGATGACCCGCGGCGACTTCGACGTCTTGCTGCTGACCAGGCAAACCGTCCAGCTGCCCAACTCACCCACCTTTGCGCACTGCTCGACGTACTTCGCGATGAGCCTCGGGCGAACCCGCTGCGCCATACGGTCCGTCTCGTAGGAGGTGAGGAACTCGGAGACCAATTCAGGGGGCACCCCGTCCCACCGGACGTTGCCGCCCGGGCCTCCGGGTTCCGCGACGCTGCCCATCCGGCGGAGAAGGGTTTCGAGGGCCCTGAAGTTGTTCTCGACGGTCCTTTCAGCGAGCCTGAAGATCACGGTCTCCGGTCCCTCCCCGGAGTAGCTGAGCAGGATCTTCGTGCTCTGCCGCATCTTGTTGGCTGCGGTCACCGTGAGACCCAGCGAAGAGGACCGGACCTTCAGCCCGAACTCCTTCGGAGTGAGGCTGAGCGCCGCCATCTCCTCGACCTCCCTGCGGAGTTCGTCGGTCGCAGCGGTGACCTCCGCGTAGGCGTCTTCGAGCGCTGGCGTGGTGTAAAGACGGCACACGTCCTCGTAGCCGGGGCGGTATCCGAACCACCGGCCCATCTGGAGGAGGGTGTCGTACGTCTTCGAGACGCGCAGGTAGTAGCTGACGGTCAGGCCGTCCAGGGTGAGGCCGCGGGAGAGTTTCTGTCCCCCGATGGCGATCACGGACAGGCCGTTCCTCCGGTTCTCGTAGTAGTCGAGTGCATCCTTGGAGGTGCCGTTCACCGTCTTGACCTGGATCTTCCTGAGGGCAGGAAGGAGCTGTTCGGACACCCGCTCCCAGGTCAGGCGTTCCACCTCGTCAGCCGGGAACTTGTCCGTGGTGGGCACGAAGTCCCGCTCCCAGAGAGCCCGGAGCTCGGCGCGGAGCTCAGGGCCCTTTCCGTACCGGTCCCGGATCATGTCCACGATGAGCCGCAGGTGGTCGTCGACCTGGTCGCGAACGAGCGTCTGCACCGCTGTGAAACGGGTGACGTGCACCAGCATCGAGTTGTGGACCTTCGTCTGCCCTCGCGCCCGACGGGCCGCGCATGCGAGCACGAACGAGAAGATCGCGTCGCGGAGGGACTGCGGGAGCCTGTCACTCGGGCTGTCACCGGACTTGTGCCTGGGGGGAAGCCAGGTGTCCGCGTCGTCCACGTGGCGGACCAGCGGCAGCGGCTGCACGTCCTCCTCGTCCTCGTCGTCGACCTGGAGTCCGAAAACCCGCTCAGGACCCAGGTAGTTCGACGGCGAAGGGAGACTGCGGATGAAGCTGTACGGGAAGAGATCCTCCCCGGCGACGTCGTGGTCCGCGTCCGGATCGATGTAGATGTTGGCGAAGGGGGTGGCCGTGTACCCGACGTACGAAGCCTTGTCGAAGCTCTTCATGAGCCTGCGGATGGCGGCGTTGGTCTTGGTCGGGTCTGCCTCGGGGTCACGGACCGTGTTGATTGAGGCGTTGTCGGCCTCGTCGTCGATGACGAACAGAGGGAGGTCCTTCACGACCTTCTCGCCGTTCTCGTCCTCGGTGCCGTGGACGTCTATCACCCAGTTACGCAGGTACTCAAGGATCTTGTAGTGCTTCTTGACGACGAGGACGACGGGGAAGCGGCCGAGGGGGAAGTTGATGGCCTTGGCTGTCGCGAGGCCGAAGTCCCCTTTTTCCGCGCTGCTTGTCGGGGACGCGATGTCGAGCTTCTTGGCGAGGGGCATGGCTCCCGCACCGATCGCGCGTGAACGGCCGTCCTCGTTGGATCGGTTCTGGTGCTGGGTGTCAAAACCCAGGAGCCCTTCGTCTACCCGCAGTTGTGTCTGGCTCCGGAGGTCGTTGTGGATGCCGGCGAGGACCACGATGAACCGGTATCCCGCGTCAACGGCCTTCGCAGCAAGCCCGATGTACTGGCCGGTCTTGCCCGACTGCACCTGTCCGATCACAAGACCCTGCCGACGCCAGGGTCCGGAGCGGCGCGGGTCCTCTAGCTGACTCAGCACCTCGTCCGAGCTCTGGTCCAGCCGCCTCACGACCCACGGCGGAAGGTTCACGACGTCTTCGAGGTACCGTCGATAGCGCTCCCAGAAGTCCCAGGCCCGGTCGTTCTTCGCTTCGGGCAGCCAGGGCTCATGCCCCTTGGGGTCGACCAGTGCCAGGGACCGTTCCTGGAAAACGGCGGTCATGGCCTCGATCTCCTTGGCCAGCTGCTCCCGGTCAAGGTCCTCCCCCTGCGCGGCCAGCATTCCGAAGATGGCGTTGACCGCGTTCTGCACCTCCTCCGGCTTCGGCTGACGGTCCTGAGGCAGGAATCCGAGAACCAGGCGTGTGGCCTTGGCCATGGGCTCGTCGGGAACGGCGCTCACGTGGGACCTCCAGCGGGACGTAGACGGTATGAAGCAGGGTAGGAGCGGCCTCTGGCAACGACTCAGCTCATCCGCTCCAGAACCCCTGCAGTTGGTCGAAGGGAGGCATGGTGCGCAGCCTCTCGCGGGCGGCTGCGGGCGAGCGACCGCCCGAGACGAGTGACTCGTAGATGCACTGTGCAACCTCGGTCGCCGCCTCGTCGGCGGCCCCTGGTCCGCCGAACGGCTCCGGATCGTCGCTGGTGTCCGTCTCGTGCATCACTCGCAAGGCGGCAACGGGCACCGTCTCCTCCAGCAGCCGGATCAACGCGCGTACGTCAGCCGTGTTGTTGCCGCCGGGTCTCAGAGCAGCCTGGACCAGCGGATGGCTGCGGTTGATCCTGCACGTGACCCTGCCGTCCGGCCGGCGCACGTTCCAGGCATACGACAGAGGATCGCCGTGAGTCCGTGCTGCGACCTGTCCACGGTGCCGCAGCACGTCTGCGGCCTTCGCTCGGGCCTGCCCTGCGATGCGCTGAAGGTGCGGACGTAGACCGACAGGCGGAACGACGCTGGACTTCCTCACGTCAACGCCCCACTCGGCATCGGTCTCGGCCGGGATGTCGACGGCGATCCGCGCCAGGTTGTACTTCTCCTCACGGCGCATGCCTCTGTGCCCCAGCCAGTCGCCGGCCAGGATCAGGCGGTTCCGACGGTAGACGTAGAAACCCTGCTGGTCGAGCCACCCCTGTGGTCCCGCAGCCCTGCCGTACTCCTCCGAGGTGATCCGGTGGGCGCTGGGGAGGATGAACGCCTCGACCCGTACGGAACTGCCGCCGAGAGGCAGTTCCTCGGTGGGGAGTCGCTGAACCGAGGGATGGTTGCTCATGAACGGATCCCAGGGCTCCACTGCAGTCCCGGACACCTGCAGGTTTCGGCGTCGACTCCCGGTGAGGAAGCGGGCGAAGACCATTCCGAGGTGCGACTCAGTGCGGGCCGCCTCGGCGTAGAACTGCTTCTGGGTGCGCTCGTCGTCCTCGCTGACCTCACCGCCGTGATAGCCGTTGAGCCGTCGCCAGAGCACGATCGTGCCGTGGTCAGTGCCACTCCGAAGCCTGTTCAACACGGTCGTCGTGTCGGCGTCCGCTCCGTGGAGCAGCCGCCACTCTCCGGATTCCTCGACGACATCGAGGTCCCAGGTCCGTATGTGCCAGTCACCGGCAGTGGCAGTGGCCACGGAGAGCTGTCGAGACTGCGAGAACGAGGCGGACTTCAGGCCCACGCCGAAACGACCCAGGTCAGTGGAGGAGCGTGACGTCGAGGGCCCACGAGCCGCCACGGTCATGGCCGTGACGAGTTGCTGGGCGTTCATGCCCTTGCCGTCGTCGACGACTGCGATCCACGAGTCCCGTCCCGCCCAGGTGAACTCGACGTCGATGTTCCGCGCGCCAGCCGAAACGCTGTTGTCGACGAGATCCGCGACGGCAGCCGGCAGCGAGTACCCCAGGGAGCTGAGCGAAGCCACCATGCCTGCGGGTTCGGGGGCCGCGATGTCGTACGTCATGGGTGCTTCCAGCCCGCTTCCCCCGATATGGGCCCTCTCGCTTTGCGGCTGACTCGTGATCCACACGATCCGAAGAACACCGCGAAGTCTGGGAGATGCCCCCTCAGGGCCGCCAGTTCATGCATCTGGCAAACCCCCGCCCAGAGGCGATGGTAATCGAGGCGTGGGGCGAATGGCCTGGTCTTCTCCGGATTCCGGCCTGCGCTCTCCAGCAGTGGTTCTCATTGAGCCAGCGACCGTCGCACTGCGTTGGCCAGCGACATCGCGCGCACATCGTCAGGGCCGCCGATGATGTGGTTCATCGCGTAGCCGAAGGCGATGCCGTGCTCCGGGTCAGCAAAGCCGAGCGAACCTCCCCGACCGGTATGGCCGAAGGCACACGGCCCGGTCATGGGGTTGGTTTCAGTGGGCAGCATGTACCCGGAGCTGAATCGGCTGGGGATCAGCATCACTTGATCCTTCCCGCCGGCCTGTTCCTTGGTCGCCGACTCCAGGGTTTCCGGGGTGAGCAGGCGCACGCCGTCCACCTCGCCGATCAGCGCGGCGTACATGCGCGCCAGTCCACGTGCGGTGCCGATGCCGTTGGATGCCGGGAGTTCCGCGGCCTGCACCTTGGGCGAGTCGAAGTCGATCGCAGCAGGGTCGGTGACCGCGTACGCCCTGTTGCTGAATGACTCCGGATCCCGCCAGGCGGCGACGAGTTCGCGGAGTTCCTCGGGAACCGACTCGGCGGGCACGGCAGTGAGGTCAACGGCCGGCCGCTGGTACGCCATGCGGCTGACCCGGTCGCGTTGATCCGCCGGCAGTCCGATGAAGAAGTCCAGTCCGAGGGGGGCAGCGATCTCGTCGGCGAAGAAGCGGCCCGGTGTCCGGCCGGACACGCGGCGGATCACCTCGCCGACCAGCCAGCCCCAGGTCCGGCCGTGGTATCCGTGCGTCGTGCCCGGAGTCCACAGGGGACGCTGCGCGGCCAGTGCGGTAACCATCGGGTGCCAGGCCAACGCCTCGTCCAGCGGGACCGGTTGGTCCAGCGCGATCAACCCGGCCTGGTGGGACAACAGCCAGCGCACCGGGATGTCCGCCTTGCCGTTCGCGGCGAACTCCGGCCAGTACTTCGCCACCGGTGCGTCCAGGTCCAATACGCCGCGCTGGGCCAGCATGTGCGCCGCTGTCGCGGTCGCGCCCTTGGTGGCCGAGTAGACCAACTGCAGCGTGTCTCGTGTCCACGGACGACCGGTTTCCGGATCGGCGGTGCCACCCCACAGGTCGACCACCGGCCGGCCGTACTGGTACACGCACACCGCCGCACCGATGTCCCCGTGCTGGGAGAAGTTCGCCTCGAACGCCTCACGCAGCGGTTCGAATCCAACCTCGACCTCGCCGTCGATCGTCGTCATGCCGTCCATCCTGGCATTTGGACCGGCTGCTCCAGCGGGGCGGGTTGGCCCTCGAAGTGCGAGACGGCGACTGTCAGGCCGCGATGGGAAGCGCCTGAAGACGCTCGCGGAACTCGCGGACGGCGGAGACGGATTTGCGCGGTTCGAGTCGAGCGTTGAACTCCTTCAAGCGGTCCAGGGCCCGTACGGAGCTGACACTGCTCTCCAGGAGCCCGGCGCCGTAGTTCGCGGCGTCCAGAGCCCCTTCCAGGTCGCCGCCGGCGAGCCGTGCCTCTGCCAGGCGGCTGGACCGTACGGCCTTGTCCCGGGGAGCCGCACTCTCCACGGAGGTCTCCAGGGAACTCGTCGCGCGCTCCACCTGCCCGGAACGCAACAGGACCTTGCCTTCGGTCGACTTCAACTGCGCCTCGCCGAACCAGTTGAGCCAGTCCGGGTT
Source organism: Streptomyces sp. NBC_00285 (assembly GCF_036174265.1). Lineage (NCBI taxonomy): Bacteria > Bacillati > Actinomycetota > Actinomycetes > Kitasatosporales > Streptomycetaceae > Streptomyces > Streptomyces sp. NBC_00285. Next base: position 5,930,134 of record NZ_CP108055.1, on the reverse strand, counting down.
CTCCTCCACCGAGCCGTGCTCCCAGAGAGACACAGCTTGGTTGAGCGCCGTTCCGGCGTTCCGGTGGTCGCCGTCACGTGACAGTGCCTCCGCCTTGTGCAGGTAAAGGAAGGACTGGGTGTACGGCGACAGAGTTTGAGGTGCGTTGTCGATGGCGGTCGAGATGAGGTCGACCCGCTCGGCGGTCCGTCCAGCCTCAGAGACCTGGACTCCCATCTCCGCGAGGATGAAGGCGCCGAAGGCGTCGTCTCCAGAGGTCCGAGCGCTACGCAGGGCCCCGACGTAGTAGTGCTGGCCGGCGGACCGCAGGCCGGCGTCGTAGGCCATCCAGCCGGTCAGGTGCGACACCCGGGCCGCCAGCGAGTAGAGGCGGACGCGAATCCTGTCCGTGTAGCGGCCGGCGCCGAGGAGGCCAGTCACCAGGGCGAGGTCACCGCGTGCCTGTTCCAGGAGTCGGGCGCCTCCGAGTTGGTCGTCGAGCGTGCGGAGTGTGCTGATGCGCTGCTCGATCGTCGAGACCATCGTGTCCGTGACCTGGTCGCCGTTGAGCGCTGAGGCGAAGGCGGAGGGCGCGTCCGCCCAGCTCGCTGCGAGGCTCGTCAGGGCGGCGCCGGTGATGGTGAGAAAGCCCCGGCGGTCCATGCGGCCACTCCCCACGAGTTCGGACAAGGCTTCAACGGTACCGGCCTCGGTCCACGGTGTGGTGAGCTCCGCGATCTCCCAGACCGGGAGCCACCGGGGCCATCCTTCCTCCCGGACCTGCTCGTACGGGACGCACAGTAAGTCGGCGAGCACGCGCTGGGCGTCAGCGTCCGGCTCCTGTCCCTGCTCCCATTTCCACACGGTCGTCCGGTTGGTCGCCAGCGGGATTCCGAGTGATCGGCCGTGCGCTTGCATGAGGCGGGCGAACTCGGCCTTGCCCCATCCGCGCATGTGGCGGAGGAAGCTCAGCGGGTGGACTGCCAACGGTTCACCAGGCACGTCTTCACTCCCGTCATCCCTTCGCGGCGTAGTGGGGAGGCTACTTCGCGTGTCCGTGTACGGGGAGGGCGTCCCCATGAGGAACCCCCTAGAAACGTTCCGCCTTGCCCGCTGGGCCCGTTGACTGAGTGTCAGCCGTCCAGCGAGGAGCGCGCGCAAGGCGTCCGCTTCGGGAACGGTTCCTCAGATCGGCGGCTTCGTCCCCGTATCCCCCGTCGGGGACGAAGCCGCTCTCCAGCTCTTCGGAGGCGTCCGCCATGCCCACGCTCATCCATCGGTTCGTCCTTGCGGGTATGGAAAGGGAAGTGCCCCTTGCCCGGCGCCAGGTCGTCGACAAGGTGCGTACCTGGGGTGTGCCGGTGGACGACGAGACAGCCGACACCATCCGCCTTGTCGCTTCCGAACTCATCACCAACGCCGTGGTCCATGGGGAGGGACCCGTCACCGTCGCGCTGCACCACCGCCCCGGCAGTCTGATGATCAGCGTCGTCGACGGCAATCCCTTGGCTCCGCAGCTGAGTTGTGCCCACGACGACGATGAGAGCGGGCGCGGTCTTGCAATGGTCGGTCTTCTCGCTTCGCGGTCTGACTGGGAGCCCTCCGGCTGCGGGAAGCTCGTATGGGCGGAGATCGAGCTTCCCAAGGCGGCTCCTGCCATCCGAGCCGCCGTTCTGCGCAGGTTATTCGCGCGCCGGCCGAAGCGCGGGGCCGTAACCGAGCCCGAGTCGCTCACTCTGGCGGTCGCGTGATGGGACGGCACGCATTACGAGCGCATCCACTTCCTGATCCTGACATGGTCTTCCGGCCCACCCGCCGCGACATCGACCCCGTCACCAGGGAGCCCACTGAGTACGCGCTATGGGACCGCCACGAATGGCACGCACGCGGCGAGTGCTGGCTGTGGTGTGGACGGGACGACGTCGAGGTCACATGGATCGGGCCCGTCCGGTCGAGCGGTATGCACGCGACCCTCTACGCATGCCGTGCATGTCTCTACGAGCTGGACCAGCGCGTTCTGGAGATCAACATGCGTGAGGACGCAGGCGCTCTGCGGGTTCATCGCTGACCTGTCCCTTGCGCCGGACCCCGGTTCATCGCGCGCCCAATGACCGCCGCCCCACGGCAACCCAGTTCTCCCACGGCCTTGGGGCGACCATCAACCTCCCGTCGGAGCCCTGGCGGGAGAACCGAAGAGGAAGGAGCACGAGGTGGCAGAGAACACGACACCGCCTTCGGCCCGGAGGGGCCTCCTGGTGGCGGTGCAGGAGTTGACCGCCGTCCACGACCGGTACGACAGCCTCCGGTCGGACAACCAGGGTAGTTCCGGCGACGCGCCGTGGCCGGGTGGCGACGGCAACCTGCACGACAGCGAGTAAGGCACCAAGCGGTGAGGGCCGGCGCGGTCAGCCGTGCCGGCCCTCACCGCGTCCGAAGCATTGGTCGAACCCATGGAGGACGCACGATGGAACATCGGTTGATCAGCGCCATCGAGACAGCGCTCGGGTGGAGCGGAGCCGAGGAGCTGGGCAAGGACTTCGTACGCGGGAGCATGGACGACCCCGCACTCGTCTCCCGCATCATGACCGCGAACCGCCTGCTCGACATCGCCATGCGCAGGAGCCTGAACCGCCCGCAGTTCCGGTGCTTCCAGAAGGGCGAGGAGGTCCATCCGGCCATCTACTACACCGACAGCGTCAGTCCCCGGGGCCAGAGCATCTCCATGGTCAACATGCGCAGCCTGGGCAGGCTCTTGGGTGAAGGCGCGACGGTGATCATGGACCAGGCCAACGTCTTCGATCCGACCATGGAAGTCGCCTGCCGGGCCCTGCAGTGGTGGTCCCGTGAGCGAGTCCAGGTCAACGCGTACCTGACGACGAACGACGCTTCCGGCTTCCCCCTGCACTGGGACGACCACGATGTCGTCATCGTCCAGCTCGCGGGTGAGAAGGAATGGGAGGTCCGCGCGACCTCTCGCAACGTCCCGATGTACCGGGACGCCGACCCCAACACCACTCCGAGCGACGAGATCATCTGGTCCGGCCTGATGCGGACCGGCGACGTCATGCACATCCCCCGGGGCCACTGGCACCAAGCGACTCGGACCGGCAGCGGCTCCGGCAACAGCCTTCACGTCACGTTCGGCATCACCAAGCGCACGGGGGCGAGCTGGCTCGCGTGGCTGGCCGACTGGTGCCGCGAGCACGAGGTCTTCCGCCACGACCTCGACCGCTGGCAGGGAACAGGCCGCGAGGCCCTGACCGAGGCCGCCGCCCAGCTGATCAGCGAGCGCCCGCCGGCCGACTTCCTTGACGCATACGAGCAGGCGACGACACTGCCCCGGCACGTGCCGTTCCTCGACATACTCGGGCCGCTCGACGCAGTGGTGTGCACCACCCATTTCCCGCCCCAGATTCAGGAGCACGGAGAAACCGTCGACATCGTGGCCTCGGGGAAAAAGCTCACCCTCGCGGCCAAGGCCCTGCCCGCTCTGCGTTTGCTGCTCAGCGGCAGGCCGGTCGAGGTCGAACATGCCGCGGCCGTCGTCGGAGCCGAAGTGACGGAGGTCGCTGAGATCCTGGTGAAGGAGGAGCTGTGCGCGGTGCTGACCCCCGAGTTGTTCTCGGGCTACACCGGTCTCGTCACGAACGCCGGCTCCTGACCGGGGCGCTCGACCTCGGCGTCACAGCACTCGACACCAGCACCAACTACCTCGGCTTCCGTTCGCATCAGGTCCTGGCGCAGACGGCCGGCGACCTGCTGCCGAAGTTCACCGTCTCCACGAAGGTGGGCTACTTTCCGGGGCCGGGCGGGGCGGAGCATTCCTTGGACCCGGTACGGCTGCACGCGGCCGTGGAACAAGTGGCTGGGGACCTGGGGCAGGAGCCGGATCTGGTGTTCCTGCACAACCCGGAACACTCACTCCGCGAGGCCGACCCGCACGGCCGGGAGGTGCTGACAGAAGCATGCGCTGCCCTCGATGACGCTACGAGCAAGGGCCTGTGCGCTGCCTGGGGCATCGCGTCGTGGGATCCATCATCCCTGGTGGGACTGATTGGCCCGACCGTACCGAGGCCAGCGACCCTCATGGTCCGCGCCGGCCTACTGGTCGGAGTCAGAACGTTGGACGCCGCGGACGCCCTCATCAAGGCGTGGGTCCTGGACCCCAGCGAGGTATGGGGCATGAGCCCCTTCGGCGGCAGTACCAGCGACTTGGTGTGGGCCAGGATCGACCCCCGTGTCTTCCTCGGTGGCAGCCGTCAACTCTCTCGCGTGCAGGCGGCGTTCATAGCCGCCTATCACCTGCCGAGGGTCGGCACTGTGGCTGTGGGCACTGATGAGCCCGCCCATCTGGGCGAACTCGTCGGTGCCCTGGTTGGCGAGGTCGAGGAACGAACGGTCCAGGAGTACCGGAGTCTCCTGCGAGGCCGTTCACGCGATCAGCCGGTCTGAAGCTCCTTGATGACCTGTTCGGCCATGCGCCGGGCGGGTTTCAGCCGAGGGTCTTCTGGGTGTGCGTACGGCCCGAGGATCTTTGAGCAGGCGAACAACGTCATCAACTTGCCGTCCCGGCTCTCGAAGTCGGACCGGCGCTCGTGCCATACGCGATCGGCCAGAGCCGGGACAGCAAGGGAACTCGCCCACAGCGAGGCCGAGTCCAGCCCCAGCGGCGCGTTACCCCAGTCCTCCCAGTCGAAGAGACTGAACGCTGGAGCGGTCATGTTGGCCCAGTTCAGGTCCGCGTGGGCTGGCACCCACTGCTCGATGGTCGTATCGAGATCGCCGGAGAAAACACCGCGGATGGACTCGGTGACGAGGGCCTGGGTGATGGTGTCGGTGTCCGGTGTGGCGACCCGACTCGTGCGCTGGGCCGCCAGCGCGTCCAACGACGCGTTCAATGCCCCCCACCAGTCATCTGACAGCTTCGGGGCTTCACTCAGGATGGCGCTTCCGACAGGAGCCCCTGGCAGGAGTTCAGTTTCGTCGGCTCGCCACATCACCGGCCCGTCCGTGGCCCGCCAGACCACACATCCGTGCCATTCGGGCTGGGCGATGCCCTTCAGGCAGGCGGCACTTTCAGTCCCGTTCCAGCCCTGGTCGGAGATCTTGTCGAGCAGGCGTCGCTCGATCCGTACCCATGTGCCGCGGTCTGTTTTCGCCCCCACGGATCGGCGCTTGCGCACTATCGTGTCCGGGAGCAGCCCCACTTGGAGAGACCGCTCGACGCGATCAAGAACCTCTTCAACCGGCTGTACGCGTAGGTCGACAGCGTGACCCGTGGAGACCGAGAGCGCCATGGACGCGACCGTAGCAGCGGTGCGGTGACAGGTGCCCGTTGCCGAAGTACGGGCGGTAGCCGCCAACCACTCCAGAACTCGAAGGTCGGGCCCCACCGCCGTCCTGCCGTATCTGAACTCTGCCCAGGCCACCCATCCCGCGTACGGCCCGAGCTTGGAGCGGTTACCTGTTGACCCTGTACCTGCGCCCCGGGCCGCTCGGTTCACCGACCGCCGAGGACAAGATCGCCGAGTAGGTTAGCCAACGCCTGTGCGGCGCCTGCTGGGAGCCGATCGAGGACGACGAGCCGTACGAGCGACGCCCATTCGACAGCGACTCGGCGGGAGCGATCCACGGCTACGTCCACGCCGAGCCGTGCGTCGATCGGCCGTCCCTGCTCGTGCCGGTGCCCCCTGAGGACTCAAGCACTTGAGCTGCCAGCACTTCCCGCAGCCTCAGGAACGACTCGGCTCGTAAAACCCCTCGTCACAAGCCGCTCATACGCCCGAATCACCTCGTCGGGTACGTCCTGTTGGATCATGAAGCCTTGAGCTGGGTAGATCAGCAGCCGTTGAAGAGATCCGACGAGCATGTCGATGACAAGCCGTGCGTCCTGGATTGAGTCCGCGTACTCCGAGAGCGTCATGGGAGTCGACGCACTCACGAACTCCACCTCAGGCCAGAGCTTGCGGGCCGTGGCGTAGGCCCGACGTTCCTCGTAGGGCTTGCTGACGAGAAGCACGGAGGACACCTTGATTCCGCGCTCTGTGAGCAGGGCGCGGGACAGGGTGATGTTCTGCCCGGTATTCCGGGCATGGGGCTCGACGAGGATGGCGTCCGCGGGAACGCCGAGTTCAAGCGCACGGTCCCGATAGTGCTCGGCCTCGCCGCGCGGCATGCGGCCCTGTGTCGTCCGGCTGGTCGCGCCCGTGAAGACGATCAGTGGCATCATGCCGCGCCGGTACAGGTCAACGGTGGTGTCGGCTACGCCCAGGTCGTGGCTGCCAAGACCGAGGCCGACCGAGCAGGGACGCGGCTCGTGATGCATCAGCTGGAAGTCCCAGAGAAGCCGGGCATCTTCCCAGTCCTGAGCGGAGATCACGCGGAACCTTCCTTGGCCTTGTCCCGGGCGGAGTCGGGGACTTCGAACTCGTACTCCCACGCGAACCGCGAGGCTGCGTGGATGCCGACGGCGAACTCGACCACTGTGCCATCTGCTGTGTATGTCGTCCGGTGAAGCTCAACTACGGGTTCACCCGTAGGAAGTTGTAGGAGTTTCACCTCGTCCGCTGTCGGCACGCGAGCGAACAACGCCTCTTTCATGTGGTCGATCTCGTACCCGGCGTCGTAGAGCACCCGGTATCCGCCGCCACGGCCGGCGGGGCCTGGCGTTGGATCGACGATGCGGGTTCCTTCGACGTGTTCGGGCCTGTAATAGCTGGTCAAGGTGTGCGTCGGTTGCGTGCCCTCCTTTACGAGGCGAGCACGTGCATACACCGGTGAGCCAACTGGGACACCGAGCCCCTCAGCGATCATCGTGTCCGCCGCGACGCGGTTGACGGTCTGCGTCTGCTCGTTCCGGTCGTAGGCACGCCCCGACGCCACGCGATCAGCGATGAACGCGACTTCGTCGCTGTCCCGCCATTTGACCTTGTCGTAGCGGGTGATGCCGAGCCGTTTGAGGGCAGAGCGCGGACGCACGATCGTGCCGTGGCCTCGTGTCGACGTCACGAGGCCTTCGGCCTCAAGTGCCTTGTACGCCTGGTGGACGGTGGCCTTCGAGCCTTCGCCGGCCTCTACAAGCTCCCTGATCTGGGGCAATTGAGCCCCTGGTGCGTAGTCGCCATTCCTGATCTGTTCCGCGACCCGGTCCGCCAGTTCACGCCACTTCGGTGCCACAGCAGAACTCCCTTCGACACGGACTAGTGAAGCACAGTCCTAGGACTATTGACAGTCCTAGGACTGCGATGTCATAGTCCTCCCATGCCGCCTGCAGTCCTAGGACAGCGGGGGGATGGCTGCCCTTGGGCTCCGCCATGGCATGTCGGTTCGGGATAGCTCCTAGCACGTCATGGGGGCCCTGAGCTGGTCGTTCCTTGACAACTCAACAGAGTGCACCTGAGGGAAATCCGCCCCACCTCCGCAAGCAAGAGGGCGGGCGCGTGCGGGTCCTGTCCCGTGCGCGGTACAGCGCAACCGCCCCGATGGTCGTAGGCCGGGTTCAACTCCCGGTCGGGGCACTGCGGCCGATCTTCGGTCGCGCCGCGCAGCCTGCGCGGCTTCACCTTCAACGACGCGGCCCCGGTGCTGGAACACCGGGACCGCTGTTCGGGCCGTTCACCTGTGGAAGGACACACGACCCAATGGACCACATCGTCACTGTTCAAGAGGCTGTTACCGCATTCGCCGACTTCATGGAGCCGACGGATGCCGAGCTGGACGCGATCGAGTTGGAGATGCCCGCGATCCTTGCGGACGTCGACCTGCTGGACGCGCAGATCATCACCATGGACCGCACCCCCACTGAGCTGGACGTGCGGCGTATCCGCCGGGCCCGCCGCAGGCTGCTGACCGCGCTGGCGGGCCAGGCCGCGACCGTGCACCGGGGTGGTGCGGCGTGAACGGACAGAACGCCGTGCGGGAGTTCACCGCGCAGATGTCCGTCCGTGACGGGCGCTGGCGCCTGTACGTGGCCTTGCTGAACACCACCGAGCGGTGGCCCGAGCACCAGTTCGGGCGGACGGTGCCGACGTTCACGGATCGCATGCGGGCGCTCCTGGTGCTCGGTTTCGAGCCTGTACCGGGCGCTGAGTGGGAGTGGACCGAGGACAGCGGGACCCCCGACGACCTCGCCTCCCCGGTCGTGCTGATCGCCGCGATTCGGGTGCGTTCATGGTCGGGGGTGAGCGTATGAACGCCGCTCACATCCGTTCAGCTGAGCGGGCGTTGTCAGCCGGCACGTGGCTGATCGTGGCGGGCGCGATGCTCTACTCGATCCTCACCGTCACCCCGCTCGCCTCGGCCCACACGCCCGCCCAGTGGGCCTGGACGGCGCCGATTCTGCCGCTGGTGGTGGATGCGGCGGTGGTCATCGTGGTCCGGCTGGACGCGGTGCTGGCCCGGCTCGGGGGCAACGGCGGGCGGTGGCCCATCGCGCTGCGGTGGATGACCGGCTGCATGACTCTCGCCCTCAACGTGGCCGATTCCGCGCTGAAGAACGACCTGGTGGGTGTGGCCGTGCATGCGGTCGCCCCGCTGCTTTTGATCGTCACGGCGGAGACAGGACTCGCCTACCGGCGGGCCATCACAGCCGCCGTGGTTGCTTGGGAAGCCAAGGAGCAGGCCGAGCGGGAAGCCCGCGAACGGGGCGCGATCGAGCGGCGTGACGAGGTCGCACGGCGGGCCCGCGAGGAACGCGAGCACGCGGCGGCACTCGCCCGTGAACAGCGTGAGCACGAGGCCCGCATGGCCCGTGAACAGGCCGAGCGGGAGGCCGCAGCGCGGCGTGAGGAACGGGAGCGGGAAGAGGCGCGGGAGCGTGCCGAGTGCGAGCAGCGTGAACGTGCGGACCGGGAGCGTGAACAGCGTGAGCGGGAGCGTGAACGCCGTGAACGTGAGGCCGCCGAACGCGCGGAACGCGAGCAGCGGGAGCGTGTTGAGCGGGAGCGTCGTGAACAGAGCGAGCGGGAGGAGCGGGCGGCGCGTGAACGGGCCGCGCTGCTGTCCGCCGGTCCTGCCACGGAGAAGCTGTCCGAGGACGACGCCCGCGCGATCGTGGCCGCCGCGCACGCGGAGGGCATGTCGGTGCGCACGGCTGCGGAGTTGTGCGGCTGGTCGGTGGGCTGGGTCTCGACCCGCTACGCCGAACTGCGGGGCCCGGTCAACGGTGTTCCGGTCGATCTCGCCGGTACCGGCCGTTGATGGCTACCGCGCACGCGAGTGGCTCGCTGCCCGTGCACCGGTGGCGTCTCGCCCTCCCTCGTCTCGCTCGGTGTGTGCGTGCGTGCCGTGCGCCGACTCCAACTGACCTGAGGGAGGGCCCTGATGGCACATCGTGACCCGCCGGGGATCATCGCCCCGCACATTCCCGCCGACGTCTACCGCCGCGCCGAAGCCAACGGACAGCCGGTCGTCGTCATCGTCCACACCACCGACCAGACCGGGCGCCCTCTGGGCCACTACCTGTTCCCGCTCGTCATCGCCGGGGCCGCCGCCATGGGTTGCTGGGGGCTGGTCGCCGCCCTGTGCGCGCTGCTCGACACTGCCGCTCACGCGGTCACCGTCATCGCGCAGACGACCGGCCCCATCAGCGTTGGCGGCATCACCCTCAAACTCGCCCGCCCCAAACACTGAACGACTTCCCCCCGCCCCCAAGCGGGCGGAAGTCGTAGGCGGCCCGCACAGCCCCCGACCCCCTCGCGTGTGGGCTCACATTCCCCGGGCCGTGAACGGCCGTTGAGGACGCCGCGAGGGGGTTGCACGGCTGGTTTTTCCGCCGCCCTACGCGCGCGGGCGCGTAGGGCCCCTACCCCTCCCCATCGCTCAACTCTGCAACATCGCAGGTCAGATGTGGTTGCAGGGGTGCAACCGGTGCTGTCGACGCAACCGACAGCACCGGCCCTGCAACCCGGCGGGCCGGTGACGCCACGCAACGGCGCACCGGCCCTCCTTCATGGTCTTGGAGGACCCTTTCGTGGACTGGAAGCAAGCATGGTCGACCACCACCAACACCACCACTACGGCTCTCGATTCACTCGCCCCGGTGTGCGCTCCGTTCGCGGCCCGCTGGGACCTGGAAGCCGAGCGGCGCGACAAGCTGCGTACCCCCGAGCACTTGAAGTCGCTGATGGCCGCGCAGAAGGAACACAACGCCGCGCGCTCCACACACGCCACGGCCAAGTCGCAGCAACACGCCGCCCGCGCCGCGTCCAACAACCCGTTCACGGTCGGCCGCCGCGCCGCCCGCGTCGCGGCCAAGGCAGCCCTGAGCCACGAGCGCGACACCCGCGCCAAACTCAAGACCGCGCGCGTGAACTACCCCACCACCCTCAAGGCCCGCGCCATCCAGGCGCACTCGATGCACGCCGTGCCCACCTCGATCGCGTCCGCGCTCATGTCCACCGCGCAACTCACCGTCTGGCCGGCCACCACGTCGGCCGTGCTGATCGGGGCGAACGTCGCCGCGCTCGCGCTCGGCCGGCGCAAGCTTCGGGTGCCGGTGGATGAGTCGGTCTCGGTGGAAGAGCGTCAGCTCATGGAACGCCTCGACCCTCCGTACTGGGTCGAGCACGCCCCGGATCGTGGTCTGTCGGGCACGGTCACCACGCCTCCCGCGATGGAGCCGGGCGGCATCCGCTGTGAGATCCGGCTGGACGGCACGTGGACGGTCAAGACACTCGCGGACAAGGCCGACTCCATCCGTGCGCTGCTCGGTGCCCGCACCGCGCTGCGCATACGGATCACCTCCGCCTCACGCGGCGGCTGGGCCGTTCTGAGCCTGGCGACCCGTTCGGCAGCCGCGGGGGTTTCCTCGCTGTGGATTCCAGAGCGCATCCCGTCCGACCCGCTCGCCATGAGCCTCGGCCTGGACACCGAGACCGGGGACGAGGTCCTGATCCCGTTCGACGAACGGCTGTTGGTGTCCGGCGCCTCCGGCACCGGCAAGTCCTGGTCCTTCCGTCCCCTCATGGCCACCGCCCACCTGCGCGGCGACCTGCTCCTGATCGACGGCAAGGGCGAAGAGGCCAACATCTGGGAACCGGTCTGCCGCGTCGCCGTGGAACGCGACGACATCACCGACGCGGTGGACCAGGCGCACGCGGAGATGACCCGCCGCAAGACTGGCATGAAGGCGCGCGGGATCAGCGTGTGGGACGGTCCTCAGCTCACCGTCGTCGTCGACGAGGGACAGGTGATCCTCGCCCTGATCACCAAGGACAAGGACCGCCTACAGCGGCTGATCGAGCTGTCGTCTCTGGGGCGCTCGCGCGGTGTCGTCCTGTGGTGGGCGACGCAGTACCCGCTGACCGACGGCGGGGCGCCGGGCGTGCACAAGCTGATCGCACCGAACCTCCTCACCCGGTTCTCGCTGCGGGTGGCCGGCACAACACAGGCACAAGTCGCCCTGGACGACTGCGCGCACTACGCACCGCACCAGATCCCCGACGGCCGCGAGTACCGAGGCCACGGCTACCTCAAGGGCTACGGACCGCGCATGCTGCGCACCTGGACCCTCGACGACGCCGGCGTACGCGCCCTGCCCAAGTCGATCTGGTCTCCGGCCCAGGCCACGGGCGGACAGGTTCCGCGCCCGCCGCTGCACCTGGTCAAGAACACGCCCGCCGCGACCGGGGCGGCAACCAACCGGGACAAGGTGCTGGCCGCCGTGCACTCCGGGGCCCGCACCGCCAAGGACGTGGCCGACACGACCGGCCTCAACAAGGGCACCGTCTCCCGCGAGATCAAGACCCTCACCGAGAGCGGAGCCCTGCACCGGACCCCCGACGGCAGGCTCCTGCCAAGCCGGCAAGCGGCCTGAGCACTCTCGCGAACGACAACGGCGGCCCCCCTCACGCCAATGAATCGGGGCCGCCGCCAATCCACCTGCCCTCAACAGACCTGTGGAGGTCTCCCAGCATGACCCAACCCACCGACATTCGGCGAGAGCACCTGTCTACCGCTCTCGCCTTGGCAGCCTCGGGCGTGCCGCCGCTGCCACTGCGGGCGGGGAAGGTGCCGTTCGGCAACTGCCCGACCTGCGCCAAGAACGCCTGTGGTGGCCGGCCGAACATGAAGACTCCCGGCCCCTGCACCTGCCCGCAACCATGCCACGGCTGGGCCGCCGCCACCACCGACCCGCACATCCTCAACTCCCCCACGTGGCGGCGGGCATGGCAGGAGGCGGCGGGCGTGGCCTATCACCCCGGGGGCGCGGGCCTGACCATCGTGGACCTCGACAACGCGGACTCCATCACGTGGGCCCGTGCCACCCTGCCCGCCACACGGACCGTACCGACAACGCGCGGCGAACACTGGCTCTACCAGGGCGCCATGCAATCCGCCAACGCGGTCCGACCCGGCGTGGACATCAAATCGCTCATGTCCTACGCCCGTTGGCTCGGACCCGGCACCGGAGCCCTCACGGGCCTACCAGACGTCGTACACGCGCTGATCGTGAAGGAGCCCGCCCCGGCCCGGCCCATGGCCGTCACCATGCCCGCACCCAGCGCGGGCGGACAGTGCCCCCACCGCACGCCGACCTATCTCGACCGTGGCATCACGATGGCCGAACAGCGCATCACCAGCGCCCGTGAGGCGGTGCACGCCACCGTCTACCGGACGTTCCTCGCCGTGCTCTCCACCCACGGCCGGTGCGGCTGCCTCACCGACACGCACACCGCCCGGCTGTTCACCGCCGCGCAGGCCAAGGGCGAAACGCCCCGGCACTGCATGGACGCGTGGACCAACGCCCTCACCACGTTGGGACTGTGACCATGTCTGAGGACGACAAGACTCCCGGCCGCGAGGTCATCGCGGACTACGCGCAAGCGCACTTCCGCTACTTCCGCACCGCCGACGGGACCGTGTACGCACAGAAGAAGGGCCATCCCGTGGCCCGCCCGATCCGCTCCCAGGGCACGACAGGCAGCCACCGCCAGGAACTCATGGTCGGCCTCTACCGCGACGGACGCGGCGCGTTCAACGGGTCCGCGCTCAAAGAGGCGTTGGACCTGATCGAAGCACTCGCCCTGACCGAGGACGTCCAGCCGGTCCACATCCGCGTCGCCCCCGGCTTCGACGGCGCGACCTGGCTGGACCTAGGGCGCGACGACGGGCAGTCCGTCCGAATCCACCCCACCGGGTGGGACATCACCGTTCCCGACCCGCATGAGGTGTGCTGGCGGCGCACCCAGCTCACCGGGGAACTCCCCCTGCCCGTCAAGGACACGAACGGCAAGGGCATCGACCTGCTGATGCGGCTGTGCAACTTCGCCAACGCCGAGACCGAGTGCCTGGCCATCGCCTGGCTGATCGGCTGCCTCGGCCCATCCGTGCCCGTCCCCGCACCGTTCCTCACCGGACCGCAGGGAGCAGGCAAGTCGACCGGAGGCCGCATGCTCACCCGGATCATCGAGGGCATGAGCGGTGACCTGCGCAGGGCCCCGAAGGACGAGGAAAGCCTGATCGCAGCGGTTGCCGCGGGATGGGTCACCGCCCTGGACAACCTCTCCCACGTGACACCCGACCTGTCCGACGCCATGTGCTGCATCGTCACCGGCGCCGAAAGCGTCAAGCGCGCCCTGTTCACCGACGGGGACGTCTTCCGCGTCGGCTACCGCCGCCCCCTGCTCCTGACCGGGATCGACGTCGGAGTCATCCGCCCCGACCTCGCGGACCGGCTCCTGCCCCTGCGCCTGGAACGCCCCCGCATCCGGCGCACCGAGGCCGAACTGTGGACGGACTACGCGGAAGTCCTCCCCGTCGTCCTCGGCTCCCTCCTCGACCTCACCGTCAAGGTCCGCGCGGCCCAGGCGGAGACCCCCACCGATCTGCGGATGGCAGACTTCGCCCACCTCTGCGCCCAGTTCGACGCGGCAACCGGCCTCGGAGCTCTGGCCGCGTACCGGGCCAGCCTGGACGACCTGAACGACGACGTCATCGAGGGCGACCTCCTCGCACAAACAATCCTCAAGCACGCCGAGACCATCGAACCCGGCGGCGCGCAGCGGATGACGTCAACCGAGTGGCTGTCCTGCCTCAGCCGCCTCTACAGCGGCGACGACTCCCGCCCCCTGCCCAAGGGATGGCCGACCACCGGCAAAGTCCTCTCCGACCGCCTCAAGCGCCTCCAACCCACCCTCGCCGCCCGGCGCGTCCTCGTCGACTCAGGCCGCACCAGCGCGGGCCGCTACCTCGAAATGACCCACACACTCCCCGCGGCCCCGCACGAGCAGGCACGGGCGTTCTGACCACACGCTCACCCGGACAAGCAAGAAGAGCACCACCACGCCGGGCGGGGGTGCTCCTCTTGCTGTTCGGCGCCTGCGCCGCCCCAAGGACGTGCCGCGCAGCGGCTCCTTCTCTGCTCTTTGAGCCGCACCCAACTACAACAAGGCAGCCCCTTCTTTGTCCTAAGAAGGAAGACCCTGCGTCATCCGCGTCACGCGAGCCGGGAAACGGCATGTGACCTGCAGCAACAGGCATGACGCAGACGGTTTGCTCTGCGTCATCCTGCGTCACCTGCGTCATCCGGTGACGCACCCCATGACGCCGACATGACGCACGCCCTAGCCGCTACGACAGGCAAACCCACAGTTCAGAGCCCTAAGTGACGCTCATGACGCCATGACGCAGAAATCCACGCCTCGGACAGACACGAGCTTCTGAGCAGACCTCGAAACCAACTCCATTCACAGGCCCCGCCCCCAGCCGGAGGTAGCCGCGTGCTCGCCCTCTCGCCCGCCGACCAGTTGCTCTACACCCCCGCGGAAGCTGCCACAGTCCTCCGCTTCGGCCGCTCGACCGTCTACGAGCTGATGGCCGAAGGCGCCCTGAAGTACGTCAAGCGAGGCCGCTCCCGCCGCATCCGCCGAAGCGACCTTGAGGCATTCGTGAACGCCCTGGAACCCCAGCCCAGCTAAAGCACGCGCACCCCCGAGGCGGCCCTGGACCAACGTCCGGGGCCGCCTCCCGCATGAAGGAACACAGAGGAGCACATGAGCCCCCGCAATCCGAACATGGAGTCATCCGTCTACGAGGGCAGTGACGGCTGGTGGCATGGCCGCGTCACGATGGGCGTCAAGGACGACGGGAGCCCCGACCGCCGCCACCGCCGGGCACGGACCGAACCCGAAGTGCGCCGCAAGGTCCGCGACTTGGAGAAGCTCAGGGACAAGGGACGCGCCCCGAAGGCCGGCCGCAAGCCGACCGTAGAGCAGTGGATGACGACGTACCTGACCGACATCGCGAGCCTCAGACTCAAGCCCCGCTCGCTGGACGACTACTGGTCCAAGACCCGCAACGACATCGTCCCGGGCGTCGGGCAGCACCGTCTCGACAAGCTCGCACCCGAGCACCTGGAACGGATGTACCGGAAGATGCTCGATGCCGGGCACGCTCCGTCCCACGTGCTCAAGGTTCACCGCATCCTCTCCCGCGCCCTGAAAATCGCCCACCGCCGCCGGATCATCGCCGAGAACGTCGCCACCCTCGTCGACCCGCCCACGGTCGACGAGACAGAAGCGAACCCGTTCACGATCGAGGAAGCCAAAGCGTTCCTGCGAGCAGCGGCCGAACGCCCCACCTCGATACGCTGGATCGTTGGCGTCGGAATGGGATTCCGGCAGGGGGAAGCACTCGGCTTCCGGTGGCCGTACGTCGACCTGGAAGGCGAGATGTTCCACCCTCAGTGGCAGATACAGCGGCTCACCTGGCGCCACGGCTGCAAGGCCCCGCACGCGTGTGGGGAACGCCTCCACCGATTCGAGCCCTGCCCGCCGGACTGCGCCGCGCACAAGGGCTACAAGCGCGGTTGCCCCGCGCCGTGTCCTAAGACGTGCACTCGGCACGCAAGTGCTTGCCCCGAGCGAAAGGACGGCGGTCTCGTCTTCACGCGCCCCAAGACGAAGAAGAGCCGCAATTCCGTGCCGATCCCTCCCCCGTTCATCCCGTACCTGATCGCGCACAAAGAACGGCAGGAAGCGCTGCGCGAGGCCGCGGGCGACGGGTGGGCGGAACACGGTGCCGTATTCACGCGGCCGGACGGGCGGCCGCTCGATCCCCGGGCCGACTGGGAGGAGTTCAAGGAGCTGCTCGCCGAGGCCGGTATCGACGACCGCCGCCTCTACGACGGCAGCCGTCACACGGCGGGCACGATCCTGAATGAGCTGGGCGTGGACATGGTCACCATCATGGAGATCCTTCGGCATACTCAGATCAGCCAGACGCGACGGTACGTCAAGGGCCGCTCTCACCTCTCGAAGGACGCAATGCGCCGTATGGGAGACACGTTCATACCACCTGCGGAAACAGCGCCTCAGACAAAGTCTGGCGTAGTGGGAAGTCGCGTGGCACGGGCAAACCGTCGACGTCGCATGCGCTAAAAATTTAGACCCTGCGTAGGACAACGTTTGTACTGAAGCCTCCATGGAGCCGCTGGCGGGGTTCATGCCGAATCCCGCCAGCACTGCAAGAAACCCTATCGGACCCAAACGAGCTCCCTCGGCGGAGTGGTCCACGCCCATGCCTGGGGTTGATCCTTTCACCGCTCCCCCGACCGCCCGCCGTCGCGGCACCACGGCCGCCGACGCGGCAGGAAGACCACGCAACTACGTGCAGTGAAGCTTGAAGGTGATTTCGAGTGTTCCCTTCAACCCGGCAGATGATCTGTCGATCTTAAGAGTTAGATCTTCAGCGTTCCCTCTGCACAGTCACCCAAGCGAGTGAATTTTCAGATCACCTCTCCGTAAAACCCCTCAGAAGTTTCGTTTTTTCACTTCCGCCCCATGGCCCCCTCTCGAATGAGCGTCCCTCATGAAGAGCTGTAAGGCATAGTGACAGGTAGCACAAATCCGCGTAGCCTTCTGATTCTGGTCCTCTTACCTAAGGTCAGAACGACGGCCTGCGAACGACCTGAGGCGCCACAAGGAGATCACCATGTCCGATGTCGATCCGATGTTCTACCGCCAACTCCTGAGCTCGCAGCTTCAAGCAGCTCGCAAGAAGGCGGGGTACTCACAGCTGGACGTCGTGAGAGAGACCGGGTGGTCCCCGTCGAAAGTAATGCGCCTGGAGTCAGGGCGGGTCAAGATTTCCATGACCGACCTCAAGGCCCTGACGAACTATTACAACCTTCCCCCAGAGGATGCTGCGGTGTTGAAACAGGCCGCAGAATCGGCACGCCTGCAGCCGTGGTGGTATGACTACCGGTCTCTTTTGTCGGAGGGATTTCAGTCCTACCTAGGATATGAGGCATCCGCAGCAGTGATCCGCAACTTCGAGGCTCTCTTCATTCCTGGCCTACTTCAGACCGAGGGGTACGCACGAACCATCCTCCAACAATCAGTCGTGGAGGAAAAAGAAGAACTGCTCGACCTTCGAATGAAACGTCAGGAACGCATGCTCGTCGAGTCTTCAGAAACGGAACTACGGTTCCTTATCGATGAGGCTGCCCTGCGGCGGGTTGTCGGAAACCCGGCGGTAATGGAGGCGCAACTCGACCACATTGAGTCGACGAGCTCACTGAATCACGTGACAGTGGGAGTAGTGCCCTTTGCGCGGGGACTATACCCGCTCCTGCGTTCACCCTACGTAATTTTCGAGTTCTCCAGGGCCGAACAAGAAAGGGTGGTATATCTCGAAAACCCTGACGGAAGCGTCATCCTCAATAACAAGGCGATCGTCGGCGTACAGCGCAGCGTAGAGGACTATATCGAGGCTTTTTGGGAGGTGGAAAACGAGTACGCACGCCCCTTCAGCGAATGGCGAGAGGCTTCAGCGCCCGCTACCATCCCGCCCGACATCTCATAATTCTGGCGCGCTAGAGCTTTCGCTTGACAGGCGACAAAAATGAATTCCAAGCAGATAAATCGAAAGAAAGGCGCAAACCGTTAGAATCTTTAGAGTCCCTGACTAAAACACAACTACCCAGCAAAACCTCGACACAATTGTCATCTGGACCACTAGCGGAACTCTTTCGCCACACCGTCGTCGGACCCGAAGAAGTCACCACTCCCCCAACTCTGCACCATGGCGCCCTCAGTACGCACAGGCTTCTGCCTTCAGTATGACGGCACGAGCAACCAGTGCCAAGGAGTCAAATCACGGCGCCTCACCGCGAAAGGCAGGGAACTAAGAAAAGTCCAAAACTCTACTATGAGCCCGCGAAGCGGCAAGGTCTTTTCTAGCCATTGATGCGGGAGATCGTTTCCACGAGAAGGGGAGTACTCGGCTAGCCGGCAAGCATCGCCCGAGCACTCCCCTCACGAAGCACCGTCGTCCACACAATCGAACTAGGAAGCCTCATGACAGATACTAACGTGCCTCACGTCGCACGCCAGAGCCACAGCGGAGCGGGCCCTCGATGTGCGGAGATAGTCCGCTCAAGGCGAGGTGTCTGATGACCCCGCCTCCCTCGGGTGGGCTCGCACACCGGGTCCTTGTTGTCCTCTTAGCTGTGTTGCTCGGGCTCTTAGCGGGCTTTGCAGCGGGTGTAGTGGCTGCAGTGCTCCATGCCGGCATCCTGGTCGCAGCCCAGTCCGCGGGGTGCACCTTTATCGCCGTCACCCTGCTGGTGTTGGAGATCCGCGACCGTTTGCGGGAGCCCTAATCGCCTACTGGAAGCCCTACTAGGCTGACAGCAGGCTCGTCACCGCTGCGGCGCTTCCAAGGAGGCCCTCGCGCAAGGCCGGGCGAACACGAAGGTGTCAGTCCTTCCACGGAGGCGACGGCAAGCGTCACCTTCCCAGCTCCCAGCTGAGACCAGAACTGAGACCGCGAGCACGCCGACTGGGCGCCGCCGAACTCCGTCGACATCGTCAAAAAAGCAAAAGCCCCAGGTCACGGCGAGTGAGTCCTGAGGCTTCTACAGAGCCGCCTTCGGGATTCGAACCCGAGACCTACGCATTACGAGTGCGTTGCTCTGGCCAGCTGAGCTAAGGCGGCGCGCTGTCCACACCATGGTGCGGTCAGCAACGTCGGCAAGTCTACACAGTTTCCGGGGGTGCTCCGCACGTGCCTTCGGGGCGCCCCCGGACGGTCCGGTGATCAGGACTAGGAGCAGCGTTTCCCGTCCGTGGGAGGGGTTCCGCGGAGGAGATACGTGTCGATCGCGGAGTCGATGCAGGTGCTCCCGCGGCCGTAGGCGGTGTGGCCGTCGCCCTCGTAGGTGAGGAGGCGGGCCGAGGAGAGCTGGGCGGCCAGGGCGCGGGCCCAGCGGTAGGGGGTGGCCGGGTCGCGGGTGGTGCCGACCACGACGATCGGGGCCGCGCCCCGGGCCTCGATGCGGTGCGGCTCACCCGTCGCCCTGACCGGCCAGTACGCGCAGCTGAGGGAGGCCCAGGCGAGGCCCTCGCCGAAGACGGGGGACGCCTCCTCGAAGGCCGGAAGGGCCTTCTCGACCTCCTCGGGGCTGCCGTAGGCGGGCGGGAGGTCGAGGCAGTTCACGGCGGCGTTGGCCGGCATCAGGTTGCTGTAACGGCCCCCTGCATCACGCTCGTAGTAGCTGTCGGCGAGGACCAGCAGCCCGGCGCCGTCCTTCTCCTTCATCGCCGACGTCAGTGCCTCACGCAGTTGCGCCCAGGAGCTCTCGTCGTACATCGCCGCGATCACGCCGGTGGTGGCGAGGGCCTCGCCGAGCCTGCGGCCGTCCGCGTCGCCGGTGCGGATCGGGCGTGCGTCCAGCTTTCCGAAGAACACCTTCAGATTCCGGCCGACCACGGCGGGCGTCGTGCCCTTCGTGCCGAGCGGGCAGTCCGGCTGCTGGACACAGTCCTTCGCGAACGACTGGAACGCCGTCTCGAACCCCGCCGTCTGGTCGAGGTTCATCCTGCGCGCGGGCAGCGAGGGGTCCATCGCGCCGTCCAGCACCAGCCGCCCCGCGCGACCGGGGAACAGCCCCGCGTACGTCGCCCCGAGGAACGTCCCGTACGACGCCCCCACGTAGTTCAGCTTCGTGTCGCCCAGTGCCGCCCGCACGATGTCCATGTCCCGGGCCGTCTCGATCGTCGACACGTGCCGCAGCAGCGCCGGCGAGTGCTTGCCGCAGCTTTCCGCGAACTCCTTGTAGGCGTCGACGAGTTCGGTGGTCTCGCGTGCGTCGTCGGGGGTGCTGTCCGTCTGGGTGTACGTGTCCATGTCCCGCCCGTCGAGACATTCGACGGGCTCGCTGCGGCCCACTCCGCGCGGGTCGATCGCGACCATGTCGTACCGGGCCCGGACCGCGGCCGGGTAGCCGATGCCGGCGTACGCCTGGAGGTAGCCGATCGCCGAGCCGCCCGGTCCGCCCGGGTTCACGAACAGCGACCCGAGGCGCGAGCCCGGCCCGGTGGCCTTCTTGCGGGAGACGGCGAGCCGGACGTCCCCGCCGGCCGGCTTGTCGTAGTCCAGCGGCGCCTTCAGCGTGGCGCACTCGAAGCCGGGGACTCCGCAGCTGCGCCAGCGCGCCTTCTGCCCGTAGTACGACGTGAGCGCAGCAGGTGTCGATCGCGGCAGCGCGGTCAGCGCCACCTCGGCGGCCGAGGTGGTGGAAGTCGTCGACGCGCCGAGGGAGCAGGCGGAGACAAGGAGCGTGGAGATCACGAGGAGGGCGCCGCCGGCAAGGACTGTGCGGGTCTGACGCGGATGGGCCTCGGGTGCCTGAGGAGTGCGGGCCGTGCGTGCCTGCCGGGCGGGAAGGTTCCGGCTGGTGCGGCGGGGGTTGAGCCTGATGCGCATCGAGCGAGCCTAACTGTCCGCGTTGGATCACATGCGCACCGTGAACCATCCGGCCCGTACGAGTGACTCCGTCAACCTGTGATCACCTGTGCTCCTCAGCCCTCTCTGAGTGCCATCGCCATCGCCTCCACCGCGAGCAGCGGGGCCACATTGCGGTCGAGGGCCTCACGGCAGGCGCCGATCGCCTCGATGCGGCGGAGTGTGCTCTCCGGGGAGCTGCCGCGGGCGAGTCGCTCCAGGGCGTCCTCGGCGTCGCCGTTGGCGATCGCCACGCGGGAACCGAACTGGAGGGCGAGGACGTCGCGGTAGAAGCCGGTGAGGTCGGTCAGTGCCAGGTCGAGGCTGTCGCGCTGGGTACGCGTCCTGCGGCGCTTCTGCTTGTCCTCCAGGTCCTTCATCACGCCCGCGGTGCCGCGCGGCATCCGGCCGCCCTCGGTGGCGCCCATCGCCGTCTTCAGCTCGTCGGTCTCCTTGCCGTCCCTCTCCTCTGCGAGCTGTTTGGCGTCGTCTGCCGCAGCGTCGACGAGTTCCTGAGCCGCCCTGAGGCAGCCGCCGACGTCCTCGACGCGCAGCGGCATCTTCAGCACGGCGGCGCGGCGCTGGCGGGCGGCCGGGTCGGTGGCGAGACGGCGCGCCCGGTCGACGTGGCCCTGGGTGGCACGGGCGGCGACCATCGCGGCGGCGGGTTCGATGCCCTCCCGGCGCACGAGCATGTCGGCGACGGCGTCGACGGAAGGGGTGGACAGGTTCAGGTGCCGGCAACGGGAGCGGATCGTCGGCAGGACGTCCTCGATGGAGGGGGCGCACAGCAGCCACACCGTCCGCGGGGCGGGTTCCTCCACGGCCTTGAGGACCGCGTTGGCCGATTTCTCGTTCAGCCGCTCGGCGTCCTCGACAAGGATGATCTGCCAGCGGCCGTTGGCCGGCGAGGTGAAGGACTTCCTCACGGTGTCCCGCATGTCGTCGGCGAGGATCTGGCTGCCGACCGCCGCGACGGACGAGACGTCGGCGTGGGTGCCGATCAGGGCCGTGTGACAGCCGTCGCAGAATCCGCAGCCGGGAACTCCGCCGAGGGCCCGGTCCGGGCTGACGCACTGCAGTGCGGCGGCGAAGGCCCTCGCCGTCTGGTTCCGCCCGGCCCCGGGCGGTCCCGTGAACAACCAGGCATGGGTCATCTTCGACGCCTCGGGCGGCGGGGCGCCGGTGACGACGGCGGTGACCAGGGCGTCGGCGTCCCGGGCAGCGGCCCCGAGCTGCTCGCTCACCCTCTCCTGGCCGACCAGGTCGTCCCATACGGTCATGGGTCACGCCGCCCTTTCGTCATGTGTCGCGCTACGCAGTCCATTGTGGAGGCGGCCACTGACAACGAGCCGACGGCCGGTTGTCGGCTGCGGACCGACGGGGCGCGGGGAACTGCGCGATCCGCCACGACGAGCCCGCACCCGGAAGACGGCCGCTACCGCCCCCGACGCCGACCCCGGTCGTCCCCATAGTCGTCGTCGTGCGGGCCGAGCAACTCGTCCGCCAGCGACGGCAGGTCGTCCAGCGGCGTCTCCTCGGCCCAGTCCGACCGGGCCCTGCGCCGAGGCGTCCCCTCCGCGTCGACCTGCGGCAACTCCCGCGTCCGCTCGGCGTCCCGGAAGTACCCCGGCGGCACCCGATCCGCGGGCCCGTCCCCGGTCACCGGAGGCAGCACGGCCGTCTCGTCCGCGGCGTTCGACGGCACGGGGGGAAGCACCGCGGTCTCGTCAGCGGAGCCCGGCGGCACAGGCGGCAGCACGGCCGTCTCATCGGCGGAGCCGGGAGGCACGGGCCGCAGCACCGCGGTCTCTTCCGCCGCACCCGGAGGTACGGGCGGCTGCGGAAGCTCGGTCGTCACCTCGGAGTCGGCGCCACCGGAGCCGGAGGCGGAGCCAGTGCCGGACTCACCCCCGTGCCCGTCACCGTCCCCCTTGTTCATCCGAATGCGAGGCAGCACAGCCGTCTCGTCCACCGGCCCGCCCGACGCGTTCGTCGGCGTCACGACAGGCGTGGGCACGGTCGCCGCATCCAGCCCGGCCGCCGGAGTGGCTGCCTGCTTCGGTCCCGCCTCCGCCGCCGCGGCCGCGGACTCGGCGAGCCGACGAGCCTCCTCGGCCCGCAGCAACGCCGCCTCGGCCTTGCGCTGCTTCTCCACCCGCCGTTCCTCGGCCTCGGCACGCAGGCGCGCCTCCTCCGCGGCCCGCTTACGGGCGGCCTCTTCCTGGACCTTGCGCCGTGCCTCTTCCTCGGCGCGCGCCTTCTCCTCGGCGAGGAGACGAGCCCGCTCCTCCTCAGCCCGCCTGCGCGCTTCCTCGGCACGCAGTCGTGCCTCCTCCGCCTGCCGCTCGGCCTCGCGGCGCTGGGCCTCCTCCAGCTCGCGCCGCTTGCGCTCCTCCTCCTCGGCCTTCAGCCGGGCGAGTTGCTCCTGGCGCTCACGCTCCAGGCGCTCCTCCTCGGCCTTGCGCGCGGCCTCTTCCTCGGCCTTGCGGCGCGCCTCTTCCTCGGCCTTGCGCCGGGCTTCCTCCTGCTGCCGTATCTCCTGTTCGGACAGCGGCAGCATCTGGTCGAGCCGATGCCGTACGACGGTGGAGACGGCCTCGGGTTCCTGTCCCGCGTCCACGACCAGGTACCGGCCGGGGTCGGAGGCCGCCAGGGTGAGGAACCCGGACCGCACACGCGCGTGGAACTCCGCCGGCTCCGACTCAAGCCGGTCCGGCGCCTCGGTGAAGCGTTCGCGGGCGATCTCCGGGGACACGTCCAGCAGGACGGTCAGATGCGGCACCAGACCGTCCGTCGCCCAGCGGTTGATGCGGGCGATCTCCGTCGGGGACAGGTCGCGCCCGGCGCCCTGGTACGCGACCGAGGAGTCGATGTACCGGTCGGAGACCACGACCGCGCCGCGCTCCAGCGCGGGCCTGACCACGGTGTCCACGTGCTCCGCGCGGTCCGCCGCGTAGAGCAGCGCCTCCGCGCGGTGGGACAGGCCCGCGCTCGACACGTCCAGCAGGATCGACCGCAGCCGCTTGCCCACCGGGGTCGCCCCCGGCTCGCGCGTCACCACGACCTCGTGCCCCTTGTCCCGGATCCACTCGGCGAGCGCCTCGGCCTGAGTGGACTTCCCGGCCCCGTCGCCGCCCTCCAGGGCAATGAAGAAGCCGCCGTCGGCCGGCACCGTCACCGGGTCGTCGCCGCCGAGCAGCGCGTCCCGCAGGTCGTGCCTGAGCGGTACGCCGGACCGGTCGTCGACCTTGGCCAGCACCACCGCGGCGACCGGCAGCAGCAGCGCGCCGACCAGCATCAGGACGAACGCGGCGCCGCCGTGCGCGAACACGAACTTGCCGCTCTCCAGGCGGTGCGGCCCGATCGCCGCGGCCACCACGGGCGCGACCAGCGCGCCGAGCGCCACACTGACCCGCACGACCGCGTGCAGGTGCTCGGTGGTTCGCGCCCGCCGGTATTCCTCGGTCTCCTGGTCGAGCAGCGTGTGCCCGGTGTTGGCGGCCACGCCGGCGCCGACGCCTGCCAGCACCTCGATCAACAGCACGGTGGTGAGATCCGGGACGAGCCCGGCAGCCAGCAGGGCGATGCCGGTAAAGGCGATCGCCAGCGCGAGCAGCCGGCGCCGGGACAGCGCGACCAGCACCCGGGGCGCGGTACGGACACCGACCACGACGCCGCCGGTCAGCGCCGACACCATCAGCCCGTACGTCACCGGGCCGCCGCCCAGGTCCCTGGCGTGCAGCACGGCGGCGGCCACGGCGGCCGCGATCGCCCCGGCGACGGCCGCGCAGGCCGGCACCAGCAGCGGGATCGCACCGGTGCGGCCCTTGTCGACGCCAGTGCCCGTCTTGGGCCGGCGCAGCCCCTCCAGCGGCGAACGCGCGCGCGGGGTGCGGGTGTCGGGCAGCTCCAGGAAGGTCAGCAACGACAGGGACGCGGCGAACAGACCGGCCGCGACATACGAGGCGAGGGCCGCCTGGTGCTGGCCGAACCAGTCGATGCCGGAGCCCAGCAGGTTGTTGAGCAGACCGGCTGCGACGAGCGCGACGCCGGCCAGCGGGATCACCACGAAGGTCGTACGCAAGGACAGGCGGCGCAGGGCGTCCAGGTGGTCCGGCAGCGGCCGTACCGTCGCCCCCTCCGGCGGAGGAGTCGGCAGCAGGGCGGGCGCCGCGCTCTCGCGGCACACGGTCCACAAGCGCTCGGCGACACCGGTCACGAAGGCGGTCACCAGGAGCATCGCCAGCGCGTTGTCCGGCATCCAGTCGATCCACAGCGGGGCGACGATGAGCAGCGCGGCCCTGAATCCGTCCGCACCGACCATGGTCCAGCGGCGGTCGAGCGGGCCCTCGTGCGAAGTGAGCGAAGTCAGCGGGCCGAGCAGGACGGCGCCGAAGAGCAGCGTCGCCAGGATGCGCGTACCGAAGACGGTCGCCACTGCGAACGCCAGGCCTCGGTAGCCGCCGCCGAACGAGCCCTCGGCGATCGCCGTCTGGAGGGCCAGCAGCACCAGCACCAGAAGTGCGAGGGTGTCACCGACTCCGCCGACGAGCTGGGCGCTCCACAGGCGTTTGAGCTGGGGCCTGCGCAGCAGGGCGCGGACGGCGCGCTCGCGGGAGTCCGCGACCAGGGCGTCGTCGGGGGCCGGGTCAGGGGCCGTTGGCTGCTCCGCGGAGGTCATGCTTTCAGCCTATCGGCAGCCACCGACAGCCCGGGGCGCGCGTCCGCACGTGCGCACGCCCCGACACCAAAGTGATGCCGGGGCGTTTGTTTTGCGAAGCCTGCGCAAGCGGCACGGAGAAACCGCGCCGGACCTCAGTCCTCGGACGCCGCCTTCGAAGCCGCCGCCTTCTTCGCGGTCGCGGTGGCGGTGGTCTTCTTCGCCGTCGTCTTCTTCGCGGCCGTGGTCGTCTTCTTCGCGGCCGTCGCCTTCTTGGCCGGGGCCTTCTTGGCGGGCGCCTTCTTCGCCGTCTTCTTGGCGGGCGTCTTCGCCCGCTTCTCGGCGAGCAGTTCGAAGCCGCGCTCCGGGGTGATGTCCTCGACACTGTCGCCGGAGCGCAGGGTCGCGTTGGTCTCCCCGTCGGTGACGTACGGCCCGAAGCGGCCGTCCTTGACCACGACCGGCTTCTCGCTGACCGGGTCCACGCCCAGCTCCTTCAGCGGCGGCTTGGCGGCTGCCCGCCCGCGCTGCTTGGGCTGGGAGTAGATCTCCAGCGCCTCTTGGAGGGTGATCGTGAAGAGCTGGTCCTCGGTCTGCAGCGAGCGCGAGTCCGTGCCCTTCTTCAGGTACGGGCCGTAGCGGCCGTTCTGCGCGGTGATCTCCTGGCCCTCGGCGTCGGCGCCGACGACACGCGGCAGCGACATCAGCTTGAGGGCGTCCGCGAGGGTCACCGTGTCCAGGGCCATCGACTTGAACAGCGAGGCCGTACGCGGCTTCACCGCGTTCTTGCCGGTCTTCGGGGTGCCCTCGGGGAGCACCTCTGTGACGTACGGGCCGTAGCGGCCGTCGCGGGCGATGATCTGGCGGCCCGTCTCCGGGTCGGCGCCCAGCTCGAAGTCGCCGCTCGGCTTGGCGAGCAGTTCCTCGGCGTGCTCGACGGAGAGCTCGTCCGGTGCCAGGTCCTCGGGCACGTCGGCCCGCTGGTGGTTCTCGGAGTCCTTCTCGCCGCGCTCGATGTAGGGGCCGTAGCGGCCGACCCTGAGCACGATGTCGTTGCCCACGGGGAACGACGACACCTCTCGGGCGTCGATGGCGCCCAGGTCGGTCACGAGCTCCTTGAGGCCGCCGAGGTGGTCCCCATCGCCGTTGCCCGCGTCGGCCGCGCCGCCCGCAGCGGGGCCGGCAGCGGGGCCCTCACCGAAGTAGAAGCGCTTGAGCCACGGCACGGACTTGGCCTCGCCGCGGGCGATGCGGTCGAGGTCGTCCTCCATCCTGGCGGTGAAGTCGTAGTCGACGAGCCGGCCGAAGTGCTTCTCCAGCAGGTTGACCACGGCGAAGGACAGGAAGGACGGGACGAGTGCCGTGCCCTTCTTGAAGACATAACCGCGGTCGAGGATCGTGCCGATGATCGACGCGTACGTCGACGGGCGGCCGATCTCGCGCTCTTCGAGCTCCTTGACCAGGCTGGCCTCGGTGTAGCGGGCCGGGGGCTTGGTGGCGTGCCCGTCGACCGTGATCTCCTCGGCGGACAGCGGGTCGCCCTCGTTCACCTGGGGCAGGCGGCGCTCGCGGTCGTCCAGTTCGGCGTTCGGGTCGTCGGCGCCCTCGACGTACGCCTTCAGGAAGCCGTGGAAGGTGATCGTCTTGCCGGAAGCGCTGAACTCGACGTCCCGGCCGTCGGCGGCGGTGCCGGCGATCTTCACGGTGACCGAGTTGCCGACCGCGTCCTTCATCTGGGAGGCGACCGTGCGCTTCCAGATCAGCTCGTAGAGCCTGAACTGGTCGCCGGTCAGGCTGGTCTCGGCCGGGGTGCGGAAACGATCACCCGAGGGGCGGATCGCCTCGTGCGCCTCCTGGGCGTTCTTGACCTTCCCGGCGTACGTGCGCGGGGCCGACGGCAGGTAGTCGGCGCCGTACAGCTGGGTGACCTGGGCGCGGGCGGCGTTGATCGCCGTCTCCGACAGGGTCGTGGAGTCCGTACGCATATAGGTGATGAAGCCGTTCTCGTACAGCTTCTGGGCCACCTGCATGGTCGCCTTCGCGCCGAAGCCGAGCTTGCGCGAGGCCTCCTGCTGAAGGGTCGTCGTACGGAACGGGGCGTACGGCGAGCGGCGGTACGGCTTCGACTCGACCGAGCGGACCGCGAAGCTGGTGTCCGCCAGGGCGGCGGCCAGGGCGCGGACGTTGGCCTCGTCGAGGTGGAGGGTGTTCGCGCTCTTGATCTGTCCCAGGGAGTCGAAGTCGCGGCCCTGTGCGACGCGCCTGCCGTCGACGGCCGCGAGGCGGGCGACCAGCGACGACGGGTCCGAGGAGTCCCCCGCGCGGCCGGTCGCGAAGGTCCCCGTCAGGTCCCAGTACTCAGCAGAACGGAAAGCGATGCGCTCGCGTTCCCGCTCCACCACGAGCCGGGTCGCGACGGACTGGACACGGCCCGCCGACAGCTTCGGCATGACCTTCTTCCACAGGACCGGCGAAACCTCGTAGCCGTAGAGACGGTCGAGGATGCGGCGGGTCTCCTGGGCGTCGACCAGCTTCTGGTTCAGCTCACGCGGGTTGGCGACGGCGGCCTGGATCGCGGCCTTGGTGATCTCGTGGAAGACCATCCGCTTGACCGGGACCTTGGGCTTGAGGACTTCCTGGAGGTGCCACGCGATGGCCTCGCCCTCGCGGTCCTCATCGGTGGCGAGGAAGAGCTCGTCGGAGTCCTTCAGCAGGTCCTTGAGCTTCTTGACCTGGGCCTTCTTGTCCGCGTTGACCACGTAGATCGGCTGGAAGTCGTTGTCGACGTCCACTCCGAGGCGGCGCACCTCACCGGTGTACTGCTCGGGTACCTCGGCGGCGCCGCTGGGGAGGTCGCGGATGTGCCCGACGCTCGCCTCGACGACGTATCCGGGGCCGAGATAGCCCTTGATCGTCTTCGCCTTGGCAGGGGACTCGACGATGACGAGTCGGCGGCCGCCCTTTGCGGTCTCGCTGGTCGGGGACAACTTCGCTCTTCTCTCCGGTCGACACTGGGGGGTCTCCCCCGGCCTTGTTCCCGGGGTCGGGTCATGCTGACGCTGCGGAGTGTGACGGTACATCCCGCCCCCGTGTCAAACGGGAAAAGCCCACAACGGCCACTCGAACGGTAACCCGACTACCGCCATTCCTGCCGCCCGGAGTCCTCACCGGCCTTTTCGAGCTCATCCGGAGGGCGATCTCCCAATTACCGGTCGAGCTGCTCGCGGAGGCTTCCCGCCAGGCGTCCTAGAGGCGGGTGAAGCACCATACGGCGAGGGCCAGCGTGCTGAGCGCGACGAGGGTCGCGAGGGTCGCGGATGCGACGGGACTCACACCGTGGGCGACGGGTTCGCGATGGCGTACACAGGCCGCGGTCCACACCAGCAGCCCTCCTCCGAACAGGGCGAACACCACTCCCGCGAAGACCGCCGGTCCGCTCTCCATGGTTCCCCGTGCCCCTTTTTCTCCCGGCTGCGCGTGCGCCTTCCATGGAGGCTGGCACGCGCGGACGGCGGCCAGGCGAACCCCGGGTGAACGCCGGGCCGACACGGCCCGCGAACCCCTCGGACCGCTCCCGGCCGACCGCCCGGCCCGCGCCCCGGGCCGGTCACGGATTCCGTCCGATTCTCGCCGGGTTCTCACCCGGATCCTGCTCTCACCCGCCCGCGGCAGCGCACCCCGCCGCCCACCACCCGGCAACGGCCACGGCACCGCGCCCGCCGCTCAGGGGCGGCAGGTCACGCCGGCTCCAGGAACCCCTGCTCCACCAGCAGCCGGATCTGCGCGGGCGTACGGTCGCGCAGCATGACCGGGTCCTCGCCCATGAGCTGGGCGATCGCGTCGAGGATGCGACCGGCACTCATCGAGCCGTCGCACACGCCGGCGAAGCCCGCGCCGACCGTGTCCACCTTGGTGGCCCGGCGCATCCCGCGGTGCTGACGCAGCACCACGTGCTCCGGATCCTCGGCGCCGGGCAGCCCGACCTGCTCCTGGACGATCTCGGACACGAGTGTGAAGTGGGCCTCCAGCAGGGCGGCGTCGTCGTTGGCGCGCAGGTAGTCGAGGCGGTCGAAGTGCGCCCGGACGGTGTCGCCGAGAGGCTGCTCGACCGGGTGCGGCCACTCCTCCACGGTGATGGAGGGCACGGCGGAACCCGTCCTGCGCAGGGTGATCCAGCCGAAGCCCACGGCCTTCACCTTGCGCGCCTCGAACTCGTCCAACCAGGCGTCGTAGAGCGCCTGGTACTCGGCCGGGTCGCCCCGGTGGTCACCGGCGTCCCTGAGCCAGAGCTCGGCGTACTGCGTGACGTCCTGCACCTCGCGCTGCACGATCCACGCGTCGCACCCGCGCGGCACCCACGACCTGAGCCTGTCCTGCCAGTCCTCCCCCGCGACGTGCTGCCAGTTGGCGAGGAACTGCGCGAACCCGCCCTCGTTCAGCAGCTCCCCCGCCCCCTGAACGACCGAGCGGCACAGATCGTCCCCGCCCATCCCGCCGTCGCGGTACGTCAGCCGCGCGCGGGGCGAGATCACGAAGGGCGGGTTGGACACGATCAGGTCGTACGTCTCCCCCTGCTTGAGCGGCTCGAACAGCGAGCCCTCCCGCAGATCGGCCGCCGGGGCACCGGACAGCGCCAGGGTGAGCGCGGTGATGTGCAGCGCGCGCGGGTTGAGATCGGTGGCCGTCACGCGCGTGGCGTGCTGTGCCGCGTGCAGAGCCTGGATCCCGGAGCCGGTGCCGAGATCGAGGGCGGCACCGACGGGTGTGCGCACGGTGATGCCTGCGAGCGTCGTGGAGGCACCGCCCACGCCGAGCACGACACCCTCGTCACTGTTGCCGATGCCCCCCGCGCCGCCGACGGCACAGCCCAGGTCCGACACGATGAACCAGTCCTCGCCGCCGGGTCCGCCGTACGGCCGTACGTCCACGGTCGCGGCCACCTCGTCCCCCGCGCGCACCAGCCACCCGCTCTCCAGACACGCGTCGACGGGCAGAACGCCCTCCACGCGCGTGTGCGGCACCGGTTGCTGGAGGAGGAACAGGCGGACGAGGACCTCCAGCGGGGTGTCCCCGCGGGTGGCCCGGAGCGCGGGCACGGTCTCGCTGCGCGCGAGGGCCGCGTACGCGGGAGCGCCGAGCAGTTCGAGCAACCCGTCGGCGGTGAAGGAAGCCCCGAGCAGGGCGTCCCTCAGCCGGGCGGTGGCGTCGGGGCCGGCGGAGGCGGGGGCGGCGGGCAGCGCGGGCAGACTGGAGGTACTCACGCCCCCATTGTGGCCCGCGCCCGCCCCGTCGGAACGCCCCACGGAGCGACTCGCGGGCCCGCTCGGTCCACGAGACCCGGGGTACCCACGGGAGCTACGAGGCCCGGGGTACCCACCCGGACGGTCAGCTGCCGGTGGCCGAGGCCGACGCCCCGGTGGAGGCGGAGACCTGCTTGCAGCCCGGCTGGTCGGCCAGCGCCTGCTTGGTGTCGCCGGACTCCAGCTCCTTCAGCGCGGCGAGGGCCGTCTGGCGCTGCGCCTCCACCTTCTGCATCTGGGCCGAGACGTCCTTGAGGCCGGTCGCGAACTTCGCCTGGTCCTTGGTGTTGAGCCCGTCCACCTGAGTCTTCATGTCGGCGTAGGACGCCGAGAGGGCGTTGAGCTGCTTGACGGCTTCCTGGAGCTTCTTCGCGCCGTCCTCGGCACCGGGAGGCGCACCGGCGTTCTGGATGACCGTGCCGCGCGCCTTGTAGCCGTCGGACAGGTCCTGGAAGGCCTGGGAGTCGGCCTTCTGGAGCTCCGCGGGGGTGCTCTCGGTGTCCTCCGCCGCCTTGGTGATCGCGTCGTAGGCCGCCGTGATCTTCTTGTTCTGGGCCGGCACGAGATCGCAGACCTTCTTGGCCCAGGCGTCGAGCTCCTTGTTGTCCTCGCTGCCACCGCATGCCGTCAGCGTCAGTACCAGTACCGCACCGCTGGACAGTGCGGCCGCAAGCTTCTTGTTCACCGGATCGGTCCCTTCCGTGGGCTCTCAGCCCCCGGACCATACACAGCACCGGCACCACACCCACGCACCGAATACCACGTACAGACCCTTTTACAGCTGTTTACACCAGGCGAGACAAGCCTCACGGCCGATCGGCGGGCGCGCACAAGGAGGGCGGGCGGCGCATGAACACGCGCCGCCCGCCCGCCCCTTGAGCTGGGACTCGTCGAAGGGCCTACGAAACCACCGCAGGATCCACCGACTTGGCAGCCTTCTTCTCGTTGTCTTCGTCACCTACGGCGATGCCGCGCCGTTTGGAGACGTAGACCGCGACGGCGATCACGAGGAACGTGACACCGGCGACGAAGATCCGTACGCCGATGCTCTTGTCCTCGCCGTAACTGAACTTGATCACTGCGGGCGCGATCAGCAGCGCCACCAGATTCATCACCTTCAGCAGTGGGTTGATCGCGGGACCGGCGGTGTCCTTGAACGGGTCGCCGACGGTGTCGCCGATCACCGTCGCGGCGTGGGCCTCGCTGCCCTTGCCGCCGTAGTGACCGTCCTCGACGAGTTTCTTGGCGTTGTCCCAGGCCCCGCCGGAGTTCGCCAGGAACACCGCCATCAGCGTGCCCGAGCCGATCGCGCCCGCCAGGAACGAGCCGAGCGCGCCGACGCCGAGCGTGAACCCGATGAAGATCGGCGCCATCACGGCGAGCAGACCGGGCGTGGTGAGCTCGCGCAGGGCGTCCCGGGTACAGATGTCGACGACCTTGCCGTACTCCGGCTCCTCGCTGTAGTCCATGATCCCGGGATGTTCGCGGAACTGCCGCCGCACCTCGTACACCACGGCCCCCGCCGACCGTGACACCGCGTTGATCGCCAGCCCCGAGAAGAGGAAGACGACCGCCGCGCCCGCGATGAGGCCGACGAGGTTGTTGGGCTGCGAGATGTCCATCGTCAGGCTCATCGGCGCGCCGTTCCCGCTGAGTTTCTCGCCGACGTCCTGCGCGCCGGTCGTGATGGCGTCACGGTACGACCCGAAGAGCGCCGATGCCGCGAGGACCGCGGTGGCGATGGCGATGCCCTTGGTGATGGCCTTGGTGGTGTTGCCGACGGCGTCCAGGTTGGTGAGCACCTGCGCGCCCGCGCCCTCGACATCGCCGGACATCTCGGCGATGCCCTGCGCGTTGTCGGAGACCGGCCCGAAGGTGTCCATGGCGACGATCACACCGACCGTGGTGAGCAGGCCGGTGCCGGCCAGCGCCACCGCGAACAGCGCCAGCATGATCGAGGTGCCGCCGAGCAGGAACGCCCCGTAGACGCCGAGGCCGATCAGCAGGGCGGTGTAGACGGCCGATTCGAGGCCGATGGAGATTCCGGCGAGGACGACGGTGGCGGGCCCTGTGAGCGAGGACTTGCCGATGTCCTGGACCGGACGGCGGGTCGTCTCGGTGAAGTAGCCGGTCAGTTGCTGGATGACGGCGGCGAGCAGGATGCCGATCGCCACCGCGACGAGCGCGAGGATCCGCGGGTCGCCGCTCCTGCCGCTGATCGCCGTGTCGGTGACGCCGTCGAGGTCGGCGTACTTCCCCGGAAGGTAGACGAAGACGGCGATCGCCACCAGTACGAGCGAGATCACCGCGGAGATGAAGAACCCGCGGTTGATCGCGGACATGCCGCTGCGGTCGGAGCGGCGCGGTGCCACCGCGAAGATGCCGATCATCGCGGTGAGTACGCCGATCGCCGGGACGAGCAGCGGGAAGGCGAGCCCGGAGTCACCGAAGGCCGCCTTGCCGAGGATCAGCGCGGCGACCAGGGTCACGGCGTACGACTCGAAGAGGTCGGCCGCCATGCCCGCGCAGTCGCCGACGTTGTCGCCCACGTTGTCGGCGATGGTCGCGGCGTTGCGCGGATCGTCCTCCGGAATGCCCTGCTCGACCTTGCCGACCAGGTCGGCGCCGACGTCGGCGGCCTTGGTGAAGATGCCGCCGCCGACCCTCATGAACATCGCGATGAGCGCGGCGCCGAGACCGAAGCCCTCCAGGACCTTCGGCGCGTCGGCCGCGTACACCAGCACCACACAGGAGGCGCCCAGCAGACCGAGCCCCACCGTGAACATGCCGACCACGCCGCCGGTACGGAAAGCGATCTTCATGGCTTTGTGCGAGACGGCGGTGAGATCCTTTTCCGGCTCACCTTCCGCCGGAGTGGCTTCTCGCGCCGCCGCGGCCACACGCACATTGCTGCGCACGGCGAGCCACATGCCGATATAGCCGGTGGTGGCCGAGAACGCCGCGCCGATCAAGAAGAACACGGATCGGCCTGCGCGCTGATTCCAGTCGTCCGCGGGCAGCAGCATGAGCAGGAAGAACACGACGACGGCGAATACGCCGAGCGTGCGCAACTGGCGTGCCAGATAGGCGTTCGCGCCCTCCTGGATCGCCGTCGCGATCTTCTTCATGCTGTCGGTGCCCTCGTCGGCCGCGAGTACCTGGCGTACCAGGACACCCGCCACCACGAGCGCGGCGAGGGCGACGACCGCGATGACCGCGATCAACGCCCGGTTGTCGTCGGTGAGCACCGCAGCCGCGAGGGTTGTCGGGTGGTCAAACTGATCAGGGGTAGAAAGCCCCGCCATTCGTCCTCCTTGACGCTTGGGCTGAGCTCAAGATGTGGACGGATTGTAGGTACCCCGCTCTGATCAAAACAGGGCGCGGCAAACGGAATCTGCCTTTACGGAACCTCAAAGCAGTAACGCCCCGAAGGCATTGGCGATCAATTCACTGATCATTCGTCGACCACCCGCCCGATCGTGAATCAATTCACGAAAAGCATCGCACCAGACCACTGTAGGCACAGAGAGCCCACGCCGACATGCGGAAGGGCCCCACCGAGTGGTGGGGCCCTTCCGCATGTCACGCCGAGTCGAACAGATATGGGAATAAAAAATAAAGAATCAGGAGAGCGCCGCGGCCGGCGATGTGGTCGGCCAGGTCATACGGATCTGACCGCCGTGCTCCCCTGCGGTGACCTCGACGTCGTCGACGAGGCCACTGATGACCGCGAGGCCCATCTCGTCCTCCTCGGCCTCGGCATCGAACTCCTCACCCGCGGCGCCCGGTGCCCGGTCGCCCGGGGACGAACGCGGCGCTTCGTCGCCGACCTCGATGGAGAACTGCTTCTCCTCCTCGATCAGCAGCACCTGGACGGGCGCGGTGATGCCGCCGTTCTGGTGCAGTCCGACGGCACGGGTGCAGGCCTCGCCGACAGCGAGTCTGACCTCGTCGAGAACGGCCTCGTCCACCCCGGCCCTGCGCGCCACCGCTGCCGCCACCAGCCGGGCGGTCCTGACATGCTCGGGCAGCGCGCTGAAACGGAGTTCAACGGTGGCCATACGTCCCCCTCGGAACTACGGGCGTGCTGTCGAGGGACCGGGCTGCCGAAAGCCCGGGCCCCCTCCTTGTACTTCTGTCGACGTCCTGCTGCCGCCCCGGGCATGGGCCCGGGAAACCGGTCAGTCGGTCGCCGCCACCGCTTCCTCGACCGAGGTGTGGATCGGGAACACCTTGGTGAGGCCGGTGATTCGGAAGATCTTCAGAATGCGCTCCTGGTTGCAGACCAGGCGCAGCGAGCCCTCATGGGCACGCACCCGCTTCAGGCCGCCGACCAGTACGCCGAGTCCGGTGGAGTCGAGGAAATCCACGCCCTCCATGTCGACGACAAGGTGGAAACTGCCGTCGTTCACCAGCTCGACCAGCTGCTCGCGCAGCTTGGGCGCGGTATATACGTCGATTTCGCCACCGACCCTGACGATCGTGCGATCGCCGACGGTCTCGGTCGACAGGGACAGGTCCACGGATCCTCCAGCACCTTGCTATCGAGCGGTCGCCCCTTGGGACACCTCGGCAGAGCCCCCGGGACGGTTCGCCAGCCGCGATGGCATTCAATCACTTACCGGCAGGCGTGCACGACGCCTTGGTCCCATTGTCCGTCACGCCAGTGACACACTCGGTGCCGATGGCCAAGAATCTCCGATCCGATCGACCCACGACGGACCCCGGTTCCCGCCCCGCACCGAGCACGGTCCTCGACCGGCTCGCCGCCGGGCCGAGCCGGGCTGCACGCATCACTCATACGGAGCACTTGCCCCCGCGTGAGGGCCGCCATGCCGTCTGGCCCGACCGGATCCGCTCGGAGGTCATCGCGGCAGTCCAGGCGTGCGGTATCGAGCACCCCTGGGCCCACCAGGCACTCGCGGCGGAGCACGCCCTGGACGGCGAGTCGGTCGTCGTCGCCACCGGCACCGCCTCCGGCAAGTCGCTGGCCTACCTCGTGCCGGTCCTCTCCGCCCTCCTGGACGGCTCGGAAGCCCCCAACGGCCGCGGCGCCACCACGCTCTACCTGGCGCCCACGAAAGCGCTGGCGGCAGACCAGTGCCGCTCAGTGAAGGAACTTTCACAACCGCTGGCCAATTCGGTGCGCCCTGCCGTCTACGACGGCGACACGCCGTTCGAGGAACGCGAGTGGGTCCGCCAGTACGCCAACTACGTCCTCACCAACCCGGACATGCTCCACCGCGGGATACTCCCGTCCCACCCGCGCTGGTCCTCCTTCCTGAAAGCACTCAAGTACGTCGTCATCGACGAGTGCCACACCTACCGGGGCGTCTTCGGCTCCCACGTCGCCCAGGTGCTGCGCCGGCTGCGCCGCCTGTGCGCCCGCTACGGCTCCTCTCCCGTCTTCCTGCTCGCGTCCGCGACCGCCGCCGAGCCGTCGGTGGCCGCCCGCCGCCTCACCGGCCTCCCGGTGGTCGAGGTCGCCGACGACGCCTCACCACGCGGCGAACTGGTGTTCGCTCTCTGGGAGCCCCCGCTCACCGAGATGCAGGGCGAGAAGGGCGCGCCCGTCCGCCGTACGGCCACCGCCGAGACGGCCGACCTGCTGACCGACCTCGCCGTGCAGGGCGTGCGTTCGGTCGCCTTCGTCCGCTCCAGGCGCGGCGCCGAGCTGATCTCGGTGATCGCCCAGGAACGGCTGGCCGAGGTCGACCGCTCCCTCGCCCGGCGCGTGGCGGCATACCGCGGCGGCTACCTTCCCGAGGAGCGCCGCGCCCTGGAACAGGCCCTCCATTCGGGAGAGTTGCTGGGCCTCGCCGCCACGACCGCCCTGGAACTCGGCATCGACGTCTCCGGACTGGACGCCGTACTGATCTGCGGCTACCCCGGCACCCGCGCCTCCCTGTGGCAGCAGGCGGGCCGGGCCGGACGCTCCGGCCAGGGGGCGCTGGCCGTCCTGGTCGCCCGCGACGACCCCCTGGACACCTTCCTCGTCCACCACCCCGAGGCCCTCTTCGACCAGCCCGTGGAGTCCACGGTCCTCGACCCCGACAATCCGTACGTCCTCGCCCCGCACCTGTGCGCGGCCGCGGCCGAACTGCCCTTGACGGACGAGGACATGGAACTGTTCGGCCCGTCGTGCGAGGACCTGCTGCCCCAGCTGGAATCCGCGAAGCTCCTGCGCCGACGCACCAAGGCCTGGCACTGGACCCGGCGGGAACGGGCCGCCGACCTCACCGACATCCGCGGAGAGGGCGGCCCGCCGATCCAGATCGTCGAGTCCGGCACGGGCCGCCTCCTCGGCACGGTCGACGCGGGCGCCGCCCACACCACCGTCCACGAGGGCGCGGTCCACCTCCACCAGGGCCGCACCTACCTGGTGCGGTCGTTGGACCTGGAGGACTCGGTCGCCCTGGTCGAAGCGGCGAACCCGTCCTACTCCACGGTCGCCCGCGACACGACCTCCATCACCGTCCTCGAGACGGACACCGAGATCCCCTGGGGCGACGGCCGCCTGTGCTATGGCTCCGTCGAGGTCACCAACCAGGTGGTCTCCTTCCTCCGCAGACGTCTGATGACCGGTGAAGTGCTCGGCGAGACGAAACTCGACCTCCCTCCTCGTACGCTGCGCACCCGCGCGGTCTGGTGGACGGTCACCGAGGACCAGCTCGACGAGGCCCGGATCAACCCGGAGATCCTCGGCGGCGCCCTGCACGCCGCCGAACACGCCTCGATCGGCCTGCTGCCCCTCTTCGCGACCTGCGACCGCTGGGACATCGGCGGCGTGTCGGTCCCGCTCCACCCCGACACGCTGCTCCCTACGGTCTTCGTCTACGACGGCCACCCGGGCGGCGCGGGCTTCGCGGAGCGCGCCTTCCACACCGCCCGCGCCTGGCTCACCGCCACCCGCGAGGCCATCTCCTCCTGCGAGTGCGACGCCGGCTGCCCGTCCTGCATCCAGTCCCCCAAATGCGGCAACGGGAACGACCCCCTGCATAAACGGGGAGCAGTGCGACTGCTCACGGTGCTGCTGCGGGGAGCCCCCGACGAGGGCGCGAGTGCGGAAGCGGAGGTGCCCGCCGACAGGGTGAGCGCGGAAGCAGAGGTGCCCGGGGTGCCGCGGGCGAGTGCGGAGGCGGGGCTGCCCAGGGTGCCGGGAGCGAGGGCGTAGCAGGATCCACCCGCAGTGCCAGGGACGAATGCGTAGCGGATCCGTCCGCAGTACCGGCGGCCAGGGCGTAGCAGATCCACCCGCAGTACCAGCGGCGAGGGCGTAGCGGATCCGTCCGCGGTGCCAGGGAACCGGGACCGCGGACGGCCCTCGCCCGGATGCCGGGAAGGGGCTGGCTGCCTGGTCGTCCCGGGGCCGGGCGGGGCTCACAGCCCCGCCCTCCCCGAGGCGCCGGAACGAGGCTGACTGCCCAGCCTCCTCCGGACGCCCGCACGGCGCTCACAGCTCAGCCTCCCCAGGCGCCCGCTGTGGGAAGGGCAAGGCACCGAATCTCACCCCGCAGCCGGTGCCGGAGCTCCCGGAACCGCCGGATCATCAGGAGGCGACGCTCCGTCCGGGCCCCGTGGAAGCGGAGCCCCCGAGGGGACCGGCCCCGCAGGTCCCGCTCGTGCCCTGACCTCCGCCGTGAACGGCCCTCTCCCGGAAACCGCCGTCACGTCCGAGATCTCGCCGACCACCGCGCACCGCACGAGCCGCACGCCCTGTGCTCTCGCCACCCCCTCCGCCCGGGCGCAGGCCGCCCCGAGACCGTCGGACCAGTGGTCCGCCGCCGCGAGCGCCGCGAGATCCGCGCCGCCGGCCGCCCGGTGCCGTACGACGACGGCCTGCCCCAACGCCAGCACACCCCCGAACACCACGCACAGCACCGCGATGGCACCGACACTCCACACGGTGGCGGAACCCCGGTCCGCCTGGCCGGCGGCAGCGTGGGCGCCGACGAGCCGGGCAACGGCGCGTCGGGCCTTGTCGAGGCAGACAGCGGCGAAGCCGGCGAAAACAGTCCAGGCATCGGCAAGCCGGCCGCCGAGGGACCGGACGAAGGCGTGACGGGTGCCGGCCCGAGAACCGTGGGCGGACCGGACGAGCACGCCAAGGGCGCCAGCCCTGCAACCGCCCACAGACCGGACAAGCACACGGCGGGCACCGGCCCGACCACCGTCGGCAGACCGGGCGGCGGCAGACCCGCCTTTTCTCTGCCTCGTAGGGACCACCCCGCGCTCCGAGGCGCCACCCCTCGCCGCAGCGCCGCTCATCCCCCTGCCTCCACCGTCTCCTCCGCCAACGCCACGGCCTCCTCGCGTACTTCGAAAGGCAGGCCGTGCAGTGCGGGCGGTTTCGCGACGACCACCACACGGACCTGGTCACCCTCGCGGGCGACCGTGACCTGCGCATCGCGCGGGGCCGTGTCCCGGGCCACCCGGACGACCGCGTCGGCGGGGTCCTGACGGGCCGCCGCCCGAGCACCTGCCCGGGCAGCGTCCACGCACTGGATCTGTGCGGCCACCACGAGCAGCCCCCACACCAGCGCCATCGCGAACATCACCAGCACGGGCAGCACCATGGCCGACTCCGCCGTCACGAACCCCTGGTCCGACGCCCGTTCACGCCTTCGCATCGAGCGCCCGCTTCACGATGGCCTGGAGCTCCGCACTGACGGCCCCGCTCGTCACCACCTTGTAGAGCACCACCGCGAATGCCACCGCCGCGACGATCCCCATCGCGTACTCGGAGGTCACCATCCCCGCGTCCTCGCGCACCGACCGCGCCCCGCACATCGTCCTGCACACCAGGGCACGCATCCGCGCCCATACCGTCTTGTACATCTCAACCCCCGTGAGGATCAGTCCCGTTGATTACCTGTCTGCCTGCTGGTCCGCCGGTTCAGCGGCCGTCGTCCGTCATCGCCCACCTCCTCCCAGCACTCCGCCCGCGAGTCCGATCACGATCGGCAGCACGCCGACTGCGATGAACGCGGGCAGGAAACACAGCCCGACCGGCGCGGTGACCAGCACCGCCGCTCGACGTGCCCGTGCCGTCGCGGCGCGCCCCCAGTCGGCGCGGGCATCCGCCGCGAGTCCGGCGACCGGTCCGGCCGCGGGCACCCCGGTCACATCGGCGCGTGTCAGCAGCCGCGCAAGTGGTTCGGCGCCGGGTGTCGTGGCGAGCCTTCGCCAGGCGTCGCCCGGTTCGCTGCCGAGCCGCACCTCCGCCGCCCCGCGCGCGAGTCCCTCTCCCACGGGCCCGCCCAGTGCCTCGCCGACGGCCTGTGCCGCGATCACCGGGCCGGCGCCCGCCGCGATACACGCGGCCAGCAGGTCGGCGGCGAGCGGGAGTTGGCGGGCCGCCTCGCGCTGGTCGGCCTCCTGGACGCCCACGCCGGCCACCTGCCGGAGCCGCCATCGCCACAGGCCCACCGCGACGACCAGCCCGACCACCACACCGGGGACTCCGCCGACCAGCACCCACCCCGCGCACCCGACACCGACCACGGGCAGCCACCGCCGCAGGAGCTCCCGTCCCTCGAACCGCGGGCCCTCAGCCGTGGCCTGCGCGGCGGCCAACAGCTCACCCAGCCGCCGCCGCAACCTCCGCTCACGCCGTACCGCGACAACCCATCGGGTGAGCCAGGCGACCATCGCGATCCCCACGACCGCCCCCAGCCTGTGGACAACTTCCGCGCTCACGCCGCCTCAGCTCCCCGCACGATCCGCATCGCCCACCACATCCCGACGCCCTCCAGCAGGCCGCCGACCAGGAGACAGCCAAGGCCGCTCCCGGTGTGCAGCAGTACATGCAGGGGGTCGACGCCGAGGGCGCCACCCAGGCCCAGCCCCAGGGCCGGCAAGGCGGCGAGCATCCACGCCGTGGACCGCGCTCCGGCCAACTGGGCGCGCAGATCCGCCCGTTGATCCCGCTCGGCCCGC
Organism: Streptomyces sp. NBC_00285; assembly: GCF_036174265.1. Classification (NCBI taxonomy): domain Bacteria; kingdom Bacillati; phylum Actinomycetota; class Actinomycetes; order Kitasatosporales; family Streptomycetaceae; genus Streptomyces; species Streptomyces sp. NBC_00285. The sequence continues at coordinate 5,889,526 of NZ_CP108055.1, read as the reverse complement.
AACGCCCCTTCGAGCCGGTCCAGCCCGGCCGCGAGGCCCGCGCCCTGGTCAACGGCCACCCGCCAGCACGCGGCAAGCCCCAACAGCCCTTCGGCCCCAGGCCGCCGAGCCCCGGCCGCAAGCGCCCCCGGAACATCCCCACCGAACCGGGCCGCCGCCAGCACGACCGCCTGCGCGTCTCCGAGCCCACCCGGCTCCGGCGCACCGGGACCGGCCCACAGCCCACGCGACCACAACCCACCGGGCGGCCTCCGGAAGCGCCGCCCACCGACCCCACTGACTTCAGGCGCCGGCACTCCAGGCCCGGACCCACCCGAGCCCGCGCCGCCAACCGCCGCCCCCTCGAAGTCCCGCACGGCCCACACCAGCGCCTCGCCCGGCTGCCGCCCCGCCCGCACCTCTCCGGCGACCGCCGCGCACAGCGTGATCACCGCGTCCGTACGCCGCTCCCGCACCCGGCGCGCATCGCGGGCAAGTCGCACCCGCCGCAGCAACGGCACCCCGGCCGCCCCCGCGAGGACCGGCACCACCGAAGCCCCCAGCACCCCGAGCACCAGGCCGCCGACCGCCGCCCACCACTCGAATCCCAGTCGCCCACGAACCTGCCGCAGTTCCGCCAGCAGTTGCTGCCACGGCGGAGGTCCGACCCCCGCCACTCCGCCGCCCTCGAAGAGCGCCTGGGCCCGCCGAACGCCGGAGCGGCGCCCGCCCGACAGCCACGCGGCCGCGCCGAGGCATCCCACGGCCACCCCCATAGACCCCAGCGACATCTCATCCATCCCGGTCACCACGTCCTCTCACCGTCCGAGCCGTCATCGGCCCTCAGCAGCTCCCCGACGGCCCGGTCAGCGCCGTCGTCCCGTCGTTGCGAAGTCACCCGCCTCCCCCTCCAGCCCTCGCATCGCGCCCCCGAGCAGCTCTCGCAGCCGCTCCCACCCGCGCTCGTACACGAACGCCTCCGCGCCCCACCGCAGCGCGGGCACCGTCCGCACCAGGCCCGAGGAGTCCCGCTCCAGCACACGCACCTCGGCGATCCGGCGCCTCCCGGTCCGGTCGCGCACGAGGTGCAGCACGACCGACAGCGCGGCCGCCAACTGGCTGTGCAGCGCGGCCCGGTCGAGCCCTGCGGCCGTCCCCAGCGCCTCGAGGCGGGCCGGGACATCGGCTGCCGCGTTGGCGTGCACGGTCCCTTCTCTGAACTAACCGCTATGCCTAGCGCGCGAGCGGTCGATACCTTGTGCCGATGAACGCTCAGCGAGCCATCGAGGTCCTGACGGGGCTCAAGGAAGAAGCAGACCGGCGAGGAGTAGAACTTCGGCCGCCCGGTGAACTCGCGTCTTGGAAAGGTCGAGTGAGGTCCACCCTCATTCGAGCACTGGGGAAAGACCATCACCTGCTGACCGACTTTGAAAAAGTTCGGTACTCACTGATGGCGTTCACCAACGGAACTCCCGACTCGTCCTTTGAGAGAGCTTTTTTGGGAGGCCTGCGGAAGGCTGGTGGCATCATCGAAGCAGCTGTCTTCGAGCTGCAAGAAGCAGGAACCAGTGACGACGCGGTGGACGAAACGGCGATTGACCCTGACTTGTGGTCTCACGTTCAGAAGCATGTCCAAAATGAAGACTGGCAGACGGTCGCCAGTCAAACCGCTATCTATGTCGAAGACTGCGTTCGGAGATGGTGCGGAAACCCCCGGGGAAATAACGGCCAGGCATTGGTCGGAAAAGGTCTCTTCGCTGCCGTATTCGCTACTGATGCTCAGTATCGACTCGGCAAGGAGCCCGGCGAGTGGGAAGGGTGGCGAGGGCTGGGAATGGGGTTTGCCCAGGCGCTGAGCAATGTGGATCGCCACAACATCCAAAAGCGCGACGATGCAAAGCGATACGCATTCGGCGTTCTCGGGCTGGGGAGCCTGATCTTGTCCCAGCTCCGCCATCAGCATGGCGAGGAATTGCACGACAAGTAGACGATGGGCGGGCCATCAGCCCGCCCATCTTGTTGGGGCCCCAGGCTCAACTCGTGTGCGCGTGGTCTAGTTCGCGCGAACAGCGATCTGACTGAAGCTGGGGACTCCCAGGAAGACGGGAGAATCCTTCTTCTCCTGCCGAGCATCCAGCTGGGCGAGCTTCTCCTCTGCAGCGTCCAGGCTCACCGACAACCCCTCGACCTCGCCCAACCACCCCTCCCGCTTCGCCTCGGCGATCCGGTCGTCTAGATTGTCGCGGATTTCAACAAGCCGACCCCTCTCCGTAGGATCGACTATAAGAACAGGACAACGAACACAAGCGTGTTCATGAATGCAGTCAGTTCCAAAAGCCCGACCGCATGAACCCAGCGCAAGCTTGCGCTGTTCGAAGTGGTTCAGGAACTCCTTCCATTCTTCCGAGGTGACCGCGCGGTATTCGTCGCTGGGCCGGAGGCTGCGACGGCGGGCGATAAACGACCGGTGGGCTTCGATGGCCTGGACCGGATAGACGGCGTTGTAGCCCATAGTCGTGTTGATGTTGGAGTGACCCGCAATTACCTGAGCGATGTGCGGGGGTAGGCCGTTGAGGATCGCATCGGTGATAAAGATCCGTCGGAAGTCGTGCGGCTGGAACTTCAGTGGGGTCCCAGTGGAGTCGGTGATTCCTGTGGCCATGAGGGCATCATTGAGGGCGTCGCGGACCGTGTTTGACGAAATGGGACGCCTTTCCCCCGAAACGTTCCATTGGTAGAGAAGCGGCATCGGGTCGTTCCAGATTTTCTCGTGTACGTCGTAGCTGGGGACCGATGGAATTGCTTTGTTCTCGCCCCGGACGCGTGTGACGACGATGCTCAGGACATCGGCCAGTTCGGGCGTGACAAGCAGCAGACGTTCCTGGTCTGTCTTCGATGGCGCGATTTGCAGCAGCGGAACGTACTCCCCTGTGGTGGGGAGCTTGTAGCGGATGATGCTGTGATGGCCGAGTTCCAGCAACTCCTCGATGCGGATGCCGGTGTGCCGGAGGATCTCGATAGTGGCCCAGCCCCAAAAGGCCCGCTTCTCCTCGGCCTCGAGGTCACGGCGACGGCCTGTGCCGTCGTATGCCTGGCCCGTGAGGCCGGCCCGGGAGGTTCCCTTGGGCGCCGTGAACGTCTCGCCGAGGACGGTGAATTGGGCGCCGAGGGGGGCGGCATGGAGGGCGTCGAGGCGGACGCGGGCTTCCTTCAGTCGGCGGTCGGCGACGCGGATGAGCGCGGGCAGCACGGGGAGCCGCTCACGGGTTCGCTGGTCAGAGGCGGTCTTCTGCCGCTGCTTGGTCTTCTTGTCCGAGCAGTCAGCTTCGGTGATGGGGCAGGGTGCTGCCCAAGGTCCCCACCGGGCCGGCTCGTCCAGGGCCCACTGGCCGATGTCGAAGTAGAACGCCCGGACGAGAGTTTTGACCGCAGGCGCGCTGTTGCGCGGCGTAGTGGTCTCGATGACCTGGCCGTCCGGACTGCGCCGACGGCGGGTGACCGTGTTGACGCGCGCTTTCCAGGCCGCGGCAACTTCCGGGGTCAGGTGCAGAGACGAGATTCCCTCGTGGTGGCGTTCGAGGTCGCCCCAGAAGTTGTTGGCTAGTGCTGCCGACAAGCTGATCAGGGAGTTGTGGTCGAGGGAAGGCTGGCGTTCGGTGAGGTAGTCGACCAGGAGGTCGCGAACAGGGCGGCAGCGCAAGTGGTACCGGTCCACGAGTTGCGCAGGGGTCACTTGCCCCGTGCGGGTCTGGATGCGGAGCAGGGTCGCCGGGGCGTCCGGCGGGAACTGGCCGCGCTCACGCAGAGTGGAGTAGGCGATGCGGGCCCCGCGGGCCGCATCGTGACTGGTCTCCTGAAGCAGAACGAGGAGATCCCCGACGGTGATGTCCTCGACGAGGCCGCCGAAGGCGGCCAGGGTGCGGGCGACGGCCTTGAGGGCCGCGGAGGCGTGGCGGGTGGACCGGATGGCTGCGGGAAACTGGGCCTCCAGCCGGGCGAATCCTTCCGGGTCGCGGGCTGCCGCCATGGCCGGGCGCAGGGCGTTGGAGGAGCTGGCCGCCAGCCAGGCAGGGGAGGGACGGATCACGTCCGCGCAGATCAGGGCCAGGGTCCCGGAGGCGAGGCAGGCTGAAGTCGGCCTTCGGCCGAGTTCGGCGGCGGCCCAGTCGCGGACCGTGCGATGCCAGCCGGTGGGCGAGTCTGCTGCCGGGCTGGCGTCCCAGTTGGCCTGCCAGGTCGATCCGGGAAAGGTTGTGAGCCAGGCCAGGATCGCCCGGGCGCCGACCATGCGCGTCGACTGGGCGCTGTCGCCTTCAGCGCGGAAGGGGTGTTTCCGGAGGCGGTCCAGGACGTAGTCGGTGTCGGCCTCGGTGATGAACCAGGAGTCGAGATTCTGGCGTGGCGGGAACTTCTGCAGGAGTGCGGCGGCCTCAGCGCCGGCGAGGTTGCGCGGAGTCTCCGGCAGGGCCATGAGGATTGCAGTGGTCATGCGACGAGCCCTCCGAAGAGGGTGTTCATGGAGTCCTCGTTGTAGGCGGGGGCGATGGGGGCCGGCGGCGCGGCGTTCTTCTTCGCCTCCTGCCGGGCATGGTGGGCCAGCCCTGCAGAGATGACCTCGTCCCGGCTCGGGCGAAGGTACTTCTGGAGGGTGCTCTGATCCTTGTGGCCAAGGATGTGCTGGACGTAGGTCAGCGACATCTTGGGGTCCTCGGTCATGCGGTAGGTCGCGGTGTGCCGCAGGTCATGGAGTGTCCAGTTGGCCCCCAGGAGCTCGACCGCTCGGTTGAACATGGCGCGGGCGGCGTCGTAGTTCAGTGGCCGCCAAGGGCGTCGCAAGGTCCACCAGAGGGGCTGGTTGCGGCCCCGCGGGACCCCGTTGCGCCAGGCTTCTTCCTGGTAGAGGCGGAGCCAGACGAACGCGTCGGGAGACGCGGGCAGTTGCTGGTAGTCCCGGGTGCCTTTGCGGATCACGCCGATGAGTTGCTGGCCGGGCAGGGCGTCGCGGCCGGTCGCGGTCAGCAACTCTTCCGAGCGGGCGGCGGTTGAGACCCAGAAGGCGAGCAGGGCGCGGTCCCGGTGCGAGCGCAGGCCAGCGAAGACCTTGGCGTACTCGTCGTCCGGTATCCGGCGGGGGATCCGGTTCGGGACGGTCGGCCGGTAGCGGCCGGTCCGCTCGCGCTTGAACTCCTCGGCCGGGTTGTGGTGGGCGTGTGGCCGTCCCTTGCGGCGGTTGCGGTCCAGCGGGAACGGATTGACCAGCAACTGGCCGCTGTTGAGGTCGAGATGGAAGTCGTAGAAGGTCCGGAGGACGGTCTCGCAGTGGGCCCGGGTGGCGGGCGCGTACTTCTTGCCGATGGTCGGCTTCCCGGTCACCGGGTTCGGCGTTCCAGGTGCGAGGGCCGGGATCTTGCGCCCGGGTATCTCGGCTGGGTCCTTGCCGCGGTGCCGCCAGTGCACCCGTACCGGCTTGTCTGCGAGCTGCATCCACAGCGCGAAGTCCCGGGCATCCTCACGTACGGCGCGGTCCCACGCGATGTCGTGGGCCCACAGGAATCGCCACCACCGGAGCAGGTCGTTTCCGTACGAATACAGGGTGGTGGCAGGGCTGTCTGCGGTCAGCAGGTCCTTGAAGTAGATCGCGACCGGCTCGACACGATGCCCGTCCGGGTCGATGAGCCGGTATGGCTCCCAGACGTCCCCTGTCGTTTGCAATCGTCCGATCTCGGGCAGCACGAAGGTCTTCAGATCTCGTTCAAGTGTTCTTCCGTCACGCACTGCCGGAACTTAACAGAAAGACCCTCTGACCTGCGAAAACGGCAGAGTTAGTTCGGTCAATACACCGCAGCCGCCTTCATGGCCCGTGTTCAACGCGGCCAGCAGATGCACCACTTCAGGCCCACGGACCTCACCCACGACCAGCCGGTCCGGCCGCATCCGCAGTGCCTGCCGCACCAGGTCCTCGAGCGTGACGAGCCCGGCACCCTCCTGGTTGGCGGGTCTGGTCTCCAGCCGTACGACGTGCGGATGGTCCGGCCTGAGCTCCGCCGAGTCCTCCGCGAGGACGATTCGCTCCCCCGGCCCCACGAGCCCCAGCAACGCGCTCAGCAAGGTCGTCTTGCCAGTGCCGGTCCCGCCGCTGATGAGGAAGGACAGCCGCGCGTCGAGCAGCGCCCGCAGGACCCGGTCGCCGCCCGGCGGTACCGTGCCCGCCGCGACCAGTTCGTCCAGCGTGAACGCACGCGGCCGTACTACCCGCAGCGCCAGACAGGCACAGCCGACGGCGACCGGGGGAAGCACCGCGTGCAACCGCGTCCCGTCCGGCAGCCGGGCGTCGACCCAGGGCCGGGCGTCGTCGAGGCGCCGCCCGGCCACCGCGGCGAGCCGCTGCGCGAGGCGCCGTACGGCGGCCGCGTCCGGGAAGGAGACGGCGGTCAATTCGAGTCCGCCGCCCCGGTCCACCCAGACCCGGTCCGGGGCCGACACGAGGACGTCCGTCACCGACGGGTCGGTGAGCAACGGCTCCAGGGGGCCGCTGCCGACCAGTTCGGACCGCAACAGCGCCGCCGCGCCGAGCACTTCGGCATCTCCCAGCACCCGCCCCTGCTCCCGCAGGGCCTGCGCCACCCGCGCGGGCGTCGGTTCGGCCCCGCTCTCGGCCAGCCACTGCCGTACGCCGTCCAGCAGTCCGGCAGCCATGTCCACGCCCGCCGCCGAGCCCGCCACGGAAACATCCGTCAGGCCCGCCTCGCCGGCTCCGGCCGACTGCCACGCGGCGGGTTCGGTCGGAGGCTCATCGGCCGGCGGCCATCCGACGTCCGCGCTCTCACCCCCACCGGCCCGCCACCGCCCGCCGAGCCCGCCGAGCCCGCCGACAGACTCACTCACCCTCACCGGCTCGACAGCCCGGCCGGCCGGGTCCCTGGCACACCGCCGTTCGACAGCTCCACCCGGCGATGGCCGGCCCGTTCGCCGCCGCCCGGGCACCAGGCTCTCCTGCCCGGCGCCCGTCCATCCGCCCTCGAATGCGCCGCTCATGCCACCCTCGCCTCCGTCAGGGCCTGCTCCCAGAACTCCTTGCAGAAGCGGGCCAGCGGCCCCCGGACAGCCGCTCCCGGCGGCGCCTCGCTCCCCTGCGGCCGCTGAAGCACCGACTCGACCGGCACCTCGCCCACCAGCGGCAGGCCCAGCAACCGGGCCACCTCGCGGTCGTCCAGGCCAGGTGCGTACGGGCCCCGTACCGCCACCCGCAGGTCCCGCAGGACCATGCCGACGGCGGAGGCCACGCGGCCCGCCGCAGCGATGGCACGCAGTTCGGCGGGGACCACGAGGATGCCGAGGTCGAGCTGGGCGAGAGCCTCGGCGACCCCGTCGTCGAGGCGGCGCGGCAGGTCGACGACGACGGTGCCGCCCCGGCGCCGGGCCGCGGCGAGCACCGCACGTACGGCAGGCGGCGGGACAGTGATGCGGTCGCCGCGGTCCCAGCTCAGCACCCGCAGCGAGTGCAGCCGCGGCAGCGACTCCTCCAGGGCGCCGCCTCCGACCCGTCCGCGCGAGGCGGCGAACGCGGGCCACCGCAACCCCTCGGTGCTCTCGCCGCCGAGGAGTACGTCGAGTCCGCCGCCCAGTGGATCCGCGTCCACGAGGAGCGTGCGCAGACCTTCACGCGCGGAGGTGACGGCGAGGGCACACGCGAGCGTGGAGGCTCCGGCTCCGCCCCGGCCGCCGATGACGCCGACGGTGAGGGCGGGTCGGCCGACGCCCTCGGCGACATCGGCGATGCGGTCGACCAGCCATTGCTCGCCGTCGGGGAGCACGAGTACATGGTCGGCGCCGATCTCGACGGCCCGTTTCCACACCCCGGAGTCGTCCTGGTCCCGGCCCACGAGCACCACTCCGCGCCGACGGGCGGTCCCGCGCACACGCCGGGCGGCATCGTCGCCGACCAGGACGAGCGGGGCGGCCTCCCAGCTGCCTCTGCGCTCCGGCATCCCGTGATGGACCTCGGGTTTCGCCCCGGCCGCCGCGCACAGGCGTAGCAGGTCGTCCAGCAGATCCTCGTCCTCGGTGATGATCAACGGCTGCCCCTGCCGCCCTCCGGCGGCGGGCGGTGGATCGTGTGTGACGGCTGCGGCCACGGTCCTCATCCCCCTTCACTGCGACGCGCGAGGACCCGCGCGGCGCCTCTCCCACGCGGCCCCTCCGGCCCCGCGATTCCCAAACATGTGAAGAACCGGCAAGCGGTCTCCATATGAGCGGCCGATACGAACCGGCCAAGCACACCCGACTAACCGGAACCGGCCATGAAGTCGGCCCGAGCGGGATGCATGGGAATCACGGTGCAGGGATCCCGGAAATCATGTGGATCTTGGTCGATAACTGTGGACAACTCAGTGGCTGTGAATATCGCCGTCACCCATACCGGTGAGCCCCACGAGCCCTGTGCACGGCCGCCACAGAGCAGCACCTCGGCTACTCACGGTGACGAATCATGGACATGCGAAAGAGGCGGCCGAAGCCGCCTCGGAGCGGTCGCAGGACCGCATGCTCATGAGGAAAAACCCACCCGGACATGCGACGACCCCCACCGGGGGGGAGAGTGGGGGTCGCCTTCACGGCCGACTCGGGGGGGGGAGGAGCCGGACCGCGTTAGCACGGTCGCGAACGATCCGTGACTTCCATGGTGTACCCGAGAGCCCTCTCAGGCAAACCCACACGCCTCACCTTACGCCGAATGGGCTGCGCCTATGCTCGGGGTCGTGGATAACCACTCGATGCCCCGCACAGCCGCCTTCTTTGACCTGGACAAGACGGTCATTGCGAAGTCGAGCACGCTCACGTTCGGCAAGTCGTTCTACCAAGGCGGCCTGATCAACCGCAGGGCCGCCTTGCGGACCGCCTATGCCCAGTTCGTCTTCCTCGTCGGCGGTATGGACCACGACCAGATGGAGCGCACCCGCGAGTACCTCTCCGCGCTCGTGCGCGGCTGGAACGTCCAGCAGGTCAAGGAGATCGTGGCCGAAACGCTCCATGACCTGATCGACCCGATCATCTACGACGAGGCCGCCTCCCTCATCGAGGAGCACCACACCGCCGGACGCGACGTGGTCATCGTCTCCACCTCCGGCGCCGAGGTGGTCGAGCCGATCGGTGAACTCCTCGGCGCGGACCGTGTGGTGGCCACCCGCATGGTCGTCGGCGAGGACGGCTGCTACACGGGTGAGGTGGAGTACTACGCGTACGGCCCGACGAAGGCCGAGGCGGTCAAGGAGCTGGCGGAGTCCGAGGGGTACGACCTGGAGCGCTGTTACGCCTACAGCGACTCGGCGACCGACCTGCCGATGCTCAAGGCCGTGGGCCACCCGCACGCGGTCAACCCCGACCGGACGCTGCGCCGCGAGGCCTTCGCGCGCGGATGGCCGATTCTGGATTTCCATCGGCCGGTCCGACTCAAGCAGCGACTGCCCGGATTCGCGGTACCGCCCCGGCCGGCGCTCGTCGCGGTCGCCGCGATAGGAGCCGCGGCAGCCACGGCGGGCCTCGTCTGGTACGCGAATCGGCGCCGGTCGCCGGTGGCCTGAGGCGGTTCAGCCCACTTGACTACTATTTGCGAATAAAAGTAAAGAACTGCTGCCAGGGGTTCCGCTTGCTCCGGCCCAGGAGTACAAAGGGGTTAACGGCCCGCGAGACCAAGGACATCCGAAAGGATCACCTTATAAACGCATTTGGCCCCACGGACCGAGCATGAACACCAGGCACCCACGCGACGTCGACCCGTCGATTACGGGCCAGCCGCACCAGGTGACGGGCACAGTTCCCGACCTGATGGGCAATATCTCGAGGACGCTTGGTAACCAGGTGAACATGTCTGCGGCGGTACGAATCCTCGTACCGCCGCATCCCTGTTCCGGGGCCTTTTACGCCGCCCCGCGCTGGAGCGCCTCGCACACCGCGGTCGACTCGCGGGCTCCCAGTTCGATCGCCCTGCCGCAGTGGGCGATCCAGGCGGCCATGCCCTCGGGGGTGCCGGAGACGTATCCGTCCAGTGCCGCCAGATAGGCCGCGCGGCCCAGTTCGGCGTGACCGACCTCAGCCGGGCAGACCGACTTCGGGTCGAGGCCGCTGCCGACCAGGACGACCCGCGCCGCCGCACGCGCGACCAGGCCGTTGTACGAGACGAAGGGCCTCAGGGCGAGCAGTTCTCCCTGTACGACGGCTGCCGTGACCAGGGCGGGGGCGGAGCCGCCCGCGATGATCAGCTCGGACAGCCCCTCCAGCCGGACCGAGACCTCTGCCGCGCCCGGCGGTGACAGCTCGATGAGTGGCTCCTGGACGGCCTCACCCGCCTGACGCGGACGCCCGACCTCCTCCCCGTCGGTGGCCGCGGCCACCAGGTGCAGCCGGGCCAGCACGCGCAGGGGTGACTGCCGCCAGATGGACAGCAGTTGGCCGGCCTCGGCGGTCAACCTCAGAGCCGCACCCATGACCCGTGCCTCGTCGTCGACACCGAAGTCCGAACGCCGGCGCACCTCTTCGAGGGCCCAGTCCGCACCGGACAGCGCGGCTGAGCCGCGGGCTCCGCGCAGGGCCGCCTCTGAGGTGATCTCGTTGCTGCGGCGCCGCATGACACGGTGTCCGTAGACCCGGTCCACGGACTTGCGCACGGACTCCACGGACTCGGCCACGCCGGGCAGCGAGCCCAGGGCCGCGAGCGGATCGGCGGTCGCGCCTGTCGTACTCATGAGTACGACATTACGCATCCCAGCCCCACACTCCTCGATGGAGTGGTCTTCTTCACGCACCGCTGACACGCACGGCTATCTCACGACTACGCTTCGTGAACATGAAAATTGCTTTCGTCGGGAAGGGCGGCAGCGGCAAGACCACCCTGTCCTCCCTGCTCATCCGCCATCTCGCGACCACCGGAGCACCGGTGATCGCCGTCGATGCCGACATCAACCAGCATCTGGGACCGGCGCTCGGCCTGGACGACGCGGAGGCTGCCGCGCTGCCCGCGCTGGGCGACCGACTGCCGCTGATCAAGGAGTACCTGCGCGGCAGCAACCCGCGGATCGCCTCCGCCGCGGAGATGATCAAGACCACTCCGCCCGGCGAGGGCTCGCGGCTGCTGCGGGTGCGCGAGGACAACCCGCTGTACGACGCCTGCGCCCGGCCGGTGGAACTCGACGGCGACGTGGTCCGTTTGATGGTCACCGGCCCCTTCACGGACGCCGACCTGGGGGTCGCCTGCTACCACTCCAAGACCGGAGCGGTGGAGCTGTGCCTGAACCACCTGGTGGACGGGCGGGGTGAGTACGTCGTGGTGGACATGACGGCGGGCTCCGACTCCTTCGCCTCCGGCATGTTCACCCGCTTCGACATCACGTTCCTCGTCGTCGAGCCGACCCGGAAGGGGGTCTCCGTCTATCGCCAGTACAAGGAGTACGCCCGCGACTTCGGCGTCACCCTGCGAGTCGTCGGCAACAAGGTGCAGGGCCAGGACGACCTCGACTTCCTCCGCGCCGAGGTCGGGGACGACCTGCTGGTGACGCTCGGGCACTCCGACTGGGTACGCGCCCTGGAGAAGGGGCGGCCGCCCCGGTTCGCTCTCCTGGAGGACGTCAACCGCCGCGCCCTGCACAGGTTGCGGACGGCTGTCGACGCGACGTACGACCTGCGGGACTGGGAGCGCTACACCCGGCAGATGGTGCACTTCCATCTGAAGAACGCCGAGTCCTGGGGCAACGAGCGCACGGGGGCCGACCTGGCGGCGCAGATCGACCCCTCGTTCGTGCTCGGCGAGAGCGCGGTGACGGCAGCGACCGTCTGACGGCTACTGCTTCTTGGCCGCCGGCGCCCCCGGTACTCCCTTCGGTGCCGGAGCGGGGCTGCCGGACATGAAGGCCGGCCAGCCCTGCTTCGGTGCCTCGCCGACCTCCAGGGCGCCCAGCTTCTGAAGGGTCTTCGGGTCCTGGGCGTCCAGCCAGTCGGCGAGCTGCCGGAAGGAGACACAGCGCACGTCGGGCTTGTTGCACACCCGCTCGACGGTCTCCTTGACGGCACGCATGTAGGTGCCGCCGTTCCAGGACTCGAAGTGGTTGCCGAGGATCAGGGGAGCGCGGTTGCCGTCGTAGGCCCGGTGGAAGCCCTTGAGCAGGCCGTCGCGCATCTGGTCGCCCCAGAACTCGTACTTGTTCGGGTCGCCCTGGGTCGCGGTGCCGGACTGGTTGACCATGAAGTTGTAGTCCATAGTGAGCTGCTCGTAGGAGTGCCCGGGGAAGGGCACGAGCTGCATCGACAGGTCCCACAGGCCCTGCTTCTTCTTCGGCCACAGCTGCTCATTGACGCCGCTGGTGTCGTAGCGGAAGCCCAGCTCGGCGGCGGCCCGCATGAAGTTCTTCTGACCCTCCAGGCAGGGGGTGCGGGCGCCGATGAGCTCCTTGTCGTAGTCGAACGGCAGCGGGGACGCCTTCGTCATCCCCGTGTTGGTCTTCCAGGACTTCACGAACTTCTTCGCCTGGGCGATCTCGTCCTTCCACTCCTCGACCGACCACTGGCCGACCCCACCGCCGCTGCCGCAGAAGTGGCCGTTGAAGTGGGTGCCGATCTCGTTGCCCTCCAGCCACGCGAGGCGCAGCTGCTTGACGGTGTCGGCGATGCCCTGCTCGTCGTTGAAGCCGATGTCGGAGCGGCCCGGGGAGTGCTGCGGCGGCTTGTACTCGTCGCGCTTTTCCTCCGGCAGCATGTACACGCCGCTCAGGAAGTACGTCATCGTCGCGTGGTTCGCCTTGGCGACCTCGCGGAAGTGGGAGAACAGCTTCTGGCTGTCCTCGCCCGCGCCGTCCCAGGAGAAGACCACGAACTGCGGGGGCTTCTGACCGGGCTTCAGGCGCTCGGCTCTGGGCAGGTGCGGCTGGGCTCCGGTGTACGAGGTGGAGCCGTCGCCGATCAGGCGGACCACGTGCTTGGGGGGTGCCTGGGCCGGCTTCGCCTTCTGCGGACCGGCAACCCCTCCTTTCGAGGCGTCGGTGCCGGTCGCGCAACCGGCCAGTGAGGCGGCACAGACCGCGGCGACCACGGCTCCCGCGGCAATCCTCTGGGTGGCGGCCATCTTCCGCCCACCTTCTTCCTTCTCTCGGGGCCAACGACAGCGCCGCCAAGTTCGCATGAGACCGAGAAGGAATTAATACGACAAGCCGATGAAATTGCCACTTCACCCATTCAGGGGAGTTGTTAGCCTATTTGACCGGAAAGTCTATGCCTGGCCTTTACTCTGCATTACGATCCATTTACCGAGCGTTGATCCATCCCGCCGCTGCACGCCGTGACCCACGGCCGCGACCCGACCCTCCGTCACCGATGGGGGTCCACCTGTTCCGCGACCGCGCTGCCCCGGAGGAGACGGGAAATATGTCAGCCTGCGTCCCCGCCCGCACCACCGACCCGAGCGACTCGGACCGTACGAGGCGCACCCACCGACCCCACAGCCCCCCGCCGACACCGCCCCGCCGCTTCCGCATCGCGGGTGCCGACGTGTCGGCCTCGATCGCGGTCTTCCTGATCGCCCTGCCCCTGTCCCTGGGCATCGCCCTCGCCACCGGAGCGCCCCTCCAGGCCGGCCTCGTGGCCGCCGCCGTCGGAGGGATCGTCGCCGGTCGGCTCGGCGGATCCCCCCTCCAGGTCAGCGGCCCCGCCGCCGGACTCACCGTGGTCACCGCCGACCTGATTCACCGTTACGGCTGGCGGACGACCTGCGCCATCACCGTCCTGGCCGGAGTGGTCCAACTCTGCCTCGGCTGCCTGCGCGTGGCCCGCACCGCGCTCGCCGTCAGCCCCGCGATCGTGCACGGCATGCTCGCCGGCATCGGCGTCACCATCGCCGTGGCCCAACTGCACATCGTCCTCGGCGGCACCCCGCACAGCGCCGTCCTCGACAACCTCCGTGGTCTGCCGTCCCAGTTGGCGCGCGTCCAACCGTCCGCGGTGTCGGCCAGCGCGCTGACCCTGTTGCTGCTCTTCCTCTGGCCGCGCATCCCCGGCCGGGCCGGTCAGCTGCTGCACAGGATCCCTGCCGCCCTCGTCGCCGTCGGCGGAGCCACCGTCGCCGCCTCGCTCGCCGGGCTGACCCTGCCCAGGGTCGACCTGCCGTCCTGGAGCAGCCATGCCCTGGCCGGACTGCCCGAAGGCCCCGTGCTGGGCCTCGTCGCCGCCGTGCTCACCACGACGCTGGTGTGCAGCGTGCAGTCACTGCTCGGCGCGGTCGCCGTGGACAAGCTGGTCGCCGGCCGCCCCGATCTGCTCACCACCGGCCGCGCTGCCCGTGTCGGCCGCTCCCATCTGGACCGCGAGTTGCTGGGACAGGGCGCCGCCAACATCGTCTCCGGCACGCTCGGCGGACTGCCCGTCGCCGGTGTGGCGGTGCGGAGTTCGGCGAATGTCCAGGCGGGTGCCGTCAGTCGGAACTCCACGATGCTGCACGGCGTTCTCGTAGTGATCGCCGCGCTGCTGATGGTCCCGGTCCTGGAGTTCATCCCGCTCGCCTCGCTCGCCGCCCTGGTGATGGCCGTCGGCATCCAGATGGTGTCCCTGCACCACATCCGTACGGTGACCCGCCACCGAGAAGTGCTGGTCTACGCCGTCACCACCCTCGGTGTGGTCCTCCTCGGCGTCCTGGAGGGCGTCACGCTGGGGATCGCCGTCGCGGTCGGGGTCGCCCTGCACCGCCTCACCCGCACCCGCATCACGCACGACGCGAGGGAGGGAGTCCATCACGTACACGTACGAGGCCAGTTGACGTTCCTGGCGGTGCCCCGGCTCAGCCGGGCCCTGCATCTCGTCCCTCAAGGCGCCGACGCCGTCGTGGAGTTGGACGGGTCGTTCATGGACCACGCGGCGTACGAGTCGCTCCACGACTGGCAGAAGACGCACACCGCGCAGGGCGGCACGGTCGAGCTGACCGGCCGCAGACCGGGCACACGGATCGCCGAGCCGTCCGATTCCGCCGACTGCCGCTGCCGTCCCTGGACGGCCTGGCGCAATCACCAGTGCGAGCGCCCGAACACCGCGTCCGCCGCCACAGCACCGGGAGCGCCCGGTGAGCCCGGTACAGCGCTCGGTCCGAGCGCGCCCCGTGAGTCGAGCGGGCGTGAACTGGCCCGTGGGATCAGCGCGTTCCAGCGCAACACCGCGCCGATCGTGCGGGGCGAGCTGGCCCGGCTGGCGCGCGAGGGCCAGCAGCCGTCGCAGCTCTTCCTCACCTGCGCCGACTCACGGCTGGTCACCTCGATGATCACCTCCAGTGGCCCGGGCGACCTCTTCGTCGTGCGCAACGTGGGCAACCTCGTCCCGCTGCCCGGCGAGGAGAGCGGGGACGACTCGGTGGCGGCCGCGATCGAGTACGCCGTGGACATCCTGAAGGTGCGGTCCATCACCGTGTGCGGTCACTCCGGCTGCGGGGCCATGCAGGCGCTGCTCAACTCCGAGCCGGGCGGCGCCCAGACCCCGCTGAAGCGGTGGCTGCGGCACGGACTGCCGAGTCTGGAGCGGATGGCCGACGACAGCCGCCCCTGGGCGAGGCTCGCCGGGCGGGCCCCCGCCGACGCGGTCGAACAGCTCTGCCTGACCAACGTGGTGGAGCAGCTGGAGCATCTGAGCGCTCACGACTCGGTCGCCCGGGCCCTGCGCGCAGGGGCGCTGGAGCTGCACGGGATGTACTTCCACGTGGGTGAGGCCCAGTCGTACCTGCTCAGCGGGACGGGTGGGGACGAGCGATTCGACCATGTGGAGGCGGCGACCGACCTGCCGGTGTGAGCCGGCCGGCGACCGACCTCACGGTGACCGCCACGCGGTGTGCGGCCCTCCGTTGGAGAGGCTGCACACCGCCGGACAGGCACTTCGCCTAGGCGCGCTGGGACCGGTTCGGCGTCGGCTTCACCGGGACGCAGGGCTCGACGTCGGCCTCGGTCGGGTAGACGTAGACCCTGTACGGCTCCGTCCAAGCGTTGAGGTTCACGAAGACCAGCACATTGCCGCGACGCAGGGTGATCTTCCGGGTCCACTGGAAGACGAAGAGCGGAGTCCGTTCGCCCCGGACATCGATTCCCCAGAGCACCGGATCGCCCTTGCAGGCATAGCCGGGGCGGAGGATCTGCACGTCCGTCTCGATGCCGTTCTGGCGCAGCTTCCGCGCGAGTTCACGCTGGGCGTCCACGTCGATGTCCTGGTCCTTGACGGTGAGCGTGACAGTGCCGTCGTCGTGGCGCTCCAGCGCGTACGCCGGGGCGCCCGCCGGCGTCCCGGGCGCCAGCACCACTCCGAGCCCGGCCACCACACAGGCCGCCACGGCCAGGGCCAGCCGACGGCTCGTGAGCACAGAGCCCTTGAGCACAGAGCCCATGCGCTCAGGCCCCCTGAGCAGACGGCGACGCGCGGTCGGCGCCCGTTCCGGCACGGCCTGCCGCCGCTCGATCTCCTCCCGCAGCTCCGCCAGCAACCGGTCCTCGAACGTCGTCCTCGTCGTCATGCCTCTCCCCCGTTTCCTCCGCTGACGTACGACAGTGATGCCCCGCGCGGACCCACGCCCGGCGAACCCGCGCCCGGCGCATCCACGGCGGCCGAATCCGCCGCCCCCCGCAGGGACTTGCGCGCCCGGTGCAGCCGTACACGCGCCGCGACCTGGCTGATGCCCAGCGCCGTCGCGGCCTCGGTGACCGTGAGCTGGTCGACTGCGACGAGTTCCAGGACGGCTCTCTCCCCCGCGGGGAGCCGTTCCAGCGCGGCCAGGGCGCGGCGGCCCGGGCTCTCCGCGTCGAGCTTGTCCTCCAGACGGGCGATGTCGTCGGGCTCCAGCAGTCGCCGCCCCGAGATGCGCCGGGCGCGGTCGGTCTCGCGGGCGACCCGGCGGCGCTCGCCGGCGACGACGTTGCGGGCGATGCCGTACAGCCACGCGCGTTCGCTGCCCCGGGAGGCGCGGTAGGTGTGGGCCGAGTCCAGGACCGCCAGGAAGATCTCGGCGGTCAGGTCGGCCACGGTGTGCGGGTCGGCGACACGCCGGGCCACGAAGGACGTGATCGCGTCCACATGGCGCCGGTAGAACTCCTCGAAGATCTGTGGGTCGCGAGCCGCCGCCCGCGGCCCGCCCCGTATCCCGTCCACTCGGGCTCCCTTCACGTCGATGTGCCGATGGCGCTTCACCCGTACTTGGGCGGGAGTGTGAAAGGCGTTACAGGCGCTGAACTCCGCCTGGTCGGCGTACGTGGGTACGGATGACCCGGGCGGCCGGACTCGACGCCCGACTGGTCTAAACCAATTCCCAATCGACCCTTGTCATCGCACCTTTGGTCTGATGAGCTGTGGCCCGGGACACAACGGACACCCTGGAAAGGCAGATGCCGTGAGCAACGAAAGCCTGGCCAACCTGCTCAAGGAAGAGCGCAGGTTCGCACCCCCCGCCGACCTGGCCGCCAACGCCAACGTCACCGCGGAGGCGTATGAGCAGGCCAAGGCTGACCGGCTCGGTTTCTGGGCCGAACAGGCCCGCCGACTGAGCTGGGCCACCGAGCCGACCGAGACGCTGGACTGGTCGAACCCGCCGTTCGCCAAGTGGTTCAAGGACGGCGAGCTCAATGTGGCGTACAACTGCGTCGACCGGCATGTCGAGGCGGGCAACGGCGACCGGGTCGCCATCCACTTCGAGGGCGAGCCCGGCGACAGTCGCGCGATCACCTACGCCGAGCTCAAGGACGAGGTCTCCAAGGCCGCGAACGCCCTGCTGGAGCTGGGCGTGCGCAAGGGCGACCGGGTCGCCGTCTACATGCCGATGATCCCCGAGACCGCGATCGCGATGCTCGCGTGCGCCCGGATCGGCGCCGCGCACTCCGTGGTCTTCGGCGGCTTCTCCGCCGACGCGCTCGCCACCCGCATCCAGGACGCCGACGCCAAGGTCGTCATCACCACCGACGGCGGCTACCGGCGCGGCAA
The DNA here is from genome assembly GCF_036174265.1 of Streptomyces sp. NBC_00285. Classification (NCBI taxonomy): domain Bacteria; kingdom Bacillati; phylum Actinomycetota; class Actinomycetes; order Kitasatosporales; family Streptomycetaceae; genus Streptomyces; species Streptomyces sp. NBC_00285. Next base: position 5,871,571 of record NZ_CP108055.1, on the reverse strand, counting down.
GCCGTCCGCGCTCAAGCCCGCCGTCGACGAGGCCGCCGACAAGGCCGGCAACGTCGAACACGTGCTCGTCGTCCGCCGTACCGGCCAGGAGGTCGCCTGGAACGACAGCCGGGACGTGTGGTGGCACGAGGTCGTCGACCGGCAGTCCGCCGAGCACGCCCCGGAGGCGTTCGGCGCCGAGCAGCCGCTGTTCATCCTGTACACGTCCGGGACGACGGGTAAGCCGAAGGGCATCCTGCACACCTCCGGCGGCTACCTCACCCAGACCGCGTACACCCACCACGCCGTCTTCGACCTCAAGCCCGAGACCGACGTCTACTGGTGCACTGCCGACGTCGGCTGGGTCACCGGGCACTCCTACATCGTCTACGGCCCGCTCGCCAACGGTGCCACCCAGGTCATGTACGAGGGCACGCCGGACACCCCGCACCAGGGCCGTTTCTGGGAGATCATCCAGAAGTACGGCGTCACCATCCTGTACACGGCGCCCACCGCGATCCGTACATTCATGAAGTGGGGTGACGACATCCCCGCGAAGTTCGACCTCAGCAGCCTGCGTGTGCTCGGTTCGGTCGGTGAGCCGATCAACCCCGAGGCGTGGATCTGGTACCGCAAGCACATCGGTGCGGACCGGACCCCGATCGTGGACACCTGGTGGCAGACCGAGACCGGCGCGATGATGATCTCCCCGCTGCCGGGTGTGACCGCGACCAAGCCCGGTTCCGCGCAGACCCCGCTGCCCGGCATCTCGGCCACCGTGGTGGACGACGAGGCCGAGGAAGTCCCCAACGGCGGGGGCGGCTATCTCGTCCTCACCGAGCCGTGGCCGTCGATGCTGCGCACGATCTGGGGTGACGACCAGCGCTTCCTCGACACGTACTGGTCGCGCTTCGAGGGCAGGTACTTCGCCGGCGACGGCGCGAAGAAGGACGACGACGGCGACATCTGGCTCCTCGGGCGCGTCGACGACGTCATGCTCGTCTCCGGCCACAACATCTCGACGACGGAGGTCGAGTCGGCGCTCGTCTCGCACCCCTCGGTCGCCGAGGCGGCCGTCGTCGGCGCCGCCGACGAGACGACCGGGCAGGCGATCGTGGCCTTCGTGATCCTGCGCGGCACCGCGAACGCCGAGGACGAGAACCTCGTCGCCGACCTGCGCAACCACGTCGGCGTCACCCTTGGCCCGATCGCCAAGCCCAAGCGGGTCCTGCCGGTGCAGGAACTGCCCAAGACCCGCTCCGGCAAGATCATGCGCCGCCTGCTGCGGGACGTCGCCGAGAACCGTCAGCTCGGTGACGTGACGACCCTGACCGACTCATCGGTCATGGACCTCATCCAGACGAAGCTGCCGGCCGCGTCCAGCGAGGACTGACAGCCGTGACCGCGAAGGGGTGCCGGGCGCGCGGAGCGCCGGGCACCCCTTTTAGGTAAACTAAACAAAGCTAGGTAAACTAAACAAGCAACACGTTTCTCCACGTGATCCTCAAGGTGTGCCGGGAAGTCTGGTCGGCGAACAGTTCCGCCCTGCCCCCGACCGGAGGTCACCCTCATGGCAGCGCCCGCCCGCAAGGCCCTCGGACGCCTGTCCCTCCCCGAGCGGACCTACGTCACGGATGCGCTGCGCACCGAGACGGTCGGCGGGGTACTGCTGCTCGTCGCCGCGCTCACCGCACTGATCTGGGCGAACGTCCCCGCGCTGCACGACAGTTACCAGAGCGTCAGCCACTACCACCTGGGCCCCGCGACTCTGGGCCTGAACCTCTCCGTCGCCCACTGGGCCGCCGACGGGCTCCTCGCGATCTTCTTCTTCGTGGCCGGCATCGAGCTCAAGCGCGAGCTCGTCGCCGGTGACCTGAAGGACCCCAGGGCGGCCGCGCTGCCCGTGGTCGCGGCCCTGTGCGGCATGGCCGTACCCGCGCTCGTGTACACGCTCACCAACCTCACAGGCGGCGGCTCCCTCAGCGGCTGGGCCGTGCCCACCGCCACCGACATCGCCTTCGCGCTCGCCGTGCTCGCCGTCATCGGCACCTGGCTGCCGAGCGCGCTGCGCGCCTTCCTGCTCACGCTCGCCGTCGTCGACGATCTCTTCGCGATCCTGATCATCGCGGTCTTCTTCACCGCCGACATCGACTTCGCCGCGCTCGGCGGCTCGGTGGCCGGCCTCGCTGTCTTCTGGGTGCTGCTGAGGAAGGGCGTACGCGGGTGGTACGTCTATCTCCCGCTCGCGCTGGTGAACTGGGCGCTGATGTACAACAGCGGGGTCCACGCCACCATCGCGGGCGTCGCGATGGGCCTGATGCTGCGCTGCAGCACCCGGGGCGACGAGAAGCACTCCCCCGGCGAGTACATCGAGCATCTCGTACGACCGCTCTCGGCGGGCCTGGCCGTGCCCCTGTTCGCCCTGTTCAGCGCGGGTGTCTCCCTCTCCGGCGGGGCGCTCGGCGACGTGTTCACGCAGCCGGAGACGCTGGGCGTGGTCCTCGGGCTGATCGTGGGCAAGACGGTCGGCATCTTCGGCGGGACCTGGCTGACGGCCCGTTTCACCCGGGCCTCACTCAGCGACGACCTCGAGTGGGCCGACGTGTTCGCGGTGGCGACCCTGGCCGGTATCGGGTTCACCGTCTCGCTGCTCATCGGGGAACTCGCCTTCGACGGCGACGCCACGATGACGGACGAGGTCAAGGCCGCCGTACTCATCGGCTCGCTCATCGCCGCGACCCTGGCGACCGTGCTGCTGAAGCTGCGCAACGCCAAGTACCGCAGGCTCTACGAGACCGAGGAGCGCGACGACGACCTCGACGGCATCCCGGACATCTACGAGGAGGACGATCCGGCGTACCACCTGCGCATGGCGGTCATCCTCGAACGCAAGGCCGCCGAGCACCGCCGGATCGCCGAACTGAAGGCCGCCGAGCGCGCGCGGCTTGCCGAAGTGGCGGGCGGGGCAGGCGAGGACGACGGCCGTCCGGCATGATCTGACGGGACGGTACAAAAAGACGAGACCATACGCACTTGGTCGGAAGCAGGGAGACCGCGACATGAGCGCACCCGACGGCAGCCCGGTCGGCGCCGAACGCAGCATCGGCCAGCTCTTCGCCTCGGCGACGACCGAGATGTCTGCGCTGGTGCACGACGAGATCGCACTGGCGAAGGCGCAGCTCAAGCAGGACGTCAAGCGCGGCGCGGTGAGCGGCGGCGCGTTCAGCGTGGCCGGCGCCGTCCTGGTGTTCTCGCTGCCGATGCTGAGCTTCGCACTGGCCTACGGCATCCGGACCTGGAGCGACTGGAACCTCGCGGTCTGTTTCCTGCTGTCCTTCGCGGCCAACGTCCTCGTCGCGCTCGTCCTCGCGCTGATCGGCGTCGTCTTCGCGAAGAAGGCGCAGAAGGGCAAGGGCCCGCAGAAGGTCGCCGCGTCGATGAAGGAGACGGCGGGCGTGCTCCAGAACGCCAAGCCCCACCCGCGGACCGACGACGACACCAAGGTCCTTGAGGAGCGGGTCCGAAACACGAAGGCCATCGAGGCTGTGGCACGCTCGTCGTCATGACGGATCCCGCCCCTTCTTCGGCGCAGCAGCCCGCCTCTCTCGTACGGCCCGACGGTCCCTGGACGCACCGGGACGTGGCCGCCAACGGCGCGCGCTTCCACATCGCCGAACTGGGCGACGGACCGCTGGTGATGTTCCTGCACGGCTTCCCCCAGTTCTGGTGGACCTGGCGGCACCAGCTGGAGGCGCTCGCCGAGGCCGGCTTCCGGGCCGTGGCCATGGATCTGCGCGGAGTCGGCGGCAGCGACCGCACTCCGCGCGGCTACGACCCCGCCAACCTCGCCCTGGACGTCACCGGGGTGATCCGCTCCCTCGGCGAGCCGGACGCCGCGCTGGTCGGACACGACCTGGGCGGCTATCTGGCGTGGACGGCGGCCGCGATGCGTCCCAAGCTCGTCCGGCGGCTCGCGGTCGCCTCGATGCCTCATCCCCGGCGCTGGCGCTCGGCGATGCTCTCGGACGTCAAGCAGACGCGTGCTGGTTCCTACATCTGGGGGTTCCAGCGGCCCTGGATCCCGGAGCGCCGGCTGACCGCGGACGACGGCGCGCTGGTGGCCGAGCTGATCCGGGACTGGTCCGGCCCGCGCCTGCCGGACGACGACGCGGTGGAGACGTACCGCAGGGCGATGTGCATCCCCTCGACGGCGCACTGTTCGGTCGAGCCGTACCGCTGGATGGTCCGCTCGATGGCCCGTCCGGACGGGATCCAGTTCAACCGGCGCATGAAGCGGCCCGTGCGGGTGCCGACGCTGCATCTGCACGGCTCGCTCGACCCGGTGCTGCGCACCCGGAGCGCCGCCGGGTCCGGGGAGTACGTCGAAGCGCCGTACCGCTGGCGGCTGTTCGACGGTCTCGGGCACTTTCCGCACGAGGAGGATCCGGTCGCGTTCTCGACCGAGTTGATCAACTGGCTGAAGGATCCCGAACCCGATCGGTGACCGTGTCACCGCGCCCGGTATCCGAACAGCGAACACCTGTCCTACGAACGGCCACTTGCCTGGCGCATAGGCCAATTGAGGGGCGTGGGGGAGGTTATCGACCTTGGGGCAGGGGCAGACGTCGGGGTATGGGCTGGACGCACGACTACAGTGACGTAGCACGCAACCGACGCTCGGGCGGTGGCCTGAGCTCCCCTCATCAGGGCGGTGCCCCGCAACTGGCGGGCGGCACGGACCTGAGGGTGGGCATCCCGCGCATCCTGCGCCGCCGGGCCCGCTGGGTCTCGGTGCGCCTGCGTCACCCTCGAGGCTGACGCGCCCGGCCCGACACCTCTCACAGCGCGCAGCTGTCGCTGTCCACCTGCTGGTTCGCGGTGCGCCCCTTGGCGATGTCCTCCTGGATCTCGTCCGCGGTGAGCGCGTAGCCGGTGTCGGCGTCGTCGAGCGACTTCGCGAAGACCACGCCGTACACCTTGCCGTCGGGGGTCAGCAGCGGGCCGCCGGAGTTGCCCTGGCGGACGGTCGCGTAGAGGGAGTAGACGTCGCGGCTGACGGTGCCGCGGTGGTAGATGTCCGGTCCGTGGGCGTCGATGCGCCCGCGCACACGCGCGGAGCGGACGTCGTACGAGCCGTTCTCCGGGAACCCTGCGACGATCGCGCTGTCGCCGCTGGCCGCGTCCTTTGACGTGAACCGGAGGGCGGGCGCCTTCAGATCGGGCACGTCCAGTACGGCGATGTCGCGCCGCCAGTCGTAGAGGACGACCGTGGCGTCGTACTTGCGGCCCTCGCCGCCCAGCTGGACGGTGGGCTCGTCGACGCCGCCGACGACATGGGCGTTGGTCATGACACGGCGGTCGCCGAAGACGAACCCGGAGCCCTCCAGCACCTTGCCGCAGCTCTGGGCGGTGCCCATGACCTTGACGATGGAGCGCTGGGCTCGGGCGGCGACCGCGCTGTTCGCGAGCTTGGGGTCGGGCGGCTGGACCTCCTTGATCGGCTCGTCGGAGAACGGGCTGAAGACCTGCGGGAAGCCGTTCTGCGCGAGGACCGAGGTGAAGTCCTTGAACCAGGTGTCGGCGTCGGAGGGCAGCGCCTCCTGCACGCCGAGGAGCACCTTGGAACCGCGGACCTCCTTGCCGACGGTCGGCATCGTGGTCTGCGCGAGGGTGGCACCGATCAGCCAGGCGACCAGGAGCATCGCGAGGACGTTCACCAGGGCGCCGCCGGTCGCGTCGACGGCGCGGGCCGGGGACCAGGTGATGTAGCGGCGCAGTTTGTTGCCGAGATGGGTGGTCAGGGCCTGGCCGATGGAGGCGCAGACGATGACGACGACCACCCCGACCACGGCGGCGACCGTGCCGACCTCGGCGTGGTCGGTCAGCGCGTCCCAGATGACGGGGAGGGTGTAGACGGCGACGAGACCGCCGCCCAGGAAACCGATCACCGACAGGATGCCGACGACGAAGCCCTGGCGATAGCCGACGATCGCGAACCACACGGCGGCGACCAGCAACAGGATGTCCAGCACGTTCACCGGTTCGAGCCTCGCCTCATCACTTCACGTACACCACGGGTCGGCCGGGGTCTGGCCCGCCGCGAAGCGGCAGTCGGACACAGCGTCCCCCGATAAGACCCAACACGGAGTTCACCCTGTCATGCGCGCCAGTCGAGCGGGACCTGCTTCTCGCGGTCCCAGGGGCGCTCCCAGCCCGCGTAGTGCAGGAGCCGGTCGATGATTCCGGCGGTGAAGCCCCAGACAAGGGCCGATTCGACCAGAAATGCCGGACCTCGGTGACCGCTGGGGTGGACGGTCGTCGCACGGTTGTCGGGGTCCGTGAGATCCGCCACGGGGACGGTGAAGACGCGTGCCGTCTCGTTCGGGTCGACGGCGCCGACCGGGCTCGGCTCGCGCCACCAGCCCAGCACCGGGGTCACCACGAACCCGCTGACCGGGATGTACAGCCTGGGCAGCACTCCGACGAGCTGGACGCCGGACGGGTCGAGGCCGGTCTCCTCCTCGGCCTCGCGCAGGGCGGCCCTCAGGGGCCCGTCGCCCTTCGGGTCTCCGTCCTCGGGGTCGAGCGCGCCGCCGGGGAACGACGGCTGCCCGGCGTGCGAGCGCAGCGAACTCGCCCGCTCCATGAGCAGCAGTTCGGGACCGCGCTCTCCCTCGCCGAACAGGACCAGCACGGCCGACTGCCGCCCCGTGCCGTTCTCCGGCGGCAGGAAGCGGCTCAGCTGCCGCGGCTCGACCGTCTCCACGGCGCGCACCACCGGCTCCAGCCAGCCCGGCAGGCCGTCCTTGTCGATCATCACGCCCTTCGTATGGCTTGCGCGTGTCATCGCCACCCCCGTTCTGCCGGTTCCAACGCCCGACGCACCTGTGATCGTTCCTGGGAACGTACCCAACGGCGTGTCGCCCGGCAGGTGTTCCGGCGTGTCATCCGGCCCCCAGGGGCGGCGCGGCCTTCCCGCCCGCGTCGAGGTAGGCCTGCGGCGGATTCAGCCGCTGTCCGGGGAAGCCGCCCTTCTCGTACTTGAGGAGCTTCCGGGCCTTCTCCGGGTCGGTCTCGCCTTCGCCGTAGGCCGGGCAGAGCGGGGCGATGGGGCAGGCACCGCAGGCCGGCTTACGGGCGTGGCAGATACGGCGGCCGTGCCAGATGACGTGGTGCGAGAGGTCGGTCCAGTCGCTCTTCGGGAAGAGTGCGGCAACGGCGGCCTCGATCTTCTCGGGCTCGCTCAGGTCGGTCCACTTCCAGCGCCTGACCAGCCGCTGGAAGTGCGTGTCCACGGTGATGCCGGGCCGGCCGAAGGCGTTGCCGAGCACGACGAAGGCGGTCTTGCGGCCGACGCCGGGCAGCTTGACGAGGTCTTCGAGCCGCCCCGGGACCTCGCCTCCGAAGTCCTCCACCAGGGCCTTGGACAGCCCTATCACCGACTTGGTCTTGGCCCGGAAGAAGCCCGTCGGCCGGAGGATCTCCTCGACCTCCTCGGGGTTCGCCGCGGCCAGGTCCTCGGGGGTCGGGTACTTGGCGAAGAGCGCGGGGGTCGTCTGATTGACCCTCAGGTCAGTGGTCTGCGCGGACAGGACCGTGGCGACGACGAGCTGGAAGGGGTTCTCGAAGTCCAACTCGGGGTGGGCATACGGGAACACCTCCGCGAGTTCGCGGTTGATCCGGCGGGCACGGCGGACCAGGGCGGTCGGCGACTCGGCCCCCGACTGCTTGACGGCGACTTTCTTGAGCGGCGCCTTTTTCGCGACGACCTTAGGAGCGGCGACCTTCTTGGCGACGCCCTTCTTAGCGACGCCCTTCTCAGTCGCATCCTTCTCCACAACGGCCTTCTCGGCAGCGCCCTTCGCCGTAGCGCTCCGCTCGGTCGTGCCCCGCCTCGTGGTGGCCGTCTGCACAGCCTCCGGAACCTTCTTCACCACAGCCTTCTTCGTCGCTTTTGCCGCTTTCTTTCCACCACTCGAGCCTTGTTCGCCCACGGCGGAATCCCGACCTGCAACCACCCGCCCAACCCCCTCGGCCTGCGCTCTCACCGGCGTTTTGGACACCCGGCCAGCCTAGAGCCCGACACTGACAATCGCCCCGGACCCAGAAGATCGGTCCCCGATTGGACCCCTGCCGCTTACCGGTGGACAGGTGTACGGCATCCTTGTGACAGATCACACTGTTTGGACCGTCCGGCAAAATGGGCACCACGGTCCCTTGGTACCAAGGGGGAACAAGATCCCCTGAGCAGGTCGACAAGGAGAGAACTCGTGGACGACGTTCTGCGGCGCAACCCGCTCTTCGCGGCACTTGACGACGAGCAGTCCGCGGAACTGCGCGCCTCCATGAGCGAGGTGACCCTCGCGCGAGGCGACTCCCTGTTCCACGAGGGCGACCCGGGCGACCGGCTCTACGTCGTCACCGAGGGCAAGGTCAAGCTCCACCGCACCTCCCCCGACGGCCGCGAGAACATGCTGGCCGTGGTCGGCCCCGGCGAACTCATCGGCGAACTGTCGCTGTTCGACCCGGGCCCGCGCACAGCGACCGCCACCGCGCTCACCGAGGTCAAGCTGCTGGGTCTCGGCCACGGCGACCTCCAGCCCTGGCTGAACGCCCGCCCCGAGGTGGCCACCGCGCTGCTGCGCGCCGTCGCCCGTCGACTGCGGCGCACCAATGACGCGATGTCCGACCTGGTGTTCTCGGACGTCCCCGGCCGTGTGGCCCGCGCGCTCCTGGACCTCTCGCGCCGCTTCGGTGTGCAGTCCGAGGAGGGCATCCACGTCGTCCACGACCTCACGCAGGAGGAGCTGGCCCAGCTGGTCGGCGCCTCCCGCGAGACGGTCAACAAGGCCCTCGCGGACTTCGCCCAGCGCGGCTGGCTCCGGCTGGAGGCCCGCGCGGTGATCCTCCTGGACGTCGAGAGGCTCGCCAAGCGCTCCCGGTGAGCGACTGACCGTACGAACGACGTAGAGGGCCCCGCCACACGGCGGGGCCCTCTACGTGTACGGCCGCGGGCCGGTTCTCCGAGCGCCGCTCCTTCGGTGGGACCCCGCGCGCCGCCTCGACGTGACCCCCGCCAAAGACACGCTTCGCCGCCACGCCCTTCCCGCAGGGACACGCGTCACCTCCGCGCCCCCATCTCGATGCCGCCGCACGTTCGGCCCCACACGGCCCCACACGGCCCGTCCAGGGCCATAAATGACCTGACCCCGCGCCCACCCCCGGGCACAGTGATCCCATGGCCGCCGAAACCGTTCGCCCCGTCGCCCTCAAGGGGCTCGACGCCCAGGGCTTCATCGAGCGCGAGGGTTCCCTCGGGAGAATCCCGCTCCCCTTCCGCCCGGTCGTCGCTGCCGCACGGGACCGGGTGCTCGACCTGTTCGGGTCACGGCTGGACAGCGCCTACCTGTACGGCTCGATCCCGCGCGGCACCGCGCGGGTGGGCCGCAGCGACCTCGACCTCCTGCTCGCCCTGCGGGACGAACCGGCCGACGCGGACCGGGAGGGCGTACAGGCGCTCGGGGAGGCACTCGACAAGGAGTTCCCGCAGATCGACGGCGTCGGAACGCTGCTGTACGGCCGCGGGCTGCTGCTGAGCGAGCTGGAACGACACGACCTGGGCTGGTTCGTGGCGTGCCTGTGCACCCCGCTGCTCGGCGAGGACCTGGCCGAGTACCTGCCCCGCTACCGTCCCGACTCGCTGCTCGCCCGGGAGACGAACGGCGACCTCGCCCTCCTGCTGCCCCGCTGGCGCGAGCGGATCGACGCGGCGGACTCCGACGAGACCCGGCGCCCCCTGGTCCGCTTCATGTCACGCCGCCTGGTCCGCACCGCGTTCACCCTGGTCATGCCCCGCTGGAACGGCTGGACGAGCGACCTGGGCGAGATGGCGGAGATCTTCGCCGGGTACTACCCGCAGCGCGCCGACGAGCTACGGTCGGCGGCCGTTCTGGGCCACGCCCCGACCGCCGACCCGGCCGACTTGCGGAGGTACGTCGACGACCTGGGCCCGTGGCTGGCGGACGAGTACACGCGTGTGCACGGCACGAAGGCGCAGGGCCCCTTCTGATGGATCTCCGCGGGAGAAGGAGCGGCGTTCGGTGCGTGCGCTCGGCGTGCGGTGTGAAGGGTCATGTGGCGGAGCCACCTGGCCCTTCACACCGTGCGTCGAGGGAGCGTGCCGGGCGTCGCGACGCCGCGGAGATCCATCAGAAGGGGCCCTAGATGAGCCCGTGCTCCTCCAGGTACTCCAGCTGCGCCCGCACCGACAGCTCGGCGGCCGGCCAGAGTGAGCGGTCTACATCCGCGTACACGCGTTCCACGACGGCCTCGGGTGCCCGGTGGCCGTTCTCCACGGCCGTCTCGACCTGCGCGAGCCGGTGGGCGCGGTGCGCGAGATAGAACTCGACGGCGCCCTGGGCGTCCTCCAGGACAGGCCCGTGGCCGGGCAGGACCGTGTGGACGCCGTCGTCGACCGTCAGCGACCTCAGCCGCCGCAGCGAGTCCAGGTAGTCGCCCAGGCGGCCGTCAGGATGGGCCACCACGGTCGTCCCGCGCCCCAGGACGGTGTCACCGGTCAGGACGGCCTGATCGGCCGGGAGATGGAAGCACAGCGAGTCGGCGGTGTGCCCGGGCGTCGAAACGACCCTCAGCTCCAGCCCTCCGACGTTGACCACGTCCCCGGCGCCCAGGCCCTCCTCCCCCAGCCGCAGCGCCGGATCCAGGGCCCGCACCGCGGTGCGGGTCAGTTCCGCGAATCGGGCGGCGCCCTCGGCGTGGTCGGGGTGGCCGTGGGTGAGCAGCGTGAGGGCGACGCGCTTGCCGGCCGCCTCGGCCGTGTCGACGACGGCACGGAGGTGCCCCTCGTCGAGCGGACCGGGGTCCACGACCACGGCGAGCTCGGAGCCGGGCTCCGACAGGATCCACGTGTTGGTGCCGTCCAGGGTCATCGCGGAGGCGTTGGGCGCGAGAACGTTGACGGCCCGTGCGGTGGCGGGGCCCGCGAGAACCCCGTCCCGTGGCCGGCCGGGCAGGGCTGCGGCGTCGGTCATGCGGAGGCTCCACCGGTCGGGATGTGTTTGGTGAACTCGTCGTGTCCCGGCCAGGAGAGCACGATCTCGTCGTCCACCAGCCGGGCCCGCGCGAGGACGGGGGTCAGGTCGCGGTCGGCGGCGGCGGCGAGCGCGTCGGCGGCACCGTGGGCGGTGAGCTGCCGCAGGGTGGCGATGGTGGGCGGCATCATCAGCAGCTCGCCCTTGTCGTAGCCCTCCGCCGCGTCCTGGGGCCGGATCCACACGGTGCGGTCGGCCTCCGTGGAGGCGTTGCGGGTGCGCTGGCCCTCCGGGAGGGCGGCGACGAAGAACCACGTGTCATAGCGACGGGGTTCGAAGTCGGGCGTGATCCAGCGTGTCCAGGCGCCGAGCAGATCCGAGCGCAGGACGAGGCCCCGGCGCTCCAGGAACTCGGCGAAGGAGAGCTCCCGGGCGACGAGAGCGGCACGGTCGGCCTCCCATTCGGGGCCCGTCGTGTCCCCGACGACCGAATCGGGCGTCGGCCCGGCGAGCAGGACGCCCGCCTCCTCGTAGGTCTCCCGAACGGCCGCGCAGACGATCGCCTGGGCCGTGGTCTCGTCCACCCCGAGCCGAGTCGCCCACCACGCGCGTGTGGGGCCCGCCCAGTGGATCTGGTGGTCGTCGTCACGGGGGTCGACACCGCCGCCGGGATAGGCGTACGCGCCTCCCGCGAAGGCCATGGAGGCACGTCTGCGCAGCATGTGCACGACGGTCCCGGTCGCCGTGTCCTTCAGCAGCATCACGGTGGCCGCGCGTTTCGGCACGGCCGGCTGGAGCGTGCCGTCCGCGAGTGCGCGGATACGGTCCGGCCACTCCGCTGGGTACCACTGCCCGTTTGCCATGGGCGGAGGCTAACTCGTGGGGCGCGGATGTTCGAGAGCCGGGCCCGTGAGGGGATCGGCGGGTGAAGTCGCACGCCACGACGTGCCGGCGGCCGCCGGCGGCGCGAAGGGGCCGGGGTGGGGGGTGCCCGCCCGCAGCGGCCGGCGTCAGTCACCGAGCACTCTTCAAGGAACCGAGCCGCCGGACCGAGGACGGACACCCCCCACCCCAGCCCCGACCCACCCACCGCACCCGCACGCGCTACACGAGCCCCCACCGAACCGAAACAGGCCGCCGCAGGCATCAGGGGCGCGGGGAACTGCGCAAAAAACGCCCGCCCCCACCAACCCGCACAGACCGCCGCAGGCACCCGCAGGCACCCGCGGGCACCCGCAGGCATCACACCTCGGTGAGCTCCACCTGCACCTCGACCTCGACCGGCGCGTCCAGCGGAAGCACCGCGACACCCACCGCACTCCGCGCGTGCACGCCCTTGACGCCGAGCACCTCGCCCAGCAGCTCACTCGCGCCGTTGATCACACCCGGCTGGCCCGTGAAGTCCGGGGCGGACGCCACGAACCCCACGACCTTCACCACGCGCGCGACCCTGTCCAGGTCCCCCACGACCGACTTCACCGCCGCCAGCGCGTTCAGCGCGCAGGTGCGGGCCAGCGCCTTCGCCTCCTCGGCCGTGACCTCCGCGCCCACCTTGCCGGTGACGGGAAGCTTGCCGTCGACCATGGGCAGCTGGCCCGAGGTGTACACGTACACCCCCGACTGCACGGCCGGCTGATACGCGGCCAACGGCGGCACGACCGCCGGCAGCGTCAGCCCCAGCTCCGCGAGTCGCTCCTCGACCGCGCTCACGCCGCCCGCTCCCGCTTCAGGTAGGCCACCAGCTGCTCGGGGTTGTTCGGCCCGGGCACGACCTGCACGAGCTCCCAGCCGTCCTCGCCCCAGGTGTCCAGGATCTGCTTCGTGGCATGGACGAGCAGCGGCACGGTCGAGTATTCCCACTTCTTGGTCATGCGGCCGACTTTAGCCGCTGCCCGACCACGGCCCGCCGCCCGCCCATGAGCCGTGACCTGGCCAGGATTCGCCGTTCGCCCACAGCCCGTACCCGCGTTATCCACAGCCTCTTGCTTAGGTTCGCCGCCGACTGGTTACGCTCGAATACGTGAGCAGGCTCCAGGTCGTCAGCGGTAAGGGCGGGACCGGTAAGACCACGGTCGCCGCAGCCCTAGCGCTGGCCCTCGCCACCGAGGGGAAGCGGACGCTTCTCGTCGAGGTAGAGGGCCGCCAGGGAATCGCGCAGCTCTTCGAAACGGAGACGCTGCCCTATGAGGAACGGAAGATCGCCGTCGCTCCGGGGGGCGGGGAGGTGTACGCCCTCGCCATCGACCCCGAACTGGCCCTTCTGGACTACCTCCAGATGTTCTACAAACTGGGCGGAGCGGGACGCGCCCTGAAGAAGCTCGGCGCGATCGACTTCGCCACCACCATCGCGCCCGGCCTCAGAGACGTCCTTCTGACGGGCAAGGCCTGCGAGGCGGTCCGCCGCAAGGACAAGTCCGGCCGCTTCAGCTACGACTACGTCGTGATGGACGCACCCCCCACCGGCCGTATCACCCGCTTCCTGAACGTCAACGACGAGGTCGCCGGGCTGGCCAAGATCGGCCCGATACACAATCAGGCACAGGCCGTGATGCGGGTGCTGAAATCCCCGGAGACGGCCGTCCACCTGGTCACCCTCCTGGAGGAGATGCCCGTCCAGGAGACCGCGGACGGCATCGCCGAACTCCGGTCCGCCCGCCTGCCCGTGGGGCGGATCGTCGTGAACATGGTGCGCCCGGAGGTGTTGGACGGCACCGACCTGGAACTCGTACGGACCACCCCGCGTGCGGCCGTGGCGAAGGCGCTGTCCTCGGCCGGACTCGGCGGCGCCCGCCGCGGGGGCAACGCCGAGAAACTGGTCGGCCCGCTGGTCAGGCAGGCCGAGGAGTACGCCGAGCGGTACGAGCTGGAGCACGAACAGCGCGCGGTCCTCGGCGAGTTGGGACTGCCGCTGCACGAACTGCCCTTGCTGACCGAGGGCATGGACCTGGCAGGTCTGTACGAACTGGCCACCGAGCTGCGAAAGCAGGGGATGTCATGAGCCCGGACGCCGACCGGCACAACCGAACCCCCCAGAGTTCGCGCCCGGACCGCCCGCACCGCCTCTCCCCCGCACCCGTGCTCGACCTAGACCCTCTGATCGACGATCCGGGGACCCGCATCGTGGTGTGCTGCGGCTCGGGCGGTGTCGGCAAGACCACGACCGCTGCCGCCCTCGGCCTGCGCGCCGCCGAGCGGGGCCGCAAGGTCGTCGTCCTCACCATCGACCCGGCCCGCCGGCTGGCCCAGTCCATGGGCATCGACTCGCTCGACAACACCCCGCGCCGTGTGAAGGGCGTCGACGGCGAGGGCGAACTGCACGCGATGATGCTCGACATGAAGCGCACCTTCGACGAGATCGTCGAGGCGCACGCGGACGCCGAGCGGGCGGCCGCGATCCTGGGCAACCCGTTCTACCAGTCGCTCTCGGCGGGCTTCGCGGGCACGCAGGAGTACATGGCGATGGAGAAACTCGGGCAGCTGCGGGCCCGGGACGAGTGGGACCTGATCATCGTGGACACGCCCCCGTCCCGCTCGGCGCTGGACTTCCTGGACGCCCCGAAGCGGCTCGGGTCCTTCCTCGACGGACGCCTCATCCGGCTGCTCACCGCCCCCGCCAAGCTCGGCGGCCGCGCAGGCATGAAGTTCCTGAACGTCGGGATGTCGATGATGACCGGCACCCTCGGCAAGCTGCTGGGCGGCCAACTCCTCAAGGACGTCCAGACGTTCGTCGCCGCGATGGACACGACCTTCGGCGGCTTCCGCACCCGCGCGGACGCGACGTACAAGCTTCTCCAAGCGCCCGGGACGGCGTTCCTCGTGGTGGCGGCCCCGGAGCGGGACGCACTGCGCGAGGCCGCGTACTTCGTGGAGCGGCTGGCCGCGGAGGACATGCCGTTCGCCGGGCTGGTGCTCAACCGGGTCCACGGCAGCGGAGCCGACCGGCTCTCGGCCGAGCGGGCACTCGCCGCCGCGGAAAATCTCGAGGCCGCAGAAAATCTCGAGGCTGCGGAGAATCTCGAGGCCGTAGAAAATCTTGAAGTGCCCCGCATTGTCGATCAGGAGGGCGGGAAAGCTGGACTTCGTAACTCTCCCGACACGTACGGCAGTTCAGAGTCTCCCGCTTCCGAAGCACCGGCTCCTGACGAAGGCTCCCCCGCCGACTCGGAGAACACCGTCTCGGAGCGCACGGAGAAGGAGCGGTCCGCCGACCTTGGTGACCGGTCCGCCAACCCCGCCGACCGGTCCGTCGACCAGCTCACGGCAGGCTTGTTGAGACTGCATGCCGACCGTATGCAACTGCTCTCCCGCGAGCAGCGCACGCGTGACCGCTTCACGGCACGCCACCCCGAGGTGGCGGTGGCCGAAGTGGCCGCCCTGCCCGGCGACGTGCACGACCTCGCGGGGCTGCGGCACATCGGAAGCCGGCTCGCGGCCGGGCAACCGGAGCTGCCCGAGTCTGCCGGGGACTGAACCGGGGGGTGCCCCCCTCAGCTCACCGCCAAGTAGTTCTCGTACACCTCGTCGTCGTCGAGGGGCAGGATGCCGACCCCTCGCTCGTACTCGACGCGCGCGGTCTCCAGGAGCCGGCGCCACGAGGTGACCGTCGGACGCCTGCGCAGCAGTGCGCGGCGCTCGCGCTCCGTCATGCCTCCCCACACGCCGAACTCGACGTGGTTGTCCAGCGCGTCGGCGAGGCACTCCGTGCGCACCGGACATCCGGTGCACACTGCCTTCGCCCGGTTCTGCGCTGCTCCTTGAACAAACAGTTCATCCGGATCGGTAGTGCGGCAGGCCGCCTGCGCACTCCAGTCGACTACCCAGCCCATACCGGCGCCGTCCTCTCCCGAATCGAGGCTCCCCCACGGCGGCAGCGGCATATTCACCGCTGCCAGTTGAGGACGTTACGGAAGGCAGGCACAGCGCAACACCCCCTTCGGGCCCAATCTTGAATGGCCCGAACGGACTATGCGTAAGCGGCAGATCACCCGGGGGAGTGAGCCCGCGACATACATGACTATCCCGGCGAACCAGGACACTTGTCTTGCGTCACAACGGGCACCTGATGACACACGAGGCGGATTCGGACACGTGCCCACCAAAAAAAATGGGGACGACCGCAACGATTCGGGATCGGCGGACGTATTGATACGTAGCCCTACTGCTGTGACAGTTGAGAGCAGCTTAGGCCAAGGCCTGTGCGCGTGTCCGGTGAATGAGAAGGTAGAGCGCTCCTGTCGTCATGCCCTCTTGGCTGCCGTCGTGGAACCGCTCCGACGCCCTGGTGCCGCTTCCGTCGCCGTGCCGTGACATGGGCTCCCTCGGAACACACATCAGTACGGATTAGGCTGCCCCCATGTCGAAGAAGCGCTCGGGTGGCGGTCTGTCGCCCACGCAGCAGGCCGCCAAGTTCCTCGGAGTCAGTGTTCTCGCGGGAGCGGTGATGGCCGGCATCGCGTTGCCCGCGGCCGGCGCGCTGGGGCTCGCGGCCAAGGGGTCGGTGGAGAGTTTCGACGAGCTCCCGACCAACCTGAAGACGCCGCCGCTGAGTCAGCGCACCACGATCCTCGACAGCAAGGGCGGCACCATCGCCACGGTGTACTCGCGCGACCGCACGGTGGTCGAGCTCAAGGACATCTCGCCGTACATGCAGAAGGCGATCGTCGCGATCGAGGACTCGCGCTTCTACCAGCACGGCGCGGTCGACCTGAAGGGCGTCCTGCGCGCGCTGAACAAGAACGCGCAGAGCGGCGGGGTCTCGCAGGGCGCCTCCACGCTGACCCAGCAGCTCGTGAAGAACGTCGCGGTGGAGGAGGCCGGCGACGACCCGACGAAGGTCGCCGAGGCCACCCAGCAGACCATCGGCCGCAAGATCCGCGAGCTGAAGTACGCGATCCAGCTCGAAGAGGAACTCGGCAAGAAGAAGATCCTCGAGAACTACCTCAACATCACCTTCTTCGGTCAGCAGGCGTACGGCGTCGAGGCAGCATCCCAGCGCTACTTCTCGAAGCACGCGAAGGACCTCGACCTGGAGCAGTCGGCGCTGCTCGCCGGCATCGTGCAGTCCCCGAGCCGCTACGACCCTGTCAACGACGAGGCCGAGGCGACCAAGCGGCGCAACACCGTGCTCCAGCGCATGGCCGAGGTCGGCGATGTCTCCAAGGCGGAGGCCGACAAGGCCAAGGAGCAGCCGCTGGGCCTCAAGGTCAGCAAGCCCAAGAACGGCTGCATCACCGCGGTCAAGGGCGCGGGATTCTTCTGCGACTACGTCCGTGAGGTCTTCCTGACCGACCCGGTCTTCGGCAAGACCAAGGAGGCCCGGGCCAAGGTCTGGAACCAGGGCGGCCTGACGATCCGCACCACCATGGACCCGCAGGCCCAGAAGTCGGCACAGAAGTCCATCAAGGAGCACGTCTACCAGAAGGACGACGTGGCCACCGCGGCCACCATCGTCCAGCCCGGCACCGGCAAGATCCTGGCGATGGGCCAGTCGCGGCCGTACGGCATCAACACCAAGAAGAACGAGACGACGCTCAACCTCTCGGTCAACCAGTCCATGGGCGGCGGCGCGGGCTACCAGCCCGGTTCGACGTTCAAGCCGATCGTGGCCGCGGCAGCCATCGAGGGCGGTACGCCGGCGACGCAGATGTACCCCTCGCCGTACGAGATGGACTATCCGGCACCGGTCCAGGAGTGCAGCGGCAACGTCTGGAACGAGAAGGGTGTCCCGGTCTCCAACGAGAACGAGTCCGAGGTCGGCCCGTACGACATGAAGACCGCGACCGCGAAGTCGGTCAACACCTACTACGTGCAGCTGATCAGCGACATCGGCATCTGCCCGGTGACGGAGATGGCCGCGAAGATGGGTGTCGAGCGCGCGGACGGCGGCAAGATCCAGCAGGCCCCCTCGATCGCCCTGGGCACCCAGGAGATGTCCCCGCTGACCATGGCGAACGCGTACGCGACCTTCGCCTCGCGCGGCATGTACTGCACCCCGGTCGCCATCGAGTCGATCACCCAGCGGGTCGGCGAGAAGTCGAAGTCCCTGCAGGTTCCGAAGTCGACCTGCTCGCGGGCGATGTCGGAGACCACCGCCGACACCATCAACACGCTCCTCAAGGGCGTGGTCGAGGACGGCACGGGCTCGCAGGCGGGGCTCGGCCCCAGCCGTGACAGCGCGGGCAAGACGGGTACGACCGACGAGCGCTTCGCGGCCTGGTTCGTGGGCTACACCCCGAACATGGCCGGTGCCGTCTGGGTCGGCGACCCCGCTCACAAGCGCAAGATGCAGCAGATCACCATCGGCGGCGTCTGGCACTCCAAGGTGTTCGGTGGTGAGGTCCCCGGACCGATCTGGCGCGACATGATGAGCGGCGCCCTGGAGGGCCGGGACGCCCCGAACTTCACCCTCGTCAACATCCCGGACCCGCCGAAGAAGGACAAGGGCAAGGGTGACGGCAACAACGACGGTGACACCGCCGGAAACAACAACGGCGGTAACGACAACGGCGGCAACGACAATGGCGGCAACGACGGTGGCAACACCACCTTCCCGACGCCCACCTTCTCGATCCCGGAGGGCTTCATCCAGGGCACGACCAACGGGAACGGAAACAGCAACAACGGAGGCGGGCGCGGCTGACACCGGCTGACACGTCGGCCGCCCGGACGCCGTAGACACGTCGGAGCCCCGCCCCGCAGAGATGCGGGGCGGGGCTCTGGTGCGAGGCGGTGTTACGGCGGCGTCATGGCTGTTGCCCGGCACGTACGTGCTGCCTGCTACCTGCCAGCTTCGGTTTTGGCGTTGGCGTTGGCGTCGGCGTCAGTCGGCCAGGAGCTTCTTCACCACCGCGGCGACCCGGCCGCCCTCCGCCAGGCCAGCCACCTTCGGGTTCACGATCTTCATGACAGCGCCCATGGCCCGCGGCCCCTCGGCGCCGGCCGCCTTCGCCTCCTCGACGGCCTGGACGACGATGTCGTTCAGCTCGTCGTCGCCGAGCTGCTTGGGCAGGTACCCGGCGAGCACCTCGCCCTCCGCCTTCTCCCGCTCGGCGGACTCGGGACGACCACCCTGCGCGAAGGCGTCCGCGGCCTCGCGGCGCTTCTTCGCCTCCTTGGTGATCACTTTCAGGACCTCGTCGTCGGAGAGCACGCGCTTCACCTTGCCCGCGACCTCCTCCTTGGTGATCGCGGTGAGCGTCAGCCGCAGCGTCGAGGAGCGGAGCTCGTCGCGCTCCCTGACGGCGGCGGTGAGGTCTTCCTGCAGCTTCGACTTGAGCGTGGTCATGGGTTTGATTGTCGCAGGTGTACGACGGTCGGCGCCCGCGCATTTCGCGAGAGCGGTGGCGTCCTCGGCGACCGCCGGGAGTCGGTGTCCGCCGGGTCTGACACGATGGACGTATGCGCGCGCGATACGGAGTTCCCCTGGGAATCGCGGCGGTTGGCGCCGCCGGTCTGCTTTACTCCGCGGGTTTCGAGACCCGCTCCTTCCGCCTGCGACGGGTGACGGTCCCCGTCCTGCCGGCCGGCATGCGCCCGCTTCGGGTGCTCCAGGTCTCCGACATCCACATGGTCGGCGGCCAGCGCAAGAAGCAGCGCTGGCTGCGCTCGCTGGCGGGCCTGCGCCCGGACTTCGTGATCAACACGGGTGACAACCTCTCGGACCCGCAGGGCGTGCCAGAGGTACTGGACGCGCTCGGCCCGCTGATGGAGTTCCCGGGCGCTTACGTCTTCGGCTCCAACGACTACTTCGGCCCCTCGCTCCGTAACCCCGCCCGCTACCTGTACGAGAAGGCCCAGGGCCGGCACGGCCTGAACGGCAACGCGCCCGCCGTGGACGTCGTCCACAACCCGTGGGAAGACCTGCGGGACGGTTTCGGCGCGGCGGGCTGGCAGAACCTCACGAACACGCGGGGCATGCTGAAGATCGAGGGCGTGTCGGTGGAGCTGACCGGCCTGGACGACCCGCACATCAAGAGGGACCGGTACACGGAGGTGGCCGGCGGCCCGTCCGGCGCCGCGGACTTCTCGATGGGCGTGGTGCACGCCCCGTACCTCCGCGCCCTGGACGCCTTCACCGCGGACGACTACCCGCTGATCCTGGCCGGCCACACCCACGGCGGCCAGATCTGCCTCCCCTTCTACGGCGCGTTCGTGACGAACTGTGATCTGGACACCGACCGGGTGAAGGGCCTGTCCAGCCACACGGCGGAGGGCAGGACGTCGTATCTGCACGTGTCGGCGGGCTGCGGCGCGAGCCGCTACACACCGGTGAGGTTCGCGTGCCCGCCGGAGGTGACGTTGCTGACGCTGGTGGAGCGGGCGGTGTAGGGGGGTCGTGGGGCGGGCGTGGGCCGGTCTTGGGCCGGCGCCTCCGTGCCTTGCGGGCCTTCTGGCCTTCTGCGCGCTCGGCGTCTCCGCTCCGGTAGGTGCGGCGTGGAGTGGTGTGGGGTGGGGTGGGGCGGGGTGGGGATTAACCCGCACAGTCCGCCCGTATTGCCCCTTTTGTCAGTCCTGCCTAGCGTGAGGGCATGACCGCGCCGATACCCAGGGACATCCCGGACCTCCCCGCAGTGCCGGGCATGCCCACATTCCTGCCCTGCCCCGTCCCCGCCACGGCGGTGGTGGCTCCCGTACGGCATCCCGTGGCCGCCGCCTACCGCGTACTGGTGGCCATGGCGGCCGCGGCAACCGTGACCGCCGAAGTGCTGCAGACCAGCCCGGTCCGCGCTCTGAGCTACTTCTCCGTCCAGAGCGCGATCCTCCTGGCCGCGGTGCTCCTGCTCTCGGCCCGCAGAGCCTGGACCGCCCGCCACCCCCTGCCATCGGCCTTGACAGGCGCGACACTCCTCTACGCCACGATCACCGCCCTGGTGTACCACCTGCTCCTGGCGAACGCGTCGAGCCCGTTCTCCCTGACCGGATCCGCGGCGGCCCCGACGGGCTGGCACGCGGTGACCGCCCATCTCCTGCATACGGTGATCCCGGCGGCGGCGGTCCTGGACTGGCTGCTCCTCACGCCCCCCGGCCGCCTGCACTTGCGCCGGGCGGCAACCTGGCTGGTGTACCCGCTGGCGTACCTGGCGTTCTCCTTCACCCGAGGGGAACTGATCCCTCCGGGTACCGGCGGCCGCTACCTCTACCCCTTCCTGGACGTCGACCTCCACGGCTACAAGAGCGTCCTCGGCAACGCCCTCCTCCTCGGCCTCGCCTTCTACGCCCTCGCGATTGTGCTGGTCGCCCTCGACCACGCCCGCCCGAACCCCATCCGCCACCGCCCCAAAACCGGATTTCGTCTCCAGCCACCGGTGGGCTAAAGTAAACGACGTCGCCGCGGCTAGCAGCAGCAGCGACAATCGGGGTGTAGCGCAGCTTGGTAGCGCGCTTCGTTCGGGACGAAGAGGTCGTGGGTTCAAATCCCGCCACCCCGACAGTTACAACACCAGAGGGCCCTCACCGAGTCGGTGAGGGCCCTCTGGTATTGCTGAATGTTCTCGCTGTGCCCAGCGGAGGTTCGCCGGTGGCCGCTGACGCAGACCGTAGAGGATTGGCCCGGCCGCCAGGCTGTGCTGGGCTGCGTTCGTTGCGGGCCGAGAAGGCGTGGGATGTCCACCGTTCCCGGGAAACTTCAGCGCTGTGCAGTTGGTCGCTGGAACCATCCTCGGCGTATTGGCGTGCAGATACCGGGGGAGCGCCTGGGATGCCGTCCCCATCGGGACAGGCCTGCAGGGGCCGACAAGCGGATACGAGTACGGACCACATGGATTCGATCCACGATGACGTAGCGGAGTTCGCGTCACTGCTGACGTGTCTGAAGGAGCGCACCGACCGCAGTTACGCGGCACTGGCCCGCCGACTGGACGTGCACGCCTCCACCCTGCACCGCTACTGCTCCGGAGAAGCAGTCCCGCAGGACTTCGCCGGAGTCGAGCGGTTCGCCGCACTCTGCGGCGCCTCCCCCGAAGAGCGAACGGAGTTGCACCGCCGCTGGATCGTGGCTGTCGCGGCACGGCAACGACCACGCCCGTCCGATGGCCGACGGGCATCGGCCGCATCCGCATCCGCGAACCACAGCAGCCCTGCGGCTGAGACGCCGGAGCCTGCCCCACCCGCCGACCCGCGGCCCCGCGCCGGCCGCCTCCGACGGTGGCCCGTGCGAACGCCGGCGCTGGCGGTCTCGCTTGCCGTCGCGCTCGTCGGTCTCGCCGCTTCCGTTGCCGGGCCCTTTTCTGTCGGCGGTGCGTCGTCGGCCCCCACCCGCATCACACCGGAACGCTCCACCCCGGCCGCACAAAGCGGCCACAGCTCCCAGAAGAACCGGGCGAACGCCGGCACGGCCCCACAGGTGGCTCCTCTCACCTGGACCGCCAACTCCCACACGCTCGGACTCAGTGGTTGCGGCGAGGCCTACGTCGTCGCCAAGCCGCCGCGGCAGGTCCCGCCGCCACCACACCCGGAAGACATCGCGGCGTGGGTCGACTCCCAGCGTGCGGTGCACGGGGGCTCCACCGGCGTGCAGATCACGGTGCAGGGACGCGGCTCCGCCGCCGTCGTCCTGGAGGCCCTCCACGTGCGCGTGGTCAACCGCGTCGCCCCCGCCGTCGGCCGGGGCATCCTCTACTCCTTGAGCGACGGCTGCGGCGCCGGCATCACCCCCCGCTTCTTCTCCGTGAACCTCGACGCGCACCTGCCCCTGGTCCGTTCGATGCCTGGCGACAACGCGGCGGGCACGCCGATCCCCGCGATCGACTTCCCCTACCGGGTGTCCCTGCAGGAACCCGAAGTCCTGGTGGTCTCCTCGCTCAACGAGTCCTGCACCTGCGACTGGTACCTCGACCTCGACTGGTCCTCCCAAGGCCGTACCGGCACGGCCCGTATCGACGACCACGGCCGTCCCTTCCGTACCACCAGCACCAAAGGACTATTGGGCTACCGGTACGACCGCATCTATCACCACCCCGGTCGCTGGGTCCCGATCCCCGCCGCCAACATGGCGGCAACCGGCGACTGACGAAGTGACAGGTCACGTGGCCCGCCCGGCAGTACGGCCGGCGGGAGCTGGAGCATGTCCGGCCCCGCCGACAACCTCACGACGTATCTGTCCGGGGAGCACAAGCATGGGTCCGGGCCGCGTCGTCTCGGTGCACCGCGGAGCAGGGCCCGCCCGTGTGCGCCATCAGCGCTACCGGTGCCACCCCCGGCCGAAGCCGGAAGCGGACCCCAGGCGGAGCTGCTGTGTCGTCAGCGGGCGCTCGTTGTGCGGATGTCGGTGACGTCGCCGAACACCGGCTCAAGTTTCACGACGAGGTCGGTCCTCACCGTCGGCGACTCCCCGCCGCCGAAGGAGTGGGTGACGGCGATCTCGCCGCTGTTGGCACCCTCGCTCACCGTCCAGTCCACCGGAGCGTTCTGGGCACGCAGGACGCCGTCCACCTTGTTCTTCTTCTCCCAGGCCTGCAGCTTCTTGGCGAAGGCGGGCGTCAGGTAGTGCGTGCGCAGCGCCTTGACCAGTGCAGTGTCCGGGCCCACGGGGGCGTCCTTGGCGTCGACGTACGCGCCGAAGAAGTCGGCAACCCGGGTCACCGAGTCACCGGTGCTGCCACTGACCGACCGGTCCGCGGCGGACGCCTTCACAGAGGCGATGCTCGTGGTGCGGATGTCGGTGATCTGGCCGGTCGGCTCCTGCTTCACGATGAACCTGGTCGTCGTCGTGGGCGACTCCCCGCCGCCGAAGGTCAGGGTGACGACGACCTCGAGGCTGTCGCCGACCTCGCTCACCGTCCACTGCACCGGGATGTTCTGGGCGCGCAGAACACCGTCCACCTTGTTCTTCTTCTCCCAGGCCTGCAGCTTCTTGGCGAAGGCGGGCGTCAGGTAGTGCGTGCGCAGCGCTTGACCAGTGCAGTGTCCGGGCCCGTAGCGTCGTCCTTCGCGTCGATGTAGGCGCCGTAGAAGTCGGCGATCTGGGTCACCACGTCACCGTTGAAGCCACTGACCGACGGCGACGCGGCGGACGCCCTCACGGATGCCTTGGTGGGAGCGGGGGCGGTGGCCTGTGCCGCCGTCTGCGTCGACACGCCGAGTCCGACGGCCAGGACGAGACCGGCGGCGAAGGCCGCACGGCGGCCCGGGATGCGACGTGTGTGGATGTTCCTGCTCATGTCGTGTCTTCCTTCTTGGTCGGTGGTCGATAGGGAGTCGCTCCCGGTCCGCGTCCGATCGGAGGACATGACGGCCTGACCGCCCGGTCGGGCGGGAGTCGGCCGGATGTCCCCACCCTCAAGGTCGTGGGGCGTCGGGCAGCGCAGGACGCCACCACCCGTCGGAGGACAGAGGGGCACACGGATGCCAGGTACGCAGGCACAGGGCGGGAGTCGTCACCTGGCTGCTACCGAGGCCCTCAAGCCACCCCGGCCGGTGCGACATCCACAGCTTCGGAGACGCCGGGGACCCACCGCAACCACCACCGCCGAACCCGCAACGACGCAACCGTCTCACCCACCCTGAGCTGCACAAACAGGCACTGCCTGAGACGCCGTCCTGGGATGCGGAGATGACCTCGCGCCCTTTCGGTGGGTCTCCGGCCCCTCAATTACGTGATCTTGCGGGAAAACCTGGAAGGTGCGGCAGAGGTCGGGGTGTCTGCGGTGGCGATGGAACGGGGAGCTGACCGGCTGCTTGAGGTCGATCTTTCGGACCGGTCGTCCGGAGGCGCGGACGATGGCTTCGAAGTCACGGTCGTAGCCGGGGACTCCGAGATCCTCGCCGTACGACTCCGGAGCCATTGGGAAGCCGATCCCGCTTCCCAGGCTCTCCCAACGCCTTGCGAGACCCCTCGACACCAAGAACCTGACCCGCGGAACGCCGGATCGGCCCGGCAGGTGTCGGACTCGTCACGACTTCATCGGTGACGAAGAAGTCGCGGGATCCCATCCCACCGCCCCGGCGTCCGGTGAGTGGTGCTCCGCGTGCGACAAGCGACGAGTATGCCCCGCGGATGACGCACGCCTCTGGCTGCGGACACGAGAGGAGTCCTGACGCTCGGTCACAAGGAAGTCATGAATTGGAATGCGCGGGTGATCGGAAGGCTGATCACCGAGAAAATGTCACTCGATGTCTACCGAGATTGTCCGGTGCCTGCGGGCTGGTGAGCCTCAGGGACGAAGGGGTGCGGCATGAGCGCTTACCGTTTCAATCCACCGCCGGGTTGGCCTGTGCCACCTGAAGGATGGATGCCGCCGCCGGACTGGCGGCCCGACCCCTCGTGGCCCCCGCTGCCGGCGGGGTGGCAGTTGTGGGTGCCGGAGTCCGGGGCCGTGGGCGCCACCATTGTTGTCGATCCTGCCCCAGGAGCCTCCGAGATGCCGGACGCCGCCGCTCCCGACAGTACGGCGGCGGTGACGTCGCCGCGGAAGGGCGGGCTGTTCGGGCGCCGTCGTGCGGATGCCGTGTCCGAGGCCGACGAGCTGCGGGCATGGATCACCAGGACACAGGGGCTGGACGCCGCGCGGGTCGCGGTCCTCGTACGACAGGTCGAGGTAGAGGCTGTCGCGCTGCGCGAGACGGCGTCGGCCCAGGCCGTCGAGGAGGCCGAGGGGATCCTCAAGGACGCGCGCGAGACGGCGAAAGAGATCCTGGCGGACGTGCGCCGGACTGCGAAAGAGACAGAGCGGGTACGCAAGGAGGTTGACCGTCACCGCAAGGACATCGTCGACGCCGAGCGGCGACTCGCCGAACTGCAGGGCCAAATCGTCAACGCCGACGAGATCGCCATGCTGCAGGAAGCCGGGATCTATGCCTACCGGCACACGCTGCACGACGCGATCGCCTACCGCAGTCGGCTCGACACACTGCAGAACGAGATCAAGACACTCGCTCGTGCGGGCCGCGCCGCACAGGCGGCCACGGACTGGACGGTCAACGGCTCCAAGCGCGAGGGCCAGAAGATGGTCCGCGACTTCTCCAAACTCATGCTGCGCGCCTACAACGCCGAAGCCGACTACGCCGTGCGGTCGATGCGACCACACCGACTGAGTTCCC
Organism: Streptomyces sp. NBC_00285; assembly: GCF_036174265.1. Classification (NCBI taxonomy): domain Bacteria; kingdom Bacillati; phylum Actinomycetota; class Actinomycetes; order Kitasatosporales; family Streptomycetaceae; genus Streptomyces; species Streptomyces sp. NBC_00285. Next base: position 5,845,505 of record NZ_CP108055.1, on the reverse strand, counting down.
TCGTGGACCGGCTCTTCAAGAGCCGCGAGACGATCGCCAGGCTGGGCGCCACCATGCACATCAGGATCACCGACGAGTACCACAACGCGCGCGTAGGGGAGTTGGAGCTCACCGCCGACTTCCTGCAAAAGAAGGAAGAGGAGAAGGAGGTTCAGCGCGAGGTGCGCGCCCGGGAGCGCGAGGAAGCAGCGGTCCAGCGGGAACTCGACCGGCAACGGGAGAAGCTGAACAAGGAACTCAGCCACTATCAGGTAGCACTCGAACGCCTGCGCGAGCGCGGTGACGAGGCGGCTGTGGCGGAGATGCAGGCCAAACTGGCCGAGGTCGAAAGCGCTCTGCAGGACGTCGAGTCCCGCGCGGCGAACGTCCGCGCCGGCTATGTGTACGTCATCTCGAACATCGGGGCCTTCGGAGATCGGATGGTGAAGATCGGCATGACACGTCGACTCGAACCTCTGGAGCGTGTCTACGAGTTGAGCGGCGCGGCCGTGCCCTTCCGCTTCGACGTGCACGCGCTGATCTTCAGCAAGGACGCGGTCGGTCTGGAGACTGAACTCCACCGGCAGTTCGCCTCGCAGCGGGTCAACCAGGTCAACAGTCGTAAGGAGTTCTTCTATGTCACCCCGGCGGAAGTGCGCAACGCGCTGCAACGGTTCGCCGGGCAGCACCTGATCGAGTTCACCGAGGAACCCCAGGCGTTGGAATGGCGGGCCGGCAGGCGTACGGGCGATGCCGGTGCCGCCGCCGCAGGTGTGGGAGCCCGAGGAGCCGCCGCCGGGACCGCTTGATGTGCGGTGGGGCATCACTACGATCATCGCCATGGACTGGCTGGAGCGTGCCGCGAAGTTGAGGCAGTGGAGCCGGGACGGGGTGCGGGCGCCTCACAAGCCGTTGCTGCTGCTGTACGCGCTGGGCCGGTTTCAGGCGGATGCCGCGGACGAGTTGCCGTACAGCGCGGTGGAGGGGGATCTGAAGCAACTGCTGGCGGAGTACGGTCCGTCGCGTGGGACCACGCCCGCCTACCCCTTCCACCACCTGGTCAGCGACGGGGTGTGGGAGGTGCGGACCGAGCACGGCGTCGGCAGCCCCGGCACCGGGGTGCGGGAACTGCGGGCCGGTCGGGCCACCGGGCGGCTGGCCCCGGATCTTCAGGTGGCGTTGAAGCGGGAACCGTCGCTGCTGGGCCGTATGGCACGGGTGCTGCTGGATCTGCACTTCCCGGCGTCGCTGCACCAGGATCTGTGTGACGCGGTGGGCCTGGAACCGGAACTCGCCGAGACCGACACTCCGGCGGTACCCGCGAGGCGGCAACGGGACCGGCGGATGCGGGAGTTGGTGCTGACCGCGTACGAGTACCAGTGCGCCTTCTGCGGCTACGACGGCATGATCGGCGCGGCGCCGGTAGGTCTGGAGGCCGCGCATGTGCGCTGGTGGGCGTTCGACGGCCCGGACGACGTCGACAACGGGCTGTGCCTGTGCTCGCTGCATCACAAGCTCTTCGACAAGGGTGTCCTCGGCATCGGAGACGGCCGACGCATCCTGGTCTCGCAGCGATTCGTCGGCCGCAGCCAGGCTGCTCGCGTGCAGGTCACCGCACTCGCCGGCCGCCCGCTCACCGGCCCTCAGCCCGGGGCCCTGCCCATCGCGGCAGCTCACCGCTCCTGGCACACCGGCCAGGTGTTCCGCGGCAGCCCGCGCCCGGCCACCGCCTGATCCCACGGCCCACCGGCCAGGAGCGCGGCACCGAGAGCACAGTCTGGGCCAAGGCGGGCCTACGGGTTCCGGCTGGGCCTGGTCGAACACCGACTCGCGCGGTGATGTCCAGGAGGTCACCGTCGGGCCGTAGGCGCCGGAGTCCTCGTCGGTTGCCTCGGCTGTGATCTCGCGGTCGGGGTCGCGGGTGGCGGGGATTCCCTGCCAGGACTCGGCCGAGGCCAAGGCCAAGGCCAGGGCGAGTTGGGGGTGGTGGGTGGGGGTGTTGGTGAAGCGGTCCTTGAGGAACACGCCGCCGCGGTACTCGACCGTCTCGTCGGGCTGGTGTTGCGCTCGCACTTCACGACCTGCGGGGTGTGCACCCCGCCGTGCGGACGGCCTGCCAGATCGACCCGTTTCACGGCGCAGCCTCGGAGGCGTACGTCGTCCGGTTGGTGACTTTTCCGGTCTGCGGGTCCGAAAAGGTGATCTGTTCCGCTGATCGGATGATTGCGCAAGCTTTAAACTGTTGTCGTGGAAACAGCGGAGACAGTGCGGGCGCCGGACGTGACCGGGTGGGAAGTCGCCGTCCTGGACGGCGGACCGGCCGACGGGATGCGGGTCAAGGTCGTCGACCGGCCCCGGGTGGTGCAGGTGACGTATCCCTGCCAGGCGGACGGTGCGCCGGCCGGGGTGCGGGTCGAAGGGGTCTACGTCTACCGGCTCGACCACGGGGTGACGGACGAGCCACTGCGGTACGGGTTCGACATCGCCTGCCCCTGACGCGGCCCCAGGCGCCGCCCCCGACGCGCTCAGTCGGCGGGTTGCGCAACCGTCGAACGGTGGAGTGTCCGGTGCTCGTAGCGGGCTCTCGCCCTCGGCAGGGCCACGGCGTACAGCGCGAGGACGGCCGCCAGGAGGGCGTAGTACACGCCGGGCAGCGGGGTCAGGCCCAGGGCCGGGCCCAGCGGCGACGCGGGGAGCAGCAGGCCGACTCCGGCCAGCCCGGCGGCGGACCAGGTCACCGGGCCCAACCGCCTGCCGCCCCGCCGTCCGCCTCGTCCGCCTCGTCGGCCGAGTGACAGCAGCACCATCACCAGCGCCTGCGTCAGCAGGTTCTCCGTGAACCAGCCCGAGTGGAACAGCGCCTCGTCGTCCCCCGGCCCCCTCAGGGCCAGCGCGAGGACGCCGAACGTCGCCAGGTCGGCCACGGCGTTCAGTGCGCCGAATCCGACGATGAACCGGAGCAGTTCCCGGGGCTCCAGCACACGCGGACGGCGCAGCACGGACGGGGCGGGAAGGTCGTAGGCGAACGCCAGTTGGGCCGCGTCGAAGCACAGGTTCTGCACGAGGACCTGGGCCGGGAGCATCGGCAGGAACGGCAGGAGGAGGCCCGCGGAGAGCATCGCGATCACGTTTCCGAGGTTGGAGGAGAGCGTGATGCGCAGATACGTGGCGATGTTGCCGCCCGCGTGACGGCCGGCGGCGACCGCGTGGCCGATCGCGGTGAGGTCCTTCCCGGCGAGTACGAGATCGGCGTTCTCCCTGGTCACCCCGGCCGCGTCGGGTGGTGCGACGCCTACGTCGGCGGTCCGCAGGGCGGGCAGGTCGTTGACGCCGTCGCCGAGGAAGCCGACCGTGTGGCCGCCGGCCTGGAGGGCTCGGGTGACGCGGGTCTTGTGGTCGGGGGTGCAGCGGGCGAAGACGGTCGTACGGCGGGCCAGTTCGGTGAGTTCGGCGTCGGTGAGGGTGTCGAGGCGGTCGGCGGTGACGACACCGGCCACCGGCACCCCCAGATCACGGCAGGCCCGCACCGCGGTGCCTGGGTGGTCGCCGGTGAGGACCTTGACGGCGACGCCCTGTCCGGCGAGTCCGGCGAGGGCCTCGGCGGCGGTGGGGGCGAGGTCGTCCCGGAGGGTGACCAGGCCGCGGAAGGTGAGGCCGTGTTCGTCGAGGCGGCTGCCCGCGGGGCGTTCGGCGGTGGCTACCGCGAGGACGCGCACTCCGTCCGCGGCCAGGGCGTCGGCGAGGTCGAGGAGTCGGGCGCGCTCGTCGTCGGGCAGGGAGCAGCGGAGCAGTACGGCGTCCACGGCCCCCTTCGTGATCAGGGTCTGCGTGCCGAGCCGGCCGGGAGTGCGGACGACGACGGTGGCCAGGCGGCGGACCGGGTCGAAGGGGACGGCCGTGACGCCGTCGTACGCCATGAGCGCGTCCTCGTCGGCGGCGGCGAGCAGCGCCTCGTCCAGGGCGTCGGGGGCCGGCAGGTCGGTGAGCTGGAGGGACCACCAGGCGGCCGCCGCCGCCCAGCGCAGTACGCCGGGGTCGTCGTGGCCCGCGGCGTCCAGTGCGCGGTCGACGACCGGGCGGTCCTGGGTGAGGGTGCCGGTCTTGTCGACGCACAGGACGTCCATGGCGCCGATGTCGTGCAGGGCGGGGAGCCGCCGGACGATGACGCCGTGGGCGCGGGCGAGGGGGGCGGCGGCGCGGGCCAGGCAGGCGGTGACCAGGACCGGCAGCATCTCGGGGGTCAGCCCGACCGCCACCGCGACGGCGAAGGGGAGGGTCTCCAGGCCGCGGCCGCGGAGGGCGGCGTTCGCCATGAGCACCAGGGGCGGAGTCAGCAGGGCGAAGCGGATCAGGATCCAGGAGACGCCCTGGACGGAACGTTCGAAGGTGGTCGCGGGGGGCTTTCCGGTACGGCGGTGAGCTGCGGCGAACAGGGTGCCGGCGCCGGTCGCAGTGACGACTGCGATGGCGTTGCCGGAGGCGACACTGCTGCCCTGGAAGCAGAGCCGGGGGTGCGCGAGGATGCCCGTGCCGGACGTGTCGTCATCCATGCCGGCGTCATCCGCGACGGCGTCATCCGCACCGGCGTCCGCGGCCTTCTCCACCGGTGCCGACTCTCCGGTGAGCGCGGCCTGGTGGACCGTCAGTCCGGTCGAACGCAGCAGTCGTACGTCCGCGGGAATCAGGTCGCCCGGGACGAGCCGTACGACGTCGCCGGGGACGAGTTCCTCGACCGGGATCTCCCGGGTGACCGGTGGCGTGTCGTCGTGGGCCCGGCGCTGGACCGTGACCGTGTGGGCCACCAGGCGGCGCAGTCCCGCCGTGGAACGGTCGGCACGGTGTTCGCCCGAGGCGCGCAGCACACCGCTGACGACGACAAGCAGGAGGATCACCGAGGCGGTGCCCCAGGCGAGCACCGCGGCCGACACCAGCCCCAGGCAGAGCAGCACCGCGGTGAACGGGTCGCGCAGGCTGCGGGCGAACAGTCTGGGCCAGGAGGGGTCCCGGCCGTCGGGAATCACGTTCTCCCCGAACCGCGCCAGCCGCTCTCCGGCCTGTGCCTCGGTCAGCCCTCGCGGACCGCTGTCGAGGCCGCGGAACACTTCGAGGAGACCGGCGGCGGAGGAAACGGCCTGGTCGGAGCCGGGGGTGGGACGGGCCGTGCCGGGTGTGCGGCGAGGGACGGTCGGTCCGGCGTCGACCGTAGAGGGGACTATCCGCAGGGCCGGAGGAGGAGCGGGTTCGAACGACGAGGCCGGGTCCCTGGACTCCGACGCCAGGTCACCCACATCAATGGCCCCGCCCCCACTCCCAGCCGAAGCCGAAGCCGAAGCCGGACCCGAAGCCAGAACCGGGCTCGGACCCGGATGCGCGGGCGGCGCGGGCGCGTCAGCCGGCCGGTCTGCCTGCCTGCGCGCCTCCGACTCCTCAGGCACCGGCCTCGCGCAGTCGGTCCGTCGGTGTGATGGAGGTCTCTCGGGCCGTCAGCTGGCCGACCATGACGCGGACCACGGTCACGATGTCGGGGTCGTCGACGTAGTAGACCTGCCGTCGGCCTTCGCGGCGGGCGCGGACGAGGCCGGCGAGTTTCAGTTTCGCCAGGTGCTGGCTGACCGCGGGCAGTGCGCCGCCGACCCGGTCGGCGAGGTGGGTGACATCGCTCTCGCCCTGGGACAGGGCCCACATGATGTGCAGCCGGGCGGCGGAGGCGAGGAGTCCGAACGCGGCGGCCGCCTCGGCGAGCACGTCCGCCGAAGGGTCCTGGAAAGCGCCGACGACCTTCGCCACAGTCCGCTCCGTTCCGTCCTCCGCCGCGTGTGTCCGGCCAAGTGTAGGGCGGCACGGTGATCGTCCCGCTTCGTCCGGTACCGGTCCCTCCCCTCGTGGGGACCGGTACCGGAGGAAGCGGTGGACCGTGGACGGAATGTGACCGAGAAAGTGCGGCGCGCTGGGTGGAATACCGGGCGCCGGACTGATGGCCTGTGATGGCGTCGCCCGGTGGCTGCGCCGTGGACTCATGATCCTGCCAGCGCAGGGGCCAACAGAGGAGGTTCCGGTAGGGGAGACGGTGCGTCGCCGCAGGTCAGCCATATAAAGTGGGTTTTCCGGTCCGGATTGAACCGCGAGGGAAGTAAGGGGTGGAACCTTGAGTTCCGACTCAGGGACACGCACGGCCTTCGCGGAACGTCTTGCTCTGCTGTACCGGGAGGCGGGAAATCCGCCGCTCAAGCGGGTGTCCGAGGGAGTCGGCCGGCTCCAGCGTGTCGACGAGCGGGGGCGGCCCGTCCGGGTGTCCGCGCAGCGGATCAGCGACTGGCGGCGGGCCCGGAACGTACCCGCTCAGTTCGCCGTGCTGACCGCCGTGCTGCACATCCTCATTCCCGAGGCGCGGCGAATCAGTCCCACCCCTGTCGCGGCCGGACTGTACGACCTGGGCCAGTGGCAGCGGCTGTGGGAGCGGGCGGTGTCGCCGGAGGAGGACGAGGGTGCCTCGGCCGACGCCACGGCCCCCGCGCCCGCCGGTGTCTGCCCGTACCGCGGTCTGGCCTCCTACCGGCGCGAGGACGCCCGCTGGTTCTTCGGCCGGGAGCGGAGCGCGGAGGCGCTGGTCAAGCTGCTGCGTTCGGCGTCCGAGTCCGGCTCGGGCGGTCTGGTGATGCTCGTGGGCGCCTCGGGCGCGGGCAAGTCCTCGCTGCTCAACGCCGGTCTGGTGACCGCCCTGGAGGAGGGCGCGCTCCTCGGTGACGCCGAGGACGGCGGCCGTACGATCCTCCAGCTCGTGCCGGGCGCCGATCCGGTGACGGAACTGACCCGTCGTATACCCGAGTTGGAAGCCGTTCTTTCCGGCGCAGACAGCGAGATGACCGACCGTCCTCCTGAATTCGCGTCCGCCGTGCGGGAAGCGGTCGCCTCGTGGGATCGGCGCGGGGCCGCCGCCGCCCCGCCGGTGGTGATCGTGGACCAGTTCGAGGAGGCGTTCACGCTCTGCGCGGACGAGACGGCCCGGCGTACGTTCGTCCGGCTGCTGCACGCCGCGTGCACGCCGGAGGGGCCGGATGCTCCCGCGCCCGCCCTCGTGCTCCTCGGCGTCCGTGCCGACTTCTACGAGCGCTGCCTGAACCACCCCGAGCTGGCCGACGCGCTCCAGCACCGGCACATGGTGCTCGGGCCGCTGACCGGCGGGGAGCTGCGCGAGGCCGTGACCGGTCCGGCCCGGGCCGTGGGCCTGGAGCTGGAACCGGGGCTCGCCGAGCTGATCGTCCGGGAGGTGAGCGCCGACGGTCCGCGGGGGGCACACGACGCGGGCGTGCTGCCGCTGCTCTCGCACGCCCTCCTCTCCACCTGGCAGCGCCGCAAGGCGGGCCGGCTGACCCTGTCCGGCTATCGCGCGGCCGGCGGTATCCAGGGCGCGGTCGCGGCGACGGCCGAGCGGGCCTGGACGGGTCTGGACCCGGCGGCGCGTACGGCGGCCCGGCTGCTGCTGCTGCGCCTGGTGCGCCTGGGCGAGGACACCCAGGCCACCCGCAGGCGCGGCACCCGGCGTCAGCTGGCCGCGGAGTCGACGGACCCGGGCAAGACGGAGGAGTCCCTGGAGGCGCTGGTGCGCGCCCGCCTGGTGACCCTGGACGCGGACACCGTGGAGATCACCCACGAGGCCCTGCTGACGGCGTGGCCGCGGCTGCGCGAGTGGATCGACGAGGACCGCAGTGATCATCTGCTGCGCCAGCGGATCGAGGAGGACGGCCGGTCCTGGGAGGGTTCCCACCGCGACTCCTCGCTGCTGTACCGGGGATCGCGGCTGGAGCAGGCGCGCACCTGGGCGAAGTCCGCCGGGGACACCTTCCTGACCCGCAGCGCGGTGGAGTTCCTGGCCGCCTCGGTCCGGCTGCGCCGGCGCACGGTCCTGATCGCCCGGGGCGCGGTGTCGGCACTGGTCGTCCTCGCGATGGTGGCCGTCGGGTCGGCGGTGGTCGCCTGGCAGCAGCGCAACGACGCGGTGTTCGAGCAGGTCGTCGCGGAGGCCGACCGCGTCCAGTACACGGACCCGTCGCTGTCCGCCCGGATCGACCTGGTCGCCCACGGTCTCCGGCCCGACGACGAGGGCACCAACACCCGGCTGATCTCGATCGTCAACGCGCCGCTGGCCACCTCGCTCACCGGCCACACCGGCGCCGTCTACCTCACCTCGTTCAGCCCGGACGGCAAGCTCCTCGCCACCGCCAGCTACGACCGGACCGTCCGCCTGTGGGACGTCAGCGACCGCGCTCACCCCAGGGCGCTGGGCAAGCCCCTGGCCGCTGGCACGAGCTGGGTGAGCAGCGCGGTCTTCAGCCCGGACGGCAAAACCCTGGCCAGTGCCGGGGACGACGGGACGATCCGGCGGTGGGACATCACCGACCCGCGCCGCCCGAAGCCCCTCGGCGCTCCCCTGGCCGGCCATCGCGGCACGATCTACCTGATCGCGTTCAGCCCGGACGGGCGCACGCTGGCCTCCGCCGGCGAGGACCGCACCGTACGGCTGTGGAACATGCGCGACGCGAAGGAGCCGTCCCGGGCGCTGACCGGCGCCGGTGCCGCCGTGCGTTCCGTGGCATGGAGCCCGGACGGGCACACGCTCGCGGCCGGTGGCGACGACGACACGGTCCGGCTGTGGGACACCACGGATCGGCTGCGGCCGACGGCGTACGACCGGGTGCTGACCGGGCACACGGGGCTGGTGCACTCGGTCGCGTTCAGCCCGGACGGGACCATGCTCGCCAGCGGCAGTGCGGACGACAGTGTCCGGCTGTGGGACGTGTCCGACCCGGCCGACCCGAGTCCCGTCGGCTCGCCGCTCACCGGCCACACCGGCCCGGTCTGGTCCGTGGCCTTCAGTCCCAGGGGCGGCATGCTGGCCGCCGCCAGCGCGGACAGCACGGCGAGCCTGTGGAACGTGAGCGATCCGGAGTACCCCTCACAGGTCGGCGAGCCGCTCGCCGGAAGCAGCGGTGAGATGTACGCGCTGGGCTTCAGCCCCGACGGCCGTACGCTCGCGACGGGCAGCGGCGACAGCAAGGTGCGCCTGTGGTCGATCCCCACGTCGGACATGGTCGGCGGCAACGGGGCGTTCCGACCCGACGGCAAGGTGCTCTCCACGGCCGCGCGCGACGGCCGGATCCGGCTGTGGGACGTCCGGGATCCCGGACGTCCGGTGGCGCTGAGCAAGCCGTTCCTTCCCGGGGACACCGGCCAGCGCGCCCAGGTGTTCTCGCCCGACGGCCACACGCTCGCGGTGACCACGGGCGCGCAGTCCGTGCGCCTGTGGAACGTCACCGACCCGGCCCACCCGACCCCCTATGACTCCCTCATCGGGCTGCGCACCCGGTTCATGGGCCCCGACGCACTGGCGTACAGCCCGGACGGGAAGACCCTGGCCACCGCCTACACCGACCGCACCCTGCAGCTGTGGGACGTCGCCGACCCGGCGCATCCACGGCCGCTCGGCGCGCCGCTCACCGGCCACAAGGGCTACATCAACGCCCTCGTCTTCAGCCCGGACGGCACCACCCTGGCCAGCGGCAGCGCGGACGGCACGATCCGGCTGTGGAAGCTGGGTGCCGCCCGACCGCCCACTCCCCTCGGCACGCCGCTCACCGGGCACACCGGCCCGGTCAACGTGCTCGCCTACAGTCCGGACGGCACGACCCTGGCCAGCGGCAGCGACGACGACACAGTCCGGCTGTGGGACGTGTCCGACCCGGCCCGGGCCCGTCAGTCGGGCGCCGCGCTCACCGGTCACACCGAGGCGGTCGTGTCGCTGACCTACCGCAGGGACGGGCGCACCCTGGCCAGCGGCGGCAACGACAACACGGTCCGGCTGTGGGACGTGTCCGACCCGGCCGAGGCCCGCCGTATCGGACAGTCGATGAGTCCCAACGCCAAGACCGGCAACTTCCTCTCCTTCAGCCCCAACAGCCGCATGCTCGGGGTGTCCAGCGGCTCCGACACCATCCGCCTGTGGGACCTCGACGTCGACGACGCGATCAGCCATATCTGCGCCACGACCGGGAACGTCCTGACCCGCGAGGAGTGGGAGAAGTACCTGCCGCGGCTCTCGTACGATCCTCCGTGCGACTGACCCGTATGACGTGATCCCGCTCACAACTTCTCCCCACAGCAGAGCAGTCCGCTCCCGCTGTCCGGACAGCCTTGTTAGTCTTGGCCACAGCCCGACCGCTGGTGCATCCCCCGTCGCCAGCGGTCGGGCGTTTCCGTGCCTGGTCAGGCCATGGGTCAGGTCATGGGCGGGCCCGGCCGGGTCATAGTCTGGGTCGGTGCGTATCACTGTCGTCACGGCCGTCCACGCCCCGTCCGCCCGCTTCCTGCCAGAGGCCTACGCCTCCCTGTGTGCGCAGGAGTTACCCGCCGGCTGGGAGTGGCGGTGGCTGATCCAGGAGGACGGCCACACGGACGAGGTCCGGCCCTACGTCCCCGACGACCCCCGGGTGACCTTCCGGCAGGGCCGGCCCGGCGGACCGGGTGTCGCCCGCACCATCGCGCTCGCACACGCCGTCGGGCCGTACGTGAAGGTCCTGGACGCCGACGACCAGCTCACCGAGGGCGCGCTCGCCCGGGACCTGGCCGCGCTCGAGGCCGACCCCGCGGTCGGCTGGGCGACCTCCCGGGCGCTGGACCGGCTGCCGGACGGCTCGACGTCGGGTTTCCCCGGGGATCCCGCGGAGGGTCACGTCGAGCGGGGTGCCGTACTCGCGCACTGGTCGGCGAACGACTTCCGCGCGCCGGTGCACCCGGCGACCCTCTTCGTGCGCCGGGAGCTGCTGCTCGCCCTGGGTGGCTGGATGGCCCTGCCCGCCTCGGAGGACACCGGCCTGCTGCTGGCCCTGGACGCGGTGAGCCGCGGCTGGTTCACCACCGAGCCCGGCCTCCTGTACCGCAAGTGGGACGGCCAGATGACCGGCCACGCCGACCACGTCGACACGGCCGAGCGTGCGGCCCGGATGGCGGTGGCGGAGCGGCGGGCACGGTCGCTGGCCACGTTCGAGTGGACCTTCTAGGGGTTTTCGTCCCCTTCGCACCTCCATGCCGCCGCGAGGCAGTCGGGAAGTGACGACAGCGCTGGGGCGTGTTCCGAAGTTGCCGGGCCCGCCCTCGGGGCGGACGACGCCACTCTCGGAACACGCCCTGGCTCACTTGTCGAACCCGAGCTCCAGCATCCGGATCGCGTTGCCCCGCAGCAGCTTGTAGGTCACGTCCTCGGACAGCCCGGCCACGTGCTCCCACGCGACCTTCTTGGTGTTCGGCCAGGTCGAGTCGACGTGCGGGTAGTCGGTCTCGAAGGTCGCGTTGTCCACGCCCACGGTCTCGATGGCCTCGATGCCGTGCTTGTCGCGGAAGAAGCAGCAGAAGATCTGCCGGTAGTAGTACGTCGACGGCGGCTCCGGGATCAGGTCCCTGACGCCGCCCCAGGCACGGTGTTCCTCCCAGACGTCGTCGGCGCGTTCCAGGGCGTACGGGATCCAGCCCATCTGGCCCTCGCTGTACGCCAGTTTGAGCCGAGGGAACTTCACCAGGACCCCGGAGAACAGGAAGTCCATCATCGAGGCCATGGCGTTGTTGAAGGAGAGGGAGGCCTGGACTGCGGGCGGGGCGTCGGGGGACGCGGCCGGCATCTGCGAGCTGCTGCCGATGTGCATGTTGACGACCGTCCCGGTCTCCTCGCAGGCCGCGAAGAACGGGTCCCAGTAGCCGGAGTGGATCGACGGCAGCCCCAGATAGGTCGGGATCTCGCTGAAGGTGACGGCCCGTACGCCCCGTGCGGCGTTGCGGCGGATCTCCGCGACCGCGAGCTCGACGTCCCACAGCGGGATCAGGCACAGCGGGATCAGCCGGCCCCCGCTGTCCCCGCACCACTCCTCGACCATCCAGTCGTTGTAGGCGCGCACACAGGCGAGCCCGACCTCCTTGTCCTTGGCCTCGGAGAAGGTCTGCCCGCAGAACCGCGGGAAGGTCGGGAAACACAGGGAGGCCTCGACATGGTTCATCTCCATGTCCTCGATACGGGCCTTCGGGTCCCAGCACCCCCGCCGCATCTGCTCGCGGGTGATCCCGTCGAGGGTCATCTCGTCCCGCGAGAAGCCGACGGCCGCGATGATCCGCTTGTACGGGAACAGGTCGCCCTCGTACTCCCACCAGTCGGTGAGCTGGCCTTCCGGATCGGTGGTGAACCGGTACTTCCCGCCGACGTACGCGAGGTCCCCGATGCCGGCGGTGATCGGTTTCGGCCCCCTGTCCCGGTACTTGGCCGGGAGCCAGGTCTCGAAGAGATGCGCGGGCTCGATCACGTGATCGTCCACGCTGATGACTTTGGGGATGTCCCTGATTCCAGGTCCCGTTCCGGATCCGGTCCCGCTCTCGGTGGTGACGGCCATTGCCTGCCCCCTAGCCGGTATCTGATGGGTCGTCAGATTGCAGGCTAGGGGGCGGGTCCTACGACGGCAAGGGCTTCCGGGGGTTCGGCGCGACACGGCGGCCATCGCTACCCGGGCCCGTTCACGGAAGGCTTCCAGTTTGTCCACCGCCTCCTCGACGAGCCGGGGCGCCGGGTCTCCTCCGGCCGGCACCGGCACCGGCACACCGCGCGGGCCCGTGCCCCGAGTTCCGCGACGAGGCCGGCGAGGCTCTCGGGGTCACGGGAGTTGCCCACCGCCCCACCGCCCCATCGAGTCCGGCGGCGACGGCGAGCCCGGCCGGACGCTGAGGAAGCAGGGGACCCTTCAGTTGTTCCAGGTCTCGTCGTACGGGTCGTGCGGTGTCGGGACCGGCTTGGCCTGCGTGATCTTCAGGTACGGGATCGGGCCGCCGTTCACCGTGTCCTTGGTCCGCTGCGCGGTGTAGGTGCCGGTGACCTGGAGCCAGCTGTCCGGCTGGAGGACCGGCGGGATCTTGCCGGTCAGGCCGACTTTGACCGGCTGGGCGTCCGCGGCACAGCAGTTGAGGGCCATGCGGACCAGGTAGGGCGCGCCGGAGCGGTCCAGGGCGACGAACCCGGTGACGACGACCTGCCGACCGACGAGGTCACGGCCGTGCCCGTAGTACGCGCGGCCCGCGTAGTCGACGAGGCTGAGCCGCACGGGACCGCTGGCGGGAAGCTTCGTATAGCCGTACGACTGCTGCAGGGCCGTGCCGGTGCGCATGGCGCTGTAGGAGCCGAGGGCCGGCGGGGCGACGAGGATCAGGGCGAAGAGGGGGAGGACCAGGAGCCAGGAGACACGGGGTTCACGGTGGGCGTGCTCCTCGTGACCGTCGTGACCGTCGTGATCGCCCTGGGGGCCGTCCTCGTGATCCGTCCGGTGCCGCTTCGGGCGCCACTCGTACCAGGCCGTCGCCAGGGCCGTCACGATGAGGACGATCCCGGCCGCCAGGACCAGCGGGCGCAGCCCCGCCTTGACGTAGCGGAGGTAGAGGTCGGTGAGGCCCGCGTGCAGCAGGGCCGCGCCGAGGACGAACAGGACCGCCGACTGTGCCTGCCGGTTCACAGCAGCACCGCCCCGGTCAGGACCGAGCCCACGATCGCCATGGCGAGGGTCGCGGGGGCGAAGCGCAGGGCGAAGGCACGGCCGAAGGTGCCCGTCTGCATCGCGAACAGCTTCAGGTCGATCATCGGGCCGACGATCAGGAAGGTCAGCCGCGCGGTCAGCGAGAACTGGGTCAGCGAGGCCGCCACGAACGCGTCCGCCTCCGAGCAGATCGACAGCACGACCGCGAGGGCGGCGAGGGCCAGCACGGCGATCACCGGGTTCTCGGCCGCCGTGCGCAGCCACGTCTGCGGGACCACGGCCTTCAAAGTCGCCGCCGCCATCGCGCCGACGACCAGGAAGCCGCCCGCGTGCATCACGTCGTGCCGCACCGAGCCCCAGAAGGCGGCGCCCTTGCCCTGGCCCTCGTACGACTCCCGGGCCGGCGGCTTCAGCAGGTCGGCCCGGCCCAGGCGCAGCCACAGCCAGCCCATCGCGCACGCCACCAGCAGGCTCCCGACGAGCCGGCCCACGACCATCTCGGGGTTGCGGGGGAAGGCGACGGCGGTGGCGGTCAGCACGATCGGGTTGACCGCCGGGGCCGAGAGCAGGAAGGCGAGGGCCGCGGCCGGGGTGACCCCCCTGCGCACCAGCGCCCCGGCCACCGGCACGGACGCGCACTCGCAGCCCGGCAGGATCGCGCCCGCCACCCCGGCCACCGGCACCGCGAGGACGGGGTTCTTCGGCAGCGCGCGGGCGAAGAACGACGGCGGCACGAACACCGCGATCGCCGCCGACAGCAGCACCCCGAGCACCAGGAAGGGCAGCGCCTGGACGAGCACGGCGACGAACACCGTCATCCAGCTCTGCATGACCGGCGCGCCCAGCGCCTCCCGGATCGGGCCCTGGCACAGCACCATCAGGAGCATCAACAGGGTCAGCACGAGCGGGGAGTTGAGGCGCCGGGCGTCCGCATCCGGTGTCGGACCGGGTGCCGGGCTCCGGTCCTCGTCGGTGGCCCGCGTGAGCGGGGGTGCTTTGGTGACGGCCACGGCCGGGATCCCTCCGGTGGTGAGGTGCTGGTTCCCCTGCTGGTGCGTACGACAGCGAAGGTCCGTTTGCTCAGCGTGCGCGGGGGTTTGGGGATTTCTTGACGGTTCGAAGCGGCCCGGGGCCCCGGACATGGCACCATCCGCCTCGGTGAGGCAGTCTTCTCCCTCGTGGGGAGCGTTCCGAACCAGAGTCCAGGGCAGCCGGGCGGCACGGCCGCGCACATGGTGGTGTGCGGGGACGACGGGCTCGCGCACCGGTTGGCCGCCGAGCTGAGAGGCGTCTACGGCGAGCAGGTCACACTCGTCGTACCGGCCTCCGAACGATCCGTGCGGCCACCGGTGGTCGTACGGGCCCGTGCCGCGTCCGCGCTGCTCGACCGGATGGTCAACGCGGCCGTCGGCCTGGCCGGCAACGGCAACGGCAACGGGGGTGCCGTCGGCGCCACCAGCGGCACCGCCCCCGGTGCCGAACCCCCGGGCGGCGTACGGGTGATGGAGGCCACCGAGCCGAACGAGGCCGCGCTCGCCGGGGCGGGCGTGGAACGGGCGGACGCACTCGCGCTCGTGTACGACGACGACGAGACCAACATCCGCGCCGCCCTCACCGCCCGCCGCCTCAACCCCCGGCTGCGGCTCGTCCTGCGGCTCTACAACCGGCGGCTCGGCCAGCACATCGAGGAACTCCTCGACCAGGCCGCCGCGTTGGCCTACGGCGACGCGGACGGCGGTCCGGACGACGGCGCCGGTTTCGACGCCTCCACGACCGTGCTGTCCGACGCCGACACGGCCGCGCCCGCGCTGGCCGCCACCGCCCTCACCGGCACCAGCAAGGTGCTCCAGACCGGCGGTCTGATGCTGCGGGCGGTCGAACGGCCCCCGGCCCGGGACGGGGTGAGCTCCGCCCCCGGACTGGCCACACTGGCCCTGCTCTCGCCGACCGACACCGCCGAGCCCGGCGCGGACCAGGGACCGACGCTGCTGCCGGACACGGCGGCGGTACGGAACGGGGCCGGGCGTACGACCGTCGTGCTGGAGCAGGTGTCCTACGCCGGGACCTCGTTGCCCGACGGCCGGGGTGTGCTGCCGTGGTTCGGTTCGCTGTTCTCGCGGCGGCTGCGCTGGTCGCTGGCGGGAATGGCGGCGTGTGTGCTCGCGCTCGCCGTCGCCCTGTGGCTGGTGACCGGGATCCATCCGCTGAGCGCCTTCTATCTGACGCTGCTGGACCTGTTCGCGATCGACGACCCCGCGATCGGGGAGTCCGTCGGCCGCCAGATCCTCCAACTCCTGTCCGGACTGACCGGGTTGCTGCTCCTCCCGGTCCTCCTCGCCGCGGTCCTGGAGGCGCTCGGCACCTTCCGCACCGCGTCCTCGCTGCGCAAACCGCCCCGCGGACTGGGCGGACACGTCGTGCTGCTCGGGCTGGGCAAGATCGGCACCCGGGTGCTGACCCGGCTGCGGGAACTGAACATCCCCGTGGTCTGCGTCGAGTCCGACCCCGAGGCCCGCGGACTGGCCACGGCCCGGCGACTGCGCGTACCGGTGGTCCTCGGTGACGTCACCCAGGAGGGCGTCCTGGAGGCCGCCAAGATCCACCGGGCGCACGCACTGCTCGCGGTGACCAGCGCGGACACGACGAATCTGGAGGCCGTGCTGTACGCACGGGCCGTGCGGCCCGATCTGCGGGTGGTGCTGCGGCTGTACGACGACGACTTCGCGACGGCGGTGTACCGGACCCTGCGGGCGGCGCACCCCCATGCGTCCACGCGCAGCCGGAGTGTGTCCCATCTGGCGGCTCCCGCGTTCGCCGGGGCGATGATGGGACGGCAGATCCTGGGCGCGTTCCCCGTCGAGCGGCGGGTGCTGCTGTTCGCGGCGGTGGATGTGGGCGGCCATCCCCAGCTGGAGGGGAAGACGGTCGGCCAGGCGTTCCGCGCCGGGTCCTGGCGGGTGCTGGCCCGGGAGGAGTCCGGGGACTCCCCCGGACTGACGTGGGATCTCCCGGACACCTATGTGCTTCAGGAGTCGGACCGGGTGGTCCTGGCTGCGACCCGACGGGGGTTGGCGGAGCTGCTGGGGCGGCGCGGACGGGTGGGGGCATAGCCGTTCGCTGCGGGCCGCGGGTGCGTTGTCGCTGGTCGCGCAGTTCCCCGCGCCCCCAGGTGGGTGCATCTGAAGTCGGTCGAGCTGTGCCCACTCAGGGGCGCGGGGAACTGCGCGACCGGCCCCCACCGGCCCGCAGCCGACAACGCTCCCGCTTACCCCAGATGCCGCTCGGCGAAGTCCAGTTCCAGCTTCACCTGCTTGATCCGCTCGCCCACCACCAGCGAACCGTGACCGGCGTCGTACCGGTAGACCTCGTGCACCGCCCCCCTCGACTCCAGCCGCTTCACGTAGTTGTCGACCTGACGGATCGGGCACCGGGGGTCGTTGACGCCGGCCGAGATGTACACCGGGGCCTTGACCTGGTCCACGTAGGTCAGGGGTGACGACGCCTCGAAGCGCTCGGGAACCTCCTCCGGCGTGCCCCCCAGCAGCGTGCGGTCCATGGCCTTCAGCGCTTCCATCTCGTCGTGGAACGCCGTGACGTAGTCGGCGACCGGGACCGCCGCGATGCCCAGCGCCCACGCGTCCGGCTGGGTGCCCAGGCCGAGGAGTGTGAGGTACCCGCCCCAGGACCCGCCGGTGAGGACGAGACGCGCGGGATCGGCGAGGCCCGAGCTCACCGCCCACTCCCGCACCGCCGCGATGTCCTCCAGCTCGATCAGCCCGACCCGGTGCTTGAGCGCGTCGGTCCAGGCCCGCCCGTACCCCGTGGAACCGCGGTAGTTGACCCGGACGACCGCGTATCCGTGGTCCACCCAGGCTGCCGGGCCCGCAGCGAAGGAGTCGCTGTCGTGCCAGGTCGGGCCGCCGTGGATGTCGAAGACCGTCGGCAACGGTCCCGTGGCTCCCGCCGGCTTCTGGACCAGCGCGTGGATCCGGCCGCCCGGCCCCTCCACCCACACGTCCTCCACCGGCACCGAGCCGGGGGACTTCAGGCCCGGCGGGTCCAGGACCACCTCGCCCGTCGTCGAGCGCACCGCCGACGGCTCGGCCGAGGAGGACCACAGGTACTCCACGCTGCCGTCGGGGCGGGCCGTCGCCCCGGAGACCGAGCCGGGCGGGGTGGGGACCTTCTCCAGCTTGCCGCTCGCAAGGTCGTACCGGAACAGCTCGCTGCGTGCCTCGAAGCTGTGCGCGACGAGCAGTCCGGTCCCGTCCGGGTACCACTCGGCGCCCACGTCACCGGGCAGGTCCAGGGCGAGATCGGTCTCCTCGCCCGTCGCCACGTCCCACACCAGGGGCTCCCAGCGACCCCGCCGCTGGTGGCCGATGAGCAACCGGGTGTCGCCGTCGACGGGCGCGAACCCCAGGACCTCCAGGCCCAGTTCCTCTGCGCCGCCCTTGGTGTCGTCGAGCTCGGCGACCGTGCGGCCGTCGGGGCGCACGACCCGCAGCGCCGAGTGCATGGCGTCGCCGTGCTCGGTGTGCTCGACCGCGATCAGCGAGCCGTCGTGGGAGAGGTCGCCGACACCCGCGGACTCGCGGTGCCGGTAGATCTCCACCGGCTCCTCGCCGGAGCGCACGAGGAGGATGGAGGTGCCCTCGTCGTCGGTCGAGCGGCCCACGACCGCCGTACGGCCATCCCGGCCCAGGGCCACGCCCGCCGGGTAGGAGGCGTCCAGGCCGGGCGCGGCGATCTCGTCCGGGCCGCCCTCGAAGGGCTGGCGGCGCCAGACACCGAACTCGTCGCCGTCCTTGTCGTCGAACCACCAGATCCACGCGCCGTCCGGGGAGAGCACGCCGTCCGTGGTGCCGTTGGGCCGGTCCGTCACCTGGCGCTGTCCACCGGTCGCCCGGTCCCAGGCGTACAGCTCGTACGTCCCCGTGGCGTTGGACACGAACAAGGAGCGGTCCGGGGCGTCCTCCGCCCAGTCGGGCAGGGACACCCGGGGCGCCCTGAAGCGCTCCTCCCAGTCCGGCACATCGTCGTTCCGCTCGGCCGCGGCGGACCCGTTGCTCTCAGTCATGACCCCATACTGCCCGCCCTCACAGACAATCCGTAGGCGAGGTCCCCAGCCTGTGGAAAACTTCTACCACCCACTTACCCGAACCCGTCCCACCAGGCCGAAAAGGCCCACCCGGTCCGGTTGTCCGGGCCCGCCGCCCGGACCCGCCGCCCAGGATGTTGCCAGGGCCTGTTCCCTGAGCCCGCCGCCCAGGCCTCTTCCCCACGCCCCGTTGTCAGTGCCGGGGTGCAGACTCGTCCGCATGACCGATCTGCGCAGGACCGTGGAGAGTTTCTGGGCCTCGGCCGAGGTCGGCGACTGGAGTGCATTCGCCGAAACCCTGGCCGAGGACGTCGTCTACACCTTGCCGCAGACCCGCGAGCGCATCAGCGGCCGGGAGCGGTACGTCGAGTTCAACCGGGAGTACCCCGCCGACTGGCACCTGCGGATCGAGCGGGTCGTCGCCGAGCCGGGCCACGTCGTCACCTGGGCCCGCGTCACGGTGGGCCTCGAGGAGGTGGACGCCGTCTCGTTCTTCACCGCCGACGAGAGCGGCCGCATAGCCACCGTGACGGACTTCTGGCCGGAGCCGTACGAGCCGCCCGCGGGCCGCGATCACCTCACCGAAAGGTACTGACCCCGCGCCCGCGCGGCCCGGGACAGCCCCGTACCGTGGGAGTGTGTACCGGTTTCTGCTGACGCCCCGCTGGTTTGGCATCAACGTCTTCGTGCTGCTCGCCATCCCGTTCTGCATCTTCATGGGGTCCTGGCAGCTGAGCCGGTTCGAGGACCGGATGACGGAGAGCCGCGAAGCCGGGAAGCAGGTCGTCACCGACAGGCATGAGGCACCGCGGCCACTGGCCCAGCTGCTGCCTGTGGACAAGGTGACCTCCGGCAAGCCGGTCACCGCGACCGGGCGGTACGCCAGGCAGCTGCTCGTCCCCGACCGGCAACTGGACGACCGCGAGGGCTACTACGTCCTGACGCTGCTGCGCACCGACGACGGCAAGGCCCTGCCCGTCGTCCGGGGCTGGCTGCCGGGCACGCCCGACCCGGCGAAGGTCCCGGCCGCGCCGAAGGGCGAGGTCACCGTCACCGGTGCGCTCCAGGCGTCCGAGACGCCGGGGGACAACGGCGTCAGCGCGCAGGGCGGCCTGCCGGCCGGGCAGACCTCGGCGATCAGCGCGGCCTCGCTGATCAACCTCGTGCCGTACGGCGTGTACGACGCGTGGGTCACGCTCACCACCGCCGACTCCGGGATGACGGCCGTACCGGCTACCGCGCCCGCCAACAGCGGGCTGGACCTGAAGGCGTTCCAGAACCTCGGCTACACCGGCGAGTGGTTCGTCTTCGCCGGCTTCGTGGTCTTCATGTGGTTCCGTCTGCTGCGCCGCGAGGTGGAGTTCATCCGGGACGCGGAACTGGGCATCGCCCCGGACGACGAGCAGCCTCGGCAGGAGCGGGACCGGCCCCAGGAGAAAGCGACCGCCTGAGGCCGGCTCACACCCGCCACCGACGACGTCACGACGCCGTCAGTACGCCCGTCCAGTACACGGTCCCCGCGCACGCGTTGGACACCGTCGTGGACACCGAAGGGCCGCCGCCCGCCGCCGTGTTCGTCACCAGGACACTCCCGTCGGTCGCGCCGTCCTCCCTGACGAGCTGAGTGGAGGTGCCGGTGTCGCCGCCGGTCGAGGAGCCCGCGCTGGAGGAGGTGTCCGGGGAGGTCGTGGGGTCGGGGGTGGGCTCGGTCGAGGGGTCCGACGTGGGACAGGTCGAGGACGGCACCCAGGCGAACCTCACGTCGTAGGAGGAACCCGGCTGCAGCAGCAGCTGCGAGACCTCCTGGGACGGGTCGGGCAGTCCTGTCGCCACATCACCCGAGACATGCCGGACAGCGCCGATCTTGCTGCCGTCCGCCGCGCCCTGCGCGCTCGACGTCACGGTGCCGGGGCCGGTGACCGTACAGGCGGTGGTGGAGCCGTTGGTGATGTGGAAGGTGCCGTAGACCGTCCCGGCGGAGTCGGCCACGTCGGTGGTGGCCGTGGGCGTGCCGAGTTCCGCGGCCGTGCAGGCCGGGGCGCTCGCGGCGGTCGTGGAGGACGGGTCCGCGCCGCCGCCGGTGCCGGTCGTGGCGCCGGCGGTCTTGCCCTTCCCGTCGCCCTTCGTCTCACCCTTGCCCTTGTCCTCGGTCTTGCCCGAGGAGCCGCCGGAGGTGGACTCGCCGCCCTCCGTCTCCTTGCCCTGGCCCGCGCCGCCCTGCATCTGGGAGGTGTGGCCGGCGTTGGAGGTGTTGGCATTGGTGTTGGTGGAGGAGACGTGCACCACAGCGGGGACAGCGGTGCCGAAGAAGAGGGCCGCGGCCGCCATCCCGACGAGGGCCTGCCGCTTGCGCGCCCGCCTGGCGGGGACCGCCTTGCGCAGATGGTCGAGGGTGCCGTCCCGTGGCTCCATCTCCTGGACCGCCTGCTGAAGCAGGCGTCGCAGTGCCAGCTCGTCCGAGTCGAACTCCCCCGTGGAGCTCTGATCTTCGGGGCCGTGATTCACAGTTCCGTTCCCAGCGTGTGATTGCTTGTGCTCTTGCTTGGCGGCCCATGTCGGCTCTCGCCACGCGTAGGGCTCATGGCGCCGTTCCCGGGATTCGCCGTCCGTGCTCATACCGGCTCCTCCATGGCGACCCGCAGCGCGGCTATCCCGCGGGAGCCGTATGCCTTCACGGAGCCCAGCGAGATGCCGAGCGTATCGGCGACCTGGGCCTCGGTCATGTCCGAGAAGTAGCGCAGGACCAGGACCTCGCGCTGGCGGCGCTGGAGGCCCTTCATCGCCTTGATGAGGGAGTCGCGCTCCAGCAGGTCGTAGGCCCCCTCCTCGGCGCTCGCCATGTCGGGCATCGGCTTGGACAGCAGCTTGAGTCCGAGGATGCGCCGGCGCAGGGCCGAGCGGGAGAGGTTGACGACCGTCTGACGCAGGTACGCGAGCGTCTTCTCGGGGTCGCGGACGCGCTTGCGCGCCGAGTGGACGCGGATGAAGGCCTCCTGGACGACGTCCTCGCAGGAGGCGGTGTCGTCGAGCAGGAGGGCGGCGAGACCCAGCAGCGAGCGGTAGTGCGCCCGGTAGGTCTCGGTGAGGTGGTCGACGGTGGTTCCCGCCGCGGCTTCCTCGGTGCCGTCACGCTGACTGGGTATGCGCGTGGGCCGCGCTGCGGGCATGGGGGCGATCACCGGCATGCCGCCGGGCGCCCCGGGCAACCGGGGCCTGAGGACCGCCGCGCCGCTCGGCGCGGCGCGGAATTCGAGTACCTGAGCCACGCCAGTTGGACGCGCTCACCCCGGTGAGGGTTGTACGCGACCGCCCATCTTCTCTCAGGCAGCACAACTGACCGTGCGTCAAACGTGCTCATGCCCTACCCGCTCTTCCCCTGTGTCCTGTGTGACCGAGGCGTCCCCACGCCTCGCACGCATCCCCGTTGCCCCCTGAAAGGGCGTTCGCAAAGACGCTCCCCGCCCTTCGCATGGTTGCGGAGAACGGGGAGGAAAATCTTCGGACGCCGAAGCGCCGGGATCAAGTGGTCGGGACCATTAGTCGCACCACATGTCGTCCACAGATCCTACAAAGCGTTTCGGCCATGGTCAGGACTTTTTCCGGTGGGCAGCCGTGCGCACCGGCAGTGCGCCGCCGGGCGGGGTCACCCGAACTCGGCCGCCAGGAGCTCCGCGATCTGCGCCGTGTTGAGTGCCGCACCCTTGCGCAGATTGTCTCCGCACACGAAAAGTTCGAGCGCCGTGGGGTCGTCGAGGGCCCGCCTGACCCGCCCTACCCAGGTGGGATCGGTGCCGACGACGTCGGCGGGGGTGGGGAACTCGCCGGCCGCCGGATCGTCGAAGAGGACGACCCCGGGGGCGGTCGCGATGATCTCGCGCGCCTTGCGGACGGTGACCTCGCCCTCGAAGCGGGCGTGGACGGTGAGGGAGTGCACGGTGACGACCGGGACCCGCACACAGGTCACGGCGACCGGCAGCTTGGGCAGCCCGAGGATCTTGCGGGACTCGTCCCGCACCTTCATCTCCTCCGAGGACCAGCCGTCCTCGCGCAGCGACCCGGCCCACGGTACGACGTTCAGCGCGACCGGCTCCGGAAACGGCCCGGTGTTGTCGCCGACGGCCCGCCGCACGTCACCGGGGTGCGTGCCGAGCTCGGTGCCCGCGACCAGGGACAGCTGCTGCCGAAGTGTCTCGACACCTGCGCGCCCGGCGCCGCTCACGGCCTGGTAGCTCGACACCACCAGTTCCCGCAGCCCGAACTCGGCGTGCAGCGCGCCCAGGGCCACGATCATGGAGAGAGTCGTGCAGTTGGGGTTGGCGATGATTCCGCGCGGCCGCTTCCGGGCCGCGTGCGGATTGACCTCGGGGACGACCAGGGGCACGTCCGGGTCCATCCGGAAGGCACCCGAGTTGTCCACGACGACGGCACCGCGCGCGGCGGCGACCGGCGCCCAGTGCGCCGCCACCTCGTCGGGGACGTCGAACATGGCGACGTCGACCCCGTCGAAGGCGTCCTCCGACAGGGCCACCACCTCGACCTGCTCGCCGCGCACGGTCAGCTTGCGGCCGACCGAGCGCGGGGAGGCGATCAGACGGATCTCGCCCCAGATGTCCGCGTGCTGGGACAGGATCTGGAGCATGACCGTGCCGACGGCTCCGGTCGCCCCCACGACCGCGAGCGTCGGTCGTCCGCTGCCGGCCATCAGCGGCCGGTGCCCCCGTAGACGACGGCCTCGTCGCTGTCGGAGTCCAGCCCGAAGGCGGAGTGCACGGCCCGGACGGCCCCGGGGACGTCGTCCTGGCGGGTGACGACCGAGATACGGATCTCGGAGGTCGAGATGAGCTCGATGTTCACGCCCGCGTCGGCCAGCGCCTGGAAGAACGAGGCGGTGACGCCCGGGTTGGTCTTCATCCCCGCGCCGACCAGGGAGATCTTGCCGATCTGGTCGTCGTAGCGCAGCGAGTCGAAGCCGATCCCGCCCTTGGCCTTCTCCAGGGCGTCGATGGCCTTGCGGCCCTCGGTCTTGGGGAGGGTGAAGGAGATGTCGGTGAGACCGGTCGACGCCGCCGACACGTTCTGCACGATCATGTCGATGTTGATCTCCGCGTCCGCGATGGCGCGGAAGATCACCGCGGCCTCGCCCGGCTTGTCCGGGACGCCGACGACAGTGATCTTGGCCTCGGAGACGTCGTGGGCGACTCCGGAGATGATGGCGTGCTCCACCTGCTGGTCCCCTTGCCACTCGGGCTTCTCGTTGCTGACCCAGGTGCCCGGCAGTCCCGAGAAGGACGAGCGGACGTGGATCGGGATGTCGTAACGACGGGCGTACTCCACACAGCGGTGGAGCAGCACCTTGGAGCCGGACGCGGCCAGCTCCAGCATGTCCTCGGAGGAGATCCAGTCGATCTTCCGGGCCTTCTTCACCACGCGCGGGTCGGCGGTGAACACACCGTCGACGTCGGTGTAGATCTCGCACACCTCGGCGTCGAGGGCGGCGGCCAGCGCCACGGCGGTGGTGTCGGAACCGCCGCGCCCCAGCGTGGTGATGTCCTTCTTGTCCTGGCTGACGCCCTGGAAGCCGGCGACGATGGCGATGTTGCCCTCGTCGAGCGCCGTGCGGATACGGCCCGGCGTGACGTCGATGATCCGGGCTTTGTTGTGGACCGAGTCGGTGATGACGCCGGCCTGGCTGCCGGTGAAGGACTGGGCCTCGTGGCCCAGGTTTTTGATCGCCATGGCCAGCAGCGCCATGGAGATCCGCTCCCCGGCGGTCAGCAGCATGTCGAACTCACGCCCGGCGGGCATCGGAGATACCTGCTCGGCGAGATCGATCAGCTCGTCCGTCGTGTCGCCCATCGCGGAAACGACGACGACGACCTGGTGGCCGTTCTTCTTCGCTTCGACGATTCGCTTGGCGACGCGCTTGATGCCCTCGGCATCGGCTACGGAGGAGCCTCCGTACTTCTGCACGACAAGGCCCACGTGCGCTCCTCGCTCAGTCCTGTGTGTCGGCTCAGTTTAACGAGCGTCCGATTTTCACTTCCGCGGTATCGCATGGTGAGACATCGCGACTTTCGGACACCCAGGTCAGCGCATGCCCATCCGGGAGCTCCGGGAAAAGTGCACCACGTCACACACCGCAGCGCATACCAGGTCACACACCGCGCCGCGCACCCATGGGGAACCCGTGTGGCGAGTGTGAATTAAGTTTCAAGGAATAGGGTGCGGCTGTGCGCGTACTCCTGGTGGAAGACGATGAGCCGGTGGCCCAGTCCCTCAGACGCGGCCTGGTCCGCTACGGGTTCGAGGTCGAGTGGGTCTCCACCGGCGGGGCCGCGCTCAGCCATGAGGGCCCCTACGACGTCGTACTCCTCGATCTCGGACTGCCCGACACCGACGGCCTCGACGTGTGCAGGGCGCTGCGCGCCCGCGGTGACGTGCCGATCATCGTGATCAGCGCGCGCAGCGACGAGACGGACCGGGTGGTCGGCCTGGAGCTCGGCGCCGACGACTACGTGTCCAAGCCGTTCGGCGTGCGGGAGGTCATCGCGCGGATACGAGCCGTGATGCGGCGCGCACAGCCCCGTACCGAGGCCGCGGCGGGCCCCGACCGGTACGGCTCCCGCCTCACCGTGGACCGCAAGGCGGCCCGGGTCCGGCTGGACGGTGAGGAGGTGCCCCTCGCGCCCAAGGAGTACGACCTGCTGTCCTTCCTCACCGAGGAGCCGGGCGCGCTGATGTCGCGCGAGCAGATCATGGAGGCGGTCTGGGACGCGAACTGGTTCGGGCCGACCAAGACCCTGGACGTGCACGTGGCCGCGCTGCGGCGCAAGCTCGCCGGGGCGGTCAGCATCGAGGCCGTGCGGGGCGTGGGCTTCCGGCTGGAGATCGTCAAGGACGTCAAGGACGACGGGGTGTCATGAACCGGCAGCTCATCCGGAGTTACATCCTGCTGGTCGCGGTGGCGATCCTGCTGTTCACGGTCCCGGTGGCGTTCACCCTCACCGCCCAGCTGCGCGACGACACCGAGGCGTCCGTCAAACGCGAGGCGACCACCATGGCGCTGCTGCTGAGCAACGGCACCAGCACCTCGTGCGAGGCACTGACCGAGGTGGCGACGGCGTACGGCGACGTCCAGGCGACCCCCACCGCCGACTGCGACCCGAAGCTGCCGACGCCCACTGCGGACGCGGCGCTGACCAGAGCCGTGCAGGACAACGAGGCGACGACGGACTGGGGTTCGGAGTTCGTCTGGGGCAAGCATCTGACGGTCACCGTCCCGGTGACGGGGGACGCGGCCGTACGAATCGTCTACTCGACCTCGGACATGACCAGGCGCCTGTGGCAGATCTGGGGTTTCCGGGCCGCCCTCGCCGTGCTGGTCCTCGCGGCGGCCGCCGCGATCGGCGCGTTCGCCGCCCGCCGGATCACCGCCCCCTTGCGTGAACTCAACGCCATGGCGAGCAAGTTCAGCGACGGCGACCTGACCGCGCGCTCCCCGGTGACCGGCCCGCCGGAGACCCAGACCCTCGCCCGCACCCTGAACCAGGGCGCGGAACGCCTGGACACGCTGGTCGCCTCGCAGCGCATCTTCGTGGCGGACGCCTCGCATCAACTCCGCACCCCGCTCACGGCGTTGAGGTTGTCGCTCGACAACATCGCGGACGGCGTGGACGACGAGTTCGTACGCGAGGACGTGGAACAGGCGACGGCCGAGGTGGTCCGGATGAGCCGCCTGGTCAACGGCCTTCTCGTCCTCGCCCGGGCCGAGGCGAAGGTGACGGCGGCGGAGCCCTTGCAGTTGCGGGACATCGTGGACGAACGGCTGACGGTGTGGAGGCCGGCCGCCGACGAGCGCGGAGTCACCATCGCGCTCAGGGGGAGTGTTGTCGACGGCCGGCCGTCTGTGCTGGCCAGCCCCGGCCATCTGGAGCAGGTGCTGGACAACGTGCTCTCGAACGCCCTGGAGGTCTCGCCCGACGGGGGGAGGATCACCGTCGAGGTGGCGTCACGGGCGGATGCGGTGGTGCTGTCGGTACTGGACGAGGGGCCCGGTATGTCCGACTCCGAGAAGTCCCGCGCCTTCGACCGCTTCTGGCGCGGTCAGGGCCTGACCGGGCGCTCCGGCTCGGGCCTCGGCCTCGCCGTCGTCAAGCAGCTGGTGACGGACGACGGCGGAACCGTGGCACTGGCGGACGCGCCCGGGGGCGGGCTGAAGGTGGAGATCAGCCTTCGGGCATCGCAGAGGAGTGGTGGTTGACGATCTTCCACTGCCCGTTCCGCTTCTCGTACTCGTAGGTGTAGCGGGCCTCGACGACCCGCTTGACGCCGGTCTTCGGGTCGGTGAGCGTGAACTCGTAGACGCCGGTGTCGATCGCGGAGTTGGTGTCGAGGACGTTGACGATCGTCTGGACCTTCTTGCCGACCGGCTTGTTCTTCAGGAAGTGCTCGAAGTAGTCGACGATCCCCGCGTGGTCGGTGCGGACCTTGTTGGAGACGGTGGGCAGGAGCACCGCGTCCTTCGCGTACAGGTTCGCGACCTTGTGGGCGTCACCGGTCTGCAGGGTCGCGTTCCAGGTGGTGAACAGTGCCGCGATCTGCTTCTTGGAGGGCTTCTTCGCGTGGTCGGGACCGGCGGTCGCCGCGACGGTACCGACGGTGCCGACAGCGACGAGGGCGGTGGCCGTGATGATGGCTGCGCGCTTGGTTATGGACCGACGGTTCATCGCTGTCTCCAGTGCGGTGAGAGGCTGTGCTGTGAAGTGACTACAGCCTCTCTTCGCACCGGTTAGGGCCCGTGCAGCCCAGATACAGGGCAGAGACAGCGGACGCCCAATTCACGCCCTGTGAGCGGCCGGTCGCTGTCCGCGCAGCAGGCCGACCCCGGCTCCGAGCGACACCACGCCCATCCCCACGGCGGTCATGACACCCTGCGCGCCGGCCACGACGAAGGGCGCGGCGGCGGCGACGACGAGGTTGAACAGGAAGAGGAACCAGAGGACGGGGGTGGAGGAGAGCAGGGACTTCATGGTCGTTTCCTTCGGTAGGGGCCCTCGCTTGCCAGATCAACGATCCCGTTTCCGAGGGGCGGTCACGAGGGGGCGCCCTCCCCGACCTGGGGTGCAGTGCGGTACACCATGGCGGTGACGAGCGACGTACTTCTGACAGGGATCGTGCTGCTGGGATCCACCGTCCAGTGGCTCACCGGCATGGGCTTCGCCCTGGTCTCCGTACCGGCGCTGGTCCTCCTCCTCGGCCCGGCGGAGGGCGTGATCCTGGCCAACTGCGCGGCCGGGGTGATCTGCCTGGTCGGCCTGGCGGGCGGATGGCGCCTGGTACGCCCCCGCGCGATGCTCCCCTTCTGCCTGGCAGCGGCCTGCACGGTCCCGGCAGGTACCTGGATGACCCGTCAACTCCCCCAGCCATGGCTCCTGTTGGTGATGGGCTGCCTGGTCACGGTGGCGGTACTGCTCGTCATGCGGGGCGCGAGGTCAACCGCTCTGCACGGCACCCGAGGCGCCGTGTTCGCGGGCGCGGCGGGCGGCTTCATGAACTCCGCGGCGGGGGTGGGCGGCCCGCCGTTCTCCCTCTACGCCCTCAACGCGGGCTGGACGGTACGGGAGTTCGTGCCGAACGCGATGTTCTACGGCGTGATCGTGAACGCCTTCTCGGTGGCGTCGAACGGGGTGCCGGAGCTGACCGGGACGAGGTGGGCCCTGGTGATCGCGGCGATGGGCGCGGGCGGCCTGATCGGCAGGGGCCTCGCCTCCCGGACACCGGAGAAACGGGCCCGCCTGCTCGTCCTGTCACTCGCCCTGCTGGGCGGGGTCACGGCCGTGGGAAAGGGGCTCTGGGGGCTGTGATCAGTCCACGAACTCCTTGAGGGGCTCGGTGCCGTTCTTGGCGGCAGCGATGAGCGCCCCGCTGTCGTACACGACGTGACTCATGCGCTGCGCCGCTCCCGTCGCGTTTCCCCGAAGAGGTCGTCGACCCAGACCGCTGCTGACGATGGCTCAGATACTGTTCCAGCGCCCGGCTGACCACCGCTGAGATCTGCTCGTCCTCAGCCTCGGCGCACTGCCGCAGCGCCTCGCCGAGCTCGGCGTCAAGACTCACGCTGAACCCGGGAGGCGCCGCTGTCACCAGTTCCAGCGCCTCGGCGGGAGCCCGTTCGCGATGCGATCACGGTTGTCGCGGAAGTGATAGAAGACGAGGTCCTCGATGGGCACAGGGCGGAAGGTGTCGGGCACGGGGCCACCCGTTTTCCGTTCCAGCTTCCGCCGGCCACTTGGCGTACAGCGCTTCGGCGAGCGGGGCTCGCGTGCCGTCACGTACATCGGGATTCCCGCGCTGGACGGCAACACCTGGCCCCTGCGCTGGTACAGCGAGCCGACGCCGACCGCCCCGTATGTCGACGCCGGGCTTCTGCTCGGCGTGGTCACGGACGGCGTACCCGCGCGGCCCGCGTCCCCCTGATCCGCGTCCCCAGCGCGTGGGCGTACGCGCGCAGGGTCTCCAGGTCGTGGATCTCGCCGCCCTCCATCTGCGTGATCCAGGCCAGGTGGAAGTCGGCTGTCAGGGCGGCCTGTCCGCGCGTCAGGCCCTGTTCCTCACGGACCTCACGCAGCCGATGGCCGAGGGCGTACGCCTGCGGGGCCGACAGCACGCCGGTCCGGGAGCCGACGCGGATCACACCCGGCCCCCGAACAGGGCCACCAGGCCGTGGTCCAGCTCCGCGCTCACGGTCTCCTCGTCCGGGGCGACGACCGTGTAGGTGCGGGCGAGGAAGCGGGTGAGGTCCGCGGAGGCGAACCTCAGGACGGCGACGCCCTGGGCGGCGTGGAACTCGACGCGGGTGTGGGCCGAACCGGCCGGGCGGACACGGACGTTGCCGATGCCCGCCGGGGCGCGCAGCCCCTCGCCCAGCAGGGTCCGGGCGAAGGTCCAGGTCGCGGCCTCGCCGTCGACCGTGACATGCGGCGGGAAGTCGATGTGCACGGCCGGCGGGTCGGCGGAGGTGTAGCGCAGGGTCGCCGGGATCGCGATCTCCTGGTCCCTGGCCGTGATCAGGCGGGCGCCTGTCGGCTGCTGGAGGGTGACGTGCATGAGGGGGCTCCAAGTCGGCGGTGGCACGGGCCGGGTGTGGCCGTTGTGCAGTGCGACCACCGGAGGGGCCCGTGCATTACGCCGTTACTGAAGCCTTCTGTATGACGCCCGTCACACAGGTGCTACTACTGGGACGGCCGCAGCCCCAGCGGGCCCGCGATCTCCTCCACCATCACCTTGCCCGCCTCGAACTCCAGCGTCTCGTCGCCCACTGCCTGGTCGGTGTCGAGGCCGTCCAGTTCCTCCAGGGGCTGGTTGAGGCGGACGTGCGCCACCACCGACTGCAGGGCGCGCAGGGTCGCGGACGCCGTGGAGCCCCAGTTGGAGAAGTAGGAGAACTGCCACCACCACATGGCCTCCGTGGTGCGGCCGGCCCGGTAGTGGGCCATGCCGTGGCGCAGGTCGGCGATGACGTCGGCGAGGTCGTCGGAGATCCGGGCCGGCACGGGTGCCTTGCGGGGCTCGTAGGGGTCGAAGACCTCGGAGTAGACGTCGATCGGCTCCAGGAGCCGGGCGAGGTTCAGGCGGAGTTCGTCCACGTCGGCCTCGGGACCCAGGTCGGGCTCGTAGCGCTCGTCGGGGAGGATGTCCTCGTGGGCGCCCAGGCGTCCGCCGGCCAGCAGGAGCTGGGAGACCTCCAGGAGGAGGAAGGGGACGGCCGAGTCCGGCTCGTCGCCCTTCGCCACCTCCCTGGTGGCCACCAGGAAGCTCTCGACCTGGTCGGCGATCTGGACCGCGAAGTCGTCGGGGTCCGGGGCGGTCGCGTGCAGTGTGGCGTCAGACATCTAGGAGTCGTCTCCCCTCGAAGGCGCGGCCGAGGGTCACTTCGTCCGCGTATTCCAGGTCGCCGCCCACCGGGAGGCCGCTGGCCAGGCGGGTGACCTTGAGGCCCATGGGCTTGATCATGCGGGCGAGGTACGTAGCCGTGGCCTCGCCCTCCAGGTTCGGGTCGGTGGCCAGGATGAGCTCCGTGACGGTCCCGTCGGCCAACCGCGTGAGAAGTTCCCGGATACGCAGGTCGTCGGGACCGACACCCTCGATCGGGCTGATCGCGCCGCCGAGGACGTGGTACTTGCCGCGGAACTCACGGGTGCGCTCGACCGCGACCACGTCCTTCGGCTCCTCCACCACGCAGATGACGGTGAGGTCGCGCCGGGGGTCGCGGCAGATGTTGCACAGCTCTTCCTGGGCGACGTTGCCGCAGGTCGCGCAGAAGCGGACCTTCGCCTTGACCTCCATCAGGCACTGCGCGAGACGCCGTACGTCGGTCGGCTCCGCCTGCAGGATGTGGAAGGCGATCCGCTGGGCGCTCTTGGGACCGACGCCGGGCAACCGCCCCAGTTCGTCGATGAGGTCCTGAACAACGCCTTCGTACAACGGACTGCCGTCCTTCCTGGGTTCCTTGCAGTACGTACGCTAGTTGGCCGGTGCCCGTCTTCGATAGGCAGGACCCGCTCCTAGAACGGCAGTCCGGGGATGCCGCTGCCGCCGCCGAGCCCCTGGGCGAGCGGGCCGAGCTTCTGCTGCTGGAGGGTCTGGGCGTTCTCGTTGGCCGCCTGGACCGCCGCGACGATCAGATCCGCGAGGGTCTCGGTGTCGTCCGGGTCCACCGCCTTCGGGTCGATCTTCAGCGCACGCAGCTCGCCGGCACCGGTGACGGTGGCCTTCACCAGGCCGCCGCCGGCCTGGCCGTCGACCTCGGTCCTGGCGAGTTCCTCCTGCGCGTTCGCCAGATCCTGCTGCATCTTCTGGGCCTGCTGAAGCAGCTGCTGCATGTTGGGCTGGCCACCACCGGGGATCACGATCAGCTCCTGTGCTTTCCGCCTTGGTCTTCCTTCAGTCCCGAGCCTACGTGTTCCACGCGGCCGTCGCCCCGGCACTCTTTCGAGTGAGTCGATGTGAAGGCCTATACCTGATCAAGGCCTCCTTCCGAGCGGAAAAGCGACCAAAGCACCCCCTGCGCCACCCATTGGGCGGTAGGAAGGGTCCGGCACATCAGCATCAGGCGTCACGCAGGGTGACCGATCAGTAGGGAGCGCCGGGTGGGTCAGCCGGAGATGCAGCCCGAGGGCCCGCCGCAGGACGGGCAGGCCGATCTGGCCGGACGGACGTTTCCGCTCGGGGACTGGGGCGAGCCCGCCGTGCGGCTGAACGAGCTGTACCGGTGGGCGGAGCGCGGGGCGCTGGAGACGGCGGCCTGGTATCTCACGGACCGGGTGTGGAAGCGGCGGGGCGCGCGGGTCCTGCGGGGCGGGGCCGCGGCGGGGGCGGTGACCGGGGCCGTGCTGCCGTTGCTGGACCTGACGGGGGTGACCGGGGCCGGGGTGGCGCCCTGGGGTTACCTCGCGCTGCTGCTCGCGGTGGCCTGTGTGGCCGTCGACCGGTACTTCGGGGTGACCTCGGGCTGGATAAGGGACGTGGCCACCGCGCAGGCCGTGCAGCGCCGGCTGCAGGTGCTGCAGTTCGACTGGGCCTCGGAGAGCGTGCGCGAAGTCCTCGGCCCCACGGACGGCACGGCCGCCGAGGCCAGCGAACGCTGTCTGGGTGTCCTGCGCCGCTTCTCGGAGGACGTCACCGAGCTGATCCGCGTCGAGACGGCCGACTGGATCGTGGAGTTCCGCAACGGTTCGGCTCCGATGGGCATCCAGGGCGCCGTGACGTCCGGCGGGCGCCAGGACCCGGGTGCCGCTCAGAGCCGGTTCCCCCTGCCCCCGGCCCCGCCCGCCCGCCCGAACATGCCCCGGCAGCGCCCACCCGAGCCCCGGTGACCGCCGCCGGCTCGCGACTCACTCGCACAAGCCCGCCGTCCGCCCGCACGGCAGATGCCCCCGCTCCCGCATGACGTCCTGGCTCGTGCCCTCGTCGAGGTAGGCGAGGAAACCGGCGGTGAGAGAGCCGGGCTGCGGGGCGCGGTAGGTGTAGGCGTACTCGACACCGCGGTAGGGGTACCTGCCCAGGTGATCGGCCGAGGCCGCCGCGCCGTCCAGGGACACCCGGCGTACGCCCTTGTGTCCGGTGGCCAGGGTGAGTTCGCTGTAGCCGAGGGCGCCGGGCTGTGCGGCGACCTTGTCCAGGACGTCCTCCGTGGAGGCGAGTTCGCAGCGCGTGACGGGGGCGCGGGCGGCGAAGGCCACCGCCTTGTCCGTCAGCGGGTCGCAGTCCAGAGAGGTCGTGGGGGACATCTCCCAGGCGCCCTCCAGCACCCGTTCCTGGAAGATCTGCCGGGTTCCCGAGTACGCGTCCCGGCTGACCAGGACGACCGGCAGGTCGGGCAGGCGCGGGAGGCCCGCGGGGCGGGAGGCGTTGAGGTCGCTCCAGCGTCTGACCTCACCGCCGTAGATCCGCTCGACCTCGTCCCGGGTCAGACCGCGTGTGCCGAGGTCGATGCCGTCGTTGACGACGAGGGTGAACACCGAGAGGGCGATCTTCTCGCCGTGCAGGCTCAGCCGGTCGCCCATCGGACCGTCCGAGAAGGCGATCACGGACCGCGCCTCCTTCGCCGACCGGGCGCCGGTGGCGGCGAGCCCGGCCACCCCGGCCTCGCTGCCGCGCGCCTCGACCGTGATGTCGGCGCCCTCGCAGTCCTTCTCGTACTGCTTCGCGAGCGTCTCGATCACCGGGGCGAAGGCGGTGGAGCCGGTCACGGTCAGAGTGCCCGTCTCACAGCCGAGCGGGGGCGGGGTGTCGTCGCGGGCGACCACGATCGTGGCGAGGACGAGGACGGAGAGGGTGAGCAGGCCGGTGAAGATCCGTGCCGCCGGGCTGAAGACGGGCGGGATCTCGTCCGGGGTGGCGCTGCGGTTGGGGTGCACCTCGCCGTCCCGGAGGCCACCGATCATCCGTATCGGACGGCCCACGTCACCGCCGGACAGCAGCACCAGCAGCTTGAAGTGGTCGCCGTGGTTGAGCGGGACGCGGGGGATGCGCAGCCGGCTGCCCTCGTAGCCGAAGCCGCGCTCCGCCGTGAAGTGGTCCATGAGGTGGTCGGTGTCGGTCGGCTGGGTGACCGACACCCCGCGGACCGTGCGGTCGCTGAACACCGCGGTCAGCCCGTGCGGTTCGGGGCCGGTGTAGTCGTCGCGGTCGATGCCCTGGGAGCCGTCGTTCTCGATGCGCAGCAGGACGAGGGTGGCGTCCGACATGTCCGGGGCCTCGTCGAAGAGCCCGAGCCGGACGTTGGCCCGGCCCAGCCGTACGTCGTCGCCGATCGGGTTGTCCATCTGGACGCGGTACCCGATCCTCTTACGGCGCGGTACCCGGCGCTCGAACCAGACCATGACCCCGGACGCGACGATGCCGAGGAGGGCGGTTCCCACCGCCACGAAGTTCTCCGCGCTCAACCACTGCACTGTGGGTGCCCCCGCAACTCCCGCAGTTCGCTCGTTCGCTCACCGTACGGCTGTGCGAGCAGGCCTGAGGCGCCGACGGCACGAAGTTCGCCCGACGTTCAACCGGCGTATGCGGGAGGGGACTTCAGGGCGAGACCGGTGCCGAGGGGGCCGACGGCGCCACGCTGGGACCCGGGTCCTCCAGGATGGCCCAGACGGTCGCACCGGCACCCAGGGCGACCACCAGCGCGACGGCGACGAGGGCGGCCGTGACGGGACGGCTCCGGTACCCCGGCGCCTCCTCCGGCTCCGGTGCGTACGGCGTCAAGTACGGGCCGGGCGAGGGGCGTTGCCGGGAGTGACCGTCCTCGGGACCGGCGGAAGCGTGCTCCTCGGACTCCTCCACCGCAGACCCTCCCCCGAGACCGCACACCTGCACGCCGGAAGACCAGTGTCTACGGCCGCCCGCCGTCCGTCGAGAGCTGGTCCAGCACCTTGGACAGCCGCTCCAACATCTCGACGGCTAGGGCGAGTTCGGCCTCCCCGAACGTCTCCGCGAGCCGGTCGGCGAAGGCGGTGTGCCCCGGGTCGATCCGTCGCACGGCGGCCAGTCCCCGCGCTGTCGGCGCGAGGAGCTTGGCGCGGCGGTGGGCGGGGTTGGGCCGGTACTCGGCCAGCTCCCGCTCCACCAGCAGATCAGCGATCCGCTGCACGCTCTGCCGCGTGATGCCCATCTCCCGGGCGATCCCGGAGACCGGCAACGGCTCCCCGAGCACCGCGCCGAGCACCTGCCACCAGGCGGCGGTGAGACCGGCGGGCCCCGCCAACTCCTCTGCCACGCCCAGGAACTGCCCGTTGAGCCGGAACACCCCGAGCGCACTGCGGCTGAGCAGTTCCTGGCGCTCCCGGCTCACTGCGCGGCCGCCTTCTCCAGTACGGCGTACGCCTGCGGGTCGGAGTCGTGGAACAGCCGGTACCAGGCGTCCAGCACCTCGCCGTCGTACACCCCGAGCAGCCGGAAGATCTCCCGGGCGAACGCGACGGGCTCGGTGGGTCCGGCGGTGATCAGTCCGCCGTCGGTCACGGCGTCCGCGTCGACGTACCGCTCGCCGCCGTCGTACCCGGTGGCCGCCAGATAGAAGGACACCGCGCTCGTGTGATCCCGCTCGTCGAGCAGTCCCTCACGCGCGAGTCCCGCGGTGGCCCCGCAGATCGCGGCGACGGGAACCCCGGCGTCGAGGAACTCCCGCGCCTTGCGGGCGAAGGGGGCCAGGTCACCGCCGGTGTCCCAGAGGTCGGCGCCCGGGAGGATCAGCAGGGAGCTCTCGGAGGGCCGTACGTCGTCCAGGGCGCACGCGGGCTGCACCTTCAGCCCGCCGATGGAGGTCACCGGCTCGTGCGCGGGGCCGGTGGTCCGGATGTCGTACCCGGCCCGGGCGAGATACGCCGTGGCGTACCCCGTCTCCCAGTCGGCGAAGGTGTCGTACACGGCGAGATGCACGGGCTTACGGCTCATGACCGCCTCCTCGGACCACGGGGGTCGACTAGATGACAACATGCTGTCATTTCGACAGTAGGCTGTCAATGGCGCCTGCTGGACAACGTGTCGCGGAATGTCCCCGTCCACAGACAGGACGCCCATACCGCTTCCGTATCGCGGACATTTACGCTCACTCGTATGACCCCTCAGCCAGACCCCGAGGTCGGCGCCGCCGTGAAGGCCGCGGACCGTGCTCATGTGTTCCACTCCTGGTCCGCGCAGGAGCTCATCGACCCGCTCGCCGTCGCCGGTGCGGAGGGGTCGTACTTCTGGGACTACGACGGCAACCGCTATCTCGACTTCACCAGCGGGCTCGTCTACACCAACATCGGTTACCAGCACCCGAAGGTCGTCGCCGCGATCCAGGAGCAGGCGGCGACGATGACGACCTTCGCGCCCGCCTTCGCCGTCGAGGCGCGCTCGGAGGCGGCCCGGCTGATCGCCGAGCGGACCCCCGGGGACCTGGACAAGATCTTCTTCACCAACGCCGGCGCCGACGCCGTCGAGCACGCCGTGCGGATGGCCCGGCTGCACACCGGGCGGCCCAAGGTGCTGTCCGCCTACCGCTCGTACCACGGCGGTACGCAGCAGGCGGTCAACCTCACCGGGGACCCCCGGCGCTGGGCCTCCGACACCGCCTCCGCCGGTGTCGTGCGCTTCTGGGCACCCTTCCTCTACCGGTCCCGCTTCTACGCCGAGACCGAGGAGCAGGAGACCGCCCGGGCGCTGGAGCACCTGGAGACGACCATCGCCTTCGAGGGGGCCGCCACCGTCGCCGCGATCATCCTGGAGACCATCCCTGGCACCGCCGGGATCATGGTCCCGCCGCCCGGCTACCTCTCCGGTGTCCGCGAGATCTGCGACAAGTACGGCATCGTCTTCATCCTGGACGAGGTGATGGCCGGGTTCGGGCGCACCGGTGAGTGGTTCGCCGCCGACCTCTTCGGGGTCGTACCCGACCTGATGACCTTCGCCAAGGGCGTCAACAGCGGATACGTGCCGCTCGGCGGGGTCGCCATCTCCGGAGCAATCGCCGACACCTTCGGGAAGCGGCCCTACCCCGGCGGGCTCACCTACTCCGGGCACCCCCTCGCCTGCGCCGCCGCCGTCGCGACGATCAACGTCATGGCGGAGGAGGGCGTCGTCGACAACGCCAAGCGCCTCGGTACGGCCGTCCTGGAACCGGCGCTGCGGGAACTCGCCGAGCGGCACCCCAGCGTCGGCGAGGTGCGCGGCGTGGGCATGTTCTGGGCCCTTGAGCTGGTGAAGAACAAGGAGACCCGCGAGCCGCTCGTGCCCTACAACGCGGCCGGTGAGGCGAACGGCCCGATGGCCGCGTTCGGGGCCGCCGCGAAGAAGCAGGGCATCTGGCCGTTCGTCAACATGAACCGGACGCACGTCGTGCCCCCGTGCAACGTGAGCGAGTCCGAGCTGAAGGAGGGGCTGGCGGCGCTGGACACGGCGCTCTCCGTGGCGGACGAATACACGGAGTAAATATCCCTCGCCTTCGAACGCGTAAGGTGGCGTGCTCGTAGACATATGTACGAGCACGCCATTTGCACTCGCGTGAGGGAGGCGCCCCGACGATGCCCGGCAGCAATGGCAGCGGTACCGTCACCCGCAGCACACTGCGGCAGCAGATCGCGGACGCGTTGCGCGACGAGGTGCTGGCCGGCCGGCTCCAGCCGGGCCAGGAGTTCACGGTCAAGGAGATCGCCGAGCAGTACGGCGTCTCCGCGACCCCGGTCCGCGAGGCACTCGTCGACCTGTCCGCGCAGGGGCTCCTGGAGGCCGACCAGCACCGCGGCTTCCATGTGCACGAGTACTCGCTCGACGACTTCCGGGGCATGATCGAGGCCCGCAGCCTGGTCACGGACGGCATGTTCCAGGCGCTCGACGCCGGACACCGGATCCTCCAGGAGCTCGACGAGCCCCGCACCGCCGCGGCCGTCGCGGGGGTACGGCGACGTGGCGAGGAGGCCCGGCGGGCCGCCGTGGCGGGCGAGCTGACCGTACTGATCGGCTACGACCTGCGCTTCTGGCGCGAGCTGAGCATCCTGTTCGGCAACACCTACCTCGCCGACTTCCTGCACCGGCTGCGGGTGCAGACCTGGGTGTGCACGGTCCAGCACCTGCGCCGGTTCACCGATCTGCGCGGCAGCCTGTGGTCCGGGCACACCGAGATCGCCGACGCCCTCCACGCGCGCGACACCGGGACCGCCCGCGAACTCCTCACCACCTACAACGGCCACTATCTGACCCTCATCGAGGGCTCCACCGCCGACTGAGCGCGTCCCGCACGGGTATGGGTCCTGCACCCGGTCCCTACGACTGCGATACGACTGCGATACGAGTCCCCCACGACGGGATCCCTCCCGGCGCCCCACCGACTACCCTGCCTTGACCACCGTGCGATGACATCCGCGCACCGCGAGTATTCGAGGAGCTGTCCTTTGGCCTGTGACCTGTGGCTGGTGCCTCTCGTCGACGTGTTGTGCCACACCCCGGACAACCCGTTCGCCGAGGAACTCGCGCAATACAACAAGGTGCTCGCCGAGGCCGGGTTGCCGCCGGTGCCGGTGTACCAGTACATGCCCGGTCTGGCGGGCGAGGTCGCCCCGGTGGCCGGCTTCGACTACGACGCCCTGCACTTCCTGCGGCGCGCCTATCTGCTCCAGGTCTGCGGGCTCCCGGTCACCCCGATCGACGAACTCGGCGGCGACTACGAGCAGTTGCTGGAGATGTTCGAGACGACGGCCCAGCAGTCCCATCTGGTCTGGCACTACGACCACGCGGGTGCGTATGTCCCCGTCGACTTCCCGCACCCGCTGGCCAACGACGAACTCCTCGCGGGCGGCGGCCCGTTGGGCTCCTCACAGGCCCTGCTGCGGGAACTGGAGATCGTGGCCCCGGTGATCGGCATCGATCCGGCCAATCCCCCGGCGCCGCCCGAGCCGCCGCGCGCTCCCACGGAACTGGAGGAGCCGGCCGTGCCCGCGCCGTACGACCCCAGCCCCTTCGCCCGTGAACGCCATGTCTGG
This sequence comes from Streptomyces sp. NBC_00285, assembly GCF_036174265.1. Lineage (NCBI taxonomy): Bacteria > Bacillati > Actinomycetota > Actinomycetes > Kitasatosporales > Streptomycetaceae > Streptomyces > Streptomyces sp. NBC_00285. The sequence continues at coordinate 5,806,854 of NZ_CP108055.1, read as the reverse complement.
CTGGGGCTGCACGCGGCGGCGACGAGGAGCCTCGCCCAGGGCTCGATGATCATCTTCAGCTGAGGGTCAACGCCCCAGCTGGGAGAGACCCTTCTGGACGTCCTCGTAGTTCATCACCGGGGTGTAGCTGATCTTCGCGCCCAGGTTCATGAAGAACGGCTCGCTGAACACCGGCATCTGCGAGCTGTCCTGCATGTCGAAGAACAGGTACGCGGTGCGCTGGCCGTCCTCGGCGGTGAAGTAGGCCGCTTCGGGCTTGATCTGTTCCAGAGACGCCTCGATCAGCTTCGGCAGGGTGCCGTGGCTGATGGCCTCGTTCGCCTTCTCCGTGTCCATGACCACTTTGAGCAGTACGCGCATCGCACTCACCTTCTCCGGATCGACACACGCCGATGCACGATCCCAGAGTATTCCCATATGCGTTATTTATCCCTCCGCGCTACTGGGCCCCTGGGTACTCGGCCCCGAAGGTTGAGTACCGCTACTCAGGCGCCGGACGCCGCTCGCGCGGCATCGTAGGGATCACAGACGGGGCCCGAGGCTCCGATACGACTTCCTGGGGGTCCACATGACCGGCTCGCGCTCCTTCCTCAACCCGCTCTCTCTCGGCTATCTGCTCGTCGTGGCCGCGGTCGTCGGCTGGGTCGGCGTGGACGCGCTGTTCGTCGAGCACGCCGACGCGAGTCTCGCCGGTGTCTGGGCGTTCCTGGTCACCGCCCCGGCGTCGCTGCTGTTCGTGATGCTGCCGACCGGTCTCGCCTGGGTCGGGATAGTCGCCGGGGCCTTGGTGAACGCGGCCGTGCTCGGGGCGGCGTACCGGAGCATCAGCGGCCGTCGACCGCACCCCACCGCCTGAGGTCCCACGGCTCGAACACCACACCCCGGCGTCCACCCGGCAGCCAACTGCCCGGTGGACGCCGGGGTTTCGTGCGTCATCGGCACGAGCGCCCGCGCGGTGATCCGCTGAACGGGTGAATGTCCGCATACGCCCATAATCGTCTGGGCATGCAGCGCGCATGCGCCCTGTCTTGATCATCTCGGTCCTCCTCGCTGCCCTCATGCCGCTCGCCGCCCCGCCCGCCCACGCGGTCGCCGTACCGCCGGGGCACGTCTACTTCTGGGCGGAGCCGGGGCAGATGGGGCCGGGCGGCGCCTGGGACTACGCGCCGCCGGGGTACAAGGAGGCGGCGCCGCGGGTGAAGCGGCACGCGTACTCCTTCGACTCGCACGCGTCCGGGACGGTGTACGCGATCAGCTTCCAGGGCGGCGGCGCATGTCTGTACCGGGCGATCCGGCCGGACGACTACTCCGACAACTGGGCCTGGGCCACGAAGTTCGACGGGGTCAGTGACACCCCGATGGGCTGCGAGGCCGGCTGACCCGCCCACCGATCCGCCCATGCGTCCTCGTACGGCGGCGGCCCTGGCCGTCCTCCTCACCTGGCTCACCGCCTGCACGGCCCACCCGGCGCCCAGCGCCGACGACGTCGTCAAGGCGGCCACCCGCAAGCTCACCGACGACTGTCTGACCCGACAGGGCCTCACCGCGAAGTCGGATCAACAGCGCGTGTCCGACGCCCTGTTCGGTGCCGGCAAGGCAGAGCTGTCGCTCCGGCTGCCCACCGGCTACACGGTCCGCGCGCACACCGACGGCTGTCTCGCGGCAGCCCAACAGCGGCTCTACGGCGACCAGGACCGCTGGTTCCGCACGTCCGTCGTCGTCAACAACCTCGAACCCGAGGCCGCGAGGACCGGCCGCCCGCTCGCCGAGGTCCGCGCCGCGCACCACGCGGAGCTCGCGGAGTGGCAGCGGCTGCGCGCCCACGCCCTCACCACAGCGACCGCCCTGCTGAAGGGCGGCGGCAGTACCCACCCGAGCACCAGCCACCTGAAGGGAAACCAGTGAAGCGCTTCATCGCCGTCCTGTCCGCCGGACTGCTCGCCACCGGAGTCGTCCTCGCCACCTCGGCCTCGGCCCAGGCGGCGTCCTGCGGCAGCGGGAACTTCTGCGCGTGGACGGACGCCAACTTCCAGGGCCAGAAGATCGAGTGGACCGGCGACGACGGCTGGTGGGAGGGGAACATGGCCGACCAGGACTCCTCGTGGGCGAACCACGGCATCTCCGGTCCCGGCATCAAGGACCACGTCAAGGTGTACGCCTCCGCCAAGCAGCTCGGCCCCATGACCATCTGTCTGGCGCCCGGCCAGGAGGTCGGCTACAACGGCGTGGCCAACGACCGAGGTGACTCCCACATCTGGGCGAACGGCTGCTGAGCACCGATGAACGGAGCGGGTCCCCGGCCGGGCGGCCGGGGACCCGTCGCGTTCAGGGCGTGCCCGCGAGCTTCGACGCGGGGGCTTGTGGGCGCGACGCTGTGCCGTCCGGCTCGGCGGACCGTGCCTGCCTGCGGACGACCTGCGTCCAGGCGGTCGCGGCCAGAGCTGCCACGGCCAGTGCGGTCAGAGTGGCCAGCAGCACCGTCGTGTGGGATCCGGCGCTGTCGGCGACCCGGGCGACCGGGTTGGGCAGGCCGAGGCGGTCGGCCAGCCAGCCGAGGGCCGCCGTGCCGGTGAGCACCGCGCCGGTCAGCCGCAGCACCGGCTGGACCCGCAACCGGGCGAGGACGAGCAGCGAGGGCAGGGCGAGGCAGACCAGCAGGAGCTGGACGAGTTCGATGCCGAGGTTGAAGCCGAGGAGGCTGGTCACCAACTGGCCTGTGGTCAGCTGCATTTCGGCGAGCACGAAGGAGAACGCCATGCCGTGGCCGAGCCCGAAGACTCCGGCCACCAACGCCTCCTTGCCCGGGAAGAGGGGGCGGACGGCATGGATCGCGCCGACCAGGATGCTGGCGGCGATGAACGCCTCGACCGGCCGGCCGGGGATGTCCAGACGGCCCAGCGCGGTGGCGGCCAGCGCCATGGAGTGACCGGCGGTGAAGGCGAGCGTGATGCCGCCGATGCGGGTCAGGGCGCTCCTGGCGCCGACCAGGCCGTCCCAGCGCCCGGCTCTGGCCGCGAGCGGGGCGGGCAGCAGCAGGATGAGCAGGAACAGCAGGTGGTCGGTGCCGGTGAGGATGTGGTCGCCGCCGAGTTCGAGCATGGCGACGAAGCCCCGCCAGGCGCTGCCGGCGCCGAGATCGACCTTCAGCGCCGGGACCTTCATGGTCCGGGTGTCGACGCGGATCGTGCCGACCTGGGTGGTGCCCTCGCCGTCGACCTGACCCGCCGCCCAGTCCTGACGGACCGTCACCAGCACGGTGTGCGTGATGACTTGGTGGACGATGACGTCGTAGCCGAAGGTGAAGTGGCGTACGTCGGTCCCGGCCGGCGGGGTGAGTTCGGCGCGGGCGACCAGCTCGCGGTAGGTGCCGGTGTCGGTCTGGACCGCTTGGCTCAGGCTGAGGCGGCCGATGGTGACCTGCCAGGTCCGGCCGTCGGTGGCGGTCGGATGGATGTGTGCGACCAAGGAGGCGCGGATGGCCCCGGTCCGGGCGGTCAGCGTCTTCTCGGACACGTCGATCCCGCTCGCCCGGGTGAACTCGCCGACGGGGATCTCCAGACGGGCGGAGACCGAGTGCTCGTACACGTCGAGCTGCACCACCGAGTGCGGCATCGGATGCGCGGCGGCCGGCGACGCCCCGAGAAGGAGCGCCGCCGGTACCGCGATCGCGATCCCGGCAACCCAGCGGAGCGCTGTGGTCAGCCAGTTTCGCGGCCCGGTCATGAGAAGGAGAACTCGCTGCCGTAGTCGCGGGTGTGGTCGCGGTACACCGTGTGGTAGTGGACCTTGTCGCGGTACACCACGCCGGTCTGGCAGATGAACTCGACCCACACGTGGGGGCCGTCGATACGGACGTAGTCGCCGTTGGTGTCAAGGCCGGTGCCGCCGGAGTAGCTGATGTAGGTGTCCTTCAGCTCCTTGGCGTACGTCTTCATCAGCTGCTTCGCGGTGGCGTCGTCCACGTCCGCGACCCAGGGGTGGATGGCCGCGAGGACGAGCTTCTGCTGCTTGGGGGAGAGCTCGCTGACCTTCAGGCCCTCCTTGGTCGCCGGGAACTCGCCGTCGGAGCCCGGGCCGAGGAGCACGTCGCCGAAGGACTCGGACAGCTTGGCGGCGGCCAGCTGCTCGGTCGTCAGGCTGCCGGTGAGGCCGAGCATGCCGTTGCGGAACTCGGCCATCGGCTCGTACGTCGTGCCGTCGTCCGCGGTCCAGCTGGTGGGCTCGATGCCGCTGAAGAAGGGGCTGGCGCCGGCGACCTTGCCGTTCTTGAACGTGATGTTGACGGCGAGGTGGTGGCCGCCGAAGTGCAGCTGCCAGGTGCCGGTCCTGGACGGGGTGCCCAGGAACGCCAGGTAGTAGTAGCCGCTGCCGTACGCGAAGCCGCCCCCGCCACCGCCGCCGGAGGGCGGGGCGCCCGTCGGGACGTCGGTCGGAGCGGCCGTGCTCGACGCGGTGTCGGTCGCCGTGGCCGTGCTCGTCGCCGTGTCGGTGGCCGTCGCGCCCGGCGCCGGGGCGGCGGAGCTGGTGGACTCCGCCGAGGCGAGCACGTCGTCGGCCAGGATGGTCTGCATGACGTGGTCGTAGCCGGTGTCCTTGCCGGACCCCAGGGCCACCTTCAGCACGCTCTCGGCGGCGGCCAGCTGCGCGTCGCTCAGCGAGCCGAAGTCGATGCCGGGGCGGCAGGTCCCGGCGCACGGGAGGTTCGACCAGGCGGTCGCGTTGGCCTGGCTGAAGTCCAGGACGGTGGCCGTCTGCTGGTCCGCGTCCAGCGTGTTGAGGAACGCGTTGGCGACGCTGACCACGGCGGCGGTGCCGGTGGCCTTCCTGTCGATCGCGAAGTGGGCCGGCGCCTTCGTGTTGCCGGTGGTCGCGGCGTTCGCCGCCACGAATCCGCCACCGACGAGGACGACACCGGCGACGGCTCCGGCGGCGACCCGCCATGTGCGCCGCTTGCGCGCCTGACTGGTTCTTTCCCTGCTCACGAACACTCCCTGGGGACGACGGGTGGGTTGGACGCGCGCGCTGAACGAGAGAACTACCAGCAGAATTGTTGACAGTTCAATGCGCGCGCGTCCGGACCACGTCCCTTTTGGGAGGTGTGCGACTCATATCGAAGAAATAAGCATGGCCTGCCGACAGGTTGCGCTTATCGCGCCTTCAGTGGGTGAAACCTCAACGGCCTTACGAGAAGACGGCCGTACCGGCCTGCGTCAGCTTCCAGTTGGTGACCGCGAAGTCCTTGGGGTCCAGGGAGCCCTTCGACGTCACGTAGTCGATCATCAGCTGGCGGATCTCGTTGGTGGAGCTGTAGGCGATGTCGGCGGTCGCGATGTGCGGGTAGCCGGAGCCGCCGTTGGCCCGGTAGTTGTTGACGGCGACGACGAAGACCTGGTCGTCGGCGACCGAAGTGCCGTTGTAGGAAAGGTTCTTGATCCGCGAACCCTCCGCCTGCGCGATGTCGATGTCGTACGAGACGCCCGCGGCGGTGTCGTACATGTAGTCCCAGAAGCTGTTGGCGTTGGTGAGGGTCGCGGTGTCGACCTTCGTGCCGGCGGCCACCTGGTGGTAGTACTTCGCCGCGTACTCCAGGTAGTCCTTGAGCTGGGCGCCGGTGAGCTTCTTGCCGTACAGGGTGTTGTCGTAGATGTAGAGCCCGGCGATGTCCTTGATGGTGACGCTGCCCGCGGGGATGTCGGCGGTGCGGGAGAAGGGCGCGGCGACCGAGATCAGCGGGAGGGCGGCGTCGGCGGTCGACAGGCCGGCCTTGACGGTGTCCATCTGGACCTGGTGGATGAAGTCCATGATCGGGACGTCCTTCCAGCAGGACTCCACCGCGGAGAGGTCCTCGGTGCAGGTGCCGACGGTGGTGTTGACGTACTTCACGACCAGCTCGTGGTCGGCCTCCAGGAGCTTCTTGATCTCCGGGTCCTCGTCGACCGTGTTGGGGTTGAGGGTCTGGGCGGTCTTCTTGGTCACCTTCCACTGTCCCCGCACGAGCTCCAGCTCGAAGTCGAAGACGCTGAGCCGTTGACTTGCTCCTCGGGTTGAAGCCCGAGGATTCTGGCCTTCCCCGTCGAACCCTGTGCCGCTACGCGGCACGGGGTTCGGTCGGGAGTCCGTGGCTTCCTGTTTCTTCGCGCTGTGCCAGAACAGGTTCTGGTCTTACCGGCGCTCCGCAGGCTGATACCGCCAGTCCGGCGGCCGTTTTGACGTTGATCGCGGCATTGTGGTCCCGGTCATGGACCGTGCCGCACGCGGCGCAGGTCCATTCCCGGATGTTCAGGGGTTTGGGCCCGTCCTTGACGCCGCAGGCCGAACAGGTCTGGGAGGTCGGCTCGAACCGGCCGATCTTCACGAGGGTGCGCCCGTACCGGGTGGCTTTGTACTCCAGTATGGCCACGAACTGTGACCAGCCCGCGTCATGCACACTCTTGGCCAGCCTGGTGCGCGCGAGTCCGTTGACCGCCAGGTCCTCCACGCCGATCGCTTGGTTGTCGCGGATCAGCTGGGTGGAGAGTTGATGGTGGAACTCGCGGCGGGCGTCGGCAACCTGTGCGTGGGCGCGGGCGACCTTCAGGCGGGCTTTCTCCCGGTTCCTGGATCCCTTCTGCTTGCGGGACAGGTCCCGCTGGGCCTTCTTCAGTTTCTTCTCCGCCCGGCGCAAAAACCGCGGGGAGTCGATCTTTGTGCCGTCGGACAGGACGGCGAAGTGGGTCAGGCCCAGGTCGATGCCGACCGTCCGGTCGGTGTCCGGCATCGCGGCGGCGTCGGCGTGCGGGTCGGTGTCGATGACGAAGGACGCGAAGTACCTGCCGGCCGCGTCTTTGACCACGGTGACCGAGGTCGGGGCAGTGGGCAAAGCGCGGGACCACTTCACCTTCACCGCCCCGATCTTCGGCAGGGTCAGACGGCCGCTGCCGGTGATGTTCCAGCGGGCGTTGGCGGTGAACCGGATCGCCTGCCGGTTGTCCTTGCGGGACTTGAACCGGGGTGCACCCAGTTTCGGGCCCCTGCGGGTGCCCTTGAGGGAGGCGAAGAAGTTGCGGTAGGCGCTCTCGGCGTCCCGCAGGGACTGCTGGAGCACCACCGCGGAGACCTCGCCCAGCCAGGACCGCTCCACGGTCTGTTTCGCCTCGGTGATCAGCCTCTTCGACAGCTCTGCGGCCTTGGGGAACGGCAGCTCGGCCCTTCTGGCCTCCTCACGGGCGCGGACCGCGTCGTTGAACACGACACGGGCGCACCCGAACGCCCTCGCCAAGGCCTGCTGTTGGCCGGTGTCCGGGTACAGGCGGAAGGAGTACCGGAGCTGCATGACCATCACGCTACATACTTGGGTTATGGACGATATGCGGAAGATCAGAACTGGTCGGCACTGTTTTTTCGTGATGCACGTCCACTTGGTCTTCGTGACCAAATTCCGCCACAAGGTGTTCACCGATGCCCACTTGAGGCGGATGGAGGAGATCATGCGGTCGGTGTGTACGGACTTCGAGTGCGAGTTGGCCGAATTCAACGGCGGAGACAACCACGTCCACCTGCTGGTGGACTTCCCGCCCAAGGTCGCCGTCACCAAGCTGGTCAACTCCCTCAAGGGCGTCTCCTCCCTCCGCCTGCGCCTGGGGGCACCTCCCGGCCGAAGGCTGGGGGAGAGTTCCCCGACCTGGAACGCCACTACTGGCGCGCCAACAAAACTCTGGTCCGGCTCCTACTTCGCCGGAACCCTCGACGGCGCCCCGCTCAGCACGGTCAGGCAGTACATCAAACAGCAGAACCGGCCGGTGTGAACATCGGCCGACTCCGCCGGACCTGAATCCGCGACACTCCGCGTTGCCACCATCAGAGTCGCTTCACCACCGGCCTGAAGGACTCTGCTGGGAAAGGCGCGGATTTCCCAGCAGAGTCCTGGAGTCCGATGCGCTGCGAATGAATTCCGGTAGCCCCAGCAGTACGGCTCGGACAGCAGGACGTCCTCGCCGGTCTCCTCGTTCTTCACGGTGTACGAGGTCACCTCGACGTGGGTGTGGCCGACCAGGATCGCGTCGATGCCAGGGACCTGCTGGGCGACGAGGTTGGAGGCGTTCTCGATGTACGGCAGCGAGTCGCCGCAGGACGAGGAACCGTCCAGGCCCGAGTGGTCGGTGAGGAAGACGACGTCACAGCCGAGCGCGCGCAGCCGGGGCACGTTCTTCTTCGCCTGCTCGGCAGCGGCGGCCAGTGCGTCGAAGTCGCCGCCTGCCCCCACACCACCCACATCCGCGACTCCAAGAACCCCGACGGCCCACACCTCACCGTCTCCGGCGAAACGTGGGCCGCGTTCGTCTCAAGCGCCAGCTGAATTAAAGGTCTTGGAAGAACCACAGGGACAGCGTCAGGATCACGCCCCGGAGCCTTCCGGCCGTGCGCAGCCACAGGCCCCACGTCACCAGTAGCGACAGCGTGACCGTGAGGATCAGGGCCACGGGGGCCCGGTCGGCGTACAAGGCGTCTCGGTGGACCCACACCAGGTAGGTCCACCACGCGGCGGACGTCGCGGTGAGGAGCGACTCGGCCCGGAGGCCGACGAGTTCCTACCGGAGCGGCTTCAGCAGAGGCTCGTCCCCCCACCGATCAGCATCAGCGCCCCGACCGCCACCCCGAAGACCAGCCGAAGTCCCACGACGGTCCAGGAGACGCGTCGCAGCCATACCTTGCCCGGGTACAGCATCGCCCAAGTCACGGGCAGTGAGGCCCACAGCGCGTAAGCCACGTTCCGGTAGAGGTCCTGGGACGAGAGGTCACAGGCGCCGTTCGACGAGTCGGCGTGCAGGCTCACGGCGACGAATATGGCGAGCGCTCCCTCCAGGAACAGGACCGGTATCCGCCAGGTCAGGCCCCGAGAGGCCGTTGTGTCTGTCATTTTCGGCAGCCTCACTCGTACCAGGGGAAGGACGTCACGATCCAGACGTCCATGTTCTTGTGCAGCTTGCGCTGGCTCGTCAGCGGATAGTTCTTGCGGTTGCCGCTGTGCTGACTGATGTAGATGTTTCCGTGCGAGTCGATCTTCGTCACCACGGACGCGTGACTGATCCCCTTGAAGCCGTTGGGATGGTCGTCGCCCTTGTCGTTCCAGTTGTAGAAGACGATGTCGCCCAGGTTGACCTGCCCCTTGTTGGTGTGCCAGGAGTAGGTGGCCTGTCTGTCGATGAAATCGGCCAGATGATAGGCCATGCTCCAGGAGTCCGACTGCTTCCAGTACAGGTAGTCGCCGTTGCGCCACCAGTAGTCGTCCTTGTGGCGGTCGAGGCGCGAACCCCATTTCTTGTCCATGCCGCCGCCACTGTTCAGCGAGCGCGAGGCGAAGTTGGTGCAGTCGTTGCCGTACCAGTGCTTGGAGTTCCAGTGGTCCCTGGCCCATTTCGCGGTGCCGCTGCCGGAGATGTCCGCCGCGTACTGGGCATGGGTGGAGACCGTGGTCGCCGTCGTGGTGGACGAGGCGTCCGCGGCCACCAGGGCTCCGTCCGCGTCCGTCCCCATGGCTGCGGGCGAATCCGTCGAGGAGTCGGTGTCGTCGTCCGTCACCGTGGTGTCGTCGCCGAGTTGGGTGAGTGCGTCGTCGCCCGCGCTGACGACGGTCTCGGCCGCGTCGGCGTCGATGTGCCCGGTGAGTACGGGCGGAGTGGCCACGGTGAACGTGTACAGATACGTCGATTCCTCCGCGGCGTCGGCGGCGTCGGGGTCGGTGCTGTCCGCGGCGACCGTGACGGTCTTCGCGGTCGTCGCGGTGGCGCGCAGCGTCACCGTCTTGCCGTCGGTGGACGGCATCGCCAAGACATCGCTCAGGGTGACCGTCGAGCCGTCGGTCTCCGAGTCGTCGTCCGCCAGCAGCGCCCGCTCGGTGAGCGGGTCGGACTGCTCCGCTTCGAGAACGTCCGCGAAGGCCGTACCGTCGTCGCTGCTGTCGGCGGCGACCGACGAGTTCGCGTACGTACCTTCCGTGAGTCCGGTCTGCGCGTCCAGATACTGCTGCAGGACAGTACGATAGTCAGCCGTTCCCCCACTCACCGCGACCGGGACGGCGGGAGCGGACACCGTGGCCGGGCCGCTTCCCGCGCTGCCGACCGCGGCCACGGAGAACGTGTACGTGAGCCCGTTGGTGAGCCCGGTGACGACGGCCGAAGTGCCCGCCGCGGTGAGGGTCTTGACAGTGGACGAGCCGGTGATGACGTTCACCGTGTAGGCGACGCCGTCCTCGTCGCTTCCGCCCAGGTCCTCCGGCGCGCTCCACCCGACCAGGACGCCGCCTTCGCCGGCTCGTGCGCTCAGATCCCGTACCGCGGTGGGCACACCGCCGGCCGTGTCACCCGACTGGGAAGGGTCGGTCACATCGACGGTGAACGACTTCTTGGCGGTATAGGAGGAGCAGACGCTCCCCACGCAGGCGCGCGTCTTCCAGGAGTAGGTACCGGCATCGCTCAGCAGACCGTCCGGCACCTGGAGCGCCGCGCGCTGCCCCGACTCGACGGTCGCGGTGCCCAACGGCGTACCGCCGATGACCGAGCCGGAGGCGTCGTACAGGACGAACTGGGTGTCCACCGCCGGCTGCCCGAGTGCGGTGACCAGGGCCGTGAGCAGCGGAGTGGTCGTCTCGGTCGCACCCGTCTGCAGTCCGGTCGGCACGTCCGGGATGTCCAGCGCGCCCGTGTCGACGGTGTACGACGTCCAGGAGGTCCAGGCCGTCGAGTAGTCGGTACCGTCGTAGGCGCGGGCGCGGATGCGCAGGTGCTTGCCGTCGGGCAGCGGGGTCGAGCTCGGGACGCTGAGGGCGGCGGCCTTGCCGGAGGCGACGTACGCGGTGGACCTGGTCAGCGTGTACGTGGTGTCCGCGTAGTCGGGGTCCGGCTCGATCGCGTACTGGACGCGGACCTTGGCGCCGGAGTCGACGTCGGAGACCTTGGCCGAGAACACCGGGGTGACCGACGTGACGATCTTCTCGCTGCCACTGGTGGTGCTGGGCGAGACGGTCAGCGAACTCGGCGTCTTCGGGTACGAGTTGTACGTCACGGTCAGGTGCGGCTCGGTCGAACCGTCCCCGGAGACGTAGTTGGCCGAGCGCCAGCGGCGCCAGGTCAGGCTGTCGGTCTCGCTGACGCCCTTGACCTTCAGGCCGTAGTTGGTGGAACCGTCCGCCCAGGCCTGCACGATGGCGTCGATGTCGAAGTTGACGGTACCGGCCGGGCAGTCGGTCGAGTAGCCCTTGGCGGCCGTGCTGGTGACCGCGCCGGTGCTGGTGGAGGTCGGCTCGCTGCCCCACGCGATCGTCGAGGAGGACCAGGACGAGGTGATGCGGCGCACCTGGGTACCCGAACCGGAGGTCGAGCAGGACGACGACCAGTACGAGTACAGGGCCAGGTTGGTGTCGACGATGTCCGTGCCCACGAAGTCCGAGACGTCGAACTTCAGATAGGAACGGGCGATCGTGTCACCGCCGTTGTACGTGCCCGACTTCAGCTCTGCCGAGGACAGCTGCGAGTCGGGGTAGTTGGTGGCGACCCAGGTGTCGGTGGTCACCGCCAGCGTGCTGGTCGGGTCGACGGTGACCGGGTAGGTCAGGTCCTGGTCGAAGTAGGCCGCGTCCGGGGTGAGGACCAGGGTCTGGGTGCCGTCCGCGGCGGTCTCGATCTCGTAGTCCACGGCCGCGACATGCTTCGACTCGCCGGAGGCCGGGTCCTTGGAGGAGTCCCACATCATCGGCGCCGGAGCCTCGGCGACCAGGTCGCCGTCGTCGTCCTTGAGGAGCAGATGCCCCGTGGACGCCTTCGAGACGGTCAGACCGTGCAGGGCCAGGGGTATCCGGTAGGACACGGTGGCGGGGGCGGAGTCGAGGACGACGTTCTCCGAGAAACCCTGCGGCAGCGCGGTGACGGTCAGCTTCTGGTCGTCGCCCACGTCGTACGAGGCGGTGTCGCCGTCGACGGTCGGGGTGGGCAGGGCATCGGGCCAGCTCATCCCGAAGGACTTGCCGTCCGCCGAGACAGACGCGAGGTGAGTGTCCCCGCCGTCCGAGACGGTGATGTCGGCGGCTGCGGCCTGCGGCTCCAACGCGGCACCCGCGTCGGACAGCTCGGTGTCGATCGACTCCCAGGTCCCGTCGCTGTCCTGGACCCGGATGGGCCCGGCATAGCTCTCCGTGGTGAGGGTGCCGTCGGGATTGACATACGTCGTGGTGTCCTCAGTGCGCTGCGAGGTCAGTTCGACCCGCTCGCCGGTCACCTTGGCCTGCCTGCGCGCGAGTTGGTCCGGCGTCAGAAACGACAGCGCCTTCGCTGCGCCCTCGCTGCCGGTGTCCACCGCGGGGGTGACCTGAAAAGTCTTCGGAACGAACGGAGTTGAGGCGGCCTCGGCGAATGTGCCTGACCTGAAGGGAGCATCCGTCACAGCCGCCGCGAGCAACAACAGGGACAACCCGGCCGCCGTACGACGTACGGCGGCCGGGGAGAACCGTCTTCGATATGACATGCACGGAACATAGCTAATGTCCGATGTGAAGAGGCCGTGAAGTTGATCATTCACAGCGACTCACAGGAACTCATAGCCTGTTGCCAGGAAGTGGACTCCTAGAAGACCGCCGTACCGGCCTGCGTCAGCTTCCAGTTGGTGGCCGCGAACGTCGACGGGTCGATGGTGCCCTTGGCCGTGGCGTAGGCGATCATCAGGTCGCGGACCTGGTTGGTGGAGCTGTAGGCGGACTCCGCCGCGGCGATGTGCGGGTAGCCGCTGCCACCGTTGGCGCGGTAGTTGTTGACCGCGACGACGAAGACCTGGTCGTCGGGGATCGCGGCGCCGTTGTAGGTGAGGTTCTTGATGCGGGAGCCCTCGGCCGCCGCGATGTCGATCTCGTAGGAGACACCGGCCGCCGTGTCGTACATGTAGTCCCAGAAGCTGTTGGCGTTGGTGAGGGTCGCGGTGTCGACCTTCGTGCCGGCCGGGACCTGGTGGTAGTACTTCGCCGCGAACTCCAGGTAGTCCTTGAGCTGGGCGCCGGTGAGCTTCTTGCCGTAGAGGGTGTTCTCGTAGATGTAGAGGCCGGCGACGTCGCGGATGGTCACGTCACCCTTGGGGATGTCGGCGGTGCGGCTGAAGCAGGCCGCCACCGAGATCAGCGGGAGCGCGGCGTCCGCCGCCGACAGGCCCGCCTTCACCGTCTCCATCTGGACCTCGTGGATGAAGTCGATGGCGGGGACGTCCTTCCAGCAGGCCTCCGCGGTCGACATGTCCGCGGTGCTGGTGCCGATCGCCGTGTTGACGTACTTGACGACCAGGTCGTGGTCGGCGGTGAGGAGTTCGGTGATCTTCGGGTCCTCGGCGACCGTGTTGCTGTTGAGCGTGGTCGCCGTCTTGCTGGTGATCTTCCAGCAGCCGCGCACGAGTTCCAGCTCGAAGTCGAAGACGGACAGGCGGTAGCCGTAGCAGTACGGCTCGGAGAGGAGGACGTCCTCGCCGGTCTCCTCGTTCTTCACCGTGTAGGTGGGGACGTCGACGTGGGTGTGGCCGACGAGGATCGCGTCGATGCCGGGGACCTGCGCGGCGACCAGGTTCGACGCGTTCTCCACGTACGGGAGTTCGTCGCCCCACGACGTCGAGCCGTCCAGACCGGAGTGGTCGGTGAGGAAGACGACGTCGCAGCCGAGCGCGCGCAGCCTCGGCACGTACTTCTTCGCCTGCTCGACGAGCCCCGGGAAGACCAGCTTGCCGCTGACGTTGTCCTTGTCCCACAGCGCGATGCCCGGGTTGGTGAGGCCGAGGATGCCGACCTTGATGTCCGGGGCGCCGGGCACCTTGATGCGCTTGACCGTGTAGGGCTCGAAGGCGGGCTTGAGGGTCTTCGCGTCCAGGGCGTTGGCGCCGAGCAGCGGGAAGTGACACTGCTTCTCGAAGGCGCGCAGCACGTCCACGCCGTAGTTGAACTCGTGGTTGCCGAGGGCGGCGGCGTCGTAGCGCATCTCGTTCATGGCGACAGCCATGGGGTGCTTGGGGCCGCGCTTGCCGTTCTTGCCCGTGATGGGGTCGACGTTGGCGTAGTAGTACGCGAGGGACGTGCCCTGGATGATGTCGCCGGCGTCGACGAGCAGCACCCGGTGCTCGCCCTTCTCAGCGCGCAGGTTCTTGACCAGGGTGGCGATGCGGGCGATGCCGTAGGTGTTGCCCTTGGAGTCCACCGGGGCGGCGTTGGTGTAGTAGTCCCAGTTGAAGACGTGGCTGTGCAGGTCGGTCGTGCCCAGGATGGAGAACGACCAGGTCGTCGGCCTGGGCTTCGGCTTGTGCCGGTCGGCGGCCTCGGCGGGCCCCGCGGCGACGCTGCCCGCGGCGGCGACGGCCGCCCCGGTGACGGCCGACTTCTTCACGAACGCGCGGCGGTTCATGGGACTGACGGGCATGGCAGGGCTCCTGGAGGGGAAGTGGGAGGAGAGAGGGAACTACCCGCGTAGATAGTCGCGTCCCGCCGGTTGCGCGCGAAACCAGGAGCAAGCCATGGGCCGGTCAAGGATGTCCATGACCGGCCCAACAGCTGCAGAACAAAAGGGATTTACAGGAACGAATTGATCTCGATCGTCTCGTCCCGGCCCGGGCCCACACCGATCGCGGAGATCGGGGCGCCGGACATCTCCTCCAGCGCCTTGACGTAGTCCTGGGCGTTCTTCGGGAGGTCGGCGAAGGTCTTGGCCTTCGTGATGTCCTCGCTCCAGCCGGGGAGGTTCTCGTAGATCGGCTTCGCGTGGTGGAAGTCGGTCTGGGAGTACGGGAGCTCCTCGACGCGCTTGCCGTCGATCTCGTAGGCCACGCAGACCGGGATCTGCTCCCAGCCGGTGAGGACGTCGAGCTTGGTGAGGAAGAAGTCGGTGAGGCCGTTGACGCGGGTCGCGTAACGGGCGATCACCGCGTCGAACCAGCCGCAGCGGCGGTCACGGCCGGTGGTGACACCCCGCTCGCCGCCGATCCGGCGCAGCGCGTCGCCGTCCGCATCGAGCAGCTCGGTCGGGAACGGACCCGAGCCGACACGGGTCGTGTACGCCTTGAGGATGCCGATGACCCGGCTGATCTTCGTGGGACCGACGCCCGATCCCGTGCACGCACCGCCCGCGGTGGGGTTGCTGGAGGTGACGAAGGGGTACGTGCCGTGGTCGATGTCCAGGAGCGTGCCCTGGCCGCCCTCGAACAGGACGACCTTGTCGTTCTCCAGGGCCTGGTTGAGCACCAGGACCGTGTCGGCGACGTAGGGCTTCAGCCGGTCGGCATAGCCCAGCAGTTCCTCGACGACCTGCTCCACCTCGATGGCACGGCGGTTGAAGACCTTGGTGAGGAGCTGGTTCTTGCCGTCGAGAGCCGCCTCGACCTTCTGCGTCAGGATCGACTCGTCGTACAGGTCCTGGATGCGGATGCCGACGCGGTTGATCTTGTCCGCGTACGTCGGCCCGATGCCGCGTCCGGTGGTGCCGATCTTCCGCTTTCCGAGGAAGCGTTCCGTCACCTTGTCGACGGTGACGTTGTACGGCGTGATGATGTGGGCGTTCCCACTGATCAGGAGCTTGGAGGTGTCGACGCCGCGGTCGTTCAGTCCGTTCAGCTCGGAGAACAGGACCGACGGATCGACGACGACACCGTTGCCGATGACCGGGGTGCACCCCGGCGACAGGATTCCGGAAGGGAGGAGGTGGAGGGCGTACTTCTGATCGCCCACGACTACCGTGTGGCCGGCGTTGTTGCCGCCTTGGTAGCGCACCACATAGTCCACCGAGCCACCGAGCAGGTCGGTCGCCTTTCCCTTGCCTTCGTCACCCCACTGAGCACCGAGCAGCACAAGTGCGGGCACGCGCGTACACCCCTTC
Organism: Streptomyces sp. NBC_00285; assembly: GCF_036174265.1. Lineage (NCBI taxonomy): Bacteria > Bacillati > Actinomycetota > Actinomycetes > Kitasatosporales > Streptomycetaceae > Streptomyces > Streptomyces sp. NBC_00285. Next base: position 5,790,991 of record NZ_CP108055.1, on the reverse strand, counting down.
CGGGCGGGGCATGTCCAAGGTCAGGGATGTACGCGTACGGTTCACCGTCGCGTGCACCAACGGCCGTCGTCGGCCGCTGTCCGTCGGACCCGGATGCCCCGGAATAGACGAAGCCCCTGGCGCAATAGCGCAAGGGGCTCTTGCACAAAGATGCTACCCGAGGAAGCGAGGCATGGCCGAGGTGGCGACTTCCGCGACTTCCGATCAGCTGCTCGTAGTGATCGATCCGGTCGCCCGGCAGACCGACGGCGAGTCCGTACGGATCGTGAAAGACGTGCTCAGCGCGGGTGCGGTGACAAAGGTGTGCCTGCCGGAGGGGCCCGAGGAATTCGCCCGGGCGCTGGCTCGGCGCGGCTCCCGGCGACCGGTGGTGGTCGGTGACGACCGCGCGCTGATCCGGGCGGTGGTGCAGCTGCACCGGCAGCGGGACCTGGCGCACTGTGTGCTGTCGGTGGTGCCCGTCGGCCCGGTGCTGGGCGTCGCCCGCGCGCTGGGGCTGCCGACGGGGGCGGTGGCGGCCTCGCGGGCGGTGCTGGACGGCGCCGAGCGGCGGCTGGACCTGCTGGTGGACGACAGCGACGGGGTGGTACTGGGCACGTTGCGCATCCCGCCCCTGTCGGTCCCGGAACCCGCCGAGGCGGCGGAGGCCGGACGGCACTGGCTGCGGACCTACCAGTCGCTCGTACGGACCCTGGTGCCGGCCCGGCCCGCCCGGGAGCCGTTCGTGCCCGCTCCCGGCCCCGCCCATCTGCGGGTCGAGGTCGACGGCGTCACGCTGGTGGACCTGGACCAGCCCCTGGAGGCGGTGTCGGTCACCCCGGGCTCCGGCGGCGGCCTGGCCACGGTCGAGGTACGCCCGCTGTCGGTGGGCGCGGAGGCGTCCCCCCTGCTGGCCTCCGGCAGGACGGTCACGGTCACGGGGGCGGACTTCCGCTACCGGGCGGACACCGGGGTCGCGGGACCGGTACGGAGACGGACATGGGTGGTACGGGAGGGAGCACTGCGGCTGACGGTGCCGCGGTGAGCTGTGTGGGGAGCTGTGTGGGGCGGCTGAGGGCAGTCGCTCCGGGGGCGGCTCAGGGCAGTCGCTCGACCGCTTCGCCGTGATCGTCGCTCTCGTCCTTCAGTTCCACGCCGGTCCGCCCCAACTCCCGTGCCCGCCCCATGAGCCCCGCCAGCTTGGCCGCCGCGCCCTCGTAGGACAGCCCCAGCGGCGGCCTGATGTTGGACAGACAGTTGCGGTCGGCGTCCGTCGTCGTGCCCGGGACCGGCCGGTGGGTCAGATACGCGCCCAGCGAGTCCGCCGCCGACATACCGGGGCGTTCGCCGATCAGCACCACCACCATCGTCGCGCCCATCGCCGCCGCCACGTCGTCGCCGAGGGCCACACGGGCCTGTTCGGCGAGGACGACCGGGGCGACGCGCCAGTCCCCGAGGAGAGCCGTCGTCCCGCGCACCACCGCCGCCGCGTGCTCGTGCACCGCGCGGCTGGAGAGCCCGTCGGCGACGACGAAGACCACGTCCCACTCCCCCACCGGAAGGTGCGCACGGTCCGTCGGGTCGAGGCGGCGGCCCAGGTCCGGCCGCTGGAGGTAGGTGAGCCGGTCGGCCGCCGCGCTGCGGACCCGTACCGTCGGCGTCCCCGCCAGCGCCGCCGCGATCCCGTCCGGCTCGAACGGCGAGTGCACCGCGTCCCGGGCGGCCGCGTGGGCGGCCTGGAGTTCGAGGCGGTGCCGGGTGGGAAGCGCGGAGCCGGCCCGGCCGAGACCGATCCTGGCCTGCGTGCGCAGCCGTAGCTCCGCCCACAACTCGCCTGTCTGTACGGCCACCTCAGCCACTTCAACCACCTCTGCCTGCACAGTCGTCTCGGTCATGCCGCCGACCTCCCTGCCGCGATCGCCGTCAACGGGTGGATCTCTCCGGAGACCTCGCGGATGCCGCCCCGTTCGTCCAGCAGCCCGATCGAGGCGAGCCAGGTCTCGAACTCCGGTGCCGGGCGCAGTCCCAGGACCTCCCGGAGGTACAGGGCATCGTGGTAGGAGGCCGACTGGTAGTTGAGCATGATGTCGTCGCCGCCCGGCGTGCAGATCACGAAGGACGCTCCGGCCACGCCGAGCATGGTCAGCATGGTCGCCACATCGTCGTCATCGGCGTCCGCGTGGTTCGTGTAGCAGATGTCCAGGCCCATCGGCAGCCCGAGCAGCTTGCCGCAGAAGTGGTCCTCCAGGGCGGCGCGCAGGATCTGCCGACCGTCGTAGAGGTACTCGGGCCCGATGAAGCCGACCACGGTGTTGACCAGCAGCGGGTCGTAGCGGCGGGCCACCGCGTACGCCCGTGCCTCCACCGTCTGCTGGTCGACCCCGTGGTGCGCGCCCGCCGACAGGGCGCTGCCCTGGCCGGTCTCGAAGTACATGACGTTGCGGCCGACGGTCCCCCGCTCCAGCTTCAGCGCCGCCTCGTACGCCTCGTCGAGAAGACCCAGCGTCACCCCGAAGGACGCGTTGGCCGCCTGGGTGCCCGCGATGGACTGGAAGACCAGGTCGACGGGGGCACCGCGTTCCATCAGGTCCACGCTCGTCGTGACATGGCACAGCACGCAGGACTGGGTGGGGATCGCGTAGCGCTGGATCACCCCGTCGAGGAGTTCCAGCAGGTCCCGTACGGCCCTGGGGCTGTCGGTCGCCGGGTTGATGCCGATCACCGCGTCGCCGGAGCCGAGGAGCAGGCCGTCCAGCAGGGCCGCCGCCACGCCCGCGGGGTCGTCGGTGGGGTGGTTGGGCTGGAGCCGGGTCGCCAGCCGCCCCGGCAGTCCGATCGTCGAGCGGAACGCGGTGACCACGCGGACCTTGCGGGCCACGGCGACCAGATCCGCGTTGCCCATCAGCTTGGAGACCGCCGCGACCATCTCGGGCGTGAGCCCGGGTGACACGGCGGCCAGTGCCTCTGCGGACGCCGCCTGCGACAGCAGCCACTCCCGGAACCCGCCGACCGTCATCGAGGCCACCGGCGCGAACGCCGTCGCGTCGTGCGTGTCGAGGATCAGCCGGGTCACGTCGTCGGTCTCGTACGGGATCAGCGGCTTGGTAAGGAAGTCCGCGAGCGGTACCTCGGCGAGCGCCCAGCGCGCGGCGACCCGCTCCTGTTCGGACGCGGCGGCGAGTCCGGCCAGGCGGTCGCCGGAGCGTTCGGGGCTCGCGGCGGCGAGCAGACGGGCGAGGCTCTCGAAGCGGTGGCGTCGACCACCGAGCACGGACGAATAGCTCATGCGGCGACGCTACGAGCCACGTGTTGCCGTCACATTTCTAAAGGTCTGGTTGACAAACTTTTAACGCCCCGAGACCCTTGCTCGACTCATTCGGCCGACAGAGTTCCGGTTCGGTACACAAGCAGCGGGCAAGGAGAGAGGCCACCCCATGGCAGTGGACGAAGGAGTCGCCCCGGCGACGGACACGGGCGGGGACGGCTCGGTCCACCGACTGAAGGCCAACGCTGTGGGCCTGACCGGGGTGGTCTTCATGGCCGTCGCGACCGCCGCGCCGATCACCGCGATGACCGGCAACGTGCCCTTCATGGTGTCCTCCGGCAACGGCATCGGAGCCCCGGCGAGCTACCTCGTCGCAATGGTCGTCCTGGCAATCTTTTCCGTCGGCTTCACCTCGATGGCGAAGCACATCACCTCGACGGGCGCCTTCTACGGCTTCATCTCCTACGGCCTCGGCCGCACGGTCGGACTGGCCTCGGGGCTGCTCGCCACCTTCGCGTACGTCGTGTTCGAACCGGCGCTCATCGGCATCTTCTCGACCTTCGCGACGGGAACTCTGAAGGACCAGACGGGACTTCACATCCCGTGGTGGGCGTTCGCGGTGCTGATGCTCGCGGTCAACGCGATGGGCACCTGGTTCGGCATCTCGGTCGCCGAGAAACTGCTCGTCGTCCTGCTCGCCACCGAGGTGACGATCCTCGCCGCGATGGCGGTCTCGGTCGCCTTCCACGGCGGCGGCCCGAACGGCTTCAGCCTCGACCCGGTCAACCCCGTCAACGCCTTCAAGGGCACCTCCGCCGGACTGGGCCTCTTCTTCGCCTTCTGGTCATGGGTCGGCTTCGAGTCGACGGCGATGTACGGCGAGGAGTCCCGCAACCCGAAGAAGATCATCCCCAAGGCGACGATGATCTCCGTGCTGGGCGTCGGCGTCTTCTACGTCTTCGTCTCCTGGATGGCCATCTCGGGCACCGGCGAGTCGAACGCCGTCAAGGTCGCCACCGCCAACCCCCTGCAGCTCTTCTTCGGCCCGACCGAGCAGTACGTCGGCCACTGGGCGGTCGACGTCATGCAGTGGCTGATGATCACCGGCTCGCTGGCCTGCGGCATGGCCTTCCACAACTGCGCCGCCCGCTACATGTACGCGCTGGGCCGCGAGGGCGTCCTGCCCGTCCTGAAGAACACCGTCGGCCGCACCCACGCCCGGCACGGCTCACCGCACATCGCGGGCCTGGTGCAGACGGTGGTGACGGGAGTGCTGCTCCTCGCGTTCGCGGCGGCCGGCAAGGACCCGTACAACGGCACATACGTCCTGCTCGCCATCCTCGGCACCATGGCGATCCTGGTCGTGCAGGCCGTGTGCTCCTTCGCGGTGCTGGCGTACTTCCGCACGCACCACCCGGAGAGCCGCCACTGGTTCAGGACCTTCACGGCCCCGCTGGTCGGCGGTGTCGCGATGCTCGCCGTGGTCGTCCTGCTGGTCTCCAACATGGGCGCGGCGGCCGGTTCGGAGTCGGGTTCCCTCGTCCTGAAGGCCACGCCGTGGCTGGTGGCGGCGGTCGCGGCCCTGGGCATCGGGTACGCCCAGTACCTGAAGCGACGCTCGCCGGAACGCTATCTGCTGCTCGGGCGGACGGTGCTGGAGGAGACGAAGGAACGCTAGGTCCCGCGCCGGAAGTTCCCGGGTGGTCCGGGCGCAGACTCGAACGGCCGGCGCACCTGACCGGCGTCCGGACCCCGGTCACCGAGGCCCGGAAGATCCACCGACGGACTACTGGCGCAGGACACTAAAGGCTCCCGAAACGCTCCTCGCGGTGGATCCGCCACCGCTCCATCATGGCCGCGACCTCGCCCTCGACGAACTCGAAGAAGGCGAGCGTCTCGGCCATGCGGCGTCCCGCGGGCGTGTCGGCACCGAGGCTGGCGACACCCTCGCGCAGGGCGGCCTCCCAGCGCTTGAGGACTGCCTCGCGGTTGGTCAGGGCCTCGTACCACTGGTCGCCGTGCACCCGGTAGCGCTCACGGCGCGAACCGGGCTCCCGCTCGCGCGAGACCATGTGCGTCTGAGCGAGATAGCGCACCGCCCCGGAGACCGCGGCGGGGCTGATCCGCAGCTGCTCGCCCAGTTCGGCGGAGGACATGGTGCCCTCGTCGGAGGACAGGAGCGCGGCGAAGACCCGGGCCGGCATGCGCTGCATCCCGGCTTCGACGAGCTGGGCGGCGAAGCTCTCCACGAACTTCGAGACCGCCTCCTGGTCACGCCCCACCGCATCCGTCATGGTCACCACCCTAACGGGACTTCATACGCTTCCTTAACTTCACAAATTTCTGAAAGAAGCGTACGTTCCGAAGCATGACGAAGGCAATCAGCGTCTCCGGACTCCACAAGTCGTTCGGCGGCACCCACGCCCTCGACGGCCTCGACCTGGACGTCGAGACCGGTGAGGTGCACGGCTTCCTCGGCCCCAACGGCGCCGGCAAATCCACCACCCTCCGCGTCCTGCTCGGCCTGCTGCGCGCCGACTCCGGGGCAGCGCAGGTGCTGGGCCGCGACCCGTGGACCGACGCGGTCGAGGTGCACCGACGCATCGCCTACGTCCCGGGCGACGTGACCCTGTGGCGGAACCTGTCGGGCGGCGAGGTCATCGACCTGTACGGCAGTCTCCGCGGCGGCCTCGACCCGGTGCGCCGCGCCGAGCTGGTCGAGCGCTTCGAGCTGGACCCCACCAAGAAGGGCCGCACCTACTCGAAGGGCAACCGCCAGAAGGTCGCCCTGGTCGCCGCGTTCGCCTCGGACGTGGACCTGCTGATCCTGGACGAGCCGACATCGGGCCTGGACCCGCTGATGGAGGCGGTCTTCCGGCGCTGCGTCGAGGAGGAGCGCGACCGCGGCCGTACGGTCCTGCTGTCGTCGCACATCCTGAGCGAGGTCGAGGAACTCTGCGACCGCGTCAGCATCATCCGGCGCGGCCGCACGGTGGAGTCGGGTTCGCTGGCCGAGCTGCGCCACCTCACCCGGACCAGCGTCACGGCCGAACTCGCGGGCGCCCCCAACGGGTTGGCGGGTCTGACGGGCGTCCACGGCCTCGACGTCCGGGGCCGCCGGGTACGGCTCCAGGTCGACACCGAACAACTCGACGCCGTACTGCGGTCGTTGACCGACTCGGGTGTGCGCTCGCTGACGTCGACCCCGCCGACACTGGAGGAACTGTTCCTGCGGCACTACCAGGACGAGGACGCGTCATGACCTCCCTCGCGGGTACGGGAGTGCTGCTGCGTTTCGCGCTCCGCCGCGACCGGGTGATGATCCCGGTGTGGGTGGCGGTGAACGCCCTCATGGTCCTCTCCATGCCGAACACCCTGAAGGGCCTCTACGGCACCGAGGCGGAGCGCGCCGACCTGCTCCGACAGGTCGCCGCCAACTCCTCCCTCCGCGCGCTGATCGGCCCCGCCTTCGACGGCTCCCTCGGTGCCCTCACCGCCTGGCGCGTCGGCGTCTACGCGGGCGCGCTCGCCGCCGTCACCGGTCTCCTGGTCGTCGTACGCCACACCCGTGACGAGGAGGAGAGCGGCCGGCACGAGCTGATCGCCTCGGGGGCGGTGGGCCGCCGTGCCTCGCTGACGGCGGCGCTGCTGGCGGCAGCCGTGGCGAGCGGGGTGCTGGCCCTGCTCGTGACGGTGGGCCTGGCAGGTCAGGGGACCGCTGGAGCGGTGGCGTTCGGTCTGGGCCTCGCGGCGGTGGGGATGCTCTTCGCCACCATGGCCGCGATCGTGGCGCAGTTGACGGAGAGCGCGCGGCTGGCGCGGGGGCTGACGGCGGGAGTGCTGGGCGTGGCCTTCGCTCTGCGGGCGGCGGGCGACTCGGAGTCGGTCGACGGCTCGTCCGTCCTGACCTGGCTGTCGCCCCTCGGGTGGCTGTCGCAGCTGCGCGCCTTCGCGGGCGAACGCTGGTGGGTACTGGGGCTGTTCGCGGCGGCGATCGCGGCACAGGGCGTGCTGACGTACGTGCTCGCGGGCCGCCGGGACGTGGGCATGAGCTTCGTGCCGACCCGCCCGGGACCTGCTTCCGGCCGCCTGCGCACCGTGGGCGCGCTGGCCTGGCGGCTCCAGCGGGGCAGTGTGCTCGGCTGGTCGATCGGCTTCTTCGTCGCCGGGGTGGTCTACGGCGGCCTCACCGACGGCGTGGCCGACCTGGTCGGCGACAACGAGAAGGCCCGCGAGATCTTCGAGCGGATGGGCGGACAGTCCGGCCTCACGGATGCCTTCCTCGCCTCGATGACCGGGATGCTGGGGCTGGTGGCCGCGCTGTACGTCGTCGCGTCGGTACTGCGACTGCACGGCGAGGAGACCTCGATGCGGGCGGAACCGCTGCTGGCGAACGCGGTGGGCCGGCTGAGGTGGGCTCTGGGCCACCTGGTGATCGCCTTCGGCGGCGCGGTGCTCATCATGCTGCTCGCGGGCCTCGGCCTCGCCGTGGGCTACGGCAGGGAGGCCGGCCCGATCCTGGGCGCGTGCCTGGTGCAGGTGGCCGCGGTGTGGGTGGTCGGCGGACTGGCGGTCCTGTTGTACGGCCTGGCCCCACGGCTGGCTCCGCTGTCCTGGGGAGTCGCCGGGGCGGTCCTGCTGATCGGCTGGGTGGGCCCGGCGCTGGACGTCCCCCGGCCGGTGCTGGAGCTCTCGCCCTTCGGCCACCTGCCGAAGCTGCCGGGCGGCGGGATGACGTGGGAGCCGGTGCTGGTGCTGCTCGCGCTCGCGGCGGTGCTGGTGGCGGGCGGTCTCACGGGCCTGCGGCGACGCGACCTGACGACGTGAACCGTGGGCCGGGCCCGTGCGTCCCTCCCTGCATGAAGCGGAGAGTGGACGGAGTGACCTGCGGGGGCTGCGCGTTGTCGGCGGCGGGGGCGATCGCCGCCCCCGCCCTGTGGCTGTCCATGCCCCGCACCGGGCGCCACCTGGGCGGCGGTTTCGAGAACGAGGGCATGGACCTGAAGGTCCTGTTCACGGAGTTGCCGCTCGTGGTGTTGGGGGGAGCCTTCCTGCCGCTCCTCGTCGTCACCCTGCTGGTACGGCTGGCCGGCGGGCGGCGGAGCCGCAACAACGGGACCTGACGACGTGACGCAGGGGCGACGCAGGGGATCAGTCGACGTACTGCTTGAGTTTCTCGGTGTCGAGTTCGATGCCGAGGGGCTCAGGGAGCAGCAGGCGCACACCGAAAGGGACCGTGCGGCTGTCGCGGTATCCGACGCCGGGATCCGGGTCGCTGTACAGCTTTACCGTGCAGGCATCGCGATCGATCAGCAGGTAGAACGGGATCCCTGCCGCCCCGTACGCCACGGGCTTCTCCTGCCGATCGCGCCGGTCGGTGTCGGAGTCGTACGACGTGACCTCGACCACCATGAGCACCCCGCTGGGGTCGGCCCACTCACCGTGCCCTGCGAAGTGCTCCTCCGGTACGAGCACCGCGCGTCAGGACGAGTCCTGCCGTCACGGTACTTCTCCACCCGCAATCCCCGGCCCTGGTAGAGGTCGAGGTCAGGCCTGGCCTGCATGCAGCGCTTGCTCAGCCACACGACAATGGTGTCGTGGTCCCCGTCGGCCACCTTCTTGACCCCGATCCGTCCGTTGATGAACTCGAACCTGACGGTGTCGTCGGTCTCCTTGGCGGCGAAGGCTGCGATCCTCTCGAACTCCTCCACCGACATCTGGGACGTCTGCACTGTGCGCTCTGCCATAACGGTCATGGTGCACCCCCTCTCAGGCTGTGGCCAGTGTGGCGAGCCTCAGACGAAGCGCGTGCCCGATCACCCGGTGATCAGCCGAACGAGTGATCACATCACCTCGACGCGCAGTCCCTCCAGCCCCCGGATCACAAAGTTCGGCTTGCGCTGCGGCTCCGCCGCCAGGGCCAGCGTCGGGGCCTTCTCCAGCAGGGCCGTCATGGACGCCGCCAGTTCGATACGGGCCAGGGGGGCGCCGATGCAGTAGTGGATACCGGCGCTGAAGGAGATGTGCGGGTTGTCCGTGCGGGTGAGGTCGAGGTGCCCGGGGTCCGGGAACACCGCGGGGTCGTGGTTGGCGGAGCCGAAGAGCATGGCGATCTCGGCGCCCCTCGGGATCGTCGTCCCGTCGATCTCGATGTCGTCCAGCACCCAGCGTTCGAAGAGCTGGAGCGGGGTGTCGTAGCGCATGAGCTCTTCGACGGCCCGCGGGACGAGGGAGTGGTCCGCGCGCAGTTCTTGCAGTTGGCCGGGGTTGCGGAACAGGGCGTGCCAGCCGTTGACGGTGGCGTTCACGGTGGCCTCGTGGCCCGCGTTGAGCAGCAGGACGCAGGTGGAGATCATCTCCTGCTCGGTGAGCCGGTCGCCCTCGTCGTGCGCGGCGATGAGCCCCGAGATCAGATCGTCCCCGGGGCTCTCGCGCCGCTCGGCGATCAGCTCCAGCAGGTACTCGGAGAACTCGACCGACGCCCGCACCGCCCTCGCCGCCACGTCCTGCGGCGGGCTCAGCTCGTACATCCCGCAGATGTCCGCCGACCAGGGCCGAAGCGGTGCCCGGTCCGCCTCCGGGATCCCCAGCATCTCGGCGATCACCGCGACGGGGAGGGGCTCGGCCACATCGGTGAGCAGATCACCGCCGCCCTCCGCGACGAGCCGGTCCACCAGCTCACCGGCCAGCTTCGTCACATACGGCTTGAGCTGCTCGACCGTGCGCGGCGTGAACGCCTTCGACACCAGTCGCCGGATCCGGGTGTGGTCCGGCGGCTCCAGGTCGAGCATCCCGTGATCGTTGAGCGTGTGGAACGGCTCGTGCGCTGCGGGCGGCGCGGTCCGCCCGAAGTCCTCGTGCGTGAACCGGTGCTGATACGTCCGCCCCAGCCTCCGGTCCCTGAGCAGCGCGGATACGTCCGCGTGGTGCGGGACGAGCCACTGGTCCGTCGGCTCGAAGTACTGCACCCGGCCCTTGGCACGCAGCTCGGCGTAGGCGGGGTACGGGTCGGCGAGAAACGCCGGGTCCCAGGGATCGAAGGCGGTCATGCGGGGACGCTAACCGCTGATGGGGGCGTCTGACCAGGAGTGTTCCTTCAGGTGGTCGATCAGGGCGGTGAAGGCGGGGGCCGGGAAGGAGAGGGTGGCGCGGGAGGGGGTCTTGGAGTCGCGGACGGCTATTCGGGGGTGGACGTTCGCGATCTCGACGCAGGCATCGCCCTCGCCGCCGCCGGAGTGGCTGGACTTCCGCCAGTTCATTGCAGCTCCTTCGTCAGTCGGTGGATGAAGTCGCGCGACGCGATGGGGTCCAGCGACGCTGACTGCACCCTATGGAAGAGAGCACGAAGCTGTTCCAGCTGCGACGGCGCATCGATGTAGCGCGCGCCGGTGGGGGCGTCCCGGAGTGCCGTGTCCAACTGCGGCACCGGGCCGCCCAGATACAGCATCGAGGCATCAGCGCCGGCGAAGCTTTCGCGTTCGACAGGGATGACACGTACCCTCGCCTGGCCTGCCTCGATCTTGTCCAGGATGAAACGGAGTTGGGCGAGCGACGTCCGGCGGTCGGACACATGCACACGCAGGGCGAACTCATGGACGACTGTCTCGTACGGGACCGGGGTGTCGCGCTCGATGACCGCGCGGCGCTTCATCCGGTACTCGACGCGCTGCGCCACCTCGTTCTCCGGCAACTCGGGACGCACGTAGGTGAGCACCGCGTGGGTGTAGTCCGAGGTCTGGAGGAGCCCGGGGACATAGGTGATCACTGTCTCGCGCAGAAACCTCGCATGATGCTCCGCTTCTGCCACGTCAAGGGTCGTCTGGGGCAGCACTCCCCGGTAGTCCTCCCACCAGCCACGCGTACGGTCGGTCGCCATGGCCACGAGGCCGTCGATCAACATCCTGTCCGCGCAGGCGTAATGCGCCGCGAGACGCCGCACCCGCTCCTCGCTTGCACCGGAGAGGCCCAGTTCCACCTGACTTATCTGAGCGGAGGTCGAATTCAGAAGCCCGGCCACCTCGCGCGCCTTCAGTCCGGCAGCCTCCCGCAGTCGACGCAACTCGGTGCCCAACCGCACTTGCCTCGCGGTGGGGTGACTCCTCGGCGCCATGCACCCTCCTCAACAGCCCTGCCGTAATGCCTCGTTCGAGCGCCAGGCTACGCCAATCCCTTGCATGAGGAGTAATTACTCCTCTACTGTCGGTGACGCGACGCACACGCTGCGGAACCCCGGGGTACCGGAAGCGCACCTCGCCGTCCTGCCATGACGGCGCGACACTGCCACCGCCCGCCGACCGCAACCCCCCATCACCTGAACGGAGTTGCCGTATGCCCGAACCCTGGGAGTACGTGCTCAACATCCCCAACGACCCCCGAGCCGTCACCGTCAGCCGCCGGACCCTGCGCCTCATCCTGACGATGCACGGCCTGATCACCCTGGTCGACACCGCGGAACTGCTCGCCACCGAACTGGTCTCCAACGCCGTACTGCACACCAAGGGGCCCGCAGCCCTACGGGTGCGCTGGTCACCGCCCGGAACGCTCCGCCTCGGCGCGTGGGACGCGGACCCCGAGCCGCCCGAGCCACCGGGTCCCCTGACCCACCTCACCGACGCCGAGAACGGCCGCGGCCTCGCTCTGGTCCGCGCCTGCGCCGACGTGTGGGGCTGGCAGCCGCTGTCCAGAAACGGCAACCGAGGCAAGTACGTCTGGTGCGAACTGGCCGTGGCGTGAGTAGGCCGCGACGAACGCGGTTCGTAAGCCGCGACCAGTGGCGGAAGCATCCGGGTACGGTGAAAGCGACACTGCGAAAGGGAGCCGACGCCATGACTACCCGACCGACAGAGTCCGGCCAGCCCCACCTCCCCCCCATGCGCACCATCGGGGAGCTTCGTGCAGCCCTGACCATGGGCTACGGCTTCCCCGGCGACGCCGACGATTTCGAGGCCGAGCTGGCCCGTGAGATCAACCATGCCGATCCGGCCGACCTTTCCGGAGTCGTCCGCCTGGTCGAGGAGTTCCGCGGCCGGGTCGCAGCGCGCCAGGATCCCGACTTCGATTCGGCCGTCGCCGCCGCTGTCGCCGAAATCCGCACTGCTCGGGGCAACGGTCGGTGAGCGACGATCAGCAACCGGTCGTCGCCGAGATCACCCGTGAGGCCCACGCCCGCTGCCTCGCCATCGGTCGCGGAACACTCGAAGCCGTCGAGACCCTGCGAGCCGAACTGGAGAAGAACCCGGCACTCGGTCGGCGAGCACAAAGTGCCGTCGGCGCCATGAAGATCTATACGACACGTCTCGAAAACACGGACGTACGCCCCGCACTCACGGTCACCTACGTCTACGACGCACCTCCTCCCGAGCCCGGCCTGATCCGCATCGCGCTCGTGTCACCCGTACGTTTCTCCGGTGGCGGCACCGAATTCTGACTCGACGGTGACAGCCGTCCCCGTCAGCCCGGCGTCACCAACCGCGCCTCGTACGCGAACACCGCCGCCTGGGTCCGGTCCCTGAGGCCCAGTTTCACCAGGACCCGGCTGACGTGGGTCTTGATCGTCGACTCCGCGACCATCAGGCGCTCGGCCATCTCGAAGTTCGACAGGCCCTGGGCGATGTGGATCAGTACTTCCGTCTCGCGGTAGGTCAGGTCGCCGTAGGCCGTGTGCGCCGAGGGTATGAGGCGGGGGGACTCGGAGAGCTTGGCGAACTCCGTGATCAGGCGCCGGGTGACGGAGGGCGCGAGGAGCGCCTCGCCGGAGGCCACCACCTTTACTCCGTCAGCGAGTTGGTGGGCCGAGGCATCTTTGAGGAGGAAGCCCGAGGCTCCCGCGCGCAGTGCCTGGTAGACGTACTCGTCGAGGTCGAAGGTCGTCAGGACCAGGACCTTCGCCGTGCCGTCCGCCGCGACGATCTCCCTCGTCGCCTCGATGCCGTTCAGCTCGGGCATGCGGATGTCCATCAGGACCACGTCCGGGGCGAGTTCACGGACCCGGTCGACCGCCTCCCGGCCGTTGACGGCCTCACCGACCACCTCGATGCCCGGCATCGCGTTCAGCAGCACCGAGAAGCCCTCGCGGACCATCATCTGGTCGTCCGCGACCAGGACCCGGATGGTCATGCCTCAGCCCCGTCCTCGAACTGCACCGGCAGCGGCACCGGCAGGAACACCGTCACCTCGTACCCTCCCTCGTCCGTGGGGCCCGCCGTCATCTCGCCGTTCAGCATGGAGACCCGCTCCCGCATGCCGGTGATGCCGTGCCCCGCTCCGGGCGAGGACTTCACCAGCGACGGCAAGGGCAGCGGGCCGTTGACCATGCGCAGACCCAGGCCGCCGAGGACATACGACACCTCGACCCGAGCACTCGCGCCGGGTGCGTGACGCAGGGTGTTGCTGAGCGCCTCCTGCACGATCCGGTACGCCGACAGCTCGACACCCTGCGGCAGTTCATGCACGGCTCCGGTCAGCACCTTGTCGACGCTCAGACCCGCGTCCCGCACGTTGGCGAGCAGCGCGTCCAGATCGGCCAGGGTGGGCTGCGGGGCGTCCGGGGCCTCGTAGTCCTCGGCGCGGACCACGCCCAGGACCCGGCGCAGCTCGGTCAGGGCCGCCACCGCGTTCTCCCGGATGGTGGCGAACGCCTTCTCCAGCTCCGGCGGCGGGTTCTCCACCCGGTAGGGCGCGGCCTCCGCCTGGATGGCGACGACCGACATGTGGTGGGCCACCACGTCGTGCAGCTCGCGGGCGATGGTCGTGCGCTCCTCCAGCAGCGTGCGGCGGGAGCGCTCGTGGGCGGTCACCGTCTGTTGGGCGGTCACCGTCTGCTGGGCGTCCCGGCGTATGTGCCAGACGCTCACGGCGAGCAGAGCCAGGGCGGAGACGAACAGCAGCTGCACCGTGTCGGTGCTGTTGTAGTGCCCACCGCTGAAGGCTCCCTCCCACAGCAGGCCGTAGATTCCGGTCAGCAGCCACATCCACGCCGCTGTGCGCGGCCTGGTGCGTATGGCCACCAGCGTGAGCACCATGAGGTGGCAGGCGAAGCTGCCGTCCAGCCAGGGCCACTCGTCCCAGGCGGTGGATGCCACCGCGTAGGTGATCGCGGTCGCGGCCATCGAGACCCAGAAGGCCAGGACCGGCCGCACCATGGTCAGCAGGACCGGGGCCAGGGCGAGCACGCCGACGAGGAGGTCGGTGGCCGTGCCGTTGTTGTTGTTGCTGTTGGACGAGCCGATGAGCATCGCGACCAGGCCGGCCGCGGTGATCAGCACGTGCGGTGTCCAGGCCGCGTACCCCCGCACTCGGCCGGGCAGCCCACCGGAGAGCCCCCTGCCGACGCGCATCGGGGGCAGCGGGCGATAGGCGAAGGCATCGCTGATCAAGTCGTGCCGCAGGCCACGCAGGGCGTCCACGGCGGCCTTGAACTCCGGGCTGCGGGGCTGGTACGTGTCGAACTCGCCGCTGCCGCCGTGCGGAAGTGTCATGTGTGTCTCGGTCGTCTCGGTCACATTCGAAACGGTAGGTGTGAGCCGGGGCTCCCGTCGTCCCCAGTGAGACGGGTCCTCGGGCATCCCTCTCAGGTACTACGGGGTCCCCCGGGGGGACGGGAGTCAGTACCGCGACGGCCGCACCAGCCCCGACTCGTACGCGAACACCGCCGCCTGGGTCCGGTCCCTGAGGCCCAGCTTCACCAGGATGCGGCCCACGTGCGTCTTCACCGTCTGCTCGGCGACCACGAGTCGTCCGGCGATCTCCGCGTTCGACAGTCCCTGCGCGATCAGGGCGAGGACCTCCGTCTCGCGCTCGGTGAGCTCCCCCACCCGGCTCTTGAGCGGGGCCCGGGGCCGGTCGTCGAGGCGCGAGAACTCGGCGATCAGACGGCGGGTGATACCGGGCGCGAGCAGCGCGTCCCCGGCCGCCACCACCCGCACCGCCTCGGCGAGCTGCTCCGCGGAGGCGTCCTTCAGCAGGAACCCGGACGCCCCGGCCCGCAACGCCTCGTAGACGTACTCGTCGAGGTCGAAGGTGGTCAGCACGAGGACCTTGATCTCCGGGCGCTCGCCCGTGATGCGGCGGGTGGCCTCGATGCCGCCCAGCTCGGGCATGCGGATGTCCATCAGGACCACGTCCGGGACGAGTTCGTCGACCTTGGCGATGGCGTCCAGGCCGTCGACCGCCTGTCCGACCACGTCGATGCCGGGCTGCGCGCCCAGCAGCACGCTGAAGCCCTGCCGGACCATCTGCTGGTCGTCGGCGATCAGTACACGGATGGGGCTGCTCGTCATACGGTGCCGTCCTTCGAGTCACTGGCCTGGTCGGGGCCGCCCGGGGGCGACGTCGGAAGATACGCGGCCACCTCGTAGCCGCCGTCGGGCCGGGGGCCGGCACGCAGAGTCCCGCCGAGCATCGCAGCCCGCTCCCGCATGCCGAGCAGGCCGTGCCCCGCGCCCGGCGAGACCGCCACGCTGCGCAGGGGGCGGGAGTTGGCGATCCGCACGTCCACCCCGTGCAGATAGTGGACGAGCCTGACCGAGGCGGTCGCGCCGGGCGCGTGACGCAGGACGTTGCTCAGTGCCTCCTGCACGATCCGGTACGCCGACAGTTCCACACCGGACGGCAACGGCCGCCGTGTGCCCAGTACGTCGACCTGGACGCTCAGTCCGGCCGCCCGAGTGTTCTCCACCAGCGCGTCGAGCCGGTCGAGGGTGGGCTGCGGGGTGTGCGGGGCGGTTCCGGTGCCCGGGGTGTCGACGAGGTCCGGGGCGTCGGGGTTCTCGGAGCGCAGCACTCCCAGCACCCGGCGCAGCTCGGTCAGTGCCTCCAGCGCGTTCTCCCTGATGCCGGCGAGGTTCTCCTGGAGCTCCTCGGACGGGTTCTCCACGAGGTGCGGGGCGACCTGCGCCTGGATCGAGATGACGGACATGTGGTGGGCGACGACGTCGTGCAGTTCGCGCGCGATACGGCTGCGCTCCTCCAGGAGGGTGCGACGGGCCCGCTCCTCCGCGGTGAGCGTGGTCTGCCGGCCGAGTTCCGCGCGGGCCTCGCGGCGGCCTCGCAGGGCTGTGCCGAGGACCACGACGATCGTGCACAGGAGGGCCGTGAGCAGCCCGGTGGGCGCGTAGTCGGCAGCGCCCACCAGTCCCTGGATGACGTAGGTCAGAAGAAGGTTCACGGCCAGTGCCTCGACCGACACCCGGGTAGGGACCCTCAGGGCGAGCAGCAGCAGGACCGCCAGGTGCCCGATGATCCCCGCCGTCGTCCACGGCCAGGGGACGTCGTGGGCACCGCCGGCGAGCAGGTGGCGGCGCACCTCGAAGGCGCCCACCACCATGGCCGCCGTCGACAGCCACCACGCCGGGACGGGCCGCCAGAGCGCGAACACCACGGCGGCACCCTGCGCGAGACCGATGACGAAGGCGAGCTGGGTGCCCACCCCGCCGTCGTCCACGAGCTGGGCCACCGCGCCCAGAGTGACTCCGAAGGCGACCAAGCACAGCACACCGTGCGGCAGCCAGCGCACCCACACGGAAGGGGGCATCGGGTCGGCCTCGAAACTCCAGAGGTCCTCGCGAAACACCCGCAGTCGACGCAGCACGCGGCTCACGACCGCCCGCTGGATCCCCGTCTCCGTCACGCCGCCCACCCTAGGCACGATGCGTCTCCTTCACCGGGGCCGGATCCGCACGACGATGCACCCGGATCACCCGTGACGCCCGGCCCACGACCCTGCGGGGCCCCTGCTCGAAGGACCGGAAGGCCGCCCAGCAGACCGTCAGGACGAGAGCGAACACCGGGAGCCAGGCCAGCCGGGCCGCCACCCAGCCCAGGCCGTCGGGCACGGTGTGCAGACCGGGAAGACGGCCCACGGCGAGGCCGGTGGCCGTGGTGGCCATCAACGCGGTCTGGTGCCACAGGAAGACCGTCATCGCGGAGAGGTTGACCAGCGCCACCGCCGCCCAGGCCAGAGGGCGTCGCATGCCGCGGCGCAGCCGGTCGCGCAGCAGCAGGGCGAGGCCGCACTGAGCCAGGCCGAAGGTGACCGCGGCCAGCGTCGGCGGGTTCAGGTTGGAGACCTGGACGCCCGGCACCCCGACCATCGACGCCGGATACCCCGCCCACACGACGAGCACCGCGGTCACCGCCGCACCGCCCCCGAGCAGCAGCCACCCCGCGCGCCGCCCCTCCAGCTCGCCCCGCGTCCAGGCGGCGCCCAGGGTGTACGGCACCATCCAGCCGGCCGCCAGGTTCACCCAGCCGAGCCAGTCCGGGCCGCCGAGCCCGAAGCGCACGATGTCCACGTGCAGGACGACGGCCAGCGGCCACAGCGGGTGGAGCCGTCGCAGCAGCGGGGTCGCCGCCGTCAGCACGCCGAAGACCAGTAGGAACCACATCGGGGACAGGGCGAGCTTGACCAGCGTGCGGACCGTGCCGAACGGGACGCCGGTCAGCAGCAGGGCCACCGCGGCCACCGTCCACAGCGCGAGGACGGCGGCGACCGGCTTGAACAGCCGCTCCATGCGCCCCTTCAGCCACTGCCCGTAGGTTGTCCCACGCGCGAGTGCCGAGGTGTAGCCGCGTGTCGCCACATGACCGCCCACCAGGAAGAACACGGCCAGCGTCTGGAAGGCCCAGGAGATCGGGGCCAGCCAGGGCATGTGCTGCAACGGGCTCGCGGTGTGCAGGTCGCCGCCGTCGGCGACCAGGGCCGTCACCAGCCAGTGGCCGAGGACCACGCCGAGGATCGCGAGGGCGCGCAGGGCGTCCACGGCGCGGTCCCGCCCTTTCGGTGTCGCCGTGTCGATCCGGGCGGCGGCCCGGCGTATGCCGTCCGCGTTCTGGCGTATGCCGTCCGCGCACTGGCGTATGGCGTCGCGTACGCCGCCCCGGGAATGGTGGGTCCGGATCTCAGGCACGGGTCATCTCCGCGGTGTCTCCGAGGACGATCCGGGCGAGGTTGGTCAGGGAGACCGAGCCCGGGGTGAAGTAGTCGCTGTGACCGCCCTTTCCGGCGGCGAAGACGCGCGCGCCGAAGGCCGGGGAGATGGGGTCGGTGCCGAAGCCGACGGTGACGCCGAAGACGTCGGTCCTGACGTGGGGGACCTCGGCCACCCAGTCGTCCTTGCCTCTGGCAGCCCAGACCCGGGCCGGGGTGTGCAGCCCTGTCGCGGTGTCCGCGCCGGTGCCGGGGCTGCCGACCAGGACCAGGTCGTCGATGTCCAGGCGGGTGGCGGCTCGGGCGCAGACGACGGTGCCGTAGGAGTGGCAGAGGAGGGAGACGGTCGCCCCGGGGCCGGTGACGCCGTGCAGTCCGCGTATGAACTCCCGCAGCCGGGGGGCTGCTTCGTCGGCCCGGTCCGTGGTGAGGACCGTGGTGCTGATCGTGTCCGGGGTGCTGTAGCCGAGCCAGGCGACCACCGCGGTGCGGGTGCCCGGCGGGGCCGTCCTCGCAAGTTGCCGGTGGAGGGCGTCCGCGGCCGCCCGGAAGCGGGGGTAGGTGTCCAGGGACGTGTCGGAGCCGGGGACCAGGACGGCCACGTGGTCGGCGTCGGCGAGGTCGCCGAAGACCTCGGTCGCCTGGCCGGGGCCCCGGCCGTCGAAGGTGAGGAGGTGCCGGGCGGGCTCGGCCATCTCCCGGTCCGCCTCGGCACGGTGGGCGTCACCGTGGGCCGCGGCCATGTCGGCGGCCACGGCGGCGTTGGCGCGGTTGGCGGCGTAGACGCCGGTGAGAGTCGAGGCGGTGAGCGCCGGGAGGGCGGCAGGCTTCGGGGCGGGGATTTGCGAGTCGGCCGCGGCGGAGAGAGGAGCCACCACCGCGGTGACGACGAGGCTCGCGAGGAAGGCTCGACGCCATCTGTGGGTGCGTCGGCGTGGGCGCTCCCCGTGCTGCTCCCTCGCTTGTTCCCGCGCGTCCCCGTGTGCCTCGTGTGCCGCCTCGCGCCGCGCCTCGTGTGCCGCCTCGCGCCGCGCCTCGTGTGCCGCCTCACGCCGTGCCCCGTGCAGCGCCTCGCGCCGGCCCCTCCGGATGCTCTCCACGTCGTCGCCCCTCCCCCGTCAGCCCGGCCATCGGGCTTGTCTGGAAAGGAAGTTACGGAGCGACGCCCGTCGTCCGCGTCACGCCGGGGAGCTCTTCTGAGCCGTAGCTCTCAGGTACTACGGGTATCACCGGGAGGGGCTGGAACGAGCATCGCGGGAAGCCTCGGACCACACGTCGCGACGAGCGCGGGAACGAACTCCACAGCACTCACCACACTCACCGCACCCGCAACACCCACCGCGCCCACCGCGCCCACCGCCCCACCCCTGCTCACCACGCCAGCTGCGCGATCTCCTCCGCCACCACCGCGCACGCGTCCGCCGCCGGGTCGATCAGGGGGAAGTGACCGACGTCCTCCAGCAGCGTCAGGCCCACCACCTCGCCGGCCTTGGCCGCCGCGTCCGCGTACGCCTCGGCGACCGCCTGCGGCACGACCGTGTCCGCGCGGCCCTGGACGAGGGTGGTCGCGATCCCGGTGGGAAGCAGGAGCGCGGGGTCGGCGTACGGCAACCGTGCCGCGAACCCCTCCTCCCCGCCGAGGAGTTGGCGGCACGCCCCGCCGCACACGTCCAGCTTCTCGGCGACCGTGAAGTCGGCGATCGGGGCGAGGGCGACGACACCGCGCAGGGGCGCCGGACGGGCGATGTGCCAGGCTGCGTCGGTGGGCAGGAGGTGCCGCGCCGAGGCCCACAGCGCCAGGTGGCCGCCCGCGGAGTGGCCGGTGACCACCATGCGGCGCGGGTCCGCCTGCGGAAGGTGCTCCCGTACGAACCCGGGCAGCGCATCCATCGCCGCGGCGACGTCGTCGAAGGTCTCCGGCCAGCGACCGGCGACCGGCCCGACGCCGCCCCCGGCAGCCGAACCGCCGTCACCCGCACGAACTCCGTCAACCGCCGTGCTCTGCCCAGGAATCGGGATCACCACCCCGCCCCGCCGGTACTCCACATTGGCCACCGCGAACCCCCGCCGGGCCAGGAAGTCCGCGAACGGCGTCACATGACGGCGGTCGTACGGTGCCCGCCACGCACCGCCGTGCAGGACGACGACCAGGGGCGCGAGGACGCCGCCCGGCGCACGATCCTCGCGCGGGGCGTAGAAGTCGATCACCTGATCGGGGTCGTCGCCGTACGCGACGGTGACGTCGGGGTCGACCACCGGGTGCGAGAAGGCCGACTCCTCCTCGGCCGCGGCGCGGGCTTCTGCGGCGGCACGGGCTGCGGCGTCGTCCGACATGCTCCAACCTCTCAGCGATCAAACGGATTTGACGGACCGGCAAACCGTCCAGGAAGAGAATTCGGCCGTTGGCCGGGACGGTATCAGCCCGATGACGTGCGCGGACACGGGGATGTCACGCTCGGTGAGGGTTAAACGGTTCTGCTGTTTCGTTACGCTGGCGGGGTGTCCGCACCCGCGGATCCGGAGCGTACCGAGGAGGCCGATATGTCCGCCGAACCCGGCACCGTCCGTCCCGGAGGGCGTACCGCGCGTGTCCGTGCCGCCGTGCTGCACGCGGCCGGAGACGTGCTCGCCGAACAGGGTTTTGACCGCCTCGATCTCGCGGAGGTCGCCCGCCGCGCGGAGGTCGGGAAGACGACCGTGTACCGGCGGTGGGGGACGGTCACCGCGCTGGTGGCCGACCTGCTCGCCGACATGGCCGAGCAGTCGCTGCCCCGCACCCGCACCGGATCGGTCCGGGACGACCTGCGGGCCAACGCCGCCCTCGTCCAGCGGACGCTCGCCGACCCCCGGCAGGGCGCGCTGTTCCGCGCGGTCATCGCCGCGGCGGCCTGCGACACGCGTACGGCCGAGGCGCTGCGGCACTTCTACGACGTACGGATCGCCGAGTGGGCCCCGTGCGTGACGGAGGGCGTCGCGCGCGGGGAGCTTCCGCCCGGCACGGACCCGGCGACGGTCGTACGGGCGGTCTCGGCCCCCCTCTACTACGGCTTCCTCACCGCCGGAACCACCCCGGACCCCGCCGCCGCCGACCGCGCGGCGGACGCGGCGCTCGCCGCGGCGGAGGCCGGGGTGTACGTCACCCCGGCCTGACGCCACGACCGGCCGGTCAGCCGCGCCCGCCCGCAGCGAGAATCTCCCCCAGCACCCCCGCCGCCCGCTCCACGTCCGCGAAGCCGACGTACAGCGGCGTGAAACCGAACCGCAGCACGTCCGGATGCCGGAAGTCGCCCACCACACCCCGCTCGATGAGCCGCTTCATGACCTCACCGGCGTCCTCGCAGCGCAGCGCGACCTGGCTGCCCCGCTCCCCGTGCGCCAGAGGAGTCACGCACTCGACGCGCCCCTCACCGACGTACGACGAGACGCACTCCAGGAAGAAGTCCGTCAGGGCGAGGGACTTGGCGCGCACCGCCTCGACCGACACCCCGTCCCAGACCTCCAGCGCCGCCTCCAGGGCGAGCATGGACAGAATGTCCGGGGTGCCGACGCGACCGCGCAGCGCGCCGTCCGCCGGGGCGTAGGACGGGCTCATGCCGAAGGGGTCGGCGTGCGAGGTCCAGCCCGGCAGCGGGGAGTCGAAACGGTCCTGGAGTTCGCGTCGCACATAGAGGTACGCCGGTGAACCCGGGCCGCCGTTCAGGTACTTGTAGGTGCAGCCGACCGCGAGGTCGACGCCGTGCGCGTCGAGCCCGACCGGCAGGGCGCCCGCGCTGTGGCACAGGTCCCAGACCGAGACCGCGCCGGCCGCGTGCACGGCGGCCGTGAGCCCGGGCAGGTCGTGCAGGCGCCCGGTGCGGTAGTCGACGTGGTTGAGCAGGACGGCAGCCGTACGGCCGCTCAGCACACCCGGCACCTCCGCCGGGGTCACGGCACGCAGTGTGCAGCCCGTCATCCGGGCCGCGGACTCGGCGATGTACCCGTCCGTGGGGAAGGTGGTCGCGTCGACGACCACCTCGTCACGACCGGAGTCCGGGCCGCCCGCGAGCCGTACCGCACCCACAACTGCCTTGAAGACATTGACACTTGTCGAGTCGCCGACGACGACCTGTCCGGCCGCCGCACCGACGAGGGGCGCGATCCGGTCGCCGATCCGCTCGGGCGCGGTCCACCAGCCGCTCTCGTCCCAGGACCGGATCCTGAGCGAACCCCACTGACGGCGTACGACGTCCTCGACGCGTCCGGGGACGGCGGCGGGAAGCGCGCCGAGCGAGTTGCCGTCCAGGTAGACGACCTCGTCGAGGACGAACTGCGAGCGCAGGACCGCCAGTTCATCACCGGCGTCCAACTCCTGTGCCCTGGAAGCGAGTTCAGACATGGGAGCGCGCCGTCCACAGCTCGGGGAACACGTTCTTCTGCGCGCGCCTCTCCAGCCAGGCCACTCCGGCGGAACCGCCCGTGCCGGTCTTGGAGCCCATGGCCCTGCGCGTGGCGACGAGATGGTCGTTGCGCCATCGCCACACCAGCTCGCCGACATCGGTCAACGCCTCACCCAGGCGGGCGAGTTCGTCGGTCTCGGGGCCCGAGTAGAGAGCCGTCCACGCGGCCTCCACCTCCTGCGACGGTTCGTACCTCCGCGAGACGTCCCGGTCCAGGACCGAGTCGGGGATCGCGTGCCCGCGCCGCGCGAGCAGCCGCAGCACCTCGTCGTACATGCTCGGCTCGTGCAGCGCCTTCTCCAGCTCGGCGTGCACCCGGGGCGCGCCCCGGTGCGGGACGAGCATGGACGCGGACTTGTCGCCGAGCAGGAACTCCATCCGGCGGTACATCGCCGACTGGAAGCCGGAGCCCTCGCCGAGGGCACTGCGATACGAGTTGAACTGCGCCGGGGTCAGCTGGCCGAGCGGCTTCCAGGAGGCGGTCAGCGCCTCCAGCTCCCGCACGGAACGCTTCAGCGCGGCGACCGCGGTGGGCACGTCGTCGGAGCGCAGCGCACCCGCCGCGGTCTCCCACTCGTGGACGATGACGGTGAACCACAACTCCATCACCTGGGTCGTGACCAGGAAGACCATCTCTCCGGGATCGTCGGAGAGGGTGTGCTGGAGGTGGGTGAGCACGTCCGCCTTGACGTAGTCCTCGTACGGCGTCGTGCCTTGGAAGTCGAGATGCGGGGTCTCGGGCTCCTGCGGTTCCTGAGCCTCATGGGACGACATCGCTGTCTCCTGCATTACTCCGGGTAGCGGTCCGCCCCTGCCGTTGTCGGCAGGACGCCCCGGTCCCCGCGGCAAATCCTCTTCGATGGTCCCGCGAAAACGCAAGGCCCGCCCGGTCACATCGGACGGACCTCACATCACGGCCTCAGGACCGGGGCGGTCAGCCCAGCGTCTGGGCCGCCTCCGGAGAGGAGTCCTTCAGGAACTGCGTGCAGCGCTCGTACTCCGCCTGCTCGCCGATGGCTCCGGCGGCCCGGGCGAGGCCGTGCAGGGCACGCAGGAAGCCGCGGTTCGGCTCGTGCTCCCACGGGACCGGCCCGTGGCCCTTCCAGCCGCTGCGGCGCAGCGAGTCCAGGCCGCGGTGATAGCCCGTGCGGGCATAGGCGTACGACTCCACGACGCTGCCCCGCTCGAACGCCTGGTCGGCCAGCTGGGCCCAGGCCAGCGAGGAGGTCGGGTACTTCGCGGCGACATCCGCGGGCGCGGTGCCGTTCGCCAGGAGCTCACGGGGCTCCGGGTCGTCGGGCAGGTGGGTCGGGGGCGGGCCCCCGAGAAGGTTCTCGTGAATCGACATGGGTCCAGTTTCCCTCGCGGACGGCAGTGTTTGTTCCGCGGGCCGGTGGGGGCCGACTACGACACCCCCCGCCCGCACCCGCTCAGGGGCGCGGGGAACGGCGCGACCAGCCCCCCACGCACCCGCACCCGCCGTCGCACCCGCCGTCGCCCTCGCCCTACGACAACCGCTTCCGCACCGGCGCCCCCTCCAGCGGCGGCGCCATCACCGCCCCGTGCGTCCGGCACTCCGGCCGTCGGCACCCGGGCGGCAGCGGCCGTACGGTCGCGAAGGCCACCGCCGCCCCCACCACCAGCACCCCCGCACACACCGTCATCGCCCGCCCGAAGGCGTCGTCGAAAGCCGAAGCCGACCGGTACGCCTCCTCGCCCATCCCCGTGACCAGCGGCAACGCGGCCACCGCGATCAGTCCCGCCGCCCGTGCCGCCGCGTTGTTGATCCCACTCGCCAGCCCCGCCCGAGAGGCGTCCACCGCCCCCAGCACGGTCGCCGTCAGCGGCGCGACCAGCGTCACCAGGCCCGCCCCGAGGACCAGCAGCGCGGGCACCACGTCGACGGGATACGACGCCCCCGGCCCGACCCGCAGCATCAGCAGCATCCCGGCGGCGCACAGCAGCGGCCCGACGGTGAGCGGGATCCGGGGGCCGATCCGGTCGGCCAGCGCGCCCGAGCGGGCGGAGAACAGCAGCATCAGCACGGTCGTCGGCAGCAGGGCCGTACCCGCCTGCAGCGCCGAGTAGCCGACCACGACCTGGAGCTGGAGCACGGCGAGGAAGAAGAAGCCGCCGAGGGCCGCGTACACGCACAGCGTGACGACGTTGACCGCCGCGAACTGCCGGGACGCGAAGATCGCGGGCGGCATCAACGGATCGGGCCGCCGCTTCTCCACCGCCACGAAGGCCACCCCGGCGGCCACGCCCGCGACCGCCGTGACCGCGACGAGAAGGGAACCGGAACGGGCCTCGATCAGCGCGTACGTCACCAGCGCGAGCGCCAGCGCGCCCAGCACCGCGCCGAGCACGTCGAAACGCCCGTGGTCCGCGCGACCGTCCGCAGACTCCGGCACATGCCGTACGGCGATCGGCACGCACAGCAGCGCCAGCGGGACGTTCAGCAGGAACACCCACCGCCAGCCCGGCCCGTCCACCAGCCAGCCGCCCACGAAGGGCCCGACCGCAGCCCCGACGCCGCCGAACCCGGACCACAGGCCCACGGCACGGCCCCGGTCGTCGGGATGGAAGGAGGACTGGATCAACGCCAGCGACCCCGGCGTCAGCAGGGCGCCGCCCACCCCCTGGAGGGCCCGGGCGGCGATGAGGACACCGGCGTTCGGGGCGAGACCGCACAGCAGGGAGGCCGCCGCGAACCAGACGACCCCGACCACGAACACCTTGCGACGGCCGTACCGGTCCCCGAGGGAACCGCCGAGCAGGATCAGCCCGGCCAGCGTCAGCATGTACGCGTTGACCGTCCACTGCAGCGCGCCGAGGTCCGCGTCCAGGTCACGGCCGATGCGCGGCAGGGCGACGTTGACGACGGTCGAGTCCAGCAGGGCCATGCTGGAGCCGAGGACGGTGGTGAGGAGGATCCACTTGCCTTGCGGTGAGGCGATCCGGACATCGGGCATGCCCCAGATATACAGCGAGCCCGGTGCCGTGGCACCGGGCTCGCCGAAAACGCGGGAACCAGCGGGAACTACTTGATCCGCGTACCCGCCGAGCGCAGGTTCTGCGTGGCCTCCACGACACGGGCGGCCATCGAGGCCTCCCCGAGCTTGCCCCAGGTCCGCGGGTCGTAGGTCTTCTTCGAGCCGACCTCGCCGTCGACCTTCAGGACACCGTCGTAGTTGCGGAACATGTGGTCGGCGACCGGACGCGTGAAGGCGTACTGCGTGTCGGTGTCGATGTTCATCTTGACGACGCCGTTCTCCAGCGCGGTGCGGATCTCCTCCTCCGTGGAGCCGGAGCCGCCGTGGAAGACGAAGTCGAACGGCTGGGAACCGGCCGGCTTGCCGAACTTGGCGGCCACGCCGTCGTTCAGCTCCTTCAGCAGGTCGGGGCGCAGGACGACGTTGCCCGGCTTGTACACACCGTGGACGTTGCCGAAGGAGGCGGCCAGCAGGTAGCGGCCCTTGTCACCGAGACCGAGCGCCTCCGCGGTACGGATCGCGTCGTCGACCGTCGTGTACAGGGAGTCGTTGATCTCGTGCGTGACACCGTCCTCCTCGCCGCCGGTCGGGGTGATCTCGACCTCGAGGATGATCTTCGCGGCGCGGGCGCGCTCCAGGAGCTCCTGGCCGATGGAGAGGTTGTCGGCGAGGGTCTCCGCCGAGCCGTCCCACATGTGGGACTGGAACAGCGGGTTGCCACCGGCCTTCACGCGCTCCTCGGACACGGCGATCAGCGGGCGTACGTACCCGTCGAGCTTGTCCTTGGGGCAGTGGTCGGTGTGCAGGGCGACGGTGACCGGGTACTTCTGGGCGACGATGTGCGCGAACTCGGCGAGGGCCACGGAACCCGTGACCATCTCCTTGCTGTACTGACCGCCCAGGAACTCGGCGCCGCCGGTCGAGATCTGGATGATGCCGTCGCTCTCGGCCTCCGCGAAGCCGCGCAGCGCAGCGTGCAGGGTCTGGGTCGAGGTCACGTTGATGGCCGGGTAGGCGAACCTGCCTGCCTTCGCCCGGTCGAGCATCTCGTTGTAGACCTCGGGGGTTGCGATCGGCATGTGTCCGCTCCTTGGGTGTGCGGGTTGGCGTACGGCGTGCTTACGGCCCTGACCTAGACCTTGTGGGGGGCGACATCATCGTCGGCCCCATCTTTCCAGACTCGGCCGGATGGTCCATCCTGCGGTCAGTCCAGGCCCAGCTCGTCCTTGGAGAACGCGAAGCGGTACGGCACTCCCGCACCCTGCTCGATCTTCTCCGCGGCGCCGGTCGCCCGGTCGACGATCGTCGCGACGGCGACGACCTCGGCGCCGGCCTCGCGCACGGCCGCGACCGCTTCGAGCGGGGAGCCCCCGGTGGTGGAGGTGTCCTCGACGACCACGACCCGGCGGCCCGCGATGTCGGGGCCCTCCACGCGCCGCTGCATGCCGTGTGCCTTGGCGGCCTTGCGGACGACGAAGGCGTCCAGGTGCTTACCCCGCGCGGCGGCCGCGTGCAGCATGGCGCCGGCGACCGGGTCGGCGCCCATGGTCAGCCCGCCCACCGCGTCGAACTCCAGGTCCGCGGTCAGGTCGAGGAGCACCTGCCCGACCAGCGGGGCGGCCGCGCCGTCGAGGGTGACGCGGCGCAGGTCGACGTAGTAGTCGGCCTCCAGGCCCGACGACAGGGTCACCTTGCCGTGCACCACGGCCTTGTCCTTGATCTGCTGCAGCAGCTCGCCGCGTACGTCCGTCATGACGGTCAGCTTAGAGGTGGCGCCAAGTCCACGTGGTGGCGGCTTCCAGCGGCTCCAGCGGGGTGACCAGGCGCGGGAGCGTGTTCAGGCCGTTGGGCGGCCCGGTCTGGGGCTCCACGCAGACGGCGGCCTCCTGCTCGTCGTACACCACGACCCACTCCTCGCGGCTGGCGACCTTCAGCTCCAGCCGGCCGGGCCAGGTGAGCGTGACGTCGACGCCGCCGGGCATGCCGAAGCAGTCGTCCCAGGGGCTGGGCCCGGGGTCGATCCGGTTGCCGGTGGGCAGGTGGTCGTCGCCGCGCTCCTCCTGCCAGGCGGCGGTGAAGTCGAGCCGCACGGGTTCGCCGCCGTCGAGGGTGCGGTTGAACCACGGGTGCCAGCCGATCTGGGCCGGGAACGAGGAGTCGTACGTCTCCACGGACATCGTGAGCGTCAGGGTGTCCTCGGTGAGGGCGACGACCTGGGTGACACGGCCGGGGTAGGGCCAGGGGTCGACGAGGTCGTACGTGAGGACCGCGGAGTCGCTCCCGCTGCGGGCGACGGTCCACGCGCCGTCGCGTGCCGTGCCGTGGATGGCGTGCGGCGGGGAGTTGAGGGGCATCTGACGTACCGTCGCGCCGTCGCGGAAACGGCCGTCCCTGGTACGGCCGCACCAGGGGACCATCGGGAAGCAGCCGAAACGGTCGCCCTGGCGCAGGAGTTGGGTGCCGTCGACCTTCAGGCCGCCGATTCGTCCGCCGTTCTCCGGCTGCACGATGACTTCCGCGGTGCCCGCGGTCAGCGTGATGTGTTCATGGCTCACGGGACGACCCTATGCCGTCACCGTGCGGTCCGGAGGGGCTGGTCGCGCCCGCGCCGGCGGGGGGGTGCCGCTCAACGGCGTTTGCGCAGGGCCCTTCCCACCACGATCGCCGAGGCCAGCACCACTGCGGCCGCCGGGGCCGCCCAGCGCAGAGCCGCTCCTGAGGCCACCGTCTGGGGGGCGGGGACGGGGGCGTAGCGGCCCCTCGGGGGCGCGTGGTCGACCTCTTCCGCGCTGCGGCCGATCATCGTGCGCCGGGCGTGGGCCGCCTCGGCCGGGGGGCCGACCGGCTCGGTGAAGTCCTCGATGAGCGGCACCGGGGGTTCCTCGGGAATCTCCACGACCTCGGGAGTCTCCAGGGGCTCGGGAGTTTCTACGGCCTCCGGTGTCTCCACGGCCTCAGGAGCCTCCGTCTCCCCCGAAGCCCCCGGGGTCTCTTCCTCCCCCTCGGCCAGCGCCTCCGCGAAACGGTTCAGCAGGCGTACGACCGCGGCGCCCACCGCGTCCTGGGGGAGTTCCGTGACGCGGCCGTCCGCCGTCGCCGTGGCGTCGAAGGCCAGGGTCGCGCCGCCGTCGGCGTCCCGCGGGCGGAGGGTGAGAGTGAGTTTGACGGAGCCGGTGCCGCGGGCCTCAGTGGCGTCCGCCTCGACGGCGTAGGAGCCGTCGTCGTGGCCCAGGACGCGGACCGCGCCCCGGTAGGTGACGGAGTGGCTGCCGACCCGCACCTTCAGGCGCCCGGTGCCGGGTTCCGCGCCGGCGTCCTGCTGGAACCCGGGAACCGCCCGGGCGACCCTGACGGGATCTCCCAGGGCCTCCCTCAGCCGCTCGACCGGAACCGGAACGAACACCTCATGCTCCATGGTTGCCGAGCCTACCCAGGGGCGACGGTCGCGCACCCCCGTTGGTGGAAAGTGACCGCGCCCTTCGGTGTCAGTAGCGCGGATGAACCAACGTCGATGCCACCAGGCCGCTGACCCTCGTCGCCTGCGCCGCCCGCCGCGCCGCCCGCAGTGATTCCTCCGTCAGGGTCGTCGGCCGCGGCTCGCGGGGATCGAGGCCGAGTGCCGGGCGCGCCGACTGCGACGCCAGCACGAAGCCCCAGTCGTCCGGGGCGCGGGACGCGCCGGCCGTGCGGTCGGGGCCCGCGGCGAAGCCGGAGTCCCGGCCGCGGACCCGGTAGGGGGTGGTGAGGAAGCCCGCCGCACGCATCGTCGCCTCCACGGTCCAGAAGGCCCGGGGGCGGGAGGAGACCGGCCCCGCGTGCACGACGAGACGCCCGTCGGGGGCCAGGACGCGGCGGACCAGGCCGTAGAACTCCTGCGAGTACAGCTTGGTGCTCGCGGTGATGCCGGGGTCGGGGAGATCGGCGATCACCACGTCGTACGACGGCACGGGCGGCGCCGTCCACAGTCGGCGGAACGCGTCGTCGGTGGTCACATGGACGCGTGCGTCGCCGAGGACATGGCCGTTGAGCCGGGAGAGTGCCGGGTCGCTGCGGGCCAGGTCCACCACCGCGGGGTCGAGCTCGACGATGTCGACCCGCCGTACACCGGGATACCGCAGCACCTCGCGGGCGGCGAGGCCGTCGCCGCCGCCGAGGACGAGCACGCGCGCGTGGGGGCCGTTCATCGCGGGGTGGACCAGTGCCTCGTGGTAGCGGTGTTCGTCGCGGCCGCTGACGCGCAGACGGCCGTCGAGGAAGAGGCCGAGGGGACGGCCGTGGGTGCCGCCGGTGAGGACGACCTCCTGGACGCCGGTCTGGAGGGCCACGCGCACGTCGTTGCCGTAGACCTCCTCCCGCGCGGCCCGTTCGAAGTCGTCGACGAGGACGGCGGCGGTGGCGAGGACGCCGAGCACGGCGAGGTTGGCGCACACCAGCAGCCAACGGGCGCGGCGGGTCAGGTCGCGGCGGAACAGACCGAGGACGAGAGCGGCGCCCGCGGCCACGTTGACCGTGCCGGTGAGCATCGCGCCGGTCAACTGGCCGAACTGCGGCAGCAGCAGGAAGGGAAAGGCCAGGCCGCCGACGAGCGCGCCGACGTAGTCCGCGGCGAACAGGTCGGCCACCGCGCCGCCCGCGTCCTGGCGGCGGATGCGCTGGATCAGCTCCATCAACAGGGGGACCTCGGCGCCGATGAGCAGGCCGATGGCGAGGGAGAAGGCGACCAGGAGCCAGCGCGGGCCGCTGGCCCACAGGCCGCCCCAGTCGCCGGTCCACGCGAAGACGGCGTACAGCGCCATCGCGCTGCATCCGCCGACCAGGGCGAGCAGCGCCTCCAGCACGCCGAACGCGGCCGCCGCCCGCCGGCGCAGCCCCTTGGCGGCGAGTGAGCCGATGCCCATCGCGAAAACCATGACGGACAGCACGACGGAGGCCTGGGTGACGGAGTCGCCGATCAAGTACGAGGCGAGGGCGACCAGTTCGAGTTCGTACACCAGTCCGCAGGCCGCGCAGACGAACACACAGGCGAGGACGAGGAACCGGCCCGTACTGGGGCGGACCGGCAGCCGCGCAGGCCCGGCCCACGACGGCGGAGCGCCGGGAGGGGCGGGGGCGTGCGGCTCGATCACGCTGCGACGTTACGTCACTGAAGAGTCACGATTCGTCACCCACACGTGTGGAACTCCGGGTCAACCACGCCCCGCTGGTTTACCTCAACGAGCCGATGGCGCCCCCGCCGTGACCCGGGCCCCGACCCTCGTCCGGGTCGCCACCAGGTGCCCGTCCT
This sequence comes from Streptomyces sp. NBC_00285, assembly GCF_036174265.1. Classification (NCBI taxonomy): domain Bacteria; kingdom Bacillati; phylum Actinomycetota; class Actinomycetes; order Kitasatosporales; family Streptomycetaceae; genus Streptomyces; species Streptomyces sp. NBC_00285. The sequence goes on along the minus strand of NZ_CP108055.1, from coordinate 5,760,105 downwards.
GCGGATACGCGTGCCAGGTCCGCCATTGCACCTGGCCGTCGTACCGCTGGGCCAGCATCGCCGTGAACGCGTGCGGACTGCCGGGGAAGACCCCGGCCAGCCCGTTCGGATGATCACAGACGAGCGCCAGCAACTCCTGTGCCCGCCCGGCGAACTGGCCCGGTGACAGTGCCTCCACGCGCGCGGCGAACTCGTACTCCCAGTCGCCCACCCGCTTGGCCACGCCCAGCGGCAGTGGGGTACTGCTGCCGGCGATGCACGCCACCGTCTCCGAACAGGTGCCCCGCTCCTCCTCCAGGAGTACCTGGTGGGACGCGCCGAGGAGTCTCAACTGAAGCTTGGCCCGGCCGAGTTCGAGGTCGAGCGTGGCGAGGGCGGGCAGCGGCTCGCGCCCCAGGGCCCAGGCGAGGTCGGCCGCGCGCGTGTCGGTGTACGAGGTGTTCAGGGTCGTGAGCATGGATCGGCTCCGCTAGCACGCAAAGAAAGGGTGGTGTGGGGTTCCAGCACGCCCGGGCGACGGTGGGGGGATCTGCCCGGTCAGCCCAGTCGGGAGGTCAGGAGGTGTCCGTAGGACGTCCGAGGGGCTGTGTTGGTGATTTAGAGGGAATCATGAACAGTGACGCCACCACAGCGTTTTTACCCAACTTCGTGGGGTTTCCATCCCTCCGTGGGCTCCCCAGCTCAACTGTTCAACCACGGCGCGCGCCACGGCGGGCGGCGCGTATGCCGGAGCGCGGGAGCACCGGAGTGAAAAAGCGACAAGCGGGGGCGTGGATCCCGACCCAGGTCCGGACTCACGCCCCCGCTTTTCCCCGCCCCCGTCTGCGGATGCGGTTCCCCCTGACGGAGCTCAGCTGCCCCGTGTCAGCTGCCTCCCCCGCATCCGCCCCCACCGCCGCAGGACGACCCGCCACCACAGGACGACCCACCGCCGCAGGAGTGCCCGCCACCACAGGAGTGCGAGTGGCCGCCGTGATGTCCGCCGGAGTCCCCGCTGGAGGTGCTGCACGAGGAGGCGGCCCCGGCCGACCCGGCCACCCACCAACTGTCGCTGCTGCTGCCGCTTCCCCTGCTGCCGTGCCGCTTGCCGAGCATGTTCGCCCTGACGGGCCTGCGGGCCTTACGGCCGGCGGCCGCGAGTCCCGCCACCGTCAGAACGGCGATCACGGCCAGAGCCAGGATGATGCCGATACCCATGGCGCCACCCTCCTTCCAAGTCCCCCGAAGCGACCCCCCGTGGGCGCCTCGCCGGTTGCGTGAGCTGGAGATGCCCTTCCGTCTCACGGGCCAAAGCAGAGTTGAGGAACTCCAGAGCTTGGGCGCAGGATGACCGGCATGACCTCCAGCGCGCGTCCCCTGCTCAACCGCCGTCTCGCCGAGTTCGGGACGACCATCTTCGCCGAGATGTCCGCCCTGGCACTGCGGACCGGTTCGATCAACCTGGGCCAGGGTTTTCCCGACACGGACGGTCCCGAGGAGATCAGGGAGGCGGCCGTGCGGGCGTTGCGTGACGGGCGCGGCAACCAGTACCCGCCGGGTCCGGGCGTCCCGGAGCTGCGCACGGCCGTCGCCGCGCACCAGGAGCGCCGTTACGGCCTGTCCTACGACTCCGACGCCGAGGTCCTCGTCACGGCGGGCGCCACGGAGGCCATCGCCGCCGCGTTGCTGGCCCTGGTCGAGCCCGGCGACGAGGTCGTCGCGTTCGAGCCGTACTACGACTCCTACGCGGCCTGCATCGCGATGGCGGGCGGCACCAGGGTCCCCGTGACCCTGCGCCCGCACGAGGGCTCGTTCCGCCTCGACCTCGACGAGCTGCGCGCCGCCGTCACCGACCGGACCCGGCTCCTCCTGATCAACACCCCGCACAACCCGACCGGCACGGTCCTCACCCGCGAGGAGCTGACCGCGATCGCCGAGCTGGCCGTGGAGCGGGACCTGCTGGTGATCACCGACGAGGTGTACGAGCACCTGGTCTTCGACGACGCCGAACACCTCCCCCTCGCGACCTTCCCGGGGATGCGGGAGCGCACGGTCTCGATCGGTTCCGCCGGCAAGACCTTCTCCTTCACGGGCTGGAAGGTCGGCTGGGTGACGGCGGCACCCGCGCTGGTCTCGGCGGTCCGCTCGGCGAAGCAGTTCCTGACGTACGTGGCGTCGGGGCCCTTCCAGTACGCGGTGGCGGAGGCCCTGGCTCTCCCGGACACGTACTTCGAGGCGTTCCGCGCCGACATGCTGGCCAAGCGGGACCTGCTGGCAAGCGGCCTGACGCAGGCCGGCTTCAAGGTCTTCAGGCCCGCCGGCACGTACTTCATCACCACCGACATCCGCCCCCTCGGCGAGACCGACGGCTTCGCCTTCTGCCGAGCCCTCCCGGAACGAGCCGGCGTCGTCGCCATCCCGAACGCGGTCTTCTACGACCACAAGGACGCCGGCGCCCCCTACGTACGCTTCGCCTTCTGCAAGCGCACGGAGATCCTGACGGACGCGGCGGACCGACTCCGCAAGGCCTTCGCGCGCTGACCGCTGCCCTGAAGGAACCGGTCGTCGCATTCCTCTGTGAGCACGACCGTCCCGAAGGCCGCCGAGGGGGCCTGACCGAAGAGTCAGGCCCCTGGAACCTGGAACACTCAGGTGTCGCAGACGGTGGAGCGATGCCCGACGTGTACGGCCCACACCACCAGCTCGCCGTTGTCGATTGTGTAGATCACGCGGTGGTCGCCCACCCGTAGACGGCGCCGGTCGGGCTGGGAGACGAGAGCCGTGGTGTTGAACCCCAGCGGGTCGCTCTCCAACTCGATCCATCGACTCGACACCGGAGTTCCACGGTCCCGCAGACACCACCGCGTGATGCTCGCTTATGACTTGTTTCTTATGCAATGTGCTGATGTGACCCATGCCAGCACGCAGGCCCGCCCCCACGTCGGCACTCTCGCGCGGCCCGGCACCCACGGCCGCACCACCCCCTGGTACCCCCTCGCGGCGGCGCTCGGCCTCTTCGCCGCCGCCCGGCTCACCGGGCTCGCCGTGCTCGCGGTCACCGCCTGGGCCACCGGCCACGGGCCGCTCACCTTGCTCGGGCGGTCCTGGGACTCACGGTGGTACCTGGGGATCGCCGCACACGGTTACGTCCGTACGGTGCACGTCCGGCCGGGTCTCGTCTTCGACGATCTGGCGTTCTTCCCGCTGTACCCGACTCTGGTCCGGGCCGTGACGGCGACGACCACGCTGAGCGGTGGCGCGGCCGGCCTGCTGGTGTCGTGGACCGCGGCCGCGGTGGCCGCCGCCGGCATCCACGCGGTGGCCCTGCGCCTGCACGGACGGGCCGTGGCCGTCGCCGTGGTCCTCCTCTGGGGCCTGCTGCCGCACTCGGTGGTGCTGTCGCTGGCGTACACGGAACCGGTACTGACCGCCTTCGCCGCCTGGTCGTTGTACGCCGTGCTGAGCGGCCGCTGGGTGTGGGCGGGGACTCTCGCCGCCCTCGCCGGGCTGTCCCGGCCCAACGGCTTCGCGGTCGCGGCGGCGGTCCTCGTCACGGCGGCCCACGAGATCGTGAGGCGGCGCGGAAAAGTTACCCACAGGCTGTGGACGGGCGTGGCGCTCGCCCCGCTCGGCTGGCTCGGGTACGTGCTGTGGGTCGGTCATCGCAAGGGCGACCTGCTGGGCGGCTACTTCGAGGTGCAGCGCCGGTGGGGCTCCCGCTTCGACCTCGGCCGGGGCTCGCTGGGATTCGTCCGGCATCTGGTGCTGCAGAGCGACCGTCTCGTCTTCCCGATGGCGATACTGCTGGTCGCCGCCGCCGTACTCCTGTACGCCCTGCTGATCGCCGACCGTGCTCCGCTCCCCCTGCTGGTCTACAGCGGGGTCCTCCTGCTGGTCGCGCTCGGCGGCTCGGGGTTCTTCGCCTCCAAGCCCCGCTTCCTGCTGCCCGCCTTCCCGCTGCTGCTGCCTCTGGCGCGGGCGCTGGTGCGGACGGCGAGAGCCCGGCCCTGGCACGCGGCCGTGGTGGCCGGTGCCCTGGCCGGGCTCTCGTTCGCCTACGGGGCGTATCTGGTCGTGATCGCCCACACGCCCCTGTAGCGCAGGTCCTGCCGCCTACTCGTCGCCCTCGGGCTGCTCAGGCTGTTCGGCGTCGCTGACGTTCTCCTCGATGCCGAGCGTCTCGACGAGCCACTTGTCGAACTCGATGGCGGCCCGCACCCAGCTGACGGTCGAGGAGACGAAGTGCTCCAGGCTGACGCCGGTGCCGATCAGCATCTGTGCTTCGCCGATCAGGCGGACGGTGCCGTCGTCGTGGGTGTGGCTGTAGACCTTGGGCCACAGGGTGCGCCGGTTCCAGTCGTCGATGGACTCCAGCAGCAGAGGCTTCTCGTCGATCTTGTGGGGCCGGTCGTAGAACGTCCGCACCGAGAAGACCTGCTGGTCACCCTCGCCACGGAACATGAAATACGTACGGAACTGCTCCCACGGCGCCGCGAGGTCTCCCTCGTCGTCGACGACGTACTTCAGCTCCATCTGGTCGAGGAGCTGCTTCACAAGATCCTGATCCGGGACGACGGGGCCCGCCGGTCCTTGCTGCGGCTCGGGCTGGCCCCCGAAGTTCGGAATCGAGGACGGGTCGATGGTCACCGTGAATTTCCCTTCGTACGGATTCCGCCATCCTCCCCCATCCGGGGAGGGGGGTGGCAAGCCCCGGCCGACCCTGTCCTCCCAGGGCTGACATGATCCGGTCAGCCACGGAAACAGGTACCGAGGAAGCGGGGAGCACATGACGGACACCCAGACCGGAACGGCGGCGGAGCAGACCGTGCGGGGCAGGACCAGATGGGGCGTGTTGGCGGCCATCCTGGCCGTGCCGACCCTGGTGGTGGCGGGGCTGATCGCGCTGCTGGTCGCCTGGCTGTTCACGGACGACTCGGTCGACTCGGGCTTCCGGTCCGTCTCATGCGCGAAGGCGCTGTCCTACGGCGGGGCGCAGCTGCCGGACGGGGCGTACGACACCGCCTGCAGCCAGCAGGCCGGCCAGAAACCCCGGTACGAGGTCCTCTTCCGCATGCCGCGCGACGGGGTCCGCGACTGGCTGACGGCCACCTACCCGGACGCGACGGCGCTGCGGGCCGATCAGTGCCGCAGCGGGATCAGCCAGTGCCTGACCCCGGATCCGGCCGCCGCGCAGGGCGCCTCCGTACAGGTGGAGATCACCGACAACGGGAAGAACTGGTCCGATGTGCGGTTCGTGGCGTCCGCACCGTGACCCGTGACCGGCGGTGACGGCCGTGACGAGGGGGGCGGTGCCCCCACTCGTCACCGTCCCCTCGTCGCAACCCCCCTCAGAGCGTCTTGCCGGTGGCCGGTCCCACGATCAGGCCGTCACCGAAGGTGTCCACCCGGACCGTGTCGCCGTCCTTGACCTCGCCGGACAGGATCTCCTTGGCTAGCCGGTCGCCGATGGCGGTCTGGACGAGGCGCCGCAGCGGGCGGGCGCCGTAGGCCGGGTCCATGCCCTCGTCGGCGAGCCAGGCCAGGGCCTCCTCGCTGATCTCCAGGGTGAGCCGGCGTTCCGCGAGGCGCTTGGCCAGCCGGTCGATCTGGAGGCGGGCGATCCGGCCGAGCTCGTCCTTGTTGAGGGCCGAGAAGACGACCAGGTCGTCGAGCCGGTTGAGGAACTCCGGCTTGAAAGAGGCCCGCACGACCTCCAGTACCTGCTCCTTCTTCTCCGCCTCGCTGGTGATCGGGTCGACGAGGAACTGGCTGCCCAGGTTGGAGGTCAGCACCAGGATGGCGTTGCGGAAGTCGACCGTACGGCCCTGACCGTCCGTCAGCCGCCCGTCGTCCAGCACCTGGAGCAGAATGTCGAAGACCTCCGGGTGGGCCTTCTCGACCTCGTCGAGGAGCACCACGCTGTACGGCCGCCTGCGCACCGCCTCGGTCAGCTGGCCGCCCTCCTCGTAGCCGATATAGCCGGGAGGCGCGCCGACGAGCCGGGAGACGCTGTGCTTCTCGCCGTACTCCGACATGTCGATGCGGACCATCGCCCGCTCGTCGTCGAAGAGGAAGTCGGCGAGGGCCTTGGCGAGTTCGGTCTTGCCTACGCCGGTGGGGCCGAGGAAGAGGAAGGATCCGGTGGGACGGTCCGGGTCGGCGATCCCGGCCCTGGTGCGCCGTACGGCATCGGACACGGCCTGCACGGCCTCCGTCTGCCCGATCAGGCGACGGCCCAACTCGTCCTCCATGCGCAGGAGTTTCTGCGTCTCGCCCTCCAGCAGGCGGCCCGCGGGGATGCCGGTCCAGGCGGCGACGGTGTCGGCGATGTCGTCGGGGCCGACCTCCTCCTTGACCATGGTGTCCTTGGAGGCCTCCTCCTCGGCCTGGGAGGCTTCCTCCAAGTCCCGTTCCAGGGTGGGGATCTCGCCGTAGAGCAGCTTGCTGGCGGTGTCGAAGTCGCCGTCGCGCTGAGCCCGTTCGGCCGTGCCGCGCAGTTCGTCGAGCTTCTCCTTCAGCTCACCGACGCGGTTGAGGGACTCCTTCTCCTTCTCCCAGCGGGCGGTGAGGCCGCGCAGCTCCTCCTCCCGGTCGGCGAGGTCGCGGCGCAGTCGCTCCAGGCGTTCGCGGGAGGCGGGGTCGGTCTCCTTCTCCAGCGCGAGCTCCTCCATCTTCAACCGGTCGACTCCGCGCTGGAGTTCGTCGATCTCGACGGGCGAGGAGTCGATCTCCATGCGGAGGCGGGAGGCCGCCTCGTCGACGAGGTCGATGGCCTTGTCGGGCAGGAAGCGGGAGGTGATGTACCGGTCGGAGAGGGCCGCCGCGGCCACCAGCGCGCTGTCGGCGATGACGACCTTGTGGTGGGCCTCGTAGCGTCCCTTGAGCCCGCGCAGGATGGCGATGGTGTCCTCGACGGTCGGCTCGGCGACCAGGACCTGCTGGAAGCGGCGCTCCAGGGCGGGGTCCTTCTCGACCCGCTCGCGGTACTCGTCGAGGGTGGTGGCGCCGACCATGCGCAGTTCGCCGCGGGCGAGCATGGGCTTGAGCATGTTGCCGGCGTCCATGGCGGAGTCGCCTCCGGCGCCGGCGCCCACGACGGTGTGCAGTTCGTCGATGAAGGTGATGATCTGGCCGTCGGAGTTCTTGATCTCGGCGAGGACGGTCTTGAGCCGCTCCTCGAACTCACCCCGGTACTTCGCGCCCGCGATCATGGCTCCGATGTCGAGCGCGACGAGCCGCTTGTCCTTGAGCGACTCGGGCACGTCCCCCTTGACGATCCGCTGGGCGAGCCCCTCGACGACGGCGGTCTTGCCGACGCCGGGCTCGCCGATGAGGACGGGGTTGTTCTTCGTGCGGCGGCTGAGCACCTGCACGACGCGGCGGATCTCCTGGTCCCGGCCGATGACGGGGTCGAGCTTGCCCTCGCGCGCGGCGGCCGTGAAGTCGGTGCCGAACTTCTCCAGCGCCTTGTACTGCCCCTCGGGGTCGGCGGTGGTCACCCTGCGCCCTCCTCGGGCCTTCTGGAAGGCGTCCACCAGCTTTTTCGCGGTGACGCCCTGCTGTGTCAGCACGTCCGCCGCCGGCCCGCCCTTGGCGGCGATGCCGATGAGCAGGTGCTCGGTGGAGAGGTACTCGTCACCCAGGTCCCCGGCGCGGGCCTGTGCCTCCGCGATGACGGAGAGCAGGTCGCGGTTGGGCTGCGGGGGCGCGACGGTGGAGCCGGTCACGCTGGGCAGCCCGGCGAGCGCCTTCTCGGCCCCGGCGCGGACGGCGGCCTGGTCGGCGTCGACGGCGGCGAGCAGGTCGGTGATGTTGGCGTTGTCCTGCCCCTGGAGCAGAGCGAGGAGCAGGTGGGCGGGGGTGAGATCGGCGTGCCCCCCGGTCACGGCACGGTTGCTGGCCGCGTTGATCGCGTCCCGGCTCCGGTTGGTCAGCTCGGCATCCACGTTCGCGTACTCCTCCTCGGTCTCGGCTCGCCCTGTCTGACTCAGTCAGCGTATACAAAGTTGAGTCTATTCCACTCAAGGCGATCCCCGGGAGGGCTGAGGGACTAGCTTCCCGGTATGACCTCCTACGCCCAGGATCCGGGTGCCCCGGACGCGCCGTTCCTCAGCTTCTGGCGGGAACGGCATCTGTGCACGCTGACCACACCCCGCCCGGACGGCGGCCCGCACGTGGTACCCGTCGGGGTGACCTACGACCCCGAGGCCGGTCTCGCCCGGGTGATCGCGAGCCGGACGAGCGCGAAGGTACGGCACGTGCTGGCGGCCGGCGAGGGCGGGGCGGCGGTGGCGGTGTGCCAGGTGGCGGGGCCGCGGTGGGCGACGCTGGAGGGGCGGGCGTACGTCCGTGACGAACCGGAGCGGGTCGCGGAGGCGGAGCGGCGGTACGCCGAGCGCTACGAGCGGACGCCGTCACCGAACCCGTTGCGGGTGGTCATCGAGATCTCGCTGACCGGGGCGATGGGGCGCCCTTGAGCCGCGACCCGATCACCCCATGGCGGTAAATGTCGCCCAAAACTGCAGCGGCGTCACCGTGTTCAGGTCACGGTGACGCCGCTGCGGGGGGAAGCACCTGCGCGATCTGTTACGTCGGGGGAATCGCGTCAGGCACTGCGGGGGGTGGCTGAGATGGTCCGGGGGGTGGGGGTTTCCGGTTCCACCAGCCGATGGTCTCGTTGGTCCAGGTTCACAAAGATCATTCCGTACCGGATGGCACACCGGACAGGCTGCGGCGCCCCCCGAGGCCGCCGCAGACACCGGTACGCCCGCACGTCCTCGTCGTCGTCCCGCGTGACGACCACCGGTTCACCGAAGACCGTCACCATCAACGAGTCACCGGTGTGGGGGATCGCGGTGACCAGATCGATGAAGTGCCAGCCGGATCGGTAGGCGGTGGCCATCTCCCTGCGAAAGGAGCGGTCGTCAGGTGGAGTAGTCATGTCAGTCCCAGACGGTGTCAGCAGGGAATGCCTGCACCTCTTCGCCGACAACCACGGTGTCCGCAGCCTCGGCACCGCCTGCTCTGTGAACGTCGCCCTTCACGCCGGAGAGGCCGGCCAGTGCGCCGAAGGCCACAACGGTAGAGAAGGCGGCGACAAGCACCGAGCGAAGCATTTTGTTACGCATAGTCGGCTTCGTCCTCACTTGAAGGTCCCCTCTTCCCCCGTCGAGTAAGACGATGGCTCATTCGGGCACATCATGGCCACACGAACGGTGCATCATGTTCCTGCATGTTCAGGACCCTGGGGGGTGGAAATTTGGTATCGAATGGGACTAACGCGACACATCCCCACGCGGTGACCGAACTGTGTGACGAAGGCGGCCGTCTTTACGCCACCGCGCTGCGCACAGGACGGGTCTCCCGTGGGGACGCGGAGTCGATTCCCTGCCTGCTGGAGTTCGCTCTGCTGCACCCCGACCCGGACGACGCGAACTGGATGCTTCCGGTTCCGCCTTCGGTCGCGCTGGCTCAGCGGCTCAATCCCCTCGAACACGAGATCACCGAGCGCAGACGGCTGTCGATCGAGCTCGCGGACTCCTTCGAGCCGTTCATGGCGCTCAGCGCTCAGCAGATGGCGCCGGCGCACTCGATCACGGTTCTGGAGGGGCTCGACCGGATCAACGCCGCGCTCGACCTGGCGACGTCCCAGTGCCAGTCCGAGGTGCTCACCGTCCAGCCGAGCCGCGGCCGCCGCCCCGACAATCGGCTCATCGAGGGGCTGGAGCGCGACCGGACTCTCATAGACCGGGGCGTCCGGATCCGGACGCTGTACCAGCACGTCGCCCGGTACAGCCCCGAGCGGCTGGCCTACATGGAACAGTTCGCCGACGGGAAGGTGGAGTACCGCACGATCGACGAGCTGGTGGAGCGGCTCATCATCTGCGACGAGACCGTGGCCTTCATACCCGTCCGGGACGACCGGCAGGTCGCGCTGGAGCTCCGGCACCCGGGACTGGTCAGCTACCTGACCAAGGTCTTCGAGTTCATGTGGAGCCGGGCGGTCCCGCTGAGCGCCGGCGCTCCCTACGAGACCGCGCCGGACGGCATCACCGACATCCAGCACTCCATTGCCAAGCTCCTCGTCGAGGGGCACGTGGACGAGGCGATCGCCCGGCGGCTGGGCATGAACGTGCGCACCTGCCGCGCCCACATCGCCAAGCTCGCGACGGCCCTGGGCAGCGGCAGCCGCGCTCAGCTCGGCTTCCTCATCGCCCAGTCGGGGATCCTCGACCAGGGGCACGCGGCGGCGCAGGGGGACGGGCACCCGTGAGGGAGGCCTGGACATACGCACCCGCGCGCCGCGCGAAAAGCGGCGGCCGGGTGCCGGGGACGCGGACGGACCCCGCCACGAGGAGCGGCCGACGGCGATGAGCGGGCCACGGCCGGGAAACGCCGCCTGCGGCCCGGGCGCAGCCGCCCCCTCGGCCACCGCCGACCAGCCGTCCGTCGGCGCCCTGAGCCGCACGAGGGGGCGATGCCGGGGTGTGCCGCCGCGGCGGGCGGCCGCCGCACAGCGGAACCAGGAGTCCTTGAGCGGGAGGGAGTGACCGGGTGAACCCGGTGCCACATCCGGAGCACGGCGTGGAGAACCTGTGCGCGGCAGGGACGGAGCTGTACGCGCGCGCCCTGCGCGAGGGGTACGTGCTCGGCGTCGAAGCCGGCGCGGCGCCCTGCCTGCTCGACTTCGGGCTCCTGCATCCCGCCGTCACGGACCCGGACCGGCTGGAACCGGTCGCCCCGGTCGTCGCCCTGCACCGCATGCTGCGGATCGCGGAGGAGCGTGTCGCGGAGGAACGGCGGCGTGAGGCCCTGCTGGCCGAGACGTTCGAGCCCCTCATGCGGATCGAGGGCCGTCGCACGGGAGCCGAGGACTCGTCGATGATCAGCGTCCTCAGCGGGATCGACCTCATCGGCCGGGTCATCGGCCAGGCCGTGGCCGCCGGCTCCGAGCTGCTGTCCATCCAGCCGAACACCAGCGACAGACACGCCCAGCCGCCCCCGTCCGTGCATGTGGAGGCGTTCGACCGCGACCAGGACCTGCTGGCCCGGGGCGGCCGTATCCGCACGCTCTACCAGCACACCCTGCGCCACGCGCCCAGCGTCGTGGCCCGCTACGAGCGCCTGCACGGCGACGTGGAGGCCCGGTCCCTGGACGAGGTGACGGAACGCCTGATCATCGTGGACCGGACCGTGGCCTTCATCCCCGCCAACAAGGACCGCAGCCTCGCCCTGGAGGTGCGCCACCCGGCCCTGACCACCTTCTTCGTCACGACCTTCGACCGGCTGTGGCGGCTGGCCACCCCGATGCACCCCGAGGCCGTGCACCAGCCCACCCGCAACGGCATCACCCCCCGCCAACAAGCCATCGCCGCCCTCCTCGTCGAGGGCCACACCGACGCCGTGATCGCCGACCGGCTCGGCATGAACATCCGCACCGCCCGCGTCCACATCGCCAAACTCGCCGCCACCCTCGGCAGCGAGAGCCGCGCCCAGCTCGGCTACCTCATCGCGCAGTCCGGGATTCTTGACCGGGGAGCGTGACGGAGGGGACGGAGGCCGGGCTGCGGTCCAGGCCCACCTGCGCTATCCGGACGCCCAGCTGGGTACGGCTGGCCGCCCCCAGCGTCTCCGACAGCCGCGCGATGTGGGCCCGGCAGGTGCGCACGCTTATCCCCAGGCGCTCCGCGATCACCGCGTCCTGGTGGCCCTCCGCGAGCAGGGCCGCGATGGACTGTTCGCGATGGGAGATGCCCTCGATGCCGGTGTCGGGAAGGGGGGCCGTCAGCGGGATCGCCAGGCGCCACAGCCGCTCGAAGACCGTCACCAGGTACTCCACCAGCGCCGGGTGCCGCAGCTCCAGCGCGAGGGTGCGGTCGGCGTTCGCGGGGACGAAGGCGACCGTGCGGTCGAAGAGGATCAGCCGGTCGATGACCTCGTCGAGGGTGCGGGCCTGGACCGAACCGCCCATCAGTTCAAGGTAGTTGAGCAGTCCCTGGCCGTGCCGTGCCACATGTGTGTAGAGGTCCCGCATGCGTACGCCCCGGCCGCGCAGCGCCAGCGCCCGGTGCAGGCCCTCGGTCAGCTCGTGCTCGGGGCGGATGCCGCCGGGCTGCACGGTGAGGACCTCGGTCGTGCACGCCTCGGTCGCCTCGTCCATCGCGGCCTGGATCCGGGAGAGGCCGTCCAGGACGCGGATCGCGGTGCCCTCGCCGGCGCCCGCGACGACACTGGGCCCGAGCCCGGCGAACCGCTCCACCGCGGCGACCACCGCCCCGACCCGTCGCTGGCTCGCGCTGACGTCGTCGTAGACCCCGCGCAGCAGCCGGGTCATGACCTCCTGCGGTGCCGTCGGCACCAGCCAGTCCATGTCGTCGGGGTCCGGGTGCAGCAGGGCCAGCTCCAGCAGGCAGGGCACCGGTTCGGCGTCGGAGCGCGGCACCCGGCCGCGCCGTACCGCCCGGGAGTACACGTGGTCCCCGGCTTCGCACAGCCGGTCAGCGCCGTGTGGATGGTCGTCCGCCGTGTACCCGGCCATTGCCCATCCCACCCCCGGTTCCAGCGTCTGCCGCCCTCTTGCACTGCTTCCCGCAGGGGCGTCGAAGTTCCCTGGGCTCCGCAACTATGCGCGGCCCGGACGGGCTCCGCAACACGGCTCCTGGAGCCAGGATCCCGGAAAGCTGCCGGTATGCACCACTACATCCCGGCCACCCCTCGCCCGGCCGCACCGAGCCGCGCCCCCCGTACGGCCGGGGCCGGCCCCGTGCGGAACAACCCGCTCCGCGTGTCAACTCCCGGAAACCACGCAGTGATCACCCCGTTACGTGCCGCACTTAACGTCAGGTCATGGCGGACATATTTGACGCATACGCGTTGGCCGACGCGTGGGACGAGATGTTCGAGCGGCCGGGTGAGGTCAGGACCGCCTACGAGCCGGTGCTGGCCGCACTCCAGCCGATCGAACCGAGTGAACTCAGGTTCCGGGCCGACCAGATGGCACGGGCGTTCACCGACAGGGGTGTGACCTACGCCTTCGCGGGCGAGGAGCGGCCCTGGCCGCTGGACCTGGTGCCGAGGATCCTCGACGCTCTCGAATGGGATCTCATCCAACGGGGAGTCGCTCAGCGGGTCAGGGCCCTGGAGGCCTACCTCGCCGACGCCTACGGTCACGCCCGGGCCTTCGAGGACGGCGTGGTGCCCTGGCGGCTGCTCCTGAGCTCCCCGCACTTCCACCGGGCCGCCCACGGGATCGAACCGGTCAACTCCGTGCGCATCCATGTCGCCGGCATCGACCTCGTACGCGACGAACAGGGCGACTTCCGGGTCCTGGAGGACAACGTCCGTGTTCCCAGCGGCGTGTCGTACGTCATCGAGAACCGGCGCGCGATGACCCGCGTCTTCCCGTCCCTGTTCGCCGAACAGCATGTGGTCCCCGTCGACGGATACGCGCAGAAGCTGCTCGCGGCCCTGCGCGCCGCCGCCCCCGACGGAGTGAAGGATCCCCGGGTCGTCGTCCTCACCCCCGGGCCCAGCAACGCCGCCTACTTCGAACACGCGCTGCTGGCCCGGCTGATGGGCGTACAGCTGGTCGAGGGGCACGACCTGGTGTGCCGCACCAACCGGGTGTGGATGCGGACCACGCGCGGCGAGGTGCCCGTCCATGTCGTATACCGGCGCCTGGACGACGACTTCCTCGATCCGCTGCACTTCCGGCCCGACTCGGTGATCGGCTGCCCGGGCATCATGAGCGCGGCCACGGCGGGCCACGTCACCCTCGCCAACGCGGTCGGCAACGGCATCGCGGACGACAAGCTGCTCTACACCTACGTCCCGGACCTGATCCGCTACTACCTCTCCGAGGAACCGATTCTTCCCAACGTGGAGTCCTTCCGGCCCGACGAGCCGGGGCAGTTGGAGGCCGTCCTGGACCAGATCGACCAGCTCGTCGTGAAACCCGTCGACGGATCCGGCGGCCAGGGCATCGTCATCGGGCCCAAGGCCGACCGCGAGACCCTGGAACGCACCCGGAAAGCGGTCAGGGCCGACCCCCGCGGCTTCATCGCCCAGCGCCCGGTCGCCCTGTCCACCTCCCCCACCCTCGCGGGTGACCACATGGCACCCCGCCACATCGACCTGCGCCCCTTCGCCGTCAACGACGGCAACGACATCTGGGTGCTGCCCGGCGGCCTGACCCGGGTCGCCCTCCAGGAGGGCAACCTGATCGTCAACTCCAGCCAGGGCGGCGGCTCCAAGGACACCTGGGTGCTCGCCGAGGGCCCCGCCGAGCCGCCCACGCCCGCGAACGGGACCGCCCGCTTCGACATCGCCCCACGTCAGCACGGTCCAGACGGCACCCCCACCGTCGCGCAGGAAGGGGCGCAGCAGCAGTGAACGACGTGATCCTCTCCCGGATAGCCGAGGCACTCATCTGGACCGGCCGGTACGTCGAGCGGGCGGACGCCACGGGCCGGATCCTCGACGCCTACCTCCACCGGATGCTGGAGGACCCCTGGCGCGACCAGGACGTGGCCTGCCGGTCGCTGTACGCGATCCTCGGCGTCGACGCGGGCGGCACCCGCGTGGACATGCAGCAGGTCCTCGACCAGCTCGCCTTCGACGCCCGCTCGACCTGCTCCATCGAGGGCGCGCTCGGCGCGGCCCGGCTCAACGCGCGCAGTGCCCGTGAGGCGGTCTCCTCGGAGATGTGGGAGTGCCTGAACTCCACCTGGCACGCCCTCGCCGACCAGCGCCTCGCGGCCCGCCGTACGGGCCCCTACGCCTATCTGGAGCTCGTACGGCGCCGCTCGGCGCTCTTCTTCGGGCTCACCGACTCCACCATGAGCCGCGACGACAGCTGGCGTTTCGTGGTGCTCGGCCGGAGCCTGGAACGGGTGGACATGACCGTGCGGCTGCTGTCGGTCCGGGTCCTGGACGCGGACCACGCGCCCGACTGGCCGACCCTGCTGAGCGCTTCGGGCGCCGACGAGGCGTACGCACGCGTGTACAGCGGTTTCGGCGACACCCCGCGCGTGGCCGAGTTCCTGCTCCTGGACCGGGACTTCCCGCGCTCCGCGCTGCACGCGCTGACCACGGCCGAGGAGTGCCTGACCGCGCTCGGCCGCCCCCGCCAGGACCCCGCGCGCCGCCCGATCGGCCGGATGCGCACCCGTCTCGAATACCTCGACCTGCACGCCCTGGAGGATCAACTCCCCCTTCTGCTGGGTGACCTGCAGACCGCCTGCATGGCCTCCGCGGAGGCGGTCGCGGAGCGGTTCTTCCCGTACCAGGGGCCCGTCGAGTGGGCCCAGGAAGGAGCGTGAGCATGACCAGCCGCCTCCGGATCAATCACGTCACGAACGTCTCGTACGCCCAGCCCGCGGCCTCGTCCCACAACGAGGTCCGCATGACCCCGCTGACGCTGCCCGCCCAGACCACCCTGGACGCCCGGGTCACCGTCAGCCCGGCGACGCCCACCTGGTCGTACTGGGACTACTGGGGCACCCAGGTCACCGCCTTCGACCTGACGGACCCGCACGGCCATCTCACCATCACCGCCTCCAGCCTGGTCGAGACGTCCCGTCCGGAACCGCTGCCGGCCCCGCCCACCTGGGACGAGGTGGCCGAACGCATCGCGCGGACCCGCCTGTTGGAGTTCGCCGGCCCGACGGGCCGTACGACGGTCCCGCCGAAGCTGGTCAAGAAGGCCCGGAAGGCTGCGGCCGGCCTCGACCCGCACGAGACGGCGGTCGCGGTGTCGGAGCTGGTCGCCGACCGGGTGACGTACCTGCCCGGCGCGACCAGCGTGAACACCTCGCCCGCGGAGGCCTGGGAGCAGGGCGCCGGCGTCTGCCAGGACATCACCCATCTCACCATCGCCCTGCTGCGCGGCGCCGGCCTCCCGGCCCGCTATGTCTCCGGCTACCTCCACCCGGAACGCGACGCCGAACTCCACCGGCCCGTCGCCGGGGAGAGCCACGCCTGGATCGAGTACTGGGCGGGCGACTGGTGCGCCTACGACCCCACCAACCGGGTCCGGGCCGACGAGTCCCACGTGGTGGTGGCACGGGGGCGCGACTACGACGACGTGACGCCGCACAAGGGCATCTACCGGGGCGTGCCGGGAGGACCGCCGGAGGTGACGGTGGAGTTCACGCGGGTGGCCTGACCGGGACTGCGGAGGGGCTCCGGGGTCCCCCTCCGCCCCGGCGGGGCTACTTCAGGCCCGCCGCCGCGCAGGCGCTCTTGTACTCCGCGGTGCAGATGTCCTTGATCGTGTAGATGCCGTCCTTGACGACCGTGCTCTTGATGTTGTCCTTCGTCAGGGCGACGACCTGGACGAGCTGCGCCGGGATGTCCTTGTTCGTGGGGCTGTCGACGCTGTCCGTGGCGAGCGCGTCGAACTGGATCGACTTGCCCTGGATCTTCATCACGGCCATCTCGGCGGCGGCCTCGGCCTCGCCCGGGTACGGCTTGTAGACGCTCATGTACTGCTCGCCCGAGAGGATCCGCTGCACCGCGGGCAGCTCCGCGTCCTGGCCGGTGATCGGCGGGAGGCTGGTCATGCCCGCGGCCTCCATCGCCTGGATGGCGGCGCCGGCCATGGCGTCGTTGGCGGAGTAGACGGCCTTGATGTTGCCCTTGCCGAGCGCGCTGATCGCCCGGGACATGTCCTTCTGGGCGATCTCCGGCTTCCAGCCGTCCACGTCGTACGACTCGGCGATCGTCACCTTGCCGTTGAGCTCGGACATCGCACCCGCCTTGAACTGTCCGGCGTTCGGGTCGGACGGCGAGCCGTTGATCATGACGATCTTGTCGGAGGTGTCGATGTTCGAGCCGATCGCCTCGACGAGGGAGCGGCCCTGCACCTCACCGACGAGTTCGTTGTCGAAGGAGACGTACGCGTCGATCGGACCCTCGGCGAGCCGGTCGTAGGCGATGACCGGGATGCCCGCGTCCTTGGCCTTCTTCACCATGCCCGCGATGGCGTGCGAGTCCACCGCGTCCAGCAGGATCACGTCGACCTTCTCGTCGATCATCTGCTGCATCTGCGTGGCCTGCTTCTTGGCGCTGGCCTCGCCGTTGGCGTAGATGGTCTTGCCCTGCTTGTTCGTGAGCTGGGCGACCTTCTTCTGGATGATCGGGTAGTCGAACTCCTCGTAACGGGTGTTCGTCTTCTCCGGCATCAGCACACCCACGGTGACGTCGTTGCCCTTGGTCGGGCTCGCCTCGCTCCCGCTCGCGGCGCCGAGCGCCCCGCAGGCGGCCAGCGAGAAGGTCATCGTGGACGCTGCCACGGCTATGGCGATACGACGCATGGGGCTGCTCACTTCTGGTGCTTTAAGGACGTGGGCGCGGCGTTGCGGCCCATGTGACTGAAAAGCCAACGCGGCGGCGCCCACCGACGTCAAGCGGAATCACTTAACGAGTGCGCAACGCCACTCTCCGCCGATGGTGTGAAGAATTGGCACGAACACTAGTACAACCAACTTCACACCTCGCGAGTCGTGATCACGGCAGCCCCACAACTGCTGCTCCCCGTACGACCAGAGGACCGAATGAAGTCAGCCAGACGCACGGCCCCGGCGACAGCCGCCGCCGTCGTGCTCGCCACCGCCGGCAGCCTGCTCGCCGTGACGACGGCCCCCGCCTCTGCGGCGGTGTCGTGCGCCTCCCCGGTGTTCAAGCGTCAGTTCTTCGCGAACACGTCCTTCTCCGGCACCCCGAAGAAGACCGACTGCGACAACGCGGTCGACGAGAGCTGGAGCGGCGCCCCCGCCTCCGGCCTCCCGAAGGACAACTTCGGCGTCCGCTGGACCGTGACCCGCGACTTCGGCTCCGGCGGCCCCTTCGCGCTCAGCGCCACCGGCCTGGACGGCATCCGCGTCTACGTCGACGGCGTCCGCAAGATCGACCTGTGGAAGAACGTCTCGGCGACGGTCAAGAAGACCGCCAACGTGACGATCCCCTCCGGCAAGCACACCCTGCGCATCGACTACGCCAACTGGACCGGCGCCGCCAAGGCCAAGGTCACGTACACGCCCCGCACCACCGCCGACGTCGACAAGGTCAAGCCCCTCGTCCCGACCGGCACTTCGGTGACGTACGACCAGCCCACCGGCAAGGCGAAACTGACCTGGGCGAAGAACAAGGAGATGGACCTCGCCGGGTACAAGGTCTACCGGCGGCTCAAGGGCACCTCCTTCCCGGCCACTCCGCTCACGACGACCACCTCGACCTCGTACACCGACACCCCGCCGCCGACCGGCGCCACATACTACTACGAGGTCCGCGCCCGCGACAAGGCCGGCAACACCTCGGGCGGCACCGCCGACCAGCCCGTCACCACCGCGGACACGACTCCGCCCGCGGCGCCGTTCCTGGAGATGGACGCGTGTCCGGTGGACCAGCCCTACGCGGCCCCGGAGCTCGTCACGACCTCGGAGAACGCCGCCGACATCGCCCTCTACGAGATGCAGCGGCTCGACCCCGTCAGCCGCACCTGGGCCACCGTGTACACCGGGACCAAGGGGGCGATCTGCGACACCGGTTACGCCGCCGACGGCAGCAAGGTCACCTATCGCGGCCGGGCCCGGGACGCCGTCGGGAACTGGTCCGCGTACTCGGCGGCCACCACCTTCTCCACGTCCGACCTGACACCGCCCGCCACCGCCGCCGACGCGCGCGTCGAGTACCGGTCGGGCGTTCCGCACGTGGTGTGGTCGGCCGTCGACGGGGCGGCCTCGTACCAGGTCCTCCAGTACGACCGGGCGACCGGCGGCTGGCTCGACGCGCTGCCCCGCGCCGCGGGTGGCAACACCCCGGCCACCACCACGGGGACCGACACCGTGCCGCGCCAGCTGCTCGCGGTCGCCGACGGCTACCGGTACGCGGTGCGCTCGGTGGACGCCAAGGGCAACGCGGCCGCCCCGGTGGAGGTCACGCTGACGATGGCCGACCGGCCCGAGGCGATCGCGCCGTTCAGCACCACCGCGAGCAGGTTCGACGAGGGGGTGATGATCGAGTGGAGCAGCGCCGATCCGTGGACCTTCGGCGAGGACAAGCCCCTGCTCACCTACCGGATCATCCGCACCGACAAGGCGACCGGCGAGAGCAGCGTGGTGGCCGCCTGCAAGCCCAACAGCTCGCAGGACCTGCCGCTGACGGACCCGGAGACGTACTGGACCTGGAACACCGGCGACGCCCCCGACTACGCCGGTGCCCGGCAGATCAACGGCGTCTGCTGGGACGTCTCCGGTGCCTCCGAGACGACGTACGACTACACGGTCGTGACGATCGACCCGTACGGCCATGAGTCGCAGCCCGGCCCCGCCGCCACCGCGACCACGCCGGACACCGAGCGCCCCGCCCCGGTGGAGAACCTGGCCGCCGAGCAGATCCCGCTCGGTGTGCGCCTGACCTGGACACCGCCCGCCGACGACGACGTCACGGGCTACAAGGTGTGGCAGGGCGTCACGGACCCGGAGACCGGCGAGACGGTCTGGGACCAGAACTGCTGGACGGGCGACTCCCTGGCCGACACCGAGATCCTCTGCCCGACGGTCCCCGACGGCGCCACGCACACCTACAAGGTGGCCGCCACGGACGGCTCCCCCTTGATCCACTCGTACGACGGCCCCGAGGCCTTCCACCCCGCCGAGCTCTCCGTCACCCTGCCCGACACCCGGCCGCCGGGCTGGACGGGGACCGAGATCCGTGAGGACCAGTACCCGGAGCTGTACGTCGGCTGCTCGGAGAGCTCCGGCCTCGGCGACTGCGGCCGGTTCGCGAGCTACCGTGTGGAGCGCTGGGACCCGGCTTCGGCCGCCTATGTCACCCTCACCGAGGGCACGATGTACGACGCCGTGTTCTTCATGGACAGGACGGTCCACGAGGACGCGCTGGGCCTGTACTACTACCGCGTCGTCCGTCTGGACGCCGCCGGCGCCGAGGCCGCGACCACGCCGATCGCGTACGGCGTCTGGGACTCCTGGATCTGAGCCCGCACGGACGGAAGAAGGGGCCCGGAGAATCCTCCGGGCCCCTTCTCCTCTGCTGCGCCTAGTCCTTCGCCTTCTTCGGTCGCCACACCACCAGCGCGCTGGTGTGCTGGACCTCCTGGTACGGCACCAGGTCGCGGCGGTACGACGCGTGCACCGCCGCCTCACGCTGCTGGATGGCCGCGGCCGCGCCCTCGACGGCGGCCTGCAGTTCGGCCACCCTCGACTGGAGTGCCACGACCTGGTTCTCCAGCTCGATGATGCGCTTGATGCCGGCGAGGTTGATGCCCTCGTCCTGCGACAACGCCTGCACCTGGCGGAGCAGTTCGATGTCGCGGGCCGAGTAGCGGCGGCCCCGCCCGGCGGTGCGGTCGGGAGAGACCAGGCCGAGACGGTCGTACTGACGCAGGGTCTGCGGGTGCAGGCCAGAGAGCTGGGCCGCCACCGAGATGACGTAGACCGGGGTCTCCTGCGTCAGTTCGTACGGATTGCGTCGACGGCCGTCCATCTCGAATCAAGCTCCCTTCGCGGCCTGGAACAGCTCCGCCCGCGGATCCTCACCCGCGGTCGCCTCGCGATACGCCTCCAGCGCGTCACGAGCCTTCCCCGACAGCTCGGTCGGGACACTCACCTCGACGGTGACCAGCAGATCGCCCCGGGTGCCGTCCTTGCGGACCGCGCCCTTGCCCCGCGCCCGCATGGTGCGGCCGTTGGGGGTGCCCGGCGGCAGCTTCAGCGTCACCGCCGGTCCGCCGAGCGTCGGGACCCTGACCTCGCCGCCGAGCGCCGCCTCCGTGAAGGTCACCGGGACGGTCACCGTGAGGTTGTCGTCCTTGCGGCCGAAGACGGGGTGGGCGTCGACGTGCACCGTGACGTACAGGTCGCCCGCGGGTCCGCCGCGCTCGCCCGGGGCGCCCTTGCCGCGCAGCCGGATCCGCTGGTTGTCGGAGACGCCCGCCGGGATGCGGACCTGCATGGTCCGCGAGGACTTGGCGCGCCCGGAGCCCTTGCAGATCTCGCAGGGGTTCTCCGCCATCAGACCGCGGCCCTTGCAGTCCGGGCACGGGTCGGTCAGCGAGAAGCCGCCGCCCGAGCCGCGGGCCACCTGTCCGGTGCCGACGCACGTCGGGCAAACGCGCGGGTTGCCGTTGGCGTCGCCGGTGCCCGAGCAGGCCTTGCAGGGAGACTGCGAGGACATCCTGAGCGGGACCGTCGCGCCCTCGATCGCCTCGGTGAAGCTGAGGGTGACCTCGGTGTCGATGTCCTGGCCGCGCCGGGGCTGCACCCGCGTGGTGCCGGAGCTGCCGCGGTTGAACAGGCCCCCGAAGACGTCTCCGATTCCGCCGCCGAAGCCGCCGGCGCCCTGGCTCCCGCCCTGGGCGCCGCCTCCGAAGAGGTCGCCCAGGTCGAAGTTGAAGGAGCCGCCCGCGCCGCCCTGCGCCGGACGGAAGCCGCCGTTGCCGAAGAGGGCGCGGGCCTCGTCGTACTCCTTGCGCTTCTTGGGGTCACCGAGGACGTCGTTCGCCTCGGAGATCTCCTTGAAGCGCTCCTCGGCCTTGGCGTTGCCCTTGTTGGCGTCCGGGTGGAACTCGCGGGCGAGCTTCCGGTACGCCTTCTTGATCTCGGCCTCGGTGGCGTCCTTGGGGACGCCGAGGACCTTGTAGTAGTCCTTCTCGATGAAGTCCTTGGTGCTCATCCCCGACGCGCCCCCTTTCCGGTTTTGGTGTTCGGATCACTTTCTACGACGTCAGCCCTCCTCAGGGCCGTTGTCCTTGTCGTCGCCGGCCTCGGAACCGTCCTCGGCCTTGCCCGTCTGCGCACCCGGCTGCGGTTCGGCGACGGCCACCCGCGCGGGGCGGATGGTGCGTTCGCCGATGCGATACCCGGGCTGGAGGATCGCCACGCACGTCGTCTCGGTGACGTCCGGCGCGTAGCTGTGCATCAGGGCTTCGTGGATCGTCGGGTCGAAGGGCTCGCCCTCCTTGCCGAACTGCTGCAGGCCCATCTTCGCCGCGACGGTCTCCAGCGACTCCGCGACGGACTTGAACCCGCCGAGAAGTTCACCGTGTTCGCGCGCGCGGCCGATGTCGTCGAGCGTGGGCATGAGCTCGGTCAGGAGGTTCGCGATGGCGACCTCCTTGACCGCGACCCGGTCCCGCTCGACCCGGCGGCGGTAGTTCTGGAACTCGGCCTGGAGCCGCTGGAGGTCCGCGGTGCGCTCTTCGAGCGCCTTGCGCACCTGGTCCAGCTGGGCCGTCAGACCTGCGATCTGGGCACTTGCGTCCCCGGCCGGGGCCGCCCCTTCCTGCGGGGCGGCCTTCGGTTCGGCGTCGTCGGTGGCGCCGGAGGGGACGTCGGGCTTCTCGTCGAAGCCCGGGGTCTCCTCCGTCACGCGGCACCGTCCTTGCGCTCGTCGTCCACGATCTCGGCGTCCACGACGTCGTCGTCCGCCTTGGGCGCCTCGGCCCCGGCCTCGTCACCGGCGGCCTGGGCGGACTGGGCGTCGGCGTACATGGCCTGGCCGACCTTCTGGGAGACCGCGGCGACCTTCTCGGTGGCGGTGCGGATCTCGGCGGCGTCCTCGCCCTTGAGCGCGGCCTTCAGCTCCTCG
Organism: Streptomyces sp. NBC_00285; assembly: GCF_036174265.1. Taxonomy (NCBI): domain Bacteria; kingdom Bacillati; phylum Actinomycetota; class Actinomycetes; order Kitasatosporales; family Streptomycetaceae; genus Streptomyces; species Streptomyces sp. NBC_00285. Next base: position 5,737,518 of record NZ_CP108055.1, on the reverse strand, counting down.
ACGGCGGACTCGACCTCGGTCTTGATCTCGCCGGGGACCTTGTCCTCGTTGTCCTTGAGGAACTTCTCCGTCTGGTAGACGAGCTGCTCGCCCTGGTTGCGGGCCTCGGCGGCCTCGCGGCGGCGGTGGTCCTCGTCCGCGTACTGCTCGGCCTCCTGGCGCATCCGGTCGACCTCGTCCTTCGGCAGCGAGGAGCCGCCGGTGACGGTCATCTTCTGCTCCTTGCCCGTGCCCAGGTCCTTCGCGGTCACGTGCATGATGCCGTTGGCGTCGATGTCGAAGGCGACCTCGATCTGCGGGACACCGCGCGGGGCCGGCGGCAGACCGGTCAGCTCGAACATCCCGAGCTTCTTGTTGTACGCCGCGATCTCGCGCTCGCCCTGGTAGACCTGGATCTGCACGGACGGCTGGTTGTCCTCGGCCGTCGTGAAGATCTCGGACCGCTTGGTCGGGATCGTGGTGTTGCGCTCGATGAGCTTGGTCATGATGCCGCCCTTGGTCTCGATACCGAGGGACAGCGGGGTCACGTCGAGGAGCAGGACGTCCTTGACCTCACCCTTGAGCACACCGGCCTGCAGGGCGGCGCCGATGGCGACGACCTCGTCCGGGTTGACGCCCTTGTTGGCGTCCTTGCCGCCGGTGAGCTCGCGCACGAGCTCGGCGACGGCGGGCATACGGGTGGAGCCACCGACGAGGACGACGTGGTCGATCTCGTTGATGGAGACGCCGGCGTCCTTCATGACGTTGAAGAACGGGGTCTTGCAGCGCTCCAGGAGGTCCGCGGTCAGCTGCTGGAACTGGGCGCGGGTGAGCTTCTCGTCCAGGTGCAGCGGGCCCTCGGCGGAGGCCGTGATGTAGGGCAGGTTGATCGAGGTCTCGGTGGAGCTCGACAGCTCGATCTTGGCCTTCTCGGCGGCCTCACGGAGGCGCTGGAGGGCCATCTTGTCCTTGGCGAGGTCCACGCCGTGACCGGACTTGAACTGCTGCACCAGGTAGTCGACGACGCGCTGGTCCCAGTCGTCACCACCGAGGTGGTTGTCACCGTTGGTGGCCTTCACCTCGACGACGCCGTCGCCGATCTCCAGGAGCGACACGTCGAAGGTGCCGCCACCGAGGTCGAAGACGAGGATCGTCTGGTCGTCCTTGTCGAGGCCGTACGCGAGCGCGGCCGCGGTGGGCTCGTTGACGATGCGCAGGACGTTCAGGCCGGCGATCTCGCCGGCCTCCTTCGTCGCCTGGCGCTCGGAGTCGTTGAAGTACGCCGGGACGGTGATGACCGCGTCGGTCACCTTCTCGCCCAGGTAGGACTCGGCGTCCCGCTTCAGCTTCTGCAGGATGAACGCGGACATCTGCTGCGGGTTGAACGGCTTGCCGTCCAGCTCCGTCTTCCAGTCCGTGCCCATGTGACGCTTCACGGACCTGATGGTCCGGTCCACGTTCGTGACCGCCTGGCGCTTGGCCACCTCGCCGACGAGCACTTCACCGTTCTTGGCGAAGGCGACGACGGACGGCGTGGTCCTGGCACCCTCGGCGTTGGTGATGACGGTGGGCTCGCCGCCCTCCAGAACGCTGACGACGGAGTTAGTTGTGCCCAGGTCGATGCCGACCGCACGTGCCATGGTGATTTCCTCCAGCTGACTTGAGTGGAACAGGCTCAAGTGTGCACGACGTCCGCGGCTCGGTCAACAGACCTGAGTCACCGAGACTCAACTCTTATCCGTTCCTTACACGCAAGCTGGCTCTGACCTGGGTGTTCGCAACGCGCCGGGAGTCGAACCGAGCGTCGGCAGGGAGGCCGGGCCGGGGGATGTGCGGCTTGACGCGGAGCAATCCGAGCACGAAGACCAGCATTCCCGCGTCCACCCACCACACTGCGCTCCCCGCGATCCACCCCAGATGCGCGAGGACCCCGACGAGTACCCCGGAGAACGCCGCCGCACCGAGCACGACGGTCGCCCCCTGCGGGGTGAGCCCGAGGCGGCGCAGCCGGTGCGCGAGATGGTCGGGACCACCGCGCAGCAGCGGCCGCCGGGTCAGGACCACGAGCAGGACGTCCGCCGCCACGACCGCCGTCAGCGCGAACAACTCCCCCGCGCCGGAGCCGAGTTCCTGTCCCGCGCGGGTCGTCACGGCCGCCGACGCGAGCACGAACCCGGTGAACAGCGCCCCGCACGCGCCGAGTCCCGCCCGCGCGGGATGCCAGTTGTGCATCAGGAACCCGGTCAGCGCGGCGGCCAGCACGCTCAGCAGCACGGCGAGCCCGTCCATCACCTCGGCCGCCGCACAGGCCCCCACCCCGAAGGCGGTGACGACCCCGACGGTCCCGGCGAGCCCGTCGGCATGGTCCAGCGCCTTGAACCCGAGGGCGACGAAGACGATCCAGCCGACGGCGAGGAGTCCGGCGAGCACGCCAGTCTCCTCGTACGGCACCACACAGGCCGCCGCCATGGCCGTACCGCCGACGAGAAACCGCGCCTTCACCCGCCGCACGTCGGCGACGAGCCCGAGGAGGGCCACCGCGCCCCCCGCGACGAGCAGCGCGCCGACGTCGGGTTCGAGTGGTGTGACGCCTCTCCAGTCCCCGACGACCGCCACAAGACAGGTGGCCGTCACCACCGCCACCCCGCCCGACAGCGGCACGGGCCGCCGCCGACGCCGGCAGACGATCCCGAGGCGCAGGGCGGGCAGCCGCAGCAGCCCGGCGAGTACGGCGGCGAGGAGCAGGGCGGAGGTGGCAGCGAGAATCCCATAGAGCACAAAGCCAAATTAGCGCCGTATGTACCAATTCAGCACGAATAACACGATCGGGTTTTAAGGTAACCCTCAGCGATTCAGATCACCCCGCGTCCGGTTACAGTGCGGCGGAGGATAGGGGTACTCTCGGACAGACGTAAGTTACCGCTTAGTAATCTCGCTCGAAGTACCCTCGCAGGCCCGAGGAGCCCCCAAATGCAACTCGCCGCGATCATCGTGTCGCTGGTTCTGATCGTGGTCGGCGTGGCCCTGTTCGCCCGCGCCCTCCTCCAGATCTACACCTTCATGCGGCTCGGCCAGGACGTGCCCGCGGGCACCCGCACCGACGAGCCCGGCCGGCGCACCGTCACCGTGGCCAGGGAGTTCCTCGGCCACACGAGGATGAACCGCTGGGGCGTCGTAGGTGTCGCGCACTGGTTCGTGGCGGTGGGCTTCTTCTCGTTGCTGCTGACGATCGTCAACGCCGTCGGGCAGCTGTTCCAGGCCGACTGGCTGCTGCCGGTCATCGGCGAGTGGGCGCCGTACAACGTCTTCGTCGAGTTCATCGGCACGATGACGGTGCTCGGCATCCTGGTGCTGATCGCGATCCGCCAGCTGAGCCACCCGCGCAAGCCGGGCCGCAAGTCCCGCTTCGCCGGCTCCAACTTCGGCCAGGCGTACTTCGTCGAGGCCGTCATCCTCATCGTCGGCGTCTGCATCTTCATGCTGCACGCCCTTGAGGGCGCCCAGCACCATGTGGACTCCTACGAGGCCTCGTTCTTCATCTCGTACCCGGTGATCTCGGCGCTGGAGCACCTCGACGTCTCCACGCTCCAGAACCTCACCTACTTCTTCGCCGGCCTGAAGATCGCGACCTCGTTCATCTGGATGATCACGGTCGCCCTGAAGACCGACATGGGCGTCGCCTGGCACCGCTTCCTGGCCTTCCCGAACATCTGGTTCAAGCGCAACGCGGACGGCGCGACCTCGCTCGGCGCCCTGCTCCCGATGACGAGCGGCGGCAAGCCGATCGACTTCACCGACCCCGGTGACGACGACGTCTTCGGCGTCTCCCAGGTCGAGCAGTTCTCCTGGAAGGGCCTGCTCGACTTCTCCACCTGCACCGAGTGCGGCCGCTGCCAGTCGCAGTGCCCCGCCTGGAACACCGGCAAGCCGCTCTCCCCCAAGCTCCTGATCATGTCGCTGCGCGACCACGCCCACGCCAAGGCGCCGTACCTGCTCGCGGGTGGCGGCAAGTCGATGGAGGGCGAGGAGAAGGCGTCCGAGGAGGCCCTCAAGGATGTTCCGGCCGCCGCTCTCGCCGAGGCCGAGCGCCCGCTGATCGGCACGCTCGAAGAGAACGGCGTCATCGACCCGGACGTCCTGTGGTCCTGCACCACCTGCGGCGCCTGCGTGGAGCAGTGCCCGGTGGACATCGAGCACGTCGACCACATCGTCGACATGCGCCGCTACCAGGTGATGATCGAGAGCGCGTTCCCGTCCGAGGCGGGCACGATGCTCAAGAACCTGGAGAAGAAGGGCAACCCTTGGGGCCTGGCGAAGAAGCAGCGCCTCGAGTGGCTCAAGGAGCTCGACTTCGAGGTGCCGGTCGTCGGCCAGGACATCGAGGACCTCACCGAGGTCGAGTACCTGTACTGGGTCGGCTGCGCGGGCGCGTTGGAAGACCGCGCGAAGAAGACCACCAAGGCCTTCGCCGAACTCCTCCACATCGCGGGCGTCAAGTTCGCGATCATGGGCGGCGACGAGAAGTGCACCGGCGACTCCGCCCGCCGCCTCGGCAACGAGCCCCTGTTCCAGGAGCTCGGCATGGAGAACGTCATGGCACTGAACATGGCGTTCGGCGAGGAACTGGACGACGACGGCAAGGTCGTGGCCGAGTCCGCGAAGCCGAAGTCGGCCAAGAAGATCGTCGCGACCTGCCCGCACTGCCTCAACACGATCGGCAACGAGTACCCGCAGCTCGGCGGCGACTACGAGGTCATCCACCACACCCAGCTGCTCCAGCACCTCGTCGACGAGGGCAAGCTGGTCCCGGTCACGCCGGTCGAGGGCATCATCACCTACCACGACCCCTGCTACCTGGGCCGCCACAACAAGATCTACACGCCCCCGCGCGACATCATCGCCAGCGTCCCGGGGCTGCGTAACGAGGAGATGCACCGCCACAAGGAGCGCGGCTTCTGCTGTGGCGCCGGTGGCGCGCGGATGTGGATGGAGGAGCGGATCGGCAAGCGCATCAACAACGAGCGTGTCGACGAAGCTCTCTCGGTGAACCCGGACATCGTGTCGACTGCCTGCCCGTTCTGCCTGGTGATGCTCACGGACTCCGTGAATGGCAAGAAGAACGACGGCAAGGCCAAGGAGTCCATCCAGGTCGTCGACGTCGCCCAGCTCCTGTTGCAGTCCGTGAAGACCCCGGCCGAGGACGAGCCCCCGGCGGGCGAGGCGGAGACGGAGAACGAGGCGGAGCCGCAGCCGGTGAAGTAGGCGGCGAAGCAGGCGGTTTTCCGCAGGTGTGTCGAGGTGCCCCCGGTCTGGGAAGGGCCGGGGGCACCTCTGCGTTCGGAAATACGTGGCGGTCCCGAAGATTCGGCGCAGCCGGGCCAGCTCGTGCCGGTCGCGTTCCGACGGCTCGTATCCCTGAGGGAGTCGACCTGCTGCTCGGCGCGGAGACCCGGCACGGGCCCGCCGTGGCTGGTCCCCGTCACCAGCCACGAGACGGGGTGGACGCACGGGCGCTCCGAATCGGGCGAGGCCTGGAGCGCCGAGCCGCCGTCGGCGAAGACCAGGGGGTGCGGGTCGGCCTCCCGTCCGGGCGGTGACCACGAACCGGACCGGCCGCCGGTCCAGGCTCTCGACGAACCCGCCCCCTGGTGGTCCCGGGCCCGCTCGCCGATCAGGGCGTCGATCCCCCGGCCGCCACCGCTCCAGACCTCGCCCTCCGCCCTCCGCAGCAAGCCGAGGCCGTGCACCACGTCGTCGGCCGACATCATCCGCCGCAGGTACGAGGTGCCGCCTTCAGTCGGCGACTGATGAAAACCTTACCGAACTCACGTACAACCATTACCTGTCGGCGCGGGTCTCATGATCGCCGACCGCCGTGTGTGCTTCCCCGTACGACCGGTGGTCCGCTCCCATCGACTGGGGAGGCCCGTGAGACGCGGGCGTCCCCGCGTGCCGCAGGAGAACACCGCATGCGCCAGTACCTCAGGCCGACTCTCGCGACGGCCGTCACGGTCGCTCTGTCAGGTGGTCTGCTCACGTTCGTGGCAGCCACGCCGGCGACGGCCGCGAGCGGCCAGTACACGGCCGACTTCAACGGCGACGGCTACAAGGACGCCGTCGCCACCGCGCCCCAGGCCGCCGTCGGCGGCACCTGGTGGGCGGGCGCCGTCGGCATCGTCTACGGCTCGGCGGCCGGCGTCGGCCGGGCCGCGTCCGTCAGCCAGAACACCGCCGGTGTGCCCGGCGCCGCCGAGGACTACGACACCTTCGGCGAGGCGGTGGCGGTCGGCGACCTCAACAAGGACGGGTACAGCGACCTGGTGGTCGGCGTCCCGAACGAGACGGTCGGCAACGACGTGGAGGGCGGTACCGTCGTGATCGTCTGGGGCTCCTCCAGCGGTCTGAAGGGCGCGACCACCGTCCAGGACCCGGCCCCCGGCAAGCACGACCGCTGGGGACAGGCCCTGGCCGTCGGCGACTTCACCGGCGACGGCAGGCCCGACCTCGCCGTCGGCTCCACCGGCACCACGCAGTACATCGTCAAGGGCGGCTTCACCAAGGCAGGTGCGACCGGCGCGAAGCTCACCTACACGACCTCCTGGACCGGCAGCAAGGGCGTCACCCGCCTCACCTCCGGCAAGGTGAACACCGACGCCAAGGCGGACCTGGTCATCGGCGGCAGCGTCACGACCGGCTCCGAGAACCACCTCGACCACAACTACCTCTACCTCGGCACGAGTTCGGTCCCGTCGAAGAAGACGAAGCTGCCGTACGGCACCCAGACCGCCCTCGCCGACCTCGACAAGGACGGCTACGGCGACGTCGTCACCGGGTGGACGCAGACCGAGACCGGCGGCTCGCTGGAGGGCAACGGAGCGGCGATCGTGTCGTACCTCACCTCAACGGGCGCCGTCTCCTCCTCGCTGCAGCTCCCCTGGCCCGGCATCCCGTCCGTCGGTGACATCAACGGCGACGGCCGCAAGGACCTCGTGCTCGGCGACCCTGACTACTCCGCGGAGGCGGCCGTGGCCGGCGCGGTGCACCTGTACTACGGCACCGCCTCCGGTCTCGCAACGGACGCCGTGACGCTCACGCAGGACAGCGCGGGGGTCCCCGGTGCCGCCGAGACGAACGACTTCTTCGGGGAGGGCGTCCTGCTCGCCGACCTCACCAAGGACGGCAAGGCGGACCTGCTGGCCGGGGCGAACGGCGAGAACGACGCGGACGGCCTCGTCACCCTTCTGAAGGGATCCGCCTCGGGCCTCATCACGTCCGGCGTGAAGACCTACGGCCCGAGCGCGTTCGGTATCCCGACGGCGGACGACCCGCGGCTGGGCTCGATCCTGGCGGGCTGAGCGGCGGTCGTACGCCACCGGCCGGGGATGCCCGCCGGGCATCCCCGCATGCCGCGGGAGACCCCGCGCGCACGCCCTCACCACGGCCACCGCCGCCGCATCCACAGGCGCAGGCGGACTTCAACGGCTACGGCTACGGCGAGCCGGCTATCGGCGTCGTCTCCGAGGACCTCGCCACGACCGGGGACGCGGGCGCGACGACCCTGCTGGACTCGGTCAGGACGCCGGTCGACCCCGCGGACGCGGCGGAGTCGGAGAACGAACCGGAGCCGGAACCGGTGAAGTAGCTTCCCCACGCCCCGAACCCGAACCGCACCCCCGACCCCCACACGGGCCGGGGGTGCGGCCGTATCCGGAGCCCTACGCCACCACCGGCTCAGCGCGCGGCCGGAACCGGTGAAGCACTTCCCTACCACCGGAACGGCACCCCAACCCCGGGGGCCCACCCGCACCCCGAGCGGCGTCAGCGTGCGCGGCCGCCCGGTGAAGCACTTCCCTACGCCCCGAACGCCACCCCCGCCTCCACACACAAGCCCGGGAGTGCACCGGTACCCGGAGCCCTACGCCACCCCCACCCCCGCAGCCCGCCGCAGCACCGCCGCCCCGAGCGGGGTCAGGGTGTGCAGGACCGTCGGGCCGATCTGCTGGCTGGTTGTCAGGCCGGCGTCCCGCAGCACCGTGGCGTGCCGGCTGGCGGCGGAGAGGGAGACCCCCGCGGCCTGCGCGAGCTCCCCCGTGGTCAGGCCGTCCGCGACGCACCGCAGGACCCGCGCCCGCGTGCCGCCGAGCAGCGCGCGCAGGGGCACCGCGTCATCGGGGAGCGCGTCCTCGGGCACCGTCGGACGGCTCAGCGGATAGGAAAGGGTGGGCGGGAGATCGGGGTTGGCCAGGGCGACCGGCGTCCCCCACGAGAAGTACGTCGGCACGAGCCGGAGCCCACGGCCCCGGAGGTGGAGGTCACGGTCCGTCCGGTAGTCCACCTCCAGGACGGGCCTGCGCCAGCGCACCCGCGGTCCGAGGTTCGACAGCAGCCCCTCCACCCCGTCGGCCAGCAGTACGCGCGCGAGCAGACCCCGGTGCGCGACGATCCCGCTGTCCATGCGCTCGCCGAAGGGGGCCACGGCGACCGCGTGGAAGCGGCTGATCAGCTCGGTGAGTTCCCCGCGCTCCTCCTGCTGCACCAGCCGCGGGGCCCAGGCGGGCGGGGCGTGGAACCGGTGGAGCAGCTGCAGCTCGGTGAGGATCTCCCGGCGGGGGAGGCGCAGGATGCCGTCGAGGCCCGCGTCCAGTCCGTCCTCGGACTCCGCCGGTGTCAGGAAGTCGGGCAGGTAGGGCCCGAGGGGGTACAGGGCGAACAGCACCTCCCGCACGGGCCTGGCCAGTCCCGCCGCGTGCAGGCCGGCACGCGTCGTGCGGTACCAGGCGGCGAACTGCCCACGGCCGCCGCGCGACTGGAGCCGGTGGAGGGTCGAGAGCACTTCCCACATCGGATCCGGCTCCCTGGCGACGCGGACCCGGGCGAGATCGACTTCGGTGAAGTGAATACGGAGCACGTGATTCCCCCCGCGGATCTCCACATTTGCGCTGTGCCGCAAGAGTGTGTCGCCGCTGACGAGTCCCTGCCAAGGTTCCGCCAGGCCAACTGGTCACAGTGGCCCGAATCCGACGGTCCGCCGTCACCCGAACCAGGAGGAACTGCCGTGACTTCGAAGAGATCCAGGCTGGCCGCCTGCACGATCGGCGCCCTGACGGCCGGCGTCCTCGCGCTGAGCGCCACACCGGCGTCGGCGAGCGGGTCGTACAGCGGGCTGGCCTACGTCTACGGCGGCGGCGTCTTCGCCGACGACTGGGACAACGAGGGCATCGTGGACACCAGCCACAACAAGCAGTCCAACGCGACCTGCCTGTGGCAGAAGATCCTGTGGGCCGACGGCGAGCTCGCCGCATCCGGCATCGACGGTGACTTCGGGAGCAACACCGCGGCCGCGACCGCGAGGTGGCAGACCAAGTTCCAGGTGCCCAGCGACGGTTCGGCCGGAAAGCAGACCTGGACCGCGGCCGGCAACTGGCTGCGCAACTCCAGTTGGCTACCGGACGGCAGCACCGTGGCCCACTACATCGGCACCAGCTATTCCCTGGATCTCAGCCGCGACAGCGACGGCTACTACCACTTCACCGACGGCGACGGCAGCGGCCGCATCGCGGGCTACAACTACCGCACCTGCAGCTAGAGATCGACCGGCGGCCGTGCGTGCACAGGACCACTCCTCTCGCGCACGGCCGGCACCGCCCAGGACTGTCGCCCCGCCTCGAACATGTGCATGATTGACCGGTTGTTGTCAATGATGCCGACGAGGTGAACGGTGCGCGCGCACAGAGGTGTTGTGGGTACGGCGGCCCTTTGCGGCACCCTTCTCCTGGCCGCCTGCGGCCCCACGCAACAAGCCGGTTCCCCGGACCGCGGCCCGCTCCGGATCGCCGATGCCCCGGCCCATCTGCCCGTCCCCCGCGGCAAGGGCAGCAAGGTCCCGGACGACTTCAACGGCGACGGCCACCGCGACCTCCTCCTCGGCGACCTGGTCAAGGCCCAGGCCCACGCCGACGACCCCGGCATCGGCATCGTCTACGGCGGCGCACGCGGACTCGTCCCGGGCGCCCGGCAGTTGGTCACCGCGAAGGGACAGGGCGCGGCGACCGAGGGCCAACTCCCCGCGGTCTTCGACGCGGAGGCCACCTGCGACCTGGACGGCGACGGCTTCACGGACCTCGTCGTCTCCACCGACCCGCCCTTCGACGGCCAGGGCCGACCGCCGGTCCCGCTCCAGATCCTCTTCGGTTCCCCGACAGGCCTGACGGGCAAGGCAGTTCACCTCACCGTCCCGTCCGTCGCCCGCGCCGGCAACGACTGGCCCGACCAGCCGGTCTGCGGCGACTTCGACGGAGACGGCGCGAAGGACCTGGTCCTGCACGCGACCGGCGGCAAACTCACCTACCTGCGCGGCCCGTTCACGAAGAAGGGCGCCCCGAAGGCGGCCGGCGCCCCGCTCCGGTCACCGGGCGAGGTCCCCACGGGCCCGGCCGCCGACGTCGACCGCGACGGCTACGACGACCTCGTCGTCCGTACGGCCCAGGGCACCGGCCCCTCCGCAGTGGTCCTGGGCGGCCCGGCGGGCCCGACCCGCACCGGAACCGTCCTGCCGTCCGGAATCGATGTGGCGCTGGGAGCCTTCGGCAAGGGCCGCGCCCTGGACGCGGCGGTCGGCGCCATGGGCGGAACGTCTCTGCGCTACGACCTTCCCACCGCCGTACGCGGAACCCTGGACGCGGCGGGCTCGGTCCTCGACGCCGCCGACTTCGACGGCGACGGCCTGTCCGAACTGGTCTCCAGCGGATCGCGCCTGCGGATCTTCCGGGGCCGCACGGCAGGCCCCTCCCCGAAGGCCATGGTGACCGTCGAACCCACCGCCACCGGCACCACCCGCGTCCTCACGGTCGCCGACTTCGACGGCGACGGCCGCGCCGACCTGGCGATCCGGACGTACCGCGGCGAGACGAAGGACACCGTCGCGGTCTACCCGGGCGCGAGGAAAGGCCTGGTCGCGGCGGAGCCGTCGGTCACCTTCTCGACCTCGGTGTTTCTGACCACATGAGCGCTCCCCGTCAGGCCTCTCGGCTCCTCTCGGGGGTCCCTCCGGGGTCCCTTAGGGGTTGCCAACCGCTGCGGGATTCATCTGCGTCTCTCAACTTTCATCGCGTTTTGTCTTGCGCGGGGGGTGTTGGGCCCGCCATGCGTCGAGCTGGTCGGCGGGCCAGAGGAGAGTGCGGCCGATGCGGGTGGGCTGGGGGAAGCCGTCGAGGCGGCGGGCGAAGGTGTAGACCGACTCGGTTTTCACGCCCAGTCGCTCGGCGGCCTGTTCGGTGCTGAGGAAGCCATCGATGTTCATAGTGACTATGATATGCATGCTAGGTTATTCACAGTCACTGCGAACAGGGGAGGTCGGGGTGAAGAAGTTCCAGGCGCAGCCCGGTTTCGTGGTGCAGGCGTACAAGTTCGCACTGGACCCGAACGCCACCCAGGAAACCGCCCTGCGTTCGCACTGCGGCGCGGCACGCGCCTCCTACAACTGGGCTGTCGGCTGGGTGTCAGCATCATGGTGGCAGCGCCGCGCCGAGCAGTCGTACGGCATCGGCGAGGCCGGGCTGACGCAGTGGCGGCCGTGGTCGCTGCCGTCGCTGCGCAAGGAGTTCAACCAGGTCAAGCGCACCGATCCGAGGTTTGCCTCCTGGTGGGAGGAGAACTCGAAGGAGGCCTACAACACCGGCCTGGCCAACGCCGCTGCCGCGTTCGACAACTACGCGAAGTCGAAGCAGGGCAAGCGCAGGGGCAAGAGCAAGGGCAAGCAGGTCGGGATGCCCCGCTTCAAGTCGAAGCGGAAGGCACGCCTGTCCTGCCGATTCACCACCGGCGTGATCCGAGTCGACGCGGACGGACGCCATGTCACGCTGCCCCGCCTCGGCACGATCCGCGTCCACGAGCCCACCGCCAAGCTCCTCGGCCGCGTCCAAGCCGGGACAGCCCGCATCCTGTCCGCCACCGTGCGGCACGAGCGGGGCCGCTGGTTCGTGTCCTTCCAGACCGAGGTGAAGCACGAGATCCACCGCGTCGCCCGCCCCGGTGTCGCGGTCGGCATCGACCTCGGGATCAAGACACTCGCGGTCATGGCCGACAGCACCGGGGAGATCCGTCAGGCACCCAATCCCCGACACCTCGACAGCGCCCTCAAGCAACTCCGCCGGGCCTCCCGCGCCGTGTCCCGCCGCCAGGGCCCCGACCGCAGGACCGGACAGAAAGCGTCGAAGCGCTGGGAGCGGGCCAACGCTACCCGCAACAAGGTCCACCATCGGGTCGCGAACCTCCGCGCCGACGCCCTGCACAAACTGACCACCGCCGTGACGGCCGAGTACGGCACGGTCGTGGTCGAAGACCTCAACGTCGCCGGAATGCTCCGCAACCGGCGCCTGGCCCGGCACATCGCCGACGCCGGGTTCGGCGAGATCCGCCGCCAGCTCACCTACAAGACCCGCCGGAACGGTTGCCGCATCGTGGTCGCCGACCGCTGGTTCCCCTCCTCGAAGACCTGTTCCGGGTGCGGCGCGGTGAAAGCCAAACTGCCGCTGCACGTCCGGACCTATGAATGCGACACCTGCGGCCTGGTCATCGACCGGGACGACAACGCCGCACTCAACCTCGCCACACTCGCGGCAGCCGCAACAACTGGTACCGGAGTGGCCGGAGACCAGGACACCCCCAAGGTGTCGAAGCCTCGTGGAGCCGACCACAAGACCCGCACCACCCTCCCCCGCCGCAAGACGGGGACGGGGCGGGCAGGTGGCGCAACCCTGCCGCACCAGCGGCAGACAGAAGCGAGAGACCGTACTCAAACCGCAGCCCTCACGCTCTGGTGACGAGACGGACCATCCGGGCCGAAACGCCCGGATTACTGAGAGCTGTTGAGGCTCCCAGCAACGGATGTCACAGCTCGGCAGCAAAGCCGTCCCCGAAACGCCCGGCCCCGCACGTAGCTCTCCGGGACCAGGTACGTTCGAAGACGTGGCTGGATTCAGGATCGGACGCGGCCGGGACAACGGCGCTCCTCATACGCGACCGCAACAACCTCCGTACGGGCAGCAGGCGCCCCAGGGACAGCCGTACGGCTACCCCCCCGCGCCCCCGCAGCCCCAGCCCTACGGCGCTGCAGGCGCCCAGGGCCAGTGGACCCAGGGCGGTGGTGGGGGCTACGACGAGCCGGAGTACTTCGGCGCCGGCGCGGGTGCCCCGCACCCACAGGGCGCCCCGGACCCGTACGCGGCCGACAACCCGGGCCACACCCAGGCCTTCTCGGTCGGCGAGGACCCCTACAACCCGGGCGGCACCTACCGGGCGGGCTCGACTCCGGCGCCCCCGGCAGGCCCCCGGCTGCACTGGAAGGCCCTGCTGAGGGGAATCTTCATCTCCCCCAACCAGACCTTCCTCCAGATGCGGGACTACTCGATGTGGGGCCCGGCCCTCGTCGTCACCTTCCTCTACGGCCTGCTCGCGGTCTTCGGCTTCGAGGGCGCCCGAGAGGACGCGATCAGCGCCACCCTCTCGAACGCGATCCCGATCGTCCTCACGACGGCCGTCGCCATGGCACTGTCCGCCTTCGTCCTCGGCGTCGTCACCCACGCCCTGGCCCGCCAGCTCGGCGGCGACGGCGCATGGCAGCCCACGGTCGGTCTCTCCATGCTGATCATGTCCCTCACGGACGCCCCCCGCCTGGTCGTCGCCATGTTCGCCGGCGGCGACGCGTCCTTCGTCCAAATCCTCGGCTGGGCCACCTGGGTGGCCGCGGGCGTCCTCCTGACCCTCATGGTCAAGGCGTCACACGACCTCCCCTGGCCCAAGGCACTGGGCGCGTCGGCGATCCAGCTGATCGCACTGCTGTCGATCGTGAAGCTGGGGACGTTCTAGGGTCTGCAAGCCCCTGATCCCCTAACTCAGAGTAAGAGATCCCGCGAGCACTAATCGGACAAATGGGTGACTTACCCCCACGCCTCACCCATATCGCTACCGAGAGTCAGTTAATGTGACCGCTCCCGCACCCTCTGCAAGGAGCGCTCAGTGTTCGCTGGATCTCGTTCTGGTAGGAGCTGGAGAAGCGTGCTCGCGGCCGCTCTCCTGGCCGCCCTGTTCGCCGCGATCCTCCCGGGATCGGCGGTCGCCGACGGGGGCGACGGCAGTACCCCGGATCACTGGGGCGTGATCGCCCGCAACACGATCGGCTCCCCCGTGGCCGAACTGCGCAACGGCCCGTACGTCTCGGGCGTACCGGCCTCCGTCGCGAAACCGCCGTTCGGGCGGGGGAGCCTCGGTATCGAGGTGGCGAACAACTCCACCACGCTCACCCCGCCGAGCGAGAAGGTCGACTTCGGCAACGAGGTGGACTTCGTCGGCAACCGGATCCTGACGCTCCGTCAGGTCGGCTTCCGCGTCTTCCAGACGGGTGAGAACGTCGTCTACGGCGGCGCGACGAACATGCCGAACATCAGGTTCGAGATCGACCCGAACGTGCCGTCGGCCCCCAACGACAACTACTCCACTCTGGTGTGGGTACCGCCGGGGATCTCGGCCGTCAACGCCAACCGGTGGAGCCCCTACCTCGACGCCACCACGACCGGCACCTGGTACCTCACGGGCGGCGAGACGGCGTGCACCTCGTCGTCACCGTGCACCTTCACCCAGCTGCGGACCTCGTTCACCAGCGTCAGCGCGACACCGACGGTGTTCTCGGTCGCGGTGGGCAAGGGCCGCGACAACATGTGGGTCGGCGCGATCGACGGCCTCCGGCTCAACGGCCGCATCTACGACTTCGAGCGGGACGGCGTGCGGCGTCTGCGCGCGAGCTGAAACGGTGCCACGCGCAAGGCGGGTACGCCACCGGACCGGAAGACCTCCGTGCAGGTCGCGACGGTGTCCCCCGCCTTGCGCACCACGACACCCCGCGCCCACTCGGTCAGACCGCTTCCCTGTTCACCTTGGGCGCCCCGCCCGACTTGTGATGGGAGCCGGGGCGAGTGGTGGGTAGGCGCGAGTGAGATCATCACGTGTGGCGCTGATTAAGTACATGACAAAGACCAGAGATGAGCGATGGTGGATACAAGGTCTCGGGCTCATGGCCGGAGCGGCGTGGGCTGGCTTCCGCGCTTCGAGTAACGGACGACCGCTACTACTGAGGGTGGGACTTGGCGTAGCGGCGATCTGCTTCCTGGCTGGAACTGCAGGACTCATCATCGGCCAAATTCGGGCAGCCAGGCGAGGCCGCGGAGGTTCCTCGGATGACACTGCCGCAGGCGAGTCGCAGGAGCCTTGATCGATGCCGGTTCGAGGGGGCCGCGAAGCCTGCCACTCTCGTGCCAGAACGGACGGGGACTCACTGGGAACCGGGGTTCGCAAGGGTGAGCCCGCCAGGCTCTGCCCAAGCTAGGGAATCCGCAGGTCAAGCCTATGATCGCCCAACCTCGCTCCTAAAGTGGTGGGTCTATTCGTCCGCCTGACCCACATCGAACAGGCCACCAATGAGGCGGCTACCCCTGAACGGGAAGATCAGGATGGGTTGCCAGAAAGATCATGTAGGTGATTGCCGCTGCCGCCCCCAAGAGGGACAACGCGCCACCCACTACAGCTCGCGTCCTGTTCGCTCGCCCCGACTTTGATGCGCGGTACTCGACAAAGGCCCGCACCAGGCCAACGAGCGCCAGAGGCAGCGCGATGAAGCTGACCAGTATCCAAAACGGACAGCAGAACCAGCACGCCAAGGACGCTCCGCCGAACCCGACCGCAAGCTCTGCTTTCTCTTGCGTCTCGTCCGGGGTGCCAACAGAAATCATGGGCCGATCCAAGCAGAGCCCTTCCTGGCGTACAGCAGGGAGGTACAGCAACCGTCGCGACCCGAGTCGACCGTCAGCAGCCACATCCGATCGTGTGACCAGCCGAGCAGACCTCAGGGACCGTCGTGCCCATAGTTCGCATCGAGATGGTCACCGGTTCGGGAAGCCACCGGCGGTGGTCAAGAACCGTCCTGGCGATGCCACGTTGGTCGTCGGCGGTCGAGCCTGGCCATCACTTGCTCTGAAGGCCAGATCAGGTACCGCACGACCACGTTGTGGACTACGTACCAACCGGGGTTCACCCAGCCACGCTCCTTGTCCACAAGCCCTGGGCCTCCGTTGCTGTAGACGTACCGCAAGTAGCAGCGGAGGAGAGGGCCGCCAGCCACGAGAAGGATCGGAGCGAGCGCAATGCCGCCGACCGTAGCGCAGAGACGAGCTGTCCAGGAGGTCACAACGCCAATCCGCATGGCCGCATCCTGGCATCACGCCATTGCCGGCGGAAGCGGACCCGACGAGAGAGCGGCTACGAGCGGTCATCACACCCGCAGGTCAGAGCGCTTCCTTCGACGGAGTGATCGGCTCGCCCGACTTACGTACTACAGGCAGAACGCTCCACGGAAAGTTGATCCAGTCGTCCGTGCGCTTCCAGACGTACTCGCACTTCACCAGGGACTGGGACTTCTCGTAGATGACCGCGGAGCGGACCTCGGCGACGGCGTCGAGGCAGAAGTCGCGCACCAGCTTGAGCGTCTTGCCGGTGTCGGCGACGTCGTCGGTGATGAGGACCTTCTTGTCGGAGAAGTCGATGGTGTTGGGGACGGGGGCCAGCATGACCGGCATCTCCAGGGTGGTCCCCACGCCGGTGTAGAACTCCACGTTCACGAGGTGGATGTTCTTGCAGTCGAGGGCGTACGCGAGACCGCCGGCGACGAAGACACCGCCGCGCGCGATGGAGAGAACGACGTCGGGCTCGTACCCGTCGTCAGCGATGGTCTGCGCGAGTTCGCGGACGGCGGTGCCGAACGCCTCGTAGGTGAGGTTCTCCCGTACGGCGCTCACACCTGGGTCCGGTGGAAGCTCAGGAAGGAGCGGGAGGCCGTGGGGCCGCGCTGGCCCTGGTAGCGGGAGCCGTAGCGCTCACTGCCGTAGGGGAACTCGGCCGGCGAGGAGAGCCGGAACAGGCACAGCTGGCCGATCTTCATGCCCGGCCAGAGCTTGATGGGGAGCGTGGCGAGGTTCGACAGCTCCAGGGTCACGTGCCCGCTGAACCCGGGGTCGATGAAGCCGGCGGTGGAGTGGGTGACGAGCCCGAGCCGGCCGAGGGAGGACTTGCCCTCCAGGCGCGAGGCGAGATCGTCGGGGAGGCTGATGACCTCGTACGTCGAAGCGAGGACGAACTCGCCGGGGTGGAGGATGAACGGCTCGTCACCCTCCGGCTCCACGAGCCGGGTCAGGTCGGCCTGCTCCACGGAGGGGTCGATGTGGGGGTACCGGTGGTTCTCGAACACCCGGAAGAAGCGGTCGAGGCGTACGTCGACGCTGGACGGCTGCACCATGGATTCGTCGTATGGATCGATCCGCACTCGCCCGGCATCGATCTCGGCCCGGATGTCCTTGTCTGAGAGAAGCACGCCCCGAGGATACGCAAGGCGCGCGGACCGACCACAATCGGACGGACCCGCGCGCCTGGTACCGATCTTTCAGTGCTTCTCCAAGGTCACCTGAACGACACTGCGAAGCCGCGCACAGCGAGGACACCGGACGAGTCGTCCGGGACCCAGGCGCTCGGCCTGCTGCATCGGAAACGAAGCGGTGCTGAACACGTGCCCATCGGCACAACGGACGACGGTGCGCTCCATCAAGTCCTAGAGTCCCTTCCCCAAGAGCCGCGTCGGGCTGCTGCTCACCCGACGACAAAAGGCACATTACGGGATGGACGGGGCGAGCTTCCAGGCGACCCTCCGGTCCCGCCCGGACCCTCTTCCCCGCCTCCACCGTACGCCCCAACTCCCGTCCCCCGCAGCCCCGTCCCACCTCCGGGAACGCACACAGGCCCCACGGCTTCAGCGCCGGGAGCCTGGGATGATGTAGGGTGACATTGCATTTCAGCACCGGTCCGACCGGCGCTCACGCGGGTGTAGTTTAGTGGTAGAACATCAGCTTCCCAAGCTGAGAGTGCGAGTTCGATTCTCGTCACCCGCTCCAGGAGAAACCCCCAGGTCGATGACCCGGGGGTTCTTTGTTGTCTAGTCCATTTTTGTGGGTGGCGCACCCTCAGCAACCGGGCCCCAGATTCTCTGCTTCTGTAGGCGCCACCGAGGGGAGCCGTCTGGACAAGTCACCTCGCCTGTCCGACCGAACTGCCATGCTTCCTGGATGGCCAGTAGGAACAAAGGACGGCGAGAGCGGCCCGCCGTACCCGTGCGCCGAGGCGATCCGACCAGTGGCCCCGCCGAACCCCTGTGGACGCAGACACGATCGGGGGCACGAGCCGGTCGCGGGTTTCACTACCAGGATGCCGTCGGAGCATGGCTGTGCGGCCGGGTCCTGTCCGGCCAGCTCGTCATCGATCGCATTGTCCCGGAGGGGTTTGAAGATCTCTCTTGTGAGGGCCCAACATCCTGGCATGTCCAAGTAAAATCACGTCAGGAACGGGTAGGTGATTTCACCGCTGTCGATGTGGCTGGGCACCTCGTCACCATGGCCAAGGCGCATGCCAGGCGGGCAGCGGCGGGAGTGACCGATCGCGCGATCCTCATTCTCGAACGGCCAGTGGCAGGAGAGCTGTTCACTCACTGGGATCGTCCGTTGAGCGCTCTCCCAACAGGCCATCCCGTGCTGCGGGAATTCGCCACGAAAGGTGCGCACGCCGGTCTGAACAGGGACGAGATCGACACCTGGTGCGAGGCTGTCAGCCTTTACGTGCTGCCATGGGGCGCCGCAGCAGAAGAAACCCGGGCCGCAGTGGTACAGCGCTTCGGGCTGCTTCCTGTGGCCGCCGAACCTATTGTGCTGGCCCTACGTGACAAGGTGGCAGGCAAAGCGGATGCCAACGCAGAGGCAAGTCTGGGCGAGGCAGCCGGGCTCGCTCGAACGAGCATCGAGCGCATCGCTCAGGAGGTCATGGAAACCATCGATCGCGAGTCACTGGAAGAGGCCCTGTCGTCAGGTGCCTGCGAGCCGGTGGACTTCGACCGACCTCTTCTGCCAACCGGCTTCTACGAAGGCATCGACGTGCAGCCCGGCCACATCGCAGCCGGCCTGCCCGCACCCAGGAAGGCTCTGACCGGCCAGGTGGTGACGGCGATTGACCGCGAAGAGAGCATCCTCATTGTCGGCCCGTCAGGAGTGGGCAAGTCGACTGTCATGTGGACGGCCGCCTACGTGACCAGGCATGTGCTCTGGTATCGGATCAGGCGTCTCCGAGACGGGGACATCGCCGCGTTGGTGCGGCTGGCAAGAGCACTGCAACCCTCGACACGCTCGCCGGTCGGATTCCTGGTGGACGGCATCGGAATCGGCTCGGCCGAGGCTTGGGACGCCCTTCAGCGAGAACTCGCCCCGATTCCCGGAGTCCTGCTGTTGGGTTCTGTCCGCAGTGAGGACTTGCTGCCCCTGCGGAGCCGGGCCAGGTGTACGCAGATCGCGGTGACACTTGACGAGGACGTCGCGAAGGAGATCCACACCGGGCTGACCGCCTCCGGTGCCACGACGACACCGCACTGGCGGGAGGCATACGAGGCAGCCGACGGTCTGACTCTGGAGTTCACTCACCTTCTCACCAAAGGAAGGCGGCTCTCGGACGTTCTGTCGGAGCAGGTCGACCGGCGGGTAGTCGAAGAACGACAGACAGAAGTCGACATTCTGGCCAGGATCTCGGTGGCCCATCGATGGGGCACCGATCTGCCGGTACGGGCGCTCCAGCGACAACTCGGCATTGAGGACGTGGAACTCCGCGCCGCGCTCTCGCGTCTGGTCCACGAGCACCTCGTTCACGAGCGGCTCGGGCACCTGTCCGGACTCCACCAACTGCGCTCGGGCAGATTGGCGGACGCCGTACACGCGGTACCGCCACCCGTACTCGACGAGACCGTCATCGCGGTCATGCGGATGCTGACGGACGAACAACTCCAGCCGTTCGCGGCCGGCGTCCTCACGGACTGCCCCGAGCTCGATTCCGTCGTACTGGACCAGATTGTCGTCGAAGTTGGGCAAAGGCACGGAACGACTGCGGTCATCGGTGTCCTCCAGGCGCTCCGGCTGGTCGATTTCACTCGTTGCGCCACCGACTGGAAGCAGATCCTCGACCGGCATCAAGTAGCGCTCGCACACCGTCGAACCCTTCTGCAGTTCGCGCTGCTCGACGGGGATCCACTGCCCAACCTGCAACCCGAGATCGCGGCGGCCACAGCCGAGATCCGCGCGTACCTTCCGCTGAGCTCGCCGCTGCGCGACACCCTGGTGGAACGGCTCGGGACGGCCCAGTTGGCCCAACTTCTCGCCCAGTGCACGGAACCGACCGAGACACAGAGGGTCCTGGCCGTCCTGACAGGAACAGACCTGGATCTTACGAACTGGGCTCCAACACTCGCGGATTCTCCGTTCGGCCGACTGCTGACCGGTTCATCGATTGAGTCGCTGGGGGACCTTCTCACAGCGGCGCGAGCCGTGTCGTTGGATCTGGCGAACAGCCTGCTGGAACTCGTGGGCGGAGAGGAGGCTGTTCTGACGAGACTGAGAGCCCACTTTCCGTGGTTGTACGAGGTATCCGTCGTAGAGCGGGAAGGCCGACAGGTTGCGTACGCCCGTCTTCTGCACGTGTCCGATCGGGCTCAGCCGGAGGCGGAACAAGCGATCCGGACCTTCGGGCGGATCCTGCTGCGCTGCCTCCCTCACTGCGAGAGCGTGGACGTTCAGAGCCTTCTGCCCGGTGGCATTCCCCAAACCTTCGGTGACTTCACAGCTGGGATCAGCCGTCTGGAGCGTCAGTACGATCGCTCACCCACCCAGGTGGCATGGACTCGCGCGCAGAGCCTGATCGCCACCACCCTGGCCGGCACCACTGACCGGACCAGCAGGACCGTTGCGGCAAGCGCCCTGCTCCCCGAGCTGTACAAGTACTTGATTGATCTGACCCGAGTCTGGCTCACCGGACGCAGCCAGCCCCGGGACGTCGCCTTGCTTAAGACGGTGCAGGCCGACCTGTACAAGCAGGCCACCGCGCTGACACTGCCCATGGACAATACCCACCTGTCCTCGCTGCCTGCCGATGACGCGGTCCCGGGTGGCGGAGCGGACCACTTGCAATCGCTCGCACACGGGATCGCGGACAATCTGACACGACGGATCTTCGATCCCGAGGAGTACAGATCACTCGCCGGGTACGTCCGAGACTCGCTGAGGAATAGCGCGTTGGGCGTGCGGGACCAGGAGCAATGGCACCTCGTCGACCAAGAACCGCCAGCTGTCCTGGACCAGTTGACGAAGGCTCTCACCGACCTTCACGCCGTTCTCGCTGAGCTTACGTGGGGCACCCTCGGCCTACAGGCCATCAGGACCGCGGCACGATCAGGGCCGTCCGGCGTCGCTCTCGCCCGGGCCGCGGACGTTGCCCGCACCGCCGCCGACGCCAGAGCGCCCGCCGCACAGCAACAGCTCCAAGCCGACGCTGAGGCCGAGGGACTCTCCGTTCAGCTCTTCACCCGCCCTCCCGCCGATCCGAACGCGATGGAATGGCCAGCTGTTGAGTCGGCGGTGGGCGTGTACCTCGATGACGTCATCGGATGGTCAGCGGCGGTGGACGAACTAAGCGCCTTGATGCACCACGATTATGTGTCGCAGGGATACCGGGGACCCGTCCTCCTCATGCCACTCATCGACGGCAGACCGGTCCGCCTCCTGACCCAGCAGCTCCAGACCACATTGTGGCCGGGAGTCGACCTCTTCGACACCTGGAGTGCGGCCCTCCCTGAGGCCCACCCGACCCCGCTCACCAACGCGGTCATCGACGCCCATCAGGCTCTCCAATGCCTCTCTGGTCTGGCGCACCTGGCGACCTTGCGGGATATCGCTCCACTGCACCAGAGCGTCGCCGACGAAGCCGCGACGCTATTCCAGGAGACACATCGCATCATCACGGAACTCCGTCCCGGAGACCTGGTCATCAGTAAGATCGTGGACTTCCTCGGCACCCTGACCCTCCGGGTGCAGAGCGAAATCGACACGGGCACAGCGGTCCGAGACCCGGGCGTACCGAATCTCGCCGTCGCCATTGCTGAAGGCGCCACCGGCCAACCGACTGACGACTTCCAGGAGATGGAATTCCTGATCATGGTCGCCCTGCAGTGGGACCTCTCCCCCGAACGTGCGGCACAGCTCCTTACCGCAGCCCATGGCTAAGGCACCGGTGTCGGTCGACGAGAACACCCACCCTGCTCTGCCGCAGAGTCTGATCTTCATCGAGGCGAGGCAGTGAACAGCCCGGTACGGACGAACCAATACGCGGGCCGCTGTGCCCGGTGCGGCGCAGACGTCCCGGCAGAGGCCGGGGTGCTGCTCCGAAGTGTGTGGGGTGGCTGGGTGACCTATCACCCAGCTCACGCGGCGACACCCGATCCGGACGGCACCACGTCTGACTCGTCCGCGATGCGCCCCAATCAGAGAGAGGGGGAGTGCGAGACCTGCGGCTCGGTCGTTCCGGCCGGGCTGGGGGTGCTCGTGAACACCGGCTTCGGTGGGTGGGACGTCTACCACCGTGAACACGTCCGTGAGCCTGCTCCGCCACCACGCCAGCACCATCCGGGCTGGCACCGACGCCGCCTCATGGCCCTGGACATCGCGACCACGGGCAACCGTTACGGTGTCGACCGCATTCTCGGCGCGGCGGTACGCACCACTGACGGAAGGAATCGGTTCTGGCTCATCGATCCCGGCCCCGGCCCGTTGTCCGTCACGCCTCGTAAGAATCACGGCATTTCAGTGGAGCATGCCCGTGCCCACGGAACGCCTGCCATCGAGGCTCTGGAGGAATTGACGACTGTGCTTGTGGGGCAGTTGGCAACCAAGGAACCGATGGTGGTCTGGTATGCCCAATTCGTGCTGACCACGTTGGAGAGTGAACTGCTCCGGCACGGACTCACACCACTGTCCGATCGCTTGGCCAACGGCATGTCACCGATCTGCGACCCACTCGTTCTGGACCGGCACGCCGAGCCCTTCCGCTCCGGCGGACGCGCCCTGGAAACGGTCGCCAAGTGGTACGGCATCCCGCATGAACGCCCGGGTGACCCCTCCTTCGACGCCGAAACCACGCTCGTCCTCGCGCAGGTCATCGCGGCCTGCCACCCCGCCGTAGGCCGCTTGTCCCGCCCCGCGCTCCACCGGGAACAGGTCCGCTGGCACGAGCAGTACGTGCAGGAGGCTGAGGCTCGGCGTCCTAGCAGGGACAGGGATCGTCGTTGGCCTTTGGAGACGGTTCGGGCGCTGGACTGGAAGGAGCACGATCTCGTCTGACGCACGGCATCAGTGATCATACGGAGGCGTACGAGTTCGACGTCCCAACTCTGCTGCGCTTTCATTCACGGGACCGGATGCCGGCCGCCACGCGCACGCTGTGGCGTGGGTCGCGGGCAAGGAGTTCCAGTACGGCTCTCGCCGTTTCGGATCGCTTGGGGTCAGTCTGAGCAGCTGCTTCGGCCAGTGTCTGACGGACTCTGTGCTCACTGTCCTTGGCCAGGCGCATCACGGTATCCCGGTAGCGATCGGGATGCCGTAGGCACAGCACCGCGCAGGCTTGACGCACATTGATATGCCGGTGTGCCGCCAGAAGGTCGGCGTCGACATCAGTGGTGATGCCTTCCGAAGGTCGGCTGAGCGCGACTGCCGCAGCATGAAGGTGAGCGGTGTCCTCGCTGGAGAGCAGACCGATGGCCTGCCCGCGAACCCATGCATGTTCTTCGGGGGTTGTGGCCGACGCGGCTGCCAGAAGTAGAGCTTCTCCTCGCAGAGACGCCGAGCCCCCAGAGATCTTGAAAGAGCTAAGCGGGTGAGGGGTGCCGGTCAGCTGGTCGTCCAGGTGACTGCCGTCCTGGTCGCCGACCGCAAAGCCCTTCGCTGTACCGAACACCTGTCGCTGGACGTCGACGGGCAGGTCGGCCACCAGATTACGGATGCCGATGAGCGCGTCCTTCCTGGTTGTGGCCACTTCACGTACGTCATTCGCGATGCTCATGAGCTTGTCGAGGCATTCCGCGCGATTCTCCTCGCCAAGCTTGCCTGCCAGGTAGGAATCGGAGACCAACCTGGTTCCGAGCTCCGCTACGCCAGGTATCGGTTCGGGGTGTTGAAGAATGCGGGTCCGTGCCTGCTCCGCTCGTTCGCGCACCGCGACGTGGTCGGGGTCGATCAGAGCCCGTGCGACGTCGGCCAAGTAGAGGCCGTTGTCGTCGAGGCGGCCGACTCTCGCCCGGAGCCGGATGAGGTCGTCCTCAGCCAGTCCGCCCGGGACAACGGAGCCTGCTCGGGGTTCCGTTTCCGCTTGCCGCGCTTGCAGAAGGCTGATCACCTCCTCATCCACGACGAGTTCAAGCGCCTTATGCGCCCTTCCGTCTGCCAGATCGAAGAGTCTGGTCAGAGCTGTCATCGCGATGGCCCCATGGGTTCTGGCGATGGCTACGCAGGCGGACGCATGGCAATCGTCCGAGTGGTGGTACTGGTTGGGCCCCCGTGGGACATCAGGTGCCAAAAGATCGAGAACAGCGAGAGCTTGTTCCCGTGTTCCCCGTGCCGCGAGGACGCAGGCGCTGCGGGTGGCCTGATGTGCGAGGTTGCGGAAGGGGGAATCCGCCACTTCGCCCGCTCTGGCCCGTTGAGCCAGAGCAGTCAACTCGCCGAGCAGATCACCAGCCGTCTCGTCGGCGATCAGGTCCGCCTGCGCCTCAACGATCGTGGTGCGGCAATGGAGTACCCACCAGGGAGCATCGGAGAGGGGGCCGAGTGGCAACGTGAGGTCGCCAACGGCAGTAGCGAGTTCCTTGAGCTTCTTCGTCCTTCCCGCGCGTTGGTAGTACTGGGCGGCAAGGGATGATTCGTGACTCTCTCGATACAAGTCCCCCAGAAAATCAAGTGCCTCGAACTCGCTGCCCCAGTCTCCAGTGGTCACCGCGTCGGTAAGCCAGCGTCGGGCGGACAGGACCGCCTCGACGGGTTTGCCGTTCACCTTGGCCGACAGAGCCTGTTCCCGGAATGAGCGCACGCGGTCAAGCAGACGTCCCGTACCGGTTGCGCGGAGCGCCTGCGCGAGCCGATGCTCGTCATCGATGAGCGAGGTCAGAGGACCGTACTGGGCGTTCACTGCCCGGATCGCGTAGAGCCAGTCCGCGGCATCCTCGGTCATCCCGGCATGGATGGCGTCGTAGACCGCATCGCGCCAGGTCTCGACTGCCTCCTCCGCTCGGCCCTCAAGGGCGCAGAGCCTGGCTTCGCGTGCGTTGATCAAAGCTGCCTGTCGACCGGACACCCGGTGATGCCGCGCCAGCCGCTTGAGCTCCGTGCGCTCGGCGAGGTCGTACTCGGCGCGCACCAAACGCAACCGGATGACAGCGTCCTCGGCGACCCGTCTGATCAGCTCCGTGTCCGCTCGGGAGATGGCTGTAGTGATGAGCCCGTCCAGGTTTTCGAGTCGGTCCGGGTCCAATGCCAGCAGATGTTCGGCGAACATCAGCACCAGCAACGGCTGGTAAACCGGCTCTTCCGCAGCAGGTGCCTCCAACGCGGCACGCATTGCAACGAAATGACCGAGAGGATGGAGGATGCTCTTGACGGCGGCACCGACCAATTGGAGGTGACGTTGCGCGAGTGCTGTCTGCGTCCACCCGGACACCTTCTCGTCGGCGGTCAGTTGTTCGATACGGCGCAACAGTCTCGGGGGTTCGTCGCGATCCCCGAAGTGCAGTGCGACGACCGCGAGATGCGCAGCCAAATCGAGGGCTTCATCAACGAGTTGGGCGTCCACCAGTGCGTCGAGTTGCTTGCCTCGCATGGTGACCGCATGACCGCGAAAACCGGCGTCGTCGAGCCGTTCGGCCAGTTCGCCGTACAGTCGGGCGGACTCCTTCGGCGCGGTCGCTCGGTGGGCGTCCGCTCGTCGCAGAATCGGAGCCACGTCGTTGGTCTGCAGCGGGCCGACAAGGATCCTCTCCGCCTGCTCCTGCCGATCGGGCAGTGGTACGGGAACTCCTTGTGGGGGAGCGCCCGTACAGAATGTCGTCGCCGTCTCGCGGGTCCAGAATCGGGTGACCACATCGCCTTGGAAACGCAGGTACTCATTGATCTGCTCGGATCCCCACAGGTCCAGCTCGAGGTCGGAGTGTGCGTCCTGGAGTCTGGCAAGTTCATCAACGACCTGAGTGGGCTGTGTGGTGGCCGAGGTGGCAATGATTAGATGGTGCGCGTCGAAGGGGCGCCTACCACGTGTGAAAGTCTCCACGGCTGCTCGCAGGTCGCCAGCAGTGAATGTCTGATAGTCCTTGCACTGGACAACGGTGTAGTTGCCGTCCGGCTCACGGCCGGCAAGGTCGATGCCGTGCTGCGCCTGCCCCTGCGTGCCGTAGCGGCGAAACTTCACACCTCTCAGACCGAGCACGCCGCGTGACAGTGCCAGGACGAGCTTCTCGAAACGATCCCAGCCGATGTGCAGATCAAGGTCCTCGCCCGGTGGGACGTTGTCTGAGGCGCCAGGCTCGGGCGTAGCGCTGAGATTGGGATCCGCGGTCCACGGCTCCCACGGGTCTTCTCCACCGGCGGATACAGCTCGTTGCGAGGTAGTGTCGATCACGCCTCAATATTACATCGCGACCGTGCATAAATTCCTTCAGACCAAAGAACTCACCCTCCATAGCGACTTCCCGTAGCGCTCGGTACATGGCACTTGAGGGTTGATCGCCAACTTACCTTTCTCATTCCGGCCGAAGCATCAAGTTGATCACCGGGGAGTCCCGTGGCGTGACGCCAACTGTGCTGGGTGTATCAGAGATTGCGAGGCTCGACAGTTGCGTGCGCACCTCTATTCATCTGTCTTACTCGGATGCCCAAGCAAGAGCTGTCGTGAGAAACTCGGATTACTTAGCTCTGTTATTTGCATGTATCTCGTGACGGGATCCTGCAAACCGCGAGCGTAGCCAGATGCTCGACGGTATCCGAATAACCGACACCTTCTTGCGGCAGCTCATCTTCACCGTATGAGTCTGCAAAGGGCCCCTTCCAACGGTCCAATCGAACCTTCGCGATCGTCCAGCAGGGCGGCCTGCTGCCGGCCCCGCACGGCGGCGAACTGGTCGGCCCGGCCTTCTCGGGCGGATGGCCTGCACAGGGACGGACGCGACACTGCTGGAGGGGCTCGTGGTGAACGCCGATCTGATACGGGACCTCGGCAGGCCGGACCGGCACGATGCAGCAGCAGCCGCGTTGGTGACGCTCGGCGCCGTCGGGGTGGAGCAGTTGGTGCGGGAGGTGATGG
Organism: Streptomyces sp. NBC_00285; assembly: GCF_036174265.1. Classification (NCBI taxonomy): domain Bacteria; kingdom Bacillati; phylum Actinomycetota; class Actinomycetes; order Kitasatosporales; family Streptomycetaceae; genus Streptomyces; species Streptomyces sp. NBC_00285. The sequence goes on along the minus strand of NZ_CP108055.1, from coordinate 5,710,239 downwards.
ACGCGGAGTCTCCGGTGGACTGGCGGCCGATCACCGCCGTACTCGGGCAGATCGGGGACGCGGGGTTCGAAGGTCTGCTCCAGGGGCTCGTCTCCGCGTCCACCGAGGAGTCCCGCAAGCGAGTCGGCTTCGCGTTCGCCAGGCTCGGTGTGGCCGTTCTCGACCGTTACGCCGCGGCCCTCGCCCATCCCGTGCCGCTCGTGCGCCGTCAGGCAGTCCGTGGGATCGAGCACTGCGGCGAGGCCGGCCGGTCCGCCGCCGCCCTGGTGCCGCTGCTCGGCGACCCGGACCAGGAGGTCGCCAGGCAGGCCCAGGACACCCTGATCCGCACCGGCGGCGAGCACGTGATTCCGCTGCTCCGGCGCGTCCGGGAACGGGGAGCGGGCCGCCAGCGGGCGCGGGCGTTGACCGTACTCGCCGAACTCGGTGGCGAAGCGGCTCTGTCGCGCGCCGACACTGCCGCGATCGAGCGACTCATCCGCATCAAGCTCCCGGAGGATCGCCCCGAACCGCTGTGGGCCTGCTGGAACCACTGGATGGCCGTCCCCGGCGGAGACCAGGCCGGGATCATGCGCACCCTCGGTCTGAGCAACCCACGACCGGTGACCTTCGCGCTCGGCAACGACATCGTCGACGGCGACGGCTGCGACACGGACGAACACACCGGCTACGAACGGGTCTTCGTCACCCCCGAACTCGCCGGCTGGACCCTCGTCCTCGGCGCCTGGTGCGACCCGCACGGCCAGGAGCGCCGCGAGGACGTGCTGCGCCTGTGCACCGAGCTCAGTGGCCGCTACGGCCGGGCACAGGCGTACTACTACGGCGGCCAGGGCGACAGCTCCGCCTGGCTCGTGGCCGAGCACGGCACGGTGATCCGGCGGTACGGCGAACCCGGCGAAGCGGAGGACGAGTTGCTGACCATCGGGGAGCCGCTGCCGTACGAACGAACACGCCGTACGGAACTGGGTCTGCACCCCGACTGGGACGCCGCACAGGAGAGCGAGGACGACGAGGACGAGTGGCGGTGGACCGCACACGACCTCGCCCCGGACATCGCTCGTTCCCTCGGCGCCGCGATCCCTCTCGACCTCGCTGCGGACACACCGTCACGCGGCACCGGCGTCATCGCCCTGACTACGTACGGCGTCGCCCATGGCGTACCGGCGGGCGCCTACCGCATCTGAGCCACGGCGGCGAGTATCGCCGATGCTCCGTACTCGACAAGCACTGCCTTCGATGTGCTCCCGCAACGGCACCCTTCCGGCCGGTGCTCGCTTCCCGTGCTCGGCCGCTCGCCGACCACCTCGAAGCGATCTGCACGTCTCGGAGTCGACGGCGTGCCCATAGCGTGCCCTTAAGACCGGTAAACCACGGTCGACAGCGGTGCGAACCCGGCACTCCCAGGCGCCGCACTACATGATATACGCCCAGGTCAGAAGCCATCTCGCTGGCCAAGCGCCGTCGCTTCCCAAGCTGAGAGTGCGAGTTCGATTCTCGTCACCCGCTCCAGAATTTGCCCCCAGGTCAGCGGCCTGGGGGTTACTTGTTGTCTAGTCCAATTCGAGGGTGGCGTGCCCTCCGCGTGCCCTAAGTGCAGGTGAGAGGCGCCGCCGGAGTCTCCTTGGGCTCGATTTTCGAGGCACCGCGAACTCCTGACCCGCGCGCAGCGCGAAGGTCTGCTCGCCCCCGACGCGGACCTGGAGTGGACAGGGCAGGTGTACTACGCCCTCATGAACGAAGCCCTCAACCGGCCCGGCGCCGATCAGGACCCAGCCGCGTACGACCCGGACGCGCTGGTCGCACTCGTCACCGGCACAATCCTGCACGGCGCAGGACCGCACGACTGAGCCGGTTCACCCGGTTCGTGGTACGGGACGGGTCTCATCCCAGCAGTACCAGGCTCGGCTCACACGGCACCCGGCGAGCAGGCCGGCCGAGCCCCCCGTGGACGGCAATCGTTCATGCCTCACGGGCACTCTGCTGGGATGCCGCGGCTTCACGGAGTTGGGCACGTACCTCCGCGTCGATGCCGTGAGCAAGCCTGCGCTGGTGCTTCACCGTCGAATGCTGGTAGATCAACTGGGCCTTCTCCGAGGACTGGCCGGCGCGGACCATGAGGTCCTTCAGCTTGGCGCCGGTGTCGGCGGCCATGGTGACGGCGGCAGGCGGCTTCAGGCGGCGTCGATCAGGGCCAGGTCCATCGGTACGAGCGTGGTCGACGCCAACAGGGCCCGGATCAGGTGGTCGTTGAGCGCGTTGCCCACCGGCTCGCCGAGCTCCTCGCGGGTCAGCCAGGGCACCCCGTCGCGGGACAGCCGGGTGCGCACGCCGTTGACCAGGTGCTCGACGCGCTTGTCCGTCCAGCCCGCGTGCGGCTGCGATTCGGCGAGTTCGGCGGCGGTCTGCCGCCAGGTCAGCGGCTGTGGCCGGGGTTCGTGCAGCAGGTAGCGCCGGCCGAGGACGACGAGGGCGAGCTTCTCCTGTTCGGTGAGCGCCCATACCCGGGGCGGACGGGTGACGTCCTCGTGCCGGGGCTGCGGCCGGTCGCCCTCGGGGCCGGTGACGAAGACCTCCAGCAGGTGCTCGCGCCCGTGGGAACCACCGACGAAGAGCGGGGTGTAGCCGGTGTCGAGCGGCAGTGACTCCTCGTCCCGGAACAGCAGCCGGGCCCCCGCACAACGGATCGGCAGCCGCCCGGAGTTGCTCACCCACCAGTGGCCGTCCCGGTGCGTGAGCGTGCCCTGGTGGCGGCTGACCTGGGGGTCGTCCTCGCCGAGGCAGACATGCACCTCGGGGCGGTTGCGGCCGAACAGGACCTCGCGGCCCTCCCCCGGCCCCAACGTCATACCGCCGGTCAGCGCGAGCACGAAGACGGTGCCGGGCAGCCGTGCGGACGCGCCCCGGGCGAGGCTCCCATGGGTGGCGGGCAACCGCCTGGCGCCTGTGCCGTCGGGAGTCACCGGCTCCGTCATGTCACGCCTCCGGCAGTCGCTTCGCGATGTTCCGCACGATGACGGCCGCGAACTCCGCCGCGCTGTCGCACAGTTGCCGGTCCGACTGCGGCGCGTACACGGTCAGCTGGACCAGTTCGGTCGTACGGTCGCCGACGGAGTTCGTGTACGTACGGTGCGGCGTCCGTACGGTGCAGCTGTCGGCCTCGGCCTCGGCCGCCACGTAGTAGCTCCGCCTCCCGGCGACGTCCACCGCCGTTCCGTCATCGGCGTCCAGCGAGTTGTCCCGGCTGAACTGGATCTCCACCTCACGTGTGCCGTCATCGCTCGACCAGTCGCAGGACCAGGAACCGAAGCCTCGGTCCCGGTTGTCCGCCTCGACGCCGGGAAGCCGCTTGAGCGCGGTGGCGTCGAGCAGGGTGCAGGTGTCCAGCAGGGCCAGGGAGTTCGCGGCCGGCGACGACGAACGCCGGGGCACCGGGCCGTCGGCCAGCACGCCGACCACGCGGTCGGTGGCGGCGTCGGCCATCTGGCACGGGTCGGGCGCCACTTCGGCGAGCTGCTTCCCGATGACGCGGATCTGCTTGCCGTCGGCGGTCAGGACGGCCCGCTCGCAGGTCCTCCCGTCCCGTTTGATGTTCACGACCGTGAGACCGCCGGCGAGGTGGGTGGATGCGATGTTGTCGAAGTCGTCCCGGTCCGAGTCGAGGTTGACCTGGACGTCCGCGTTCTCGTCACCGCTGTTGTTGCGCACCAGGACGTCGCAGCGGTCGAACTCCCCGTAGTCCGGGTCGAGTACGGCGGCGCCGAAGCGGCTCAGCGAGGCGGCGTCGAGCAGGCCGCAGGGGTCCGCCGTGCGCTCGTCGCCGATGGCACCGGCCTGCGCCGTGGCCGAGGGTTTCGCATCGGTCGCGCCCTTACGGCCGTCCTCGTCTCCCTCGTTCTTCGAGGACCACGGGCCGAAGACGACCAGCCCGGCCGTGATCGCGCCCGCCGCGGCCAGCGCCACCGCGGCGATGGCCAACCGGCGTCTGCGTAGGGGCTGTTGCGGCTGCGGCACGAAGGGCGTGGAGTCCTGCGCTCGGCGGACGAGTCGACGCAGCCGGAGGGTGGGGGACGTGACGTCCCGCATACGGCTGTCGTGCAGCTGCTCCGCTATGTGCGGGGGCGGTGGTGCGGCGCGCGTCAGCAGCTTCTGCGCCCGGGCCGCGTCGGGCCGGCGCCGGGGCTCCACCTCCAGCAGGGCGGTGAGCGGCTCCGCCAGCGGGCCGGTCCGGTGCGCGGGCTCGATGTGTCCCTCGACGGCCCGGGCCAGGTAGGCCATGGGGTGTTCGACCTCGCCGTACGGCGACCGGCCCTCGACCGCCATGTACAGGGAGGCGCCCAGGGAGAACACGTCGGACTTCTCGCCCGCGGGCAGCCCCTTGGCCAACTCCGGGGCCAGATACCGGGGTTTTCCGCCCACACTGCCCGTCCCGCTGTGGGTGACGTCGCTCCACAGGGCCCGCGAGATCCCGAAGTCGGTCAGTCTCGCGACGCCTTCGTCGGTGACGAGGATGTTCTCCGGTGTCACATCGCCGTGCACCACGCCCTCGTGGTGGGACTTCGCCAGCGCGGCCGCGATCTGGCAGCCGATCGACCCGGCCGCCTCGGGCGTGAGCGGACCGCTCTCCGTCAGGATCTGCGCGAGGCTGCGCGAGGGGACGTACTCCATGATGATCCAGCAGGTGGCACCCTCGTCGACGAAGTCGAAGACGCCCACGATGTTCGGGTGGTGCAGCCGCCCGGCGTTGCGCGCCTCGCCCATGAGCCGTCGCGCGGCCCGATCGTCGTCCAGGCGTGCGCACTTGACCGCGACCCGTCGTTCGAGCCGCTCGTCCCAGGCCAGCCAGACGACGCCCATCCCGCCTCTGCCGATGGGCTCCCGCAAGAGGTACCGGCCGGCGATCCTGTCCCCGGCCTCCGGCGTCACCAGCACCGCCCCACTCCTCGCCCCACCGCCGACGGTCCTGCCAGACGACGGAGTGTACTCAGCCCGCACCTGGCGGTGATCTCTTTCACCGGACTTCGGGCGGACCCTCCCACAACCCCCACAGCACGGCCGGTTCACGGTCCGCCCGGGACCCCTCCCGGGAACGGCGCCGCACCATGCGCGCACCAGACCTGTTCGTGACCGAGACCGGGGGAGATCAGGATGAGCGACCCGACGTACGCCCTGCCCACCATGCCGAGTTCCGCGCCCGACGAGCCCAGGGCGCCCGACCCGATGGCCGTCGCCCTGGGCAATGCCTCGCTGCTCGGTGTCGGCTATCTGATGCTGCGGCGGCGCGGGCTCGCCCTCGCCGCCGTGGCCGGCACGACCGTGCTCGTGTGGCGGCTGGTCACGACCACCTCGCCGTCGTACGAGGTGGCCTTGCTCGGGTGGTGGGCGGCCGTCGTCGCCCATGGGTGGTTCCTGGCACGCGGAGGCGGCGGCAGCCGGGGGGCCGTGCGCAGACAGCGTCTGGTCGCGCTCGGCATCACGCTGCCGGTGCTGCTGGCGGTGGGGCTGCTGCGCTTCGACGCGTCCAGGATCGGCCGGAGCGTCACCGAGGCACGCGAGAGCGGCGACTGCGCACGGGTGTCGGACGCCCAGGACCGCGTGTGGTTCGGGCCCCGCCTCGCCGACGCCCCGCTCACCGCCCGCGGTGACGAGGCCGTGGCGGCGTGCGACCGGCTGCGGACGGCCGGGGCCGAGCTGAGCACGGCGCTGACGGGCGACACCGAAGCCCTGACGGAAGGCTTCGACACACTCGCTTCCGTACTGGCCGAGGACGGCAACGAGAAGACGGCCGAAGCGACCTTGAACGGATTCCTCGGCGGGCTGCCCGCCAAGGACCCCTGCGACACCGCGACCGTCACCGACTGGCTCCGCGACCGGAAGTGGAGCCACGACCTACTGGAACGGACCGCCGACGCCGCCGGGAGGACCGAGCCCGCGGCACTCGTCGGGTGCGGTGACGACCTCCTGGCGGACGGCGACTGGGAGGAGGCGCGCACGGACTACGACCGTCTGCTCAGCCGGTATCCCGGCAGCGGCCTCGCGGACCGGGCCCGGAAGGGAGCCAGGAAGGCCACGCTGAGCATCGAGTTGGCGAACGTCCGCGGCCTGCTCCATTCGGAGACCGGTACACAGCCCGAGTACTGCTCGAACCCGGCGCAGTACAGCGGTGCCAAGCCCATGGGCAAGGGCACCAACCCCGCGCTGTTCTATACCTCCGACCAGTACGGCACCACGTCCGACTACCCGAAGCGGTTCCCCGGCTCCTGGAAGGCGGGGGATGCCACCGACGCGGTGCTGGTGGTCTGCATGGGTGAGGGCGCCTCCGGGGATTCCGTCGAGACCTGCCCGTACCGGAGCGAGTCCACCGACAACGTCGGGTACGTGAGCTTCCACAAGATCGAGATCCCGGTGAAGGTCTACGAGCTGCGCACCGGCAGACTGGTCGCCAACCGCAAGATCCAGATCAGCGGTACGAGCTGCCCCGCGACCATCTACACCGCGGAGACCACGGTCTCGGTGTACGTCGACCCCTCCAAGTCCGATGTACGGTCCGCCTTCCGCCCGCTGGTCGTCCGGTGAGCGGCGGCGCGGAGCGTGGCCTCGGCGGGATCATCGCCGGGCGGTACCGGCTCCAGGAGCGGCTGGGTTCCGGCGGTGGCGGACATGTGTGGCTGGCCGAGGACGAGGACCTCCAGGTCCGGGTCGCGGTCAAGGAGATCGCCGTTCCGTACGAGTCGGACGGACCCGGCGACGACCCTGTCCACCGCGGGCGCAGGGAGGCGCTGAAGGCGGCGCAGCTGCGCGAGCACCCGAACGTGATCACGGTGTACGACGTGGTGGAGGCCGACGACCGCCCGTGGATCGTGATGGAGTACCTGCCCGGCACCCGGGATCTGCGGGCCGTGGTGGAGGACCGCGGGCCGCTGCCGAGCGAGGAGGTGGCCGGGATCGGGGCGGCCACCCTCGACGCGCTGTCCGCCGGGCACCGGCTGGGCATCATCCACCGGGACGTGAAGCCCTCCAACGTCCTGTTGGCGCCGGACCCGTCCGGCGCCGCCGATCGACGGGTCCTGCTCACGGACTACGGCATCTCGCTGTGGCCCCGGGAGACCCGGGTCACCCGGAGCGGCATGGTGGTGGGCACCCCGGGCTACCTGGCGCCGGAGCGACTGTCCGGCGGCGAAGCGACGGAGGCGACCGACCTGTTCTCGATCGGTGCCACTCTCTACTTCGCCGTCGAGGGCGCCTCCCCCTTCGAGCGGGACACGCTCGACGCCTCCCTCATGGCGGCGCTGACCGCGGAACCCGCCGTACCTCAGCGGGCGAGCGACCCGCTGAGCCGCGTGATCATGGGGCTGCTGGCCAAGGATCCGGCGGAGCGGATGGGGGTGGAGCGAGCGCGTGAGCTGCTCGCGGAGGCCGGGGGAACAGGGAGAACCGGGGGAACCGGGACTCCCCGTACGCCGCTGCCCGCGCTTCCCGGAACCGCCGGGGAGAGGGCCGACTCCACCGCCGGTTCCGGGGCCGACTCCACCGCCGGTTCCGGGGCCGATTCCGCCGCCGCGACCGGCTCCGGGAGCGCCTCGGGCGGCACCGCTCGTCGAGTGCCCGGCCGCCGAACGTCCGTACTGCTGACGCTCGTTGCCGTGCTGACGGCGGCCGGCGGATTCGCACTGGGCGCCACCACGTACTCAGCGGAGAGGACCGGGGCGAAGGCTCCGAAGGCCGGCACGAAGGTGGGCGCGAGCCCTTCCCCGACCGTCACCCGCAACGCGTACCCGTACAGCCTGCAGGCGGGGCTGCGCGACGAACTCACGCCGGGACAGTGCGTCGACGCCGACTGGAAGGAGGGGGAGTTCAAGGGGTTGCCCAAGGTGAAGCTCGTCGACTGCTACGACGACGATCCCGAGGGCCAGGTCATCACGACCGTCACAGCCGACGGTGCGCGGGCGGCCCGGGACGAGTGCACCCGGCGCACCGCCAAGCTCCGGGCCACCATGGCCGACCCGGTGCTGTACGTCCTCACGCCCGGCACCGGGCAGAGCGAACCGCCGCCCTCGGCCTGCCTGCTCTTCCTGAAGCACGCCACCGCGGGCGGGCCGCTCGGCGACTTCCGCAAGTTCGGCAACAAGCTGTCCGTCACGCAGCTGAGCCCGGGTGACTGCATCGACTCCGCGAAGGACGAGGACGGCACGTACACCACCACCCTGGTGAACTGCGACGGGCCGCACTCCGAGCAGATGGTGGGCTGGGTCTGGGCCTCGGGCGACGGCTCCAGGGACAGCGTCGACACGAACGACCTCTGCGACGAGAAATACGGCGTCAACTGGGCCCGCGGCCGGGGACACGAGATGTGGGGCTGGTACTCCTCGAACGAGGAGTGGGACGCCGGGTACCGGTGGGTGCTGTGCAGCGTGGCCCGGGAGGACGGGAAGAAACTCCCCGGCGGAACGCTGAAGTCGGCGTACTGACTCACCCGAAAGATCACCGGCGCCATCGAAGCCGCCTGACGGGACTCGGGGGCCGGAACTCTTCCAACCGGCCCCCGACCGCTCATGGTTGCTGCCCGACGTCCTTCACCGAGGTCGGCCCCAATTGCTTGGCACTGGCGTACGCCGGCATCGTCATGGGCTTGTCGAACAGGAAGAACGACTGGTTCGTGCCAACCGTGAACTCCATGTACGCGCCCGTCGTGGCGTCGAAACCGTAGTAGGCGTTGCAGGTGGAACCCGACGAATACGTGCCGTCCATGCCGGGCTGCGCGAGGACTGCGACGCCGTTGGAGGAGGACTCCACCCTCTCCGTCGGAGTGAGCATCTTGCAGCGCGGAACCGGCAGGCCCTTCATGATGAAGTACCCGTACTCGCCGTTGGCGTTCTGGATGTAGACGTACGAGAGTTTGCCCCGCTTCCCCCACGTCCTGATCCACTGGTTGATCGCTTCGCGGGTCGGCGAGTACTCCATGCGGCCCGCCGGCTGCTGGGCCACGAGGTGGTCGTAGTTGTCCTGCTTGGCCTTGTTCTCCTTGTCCTGGCTGGAGTCGGTGCAGGACGTCAGGGCAAGGCCCACAACGAGCGCGACTACGGTGGCCAGGGCCATGCGTGCGAACTTCTTCATGCGGTGCTGCCCTCTTCCCGGAATGAGATGGGATCAGTTGGTGCACGTGGTGCGCTCGGCGGTGGCATCCAGCCGGTACGGCAGGTCCTTGTCGCGGAAGGGTGCGCGGTGCTCCTGGGCGGCCTTCGAGTTGTAGGCGTTGACCGACTCGATCCGCATGGCCTTCAGAGCGGTGATCGACTGATCGATCTGCGTCGTGCGGGTGTCCGAAGCGGCCACCCGCTCCTCCTGGAGCGCTTGGATCGTCCCTTCGGCGTTCTGCACGGCCTCGCACAGATCGAAGAACTCCTCGTACGTGGCCTGACGGAACTCGCCCGAGCCGACGGTGTTCTGGCGCTTGTCCGCCTCACCGCGGAAGTGGGCGGTGATCCACTCCGCGCCGCCGAAGGCGAACACCCCGATCACGTACAACACCGCCAGGCCGATGACCCCGCTGACGGCCCAAGCCGCCAACCGTGCACCCTCGCGTACCTGCCCCACGGTCATCCCCCTTCACCGGTGTCTCCAGCACACACCGCATCGGTAATGAAGACCGGGCGGGCTTGCGCGTACCGGACCTGAATCGTTGGTTGCACGCGAGGCACTTGACTCCGATGGAGGCCGGTCGTGGGTGCTGCCCGCAGCTGATGTCCGATGCTAGGACGAGCATCCGGGACCGGTCCCGCGAGCCGTCCACCTGCGCAGCGCACGACGCCGGAGCACAGCTCCCGCTGCCGTCGCTCGCCCCCTCCCGCCTCGGCGGGAACGCCCGCGCTGCGAACACCGGTCCGAAGCGCTCCCATTCGACGGTCGGACAACCGGCTGGTAGCCGCGGAAGTCGCCCGACCGGCGCAAAAGGTCGCATGCGCGATGACGTGTTCCGACCATCACGATGCCCGGAAACAGCGACGGCTCTTCCGGCCCGCCCGCGGCTTCTCCTGCTCCGCCCCGAAGGCCGTGCCCACAGCGTGCCCGTGAGGGCGGACAACTACGGTCAGCAGCGGTGCTTTGCGGTGGTGGCGGCCAAGAACGCCGGGGCCCGTGACCGCTGCCGCCGGGATGTTGCGAAGCGGCTCACACCCCGTCTGAGCAGGTCGCATGTTGTCTGAGCGTGCACCCCACGCATGGGCAAAGTTTCCCGGGCCGTGGGGCAAGAAACGCAAAAATCGGCTTCAATAATGCGCAGATCGAGTGCATTTGCCCCGGAGGAGACGTCCACTGAGTGGCGGGACTCCACCGGCCCACCAGCGGACCACAGGAGCGACATGAGTGAAATCGTAGGATAGGTTCGCTTTTGCGGCGCGAGCGCCGTCGTCAACGAGTCGTACTCCTTCGTCTGCACGCGTTGCGGGCACGGCTGGGAGCCGGCCTTCGAGATGACCACACCGAGGTCGACAGCGTCGCCGGCCACGATTTCGTGCTCAACGTGGCGCACGGGCGAGTCGTACTGCCGCTGCTGAGCCGCCCCGCGTGCCAGAACTGCGACGGGCACGTCGTGCGCATCATGCGGGCCGGGCAGATCTGCTCGGTGCTCAGTGTCTCCTGTCAGCACAAGGTGCCCCCGGCCGGATCAATGGAGGTACCGGTGGCGGCGGCCGAGGGACAGCCCGACGGGCCGACCCGGGCGCAAGGCGAGGCGCGCCCACCTGAGCCACCTCTTCCCGTACTGCCCGGACAGCCCGGTGTGGACCGGTGCCGACCCGCGCTCAAGAAAGAGAACCGGATGACCGCCACCGAGCACGGGAATCTGCCCTCCCCCTTGACCACTTTCGTGGGCAGGCGGCAAGAGATCGCCGAGATCCGCCGCCTGCTCCGGACACGGCGGTTGGTGACGCTCACCGGCATGGGCGGTGTGGGCAAGACACGGCTGGCACTGGAGGTGTCCGCCGCGGCCCGGGAGTCGTTCCCGGACGGGGTCTGGCTGGTGGACCTCGCCCCGGTGAGCGGCCCCTCAGCGGTGATAGCCAGGGCGGCCGGCGCGCTGCGGGTGCCCGACCTGGACCGTCTCACCGGCTACCTGGCCGGACGGCGAGCCCTGCTGGTGCTCGACAACTGTGAGCACCTGATCGACGCCTGCGCCGAACTGGCCACCACGCTCCTGGCAGCCGCTCCCGGACTGAGCATCCTCGCCACCAGCCGTCACATCCTGGACGTCCGGGGCGAGCAGATGTTCGCCGTCGCGCCGCTTCCGGAGGCCGAGGCGGTGGAGCTCCTGCTGGACCGTGCCACCGCCGTCCGGCCGGACTTCCGGGTCGATGAGGCCGACCGGCCGGGGCTCTCCCGCCTGTGCGCGGACCTGGACGGGCTGCCACTGGCGATCGAGCTGGCCGCGTCCCGGCTGCGCACGCTGTCCGTCGGGCAGCTCACAGAACGGCTGGAGAACCGCTTCGCGCTGCTCACCGGCGCCAGCCGGACGGCCCCGGTCCACCACCGCACCCTGCGCGGGGTGATCGACTGGAGCCACGAGCTGTGCACCCCGGCCGAGCGGCTGCTGTGGGACCGCCTGACGGTCTTCGCAGGCGGCTTCAGCCTGGAGGCCGCCGAAAGCGTCTGCTCCGGCGACGGCATCAACGAGGCCGAGGTGCTGGACCTCCTCGACCGGCTGGTCGCCCAGTCCGTCGTCCTGACCTGCGCAGTCGACGGTCTGCCGCGCTACCGGCTGCTGTCCACCATCCGGGAGTACGGCCGGGAGCGGCTCAGGGAGTCCGGCGAGCAGGACGAACTGCGCCGCCGCCACCGCGACTTCTTCCTCGCCCTCGCTCAACGCGTGGACCAGAGCTGGTACGGGCCCGGCCAGTCCGAGAAGCTGGCCCGACTGCGCGCCGAGCACGCCAATCTGCTGGCCGCCCTGGACTACGACGGCGATCCGCGGGCCCGGTTCGCCCTGGCCGCCTCGCTGTGCTGGCACTGGTCCACCGGCGGCTTCCTCAGCGAGGGGCGCCGCCAGTTCGAGCGGGCGTTCGCCGCCTCGCGCGAGCCCAGCCCCGAGCGTGCCCGCGCGCTCCTCGCCGCCGCCTGGGTGGCGCAGACGCAAGGCGACCTGGCGACGGCCGACGGCTGGCTGGACGAGGCCGACGCGCTGGGCGAGTCGTTGGGTGACGCTTGGGTGCGGAACAGGGCGAGCGGACTGCGCGGCGTCTCGGCGCACTACCGGGGGCAGTTCGAGGAGGCCATCCGCCGGTACGAGAATGCCTTGTCCGCCGCGACGGCGCTGGGTGACGAGCACGAGGCGACCACCTGGCGGCTCGCGCTGGTCAGCGGCCAGACGTACGCCGGCGATCCCCGGGCGACGGAGACCGGCGAACGCGTCGTCGCCGCCTCCGAGGCGAGCGGCGAGCGGTGGGGCCGGGCCCTGACTCTGATGGCCCTGGGCCACGACGCCTGGGCCCGCGGTGACCGAGAGAGGACCAAGACCCTGGTCAGGGCTGCGCTGGAGAGCATGCGGGGTTTCGACGACCACGCGATGGTCGCCACGATGCTGGGGCTGCTCGCCTGGGCCACCGCCGAAGGCGGCACCCACGAGCGGGCCGCCCGGCTGCTTGGTACGGCGGACGTCCTGTGGCGCGACGCGGGCAGCTCGCTCTCCGCGTTCGGGCCGCAGATGGCCGAGCAGCACGCGCGGTGCGAACGGGCCGTCATCGACGCGCTGGGCGAGGCGGCATACACGAAGGCCTTCGCCGAAGGCAGGGCGCACGACACCCCCGGCCGGGCCGTCGACTTCGCCCTGACCGCCGAATCCGACGGTGGCACCGAGCCCGAGGAGAGCACCCCGCCCGTCCCTGCGGAGCCCGGCCACCAGGTGCGGGCCGCCGACGACCAGCGGCCCGGCATGTTCCGATTCGGCGACGTGGTCTACTGCACCGCGTCGCTGGAGGTGTACCGGAGTGGGGAACGCCTCCACCTGACCACGACCGAGCTGAAGCTGTGGCGCGAGTTCGCCGCCTCTCCCGGCACGGTGCTCACCCGGGAGATCCTGCTGGAGCGGGTCTGGGACCACGCCTGGGTCGGCGACACCCACGTGGTGGACGTCCAGGTGATGCGGCTGCGCGCCAAGATCGGCCGAGAGCGGATCGAGACGGTCCGCGGCTTCGGCTACAAGCTACGCACCTGAGCCGTGGACGGCCGTCACCGCCCGGCTGCCGCCATGCGCCGCCCAGGTGGTGAGCGGCCTCGAAGGCGCCGGGACGGGCACGATGCCTTCGCCCGGCAGCGCTCTCTGCCCAGACCCGGCCGGTATCCGTCGGCCGGCGTCCTGCGCCGGACCCTCGCCCAGGAACTGCCGCGTATCGCGGACATGCCGCACGACCCACCGCGGAGATGCTGCCCGGCCACGAACCGGAAAGGCCGCACCCGGAATCCCTGGGTGAGCCGGCCCTGCAAAGGGCTCGCAGCCCGATCGACAACGAGGGGAGGGCCGAGCAGGGCTCGGCCCTCCCGTCCGTTGGCGTCAGTGACGGCCCATGTAGTGGAAGCTGCCGTAGTGGTCGTCCGTCCAGAACACGTCGCCGGTCCGGATGTTCCGGACGATCCGGTTGGCGTCGCGCCTGGGGATGGCGGAGTTCACCTGCTGGTGGTACACGGTCGTGTTGTGATGTGGTGTTCGCCGAGGACGCCTCCACCGTCCACACCGGCAGCGCGCCGCGGGCGATGGCCGCTCTGCGGAACCTGGCCATCGGCAGACTGCGGCGCTGGGAGCGGACAACATCGCCAAGACCACCCGAGCGATCCGGGACGCACCCGAACACGCCATCTGGATCTGGGGCATCACCGACAGCCCGCTTCTACCGGGAACTTGAAGCCGCCCTGACCGGGGTCAGGGCGGTGGCGTGGTGTTCGCCTTTGCCGGCGTCCAGGCCGAGGAAAGCGCCGATTTCGCTGATGTCGATCACGTGCACTCTCCGGTCGTACCCGTCCCGGCCTCACCTGCGGCACCAGCTGCCGGCATCCACATTACGAAGAGCCTCCCAAGTCCCAGAAGAACCGGTGGTCATGCCCCTAGTCAGCGGTCTGCCAGCGCCCGGCACCGGTGACACCACCCCCAGATCATGATCGACAGGGGGGAGCAGTCATGCCGGGCCCGGAGGCCGGGAACCCCATTGCGGGGCCGAGGAAGACGGCGATGGGGGGCGGTACTACTTCCGCAGGGGTCTTTCGTGCCGTGCGTGTGTCGACTGTCTCGCAGTGTCGGGCAGGAGGTTGTCCACACCAATCGGCAGGGGATAGCTGGACAATTGCTCGGATGTGAGGATTTGCCGTAAGCCGCCGAACACGGCGGAACGGCAAGTGAAAGAGAATCCGATCAGCATGAAGAACCTCGTTGTCAAGAGCAGGCGTGCGTTCGCCGTGGGCTTCGTCGCCTCCACGCTCGCCCTGGGAATAGGTGTCGCCGCCCCCGGTGTCGCCTCCGCGCAGCCGGCGCCGGTCGGGGGTAGTGCCCAGCACACCCAGAATCCGCCGAGCAACATGGAATTGGGCATCGACTTCTGGGAGAATATGGGATGGCCGAACTGGCGCAACCTCGGTGACCGGGAGTGGATCGAGGCGGCCCACTGGACTGACAGCAACGGGGTTACCCACTCCGACTTCGTCTTCACCGGCGGCCGGTTCTACGACCGCGACCAGGGCCTCATCAACTTCATGAACGGCCCGGACGCCCCCAGCTCCAGCCATGGGTACACGGGGACCTTCCAGGAGTACAACACGACCATCTACGACCGTCAGCGGGACGACGTGGTTCCCCGGCGTGACGCCAACCGGATCGTCAGGGCGATCGGTACCGGCGACCTGTTCTGGACCAACGACCACTACTCGACGTTCCACTACGCGGGACGGAGCTAGCACATCTGAAGGGGGTGTGACCGCCGCACGGCGGTCACACCCCCTTCAGCTGCGTCTACGCGTTGTGGTCACGCGGCGTGGCGGTGCCCCTGAGCGTGGCGGGAAGCGGTGAGGAACTCGCGTTCCAGACCGGTCAGCTCGTCGGGTTCCTGACAGCTGAGGAAAAGGCTTTCCGCGATGGCGAGGCGCTTGCCGCGATAGAGGTCGCACTCGTCGTGACCGAGCTCCTGCCAGGCTCCCGCCGCCTCGGTCAGATACCGGTGGTGCAGCAGGCGCTCGCGGTCCTCCTCCAGCCACCGACGCAGCCTGGGAGACTCGCTGATCACGGCGTCGTGGGTGAGCTCCGCGGAGTTCTCGCCGAGTGTGACGAGCCGGGCGCCGACCAGCGTGTTCAGCACCGGCCGCGTCTCCCGGTCCTCGAACGCGCGCAGCTCGGACGGCCGCACCGGCCGGCGCACGTAGGAGCGGTTCTCGTCGGGGGCGACAAAACGGCGCAGCACCCTGCGCGCGGTGAGCCGCTGCCGGGCGCACAGCCGGTCGAACATTTCCTCCGCGGTGGTGGCGAGGGAGCCTTGCACCCCGCCCGTCTCCTCGTAGTCGGTCAGGGTGAGCACCCGGCCGCGTCGGCGGCACCAGACGCGCAGCAACGCGTCCGAGAGCATGGGCAGCATGGTGGGCTGCCCGAGGAAGTCGTCGATCAGCCGGGCCGTGAGATCACGTTCCACGGCGAGCCCGGCAGCCGCCGCCGGGCGGACGATCGCCTCGCGCAGCTCCGCCGACGTCATCCCCGGCATCCGCACGGTGCAGTCGGTCAGTGCGTCGAGCCAGGGTGTCCGACGCGGGCACCACCACAGGAAGTCCGGCCTGAGGTTGAGGACCACCCTCAGCCGCGATTCCGGTCGCCGCGCGGCCACCAGCAGCTCGACGAACCGCAGCCGCTCGTCCAGGTCCGGCACCGGCGTGCCCAGCTCGTGGGACTCGTCGACGACGATCCAGCGTTCCGGGTCGTCGGCGCCGGGCGACAGCAGCTGCTCGTACGTGGTCGCCGGCCGCGGTCCCGGCGTGATCAGGTGGACGGTGACCGGGTGTCCGGCGCACCGCGCGGCATCTCGCAGGACCGGCAGCAGGCCGGCGCGCAGCAGCGAGGACTTCCCGCTGCCCGACGGTCCGGACAGCGCGGCGAACCGCTTCGTGCGTATGAGGTCGAGCAGGCTGTCCACCACACGGTCGCGCCCGAAGAACAGGTGCCGCTGCTCACTCTCGAACCGCTCCAGCCCCCGGTAGGGCGACAGGGCGACGTCGTCGTCCCGGAACGCGGCCGACTCCTCGGCGGCCCGCGACCACCGTTGCTGCCATTCGTCCGGATTCCCGCCACAGGCCCGGGCGAAGGCCACGACCACGGCCAGGGACGGCAGCCGGTCGCCCGCGGCGGCCTGGGCCAGCGCGGTGGGGGAGTAGTGGGCACGGCACGCCATCGAACGGTAGGTGGGGCTGCCGGCGTCGCTCCGCAGCGCACGCAGTTCGCTCGCGAAGCGCTGAACGGGACCTTCGCCGGGATCCAGCGGTTTCTCGGGACGACCCATCTTTCCTTCTCTGCCTGGGCACGCGCCCTGCACGGGGATGCGCCTCGGCCGGGACGCACGTTGCCCGGGGGCGCATGTCCGACGCTGCCGGTACCGGCCGGACGGAACAATGGGGGCCGCTTAGAGTGGGTATGTACGCCGCCAGGATGGGTATTGGCGCACGGCAGCAGTGTCCGTGGAGGACAGTGACGGGATGGCCGGGACGGCTGACCAGTGTGGTGCTGCGGGCTTCGGACGGGGTTTCGCGTTCGTCGGACGCCGCCACGAACTCGATCGGCTGCTCAACGCCGTTCGGCGGCCACCAGCTGTGGTGATGGTGAAGGGGGCCCAGTTTCGCCAGGGCGGCAGGGAGGATGGAGCGGCAGGCACGGGACCTCGATGTGATCAGCTGGCGTAGACACCCTGATGATCACCGGTCTCGTGCCTGTGCTGTTGCTGCGTCAACTCCCGCTCAACGCGGACGATCCACCCAATCCCGGAACTTGCAACCGCCCTGGCTCAGGACAGCACGCTTGCCGTTGGCGGACTTCTCGGAGAAAGGAGACACAGTTCACTCCTGTTGTTGTGAGACGGGTTCCAGACCTTGTGTCCCGGCGGCGTACTCGACGCCGGACGACGTGGTCGCGGGTTGTTCCTCGGAGCAGCGTTTGTTCACCGACCGCAGACGGCCGGGAAACCCTGCTCGTTGGCTCATTCCGGTTCCCGGGGCCATTCGCCCCGGTGCCACCAAGAAACCGGTCGTCCATGGCAATGGCCTCACAGCCGGATCACAGCTGTCCGACAGACGGAAATGACACCCGACTGTGAGAAAGTCCGCCCAAGTGGCCACCGGCGAACCCACGGTCTGTGCCGCTCGCGGTCGGTGAACACGTCGCACAAACACCACAGGCACACACCAGCCCCGTGACCTGCGGTGTCAGGATGAAGACCAAGAGTGGCCTGTATGACCGCCACTGACCGATCTCTCCAGAGCTACGGATCAGAAGGCATAACCTGTTGAGCGGTGAGGTCGTCCGCACGGTAAAGGCCGCGACCCGGGGTGCGACAAGGGTCGGCTGCCTCGCCACTCAGAGCCGTGCCAGATCCGTGCCAGGTGGAGCGGGGAGCCGCCGGGAATGGCGGGTAGTGAACGCCGACGTTGAAGCAGTCCCGCACAGTCGTCCGCAGGTCAGGCGCCCAGCAGGCCCAAAACACCTCAGCTTCCCAAGCTGAGAGTGCGAGTTCGATTCTCGTCACCCGCTCTTCTTGAGCCCCAGGTCAGCGACCTGGGGCTTGTCTGTTGGCGGGGACTTTCCGGCGGAGACCTGTCTGAAGACGCACGAAGATCGGGCACGTGGAGGGCACGAGTTCTCGGTGGCCATGGCAGGCTCACCGTTTCGGACCCCGAAAGGTGCCATGGACCTGCGATTTCGCTGTGCCCGCCCCATCGGCCACGTCAGTGAGCCCTCAGCTTGTCCGTCCCCTCGGAGAGACGGATGGCGTTTACGGACGCCGCAGCCCTACCGATTGCCGAACTCCTGCCCAGCAGGCAGGACTTCGCCGAGCACGCCATAGCGGAAAGCGACGGATCGGGCGGCACCCGGGCGATGCTCCGTGTTCTCCGGCATGACGACATGGTCCGCCATCCTCGCCTGACGCAGGCACGGTGGAAACCTCTCAGGCGATGTCGTGGATGTTGTGCTCGGTCAGGTCGGATGCGTGCCGGGCAATGGCGCGGTAGTCGGCATCGCCGTGCAGGACAGCCAGTCCGTGATGGGCTGCGGTCGCGGCGATGACGAGGTCCACCGCCGAGGCACTGCGATGCCCTCCGGCCCGGGCCATACGGTGCTGCACCGCGCCGATCCAGCGCCCCGCGTTCTTCGGTACGGCCGCATCGGGGTAGAGGTCGGTGAACATCTCCGTGATCTCGTCGTACTCGCGTCCGTTCCGGGCGCTGTGGAGGAACTCGGCGCGCTGCACATAGCAGGATGCGATGACCCCGGCGTCGATCGCGTCGTACCAGGCCGACTGCAGTTTCGGATCGCGGAGCAGCCGCACCAGGCCGGAGGTGTCGAGCAGGTAGATCACGAGCTGTTCTTCTCCGCCCGGTGCAGACGCTCCGCGTCCTCGACGGCACCCCATTCACGCGCACGCTCAAAGTGGCGGCTGATGCGCGCCGCACGCTCCTGCTGTTCGGCATAGAAGTGCAGGGCGAGGTTGACTGCCTCCTTCTTGGTCCTGACCTTGGACAAAGCCATGGCACGTTCCAGCGCGTCGTCGTCGATGTCGATCTGGGTCACGGACACGCGGCACCTCCTGCACGAAGTGGGTGATGTTGGTTATGTACAAAGAAGAATACGCCACCAACATTCGCGCGGCCACGGTCCGCGCCCATCCCTTCCCAAGCTGCGAGTGCGAGTTCGATTCTCGTCACCCGCTCTTCTTGAAGCCCCAGGTCTTTGGCCTGGGGCTGTTGCAGGTCAGAGGTCTCTGTCGCGTTTTCCGGCACGCAAGGCGACCGACGTTCGGGCACGCTGAGGGCACGAGTGTCTGGTGACCGTTGTTCCTCCGCCACCCCACTTGTCACAGTCCTCGCCGACCTGCAGTTTCCCTCCAGCCGTTGGCACCGGCAGGTCGTCTGAGCTCTCAGGCTGCCCTGTCCAGCACGACGGCGGCACCGCCTCGACGAATGCCGCTCCAACGCATTGCCTGAGCGGCGCCCAGGGGTACTCCCTGATCTCCGGCACAACGACCCGGCCGCGGCGCATCCAACTGCCGCGCCGAGTGTGCGAAGCACTGCAACAACGACCGCGCCCCAACAGTCCGGCAACACCAGCAACCCGTGCGGATTCGCTTCGGCTCAGCTGCGGGTGCTGGACGGCCCCGAGCGGTTGGGTCTCACGAGGGGCTCCCGGGGCGGACCGTCAGGTAGGTCCACTGGCTCCATGCGCTACCGGTTTGTGCGCCCCTGGCCGGCGGCGTGTAGTGAGCCCGGATGCGGTAGTGGTCCTTGCTCACGAACAGCTTCAGAGCCCGGCCGTAGCCGTACCAGCCGTCGGCATACAAGGGCACGCAACTCTGCGAAGTCACCTGGTGCCAGGCTCCCGAGTAGTAGTGCTCGACGTACACCGACGTGCAGCCGCCGGACTGATGGGGGGTGACCTGGACGTTGAACCCCATGTTGACTTCGGACTTGTAGAAGACCTGGTAGGTGGTGGCTCCGATGCGGGTGGTCCCCGTCGGCCACTGCATCTGTGTCCGGGTCGTCGGCGTGAGGATCGCACTGGTGGTCACCGTGCGGGGCTCGTAGCGGTAGTCACCGGCGAAGGCCGCGCTGAGGACGGTGTTGCGGGTGATCTTGAAGTGCGCGACCAGGTTCCCGTGCGCGTCGACCTTGCCGGTCCTGAGCTGTGTCCGCGACTTGCCCGCAGGCTGGTCGTACAGCGTCACGAGGCGTGAGTTGTACGTCGTCCCCAGATGCGCGGTGACCTTGACCGTCGCGCCGGAGTGGTACGACTTCGCGTCGGTCGCCACCCTCAGGCTCGGAGTGGCTCGGGACACCTGTACCTTCGCCGACGCCGTGACCGGGAGGTAGGACGTGCCGCCGTCGTAGGTGAAGGCGTATGTGTTCGCGCCGCCGGTCTGCGGGGTGTCGTGGAAGGTGAAGCTGCCGTCGGCGGCGACGGGCACGGTGCCCACCGAGTAGCCGACGGGGTGTGCCAGGTCGGTCTTGACGACGTGGACCGCGCCGGTCGCCACGTGCGCATGCGGCCAGGTGAGTTGCCCGGTGACGGTCATCGGTGTGGCACGGCCGCCGACGGAGGGAGCAGTCAGCGCCATCGTGGGCGCGTACTTCGCGACGGGGATGTCGAAGGTCTGGCTTGCCGGGGCGTAGTGGTCGCCTCCGGAGTAGTCGACGCGGAAGCTCAGCGGGCCGGTGAGGGGAGCGGTGCCGGCGACGTAGTAGGAGCCGAAGAAGTCGACCGGCGCGCGTGCCGGGGTGGTTGTCGGGTCCGGGATGAGCACGCCGTCCGGATCGGCGTCGTCGTAGCGGGTGATCCGTACCGTGCCCGGAATCATCGTTTCTCCGGCACTGAGGCTGAGGGGAGAATCGAAGCCCGCCCGGAAAGAATAGGCCTCGCCGGGTGCCGGCGCAGTGGTGGTCGAGCTTCCGAGGAGACGGACCCACGCGGTTTCCGGGGTGCGAGTGATGTGGAGCGTCGGTGATCCCCCGGAGGCGTCCACGGCAACGCCGTAGACCCGGCTCTCGTCCGGTGCCCAGGCAAGGCCGTGTGCGGCCAGGCGCAGCGGATCGGCGTAGCTGTACTCGGTGTAGTCGCCCTTGCCCGTTTCCGGAAACGTGTACAGGCCGCGGTCGCCGCCGGCCATGGTCCCGTCCGGGGCCACGGCGACGGTGGCGTGCATCCAGTCGGCGAACTGCCCGTCCGCTGTGAGATCAGAGGTTCGGAACCGTTGGGTGCTCGCGTTCGGGTGCTGCTCTGACGAAACCGCCAGATGCTGCCCGTCCGCGGTGACCGCGAGGTCGCTGAGATCGGGGAAGGGCAGCGCCTTCGCGGCTTGCCGGGTCAGCGCACCGCCCTCGGCCTGGTACGTGACGAAGGCGGAGGTTTCGCCCGTCTGCGCGGCGGCCGCGAGTACACCGGAGGGCGTCGGGGTCGTCGCCAGCATGGGCGGTGCTGCCCAACTGCCAGCACCCTGCCGCAGAGTGACCGTGCCGGCCCCGTCGACGGATCCGATGCCGCCGACGCCCGCCGTGCCGTACCCGAACCAGAGAGTGCCCCCGGCGACGGCCAGCGAGTCCGGACGGGTGGCCGCGCCCGTGCCGTAACGAGCAGCCTCCGTCAGGTTGTCCGTGCTGATCGCCGCGATCGTGTCCTGATCCGGCAGAGCCGCGTACAGAGCGGATCCGTCGTCGGAGAGGGCAAGACCGGTGACCCCCGGCTCGCCACTGATCATCGTCGGGTTCCCGCCGTCGAGGTCGGTGACGAGAATGCCGTCGGTGCCGGAGCCGCCGCTGATGAACAGGTGTCCGTGCGGAGCATCCACCACCATGTGCGCGAAGTGCGCGATCGGCAGTGGCACATCCGACGCCGCGTACGAGTCGACCGCGCCTGGACCGATGGCAATCGTCAGTCCCAGGAACAGCGCTGCGGCGGTTGGCGGCGAGAAACGCGCCAGCTTCATGAAAGGCCCCCACATAACCTTCACGATCAAGGGGCGCAACGTAGCACGGGAAGGTCGGGCGTCGCCCGGTGGGTTCCCCGGGGCCAAATGAAGCGCCGTGCGGGTGGGAGCGGCGTCGGCCCTGGGCGGACGCCGCTCCCACACGCACGTACGCGCGGGAGGGCCGCCGCCCAGGCCCTGGAGTAACCGGCGACCATCCCTTGGTGATCGCCAGGAGAGGCCAGGAAAGGCCAGGAAAGGCCAGGAAAGGCGTCGACCGACCGCCTCACCGGCCCGGTTCCGGCGCGCCGACGCCCCGTCAGGACGCTACGGGCCAGGGACGCTTGCGTCCAGGCGATCTCTCTTCCAACCCCCGTGACCTGCGGCGAAAGTAGTCACTGCCACCGGGCGTCACACCCCCGACATCCTTCACAGCTGCACCTGCAGGGCAGCTGTCTGGGCCAGGGATGTGCCTTCGCCCGCTCGACTTCCATGCCGCAGGAGAGACTCATGAAGCTGAGCAACACCATCCGCCGTACATCCGCCGCGCTCGCCGTCGGCGCGATGTCCCTCGGGCTGGTCACTGTCTCCAGTGGAGCCGCGCAGGCCGTCGCCTCGTGCACCGGCAACGTGTCGATCTACGGCACGCTTTCGGACGGCAAGCTGACGTACACGCAGGTCGAGCCGAACACCGGGGACCGCGTCAAGACGCTCATCGGCCCGAACCTCGGCTTCACGCCCAAGGCGATGGCGACCCTCAACTTCAACACTGTGCTGGTCACTTCGACTGCCGGTGACCTCTACCGCGTCGACGTCCAGACCAACAACACCTCCCTCACGGTGGCCGGCGTCGCCAAGATCTGGGACGGCGGCTGGACCTTCGACAAGATGGTCTACGACGGCGCCGGCCACCTCTACGGCACGGTCGACGGGCAGCTCCACCAGTACCTGGTGTCGCAGGACAAGCCCACAGGGCCGGCCCACATAGGCCAGCACGTCGTGATCGACACCGGCTTCGTCCTCAAGACGCTGGCCGCCGCGGGCGACGACCGCATCATCGCCACGACCTCGGACGGCCGCCTGCTCAGCTACAAGATCAACGGTGTGAACGACTGGGACCGCTCGGTCCTGAAGTCGAGCGGCTGGTCGGGGGTGGACTCGCTCTCCTCGCCGGGCGGCGGCCTCTACTACGGCCGTACCAACGGCGGCATGTACTGGTACCACGACTCGGACCCGACCGACGGCGACGGCAGCGACATCGCGTACCACCCCAGCGACCCGGTGGACGCGTCCGGCTGGACCCAGAGCCTGCTGTCGGCCTACGCGGACAACTGCGCCTACGTGGCGCCGGCCCCGCCGAAGTCCGTCCAGGGCGGCACGATCTACCGCAACGAGGTCATCGACCGAGCCAAGAACTGGTACAGCCGCAACGTCCAGTACAGCCAGAGCGCCTACGCGAGCGACGTCGACGGCGACCACTCCTACCGCACCGACTGCTCCGGCTTCGTCTCCATGGCCTGGCACCTCACCACCTCGCTGACGACCCAGTCCCTCCCCAGCGCGGGCACGCAGATCTCCAAGGCCGACCTCCGGCCCGGTGACGCGCTGAACTCCAGCAGCGAGGGGCACGTGGTCCTCTTCGCGGGCTGGAAGGACCAGGACGCCGGCTCCTTCTACTACTACTCCGAGGGCAGCCCGTCCTCGGACATGAACTACTCGACCGCGAACGTCTACAGCGGCACCATCGACAGCCACCCGGCCTCGTCCTACATCGCCCTGCGCTACGACAAGATCGCCTGACGCGCCCCCACCACCTGCCTCGAAGGCCCCGCCGATCCCGGCGGGGCCCTCTCGCGTTTCCCCTACCGTGCTCGCGGTCCGCCCGTCCAGGACCGGCGTCGGCTGCCAGACGTGCGCGTGCGCACCGCCGACGAGGACGCCCAGGTCGTGCTGGTGTGACGTACACGGAGAGGGCCAGGGCGGCTTCGGCACCACCGCGCACGTCACGGACCGCGAGTACGGGGCGGCGGCCGGCACACCCGACGACGGCACCCGGACGTGCGACGGCACCGTCCGGACCACCGTGAGCAGTGCGGTCGAGTCCAAGGGCTCGCCGAGGACCGACTGCGTCCAGGTCCAGGCGGACCGAATTCCCGTCCGCCTACGCCTGCACCTACGCGAAATGGGCGGTGCCCCCTCGGTTCGAGGGGGCACCGCCCATTTCGCGTCCGCCGGTATCAGTACCAGTTGTTCGCCTGCCAGAAGTTCCAGGCGTTGCACGGGGAGCCGTAGCGGCCGTCGATGTAGCTCAGACCCCACTTGATCTGGGTGAGGGGGTTCTGCTTCCAGTCGTCGCCCGCGACGTCCATCTTGGTGGCGGGCAGCGCCTGCGGAACGCCGTAGGCACCGGACGACGGGTTCGTCGCGTTCCAGCGCCAGTTGCTCTCGTGGTCCCAGAGCGTCTCCAGGCAGGCCCATTGCGCGGAGGTGGCCCAGGAGGCGTCCTTGTTGTTCATCAGCTGCCGGCCGGCGGCCTTGACCTCGGTGATGTTGTCGCGGTCGACCGTGTCCGTGGGGGTGGTGCAGGTGTAGGTGCCCGGCTGGGCGGACAGCAGCTTCTGCCTCCAGCCCCGGGTGTTGACCGGGTCGTCGAGGTGGTACGAGATGTCGGAACCGGAGCCGTCGGTCGGGTTGGCGTCCTTGTACCAGTACAAGGCACCGGTGGACAGGCGGCCGTAGTAGAGGCACCTACGGGCGGGCGTTGGTGCACGAAGGACCGTTTGGGGTGAGGGGCGGTCGCGAGCGGACTACTGCCAGCCGGCATCCGCCGGAGTGACCTGCCAGCCGGCGTCAGCCGGGGCGACCTGCCAGCCGGCGTCCGCGAGAACGGAGGAGGTCGCAGCCGCGTCAGCCTCGGACGGGAACGCGATGGCCGGGCCGGTGAGTGCCGCCACGATGACGAAGGAGGCGACCGCGGCGGCCTTGGCGATGCGGGTGCGAAGCATGGCTGTTTCCATTCCTTCCGGAGGTGAACTGCGGTGTCCGGTCTGCCTCGCGTCCCGCGGTGACGCTTCGGCCGGCCGGTGATCGATAGCTTCGTCGCAGCTCAGGCCTGTGAACAGAGTTCAGGGATGGACGGAAAGGGCCTTGGACTCATGTGTCCACACGGGCCGCTTCAGTCGACCGGCTGCGGCGCGAAGGCCAGCGGCATCAGCGGCACCCCGGCCCCGGTCAGCCGGGCCGTCGCCAACTGCGGTACCTCTCGCAGGAGTCGGTCGCAGACCCGAACCGCCCGCTCCTCCGCCTCCTCGAGCCCACCGGCCAGCACGTAGAAGCCGAGCGTGAGTCCGGACCCGGGACGGATGTGTACGGCGACGTGCTCGACACGGTCGCCGGCACTGATCGCGGAGCGCACCAAAGCCGCGATGTCCGGGGGCAGTTGTTCACCCGGAGGCAGAGCCAGGTGCGCGTGGACGAGGTACATGGGCTCCAGAGTCTCAGCGGTTGCTGTCGGCCTGACAGTGCCGCGGCAGGCCGGTTGCGGCCGGGGCCCGTTCCGTCCTTCCCTGGTGACGATCCCGCACCCCTCTGCGAAGATCTCGTTCGAACAAGGGGATGTTCCGTTCAGGAATACTGGGGGACCGCATGCTGACCACACTCGGACTCGACTCCGTCGGCGAGACGGTGTACCGCGCCATGCTCAGACAGCCGGCCGCCGGTGTCGCGGCCCTCGCCGATTCCGTAGGGGTGCCAGAGGAACAGGTGCGAGAGGCGCTCGACACACTGAGTGAGCTGGCTCTGGTGCGCCCCGCCGCCGGAGACGCGGGTCGGCTCCGGGCCGTCTCCCCGGACATCGGGATGGAGATCCTGATGGCCCGGCAGCAGGCACAACTGGCGGCCCACCAACAGCGCCTGGAAGCCTCGCGGGCCGCCGCGGCCCAGCTCATCTCCGAGTACGCAGAGCTCCGTCCGGCCACCAGCCATCCCGACGTGGAGCAACTGGTCGGCCTCGACCACATACGCGACCGGCTGGCCGTGCTCACCCGTGAGGTGAGCGAGGAATTCCTGGCCTTCGCCCCGGGCGGGCCGCAGACCGCCGAGAACATGGCCGCTTCACGGCCGCTCAACCAGGATCTGCTCGCCCGCGGGGTACGCATGCGCACGATCTACCTCGACAGCGTCCGCACCAGCCGGCCCACCGTGGAACACGCCGACTGGCTGGCCCGGCTGGGTGGCCAGGTCCGCACGGTGCCGTCGCTGCCGACACGGATGATCCTCATGGACCGGCGGATCGCCATGATCTCGGTCAACAGCGACGACACCGCCGCCGGCGCGGTCCTCCTGACCGGGCAGGGCACACTCACCGCGCTGTGCGCGCTCTTCGAGGCCACCTGGGAGGCCGCCCAGCCGCTCGGGCAGGTCGTCCCCACCGATCCGAACGGGCTCACCGGCCAGCAGGCGACCGCCCTGCGCCTACTGGCCGAGGGGCACACCGACGAGGCGATCGCCAAGCGGCTCGGGGTGTCGCATCGCACGGCCCGGCGGATCGCCTCCGAACTGATGGACCGCCTCGGCGCACGCAGCCGCTTCGAGGCCGGCGTACGCGCCGTTCAGCAGGGCTGGCTCCCGACCCGGCCTTGACACCGGGTTCCCGGACGGACTCCTTCGGCGACACCTGAGAGGAGCACGCCGGCCGGCCGGTGAGGACCTGGCATGGCCGGTGGTCCTCCGTGAGGTGTGCGCGGTTCAAGGGGGTGGAGCGCGGGGGATTCCACCGCGGAGAGTGGTCAGGTTGGTGGGTTCGGGACCGAACCAGCCAGTTCCATTGACGAACCCTCAGCCGACATTTATCTTCTGCACGAACCTGCGAACGGCGTTCGATTTTTCGAACCATGGCTGGTAGAAGGGGTGGCCCGCGCTGAACGCCCGTCGCCGTCGCACTTCTGTGACAGCCCTGTCGGCCCTCTCCGCTGTCTCGTCACCCGGCCCGCCGTCGCGGGGTTCCGGCCCCTGCCGCGCCCACGCGAAATCCGCGACCCCTCGGCCCCTGACCACGCAGCTCCACACGACGTTCCACACCCCCGGAGCCGGTACCTCCCCACCGGCACGGACGCCGGGCCCCACCCGCCACCTCACCTGCGTCCCATCGCTGCTCTGCTCTGCACTGCACTCAGAACAGGAACGCATATGCCTGCAGTTCTCTCCCGGCTGGCAGCGATATTCGTCGCCGCCTGTCTGCTCTTCGCCGCCCAAGTCGTGACCACACCCCAGCGGGCTGCCGCCGCTGACCCGGGGTACCTGATGACGCACTTCATCGGGGAGGGGTCGACCGGTCAGCAGATGTACTTCTCGTACAGCGCGGACGGCCTGAACTGGTCCGACCTCAACGGCGGTGGGATGACACTGCGTTCGACCGTGGGCACGCGTGGGGTGCGTGACCCCGCCCTGGTCCGCTCTCCCGACGGGAGCAGGTACTGGATCATCGCGACCGACCTGTGCATAGGCTGCGGGCAGTCGTGGCCGGACTCCATGTCCAACGGCAGCCGCAACCTCGTGGTGTGGGAGTCGACGGACCTGGTCACGTGGTCCCAGCCGTGGCTGCTCAATGTCGCCGGCGCCATCCCCGACGGGCGCAACGCCTGGGCCCCGGAGGCGATCTGGGACCCGGCCACCAACGACTACGTCATGTACTGGGCGACCAACGCCACCCTCAACGGCGTACTGAAGCACCGCATCTACTACGCCCGCACCTCCGACTTCCACACCATCACGACCCCGCAGGTCTACATCGACCGCCCCGGCACACAGGGCATCATCGACACCCAGATCGTCGAGGTCCCCTCCGGCACCGGTGCCTACCGCTACGTACGCGCCTCCGGCGACGGCCAGATCACCCTCGAAGGCAGCAACTCGATCCTCGGCACCTGGACCACCATCGGCAACCTCTCCGGCATCGGTCTGACCGGCTCCCAGGTCGAGGGCCCGATGTGGATGAAGTTCCGCGACCGCAACGAGTGGACGCTCTACCTCGACCAGTACGCGGCCGGAAAGGGATACATGCCGGTCGCGACGACCAACCCGTCCGCCGTCGGCACCTACCACCTCCCGACGTCGGGCACCTACTCCATGGGCGGCACCAAGAAGCGCCACGGCTCGATCCTGAACCTGACGGCCGCAGAGGACGCCCGGATCCAGGCCCGCTGGGCCAACGTCCCGGCCAAGCGGCTGCAGTCCTTCAACTTCCAGGACCGCTACGTGCGGCACACCGACTTCGACGTCCGCATCGACCAGAACGTCACCGACGACGACGCCAGGTTCCGGCCGCGCCCCGGCCTGGCCGGCTCCGGCACCGTCTCCTTCGAGTCGGTCAACTTCCCCGGCCACTACCTGCGCAGCGACGGAGCCGACTTCCAGCTCGTGCGCAACGACGGCACCACCCGGTTCGCCGAGGACGCCACCTTCCGGCAGGTCGCCGGACTCGCCGACGCCACCTGGTCCTCGTACCAGTCGTACAACCACCCCGACCGCTACATCCGCCACTACGCCTTCCAGCTCAAGCTCGAGACGATCACCACCGCGACGGGACGCAGCGACGCCACCTTCCGTCTGACGAGCTGACCCGACCGGGCTGTCGGAGAGGCCCCGGCGAGTTCACCCTTCGAAGCGGTAGCCCATGCCCGGCTCGGTGATCAGGTAGCGGGGGTGGGCGGGGTCCGCTTCCAGCTTGCGGCGCAGTTGGGCCATGTAGACGCGCAGGTAGTTGGTCTTGTTGCTCTGGGAGACGCCCCAGACCTCCTGGAGCAGGTGTTTCTGTGTGATCAGGCGTCCCGGGCTGGTGACCAGGATCTCCAGCAGGTGCCATTCGGTCGGGGTGAGGCGTACGTCGCGGCCGCCCCGTACGGCCCTCTTGGCGAGCAGGTCGATGACGAAGTCCGCCGTCTCGACGAGCGTCGTCCCGGCGCCGAGCGGCACGTCCTCGGTACGGCGGACCGCGGCCCGCAGCCGGGCGAGGAGTTCGTCCATGCTGAACGGCTTGGTGACGTAGTCGTCGGCGCCGGCGTCCAGCGCGGCGACCTTCTCCTCGGAGCCCTGGCGGGCGGACAGCACCAGGATCGGCACCCTGGTCCAGCCTCGCAGGCCCTTGATGACCTCCACACCGTCCATGTCGGGCAGACCCAGGTCGAGCATCACGACGTCGGGTTGCCGGGCGGCCGCGAGCCGCAGCGCGGTGGCGCCGTCGGGGGCCGCGTCGACCCCGTACCGGCGTGCCCGGAGATTGATGATGAGGGCCCGTACGAGCTGCGGGTCGTCCTCCACCACCAGCACCCGTGTCATGGACGTGCGCCTTCCTGTCGTGCGCGGCGGCGGGAGCCGACGGCACCGGTACTGTCACCGGCCGCCGGCTCCCGCGCGGGTCGGGTAACGCCATCAGCTCTTCGCCACGAGTGCCCGGAGCGCGATGTCGAGTTCGAGCACGTTCACCCGGGGCTCCCCGATGAAGCCGAGGGTGCGGCCGTCGGTGTGCTCGTCGACCAGGTTCTGCACCTGGGCGACGGTCAGGCCGTTCCTCTCGGCGACCCGGTGGACCTGGAGGTCCGCGTAGGCCGGGGAGATGTCCGGGTCCAGGCCGGAACCGGAGGACGTCACCGCGTCGGCGGGCACCTGGGAGGGCCTGACCGGGTGGCCGGCGGTCGAGTTGTCCTTGACCACGGCGGCCTTGGCGGCGGTCACCCAGGCGATGAGGTCCTTGTTGTCGGCGGACCGGTTGGTCGCGCCGGACAGGATCAGCTTGTACCGGGTGTTGACGCTGTTGGAGCCGAGACCGTTCTGCGGGCGGCCCTGGAACCACTTCAGGTCGGGTGCCGGCGTCTCCTGGCCCTTCTTCAGCGGCAGGTTGTACGCCTGGCCGATGAGTGAGGAGCCGACGACCTTGCCGTTCGCCCTGATCTCGGAGCCGTCCGCCTTGTCGCTGAACAGCCCCTGGGCGACGCCGGTGACGACGAGCGGGTAGATCACCCCGGTCACCAGGGTCAGCACGAGGAGGGCGCGCAGGCCCGCCCCGAGCAACCGGACGGTGTTCATGACGGAGTTGTTCATGGCGGTCAACCGATCCCGGGGATGAGGGAGATGAGCAGGTCGATGATCT
Organism: Streptomyces sp. NBC_00285; assembly: GCF_036174265.1. NCBI lineage: Bacteria > Bacillati > Actinomycetota > Actinomycetes > Kitasatosporales > Streptomycetaceae > Streptomyces > Streptomyces sp. NBC_00285. The sequence goes on along the minus strand of NZ_CP108055.1, from coordinate 5,680,419 downwards.
TGATGCCGACGAAGGGTGCGATCAGGCCGCCGATGCCGTAGACGGTGAGGTTGCGGCGGAGCATCCTGTCCGCGCTGACCGGCCGGTACTGCACGCCCTTCAGGGACAGCGGCACCAGCGCGATGATGATCAGCGCGTTGAAGATGACGGCCGACAGGATCGCGGAGTCCGGCGAGGACAGGCCCATGATGTTGAGCTTGTCCAGGCCCGGGTAGACGGCCGCGAACAGCGCCGGGATGATCGCGAAGTACTTCGCGACGTCGTTGGCGATGGAGAACGTGGTCAACGCGCCCCGGGTGATGAGGAGTTGCTTGCCGATCTCGACGATCTCGATGAGCTTGGTCGGGTTGGAGTCGAGGTCGACCATGTTGCCGGCCTCCTTGGCGGCCGACGTACCGGTGTTCATGGCCACGCCGACGTCGGCCTGGGCCAGCGCGGGTGCGTCGTTGGTGCCGTCCCCGGTCATCGCGACGAGCTTGCCGCCGGCCTGCTCCCGCTTGATGAGCGCCATCTTGTCCTCGGGAGTGGCCTCCGCGAGGAAGTCGTCGACGCCGGCCTCCTCGGCGATGGCCTTGGCGGTCAGCGGGTTGTCACCGGTGATCATGATCGTCCTGATGCCCATGCGGCGCAGCTCGTCGAACCGCTCCCGCATGCCCTCCTTGACGACGTCCTTCAGGTGGATGACGCCCAGCACACGGGCGCCCGCGGTGTCCTCGACCGCGACCAGCAGCGGGGTGCCGCCCGCCTCGGAGATCCGGTCGGTGGCCGCTTCCGCGTCGGCGGAGACCGTGCCGCCGCGTTCCTCGACCCACCTGACGACCGAACCGGCCGCGCCCTTGCGGACCTTGCGCCCGTCGACGTCCACACCCGACATACGGGTCTGTGCGGTGAACTCGATCCACTCGGCTCCCGCGAGCTCGCCCTGGTGGCGCTCGCGCAGTCCGTACTTCTCCTTGGCGAGTACGACGATCGAGCGGCCCTCGGGTGTCTCGTCGGCCAGTGACGACAGCTGGGCGGCGTCGGCGAGTTCGGCCTCGGTGACCCCGCTCACCGGCACGAACTCGGCGGCCTGGCGGTTGCCGAGGGTGATGGTGCCGGTCTTGTCGAGGAGCAGGGTGGACACGTCACCGGCGGCCTCGACCGCCCTGCCGGACATGGCCAGTACGTTGCGCTGGACCAGCCGGTCCATGCCCGCGATGCCGATCGCGGAGAGCAGGGCGCCGATGGTGGTCGGGATGAGGCAGACCAGCAGGGCGACCAGCACGACCATCGTCAGGTGGGTGCCCGCGTAGTCGGCGAACGGCGGCAGGGTCGCCACCGCCAGCAGGAAGACGATGGTGAGGGACGCCAGCAGGATGTTCAGCGCGATCTCGTTGGGCGTCTTCTGCCGGGACGCGCCCTCGACCAGGTTGATCATCCGGTCGATGAAGGTCTCGCCGGGCTTCGTCGTGATCTTGATGACGATCCGGTCGGAGAGGACCTTCGTACCGCCGGTGACAGCGCTTCGGTCGCCGCCCGACTCCCGGATGACCGGCGCCGACTCCCCGGTGATCGCCGACTCGTCGACGGAGGCGACGCCCTCGACGACGTCACCGTCGCCGGGGATGATGTCGCCGGCCTCGCAGACGACCAGGTCACCGATCTTCAGCCCGGTTCCGGGGACTTCGGTGCCGTCCAGCAGACGTGCCACCGTGTCCGTCTTGGCCTTGCGGAGCGTGTCGGCCTGCGCCTTCCCGCGCCCCTCGGCGACCGCCTCCGCCAGGTTGGCGAAGACGACGGTCAGCCACAGCCAGACGCTGATGGTCCAGCCGAACCAGTCGCCCGGGTCCTTGAAGGAGAACACCGTGGTCAGCACGGACCCGATCCACACCACGAACATCACGGGCGACTTGACCATCACCCGCGGATCGAGCTTGCGGAAGGCGTCCGGCAGCGACTTGAGGAGCTGCTTGGGGTCGAAGAGGCCCGCGCCGACACGGCCCTCGGGGGCCTTGTGCCCCGTCGGCGCGTCCTGGTGGGGCGCAAGGGTGGAAGTGGACATCGAGCCCTCGTGTAGGTCGGAGGTCATGACGCCAGCCCCTCGGCCAGCGGTCCCAGCGCGAGGGCCGGGAAGTAGGTCAGACCGGTGATGATGAGGATCGCGCCCACCAACAGCCCGGTGAACAGCGGCTTTTCGGTGCGTAGGGTGCCGGCGGTCTCCGGCACCGGCCGCTGCTCGGCGAGCGATCCGGCCAGCGCCAGCACGAACACCATGGGCAGGAAGCGGCCCAGCACCATGGCCAGGCCCAGCGTGGTGTTGAACCACTGCGTGTCCGCGTTCAGCCCCGCGAAGGCCGAGCCGTTGTTGTTGGCGGCCGACGTGTAGGCGTACAGGATCTCGGAGAAACCGTGCGCGCCGGAGTTGGTCATCGAGTTGCCGGGCGTCGGCAGGGCCATCGCCGCAGCGGTGAAGACGAGCACCAGGGCCGGGGTGATCAGGATGTAGCAGGCGGCCAGTTTGATCTCACGGGTGCCGATCTTCTTGCCCAGGTACTCGGGCGTACGGCCCACCATCAGACCGGCGATGAACACCGCGATGACCGCCATGATCAGCATGCCGTAGAGGCCGGAGCCGGTGCCGCCGGGCGCGATCTCGCCCAGCATCATGCCGAGCATGGTGACGCCTCCGCCGAGCCCGGTGAAGGAGGAGTGGAAGGAGTTCACCGCGCCGGTCGAGGTGAGCGTGGTCGCCACCGCGAAGATCGACGAGGCGCCGACCCCGAAGCGGGTCTCCTTGCCCTCCATCGCGCCCCCGGCGATCTGCAACGCCGGTCCGTGGTGGGCGAATTCGGTCCACATCATCAGGGCGGTGAAGCCGACCCAGATCGAGGCCATGGTGGCGAGGATCGCGTACCCCTGCCTGACCGAGCCGACCATGATGCCGAAGGTGCGGGTCAGCGCGAACGGGATCACCAGCAGCAGGAAGATCTCGAAGAGGTCGGTGAACGGCGTCGGGTTCTCGAAGGGGTGCGCCGAGTTGGCGTTGAAGTAACCGCCGCCGTTGGTGCCGAACTCCTTGATCGCCTCCTGCGAGGCGACCGCGCCGCCGTTCCACTGCTGCGAGCCGCCCATGAACTGGCCGACCTCGTGGATGCCGGAGAAGTTCTGGATGACCCCGCAGGCCACCAGCACGATCGCCGCAATGAACGCGCCCGGCAGCAGGATGCGGATCACCCCGCGCACCATGTCGGCCCAGAAGTTGCCGAGTTCACCGGTCCGCGAGCGGGCGAAGCCGCGCACCAGCGCCACCGCTACGGCGATACCGACGGCCGCCGACACGAAGTTCTGGACGGCCAGCCCGGCGGTCTGCACGACATGGCCCATGGCCTGTTCGCCGTAGTACGACTGCCAGTTGGTGTTCGTCACGAAGGACACGGCGGTGTTGAACGCCTGGTCCGGGTCGATGGCCTTGAAGCCCAGCGAGCCCGGCAGCACACCCTGGAGCCGCTGCAACAGGTAGAGGAACAGCACGCCGACCGTGGAGAAGGCGAGCACCCCGCGCAGGTACGCGGGCCAGCGCATCTCGGTGTCGGGGTCGGCCCCGATGCCCTTGTAGATCCACTTCTCGACGCGCCAGTGCCGGTCGGTGGAGTAGACCTTGGCCATATAGGTGCCAAGGGGAATGTAGGCGAGTGCCAGCGCGCCCATGAGGGCGAGCAGCTGGAGAGCGCCGGCGAGTACGGGACCCATCTGTGACTCAGAACCTCTCCGGGAAGATCAGGGCGAGGACGAGATAGCCCAGCAGGGCGACGGCCACGATCAGGCCGACGATGTTCTCGGCGGTCACAGCTTCGTCACCCCCTTGGCGACGAGGGCCACCAGCGCGAAGACCGCGATCGTGGTGACGACGAAGGCCAGGTCGGCCATCGCGAACTCCTAGGAGAGGTTCGGAAGAGGAACGGACAGGTAGAGGAAACCCCGCCCCGGACGGGAATCGGCCGGCCGTTGACGAGTCCCTTACGGCGGCGCCCACACCTTTGACGGGGTCCATACGGCCGCCGTCCCCGCAGCCCTCACAGCAGGCGGAACCGCAGCCGGCAGATGACCGCGTCCGTCTCCCGCCGTACGGCATGCGCGACGACCGCGCCCCGTTGGTTCTGGAGCAGCCGCTGCCACAGCCGCTCCGGCTCCGTCTCCGCTATCAGCACCGTCACCCGGGTGGCGGGCTCGGCCGCGGCGACCTCACGGACGTAGGCGGCGATCGGACGGCCCAGGGAACGCCGCTCGCAGGACAACCGGACCAGCTCGACACCCGGATCCCACTCGGCCCAGGAGCGCTCCAGGGCGTGCAGGGCGGCCCGGTCCTCGGGGTCCGGGTAGCAGACGGTCACCGCACGCACCTCATCGCCTAGGGACGCCGCCGCGGTCAGGGCCTCCGACGTCAGCCGGGACAGCGAGGAGACGGGCACGATCACCAGCGAGCGCTCACGGTGCGGGGGCTCGGGGATACGGCCCAGACCGAGCCGCTCGCCGATGCGGCCGTAGGCACGATGGACGGCGAGGAACGCCGCGACCAGCAGCGGCAGCGCGATCACGACCAGCCAGGCGCCCTCCCGGAACTTCTCCAGCGTGACGACGACCGCCGCCACGCCGGTGAGCGCGGCTCCGAAGCCGTTCAGCAGCGCCTTGCCCCGCCGGCCACGGCTCCCCTCCTCCCGGCGTTCAAGGCGCCAGTGCCGGACCATCCCGACCTGCGCGATCGTGAAGCCGACGAAGACACCGATGGCGAACAGCGGCACCAGGGTGTTGGTGTCGCCGCCGGAGAACACCAGCAGCGCGGCGGAGACCGCGGCCAGGGCCAGAACACCGTGGCGGTGGACCTGGCGGTCGGCCTTCAGTGCGAAGACATGCGGCAGGTAGTTGTCGCGGGCCAGCAGTTTCAGCAGCACCGGCAGCCCTCCGAAGGAGGTGTTGGCCGACAGCGCGAGCAGGATCATCGTCGCGAACTGGATGACGTAGAAGCCCCAGTTGTGGCCGAGCGAGGCGTCCGCGAGCTGGGCGAGGACGGTGACGTCCTCGACCGGCTGGAGGTGGAAGCGGCCGATCAGTACCGACAGGCCGATCAGCATCACACCGAGCACCGCCCCGAGGGCGACCTCCGCACGCTGGGCGCGCCTGACCCGTGGGCGGCGGAAGGACGGCACCGCGTTCGCGATCGCCTCGACGCCGGTGAGCGCGGCACATCCGGAGGCGAAGGCCTTCAGCAACAGCAGTGCGCCCACCGAGGTGGCGTTGTCGGCGAGCACGGAGGCGTGCCCGTCGGCGGTGGCCGTGCTCACCGGCCCGGACCGGAACAGGCCCACCGCTATGAGCACGAGGACCGACCCGACGAACACCACGGTCGGCACGATGAAGACCCTGGCCGACTCGACGATGCCCCGCAGGTTGACGCCCGTGATCAGCACGAGCACCACCAGGCACAGCCACAGTCGATCCCCGTACAGGCCGGGAAAGGCCGAGGTCAGCGCGGCCACACCCGCCGTGACGGCGACGGCGACGTTCAGCACGTAGTCGAGGACCAGCGAGGCGGCGGCCACCAGGCTCGTGCGCGCGCCCAGATGCGTCCTGGCAACGGCGTACGACCCACCGCCGTCCGGGAAGGCGGCGATCACCTGACGGTACGAGGCGACGAGCACCGCGAGCAGGGTGGCGATGGCCAGCGTGACCGGGAGCGTGAAGCCCAGGCCGTGCGCCCCGGCCGCCGCCAGCACCAGGACGATCGCCTCGGGCCCGTACGCCACCGACGCCATCGCGTCCAGGGACAGGGCGGCGAGGCCCGTGACTGCGGTCAGCCGGTGGCGTTCGCCGGTATCGGGAGGCTCTTCGTCGGCGGGGGCCGCGCCCGGCTCGTGGGTCAGGACGGACATCGGTGCGATCTCCTTCTTCCTTCGTGCCGCGCACGCGGGGAGAACCGTGCGCGGTGCACTCAGGGTGTGTCCGACCCCGGCCCGGGCCGCCTCCTCTTAGCGGCTTCTTCGCGCCGGACCGGCCGACTTTGACGGATCCTTGACGGGGGTACGGCCGATCCGGGCGCCCCTGCCGCCGGGGCCCCGCAGCCTCGAATGGCCGAGCCCTCCCCCGCCGCACCGGAACATCCCTCCCTGATGCGCCGCCAGTGCGCCGCCGGTGCCGTCGCGGCCGGTCTTAACGCAACCCTGACGCGAACGTGTGATCCATCCCTCGGCCCTCAGGTCACTGTCTGCATACGCTGATGCCGCCGTCTGTGTGATGGCCGGATCCCGCACTGCGCCGCACATCAGGAGAGCCGCCCGATGGTCACCACCGAACACCCTCCGCAGAGCCGTCTACGGACGTGGATGCTTCAGGGCCTGTCCGACATGGGCAGGAGCGGCGGCCACACGGGCCCGCACGCCGAACCCGAGCCGCCGCACAAGGGCCAGCCCTGGTACCGGGTGATGTGCCTGACCGGCGTCGACTACTTCTCCACCCTCGGCTACCAGCCGGGCATCGCCGCGCTCGCGGCCGGACTGCTCTCCCCCGTCGCGACCATCGTCCTCGTCCTGGTCACCCTGGCCGGCGCGCTTCCGGTCTACCGCCGGGTGGCGGAGGAGAGCCCGCACGGCGAGGGCTCGATCGCGATGCTGGAGCGGCTGCTGTCGTTCTGGAAGGGCAAGCTGTTCGTCCTGACCCTGCTGGGCTTCGCCGCCACCGACTTCCTGATCACCATCACGCTCTCGGCGGCCGACGCGTCGACCCACCTGGTCGAGAACCCGCATCTGACCAGCACCCTGCACGACCAGCGGATGCTGATCACCCTCGTCCTGGTCGCCCTGCTGGGCGCGGTGTTCCTCAAGGGCTTCCTGGAGGCGATCGGTGTCGCGGTCGTCCTCGTGGGCCTCTATCTCACGCTGAACGTCGTCGTCGTGGCCGTCGGCCTGTGGCACGTCGTCACCGCGGGTCACGTGGTCACCGACTGGTCGAACGCCCTCACCGCCGAGCACGGCAACGTCTTCGCCATGGTCGGCGTGGCGCTGCTGGTCTTCCCCAAGCTCGCCCTTGGCCTGTCCGGCTTCGAGACCGGCGTCGCCGTCATGCCGCATGTGAAGGGCGACGAGGGCGACACGGAGGAGAACCCCCGTGGCCGTATCCGCGACACCAAGAAACTGCTGACGGCCGCCGCTCTCATCATGAGCGTCTTCCTGATCGCCACCAGCTTCATCACCACCCTCCTGATCCCGGAGAAGGAGTTCGAGTCCGGCGGACAGGCCAACGGCCGCGCCCTCGCCTTCCTGGCACACAAGTACCTGGGCGGCGTCTTCGGCACGGTCTACGACGTCTCGACCATCGCCATCCTGTGGTTCGCCGGCGCCTCGGCGATGGCCGGTCTGCTCAACCTGATGCCGCGCTACCTGCCCCGTTACGGCATGGCACCGCACTGGGCCCGGGCCGTCCGTCCGATGGTCATCGTCTTCACGCTCATCGGCTTCCTCGTCACGTGGGTGTTCGACGCGGATGTCGACGCGCAGGGCGGCGCGTACGCCACCGGCGTGCTCGTCCTCATCAGCTCGGCGGCGATCGCGGTGACCATCGCCGCGCGCAAGGCCGGCCAACGGGGCTGGACGATCGGCTTCGCCGTGATCTCGGCGGTGTTCCTCTACGTCACCGTCGCGAACGTCATCGAACGCCCCGACGGCGTCAAGATCGGCGCCTGTTTCATCGCCGGCATCATCCTGGTCTCGCTGCTCTCCCGGCTGGCCCGCGCCTTCGAGCTCCGCGTGACCAGCGTGACGCTCGACGACATGGCGGAACGTTTCATCCGGGACATCGCCAGCCGCAAGATCCGCTTCATCGCCAACGAACCCGACAGCCGCGACAAGGCCGAGTACCGGGACAAGATCGAGCAGATCCGGGCCGACAACGACATGCCGGAGCAGGAGGACTTCGTCTTCGTCGAGGTGACCGTGACGGACCCCTCCGAGTTCGAGGCGAGCCTGACGGTCCGGGGCGAGGTCCTGCACAGCCGCTACCGCGTCCTCACCCTGGAGTCCTCCTCCGTCCCCAACGCCCTGGCCGCCCTCCTCCTCCACGTCCGCGACACCACGGACTGCACCCCGCACATCTACTTCGAGTGGACCGAGGGCGGCCCCTTCGCCAACTTCCTGCGCTTCTTCCTCTTCGGCCAGGGCGAGGTCGCCCCGGTCACCCGAGAGGTCCTGCGCGAGGCGGAACCCGACCGCGCCCGCCGCCCCCGCGTCCACACCGGCTGAACCCGGCGCCCGGCGTAAGGATCCCGTCAGGAATCACCCGCACGGCGTCAGAACCCCGTCAGGGGCAGCCGCCGGGCCCCGCACGGCCGCCTAACGTCAGCGGCATGCGACGTTCCGACGACCGGTGGGACCGGGCCGGTGACCGCCACTGGCGGGGCAGCGCCCGGCTCGCGGCGAGCTGCACCACGCTGTTCGGCGCCATGTGCCTGCTGGTCGACTGGGACGCGCGCAGCCTGTCACCCCTGCGTGTCGTGCTGTGGCTCGGCATGTCGGCCGCCCTCTTCACCGTCCTGCTCCCGCCCCGGGTCACGGCAGGCACCGGCTGGCTGGCGGTGCGGGGTCCCTGGCGCAGGCGCGTGGTGCGCACGGACGCGCTGACGACCGTACGGCGCTACGACGGCGTCTCGTCCCAGCTGGTCCTGCGCGACGCCTACGGCCACCGCGTGGAACTGGACCCGCACGTCCTGGCCGCCAACCCGCTGGTCTGGCACGAACTCGACACCGGAGTCCGCCGCTCCGTCGAGCGCGGCACGCTGCTGCAGGGCGCGGACGTGCTGGAGCGGCTCGGCCACAGCATCGACGACGAGACCGCGCGAGCGGTACTCAGGGCGTCCGGGCTCTCCTGATCGCGACGGCGGGTCTCTTGCCGACCGGATCGATGTACGCCGTCACCTGCGTGTCCTGGCGGTGGGGGTGGGCTCCGGGCCGTCGGCGCGCAGCGGGGCGTGACCGGTCTTCGGCGGGTCGGCGACCACCGAGCCCGGCTTGTTCCTGTGGTGACGGGGCACGACGTCCTGGGGGAACGTCAGCTGCTGGCTCATCCACTTCAGGGCGGGGGGCATCTCCTGTACCCAGGTCGGGAAGTTGTGGCTGCCGTGCTCGGGCTGGATCGACACGACACGCATGGGTGCCCTGACGGCCTTGATGAAGGCCTTCGTCTGCGGATAACCGCGCTCGCCGTGCTTGCTCTCGGCCACCAGGACGGAGACCTGGGGAACGGGCAGGTTCTTGAGCCGCCACATCAGATCGTGGCCGTTGCTCCGCTCGGCGCGTCCGGGGCCGCTGCCGAAGAGGCTGCCGGTCGTCGGGTCGTCCTTGACCTTGTAGTCGGGCGACAGTGCGGCGGCCGTCGTGTACGCGTGCGGATCGCGCATCGTCAGCTGAAGGGCGCAGCTGCCGCCGGAGGAGTAGCCCATGACACCCCAGGCGCTGGCGTCATGCCCCACCCGGTACGCGGACTTCAGGGCGTCGGGGAGGTCCTTGGCCAGGAAGGTCTCGGTCTGCGGACCGCCCGGTACGTTCACGCACTCGGTGTCGCGCGGCGGGGCGATCGTCGGCCGGATCATCACCATGATGGTCGGCTGCATCTGGCCGCTCTTCTGCAGTTCACCGGCGATCTGGGGGACCTTCAGATGCTGCGCGAGGTTGAAGATGCTGCCCGGGTAGCCGCTGAGCGCGACGATCACCGGGAAGCGCTGCCGCTGGTACGCCTTCTGGAAGTACTGCGGCGGCAGGTAGACGAACGCCGGGTCGACCACGCCCGTGCGGCGTCCGACGACCTTCACGGACTCCACTCGCCCGTTCACCGCGGCGGGGCCGGTGGGCAGTCCGCTGACCTGGTTCAGCTGCCCGTAACCGGCCGGCTGAACCAGCGACCCCTTCAGGGCGGCGCCGTTCACCGTGCCGACGCCCTCGACTGCTCCGCCCGCCTGTGTCACTCCGACGGGGGCGGTCTCGACCTGGCCGAAGAGTTCGCCCCACGATCCGAAGAACTGGTACGACGAGTTCAGCCAGCACGCGAACGCGGCGATGATCACCACCTGGGTCGTCCCGATGGCCACCAGTCGTCCCAGCACCTGCCACAGTCCCTGCCGGGCGAACCGTGGCCACAGCCAGACCAGCAGTGCCACACCCACGGCGGCAAGGGTCGCCATCACATACACGGTCGTCTCGCTCGTCAGACCCATACCGGTTGATCCCCGATTTCCTACCTGTGCGGTTTCCTTCATACAGAAGGAGGGCTCTGGAATCCTCCGCGTTCCGCATTCAGCGCAAAAGGGGTGCAAGAACAGCCCACTCGGACGCGATCCGGGTGGATCCGGCCACGGGCCGCCTCGACGAGTACGGCGGGAGCGGCGCCGTACGAGGGGGCGGTGGACGGCGCCGGGACGCCCGCCGGTGCCCTGCGCCCGCCCCGGCGAATCCGGCGGGTGAAGCGGGTGAAGCTTGGGCCCGCCCCGATGCCGCGGGGCATGCATCAAGATCCCGGCCGTATCCGGACGAGTCGGTGGACACGACGCGCCGGAGGCGAGAGATGAACCCACGAGCCGACCAGACCGACCCTTCCGACCGGACCGGACCGTCCGGCACAGCCGACCCGTCAGACCCGTCCGGCCCCTCGATCCATCGGGTCCCGGTCCTCATCGTCGGCGGTTCCCTCGTCGGCCTGTCGACCTCGCTGTTCCTCGGCCGGCTTGGCGTACGGCACATGGTGGTGGAACGCCACGCCGGCACCTCCATCCACCCCCGCGGCCGCGGCAACAACGTCCGCACGATGGAGCTGTTCCGCACGGCCGGCGTCGAGCCGATGATCCGTCAGGCCTCCGCCACGCTGGCCGGCAACCACGGGATCCTGCAGACGCCCACCCTGGTCGGCGACGCGGGCGAGTGGCTCTTCAAGGAGATCGACCCGGGCGGCGGACTGGCCCGTTTCAGCTCCAGCTCATGGTGTCTGTGCAGCCAGAACGACCTGGAACCGGTGCTGCTCGAACACGCCACACGGCTCGGCGGCGACCTGCGGTACGGCACCGAGCTGATGTCGTTCGACAGTGAGCCCTCCGGCGTCAACGCGGTGGTCAAGAGCCGGGAGACCGGTGAGCACACCACCATCCGCGCGGACTACCTCGTCGCCGCCGACGGTCCCCGCAGCCCCGTCCGTGAGCAGCTCGGCATCGGCCGCAGCGGTCCCGGTGACCTGTTCAGCAACGTCAGCATCACCTTCCGTTCCCGCCGTCTCGCCGATGTCGTGGGCGAGCGCCGGTTCATCGTCTGCTACCTGACCGACCCGGACGCCGACGGTGCCCTGCTGCCCGTGGACAACCGGGAGAACTGGGTCTTCCACGCCCCCTGGCACCCCGAACTCGGCGAAACCCTGGAGGAGTTCACCGACGAACGGTGCGTCGAGCACATCCGCCGCGCGGTCGGCGTCGCCGATCTCGACGTGGAGATCACCGGCAGGGCTCCCTGGCGCGCCGCCCAACGGGTCGCCCGGAGCTACCGGTCAGGACGCGTCTTCCTGGCCGGCGACTCGGCCCACGAGATGTCCCCCACCGGGGCGTTCGGCTCCAACACCGGCATCCAGGACGCGCACAACCTCGCGTGGAAGCTGGCCGCGGTGCTCGGCGGCTGGGCCGGTGAGGGCCTGCTGGACACGTACGACGCCGAGCGCCGCCCGGTCGCGGAGGCGACCAGCGCCCGGGCCGCCGCACGGTCGGTGGAGCACAGCCATCCCGGTTTCGCCCCGCCGCCCGGCGCGGGCGGTGGCGGTGGCCCGCAGCGCGGCATCCTCAACGTGGCCCTCGGCTACCGCTATCCGCAGGGCGCCGTCCTCGGCACCGACCCCGCTGCCGCAGTCGTCCCGGAACGCCTCGACCTGTCCGGTGAACCCGGCAGCAGGGCACCCCACATGGCGGTACGGCACCGGGGTGAACCGATCTCCACTCTGGACCTCTACGAGCGGTCGTTCGTCCTGCTCAGCTCCGCCGACGACCCGGCGGGCTGGCACGAGGCCGCCGTCCGCCTCGCCGACGGGACGTCCGTGCCCCTGACCTCGTACCGGGTGGGTGCGGGGGCCGACGCCGAGCTGACACCCGAGGGTGATGCGGACTGGTCGGCCGTCCACGGCACGACGCCCGGAGGGGCCGTACTCGTCCGGCCGGACGGGTTCGTGGCCTGGCGGTCGTCCGGGCCGGTCCCGGACGCCGGGACGGCCCTGCGTGAGGCCCTGGCCACGCTGCTGGCAGCGGACTGATCCCGGCGGGCGGCGCGGGTCCCGACGCGCACGGGTGACACGGGACATGAGCGGGGAAGGGCCGGAGCGACATCGCTCCGGCCCTTCCCCGTTCCGGCCGGCGTGAACTCGCCTGTTGCGCAAGCCCGTTGTGTCGCGGGGGTGCCCGGCTCCGCACCGGTTCTGCCGGGTCGTCAGCAGGGTGGGTTCACCCGGGTGATCGTCTTGAGTGGTGGGAGACGGGCGTCTGACTGACGGTGGATCACGTCGGGGGTGGGCCACCTCAGCTGACGAAGCACCAGCTGCCCGGCCTCCGGCGGAAGGAACGTCAGATGCATTCTGCTCGCACCCTCCTGGCCATCGCGGCGGCTTCGACCGTCCTCGCTCTCGGCGCCCCCGGCGCCTACGCGGCGGCCGGAGACGACAGCGACCACACGGGTTCCGGCTACAGCAAGGAGCACGGCAAGGACCAGGGCAAGGAGACCGGCCAGGAGAACGGCCGGGAGAACGGTCAGGAGCACGGCAAGGGCAGCGACCACGACGCCCCGCACGGTGGCATGCACACCGGTGGCGGTGCGCTGACCGCGGTGAACGAGGACGACTGGGGCACCGCCAAGGACCCGAAGTACGACCCGGACACCTACAAGGACAAGGGCGACCAGGGCAAGGAGACCGGCACCGGCAAGCAGGACAGCGGCTCCTGGAGCGGCAAGCAGGACGGCGGTTCCTGGAGCGGCGACCACGAGAAGCCCAGCGGTGGAATGCACACCGGTGGCGGCGCGTTGGCCTCGCCGGCCATGACCGCGGGCGGGCTCGCCGTCCTGGCGGTCGCCGGAACGGGGCTGTACGCGGCGCGCCGCAAGAAGTTCGCCGGAAGCGTGGCCTGACCCATGCCGGGTGACATAGCCGCTGTGGCCGCCACGCGCGCGCCGCGTGGCGGCCCGGCGGGCCTGTCCTGTCCCTCTTCCGATTTGCTGCCGTGTCCCGGTGAGGTGGTGTCCGATGGCAGTTCGTCCTTCTTTTCCCGCAGACAACCCCGGCGGCCACGAGCCGGCCCCCCTGCAGCGGGGATCCAACACCAAGCTGGTCGTGGGTGCCGTGGCGCTCCTCGCCCTGGCGGTGAGCCTGTTCGGCGGCCACGACACGTCATCCGACGCCCCCCGCCCGACGCGGGCCGTCGCACCCGCCGCGTCGGTGCCACCGGCCGGACAGCCGGCGGAGAAGCCGACGGTGCGACCCCTGCCCAGGTCAAGGCCCGTGCGCCTGCTCATCCCGAAGATCTCGGTCGACGCCCCCTTCACCGACCTCAGGATCGGCCCCACGGGACAGCTTGAACCGCCCCCGGCCGCCGACACCAACCTCGTCGGCTGGCACATCAACGGAGCGTCCCCGGGCGAGGCGGGCACGTCGGTCATCGCCGGGCACGTCGACACGAAGACCTCGGCAGCCGTGTTCGCGGATCTCGGCGAACTGCAGCAGGGGGACGTCTTCTACGTCGACCGGGAGGACGGGCGCAGAGCGTCCTTCGTGGTCGACAGCGCGGAGACCTTCGCCAAGGACGACTTCCCGAGCGACCGTGTGTACGCCGACACCGCGCAGTCCCAGGTCCGGCTCATCACCTGCGCCGGTGACTACGACCGTACGGTCCGGGACTACACGGACAACCTGGTGGTCTTCGCCCATCTCACCTGAGCCGGCCCCGGCTTACGAGCCGGCCGGTCACCCGCACGGTGCCTCCGAGTCGCGCGCTCCCGGGAGCCGGATCAGGATCGAGGCACGCCGACGTCGCCCCCCATGTGGCCGATGCCGGCCCGCGGCCGGGTCACCCTCGGCCCTCACTCCCCCCGCCCCGCCCCGCCGAGGAGATGTGCGCAGGATGACCACCACGTCGGAACGTGTTTCCCAATCGCTCGCGCAGCAGGCCTCGCAGCGTGTTTCCCAGTCCGTCTTCGACGGCTCCAGGCTCCGTGTCGTCCTGCTGGTGGATGTCTACGACGGGGCCCAGCAGCAGTTCCTGGAGGCGTACGAGCAGCTGTGCGCACAGGTCGCGTCGGTTCCCGGGCACGTCAGCGACCAGCTGTGCCAGTCCATCGAGAACCCCTCCCAGTGGCTCATCACAAGCGAGTGGGAGAGCGCCCCGCCCTTCCTCACCTGGGTGAACAGCGAGGAACACGTACGGATGGTGGAGCCGCTGCACAGCTGTGTCCGGGACACCAGGTCGCTCCGCTTCCACGTGGTCCGCGAGACCGGCGGCCCGGCCGTGGAGACCGAGCCCGGCGGCCGCCGGCTGCAGACGTCACCCAGGATCGGCGACGGACTGATCCGTCACGCGCTCACCTTCACCGTCAAGCCGGGCAGCGAGGAGACCGTCGCCAAGATCCTCGCCGACTACGTCTCACCGGAGCCGCGGGTCGACGACACCACCCGGCTGTGCCGCACCTCCCTGTTCATGCACGGCAACCGGGTGGTCCGGGCCATCGAGGTGCGGGGCGACCTGCTCGCCGCGCTGCGCCACGTGGCCCGGCAGCCCGCCGTACGAGCCGTCGAAGAGGCGATCAACCCCTATCTGGAGCAGGACCGGGACCTCGACGACCCCGAGTCCGCCCGGGTCTTCTTCACCCGCGCGGCACTGCCCGCCGTCCACCACGTGACGACGGGCCGCAAGAGCCCGGACGCGGTGCGGCACGCGTTGTACTACCCGGCGCGTGAGGGACAGGGCATGCGGCTGGCCGAGTTGCTGGCCCGGCAGGACGAGGCGGCGGCCGACGATCCGCAGGGACCGGTGCTGCGCAGCACGATCTTCCAGCGCGACGACGTCGTGGTGCGGCTGGTCGACGTGAGCGGCGGCCTCGACAGTGACCCCGGCCCCGTGCTCGGTCTCACGGACCGCGCTCGCGCGGCCGAGCTGACGGCGCTCCTCGACGGCGAGGCCCTCGGAGTGGAGGGCCCGGGGCTGGACGAGGGTGCTCCCACCCGCCTTCTGTCGGTCTCCCGCATGGACCTCGTCACCGACCGTCGCGCCCCCGACGCCTGACTCTCCGGCACTCCCTGCCGGCCACGCCCCTGTTCGGAGGAACGCCGTGATCAAACGTCATCCCGGAATCGTGGATCTCAGCGAGGTCGAGCCCAACACTCGGCGCGGTGGCGATCTGCGGGCCCTGCTCACCCCGGCCACCGTCGGTTCCACCAGCGGTTTCATGGGCGTGGCCATCGTGCAGCCCGGCGACCGCATCGCCGAGCACTACCACCCGTACTCCGAGGAGTTCATCTACGTCGTCTGCGGGCAGCTGGAGGTGGACCTGGACGGTGAGCCCCACCCGCTGCGGCCCGAGCAGGGGCTCATGATCCCCGCCCATGTGCGGCACCGGTTCCGCAACGTCGGCGAGGTGGCGGCCCAACTGGTCTTCCACCTGGGCCCGTTGGCCCCGAGTCCGCCGCTCGGCCATGTCGACACCGAGGACGCCGACGGCGTACCGATCGCCGTGGAGCCGGCCGAGCGAGACCGGGTCCGCTCATGACGAGGCGCGTGGCGGTCACCGGCATAGGTGTCGTCGCCCCGGGCGGCATCGGCGTCCCGGCGTTCTGGGACCTGCTGACGAACGGCCGTACGGCGACGCGCGGGATCACGTTCTTCGACCCGTCGGGGCTGCGTTCACGGATCGCCGCCGAGTGCGACTTCGACCCGGCGGCGCACGGACTGGACGCGGAGCAGATCGCCCGGTGCGACCGGTACATCCAGTTCGCGCTGGTCGCCGGGGACGAGGCGATACGGGACTCCGGCCTCGACCTGGCCGGGGAGAACCCGTGGCGCGTCGGGGTCTCCCTGGGCACCGCGGTCGGCGGAACCACCCGGCTGGAGCAGGACTACGTCCTGGTCAGCAACGGAGGGCAGCGCTGGGACGTGGACCACCGGGAGGCCCGAGCGCACCTGCACCGGGCGTTCTCGCCCAGCACCCTCGCCTCGACGATGGCGGAACGGTTCGAGGCCCGCGGGCCGGTGCAGACCGTGTCCACCGGCTGCACCTCGGGGCTCGACGCGGTCGGGTACGCCTTCCAGACGATCGAGGAGGGCCGGGCCGACGTGTGCATCACCGGCGCCTCGGACTCGCCGATCTCCCCGATCACCATGGCCTGCTTCGACGCGATCAAGGCCACGTCCCCGAACAACGACGACCCGGCCCACGCCTCACGCCCCTTCGACGCCGACCGCAACGGGTTCGTCATGGGAGAGGGCGGTGCGGTCCTCGTCCTGGAGGAACTGGAACACGCCCTGGCCCGCGGCGCGCACGTCTACTGCGAGCTGAGCGGCTACGCCACCTTCGGCAACGCCTACCACATGACCGGTCTGACCACCGAGGGGCTGGAGATGGCCCGGGCCATCGAGGACGCCCTCGACCAGGCCCGGCTCGACGGCACGGCGATCGACTACGTCAACGCGCACGGATCGGGCACCCAGCAGAACGACCGGCACGAGACGGCCGCGGTCAAACGGGTCCTGGGCGCGCACGCGTACGACACGCCCATGAGCTCCATCAAGTCCATGGTGGGGCACTCCCTCGGCGCGATCGGGGCGATCGAGGTCGTCGCCTGTGTGCTCGCCCTGGCCCACCAGGTCGTCCCGCCCACCGCGAACTACGAGACCCCGGACCCCGAGTGCGACCTGGACTACGTCCCGCGGGTCGCGCGGGAGCGACGACTGGACAGCGTGCTCTCCGTGGGCAGCGGGTTCGGCGGTTTCCAGTCCGCGGTCATCATGAGCCTGCCGAGGGAGACGACACGATGAGCGCACCGCGTCCCCGGCGCGCGGCCATCACCGGAATCGGCGTGGTCGCGCCCAACGGAACCAGCACCGAGACCTTCTGGAAGTCCACCCGGGAGGGCATCAGCGTCCTGGACCGGATCACCCGCGAGGGCTGCGGGCACCTGCCGCTGCGGGTGGCCGGAGAGGTCCGGGACTTCGACCCCCCGTCGGCGGTCGAGGAGCGCTACCTGGTGCAGACCGACCGGTTCACGCACTTCGCGATGGCCTCGGCCGACCAGGCACTCGACGACGCCGGCCTCGACCGGTCCGACACCGACGCGGCGCCGTTCTCCGTGGGCGTGGTCACCGCGGCCGGTTCCGGCGGCGGTGAGTTCGGGCAGCGGGAACTGCAGCAACTGTGGGACAAGGGCAGCCGCTTCGTCGGCCCGTACCAGTCCATCGCCTGGTTCTACGCCGCGAGCACCGGCCAGATCTCCATCCGCCGCGGCTTCAAGGGCCCCTGCGGTGTCGTCGCCGCCGACGAGGCCGGCGGCCTGGACGCCCTGGCGCACGCGGCGCGGGCCGTGCGGCGCGGCACCGACGTGATGGTGGCCGGCGCGACCGAAGCGCCGCTGGCCCCCTATTCGATGGTCTGTCAGCTCGGCTACGAGGAGCTGAGCACCGTCGGCGAACCGGACCGCGCCTACCGCCCGTTCACCGACGCGGCCTGCGGTTTCGTGCCCGCCGAGGGCGGTGCCATGGTCGTCGTGGAGGCCGAGGGCCGCGCCCTGGAGCGGGGCGCGAAGGTGCGGGCCACGCTGGCGGGGTACGCGGCGACCTTCACCGGCGCCTCCCGCTGGGAGCAGTCCCGGGAGGGACTGGCCCACGCCATCCGCGGCGCCCTGCACGAGGCCGGGTGCGCTCCCGAGGAGATCGACGTGGTCTTCGCCGACGCGCTCGGCGTACCGGAGGCGGACCGTGCCGAGGCGTTGGCGATCGCGGACGTCCTGGGCCCGCGGGCCGGCCGGGTCCCGGTCACGGCGCCGAAGACCGCTGTCGGCCGGGGCTACAGCGCGGCGCCCGTGCTGGACACGGCCGCGGCGGTGCTCGCCATGGAGCACGGTCTGATCCCGCCCACCCCCAACGTCTTCGACGTCTGCCACGACCTCGACCTCGTGACCTCCCGTGCCCGTGCCGCCGAACTGCGCACGGCGCTGGTCCTCAGCCGGGGACTCATGGGATCGAACTCGGCGCTGGTGCTACGGCGCGGCGCCGGCGACGCCTCGTAGCGGGACGTCGCGGACACACCACCACCCAGCAAGGAGAGGAACCGTATGAGCGACCGAATCACCGTGGAGGAGCTGGCCGGCCTCATGAAGAAGGCCGCCGGAGTCACCGTCGCCCCGGCAGAGCTCCAGCAGCGGTACGACTCCGGGTTCGACACGTTCGGCATCGACTCGCTCGGTCTGCTGGGCATCGTGGGCGAGCTGGAGAACCGGTACAACGCGTCGATGCCTCCCGACACGGAGAAGAGCCGCAGCCCGCGGCAGTTCCTCGAACGCGTCAACAGCGCGCTTCTGACGGGGGCCTGACATGACGGGACACACACAGAACGAGGTCACCATCGCCGCGCCGGTCGACCTGGTCTGGGACATGACCAACGACGTCGCGAACTGGACCCAGCTGTTCACCGAGTACGCCTCCGTCGAGATCCTCTCCGAGGAGGGGAACTGCACGACGTTCCGGCTCACCATGCACCCGGACGACAACGGCACGGTGTGGAGCTGGGTCTCGCAGCGTGAGACGGACCGCGACGCACTCACCGTGCGGGCCCGCCGCATCGAGACCGGGCCCTTCGCCCACATGAACATCCTGTGGCGGTACGAGAAGGTGCTCGAGGGCACCCGGATGGTGTGGACCCAGGACTTCGCGATGAAGCCGGACGCACCGGTCGACGACGACTGGATGACGGACAACATCAACCGGAACTCCAAGGTCCAGATGGCGTTGATCCGGGACCGTATCGAGCAGGCCGCCACGGAACGCCGGCCCGCACCCATGCTGTCCGACTGATCCGCCGACTGATCCGCCGACTGATCCGCCGACTGATCCGCCGACTGTTCCGGACGAAGGACGCAACGATGCACCAATCCCTGATCGTCGCCCGCATGGCCCCGGGGTCGGCCCAGGACATCGCCAAGGTGTTCGAGGAGTCGGACCGCGGAGAGCTGCCGCACCTCGTCGGGGTCTCCCGGCGCAGCCTCTTCCAGTTCGACGACGTGTACCTGCACCTCATCGAGTCCGAGCAGGACCCCGGGCCCGCCATCGCGAAGATGGCCGGACACCCCGAGTTCCGGGACATCAGCGAACGGTTGTCGGCGTACGTCACCGCGTTCGACCCGGCGACCTGGCGCTCGCCGAAGGACGCGATGGCGCACCGCTTCTACCGCTGGGACCGGAACACCGGCTCCTGAGCCGGTCGTTGAAACGCCGGCGACCGGGCACGCGAGTCTCGCGTGCCCGGCCGCCGGCGTTTCACAGGGCTGCCGTCACTCGGGGACGGTGCAGTCGAACGCGTGCAGATAGGGGTTGACCGGGCGGACGTCGTCGATGACCAGACCCGCTCCCGTCAGCCTGCCGACCATGCTCTCGGTGGTGTGCTTGGCCCCGCCGACGTTGAGGAGCAGCAGCAGGTCCATGGCCGTGCTGAACCGCATCGAGGGCGTGTCGTCGACGAGGTTCTCGATCACCACGATCCGCGCGCCGGGGCCGCCCGCCTCGATGACGTTGCGCAGGGCGCGGGTGGTGCTGTCGTCGTCCCACTCCAGGATGTTCTTGATGACGTACACATCCGCCTGGACCGGGACGGCCACCCGGCAGTCACCGGGCACGAGACTCATCCGGTCCGCGAGCGCGCCTCCCGGACGCAGCCTCGGATCGGCGTTCTCCACCACCCGCGGCAGGTCGAGCAGGGTGCCGTGGAGCCCGGGGTACTTCTCCAGCAGGCTCGCCACCACATGGCCCTGGCCACCACCGATGTCGGCGACCGACTTGCACCCCGACAGATCGAGGAACTGCGCCACGTCCCGCGCGGACTGCACGCTGGAGGTGGTCATGGCGCGGTTGAAGACGTCGGCCGATTCGGGGGCGTCCTCGTTGAGGTAGGGGAAGAACTCCTTGCCGTACAGGTCCTCCACGACGTTACGGCCGGAGCGCACCGCCTCGTCCAGCATCGGCCACGCGTCCCAGGTCCACGGCTCGGTGCACCACAGCGCGATGTCGCGCAGGCTGCTCGGGTCGTCCTCGCGCAGCAGCCGGGACATGTCGGTGTGCGCGAACGTCCCGTCGGGCTGCTCGGTGAAGATGCCGTAGCAGGTCAGGGCCCGCAGCAACCGCCGCAGCGGCTTCGGTTCGGCCTTCACCGCCGTCGCGAGGTCGGCCGCGGCCAGCGGGGTGTCACCGAGGGCGTCCGCGACACCCAGTCGCGCGGCCGCACGGAGGGCCGCCGCGCACGCCGCCCCGAACACGAGCTCCCTGAAACGCATCGACGGCGGAGGGACGGTCTGAGCGGTTGTCATGTGCCGCCTTCCTTCTTGGAGTTGTGAGAGATCACGGCCCGGTCAGCACATTCCCGCGGGCCGGGACGCCCGGCAGTGGTTGCCGTCGAAGGTGTTGCCGGTGCCGGTGTCCGCGTTGACGAGGTCGGCCGGGGCGTTGCCCTCCAGCACGTTGCCGGTGATCCGGTTCCGCTCGCTGGTGGTGCCCACGAAGCTCTTGAACAGGACGATGCCGCCGGACATCGGGGAGGTGCCGACGTTGCCCGTGATGCGGTTGTGCGTCACCAGGGTGTCCTCGGCGCCGGTCAGCACGATGCCGGAGCCCTGCAGCGCGTCCAGCCGTGCGGTCTTCGGGCAGGACTTGTTGTTCCGCGCGATGTGGTTGCCGCGCAGGGTCATCGCGCCGGCCTTGGGCTTGTTCTCGTCGCCGACGACGAAGACGCCCGCGCAGTTGCCGGTGAGGTGGTTCTCCGCGACGGTGAGGTTCCTGAGGCGCCGGACGGTGATGCCGATCCGGTTGTCCTCCAGGCGGTTGTGTTCGACCAGCGTCCCCTCGGTGTCGGCGGCGCCCGCCTCCTCCTTGATGGTGTTCGCGAGGAACAGGCCGGCGTCGCCGTTGTCCCGGGCGGTGTTCATGCGGAACACCGAGCGGACCGAGCGTTCCGCGGCGATCCCCCACACCCCGTTCTTCACCGCGGTCACGTTCCGCACGGTCAGTCCGTCGGTCGCCATCCCGAACACTCCGGTCCTGGCGAAGCCGGTCACGGTCAGGGAGGCGACGGTGACGCCCTTGACGTCGTGGTCCTTCGTCCCGACCACGCAGATGCCGTTGCCGCCCTCGGCACAGCTGTTGGCGGCCTTCGTGGTGCCCGGCTCGATGACGGTGCTCTCGCCACTGCCGCGCAGGGTGATCCCGGGCGTGGTCACCTTGACGCTCTCGTGGTAGGTGCCGGGGGCCAGGAAGACGGTGTCCCCCGGCCCGGCGGCGTCCACCGCCCGCTGGATCGACTCCCCCGGGAGGACCACGTGGGCCCTGGGGAAGGCTCCGGCTCCGGCGGGCGGGGCGGCCCCGAGGCCCACCGCCAGGAGCGCTGCGGCGCATACCAGGTAAGCAATGCGAGCTTTCATCATATTCATGACGGTATGACCATGAAGGCGGCGAAAGGCCCGGATAGACCATCTGATGGCGTGTCATCCATCGTCCACAGGCAGTGACCTGGTGCCCGCACCGCTCGTTCGCTTGTCCGGGAAACACCCCGGGATTGTCCTTGATCAGTAACGGACGCATCCCGCGGCCGCCTTCCGTCGTCCTGTCAGGTGGTCGCGAGGTGACCAGGGGATCAGCGGGAACTGCGGGAAAGCGGGGCGGACATGGCACGGCACGGCGGCGGGCGCGGCTGGTACGGCAAGGTGCTCGGCGCGGCACTCGGGGTGACGTTGCTCGCCGCCGGAGCCTCGGTGTGGACCGCCCAGGCCGGCGCCCTGGGAAGCTCGTCGCCGAAGACGAAGGTGTCGGCCGCGCCCGGCAGCACCGTCAAGCAGGTCGCGATGACCATCGTGCACGCCTCGGACAAGGGGCCGCGCGGCGTCAACATCACCATCGACGACGGCCCCGACCCCGAGTGGACCCCCCAAGTGCTCGACGTACTGCGGGAGTACGGGGTGAAGGCCACGTTCTGCATGGTGGGGACGCAGGCGCAGGCCCACCCGGACCTCGTGAAGAAGGTCGTCGCGGCCGGACACCGGCTGTGCGACCACTCGGTGTCCCACGACACCACCATGGACAAGAAGTCCGAGGCCTACCAGTCGCGGGAGATCCTCGACGCCGAGCGCATGATCATCGAGGCGTCCGGGGGCGTACGGCCGATGTACTACCGGGCGCCCGGCGGCGCCTTCACCCCGTACAGCCGCAAGCTCGCCGCCTCCCACGGCATGCGCCCGCTGGGCTGGAACGTGGACACCAAGGACTTCGAGCGGCCGGGCACCGACGCCATCGTCGCCACCGTCGAGCGGGAACTGCCCAACGGGCCGACGCTCCTCTTCCACGACGCGGGCGGCGACCGCTCCCAGACCGTCGAGGCCCTGCGCCAGGTCCTCCCCCGCCTCAAGGAGCAGGGCTACGCCTTCGGCTTCCCGGTGCGCTGAGCCCGCGACCCGGCTGCCTTTCAGTCCCGCCCGGGGATGGCGGATGATGGCCGGCATGCGCATCCGCATCGACGCCGTCGATCTGCCCGGGCTCACCTGCCCCGGCCCCGCCGACGGCAAAGTACCCGTGTACGACAACGTCCACGTCGCCGTGCAGCGGCGGGACCGCCCGGCCGAGCTCCTCGATCCGCAGCCCGGTGACGCGCCCTCCGCGACCTGGAGCCTGGAGTGCACCACGAGCACCTCCGCGGACGGCACCGAGATCAAGGGCCCGTACGTACAGGACCGTCTGGGCCGGCGGTTCGTCTACCTGTCGTGGGGCACGGTCGACGAGGCGGGGACGTTCACGATGTTCCGCCGCGCCAAACTCCTGCTCGACGTCATCCCCGCCGACGTGCTCGCCGCCGCCGCACGCGACGGGCTGCTGGTGGGGCGGCTCGGCCTGACCGACCCGCAGGGCGGACCCCTGTGCGCGCGGGTCGAGCCCCCGCACATCACATGGACGGCGGCGCACGCCGGCTCTCCCACGCCGATGTGACCTTCATTGCGTCAGCGGGGTCCCGGAGCGTTCACCGACGTCCCGGCCGGCGATGGCCGCGGGTGCCGCGAACGGCCCATCGACCGAGGTCATGGCGTTGCGGCCGTACATGTCCGGCGGGAACACTGCATCCGCGCGGAGCAATATCTGTGCTCGTCGAGTGAGAAATAGGTGCGGTGCCCGGCGAGTATTCCTCGATCACCGACCCAATGTGGAATTCCGCACCGGACGTGGCCGATCCCGCCATGCTAATGTCACTGTCAGTTGCAGGTGTGGTTGCCAGAAGGTTTATTTTTCCGACGGGTTAATCAGCACGGCACGCGGAATCCGCACAGGGCGAATTCCGGGCATCGTCTCCGAAGGAGAAATAACATGGCTACTGGCACCGTGAAGTGGTTCAACTCGGAAAAGGGCTTCGGCTTCATCGAGCAGGACGGCGGCGGCCCCGACGTCTTCGCCCACTACTCGAACATCGCCGCCCAGGGCTTCCGTGAGCTGCTGGAAGGTCAGAAGGTGTCCTTCGACATCGCGCAGGGCCAGAAGGGCCCGACGGCCGAGAACATCGTTCCCGCCTGACACCCGCAGCATCGCGTACTTCGCAGCTGGGGCCCGCACCTTGGGGTGCGGGCCCCAGCTCGCTGCATTTCCGGGCGCGTGCCGGACGGCCGCCCACCGCTTCCGACTCAGCGCCCATCGTCTCCGGCTCGTTCTCGCGATTCCCTGCGCAGTTCTCCTGCCGCGGAAATTCCTTGCTACGTGCCTATGTGCCAACATCGAGGAAGGTTCCGCTTGAACCGCGCACGCACCGAACGCACCACCCGCACAACCCGCTCCCACGACCGCTCCTGGAACTCCGCCCCCGTGCGCTCGGGGGCTCCGCGGCGTTCCAAGGGCAACGACCGTCGACAGGCCGCCCCCCAGGGCGAGTTCGCACTGCCGGTGACGGTCACACCCGCGCTTCCCCCGGTCGAGTCGTTCGCCGACCTCGACCTGCCGGCGCCCCTGCTGGCCGCACTCGGACGCGAGGGCATGTCGGAGCCGTTCCCCATCCAGGGGGCGACGCTGCCGAACTCCCTCGCCGGACGTGACGTGCTCGGCCGCGGCCGGACCGGCTCGGGCAAGACCCTCGCCTTCGGCCTCGCGACCCTGGCCCGTACCGTGGGCCGGCGCGCGGAGCCCCGGCAGCCGCTCGCCCTGGTCCTCGTCCCGACCCGCGAGCTCGCCCAGCAGGTGACGGACGCGCTCACCCCGTACGCCCGCTCCGTGCAGCTCCGGCTGGCCACCGTCGTCGGCGGCATGTCGATCAGCCGGCAGGCGAACGCACTGCGGACCGGGGCGGAGATCGTCGTCGCGACCCCGGGACGGCTCAAGGACCTCATCGGCCGGGGCGACTGCCGGCTGGACCAGGTCGCCATCACCGTTCTCGACGAGGCCGACCAGATGGCCGACATGGGCTTCATGCCCCAGGTCACCGCGCTGCTCGACCAGGTGCGTGCCGATGGGCAGCGGATGCTCTTCTCGGCCACCCTGGACCGCAACGTCGACCTGCTCGTGCGCCGCTACCTGAGCGACCCGGTGGTCCACTCCGTCGACCCGTCGGCGGCCGCGGTCACCACGATGGAGCACCACGTGCTCCACGTGCACGAGGCCGACAAGCACCGGACGACCACCGAGATCGCCGCACGGGACGGCCGGGTGATCATGTTCCTGGACACCAAGCACGCCGTGGACCGGCTGACCAAGCACCTGCTGAGCAGTGGTGTCCGCGCCGCGGCTCTGCACGGCGGCAAGTCCCAGCCCCAGCGCACCCGGACACTGGCCCAGTTCAAGACCGGGCATGTGACGGTCCTGGTGGCGACCAACGTGGCGGCCCGCGGCATCCACGTCGACAACCTCGACCTGGTCGTCAACGTGGATCCGCCCACCGACCACAAGGACTACCTGCACCGCGGCGGCCGTACCGCACGCGCCGGCGAGTCCGGCAGTGTCGTCACCCTCGTGACGCCCGGCCAGCGTCGGAGCATGAGCCGGCTGATGACCTCCGCCGGCATCACCCCGCAGAACACCTCCGTACGGTCCGGTGAGGCGGAGCTGGCCCGGATCACCGGTGCCCAGGCCCCCTCCGGTGTCCCTGTGGTCATCACGGCACCGGCCGCGGCCCGTCCGCGGCGCGCCCCGTCCTCCGGGAGCACCTCGTCCCGGGGCGGCCAGGGGCGTGGCGGCAACGGACGTCCGGCGCGGCGCCGTCCGCAGCGGTCCGCCCTCGACTCCGCGGCCTAGAAGAGCCGGTCAGCAGTCCACCCATCTCCCAGGAGGCACCTTTGACACCGTTCCGGACACACCGACGGCACGCGGATCTCTCGCCCATGCACATGGGCCACGCCATGGACGCCCACGGACCCCGGGTCCGGGACGACATGACCGTCGAGGTCGCGCTGTCCGTCATGACCGGGGCCGGTGTCGAGTACCTCCTCCTGTGCGACGGGGACGACCAGTGCACGGGCTCGGTCACCCGGGCCGAACTCGCGGTTCACCGCGACAGCTCCATGTACACGGACCGCATCCGGCTCCGGGACGTCCTCGGTGGGGCGTTCACGTCGACCGCCTCTCGGTGCGTCGCCGTCGGGTAGCTCCGCCGGACGGATGAGAAGGGGGCGGTTGTCTGAGACCGCCCACAGGAACAGCGATGAGGGCCCTGCCGACGCGCGTCGGCAGGGCCCTCATCGCTGTTCCCTGACGGGTACGGTCCCCGTCGTCGCAGGTCAGGCTATCTACTCCCCCAGAGGGCTGAAATCTACTCTTGCCAGAGTAGACATTGGGCTCCGGCATGGTTAGTCTTCTTCGCATAGACACCGGTCGAGCAGGACCCGGCAGACACGAACTGCCGGGTGGCAGTACAAGAAGTTCGCAGGTCAGTCCAGCAATGACTGGTTGGTTCAGAGGAAGAACGGAGGAGCAGACGCCATCAGGATCGCCCGGCCCGAGAGGCCCTCGGCCCGGGTACCGCAAGACCCCGGATTGGAAGGTGGTCCCCGGTCAGGCAGCCGCGATCCCCGTACCCCCCTTCTGCAGGGCAGGTAGCGGAAACAGAAGGTCGGCGGAGCACAAGAGCCGACAGATGGTGTTGAATTTCCTTCGGGGCCCTGGTGCCGTACAGCACCGGGGCCCCTCGACGCGTTGCACCACTACGAGGTGACATGACAGCAGATATTCCTCTCGGTGATCGTCTGGACGACGATGACTACCCCGCGTACACGATGGGGCGGGCCGCCGCGATGCTCGGCACCACGCCGGCGTTCCTCCGCGCCCTCGGTGAGTCCCGTCTGATCACTCCGCTGCGCTCGGAGGGCGGGCACCGCCGGTACTCCCGCTACCAACTGCGGATCGCGGCGCGTGCCCGCGAGCTCGTCGACCGGGGCACCCCGATCGACGCCGCCTGCCGCATCGTCATCCTTGAGGACCAGCTCGAGGAAGCCCAGCGCATCAACGCCGAGTACCGCCGCTCCGCCGGGCACCAGACGCCCGACAGCTCCGTCCGCGGCACCGGCTGACCACGAGCGGGGACCGGCCGACAGCACCGAGCCGCCGGGATTCCCGCCGACGGATCACCAACTGACGGCGTCGTCCATCGACTGCTGCCAGTACGTGACCTTGAGCGAGTCGTCGACGTAGACGCCCTTCGCGGGCAGCGACGGGTTCGCGCCCCTGCCGACGCTCTCGTTGCCGGAGCGGCCGTGGAAGTAGACGGCCAACGACTTCGCGGTGTAGCCGTTCCCGCCGCTGCCGTCGGTGGCGGACAGGGCCACGGAGGCGTAACCGGACTGGCCCGGCTCGAGCGTGACGACCGCCTGCGGCTGCGAGTCCTCGATGACCGGCGGCACGGACTGGGCCTCGCCGAACCTGACGGCCGGGTAGGTGTACAGGTAGCAGGTCCTGCTGCCGGTGTTGGTCACCGTGAGCAGCATGTGGTTCACGGGACGGTTCAGCGGGGCGGCGACCGTCTTGGTGTTGGAGCCCTCGCAGGTGACCGGCTTGTCGGCGACTGCGGGCGCCTTCACCACGGGGGTCCGCGTCGAGCCACCGACGGCCGACGACTTCGTGGCGCCGGAGGTCCCCGACGTCCCCGACGTCGCCGAGGGATCCGCGGAGTCGGAGGCGGTGGCGGAGGAAGAGGCGGTGAGGGAAGGGCTCTTGGTCACCGCGCTGCCCTCGTCCTGAGTGCCCGTCGCGTCGCCGCACGCGGTCAGGGACAGCGCGGCGAGGACGGTGGTCGCGGCGGCGGCGACGAGACGGGTGCGGGAGGTGCGGAGGTCGGACATGCTGCTGAGCCCCTTGAGTGTTCGGGTGGCGGTGGTGATTGGATGACCGAAGCTTGTGAGGCGATCCGTCCCGACCGCCAGACTCCATGGGCAGTTGGGGACGCTGGAACGCCGGAACACACGCTGAACAGGGAGAACACGGCGAGCCTGGAACGCGTTTCCGGGACGCGGGGGTTGAGGGGAACGGGTGTCGGAGGCAACGGCGAGCGGGGAGACGGAGGCGTTCGCGCGCCGGCTGCGGGAGCTCAAGGACCGCTCGGGACTCAGTTACGGGACGCTCGCCAAGCGCCTGCACATGAGTACGTCGACGCTGCACCGCTACTGCAACGGCACCGCGCTGCCGGTCGACTACGCGCCCGTGGAACGCCTCGCGCGGGTCTGCCGGGCCACGCCGCAGGAACTGGTGGAACTGCACCGGAGCTGGATCCTGGCGGACGCGGCGCGCGGACGCAGGGCGGATCAGGGCCCGGCGACGGACGCGCCCCGGGAAGCCGGTACGGAGAGCGGTGCGGGTGACGAGGGCGGCCAGAACGGCGATCCGGTCGTCGTCGGGCCGCCGCCCGAGGTCTCCTCGTCGCGCCCTTCGTGGCTCCGCCGTCGCCGTACCGCGCTGATCGCCTCCGTCGCGGTTCTCGCCGCGCTCGGAGCCGTCGCGTACACCCTGCGTCCGACAGCCGTGCGCGCCGGGGACACCGCGTTGCCGACGTACACCGGCACCCTGGACGTCGACACCGGGCAGCCCTCAGCCACCCCCTCCGCCGACGGAAGCGGACTCGAACCGTCCCCGTCGGCGTCCGTCTCCCCCACCGGGACCGGCACGTCTCCCAGCGTCGGCAAGCAGGCCACGAGCCGGCCGGAGAGCACCGCCGCCGCGCTCACCGTCGCCACCCGTCCCTATGTGTACGACAGCCCGTGCAGCCAGCGTTTCCTCGTCGACAGCGAACCCGCGCAGGTCGGCCCGCCGGCCACCGAGCCGGATGCTCCGCGCTGGGCCGCCGCGTACGGGGCGGTCTCCTCCGACGAGCAGGAGATCGCCCTCACCGTGCAGGGCACCGGCGAGGAGACCGTCGTACTGAACGCGCTGCACGTCCGCGTCCTCACCAAGAACGCGCCGCTCGCCTGGAACGACTACTCGATGGGCGTCGGCTGCGGCGGCGGCGTCGAGACCAAGTCGTTCGTCGTCGACCTGGATCAGGGCAGCCCCGCGCTCACCGTCAGGGGCGGCCAGCGCGCCTTCCCCTACAAGGTCAGCGAATCCGACCCCGAGGTCTTCTACGTCACCGCCCGCACCGGGTCGTACGACGTCCGCTGGGACCTCTCCCTGGACTGGTCCAGCGGCGACCGCCACGGGACCGTCCGTATCGACAACGGCGGCACCCCGTTCCGCACCAGCGCCGACGCCGACCGCCCCGGCTACGACTACCCGCTGGGCGGCAGCGAGTGGATCGAGCGACAGGGCTGACCGGGGCGTACGCCGCGGGTCACAGCAGTTCGGGCTGCCGCTGCGGCTGCGACGCCGGCTCCGGCTTCGTCTCCCACCGGGCGACGGTCCGTACATAGCCGTAGATCACCGAGGCCAGCAGCACCAGGAGCAGCGGCCCGGCCACCCAGCGGTACTCGGCCATCTGCGAGGGCAGCCAGCGGTACGACACCAGGAGCGCGGTGAAGACCGCGGCACCGTAGGCGGTCAGCCGGATCCCCGCCCGGTCCCCGCCGCGGTCGTACGAGCGCAGGGCCGCCTCGATCGTGAGCGTGAAGACCACACCGGCGATGAGGTCCACGCCGTAGTGGTAGCCGAATCCCAGCGTCGCGCAGAGCGTGGCGGTCAGCCAGAACGCGCCCGCGAACCGCAGCGCCCGGGGCCCCTTGCGGGTGTGGATGAAGATCGCGGTGGCCCACGCGGTGTGCAGGCTGGGCATGCAGTTGCGCGGGGTGATCCCGTCGAACGGGATGGCGTGCGGGGCGGTGACCGGCGGCGCCGTACGCGGCCACAGATCGGCCACCGCCCAGTGCTCGCTGGGCGGCATCTTCGGCGCCCACAGGCTGATCGACGCCCAGTGCTCGGTGCCGGTGCCGTACGCGAAGACCGGTCCGACCACCGGGAAGATCATGTAGAAGGCCGGTCCGAGGAGGCCGATCACCAGGAAGGTGCGGACCAGGTGGTGGCGCGGGAAGCGGCGTTCGACCGCCACGTTGCGCAGTTGGTACAGCGCCACGAGGACCGCTGCCACCGCGAGCTGGCCGTAGACGACGTCGAGGAAGTTGAAGCCGAACGTGCCGGTGGCCGTGATGATCCGGCCCATGACCCAGGACGGGTTGCCCAGCGCGTGGTCGGCGAGCGCCACGTACGGGTCGAGTACGGTCGGCCGGGTCTTCGCGGTGATGAGCAGCCAGGTGTCACCGGTCTTGCGGCCGGCCACCAGCAGGAGACCCAGCCCGGCACCCTTCAGCAGCAGGGCGCGTTCCGGGCCGGTGCGGCGGGTGACGGCGACGACCGCACAGCCGATGATCACCCACAGCGCGCCGTTGCCGAAGGGGTGGCCGTGCTGCACCTCGATGCCGGACGCCGACCGGACCACGAAGAACGTCACGTCGACACCGATCGCGGCAGCGAGGGCGACGAACCGTTGGCGCCAGGTGAGGACCACCATCGTCAGCGCCATGCCGGCGTAGAGCACGGGGCCCGACTTGGGAGGCAGGACCAGCTCTCGCGCCTGGCTGGTGAGCGGGCCGGGCAGGCCGTAGCGACGCGCGGCGAACTCCAGCGCGACAAGGAATCCGAGCCCTGTAACGCCTACTACGACCCAGAGTTTGGGTATTTGTCTCAATTCCATTTCTCCTGCTGAGCCGCCCGTCCGACTGGAGAAGATGAACGGATTGTGGTCCGGGTTGCGGAAGGGCGCCCCATTGGCGAACGTGACGTACTTCCAGGTGTCGTACAGGGTGGTACTGACACTGTGCCCGGCGCCCACCGGGCGAGAAGTGACCGGCAGCGGATCCCCCCTCGCACCGACGACGGATGCGTGGACGCTGCCGAAGATTCAGCGTATGACATCGGCCGTGACGGTGGCCCCGACCGCCGTCCGGGAGGGCCTGGAGGGCCGCGAAGGCCGGACATCTACCACCATGACACCAAATATGCTTGCTCGGACACGCGAGGATTGTGATCGACCGGACGTCGAGGGGCAGGGCCCGACCCCGCCGCCGGACCCCCTCCGGATGGAGGTTCCGCGACCGCTGGACGAATAACTGTCGCAGTCGCGTCAGGATTGCGGACGGGGCCCGGAGAGATTTTCGGTCCGGGGTGGCCCCGGCCAGGGAGGGCGTAGATCCACCCGCCCGCCGTGTGTTAGCGTGGTAAGAGTTGCAGTTTTGGTTTCCGGGGGGCTTTACGAAGTCCTCCGAGTCTTTCCGGGTCTTCCGGAGGGGAGATCATCGCGGCGACTCGGGTTCCGCACAGTGCGGTTCCCGGCACTGCCCCCTAGGGAGATTCAATATGGCATCTGGCACCGTGAAGTGGTTCAACGCGGAAAAGGGCTTCGGCTTCATTGAGCAGGACGGCGGCGGCGCCGACGTGTTCGCGCACTACTCGAACATCGCCACCTCCGGCTTCCGCGAGCTTCAGGAAGGCCAGAAGGTGACCTTCGACGTCACGCAGGGCCAGAAGGGCCCGCAGGCCGAGAACATCGTTCCTGCCTGACGCTGACGCTTATCGGCTGGGGCCCGCACTCTTCGGGTGTGGGCCCTTGTCCATTGCCAGAATCTGTTTGTTTGCTTTCTCCTCGGCTCTTTCTTGCGAATTCTCGTGCGCTTTCGCCGCGCCCTCGGAGGAATTCCTCGACACGTGCCGCACGCATCGAGGAAGGTTCCCCACCCATGAACGGCGCTCGTCGCACTGGGAACAACACGCCCCGTGTCCGGTCCCGGGGGACGAGTCACCAGCGTTCCCGCCCGGCCGCCCCCGGCGGTGAGTTCACCCTCCCCGCCACCCTCACCGAGGCACTGCCCGCCGTCGAGGCGTTCGGCGACCTCGATCTGCCGGAGCGTCTGCAGGCCGCGCTGATCGCCGAGGGCGTCACCACGCCCTTCCCGATCCAGGCCGCGACGCTGCCGAACTCCCTCGCCGGACGTGACGTCCTGGGCCGTGGCCGCACCGGCTCGGGCAAGACGCTCGCCTTCGGTCTTGCCCTGCTGGCCCGGCTGGAAGGACAGCGGGCCGAGCCCCGTCGGCCCCTCGCCCTGGTCCTCGTACCGACCCGGGAACTGGCCCAGCAGGTCACCGACGCACTCACCCCCTATGCGCGGGCGCTGCGCCTGCGTGCGGCCACCGTGGTCGGCGGGATGTCGATCGGCCGCCAGGCGTCCGCGCTGCGGGCCGGCGCCGAGGTCCTCGTGGCCACCCCCGGCCGGCTCAAGGACCTCATCGAGCGCGGCGACTGCAGCCTGGACCAGGTGGCCATGACCGTCCTGGACGAGGCCGACCAGATGACCGACATGGGCTTCATGCCCCAGGTCACCTACCTGCTCGACCAGGTCCGCCCCGACGGCCAGCGGATGCTGTTCTCGGCCACGCTCGACCGCAACATCGACCTCCTGGTGCGTCGCTATCTGCACGACCCGGTGGTGCACTCGGTCGACCCGTCCTCGGGCACCGTCACCACCATGGAGCACCACCTGCTGCACGTCCGCGACGACGACAAGCACGCCACCGCCACCGAGATCGCCGCCCGCGACGGACGCGTGATCATGTTCCTGGACACCAAGCACGCGGCGGAGCGGCTGGCCAAACATCTGCTGTCGGTGGGAGTACGGGCCTCGGCGCTGCACGGCGGCAAGTCCCAGCCGCAGCGCACCCGCACACTCGGCCAGTTCAAGGACGGCCAGGTGACCGTCCTGGTGGCCACCAACGTCGCGGCCCGCGGCATCCACGTGGACGACGTCGACCTCGTCGTCAACTTCGATCCGCCCGCCGACCACAAGGACTACCTGCACCGCGGCGGCCGTACCGCACGCGCCGGCGAGTCGGGAACCGTCGTCACCCTGGTCCTGCCGCACCAGCGCCGCACGATGGACCGTCTGATGTCCGACGCCGGCGTCACCGCCCGGACCACCCGGGTCCGCCCCGGCGAGGCCGAACTGAACCGCATCACCGGTGCCCGCACCCCCTCCGGTGTGCCCGTCGTCCTCCCGGCGCCGGCCGTCGCCGAACCCGCCCGGCGCCCCGGTGCGCCCGCCGGGCGCGGCCGCAGCAGCCGCTCCGCTCGCGGCCGCCGCAGCTCCACACGCACCGGCCGATAGCCGCACGACCCACTGACCGGGCCCGGTGGCCTCGCCACCGGCATCCCCCGTCGCGAAGGAGACGAACAGGGCCGCACCCTGGCCGTTCTCACCGTCACGTCCCGATCGCTCCCTGTGGAGGCACCATGCGCATCGTCATCGCACGTTTTCCCTTCGACCTGACCATGAACGAGGTCGAGAGGTTGATGGAGAGCGTCCAGCCCGAACCCGCCACCGGCCAGTGCGTGACCATCGGTCGCCATGTGTACCCGGTCAAGCAGGTCGGCCAGGTGATCACCCGGCAGGACCGCCGTGACTTCACCGCGCACGAGGTGACCAGGGCGCTGGCCCGGCTCGGTTTCACCTGCCACGAGGTACAGCCGCCCCGCCCTGAGGCCTTCAACGACCCGTCGTCGTCCCTCCCCTGGGCCGACACCCCGCTGGGCTGACCCACCGACTGCGGCAGCCGCCACTGGTTCAGGGGGCGGCCGGCGCAGTGGTCCTCACCCTCGCCGTCCTCGCGCCCCGGTGAACCGGGGCGCGGTCGCGAATCCCGTCCCCTGTACGGCGCGCGACCGCACACCCGGTCACTCGGTCACTCGGTCACCCGGTCTTCGCCGTCAACGGCCCTACCGCCGACGGGAGTCGGGGGCGGCCGGCGCCGTGTCCTGGTCGCCGGTCGGCCGGCCGGGGCCGTACGGCGGCTGCTCCCCCGTCCCACCTGTCACTCCCGGAACCCGGCTCGACGCGTTCCGTTCCCCAGTCCCGCCGCCCCGTGCAAGACTGCGGCACCTCACGGCAGGGCCGCCGTACTCCTCCTGTCATCGCCTGAGCGAGCAGTCATCGCTTGAGCGGGGAGCTGCGCGGCGGGACGCTGGGAGCATGGACGGCAGGGGCAGCACATCCGGAGGCACCGTGGCAGGGCGCGTACCCGAGGACCTGGCGGTCGTCGTCGACGACGGCGGGAAGGTCACGGTGTGGAGCGCGGGGGCACGGCAGCTGCTCGGGTACGAGGCCGCCGAGGTCGTAGGGCATCCGGCCGCACGGCTGCTCGCCGCCGAGCTGCCCGAGTCCGCGCGGCGCCATGTGGCCGACGGGCGGCGGTGGGCCAGCGAGGTGGCGCTGCGGCACCGCGACGGCGAGCGGGTCGTCGTACGGCTGAAGGGCACTCCCCTCGCGGACGGCGTCGGCGCGCGGCCGTGGCTGGTGACCGCGGCCGCCCCGGAGTACCCGACCGGCCCCGCCGAACCGGCCGCCGAGGCCCTGTGGGACCTCACGCTCGCGCAGCTCCCCGTGCCCGTGGCGGTCTACGACCGTGAGGCCCGGCTGGTCGCCGCCAACGAGGTCATGACCCGGGTGATGGGCCGGACCATGGCCGAGATGCGCGGCCTGACCCTGTGGGAGATCGAGCCGACCCCGCCCTTCGACGAGTACGACCGTCTCCAGCGGCAGGTCCTGCGCACCGGCGAGCCGGTGTTCCACGAGAACCACGGCAAGGCTCCCGGCGAGGTGCGCGGACACGCCTGGTCGATGTACCTGTCCCCGCTGAAGGACGGGCGCGGCACGGTCCAGGGCATGTCGGCGGCCGTCTTCGACACCACGGAGCAGTACTGGGCCCGCCGCCGCCTCGTGGTCCTCAACGACGCCAGCCTCCGCATCGGCAGCACCCTCGACGTGACCCGCACCGCCGAGGAACTGGCCGACGTGGCCGTGACGGGCTTCGCCGACTTCGTCACCGTGGACCTGCTGGAGTCGGTGGCCCTCGGCGACGAACCGGGACCGGTGTCGCCGAACCGGCCGGTCACCGTACGCCGTACGGCCCAGCGGTCGGTCCTCGACGGCTGTCCCGAGTCGGTGATCCCCGCCGGCGGGACCACGCTCTACCCGGTGGACACACCCCCGTTGCGGGCCCTGATCGCCGGCCGCGGCACCCTGCCGCAGCCCGGGGACCCCGGACTGCGGGCGTGGACGGAGTCCTCCCCCGCCCGCGCCGAGTCCGTCTCCAAGTACCGGATCCACTCGGTGATGATGGTGCCGTTGCGCGCCCGCGGCGTCACCCTGGGCCTGGTGCACTTCCTGCGGCACCGTACGCCGGAGCCGTTCGGCGAGGACGACCTGCTGCTCGCTGAGGAGATCGCCGCGAGGGCGGCGGTGAGCGTGGACAACGCCCGCCGCTACACCCACGAGCGCCGCACCGCGCTCACCCTCCAGCGCAGCCTTCTCCCGGACCGCCCGCCGGACCTCCCGGCCATGGAGGTCGCGTACCGCTATCTCCCGGCGGGCGCGGGCGCCGACGTCGGCGGGGACTGGTTCGACGTGATCCCGCTGTCCGGCGCCCGGGTCGCCCTGGTGGTGGGCGACGTGGTGGGCCACGGCATCCACGCCTCGGCGACGATGGGCCGTCTGCGGACGGCCGTACGGACCCTCGCGGACGTGGATCTCGCCCCCGACGAACTCCTCACCCAGCTCGACGATCTCGTCGTCCGGCTCGACCGCGAGGAGGGCCCGGAGGCGCGGGAGCGGGCGGCCGGGGCCCCGGGAGCGTCCGGGGCGGACGGCGCGCGCGGGCGGGTGCCGGAGGCCGTGACGCCGGGCGAGGTGGGTGCCACCTGCCTGTACGCCGTCTACGACCCGGTGTCCCGGCGTTGCACGATGGCCCGCGCCGGCCACCCGCCCCCCGCCGTGGTCACCCCGGGCGGCGACGTCCGCTTCCTGGACCTGCCGTCCGGTCCGCCCCTGGGTCTCGGCGGTCTGCCGTTCGAGTCCGTCGAGGTGGAGCTGGAGGAGGGCAGCCTGCTCGCCCTCTACACCGACGGCCTGGTCGAGGCCGCCGACCGGGACATCGAGGTCGGCCTGGAGCTGCTGCGCGGGGCGCTGGCCGACAAGGCGGGCCCGCTGGAGGAGACCTGCGACGACGTACTGCGTAAGGTCCTGCCGGTCCGCCCGGCCGACGACATCGTCCTGATGCTGGCCCGCACGTCCGCCCTGGACCAGGCGAGCGTCCGCACCTGGCAGCTGCCGCGCGACCCGGCCGCGGTGGCCCGTGCCCGCAAGTCGGCGAGCGAGCAGGTCACGAACTGGGGCCTCGGGGACACCGCGTTCGCGACGGAACTGATCGTCAGCGAGCTGGTCACCAACGCGATCCGCTACGGCGCCGATCCGATCGTCCTGCGGCTGATCCGCGACTCGACGCTGATCTGCGAGGTCTCCGACGGCAGCAGTACGGCTCCGCATCTGCGGCGGGCGAGGGTGTTCGACGAGGGCGGGCGCGGGCTGCTGCTGGTCGCGCAGATGTCGGAGAGGTGGGGGAGCCGGCAGACGGCCACGGGGAAGACGATCTGGGCGGAGCTGGGGCTGCCGAACGAGTAGGGCACTCCTGACGGACACCGCGGAGATCCGTCGGAGGAGCCTCGCGCGCCGCGGCACGACAACAGGGTGGCAACGGGACGACAACGGCATGTCAAACGGAAGGTCCAGTTCACCCACCTGTGCGACGATGCGCCCGTGAACGCACCCCCCACCCCCGCCTCAGACAGACCCCCGACCCAGGCGGCCCCCAAGTCATCCGGTTTCGCAGCGGAGTTCAAGGACGCCGTGACCTTCCGGGCCTTCGGACTCGTCCTGGGCGGCCTCCTCGTACAACTGGCTTTCGTCGTGTCGTACGTGGGCGCCTTCCACTCCCCCACCCCCCACCGCATCCCGGTGGCAGTGGCAGCCCCGCAGCAGGTGTCCGCGAAGATCGTCGCGAAACTGAACGCGCTGGACGGCGACCCGGTGAAGGCAACCGCGGTGTCCAGTACGGCTGTTGCCCGCGAGTGGGTCCTGACCCGGCGCACGGACACAGCCTTCCTCTTCAACGCCGCCGGCACCAAGGACACCCTCCTCGTCGCCTCGGCGGGCGGCCCGTCGGTCTCCCAGACGGCCACCCAGATCGCCCAGAAGATCGAGGCG
The DNA here is from genome assembly GCF_036174265.1 of Streptomyces sp. NBC_00285. Classification (NCBI taxonomy): domain Bacteria; kingdom Bacillati; phylum Actinomycetota; class Actinomycetes; order Kitasatosporales; family Streptomycetaceae; genus Streptomyces; species Streptomyces sp. NBC_00285. The sequence goes on along the minus strand of NZ_CP108055.1, from coordinate 5,643,615 downwards.
TCGCAGAAACGCCAGATCACGGTGACGGACATCCGCTCCCCCAACGCCGGCGACGGCCGCGGCATGACGTCCTTCTACCTCGTCCTGGGCTGGGTGATCGGCGGCTACCTCACCGCGACGATCATGGGCATGGCGGCGGGCTCCAGGCCGACCAACCGTCACCGCACCCTGATCCGGCTGGCGGTCCTGGTCCTCTACGCCGTGGTCTCGGGCATCGCGGGCGCGGTGATCGTGGGCCCGGTCTTCGACGCCCTGGGCGGCCACTTCTGGGCGCTGAGCGCGATCGGCGCCCTCACCGTCATGGCCTCGGCGGCAACGGCCCTGGCCCTGCAGACCCTGCTGGGCCTGCTCGGCACCGGTGTCGTCGTCCTCCTCTTCGTGGTCCTCGGCAACCCGAGCTCGGGCGGCGTCTACCCGGCCCCCCTGCTCCCTGCCTTCTGGAGCGCGATCGGCCAGGCCCTTCCCCCGGGCGCCGGCACGACCCTGGTCCGCAACACGGTGTACTTCTCGGCCCACGCGACGACTTCGGCACTGTGGGTGCTGGGCGCGTACGCGGTGGGCGGGGCCGTGTTGGCCTGGGGGGCTTCCTGGTGGCGCGAGGAACGGGTCACCGACGGGGCTTCGGCGGCGCCGGAGCCGTCGCCGGCTCTCTGAGGGCGGTTCTGCTGCTCGGCGGCGGGTGCCGACTGCTCGGCACGACTCCGGTGTTCTGAGACAGCGGGAGGATTCCCGATCCACGGGCCATCGTTCCGGGGCCGGCGAGACGCGAAGGCGCCCCGCCGGCCCCGGCGCCTGCCGTCAAGCCGGCCGTGACCGTGAAGCAACGTGTTGATTCCTTACAGGCCCTTAGGCGCTGGAGAGACAGTTGGCGTATGCAATCGAGCAACTCATGGCAATTACCTGAGACTTCAGGCAGGGAGTGTCCGGACGTCACTCGTGGCGGCAGGACGAATCCGGCCCGACCCGCCCCTCCCGTACGCTCCCTCAGCTCCGCGTCGCGTACACGATGAGGTTGTTCACCGGGTGCCCCTGGGCGTCGAAGTCGCCGTCGCACGTGATGAGCCGCAGGGCGCGGTCCCGGGTCGGGCCGTAGACCTTCTCCGTGGGGAAGGCGGTCTTGCCGACACTCTCCGTGGCCGTGACGGTGAAGTGGACGGCTTCTCCCGTCATGTCGGTGACGGTGATGTCCGCACCCTTGGTGATCTTCTTGAGGTCGTGGAAGACGGCCTTGCCGAAGCGGGTGTCGTTGTGGCCGATGATGACGGCCGCGCCGACCTCACCGGGCACGGCACCGCCGGTGTACCAACCGGCGGTCATCCCCTTCTCGGCCGGCGGGACCTCCACCGTCCCGTCCGTGTTGAGGCCCAGCTTCATCAGCGAACTGGTGATCCCCACGGAAGGGACGGCGACCTCGGCAGGGGCGACCGGAGCGTTTGGGGCCGTCGGCCGCTCGGGCTCCGGGGCGCCCGGGGAGACGGTGCCGGCGGCGCTGGGGGCCACCTGGACCGTCGGGTCCGGGGTGGACGAGCAGCCGGTGAGCGCGGTGATGAGGACGAGCAGGGCGACGGTCGCGAGCAGGGCGACGGCAAGACGGCTCCGGGACGGGGCCGGACGGGGTGCAGGGGGCAACGCGAGCTCCAGAACAGGGTGGGTGCCAGGGCTGTCGTCACGTTCCCATCGTCCGGGTGGGTGCGTGCTCTCGGCGTGCCGGGCGGGAATCCGACGACAGGCCCCAGGGGTTCGGGGAACGCACAGGACGCCGCCTGGTGAAGGGCGGCGCCACCGTTTCGTACGAGAGGTCGTGCTGCCGGGTCAGCCTTCGCGGCGGGCGGTGGTGCGGCGGCGCAGTACGTAGGTGCCGGCGCCCGCGAGCAGCAGCGCGCCCGTGGCCGAGCCGATGAGGGTGCCGGTGTTGTTGTCGTCCTGGGCGGGGGCCTCGCCCGCGGCGACACCGCCACGCGGGTAGCCCTTGCGTCCGGTCTTCTGGGCTTCCATGGCCTTCCGGGCCTCGGCCTCCTTGAGCGTCCTGGCGTCCTCGGCCTTCTTCTTCGCCAGGGCCTCCTTGTCGGCCGAGGTCGCGGCGGTCGCGCTCGGCGTCGGAGTCGGGTCGGTGGCGAAGGCCGCGGTGGCCGGGACGAGCAGCGCGCCGGCCGCGACGCCGGTCAGGACGGCGATGCGAAGAGTGCTCAGCGGGCGCAGGGTGAGACGGCGGGACATGTAAGGGCTCCAGTTCCAGCCCGGCTTGGTCGTTCCTGGTTGCCGATCCGCACCAGGTTCCGGGCATGACCCCACCCTGACGGCCACTTGTGAGGAACCTGTCAGAGCGCCGTAGTCATCCGATCAGGGTCGGTGGCGGACCCCACCGGCAACCGCAGGGTGAAGGTGGCCCCGGTCTCCTACATGGCCGCCGCCAGTACCGGCCGGGGTGCCCTCGCCGTGTGTGCCCTTCGCAGGAAGGGTTTCTCGATGGCGTAGTAGGACAGCAGTGCCATCAGCAGGGTGAGGACCACCGTGGTCGCCAGTCGGCCCTCCTTCATGCCGAGGGAGGCGAGCAGCCGTACGACCGGGTAGTGCCACAGATAGATGCCGTAGCTCAGGTTGCGGCCCACCCAGGCGAGCGGGGCCAGGGCCAGCAGCCGGGAGAGCCGGTCCTCGGGGCGCAGTTCGAGCGCCGCGACCAGTGTGGCGGACAGGGCCGCCACCGCGAGGAACCCGATCGTGTACCACGCGGCCGTCCAGATGCCGAGGTCCTCGGTCACCGGTACCTGCCAGGCCACGAGCCCCAGCAGGGCGAGGGCCGGCCACGCGAGCCGGCCCGCCCAGGTGCGCAGGAGTGCGAGGCGGGGGTCGTCGGCCCGCAGCCGTGCCAGTGCTACGGCGATCAGGGCGCCGGCCAGCAGCTGGTCGGCGCGGGTGTCGGTGCCGTTGTAGATGCGGTGGGCCGCCTCGGGGTTCCACAGGACGCAGCGCCACAGCAGCGGCAGCACGCACAACGCCGCGGTGCAGAGCAGGACCGTACGGGCCCGGAACCGTCGTAGGAGGAAGAACAGGGCGAGCGGCCACAGCAGGTAGAACTGCTCCTCCACGCCCAGCGACCAGGTGTGCGCGAGCGGGCTGGTGAGGTCGGAGTAGGGGCCGGACTCCATGGCCCGTACGACGTTGGTGAGGAAGGTCGCCGACAGGCCCGCGGCCTGCAGGGAGCCGTCGAAGCCCCACAGCGAGGTCGTCATGCCCAGTACCGCGCAGACCGCGCACAGAGCCAGCAGTGCGGGGACGAGCCGCAGCCAGCGGCGCCGATAGAAGGACATGAGGGAGATGCCGCCGCGACGGACGTACTCGGCGAGCAGCAGCCGGGTGATGACGAAGCCGCTGATGGTGAAGAAGACGTCGACGGCGACCGCGCCGCCCGGCAGCACGTCGGGCTCCACGTGGTGGACGATGACCAGCGCGACCGCGAGCGTCCGCAGTCCGTCGAGACCGCCGACCCGCCCGCTGCGGGCCACCGCGGACGGAAAACCCCGGCTCGCACGTGGTGCGACCGGGGCTGCGGCTCTGCGGACGCCGACCGCCGTGTCCGCTCTTTCCCGCTCGGTGTCCGCCAAGGCCATCGAGTCCGTCAAGTCTGTCGAGTCCGTCGCGTCCGGTGCCTTCGCCACGAAAGAGATCTCTTCTCACCTGCCCGCTGGTTCGAGTAATCCCGGTGCGCCTGTCCGGAAATCACGCTCGCATGCGTCTCTGGGCGTCGGCTGTGGCGGATCGGAGCAGATCCACAGCCCGCACACAGGGAGAGGGAGGAGAAGGGGTGAAGCGGGCCGGTGCGCCCGGAGTGGTCACGGTGGCGCTGTCGACGGCCGGTTCAGGTCATGGCGAGGGCCGCACCCGGCCGGGTGCGGCCCTTCGTCCGTACGGTCGTCCCGGTGGTGGGCGTCAGGCCGCTTCGGACCGCGTCGCGGGCATGCCTGGGGCGGCGCTCCCCTGGTCGTCCTCGAACGGGTAGGTCCCGTTCTCGTCCTCCCCGAAGTCCGGGGCCTGGAAGGGGTTCGTCGTCGGAGGCGGCAGCGCTGCGGGGGAGCAGCGGATTTGCCCTTCCGGGGCGGAGAACAGCGAGGTCAGATCGATGAGAGGTGTTCCTTTCTTTTACAGCTTGGTCATCTTCGAGTACGGACTCGGGATCCGCATCTGCGACGAGCCGAAATCCACGAGTACAGCGATTCCGTCCTCGACGCCGATCACCCGGCCGAGACCGTACATGTCGTGCGTGACCTGGTCGCCCACCTCGAAGTGCTTGGGAGCGGGTGCGACCGGTGCTTTGAAGGGACTGGTGGCCAAATGGCGCTTCGGTGCAGCAGGCTTTGTCATCCTTCTCAGTATGCTCCTACGACCGCCCCGCCCGCGCCGCCTGTCCAAGACCAGGTACGGACACCATTTGGTCACGGGCGCCGTGACATCGGCTGGTTCCGGGCCGAAAACCCCGCCCAGTTGATCTAGAAGTCGGTAAGAATCACGCCCCGCAGGCCCCTCACCTACAACTTTCCGCCCCGGCGTCTCGTCCAACCCCCGCCCGGTGCCGGATCACCGTTCCGGGGTCCTTCTGTCCCATGTGGGGTTGTCATGAGTTCTGTCTCCGTTCGGCGCGCGACGCGTCGCGGGGCGTGTGCCGCAGTCGTGGGGGCGCTGGTCGTCGCCGGGCTCGGGAGCGGGGTCGCGTTCGCCGACGACTCGGCGCCGAGCGATCAACTGGAGATCCAGGCGCCGTACGAGCAGGCGGTCGTCCTGGCCCCCGACGGCGGCGGTGCGGCGCAGTACCGGTCGATGGCGCTCGGGCTCCAGCACTACAACAGCGACTACGCCGTGACCGACGGACGCCTGACCGTCGACGTCTCCGGGCTCGCGGGCGTGGCCGAGGTCGCCTGGCCCGCCACCTGCACGCCGGACGACGCCGGCACCGTCGCCGTGTGCGACACCGGTGACGTGCCGATCCGCTACAGCCCGCAGGTGCAGCTGAAGCTGCGGGCCGCGGCCGGCGCCGCCGCGGGCGCACAGGGCGCGATCGAGTACTCGGCCACGGCCACCGGCGGCCCCGACGGCACGCTCACCGCCCCCGAGTACTCCGCTGAGACCTTCGTCACTGTCGGCTCCGGCCCGGATCTCGGCATCGCCGGCACGCCGGACGTCACCGGCGTCGCGCCCGGCACCGGCCTCACCGTGCCGTTCTCCGTCACGAACACCGGCAACGAGACGGCCCACGGCTTCACCGTGAAGCTGTGGGCGACGTACGGCCTCGACGTCACCACCCGCTACCCGCAGTGCACCTACACCGGACCGGACGTCGACGACGCCCAGTACGCGGCGATGACGTACGTGACCTGCTCCTTCGACACCGACGTCGCGCCCGGCGCCACCGTGGAGCTGCCCGAGCCGCTGCGGCTCGCCGTGACCGGCCACGCGCTGCACGAGCGGTTCGACTACGAGGTCGAGCCCGGCGGCGACGTCGCCGACCTCGACACCTCGGACAACGGCCGCGCCTGGCACATCGACGCCGCCAACACCGCGGACTTCGCCGTGCACGGCACCAAGGTGAGCGCTGCGGTGGGCGACACCGTCACCGCCGGTTTCCGCTTCGTCAACCGCGGGCCCGCCTGGGTCGCCGACGTCGCCTCCGGTGACCCGGTCCCCGCGATCGACTACTTCCTGCCGCCGGGCACCACCGCCACCTCGGTGCCCAGCACCTGCCACAGCGCCGCACCGGCCGCCGACGCCCCGGCGATCCCCCACTACGTCTGCACCCTGCCGACCTGGACCAAGCCCGACCTGAAGGTCCGCTTCCCGTTCGAACTCCGTGTCGACCAAGTCGTCCCGGACGCCACGGGCCGGGTCGTCGTCCGGCCGTACGACGGCAGCGCGTCCTTCGCCTTCGACCCGAAGGTCAGGAACAACTCGGCCGAGGTCGTCCTCAACCCGTCGGCCTGACGGCGGGAGGGAGTCAGAGGGCAGGGAGTGACGGGTCGGCTTCGGGCCCCCCTCACCCCCGCTCTCTGCCCATCTCCGCCATGAACGCCGTCGGGGCGCTGTCGAACCCCCGGATCAGTTCCCTGAGGTGCCACGCGCCGGACCCGTCCCGGACGAACTCCGCGATCGTCGCGGCGGTGGCGTCGGCGACGCCCGCGAAGTCGTCGGTCATCAGACTGCGGTAGCCCTCGACCACGAGCACCCCGGTGTGGGAGAGGTCGCCGAAGGTGCGGAGGCCGCTGTTCTGGTGGATGGCGACGCCGACCACCACCAGCCCGTACGCCGACGGCATGCGCGCGAACTCCAGCTCCATGATCTCGACGTACCCGAGGCCGAGGCCGGTCTCGCTGTGCCGGGTCATGGTGATGGTGCCGTCCGGCGAGCGGCTCTCGGTGTGCACGACGTACTCCGGCCGCCCGTACGGGTCGCCCACCGCGTAGGTCGCGGCGACGATGTCGAGATGCCGGGCCGGCTCTCCGTAGGCACTCGGATCCCACTTCAGCCGCACCTGGACCTTGCCAAGACCCGCACCACCGGCATGCATCTAGCCGCTCCCCCTCACCACGCCCCGGGACCTTCCCGCATGCTGAAGTATGTGCTCTGAGCAGCCCGTTGATGCCTCCTTAACGGTTATCTCCTGGCCAGGTCCCGACCGGGCGGGCGTCAACCGGCCGCGGCTCCCGACCGGTGCCAGAGCTCGGCCGTCTCCTCGGCGGCGCCGGGTGCCACGAGCAGCAACGGCTGGTTGTGGTACGGGAGTTCGGGCAGCGCCACCGCCCCGGCCTCCTGTGCGATCAGCAGGGCGGGGAGTCCGTCGACCGCGTGGAAGCCGCCGATCGCCGCCGCGGTGGCCCGGCCCGCCGCGACCTGGGCCAGCGAGAGCGCGGTGGAGCCCATCACGCGGACCGTGCAGTGCCGGTCGGCCAGTTCGGTGAGGAGGGCGTCCATGCCGGGCCAGTGGGCGTGGGCCGCCCACTCGGTGAGGAAGACATGGCCGGTGAGGGTGGTGTGGGCGGCCGCGTGGACCCGGGTGCCGTTCAGGTGCGCGCCCCCGCCCCGGACCGCGGTGAACGTCTCGCCGCGCCACGGGTCCGCCACCACACCGAGCAGCGGGGTGCCGTCGGCGGCGGCCAGGCCCAGCGAGAAGGAGCACCAGCCCAGCCCGTGTGCGTAGTTGGTGGTGCCGTCGACCGGATCGATCACCCAGTGCGGGGCGCCCGCGGAGCCCTCCGTGGTGCCGTACTCCTCGCCCACGATGCCGTGGCCGGGAAAGGCCCGCCCCAGCACCTCGCGGACGTGTGTCTCCACCGCTTCGTCGGTGGCGGTCACGATGTCCGCGGGGCCGTCCTTCTCCCGCACCTCGGCATCCGGGTCGCGCGGGCGCCTGATCGCCTCCGACGCCCATGCCGCGAGCTCCGTCGCGACCTCCAGTGCCCGGTCGAGATCCACGTCGGCCACAGCTCGTCACCCGTCCCTCCACGTCGTTGCCGGTGATCGCGTCCACCGGAAGTCCACACCCCAGGAAACCAGCCCGCCGGACACGGGACCCGGCACGCGGCGACGTCCCGGTGAACCCGGGGTGACACCTGCGGTCCTGCCGCGGAGCCCCGCTCCTCAGACCGCCCGCTCCCCGCTCACCGACGGCTGCAACGGCAGTGCCGTGCTCACCTCGAAGCCGCCCTGCGGGCGCGGTCCCGCCCGCAGTTCGCCGCCGACGGACTCGGCGCGTTCCCGCATGCCCATGAGGCCGAAACCCTTCCGGGGCTCGGGGGCGGGTGCGGTGGGCGGGCCCTCGTCGGTGACCGTGATGAGGAGGCGGTTGCTGGCGTAGGCGAAGCCGACGTGCGCGGTCTGGGTGGCCGCGTGCTTGGTGACGTTGGTGAGCGCCTCCTGCACGATCCGGAAGGCGGTCAGGTCCACGCCCGGGGAAAGGGGCTGCGGCTCCCCCTTCGTGGTGACGGTGACCTCGATCCCCGCGGAGGCGCACGAGGAGACCAGTTCGGGCAGCCGGGCGAGGCCGGGGGCCGGTTCCAGCGGGGCGCCCTCGTCGCCGGTCTGCCGCAACAGGCCGAGCGTGGCCTTGAGTTCGCGCAGTGCGGAGGAGGTCGTACCGGTGAGGTCGTGCAGGATCTCCTTCGTCTGACGGGGGTTGACGAGCGCGAGGTGTTCGGCGGTACCGGCCTGGGCGTTGGCGAGGGCCAGGTGGTGGGCCACGACGTCGTGCAACTCCCGGGCGATCCGCATGCGTTCCTCGGTGACCCGGAGCCGCGCCTCCTCCTCCCGGGTGCGCTCGGCGTGTTCGGCGCGGGCCCGGGTGGCCGCGAGGTAGGCCCGCCGCAGCCGGGTCATGGTGCCGGCGGCCAGCGGGAGCAGCAGCCAGAAGACGGGCCCGATGGTCCTGAGGAGCAGCGACACGTGGTCCATGGAGTCGGAGAAGGCCGCGGCGAGCGTCAGCACCCCCATGGTCGTGAAGCCGTAGCGGCGGATGGTGGGGCGCTCGGCGAGGGTGGCCAGCCAGTACAGCGACGCCATGACGGGACTCAGCAGCAGGGGCGTGAGGAGGTATCCCTGCACGATCACGATCGCGGCGCAGACCCCGTTGACCGCGACGGCGGCGCGCGGGTGGGTGCGGTGCCCGAGCAGAGCGAGGCAGGACACGCCCATGAGGACCACGGCCAGTCTGTCATCGTCCGGCGGTACGGCCCCGGGCAGCGTGAGGGAGGCGCCGAGCGTCGCGGAACCCATCAGCGTCAGGACCAGTGCCAGGTCGACGAGGAAGGGATGACGGTCCGAGAACTCCTCCAGGCGGTCCGCGTAGCGCCGCTCCATGCTCGTGGTCATCGTGTTCTCCGGTGGGTGGGCTCAGGGCTCCATGGTGAGCGAGCGGGGCCGCCCGTGCCGTACGACACGGGCGGCCCCTGCTGGGGGGGGGAGGTGGGAGCGGACGCCCACGGCCTCAGACGCGCGCCGCCTCCTGGTCGGTGGGGGCCGGCTCGGGTTCGGGGGTGTCGGCGGTCCTGGTGAGCGCCTCGCCCTCGACGTCCACCCGGGGCAGGATCCGGTCCAGCCAGGCCGGCAGCCACCAGGCCCTGGCTCCGAGCAGGGCGAGCACGGCGGGCACGATGGCCATCCGGACGACGAAGGCGTCGAGCAGCACGGCGGTCGCGAGCCCGAACCCGATCATCTTGATCATGGACTCGCTCTCGCCGATGAACCCGGCGAACACCGCGATCATGATCAGCGCGGCGGCCACGACCACCCGGGCGCTGTGCCGGAATCCGGACGTCACGGCCTGGTCGGGCGTCTCGCCGTGGACGTACGCCTCACGCATCCGGGAGACGAGGAAGACCTCGTAGTCCATGGCGAGGCCGAAGACGATGCCCACCAGGAAGATCGGCATCAGGCTCATGATCGGCCCGGTGGTCTCCACGCCCAGCAGTGAGGCGCCGTGTCCCTCCTGGAAGACCACGACGACCGTGCCGAGGGAGGCCAGGACGGAGAGCAGGAAGCCGAGGGCCGCCTTCAGCGGGACCAGCAGGGACCGGAAGACGACGAGGAGCAGCACGATCGCCAGGCCCATCACGACGATCAGGTACGGCACCAGCGCGGACTGCACCTTCCCGGAGATGTCGATGTTGAGCGCGGTGGTGCCGGTGACCTCGTAGGTCGCGCCGGTCTCGGACTCGATGCCGGGGCGCTCGCCGCGGATCGTGGTGACCAGGTCCTTGGTCTTCTCGGCGGTCGGCGCGGTGGACGGCACGACGGAGAAGACGGCGGTGTCGCCTGCCTCGTTGAAGCGGGCCGGGGACACGGACACGACACCCTTCGTCGCGCCGATGTCCTTCGAGATCGCCGCCGCCGCTGCCTTCGCGTCGTCGTCGCCCTTCGCGTCCACCACGACGGTCAGCGGGCCGTTGAAGCCCGGTCCGAAACCCTCGGCGAGCGCGTCGTAGGCCCGGCGTTCGGTGGTGGAGGTCGGCTTGGCCTCGTCGCCGGGCATGCCCAGCTGGAGGGAGGTCATCGGCAGGGCGAGGGCGCCGAGGCCGACCACGCCGAGGATCAGCACGGGCAGCGGGCGGCGCAGCACGAACCGGGCCCAGCGGGTGCCGCCGTTGTCCTCGGGCTCCTTGTCGGGCCGGGCCTGCTTGCGGTCCTTGCGGCGCAGTACCGCGTTCGGCCAGAAGCCGAGGAGCGCCGGGACGAGCGTGAGCGCGATCAGTACGGCGACGACGACCGCGCCCGCGGCGGCCAGGCCCATCTTGGTGAGCATCGGGATGCCGACCACGGCGAGCCCGGCCAGCGCGATGACGACGGTGAGTCCGGCGAAGACCACCGCGGAGCCGGCCGTGCCGACCGCGAGGGCGGTCGCCTCCTGGGGTGCCCTGCCCTTGGCGCGTTCCTCCCGGTACCGGGAGACGACGAACAGGGCGTAGTCGATGCCCACGGCCAGGCCCAGCATCATCGCGAGGGTGCCGGTCGTGGTGGACAGGCCGAGGGCGTCGGCGAGGGCGAGGATCGAGGCCATGCTGACGCCGACCCCGATGATCGCGGTCAGCAGCGGCAGCCCGGCGGCGGCCAGGGAGCCGAAGGTGACGAGGAGGACGACCGCGGCGATGGCGACACCGATCACCTCGGCCGCACCGCCCGCACCACCGCCGTCGTTCATCGCGGTGCCGCCGGCGTCGACGGTCAGCCCGCTCCCCCGGGCATCCTCGATCGCCTTCTCCAGTTGCGCCTTGCTGTCGTCGGTGAGGTCGTTCGCGGCGACCTTGTAGGTGACGGTGGCGTACGCCGTCCTGCCGTCCCCGCTCACGGCCTTCGCCTGGAACGGGTCGACGGCGCCCGCGACCTGCGAGCCGTCGGAGAGTCCGGCGACGGTGCTCTCGACGGCCTTCCTGTTCTCGGCCGCGGTGACCTTCTCACCGGTCGGCGCGACGAAGACGATCCGGGCGGTGGCGCCGTCGGCGGTGGCGCCCGGGAAGCGCTGCTCCATCAGGTCGAACGCCTTCTGGGACTCGATGCCCGGCATCGCGAACCCCTCGTCGGTGGCGCCGGGCGCCTTCAGGGCGCCCAGCCCGACGGCGGCCAGGACCGCCGCCCACACCAGGGCGACGTACCAGCGTCGCCGGAAGGCCAGGCGGCCCATGCGGTAGAGGAAAGTAGCCACGGTGGGGGGTCTCCACATCTGGTGCCGAACGGTCCACCAAGGCTCGCGGGACGAGAGCCCCGCTGTCGTCGTGCGCCTGCCGACAATCCCCGGTACTCGGAACGCAGTACGCGGCCGTTCACAGGTACGCCTGCGGGACTACCGCCGGGTGGTGGGGAGATCCCGTGGAGAACGTCCCGGGCCGGCGCCCGACGGTGTTCCGTTCCCCCGGGAACTGGAGAATCCCCGAACTCATCTTCATCTGTGGGTTCGCTGTGAACCATCCGACCAAGGGGGAACATCCTGTGACATCCGGACGCCTCAGATTCACCGCCGCCGCGGTGACCGCCCTCACCGTGGCCCTGACCGCGCCGCAGGTGTGGGCCGCTCAACAGCCCACGTCAGCACCCAAGTCGCCGCCCGTGCCCACCCTGTCCTGGTCCGACTGCCAGGGCGGCTTCGAGTGCGCCAACGCCCAAGTGCCCCTGGACTACCGGGACCCGCAGGGCAAGACCATCACCCTGGCCGTCATACGCAAGCACGCGGCCGACCCCTCCAAGCGCAAGGGCACGCTCTTCCTGCAGCCCGGCGGCCCCGGCAACTCCGGCGTCGACTTCGTGCGCAACAACTACGACGACCTGCCGGCCGCCCTGCGCGACGACTTCGACGTCTTCGGCTACGACGTGCGCGGCGTGGGCCGCAGCTCCCAGGTCGTGTGCTGGGACGACCCGACGTACACGAAGGCCATCACCGCGGCCAAGGGCGTACCCGGCCCGGACGCCTACGAGCCGGCGGTGAAGCAGGCCGCCGACTTCGACCAGGCCTGTCAGACCAACGCGGGCGACCTGCTGCCGTACGTCGGCACCCAGTACGTGGCCCGGGACATCGACCTGCTGCGGCAGGCCCTCGGCGAGCAGCAACTGACCTACTACGGCCGGTCGTTCGGCTCCTACATCGGTACGGTCTACGCGGCGATGTTCCCGAAGCGGGTCCGTGCGCTGGCGCTGGACGGGGCGTACGACCCGGAGCACTACACCAGCAAGCCCTACGCCTACGACCGGCCGCAGTACCTCGCCCTGGACGGTGCGATGGGCCGCTTCCTCGACTGGTGCAAGGCCGACCAGGCGACCTGCGGTTTCGGCGACGGCGACCCGCGCGGGGCGTTCGAGAAGCTGAAGGCCGACCTGGACGCCAACCCGGTGCCCACGGCCAACGGCGGCCAGGCGAACGGCTACACCCTCGTGTACCGGCTGATGTTCAACATCAACGAGGGCAAGGTCATCTGGCCGTCCTTCGGTGAGGCCCTGCGCAAGGCGCAGCTGCGCGACAACACGTCGTTCCTGCTGCGGCCGCCGTCCCCGGCCAGCTTCGACTTCCTCAACCCGAACGTCGTCGTCGAGTGCGTCGACAAGAAGTACCCGACCGACCCGGCCCTGCTGAAGCGCCAGGTCACGACCAACGCCGAGCTGGCCCCGCTGCTGGGCCCGGCCATGGCCTACGGCCCGCCGACCTACGACCACCAGCACGCCACCGCGTGCGTCCAGTGGAAGGGCGAGCACACCAGCCGCTACGGCGGCTCGTTCCGCGCGAAGGGTTCCGCGCCGATCCTCGTCATCGGCAACACCGGTGACCCGGACACCCCGTACCAGGACGCGGTGGCCCTCTCCCGTGAGCTCGACAACGGCCGTCTGCTCACCTTCAAGGCCGAGGGGCACACCGCCTTCGGCCGCAGCGTCTGCGCGTCCGACGCGATCACGAACTACCTGGTGGACCTGAAGGTCCCGGCCCGCGGCGCGAGTTGCGCGGACGAGACCCAGCCGCCGTCCACGGAGCCGACGGTGGCTCCGCCGGGCACGACGCTGAGCGAACTGCGCAACGGCGTCAACGAGCGGGTCGACCGGATCGGCAGCCTGAACTGACCCTCCGAACCCCTTCAGGGACGACCGCCCCTGCCCGCTCCTTCGCGGGCGGGGGCGGTCGTGGCTCCGGCGGCACTTCGCGACCCGCGTGATCACCCGCCCACCTCGAACCACAGCAGCTTCCCGGCGCGGCGGTCGAACTCCCCGTCCCCGAGCGACCAGCCACCCCAACTGTCGGCGTACTCCTGCACGAGCCGCAGCCCTCGCCCGTCCTCGGCATCCGCCGGCGCGAGCGGGACGCGATCCCCTGGCGGCGTGCCGAATGGGGCGGGGACGCGGGGGTGGCTGTCCCACACCCCGACCCGCAGGCGTCCGTCGCCGAGAGCGGTGATCCGGAGGGAGGCGGTCCCGTTCGTGTGCAGGTAGGCGTTCGTGACCAGTTCCGAGGTCAACAGCTCGACACCGTCGAGGTGGACACCGCACACGGCAGCGAACTCATCGACGGGGCAGGACGATTGGAGATGTACCGGCTCGTCCTGGACCGCATGGAGGCCGTCGCTCTGAAGCCCGGACCCTCACGGGACCTCGTCCGCCGCATAACCCAAGACATCTGAGAGGCGAACCATGTCCGACCCGACCTGGCAGAAGTCGACGTACAGCGAGGAAGGTTCCGCCTGCGTCGAGATAGCCACGACCCCCACCGCGACCCACGTCCGCGACTCCAAGACCCCCGCCGGCCCCCACCTCACCCTCCACCCCACCACCTGGGCGGAGTTCCTGTCGCACACGGCGGGGCGCTGAGCGCAAGTCGGTGCAGCCACCGGTTACCGAAAGACGGCTCCGGCCTGCCCGCGGTAGAGGTCGCGCAGCAGGGAGATCTCGGCGCCGTGATGGATCAGCTCTCTGTTGACGTGCAGGACCCGGTTCTCCATGGGGAACCGCTCGGGGCCCACCGTGGGCGGATTCTCCAGGTCGGCGTCCGAGAGTTCGCGGACCCCCGCGTTCCATCTGCCGTACGTCTCATCGAGCTGTTTCAGCGCCTCGTCGGCGGTGCCCGCGTAGGCGAATGTCCCGGAGTCGACGTCCGGGCCGCCGAAATACCATCCGACCCGATAGCCCAGGCACGAGACGATGATGTGGGCCAGCCGCCAGGCAATCGTGGTCACCGGCGCCGGAACCGGGTCGGGGGACGCGAAGTCCATCGTCCATTGCCCCGAACCTGCCGACGTGTCACGTGGACGGATGCTCCAGCAGCCGGGTACCGGCTCCCAGAAGTACTCCTCATCGGTGAGACCGTGCAGCCGCGGCCGCAGGTTCTTGTCCCAGTACCAGTCCAACTGGTCCGCGAGCCGCTCACTTCTTGTCATTTCCGCACACTACCTACGGCGGAGACGTGCTCTCGTGGGCCCTTCTCCAAGCGCGAACGGGTGCCTGGCCGGGCGGGCGCCGGTGACGGCCCTCTTCTCGGGACGCGTCACCGGCGTCCGCCCCAGTGGGATCAGCCGTACAGCGCGACCCTCGGCTGCACGGTCCCCCCGGCCGCGGGGTTCGTGACCGTGATCCGGTAGACCTGGGTCAGCGTCTCGCCCGGGTGCAGGGTGCGCTGAGCGTTCGTCAGGTCGGTGAAGAGCGTGCCGGTCTGGCTCGCGGTCTCCACGGTCCGCCAGCAGCCGTGCGCGGTGCGCTGCTCGACCGTGACGTCCGACGGGGCGAGGAAGGGGCCCGAGTCCGGTGACTCGACCAGGAGTTGCGGGGCGACGGTCAGGTCCGCCGCGGTGTCGTTGCGGTAGGTGACGGTGACCTCGTGTCGCGCGCCGTCGGGGACGAGGGCGGTGGCGGGCAGGTCCGCGAAGTCGACGGGTGCGGCGGCCTGCTGGGCCCGTACGGCTGCCGGCGCAGGGGCCGCAGCAGCCGGACCGGCCGCCGCCAGACCCGCGAGGGTCATGGCCGCGGCCACGAGAGCCACCTTGAGACGAGTGCTGTTCATCAACACGTTCGCTGTTCCTTGTCGTGCGTGGGGGATGTCATTCAAGGGGACTGCGGCAAAGGCAAAATCGTTGGCGAATTCTCGTGGATATTTCGTGGATACCCCCCGGTAGATCACCCACGGCACCCATTGCGGCCATAGCGGACTGATAGCTTCCGCGTCACCGGCCTGGGGGAGCGTCGGAGCCGGTACCCCACCTTTCATCCCTTGAATGACCGGACGGAATTCCTTGCGCACTTTCCGTGACAATCCCGGCGGCAGACACCGTTGGCGTGTGCCGAAAAGCCGGCGTGGCCGTATAGCGGCAGCCGGCGCGATGTCCGTGCTCTCACTCGCGCTCATCGCCCCGCTGGCCTCGGCGGCCCTGACCGATCCCGCCGACCCGACGGCCGCTCCGGCGGCTGACCACATCACCGACACCTCTCGACTGCCCTCCGGCTGGCAGAAGTCCGGCGACCGCATCGTCACCTACGACGGCGACGGCACCGGACTGCACGTGCTGGTCGCCGACGCGGCGGACGCCTACAAGTGGCACACCGCGGCCACCCTGTCCGAGCCGGGCATCGACACCGACCAGTGGATCGGCCAGACCTGTGTGACCGGGTCCGGCGACCGTGCCGTCGTGGTGTACGCGCCCCGGCAGGCCGTCAACGACCAACAGGGCTTCCAGCAGGGCGCGTTCGCGGCCGTCGTCGACCTGGCCGACGGCCGGGTGACCAAGCTGCCCGAACTGGTCTCGCTGGCCTACTTCAACCCCGGCTGCGGCGACGGCGAACAGGCCGTCCTGACCCGGCCCGAGGGCGGCGACACCGAACTGCTCACCGTCGACACCGCGCGGGCGAAGCTGGTACGTCAGCAGACCGTGCCCGGTCAGCTGACCTCCGCCGTGCCCTTCGGCGAGAAGATCGCGGCGGTCTCCGGCGACTCCGTGGTCTCGGTGGACGCCAAGGGCGCCACCAACACGCTGGCCAGGACCGGCGGTACGCCCTTCCGGCTGGTCCCGGACGCGCACAGCGGGCTCGCCTACCAGGTCCCCGACGGCAAGAAGGTGCAGGTTCGCCGCGTCACCTCCGCGGGCTCCGACAAGCTCCTCGGCTCCGGCACGCTCGGCGCCCTCGCGGTCCGCGGCAACGGCGGCCGGGTCTTCCTGACCGGCAGCGACGCCGAGGACGCCGTAAAGGCGCTCCCGAAGAGCTGGCAGACCCTGGACGTGCCGGCCTCCGCCGAGGTGTCCACCACCGGTGACCTGGCGCTGACCTCCGTCGGCAACGGCTCCGAGGCGTCCGGCGGCAAGAAGGCCGCCGCGACCGGCGCCCAGCCCGTCGGCATCGGCGCGGTCCTGCCGGGCAGCGACACCACCGTCGACTTCACGGTCCGGCCCAAGGCCGCGGCCCAGGGCGCCGAGCAGTCCCCGGCCCTGTCGGACGGCGTGCACACCGAC
Organism: Streptomyces sp. NBC_00285; assembly: GCF_036174265.1. Classification (NCBI taxonomy): domain Bacteria; kingdom Bacillati; phylum Actinomycetota; class Actinomycetes; order Kitasatosporales; family Streptomycetaceae; genus Streptomyces; species Streptomyces sp. NBC_00285. The sequence goes on along the minus strand of NZ_CP108055.1, from coordinate 5,627,173 downwards.
AGCGTCAGCGCGCCGAGCGCCACCGCCGCCGCCTCGGACGACGACCCGTCGGCCGTCACCACCGACCCCGACCGCGCCTGCGCCGTCACCCGCAACGACCCGAAGCTCCAGTCGCTCCAGCCCTCGAACGCGCAGGCCGAGTGGGCGACGGACCTCGCCGTGCAGGGCAAGCTCGACGTGCGCCGCCGCAGCGGCTGGAACGGCAGCGAGCTCACCTCGTACACCCCGCAGAGCCTGTTCCCCTCCACCGCGCTCAAGGGCGGCGGCCGGGTGCCCGCGCAGATCATGCTCGGGGTGCTCTCCCAGGAGTCCAACCTGCTCCAGGCCAGCTCCCGGGCGGCCGCGGGCGAGAGCGGCAACTTCGTCCAGGGCGGCTACTACGGCAACGCCGGCAGCGTCCACACCGTCAACTGGGCGGCGGCGGACTGCGGTTACGGCATCTCCCAGGTGACCAGCGGCATGGCGAAGACGGACACCACGTACACCGCGGAGCAGCAGCACGCGATCACCGTGGACTACGCGGCCAACATCGCCGCCGGTCTGCAGATCCTCCAGGACAAGTGGAACCAGCTGTACGACCGGGGCCTGCTCGTCAACGGCGGTGACCCGAAGTACCTGGAGAACTGGTGGCTCGCGCTCTGGGCCTACAACAGCGGTCTCAACCTGCCCAGTTCGACGGACGCGAGCGCGCCGTGGGGTCTCGGCTGGTTCAACAACCCGGCCAACGGCCTCTACCCGGCCGACCGGAAGATGTTCCTCGCGTCCGGCTACGACGACGCCCGCAACCCCAACCAGTGGACGTACCCGGAGCGGGTCCTCGGCTGGGCCGCGTACTCCCAGCAGAAGACCGACCCGGCGACCGGGGCGACCGTGAAGTCCTTCACCGTCGGCGACTGGCCCGCCGGAGCGCCGGCCGCCGAACCGGCGCACGACACGTTCTGCGCGCCCACGGTCAACGACTGCGACATCACCAAGCCGCACAAGGTCGAGGGGTCGACGCAGCCCGAGGGCCCCTGCCAGCGGGACGACTTCAAGTGCTGGTGGAACCAGCCGGTGAGCTGGACGGACTGCACGGCCACCTGCGGCACCGAGGTGCTGAAGTACCGGGCCGGCGACCCCGAACCGAAGGTCACCGCACCCCACCCGGCCGCCTGCACGTCCACCCTCCCGGCGAACGCGCTGATCGTGGACGACGTGCCGAACACGGTGAAGTTCCGGGTCGGATCCGCCAACCCCTGCGGGGGCCGGCGCAATTGGAGCAGCCGGGGCACGCTGACGTTCACCTTCGGGTCGGCGCAGCAGAACGGCGCGACCGTCTACCCGTCGAAGATCGACTTCCATCAGCTGGGCGCGGGGTTCGGCGGCCACTTCTGGCTCACCCACACCCGGGCGCCGAGCTTCACCGACTCGGTGGTCACCGGCACCTGGACGCCGGACCGCAAGGTCACCGGCTCTGCGGAGGTCATGGTGCACCTGCCCGACCACGAGGCGAACACGCCGTCGGCCAAGTACCGCATCGACCTCGGTGACGGCACGGTCGTGGAGAAGACGGTCTCCCAGGACACCGGCGGGAAGAACGCCTGGGTGTCGCTGGGGTCGTACGAGTTCAAGGGCACCCCGAGCGTCTCACTGAGCTCGGCTACGGCGGACGGCACGGGGGACGCGTCGATCGCCTGGGACGCGTTGGCTTTCGTCCCCGTGAAGGGGAAGTAGTGCCACGACGGGTCGTCTCCCGTCCGCTGCGCCGTCGTGGCTGGTCGCGCAGTTCCCCGCGCCCCTGATCCCGTGAGCGCCCGTCGTCAGTCCACCGGACCGACGGCGGGCGCTCCCGCGTCCGCCCTCGCGCGGGCCGCCTCGACGAACGCTGTGATCAGGGCCGGGTCCTTGACGCCGCGGCTGGCCTCCACGCCGCTGGACACGTCGACGCCCCAGGGGCGGGTGACGTCGACGGCCTCGCGTACGTTCTCCGGCGTGAGGCCTCCGGCGAGGAGCCACCTCTCCCCCGCCGCGGCGACCTGCTTGCTCGACCAGTCCCACGCCGTGCCGGAGCCCGGCACCGGGGCGTCGAGGAGCAGCATGTCCTCGCCCAGTTCACCGCAGCGCGGCACGGAGTCGCCGAAGGCGGCCGCGCGGATCAACGTCCAGCCGCCGACGGAGAGTTCGTCGTAGTAGGCGCGGTCCTCGGGGCCGTGCAGCTGGACGGCCCCGATGCCGGACCCGGCGGCCACGGACCGTACGTACTCCAGGGGTTCGCGGCGGAACACGCCCACCGTCAGGACGCTCTCCGGGACCCGGGCGGCCAGCCGTGCCGCGGTGACGGGGTCGATGCGGCGCGGGCTGTCGGAGAAGACGAACCCGATGGCGTCGGCGCCGGCCTCGACGGCCGTGTCGACGTCCCGCTCGGTGCGCAGGCCGCAGATCTTCACGAAGAGGGTCATGCCGCCACCGTATCCAATACCTACGCGATTCCTATGTGTGAACAACGATCACATACGCAACCGTTGACGCGGCCATGGCAAGCGCTTACCGTCCGAAGAATACGTGCCCCCGTCACCGCACACCATGGAGACGAACGATGCACCTGAGACCCCTCATCACCTCCGTCGGCCTCATCGCCGGCACGCTCGTCGCACTCTCCGGCACGACCACGGCCCAGGCAGCCACCACCCGCTACGAGGCCGAAACAGCCCCCGCCGTCTGCACCGGAGCCGTCGAGACCGAGTACGCCGGCTACTCAGGCAGCGGATTCTGCAACGGCACCAACGCCACCGGCGCGTACGCCCAGTTCACCGTGTCCACACCCGCATCGGGCACGGCGACCCTCAGCGTCCGCTTCGCCAACGGCACCACCACCGCCCGCCCCGCGGACATCATCGTGAACGGCACGACGGTCTCCTCGGCATCCTTCGAGTCCACCGGCACCTGGACCGGCTGGACCACGAAGACGCTCACCGTGCCCGTGAACGCGGGCAGCAACACCATCCGGCTCAACCCGACCAGCGCGAACGGCCTGCCCAACACCGACTACCTGGACGCCGAGACGTCCGGCACGACCACCCCGCCGTCCAGCACCGCCCTGTACGTGTCACCGAGCGGCACCGACAGCGCGGCCGGCACGGTGACCGCGCCCACCACCCTCACCTCGGCGATCAGCCGTATCTCCGCGGGCGGCACGATCTACGTGCGCGGCGGGACGTACGCCTACTCCTCGACGGTGACCATCCCGGCCGGCGCCAACGGCACCGCCGCCGCCCGCACCACGCTCTCCGCCTACCCGGGCGAGACTCCGGTGCTCAACTTCTCGGCGCAGAGCGAGAGTTCCACCAACCGCGGCATCCAGCTCAACGCCAACTACTGGAAGATCTACGGCCTCGTCGTCGAGCGAGCCGGGGACAACGGCATCTACGTCGGCGGCAGCAACAACGTCATCGAGCGCACGGTGACCCGCTTCAACCGTGACACCGGCCTCCAGCTGGGCCGGATGGCCTCCTCCACCCCGGCGAGCCAGTGGCCCGCCAACAACCTGATCCTGAGCGCCGAGTCGCACGACAACGCCGACTCCGACGGCGAGGACGCCGACGGCTTCGCCGCGAAGCTCACCACCGGCACCGGGAACGTCTTCCGGTATGCCGTCTCGCACAACAACATCGACGACGGCTGGGACCTCTACACCAAGACCGACACCGGCGCGATCGGCCCGGTGACCATCGAGTACTCCCTGTCGTACGGCAACGGCACGCTCAGCGACGGCTCGCAGTCCGGCAACGGCGACCGCAACGGCTACAAGCTCGGCGGCGACAGCATCGCGGTCAACCACGTGGTGCGGCACAGCATCGCCTACGGCAACGGCCACCACGGGTTCACCTACAACAGCAACCCCGGCTCCATGACCATCACCAGCAACGTCTCCATCGCCAACACCGAGCGCAACTTCAACTTCGAGACCGGCACCTCGGTCTTCCGCTCCAACACCTCGTGCACCAGCGGAGCCAACGACCGGTTCGTCGGTGACGCCGACAGCTCCAACCAGTTCTGGTCCGGCACCAACGGCTCCCGCTGCTCCACCTACTCGGGCGCCCTCGGCTGGTCCTACGCCTCCGACGGCAGCCTGGTCGTGACCTTCGGCGGCAAGCAGGTCACGCTGTAGGGCACCGCGGGGACCCCGGGCACTGCGTGATCAGGGATCAGTGATCCGCGATCAGTGCCCGGGGTCCCTTCGCCGTCACTGCTTCGGCGCGGCCTGCTGGACGACCTCGAAGGTCCACAGTGTCGAGCCGGAGGAGGCGGGCTTGGGGCGGTTCTGCTCGCCACCCCCGTGCGAGGACTGCGACATCCCGGACATCCACTTCTGGAAGTCCTCCTCGCCGCGCCAGCGCGTGTAGACGAGGTAGGTGTCGGTGCCCTCGACGGGACGCAGCAGCTCGAACCACTCGAATCCGTCCGAGTTCTCGACGCTCCCCGCGCGAGACGCGAACCGCTTCTCCAGCGTCTCGCGCTGCTCCTCGGGGACCGTGAGTACGTTGATCTTGACGATGCTCATGCCCCCAAGTGTGCTCCAAGGGTCATCAGCGGAACGTCAGCGGGACACCGCCCGTGCGGGCACCTCGGCCTTCTTGTCGACGACCGCCCTCTCCATGACGGCGCTGGTGCCGGCCAGGGTCTCGGTCGTGATCCCCCGGTCCGGGTCGGTGACGTAGAAGCGGGCACCGAGCAGGACCAGGGTCTTCTTGTCGAAGATCCACTCGTCGCGGGTCGCGAAGCCGGTGTCGTCGAGGGTGATGGCGATGCCGTGCCGGCCGGCGGCGTCGACGGCGTCGGGGATCTCCCGTACGCCGGGCAGCTTCGCGGCCGCCTCGTAGAACGCGGCGGCGTTGGCCGGCGGCATGATCGTGCCGCTGATCAGGTCGCCGATCAGGGAGAAGACCGCCTGGTCCCGCGACTCGCCCTCGACCGGCCTGGCCTCCTTGCCGAGCCGGGCGAGCAGGGCGTCGGGGTCGGTGGGCAGCGAGGCCAGCCACCGGTACGTCGGACGGTCGACGCCCACCGGCCGGGGATCCGGCGACTCGACGGGGATCACCTGTCCCGGCATGATCGCGTCCTTGCCGGTGGCCTTGAGCCACCCGGTGATCCGGAGGGGACCGGGGTCCTGGGCGGTCCAGCGCTCCTCGGTGTGCAGGGCGCCGAGCCGGATGGGACCGGTGAAGGTGCCCGTGTTCTCACGGTCCAGCGTCCGCACGTACACGAACTGGTCGTCCCGCACCGGAGTCGCGTCGCTCGCCATGGCGGCCGTGGCGATCCGGTTGAGCGTGCCGGAGGCACCGGTGACGCCCGCCGACGGGGAGGCCGCGGTCGACCCGCCACGGCCGTCCACGGAGAGGGTCACGAGCAGTGCGCCCGCGAGGGCCACGGAGGCGAGGGGCACCAGGACGGCGGGGCGCGCGAGCCGACGCCGTACGGAGGCCCGTCCGGAGGCCCGTCCGGGGGTGGGGGACCCGGTGCGTCCCGCAGGGGTCTGGTCCTGGTCGATCCGGTGCATCAGTACGTCCTTGAAATGGCGGTGGCGCTCCGCGGGGAGGTCCCACTCCGCCGGGGTCGACAGCAGTTCCTCGGCCTCACTCATCGGGTCTCCTCCCGCAGGAACAGGGCCGCGAGCGCGGCCTCACTCTCCATCTCTCCGTGGGCCGGGGGCGGTTCCACCTGCGCGCTCAGCCGGGCCAGCCGGGCCCGGGCCCGTGACAGCCGGGACCGCACGGTGCCGACGGGCACGCCGAGCGCCTCCGCGGCCTGCTGGTAGTCGAGGCCCGCCGACACGCACAGCGCGAAGACCTCACGGTCCTGGCGCTTGAGCTGCCCGAGCGCCCGGTGCACGACCGCGAGCCGCCGTGCGTCGTCGATCCGGCCGGCGCTCTCCTCGGCGAAGTCCTCGACAGGACGGGGCTCGGGGCTGCGGGCCAGGAACGCGAGCCGTCTGCGCAGGCCCCGGTTGGCGTTGTGCGCCTTGTGCGTGGCGATGCCGAGCAGCCAGGGCCTGAGCGAACCGCCCTCCGGCTCGACCGTCTCCCGGGTGCGCCAGGCGGCGAGGAAGGTCTCGGACATCGCCTCCTCGGCCTCCGCCCAGTTCCCGGTCAGCCGCAGCGCGTGGTTGTACACCGCCCGCGCATGACGGTCGTACAGCTCCCCGAACGCCGCCCGGTCCCCGGCCCGTATCCGCGCCCGCTCCGGTTCCGCTGGTTCTGTTTCCTTCACACCAGTAACGCTCCGCACCCCTACCCCGAGTTCCTGTGTCCTGCGCCACACACTCCACATACGCCAACTGCGGCACAGGCACCGGCACCGGCTTCGGCGTCCACGCTCTAGGCTGCGCGCATGGAGCAGCGCGAGATCATGCAGAACGTCGTCGGAATCCTCACCGAGGCCCTTGAGATGCGGCGGCAGGTCCGTGAACACCCCGATCGGCAGGCCTCGTTGACGGGAGCCATCTCCGCGCTGCTCGTGGAGACCCTGCCACGGATCCACCTCCCCGCGGACGCCAGTGGCCACGCGGCGGCGGACGCCGTCGTCGAGGAGCTGGGGCCTGCCATCGCGAGCATCGCCAACTGCTTCTCGTTCGCCTTCGTGCAGCTGGCCGAGGTCCACGACGAGGGCCGCACCGACACCTCCGCCGCGGAGGTCCTGCGGCATATCTCCCTGCAGTTCGCCAACGGGTCGGAACGGTAACCGGGCGGGCCGTCGGCGCGGGGGCGCAGCGGAACGGGCTCCCGGAGCGGCGAGGGAGGCGCCGGGAGCCCGTTGGTGTGCGATGCGGTGCGGTGGGGTCGGGTCGGTCGGGTCGGGTTTCGAGTCCGGCCGGATACGTCAGACCGCGGGTCGCCCCTTGGGCAGGCCCAGCCGGCCGCGCGTCACCGCCAGCAGGATCAGGGCCGCCGTCGTCGTGGCGAGCAGCAGCGCGTGGGTGCCCTCGCTCTGGGACAGCTTGGGGAACATGTCCGACGAGGCCATCGAGAAGAAGTTGTTGACGCCGCAGTGCAGCAGCATGACCAGCGGCATGCTCTCGCCGGACTTGTTGAACACCCAGGTCATCACGCAGCTGAAGGTGATGGTCATCGCGATGAACTCCACCGGCACCGTCCACGCCACGTGCGGTCCGCCGCCCCACTCCGTCAGGAACAGCGGCAGGTGCCAGCAGCCCCACAGCACGCCGACGAAGAGGGTCGCGTTCAGGGGGCCGTAGCGGCGCTGCATCCGCGGCATGGCGAACTCGCGCCAGCCGGGCTCCTCCGCGAGACCCGTGGTGATCAACTGGACGAGCAGGCCCGGGAGATACGCGGCGAAGATCATCGCGGACGGCAGTACGGGATCGCTGTCGGACAGCGCCATCACGGCCAGGGTCAGCGCGGCCGGCACCGACGCCAGCACCACCAGGTACCAGCGCCAGCTGACCTTGAACTTCAGCATCCGGCGCCGCCAGACCCTGAGCCCCGCCCGTCCCTCCGTGACGCAGGTGACGAGGAGCGCCGAGGCGATCGGGCCGAGGTAGGCGCCGGGCAGGACGCCGGTGAGCTGGCTGGCCGCGCGGCCGCCGGGGAAGGTGAAGTGCCAGACGCCGAGGCCGTTCTCGGAGAGGACGTAGGGCGTCCAGACGGCCCAGCTCAACGCGAAGGCCAGGCTGAAGAACCAGGTCAGGGGGCGCCGGCGGATGCTGCCGAGCAGGCCCGTGCCCGCTTGCGGAGCCGGTCGGGTTTCGATGCTGACGGGGGCTTGGACGCTCACCGCGGGTCCCTTCCGAGGGGCTGATGTGATGCGTCCAGCACACCAGCGCCGGGCCCTCGGATCATTGCCGCGCACACCCCGACTGCCGGTACAGCAGGCACTACCCGGGACCTCCTCAGGGCCGTCGGCGCGCGTCCTCCAGGTAGCGGAGCACGGCCGCCACCCGCCGGTCCGTCTGGTCCGTCGGGGCCAGGTCCAGCTTCGCGAAGATGCTCCGGATGTGCTTGTGAACGGCCCCGTCGGTCACGAACAGCCGCTCCGCGACGGCACTGTTGCCGAGCCCCTCGGCCATCAGGGCGAGTACGTCCTTCTCGCGCGGGCTGAGCCGTTCCAGCCGGGTGTCCTGGCGGGACCGTGAGAAGAGCTGGGCGACGACCTCGGGGTCGATGGCGGTCCCGCCGTCCGCCACCCGGCGCAGTGCGTCGAGGAACTCCTCGACCCGGCCGACCCGTTCCTTGAGCAGATAGCCCAGCTTGCCGACCCCGCCGGTCAGCAGCTCGGTCGCGAAGCTCTGCTCGACGTAGGCGGACAGCACGAGCACCGCGAGATCGGGCCTGCGCCGCCGGGCCTCGACGGCGGCGCGGACGCCCTCGTCGGTGTGCGTGGGCGGCATCCGGACGTCGAGGATGGCGACGTCGGGCTTGTGCGCCTCGATGGCGTCGAGGGCGTCGTCGGCGTTGTCGGCCGTGGCGACCACGTCCATGCCCTCGGCACGCAGGAGCAGGGCGAGGCCCTCGCGCAGCAGGGGGTCGTCCTCGGCGATCACGATCCGCATGGCAGGTCCGCCTCCAGGGTCATCGGGCCGCCCAAAGGGAACATCGGACGGATGGCCCGGACAACGGCCACCCGGCCGCCCCCGAACCGGGTCAGGCACCGCACGGCAACCGGGCGGCGGCCGCGGTCGGTCACGCGCCGCACGGTAGCTCCACCTCCACCACCGTCGGGCCGCCCGTGGGGCTGGTCAGGCGGAGGGTGCCGTCGTGGGCGGCGACGCGGTGGCGGATGCCGGTGAGGCCGGAGCCGCCGTGCTCGTCGGCGCCGCCGCGGCCGTCGTCGGAGACGGTCAGCACCAGCCGGTCACCGGCGGCCCGGACCGTGACGCCGGCCTGTTCCGCCCCGCTGTGCTTGACGATGTTCGTCAACGCCTCGGCCACCACGAAGTACGCGGTCGCCTCGACCGAGGCCGCGCACCGCCGGGACATCTCGACGTCGACCGAACACGGCACCGCGCTCTCCGCCGCGAGCCCCGTGAGCGCCCCCGCCAGCCCCCGGTCCGCGAGCACCGGTGGCAGGATGCTGCGGGAGACGGTCCGCAGCTCGGCCAGCGCCTGCTCGGCGGCCGACTGGGCCCGCTCCAGGAGTTCGTCGGCGCCGGCCGGGTCGCGGGCGACCATGCGGCGGGCCGCCCCGAGCAGCACGGTCACCGTGACGATCCGGTTCTGGGTGCCGTCGTGCAACGCGCGCTCGATGCGCCGCAGTTCGGTGGCGTGGGCGTCCAGCGCGCCGGCCCGGGTGGCGGTCAACTCCGCGATGCGCAGGGAGAGATCGGCGTCGGGACCGGCCGACAGGAGCCGGCGCCCGGGTTCCGCCTGGAGCCGTGCCATGCCGGGCGCGAGCCCCAGGATGATGGCGATCCAGCCCACGCCGAGCAGGGTCACCGCGAGGGCGTCCGGCCAGGAGTGCGCGTTGCCGACGCCGATGGAGGTGGCGGTCGCGTTCTCCGGGGCGAACCGCCAGTACAGCGGGAAGGCCGTGTCCCGTACGGCGACCAGGGGCAGCAGGAAGCCGAGCATCCCCAGCGGCAGGCCCACGGCCAGGTGCCGGACCAGCCAGCGCAGTTCGCGTCGGGTCGTGGGGTCGGCGAGGGCGGCCCGCAGTCGCGTGGGCGGCGGCTCGGGGGCGACGACCTCGGGGCCCCAGCGGGCGAGCCGGGCGCGTTCCACGCCGGCCAGCGAGTGCAGCACGCCCACCCCGCCGGGTGCCAGCACCAGCCACAGCAGCACGAACGGCGCGAGGACGGCCGTACCGAGTCCGGAGACGAGCTGTCCGAGCGCGGCGGCCGCGGTCATCGCGGTCCCCACGACCAGGCGTTTGACGTCGGCGGTGGCCATCCCGGTCCCCTCTGGCTGATCCGTCCGGAAGACAACGACCTTATGTCGAAAGGGAGTTCGTTCAGCCACCGGCAGCCGGAAAGTACAGCCTGCTGTACCCCGGAACGGGCGGACCGCTGGATCGGCGGGGGCGGGTGCCCGCCCGTAGCGTCATCGGTGTCGAGACCACCCACGTCCCTGGAGGAACCGTGAACCTTCTGCTCTGGCCCCTGCTTGTCCTCAGCGTGCTGGGCAACGCTGTGGCGTCGTTCACCGCGGCCGACACCACCGTCCACCTGGCCTTCGGCACGGTCACCGCGCTGTCGGCCACCGTCCTCGCCGTACGGCGGCTGCGTACCGGCGTGTGAGCAGCCGGGCCGGGTCTACTTCAGCCCGATGGCCGCGCAGTCCGCCGCGTACTGGGCGGTGCAGATCTGCTTCACCGTGTAGACGTCGTCCTTGATCACCGTCTGCCGGATGTTGTCCCTGGTGAGGGCGACCACCGGCACCAGCATCGACGGGATGTCCTTCTGGGTGGGGCTGTCGACCTTGTCGCGGATGAGCGCGTCGAACTGGAGACCGCGACCCTGGACCTTGTACACCGCGATCTGGGCGGCGTTGGTCGCCTCCAGCAGGAACGACTTGTACACGGTCATGTACTGATCGCCCGACACGACCCGCTGCACCGCCGCGAGGCTCGCGTCCTGCCCGGTCACCGGCGGGATCTTCGTGGCCCCCGCCGCCTTGAGCTCGTCGATGACCGCGCCCGCCATGTCGTCGTTGGCCGAGTAGACGGCGGCGATGTTGTTCAGCCCGAGGGCGGCGATCGCCTCCTTCATGTGGGCCTTGGCGACCGACGGCAGCCACTCCGGGGTGTCGTACTGCTTGGCGATGACGACCTTGCCGGTGAGCTCGCTCAGCGCGCCCTTCTCGAACAGGGCGGTGTTGGGGTCGGCGACCGAGCCGTTCATCATGACGATCTTGCTGGTCTCGGCCTTGTCGCCGAGCGCTTCGACGACGGCACGGCCCTGCACCTCGCCGACGAGCTCGTTGTCGTGCGAGACGTAGGCGTCGATCGGGCCCTGGGCGAGCCGGTCGTAGGCGATGACGGGGATGCCGGCGTCCTTCGCCTTCTGGACGTCGGACCCGATCGCCTTGGCGTCGACCGCGTCCACCAGGATCACGTCCACCTTGTCGGCGACCATCTGCAGGAACTGCCGGCTCTGCTGCTTCGCGCTCGCCTCGGCGTTGGCGTAAGTGACCTTGCCCTTGCCGTGGGTGAGGGTCGCGACCTCCTTCTTGATGAGGGGGAAGTCGAACCTGTCGAAGCGGCTGGTGTCCCGGTCGGGGAGCAGCAGACCCAGCGTGATGTCGTCGCCCTTCTTGGGACTCACTGCGGTGTCGCTGCTGCCGACTCCGCAGGAGGTGAGCAGGAGGGCCGACACACAGACGGCCATGACGGAGGGGAGGCGACGCATGACGATCCTGGGGGTGGGGGGGCTGTCACGTAGGCGCAACAGTAAGTGCCCTCAATCCCGATCAAACGACCTGACCGTTTCCTTCAACGGATCACCACGCGGCACACGCAACTAGTCATCGATGTGCACAAGTTGTACGGCGGTCAGGGCGCGCACCATGAGGATCCCGGCGACGGCCGCGCCGATGACGGCGAGGTCGGCGAAGAGCAGGGAGCCCACACCGTGGTAGGCGCGGGCGATGACGTCGTCCGCGCCGCCCCGGTAGGTCAGGCCGAGCCCGGTGACCATGCCGACCAGCCACAGCGCCCACCACACGTTCACGATGACGGGCAGCTTGCGGTCCGGGGCGCTCTTGCGGTGGATGTCGACGACGATGCCGCGCGGGATCCACAGGTTGGCGAGCGGCACGATCCAGGAGGCGTAGACCCAGATGCCGGCATAGCGCGGCGGTTCGCCGGACAGGGCTCGCGCGTTGTCCCGCATCCGCCACACCCAGCCGATGAACAGGGCCGCGCACAGCAGTGTGAGCAGGTCCCCGGCGGCGCTGACCAGGTGGTAGCCGTTCTCCAGGGCGTTCAGCGGCCGGTGCCGGCCCTCGCCCTGGTCCGGCAGCCCGCCGGCGGGCTCCCCCGCCACGGCAAGCCGGACATGCCACACGGCCCGCAACACCCAGGCGGCACCGGCGAGTCCGAGCCCCACGACCGCGAGCTGGGCGGACCCGCGCACGGTTCGCAGAACAGGCAGGACAGCGTTCTCATCCACGGGGGTCCCCCTTCAAAAGGATCACGTCACCCCCTCATCGTCGCGAACCCTCCGATCGGTTCACGTGGGGGGCCCGTGGGGATCTCGGGTGGGATCACGGGTGGGGTGGAGGCGGGTTGCGGGGGTCCCGCGAGGTGGGGGCGGCCCCCGTGGGACCCCCGCGGGGTTCGGCGTCCGCCGCGCGAATCCCCGCCGAGCCCCATGGAGAAGCCGTGAAGAAATGCGGTCGGGCGAGGATCGTGGGGGTCATGGACGAACAGGGAAACGACGTGTGGGCGTCCGGCGCGGCCTACGACCGGTACATGGGCCGTTGGAGCCGGGTGGTCGCGCGCGAGTTCACGGCCTGGCTCGGCCGCCCGGCCGGACTGCGGTGGCTGGACGTGGGATGCGGCACCGGTGTGCTGTCGGCGGTGGTGGGTGAGCGTTGCCGGCCCGACCGGATCGTGGGCTGCGACCGTTCCGAGAGCTTCGTACGGGCGGCCCGGGCCACGGCCGTGGCGGATGCCATGGCGCTGCCCGTCCGGGACGGCGCCTTCGACGTGGCGGTCAGCGGGCTGACCCTGAACTTCCTGTCCGACCCCGCGGCCGCCGTCGCCGGGATGGCCCGCGCGGTCCGTCCGGACGGCGGTCTGGTCGCCGCGTACGTGTGGGACTACGCGGACCGGATGAGCCTGCTGCGCCACTTCTGGGACACCGCCACCGCGCTCGACCCGGCCGCCGCGGAGCTGGACGAGGGCCGCCGGTTCCCCGACTGCCGTCCACAGCCGCTGCACGACCTGTGGACGGGCGCGGGACTCGCCGACGTGCTCGTGCGCGCGATCGAGATCCCCATTGCCTTCACCGACTTCGCCGACCTGTGGGGGCCGTTCCTGGCAGGTCAGGGCCCCGCCCCCCGCTACGTCGCCGCCCTCGGCCTCGCCGACCGCGACGACCTGCGTGAGGCTCTGCGGGCGGCCGTCCCCACCGCCTCCGACGGTTCGATCTTCCTCTGGGCGCGCGCCTGGGCGGTGCGCGGAAAGACCGCGTGAAGGGACCCCGGCCACGAGCGGGGCGCAACAGAACAGGGCGCGACGAACTCCCGCATCACGGGGAAGTCCGTGCACCGGGCCGTCACTTGTGGCCCACGCGACACCTCACGCCCCGGTTACGTTTCCCTCAACCCCTGGTTGCGACGCGGTGAGCAGGCGACGATGGACGCATGACTCTGGCCGAGCGTGCCCTGGAGCGCCTGGAAACGTGGTCCGACCTCTACGTGGGCATGCCCAGCTGCGGAGCGGGGCTGGCACTGCGCTCCGTACGCAGCGAGATCGTGCACTTCCACCCGGGCCGGGACGTGGATCTGCATCTCACCGAACCGGCGATCCGCAGATTCCACGACGACCTCCAGGAGTCGACCGCGGTCCGTCTGATACCGGGGTCCGGGTGGGTCACCGTCCACCTCGACTGCGAGACCGACGTCGACCTGCTGATGAGCCTGGTCAGCATGGCTCTCAAGACCCACCAGGCGGCTCTCACGCCCGCCGGCCCGGCCGAGTGCAACTTCCACCGGGTGACGGTGGTGCCCCGGGACGCCCCGATCGGGTCGATTCGGGGATAATCGGACTATGAGTACGGCGACGTTTGTCCTGGCGGCCACGTCCAGCGACGTACTCGACGTGATCGCCGCCTTCGCAGGTGGGCTGTTCATCGCCGGCGCACTGGTGTGGGCCGTGCTGTTCGGCATGCGGGTCCAGGACCGGGAGCTTCCACGGCCGCTCAGCCAGGAGCAGCCGCGGCTTCCGGAGAGCGGCCCGATCCGCGAGATCCGGGAGATGCGGGAGCCGGACGAGCTGTCTGCCCCCGTCGACGGGCGGGAACGGCTGATGCCGTACCAGCTCCATCACTCGGGAAGCAGACGAGGAAAGGACCAGCACCGCAAACGCTGGCTGCCCGGTTCCAGCGGCGGCTTCGGCAGCGGCGGCCTCGGCCACGTGTGACGGTCCCCGAGGACCCGGGCCACTCCGCCGGCACCGGCCGCTCAGCGCAACGTAGTCGTGCGACCGCTCAGCGTGAATTCCGTCCGGGGATCAGATCCGCTCGCCCGGCCGGTACCGGGTCACGCCATCCAGAAGAAGACGGCCGTCATCCGCTTCTCCTCCAGCGTGCTGCCGGAGTACCCGGTGGCGCTGTGCAGGAGGTTGGCGTTGTAGAGGAGCAGCCGGTTGTACCGGTGCGGCACCCGGATGTCCTCCTCGAAGGCGTCGGGCGCGACGAACCGGGTGCCGAGGGCCTCGACGAGGTTGTTGTGCGGGGCCTGTACGACGTTGCCGCCGAGTCCGCCGCCGGGCAGGGACTGGCGGTAGAAGCTGGTGCCGCAGTCCTTGGGGACACCGGGGTTGAGATACAGCACGGCGGCGTACCGGCACAGCGCCCGCGAGTCGGTGTGCGGGCGGGGCTCGCTCTCGCCCTCCCCGACGACCTGGACGCAGTTGTGGTTGAGGGTGCCGCCGCCGGGCGCCTGCTGCACCCACAGTTCCTTCGCCCCGGTCGCCTTCTTCACCAGCCGCTCCACGCGCCCGAGTTCGGCGGGTTCGAGACCCGGCATGGTCCGCAGTCCGGGCCAGGTCTCCGAGGTGTACGGATACCCCTTCACCCAGTCGTCCTTCGCGAGACAGCGTTCCCGTACGGCGTCGACGTCCGGGAGCACGTCGTCGATCACCCAGTAGTCGCGGCCCTTGGTGGGCTTGCGGTAGGGGAGGACGGGAAGAGGCCGTTGCGACCGCTGTGGCATGGACATGCGGCGAATCTAGGTCCGGGGTGCGTAAGGTCTCTCCCGCGATTTGCCCAGGACTTCCCCGCGAACCGGTCAACGGCCGGTCAACGGCCGGGGGGGGAGGACCCGTGCGGGTGCCACGGACTCACCCTGCCCGGTCGCCCGTTGCCCATGCGGCGGGCCCCTCCGGTCGCCCGCCCGGTCCGGTCGTGATCGCGCCCCCTCCTGACCACGGCCTCGGGTGACCACGTCTCGTACGTGATGAACACCGGCGCCCCCGCGTCCGTACTCATGTGCGTCCGACCCGCCTCCCGGCGGGGATCCCCGACCGGGCAGGAGGCACGGTGCCACTCTCGCGCAACGCGATGGGAACGCTGTTTGTGGGCGGAGCCCTCACATTGACACTGGGCGCGCTCGCGTACCCGTCGATGCTTGGCGTCAGCCAGGCGGCCACCGCTCAGGACAGAATCATCGCGCAGACCCAGTGGGGTCCGCTGACCGAACTCGACCGTGACTTCGTCGTCAAGGTCCGGGCGGCAGGCCTCTGGGAGTACCCGCTGGGGAAGATCGCCCTCCAGAAGGGCACGACCCCGGCGGTCAAGACCGCGGGTGAGCACCTCATCGACGGTCACGCGGCGCTGGACACCACCGACCGCAAGGTCGCCGCGATGCTCAACATCACCCTCCCGAACGTGGCGAGCCCTCAGCAGGTGGGTTTCGTGAACACGATCGATTCGAGCTCCGGGCAGCAGTTCGACTCGAACTTCGCCAACATCCTGCGCGTGACGCACGGTTCGATCTTCAACACGATCGCCAAGGTCCGCTCCACCACCAAGAACTCGCTGGTGCGCGCGCTGGCCGACCAGGCCAACGACACGGTCCTGGACCACATCACGGTCATGGAGAAGACCGGCTTCGTCAACTTCGACCAGGCTCTGTTCATGCAGACCACCCCGCCGAAGCTGCCCGCGGTCGACCTGACCCCCCCGGCACCGCAGCCCGGCGAGCCGATGATCGTGCTCACCCCGCCGCCGAACCCGACCTCCACAACGGTCGCGCTCCCGGGTGACGCCTCCAGCGGCTCCGTGCCGAGCACGGGCGTCACCCCGACCCCGACCGTGGGATAGCTAGCCCAGCCAGGCCGTGGTGTCCGGCCCCAGCAGCCCGTCCTCCAACGGGCTGCTGGTCAGCAGCACCTCGCCCGCCGGGAGCGGGACAGCGGCGTTCGACAGGTTGGTGACGCACCGCCAGCCCTCGTGCCGGGCGAAGTCCAGCACGTCGGCCGGACCGGTGTCCGTCCAGGTCAGCTCCTCCCCCTGGAGGAGCTTGCGGCGCAGGCGCAGGGCGGTGCGGTAGAGCTCCAGCGTGGAGCCCTCGACGCCGTCCTGGGCCTCGACGGCGTACCGCGCGAACCACTCCGGCTGCGGCAGCCACGCACCGCCCGCCCCGAAGCCGTACGACGGCCCCGTCGTCGTCCACGGCAACGGCACCCGGCACCCGTCGCGCCCCTTGCGCACATGTCCGGTCTGTTCCCAGATCGGGTCCTGAAGCACCGCGAAGGGCAGCTCGGCAGCCTCGGGCAGGCCGAGTTCCTCGCCTTGGTAGACGTACGACGATCCCGGGAGGGCCAGCATGAGCAGCGTGGCGGCGCGAGCGCGTCGTAGGCCCCGGTGCGCGTCCACGGCGGGCGCGTGGCCGCCGGACAGCAGCCAGGCGTTCTCGTCGGTGCCCGGCGGGAGCACGAGGCGGGAGGCGTGCCGTACGACGTCGTGGTTGGAGAGCACCCAGGTGGCCGAGGCATGAGCCGCGCGCGCGGTGACGAGGGAGTCGGCGATGACCTGGCGCAGCTCGGCCGCGTCCCAGGGAGTCTGCAGGTACTCGAAGTTGAAGGCCTGGCCGAGTTCGTCCGCGCGGGCGTACAGCGCGCGGCGCGGGCCCGGCACCCAGGCCTCGGCGACGGCCGTACGGGGCGGGGTGTACGAGTCGAGGATCGTGCGCCAGTCGCGGTAGATCTCGTGGACCTCGTCGCGGTCGAAGAAGGGGTGGGTGCCGGGTGCCATCGAGGCGAGGGCCCGGTCCCCGCTGAGTTCAGGGCTGCCGAGGTCGCGCAGCGGTTCGCCGAGGTCCTTGACCAGGGCGTGGGCCACGTCCACGCGGAATCCGTCGACCCCGCGGTCGCACCAGAAGCGCAGGGTGGTGCGGAAGTCCTCGCGGACCTCGTCGTTCGACCAGTCGAGGTCGGGCTGCTCGGGGGCGAACAGATGCAGGTACCACTGCCCGTCCGGCACCCGCCGCCAGGCGCTGCCGCCGAAGACGGACTGCCAGTCGGTGGGCGGCAGTTCGCCGTGCGCGCCCTTGCCGTCGCGGAAGACGTAGCGTCGCCGGGCGGCCGAGCCGGGGCCGGCGGCGAGGGCCTCCTGGAACCATACGTGCTGGTGGGAGGTGTGGTTGGGGACGAGGTCGACGACCACCTTCAGTCCGAGCCGGTGGGCCTCGGCGACCATGGCGTCGAAGTCGTCGAGGGTGCCGAGGCGCGGGTCCACGTCCCGGTAGTCGGCGACGTCGTAGCCGCCGTCGGCGAGTTCGGAAGGGTAGAACGGGCTCAGCCACAGGGCGTCCGCGCCGAGCGCGGCCAGGTGTGTGAGGCGCTGGGTGACGCCCCTGACGTCCCCGAGGCCGTCACCGTCGGCGTCCGCGAAGCTGCGGGGATAGACCTGGTAGACGACGGCCTGCCGCCACCAGTTCGGGTCGTTGCTGGAGAGGTCGGGCGAGGGGACGGGCGTGGTGGTGCGGGCGGTCACGCGGGCTCCTCCGAAATACGTGCGGTTCTGGTGCGAGCGACGAGCATGAACGGCGAATACGAGCGACAAATGGGAATCTGTCCAACTCGTCGGAAAAGCGAACCTGGGGCTTTTGCGGAGTGGATCACTCCTAGTGTGTTGAAATTGTGATGGTCATTGAACCCGCGTTGTATCACCGCAGGTTGACAGGGTTAAGCAAGGCGATCCACGATGTGCGGACACTGTGGCGCATGTGACCAATGGGCCCAGTGTTTCTGAGACCACTTACTCTCATCCTGACGGGATACGTATGTCCATAGCGAGACGTGTCACCATGCGGCGCCTGCTGGGGACGGGCGCCGCGACGCTCGCCTTCTCCGCTGCCCTCGCCTCTGTCGCCTCGGCGTCCGACTGCCCCGGCGGCAAGGGCTGGGGGGACGGCGGGCACTACAAGCCCGGTACGGGCGCGGGCTCGAAGACCGAGACCGACCGCTGTGAGTTCTCGCTCGACGGCAAGAACTTCTACGCCTCGGTGAAGGTCGACGACCAGAACCTGAAGCCGGGCGACGACGGCAAGGTCCACGTCAAGGTCCGTGCCGCGGGCGACGCGTCCACCTGCACCGCCTCACTGGCGTCCTACCTCGCGCACGGCCCGACGTTCGCCACCTCCGGCGAGCAGGTCTTCCACGACTTCGACACCGTGACCGTCAAGGCGGGCTCCGTCGACACCCTCGACGTCGCGATCCCCGACGCGGGCTGCTACGGGCAGGTCGACCTCTACCGCGGCAACACGAAGTTCGACGGCAAGCTCGACGCCAACGACGGCTTCACGCACGGCGACCTCCCCAAGGGCCCGGACCACCCGGTCATCAAGGACAAGCTGATCGCGGCCTGGAACGGCGGCACGAAGGACTGCACGACCACGCAGACCACGCCTCCGGCGACCCCGCCCGCGGAGGAGTCCACTCCGCCGGCCTCGGAGTCGACCCCGCCGGCGTCCGAGTCGACGCCTCCGGCCTCCGAGAGCACGCCCCCCGCCTCCGAGACCCCGTCGACGGAGTCCCCGACCCCGTCCGCCTCGGAGTCCACGACGTCCCCCGCGGCCCCCACCCCGAACGGTGGCGGCGGTGACAACCTCGCCGAGACCGGCGCCAGCAGCAACACCCCGCTGATCGCGGGCGGCGCTGCGGTCCTCCTCGCGGGCGGCGCGGGCATCGTCCTGGCCACGCGTCGGCGCAAGGCTTCGCGCGCCTGACGAACACTGGCTGAGCATCGCTGATGCTCGCTGAGCATTTCCTGAAGAGGCCGTCCCACCGTCCACGGTGGGGCGGCCTCTTCGGCGTCCGAGTCCGTGCTGTGGCTTTCAGCGGTAGTTGGCCACTGCGGCCTCGACGTCGTTTCGGAGCTGCAGAGACAGGCGTCTCAGGCAACGAGCAGGCGCAGGCCGAGTTCCGCCGCGTCCAGGTCGATGAGTTCGCGGTTGCGCTCCGCCCAGCTGCCTGAGGCGAGGTCATCGCGGAGGTCACGGACTGCCCGCTGCTCGGCTTCCGGCCCGACCCTGGTCCATAGCGACACCGCGCGGCGCACGTGATCGTCCAGGTAAGCCTCGGGCCTGCGCCAGTAGGCTTCGAGAAAGCCGTCGGCGCAGTCCCACGGGATGAGCACCGGCTCTGTGCGGGCCCCGATCGCGTCGGCCAGCCCGGCCAGCGACCAGCCCGCGACAAGGCCGGCGGCCTCGGGCAGGTAGTCGCGGGTGAGCCAGAACCGGCGACGCCATCCGAATTCACTGGCGTCGAAGGTGAACACCACCACGCGCCGGGCCACGCGCCGCATCTCGCGCAGGCCCGCGACCGGGTCCTGCCAGTGATGAACGGTGCTGAAGGCCATCGCGGCGTCGAAGGACTGGTCCTCGAACGGCAGGTTCTCCGCGGCGGCTGCCACACACAGCGCCGCGCCCGCGGGACGCTGTGCCCGCATGACCGCCGACGGCTCCACCGCGGTGACCTCGCGACCCGGCGGCTCGTAGGAACCGGTACCGGCGCCGACGTTCAACACCGTTCGCGCGTCGCCCAGCGCGTCCCAGACCTGTTCGGCGATCCGCGGCTCCGTGTGCCGCGTCGCGGTGTATGCACTCCCGATGGTGTCGTACAACCGCGCGCCGACCATTCCCAGCTGTTGCTCCGGCGTCATCTTCATCCCCATCGCCCGCGCCTCCAGTTCCCTGTCGATGGCGGCCCCCATGGCGTCGGCACGGTCGCGCTGTTCCAGCAGCAGACCGCGCATCCGGCGCAGGTGCGCGACCGTATCGATGGACGGGTCGCCAACCAGATCGGCGACCTCCCGCAGCGTGAAACCCAGCCGCCGGTAAACCAGCACCTCCCTCAGCCGCTCCACGTCTCCCGCCGAGTAGACCCGGTACCCGGCAGCCGTCCGCGCGGACGGCTGCACGAGGCCGATCTCGTCGTAGTGATGCAACGTGCGGACGGTCACGCCGGCAAGGTCGGCCACGCGTCCCACCATCAGGTGTTCCTCCACGCCGCCGACTATGCGGCCTGACGTCACGTGAGGGTCAAGCGCTGTGCCAACAAGCCCAGCCCCGCCGGGGCCAACTGACGTGGTTCGGATCATTCGGTGCGGGCCGGATGGACAGGACAGGGCCAAGTAGCACTGCGAGTGGCCAACTATCGCTGCGAGTCACACGTGCGGGTCGGCCATGGCCTCATAAATCGAACACATGATTGAATTCAGTCATGCGATCGCTCCCCGCCCACCTCACCCGGCCACCACAGGAACGGAGTAGTACCGCCCACCTGCGGCCCACCCGAGGACCACGCCCGCGGCCCACCCCGCGAGCCGACCGTTCCGGGCCGCGCCGATGACGGGCCGGAATGCGGGACCGGATGCCCAGGACGACCCTGAAGGCATGTCCGGACCGATTCGCGTGATCGTGCTTCCCCCGTCACCCACGGGCGGCCGACGCGTCCGCGTGGACGGCGAGATCCTCGGCCTGGCCCACAACGCGGCCGACGTGGCCGAGTTCCTCCGCCGGGCCGGACTGGAGATCGACCCGTCGGAGGTGGCGGACTCACCGTGGATCGACTGGCGAGGAGTCGGCCCCGACCAGTGGGGCCCGGAAACGAGCGGTTGACGCCCTCGGCCCCGCATTCAGCACGCCTCCCCTCCCGCGCATCAATTCGAATGCGCCCTCCCGTGTGACAAGGGCTTTCCAAGATCATTCGGCTGCTACCTTCCCGCCTCGTGATCGATTCAGATATCCGCACAGATACCTCACCCGCGTTCCCCGCCGCCGTCTCGTCCACTGCCCCGCAGGACGCCTTCCGGCCCGTTCTCCTGAACCCGGCGGATGCCGACGGAGCAGCGGCTCTCGCCGCGTTGCTGGAGTCGGGTGCCGTACGGGAAGTCCATGACCGCATCGACGACCAGCTGGAAGAACTGGCGCGCTGCACGCGGCCGGGGCTGCCGCCGCAGGAGCGGAGCATGGCGGCCGCCATCACGGAGATCCTGGCCGGCGCCCCGCGCAACCGCTACGGCACCTGGGTCTGGTACCCGTGGTCGGCACGGCTGGTGCACGTCCTGCCGGCCGAGGAGTTCCGACTGGTCCGCACCGACCGCAACCGGGACAAGATCACCCGGGTCCAACAACAGGCGCTGCTCGGCCGGCGTATCGGCGTGCTCGGCCTGTCCGTGGGCAACAGCGCGGCGCTCACCTGCGCCATGGAAGGCGTAGGAGGATCGTTCCGCCTGGCGGACTTCGACCGGTTGGGGCTGTCGAACCTCAACCGGCTGCGGGCCGGTGTCCACGACCTGGGCGTGGAGAAGACCGTCCTGTGCGCACGTCAGATGTACGAGATCGACCCCTATCTCGACATCGAGATCCACCGCTCGGGCGTGACCGAGGAGACCATCGAGGCGTTCTTCGGCACCGCTCCCGGCACCGGGCTCAACCTGCTCGTCGAGGAGTGCGACACTCTCTGGGCGAAGTTCGCCGCCCGTGAGCACGCCCGCGCCCGCCGCGTCCCGGTGCTGATGGACGCCAACGACCGTGGCCTGCTGGACGTGGAGCGCTTCGACGAGGAACCGGACCGGCCTCTCTTCCACGGCCGGGCCGACGGCCTCACCGCCCACGACGTCCGCGGCCTCGACCCCGCCGGGTCGCTCGACGTCCTGCTGCGGATCGTGGACGAGAGCCGCCTCAGCCCGGCCATGACCGACGCCCTGGGCCGGATCGGCCGCACGCTGTCGAGCTGGCCGCAGCTGGCGAGCGGTGTCGCGCTCGGCGGGGCCCTGGTCACCGACACCGCCCGACGGATCCTGTTGGGCGCCCCGGTGCCGTCAGGACGCTACTACGTCGACCTCGAAGCCCTCGTCGCCGCCGAGCGGGCGGCCCCGGCCGGAGCCATGTCATGACACATCTGCCCGAACTGCACGGCGAGCACCTGTGGTTGCGTGAACTGCGGGCCACCGACCTCGCGCCCTTCGAGCGCGTCTACACCCACCGCGTGCTGACCCGCTACCTCGGCCTCGACCGCATGGACGCCCGCCAGGCACAGGACGCCTTCGCCCAGTGCCTGGCCCAGCCCTACGCCCACCCGCGCCGCAAGCACACCCTCGCTGTCTGCGCGCCGGGTGACGACACCATGGTCGGCACCATGGGGCTGCTGGTCGAGGACTACGGCAGCAACGCCATGCTCACCGGACTCGTCCTGCTGCCCGACGCACCCGTGCGCGGCCACGGCCACGAGGCCGGACGGCTCCTGATGGCGTACGGCTTCGGTCCCCTGGGCCTGCACCGCATCTGGGCCGGCCACCGCGCCGACCACGCCCGCATGCGTGACCTGATGCTCGCCGCCGGCCTGCGCCCCGAGGCCACCCTGCGGCAGCTGTTCCACACCCAGGGCCAGTGGCACGACGTCACCACGTACGCCGCCCTGGCCCCGGAATGGCGCGCCTCGGCCACCCCCGCGGAACGGGCCGTCCTCGCCGACAGCCACGGCCTCCTGCCGGCCTGAGCCACGGTCACCCGAGTGATGAGGCGCCGGAACGCGTCCCGTTCCGGCGCCGGGCCGTCACCCGGGCGTACCCGATCGCGCCGACGACCGTATCGGCCGGAATTCACAGAACCCTTGGCGGAATCCCACCGCAGAACACGTCTGAAATATGGCCGGGATTTGGTCATACGAAAAAGTGGGGCGTATTTTCGCGAGATTTTGGGTGTGTGCTCCTGGCACGCTCGGGTCGGTGCGGACGGCCGGCGCGGTCGTTCGCGTCACTTCCTCATGTCGATAGGAAAGAGAGAACAATGCGATCTTCTCTGGCCAGGGCTCTCGTCACCGCGACTGCCGTCGTCGGCATTGCAGCCGGAGGTCTCGCGGGTGCGAGTGCGAGCGTGGCGGCTCCTCAGCAGGCCACCCAGTCCACGGCCGGCAGCGCGCGCGTCTCCATCCTCGCGGTGAACAACCTCGGCCTGGACACGGCCCGGGCCAAGAACTGGCAGAGCTGCCTGAACGCCTGGGGCTTCAACGCCGGTACCGAGGACGGACAGCTGGGCACCAACAGCTGGAAGGCAGCACAGCGGCTGCTCAACGCCTGGGGCTACAACGCCGGTACCGTCGACGGAGCCGTCGGGCCCAACACGATCACAGCGCTCCAGAAGTTCCTGAACAACGTCGGCTACAACGCCGGAACCCCCGACGGGATCGCCGGACCGCAGACCAGGGCCGCGTTCTGGAATTACAACGCCACGGGCTGCTGAGCCACATCTGCATATAGTTTCGGGCCGGTCGAGCGGGAATTTTCCGCTCGACCGGCCCGAAACGCTGTCGCGGTCTCAACGGACACAGACAGACTGTTGCGCTCGGGATCGGCTTTGACGTCCTGCCCGCCTTGTTCTTTGACGCTGCTTTCTTCGGCCTGGCCGCTACGGCGCCATGGTGCTGTCCTGCGCCACACTCGCCGACGGCATGATGTCCGCCGTAGTCGGCTCTGTCGTAGCCGTGGTCGTGGGCGCCCGAGACTCGCCGGCCGTGGTGCGGGGCATTCGGCTCGGGACGGAGGTCGTCCCGGAGGGAACTTCGTCGGGGCCGGCGGGGTCGCTGGTGGCGGGTTCGGACGGCTGCGGTGTGCCGGGTGACGGCGAGCGGTCGACGGGGGGCGTCACCGAGCTGCTCGCGGGCGGCGGGGCCTGGGGGACCGTCGGGGAGCGGGGGCTCTGCGCTGACGTCAGGTTGAGGGGGAGGACGATGAGGGCGGCGATGGTGCAGGCCACGCCCACTCCGGCCGCCACGCGGGTGCGGCGACGGCGGGTCGCGGTGCGGCGGATCTCCTCGTAGCGGCCCGGGGGAGCGCCCAGGTAGGCGGGGGCGGACGCGGGCCCGAGGAGAATCAACAGAGGGTCGTCGGGGTCGTGGTCCGCGGTGGTGGGGTCGAATTCCGGGTCTGCGTCGTCGTCAAAGCGTGTGGTCAAGACTTTTCCTCAGGTGGGCACGGAGTAGTTCACGGGCCGCGTGGAGGTCGGCCTTGATGGTTCCTTCCTTGCGTTCGGTCAGCGCGGACACTTCCCGAATGGGCATGTCAGCGTAGTAGTGGAGGAGGATCGGCACACGCAGTCGTTCCGGCAACGACTGGACCAGGAGGCGTACGGACGGGTCCGACGGCTCCGTGTGGGTGCGCAGCGCGGCTTCCGTGGTCACGTGCCGCATGGCCCTTCGCTCGCGCTCCATCTTGCGCCAGTGGTCCCGGACGAGGTTCGCCGCCGTCACATAGAGGAAGCCGCGCGGCTCCTCCACCGACGTCCAGCGGGCCCACAGGCGCGTGAACGCCTCCGAGGCGATCTCGTGGGCCGTCTCGTCGTCGTCGACGAGGCGGCGGCACCAGCCGGCCAGACGCGGGTAGAGGGCAGCGAACAGCTCGGACGCTGCCGCCGCTTTCTCGCGGGACCGTTTCAACGCTCTCCATGTGCCTGTTGCCACCGGCGTGGCACTCGTGAGGGAGGACGGCGGGCCGACGGCGTACGTTCCGGCGGCCCGCCGTCCTTCGTGTTCCAGTGTGCTCACGGGTTCGTGGACGACGTCAGCGCGGCGAAGACGATCACGTTGTCGAGGTAGCCGTCCTCGTCCTTGGGGCCACCGCACGTGATGAGCCGCAGCTCCGGCCGGCTCACGTTCCCGTAGACGTCGTCCGTCGGGAAGTCGGCCTTGGCCACCGTCCGCACGGAGGTGACCGTGAACTCCGTCTCCGTGCCGTTCTCCAGACGCGCCACGATCTTCTCGCCCCGGCGCAGCCGCGACAGGCCGTGGAAGACGCCGTCCCCGTACGCGCCGACCGTGACATGGCCGAGGATCACCGACGGGCCGGTCTGGCCGGGCGTCGGCGAGTGCTCGTACCAGCCGGCCTGGTCGTGGTCGCTGATCGGAGGGACCTGCACCGTGCCGTCGGACGCCAGACCCAGCCGCATGACCGGGGTGTCGACCCCGATGGCGGGGACTCTGAGCCGGACAGGGGCCGAACGGCCCACCGCCCGGACAGACTTCGCGGCGGTGTGCTTGCCGGCGGTCGGCTGCGACGCGGCGGCGTCGGGAGTCTCGATCCCCGTCGTCCGTACACCCCCGGCGTCGGAGGAACAGCCCACGAGCAGCGAGGCCGCGGCAGCCGCGGCCCCTGTGCCGAACGCGCGCCTGGAGAGCACGGTCACGCTCCGGTCGCCCGCCGACGGCGTACGACGATCACCGCGGCGCCGGCCACGGCGAACGCGGCGGCAGCCCCTCCGCCGATCAGCGCTCCCGGCGTTCCGGAGTCCGACGACGTCTGCGTCACCCCGGTGTCGGGTGCGCCGTTCGGAACCTCGGCGACCTGGGACGGGGCGACGCTGGCGCCAGTGGTGGGGGCCTCGCTGGGCGCTGTGCTGGCCTCGTCGGTCGGTGCCTGGGTGGCCTCGGTCGGCGCGGTGGTGGGGGCCGCGGACGGGCTCGCGCCGTCGGCGAACGCGGGTGCGGTGCCCGCCAGTACGGCGGTGGCCGCGAGTGCCACGGCGCTGAGGACGGTACGGCGCACGGTACGGCGCATGGAATCGCTCTCTTTCGTCGGTCCGCCCGGAAAGTGGCCCGGCCCGGTGGTCGGGCCGGCCGGACGGCTGAGTGACGGAACGTGCGGAGAGACGAGCCGGCGGAGGAGTCGGTTGTAAAGGAATGGCAAAGTCGTTGCTCCACACGGTTACGCGTCCCGCTTCTGCAGAATGTCCAGTTCCGCCCACACCGTCTTGCCGACGGTCAGCGTCTCCACGGCCCAACGCCCCGCCAGCATCCGGACGATGAGCAGGCCCCGGCCGAACTGGTCGTCGGGGTCGGACGGCCGGGCGCCCGGGAGGCGTTCCCCTCGCGGATCGGTCACCGCGATCCTGAGCGCGGTATCAGTGAGGGACGTCTCGACCCGGAACAGGCGGTCCCGCAGGCAGCCGTGCAGCAGGGCGTTCGTGCACAACTCGCTTGCCAGCAGGGCGGCGTCGCCGGCGAGGTGCGGTAGCCCCCAGTCGACGGCGAGTCGAGCGACGCGTCTGCGAGCGAGGGGGACGCTGCGCGGGTACGGGGTGTAACTGACCTCGTCGTGACGGTCGTTGGACTTGGGCGGCCGGGGAGGACAGGAGTCGGTCACGGATTCCTCCAGGGAGTGGCGACGTCGGGGTGGCTCCGCCGCGCGGGCAGCGCGGTGCACTTCCGCCAACTGGTTTCTTTGTGTGGGCGACCGAGTACTGACGGTAGCCTCTGAGGAAGCTGGCCAGCAATCGAACAGGGCAGAAACATCGCTGGCCTACGCCAGTGTTGACGAAAGGGAGCTCATGGCAGGCAGGGACCCCAACCGCGGGAAGACCGTCACAACCGTTCTCGGGCGACGGCTCGGTGGTGAGCTGCTGAGGATGCGTGAGGCCTGCGATCTTCGGCAGACGCACGCTGCCGAGGCACTGACGGCATCCGTCACGAAGGTGGCGAAGATCGAGCGCGGGCAGGTGCCGATGCGTGATCCCGACATCAGGGCCCTGTCCCACCTCTACGGCGAGACCGACGAAACGGCTATCGGCAAACTGCTCGCCCTGGCCAAGGCGGACCGGGAACGGCGCAAGGCCAGGGGCTGGTGGAACCAGTACCCGCAACTGACGGCGCAGATCGAGTACGTGGCCCTGGAGGACATCGCCACGGAACTCCGCACCTGGCAACTGGCCTTCGTACCCGGCCTCTTGCAGACCCCTGACTACGCCCGCGCCCTCGCCGTCGGGAACGGGTCCTGGGACGATCTCGACGAAATCGAGACCTTCGTCGAGGCGAGGATGGCCCGTCAGGCACGGCTGGGCGGCGACCGCCCGCTACAACTCTGGGCGTTGCTGCATGAGGGGGCCGTGCGCCAACTGGTCGGTGGCCGGGATGTCATGCGGGCTCAACTGGAACACCTGCTGGAGGCGGCGCACCTGCCCAACGTGCGTGTCCAGGTCGTCCCGTTCATCGCCGGGGCTCACCCCGGGATGACCTGTGCCTTCACCGTCGTCTCGTTCGCCGAGCCCGGCGCTCTGGACGTCGTACAGGTGGATACTTCGTCGACGAAGGTCTGGTTGGAGAGCGAGACTGATGCCGCACACCACAACGCGACCTTCGACCGCATCACGCGGCTCGGGCTGGCGCACAGCAACTCCGTGAGACTCATCGACGACATCCGCAAGGAGATGTAGGACACCGTGTCCCACTACGACTTCAGGAAGTCCTCTTACAGCAGCGGCGACGCACACGGCGAGTGCGTCGAAGTCGCCCGCAACATACCCACCACCGTGGCCGTCCGCGACACCAAGCACCCCGACGGCCCGGTACTCCTCGTCCTGCCCGGCGCCTGGCGCCCCTTCCTGGACTCCCTGCACAGCGAACGGGCCTGATCACCCCGCACCACCCGCCACAAGGAGCTGTGAGCGTGCCGCACTTCGAGTTCGTCAAGTCCAGCCACAGCGGCGGCAACGCCGGCCAGGAGTGCGTCGAAGTCGCCCGCAACATACCCGCCACCGTGGCCGTCCGTGACAGCAAGCACCCCGACGGCCCGGTCCTCCACCTCAACCCCGGAACCTGGCGCCCCTTCCTGCGCTCGCTGCACAGCGAACAGGCCTGATCAGGACACCTGCTCCAGCAACCCCCGTACCCCCTCGTCCACCACCGAGTACCGCACGACCCGCCCCTCCTTCTCCCCCGCCACCACGCCGGCCGCCCGCAGCAGCCGCAGTGCCTGGGACACGGCGGGGTCGTTCATGCCCGTGGCGATCGCGAGGTCGGAGACGGCCAGGGGGCCGGTCCGGTGCAGGGCGAGGAGCAGGGAGAGGCGGTTGGGGTCGGCCAGGAGGGCGAACCGGTCCGACCAGGCGCGGACATGGCCGGGGTCACCGATCGCGGCGATGGCGTCGCACACCCGGTGTCCGTCGATGGTGCGGCGGTCCGCGCGGTCGGCCGGGACGAGATGCATGGGGGTCATCCTCGCAGGCGGGCGGTGTGATCTTCCATACCTGCGCAACTATGCAGCTATGCAGGAGACGGTTCGCACCCCTACCGTGGTCGAGCCGTGGTGCTCGGGAAGCCGGTGACGACCCCTCTGGGGTCCAGACCGGCGCGGCCCTCGCCACTGTGATCGGGGAGTTCCCCTCCCATGTCCCTCGCGGGACAGCCACTGGCCGTCAGCACGAGGCCGGGAAGGCGGGCAGGGAAACGTACGACCCGTAAGCCAGGAGACCGGCCACGGCAGCTCACGCGTTCATCCACGAGGTGCTGGAGTGACCACCGTATGACCGACCCTGCCCTGCCCGAGAGCGCCGCCGCCTCCTTCCGCTGGCGCCGCGAGGACACCGTCAAGACGGTCGGTCTGATGGCCGCGATCGCCGCCCTGCACGTCGTAGCGTTCGGCATCCTCTTCCTGCTCGTCGTCCCGGAGCACTACGAGGTGGGCGACAAGGCCTTCGGCATCGGACTCGGCATCACCGCCTACACCCTCGGCATGCGGCACGCCTTCGACGCCGACCACATCGCCGCGATCGACAACACCACCCGCAAGCTGATGGCCGACGGAAAACGGCCGGTGTCGGGAGGGTTCTGGTTCGCGCTCGGGCACTCCAGTGTCGTGGTCCTGCTCGCCGCACTGATCGCCGGCGGCACCCAGCTGGCCGGCAAGGTCATGAACGAGGGCTCAAGTACCCACCAGGTGCTGGGATTTCTCGGTACGACGGTCTCCGGTTCGTTCCTCTACGTCATCGCCGCCCTCAACCTGGTCGCCCTGCTGGGCATCCTGAAGGTCTTCCGGGCGATGCGGGCGGGGACGTACGACGAGAAGGAGCTGGAGCAGCATCTCGACTCGCGCGGCTTCATGAACCGGATCCTCGGGCGGCTCACCAAGTCCATCACCCGGCCCGGCCAGATGTATCCGCTGGGCTTCCTCTTCGGGCTCGGCTTCGACACCGCCACCGAGGTCACGCTGATGGTGATGGCGGGCTCGGGGGCGGCGGCCGGGCTGCCCTGGTACGCGATCCTCTGCCTGCCGCTGCTGTTCGCCGCCGGGATGAGCCTGTTCGACACCCTCGACGGCACGTTCATGAACTTCGCCTACCAGTGGGCGTTCTCCAACCCGGTGCGCAAGGTGTTCTACAACCTCGCCATCACCGGGCTGTCCATCGCCGTCGCGTTCTTCATCGGCACGATCGAGCTGGTCGGCGTCCTGCACGACAAGTTCGACCTCAGCGACGCCCTCACCACCTGGATCGCCGACATCGACCTCGACAACGTCGGTTACATCATCGTCGGCCTGTTCGTGGTGGTGTGGGCGGCGGCGATCAGCTACTGGCGGCTCGCGAAGGTGGAGCAGCGGTGGACACCACGGGCCGCCGAGGCGACGGCCGACTGACGCCCGACGCCGCTCCCTGCCGCCGCTAGACCCCCTCCACCGCCGTCAGCCACAGCTTCACGTAGCGGTCCACGTCCACGCCCAACGCCACGTCCACGAGGGTGACTTCGCGCTCGCCGCCGTGGATCTCGGACTCGCCGGGCCGCGGGCGGCGGTCGACGACGGTCTGGCCGCGGGTCGGGCCGGGGGCCAACGAGACCTCCACCGGGAGGAGTTCGGTGCTCAGGCCCCCGGGGTCGACGACCGCGCAGACCGCGCCCGCGTCGCCGAGGCCGCCGGTGGGGGTGGGATCGCCGGAGGTGGCCGGGTCGCGGTGGGCGAGGAGTTCGCCCGCCATGCGGAGGGAGGGTTCCGAACTGGCGCGCAGCCGCTGGACGTCCGCCGCCGGGACGATGACCCGCTCGAAGACGTCCAGGCCGTACATGGTGATCGGCACGCCCGCGGTGAGCAGGACGGCGGCCGCCTCGGGGTCGTGCCAGACGTTGAACTCCGCGACGGGCGTGGCGTTCCCGGTGGCCACCGCGCCGCCCATGAACACGATCCGCTCGATGTTGCGCACCACTTCGGGGTGAGTGCGCAGCAGCAGGGCGATGTTCGTCAGCGGCGCGGTCGGGATCAGGGTGACCGGCCTCGGCGAGGCGAGGATCTCCCGCCTGAGCAGCGTCACCGCGTCCACGTCCACCGCCACCCGGGTCGGCGCGGGCAGCCCCAGGTCGCCCATGCCGTCCTGCCCGTGCACGTGCTGCGCGGTGCGCACGGGCTCGATCAGCGGCCGCGCGGCGCCCCGGGCGACCGGGATGTCACCGGCCCCGGCCTGCTCGAGGACGGTCAGCGTGTTGCGGACCACGCCGTCGACGTCGGTGTTCCCGGCGACACAGGTGACCGCGCGCAGATCGATGCCGGGATGCCGTACGGCGAACAGCAGGGCCAGGGCGTCGTCGACACCGGTGTCGCAGTCGATGATCACCGGGATGGGCTGACCGGTCACGGCGTGAGTCCTTTCGTCACTGGCGTACGGGACCGACCTTACGCAGCCGCCCAGAGTTCGGCCCCGCGATCACCGTCCCTGGCGGCGATCCGGTCCAGCAGGTCGTGGACCGGCACCGCTCCGGGCCTACGGCCGTCCCGCAGCCGTACGGCCGCGCAGTCGGCGTCGGCCTCCCGCTCGCCGATCACCGCCTGGTACGGCACCAGGCGCGCGGCGCGGATGCGGGCGGCGAGGGTGCCGTCGCCGGGAGCGGCGAGTTCGGCCCGGATGCCGCGCGCGAGAGCCTGCCGTACGACGTCGTGGGCCTGTTCCTCCTGGGCGTCGGACACCGGCAGGACGACGAGCTGCACCGGGGCGAGCCACGCCGGGAACGCGCCGCCGTGCGCCTCGACGAGATGCGCGACCAGCCGCTCCACGCTGCCGATGACGCTGCGGTGGACCATGACCGGGCGGTGCTTGGCGCCGTCGGGGCCGATGTAGTGGAGGTCGAAGCGTTCGGGCTGGTGGAAGTCGATCTGGACGGTGGACAGGGTCGACTCGCGGCCCGCGGGGTCGGTGATCTGTACGTCGATCTTGGGGCCGTAGAAGGCGGCCTCGCCCTCGGCCGACTCGTACGCGACGCCGACGCCGTCCAGGACCTCCTTCAGGAGGGCGGTGGCACGGTCCCAGAGGTGCGGGTCGGACACGTACTTGCCGCCGTCGCCCGGGAGCGAGAGGCGGTAGCGGCTCGCCCGGATGCCGAGGTCGTCGTAGGCACGGCGGATGAGGCCGAGGGCGGCGCGGGCCTCCTCGACCGCCTGCTCCAGGGTGCAGAAGATGTGGGCGTCGTTGAGCTGGATGGAACGGACGCGGGTGAGACCGCCGAGGACGCCCGACGGCTCGGACCGGTACATGCCGCCCAACTCGGCCATCCGAAGCGGGAGTTCACGATAACTGTGCGACCTGGACCGGTAGATGAGGGCGTGGTGCGGGCAGAGACTGGGCCGCAGGACGACCTCCTCGCCGCCCAGCCGCATCGGCGGGAACATGTCCTCGCTGTAATGGTCCCAGTGCCCGGAGATCTCGTACAGCTCCCGCTTCCCGAGCACCGGCGAATACACGTGCCGATACCCGGCGGCCCGCTCCGCCTCCCTGACGTACTCCTCCAGGACATGCCGTACGACGGCCCCGTCGGGCAGCCAGTACGGCAGCCCCGCGCCCATCAGCGGGTCGGTGTCGAACAGATCGAGCTCACGGCCGAGTCGGCGGTGGTCGTACATGCGGGTCTCCCTCGGGGTGGGGGGCGAGGGACCGGCGGGAACGACGAAGCCCCGGGGCACTCGCCCCGGGGCTTCGGACTGCGTCAGCGGTCAGCGCACCGGGACCTGCTCCGGCGTCGTCGTGATCGACGGGACTGCTTGGGCGCGCTGCATGAGAGGACGGTAGCGGGAGGCGCGGAGGCGGCGCGAAGGGTTTTCGCCCGGACCGCGCGGCCCGGGTCCGGGGCGCACGGTTACCGGCCGGACCACACCCACAGATCCGCGCCGCACACGCACGGCCACCGGCCACACCCGCAGATCCGCGGCGCAGGGTTTCGCCGGGCCGCACGCGGTTCACCGGGGAACGGCGTACCAGTGCACCGCACCGCGTGCACCGCACCGCGTAACCCGTACGGCCCGGACCGCTGGTGACCCCGTCGAACCCGGTGGTCACTTGGAGACATGACCCCGCCCCGTGCCTCCCACGTCGCCGCCTGCGTCCTCGCCCTCGCCGGTCTCCTCGCCGCCACCGGCTGTTCCGCGCTCTCCACGCCGCCGGCCGCGGCCAAGCCGCCGATCACCCCGCCCACCAGCGCGGCCCCGTCCAAGAGCCCGAGCCCGAAAGCCTCACCGGCCGCCTCCACCACCCTCACCGAGGCCATGGCCCAGGCCGCCCTCATCACGGACGCGGATCTCGGGGAGCCCTGGACCCCCACCCAGGGCACGGCCACCTGGCACGACGGGGTGCTGAAGGCGAAGACGGAACTGCCGGACTGCCAGCGGCTGCTCGACTCGCTGTACGCAGACGACCTGTTCGGGGCCGATGCCCAGCCCCGCGCGGTCGTGGGACTGGACGACCAGTGGAACGAGGCGCAGCTGCGCTATCAGGTGCTCGCCCGACCCCCGGCCGAGATCGACAGAACGCTGGCCTGGCTGAAGGACCTTCCGCAGAAGTGCGCCCGGTTCGCGGCCACGACGGTCACCGGGGCCGTGCTGGGCGTCCAGGTGATGGAGGCGCCGTTGCCGGAGGCGGGAGACGCCCGGCAGGGGCTGGGGCTGCTGCTGACCGGCCAGTCCCCGGCCGGTGAACCGGTGACGCTCACCCTGGAGGTCGCCGCCGTCCGGGTGGGGGAGGACGCGATCAGCGTGACCAACGGCGGCTTCGGCGACGTACAGACGGACGCCACGCAGGCCGCCGTGGAGCTGGGGGCCCGGCGGCTGACGGAGGTCAGGAAGCAGGGCCGGGTACAGGTCTGACCGGTCAGGACCGGCGCAGCTGCTCCTCCAGTACGTCCCGGGGGTCCAGGCTGCGCTCGGCCAGGGCGCGGGCGACGGCCGTCAGGGACCGGTGCTCCTTCTCCGCGTGCCGGCGCAGCAGCTTCAGCGCCTCGGGGAACGAGACGCCCGCGTACTCCGCGAGCAGCCCCTTCGCCGGCTCGACACTCGCCTTCGCGGAGACCGCGGCCTGCAGGGAGGTGAGCAGGTCGTGCGGGCGCCGGGCCTCGGCGGGCCATGGGCACCGCCCGGCCACCCGCCGCCCTCCGGGTCAAATGCCTAGTGGCCCTGGCCGGCCAGCGGGAAGGTGCGCGGGGAGAGCGGCCGTACGGAGGGCGGCTGCCCGGAGACACCCTGGACGAGGTCCCCGGCGAGGTCGCGCAGTTTCACGTTGCGCTGCTGGGAGGCCTTGGTCAGGATCTCGAACGCCCGCTCCGCGGTGCAGCCCTCCCGGGCCATGACGATGCCGAGAGCCTGGTCGATGACGGTCCGTGAGGCGATCGCGCTCTGCAGGTCCAGGCTGAACTGGAGCTGGCCCGCGAACTTCAGGGCCACGCCCAGCGCGCCCGAGGCGTGCCCCGCGAAGACGACGGCCTGCTCACGCACCGACAGGTCGAAACCGTGCGGTTCGGCGGAGTACATGTTCAGCACGCCGGCGACCTGTTGCCGGGGCGGTGCCAGCGGCAGCGCGAGCATGCTGCGCAGGCCGTACTCCCGGGCGATGTCGGGGAAGGAGCCGAAGCGGTCCTCCCCGTCGACGTCGTCGACATGGTGCGAGGTGCCGGTCCGCAGGGTCCGCAGACACGGGCCGTCGCCCTCGTCGTACTGCCGCTGATCGAACTGGTCCACCAGTTGGTGGCTGGCGGCCGCGGTGTACGGGTGGGCGCTGTTCTCCGACCTGAGAGTGATCGAGCAGTACACCGGCGTGGGCAGTGACGTCGAGGCGAGCCGTACGAGCTCGCGCAGGAAGTCGTCCAGCCGGTCGGCCTCCAGCTGCAGTTGCTGCAGTCGTGCCAGGGTCTGCTCACCGCGTGCCGGCCCGTCGGGCGGGGCCGCGGAGGGTGTGTCCGTCACAAGGGCGTCCTTCCTCGGTGGTCCGGACCACCAGGTACCCCCATGCGCTCTTCACAGACCGCATACGAGTTCTTTACTGTTGACGGCGACGGTCAGGCAGCGGCCGCACAGCGTCGAACTGTGCTGGAGCCGCCCATGTCCCCGCCCGTCCCCCCTCGATCGCGCCACGGCGTCCCTGTGCCCAGAGCGGCGTAGCTGCTTCGTCCCTGTTCCGCGACGCCGACCGGGGCGTCCGTCGATGCCCCGCGCGGGACGGGGACCTTCCAGGAGAACGCGCCAAGGGAGCGGCGCGTCCTCGCCGGGGCGGTCGTCGGCCACCGGCACGGCGGCCGCCCCGGCACCACCTCAGCGCTTCTCGTAGGGATCCGCCGGCTCCTTCACCTGCCGTACGGCGATCGCGTCCACGACCGGCGGCCAGGCGGCGTCGGTGCCGAGCTTCCCCTCGGGGTGCCAGGTGCCGGTGACGGTGACCCAGGTGTCGACCGGCGGGGCCCCGTCCACGGCGCCCCGTATCTCGGCCTCGGCGGTGGTGGCGTCGGCGGCGCAGCAGGTGACGACCAGCCGGGTGACGTACCAGGTGCCGCCGTCGCCGTGGGTCACGAACCCGGTCATCCGGACCGTACGGCCCTTCAGTGAACGCCCGCTGTCGTAGACCGCCCGCGAGCCGAACTCCCCGACGGTGAGCTCGACGGGGTCCCCGGCGGGCAGCGCCGGGAAGGTCCCGACGCCCTGGGCCGCCCGCTGCGCCGCCTCCCGCCCGGCGCTGTAGGAGCCGAGCGCGGGCGGCGGGAAGAGGAGCAGCGCGAGGGCGGGCAGGGTGAGCAGCCAGGCGATGCGGGGGCCGGCGGCGCTGTGACCGTGTTCGTGCTGTTCGTCGTGTCCCTCCTCGTGCTCGTGCTCGTCCTCGGGGAATTCGCGGCCCGTTCGCCGTACCGCCGCCATAGCGGTCCCCAACAGCACCAGCAGCACCCCGGACATCACGAGGTACGGCCGCAACGCCCCCTGTACGTACCGCAGATACAGGTCGCTGAGGAGCGAGATGCGCAGTACTGCCGCTCCGACGAGGACGAGGAGCAGACAGGGGCCGTACCGCCTCACAGCAGCCACCACCCGACGAGCGAACTGCCGGCCACGGCGGTCACCCAGGTCACGGCCGAGAACCGGACGGCGAAGGCCCGCCCGAAGGTCCCCGCCTGGAGGGCGAACAGCTTCAGGTCGACCATCGGCCCCACCACCATGAACGCCAGCCGCGCGGTCGGCGAGAAGCCGCTCAGGGACGCCGCCACGAACGCGTCGGCCTCGCTGCACACGCACAGCACGACCGCGAGGACAGCCAGCAGCAGGACCGACAGCCAGGCCGAGCCGGTGAAGAGGTCGAGGATCGAGCGCGGCACGACGAGGTTGAAGGTGGCCGCGGCCGCCGCGCCGAGCACCAGGAAGCCGCCCGCGTGCAGGAAGTCGTGCTGGAGCCCGGCGCCGAAGGCGCGCAGGCCGCGGGCGGACGTCCCGGTCGACCGTTTCGGCAGCCGCAGCCACTCCTCCCGGCCGAACCGGGCCCACAGCCAGCCCATCACCACGGCCACGGCGAGGGAGGCGAGCAGCCGTCCCAGCACCATCCTGGGCTGGCCGGGAAAGGCGATGGAGGTCGCGACCAGCACCACGGGATTGATCGCGGGCGCGGAGAGCAGGAAGGCGAGCGCGGCGGGCGGCGCGACCCCGCGCCGCATCAGGCTCCCGGCCACCGGCACGGACGCGCACTCGCAGCCCGGCAGGACGACTCCCGCCGCGCCCGCCAACGGCACCGCGAGGGCCTGGTTGCGCGGCAGGAGCCGGGTGAGGACCCGCTCCGGGACGAACGCGCCGATCGCCGCGGAGACGACCGTACCGAGCAGGAGGAAGGGCACACCCTGCACCGCGATCGCCGTGAAGACGGTCCACCAGGCGGCGACGGGCGGGGTGTAGAGGTCGAGGGCGAGCATCGGCCCGAGGACCGAGGCGACCGTGACGACGGCGAGCAGCGCGGCCCCGCCGAGGACGACATGGACGAGGACCCGCAGACCGAACGCGACGAGCCTCAGCCCGTCGGCCACCGCCGTCCTCTGGTTCTGCACGTGCCCCGCCCCGCCCTCCGGTGTCCCGCGCAGGCTAACCGGACATACCTGTGCGCAGGCCCGGAATCGTCACAGAGGCGGCTGTGCGGGTGCGGGTCCCAGGGTGGTGGTGCCGGGGGCCGTACGGTGCCCGAGGCCCGTCCGGTACGCGTCGAGTGCCGCCTCCACCCGTCCCGTACGGCGGAGCAGATCGCCGAGCAGCCTGCACAGGTCGGCCAGGTCACCGGCGGCGCCGGCCCGCTCCAGGAGGCTCAGGGCGCGGACGTAGTGCTCCTCGGCGGCCTCGGTGTCGCGGGCGTCCTCGGCGATGATCCCGAGGAGGCGGTGGGCGGCGGCGGAGTGCAGGGCGCCGCGTTCGGGGCTGAAGTCGCTGAGCACGTCGTGCAGGAGGGCGGCGGCCTCGTCGGACCTGCCGCGCCGGTGCAGGACGTCGGCCAGTTCGACGGCGACCTGGCTGGAGTAGAGGGCGGCCCGCTTGGCGGAGAGCATGGTGAGGGCCTGCCTCAACTCGGTCTCGGCGCGCTCCAGTTCGCCGTTCTGGGC
This sequence comes from Streptomyces sp. NBC_00285, assembly GCF_036174265.1. Classification (NCBI taxonomy): domain Bacteria; kingdom Bacillati; phylum Actinomycetota; class Actinomycetes; order Kitasatosporales; family Streptomycetaceae; genus Streptomyces; species Streptomyces sp. NBC_00285. The sequence continues at coordinate 5,590,381 of NZ_CP108055.1, read as the reverse complement.
GTAGACGTAGCCGCGCATCCAGTGGCAGTTGGCCAGTTCGGTGCGGAGCTGCAGCTTTCGGTAGAGCTCGGCGGCCTTGGCGAGGGAGGCGTCGGCCTCGGCGACCCGGCCCTCGGCGAGCAGGGTGCGGGCGACGGACCGGTGCATCCGGGCGACGAGGGCGGGGTCGCCGGAGCGCGGGGCGAGCGCGAGGGCGAGTTCAGCGGCCTGGGCGGCACGGGCGTGGGCGCCCATGTCCATGTAGGGGCCGATGACGCTCGCATAGAGGAGGAGCAGGGCGTCGGGGTCGTGCAGTCCACCGCGGTTGAGTTCGTCGATGGTCGATTCCAACAGGTAGACGGAGTAGCGGAGTTCACCGGTGAGGTAGTGGGTCACGGCGCGCCCGCGCAGGGCGGGGGCCCGGGCGGGCAGCGGTACGTCGTCGCCGAGTGCCTGTTCGGACCGCTCGAAGTACCGCAGCGCGGCGCCGAGTTCGCCCGTCTCCACGGCGCACTCCCCGAGCCCCAGCAGGGCGGCGGCCCGTACGTCGGCGAGGTCGAGCGCGTCGGCCTCGGCGAGGAGGCTGCTGTACTGCGCGGCGGACTCCTCGGCCTCTCCGGTGGCGAGGGTGCGCTGGGCCTCGGTGAGCCGCAGGCGCAGATCGGTGACGAGGCGGGCCGGGCGGCCGGTCGCCAGCTCCTCGAACCCGACGCCGAGCCGGTCGGCAAGATGCCGGAGCGCGTCGTCGGAGGGCCGCACCCGGCCGGCCTCCAGGGTGGAGATGTACGCGGGTGTGTAGGCGGGCTCGGCCAACTGTTTCTGGGTCAGCCCGCGTTCGACTCTGAGCTGCTGCACCCGTCGCCCGATGACACCCGGGTCGTCCCGCTCCGACATCGCCAACTCCCCCAGCGCCTCTTGCCGTTCGGCTCGCGCAACCCCTAGGTTAAACGGCGTATTAACCGTGCTTAATACGCTGCCACCGCCATGGCTGCTCACCGTCACCGCTGCGAGGTCGCCGTGCTCGAACGCACCAGCACCACCGCGCGTTACACCAGGGGTTTCGCTGCCGCGGTCGTGACGGTGGCCACGCTGATCCTCGCGGCGAACGCGGGCCCCGCGAAGGCATCCGCGCCACATCACACCGGGCAGGTGGCCCAGCCGCACCGGACACCCGAGAACACCACGGACTGACCCCGACCCCGCCCCCGGGAACCGACCCACAGGCCCAGGCCCGGTAACCGACCCACGGACCCGACCTCAGGGACCAGCCCCCGGACCCGGCCTTCAAGACCCGCCCCCGGAACGGTCCCGCACAGGCCCGTTCCCTGTGACGGAAACCATCCCCAGCAGGTCTCCTCCACCGCGCGAACCGCCTCTACGGTGGAGGAATGTCCCCCCTGGCCAGCATCAGCAGCTCGTTCGCGCCGCGGTTCGCGGAGTTCGCGTTCGAGCCCGCCTTCGTGGCCGCCGTGGACCAGCATGTGGCCGAGCTGCGGGAGCGGCTCGCAGCCAACCACCCCGGGCTGATCCCCCGGCCGCCGCACCGCGAGGACCTCGCCGACTACGCCCTCGGCTTCCTCGACGCGCTCGGCGAGATCGACTGGCGCGAGCCCGTGGGGCACGACTACGCGGTGTGCCGCCTCACCGCCATCAGCTGGCTGGTGACGCGGCACGACCTGCTCGGCTGACGGGAGCTCCTCAGAGCTGGAACTCCGCGGGCGACAGGCCCAGGGTCGCGCAAGCCTCGCGCAGGACCGACTGCTCCGCCTGGGAGAAGTGGCCGTCGGCGCCGGCGATGACGATGCCCGTCTGGATCACCGCACGCGCCTCGGTGGGCTTCTTGGCTGCCTTGGCGATGTCCTGGAGTGCCTCGGCCTTGCCCTGCGGGAAGTTGCGGGTGAGCTGGTCCACATGCTTGTGGAAGCGTGTGCGCAGCTGCTCCGGCGGGAAGTTCTGCAGCACCTCGTTGCCGAGGATCAGCGACTCCATCTGCTGGATCTCGGACCCGTCCACCTGGCCGTCCGCGGCGGCGACCAGCGCGCACATCGCCATGCTGGCGTCCCGGTACGCGCCGCTCTTCAGCTCGGTCTTGAGGGAACCCAGCTGTGTCTTGAGCACCCCGACGAGCTGGGCGCGCGAACCGCCACGCGAACCGCTGCCCTGCGAAGCGCTGCCGTGCGATCCGGCGGCGGGCGTCGCTCCGTACGGGGAACCGTGAGACGCAGCGCCGCCCTGGCCACCGGTCGTGCCGCGGCCGCCCTGGACCTGCTGCTGCAGGTTCTTGGCCTGGTCCTTGAGCCGGTCGAACAGTGCCATCGACGTCACCTCGGTACTCGTTGAGTGATCTCACCCCGGCAACGGCCGGGCCCGGGTAAAGGTTCCCCCAAGTCCGGCCGGAGTGCCGCGCCCCGGATCACATGCCGTCGGGGTCCCGCATGTCGGTGCCGCCGCCCGGCATCCCGCCCTGCCCCCGCATGTCCGTGCCGCGGCCCGGCAGGTCCGTGCGCTCCTGGACCGGCTGGTTCCGCAGAGCGTCCTCGCGGCCCGCCTGGTAGGAGGCCATGCTGCCCCGGGCCCGCATGGACTCGGTCTCCACCGTGGTCAGGGCCCGCTCCCAGCGCTGCCGCATCGGCTGGATCATGCCGCCGCCGACACCGACGACCAGGATGCCCGCGACCGTGGCGAGCGCCGCGTACAGCAGCGGCCGGGTGACGTCCCGTGCGATGCCCGCCTGGCCGAGGGCTGCGATGACGCCCAGCGCGACAATGCAGGCCCACATCACGGTGGCGACCGTACGGCCGTAGGAGACGGACGACAGGGCGCCCGCGACGATGCCCCGGACCGCGTTGGCGATGGCCATCGCGACCACGACCAGCACCACGGCCACGATGGCCCGCGGCAGCCAGGCGACGATGGAGTTGATCATCGTGGAGACGGGGTTCGAGCCGAAGACGCCGAGCGCGAGCTGCAGGGTGATCAGCATCAGCGCGTAGTAGACGATCCGGCAGACGATGCCCGTCATGTCGTACGCGGAGTCCCGCAGCATCCTGGCGGTGCCCGCGCGTTCGGAGAGGCGTTCGGAGCCGACCTTGCGCAGGACGCGGTCCAGGACGCGGGCGATCAGCTTGGAGACGAACCAGCCGATCGCCAGGATGATCAGGAACGCGACGAGTTTCGGCACGAACTGGGCGACTTTCGACCAGGCGTCGTTGAGGCCCTGCGTGAAGTCGATGGAAAGGGTGCTGGCCATACCGGCCTTCCTTCGGTGGGTGCCTTCCCCCTCCCTCGTGGATAGCAGCGGCACCCGCGCGGGGCCGCGCTGAACTGGGCCGAACGGGTTAACGGCACCCGCGCCGGTACGGCACCTGCGGCAGATACGGCCGCCACTGCGCCCGGGTCGGCCCGGCGAGGTCGGCGACCCGGCCTGCCGCGTTCCGGGTGCACGGGCGCCGGTCGTCCTCGTGCTCGCAGCAGCCCGCGAACTCCGACAGCAGGGCGGCGGCCAGCAGGGCCGACAGAGCAGACAGGGACGCCGTCAGGACGCGGTGTCTGTGGCCGGCCCGGACGGCGGCCCGGCGTTCGGTCTCGCGGGCACGGACGGCGGCGGCGAGGAAGGCCCGCTCGGTCACGGTCAGCGCGGGATCGGTCCGGTGGTCCGGGAACAGCTCCTCGGCGCGGGACAGCCCGGTGCCCCGGTACAGGACATCGGGGCACCGGTCGTGGTCCAGCCAGGTGCGGGCCGCGTCCGCGAGCGTCCGGTGCCGGCGCAGCCGTTCGCGGTCCTCCTCCAGCCAGCCCTGCAGCCGGGGCCAGCAGGTGATGAGCGCCTCGTGGGCGAGCTGGACGCCGTCCTCGCCCGCAGTCACCAGCCGGGCGCGGGTCAGCCGCTCCACGACGGCCGGCACGTCCGGGTCCGCCCACTGGGCCAGTTCGGCCCAGCCGAGCGGGCGGCGGGTGTCGGGGGTGCCCTGGCCGCCGGGGACGACCATCCGCAGCAGCAGATGGCGGGCGGTGCGGGCCTGGGCCGGTGTCAGAGCGCCGTAGATCTCCTCGGCACTGGCCGCGATCGCGCCGCGCACCCCGCCGGCGGACTCGTACGCGGCGAGGGTGAGCATGCGGCCCCTGCGGCGGCGCCAGGTCTCCAGGAGGACGTGCGCGAGCATCGGCAGGCCGCCGGGCTCCCCCTGGATCTCGTCCACCAGGCGGTCGGTCAGCGTCCGTTCGACGAGACACCCAACCGCCTGGGCCGGTCCCACCACCGCCTCCCGCAGTTCCCGGGCCGTCATCGGGCCGAGCGGCAGTCCGGCACCGCGCAGGACGTCCGCGAGGCCGCGGTGCTCGGCGCAGCGGTCGTGGAAGTCGGCCCGTACGGCGACCAGGACGCGCAACCGGCTCGCCGGGTCGCGGGCAGTGAGCAGCAGGTCGACGAAGCGGGCGCGCTCCCGGGGATCGCGGCACAGGGTGAAGACCTCCTCGAACTGGTCCACCACCACCCAGCTCTCCGGCTCCCCCCTGGCCGGGGCGAGGAGGTGGCCGTGGCTGGTGGCGGGGGTCGGACCCGGTGTGAGGACCCGCAGCACCGCGGGGTGGCCGCGCTCGGCGATCTCCTGCCGGAGCCGGGGGATCAGACCGGCCCGCAGCAGGGACGACTTGCCGCTGCCGGAGGGGCCGGACAGCGCGGCGAACCGGTGGTCGCAGACCAGTTCGGCGACCTCGGCGACCATCCGGTCCCGGCCGAAGAAGAGGTGCCGGTGATCCGGTTCGAACCGGGCGAGGCCGCGATAGGGCGCCGGTCCCCGCGTGGCCTGCCCGGACGGGGCACCGGCGAGTTCCGCCTCCGCCTCCTTCCAGCGCGGCGTCCACTGGCTCGGGTCGCCCCCGCAGGCGCGCACGTACCCCTCGACCACGGCGAGCGAGGGCAGCCGTTCGCCGGCGGCGGCCTGGGACAGGGTCGTCGCCGAGAATCCCGCCCCCTGCGCCATCGCCCGGTACGACGGACCGCCCGCCGCCTTCCGCAGGTCGCGCAACTCGTACGCGAGCCGCTGGACGGGACCGGTCCCCGGGTCCAGCGGCCTCTCGGGACGCCCCATGCGCTCACACCTCCGTACACCCGACACACCCGGCGAAAGCGACATCGGGCGCCATGAACCTACGAGAGGCCGGGAAGCAGGGGGGTTTCCTGCAAGTGGAGCGGAAGTGTCCGCACATGGTCGGTTTTCCGCAGCGTCCGCGTTTCCCCAGGTCGGCGGCGGCGGAATTGATTGATCTGACGAAGCGGGGTGCCGTTCAACGCCCCACCGGACCACACTCGGCTCCGCACCGCACCCCACACGCCGGATTCCCCCCGGCACAGCTTGTGACTGGAGAAAACCTCGCATGTTCAAGGCACTCAAGGGCACCCGAAAGTCCCGTCTCGGCCGGGCCGCTCTCGTCGCCGGCAGCGTCGCCGCCCTCACCGTCGGCCTCACCGGCAGCGCGAACGCCGGCGTCCTGAACCCGCTCCCGTGGACCGGCAGCACGTTCCAGAACAAGTACATGCCGTACTTCGACTACGACTCGGACAGCTGCTTCCCGGCGGCGGCCGTCGATGCGAACGGCAACGTCAACGGCGGTCTCAAGAACAGTGGGTCGATCACCGGTGGCTGCCGCTCCGATCACCTCGGCAAGGCCAACACGTACGCGCAGTCGCTGTGCAGGAACGGCTGGTGCGCGTACGCGTACACGCTGTACTTCGAGAAGGACCAGACTCTCAACGGCGCCGACGCCTTCGGCCACCGCCACGACTGGGAGTCCGCCGTGGTCTTCCAGAAGCAGGGCGACGAGAAGCCCAGCTACCTCGCCGCGTCCCGGCACGGCGGCTACAGCACCCACCCGATCAGCGAGGTGCCGATGAACGGCAACCACGTCGAGATCGTCTACCACAAGGACGGTGCGAGCACCCACGCGTTCCGCTTCGCCAAGTGGGGCGAGACCCCGGAGGCCTGGGGCAACGGCTCCTGGGACACCCCCGCGCTGGTCGACTTCAGCGGGCTGAACAGCACCCTGCAGGGCAAGCTGAACAACACCGACTGGGGCCACGCCAACTTCCAGATCGGGAAGAACTTCCTCAGCAACATCAACAAGGCCCGGCCTTCCGCGGTCCCCGCGTTCTGACACGGGACCTCCCGGACGCGGCCGCCGACGCACTCCCCCTTCGCGTCGGCGGCCGCCCTCCGTGCCCGTGACACCGCTCCCGGCATGGTGAAGACACCCGCACGGGTGACACGCTGACGTCCATGACCTCTGCCGCCGCCCGCACCGCCCTGGATCTCACCGCGGACCTCCCGGTCCCCGCCCTGGAGGACTTCTACCGGGACCTGCACCGCCACCCCGAACTGTCGTTCCAGGAACATCGCACCGCCGCCCGGCTCGCGGAGCGCCTGAAGGCGGCCGGCTTCGACACCGCGGAGGGCATCGGCGGCACCGGCGTCGCGGGCCTCCTGCGCAACGGCGACGGACCCACGGTCCTGCTCCGCGCCGACATGGACGCCCTGCCGGTCCAGGAACAGACCGGACTGCCGTACGCGTCCGGGACGCCCGGGGTCATGCACGCCTGCGGGCACGACCTGCACGTGACCTGGCTGGCGGGCGCGGCGAAGGCGCTCGCGGACGGACGGGACACCTGGTCCGGGACGCTGCTCCTGGTCGGCCAGCCCGCCGAGGAGGCCGGCGGCGGGGCCGCCGCGATGGTCGCGGACGGGCTCTACGACCGTTTCCCCCGCCCGGACGTGCTGCTCGGCCAGCATGTGACACCGGGCCCGGCGGGCCTGTACGCGCACGTGCCGGGACTGATCATGTCGGCGACGACGGACGTCGAGATCGTGGTGCACGGCCGGGGCGGCCACGGCTCGCGCCCCGAGACGACGGTCGACCCGGTCGTCACGGCCGCCTACATCGTCACGCGCCTCCAGACGGTCGTCAGCCGGGAGATCAGGCCCAGCGATCCTGCCGTCCTGACCGTGGGCCGCATCGAGGCGGGCACGGCGGCGAACATCATCCCCGCCACCGCGCGCATCTCCCTGAACCTGCGCACCCAGTCGGAGGCGGTCCGAGGCCGGATGCTCGCCGCGATCCGCCGGATCGCCGAGGGGGAGTGCCTTGCGGCGGGCTGCCCGCGCGAGCCTGAGGTGACGACGGGCGGCACGTTCCCGCTCACCGTCAACGACCCGGAGACCGACCACCGGGTCGCCGCCGTGCACCGCGAGGTCTTCGGCACCGGCACCGTCTTCGACTCCGGCCCGGCGATGGCCAGCGAGGACTTCTCCCTGCTCGCGGTCGGCGAAATCCCTTACTCCTACTGGTTCGTGACCTCCACCCCGGCCGACGTCTGGGAGGCCGCGCCGGGCGCGGACCTGATGGAGAAGTTCGACGCCGTCCCCAGCAACCACAGCCCGCAGTTCGCCCCCGACCTGTCGACACTCGCCCCGGGGGTGCGCACCCTCGTCTCGGGCGCGCTGGCGATGCTCGGTTAGAACGGCGTCGCCTGCAACTCCCGCAGCTGCCTGCGCACGTTCTCCAGTGCGCCGGGGCGGCGGCCGGGGACGCGGGCGCGCAACTGCGCGAGCAGGGCGCCGAGTTCCTGGGCCCGGGTCTTGTCACGGACCTGGCCCCACTGGTGGTGGGCCCGGTCGACGGCCTTCTCCACGGTCGGCGAGTCCGGCTCCTGCCCCGCGGTCAGCCGGGTCTCGGCCACCGTCAGCCAGATCCGGCAGCTGCGCGCCGAGTCCCGCGCGAACATCGCGAGATCCGCCCGGACCTCGGACCAGTGCAGGGCCTGCTCGGAGGCGGGGCCCTGGGCGCGTGCGGCGGCTTCCTCGTGCGCGGCGGCGACGGCTTCGGCGTCCTGGTGCCGGCCTGCCTGGACGGCGGCGGTGATGTAGGTGTGGGGGTCCACCTGGGGCGGCTGGGCGGGCTTGGCCGGAACCACGGGCCCCGCCGGCGCCTGGGGGCGGGGCCGTTCGGGCCGGTACGGCGCTCTGGAGGCGAAGCCCCCGGGGGCGGCCACCGGAGCCGGCAGCACCGACAGCACGACGTCCCCGTACGCGTCCGGCCCCAGCCGCCCGAACGCCTGCTGATGCAACTGCTCGACCGGCGGACGCCACCCGCTGCGCAGAATCGTCGCGAGCGTCCTCATGTACATCGGCGCCGCCACCGTACGCCGCGACGGCGGCGGTGCGATCCGCCCGAGCACCGCGTTGTTGCGCCCCGAGTCGAGCGTGTGTGTCCGCAGCCATCCCCAGGCGTCCGCGTCGGCGTGCAGGTCGAGGAAGAGCGTCGTGGTCCCCGGCGCCCGCAGCCGGAACTCCTCGCGGATCCACTGCCAGGGCAGCGCGGTGTAGCGGACGGTGGCCGGCGTGGTGCGGGCCAGCGCGAGGTGGGGCAGGTGCTGGCGGCGGTCCAGGACGAGCTGGCCGGCGACGAAGACGGTGAGCGGCCCCGGGGTCGCCGCGACGGCGCGCAGCCGGGTGAGGACGGCCTGCGGTTCCAGGGGGTCGGCGAGTTCGACGACGTTGGCCGTGTCGGTGCCGGAGAGCACGGCGGGCGGTACGGCCGCGAGCACGGGAAGGACGGACGCCGCGTCCACCAGACAGCTCTTGCCCACCGGTGAGGCGGCGAGCAGCAGCACGGTCCCGGGCATCGGTCCCTCCCCATCCCCCGTCGATCACTTACCGCAGCACGGTAACCGCTCCGGCTGCGAAGGGGAGTTACAGGGACCGCAAACGTCCCTTTCCTGCCCGCTCGTCGGACGTGCTCCGTCATTCGACTTGCCAGCGCCTGCGCCCAGGTGTGCTCTGGTAGTCGGGGGCGGAGAGAGAGGAGTGCTCTCATGGCTCATGCGGCACCTGTCGGCGCGTTGACCGGGCCGGCCCGCACACCCGACGTGTTCAGCCCGAGGATCCACCTGGCGGCCCGCTACGGCGTCCCCGTCGTGCTGGGTCTCGTCTACGGCTACTGGGCCGCGGCGAACCGCCGTGACGGCGGGCCGATCACCGGCTGGAACATCCTGTTCGGCTTCGTGACCGCGCTGGCGTTCGTCGTGCTGTGCCTCGCGGTGGCCACGTTCGCTCCGCTGCTGAAGCGGGAGCTGCACTCGGGGGTCAAGTCGGCGTTCGCCGGTGCGGCCGTCGGGTTCCTGTACAGCCAGAGCGGGGAGAGCGTGCTGCGGTCGACTGCCCTGGGGCTCGCGGTCACGGCGGGAGTGTTCCTCGTGTTCTTCTACCGCTACTACACACACGAGGACGGCGAGGGCAACCGGATCCGCTAGGACCGATCCGCGAGAACCCCGGCGCACACACGTGGACCCCGGCCGACTGCCCGCCGGGGTCCGCGCGTTCCCTCATCCCTCATCCCTCCGCTCACCGGACGCCCGGGATCCAGTCCCAGACGTCCGACGAGGATCCGGCCGCGCTCCAGCTCCAGGAGCCGGAAACGCTCCAGGAGACGGAGCCGGAGGCTGCCCAGGAGTCGGAACCGGAGTTCCAGCTCGGGTCGTTCCAGTCGGCGTTGCTCCAGTTGTCGTTCTTCCACTGCGGGCACGGGTCGGCACAGGCCGGCACGGGACGTCCGCCGGTGTCGACGAAGTCGGCGCTGACCCAGCCCTGGGCGCCGGTGAACCAGTACCAGTACGGGTTGCCGTTGACGCTCTGCCCGCGGACCATGCACTCGACGCGGTCCTGACTGCCCGGTGAGAGCCGGTCGACGACGACGGAGTGGGTGGTGGGCTCGGCCCGCACGTTGAGCGCGGTGCGGGACACGATGGTGCCCCAGATCGGACCGCCGCCACCGTGGCCACCGTGGCCGTCGGCGTAGGTGGGCGGGGCTGCCGCAGCGAACGTGCCCACCGCGGTGACGGCGAGCGTCGCGCCGGTGGACATGGCCACGGCCAGGGTCCGCAGGGCCGTAGTGGTGCGCATGATCGGCCTCCTTCTTCCCCAGATCCATGAGACACCCGTTCGGGTGAACCCTCCACCGGAGAACGGAGGAGCCGGTTCCGGCAAGGGCCCGGCAACGGCCCGGCGGGGTCATCACCCGTTCGGCGGACGGCGTGCGCCCGGATGTACGCGCGCCGCTCGCGCCCCGGCCCCGGGCGGCCTTGCCTGGAGGGGTGTCCACCCGACTGAGGACGGCCCTGTCGGCCGTACTGATCGCCCTGGCCTGTCTCCTGGTGCCCTTCGGTGCGCTGGCGGCCTGGGTGGTGTACGGCCTCGCCGACACGGGCCGGTACGTCACCGCGATGGCGCCCCTCGCCGCCGACCCGGCCGTACGGGACGCCGTGGAGGGCGAGGTCGGCGAGCCGCTGCGGCCCTTCGTGCACGACTTCGAGCGCACCCCGGCCTTCCGCACCGCGTGGGACGCGGGCAACCGGGCCGTCCACGACGCCGTACTGACCGCGCTGCACGACGACAGCCGCCGCGAGGTGCGTGTCGACCTCGCCGAGGTGGAGCAGCAACTGCCTTACGCCGAGGTGCCGTTGGACCTGCCTCACACCACGGTCGCCGTACTTCCGGCCGCCGAACTCGACCGCCTGCGGAAGGGCTACGACGTGCTCGAAGTCGCCGGTTTCTGGCTGCCCGTCACGGCCGCCGTCCTCGCCCTCGCCGGTATCGCGGTCGCCGCCTGCCGCCGCCGCGCCCTCACCGCGACCGCCCTCGGCACGGCGCTCGGCGGCGCGCTGCTCGGCCTCGCCGTCGCCGTGGGCCGCCATCTCACCCTCACCGACCTGCCCGACCCGGTGCACCGCCCGGCGGCGGGCGCGATCTACGACGCCCTGACGGTCACGCTGCGCCAGGCCTCGTGGCTGCTGGTGGCCGTGGGTCTGACCGTCGCCCTCGGGGCGTGGCTCAGCCGGTACGTCCGGGTGCGGGGGCGGGGGCCCGGGGCCGACCCGCAGGTCATCGACCTGAACATGGCCGTGACGTCATCGAATGATCTCCCGGCCGCCACCCGGCCCACGGCGGGCCCGACCAGCCTGGGCTGACCTGTTCGACAACACCACCGACCTCACGCCCGGTCACGCCGACGCGACGTACAAGCTGCCCGACTACGACGGCCGGCTACGACGGCCCGCTGGGCTGACCCGCGCCTCGCGAGGCGACCTCGGCAAGCGTGCGCAGCGCCCGCTCCAGGTCCGCCAGGGGAGCCGACGCCAGCCCGAGCCGTACCGCGTCCGGGGTGCGGCCCGGGCCGACGGCGAAGGACGGGCCCGGCGAGACCGCGATGCCGAGCGCCGCAGCGGCGGCCGTGAAGGTCTCCGCCCGCCAGGGGGCCGGGAGCTCCCACCAGGCGTAGTAGGCGCGCGGATCGGACCGTACGGCGAACCCGTCCAGGCACTTCGCCAGCACCCGCTGTCTGCGCGCCGCGTCGGCCCGCTTCGCCCCGACAAGACGCGCCACACTCCCGTCGGCCATCCACCCCGTCGCCGCCTCCAGCGCGAACCGGCCCGCCCCCCACCCGCCGGAACGGACCGCGTCCGCCACCGCCTGCACGCGTGACGCCGGTACGACGAGGAAGCCGACGGTGAGGCCGGGCGCGACCCGCTTGGAGAGGCCGTCGACGACATGGGTGAGCGCGGGGGCGTGGGCCGCGAGCGGGTCGTCGGTCTCCGCGAGGAACGACCAGATGCGGTCCTCCACGACGGGCAGGTCCAAGTCGCTCACGGTGTGGGCGAGTTGACGCCTGCGCTCGGGGCTCGTCGTCACCGAGGTCGGATTGTGCAGGGTCGGCTGGACATAGAGCGCCGACAGGGGAGCCGCGCGGTGGGCGGCCACGACCGCGTCCGGGCGCAGTCCGTCCTCGTCCGTGGCCAGCGGCACCAGCGTGACGCCGAGCCGGTGCGCGATCTCCCTGACCACGGGATACGTCAGCTCCTCGACCCCGACCCGGCCGCCCGGCCGGACCAGGGAGGCGAGGGCGGCGGCGACGGCCTGGCGGGCGTTGCCGGTGAAGAGGATCGTGTCCACGCCGGGGCGCCAGCCGGGGGTGGTGAGCAGTGCGGCTGTGGCCTCGCGTGCGGCCGGCGTGCCGGTGGCGGCGGCCGGGCGTAGGGCCTCCGTCAGCACGTCGGGGCGCAGCAGGGGCGCGAGCGCGGCGGCGAGAAGCTCGGACTGGCCTTCCACGGACGGGTAGTTGAGCTCCAGGTTGACGGCCGCCCCCGCATCCTCGATGAGCCCCCTGCCGGGCCGTACGGGTGGCGCCGTGCGGACGAAGGTGCCGCGTCCGACCTCGCCGACGACCAGTCCCCGCCGCACGAGTTCGCCGTAGGCCCGCTCCGCCGTCGACACGGCGATCCCGTGCCGGCGGGCGAACTTCCGCTGCGGGGGCAGGCGTTCGCCGGGGCGGAGCCGGCCGGCGGTGATGTCGGCGGCTATGCGGTCGGCGATGCGCCGGTAGTCGTGCACGGGACCCCCTGTGATTGCACCGAGGGCAAAGATCTTATTGCCCCGAGAAGCCGGGCCGACCTAGGGTCGGCGTCATGACGGCGATCCCACTGGTCCTGGTCCACGGCCACCCCTTCGACCACACGATGTGGCACCCGCAGATCGAGGCGTTCGCCGCCTCCCGCCAGGTGATCGCCCCCGACCTGCGCGGCTACGGAAGCACACCGCTCACCTCCCCCGTCACGGAGTTCGGGCAGTTCGCCCGGGACATCGAGGCGCTGCTGGACGAACTCGGCGTCGCGCAGTGCGTACTGGCGGGCCTGTCCATGGGCGGCCAGATCGCCATGGACTGCTACGGGCGCTTCCCCGGCCGGATCCGGGGCCTGGTCCTCGCCGACACGTTCCCGGCGGTGGAGACCCCCGAGGGCGTGCGGTCCCGGCACGCCATGGCGGACCGGCTGCTGCACGAGGGCATGCGCGGGTACGCCGACGAGGTGCTGGAGAAGATGGTCGCGCCGTACGCCTCCCCCGAGGTCAAGGCGCACGTCCACCGCATGATGACGGCCACCCGCCCCGAGTCCGCCGCGGCGGCCCTGCGCGCCCGGGCCGCCCGCCCCGACTACCGCGACCTGCTGACCCGCGTCACGGTTCCGGCGCTGGTGGCCGTGGGAGCCGACGACACCTACACGCCGGTCTCCGACGCGGAGGCCATGCACGCGGCGCTCCCGGAGTCGGAACTGCACGTGTTCGAGGGGGCTGCGCACCTGCCGAACCTGGAACGGCCGGCAGAGTTCAACACGGTCCTCGGGGAGTTCCTGGCGAAGGCCGACGCCCGCTCGTAGGCTCGGGACGGTGACCCGACGGCGCCTCGGCATCTGGACCGCAGCCCTGCTCTTCGCCGCCGTGAGCACGGTCGTCGGATGCCGGCTGGCCGACACGGACGGCATCACCCCCGTCCCCCAGCTCCTCGCCTTCCTCCCGTGGCTGCTGGCGCCCGCCGCGCTGGGCCTGGCCCTCGCACTCCTCACCCGGTGGTGGCCCGGGACGCTCTGGGCGGCCGTGGTCCTCGGACTGCTGGCATGGTGCATCGCGCCGTACGGAACGGGCCGCGAACCGGACGGCCGGGCGCTCGCCTCCTTCCGCGTCCTCACCTCGAACGTCGAGTTCGGACGGGCCACCGACGCCCTCGTCACCGCCGTGCGCCGCGAGAAACCGGACGTCGTGTTCGTGGAGGAGTGCGAGTACGGCTGCTCGGCGACCCTGCGCGGATCCCTGTCCGCGGGCTATCCGTACCGGCGGTCCGTGGAGGGGAGCGGCTCGACGGGGTCCGTCGTCCTCAGCCGCTTCCCGCTGAAGCCCACCGCCGGGATCCCGGGCAGCACCATGGGCATGCCCGGTGCCGTCGCCGATGTGCGCGGGCACACCGTACGGCTGCAGCTCGCTCACCCGATGCCCCCGCTGCCCGGCCAACTGGACCTATGGCGGAGCGAGTTGGGGCGACTCCGGCACTTCGCGGCTGCCGTGGACAAGGCGCCCACCGTCCTGGCCGGCGACTTCAACGCCTCCCAGGACCACGCGGCCTTCCGCGCGATCCTCGACACCGGCCTGCGCGACGCGGCCCGCCTCGCCGGCTCCGACCGCACACCGACCTGGCCCGCCCGCACGGCCCCGGCGATCGGCGCGCAGATCGACCACGTACTGGTGTCGGCGGACTTCTCGGCGAGCGACGCCCACTTCCTGGACCTGGCCGACACCGACCACCGCGCCCTCCTCGTCGACGTCACGCTGCACGGGAGCGGATGACCCGGGCGCCGATAATGGGCCCATGTCCCGCATCGGCCTCACCCCGCCCGACTGGCTGGTCCGGAACCTCCAGTCCCAGCAGGCACCCGTCAACCGGCCCGCCGTGGCCCGCGCCGCCCTCGCGATGACCCTCCCGCTGGCGATCGGACTCTCCGTCGACCAGCCCGCGTACGGCGCCCTCGCCTCCATGGGCGCCCTGTCCGGCGTCATCGGCGACACCGCCGACGCCTACCGCATGCGGATCCTCAACATCGCGATCCCCCAGCTGTTCGGCGCGATCGGCGTGACCCTCGGCTCGCTGGTGTACGGCCACGGTTGGCTCGCGGTCATCGCCGTCACCTGCGTCGCCCTGGTCTCCGGGATGATCTCGACGATCGGCGCGGTCGCCTCGGTCTCAGGCCTGCTGCTCCTGCTGAACTCCGTGGTGGGCGCGGGCCTGCCGATGCCGGGCGACTGGTGGCTGGCCCCGCTGCTGATGACGGGCAGCGGCCTGCTGGTCCTGCTGCTTGCGTTGCTGGCGTGGCCGCTCAGGTCCGGAGTGCCGGAACGGGCGGCTGTCGCGCGCACCTACCGGACGGTGGCCGACCTGATGGAGGCCTGCGGGCACTCGCGCTACGACGAGGCACGGCACGCCGTCACCCAGTCCCTGAACCAGTCGTACGACCTCGTCCTCGCCCGACGCGCCCGCCACCACGGCCGCAGCCCCGAACTGACCAGGCTGCTCGCCCAGTTGAACGCGATCACCCCGGTCGTGGAGGCGGCCCCCGCGGTCCGCCTGTCCGGCACGGCGCTGGCCCCGGAGATCCCGGAAGCGGTCCGCGGGCTCGCCAGGACGGTGGAGACGGGCCGGCCGGGCCCGACGGACCTGAGCCTCCCGGTTCCCCTGACGGAGACCGCGCGGGCCGTCGACCACGCGCTGCGGCACGCCGCCGAGGTCGTCGCCGTACCGGATGTGGACCCCCACGGCATCGACGACCGCCTGGGCCGCCCGGCCGCACTCGGCGTACGAGCCGCCCGCGCCGCCCGCAACGTGGCCCTGTCGGCGGGGTCCTGGCGCTACGGCCTGCGTCTGGCCCTGTGCATCGGACTGGCCCAGGCACTGGTCTCGATCATCCCCGTCCCCCGCTCCTACTGGGTGGCGCTGACCATCACCTTCGTCCTCAAGCCGGACTTCGGCTCGGTGTTCTCCCGGGCGCTGCTTCGGGCACTGGGCACGGTCGCCGGGCTGGTGGTCGCGGCGGCGGTCCTCTCACAGGTGGCGCGCGGCTGGTGGGACGTACCGGTGATGCTCCTGCTGGCCCCGCTGATCCCGGCGCTCACCCCGCGGGGCTACGGCTACCAGACGGCGGCGATCACTCCGGTGATCCTCCTGCTGTCGGACGTCCTGAACCACCAGGGCACGGCCCTGCTCATGCCCCGGCTGCTGGACTCCCTGATGGGCTGTGGCATCGCCCTGGTCGCCGGTTATCTGCTGTGGCCGGAGAGCTGGCACACCCGCGTGGGCGACCGCCTGGCGGACGCGGTGGCGGACACGGCGGCCTATGTGGAGTCCGCGTTCGGGCCCTCCGTCGAACCGGCGGCCCGCGCCCGCGCACGCCGCCGCCTCTACCGCGACCTGTCCACCGTCCGCACGGAGTTCCAGCGAGCCCTGACCGAACCGCCGCCCACGGGACGACGGGCGGCTGCCTGGTGGCCGTTGGTCGTGGCGGTGGAACGCATCGTGGACGCGACGACAGCGGCGAGGGTGCGGGTACGGCACGGGGCCGCACCGCCGTCACCGCCCGAGGTGGACCAGGTCGCCCTTCAGCTCCGGGAGCTGGCCGACGGCTTGCGGAAGGCGGAGACCCTCTATGCCGTCCGCACGGACCTCACCGGCCCTGCGGGCAGCGTTCTGGAGCCGCTACGGCAAGAGGTGGCGACCGCACGGGCGATCACCGCGTCTCCCTGAGGACGGGGGCCTGAACTGCGGTGAACCCGTCGTGGACGTACGGATTCCGGTGCGAGTTCGGGGTGTACGGGGGTGATGTCCGGAACTAGGTCTTGACGCCGAGCCCCCTGCCACCTGCCCCTGACCAAGATCGCGATCCAGGGCCGCTAACCTTACGTGTCCGTCCTGGCCAGGGATTGACGGGCTTCAACTCATGCGAAGGGTTGCGCACATGGGCATTCTCACTCTCCTGCGGAACGCGTTCGGCGGCCGATCGAGCAAGGGCGCTGCCACCGAGGCAGAGGGTGCGGAGACGACTCCTTCGCAGGAGACGGAACCGAAGCTCCCGTCCCCGGCGGCCGAGCCGACTCCGCCCACAGCCACGGCCCCGGAGCCGACTCCGGCACCGGCTCCTGCGAAGACCACGGTCCCCGAGCCGCGCTCCGCCAAGCCGTCCACTTCCATTTCCACCGATTCCGAACACGATCTGGTCTCGGCCGCCTTCGACAACGTGGCGGTCCCGAAGCAGACGTCCTCGACAGAGACACCGACCGCAACGGAGCCGACGGCAACACCCGAGGCACCCGCGGCGGAGCCGGCGGCGGCGGAAGCGGCCGCCGAGGAGGCCGCTGCCGAAGCACCGGTGGCCGATAAGCCGGCCGCGGATGAGCCCGTGGCTGAGGCGGCCGTAGAGGAGCCGGTGGCTGAAGAGCCGACGCCGGTCGCAGAGGCCGCTCCGGAGGCGGAACCGGAGCAGGCGCCCGAGCCGGTCGCAGAGGCCGCGCCTGAGGCGGAACCGGAGCACGCGCCCGAGCCGGAGCTTACGGTCGAGTCCGAGCAGGCGCCCGAGCCGGAAGCGGTGACCGAGGCTCCTCCCAAGCCGGAAGCAACCGTCGAGCCGGAGCCCGAGCCGACCCCCGCTCCCGAGCCGGTCGCTGAGGCCACCCCCGAGCCGCAAGCCGAGGCGGAACCGGTCGCCGAGACCGCTCCCGAGGCGGAGCCGGAGCCCGAGACCGCCGTAGACCCCGAGCCGGAGGTGGAGCCGGAACCGGCCACCGCATCCGAGCCCTCGGCCCCCGCCCCCACCGCAGCGGACAACGTGCTCGCGGCAGCAGACGGCGAGGACGCCCCGCAGGGGACACCCGCGGACGAGAGCGAGCCCCTCACGGGCGATGCCGGTGGGAACGGAAAGGCCGTACCCGCCACCCTCCGCACCGCCTACGACGCCGCTGCCACCACTCTCACCGCCCACAAGCTCACCGGCACCACCGCCACCACCTACCTGGTCCTGGACCGTTCCGCGAGCATGCGCCCGTACTACAAGGACGGTTCCGCCCAGGCCCTCGGTGAGCAGACCCTCGCCCTCGCCGCGCACCTGGACCCCGGGTCCAAGGTCCAGGTCGTGTTCTTCTCGACCGAACTCGACGGCACCGGTGAGCTCACCCTCGCCGACCACGAGAACAAGATCGACGAACTCCACGCAGGCCTCGGCCGCATGGGCCGTACCAGCTACCACGCGGCCGTCGAAGAGGTCCTCGCGCACCACACCAAGGAGTCCCCGGACACCCCCGCCCTGGTCGTCTTCCAGACGGACGGCGCCCCGGACGCGAAGACCCCCGCCACCCAGGCCCTCACCGAGGCGGCGAAGACCCACCCGACCGTCTTCTTCTCCTTCGTGGCCTTCGGCGACCCGGAGAACAAGGCCTTCGACTACCTCCGCAAGCTCAAGCTCGCGAACACGTCCCACTTCCTCGCCGGCGAGACCCCGAAGGAACTCACCGACACGGAGATCTACGAGGGCATCCTGGCGAACTGGCGCCCCTGACAGATACAGCACCACAAGACGGGGCCCGGTTGATCGCCGGGCCCCGTTCCCGTCCCACCACTACGGTTCCGCCCATGGCGGCCTGACCGCCGCAGGCGACGTACTCACCCGCTGGCACCGTCAGCGCGGCGATACGCCAAGGCCTCCAGGACTCTCCGTCTCCCGCTCGGGGCCGGCTCCGCCCCGGCGCGAACGTCACGAAGGGCGCGGTGCTCTTCCCACGCCTGGAGGAGAAGCCGGGCGCGTAGGGCGTCCTGACCGGCCGGAGCTCAGGAGTCGGGCTCGGCCAGCCAGGCCGTCGACTGCCCCGTCCGCCCGGCGACCGTCTCGAAGTCCCGGTCGTGGTGGAGGAGCGTCAGCCCGGACAGCTCGGCCGTGGCGGCGAGGAGCAGGTCGACCGGTCCGGCCGAGCGGTGCTCCCCGTCGTCGGTGAGAAGCTGCTGAACCTCGCGGGCGCGCTGATAGATGCCGTCGGGCATGAGGGCCCAGCTGAACAGTTGCCGCAGCTCCTGCTGAATGCCTTCGCGGTCCGCTCGTCCGCGTGCGGAGAACAGGAGCTCCAATTCGGTCAGATCACAGAGCGCGGCCAGCCCGTTGTCGAGCACCTGCCCCCACTGTTCGTCGTACGCGTCGCTGCTGAGGAGGCGCACCGCGGCCGAGGTGTCGACCAGATACGAGATGTCGCTCACCGGCGGTAGTTCCTCTTGTCCAGGAGGATGTCGAAGTCGCCGCGCGCCCCCCTCTCACGGAGCTTGGCCAGCGCTATGGCCCGGCTGCGCCGCTTGGCGACTTCCAGCAGCGCGGTGTTGACGGTGTCCTTCTTGGTCTTCGTGCCGAGCAGGAGCTGGGCTTCCGCCAGAGCCTCGTCGTCGACCTCGATGAGCAGCTTCGACATGAGGGACCCCCTTATATATACGCGAGCCAGTCCGAAGATATATTACAGGTCCTCGCGATCGTCCCGGTCGACTACGATTTCAGAGTTCGTACGACGGCTCGGCCAAGCAGCCGAATCACCATCCGTCACCGCACGCAGCGACCTGGGAGCAGCCCCCGATGGCTCGACACCTCATCACCAGCGCCCTTCCGTACATCAACGGGATCAAGCACCTGGGCAACATGGTGGGGTCCATGCTCCCGGCGGACGTCTACTCCCGTTACCTCCGCCAGCGCGGCCACGAGGTCCTCTACATCTGCGCGACGGACGAGCACGGCACCCCCGCCGAACTGGCGGCCAAGGAGCAGGGCATTCCGGTCGCCGAGTTCTGCGCGCAGGCGCACGACGCGCAGAAGGCGGTCTACGACGGCTTCGCGCTGGCCTTCGACTACTTCGGCCGCAGCTCCAGCGAGCAGAACGTCGAGATCACCCAGCACTTCGCGCGCCGCCTCAACGAGAACGGCTTCATCGAAGAGCGCGCCATCCGCCAGGTCTACAGCCCCACCGACGGCCGTTTCCTCCCGGACCGCTATGTCGAGGGCACCTGCCCCCACTGCGGCTACGACAAGGCCCGCGGCGACCAGTGCGAGAACTGCACGCGCGTGCTCGACCCCACGGATCTGATCGACCCGCGCTCGGCGATCTCCGGCTCCACCGACCTGGAGGTCCGCGAGACCAAGCACCTCTTCCTCCTCCAGTCCAAGCTCCAGCACGAGGTCGAGGAGTGGGTCTCCCGGCACGAGGACGACTGGCCGCAGCTGGCCTCCTCCATCGCCCGCAAGTGGCTGACCGAGGGCCTGCACGACCGTGCGATCACCCGTGACCTGGACTGGGGCGTCCCGGTCCCCTCGGACACGTGGCCGGAGCTGGCGGCGGAGGGCAAGGTCTTCTACGTCTGGTTCGACGCCCCGATCGAGTACATCGGCGCGACGAAGGAGTGGTCGGACCTCGACCCGGAGAACCGGGACTGGAAGTCCTGGTGGTACGAGTCGGACCTGGGCGAGAACCCCGTCCGCTACACGGAGTTCATGGCGAAGGACAACGTCCCGTTCCACACGGTGATGTTCCCGGCGACCGAGCTCGGTGTCCGCGAGCCGTGGAAGAAGGTCGACTACGTCAAGGCCTTCAACTGGCTGACGTACTACGGCGGGAAGTTCTCCACGTCCCAGAAGCGGGGCGTCTTCACCGACCAGGCCCTGGACATCCTCCCGGCCGACTACTGGCGCTA
Organism: Streptomyces sp. NBC_00285; assembly: GCF_036174265.1. Lineage (NCBI taxonomy): Bacteria > Bacillati > Actinomycetota > Actinomycetes > Kitasatosporales > Streptomycetaceae > Streptomyces > Streptomyces sp. NBC_00285. Next base: position 5,570,269 of record NZ_CP108055.1, on the reverse strand, counting down.
CTTCCTCATCGCCAACGCCCCCGAGTCGGACGACTCGTCCTTCACCTGGGAGCACTTCACGGCGACGGTGAACAAGGACCTCGCCGACACCCTCGGCAACTTCGTCAACCGGGTCCTGTCCTTCTCGAAGAAGCGCTTCGGCGACGAGGTCCCCGCGGGCGGCGAGGCGGGCGAGGCGGAGACGAAGCTGGGCGAGGAGATCACCCGCCTGCTCGCCGAGTACGAGTCCCAGATGGAGGCGCTCCAGTTCCGCAAGGCCGCGGCTGCCCTGCGCGCCCTGTGGTCGGCCGGCAACTCCTACCTGGAGGAGAAGGCCCCCTGGCTGGAGATCAAGACGGACCAGCCCGCCGCCGCCCTGACCCTCCGCACCGCGATGAACCTGATCCACCTGTACGCGGTGGTCTCGGAGCCCTTCATCCCGTCGACGGCGAAGATCATGCGCGAGGCGTTCGCACTGACCGACGACACGGCGGCCTGGGTCACGGCCGACGAGGCCCGCGCTCTCACCGGCGTCCCCGCCGGCACCCCCTTCACGGTCCCCCCGGTCCTCTTCGCCAAGCTCACGGACGAGGACCTGGAGAACTACAAGGAGCGCTTCGGCGGCACGCCCGCCGCATAAGGCGGGCGAGATCCGAGGTTAGGTAGATAGAATCTACATAAATTGAGTCTACCTAACCTCGGGGAGTTGCCGACGATGCCCAGCCCCTTCGTAGGCCGTGAAACCGAGCTGGCTCTCCTCCACAAACGCCTCGCCCGCGTCACCGCTGACGGGGCCGGCGTTGCGGTCGCCATCAGAGGGCGCCGTCAGGTCGGGAAGTCCCGGCTCGTGCAGGAGTTCTGCGACCGCGCGGGCCGACCGTACGTCTTCTTCACCGCGACCAAGGGCGCCTCGCCTTTGGAGGGCATCGCCGACTTTATGACGGAACTGAGCGAGTCCTCGCTCCCCGCCGACCGGGAAATCGTGCCCCGGACCGCCCCCACCAACTGGCCGGATGCCCTGCGCACCCTGGCCGCCCTGCTGCCGGACTCTCCCTGCGTCGTCGTGCTCGACGAACTGCCCTGGCTCGCAGAGCAGGATCCCGTGTTCGACGGCGCGCTACAGACCGCGTGGGACCGGCTTCTGTCCGGCCGCCCCGTGCTTCTTCTCCTGCTCGGCAGCGATCTGCACATGATGGAACGGTTCACGGCGTACGACCGCCCCTTCTACGGACGAGCCGACAGCCTCGTCCTCGGCCCGTTGAATCCGGCGGAGACAGGCGACGCGCTGGGCCTGGAAGCGGCCGACGCCATCGACGCACACCTCGTCTCCGGCGGCCTTCCGGGGATTCTGCGCGCCTGGCCGCACGGCACCCCGGCGCTCGACTTCATCAAGTCCGAATGCGCCGACCCGGCCTCGCCCCTGTTCGGTGTGCCGGAGGCCGCCCTGATGGCCGAGTTCCCGGCACCCGACCAGTCCCGGCGGGTCCTGGAGGCGGTGGGCAGCGGCGACCGTACGCACGCCAACATCGCCGCGACCGCGGGAAGCCAGAGCGGCGCGCTGCCATCGGGGGTACTGTCCCCCCTGCTCCGCCGCCTCACCGAGGAGAAGCGGGTCCTCGCCTCGGACGCGCCTCTCTCCACCAAGCCCGGCAAACCCGCCCTCTACCGTGTGGCCGACAGCAACCTGCGCCTCTATCTGGCTGCCACGCGCTCCGCGCAGGAGCTGTCCAGACGCGGTCGTTCCGAAGCCGCGTACCGCGTGGTAGAGCGACGGTGGGCGGCCTGGCGGGGCCGTGCTGTCGAGCCCATGATCCGCCAGGCACTGGAACTCGCCGCCGCGTCCGGGGACTTCCCCTGGCCGGACACCGAAGTCGTCGGCGGCTGGTGGAACCGGCAGTTCGCACCAGAGGTCGACCTCGTCGGCGCCGATCGCGCACCCGTGGCCGGGACCGTACACTTCGCGGGATCCGTGAAGTGGCTGACCACACCCTTCGATCAGGCAGACCTGACCACCCTGACCCAAGGCGCCTCGGAGATCCCCGGTTTCATCTCCGACATCGCCAATGTGGCCGTCGTGTCCCTGACAGGAACGACGTCCGCGGTGAAAGCCAGAGACGTCGGACTGGTGTGGGGACCACGGGACGTGCTCGCCGCCTGGCGGCCGTAGCGCCCGCGACGAGTGACTCCCCGACGTTCCAGTCCTGGTTCAGAAGTGTCGACGAAACCAGCACCGGGCAAAGGTGAGTTGCCTATGCTGCTAAACCGGACGGGGGGGGCGATGGCGGCACCGGGAGAGACCAGGCCAGAAACGGCTTCGGTTCGCAATGAGTTCGCGCTGGAGCGATACCGGTACATCCTCCAGCAGATCCACGCGGTGAACGAGAACGCGCACCGCTTCCTCACGCTCTACCAGACGCTCGCCACCGCACTGGTCAGTGCGGCTCTGCTCCTCTTCGTCGGCTACCAGAAGTGGGACGTGGCACCGGACACCGCGCGCGGCGGAGTGATCGGGCTACTCGTCCTCGTGACAGTCGTCGCCGCCTTCACCAGCACTCTGATCGTGGTCGGAGCGATGAACTGGCTCGACTACCGCAACGAAGAGTGCGACATCACCGACGAGTTCGTCGGCCCGGCCTTTCGAAAGCGTCCACAGCCAGGCAACTTCCTTCGCTGGTACGAGACTTACGTGCTGCTCTTCATCATGGTCTCGGTAATCACCATGTGGTTGATCGCCGCGCTGTTCCTCCTGCCAGCTATGAGGTGATCGTCCCCAGTGCCCGAGCACGACTACACCAGCACGTCCCTGTGGCAGAAGACTCTGGCTACTCAGTCGGGTGACGACCCGCACGCCGAACAGCGCGAGCGGCTGCGTTCGTCGTATGTGGGGCTGAGGAAGGAGGCCGCTGTGGTCCTCCGGGAGAACGCGCGCAGCATGCCCGATTTCACGGTCCACGACATCACTCACGTGGACGCCCTGTGGGAGACGGCCGATCTCGTGTGCGGCACCGCGGTGAAGCTGAATCCCGCGGAGGCGTACGTGCTGGGCTGTGCCTTCGTGTTCCACGACGCCGCAATGGGGGAGGCCGCATACGGGACGAGTGTGCCCGAGGTCCTGGGAGAGGAGCGATGGCGCGATCTTCTGTCGGTGGCCTACTACCACCAGAAGGGATGCTGGCCGGATCAGGACCAACTCGACGACCCACCCGCCGAGATCGCCGCCGCGTGCCGGGCCACCGCGATCCGCGAATCACACGCCGAGCAGGCCCGTCGGCTGGTGGACCAGTCATGGCGGTCGAGCGCGGGCAATGAGATCCATCTCCTGGGGGACGTCCTGTTGCGGGAGGCGTACGGCCCGCTGATCGGCAAGCTGGCGGCGAGCCACTGGTGGCCGGTGGACCGACTGGCGGGTGAGTTCCCCCGGGAGTCGAGCTCATGGCCGTGGCAGCCACGCGACTGGACTATCGACCAGCTCAAACTGGCCTGCGTCCTGCGGCTGGCCGACGTGACCCAGATCGACGGCCGACGTGCCCCGACCCTGTTGTTCGCGCTGCGCAATCCCCAGGGTCTCTCCCGCGAGCACTGGCGCTTCCAGACCCATGTCGGTCGGCCGGACCTGAACGGCGACCGGGTCACCTACAGCTCGGCGCGCCCCTTTCTCCCGGAAGACGCACCTTCCTGGTGGCTGGCTCTCGACTATCTGCGCGGCATCGACCAGGAGTTGAAGGCCGTCGACGCCCTCCTGCACGACCTCGGACGAAAGCGCCTCGCGGCCCGTGCCGTCGCCGGGGTCGACTCGCCGGAGCGTTTCGCCGATCACTTCCCCGCGCAGGGCTGGCGCCCCATCGACGCGACGGTGAAAGTCTCCGATGTACCCGCCCTGGTCAGGAACCTGGGCGGAGAGCAGCTGTACGGGGACGAGCCTGAAGCCGCGGTACGGGAACTCATCCAGAACGCCCAGGACGCGGTCCGCGCGCGCCAGGCACTGCAGCCCGGCTTCCCTGACGGACGCATCGAGATCCGGCTGACCGAGACAGACGGCTCCTGGTATCTGGAAGTGCGCGACAACGGAGTCGGCATGGACGAGGAGACCCTCATTCATGGCCTTCTCGACTTCGGCAACAGCGGCTGGAGCTCCCCCGAAATCCGCAACCGCCTTCCCGGACTGGCCGGCGGCGGCTTCACCCCGAGCGGTCGGTTCGGCATCGGCTTCTTCTCTGTCTTCCTGCTCGGCAACGAGGTGGAACTGATCACCCGCCGCTACGACCAGGCGGTCCAGGACGCCCGGCGCCTCACCTTCGACGGCCCCTCCCAGCGTCCCCTGCTGACTCCTATGCTGGTGAAGGGCTGGGTCCCGGAAGGCACGACTGTCCGCGTCAAGCTCAAGAAGAACCCCAACGACCTGCGGGGTCTCCTCCACATCACAGCGGACGACCGGCTCTTCCAATTGGTCCAGCGCCTGGTCGTGGAGAACTCGGTTCCCATCCACTCGTGGGAGCCGGCTTCCCCTGACGGCGATGCTCTCACCCCGTTCTCACTGGCCACCGGCGAGCCCGATGCGGTCTTCGACCGTCTCTACCCTGTCGTGGCGGACGACTGGCGCGTCGGAGAGGAGAAGCGACGTCTGCAGATGCGGGACGACTTCGTCGCACGGGCCACCGAACTCCGCGACGAGAACGGAACTCGCATCGGGCTGGCCACGCTCTGGAACGACCTCTACTACGAGGACGGATACCACATCTCGGGAATCGTTACGCTCGGTGGTTTCCTGGCCGACCGGTCGTCCTCCTTCGCCGGGTATCTCACCGGACAGCCCAGTCGCGCGTCACGGGACCGGGCCACCCTGGCCGTGGAGCAGGACCAGGTGCGGGAATGGGTACGGACTCAGGAACAACAGCTGCGCAGCACTGGGCAGTTCGACGATCATCTACAGCTGGAATTGGCCGGCACTCTCTACCACACCTTCGGCTCGCTCCCCGAGGACGTGGCCTTCGCCATCACATCACAGGGCGTGCTCCGCCCCTCCGGCATCACCGAGTGGGCCGTTCAACACGGCAAGATCTTCATTGTCGGCGGATCACCCCTGGCCATGAACACCAGGCCCCCGGAGATCTACCACTCCCGCTCCGGGCATCGGATACAAATGCCCGACAATTGGATCGTCATGTCCGAAAATTATCCGGGCTCACCTGTGTCGGATGTCTTCCCCTACGGTGCGCACCGTGACGCGGCCTACGAGTACGCTCGCGACCACACCGCGTTGACTTGGCAGAAGATGTGGTGGCGTGTGTCGGGAAGCATCCCCGGATACTTCTTGCGCGCGTTGTGCCAGGCCTGGGAGTGCAACATCCAGTCCCTGCTGGAACCGGTCGCAGAACGGAAGTCGGACTCGCTCCAACTGGACAACGGCCATGTTGGTCCCGTGTTCGGCAATCTGCTGAACCGCCCTTGAAAAACCGCGGCGTCCCGCGCTAACCCCTGAGAGCGGAACTGGACGCGTACGTCACGAAGCCCGACCACGCTTCCGGGGCGAAACCCAGGTGGGGGCCCCAGGTGTTCTTTGAGTCGCGGACGTGGACGGTCGTGGAGGTGGCGGCGATCTCGACGCAAGAGTCACCGTCAGGGCCGCTGCTGTAGCTGCTCTTGAACCACGCCAGTTCGGAGGCGTCACCGGCGGTGGGCTTGCGGATCATGTTTCTCCCAGCAGTCGTTCGACGAGGGCCAGTGACTCCCTCGGGGGAAGAGCCTGGGCCCGGATGGTGCCATACCGCAGCTCAAGGATGCGCAGCTCCCTCAGGTCCTGGACCGGGCGGCCGTTGAAAGCCCCGTCGGCGCGCCCGACTGCCGTGCCGTCCTCGAACTTCAGCAACTCGATCCTGCCGCTCATCCCGGGGTGCGGTGCACTGTCCAGCGGCATCACCTGAAGCGTGACGTTGGGCAACCGCCCAACCTCCAGCAGACGTTCGAACTGCTGCCGCCTCACCATTGTGCCTCCAACCCTGCGGTGCAGCGTTGCCTCTTCGAGGACGAGACCGAGGGCGGGAGCGGGCGTCCGCTCGTAGATGGACTGCCTGGCCACACGAGCTGCGACCAGTCGCTCCAGGTCCTCCGGTGAGTACGCAGGCTTCCACGATTCCAGCAAGGCCCGAGCGTGCTCAGGCGTCTGCAGCAGTCCGTGGATGTTGCTGCACTCGTACACCCCGATTTCGACAGCCTTGGCCTCCATCTTCGCCAGCGCCCGCACCTTCTTCGGATACCGGACCTTCTTGACGTCCTCCCACGCCGCCGCGATTAGCCCGCCCGCATTCAGCACCTCGTCGGCCCTGTCGAGGTATTCCTGGCGCGGAATCCGCTTTCCCGCCTCGATCTTGTACACCAGGTCCTCGCCGTACCCGACCGCCGTCCCGAAGTCGGGCACCCGCATCCCCACCGCCTCGCGCCGCAGCCTCAACTGCCGCCCCACGGTGGCGATGACGGCCACACCCCAGTCGTCGTCCGGGTCCACCTCCCAACCCGGCTCGTCCGCCTCCGTCTTGAGCCGTCCCGCCTCCGCGTCCACCGACATCGCGCACCTCTCCGTCGTACGACCGTGCCGCAACGCCCCTACCCGTACGCACCCTCCGGACAGCCTGGACACCTCTGGACAAGGCCTGGACAGTCGCTCTGCGTACCGATGCCGTCACTCCTCACGGTAAGCACACCCGGCCACGCCGAGTGATGTGAATCAAGAACGTGCCGAAGCCTCAGTCCACCCCACCGAACCCGGCCACCCCGCACGCGACTTCAGCGTCCTGCGGTCCCCCACCGCATCGCCCCCGACAGCGAAACCGGCCGCGCCCTGATCCTCGTAGACGCCCTCGCCGACCGCTGGGGAGTCGCCCCGGGTTTGGCCCCGGGCAAGACGATCTGGGCCGAACTCACTTTTCCAGCAGCCGAATCACCAGAGTCCGACGACCCACGCTCCGGCCCCACCTGCGCTCCCTATGAACCACCCACTGGGGAGAAAGCACCTCACCAAGCCCCACCCCTCCCTCCCGCCGGGCAAACTCACTCGCGCGAGTGAATATGCCCAACTCGGCTGGATTTGGGACTGGTTGCCTGCCTTACGCTCACCCCAGCAAGACACAACCCCAGACATGCGACGGCCCTCGCCGGGACTGCAATCCCAGTGCGAGGGCCTGACCACCGAGGAAGATAGAGGCTTCCCGATGGACACCGAAAACCCTAGCGCGCCCCCGCGCGCCCAGTCCCGTATCCCGGGCAAAAACCACCCCCACGCGCGGCCTCACTCCGGCGTCGTCCACGACAACGCCCGCCACACCGAGAAGTTCACGGTGATCGGCAACCACCTCGCCCAGCACCAGGAGCTGTCCCTGCTCGCCATCGGGCTGGCGTGCTACATCCAGTCGGTGCGACAGGGCACGGCCGTCGACATCAAGACCCTCGCCGACCGGTTCCCCGAGGGCCCCACCCGTATCGCCGCCGCCCTCCGCGAGCTTGAGGCGCACGGTTACCTGAGCCGTACCCGCAAGCGCACGCCCACCGGCCAGGTCGTCACGCGCACGGTCTCCTGCAACCGGCCCGGACACCGGACCGGCACCCTCACCGAGAGCTCCAGCACGCCGACCCGCCGCCCGGCTCCGGAGAAGGCCCCTCCCCGCAAGAAGCGCCTCCCCGCCGTACCGCAGCCCGGATACACCTCCCCCGCCCTGCTCCAGACAGCCGTCGACGTCCTCGCCGGCCTTCGCCGCCTCGACCCCCGGCTCCTCCTCTCCGCCATCGACGCCGACCACCTCGCTCCCGGCGTGGCCGCCTGGCTGGAACGCGACCTCACCCCCACCGCCGTACGCCACGCCCTCGTCGCGGACCTGCCGATGGAACCCCTGATCCGCCCGGCCGCGTTCCTGGCCCACCGCCTGACCGCCCAGCTACCGCCGCTGCCCCCGCTGCGGCCCCCGGCCCCACCGGCCCCGCAACCCAGACACCCCTTCCAGCACTGCGACGGATGCGACCGCCCCTTCCGTGCCCCAGATCCCGGCCGCTGCCGCGACTGCCGATCCGATCCTCCGGAGGCCGCCTAGCATGAAGGCGACGATCCTTGCCCCTGGGCACAGACGAGGAGCGAGCGCCATGGCCATCGCACCGGACGACGCGCGGCAGGGCACTTCCCACCTCTACCGGGCCATGCGGGACTTCGTGCATTCCACGGACGACACCCTTCCCGGCAGGTTCGAGATCACCAAGGAAGGGATCGTCCTCGACATGGTGTCGCCCTCCAAGCCGCACGAGCTCACCGTGCTGCGCGTCCGCAAGCGCCTGGAGAAGGTGATGCCGGAGGCGCTCGTGGCCCACACGGGTGAACCCGATGTCGAGGACGAACCCGAGGGGGTCATGCGTCGCCCCGATGTGATGGTGATCAGCGAGGCCGAGATGGAGGGGGACGGATCCTTCGATCCCCACTCGCTCGTCGCCGCCGTGGAAATCGTCTCGCGTTCCAATCCGGACAACGACTGGGTCTCCAAGGTCCGCGACTACCCCCTGATCGGCATCCCCGTCTACGCGATCTTCGACCCCCGCACCGGCACCGGCGCCGTCCTCACCGACACCCACCCCACCCCCGAAGGACCCCGCTACGCCACCCGCAAGGACTTCGTCTACGGCGAGGACGTCACCATCGGCGACTGGACCATCTCCACGGAGAACCTGCCGCGCTACGAAACCGGAACCGGCGAACAGCGCTGAGCGCCCTCCGAGAAAAGTGCCGACTCGACGACGGCGATACGACGGTGATACCGACCCGGGCATCGACGTGTCCCCGCCAAGCCGTATGGTTTGCGCCATGGCCGTGCCCGGTGTCATTCCTGTCGCCTACGAGCCGAGGCACCGCACCGAGACGATCGGGCGGTATGCGGAGGGTCAGTTCCTGGCGTCGATCACCTATGCCTTCCCCGAGGGGTTCCACCTCGAAGAGGGCTGGGAAGAGCAGAAACGTCTCTATGCGGTGCTGCACACCTTCGACACGGAGGGCAATTACCGCGACTCGGACATCTGGTGTGCGGGCACCTGGGCGGACCAGCAGCGCGACCCGCAGGGTGACGCCGCGCCCCTGACCCGTGCCCAGATCCACCGCGCGACCCTGCTGCGCAGCTTGCCCCGACGCTCCTACACGGACATCGCGATCCGGCCCTTCAGCGTCACCCACGAGGGCGTCCGCTTCGGCCTGGTGATCCGCGAGGACGACGGCGAACAGTGGGCGGAGCTCTACCCGGACCGCCTCGCCTTCGGGGAGCCCTGGGACGGGTCCTACGACACCTGAGCGGTGCGGTACCAGCCCTTGCTGTCTCGGTACACGAGGGCCGGGAGCTCGTGGTCACCCGGCCCTCGCGTGTCTCGTGTGCTACTTGAGCACGCCCGCGCCGGTCGTCGTGGCCAGCGACGTCGGGAGGTTCTTCACCGAGGATGCCGAGGTCTCCAGGCCTGCCGTCAGGGTCGGTGTCCAGTTGACCGTGGTCTTCAGGTCCTTCGAGGACGCGGCGTTGTACGCGGCGACCAGGTTCGTCACCGTGCCGTTGACCTGGTTTCCGGAGCCCGCGATGGCGCCCGTGCCGTCACCGCTCAGCAGCTTCGACACCTTGACCGTCGACGGGACCTTCCAGTAGTTGTCCGCGGCGACGACCTGGGCCTTGGCGCGGGAGTTGATGCTGTACTGCAGCGCGTAGCCGTTGAGGGCCGACACGTCGTAGTAGTTGTTGTAGATGTGGATCTGGCCCACGCGGGACAGGGGCGCCCGCTGGACGATGCCCTTCCACACGTTGTGGTGGATGGAGACCCGCAGCTTGCCGCCCGGCTCGCTGTCGCTGCTGCCGATCAGCATCGTCTTGTCGTGGTTGGTGAACTGGTTGCGGGAGACGGTCACCAGGTCCGAGCTCTTGGTGATGTCCAGCTCCCCGTCGTGGACCTGGTACTCGCGGCCGTAGTACTTGGGGTTCACCGAGTCCAGGTGCGGCGCGTCCGTGAACGAGTTGTGGTCCGCCCAGACGTGGGTCGCCCCACGCAGCGTCACCGAGTCGTAGTTGGAGTTCCAGTTGCCCTTGTCGCCGTCCGTCGGGTCCCACTGCGGGAAGCAGTCCTCGGTGGCGGAGAAGGCGAGGTTGCGGACGATGACGTTGTTGACGTTCTGGATCTGGAGCATGCCCCCGGAGATCCCGGCCTTCGTGCCCGGCACTCCCACCACCGTGGTGTTCGCGGGCACCTTGAAGACGATGTTCGCGGCCTGCTTCTTCTGCGCGGCGGCGCGCGCGGTCTCCTGCGTGCCCGACGGCAGCTTCGAGCGGCCGTAGGTGGCGGGGTCGAACGCCTTCAGGTACGACGCCAGCGAATAGCCGGTACCCGACGCGTAGTTCGCGCAGGTCAGCTTCTTGCCCGCATTGTCCGTGTTGGCGTCGATCGTGCCCTTGACCTTGATGATCCGCGGGGTGGTGTCGGACGCGGACCCCAGCGCCTTCACGAGCTGTGCCCGCGTGGAGACGGTGAAGGTGTGTGCCGCGTCGGCCTTGGTGCCGCCGGTCGTCCCCGTCCCGGAGGACGCCCAGCCGTCCTTCGCGGCGAGCGTCTGGTGGTACAGGTCGACGGTGCCGGCGTTCGCGTTCATCACGACGACTCCGGCACCGACTCCGGCCGCCACCACGGCGGCGGAGACGACCAGGGTGCGTCGGGTGCGGAGGGACCGGCGGTGGGAGGGGGAAGCCACAGGGGAGTCCTTACGGAGTTGTACGACGTGAGCGGGGTGTGAAGCCCTCGTGAAGGGCCTTACGACCACTCAGTCGCCGCTGGTCTCCGTAGGGTTGCCGCGATCTTCGGTCGGGTTTCCGCGGCCGCCGGTCCGGCTCAGAAGGTGCCGTCGAATCCGCCCGGTCCGCCGAACGGGCCGCCGCCCGGCCGGTGTTGGTGGAACCCGTCGGACAGCACGTCGGCGAGCAGCATGCCGCCCGCGCCCGCCGCCCCCGCGACCAGCGCCGTCTTCCACCAGGGCCGGCTGTACCAGCCGCCCGGGACCCGCCGGCCCCCGACGACCCCGCCTGGGTAGTAGTACGGCGTCGCTCCGCCCGGACGGTCGGAGACGGCGTACGTCCGCTCGTCGACGGTGACCCGGCCGTCCCGGGCGGTGACCGTGGCCGTACCGAGGTCCGGCAGGGCGGGGCCGGGATCGAGGCCGAGGGCGGTACGGGCGCCGCGGACGTAGTAGAGGCCCTCCACGGCGGCCTGCGTCACCATCGCGTACTGCGCGGGCGTCCCGGCGGCGACGAGCTGCCCCTGCGCGGCCCGGTACCGCTCGTTCGCGTCGGTCAGTGCCTGGTCCGCGGCCTTGTCCCCGCCCGCGTCCAGCGTGGACAGGCTTCCGCCGAGCCGCTCGACCCACCGCTCGGCATCGGCTCGGGCGTCGAAGTCGTCCACGGGCGGGAGCGGAACCACTCCGGCTCCTCCGGCCGCACGCCGCTGCGCGGCCACCGCGACAGCCGCCCCGGCAATCAGCACCAGTGCGAGAAGCACCATGAGACCCATCGCTTCCTCCAGCGTGTCAGCAGGTCAACGCGCCCTCGTGACCTCGTGACCTCCATGAGACGACTTCGCGCTGTGCGATGTCATCGAGGAACCTGTGCGGCCGCCATGGGATGTCCATGACGGCGGGAGACGGTCTTTTGCCCTGCCTATGGGGTTTGCTGACTTTCAGGGGTCGTTCGGAGCGCGGGTGACGATCGCGACGGGCTTCGGCGGCTACAAGTCCCGTTTCTGCAACGGTAGTTCACGGATCGAGGCGCCTTGGGCCACTGTGCCCCGGGCGCCTTTACAATCCGCGCGTGACGCATATACGAAGATGGGGCGCGGCCGCGTTCGTGGCCGCGGGACTGATGGGGGGCACCCTGCTGTCGGCTGTACCGGCGGCAGCGGTGCACGGTGGGGTACCGGGCGACTTCAACGGCGACGGCTACAAGGACGCCGTCCTGCCCGCGCCGGGCGCGAACGTGGCGGGCAAGGAATCGGCCGGGGCGGTGGTCGTGCTGTACGGCTCGTCCGCCGGCCTGGCGGCGAGCCGCCGCAGGACGATCACACAGAACACCTCGGGGGTACCGGGCACGGCGGAGGCCTACGACCGCTTCGGCGCCGCCACCGCGACGGCCGACCTGAACCGGGACGGCTACGCCGACCTGGTGGTGGGATCGCCGTCCGAGGACACGTCGAAGGGGACGAACGCCGGTACGGTGACGGTCCTTTGGGGGAGCAGCAGCGGACTGACGAGCGCGACGGATCTGCCGTCGCCGGCCGGCTCGCCGAGTCACTACGGTGAGGACATCGCCGCGCTCAGCACCGGGGCCGGGGCGAAGACCCGGGTCGCGGTCAGCGGAGACGACGCATCCCTGTACTTCAGCGGGCCGTTCAGACGGAACGGCAGCTTCGGGTCCGTCGTGTACAACAACGACACCGCGTCCACCGTGTCCGTCGCGCTCGGCGACTTCGACGGCAACGCCGTGCCCGACCCGGCATCCGCCACCGTACGCACGAACGGCACGGGCGGAGACGTCTACTCCAACCCTGCCTCCGGCAACGAACTGCGGGGCGACGGCCTCATCGTGGCCTCCGGCGACGTCAACGGCGACGGCTACGCCGACCTCGTGGCCGGTGACCCGGACGAGCCCGAAAGGGCGGGCGTGGACGGCGAGTCGGGCGGGCGCGTCCTCGTCTGGTACGGCTCGGCGACCGGCATCGCGAAGGACACCGTGCCCGTCGAGATCACGCAGAACACCGCGGGAGTCCCGGGCTCGAGCGAGAAGGGCGACGCCTTCGGCGGCGCGCTGGCCGTGGCCGACCTCAACCGGGACGGCCTCGCGGACATCGTGGTCGGCTCGCCGTACGAGAACCTCGCCAAGAACCGCGCCGGCCAGGTCACCGTCGTACCGGGCCGCTCCTCGGGCGCCCTCGGCACCGGTTCGTACTCCTTCTCCCAGGACACCGCGGGCGTACCGGGCGCCTCCGAGACCGACGACTTCTTCGGTACGGCGGTCTCGGTCGGGGACGTGAACAAGGACGGCAGGCCGGAACTGTTCGTCGGCGCGGCCGGGGAGAACAACTTCACCGGCGCGGTCTGGGTGTTGCCCGGCGGCTCCTCCCGGCCGACGGCCACGGGCAGCAAGCTGTTCACGGCTTCCTCCCTCGGCCTCACCCAGCAGGGCGGCACCCTCCTGGGCGGCAACGGACTGCTCTGGGTGATCTGACCCACCGTCATACGGCAGAGGGCGCCCGGGACTTCACGGTCCCGGGCGCCCTCGTCCGTGTTCGCGGAGTTTCCTCAGTTGTTGTCGTTCGTCGCGTCGGGTTCGACGCCCATCGTCAGGGAGCCGACGACGCCCTTGGCGATGTTCTTCTTGTTGTACTTCAGCTTGAGCAGACCCCCGGTGGTCCCGCTCTGGTCGTAGATGTGGTCCTCCGTGAGCGTGGTGCGGGGGGTGGTGTTGGTGGAGTACGGCTCGACCTCGGCGGAGGCCAGCACGGACTCCTCGTCGAAGAAGAACTGGCCGGTGTGACAGGTGTGCCCGCCCTCGTAACCGGCGTCCGTCCACTCGCCGTCCACGTGGACCTTGGTGTGGATGTGCACACAGCGGCCCCGGTACCAACCCGGGAAGATCGTCCTGAAGGTGACCTGGCCGCGCTTGTCGGTCTTCCACGTGCCGCGCAGATAGCGCTCGTCGTCGGTGGGCTCCTCATGGACGCCGCCACTGGGCGGGCCACCGGTCGGCGCGCCCGTCGGCGGCTCACCGGTGGGCGTACCGCTCGGGACGGTGCCGCCACCGCCGGTGGACGCGCTCTCGTAGCCCGAGTAGATGCCCAGCGCGTCGCAGTGCCAGATGTCGACGGCCGCGTTGGCGACGGGCTTGCAGGTCTCGGAGTCGATCACCTTGAGCTGGAGGGTGAGGGGGATGCCCTCCTTGTCCTCCGTGATGTCCCGGCGGAGCTTGTCCGCGTCGATGTAGTAGGGGCCCTCGGTGGTCTCCGAGGTGAGTTTGTAGCAGACCTCCGCGGCGGTGGAGGTGCTGCTCGCGGAGGCGGCCCTGGGACCACCCTTCACCTCGCCCGCGAAGGCACCCGACGCGGCGAGGGTGCCGGCCGCACCCACCGCCACGGCGGCACCCGCTCCGGCCACGACGACCTTGCGCCGCGTGAGGTCCTTCTTGTGTTTCGGCCCGTTGGCCACCTGCTGCTGTTCCGGCTGGTTTCCCGTCATGGACAAGCAAGTTAGGTAAGAAGACTGTCCTCAGCGTGGGAGCGGACTGTGGCTTCCTGTGCTCTCCTTCAGATCCACGGTGGCTCGGGGGCTCCGGAGGTACTTCACCGCGATCACCGCGAGCAGCGACGCCGCGGTCAGGGTGTAGAGGCCGCCGTTGGTGCTGCCGGTTGTGTCCTTGAGATAGCCGAAGAGGAACGGCGAGACGAAACCGCCGAGGTTTCCGATGGAGTTGACGAGGGCGAGGCCCGGAGCGGCGATCCGCAGGTCGAGGCCGGACTGCGCCATCGGCCAGAAGAGGGTGGCCGCGCACTTCGAGCCGACGCCGGCGAGGGTGATCGCCACGAGGCCGAACCAGGGGTTGCCCAGGGTGGCGAGGTAGGTGCCGCCGGCGGACAGGACGAGCATGGCGGCAAGGAAGGGGCGACGGTCCGGGGCGCGGTCGGTGAAGCGGCTCATGGAGTACATGGCGATCATGGAGCAGACCGCGGGGATCGCCGACAGGACGCCGACCTGGAAGGAGGACAATCCGCCGATCTCCTCGATCAGGCTCGGCAGCCAGAAGGTGATCGCGTAGCCGGTGAGGGTCATGGCGAAGAAGGCGCCGGTCAGCAGCAGGACCTGCGGGTGGATCAACAGCTTGAACCGGGACACCTTGGGCGCGCGGCTGCGGGCCTGCTGGTCCTCGGCGACCGCGGCCCGCAGCGCCGCCTTCTCGTCGGCGTCGAGCCAGCGCGCGTCCTCGATCCGGGAGACCAGGAAGAAGCCCGCGGCGATACCGACGACCACCGAGAAGGCGCCCTCCAGGCCGAACATCCAGCGCCAGCCCGCGATGCCGCCGGCTCCGTGCAGTTCCAGCAGGGCGCCGGTGATCGGGCCGGTCACGATGCCTGCGGCGGCCGAACCGCCCAGGAAGATCGCCGTGGCCCGGCCCCGGCTGGAGTCGGGCAGCCACTGGGTGATGTAGAGCATGGCGCCGGGGAAGAACCCGGCCTCCGCGACACCGAGCAGGAAGCGCAGGACGTAGAACGTCGTGACGTTGTGGATGAAGCACATCGACACGATCACCAGACCCCAAGTGATCATGATGCGGGTCAGCCATACCCGGGCGCCGAACCGTTCCAGCAGCATGTTGCTGGGGACCTCGAAGAGGGCGTACCCGATGAAGAACAGCCCCGCCCCGAAGCCGTACGCGGTCGCACTGACCCCGACGTCCGCCTGGAGATCCTCCTGGATGAAGCCCACGTTGGTGCGGTCCAGGTTGTTGACCAGCAGCATCAGGACCAGCAGCGGCATCATGCGGCGCAGGAACTTCCCCACGGCGCGACTCTCGGCTGACATCGTTGTCTCCCTCGGCGTTCACATACATGGCCATGCGTCATGTACTTGATCACCCGAGGACGATACGGAGGGTGCCCCTCCGGGTCAATGGGTTGGACGCATGACCACGTATGTGAATCTGCGGTGAAGGGGCACCCGCAGCCCTGCTTGCGAAGGTGGGAGCCCGGGGGAGCCTTATCAGCCGTCGTGCGTCGTCTCCGGGTCCACTCCGACCGTGATCGACCCACGGACACCCTTGCCGATGCCGTCCTTGCGATACCTCAGCCTGAGCAGACCGCCCGTCGTGCCGCTCTGGTCGTAGATCATGTCCTCGGTGAGCGTGGTGCGCTCGGCGGGGTTGGAGGCGTACGGTTCCAGCTCCGCCGAGGCCAGGACCGACTCCTCGTCGAAGAAGAACTGGCCGGTGTGGCAGGTGCGCCCACCCTCGTAACCGGCGTCCGTCCACTCGCCGTCCACATGCACCTTGGTGTGGATGTGGACGCAGCGGCCCCGGTACCAGCCCGGGAAGACGGTCCGGAAGACGACGTGTCCGTGCTTGTCGGTGCGCCAGGTGCCGCGCAGATAGCGGGTGTCGTCGGTGGGTTCCTGGTGGCCGCCGCCCGGGGGAGGACCGGTGGGAACGCCGGTCGGCGTGCCGGTGGGCGTCCCAGTGGGCGGCTCTCCCGTGGGTGCGGGGCCGCCTCCGCCGCCGTTGCTCTGGGCCTCGTAGCCGGAGTAGACGCCCACCGCGTCGCAGTGCCAGATGTCGACGGCGGCGTTCCGGACCGGCCTGCACGTCTCCGTGTCGATCACCTTCAGGTCGAGAAGGAGCGGAATGCCCTCCCGGTCCTCGGTGATGTCCCGGCGGATCTTGTCCGCGTCGATGTAGTACGGCCCCTCGGTGGTCTCCGAGGTCAGCTTGTAGCAGACCTCGGCCCCGGTGGCGGGCCCCGGCTTTCTCCCCAGGGTCAGGGCGCCCGCGGCACCGGTTCCCAGGCCCACCGCCGCGACCGCCCCGGCGCCCACCGCGACGGCCTTACGCCGCGTCAACTTCCCTGTGCTGTCGAGTTCTTGAGTGTCCGTCATGGACACGGACCGTAGAAGGGGACTCCCTGTCAGGAACATCGGAAGGAGCTGTGAATAGCAAAGTGGCTCGGAACCGACGCCGGTTCCGAGCCACCTGAACTTCAAAGACCTGCCTCGGCCTACTTCGGCTGCGGCTTGCGCACCGACAGGTGCAGCTCCCTCAGCCGGGTCTCCTCCAGCTCCGTCGGCGCACCCATCATCAGGTCCTGGGCGTTGCCGTTGAGCGGGAAGGAGATGGTCTCGCGGATGTTGGGCTCGTCGGCCAGCAGCATGACGATGCGGTCGACGCCGGGGGCGATGCCGCCGTGCGGCGGGGCGCCGAAGCGGAACGCGCGCAGCATGCCGGCGAACTTCTCCTCGACGGTCTCACGGTCGTAGCCCGCGATCTCGAACGCCTTGAGCATGATCTCCGGCTCGTGGTTCCGGATCGCTCCGGAGGACAGCTCGACGCCGTTGCAGACGATGTCGTACTGCCAGCCCAGAATGTCCAGCGGGTCCTGGGACTCCAGGGCCTCCAGACCGCCCTGCGGCATGGAGAACGGGTTGTGCGAGAAGTCGATCGCGCCCGTCTCCTCGTCCTTCTCGTACATCGGGAAGTCGACGATCCAGCAGAACCGGAAGACGCCCTCCTCGAAGTGCCCGGCACGCTTGGCGGCCTCGACCCGCACCGCGCCCATGATCTTCGAGACCTCGTCGAACTCGCCCGCGCCGAAGAACACCGCGTGACCGCCGGCCAGCGAGAGGCGCTTGGTCAGCTCGGCGACGTTCTCCTCGGTGAGGAACTTCGCGATCGGGCCGGACAGCGAACCGTCCTCGGCCACCCGCACCCAGGCCAGGCCCTTCGCGCCCTGCGAGACCGCGAAGTCACCGAGCTGGTCGAAGAACTTCCGCGGCTGCGCGGACACGTCCGGCACCGCCAGCGCCCGCACGTGCTTGCCGGCGAACGCCTTGAACTCCGAGCCCTCGAAGACGTCGGTGATGTCGACGAGCTCCAGCTGCGCACGCAGGTCCGGCTTGTCGGAGCCGTACTTCAGCATCGACTCGCGGAACGGGATCCGCGGGAACGGCGAGGTGACCTCACGGCCGCCGCCGAACTCCTCGAACAGCTCGGTCATGAGCCGCTCGATCGGCTGGAAGACGTCCTCCTGCTCGACGAAGCTCATCTCGACGTCGAGCTGGTAGAACTCACCCGGCGAACGGTCCGCACGCGCGTCCTCGTCACGGAAACAGGGCGCGATCTGGAAGTAGCGGTCGAAGCCGGAGATCATCAGCAGCTGCTTGAACTGCTGCGGCGCCTGCGGAAGGGCGTAGAACTTGCCCGGGTTCAGACGGGAGGGGACCACGAAGTCACGGGCGCCCTCGGGGGAGGTCGCCGACAGGATCGGGGTCGCCATCTCGTTGAAGCCGAGGTCGACCATCTTCGAGCGGATCGAGGCGATCACCGACGACCGCAGCATGATGTTCTTGTGCATGCGCTCGCGGCGCAGGTCGAGGAAGCGGTACTCCAGGCGCCGCTCCTCGTTGACCCCGTCCTCGGTGTTGATCGTGAACGGCAGCGGGGCGGCCGCGCCGAGCAGCTCGACCTCGCCGACCTCGACCTCGATCTCACCGGTGGGCAGGTCCGCGTTGATGTTCTCGGCACCGCGGGAGACGACCTTGCCGTCGACGCGGACCGTGGACTCCTTGGTCAGCTTGTCGAGGGCCTCATAGGCGGGCGTGCCGGGACGGGCGACCAGCTGCGTGATGCCGTAGTGGTCACGCAGATCGATGAAGAGGATGCCGCCCAGGTCGCGCCGATTGTGCAGCCAGCCACTCAGCCGGACGTCGGTACCGACGTCAGAGGCGCGGAGCTCGCCGCAGGTGTGGGACCTGTACCGATGCATCGTCGTTCATCCAGCCTTCGCGGATCGGGGTGTGTTTCACGTGAAACTTCCCCAAGCCTACCGGGGCTCCGGTATCCCCTCCCCACCATTACGACTCGGTCAACAGTGGCACTACGGGATGTCCTGTTCTTAAAGTAGGGCAATGCGCACTGGTGAGCCCCTGCCCGCCGTGGGGGACGTCCTCACCGCCCTCGCGACCGGCCTATGGCACTGGGACACCGCCACGGAGCTGGTCACAGTCGACGCGGAGGCGGCTCGGCTGCTCGGCCTGCCCGCAGAGCGGACCACCCTCACGGAGGCCCAGGCACGCGCCCGTCTCCATCCCGTCGACTGGAACGAGATCATCAGCGTCGTCGGACTCGCCGTCGCCGAGGACACACTCGCCGAGGTCCGGATCAGGATCATGGACAAGCTGGGCCGGGTGATCCGTACCGTACGCAGTCGCTCCAAGCCGTCGTACGACGCGGACAAGAAGTCGTTCCAGCTGATCGGCACCCTCCAGCAAGTCACCGAACCGGTGCCCGGCACCCCCGCCGGGCGCACCGCGGTCACCGGCGACTGGCGACGCTCCCGCGAGGCCTTCCTACTGGACGCGGGCCGTGCCCTCGCCGAGGCCCGCTCGACCGCCGAGGTCCTACGGGTCGCCGCGGGCCTGTCCATGCCCGGCTTCAGCCCCGACGGCCTGGCCGTCTTCGGCGTCGAGGGCGACCGCCTGACGATCATCGGCCACCACGGCCAGCAGCCCGGCGACGAGAGCCCCTTCTCCCACATGGACCTGGACACGGACTATCCGGCCGCCGAGGTCGTACGCACCGGCCGTGCCGTCTATCTCTCCAGCGCCGAGGCCTACCGCGCCCGCTACCCGGTCACCTGGCCGCTCGCCCAGCACTTCGACCGCCAATCCTGGGCGTTCCTGCCGCTGACGGTGGCCGGCCGCACGATGGGCGCGTGGATGGCGGGCTTCGCCTACCCGGTGGCGTTCACACCGGACGAACGCTCGGTACTGACGACGGTGGCCCGCATGCTGGCCCAGGCCCTGTCCCGCGCCGGCGTGACAGAGTCGGAACGCGAGCTCACCGACGGCCTCCAACGGTCCATGCTCCCCACCCTGGGCCCGGAGATACCGGGAATGACCATCGCCGCCCGCTACGTCCCCACCGGCGGCGGCCTCCAGGTCGGCGGCGACTGGTACGACATGATCCCCCTGCCCGGAGGAACCTCCCGGGCAGGGGCGGGCGGCCGGTTCGCCCTGGTCATCGGGGACGTCCAGGGCCATGACGTACGGGCGGCAGGCCTGATGGGCCAGCTCCGCATCGCCCTGCGCGCCTACGCCTCCGAGGGCCACCGCCCCGACGCGGTCCTCTCCCGCGCCTCCCGCTTCCTGAACGGCATGACGTACGGCTCCATCGGGGACGGGGACCCCACCGACCCACGGTTCGCGACCTGCCTCTACGTCGAGGTCGACCCGGAGACCGGCGTCCTGGAGATCGCCCGGGCCGGCCATCCCGAGCCGGCGATCCGGATGACCGACGGCACGGTCCTGGCCCGCCGTACGGACAGCGGTCTCCCCCTCGGCATCGACCCGGACGCCGACTACCCCACGACCCGGATCGTCCTGGAGCCCGGCGAAACGCTCATGCTCTGCACCGACGGCCTGATCGAGACCGGCGGCCACGACTTCGAGACCGGCTGGAAGCGCATCCGCACCATCCTGGAGACCCATGACGGCGACCTGGAGGAACTCGCCGACGCCCTGGTCCAGGCCGTCCACGGCCCCTCCTCCCACCACACCACCGGCCCCCTGGCCGACCGCCGCGAGGACGACATCGCGGTCCTGCTGCTGTCCCGGCAGGACGAGAGCCACGGCGACACCGTCACCCCACGGCCGGCGGTCCGTCGCACGATGCTCTCGGTGGCCCAGGCGGAACCGCAACGCGTCGGATTCGCCCGCCAGCACCTGCGTGAACTGCTGCACGACTGGTCCTCCGCCGACCAGGTCGACTCCGCGGTCCTGCTGCTGTCCGAGATGCTGACGAACGTCCTGGTCCACACCGACGCGGACGCACTGCTCCTCGCGGAGGTCCACGGCGAGACGGGCGCCCGCCGGATGCGCATCGAGGTCACCGACACCAGCGACGACCTCCCGCACAAACGCCGCCCCGGCGAACTGGCCTCCTCCGGCCGGGGCCTGATGCTGGTCGAACTCCTCGCGGACCTGTGGGGAGTGGACCCCCGGGGCGAAGGCAAAAGCATCTGGTTCGAACTCCACGAGCCGTCCGGCGAGGTGTCGGGGTAAGACGGCGTAGACAGCTCAGCACCATCGAATGAATCGATACTTCTTTCGCTATATCGGGTGAAAACCCTTCCTTCGGACATCAGTCACAGCCACGGGGGCGCGGGTGCGGAGACTGACGATGCCGGACGGGACGTATTGGTTTCCGGTGGTCGACGTCTGCAAGAAGCTGCTCAAGCGGGGCTGCATCCGGCAGACGGGCTGCACCGCGGACGGAGCACCCACCTACGTGCTGCCGTAGGAGCGCTCACAAGACAGGCCCGAAGCCGCAAAACAAGGTTGCGGCTTCGGGCCTGCGTCGTACCGTACCGGACTTACAGCCCGCCCTCGGTCATTCCGTGCACCGCCGGAACCGTCCCCAGACGCCCCTTCTGGAAGTCCTCGAATGCCTGCTGCAGCTCCTCGCGGGTGTTCATCACGAAGGGGCCGTAGTGGGCCATCGGTTCACGGATCGGCTGGCCGCCCAGGAGCACGACCTCCAGGTCCGGCGCGTTCGAATCCTGCTTCTCGTCCGCGCGCACGGTCAGAGAAGAGCCGGAGCCGAAGACGGCGGTCTGGCCCAGGTGGATCGGGCGGCGTTCGGCACCGACGCTGCCGCGGCCCGCAAGGACATACGCGAGGGCGTTGTACTCCTCGCTCCACGGCAGCGTGATCTCCGCTCCCGGCGCCAGCGTCGCGTGGATCATCGTGATCGGCGTGTGCGTGACGCCAGGGCCTTGGTGCCCGTCCAGCTCACCCGCGATCACCCTCAGCAGCGCACCCCCGTCCGGCGAGGTCAGAAGTTGCACCTGGCCACCGCGGATGTCCTGGTAGCGCGGGTCCTTCATCTTGTCCTTGGCCGGCAGATTCACCCACAGCTGCAGGCCGTGGAAGAGACCGCCGGACTTCACGAGCGACTCAGGCGGGGTCTCGATGTGCAGCAGGCCGGAGCCCGCTGTCATCCACTGGGTGTCCCCGTTCGTGATGGTGCCGCCCCCACCGTTGCTGTCCTGGTGGATGAAGGTCCCGTCGATGATGTAGGTGACGGTCTCGAAGCCGCGGTGCGGGTGCCAGGGGGTCCCCTTCGGGGCGCCGGCAGGGTAATCGACCTCACCCATCTGGTCCATCATGATGAACGGGTCGAGCTGCCGGTAGTTGATCCCGGCGAAAGCCCGGCGTACCGGGAAACCCTCCCCCTCGAAGCCACTCGGCGCGGTCGTCACGCCGAGGACGGGACGGGCCACCGCGTCCGCCGTCGCGGCCACGCGCGGCAGGGTCAGCGGGTTGTCGACAGTCACTGCAGGCATGTCGGTACCTCCTTGTGGTTCGAGTTTAGTTGAGCATTGAACTTTCTGCCACCCCTAACGGCAGAAGCCCGGAGGACATTCCCTCCGGGCCTTCCCGAATCCCCGCGCCCTCCGCACCCCTCGCTCAGGAGGTCAGACGGCGAGCTCCGGTTCCCGATCGGTCTCCCCCTCGTTCGTCCCCTCGGTTGCCGTGGTTTCGGCAGCCGCCCCCGGCTTTGGCCGGTCGTCCCTCATCATCAGTGCCGCCAGCAGCGCCGCCGCCAGGACACCGACCGCGCTGACCGTGAAGGTCGTGGACATGGCGGCCGTGAAGGCCTCGCGGGCCGACGTCAGCAGACCGATGTCCCCCAGTGCCACCGCCCCGGCGATCGAGTGCTTCGCCTGTTCCGGTGTCCCCTCGGGCATCCGGTTGGCGAAGCCGCTCGACAGGAGCGAGCCGAGGATCGCGATGCCCAGTGCGGTGCCGGCCTGCTGCACGGTGTCGTTCAGCGCAGAGCCGACGCCTGCCTTGTCCTCGGGGATCGTACCCATCAGCGCGGCCACCGCGGCGGGCATCGCCAGACCCGCGCCGAGGCCGAGCAGACCGAGTGCCACCGCCGGGACGGTGAAGCCGGAGTCCGCCGAGACCGTGGTCAGCAGGGCGAAGCAGGTCACCATCACCAGCATGCCCGCGAGGATCACCCACCGGTTGCCGTACTTGGCGGCGATCTTGACCCCGATGCCGTTGCCGATGAGGGCCGTGACGGCCAGCGGCAGGAAGGCCAGGCCCGCCTTGACGGGTGAGTAGCCGAGCACGAACTGGAGGTACTGGGTGAGGACCAGCAGCAGACCGCCGTTGCCGATCTGGACCAGGGCCAGTGAGAGCGAACCTCCGCTGAAGTTGCGGTGCTTGAAGAGGCTCAGCGGGACCATGGGGGATGTGGTGATGTTCTCCCAGATCACGAAGCCGGCCAGGGAGACGATGGCCAGGGGCAGTGCGGCTGTCCATATGCCGTGCTGCGGAAGCTCGATGATCCACCAGACCAGGGCGGTCATCCCGGCCGCCGAGAGCACTGCGCCGAGGGGGTCGGCCTTCTGCCAGGGTGCCTTGGACTCCGGCATCAGTGTCAGGCCGGCGGCGATCGCGAGGGCCACGACCGGCACGTTGAGGAGGAAGATCGACTGCCAGGAGAAGTGGTCGATCAGGACACCGCCCAGGACGGGGCTGCCCACCAGGCCGAGCATCGCCACCGAGCTCCAGGCCGCCATCGCCCTGCCGCGTTCGTCCTCGTCGAAGACGGTGATGAGGATCGAGAGCGTGGACGGCATGACCAGTGCGCCGCCGAGGCCCATCGCGATCCGGACGGCTATCACCTCGCCGGGGGTGGTGCACCAGATCGCGGTCAGTGAGGCCGCCCCGAAGAGCACGAGTCCGATCAGCATCACCTTGCGGCGGCCGAAGCGGTCGCCCAGGCTGCCGGAGGTGAGCAGGAGGCCGGCGAAGACCAGGATGTAGGAGTCCAGGATCCACTGGGTGTCCTGGGCGCTCGCCCCGATCTCCTCGGTCATGACCGGTACCGCGACGGTCAGGGCCATGCTGTCGACGACCAGCACCAGGCTGCTGAGGCAGAGCACGACCAGGATCCACCAGCGGCGTGGATCGCGGGTTCCCAAGGCATTCATGACAGTTCCCCTCCGGTCTGCGAACACCGTTCCTTCGTTGCGAACACTGTACGCAGATAGAGGCAGCGTTCGCAAGGATCGATTCATGTACGCTCGACGCGAACGACGTACGCAGCAGGTCGGGCCGCGCCAGAAGGAGTACCGATGACGACCGAGCCGAGCCCCATTCCCTCCGTCTGGGCCCGCCCGTCACGCGCCTCCGACCAGCCCGCGCTCAGCCGCACGGCGATCGTGCGCGAGGCGATCGGCATGCTGGACGCGGAGGGTGTCGAGGCGCTGAGCATGCGCAAGCTCGCCACCCGGCTGAACGCGGGCGCGGCCTCCCTCTACCGGCACGTGGCCACGAAGGACGAGCTGATGGAGCTGGCGGTGGACGAGGTCGCCGCGGAGATCCACGTACCGTCGGCGGACGGCCCCGACTGGCGCGCGGCCGTCACGGAAGCGACCCGCTCCTTCCGCACGACCGCTCTGCGGCACCCGTGGCTGCCCCCGGTTCTCGGCCAGGCGGGCCTCGCCTACCTCGGGCCCAACCTCATGTCCTACTCGGAGCGGCTGGCGGCCCTGTTCACCGCTGCCGGGTTCCGGGATCCCGGTACGGCGATCGACGCCGTGATGTCGTACGTGATCGGGATGAGCACCACGGAGGCCGCCTGGCTCACCACGGTCGCCCGTTCCGGTGACTCCGAGTCGGGGCTCATCGCCCGCCTCCTGCCCGCGGTCCAGCAGGCCACGGCCTCCCACAGCCATCTGGCCCAGGGGTACGCCGACACGGAGGAGGCGGCCACCACGGACCCGGTGGCCTTGAGGGAGGCGAAGTTCGAGGCCGCCCTGGACGTCGTCCTGGACGGTCTGTCACTGCGTCTGAAGAAGCAGGCTCCCTGACGCGCCCTGCCGACGCGGGCCCGGAGAGCTGCGCCGACCGGCCGGCACGCGTCCGGAGATCGCACGGCAAGGCGGCGCACTCCGTCGAGCGTCCACCGCGCGGCACGGCACCGGTGGCGCAACACCGCGTGGACCGGGAGCCGCACAGTCCGGCACCACGCCACGCCCCGTGAGGTGTCGGCTACCCGTACATCCTGCGCATCGCGAACTCCACCATCTGCTCCACGGCCTTCGCGTCGAAGACGATGCGGTGTTCGCCCTCCATGTCGACGACGAAGCCGTAGCCGGTCGGGAGCAGGTCGAGGACCTCGGCGCCGGTGATGACGAAGTACTTGGACTCCTTGCCCGCGTACCGGCGCAGTTCCTTGAGCGTGGTGAACATGGGGATCACCGGCTGCTGGGTGTTGTGCAGGGCGAGGAATCCGGGGTTGTCGCCGCGCGGGCAGTAGACCTTGGAGGTGGCGAAGACCTGCTGGAAGTCCTCGGCGGCCAGCTGGCCGGTGGTGAAGGCGCGCACCGCGTCCGCGAGGGAGGGCGGGGACGGCTCGGGGTACAGCGGCGGCTGCTGGCCGTACCCGCCCGCACCGCCGGCCATGGGCTGCTGCGGTGGGACGCCGTACTGCTGCTGGGCACCAGCATTCTGCTCGTAGCCGTACATGGGCGTAAGCCTACCGAGAGCCGGGCGGCGGGTGGACGGCTGTGGGTACCTGGGAAATCGACAGGCACCTGACAGCCGCCACGCTGGTCTTCGGGCGGCGCGGGCTCATAGCGTCGGTTCATGCACCGACATCACGACGACGAGGTCCACGAGCACGACAGAGGCCTCTCCTACGACCTGCCTGTTCTCGCCCGCCGGCGGATGATCCGGCTCATGGCGGGAGCGGGGGCGAGCCTGGTGCCCCTGGCCGGGTGTACCGCCGACGGCTCCTCTTCTCCGGCGGCCGCGAGCGCACCTTCTTCGGGGTCGACGGGCGACGGGGGTACCGATGCGAGTCCTGCGGAGTGCGTCACCGTCCCCGAGGAGACCGCGGGGCCCTATCCCGGCGACGGTTCGAACGGCGTGAACGTGCTGAAGGAGAGCGGGGTGGTGCGCGGTGACATCACCCGGAGTTTCGGTGAGTCCGCGGGCGGCACCGCCGAGGGCGTGCCCCTGACGTTCACTCTCACGGTCGTGGACGCCGGCTCCGGATGCGGGGCGCCGAGGAAGGGCGCCGCGGTCTATGTCTGGCACTGCGACCGCGAGGGCGGCTACTCCCTGTACACCGAGGGCGTCACCGACGAGAACTACCTGCGTGGTGTCCAGGAGACCGACGAGGAGGGGCGGGTCACGTTCACCAGCGTCTTCCCGGGCTGTTACACCGGCCGCTGGCCGCACATCCACTTCGAGGTCTACGGCAGCCTCCGGGACGCGACGGGCGCCACGGCGATCACGAACACCTCGCAGCTGGCCCTCCCGAAGGACGTGTGCGACACGGTGTACGCCACCGAGGGGTACGAGAGCAGTGTGGACAACCTGAGCCGGCTCTCCCTGGACACGGACATGGTCTTCCGTGACGGACACGACCAGCAGCTCGCGACGGTGCGGGGGAGTGTGCGGGAGGGGTACAGCGCCACGCTGACGGTCGCGGTGTGAACCGTCACAGATGGCGGGATCGGGTTGCACGTTATTACCGGCGGGTAGCATCATCGTAGCTACTTGTTGGTATGTGAACTGGTGCGAGGAACCAAGTGCCTCGCCGATCTCTCAACGGAGCCGGAGCCATGGGGCACTACAAGTCGAACCTCCGCGACATCGAGTTCAACCTTTTCGAGGTGCTCGGGCGCGACCAGCTGTACGGCACTGGCCCGTTCGAGGAAATGGACGTCGAGACCGCGAAGAGCATCCTGGAGGAGCTGGTCCGCCTCTCGGAGAACGAGCTGGCGGAGTCCTTCACGGACGCCGACCGCAACCCGCCGGTCTTCGACCCGGAGACGAACACCGCACCGGTCCCGGCGTCCTTCAAGAAGAGCTACAAGGCCTTCATGGACTCCGAGTACTGGCGGCTCGGCCTGCCCGAGGAGATCGGCGGCACGACGGCTCCGCCGTCCCTGATCTGGTCGTACGCGGAGATGGTCCTCGGCGCGAACCCGGCCGTGTGGATGTACTGCTCCGGCCCGGCGTTCGCCGGGATCCTCTTCGACGAGGGCAACGACGTCCAGAAGCACATCGCGAAGATCGCGGTGGAGCGGACCTGGGGCTCGACCATGGTACTCACCGAGCCCGACGCGGGCTCCGACGTCGGCGCGGGCCGTACCAAGGCGACGGAGCAGGAGGACGGCTCCTGGCACATCGAGGGCGTCAAGCGTTTCATCACGTCGGGTGAGCACGACATGGAGGAGAACATCCTCCACTACGTGCTCGCGCGGCCGGAAGGTGCCGGTCCGGGCACCAAGGGGCTGTCCCTCTTCCTCGTCCCGAAGTTCCTCTTCGACTTCGAGACCGGCGAGCTGGGCGAGCGCAACGGCGTCTACGCCACCAACGTCGAGCACAAGATGGGCCTCAAGGCCTCCAACACCTGCGAGATGACCTTCGGCGACCAGCACCCGGCCAAGGGCTGGCTGATCGGCGACAAGCACGACGGCATCCGCCAGATGTTCCGCATCATCGAGATGGCGCGGATGATGGTCGGCACGAAGGCGATCTCCACGCTGTCGACGGGCTACCTCAACGCGCTGGAGTACGCCAAGGAGCGCGTCCAGGGCCCCGACCTGGCGAAGTTCATGGACAAGGCCGCGCCCAAGGTCACCATCACCCACCACCCCGACGTGCGCCGCGCGCTCATCACGCAGAAGGCGTACGCGGAGGGCATGCGCGCCCTCGTCCTCTACACGGCCTCGATCCAGGACGCGATCGCCGTCAAGACGGCCGCGGGCGAGGACGCGAAGACCGAGCACGCGCTGAACGACCTGCTCCTGCCGATCGTCAAGGGCTACGGCTCCGAGAAGGGCTACGAGCAGCTCGCCCAGTCGCTCCAGACCTTCGGCGGCTCCGGGTTCCTGCAGGAGTACCCGATCGAGCAGTACATCCGCGACGCGAAGATCGACACCCTCTACGAGGGCACGACCGCGATCCAGGGCCAGGACTTCTTCTTCCGGAAGATCGTCCGCAACCAGGGTTCGGCCCTCAACTCCCTCGCCGAGGACATCAAGAAGTTCCTGGCGCTGGGCTCCGGGGGCGAGGTGCTCGCGGGCGCCCGTGAGCACCTGGCGAAGGCGGCCGTCGAGCTGGAGGCCATCGTCGGTGTGATGCTGACCGACCTCGCGGCCACCGAGCAGGACGTCAAGAACATGTACAAGGTGGGCCTCAACACCAGCCGCCTGCTGATGGCCTCCGGTGACGTCGTCGTCGGCTACCTCCTCCTCAAGGGTGCGGCGATCGCCGCCGAGAAGCTGGAGTCGGCCGCCGCCAAGGACGTGGCCTTCTACACCGGCAAGATCGCGGCGGCGAAGTTCTTCGCGGCCGACGTCCTGCCCGGCGTGACCCTGGCCCGCAAGATCGCCGAGGGCGTCGACCTGGACCTGATGGAACTGGACGAGGCCGCGTTCTAGGACACATCTGTACAGCTGCACACGTCCTCACGAGAGCCCGCTCCCGATCCAGGGAGCGGGCTCTCGTACGTCGTTAAGGTGAACCCCATGAGCGCACCCCACCGCCTCGACCGCGGCCACACCGACGACCTCATGACCTTCCTGGCGGCGAGCCCCACGCCGTACCACGCGGTGGCGAACGCTGCCGAGCGGCTGGAGAAGGCAGGCTTCCGCCAGGTCTCGGAGACGGACGCCTGGGAAGGGTCGAGCGGCGGCAAGTACGTGCTGCGCGGCGGCGCGATCATCGCCTGGTACGTCCCGGAGGGTACGGCGCCCCACACGCCGTACCGGATCGTCGGCGCGCACACCGACTCCCCGAACCTGCGGGTCAAGCCGCTGCCCGACGCGGGGGCGCACGGCTGGCGCCAGGTCGCCGTGGAGATCTACGGCGGGCCGCTGATGAACTCCTGGCTCGACCGCGACCTGGGGCTCGCGGGCCGGCTCACCCTGCGGGACGGTTCGACGCGGCTGGTGAACGTGGACCGGCCGCTGCTGAGGGTGCCTCAGCTCGCCATCCACCTGGACCGCGCGGTGTCCTCCGAGGGGCTCAAGCTCGACAAGCAGCGGCATCTGCAGCCCATCTGGGGTCTCGGGGACGATGTGCGCGACGGCGACCTGATCGCGTTCCTGGAGGAGGAGTCGGGGCTCGGCGCGGGCGAGGTGACCGGCTGGGACCTGATGACGCACTCCGTGGAGGCGCCCGCCTACCTCGGCCGGGACCACGAGCTGGTGGCGGGACCGCGGATGGACAACCTGCTGTCCGTGCACGCGGGCGTGGCCGCGCTGACCGCGGTGTCCGCCCGCCCGGAGCTGCCGTACATCCCCGTCCTCGCCGCCTTCGACCACGAGGAGAACGGCTCGCAGTCGGACACCGGCGCGGACGGGCCGCTGCTCGGCGGGGTCCTGGAGCGCTCGGTGTTCGCGCGCGGCGGGTCGTACGAGGACCGGGCGCGGGCCTTCGCGGGGACGGTCTGTCTGTCCTCCGACACCGGGCACGCCGTGCACCCCAACTACGCGGAACGGCACGACCCGACCCACCACCCACGCGTCAACGGCGGGCCGATCCTCAAGGTCAACGTCAACAACCGCTACGCCACGGACGGTTCGGGCCGGGCCGTGTGGGCCGCCGCCTGCGAGAAGGCCGGCGTGCCCTTCCAGACCTTCGTCTCCAACAACTCCATGCCCTGCGGCACGACGATCGGCCCGATCACCGCGGCACGGCACGGCATCAAGACCGTGGACATCGGTGTGGCGATCCTGTCGATGCACAGCGTCCGGGAGTTGTGCGGCGCGGACGACCCGCATCTGCTGGCGAACGCTCTGGTGGCGTTCCTGGAGGGGTAGTTCGCGGAAAGTGGGGGTACTCGCGAGTTCGGACCGGAACGACCGGACCGGACAGGGAGGCGACACTCATGGGCCTCGGCGGGTGCATCATCCTCATCGCCGCAGGAGCAATCCTCACGTTCGCCACCGACTGGCACATGCAGGGGGTCAACCTCGACCTGGTCGGTGTGATCCTGATGATCGTGGGACTGATCGGCGTGACGACGTTCAGCAGCATCGCCCGGCGACGGCGTGTGGTGGTACCGCCCACCGCGCCGACGGTCATAGAGCAGGAGCGGCGCCGGGACGGATACGGCATGTAAGTCGCATTCGTGAACAACCGTCAGCAATGCGCGGATCGGGTCGACGTTGTGAGCCCGGGGGGTCTGCGGTACCGGGCGTGAACCAGCAGCACACCCGGGGGCTCCCCGTGCTTCGCGCGCGTGTGCGAAGTGGGACGGGACTCGGCCCGTCGGCCTACAGACGGCGTTTCGGGCCGGCCACGGGGGAAGCGGTAACGGCATGAGATTCCTCGTACGCGACCGGCTCCTCGGCTTCGGTGACGACTACTGGATCGAGGACGACCGGGGCACCAAGATGTTCCTGGTCGACGGCAAGGCAATGCGGCTCAGGGACACCTTCGAGTTGAAGGACACCCGCGGGCGGGTCCTGATCGACATCCGCCAGAAGATGTTCGCCCTGCGCGACACCATGCTGATCGAACGGGACGGCGAGCCGCTGGCGACGATCAGACGGAAACGCCTGTCGCTGCTGCGCAACCACTACCGGGTCGCCCTCGCCGACGGCAGCACCGAACTCGACGTCAGCGGCAAGATCCTCGACCGCGAGTTCGCCGTGGAGTACGACGGCGAGCTGCTCGCGGTGGTCTCACGACGATGGTTGCACGTCCGCGAGACCTACGGCGTCGACATCGTCCGCGAGGACGCGGATCCGGCGCTGCTCATCGCCGTGGCCGTGTGCGTGATCCACCTCGCCGAGAAGGAACGCGAGGACGACTGACCGCCCCGCGGTGCGGCGTCAGAGGACCCGGTCCTTCAGAGCCGGGAACTGTTCCCTGGTCACGGCCACCTTGCCGGGGTCGAACTCCACGCTGAGGACCTCCTCGCCCGCGCCCGCCTCCGCCAGGACCTCGCCCCACGGATCCACCACGATCGAGTGACCGGCCTGTGGAACTCCGGCGTGCGTCCCGGCCGTTCCACAGGCAAGCACGAACGCCTGGTTCTCGACCGCCCGCGCCTGGGCCAGCAGCGTCCAGTGCGCCCGGCGGCGCTCCGGCCAGCCCGCCGAGATCAGCAGGGTCTCGGCGCCCGCGTCGACGAGACCACGGAAGAGTTCGGGGAAACGGAGGTCGTAGCAGGTGGCGATGCCCAAGGTCGTCCCGGGCAGTCGGACCGTCACCAAGTCCTCGCCCCGGCCCATCAGCACGGCCTCGCCCTTGTCGAAGCCGAAGCGGTGGATCTTGCGGTAGGTGGCGGCCAGTTCGCCCGAGGGGGAGAAGAAGAGGGAGGTGTTGTAGAGAGTTCCGTCAGCGGACCGCTCCGGGATCGAGCCCGCGTGCAGCCACACGCCCGCGTCGCTCGCCGCCTTCGCCATCGCCTCGCACGTCGGCCCTTGCAGCGGCTCGGCCTCGCGCCCGAACTCCTCGAAGGCGAACGCCCCGGTGGTCCACAGCTCCGGCAGCACGACGAGATCGGCACCGGCCTGATCCCGTACCAGCGAGGCCATCCGGCCCCGCCGCGATGCGACCGATTCGCCCTCATCCACGGCGATCTGGATCAGAGAGGCGCGCACACTACCACCGTCCTGGCATTCGAGCCGTTCACACGGGCCTACGATCGTCACACGAAAGCACTGCCGGGGTGCCTCACAGCAGCGTAACTTAGCGTTCCAAGACACCCGCCGACAGCCACCACCTCCACCCGTGCTCCGACCGCCGAGGGGTCCCGTTCCGTGAGTCTGCATCCCACCCTCCAGCCCTACGCCGACGCCTGGACCCACTCCATCGAAGCGATATCCGAGCTGGTGAACCCCCTCGTGGAGGGCGAGTGGAACCGTCGTACGCCGTGCCCGGGCTGGTCGGTCCGGGACATCGTGTCTCATGTCATCGGCCTGGACACCGAGATGCTCGGAGATCCGCGCCCCATCCACTCGCTGCCCCGCGACCTGTACCACGTCACCAACGAGCACCAGCGGTACACGGAGATGCAGGTCGACGTCCGCCGTCACCACACGGCACCGGAGATGACGTCCGAGCTCGAGTACGTGATCATCCGTCGCAACCGTCAACTGCGCAACGAGTCGCGCGACCCGGGCACCAAGGTCCGCGGCCCCCTCAGCACCGAACTCACGCTCGAAGAGTCGATGCGCCGACACGCCTTCGACGTCTGGGTGCACGAACAGGATCTGCGTACCGCCCTCGGCCGGCCCGGCAACCTCGACTCCCCCGGCGCCCACATCGCCCGTGACGTCCTTCTCGCGGCGCTCCCCGACATAGTGGCCACCAAGGCCGACGCGCCCCGCAGTTCGGCGATCGTCCTCGACGTCCACGGCCCCATCGAGTTCCTGCGCACGATAAGGGTCGACATCCAGGGCCGCGGCACCCTGGAGACCGCCCCGGCCCTCGGTCCCGCCGCCACCCTCAGCCTGGACTGGGAGACCTACGTCCGCCTGGCCTGCGGCCGGGTGACCCTGGAGTCGGTGGCGGACCGGGTGAAGGCGGAGGGTGTCCCGGAACTGACCTCGGCAATCCTCAGGAACTTCGCGGTCACGCACTGAGGGACGGCGGTCGGGGCAGTCACGGTGGATCCGTCCCCGCGGCGGGCGGCGATTCCGGTCCGTCCCCGACAGCCGTGGCGGGGGCCCGGTCGCCGGCGGTCGAGCCATGACCGGCGCGCGGCGCGACGCCGGCCATGCGCGGCCCGCCGGTTCAGCAGCTCCGCGGCTCACACCGGCACGTGCACCGTCTCCACCCGGCTGGCCACCAGCCGCTCCCGCTCCCGCCGGATCGCCCGCTTCCGCAGCCGCAGGATCTGGCTGACGCCGAGCGCCTGGAGCACGAAGACGGACGAGAAGGCGACGCTGTAGTTCCCGTCGGTCGCGTCGAGGAGCACACCGACGGCGAACAGCGTGGTCATGGAGGCGACGAAGCCGCCCATGTTCGTGATGCCGGAGGCGGTGCCCTGTCGTTCCGGCGGGTTCGCCGGCCGCGCGAAGTCGAAGCCGAGCATCGAGGCCGGCCCGCACGAGCCGAGCACCGCGCACAGCACGATCAGCAGCCACATCGGCGCGTGGTCACCCGGGTACGCCAGCGTGGCCGCCCAGAGCAGGGCCGTCGCCCCCACCGTCCCGAGCGCGAGCGGCAGCCGGGCCTCGTGGTGCCGGGCGACGACCTGGCCGTAGACCAGTCCGACGACCATGTTGGACAGCACGACCAGCGTGAGCAGTTCGCCCGCCACCGCGCGGGACAGCCCCTGCGCCTCGACGAGGAACGGCAGGCCCCACAGCAGCAGGAACACCATCGCCGGGAACTGGGTCGTGAAGTGCACCCACAACCCCAGCCGGGTGCCCGGCTCCCGCCAGGACGCGGTGATCTGCCGCCGTACGTAGGCCGCGCCCCGGTGCGGGAACGGCTCCGGCTCGTGGCCCTCGGGGTGGTCCTTGAGGAAGAGGAGCAGCAGGACCAGCACCACGACCCCGGCGAGTGAGCTGCCCGCGAACGCGGGTGTCCAGCCGATGCCGTGCAGCAGCCGGGCCAGGACCAGCGTGGAGACCAGGTTGCCCGCCATGCCGACGAGCCCGGCGAGCTGCGCGACCAGCGGACCGCGCCGGGCCGGGAACCAGCGGCTGCCCAGGCGCAGCACGCTGATGAAGGTCATCGCGTCGCCGCAGCCGAGCAGGGCACGCGAGGCGAGGGCGGTGCCGTACGACGGTGAGAACGCGAAGCCGAGCTGTCCCGCCGTGAAGAGCACCACGCCCAGCGTCAGCACCTTCTTGGTGCCGAGCCGGTCGACGAGCAGGCCGACGGGTATCTGCATGCCCGCGTAGACGAGGAGCTGGAGGATCGAGAAGGTCGACAGGGCCGAGGCGTTCACATGGAAGCGGTCGGCGGCGTCGAGGCCGGCGACCCCGAGGGACGTACGGAAGATGACGGCGACGAAGTACACGGAGACGCCGACGCCCCACACGGCCATCGCGCGCCGCCCGCCCGGAGGGTCGCCGGGGAGGCTGTACCGGCTCATCGGACCTCGCCCCGGGCCAGGTGGGAGAACCACTCGACGTGCCCGTGGATGAGGCCCACGACCGCCTCCGCGTCTCCGGAGCGCAGGGCCGTCAGGATCTGCTCGTGCTCGACGAGGGTCTTGGTGATGCGGTCCGGGTGGGCGTGCATCACGGCGACGCCCATCCTGAGCTGGCGGTCGCGGAGCTGGTCGTAGAGCCGGTTCAGGATCTCGTTGCCGCCGCTGCGGACGATCTCGGCGTGGAAGCAGCGGTCGGTGACGGCGGCGCCCGCCAGGTCCCCGGCGGCGGCCTGTTCCTTCTGCCGTGCGAGCAGTTCCTCAAGACGCGCGATGAGCTGAGGGGACGCCGGTACGGCCTTGCGCGCGGCGTGCTCCTCCACGAGCTGCCGGGTCTCCACCACGTCCGCGATCTCCTGGGCGGAGACGGGCAGGACCAGCGCTCCCTTTTTCGGGTAAAGCTTGATCAGCCCCTCGACCTCCAGCCGCAGCAGCGCCTCGCGCACCGGAGTGCGGGACACCCCGGTGGCCTCGGCGAGCTCGCCCTCGGTGAGCAGGGTCCCGCCCTCGTAGCGGCGGTCCAGGACACCCTGTTTGACGAGGGCGTAGACACGGTCGGCGGCGGGGGGCTGTTTCACGGCCAGGCTCATGGCGACAGCTTAGATACAACACGTACGCAAGAGGAGACCGGTCCAGCATGCGGACCACCGGCGGCCCCCCGGCCACCGAAACCCACACCCGCCCCAACTGGCGCACAACCTTCCGTGCTATCTACGAGTCAGACATGTGCGGCCTCAGCTTTTTCCCCACCAACTCGGCCGCACCACAGGGTCATTCGACGTATTCGGGGTATTTAAGTTGATTACCGCCACCAAGGGCTTCCGGGCCCGCAGAGCCGCAGCCGTCGCCCTGACGACCGGCGCAGTGCTCGCCACCGGAGCCCTCACCGCGGCACCTGCGCAGGCGCTGACGACGCCCACCATCACCGCCAAGGGCGGATTCCTGATGAACAGCGCGACCGGCGCGACGCTCTACAGCAAGGCGCCCAACACGAAGCGGCTCACCGCTTCCACCACGAAGATCATGACCGCGAAGATCGTGCTCTCGCAGTCGAACCTGAACCTGGACGCCAAGGTCACCATCAAGAAGGCGTACAGCGACTACATCGTTTCCAAGGGCGCCTCCTCCGCCCACCTGATCGTCGGCGACAAGGTCACCGTCCGTCAGCTGCTCTACGGGATGATGCTGCCCTCCGGCTGCGACGCCGCGATGGCCCTCGCCGACAAGTTCGGTACCGGCACGACGGTCTCCGCGCGTACGAAGTCGTTCATCGCGAAGATGAACACGACGGCGAAGAGCCTCGGCATGACGAACACCAAGTTCGACTCGTTCGACGGAAACAGCAACGGCGCGAACGCCTCCACGCCGAAGGACCTCACGCTGCTCGCTCGCAGCGTGATGAAGAACTCGACCTTCAAGTCCGTCGTCAAGACCAAGTCGTACACGGCGAAGACGGTCACGAAGACCGGCAGCACCCGCACCATGGCTGCCTGGGCGAACACCAACACCCTGCTCGGCTGGAACGGCACGCTCGGCATCAAGACCGGTTCGGGCACCGAGTCCAAGTACTGCCTCGTCTTCGCCGCGACGAAGAACGGCGAGTCCGTCATGGGCGCCGTCATGACCGCCCCCGATGCGACCAACCGCACGGCCGACGTGAAGAAGCTCATCACCTACGGCTACGCGAAGATCAGCTGACGCCTTTGCGTTTCACCGCACACGGCCCGTGCACCTGGGACAGCACCCAGTGGCACGGGCCGTTCGCTTGCACCAGCGAAATCAGCGGCATTCCCTCGCAATAGTGA
Source organism: Streptomyces sp. NBC_00285 (assembly GCF_036174265.1). Taxonomy (NCBI): domain Bacteria; kingdom Bacillati; phylum Actinomycetota; class Actinomycetes; order Kitasatosporales; family Streptomycetaceae; genus Streptomyces; species Streptomyces sp. NBC_00285. Next base: position 5,534,532 of record NZ_CP108055.1, on the reverse strand, counting down.
ACATCACTGCGCTGGTTGGCATATTCGATTTCCTCCGCCCTAAGTTCCGCAGCGGAGGTGGTTCACATGATCGAACCCAGCAAGCACGAACCCAGCCCGCGTATGCGGCACGAGGCGATCGATATCGGCGACTTCGTGTACGCGGCCACAGGAGCTCGCGTACGACGGCTGACCATGCCGGACTCGGCACACTGGTTCCCGGCAGTCGACGTGTGCAGGCAGTTGGGACACACAAATCCACAGAAGGCACTCTCCGACCACGTCCCAGAGGACCAGCGAGAGACCCTTGAGACCCTAACTGGAGGTTACGGTCTCAGCATTCCCGCAGGTAGAGAGTGGCGTCGAGACCTGAACGTCATCTCTCTCCAGGGTTTGATCCTTCTGGTCAACGCCTGTACGAAGCCCACGTGTCTGCCCTTCAAGCAGTGGGTCGCCGAAGTGATCGAGGCCGTGCAGAGGGACGGTTCCTACGCACTCGCGGAAGCCGAGGTGCAGACCTCCGCGCCCGGCGGCCCCATCGCGTACGCCATGCCGGAACAGATCGCCGAAGCCATCATCCGGCTCGAAGAGCGCAATCTCCTGGCGGACGAACAGTTCGCCGCCTCACAGCACAGGTCGATCGCGCTCCAGGAGGAAATCCTGGAAACGCAGCGTGCCGCCCTCGCCGCGCAGCAAGCCATGGCCCTGGCAATGGAGCGCATCGCGGACCGGCTGGACTCCCTGGCTCTCGAACGGCCGGCACCCACCGCCGACCTGTCCGCGGAGCCGACCACGGAGTCCGTGCTGGCCGACTGGCGGCGGCGGTTGTCGGTGACAGAGGACGTCTGGACCGTGGCCGTCGTCATCGCGCCGGTGCTCGTCGAGGAGGGTGAGCTGCGGCGCCCGCTCGAATCGATCGCGGCACGGACGGGTCTGTCCGTACACCGCGTCAACGAATGCCTGCGGCTGCTGCGCAAGCACGCCTGCATCCGCTCGCAGGGCGCATCGGAGGACGGGGCTCCGGTGTACGTGCTCAACCGATGCTGACCACTGCGGTGAACGACTGAAGGGGCGGCCGCAATCCAAATTTGCGGCCGTCCCTTCAGTGTTGAACAACTTATCCGCTGCGCGCGGGTCACGCCCAGGTGATGAGTTTCTTCGGTTGTTCGAGGATCGCGGCCACGTCGGCCAGCACCTTGGAGCCCAACTCCCCGTCCACCAGCCGGTGATCGAAGCTCAGCGCCAGCGTGGTGACCTGGCGGGGCTTGACCTTGCCCTTGTGGACCCACGGCTGGAGCCTGATCGCGCCGACGGCCAGGATCGCGGACTCTCCGGGCGGGAGGATCGGGGTGCCGGTGTCGACGCCGAAGACGCCGACGTTGGTGATGGTGACCGTGCCCCCCTGCATCGCGCCCGGGGAGGTACGGCCGTCCTTCGCCGTGGCCACCAGCTCGCCCAGTGCCTCGGCCAGTTGCGGCAGCGTCTTCGCGTCGGCGTCCTTGATGTTCGGGACGATCAGGCCACGGGGTGTGGCCGCAGCGATGCCCAGGTTGACGTAGTGCTTGAGCACGATCTCCTGGTTCGCCTCGTCCCAGGACGCGTTGATGTCCGGGTGGCGACGGATCGCGACGAGGAGCGCCTTGGCGATCAGCAGCAAGGGGTTCACGCGCAGTCCCGTGAACTCCTTGTCCTGCTTCAGCTCCTCGACCAGCTTCAGCGTCCGCGTCACGTCCACCGTCACGAACTCCGTGACATGCGGGGCCGTGAAGGCGGAGCCGACCATCGCCAGCGCCGTGGCCTTGCGGACTCCCTTGACCGGGACACGGGTCTCCCGGACGGAGTCGTACGACGCGGCGGGGGCCGCCGGGACCGGAGCCGTGACGGGCGCCTGTGTCACCGGCGCAGGTGCGGACGCTTCGGCAGGGGCCGCCGCGTGCACGTCCTCGCGCGTGATGACGCCGTCCGGGCCGGTCGGGACCACGGTGGTGAGGTCGACGCCCAGGTCCTTGGCGAGCTTGCGCACCGGGGGCTTGGCGAGGGGGCGGGACTCCACCGCGGGAGCCGCTGCATGGCCGTTCAGCTCGGTCCGGATCGCCTCCGACGCCTGCTGGACCGGGACCTCGGGACCCTTGCGGGGCCGGCGCTTGGTCGAGGTGGTGGCCACGCCGTAACCGACGAGGACCGGCTGGCGCTTCTCGGGTGCGGCGGGGGCCGCGGAGGGCACGGGGGTTTCGGCCGGCTGCTCCGGTGCCACCGCGGTGCCGCCCGACACGTCGACCGCGATGATCGACGTGCCCACGTCCACCGTGGTGCCCTCGGGGAAGCGCAGCTCGCGCACCACCCCGTCGTACGGGATGGGCAGTTCGACGGCCGCCTTGGCCGTCTCCACTTCGCACACCACCTGGCCGTCGGTGACCGTGTCCCCGACCTTGACGTACCACTTGAGGATCTCGGCCTCGGTGAGCCCCTCGCCCACGTCGGGCATCTTGAATTCGCGTACGGACGCTTCCGTCATCGTCGTCACGACCCTCTCCTCAGTACGCCAGGGCACGGTCGACGGCGTCGAGCACCCGGTCCAGGCCCGGCAGGTACTCCTCCTCCAGGCGGGCCGGCGGGTAGGGGGCGTGATAGCCGCCGACCCTGAGCACCGGAGCCTCCAGGTGGTAGAAGCAGCGCTCGGTGATCCGGGCCGCGATCTCCGCGCCCGAACCGAAGAACACCGGGGCCTCGTGGACCACGACCAGGCGCCGGGTCTTCTCCACCGAGGTCTGGATCGAGTCGAAGTCCAGGGGTGAGATCGAGCGCAGGTCCAGGATCTCCAGCGACCTGCCCTCCTCGGCGGCCGCGTTGGCGACCTCCTTGCAGAGCTTCACCATCGGGCCGTACGCGACGAGGGTCAGGTCGGTGCCCTCACGGACCACCTGGGCCTTGTGCAGGGGGCCGGGGATCGCCTCGGTGTTGACTTCGCCCTTGTCCCAGTACCGGCGCTTGGGCTCGAAGAAGATCACCGGGTCGTCGCTCTGGATGGCCTGCTGCATCATCCAGTACGCGTCGGAGGGGTTGGAGGGGCTGACCACCTTCAGGCCCGCCACGTGCGCGAAGAGCGCCTCGGGGGACTCCGAGTGGTGCTCCACGGCGCCGATGCCGCCGCCGTAGGGGATGCGGACGACGACCGGCATCTTGACCTTGCCCAGCGAGCGCGCGTGCATCTTCGCGAGCTGGGTGACGATCTGGTCGTAGGCCGGGAAGACGAAGCCGTCGAACTGGATCTCCACCACCGGGCGGTAGCCGCGCAGGGCGAGGCCGATCGCGGTGCCGACGATCCCGGACTCGGCGAGCGGGGTGTCGATGACCCGGTCCTCACCGAAGTCCTTCTGGAGGCCGTCGGTGACGCGGAAGACGCCGCCGAGCTTGCCGACGTCCTCGCCCATGACGAGGACCTTGGGGTCGGTGTCCAGGGCGCGCCTGAGCGATTCGTTGATCGCCTTGGCCAGTGCCAGGTTCGTGGATGTCACGTTTTCCGCTGCCATGATCAGGCCCCTTCCCCATCCGCGAACGACGCCTGGTAGGCGGCGAACTCGGCCCGCTCCTCGTCGACGAGCGCGTGTCCGTCCGCGTACGCGTGCTCGAAGAGGGCGAAGCGGTCCGGGTCCGGCATGGCACGGACCGCTTCACGCACTCGCCTGCCCAACGCCTCGGACTCGGTCTCCAGTTCCGCGAAGAATCCCTCGTCCGCGTGGTTTGAGGCCTCCAGGTACCGGCGAAGTCGCAGGATCGGGTCCTTCGCCTCCCACGCCTCGCGCTCCTCGTCGGCCCGGTACTTGCTCGGGTCGTCGGAGGTGGTGTGGGCGCCCATCCGGTAGGTGTACGCCTCGACGAGCGTCGGGCCCTCACCGTTGCGGGCGCGCTCCAGGGCCCACTTGGTGACGGCCAGCGAGGCGAGCACGTCGTTGCCGTCGACCCGTACGCCGGGGAAACCGAAGCCCTGCGCGCGCTGGTAGAGCGGGACGCGGGTCTGCTTCTCGGTCGGCTCGGAGATCGCCCACTGGTTGTTCTGGCAGAAGAACACGACCGGGGCGTTGTAGACCGCGGAGAAGGTGAACGATTCGGCCACGTCGCCCTGGCTGGAGGCCCCGTCGCCGAAGTAGGCGATGACCGCCGAGTCCGCGCCGTCCTTGGCGACACCCATCGCGTAGCCGGTGGCGTGCAGGGTCTGGGAGCCGATGACGATCGTGTAGAGGTGGAAGTTGTTCCCGTTGGGGTCCCAGCCGCCGTTGTTCACGCCGCGGAACATGCCGAGCAGGTTGGTCGGGTCGACCCCGCGGCACCAGGCCACGCCGTGCTCGCGGTAGGTCGGGAAGACGTAGTCGTCGTCGCGCAGGGCCCTGCCGGAGCCGATCTGGGCGGCCTCCTGGCCGAGCAGCGAGGCCCACAGGCCCAGCTCGCCCTGGCGTTGCAGGGAGGTGGCCTCGGCGTCGAAGCGCCGGGTGAGCACCATGTCGCGGTAGAGGCCGCGGAGTTCTTCGGGGGTGATGTCGGCGACGTACTTGTCGTACGTGGCGTCCTTGACGCGCTTGCCCTCGGGCGTCAGCAACTGAACCAGTTCGGGCTTGGTGCTCGGGGACTTCCTCGTCCCGGCGCTCCGTCGCGGCTTGCGCGCGGCAGTGCTCTCCACGGTCACGTGTGCTCCTCCGTCGGTCCGGCCCTCGGGGTTGCCGGGAGCTGGGGGTCCCCCAGCTCGTTCAGAGCCCGGGGAAGCGGCTCACCTGTTTCCGGCACCCGTGCACGGGGTGGGTGCCAATCGGCCGGAACAGGCGTGACAGGTGCCCCGGCGAGCGCCCTGCAAGAATCACGTTACCCAGTGCTTCACATTTCTGTGAAACCCCCTTTGACCTGCGATTTTGCTTGGATTTCCAAGTAAATCGAGAAAGGGTGGAAGCGGCGCTGGTCACAGCCTTGCAGGAGGCCGGAGCAACGGCACGTTATCCCGTCTACCCAGGTCACCGGAAGGGTTTCCGTGTTTGACTTACCGAGTGCGCGAAAACGGAAAAATCAGGGTATTTCTTGTCGACGACCATGAGGTGGTCCGGCGGGGTGTCCATGAACTCCTCTCGGTGGAGGACGACATCGAGGTGGTCGGCGAGGCCGGCACGGCGGCCGAAGCTCTGGCGCGGATTCCGGCCACCCGGCCCGACGTGGCGGTGCTCGACGTACGACTCCCCGACGGCAGCGGGGTCGAGGTGTGCCGGGAGATCCGCTCGCGGGACGACTCCGTGAAGTGCCTGATGCTGACCTCGTTCGCCGATGACGAGGCTCTTTTCGACGCGATCATGGCCGGGGCATCCGGTTACGCCCTGAAGGCCATCCGTGGCGCCGAACTGCTGGATGCGGTCCGGGGCGTGGCCGCCGGCAGGTCCCTGCTGGATCCGGTGGCCACCGCGCGCGTCCTGGAGCGGCTGCGGGACGGCGGCGCCAAACAGGACGACCGGCTCGCGCACCTCACCGACCAGGAGCGCAGAATCCTCGATCTGGTGGGCGAAGGTCTCACCAACCGCCAGATCGGCGAGCGGCTGCACCTCGCCGAGAAGACGATCAAGAACTATGTGTCGAGTCTGCTTTCCAAACTCGGCATGCAAAGACGTTCCCAGGCCGCCGCGTACGTGGCTCGCCTGCAGGTGCAGCGGCATTGACGCGTTTTAGGGACCTACGTCCCTGGTGCTCACGCCTTCTCGTCACGCACAGTTCCCGTATGTCCTCTGCCGAACAGCTCGCCGTCGGACTGCTCGCCCGTACGGACCACGGCCAGGTCGCCACCAGCATGCGCGCCCTGCCCTTCCTCGCCTTCGCCCGTCACATCGTGGCGGACGGCCGGATCCTGCTCCGGATGCCCGGGAGCGCCGGCCACCACCGGGCGTGCGCGGGCAGCGTGGTGGCGTACGGCTCGGACAACCTGGGCTCCGCCCGGCCGGGGGAGGACCTGTGGTCGGTGCAGGTGGTGGGCGAGTGTGCGGCGTACGAGCCCAGCGCCGCCGAGATCGAGCGCTTCGGGCCCGCCCCCCGCCTCGCCGACGGTGAGCCGTACGAGCCCGTCTACCTGTCCGTGGAGCCGCGATTCGGGTCCGTGCACTCGACGGACGGCGGCCCCGGAAGGCATGTCGAGCACCGCACGGCGTGACCGGACACGACCGTCCGTGACCGGCGGCGACTGTCCATGACTTTCTGTGACAACGCCCAGTTCACGGCGTCGGCTCGTGCCCTAGCATCTGGCGCGTGCCGCGCTCTCCCGTACCACCCCTTATGCCTCACGCGCCCCCGCTGGGCGCCCTCCTCCGCCAGTACTCCGCCGGATCCGCCCTCGCCTGCGACCCTGTCGACGAGGGCCTCCTCAACCGCGGCTACCGGCTGCGCACGACCCGCGGCCGGTACTTCCTCAAGCACCATTTCGACCCCGAGACGGCCGCCCCGGAGGCCATCGCCCGCCAGCACCGGGCCACCCAGCGCCTGGCCGACCTCGGCGTCCCGGTGGCACCGGCACTCCCCGGCCACGACGGCCGTACGGTCGCGGTCGTCGGCGGCCACGCCTACGCCCTGCACCCCTGGATCGACGGCCGGCACCGAAACGGCGCCCAGCTCACCACCGGTCAGTGCGAACGGCTGGGGGCGCTGCTGGGGGTGGTGCACGCCAGCCTGGAACGCGTGATGCCGACGCACGCACGCGTGCGTGCCGAACCGACCCGGAGCGCCTGCCCAGCCGTCACCGACACCGATGCGGATGGCGCCTGCCCGGCCGTCGTCGATGCGGGCGCCGACCCCGACACCACCTTCGCCCTCATCGACGACCTCCTCGCGCGCGTGCGCCGGCACCGGCCCGCCGACTCCTTCGACGAGTTGGCCCGACACCGGCTCCTGGAGCGGCGCGAGCTGCTCGAACAGCACGTGGGGCGGCGTCCTCCGCACGGCGGGCCGGTGGGCTGGGTGCACGGGGACTTCCACCCCTTCAACCTGCTCTACCAGGGCGACGCGCCCGCCGCGATCGTCGACTGGGACCGGCTCGGCGTGAAGCCCCGCGCGGAGGAGACCGTACGGGCCGCCGCGATCTTCTTCGTACGGCCCGCTGGGACGCTCGACCTGCCGAAGGTGCGGGCGTACGCACGCGCGTACCGGCGTACGGCCGGTGCCACGCCCTCGGAACTCACGGCGGCCGTGCACCGCGTGTGGTGGGAGCGCCTGAACGACTTCTGGATGCTGCGCTGGCACTACGAGCGCGGCGACACCCGCGCGGACCCCCAGTTCCCGGCGGCCTCGGCGCTGGTGGTGTGGTGGACGCGGGAGTACGACGCGGTGTGCGACGCCTTCGTGGGCTGACCCGGCCGTGCGGCGGCACGCACGCGCGCGTGAGGACCGTTTCCGGACCCACGCGCGCGTGGTTGGCTCAGCAGATCAGGAGTCGCTCCCGCCGTCCGTGCCGGCCACGAGGCCGCCACCGTCGGTCGGGGCGCCCGTGTCCGTGGGTTCGGCCGTCGCCGTGTCCGTCGGCTCGGTCGTGTCGCTCGGCGTCGCCGTCTCGGTGGGCTGCGTCGCCGTGGGCGACGGCGTGTACGAGTTCGTGTACGACGGCGTGTAGGAAGGCGTGTAGCCCGAGCCGCCGGAGCTGCCGCTGTCGTCCGTGGACGTCTCGGTCGACTCGTCCGTCGTCTCGTCGCTCGGCGTCCCGCTGGCCGTCTGGTCGTCGGTGGTCTGTGAGGTGGTCGGCGACTTGGTGGTGTCGGTGTCACCGCTACCACCGCCGCCGCCGTTCTGGAGCGCCAGCGCGACGCCCGCCGCGATGGCGATCACCGCGAAGACGGCGAGTATCCACAGCTTGCCGCGTCCGCTGCCCCGGTTGCCGTGCCCCTCGAAGCCGCCCTCGTCCCCGCCGCCGTAGCCGGAGGGCATGATCGGCTGCGGGATCTGGGTGGTGCCCGATGCGGCGCCGGAGTGCGGCAGCACGCTGGTGCTCGCGAAGCCCGCCGAGGGCGTGTTCCGGCCGTCGTGCGCCGCCACCGGGCCGGTGTTCCAGGTGCCGGTGTGGCCGCCCTGGTCATACAGCATCTGCAGGCCGTACTGAACGAGCCCGCGCATCTCCTCGGCCGTCTGGAAGCGGTCGTCCGGGTCCTTGGCGAGCGAGCGCATGACCAGGCCGTCGAGCTCCGGCGGCACGGCCGTCGAGACCGCCGACGGGGGCGTCGGGATGTCCTGGACGTGCTGGTAGACCACGGAGAGCGGGGTCTCGCCGGTGAACGGGGGCCTGAGGGCGAGGAGTTCGTAGAGAAGGCAGCCCGTGGCGTACAGGTCGGAGCGGTGGTCGACTGCCTTGCCGAGCGCCTGCTCCGGGGAGAGGTACTGCGGCGTGCCCATGACCATGCCGGTCTGCGTCATCGTCGTGGACGCGCCGTGCAGGGCGCGGGCGATGCCGAAGTCCATCACCTTGACCGCGCCGTTGTGCGTGATGATCACGTTCGCCGGCTTGATGTCGCGGTGCACGATGCCGTGCTGGTGCGAGTAGGCGAGCGCCTCCAGGACGCCCGAGACGATGATCAGGGCCTGCTCGGGCCCGGGCGCCTCGGCGTTGATCAGCAGGTCCCGGATCGTCCGTCCCTCGACGATCTCCATGACGATGTACGGCACCGACAGGCCGCCCACGAAGTCCTCGCCGGAGTCGTACACGGCGACGATCGCGTGGTGGTTGAGGCCGGCCACGGACTGGGCCTCGCGCGTGAAGCGGGCCTTGGAGGTCGGGTCCTCGGCGAGGTCGGCACGGAGCAGCTTGACCGCCACGGTCCGGCCGAGCCGTACGTCCTCGGCCGCGAACACCTCGGCCATGCCGCCTCGGCCGAGTCTGTGGGTCAGCCGATACCGGCCGTCCCCGACCAGTCCGCCGTTACCCCACAGCTCCGGCGCATCCGACATTCCGCCGCCAGTCGCCTCGGGGTCGGACGGGCCCTGGGCGCGCTGCTGCTGTGCCATCGGTCCTCGCCGTCGTTTCTGCCCGCGGTGCGCGCGGTGTTGTTACGGTCTCCGTCGGCCACGCTACAGCCTTCGCGCAAGCCGCCGGTCCGGGATGAGCCCGGGGGCCGGCCCGTGACGGACCGGTCATGAAACCTGTACTACGTCCCGGCGTGCAAATCCTGTGTACCGACGGTGGGGCACCTGTAACGCCCGCGCGACCGTTCTTTCGCCGACGGCCACGGAACGGGCACCGGTCCCGGACGCGGATCCCGTGGCCAAGGTCACGCCCACGGGCGTCGCCGGGGATCCGAAGAAGAACCCGAACGAGCGTTTTTGCAGGCGAGACGAAGGGCCCGGCAGCGGACGCTGCCGGGCCCTTCACGAGTCCAGGGGGTTTACATCTACAACAGCCATAAGTACGGCGGTCAACGGTGCAGCCCTACAGGACTGGCCGTAGCGGAACAGCTTCCACCGGATACGGCCTCTGCAGGTACGGCTTCCAACAGGTACGGCCTCTACAGGTACGGCCTCTACAGGTACGGCCCGCCCGAGCGGCCGCCCGTGCGCGGGTCACCGCCCTCATCGAGGCCGCCGACGCCCGGGGGCAGCGCGCGGCGCATCTGCTCCAACTGGGCCCGCGCGGCCATCTGCTGGGCGAACAGGGTGGTCTGGATCCCGTGGAAGAGACCCTCCAGCCAGCCCACCAACTGGGCCTGCGCGATGCGCAGTTCCGCGTCGCTCGGGGTCACGTCCTCGTTGAAGGGCAGCGAGAGCCGCTCCAGCTCGTCCACGAGCTCGGGGGCCAGGCCGTCCTCCAGCTCCTTGACCGAGCTGTGGTGGATCTCCTTGAGACGGGCCCGGCTGGCCTCGTCGAGGGGAGCCGCGCGCACCTCTTCGAGCAGCTGCTTGATCATGCTGCCGATCCGCATGACCTTCGCGGGCTGCTCGACCATCTCCGTGACCGGAATCTCGCGGGAGTCCTCGTCACCCCCGCCGCCCAGTGCCATCCCGTCCTGGCCCACGACCAGGATCTGGGGGGTTTCCGGCGAACCTTCGCTCCTCGGCATCTCCATGCAGCCATTCTCTCGCACCCGTACATCTCATGTGTGGGGTGCCCCCGGTGCGCGCTGATCCACCGTTCGCGGAGCAGATCGACACCACAGATCCACCCGGAATGCCGGTTAGGCGGCTGAATGCCAGTCTTGTTCCGTGACTCCCTGGCTGCATGTGACGGTACTGGTGATCATGGCGGGGTCGAGCACGGCCGTCGTACCGCCGGGGCACCTGCCGCACGGGTCGGAGACGCGGTACGGCACCGAACGGACGTACGGCGCCGAGCCGCGGTCACGCGCTTCCACGGACACGTCGGCCTCCCCCTCCGGCGTCCCGTCCCGCCCGGGCCCGGCCCCCGGCCCGCGGCACACCGCCGCGAGCCCGTCGGCCGTCCTGCCCGGTGATCCCCGTGATCCCTCCCCGGGCCACGGTCCGCTCCGCGCCCCCTCCTCGGCCTCCGCTGCTCCCTCCCCCGCCGCCGCCCCCTCGCGTGCCGGAAGCCGTGCGGGTGAGGGGCGGCAGCGGCCCGGGCGGCAGGAGGAACCGGTCGCGGAGGACGAGGAGGCCTCCGCCGGCGCGTCCGGTGACTCCTCGGGTGCCGACTCCGGCGACGGCGACCTGGCCGCCGTACCGCAGCCGCCCCGACCGACCGCGGCCGCCTCACCCGCCCCGCAGGCACACTCCACCGAGCGGACCGCGGCCGCGCCCAAGGTGTTCATCCTGCCGCTCGGCACCGGGCTGGTGCTGATCGGACTGGGGCTGGGCCTCGGCCTGTTCGCGCTGCGGTCGCGCCGCGGCTAGGACGTGACCAGCAGGACCTTGCCGATGTGGCCGCTCTCCTCCACGACCCGGTGCGCGGCGCCCGCGTCGCTCATCGGCACCTCGCGGTCGACGACGGGACGGATGTGCCCGGCATCCAGCAGCGGCCACACATGCTCCCGTACGGCCGCCACGATCGCCGTCTTCTCCTCCAGGGGCCGCGCCCGCAGCGAGGTCGCACTGATCGCGGCCCGCTTGCTCAGGAGCGCGGCGATGTTCAGCTCGCCCTTGACGCCGCCCTGCATGCCGATGATCGCGAGCCGCCCGTTGACGGCGAGGGCCTGCACGTTGCGGTCGAGGTACTTGGCGCCCATGTTGTCGAGGATGACGTCGGCCCCCGCCCCGTCGGTGGCCTTCCCGATCTCCTCGACGAAGTCCTGCTCCCGGTAGTTGATCAGGATGTCCGCGCCCAGCTCGGCACAGCGGTCCAGCTTCGCGCGCGTGCCCGCGGTCACCGCGACCCTGGCGCCGACGGCCTTGGCCAGCTGGATCGCCATCGTGCCGATGCCACTGGAACCGCCGTGCACGAGGAGCGTCTCGCCGGGGCGCAGATGGGCGACCATGAAGACGTTCGACCAGACCGTGCAGACCACCTCGGGCAGCGCTGCAGCGCGATGAAGGTCGACGCCCTTGGGCACGGGCAGCAACTGGCCCGCCGGTACGGCGACCTTCTCCGCGTAGCCGCCGCCCGCGAGCAGCGCGCATACCTCGTCGCCGACGGACCAGCCGGAGACGCCCGGGCCGAGCGCGGTGATCCGCCCGGAGCACTCCAGACCGGGATAGGGGGAGGCGCCGGGCGGAGGGTTGTAGAAGCCCTGCCGCTGAAGGATGTCGGCGCGGTTGACGGCCCCGGCCACCACCTCGACCAGCACCTCGCCCTCGCCGGCCACCGGGTCCGGGACCTCGCTCCACACCAGCGCCTCGGGCCCACCGGGTTCGGGAATCGTGATCGCATACATGGATCCGACGCTACTCCCCGCGCCTCCGACTCCGCCCTCCCTGGGCCCGGCCCCGAAAAACCCGGTGCGTGAGCGATGAGTTCGCGCGACGGTAAAGGTCTCCCCATGCGTAGCCCATGTACGCGGAAGGACACACCATGAGCCAGCACACGTCAGCCCTGGCCATCGAGACGGCGGGCCTGGTGAAGACGTTCGGCGAGACCAGGGCCGTGGACGGAGTCGACCTCGCCGTGCCGGCCGGCACGGTCTACGGCGTCCTCGGCCCCAACGGCGCAGGCAAGACCACCACCGTGAAGATGCTCGCCACCCTCCTGCGGCCCGACGGCGGCCAGGCCCACGTCTTCGGCCACGACGTCGTCCAGGAGGCCGACGAGGTCCGCGGACGGGTCAGCCTCACCGGCCAGTACGCCTCCGTCGACGAGGACCTCACCGGCACCGAGAACCTGGTCCTGCTGGGCCGTCTCCTGGGCCATCACAAGAAGGCCGCACACGTGCGTGCCGGTCAGCTCCTGGAGGCCTTCGGGCTGACGGACGCGGCCAGGAAGCAGGTCAAGCACTACTCCGGCGGCATGCGGCGCCGTATCGACATCGCCGCGTCCATCCTCAGCACCCCCGACCTGCTCTTCCTGGACGAGCCGACCACCGGGCTCGACCCGCGCAGCCGCAACCAGGTGTGGGACATCGTGCGCGCGGTCGTCGCCCAGGGCACCACCGTGCTGCTGACCACGCAGTACCTGGACGAGGCCGACCAGCTGGCCTCGCGGATCGCCGTCATCGACCACGGCCGGGTGATCGCCGAGGGCACCAAGGGCGAACTGAAGGCCTCCGTGGGCGCCGGGACCGTACATCTGCGCCTCAGGGACGGCGGTCGGCGGCCCGAGGCCGCAGACGTCCTACGACGCTCCCTGGACGCCGAGGTGCAGCTGGAACCCGATCCGGTCGCCCTGACGGCCCGCCTGGCCACCGCGGCGGGTGACACCGCCGCCGAACAGGCCTCCCGCGCCCTCGCGGAACTGGCCCGCACCGGCATCACCGTCGACAACTTCTCGCTGGGGCAGCCCAGCCTGGACGAGGTGTTCCTCGCCCTCACCGGACACTCCACCGAAGACACTCAGGCCGGCGAGGACACCGAGGAGGTCGCGGCATGAGCACCGTGACGCAGACCGAGGCCCAGGATCTCGCCCCCGTCAGCGCCGAGTCGCTGGCCGCGCTGCTGGTCACCGGGGAGCGGCCACCGCGCCCGAGCGCGCTGTCGGCCTCGCTGACCTTCGGCTGGCGGGCGATGCTGAAGATCAAGCACGTGCCGGAGCAGCTCTTCGACGTCACCGCGTTCCCGATCATGATGGTGCTGATGTACACGTATCTGTTCGGGGGCGCCCTGGCCGGGTCCCCGACGGAGTACATCCAGTTCCTGCTGCCGGGCATCCTGGTGATGTCGGTCGTGATGATCACGATGTACACCGGCGTATCGGTCAACACCGACATCGACAAGGGCGTCTTCGACCGCTTCCGTACGCTGCCGATCTGGCGGCCCTCGGTGATGGTCGGCTATCTGCTCGGCGACGCCCTGCGCTACACCATCGCGTCCGTGGTCATGCTCGTCGTCGGTCTGGCCATCGGCTACCGCCCGGACGGCGGGTTCAGCGGTGTGATCGCCGGCATCGTGCTGCTGGTCGTGTTCTCGTTCGCGTTCTCGTGGATCTGGACGATGTTCGGGCTGCTGCTGCGCACCGAGAAGTCGGTGATGGGCGTCAGCATGATGGTGATCTTCCCGCTGACCTTCCTGTCCAACGTCTTCGTCGACCCGAGGACCATGCCGGGCTGGCTGCAGGCCTTCGTGAACAACAGTCCGGTCACTCATCTGTCCTCGGCCGTCCGGGAACTGATGGCGGGTGACTGGCCCGCCGACGAGATCGCCTGGTCCCTGGGGTGGGCGGGCCTGTTCATCGCGGTCTTCGGGCCGGTCACGATGCGGCTCTACAACCGCAAGTGATCAGTTCTGCGGCATGGGGCGGACGTCGGGTGCAACCTGGGTGCCCGGCGTCGCCCGCACGATCGTGATCAGCCGGTCCGTCAACGCAAGCGTCCCGACGGCAGGATCGTCGTATCCGAGCACCCGGTGTCCGCGGACGATACTCACCACCAGGTCCTCCGTCTCCCGCGGCTTCATGCCCACCTCGGCCTTTATGACCGGCCGTTCGACGATGTCCAGCCCGCTGCCCTGCTGGATCAGGTCCTCCATCACCATGCCCGCGGCAGGGCTCAGCACCGACAGGCCCAGGAGTCGTCCGGCCGCGCTGGCGCTGGTGATGACCGCGTCCGCCCCGGACTGCTTGAGCAGGGGCGCGTTCTCCTCCTCGCGCACGGCGGCCACGATCTTCGCCGTCCGGTTCATCTGCCGGGCCGTCAGCGTCACCAGGACCGCGGTGTCGTCGCGCTGCGTCGCGATGATGATCTGCCGGGCCCGGTGCACCTCTGCCTGCTTGAGCACATCGCTGCGTGTCGCGTCGCCCATGACCCCCGCGTAGCCGTCGGCGGTCGCGGCCTCGATCACCTTGCCGCTCGGGTCGACCACCACGACCTGCTCCTTCTTCAGCCCCGTCACGCAGACGGTCTCGATCGCCGACCGTCCCTTCGTGCCGAAACCGACGACGACGGTGTGGTCGCGCAAGGTGGACCTCCAGCGGTTGAGTCGCCATTCCTCCCGGGTGCGTTCGGTGAGAACCTCAAGGGTCGTACCGACCAGAACGATCAGGAACAGCACCCTCAGGGGTGTGATGACGAAGATGTTGGTGAACCGGGCGGCGTCGCTGACCGGGGTGATGTCGCCGTATCCGGTGGTGGAGAGCGTGACGGTCGCGTAGTAGAAGGAGTCGAGCAGGTCGACGGAGCCGTCGGAGTTGTCGTTGTAGCCGCCGTGGTCGGCATAGACGATCAGCGCGGTCGCGACCAGTAGGAACAGTGCCAGGAAGAGCCGTCTGGCGACCTGCCGGAACGGATGCTCCACCATCTTCCTGGGGAGCTTCACCTTCCGGGTCACCAGATGCTCGTCCGCCTGCCGGGCGATCGCGTCATGGCCCGGAAGTTTCACGTGAAACACACCCCGATTCCTGCGGCCGCCCAGGGCAGATCGAGGAGTTCGGTCTCCTGCCCCGGACGGGTGCCCCCGGGCGGTACGACGGCGAGGGCGTCCGCGGCGGCGATGCCCCGCAGCATGGCAGGCCCGTTGTAGTGCAGCGGAACCGCCACGTCGCCGCGCAGGACGACGGGGACGAGCCGGGTGTCGTACGGGTGACCGTGCGTCTCGTCCCTCAGGGGCAGGGCGTACGGCTCCGGGGCCGGACGTGCTGCCAGGGCGCGCAGCAGCGGCTCGGCGAGTGTGAGCAGGCCGGAGACCGCGGCCAGGGGGTTGCCCGGCAGACCGACGAGGTGCTGGTTCTCCTTGGTGCGGGCCAGCAGCATGGGGTGACCGGGACGCACCTTCACGCCGTCGACCAGGAGTTCGGCGCCGATGCGGCGCAGGGTCGGATGGACGTGGTCGACGGGTCCGGCCGCGGTGCCGCCGGTCGTGACGATCACATCGGCCGCGGAACGGGTGACCGCCTTGTGCAGGGCCTCGGCAGCGTCGCCGAGCCGGCGTACGGCGATGACCTCGGCGCCCAGCGCGCGCAGCCAGGGCGGGAGCATCGGGCCGAGCGCGTCCCGGATCAGACCGTCTCGGGGGGTGCCCTCGGTGAGCAACTCGTCGCCGAGGACGAGGACTTCGACGCGAGGGCGGGGGACGGCGGCGAGGGTGTCGTACCCGGCGGCCGCGGCGAGGCCCAGGACGGCCGGGGTGACGAGGGTGCCGGACGGCAGGAGCTGGTCGCCGCTGCGGCACTCCTGTCCGCGCGGGCGGATGTCCTGGCCGTGCACGACCTCGCGGGTGGCGTGCAGCCGGCCCTTCTCGTCGATCTGGCCGTGCTCGCTGCGCAGGACGGCGGTGGTGTCCAGGGGGACGCGGGCGCCGGTGGCGATGCGGACCGCCTCGCCGTCGGTGAGGGGCGCGGGTTCGGCGTGCCCGGCCAGTACGCCCTCGTCCCGTACGGCCCAGGGGCCCGGTCCGGCGACCGCCCAGCCGTCCATCGCCGAGGTGTCGAAGGAGGGCAGGTCGGTGAGGGCGTCCAGGGGGGCGGCAAGGGTGAGGCCGAGGGCGTCGTCGAGCCGTACGGAGACCGGGGCGAGGCGGCCGCTGCGGGGGACGGCGCGCGCCGCCCGGGCGGCGGTCTCGCGAGCCTCGGACCAGGGGGTCGCCTTGTGGTGGGCGTGCGGGCGGTGCCCGGGGCCGTGCCGCGGTCCCTGCTCCGGGGCGGGGGTGCCCGGCGAGGGCACCTGGTCGCCAGGGGCGCGGTCGTGGTCGTCCCTCACGAGGGCCAGAGCCTCCTCGACGTCGAGTTCGTCGGCGTCCTCGGCGGCTCCGGTGTTCTCGCCGGTGCGCAGGGACCGGGCGGTCATCCGGCGTCCGGGCGGGCGTCGGGGGCCCCGTCGGGTGCGGCGGCGTCCTCGTCGGCCCAGCGCAGGGCCAGTGCGACGGCCTTGCGGGAGGCCTCGGCGACGGCCTCGGGACCGCCGCCTGCCTGCGCTGCCGCGTAGCCGACGAGGAAGGTGGTCAGCGGTGCGGCGGGCCTGGCCACACCGTGGGCGGCGTCACGGGCGAGGTCGAGGAGCACGCCGGTGTCGACGTCGAGGTCGATGCCCAGTTCGTCCTTGACTGCGGAAATCCATTCATCCAACACGTGCCCATGCTCCCTGATGCGTGCCCTGGCGGTGGCGATGTCGTCCCAGGTGTCGCAGTCGAAGGACGCGACGGGGTCGGGGACGCGGGTGAGGTCGAGCACGGCGGTCAGCCGGCGCAGGGGGAGGCCGGTGAGGGTGCCGTGCTCCTTCGTGAGTACGCCGAATTCATGGCGCAGTGAGTGCGAGCGGTACACGGCCACCAGCGGTTGGTCGCGGCCGTCGGCGTCGGTGAGCAGCACACCGTCGGCGCCACCCGTGCGCAGGACGGTCAACAGCAGCCGTACGGTGGCCTCCTGGAGGAACGGCAGGTCGGCGGAGACCACCAGGACGTACCGTGCCGTGACCTGTCTCAGGCCGGCGTCGAGGGCGGCCAGCGGGCCGCCACCGGGCGGGTCCTCGCGGGCCCAGGTCACCGGCCGGGCGGTCGGACGGGGATCGGCGACGACGACGGTGGTGCGGGCCCCCGCGCAGGCGGCGAGGACCCGGTCGAGCAGGGCACGTCCGCCCACCCTGACACCGGGCTTGTCGGCGCCGCCGAGCCGCCGGGCACCGCCCCCGGCGAGCACGACCACGTCGTACACGGGGTCGGCGCCCGGGTCGGCCAGGGGCTCGTACGAGGTCACCCCCTGAGTATGGGTGCCACCGCGATCACAGGGAACGTGCGGGCGGCGCCGCGATCAGAGTCGGCGCGATCACGGGTGCCGTCTGTGCAGGGCGCCGCGAGCGCAGGCAGCGGTCCGCGGGCGGCGCGGGACTGCGGCGCCGCGAGGGCGTAGGCGGAGGGCGCCGCGATCGCAGGGGTGGTCTGCGGGCGGCGCCGTGATCAGAGCGTGCGCAGCAGGACCGTGGGCTGTTCGACGCAGTCCGCCACGTACCGCAGGAAGCCGCCCGCGGTGCCGCCGTCGCACACCCGGTGGTCGAAGGCCAGCGAGAGCTGGACGACCTGGCGCACCGCCAGCTCGCCCTCGTGCACCCACGGCTTGGGGACGATGCGGCCGACGCCGAGCATGGCCGCCTCGGGGTGGTTGATGATCGGCGTGGAACCGTCGACACCGAACACGCCGTAGTTGTTCAACGTGAAGGTGCCGCCGGTGAGTTCCGCGGGGGTGAGGCCCCCGGTGCGGGCCGCCTCGGTCAGCCGGGCGAACTCCGTGGACAACGATTCGGCGTCGCGCGCGTGCGCGTCCTTCACCACCGGTACGACCAGTCCGCGTTCGGTCTGCGCGGCGAACCCGAGATGCACGGCGTCCAGTCGCACGATCTCCCTGGCCGCCATGTCCACGGTGGAGTTGAGCTCGGGGAACCGGGCCAGGGCGGCGGTGCAGATGCGGGCGAGCAGCGCGAGCAGGGAGATCTTCGGCCCCCCGGCGGCGTTCATCGCCGCGCGGGCCCGCATCAGCTCCGTCGCGTCCGCGTCCACCCAGCAGGTGGCGTCGGGGATCTCGCTCCGACTGCGCGACAGCTTGTCGGCCACGGCGCCTCGGACGCCCTTGAGGGGGATGCGGGTCCCTCCGGACGGGGTCGCAGAAGCCGGCGCCGGGGTGGCGGACGGCGCGGGTGCCGGACGCCTCTGCACGGCGGCGGCACGCAGGGCGTACTCGACGTCCGCCCGCAGGATCAGCCCGTCGGGGCCGGTTCCGGTGAGCTCCTTGAGGTCGAGGCCGTTCTCCCGTGCGAGACGGCGCACCAGGGGCGAGATCACGGCAACGGGGCCGTCCACCACTTGCTCGGGCGCACCGGCCCGACCGTTCGCGATCGCCCCGGACCCGTCGACCCGTCCCGCCTCGGACGCATCCCGCCCGGCCGTGTCCGCCCGCGGCCCGTCGCCCCGCTCCTCAACCGACTCGGCGGCGATGCTCCGGCCGTTCACGGCCGCGGCCGCCGCGGATGCCGGACGTACCCTCCGCCGCCGCGCGGGTGCCTCGGAGGTGCCGTACCCGACCAGTACGTTCCCCGAGCCCTCCGTCGGACCGCCGGAGTCCGCCGCGCCGACCGCCACCGTGATCAGCGGCGCCCCCACGGGAAGCTCCGTGCCCTCCTCGCCGAAGCGGGCCGTGACCACGCCTGCGTAGGGACAGGGGACGTCGACCATCGCCTTGGCCGTCTCGACCTCGACGACCGGCTGGTCGATCGCGACGACGTCGCCCACCTCGACCAGCCAGCGGACGATCTCCGCCCCGGTCAGGCCCTCGCCGAGATCCGGCAGCCTGAACTCGAGCACCTGCGCCATCAGCTCTCCGCCTCCCACTGAAGACGCCCCACGGCGTCCAGGATCCGGTCCACACCGGGCAGGTGGTGACGCTCCAGCATCGGCGGCGGGTACGGAATGTCGAACCCGGCCACGCGGAGCACCGGCGCCTCCAGATGGTGGAAGCAGCGCTCGGTGACCCGGGCCGCGATCTCCCCGCCCGGCCCGCCGAACCCGCCCGACTCATGCACGACGACCGCCCGCCCGGTCCTGC
The DNA here is from genome assembly GCF_036174265.1 of Streptomyces sp. NBC_00285. Classification (NCBI taxonomy): domain Bacteria; kingdom Bacillati; phylum Actinomycetota; class Actinomycetes; order Kitasatosporales; family Streptomycetaceae; genus Streptomyces; species Streptomyces sp. NBC_00285. Next base: position 5,515,496 of record NZ_CP108055.1, on the reverse strand, counting down.
GTACCGAGGCCGCGACCGTGTCGTCGTCGAACGGCACCAGCGAGCGCAGGTCGACGACTTCGAGGTCCCAGCCCTCCTCACGCGCGGCCTCGGCGGCTTCGAGGCACACGGGTACGGACGGCCCGTACGTGATGAGTGTGGCGCTCCGGCCCGAGCGCCGCACCACCGCGCGGCCTATCGGTTCAACGGCTTGCGGGTCGTCCGGGTTCCAGGAGTCCTTCGACCAGTAGAGCCGCTTGGGCTCCAGGACGACGACCGGGTCGTCGGAGGCGATGGCCGCGCGCAGCAGGCCATAGGCGTCGGCGACGGTCGCGGGCATGACGACATGCAGCCCGGGCGTCGCCATGTAGTACGCCTCGGAGGAGTCGCTGTGGTGCTCGACCCCGCCGATACCGCCGCCGTAGGGGACGCGGATGGTGATCGGGAGCGGCATCGCCCCGCGCGTGCGGTTGCGCATTTTCGCCACATGACTGATGAGCTGCTCGAACGCCGGGTAGGCGAAGGCGTCGAACTGCATCTCCACGACCGGGCGCAGCCCGTACATCGCCATACCGACGGCCGCGCCGAGGATGCCCGCCTCGGCGAGCGGGGTGTCTGTGCAGCGGTCCTCGCCGAACTCCTTGGCGAGGCCGTCGGTGACCCGGAAGACACCGCCGAGGGTGCCGACGTCCTCGCCCATGACGTGCACGCCGGGGTCGGCCGCCATCGCGTCGCGCAGCGCGCGCGTGAAGGCCTGCGCCATGGTGGCCGGCTTGAGGGCGACGGTGGTCATCGGGTGTCCCCCTCGGCCTCCAGCTCGGCCCGCAGCACGGCCTGCTGCTCGCGCAGCTGCGGGGTGGGCTCGGCGTAGACGTGGGCGAAGAGGTCCATGGGGTCGAGGACCGGGTCCTGGTTCATGCGCTCGCGCAGGGCGGCGGCGAACACCTCGGCGTCCTGGCGTACGGCCTCGATGCCGGCCTCGTCGATCAGCCCGCGCTCGGTCAGTTCGTGCTCCAGGAGGGCGATCGGGTCGTGCCCGCGCCAGGTCTCGACTTCGGCGTCACCGCGGTAGCGGGTCGCGTCGTCGGCGTTGGTGTGGGCGTCCACGCGGTAGGTGATCGCCTCGACCAGGGTGGGGCCGCCGCCCGCGCGTGCGTGCCGTACGGCGGCGGTGAGGACCTCGTGCACGGCGGCCGCGTCGTTGCCGTCGACCAGCCGGCCCGGCATGCCGTAGCCGACGGCCTTGTGGGCCAGTGAGGGGGCCGCGGTCTGCTTGGCGAGCGGGACGGAGATGGCGAAGCCGTTGTTCTGGACGAGGAAGACGACCGGCGCCTGCCAGACGGCGGCGAAGTTCAGCGCCTCGTGGAAGTCGCCCTCGCTGGTGCCGCCGTCGCCGACCATGGCGAGCGCGACCACGTCGTCGCCCTTGAGGCGGGCGGCGTGCGCGAGGCCCACGGCGTGCGGGAGCTGGGTGGCGAGGGGGGTGCACAGGGGGGCGACGCGGTGCTCGCGCGGGTCGTAGCCGGTGTGCCAGTCGCCGCGCAGGAGGGTGAGGGCCTGGACGGGGTCGAGGCCTCGGGCGACGGCGGCGAGGGTGTCCCGGTAGCTGGGAAAGAGCCAGTCGCGGTCCTGCAGGGCGAGCGCGGCGGCAACCTCGCAGGCCTCCTGGCCGGTGCTGGAGGGGTAGACCGCGAGACGGCCCTGCTTGGTGAGGGCGGTGGCCTGCGTGTTGTAGCGGCGACCGCGGACCAGTTCGGCGTGCAGGCGGCGCAGGAGGGCCGGATCGGCCTCACCGGCCGCGTCGGTGCCGAGGACCCGGTACGGCTCGGCGTCGGGCAGCAGCGGCACGGGGTCCGTGCGGGGCTGCCAGGCGGGCGGCGGTGATGGCCGGTACGCGCCCCGCTGCTCCATGACCGTCATGACGGCACCTCCTCGTGGGAGACGGCTTCGGGCGCAGCACGGCTGTGAGGCGCCTCACCTACCGATTGTTCGGTCGTCGGCACATTTTGGCTACAGGCCCCCTCAGGCTGTGGACAAACGGTTCTCCACAGCCTGAGATGGACGCAGTACGTCCATGGTAGGGAGGCGGGGGGACATGGCACCTGAACAAATGGCCGACGGCCCGGAGGGCGGCACCCCGCTCCAGCCCCCGCGTCCTCTCGACGCCATCGATCAGGACATCCTCCAGATGCTCCAGGCGGACGGCCGCGCGTCGATAAGGTCGGTCGCCGAACGGGTCCACGTCTCCCGCGCCAACGCCTACGCGCGCATCAACCGCCTCGTCGAGGACGGCGTCATCCGCGGTTTCGGGGCCCGCGTCAACCACGAACGCGCGGGACAGGGCACCTCGGCCTACGTCACCCTGAAGATCGTCCAGAACTCCTGGCGCACGGTCCGCGAGCAGCTCAGGCAGCTGCCCGGGGCCTCCCACATCGCCCTGGTGGGCGGGGACTTCGACGTGCTGCTCCTCGTCCACACCCCGGACAACAGGTCCCTGCGCGAACTGGTCCTCACCCGCCTCCAGGCGATCCCCGAGGTCCTCAGCACCCGCACCCTGCTGGTCTTCGAGGAGGAGGACCTGGAGCCGCAGGGCTGACTTCAGGACGCGTTTCGCAGCCCTTCGAAGACCAACTGCGCGACCGCGTCCGTCACTTCACGCTCGCTCCCGCCCCGTCCGTCCGGCCGGTACCACTCCACGACGGAGTTGATCATGCCGAACATCAGCCGGGTCGCGAGCCGTACCTCCACGTCACCGCGCACGTCCCCGTCCGCGGCCGCCGCCTTCAGCAGCTCGGCGACCCGGTGGTCGAAGTCGCGGCGCCGCTCCAGGGCCCAGCGCTCCGTGTCGGTGTTGCCGCGTACCCGCAGCAGCAGCGTCACGTACGGCAGTTCGGCGATCAGTACCTCGACCATGCGCCGCACGACGTACTGCAGGCGCTCGGAGGCACGCCCCACGCGCGCGTGCTCCTCGTCGAGGATCCCGAAGAGGCCGTCGAGGGCCCGGCTGACCGCCCGGCGCAGCAGCTCCTCCTTGCCGGAGACATGGTGGTAGATCGACGACTTGGAGATGCCGGCCGCCTTGGAGAGGTGCTCCATGGACGTGCCGTCGTAACCGCGCTCGTTGAAGACCTGGACGGCGACGGACAGCAGCGTGTCCGGGGTGTACGTGTCGCGCTTGGCGGTCGTCATGAGGTGCTGCCCTCCCGCTTGTCGGAGGCGTACGCGTGGCGGTACAGCGCGAGCGACGGCGCGTACCGCCCGGAGGGGTCGCGCATGTGCAGGTCGTCCAGGAGTGCGTAGGCCCAGTTGCGGCCGAGCCTGCGGCTCCACTCGAACGGGCCCAGGGGGTAGTTCACCCCGAGCCGCATCGCGGTGTCGATGTCCTCCTCGGTGGCCACGCCCTTGGCCACCGCGTCGTGCGCGAGGTCGACGATCCGGGCGACCGTACGGGCGACGATCATGCCGGGGACGTCACCGATGACGCTGACGTCCTTGCCGAGCGCCTGGAACAGCCCGATGGCCTCACCGAGGGTCTGCTGCGAGGTGTCCTGGGAGGCGGACAGCGCGAGGCGGGTGGCCCTGCGGTAGTCCAGCGCGAGGTCGAAGTAGACGACGTCCCGGAACTCCACCGAGGTCTGCCCGTCGGCGAGCGCGAGCTGGCCGCCGCTCGGCATGACCAGACGGGTGCCGTGGTCCTCCTCCTCCTCGCGGACCTGGATGCCCGCCTCGCGGATCAGAGCGAGCAGTTCGGACGCGGGGCCCAGGTCACCCTCGGCGACGACGTACGCGGGCGGCTGGGCCCGCTCCGCGGTGTGCGGCTCGTCGCGCTCGGCGCCGTCCGTGTAGTCGTACCAGCCCTGCCCGCTCTTGCGGCCCAGCCGGCCCGACTCGACCAGGCGCTGCTGGGCGAGCGAGGGCGCGAAGCGCACGTCCTGGAAGAAGGCCCGCCACACGGAGTGCGTGACGGACTCGTTGACGTCCTGGCCGATCAGGTCGGTCAGTTCGAACGCGCCCATCTTGAACCCGCCGGACTCGCGCAGCACGGCGTCGATGGTGGCGGGCTCGGCGCCCTGGGTCTCGTGGACCGCGAAGGCCTCGGCGTAGAACGGCCGCGCGATGCGGTTGACGATGAAGCCGGGGGTGTCGGCGCAGGCGACCGGCGTCTTGCCCCACGCACGTGCCATCTCGTACGCGCGCGTGGCCGACGAGACGTCGGTGGCGAACCCGGAGACCACCTCGACCAGCGGCAGCAGCGGCGCCGGGTTGAAGAAGTGCAGGCCGACGACACGGCCCGGGTTGCGCACGGCGCCGGCGACGGCGGTCACCGACAGGGAGGAGGTGTTGGTGGCGAGCAGGCAGTCCTCGTCGACGACGTCCTCCAGCTCACGGAACAGCTGCTGTTTGACGTCCAGCCGCTCCAGGACGGCCTCGACGACCAGGGCGCAGTCCGCGAGGTCGGTGAGGTGCCCGGCGGGCACGAGGCGGGTGCGCGCCGCGTCCCGGTCCGACGCGGTGAGCCGGTCCTTCTCGACGAGCCGGTCCAGCCGGGCGCCGATCGCGTCGGCCGCCTCCTGCGCGCGACCGGGCACGGCGTCGTACAGCCGCACGCGGTGACCGGCGACCAGCGCGACCTGGGCGATGCCCTGGCCCATGGTGCCGGTGCCGACAACGGCCACGGGGCTGCTTAGGTCGAGTGCTGTCATGTGCGCGATCCTCCCGCACGACGTTTTCCACAGATGCGGCGGACCCCCTTATCCCGACCGATCGTTCGGTTACTCTAACCCTGAGTGGCTGTTCCTGCCCATGTTTCTGCCCAGGTCATGAGCTCGACGAAGAGTTCGAAAGACGAGGAGTTGGTCCCGCATGGCCGCCGAACCGACCGCCCACCAGCTGATCGCCAAGCACCGGCCCACCCTCGACCAGGCGCTCGAAGCGATCCGCACACGCGCGTACTGGTCCCCCCATCCCGAGCACCCCAAGGCCTACGGCGAGAACGGCAGCCTCGACATGGCGGCGGGCAAGGCCGCCTTCGACGCCCTCCTGGGCACCCGCCTCGACCTCGGCCAGCCCGGCACGGACGACTTCGTCGGCGGCGAGGTCTCGCCGTACGGCATCGAACTGGGTATCGAGTACCCGCACGCGGACGTCGACGTGCTGCTGCCCGCGATGAAGGCGGGCCAGAGGGCCTGGCGGGACGCGGGCGCGGAGATCCGCGCGATGGTCTGTCTGGAGATCCTGGCGCGGATCAGCGACCGGACCCACGAGTTCGCGCACGCGGTCATGCACACCAGCGGCCAGGCCTTCATGATGGCGTTCCAGGCGGGCGGCCCGCACGCGCAGGACCGCGGCCTGGAAGCGGTGGCGTACGCGTACGTGGAGCAGGTCCGCACGCCCGACACCGCGGAGTGGACCAAGCCGCAGGGCAAGCGCGACCCGCTCGCGCTCACCAAGCAGTTCACGCCGGTCCCACGCGGGATCGGCCTGGTCATCGGCTGCAACACCTTCCCGACGTGGAACGGCTACCCGGGCCTGTTCGCCTCCCTCGCCACCGGCAACGCCGTGCTGGTGAAGCCGCACCCGCGCGCGGTGCTGCCGCTCGCGCTCACGGTCCAGGTCGCGCGGGACGTGCTGAGCGAGACCGGCTTCGACCCGAACCTGGTCGCGCTCGCCGCCGAGCGCCCCGGCGAGGGCATCGCGAAGACCCTGGCCACGCGCCCGGAGATCCGGATCATCGACTACACGGGCTCGACGGCGTTCGGCGACTGGCTGGAGGCCAACGCCCGCCAGGCGCAGGTCTACACCGAGAAGGCCGGCGTCAACACGGTGGTCGTGGAGTCGGCCGGCGACTACAAGGGGATGCTCGCCAACCTCGCCTTCTCGCTGTCGCTGTACAGCGGCCAGATGTGCACGACCCCGCAGAACCTGCTGATCCCCCGGGACGGCATCCGCACCGACGAGGGCCCCAAGACCTTCGACGAGGTGGTCGCCGACCTTGCCCGCGCGGTCGACGGTCTCCTCGGCGACGACGCGCGCGCGAACGGGCTGCTGGGCGCGATCGTGAACCCCGACGTGAAGTCCCGTCTGGAGGCGGCGTCGGGGCTCGGTGAAGTCGCCCTCGCATCGCGGGAGATCCGCAACCCCGAGTTCCCGGACGCGGTCGTCCGTACGCCCGTCGTCGTCAAGCTGGACGGCGCCAAGCCGGACGACGAGGCCGCCTACATGAGCGAGTGCTTCGGACCGGTCTCCTTCGCCGTCGCGGTCGACTCGGCGGCCGACGCGGTGGAACTGCTGCGGCGCACGGTCCGCGAGAAGGGCGCCATGACGGTCGGCGCCTACACCACGGACGACGAGGTCGAGCAGGCCGTCCAGGAGGTCTGTCTGGAGGAGGCGGCCCAGTTGTCGCTGAACCTCGTCGGCGGCGTGTACGTCAACCAGACAGCCGCGTTCTCCGACTTCCACGGGTCGGGCGGCAACCCTGCGGCGAACGCCGCACTGTGCGACGGCGCGTTCGTCGCCAACCGGTTCCGCGTGGTCGAGGTTCGCCGGGACGCCTAGGAACCGGCGAGACTCCAGTGGTAGAGCGTCATCGCCACGCTCGTCGCCAGGTTGTAGCTGGAGACCTGGGGGCGCATGGGGAGCGCGACCAGGTGATCGGCATGCGCGCGTAGGTCGGCGGACAGTCCACTGCGCTCGGAGCCGAAGGCGAGGACGGCGTCGTCCGGGAGCTTCACTCCCCGGATGTCGTCGCCCTCGGGGTCCAGCGCGAACACCGGGCCGGGCGGCAGTTCGGCGACGGTGAGCCGTTCCACCGCGGTCGCGAAGTGCAGGCCCGCCCCGCCGCGCACGACCGTCGGGTGCCAGGGGTCGAGCGTGCCCGTGGTGACCACACCCGTCGCCCCGAAACCCGCGGCCAGGCGGATCACGGCCCCCGCGTTGCCGAGGTTGCGCGGGTTGTCCAGGACCACGACGGGGGCGGTACGCGGCGCGTGCGCCAACTTCTCGAGGTGGACGGCTCGGGACGGTCGTACGGCCAGTGCCGCCACCTCGGTGGGGTGCGGGCGCGGCACGAGGGCCCGGTACACCTCCGCAGGGACCTCCGTCAGTAGCGCGTCCAGCGTGGGCCGTACGTCCGGCGCCATTTCTTCGGCCAGGGCGAGCGCGGCACCCCGGTCGACGGTGACCGCCACCGGGACCTCGGCCCCGAAACGCACCGCGTGCTTGAGGGCGTGGAAGCCGTCCAGCAGCACGGAGGAGTCGGCGAGCCGGTGCCACAGGCTCACGGGATCGGTACCGGTCATGCGGGGAAGCCTACGTGCGTGTGATCGGGGTTTTCGGGGTCGCCGGGGTGACTGGGGCTTTCGGGGTGACCGGGGTTGCCGGGCGTTTCGGGGTTGCCGAGGTTGCCGGGGTCTTTGGGTTTTTCGAGGTTGCCGGGGTTGCCGGGGTCTTTGGGGTGGCCGCCTGGGTCGGCGGCGGACCGGGAGTGCTGCGTAGCCCTTGGCTCCTTCCCAGCGCCCTGCTCCGTCGGACCGCGCCGGCCCGGCAGACCCGGATCCGGGCCGGCTCCGCCCGCGAACCGCGCCCACAGCCGGCCACGCGTGCGTGCGGCCCCGTCGCCGAGCCGGCGCAGGAACGACGTCGGCAGGAAGACCGAGTCGGCGGCGATCATCGCCAGCGAGAAGAACGGCAGGCCGAGGACGATCGCGATCACCGCGTGCTCAGTGATCATCGCCGCCAGCAGGACGTTCTTGACCCGCCGGTTGAACAGAGTGAACGGGAAGGCGACCTGCACGGCGACCGTCCCGTACGTCACCAGCATCACCATGACGCCGTGGGACGACAGCAGGTGGGCGAGAGCGGGCCACGGCGAGAAGGACTCCAGCTGGAGGGGGTAGTAGACGGCGGTGCCGTCCTGCCAGCGCGACCCCTGGATCTTGTACCAGCCCGCCGTCGCGTAGATCAGACAGGCCTCGGCCATGATCACGAGCAGGGCGCCGTTGTGGATGATGTTGGCCACCACGTCGAGCATGATCCGTGGCTGGTCCGACCTGACGAAGCGCAGGACCACCCACCACAGGACCTGCGTCAACCACAGGGCCCACAGCAGCGCCGGAACCACCCAGTCGCCGCTCAGCTTGCCGAGGAATGCCGCCGCCACCAGGACCAACCCGAGGATGGTCCACAGGGCCGGGCCGACCCGGTCCACGACGTGCTCCCCACGCGCGCGTGCCTCACGGGTTCGCCGGGCCCGCCGCGCGTCCAGCGACCAGACCTGGCCGCAGCGCGTGAAGACGAGGTAGATGCACATCAGGTGCAGGACGTTGTCGCCGCCGTCGCCCATGAAGATGCTGCGGTTCTGCAGCGAGAGCACGCCGACCATGAACAGCACGGACATCGTGCGGCTGCGCCATCCGAGCAGCAGCAGGAGGCTCGACAGGACCGCGAGCACATAGACGGTCTCGAACCAGAGCCGGCCGTCCGACCACATCAGCGCCGTGAACGCGCCATTGGTCGCGATCAGCTGCTCGGCGAGATTCCAATTCCACGGGCCGTCCGGACCGTACAGCTCCTGTCGGTGCGGGAACTCACGCAACAGGAACAGCAGCCAGGTCGCGCTGAAGCCTATGCGGATCATCGCGCTCTGCCAGGGGCCCAGGGCTGCCTCGGTGACGCGGGCGATGCCGTTCGACACCGCCAGGGCGAATCGGTTCACCGGGTGCTCCCCTCGGTGTCGTCCGCCGTCACGGCCCACCAGGACTGCCCTCGGTAGACCGGTTGCACCGACACCTTCTCCTCGCTCCACTTCGGCGGGGGGACGTTGGTGGTCCTGGAGCGAACCTGGACGCTCGTGAGGACACCGCCCCGCGCGGTCACGTCCTCGCGCTCCAGCCGCAGCACCACGATGCGCCGCAGATACGTCTCGGACAGGGTGCCGCGCAGACCGATCGGACGGTTGCCGGAGTCGTGCGTGGCGACGAAGAAGTCCCAGGAGCGGCGCAACTCGTTCTGCTGGGTGTGACTCGGCAGCAGATTGCCGTCTATGGCCCGGCCGTCCTGGGCGGACAGGTCGTACCACCCCGTCGTACGACTGCCGCCGTCGGCGCTACGGACCCGGGCCCGTACCTGCACCGCGATGTCCTGCTGAAGCGGGTTCGGGGCGAACAGCTTCCAGTTCTGCTCGAACTCCGGGTAGATCCAGTCGTCGACCGCTCTGCCGTGCTGCTTGGTCACCGTGTTCGACGGCGCGACATGCAGAAACACCATTCCGATGTGCACACAGACGGTGATGGCGACGACAGCCAGCGCCAGGGCGACACCGATCTGGTAGCGGAGGGAGAGTGCGGCGACACCGGTACGGGGGTCGGGGTCGGTGCGCGGATCGGGGAACGCGGTGCGGCCGCCTGCGTGCCCGGAGAACCCTCCGTGGAAGCCGGGGGGAGTGCCGGCGGGTTCGTCGTGGGTATCGGGCACGGGTCGACGTATCGCGGTGCGGGTGTCTGTGGGGCGGGTCTCCGCGGGGCGGGTGTCTGTGGACTCGACAGGCCGATCCGAGGTGACCGGCCACCCGCCCGCGGAAACGCGGTCCAGCTCAGGGGCGGTCGGCTGCGGGGCTGCCGGACCGGCGGACGAGGTGGGCGCGACCTGCGAGGTCGGCGAGGTCGGCGAGGTCGGCGAGGTCGGCCGGGGCAGCTCGGTCTGCTCAACCGACGCCGTCGAATCTGTCGGCTCGGTCTGTGCGGGTGCGGTCGAATCCGTCGGCTCGACCCGGTCGTCCTGCTCGGGGGCATCGCCCGGCCCGCTCGGGGCGCCCGGTCCTCGCCGGGCGTTCGAGCCTCCGTCGTACGCGTCCATTCCGCCCCGTTCCCGATTCCGGTCCGTCTTCCGGCCGCCTCGGCCGCAGGGCGCCGCGGCACCCTTGAACGGCGCCCGCGCCCGCGTCACCGCGGTGGCTCGCACCGGCACGGTACTCAGGCCCGACCGTCCCGCACAGTCCTTGTCGACAGGCCCCGCCGTGGCCGTTCTCACGCCCACCTTGGTTTTCCACAGGCGGCACCCCGGGTTTTCCACAGCGGTTGACACCTTACGGCGCCCGGCACACCATGGAATCGCACGAACCGAACGATCGGTCGGGAGCAGATTCCGGCGGAGCCCAGGTCGAGGGGGCCTCATGGCGACAGCAGCCGTGCACAAGACGGCGAGTACACAGGCGTACGGCGCTCAGGGCGCCGTCGGCGACACGAGCACGTACGAGAGGGACTTCGACGCCGCCGTGGCCGCCGACGAGCGCATCGAGCCGCGCGACTGGATGCCCGACGCCTACCGCGCGACCCTCGTCCGCCAGATCGCCCAGCACGCCCACTCCGAGATCATCGGCATGCAGCCGGAGGCGAACTGGATCACGCGCGCGCCTTCGCTGCGCCGCAAGGCCATCCTGATGGCCAAGGTGCAGGACGAGGCAGGGCACGGTCTCTACCTCTACAGCGCGGCTGAAACGCTCGGCACCAGCCGCGAGGAACTCCTCGACAAACTGCACGCCGGCCGCCAGAAGTACTCCTCGATCTTCAACTACCCCACCCTGACCTGGGCGGACGTCGGTGCGATCGGCTGGCTGGTGGACGGGGCCGCGATCACCAACCAGGTCCCCCTGTGCCGCTGCTCCTACGGCCCGTACGCGCGCGCCATGGTCCGGGTCTGCAAGGAGGAGTCCTTCCACCAGCGCCAGGGCTACGAACTGCTGCTGGCCCTGAGCAACGGCACCCCCGAGCAGCACGCCATGGCCCAGGACGCGGTGAACCGCTGGTGGTGGCCGTCCCTGATGATGTTCGGCCCGCCCGACGACGAGTCCGCGCACTCCGCGCAGTCGATGGCCTGGAAGATCAAGCGCCATTCCAACGACGAGCTGCGCCGGCGCTTCGTGGACATCTGCGTCCCGCAGGCCGAGTCCCTGGGCCTCACGCTCCCCGACCCGGACCTCAGGTGGAACGAAGAGCAGGGGCACCACGACTTCGGCCCGATCGACTGGACGGAGTTCCAGGAGGTCCTGAAGGGCAACGGGCCGTGCAACGAACAGCGCATAAGCCAGCGCAGGAAGGCGCATGACGAGGGCGCCTGGGTGCGGGAGGCGGCCGTGGCCTACGCGGCGAAGCACACCGGCGGGACAGGAGCGGCACGCGCATGACGAACATCGACTGGCCCCTGTGGGAGGTCTTCGTGCGCTCGCGGCGCGGTCTCTCCCACACCCACGCCGGCAGCCTGCACGCCCCGGACGCGGAGTTCGCCCTGCGCAACGCCCGCGACCTGTACACCCGGCGCGGCGAGGGCGTCTCGATCTGGGTGATCCCGTCGTCCGCGATCACGGCCTCCTCACCGGATGAGAAGGACCCGTTCTTCGAGCCGTCCGCCGACAAGCCGTACCGGCACCCGACGTTCTACGAGATCCCGGAGGGGGTGAAGCACCTGTGAGCACACCTGAGACGACGGCCGCTCCCTCGGCCTCTCCGATTGCCCGGGCTGCCGCCCTCGCCCTCGGCGACGACGCGCTGGTGCTCTCGCACCGCCTGGGCGAATGGGCGGGTCACGCGCCGGTCCTGGAGGAGGAGGTCGCTCTCGCCAACATCGCCCTGGACCTGCTCGGTCAGGCCCGGGTGCTGCTGTCCATGGTCGGCGACGAGGACGAGTTGGCGTATCTGCGCGAGGAGCGTGCCTTCCGCAACCTCCAGCTGGTGGAGCAGCCGCGCGGCGACTTCGCCCACACCATCGTCCGTCAGCTCTACTTCTCCACCTATCAGCACCTGCTCCACGCCGAACTGGCCGCGCGCGGCGGCCCCTTCGCCCCGCTCGCCGCGAAGGCCGTCAAGGAGGTCGCCTACCACCGCGACCACGCCGAGCAGTGGACCCTGCGGCTCGGCGACGGCACCGAGGAGAGTCACGAGCGGATGCGGCGGGCGTGCGAGGCGTTGTGGCGGTTCACCGGCGAGATGTTCCAGCCGGTGGAGGGCCTGGACGTCGACGTGGAGCGCATGGAGGTGGCCTGGCTCGCGTCCGTGGGGGATGTGCTGCGCCAGGCCACCCTGACCGTGCCCGAGGGTCCGCGGACCGGCGCGTGGACGGCCGGGGCGGGGCGGCAGGGTCTGCACACCGAGTCCTTCGGCCGGATGCTCGCCGAGATGCAGCATCTGCACCGCAGCCACCCGGGGGCGTCATGGTGACCCTCACCCACCTGGAGACCGAACTGTTCGCGCTCGCCGGTTCGGTGCCCGACCCCGAGCTGCCCGTCATCACCCTGCGCGAGCTGGGTGTGCTGCGCGCGGTGCATGTGCGCAGTGCGGACTCGATCGAGGTCGAGCTGACCCCGACCTACACCGGCTGCCCGGCCGTCGAGGCGATGTCCTTGGACATAGAGCGGGTGCTGCGCGAACACGGCGTGCGAGAGGTCACCGTACGCACGGTCCTCGCACCGGCCTGGTCGACCGACGACATCACGGCCGAAGGCCGCCGCAAGCTGCGGGAGTTCGGCATAGCGCCACCCCGCGTGGCGGCGGCCGGGCCGGTCACGGTGGGACTGGGGCCGACGCGGACACGCGACGCGGAGGCCGAAGCCGTCCGCTGCCCGCTCTGCGGTTCCGCCGAGACGGAGCTGCTCAGCCGTTTCTCCTCCACCGCGTGCAAGGCGCTGCGCCGGTGCCTGGACTGCCGTGAACCGTTCGACCACTTCAAGGAGTTGTGATGGCCCGCTTCCACCCGCTCCCGGTGGCCGCGGTCGACCGGCTCACCGAGGACTCCGTGGCCCTGACCTTCACCGTGCCGCCCGGGCTGCGCGAGGAGTACCGGCACGCCCCGGGCCAGCATCTCGCCCTGCGCCGCACGGCAGACGGCAAGGAGATACGCCGGACCTACTCGATCTGCTCCCCTGCACCAGACGGCGAGGGGACGGGTGAACTGCGGGTCGGGGTGCGGCTGGTGGAGGGCGGGGCCTTCTCGACGTACGCGCTCAAGGAGATCAACGTCGGCGACCAGCTGGAGGTGATGACACCGGCGGGCCGCTTCACCCTGGACCCGGCGCCCGGGCTGTATGCGGCGATCGTGGGCGGTAGCGGCATCACCCCGGTGCTGTCGATCGTGGCGACGCTGCTGGCGCGCGAGCCCGAGGCACGGTTCTGTCTGATCCGCAGCGACCGCACCTCCGCGTCCACGATGTTCCTGGAGGAGGTGGCGGACCTGAAGGACCGCTACCCCGAGCGGTTCCAGCTCGTCACGATGCTCTCGCGCGAGGAGCAGCAGGCCGGACTGCCGTCCGGCCGGCTCGACCGGGAGCGGCTGACCGAACTGCTGCCGGCGCTGCTGCCGGTGGAGCAGGTGGCGGGATGGTTCCTGTGCGGACCGTTCGGGCTGGTGCAGGGCGCGGAACGGTCCTTGCGGGAGCTGGGGGTTCCCCGCACCCGCGTCCACGAGGAGATCTTCCACGTGGACGAGGGGACGCCCCTGGCGCAGACCGTGCCCGCGCCCGCGCACAGCACGGTGACCGCCCGGCTCGACGGACGCGGCGGCAGCTGGCCCGTCCAGGACGGCGAGTCGCTTCTGGAGACGGTGCTGCGCAATCGGCCCGACGCGCCCTACGCCTGCAAGGGCGGGGTGTGCGGGACCTGCCGGGCGTTCCTCGTCTCGGGAGAGGTGCGCATGAACCGCAACTTCGCGCTGGAACCGGAGGAGACGGATGCCGGGTATGTGCTGGCGTGCCAGTCGCATCCGGTGACGGAGAAGGTGGAGCTGGACTTCGACAGGTAGGTCGGGGGAGCCCGTTCCCTTCTTCTAGAACCTGTTCTATCTTGACGGACCGTCAGATCGGCTGACCCGATCTGCCGACCCGTCGGAAGGACATGGACCGTGGACTTCACCTTCAGCGAGGAGCAGCAGGCGGCGGCCGAGGCGGCGCGGGGGGTGTTCGCCGATGTCGCGCCGGACGCGGTGCCGAGCCCGGCGCTGACCACGGGTGCCGTGGCCGACACGCACGACCGCGCACTGTGGGCCAAGCTCGCCGACGCGGGCCTGCTGAGCCTGCTCGTGGCCGAGGAACACGGCGGGGCGGGCCTGGACGCCGTAGCGCTGTGCCTGGTGCTGCGCGAGTCGGCGAAGGTGCTGGCACGGGTGCCGTTGCTGGAGAGCAGCGCGGCCATGGCGGCCGTACAGGCTTACGGCGGGCCGGAGTTGAGGGCCGCGTTGCTGGAGCGGGGCGGACGCGGGGAGGTCGTCCTGACCGTCGCCGCGAGCGGCCGTACCGGCCACGACCCCGCCGAACTCGCCGTCACCGCGCGGCAGGACGAGGGGGAGGGCGGCGACTGGACCCTGGACGGCGTGCAGACGGCGGTGCCGTGGGCGTACGACGCGGACTTCGTCGTCGTACCCGCACACACGGCAGTGGGCCGGACCGTTCTCGCGCTGGTACCCCGGGTCCATGACGGGGTCGCGCTCGGTGAGCAGTTCTCCACCAGCGGGGAGAGGCTGGGCGAGCTGCGGCTTGAGTCGGCGCGGATCGCCGCACGGGACGTGATCGACGTCGAGGGCGCGTGGGAGTGGCTGCGCGATCTGCTGACCACGGGGACGTGCGCGCTGGCGCTCGGTCTGGGCGAGCGGGTGCTGCGGATGAGCAGCGAATACACCAGCAAGCGGGAGCAGTTCGGGTTCCCGGTGGCCACCTTCCAGGCCGTCGCCGTGCAGGCCGCCGACCGTTACATCGATCTGCGCGCGATGGAGGTCACGCTGTGGCAGGCCGCGTGGCGGATCTCCTCGGGGTCGCGGGGCGCGCTGCCGGTCGCGGGGGACGTCGCCGTGGCGAAGATCTGGGCCTCGGAGGGGGTACGGCGGGTGGTGCAGACGGCCCAGCATCTGCACGGCGGCTTCGGCGCGGACGTCAGCTACCCCCTGCACCGCTACCACGCCTGGGCCAAGCACCTGGAACTGTCGCTCGGCCCGGCGGCGGCACACGAGGAGGCGTTGGGGGACCTGCTGGCAGCGCATCCCCTGGGCTGACACCCCCCACCACACCAAGCGCCCGGCGTCCACTGCCCACCGTCCGGCACCCGGCACCCGGCACCCGGCACCCGGCACCCGATATTTCGCCACCAGGCGCCCGCGAGTCAGAGCTGCCGACGGCTGGTTTCTAGAGCACGAACCCCGGACTGCCGTCGTCGGTCACCACGGGGCGGCCCGTCTCGGCCCACAGCTGCATGCCGCCGTCGACGTTCGCGGCGTCGATGCCCTGCTGGGCCAGATACATCGTGACCTGGGCGGACCGGCCGCCGGAGCGGCAGATCACGTGGACGCGGCCGTCCTGCGGGGCGGCCTCGGTCAGCTCGCCGTAGCGGGCCACGAACTCACCGATGGGGATGTGCAGCGCCCCTTCGGCATGACCCGCCTGCCACTCGTCGTCCTCGCGGACGTCCAGCAGGAAGTCGTCGTCCTTGAGGTCCGTGACCTGCACCGTGGGCACACCAGCACCGAAATTCATGGGCCCGACGCTACCCGACACCCGTGGGGGCGCGGTCGGTCACTCCTGTGCGAGCAGCTCCGCGAGCTCCGCCTCGCGCGCGGAGACATCGGCGAGGAGCTTCTCGGCGATCTCCTCCAGGAGGCGGTCCGGGTCGTCCGGGGCCATCCGGAGCATCGAGCCGATCGCCCCCTCCTCCAGCTCCCGCGCGACCACGGACAGCAACTCCTTGCGCCGGGCGAGCCATTCGAGGCGGGCGTAGAGCTCCTCGCTGGGCGTGGGGCCCTGCTCCGGGGGCTTGGGACCGGCGGCCCATTCCTCGGCCAGTTCGTGCAGGAGTACCTCGTCGCCGCGGGAGTAGGCCGCGTTGACCCGGGTGATGAACTCCTCGCGCCGGGTCCGCTCGGTCTCGTCCTGGGCCAGGTCCGGGTGGGCCTTGCGGGCGAGCTCACGGTAGAGCTTTCGGGCCTCGTCGCTGGGGCGCACCCGCTGCGGGGGCCGCACCGGCTGCTCGGTGAGCATCGCGGCGGCCTCGGGGAACAGGCCCTCCCCGTCCATCCAGCCGTGGAACAACTCCTCCACGCCGGGCATCGGCATCACCCGGGCGCGGGCCTCGTCCGCCTTGCGCAGGTCCTCCGGGTCGCCGGTGCGGGCGGCCCGGGCCTCGGCGAGCTGGGCGTCCAGTTCGTCGAGGCGGGTGTACATGGGGCCGAGCTTCTGGTGGTGCAGCCGGGAGAAGTTCTCCACCTCGATGCGGAAGGTCTCCACCGCGATCTCGTACTCGATGAGCGCCTGTTCCGCGGCCCGCACGGCCCGCTCCAACCGCTCCTCGGGCCGGGCCACGCTCTGGC
Source organism: Streptomyces sp. NBC_00285 (assembly GCF_036174265.1). Lineage (NCBI taxonomy): Bacteria > Bacillati > Actinomycetota > Actinomycetes > Kitasatosporales > Streptomycetaceae > Streptomyces > Streptomyces sp. NBC_00285. Next base: position 5,499,182 of record NZ_CP108055.1, on the reverse strand, counting down.
CTTCGGCAGCCACCTGCTCCGCGCCGGCGCCACCACCGTGCCGCTCAGCTTCCGGGGTCGTCATCCGAACAGCGTAGGCCACGAGCGGAGCGCCGCCTCAACGATCGCCCCGGGCACCTCCGCACCGGCTCTCGGAACGGTCGCTCACACCCCCGGCTCCCCCGCGATCCGCCCCGCCCGAACGGCTGCCACCAGGTCCGCGTGGTCCGCCTCTGTGCGGTCGGAGTAGGTCACGGCGAACGTGGCGATCGCCTCGTCGAGTTCGTCGCTCTTGCCGCAGTAGCCGGAGATCAGGCGGGGGTCGACGCTGTGGGAGTGGGCGCGCGCCAGCAGGGCGCCGGTCATGCGGCCGTAGTCGTCTATCTGGTCTGCGGCGAGGGCGGCCGGATCGACGCTGCCCTTGCGGTTGCGGAACTGGCGGACCTGGAAGGGGCGGCCCTCGACGGTCGTCCAGCCCAGCAGGATGTCGCTGACGACCTGCATCCGCTTCTGGCCCAGCACGACCCGGCGGCCCTCGTGGTCGACCGGCGGTGTCTCGAAGCCCGCGGTGAGCAGATGGGGCAGCAGGGCCGAGGCCTTCGCCTCCTTGACCTGGAGGACCAGCGGTTCCCCGCAGTGGTCCAGCAGCAGCACCACGTACGAGCGCATGCCCACACTGCCCGTGCCCACGACGCGGAACGCCACGTCGTGCACGGCGTGCCGGGCCAGCAGCGGGTGGCGGTCCTCGGAGAGCGTGCTCAGGTAGTGCTCCAGGGCCGCGGCCACCGCAGCGGCCTCCTCGTCCGGCACCCGGTGCAGCACCGGTGCGGCGTCCACGAAACGGCGGCCGCCGTCCTCGGTGAGTTCCGTCGACCTCTCCGCGAAGCGCCCGCTGGTGTTGGCCCGTGCCTTCTCCGAGACCCGCTCCAGCGTGCCGACCAGATCGTGGGCGTTCGCGTGCGAGACGAGTTCCTCGTCGGCGATCGCATTCCACGCGTCCAGCACCGGGAGCTTGGCGAGCAGCCGCATGGTGCGCCGGTACGCGCCCACCGCGCCGTGCGCCGCCGCACGGCAGGTGTCCTCGTCGGCGCCGATCTCGCGGCCCGCGAGGACCAGGGAGGCGGCGAGCCGCTTGAGATCCCACTCCCATGGGCCGTGCACGGTCTCGTCGAAGTCGTTCAGGTCGATGACCAGGTCACCGCGCGCGTCGCCGTACAGACCGAAGTTGCCCGCGTGCGCGTCACCGCAGATCTGGGCGCGGATCCTGGTCATGGGCGTGCGGGCCAGGTCGTGGGCCATGAGGCCGGCCGAGCCGCGCAGGAAGGCGAACGGTGTGGCCGCCATCCGGCCCACCCGGAGCGGCGCAAGCCCGGGAATGCGGCCGCGGCTGGACTCCTCGACCGCCTCGACCGCGCCGGGACGGGCGATGTCGAGGTCGAGCTCGGCATGGGCACTGCGCGGGACGCTCTCCCGCAGGGCCTTGCCCTCCTTCTTGGGCGAGCCCTCGACGGGCCACTGGGCGAAGCCGGGCACCAGGGGCCGCCGTGCCGATCCCGTGCCGGCTGTCGGCTTCGCCGCCGACGGCTCCTGGACGTCGGCCGACCCACCGGCTCGCGTCCCGGCCGTCGCCTCCACACCGACCTCGGTCACTGCGACCGCCTCCCCCGTGACTAGCAAGAACATCAACTCGTGCCGACCGTACAACCACCGGCCGAAACGCGTCAGACCCTGTGGAAAACTCCACAGCTGTGGACAAGGGATATCCGCCCGGTCCCGGGGTTCAGCCCAACTCGTCCCCCCTCTGGCAGTACGTCCACGCCATCGCGTCGCACGACGGCTTCTCCACGGTCACGCCTTCACGTCGCACGACGGCTTCCTCACACCCAAGTACGTGGCGCGGACGTGCTTCAGGTCGGCGCGGACACGTCGGCCGGGCGGCCCTTGTCGGTGTCGAAGATGCCCGCGGCCGTATCGGTGCGGTAGCCGAGACCCCGCCGGACATAGGCGTTCACGAACGGGAATCCGAAAGGTTGCCGGGCGACCTGGCCGCCGAATTACTCGCCGGGGTACCGCACCTGGACGTCACGCCCGCAAATATGCCAGCACCGCGAGCACCCGTCTGTGCGTCTCGTCCGCCGGCGGCAGATCCAGCTTCGTCAGGATCCCCCCGATGTGCTTGCCCACCGCGGCCTCCGACACGACCAGTTGCCGCGCGATCGCCCCGTTGGACTTGCCCTCCGCTATCAACGCGAGGACCTCCCGCTCACGCGGGGTGAGCCGCTCCAGCGGATCACGGCGACGGCGCAGCAACTGCCGTACGACCTCCGGGTCCACGACCATGCCGCCCTTCGCGACCTCGGCCAGCGCGTCGACGAACTCCTCGACCTGTCCGACACGGTCCTTGAGGAGGTAGCCGATGCCTGTGCCGTCGCCGGAGTCGAGGAGTTCGGAGGCGTACGCCCGCTGCACGTACTGGCTGAGGACCAGCACCGGCAACCGGGGGCGGCTCTCGCGGAGTTGGACCGCCGCATGCAGGCCCTCGTCCTGGAAACCGGGCGGCATACGCACGTCGGTGACGACGATGTCCGGACCGTGCTCCTCGACCGCCGCGATCAGTTCCTGCGCGTCACCGACGGCCGCCACGACCTCGTGGCCGCAGCGGGCGAGCAGACCGACGAGACCCTCTCGCAGCAGCACGCTGTCCTCGGCCAGGACTACGCGAAGCGAGCGGCCGCCGCGCGCAACTCGGTCGCCTCGCAAGGGAACTCCACACGCAGCAGGGTCGGTCCGCCCGGCGGGCTGGACAGGGAGAGTCTGCCATTCAGGACCGACACCCGATCCGCGAGTCCGGTCAGCCCGCTGCCCGCCGAGGCGTCCGCTCCACCGCAGCCGTCGTCGCGCATCTCAAGAACCAGCCGGCCGCCCGCGTGCCCGCCACGCACCTCCGCGCGACTCGCCCCGCTGTGCTTGTCGATGTTGGCGAGGGCCTCACAGACCACGAAGTACGCGGCCGCCTCCACTGCCTGCTCGAACCGTCCCGGCAGTGGGAGCTCCACGTCGACGGGGACCACGGAACGGTCCGCCGCGTCGGCCACGGCGGCTTCGAGGCCGTAGTCCGCCAGGACCTTCGGGTGGATGCCGTGGATGAGTTCGCGCAGTTCCGCCAGCGCTCCGCCCGCCTCGTCGTGGGCCTTGGCGAGCTGGTCGGCCAGCGGTCCCGGAGGGGCGTCGAGACGGGCCAGGCCCAGGGTCATCGTCAGGGCGACCAGGCGTTGCTGAGCTCCGTCGTGCAGATCGCGTTCGATGCGTCGGCGCTCCGCCTCGAAGGCATCCACCAACCGCACGCGCGAGCGGCTCAGTTCGACCACCCGGGAACCCAGGTCGCCGTCCCGGTCGGCGATCAGCAGCCGGGTCAACTCCGCGCGGGCCCCGGCCGCGGCGCCCAGGACGTAGGCGCCGAGGGCCAGGAGCAGCAGACCGAGCACGGCCACCCCGAACGCCGTCGGCCAGGTGGTGACCGTCCAGTGCTTGAGCACCTTGGTCTCACGACCCCCGCCGATCGTGGCCATGAGCAGCGGGGTGGCGGCCATGGACACCGGGAAGAGCAGGGCGACCGTGAACACCAGGGCGTCCAGCGGCCAGAGGAGGGCCGAGAACAGCACGGTGTACGCGAGTTCACGCCAGGTGACCTGCTCCCTCAGCCGGGTCGTGAGCCACGGCCACAGTCCCTCGGCGGCCGGTGTCCGGTGCGGATCGGACGCCGGGTCCAGGTCGACCAAGGCCAGCCGGCGCCGCTCCACCCAGGCGACCGGCAGACCGGTGAGAGCGAGCACGACCAGCAGCGGAATCCCCACGAGAACTACGGCCAGCGCCCCGCCGACGACCGCCAGCATCACCAGACCGACCAGAACGAGAACACCGCTGACCGCGCCGGTCAGCAGATAGCCGACCGAACGCCAGGGCCACGCCGACAACAGGAAGCCGGGCCGGGACATGGCCTGCCACACATTCCGAGGGTGCATGGCCATCACCGTAGAAGGGCGGCCGGGGCCGGGCCATGGGGCCAGGGGGCGGTCGGGGGGTATGCCCAGCCCTACCCCAAGTCTCGTCCCTGCCGCACTGCGCCCGGGTGTCTCCGCACGGTTTCGTGGAGTCGCCAAGAAGGTCACCAAGAAAGTCACCAAGAAGGCGAGAGAAGCACTACCGGAACGACGGCCCGGTCGGCGGAGCAGGCGGTGACGTGGGGCGGTGCCGGAGGCGAGGACGGGCCGGCACCGGTGCGCCCGGGCCCGCCCGCAACAGCCCCGCCCGCACCGACTCCACAGCCCCCGCACTCCCGTCCCGCCCAGCCGCGCGGGAGAACCGACACCGAACGAGTGGGGACAGATGAACAACGACGACGCCATCCAGTTGCGCTCCGTCAGCAAGAAGTACGGGTCGGGCGACAACGCCGTGACGGCGCTCGACCAGATCTCCCTGTCTTTCCCCCGCGGTACCTTCACCGCCGTCATGGGTCCTTCCGGCTCCGGCAAGTCGACCCTGCTCCAGTGTGCCGCGGGCCTGGACCGTCCCACCTCGGGCTCGGTCTCCGTGGGCGACACCGAGCTGACCAAGCTCGACGAGACCAAGCTGACGCTGTTGCGGCGCGAGCGCATCGGATTCGTCTTCCAGGCGTTCAACCTCCTGCCCGCGCTGACCGCCGAGCAGAACGTCGCCCTTCCCCTGCGCCTGGCCGGCAAGCGGGTCGCGAAGTCCAGGGTCCGCGAGGTGCTCGATCAGGTCGGTCTCGGCGAGCGCGCCAGGCACCGGCCCACGGAGATGTCCGGCGGCCAGCAGCAGCGCGTCGCCCTGGCCCGCGCGCTGATCACCCGCCCCGAGGTCCTCTTCGCCGACGAGCCGACCGGCGCCCTGGACTCGGGGACCAGCCGTGAGGTGCTGAGCCTGCTGCGGTCCATGGTCGACCGCGAGGGCCAGACGATCATCATGGTCTCCCACGACCCGGTGGCCGCCTCCTACGCCGACCGCGTGGTCTTCCTCGTCGACGGCCGGGTCAACGGCGAGCTGACCGACGCGAACGCCGACGACATCGCCGCACGCATGACCAAGCTGGAGGCCGTGCCGTGCTGAGTGTCGCCCTGTGCACCCTGCGTACCCGCTGGGCCACCTTCGTCGGCAGTTTCGTCGCGCTCTCACTGGGTGTCGCACTGCTCGCCGTGATGGGCCTGGCCCTCGCCTCCTCCCTGGACGCGCCCGAGCGACAGCCGGAGCGGTTCACCACCGCGCCGATCGTCGTGCAGGGAAAGAACACCCTGACCGTGCCGACCCCGATCGGCGACCGCGTCCAGAAACTCGCCCACCCTCGCGCGGTACCCGAGGCGACCGTGGCGAAGCTGCGGCAGCTCGGCACGGTCGTCGCAGACCGGTCCTTCGCCGTGCGGGCCACGAAGGGCCCCGGCGATCTGGTGGGCCACCCCTGGTCCACGGCCGCCTTCGCGCCGTACGAGATCGAGGCGGGCCGTGCGCCCGCCTCGCCAGACGAGGTCGTCGTCACCGGCGCCTGGGCCCGGCCCGGCGAACACGTCGCCACCGACCGCGGCACCGTGACCGTCGTCGGCACCGTCGCCTCACGCGGCTTCGAGGACGCCGTCTTCTACACCGACGCGCGCACCGTCGAACTGTCGCCGAAGAGCACCCAGTTGGTGGTCGAGGCGGACGCTGCGGACGTACGCGAGGCCGTCGCGGGCCAGGATCTCCAGATCCTCACCGGCACCGACCGCCGCCTCGCCGACGCCGACCCGGGCCGCGACAGCGAGGCGCTCACCGCGATGAACGCCATGTTCGGCACTGCCGGCGGGGTCACCGCGTTCGTGTCGGTGTTCGTCGTGGCGTCCACGTTCGCCTTCGCGGTCGCCCAGCGGCGCCGGGAGTTCGGCCTGCTGCGCACGGCGGGGGCCACGCCCGGCCAGGTCCGGCGGATGGTCCTCGCGGAGGCACTGGTGATCGGCGTGCTCGCGTCGGCGGCCGGGTGTGTGCTCGGCGCGTACGGCGCCCCGAAGCTCGCCGCGTGGGTGGTCGACGGCGGTCTCGCGCCCAGCTGGTTCACCATCGGCGACTTCACCTGGCCGTATCACATGGCCTTCTGGACGGGTCTGCTCGTCGCCCTGCTCGGGGTGATCGCCGCCTCCTGGCGGGCCGGCCGCACCGGGCCCACCCAGGCGCTGCGCGAGGCGTCCGTGGACACCAAGGCGATGACGTGGGGCCGCTGGCTGTTCGGGGCGGGGCTGCTGCTGACCGCGGCCGTGACGCTGGGGCTCGCCCTGGTCTCCGACCCGGGCGAGCTGCTGCACCGCAAGACCTATGTGAGCCGTCCGATGCTGCTGATCACCGCGATCGCGCTGCTCTCGCCCATCCTGGTGCGTCCGCTCACCCGGCTGATCGCCTGGCTGCCGGCCCAACTGCCGGGCGCGGGCGGGATGCTGGTGCGGGAGAACGCCACCGCCGGCATCCGCCGTACGGCTGCCATCGCGGCGCCGGTCCTGGTCACCGTCGCCCTCGCGGGCTCACTCCTGGGCGCCACGGCGACCCTGAACGAGGCGAAGGCCACCGTGACGCGTGAGCAGACGGCAGCCTCGTTCGTCGTCACCCCGGCCGGGGACGCCGGGTTCGACGCGGCGACCGTGAAGAAGCTCGAAGCGGTCAGGGGTGCCGTGGTCTCGGCCACCTTGTCGAGTGCCGTCTACGTCCTGGAGGACGGTGTCGCTCTCATCAAGTCCGAGGCCCGCGCGGCGCAGGCGGGCCCACTCGCCGAGACCGTGCACCTGCCGTTGGTCGCCGGGAAGGTGAGCGATCTCGACGACGAGTCGATCATCGTCAACGAGGAGTGGGAGAAGCACACCGTCGGGCAGACCGTCGACGTATGGCTCGGCGACGGCACCGCGAAGTCGCTGCGGATCGCGGCGGTGATGACGACCGGTACCGGCGACAACGGCGCCTACGTCACCCCCGCCAACGCACCCGGCGCAAGCGTCGACCGCGTTGACGTCGCCCTCGCCGACGGCGCCGACCCGGCCGCGGTGGCCGCCGCGCTCACCAGGGCCGGCGGGCACGTCTTCACCAAGGACCAATGGGTGCAGGCCAGTTACCCCGAGACCGACCGGACTACACGGTACGGCTTCATGCTGGTCCTCGGCATCGCCCTCCTCTTCACCGGCATTTCCCTGGCCGGCACGATGATCATGGCGACCTCCGACCGGGTCCGCGACCTGGCCGTCCTGCGGTTGGCCGGCGCCACCCGGTGGCAGGTCCTGCGGCTGGTCGCCGGCGAGGCACTGATGGTCGTCGCGGTCGGCGGAGTGCTCGGACTCCTGGTCGCCGGGCTCAATCTGGCGGGCATGTGGATCGCGCTCGGCCTGCTGTCCGTGTGGAGCCCGATAGAGATGCCGTGGACGGAAATCGGGGCGACCGTGGGCGCGTGTGCCGTGCTTGCCGTGGTGTTCTCCGTCGCCCCGGCCGGGCTGGCCATGCGCCGACCGGCAGTGCAGTTGACCGGCCTTCGGGAGTGACCCCGGGCCCGGCACGGGTCGGCACCTCCCTCGTCCAGGACAGCGAGCAGCTGCAACTCACTGTTTCGCTACAGCAGTCCGGCACGCACATGTTTCACGTGAAACGTCGGCCGGTCGACTGGTCGGCTGGTCGACCAAGCGGCTCCCAAGTCGAGCGCGACCGGCCGACGCCGTTCAGGAGCAGGAGAAAGGCACTGGAGAAAAGCACAGGAGAGTCAGACCGCCAGGTCGTAGGCCTCCGCCATCCGGGACACGGCAACCGCGGCGTGGTGCTCATCCCCGCCCCGGGGTGCTGACGACGCGTTCCTGGGTCCTGCGACCGAACCGGAACCGGCTCCGCCGGGCTCGGCAGACGGACAGCCGGATCGACCCCAGGCGTACACCCTGGCGCCGACCGGTCATTCGACACCGGCCGCCCGGACAGCCCCCGCCACCGGCGCGACCCGGGGTCCCACCCAGGCCCGCAGCACGACACCGGCAGACCCGGCCCGTGAAATTGATCACGGGCCGGAGCCCGCTGCATGTCCTGACAAGGCTGTGTGATGCCTCACAGAAACCGACACAACGAGGAACGGGCCCCTGCGGTGACTTCCGTCACCAGCAGAGACCCGTTCCGTCGGTTCTTCGCTGTGCGCGAGGGGGGAGTTGAACCCCCACGCCCTTTCGGGCACTGGAACCTGAATCCAGCGCGTCTGCCTATTCCGCCACCCGCGCATTGGGTGTGTCCTCGGGCCCCGTTCCTTGCGGTGCGGCGCCCTGCGACATGCAGAACATTAGCACGCTGGAGGTGGTGGGTTCACATCTCTTATCGGGGGGCAGCCGCCCACCAGCGGCTTCTTGGAAGGCCCCCGAACCGGGGCGCCGCAAGCCATGTGTCAACCCGTACCGGTTCACGTATCAACCTCGTACCGGTAGCCCCCGTCTCCCCAGGAGCCGGTCCGGGTGCACAGTCAGGTGCGGGACACTGGTCCACGGCCGCCTCTACGATCCTTGACAAAGGAGTTCGACAGCGGAGTTCGAAGTGGAGCTCCACAGGGAACTTCGGAGGCGTCGACACCTGTCGACAGTGCCGACAGGGGGAACCAGCCGATTCACCGGCGCGTGGATACGATCAGTAAGCAGTACCAGGTAGGCAGCACGCAGCGCAGTACCCAGGACGGCAAGGACGGAGGAGGTGCCTCATGGGAGTCCTGAAGAAGTTCGAGCAGCGTCTCGAAGGTCTGGTCAACGGCACCTTCGCCAAGGTGTTCAAGTCCGAGGTCCAGCCCGTGGAGATCGCGGGAGCGCTCCAGCGGGAATGCGACAACAACGCGACCATCTGGAACCGCGACCGTACGGTCGTACCCAATGACTTCATCGTGGAGCTGAGCACGCCGGACTTCGAGCGGCTCAGCCCCTACTCGGGCCAGCTCGGCGACGAGCTCGCCGGCATGGTGCGCGACTACGCCAAGCAGCAGCGATACGCCTTCATGGGCCCGATCAAGGTCAACCTGGAGAAGGCGGACGACCTCGACACCGGTCTGTACCGGGTGCGCAGTCGTACGCTCGCCGGCTCCACCGACCAGCAGGCTCCCGGAACCGCGGCCCCGGCCGGCCGGCCCGGCACGCAGGGACCCGGCGCGGGAGCCGGCGGCTACGGCTTCCCGCCGTCAGCCGCTTCCTCCGGCGCCCCGCCCATGCCTGCCGCACCGCCGCCCGCCGGCCGTGGCGCCGCCGGCGGCAGCTACGGCTACCCGCAGCAGGCCCAGCCCCAACGCCCGGCAGGCGGCCCGGTCGGCGCGCCCGCTCCGGGCTCCCGCACCCGCCACTGGATCGAGATCAACGGCGCCCGCCATCAGATCTCCCGCGCAACGCTGGTGCTGGGTCGCAGCACCGAGGCCGACGTGCGGATCGACGACCCCGGCGTCTCGCGTCGGCACTGCGAGATCCGGACCGGAACGCCCTCGACGATCCAGGATCTCGGATCCACAAACGGCATCGTGGTGGACGGGCAGCACACCACCCGCGCTACGCTCCGCGACGGCTCGCGGATCGTCGTGGGCAACACCACCATCATTTACCGGCAAGCCGAAGGGTGAAGCGGGGGCAATGTCAGAGCTGACCCTCACGGTCATGCGGCTGGGTTTCCTGGCCGTACTGTGGCTGTTCGTGATCGTGGCCGTGCAGGTCATCCGCAGCGATCTGTTCGGTACGCGCGTCACGCAGCGCGGAGCCAGGCGCGAAGCCGCCCGGCCCCAGCAGGCCGCCGCCCGGCAGCAGGCGGCGCCTCCGCAGCAGCGCCAGCAAGCCGGCGGCCGCCAGCGCCGTAACGCACCCACCAAGCTGGTCGTGTCCGAGGGCACGCTCACCGGCACCACCGTCGCCCTCCAGGGCCAGACCATCAGCCTGGGCCGGGCACACGACAGCACCATCGTGCTGGACGACGACTACGCCTCCAGCCGCCATGCCAGGATCTACCCGGACCGCGACGGTCAGTGGATCGTCGAGGACCTGGGCTCGACCAACGGCACGTATCTCGACCGATCGCGGCTGACGACCCCCACACCGATTCCGCTGGGCGCGCCGATCCGCATCGGCAAGACCGTCATCGAGCTGCGGAAGTAGTGCTACATCATGAATAGGCGTGAGCGGAGCGAGCACCCGGCGTGGGCCCCCACCCCGGGCCCCGGCGCGCTCCCGACCGGAGGGTGGGCACCGTGCGGATGTACCCGGAGCCGACAGGCGAGGTGCGCATGAGTCTGTCACTGCGCTTCGCCGCCGGATCGCACAAAGGCATGATCCGGGAGGGCAACGAGGACTCCGGATACGCCGGTCCCCGGCTGCTCGCCATCGCGGACGGCATGGGCGGCGCCGCCGCCGGTGAGGTCGCCTCCTCCGAGGCCATCTCCACCATCGTCGCCCTCGACGACGACGTCCCCGGCTCCGACGTCCTCACCTCGCTCGGCGTGGCCGTACAGCGCGCCAACGACCAGCTGCGGTCCATGGTCGAGGACGACCCCCAGCTGGAGGGCATGGGCACGACGCTCACCGCCCTGCTGTGGACCGGCCAGCGGCTGGGCCTCGTGCACGTCGGCGACTCGCGTGCCTACCTCCTGCGCGACGGCGTCCTCACCCAGATCACCCAGGACCACACCTGGGTGCAGCGTCTGGTCGACGAGGGCCGCATCACCGAGGAAGAAGCCACCACCCACCCCCAACGCTCCCTGCTGATGCGTGCGTTGGGCAGCGGCGAGCACGTCGAGCCCGACCTCTCGATCCGCGAGGTCCGTGCCGGCGACCGCTACTTGATCTGCTCCGACGGCCTGTCCGGCGTGGTCTCCCACCAGACCCTGGAAGACACCCTGGCCAGCTACCAGGGCCCCCAGGAGACCGTGCAGGAGCTGATCCAGCTCGCACTGCGCGGCGGCGGCCCCGACAACATCACGGTCATCATCGCCGACGTCCTCGACCTGGACACCGGGGACACCCTCGCCGGGCAGCTCTCCGACACTCCGGTCGTGGTCGGCGCGGTCGCCGAGAACCAGAACCACCTGCACGACCCCGGCCTCATGCAGACCCCCGCGGGACGCGCCTCCGGGCTCGGCCGGCAGGTACCCGGACAGGGTGGCGAGTTCGGCCCGCCCGGCTCCGGCGACGCCGCCGGCTACGCCCCCGCGGGCAGCTACGGCGACTACACCGACGACGACTTCGTCAAACCCCGCAAGGGCCGCAGGTGGCTGAAGAGATCCTTCTACTCGGTCCTCGCGCTCGCCGTCATCGGCGGCGGCCTGTACGGCGGTTGGCGCTGGACCCAGACGCAGTACTACGTCGGCACCAACGGCGAGCACGTCGCCCTGTACCGGGGCATCAGCCAGGACCTGGCCTGGGTATCGCTCTCGAAGGTCTCCAAGGACCACCCCGAGATCGAACTCAAGTACCTGCCGCCGTACCAGCAGAAGTCGGTCGAGGGCACCATCGCCGAGGGCGGCCTGAAGACGGCCCAGAAGAAGATCGTCGAACTGGGCGTCCAGGCGGCCGCGTGCAAGAAAGAGGCTGCGGCGCAGGCCACGGAGAGCAACAAGAACTCCAAGACGGGCGAGGGGCAGGCCGGTGGCACCACGGGAACCAGCCGTACCTCACTGACGTCCAAGGCCACACCGACCCCGACGAGCACGTCCGCCCCGTCCCCGAGCGCTTCCGGATCCCCGACCGTGCCCACTCCTACCCCCGGCCCCACCCTCTCGGACGAGGAGAAGCAGGTCGTCGGGAACTGCAGTACGCAGTAGGCGAGCCGTGAGAGGCCCTGTCACACGATGAGCAGCAGTACATCGAACACCTCGACGCACCACACGTCCACGATCGGCGCGATCGGCGCACCGAGCCGCCGCAACACCGAGCTGGCGCTACTGGTGTTCGCCGTCCTCATCCCGGTCTTCGCGTACGCCAACGTGGGCCTGGCCATCAACGACCAGGTCCCGGCCGGGCTGTTGAGCTACGGCCTGGGCCTCGGCCTGCTGGCCGGTGTCGCCCACCTCGTCGTGCGCAAGTTCGCGCCGTACGCGGACCCGCTGATGCTGCCGCTGGCCACCCTGCTCAACGGGCTCGGGCTGGTCGCGATCTGGCGCCTTGACCAGTCCAAGCTGCTCCAGTCGATCGGCCAGTCCGGCGGCAAGGCGACCAACCAGCTGATCTACACGGCGATGGGCATCGCCCTGTTCGCCGTCGTCCTGATCTTCCTCAAGGACCACCGGGTCCTGCAGCGCTACACCTACATCTCCATGGTCGGCGCGCTGGTCCTGCTGCTCCTCCCGCTGGTCCCGGGCCTCGGCGCCAACATCACCTACGGCGCCAAGATCTGGATCCAGGTCGGCAGCTTCACCATCCAGCCCGGAGAGTTCGCCAAGATCGTCCTGGCGATCTTCTTCGCCGGCTACCTGATGGTGAAGCGCGACGCGCTCGCCCTGGCCAGCCGCCGCTTCATGGGCCTGTACCTGCCGCGCGGCCGCGACCTCGGACCGATCATCGTCGTATGGATGATCTCGATCCTCATCCTGGTGTTCGAGACCGACCTCGGTACCTCGCTGCTGTTCTTCGGAATGTTCATCATCATGCTGTACGTCGCCACCGAGCGGACCAGCTGGATCGTCTTCGGTCTGCTGATGTCCGCCGCGGGCGCCGTCGGTGTGGCCAGCTTCGAACCGCACGTCCAGCAGCGCGTCCAGGCCTGGCTCGACCCGATGAAGGAGTACACGCTCTCCCGGCAGAACGTCGTCGGCCACTCCGAGCAGTCCATGCAGGCACTGTGGGCCTTCGGCTCCGGCGGCACCCTCGGCACCGGCTGGGGACAAGGGCACTCCGAGCTGATCCGCTTCGCCGCCAACTCCGACTTCATCCTCGCCACCTTCGGCGAGGAACTGGGCCTCGCCGGCATCATGGCGATCCTGCTGATCTACGGGTTGATCGCGGAGCGCGGAGTACGCACCGCCCTCGCCGCCCGCGACCCCTTCGGCAAGCTCCTCGCGATCGGCCTGTCCGGCGCCTTCGCCCTCCAGGTCTTCGTGGTGGCCGGCGGCGTGATGGGCCTCATCCCGCTGACCGGCATGACGATGCCCTTCCTGGCCTACGGCGGTTCCTCCGTCATCGCCAACTGGGCCCTGATCGGCATCCTGATCAGAATCAGCGACACCGCACGCCGCCCGGCGCCCGCCCCCGCCCCCAGCCCCGACGCCGAGATGACCCAGGTGGTCCGCCCGTCATGAACAAGCCCCTGCGCCGGATCGCGATCTTCTGCGGCCTCCTGGTCCTCGCCCTGCTGATCCGCGACAACTGGCTCCAGTACGTCAAGGCCGACGCCCTCAAGGACGACCCCGACAACCGTCGCGTCCTCATCGCCCGGTACGCCACACCGCGCGGCGACATCATCGTCGACGGCAAGGCCATCACCGGGCACGCGGAGACGACGTCGGGCGACTTCAAGTACAAGCGCACCTACAAGGACGGCGCGATGTGGGCGCCGGTCACCGGCTTCGTCTCGCAGTCCTACGGCGCCACCCAGCTGGAGTCCATCGAGGACGGCATCCTCACCGGCACCGACGACCGGCTCTTCTTCCGCAACACCCTCGACATGCTCACCGGCAAGGCGAAGGAGGGCGGCAACGTCGTCACCACCCTCAACGCCGCCGCTCAGAAGGCCGCCTACGACGGTCTGAAGAAGCAGGGCGGCAAGGGCGCGGTCGCCGCCCTGGACCCGTCCACCGGCAAGATCCTGGCGCTGGCCTCCTACCCGTCGTACGACCCCTCGACGATCGCCGGCGGCAGCAACTCCGACGCCGAGGCCTGGAAGAAGCTCGACAAGAAGAACGACCCCGACGACCCGATGCTCAACCGGGCCCTGCGCGAGGTCTACCCCCCCGGCTCCACCTTCAAGGTCGTCACCGCGGCCGCCGCCCTGCAGAACGGCCTGTACAGGGACGCCGACTCGGCCACGAAGTCGCCGCTCCCGTGGACGATGCCGGGCACCACGACCCAGTTGCCGAACGAGGGCAACATCCCCTGCAAGAACGCCACCCTGCGAGTCGCGCTCCAGTACTCCTGCAACACCGTCTTCGGCAAGGTCGGCTCCGACCTGGGCAACGACAAGATGCTGGAAGAGGCCAAGCTGTTCGGCTTCGACGAGGAGCAGTTCACCCCGGTGCGCTCCAGCGCCTCCGTCTTCTCCAAGGACATGGCGCCCTCCGAGGTGGCCCTGTCCTCGATCGGCCAGTTCAACACCGCCGCGTCCCCGCTCCAGATGGCCATGATCGCCTCGGCCGTCGCCAACAACGGCACCCTGATGAAGCCGTACATGGTCGACTCGCTCCAGGCCCCCAACGTCGACACCCTCCAGAAGACCGACCCGGAGAAGCTGAGCGAGCCGCTGTCCGCGGAGAACGCCCAGATCCTCCAGTCGATGATGGAGACGGTCGTCAAGGACGGCACCGGCAAGAAGGCGCAGATCAGCGGCGTCACGGTGGGCGGCAAGACCGGTACCGCCCAGCAGGGCGAGAACAACAGCAAGAACCCGTACGCCTGGTTCATCTCGTACGCCAAGGTCGGTGACAGCTCTCCGGTGGCGGTCGCCGTCGTGATCCAGGACGACAATGCGGCGGCCCGCGAGAACATCTCCGGCGGCGGGCTCGCGGCCCCCATCGCGAAGAACGTGATGGAGGCCGTCATCAACTCCCAGAAGTGACCCCGATCACGTCCCCCTCGCATCGGTGCACGTTGCGATACCGGTCCTGTATCGGGTGACGCACTTGGCCAGGTCACACAAAGCTAGCCGGGTACGGTAGGCCCGGACTGCAGCCTCCGACCGCACACCTGTGCCGGTCGGGACCGACGGAGAGGGCTGGTAGGAAGCTATGGAAGAGCCGCGTCGCCTCGGCGGCCGGTACGAGCTGGGCCAGGTGCTCGGCCGTGGTGGCATGGCGGAGGTATACCTCGCCATGGACACACGCCTCGGCCGCACCGTTGCGGTGAAGACGCTCCGCGCGGACCTCGCGCGCGACCCGTCCTTCCAGGCCCGGTTCCGCCGGGAGGCCCAGTCGGCCGCCTCGCTCAACCATCCCGCGATCGTGGCGGTCTACGACACGGGCGAGGACTACATCGACGGGGTCTCGATCCCGTACATCGTCATGGAGTACGTCGACGGCTCCACCCTGCGTGAACTCCTCCACAGCGGCCGCAAGCTGCTCCCGGAGCGCACGCTGGAGATGACCATCGGCATCCTCCAGGCGCTGGAGTACTCGCACCGGGCCGGCATCGTCCACCGCGACATCAAGCCCGCGAACGTCATGCTGACGCGCAACGGCCAGGTCAAGGTCATGGACTTCGGCATCGCCCGCGCCATGGGCGACTCCGGGATGACGATGACGCAGACCTCCGCGGTCATCGGCACGGCCCAGTACCTCTCGCCGGAACAGGCGAAGGGCGAGCAGGTCGACGCCCGTTCCGACCTGTACTCCTCGGGCTGCCTGCTCTACGAGCTGCTGACGGTACGGCCGCCCTTCGTCGGGGACTCCCCGGTCGCGGTGGCCTACCAGCACGTCCGGGAGGAACCGCAGCCCCCGAGCGTCTTCGACCCCGAGATCACGCCCGAGATGGACGCCATCGTCCTCAAGGCCCTGGTCAAGGACCCGAACTACCGCTACCAGTCGGCTGACGAGATGCGCCTTGACATCGAGGCCTGCCTCGACGGCCAGCCGGTCGCAGCCACGGCGGCGATGGGCTCCGTTGGCTACGGCGGCTACCCCAACGACCAGCCGACGACGGCCCTGCGCTCCGACGCGGGCGCGACCACCATGCTGCCGCCGATGAGCCCGGACGACGGCGGCTTCGGCTACGACGACCGCCCCGACCGGCGCCGCCAGAAGAAGTCGAACACCTCGACGATCCTGCTGGTGGTGGCGGGCGTCCTGGTGCTCGTCGGCGCGATCCTCATCGGCAAGTGGATCTTCAGCGGCGACGGCGGCGCGAACAACGGCACAGTGTCCGTGCCGAACCTCGTCAACCAGTCGCAGGCCGACGCGGAGAAACTGCTGACCAACAGCGACCTCAAGCTCGGCACGGTCACCCCGAAGGCCTGTGAGAACGCGGCCAAGGGCAACGTCTGTTCGCAGGACCCCGCGAAGGGCCAGACGGTCGACAAGCAGACCAGCGTCAACATCGTGGTGTCCACCGGCGCACCGAAGGTCGCCGTCCCCAGCGTCCTCGGCGATGACGTCGACGAAGCCACGCAGACGCTGCAGGACGACAAGTACCAGTTCGTCGTGAAGACCAAGCAGAAAGTGTCCACCGAGAAGGCGGGCACCGTCCTGGACCAGGACCCGGATCTGGGCGCGGAGGTGGAGAAGGGTTCCACCGTCACCCTCACCATCGCCAAGGCCGAGGAGAAGTCCACGGTCCCGGACGTCACCGACCAGTCCTGCGACGACGCCAAGGCCCAGATGCAGGCGAACAACCTCGTCGGCAACTGCACCGAGGTGGAGACCGACGACACCAACAAGATCGGCAAGGTCATCTCGACCTCGCCGCAGGCCGGCACCCAGGCCGACAAGAACTCGTCGGTGAACATCCAGATCGGCAAGGCGGCGGACAAGACCGAGGTCCCGGACGTCCGCAACCAGACGGTGGGCCAAGCCAAGCAGACCCTTCGCGCGGCCGGCTTCAACAACATCCAGTTCGCGAACGGGAGCGACCAGAGCGACACCGCCCTCGTGATACAGCAGAGCCCGAACGGGGGCGACGAGGTCGATGATCCGGGCAACACCCAGATCACCCTGGCCAGCGTGAGCGCCGGCAACGGCAACAACGGCGGCAACAACGGCGGAGGCTTCTTCGGAGGCACCACCGGAACGGCGGCCCGCACGGAGGACTGACACCCTCCCCGCGTCACGAACAGCGGCCCCGGACCTCGCTACTCACGGAGGTCCGGGGCCGCTGTCGCATACCTGTGCGTCATTCGATCATGTCGTCATACCTGATGACTCGTTGATCGGACGGGGAGGGTTCCACAGCTCTGCCCTGACCACACAAGCGAGTGAGCATCCTGGAAGGGGAAGCGCCCGCGGACAGCGTGAGGCACAACCTCAAAGCAATGACCTGGCAGGCGTTCGAGCATCACGTGGCCGAACTCCTGCGACGTGACGGCTGCACGGATGTCGTCGTACGCAAAGCCCACACCGACCGGGGCATCGACATCACCGCTCGCACCGCCGACGGCCGAACCGTCGCCGTGCAGTGCAAGAACCGCTCCGGCCGCTGGACCGTCCCCAGCGCCGATATGCAGAAGTTCGCCGGCGCGGCCCGAGCCATCGACCGAGTCGACATCGCCCTGTTCGTCGCCACCTGTAACTTCAGCAGCGAAGCGCAGACTGTCGCCGATCTGAGCGGGGTCATCACGGTGAACCGGGACGACTTGGAGACCTGGAGCGCGGGAGCCCGGCTCAAGGCGCTGCGCTGAGCCCAGGGCAAGAGGCCCGAAGCCGCAATAGATGGTTGCGGCTTCGGGCCTCTGTCACCGCAGTTCCTTCGGCAGCGTCCGCTCGCTGTCCACCTTCTCCGTGCGGACCAGCTCGCCCCACACCACGTACCGGTACCGCGAGGTGTACACCGGCGTGCACGTCGTCAGCGTGATGTAGTGGCCGGCCTTCTTCTTGCCGGACTCCTTGGGGATCTGCCCGAGGACCTTGACGTTGTACTTGGAGGTCTCGGCGAGGACCGCGTAGACCTTGTAGACGTACCACTCGTCCTTGGTCTCGAAGACGACCGCGTCGCCCTTCCTGACCTTGTCGATGTTGTGGAACTTCGCACCGTGGCCGTCGCGGTGGGCGGCGAGGGAGAAGTTGCCCTTCTTGCCGCTGGTGGGGAGCGCGGCCTTGACGGGGTCCGTGTAGTAGCCGGCGACGCCGTCGTTGAGGATCTTCGTCGAGGTGCCCTTCTCGACCAGGACCTCGCCGTTCTTCATCGCGGGGACGTGCAGGAACCCGATGCCGTTCTTGGTGTCCAGCGCTCCGGGACCGCCGGTGGTCCGTTCGTTCCAGCTGTCGCGCACCTTGTCGGCCTGTTTGTCCGCCTCGCGGTCGGCGACGACGTTCGTCCACCACAGCGAGTAGACGACGAACAGGCCGAGCACCAGCCCGGCCGTGATGAGGAGTTCACCGAAGACGCTCACCGCCATGGCGATCCGGCCGGTGCCGCGGCGGCGCGGCGCGGGCTGCTCGGATCTCCGGATGTCGGTGTGCTCTGCGGTGCCGTCGGTGGTCGGTGCCACTAGTCATCTGCCCTTACTGGACGAGCTCATCCGGTTTGCCCTTGCTGCGCGGCCGTTCCTCGACCATCTTGCCCCAGACGATCAACCGGTACTTGCTGGTGAACTCCGGTGTGCACGTGGTGAGAGTGATGTAGCGCCCGGCCGTGGTGAACCCGGACCCCTTGGGGATGGGGGCGATCACACTCGTGTTGCTCGGGGCCGTCACCGGGAGCGTCGACGTCATCTTGTAGACGAAGTACTCGTCCTGCGTCTCGACGACGATCGAGTCACCCGGGCTGAGCTTGTTGATGTAGCGGAAGGGCTCGCCGTGCGTGTTGCGGTGGCCGGCGAGAGAGAAGTTGCCGGTCTTGGCGTCGGGCATCGCCGTCTTCAGCGCGCCCTCGCTGTAGTGCCCGACCATGCCCTTGTCGAGCACCTTCTTGTTGCTGACGCCCTCGGCGATCGGCACGACCACGTCCAGCTTGGGGATGTGCAGCAGCGCGAAGCCCTGGCCCGGCTCGAAGGAGCCCGGGGCGCCCTTGCCGCTCGCCCAGTCGTTCTGGAGGCTGCTCGCCTCCTTGTCCGCCGCCGCGTGCGCCCGGACGTTGGTCCACCACAGCTGGTAGCTGACGAACAGCAGCATCAGCACGCCGGTGGTGATGAACACCTCACCCACCGCCCGGCTCGCGACGACGGCCGGACCGGGTTTGCGTGCCTTGGCCTGCCGACGGGCCTCGACGCGGGAAAGCGGCTTCCCGTCAGGCGACCCCGCCGCCCCAGACGACTCCGACGACTCCTGCTCCGACTCGGGGAGAGCCGCGCTGCCATGACGCCCGTGACGCCCCTTGGCGGCCTTTCTACGGGCCGCACGGCCACCATGTGGGGTCCCAGTGGCGGATGTGACGGAAGAGCCCTCAGAGGCGGATATCGGGGGCGGCGGCGGATCGGGTATCCGCAGCGCCACCGTCTCGTCGTCGCCGAGGGGTACGTACGGCGCCCGCGCCCCGCCCGAGGGCGCTCCGCCCGCGGGTCCCGCGGCATGGGACCGCCGCCTGGTGCCGGAACCGCCGAAGGACTCCCCGCTGTAGGGATCGCCGCCGTAGGACTCGTACGACGCATCGCCGTGCAAGTCCTCGCGCTCGGGGCGCAGGGCCGTCACGCCGTGGCCCTGCCCACCACCGGGGCGAGCCCCACCGACCTCGCCACCGCGCCCTGGTCCCCGCACTCCACCAGCCAGTTGGCCAGCATCAGATGGCCGTGCTCCGTCAGCACCGACTCGGGGTGGAACTGCACACCCTCGACGGGCAGCTCACGGTGCCTCAGCCCCATGACGATCCCGTCGTGCGTCCGCGCGGTGACCTCCAGCTCGGCCGGGACCGTCGCCGGCTCAGCGGCCAGGGAGTGGTACCGGGTCGCCGTGAACGGCGTCGGCAGACCGGCGAAGACGCCCTTGCCCCCGTGCTCCACGAGGGAGGTCTTGCCGTGCAGCAGCTCGGGCGCGCGGCCCACGACACCGCCGTACGCCACCTGCATCGACTGCATGCCCAGGCAGACACCGAAGACCGGCACCCCGGTCGAGGCACAGTGGCGGACCATGTCCACGCACACGCCCGCCTCCTCCGGCGTCCCCGGACCCGGCGACAGCAGCACGCCGTCGAAGCCGTCCTGGGCGTGCGCCGTCGACACCTCGTCGTTGCGCAGCACCTCGCACTCGGCGCCCAGCTGGTACAGGTACTGGACCAGGTTGAAGACGAAGCTGTCGTAGTTGTCGACGACGAGAATGCGCGCGCTCACTGGTTGTCCACCGTCACATCGTTGAAGGGCAGCAGTGGTTCGGCCCACGGGAAGACGTACTGGAAGAGGACGTAGACCACAGCAAGCGCCAGCACGAGTGAGAGCAACGCCTTCACCCATGCGTTCCCCGGCAGATTCCGCCAGATCCAGCCGTACATGCCGTCCCTTCCGTCGCATCACGGCACCAGACACCCGCCGTACCACACCAGACTAACGGCGCAGGGCAACAGGCTTGCCGTCCTCCACAGGCTGTGTGGAGTCCAGGTGTGCCCAGACGATCAGCCGGTGACTGTGTCCCCACTCCGGATCGCACGTGGTCAGCGTGAGATAGCGGCCAGGCCGCGTGTACCCGGAATTACGTGGCACAGGATCGATCACCTCAATGTCGGTGGGCACTGTTTTGTAAGGCCCTTTGTCGATCCGATACGTGAACCAGGTCGACCCGTCGGTCAGCACCACGGCGTCACCCCGCCGCAGCTTCGGGAAGTCCTTGAACGGATCGCCGTACGTGCGCCGATGCCCGGCGACGGAGAAGTTGCCCTGCTGCCCGAGCTGCGCGGTGTTCGCGTAGTGGCCGAGCCCCTTCTTCAGGGTGCCGACCTCGGTGCCCTGAAGAACCGGCTTGTTCCACGTGAAACCAAGCCTCGGGATGTACATGATCGCGAAGGGCTTCCCGCTCCGGTACGGCGCCGGTTCGGACGCAGCCGCGGACGCGGTGGCACCGGCGGTCACCTTCGGCTGCTGCACGCTCCCCTGCGACCACTGGTTCTGCAACTGGTCGATCTGGTCGTTCATGACGGTGTCGGCCTGCACTCCGGTCCAGAAGAGCACATAGGTGACGAACAACACGATCAGGGCGCCGACGGTGATGCACAGCTCGCTGACGGTCCTGACGACGACACGCACCGGCGACTCCAGGGACTCACACCGTGCTCACTCCACGGGCTTGGCGTACTGCAGATCCACTGTGCCCGAGTAGCCGGGAAGAGTCACCGTGCCGTCGTCGACGACATTCCAGCCGAGGCCGTAGACGTTGACGTAGACCATGTAGTTCTGGATCGCCTTGGAGTCCGCGAGCGCCTGCTTCAGCTTCCCCGGGGCGCCGACCGCCTGGATCTTGTACGGCGGCGAGTAGACGCGGCCCTGGAGGATCAGCGTGTTGCCGACACAGCGCACGGCACTGGTGGAGATCAGCCGCTGGTCCATCACCTTGATGCCCTTGGCGCCGCCCTTCCACAGGGCGTTGACCACGGCCTGGAGGTCCTGCTGGTGGATGACCAGGTAGTCGGGCTGCGGCTCGGGATAGCCGGGAAGCTTGGCGGTGGCGTTCGGCGGGGCGTCGTCGAGCGTGACCGTGACCGCGTCGCCCTTGATCTTCTGGGTGCCCGCCCTGTCCTCCAGGGCGGCGAGCTTGGCGTCCTCGGCCTTGGTGCTGCCGTCGTCCCGCTCGGCGAGCGACTCGACGTCCCGGCGCAGCGAACCGTTGGACTCGTCGAGCCCGGCGTTCTTGTGACTGCGCTCCTGGATGAGGTCCGAGAGCTTCAGCATGGACGCGTCGGTGCGGATGTCGGTGCCCTTGGCCGTGTTGAAACTCGTGAAGAAGATGAGCCCCGCGAGAGCGAAGACGCCCACCGTGAGCACCCTGACCGGCCGGAAACCCCGCCTTTGGACAGGACTGGATCCGGACTGGGGAGAGTCGGCAGAATTGCTCAACGTACCCTTATCTCCTTCGGCGCCGCGGAAGCACTACGCTAACGGACGCCCGGGGGAGTGCTCAGTGTCCCCTTGTACGCTGCCCGGAGCCCGACCCAGTTACCTGCGCGGCCACGCAGCGCATCGACAGGAGAGACCCTCGTGCCGAAGTCACGTATCCGCAAGAAGGCCGACTACACGCCGCCCGCGGCGAAGCAGGCGACCGTCATCAAGTTGAACAGCCGTGCCTGGGTCGCCCCTGTGATGCTGGCCATGTTCCTCATCGGGCTGGCCTGGATCGTCGTCTTCTATGTGACCGACGGTTCGCTGCCCATCGATGCTCTGGACAACTGGAACATCGTGGTGGGATTCGGCTTCATCGCCGCCGGATTCGCCGTCTCCACCCAGTGGAAATAGCTCTGCCCACGGGTATCCACTGAGTTATCCACAACCCCTGTCCACACGCTGGGGAAAAAAGAAGACGATCTGTGGATAACTCCTCGGGTGTTGACGCTGGTACGACCATCGCACCACCCCCGCAAGCTTGTTCGCCCCCTGTCTGACCTGCAGAAACACTGGTCGATGGCAGGGGGCACAGCTGTTCCCGCACTGTATGCACAAGATTCGCCACTCACTGTGGACAACGTGCTGGTCAGGTGAGCTGCGAGGTCCTCACGAGGGTCACGACCACGACGACCAGCAGGACCAGCGCACTGGTGCCGTACTGCACCAGCGACCGCCGCTCACGCGGGGCGTGGACCATCCCGTACCCCGTGACGATGCCGGCGACCAGCCCGCCGATGTGGGCCTGCCAGGAGATGTTGAACGCCGGGTTGAAGGTGAAGATCAGGTTGATCACCAGCAGCGCGATGATCGGCCGCAGGTCGTAGTTGAGCCGGCGCATCAGGACCGCGGTCGCTCCGAAGAGGCCGAAGATGGCACCGGAGGCGCCGAGCGTGGCCGTGTTCGGGGAGGCGAGTAGATAGGCCAGTGCGCTGCCCGCGAGTCCGGAGACGAAGTAGACCGCGAGGTATCGGGCACGGCCGAGGGCGGCTTCGAGGGGACCGCCGAGCCACCACAGGCTCATCATGTTGAAGCCGATGTGCCAGTACTCCTGGTGCGCGAACATCGAGGTCACCAGGCGGTAGTACTGCCCGTCGGCGACGCCCTCGGTGGGCGCGAAGGGCGCCGGCGGCCAGGCGCCGAGCAGCACCACGTCGTTCAGGAGCGACGGACGCGCCTTGATGGCGATGAACATCGCGAGGTTGATCCCGATCAGGATCTTGGTCAGCAGCCGGGGGTCCGCCGTGACGGTGCCGCCCGCGATGGTGCGGGGCCGGGACGCGGCCGGAGCGGGTCCGGTGCCGCCGCCGTCGCGCACGCAGTCGGGGCAGTGGAAGCCGACGGAGGCGTTGACCATGCACTCGGGGCAGATCGGGCGGTCGCAGCGGGTGCAGCGGATGCCGGTCTCGCGGTCCGGGTGCCGGTAGCAGCCGGGCAGGCTCTGCGCCTGAGGTGATCCGCCTGCCGCCTGTTCCATGACATCCCCTAGATCGTCGTACGCACATGCACCGCCCCGCTCATCCTTACGGTTGAGCGGGGCGTTCGGTTCCCTTCGCGGAGTTTTCCGCGGGACCTCAGCGGGTCTCGACGACGACCGACTCGATGACGACCTCGTTCACCGGGCGGTCGTTGGGCCGGCTGGTCTTGACTCCGGCGATGACGTCCACGACCTTCTGGCTGGCCGCGTCCGTGATCTCGCCGAAGATGGTGTGCTTGCGGTTTAGCCAGGCCGTCGGGGAGACGGTGATGAAGAACTGCGAGCCGTTGGTGCCCGGGCCGGCGTTCGCCATGGCGAGCAGGTAGGGCTTGTTGAAGCCGAGGTCGGGGTGGAACTCGTCCTCGAACTCGTAACCCGGGCCGCCGATTCCGGTGCCCAGGGGGTCGCCGCCCTGGATCATGAAGCCGCTGATGACGCGGTGGAAGACCGTGCCGTCGTAGAGCTTCTTCGTGGACGTCTCGCCGGTGCCGGGGTGGGTCCACTCGCGCTCGCCCTGGGCGAGTTCGACGAAGTTCCTGACGGTCTTCGGGGCGTGGTTCGGCAGCAGCCGGACTTCGATGTCGCCGTGATTGGTCTTCAGGGTGGCGTAAAGCTGCTCGGCCACGATCTGCCTTCCGTTGTCTTCTCTTGCCCCACCGATCCTCGCACGGATCCGGCCGAGGAGGCTCCGGACAGGGGCGCGGAGCGGCGATCCGTGGCATTGTCGTCGACAAGCTCCTGTTGCCACGTATTCATCCGCTATTGATCCGGATGCCCACCCCTCAGGTGCCGGGTTGTGCCCCGGCATGCATGATCCGGAAAAGGGTGGAAAGTCGAAATACCGTACGCCACCGAGGAGGAGGATCCCGTGACCCGCATTGACAGCGTGCGCGCCGCGACCGGCTCGGCGAAGGACAGCGTGCTGCACGCCGCGGAAGTGGTGGCGCCCTACGCCGACACGGCCAAGGACAAGGCCTCGCACTATGCGCAGGAGGCACGCGTACGGCTCGCGCCGAAGGTCACCCAGGCGGCCGGCCAGGCGCGTGTCCAGTACGGCGCCCATGTCGCGCCGCGTCTTGAGCAGGCTCGCACGCATGTTCCGCCCAAGGTCGATCAGGCCGCCCACGAGGCGGCCGTCCGTACCCGCAAGGCGGCCCGCCAGGCCGCCGACTACTCACGTCCGAGGATCGAGCAGGCCGTCGCCGCGGCCGGACCGGTCCGGGAGGAGGCCACGGCACGGAGCGCGGCCGCACTGGCCGCGCTGCGTGGCCAGGTCACGCCCAAGGAGGTCCGGAAGCTGGTCCGCAAGCACGAGCGGCGGGCCCGCGCCGGACGGCTCGCCAAGGCGCTGGCCATCGCGGGCGTCGTAGCCGGCGGGGCCTACGCCGCCTGGAAGTGGTGGGACAAGCAGGCCAATCCGGATTGGCTGGTCGAGCCCCCCGCCGCGACCGAGATGCCCGAGACGGGCCGTCTGACGTCCGTGGACGGCAGCGGCCAGTCCGTCCTTGACCCGGAGGTCCAGGTCAAGGAGGCCGAGGAGGACGCCGCAAAGCACGACGAAGGGCGCTGACGCCGTTTCGACGGCGTGTGTACCAGTGGTGGGGCGGAAAAGTTCCGCCCCACCGTTGTGTTCACCCGACGGTGTGGCCGAGCCGGTACGGGAGGGCTCGGGTGCGTCACAGTCTCGGGACCATGTCCCCCGACCGGATGGACCCGCCGTCTCATGAAGCCCTCGCGCCGCGGGCCGGCCGCCCTGGCCGCCGTACTGCTGCTCCTGGCGGCCTCCGCCTGTACCGCTCGCGCCCCTGAACCGGCTTCGGTGTCCGCGTACGGCGCCTACGTCGGATACGAGCCCTC
Source organism: Streptomyces sp. NBC_00285 (assembly GCF_036174265.1). Taxonomy (NCBI): domain Bacteria; kingdom Bacillati; phylum Actinomycetota; class Actinomycetes; order Kitasatosporales; family Streptomycetaceae; genus Streptomyces; species Streptomyces sp. NBC_00285. Next base: position 5,473,990 of record NZ_CP108055.1, on the reverse strand, counting down.
CGACGTGGGGCGCCTGGGTGAACTCGGTGCCTGGCTCGGCGGGCCCGCGCCCCGGGTGGGACACGTGTATCTGCCCGGTGACCGCTGGAGCAACATCGAGGGCGCTCCGGGCTATCTGGAGTCCTGGGCGGCGTGGCGGCGGGCCGCTCCGCAACGGATGTTCGTCCTCAACGTGCCGATGCTGGAGCGCACGGAGGCCCACCTTCCGGACAGCATGGTCCGTGCGGAGCTCCGGCTCGGGGCGAGCGGCGCCTACGACGGTCATTTCCGCGCCCTGGCCCGGCGGTTGGTGGATCTGGGCGTACCGGACACGATCGTCGTGCTGGGCTGGGAGATGAACGGCACCACCTACACCCACCGCTGCGGCCCGGACCCGGCCGCTTGGAAGGCCTATTGGACGAGGATCGTGCACGCGATGCGCTCGGTTCAGGGAGAGCGTCTGCGCTTCGAGTTCACGCCCAACCGCGGCCGCGACGCGATCCCGTGGCCGCGCTGCTATCCGGGCGACAAGGTCGTCGACATCATCGGCATGGACGCCTACGACGCCCCGCGCGGCCTGCGCTTCGCCGCTCAGGTCGATGAGCCGTACGGCCTGCGCGCCCATGTCCGCTTCGCCCGCGCCCACGGCAAGCCGATCTCGTACCAGGAGTGGGGCCTGTACAGGAACGGTGACAATCCGGCCTACATGCGCGGCATGCTCACCTGGTTCGCCCGCCAACGCCCTCTCTACCAGTCGCTCAGCGACTACTGCCCGCACGGCGTGTGGGAGTGCCGTTCCCATCCGAGGTCGGCGGCGGTGTACCGCTCCTTGATGGGCGGCGGGTCGGCCGCACGGTGAGCGAGGGTGCGCGGGAAGGCGCCGGGTACGTGGTCAGTCGGGTGCCGCCCGCGCCAGGTCCAGTGCGTACTCCGGCCACCAGTGACCGGCCGGCGGTCCGCCCCGGCAGGTCCCGTCCGACTCCCCCGGCCGTTTGATCCACAGGTAGGCGTCCACGCCAGGGACTCCGGTGTCCGTCGTGGGCGGGCTGCCCAGCGCGCGGCCCGGCGGATTGCACCACGCGTCGACGCCTGTGTAGGGGCCGTTGCCGTTTCGGCTGGTGTCGACGACGAAGTGCGCACCGCCGCCGAGCGCGTCCGCCACGCGTCGTCCGTACGACAGGACGCTCTGCGTGGTCTGGAAGTTGGAGACGTTGAGCGCGAAGCCGTCGGCCCCGTCCACGCCCGCCTGACGCAGCCCGCGGGCCAGCCAGGACACGTCAGGCATCCAGTCGGGGTTCCCGGCGTCGACGTAGACCCGGGCACGGGGCTGCTGCTTGAGGCGCTCGACGGCGTGGGCGAGCAGTGCGAGAGGGTCCGCCGTGCCGGTCTGGGGGCAGTCGGCCAGGGCCTGCGGCACGGCGTCGGGTTCGAGGACGACGAGGGCGCCCCGGTCGCCGAGTCCCTCGGCGAAGGAGTCGATGTAGGCCCTGTAATCCCGCTCGTTGTCCGCGCCGCCCGCGGAGAAGGATCCGCAGTCGCGGTGGGGGAGGTGGTAGGCGACGAGCAGCGCGGTACGCCCGGCGAGGGCGGCTTCCGTGGTGAGGGCGCGCACGGCGGGGCCGGGGTTAGCACCGGTCAGCCAGGTGGCCTGCGGGCGGGTGGCGATCCTGTCGATCAGCGCCGCGTCCTCGGTCCGGCCCAGGCGACGGTATGCGGCGGCCTGGAGCGCGGCGGGGGTGTTCGGATCCAGCCAGAGGGACAGCGGGTCCGGGGCTTGCGGTGCAGGGGCTTGCAGTGCGCGAGCTTGCGGCTCGGGGGACGTCGGGTGGCCGACGGCGGGTGCCGCGGCCACGGACAGCAGGCCGAGGGCCGCGAGCAGTCGGGGGAGGGATCGGACGTGGCGTCGGTGCATGGCGTATCCGCTGTGCGTCGGGGCGGTCGAGTGCCGTCGAGTGCCGTCGAGTGCCGTCGGGGAGGGGGAGAGCGGCCTGGTCCGATCATGTCCCGACAACACGCCACCGGCATTCCGGACTACTCCCACCCCACCTCACGCACCAAAAACCCCTCCGCCTGCGTTTCCGCAGGTCGGAGGGGTTTTGTGGAGTGGAGCCTAGGGGAGTCGAACCCCTGACATCTGCCATGCAAAGACAGCGCTCTACCAACTGAGCTAAGGCCCCGAGAGGAGATACGTCCGCCGGAAGAACCACGTACCGGTGGGCGTCGCAGACCAGAGTACCGGGTCACCCCGGGTATTCCGCAAAATGATTAGGGCTCCCCGCGAACGACCACTCTCCGTAAGATGCTCGGCGTGGTTCGCTGTCGCGAACCACGGATTTTGGGGAAGCGATGGGGAGACGCACATGGACGCCGCACAGCAGGAAGCGACCGCAAGAGCGCGGGAGCTTCAGCGGAATTGGTACGGGGAGCCGCTGGGGGCGCTCTTCCGTAAGCTCATAGACGACCTGGGCCTCAACCAGGCTCGTCTCGCGGGGGTACTGGGACTGTCCGCGCCGATGCTGTCACAGCTGATGAGCGGTCAGCGGGCGAAGATCGGCAATCCCGCCGTGGTCCAGCGCGTGCAGTTGTTGCAGGACCTGGCGGGGCAGGTCGCCGACGGCAGCGTGAGCGCGGCCGAGGCGACCGAGCGCATGGATGAGATCAAGAAGTCGCAGGGGGGCTCGGTGCTCAGCAACACCACGACCACGACGAGTAGTTCGGGTGCGCCAACGGTCAAGCGGGTCGTTCGCGAGATCCAGTCGCTGCTGCGCTCGGTGGCCGCCGCCGGAGACATCATCGACGCGGCCGACAGCCTCGCCCCGACCCACCCGGAACTGGCAGAGTTCCTCCGGGTCTACGGTGCCGGCCGCACTTCCGACGCGGTCACGCACTACCAGTCCCACCAGAGTTGAGCCGTCCGCCCGGCCGCCGGAGGGGGTTCGGCAGCCGGGCCGAGGGCCGTACGCGGGCCACGGGGGAGCGCGAGGGGGTCGCGCTCCCCACCGGTGACTGACACACGGGGGTGTGTCAGTCACCGAGGAGACGAGGAACACGGGCCGTATCTCTCATCAGGGAGGCCACGAGGGGTCGTATCGCTCATCGAGGGGGAAGCAACGGGGGTAAGCGCAGGGGGAGGAGCGACGCACAGCCATGGGTGAGGTGTTCGCCGGCCGGTACGAACTGGCCGATCCGATCGGACGCGGAGGCGTCGGCGCCGTCTGGCGTGCCTGGGACCATCGGCGCCGCCGTTATGTGGCCGCCAAGGTTCTGTTGCAGAGCGACGCGCACTCCCTGTTGCGCTTCGTCCGCGAACAGGCCCTGCGGATCGACCACCCCCATGTCCTCGCGCCGGCCAGCTGGGCCGCCGACGACGACAAGGTCCTGTTCACCATGGACCTGGTCGCCGGCGGTTCGCTCGTCCATCTGATCGGGGACTACGGTCCCCTGCCACCCGCGTTCGTCTGCACCCTGCTCGACCAACTCCTCGCGGGGCTGGCCGCGGTGCACGCGGAAGGCGTCGTCCACCGCGACATCAAGCCCGCCAACATCCTGCTCGAAGCGACCGGCACCCGGCGCCCCCGGCTGCGCCTGTCCGACTTCGGCATCGCCATGCGGCTGGGCGAGCCGCGCCTGACCGAGACCAACCTCGTCGTGGGCACGCCCGGCTATCTTGCCCCCGAGCAGATGATGGGCGCGGAACCCGACTTCCCCGCCGACCTGTTCGCCGTCGGCCTGGTCGCGCTGTACCTCCTGGAGGGCGCCAAGCCCGACGCCAAGGCACTCATTCAGTACTTCGCCGCCCACGGCACCCCCGGCGCGCCCCAGAGTGTCCCCGAGCCTCTCTGGCAGGTCGTGGCCACGCTCCTCCAGCCGGACCCCCAGGCCCGCTTCCGCACCGCCACAGGCGCCCGCAAAGCCCTCGCCGCCGCCAGGGAGCTCCTCACGGAGCCCGGCGCCGACGACGAGTCGATCGAGATATTCGACCAACTCGGGCCCCTGCCCCCGGGATTCGGCCCGGAGGGTCCGCTCAAGCCGGCCCCGGGAGTGGATCCGAGCAGGACGCGGCATGGAGGCACGGGAGCATCGGGAGAGACCCGCTTCCGGACCGGTGACGGTAGTGGGCCACCGTCGGGGAGCAGTGAGGGCAGCGGGGTGCCGTCCGGGAGCGGCGGGGCAAGCGGGATGCCGTCCGGGGTTGGCGGACAGAGCGCGACGCCACCCGGGGTGGGTGGAGGAAGCGCGGATTTCGACGCGCGGGGCGAACACGGGGGTTCTTCCTGGCCCGGTTACGAGGCTGGTGCCGATGCTGGTTCCAGTGCTGGTGCTGGTGCTGGTCCCGGGCACGCGGGTGGGATGCCTCCCTGGCCCGACGAGGGGAACAGGTTGGCGCCCCGGACCGGGGAGGCGGGTGGGGCGTCCTCCTGGTTCGGCGAGGGGAGCGGAAGGCATTCCCAGGCGCGCGAGCCAAGTGAGGCGCCTTCCCATCCCGGTGGAGCGCACAGGGTGCCTCCTCGGCCCGGTGAAGGAAACGGGGAGTCCAGGCCCGGCGAAGGAAACGGGCCGTCCTGGCCCGGCACAGGAAACGAGGTGTCCAGGCCGCCCGGCACAGGAAACGACGAGTCCTGGCAAGCGGCAGGAAACGCAGCCGCCCGGCCCGGTGAAGGAGGTCCACAGTCCTGGCCCGGTGAAACGAGTTCGCCTTCCTGGCCAGGGCAAGCGAGTCCGCCGCCTTGGTCCGAGCAGGCCGACCCGCCGTCCTGGCCCGCCGGGACGAGCCTCCCGCCCTCTCCAGGTGCCGCCCCCTTCGGCCCAGGTGCCAACGCCCCGTCCGCCCCTTCCGGCAGCAACGCATCCTCCCCGACCACCGACCCCGGAACGGACTCCAGAACTCCCTGGGCCACGCACCACACCCCGCCCGCTCCCGCCAGGCCGCCCTCGACGTCGGACACCGGCAGCTTCCATCTGCCACCGCCCCAGTCCCAGTCCCCGTCCCAGCCCTCGGTCCCGCCGGAGCACGAGCAGCAGCCCTACCAACACCGTCCACAGGCGCAGGCCCACTCCGCCTACGCCTCCCCCCACGACCCCACACCCCCCACTCACGTCCTGCCCTCCCCCCAACCTCACGCCCCACGCTTCCCCACGCAGGCTCAGAAGCCGATCCCGCACCAGCCCCGTGCCGATGCCTCTACTGCTTCGTACACCGCTCAGAGCCCGCAGGTTCCGCCTTCCGCCCGGGCAATTTCGCGAGCACGCCGCAGCGGGCCGCCCGCCAAGGTGGCGATCCCCCTCCTGATCCTGGCCCTGGCCTGCTACGCCGTGGGGTTCTGGGCACTCACCCAGATCTGAGAGCCCGGCATCCCGGAAGAACCCACCAGCCGGAGCTGCCCGCGCGACGGGCGCCCCGCGGTCCTGAATCACGCCTGGTTTCAAGTCCCCCGCGGTGTGAGGTCACCCGCGTCCTCACATCCCCGCGAGCCCCAGCCGCCCGGGTTCCTGGATCAAGCACAAGCCCAAACGTCACGCAATCCGAAACAGGTGCCCGGTGCCCAACCCCCTGCCCGCCGGCGCCCGACCCCCGCCGCGTCACACACCGGCAGCCCTCCGCCGCCCCACCGCGGTCCACACCCCGAGAACCACCAACACCACGGTCCCCGCCCCGATCCCCCCGACAGCCACCAGCTTCATCCCGGCGCCGGCGCCCCCGCCGCCGTTCCCCGCGGCCGCGCCGTCCCCAGCGTCCGCCCCCTGCCCAGGAGGCCCGACCTGGAAGATCCCCGAGGGCTCGGACTGCCCCGCGTAGCCGGGCCCTTCCGTCGCCTCCCCCTTCACCCGCACCCGCAGCGTCAGCCCGAGCGGCCCGTCGCCGAACTCCCCGCCCACCCGCGCGGCGAGATGCACGACGAGGTAGTAGGCCCCGGCGAACCGCATCCCGCTGACCCGGTCGGAGACGGCGTACCGGTTGGCGTACCCGACCGGCGGCAGGGCGGCGAGAGCCCCCGACTTCTGGCTGCCGTTGTAGCTGACGCTCGTGGTGTCGACGAGCCCGCGCACGGGGTTGTACAGGGCCAGATTCACCGCCCCCGGCACGAAGGCGCTCCCGCTCGGCCCGCCATCGCTCGAACTGCTCAGATCGGCGGTGGCGTACAGCTGCTGCCCCCAGCCGACCGGCACCTTGTAGAACACGGTCTGCCCCGGCCGTAGGTCATCCCGCCAGACCCCCTGTTCCAGCACCGCCGCCGAACCGAAGCCCGCACCGCCCCGGAGCTGCGTGGCCGCACCACCGGGAGGTGAGGGGGTGGCGGAGTCCCAGGCCTCGGGGGCGCTGGTCGAACCTGCCTGACGCAGACGGGGTTCCCGGACGGGCGAGAGCTCCAGGCCCCAGACGCCGGGCGAGGACTCGGTGCGCAGTACCCGTTCGACGACGACGTAGTACGTTCCGGAGCCCTGGCACAGGGACCGGTTGGACGGGAGTACCCGCGCGCCCCACGCGGTCAGGGGGCGCGGGCTGCGGCCGGCGCCGATGGTGGCCGTGTCCGCCGCGGAACAGGAGTGGCCGTCGGAGTCCTGCACGGACACCCTGACGCCTTCCGTGGCGGTGACCACGGCATCCGCCGGAGGTACGGCCGTGGCGGCGACGTACACGGTCGACGTGCCGTCGAGTTCGAGGCGGTAGCGGACCTTGCCGACGCTCGGCAGCGAACTCCGGTAGGTCGTGCCGGGCTCCAGGAGTTCGGCGCCCGCGGTGTCCACCGCGCCCGTTACCGACAGGGCGCCCTCGGCGAAGGCGTACGAGGAAGCCGTAGCAGAGGAAGAGGGAGAACTCGGAAGGGAGTCGGAGGTGGACACGGAAGGAGAAGGAGAGCCGGAGGCAGCGAAGACGGGAACCCCGGGTGCACCGGCCACCGCTCCAAGCACCGCCACCACGACGGCCGCCCGCCACCACGCCGTACGCCGCCCCATCCCGCGCCACCCCTCCGTGCCCGCGCCCAAGCTCCTCCGGCCGTCCACACGACGTGACCGAGACAGACCGCTCATACGACAGAAGCGACGTACGACCTGAACTCTGCTGCGACCCTGCCGGGTCGCCTCGCCGCCTCGCTACCTCGTCGCTGACAGATCGCACAGCCGACCGTGGCCCATCCTGCCCCGCCGGACGCCCACCCACCCTTGCAATCCGCACGGCCGTCCGAAACCCCAACCCGGCCCAGGCAACACAAAACCCCGACCGCAACCACGGCCGGGGTCTGCTCAGAATCGAATCTCGGTACTCACGAACCCGTGGGCACGGAGTCAGTTGCCTCCGTCCACAGGTCCTGCTCGGCGCGATCCGCCTGGATCTGGCGGTACACGAGGAGCCCGCCGATAGCGGCCAGTGCGACCAGGAGAAGCTTCTTCACCGCGCGACCTCGTCTTTCCTTGACGTTGGGGACCTCTGGCGCCCGACTATACACACCGACCGAGACCGATCGGTGACCTGCGTCAGGCCCTCAACTCCCGTCCGGGACAGCCCAGTAGATGCGGAATAAGGACCTCCGATCAGAGGGTGATCACATCTCCACGGAAGGTCACTTCGGCCTCGATCGCCCCGCTTCTCCTCTTTTTCTACCGGCTTGCACCCATCCGTGTGGTGTTCATCTGAAGATCGACGCGCCACAGGCGCCGGTCCGTGATTTCGCGGCGCATATACACATCATGAGGAAAGTACGCAAATCGCCCAAGCCGAAAGTGAGGGACCATGGCTCAGAACAAGGTCATGAAGTTGTGGACCGTCGTCATCACCGCCTTCCTCGCGCTGTTCACCGCGCTCGGACTCATCACGACCACCGCCGCGGCCGCCGTACCGCAGACCCAGCCGGCCCGCAACAGCAGCGCCGTGCACCCGGAGTCGCCCGCGGTGTCCCCGGCACTCTGGTCCCACCCCCGGTCTCTGCCTCCGACGATGAAGCAGCGCATCCGCGCCGAGGCTCACGGCAAGACCCCCCACGGCCGCCACCGCTCCCCCGCGGACACGGAGAACGACGCGGACACGGCGGCGACCGAGGCCCTTGCCGACCGTGCCTCCGACGCCCTCCGGGACCACTGACGGTGCGGAGCCACATGCGCCGGCGCCCACAGAACCGCGACGCAGTGGCGGTCCCGAGTACACCACCCCCCGGAAACACACCGGGAAAAGCCGAAGACCCCCAACCGGAATCGGCTGAAGGTCTTCGTGGTGGTGGGGCTAACAGGATTTGAACCTGTGGCCTCATCCTTATCAGGGATGCGCTCTAACCAACTGAGCTATAGCCCCGCCGCGCTCTGCGGGGTGTGACCCGCGCGCTGACTCCTGAAGATTAGCGCACGACGTGGGCAGTCCCAAAATCGGTTACCCGAGGACCGCCCCCACAGGTTTGAAGCACTGGTTACTCGTCTTCGGCCAGCGTCAGTTCGACGCCGCCGACGAAGCCCGCGGAGAGGTTGTAGATGAACGCGCCGAGAGTCGCGAGTGCCGTCGCGAGGACGACGTCGATGACCGCGATGATCGACGTGAACATCAGGACGTTCGGCAGGGAGAGGAACGCCTGGAGGTCGAAGCCGTTCGACTCGTTCGAACCGGTCGCCTCGGAGATCGTCCCGCCGACCGTCGAGAAGACACCCATCGCGTCCATGACCATCCACAGCACGGCGGCCGCGACGATCGTGCAGATGCCCAGCGCGATGGAGAGCAGGAAGCTGACCTTCATGACGGACCACGGGTCGGCCTTGGCCACCCGCAGACGTGCTTTGCGCGTACGGGGCGTGGTGCGCGCACCGGTGCGCGGGCGGCGTACGGCACCGGCCGGGGTGGCCTGTGTCGGGTAGGCCTGCGGCGGGTGGTACGGACCGGTCTGCTGCTGCGGCTGGCGTTCCCCCGGCAGCGGAGAGGGCGCCTGGGGCTGAGCCGCGGGATGCGGCTGGGCCGCCGCCTGCGGCGGTGCGGCGGGCGCCGTCGGCCGGGCCGGCGGCTGGGTGTCCGTCACAGGTCCCCCCTGGGATCCATGCGTCTCAGGCGAGCGCGGCTCCGTCGCGGGAGGCTTGATCGCCTTGAGTTGAGTCGTGTGCGTATCCGTCGTGTTCGCTTCTGTCGCACGCGCGGCAGAGCCACGGCCGCCGCCGTCCGCCCCCGTGCCGGGGGAAGACCCCGTAGAGGTTCCGGTCGATCCGGCGCCCGTGGCTCCGCTCACGATGACTCTCTCCTCGTGCTACTCGACCGAGGGTGCCTCACCCTCGTCCGTGCCGATGGTCTCGACGGCATCCTCGGCGGTCTCGTCGTCGGCCACATCGCCGTCGATCTCCTCCGCCTCCCGTCCCGCCTCGGCGTTACGCGCAATGCCGACCACGGCATCGCGCTTGCCCAGGTTGATCAGTTGGACGCCCATGGTGTCACGGCCCGTCTCCCTGACCCCGCTGACTCGCGTACGAATCACACCGCCGGACAGCGTGATGGCAAGGATCTCGTCACTCTCCTCGACCACCAGCGCACCGACGAGCGATCCACGGTCCTCCACGATCTTGGCGGCCTTGATACCGAGGCCACCGCGACCCTGGACGCGGTACTCGTCGACAGGGGTCCGCTTCGCGTACCCGCCGTCCGTAGCAGTGAACACGAACGTACCGGGTCGAACAACATTCATCGAGAGCAGCTCGTCGCCTTCGCGGAAGCTCATGCCCTTGACACCGGAGGTCGCACGGCCCATGGGACGCAGTGTGTCGTCCGACGCCGTGAACCTGATCGACTGTGCTTTCTTGCTGATCAGAAGCAGATCACTGTCGGCCGAGACGAGTTCTGCTCCGATCAGTTCGTCGTCCGAACCGTCCTCGCGCTCACGCAGGTTGATGGCGATGACACCACCGGAACGCGGAGAGTCGTAATCCTTCAGTGACGTCTTCTTGACCAGACCCGCCTTCGTCGCGAGCACCAGGTAGGGCACCGCGTCGTAGTCGCGGATCGCGAGGATCTCGGCGATCGCCTCGTCCGGCTGGAAGGCCAACAGGTTGGCGACGTGCTGGCCACGCGCGTCCCGTCCGGCGTCCGGCAGCTCGTACGCCTTGGCCCGGTAGACGCGGCCCTTGTTGGTGAAGAACAGCAGCCAGTGGTGCGTGGTCGACACGAAGAAGTGGTCGACGATGTCGTCTTCCTTGAGCTTCGTGCCGCGTACGCCCTTGCCGCCGCGCTTCTGGGCGCGGTAGTCGACGGCCTTGGTGCGCTTGACGTAACCGCCGCGCGAGACCGTGACGACGATGTCCTCTTCGGCGATCAGGTCCTCGACGGACATGTCACCGTCGTAGGGCACCAGCATGGTCTTGCGGTCGTCGCCGTACTTCTCGACGATCGCGGCCAGTTCCGCGCTGACGATGCCGCGCTGGCGGACCGGCGAGGCCAGGATCTCGGTGTACTCGGTGATCTTCGCCTGGAGCTCGTCGTGCTCCTGGATGATCTTCTGGCGCTCCAGGGCGGCCAGTCGGCGCAGCTGCATCTCGAGAATGGCGTTGGCCTGGATCTCGTCGATCTCCAGGAGCTGCATCAGGCCCCCGCGCGCGATGTCGACGGTGTCGCTGCGCCGGATCAGCGCGATGACCTCGTCGATGGCGTCCAGGGCCTTCAGCAGGCCGCGCAGGATGTGCGCCCGCTCCTCGGCCTTGCGCAGCCGGAACTTCGTCCGCCGGACGATGACCTCGATCTGGTGCGCCACCCAGTGCCGGATGAACGCGTCGAGCGAGAGGGTGCGCGGGACGCCGTCGACGAGCGCCAGCATGTTGGCGCCGAAGTTCGACTGGAGGTCCGTGTGCTTGTAGAGGTTGTTCAGTACGACCTTGGCGACCGCGTCCCTCTTGAGCACGATGACCAGACGCTGACCGGTACGGGAGCTGGTCTCGTCCCGGACGTCCGCGATGCCGCCGACCTTGCCGTCCTTCACCAGGTCGGCGATCTTCTGCGCGAGGTTGTCGGGGTTGGTCTGGTACGGCAGTTCCGTGACCACCAGGCACTGGCGGTTGTGGATCTCCTCGACCGCGACGACGGCGCGCATGGTGATCGAGCCACGACCGGTGCGGTAGGCCTCCTCGATGCCCTTGCGGCCCACCACAAGGGCGCCGGTCGGGAAGTCGGGGCCCTTGATGCGCTCGATGAGCGCGTCGAGCAGCTCCTCGTGACTCGCCTCAGGGTTCTCCAGGTACCACTGGGCGCCGGACGCGACCTCGCGCAGGTTGTGCGGCGGGATGTTGGTCGCCATGCCGACCGCGATGCCGGCGGAGCCGTTGATCAGCAGGTTGGGGAACCGGGCCGGCAGGACGGTCGGCTCCTGGGAGCGGCCGTCGTAGTTGTCCGTGAAGTCGACGGTCTCCTCGTCGATGTCACGGACCATCTCCATGGACAGCGGCATCATCTTGCACTCGGTGTACCGCATGGCGGCCGCCGGGTCGTTGCCGGGAGATCCGAAGTTGCCGTTGGAGTCCACCAGCGGCATCCGCATCGACCACGACTGCGCGAGGCGGACCAGCGCGTCGTAGATCGAGGAGTCGCCGTGCGGGTGGTAGTTGCCCATGACGTCGCCGACGACGCGGGCGCACTTGTAGAAGCCCTTCTCGGGCCGGTAGCCGCCGTCGTACATGGCGTACAGGACGCGGCGGTGGACGGGCTTGAGACCGTCCCGGACGTCCGGCAGCGCACGGGACACGATGACGGACATCGCGTAGTCCAGGTACGAACGCTGCATCTCCGTCTCGAGCCCGACGGGCTCGACACGCATCACGAATTCGCCGCCCTCTGCAGGGGTGACGGGAGTCTTCTCGTCGGCCATTGCTGGTGAAGATCCTTTCTGGTGCGGTCAGCTGAGACCGACTCAGATGTCGAGGAACCGGACGTCCTTGGCGTTGCGCTGGATGAACTGGCGGCGGGCCTCGACGTCCTCGCCCATCAGGACGGAGAACAGGTCGTCGGCCTGGGCGGCATCGTCCAGGGTGACCTGGCCGAGGACGCGGTGCTCCTGGTCCATGGTCGTGATGCGCAGCTCCTCGGCGTTCATCTCGCCGAGGCCCTTGAAGCGCTGGATGGAGTCCTCGCGGATGCGCTTGCCGCGCTGCCGGCCCATCTCGATCAGCGCGTCGCGCTCGCGGTCTGAGTAGGCGTACTCGATGTCGTCCCGGCCCCACTTGATCTTGTACAGCGGGGGACGGGAGAGGTACACGTGCCCGGCCTCGACCAGCGGCCGCATGAAGCGGAACAGGAAGGTCAGCAGCAGGGTGGAGATGTGCTGTCCGTCGACGTCGGCGTCCGCCATCAGGATGATCTTGTGATAGCGCAGCTTCGCGATGTCGAAGTCCTCGTGGACTCCGGTACCGAAGGCCGAGATCAGCGCCTGGATCTCCTGGTTCTGCAGGATCTTGTCGATCCGCGCCTTCTCGACGTTCAGGATCTTGCCGCGGATCGGGAGGATCGCCTGGTACTCGGGGTTACGGCCGGACTTGGCCGAACCCCCGGCGGAGTCACCCTCGACGATGAAGATCTCGCACTTGATGGGGTCGTTCGACTGGCAGTCGGAGAGCTTGCCCGGCAGGGACGCGGTCTCCAGCAGGCCCTTGCGCCGGGTCAGGTCACGGGCCTTGCGGGCCGCCACGCGCGCGGTGGCCGCCTGGATGCTCTTGCGGATGATGTCCGCGGCCTCGACGGGGTTGCGGTCCAGCCAGTCGGTGAGGTGCTCGTAGACGACCTTCTGGACGAAGGTCTTCACCTCGGTGTTGCCCAGCTTGGTCTTGGTCTGGCCCTCGAACTGCGGCTCGCTCAGCTTCACCGAGATGATCGCGGTCAGACCCTCGCGGATGTCGTCACCCGTGAGGTTGTCGTCCTTCTCACGGAGCAGCTTCTTGTCGCGCGCGTACTTGTTGACGAGGTTCGTCAGCGCCGCGCGGAAGCCCTCCTCGTGCGTACCGCCCTCGTGCGTGTGGATGATGTTCGCGAAGGAGTAGACGCCCTCGGTGTAACTGCTGTTCCACTGCATCGCGACTTCGAGGGAGAGGAGCTTGTCCTTGTCCTCGGCCTCGAGGTCGATCACGGTGGGGTGCACCACATCGCCCTTGCGGGAGTTGAGGTACTTCACGAAGTCGACGATGCCGCCCTCGTAGTGGTACTCGACGGTCTTGACCTCGGCCTTGTCGTCGGCGCCCGCTTCGTCCGCACCGGTGGTGGCCTTCGCCGACTCACGCTCGTCGGTGAGTTTGATCCTCAGACCCTTGTTGAGGAACGCCATCTCCTGGAAGCGCCGCGAGAGCGTCTCGAAGGAGTACTCGGTCGTCTCGAAGATGTCGCCGTCGGCCCAGAAGGTGACCGACGTGCCGTGCTCGTCCGTCGCCTCGTGCTGGGCCAGCGGAGCCGTCGGGACACCCAGCTTGTAGTCCTGTGTCCAGCGGTAGCCGTCGGTCTTGACCTCGACGGCGACCCTGCTGGACAGGGCGTTCACCACGGAGACGCCGACGCCGTGCAGACCACCGGAGACCGCGTAGCCGCCGCCGCCGAACTTGCCGCCCGCGTGCAGGACCGTCAGCACGACCTCGACGGCCGGCTTCCCCTCGGAGGGGACGATGCCCACCGGGATACCGCGGCCGTTGTCGATGACGCGGACACCGCCGTCGGCGAGGATCGTCACGTCGATGGTGTCCGCGTGTCCGGCCAGCGCCTCGTCGACGGAGTTGTCGACGACCTCCTGCACCAGGTGGTGCAGGCCACGCTCACCGGTCGAGCCGATGTACATACCGGGTCGCTTGCGGACCGCGTCCAGACCCTCGAGGACGGTGATGGCGCTGGCGTCGTACGAGGCGGTGACCTCGCCGTTCGACGAGGTCGCCGCGGCGTCGGTGGACGGGATGTTCTCGTTGGGGTTGCCGGAATCGGCCACGAAGCGCCCTTTCTGGCACAGCACGAGCCAGGCTCGTCGGCGGGTTGCCGGAGCGGCTGCGGCATGTTGCGTTGGTAAGCCTTGATCAGCGTTGCTCAGCGTTTCCCGGGCGGTCCCCACGTTTGGGGCGGGATTGGCTTCCAGTCTACCGGTAGCGCCGACAGTGATGGGGGTTTGCCGGTACCTGAGTCCTCATGTGCCGCCCTCAACCGGCGTCTTCCGGGTCCCCATATACGGAGCGGGGCTCCAGGAGGCTCAAGGAGGCTTTCAGCGCTTCGGGCTGTCAACCCTTGGCTACTTGGGAGTCACGTCGCGATTCGCAACCGCGCGCGGTGCTACGACAAAGGCGTCGGCGGCGCCCCAATGGCACCGCCGACGCCCTTGATGTGATGTCTGTCACCCGTAGGTGTCACCGGGTCCCACGCTGCCGGGGGCGCGCAGCGGGCCGTAGCGACGGGGGGCACCACCGGGGCCGTTCACCTTGATCACCTTCACGGCGCCGTGGCCGAGATCCTCGTTCAGACGGGCCACCAGCTGCGGCGCGAGCAGTCGCAGATTCGTCGCCCACGCCGTCGAGTCGCAGCGCACCACCAGCACCCGCTCGTCCTCGTCGTACGTCTGCGGCGCACAGTGCTTGGCCAGGTCCTCGCCCACGATCTGCGGCCAGCGCCCCATCACCCCGCCCACCGCGGCGGGCGTCTCCCAGCCGCGCTCGGTGATCAGACGGTTGATGGCGGCGCCGAAAGCCATGGGGTCGCGACCGTCGGCGCGCGCCCCGGAGCGCAGGCCGCCACCACGGCGTGCCTGCTTCTTCTGCTGCGCCGCGTCCCCACGCGCGCGTGCCTGCTCCTTGGCGGCCCGCAGCGCCACGCGCGCGAGGTCGACACCGGACGGCTCGGCCGGCCCCGGGGGGGTCTTGGCCTCTTCGTCGCTCATACGCGCTCCACCGCCCCCTCGGACACCGCGTACCGCGTCCCCGTCAGCACGTGCGGCACGTCGTCGTCCACCGCCGCCGTCACCAGCACCTGCTCACCGGGCGCGACCAGCTCGGCCAGGCGTTCACGGCGCCGGGTGTCCAACTCGGCGAACACGTCGTCCAGGATCAGCACCGGCTCGTTTCCCTCCGCCCTGAGGAGGTCGTACGACGCAAGGCGCAACGCCAGCGCGTACGACCAGGACTCGCCGTGCGAGGCGTACCCCTTGGCGGGCAGCTGACCGAGTTTGAGATTCAGATCGTCCCGATGCGGCCCCACGAGGGTCACGCCCCGCTCGATCTCCTGCTTGCGCACCTCCGCGAGAGCGGCCATCAGCTGCTCCAGGAGATCCTCGCGCGTGTGCGCCTCACCCGGCGCGGACGGCTTGTACTCCAGTGCGACCGGACCACCGCCGGGCGCCAGCTGCTCGTACGCCTTGTCTGCCAGCGGCTGCAGCGCGGCGATCAGATCGAGCCGCTGGGCGAGCAACTCCGCACCCACGCGCGCGAGATGCTGGTCCCAGACGTCGAGCGTCGACAGATCCATCGAACGGCCGCCGTGCCGTCGCGCGAGCGCGGCCGACTTCAGCAGCGTGTTGCGCTGCTTGAGAACACGCTCGTAGTCGGAGCGCACACCCGCCATGCGCGGGGAGCGCGCAGTGATCAGCTCGTCCAGGAAACGGCGCCGCTCACCCGGATCGCCCTTCACCAACGCGAGATCCTCCGGCGCGAACAGTACGGTCCGCACGATCCCGAGCACATCACGCGGCCTGACCTGCGAAGACCTGTTGATCCGGGCCCGGTTCGCCCGGCCGGGGTTCAGCTCCAGCTCGACCAGCTGCTGCCGCTCACCCTGTCTGACCTGCGCCCGCACGATGGCACGGTCGGCGCCCATGCGGACGAGGGGGGCGTCGGAGGAGACCCGGTGACTGGCGAGCGTGGCGAGATAGCCGATCGCCTCGACCAGGTTCGTCTTGCCCTGCCCGTTGGGACCCACGAACGCGGTGACGCCCGGGTCCAGCGGAACCTCGACCCGGGCGTACGAGCGGAAGTCGGCAAGCGACAGATGCGTGACGTGCATGGTCGGGCGCCGACCTCCCCCAGCTTGTGGACCGTCGGCCTGAGATCGCCGAACAGCCCTGTGGATTACTTCGTCTCGACCGCGTGGCCGCCGAACTGGTTGCGCAGCGCCGCGATCATCTTCATCTGCGGCGCGTCGTCCTGGCGGGACGCAAACCGCGCGAACAACGACGCGGTGATCGCCGGCAGCGGCACCGCGTGGTCGATTGCGGCCTCCACGGTCCACCGGCCCTCGCCGGAGTCCTGTGCGAAACCGCGCAGCCTCTCCAGATGCTCGTCCTCGTCAAGGGCGTTGACCGCGAGGTCGAGCAGCCAGGAACGGATGACTGTGCCCTCCTGCCAGGAGCGGAAGACCTCCCGGACGTCGGTCACGGAGTGGACCTTCTCCAGGAGCTCCCAGCCCTCGGCATAGGCCTGCATCATCGCGTACTCGATGCCGTTGTGGACCATCTTCGCGAAGTGGCCCGCACCGACCTTGCCCGCGTGCACCGCGCCCGCGTCGCCCTTGGGCTTGAGGGCGTCCAAGACCGGCTGCACCTTGGCGACGTTCTCCGTGTCGCCGCCGTACATCAGCGCATAGCCGTTCTCCAGGCCCCACACACCGCCGGAGACACCGCAGTCGACGAAGCCGATGCCCTTGGCGGCCAGTTCCCCGGCGTGCTTCTCGTCGTCCGTCCAGCGGGAGTTCCCGCCGTCCACCACGACGTCCCCCGGCTCCAGGAGCTCGGCCAGCTCGTCGACGGTGGCCTGGGTCGGCGCACCGGCCGGGACCATCACCCACACGACCCGCGGGCCCTCAAGCGCGTCCACAAGCTCCTTCAGGCTGTGGACATCGGCGAGGTCCGGGTTGCGGTCGTATCCGATCACGGTGTGGCCTGCGCGGCGGATCCGCTCGCGCATGTTGCCGCCCATCTTGCCGAGGCCGACGAGACCGAGCTCCATCAGATGTTCCTTAGGTTGCGGTGGCGTGTGAGGCACTTTCGTACCCACGTCCGAGCCTAAACCCGGACGCTCACGCACACCTGTGGGCATACGCGCTCAAACGTATGCCCTCACCTGGGGCTTTCGGACAGCGACCGCCCAGCCGCTGCGAGCGTATGGGGGAACAACCCCCCGCAGCCCCGGCAGGCGTCCCGGCCTAGCGGCCGACATGCTCAGCCGCTGAGGCGCACCGGCATGATCAGGTACTTGTAGGCCTCGTCAGCCTCGGCGTCCAGGGCCGGCTTGCCGCTCAGCAGCGCGGGCTTGGTGGACGTCGTGAAGGAGAGCTGGGCCACCGGGGAGTCGATCGCGCTCAGGCCGTCCAGCAGGAAGGTCGGGTTGAAGGCGATCGACACGTCGTCGCCCTCCAGCTGGGCGTCGACCCGCTCCACAGCCTGTGCGTCGTCGCTGGAACCGGCCTCCAGGATGAGCACACCCTGCTCGAAGCTGAGCCGCACGGGGGTGTTGCGCTCGGCGACCAGGGCCACACGCTTGACGGCCTCCACGAACGGGGCGGTCTCGATGACGGCGATGGAGTTGAACTCCGTGGGGAACAGCGAGCGGTACTTCGGAAGGTCGCCCTCCAGGAGCCGCGTCGTCGTACGACGGCCGGCGCCCTCGAAACCGATCAGCCCTTCGCCCGCACCCGAGCCGGACAGCGCCAGGATGACGCTGTCGCCGCTCGTGAGCGCCTTGGCGGTGTCCAGGAGCGTCTTGGCGGGCACCAGGGCCACCGCGGACGCATCGGGGTTCTCCGGCTTCCACAGGAACTCACGGACCGCGAAGCGGTAGCGGTCGGTGGAGGCCAGGGTGACGGTGTCGCCCTCGATCTCGATGCGCACACCGGTCAGGACGGGCAGCGTGTCGTCACGGCCGGCCGCGATGGCGACCTGGGCGGCGGCGGAGGCGAAGACCTCACCGGGGACGGTGCCGGTGGCGGTCGGCATCTGCGGCAGCGCCGGGTACTCCTCCACAGGCAGGGTGTGAAGTGTGAACCGCGAGGAGCCGCACACCACCGTCGCCCGCACACCGTCTGTGGAAATCTCCACCGGGCGGTTGGGGAGGGCACGGCAGATGTCGGCGAGCAGGCGGCCGGAGACCAGCACCGTGCCCTCCTCCTCGACCTCGGCTTCCACCGACACCCGCGCGGAGACCTCGTAGTCGAAGCTGGACAGGCTCAGCTGGCCTTGCTCGGCCTTCAGGAGAAGGCCGGCGAGGACAGGCGCCGGCGGACGGGCCGGGAGGCTGCGTGCCGCCCAGGCCACTGCCTCCGCGAGTACGTCGCGTTCCACCCGGATCTTCACTGTTGCCGCCTCCTGCTGTTGCCGGCGCTGCTCGGCCTGCCTGGCTTCGTCGTCTGTCTCGGTGTCGTCGGCCCCTGTGGCGGGAAGGACACCGGGGAACAGTCTGACGCACCCCACTGACAGTAGGTGCCTCTCGGGTCAAGTCGTGACGAGGGGCAGCCGGGCACCGGACAGCGAGTTGTGCACAGGACCCCCTTCTAAACGGATTCCTAGCTCTCTCTAGTTGGGAGTAGTAGTAGGGGCTGTGGATACCGTGGATAACCCTGTTTTCCCAGCTCAGAGGGGAAATTTTGTCCACTGGCCCTGTGGGCGGAGGCGGTGGACAACCAGGCGTCTCTGTGGAGAACGAAAAGTTCTGCACACTCCGTGCACAGCTTGAGGCGAGTTCTCCCCAGCGCCGTCCCCAGCTTTACCCCCGTTTCCCACAGGCCGACCCGGCACCTTCGTGTGACGCCTTTCACTCGACCCGGTGAGGAGGCGCGTCGCGTTGCCGAACAGTGGACAGGCATGTGGAGAAGCCACTGATCGCTGGGGACAACCAGGCCCAGCCTGTGGGTTGTCGGTGGACAACTCGACGCACAGCCTGTGGATCATCTCGCTGTCCACAGTCTGTGGAGATCCTTCGTCCACGAATCCACAGCCAGCTGACCTGGGCCGACGGTCTTTCGGCAGCCGGCCTGTGGACCGCGATCTGGACAACTTCGCAGTCCCCAGGATGTGGACGGGAGAAAGTGCCCGAATCTGTGGAGGGAGGCCGTAACCCGGCGGCTAATCGAACAGCCGGCTACGGCGGCATGACGAAGGGCGCCCTCGGGATCTCGTCCCCAGGGCGCCCTTCCGTGCCGAAAACCGGCTGACTCCGCTGGTGTCAGCCGTTCTTGATGCGGTTCGTCAGCTCGGTCACCTGGTTGTAGATGGAGCGCCGTTCGGCCATCAGATTGCGGATCTTGCGGTCGGCGTGCATCACGGTCGTGTGGTCACGGCCGCCGAACAGCGCGCCGATCTTCGGCAGCGAGAGGTCCGTCAGTTCGCGGCACAGGTACATGGCGATCTGGCGGGCGGTGACGAGCGCGCGGCCGCGCGAAGTGCCGCACAGGTCCTCGATGGTCAGGCCGAAGTAGGCCGCCGTGGCGCTCATGATGGCGGTGGACGTGATCTCCGGGGCCGAGTCCTCGCCGCCGGGGATCAGGTCCTTGAGCACGATCTCGGTGAGGCCCAGGTCCACCGGCTGCCGGTTGAGCGAGGCGAACGCCGTCACCCGGATCAGCGCGCCCTCCAGCTCACGGATGTTGCGCGAGATGCGGGAGGCGATGAACTCCAGGACCTCCGGCGGCGCGTTGAGCTGTTCCTGCACCGCTTTCTTGCGGAGGATCGCGATCCTCGTCTCCAGCTCGGGCGGTTGGACGTCGGTGATCAGGCCCCACTCGAAACGGTTCCGCAGCCGGTCCTCCAGCGTCACCAGCTGCTTGGGCGGCCGGTCGCTGGAGAGCACGATCTGCTTGTTGGCGTTGTGGAGTGTGTTGAACGTGTGGAAGAACTCCTCCTGCGTCGACTCCTTGTCCGCGAGGAACTGGATGTCGTCGACGAGCAGGATGTCCATCTCGCGGTAGCGCTTGCGGAAGCTGTCGCCCTTGCCGTCGCGGATGGAGTTGATGAACTCGTTGGTGAACTCCTCCGAGCTCACGTACCGCACGCGCGTGCCGGGATACAGGCTGCGCGCGTAGTGCCCGATCGCGTGCAGCAGGTGCGTCTTGCCGAGTCCGGACTCCCCGTAGATGAAGAGGGGGTTGTACGCCTTGGCCGGCGCCTCGGCGACCGCGACGGCGGCCGCGTGTGCGAATCGGTTGGAGGCGCCGATGACGAACGTGTCGAAGAGGTATTTCGGGTTCAGCCGAGCGGTGGGCTCCCCGGGCCTCGTCGCCGGTGCGGGCTGTGCGGCCAGCGGACCGGGGGCGCCGGTGGTGGGCAGGCTGGAGCCGACGGGTCCGCCGCGGTGCACTCGCCCGGTGCCGGAGGGAGGCTCGGACAGGTCGCGGCGGTTGTCGCGCTGGTCGTAGTCGCGCGGCTTGTCGTAGTCGGGACGGGGCTTGTCGTAGTCCGGCCGCTGATCGTAGTCGGGGCGCGGGTTGTCGTACGGCTGCCGTTCCATCGGCTGTGGCCGGTAGTCCTGTGACGGGGCGCCGTAGGGCTCCTGCGGGTACGGCTCCTGCGACGGCGACGCGTACGGGTCGCGCTCGGGGAAGCCGAGCCGCTGTTGCTGCCAGCTGTACTCGTCCTGCGCGGGGCGCGGCCAGGCACCGGGCTCGGGGCGCTGGTACTCCGAGGGGTACGCGGGGCGGGGGGTGGGGAGCTGGTCCGCACGTGGGGCGTGGTCACCCTGGGGCCCGGGGCGTGTTTCGCCGCGGGACGGCCTGGAGTCGTCGGCGCGGTGGCGGCCGTAGCCCTTGTACTGGTTGTTGTCGTACTGGCTGCCGTACCCGTCGTCGTACTGGCCGGAGGGGAGCTCGGGCTCCTCGTAGCGCTGCTGATGCCGGGGGGCCGGGGGCCCGGGCGGCGGCGCGGGTTCACCTGCGGTGTCGTCGACGGTGATCGCGATCCGGATCGGGCGGCCGCACTCGCGGCTCAGCGTCTCGCTGACGGCCGGAGCCAGTCGGCCCTCCAGTACGCCTTTCGCGAACTCGTTCGGTACGGCGAGCAGGGCGGTGTCGGCGACCAGCGCGAGCGGCTGGCAGCGCCGGATCCAGTGCTCGTCCTTCGCCTCGACCCCCTGTACGCGGTCCTCTCCGAGGAGTTGATCGAGTACGCGTGGCCACACTGCGGCAAGATCGGCAGGTACGTCAGCCACAGGGCACGCTCTCTCACGGGTCCCACGAACGTGTGGTTGTGGGACGAGTCGGGATTCAAAAGGGGTGGAGCCGAAATGAAGGGGTCAGGGGAACGAGTCGGAGTTCAGCCACGGTAGTCAGGGCGACGGGTGCGGTTCAAGTTGTTGTCCCCAGCCTGTGGATAGTGTCTCCTGGTGACCGCTGGTTTGACCGGATGGCGTAGCCCCGCGTACCGTGACCAGGTCGAGTTGTCGATGGCTGCTGCCGCCTGCCTCCGATGGGCACAGATCGCTTCGGGTGATCGGGAAGCGGTGCACTCGGGCGTTACTGCGAGCTTCTCGTGGGCGCACGGTGACAGCTAGGACGGCACCCGCCACTACCGATTTATTTCTGGAGCCCCCGAGTGAGCAAGCGCACCTTCCAGCCGAACAACCGTCGCCGCGCGAAGACCCACGGTTTCCGCCTGCGGATGCGTACCCGTGCCGGTCGCGCGATTCTCGCGAACCGCCGTGGCAAGGGTCGCTCGAGCCTGTCCGCCTGATTCTGATCAGGTCATGACGTCGTGCTGCCTACCGAGCATCGGCTGAGGCGGCGCGAAGACTTCGCGACCGCGGTACGACGGGGGCGCCGGGCAGGCCGCCCGTCCCTCGTCGTCCATCTTCGTAGCGGTGCCACGGACCCGCACGCGCCTGGGGAGAGCGCTCCCCCGACGCGTGCGGGTTTCGTCGTGAGCAAAGCAGTGGGAGGCGCGGTCGTGCGCAACAAGGTGAAGCGCAGGCTTCGCCATTTGATGCGCGACCGCGTCGCACTGTTGCCCCCCGGTAGCCTGGTAGTCGTACGGGCGTTGCCCGAGGCGGGCGACGCCGATCATGAACAACTGGCCCGAGACCTGGATGCCGCCCTACAGCGGCTGCTGGGAGGGGGCACACGATGAAGTACCCGCTGCTGGCGTTGATCAAGCTGTACCAGTGGACCATCAGTCCGCTGCTCGGACCGGTGTGCAAGTACTACCCGTCGTGCTCTCACTACGGCTACCAATCCATCGATCGGCACGGTGCGATCAAGGGCACGGCGCTCACCGCCTGGCGCATCCTGCGGTGCAATCCGTGGTCGCTGGGGGGTGTGGATCATGTCCCGCCACGCAAGCGGCCCCGGTGGCACGAAATGCTGCGTAACGCCTGGCGTGCACGCAGGGGCGGGCCCCCCGCCGCCGACTCGGCCGCCGAGGGACAGACTCCTTCGAGCCCGGCCGCCGAGACTCCGTCCCATGCCCAAGGAGCATGATTAGTGGACACGATTGCCAGTCTTTTCAGCTTCATCACGACACCCGTCTCCTGGGTCATCGTCCAGTTCCACACGGTGTACGGCAAGCTCTTCGGCCCTGATACCGGTTGGGCCTGGGGCCTGTCGATCGTGTCCCTCGTGATCCTGATCCGTATCTGCCTGATCCCGCTCTTCGTGAAGCAGATCAAGTCGACGCGGGCCATGCAGACGCTCCAGCCTGAGATGAAGAAGATCCAGGAGCGCTACAAGAACGACAAGCAGCGTCAGTCCGAAGAGATGATGAAGCTGTACAAGGAGACGGGTACCAACCCGCTCTCCTCGTGTCTTCCCATCCTGGCGCAGTCCCCGTTCTTCTTCGCCCTGTACCACGTGCTCAACGCCATCGCGACGGGTGACACCATCGGTGTCATCAACGAGTCGCTTCTGGCCAGCGCTCGCAAGGCGCACATCGTCGGCGCCCCGCTCGCCGCGAAGTTCAAGGACGGTTCCGCCACCGTCCAGGCGCTGGGCGCCACGGTCACCGATGTGCGGGTCGTCACCGCGATCATGATCGTCATGATGTCGGCGTCGCAGTTCTACACGCAGCGCCAGCTGATGACGAAGAACGTCGACACCACGGTCAAGACGCCGTTCATGCAGCAGCAGAAGATGCTGATGTACGTCTTCCCCGTCATGTTCGCCGTCTTCGGTATCAACTTCCCGGTCGGTGTCCTCGTCTACTGGCTGACCACCAACGTGTGGACCATGGGCCAGCAGATGTACGTGATCCACAACAACCCCACCCCGGGTTCCAAGGCTCAGGCCGCCTACCTGGAGCGCCTGACCAAGCACGTCACGAGCCATGGCAAGACGCGCAAGCGCAGCGAGCGCACGATCATCAAGGCGATCGTCGCCAAGGGCCGTGACCGCAACGAGTTCGAGCGCAAGTTCATCAACGGTCTGAACAAGTCGGGTCTCGCGGCCCAGACCGACGGCAACGTGATCCAGAGCGAATCCCAGGCCGTGGTCCAGACCGAGGACGGCTCGCCGGCCGGTACGGCCACGCCCAAGCGCCAGCAGCCCAAGCGGCAGAGCAAGTCCCAGCGCCAGTCGGGTGGTGCGGTGGGTGCCGCTGCGGGCGGCTCGACGGCCGCTGATGACACCCCGTCGTCGGAGCCGACCTCGCTGACCAAGTCCGACGAACCCGAGGACGCCAAGCCTGCCGCTCCCGCCAAGAAGCAGCCCGGCGCCGGCACCCGCAGTAAGGCCCAGTCCGGACAGCGCAAGGGTCCGCAGCGGCCCAAGTCCCCGTCCAAGAAGTAAGAAGGAGTCCATCCCGTGACGGAAGGCACCACCACCTCCGCCGCTGCCGAGGGCGCAGACACACTGAACCGCCTGGAGCAGGAAGGCGAGATCGCGGCGGACTACCTCGAGGGTCTGCTCGACATCGCCGATCTCGACGGCGACATCGACATGGACGTCGAGGCCGACCGTGCCGCTGTCTCGATCATCAGCGACTCGGGCGGCCGTGACCTCAACAAGTTGGTCGGCCGTGACGGCGAGGTGCTGGAAGCCCTCCAGGAGCTCACGCGCCTGGCCGTGCACCGGGAGACCGGCGACCGCAGCCGACTGATGCTGGACATCGCCGGTTACCGGGCCAAGAAGCGCACAGAGCTCTCCGAGCTGGGCGCCAAGGCCGCTGCCGAGGTCAAGAACACCGGCGAGTCCGTGAAACTCAGCGCGATGACGCCGTTCGAGCGCAAGGTCGTGCACGACGCCGTCAAGGCCGCCGGCCTGCGCAGCGAATCCGAGGGCGAGGAGCCGCAGCGCTTCGTCGTTGTGCTTCCCGCCTGATCGGTTCGTACGTTCCTCCGGCCCCGTCTGTAGAGCAGGCGGGGCCGAACTTTGTCAGCCTGATAGTTCTGGTGGTCGGCGCCCGGTGCGCTGATGCGCTACGGAAGGACGGTTCCCCGTGACGGAGGCAGCGGAGCTTCCTCCCGCGCCCGAACAGGCGCGAGAGGTGTTCGGTGATCGCTACGCGGACGCGGTGCGTTATGCCGAGCTGCTGGCGGAGGCAGGTGTGCAGCGTGGTCTCATCGGCCCGCGAGAAGTGCCCCGTCTGTGGGAACGGCATCTGCTGAACTGCGCGGTGCTCTCAGAAGTTGTTCCCGAGGGCGTGACGGTGTGCGATGTCGGCTCCGGCGCAGGCCTGCCCGGTATCCCACTGGCTCTCGTCCGTGAAGACCTGAAGATCACGTTGCTGGAGCCACTGCTGAGGCGTACGACCTTCCTGACCGAGGTCGTGGAGATGCTGGGCCTGGACCATGTGACGGTTATCCGGGGCCGGGCTGAGGAGGTCATGGGCAAGGTGACGCCGGTACACGTGGTGACAGCACGAGCTGTCGCCCCGCTGGACAGGCTGGCGGCCTGGGGCATCCCTCTGCTGAGGCCCTACGGGGAGATGCTTGCGCTCAAGGGCGACACCGCGGAGGAGGAGCTCAAAGCCTCGGCCACGGCGCTGAGCAAGCTCGGTGCGGTGGAGACGTCCATCCTGCATGTGGGTGAAGGAGTGGTGGATCCGTTGTCCACGGTGGTGCGAGTCGAGGTGGGGGAGAGCCCCGGTGGTGTGCGTTTCGCAGCCAAGCGAGCCAAGGCCGCCCGGACCGGACGCACTCGTCGACGTCGTTGATCCGTCCTGACGACGAGACGTACTCCACACAAGCTGCCAAACCTACGCACGCCGGAGTGTCGCGGCAGAACGGCCCCGACTGCTGTGCATCGTGTTTCACGTGAAACGTCGCTCACTGCTGCACGGCATCATCAGCCGGGGCCGCGCCGCGGCCGAACCCCGCGACCGGAAGCCTCTCGGGTCACTCAGAGAGGTAACGGAGTTGTCCACAGAGGTGGATTTCTCCACAGAACAACAGGCCTCACTGGTTCATGACCCCGAAGACATGGGAGGCTCTGTTCATTGCGAGCCTGAAGTCGAGGAGAGTGAATCCGTGCGGTCCGACGCCAACATCGCGGGACCGATGACCGATCCGGTCCCCGGTCCCCGAACCGAGTCGATGGGGGACGATGTTTCACGTGAAACACCGCCCCCGATGGACGACACTCCGATCGGTCGTGCTGCCCAACTGGCAGTGGAGGCTTTGGGTCGTGCCGGCGAAGGTCTGCCACGGCCCGAGCAGACCCGGATCATGGTCGTCGCCAATCAGAAGGGTGGCGTGGGCAAGACGACGACAACCGTCAACCTTGCTGCTTCGCTGGCTCTGCACGGCGGCCGTGTCCTGGTGATCGACCTCGACCCCCAGGGCAACGCGTCCACCGCACTGGGTATCGACCACCATGCCGAAGTCCCTTCCATCTACGACGTTCTGGTCGACAGCAGGCCGCTGGCTGAGGTCGTCCAGCCGGTCTCTGATGTCGAAGGCCTCTTCTGTGCCCCTGCCACGATCGATCTCGCCGGTGCGGAGATCGAGCTGGTGTCCCTGGTGGCACGTGAGAGCCGATTGCAGCGAGCGATCCAGGCGTACGAGCAGCCCTTGGACTACATCCTCATCGACTGCCCGCCCTCGCTCGGCCTGCTGACGGTCAATGCGCTGGTGGCCGGTGCGGAGGTCCTCATCCCGATCCAGTGCGAGTACTACGCACTGGAGGGCCTGGGCCAGTTGCTGCGCAACGTCGACCTGGTGCGGGGCCACCTCAACCCCACCTTGCACGTATCAACCATCTTGCTCACCATGTACGACGGCCGGACGCGTCTCGCGTCGCAGGTCGCGGACGAGGTGCGTACCCACTTCGGCAATGAGGTGCTACGGACGAGCATTCCCCGCTCGGTCCGTATCTCCGAGGCGCCGAGCTATGGACAGACGGTGCTGACCTACGATCCCGGATCGAGCGGTGCGCTGTCCTACCTTGAGGCGGCGCGAGAGATCGCGTTGAGGGGCGTCGGAATCAGCTACGACCCGACGCAGGCGCACATCGGCGCACAGAGCAACCCGAGCATGGTGGAAGGGATCCAGTGAGTGAGCGACGGAGGGGTCTGGGTCGTGGTCTCGGCGCACTCATCCCTGCTGCCCCGACAGAGAAGACGCCTACCCCAGCAGCGATGGGAGGCGCTGGTTCCGCGTCCCCGACGTCGGTCCCGGTATTGACGACCGACCGTGGAGTGGCTGCGGCGAAGGTGGCCATGCTGCCGCCTGTTTCACATGAAACCGAGGAGCCGTCGGTCAACGGCTACGGAGACACGCCCGCTCCTCCTGTGGGCGCGTACTTCGCGGAACTCCCCATCGACTCCATCACCCCGAACCCGCGCCAGCCGCGTGAGGTCTTCGACGAGGATGCGCTTCAGGAGCTGGTGACCTCCATCCAGGAGGTCGGTCTTCTCCAGCCGGTCGTCGTGCGGGAGCTGGGCGCCACCCGTTACGAGCTCATCATGGGTGAGCGCCGCTGGCGAGCGTGCCGCGAGGCGGGCCTGGATGCGATCCCGGCGATCGTGCGGGCCACGGACGACGAGAAGCTTCTCCTGGACGCGCTCCTGGAGAACCTGCACCGCGCTCAGCTGAACCCGCTGGAAGAGGCAGCCGCCTACGACCAGCTGCTGAAGGACTTCAACTGCACGCACGACCAGCTGGCGGACCGCATCGGCCGGTCCCGCCCGCAGGTCTCGAACACTCTGCGTCTGCTGAAGCTCTCACCGGCTGTGCAGCGTCGAGTGGCTGCGGGAGTGCTCTCCGCCGGACACGCCCGGGCACTGCTCTCCGTCGACGACTCGGAGGAGCAGGACAGGCTGGCTCACCGGATCGTGGCCGAGGGACTCTCGGTGCGCGCCGTCGAGGAGATCGTGACCCTCATGGGGTCGCGGCCGCAGACTGCCCAGCGTCCCAAGGGGCCTCGGGCCGGCACTCGGCTCTCTCCGGCCCTGAGTGATCTGGCCGGCCGTCTCTCGGACCGCTTTGAGACGCGGGTGAAGGTCGATCTGGGGCAGAAAAGGGGCAAGATCACGGTCGAGTTTGCCTCCATGGAGGACCTCGAGCGCATCCTCAGCAGCCTCGCCCCCGGTGAGGGGCCGGTCCTCCAGAAGAGCCTGCTGGACGGCGACGACGAGGAGACGGAAGGCTGAAACCGGGCCTCGCCGGGGTGATGCCACTCGGGCAGAGCACGAAGAGCGGGCCGTGGCCGGTACACACCGGCCACGGCCCGCTCTTTGCGTTCAGGCGGTTTCGATGGAATCGCTGTGTGGATACGATGCGACTGGGTGCGGTACATCCACCCGGCAGTCCCTCTGAGGGGAGGCAGGGGTTATGCGAACGATGAGCCGAAGCGGATTGGTGAGCGCGGGCCTGGGAATCGGGGCGGTCGGCGGATTCGTCGGCAGCTTGTTCAGGGAACGGAATGCTCTGACTGCCGCCCGCGACGCTGCGGGCGAAGGAAGCGAGGAACAGCCTTCATGGGGCGTCGGCTCGTACCGCTCACGCTGGACAACCTTCCGGACCTTCCCAGGCGTTGTCGCTCGTGCGTCTTCTGGGAGTTGGACCCAGTCAGTGGAGAAGCCGCGGTAAAAGCGGGAACCCCTGCTGTGGAGAAGGAATCCTGGATCTCAGCCGTCCTGCTGGACTGGGGATCGTGCGGTCGGGTCGTCTACGTCGACGACGTGCCAGTCGGCTTCGTCCTCTACGCTCCTCCCGCGTACGTGCCCCGCGCGACTGCGTTTCCCACGAGCCCGGTCTCTCCGGACGCCGTCCAGTTGATGACATCGTTCATCATGCCGGGCTACCAGGGACAGGGACTGGGGCGAATGATGGTGCAGACGGTCGCCAAGGATCTACTGCGGCGGAACTTCAAGGCAATCGAGGCCTTCGGTGATGCCCGCTGGAAAGAGCCCGCCTGTCTCCTACCCGCCGATCATCTCCTCGCGGTCGGCTTCAAGACGGTCAGGACGCATCCCGCATACCCCAGGCTGAGGCTGGAGCTGCGTACGGCGCTCTCCTGGAAGGAAGATGTGGAGATGGCACTGGACCGGCTTCTTGGAGCGGTACAGAAGGAACCAGCGCTGCGACCCCTGTAATACGACGGGGGCCGACCCTTCCGGGTCGGCCCCCACCGTGTTTCACGTGAAACATCACTCGGCGATGAAGTCCTCAAGGTCGCGGACGATCGCGGCCTTCGGCTTGGCACCGACGATGGTCTTGGCGACCTCGCCACCCTGGTACACGTTGAGGGTCGGGATGGACATGACGCCGTACTTGGCGGCCGTACCCGGGTTTTCGTCGATGTTCAGCTTGACGATTTCGATCTTGTCGCCGTACTCGGCGGCAATCGCCTCGAGGGACGGCGCGATCTGGCGGCACGGACCGCACCAAGCGGCCCAGAAGTCCACCAGGACGGGCTTGTCGCTCTTCAGGACGTCCTGCTCGAAGGAATCGTCGGTCACATTCTTCAGGGTGCCGGCCACGGCGGGCTCCTTAACTATTTGGTGCGGTGGGGCGGGACGGGGGGATCAGACAGCGGTCTTCTCGGGTTCGGCCTTCTCCGCGTCCGCGAGGGCGGCGAGGAAACGCTCGGCGTCCAGAGCGGCGGAACAGCCGGTGCCGGCTGCGGTGATGGCCTGGCGGTAGGTGTGGTCGACCACGTCACCGGCACCGAAGACACCCGTGACGTTGGTGTGGGTCGAGGGCGCCTCTACCTTGAGGTAGCCCTCACCGTCCAGGTCGAGCTGGCCCTTGAAGAGCTCCGTGCGCGGGTCGTGGCCGATCGCGATGAACAGGCCGGTGACCGCCAGGTCCGAGAGCTCGCCGGTCTTGAGATTGCGCAGCTTCAGGCCCGAGAGCTTCGGGTCACCCTGGATCTCGGCGACCTCGCTGTCCCACACGAACTTGATCTTCGGGTCGGCGAAGGCACGCTCCTGCATCGCCTTGGAAGCGCGGAGGGTGTCCCGACGGTGGACGATCGTCACGGACTTGGCGAAGCGTGAGAGGAAGGTCGCTTCTTCCATCGCGGTGTCGCCACCGCCGATGACGGCGATGTCCTGGTCCTTGAAGAAGAAGCCGTCACAGGTGGCACACCACGAGACACCGCGGCCGGAGAGGGCGTCTTCGTTCGGCAGGCCGAGCTTGCGGTGCTGCGAACCGGTGGTGACGATCACGGCCTTCGCCCGGTGGACCGTGCCCGAGGTGTCGGTGACGGTCTTGATCTCACCGGTCAGGTCGACGCTGACGATGTCGTCCGGAATGAGTTCGGCACCGAAGCGCTCGGCCTGGCCGCGCATGTTGTCCATGAGCTCGGGGCCCATGATGCCGTCCTGGAAGCCGGGGAAGTTCTCCACCTCGGTGGTGTTCATCAGCGCGCCGCCCGCGGTGACGGCGCCCTCGAACACCAGCGGCTTCAGCGACGCGCGCGCGGTGTAGAGCGCCGCCGTGTAGCCGGCGGGCCCGGAGCCGATGATGATCACGTTACGAACGTCGCTCACGGCTTGGTTCCTCGTCTCTGGACTGCGTCGTCGGACCGGTGGAGCCCCTCTCAGAACTCTCACCCCACCCAACGGATCCTAAGGGGCGCGCATTCCCGGTGTGTCCGGGCACACGGAGAGGCCACACGGTACGAAATACCACGCGTGACGGAGACGAAGCGTGAACGCTCAGGAGTGTGCGTAGGACTGCTTCAGAAGAATCTTCGCTGTACCGGCCGGAGCGTTCTTCACGCAGGACGCATCCATGATGTAGGCGTTCACCCGCGTGCTGTCGGAGGGGTCGCGCAGTACGACAAGCAACGCGTCCGCCCCCTTGTAGATGCCGCCCTCGGTCGCGAGGGCCGTGCCGTTGTTGTGCATGCCCCTTTTGATGCACGCGGGGACCAAGGGCTCCTTCTTCAGGAAGGGTTGACGGTCGCCACTGGGGACGGACTCCACGCCCATGCTGTTTGTGTCCTGCGGGGAACGGGACCCACTGGTGGCGGATCGGTCCGCAGCGAGGAGATCGGAGATCTCCTTCTCAAGCGTGCTGTCGGAGAAGGTGTCGGCCGCGGAGACCGGGCCGTTCGACTGCTTGCCGTCGTCCAGCGATGACAGCAGTACGGAACCGAATCCCAGAGCTGCGACCGCGAAGACAGTGCCCAGAACAACGGTCCTGCGTCGGCCGTTCCGCTGACGTTCCTTGCGGCCGGGTCCGGTGGTCGTTGTGCGGGCGTGTCCTGTGGGTCGGTCGGCGGTGGGCGATGTTTCACGTGAAACATGCGCGCTCTCGACCGGTGGTGGGGCGTTCACCGTCCCAGGAGCCGTTGCGTGCAGGAGAGCTTCCGCGGCTAGAGCAGCGTCGATCCTGCCAGCGACGTCGGCGGGCATACGCGGGGGGCCCGGAAGCGTGCCGAGCAATCCGCGGATCTCCTCCAGGGACGCGTGGACGTCCGCGCAGAGTTCGCATTCGTCCAGATGCCGACGTACATCCGCGGTCCTGGACACTGGGAGGATGCCTTCGGTGAGGTCGGAGAGCTCCGCGACATCCGGGTGCCCGGCTGTGTCTGTCGTGGAAGTCACGCTCGCCCACCTCCGCCCTTCACTACAGCTGAATCGCTTGGTCCCGAATCCGGCGGACCCTCTGACGGAGGTTCCGCTGCGGGTGGGACGGAAGTCCCCTGCGTCCGGTTCCGTCCTGAGCCCCTCTGAGTGCCGTCTCTGGCGTTTTCCGGCCGGAGGTGGGTCAGGAGGGGGAGGAGTCTGGCTCTGCCTCGGGCGCAGCGGCTCTTCACTGTCCCCGTCGGCACGTCGAGTATGTGAGCGGCTTCGGCGACCGGGTACCCCTGCATGTCCACCAGAACGAGAGCGGCGCGCTGGTCAGGTGGAAGTGTGCCGAGTGCCTCCAGCAGTTGGCGGTGGAGGTCGTTGCGCTCGGCAGGCGCCGAGGCCTCCTCGTGCGGCTCCAGGAGCTGTTCCAGGCGCTCGGTGTCATCGACCGGAGAGGTCTTGCGGGAGGCAGCCTTGCGGGCTCGGTCCAGGCAGGCGTTCACCGTGATCCGGTGGAGCCAGGTCGTGACGGCCGACTGACCCCGGAAGGTGTGGGCGGCCCGGTAGGCGGATACAAGGGCGTCCTGGACGGCGTCAGCGGCTTCCTCACGGTCCCCGAGAGTCCGGAGAGCCACGGCCCACAACCGATCCCGATGTCGGCGAACGATCTCACCGAAGGCGTCGTGGTCGCCCGCTACATGGCGGGCCAGGAGGTCCTGATCGCTGGTGTCGCCATACGCGGTGTCATCTGCCATCGGACCCCCTCCCCTTGTCTGCGGTGAACTCTCAGCCGGTGAACTTCACGTTGGTGATGGCCTGTTTGTAGCCGGCGTCGCTGTAGTTGGCGGAATCGGCTCCGGAATACGGCAGGGCGGTCAGCCAGACCAGCACGTAACGGCTCTTCACCGGCTTGTCGACCTTCACGTTCGCTGAGGCGCTGTTTGTCTTCGTCCTGCCCAGCTTCTGCATCGAGCTCAGTGGTGTGGACGAGCTGAGGGAGTCGGTGGCATACAGCTCAACCGTCGTGTGGTTGCCGCCGTATCGGAACGACAGGGTCGCTGCGGACAATTCCTGGGCGGAGCCGAGGTCGTAGACGATGCCGACGCCGGGCTTTATCACCATGTCCGGACCGTTTGTGTAGCTGCTGGTCCGCCATCCTGTGGTCGAGCTGCCGTCGTAGGTCAGCTTCACGTCGCCTGGATGCTGTGCGTCACCCTTGGCGACGTACTCTTCGGCGTCATCGATGCTGAGCGTCTTCGTCGGTTTCGGCGTCGCGCTGTTCTTGTCGCCGTCGTCGGTCGTCTGGTTTTGGTTCTCGTTCGACTTTCCGCCCTGATCCATCAGAGCGTCCGCGAGCTGCCAACTGCCCAGGCCCAGCGCGGCGATGAGGAGGGCCGAGACCGCCCACTTCAAGGCTCGGCCGGTGCGGCTCTGCAGTGGTGGGGGCGGCACCGAGACCGGCTGGGTGAAGCCAGGACGCGGTGCGGGGCGGCCGTACGTCCCCTGTTGATACGTCGTGCGCTGGTACTCGGGCGGGGCCGTGAACACCGGCTCCGGCGGGCGGATGCGGGGCATCTCACCGATCGCCTTGACCAGTTCCTCGGGTGTGGTGCACGCCGACTCGTGACGGGAGGCCGTCGCACCGTCGTTGGAGAGGGCCCTCATCGCCAGCTCGGACAGCCCGCGGTGGACGCCCGCCCGCACCTGGTCGGGTGCGATGAGGCCGACGTCCTTGGGCAGACCGGCGAGGCCGTAGGCGTCGTTCTCGTACGGCCAGCGCTGGGTGAGCGCCGCGTACAGGAGGGCGCCGATGGCCTCCGTGTCCGTCCGCTGCGGTGTCTCCGAACTGGCACCGCGCAGCGCGGCGTTCACGGCGAGACCGCGGATGCGCCACTGACCGCTCGATGTCCGCAGGATCGCGTTCGGATTCAGCCGCAGGTGCGCGAGGCCTTCACGGTGGGCAGCTGCCATGGCGGAGGCCACCTGACTGACCATCTGATAGGCATCGAACACCTCCAGCGGGCCCGAGGCGAGGAGTGCGGTCAGTTCGGTCGCGTCGGGAAGCCACTCGTGGACGACGTAGACGAGATCGTTCTCCTCGACGGCGTCCAGGACCTGCACGAACCGCGGGTCGCCCAGCAGCGCGGAGGAACGGGCCGCGGCCAGGACGGAACGTGCCCGTGCATGGTCCGCGGGCAGGATGTGCACGCCGACGGCCCGACGGAGTTTCTCGTCGACGGCCCGCCAGCTGCTGAAGCCGTCCAGACGGGTGACGCACTCCTCGAGACGGTAGCGTCTGGCGAGTTTGTGGCCGCTGTGCAGTTCCGGCGGTGATGCCTTGCCGGGATTGTCGGTCCCGCCACTCCCCTGTGCCTCGACGTCTTCCGTGTCCCGCTCCCGGTTCTTGGCCACGCCGTCGGCCGTGGACTGGTCCGCCTTGGCGGTCAGCGGTTCGTCACCGCTGTTGTCTGCCACGTCGACGGCAGCCGTGCTCCGTTCCGCCACCGTCGTTCCCTGCCTCCCCATTCATTGCGCGTCGTGTGACGCAGAACCCAATTGTGCCCACAGTCCGCCGCTATGCACGACACACGGTGGCGGACGATGGTTGTGCGCGTACCCCCGCCTCAGCGCCCCAGACGCCCCCGGACCATGCCGACCAGGGAGTTCAGCTCCTCGATACGCATCTTGCGTGCCGCGACAAAGAAGATCCCGAGCAGAACAGCTCCGCCCGCGATCAGCGCGGCGAACGAACCGATGACGCCCTGACCGAGCGAGTGACCGATGCCGTAGCAGGCCGCCCCACTCAGCAAAGCCGCCGGTACGGAGGCGATGCAGAGACGGGCGTAGGTCCGCAGGACGCGCTTGCCGTCCAGGTCGCCACCGAGGCGCTTGCTCAGCCGGCGCCAGGCCACGCCGACCCCGATCGAGTAGGCCAGACCGTAGGCGGCGGCCATGCCGACCACAGCCCAGCGGGGCGGCAGGACGGCGTAACAGACGGCGGAGGCGGCGGCGTTGACGGCTGCCACGATCACGGTGTTGTAGAAGGGCGTCCGGGTGTCCTCGTAGGCGTAGAAGGCACGCAGGACGACGTACTGCACCGAGTAGGGGATCAGACCGAGGCCGAAGGCCATCAGCATGTAGCCCATGTTCGTGGCGGCGCCGGTGCTGGAGGCACCGAAGATCAGGGTGCACATCGGGATGCCGAGTGCGAGGAAACCGAAGGCGATCGGGACGATCGCGACCGCCGTGGTGCGCAGCCCCTGGGAGATGTCGTCGCGGACTGCCCCGGCGTCGTCCTCCGCGGCCGAGCGGGAGATACGCGGCAGCAGGGCGGCCATCAGCGAGACGGTGATGATGGCCTGCGGGAGCCCCCAGATGAGCTGGGCGTTGGCGTAGGCACTGAAGCCCGTGCCGGGAATCTTGGTGTCGGCGACGGCCGCGGTGGCGAGCTGGGTGACGACGAGGGCGCCCGCCTGGTTGGCGAGGACGAACAGGATGGTCCACTTCGCGAGCATGGCGGCCTTGCCGAGGCCGTGGCCCTTCCAGTCGAAGCGCAGGCGAAGCCGGAAACCCGTCTCGCGCAGATACGGGATCATCGCGAGCGCCTGCACCACGAGTCCGAGCAGGATGCCCACACCGAGCAGCCGTTGCCCCTCCGGCGGGATGTTCGTGACGTTCATGCCGGAGTGCCTGGCGGTGCCGTACACCCAGAGGAACATCCCGAGCGTCACGATGATGACGATGTTGTTGAGGACCGGAGTCCACATCATCGCGCCGAACTTGCCGCGCGCGTTGAGGATCTGCCCCATCACCACATGGATGCCCATGAAGAAGATGGATGGCAGGAAGTAGCGGGTGAAGGTGATGGCGACATCATTGGCGGCCGGATTGGTCGCCACGGAGTTCGACAGCGCACGCACCAGGAGTGGTGCCCCGAGCATCGTGAGTGCGGTGAGGGCGGCGAGAGCCACGATGACGAGCGTCAGGAGCCGGTTCGCGAACGCCTCACCGCCGTCGTCGTCCTCCTTCATGGCGCGCACGAGCTGTGGCACGAAGACGGAGTTCAGACCGCCGCCGACGGTGAGGATGTAGATCATGGTCGGCAGCTGGTAGGCCACCTGGAAGGAGTCGCCCAGCAGGGCGGTACCGAGCGCCGACACGATCAGCGCCGAGCGGATGAAGCCGGTGAGGCGGGAGACCATCGTGCCGGCCGCCATCACGGCGCTCGACTTCAACAGGCCCGTGGCCTTCCCGCCCTTCTTGGCGGGAGCCGTGGGAGCAGCGGGGGGTGCCGTCTGCGCGAGGGCCGGCGCGGTCCCGAGGTTCATGGTCTCGTCGGCCGAGGGCGTGGGCGCCGCGGGTGCCTGGAACTGCGGGGTCCGTGACGGGCCGCCAGGGGCCGGTGTCGGGCCGGGTACCGACGGGGGATCCGTCGGGCGGCCGCCACCCTGCTGCTGGTCGCGGAAGAGGTGCGCGAAGGCGTCCGGCTCGTGACGCTCCTCGCCGGCCTGGGTCACCAGGTCGTCGACGCCCACGAACTGGGTGGTGCGGGGGTTGTCGCCGTACGGCAGGAACTGCGTCGGGCCCTCCGGCTCCGGCGCCGGGGTCTGCGCCCACACGTGCGGGTCGGGAGCGTACGGGGACTGGGGCGGCTGCGAGTACAGCGGTTGCTGCGGCTGATAGGTGCCAGGCGGCGGCGGGGGGTGTGCCGCACGGTCGTAGAGGGCCTCCGTGACCGGGTCCTGGGCGTGGAGGTCCTGCGCCCGGTACGGGTCCTGGTCGTAAGCGTCCTGGAGGTACATGTCCGCGGGCGGCTGCGGCGGAACCTGGCCGGGCTCGGGCGGTGGGCCTTCGGGGCGACCCGAGTTGCCCGCGCCCTGACTGTCACCGTCGTACGGCGCGTTCATGGTTACCCACCTCATCGTCCCGGGCCCACCGGCCACGACATCCTCAACGGTCCACTCTCTCACCCGTGCCGGACGGCCCGGCGCTTTCCGCTGCGGTGTCCGCTGTCAGGTCACTCGGCTGCTCCGGGTCGTCTGCCCCGGTGCCGGTGCCGGACTCTTCCTTGAGACGGTCATCGGGACCCTCGGGGTTCTCCGGGTCATCCACGGCCTCGCCGGCCTCGTCATCGGGGCCGTTCTGCTCGGCCTCACGGGCGGCCGCGCGCTTGCGCTGGGTGTACA
This sequence comes from Streptomyces sp. NBC_00285, assembly GCF_036174265.1. Lineage (NCBI taxonomy): Bacteria > Bacillati > Actinomycetota > Actinomycetes > Kitasatosporales > Streptomycetaceae > Streptomyces > Streptomyces sp. NBC_00285. The sequence continues at coordinate 5,437,992 of NZ_CP108055.1, read as the reverse complement.
TCCGGAATCCTGCCAGCACCAGAAGCAGCACCCCGCCGCCGATGACCAGCATGACCGTGGCCGTGAACTCGGTGACCTTCACGTCGAACCTGACGGCATTGCCGTAGGGCTGGCCGTCCTCCGTGTACAGCTGGGCGACCACCGCGGCCTTGCCGTTGGCGTTGGCCGTCGTGGTGAACTTCACCGTCTGGCTGTGGCCGCCCGAAACCTCGACCGCCTGCTCGGAGTACGAGTAGCCGCCGATCTCGAGCCGGTTCGCACTCAGCGACGTCAGCCGCAGCCTCAGGTGCTGCACGCCCTGCACGAGGTTGTTCTGAACCGTCACGGGGATGGTGGCACTGCGGCCGGAGAGCTTGGTCTCCGACTTGTCGATCAGGCTGACCTGGGAGGTCAGTTGGTCGAGGTAGGTCTTTACATCGCTGCGGAAGCCGCTCGCCTCGGCGGCGCGGCCCCGCCACGACGTGGACATCTCGCGGTTCACGGCCCGCCCGAATGGGGTCACGACGCGGGACTGGTCGGACAGGATCACCTTGAAGTTGTCGAGCTTGTCCTGCGTGCTCGCGACCTGCTGGAAGGCCGACTTCGACAGCTCCTGCTTGCGCAGTGAGGCGGGGTAGGCGGATGCCGAGGGCACCTTGGTGGTGGCCCCGGGATCGGGCTTGGCCGCGGCCGCCGCCGTGAGCTTCTGGGTCTCGGACCAGTTCCCGCTCTCCAGGGCGGTGATCGCCTCGGCCATGGCACCGGCCTGGCTCGCCGTCGGCATGCGCTGCGGGGCGACGACGATGCTGCGCTGCTTGTCCGTCTGGAGATCGAGAGTGAGGCTCTGGGCGAGGAACTTCTGGACAGCGAGGGTAGCGGTCGAAGCCTTCGTCAGATCGCCCTGGAACGCCGTCGACAGCCGGGCGTCTGCGACGACAGCCGTGGTGCCGCCACCGATGGGACGGGCAGCGGACGGCGTGTAGGAGAGGCCACCGGTCTCCTGGAGGCTGTCGCTGCGTGTGATCACCTTGTCGGCGCCGGCGGAGGTGGCGACCTTGACGATGGACGGATCCACCGCGCCGTTCACGGGCCAGGCGAAGTCGCTGCTCGGTGTCACGTGGAGCACGGTCTTCACCGTGGTGGCCGCGACGTCGGTGGCCTCGTCGAGATGGCTGAGCGAGCCGCTGACACTCGTGCCGTTGTGGGCGAGGGAGGCGAGGTCGGGATCGGCGAAGGGCAGCGCGACGACCTCCTGGCCCTCCACCGCCTTCTGCAGCTTTGCCAGCCACTGCTTGGCGATTGCCTGGTGGGTGCCCGCCGTGGTGGTGTCGCCCTCGCCTCGGATCCGGTAGCTGCGGGTCATCGCGTCGACGGACGCAAGCAGGTCCGGGTCGATCACCCAGGTGACATTGAGGTCCTCGCCCAGCGACAACATCTGGTCCAGTCGGCCGCCCGCCGAGATCTCCTCGGCGAGGTCGTCGTTGAGGAAGACCGGTGTCTGCTGTGCGTTCGATCCGGTCTCCGCCGTCATGTGGACGGTGGAGATCAGCGGCCACAGGAACGTCGTCCTGGTCTTCGTGTCCGCCTCGTCGGACTGCCACGGCAGGAAGGTCCGTCGGACGCCGAGCATCTGGTCCCACGACTGCGCCGAGGTCTTGCCCGAGAGGGAGACGGCGAACTGGTAGACACCGGCGCTGCCGAGGTCCAGCTTGTCGACCGGCACGGAGATGGAGAAGGGCTGGGCGACGCCGGGGGTCAGCTGCGAGAACTTCGCGACGTACTTGCCGCCGACCTCCGATCCCGTGGCGTCCTGAAGGGAGTCGCTGTCTTCGGTGACGGTGTCGATCGACGAGCGGGTGTTCAGCTCGGGGCCCACCCACAGTCCCACATGGGCTGCGGTGACGGCCTTCTTCCCGTTGTTGGTCACCGTCCCGGACACGGTGATCGTGTCACCGTCCGTAGGTGCGCTGGGGCTGAGTGTGTCGACGGCGACGGACACCGAACCGGAGTCGGCAGCGGCCTGGGCGGGTGGGGCGGCGGAGATCTGGCACAGGCCGGCCAGTAGCGGCACCCCTGCCAGCAGGACACCGGTGCGCCGCAGCCAGCGGCGGGCAGGTGAGGGACACGTCCCCTGGAAGTCTGCCGCCTCGGCCACGCGCTCGCCCGTCCCTCGTCGTCGTCAGTGGTCGTCGGAATGTGCGTCCACGCATGGTAACGATGCGCGCTGAGGGGAAGTGCCGCGGACTGCTCCACAAGATCGGTTGAGGCTGCCGTGCTGTCCCGAATGTGTGCGTATAAAGGGGAGCGGGTCCGTGAGTCTCCGGGGCAGACCTTGTGCAGGGATGGATGAAGACTCGGTGCACGTTTAATGGAGGCGCTCAGGGCTGCCCGGGCCACGTACCCTCTTCTGTTGTGCCGAACGCCGACGAAAACCTTCTCAGTGCCCCCAGCCAGGCGCAGCCTCACACGGTGAATGAACTGTTGCGGTTCGCCCCTGTCGCCGACGACCTCGCGCGTCGTTTCCAGGCGGCCGGCTTCTCGCTCGCCCTGGTCGGCGGGCCTGTCCGGGACGCACTGCTGGACCGGCCCGGTAACGATCTGGACTTCACGACGGACGCTCGCCCACAGGACGTACTGAAGATCCTCAAGAAGTGGGCGGACTCGGTGTGGGAGGTCGGGATCGCCTTCGGCACGGTGGGGGGGCAGAAGGACGGCTTCCAGGTGGAGGTGACCACCTACCGGTCCGAGGCGTACGACCGGACCTCGCGCAAGCCGGAGGTCGCTTACGGGGACTCCATCGAGGCGGACCTCGTCCGGCGTGACTTCACGGTGAACGCGATGGCGTTCTCGCTTGCCGAGAAGAAGTTCATCGACCCGCACGGCGGCCTCGACGACCTCGCAGCGCGTGTACTTCGTACCCCGGGCACCCCCGAGGAGTCCTTCTCCGACGACCCGCTGCGGATGATGCGCGCGGCGCGCTTCGCTGCCCAGCTCGACTTCGAGGTGGCCCCCGAAGTCGTGGCGGCCATGAAGGACATGTCCGGGCGTATCGAGATCGTCTCGGCCGAGCGTGTCCGGGACGAGCTCAACAAGATCATCCTGTCCGCCAACCCCCGCAAGGGACTGACCCTGCTCGTCGACACGGGTCTCGCCGGGCATGTCCTTCCGGAGCTCCCGGCCCTGCGCCTGGAGAGCGACGAGCACCACCGGCACAAGGACGTCTACGAGCACACGCTGATCGTTCTGGAGCAGGCCATCGAACTGGAGGAGGAAGGGCCCGACCTGACTCTCCGCCTGGCCGCGCTTCTCCATGACATCGGCAAGCCGCGCACCCGCCGCTTCGAGAACGACGGTCGTGTCTCGTTCCACCACCACGAAGTGGTCGGAGCGAAGATGACGAAGAAGCGGATGACAGCACTCAAGTACTCCAACGAACTGGTGAAGGACGTCTCCCAGCTCGTCGAACTGCATCTGCGCTTTCACGGGTACGGCACCGGGGAGTGGACGGACTCGGCGGTACGCCGCTATGTGCGGGACGCGGGCCCGCTGCTCGACCGGCTCCACAAGTTGACCCGCTCGGACTGCACGACCCGGAACAAGCGCAAGGCGGCCACGTTGTCGCGTGCGTACGACGGTCTGGAGGAGCGGATCGCCCAGCTTCAGGAGCAGGAGGAGCTCGACGCGATCAGGCCCGACCTCGACGGCAACCAGATCATGGAGATCCTCGATGTGGGCCCGGGTCCTGCCATCGGCCACGCCTACAAGCACATGTTGGAGCTTCGTCTGGAGCACGGGCCGATGAAGCATGACGAGGCGGTGGCCGCACTCAAGAAGTGGTGGGTCGAGCAGAGCTGAGGCCGTGAAACGGGGTCATGTTTCACGTGAAACATGACCTTCGAGTAGGTCGAGGGGCGATGTTTCACGTGAAACATCGCCCCTCATCGTTCCCCCACCATCCGTCGTTCCCTCGCCATCCCGGCGGCGACCACTGCGTAGATGACGGCGACGGTTACTACCAGGGTCACCGAGCGGCCGTCCGGCGGCAGGATCAGGGCGGCCGCGGCGGCGGCGCCCACGAAAGCGATGTTGAACAGCACGTCGTAGACCGAGAAGATCCGGCCCCGGAAGCCGTCGTCGACGGAGGACTGCACGATGGTGTCCGTGGCGATCTTCGCGCCCTGGGTGATCAGACCGAGGACGAACGCCGCCATGAGCATGGGGGCGGTGGCGAAGGGGAGTCCGAGGGTGGGCTCCAGTACCGCGGCGGCTGCGGCGCACACAACGATCCAACGCTCGGGCCCGAGTCTGCCCGCGGCCCAGGGGGTGAGGACGGCGGCGGCGAAGAATCCGGCGCCGGAGATTCCCAGAGCCAGTCCCAGCAGGGCGAGTCCGTCGTCAGGATCGGAACTCAGGGCGTAGCGGCAGAGCATCAGCACCATGACGAGCAGTGCGCCGTAGCAGAACCGCATCAACGACATCGCACCCAGCGCCCGGGCGGCAGACCGGCGTGATGGTGCGGCCAGATGCCGTACGCCGGCCACCAGATCGCGTGCGGTACCGGTCAGCGCGGTACCGAGGCGGGGCTGGAGCAACTCGGTTTCGGGACCCAGCAGTTCCGGTGGGATGCGCAGTGCGGCGAGTGCGCCGCACAGATACAGCCCCGCTCCCAGCAGCACGACGGCCGCGTCGGAGTCGGCCACCACCAGCCGTACGGCGAAGGCGAGGCCGCCCCCTGCGGTGGCGGCGAGGGTTCCGGCCGTCGGGGAAAGGGAGTTGGCGATCACCAGCCGCTCCTCGTCGACGACACGGGGCAGGGCGGCGGACAGGCCGGACAGGATGAAGCGGTTGACCGCGGTGACGCACAGGGCGGAGACGTAGAAGAGCCAGTCGGGAACGTCACTGAGCATCAGTGCCGCCGTCGCCGATGCCAGTAGGGCACGCACGAGGTTGCCGTAGACGAAGACCTGGCGACGGCGCCAGCGGTCCAGGAGGACGCCGGCGAAAGGACCCACCAAGGAGTAGGGGAGAAGTAGGACAGCCATCGCGGAGGCGATCGCGGTGGCCGAGGTCTGCTTCTCCGGGGAGAAGACGACATAGGCGGCGAGTGCGATCTGGTAGACGCCGTCTGCACCTTGGGAGAGCAGGCGGACAAAGAGCAGGCGCCGGAAGTCCCGGAGCCGCAGCAGGACCTGCAGATCAGGCACGACGGACATGGGGCACAGCCTCACATACGACGAGGGTCCCCCGGGGTGCGACCCGGGGGACCCTCGACAGCCCTGGCAGGAGCGTTTGGATGAGCCTCAGCCCGTGATGCTCTGTCTCACCAGCGCACTGTGCCCTGCTTCTCTAGCGCTCGACCTCGCCCTTGATGAACTTCTCGACGTTGTCGTAGGCCTCGTCGTCGAAGTACTGGACCGGCGGGGACTTCATGAAGTACGAGGACGCCGAAAGGATCGGGCCGCCGATGCCGCGGTCCTTGGCGATCTTCGCGGCACGCAGGGCGTCAATGATGACACCGGCTGAGTTCGGGGAGTCCCAGACCTCGAGCTTGTACTCCAGGTTCAGCGGGACGTCACCGAAGGCACGGCCCTCAAGACGGACGTACGCCCACTTGCGGTCGTCCAGCCAGGCCACATAGTCCGACGGGCCGATGTGGACGTTCTTCGCGCCCATGTCGCGGTCGGGAATCTGTGAGGTGACCGCCTGCGTCTTCGAGATCTTCTTCGACTCGAGGCGGTCCCGCTCCAGCATGTTCTTGAAGTCCATGTTGCCGCCGACGTTGAGCTGCATGGTGCGCTCAAGACGGACACCACGGTCCTCGAACAGCTTGGCCATCACGCGGTGCGTGATGGTGGCGCCGACCTGGGACTTGATGTCGTCGCCGATGATCGGGACGCCCGCCTCGGTGAACTTGTCCGCCCACTCCTTGGTGCCGGCGATGAAGACCGGAAGGGCGTTGACGAAGGCGACCTTGGCGTCGATGGCGCACTGGGCGTAGAACTTCGCCGCGTCCTCGGAGCCGACCGGCAGATAGCAGACGAGGACGTCGACCTGCTTGTCCTTCAGGATCTGAACGATGTCGACAGGGGTCTCGGCGGACTCCTCGATGGTCTCGCGGTAGTACTTGCCGAGGCCGTCGAGCGTGTGGCCACGCTGTACCGCGACGCCCTTGTTCGGGACGTCGCAGATCTTGATCGTGTTGTTCTCGCTGGCACCGATGGCGTCCGAGAGGTCGAGGCCGACCTTCTTCGCGTCGACGTCGAAGGCGGCGACGAACTCGACGTCACCGACGTGGTACTCGCCGAACTGGACGTGCATCAGGCCGGGGACCTTCGACGCCGGATCGGCGTCCTTGTAGTACTCGACTCCCTGCACCAGTGACGCGGCACAGTTGCCCACGCCGACGATGGCTACGCGCACCGAACCCATTCCGGTTGCTCCCTGTGTGTACGAGTGAGGCCCTGGCAGGGACCTCACGTGGTGGTGTCGCCGGGCGTATCCGGCCCGGGGGTGTCCCCGGGCCGGGGCAGGACGCCCGGCGCTCCCTCTGTGGTGTCGCGAGTGGGCTCTCCATGGCCGGGACCCTTCAGGTTCCGGCCGGCCCGCTCGCTCTCGATGAGCTCGTTCAGCCAGCGCACTTCGCGCTCCACGGACTCCATCCCGTGGCGCTGGAGCTCAAGCGTGTAGTCGTCGAGGCGCTCCCGGGTGCGTGCCAGCGAGGCACTCATCTTCTCCAGGCGCTCCTCCAGCCGGCTGCGGCGGCCTTCGAGGACTCGCATGCGGACGTCGCGTGAGGTCTGCCCGAAGAAGGCGAAACGAGCGGCGAAATGCTCGTCCTCGTACGCGTCGGGGCCGGTCTGCGAGAGCAGCTCCTCGAAGTGCTCCTTACCTTCCGCCGTCAACCGATAGACGATCTTGGCGCGACGTCCTGTGAGTGGTGCGGCGAGGGCGTCCTCGGTGGTGTTCCCCGGTTCCTCGATCAACCAGCCGTTGACGACCAGTGTCTTGAGGCAGGGGTAGAGCGTGCCGTAGCTGAACGCACGGAACACGCCCAGTGACGTGTTGAGGCGTTTACGCAGCTCATAGCCGTGCATCGGGGACTCGCGGAGCAGGCCGAGTACGGCGAATTCGAGGATCCCGGCACGCCGGCTCATCGTCGCCTCCTCGTCTCTGTCTCGCACCGATGTATCGACTCGATACATCAAGACGATAGAACGGCCTTCCGGAAGGGACAAGTGGGAGGACGGTGAACGGGATCACATCAATGATTCATGTGATCCAAGTTGCCTGATTTGGGGTGAACTTCGGAGCTCGGCAGGTTTTGACGGTGCGTAGTCTGTGCGGCATGCACACCACCGGGAGCCGAGTGACGCCTGGGGGGCGTCGGTGTTCCGGGTGCAGTACGGATGAATGCGGAACCGACCACATCCGTACTTCGGGGGGACCGGAAACCAGTCGCCGTTTCCAGGCGCGCAAAGGTGCGCCTGCCCGAGGAGTAGTCGTTCGATGAGCGAGCACCGTCGCAAACCGCCGCAGCCGCAGGGTGGCGGACGTGCCGCGGCCCGACGCGGCCAGTCCGGCTCGTCCTCCGGCCGCCGCGCCGCTCCGCGAGGCGCCACCGGATCTCTTGCCGACTCCTATGGGACGAGCTCCCAGGAGTCGGCTTATGGTCCGGGAGGCGACGACCGTCTGCCCGGCAGCCGTACCGAGGCCCGTCGGGCGGCCCAGAGAAGCACGGGCGGTGGTCGCCGCCGAGGGGCAGAGCCGGTCCGTGGAGGCCGACGCGGGTCCCCGACCGGTCGGGGACGTGCTTCCGATGCCGGCAGGAAGCGGCTCATCGACTATCCGCGCGCGGGCAAGTACGGGGTGGCGCGCTGGGTGCCGTCCTGGAAGCTGGTGACGGGGCTGTTCATCGGCTTTGTCGGAGGCTTGGTCGCGGTCGCCGGCGTCGGGTACGCACTGGTGAGCGTTCCCAAAGTCGCTGACACCGCGACGGCGCAGAACAACGTCTACTACTGGTCCGACAAGACCGAGATGGTCTCCACCGGTGGTGAGACGAACCGTCAGATCATCAATCTCGCGCAGATCCCGAAGGCGATGCAATACGCCGTCGTTTCGCAGGAGAACAAGACCTTCTACACCGACAGCGGCATCGACCCCAAGGGCATCGCCCGCGCCGTGTTCAACATGGCCAGGGGCGGCAACACACAGGGTGGCTCCACCATCACCCAGCAGTACGTCAAGAACGCACGCCTCGATGACCAGTCCCAGACCATCACCCGCAAGTTCAAGGAGATCTTCATCTCCATCAAGGTGGGTGCCACGGTCAAGAAGGACGACATCATGGCGGGCTACCTCAACTCCGCGTACTACGGCCGCAACGCCTACGGCATCCAGGCGGCCGCGCGCGCGTACTTCAACAAGGACGCCAAGAATCTGAACCCGGGCGAGTGCGCCTTCCTTGCCGCCACGCTCAAGGGCGCCACGTATTACGACCCGGCGGGCGCGCCGTCCATCGATCCGACGAATGCCACGCCTGCGGCCAACAGCGCGCGGGCCCTGCGGCAGATGCAGAACACCCTCGACAAGATGGTCGAGTACGGCCACCTCGGCGCGGCGGACCGGGCCAAGTACAGGACGCTTCCCAAGTCGCAGAACCCCCGGTCCAACACCCAGCTCAAGGGACAGATCGGCTATCTGGTCGACCTCGCCAAGGCGTACCTGATCAACAACAAGATCATCAGCGCCGACAAGTTCCAACAGGGCGGCTTCTCGATCTACACGACCTTCGACAAGAACAAGGTCAACGAACTCGAGGCAGCCGTCGCGAAGGTCCGCAAGGAGAACATCGACCCGAAGAAGCGGCCGACCAAGGACACCTACGTTCAGTTCGGCGGGGCGTCCGTGGAGCCGGCCACCGGTGCGATCCGGGCCTGCTACGGAGGTGAGGACGCGACCAAGCACTTCGCCAACAACTGCGACTCGACCGGCGCCCAGGTCGGTTCGACGTTCAAGGCGTTCGTGCTCGCGGCGGCGATGAAGTGGGGAGTGCGCGACCCGGACCTGGGGGAGAGCCAGGCGCAGGACGAGCGCACGGTCGTCAACGCGAAGAGCCTGTTCAGCGGCGAGAACGGCCTCAAGATCAAGAACTACGACGGTTCGATCTGGGAGAACGAGGAGGGCAAGGAGTGGAACCAGGAGAACGACGGCAAGGAGTCCTACGGCTCTCCTCCCAAGTACCAGATCGACCTGCGTGAGGCGATGCGGGAGTCGGTGAACTCCGCCTTCGTGCAGCTCGGCATGGATGTCGGCCTGGACAAGGTGAAGGAGGCGGCCATGGATGCCGGTCTCAAGGAGAACAGCCTGGCCGGTACCAGCTTCCCGTCCTTCTCCATCGGTATCTCCGACCCCAGCGCCATTCGTATGGCGGGCGCGTACGCCACCTTCGCGGCCAGCGGCAAGCAGAACGAGCCGTACTCGGTCGAGAGTGTGACGAGCAAGGACGGCGACATCTTCACCCACCGGGCGAAGCCGACGCAGGCCTTCGAGAAGAAGGTCGCCGACAACGTCACCGACGTCCTCAAGACCGTGGTCGACAAGGGCACCGGTACCAACGCCCAGCTGGCCGGCCGTGAGGTGGCGGGGAAGACCGGTACCACCGACAAGAACAAGTCCGCGTTGTTCGTGGGGTACACCCCACAGCTGTCCACCTCGATCATCATGTTCCGGCTGGACGACGACGAGACCAAGAAGAATCGCACGTTCCTGGAGATGTACGGCACGGGCGGCCAGGAGAAGATCCACGGCGCCTCGTTCCCGTCCGAGATCTGGCACGACTACATGGAGCAGGCGCTGAAGGGCGAGAAGTCCGTGGACTTCCCGACGCCGGAGGCCATCGGCGAGATCCTCAACGACGATCCCACCCCGACGCCCACTCCGACGCCCACGGAGACCGAGTCGCCCACCCCGACACCGACTCCGACGCCCACCCCGACACCGACTCCGACGCCCACGCCGACCGAGTCCTGCCGGTTCTCCTGGCAGTGCACCGACTCGGGCGGCACCGACAACGGTGGCACCGACGGAGGCGTGTCCTCGACACCGACGGCCACATCGACGGATGAGAACGGCGGCAACACCAACGGGAACGGCAACGGGGGGCTGTTCGGAGGATCGAGCGGATAGCACGCTCCCTGCTCTGTCTCACATGAGGCGCATTCGGGCCCTTCGTGGCCGCGGATGCGCCTCTGTGCTTTCCCGTCATCACCTGAAGTCCATGGTCCGGCGGCCGCTTCCCCGTAGCCCACGGCGTGCTCCCAGCCTCGTACGGCAGGATGTGCGGCATGCCCAGTGCTGAATCGACGCCAGCGAGCGTGCACGAGTCGGAGCCAGTGCGTCCGACCAAGGACGACGAGATCTCCAGGAACGGCAGCGAGTTCATCGGTGGCCCTCTCGGGCGGCGTGCCCTGCTGGGGACGTCCTGGTGGACCCCCGTCCGGGTCATCGCACTCGTGGCCATCGGCTTGTTCGCGCTCGGCCTGGTCCAGAAGGCGCCCTGCTACAACGGCGGCTGGTTCTTCGGTGCCAGCTCCCAGTACACCCACGCGTGCTACTCGGACATCCCCCACCTCTACCAGGGACGCGGCTTCGCCGACGGACTCGTCCCGTACTTCGACAAGCTTCCCGGCGACATGCAGTACCTCGAATACCCGGTGCTGACCGGTGTGTTCATGGAGGTCGCCGCCTGGCTCACGCCCGGCAGCGGCAGCATCCAGGACCAGGAGCAGTGGTACTGGATGGTCAACGCAGGGATGCTGATGGTGTGCGCGGCCATCATCGTCGTCTGCGTGAGCCGTACGCATGCCCGTCGCCCCTGGGACGGCCTGCTGGTCGCCCTGGCACCCGCCTTCGCGCTGACCGCCACCATCAACTGGGACCTGCTGGCGGTCGCTCTGACGGCCTCCGCGATGCTGATGTGGGCGCGGGGCCGTTCGCTCGCCTTCGGTGTCCTCCTGGGGCTCGCCACGGCCGCCAAGCTCTATCCCGTCTTCCTGCTCGGGGCGCTGTTCGTGCTCTGTTGGCGAGCGGGCAAGTGGCGGGACTTCGGCAAGGCCCTGGGCGGCACGGTCGTCTCATGGCTCGTGGTGAACCTGCCCGTGATGTTCTTCGCCTTCGACGGCTGGTCGAAGTTCTACACGTTCAGCCAGGAGCGGGGCGTGGACTTCGGCTCCTTCTGGCTGATCATCGCCCAGAACTCCAGCGACCCGTTGAGCACCGACACCGTCAACACGCTCGCCACGTCGCTGATGCTGCTGAGCTGCGCGGGCATCGCGGCGCTGACCCTGACCGCTCCCCGCCGGCCGCGGTTCGCCCAGCTCGCGTTCCTGATCGTCGCCGCGTTCATCCTCACCAACAAGGTCTATTCGCCGCAGTACGTACTGTGGTTGGTGCCGCTGGCCGTGCTGGCCAGGCCGAAGTGGCGGGACTTCCTCATCTGGCAGGCGTGCGAGGTGGCGTACTTCCTGGGGATCTGGATGTACCTCGCGTACACGACCAGCGGCGATGCCCACAAGGGACTGCCGACCGACGGCTATCACTGGGCCATCGGCCTGCATCTGATGGGCACGGCGTACCTCTGCGCGATGGTCCTGCGCGACATCCTCATGCCGGAACGGGACGTGGTGCGGCGGGCCGGTGACGACGATCCCTCGGGCGGTGTGCTCGACGGTGCGGCGGACGCCTTCGTGCTCGGTGCCGCCGCCCACCGGCCGCGGCACGCCGTCCAGTTCGACGGACCGCAGGTTGAGTGGGGCAACGAACGGGAGGCGGCCGACGGTTCGCTCTGAGCGAACGCCGTCTGGGTGTCGTACGCGAAAGGCCGTACAGGGCAGAGTTCCTGTACGGCCTTCTTGCTGCCTCTACGACGTCTCAGCGGTCCACGATCCGGTCGAACTGTGTGGTGGTGTGCCGCAGGTGGGCCACGAGTTCCTCGCCGACCTTCGGCTCCGCGGCTTCGGAAGGGACGAAGAGGATCGAGACCTGCATGTGCGGCGGCTCGGCGAACCAGCGCTGCTTGCCGTCCCAGACGAACGGAGAAAGGTTCCGGTTGACCGTGGCCAGGCCGGCGCGGGCGACGCCCTTGGCACGCGGCATGACCCCGTGCAGGGCCTTCGGGGCCTCCAGGCCCACACCGTGTGACGTTCCGCCCGCCACGACGACCAGGAAGCCGTCGGAGGCCGCCTTCTGCTGCCGGTAGCCGAAGCGGTCCCCCTTGGCGACGCGGGTGACATCCAGGACCGCGCCGCGGTACTGGGTGGAGTCGTGGTCCCCGAGCCACAGCCGGGTCCCGATGCGGGCGCGGAAGCGGGTCTGCGGGAACTGCTGCTGCAGCCGGGCCAGGTCGTCGGCCTTGAGGTGGCTGACGAACATGGTGTGCAGCGGCAGGCGGGCCGCGCGCAGCCGGTCCATCCAGCCGATGACCTCCTCGACGGCATCCGAGCCGTCGGTGCGGTCCAGCGGCAGGTGGATCGCGAAGCCTTCGAGGCGGACGTTCTCTATGGCGGCGTGCAACTGCGCCAGGTCCTGCTCGCTGATGCCGTGCCGCTTCATCGAGGACATCACCTCGATGACCACGCGGGCTCCGACCAGGCCGTAGACCCCGTCGATCGACGACACGGAACGGATGACCCGGTCGGGCAGCGGTACGGGTTCCTCGCCCCGCCGGTACGGCGTCAGCACCAGCAGGTCACCGCCGAACCAGTCCTTGATCCGCGCGGCCTCGTAGGTCGTGCCGACGGCGAGGACGTCCGAGCCCAGCCGGGTAGCCTCCTCGGCAAGCCGCTCGTGCCCGAAGCCGTAGCCGTTGCCCTTGCAGACCGGGACGAGTCCGGGGAACTGCTCCTGCACGTGCTTGTGGTGCGCACGCCAGCGCGCGGTGTCGACGTAGAGCGTGAGCGCCATGGCCGGACCCGGAACCTTTCTGGTGGCTGCGGTGTATCAGAGGTATGGAAGCTATTGAAGCGAAGAACGCGACGTCAGCGGCGCGACATGTAGATGTCGAGGGCCTTGTGGAGCAGCTTGTTGAGCGGGAAGTCCCACTCGCCGAGGTACTCGGCGGCCTGGCCGCCCGTGCCCACCTTGAACTGGATCAGGCCGAACAGGTGATCGGTCTCGTCCAGCGAGTCGGAGATGCCCCGCAGGTCGTACACGGTGGCGCCGAGTGCGTAGGCGTCACGCAGCATCCGCCACTGCATCGCGTTCGAGGGCCGGACCTCGCGGCCGATGTTGTCGGAGGCACCGTAGGAGTACCAGACGTGTCCGCCGACGATCAGCATGGTGGCCGCAGAGAGGTTCACGCCCTCGTGCCGGGCGAAGTACAGCCGCATCCGGTTGGGGTCCTCGGTGTTGAGGGCCGTCCACATGCGCTGGAAGTACGACAGCGGTCGGGGCCGGAAGTGGTCGCGCACCGCCGTGATCTCGTACAGCCGCTGCCATTCCTCAAGGTCCTGGTAGCCGCCCTGGACGACCTCGACGCCGGCTTTCTCGGCCTTCTTGATGTTGCGGCGCCACAGCTGGTTGAAGTTCTTGTGGACCTCTTCCAGGGAGCGGTTCGCGAGCGGCACCTGGTACACGTAGCGCGGCTGTACGTCGCCGAAGCCGGCTCCCCCGTCCTCGCCCTGCTGCCAGCCCATACGGCGCAGTTTGTCGGCGACTTCGAAGGCGCGCGGCTCGATGAAGTCGGCCTCGATGTCACGCAGGCGCTTCACGTCCGGGTTCTGGATGCCCGCCTTGATGGAGATGGCCTCCCAGCGCCGGATGATCACCGGCGGCCCCATCTTCACCGAGAACGCGCCCTGGTGTTTGAGGTGCGCCAGCATCGGTTCCAGCCAGTCGGTCAGGTTCGGCGCGAACCAGTTGATGACCGGGCCTTCGGGCAGATAGGCGAGGTAGCGCTTGATCTTGGGCAGCTGCCGGTAGAGGACGAGGCCGGCGCCGACCAGTTCGCCGCCCTTGTCGAACCACCCGAGGCTCTCCGATCGCCACTCCGCCTTGACGTCAGCCCAGGCCGGGACCTGCATGTGGCTCGCCGACGGCAGGCTCTGGATGTATGCCAGATGCTGCTCGCGGCTGATCGTCCTCAGGGTCAGGCTCATTCGGGGCGCTCCTCGGGCTGGTGTGTCCCCATGGGTACAGGGGCTCCGGCTCTCGCGCCGAAGCCTACTGCGCCTTACGAGCGCCCTGACTGGGCGTACGGCACCTGCGCCCCGGCTCGTGGGCCACCGGGGTGTTCCGTGGTGCTTTGGGTGTTGTCAGGGGGACGGTGCCCGTGGCGTCAGCTGATGACTCCACCGAAGAGGCCGCCGTGCGCCATGCCGAGGAAGAAGCCGATCGCGGACGCGCCGAGACCGAGGATCAGCCCGAAGCGCTCACGAGTCGTCTCCGAGACCCACTGGCCGTACGCACCCGTGAGGATGCCTACCAGGCCGGTCCAGGAGCTGAGCAGGTGCAGGTTGTCGAACATCGCCGTGACGAATGCCGTGACACCCAGCACCAGGGTCACCGCGAGCAGGGTGTCCTGGAGAGGGTGGGGTTTTCCGTCCGTGGCGAAAAGGCCTCCGACGGTGTTGGGTCGCATTGCCTGTGCCATAGGGCACCTCCTGCGGAAGGCGGCGCATCGTAGCGCCGTACTCACCCGATGTGTACAGAGTGACGGTCCCAGCGACCGGATTTCAACCGGAAGCCGGTGTGCAGGTAGTCTGTACCGTCTGCAGGGTGTCTGCCCATGTCACGACCGGGACTACCGCGAGGAAGCCCCGATTGTCAGTGGCGGCCGATACCTTGCGTACGCATCACAACCCTCCTGCCACGGAACGACCGTGGCCGTTGAGTCCAAAGGAGGTGGGTTCCACATGCGTCACTACGAGTTGATGGTCATCCTCGACCCCGATCTGGAGGAGCGCGCTGTCTCTCCCCTGATCGAGAACTTCCTCTCCGTCGTCCGTGAGGGCAACGGAAAGGTCGAGAAGGTCGACACCTGGGGCCGTCGTCGTCTCTCGTACGAGATCAAGAAGAAGCCCGAGGGCATCTACTCGGTCATCGACCTGCAGGCCGAGCCTGCGGTCGTCAAGGAGCTCGACCGACAGCTGAACCTGAACGAGTCGGTCCTCCGGACCAAGGTCCTCCGCCCCGAGACCCACTGAGCTTCCGCTCAGCTGATCTCGGGATCCGAGTAGCAGCAACCAAGCAGCCAGAGCAGCAAACCCGCCGAGAGGTTCCCCATGGCAGGCGAGACCGTCATCACGGTCGTCGGCAATCTTGTCGATGACCCCGAGCTGCGCTTCACCCCTTCCGGTGCGGCGGTCGCGAAGTTCCGTGTCGCGTCCACCCCGCGCACCTTCGACCGTCAGACGAACGAGTGGAAGGACGGCGAGAGCCTGTTCCTGACCTGCTCGGTCTGGCGTCAGGCAGCGGAGAACGTCGCCGAGTCGCTCCAGCGAGGCATGCGCGTCATCGTGCAGGGCCGGCTGAAGCAGCGGTCCTACGAGGACCGCGAGGGCGTCAAGCGCACGGTCTACGAGCTGGACGTCGAGGAAGTCGGCGCCAGCCTGCGCAGTGCCACGGCCAAGGTCACCAAGACGGCCGGCGGTGCCGGTCGAGGTGGCCAGGGTGGTTACGGCGGCGGTAGCGGTGGCGGCCAGGGTGGCGGCAGCTGGGGCGGTAGCCCCAGCGGCGGTCAGCAAGGCGGCGGTGCCCCCGCCGAGGACCCGTGGGCCACCAGCGCTCCTGCCGGTGGCAACCAGGGCGGCGGTGGCGGCGGCTGGGGTGGAAACTCCGGCGGCGGCAGCAGCAGCGGCGGCAGTGGCGGCGGCTACTCGGACGAACCCCCCTTCTAGGCCTCTGGCCCGGAGGGTGGGTCGTACCCACACTTCTTGATCACACAGGAGATACACCATGGCGAAGCCGCCTGTGCGCAAGCCGAAGAAAAAGGTCTGCGCATTCTGCAAGGACAAGGTCACGTACGTGGACTACAAGGACACGAACATGCTGCGGAAGTTCATTTCCGACCGCGGCAAGATCCGTGCCCGCCGCGTGACCGGCAACTGCACGCAGCATCAGCGTGACGTCGCCACGGCAGTCAAGAACAGCCGTGAGATGGCGCTGCTGCCCTACACGTCCACCGCGCGATAAGGGAGGGTGACCGAAACATGAAGATCATCCTCACTCACGAGGTCTCCGGCCTCGGTGCCGCGGGCGACGTCGTCGACGTCAAGGACGGTTACGCTCGCAACTACCTGATCCCGCGGAATTTCGCTATCCGCTGGACCAAGGGTGGCGAGAAGGACGTCGAGCAGATCCGTCGTGCTCGCAAGATCCACGAGATCCAGACCATCGAGCAGGCCAACCAGGTCAAGGGTCAGCTGGAGGCCGTCAAGGTCCGTCTGGCTGTCCGCTCCGGCGACGCCGGTCGTCTCTTCGGTTCCGTCACCCCGGCCGACATCGCTTCGGCGATCAAGGCTTCCGGTGGCCCCGAGGTCGACAAGCGCCGCATTGAGCTCGGTTCGCCGATCAAGACCCTGGGCGCCCACGAGACGTCCGTGCGTCTGCACCCCGAGGTTGCCGCCAAGGTCAACATCGAGGTCGTCGCGGCCTGATCGCTGCGTTCGTCTTGAGCAGTTGTGAGAGGGGCCGTACCCCATGGGTACGGCCCCTCTTTCGCGCAGGATGGTGTTTCACGTGAAACGTGACGGCCCGCGATGTTTCACGTGAAACGGTCAGCGGGTCGCGCCGGTGACGATCCAACGGCCTGAGCGGGTTCGTAGCCAGAGTGTCAGCATGCGCACAGTCATCATCAGTGTCATCGCTGCCCACAGTGCGGTGAGTCCGCCGCCCAATGCCGGGACGAGAAGAGCCACCGGGGTGAAGGTGGCCAGGGTGATCACCATGGCCCAGGCGAGGTAGGGCCCGTCCCCCGCGCCCATCAGTACGCCGTCCAGGACGAAGACGACACCGCAGATCGGCTGAGAGAGAGCCACGATCACCAGAGCGGGCAGGGCGGTGTCCTTGACTGCGGCGTCACTGGTGAACAAAGGCAGGAGCAGTGGGCGCGAGAGCACGACCAGCACGCCGAGAACGACCCCGACCGCGATGCCCCACTCCACCATTCGACGGCATGCCTGGCGGGCACCGTCGATGTCGTCGGCACCCAGATAGCGTCCGATGATGGCTTGCCCAGCGATGGCGATGGCATCGAGCGCAAAGGCGAGCAGGCTCCACAAGGACAGGATGATCTGGTGGGCGGCGATGTCGGCATTACCCAGGCGGGCGGCGACGGCCGTGGCAATCAGCAGGATCGCTCTCAGGGAAAGCGTGCGAACCAGCAGAGGGACGCCGGCTTGGGCGGAGGCCCTGATCCCTGCAGTGTCGGGACGGAGGGAAGCGCCGTGTCTGCGGGCTCCGCGGACGACGACCACGAGGTAGGCGGCCGCCATACCGTACTGGGCGATGACCGTGCCCCAGGCGGATCCCGCGATACCTAGGTCGGCGCCGTAGACGAGGCCGACGTTGAGGACGGCGTTGGCGACGAAGCCAGAGACGGCGACATACAGCGGGGTCCTCGTGTCCTGCAACCCGCGGAGCACACCGGTCGAGGCGAGCACGATCAGCATGGCGGGGATGCCGAGGGCCGAGATGCGCAGGTAGGTGGTGGCATAGGGGGCTGCGGTGTCCGAGGCACCGAAGACCGCCACGATCGCGGGTGCCGAAGGCAGGACCACGGCGATGACTGCGACGCCGAGCAGCAGGGCCAACCAGATTCCGTCCACGCCCTGTCGGATGGCGATCTTGAGATCGCCGGCTCCTACCCGTCGGGCGACGGCGGCCGTGGTGGCGTACGCGAGGAAGACGAAGACACTGACGGCCGTCATAAGGAGGGCCGAGGCAATGCCGAAACCCGCGAGTTGCGCGGTGCCCAGATGGCCGACAATCGCGCTGTCGGCCATGACGAAGAGGGGTTCGGCGACGAGAGCGCCGAAGGCCGGAACGGCGAGTGTGACGATCTCACGGTCGTGCTGTCGCCGGGGGGCCTTGGAGGCCGCGGGCACCTGTGTCATGTGCACCAATCTAATCGTCCACAGGTAATGGATGCAATGAAGATTGAACCCTTACTTGTGCTCGTACGGGGCGCGCCACTGTGTACAGCTCGAACTGATCTTGAGCCAGCCGGGAAAGTTTTTCTTCTGCACAGCCGGTGGACGGTGAAGATGCAGGTCAAGGCGGTGTTCCGGGAAGTGGGCGGAGCTTGTTCACAGGCCTGTCCACCGGGTCGTGCACAGGTTTTGCGGAGTTCTCCACAGCATCCGGGCCGTCGTCCACATGGCCTGTGGATAACCAGATTGGCTGACGGTGCCCGCGGGCCTACGGTGGTCCGACGCCCACTCCGTCCGTCGGTCTGGAAAGCAGCACAAAACCGACGCGCCAGAAACGGAGTTGGGCGTCCCATTTGTCAGTGCCGTGCCGTAGAAATGAGAAGCACGGCGAGGTCCGCTCGGCGGACGGGAGGAGGTGGCTCGGTGAGTATTTCCGAGCCCTTGGACGACCCGTGGGCCGACAGCGGTCCCAGTGATCGTCTGCCCTCCTCGCGCCGCCGCGGCGACGGGGGCCGAGGCCGAGACGAACAGCATGATCGCGGCAGGGACAGCGGCGAATGGGACGGCGGAGGCACGGCCTTCGAGCGGGTGCCGCCCCAGGACCTGGACGCCGAGCAGTCCGTCCTCGGCGGCATGCTCCTGTCCAAGGACGCCATCGCCGACGTCGTCGAGGTCATCAAGGGCCACGACTTCTACAAGCCCGCCCACGAGACGATCTTCCAGGCGATCCTGGACATCTACGCCAAGGGCGAGCCGGCCGACCCCATCACGATCGCCGCCGAGCTCACCAAGCGCGGTGAGATCAACAAGGTCGGCGGCGCATCGTATCTGCACACCCTCGTCCAGACCGTGCCGACGGCGGCGAACGCCGAGTACTACGCGGAGATCGTCCACGAGCGTGCGGTCCTGCGCCGCCTGGTCGAGGCCGGTACGCGCATCACCCAGATGGGATACGCGGCCGACGACGACGTCGACGAGATCGTCAACCGGGCCCAGGCCGAGATCTACGCCGTCACCGAGCAGCGCACCAGCGAGGACTATCTGCCGCTCGGCGACATCATGGAGGGTGCGCTCGACGAGATCGAGGCGATCGGCTCGCGCAGCGGCGAGATGACCGGTGTGCCCACCGGCTTCACTGACCTCGACTCGCTCACCAACGGCCTGCACCCGGGCCAGATGATCGTCATCGCCGCGCGTCCCGCCATGGGAAAGTCCACCCTCGCGCTGGACTTCGCCCGCGCTGCCTCGATCAAGAACAACCTGGCCAGCGTCATCTTCTCCCTCGAAATGGGGCGCAACGAGATCGCGATGCGTCTCCTGTCGGCCGAGGCGCGGGTGGCCCTGCACCACATGCGCTCGGGCACCATGACGGACGAGGACTGGACCCGGCTGGCGCGCAGGATGCCCGAGGTGTCCTCCGCGCCGCTCTACATCGACGACTCCCCGAACCTGTCGATGATGGAGATCCGCGCGAAATGCAGGCGGCTGAAGCAGCGCAACGACATCAAGCTCGTGATCATCGACTATCTGCAGCTGATGCAGGCCGGTGGATCCAAGCGCCAGGAGAGCCGCCAGCAGGAGGTCTCGGACATGTCCCGTAACCTCAAGCTCCTCGCCAAGGAGCTGGAGGTCCCGGTGATCGCGCTCTCACAGCTCAACCGTGGTCCCGAGCAGCGCACGGACAAGAAGCCGATGGTGTCCGACCTGCGTGAGTCCGGCTCCATCGAGCAGGACGCCGACATGGTGATCCTGCTGCACCGCGAGGACGCTTACGAGAAGGAATCACCGCGCGCGGGCGAGGCGGACATCATCGTGGGCAAGCACCGTAACGGCCCGACGGCCACGATCACGGTCGCCTTCCAGGGCCATTACTCGCGGTTCGTGGACATGGCACAGACCTGAGGCCGGCAGCAGCTCGTCGCATCGTGCTGGGTACGAGGGCCGCCGCGGCGATGTGGTTGTTCCGGGGTCCGGCCACGCGCTGTCCGGAGGTCGGGCTGGAGGCGGATTCCCCGCCACGTCATCCCGACATCCTCTCGTGCCCGCCCGAGAAGGCCGCCCGTTGCCATGCCGAGCCAGCGGGCCACAGGGCACCCAGTCCATGTGATCCGTGAACGCCTGCCGCAGGCTCAGGGCCAGGACATCCGGCCGCTCGGCTACGGCCCGGTCATCACGGTGGACACCACGTGCCCGATGGCTCTGCCTGCCATCACCTGCCAGATCCGTCGGGCGTTCGGCCAGGGAACAACACATCGGCGGTCTGCGACGTCCGCGGGGCTAAAGAAGTCGACGTTCGTATCCCCCACGGGATGGACTGTGGGCATGAAGACATCAGAGGAAGACCTGCTTCCCGGCACACGACGGGCGCTGCTGCACCGAATTGCCGTGGCCCAGGCCGAGGGGCGGTCGCCGTCGTTGGTCGCGGCGGTCGTGCGGGGCGGACGGGCTGTGTGGCACGGATCGTGTACCTCGGTGGACGGACACGGCCCGGACGAGAACGTGCAGTACCGGATCGGGTCGATCACCAAGACTTTCACCGCTGTCCTCGTCCTGCGGCTGCGCGACGAGGGGCTGCTCGACCTCGGTGATCCGTTGGAGAAGCACGTGGCCGGCACGGGGGCGGGGGAGGCCACCGTCGCCGAACTGCTCGCCCACACCGGTGGATTGGCGGCCGAGTCCCCTGCGCCCTGGTGGGAGCGCACGTCCGAGGCTCTGCGTCCCGAACTCGCCGATGTGCTGGGTGAGCAGCCCTTCCTGCATCCGGCCGGCCGCCGCTTCCACTATTCGAACCCCGGCTACACCCTGCTGGGGGCGCTCGTCGAGAAGCTGCGAGGGGCTCCCTGGGAGGAGGTGCTCCGGCGTGAAGTACTGGCACCTCTGGGTCTGTACCGCACGAGCGGTCACCCCGAAGCACCGCATGCGGGAGGCTGGGCGGTACATCCGTGGGCCGACGTGATGCTGCCCGAACCCACCGAAGACCTCGGGCTTATGGCTTCCGCAGGTCAACTCTGGTCCACCACAGCCGACTTGGCGCGTTTCGCGGTCTTTCTGGCAAACGGCGACGACCGGGTCCTGAGCGCGGAGAGCGTGCGGGAGATGCGTACGCCCGCGGCGCCGGCCGGGATCGGTGACCTCGCTGACGGCGCTTCGTACGGGCTCGGAATGCAGGTTCAGTACCGCGACGGCCGACTGCTCGTGGGTCATTCGGGTTCGCTACCGGGCTTCCTCGCGAACCTCACGATCAGTGTGTCGGACGACGTCGCGGCGGTCGTGCTTGCCAACTGCACCTCCGGCCCGATGCTGTCCGTCGTCGGCGCGGATCTCGTACGGATCGTCGCCGAGGCCGAGCCCAGGATTCCTGAGCCGTGGCGCCCGATGCGGGAAGTCGACTCGTCCGTACTGGAGTTGGCGGGGCAGTGGTACTGGGGGACCAATGGATTCGCCCTGCGGTTGACGGCGGACGGACTCGTCTCGCTGGAACCTCTGTCGGGTGCGGGCCGCCGCTCGCGGTTCCGGTCCAACGGTGACGGCACCTGGACCGGACTGGAGGGCTACTTCCAGGGGGAACTCCTGAGGGCCGTACGGCGCCCTGACGGGTCCGTGGACCATCTGGACCTCGGCTCCTTCGTGTTCACGCGGCAGCCGTACGACGAGGGGTCTTCCGTGCCGGGCGGCGTGGACCCGGAGGGGTGGCGGGGCATCGGGTAGGACCCCTTGCGCTCCTTTGCCCGATCGCCCGATCAGCACGTTGTTTCACGTGAAACAACGCCCCTCGCCATACCGTGAGCGCATGTCCCGCGGGGGAGGGTCACAGCTCTAGCTTGAAGCCCATGTGTGAGGCCGTGAAGCCGAGCCGCTCATAGAAACGGTGGGCGTCGGTACGGGTGTTGTCGGACGTCAGCTGGATCAGCCGGCAGTCCTGGCGCCGGGACTCGTCGATCGCCCACTGGATGAGACGGGTCCCGAGACCGCTGCCGCGCGCGTCGGCGTGGATGCGTACCCCTTCGACAATCGACCTGGTGGCACCGCGTCGCGACAGCCCCGGAATCACCGTGAGCTGAAGCGTGCCGACCACTCGATCCTCGCGCGTGGCGACGACCACATGCTGGTTCGGGTCAGCGGACAGGCGCTCCAACGCGGCCAGGTAGGGAGCCAGGTCGTCCGGTGATTCGCGGCGGGCGCCCAGCGGGTCGTCGGCGAGCATGGCGACGATCGCGGAGACGTCGTCAGTCGTGGCGGGCCGGATGTGGAGATCTCCCATGACCGCACCCTATGCGGGGTTCTCCTGAAGGGGCACCGCAGGTCCGGGGACGGTGTGGGCTTCAGGCCCCCAGTGCCTCGTCGGTGGGGCGGGCCTGTTCGCAGAGAGTGTGGCCGGTGTCGGTGACGTTGCTGTAGATGCTGCGGCGGTCGGTGGGGTGCAGGCAGCGGTGGAGCGGGCCGCGGACCTTGAGATGGGTAGCCGGACGACGAGCCTGATTCCTTCGCTCCGAGGCGCCTGCCGGAGGAAGAGGCGACCCGAGGTAGCCATCGGTTGCATATATAGCGCGCATGCAATTATTGTTATCGTGCGCAACAAGCTTCTGCAATCTTCTCGGAAGGTGTCACTTCCTCATGCCGCTCGCGCTTCTGGCCCTCGCGATCGGGGCCTTCGGAATCGGAACGACCGAGTTCGTGATCATGGGGCTGCTTCCCGAGGTCGCGGACGACTTCGGAGTCTCCATCCCCACCGCCGGCTTCCTGGTCACCGGCTACGCGCTCGGCGTCATGCTCGGCGCCCCGCTCATGACCGCACTCGGCACCAAGATCCCCCGTAAGCGGATGCTGATGCTGCTGATGGGGCTCTTCATCGTGGGCAACCTGCTCTCCGCCCTCGCCCCCACGTTCAGTGTCATGCTGATCGGCCGAGTGGTCGCCTCCCTCGCCCATGGGGCCTTCTTCGGCATCGGTTCGGTCGTCGCTGCCGACCTTGTTGCTCCGGACAAGAAGGCCGGAGCCATCGCGATGATGTTCACCGGTCTGACCGTCGCCAATGTCGTCGGCGTCCCGCTCGGCACGCTGATCGGGCAGACCGCCGGCTGGCGTCTCACCTTCACGATCGTTGCGGCCCTTGGTGTCGTCGGCCTGGTCGGCATCGCCAGGCTCGTCCCCGAGATGCCCCGGGCGGAGGGCGTACGCCTGCGGCACGAACTGGCAGCCTTCAAGAACGTCCAGGTGCTGCTTGCCATGGCGATGACCGTCCTCGGCTTCGGCGGCGTCTTCGCCGCCATCACCTACATCGCACCGATGATGACCCACGTGACCGGCTTCGCCGACGGTTCGGTGACGTGGCTGTTGGTCCTCTTCGGGCTCGGCATGGTCGGGGGCAATCTCATCGGCGGCAGGTATGCCGACCGCGCCCTGATGCCCCTGCTGTTCGTCTCCCTGGGTGCCCTGGCCGTCGTACTCGCCCTCTTCACGCTCACCGCGCACAACAAGATCCTGGCCGGCGTCACGATCCTGTTCATCGGTGCCCTGGGATTTGCCGCCGTACCGCCGTTGCAGAAGCGGGTCCTCGACCAGGCACATGAGGCACCCACGCTTGCCTCAGCCGTCAACATCGGTGCCTTCAACCTCGGCAACGCACTTTCCGCCTGGCTCGGCGGCCTGGTTATCTCAGCCGGCTTCGGCTACACGGCCCCCAACTGGGTGGGCGCAGCCCTGGCCGCGGCGGCCCTGCTCCTGGTGTTCGTCTCTGCTGCGCTGGAACGCAGGGACGGTAAGGCCGACTCCGCCGTGGCAGGGGCAGCGCCCGCCGAGCAGCGGACGGCGGCCGTGCATCACTGAGCGACGCTCAGCCCGTGCGGGCGTCTCAGACCGCCGCCACCGTCAGCGGAGCGAACCGCCTGCTCCAGTCACCCGGTAACTCGGGGATCCCGTACGTCATCACCGCGTTGAAGGCGACCGATGCCAGCCCGCGTTCCTTGGCCCACTCCAGCAGCCCTTCGTGCCGTACATCGATGTCGGTGCGCAGCGGTCGGTCGGTGCCGGCGGCGAGGGAGGCGAGGAGGGCCTGTGCCGTTTCGGAATCACGAGCGATCAGAGGGCCCACGACATGGGTGTGCATGTTGGGCCAGGCAGCCGCGTATCCGAGGATCCGGCCGTTCTCCTCGGCGACTCGCAACTGGTCGGCGAAGGCGGGCAGCCGGGTGATGAGGTGCGTGCGGTCGGTGCCGAGCACTTCTTCGTCGAGCCGGAGGATCGCGGCGAGGTCCTCGGCGGTGGCTGGACGTGTGCTCATCGTGGGCGCCGGGCCGACGGGGGTGAAGTGCCCCTGCAGCATCTCCGCTCGGCCGGTGACCTTGAAGCCCAGTTCCTCGTAGAGCGGGCGGCCATAGGGCGTCGCGTGCAGAGTCAGCGGGGTGGTGTCCATCGTGGAGAGGACGTGACGCATGAGCCGACGTCCGATGCCCTGGCGGGCGTGCCGTTCGGCGACCAGCACCATTCCGATCGCTCCCAGATCGGGTTGGCTGTACGGGCCGTACTCCGTGATCACGCAGGCAGTGACGAGACCTCCGGCGGGGTCGTCGATGCCATAGCCCTTTCCGGCCGCGAGGAGGAGGCGCCACTTGTGCTCCTCACGCGGCCACCCCCGGTCCACGGACAAGTCGGCGCAGGCATGGAGATCGCGAAGCGTCAGACGACGGATGGGCAGAGCAGCGAGAGAAGGAATCGGCACGCAGGTCAGGTTGTCCGACGGCAGCCTCGGCGTCCACCTGTTTCCGGGGGCGCGTACGAGCTTTTGGCCATGTCGCAGCCAAGCGCACAGCACGCGGACAGATGACGGATGTTTCACGTGAAACATCGGAGAACGGAGGCCATCCGGCGATCGACCGTCGCCCCGAAATTCCATCGTCACCCTGGACCATTAGCCTCAGGGGCATGGCGAGACTGCATCTCTTCGACCTCGACGGCACTCTGCTCCACGGAACCACCGCACCCGTGGAGATCTCCCGCCAACTCGGGCTCAAGGCCGAGGCGGTGGCGCTCGACCAGGCGATCGGAGCCGGGCTGATAAGCCCGCCCGAATACGCGCAGCAGGTGTACGCACTGTGGGCGGCTCTGACCGAGGCACACGTCATCGCGGCATTTGACAGTGCCCCGTGGCTGGCACGCATCCGTGACGTCTG
The DNA here is from genome assembly GCF_036174265.1 of Streptomyces sp. NBC_00285. NCBI lineage: Bacteria > Bacillati > Actinomycetota > Actinomycetes > Kitasatosporales > Streptomycetaceae > Streptomyces > Streptomyces sp. NBC_00285. The sequence goes on along the minus strand of NZ_CP108055.1, from coordinate 5,412,698 downwards.
GGCGGAGATCAGCGAGCAGGGCGACTACTGCGCGGTCGTCTCGCTCTCCCCGTCCTTCTTCGTGGAGCGGCTCACCGGCTGGGGAGCACATGCCGCATACGGATCCCGCTTTCCGGCTGTTCCCTTCGTCGAGCGGATGGACCCCGCCGGAGTGCTCAACGCCGCTGCCAAGGTCCTGATCGCCGATCGATTGTGTGAGCAGTTCGGAGTGAGGCGGGCAGACTGTGTTGCTTATGGCGACTCGTCTTCCGACAGGGACCTGTTCGGGGCCGTGCCGATCTCGGTGGCGGTCAACGCGGACCGTCACCTGTCCGGTATCGCGACCCACTCCTACCAGGGCAGAGACCTGTGGGAAGCCTATGAATTGGTGCGCCAGGCCCGGTAGTTGAGGCATTTCGTCGTTTCGCCCCGCAGGCACTCTGCGATCAATTTCGTGAAGGATGAATGCGGGACTTGTGTGCGGAGCGGTGGCCGGTAGGGTCGACTCCGGTTCTTCTCCGTACCGGGGTGCGACCACCCGTGTGGGGGCCGGAGCGGGGCAATGCAGCCTAACGGGACGGAGAGATCGAAGAACCGTATTTGTGATTATGCGGGCACTGCGTCAGACCAGGGTGGGACGCTGCGGTGAGAGTGCCGGGGCCGATGTCAGGGGCTCGCCCACTTGTCCGTGCGGGCTTGCATACGAGGTGAACGGGGCCACGTCGACCCAGACGACCAGCGGGGAGAGCAGGCCGTCTGCGGGGGAAAGCAGGCATCCTCCGATGGAGGAGGTGCGCAGACCGACCGATAGATGTTCGAAGCGAGGCACACCATGGACGCTCCGACCGCCAAGTCGGCCGACAACGGCGCTTCCGGGGGCGGGGGCACCTGGTTCGCTCCGCCCACGCAACCGGCGGCGGGGCCCCGCACCGAACAAGAATCGGCAGAATCGGCAGAAGGAAGCAGGCCGGCCGGGTCGCGTCCGGTGGGCAGGCACGGGGCGGGTACTTCGCCGGGCAGCGTGACAGGCGTCGAGCCCGGCCCGTCGGCTCAGGACACGGCGTCGTCGGGCACGAAGGCCCACCGTGGGCAAGAGACACCGGGTGAGGAGATACCGGCGATGGTCGTCACGTCCTCCACCGGTTCGCACCGCCCCTTACAGAACTCCGCCCCACAGCAGGGCACCGGCACTGCCCCTCCGCGCTTCGCACATCTGCCGCCGAGCGACCAGCCGCCCTCCCCGGACGCCGTCCTCATTCGCCGGACCATGGCGGAGGTCGCCCCCGTGGCTGACAAAGTCACGTCGTACTTCTACGCGCTGCTCTTCGTCCGTCACCCCTATCTGCGCCCGCTGTTTCCCGCCGCCATGGACGCCCAGCGGGACCGTCTGCTCAAGGCGCTGCTGACCGCGGCCGAGCACATCGACAACGCTCCGGTCCTGGTCGACTACCTCCAGAACCTGGGCCGGGGACACCGCAAGTACGGCACCCGCGCCGAGCACTACCCGGCGGTCGGCGAGTGCCTCATCGGCGCCCTGAGCAAGTACGCCTCCGGGTCCTGGAGCGCGGAGACGGAAGCGGCGTGGGTCCGGACGTACACCAGGATCTCGCAGGCGATGATCGACGCGGCGGCCGCCGACGAACTGCGTGCCCCGCCCTGGTGGTACGCGGAGGTCGTCTCGCACGACCTGAGGACCCCTGACGTCGCTGTCGTCACCGTCAGGCCCGACCAGCCCTATCCCTTCCTCGCAGGCCAGTACACGAGCCTGGAGACGCCATGGTGGCCACGCATATGGCGGTACTACTCCTTCGCCTCGGCGCCGCGACCCGACGGCCTGCTGTCGTTCCATGTGAAGGCCGTTCCTGCGGGCTGGGTCTCGGGCGCCCTGGTGCACCGAGCCCGGCCCGGCGACATCATCCGGCTCGGTGCGTCGGCCGGGTCGATGACCGTGGACCACACCACCGACAGCGGGCTGCTGTGCCTGGGCGGCGGCACCGGCATAGCGCCGATCAAGGCGCTGATCGAGGACGTGGCCGAGCACGGTGAACGGCGGTCGGTCGAGGTGTTCTACGGAGCTCGCACCGACGACGAGCTGTACGACATCGACACGCTGCTCAGGCTCCAGCAGACCCATCCCTGGCTGTCGGTCCGCGCGATCATCGACCAGCAGTCCAGGCTCCAACTCCTGGACGCCGTGCGTGCGTACGGACCGTGGCGCGACTACGACGCCTATCTGTCGGGTCCGCCCGGGATGATCCGCGGCGGTGTGGACACACTCAGGTCCATCGGGATCCCGCCGGAACGCATCCGCCACGACTCCGTGGAGGAAATCGTCCTGGCGCAGTGACCCGGCGAGGGATCAGCCCAGGTCCGGCGCGTGCATGGCTCGTACGCCCTCGATATTGCCGTCCAGATAGTGCCGCAGGGACAGCGGGACGAGGTGCACGGAGGCGATCCCGATGCGGGTGAACGGCACCCGTACGATCTCGTACTCCCCGACGGGCTCATCCACTTCGGGCCCGTGCCGCAGGGACGGGTCCATCGACTCCAGATGGCAGACGAAGAAGTGCTGCACCTTCACACCTGTCGTCGCGGCGTCCTCGCCGATGTGTTCGACGGTGTCCACGAAGCAGGGCACCACGTCGGTGACCTTGGCGCCGAGCTCCTCGTACACCTCGCGGTGCAGGGCGTCGACGACGGTCGTGTCCGTGGACTCGACCCCTCCGCCGGGAGTCAGCCAGTAGGGATCCAGGCCGGGCTTGGTGCGCTTGATCAAGATCAGGTCGTCACCGTCGAGGAGGACGGCACGTGCGGTGCGCTTGACCACGGGTCGGACGGTCATGGGTGGAATGTGGCCCGGATGGTTCCACGTGAAACATCGCGTGCTGTAACCAGCCGTGCTCATTGCGTGAATCGCGTGGAATCCCTGGTCAGCACCAGTCTGCAGCGGCCCGCAACAGCCAGTCGTGCGCCCGCGCGATATGCGGCATGGCGAGTGTCCCGGTACGCACCACCAAGAAGTACGTCCGCAGCGGAGGCACTGTGGGTTCGTGGAGTGCGACGACGTCACCACGCTCCAGGGCAACCTTGCACAGATAACGCGGCAGTACCGCGAGCCCGGCACCCGCGACCGCGCAAGCGAGCACCGCACGCAGGTCGGGCACGATGACCGTGCCCGGTGCGGCCGGACGGGAATCGAAGACGGAGGCCCAGTAGCGCGAGACGAAAGGCAGCGACTCGTGCACCCCGATCACGGGGATGTTCTCCAGCGCCGGCGCTCGCTTGCCATCAGGGACGGTCTCCAGCGTGCCGTACGTCTCTCCGGAACCGATCTGCTCGGCCCAGCGGGGGGCGGCGACCAGGACGTGTTCCTCGTCGCAGAGCGTGCTGGCCGTGAGCAACGCGCCCCGGGGGCGGGCCGTACAGATGGCCAGATCATGATGTCCTGCGGCCAGGCCCTCCAGGGTTTCCTCGGTGTTCCCGAAGGAGGCCCGCAGGGCGAAACCCTGGCCGTCCTCACCGGTCAACTCGGTGAGCGCGGGCAGCGCCCGCTCCGCGGTGAACTCGGGAGGCCCCGCGAGATGCAGGGTTCGCAGGGAGGACTCGTCGTCGAGACCGGTCTCGGCGATCTCCACCAGGGCATCGAGATGAGGCGCGGCCTTGTGGGCGAGTTCGTCGCCGATGGAGGTCGGGGTCACGCCGCGCGCCTGCCGCAGGAACAGCGGCCGGCCCAACTGCCGCTCCAACGTGCGGATCTGTGAGGTGACGGCAGGCTGCGACAGGCCGAGCAGCGCGGCGGCGCGGGTGAAGGAACCGGCCCGGTGCACCGTCACAAAGGTGCGCAACAGGGCCAGATCCATGGCGACGCCCTCCCCTTCCCTGCCCTTCTCCCGGTCTGGGGTGGGGGCAGGGCCCAACTATAAATATGTCGATAGGTCTCTGTCGCTACTGTGATTGGACACTGACACAGAGTCAACTAGCCTTGTTCGCGCGGTTCTTACCATGCGGAACCGGGACGGTCCGAGCCACGAGGGGGGAGGCTCGGACCGTCCGTTCTGCGCAGCCGGACATCTGTTGTAAGCAGCCGGACACCTGGGAAGGCCCGAGAAAACGGTCAGTCGACCGACTCGTCGAGCGCACGCAGCACATCCGCCACCAGATCCTCGGGATCCTCCGCGCCGACCGAGAAGCGGATGAAGCCCTCCGGCACATCGTCCCCGCCCCAGCGCAGGCGCCGCTCGGCCGTGGAGCGCACCCCTCCGAAGCTCGTCGCGTCGTCCACGAGCCGCAGGGCGCCGAGAAAACGGTCGGCACGCGCGCGCGTGGGCAGCGTGAAGGAGACCACGCATCCATAGCGCCGCATCTGCTGTGAAGCGATCTTGTGCGAGGGGTCGTCGGACAGCCCCGGGTAGCGAAGCCCGGTCACTTCGGGCCGCGCGCGCAGCGCCTCGGCGAGCACCAGGGCGCTCGCGTTCTGCCGGTCGACCCGCATCTGGAGCGTGGCGATCGAACGGTGCGCGAGCCAGGCCTCCATGGGCCCCGCGATCGCCCCCACGATCTTCCGCCAACGGCGTACGGCGTCCATGGCCTCGCCCTCGCGGCCGGTGACGTACCCCAGGAGGACGTCTCCGTGCCCCGTGAGCTGCTTGGTGCCGCTGGCCACGGAGAAGTCCGCGCCGAGCTCCAGCGGGCGCTGTCCGAGCGGTGTGGCGAGTGTGTTGTCGACGGCGACGAGCGCCCCACGCGCGTGTGCCGCCTCGGCGAGCCGCCGGATGTCGCACACGTCGAGTCCTGGATTGGACGGACTCTCGATCCACAGCAGCCGCGCGCCGTCGAGGACGTCGAGTTGTGCGTCCCCTGCGGTCGGCGCGGTGCGCACCTCAATGCCGTACGCCTCCAACTGGGTTCGTACCAGGGGCATGGCCTGGTAGCAGTCGTCAGGCAGGACCACGGTGTCGCCGGCGCGCAGCTGGGAGAAGAGCACCGACGAGACGGCGGCCATCCCGGAGGCGAACACGAGCGTCTCGACGCCGTCCCGCCCAGGTGCCTCCAGTTCGCCGATGGCACGTTCGAGCAGGGTCCAGGTCGGGTTCGCGTCACGGCCGTAGGTGTAGGGGCCCTCGACCTCCCCCGGAAGATGGAAATGGGCGGCGAACGCCGGACCGGGCAGGGCCGGTTCGTTCTTGACCGCCTCGGGCAGTCCGGCCCGCACCGCGCGTGTGCCCTCTCCGTCGTCCGCAGCCCTGTTGCTCATACCACCCGTCCTTCCGTCTGCTCGCGCACCGCGGCGAGCAGACCCTCGCTCGCCGCCTCCACCATCTCAAGGCACTCCTCGAAGCCGTCCCGGCCTCCGTAGTACGGGTCCGGGACGTCGAGGTCGTCGCCCGCAGCCGGGTCGTACGAACGCAACAGCCGCACCTTCCCGGCATCCGCCGAGGTGGGAGCGAGGCGCCGCAGGGCCTTGAGGTGGCCGGCGTCGAGGGCGACGACGAGGTCGAGACGGGAGAACCAGCCAGGCTGGAACTGCCGGGCCGTATGGCCGCCGTCGTAGCCGTGTTCCTCCAGGACCGACACGGTGCGCGGGTCGGCGCCGTCACCCTCGTGCCAGCCGCCCGTACCGGCGCTGTCGACCTCGACCAGACCGTCCAGGCCGGCCTCCGTCACACGGGCGCGGAAGACCGACTCGGCCATCGGGGAACGGCAGATGTTGCCGGTGCAGACGAAGCACACGCGGTAGGTCACGGCCTGCTCAGTCCTCGTCGGGCAGGACGACGTGCAGCGCCCAGGAGACGATCGAGATGATCAGGCCGCCGAGTACGGCGGTCCAGAAGCCCTCGACGTGGAAGCTGAGGTCGACCTTGCCGGCCAGCCACGAGGTGAGCATCAGCATCAGCGCGTTGACCACCAGGGTGAACAGGCCGAGCGTCAGGATGAACAGCGGGAAGGTCAGCACCTTCAAAACCGGCTTGACCAGGAAGTTCACCAGGCCGAAGACGAGTGCGACGAGGATCAGCGTCCAGGCCTCCTTGCCCGTGTTGTCACCGGTCAGGGTGATCTTGTCGAGCAGCCAGACCGCGACTGCCAGGGCACCCGCGTTGGCGATCGTCTTGACTACGAAATTCTTCATGTGTCTGATCGTTGCAGAAGAGACCAGGCACAAGCACGGCGAGGGCGGACGAAGTCGATGAAGGCATTCCGGTTGGACGAACTGGAGGCGGAGCGCGCCGCCAATGACGGCGCCTACCTCCAGTTCCTGCGTGAGCGGAACATGTCGGTCGGCCTGTACGCACTCGACGCGGGCGCGCAGGACCCGCAGCAGCCGCACCAACAGGACGAGATCTACTTCGTGGTCAGCGGCCGCGCGGCGATCACCGTGGGTATGGAGACCACCCAGGTGGCGCGCGGCAGCGTGGTGTACGTGCCGGCCGGCGTCGCCCACAAGTTCCACCACATCAGCGAGGACCTGAGGGTCATGGTGGTGTTCTCTCCCCCGGAGAGCTGACCTGGGGTCTCGGGGTTCCCTAGGGGATCAGTCAGGGGAGGACAAGGGGTGCGAGGCCCCCGCCGAGGCCCCTGTCGGCCCTAGCATCGAGTGCAGGACATTGGTGATCCGGCACGGAAGATGCCGGACTGCAGAGAGGTGTAGGGCGATGGGAGAGATTTTCGCGGGGCTGCCGTGGTGGGTGAAGTGGATCGCGGTGCCGGTCATCGCCCTGGTCGTGTTCGGCGGGCTGATAGCCACGGTCGTCGGCTTCGTCATCGGCCTCCTCTTCAAGCTGCTGGTCTTCGTGGCCCTGGTCGGCGGACTCGTCTACGTCGTGCGGAAGTTCATGTCGAGCACTTCTTCGCGCAGCAACTGGTGAGTCTCCGGAGCGGGTGGGGCGACCGGTAACAGGAACCACCTGTTACCTCGGGCGAGGGAAGTTTTCCGGACGGACCGTATGCGGGCGGTGGCGGACCGTTAAAGTCCGGAATTCGACGCGGGGACGACCCCGCGAGCGGCGTACACCCCCTCCCGTGTTCTCCGCACGGGCTGCCCCCTCGCGCTCCGGGAGTGACCCTTGGCCACGGTTGACACCGCATCCGCACACCCCGACACCCACCCGACGACAGCTCCCGCGCAGCCGGCGGACTCGGTCCGGCCGACACCTTCCGCAGAGCCGACGCCTCAGAGCCGGCCTGCACCTCCCGGGCGGACGTCCGCTCCCGTACGGCCGACAGCGCCCGTCCAGCGACGCGCGACGCCCCCATCCGAACAGCCGGAGCAATCCCACCCCGCGACCCTCATCGGGTCCGTCCAGCGGGCGATGCGCCTGCTCGAGGCCGTCGCGGAGCACGAGCACGGAGCCCCGGCCAAACAACTGGCCCGGGAGACCGGGCTGGCGCTCCCCACGGCCTACCACCTGCTGCGCACCCTCGTGCACGACGGCTATCTGCGCCGGGACAGGGGCCTCTTCTTCCTCGGCGAGGCGGCCGAGCGGCTGAGCAGCAGTGGAGCCCAGCAGAAACGTCGCAGCACGGTCGTCGAGGTGCTCGCCCACTGTCGAGACCTGATCGGTGCGCCGGTGTACTACGCGCAGTACCGGGACGGGGAGATCGAGATCCTCTGCGTCTCCGACACCCCGGGCAACCCGGCGGTCGAGGAGTGGGCCGACTTCCGTGAGACCGCGCACGCGCACGCCATCGGGCAGTGCCTGCTGGCCCAGCTCGACGAGGAGGCCCGCCGCGATCACCTCGATCGCTATCCCGTGCGGTCCATCACTCCCTACACGGTGCGCGACAACCACAACCTGCTCAGGCGCCTCGAACGGACCGGTCGGATGGAGCCGGTGATCGAACGTCAGGAGTACGCACTGGGCACGGTGTGTGCCGCTCTTCCGATCACGTTGGGTAACACAGCGGCGACGATGGCCATCTCCCTACCCGGTCATCAGGCGGACCGGCTCCTGGCCGCAACCCAGCAATTGCAAGGGGAAATCGGGCGCCTGATGGGTCCGCTCGCGATCTCTATCAGTATCTGAAAACTCACTCCTTGTGATCTGCCGTATACGTTCAGCAAGATGCCACCAGTGTCAGAGGGATCATTCCCAGCCAACCAAGGCAGATGACGGGGTAGGCGATGCGCGAGACCGTGCAGGCAGAGGTCATGATGAGCTTTCTGGTGTCGGAGGAGCTCTCCTTCCGTATCCCGGTGGAGCTGCGCTACGAGGCCTGTGATCCCTACGCCGTCCGGCTGACGTTCCATCTGCCGGGCGACGCCCCGGTGACCTGGGCCTTCGGGCGTGAGCTGCTGATCGACGGAGTGGGTCGCCCTTGTGGTGAGGGCGACGTACGGGTCGCGCCCTCCGGTCCCGAACTGCTGGGCGATGTGCTGATCCGGCTTCAGGTCGGCGGTGACCAGGCGATGTTCCGGTCGTCGACGGCGCCGATCATCGCTTTCCTCGACCGCACCGACAAGTTGGTGCCGCTCGGCCAGGAGGCCGCTCTGGCCGATTTCGATACTCACCTCGACGAGGCGCTGGACCGAATCCTGGCGGAGGAGCAGAGCGCGGGCTGACGCCGTAGGGCAAGCAGGTGGCGGAACGCTTCATCATGGGCCGGGAGGGCGCAGGAACGCTTCTGCCGGATGGGTGCGGGGCGGCGGCTTGATCGGTCCTGTGCTGCTTGGCCCGGGCTGGACCAGTGGGTGGGTGGGTGTCGGTGTCGAAGCGAGACGAGTGACTGGCTGACCTTGATCCGGGGCGATGTGAGCGGCCGGCTGATTTTGAGCCGGGGCGCGTATGCGATCGGGTTCGGGCAGGAGCGGCAGGAGCGGCAGGAGCGGCGATCGTGCCGGAGCGGCAGGCTCGTGCTGGAGGAGGCCGTTGAGTGTGTGCCGTGCGGGTACTTGGTCGAGGCGGGCGCGTCTGGGGACTGTTGACGTATCCGAACGCCCTGAGCGCGATCGCGCGTTGCCCGTGGGGCGGTGTGGCGGCTGATCCGGGGGATCCGGAACCTTTGCCCCTACGCCTCTCAGCGCACGGCATTCCTCCCGGCGCCCAAGCCTTCCGGTCCCCCGTCCTCCCGCCTGAGAACGCTGCTTCCCGCGTCCACGCGTCCACGCGCCCGGTGTCCCAGAGCTGCGTCACCTGGTCGTGCGCTCGGGAGTGGGCACTCTCAGTGCCTGCGCCGCCGTCCCTTTCCGCCCCGGGACGGAGTAGGGCGGCCACCTGCCGTGCCCGCGCTCACGCTGGTCGCCGCCACGGGCGCAGGTGCCGTGGCCCCCACCCCCACTGTCGCTTTTCCTGGCCGGTCGGCCGAGACCACCAGAGCTGCGAGGACCGTGGTGACCGGTACCGAGGCGACGAGGCCGATCGAGCCGACCAGGGTCCGCACGATCTCCTCCGCCACCAACTCGCTGTTGGCGACGACCCCCACGCTGGACTGGGCGATGGAGAAGAGCAGCAGCAGCGGCAACGCAGCACCCGCGTAAGCGAGAACGAGCGTGTTGACGACGGACGCGATGTGGTCGCGGCCGATGCGGATACCGGCGCGGTACAGCCCACGCCAGCCCATCGCGGGGTTGGCCTCGTGAAGCTCCCAGACCGCCGAGGTCTGCGTGACCGTCACATCGTCCAGGACACCGAGCGAGCCGATGATGACGCCGGCGAGCAGCAGACCGCTCATGTCGATCGACGGGTACAGCCCGTGGATGAGCCCGGTGTTGTCGTCGGTGTTGCCGGTGAGGGCGGCCCAGCCGATGAACTGCGAGCCGAGGATGCCGATGAGCACCAGGGAGATCAGGGTGCCCAGTACCGCCACGGAGGTACGGGCCGACAGACCGTGGCACAGGTAGAGGGCGATCAGCATGATGGCGCTCGACCCGATCACCGCCACGAGCAGTGGGTTCGAGCCCTGCAGGATCGCGGGCAGGACGAAGAAGTTGAGCACCATGAAGCTGATGGCCAGCGCGACCAGTGCCATGACCCCGCGCAACCGCCCGACGACCACGACGGCGAGTGCGAAGATGCCGGCCAGCAGGCCCATCGGGAACCTGCGGTTCACGTCGGTGACCGAGTACTGCAGGTCCCTGGGCGCCGAGGGCTCGTACGCGACCACGACCTTCTGACCCTGGTGCAACTGCCGTGACTGGTCCGGCTGGACGATCTCCGTGAAGGTGCGGCCCTTGTCAGTGCCGGTGTCGACCCGGATCGTCGCCTTCTTGCAGGTGCCGTTCGCCTGCTGCTCGGCGGAGGAGCCCTCGGCGGTGGAGGTGTCCCCGGTCGGGGCCTCTCCCGAGGCGTTGACCGACTTGCAGCTGACGCTCACGACCTTGCTGACCGTGGCCTGCTGGGTCTGCCGGTCGAAGCCGACCCCGGTGCGTTCGTGTGCTGGGGCGCCACCGGGCCAGAGCACCACGAGCCCCACCAGGACGGCCGCGCCGAACGGGATCAGGATGGCCGCGATGACCTTCCGCAGATGCTTGGAGACAGGGGTCGCCGGGCCGTGGCTGTGACCGTGCGAGTGGCCGCCACCGCCACCACCGCCACTGGTGGGACCGCTCCCGTCCTCGTGCCCATGTCCGTGCCCGTCGCCGGAGTTGTGTCCGTGGCCGTCGTCACCTCCACCATGGCCGCCATGACCACCGCGGTCGCCTCCGCCATGGTTGCCGCCGTGGCCAACGTCACCGTCGCCGGCTCGGTGCCCTTGGCTGAAGGCGTGCGCATCGCCGTGCTCATGCTCGTGCCGGCCGCCTGGTCCGCCGGCTCCGGACCTGCTGGGGAAGCCGCCGCCGGGGCCGTACCCGGGTCCGTTTCCGGAGCCTGGTCGGCGCGGTGGCTCGGGAGGCGGGTACGGGGGCTGATGCGTCGTGGTCACCGACCGATCATCGCAAGAACGAATGGGGCCCCCTGTTCACCGCGCCCGAATTGACGCTAGCGTGGTGGCACCTTTGTACACGCGGGAGCTCGGAGCACCGGGCTGAGAGGGCGCTGACCTTCGTCCCAGCGATGTTTCACGTGGAACGTCCTCATCAACGAGTGACGTTCCCCACGAAACGTCGGCAGACGGAAACCGCTGCGTCGACCGCCGAACCTGTTACCGGGTAATGCCGGCGTAGGGAGTAGGTCTCATGACCATCAAGGACGCACGCACGCCTGCCTCCAGCCAGGACGAACAGTCTGTTCAGGGAGAAACCCTGGCACAACACCCCACGGAGGCCGGAAAGTCCATCGGCTGGCACAAGGCGTACATCGAGGGCTCGCGCTCCGATCTGCGGGTGCCGGTTCGTCAGGTGCACCTCACCAACGGGCAGTCGGTCACGCTGTACGACACCTCGGGTCCGTATACCGATCCGCTGGCCGAGACGGACGTCCGCCGGGGTCTGATGCCGTTGCGGGAGAACTGGATCGTCGGCCGTGGGGACACCGAGGAGTACGCGGGCCGTCCCGTGCGCCCCGAGGACGACGGCATCAAGCACACCTCACCGCGGGGCGGACTGCGCAACCTCGACGCGGTGTTCCCGGGGAGGCCGCGTCAGCCGCGCCGCAGTCGGGACGGCAACGCGGTCACGCAGCTCGCCTATGCCCGTCGCGGTGAGATCACTCCGGAGATGGAGTACGTGGCTCTTCGGGAGAACGTCTCGCCCGAGGTGGTCCGCGAGGAGATCGCGGCGGGTCGCGCGGTGCTGCCGGCCAACGTCAACCACCCGGAGATCGAGCCGATGATCATCGGCAAGCGGTTCCTGGTGAAGGTCAACGCCAACATCGGCAACTCCGCGGTCACGTCCTCCATCGAGGAGGAGGTCGAGAAGATGACCTGGGCGACCCGCTGGGGCGCCGACACGGTCATGGATCTGTCCACCGGCCGCAACATCCACACCACACGCGAGTGGGTACTGCGCAACTCCCCCGTTCCCATCGGCACGGTGCCGCTCTACCAGGCACTGGAGAAGGTCGAGGGCCGAGCCGAGGAGCTCACCTGGGAGATCTACAAGGACACGGTGATCGAACAGGCCGAACAGGGCGTGGACTACATGACGGTCCACGCGGGCGTGCGCCTGTCGTACGTACCGCTGACGGCCAACCGCAAGACGGGCATCGTCTCGCGCGGCGGCTCGATCATGGCGGCCTGGTGTCTCGCACACCACAAGGAGTCGTTCCTGTACGAGAACTTCGAGGAACTGTGCGAGATCCTCGCCGCCTACGACGTCACGTACTCGCTGGGTGACGGCCTCAGGCCCGGCTCGATATCGGACGCCAACGACGAGGCGCAGTTCGCGGAGTTGCGCACGCTCGGGGAACTCAACCGGATCGCGAAGCGTTTCAACGTACAGACCATGATCGAGGGCCCGGGGCACGTCCCGATGCACAAGATCAAGGAGAACATCGACCTTCAGCAGGAGATCTGCGATGAAGCTCCGTTCTATACGCTCGGCCCGCTGACCACCGACATCGCGCCGGCTTACGACCACATCACCTCCGGCATCGGCGCCGCGATGATCGCCTGGTGGGGCACCGCGATGCTCTGCTACGTCACGCCCAAGGAGCACCTGGGCCTGCCCAACCGGGACGACGTCAAGACCGGAGTCATCACCTACAAGATCGCCGCCCACGCGGCCGACCTCGCCAAGGGACACCCAGGCGCCCAGGAGTGGGACGACGCCCTCTCGGACGCTCGCTTCGAGTTCCGCTGGGAGGACCAGTTCAACCTCGCCCTGGACCCGGACACGGCCCGAGAGTTCCACGACGAGACCCTCCCGGCCGAGCCGGCCAAGACGGCTCACTTCTGCTCCATGTGCGGGCCGAAGTTCTGCTCGATGAAGATCTCCCATGACATCCGCCGCCGCCACGGCGACAGCAAGGAGGAGATCGAGGAAGGGATGGCTCAGAAGTCGAAGGAGTTCGCTGCGTCGGGCAACCGGGTGTATCTGCCGATCGCGGACTGAAAGACCACAGGGCGAGCGAGGCTCCCGGCGAGCGGGCCATGAGCGCTGGCCCGTTGCCGCAATACGCCTCGTTGCGGTTGGTCGCGGCTCGCGGGGCTGCGGCTGTCGTGCGCTGCGGGGTGGCATGGCCGACGGCGCGACACCCCGCAGCCGGGTCTTCGGCTTGCGCTCCCCTTGGTGGGCGCGCAAGCCGAGGGGCTGTTCCGGCTGCGTGACTGCGGCTCGTGTCACTCCGGCTGGTGTTCCGGCCCCCCGAAGTCCGGGCTGCTGTAGTCCGGGCTGCTGAAACTCGGGCGGGCGCCCGAGGCTCCCTCGTCGGGGCTGGAGAAGCCGGGGCGGCCGTAGCCGAGGTTGGGCATGCGGCTGGTCGGTGCGGGCGGTGCCGTGTGGTGCATTGCGACGGTGCCCGGGTCGGCCAGAGCCTCCCTGAGGAAGGGAAGGATGCCCCGTTCCAGCAGTGCGTCGTGCCAGGAGTCCCTGGCCCGGGCCACTTCCTCGCTGAGCTCGCCGTACCCGGGGCCCGGCGAGGGCCGGTTCCGCAGGGCGGTGAGCAGCAGGCCGCAGGCGGCGACCAGGATCGCGGCCGCCGTCATGGCCCCGAACACCCAGCCGATGGTGATCATGGTGTGGGCGATTGCGGGCTCGGGGTTGATCATCTGGAGGATGTAGCCCACAAGAAGGAAGATCGCCGCGGCTATTCCGGCGAGGACGGGCGTCAGGACCGCGGCGACGGCGACGGCGCCCGCACCGGTGGTCTCGGCGACCTCTCCCATGGCGGTGGCGAGCCCCATCGCACCCGTGCCCGACTCGGCGGGGCCGGGTTCGTGCACGGACGACAGGGTGGACGGCGCCGGACGGCGCTGTTCCTCGCGGACCTTCACGTAGTGCTGGTACTCGGTCGCGGCGGCCACCGTGATGAGTGCGGTGGCGTTCAGCGCCATGGTGCGCAGCTGTTCGGGATTCAGCCGCTGTCCGACAGCGGCCAGTTCGGGACGGTGTGGGGCGGAGCGCAGCGCCTCGTCGAGGATCCGCTCGTACTCCTGGCGGTCCTCGCTGAGCAGGTGCTGCGGAACGCTGTTCATGTGCATCCCCCGATGCTCCGTAGGGCTTGGGGCTCGCATGCCAACGAGCCGTCGGGCAGAAACGGAGGGGAGCCTGCTACGGATAAGCCGATGGTAGAGCCGGGACGGCACAGGGTGACAGGGGGTTTCCAGAAATTGCCCTCTGGCCTGCGCTCTCGCCGGTCAGTTCGCCTTAGGGGGACACCTGCCCCGGGAATGGTTCAGATATCCAGGGGCAGTTGCTGGACCAGCAGTTTTCCGGCCATGGTCACCCCGCCGTCCATCGCGATGGCCAGTCCGTCGGCGTAGACGTGCGGTCCTTCGACCACCGGACCGGAATCGTCCTCGTCGTCCTCGGAGCCCACGTCGCCGAGCAGATACGGGATCGGGCTGTGGCCGTGAACGATCCGGACGCCGCCGTACGTATCGAGCAGGGAGCGCACATGGCCGGCCCCGCCCTCGTCGCGGAAGGAGAAGCGCTTGGTCAACTTGCGGAACACATCCCACACCTCGTCCGCGTCGTTGCGTGTGAGGGTCTCGCGGACCGTGTCGTTGACCGCTTCGATCGAGTCGCCGTAGTCCAGATAGGCGGTGGTGTCGGAGTGGACGAGCAGGTGGCCGTCGACCTCCTCGACGGCGTCCAGCCGTGCCATCCACTGCAGATGGTGGTCCTGGAGGCGGTCCATGTCGGTCTTCTGGCCGCCGTTGAGCAGCCAGGCCGCCTGGAAGGTGGCGGTGCCCGCGCCGGAGTTGACGGGAGTGTCGCCGAACCGCTTCGCGCCGAGCAGCAGCAGCTCGTGGTTGCCCATGAGTGCCTTGCAGTAGCCGCCGGCCGCGGCGGCCTCCGCGGACAGCCGCATCACGAGGTCGATGACGCCGATGCCGTCGGGCCCGCGGTCGGTGAAGTCGCCGAGGAACCACAGCCGGGCGGTGCCCGCACACCAGTTGCCCGCCGCGTCGATGAGGCCCTTCTCGCCGAGAGCGGCCATCAGTTCGTCGAGGTAGCCGTGGACGTCGCCGACGACGAACAGCGGACCGGGACCGTCCGCCGCGTCGTCGGACGCGGGGTCGGCGGCCGTCTTGAACTCGTCGTCCTGGCTGATGACGGGCAGATCCTGCTCGGTGGGGGTGTACCCCTCCGGGTACGCCTCTTCGTGGGCCGGAGCCACGTCGCCGGGGTGCGTGCTGTGGCCGAACGGACCGGTCTCGCTGACGTACGCGGGTACCCGGAAGTCACGCAGCACCGCCGTGTGCTCCGCCTCGGGTCCCTGACCGGCCCCCTGAGTCATCAGACCCCTCCACCATCGCGCCGCATGTGCACCGCTTCGGACTGCCTGGTCGCAGCGGCCCGCGGTGTCGTGGGCCCATCATAGGAATGCGGATCGCGCCGTGTGATGACCCAGGGGTGGTGAATCGGAGCAAGACTCCTGTTCACTGCGGCATTCGCCCCGATTGGGCCGGGCTTCGGTCATCGCCCGGCCGTTCTCGGGCTACTTCCCCTCGGGTGATCGCGGTGGGCTGACCGTCGTGCGCGGGGCTCGCCGCTGGGACGAGGTGCGCACGATCAGCTCCGTCGGTATCACCTGCTCGACCGGTTGGTCCGATTCGACCCCCTCGATGGCGTCGATGAGGAGCTGGACCACGGCCGTGCCGATGCGGCGCGGCTTGAGGGAGAGCGTGGTGACGGGCGGCTCTGTGCTGGCGTACACGGTCGACTCGCTGCAACAGACGATCAGCAGGTCCTCCGGAACGCGCAGACCGTAGCGGCGCGCGGCGGCTAGCAGGTCGGTGCCGTTCGGGTCGAACAGGCCGTACACGGCGTCGGGGCGGTCGGGGCGCGCGAGCAGCCGATCGGCGGCGACGGCGCCCGCGCACGGATCGTGTGCCGGGTAGGCCTCGTAGACCGGGTCCTGGCCCACCCGCTCGCACCAGCGCAGATACGCGGTGGTCGACAGATGGGTGTATGTGTCCGTCGTCGTACCCGTCAGCAGGCCGATGCGGCGGGCGCCGGCGTCGGCCAGGTGCTCGAGGATGCCGAGTACGGCGGCCTCGTGGTCGTTGTCGACCCAGGCGGTGACCGGGAGTGTGCCCGCCGGGCGGCCGTCGGAGACCACCGGTAAACCCTGCCGGACCAACTCGCTGACGACCGGGTCATGGTCGGACGGGTCGATGACCACGGTGCCGTCCAGGGCGACGTTCGACCACACGTCGTGGCGTGAGGTCGCGGGCAGGATGACGAGGGCGTAGCCGCGGGCGAGTGCGGCGGAGGTGGCGGCTCGTGCCATCTCGGCGAAGTACGCGAACTCGGTGAAGGTGAAAGGTTCATCCCCGTACGTCGTCACGGTCAGGCCGATGAGTCCTGACTTGCCGGTACGGAGGGTTCTGGCCGCGGCGGAGGGCCGGTAGCCCAATCGGTCGGCGACCTCCCTGACGTGGCGGCGGGTGGCGTCCGGCAGTCTGCCCTTGCCGTTCAGGGCATCGGAGACGGTCGTGATGGAGACTCCGGCGGCGGCGGCCACGTCTCTGATGCCCGCTCGGCCCGGCCGGCTGCCTCGACGTGAGGTTTCCGCGCGGCTCACCTGGTGCTTCCCTGCTGCTGTCATGGCGAGCCGATAGTAGGGCTCATCCGGTGGGGTAGGGCGGACGCATATGCACGCGTTGACAGGCACGTTTCTGCAAGGTCATTTCATGGCAACTACCTTTGAAATAGAGACAGTTAAACGATCCAATGGCACTACGTAACTTGTCGGCACGCATGAGCCTGCCAAGTTCCCGATGTTTCGAAGAGGTCTCAACTCACCTGCACGGGTGACGCGCGCCACGGCGCGAGCCACCGGCGCATAGATATATGTGACCGCGCCCCCTGGTTCGTCCGACTTCGTACAGTGATGCCCGTGATGCCCAAGGGGCTGATGAGGTTGGACCTCACCTGTACGCAGTCGGGCCCAATCCTCATAAGGTGAGCAGTATTGGAAGCGGGTGGTCATGAGGAGGACTGCGGTGAGCGAGAAGAGCCCCAAGCTGCGCGCCGAGCTGGAGGGTGTCCCCACCTACAAGCCGGGCAAGCCCGCCGCGGCCGACGGTCCGGTGGCCTACAAGCTGTCCTCCAACGAGAACCCCTATCCGCCGTTGCCGGGCGTGCTGGAGACCGTGACCGCCTCGGCCGCCTCCTTCAACCGCTACCCGGACATGGCGTGCACGGGTCTGATGAACGAGCTCTCGGAGCGCTTCGGCGTTCCGCTCTCCCACCTGGCCACCGGGACCGGCTCGGTCGGGGTCGCCCAGCAGCTGATCCAGGCGACCTCCGGTCCCGGGGACGAGGTGATCTACGCCTGGCGGTCCTTCGAGGCGTACCCGATTATCACGCAGATCAGCGGCGCCACCTCGGTTCAGGTGCCCCTGACGGCGGGCGATGTGCACGACCTGGACGCCATGGCCGACGCGATCACGGACCGGACCCGGCTGATCTTCGTCTGCAACCCGAACAACCCGACGGGCACGGTCGTGAAGCGGCCCGAGCTGGAACGGTTCCTCGACCGGGTGCCCGGTGACGTGCTGGTGGTGCTCGACGAGGCGTACCGCGAGTTCATCCGGGACCCCGAGGTACCGGACGGAGTGGAGCTGTACCGCACGAGGCCGAACGTCTGTGTGCTGCGCACCTTCTCCAAGGCGTACGGCCTCGCGGGCCTCAGGGTCGGTTTCGCTATCGCCCACGAGCCGGTGGCCGCGGCGTTGCGCAAGACGGCGGTGCCCTTCGGGGTCAGCCAGCTCGCGCAGGAGGCGGCGATCGCCTCGCTGCGGGCCGAGGATGCTCTGCTGGGCCGGGTCGGTTCACTGGTCGGTGAGCGCAATCGCGTGGTGGAGGGGCTACGGGCCCAGGGCTGGACGGTGCCCGAGAGCCAGGCCAACTTCGTGTGGCTGCGGCTGGGGGAGCGCACGGTCGACTTCGCCGCGGCGTGCGAGCAGCACGGCGTGGTCGTGCGGCCGTTCCCGGGTGAGGGTGTGCGGGTGACGGTCGGGGAGAACGAGGCGAACGACATCTTCCTGAAGGTGGCGGAGGGCTTCCGCAAGGAGTTGTGAGTCTGTCGCGAGCTGTGGGGCGTCTTGGTTTCACGTGGAACCGAGGCGCCCCGTGCCATGTGCCGAACGGCCCCAGTCAGGTGTGACCTATCGGACCCCGCTTAGGGACCCCCCACGTGCTCCATGCCGAACAGGCATGCGGCATACTGGCTTGTGAATGTGAACGCTTTCACAAGCGAACCTTTCGCACGCATATGTTCCACAAGCCTGTGAGGTAAGGAGCGGCGACGTGGACCTGGCTCTGGCGCCGGAGACCCTGGCGCGCTGGCAGTTCGGCATCACCACCGTCTACCACTTCCTGTTCGTCCCCCTGACGATCTCGCTGGCCGCCCTCACGGCCGGCCTCCAGACCGCATGGGTGCGTACGGAGAACGAGCGGTACCTCAGGGCCACCAAGTTCTGGGGCAAGCTCTTCCTGATCAACATCGCGATGGGTGTGGTCACCGGCATCGTGCAGGAGTTCCAGTTCGGCATGAACTGGTCCGACTACTCGCGCTTCGTCGGTGACGTCTTCGGTGCCCCGCTCGCCTTCGAGGCGCTGATCGCCTTCTTCTTCGAGTCCACCTTCATCGGACTGTGGATCTTCGGCTGGGACAAGCTGCCCAAGAAGATCCACCTGGCCTGCATCTGGATGGTCTCGATCGGCACGATCCTGTCGGCGTACTTCATCCTCGCGGCCAACTCGTGGATGCAGCACCCGGTCGGCTACCGGATCAACGAGGCGAAGGGCCGGGCCGAGCTCACCGACTTCTGGCTGGTGCTGACCCAGAACACCGCTCTCGCCCAGGCCTTCCACACACTCAGCGCGTGCTTCCTGACCGGAGGCGCGTTCATGGTCGGCATCGCGGCCTTCCATCTGTTCCGCAAGAAGCACATCCCCGTGATGAAGACCTCGCTGCGGCTGGGCCTCGTCACCGTGGTCATCGCCGGCATGCTCACCGCCATCAGCGGTGACACTCTCGGCAAGGTCATGTTCAAGCAGCAGCCGATGAAGATGGCGGCCGCCGAGGCGCTGTGGGACGGCCAGGACTCCGCCCCGTTCTCGATCTTCGCCTACGGCGACGTGGAGAAGGGCCACAACACCGTGGCCATCGAGATCCCCGGCCTGCTGTCCTTCCTCGCCAACGACGACTTCACCTCGTACATCCCCGGCATCAACGACGTGAACAAGGCCGAGCAGCAGAAGTACGGGCCGGGCGACTACCGTCCCAACATCCCCGTCACCTTCTGGGCGTTCCGCTGGATGATCGGCTTCGGCATGACGTCCTTCGCCGTCGGACTTGCCGGACTCTGGCTGACCCGCAAGAAGTTCATGCTGCCGCAGCACCTGCGGGTCGCCGAGGACGAGGTGCCGCATCTGGTCCTGTTCAGGAACAAGGCGCTCAGCCCCAAGCTCGGCAGGCTCTACTGGCTGGTGTCGATCTGGACCCTGGGCTTCCCGCTGATCGCCAACTCCTGGGGCTGGATCTTCACCGAGATGGGCCGTCAGCCGTGGGTCGTCTACGGCGTCCTGCAGACCCGGCACGCGGTCTCCCCCGGCGTCTCCCAGGCCGAGGTCCTCATCTCGATGATCACCTTCACGGCCCTGTACGCCGTCCTCGCCGTCGTCGAGGTCAAGCTGCTCGTGAAGTACATCAAGGCGGGCCCGCCCGAGCTCACGGAGGCCGACCTCAACCCGCCCACGAAGATCGGCGGCGACGCCCGTGACGCCGACAAGCCGATGGCCTTCTCGTACTAGGCCTCGCCCTAGGCCAAGGGAGCTCAAGTCATGGAACTTCACGACGTCTGGTTCGTGCTCATCGCGGTCCTGTGGACCGGCTACTTCTTCCTGGAGGGCTTCGACTTCGGGGTCGGTGTCCTCACCAAGCTGCTCGCCCGCAACCGGGTCGAGAAGCGCGTCCTGATCAACACCATCGGTCCCGTCTGGGACGGCAACGAGGTGTGGCTGCTGACGGCGGGCGGTGCGACCTTCGCGGCCTTCCCGGAGTGGTACGCCACGCTCTTCTCCGGGTTCTATCTGCCGTTGCTGGTCATTCTGGTCTGCCTGATCGTCCGCGGTGTCGCCTTCGAGTACCGGGCCAAGCGGCCCGAGGAGAACTGGCAGCGCAACTGGGAGACCGCGATCTTCTGGACCTCGCTCATCCCCGCCTTCCTGTGGGGCGTCGCCTTCGGCAACATCGCGCACGGAGTGAAGATCGACCGGAACTTCGAGTACGTCGGCACCCTGTGGGACCTGTTCAACCCGTACGCCGTTCTCGGCGGTCTGGTGACGCTGACGCTGTTCACCTTCCACGGCACGGTGTTCACGGCCCTCAAGACCGTCGGTGAGATCAGGGAGCGGGCGCGGAAGCTGGCCTCGGTGGTCGGTCTCGTCACGGCCGTTCTGGCGCTGATCTTCCTGCTGTGGACCCAGGTCGACGCTGGTGACGGCAAGAGTCTGGTCGCGATGGTGGTTGCCGTGGCCGCGTTGGTCGCCGCTCTGGTGGCCAACCAGGCAGGCCGTGAGGGATGGTCGTTCGCGCTGTCCGGCATCACCATCGTGGCCGCTGTGGCGATGCTCTTCCTGACGCTCTTCCCCAACGTCATGCCGTCCTCGCTCAACGCGGACTGGAGCCTGACGGTCACCAACGCCTCGTCGAGCCCGTACACCCTGAAGATCATGACCTGGTGCGCGGGGATCGCCACACCCGTCGTGATGCTCTACCAGGGGTGGACGTACTGGGTGTTCCGCAAGCGGATCGGTACGCAGCACATCGCCGACGCCGCGCACTGAGCCCGACGCGGGGCACGTTTCACGTGAAACGTGCCCCTTGAGAAGAGGGTGTGTTTCACGTGAAACCGATCGATCCACGCCTGCTCCGATACGCCAGGGCCACCAGGCTCTTCTTGGTAGCGGTGGTCGGCCTGGGAGTCCTCGGCGCCCTGTTGGTCATCGCCCAGGCGATGCTCATCGCCGAGATCGTGGTCGGCGCGTTCCAGCACGGTCTGTCGGTCGCTGAACTCCGCACTCCCCTGGTGCTGTTGGCGACGGTAGCCGTCGGTCGCGGACTCGTCTCCTGGCTCACCGAGCTGGCCGCCCATCGTGCGAGTGCCGCGGTGAAGTCGGAGCTTCGGAGGCGGCTGCTGGATCGGGCCGCGGCCCTCGGCCCCGGGTGGCTGAGCGGACAGCGGACCGGGTCCTTGGTCGCCCTTGCCACCAGGGGAGTCGACGCCCTCGACGACTACTTCTCCCGCTACCTCCCGCAGTTGGGGCTGGCGGCGGTCGTGCCGGTGGCGGTGCTGGCGCGGATCGTGACCGAGGACTGGGTCTCGGCGGCCATCATCGTCGGAACCCTGCCGCTCATCCCGGTTTTCATGATGCTGATCGGCTGGGCCACCCAGTCCCGGATGGACCAGCAGTGGCGGCTGCTGTCCCGACTGTCGGGGCATTTCCTGGACGTCGTCACGGGGCTGCCGACCCTGAAGGTGTTCGGCCGGGCCAAGGCGCAGGCCGAGTCGATCCGGCGCATCACCGGTGAGTACCGGCAGGCGACCATGCGGACGCTGCGGATCGCCTTCATCTCCTCCTTCGCGCTGGAGTTGCTGTCGACGCTCTCCGTCGCGCTGGTCGCCGTGACGATCGGGATGCGGCTCGTCCACGGCGAGATGCATCTGTACGACGGCCTGGTCATCCTCATCCTGGCCCCCGAGGCGTATCTGCCCCTGCGTCAGGTGGGCGCGCAGTATCACGCGGCGGCGGAAGGGCTGGCAGCCGCAGAGGAGATCTTCGCGGTCCTGGAGACGCCGGTCCCGCCATCGGGGACCGGCCCTGTGCCTGCGGGTGCGCTCTCCTTCGAGCAGGTCACCGTTCGCTACCCGGGTCGCTCAGGGGACGCCATCACGGATGCGTCCTTCCAGATCGCGCCCGGGGAGACGGTCGCTCTGGTCGGGCCCAGCGGCGCGGGCAAGTCGACGCTGCTGAACGTCCTCCTGGGATTCGTCCGGCCCACCGAGGGGCGGGTGCGGATCGGGGACGCCGATCTCGCCGAGGTGGACCTGGAGGAGTGGCGGTCGCGTATCGCATGGGTGCCGCAGCGGCCGCAGCTGTTCGCCGGGACGATCGCCGAGAACATACGGCTGGCGTGCCCCGACGCGGACGAGTCCGCCGTACGGCGGGCGTTGGCGGACGCGGGGGCGCTGGAGTTCGTCGACGCACTGCCTCGCGGGGCCGACACCGTGCTCGGTGAGGACGGGGCCGGGCTGTCCGCCGGACAGCGGCAACGGCTCGCGCTGGCACGGGCGTTCCTCGCGGATCGTCCTGTACTGCTCCTCGACGAGCCGACGGCGGCGCTCGACGGAGCCACCGAGGCGGAGGTCGTGGCGGCGGTACGGCGACTGGCGGCCGGACGGACGGTGCTACTGGTGGTGCATCGGCCGGCGCTGCTCGGCGTGGCGGACCGGGTGGTGCGGCTGGCGGAGCCGGTGCCCCAGGCGCCGGTTGAGGCCACGGCCAGGGCATCCGCGGCACCAGTGGTGGGGACCAGCGTCGTCGCCTCGGCCGGACCCTCGGTGACCGATGTGCCGCCGGACCGGCGCAGCACTCTCGCCCGGGTGCGCGCCATGTCCGGTCCCCGGCGTGGCCGACTCGTTCTCGCGCTGCTCCTCGGCAGTCTCGCCCTCGGTAGTGCCGTGGGGCTGATGGCCACCTCCGGGTGGTTGATCTCGCGAGCCTCGCAGCAGCCGCCCGTGCTGTATCTGATGGTGGCCGTGACGGCGACCAGGGCCTTCGGGATCGGACGGGCGGTGTTCCGGTACGCGGAGCGGCTGGTGTCGCACGACGCCGTGCTGCGGATGCTCGCCGACACCCGGGTCGCCGTCTACCGGCGGCTGGAACGACTTGCGCCGTCCGGTCTGCGGACGGCTCGCCGCGGTGATCTGCTCTCGCGGCTCGTCTCCGATGTGGACGCGCTTCAGGACTACTGGCTGCGCTGGCTGTTGCCGGCCGGTGCCGCGGTCGTGGTGTCGGCAGCTTCCGTGGGCTTC
Organism: Streptomyces sp. NBC_00285; assembly: GCF_036174265.1. NCBI lineage: Bacteria > Bacillati > Actinomycetota > Actinomycetes > Kitasatosporales > Streptomycetaceae > Streptomyces > Streptomyces sp. NBC_00285. The sequence continues at coordinate 5,389,631 of NZ_CP108055.1, read as the reverse complement.
ACGGCCTGGCTGTTGCCCGAGGCCGGTGCCGTGCTCGCCGCGGGCCTGCTGGCGGCCGGTGCGGGTGTCCCGCTGGTTACCGGTGCCGTGGCCCGGCGGGCCGAGCACAGGCTCGCGCCCGCCCGCGGGGAACTGGCCACCCGCGTGACCGATCTCCTCACCGGCACCGCCGAATTGACCGTCGCCGGCGCCCTGCCCGCCCGCACGGCGGAGACACGGCGAGCTGATGGCGTCCTCAAGCGGATCGCCTCCCGGGCCGCCACTGCCACCGCCCTCGGTGACGGACTCACCGCAGTGATCTGCGGTCTGACCGTCACGGCCACCGCCCTCGTCGGCGTCCAGGCGGTCGCCGCCGGCCGACTGGGCGGGATCGCCATGGCCGTCGTGGTCCTCACTCCGCTGGCCGCCTTCGAGGCGGTCCTCGGGCTGCCGCTCGCCGTGCAGTACCGCCAGCGGGTGCGCAGGAGCGCGGAGCGCGTGTACGAGGTGCTGGACGCGCCCGAGCCCGTACGGGAGCCGGAAAGCAGCCGACCGGCGCCCGCCTCACCGTTCCCGGTCGTCCTCAAGGGCCTTGCGGCCCGTCACGAGGGCCAGGACCGGGACGCGCTCGCCGGGCTCGACCTGACCCTTCACCAGGGCCGCAGGGTGGCGGTGGTCGGGGCGTCCGGCTCCGGCAAGACGACGCTCGCGCAGGTACTGCTGCGCTTCCTGGACGCGGACACCGGCACGTACACCCTGGGCGGCGTGGACGCCTACGGGCTGCACAGCGACGACGTACGGCGGCTGGTGGGGCTGTGCGCACAGGACGCGCACCTCTTCGACAGCTCGGTGCGCGAGAACCTGCTCCTGGCGAAGAAGGACGCGACCGAGGACGAGTTGAGGGATGCCCTGCGGCGGGCCCGGCTGCTCGACTGGGCGGATGGCCTTCCCGACGGACTCGACACGCTGGTCGGCGAACACGGGGCGTGGCTGTCCGGCGGCCAGCGGCAGCGCCTCGCGCTGGCCCGGGCGCTGCTCGCGGACTTCCCCGTCCTCGTCCTCGACGAGCCCGCCGAACATCTCGACCTGCCCACCGCGGACGCGCTCACCGTCGATCTGCTGGCTGCCACACAGGGCCGTACGACACTCCTCATCACCCACCGGCTGGCCGGGCTCGAGTCGGTGGACGAGGTGGTCGTGCTCGACGCGGGACGGGTGGTGCAGCGGGGCTCCTACGAGGAGTTGGCGGCCGTGGAGGGGCCCCTGCGGGAGATGGCCGCGCGGGAGGCGGCGTCGGAACTGCTGGTGGGAGCACCCTGAAGCCGGCAGGCTCGGGGCGGTTCAGGAGGACCAGTCCGGCTTTCTGGATGAAACAGCACTAACTACGCTCGGGGTATGCCCACCCCTCAGGGACTGTCGACCGACCTGGCCGTACGGCTGCCGCAACTGCTGGAGGCGATGCGGTCCGTGGACAGTGGTCCGGAGCCGCGCTCCCTGCTGCAGAGGATCTGCGAGACGGCAGCGGAACTGACCGGCGCCCGGTACGCGGCCATCGGTGTCGTCGACGAGGACGGCGAGAGGCTCACCGACTTCGTCTTCCACGGGACCGACGAGCCGACGGCCCGGCGGATCGGGCGACGGCCCGACGGGTGCAAGGGCCTGCTCGGCGCCCTCGCCCGCAACCCGGAGCCGATGAGGCTCGCGGATCTGACCGTGGACCCGCGCTCGTGCGGCCTGCCCGAACACCATCCGCCGATGCGCACCTTCCTGGGCCTGCCCGTCCGGGTGCGAGGCGAGGTCTTCGGCACCCTGTATGTGACGGAGAAGCACGGGGGCATGCTGTTCGACGACCATGACCTCAACCTGGTCCGGGTGCTGGCCACGGAGGCGGGGATCGCCGTCGGCAACGCCCGTCTGTACGAGGCGGCACAGCAGCATGAGCGCTGGATCGACGGCTCGGTCGCCGTGACCACCGCCCTGCTGTCCGGTGGCGATGCCGACGACGCTCTCCAGGTCGTCGCCGAGCAGGCCCGCCGGCTGTCCCGATCGACGGCCGGGATCGTGCTGCTGCCCAGTGACGAGGGCGGGCTGGAGATCGTGGCCGTGGCCGTGGCCGCGGACCGGCCGTCGGAAGCGCTCGGCACGGTGATTCCGCCGGACAGCGAGATCGTCGCCGAACTCCTCGACGGACAGGCCGTGTTCGTGCAGGACGCGGCCACGGATCCACGCGTGACCAGCGGCTTCGCGCGCGACTACGGGCCGATCATGATGGTGCCGCTCCAGAGCGAAGGCCGGTTGCTGGGCAGTCTCGTCACACCGCGCGCCCGCGGGGAGCGACCGTTCACCGAGGCGGAGCGCACTCTCGCCGTCCAGTTCGCCTCGCAGGCCGCGCTCGCTCTGATCATGGCCGAGACGCAGCGGGACCGGGAGCGGCTCGCGGTGTACGAGGACCGCGACCGGATCGCACGTGACCTGCACGACCTCGTCATCCAGCGACTGTTCGCGACGGGGATGATGCTCGGCAGCACGCAGCGCCGGTCGGCCGTGCCCGAGGTGCGGGACGGGGTGGGCAAGGCGGTGGACGAACTCGACACCACCATCCAGGAGATCCGCACCGCGGTCTTCGCGCTCCAGCAGAGCCCGGCCGACACCTCTGCGGGACTCCGTACCCGGGTGCTGCGAGAGATCACCATGGCAGCCGTGCCGCTCGGTTTCACGCCCTCGCACCGATTCGTCGGCCCGGTCGACACCGTGGTCGGCGACATGGTCGGCAAGAACCTCGTCGCGGCCCTGCGCGAGGCTCTGTCCAACGCCTTCCGGCACGCCCGCGCCTCCCGGATCGACGTCGTCGTCGACGCGAACGCGACCCTGCCGGACGGCAGCCCGGGCGTCCGGCTGACCGTCGCGGACGACGGTGTCGGCATTCCCGAGGGCGGTCGGCGCAGCGGCCTGCGCAACCTCGAACGACGGGCAGAGTCCCTCGGCGGTGACAGCGGACACGGGCCGGGCATCGGCGAGAACGGCGGCGGGACGACGGTGGTCTGGGAGGCACCACGCTGAAGGGCCTGGTGTGACCCGTCCGCAGCAACGTGTCCCCCAGCCGTACGACTCCAACAGGACCACGTCCCGGAGTCCGGGACAGGATCGCTGACATGCGATCACCTCGCCTGCGCCCGCTGCTCGTTCCTGCACTGCTGTGCGCGTTCGCGGTACTGGCGGCCCGGCCCACGGACGCCGCCGACGGCGCGGGCCGCCGGAAGGACGCTGATCCCGGAATCAGCACGCAGGTGGAGCGGCTGTACCAGGACGCGGCCCTGGCGACCCAGCAGTACGAGACGGGGCGTCAGGAGGCACAGACGCAGCGGGCGCAGGCTCTGCGGTTCGAGGGTCTTCTGAACCGGGAGCGGCGGGAGATCGCCGTACTGCACGAGGACCTCGGCCGTATCGCCCGGGCCCAGTACCGCGACGGCGGCGGTCTGCCTCTCACCGCGCAGATCCTCTTCGCGGGCGACCCCGATGAGCTGATGCAGGGGGAGCACGTCTTCTCCCGGACGACGCTGGCCGTCAACAACGCGGTCGACAAGAGCCGTCGGGCCGAGTCACGGCTCGAGGCGGACGAGGCGAAGGCCGCGGCTACCTGGCGGACACTGGAGAAGCGGAGTGCCGAACTCGCCGCGTTGAAGGGGGACATCGAGAACAAGCTGGAGGAGGCCCGTTGGCAGTTGCAGGGGCAGGCCGACGCCTCCGTCGCGGCCGGCTCGTGCCGGGGCGCCGTACGACTGGATCAGCCGCAGCAGGCCCCGGTGGGTGCCTGGGTCACGCCGGTGGCGGCGTACGAACTGTCCGCGGGGTTCGGAAGCGGTGGGTCGCGATGGGCGAGCCGGCACACCGGGCAGGACTTCGCGGTGCCGATCGGGACGCCGGTGTGGGCGGTGGGCGCGGGCCGGGTGGTGAGGGTGTCCTGTGGTGGCGCCTTCGGCATCGAGATCGTGATCGAGCACACTGGCGGCGGCTATTACACGCAGTACGCCCATCTCGCCGCCGTCACCGTGGACCAGGGGGAGAACGTCGTCCCTGGTCAGTGGATCGGCCAGTCGGGCACGAGCGGCAACTCGACCGGCCCGCACCTGCATTTCGAGGTGCGGGTCACACCGGAGTTGGGCTCGGCGGTGGATCCGGTGCCGTGGCTGGCCGCGCGAGGGGTGCCGGTCGGCTGATCTAGAACCGCTCCGCCAGCATCTGCTCGATCACGACCGCCACTCCGTCGTCGTTGTTGGCGACGGTCCGGCCCGAGGCCGCGGCGATCACGTCCGGGTGCGCGTTGCCCATCGCGTACGACTGGCCGGCCCAGGTCAGCATCTCGACGTCGTTGGGCATGTCCCCGAAAGCGACGACCTCTTCGTGCGAGATGCCGCGCTCGGCACAGCACAGGGCGAGCGTGCTGGCCTTGGAGACGCCGGGGCCGCTGATCTCCAGCAGGGCGCTGGGGCTGGATCGGGTGACGTTGGCACGGTCGCCGATGGCGAGGCGGGAGAGGGTGAGGAAGGCGTCCGGGTCGATCGAGGGGTGGTAGGCGAGGATCTTCAGCACCGGCTCGTCGGCACCGGGGCCGTCCTCCGCCAGCAGCCGCTCGGCGGGGGCGAGGTTGTCCGGGATCTCCATGTGCAGCTTGGGATAGTCGGGCTCCTGGTAGAAGCCGTACGTCTGCTCCACCGCGTACACCGTGCCTGGTGCCGCCTCGCGCAGCAGCCGTACGGCGTCCAACGCGTTCTGACGGGCCAGCTCACGCACCTTCACGAACCGGTGGGCGCCGGGGCCGCCGTGCAGGTCGACCACCGCGGCGCCGTTGCCGCAGATCGCGAGGCCGTGGCCGTGGACGTGGTCGCTGACGACGTCCATCCAGCGGGCCGGTCGGCCGGTGACGAAGAAGACCTCGATGCCCGCCTTCTCGGCGGCGGCGAGGGCCGCGACGGTACGCGGGGACACCGACTTGTCGTCGCGCAGCAGAGTGCCGTCCAGATCGGTGGCGATCAGGCGCGGAGGTATGTCGGCGGCCGGGGTCTCGGGCTGTCGGGTCGCTGAGGTCACGCGGTCATTCTCCCGCATGTGTGCACTCGACCGTACGGGTGGCCGCACAGGTGAGACTCAGATGCCGCGTGACCGGCCTCAGCGACCCCAGAGGCACGGTCTCAGCGCAGCTGCGCCGGTGCCTCCATGGCGATCTGCTCGAAGATCTTCTCGTCTGCGGCGAAGTCCGAGTCGGGGATCGGCCAGTGGATCACGATCTCGGTGAAGCCGAGCTCCCGGTGCCGCCCGGCGAAGTCGACGAAGGCGCCGAGGGACTCCAGCGGACGGCCGCGGTCCGGGGTGAAGCCGGTGAGCAGGATCTTGTCCAGCTCCTTCACGTCCCGGCCGAGCGCCGCGCAGGCGTCCGTGAGCTTGTCGACCTGGCCGCGGAGGGCCTGGACGGACTGCTCGGGCGTGCCGTTCTCGAACAGCTTGGGGTCGCCGGTCGTCACCCAGGCCTGTCCGTGGCGTGCGGCGAGCCGCAGGCCACGCGGACCGGTGGCAGCCACCGCGAAGGGCAGCCGGGGCCGCTGGACGCAGCCGGGGATGTTGCGGGCCTCGTGTGCCGAGTAGAAGTCCCCCTCATAGGACACCGAGTCCTCGGAGAGCAGGCGGTCGAGCAGGGGGACGAACTCGGCGAGCCGGTCGGCCCGCTCGCGCGGGGTCCACATGTCCTGGCCGAGCACGGTGGCGTCGAAACCGGTGCCGCCCGCGCCGATACCGAGGGTCACACGACCGCCGGAGATGTCGTCGAGGGTGATCAGTTCCTTGGCGAGGGTCACCGGGTGCCGGAAGTTCGGCGAGGTCACCAGCGTGCCCAGGCGCAGCCGGTCGGTGACGCCCGCGGCGCCGGTCAGAGTGGGTACGGCACCGAACCAGGGGCCGTCGCGGAAGGTGCGCCAGGAGAGGTGGTCGTAGGTGTATCCGGTGTGGAAGCCGAGTTGTTCCGCGCGCTGCCACGCCTCGCGGCCTCCCTCGTTCCAGCGGCGGTGCGGGAGGATCACGGTGCTCAGGCGCAGACTCATGTGTCCGAGCGTATGCGCCGGGCCGTGTTTCACGTGAAACAGTGACTCATGGTCACCGTGTGCGGCCGTTGAGCCATGGGCTGAGCCCGGCCAGGATGAACTCCTTGTGCACGCGGTCACCCGGCAGCGGGATCATCAAGAAGCGGCCCGGCGGGAAGCGGCGGGTTTTCACCCAGGCGTGGCCCTCGTAGAGAGCGCAGAGGAAGGCGGGGACGTCGTCACGGGCGATGTCCGGGCACTCGACTCCGTCGACGGTGATCAGGGCGTCGTCGTCCGCGAAGAGCCGCACGTCCACCTGGGGGCGGCCGCCGAGTTCGACGTAGGCCTCGTGGGGCAGGGTGCCGTCAGGGTCGGTGGTGACGCCGACGCCCGCTGCACTGCGGCGGGAGGTCTGGTCGGCTCCGATGTCGTGGGTCACCTCGATCGTGAGCCCGTACCGGGCGGCGAGGGCGCGGAGCGTGGTGACGGCGGCCTCGGTGGTGGGGAGGTGGTCCATGCCGTGGTCCATGGCGTCGATCATCTCCCGTGGGGGTTCAGTGCGACTCGGGGAGGCGCAGGTAGCGAGGTGGCACGCTCTTGGTCAGCCACACCCCGTTCGCGCTGACGTGGAAGACATGGCCGTCGTGGTGCATGGCTCCCGCGTCCACGGAGAGCACGACGGGCCGGCCGCGACGGGAGCCGACCCGGGTCGCGGTCTCTCGGTCGGGTGACAGGTGCACGTCGTGCCGGTTCATGGGGCGCAGCCCTTCGGCACGGATCGCGTCCAGGTTGCGGGCCACGGTGCCGTGGTAGAGGTACGGCGGCGGGGTCGCCGGGGTGAGTCCGAGGTCGATTTCGATGCTGTGGCCCTGGCTGGCGCGGATCCGGGTGCCCTCGATGGCGAAGCGCTGTTTGTCGTTGGCGGCGACGACATGGTCCAGTTCTTCACGGGTGATGCGGAAGGTGTGTGCGGCGGCTGCGGTGAGCAGTACGTCGATCTCGACCCAGCCGGCCTCGTCGAGTGTGAGCCCGATCCGTTCGGGTTGATGGCGCAGATGCTTCGAGAGGTACTTCGACACCTTCACGGTGCGTCTCTCGTCCATCTCGCGTGGCTTGCTCTCGTTCATCCCGCCAGGGTGCCGGGAGAGACGCGGATCACGCGAATGATTTTGACCCGGATGTTTGGTCCACAACCAACTGTAGTTATCCACAGGCTACTTGGCGTTTCTGTGGACAACTCCCTGTCATGTCAGCCCCCTTCGTCAAGATCGACTGGGGGGAGCCAGTTTGACGTGAGCGCGTCCAACCCCCTTGCCCGCACCTCCCGTTCAGCCGCCAGCGCGAAGAACTCCGCCGCCCGCTCTGCCCCAACCAGCTCCTCCACCGCCCGTATTGTCTCCTCGGGCACGGCCACGGAACGTGACGTGGGACGGCTCGCCGGCGGTCCTTCCGTCCCCAGGTGCCGGCGCAGGTGTCGTACCGCCAACAGCCGCATCGCTCGCGCGAGTTCCGCGTCGACGGTCTGCTGCGCGAGCGGCCGCAGCCGGCGTACGAGTGAGGCCGCCTCGGTGGCGTCCGCGTCGGTCGGGTGGTGCGGTCCCTCCAGGTAGCGGGCGAAGACGTGCTCGGTGGTGAACTCCAGGAAGCGGGCCGCGATGTGCTCGACCTGGCCCCTCAACTCCCGCAGGTGGCTGGAGATCGCGGAGAGGGGGACCCCGGCCATGTGCAACTCGACGGCCACGGCGAGCTCTTGGGGGCTCGGCACGAGGAAGGAGTCGTCGCCGGGGACCGGCTCCAGTATGCCGAGTTCCACGGCTTCGGCGACCGCCGCTTCGTCGGGGGAGCCACCGAAGCGTTCCTCCAGCTCGGCGCGGGAGATCCGTACGGTCTCCTCGTCGGTCCACGGGCCGTCCACCTCGGCAACCAGTCCGAGGACCCCGCCGAGGCCGCGGCCGGAGTCGTAGGCCTCCAGGAGTTCCTTGATGGAGGCCAGGGTGTAGCCGCGGTCGAGGAGGTCGGCGATCTGGCGCAGCCGAGCGAGGTGGGTGTGCGTGTAGATGTTGGCCCGGCCACGGCGCTCGGGGCGGGGGAGCAGGCCGCGGTCCTGGTAGGCGCGGATGGTGCGGACGGTGGCGCCGCTGAGGTGGGCGAGGTCCTCGATCCGGTAGGCGGGCCCGTCGCCTGAGCCGGCCTGCGGCCCACCGTCGCTCACCCGTACACCGCCGTTGACCCGGCCGCCCTGGCCGCCGGTGGCCGCTTCGAGTGCTCGGTCACCCGGCTTGACGCGCGCTCCCCCGAGGGGTGGGACCGCCGGAAGCACGGTTCCTCACGCGCGGGTATGGGCGCGTTGAGCGGTGGACGCTCGCCGAGCGGCCGCTCGAAGAGGAAGCCGGCGTACCCGGTGATGCGAGTCCCGATGGGCTCACCGGGGGTTCGGTGCGGGGGGATTCGGGATCGTTGAAAGGGCGCCAAGGACACGGAAGGCGCCCAACGCGCAGTGGTCTCGTGGCTCACAGCGGGGGCTCCAGCCGTGCGATCGCCCGGAGTGCCTTCGGCGCCCACCGCGCCAGGGTGCGCGCGGCGCGTGCCTCGGGTGTGACCGGGACGACGGCCTGGTTGCGCACGACGGCCCTGAGGATGGCGTCGGCGACCTTCTCCGGCGGGTAGTTGCGCAACCCGTAGAGGCGGGCCGCGCGTTTCTGGCGGCGTTTCTCCTCGTCGGCGTCGACGCCCGCGAAGCGCGCGGTGGAGGTGATGTTGGTGTTGACGAAGCCGGGGCAGATCGCCGAGACACCGATCCCCTGCCCCGCCAGTTCCGCGCGCAGGCTCTCGCTGAGCATGAGGACGGCCGCTTTGGAGGTGCCGTAGGCGGACAGGGCCTTGGAGGGCTGATAGGCGGCCGCCGAGGCGGTGTTGACGATGTGGCCGCCCTGTCCGCGGTCGGCCATCTGCTTCCCGAAGAGCCGGCAGCCGTGGATGACGCCCCACAGGTTGACGTCGAGGACCTTCTTCCAGTCCTCGGTCGTGGTGTCGAAGAAGGAACCGCCCAGGCCGATCCCGGCGTTGTTCACGAGGACGTCCACCACGCCGTACTCGGCGGCGACCCTGGCGGCGAGTTTCTCCATGGCCTGCTCGTCGGAGACGTCCACCGTCTCCGCCCACGCCGAAGGGGCGCCGACCAGCCGGGACAGTTCGGCGGTACGGGCGGCGGCCTCGGCGTCCCGGTCGACGGCCACCACGCGGGCGCCTGCCTCGGCGAAGGCGAACGCCGTGGCCCGTCCGATGCCACTGCCGGCGCCGGTGACCAGGACGAGCTGTCCGCCGAACCGGTCGGCGTACTTCCCGGTCGCCTGAGCGGTGCTGCGGCCTTCTTCGACGGACGTCACGAACTCCGTGATCCACGCCGACAGCTGGTCGGGGCGGGAGCGCGGGATCCAGTGCTTGGCGGGGAGGGCGCGCCGGGTCAGCCGCGGCACCCAGTGGCCGAGATCGTCGTAGAGCTTCTCGGAGAGGAAGGCGTCACCAAGGGGCGTGATGAGCTGCACGGGCGCGTGTGCGTACGCGTCGGCGCGCGGGTGGCGCAGCCGGGGTCGGACGTTGTCCCGGTACAGCCAGGCGCCGTGGGCCGCGTCTGTCGGCAGCGAGGAGGTCGGATAGCCGTCGGCGGGGACCTTCTCGACGCGCTCCAGGAGGCGGGGCCAGATCGTGCCGAGGGGACCGCGCCAGGCCAGTTCGGGCAGGCCGGGGGTGTGCAGCAGGTAGACGTACCAGGATTTGGCGCCCTGGCCGAGCAGCTGGCCGACCCTGCGCGGGGTGGGGCGCTTGAGGCGTCCCGCGATCCAGTGGCCGAAGTGGTCGAGGGACGGCCCGGACATCGAGGTGAAGGAGGCGATGCGGTCCTTGGTGCGCCGGACGGTGACGAACTCCCAGGACTGGACCGAGCCCCAGTCGTGCCCGACGAGGTGCACCGGGCGGTCGGGGCTGACCGCGTCGACCACGGCCAGGAAGTCGTCCGTCAGCTTTTCCAGGGTGAATCCGCCGCGCAGTGGCTTCGGTGCCGTGGAGCGGCCGTGGCCGCGGACGTCGTAGAGGACGACGTGGAAGCGGTCGGCGAGGCGGACGGCCACCTGCGACCACACCTCCTTGCTGTCCGGGTAGCCGTGCACCAGGACCACGGTTGGCTGCGCCGGGTCTCCCAGTTCGGCCACGCAAAGGTCGACACCGCCGGTCCGTACCCGGCGCTCCCGCGCACCTTCGAGCAGGGTCACTTCTCCTCCGCCCAGCGCCGCACGTGCGGCAGATCGTCGTCGAGCCAGAAGGCGCTCTGCTGCGGGTCCCGGGAGTCGGTCACGACCAGGATCTCCTCGAACTTCGCGCCGGTGCCCCGGAATCCGAGGTGGGGTTCGACCGCCCACAGGCCCGGCTGTGGGCGGGTGGTCGGAGAAACGGTACGGCGACCACAGGGGGGACCAGCCCTCCCGGTGGCCACGCAGGGCGTCCGCGGCCAGGCCCTTGAGAGCGCGGGTGCCGAACCCGAGGACATGCGGTGCCCAGCGGCGCTGCTCGACCTGGTCCACCTGGTCGACTTTGTGAGCGATCACGCCGAAGGGGTACGCGCGGTGCCGGTTGGCGTAGCCCTGGCGGACCATGAGCCGGTCCGCGTCCTGGTAGATCTCCCGCAGGGACCGCCGCTCGCGGACCTCGCGAAGGATCAGTTCGCGGTGTGCCTTCAGGTCGGCCGCCAGCCGGGCCTGGACGGGGTTGATCCCGAGGGATCCGGAGTAGCCGACGTCCGCGGTGAAGCCCTTGTACACGGGGGCCATGTCCAGGATGAACGGCATCCCGGGCTCCAGGCGGCGGCCGGTGGGGAAGAACTGGAGCGGGATGCGGAAGTCCGTGAACGCCGTGCGGTCCCCGAACCAGGCGAAGGGCAGGTGGAACCAGTCCCGTACGCCGTGCTCGCGCAGCCACGTGCGCTGCATCCGGGCGGCCTGCCGCTCGGTCACGCCGGGTTCCAGACGGGCCGCTACCGCCTCCGCGCACTCGTACGCGAGCCGCTGGACCTGCCTGAATCCCCGCAATCGTGTGGAGAGTTCGCTGTTCACAGCCGTCGTCATGCCACCCCGTCCCCGTCCCCGTCGACTGCGGTACGCGTCCGTAACCTGACACTGGCGAATGTGACAGTCGTCAGAGGCTGCGTCAATAGGGCCGGGTCCGCCTGTGGACAACCCCGCCGATGTGGAAAACGGAGGCCGGGATGTTCGACCTCAGGGTGACCCTTAGGTGCCCGTACCTCTGGAGTCTGATGCCGATGCAGCTCTGCGGGGTGACGACCTGAGTGGTCCGTGTCACTACCGTCTATGACGTGACTGTGATCGCGACCGAAAGCCTGAGCAAGCGGTTCCCCCGGGTGACCGCGCTTGACCGGCTCTCCTTGGACGTCGGACCCGGTGTGACCGGACTCGTCGGAGCCAACGGAGCCGGCAAGTCCACCATGATCAAGATCCTGTTGGGTCTGTCCCCCGCCACCGAGGGCCGTGCCGAAGTGCTCGGCCTCGACGTCGCGACCAAGGGCGCCGACATCCGCGAGCGGGTCGGCTACATGCCGGAGCACGACTGCCTGCCGCCGGACGTCTCGGCCACCGAGTTCGTCGTGCACATGGCCCGCATGTCCGGCCTGCCGCCCACCGCCGCTCGCGAGCGCACCGCGGACACGCTGCGCCATGTCGGTCTGTACGAGGAGCGCTATCGCCCCATCGGCGGCTACTCGACCGGCATGAAGCAGCGCGTGAAGCTGGCGCAGGCCCTGGTCCACGACCCGCAGCTGGTCTTCCTGGACGAGCCGACCAACGGGCTCGACCCGGTGGGCCGCGACGACATGCTGGGTCTGATCCGCCGTATCTACACCGACTTCGGCATCTCGGTCCTGGTCACCTCGCACCTGCTGGGCGAGTTGGAGCGCACCTGCGACCACGTCGTCGTCATCGACGGTGGCAAGCTCCTGCGCTCCAGTTCCACCACCGACTTCACCCAGATGACGACGACCCTCGCGGTCGAGGTCACCGACACCGACGAGCACCCGGACGGCACCCGCGCGGTGCGCGAGGTGCTGCACGCGCGCGGGGTGGAGATCCTCGAATCCCCGAGCGGCCTGCCGGGCGCCGGCCACGTCCTGCTGCTGACCGCGCAGGGCGAGGAGACCTATGACGTCGTCCGGGACGTGGTGGCCGATCTCGGCCTCGGCCTGGTTCGCATGGAACAGCGCAGGCACCACATCTCGGAAGTCTTCACGAGCGAGGACAAGAACACCGGCATGAGCACCGACATGAGCGACGAAGACCAGCGGAAGGAGGCGGTCGGCCATGGCAATTGAGCACTCCGCAGCACCACCGTCGGGTGACCAGACCCGCATCCACAACATCGGCTACCGCACCTACGACGGCGCCCGTCTCGGCCGTTCCTACGCGACCCGCTCGCTCTACTCGCAGTCCCTGCGCGGCGCCTACGGCCTCGGCCGTTCGGTCAAGTCCAAGGTGCTGCCGATGCTGCTGTTCGTCGTGATGTGCGTGCCCGCGGCCATCATGGTGGCCGTCGCGGTCGCCACGAAGGCGAAGGACCTGCCGGTCGACTACACGCGCTACGCGATCATCATGCAGGCCGTCATCAGTCTGTACGTTGCCTCGCAGGCACCCCAGTCCGTCTCGCGCGACCTGCGCTTCAAGACCGTGCCGCTGTACTTCTCGCGGCCCATCGAGACCGCGGACTACGTGCGCGCGAAGTACGCGGCGCTGGCCTCGGCGATGTTCGTCCTCACCGCGGCCCCGCTGGTCGTGCTCTATGTGGGCGCGCTGCTGGCCAAGCTGGACTTCTCCGACCAGACCGAGGGATTCGGGCAGGGACTCGTCTCCGTGGCACTGCTCTCGCTGCTCTTCGCCGGCATCGGCCTGGTCATCGCCTCGGTCACGCCGCGCCGCGGCTTCGGCATCGCGGCCGTGATCGCCGTCATGACCATCTCCTACGGCGCGGTCTCCACCCTCCAGGCCATCGCCGACACCCAGGGCAGCTCCAGCGCCGTCCCGTGGATCGGCCTGTTCTCACCGGTCACGCTCATCGACGGACTCCAGTCCGCGTTCCTCGGCGCGCACTCGGCGTTCCCCGGCGCGGTGGCCCCGAGCAACGGCGAAGGAGTCGTCTACGTCCTCGCCGTACTGGGCCTGATCGCGGCGAGCTACGGCCTCCTGCTGCGCCGCTACAAGAAGGTGGGACTGTGACCACGCTCCAGATCGACCATGTCTCCCGCTGGTTCGGCAACGTGGTCGCCGTCAACGACATCACCATGACCATCGGCCCCGGCGTCACCGGCCTGCTCGGCCCGAACGGCGCCGGAAAGTCCACCCTCATCAACATGATGGGCGGCTTCCTCGCCCCCTCCACCGGCACCGTCACCCTCGACGGACAGCCGACCTGGCGCAACGAACAGATCTACAAGCACATCGGCGTCGTCCCCGAGCGTGAGGCGATGTACGACTTCCTCACCGGCCGCGAATTCGTCGTCGCCAACGCCGAGTTGCACGGCCTCGGCGCCAAGGCCGCCCAGAAGGCCCTGGCCACGGTCGAGATGGAGTACGCGCAGGATCGCAAGATCTCGACGTACTCCAAGGGCATGCGGCAGCGCGTGAAGATGGCGAGCGCGCTCGTCCACGACCCGTCGCTGCTCCTGCTCGACGAACCCTTCAACGGCATGGACCCGCGCCAGCGCATGCAGCTCATGGACCTGCTGCGCCGCATGGGCGACGAGGGCCGCACGGTCCTGTTCTCCTCCCACATCCTCGAAGAGGTCGAGCAGTTGGCCTGGCACATCGAGGTCGTCGTGGCCGGACGGCACGCGGCCAGCGGTGACTTCCGCCGGATCCGCCGTCTGATGACCGACCGGCCGCACCGCTACCTGGTGCGCTCCAGTGACGACCGCGCCCTCGCGGCCGCGCTGATCGCCGACCCGTCGACGTCCGGCATCGAAGTCGACCTGGCCGAGGGCGCGCTGCACATCCAGGCCGTCGACTTCGGCCGCTTCACCGCGCTGCTGCCGAGGGTCGCGCGCGACCACGGCATCCGGCTGCTCACGGTCTCGCCGTCCGACGAGTCCCTCGAGTCCGTCTTCTCGTATCTCGTCGCGGCGTAGGAGGCCCAAGATGTACGACCCCACAGTCGCCCGACTCACCTACCGGGCCCTGCTCGGCCGCCGCCGGGCCCTCATCCTGGGCGCCCTGCCCCTGCTGCTCATCGTGATCTCCGTGATCGTGCGCGCGCTGGTCGGCGCCGACGACCAGACCGCGTCCGACCTGCTGGGCGGGCTCGCGCTCGCCACGATGGTGCCGATCATCGGTGTCATCGCCGGCACCGGCGCGATCGGACCGGAGATCGACGACGGCTCGGTGGTCTACCTGCTGTCCAAGCCGCTCAAGCGCCCGACGATCATCTTCACCAAGCTGATCGTCGCGATCGCCGTCACGATGGTGTTCTCGGCGCTGCCCACCTTCATCGCGGGCCTCATCCTCAACGGCAACGGCCAGCAGATCGCCGTCGCCTACACGGTGGCCGCGCTGGTCTCCTCGATCGCCTACGCGGCGCTCTTCCTGCTGCTCGGTACGGTGTCCCGGCACGCGGTGGTCTTCGGGCTCGTCTACGCGCTGGTCTGGGAGGCCCTGTTCGGCTCCCTGGTCGCCGGGGCGCGCACGCTGAGCGTCCAGCAGTGGTCGCTGGCCGTCGCCCACAAGGTCGCCGGCGGTGACCTTGTCACCTCGGACGTCGGACTGCCGACGGCCACGGTGCTGCTGGTCGTGGTGACCGTCCTCGCCACCTGGTACGCGGGACAGAAGCTGCGGTCGCTGACGCTGGCGGGCGAGGAGTAGGAGCTCTGACGCCGGGCTTATTGACAGGGACTTCATCTCTGTCCGGGCAGACTGGACAAACGGGAATGTTCGGCTGCGAGTTGAAGGGAACGGGCATGGCAGACGACTGGGACGACCTGGTCCTGGACGAGGACTTCATACGCTCCGCCGGGACGAACGAGCCGTCTGCCCGCGCCCGTATGCTCGCCGCGCGCTGGCGCCAAGGAGCGCCCGAGCCACAGCCCTGGCGCTCTGACGAGCCGCCCGCGGGCTGGTTCTTCAGCAAGCGCCGGCGGCGGTGGCGGCGCGGCTAGCTTCGAACACACGGCCGCTTTTAATCAGTGGCGCCCAAGTCGTCGTACGGGCACAGTGGTTGTGTCCACGACGCCGGGCGAGACCGGCGCCACAGACTGGGGAGGTGCTCGGCGATGTCCATGCACGGCAGTCCGTCGAGCTCCCTGCAGGGCAGTCCGCGGCGGGTTCCGGTGTAGTTACGCCACCGTCGAACCCGCTTCACGCGGAAGCTGCCCGGGCGGCCGCTTCGAGCACGCGATGTCGCTCTCGCGTGAGGCCGCCCACCCGGAGGATTGGCCGAGTGGTAAGGCACCGGTTTGCACTGGGCTTGATCAGATGCAGCCGTGGTCGGGCCTGAAAAGCCCGCGCACGTTCGATTCGTGCATCCTCCGCGAGACGTTGTCACTGGGACTGGGCCGCACTTCTTGGCCGGAGTACGTCAAGAAGGGCCGGAGTTGGCCAGGACCGCACGCGCCCTCGTCCTCGAACACTTCACCTGGCTGGGCGGACACGCCGATGTGTGGGCGGTGTTCCGGGATGCCGAGGCTCTGGAGGCGGTCGTGAAGGCGCTTGCCGAGCCGTTCCGGGGTGCCGGGATCACCGCGGTCTGCGGTGTCGAGGCCCGGGGCTTTCTGCTCGGTGCCGCCGTGGCCGTCGAACTGGGGATCGGCTTCGTGCCCGTCCGTAAGGGCGACGGCATGTTCCCAGGGCCGAAGACCGAGCGGACCACCGCACCCGACTACCGTCGGCTTCGGCACCGGCTTCGGATGCAGCGGAACTCCGTGCGGTCCGGCGATCGGCTGGTGCTGGTCGACGACTGGATCGAGACCGGGCGGCAGGCGGCCGCCGTCAGGGCCATGGTCGAGGAGTGCGGCGGAGAGTGGGCCGGTTGCGGTGTGATCGTCGATCAGCTCGGCCCGGGGGCCCATGCCTCGGTGGGGCCGGTGCACGCGCTGCTGACCTTCGGTGAGCTCCCGGCCCAGCCCGACAACCGGCTCCCGGCTGAACGGCTCCCGGCCCACCCGGCTCTCGACTCAACCGGCTCCCGGCCCAGCCGGACAAGCCGTGGGCGTCGGCCGGACCGCCCGTAGCCGTCAGCCCAGCAACCGCTCCACGACCACCGCGATCCCGTCCTCCTCGTGGGAGGACGTCACCTCGTCGGCCACCGCCTTGAGTTCCTCGTGCGCGTCCGCCATCGCCACGCCGTACGACGCCCAGGCGAACATCGGGATGTCGTTGGGCATGTCGCCGAAGGCGATCGTGTCCGCGGCCTTCAGGCCCAGTCGGCGGGCCGCCAGGGACAGACCCGTCGCCTTCGACAGCCCCAGCGGGAGCAGTTCGACGATGCCCGCGCCCGACATCACGACCGTGACGAAGCCGCCCGCCACCCGCTGGGCGGCCTGCGCCAGCTCGTCGTCCGACAGCTGCGGATGCTGGACGTAGATCTTGTTCAGCGGCGCGGCCCACAGATCCGCCACGTCGGTGAACGGCGTCGACGGCAGTGCACCCGTCACCGAGTAGCCGGGTCCGACCAGCACATCACCGTCGAGGCCGTCGCGGCTCGCCGCCAGGTACAGCGGGCCGACCTCCGCCTCGATCTTCGCGAGGGCCACGGCCGCCAGCTTCCGGTCCAACGTCACCGAGGTCACCAGACGGTGCTCGCCGACGTCGTAGACCTGGGCGCCCTGCCCGCAGACCGCGAGCCCCTTGTAGCCGAGGTCGTCGAGGATGTGCCGGGTCCACGGGACCCCGCGGCCGGTCACCACGATGTGCGCGGCCCCGGCGTCCGTGGCCGCCGCGAGAGCGGAACGCGTGCGCTGCGAGACCGACTCGTCGGAGCGCAGGAGCGTTCCGTCGAGGTCGGTCGCGATCAGCCGGTAGGGGAAGCTCACTTGGCGACCGGCTCCAGCACTTCCCGGCCCCCCAGGTACGGGCGCAGCACCTCGGGCACCCGCACGGAGCCGTCGGCCAGCTGGTGGTTCTCCAGGATCGCCACGATGGTGCGCGGTACGGCGCACAGCGTGCCGTTGAGCGTGGCCAGCGGCTGGACCTTGTTCTTGCCGTCGCTGGTGTCGCGCATCCGCACGGACAGGCGCCGGGCCTGGAAGCCGTCGCAGTTGGAGGCCGAGGTCAGCTCGCGGTACTTGCCCTGGGTCGGGATCCACGCCTCGCAGTCGAACTTGCGCGAGGCGGACGCGCCCAGGTCGCCCGAGGCCACGTCGATGACCTGGAAGGGCAGTTCGAGGCCGGTGAGCCACTGCTTCTCCCAGTCGAGGAGCCGCCGGTGCTCGTTCTCCGCGTCGTCGGGGTGGACGTACGAGAACATCTCGACCTTGTCGAACTGGTGCACGCGGAAGATGCCGCGGGTGTCCTTGCCGTAGGTGCCGGCCTCGCGGCGGAAGCACGGCGAGAAGCCGGCGTAGCGCATCGGCAGCTTGTCGGCGTCGAGGATCTCGTCCATGTGGTACGCGGCGAGCGGGACCTCGGAGGTGCCGACCAGGTAGTAGTCGTCCTTCTCCAGGTGGTACACGTTCTCCGCGGCCTGGCCGAGGAAGCCGGTGCCCTCCATGGCGCGCGGGCGGACCAGCGCGGGGGTGAGCATCGGGGTGAAGCCGGCCTCGGTGGCCTGCGCGATCGCCGCGTTGACCAGGGCGAGCTCCAGCAGGGCGCCGACACCGGTCAGGTAGTAGAAGCGTGAGCCGGAGACCTTGGCGCCGCGCTCGACGTCGATGGCGCCGAGCGCTTCGCCGAGCTCCAGATGGTCCTTGGGCTCGAAGCCCTCGGCGCCGAAGTCGCGGATGGTGCCGTGCGTCTCCAGGACGACGAAGTCCTCCTCGCCGCCCACGGGGACGTCGGGGTGGACGACGTTGCCGAGCTGGAGGAGGAGCCGCTTGGCCTCCTCGTCGGCCTCGTGCTGCTCGGCGTCGGCCGCCTTGACGTCGGCGGCGAGCCGGCCCGTCCTCTGGAGCAGCTCGGCCCTCTCGTCGCCCGAGGCCTTGGAGATGAGTTTGCCGAGCGACTTCTGCTCGGAACGCAGCTCGTCGAAGCGGACGCCGGACGACCTGCGCCGCTCGTCGGCAGACAGGAGGGAGTCGACGAGGGCGACGTCCTCTCCACGGGCGCGCTGCGACGCGCGCACTCGGTCGGGGTCCTCACGGAGCAGGCGAAGGTCAATCACGCGGCCAAGGCTACCGGTGCGGGGATACGGGCCACGACTCACTATTCCCAACCGTAGTGAATCGCGGCTTACGTTCCGTTATGGGTGAATTGCGGAACGTGTCAATGAAAGGTGCCCCGGCTCGCCGGGACGAGGCACGGGCGAGGCGCCGGGTTGACTCGAATCCCTTGCGGTGAGCGGGACTTGGCACATGGTTGTCCACAGCAGCGCACACCCTCCCAAGAGTTATCCACAGGCTGTGCGGAGAGTCTGTGGATTTCGGAATTGATCACTCCGAAACCTGGGGATCATGCCGAGGATTCACGGCGCAAACTCCTATTTACCCCTACTTTCGAGTGGAAATGGGTCACCCCAAAGGATTGCCTAAAGGAAAACAGTGGACGAAGGGTGACGTGCGCGCGTGTGGATGCAGAAGTGCCCTGAGGGCCGATTTGTCGACAGGGTCACCGTTTGTTGTCGACTTGTCCCCAGGTCGAGAAGCTGACCTGTGGATAACTTCTGTGGATAACTAAAATCTGCAGGTAGGACCGGCTCCTGAGGCGTTAGAAGCGGCCGTCCTGGCATCGGGCCACCCAGTCCGAGGCGGTCACGAACGCCTCGTCCGATGTGCCGGTGAGCGGCGCCGGCAGGTCCGCGGGTTCCTTGTCCGCACGCGGGTACGAGCCGAGGAAGCGCACCTCGCGGCAGATCCGCTTCAGCCCCATCAGGGCGTCCGCGACCCGGCGGTCGGTGATGTGCCCCTCGGCGTCCACGCAGAAGCAGTAGTTGCCGATGCCCGCGCCGGTGGGCCGGGACTGGAGCAGCATCAGGTTGATGCCGCGGGTGGCGAACTCGCCCAGCAGGTCGCGCAGTCCGCCGGGGTGGTCGTCCCGCTGCCACAGCACGATGGACGTCTTGTCGGCGCCGGTCGGGGCGGCGGGCCGGGCCGGGCGGCCGACCAGGACGAACCGGGTCTGCGCGTTCTCGGCGTCGTGGATCTCCGTCTCCAGCGCCTGAAGGCCGTACCGGGCGGCCGCGAACTCGCCGGCGAAGGCCGCGTCGTACTGGCCTTCCTGGACCAGGCGGGCGGCGTCCGCGTTGGACGCGGCCGACTCCCAGTGGGCGTCGGGGAGGTGCTTCTTCAGCCAGTTGCGCACCTGCGGCTGTGCGGCCGGGTGCGCGGAGACCGTCTTGATGTCCGTGATCTTCGTGCCGGGCCTGACCAGCAGCGCGAAGGTGATCGACAGCAGTACCTCGCGGTAGATCATCAGCGGGGCGCCCGCGACCAGTTCGTCGAGGGTGGTGGTGATGCCGCCCTCGACGGAGTTCTCGATCGGCACGAACGCGGCCTCGGCCTCACCGGCGCGCACCGCGTCCAGCGCGGACTGCACCGACACGTAGGGGATCAGCTCCCGGGTCGCCGTCTCGGGAAGCGTCCGCAGTGCGACTTCGGTGAAGGTGCCCTCAGGGCCGAGATACGCATAGCTCGCTGGCATGACCTCACCCTAATGGCCCTTGCGCGGCCCGACGCACATGTCTCACGACTGCCCCTCCGGTGAGTGAAACGGCGTGACCGCAGACCACCCCGGGCCGTTCGCGCGACCTGCTGGTTGTGACCTGCTGGTTGTGACCTGCTGGTTGTGACCTGCTGGTTGTGACCTGCTGGTTGTGACCTGCTGGTTGTGACCTGCTGGTTGTGACCTGCTGGCTGTGACCTGCTGGCTGTGACCTTCCGGTCGTGGCCCTCCAGGCCGTGCCCCCCGGGCGCGCCTTCCGGTTGCACCCCGCCGGGGGTCGCCGCGTCTTCCGGTCGTCCCCGGGTCCCGTCTTCCGGCTGCAACCTCCCCACTGCGCCCCCACCGCGCCCCCGCCGATCCCCTCGCCGCGCCTCCCGCTGCGGGCGCCCCGCTGCCCCTACCCCTCCAGCAGCCTCTGCCCCACGTACTCCCCCTCCGCGGCCCCGCCCGGCACTGCGAACAGGCCGCTCGATTCGTGCCGGATGTACTGGGAGAGCGCGTCGCCGCGGTCGAGCTTGCGCTGGATCGGGACGAAGCCGCGCAGCGGGTCCGCCTGCCAGCAGACGAACAGGAGCCCGGCATCCGGAACTCCGTCCGCGTCGATGCCGTCGTGGAACGAGAACGGGCGGCGCAGGATCGCCGAGCCCCCGTTCTGGTCGGGCCGGGTGATCCGGGCGTGCGCGTTGATGGGGACGAGCAGATCGCCCTGGGCATCCGTCTTGTCCAGGTCCATCGGGGTGGTCTCGGTGCCCCCGGACAGCGCCGCCCCGTTGGCTTTCCGGCGCCCGACGACGGCCTCCTGGCCCGCCAGGGACAGTTTCTCCCAGTCGTCGAGGAGCATGCGGATGCGCCGTACGACGGCGTAGGAGCCGTTCGCCATCCACGACGGGTCCTTCGAGACGGCCCGCGGAACGAAGATCCGCTCGTCGAAGTCGGACTCGCTCGGCTTCGGATTGCGCGTGCCGTCCAGCTGGCCCATGAGGTTGCGGGCCGTCATGGGGTGGGCCGTGGCGCCCGGCGTGCGGTTGAAGCCGTTCATCTGCCAGCGGACCTTCGCCGCGCTGCCCGCGTCCTTCTGGACCGCGCGCAGGGCGTGGAAGGCGACCAGGGCGTCGTTGGCGCCGATCTGCACCCACAGATCGCCGTTGCTGCGGGCTTTGTCGAGCCGGTCGGAGGAGAAGTCGGGCAGCGGGTCGAGGGAGACAGGCCGCTGTTTCTCCAGCCCGGTCCGGGAGAAGAAGCTGTGCCCGAAGCCGAAGGTCAACGTCAGGGACGACGGTCCCGCGTCCCGGGCGACATCCGTGTCGTCGGACCCTGCGGCCTCCCCTGCCATCAGCCGTTTCGCGGTGTCCGACCAGCGGCGCAGCAGTGCGGCGGCCTCCTTGCGGCCCGCGCCCGCCGCCAGGTCGAAGGCGACGAGGTGGCCGCGGGCCTGGAGGCCCTCGGTGATGCCGGGCTGATGTTTCCCGTGAAACATCACCTCGTCACTGCCTACGGAGGTCAGCGCGGTCGCCCCGGCGGGTGCGGCGGCGTAGCCCACGGCCGCGCCGGCCGCGCCGAGGACGAGCCCGGTGGCGCCGGCGGTACCGAGCAGGGTGCGCCGCGAGATGCCTGTGGCGGTGGAGCCGCTCGACTCGTGCCCGCCTGACGGGGAGGTGCTGTCGGGGGAGGCGCTGTCCGTGGAGGTGGCGTCCGGGGAGGTGACTCTCTCGGAGACACCACCACCCGCAACTGCGCCCGTCTTGGACGCTCGCCCCTTCGAGGAGACGCCCATCGCGGACGCTCGCCCCTTGGCGGCGGAGGTCTCTGTCTCAGACGCCCGCCCCCTCGCGGAGGCCCCCGTCTCGGACGCCCGCCCCTCGACGGGACCGCCCCGCTTCGAGGACACGCCCTCCTTTGGAACGTCCTCCTTGGGAGCGCCCTCCTTGGACGCACGAACCGTGGACGCGCCCCCCTCCCCGAGGCCGCCCTCCCCGAGGTCGCCCTCCCCAGAGTCGCCTTCTCCGGTGCCGGTGACGGGAATGGACTGTTCAGCCATGGTGCGGGTCAGCCGATCTGAGCGTTCTTGGAGACGGTCGTCTGGTCGATGTCGGAGGTGCGCACGGTCACGGCGATCTTCCAGTCGCCCGCCATGGGGATCTGGACGCTGCTCGCCGCCCAGTGACCGGTGGTGATGTGGTCGGGGGTGACGGTCAGCGGCCCGATCTTCTTGGCCTCCAGGGTGAGGGCGACCTTCACCTCGGGGATGTCGAAGGCACGGCCGTTGGGCCGCTGGACGTAGACGTGCATCTCGTTGCCGCCCACGCGCGCGGGGTCGAGGTCGACCGTCACGACGCCCTTGCCGTCCGTACCGCCGGTGTCGAAGGACATGTCCAGGGTCAGTGCCCCGGAGGAGTCCGACGCGTCCGACGAGGACGACGAGGAAGAGGAGGCCGCCTTGGTCGCCTTGGCGTCCTCCTCGGTGCGGCCGGGCTCGGTCTGGGTCAGCACGGTCGTGACCGCCAGCAGGACGACCGCGACACCCGCCTCGGCGAGCACCGAGCGGCGCAGCCCGAACCGGTTGGGATCGGCGTCCCGTGACCGCTTCTGCCGTGCCGTGTCCACCGCGGCCTGCTGCCGGGCGAGTTGAGCGGCCCGCTTGGAGCCGCCTGCGCCCTTGGAATCACCGGTGCCCTTGGAGCCGGCCTCCTTGACTCCGGCCTCCTTGGAACCGGTGCCCTGCAAGCCGCCCGCGCCCTTGGCGTCAGCCTCCCCAACAGCAGCCCCCTTTGCAACCGTCCCCTTTGCAACCGCTCCCTTGGCAGCCGCCCCCTTGACCCCCGCGCCGCCCTTGGCCTTGCCGGACCCGGAGGCGTTCGCCGTCACCCGTTCCTTCTGCTGCGTCCGCTTCCCCCGCTGCACCACCACGTCCGCGAGCTGTGCGGTCCATCGTCGCGAGATGAACGCGAGGCCGACGAGCAACGCCACCAGCCCGATCTTGACCAGCAGCAGCTGTCCGTACCGGGTGTCGGTGAACGCCGACCAGGAGCCGAGCTGGCGCCAGGACTGGTAGACGCCGGTCACGACCAGCGCGACCACGCTGCCGAAGGCGACCTGGGAGAACCGTCGTACGGCGGCCGACTCGATCGGCGCGTCGGAGCGGTACAGCGCGAC
The DNA here is from genome assembly GCF_036174265.1 of Streptomyces sp. NBC_00285. Classification (NCBI taxonomy): domain Bacteria; kingdom Bacillati; phylum Actinomycetota; class Actinomycetes; order Kitasatosporales; family Streptomycetaceae; genus Streptomyces; species Streptomyces sp. NBC_00285. The sequence continues at coordinate 5,366,572 of NZ_CP108055.1, read as the reverse complement.
GAGCAGCGCGGTCAGTCCGCCGAGCCAGGTGGCGACGGCCAGCAGGTGGACGACGTCGACGGGCATCGCGATGCCGGCCTGGAGCCCGACCGAGGCGTGCTCGGCCATCGCCCAGCTCGCCGCCAGCCCGGCCGCGACGACCGTCCCGCCGATCGCGAGACCGAAGGTGAGGTCCCGCTTCTCCTCCTCGTCGCGCTTGTCGTAGGCCCCGAAGAGCACGGAGATGAACAGCGCGGCCGCCGCGAGCAGCAGCAGCCGGGACACCAGGGCGGCGCCCGCCTTGGTCTGGAGCACGTTCCCGAGCAGGTCCAGGTCGAAGATGTCGCCGACCTTCCCGGAGCTCGTGTACGACCCGCGCAGCAGGAGCAGCAGCAGGGTGGACGAGGTCAGGGTGAGCCAGCCGCCGACGACGAGGCGCTGCATGGGCCGCACTCCGGCACCGCGCTGCCAGCAGGCGAGCACGAAGGCGGCGCCGCCGATCAGGACGATGAACCCGGCGTACGACATGTACCGCCCGAAGCCGTACAGCCAGCCGACGATCCCGCCGCCCACGGTTTCTCCGGAGACGGAGACGGTGGTGGTCGAGGGGGCGCCGATGGAGAAGGTGAAGGCGCCGGCGACGGGATGGCTGTCGGCGGAGACGACCTGGTAGGCGACGGTGTACGTGCCGTCGGGCAGGCCGCTGTGGACCTTCACGCCGTACGTCGTGCCGTCCACCGCGAACGGCTTGCCCTGCTGAACGGTCTTGCCCTTGGGGTCGAGCACCCGCAGCGAGTTGTCCGACAGGGCGACCTTCTCGGAGAAGGTCAGCGAGATCTGGTCGGGCGCCTTGTCGACCACCACCCCCTGTTCGGGGTCGCTGCCGGTGAGCGCGGCGTGCGCGGAGGCGGGTGCGGCCGTGGTCAGCAGCAGGCCGACGGTGGCCAGGAGCAGCAGCAACAGGGTCCGGACGCGGGGGGCGATGGTCTGCGTCAAGGTGGTCCCTCCCTCAGTGTCCGGTCTTGGGGATGTACGTCGCCGACTTGACCGGCATCTTCACGACGACGGGGTCGGACTGGGCGAAGTGCAGTTCGACGGTGACGGTGTCACCCAGCGTCGGCTTGCGCTTCAGCTTGTCGAACATCAGATGGTTGGCGCCGCTTTTGAACACGAGTTGACCGTGGGCAGGGACGGGGAGGCGGGAGACCTGTTCCATCGCGCCGCCGGTCGTCTCGTGCAGGGTGACGTCGCCGTCGCCGCTGGTGACCGAGGTCAGCTCGTCCTTCGCGGCACCGGAGTTGGAGATGGTGAGGAACCCGGCGGCCATGTCGGCGGAGACGGGCTGCGGGATGTAGGCACCGGAGACGGAGAGGCGGGCGTCGTCGGAGCCGGCGGAGTCCGAGCAGCCGGCCAGGAGCAGGGCCCCGGTCAGCACGGTGATCGTGGCGAGCGACCGGCTCACGGGTTCTGCCCCTTGATGATCTTGGGCAGGTCCTTGGTGTAGTCGTCGACGGTGGCGTCCTCGCCGTAGAGGACGTACCCCTTGTCGGTCTTCGGGGAGAAGGCGACGACCTGGGTGCCGTGCACCGAGACGGTCTTGCCGGTCTTCTTGTCCTTGTGGGTGGGCTCGATGGAGATGCCGAGGGTGCGGGCGCTCGCCTGGATGGTGGCGAAGTCACCGGTGAGCCCCACGAACTGGGTGTCGATGCCCTTGAGCCACTTGCCGAGCTCGGCCGGGGTGTCGCGGGCCGGGTCGGTGGTGACGAACACGACGGTCAGCTTGTCCTGTTCGGACTTGGGCAGTTGCTTCTTCGCGACGGCGATGTTGCTCATCGTCAGCGGGCAGATGTCGGGGCAGTGGGTGTAGCCGAAGTAGATGAGGGTGGGCCTGCCCTTGGTCGCGGCCCGGAGGTCGTACTTCGCGCCCTTGGTGTCGGTCAGGACCAGGTCCGGCTTCTCGAACGGCTGGTCGAGGACGGTGGCGGCCTTCTCCGAGCCGGCCTCCTCCGAGACCACGGTGACGGGCGAGGAACTGTCGTCACCGCTGCCGCAGGCGGACAGCGTCAGGGTGGCGGCGGCGATCAGCGCGGCCGCGGCGAACGTCTTCTTACGCATATCGAAATGTCCCAGATGTAAGTTTTTTTGGTGCGTGCCGGGGCTGTACGGCCCCGGCACGCGTCCGTGGAACAGGTCAGGCGTCGCTGCGCCGACGCCCGGCGAGCACGCCGTAGGCCACGCCCAGTGCGCCGACGACGATGCCGACCACGCCGAGGACGCGGGCGGTGGTGTCGCTGCTGTCGGCGGGGGCGGCCTCGGTGGCCGCGGCGGCGTTCTCGGTCTTGGCGTCGGTCTTCTCAGCGGCCGTGGAGCCGTGGTGGCCGTCCTCGGTGGCGGCGGACAGGGCGAGGACGGGAGCCGGCGTCTCGGGCTCCTCCCCGCCGTCCTCCTGGACCTCGATCCAGCGCACGACCTCCTTGTTGGAGTACGTCTGGATCGCCTTGAAGACCAGTTCGTCGGCGTCCTCGGGCAGGGCGCCGATGGACACCGGGAATTTCTCGAAGTAGCCGGGCTGAATGCCGGCGGCCGCGCTGGTGGCGGTCCAGGTCACCTTGGTGACGGCTTCGGTGATCTGCTTGCCGTGCAGTTCGAGGGGCTTGGCGAGCTTCGACTTGGTGACCTGGATCTTCCAGCCGGCCATCGGCTCCGGCATGACCGAGGCCAGCGGGTGGTCGGCCGGGAAGGCGACCTCGAGCTTGCTGGTGGAGGCGTTGTCGCGCTCGTTGGGGACCTTGAAGTCCACGACCGCGTAACCGCCCTTGGCGGCGGTGCCCTCAGGGGCCACGCTGACATGCGCGAACGCGGGCGAGGAAAGGATCACCACGGCCGTGGCGGCGACGGCGCCGGTGGCGGCGAGACGAGAAGCCTTCATGGAGTGCACTCCGCTTCGAAAGATATTCCGGTACTGAGGAGAGGTACGCGCGCGCAGGGGTGCCCGATCACTCGGGCAACGTGGAAACACCTGCACGCGTGCGTGCCGCACGACGGCGGTACCTCGAGGTCCTCTGGGATCCCCCGGGTCGCGCCCGTCGTGTCAGGCGGCGAGAACGAACGCGCCGCCGGCCGGCGGACCCCGCCTGATCACCGAGTGCTGGAGTGCGGTGGTGTGCGGCCCGGGCACCGTCGGCAGTGCGGTGCGCTGAAGGCGCGGTCCGGCCTCGGGCGCCCCCGGCAGCCCCGCACGCAGGGCGCGCACCAGCGCGAACGCCCCGCGCAGGGACCGTACGAGCGCCTCTTCCGCGACGGAATGCGCCGAGCAGGTGGACAGTTCGGCGAGCCTCAGCAGCGCCAGGTCCCCGCGCCGCAGGAACCAGCCGGCCGCGACGGCCGCGAGGACGTGACCGAGGACCATCGGCAGGGAGGGCAGCAGCGCCAGGGCGGAGGAGCCGGCCATGGCGTCCGCCGCCGAGTGGTGCACGGCCGACGTGCCCGTGGCACCCGCCGTGCCCGTCGCCCCGGGATAGAGCCGGGCGTCGGTGAGGAGTTTCTGGGCCTGCGCCGGGCTGATCGCCGCGGCGGTGGTCCCGCACAGCAGCCGCGCGGCCTGCTGGACCAGCGAGGCGTCGGACAGGGACTGAGCCGATTGCACGGCCTGCGCCGCCTGTGCCGAGGACGTTGACGGCATCGACGTCATCGAAGCCATCGTCGTCGCACCGTGCTGCCCCAGCCCGAACAGCACGTGCAGCACGGTCTGTCCGGCTGCGAGCAGTGTGGCGATGCCCGCCAGCGACCGTTCACGTCCGGCGAGCGGTGCCACGACCAGGACGGCCCCCAGGAACCCCGCGCCGAGCGTCCACCACGGGACGGTGGCGCAGGAGGCTGCCGAGTGACCGGCCGCGGCCAGCACGACGCAGACCGCGGCGAACACCGCGGCCCGCAGAACCCGGAGATCGCCTCCGGAGCGTGCGTGGGGGGCAGTCATGGCGGGCTCATCATCGCACTGGCCTTATGGACGCCATACGGCAGGTCCACAAGATGACGTACGAGGTGTACGCCCGGAAGGTCACCTGTGGTGCGAACTGCCCCACATACACCGATGAGCGCACCCCGTGCATCCCCCGTATGGGCGGCATCACGTCAACTGTGTGCTTACACCCGGGTGCGGGCGGCAATACGTAACGGTATGTCGAGCCGCGCCCAGGAGGCTGGAGCATGAGCATCTGGTGGTCACTCCATCTGAGGCGCGAGGCTGCGAGCGTCCCCCTCGCCCGGCGCCTGCTGCTCGGCACCATGGAGACCGCGGGCGTCGATCCGGACGTCTCCTACGACCTCTCCCTCGCCCTCAGTGAGGCCTGCGCCAACGCCGTCGAACACGGCGGCCGGCAGGACTCCTCGACGGCGTACCGGGTCACCGCCTACCTCGACGGCGAGAAGTGCCGTATCGAAGTCACCGACTCCGGCCCGGGGTTCACCCGTCCCCAGTCCGCGCGCCAAGCCGTGCGCCCTGTTTCCGACGAGGCCGAGAACGGCCGCGGCCTGTGTCTCATCCAGGAGCTCGCCGACCACGTCCACATCGGCAACAAGCCCGGCCGCCGTGGCGCGGTGGTCAGCTTCGACAAGATCCTGAAGTGGAAGAAGGACGCACCGCTGATGGCGGTGTGAACCGATCTCGTGACTCCGGGCGGTCCGGTCCGCATACTGACCGGTGCCGGTCGCTCTGCCGCCGGACTCAGGGGAACGCCGGGCCGTGGGGGGACTGCCGATGGCGTGGACGGTACGGACGAGGGACGGGCGACGGCTGTCGGTCGAGGAGCGCGGTGATCCCGTGGGCCGCCCGGTGTTCCTGCTGCACGGCACTCCGGGCAGCCGGCTCGGGCCCGCCCCGCGGCCGTCCGTCCTCTACCGCATGGGGATCCGCCTGATCACGTTCGACCGGCCGGGATACGGCGGTTCGGACCGCAGCCTGGGCCGCACGGTGAGCGCGGCCGCCGAGGACGTACGCCTGATCGCCGACGCCCTCGGGATCGGCCGGTTCGGTGTGGTGGGCCGGTCCGGGGGCGCCCCGCACGCGCTCGCCTGCGCCGCGCTGATCCCCGAACGCATCGCGCGGGCCGGCTCCCTGGTCGGGCTCGCCCCGCCGGACGCCGCCGACCTCGACTGGCTCGACGGCATGACCGAGGCCAACGTCCACGCGTACGCCAACGCGGCCGCGGGCCGGCACCGGCTCACCGCAAGCCTGGGCAGACGCTCGGTGACGATCCGCGCCGATCCCGCGGCCTCCGTCGCCGAGATGCGCAGCGAACTGCCCGAGTCGGACCGCCGGATCGTCGCCGACGCCGGCATCCAGGCCATGCTGGAGCGCAACTTCGCCGAGGGCCTGCGCCGTTCCGCCGACGGCTGGGTGGACGACGTGATGGCGTTCAGCACCGGCTGGGGCTTCGAGCTGTCCCGCATCACCGCCCCGGTCTTCCTCTGGCACGGCGAGGAGGACATCTTCGCCCCGGTGGAACACACCCGCTGGCTCGGCCGTCACATCCCCGGCGCCCGCGTCGAGGTCGAACGCCACGCCGCCCACTTCGGAGCCCTGCGCGTGATGACCCGCTGCATCGGCTGGGCCTCCCGACAGGACGGATGACGGATGTCGGATGCCGGACAAGGATGCCGGCATCGCGACGGACGCCGGCATCCCGAAAACCCCGCACCGCCGCGGATCACACCTGCTGCGGTTCCAGATCCCGGTCGATCCGGCGCCACGCGGACGCCGCCTCGCTCAGCGGATGCGTCTCGCCCAGACGCTGGACCAGTTCGGTCTCCGCTTCCCGGTGGAGTCTGGTGGCCTCCTTCTCCCGGCCCAGCTCGCGCACCGTGATGGCGAGGTTGGCCATGCCGGCCAGGGTGTCGGGATGGCTGGGCCCGAGCCGTTTGCGCAGGCCGGTCACGGCGAGCCGTTCCCAGTGCTCGGCCTCTTCGAGGCGGCCGAGGTCGGCGAGGGCGTTGGCGAGGCTGGTTCCCGAACTGAGGGTGGCCGGGTGGTCGTTGCCGAGGGCCGCCGCGAGGGCGGTGTGGGCCTGTTCGGCCAGGTCCGCGGCCTTCTGTGTGTCGCCGAGGGCCCGGTGATAGGTCGCCAGGTTGTTGATGCAGAACATCGTGAACGGGTGGGCGGGACCGAAGGAGTTGCGGTATCCCTCCAGCACCTCCTCGACCTGCCGCACGGCCCGCTGTGCGCCCTGCTCGGGATCGGTGGCGAGGTAGTCGGCGGCGAGGTTGAGCCCGCAGGCCAGTTCCTCGGGGATGGAGCGGCCGTACCGGTCGCGGTAGCGGGTGTGGGTCTCCCAGGTCTGCTCGCTCAGCCGTAGCGCCTCCGCGTGCCGGCCGGCCTTGCGCAGGGACACGGCGAGGCTCTTGTCGACCCGCAGCACCTCCGGCACGTACGGGTTGAGCACCTGTCCGAAGAGGTCCCGCACCTGGCGCAGGATCTCCACCGACTCGTCGTACTCGCCGAGTTCCCTCAGGTCGCGGGCGTAGTGGCTGCGGGTGGTGAGGGTGTAGGGGTGCAGCGGGCCGACCAGAGCGGTACGGCGGCGCACGGTGTCCTCGTCGAGCCTCCGGGCGGCCTCGCTGTCTCCGGTGAGGCGGTGGTCGATGGCGAGGTTGTTGGCGGAGCGCAGGGTCCGGGAGTGGTCCTCGCCGAAGATCTCGCGGAACCCGTTGTAGTTGCGCTGGTCCAGTTGGAGCGCCTCGTTGAAGCGGCCCAGTGCCCGCAGGTCGGCGGCCACGTTGCCGGAGGTGATGAGCAGGGACGGGTGGCCCTCGTCGAGGAGCCTGCGCTGCCGGGCCAGAGTGTCCTCGTCCATCTCCCGGGCGGCCTGGTACTCACCCTGGGAGCGCAGGATGTTGGCCAGTTCGAAACGGAGGTTGAGGATCTGCTCGTCGTTGGAGTCCGGGAACTCGGAGCTCCAGAACTGGTTGAGCTGGGTGCCCAGGGTGCGGGCGAGGTGCAGTTCGCCGCGCTTCCACAGGTAGCGCATGCGGTCGACCATCAGCTGCCGGGGCTCCTCCTCCGCGCACTCCCGGATGTTGGAGGGGACGAGGTGCGGCCAGATCACCTCGAACTCGGGCCACTTGGCGGGGTCGTCCACCGCGTCCTCGGAGGGCCGGATGGCGGCGAGGATGCGGTGCACCTCGTGGACGGTCTCCTCGGCCACGTCGGCGGCCATGCTGTCGCGCACAGCGGCCTGCACCAGCCGGTGCACCTGGATGGAGTTGTCGGTGGAGTCCACCTTGGCCAGCGCGAACCGGTTCAGCGCCTGGGTGACCTTGCCGAGCATGTACCGGGCGCGCAGATCCTTGTCGTACGGGAGCAGTGCCCTGATCATCGCGTCGCTGCCGACGAGGGCCATCGAGATCGGCTCGGCGGCCAGGAAGCTGCACAGTTCGAGCAGCCGGGCCGCCGCCGGGGACTCGTGACGCATCCGGGTCACGGAGATGTTCCAGGTGGCGCCCACGGAGGACGGGTACTCCACGGCGTTGACGGCGGCCTGGACCGACAGAACCTGGGTGCTCTGCTCGCGCAGCTGTTCTATGTACTCGCCGACGGGGGTGGCCGTCGTGGCCAGCCAGGCCGCCGCGACCTCGATCGCCAGGGGCAGGTCGCCCACCGCGTCGGCCACCAGGGCCGCGTCCTCCTCGCGCAGCCCCGGCACGCGCGCGGTCAGGTGCTCCACGCTCTCCTCCCGGGTGAAGACCTCGACCTCCACGGTCCGGACCCGGGTCGTGGCCGGCTTGGTGCGGGTGGTGACCAGGAGGTGGCCGTAGACGTCGTCGGGGATGGGTCCGGTCTGGTCGCTGAAGCGGTTCAGCACCTCGTCCAGGTCCTCGACGTTGTCGAAGACCAGCAGCCAGCGTTTGTACGGGTCACCGGCGCGCAGTGCCTGGAGCGCGGCCACGGCCGCCTCGGACACGTCGTCGCCGATGCCGGGGGCGAGCCGTCGGCCGAGGTCGGCGAGTTTGGGGGCGACCAGGTCGGGCTGTTCGGCGTCGACCCACCACACCAGGTCGTAGTCGGGCTTGAAACGGTTGGCGTACTCGCGGGCCAGCTGGGTCTTGCCCACGCCGCCGAGCCCGTGCAGCACCTGCGGCAGCCGTTCCCCGGTGGCGCCGGTGACGAACTGGCGGCGCACCTGTTCGAGGATCGAGGAGCGGCCGGTGAAGAACGGGTAGCGGGGCTGGACGTTGGAGACACTGGTGCTGCTGTTGGGGAAGCGCGCACCGTGCGGGCGTGCGGCCGGCTGCGGTGAGCTGGGCCGGCCCAGACCGGTGAGCAGTGTGGTCGCGGCCGTCTCCTCGTCCAGCCGGGCCAGATCGAGGGTGCCGCCGCGGCTGGCGTACGGGATCTGCTGCACGTCCCCGACCCGCAGGGCGACCGGCTGGTGCTTGTGCGAACCTCCCGAGTGCACGGTGGCCTCCCAGGCGGCCCGTGCCGTGCGGGAGCCGAGGAAGGCGGGCGAGACCACGGCGAGCGCCCGCTGCGAGCCGCCGGACAGGGCCTCGCCGCCGACCTCCAGGGTCGTCATCGACCGCAGGTCCTGGGAGACCACCTCGAAGCGCGCCTCGCGCAGCACGGCCTCCAGCCAGTCCACCCACATCCGGTCCTCGGAGACGTACTGGAGCAGCAGTTTCGACGGCGGCAGCGGGCGGCGGCGGGTGTAGGCGGAGACGTACTGGTTGCGTTTGACCTCGTTGAGGGGCGGCAGGGAGCTCACCCGGCCTGCGGTGACGACGTGGGTCAGCCGTTCGCAGGCGGTCAGCATGGAACTGGCGACCTTGGGCGGGTCGCCGAACGGGGCGAGGATCTCCTCGTAGGCGTAGTAGGGGCGGTAGGGGATCTCCATCGACCCCCAGTAGGCGGTGAGCTGTTCGGGGTCCAGGCCGCTGGGCAGGCCGTCGAAGCGTTCGCGCGCCAGGGCCCGGCCCGCGTCGACCTTGTCCTTCTCGCCGTCGTCGATGCGCATGGCGACCGGCAGGATGCGGATGCCCTTCTCGCCGTACCGCTCCTCGATGTCCTGGGCGACCGTGGCGGCGCCCTCGATGCTCTGGTCGCTGAGGGTGTAGCAGACCACCAGGGTGCTGGGCATCTGCACGGTGCAGATGTCGGCGAGGTCGCTGTGGCCGGTGCGGCTGTCGATCAGGGTGAAGTCGTAGTACTGCTCCATGTCGGAGCGCATCGCGTCGAAGAACTGGCCGCCGCCGTAGCTGCTGTAGAAGCGGTCCCAGTCCATGTTGCCGACGATCGGGTAGTCCCGGTGCCGCATGCCGGCCGACAGGAAGTCGAGGCTGCCGCGTTCCGGGAAGGTCCAGTCCAGGGAGATGGCGTGGGGGCGTACGCGGGCGTAGAGCCGGTGCCAGTCCGGCGCGCGGTCGGGGAGGTCGCGCAGGGCCTCGCGGCGGTAGTCGTCTATGAGGTTGATCAGGCCGGGTGTCTCCCGCAGTAAGGAGGGCTTCAGGAACGGGTGGAAGAACCTGTGCAGGCCCGGCGCCTCCAGGTCCCAGTCGACGGCCAGCACGCGATACCCGTTGGCGGCCAGGATCCAGGCGACGTTGGCGAGTGCCATCGTGCGTCCGGTCCCGCCCTTGTACGAGTAGAAGGTGATCACTGAGCCCTTGCGGTTCTCGATCATGGAGCCCTCCGCTGTGTCGGCCTTGCTCTTCCCTCGTGCCGTGTCCACCGGGTCCTGCGGGCGGGTCCGCGCAGGTGCCCCGGCGTCGCGCTCAGACGTGGTATCCCAGCCTGGGCAGCCGCGGGGGATCGGTGGGTGGCCCCTTCGGCGGATAGGTCTTCGCATGGGTCTCGTAGTAGTTGACCGCCTGTCGTACGGCCTTCTGCAGTTCGAGCTGGAACGCTTCGAGGGTGCGTATCGCGCCGCCCGGCGACCGGTGGCCCGAGCCCACCACCTGTCGTGCGGCCAGCACTTGGTCGGTGAGCTCCTGCAACTGCCGGTCCCGTTCCGGGGGGATCGCGTCGTCCCGGTGCTGGGGGATCATCACGCTGATCCAGGGGCGCTGCTGCTCGGCCAGCTGCGCCATGAGTCCCTTCACGCGCGGGGAGTCCAGAGCCCACCGGTCGAGCAGCAGCAGGGCGGGCGTGTTGGGCGGGCCCAGGGTGAGGAGGCGGTCGGGTTCGTTCTCGAAGTCGCTGACGGTGACCCGGTAGTTCATCGCCCTGACGAGGTCGGCGGCGTGCTCCGCGAGGGAGCGGGTCGACACCGGGTGGTACGGGTTCCACTCCAGCGCGGTGTCCCCGTAGTAGTCGGGCGCCCGGCCCGGGGGCAGGTCCGAACGGGAGCGGGCTATCACCGTGACGTCGAACGCGGGCGGGTGAGCGCCGTCCCCGAAGGCGCTGGGCAGTGACTCGTACTGCCGGTAGACCTGCCCCTCCCCCAGATCTATGGCTCGGCTGGCGCGCACGATCCGTTGGGCGAGTCGGTAGACGGCGAGTTCGTACTGGTCCTTGAGATAGCTGAGTTTGGTGAGCCCGTAGAACCCCTCCGCCGCGTAGTCGTCCCCGAAGTCCGCGTGCTGGAACTGCAGGTCCTTGGCCACCTGGGGGAGTTGGGCGAGTTCGACGGGCACCCATAACGCCGGGACGATGGCGCTCTCGCGCGATTCCCCGCGCAGGGTGCGGCGGTAGATCTCCCGCTGCGAGAACGCCCACCACTCACGGCCGCACTGTTCACTGATGAAGTACCGGGGTGAGTACAGCGGTACGAACACCTGACACCGGGCCAGGTTCTCCGACAACTCGTCCGTCCACCGCGTTCCGAGCGCGATCCCCTGGTCCAGGAAACCGGCCCTGGCGCCCATCGGTAACGACGTCATCTCCAGGATGTGCGCGCACAAACCGTCGTACAGCTTCTTCACCCACGCGTTGGGGCCGGCGATCTCGGAGTCGTTCCGCGGTGTGTGCGCGTAACTGAGAAAGAAGTACGGCCGCCCACTCCTGGGATCCTCTGCGTCCCCTCGCACGAATACCCCCGATACGCCGCCCGACGGAGCCTCAGTGTAGGAACGACCACCTCATCAGCGGAACGGGGCGGTGAACTCGACTATTACGCAGCCGATATGACGGAGTGCCAGTCAGCGTGCGTCGATTCCGTCCACCGCCGGGCCGGCCGCGTGCACCTCACCGCGCCGTACGCCCCCTGTGGTCCGCCGCTGTTCTTCGAGCGCTGATCAGCGCGTCGGGACTCACCGGGTCCGTCAGTCGCGTTGAGACGGTCTCCCCCATGGCCGTCACGAAGCGCTCCCCCAGTTCCGTCAGGGCGCCGGAGCCGGCCAGGGTGTCCACCGCCTCCGCGGTCTGCTCGCGCCATCGGGCGAACCGGACCTCGGCATCACGCGCTTCGGCGCCGCTCGCGGTCCACCGACGGGCACGCCAGTAGTCGACCACGGCGATGTGTGCGTACGTCCCCTGCAACAGCCCTTCCAACGGGCGCGGATCGGGGCGCCAGGGGGCGTAGAACAGCTCCTCGCAGCCGGGGTCGTAGAGGTCCGTGAGATCGAGTACGGCACCGAGCTTGACGTGCTGGAACTCGTGGACCAGCAGACATGCCAGGGTCTCGGGCGTGCCCGGCCGGGCGATGGCGACGGCGCCGAAGGCGTCCCGGGCCGCCGAGCTGATGTCCGCGCCCGCGGAGGCCTCCCGCAACGGGGTGACCATGCTCAGGCCCGCGGCGAGCCCGGGCGCGTATGCGGGCAGTTCACGCCGGATCCACTCCCATGCGGCGGCGAGGTCACCGCGCCACTCCTCGGCCGCCGCGGCGGACAACCGCGCCCGCACGGGGTATCCGTGGGCGTCCCGCCAGGGGTCCGTGTCCTCCAGAACGACGGCCCAGCCCGGCAGTTCGAACCGGTGCCGGGCCAACCACGCAGGATCCGCGGCCGACTTGGGCCCCACGGTGTGCTCGCGCTCCCCGACCCGGACGGTGAAGCTCCCGTCAGCGCCGCCGGTGACCTGCGCCTGCGCCGCGTCGCCCACGACCAGCGCGCCCAGGGTCGGCAGCCGCAGCACTCCCGAACCGGTCGGCACGGTCACGGTGCCCGCGCGCCCGGCCCGCAGCAGCGCCGCCGCCGCGAGCTCGGCCACTCCGCGCATCGCGATCCGGCCGGCCTCCTCGTCGCCGCGCAGCGCCCGCTGCGCCCAGGGACGCAGATAGGGGTGGGCCAGGACCGCGTCCACCGACTCGGGAGCCTCGGCGTCCAGGGCCGCGAGGGTGTCCCAGGCCGCCGTGCCGGTCGCGCTGTGCGCGCTCTCGTGCCAGACGGCGCCGAGGAGTTCGCGGTTGACGCCGAGTTCGCGCCGGGCCAGCAGCTCGACGGCGTCGGCGCCGCCGAAACCGGAGGCGAGCTCGTCGAAGCGCGCGTCGTCCAGGGGCAGGTGCGGCATCGGCATCCTCTGGGCTTCCCTGTCGCGGATCCCGGTGATGAGCTGTTTCAGGTCGGCGCAGTACACGGACGGGTTCATGAAATCGCCGGAACCGCTCCCGGAGCGGTAGCGGTGCGCGTACAGCCCTCCACCGCAGGAGCGGACGACGGGACAGGCGCGGCAGGTCCCGCACAGCCCGTCCAGCCCCTGCTGCCGGGCCACGATGCCGGGGTGGACGGCCATCTCGTCCAGGGAGTTGACGCGAACGTCCATGCCGGTGCCGGGCGCTCCGTCGTACGCCGTCTTCAGCGAGTCCGCCTGTTCGAGCGCGCCGTCGGTCTCGATGACGGCGAGTTCCACCGGGGCCAGCCCGAGGGACTCGGTGAGGCTGCTCGCGCCCCGCAGGGTGCGCAGCACGGAGTCGAGAACCCGGACGCCCATGGGCCTGCCCGCGGCGGTCCAGCGGTCGTGGACGGCCAGCAGCCACTCGCCGTACGAGGGGGTGCCGGCCGCGCGTGCCGGTGGTTCGTCCCAGGTGGCGTGGGGGAGCAGGAAGTCGATGCGGGGCGGGTTCAGTTCCGCCAGGGCGTCGTAGACGGTGACGGGGTCGTTGCGCAGGTCGACCGTGCAGAGCAGGCCGGCGAACAGATGCCGGTGGCGGGGGCTGTTGAGCAGGCCGATGGCGCGCAGGACCCGGTCATGGCTGCTGCGGCCGTTGCGGTAGCGGCGGTGCAGGTCGTTGGCGGCGCGGTCGCCGTCGAGCGAGATGCCGACCTTGATGTCGAACTCCGCGAACAGTTCGCAGAACTTCTCGTCGAGGGTGACGCCGTTCGTGTGGATGCGCAGGTCCAGCGCGCTGACGCCGGCCAGGGCGGTACGTAAGCCCTGCGCCGCCTGGCGGAGTCTTTTCCGGCCGGCGAGGAGGGGCTCCCCGCCGTGCAGGACGACGTGAACGGTGTCGAGCCGATGGGTGCGGGCGTGCTCGGCGATGCGCCGTGCGGTGAGGTCCAGCACCTCACCGGAGATCACCACCGGCCGGCCCCGCCAGCTCTGGTCCGCGTGTTCGAAGACGTAGCAGTGATCGCACGCGAGATCGCAGCGGCTGTGCATCTTCAGTACGAACTGGCTCAGGGGGTGCGGCGACGGGTCCATCAGCGCACGGCGCGTTTCCTGCTCGAGGGGGCAGGGATCAGACGGCCGACTGGAACGCCGCGACCGAGACCCGCGCGGGACCGCGGTCGGGGGTGTCCTGCGGCACGACCCGGGTGAGGGCACCGGACCGGAGACCGTCGGCCCGGGCGGCGAGCCGCACCAACGGGACCCGCTCCCCGGCGGTCGACTGCTTGCCGGGCTCGTCGGCCGAGGTGGTGGTGGGCGTGTTCATGGACGAACCTCGATCTTCCGTGTGCCCGCTGGTCTGCGAATGGACAAGGAACGGTCCACGCAAGGCGGATATTACGGACATCCGGAGCGTCCCGCGCGCGAACACGCTCATGAGAGTGAACAACCCCGAAGCAGGGGTCGCAGGGCAGATATGAAACCACACGGCGACCCAACTGCGTTCCCCCCTGCGTGAGTTGCGCATGTCAGCGCCCACCTCCGGTTTTACGGCCGCGAGAGGGGTCTGAGCGGTGGCGATGAACCCGGGATCGTGCTCGTAGGGAGACCAGGAAAGCCCAACCGGTTCCACCCTCAAGATCTATTTGCGAAGATTTTACCCTATCGGGACGTTTGGGGAACGGCGGCGCCCGCGCGGAATTCACCCGACCGAGGCGCGGCGATGCGCCCGCCCACGGCACCCCCTCGGCTGTGCCGGAATTCTCAGCCCCCGCACAGCGTCCGCCCAAGGTCCTGACGGACACCCCTCCTACGATCCCGGCCATGACGGGAAACCACTGGAACACCGACATCACGTTGACCGGCGCCCCACCCCCGGGTGGCGATCCGTCCGAAAGTGCCGGTCCCGCCGCCCCGACCTCTTCGTAAGGTACGGCCATGAGCAGCCGCGAGGACGAGGCGCTGGCGCTGGCCGCCGTGGACGCGCTCACCGGGCAGCTGGCCCTGGCTCCCAAGCCGGGCCTGCCCGACCCGCGTGACCTGGGCGTCCGTGTCACGAGCAATGACCACTGTTCCCTGCGCTGGTCGGCCAAGGCGCTCGCGCCCGGCCTGGCGGCGATGGCCGCCGCCGCCCGCCGCACCGGCGAACCCACCCCCGGGCTGCGCGCGGAACTGGGAGCGATCGGCCGCTGCACCGAGCACTCGGTGGGCCTGGCCGGCGGCGGTCACCGCGGTGCCCTGTGGACCCTCGGTCTGCTGGTCGCCGCGGCCGCCCTCGACCCGGGGGCGCGGTCGAAGGACGTGGCCGCGACCGCCAAGAAGATCGCCGCGCACACCGACAAACGGGCTCCACGCCGTGCCTCCCGGGGCTCCTCGGTCTCCGCGAAGTACGGCGCCGCGGGCGCCCGGGGCGAGGCACGCGCCGGATTCCCGCACGTGCGGCGGGCGTTGGACGCCCTGGCGGGGGCCCGCAAGGCGGGCGCCGACGAGGCCGAGGCCCGCCTGGACGCCCTGCTCACCGTGATGTCCAGTCTCCAGGACACCGAACTCCTTTACACGGCGGGCCCGTTGGGGCTGCGCCATGTGCAGGCGGGCGCTCGGGGCGTCCTGGAGGAGGGGGGTACGACGACGGAGGCGGGCCGCGAGGCCCTGCTCGCCCTCGACGCCGACCTGCACACGCGCGCGTGGAGCCCCCGTGGCAGCGCGGGGCTGCTCGCGGGGGCCCTCTTCGTGGACGCGCTCCCGGCGACACCCGGCCAGCGGTCGGCCTGACATGTCCGGGCGGGCGGGTTCCTGTCCATGGTCGCCGCCTGTCCGAACCCCGCCCGAACCGGCGTCGGCTCATGGTCATGGCCGAGCCGCGGGACGTCCGTCAGTTCACGCAGCCCACGGCCGCGGACTGCGCCCGACCGGCGTCCCGCTGCGAGGTACGGCCGGCGGCTCGGCGGGCCGCCGGCCCCATCGCGTACGACGCCAACAGCGTCACCCCGCCGAGGAGCAGCCACCCCGGCGTGCCCCACTCCACCAGCAGCGTCGTCAGCACCAGCGGCCCCAGCGTCCTGGCCACCGTCACCCCGGTCCCGAAGAACCCCTGGTACTCGCCGACCCGTTCGGCCGGAGCCAGGTCGAAGGAGAGCTGCCAGGATCCCGCCGACTGCCCCATCTCGGCCACCACCTGGAGCACGGCCCCGACGACCAGCGCCCCCACGGCGACCCACGGCGAGGCGCCCGCCGACAGGGCGAACACCGCACAGGCCGCCAGCATGACCCACCCGGACCGCCGCACCGCGCGGGTGGCCGACTCGAGCCCGGTCACACCGCGGGCCATGCGTACCTGGAAGACCATCACGGCCCCGGTGTTGAGGACGAACAGCGCGGAGACCAGCCAGGTCGGTGCCGCGGTCCGCTCGGCGATCCACAGCGGAATCCCCAGGCTCAGCAAGGGCATCCGCAGCAGCAGGACGGTGTTCAGCAGCGTGATCACGGCGTACGGCCGGTCGCGCAGCACACTCGAACCGCGACGCTTCTCCGCAGACACCGCGGACACCCGGGGTGCCACCGACGGCAGCCTCAGCAACAGCACCGCGCACACCGCGAAACTCGCCGCGTCCACCGCGAACACCCCGAGATACGCGGCCCGCGTCCCGGCGTGCAGCGCGAGCCCGCCGAGCCCCGCACCCACGGCCAGCCCGGCGTTCAGCGTCGCCTGGAGGTGGGCCAGCAGCCCGGTCCGCTCCCCGGCGGACACCAGCCCCGCGAGCAGTGCCTGCCGGGCGGCGGCGAGGCCGGACTGGGCGGAGGCGTAGGCGCAGGCCGCCAGGACGAACGGCACGAAGTCCCGGACCACCAGGAAGGACGCCACCGCCAGCCCCGTGGCCAGCGCCAGCAGCACCGCCGTACCGCGCGCCCCACGCCGGTCCGCGAGCCGCCCGAGCGGCACCCCCACCACCGACCCGACCGCCCAGCCGACGGTCAGGCCGAGCCCCACGCGCGCGGGGTCGAGCCCGACGACGTGCGTGAAGTACAGCGCCGACGTCACGTAGTAGGCGCCGTCCCCGACGGAGTTGCTCAGCTGGGCGAGTGCCAGAACGCGTTGCGGCCCCGCGGGCGGGACGAGTGAGTTCGTCATGCCAACGACACTAGAAGCGCAGTGGGCCACTCGGCAGACCCAATGAAGGTGCTTGAGGTTGGCCCAATTCCAGCACCCTGGCCAGCACCTCCAGCGCCTGCGGATACGCCCCCTCCCGAGGCGTCCCGTACCCCACGACGAGCCCCTGGCGAGAGCCCGCCGCATGCCAGTGCTCGCCGAGCGACCCCACCGCGAGCCCCTCGGCGTCGGCCCGGGCCAGCACCGCCTCCTCGTCGCCGACCTCGACCAGCGCATGCAGCCCGGCCGCGATCCCCCGCACCCGCCACCGCGCCCCCAGCCGCTCCATGAGCAGGTCCCTGCGGCGCCGGTACCGGAGCCGGCACGTGCGCACGTGACGGTCGTAGGCATGGCTGCGGATCAGCTCGGCGAGGGCGAGCTGCCCGATGGACTCCGTGCTGTGGTCGCTGTGCAGTTTGGCGTCGGCGAGGGGCCCGACGAGCTGCGGCGGCAGCACCATCCACCCGAGCCGCAGGGCCGGACCGAGCGTCTTGGACGCCGTCCCGAGGTAGACGACCTGTCCCGGCGCCATCCCCTGGAGGGCCCCGACGGGCTGCCGGTCGTAGCGGAACTCCCCGTCGTAGTCGTCCTCGACGACCAACGCCCCACGCGCGCGTGCCCAGTCGGTCAGGGCGCGCCGACGTGAGGGGTGCAGGGTCACGCCGGTCGGGTACTGATGGGCGGGAGTGACGACGACGGCGTCGGCGGCCGGCAAGTCGTCCGGGCGGGCCCCCAGCTCGTCGACCGGTACCGGCACCACCCGCCCGCCACCGTGCCGTACGACTTCCCGGTGGAAGGGCAGCCCGGGGTCCTCCATGGCCACGGTGCCGCCCTCCAGGACCCGCGTGAGCAGCGCGAGCCCCTGCACGGCCCCGGAGGTGACCAGGATCCGTTCGGGAGGCGCGACGACCCCGCGGGCCCGCCCGAGGTACTCGGACAGAGCGGTCCGCAGCTCGATACGCCCCAGGGGATCGCCGTAGTCGTACGCGGAGACGGGTGCGGTGGCGACGGCCCGCCGCACGGCCTTGAGCCAGGTGTCAGCGGGAAAGGCCCCGACGTCCGGACTGCCGGGCCGCAGATCGAAACGCGGCGCACGCGTGCGTGTCCTGCTCTCCGAGGGTCTGTCCTGAGTGGCGGGCAGGAGAGCGACGACGGTCCCCGATCCCTGCCGGGCGGTCAGATACCCCTCGGCGATCAACTGGTCGTAGGCCGCCTTCACGGTCCCCCGGGACACCCCCACCTCCTCGGCGAGCCGCCGGGTCGCGGGCAGCCGGGCACCGGGAGCGAGCCGCCCACCGCGAACGGCGTCGCGCAGGGCCCTCTCGAGCCCGGCACGACGGCCGTCAGGAGAGCTGATGTCGAGATGCAGGTCCACCGAAACCTGCTCAGGGGCGCGGGGAACTGCGCGACCAGCCCCCCACGCACTCGCAGTGGAATCTCAACCCTTGAGACCCGCCATCCACGCCTCGACCTCATCGGAGCGCCGAGGCAGCCCGGACGACAGATTCCGGTTCCCCTCCTCCGTCACCAGGAGGTCGTCCTCGATCCGCACCCCGATGCCCCGGTACTCCTCGGGCACGGTGAGGTCGTCGGCCTGGAAGTACAGACCGGGCTCGACCGTCAGCACCATCCCGGCTTCGAGAACGCCGTCCACGTACGACTCCACGCGCGCGGCCGCGCAGTCGTGCACGTCCATTCCGAGCATGTGTCCGGTCCCGTGCAGCGTCCACCGCCGCTGGAGCCCCAGCTCCAGCACCCGCTCGACGGGCCCCTCGACGAGGCCCCACTCCACGATCCGCTCGGCGAGCACCCGCTGGGCCGCGTCATGGAAGTCCCGGTACTTGGCGCCCGGCTGCACGGCCGCGATCCCGGCCTCCTGGGCGTCGTACACGGCGTCGTAGATCTTCTTCTGGATCTCGCTGAAGCGGCCGCCGACCGGCAGGGTCCGCGTCACGTCGGCGGTGTAGTACGTGTGCGTCTCGACGCCCGCGTCGAGGAGCAGCAGGTCACCGGAGCGCACCGGTCCGTCGTTGCGCACCCAGTGCAGCGTGCAGGCGTGCGGCCCCGCCGCGGCGATCGTGCCGTAGCCGACGTCGTTGCCCTCGACGCGCGCGCGGAGGAAGAAGGTGCCCTCGATGTACCGCTCGGAGGTGGCCTCGGCCCTGTCGAGGACCTTCACGACGTCCTCGAACCCGCGAACCGTGGAGTCGACCGCCTTCTGGAGCTCCCCGATCTCGAACTCGTCCTTGACGAGCCGCGCCTCGGACAGGAAGACCCGCAGCTCGTCGTCCCGCTCGCCGGTGACCTTGTCGCTCAGTGCGGCCTCGATCCCGGCGTCGTGGCCGCGCAGGACCCGCACCGGACCGGTGGCCTCGCGCAGCGCGTCCGCCAGCTCACGCACATCGGAGACGGGGAGGCCGTACAGCTTCTCGGACTCGGTGAGCGAGTGCCGCCGGCCGACCCACAGCTCGCCCTGCCCGGAGAGCCAGAACTCGCCGTTCTCGCGGTCGGAGCGCGGCAGGAGGTAGAGCGTGCCGGTGTGACCGCCGGAGGCGACCGGTTCCAGGACGAGCACGCCGTCCTCGGTCTGGTTGCCGGTGAGGTAGGCGTACTCGACGGACGCCCGGAAGGGATACTCCGTGTCGTTCGAGCGCGTCTTCAGATTGCCGGACGGGATCACCAGCCGCTCACCCGGGAAGCGGGCGGACAGTGCCGCACGACGGGCCGCGGTCTCGGCGGCCTGCGCGATCGGCCGCAGGTCGTGCAGCTCCGTGTCGGCCCAACCGGACTTCATGCTCTCGGCCAGCTCGTCGGACACGCCTGGGTACAGTCCGTTCTTCCGCTTCTTGATCGGCTCCTCGGGCTCGGCTGTCTCGTCCGGACTGAGCTCTTCGGCCACGGTCATCCTCCTAGATACGGCACTGGACCCCGTCCATCGTACGGTCGTACGGAAGGGGCCCAGAGTCGAAGGAACTGTGACAACCCGCTACTCGAAGTGAGCCGCCAGCAGGACGACGTCCTCCTCGGAGTCCGCCTCGTCCCGCCCGTCCGGCAGCACGGTCCGCAGGACGTGGTCGGCGATCGCCCCGGGGTCGCCGCGCAGCCTCTTCGGCACTCCGGCCGCCGCCGAGTGCAGGCGCGCGAAGGCGCGGTCGGTGGGGTCGCCGGTGCGGTGCAGCAGCCCGTCGGTGTACAGCAGAACCGTCTCTCCGGGTTCGGCGCGCAGCTCCACGCTCGGCGCCTCCCAGCAGGCGAGCATGCCGAGCGGCGCGGACACGGAGGTCTCCACGAACTCGGTGCGCCGCTCGCCGATCAGCAGCGGCGGGCAGTGCCCGGCACCGGCCAGCGTGATCTTGCGCAGCGCGGGCTCGCAGTAGGCGAACAGGGCGGTGGCCGAGCGAGCCGGTTCGGTCAGGCGCAGAAGCAGCTCCAGGTCGGACAGGACCGCGACCGGGTCCTCGCCCTCCATCACGGCGTACGCCCGCAGGGAGGCTCTGAGGCGTCCCATCGCGGCGATGGCGCTCGCGCCGCTGCCGGTCACCGAACCGACCGCGAGGCCGAGTGCCGCGTCCGGCAGCGGCAGCGCGTCGTACCAGTCGCCGCCGCCGCGCGGACCGGTGCGGTGCCGGGCGGCGAGCCGCACACCGGCGACGCGGGGGAGCCGGGACGGCAGCAGCTCCTCCGCCATGGTCGCCATGCACGCGCGCGTGCGCTCGACTTCGAGGAGCCGGGCCAGGTGCTCGGTGGCGAACCGGGCGTACAGGCCGACGAGGTGGCGCTGGCGCTCGGCCGGTTCGGCGGGTTCGTCATAGAGCCACACGGCGGCGCCGAGGCGGCCGGCGGCGTCGGTGGACAGCGGAAGCGCGTAACTGGCTCCGTATCCCAGGCGGGCGGCGACCTCGCGGTGGCGCGGGTCGAGGCCCTCCTCGGCGAGCAGGTCGGGCTGTGCGATCTCACCGTCGCCGCCGGGCAGCCCGTCGAGGATCCTGCCGTACGACATGGAGCTGCGCGGGACGGTTTCGATGTGCCCGAGGTCGGCTCGCGCGAGGCCCAGGCCAAGGGTGGTGTCGGGGCCCAGTCCGTCGTCCGGTTCGAGGACGACGAGTCCGCGCCGGGCGCCCACCAGGGCGGCTCCCGCATGCAGCAGTTCCTGCAGCGCCTCGGTCAGGGTGTCCGTGCGCGTGAGGCGTTCGGTGAGCTCGTGCAGGGTCGTGAGGTCGGAGACCCAGCCGGCGAGACGGTCCTGGAGCAGGGCGCCGGGTGCGTTCGGGGAGGGGACCGATGGGGTGGGCGTGGCGGCGGTCGCGGGCGCGACAGTGTGTGCGGGTGCGGGAACCGTTGAATCGATTCCAGCCACTTTCGGAGGGTGAGGGGCGTTCATGTCGTCCGGCTTTCCGACCGGTGCGTATTGCTCAAAAGCATCGCAAACCCCCATGTCATTCTGCGCCGCTAGCAGTGTCTCCACATGTACACGCACTCGTAAGGGGATGTCCAGCATTGTCCTGCCGGGATTCCTGGTGTCCGTGGGTAACGGGTGGGGAGTGGGCCGATGGGTTAAGTTGGCTCAAAACTGCATCGGGTTACGGTGTATTGAGGTCGACTGGCCTTGCTCCACAGAGCGTCACAGCGGTCGTGATGGGTACGTACTCGGTAAGGGCCAGGGGTGGCGGACAGCCACCCGGAACCTGGTGACCGGCCCGGGCGTCTTAACCACCGACGACCGAGCCCCATCCTCCCGTGGCGGAGGCGGAGAGAAATACGCGCGACGGCAAAACGCCAGACTTCGCCACCCCCCGCCACGCCCATGCTTTTGATAGACGCAGTATGGGGTTCCCCTTGTCTCGGACAAGGGTGTGATGCGCCAACAGGTACGCACAGTGAAGTGATCGACACATGGTGTGATGTGGTCCTCGGTGTTGCCAGCGGTGCAACGGAAAGGAACGAGCGCTCATGCGCGAGATCCTCGGAAGGCGACGCAGGCTCCTGTCCCAGCGCAACGACGGAAGGCCTGAATTGATCAGCGCGGCCCTGACCATCGCTACGGAATGGCAGTGGCCCGTACTCCCGGGTGTGGCACCGGACCCTGAGGGCCGGGCCCGCTGCGGCTGCCCCGACCCGGAGTGCACGGTTCCCGGCGCCCACCCCTTCGACCCCGGCCTCCTCGCGGCCACCACCGACGCGCGCATGGTGCGCTGGTGGTGGAGGAACCGCCCCGCCGCGCCGATCGTCCTGGCCACCGGCGGCACGGCACCCTGCGCGGTCAGCCTGCCGGCGCTCCCGGCCTCCCGTGCTCTGGCCGCGCTCGACGCCAAGGGCATCCGCCTCGGCCCGGTGGTCGCCTCGCCGACCCGCTGGGCGATTCTCGTCAAGCCGTACTCCCTGGAGCAGCTGGGCGAACTGCTGTACGCCCAGGACCACGTCCCCGGCTCCCTCCGCTTCCACGGCGAGGGCGGCTACCTCGCCCTGCCCCCGTCGGAGACCGGGCACGGTGACATCGCATGGGAGCGGGCTCCGCTTCCCGGCTCGGCCTCCCCATGGGTCCCCGACGTCGAGGCCGTGGTGGACGCCGTGGTCGAGGCCCTCACTCGTACGGGTGTGAGCGCGCCCGAGTTGTAAGGGTGTCGAGCGCGGGCGGAACCGGGTGCCCGCGCTCGGTCGTTATCGTCCGCTTCATGCTGCGCCATTCCGGGGGACGCCCCCCAGACCCCCGACGAGACCCCCGACGGATCCGTCTGCTCGCCCTGTGCGGTGTCGTGGTGTGCGCGGTCGCGCTGCCGCTGGCCGTGGCCTCCGCGGGACAGGTGGGCGACGGGGGGCGCGCCGTCGTACGTGATCTCGTGCGTCCTTCCGTACGGCCCTCGGTGCGCGAGGACGAGAAGGCGCCCCTCCCGGCGGCGAGCGGCTCCCCGCTGCTGCTCGGCCTCGGTCTGGCCACCGCCGCCCGCTGCGGTCCGGACCTGAACTCCCCCGACGGTGTCGAGGCACAGACCTGTGTGCTCACACAGGGCGAGGAAACCTGGGCGCGCACCTACTACCGCAATGCGACCGGCGCGGCGCTGGATGCCGTGCTCAGCCTCATGGGACCCGGCGCACGCTCGGTGCAGATGCACTGCGTCGTCGGCGCCGACGACGAGCCGGACAGCTGCGAGACGCCCCGGCAGCAGACCCGGGGGGTGCCGGACGACTACACGGCGGTCGCGGAGTTCGCGGCCCGGCCGGACGGTGGACCGCTGTTGCTGCGGTCCGGGAGCAACTCCGGGGAAATCACGGGCAGTTGACGGGCGGAACCGGTGAGTAAAGGTTGCCCGGGCATAGAAAGACCCGGTTGCTGGCGACGGGGGATGCACCAGCAACCGGGCTATTGGAACCGTAACAAGAGATCTGCCGTTCGCAAATTCGACCGCGGCGTGCCGTGGCTGATTCGGACACCGACTCGCCGCTTTTCGGCGGGAGTTGTGTGCGGACCGGGTGGCTGTGTGGAGAAGCGGTGCGACTGACTGGCCGGTCAGTCGCACCGACTCCGTCAACTCAGCGTGACCTGGCGGTTGGTGAGGCCGCCGCGGGCACGGCGCTCCTCGGGAGTCAGCGGAGCGTCCGTGGCCAGCGCGCCCGCGAGTCGCTCGGCGAACTCGGCGGCCGGCTTCTCGACATCCTCCGCGGTGACCCCGCTCGGCAGGTCCCAGACCGGGACGGTGAGGCCGTGAGCACGGAAGGAACCGACGAGCCGGGTCCCCTCGCCGAGGCTCGAACGCCCGGCCGCGTGCAGCCGCGCGAGCGCGTCCAGAAGCTGCTCCTCGGGGTGCGGCATGACCCAGCGCAGGTGGTTCTTGTCCGGGGTCTCGCACCAGTAGGCGGCGTCGACGCCGGTCAGCCGGACCGTGGGGATGGCCGCGGCGTTGGCCCGCTCCAGGGAGGCGGCCACCTCGGGCGTGGAGTTGTCCGCGTCAGGGACCCAGAACTCGAAGCCCTCGTGCACAACTGGCTCGAACGCGCCTTCGGGGTCGAGCAGGTCCTGGAGTCGCGGCCCGTCGGCGGGGGCGCGGCGGCCCTCCACCGGGGTGCCCACAGGCGCGGTCAGCGCGCGCCGCAGGGTGTCGGCGAGGTCGCGGCTGATGTCGCCCGAGGCCGTGTCGTTCTGCAGGCCGAGCAGCACCGAGCCGTCGTCGCGGCGCAGGGCGGGCCATGCCATCGGCAGCACCGTGGCCAGCGTGACCGACGGGACGCCCTCGGGGAGGCCGTCCCGCAGGGGCAGTTCGACGGTGGCGGCGGGGACCAGCTCGCGCAGGGCCACCCAGTCGCCCTCGCCCGGCAGCCCCTCGAACGGACGCTGCACCAGCTCGGTCGCGGCCTGCGCGGCGGCCCGGCCGTGGCAGGCCTTGTAGCGGCGGCCACTGCCACAGGGGCAGGGTTCGCGGGCGCCGACGACCGGGACCTCGCCCTCCGTGATCTGCGGGCGCTTGGCCTTCGTCTGGGGTCGCTTCTTGGCCATCGTGGCTGTCTCCCGGTTACGGCTCGTCTCGTACGGCGGGAGCCTAGCCGTTCGTGACTTGGCCGACGGGAGCCTGTGGACAACGCCCCGCGGTTTCAGGGGCGCGGAGCTGTCACATATGCGGCTCCACCTCGACAAGCCACGACAAGCCGCGTCGAACCCGCAGCCGCCGGACGGCATCTCCTGGCCCCGCGTGGGCCTTCAGTCGAGATCGTTGAACGCGTCCGCGAATCCCAGGTCGGATATCGCGGACACCGAAGGAGCGATGACCCGCGACACGAAGTCGTCGCGACGGCGCCCCGCGTCCGGATCGTGAACGTCCGCGTGCACGATCACCCAGACCGTGACCTCGCCCCGGGCATCGTCCCTGACACCCCAGTCGTCGGCCAGCGCGGTGATGATGTTGAGCCCACGCCCGCCGTGCGCGGTGACCGAGGGCGTGGCCGGAGCCGGGCGGGTGGGTCCGCCGCCGTCCGTCACCTCGACCGTGAGCCTGCCGCCTGCCTCCACCCGCCAGGCGGCACGGACGTCACCGTCCCCGGCCAGGGCGTCGCCCAGCGGCCGACCGTGTTTGCAAGCGTTGCTCAAGAGTTCGGAAAGAATGAGTACGGCATCGTCGATGACCGATTCCGCCACGCCGCCCGTGCGCAGTTGCACGCGCATACGGTGCCTCGCTGTCCCCACGCCCGCAGGGCCATGAGGTACGGCCATGCTCGACGACGTGGGCACCTCCTGTGCCACCACCAACGCCACCCCCGAGACCTCCTTCGCCCCACGCCACGGTGTGGATGCCCCATTGGCCTGTACCGGAAACCGGCCAGTCGCCCTCCGCCGACGCATTCGCCATCATCGAACACGCACCGAACGCGCCGGGGCACACCCTGTGACGGTTCCGACGTCAGCGGCCCAGGCGGTCGAGCACCGCGCGGGGGCGGTTGGTGATGATGGCGTCGACTCCGAGGTCCACGCAGAGGTCCACGTCCTCCGTCTCGTTCACGGTCCACACGTGCACCTGGTGGCCCGCCTTCTTCAGGCGCTCGATGTACCCGGGGTGGTTGCGCACGATCCGGATCGAGGGCCCGGCGATCCGCACCCCCGCGGGCAGCCGGCCGTCCCGCAGCCGGGGCGAGACGAACTGGAGCAAATAGACCGTCGGCAGCGTCGGCGAGGCCGCACGCACGCGATGCAGCGAACGGGCCGAGAAGCTCATGACCCTGATCGGGGACTCGGCGGCCGAGGCGGGGGCGTCGAGGCCGAACCTCTTCAGGAGCGCCAGCAGCCGCTCCTCCACCTGGCCCGCCCAGCGGGTGGGGTGCTTGGTCTCGATGGCCAGCTTCACCGGCCGCCCCGCGTCGGCGACGAGTTCGAGCAGCCGCTCCAGGGTGAGGACCGAGGTGTCCTCCCGGTCCTCGGGCCGGTACACCCAGTCCGGCTCCTCGTCACGGGTGCGCCACAGCTCCCGGGTCCTGCGGGAGCTGAAGTCCAGGGCGGCGAGGTCGGCGAGCTCCAGGGCCGAGACGGCGCCGCGACCGTTGGACGTACGGTTGACTCGGCGGTCGTGGACACAGACGAGATGGCCGTCCGCCGTGAGACGTACATCGCATTCGAGGGCGTCCGCGCCGTCCTCGATCGCTTTCCGGTACGCGGCCAGGGTGTGCTCGGGGGCGTCTTCCGAGGCTCCTCGGTGGGCGACGACCTGTGTCAGCTGCTGTCGTGCGTGGGTCACCGCGTCATGGTGCCACCGCACGGGGGTACGCGTGCGAACGGAGGCGTATGGATTGCGCCTCTTTTGTCTTACATGGCCTATATAAAGAACGGCCATGGACGCACAGGGACCGCTTATGGTGCCCTGACGGCCCATGGGAAAAGCTGACGGCATACAAAAGGACATGTACAGCTGACGCACGCCGGACACCGAGCGGCTTTGGCCGAGCGTGACCATGTGCGACCCGACAACGACAGCCGTGGACCGAGGAGAGAAGCTGTGAGCACCGAGAACGAGGGCACCGCGGTACCCCCGGCCCCGTCTGCACCCCCTGTGCCGGTGGACGCTCCCGCGGCTTCGGCGCCCCACGCCTCCGACGCGGGCGCCCCCACCACTCCGATCCCGCCGAGCACCCCGGGCGACGCCCACCAGGGACCGGAACTCGTGCACGCCGGACATGCTCCGGCGTACGCCTCGGCGGAGGGTGCGGGCGGAGCACCGCAGTACCCCGGCCCCGAGGGCGCGTGGCCGCCGCCGCAGGCCCCTGGCACGCCGTTGTACGCCGACGGCGGCGTGGGCGCCGGTGAGGGTGCCGGTGGCGCGGGCGGCGTCTGGGGCGCGGCCTACCAGCAGCCCGCCCCGAAGCCGAAGAACGGCCGCGGTGGCCTCGTCGCCGCGGTCCTGGTGGCCGCACTGGTCGCCGGCGGCATCGGCGGCGGTCTCGGCTACACCCTGGCCAAGAACAACGACGACGGTTCCTCGACCACCCTCTCCGCCTCCGACAGCGGCGGCAGCGTCAAGCGGGACGCCGGCACCGTCGCGGGCGTGGCGCAGAAGGCCCTGCCCAGCACGGTGACCATCGAGGCGGAGTCCACCAGCGGTGAGGGCGGCACCGGCACCGGGTTCGTCTTCGACACCCAGGGCCACATCGTCACCAACAACCACGTGGTGGCCGACGCGGTCGACGGCGGCAAGCTCACCGCGACCTTCCCGAGCGGCAAGAAGTACGACGCCGAGGTGGTGGGTCACGCACAGGGCTACGACGTGGCGGTGATCAAGCTCAAGAACGCGCCGAGCGACCTCAAGCCGCTCACCCTGGGCAACTCCGACCAGGTGGCGGTCGGCGACTCCACGATCGCCATCGGCGCCCCCTTCGGCCTCTCGAACACCGTCACCACAGGCATCATCAGCGCGAAGAACCGCCCGGTCGCCTCCAGCGACGGCAGCGGCTCGAACGCCTCGTACATGAGCGCCCTGCAGACCGACGCCTCGATCAACCCGGGCAACTCGGGCGGCCCGCTGCTGGACGCCCAGGGCAACGTGATCGGCATCAACTCCGCGATCCAGTCCAGCAGCAGCGGCGGCCTCGGCGGCACCAGCCAGTCCGGCTCGATCGGCCTCGGCTTCGCCATCCCGATCAACCAGGCCAAGTACGTCGCCCAGCAGCTGATCCAGACCGGCAAGCCCGTCTACGCCAAGATCGGCGCGTCCGTCTCCCTGGAGGACTCATCGGGCGGCGCGAAGATCACCAGCGAGGGCGCCGGGGGTTCCGCCTCGGTCGAGTCGGGCGGCCCCGCGGCCAAGGCCGGCCTCAAGCCCGGTGATGTCATCACCAAGCTCGACGACTCGGTCATCGACTCCGGGCCCACGCTGATCGGCGAGATCTGGACCCACAAGCCCGGCGACAAGGTCAAGATCACCTACGAACGGGGCGGCAAGACCCACACGGTCGATCTCACCCTGGGCTCCCGCACCGGCGACAGCTGACCGGCACGCGCACACCCTGACCCGTCACCGAATGAGGCGGTCTTGCCGGAAGCCAGGCTTCCGGCAAGACCGCCTCTGCTCGTCGCGAGCTACCGGATCAGCGCACCGTCGGTGATCTGGGTGGCGATGCCGTCCTTGAGCTGGACCTCGGCCTCCACACCCTTCTTGGCGGCCTTCTCCAGGTCGGCCTCCTCGCACGGGGCGTCCACCTTCGAGCCGGCGGTGCCGCAGATCTGGCCCCCGCCCAGGATCACGGTGTCCTCGGCGAGCCAGAAGATCTGCTGCTCACCGCCGGATCCCTTGGCCGCGGGGCCGTCGACCAGGTACTTGCCGGGCGCCACGTACCGCACGATGCCGTACCAGGTGCCGGTGACGCTCTTGCCCTTGCTGGTGCCTCCCGTGACGGACTCCCCGGAGCCGGGCGTGCTGCCGCCGCCGGAGGTGCCACTACCGGGCGTGCTCCCGGAGTCGGAGTCGGCGGCGGGCGTGGAGGTGTCGCTGACACCCTTGGCGTCGGACTTGTTCGTCGTCGCCGTCGCAGAGGCCGTGCCAGCCTTGTCGGCGGCGTTGCTGCTCGGGTCGCACGCCGTCATCAGCAGAGTGCTGCCCAGGAACGCGGCAGAGACGAGGAAGGCCTTGCGGCGGTTGCGGATCATGGGTCAATTCACCTGAGTATTCGGTTGGTTGGCGCTGAGCGGGGTTGGTTCCTCAGCAGGTGTTCGATCACTATGAGAGAGCCGGGACACGAGCAGTTGCGTCGGTCCTTGATCCAATACAACGCCGTCGCAATCCCGTGACATGAACAACTCGGTTCCACGGAACCGGGGTTGATGCCGCCCGCCACGCGTCGGGGCAGCCCCGGGCCCACCCGCGTCGGCCTGGGGCCGCGGACAGGGTGCTGATGCTCGGCGCAGTGGGTGTGGGCCGCGGAACAGAGCCAGTGGGCCCCGTGTGGGCCACGGCCGCTGCGAAAGTCGGGAGCCGGTACGCTGTACCCGCTCCGCCCCTGGTGGGCGGGTGCGCGGGTGGGTTGCCCGAGCGGCCTAAGGGAACGGTCTTGAAAACCGTCGTCGCAGCGATGTGACCGTGGGTTCAAATCCCACACCCACCGCAGGTGAACGGCCCCTGACCAGGTGAATCGGTCGGGGGCCGTTCTCATGTGCGCCGGCGGTCGATCGGGCGCGGCAAGGGCACGACACCCTGCCGCATCATCACCAGGACTCGGCCTGCAGGAACAGCGTGATCACTTCCGCGACGAACCAGACGGAGAACACCAGACACGCAAGCCACAGCCCCCACAAGAGCCGGCGAACCTCTCGTCGTATGCGCATGAGCGGATCATCCCTCGTCACGGTCCTCGGCCTGCCGCCCGCCCGGTCTTCCATCCCGGTGCCGGGCCGATCCCGCGCCCGAGGTTGCAGTGGGCGCCCCTTTCGGGTGGCCGGGGTGGCGGCGATGTGTGGCTTCGGTGTCGGGACTGGGTAGGGAGCAGGGCGTCCGGCCGGTTCTCACGGGGGTGGCGGAGAGCGTGGAGCGTACGACTCGGATCGGAGTCACCGGTCACCGGGACATCCCCGAACCGGTGGTGGAGTGCGTGCGGGCGGGGATCCTCGACGAGTTCGCGAGCCAGGCCGCGGGCGGTCCCGTCGAGGCGTTCAGCGCCCTGGCCGCCGGCGCCGACCAGCTCTTCGCCGACCTCGCGCTGCGGAACGGGATTCCCCTCACCGCGGTCATCCCCGGCATGGACTACGAACGCCACCTGGGCGGACAGGAGACCCGTGCCGCGTTCCGCCGCCTGCTGCTCGCCTGCGCGGACCGGGTCGACCTGCCGGTCGAGCGGACCCGGGAGGAGGCGTACCTGGCGGCCGGGCACTGGATCGTGGACCACACGGACCGGCTGGTCGCCGTATGGGACGGTGAGCCCGCGCGGGGGCAGGGGGGCACCGCGGACATCGTGGCGTACGCGAGTCGGGTGGGCGTACCGGTGAAGGTGCTGTGGCGACCTGGCGCGCGACGCCCCTGACCCGGCCGGGGCCCCTGCACGGCGGTTCAGCCGCCGAAGCGTGCGAGCCAGTCGGTGTGCTGCGGCAGCATCAGGTGTTCCGTGTCGGACACGGCCTCGGGCCAACGTTCCTCGGTGACGCTCTGGGCCAGCGCCGCCCGCTGGGTCTCCAGTCCCTCTCGTACGAGCGTGTGCGCGTAGGAGAGCGGGTGGTGGCGTCGGGTCTCCAGCCAGGCGACGCCGGTCGCTGCTGAGGCGGCGAGCAGGCCGCTGAGGTCCCAGCCGGAGAGGACACCGGTGCTCCGGAACACCGCGGCGGCCAGGGCCAGCAGGGTCAGCAGTGCGGTCAGCGCCGACCAGAGAGCGGCGGACCGGCGTGCCTGGACGGCCCGGCCGCCGTACCAGCCGAGTTGGTCGAGGACGCGGTCCCGCAGGTAGATGTCCTTGCGGACGGTGAAGGGCTTGTCGCGTACCGCCCGCATCGCGCGGGTGATCTGCGGGTGGCGCGGATCGTCCGCCTCGTGACGGCCGGCCGGGTCCCACAGGGTGTTCCGGACGGGGGCGGGAGCGAGGGCCGGGGCGGTTCCGGGGCCTGAGGAAGGCTCCTGCCACCCTATGCGCCGTAACGACCGCAGGTGTTCCTCCAGTTGCTGTTTGAACAGCCCGTCGGCGTCGGGTACCCGGGAGTGGAACGGCCCGCCGTGCACCATGTACTGCCACGCCAGCGACTTGACGGTCTCGGCGGCGTCGCGGTGCGCCTGCCAGTGGGCGCGGGCCCGGCGGCGCTGGATGACGACGCCGGTGACCACGGTGAGCCCGTAGAGCAGGGCGGACAGGGCCGTGAGGACGTGGCTGTCGAAGTGGTCGGCGAGGGTGGCGAAGACGGTTGCCACGAGCAGGAGCGCCAGCTGGGTCATGGTGGCGCGGAACGCCTCGCTCTGACGGTTCATGGCCCACTGGTCGTTGGAACGGAACAACGGCGGCAGGTCGTCGTTCCCAATCGTCGCGCGCGGCCCTGGAACGTTGTGCCCGGATGTGGTTGCCGCCATGAACGGGTCACCTCGCGATGAAGAGGGGAAGACTCATGGTGACGTGGAGTCGTGCGGGTGCCAACACCGCGTGTCCGGCGAGGACTTGAGGCCGGAGTCGAAACGAGAACCGCGCGGCACCACCCCTTCCGTGACCCGTCGGACCGCGGTCTGATGGTGAGGACGATGCCCGGCGGGACCTCCGCGCGGCTACGCTCACCGCCGAGCAGGACTTCGGGTCGGGGCATCTCACGTTCCCGGTGGGTGACCACAGACGCATCGACGTCGTTCTGGAGATGCCGCCGACCCTTGGTCCGACGCACGATGCGAACGCCCGGACCGGATCACGGACATCTCATGCGACGACCCGTACAGAGCCACCGACATCTTCAGGGAGCGCTGCGTTGACCAGCCGTGCCGTCCGACTCGCCGAGACTCCCGGGTCTCTGCTCGATACCGACGAACTCGCCGCTCAGCTAAGGGTGTTGGGGATCCGGTCCGGTGACACCGTGCTGGTGCACGCGTCCCTGAGCGCCGTCGGGCAGGTGCGCGGCGCGGTCCCGGCGGTCGTCGACTCGCTGCTGGACACGGTCGGCATGGACGGCACCCTCGTCGTCTACACCCAGACCCCCGACAACTCCGACCCGTCCCGCTGGCCCGTCACCCGTGGTCGTTCCGTGCCGGTGGCGCAATGGGCCCGGCTGCGGGAGACGCTGCCCGCGTTCGATCCGGAGCGGACCCCGAGCTACGGCGTCGGCGTGCTGCCGGAGGAGGTCCGCACCCGGCCCGGCGCGGTGCGCAGCAGCCATCCGCAGAGTTCGTTCGCCGCGCTGGGGCCGGCCGCCGCGCGGATCACCGACGGACACGCCCTGAACTGTCACCTGGGTGAGGAGTCCCCGCTCGCCCGGCTGGAGGAACTGGACGCCCGCGTCCTGCTGTTGGGCGTCGGCTACTCCGTCTGCACGGCCTTCCACCTGGCCGAGTACCGGGTGCCGGGCCAGGGCAGCCGCCAGTACGGTTGTGCGGTCGCCGACGGCTCGGGGCGGCGCTGGCACCGTTACGTGGACGTGGACTTCGACGCGTCGGACTTCCCGGCGCTGGGCGACGCGTACGAGTCACTGTCGGAACGTCCGGTGGCCCGGGGCAGGGTGGGCGCCGCTGACAGCCGCCTGTTCGACCTGGCTCCGGCGGTGGCGTACGCGGCGAAGTGGCTGACCGAACACTGCCCGAAGTGGGGTTCGGCCGAGTAACACGGCAGCCTCCTCCTCCCGCTCACCAGCGCCCCGCCCCACGCCCCCGAGGCTCCAACTCCCTCACGGCGCCCGGTACCCCGACATCCGCGCCGCCGACGCGATCGTCGCCCGGGCCTCCCGTTCCGTGAGCCCCGTGTTGAGGGCCGCGTCCACCAGGGGGGCGACCAGCGCGGGGCCGATGCCGTTCTCGTAGGCGCGGCACGCGGCCCAGAACAGGCGGGTGTTGCGCTGGCCCTCGTGGGCGGCGAGGACGAACTGGACCAGGCCCTGGCCGTGGTCGCCGGCCGAGGGGTGGGTCGCGGGGTGGGTGGGGCGCGGTGGTGGCAGGAGCAGACGGAGCAGGGAGGGCGGGCAGGCCGCGGGGGCCAGGTGGGCGGTGCCCGGGGCCGTGGCGTAGACGCCGTGGTCGGTCGCCGAGCCGGGGCCGACGAGGTAGCCGCCGGCGCCCCGGATGTCGATGCCGGGGGCCAGGCGGCCCGCCGAGTTGGGGACGGCGGCGTCGGGAGGGCCGGTCAGCCACAGGTGGCGGCCGCCGCTCGGGGTCAGTACGACGACCGTGTCGGGGATCGTGAAGAGGTGGCGCAGGGCCAGTTCGCGCAGGGCCGCCGAGGAGTCCGTGCCCGTCTTGGTGTCCAGGTCGATGCCGATCAGATGGTGGGGCGGCAGGCCGCACGCGATGCCGTAGCCCGTCGCCCAGGGGGCGGCGGCGAAGAGCTCGCGGATGCGGACGGGGTCGGTCGAGGCGTCGTAGACCCCGTGGCCGAAGCGGCCGCACTCGCCGTGGCAGGGCGGTGCCGGAGGGCCTTCGGGGTTGTCGTCGCGGTGGGGGGAGCGCAGGGCCGGGAGCTTGGTCCGGGACAGGGGGATGACGGCCAGTCCGCGCTCGGCGGCTGACAGGGCGTGTGCGAGGGCCAGCGTCGTGGCCTGCCGGTCTGTGGTGGCCATGCCTCTATGTTCGTACGAGTGTTCGAAAAAAGGAAGGGTGAGTGGGCCCGACTCGCCGAGGTCGGGGGATTGGCCGGAAATCTGCCGAAACGCTTCCCCCGGTGTCCCCCTTGATGATCAAGGGCCCTCGTCGCCCCGGGTTCGCCCCGGAAGTCACGAAAGGGGTTTATCGACTTGTCCTCACGCTTCAGGGGGAATAACCCCTTCCGCTCTGGTTCGCCGGGGATTCGGTGGGCAACTCTGGTCCTGCGACGTCGTGCACAACACCGAGGTGGTCGGCCAACTGCCTTGAGAACAGCCTTACTTGACGTACTACCGGCATACATGCCGGGTTCTGGAGGAAACACCATGGCAAGCATCCGTACCGCCCGCGTCATCGCCGCCGTCTCCGCCATCCCGCTCGCCGCCGCTCTCTTCACCGGCGTCGCGGCGGCGAACAACGGTGGCGTCGCGGACGACGGATCGAACGCGGGTGTCGCGAGCATCGTGGGCAGCGGTGTGGGGCACGACAACAGCGGTAACTCGTCCACCACGCAACAGAACGCCGTCGGCTCCGGCGCCTCCAACCAGAGCAACACCGCGCAGGTCAAGGGCTCCGCGTTCACGGCTGTCAACCAGGGGAACAGCAACACGTCCGTCAACTTCACCCCGCTGTGGTGGTGATCCGCGAGGGCTGACGGGACCTCGACGGGGGACGGGCTTCACGGGGACGGGCTGCCCGGGGGTGGGCTGCCCGGGGAAGGGGGGCTCAAGGGGGGCTCGCAGGGGGCTCACGAGAGGGGACTTGTAAGGGGACTTGCAGAGGGACTCGCAAGGGGACTCGTAGGGGAGTGACACGTCCGCGCGGCGGTGCTTCGGCGCCGCCGCGCAGGCGTGTCGGCGTATTCGCGCACCCGATGACGACCTTGACATCCCGTCATATCTGACGGACAGTCAGAAACCCGTCGAGGGAGGGAGCGAGCGCCCATGAACTCCGTGGACCCCGCGGATCCTGCGGACAGCGTGGACGACATGGACCCCGTGGGACCAGTGGGACCCGTGGGACCCGTGGGCGAAGACGACCTGGCGGCCCGGCTCAAGGCCTACGAAGGACTCCCCGCCGCCGTCGCAGGCACCGGCAAGGACCCCGTCAACGCTCCTATGATCCGCCACTGGTGCGAGGCCCTGGGCGACACCAACCCGGCCTACACCGGCCCCGACGCCATCGCCCCGCCCACCATGCTCCAGGTCTGGACGATGGGCGGCCTGGCGGGGCACACCACTGGCCGCTCCCCGGCGTACGACGAACTCCTCGCCCTCCTCGACGAGTCCGGCTGCACCTCGGTCGTCGCCACGGACTGCGAGCAGGAGTACCTCGGTCCCCTGCGTCCCGGCGACGAGATCACCTTCGACTCCGTCATCGAGTCGGTCTCGGCCCGTAAGACCACCAAGCTCGGCACGGGCCACTTCGTCACCACCCGCACCGACGTCCGCGTGGACCGGACCCTCGTCGGCACCCACCGCTTCCGCATCCTCAAGTACGCACCCGCCCGGCGGAAGAAGGCCCCGCCCCGCCCCCGGCCCGTCGTCAACCGCGACAACGCCGGTTTCTGGGAGGGCGTACGACAGCGTCGGCTCCTCATCCAGCGCTGCGCCGCCTGCGCCGCCCTGCGCTTCCCCTGGCTCCCGGGCTGCTCGCGATGCGGCGGCCCCGACTGGGACACCGTCGAGGCGAGTGGCGAGGGCACCGTCTACTCGTACGTCGTCATGCACCACCCGCCCTTTCCGGCCTTCACGGAGTCCGGTGACGGCCCGGACGAAGGGGCGGGCCCTTACGCCGTCGTGCTGATCGAACTCGCGGAGGGCGTACGGATGATCAGCAACGTGGTCGGGACGCCGTACGACAAAGTGCGGATCGGGATGCCGGTGCGGCTGGAGTTCCGCTCCTACGACGACGACCTGGTGCTCCCTGTCTTCCGGTCCGCCGGCGAGGGGGCTGTGCCCGATGTGGGGGCCGGCGCCGAGGGGGCCGCCGTATGAAGGCCGGAGACCGGATACCGCCGTTGGAGATCCCGATCACCCGCACGCTGATCGTCGCCGGAGCCATCGCCTCCCGCGACTACCAGGACGTGCACCACGACCCGGAGCTGGCCCGGGAGAAGGGCTCGCCGGACGTCTTCATGAACATCCTCACCACGAACGGCCTGGTCGGCCGCTACCTCACCGACCACTTCGGACCACGGGCCGTGCTCACCAAAGTGGCGATCAGGCTGGGCGCGCCCAACTACCCCGGGGACACCATGGTGTTGACCGGAACCGTGGAATCCCTCGAAGGCGCCACCGCGACCGTCCGGATCGTGGGGACCAACGGCGTCGGCCACCACGTGACGGGGACGGCCACCGTCACCCTGGGGAGCCCGCTGGGGAACCCCCTGGGGAGCGCCCTGGGGAGCGACGAATGAGCGCACGCGTGCGTGACCGGCTCGGCGGCCAGGCCGCGATCGTCGGTATCGGGGCCACCGAGTTCTCCAAGGACTCCGGCCGCAGCGAGCTGCGCCTGGCCGCGGAGGCGGTCCGCGCGGCGCTCGACGACGCGGGGCTCACGGCGGCCGACGTGGACGGCATGGTCACGTTCACGATGGACACCAGCCCGGAGATCACCGTTGCCCAGGCCTGCGGGATCGGCGAGCTGTCCTTCTTCTCCCGTGTCCACTACGGGGGCGGCGCGGCCTGCGCGACCGTCCAGCAGGCGGCGCTCGCGATCGCCGCGGGCGTGGCCGAGGTCGTCGTCTGCTACCGCGCCTTCAACGAACGCTCCGGCCGCCGCTTCGGCTCAGGCGTCCAGCACCGCGAACCCTCCGCCGAGGGAGCCGCCCTCGGCTGGTCCCTCCCCTTCGGCCTGCTCACCCCGGCCTCCTGGGTGGCGATGATGGCCCAGCGCTATCTGCACACCCACGGACTGACCCCGGAGGCCTTCGGGCACGTGGCCGTGACCGACCGCCGGTACGCGGCCACCAACCCGGCCGCCTGGTTCCACGGCCGTCCCATCACCCTCGCCGACCACGCGGCCTCCCGCTGGATCGTCGAGCCGCTGCGCCTTCTGGACTGCTGCCAGGAGACCGACGGCGGCCAGGCGATCGTCGTCACGTCCCTGGCACGCGCGCGTGACCTGCCCCACCGGCCCGCCGTCATCGCGGCCGCCGCCCAGGGCGCGGGCCGCGCCCAGGAACAGATGACCAGCTTCTACCGCGACGACCTCACCGGCCTCCCCGAGATGAACGTGGTCGCCCGCCAGCTCTGGCGAACCTCCGGCCTCACCCCCGAGGACGTCGACGTGGCGATCCTCTACGACCACTTCACCCCGTTCGTCCTGATGCAGCTGGAGGAGTTCGGCTTCTGCGGGAAGGGCGAGGCCGCGGACTTCGTACGAGAGGACCGGCTCCCCCTCAACACCCACGGCGGCCAGCTGGGCGAGGCCTACCTCCACGGTATGAACGGCATCGCGGAAGCGGTACGGCAACTGCGTGGCACGGCGGTGAACCAGGTGGCGGAGGCGGGGCGGGCGTTGGTGACGGCGGGGACGGGAGTGCCGACCTCCGGGCTGGTGCTCACCTCGGACGCGTGACCCCGCCCGGACCCCCAGGGGGAAACCCGCAGTATCCCGGCCCCGCACGTCCACCTTCAGGAGGTGCAGCCAGCACCCCTTCTACAACCTGAGGGGGAGTCGTCTTCGGGACCTGTGGCCGATGAGCGGGAGGCGGTCGCGAATCTAGCGTGGAGTCATGACCACACTCGTCTGCACCAGCGCTTCGAAGGCGGCCGTACCGGCGAAGCAGACCCTTGCGTACCCCTCGTTCGCCTCGTACGTGAAGGCCCGCCAGCCGGTGCTGCTGCGTACCGCCCGGTCGCTGACCGCGAACCCGTGCGATGCCGAGGACCTGCTGCAGACCGCCCTGGCCAAGACGTATGTCGCCTGGGAGCGCATCGAGGACCACCGGGCCCTCGACGGCTATGTGCGCCGGGCCCTGCTGAACACGCGGACCTCGCAGTGGCGCAAGCGCAGGGTCGACGAGTTCGCGACCGACGAGATCCCCGAGCCCGACCTCGTGCCCGGCGGCGACGACCCCGCCGAGCAGCAGGCCCTGCATGACGCGATGTGGCGGGCGATCATGAAGCTGCCGGCCAGGCAGCGGGCGATGGTCGTCCTCAGGTATTACGAGGACCTCAGCGAGGTGCAGACCGCCGAGGTGCTCGGAGTCTCCGTGGGGACCGTGAAGTCGGCGGTGTCCCGGGCGCTGGGCAAGCTCCGCGAGGACCCCGAGCTGGTGCAGGTTCGGTAGGCAACCGGGGCGTTCGGCAGGCACCGGGATCACTCGGCAGGCCGGTAGTGGGAGCAACCGCAGCACCCCGCAGGGACCGTGGCAGGGAACCGATCGTGATGGTCGGCCGTTGTGAGGGCATCGTGACGTGATCGATCGCCCGGCTCTAGTGACATACCGCGCGGTATGTGCGCAGAATCGGCGCAACCCTGACCACCGCGCAGGCAATGTCGCCACCGGGAGGACGCCGTGCTGAGCACCATGCAGGACGTACCGCTGACAGTCACCCGCATCCTCATGCACGGAGTGCAGGTGCACGGACGGTCCCAGATCACCACCTGGACCGGGGAGGGCGAGCCCCAGCGGCGCAGCTTCGCCGAGGCCGGTACCCGCGCGGTACAGCTGGCGAACGCCCTGCGCGACGAACTGGGAGTCCGGGGCGACGACCGGGTCGCGACCTTCATGTGGAACAACGCCGAGCACGTGGAGGCGTACTTCGCGATCCCCGCCATGGGCGCGGTCCTGCACACGCTCAACCTCCGCCTCCCGGCCGACCAGTTGGTGTGGGTCGCCAACCACGCGGCGGACAAGGTCGTCATCGTCAACGGCTCACTGCTGCCGCTGCTGGCCCCGCTGCTGCCGAAGCTCACGACGGTCGAGCATGTCGTGGTCTCGGGCCCCGGCGACCGCTCCCTCCTCGACGGCGCCCGCCCCCGGGTCCACGAGTACGAGGAACTGATCGCGGACCGGCCGAAGACCTTCGACTGGCCGGAGATCGACGAACGCCAGGCCGCCGCCATGTGCTATACCTCCGGCACCACGGGCGATCCCAAGGGCGTGGTCTTCAGCCACCGTTCGATCTACCTGCACTCCATGCAGGTCAACATGGCCCAGTCGATGGGCCTGACCGACCAGGACACCTCGCTCGTGGTCGTCCCCCAGTTCCACGTCAACGCCTGGGGCCTGCCGCACGCCACCTTCATGACCGGCGTCAACATGCTGATGCCGGACCGCTTCCTCCAGCCCGCGCCCCTCGCC
Source organism: Streptomyces sp. NBC_00285 (assembly GCF_036174265.1). Lineage (NCBI taxonomy): Bacteria > Bacillati > Actinomycetota > Actinomycetes > Kitasatosporales > Streptomycetaceae > Streptomyces > Streptomyces sp. NBC_00285. Next base: position 5,328,446 of record NZ_CP108055.1, on the reverse strand, counting down.
GAGATGATCGAGAGCGAGCGGCCGACGCACGCGGCGGCCGTCCCCACCATCTGGCAGGGCCTGCTCGGCGAGCTCACCGCCAAGCCGCGTGACGTCTCCTCCCTCACCCAGGTCACCATCGGCGGCTCGGCCTGTCCGCCCTCGCTCATGGAGGCCTTCGACAAACTCGGCATGCGGGTCTGCCACGCCTGGGGCATGACGGAGACCTCCCCGCTCGGCACCATCGCGCGCCCGCCGGCCCATGCGATCGGCACGGACGAGGAGTTCGCCTACCGCATCACCCAGGGCCGCTTCCCGGCCGCCGTAGAGGCCCGCCTGTCCGGCCCCGGCGGCGAACGCCTGCCCTGGGACGGCGAGTCGGCGGGCGAGCTGGAGGTCCGCGGCCCCTGGATCGCCGGCGCCTACTACAACGGCCCGGACGTCGAACCCCTGCGCCCCGCCGACAAGTTCAGCGAGGACGGCTGGCTGAAGACCGGTGACGTCGGCACCATCTCCGCCGACGGCTTCCTCACCCTCACCGACCGCGCCAAGGACGTCATCAAGTCCGGCGGCGAGTGGATCTCCTCGGTGGACCTGGAGAACGCGCTGATGTCCCACCCGGACGTCACCGAGGCCGCCGTCGTCGCCGTCCCCGACGACAAGTGGGGCGAGCGCCCCCTGGCCACGGTCGTCCTCCGCGAGGGCTCCACCGCCGACTTCGAGTCCCTGCGCGCCTTCCTCGCCGGCGACGCCTGCAGGATCGCCAAGTGGCAGCTCCCGGAGCGCTGGTCGATCATCGCGGCGGTCCCGAAGACGAGCGTCGGAAAGTTCGACAAGAAGGTACTGCGCAAGCAGTACGCGGAGGGCGAGCTGGACGTCACCCAGCTCTGAGAAGCGCGACGGATACGACGGATACGACGGACACGGCGATCAGGGCGCCCAGGGCCGGACCCCGGGCGCTCTGATCGCCGTAGCGAAGCAGTCGTGACCTCAGCGGTCACCGCCGTAGCGGAGCAGCCACAGCAGAGCAGCCGTCATCGCCGTACCGAAGTAGCGCTCACCGTCGTAGCGAAGCAGCCGTCACCGCCGTACCGAAGTGCTGATCCACCCCAGGCCCAGCCACACCCCCGCCACCGCGCACACCGCGCCCCAGCCCCACCCGCCGAACGCCGACGCGGCGAGCGCGGACGCCGACGCGCCGCCCGCGAAACCGGCCACGACGTAGGCCGTGTTGGCGGTGGCCGGGGTCGACGTCGTCGTCAGGGCGAGGGTCTGGTTGGCGATGTGGGAGGCGACCAGAGCCGCGTGGACGGTGATCGCCGCAACGAACAGCGCCCACAGCGCGTGCCCGCCGAGCCAGAACAGCGGCACGGACAGGGAGGCCAGCAGATACGCCGACCGTACGACCGCGGCGGCGCCGAAGCGGTCCACGAACCCGCCGGCCAGGGGCGCCACGACGCTCGCGGCGAGCCCGAAGAGGCCGAAGAGCCCTGCGGTCGCGGTCGACAGGCCGTAGGCCGGGCCGGTCAGCAGCAGGGCCAGTGAGGTCCACAGTGCGCTCCAGGCGCCGTACATCCCGGCCTGCCGCACGCACGCGCGCCACAGGTCGGGCGAGCGGCGGACGACCGAGGGCAGCGCGGTGAGCCCCGCGAAGAACGGGCCGGAACGCTGACGGCGCTCGGCGGGCAGGGCGTACGCCGTGGCGAGCCCGAGGACGGCCGTCAGGGCGGCCGCGCCCACGAACACCACCCGCCAGCCGAAGGCCTGCCCGACCAGGCCGCCGAGCACCCGGGCCGCGACGATGCCGGTGAACAGGCCCGCGATGACGGCCGCTACATGGCGGGCCCGGCGGTCGGCGGGGGCGCGCTGGGCGACCAGCGGGACCAGCAGCTGGGGCACGACGGTCGCCGCGGAGGCGACCAGGACGGCGGCCGCGAGGGCCGTGGCGCCGGTCGTGAACGCGGCGGCGGTCAGGGAGGCGGCAGCGACGAGCGACAGGGCGGCGACCAGACGGCGCCGGTTCACGCTGTCGCCGAGCGGGGCGAAGACGAGCAGGCCGAAGGCGTAGCCGAACTGCGCGACCGAGGCCACCCAGGCCACCGCCGAGGGGGTCGAGCCGAAGTCGCGGGCGATGAGGGGGAGCAGCGGGGCCGCGAGATAGATGTTGGCGGCTGTGACGGCGCTGCAGACGGCGATGAGGACGAGGAGGGGGGTGTTCGCCCGCCGGGCGGGTGACTCCGCGGACCGTCCGGCGGAGGCGGAAAGGGAGTCGGAGTCGGAGTCGGAAGCTGAGGTTGCGGATGCGGCGGACGGGGCGGTGGCTGGCGGCATGACCGGGGGACTCCTTCGAGTGCGTACCGGGTCTCGTAACTAACTGGTTGGTTGGAGCGGTTCAACAGTCTGGGGCGCCCGTCGATTCCCTGTCAACCAAATAGTTGGTTACTTGGAGCGCTACGCTGGCCCCATGGCAGCAGCAAGGGACCCCGAGGCCACCAGGGCACGGATCTTCGAGGCGGCGGTCGCCGAGTTCGCCCGCCACGGCATCGCGGGCGCCCGCATCGACCGCATCGCGACCGAGGCCAGGGCCAACAAGCAGTTGATCTACGCCTACTTCGGCAACAAGGCGGAGCTGTTCACCAAGGTCCTGGGCAGGGCCATGCTCGACCTCGCCGTAGCCGTCCCGGTCGACCCGGACGACATCGAGAACTGGATCGACCGCCTCATGGACTACCACGAGGCCCACCCCGAGGTGCTGCGCCTGCTCTTCTGGGAGGGCCTGGAGTACGGCGCCACCGGCGAACTGCCCGACGAGGCCGAACGCCAGGAGCACTACCACCACAAGGTCGCGATCCTCCAGGACGGTCAGGACCGCGGAGTCGTCACCGACGCCATCCCGCCCCGCGACCTGCTGTTCCTGCTGATCGCCGTGGCCAACTGGGCCGCCGTCGTCCCGCAGATGAAGCGCATCCTGGTCGGCGCGGAGCCGACCGACCGGGAACGCCTGCGGGCGTCGGTACGGGAGGCGGCACGGCGGCTCGTCGCCAAGTAGAGGCGTCCCGGGGCGAGGTCCCCCGGGACGAGGACCTCAGAGAGGGACATCCCCGAGACGAGGCCCCCAGAGAGGGACATCCCCGCGACCGGGTCCCACCGGGCGGGGCGCTGGGCCTAGTTGGTCCCGATCCGGGCCAGCAGATCCACGATCCGCGACTGGACCTCCGCACTGGTCGACCGCTCCGCGAGGAACAGAACCGTCTCCCCGGACGCCAGCCGAGGCAGATCCGCCTGATCCACCGCGGCCGTGTACACAACCAACGGCGTCCGGTTGAGCTGCCCGTTCGCCCGCAGCCAGTCCACGATCCCGGCCCGGCGCTTGTGCACCTGCATGAGGTCCATCACCACGAGGTTGGGCCTGAGCTGCCCCGCGAGCGTCACCGCGTCGGCGTCACTGGCCGCACGCGCGACCTGCATCCCACGCCGCTCCAACGTCGCCGTCAGCGCCAGCGCGATCTCCGCGTGCTCCTCGATGAGCAGCACCCGCGGCGGATGCTGCTCGCTGTCCCGCGGCGCCAGAGCCTTCAGCAGAACGGCGGGGTCGGCGCCGTACGCCGCCTCCCGCGAGGCCTGCCCCAGCCCGGCGGTCACCAGCACCGGCACCTCGGCCGCAACCGCCGCCGTCCGCAGCGACTGCAGCGCGGTCCGGGTGATCGGCCCGGTCAACGGGTCCACGAACAGCGCGGCGGGGAAAGCCGCGATCTGCGCGTCGACCTCTTCCCGGGAATGCACGATGACCGGCCGGTACCCGCGGTCGCTCAGCGCCTGCTGGGTCGTCACGTCCGGCGCGGGCCACACCAGCAGCCGCCGTGGATTGTCGAGCGGTTCCGGGGGCAGCTCGTCGTCCATCGGCTGCGGCCGGGGGGTGTGCGGGATCTCGACGGCCCCACCGGGACCGTCCAACGGCTCGGGCCCCTCGGCGGCGTTCTCGTCCGGCGCTCCTATGGCGTACGACCGTCCGGCCGCCTCGGTGGCGTGCGCGAGCCGCGACTGCCCGGCCGACGAGGCCTGCGGCTGCGGTGTCTGCGCCGGTACGGCCTGCTCGGCAGCCGGATGCGGACGCGCCGTCTGCTCCGGTGCCCCCGCGCCGGCGGGGTCGGGCCGGGTACCGAGCTTGCGCCGCCGCCCGGAACCGTTCGACTGATGCGGCGGAGGCGTGGCCGGCCCCGCCTGCTGCACCTGCGCCGCCTGCCGGGTGAACGGGACCCCCTGGCCCAGGGTCCGCACACTGATCGCCCGACCCTGCGTCGAGTTCGGGTCGACGGGCGCGGCGGCCGCTTCGGCGGGCAGCGGGGCACCGGGCGGCAGAGCGGCCTGACCGTTCTGCGGGACCTGCGGCGCGGGCTGGTTGTTCGAGGGTACGGCGGTGGCGGGCCACGCCTGAGGAGCGGACGGGGCTTGGGCTTGCGGCTGCGCCTGGAGCTGTGGCTGTGGCGTCTCAGCGGGGAGGGGCGCGGCCTGGCCGGTCACGTTTTGCACGGCACCGGCCGGGAACTGAGCCGACGGCACCGCACCGGGCACCTGCTGGGCAGGAGCTGTCGGAAGTCCCACAGGAACCGGCTGGCCAGGCGCGGCGGCCTGCGCCGGGACCCCCTGCGCGGGCGTACCGGCCGCCGCCTCCACCGGCTGGGCCACGGCCCGTCGGCGACGGCCCGTCGGCGCGCTGGTGGGGTGCGGCTGCGGCGGGGTGTGGTCGTCGGCCTGGTCGTGCGACACGGCGTCGTGCCGACCGTCCTCGCCGTGGCCGTCGGCGGGCACAGCCAGGCCGGGTACGGCGACAGCCTGGCCGGGCACCTGCCCGGGCACCTGGACGAGCCCGTTGGCCGGGACCGGGGTGGAGGCGGGAACGGGGGCCTGCCCCTGCCCGGGGATCTGGGCCTGAGCTTGTGCCTGAGCCGCGGTCTGGGCCTGGCCGGGAACCTGCCCCAGGCCGGGCATCTGCATCTGAGCCGGGACCTGACCCTGCACCTGACCCGGGACCTGCATCTGCCCCGGCGCCGGCACGGGCGCCTGCCCCTGAACCTGCAGCTGAGCAGGCATGTGGCCGGGCATGTGGCCCGGCGTCTGTCCGGGCATCCGGCTGGCCGGCCCCGCCGGGCCCGTGCCGCTGTCGGCCGGGCGGTCCGCGTCGGCCGGCGGGAGGGCGAACACCGCGCGGGGGGCCGCCTCCTGCGCGGCCGCACGCTCCGACGCGGCGGCCAGGGCGCGCCGTCGGCGCCCGTCCTGCTGCTGTGTGCCGTCGCCGGGCACGTCCTGCCCGGACATCTGGCCCTGAACCTGAACTTGGCCCTGCCCCTGACCGGACTCCGCGGCGGAGGCACCCGTGCCCGCGGGCAACGCCGCCGGCAGCGCGTGCTGCTCACTGCCGTCGCCCAGCGCACGACGCCCCGCAGGTGCGGGCATACCCTGCGGCGGCACGGTCCCGCCGAGACCGGTCCCCGCGGCCGCGGCTCCCGCCGCGTGCTCGGCGGCGGTGACCACGGCACCCTCGGAAACGCCGTCTGCGTCGAACACCTCGACTTCGCCGCCCTCGGCGCCTTCGGCGGACCGTCCGCGGCGTCGCCCGGTACCGCCCGAGCCGTCCCCGTCCCCGTCGTCGCCGGAGGCCTGCGCCGGTACGGACCCGAGCTGCTCCTGCTCACCCGCCGCCCGCCGCCTGCGCCGACCTGTGGGTGCGGTGGACTCGTCTGCCTCGGGCGGGACGTCGCCGTCGAGGAAGGAGTCGGTGGAGGACCGCCGGGCCCGCCGTCGCCCACCGTTCTCCGCGGGAGCGATCTCCACAAGACCGGTTTCCACAAGACCGGTCTCCATGGGAGCGGCCGCTGAGGGAGCGGCCTCCAGCGCGGCGGGGCCGGGAGGCGCGACGGCCCCCGCCCCACCCCCGATGGGCACTTCGAGGACGTACGCGCTGCCGCTCATGCCCGGCACTTCGTGCGTCTGGAGGACCCCGCCGTGAGCGCGCACGATCCCGCGCACGATCGGCTCGTGCACCGGATCTCCCCCGGCATACGGGCCGCGCACCTCGATCCGTACGACCTCGCCGCGCTGGGCGGCCGCCACCACGACCGTGTTGTCCATGTAACCGCCCGCGGACACGGGTGAGTTGCCGGTCGCGTCGACCCCGGCGACGTCCGCGATGAGATGGGCGAGCGCGGTCGCGAGACGCCGGGCGTCGACCTCGGCCTCGATGGGCGGCGCGTGCACGGCGAACTGGACGCGTCCGGGCCCGATGAGCTCGACCGCGCCGTCCACACCGGCGGCGACGACCGCGTCGAGCATCACGTTCGTACGGGTGATGGTGTCGCTGCCCACGTCGAGGCGCTGGTAGCCGAGGACGTTGTCGATGAGGTGGGTGATGCGGGAGTAGCCGGCCGAGAGGTGGTGCAGTACCTGGTTGGCCTCGGGCCACAGCTGGCCCGCGTCGTCGGCGGCGAGCGCGGACAGTTCGCGGCGCAGTTCGTCGAGCGGCCCGCGCAGGGAGCGCCCGAGCAGCGTCAGGAGCTGATCATGCCGACCGGCGAGGGCCTCGTAACGGTCCTTCTCACGCTCCCCCAGAGCCGCGTACCGGTCCTCGCCGGCGGCGATCTCCTCGTCGTGCTGCTCCTGGAGATCCTCCAGCGCGGTGATCTGCTTCTGGCGCAGCGCGGTCAGCTCGGAGGCGTACTCCTCCTCGATCCGCTCCAGTTCCTCGGCGTGTGCCTTCTCGACGGCTGCCTTCTCGTCGACGAGGGAGTCGTAGGGCCGCCGGTCGGTGAAGGTGAGCACGGCGCCGACGAGCTGGTCGCCGTCGCGCACCGGCGCGGTCGTCAGGTCGACCGAGACCTTCTCGCCCTTCTTGGACCACAGCACCTGCCCGCGCACCCGGTGCTTGCGCCCGGAGCGCAGGGTGTCGGCGAGCGGGGACTCCTCGTACGGGAAGGGGGTGCCGTCGGTGCGCGAGTGCAGGATGAGGTCGTGGAGCTCGCGCCCGCCGAGATCACTGGCCCGGTAACCCAGTATCTGGGCGGCGGCCGGGTTGACGAGCACGATCCGCCCGTCGGTGTCGGTCCCTACGACCCCCTCCGCCGCGGCACGCAGGATCATCTCGGTCTGCCGCTGCGAACGGGCCAGCTCGGCCTCGGTGTCCACGGTCCCGGTGAGGTCGCGCACGACGAGCATCAGCAGCTCGTCGTTGCCGGAGCCGTAACCGTCGTAGGCCTGCTGGCCGTTCTCCAGGTTCGCGCTGGTGACCTCTACGGGGAACTCGGTGCCGTCGGTCCGGCGGGCCATCATCCGGGTGGGCTTGGTCCGCCCGCGCGGGTCCATGTGGTCGGGCCGCCGCATGGAGCCGGGGATGAGCCGGGAGTCGAAGTGCGGAAGGAGATCCAGCAGCCCCCGCCCCACCAGAGCCGTCCCCGGCGCCTCGAACGCCTCCAACGCGATGGTGTTGGCGTTGACGACGGTCCCATTGGCGTTGACCAGGACCAACGCGTCCGGAAGCGCGTCGAGTATGGCTGCGAGGCGAGCAGCGCCTCGGGATGGCCTGCTGCTCACGAGACGCTTCCTCCCTGTTACCGCACCTTGCCGACCGCTCGGGCCATCTTGCCAACCTGCCCGCGACGTGTCACGCGAGGGAGTCTAAGCGCAGCGATTGTGCGGGGGTGCTGGATGAGAGGGAGGTCGCACGACGAAGTGAAGTAGAACGTGTGCCCGTACGTCGACGTGCTGACCCGGTCTACGACCCGAACCCGGGCAGGAGCGGCACGAACCGGTCCCAGCGCGCGGTGTCGCACCCGTCGCTCCGGTCGAACCGGGCGTCCACGGGGCGCCCGGCCCAGATCCCCGTGACATGGGCGGTCGCGGGACCGCCGTAGAGCATGGTGCAGACGCTGCCCTCGGGCACAGGGGCGAAGGTCTCGCGCCCCCACATGGTGTTCCTGTCCAGGGCGGCACAGGCGCCGGGGGCGTCGGGGTGGGTGCCGCCCGCGGGGTGACAGTCGACCTCGAAGGTCCCGTCGGCACCGCTTCCGGCGTCCCGGACGGTGACGGTGAGATGGTCACCGCCGGCCTCGTGCGCGGAGACGGGCGCGGGGGCCAGGGCGACGAGGAACAAGGGGAGGGGACTCAACCGTGCGAGCCGGCGGAACCGAGTGACATGTGACATGCCCTGTCTAACGCCGGACGCCGCCGTACGTTGCGCGGAAGCACTTTGCCCTGCGCCCCGCCCGCCTAGTACCGTGGGAACCGATTGGTGGCGCGACCTCCGGCTGTGTCATCATCTGCACGCACCACTCGCGCTCGCGCGGGCGGCTGTGCTGGAGGCGTCGCCTAGTCCGGTCTATGGCGCCGCACTGCTAATGCGGTTTGGGACGCAAATCCCATCGAGGGTTCAAATCCCTCCGCCTCCGCGCAAGATCACCGAAGCCCCGGTCCACGCGACCGGGGCTTCGTCGTTGCATTGACCGCTCTCGAACGCGTTTCCGCAGCTCACAAGGGCTACGGCAAACGGATTTCACATGGCGCCAGCAGTCATGTAATGTTCTTCCTGTCGCCGCGGGCGGCCCGGAAGGGCAAGAAACGGCAAGAAAAAAGAACAAGCACTCGTAGCTTAACGGATAGAGCATCTGACTACGGATCAGAAGGTTGCAGGTTCGAATCCTGCCGAGTGCACAGCACGTCAAAGGCCCTGTGGAGTGATCCACAGGGCCTTTGCTTTATGCCGTGACGGCAGTGTTTGACGGCAACGGCCTCCCGGAGCCGATCAGACGGCTACCGGGACAGCACCGTCATCATCTCCCCGCCCGAGCAGGAGCTGGCGAAACGGGCCGTGGGGTCAGTTCAGGGCTTTGCCCACCTCGTAGATCGTCGGCCGATCTTCGGGAGCGTGGCTGAGCATCGCGTCGACCAGGTCACCCAGCTCACCGGGCGCCTTCACAGGGCGCCGCTTTCCGTTCGCCACTGCTTCTCTCTGCACGGCGCGCGGAGCGTCGTCCGGGTACTCGACCGCTCGCCACCCGGTGGCTGAGATCAGGAGGGACGCCCCGAGGGCGTAGATGTCGGCCTCCTGCGTCGGCTCGGCCTCTCCGGTGTCGAGCACGCTGCGAGCGATCTCTGGTGCCTCGTAGTGGACGAGGCAGCCGCGGAACGGGAAGTCGTAACCCTCAGGTACCTGCCCGCCGCGAGCGAGCGCGAGGTCGATGAGATGGGTTCGCACCGGCCCGACGATGAAGTGGGCGGGCTGCACGTCGCCGTGTGCCCAGCCCCGAACATGGAGTTCTGCCAGCGCTTCGAAGCAGCCCAGCGCCACGCTGTAGTGGGGTGCGATGGACGAACCCCGCCTGCGGCAGGGCTCCCAGATCTGGTGCAGGTCTGGCCCCTCGTGCCACGGCTGGAAGTTCCAGGTTCCGCGCTCCCACTCGCCGTAGGCGACGTCATCCGAGCCGAGACGGTGCAGTACAGCCCCCTCGCGGGCGGGCGCAAGCGCGGTCCAGGGTTGGGCCGGCCACTCCCCAGTGGCCTCGATCGGATAGCCGAGTTTCACGGCGTGGTGACCACGTGGGCCGTCCACCTCCCAGACCGTGGAGCCCCGACGGCTCAGGACCAGCCGCTGTTCCGTGGGCATGAGCGCATCGAGCACCACGATCGGCATTTCAGGGGTTGAGTCGGACAACGTCCTCTCTCCTTCCGGGCGACGCGGCCAACAACCAACCCGGGCCGACCGCAGCGCTGTTGTCGGGTGCTACGCGTCACCGTAGGGACGGCCGCAGTCCGAGTCGCACTGCGCGAGGTTCGTGCCGTCGACGGTCCACAAGTCGTCGAAGACCGCGAATCCGGCGGCCTTCATGGCACGGGCCGAGGTCGCGACCTTCTCCGGGTCGCGGGCCCCGCCGCCCGGCTTCGGGTTGTGATGGAGGAAGCGGCCCGCGTACCGCTCACACAGCTGGGCGTACTCCTTGGTGTGAAGGATGAGGGCGTGAAGGCCGAGGTCCACGTCGTCCGAAGGGACCATGGAAACGGTGGCAGTTGCCGCCGTGGCCACGAAGGCCACCGCCTGGTCGGCGATCCGCTCGGCACGCTCGGCCGACTCGCTGTTGTGGGTGACCACGAAGTGGGCGAGGCTCTCGAACAACTCCTCACCTGCGACCGCGCGACCGGTCTTCTCCACGTTCGCCGTTGCTGTCATGTGCCGTCTCCTCGTGTGAAGTGGTGCAGAGCGCTTACCTGCCGCCTCGATCGCCGAGTTCGACTCGGAGGTGATCGCCAGCGGGTCGGAGGCCGGCCCCGAACGGGGGCGGGGAGCCGTAAGCGGCACCCGCTCGGGGCGGCCGGTCTAGTACTGGCCGGTGCCGAGGGCTATGCCGATCACCAAGCCGCACGAGCCGCTGATGCAGATGATGAACAGAACCCCGGCATACCGGCCGACAGCGCGCATCACAGCCCGACCCGACTGTTGCCGTTCTTCGTTGCCAGTCGGGCGCTCAGTTCTTCCCGAGCGCTGAGCGCGACGACGTTGCCCGGCATGGCATCCCACTCCCTGCCGCCCGGGACTGGCCGCATCTGCACGCGACCGCCGATCTCTCCCATGACGACGCCGATGCGTCTGCTGGCACTGTCCTTCGCCAGTTCGCCGATGCCTGGCCTGGTCTGCTGGTTGCTCGCCATGCACACGAGCTTCCTGCCGACCATCAGGACGTCGGAACCACGGACAAACCCCATTTTGGGACGTCCCGCGTCGGGTAGAACGTCCCTAGTGCCGTCCCGGGATGTTAGGAGAGATTGAAGTGGCAAACGAGAGATTACGTGCGGCCATGGCGGCCGGTGGTTGGACGCACAACGCCCTCGCGAACAAGGTTGAGGTCGACCCCAAGTCCGTCGAACGATGGGTCAATCTGGGGCGTACGCCGCGCCGTGCCACGGCCATGTTGGCAGCAGAAACGCTAGGAGAAGACGTGCACGCTCTATGGCCATCCCTCAGGCAGGCACGCCCCGCCCGCGCCGTCAGTCCGGAACTTGTGGCTCTCTACGATCAGCGAGCGGACATCCCCGTATCCACCTTCGTGGACCTGCTGACTCAGGCGCGCGAGCAGATCGACGTCCTGGTGTACGCCGCCGTCTTCCTGCACGAGGCGTACCCGAGGCTCAACGACCTCTTGAAGGAGCGAGCGGCCGAGGGCTGCACGGTCCGTATCGCACTCGGCGACGCGGAGAGCCCGAACGTCCAACAGCGCGGCGACGAGGAGAAGTTCGGCCACGGAATCCAGTCCCGTTGCCGCCTCGCACTGATGCACTATCGCCCCCTCATCGGGGTACCGGGCATCGAGGTACGGACCCACGCAACGACGCTCTACAACTCGATCTACCGGGCCGATGATCAGGCGTTGGTCAACGCTCATGTCTGGGGCGTGAACGCCTACCGGGCCCCTGTCTGGCACCTGCGCCGAAGCGGGGAAGGCGGCATGTTCGAGACCTACGCTGACAGCTTCGATGCAGTGTGGGCGACCGCGAAGCCAGTACGAGAGAAGTGATCATGGCACGCACCGAGTACTACGACGACCCAGACGCCCCCAAGCCCAACAGCCTGGTCGTTGCCGCGTCCGCGGTGGTCACTGACGACGAGGGACGCATCCTCCTGCAGCGCCGGCGAGACAACGATCTCTGGGCGCTGCCTGGCGGCGGCATGGAAATGACCGACTCGCTACCAGGAACCGCCGTCCGTGAGGTGAAGGAGGAAACGGGCTTGGACGTGGAGATCACTGGGCTCGTTGGGACGTATACCGACCCTCGCCACGTCATGGCCTACACGGATGGTGAGGTGCGTCGACAGTTCAACGTCTGCTTCACCGCACGTGTGATCGGGGGCCAGCTCGCGATCTCGGATGAGTCCACGGAGCTGAAGTTCGTCCAGCCCGAGGAGATCGATCAACTGCCCATGCACCATACGCAGCGGCTACGAATCCGGCACTTCATGGAGCAGCGTGAGCGGCCCTATCTCGGTTGATTTTGGCGGCCTTGGACCAGGTAGACCGCCTCTGGTTCGTAGCTCAACAGAGACGAGCTTTCGAGCACTCGATGAGAACGCCATTGTGCAGTACCGCTTCCGCCATGCTGGCTCCCGCCAAAGGGGACAACACGCTTTCCAACTGTGGTGGTGGGGTGCTGGACGGTGTACACGGGCGTTCACCTGCGTTCGTGGGTGATCGGCCACCCTCGTGGCAGCGCCCCCAGGTCTGGTCTGAACGGCAGTGAACGACGGTGAATGAGACGGAAACTGAGACGGCCAGGCCCGGTCGCGGTCACCCGTTGGCTAGGGCTCATCGCTCACCGAGGTAGCCCAGTCGCGGAACAGGCGCAGCACTTCCCTGAGGTTGAGCGGACCGCAGGACGCCTGGAAGACGTCGTCCGACACCGTCGCCATCACCCAGTCGGAATCGCTGCGCCGGATGTCGGTCCCCTCGTAGGGCCGGCCAGACAGCGTCGTCTCTTCAAGATCGATTGCCACTGTCCAGCCTGGATTGTCGAGCGTTGCAATCCGAACGCCCCATTCGTGCTCCCAGTCACCGTCGCACTGGGCGCGGTACCACTGCTCCAGCCAACCGAGTTCTCCGCCTGTCTCTGCCATGAAGGCTGATCGTACGAGGTCATGCCCGGTGCGAACGCAGTAGACGGCACTGGGCCCTCAGCTTGGGAAGCTGAGGTGTTTTGGGGCCTACTGGTCGCCTGACCTGCGGCCGACTGTGCGGAACTGCTTCAACGCTAGCGGTTCAGTACCCGCCATTCCCCGTGGCTCCCCGCTCCACCTGGCACGGAACTGGCACGGCTCTGAGCGGTGAGGCAGCCGACCCTTGTCGCATCCCGGGTCGCGGCCTTTACCGTGCGGACGACCTCACCACTCAACAGGTTATGCCTTCTGATCCGTAGCTCTATACAGAACGGTCGTTGGCGGTCGTACCAACTCTGCGTGGGGCAGGGGCGGGCGGCTGGGTTCACCAACGGTTGCTGTGGTTGCGGTACCCCGCTGCTGTACCCAACTCCACAGTTCACGATTCCATGAGTTCATGATTTTGTGTACTCTCGTGGAGTGCTCATCGTTGCTCCCGACATCGAGGTGCTGGTCCGATTCGGCCGCGCGCTCGCCGACCCGATCCGCTGCCGCATCCTGCTCGCCCTGCGCCAAGCACCGGCCTACCCGGCCGATCTCGCCGACGCTCTGGGCGTCTCCCGCACCCGGCTGTCGAACCACCTGGCATGTCTGCGTGACTGCGGCCTGGTCGTGACCGTGCCCGACGGGCGCCGTACCCGCTACGAACTCGCCGACGAACGTCTCGGCCATGCCCTGGATGACCTGCGCACCGCCGTAGTGGCCGTGGAAACCGACCGCACCTGCCCAGACGCCGAGACCAAGGGATGCTGCTGATGACCGCGATATCCCTCGGCCCCTCACCGGCCCGCCGTGACGCGCTCACCCGCCGAATACGCCTACTGGTGGCGGCGACCATCACGTACAACGTCATCGAGGCGGTCATCGCCATCGCCGCCGGCACTGCGGCTTCGTCCACCGCGCTGATCGGCTTCGGCCTCGACTCCGTCATCGAGGTCTCCTCCGCCGCAGCGGTCGCCTGGCAGTTCTCGGCCCGCGAACACGCCGTACGCGAGGCTCGCGAGAAGACCACCCTGCGGATCATCGCGGTCTCGTTCTTCGCACTCGCCGCCTATGTCACCGTCGACGCCGTGCGTGCCCTGACCGGCATGGGCGAGGCCGAACGCTCCGTGCCCGGGATCGTCCTCGCGGCCCTGTCCTTGGCGATCATGCCGTTCCTGTCGGCTGCGCAGCGCAAGGCAGGCCTCGAACTCGGCTCGGCCTCCGCCGTCGCCGACTCCAAGCAGACCCTGCTGTGCACCTACCTCTCTGCCGTGCTCCTGATCGGACTGGTCCTCAACGCCACCCTCGGCTGGTCCTGGGCCGACCCGATCGCCGCCCTTGTCATCGCCGCCATCGCCACCAAGGAAGGCCGCGACGCCTGGCAAGGCAAGGGCTGCTGCGCAACACCGGCCATGCCCGTGGACACGAAGACCAACGCCGACACCGACGCCTGTGGCTGCTCACCCGGCTGCAGCTGCTGCGGCTGACTCCGGGACCTGCAGCGATCTTGAAAACCGTCGTGGCAGCGATGTCACCGTGAGTTCGAATCTCACCGCTTCCGCAGATGAACGGCCCCTGACCAGGTGAATCGGTGAGGGGCCGTCCTCCTGTCCGCTGTCCTTCAACCACCATTCCCCGACAGTTACCCGTCGATCGGGCACAGTAGGGGCACGGCTCCTTCTCGTCCACGCTGTCGGATAGGACGAGCATCGAGCCCCAGCTCCCGTAGTTTGACCGGGTGCTGGGGCTCGATAGCCTTACTGCTGAGTTGATGAGGGGCCAAGGCGCTGGATTGCCGTCCTACATCCGCCTTGGTCGCTCATCAGCCCTGCGGAGGGTACGGATCGTCGCCGTACGTGTATTCGTACTCGATCGTTCCATCGGCCTTGTGGACGACCAGCTTGCTCGGCTGATCATTCGAAGCCCTCCGCTGCCCTTCCTTGACCAGCTCGCTCTTGATGGTGTGCGAGGCAAGGAGCGTTTGCTCCCGGCGAAGGATCCAGTCGCCCCGGTTGGGGAGGACTCGGTACGTAGTGCGGCTCATTGCTGTGTCACTTCTCCTTGCGTACGCCCTTGAAGGGCTTGCTGTCGCTCTTCCCGTTCAGGAACTTGCCGGTGAGGGCGTCCCGGAGGGTCCAGGAGCCAGTACGGGAATTGCGGGTCTGGCTGCGGCCTCTGACGGCGCCTTGGCGGTAGCCGGCACCGGTGTTCTTGGCCATGCGTTGCTCCATTCAGTTGGGTTCGGGCCCGCCGCGACGACACCACGGAGAACCAGTGTCACGCTCGCCTCAGTGACACCACTGCAAACCCTAAGCTGGTCCGACAGTGGATGTCAATCGATCCAGCCCTTACCCTGCGGTAACGTTTGCATCGTAAACCTTGCGCTGGTAGGGTGGCGCTCAACCCAGGGAGACCCATGCCTCAGTCCGACGACCCCAAGATCGACCGCTTCTATATGGCGGTTGGAGAGCGTGTGCGGGCTGCGCGAGCCGCAGCTCGCATGACACAGGCGACCCTCGCTGCGCGATTGGGTCTGACGCGCTCGTCGGTTGCGAACCTTGAGGCCGGGCGACAGCGCATCCCCCTTCACGTGTTTGCAATGGTGGCGGATATTCTCGATGTAGACCCTGGGAAACTCCTGCCTGACGGATTGATGGCCGCAAAGGTTCCCGAACTGAGTGACCTGGATGAGCAACTCGCTGTAGTTGAGGACAGTTCACGCGATTTCGTTGAGAGTGCTCTGGCTCAGCTGATCGATACCCCGGATGCGAAGGAGTGACCATGGCTCAGCCGACCCAAAAAGCAAATGAACTCCTTGAGAAGCACGGAGTGCCGAAGCTGCCCATCCCTATTGAGGACATTGCGCGCTCCGAAGGCGCCTTGATTGCGCGCAAAGCTTTTGATGGGACTCAGTCGGGGTTCGCGCTGCGTGATGGGGAAACATGGATTATTGGGGTGAATGCCTCAACTAGCCAGCGTCGGCAGCGCTTTACTATCGCCCATGAGCTGGGGCACTTGGTGATGCACGAGGGTAAGCTGATCGTCGATCACACCATGCGTGTTAACTGGCGAGATGAAAAATCGAGCATGGCGACGGATATTGAGGAAATTGAAGCAAATGCATTCGCTGCCGCGATCTTGATGCCCGAGAGTTTCATTAGGCAGAGGGTATCTACTCATCTTAGAGGCGGCCCCATGAGTAGAGAGAATCTGATTTCCGAGATGGCGCGTGAATTCGATGTAAGTGTGGAGGCCATGGGATATCGCCTGATCAATCTCGGCATCCTTGTGTCCTGACGGCATAGCTGTTTCCGGGTTGAGTGACCTTCCCTAAACGACCGCCTTAACCCACCACTGTACGAACGACCTTGACGCCCCTGAGCCACGTCTGCTCGGCTCTGCCTGGGTCGATGGCGGTCGGGACGGAAGCTCCCCGCGCGCGCCACCACGGACCCGCAGCCTCGAACGGCGCCCCCTCCGCCCCGGTGTCGGCCGATCCCCCGCCGGAGGCTCGTTCTGACCGTGACCGCTCATACGGTGCTCAACTCATGGCCTCCGGCCCTATCCACATGTGGGCGTGCGTCGGCGGCGGCAGCGCCGAGCGGGCCGAAGGCAGGAGCGGGGGCGCGGCCAGAGCCGGGAAGCGCGCCCGGCGGAGCGGAGCGTAGCCGGGGCTTGAAACCAGTACAGAAGGTTGTAACTCTCAGCCGGAGTGAGGACTGGAGTCCTGTGCACGCTGGGAGTTGGCGCTGGCCCTGTCCCTGTCCAGAACTGACGGCAACCCTGACGGCAACGACGGCACACAGAGGCTGTTGATCGCGACCACCAGCAATCAGGCGGGAGGAGGGCGAGCCCCCGCCAAACAACCTGCCCGATCCTACGGATCAGAAGGTTGCAGGTTCGAATCCTGCCGAGTGCACAGCACGTCAAAGGCCCTGTGGAGTGATCCACAGGGCCTTTGCTTTATGCCGTGACGGCAGTGTTTGACGGCAACGGCCCAGGGTGATCCCACGAGGGCTCGAAACTTCATCCGGTTGCCAGGACGCCGACGCTTGCGTCGTCCGGGTACTCGACCGCTCGCCACCCGGTGGCTGAGATCAGGAGGGACGCCCCGAGGGCGTAGATGTCGGCCTCCTGCGTCGGCTCGGCTTCTCGGGGCACGTACGGCTCAAAGATCCACTTGATCACCGAGCGCACCGGACTACCCCTGTCTGTCTGTCGGCATCTCGGGTGCCAACCTGCACGACAGCCAGGCCCTCGAACCGCTTGTACGAGGCATCCCTCCCATCCGCTCCCGCCGCGGACCGCGTCGGCGGCGTCCCGCCAACCTCCACGGCGACAAGGGCTACGACTATGACCACCTGCGCCGATGGTTACGCAGCCGCGGCATCCGGCATCGCATCGCCCGCAGGGGCAGCGAGTCCTCCACACGACTGGGCCCCCACCGCTGGACCATCGAACGCACCATGGCCTGGCTCGCCGGATTCCGGCGCCTCCATCGCCGCTACGAACGCAAGGCGAGCCACTCACCAAATGAGATGAACCTTTAGGACGCCAGGGCTGCCGACTGTCTCCTTGCCTCTTCGCCGAGCAGCCTGCGCAGCATCCGTATGCTCCCGGTCATGAGATTTTTACGGCGGCGTGGCCGAAGCGGCGCCCAACGAATGACGGGGACGCCTGTGGCGGAGGCCAAAGCCCTTTACGAAGCCGGGCGTTACGCCGAGGCGGAGGCCGAAGCCCGTGCCGTCGCCCGATCGCGGCCGCGCGACGACAGGTACGCAGCTGCGGCGCTGAACATCGCCGCAATCGCGACGGGCGCCCAAGGCCGCCACGCCGAGGCACTCGCCACCTACGACGAAGCGCTGCCTGCCTTCAGCAGGATATTTGGAGCCGATCACTGGTTGACCCTGAAGCTGCGCTCGGACCGCGGCCAGCAGATGACCTCGCTCGGTCAGCACGCCGAGTGCGAGGCAGAATGTGCGGCCGTCGCCGAGGCCGCGGGCCGCGGTACCGGCCCGGAAATGTCACTCCTGGCAGCGTCCGCCCGCAATGGGCTGGTATTCGCCCTCAATGCGCAGGGGCGCCACCAGGAGGCTGAAGCACTCGCCCGCGAGGCCCTGGACGCCCATCGCGTACGTGACCGGGCGTCCCTCGTCCTGCGACTCGGCCTGGCTCGCAGCCTCAACGGCCAAGCTCGCCACGAAGAGGCCCTCATCGAGGCGCAGGGGGCCGACAAGCTGTACCGCGCTCTGCCCGATCACCAGCGCCATCCAGATACGGGCGCCGTCGAACTGTCCGTTGCTACTGCCCTGTTGGGGTTGCGGCGCGCTCCCGATGCCCGTCGCCAGGCTGCAGCCGCTCATGATGCCTGCCTGGCCTCCTTCGGCCCGGACCACAGCCGCACCGTCGAAGCCCGAACGCTGCTCAAGCACATCGACGGCACTCGACCGTAAGTAGAGCCGCGCACTGGATAGAGCCGCGCACCGCATGGAGCCGCGCACCAGATGGAGCAGGCAACAGCGGCAAGCACGGTGAAAGCGGCAGGGCGATGAGGCGTGCCACCGCGCAATCGCCCAGGTCGGCGCCCGGGCCGGATCCAGGTGCTCGCAGCTTCCCGGACCACGGTCCCTTCGGTGCTTGGGCAGCCGGGACCGCGCCTGCTGCTTCCGGCGTTCCCGGTCTGCCGGCAGGGGCGTGTCCTTACCCTGAGGTTGTGGGGCAAGCAGAGCCGCAAGCCAAGGAGTTGGGGATGAGCGCGGAGATCGTTCAGTTTGTGGGTCAGGCGGGCCCGTATCTGACGGCGGCCCTGGGGGCCTATGGCGCGGGAGTGCTGACCCGGACCGAGAACGCTGCGGTCGACGCGACGGCGAACGTCGGGCGGCGAATGCTGCAGTCGGTGTGGCGTCGTCGGGACGAGCAGGGGCGTGCCGAACTGGAGGCGGCCGTTCAGGACGCGGCCGAGGTGACCGACGACGGGGACGCAGCCGCGGCACTGCGGCAGCAGGTCAGGCGGGCGGTACGCGAGGACGCCGAGTTGCTGCGGGAACTGGTCGGGTTGCTGCCCCCTGCTGGTGGGCCGGTGACGGTGACCGCGTCCGGTGAGCGGTCCATCGCCGCCCAGACGATCGGTACTGCGATCACCGGTGACAACGCCACGCTCAGGCCGTGAGCAGTGAGCAGCTGTCCACGCCGAGTGGGCCACTGGCTTCGGGCCCCCGATCGATCGCCGCCGGCAGCATCGCGGTAGCTGTCACCGGCGACGACGCCCGGGTGGTGATGCTGCCGCCGGAGGCGGTGCGGTGGGCGCGGGAGGTGAGCGCGCCGCCGGGGGCGGCGAATTTGCCGGGGTCGGCGTCCGGGGTGTTCGTGGGCCGGGACCAGGAACTGAGGCGGCTGCGGGGGCTGTTGGTCGCGGAGGGTGAGGCCTCGGTGACTCAGGCCTCGTCCCGGACGCAGGCGATTCACGGCCTGGGCGGGATCGGGAAGAGTTCGCTCGCGCTGCACTACGCCCATGCGTACCGGCGGGAGTACACGCTGGTGTGGTGGATCACTGCCCACTCCACCGAACAGATCGTCACGGGGCTGGCCACGCTGGCAGTGAGGCTGTGCCCGCAATGGGCAGCGACAGTGGGCATGGAGGAGCGTGCGGCATGGGCGATCGTATGGCTGCAGTGGCATCCGGGCTGGCTGCTGGTCTTCGACAACGTCGAGGACCCGACGGACCTGCGCCACTACCTCGGCACCCTGGCGGACGGCCATCATCTGGCCACCAGCCGGAAGGCGACCGGCTGGCACACCATCGCCCCGACCATGGCCTTGGGCCTGATGGACCCGGACGCGTCCGTGGACCTGTTGTGCACACTCGCCCTGGGACAGGGGCGACCCACCCCCGAACAGCGGCGCCAGGCCGCTGATCTGGCCGCCGAGCTCGGGTATCTGCCCTTGGCGCTGGAGCAGGTGGGGGCCTACCTCCATCAGACGGGTACCGCTCTGGGTGTGTACCAGCGCTTGCTGGGACGGGGCCTCGACAGGGCAGCGGACGGCACTGATCCGGAACGCACGATCGCCCGCATCTGGCTCCACACTCTGACCGCGGTCGAAGGTCGTGATCCGCTGGCCCTCGGACTCCTGCACACGATCGTGTGGCTGGCCCCCGATGACATCCCCCGGACTCTCCTCGCCGCGCAGGCCACCGACCCGATCGCGTTGGGCGACGCGCTGGGCGTGCTTCACGCCTACAACATGATCGCCTTCACCGCCGACCGCCAGGGCATCACCGTGCACCGACTGGTGCAGATGGTGGTGCGCGCCCGCGCCACCGCTGACACCAGCGCCGACGCCCTGGGCCGACACGAGGCCGAACAGGCTCTGAAGCAGGCCATCCCCGACGGGAACGACACTGGCACGGAGGCGAACACGCGGTGGGAACGCCTGCTCCCCCACATCTTCGCCCTGGCCGAATCCGCACCACCGAGCCGCCCCGCGTCGGCCGAGACCGCACGCATCTGCCGTGCTGCCGCCCAGTACCTGTTCCGGCAGGGTCGCGATGCTCACTCCATCCCCCTGCGCACAGCTGTCCTCGCGCACTCCGGGCAGGCGCTGGGTGATACCCACCCTTCTACCCTGGCCAGCCGCAACCACCTGGCCGGCGCCTATAAGGACGCGGGAGATCTGGAGCGGGCCATCCCGCTGTTCGAGTCCACCCTCGCGCAGCGCGAGGAGGTACTCGGCGTCACCCACCCAGACACTCTGGTCAGCCGCACCAGCCTGGCCGGCGCCTACTTGGAGGCGGGGAATCTGGAGCGGGCAGTCCCGCTCCTCGAGTCGACCCTCGCCCAGCAGGAGCGAGTGCTGGGCGACTCCCACCCCGACACGCTGGTCAGCCGCAACCACCTGGCCAGCGCCTACGAGGAGGCGGGGGATCTGGAGCGGGCCATCCCGCTGTTCGAGTCGACCCTCGCCCAGCGCGAGCAGGAGTTGGGTGATACCCATCGCTTCACCCTGAACACCCGTAACAATCTGGCCCTCGCATACATGTCGGCGGGGGATCTGGAGCGGGCCGTCCGGCTGTTCGAGTCGACCCTCGCGCAGCGCGAGGAGGTACTCGGCGTCACCCACCCCTCGACCCTGACCAGCCGCAACAACCTCGCCGTCGCCTACAAGGCGATGGGAGATCCGGAGCGGGCCGTCCGGCTGTACGAGTCCACCCTCGCCCAGCGCGAGCAGATACTCGGTGACACCAATCCTCGTACGTTGGCCACCCGTATCAACCTTGCGGGTGCGTACCGGGCGGTGGGGGATCTGGAGCGGGCGATCGCGCTGTTCGAGTCGACCCTCGCCCAGTCCGAGGAGGTGCTGGGCGACACCCACCCCTCCACCCTCATCACCCGCAACAGCCTCGCGGGTGCCTACCGGGAGGCGGGGGATCTGGAGCGAGCTGTCCCGCTGTACGAGTCCACCCTCGCCCAGCGCGAGCGAGTACTCGGCGACACCCACCCCTCGACCCTGACCAGCCGCAACAACCTCGCCGTCGCCTACAAGGCGATGGGAGATCCGGAGCGGGCCGCTCGGCTGTACGAGTCCGCCCTCGCCCAGTCCGAGAAGGTGCTGGGCAACACCCACCCCGACACCCTCATAACCCGCAGCAACCTTGCCGGCGCCTACGAGGCGATGGGGGATCTGGCGCGGGCCATCGCGCTGCTCAAGGCGACCCTCGTTCAGTCCGAGGAGGTGCTGGGCGACTCCCACCCCTCGACCCTGGCCAGCCGTAACAGCCTTGCGAGCGCGTACCGGGCGGTGGGGGATCTGGAGCGGGCCGTCCCGCTGTTCGAGGCGAACCTCGCCCGGCGCGAGCAGGTACTCGGCGTCACCCACCCCCGCACGTTGACCAGCCGCAACAACCTTGCCGGCGCCTACGAGGCGATGGGGGATCCGGCGCGGGCCATCCCGCTGTACGAGGCCGTCCTCGCGCAGCGCGAGGAGGCACTCGGCGTCACCCACCCTCGCACGTTGACCAGCCGCAACAACCTCGCCATCGCCTACGAGGACGCAGGGGATCCGGCGCGGGCCATCCCGCTGTACGAGGCCACCCTCGCGCAGCGCGAGGAGGTGCTCGGCGTCACTCACCCCTCGACCCTGGCCAGCCGTAACAGCCTTGCGAGCGCGTACCGGGCGGTGGGGGATCTGGAGCGGGCCGTCCCGCTGTTCGAGGCGAACCTCGCCCAGCGCGAGCAGGTATTCGGCGACGCCGACCCTCGCACGTTGACCAGCCGCAACAATCTTGCGAGCGCGTACCGGGCGGTGGGGGATCTGGAGCGGGCCGTCCCGCTGTTCGAGGCGAACCTCGCGCAGCGCGAGCGGGTACTCGGCGTCACCCACCCTCGCACGTTGACCAGCCGCAACAACCTCGCCATCGCCTACGAGGACGCAGGGGATCCGGAGCGGGCGATCGCGCTGTTCGAGGCGACCCTCGCCCAGCGCGAGGAGGTGCTGGGCGACTCCCACCCCGACACTCTCATCAGCCGTGCCAACCTCGCCGGTGCCCGCAAAGCTGTCGAGAGGGTTCGGCGACCAGATGCAGCGACCCCAGCAACCGTCCCTGGCCGTCAGCTCCCGCCGGCCTCTCCCGAGCAGTCGGAATGACGTCATCGACCGTTGCGGCAAGAGCTGCGGATCCAGCGGGGACACGACCCGTGCGGCACGTACGGTCCTCCGGCAGGACCTGGTGTTCCTGAAAACCGACAGCGCCGGGTACCTGGATGTGGGGCGAGGGGGAGGATGCACAGATGATCACTCGGACTCAGCCTGTCGACCATGAACTCGTCGAAGCCGCGGCGCAGGTCGCTCGCACGCGTTGTCGGGGCGACAACCACACCATGGCGGCCGCGGGCCGTGGCCGGGACGGCAGGATCGTCACCGCGGTGAATGCCTACCACTTCACGGGCGGCCCCTGCGCCGAGTTGGTGCTCATCGGTACGGCCGCCGCCCAGGGCGTCCACGAGCTGGAGACCATCGTCGCCGTGGGCGACCGTGAGCGCGGGGTCGTTCCGCCGTGCGGTCGTTGCCGGCAGGTTCTCCTCGACTACTTCCCCGATCTGAAGGTCATCGTCGGCGCGGGCGACCGTGTCCGAGCCGTCCCCATCGCGGACCTGCTGCCCGAAAGCTACGTCTGGGCCGACCACCAGCTCGACGCCGAGTGAACGACGAACCGGTGTGCGCTCATCCGGCGCTCATGGCCAGGCTGTGGAACGCCTGGGTGGTGCCGGGGTGGGCGAGTTCGTCGAGCAGGTGGCGCCAGTCGGGGTCGGCCGCGGCGGGGTGAGCCAGGTCCCAGGCGGTGAGGAGCGGGGTCAGCTCGCTGTCGGGGGAGGTCTCGACAGGGGAGAGGGAGGACAGGAGCAGGCTCATGGGAGTTCCTTCCTGAGGAGGGCGGTGAACTCGGGCTCGGGGTCCGGGGATCCGGGATCCGATGGCTTCCACGATGCCTTTGATCCGGGGTCGGCGACATGTGGCGGCCTGCCCGATCCGGGGTGGGGCCAGCTGTACCCCGAGGGGGTCGCTACCCCTCCCACAGAGCCTGCGGAGCTCCGACGGCGGCGGCGCTGTCGTACCCCTCTGCGATCGTTGTCGTCGTGGGTGAACTGGTGGAGCGGGTGGACGAGTACGACCGGGTGATCGGGGTGGTGGACCGGGCGGAGGCCATCGAGAAGGGGTGGCTGCACCGGGTCTCGACCACGGTCTGCCGTGATCCGGGTGGGCGGATTCTCGTGCATCGGCGGCCGGACGATGTCTCCCGCTTCCCGGGTCAGTACAACTGGCTGTTGGGCGGGGCCGCGGCGGTCGGGGAGTCGTACGAGGAGGCGGCGGCGCGTGAACTCTGCGAGGAGTTGGGGGTGTTCGGGGCGCCGGTGCGCTTCGTGTTCAAGTTCCTGTGCCGTGGGGAGATCAGCCCCTACTGGCTCGGGGTGCACGAAGTCGTCGTGACCGGAGCGCTCGTGCCCGATCCGGCGGAGATCGCGTGGCACGGCTGGCTCGGTGAGGGCGAGTTGGTGGAGGCGGTCGGGCGCGGGACCTTCGTGTCCGACGGGGTGGAGGCACTGCGGCGCTACCTGGCGCTCTGAACTCCCGGTGCTCCGACTCCGGTATCCCCCCGTCAGCAGGCGGCGCTCACCGCGACCTGGGACAGAACCGGGCGGGGCAGGGCCGTGGTCCTGGCCGCGGGGCGCTGCGGCTTGCGGGTGCCGGCGAAGACGAACAGGCGCAGGACCAGGAAGCGGCCGATGCCGGCCAGGCCGGAGGCGGTGAGGTAGACGGCCTGCTCGGTGAGCATGCTCGGCGCCGACTGGAAGGTGTGGAGGAGGAACATCGCGGCGCAGGTGACGACGTACGCGGCGACTGCGGAGCCGGACGACTGGAAGTGCTGGCGCCAGCCCGGCCGGCGGCCGGTGCCGAAGGTGAACAGGGCGTGCAGCTCGGTGCAGAGGAGCGTCGAGAGCGCAGTGATCACCGCGTTCGCGACCGCCCAGGGCATCGTCATGGCCACCAGCGGTACGGCGAAGCTGGAGAGGACACCGATTCCGCCGCCGCAGACGACGAAGCGTGCGAAGGAGGCGAAGGGGCCGGGAGCCGAGGGGGAGGAGAGTGCGGGAGAGGACGGGGACTGGGTCCTGTCGGCCGTCTGCGTCTCCATGGTGTGCCCCTCCGGCGTGGCTTCTCTGATCCGCTTGATCCCGGTGGATCAGCTGAGATCAACGATGCCGTCGCGAGCTTGCCGGAACGATGGAGCGCTCTCCCGGACTCATGGTGGGGCTGGCCACACCCCCGGGGTGGGGAGGTCCCGCTACTCGCCGTCCGCGTCCTTCGCCCGCAGCTCCTCGATGTACGCGAGCGCGAGATCGTTCGTACGGCTGAACCAGTCGTGGAGTACGGCGATCTCGTCGGCGGAGTACTCCGCGAAAACGGCGCCGAGGCGGTCGTAGTACGGCTGGTAGAGGGCGACGACCCGGGCCACGGCGTCGGGCAGCGCGGCGACCCTGACGCGGCGGCGGTCGGTGAGGTCGGGGACGCGGGTGACGTAGCCGCCGCGTTCGAGGCGGTTGAGGATGCCGGTGACCGCGCCGGTCGTGACGTGGGCGTGTTCGGCGAGTTCGCCCGCGGTGAGGAGGTCGTCGCCGGCCTTCAGTACGAAGGCGAAGGACACCAGGTCGGTGACGTTGAGCCCCAGCCGTTGGGCCATCTCCTGCTGGCCGAGGTGGGCGGTGGCGACGAAGAAGTCCATCGCCTCCAGTGCCTGGGCCGGAGTGGCGGTGGGGCGGGGCTCGGCGTGCATCGGATTCCCGGTTCTGTGGAGGGGGTCTGTCCATGGGCGCATTTCCCTTAGCCCGTAAGAGGTTTCTGTACTAAACTTCTTAGCAAGTGAGAGATCTGGCGGGTGGAGGAGGAACTGTGAGCGCACATCAGTATGACGAGGGGCATACGGTCGCCGGGTGGACCGGCGTCGCCGTCGCGACCGTCGGGACCTCCGTGCTGGGGCTGGGGGTGTGTCTGGTGTCCGGTCCGCTGATCGTCGTCGGCCTCGTGATCACCGCGCTGAGCGCCCTCGTCACCTGGGCCCTGCATCTGACCGGCTGGGGCAAGCCGCCGGGGCGCCGGCCGCGCGAACAGTGGGGGATGCGGGTGCGGGACACGGGTGCGCGGCAGGGACATGGCGAGTGCGTCGGGTGCCGGATGGCAGGGCGGGGCGGCCCGAGGAAGCCGGCTGTGGCGGTCGGGCCGAGGGGTGGGGCAGTGGCGGAACCCGTCTCCGTGGAGTCGGTGGGCTGATCCAGCGCCTGGCTCGGACCGATGCACCGGGTCCGGGTTCGGTGTTCTCGCCCCTGGGGAGCTACCCGGCCGTTCTCCCTCGTCCCTCGCGCGACCCTCGTTGTCAGTGGTGGCGCCTACTCTCGTGAGGGATGGCACAGGCGTGGAAGTGCTCGGGGCTGCGATGGTCGGCCGACGGTCCCGTGCTGCGGTGGGACGGCGGGCGGCGCAGTGCGCTGACCTGGGGGAAGCGGGTGGCCTTCGGGGTCGCGGAGGGGGGTGTGCGGACATGCGTGGGAGCGCGGGGGCATGTGTGTGTGGCGCGGGCCGTGGTGTCGGGGCGGAGCACGGGGGCGCGATGCGAGGAGTGCGCGCGGCTGGACCGGTCGCACTCGGTGGCCGCGGACACCTTCGCGGACGATCCGAGACCGTACCGGGTATATCTGGCCTGGTTCGGGCCTGGCATGACCAAGGTCGGCATCACCGCGCACGAGCGGGGATCCGCGCGGCTGCTGGAGCAGGGCGCCGTGTGCTTCAGCTGGCTGGGCACCGGCCCGCTCATGGCAGCGCGGCGCACCGAGGAGCTGCTGCGGGCCGCGCTCTCGGTACCGGACCGTATCCCGTACGGCGCCAAGCGGGCCGTCCGGTCCGCCCTGCCGGCGTCGGCCGCTGAGCGGGCCGCGGAGATCGCCGGGCTGCACGCGCGGGCGGTGGCACTGGGCGGCTGGCCGGAGTCCCTGGACCGGGCGCCGTACGAACCGGTCGATCACGTCGGGGTCTTCGGCCTCGCGGGCCTCCCCGCTGCTGTGGGCGAGGTGCGCGAACTCGTCGCGGGCGGGGCGGTGGGCGGTCGGCTCGTCGCGGCCGCCGGGCCCGACCTGCACCTGGAGACGGACGGCAAGGGGGTCGTCGCACTGGACACGCGGCTGATGACGGGGTGGGAGCTGGTTCCGGGCGACGGGGCGAGGAACACGGTGCCGGTAAGGGAGTTCAAGGAGGAGGCAGGGGTTCAGGACGGGTTGTTCTGACGGGGGTGCGGTTGCCTTTGAAGCGCGACACCGGGCCCTCGTGCGCGCCTCCTGTCCGTGCCGCGCGGGAGCGCTGATACGGGCGATACTCCCTGCGTAATGCCGGGGTGGGGACCCGCCGGAACTTCGCGAGCGCGCCCCGGAACTCCCGCCGGGCAAGGGGCTGCCCAGGTGTTTCCTGAGAGGCGCCTGTGCGTTTCTCAGGGAAATCACAGACTTCCGAAAGGGTGTTCTCAGGGGGCCCCGACATCGTGTTGGCCATGACCACGACCTCGCCCCAGGGGCGCACCGAACTGCTGAGGCCGGACGGGAGCCCCGTCCGGGTGCTTGTGGTGGACGACGAGCTGTCGATCACCGAACTGCTGTCCATGGCCCTGCGCTATGAGGGATGGCAGATCCGGAGTGCGGGAGACGGCCATGGTGCCGTGCAGACCGCACGGGAGTTCCGGCCCGACGCCGTCGTTCTCGACATGATGCTTCCCGACATGGACGGACTGGCCGTCCTCGGGCGGCTTCGGCGTGATCTGCCGGACGTGCCGGTGCTGTTCCTGACCGCGAAGGACGCGGTCGAGGACCGTATCGCCGGGCTCACCGCCGGCGGCGACGACTACGTCACCAAGCCGTTCAGCCTCGAAGAGGTCGTGGCGCGGCTGCGGGGACTCATCCGCCGTTCCGGTGCGGCCGACCGCCGTTCCGACTCCGTGCTGGTCGTCGGTGACCTCACCCTCGACGAGGACAGCCACGAGGTGTCCCGGGCCGGGGAGAACATCCACCTCACGGCGACGGAGTTCGAGCTGCTGCGCTTCCTCATGCGCAATCCCCGGCGTGTGCTCAGCAAGGCGCAGATCCTCGACCGCGTGTGGTCGTACGACTTCGGCGGCCAGGCCAACGTCGTCGAGCTCTACATCTCCTACCTGCGCCGGAAGATCGACGCGGGCCGGGAGCCGATGATCCACACCCGGCGTGGCGCCGGTTACCTGATCAAGCCCGCCGCCTCATGAGCGGGCGACGACGGCCGCGCAAGCAGAAGCGTGCGGGTAAGCCGCGTACCCTGCGGACGCGGCTCGTCGTCGCGTCCGTGGTGCTGATCGCCGTGGTCTGCTCGGTGATCGGCACGGTGACCACACTGGCGCTCAGGTCGCATCTGTACGAGCAGTTGGGCGACCAGGTCTTCGACGCGGGGAAGCGTCTGTCCGGGCCTCCGTTCGGCAGGCCGGGCACCCCGAGCACAAAGGACCAGGATCAGCTCGACGCCTTCGTCACCTATGGGCCGACGCAGGAGAAGACCGTGGCCGCCGAGGTCGGCGCCAACGGCACCATCACCAAGGCGGTCATCGCCGAACAGGAATCCAGCGACACCGGCCAGCGGATGAAGGCCGCCAAGCTGACCGCGGCCCAACGGGCCGTGTTCGCCGGCGTCTCCACCACCGGCAAGCATGTCGTGACCATTCCCGGCCTCGGTGACTACCTCGTGATGTACATCACGTCCAAGGACGGCGCCGGCTACTACGTGGCCCTGCCCACCGACGCCGTGAGCAACACCATCAATACCCTGATCCTCGTAGAGATCAGCGTCACCGCCGCCGGTCTCGGCGCCGCCGTCATCGCTGGTTACGTGCTCGTCGGGCTCGCCACCCGCCCCCTGCGCAGGGTCGCCAACACCGCGACCCGGGTCTCCGAACTGCCTCTCCACACCGGCGAGGTCAACCTCAGCGAGCGGGTCCCCGAGGCGGAGTGCGATCCGCACACCGAGGTGGGTCAGGTGGGCTCCGCGCTGAACCGGATGCTCAACCACGTCCACGGCGCCCTGCACGCACGTCAGCAGAGCGAGATGCGGGTGCGCCAGTTCGTGGCGGACGCCAGCCATGAGCTGCGGACACCGCTCGCCTCCATCCGCGGGTACGCGGAGCTGACCCGACGCGGCAGAGAAGAGGTCGGCCCCGACACCCGGCACGCCCTGGGCCGTATCGAGTCCGAGGCGGGCCGGATGACGCTGCTCGTGGAGGACCTGCTGCTGCTCGCGCGCCTGGACGCCGGGCGGCCGCTCCAGTTCGAGCAGACCGATCTGATCCCGCTGGTCGTGGACACCATCAGTGACGCCCGCGCGGCCGGCATGGACCACAATTGGCGCCTCGACCTGCCCGACGAACCCGCCCTCGTCTCCGGTGACGCGGCCCGGCTCCAGCAGGTGCTCATCAACCTGCTCGGTAACGCCCGCAAACACACTCCCGAGGGCACGACCGTCACCGCACGGGTGCAGCGGCGCGGCCCCTGGATGTGTGTGGACATCGAGGACAACGGCCAGGGCATCCCGTCCGACCTGCTCCCGCATGTCTTCGAACGGTTCGCGCGCGGCGACTCCTCACGTTCCCGTGCCTCCGGTTCGACCGGCCTCGGCCTCGCCATCGTGCAGGCCGTCGCGACCGCACACGAGGGCGCCGTGACCGTGGACAGCATGCCCGGGCGCACCGTGTTCACCGTGCATCTGCCCGCCGTCGGTCCCGTGACCCCGCACCCGGCGCCCGAAACGAATTGGCAATCGCACTCACAGGCACAGCACAGCGCCGCCATATGGGTGCAACAGGGGGCATGACCAGAGTCGTTGTCATGCGAACCGACTCTTCTCCCGGCACTCTGCCGGCGCGGGAGCACCTCCCGGCCGGCGACGCCGGTACGCCTGTCCTGGACGTAGTGATCCCCGTCTTCAACGAGGAGAAGGACCTCCAGCCGTGTGTGCTGAGACTGCACGAGCACCTCAAGCGCACGTTCCCGTACGCGTTCCGCATCACCATCGCGGACAACGCGTCGACGGACACCACGCCCCTGGTGTCGCGGCGGCTGGAGTCGGAGATCCCGGAGGTCACGTCCTTCCGGCTGGAGCAGAAGGGCCGTGGCAGGGCGCTGCGGACCGTCTGGTCCGCCTCGGACGCTCCGGTCCTCGCCTACATGGACGTGGACCTGTCCACCGACCTCAACGCGCTGCTGCCGCTGGTGGCCCCGCTGATCTCGGGCCACTCCGACCTGGCGATCGGCTCCCGGCTCGCCCGCAGCTCCCGGGTCGTGCGCGGCCCCAAGCGCGAGTTCATCAGCCGCGCCTACAACCTGATCCTGCGCGGCTCGCTCCAGGCCCGCTTCTCCGACGCGCAGTGCGGCTTCAAGGCCATCCGGCGTGACGTGGCCCAGGTCCTGCTGCCGCTCGTCGAGGACACCGGCTGGTTCTTCGACACCGAGATGCTGGTCATCGCCGAGCGCGCGGGACTCCGTATCCACGAGGTGCCCGTCGACTGGGTCGACGACCCGGACTCCACCGTCCACATCGTCAAGACGGCCACCGACGACCTGAAGGGGGTGTGGCGCGTGGGCAAGGCCCTCGCCAGCGGCGCGCTGCCGCTGGACCGGATCGCCCGCCCGTTCGGCGACGACCCGCGCGACCGCGATGTGCAGGACGTGCCGAAGGGGCTGGCCCGCCAGCTCGTCGGGTTCTGTGTCGTCGGCGGTCTGTCGACCCTCTTCTACCTCCTCCTCTACAGCGGCTTCCGGACCTTCAGCGGTTCGCAGATCGCCAACGCGCTCGCCCTGCTGGTCTCCGCGGTCGCCAACACGGCGGCCAACCGGCGCCTGACCTTCGGGGTGCGCGGGCGGGGCGGCGCCGTACGGCACCAGGCGCAGGGCCTGGTCGTCTTCGGTATCGGCCTCGCGCTGACCGCCGGTTCGCTGGCCGCCCTGAACGCGGCCACCAGCGACCCGGCGCACTCCACCGAACTGGCCGTCCTGATCGCCGCCAACCTCGCGGCGACCGTGCTGCGCTTCCTGCTCTTCCGGGCCTGGGTGTTCCCCGACCGCGACGACGACTCCCGGTCCACGGTGGTCGCCGGCCACACACCCGCCTCCCCGGCCTACTCCCCGCAGCCGTCCTTCGGGCCGCTGCCCCAGCGCCCCACGGCGCACCAGTACGCCACGGCGCCGCAATCGCCGTACGACACGACCGAGTTCCGCGCCGGTGAAGCCGCGGAGCAGCGCTCCTGGAAGGACGCCACCGTGCAGTTGCAGCCGGTGCGCCCGACCGACACCGACCCGAGGAACTCCTGATGACCACGCAGACCGACCATCCGACCCAGCAGGGTTCCGGGTGGGGTCCGGCGGTGACCGTGACGGACGTACAGGAACCCGTCGCTCCCCCGGCTCCCGAGTCCGGCGAACCCCAGCAGCCCTTCCTGCGCAGACTGTGGCGCGGCCGTCCCGAGGATCCCCGCTGGGAGCGCCCGGCCTTCCTCGGCCTGCTGCTTGCCACCGCGGCCCTGTACTTCTACAACCTGAGCGCCTCCGGGTACTCCAACTCCTTCTACTCGGCGGCCGTCCAGGCCGGCACCAAGAGCTGGAAGGCGATGTTCTTCGGCTCGCTCGACGCGGGCAACGCCATCACCGTCGACAAGCCCTCGGCGTTCCTGTGGCCGATGGAGATCGCGGCGCGGATCTTCGGCCTGAACACGTGGACGATCCTGGGCCCCGAGGTCCTCATGGGCGTCGGCACGGTCGCCGTCGTCTACGCCTCCGTACGCCGCCGCTTCAGTCCCGGAGCCGGTCTGATCGCGGGCGCGGTGCTCGCGCTCACCCCGGTCGCGGCGCTGATGTTCCGGTTCAACAACCCGGACGCGATGCTGGCGCTGCTGATGGCGCTGGCCTGCTACTTCGTCGTCCGTGCCATCGAGGACGGCAAGACGAAGTGGCTGGTGTGGGCGGGTGTGGCGATCGGTTTCGCGTTCCTCGCGAAGACGCTGCAGGCCTTCCTGATCCTGCCGTCGCTGGCGATCGTGTACGCGGTCGTCGCGCCGGTCTCCCTGCGGAAGCGCTTCGGCCAGCTGGCCGCGGCCACCCTCGCCCTGGTCGTCTCCGGCGGCTGGTGGGTCGCGATCGTCGAACTGTGGCCCGCCTCCTCCCGCCCCTACATCGGCGGTTCGCAGAACAACTCCTTCCTTGAACTGACCTTCGGCTACAACGGACTCGGCCGTCTCAGCGGCGACGAGACCGGCAGCGTGGGCGGTGGCGGAGGCGGAGGCGGTACCGGCATGTGGGGCGAGACCGGCTGGAACCGGATGTTCAACTCCGAGATCGGCTCCCAGATCTCCTGGCTGCTGCCGGCCGCGCTGATCCTGCTCGTCGCGGGCCTGGTGGCGACGCGCAAGCTCAAGCGGACGTCGGTGACCCGTGGTTCGTTCCTGGTGTGGGGCAGCTCGCTGCTGATGACCGTGGTGGTCTTCAGCTTCATGGCGGGCATCTTCCACCAGTACTACACGATCGCCCTGGCCCCCTACATCGCGGCCGTGGTCGGCATGGGCGCGGGGATCCTCTGGGAGAAGCGCGCCGAGACATGGGCCTCGCTCACCCTTGCGGCCGCGGTCGTGGCGGGTGCCGCGTGGGGTTACGTCCTCCTCAACCGCACCCCGGACTACCTGCCCTGGCTGAAGTGGCTGGTTCTCGTCGGCGGCCTGGTCGCCGCGCTCGGTCTGGTCTTCGTGGCCAGGCTCGGCCGGCAGCTGGCGCTCGGCGCGGCGGCGCTGGGCATCGTGGCCTCGCTCGCCGGTCCTGCGGCGTACACGCTGAGCACGGTGAACTCCGCGCACACCGGGTCCATCCCGACGGCGGGCCCGGCGGGCGCGAGTTCGATGGGCTTCGGCGGCGGCCGGGGCGGCGGTCCCGGTGGTGGCGGCATGGGCGGCGGCTTCGGCGGCGGCCAGAACCAGCAGGGCAACGGCACCACCCAGGGCCGGGGCCAGCAGGGCAACGGCACTCCCGGCGGTACCGGTGGGATGCCTGGCCAGAACGGCAACGGGAACACCCAGGGCCGGAACCAGCAGGGCGGCATGCCCGGCGGCGGCATGGGTGGTGGCGGTGTCGGTGGCCTGCTCAACGGCGCCACCGTCTCCTCCGAGGCCAAGAAGCTGCTGGAGGCCGACGCCGGCGACTACACCTGGGCGGCGGCCGCGATCGGCGCCCAGAACGCCGCGAGCTACCAGCTGGCCACCGACGGGTCAGTGATGGCGATCGGCGGCTTCAACGGCACCGACCCGTCCCCGACGCTGGCCCAGTTCAAGAAGTACGTGGAGGACGGCAAGATCCACTACTTCATCTCCAGCGGCACCGGCGGCGGCATGGGCGGCAGCAGCAGCGGTACGTCCTCGCAGATCTCCTCGTGGGTCGAGGCCACGTTCAAGAAGGTGACGGTCGGTACGGCCACCTTCTACGACCTCACCCAGAAGGCGAGCAGCTGACGGTTCTCCGAAGGCGAAGGGCGGTGACTCCGGTCGCCGCCCTTCGGCGTTCCTCCAACCGGAAACCGCGTTGTACAGCGTATAGGAACTGTTCTACGGTGTACGGCATGTCCGCTCCCGCCTCCCTCACCGTCTCCCGGGGCCACCCCCAGCGCTGGCTGATCCTCGGCGTCATCTGCCTCGCGCAGCTCACCGTGCTGCTCGACAACACCGTCCTGAACGTCGCGATCCCCTCCCTCACGCGCGAACTGGGCGCGGCCACCTCCGACATCCAGTGGATGATCAACGCCTACTCGCTCGTGCAGTCCGGACTGCTGCTCACGGCGGGCAGCGCCGCCGACCGCTACGGCCGCAAGAAGCTGCTGATGGCGGGCCTGGCCCTGTTCGGCATCGGCTCCCTGGTGGCGGGCCTCGCCACGACCAGCGGGCAACTCATCGCGGCCCGCGCCGGCATGGGCGTCGGCGGCGCACTCCTGATCACCACCACGCTCGCCGTGGTCGTGCAGATCTTCGACGACAGCGAGCGCGTCAAGGCGATCGGCCTGTGGTCGACGGTCAACTCGCTCGGTTTCGCCGTGGGTCCGCTGCTCGGCGGGGTGATGCTCGACCACTTCTGGTGGGGCGCGATCTTCCTCGTCAACATCCCGGTCGCGGTCATCGGACTCGTGGCGGTCCTGGCCCTGGTGCCCGAGTCGAAGAACCCGCAGGGCGACCGCCCCGACCTGCTCGGCGCGCTGCTCTCCACGATCGGCATGACAAGCGTCGTCTACGCGATCATCTCCGGCCCCGACCACGGCTGGACCTCCTCCACCACCCTCACCTCCGCCGCGATCGGGATCGTGGTGCTGGCCGGGTTCGCCGTGTGGGAACTGCGCGTCCCCCACCCGATGCTGGACATGCACTTCTTCCGCAACCAACGGTTCACCGGAGCGGTCGCGGGCGCGATCCTCGTCGCGTTCGGCATGGCGGGCTCGCTGTTCCTGCTCACGCAGCACCTCCAGTTCGTCCTCGGATACGACCCGTTGGAGGCCGGCCTGCGGACGGCGCCGTTCGCCCTCACGATCGTCGCGCTCAACCTCACCGGGGTCAGCGCGAAGCTGCTGCCGAGGGCCGGTACGCCGCTCACCATCGCGCTCGGCATGACCTGCCTGGCGACGGGCCTCGCGGCGATCGCGGTGCTCGGCCGGCACGGGTACGGCGGCATGCTGGCCGGCCTGGTCGTCATGGGCGCGGGGGTCGCCTTCGCGATGCCCGCCATGGCCAACGCCGTCATGAGCGCGATCCCCCCGGAGAAGGCGGGGGTGGGCGCGGGCATCAACGGCACGCTCGCGGAGTTCGGGCAGGGGCTGGGTGTCGCGGTCCTGGGCGCGGTGCTGAACTCCCGGTTCGCGGCGCTGGTTCCGGTGGCGGCGGCGTCCCTGCCGGCCGCGCTGGCGGAGGCGGGGTCGAAGGAGGAACGGGCGCGGATCACCGATGCGTTCGCCTCCGGCCTGGAGACGAGTCAGTTGGTGGGAGCGGTGGCCGTGCTGCTGGGCGGGTTGCTGGCGGCGGTGCTGCTGCGGCGGGCCGAGCGGGTGCCGAGCCCCTGAGGCCCTTCTGACGGCGGGACTTCGGCCCAGTGGCGGCTGCGGATGTGTCGTGACCGCATATCGGTACGGCCCGGCGCCCTCACAGGTCGGTCCAGGCCTAGCATCCTTGCAAGTGAACGACGTCTCGGAAGGTGCGCCATGGTGAAGGCAGGCCAAGGAGCGGCCGCGCGAACCAGCGTCTGGCTGGAAGGCAAGGTGCGCCGGGGCGGTCGCGCCGGCGGGCAGCCCTCCGGCCTGGACCGGGACCGCATCACCGAGGTGACGGTCCGTCTCCTGGACGCCGAGGGGCTGGCGAAGTTCTCCATGCGGCGGCTGGCCGCCGAGCTGAACGTGACCGCGATGTCCGTCTACTGGTACGTCGACACCAAGGACGACCTGCTCGAACTCGCCCTGGACGCGGCCTTCGGCGAGCTGGAGCTGCCGGACCCGGAGGCCGACGAGGACTGGCGGGACCAACTGCGCACGGTGGCCAGGGAGTACCGGGGTCTGCTGGTCCGCCACCCCTGGGTGTCACCGCTGGCAGGCACGTTCCTCAACATCGGCCCGCACTCCCTGGCCCTGTCCCGGATCGTGCACCGGGTCGTCCGCAGGACCGGCCTGCCCGCCCACGGCATCACTGGCGCGATCTCCGCCGTCTTCCAGTTCGTCTACGGCTTCGGCACCATCGAGGGCCACTTCATCGCCCGCTCCGCCCAGGCCGGCATGACCCAGGAGGCCTTCTTCCGCCACGCCATGACCACCGCCACCCGGTCTCCCGGCGCCGCGGAGATCCTCAAGGAGAACGAGGAGATCATGACGGCGAGGGGAGGCGACACGGTGGAGGAGATGCGGGACAGGGACTTCACGTTCGCCCTGGACCTCCTGGTGGCAGGCATCGAGACGATGGTGACAGCGGCTCCGCAGGAGCGCGGGACGGCATCCGGCAGCAACTCCGCCCCGACCCACGACCACCCGCCGCCCGACCAGCCGCAGTAAACCGGCACCAGCAAGGACGGCGGCCTACAGGGCTCCCGTACTTGCCGGACGTCCAGCACAGCGCACTCGCACTCACCGGCGGCCAACACAGTGCTCCCGCACCCGCACCCGCCGGACGACCCGGAAGCTCCGGAGGTCACAGAAGCCCCGGAAGTCCCGAGGCCCCGCCCCCTCAGGCGTCCGGCGAAGCCAGCCGTGCGGGGAATCCACCCGTCGCCACGGGACCCCACCGCACCGGAGTGACCCGGATGATCGACTTCCCCTGCTTCACCATCGCCGCCCGGTACTCGTCCCAGTCCGGGTGCTCCCCGGCGATGTTCCGGTAGTACTCCACCAGCGGTTCGACGGATTCCGGTGAGTCGACGACCTCCGCGGTGCCGTCGATCTGGACCCACGGTCCGTTCCACTCGTCGCTCAGCACGATCACGCTGACCTGGGAATCACGCTTCGCGTTCCGCGTCTTGGCCCGCTCGGGGTACGTCGACATGACGATCCGCCCCGAGTCGTCCACCCCGGACGTCAACGGCGAGGCCTGCGGCGACCCGTCCCCCCGCCGCGTCAGCAGGATCGCCCGGTGCCGGGTCCGCACGAAGTCCAGCAGTTCGCCCAGGGAAACGGACTTGTTGGTCGCGATGTTCGATGCCATGGGATCAGCGTAGTTGGAGCGCCACGGCGTTCCAGTGAACCGCGTCACGGCCGAGCCGGTCCGCTCCCTCGTCCACGATCCGCAGCAGTCGAAGCCCCGCCTCCGCCCCCTGCCCGGCGACTTCTCCCGGCGGTATGTCGAACATGAGCCGGTCCGCGGGCGGCTCACCGCGCCGCAGGGTGATCAGCAGGACCCCGCCGGGCGCGAGGAGCCCCGCCAGGCGGCGCATGGCGACGGGCCGCTCCGGTGGCCGCAGATGCATCCACACCGCGGACAGCAGCACGACGTCGTACGGCCCCCGGACGCCGTCCAGTTCAGGCAGAGAACCCGCCCGCCAGCTCACCCCGCATCCGGGATGCAGCCGCTCGGCCACACCCCGCAGCTCCGCCACCGGCTCGGCCGCGTCGACCGTGAACCCCCGCGCGGCCAGCGCCGCCGCGTCCCGCCCCGTGCCCGCGCCGACGTCCAGCACCCGCGCGGGCGCGTCCGGCAGCAGATCAAGCAGCGCCTCGTGCACGGTCTCGAAGGAGACGCTCTCGTACACCCTCCCCAGCCGCTCCGCCGACTCGGCGTAGTAGCCCTGCACCCCCGTGGTCCGCTCCATACCCCGAACCGTACGACCCGCCACTGACAACGCCCTCACACCTGCGGCAGCGACTCCCCCTGTACCGCCTGCACATCGAGTTCGACCTTCAGTGTCGTCCCGATGGCGGCGATCCCCGCCTGCACGACCTGGTTGTAGTTCATGGCGAAGTCCTCGCGCTGCAGCTGGGTCGTGGCCCGGAAGGCGGCCCGGGTCCCACCCCAGGGGTCGGCCCCCGTCCCCAGATATGCGAGGTCGAGGTCGACGGGCCGTACGACACCGCGCATCGCCAGCTCACCGCGCACGGTCCACCGGTCCGTACCGGCCACGGTCAGTCCCGTCGAGCGGTACGTGATCTCCGGGTACCGCTGGACGTCCAGGAAGTCGGCCGACCTCAGGTGCTCGTCCCGCGTCGCGTTCCCCGTGTCGATGGAGGCGGCCCGGATCACCGCCTCCACCCGGGACTTGGTCACGTCGTCCGGGGCGACCTCGATCGCCGCGGTGAAGTCGGTGAAGCGGCCGTGCACGCTGGAGATGCCCAGGTGCTGGGCGACCGCGTTCACGCCGGAGTGGGCCGGGTCCACGGTCCACGGGCCGGGCGGCGGGAGTTCCGTGCCGCCGATGCGGGCCAGGGTGACCGTGCCGACCTCGGCGCGGCCGCTCGCGGTGACGATCGCGCTGGACGCGGCGGGCGCGTACCCGACGGCCGTGACGATGACGGTGTACGGCCCGGGCTCCAGCGGCGTGCCGTCCCGTACCGCGCCTTCGGCGTCGGCCTCCGCGCGCAGCACCTGCGTGCCCCTCATGTCGGTCACCGTGACGACCGCGTGCGAAACGGCCCACCCGTCCCGCGTTCGGATCCTCGCGGTCACTCCCATGTCACGTACCTCCTCGAAGAAGACCAGCAAAGAAGACCGGCCCGGTGCAGGGAGCGTGCTCTCTGCACCGGGCCGGGGTGGGTCGACTACTCGCCGGGGTGGGCGAGTTCGATGTCGTGTCCGTCGACCGCGGGGCCGTTCACCGTCAGGGCTGTCGCCTGCGGCGGGTAGCCCGTCGCGATGACCGTGTACTCGCCGCCGTCCAGGTCGGTGAAGGCGTACGCCCCGTCCGTCCCGGTGGTGGCGGTGCCGATCACGTTGCCGGCGGCGTCCACGAGGGTGACCCGCGCGTCGGCCAGCGGACCGTGCGGCGCCCGTACGACACCCTGGAGGCGGGCGCCCGTGTCGAGGTCGACCTCGAGGCGGGTGACGCCGGTGCCGCCGACCTCGACGGGCAGGGCGCGCGGCCGGAACCCGGCGGCGTTCACCGCGACGGTCACGGCACCCGGCACCAGCTCGCCGAAGGCGAACTCGCCCTGGTCACCGGTCATCCCGGTGACCAGCAGATCGCCCCGCACATCGGTGACGATCACCATCGCGTCCTTGACCGGCTCCCCGCTGTGCGCGGCCCGCACGAGCCCGTTCAGCCCGCTGGTGCCACTGAGGAGGATGTCGTAGGCCACCGGCTCGCCGTTCACGAGGACCGTGGAGGCCTGCGGCTGGAACCCGTCGGCGGAGGCGATCAGGACGTACGATCCGACGCTCGGCGCCTCGACCGTGTAGGAACCGTCGGCCTGTGTCACCGACAGGCCCAGCTGCCGTCCTGCGAGCGAGATCAGCGTGACCGCGGCCTGGGGGACCGGGGCGCTCTCGTTGCCGCGGACGAAGCCGCGGACCGGGATGCCGCCGGGGCCGTCGAGTGCCGCCTCGGGGCGGGCCAGGGTGGCGACGGCGGAGAGCTTCTGGGTGCCGTCGACGGCGACCTCCGTGTCGGACGGGGAGGACGGGGAGGACGGCACCGCCCAGCTGGGAGCCTGCTCCGCGGCGGGGGCCGTGGCGGCGGCCAGGGTCTCGGCGGGAGCCGGGGCGTCGTCCGCGGCGGCCTGTGCCAGCGCGCCCTTGGTCCGCAGCGGGACCTCCTTGATGAACAGGGTGATCAGGAACGCGACGGCCGCCAGAGCGCCGGCGATCATGAACACGTCGGCGATGCCGTGGCCGTAGGCGCTCTCCATGAGGGTGCGCACCGGGACCGGCAGCTTGTTCATGTCCGGGATGGTGTCGGTGGACGAGCCGGAACCGGACAGGGCGGCCTGGTACTTGGGGTCGAGGGCGGCGACGCCGTCCGTGACGTAGTGCGTGATCCGGTGGGCCATGACCGCGCCGAGCGCGGAGACGCCGACCGCGCCGCCGAGGGAGCGGAAGAAGGTCACCGTGGAGCTGGCGGCGCCGAGGTCGCTCGGTTCGACCTGGTTCTGCGTGCACAGCACCAGGTTCTGCATCATCATGCCGATGCCGAGACCCAGCAGGGCCATGAAGATCGACATCTTCCAGTAGTCCGTGTCGTACCGGATGGTGCCGAGCAGGCCGAGACCGGCCGTCACCAGCACGCCACCGCTGACCAGCCACGCCTTCCAGCGCCCGGTGCGGGTGATGAACTGCCCGGAGACGGTGGAGGAGACGAAGAGCCCGCCGATCATCGGGATGGTCATCACACCCGACATCGTCGGGGACTTGTCGCGGGCCAGCTGGAAGTACTGGCTGAAGAAGACCGTGCCGGTGAACATCGCGACACCGACGAACAGCGAGGCCAGCGACGCGAGCGTGATGGTGGGGTTCTTGAACAGGCGCAGCGGGATGATCGGTTCGCTCGCCCTGGACTCGATCAGCACGAAGAGCAGACCGAGGACGATCGAACCCCCGACCATCGCGTACGTCTGCCAGGACACCCAGTCGTACTTGTCACCGGCGAAGGTGACCCAGACCAGCAGCAGGGAGACGGCGGCGGCGACGAAGGTGGCGCCGGCCCAGTCGACCTTGACGTCCCGCTTCACGACGGGCAGGTGCAGGGTCTTCTGCAGCACGATGAGCGCGATCACGGCGAACGGGACGCCGACGTAGAAGCACCAGCGCCAGCCCAGCCACGAGGTGTCCGTGATGACACCGCCGAGCAGCGGGCCGCCGACGGTGGCGACGGCGAAGGTCGCGCCGAGGTAGCCGGAGTAACGGCCGCGCTCACGCGGGGAGATCATCGCCGCCATCACGATCTGCGCGAGGGCGGACAGACCGCCGACGCCGATGCCCTGGACGACACGGCAGGCGATGAGCATGCCGGAGTTCTGCGACAGACCCGCTGCCGCCGACCCCAGCACATAGATGACCAGGGCTATCTGGA
The DNA here is from genome assembly GCF_036174265.1 of Streptomyces sp. NBC_00285. Classification (NCBI taxonomy): domain Bacteria; kingdom Bacillati; phylum Actinomycetota; class Actinomycetes; order Kitasatosporales; family Streptomycetaceae; genus Streptomyces; species Streptomyces sp. NBC_00285. Next base: position 5,288,696 of record NZ_CP108055.1, on the reverse strand, counting down.
CGAGCGCCTTCTTGCTGTACAGGTCGGCGAGCTTGCCCCACAGGGGGGTGGTCGCGGTCATGGACAGCAGGGCGGCGGTGACGACCCAGGTGTAGGCGGACTGGCCGCCGCCGAGGTCGCTGATGATGTGGGGCAGGGCGTTGGTGACGATCGTGGACGACAGGATCGCCACGAACATGCCGAGCAGCAGGCCGGAGATGGCCTCCATGATCTGGCGGTGCGTCATCGGGGCGTACTCGGTGGAGCCTCCCCCGTGCTTGGCGTGAGCCCGCACACCGGCTGGTGTGGTCGTTGCCATGAGCTTCCTTCTCTTACGTGGTGATTGCGGGTGTACGGGTGATCGGTTCGAGTACGGGGGGTGCGGGAGGCCGGAGTTCGGGGCCGTGGGCGCGGATCTCGTCGAAGCTCGCCCGCAGCCGGGCCATCAGCGCGGTCAGTTGGATCACCTCTTCGTCGCTCCAGTCGCTCAGCCGCTCGGCGAGCATGAGGCAGGTCCGCCGGGACAGCTGGTCGAGGAGCGCCTGCCCGGCCGGCGTCAGACGCAGAATGCGCGAGCGCCCGTCCACGGGGTCGGGGGAGCGCTCGATCCAGCCGCGTGAGGCGACGTGCGCGACGTGGCGGCTGGTCACCGACATGTCCACGGCGAGCAGCTCGGAGAGCCTGCTCATGCGCATGTCCCCGTAGCGCCCGAGCAGGGTCAGCACGGCGGCGGAACCGCTGGGGCACTCGGGCGGCATCATCCGTCCGATCTCCCGCTTCACGGCACCGAAGGCGCTGAACTGGCGGATCAGCTCCTCGTATCGCGTCTGCTCGGCCATCACACCACCTCCCCTATTCGTTGCTTAGGGCAACCATAGAGCTGCTTGGTTGCTACAGGCAAATAAAACGAGGTGGGTGCGGCATAAAAAATTGGCAAAGGCAAGTATTGCGAACGTAAATCCGCATGTGGGACCTGCTGTCACCCCTGTCGGCCCCGCACTTGGGCCCCACGGGCTGATTCGCTAGGGTCTCTGGGCATGGCTGACAACCAAGGCCCCCAGGGCAACCACGACCCCGCCGGCAGCACTCAGATGTTCCGCGCGTTCGTCGACGAGGGCCCCCAGGGCTCCCGTCAGCAGGCCGCACCGGCCACCTCCTCCGGCGGCCCGCGCGTCGGCCTCATCATCGGCGTGGTGGTCGCGGTCGCGATCGTCGCGGTGGTGGCCTGGCTGGCGCTGAAGTAGCGGCGACCCGCGGCACGGCCGCGCATTCGAAGGATGGGCCGGGGCCGCACGCGACCACCGGCCCATCACGACACCCAAGAAGCCCACGGCGCCTTACCCGCCGACGCGGGCCATCACCCGAAGACCCCTGACGGTGACCGACCCAGGGGCGCGGGGAACTGCGCAACAGCACCCGCACCCAGCGCACATCGGAACACCCCTGACGGTGACCCACCCAGGGGCGCGGGGAACTGCGCAACAGCACCCGCACCCGGCGCACGTCGGAACACGCCTGACGGTGACCCACTCAGGGGCGCGGGGAACTGCGCGACCAGCCACAACTCACCCGCACCCGCAGGACGACCGCACCCGGCGCCCCCTCAGGCGCGTTCAAGGACCGGTCAGTCCGAGATGAGCCCCTCCCGCAACTGCGCCAGCGTCCGCGTCAGCAGCCGCGAGACGTGCATCTGGGAGATGCCGACCTCCTCGCCGATCTGCGACTGGGTCATGTTGGCGAAGAAGCGCAGCATGATGATCTGCCGCTCACGGGGCGGGAGTTTGGCCAGCAGCGGCTTGAGGGACTCGCGGTACTCGACCCCCTCCAGCGCGGTGTCCTCGTAGCCGAGGCGATCCGCGAGGGACCCCTCGCCGCCGTCGTCCTCCATTGCCGGGGAGTCCAGCGAGGAGGCCGTGTAGGCGTTGCCGACCGCGAGGCCGTCGACGACGTCCTCCTCGGACACGCCCAGCACGATGGCGAGTTCGGCGACCGTCGGAGAACGGTCCAGCTTCTGGGAGAGCTCGTCGCTGGCCTTGGTGAGGGCCAGGCGCAGCTCCTGGAGACGGCGCGGGACGCGCACCGACCACGAGGTGTCGCGGAAGAACCGCTTGATCTCGCCGACCACCGTCGGCATCGCGAACGTCGGGAACTCCACGCCCCGTTCGCAGTCGAAGCGGTCGATCGCCTTGATCAGGCCGATGGTGCCGACCTGGACGATGTCCTCCATCGGCTCGTTGCGCGAGCGGAAGCGTGCCGCCGCGTAGCGCACCAGCGGGAGGTTGAGCTCGATGAGGGTGTCCCGGACGTACGCACGCTCGGGGCTGTTCTCGTCGAGTGCGGCGAGCCGCAGGAAGAGGGAGCGGGACAGGGTGCGTGTGTCGATGGCCCCGGACGAGACCGGGGGCGTCGGGGGGGTCGGAAGCGCCGGGGCCGGCGCGGCCTCGACAGCCGGGACATCGATGAGCGCGGGCGCAGCCTCGCTCTTTGTGAGCGTGAGCACCTTCGAGCTGCCCTGGTCTGCGGACATGCCACCCCCTTTGGGTCGCGGGACGGTCGCGGCGAACGTTCCGCGGATGGAACGTTTGCCTTCACCTGAATACCGGAGCCGAAGCCACGGCAAACGCGCTTCCCGGAGAATGTCACATGTCGGCAACACGCTGTAGTGACATGTCGACATGTGAGACTCGAATCCGCCCTGGATAAAGGGGGTCTGACGGTCTTTCGGCAGAGAAGTGTCGGGAACAGCCCTGGTGAGCGATTAGCTCGTGCCGGTTACATGTCGATACTGCTTGCGAACTGCGGTGTTCCGGACCGTGCGACCGTGCGCCCCCTATGCATCGGCTATCCGACGCCGCCTAGGCCTCGATCCGATTGGCGGACCGCAGTCGCTGGAAGCTACGCGCGAGTAGCCTCGAAACGTGCATCTGGGAGACGCCGAGTTCCGCGCTGATTTGTGACTGGGTGAGGTTGCTGTAGTAGCGCAGGAGAAGGATTCTCTGTTCGCGCTCGGGCAGTTGCACCAGGAGATGCCGGACCAGATCGCGGTGTTCCACGCCGTCCAGGGCGGGGTCCTCGAAGCCGAGCCGGTCGAGCAGTCCGGGCAGCCCGTCGCCTTCCTGGGCCGCCTCCAGCGAGGTGGCGTGGTACGACCGCCCGGCCTCGATGCAGGACAGCACCTCGTCCTCGCCGATGCGCAGCCGCTCGGCGATCTCGGCGGTCGTCGGGGTGCGCCCGAAGGCGGTCGTCAGGTCCTCGGTGGCGCCGTTGACCTGCACCCACAACTCGTGCAGCCGGCGCGGGACGTGGACCGTGCGGACGTTGTCGCGGAAGTACCGCTTGATCTCACCGATGACCGTCGGCATCGCGAAGGTCGGGAACTGCACGCCCCGGTCCGCGTCGAAGCGGTCGATCGCGTTGATGAGTCCGATGGTGCCGACCTGGATCACGTCCTCCATCGGCTCGTTGCGGGAGCGGAAGCGGGCTGCCGCGTAGCGCACGAGCGGGAGGTTGGCCTCGATGAGCGCCGTCCGCACCCGGTTGTGCTCCGGCGTGCCCGGCTGGAGCCCCTTCAACTGGCCGAAGAGCACCTGGGTGAGCGCCCGGGTGTCGGCGCCGCGGCTGCGTGGGGCGGCCTCCTGGGGGGCCTCTTGGGGAGGCGCGGTACTGGCCGTCACGGTCAACGCCACCTCTTCGTTGGTCAACTCATCCGTCAAAAGCGGTCATAGCATCACAAGACATGTGCACTGTGTGCAAGCACCGCATAACGTTGGGTTACGCCGTGTTGAGGGGCGAAGAGTGAGAAAGAGGGATGAAAGACACGGAAAGCCCCCCGCCGGTTCCCGGCAGGAGGCTTCAAAGCGCCCCGGATTCAGGGGTTCAGTACGCGTAGTCCGCGATCACCCACGTGGCGAACTCCTTCCACAGCGCCACACCCGCCTGGTGCTCCGGGTGTTCGACGTACGTCCGCAGCGCGTCCGCGTCGTCGAAGCCGGAGTTGATGGCGAAGTCGTAGGCGATGGGGCGGTCACTGAGGTTCCAGCCCAGCTCCCAGAAGCGGATCTCGGGGATCTTGCCGTCCAGCGCGCGGAAGGCCGCGACACCCTCCACCACCCGCGGGTCGTCGCGCTCGACACCCTCGTCGAGCTTGAAGAGGACGAGGTGACGGATCATGTGCGCTCCCAGCTAGTGCGCGCCGTCGGCCAGCCAGGTGAAGAAGTCGCCGACGGCCTTGGCGGCGTCCGATATGCCCTCGAACCCTATCTGCACGTAGTCGGCTGCCTTGGCAGGGTCCGTGATCACCACATAGAGCACGAAGACCACGAGCACATAGACGGCGAGCTTCTTTCCGTTCACCGCCACTGCGGCCTCCCCCGCTTCAGGTTTTCTTCTGTTCCTTCTGGGGCGCGAGTGTAACCGGGGTGATCAGTACGCAAGAAGGGCCCCGTCTCTCGACGAGGCCCTTCTGAAGCGGTAGCGGAGGGATTTGAACCCTCGGTGACTTGCGCCACACTCGCTTTCGAGGCGAGCTCCTTCGGCCGCTCGGACACGCTACCGAGGGAGACCTTACAGCAAGGTGCGGCCTGCCTTGAAATCGATATTCGGGGCTCGGAACGATCCCCTCAGCGCCCGCGGAAGAACTCCGTGAGCAGCCGCGCGCACTCGTCCGCGAGGACGCCCTCGATCACCTCGGGCCGGTGGTTGAGCCGCCGGTCGCGGACGACGTCCCAGAGGGAGCCGGCCGCGCCCGCCTTCTCGTCCCGGGCGCCGTAGACCACCCGGTCGACCCGGGACTGCACGATCGCACCCGCGCACATCGTGCAGGGCTCCAGCGTCACGACGAGCGTGCAGCCGGTCAGCCGCCACTCGCCGAGCCGCACCGCCGCCCTCCTGATCGCGAGAACCTCCGCGTGCGCGGTCGGATCACCGGTGGCCTCGCGTTCGTTGTGGGCGGCCGCGAGCACGGTCGTACCGTCCGGGGCCAGTACGACGGCACCGACCGGTACGTCCGTGCCCGCCCGGTCGGCCTCGGCCAGGGCGAGCCGCATCGCGGCCCGCCAGCGGTCGCGTACCGGGTCCGGTGTGCCCTTTTCCGGGATCCCTGCGGTCAGCGGACGGTCTCCAGAACCTCCGAGGCGCCCAGGGCCTCGGCGATCTCGGTGACGGCGTCCGCCGAGAGGGCCTTCAACTCCTTCTCGCTGACGCCCAGGTCGTCGAGGACCGAGGCGTCGCCGACGGGACCGTGCGGCACGGCCTCGGCGGAGGTGCCGCCGCTCTCGGTGTCGTCGTCCTCCTCGTCCTCGTCCTCACCGTCCTCGGTACCGTCGAGGTCGACGAGGGCGTCCAGATCCGGGACGTCGTCGCCGGGCTCCCTTCCGAGCAGTTCGTCGGTGAGCAGGATCTCGCCGTACGAGCTGCGAGCAGCCGCGGCGGCGTCGGAGACGTAGATACGAGGGTCCTCCTCACCGTCGATGCGGACGACGCCGAACCAGGCGTCCTCCTGCTCGATCAGTACGAGCACCGTGTCCTCCTCGGGCGCGGCCTCGCGAGCGAGGTCGGCGAGATCGGACAGGGTCTCCACATCGTCGAGCTCTGTGTCGCTCGCTTCCCACCCGTCTTCGGTGCGCGCGAGCAGTGCGGCGAAGTACACCGTGACTCTCCCACTGGTCATAGGCGTGCCGGTTGGGGGTCCCCCCGGCGGAGGTTGTGGGCGGGGAGAGCTCGGCTCCGAGCCCCACCCACTCGGAATCGTGGCAGAAACAAGGCGTTCAGGGGACGTCTTCGGCACCCTGTGTCCGGTGGTTTTGATCGCACGCGCGTCGGCACGTCGGTGAAGGACCCACCAGCGCACTCGTCGCCGCCACGAGCGGGATCGTACGCGGCTTTTCCAAGGGCCTTCGCACGGCCACCTGTTCAGCGCACCGACACGCCGTCGGCGAGCCGTCGCCGAGCCGTCATCCGGCGTCGGAGGAGGGCCCCGGACGCGCTTTCCTACCAGCGGAAGGTCCGCATGCGCATGGCGTGCCGTAGTCGCGCCACCTTCGCGCGCCGCGGCTGGACCCGGTCGCGCAACTCCCGGGCCTCCGCGAGGTCGCGCAGGAACTGCGCACGGCGACGGCGGCGCTCGGCGTCGGTCTCCTGCGGGTCTCGTGCCGGGGGCGCCGCACGAGGTTCCCGGGTCACTCCCGGTTCTCGCGACTCTCGCGATGTCCGTGACGACGGGTCCCGCGCCGGTTTGCGCGCCGGTTTGCGTTCAGGCGGGTCAGGCAGGTCAGGCATTGGTTCACCACCCCAGTCCGTCCCTCCCACTTTCCCCCGGTCGGGCGGTTTGACGCCAGCGCGAGCGGGGCGGAGGTCCCGGCTAATGTTGTGGACATGCGCCTCCACGTCGTCGACCACCCTCTGGTCGCCCACAAACTCACCACGCTGCGCGATCAGCGCACCGACTCCGCGACCTTCCGTCGACTCGCCGACGAGCTGGTCACCCTGCTCGCCTACGAGGCCACGCGCGACGTGCGCACCGAGGCGGTCGACATCCGGACACCGGTCGCCGCCACGACCGGTGTGAAGCTGTCGTACCCGCGGCCGCTGGTGGTGCCGATCCTGCGGGCCGGGCTCGGCATGCTCGACGGCATGGTCCGCCTGCTGCCCACCGCCGAGGTGGGTTTCCTCGGCATGATCCGCGACGAGGAGACGCTGCAGGCGTCCACATACGCGACGCGGATGCCGGAGGACCTGTCCAACCGGCAGGTCTACGTCCTCGACCCCATGCTGGCGACCGGCGGCACCCTGGTCGCGGCCATCCGTGAGCTGATCAAGCGCGGTGCGGACGACGTGACCGCGGTGGTCCTGCTGGCGGCCCCGGAAGGCGTGGAGATCATGGAACGCGAGCTGGCGGGCGCCCCGGTCACGGTGGTCACGGCAGCGATCGACGACCACCTCAACGAGCACGGCTACATCGTCCCGGGCCTCGGCGACGCGGGCGACCGCCTGTACGGCGCGGCCGAGTAACCACCCCGACCCGCCGCAGGCGAACCCTCACCCACCCGCCTGCGGCGAGCCCGCGCTTGCCGTACGCCCCTCAGCAGGTCTTCTTCGTCGCCGTGGCGGTCGGGCCGGGGGCGGTCAGGGTGGTCAGGGCCTTGTCGGCCGCGGCCCTGGCGGTGAGGTTCTTGAAGGCCGTTCCGATGATCAGGTCGACCTCCGTGCCCTTGCGGGTGTCCGTGCGGGTCTCCGCGGCGGCGAGCTGCGTTCCCAGCACCGGCAGGGACGTCTTCAGCGCGGAGGCCGGGCCGAGGAGCAGCCCTGTGCCCTTGACCTTCTTGTCGTACGCAGCCGTCGCGTTGCCCACGTCGCCGATCTTGAAGCCTCGCTTCTTCAGCTCGTCCGCGGTCTTCTTGGCGAGGCCGCCGCGAGCCGTGGCGTTCAGGACGTTGACGGTGATCTGACCCGGCTTGGGGAGGGCTGCCGCCGAAGGGGCCGAGGGGGACGCGCTCGCCTTCGTCGCGCAGTCCGCCTTGGAGCCTGCCGCCGACGCCTGGTCGCCGCCGCCCGTGAACACGTCGATGAGCTGGAGCGTGCCCCAGCCGACCAGGCTCAGTGCGGCGACGGAGGCCACCACCCCGAGCACGAGCCTGCCGCGCCGCCGGGGCCGACGCATCCGGGGGTACTTGTCGCCCGTGATCCGGTACTTACCGCCCATGCCGGGGGGCGTCAGCATGCTCATGGGCGCAGCGTAGTGCGCCCGGACGGCAATGCCTACTAGATGATCATTGACCACGGCGCAGGTGAACCCGAAAGGGTCAAACCTTTACGGCGTGGTCACTCAGTCCAGCTCGAGCACGCGCGCGTGCAGCACCTGACGCTGCTGCAGCGCCGCACGCACCGCGCGGTGGAGGCCGTCCTCCAGGTACAGGTCGCCCTGCCACTTCACGACGTGCGCGAACAGGTCGCCGTAGAACGTCGAGTCCTCGGCGAGCAGGGTTTCCAGGTCGAGCTGGCCCTTGGTCGTCACGAGTTGATCGAGGCGGACCGGGCGCGGCGCGACGTCCGCCCACTGCCGGGTGCTTTCCCGGCCGTGGTCGGGGTACGGCCGGCCGTTTCCGATGCGCTTGAAGATCACACGGAAAGCCTACCGGTCAAGACCTTCCGGGCGCAGCCATGGCGACCGAGTGCGACGCTGGAAAAAGAACAACAAATGGGGTAAATCGGGAGCGAGGGTCTGGTATGAGCGAGCGAGAGACCGCACCGGGGGGCGTGACGGGCGCCCCCGCGGGAACCGCCGACCGGGCCATGCCGGAGGCAAGAACCGCCTCCGCCGCCCTGCCCGGGCCGGCCCTGGAGATCGCCTCCGGCTACGCCTTCACCGGGCCCGCACTCGATCTGGGCGCGCTGCTGTGGGACGGCGTCTGTCTGCCGGACGCGCAGGTCAGGATCCCTCTGTCGATGCTCAGCCGGCACGGACTGGTCGCCGGCGCCACCGGCACCGGCAAGACCAAGACGCTCCAGCTCATCGCCGAGCAGCTCTCCGCGCAGGGTGTCCCGGTCTTTCTCGCGGACATCAAGGGGGACGTGTCGGGGGTTTCGGCACCGGGCGTACCGAACGAGAAGGTGCAGGCCAGGGCCTCCGAGGTGCATCAGCAGTGGGCCGCCACCGGGTTTCCCGCCGAGTTCTACGCACTGGGCGGCATCGGGCACGGCATCCCCGTCCGGGCCACCGTCACGAGTTTCGGGCCGGTGCTGCTGTCCAAGGTGCTCCAGCTCAACCAGACCCAGGAGCAGTCCCTCGGGCTGGTCTTCCACTACGCCGACCAGAAGGGGCTCGAACTCGTCGACCTCAAGGACCTCAGGGCCGTCGTCGCGTTCCTGACCTCCGACGAGGGCAAGAGCGAACTGAAGAACATCGGCGGGCTGAGCACCGCCACGGCCGGCGTGATCCTGAGGTCCCTCACCGCGTTCGAGGCGCAGGGCATGGCCGACTTCTTCGGGGAGCCGGAGTTCGACACCGGCGAGCTGCTGCGGACCGCGGACGACGGGCGTGGCCTGGTGTCCGTCCTGGAGCTGGCCGCCGTACAGGACCGGCCGCAGCTCTTCTCGACGTTCCTGATGTGGCTGCTCGCCGATCTGTTCCACGATCTGCCGGAGGTCGGTGACGTCGACAGGCCGAAGCTCGTCTTCTTCTTCGACGAGGCGCATCTGCTCTTCCACGGGGCCTCGAAGGCGTTTCTCGACTCCATCACGCAGACCGTCCGGCTGATTCGCTCGAAAGGGGTCGGCATCTTCTTCGTGACGCAGACCCCGAAGGACGTACCCGCCGACGTCCTCGCCCAGCTCGGCAACCGTGTCCAGCACGCGCTGCGGGCCTTCACCCCCGATGACCAGAAGGCGCTGAAGGCGACGGTGAAGACCTTCCCCGACTCCGCGTACGACCTGGAGGAGCTGCTCACCGGGCTCGGGACGGGGGAGGCCGTGATCACCGTGCTGAGCGAGAAGGGCGCTCCCACGCCGGTCGCCGCGACCCGGCTGCGGGCTCCCGAGTCCCTCATGGGGCCCGTCGACGCCGGTGTCCTCGACTCGGCGGTCAGGGCCTCGCCGCTGCACGGGCGTTACGCACAGGCTGTGGACAGGGAGTCGGCCTACGAGAAGCTGAACTCGCGTGGCGCCAAGGGGCCGGACGAGATGAAGGCGCCGATGCCAAAGCCGACGTCAAAGCCGACGTCAAAGCCGACGTCAAAGCCGACGTCAAGGCCGAAGGAGGACCCGTCGGTCGTCGAACAGGTCGTCGGCAGCGGCATGTTCAAGTCACTCGCGCGATCGCTGGGCACACAGATCGGGCGCGAGATCACGCGGTCGCTCTTCGGTACGGCCCGGAGGAGGCGGTGAGCCCGCCTCCTCCGGTGGATCAGCCGCGCTCGCGTTCCCTCGACGGCGGCTTCTTCTCCGTGGCCGGCGGCTTCAGTGCACTGCGTGCGGCCTCGGCGCGCAGCAGCGCGCGCAGGACGGTGTACGGGTCGATGGGCATGACGGTTCCTTGCGTCGTACCGGGCTGACGGACCTGGGGAGACGGACTCCGTCAGCAGCGCAGGACCACGGAACGCAGGGCGGCCAGGGTGGGCAGCACCAACGGCGGTCGCGGGAGAGCGGGGACCGGGCGGTCTCCACCGGCACCGGGGGCCATCTCCTGGCGCGGGGCCGGACGCAGGGGTACGGCAGGACGGTCGGCGGCGCGGGCCGGTGGCCGCAGGGCCGCGTCGAGGACGTCGTACCCGGCGATCTCCCCGGCGGCCGCGACGGGCGCCTCGTGCGCCTGCACGGGAGCGCCCGGGAGGAGGAGGGCGAGGAGCAGCACGAGCGTACGCAGCCAGGTGGGGCTGTGCGGGGGGCGTCGTGCGGTGCTCACGCAGGTCGTCTCCCCGCCCGACGCGCGTGCTTCATCACAACGGCCCTGGAGTTCACCCGTTCGCAGCAGGAGCCGTTCAGGTGCGCGGGACCGTGCCGAGCCGCCCTACTTCTGCTTCGCGGCCTTCGCCGCCGCCTTCATCTCCTGCTTGTGCGCCCGCACCTTGGTCAGCGACTCGGGTCCGGTGATGTCGGCGACCGAGCGATAGGACCCGGCCTCGCCGTACGCCCCCGCGGCCTCCCGCCACCCCGTGGGCCGGACCTTCAGCTGCTTGCCCAGCAGGGCCAGGAAGATCTGGGCCTTCTGCTTGCCGAACCCGGGCAGCTCCTCCAGACGGCGGAGCAGTTCACGGCCGTCGGCCACGCCCTTCCACACCAAGTCGGCCCGGCCGTCGTAGTGCTCCACGAGGTACTGGCACAGCTGCTGGATCCGCTTGGCCATCGAGCCGGGGTAGCGGTGCACGGCAGGCTTCTCGGAGAGCAGCGCGGCGAAGGCCTCCGGGTCCTGCGCGGCGATCTCGTGCGCGTCCAGATCGCTCGCCCCGAGCCGGTCCGCGAGGGTGCGGGGGCCCTTGAACGCCCACTCCATCGGAACCTGCTGGTCCAACAGCATCCCGACCAGCGCGGCGAGCGGGGAACGGCCGAGGAGTTCGTCGGCCTCGGGGTCCTGGGCGAGGTGCAGGGTGACGTCCATGACTCCGATCATGCCTCCACCTCCGGGTGGCCTCCACCGGGAGTCGGCGGGGCGCCTCTACCGCGAGGCGGTGGGCTGGGGCCGCCAGTAGCCGAGCGCGTTCACCCGCTCCTTGGGGACGCCCAGCTCCTTGCGGACGTACGCCGTCAGCGCCCGGGTCGTCGTCGTGTCGCAGGCGATCCAGACGTAGGCGTCGGGGTGGGTCCTCAGCAGGTCCGGCAGGTCCGCCCGTGCCTGGGTGACCAGATGCGCGCCGGAGTCGAGGCGGAGGACCCGGCGGACCTCGTGACGGGTCGGGTCGGTGCGGAACGGGAGGTCGTCGTCGCCGCCCTCGAACCAGACGGTCGCGGGGGAGGCGTCCAGGGCGCCGAGGAGTGAGTTCAGGGCGGGCAGGGACGCCGGGTCGCCGAAGGCGAAGACGTGGGTGGGCTCGGGGTCGGGGCGGTCGAAGCCGGTGCCGTGGACCGTGGCCTCGATGGTGTCGCCGGGCTTCGCCGTCCGGGCCCAGTCGCTGGCGCGGCCGTCGTGCAGCGCGAACTCCAGCGTGAACGTGCCGGCCTCCGGGTCCGGGTCGACGAGGGTGTAGGCGCGCTGGTGCGGCTTGCCCGCGGCGGAGAACCACAGGCGCACCCACATCGTGGGGTGGACGCCGGTGACGGCCAGCATCCCGCCGTCGGTGAGGTGCACCCGCCGGTACTCACCGGTGACGTCCTCGGCGCCGGTCACGGTGAACTCGAAGTCCTTCGCGCGCAGCAGTCGGAGGACCGCTCCCTCCCAGCCGTGCCCCTGCTTCATGGTCTTTTCACCCTTCGCGTACGATTCCCGCACCGAGAAAACTTAGGTAAGCCTAACTTAAGAGAACGGGTTCGAGGGTGACCATCGAGATCTACCGCGACGCCTGGGGGATACCCCACCTCCGCGCGGACGGCGCGAATGAACTCGCCCGTGCCCAGGGCCGGGTCACCGCCCGCGACCGCGCCTGGCAGCTGGAGGTCGAACGGCACCGCGCGCAGGGCACCTCTGCCGCCTTCCTCGGCGCCGGGGCCCTGTCCTGGGACACGTTCGCGAGACGGGCCCGCCTCGACGACACGGCGAGACGTTGCTTCGCTGCGCTGGAGAGACGGGACCCGGAGACGGCCGACTGGGTGCGGGCGTACGTCGACGGCGTCAACGAGGAGTTGCCGGGCGCCGAGGCCCCGGAGTTCGCCCGTGCCGGCCTCGCCCCCGGGCGCTGGGAGCCCTGGACCCCGCTCGGCGTCTGGCTCGCCACCCACATCCTGTTCGCCGGCTTCCCGGCCAAGCTCTGGCGGGACGAGGCGCTACGACACCTGGGCCCGGCCGCGATCGGCCTCTTCGCCGCCGACGGGCCGGACACCTCCGGCAGCAACGGCTGGCTGGTCGGCGGTGCCCGCACCACCACCGGCCACGCCGTCATCGCGGGCGACCCGCACCGCTACATCGAGGACCCCGGCGTCTACCAGCAGATCCGCCTGTCCTGTCCCGAGTTCGACGTGGTCGGTCTCGCCGTCCCCGGTGTGCCCGGCATCGCCCACTTCGGCCACACCGGCACGGTCGCCTGGGCCATCACCAACGCCATGGCCGACTACCAGGACCTGTACGGGGAGCGGCTGCGGCGGACGGGGACGGGGACGGGGTCCGGTACGGGGACGGGGGCCGGCGCGGAGGGCGGTGTGGAGGCCCTCGGCCCGGACGGCGTCTGGCACCGGGCCATCCGGTACACGGAGACCGTCGAGGTCGCGGGCGAGTCCCCGGTCGAGATCGAGGTCATCGAGACCGGGCGAGGACCGGTGATCGCGGGAGGGCCGGAGGGGTTGAAGGTGCCGGAGCGGCTGGAGGGGGGAATGTCGGACCGCCGCGCTGCCTCCTCCGTTCCCCTCGCCCTCGCCCTCTCCCTCCGTTATCCGCCCCGCGTCACCGAGGACCTCGGTTTCAGCGCCCTCCTCCCCCTCCTCCGCGCCCGCCGCACCGCCGACGTGGACAGGGCCTTCGAGCTGTGGGCCGAGCCCGTGAACGTCGTCCAGGCCGCCGACACCGAGGGCGGACTGCTGCACCGGGTCGCGGGCTGGGTCCCCGTGCGCGCCGAGGCCAACCGCCTGCGTCCCGTCCCCGCCTGGGAGCCCGGTCACGAGTGGCGGGGCCGGCACGAGACGCCCCGCGCCGGTCTCACCGACGGCATCGCCGTGATGGCCAACCAGCGCGGTCCCGCCGCTCCGCTCGGCGTCGAGTTCGCCCCGCCCCACCGGGCGAACCGCATCACCGCCCTGCTCGCGGAGAAGGACCACTGGTCCGCCGCCGACATGCCGCTGATCCACACGGACACCCATCTCGCCTCCGCGCAGCCCCTGTTGGACCGGATCGAGGCACTGGACGGCCTCGGTACCGAGGCGACGGCCGTGCGGGAAACCATCCTTCGCTGGGATCGCCGCATGGACGCGGACAGCCGGGCGGCCGCCCTCTACGGGGCCGTACGCGGCGCGGTCGTACGGCGGCTCGCCGCCCACCCCGCGTTCGCCGCGCTCACCACCCCGCCCGCCTACCCCGACGTCCTCCTCCCCTGGCTCGGTCTCGTCCCCCGGGTCGCCTTCGCGCTCGAACACCTGCTGAGGGCCGAGGAGTTGTACGGCATCGACCGGGACGAGGCGGTGCGCGGGGCCGTGCAGGAGGTGGCCGACCGGCCGCCGCGGGGCACCTGGGGCGAGACCCACCGCCTCGCCCCCTGGCGGGCCCTTCCCGAGGACGGCTGGGACGCGCCCGCCCTCTCCGGCGACCACGACTGCGTCCTGTGCACCTCCGCGGTCCCCGGTCTCACCGACCTCGCCTCGCGCGGCCCGGCCGCCCGTTACGTATGGGACCTGGCCCGCCGCGAGGACAGCCTCTGGGTGGTCCCGACGGGCGCCTCGGGCGTGCCCGGCTCACCCCACCACCGCGATCAACTCCCCTTGTGGCTCAAGGGAGATCTCGTGCCGGTCGTCACCGACTGGCAGCAGTTGACGAAGGACGACGAAGGACGGCTGTCTGACACCCGTGCCCGTGCGGCCGTCCACACCCAGACCGTCGACGGCTTCGGCACCGTACGCGTCCTGCGTCTCGACCCGCGCGCCGACGCCCCCACCGTCCACGCGTGGGTGCGCGAGGAACGGGCCGCGTTCTGGGGCATGAACGGCCTCACCGAAGAACAAGTAGCCGAGACCTACGCCCACTTGGACACCCTCGACACCCACCACGCCTACCTCCTGGAGAAGGACGGCGAACCGGCCGGGCTCCTGCAGACCTACGAGCCGCAGGCCGACCGGGTCAGCGAGTGCTACGACGCCCGCCCCGGAGACATCGGCGTCCACCTGCTGCTCGCGCCCGCCGCCTCGGGGGCCGCGCGGCCCGGGTGGTCGTCGGCGCTGCTGGGGGCCGTCGCCTCGTACGTACTGCGCGGCCTGGGTCGGCGGCGGGTCGTGGTCGACCCCGACGTGCGCAACGAGAAGGCCGTCGCCCGCTTCCTGAGGCTGGGCTTCGTGGCGGGAGACGTGGTGGTGCTGCCGGAGATCGACCTCCCGGACGTGTATCTGCCCGAGAAAAAAGCCCAACTGGCCTTTCTGGCAAGGGAGGTAGCCTTTCCGGGTGACGCCTGACGACCTCGTCGCCCACTACGGCCTGGAACCGATCCCCCGCGAGGGCGGGCTGTTCCGGCAGACCTGGGCGGGCCCGGAGCGTGCCGACGGCAGACCGCACGGCACGGCGATCGTCGCGCTCCTCACCTCGGACGACCACTCCGCGCTGCACCGGCTGCCCAGTGACGAGATCTGGCACCACTACCTCGGCGACCCGCTGGACCTCCTGCTCCTCGCGCCCGACGGCACGGCGACGACCCCCGTTCTGGGCCCGGACATACAGGGCGGCCAGCACCTCCAGCTGACCGTGCCCGCGGGTACCTGGATGGGGGCCAGGACCCGGGGCGCCTGGACCTTCTTCGGCTGCACCATGGCACCCGGCTTCACCTACGACGACTACGAGCACGGCAACGCCGCGGAGCTGACGGCGCGCTACCCCGCCGAGGCCGCGCGGATAGCGGAACTGTCCCGTCCATGAGACTCCTCGAAGAGCAGGTCGCCCTGATCACCGGTGCGAGCGGTGGCGGCGTCACGGCAATGGATGGCGACCGCCGCGCCCTGTTCGGCGAACCGGCGAACCGGGCCCGACCTGCCGGGCGTACGGCCGGGCGTACGGCGGGGCGTCCGTCCGGCCGGCGTGGTGAGCGTTCCGGCGCCCACGTCCGTACCTATCTGGAAGTGGCGACCCCAGGTACGGAGCGTGACGTGAGGTGTGAGCGTGCAGGCAGCAGCGCAGGCCGGCGAAGGCGAGGACTTCAAGGGCTGGTGCTGCTGGGCGCCGTGCTGGTCCTGCTCGTCCTCGGCGGCGCCGGAACGGCGTCGGCCCACGCGGCCCTCCGAGCCACCGCACCCGAGGACGGAACCGTCCTCAAGTCGGCCCCCCGTGACATCACCCTGACCTTCACCGAGTCCGTCGGCCTGCTCGACGGCTCCCTCCGGATCCTGGCCCCCGACGGCAGGCGCCTGAAGATCGGCGACGCCGCACACGGTCCGGGCGACTCCGACACCGTCCGGGTCGCCCTGCCCGCCAAGATCGCCAAGGGCACGTACACGGTGGCCTGGCGGGTGGTCTCGGCCGACAGCCACCCGGTCTCCGGCGCCTTCACCTTCTCCGTCGGCAGGCCGTCCACCACCACGGCGGTCCTGGACACCGGCCCGACCGAGAACCCGGCCACCGCCAGCCTCTTCAACATGGGCCGCTACCTGGCCTACCTCGCTGTCGCCCTGCTCATCGGCACCGCGGTCTTCCTGACGGTCTGCCGCCCCCCGGAGCCGGCCCGGCTGAGCCGGCTCCTGTGGGCGGGCTGGGCCGGTCTGCTCGGCTCGACCCTGTTCCTGCTGGTGCTGCGCGCACCGTACGAGGCGGGGACGGGCCCGGGTGGGGCCTTCTCGGCGAAGGGCTTCACACGCACCCTGACCACCCGCCCGGGCGAGGCCCTCCTGGTCCGCCTGGCGCTGCTGCTGGTGGCGTACTTCGTCGTCGTACGACTGCTGCGGCTCGGCGAGTCCAGGCTGCCGCGCGCGTGGCAGGCGGCCGGTGCCCTGCTCGCCGCGGGGCTCGCGCTGACCTGGGCCGCCGCCGAACACGCGTCCGCCGGGATCCAGGTGCCGGTGGCGATGACGTCCGCGGTGCTGCACGTCCTGGCGATGTCGGTCTGGCTGGGCGGCCTCGCGGCCCTGCTCGCCACGCTGTACCGGGCGCCGGCGCAGGTCCCGGCCGTCGTGGTCTCCCGTTTCTCCCGGCTGGCCTTCGCCTCCGTGACCGTTCTCGTCGCCACCGGCGTCTACCAGTCCTGGCGCGGCCTCGGCTCCTGGAGCGCGGTCACCGGCACGACGTACGGCCATCTGCTCGTCCTCAAGCTGATCGGGGTGACGCTGCTGCTGACGGCGGCGCGGATGTCGCGGCAGTGGACGGGGCGGTTGATGGCGGCGAGCGTGAACGCGGGCGAGAGCGCGAGCACGGACGCGGGCGCGGAAGCCGAGACGGACACGGGGGCGGAGGCGGACGCGGTCGTACGGGAGAAGGTGACGGTGGGGGCGGAGGCCGTCGCACGGGAGCGGGTGGAGGAATCGTCCGCCTCGGCAGGACTGTCCGCCTCGGCAGGACTGTCCGCCGCGGAAGGGCTGTCGGCTTCGGAGGGACCGTCGGCCTCGCAAGGTCGGTCGTCGGCCTCGGAGGGGCAGACGCGCGCCGCCCCCGCGGGGAACTCCCCGGCCCACCAGCGCGGCCTGCGCCGTTCCGTCCTCGCGGAAGTGGCCGTCGGTGTCGTGGTGCTGGTGCTCAGCACCGTACTGAGCGGCACGCTCCCGGGCCGGGCGCAGGCGGAGGCGGCCGAGGCCGGTCCGGCCGCGGGCGGACTGCCCGCCGCGTCCGTGACCAACGTCCCCTTCACCGTCGACACGGTGAGGGGCACGGTGCAGATCACCCTCGACCCGGGCCGCACCGGCGAGAACTCGGTCCAGGCCATCGTCTTCGCCGCCGACGGCGGCCTGGCCACGGTCCCCGAACTCCGGCTCTCCTTCACCCTCCCGGCCAAGGAGGTCGGCCCGATCGACGCCGAACTGAAGGACGAGGGCGGCTACTGGGGCACGAACGACCTCACCCTGCCCATCGCCGGCGACTGGCGGATGAAGGCGACGATCAGGGTGACGGACATCGACCAGGTCAGCGTGACGAAGACGGTGAGGATTTTCGGCTGAGCAACTCGGCCATGGTCTCGGCGGCGTGCACGGCGGCCGCTCCGCAGCAGTTGTCGAACAGCACGTGGAGCCGGTCGACCCGATCGGCCAGGGCGTCCAACCGCGGTACCCACTCGGCTGGTTCGGCGCGCGAGTAGTCGTACCGGAAACGGTCCTCCTTGCTGCCGCGGCCCCACGAGACACTGCGCCCGTGGAACCGCACGACGGACAGCCGCGGCGAGGTGACGGGGGTGACCGGCGGCAGCGAGGCGGGCAGCCCCTGGGCCATGTCGACGGCCACGGCGGCGAAGTCGTACGTGCTCAGCAACGCGCCGGTCAGGTCCTTCTGCCGCCCCTCCCACCAGGACGGATGCCGGAACTCCAGGTGGACCGGCCACCCGGCGGTCCGCGTTGCGGTCTCCTCCAGGAACCTCTCCGCCCGCGCCCCCGGCCGGAACCACGGCGGGAACTGGAACAGCACCCCGCCGAGCCGCCCGGCCTCCCGCAACGGCTCGATCCCGGCGGCGAACCGCTTCCACACCTCGCCCGGGGCGGTGTCCTGGAGGGCGGCCTGCTTCACCGGATGCCCGGTGAGCGACGCGTACGCCTTCACGTCGAACACGAACTCGGGCGGCGTCCGCTCCACCCACAGCCGGCTGTTGCGCTGCGCCGGGCAGCGCGTAGAAGGTGCCGTCGACCTCGACGACGGGGAACCGCTCGGCGTAGTGCCGCAGCCGCCCCTCCGCGTCCCGCCGCCCACGCGGATACCAGCCGCTGCGGACCAGCGCGGGATCGGTCCAGGAGCAGGCGCCGAGAAGGATCCGGGGCGGGAGGCCGTCGGTCTCCAGGGTGCCGGTCATCGAGGTGCGGGTCATGGGGGTGCGGGACATGGGGGGCGGGTACCGGCTTACGGTGCGGGCATGACTTCGCAGGCATATCTCTCCGAACTGTTCTCGCTGGACGGCCGCGTGGCGCTGGTGACCGGCGGGAGTTCGGGCATCGGCCGGGCGATCGCGGGGGCGTTGGCGCGGGCGGGGGCGAGTGTGGTGATCGTGGCCCGCAAGGAGACGGAACTGGCCGCCGCGGTCGCGGAGTTGACGGCCGACGGCTGCCGGGCGGGCTGGGTCAAAGGGGACTTGGGCACGAGGGACGGCGTTCGTACGGCGGCGGAGGCGGCCGTCGGTGTGTTCGGCGAGCCGGACATCCTGGTCAACTCGGCCGGGATCAACCTGCGTCCGCCGATGGCCGAGCTGACCGACGACGTGTGGGACACCACGATGGCGGTCAACCTGGAGGCCCCCTTCCTCCTGGGCCGGCGGTTCGGCCCCGGCATGGCCGAGCGCGGGTTCGGCCGCATCATCCACATCACCTCCCAGCAGGCCCACCGCGCCTTCGTCCAGAGCGGCGCATACGGCGTCTCCAAAGGCGGGTTGGAGTCCCTGGCCCGCTCCCAGGCCGAGGCCTGGTCCCCGCACGGCGTCACCTGCAACACCCTCGTCCCGGGCTTCGTGATGACCCCGCTCAACGCCCGCCTCGCCACCGACCCCGACCAGGTCGCTGCCCTCGCCGCCCGCACCATGACCGGCCGCAACGGCCTCGCCGACGACTTCGCGGGCGCCGCGGTCTTCCTGGCGAGCGGGGCGTCGGCCTACGTCACGGGGCAGTCGATCTTCGTGGACGGGGGACTGTCGGTGCACTGAAGCCGGACGGAGCCTGCCTCGTGGCCGGCAGCGGGGGCTGGGGTTGGGGTTGGGGCTGGGGCGGGGGCGGGGGCTATGCGGGCATCACGCCATGGATGCGCGAGAGCGTGAAGACGCGTTCCGCTTCGCGCAGGTGGCACCAGGCTTCGAGGTAGGGCGGGTCGAGCTCCAGGTCGCTGAGGGTGCGTACGGTCCGGCTGCCCGAGGTGGCGATGTACTCGACGGTGATGGCCGCACCGGTGTCGATGGCATGGGCGACCTGACGGACGTCGCTGTACGACAGGTGCTTCGCGTATCCGGCGACGATCTCCTCGGTGTCCGTCGCGAAAGGCACCCCGCTGCCGAACGGGTCGGGTTCCGGCGCGATCGGCGGGGCCTTGAGCAGCCGGTCGGCCAGAACGTCCATCCCGGCGGGCATCTCCGTAGCGAGGGCTGCGGTGGGCCGGGGGCCTCGCCGTGCGACGTTCCTTCGCGGGGGCGGGACGGCAGCGGCGGCCCGCTGCGGCACGCGCTTCTCGATGCGTACCGTTCCCCCGGCGGTCTCGGCGACCGGGGCGTAGCCCGCGGCACGGAGCGCGGCGAGAGTTGCCCCGGGCGGGCTGCCGCTGACCAGGACCGTCGGGGCGAGCTGCCGCAGGGCGAGCTTGGACAGCGCGCGGTGGGCGGCGAGTTCGGCCAGGAGTGCGGGTTCGTCGCCGTGGATGACACAGGCCGCGGGGGCGACGCGCACCCGTCCGTGACCTCGTGCGGTGTCGGCGATGAGATAGGTCAGCGGCTGTGGCAGGGCCGTGGCGGAGCCGGCTGCCAGGTCGGCTGTGATGTCGTCCGGGGTGTGGCCGGCGTCCAGGGCCCGTCGGATACTGCCGGCACTGAAGCGCCATACCGACGCCGTGCCACTGGTCTCCCGGTCGGCGACCGAATCCAGCATCGTTGCGAGACGCGCGGACGGGGTACCGGTGACGACGGCCGTGAGGTCCGCGCCGATCCGGGCCGTCGTGGTCGCGGGGGGCAGCAGCCGCCGGGCCGTGATGCCGAGCTCTTCGTCGGCGCGTGCCGCCAGATGGGCACCGAGCGGGGACAGCGCACCCCGTGCCAGCACGCCCAGCAGTTCGCCTTCGCGGATCACGGTGCTGAAGGGTGCCGCGTCCTCGGGCGACGCGTCGTCGGCGAGCGGACGGTGCCAGGCCAGTAGCGTCCCCAGCTCCGAAGCGACCTTCACACCCTGTCCTGCCGGGAGCCCCGCCGCTGCGGTGAGCAACCCGTGGCGGGCCTGCAGACAACCGTCGCAGTCAGGCGCACCGGCGAGCGCGGGAAGCGCCTTGTTGTCCTCGTCACGCGCCCGGGTGGGGGTGAGCGGCAGATCCCGCCAGGCCCGGAGCAGTACGGCGAGTTGTTCCGCGGGCTCCTGCTCGGCCCAGGCGTCGTACGCCTCGGTGGGAGGCACGCGATCGCCGTCGGGGGCCAGCAGCCCGGCGGCGTACGCGGTCTCCAGGGCGATGCGTACGACGGCGTCGTCCGCCTGGGCGGCCTTGCCGAGCCGGGCCAGTTCACGTGCGCCGATCCCGCCCGACTTCAGCCGGGCCGGTGGAGTGGTCGCGCATGCCGAAAGGACGGAGGCGGCGTGGGCAGCGAACGCGGTGGCGGCCACCGAGGCCTCCCGCTCCACCTCCGAGGAGGTGATGGGCACCAACTGGGTGACGGGCGGCAGAGGTTCGAACGGAGCGTGCCAACCCGGGCCCCGTAGAGCCAAGGCCACCTCGACCGGCATCCGGACGGGCCCGTACCGGTGACGGTCCTGGAGCAGAAGCCCGCGGTCGAGGGCCCACCGGGCGCCTGGCCGGCTGTCGATGTCAGGAGCCCCGAACACGACGAACAGAGACTGACGCGGCGTGGACCTGGCGCTCTGCTCAAGCACCTTCCGTGTTGCCGCCGGCGCCCCCGCCACCAACGCCGCGACCCGTTCCGCGTCACTGTGATGCTCCACCAGAGCCGCGAGCCGCTGCTGCTTGGTGCCGGGTGGCTTGACACCCAGGGCCGCCAGCATGCCGCGCAGTTCCTCCGAGGTGGCGCCGGTCAGCAGCTCCTCCAGCGGGGCGTCGAGCCCCAGAGGCGTGCTCCAGGCCTGCCGCAAGGGCGTGGGCATCCGGAGCGTCTCGTTGCCGTCGTGCCACACGAGCGCCCGATCCGACAGCGCCTCCAGGGTCGCGTCCAGCGCGCGCACAGCGGCAGGGGACGTCGAGCCGAGCAACTGCGCGAGGCTGTCCCGGGTCGCTCGCCCTCCCAGGGCCGCCAACGCCTCGGCGGCCTGCAAGCACGGCAGCGTGAGGTGCGGCAGGACGAGTGCCACGGACCCCGGACGTTGGAGCCGGTCCGCCAGTTCCCCCACCGAGCGTGGTTCCGGGGAGGAGGCCGCGTCCTCCCGCATGGCGAGCACGCGTGCCAGGCGGGGACCGTCGAGTTCGCTCAGCCAAGCCGCAAGCGTCGATCGGGACTTCATGAGGGTGCACCTCGACAGACAGGGAACATCACAACCGGGCCGAAGCTGCTCC
The DNA here is from genome assembly GCF_036174265.1 of Streptomyces sp. NBC_00285. Taxonomy (NCBI): domain Bacteria; kingdom Bacillati; phylum Actinomycetota; class Actinomycetes; order Kitasatosporales; family Streptomycetaceae; genus Streptomyces; species Streptomyces sp. NBC_00285. The sequence continues at coordinate 5,267,077 of NZ_CP108055.1, read as the reverse complement.
GGCACCAAGGTCAAGGATGGCGCACTTCCACGACCCGCGAACACGGTACGAAGACAGAGCCGGGGCCCTTCCCCCGCCGCGGCGAACAGCGGGGCCCTTTGCCACCGTGCCCCGCTGAGGAACTGGCGGAGGACAACGAGAATCGAACCCGTTGACACCCGTGAGGGGTTGCCCTGATTCGCTTTCCACCTGTGGTGCGGGGATGCGGGAATGTGTCCGGGGACGTTCAAGTGCCCTCAGGCAGGCCCGGCTGCCGGTGCGGAGACGGCTCCCGGTCTCGCCTGAACGGCCGTGAACGGAACTGAACGAGAGGGAAATTGAGACGGGTGGCCGAGCCGTCGGCGCACCTTGCAACCTCAGCAACCTGATCACCTCGGAGGTGCTTCACCGCAGGAAATCACTGTTTGTCCCACATGGGCTGGCTGCGGGTACCAACATGTACGCACCACCGTGAGAGGGCACCTTATGACCACCACCCTTGCCAAAGGCGGCAACGCTGTCCTGTCCGCAGCGGTCTGCCGCGTCACCCTCACTTCGCTCACTACGGGAATCGACGTATCTGCCGTCTTGCTCGCCCAGGACGGAAAGGTGCGGAGTGATGACGATCTGGTCTTCTACAACCACTCGTCGCAGGACGGGATCGTACTGAACGGGCAGACGATCGTTGCGGATCTGACCGTGGTCCCCGAGACAGTCGACCGTGTTGCGATCGTCGCCAGCATTGACCCCGAACTGCGGGCTACTCACTTCGACGCGAGCAACACCCCTCATGCCGCCATCGATTGCGGGAGCGCACGGATCACGTTTGCGCCGCCGCCGCTCGTGCATCGGGAGACCGTGGTCATCCTCGTCGAGCTGTACAGGCGGGCAGGGGTTTGGAAGGCAAGGGCAGTAGGCCAGGGGTGGGACACCGGGCTGGCGGGGCTGGCCTCGGACTTCGGCATCGTTGTAGATGACCCGGGGCCTTCCACAGCACAGTCTCCAACTGCTGCGACGGCCACGCAGACTCGGCACATTTCTGCTGCGCCGCCACTGCCCACCTATGCACCGAACGTCTCATCGGCCGGCGTATCGGCGCTGTTGACGGTACCGACTCGCCCGCTCGTCCCGCTGGGCAAAGTCGCTCTCACCAAGGCCGGCCAGGCGACTATTGACATGCGAAAGGACGACCCAAGTCTTGTCGTGACGGCCACGCTCGAATGGAACGGCGGGAGCGCGGCACGAAGACGAGTTGGCGCTGACCTCGACCTGTACGCCCTCTATGTCCCGGGAAGTCTTGTCACCCCGACCGGCAAGCGCCCGAACAAGTCAGAGCAGGTCGTCTACTACCGGCAACTCGGTTCGCCCTTTGCGCCGCCGTACATCGCCCTGGACGGCGACTCCCGGGTGCCGGGCCGCGAGACGATTACCATTCGGCGCCCCGACCTACAGGGGTTCGTCCTGCTGTGTGCGTACAGCGCGGTGGAAAACGGTGCCGGTTCGTTCAAGTCCTACGGTGCTCGGGCAGTCATCACCGACGGGCGGGGTTCCACGGTAACGGTGCCACTGTTCAACAATCGCAACTTGTCCTACTGGGTGGCAATCGCCTTGATCGACTTCACCGTTCCCGGAGGTGTCGAGATCCGGCATGTCGAGAAGTACAGCGGCAACCACGTCGAGGCTCGACCCACCCTCTACTCGAACGGGAACTTTCGCATGAGCACCGGGAAGGTCGAATTCAAGACGAGATAGTTGGCGGCAAGATCATGCCCAGCCTCAAGCGAACAGGAGTCTGCCGGGCTCCCGCGTCCTGACAGCCCTGAGCTTCGGAAACTGTGGTGATTCAAGGCCGGCACCCCTGTCGACCTGCGGACTGACGGTGGCGGCGTCCGAGGACGGCAAACCGCGTTCCCTGGTATTCCCGTGGTCCCCCGCAGGATCTGGCGCGGGAATGGCACGACCGGTTGACTCCGGAGGACTTCGGGCAGGGAGGAATGTGCGCCTGGTGGTCGTCGTTGACGACTGCTCAGCGGCCTCGGGGGCCCAAAGGACGGGCTTAAAACACGCACGCGCCCCGTCTGGAGCGACGGCCTACCGGCTGAGGAAGTGGATGCCGACGGCAACCGCGCCGCTGCCCGCGAGGATCTGCAAGAGTCCGATCGTCCTGAGGAGCAACACCCCTGCTGCAGGACCGCCGTAGATGCGGGGCGGTTTGGTCCGTTGCGTGTTCATCGCCTTCGCGTAGAAGCGGGACGCCACCTTCTTGCAGTCGGTGCCGATGACGGTCCCTCCGCACAGCAGGCCGGCTCCCACAAGGATGAAGAAGACAGCACCGGCCGTGTCTGGAGCAGCACTTGGCGGAACGGATCCAGCAAGGTCAGCGGGGTCAATCACACCGATCATCGTGGAGGTGGCGCGGTGAACCGGTCAACACCACGACCGAAGCCGGCATAGACAGCAATGCGATCTTTACTCACATCCCAGTCGGGGCCGATGGCGAGAGGGATCGCGAGGCAATAGTTCTTGAGCCACAACCACTTCGTGCCGAAGCAACTCGGGTGGGGAAGGTTCCTTGAGGCGGTGAGTCCACCGAGTCGTGGGCCGATCGGCTGCGCGACTGCCTCGCCGGGGCATGCGTGATCCCGAACTGCTCGTCGGCGACGGTGCGATGGGTCCGTGGAAGGCGCTCCTCGTCGCCCGGTCCGCGCGGGCGCCACGTTCGACAACGGCATCCTCGTCGAGCGAGAACAAACCACGGCGGCCTGACCACGCCCCTGTCACCTGTCGCGCCCCGCAAGGGAGAAAAGGACCTGCCGATGCCCGAACCCACCGTCCCGCTCACCGAGTTCATCCGCGCCTACGAGCAGGCCACCAACAGCCACGACATCACCCAGCTCGTCCCACTGATCGCACCCGAGGCCGTCTACTGGTTCTCCGACGGATCCCACCGTGGCCGCGAAGCCGTCCTCTCCGCCATCTCCGAGACCTTCGCCACCATCCGCGACGATGTCTACCAGATCGACGACGTCGAGTGGATCGCTCACAGCGATGACCAAGCGGTATGCCGCTACCGGTTCGCCTGGACCGGAACCATCGACGGCCAGCCGCGGTCAGGGAGAGGCCGTGGCACCAACGTGCTCGTCAACAACGCCGGAACCTGGCAGATGCTTCACGAACACCTCAGTGCATAAGGAGGCGGCAGCATCGATCCACCCGTGTTCCTGTGCAAGTACCCCGACAACCCGCACCCGCCGCCCGCACACTCCCACAGCGCACCACAACGACCGACCTGGTACCCGCCCGCCGCTCGCTGTCCTCGGTGTCCGTCGATCAGAAGACGGTCGTCGCCCCGGTCGTAGGCGGAGTCGTCCTCACCGCACTCCGGAGGGCGATATGACGGACCAGACCCGTCCAAGCGTGTTGGCATTCCCGGCCGCGCCTGGCCACCAGCCAGTCACGCCGGCCGCCGAGCCCGGGCGTCGTGGCCGATCAAGAAGCTTTCCACGCGGGCGAGTGTGGTCTGGCCCACGAACATCTCGGGGCCTGAGCCAGGGAGGCCCAGTACTCACGCTCACTCATGTCTATGAGACCGCCCACTCATCCTTCCGCATCGAAGTCGGTTGTCTCCCATCTCGAGCAAGCAGCAGGCGACCAACTGAGGCGGACAACGACGAAGGGCCCCACCTCGCGGTGGGGCCCTTCGACATCGTGCCCGGTGAGGCACTGGCGGAGGATACGAGATTCGAACTCGTGAGGGGTTGCCCCCAACACGCTTTCCAAGTCTTCGTCCAGAGGTTCACGGAACATCAGGAACGTCCTGAACTGCGCTGAAGCGCCTTGCACGCGATCTTCTGAACGGCCCTGAACGTGGGCGAATGAGACCGGAAGTGAGACCAGAGACGGTCGCGTTCTGCCTGGGCAGGCCCCACTTGACGCATCGCGTTTCGTGCTGCCTGACAGGTTGACTCCGAGCCTGGAGGCGGGTGTTTGATGAGGGGGGAATCGATCTCCATGGCCGCCGAGGATGGCGATTCGAGTCATCGGCAAGCGGGACGATTGCCTCCCGTTCCATGAGCTTGATCGGCAGAAGGGCATGTCGGACTGGCTGGGGTGCCGCGGCATACGTTCGCGGCCATGTTCGGGGCTGTTATCGCGCAGGGGCGGTGTTACCGGGAAAAGACGTTCCAGGAGACGCGGACGGGAAGCGGAGTGGTTCGGTGAGGATGATCCGTTCCGGATGTGGGGCCGACGCCTACCGCGCTTCGCGGTGTCGGTGGTCGTCCGGTCGCTGGGCGAGGACTCCGCGGCCGGCATCGCCGCCTCGGTCGTCGCCGGCCTCGCCCCGGTCCACGCCCGCGGCCGCTACCAGGGCGCCTTCAGGGTGGACGGCACTCGCCGCAGTGGGCCCGCTCGCACTCGCCCGCCGGATCAGCGCACGAGCAGAGAGCACACCGCAGCCCGGCCGACGTTCGCCGGAGCGCGCGGCAGTTTCGGTGTGTACAGGGAGCGGTCGGGGGCGGTGCGAGCCATGCCCCCGACCTGGTGGTCAGCTGCTGTAGTACCCGGCCAGGTCGGCGATGACCTGGACCGAACCGGTGTGGTTGGCGAAGGTGACCCGTCCGTCAACCACCGGCACCACGACCATGTTGGAAATAGTCTGCCCTGCGCCGAAGTTGAGGTTCGAGACCCCGGGCTCCGGCAGACCGTGCGGGTGGACCGTCAGATATCCCCCGGCCGAAGGCGCCGTGACCGTCACGTTGAGCACCACTGCCGTGACCCCGGAGGAGGGGACGCCGGCCGTACCGGTGACCGGGAGGCTGACCAGACCGCCCGGGGCGACGGCTCCGGGCCGGGCACCCAGTCCGCTGCGTGTGTCCAGTAGCCGCAGCGGGCCCGCCGGGGTGAAGGTCGAACCGGTGGCGGAGAAGTATCCCGTGACATCTGCGAGGAGGTCGACGGAGCCCGCACTGTTGCGCAGGTCCACCGAACCGTTCACGACCGGGACGACGACCACGTTGGGGATCGTCCGGCCGGCGGGGAAGTTGATGTTGGATACGGCCGGCAGCGACTGGCCGCCGGGGTACACGGTGATGTAGCCCCCGGTGGTGGGCCGGACGGCGGTGACGTTCATTACGACGGCGGTGACCCCGGTGGCGGGGATACCGTGCGTCCCGGCGACCTTGAGCTCGACGATTCCGCCCGCGCCGATCCGCGCCTTGGGGGCGCCGGTGCCGTTGCGGGTGTCCAGGAAGCGCGTCGGCGAGACCGGCGTCAAGGCCGAACCTGAACTCCCCTCCGCGTAGTAGCCCGTGACGTCGGCGAGGAGGTCGACGGAGCCCGCACTGTTGCGCAGGTCCACCGATCCGTTCCGTACGGGAACCGTCACCAGGTTGGCGATGGTCTGCGGCGCCGTGTAGTTGACGCTGGAGACGGTCGGCAGCGGCTGACCGGTGGGGTACACGTCGACGTGGCCGTTGCCGGTGGGCCGGACGGCGGTGACGTTCATGACGACCGCGGTGACCCCGGTGGCGGGGATACCGTGCGTCCCGGCGACCTTGAGCTCGACGATTCCGCCCGCGCCGACCCGTGCCCTGGGGGCGCCGGTGCCGTTGCGGGTGTCCAGGAAGCGCGTCGGCGAGACCGGGACGAGGCGGTTGTGGGTCGCCGCCGGTGCGGCGGTGACGGTGTAGGCGCCCGGAAGGTAGCCGGGTGACGGGATGCCGGATGTGTACCCGACGTTGTCGATCACCAGGTCGTACGCGCCCGGAGGGAGGTCGTACGTACCGAGCCGCACGGTGAGCGTGGTGCCATCGGCGCTGACGGAGACCGGCTCGGCGGTGCGGGAGTCGTCCCCGGACCGGAGTTCCACCTGGGTGCCGAGGGTCAGGTTCGCGCCGTGCAGCACAACCTGGTTGGACGTCCCGGCAGGTCCGCTCGTCGGGCCCAGCGAGGTGACGTCGGCCGACTTCGGCTGAGTGGTGCAGCCGCTCTTGCAGACACCCTGCATGGAGTACTCGACCGGAGTGTCCGCCTGGTACGGGCTCACCAGCATCAGGTAGTCGCCCGCGGAGGCGCTGGAGGTGGTGAGGCAGGAGTAGCTGAAGACACCGGCGTTGTCACCGTTGCACTGGTAGGAGTAGTCGGCGCTCGCGCCGGCGAAGCGGGTGGTGCTCAGCAGGCTCACCCACGGGGTGCCCGTGCTGCTGCTCTGGGTGCCGTACACCTGGAAGCGCTGCGACGGCTGCATGGGGATCACGGCGCAGTACGCGGTTGCGGACTCGGTGAACGTGCCGCTCCGCACGGAAAAGCCCTGCGGGGACACCTTGTTCGCCGTGCACTCCGGGGCCCAGCCCGAGGCGGTGCCGACGCGCCAGGTGTCGACGTGTGCGGAAATGGGGGTCTCGTCGTACCCCGAGGCCAGGATGATGACGATGTACGAGGTCGAGCCGGTGACGCGGCAGGAGACGCCCCACTGCCGGCACACGCTCGTGCCCGAGGCGTCGACCACCTTCAGCACCACGCCCGTGTTCCGGGCGGCCGTCGGGGTCCGCGCGGACATCCAGAGCTTGTCCGTGGCCGCTGCAGTGACACGCAGACACCGGCTGTCCAGTGCGGAGTCGAGGGTGAAGGACGCGGAGGCTCCACCGACGGTGAGCGAGGCCGGAGCGGCGCACTTCGCCGTCGAAGAGATGTCCCGGCGGACCAGCTTGTACGTGTCCGAGGCGCCGGTGCCCGTCAGCAGGGCCGTGTAGCCGACACCGGCCGTGAACCGGCAGGTGGTCGTGGAGCCGCCGACAGTGGTGCACAGCTCGTTGCCGGCGCCGTCGAACACCCGCACCGCGGCGTTGACCCTGTTGGTGTTGTTCGTGTAGTCGAACATCTCGGCGGTGGAGTGCTGGTCGGCGGCGATGCCCAGGCACACGGCCTGGGTCGTGCTGGTGAGCGGAACCGACACGCCCCAGGTGCCGTCGAACGCCGACTGCGGCCAGGCCGTGCAGCCCGCGGTCTTCCCGGTGTCCTGGACGGCGAGCTGGTACTCACCTGCGGCGGAGCCCGAGAGCACCGCGTGGAACGGGGCGGTCCCGGTCAGCTTGCAGATCACCGGGGAGTCGTCGTTGTCGCACTGCGCGATGCCCTTGGCGTCGAACACTCGGTAGCTCGGGTTGACTCCGCCGTCCGGTGTCCGGTCGATCAGGTAGAGGCCGTGGCCGGTGGCCGTCGGGAGGGACAGACACTGCTGCTCGCCCGGTCCGCCGAAGGCACCCTTCACCGCGCCGGAGGCGAAGCCGTCGTCGCGTACGGCGGTGCAGCCCTGCGTCAGGTTCGTCGCGTACAGCCGGACCCCGAAGGCGGCCGGGGCGCTGCTGCGCCCGTCGCGCGCCCAGGTGTAATCACCTGCGGTCAGGGTGCAGGGGGCGAGCAGCGTGGGGGTGCAGCGGGACGTGCCGTCGGTGGCGTAGAGGCTCCCGGAGACGCTGTCGCCGACGGTGTCGAAGAGATAGGGCCCGGAGGCGGGTACGTGCAGGACGCGGCAGCGCGCGGTGGACGTGGCGTCCGGGACCGTGCCGTAGGCCAGCGGCTGGACGGTGGGGCAGCCGGCGGGAGCGGAGAGGCGGGCCGACGTGAGGCTGTAGTCCATGCTCGCCGCGTACGACTGGTTCGTCAGCACACGGAACGGTGCGTTGCCCTTGAGGGTGCAGTCGAAGTCCGTGGCGTTGTTCTCACGGGTCGTGCAGACCTCCGTGCCGGTGGCGTCGTAAACGGTCCCGGTCACCTGCCACGCGGACAGATGGCTCCGCAGAACGTCCCCGGCGGCGGACGGCAGGCCGAAGCAGTGGCCGGCGGACCCGGCGGTAAGCGTGTCGGCGAGGGACTTCGGCGCCCCGAGGGCGGTGTCGTCCTTGGAGACCGCGGTGCAGGAAGTGCCGGACAGCAGAGCCGTGTACGACACCGAGAAGCCACTCGGCGCGGCCCCGGCCTGCACGGTGTACGTACCGGCCCGGCTCGTCGGACACCGTGCCGCCCCGTACGCGCCGTCGGGCCGGTCGCAGGTGACCGTCGAACCGTCCGGTGCGGTGAGCGTCGGGTACTGGGGCTGGTCATCGGTGGAGACGACCTGGAGGAACACCAGGTCGTCGGGGTTCGGCAGGGCGAAGGTGAAGCTCGCGCCGCCCTCGGGCCCGACGGAGCAGGTGTAGACCGTTCCCGACTCAATCGCCCCGGAGCAGGTGTCGGCCGCGTCGCTACGGCCGATCTCGCGCGCGGCGGTGGCGTGCAGCGCCTCGGGAGCCGCCTTCTTCTCCGGTGACTTCGGTGACTTCGGTGACTTCGGTGACTTCGGTGTCGCGGGCCCGGAGGCCGCGGCCGTGGTCTTCGGGGTCGGCACGGCCACGGCGGAAGCCGTGCCGGTCTGTGCGGTGAACGAGGCCAGGACGGCGACGATCAGCGCGAGAAGCGAAGTGGCCCCCCTGGACGCGTGTCGTCTTCGGCGTTGTTCCCTGATGGACGTGTGAAGCATGCGTTCCCCCCTGGAAAGCGCAGGCCCCGTCCCTGTGGTGCTCACGAGGGCTCTTGGGGCGAGCGAATTCTAACGAGGGGCAAGGACAGACGTTCGATCTTTACTGTGGCGTGGATCACACCTTCCCGACCGATGTATTCGCGCCTCGGTCCAGGTCGTACAGGCAGCACCACCACGCCGCAGACGAACGGAAACGCAGCCACGGCCGAACCCGTGAAGGGCCCCGCGAGCTACTTCCCCTCGATCGAGAAGAAGTACGGCCGACCGATCGCGGAGTGGAAGGACCTCATCCGCGCCTCGCCCCTGACCGAGCACATGGACTGGTCACCTGGCTCAAGACGGAACACGGCCTGGGCTAACGGCCACGCCAAACGTCGAAGGGCCCCACCGCGAACGGTGGGGCCCTTCGACATCGTGCCCGGTGAGGCACTGGCGGAGGATACGAGATTCGAACTCGTGAGGGGTTGCCCCCAACACGCTTTCCAAGCGTGCGCCCTAGGCCACTAGGCGAATCCTCCGCGGCAAACAATACAAGACGTTGAGGAGTGCTCGCGAACTCGTTCCCGACCCCTGCCATCGGGTACTGTTTGGGCAGCCCCTCACGCGGCGCTATCTGACTGAACTCCCCCAGGGCCGGAAGGCAGCAAGGGTAGGTTGGCTCTGGCGGGTGCGTGGGGGGCGCTCGCGTTCCCGGGGGCCTGGCGGGGCGCGCAGGGGCCGGGTTGTCAGTGGGCGCCTATAACCTCGTATGCGTGTCGTCTCTCGCGCTGTACCGCCGCTATCGCCCGGAGTCGTTCGCCGAGGTCATCGGGCAGGAGCATGTCACCGACCCGTTGCAGCAGGCGCTGCGCAACAACCGGGTCAATCACGCGTACCTGTTCAGCGGGCCGCGCGGATGCGGGAAGACGACCAGCGCGCGCATCCTGGCCAGGTGCCTGAACTGCGAGCAGGGACCCACACCGACCCCGTGCGGTGAGTGCCTGTCCTGTCGCGACCTCGCGCGCAACGGCCCCGGTTCCATCGACGTCATCGAGATCGACGCCGCTTCCCACGGTGGCGTGGACGATGCCCGTGAGCTGCGCGAGAAGGCCTTCTTCGGGCCTGCCAGCAGCCGTTACAAGATCTACATCATCGACGAGGCCCACATGGTCACGTCGGCCGGGTTCAACGCGCTGCTGAAGGTCGTGGAGGAGCCCCCGGAGCACCTCAAGTTCATCTTCGCCACCACCGAACCCGAGAAGGTCATCGGGACGATCCGGTCCCGGACCCATCACTACCCCTTCCGGCTCGTGCCACCCAGCACCCTGCGGGAGTACCTCGGCGAGGTGTGCGGCCAGGAGAACATCCCCGTCGCGGACGGTGTCCTGCCTCTCGTCGTGCGGGCGGGACAGGGCTCCGTGCGTGACTCCATGTCCGTCATGGACCAGTTGCTCGCGGGAGCGCGGGAGGAGGGTGTGACCTATGCCATGGCCACTTCCCTCCTCGGTTACACCGACGGTTCCCTCCTCGACACCGTCGTCGAGGCCTTCGCCACCGGTGACGGCGCCGCCGCCTTCGAGGTCGTCGACCGCATCATCGAGGGCGGCAACGACCCGCGCCGCTTCGTCGCCGACCTGCTGGAGCGGCTGCGCGACCTCGTGATCCTCGCCGCCGTACCGGACGCCGCCGAGAAGGGCCTCATCGACGCCCCCGCCGACGCCATGGAGCGGATGCAGGCGCAGGCGGGCACCTTCGGCGCGGCCGAACTCAGCCGAGCCGCCGACCTCGTCAACGAAGGCCTGACCGAGATGCGCGGCGCCAACTCGCCCCGCCTCCAGATCGAACTCATCTGCGCGCGCGTGCTGCTCCCGGCTGCCTACGGCGATCAGCGCTCCCTCATGGCCCGCCTCGACCGCGTCGAGCGGGGCGTGAACTTCTCGCCGGGCGGTGGCGCCCCCGCGATGGCATACGTACCCGGACCGGAGGCTCACGGGGGAGCGGGAGCGGCCCCGGGTGCCTCGACGGCCTATGCCCGGCCACCGCAGTCATCAGCATCAGCGCCCCTGGCGTCGGCTCCCGATCCGACTCCGGCTCCGGCTCCGGCTCCGGTCCCGCCAGGCGGCGGACCGGCCGCAGCCCGCGCGGCGGTACGGGCCGCAGGTGCGGGCACGCCTGCCGGCGGCGCCCCGGGTGGCGGTCTCCCCGGCGGAGCCGTCGGCGCAGGCGGCTTCCCCGGCGCTACGGCGGACCCGGCGCCGCCCGTCGGCCCAGCCACACCCGCTGACCAGGTCGCCCCCGCAGGCCCGCCCCCTGCCGCCGCCCCGGACCAGACTCCCCCGAGTCATCAGCCGCCCTCCGACCCACCCCCCGCTTCGTCAGCCCCGGCCCCCGCCCCCGGCGCCTGGCCCACCGCCGCTTCCGCCGGTGGTGGCCGTCGGCCCGGCGGCTGGCCCACCCCGACCCCAGCGGGCGGCGGAGGCCAACCCCAGGCGGCATCGCAGCGACCCGCGGCAACTGCGGCCCCGGCCCAGCCCACCTCCGCGGCGTCCGCCCCCGCTCCTGGCGCCTACGCGCCCCCCGCCGGCGGCCTCGACCCCCGCCAGCTCTGGCCCAACATCCTGGAAGCAGTCAAGAACCGCCGCCGCTTCACCTGGATCCTGCTCAGCCAGAACGCCCAGGTGACAGGCTTCGACGGCACCACACTCCAGATCGGCTTCGTCAACGCCGGAGCCCGCGACAACTTCGCGAGCAGCGGCAGCGAGGAGGTCCTGCGCCAGGCGCTCGCCGAGCAGTTCAGCGTCCAGTGGAAGATCGACGCGCTCGTCGACCCGTCGGGCGGCGGCGCGGCCCCCCCGGCATCCGGAGGCTTCAACAGTGGCGGCGGCGGTGGCTACGGCGGAGGCGGCACCGCCGGCGGTTCCGGCACCGGAAACCCGGGAGGCTACGGCGCCCCCGCCCCCCAGGCCTCGCCGTCCCCCCAGCCGACGGCAGCCTCGGACCGGCATGCCTCGGCGCCCTCCGCCACACCGGCCCCGACATCCCGTCCCTCCGCACCGGAACCTCCGCCGGTCTCCATCGAGGACGACATTCCCGAGGACGACGACCCCGATCTCAACGAGTCGGCCCTCTCCGGCCACGAACTGATCGTGCGAGAACTCGGGGCGACGGTCGTCGAGGAGTTCACGAACGAGTAGGGGACAGCGAGGAGAGGTACCGGCGGGCGCGGACCGCCCCGCCTTGGAGGAACCTACGGTCCTTCTCCCTCCACCCCTTGGGAGCCCCCCACAAAAACCCCGTTAGGCTGACCCCCGTGAACGTCCTCGTCATCGGTACCGGTGCCCGCGAACACGCCCTGTGCCGCTCCCTGTCCCTCGACCCCGACGTGAGCGCCGTGCACTGCGCTCCCGGCAACGCCGGCATCGCCGAGGTCGCCGAGCTGCACCCGGTCGACGCTCTCGACGGCGATGCCGTGTCCGCGCTCGCGCAGCGACTCGGCGCCGACCTGGTCGTCGTAGGCCCGGAGGCCCCGCTCGTCGCGGGGGTCGCCGACGCCGTGCGCGAGGCGGGCATCCCGGTCTTCGGCCCGTCGGGGGAGGCCGCGCAGCTCGAGGGCTCGAAGGCCTTCGCCAAGGACGTCATGGCCGCGGCCGGAGTCCCGACCGCCCGCTCCTACGTCTGCGCGACCCCCGAGGAGGTCGCCGAGGCCCTCGACGCCTTCGGCGCCCCGTACGTCGTCAAGGACGACGGTCTGGCTGCAGGCAAGGGCGTGGTCGTGACCAGCGACCTCGAGGTCGCGACAGCGCACGCCAACGCCTGCGTGGGGACGACTCCCGGGCAGCCGGGCAGGGTCGTCATCGAGGAGTTCCTCGACGGCCCCGAGGTCTCCCTCTTCGCCATCACCGACGGCGACACGGTGCTTCCCCTCCAGCCCGCCCAGGACTTCAAGCGTGCGCTCGACGCCGACGAGGGCCCGAACACGGGCGGCATGGGCGCGTACTCCCCGCTGCCCTGGGCCGACCCCAAGCTGGTGGACGAGGTCCTGCAGACGGTCCTCCAGCCGACGGTCGACGAGATGCGCCGCCGCGGCACCCCCTTCTCCGGTCTGCTGTACGCCGGTCTCGCGATCACGTCCCGAGGCGTCCGGGTCATCGAGTTCAACGCCCGTTTCGGCGACCCCGAGACCCAGGTCGTCCTGGCCCGCCTCAAGACCCCGCTGGCCGGCGTCCTGCTCGCGGCGGCCACCAACAACCTGGCCGACCTGGCACCCCTGCGCTGGAGCGAGGACGCAGCGGTCACCGTGGTCGTCGCCTCGCACAACTACCCCGGCACCCCGCGCACCGGGGACCCGATCACCGGTCTCGACGAGGTGGCCGAACAGGACGCCCCGCACGCGTACGTCCTGCACGCGGGCACCAAACGGGACGGCGACGCCGTACTCAGCGCGGGCGGCCGGGTCCTGTCGGTCACGGCGTCCGGCCAGGACCTCACCGAGGCCCGCGAGCGCGCGTACCGGGCGGTGGCCCGTATCCGGCTCGACGGTTCCCAGTACCGGACGGACATCGCGGCGAAGGCGGCGTCCGAAGCCTGAGAAATCCGGCTAAAGAGAAGAAACCGCAGCAAACGCTGAACCTCGCAGGCCCCGGATCCGTCTCAGGATTCGGGGCCTGATCTTTGCTGTTAGTCATCCACCTTTCCCCAAAGCCATTCCATCGAGTGACCGGGCCTCCATACAGCTGACGGGGGCCCGGGGCCCAACTAGGGTGCGGCGCAAGCGGTCCGGCACTTGGCCCACCGGCATTGCGATGTCAGTGGTGGATGCCACAGTGGGGGAGTGAGCAACGCCAGGACAGCTGGACATTCAGGACGGCAGGCAGGGGGTGAGGTCCGGTCGTGACCGGTATGGGTGTGGAGGTAGGCGTGCAGGCAGCGCGCTCCCGGGCCCTCGCCGTGCTGCGCATCCGCAGCCGTGCGCTGGCTGTGGCGCTGCTGCCCGCGGCGGGCGCCGTGGTGCTGCTCGCCGGAGGGTCCACCGGCCATCTGGTGGGCGGCTTCTGGGACACCGCGCGGTTGGTGATGACCGTTCTCGGGGCCCTCGTGCTGCTCGCCGCCGGGGCCGTCGCCCTGGTCGTGACCCGGGCCCGGCCGGCGGTCAGCCCGACGGTCGCGATCGCCGAGGAGTCCGCGCCCGACCTGTACCGCATGGTGCGTGACCTCGCCGACCGCCTGGAGGTCCCCGCGCCCTCCGCGATAGCGCTCACCCCGGACTGCGACAGCTGGTTGGAGGACCGCACCCACCCCGCCAACGGCCAGCCGCCGCAGCAGGGCCTGGACGACGAGATCGCGGGCGTCCGCGGCTCACACCGCCGGGTGCCGGCCGCACCGGTGCTGGTGATCGGCTCTCCGTTCCTGTGGTGGATGCGCGTCGGCGAACTGCGCGCGGTGCTCGCCCCGGTCGTCGCCGGTACGGGACCGTCGGCGCACCCGGACATAGCCGCGGCCCGGCGTTTCGTCCGGGGCCTGGACGCGGCGGTGGCCGTCGGCTCGGCGTCCGGCCGCTGCCCGCTCACCCGGGTGGTCTGCGCGGGCGTCGCCTGGGTGGCTCGACTCCTCCTGCGCAGCTGCCGGGAGCACGCGACCCAGATGGAGCGCGGTGTCGCCGCCGCGGCCTCCGAGCGTGCACAGGCTGTGGACTACGGCCTCAGGATCGTCGCCCAGGAACAGGTGGGCCTCGCGTACGCGGGCTGGGACCGTCTGCTGACCCGGGTCGCGCTCCCCGCCTGGCGGATGGGCCGCTGGCCCTCCCGGCTGGACGCGGGCGTGGTGGCCGCGCTCACCGAGCTTTCCCGCCGTGACCGCCTGGCCGAGGGGTTCGCCTCCCGCCTGGGCGAGCGCCCCGCGTGCGACCTGCTCGAAGAACCCGGCGCGATGGACGAGGCCGCCTCCTTGCTTGCCGCCCGCCTCTTCCACGGAGGCCCCGCGGAGACCGGCCCGGACTGGTCCCCCGTGGACTGGCAGGAGTACCCGGACGAGGTCGTCGACCGAAAGTGGCGCCTGGACGCGGCCCGCCTCCACCGCGTGCTCGACGCCCAGGGAGTGGGCCGCGCCCCGGGATCCGCACTGCCGGAATCCCACGGCCCCACCCTCTCCCGGGTCCTCGACCACTTGTCGACTCCCCAGCCCACACAGCCCCCGGCACCCACGCGTACTCGCCAGCAGGCCCCCACTCCCGCAGACCTCGTCCCGATCGAGCTGGACGATCAGGCGACCGGAGCCCCTGGACCGGCCCAGTCGGACGACCTGGTGGACCCAGCCCCTGGACCGGCCCAGTCGGACGACCAGGTGGCCGCAGTCCCCGCACGGACCGCGCCGGACGAGCAGATCGCTGGAGCCCCCTCGCCGACCGCGCCGGACAATCAGGTCACCGAAGCCCCCGCACCAACCGCCCCGACCGACCTCGCAGCTGTCACCGCCCCCGCAGGCGCCACCGACGCCGAGCCCCCCATCGAACTGCCTGCACCCCTCGACACCGACGACGAAGTCGGCATGGATGAGGGCGACGCGGGTGACACCCCAAGGGCCGATGGCGAAGCCGAGACCCTGGCCGCTGCACTCACCGCCGAGCTCGCCCGCGAGGAAGCCGCAGTCCCCTCAGCCGGCAAGACGCCCGACACCACGTTCTGGGACGACGCCGCCCTCCCCCTCTTTCCTCTTCAGCCGCCCCGCACCGCGCGGGAGCTTCTCACCGACCACGTCACCGCGATGGTCTGCTGTGCCGCGATCGACACCGCGGGGGCCGCCCCCGGCCTGGACTGGCTCGACGGGCCGTCCCTCCTCATCAACGGCGAACGCGCCGCGGACCTCGCCCCCCGCGTGCTCAGCCTCGTGGAGGACGGCGATCCGGTCCCCCTGCGCGCCTGGCTGGTCAAGTCGGGGATACGCCCTGAGAAGCCGGTACGCCTGGTCTGAGGCCCGCCCACAGGACGGGCGAGCCTCTCTCCCGGAGGGCCCCTCGCATCCAGGTCCTCCCATCCAGGCCAACCAGAACCACTCGCAGGGCACCCTCGTATCCGAGGCCCGCCCACCGGACGGGCCTCCCTCCCACCCGGGCCCCTCCCACCAGGCCCCCTCTCCACCCACCCTCACCCACCCCACCCAGAACCACCCTCTAGAGCACCCCCATAGCGGACCCTCTCATTCCACTTTTGGCCAATTCGCAACGAATAGTGACAGCCTGCGTGCGCAATGTGATGTGCTGGGACCGATCGCGCACATGGCATGGGCACACGCCATAGGACAGGCGCACAACGGCAACAGGACAGCCGCACCAGGCACCGCGCACGCAGAGCACAGACCGGACAGCACGCCGAGACCAGCCGAGATTCGGACGGCGTACGACCGACCACGGGGGCACGAGGGAGGGGAGCGACCCATGAGCCCAGGACCGGAGCACGTCCGCCGCTGGGAGTCGGGAGCACTCGCGCACGCCGTGACGGACCCCTTCGGCCAGGGCCCCGTCCCCTGGCTGCGCGGCAGCGAGACGTACTTCGACGACACCGGCCAGGTCGTCCCCTGGTACGTGGAGAAGGACCCGGCCCACACCCCGAGGAAGGGCGCCCCGCGCGTCCCCTCCCCGCGCACCGCCCCCGGCGGCGGCCCCCGCTCCGCGGACGACGTACGCCGTCAGATCAAGGGCTTCACCTCCACCGGCGCGGTCGCCCCGGGCGAGGCCGTCGACTTCCACATCACCGTCGACCCGCCCCAGGAGTTCGCCGTCGACGTCTACCGCATCGGCCACTACGGCGGCGACGGCGCGTCGAAGATCACCACGAGCCCGCGCCTCTCCGGCATCGTCCAGCCCGCGCCGCTGACCGCCGACCGCACGGTCTCCTGTCACCACTGGTGGCTGTCCTGGCGGCTGCAGATCCCCTCGTACTGGAGCATCGGGGCGTATGTCGCCGTCCTCACCACCGCCGACGGCTACCGCTCCCACATCCCGTTCACGGTCCGCGACAACCATCCCGCGGACCTGCTGCTCCTCCTGCCCGACGTGACCTGGCAGGCGTACAACCTCTACCCCGAGGACGGCCGCACGGGCGCGAGTCTCTACCACGCCTGGGACGAGCAGGGCCGGCTCCTCGGCGAGGCCGACGCCGCGACCACGGTCTCCTTCGACCGGCCGTACGCGGGCGCGGGCCTGCCCATGCACGTGGGTCACGCCTACGACTTCATCCGCTTCGCCGAGCGCTACGGCTACGACCTCGCCTACGCCGACGCCCGTGACCTGCACGCAGGGAACCTCGACCTCGCCCGCTACCGGGGCCTGGTCTTCCCCGGCCACGACGAGTACTGGTCCACGGCCATGCGCCGTACGGTCGAGGGCGCCCGGGACAGCGGCACCTCCCTGGTCTTCCTGTCCGCCAACACCATGTACTGGCAGGTCGAGTTGGGCCCCTCGCCGTCCGGTGTCCCCGACCGCCTGCTCACCTGCCGCAAACGCAGCGGCCCGGGCAAACCCGTGCTGTGGCGCGAAGTCGACCGCCCCGAGCAGCAGTTGGTCGGCATCCAGTACGCGGGACGGGTCCCCGAGCCGCACCCCCTGATCGTCCGCAACGCCGACCACTGGCTGTGGGACGCGACCGGCGCGCACGACGGCGACGAACTCGCCGGTCTGGTGGCGGGCGAGGCGGACCGCTACTTCCCGCGCATCCCGCTCCCCGAGCACGACGACCGCATCCTGCTCGCCCACTCGCCGTACGTCGACAGCGAGGGCGCCCTCCGCCACCAGGAGACGTCCCTCTACCGCGCCCCCTCCGGCGCCCTGGTCTTCGCGGCGGGCACGTTCGCCTGGTCCCCGGCGCTGGACCGTCCGGGCCACGTCGACTCCCGCGTCCAGCGGGCCACCGCCAACCTCCTGGACCGCATCTGCAAGCGTGACTGAACCCGCTCGACAGCACCCCCTCCGCCCGCTCCGCACACCCCAGGTCCAAGGTCAGCGCCCCATACGGGACAATCGACCCGTTGGAAATAACCACGGGGAGGAACCGTGTCCGGATTCGTAGAAAAGCCCGAGCCGCTCCAGGTTCCGGGCCTGGTGCACCTGCACACCGGCAAGGTGCGCGAGCTGTACCAGAACGAGGCGGGCGACCTCGTGATGGTCGCCAGCGACCGTATCTCCGCCTTCGACTGGGTGCTGCCGACCGAGATCCCCGACAAGGGGCGCGTCCTCACCCAGCTGTCGCTGTGGTGGTTCGACCAGATCGCCGATCTGATGCCGAACCACGTCCTGAGCACCGACGTGCCGGAAGGCGCCCCCGCCGACTGGGCGGGCCGCACGATGGTGTGCAGGTCGCTCCAGATGGTGCCGGTCGAGTGCGTCGCCCGCGGCTACCTCACCGGCTCCGGCCTGGTGGAGTACGACGAGTCCCGCACGGTCTGCGGCCTCGCCCTCCCCGAGGGCCTGGTCGACGGCAGCGAGCTCCCCGCCCCGATCTTCACCCCGGCCACCAAGGCGGCCGTCGGCGAGCACGACGAGAACGTCTCGTACGAGGAGGTCGCCCGCCAGGTCGGTGCGGAGACCGCCGCGCAGCTGCGGCAGGCGACCCTCGCGGTGTACTCGCGTGGCCGGGACGTGGCCCGGGACCGCGGGATCATCCTCGCGGACACCAAGTTCGAGTTCGGTTTCGACGGGGAGACCCTCGTCGTCGCGGACGAGGTCCTCACCCCGGACTCCTCCCGCTTCTGGCCGGCCGACCAGTGGGAGCCGGGGCGCGCGCAGCCGTCGTACGACAAGCAGTTCGTGCGCGACTGGTTGACCTCGCCGGAGTCCGGCTGGGACCGCAGGAGCGAGCAGCCCCCGCCGCCGCTGCCGCAGCAGGTCGTGGACGCGACCCGCGCCAAGTACGTCGAGGCGTACGAGCGTCTGACGGGCCTGAGCTGGTCGTAACGCGAAAGGCCCCCGGGGAACCGGGGGCCTTTGCAGTGGAGCGAACGACGAGGTTCGAACTCGCGACCTCAACCTTGGCAAGGTTGCGCTCTACCAACTGAGCTACGTTCGCATGCGCCGTGGCGCGAGAACCACTATACCCAACCTCGTTCCCGTGCGAGCCGCACCGCCGCATGCCGGTTCTCGGCACCGAGTTTCGACACGGCCGACGACAGGTAGTTCCGGACGGTTCCCTGCGACAGCGCGGCACGTTCGGCGATCTCCGCGACGGGCGCCCCGTCGGCGGCGAGTTCCAGCACCTCGGCCTCCCGCGCGGTCAGTGGCGAGTCCCCGGCGGAGATCGCGTCGGCGGCCAACTCGGGGTCGACGTAACGGTTTCCCGCGTACACCGTGCGGATGATCTCGGCGAGTTTCCGTGCGCTCACGGTCTTCGGGACGAACCCCCGCACACCGGCCTCCAGGGACCGCTTGAGATGCCCCGGCCGACCGTGGCTGGTGACGATCAGCACCTTGCACGACGGCAGTTCCGCGCGCAGGGATGTGGCGACCTTCACACCGTCCGCGCCGGGCATCTGAAGATCGAGTACGGCGACGTCGGGCTCGTGCGCCCGGGCCATCGCCAGCGCTTCGGGGCCGGTCGCCGCCTCCGCGACGATCGCGAGGTCGTCCTCCAGCGAAAGCAACGCGGCCAGCGCGCCCCGGATCAGATGCTCGTCGTCGGCGAGCAGCACCCGCACGGTCACGGAACCGCCTCCCCCGCCACCCGTAGCGGCCGTCACAGCCGCACCGCCCCCATCGTCGCCAACTGCCCTCACAGCGCCGCCTCCCTCGTCACCGAGACCGTCACGAGACCGCCTCCCCCGCCGCCAGCGGTACGTCCGCCGCCAGTGGCACCTCCGCCACCAGCCGGAACACACCCTCGCGCACCCGGCCCGCCTCCAGCGTCCCGGCCACGGCCGCGAGCCGCTCCCGCAGTCCGGCGAGCCCGGAGCCGCCGGTGTCCGAGGCCCGCAGCGCCCCGTCGTTCTCCACGGTCAGCACCACCCGTTCCGCCAGCGTGAGCACGGTCACCGTGCACCGCTCGGGGTCGCCGTGCCGCAGGACGTTCGTGGTGGCCTCCCGCACCACCCAGCCGAGCGCCGACTGCACCTCGGCGGGCAGTCCGGCCGGCTCCCCGGTGACCTCGCAGTCGATGCCGGCGGCGGTCAACACCCCTTGCGCTCCGGCGAGTTCGGACCTGAGGTCGGCCTCCCGGTACCCCCGTACAACGTCCCGCACCTCGCGCTGTGTCTCCTGCGCGATCCGCTGCACCTCGGTCATCTGGTCCACGGCCTCGTCCCGTCCGCGCCGGGTCAGCTGCACGGCCAGCTCGCTCTTCAACGCGATCACCGCCAGGTTCCGGCCCACCACGTCGTGCAGGTCCCGCCCGAACCGCAGCCGTTCCTCGGCGACGGCGAGCCGGGCGCGGGTCTCGCGGGCGGCGTCGAGTTCGTAGACGGCGTTGAGGAGCCAGACGGAGAAGACGGAGGTGAAGGCGAGGAAGGCGGCGCCGAGGAGCACCACGAGCCCGGTGGCCAGCGCGCCGGAAAGGGCTGTGCCGAGCGGGAACCCGCCGATCACGGCGCCTCCGGCGAAGCCGCACACCAACGCGACCGCCCTGCGGCGTCTGCGGATGGCCAGCGCGCCGGTGCCGGCCCCGAAGACCAGGACCCCCACGAAGACCGAGCCCGCCGCAGCGTCGACGTCGTCGCCGCGCGGCCCCCGCTCGGCGATCCCGATCGCCACGGAGGCCACGAGCACGGTCACCGCGCCGAGCACCCACAGCATCCGCACCGGCTGCTCGCGCCGTCCCCGGGTCCAGTCGAGCGCCCGGGACGCGGTCACCGCGCAGACCACGGAGTGCGCGCAGACCAGCAGGAGCAGCCAGACCCCCGGTGAGCCGGTCATCTGCCCGAGGACCGGCAGCCCGATCGCCAGGACCTCGAGCAGGGCGAAGAAGTGGAACGACCAGCGCGTGTACGTCTCCACCTTCGCCGGTGTGCTCTTGCGCCGCCACCAGCCGGCCGAATCACGCATTCTCCTGCCCCCCGTACCGTTCAGCGCCGGGGTTCCCAGCGGAACCACCGCTGCACAGCAAACACGGTCAGCGCGGTCCAGGCCAGCGCCGTCAGTACCGCTCCCAGGGCCTCGTAGGCGGAGAGGTCGCCGCTCCAGCCGCCGCGCACCAGCGTGATCACCGGGGTGAGCGGCAGCAGTTCGCACACCGAGGCGATCCGGTCGGGCAGGAATTCCCGCGGGACGGCGACCCCCGAGCCCATCATCGTGATGATCATCAGCGGCAGCCCGGTGACCTGGGCGCTCTCCACGGTCCGGGTGAAGCTCGCGGTCAGCGCGGCGAGGGCCGCACTCATCAGCAGACCGAGGAGCACACCGAGGACGGCGAGGAGGGGTGCCTTCGGCGCGGCCAGATCCAGCAGTACCGAGCAGCCGACGGCGAGGAGCACGCACTGCACGAGGCTCGTGACGATCGCGGGCAGCGCCGCCCCGGCCATGATCTCGTGGTCCCGCAGCTCCCCGGTGCGCAGCCGCTTGAGGACGAGCTCCTCACGCCGTCCGACGAAGACGCCGGTCAGGGCCGTGTAGACCGCGAAGAGCAGTGAGAAACCGACGGCCCCGGGAATCAGCAGCATCCCGAGGCTGAGGCCCTGTTCCTTCAGGTCCGCGTCCGGGATGCTCGCCCGCAGGCTGAAGGGCAGTACCAGCGGCAGGAACACCGCCGAGAGGATCATGCCCTTGCTCCGCAGGAACAGCGTCAGTTCGGCCCGCCCGAGTGCGCCGACGCGTCCGGCCGGCGTGGTGGTCGTACGCTCCGCGGCGCTCGCCGCCGTACTTCCGATCGCGCTCCCGCTCATGCCACCCGCTCCTTCTCTTCCCGTGCGATCCCGAGGAACGCCTCCTCCAGGGACGCCGACCGCACGTCGAGACCGTGCAACTCGACCCGGGCCGCGTCGGCCCACACCAGCAGCCCGGTGGCCGCCCGCTGAAGTTCCCGCGTCCACAGCCGTACGACCCGCCCGTCGACCTCGTGCCCGCACACGCCCAGCGCGTCGAGCGGCGGGAGATCGCCGAGGTGGTAGCTGTCCGGCAGCCGGAAGGAGATCCGGGACGGCTGCCCGGCGGTCACCTCGGCCGTCGTCCCGGTGGCGGCGATGCGCCCCTCGTGGAGGATCGCCAGCCGGTCGGCGAGCTCCTCGGCTTCTTCCAGGTAGTGCGTGGTGAGCAGCACGGTCGTGCCGCGGTCGCGCAGGGACTGCACCAACTCCCAGGTGTCCCGGCGCCCTTGGGCATCCAGCCCGGTGGTCGGCTCGTCGAGGAACAGCACCTCGGGGTCGCCGAGCAGCGCGAGGGCCAGGTCGAGGCGGCGCCGCTCGCCACCGGACAACTGCTTGACCCGTACGCCGGTCCGCCGGGCGAGCCCGACCAGTTCCAGCACCTCCAGCGGCGGCCGGGCCCCGCTGACGCAGCTCGCCCACATCCGCGCGGTCTCGCCGACCGTCAGCTCGGACGGGAAACCGCCCTCCTGGAGCATCACCCCGGTGCGTGGCCGTACGACGGCCCGCTCGGCGTAGGGATCGTGGCCGAGGACGCGGATCCTCCCGTCGGTCGGCGGGGCGAGCCCCTCCAGCAGTTCCACGGTGGAGGTCTTTCCGGCGCCATTGGTGCCGAGCAGGGCGAAGATCTCTCCGCGGGCCACGGAGAATCCGATTCCGCGCACCGCCTCGAACCCGCCCCCGTACACACGCCGCAGGCCGGTGACCTCAATCACGTGTTCGTGTTCGTCGGTGTTCATGAACTCAGCGTCCCGGCGGACCGGGCGCGGCAGCAGTGCGCGCTGTCACCACTCCGTATGACAAATGTCAGACGGAGTGAGGGGACACGAAAAGACCCCGGTCGCGATGACCGGGGTCTTCTCTGTGGAGCGGACGACCAGGTTCGAACTGGCGACCTCAACCTTGGCAAGGTTGCGCTCTACCAACTGAGCTACGTCCGCATTGCCTCCGACCGGCTTTCACCGATCGGCGCGAGCACCAGCCTACCTGATCCTCCCCCGAGGGGGTGGTCTGATCGGCGGTGCGGAGCGGGTGACAGGAATTGCACACTGCGCCTTCCCCCTGGAAGGGGGATGTTCTACTACTGAACTACACCCGCGTGTACTTCGTGAGCTGGGCCTTTCGGCCTTGCCCCTCGGCGTGTTCCAGACTCTAGCTGACCAGGTGGGGTGCAACGCAAGTCGGTTGTCCCGAGGGGCGGGTGACCCGGCGTCGGCCCAGCGCGCAAGGGCGCGTTCACGCACCCGTGTTCCCGTCCCCGCGTCCCAGAAGCCTGGCTCTCAGGGCCACGGCACGCAGGGCCGGGACGCTCAGGGCCCGGAGTCCGCGGCCGGGATCCGCGGCCAGGACTCCATTGTCAGGACTGCAGGGCCGGGATTCTCAGGCTCCCTCGGCTCCCTCGGCTCACTGAGCCTCGGCGAACGCCTCGTAGACCCTCTTGGGAATCCGTCCGCGGGCGGGGACGTCCATCTTGTTGGCCTGGGCCCAGGCCCGGACCGCAGCCGGGTCGGGAGCGACCTCGGTCTGCCTGTACGCCTTGCCCGACCTGGACCGCTTGCGGCCGGCCTCCACGTACGGCTCAAGCGCCTTACGCAGTTTCTCGGCATTGGATTGATTCAGGTCGATCTCGTACGACTTGCCGTCGAGTCCGAAGGCGATCGTTTCCGCCGCTTCCGAGCCGTCGATGTCGTCGGAGAGAGTGACCACGACCTTCTGCGCCACGAATATCGGTCCCTTCGTACGGCACGTTGCCAATTCATTTGTACAGTGCCCGACAATGCATTGTGAAGCTCGACTAAATCCTTCCGCGTGTCCGAGCGCAATAGGTATCGGGTGTCGATCCGAGATCTTTCCCGGAAATTTTCGCCAACGTCCGCCTCCGTACTGGACCGTGATGGCCGTCACGTAGATTCCTACAACTCAACGCGCGTAGAAATTTTGTGCGGGTAGTCTGAAGGAACCTGCTCAGCACCACACCACCGGGAGTGCCAGTGGCACGCGT
Organism: Streptomyces sp. NBC_00285; assembly: GCF_036174265.1. Classification (NCBI taxonomy): domain Bacteria; kingdom Bacillati; phylum Actinomycetota; class Actinomycetes; order Kitasatosporales; family Streptomycetaceae; genus Streptomyces; species Streptomyces sp. NBC_00285. The sequence continues at coordinate 5,243,546 of NZ_CP108055.1, read as the reverse complement.
CGTAGTCGACGTCATGCTCAAGCCGGAGATCCTCGACCCCCAGGGCCAGGCGGTGCAGCGTGCACTGCCGCGGTTGGGTTTCGACGGCATCTCCGACGTACGTCAGGGAAAGCGATTCGAACTGGAAGTTGACGGACCGGTCGACGAGGCCGCGCTCGCCCGCATCCACGATCTTGCGGAATCCTTCCTCGCCAACACCGTGATCGAGGACTTCACCGTCAAGGTGGAGGAAGTCGCGGAGGCCGCGAAGTGACCGCTCGTATTGGCGTCGTCACTTTCCCCGGCAGCCTTGACGACCGGGACACCCAGCGCGCGATCCGCCTCGCGGGCGCCGAGCCGGTCGCCCTCTGGCACAAGGACAAGGACCTCCACCAGGTCGACGCGGTCGTCCTTCCCGGTGGTTTCTCCTACGGCGACTATCTGCGGGCCGGTGCCATCTCCCGCTTCTCGCCGGTGATGGAGACGGTCATCGAGCAGGCCAGGGCAGGACTTCCGGTCCTCGGTATCTGCAACGGCTTCCAGATCCTCACCGAGGCGCACCTGCTTCCCGGCGGGATGCTCGGCAACGACCACCTCCACTTCATCTGCCGCGACCAGAAGCTGCGCGTGGAGAACGCGGACACCGCCTGGACCGTCGACTACGAGTCCGGCCAGGAGATCCACATCCCGCTGAAGAACATGGACGGCCGGTACGTCGCCGACGAGTACACGCTGGACAAGCTGGAGGCGGAGGGCCGGGTCGCGTTCCGTTACGTGGACTTCAACCCGAACGGTTCGCTGCGCGACATCGCCGGCATCACCAACGAGGCCGGGAACGTCGTAGGCCTCATGCCGCACCCGGAGCACGCCGTCGAGCCGCTCATCGGGTCCGGCCGCACCGACGGCCTCCCCTTCTTCACCTCGATCCTCAAGAAGCTGGTCAACGCATGAGCCGGACGCCTCTGGACACGGTCGAGCACGCGGCCGCGACCCCCGACGTCGAGCTGCCCTGGGCCGAACTCGGCCTGAAGAAGGACGAGTACGAGCGGGTCGTGGAGATCCTCGGCCGCCGGCCCACCGGTGCCGAGCTGGCCATGTACTCGGTCATGTGGTCCGAGCACTGCAGCTACAAGTCGTCGAAGGTGCACCTGCGCCAGTTCGGCGAGAAGGCCCCGCAGAGCGACGCGCTGCTCGTCGGTATCGGCGAGAACGCCGGTGTCGTCGACGTCGGCCAGGGTTACGCGGTCACCTTCAAGGTCGAGTCGCACAACCACCCGTCGTACGTCGAGCCCTACCAGGGCGCGGCCACCGGCGTCGGCGGCATCGTGCGCGACATCATCGCGATGGGCGCCCGTCCGGTGGCGGTCGTGGACCCGCTGCGGTTCGGTGCGGCCGACCACCCGGACACCAAGCGCGTGCTGCCGGGTGTGGTGGCGGGCATCGGCGGCTACGGCAACTGCCTCGGGCTCCCCAACATCGGCGGCGAGGTCGTCTTCGACGCCTGCTACCAGGGCAACCCGCTGGTCAACGCCGGTGCCATCGGTGTGATGCGGCACGAGGACATCCACCTCGCGAAGGCGTCCGGCACGGGAAACAAGGTCATCCTGTACGGGGCCCGTACGGGTGGCGACGGCATCGGTGGCGCGTCCATCCTGGCGTCCGAGACCTTCGACGACGCCAAGCCGTCGAAGCGCCCCGCGGTCCAGGTCGGCGACCCCTTCCAGGAGAAGCTCCTCATCGAGTGCACCCTGGAGGCCTTCAAGGAAAAGCTGGTCGTCGGCATCCAGGACCTCGGTGCGGCGGGCCTGTCCTGCGCCACGTCCGAGCTGGCGTCGAACGGCTCCGGCGGCATGCGGGTGACGCTGGACGACGTACCGCTGCGCGACTCGACGCTCTCGCCCGAGGAAATCCTCATGAGCGAGTCGCAGGAACGCATGTGCGCGGTCGTCGAGCCGGAGAAGGTCGACCGGTTCCTGGAGATCTGCGACAAGTGGGACGTCATCGCCACCGTCATCGGTGAGGTCACCGACGGCGACCGGCTGGAGATCTACTGGCACGGCGGCAAGATCGTCGACGTCGACCCGCGCACGGTCGCGCACGACGGCCCGGTGTACGAGCGCCCGTACGCCCGCCCCGAGTGGCAGGACGCCCTCCAGGCGGACGGCGCCGACAAGCTTGCCCGGCCCGGGAGTTCGGCGGAGCTGAAGGACCAGGTCCTGAGGCTGGTGTCGTCCCCCAACCAGGCCTCCAAGAAGTGGATCACGTCCCAGTACGACCACTTCGTGCAGGGCAACACGGTGCTGGCCCAGCCGGAGGACTCCGGCATGATCCGCATCGACGAGGAGAGCGGCCTCGGTGTCGCGATCGCGACGGACGGCAACGGCCGCTACGCCAAGCTGGACCCGTACGCGGGCGCCCAGTTGGCGCTGTCCGAGGCCTACCGCAACGTGGCGACCACCGGCGCCAAGCCGCTCGCCGTCTCCGACTGCCTGAACTTCGGCTCGCCCGAGGACCCGGCCGTCATGTGGCAGTTCGCCGAGGCCATCCGTGGACTCGCCGACGCCTGCCAGCAGTTGGGCACCCCGGTCACCGGCGGAAACGTCTCCCTCTACAACCAGACGGGCGAGGTGGCCATCCACCCCACCCCCGTCGTCGCGGTCCTGGGCGTCATCGACGACGTCGCACGCCGCACGCCGGTCGCCTTCCAGGAGGAGGGGCAGCTGCTGTACCTCCTCGGCGACACGCGTGAGGAGTTCGGCGGTTCGGCCTGGTCCCAGGTGATCCACGACCACCTCGGCGGCCTGCCGCCCAAGGTCGACCTGGAGCGCGAGCGCCTGCTGGCCGAGATCCTGATCTCCGCCTCCCGCGACGGCATGATCGACTCCGCGCACGACCTCTCCGACGGCGGCCTGATCCAGGCGGTCGTGGAGTCGGCGCTGCTCGGTGGCAAGGGCGCCCGCCTGATCGTCCCGGACGGTCTGGACGCGTTCACGCTGCTGTTCTCGGAGTCGGCCGGCCGCGCGGTCGTGGCGATCCCCCGCTCCGAGGAGCTCCGCTTCAACGACATGTGCGGCGCGCGGGGCCTGCCCGTCACCCGCATCGGTGTCGTCGACGGCGATTCGATCGAGCTCCAGGGCGAGTTCGAGCTGTCGCTGGAGGAACTGCGGGTCGCTCACGAGGAGACGATCCCGGCATTGTTCAAGTAGCCGGCAGTCGTACGACCCCGAAGGCCCCGCCCGTCACACCGACGGACGGGGCCTTCGTCGTACCGCCACAGGTCGCCGCGCCGACCCCGAACCACCGTGCCCAGCAGGCGACTTGGTGAGTCGCAGCGCCAACAGCGCGGACACGCAGAAGGCCACGCAGAAGGGCACGCGGGAGTCGCCCGGTCCGCCGGCCGAGCCCGTCGAGACGGCCGCCGCGGACACTCCCGCCCCGGTCGAGCAGGGGCTGGCGGACCACGCGCGCAGGGTGTGCGGTTCCCTGGCCGAAGCGGCCCGGCCCGGCACCCCGCCCACCGACCGGTACGTCCTCGACATCACCCACCCCCGCGGCCGCACGGAGGCCACCTCCCCCGCCGGTCGCCCTCCGCGCCGACTAGGCTCGCCGTCATGCCAACGGCCAGGAAGCGCGCCCGTACCTACGACCCCGTCAAGGTCCGCAAGGCCGTCGAGGCCCAGCTCGGGAACGTACGCGAGGCCGTGCGCACCCTGACTCCGGAGCAGCTGGCGCGGTCGACGCGACTGGGGGAGTGGACCGTACGGGAGCTGGTCGCGCACATCGGGATGGCGGTCACCGCCGTTCACCGGGCCCTGGCCCTGCCGGCGCCCGCGCGGCAGGACGCCACGGTCCTCGACTGGCCGTTCGCCACCGCCGCCAGCTCCGCGGCCATCGCCGACTTCACCCGGGGCGTCGCCGAACAGCACCCCGACCTCGACGCCTACCTCACGGACGTCGACCGGACCCTGACCGAGCTGCTGGACGCGCACCCCGGCACCCGGCTCCTGGAGACCAACGCGGGTGCGCTGCCCCTCGCCGACTACCTGGTCACCCGTACCGTCGAGCTCGTCGTCCACACCGACGACCTCAACGCCGCCGTGCCCGGCCTCGACGTCCCTCACGACCGTCAGGCCCTCGCCGCCTGCACCCGCCTGCTCGCCGACACCCTGGCCAGCAAGGCACCCGGCGGCTCGACCGAGGTGCGGATCCCGCCGTACGCCGTCGTGCAGTGCGTCGAGGGGCCGAAGCACACCCGGGGCACCCCTCCCAACGTGGTGGAGACCGACCCGCTGACCTGGATCCGGCTCGCCACCGGGCGGCGGACCTGGCAGGGCGCGCTCGACGAGGCCGAGGTCAGCGCGAGCGGGGAACGGGCGGACCTGGGCGGACTGCTGCCCCTGATGAGCTGACGGCGAGCATGACAACGGACTGGTAACGGCACCGAACCCTCGAGCCGCCTCGTGCGTCAAAGAACCATGAAGCGGACGACCTACGTGAAGTACGCCGCCGCAGCCCTGGCCGGCACCGCCGTCCTGGCCGCCTGCGGCACGGAGTCCGGCAGCGGAAGCGGCCCTGTCGGCGAAGGGGAGACGAAGAAGGCCCCTGCCATCGCGGACGCCCACTGGATTCCCCGGAAGGTGACCGTGGACGGCAAGGACTATCCCCTCCCGGAGGGGAAGGGCTCCTCGCGCGACGAGGCCGAGATCACCTTCAAGCCCGGCACGGCCGACCCGGACGTCGAGGGCGGTGAGTCCGGCGGCAGCGTCGGCTGCAACAGCTTCGGCGCCGACGCCGAGATCGTGGGCGACACCGTGAGGATCTCCGACCTCGCGATGACGGCGATGGGCTGCCCGGGCCCGGTGGGAGAGTTCGAGCAGAAGTTCATACGCGTCTTCGACAACGACCTCAAGGCCGCGGTCCAGGAGCGGAACGGCATCCGGACCCTCACCCTGACCAGCCCCGGGGGCGACAGCATCACCCTCCACGACAAGAGCGCGGACCCGCCGCCCCTCAAGGGCACCCGCTGGGCCGTCGAGACGCAGTCGGACACGAAGACGGACACGAAGGCGTACCTCACGCTCACCAAGGACGACGCCGTCACCGGCAGCCTCGGCTGTAACACATTTCACGGCAAGGCCACCGTCAAGGGCGGCACCATCGAGTTCGGGCGCCTCGCAACCACACGCATGGTGTGTTCCGGCCCGGTGATGAAGACCGAGCGCGAACTCGCCGAAATCCTCTCCGGCAAGGTGTCCTACCTGCAGGAACGTGATTCTCTGACGCTCACGACGGCTTCCGGGAAGGATCTTCGGGCCCGCGCGGAGTAAGAAAGCCCACTCTCCGCGAATTCGGACCGTTGGTCGATCTCGCCTACACTCGGAGCCGTGCCACGTGGTGACGGACGACTCAACCACGACCTGCTCCCCGGTGAGAAGGGCCCCCAGGACGCTTGCGGCGTCTTCGGTGTCTGGGCTCCGGGCGAAGAGGTCGCCAAGCTCTCCTACTTCGGGCTCTACGCCCTCCAGCATCGAGGCCAGGAATCCGCGGGAATCGCGGTCAGTAACGGCTCGCAGATCCTCGTCTTCAAGGACATGGGCCTCGTGTCCCAGGTCTTCGACGAGACCTCGCTCGGTTCGCTCCAGGGTCACATCGCGGTCGGTCACGCCCGCTACTCGACCACCGGCGCCTCCGTGTGGGAGAACGCCCAGCCGACGTTCCGTGCCACCGCGCACGGTTCCATCGCGCTCGGCCACAACGGCAACCTGGTCAACACGGCGCAGCTCGCCGAGATGGTCGCCGACCTGCCCAAGCAGGAAGGCCGCAGCCCGCGAGTGGCGGCCACCAACGACACCGACCTGCTCACCGCGCTCCTCGCGGCCCAGGTCGACGAGGACGGCAAGCCGCTGACCATCGAGGAGGCCTCCGCGAGGATCCTCCCGCAGGTCCAGGGCGCCTTCTCCCTCGTCTTCATGGACGAGCACACCCTCTACGCAGCCCGCGACCCGCAGGGCATCCGCCCGCTGGTTCTCGGCCGTCTCGAGCGCGGCTGGGTCGTGGCCTCCGAGTCCGCCGCCCTCGACATCTGCGGTGCGAGCTATGTCCGCGAGATCGAGCCGGGCGAGTTCGTCGCCATCGACGAGAACGGCCTGCGCACCTCCCGATTCGCGGAAGCGAAGCCCAAGGGCTGCGTCTTCGAGTACGTCTATCTCGCGCGCCCCGACACCGACATCGCCGGCCGGAACGTGTACCTCTCCCGCGTGGAGATGGGCCGCAAGCTCGCGAAGGAAGCCCCGGTCGACGCCGACCTGGTCATAGCGACACCGGAGTCGGGCACCCCGGCAGCCATCGGCTACGCCGAGGCGTCCGGCATCCCCTTCGGCGCGGGTCTAGTGAAGAACGCCTACGTCGGCCGTACGTTCATCCAGCCCTCGCAGACCATTCGCCAGCTCGGCATCCGCCTGAAGCTGAATCCGCTCAAGGAAGTCATCAAGGGCAAGCGCCTGGTCGTCGTCGACGACTCGATCGTGCGCGGCAACACCCAGCGGGCCCTGGTGCGGATGCTCCGTGAGGCGGGCGCGGCGGAGGTCCACATCCGGATCTCCTCGCCGCCCGTGAAGTGGCCCTGCTTCTTCGGCATAGATTTCGCCACCCGCGCGGAACTCATCGCCAACGGCATGACCATCGACGAGATCGGCACCTCGCTGGGCGCCGACTCCCTCTCGTACATCTCCCTCGACGGCATGATCGAGGCGACCACCATCGCCAAGCCGGACCTGTGCCGTGCCTGCTTCGACGGCGAGTACCCGATGGAGCTCCCGGACCCCGAGCTGCTCGGCAAGCAGCTCCTGGAGACCGAGCTGGCCGCGGGGCCCGCCGCCACGGCCGCGTCCGACGCGATCCGTCGCCCGTAGACAGCCCGTCCCACCTGCCGTACGACACGAAAGTTCTCTACTGCCATGTCTGAGACAACTGGTGCCAGCTACGCAGCCGCGGGCGTCGACATCGAAGCGGGCGACCGCGCCGTCGAGCTGATGAAGGAGTGGGTGAAGAAGGCCCGGCGTCCCGAGGTCCTCGGCGGCCTCGGCGGTTTCGCCGGTCTCTTCGACGCCTCCGCCCTCAAGCGCTACGAGCGTCCCCTCCTCGCCTCCGCGACCGACGGCGTCGGGACCAAGGTCGACATCGCACGGCAGATGGGCGTCTACGACACCATCGGCCACGACCTCGTCGCGATGGTCATGGACGACATCGTGGTGTGCGGCGCCGAGCCGCTGTTCATGACCGACTACATCTGTGTCGGCAAGGTCCACCCCGAGCGTGTCGCCGCGATCGTCAAGGGCATCGCCGAGGGCTGTGTGCTCGCCGGCTGCGCCCTGGTGGGCGGCGAGACGGCCGAGCACCCCGGTCTGCTGGGCCCGGACGACTTCGACGTCGCCGGCGCCGGTACGGGCGCCGTGGAGGCCGACCGGCTCCTCGGCGCGGATCGCATCCGTAAGGGTGACGCCGTCATCGCGATGGCGGCCTCGGGTCTTCACTCGAACGGGTACTCGCTCGTCCGGCATGTGCTCCTGAGCGAGGCGGGCCTGGCCCTGGACGCCCGGATCGACGAGCTCGGCCGCACCCTCGGCGAGGAGCTCCTGGAGCCCACCAAGATCTACTCGCTGGACTGCCTGGCCCTGATCCGCACCGCGGACGTACACGCCTTCTCGCACGTCACCGGTGGCGGCCTCGCCGCCAACCTGGCCCGGGTGATCCCCGACGCCCTGCACGCCGTCGTGGACCGCTCCACCTGGACCCCGGACCCGATCTTCGACCTCGTCGGCAGGACGGGGCAGGTCGAGCGCCTGGAGCTGGAGAAGACCCTGAACATGGGCGTCGGCATGATCGCGATCGTCCCGCAGGACGCCGCTGACGTGGCCCTGGAGACCCTGGCCGATCGCGGTGTCGAGGCATGGGTGGCCGGCGAGATCACCGACCGCGAAGACCGCACCACAGGCGCGGAACTGGTGGGCGACTACGCCTGAATTCAGCCCCTCCGGCGTTTGAGGAGCGGGGTCCGGGGCGGAGCCCCGTGACGCCAGCACGAAACCCGGTCCGGCGCCAAGGCTCCGGACCGGGTCGGCCAACGGCTAAGCCGCTGCAAGCACTACGCGCCGCGGCGATGTTGCGACGAAGGACCGGACTGGTCGTCCTCGTCCTCATCGTCGTCGTTATAGAGATCCGCGTACTGGGAGTACGGGTCGTCCTCGTCCTCATCGTCTTCGAACGGCTCGCCGTTAGGCGGCTGGCTCGAAGTCGTCGAAGCGCCCAGCTCATTGGCCAGACGCGACAGATCAGTCCCGCCGCTGCTGTACTTCAGCTGGCGGGCGACCTTCGTCTGCTTGGCCTTTGCCCGGCCGCGCCCCATGGCTCGACCCCCTCGGATACGGGGCCCGGCGGCCCCAGAGTCTTGACACGCGTTCATGATCTGGAACGGACTCTCCGCAGAGAGACCGGTCCGTAGGGCTTCCACGGTACCTGAGCCCACGGCCATACGGTACGTCGCCCGCAGGACGTGGCCCAACACAGAACCCTCGGGGAGCCCCGTCCCCGCTGGTCAACCGCGATTTTAACCACTTCTTGGCGGCCGACCCGCCGACGAACGTGAGAGTTCTCTCCAAGTGTGCGCCGACGGGTACCGGTCAGACGTCAGCGGGCCCGTTCCATGGCCGCCTCATGCATCCGCTGCTCGGCGATCCGGTCGGCCGCGGCAGCCGGCGGAATCCCGTCTTCCTTCGCACGTGCGAAGATGTCGAGCGTGGTGTCGTAGATCTCGGCGGCCTTGGCCCTGCACCGCTCGAAGTCGAACCCGTGCAGTTCGTCGGCGACCTGGATGACCCCGCCGGCGTTCACCACGTAGTCCGGCGCGTAGAGGATCCCGCGGTCGGCGAGGTCCTTCTCGACACCCGGGTGGGCGAGCTGGTTGTTCGCCGCCCCGCACACGATCCGAGCGCTCAGCGCGGGCACGGTGTCGTCGTTCAGGGCACCGCCGAGCGCACAGGGGGCGTAGATGTCGAGGCCCTCGACCTGGATCAGTGCCTCGGTGTCGGTGACCACGCCCACGGCCGGGTGCTTGTCGGCGATGCGCCACACGGCTTCCTGCCGGACGTCGGTGATGACCACGTGGGCGCCTTCGTCCAGCAGATGCTCCACCAGGTGGTGGCCCACCTTGCCGACGCCCGCGATGCCGACCGTACGGCCACGCAGCGTGGGGTCGCCCCACAGGTGCGCGGCGCTGGCCCGCATGCCCTGGTAGACGCCGAAGGCGGTGAGGACGGAGGAGTCGCCGGCGCCGCCGTTCTCGGGGGAGCGGCCGGTCGTCCAGCGGCACTCACGTGCGACGACGTCCATGTCGGCGACGTAGGTACCGACGTCGCACGCGGTGACGTAGCGGCCGCCCAAGGAGGAGACGAACCGGCCGTACGCCAGGAGCAGTTCCTCGCTCTTGTCGCGCTCCGGGTCCCCGATGATCACTGCCTTGCCGCCGCCGTGGTCGAGGCCGGCCATGGCGTTCTTGTACGACATCCCGCGCGCGAGGTTCAGCGCGTCGGTGACGGCCTCCGCCTCGGTCGCGTACGGGTGGAAGCGCGTCCCGCCGAGGGCGGGGCCCAGCGCGGTGGAGTGGAGGGCGATGACGGCCTTGAGGCCGCTTCTGCGGTCCTGGCAGAGCACGACCTGCTCGTGGCCGCCCTGGTCCGAGCGGAACAGGGTGTGCAGCACGTCGGCAGGAGCGCCGGTTACGTCGGTCACTGTGGTGACTCCTGGGTAAGTTGCGGCGGTGGGTCACCGGCTTCCGTAAGGGTGGCGGGGCCGGTGGGCACGAGATTAGGCCTTGTGACGGCCTACGGCCGTGCAGTGCTCAGGATCACCTTTTCCAGAGGCACGGGCGTGCGACGATTTGCATGGTTTTCCCGCACGTCTGTGTGCGGGTTTCGCAGGTTTTCCCGGCAGGTGGCGGGGGAGAGAGCAGGCGTGCCCAAGGTGTCCTCGGTGATCGTCCCGTATGCGACCTATCTGCGCGTGTACGAACCGCTGGCTGCCTTCCCGGAGCCGGAACGCGGCCACTGGGCCGGCTACGCCCGCCGCCCGGACCGTCCGTCCTACCAGGACGAACTGCGCCGCTCGCTGGCCGACTTGCTGCCCGTCCCGCCCGTCCCGGTCCCGGTGCACGAGAGCGCCGACGCCTTCGTGCTCGATGTGGACGGCGTGGTGTGCGTGTGCCCGTGGCGCACCCGGCTGCGCGGCTGGCTGGCCCTGGAGGAGCTGGGGGACGAGCTGCCGGGGCCGGTCCTGGACGCGGTCCTGCCCGAGCTCGTACGCCGCCAGAGCGCCCAGGACTACGAGCGCTGGCTCGCCCGCAACCCGGACGCCCGACCCTGGATCCGCACCGCGACCTGGCAGGTGCCCCTGCACTGGTTCGTGCTGGTCGTCGACGAGGAGCGGCACTTCGACAAGGGCTCCGGCGACACCCCGCCGACGCTGCGCTACCGCACGCCCATGGTGCAGGCCCGGCGGCGCGTGGCGCGGGCCCTGCGGACCCTCAAGGACGCCATGGACGAGGGGCCGCTCATCGACGGTCTGATCGACGTCGGGCGCTGGCTGGAGGAGTTCCACCCGCGCTCGCTGGTCGAGCTCGACTACGGCGGTCTGGTGCATGTGCTCCCGCACGGCGCGCTGGAGGACGACCACTCGGCGGCGGACGTGGCGGAGGGCATCGAGGCGCTCAGGCAGGGCGACGGGGCCGCGGCGGGCGAGGCCTACGGGCGGCTCGTGGAGCGCTGGCGGGCCGTCAGGGACCGTCGCTCGGCGAACTGAGCGGGCTTGTTGTGCGGCATGTCACGAACTGGCGTTTGACCTGACGCCCGATCTGGGGTTTGGTCCTCGCTCAAGGTGTTCCAGCTTCCTGAGTCTCCCCGGCAACGGACGTAGGTCCCGTTCCGGGCGTACGCCTCACGGAGTGTCAAGCGTGACGGACCGCACGTACCCGGCTCTTGCGTCTCTTGCCCCTCCTCATGCCAAAATAGGACAAGGGGCCCGGGGGAGGTTCCGCTTTGGGGGGTCTGATGACTCCTGATCGCTCTGTGACTGATCGTCACAGTGGCGTGACTGTCCGCTATGGCATGGTCCATCGGCTTCCGTCGCCGATGAACACCTGGGGGGCAATTCCATCGGTTTGGCCGACGCGACTGGACAGATGGTGTAGTTGTAGTGCCGAGGACAAGCCGTTCGTCCTATAACCGACTCGACCCGCATCCGCCATTTCGGGCAACGCGGGTCAAGGTGCAGAATTTAGAGGAAAGAACCGAGATCGATCGGTTCTCCCGAGGAGGCCGCTCATGACCGCTCGCACCCCTGATGCCGAGCCGCTGCTGACCCCGGCTGAGGTCGCCACGATGTTCCGCGTGGACCCGAAGACGGTCACGCGGTGGGCGAAGGCCGGCAAGCTCACGTCGATCCGCACGCTCGGCGGGCACCGCCGTTACCGCGAGGCGGAGGTCCGTGCTCTGCTCGCGGGCATCCCGCAGCAGCGCAGCGAGGCCTGAACAACTGAATAACCGGACAAATCGACTGGTCCCCCAACCGGTTGATGCGTCCGAACCCTGGCTACAAGCGACGCGGGTCCTGCCCCAACAGGGCCTATTCTCCACCTCGTCGTCGATCGCGCTGGACTCCGCCGAGTCCGGCGCGATCTTTTTTGTGCGCGAACCGTGGGCGTTCGGCGCCGCTGTGAGCGGGCTTGTCGGAGTCTGGGGAGGGGTGTCGGATCTCCTGTGGGGCGGTCCCCGACCGGAGCCTGGCGGAGGTTCGATCAGTAGTGCAATTGCACATATAAAATTGACCAGTTGTAGGAGAGTGGTAAGTTCCACGGTTTCAAAAACTCATGCGGTGACTCCCGTCACATGCCAGGGTCCTTGTTGCTCCTGGTTCATGTGCGCTAGAGGGGTCACGCGGGGGAGGGGCTCTCGTCCTCCCTGTCCCTCTCCGGGGCCGGGGCGGTCTGCGGGGCGGAGTCCATCGCCAGCCGCAGCAGACGGTGGCAGATCGCGCAGTGGCGGGTCAGATGCCGATACGACGTCGCGGCCGACAGATGCGCGCGGAGCAGGGCCCGCGTCTCATGCCTGGCCGTTGCCGCCATACGCCACCTCCAGAGGCTCTGCGAGGAACGCGCCCTCGTCTCTGGGTACCGGGCTCCGGGTGCGCCGTCAAGATGGCGTGGGCGGCACCGGCCCCCGCCAGGCCACTGCACAACCACGAGGAAGACCTGCTAGCCCCGTTGCCGGGATGCTGACACGAAGAAGGCCCGCGTCCCGTTGCCGGGGTTGCGGGCCTTGCTTCCTACTGCGGTCCTGACGGGATGTGCAGTATCCGATTGCGGCTGTGCCGCGGGCGCGGCCTGCGTCTTGGTGTGCCAGGGGTGGGGGAGGTGGGGGAGGTGGCGGCGCACGAAGAAGGCCCGCGTCCCGTTGCCGGGTTGCGGGCCTTGCTTCCTGCTGCGGTCCTGACGGGATTTGAACCCGCGGCCTCCACCTTGACAGGGTGGCGAGCACTCCAAACTGCTCCACAGGACCAGGTTTTGCGGCGCTTATTGCTGCGTTGCGCTGCGAGAAGGACTGTACAGGAGCAGGCGGGCCTGGTCGAACTCACCGTGTGTGCGGGAGCCGTTACGGTGCGAGCGTGTCGATCGCCTTCACGATCCGCTTGTCGGAGACGGCGTACGCGGTGCCGAGGGCGTGGGCGAAATAGCTGACTCTCAGCTCCTCGATCATCCACCGAACGTCCAGGACCTGCTGGGGGACCGGCCGCCCCTGGGGGAGCTGTTCCAGGAGCCAGGCGTACTCGTCCTGCATCTCGTGGACCTTCTCCATACGGGTCGTGTCCCGCTGGACGTTCGTCGGCATCTGCTGCAGCCGGCGGTCCGCCGCAACCAGGTAGCGCATCAGGTCGGGCAGGCGGCGCAACCCTGTCGCCGTCACGAACCCGGGCTTCACCAGCGCGTCCAACTGCGCCCGTACATCCGCGAGGTTCGCCAGCAGCGCGGGGCTCCGTACGGCCTTGAGGCGCCGCTCGCAGGCATGCCAGGCGGCGAGCACCTGCTGCACCTGCCCGACCGTACGCACCGTCGTGTCGACGATCTCCGCCCGCACCTTGTCGTAGAGCTTGCGGTACGACTCCTCGTCCCATGCCGGGCCCCCGAAGTCACCGATCAGCTTGTCCGCCGCGGCGGTCGCGCAGTCCTCGAACAGGGCCTGGATCGAGCCGTGCGGGTTCGCCGACAGCGCCAGCTTCTGGGGGTTCGTCAGCTTCTCGGAGGCGAACTTCGCCGGGCTCACCGGGATGTTGCGCACGATCAGCCGCCGCGTGCCCTTCCACATCGCCTCGGCCTGCTCCGCCTCTGTGTCGAAGAGCCGCACGGACACCGTGTCGCCGTCGTCGACCAGGGCCGGGTAGGCCTTCACCGGCTGACCGGCCCGACGCGTCTCGAAGACCCGGGTGAGCGTGCCGATCGTCCAGTCCGTGAGGCCCTTGCGCTCCAGCGATTCGCCGCCCTCACGGGTGGCGGTCGCCGCCGCGGCCTGGGAGAGCGCCTGACGTGCCTTCGGCCGCAACCGCAGCCGCAGCGTCTCCAGGTCCTTGTCCTCGGCCACCTTCCGGCGCCGCTCGTCGACGATCCGGAACGTGATCCACAGATGGTCCGGGATCCTCGACCGGTCGAAGTCGTCCGCGTCGAACGGCACGCCGACCATGCGCCTCAGCTCACGGGCCATCGTGACCGTAAGCGGCTCCTGGAGCGGGACGGCGGTGTCCAGGAATCGTTTCGCGAAGTTCGGCGCCGGCACGTAGTTGCGGCGGATCGGTTTCGGGAGGGAACGGATCAGCTCCGTCACCAGCTCCTCCCTGAGGCCCGGGATCTGCCAGTCGAAGCCCTCGTCCGTCACCTGGTTCAGGACCTGGAGCGGAATGTGGACGGTCACGCCGTCCGCGTCCGCGCCCGGCTCGAACTGGTACGTCACGCGGAACTTGAGCTGCCCCTGGCGCCACGAGTCGGGGTAGTCGTCCTTGGTGACCGCCTCCGCCGACTCCCGGATGAGCATCGCGCGCTCGAAGTCCAGGAACTCCGGCTCCTCGTGCCGCTTGTGCTTCCACCACGAGTCGAAGTGCGCCCCGGACACGACGTGTTCGGGCACCCGCTGGTCGTAGAAGTCGAACAACGTGTCGTCGTCCACCACGATGTCCCGGCGCCGCGCGCGGTGCTCCAACTCCTCGACCTCGCTGAGGAGTCGGCGGTTGTCGGCGAAGAACTTGTGGTGGGTGCGCCAGTCCCCCTCGACCAGGGCGTTGCGGATGAAAAGCTCTCGTGAGGCCTCCGCGTCGATCCGGCCGTAGTTGATCTTCCGCTGGGCGACGATCGGCACGCCGTACAGCGTGACCTTCTCGTACGCCATCACCGCGGCCTGGTCCTTCTCCCAGTGCGGTTCGGAGTACGTCCGCTTCAGGAGGTGTTCGGCCAGGGGCTCGACCCACTCCGGCTCGATCTTCGCGTTGACCCGGGCCCACAGGCGCGAGGTCTCCACCAGCTCCGCCGACATGATGAAACGCGGCTGCTTCTTGAAGAGCGCGGAGCCCGGGAAGATCGCGAACTTGGCGCTGCGGGCGCCGAGATACTCGTTCTTGTTGCCGTCCTTCACGTCCTTCATGCCGATGTGCGAGAGCAGACCGGCGAGGAGGGAGACGTGGACGCTCTGTTCGGCCGCGTCCTCCTCGTTCAGATGGATGCCCATCTGCTTGGCGACCGTGCGCAGCTGGGTGTAGATGTCCTGCCATTCGCGAATGCGCAGGAAGTTGAGGTACTCCTGCTTGCACATCCGGCGGAAGGACGACGAACCCCGCTCCTTCTGCTGCTCGCGGACGTACCGCCACAGGTTGAGGTAGGCGAGGAAGTCGCTGGTCTCGTCCTTGAAGCGGGCGTGCTGCTGGTCGGCCTGGGTCTGCTTGTCGGCGGGACGCTCGCGCGGGTCCTGGATGGAGAGCGCGGCGGCTATGACCATGACCTCGCGGACACAGCCGTTCTTGTCGGCCTCCAGGACCATGCGCGCAAGGCGCGGGTCGACGGGCAGCTGCGCGAGCTTGCGGCCGGTCTGGGTCAGTCGCTTGCGCGAGTCCCGCTCCGCCGGGTCCAACGCACCCAGTTCCTGCAGGAGCTGGACGCCGTCACGGATGTTGCGGTGGTCCGGCGGGTCGAGGAAGGGGAACTTCTCGATGTCGCCGAGGCCGGCCGCGGTCATCTGCAGGATGACGGAGGCGAGGTTGGTGCGGAGGATCTCCGCGTCCGTGAACTCGGGGCGGGCCTCGAAGTCCTCCTCGCTGTACAGCCGGATGCAGATGCCGTCGGAGGTACGGCCGCAGCGGCCCTTGCGCTGGTTGGCGCTGGCCTGCGAGACCGCCTCGATGGGCAGCCGCTGGACCTTGGTGCGGTGGCTGTAGCGGGAGATACGGGCGAAGCCGGGGTCGATGACGTACTTGATGCCCGGCACGGTCAGGGACGTCTCGGCCACGTTCGTCGCCAGCACGATCCTGCGGCCGGTGTGCTGCTGGAACACCCGGTGCTGCTCGGCGTGCGAGAGCCGGGCATAGAGGGGGAGCACCTCGGTGAAGCGATAGTTCTTCTTCACGAGGGCGTCCGCGGTGTCCCGGATCTCCCGCTCGCCGGAGAGGAAGACGAGGATGTCGCCCTTGCCCTCGCCCTGGAGCTCCTCGACGGCGTCGCAGATCGCGGTGATCTGGTCGCGGTCCGAGTCCTCGGACTCATCCTCCAGGAGGGGCCGGTAGCGCACCTCCACCGGATACGTCCGCCCGCTGACCTCGACGATCGGCGCGTCCCCGAAGTGCCGGGAGAACCGCTCGGGATCGATGGTCGCCGAGGTGATGACGACCTTGAGGTCGGGCCGCTTCGGCAGCAACTGCGCCAGATACCCGAGCAGGAAGTCGATGTTGAGGGACCGCTCGTGGGCCTCGTCGATGATGATCGTGTCGTAGCCGTACAGCTCGCGGTCGGTCTGGATCTCGGCGAGCAGGATGCCGTCCGTCATCAGCTTGACGAAGGTCGCCTCCGGGTTCACCTGGTCGGTGAACCGCACCTTCCAGCCGACGGCCTCGCCGAGCGGGGTGTCCAGTTCCTCGGCGATCCGCTCGGCGACGGTACGGGCGGCGATCCGACGGGGCTGGGTGTGCCCGATCATGCCGCGCACCCCCCGGCCCAGCTCCAGACAGATCTTCGGGATCTGGGTGGTCTTGCCGGACCCGGTCTCACCGGCGACGATCACGACCTGGTGATCACGGATGGCGGCCGCGATCTCGTCCTTCTTCTGGCTGACCGGCAGCTGCTCGGGGTAGGTCACCGCGGGCGTGCGGGCACGCCGTGCGGCGGTGCGCTCCGCGCTCTTGCCGACCTCGGTCTCGATCTCGGTCAGGACGGCGGCCCGCGTCTCCGGCTTGCGGATCTTGCGCGCGCCTTCGAGCCTGCGCCCGAGCCGGTGCGCGTCACGCAGGGACAGCTCGGTCAGGCGGGCGGCGAGCTCCCCGAAAGCGGGGGTGCCGGGGGCGGGGGCAGGGTGCGTAGACATACGCGGTCCAGGATCTCATCCCGGGGAAATTAGTGGCGAACGGTTTTGTCCGCCGTCGTACGACACGCACGACGGACGTCACACATAACGGACGACACATACAACAAGACCCCGATCCGGAGATCGGGGTCTGTGCTGTGGCTGGGGCCGGGGTCGAACCGGCGACCTACCGCTTTTCAGGCGGTCGCTCGTACCAACTGAGCTACCCAGCCGAGAGGTTCCAGAAGAAACCTCAGCGGTCCTGACGGGATTTGAACCCGCGGCCTCCACCTTGACAGGGTGGCGAGCACTCCAAACTGCTCCACAGGACCAAGCTTTGTGCACGAACAGTCTCGCACACGGTATTGCGTACCCCCAACGGGATTCGAACCCGTGCTACCGCCTTGAAAGGGCGGCGTCCTGGGCCACTAGACGATGAGGGCCAACCGATACTGCTCTGCTTCGTCTAGGCGTCTCCAGAGGGACGTCAGAAGCATGTGACTCCGCTTCCCCCCGGAGGGTTCCGCTTCTCCTGTTCTCCTTGCGGAGAGCCGGACGGTCAAGCCCTGACCGGTGCCCTTGGGCACGACGAGACTGTACTACGCCGCTCGGAGCAGGGCCAAATTGATTGGGAGGCGGTCGATCAGGGCTGGTTGTCCTCCGGGAGGTGGCGGCTGACCTCCGCCGTCGTCAGGCCCAGGCCGCCGAGTCTGATCTCGTCCCAGGCCTGGAGGCGCCGGGTGTCGCGGTCCATGTAGAGGATCGAGGCCTCGATGGGGTCGGGGTACTTGCCCTCGACGGCACGCAGTCCGCTGCCACCCGTCGAGCCCTCGACGCGCAGTCGCGTGCCCTTCTTCATGACCTCCATCTCCTCGTGGTGGAGGTGGCCGGACAGGACCATCGGGACCTCGCCGTCGACCTCGCGGGCGGCGGAGGGTTCGTGGGCGACCGCGAGGTCGACCGGGGTGCCGGCGATGCGCTGCTCGCGCAGAGCCGCGGACAGGCGGGCGCCCGCCGCCTCCTGGGACTCGTCGGCGCCCGGGTCCGTGGAGCGGTCCGGGGTGAACTGGGGGTCGCCCATTCCGGCGAAGCGCAGGCCGGCGATGGTCTGCGCCTTGCCGTTGTCCAGGACGTGGACGTGCTTGAGCCCCTCCATGTAGCGCTGGGTGGTGACGGAGTCGTGGTTGCCGCGGACCCAGACGTAGGGGGCGCCGAGGTCCGGGATCGGGTCCAGGAAGCCGTTCTCCGCCGCCGTGCCGTGATCCATCGTGTCGCCGGAGTCGACGATCACGTTGACCTTGTACTGCTCCACCAGCGAGGCGATGATCTTCCAGCTCGCGGGGTTGAGATGGATGTCGGAGACGTGCAGGACCCGGATGGTGGTGGGGTCCGGCTGGTAGGCGGGGAGGGTGGACGTGACGTCGTAGAGCTTCGTCACGTTCGTCACGAGGCGGGCCAGTTCCTTCTGGTAGACGTCGAACTCGGTGACGATGCTGCGGGCGTTGCCCACCAGGGAGGGCGCCGAGGAGAGCAGTCCCGAGAACTTGGGTTCCAGGACCGATTCCGGGTTCCAGGTGGCGTAGGCGGTGCCGCCCGACGCGGCCAGGAGGGTCAGGGCGAGTCCGCCGGCCGCGAGCGCCCTGCGGGGGCGGCGGTAGACCGCAAGGCCCAGGGCCGTGGCGCCCGAGACGACGGCGACGCAGGAGCGGACGGCGAGGTCGAGGGTGCCGTGCTCGACATCCGCCGCGACCTCGTCCTGGAGGCCGGAGAGGCGTTCGGGGTGGTCGACGAGGGCCTGGGAGCGCTCCGGGTCGAGCTGGTCGACGTTGACGTCGAGGCGGACGGGGGCCTGGTGGCTGTCCAGCTGGAGCGCGCCGAGCGGTGAGATGTTGATCTTCGTGCCGCCGGTCAGGGACGGGCGCAGGGTCATCGTCGTGTTCATCGGGCCGACCGGCACCCGGACGTCGCCGACGATCAGCAGACCCAGCCAGGCGCCCATGAGGACGACGGCGACCAGGCCGAGGGCGCGGGTCCAGGGGTGGGGTGGGTGGACGAGCTCGGCGGACGGGTGGGAGCGGCGACTGCCGTAGTGGCGGGCGAGTGCGCGTGCGGGTGAGCGGAGGACGTCGAGGGCGGTGCGGCGGGGCAGGGCTGCGACGGGGACGCGTGCCATTGATCCCGTATGCCCAAGTCCGCGCGCGGATATGCGGGCGCGCCCCTGACTCTCGTACGGGCGTTCTGTGCCGGAGAATGGGTCTGTGCTGGAGATGACGCGCGAGGAGTTCGAGGAACTGGTCGCCGACGCCCTGGACCGGATTCCGCCGGAGTTGACGCGGCTGATGGACAACGTCGCGGTGTTCGTCGAGGACGAGCCGCCCGCCGACGATCCCGAGCTGCTCGGGCTGTACGAGGGCACTCCGCTGACGGACCGGGGGGAGTGGTACGCGGGGGTGTTGCCGGATCGCATCACGATCTACCGGGGGCCGACGCTGCGGATGTGCGGGACGCGTGAGGAGGTCGTCGCGGAGGCCGAGGTGACGGTGGTGCACGAGATCGCCCATCACTTCGGGATCGACGACGAGCGGTTGCATGCACTCGGGTACGGCTGAGCGGTTCGCGTGTCCTCTTGTGGGCGGCGGGAGTTGGGCAGGTTGACTCTTTGACGACCGCCCTCGGAGGTGGCTGCTCGTGCGCCCCTTGTACGTACCCGTCCGTCTGGCCGCCACGGTCATCGCCGTCGCCGCCGCAGCGGGCTGCATGAGCGTGGGCGGGGACGACGGTGGTGACAGCGCGAAGCCGTCGCACTCCGCCGGCGAGCGGGGCGGGGAGGTGCCGGACGGTGGATCGGCGGTCTCGGGTGGTTCCGCGGGGTTCGGCGGGGCCGCCTCGGACGGGAAGCACGGGAAGCACGGGAAGGGCAAGGACGGCGAGGAGTCGGCCTCGCCCTCGGTGTCCGCCTCGGCCGGAGCGAGCGCGTCCGCCCCGGTGAAGCCCGGGCAGTCGGTGAAGCCCGGGGTGCCGGCGCCGACCGGGGCCGATCCGACGCCCACCCGTTCGGCCGATCCGGAGCCGCCGGTGCCGAGCGAGCCGCCCGCGTCGCCCACGCCGTCGCCGCCGCCGGCCGAGCCGTCGTCCTCGGCGCAGCCGGAGACGGGACCGCAGCTGAGCCAGCGGGAGCCGGCGCCCACCGCCGGCTCACCGGTGTGACCTCAGGGCCGGCTCAGGACCGGGCCGCCGAGTGATCTGGGATACATGCACGCGGATCGGTTTGCCTTCGGAGGTGGTGGGTGCGTATGGTTATAGATCGTTTGATCATTTGCCCGGCGCCAACGCAGAAGCGCGCCGTGTGGCGCGTTCTCTCCTTTGCCGTGGCTGACCGCATAGAGGCGGTCGTATTGCGAATCACGGAGTTGACGGGCGCGTGCCGACGAGACTCCGGAAGGTTTCGCATACGCATGTCCATTTCCAGTACTGACCACATCGTCATGCCCGAGAACGAGGGCACCGACGAGGCGGTCTCCCAGACCCCCGAGGCCATCGAGGCCCCCGAGACTACTTTCGCGGACCTCGGTCTCCCCGAGGGTGTGGTCCGCAAGCTCGCCCAGAACGGCGTGACCTCCCCCTTCCCGATCCAGGCCGCGACCATCCCGGACGCCCTGGCCGGCAAGGACATCCTGGGCCGTGGCCGCACCGGCTCCGGCAAGACCCTCTCCTTCGGTCTGCCGCTGCTGACGAAGCTGTCCGGCGGCCACACCGACAAGAAGAAGCCCCGCGGCATCATCCTCACGCCGACCCGTGAGCTCGCGATGCAGGTCGCGGACGCCCTCCAGCCCTACGGCGACGTCCTCGGCCTCAAGATGAAGGTCGTCTGCGGCGGCACGTCGATGAGCAACCAGATGTACGCCCTGGAGCGCGGTGTCGACGTCCTCGTCGCCACCCCGGGCCGGCTGCGCGACCTCATCAACCGTGGCGCCTGCTCCCTGGCGAACGTCGAGATCGCGGTCCTCGACGAGGCCGACCAGATGTCCGACCTGGGCTTCCTGCCCGAGGTCACCGAGCTGCTGGACCAGATCCCGGGCGGCGGCCAGCGCATGCTGTTCTCGGCCACGATGGAGAACGAGATCTCCACGCTGGTCAAGCGCTACCTGAGCAACCCGGTCACGCACGAGGTCGACAGCGCCCAGGGCAACGTCACGACGATGTCCCACCACATCCTCATCGTGAAGCCCAAGGACAAGGCGCCGGTCACGGCCGCGATCGCCTCCCGCAAGGGCCGCACGATCATCTTCGTCCGCACCCAGCTGGGCGCCGACCGTATCGCCGAGCAGCTGTGCGAGTCCGGTGTGAAGGCGGACGCGCTGCACGGCGGCATGACGCAGGGTGCCCGCACCCGCGTCCTGGAGGACTTCAAGAAGGGCTACGTCAACGCGCTCGTCGCGACCGACGTCGCCGCCCGCGGCATCCACGTCGACGGCATCGACCTCGTCCTGAACGTCGACCCCGCCGGTGACCACAAGGACTACCTGCACCGCGCCGGCCGTACCGCTCGCGCGGGCCGCACCGGCACGGTCGTGTCGCTGTCCCTGCCGCACCAGCGCCGCCAGATCTTCCGGCTGATGGAGGACGCGGGCGTCGACGCCGGGCGTCACATCATCAACACCGGTACGGCCTTCGAGCCCGAGGTCGCCGAGATCACGGGCGCGCGTTCGATGACCGAGGTCCAGTCCGAGTCCGCGGCCAACGCGGCGCAGCAGGCCGAGCGTGAGGTCTCGCACCTCGCCAAGGAGCTGGAGCGGGCGCAGCGTCGCGCGACCGAGCTGCGCGAGGAGGCCGACCGTCTGGTCGCCCGCGCCGCCCGCGAGCGTGGCGAGGACCCGGAGGCGGCGGTCGCCGAGGCCCAGGCCGTGGTGGCCGAGGCGGTGGAGGCGGCTGAGGCCGTGGTCGCCGAGCAGCCCGCGTACGACCAGCCGCGTCAGCGTCGTGACGAGCGGGGCAACTACGAGCGCCGTGACGATCGTCGTGACGACCGTGGTGGCCGTTCCTTCGAGCGTCGTGACGACCGTTCCTCGGTTGGCTTCAACCGTGACCGTCGTGACGAGCGTCCCTCGGGTGGCTTCCGCCGCGACGACCGTCGGGACGACCGTTCCTCGGGTGGCTTCAACCGTGACCGTCGTGACGAGCGTCCCTCCGGCGGCTTCAACCGTGACGACCGTCGCGACGACCGTGGTGGCCGTTCCTTCGAGCGTCGTGACGACCGCCCCTCGGGTGGCTTCCGCCGCGACGACCGTCCCTCGGGCGGTTTCAACCGTGACCGTCAGGGCGACCGCCCCACCGGCGGTGGCTTCAACCGTGACCGTCGTGACGAGCGCCCCACCGGCGGTGGCTTCCGCCGCGACGACCGCCCCACGGGCGGTGGCTTCAACCGTGACCGTCGTGACGAGCGTCCGTCCACCCACCGGGGCAGCGACCGTCCCTTCAACCGCGACCGTCAGGGCGACCGCCCCACCGGCGGCGGCTTCCGCTCCGGCCACGACCGCCCGTCCGGCCGTCGTGACGACCACCGCGGTGGCACCGGCACGGGTACCGGCACCGGCACCTTCGGCCGCCGTGACGACAAGCCGCGCTGGAAGCGCAACGGCTGACGCAGCGTGAGCTGAGCTGGGGCCCGTACGACTTCGGTCGTACGGGCCCTTTTCGTACGCGCGATCGACAATTGGCTGTCGAAGCCTGTGTGGCCGTTGTTAGCATCTGATGTATCGCGTGGCGGAGTGTGGCCGAGGGGGAATTCGACGAGGCCTGCCGACGCGCCTTTTCTGACTTCCCTGGGGAGGGACCCTTGACCCGGCGTGCCCGGATCGCTTCTGCTCTCGTCGGCCTCGCGGCCATCGGCGCGGGCTCACTGACCACCGCGGGCCCTGCGGCCGCGGACACCACCACCCCGACACCGATCGCCACGGACGGCGTGTGGGGTATCGACTACGCGGGCGGCTTTCTGACCAGCGTGGAGAACACGCCGAGCGGCTACCAGTGGGTGGTGGGCCGACAGGTCTCCGCCGACGGTTCCACGGTGCTGGACAAGACCTACCGCGGATACGCGGACATCGACGCGGGCGGCAGCCATGTGCAGCGGGTGCCGTGCGACGCGGGCGCGGAGGGCTGCGTGCCGATGCGCTCCTTCGGCAACACCTACGCCGGCTACTTCATGGACGACGCCACCGGCAAGCAGGTGGCGCAGATCCACCTGACCGAGAACTCACTCAGCGGCACCGACGAGCCGACCGTGACCGGTGGCCGTTTCGTCGACGCCACCGGGCGCTACTACGTCTACGACGCGGCTTCCACCGGCAAGCAGTACGTCGACGCGGTGGCCTCCTTCCGCACCGCGGACGTGCGCCGCACCCGCTCCGTCACCGCCGCCTCCGTGTGGGGGTCGGCGCTGTGGACGCCGGGTTCGGGCAACGGTGTCGTCACCCAGTACGACCTGGAGGCGAAGAAGACGGTCGCGACCGTCTCCACCGGTGCCCCCTGCACGGTCAAGGACCTTCAGGTGATCGGCCGCTGGATCTACTGGAACTGCGGCCCGACGGGCACCGCGGGCGTGTACGACCGTACGGCGAAGAAGAACATCACGGTGCCCTCGGGGCCCGCCCTCGTCGGCGACGGCTATCTCGTCCGGCACGACCGGAGCGCCGGCAAGCTGATGCTGACGGACTACCACTCCGGTACGGCCGCCGCCGCGCGCGCGATCGCCGACCTGCCGGCCGGGAACACCGCCGACCAGCGGCGGCTGACCTGGTCGGTGGACAAGCTCGGCGGCGACATCGCGTACGTCGGCGCGGACAAGTCGATCCGGATAGTGCAGAGCGGAGTGCCGGCGCAGTCGCTGGCGAAGATCGAGTCGGACGTGGACGGCGACTCGGTGGACGTGAAGGGCCGCAACGGCGTCGAGGCCTGGGGCAGCTACTGGCAGTTGAACAAGCCCGCCAACTGGACCTTCACCGTGAGGGACGCGCAGGGCCGCACCGAGCGCACCATCAGGGGCCACGGAGCCCAGGTCGAGGTGAACTGGGACCTGAAGACCGACTCGGGCGCCTACCCCTTCAACGGCCCCAAGACCTGGAGCCTGAAGGCGACTGCCGAGGACGGCGGCGGTACGTACACCACGGGTGGCTCGCTCGGTTACAACGGCGGCCGCCAGGGCTTCCACGACCAGGGGTACTACAGCTACGGAGAGCTGGTCACACTCAACGCCTCGGGTGCCCTGAGCCTCCAGTACACCACCGGCAAGGGCACGTTCGACTTCAAGAAGACCGGCTCCGGCTGGCCCGCGGGCACCGTGGCCGTGCCCTTCGGCGACATGGGCGCCGACCGCTGCGCCGAGATGCTGGTCCGCATGCCGAACGGCGAACTGCGGCGTTACGCGGGCCGGTGCGGTGAGCCGTACACGCCTGCGAGCAGCCACACCTCCCTCGGCACGGGCTGGAACGCGTACAACGTCCTCACCGCCCCCGGTGACCTGACCGGCGACGGCCGTACCGATCTGCTGGCCCGCAAGGCCTCGACCGGGGACGTCTATCTCTTCGCGAACGACGGCGCGAGCAAGCTCAAGCCGGGCGTGAAGATCCGCAGCTGGGCGACGTACAAGAAGATCGTCGGCGCCGGTGATCTGAACGGCGACGGTTTCGGGGACGTGCTGGTGCAGGACAAGGCCGGGACGCTGTGGCGCTACGACGGCACCGGCACCGGTCAGGTCAAGGAGCGGGTGAAGGTCTTCGCCAGCTGGGGGACCTCGTACAACGTGGTCGTCGGCGTCGGTGACATCACCGGGGACGGGAAGAACGACCTGGTCTCCCGGGACACCGCGGGCAACCTCTATCGCAACAACGGTGACGGCAAGGGGTCGTTCGGGGCGCGTACGAAGATCGCGACCGGCTGGCAGGGCTACAAGGGGGTCTCCTGATGCGACACCTGATCAGAGCGGGGGCCGTGGCCGGCATTCTGGCGCTGGGGATCGGGCTCACCCCGCTCCTCGCCGCACCGGCCGTCGCGGACACCCCGGGACAGCTCGACATCACGCCCAACTGGCGTGCCGTACCCCGCGAGGACTCGCTGGGTTCCTTCGGCGCCACCGGCTTCGTCCACTCGCCCGAGGACGCCGACCCGAGCTTCGGGCAGGAGTTCCAGTGGACCCGGTTCGACACCGGTGAGACGACGACCCTGCTCGGCTACGGCAACAACGAGGACGCGGGCTTCGCCGAGTTCGGCGCCGAGTCGGACTACGTGGCCCACCACTACCTGGGCTCGATCGACATCGAGAACATGGCGGACGGCACCGCGCGCCGGTTCACCGTGCCCTACGGTTCCGGCGACCTCTTCCAGGGCCTCCTCGGCTCCACGGTCCTGGTGCAGGACTACACGGACAACGACCTCCAGACGGTGGACAGTTGGTACCTGCTGCCCGCCGACAACCCGGTGATCGACGCCAAGGTCACCGTCACGGGCTGGCCCGAGGGCACCGACCTGAAGCAGGTGCGGCTGGTCGCGGGTGACGCGCGGGAGGCCGTCGTACGGTTCGCCACCTCGGCCGCCGACGCGGAGAACGGCCGGTACGACCGGCTCGGTCTGATCGACCTGAAGACCGGCCGGCTGCGTACCCTCGCCGCGAACACGGGCTGGAGCCCCTACGTCGCGCTCGCCGGGGACGACCTGCTGTGGATCGACTCCGACCGGGTGGCCCACGTGCGCTCGCGCACCGACCTGGACGCACCCGAGCGGACCTTCCCGGTCCCCTCCGGCCTCGACCTCTCCAAGATCGGCCTGCTCGACGGCTGGCTGCTGGCCTTCACCCAGACCGATGGCACGGACGCGGCTCTGCAGCGGAACCTGGTCGCCCTCTCGTTCGACGGGCAGCAGCGGCGAACGCTGCTGGAGAAGGCCGACCAGGAGGCCGTACAGATCGCCGGCGGTGGAGTCGCGGTGATCGGCGGGACCTCGTCGGCGGACTGGTACGTCCAGAAGGTCACCGTCGGCACGGACGGCCTGCCACGCCTGGAGAAGGTACGGCGCCTCGACCCGGTCGCGGCGGGTGTGGACGCGATCGCGCTGAGCGCGGGCACCCTGTCCACGGTGGAGAAGGAGGGCCCGCAGGGCGCCGGCTTCTACAACCGCACCCTCAGCCCCGCCCAGGCACCCACCTCCGCGTCCGACCCGGTGTACGTCGGACGGGAGAGCGGGCGGTCGTACGACTACACGGTCTGCGGGCAGTCGCTCTGCACGCAGCTCCTCAACAGCGGTGACGGGCGGACGGTCTACCAGGTCCGCAACTTCCAGTCGAGCCCCGCGCAGGTCGAGATCGTCGGCCGACGCGGACCCGACCGGGCGGACCGTGCGCTGACCGGGAACTCCGACGGGCGGCTCACCGAGGCCACCGGCCGGTACGCCGTCTACCAGAGCGGCCGGCCGACGGTCCCCGGGTACCCGGTGCCGGACGGGGTGACGATCGTCGTCGACCTCGACACCGGCTCGGTCGTCGACCAGCGGCCGGAGACCGGCGCGACCGTGTGGGGCGGAACGCTGTACGCGGCCACGACCACGGCCGGCACCGTCGCCCGCAAGGACCTCGCGACCGGCAAGGACACCGGCACGCTCGACACGGGCGCGCCCTGTGTCCCCGTCGAACTGCAGAGTGCCGGGCCGTGGCTGTACTGGACCTGCGAGCAGTTCCAGCAGCACGGCGTAGTCAATGTGAACACGGGCGAGAAGATCGCGCTGCCCGCAGGCCGGGGCGGTCTACTCGGCGACGGCTACTTCGTCAACCAGCGCTACACCGGCTCCAACCTGCGGCTGACCGAGTTCCAGAGCGGCGGCACCGCGGTCACCCGTGACCTCGGCATCCCCATGTCCACCGACGGCAGCGAGACCCGCCGCCGTACCTGGGCCGTGGACCGCTTCGGCGGCGGCATCGCCTACGTCGACAAGGCGAACCACGTCCACGTCGTGCCCAGCGGGGTGCCCGCATCGCCGCTGACCGCGACGCAGGCCGCCACGCCGACGGCGTTCAGGGCGGCGGACAGCTGGAAGTCGTCCTGGCAGCTGTCCAAGCCGGCCGCCTCGTGGAAGCTGACGCTGAAGGCGGCGAACGGCACGACGGTCCGCACCCTCGCCGGGGGCGAGGCCCGCAGCTCCGTCACCGCCGCATGGGACGGCCGTACGGCGTCCGGGAGTTGGGCCGCCAACGGCATGTACACCTGGACGCTCACCGCCCAGCCCGCCGACGGCCGGGGAGTGCCCCTGACCGCGACCGGCAGGGCGGCCCTGTCGGGCGGCGCCGCCGTACGCCACGACCACGCCGGCGACGACGGCATCGGCGACCTGCTCACCCTCAACTCCTCGGGCGCGCTGGCCTTCCAGAAGGGCACGGGCAAGGGGGCGTTCTCGGGGAAGGTCACCGGCACCGGCTGGCCCACCACCGCGCGGTTCGTCTCGTACGGCGATCTGAGCGGCGACCGCTGCGACGACGTGCTGGTGCGACTGAGCAGTGGGGCGCTGCGCCTGTACAAGCCGGGCTGCGGGGCCGCGTTGAAGCCGTCGACGTCGTACACGTCGCTGGGAACCAGTGGCTGGAACCAGTACGACGTGCTGACCTCGCCCGGGGATGTGAGCGGTGACGGCCGGCCGGACCTGATCGTTCGGACGGCGTCGACCGGAACGGTCTACCTGTACAAGGGCACGAACACGGGCAAGCTCTCCGCGCGCGTGAAGCTCTACGACAACTGGAAGACGTACAAGAAGGTCGTGGGCGCCGGGGACCTGAACGGCGACGGCATCGGTGATCTGCTCGCCCAGGACACGTCGAACAACCTGTACCGGTACTACGGCAAGGGCAACGGCACGTTCACGGCGCGGGTGAAGCTGTTCGCCGGCTGGGGTGGCTCGTACAACGTGGTCGTCGGCGTCGGTGACATCACCGGGGACGGGAAGAACGACCTGGTCTCCCGGGACACCGGCGGCAGCCTCTGGCGCAGCAACGGCGACGGCAAGGGGTCGTTCGGGGCGCGTACGAAGATCGCGAGCGGCTGGCAGGGCTACAAGGGCGTGTTCTAGGAATACGGTGGGGCCTTTTCTAGCCAAGTTGTGACGTGTGTCACGCCCCCGGGAGGGGAATTGCTGGGGGCATGACAGATGACACAGCGAGCGGGCCCTCGGAGCTCTCCGGACTCTCCGACGAAGAACGGCTTGCCCAGCTCGGCTACACGCAGGTCCTGGCCCGCCGCATGTCGGCGTTCTCCAACTACGCGGTCTCCTTCACCATCATCTCGGTGCTGTCGGGCTGCCTGACGCTGTACATGTTCGGCATGAACACGGGCGGCCCGGCCGTGATCACCTGGGGCTGGGTCGCCGTCGGCCTGATGACGCTGTTCGTCGGCCTGTCGATGGCCGAGATCTGTTCGGCGTACCCGACCTCGGCGGGCCTGTACTTCTGGGCCCACCGGCTCGCGCCCCCGCGTTCGGCCGCAGCCTGGGCGTGGTTCACGGGCTGGTTCAACGTGCTCGGCCAGGTCGCGGTGACCGCGGGCATCGACTTCGGCGCCGCGTCCTTCCTGGGCGCGTACCTGAACCTGCAGTTCGACTTCAAGGTGACCCCGGGCCGGACGGTCCTGCTGTTCGCGGCCATCCTGCTGCTGCACGGCCTGCTGAACACCTTCGGCGTGCGGATCGTCGCCCTGCTGAACAGCGTGAGCGTGTGGTGGCACGTGGTCGGCGTGGCCGTGATCGTCGGCGCGCTGACCTTCGCCCCCGACAAGCATCAGTCGGCGTCCTTCGTCTTCGGCGAGTTCGTGAACAACACGGGCTGGGGCAGCAGCGTCTACGTCGTCCTGATCGGCCTCCTGATGGCCCAGTACACCTTCACCGGCTACGACGCCTCGGCCCACATGACCGAGGAGACCCACGACGCGTCCACGGCGGGCCCGAAGGGCATCGTCCAGTCGATCTGGACGTCCTGGATTGCGGGCTTCGTCCTCCTCCTGGGCTTCACCTTCGCGATCCAGTCGTACGACGGCGCACTGAAATCCCCGACGGGCGCGCCCCCGGCCCAGATCCTCCTGGACGCCCTGGGAGCGACGGCCGGCAAGCTGCTCCTGCTGGTCGTGATCGGCGCCCAGCTGTTCTGCGGGATGGCGTCGGTGACCGCCAACAGCCGCATGATCTACGCCTTCTCACGCGACGGCGCGCTGCCGTTCTCGCGCGTGTGGCACACAGTGAGCCCCCGCACCCGGACCCCGGTGGCGGCGGTGTGGCTGGCGGCGGTGGGGGCACTGCTGCTCGGGCTGCCGTACCTGATCAACTACGCGGCCTACGCGGCCGTGACGTCCGTCGCGGTGATCGGGCTGTACATCGCGTACGTCATCCCGACGCTGCTGAGACTGCGCAAGGGCGAGGAGTTCCGGCGGGGGCCGTGGCATCTGGGCCGCTGGTCCCGCGCGATCGGCGTGGTGTCGGTGGCATGGGTCGGCGTGATCACGGTGCTGTTCATGCTCCCGCAGACCTCCCCGGTCACCTGGGAGACCTTCAACTACGCCCCGATCGCCGTCCTGGCCGTCCTGGGCTTCGCCTGGATCTGGTGGCAGGCCTCGGCCCGGAACTGGTTCCTGAACCCCGATCACGAACGCACCAAGGCCCGCCTGGCGGCCCGCGCGAACGCCCCCGAACCGGTCGATCCCTGACCTTCCCACCCGTTCCGTCCCCCCGACGCGGCCGTGTCCCCGATACCCGATCGGAGACACGGCCGCGTCCGGCTATGCTCGGGGAGGCAACATCGCCCGGGCCCTTAGCTCAATTGGCAGAGCAGTGGACTTTTAATCCATTGGTTGTGGGTTCGAGTCCCACAGGGCCTACGGGTTGTAGGCGGGGGGTAAT
The DNA here is from genome assembly GCF_036174265.1 of Streptomyces sp. NBC_00285. NCBI lineage: Bacteria > Bacillati > Actinomycetota > Actinomycetes > Kitasatosporales > Streptomycetaceae > Streptomyces > Streptomyces sp. NBC_00285. The sequence goes on along the minus strand of NZ_CP108055.1, from coordinate 5,214,012 downwards.
CTCTCTGACCTGCTACGCAGCGCCTGAGTCGGCTTCGGTCGGGTCGGGCGCTGCTTCGTTTTCGGGGCTGTGCGTGAGCGGATGCGCTCGGCGGCCTTCTCGGCGCGGCAGTCGCGTCGGCCCGGAGTCGTTGTTCTCGGCCGTCAACAGCCCGTCAAGACGTGCTCCGGCCCGGGACATCGGTGTTGGAATGGCCAACAGCCGCCGCACGCAGCCGAACACGGGCGGCGGCTGTATGTGTGAGGACGGCGCCGAGGTCCCCTCCCTCGCCGCCTCACACCGACCCGTCCCCACCACTCCACCCGGGGTGTACGCGAATACACCCCGGTCTCGCACAGGGCTGGGGAGGACGATGGGCTGGAGCTGCGTTGTCGGCGATGCGGCTCCAGCCCCCTCGCAGTGGTCGGATGGTCACTGCGGCCCGGGGACAGGGGGCCGAAAGATACGGGGCCGGCGACTCTCCATCGACTGCTGCCGGTGGAACGCTCAATGGCCCTGCCGGTGAGCGTACAACCGTCCTGGTGGCGGCGGCAGTGCGCGAACCGGCCGGTACCGGTTCGCAGCCCGTTGACTGTCCCTGTCCATGTCCCTGCCCCCTGTCACGGAATCCGCACGCGTGGATCGTCCCCACGGCCGTCGAACAGGCCGGCAGGACGTGGGCCGGAGTCCGTTCACGCCTCTTGCCGGACGCGGGTTTCGGCCCCTTGACGGATGTGTCTCCCGCGACCTGGAGGCACGGGGTCGGTAACGGCTCACCGCACGGGCCGGCACCGCTGTCCCGACGAGAACGAGGTGTTCTGGTCTGTCGCTCAGGGCCTGTGCGCGGAAGGCAACGGGTCACGAATCGGACCGCCCGGCAGGAAGCCCTGGTCCGGTGCGGGTCCGCTCTCACCTCACGGACGTGCGACCGTCGAGTGCCTCGTCCAGGGTGTCCGTAAGGAAGAAGACCTGGCTGAGGCCGACGATCCGGATCATCTGGCGGATGCGGGGATCGGGGCAGACGAGTGTCAGGTGTCCGCCCCGTTCCTCGACGCGTCGCCGTGCTCGGCACAGCAACCCCAGCCCGCGGCAGTCGAGGAAGTCGACAAGGCCGAGATCGACCACGACATGGGAATTCGGTCGGCTTGTGATCGCATCCACCTCGGCGGTGATCAGAAGCGTGACAGCTATGTCGATCTCGCCGAACAGTTGGACGACGGTTTGTCCGTCTGTCTCGTGGACGCGAACCTGCTGGGCAGAGGAAGTGGGCTCCCGGGGCATCGCGGCATCTCCATGGTTTCGCAAGGTGCCCGCCTCGACAGCGAAGCGGGCGACATTGGATATCCACAGCCACCGGGGGCTCGGGTGACGACAGGGCCGACTTTAGGTCGACCCTGGGAACAGAAACGCTTCACCTGGAGTGGGCTACACCCTTCGGGTGTAATTTTATAGATATTCTTGATTAGGAGCCCAAAGAGTGCACTCAGACCAGGAAGCCGCTCCGGAAGGCGAACCTGGGCGCTCGCCGACCGCTTCGGCTCCCCGCGGGCCGGTCGCGTTCCGCTACGCTCACGGCGTGACGCGTGACCAGCCGCCCGCAGATCACTACAGCGTCGTCGCCGTGGCCTCGTCCGCGGGCGGCATCCAGGCACTGACCGCGATGCTCGGGGCGCTGGGACCCGAGCTGCCGGTGCCGGTGCTGCTGGTTCAGCACCTCGACCCGCGGCACCGGACGCTGCTCGCCGAGGTCCTCGCACGCCGGACCGCCCTTCACGTCAAGCTTGCCGAGGCCGGAGAGCACGTGCGGCCCGGCACCGTCTACGTCGCTCCTCCCGACCGGCATCTCCTCGTCGACGCCGACGGCGTCCTGAGCCTGTCAAGCGCCGAGCTCGTCCACTTCGTACGCCCTTCCGCCGACCTTCTCTTCGAGTCGGTGGCCGGTGCCTACGGGCCGGAGGCGATCGCCTGCGTGCTCACCGGGACCGGCCGGGACGGAGCCACGGGAGTCGGCGCCGTCAAGTCACGCGGCGGTACGGTGATCGTCCAGGATCCGGAGACCGCGGACTTCCCCGGGATGCCGCAGTCGGCGGTGGCCACGGGAGCGGTGGACTTCCTGCTACCCCTCGATGAGATCGCCGCGGTCGTGCGGGGACTCGTCGGGGCCGAGAGGCAGTGATGGGCGAACCGCAGGACGACGAGGACAACGAGGCGCTGGAGGAACTGCTCGTATTCATCCGGGAAGCCCGCGGTTTCGACTTCACGGGCTACAAGCGCTCGACGCTGGCCCGGCGCATCCACAAGCGGATGACGGACGTCGGTATCCGCTCGTACGGGGACTACCAGGATCTCCTGGAGACCGACACCGAGGAATTCGGCGTCCTCTTCAACACCATCCTGATCAACGTCACCTCCTTCTTCCGTGATCCGGAGGCATGGACCCTCCTCCAGCACGAGGTCGTTCCCGAGCTGCTCACGACTCTCGATCCGGAGCAGGAGATCAGGGTGTGGAGCGCGGGCTGCTCCAGCGGTGAGGAGGCGTACTCGATGGCCATGATGTTCGCGGAGGCACTCGGCATCGAGGAGTGCCTGCGTCGCGTCAAGATCTACGCCACGGACGTCGACGAGGAAGCGCTGCGCGAAGCCCGTTCCGGGCTGTACACGTCAAAGTCGCTGGAACCTCTGTCCCCGGAGACAAGGGAGAAGTACTTCGAGCAGAACAGCGCGCAGTTCAGCTTCCGCCCCGACCTGCGACGGCGGGTGATCTTCGGGCGGCACGACATCACCCGTGACGCCCCGATCTCCCGGCTCGACCTGCTCGTGTGCCGGAACACGCTGATGTACTTCAATGTCGAGGCCCAGACGCAGATCGTCGACCGTTTCCACTTCGCCCTGCGCCCCAGCGGCTTCCTCTTTCTCGGCAAGGCCGAGATGTTGCTGAACGACAGCGAGCGCTTCGAAGTGGTGAACATGCGTCAGCGTGTCTTCCGGCGCCGTACCGGCAACAACGGACTGACCTACCATCCGGCTCCCTTGAAGATCAGGACGGGCACGGGTGGCGAGGTGCACTCGGTGGCACGCGCCCGCCAGTTGCGCGACCTGGTGCTCGACGCCGGACCCACCCCGCTGATCGCCCTCGACAGCGACGGAACGGTTGTGACCGTCAACAACCAGGCAAGGATCCAGCTCGGCCTGACCACCGGGGACATCGGCCGTCCCTTCCAGGACCTGGAGGTCTCCTACCGGCCGGTCGAACTCCGTTCCCTGATCGACCAGTCCATGCACGAGCGCCGGACCCTGCGGGTCAACCGGGTCGAGCGCCGGACGGGCGAGGGCATCCAGTACTACGACATCCTCATCCAGCCACTCTCCGGAGCCGGCGGGCTGCACATCGCCACCGTGATCTCGTTCACCGACGTGACCGTCGCCACGCATCTGAAGTCCGAGGTCAAAAGAGTCCGGGAGGAGCTGGAGACGGCGTACGAGGAACTCCAGTCCACCAACGAAGAGTTGGAGACCACCAACGAAGAACTCCAGTCCAGCATCGAGGAACTGGAGACGACGAACGAGGAACTCCAGTCCACCAACGAAGAGTTGGAGACCACCAACGAAGAACTCCAGTCCGGTAACGAGGAACTGGAGACGATGAACGAGGAGATGCGCATCCGCACGGACGAACTGGACGAGGCCAGGGCGTTCCTGGAGGCGGTTCTGAAGAGCATCGCGGCGGGTGTGGTGGTCCTGGGCAAGGACCTGAAGGTCAAGAGCTGGAACCGGGGCGCCGTCGACCTGTGGGGGTTGCGCGCGGACGAGGTGCTGGGCGAACCCTTCTTCGACCTGGATTTCGGCCTGCCCACAAAGGAGTTGCGGCCCGTCGTGGAGCGGTGCATGGAGACCCGCAGTCGCTCCGGCCCGGTCGGCGTCGAGGCGCTGAGCCGTATCGGTCGGCCCATCAGCTGTGACGTGTTCTTCTCCCCGTTCGGCGGGAACCACGGCGGCGTCGTCCTGATGATGGAAGAGAGCCGAAGCGATGTCTCCGACTGACCCTGCGGCGTAGCCTGGGCCCATGGACCCGCAGGGGCGCATGGAGGACCTCGGTCTGGCAGCGGTGGCACGGCAACGTGCCGCGCTGGCCCGGGAGCGGGCGGACCGGGCGGCCGCGACCGCCGAGCGGCACGAACGGCTGGCGGCGGAACCCGGCCGGGAGTTCCACAGCCAGATCGCGAGCACGTACCGCAGGACCGCCGAGTGCCATCGCGCCTCGGCCCGGCTCCAGGACAGTTTCGCCCTCCGCGCGGCTGCGTGGGCCGGAGGGCTGGGCGCCCGGCCGCGGTTCATGACGGTGGTCGCGGAGGCGTGCGGTACCGACAGCGCGGCGATGGCGCTGCTGGACACCGAGCAGAACCACCTCGCGGTCGCCGCCTCCGACCAGTTGTCCCGCGCGGCCCAGGACCTGGAGTTCGTACTCGGCGAGGGGCCGGGCCAGGAAGCGGCGGCGACCCACCGTCCGGTACACGTGTCGGGGCCCGAGATCGAGGCGCGCTGGCCTGGGTACGGGTCTTCCCTGGTCTCGCTGGGCATCACCTCGGTGGAGGCGGTTCCGCTGCAGGCACAGGGCAGTTGTATCGGGGCACTGACGGTGTTCGACCCGGGACGCGCGGACGCGCGGCCCGCCCGCCTCGCCGAGATCGCCGAGGTTCTCACCCGCATCGTGCTGCTCGACCCCGACGCAGACCCGGACCTCTATGGCGGAACCGACGTACGGGCCACCGTGCACCAGGCGGTCGGCATGGTGTCCGTACGGATCGGCTGCTCCGTCGTGGACGCGCTGGCGCTCATCAAGGCCGTGGCGTTCGCCGAGGAGGTGTCTTCCGACACCGTCGCCCGGCAGATCGTGCACGGAGACCGCAAACTCATCTGAGGGAGAGGTGCCATGACGTCCGAACAGCGGCTGGCCGACGCGTTCGTAGCCCTGGCCGGCAGCACGGCGGACCGTTCGTCGGACACACCCGGGCCGTTGTCCGTGCTGGCGCAGCGCGCCCCGGCCCTGCTCGGCACCCATGCCGCGACCGTGGTGTTCGCCCCCAAGGGCTACGACACAGCGTACGTGGCGGGCTCCAACCCCCAGGTGTCGCGCATGGAACACGAAGCCGTCGGGTGGCGGGAGGGCCCCGGCCATGACTGTCGTCAGGCTGACCCGGGCCCCTGGGCCCAGGTGGCTCTCGGTAACCGTCCCACCAGGCAGCAGTGGCCGCACTACACCCGGCGGGCGCTGAAGCTGGGCTACACCCACGCCGTGGCCCTTCCCCTGCGCCAACACGGCGGAACGAGCGGTGCGCTCATCCTGCTGTCCTGCACACCGCATGCCTTTTCCCCGGCGACCCTGGCTCTCGGCCGGTCGCTCGCCGACTTCACCGCCGTCCTTCTGGAAGGCGCCCGCGAGGCCGATCGCAGCCGGATGCTCACCGCCCAGCTGGAACAGGCGTTGACCAGCCGCGTGGTCATCGAACAGGCGAAGGGTGTGCTCTCGACTCTCCGCGGGGTGTCCCTGGACGAAGCTTTCGATCTTCTGCGCAAACACGCCCGCTCATGTCAGCGACCGCTGAAGGATGTGGCCCGCGAGGTGCTCGAAGGACACGCGGATCCCAAGCTGACCGGTACCGCGTCGTGAGGCATCGCGGCTGAGGCCGCCGACATGGTGGCCCGCCGCGGCGGCTTCGGGGCGGTCCAGGCGCTGCCCATGCGCCCTGTGGGACGAGGTCGTCGGCGCCCTGAACCTCTTCCGCGCCGCCTGGGGTCCTGACCCGGCCCCCGCATCGGGGTTCGCGGTCCGTACGGCCGCCGTCGCAGTACGGCCGCCGCCGCAGTACGGCGGCGGCCGTACGTGGCGCGAGGATGGGAGGCCCCCCTCCACCGTTTCCTCGCGCGCTGTCCTCTGCGGCGGCGGGACTTGGTGAGAACACCCCGTCTGGAAATGCCGGGAGGACGGAGACTGGAGCCGCGCACTGCGACGATGCGGCTCCGGCCGGGCCTGGTTACCGACTCGGGGGCTGGGAGCCTGAATGGGGAGACCTGCCGGCACCTGACACGGTCGCGGTGCCGTCTCCCCTGCTTGGAGCCTAGAGCAGATACAGGCAAAGCGGAACAGGGCTGTTCACAGGCTCCGCCCGTGCACCCGGGACGTCGTCACGCGGGACTTCTCGGAACGCGCGGGTCCGCCGTCGCCCGGTCGTGCGGGCGTGCGCAGGTGCGGGCGGATCGGACGGGAGACGTACATAGAGGCTTCCGCGCCCTGACCGCGGCTGCCCGCGGAGGGCATACGGCACCACCGTTCAGCTGCCTGCGCCCCAGCGGCCCCGCGCTCCCAACAGGCTCCGGGGCTGCGCTGATCCGGGGCTATGCTGCGTACAGACGTCCCGGACCCAGACGCCGCACCGTCCTTCGGACCTGATGGCAGTCCCGTACCTCTCCCGGTCTTCTGAACCGAGGCGCCTCATGAGCAGCCCACGGCACCCGCACGAACCCGAACGCTCGGAGCGTCCCGTCCTGGACACGGTGCGGCTGCGCCGGCTGAACCGCTGGCAGGCCGAGAGGCTGCGGGAGGACCTGGCGGATCTGTACGTGGAGTCGTCCGTCACCCCGCCCGGCGAGTAGTTCCGTGGTCGGCAGGAGTTCCTGCGCCGGCTGGAGCGCGACGTACGACTGCCGGGGTTCGACATGCTGGTCGCCGAGGCCAACGGCTTGACCGGCTGCGTCTCAGGTGTTCCCGTGCCGCGCGACGGCTCCTGGTGGGAGGGGTTCGACGGACCGATGCCGCAGAACCTGGAGCAACTGACCGCCTCCGGCCATGTCTTCGCGATCCTCGAAACCGTCGTCCATCCGCACCGGCACGCCCACGGGCTCGCCCGCCGGCTCCAGGAGCGTCTGCTCGCCGACCACCAGTCCTCGCTCGGCGTCACCTTGGTGGATCGGTCCGCCGGATCGGTCCGCGCCGCCTTCACGGACCGGGGCTGGCAGGAGGCGGGGCGGATCCGGGGTATGCCCGGCCAGGCGATCCTCCAGGTGATGGTTCTTCCTCTCGGCGAGCGCACGGAGGAGCATCCGGACGGCCTCACCCACAACGACCGCACCCAACGGCCCGAATAGGCATCACTGCCGGGGGCCGGGGGCCGGGGGCCGGGGGCCGGTGACTGTACGGACACCGTAGTTCTCCCGGAGGTCGCGGACAGCGGCCCATGCCAGCGTCGTCCGCCGGGACCGGATGGCCACTTGCCGTCTGTTCAGGGGGTGCGGCGAGGGCTAGCGTGCACGGTACGGCCCGAGCCCCCGGCAGCGTCGATCACCTCGCGCGTCCCTTCGAGGGCGCACCTGGCGCATCGGTGCCGGAACCTGCCGCGCCTGCCAACGGGCCGTTCCCGCACCCGCCGTCGCTACGCGATCCCGGCGCAGCCTCGATGCGCTCCATGCGGGCACCCTTCTGCCGCCCGCTGCCGCATTCCACAACAGGCGGTACCCATGTACGCGCTGATCGTGTCGGCTTCGGTCCCCTTCGTCCTGCTCGCCAGCGTGATGGGCCTGTCCTGGTGGGAGGACCACATCCTGCCGGCGGCGCCGGCCGAGCCCGTCGACACTCCCGTCGAGGCTCCGTCCGTCCCGGCGGCCCCTGCCCAGCACGCAGAACTCCCCCGTGCCGACCCCGCGTCGACAAGGGAGTCGCCAGGCGCTGACTGACAGCGCGGGGTAGGTCCATGCCGCTTCGGATCACTGGGGCGACGCATTCCACCTTCCCGCTTCGCCCTCTTGCTCCTTCTGCTGATCCTGGGTGGTCCCTCCGGAAGCCCGAAGCGGGCCGGAGGCAAGGTCAAGGACACTTTCAGGCGCTCACCACAGACGCCCCGGGTGGTACTGACGTCGCGTCGGCACCACCCGGCCGGCCTCAATGCTCATCGGGCCGACGGGGAGTTGACGGGCATCTGCCCCGAGTCCCTCCGGACGGGCGCAGGCGGCGAGCGGCGAGCGGCAACTCGCGCGCCGCTGACCGTCCGCCGCTCAGCCTCTTGGGGTCGCAGCGGATGGTCCGAGCCAGCTGCTGATCATCGGCCTTGTGGTCCTCGTGGCCGCGCCGGCCTTCTCCGCAGTGCGCCGGTCCCGGCGCTCCCGTCGTCGCTCCGTCCGACAACACCGGCAGCCCGCACCACTCTCTTGCACTTTCGCCCTCGATCCCGTCAGGAACCGACCGGGGGCGACACTTTCGACAGCCCTTGTGGATGCCTGGAGAAAGGGCGACCGGCCGATACCTTGCGGGCAGTAGGGTCGTCATACGGTCCGCCCGTGACCCCGGCCCTCTCCGTACTGTCCAGTCCCGCGCAACAGAGGCCCTGCGCAAGGCGAAAGCCACCCTGGTGACAGAGGAGATGGGGCACATGAATCTGCGTCCCGACCTGTTCGACGAGTTGCGTGTGGTCACAGCCGGCGGCGAGTTGGACATGACGACCGTGCCGGCCTTCGCTCGTGATCTGGAGGGCGCCCGGCACGGCAGCGGGCGGCTGCTCCTCATGGTGGATCTGCGCGGTGTCACGTTCATGGACGGCAGCGTGCTGGACCCGCTGTGCGCGGCGTGGGAGGACTGTCATGAGCGGCTCGGATGGATGCGGGTCGTGCACCACCGGCCGGGCGCGAGTCTCGTCTTCCGGGCCGTCGGACTGCAGGAGCGTTTCCCGCGGTACGCGAGCACCCAGGACGCCTGGCAGGACATACCCGCGGACCGTGCGGCGGCGCAACGGCCCGCGTGATGTGCGGCGCCGGCCGGGCGATGCCTCACCCCGAAGTGCCCCGGCCCGCGCGGGGAGCGATCAGCAGTACACGGACGCCACCGCACTGACAGCCCTCCTGACCAGCGCTCTCCTGAACGGCGCGCGACGCGGCGGGGACGTCGCCCGGCTCGGCGTGGCCGTGGAGCCTCCCTCGGTGCTGCGCCTGCGCGCCCACGCGTACAGCAGTGAGCGGCCCCTCCGTGAGATCGCCGCGGACGTGGTCGCCGCAGGCTGCGCTTCGTTCCGGACCTACGCCCGCGCCCGCCACCTGCGCCTCTCGGACCTCGCCGCGCGGATCATCACGGGGGACCTCGACACCACGGTCATCCCGGCACCCGCGACGGCCCGGCCCGGGGACCACCACGGCTGACCGCCGTCACGCCCTCGGTGCCGCCCAGCCGGTGCCGGTGTCGATGAGGATCTGTTCGGCCTGCGTGCCGCTGCCGGCGCGGACGGCCTCGGCCATCGCGGCGCGTGCCGCGTCAGGCGCCGTCTGCGGCGGGACCACGAGCAGGGAGAAGTGGTCCTGATCGCCCCGGGTCACCAGCACGGTGTCGTCGCCGACCGGGAAGGAGTCGATGCGGACGACCCGGTCCTCGACGACCAGCCGCGTCGGCAGCGCGTCCCAGGCTCCGGCGTCCAGGCCGACCCGCGTGATCGGCCCCAGGTACTCGGTGAGGGCGGTGATCAGGGCGGGAAGCTCGGTGGAGATGTCACGGGAGCGCGGCCACCATGCCCCGTCGAGAACGCCCCGGCGGTCGTGCGTCGTCTCCAGCCGTACGACGGCCGTCCCGGGTTTCACGGCGAGGTGGACGGAGTCAGGCAGGAGCCGGGTCGCCCGCGGGGAATCGGAGTCGGACATGACGCTCGCCTGTCTGCGAGAGATGCGGAGTGACTTCCTTGTTTCAAGGTACTCCGCGGCCCGCAGTGGCCGGTGGCCGGAACGCTCGCCGGTCACACACGGGGACCGTGGGACACGCCGGAGCAGGGGGAGAGAACCGGTTCGTGGATCCGTGCCCAGGGGGAACAACGAGCGGTCCGCCCGGCCTCTTCGGGGAGTAGCGTGAAGGCATCGGGAGCACTTCGCGCACCGGCCCCGTTGCCGGTGTCGTTCCTGGTGAGCAACGACAACGGACACCTGCCCGCACGCAGGGTCCGGGGACGGGTTCGCACGATGTCAGCGACCACCGACCAGCCCCCGCCGCGCGCCGTGCCCTTCAGGGCACCGACCGCGCGCCTCGCCCTCAAACCCGTGAACCCTTCTCCGAGCCGTGCCGAACTGGACGGCGCCTGGTGGCCCCGCTCACGTGACCTGACCCACGAACTCCCGGCGCTGGCCGACGTACTGGACCCGCTGTGGGGACGGATCACCCGTATCGCCGTCAACCCCCGCTACTGGCCGGTGATCCCGCACAGGATCTACGTCAACGGCCATGTGGTGAAGGTCGGTTGGTTCACCACGGAGCTGGACCCGCACAAGATCCTGCTGCTGTCCGGTACGTCGGGCCGCTGGGACCTCCTGGTGATTCCCCCGGAGACCACCGACCCCTCGGCCGCCCGGCTGATGACCGCGGCAGGCGCGAGCACCGCCCCGCAGTCGACCGCGACCGCTCTCATGACGGCGGAACGGGCAGACCACGCCTCCTCGTCGTACGACGCCGGCACCGGGCAGGCCGGCCGGCTGGCGGCGGAGGTGTGACCACCCGCGTCACCGCCCCGGCCGGAGCGGGGCGGCCCGGATCGCATGGCCGCCGTGTCGACACGGACCGGCAGCACGGTGCGCGGCCGTACGGCTCCGGAACACCCGGCGGGGATTCCGCCGACCCACCTCGCCCGGACCCTGCGAGAACCCGCCCACCGGACAACAGCGAGGCCGGCATGACCGTTTCACGGACCAGGGGCACCGAAGAGCTCGGCCGGGTCACCCGCAACAGGCGACTGCGACACCGGGACAGGACCGGCAGGGTCTCAGGAAGCCTGAAACAGGCCGTTGAGAAGACCAAGAAGCCCAAGAAGACCACTGATGCCTTCAGGCGGAACGGAAGCCCTCGATGATGTACGACCAGACGCGTGCCCGGCAGCCCGAGGGCCAACCCCGGGGCCGCGCCGAACGCCGCGCTGCGGGCCCGGAGCCGCTGTTGCCGTCGACCGAGCGGGACGCGATCGCCGTACGTCTCGGGCATGCTCTCAACACGTTCGCGGACGCCCCGCTCAATGCGCTGGAGGAGGCCGAGAGCGCCTTCGACGAAGCCACCGCCCAGCTCGTGAACGCCCTCGCGGAGCGGCGGCGTGTCCTGCGTGCCGACTGGCAGGACCAGGATCCCGAGGCGCAGTCCGACGAACTCCGGCACGCGCTGAGGGAGTACCGGGAGATCACCCAGCGGCTGCTCCACCTCTAGGGCCGCACCAGGCAGTCACTGCTCCGCGTCGCGGCGGGGCGCGGAGTAGTGTGGAGGGTACCGAGGGCATTTCGTACACCGGCTTTCACGCCGGGTCGTTCTCGGCGAGAGATGAAACCCGGGTCGCCGCAGAGGCGGCCCGGAGACGGGTCCGCGTCATGTCGGCGACCTTGTATCCCACCCTCGCGCACCCCGAGCCCGTCGCAGCCCCGGCCGCGCGTCTCGCCCTGAAGACCGACGGCGCATCGCGTGGCCTCCTGGACGGTGCCTGGTGGCCCCGTTCCCGGGACCTGATGAGCGAACTACCGGCGCTGATAGGCGTGTTGGACCCGTTCTGGGGTCGTATCACCCGTATCGCCGTCAACCCGGAGCACTGGCCGATGATCCCCCGCGAGGTTCCCTTGGACAGCCATGTCGTCAAGGTCGGCTGGTTCACGGAGACCGACCCGCACGAGCTGCTGCTGCTCTCCTACCGCACCGCCCGCTGGGACCTGCTGATCATCCCGCCGGAGACCGGGGCGGAGTCCGCGGCCCGGCTGATGGCCGCCGCATCCGATGGCCACGGGCCGTCTGTGACCGCGAGCGCGCTGATCGCCGCGGACAGGGCGCGGCACGGAGTCACCTCGGCCGACGAGCCGTTGGAGCCGGACGAGGCATGGGAGTACGAGGGCGGCGCCGCCGCGGTGATCGGCGTGTGAGGAGGCCGCCACCAACGCCTTCCTCACGGCCGCCGGCTTCGTCGTCCTCATCGCGGCGACGGCCTACGTGAGCCGGCGGCCCCACATCCGGTGCGGCGCGAGCGCGACCGTCATGGTGCACCGCCCGAGAAAAAACGGACCCGAGGACCGGACGGCCGCGCGGCATGGAGCTGGTGGAGCAGGAAACCGGAGCCGGTGATCTCGATGATGCGGGTCAGGATCGGCGGCGGGTAGTGCAGTTGGAGGGTCGTTCCGGATTCGGTGGCGAGCCGGGACGCCGCGAGGAAGGCGTTGAGTCCGCGGACGTCGCAGAAGGTGACCGCTGTGAGATCGACGTCGGTGGTGCGGATGCCGTCGCACACGCATGCGGCCAGGGCGGTGTGCACGAGCGGGGCGCTGGTCAGGTCGATCTCGCCCGCGAAGGTGATCAGGGCACGGTCATCGTGGTCGTGCCGGTAGACGTTCAGCTGGGGAAGGGCCATGACTCCTCGGTTCGACGTGTCTGTCGGAGAGCGCCGCGTCGCGGGGTCGGGCCCGGTCCTCGCGGTGCTCCGTCGATACGGGGTGTGGAGCGGTCGTGATGCGCCATGGGATCGGACGGAAGGGCCGCGCCCGGCGGGCATCGTGTCCTGGAGGGGTACCGCCCACGGGCCGGGGCGGCCCGTACGTCCGGGGCGATTCGGGGACAGGAAACGCGAGAACCCCGGCCTGTCCTGTGCGGAGCTGCGGCCGGGGTCTCGGGCGGCGGGCTGTCTGTCGGTCGGGTCCGTGTGGTCAGTTCGGTGACGGGCGGGAAGAGCCTGACGGAACTCTGGGCTCATCCCGTTCCTTACGGGGGCGGGTCACCGCCACGCGCACGGTCACGCTCACGAACGTCTCCATCGTCCTCACCTCCCGGGGCCGGTCGCAGTTACCGCTTCCCGGGTCCTGTCGGTCCCGTACACCGTCCGCAGACTCGCCGCCTCCTCCATCAACCGTCTCGCGGTCGGTGCGCCCAGGAGGCCGCTCGTGGCGGACGTCAGCAAGGCGGCCGTCAGCGAGGCGGCCGGGGAGGGGAGTTCCGTTCCTCGAGAGCCGTACTGGCGCCGCCCGGAGCCGCCGGGAACCAGCGACACGCGGTGCGGGGAAGAGGAGGAGGGACGATCGGCTGCGAGTTTCGGCGGGGAGGAGGTGGTGGTCGCAGTCATGGCGCGGACCCTGCCCCGGGCCGGCCTTGGCCGACCCGGCATAGTCGATCGCCGAAAACGACACCGGCGTGGAAGCCGGTGCGCGAAATACCCTCGGTAACCTAAGAGTACTCCTCCAATGGCCGGGTAGACCGGGCGGTCGGCGGAGAACAGCCCCCGCCTCCCGGGAAGGCCACCTCCGGTCCGGCCATGTCCACCGCAATGGGAGGAAGGGCGGCCGCCCGACCCGCCACGGCACTACGCTGGATGTGCGGCAGCCCGAGCCCCCGGCCCTCTCCGTGAAGTCCCTTCCGCGCAACTGAGGCTCTGCGCAAGGAGAAAGACACCGAAGGCGGAGGAGCTGGGGCATATGGGCCCGCAGTCCGACCCGTTCGACGGGTGCCGCGTGGTCACGGTCCGCGGTGAACTGGACGTGACGACCGTGTCGGCGTTCGCACGCGATCTGGAGCACGCCCGCCACGGCACCGGCCGGCCGTTCCTGGTCGTCGACCTGAGCGGTGTGACGTTCATGGACGGCAGCGTCCTGGAACCGTTGTGCGCGGCATGGAACGACTGTCGCGGCCGGGGCGGTTGGGTGCGCGTGGTCCGCACCGGGCGGGCACTGAACCCGGTGTTCCGGGCCATGGGTCTGCTGGAGCGGTTTCCGCCGTACGCCCACGTCCAGGGCGCCTGGCGGGACGTACCCGCGGACCGCGCGGTGGCGGATCGGCCCACGTAATGTACGGCGCAGGCCGAGCGGCGACCCCACCCCGAGCGACGCGGAAGGCAAGGGACGGAGACCGGTGATCAGCGACGGCATGGCCGAGCTCCTACGGTCCCTGCGCCTGGGCGGGGTGGTCGACCCGGCGCGGGCGTGCGCAAAGGCGCTGCAAGCCGAGGGCGTCGTGCTGTCGCTGCTGGTCGGCCGGGACGCGGACGCGACGGCCGAGCCGGTCTGGTGCCATCCGGAGCTGAGCACGCGGTTCGACGAACTTCAGTTCACGCTGGGTGAGGGCCCGGGCCCTGAGGCGGTCCGCACGGGCTCGCCCGTCATGGAGCCGGATCTGGCCCGGGTGCGCCCTGACCGATGGCCCGCGCTGCTACCGGCCGCGCACGACATGGGTGTGCACGGCGTCTGCTGCTACCCGCTGGGAATCGGAGCCATCCGGGTCGGCGTACTGACCGTGCTGTGCGACGGCGACCGGCGGTTGAGCGAGCAGCAGTACAAGGACGCGACCGCCCTCACCGCCGCGCTGACCGGTGCTCTTCTGAACGGGGGACCACGAGGCGGGGACGGGATCGTGCGCGAGTTCGACATGTCCCTCGACCCGCCGCCGGGGCTGCGCCGAGCGGTCGTGCACCAGGCCACGGGAATGATCAGCGTCCAACTGGGCGTGTCCATGGAGGATGCGCTCCTGCGCCTGCGTGCTCATGCGTACAGCAGTGAGCTCCCCCTCGGCGAGATTGCGGCGGACGTGGTAGCCCGCAGGCTCCGATTCGACGACGATATGAGCGGGCCGTATTCGCCCGACGGTGGAAAGGGATGATCGGCATGGCCCGCGAACGACGTCTGGCCGAGATCTTCGTGGAGGTCGCTGACTCCCTCGTCGAGGATTTCGACGTCATCGACCTGCTGCACCGGCTGTCCGCACGGTGCGTCGAACTGCTCGACGTGGCGGCGGCCGGGATCCTGCTCGCGGACGCGCACGGCGAACTGCAGATCATCGCCGCCTCCGACGAGCACACACGTCTGCTGGAACTCTTCGCGCTCCAGCACGACCAGGGCCCGTGCGTGGAGTGCTACCGAACCGGCACCGCCCGGACGAACATCGACCTGACCGGGGCGGAGTCGGCCGACGCCTGGCCGCGTTTCGCTCCGCAGGCCCGCGAAACGGGGTACGTGGCCACGCACGCCATCCCGCTGCGCCTGCGCCACCGGGTCGTCGGCGCGCTCAACCTCTTCCAGACCACCCCGCACCACCTCGGCGACGACGACATCGCGCTCGCCCAGGCACTCGCCGACGTGGCCACCATCGCGATCCTCCAGCAGCGCACGCTGGAACGGTCACACGTGGAGAACAGCCAGCTGGAGAACGCGCTGATCAGCCGTGTCCTGGTCGAGCAGGTCAAGGGCGTCCTGGCGGAGCGCTGGGACACCTCGGTCGACGACGCCTTCGAGACGTTCCGGGCCTACGCCCGTGCCCGTCACCTGCGTCTGTCCGACCTGGCGACACAGATCATCGCGGGTGACTTCGACACCGCCGCCATCCCGGCCCCCGAGACGGCCGGGCCCGGGAACCACCACGGCTGACCGCCGTCACGCCCTCGGCGCCGCCCGGCCGGTGCGGGTGACGGGCCCGGGATGCTCGGTCAGCGCGGCGATCGGTCCGGGAAGCTCGGCGGCGATGTCGCGCGAACGCGGCCACCACGCTCCGCCGAGCACGCCGTGCCGTTCGTGGGTGGTCTCCAGCCGTACGACGGCGGTCCCGGGACGGCGTCCGAACGTCCCCCTCCTTTCACGGTGCTTCCCGTCCGGCGGCCGGGACGCGCGCGCCGGTCACTCGTGGGCTCCTGCGAGTTGGAGGTCGAGGAACGGTCCGTACGGCCCTTTCGGGGAGTAGCGTCGAGTCATCGGGAGTACTCCGTGTACCGGCCCCGGCGCCGGTGTCGTTCCCGGTGAGTGACGACACCGGGCGGCTGTGTTCGCGCAGGGGTCCGGGGACGGGTTTGCGTGATGTCCGCGACCTCCTTCCGACGGGCCCACCGCGCTGGACGCCGCGCCCGGTGGCCTCGTTCCCGGGACCTGTCGAGCGAACTCCCCGGGAGCGGTGTTCCCCACATGCCGAACCCGGCTCACCGGACCGCAGTGGGGATGTGACCGCCGTGGCCACCGCTCTGGCCGTGAGTGCCCTGCTGATCCTGGTCGTCGCCGCGACCCGGCTGATCGGCCGGCCGAGGCGCGGCAGCCGTCACGACTGATCCTCCGTCGCGGCCGCCATGAGCGGTTCCGCGGCCCGCTCGGTCGTGTCGGGCGGCACGACCAGCAGGTCCCAGCGCCCCTGGCCGGGGGCGAGCAGGACGATGGTGTCCGCGGCGGATGCCGTGAGAGTCCGGTGCAGTCGTACGACCTGGTTGGAGACGAGCATCCGGCCGGGCCCCGCGGTCCAGGTCGCCCCGTTGACCGTGACGCTGGTGATGTGGCCCCACGCGCGGGGCAATCCGGCGAGCAGCCGGGGGAGTTCGGCGAGCAGGTCGTAGGAACGGGGCCACCACGCTCCGTCGATGGGGCGGGGCATACCGCTGCGAGGTGCCAGGCGCAGGCGCAACAGCGGATGAGGGGGAAGCGGGGGCTGCAGTGCGGTCGTCATGAGGGCTCCTGCCAACTGCGGTGCGCGGATGGGTGGTCGGTGTCAGGCGCGCCGGGCCGCGAACCGGTCCCGCGTCGGCGGGCGCACCTCGTGCGCTCGGCCGAGGTGTTCGCACAGACCGATGACGGCGGCCGAGGGGTCGGGCCGGCCGACGCCGTGCCGGGCGCTGGTGGGGTGGGAGTGGTGGAGGCTGCGCCCGCTCTCGCCGAACGAGAGCAGGGCCGGTCGCCACGGGCTGGTGGCCCGGCTGTGGCCCCGGGTGCGGAACGGGCGGTCACCGATCAGGGGGCAGAGCCGGCGCATGCTCCAGGCGACATGGCGGAGCGGGGCGACGCGGACACGTCCCGCCCGCAGCAGGCTGCCGACGAGCCCGACCGCCGCGGACGGCAGGACGAAGATCACCGGCGCCACCGTGAGGTACGGGCGTTCACCACCGTCGGGCGCGGGGACCGGGCCGTCCGGCGGGAAGGGGGACGTCCCGTCGTGGGCCCGGGAGGGTGCGACCGGCGTGGAGGGGACCGGACTGGGCGGCATTGTCGCTCCTCGGCCATGCATGAGGATGGCGCGGCCGGGGTCACGGGCTGCCCCTGGGGACGGGTGGCGTGCTGCGGAAGGAACATCGTCCAACGGGCCCGAACACGAGGCGATGGTCCGGAACCTGTCCGATTTCCGCTATACGGAAAGTCCTCGTCATCCCCACCGTACTCCCGCCGGTGTGCCGACCGCGCCCGTTCGGCACACCGGCATCGCATCGACCCGGGCCGACGCCGCTCCCGGAGGCTCTCGCCGAACAGCGGCATCTCCTGTGCGAGGGCCGGCAGCGGCAGGACCCGAGGCGCGGTCCGTCGGGCTCGGTCGCGCGCTGCGGCAGTACCGGGCGATCACCCGACGACTGCTCCGCCTTCGAGCGGTGGCGGGGCGTTCGGGTCAGGAAGCGTCGCGGAGCAGATGACGGTTCGGGGACTTCGCGCGTTCCCCGTACTCGCCCAGGACGACGACGTCCACGCCTTCCGTGGTGAGGAGACCCGCCCCGTCCGCCGCCTCGACGAACGTGTCCGGCTCCCGCCAGGCCGTCACCACCCGGCGTACCCCCGCGTCCAGGATCAGGCGGGCGCAGGGGGCGGGGCGGGAGGCGCGGTGGGTGCAGGGTTCCAGGCTCGTGTACACCGTGGCCGTGGCGAGGCGGGGGTCGGCCGGGGCGATCTTCGCCAGGGCCGCCTCCTCTGCGTGCACGACCGGGTCGCCGCCCTCCCTGGAGTGGCCGCGCGCCAGTTCCGCGCCGTCGGCGCCCACCACGACCGCGCCCACGCTGAACGCCGTCTGCGAAGGCGGGCACTGGGCCGCCAGGTCGCAGGCCAGGGAGAGCCAGTGGTGGTCCGCGGCGGACGACCACAGGCCCGTGCCGGGGGCCGTGGGCTCGTAGCGCATCAGCACCACGTCCTCGATCCGACGGGTCTCCACCAGGCGCAGCCGGCCGGACTGGTAGTCGCCCGGGCCGAAGAGACGGGGGGCGTGCGGATCGCCGACGAACAAGGGGGCCAGTACCAGCTGCACCTCGTCGGCCAGGCCCTGCTGGAGCAGCTGGGTGTGGATGCGGCCGCCGCCCTCGACCATCAGGCGGTCCACTCCGCGCACCTCGTGCAGATGGGTCAGCAGGCGGCGCCAGTCCAGCGCGGGGCCCAGCGCGACCACGTCGGCCGCCAGGCCCGCCGCACGGGCCCGCTCCGCGCCCTTGTCCGTCGTGTAGACCAGCTTCTCGCCGCCCGTGTGCCAGAAGTTCGCGCCGGGGTCGAGGTCGCCCGAGCCGCTGACCGTGACCTTCAGGGGGTACGGCGGTTTCCCGGCCGCCACCCGGGCCGCCCGGCGTTCCTCGGAGTTCACCAGCAGGCGGGGGTTGTCGGCGCGGATCGTGCCCGCGCCGATCAGGATCGCGTCCACGGAGGCGCGGACCTCGTCGACGCGGTCGAAGTCGGCGGGGCTGGAGAGGAGGAGGCGGTCGGGGCCGGTGTCGTCGAGGTAGCCGTCGAGGGAGACGGCGGCGGAGAGGAGGACGTACGGGTGGGGCATCGGTGCGGTCCCTCTCACTTCACGAACGGCGGGCTTGGTTCAAGTTTGAAACAAACCTACACTGGAGGCATGACGACCCGCTGGCTCACCCCTGACGAGCAGCGCGCCTGGCGCGCGTACATCGCCGGCTCGCTCCTCCTGGAGGACACCATCGACCGGCAGCTCCAGCAGGAGGCCGGCATGCCCCACCTGTACTACTCCATCCTGGCCAACCTCTCCGAGACGCCGGAGCGGCGGCTGCGGATGACCGAGCTCGCCGAGGGGCTGAAGATCACCCGGCCTCGGCTGACCTATGCCGTCGCCCGGCTGGAGAAGGACGGGCTGGTGCGGCGCGAGAGCTGCCAGTGGGACAAGCGCGGCAGCGTCGCGGTCCTGACGGACGAGGGCATGGCGGTGCTGGAGCGGGCGGCGCCCGGGCATGTGGAGGCGGTCCGCACCTCGCTCTTCGACCGGCTCACCCCGGAGCAGGTGGGGCAGCTGGAGGACATCTTCACCAGTGTCACCGAGGGGCTGCAGGGGGACGAAGGCGCCTCCGAGGAGGTCCCGTGGCGCCGGCGGTCGTCCCCGTCCTGTTCGTGACGGGCACCACAACTCTGTTGCTTCAAATTTAAAGCATGGGGTAGGGTCTCGACTTGTAGAGCTGCTTCAAATCTGAAGCAGGTGTCTCTACGGAGCCTATGGACCGGAGTATCCGCATGACCGAGACCCCTGCCGCCACCCAGCGCTCCCGCGTCCGCGTCCCGCTCCGCTTCGGGGACGGCTACCACGTCGACGCCGAGCTGGTCACCTTCCACGGCCTGGCCGACGGGCAGGAACACCTCGCCGTCGTCCTCGGCGACCCGGGGCCCACGCCCCTGGTGCGCCTGCACTCCGAGTGCCTCACCGGCGACGTCTTCGGCTCGGCCCGCTGCGACTGCGGACCCCAGCTGCGCGAGGCGGTCGAGCGCATAGCCGAGCGCGGCGGCGTCCTGCTCTACCTCCGCCAGGAGGGGCGCGGCATCGGCCTCTACAACAAGCTCGACGCGTACGCCCTCCAGGACCAGGGCCTCGACACCTACGCCGCGAACACCGCGCTCGGCCTGCCCGAGGACGCCCGGGACTACACGGCGGCCGCCCAGATGCTCCAGGCCCTCGGGATCGACGAACTCGACCTGCTCTCCAACAACCCCGACAAGGCGGCCCAGCTGCGCGACCTCGGCATCGGCGTCCGCGACCGGGTGCCCACCGGGGTCTTCACCACCGCCCACAACGTGCGGTACCTGCGCGCGAAGGTCCTGCAGACCCACCACACGCTGCCGCTGGGCGAGTTGAGCGAGCTCAGCGTCGGATGAGGGGGGTGTAGCCCGCTACACCCCGGTTCGGGAGGGTGCTCCCTCGTGGGGGCGGTCGGCCGGCGGAATCGTGGATCACGTCGATTCCGACCGCTGATCTGGAGGCCTCCCCCGCCATGGCAACTGTCCTTTACCACCTGGGCCGTGTGTCCTTCCGTTGGCGATGGTTCGTCGCCGTGCTGTGGATCGGGGTCCTGGGAGCCGTCGGCTTCGCCTCGTCCAAGGCGTCCACCCCCGCCGACGAGGGCTTCACGATGCCCGGCATCGAGTCCCAGAAGGCGTTCGACCTGCTGGAGCAGCGCTTCCCGGGCGCGGCGGCCGACGGGGCGAGCGCACGGATCGTGTTCATCGCTCCGAACGGCGAGAAGGTCACCGCCGCCGGGAACAGGAAGGCGATCGAGACACTCGTCGAGTCCGCGGCCGACGGTTCGCAGGTCTCCTCCGCCGTCGACCCGTTCCGGGCCGGTGCCGTCAGCAAGGACGGCACGACGGCCTACGCGACCGTCTCCTTCGAGGCCAGGGCCGACGGCCTCACCGACGCGAGCAAGAAGCACCTGGAGTCGGCGATCGACGTGGCCCGGGACGCGGGCCTGCGCGTCGAGGTCGGCGGGGACGCCCTCGCCACCCAGCCCTCCGCGGGCGGCCCCGCCGAGGTGATCGGCATCGCGATCGCCGCCGTCGTCCTGCTCATCACCTTCGGCTCGATGGCCGCCGCCGGGCTGCCGCTGCTCACCGCGGTCATCGGCGTCGGCATCAGCATGACCGGCATCCTCGCGCTGTCGAAGGCCTTCAGCCTCTCCGAGAACACCGGCACCCTGGCCACCATGCTCGGCCTGGCCTGCGGCATCGACTACGCCCTGTTCGTCGTCTCCCGCTACCGCGAGGAGCGCGCCAAGGGGCACGAACCGCGAGAGGCCGCCGGTCTCGCCGTGGGGACCGCCGGGTCCGCGGTCGTCTTCGCCGGGCTCACCGTCGTCATCGCGCTCGCCGGACTGTGGGTGGTCGGCATCCCGATGCTCACCAAGATGGGCCTGGCCGCGGCCGGAGCGGTGGCCGTCTCCGTCCTGATCTGCCTGACCCTGGTCCCGGCGCTCCTCGGCTTCTGGCCGAACGCAGTCCTCTCCCGGGGCGCCCGCCGCGACTCCGAACGCCACCGCAGGAAGCAGCTCAGGACGGAGAACGGCGGCTCCCGCTGGGCGCGGATCGTCGTACGGCATCCCCTGCCCGTCCTCCTGCTCGGCGTGGTCGGCCTCGGAGCCATGGCCACCCCGGTCCTCGACCTCCAGCTCGGGATGCCGGGCGACGAGGCGAAGGCGACGTCCACGACGGAACGGCGGGCGTACGACGCCCTCGCCGCGGGGTTCGGGCCCGGTTTCAACGGGCCGCTGACCGTGGTCGTGGACGCGAAGGGGGCCCCGGACGCGAAGACCGCCGTGGCGACGGTCGCCGAGGACATCGCCGCGACCCCGGGTGTGGTCGCCGTCTCGCCCGCCCGGTTCAACCGGGCCGGCGACACCGCGGTGCTCACCGTGACGCCGTCCACCGCGCCCACCGACGAGAGGACCAAGGACCTCGTCCAGACCATCCGTGACGAACGCGCCGGTATCGAGGCCACAGCGGACGCGAGCTTCGAGGTGACCGGCAAGACCGCGCTGGACATCGACGTGGCGCAGAAGGTGCAGGACTCGCTGATCCCGTATCTCGCGGTGGTCGTCGGTCTCGCGATCGTGCTTCTGCTGCTGGTGTTCCGCTCCCTGCTGGTGCCCGTGAAGGCGGCCTTCGGCTTCCTGCTCTCGGTGCTGGCCGCGCTCGGTGCGGTGGTCGCGGTGTTCCAACAGGGCCATGGCGCCGGGCTGTTGGGGGTGGAGACCACCGGGCCGATCATGAGCATGATGCCGATCTTCCTGGTGGGCATCGTCTTCGGCCTCGCCATGGACTACGAGGTGTTCCTGGTCTCGCGGATGCGGGAGGCGTACGTCCACGGGGACGAGCCGAAGCAGGCGATCGTCTCCGGGTTCCGGCACAGCGCGCGGGTGGTGGTGGCCGCCGCGCTGATCATGATGGCGGTGTTCTCCGGGTTCATCGGCGCCGGCGAGTCGATGATCAAGATGATCGGCTTCGGGCTCGCGGTCGCGGTGCTGTTCGACGCGTTCGTGGTGCGGATGGCGATCGTGCCGGCGGTTCTCGCCCTGCTCGGCCACAGGGCCTGGGCCCTGCCCAGATGGCTCGACCGGCTGCTGCCGGACATCGACGTCGAGGGCGAGAAGCTCACCGGGCGCCACACCGCCGCGGTCCCGGCCGCCGTGCCCGAAGAGCCCGCGCTCAGCCGCTGACCCCCTGAACCGGTGGCCGCCTCACCCCCCCCCGGAGGCGGCCACCTCTCGTTTCCCTCACGTACGGCAGACAGGACACCCTCATGCCCTCCCACGCCCGCCTCCTGGTCACCGGCCTCCTCGTCGCCTGCGGCACCCTGGCCGTCACCGTCGGCGTCACCCACTTCGACGGCGACTCCCCGGCACCCCCGGGAAAGGGCCCGTACGTCGCCCTCGGGGACTCCTACACCGCCGGGCCGAAGATCCCGGACCAGAACGGCGACCCGGCCGGCTGCGACCGGTCCGACCGCAACTACCCCTCCCTCGTCGCCGTCGGCCTCGGCCTCAAGGGCGCCGACTTCAAGGACGTCAGCTGCAGCGGGGCCACCATCGCCGACCTGGCCGGGAAACAGTCCACCGAGGACGGCACCAACCCCGCCCAGCTGAAGGCCCTCTCGCACGGCACCCGCCTGGTCACCCTCGGGATCGGCGGCAACGACATCGGGTTCGCCCGGACGATCGAACGGTGCGTGGGCATGGGGGCGCTGTACGCGCTCACGAGCGGTTTCGCGCCCGAGGACGCACCCTGCGCCCGCAGGTACGGCGACGGCGTACAGGACAGGACCGAGGCCGCCGGCGCCAAGCTCGCCGGGGCGCTCGGCGAGATCCGGCGGCGCGCCCCCGAGGCACGGGTCTACGTCGTCGGCTACCCGGCGATCCTGCCGTCGGACGCCGACCGGTGCGGCCGCGAGATGTCCCTCGCACCCGGTGACGTGACCTTCCTGCGGGAACAGGAACAGCGGCTCAACGCGGAGCTGCGCAAGCGTGCAGAGGCCGCCGGAGCGGCGTACGTCGACACGTACACGCCCTCCGAGGGCCGCGACGCCTGCTCGGCGCAGGGCACGCGGTGGATAGAGCCGCTGGTCCCGAAGAGCCCCGCGGCCGCCGTGCACCCCAACGCGCGCGGTGAGCGGGGGATGGCCGAGGCGGTACTGCGTAGGACGCGGTCGGCGCTGTGAGCGCCGGACCTCATCGGGGCGTGTGCGCCAGATACGTCAGGACCGCCAGCACCCGGCGGTGGCCGCTGTCGCTCGGCGGCAGGTCCAGCTTGAGGAGGACGTTGCCGATGTGCTTGCTGACCGCGCGCTCGGTGACGACGAGGGTCGAGGCGATGGTCGTGTTGTCGTGGCCCTCGGCCATCAGCTTCAGCACCTCGCGCTCGCGCGGGGTCAAGGAGTCGAGGGGGGTGTCGCGGCGCCGGGTGAGGAGCTCGGTGACGACCTCCGGGTCCAGGGCGGTACCGCCGGCCGCGATCCGCTCCAGCGCGTCGAGGAACTCGTCGACCCGGCCGACCCGGTCCTTGAGCAGGTAGCCGATCCCGCTGGTGCCACCGCCGAGCAGCTCGGCGGCGTACGACTCCTCGACGTACTGCGAGAGGACCAGGACCGGCAGCCCGGGGATCTTCTCGCGTGCTTCCAGCGCCGCCCGCAGTCCCTCGTCGCGGAATCCGGGAGGCATCCGCACGTCCAGCACGGCCACGTCGGGCCGGTGCTCCAGCAGGGCGGGCATGATCTCGGGGCCGGTGCCCACGACGGCCACGACCTCGTGTCCGGAGGACGACAGCAACAGGACGAGGCCCTCTCGCAGAAGGGCGTTGTCCTCGGCGATCACCACACGCACGGCAGCTCCACATCGATCACAGTCGGACCTCCGACCGGGCTGTTCACTTCCAGTGTCCCGTCGAGGGCGGCGACCCTGCGCCGCATCCCCAGCAGTCCCGATCCCTGCGACTCGTCGGCACCGCCCCGGCCCTCGTCCCGGACCCGCACGGTCAGGCCGCGCCGCGTCCGCGTGAGGTGCACCTCGGCCCGGTTCGCCCCGCTGTACTTGGCGACGTTGGTCAGCGACTCGGCCACCACGAAGTACGCCGCCGCCTCCACCGCCGCGGGCGCCCGGGTGCCGTCGGCCAGGCCGCCGTCCTCCACGCGCACCGCGAGCCCGCTGCTCGACGCCAGGGCCCGCACCGCGCCGACGAGACCTCGGTCGGTGAGGATCGGCGGATGGATGCCGCGCACAACCTGCCGCAGCTCCGTCAGCGCCTGCTCGGCCTGGTCCTGGGCGTCGTCCAGCAGTGTGCGGGCGGCGTCGGGGTCACGGTCGTAGGCCCGCTTGGCGAGCCCGATCCGCATCGACAGCGCCACCAGGTTGGCCTGGGCGCCGTCGTGCAGATCCCGCTCGATACGGCGCAGTTCGGCCTCGTGGGCGGCGATGGCGTCGGCCCGGGTCTCCTTCAGCTCCTCGACCCGCCGGGCCAGCCTGGCCTTCGGGGAGGGCATGAGCAGCAGGGCCGACCAGCGCGCCTCGGTGTCCGCGAGCCTCACGATCAGCGGCAGGACGACCGGGCTGCGGCGCAGCGCCCCGGCCCACACGCCGTCGACCACCAGGCCGACGGGCCACAGGGGGAGGGCGAGGGCGAGGAGGGCGCCGTAGAGGTAGTAGCAGACCATCCAGCGGACGTCGGTGAGCGTGCTGGGGTCCTTCACGGAGATCCGCAGCCGCTCGCGCAGGGTGCCGGTGATCGGCGTGTACGCCTCGGGGATGTCCTTGCCCGTCCACAGGGCGGTCAGGCTGCGCTTGGCTCCGGCGATCCGCCGGATCAGCAGCACCGCCTCGGGCAGCAGCCAGCAGCCGACGACCGCGACCGTGCCGATGCCGGCGATCAGCAGCACGGTGATGAAGATGTAGATGCCGAAGCACATCGCCGCGGCGACGATGAGATGCACGGTCGCCATCCCCGACCGCTGCACTGTCTTCCACATGCGGCTCACGCTAGATGATCCGCCCCGGTCGCACGGTGTAGCCCGCTACACCATCTGCCCGTCACGGGACCACGGACTCCCAGGTCGCCACACCGCACCTGGACCCCCCGCCAATACGGCAGCACCCGCCACGCCCCGCCCACACGCCCGCCTGGGCGGACGCCCGGTCCACCCGGCCAATCGGCCCAATCGGACCTGCGTCGCGTCCCCCGCCGTCCGAACCTGGCCCCATGGCCCCACGACGCGCCCCCGCCCTGCTGCTCGCGCCCCTGCTCGCCGTCCTGCTCGCCTCCTGCGGCACCGCCGACACCGGTACCCGCACGATGGCCCGCGCCCTGCCCCCGGACGCGGGCTTCACCCACCCCGGCGTGCTCGTCAGCGAGGCGCAGCTGGACACCGTGCGGGAGAGGGTCACGGCGGGGAAGCAGCCGTGGCTGTCGGCGTATCTGGCCATGCGGGACAGCAAGTTCGGGTCGTACCGGTACCGGCCCGAGCCGTACGCGAGTGTGGACTGCCCCGGCGGTGACCACGCCGACCGGCCCGCGCACGGGTGTGTGGAGGAGCGCGAGGACGCCGTCGCCGCCTACACGCAGGCCCTGCTGTTCAGCATCACCGGCAAGCGGCAGCACGCCGTGAAGGCCAGGGAGATCATGGACGCCTGGTCGGCGAGGATGCGGCGGCACACGGAGGAGGACTCCGGGCTGCAGACCGGCTGGGCCGGGTCCACCTGGGCCCGGGCCGCCGAGATCATCCGGTACGCCGACGGGGCGGGGTGGCCCGCCGACCGCGTCCGGCGGTTCGAGCACATGCTGCGGACCGCCTATCTGCCGACCGTCACCCAGAAGGTCCCCGACTACAACGGCAACTGGGACCTGGTGATGACCGACGCCGCCATCGGCATGGCCGTCTTCCTCAACGACCACAAGGCCTTCGACCACGCCCTGGAGCGGTTCCGCGAGCGCGTGCCGGCGTACTTCTATCTGGAGAAGGACGGCAAGGTCCCGCTCACCCCGCCCGGCTCCACCGTCAACACCCCGCAGAAGCTGACCACTTACTGGTTCAAGCAGACGACCTTCAAGGACGGCCTCTCCCAGGAGACCTGCCGCAACTTCAAGCACGTCGGGTACTCCCTCGCCGCCACCGCGCACATCGCCGAGACCGCCTGGCACCAGGGCGTCGACCTGTACGGCGAGGTCAAGGACCGGCTCAGCGCCGCGCTCGCCCTCCACGCCCGCTACCAGTCCGGCGAGAGGGCGCCCGCCTGGCTGTGCGGCGGGAAGGTGGACCGGAACATGGGCCCGGACCTGGAGGTCGCCCTCAACCACCTGGAGAACCGGCTCGGCGTCTCCGTCCCGGCCGCGCACAAGCTCGCCGTGAAGACCCGGCCCGCCGGGACCGACGCGCTCTTCGTCTCCTGGGAGACCCTCACCCACGCCGGGAACCCCGGCCGCTGAGACAACCCTGGCGCGAAGCACCCCGCGGATGGCGTACAGTAGTGAACACAACGGCGCGGGGTGGAGCAGCTCGGTAGCTCGCTGGGCTCATAACCCAGAGGTCGCAGGTTCAAATCCTGTCCCCGCTACTGAAACTCAGGGCCGGATTCCAGTTCACTGGAATCCGGCCCTGAGTGTTTTCCCGGTGCATCGCCCGGCATCGCATGACACGACGTGACGCGGTGTGATCGGATGAGAGCCCTCCGCGCCGACCTGACGAGCCGTCAATACCTGTGTGTTGTCCGAGGCGAGGTCAACTCGCCCGTTTTTCGACGGTCATGGGCCGTAAGTCCTGCGGGATTTCGTTAATGATCAAGCGGAACAGCTTGGAATCGAGCCCCCGGGTCTATTAACGTTCGATAACGCAGCGCGGTCGTCCCAGCCGTCACAAGAGACGGCTCCGTGCTCACGCGCCGAATTCCGCATGGAAACCGGGGAACCACCAACTTGGGGTGAATCGCTCGTATTTCGCCGTGGCGACACGGTGGGTATACGCGCGTAGGAGACCTTCCTGCTCCGAACCCGTCAGCTAACCCGGTAGGCGAGAAGGAAGGAAAGGAGCACGCCCACGTGGCGTCCAACACGCCTGCCCCCGAGGCGCCTTACGTCCCGAGCGACACCCTCGTATACGGCGGCTACCATGCCGACGACGAGGCGCTGCTCGGTGAGTGGAACCCGACCGCGGAGTCCCTCGCTCCTGTACGCGGCCGGCATCGCGTTGCCAAGCAGCGCGGCGGGGGCTTCGCCCGCAGCTCCACGGTTCTGGGCGTCGGTGTCATAGCCGCCGTCAGCGCCGGCGGAATGGCCAGCGCCAACACCGGCAAGCCGCCGGTCTCCATCTCCATACCCGACCTGCCCTCCGTGGGCTCGCTCATCTCGGACGGCTCCGACTCCTCCGCGGACGAGACGAGCGCCTTCAGCAGTGTCGGCACCGACACCGTGGAGACCACCAAGGGCACCTCGGCCTCGGCCTCGACCTCGGACGCCGGTGAGGTGCTGCGCTCGCGCATCCTGGCCCAGGCCGAGACGCAGCAGGACCAGATCGACACCAAGGCCGCCAAGGCCGTCGCGGACGCCGCCCAGAAGGAGGCGGACGCGGTCGCCGCCAAGGCGGAGAAGGAAGCCCAGGCAAAGGCCACCGCCGCCAAGAAGAAGGCGGAGGAAGAGGTCGCGAAGAAGGCCGAGACCGCGCGTCTGGCCGAGCTCGCCAAGCAGTTCACGCTGCCGACCTCGTCGTACACCATCACCGGGACCTTCGGTCAGGCCGGTTCCCTGTGGTCCTCCGGCTACCACACGGGCCTCGACTTCGCCGCGCCCACGGGCACGTTGATCAAGGCGATCCACAGCGGCACCGTCACGGAGGCCGGCTGGGCCGGTTCCTACGGCTACCGCACGATCCTCACCCTCGACGACGGCACCGAGCTCTGGTTCTGCCACCAGTCCTCGATCAGCGTCAGCGTCGGCCAGAAGGTCGGCACCGGTGACGTCATCGGCCGCGTGGGCGCCACCGGCAACGTGACCGGCGCGCACCTGCACCTGGAGGTCCACCCCGGCGGTGCGGCCACCGGGATCGACCCGATGACGTGGCTGCGGAGCAAGGGGCTCAACCCCTGAGGTTTACGACGATTTTGCGGCCGTGGCGGAAGATCCGGGTCCGGTGCTTGCGTTGACGTAGGACATGACTTCTCTTCGCAAGCTCGGCTCCTCCGACCTCGAGGTCTTCCCGCTCTCCCTCGGCGGCAACGTGTTCGGCTGGACCGCCGACGAGGCCACGTCCTTCGCCGTCCTCGACGCGTACGCCGCCGTGGGCGGCAACTTCCTCGACACCGCGGACGCCTACTCGGCGTGGATCGACGGCAACTCCGGCGGTGAGTCCGAGACCATCATCGGCAGGTGGATCGCGGCCCGCGGCAACCGCGACGACGTCCTCATCGCCACGAAGGTCAGCCAGCACCCCGACTTCCCCGGCCTGTCCGCCGCGAACATCAAGGCGGCGGCGGAGGCCTCGCTGCGGCGCCTGGGCACCGACCACATCGACCTGTACTACACCCACTTCGACAAGCCGGAGATCCCCGTCGAGGAGATCATCGGCGCGCTGGACGAGCTGGTGACGGCGGGCAAGGTGCGGGCCATCGGGGCCTCCAACATCTCCGCCGAGCGGCTCTCGGAGTCCCTCGCCTTCTCCGACCGCGAGGGCCTGGCCCGGTACGTCGCCGTCCAGCCCCACTACAACCTGGTCTCGCGCGACACCTACGAGGGCGAGCTCCAGGCCCTCGCCGACCGGGAGGGCCTCTCCGCCGTCCCGTACTTCGCGCTCGCCTCCGGCTTCCTCACCGGCAAGTACCGTCCCGGCGCCACGGTCGAGAGCGCGCGTGCCAAGGGCGGTGCCGGCAAGCACCTCGACACCGAGCGCGGCCGGCAGGTCCTCGCGGCGCTCGACGAGATCGCCGAGTCCCACGCGGCCCCGGTCGCCACGGTCGCCCTCGCCTGGCTCGCCGCCCAGCCGACGGTCGCGGCGCCGATCGCGTCCGCCCGTACGGTGGAGCAGTTGCCGGCGCTGGTCGGGGTGACGGACCTGGTGCTGACCGAGGCGGAACTGACACGCCTGTCGCAGGCGTCGGCCTGACCCACCGCGGACGGGCGGTGCCGGGCCCTGTGCGCCCTACGTCCGGTACGGGTTGTACGCGGGATACGGCGCCGCCGGATAGTGGACCGGCGGGGCAGTCCGGGCCGGCTGCGGCGGATACCCGTACACCCCGTACACCGGCCAAGGCGGCGCGGCCACCGGGACCGGCGGTGCCGTCATCCGCGCCGCGTGGTCCAGGGCGGGCCGCGCCACGTCCCGGCGCCGCCACAGTTCGTGCAGCAACTCCCGTTCCCGTACGACGAAGTCGGCGTTCGCCCGGCCGCGCCTGCCCCGGTGCCGCAGAAAGGCCAGCGAGGTGGCGTACGCCTCGTACTGCGCGACCGCCCGCGCCGCGGGCCGCCCGCCGAACTGCCGCCGCGCGTACTCCCGCGCCATCCGCCGCGCCCGCATCGAGCCGAGCGCGTACGGCTCGGTCGGGGCCAGCCAGCCGGCGACGGCGTAGGCGGGCAGCTCCTCCCGTACGGTCTTCAGCTCCCGCTGGCGCGTCCAGATGACCAGCCAGGTCAGCAGACCGAACGCCGGCACCATGAACATCGCGTACACGACGAAGAACCCGTACTCGCCGAACGTCGACGAGCCGTTCCAGGTCGCGTGCATGCCCATCGCGAGCAGCAGCCCGGACAGCGGGACGAGCACCCGCCGGATGTGCTGCCGCTCCGCCGACAGCGCGGAGATGCCGAAGCCGATGCCGGTGAGCACGGTGAAGAGGGGGTGCGCGAACGGCGACATGACCACACGTACGAAGAAGGTCGCGGCGGTGACGGAGGCGATGCCGCGGTCGCCGCTGAGCTGGTCGGTGCCGAAGGCGGTGCCGAGGTAGAGGATGTTCTCGGTGAACGCGAACCCGGTCGCGGTGACCCCGGCGACCACCACCCCGTCGACGATCCCGGTGAAGTCCCGTCTGCGGAACAGGAAGACCAGCAGGACGGCGGCGGCCTTGGCCGACTCCTCGACGACCGGCGCTATCACGGTCGCCCCGAGGGTGTCCGCGCTGGAGGGGTCGGCGGTCGCCGTGGCTATCCACTTCGTGGCGAAGCTGTTGGCGATGATCGCTATCAGCGCGGCCGCGCAGGCCCCCCAGGCGAAGCAGAACAGCAGATTGCGCCAGGGGCCCGGCTCGACCCGGTCGAGCCAGCGGAAGGCGGCTATGAGCAGCGGTACGGGCAGGACGGCGAGGCCGAGCCCGACCAGGAACCCCTCGGTGCCGGTCTGTTGGCGGACCAGGGCGAGGATGACGAGCCCGGACAGCGCCAGGAGCGTGATCAGGGCGCCGTAGCGCACCCACTTCCGCTGCCACCAGTGCGCATGCCGCAGCGCACCGCCGCCGGCGGGTTCACCGGGGCGTGTCGGATACGGAGGACAGGTGGCCACAGCATCGACCTTAACGAGACAGAGGCGCCGCCCGCAGCAGGGCGAGGACGCTCAGGCGCCGGCGGGGGGTTGAGCGGATCGGTCGGTTCGGTCGCCGTGCTGTACGCGGCGGAACAGCAGGTCGTTCACGACATGTCCCTTGTCCAGTCCCTGCCCCTCGAAACGAGTCAGCGGCCGGAAGTCGGGACGCGACGCAAAACCGCCGTCGGCCTGTGTGTTCTCGAAGTCGGGATGCGCCGTGAGCACTTCGAGCATCTGTTCGGCGTACGGCTCCCAGTCGGTCGCGCAGTGCACCGGCGCGCGGGGCTTGAGGCGGGTGGCGACCAGGTCCAGGAACTCCGGCTGGATCAGCCGCCGCTTGTGGTGCCGCTTCTTGGGCCAGGGGTCGGGGAAGTAGACGCGCAGCCCGTCGAGCGAGTCCTCGGAGAGCATCTCGCGCAGCAGGATGATGGCGTCGCCGTTGCCGACGCGGACGTTGGACAGCTTCTGCTGCTCGGCGAGATTGAGCAGATTCCCCTGCCCGGGGGTGTGCACGTCGACGGCGAGGATGTTGGTCCCCGGCTCCGCGGCGGCCATCTGCGCGGTGGCCTCGCCCATGCCGAACCCGATCTCCAGCACCACGGGGTGATCGTTCCCGAACATCTCGCCGAGGTCGATCCTGCGCTGACCGTCGATGTCGAGCCCCCAGGTGGGCCACATCCGCTGCAGGGCGTCGGCCTGCCCCGCCGTCACCCGGCTCCGCCGGGGTTGGAAACTCCGGATCCGCCGCTCGAAGTGCGACCCCGCGGGATCGGCACTGGGCCCGTCGGGAAACCGAGGGCCCCCCTTGGGGACGGGGTGAGGGGCCTCGGCGGAATCGGCGGGCCGGGACCGGGAGGCTTCGGGAGCGTTGAGGGAGTCAGACACAGTGGAGCCGATTTTACGGCTATGCGCTCGCCCGACTGTTCAGCCCCTCCGGCCGACCCTCCAGCCCCTCCGGCGTTTGAGGAGCGGGGGTCCAAGGGGCGGAGCCCCTTGAGGACGGGACGGGTAGGGGCGGCGGGGGCGAAAAACCCTTTGCCCGCACTGACCTCACACGCCCCGCAACGCCTCCAACGCCCGCCGGGCCACCTCCCGCCCGATCGGCAGCGAAGCGGTCGCCGCAGGCGAGGGCGCATTCAGCACATGCACAGCCCGAGCCCCCTCCCGGATCAGGAAGTCGTCCACCAGCGTCCCGTCCCGCAGCACCGCCTGCGCCCGCACCCCCGCCGCCGAAGGCACCAGGTCGTCCGCAGTCACCGCGGGCAGCAGTCTGCGCACGGCCGAGGTGAAGGCAGCCCGGGACACCGACCGCCGCAGCTCCCCCGCCCCGTACCGCCAGTGCCGACGGGCGATCTGCCACGACCCCGGCCAGGCCAGCGTCGCCGCCAGCTCCCGGGGCCGTACGACCCCCCATCCGTACCCTTCCCGGGCCAGCGCCGGCACCGCGTTGGGCCCGACGTGCACTCCGCCGTCGATCCCGCGCGTGAGATGCACCCCGAGGAACGGAAACGCCGGGTCCGGCACCGGATACACCAGCCCCCGCACCAGCTCGGGCCGCGCCAGCGTGAAGTACTCGCCCCGGAACGGCACGATCCGCATCTCCGGATCGTCCCCGGTCAGCCGGGCCACCTCGTCGCAGTACAGGCCGGCGCAGTTCACCAGCACCCGCCCCCGGACGACATCACCGGCACCTGTCAGGACGGCGACCCCGCGCTCCGGTCGCCGGTCGACGCGCCGCACCTCGGCGCCGTACCGGATCTCCGCCCCTGACGCCTCGGCCAGCAGGCGCGCCACCCCGACGAAGTCGCAGATCCCGGTCGTGCCGACGTGGATGGCGGCGAGGCCCTCCACCTCCGGTTCGTACTCCGCGATCTGGGCGGCCCCCAGTTCGCGCACCGGAATGCCGTTCTCCCGGCCTCGCTGGACCAGTCCGTGAAGTCGCGGCAGCTCGCTCCGCTCGGTCGCGACGATCAGCTTTCCGGTGACGGCGTGAGCGATGCCGTACTCCGCGCAGAACTTGACCATCTCGGCGGCCCCGCGCACCGCGTACCGCGACTTGAGCGATCCGGGCCGGTAGTAGATCCCGCTGTGGATCACCCCGCTGTTCCGCCCGGTCTGGTGCCGGGCGGGCCCGGCCTCCTTCTCCAGGACGGTCACCCGGGTGCCGGGCGCCGCACGGGTGATCGCATACGCCGTCGACAGCCCGACAATGCCCCCACCGACGACGAGCACGTCACAGTCGTAAGCGATCCTCGATGACACCTGCACCACCTCCCACCCCCGATAGTGCACTGCACCACTGACAGTCGCTTCAAACGTGGGGGGCGGTGCCGCTGTCCAGGGCCTACGCCGGGGCCATCAGAAGCGGCCGGGCCCGCTCCCGCAGCTCCACCACCCGCGGCTCGTCCCCGTACGGCTCCAGCCGGTGCAGCAGGTCCTTCACGTACTCGGTGGTACGAGCCGAGGAGATCCGCCCCGCGACCTCCACCGCCCGCACGCCCTGCTCGCACGCCGCGTCGAGATTGCCCGACTCCAGCTCGGCCACCGCGGAGACGACGAGCCGCAGCCCGTGTGACCGTACGAACTCCTCCGTCGGCTTCGACAGGGCCTGCTCCGTGAAGCGCCGCACCTGACGCGGCGCCTTCAGGTCGCGGTAGCACTCGGCCGCGTCCGCCGCGAACCGGTCGTAGGAGTAGAACCCGAGCCACGTCGGGTCGTTGTCGCCCTCCCGGGACCGTTCGAGCCATCCCTCGGCCGCCTTGAGCGCCGCCCCGGCCGCCACGGCGTCTCCCGCACGCGCGTGTGCGCGCGCCTCGACGAGCCGGAAGAAACTCATGGTGCGGGCGGTCGCCAGCCCCCGGTTCCGCTCCAGCGCGGCCTGCGCGAGATCGACGCCCTCGTCGCCGAATCCCCTGTAGGTCGCCTGCAACGACATGGACGCCAGCA
The DNA here is from genome assembly GCF_036174265.1 of Streptomyces sp. NBC_00285. Taxonomy (NCBI): domain Bacteria; kingdom Bacillati; phylum Actinomycetota; class Actinomycetes; order Kitasatosporales; family Streptomycetaceae; genus Streptomyces; species Streptomyces sp. NBC_00285. Next base: position 5,180,585 of record NZ_CP108055.1, on the reverse strand, counting down.
CATACCCTCCGAGCGGGACGTCCGCCGCTGCGCGAGCGAGCCGCAGCGCCTGGATGTAGTACCGCTGCGCCGCCTCCTGCTGCCCGGTGTCGAAGGCCATCCACCCGGCCAGCCGCGTGAGCTCCGAGCTCGCCCCGAACAGCGCCCGGCCCACTTCGTCGGAGTACGAGCCGAGCAGCAGGGGCGCCGCCTCCACCCTTAAACACTCCGGCACCATGGACGAACGCCAGTCGCCGCCTCCGTACTTGGAGTCCCAGCGCCTGGCGTCCTCGGCCGCCTCCCGCAGCTTCTGCACATCGCTGTGGCCGACTTTGAGCGGTGCGCCGGAGCCCTCGGAGTGATTCACCTCACGCGCGACCGAGCTGTCGGCCGGGGTTATCAGCCAGCGTGAGGCAGGCGTTGCGTATGCGCTCACTGCGAACGATCCGGCGAGGGACTGCCAGATGCCGCCCGCGCCGGACCTGCGTCCGGCGAGGTCGAGACGGTAGAGCTCCGTCGCCGACCTGACCGCCTGTCCGACGTCTCTGGGGAAGGCGAGGCCCACCTCGGGCGCGGGATCCGCGTCCGCCAGACCGATCTCGTGGAGCGGCACCGGGCGCCCGAGCTTCTGGCCGATGGCGGCCGCGATGAGGTGCGGCGCGGCGCCCTGCGGCACCATGCCCTTCGACACCCAGCGCGCCACCGACGTCTTGTCGTAGCGAAGAGTCAACCCGCGTTGAGCGCCAAGATCGTTGACGCGACGCGCGAGTCCTGCGTTGCTGATTCCCGCGAGGGCGAGAACGGCGCCGAGTTTTTCGTTCGGCCCGCGTTGCTCCCTGGACATGCGCCACCCCTCGACACAGACGGCTGCCGCGCTGGCATAACCACCCGGCATTCGTAAACCCAGCGTAGTTCGCCGCATCCCAAGCGTTAAGGGGCATTCTTCCGGATGGCGGGATTGTGGTCCGTACTGAAGTACGGGTCCGATACGCGCAGTTGCGTCGTGCTCCTGTTGTGTGGCCGTGCGCCCGTCCGTGCGCTCTTCTCCGGCCAGGAGGGGAGCGCTTCCATGGATGATGCGTGGGTCGGCCCGCTGTACTGGATCCAGTGGGCTGGGGGACACCGCCGCCTACATCCCCGCGGGCGGCGGACCGGCCCGGGGGGCGAAGTGGCGTCTCCCGGGCTGCGCGCCTGTCGTGCGGCGCGCGGGATGTGTACGGAGCGTGTTCGAGCCTGCTCCGATGTCGCCGATTTGGCCGAAAACCAACCCCTGCCTTCGCGGGCGATCAGCCCTCCTACCATGGCAGTTGAGGGCGCGTTAGGCGTTTTTGGGGAGCGTAGCGGGGGCGCATTCGCGTCGCACGCCCTTGGCCCCGTGCGGGTGTTCGCAGACGTACGCGGTTGTTCACAGGGGCGCGTTCCCCGCATCCCAAGCGGCTCCACCGGCCCTCCGGCACGCTCCCTTCATGGCAGCATGGTGACCGGTTCGAACGGTGCACTGGTTGTCCACAGTCTGTGGAGGCGTCCATGCGGTGGTTGGTGGGGTGGAGCAGCACCGCCGCAGGTGTTCCCGGAATCGGGGTCGCGGGGGCCACCGGAGGCGACGGGGAGACCGTGCACCCGGTGGGTTCCCAACTCCTGTGGGGCGACCCGGATCCCCTGTGGGCGGTCGGCGACTGGCGTCCCGACGAGGTGCGCGTGCTGAGCATCGACGCGCAGACCCGGATCGCCGTGTTCGGCATCTGCGGGGCCTCCGACGAACAGCTGCGGATCGGACTGCTCGCCGCGCGCGGAGGGGCACTTCGGCATCTGACGGCCTGGCCGGGGGCGTACACGGCGGTGGTCCAGGCGGGCCGCCGGATGACCGTGTGCGGGGATCTGGCGGGCGCGCGGCCGGTGTTCCACACGCCCTGGGCCGGCGGCACTGCCTACGCGACCGCGGCCCTGCCCCTGGCCGACCTCATCGAGGCCAACCTCGACTTCGGGCACCTCGCCGCGCTGCTCGCCGCCCCCGACGTGCCGGCGGCCCTCCACGACTCCACGCCCTACGAGGGCGTCCGGCGCATTCCGCCGGGGCACGCGCTGATCCTGCGCAACGGCGCGCGCGAGATCGCCGGGTACGAGCCGGTCGCCTCCCTCGCGGTCGCCGCGCCCTCCGCCGACCCGGACAGCGCGGTCGACGGGGTGCGGGACGCCCTCGTCGAGGCGGTACGGGCCCGGCTGTCCGCGCCCCGGCACGTGCCCGACATCGACCCCGGCCCGGTGCCCGGCATGGGGCCCGCCGAACGGCGTGCCGCGCGCGGGATGCCGGTGCCGGGCATCGGCGCCGACCTGTCCGGCGGGCCGGCGTCGGGGACACTCGCCCTGCTGGCCGCCGGGCTGCCCGGAATGCCGGGCACGGTCCTGGGACACGGCACCGGGGCCGGTGAGCGGCTGCTCGCGGTCACCTTCAACGACCTCGCCGTGGCCGGGCGGGAGGCCGAGGTGGAACGGGCGGGCACGCTCGCGGCGAATCCCCGACTGCACCACGTGGTGGTGGCGGGCGGTGAGGAGACCCTTCCGTATGCCGAGCTGGACGGGCCGCTGACGGACGAGCCGGGGGCGTGCCTGGTGACGGCCGCGCGGCATCGGGCGCGGCTGGCGGCGGGGAGCGCCGACCACTTCACGGGGTACGGGGCCCGGCAGGTACTGGACGCGCATCCGGCACGTCTGGCGGACCTGCTGATGGACCGCAAGCGGCGCCATCTGGTCCGGCCGGTGGCCGCGTTGGCGAAGGCGGACGGTTCCGTGCTCGTCCCCGCGCGCGTGTACGGCGCCGCGCGACGGCTGGCCCGTACGCCGTACCGGGCCGGTCTGGAGATGCTGGCCGACCGGCTCATGAACCAGCGTTTCGACGAGCCCGGGGGTGCGGTGGGGGCGTCTCTCGCCGCACTCACCTGGGCCAGACCGGGGCCCGCGGCGCGGTGGCTGACGGGGGAGGCGCTCGCTGAAGTATCGGTTCGCCTCCAGGGCGCCACACACCGCTCCGGGGTCGGTCCCGGACAGCATCCCGGTGACTTCCGCGCGCGTGCGGCCCTCGCGCGTCACGCGTCCGATCTGCGGGTCCTGGAGCAGGCCGTGGAGATCCGCTCCCAGCGGCTGCACGCGCCGTTCCTGGACAACCAGGTGGTGCGGGCCTGCCGTGCCCTGCCCGAAGCGCTGCGGGTCCGGCCCGGAGCCCGCGCCGAGATCCTCCGTACGGTCCTGGCGGGCGCCGGTGTCTCCGACCTCCCGCCCGGCTGGGGCGCCCCCTCCCACGCCTCCTCGGCCGCGGCGACCCGAACGGGGCTGCGGGTGGCTGCGGACTCCCTGATGTCGTTGTTCGGCACCCCGTTGCTCGCGCAGGCGGGCCTGGTGGAGGCCCGGGTGGTCCGCAAGGCCCTGCGCGCCGCCGCCGACGGCGAACCACTCCCCCTGGACGGCCTGGCGGACCTGGTCTCCCTGGAACTCTGGCTGGGCCGCCTGCTCGCCCGCCGCGGCACCTGCTGGACCGGGACGCCGGCACGCGCGCGTGCGGTACCGGCGGGCATCAGGCCGCAGCGAGGAGCCCTGGGCGCGGGAGCCTCCGGCGGCGGGGCGGTGTACGGGTAAGGCGGCACGGCACGCGCACGCGGCAAAAAGATGGGGGCCCGCCACAGAACCCCGGCGACAATGAACCCGTGCGGTACAGAATCCTGGGCGTCACCCAGGCAACGGACAGCGACGGCACCGTCATACCCCTCGGCGGCCCCCGCGTCCGCGCCCTGCTGGCCGCCCTGGCCCACCGCCCCGGCCGTACGGCGACCCCCGAGACCCTGATCGACGAGGTCTGGGAGGAGGACCCGCCCCAGGACGCCCCCGCCGCGCTCCAGGCCCTGGTCGGCCGCCTCCGCCGTACCGTCGGCAAGGACGCGGTCGTCTCCGAACCGGGCGGCTACCGGCTGGCCGCCGCCGAGGACGACGTGGACCTGTACGTCTTCGAGCGCCTCGTACGGCGGGGAACCACCGCTCTGGCCCACGAGGATGCAGGGACAGCCGCCCAGCACCTCACCGCGGCCCTCGCCCTGTGGCGCGGTCCCGCCCTCGCCGACCTCCCCGACCGCACCGCCGCCACCCGCCCCGAGGCCCTGCGCATGGAGGCCCATCGGGCCCGGATCGAGGCCGATCTGCTGCTCGGCCGCGCCAAGGACGTCGTACCGGAGCTGACAGAGTTGACCGGGGCGCATCCGTACGACGAGCCGCTGCACGTCCTGCTCATCCGTGCCCTGCGCGACAGCGGCCGCGGCGCCGACGCCCTCGCTGCGTACGAGGCCGCCCGGCATGCCCTGGCCGACGGCCTCGGCACCGACCCGGGCCCCGAACTCCGCGCCCTGCACGGCGAGTTGCTCACGGCCCCCGGTCCTCTCACCCGCCCAGAAATCGAACGAGGCGGCAACATCCGTCCACGCCTTACCTCTTTCGTGGGCCGGGAACCCGAACTCGTCGCCATCCGTTCCGAATTGCACAGGACCCGCCTCGTCACCCTCACCGGACCGGGCGGATCCGGAAAGACCCGTCTCGCCGAGGAAGCCGCCGCCGGCCTCCCGCAGGCGTGGCTGGTCGAGCTCGCCCCGCTCGACCGGCCGGAGGCGGTGCCCGGTGCGGTGGTCAGCGCGCTCGGTCTGCGCGAGACCGTGCTCATGACCACCGAGCTGGCGGCCCCGCAGGACGACCCGCTCGCCCTGCTCGTCGAGTACTGCGCCTCGCGCAGCCGACTCCTGATCCTTGACAACTGCGAACATGTGATCGAAGCGGTGGCCCACCTCGCGGAGACCCTCCTCACCCGCTGCCCGAAGCTCACGATCCTGGCCACCAGTCGTGAACCCCTGGGCGTGCCGGGGGAGTCGGTGCGGCCGGTCGAGCCCCTCCTGCCCGACCAGGCGGGCCGTCTCTTCGCCGAGCGTGCCGCCGGCGTCCGTCCCGACGCGGCCGGCGTGCTCGCCGACAAGGAGGCCGTCGCCGAGATCTGCCGTCGCCTCGACGGACTGCCGCTCGCCATCGAACTGGCGGCGGCCCGGCTGCGCCTGCTCACCCCCCGCCAGATAGCCGACCGCCTCGACGACCGCTTCCGCCTTCTCACCTCCGGCAGCCGTACCGTCCTGCCTCGCCAGCAGACCCTGCGGGCCGTCGTCGACTGGTCCTGGGAGCTGCTCGACGAGCGGGAGCGGGCGCTGCTGCGCGAGGTGTCCGTCTTCGCGGGCGGCTGGGAGCTGGAGGCGGCGGAGGCCGTGTGCACCGGGCCGGCCGCGGAGCTCCTCGGGGCGCTCGTGGACAAGTCCCTGATCGTGGCCACCCCGGGGGAGCGGGACGGCTCGGGCAGCATGCGCTACCGCATGCTGGAGACCATCCACGAGTACGCCGCCGAGCGCGCCGCCGAGTTCCCCGCCCTGCGTGCCGCCACCCGGTGCCGTCACCGCGCGTGGGTGCGCGCGCTGGTCGAGGAGGCCGACCCCCAACTGCGTTCCGCCGGCCAACTCCCCTGGATCTCCCGCCTGGAGACCGAGCTGGACAACATCCGCGCGGCCCTCGACCGCACCCTCAGCGCGGGCGACGAAGCGGAGGGCACCGCCCTGGTCCTCGCCATGGGCTGGTTCTGGTGGTTGCGCAACTACCGCCGCGAGGGCATGACATGGGTGGACCGGGTGCTGCGGCTGGGGGTGGCGCGGGACAGACGGAGCCCGACCGCCCCCGCGCCGGCGACGGCCGACGCACCCGTAACGGCAGCCGCAGCCGCCGATGGTGAGTCCGAGGACCCGATCGACGTCTACCTCGCCGCCCCGCACGCGGAAACGACCCATCCCGCGCACCCCGCACGCATGAACCTCCGCATGCTGTACTTCTTCCTCAGGGCCGAGACCGAGCCCATCGACAGCCGGCTCGACCAGCGCCTGCGGAGCTACGTCAACCGCGTCCGCGAACACTTCGAGCGCGGCGGCCCCGACGCGGCCCGCCTCCCCGGCATCATCTGGCCCATGGCCGGCCTCGTGCTGGGAGACCCCGTGAACATCCGCTCCCTCATGGACACCTCCCTGGCCAACTGCCGGGCCCACGGCGACGACTGGTCCGTTGCCATGACCCTGATGTTCCGCACCCACACCATGGTCGACTCCTCGGGCGGCATGGCCGGGGTGGACGACGACCTCGGAGAGCTGCGTGTCCTCAGCCGCCGAGTGGGCGACCGCTGGCTCCGCGCCCAGGTCAGCAGCGCGGCCGGCGAGGCGGCCATGGCCCGCGGACGCCCCGCCGAGGCGAAGGAGGAGTACGAGCAGGCGTTGCGCCTCGCCTACGAGGTGGGCGCGTACGCCGAGACACCGTTCCTCATCGCCCGGCTCGCCGAGGTCGCGTACCGCACCGGGGACCGCTCCGCCGCGCTGACCGCTCTGGACGAGGCGAACGCCGCCGGAGACCGGTACGGAGTCCCGGAGACCAGGGCGTTCGTGCGGCTCCTCCAGGCCCACATGGCCTTGGAGGAGAAGGACACCGTCCGGTCGCGCGAACTGGTGGAAGCGGTCCGTGAACAGATCGGCCAGGCGCCCCCGCCGCCGATGTTCACGGTGATGCTGAACCTGGTCGACGCGATGGTGACGGCCGAGGAGTCGGGCCCGGAGCAGGGGCTGCCGCTGCTGGCGGGCACCGTCCGTGAGGCGATCGAGAAGCGGTGCGCCGACGCGGTCGTGGCGGCACTCGTGGACAGCGCGGCGGGCCTGCTCTGCGACCTCGGCGACCTCCCGCGCGCGGCTCGGTTGCTCGCGGCCGGTGAGCGTTGGCGCGGCGGTGACCCGCGCCCCCACCCCGAACGCGTGGCGGCCGAGCGCGCCGAGGCCGCCGCCCGCACCGGCCTGGGCCCCGTGCGCTACGCGGCCGAACACACCCGGGGCACGGCCCTCACCCCGGGCGAGGTCCTGGCCGAACTCGACGAGGCGCTGCAGGCGCGGCGCGCTAGGAGCACCTGAACTTCGACTCCGCCCAGTCCGCGAGCATGAGGTCGTCGAAGGGACTGTGCGGCTCGACCACCAGCCGTACGGTCGTGCGCCCGGCGAGGTTCACATGGACGGGCACGGCCGGGTCGCCGCCCTCGACCAGTCCGGACCTCCACAGCCGGGCCCCGTCGGCGTAGACGGAGAAGTAGACCTTGCCGAGGCCCAGCGTCATGTCGTCGACGCCGACCACCGCGTCGTAGGAGGAGCACGCGCGGTTGAGGTCGATCGTGACGGAGGAGCGGCCGTGCACGGTCACGCCGTGGGCGTACTGCTCGTCGGCGATCGAGACGCCGTAGCGCTGCCACACCCAGCTGCTCTCGCCGATCCGCATCTCGGGCCCGCTGCCGTTCCCGGAGACGTCGTAGGCCAGCTCGCTCCACTGGTAGACGGCCGGTGGCAGCGGGGGAGGCGGGGGCGGTGCGGGCGTGGGAGTGGGGGCGGGTTTCGGGGTCGGTGTCGGCCTCGGGGTGGGGGTCGGCGCGGGTGTGGGGGTGGTCCTGGGCTTCGGCTTCGGGGTCGGTGTGGGGGTCGGCGTCGGAGTCGGGGTGGGTGCGGCGGCGACGGGGATCACCGGGGGCTGCGGCTCGGGCTTCTTCGGCGTGGGGCTGGGGTCGGCGGGCTGGACCACCGGCGTGGACGCGGGCGGCTTGGCGTCCGGATTCCTGGCCGGACTGTCGTCGCCGACCAGCGCGAGCGCCACCGCGGCGGCGGCCACGGCGACCACACCGGCCGCGATACCGGCCTTCACCGGCGCGCCGAGCCCCTCCGAGACCGCGGCGCCGCCGGCACCCGCCCCGCCCGAGGATCCCCCGCTCGCCGCGGCGGCCGCGCCGGCGGCACCGGCCGCTCCCGCCCCGGCACCGCCGACGATGAGCCCGACGGCCTTGGCGTACCCGGCGGCCCCGAACCAGCCGATGACCGCGAGCGGTACGACGGCGGGGATGCCGCTGGCGACTTCCTTGATCTGGCCCGCGGCCAGCCGGCACTTGGCGCACTCCTCCAGGTGCTTGCGCAGACCCCGTTCGGCACGGGTGCGCAGTCCGCCGCGGGCGTAGGCGCCGAGCCGGTCGGCGTAGCGGGCGCACTCCTCGTCGGTGGCGAGGCTCGCGCTGACGTGGGCCTGGAGGTAGGCCTGCTTGAGGCCCTCGCGGGCGCGGCTGGCCAGCACGCGCGTGCCGTTGGCGTCGAGCCCGAAGAGGGTGGCGACCTCGCTCGGCGACTCGTCCTCGACCTCGGTGTGCCACAGCACGGCCTGCCAGCGCTCGGGCAGCGACCGGAAGGCCTGCATGGCCATGGACTGCTCGGCCTCGTGCATCGCGCGCACGTCCGCACCGAGGTCCAGGCCCGCGCCGAAGGAACCCATGGACCCGGTGTCGTCGGACGCCGGTGCCGAGCGCGAGGCCTGGGTGGCGAACACCGCGAAGTCGTCGACGAGTTGCTCGCGCTGCGCCGACTTCGTCCAGCCGGCGGCGACACGCCGGACGCTCGTGAGCAGGTAGGCGCGCACGGCGTACTCGGGGCCGTGGCCGCGGCGCACGGCCTGGAGCATGCGTGCGAAGACCTCGGCGGTGAGGTCGTCCGCGGTGTGGCCGTCGCGGCAGCAGGTGCGGGCGTAGCGGCGCACCGCCTCGGCGTGCCGCCGGTAGAGCGCCTCGTACGCGGTGTCGTCGCCGGAGCGCATCCGCTCGATCAGGTCGGCGTCGGACGGCGGCATGTCCCTGGGCGGCGGCAGGACGCTGCCGTCCTCGCGGCGGTCGCGCTGGGCGGGCACGTTGCCCTCGACGGGTTCGCCGCCCTGCGCCGGGATGTCTGTCTGAGGGAGGGCGGCGCCCTGGGGGATGCCGGCCCGGCCCCCCTGCTCGGGCACCTGTGGTGTGCCGCCGCCGGCGTCCCCGTCGCCCTCGTCCAGCGGCTCGTTCCGCCCGTCAACACTCATCGCGGAATGCCCCCGCCGCCGGCCCAACCAGTCCCGAACACCGGGTCAGAGTGCCATATCGACTTTTAGTCAGTAGGGCTGACTGCGGTGCTTCCACTCGTCCGTGGGGTTTTCCGGCTGTGCGGTACTAGCCGTCACCCATTCGGGGAATGCTCAACTGTCGTGCACCGCACCGGAGTTGAGCCGGTGTGGGACCGGGCGTCGGAAATGACCGGGAATGCGACGGGGTGCGGACGGCATCGCGCCCGCACCCCGCTGTCACCCCTTCGAGTCACACCGGCCGGGACCGCAGCCCCTCCAGCAGGATGTCCAGCAGCCGCGCCGAGGCCGCCGCCTGCTGCGCCGCGTCCGGCAGCGAGGGCGCCGCGGTCGCGATCACCAGCAGAACGTCCGACACCGACACATCGGTCCGCAGCTCACCGGCCGCACGCGCGCGGTCCACCAGCCGGCCCACGACCTCCAGCAGCGCCGCCGCCCCGGCGTCGTCGTCGACGGCGACCATGGAGGCATCCTCCGGCACCAGCCGCAGCTCGCCGGCGCCCGGGGTCGTCCGCTGCTGCGGCACCCGCGCCCCGTCGTAGCCGTCGGTCCCTTCGTCGGCGACCCCGACCCGCAGCACCTGCGGCGGCAGCAGCCGCCCGGCACCGGACGCGACCGACGTACGCAGGAAGCGCGACAGCGCCGACCACGGCTCGTCCTCCTGGCCGAGCGCCGTCCGGGCCTGGTCGGTCAGCCGGGAGGTCTCCTCCTCGGCTATCCGCCGGACCAGGACGTCCTTGCTCGGGAAGCGCCGGTACACCGTGCCGACACCGACCCGCGCGCGCCGCGCCACGTCCTCCATCGGCGCGCCGTAGCCCAGCTCGCCGAAGACCTCGCGCGCCGCGCGCAGTACGTGCTCCAGGTTGCGCTGTGCATCCACGCGCAGCGGGGCCGAACGCGATCCGTCACGTCCGTTGCCCGCCGCGCTCATCGCCGAGCCCATCGCGCCGCCCATCGCCCCGCCACCGGGTGCGATGGCAGACGCGGTAGACCAATGAGAGTCCTGAATATGCATAAATAATCCCCCGGTAATGACGTCTCCCCCCGGAGACTCTCCCCGCCATCGAAAGCCGGAGCGTGCGGAACATGCCCGTTTCGCGAGTCCGCCCGAAGCGGACCCGGAGCGCATCCCCCTACACCCCGTAGACACACGAACATAGTTGAGTGGGGGTCAATTCAGAAGGGGCAGGTTCCGCACGGAGCGCCCCTCGATCGGAGTACGGGATGCAAACGCCCCGATTGCACCCCCTCCGTCCGCCTGGCGCACACCTACTGACCTGCGAACCTTCCGCGCTCCCCGACGAATGGGCCAACCCGGCGCGCCGACGACTTCCGGTCACACAATTTGTCGAGGCTGTGGACAAACTCAAGCGGCGGGTGCGTCATGGGATGGTGAAGGAACGTGCGCGCATTCTGGTTGTCGGCGGCGGCTACGTCGGGATGTACACGGCTCTGCGTCTGCAGCGCAAGCTGAAACGGGAACTCGACGGGGGCGAAGTACAGATCACCGTCGTCGCGCCCGACCCGTACATGACCTATCAGCCGTTCCTGCCCGAAGCGGCGGCCGGATCGATCTCCCCGCGCCATGTCGTCGTGCCGCTGCGCCGCGTCCTCGACCGCTGCCATGTCGTCGTCGGCGAGGTCACCGCGATCGACCACGCCAAACGCACCGCGACCGTCGTCACCCTCGCCACCGAGGAGGAGCACACGGGCGCCGACCAGCTGTCGTACGACGAACTCGTCCTCGCCCCCGGTTCGATCGCGCGCACCCTGCCGATCCCCGGCCTCGCCGACCACGGCATCGGGTTCAAGACGGTCGAGGAGGCCATCGGCCTGCGCAACCACGTCATCGAGCAGATGGACATCGCCTCCTCCACCCGCGACCCCGCGATCCGCGACGCGGCCCTCACCTTCGTCTTCGTCGGCGGCGGCTACGCGGGCGTGGAGGCGCTCGGCGAGCTGGAGGACATGGCCCGCTACACCGCGCGCTACTACCACAACGTCCGCCCCGAGGACATGAAGTGGATCCTCGTCGAGGCCTCCGACCGCATCCTTCCCGAGGTCGGCGAGGAGATGGGCCGCTACACCGTCAGCGAGCTGCGGCGCCGCAACATCGACGTACGGCTGAACACCCGCCTGGAGTCCTGTGTGGACCGCGTCGCCGTCCTCAGCGACGGCGCCCGCTTCCCGACCCGCACGGTCGTCTGGACGGCCGGCGTGAAACCCAGCCCGCTCCTGGCCGCCACCGACCTCCCGCTCACCGAGCGAGGTCGGCTGAAATGCACCCCCCAGCTCACCGTCGACGGCACCACGCACGCGTGGGCGGCCGGAGACGCGGCCGCCGTCCCCGACGTCACCGCCGAGGAACCCGGCAAGGAGACGGCACCCAACGCCCAGCACGCCGTCCGCCAGGCCAAGGTCCTCGGCGACAACATCGCTCACGCTCTGCGGGGCGAGCCCCTGGAGACGTACGCGCACGCGTACGTCGGCTCGGTGGCCTCACTCGGCCTCCACAAGGGTGTCGCGCAGGTCTACGGACGCAAGCTGAAGGGCTACCCTGCCTGGTTCATGCACCGCGTCTACCACCTCAGCAGGGTGCCCACCTTCAACCGCAAGGCCCGCGTCCTGGCCGAATGGACCCTGTCGGGTCTCTTCAAGAGGGAGATCGTCTCCCTCGGTTCACTCGAACATCCCCGAGCGGAGTTCGAACTCGCGGCCGGTGGAAAGCCTCCTCTCGAACCGACTGACGACCCGAAGGGGTCGTCCTGACCGGACCGAGGAACTCCACGGACCGCCCCGGCGTCTGACGAATGTCGACCCGGTCGGCCCCTGCCACACTGGTGCCCGACCTGGACGGGCAGCCGCCCGCCCATCGAACCCAAGAGGTTTTCCCACCGTGCTGCACCCCCGGGCTGCCGTCCCCAGCCCCCCGGCCTGGCCCGGAGCCGGCCCGAAGACGCCGAAGACGACGACGCGAGGCAAGGATTCGTGAACTTCACGCGCTGGAGCGCCCGCCTCCCCGGAACGCAGCGCCGCGCCGCAGCGCGGACCGACGACCTGGTCACCGAGGACCGCCTGAGCGAGGGAGCGGTCCCCGCGGCCCGCGCCGAACAGCTCACCGTGCCGGTCCCCGCCGTCGACGAACTGCCGGTGCGTGAGGTCCTCGACCGCGTGCCCGCCCTGGTCGCCCTCGTCCACGGCCCCGACCACCGCCTCGCCTACGTCAACGACGCCTATGTGGTGGCCTTCGGCCTCCGCCAGCCCGGCGCACCGGCCCGCGAAGCACTCCCGGAGCTCGACGAACTCGGCCTCCTCCCGCTCCTCGACCAGGTCCTGCGCAGCGGCAAGCCGCGCACGGTCAAGTCCCGCAAGGCCCCCGACGGCCGCTCCTACACCTTCACCTGCACCCCGGTGACGGGTGGGGACGGCGGCGTACTCGTCTTCGCGACCGACGTCACCGACCACGCCGAGGCCGCCGAGCGCCTCAGAGCCAGCGAGCGCCGCCAGCGCGAGACCGCCGTCACCCTGCAGCGCTCCCTGCTCCCCCAGGAACTCGAAGAACCCGACGACCTGCGCATCGCCGCCACCTACCACCCCGGCGGCACCGAGGCCGCGGTCGGCGGCGACTGGTACGACGTCATCACCCTCGGCGGCGGCCGCACCGCCCTGGTCATCGGCGACGTCATGGGCCGCGGGGTCCGCGCGGCAGCGGTCATGGGCCAACTCCGCACGGCGGTCCGGGCGTACGCCCGCCTGGACCTCCCGCCGCACGAGATCCTCCAGCTCCTGGACGGCCTCGCCATGGAGATCGACGCCAACCAGATCGCCACCTGTGTGTACGCCATCCACGACCCCAACGAGGGAAAGCTGGTCTACGCCTCGGCCGGCCACCTGCCCATCCTGGTCCGCGACGAGAACGGCGTCGTCCTGCGCGCCGACGAGCCCACCGGCCCGCCCCTGGGCACCGGCGGCTGGATGCACGCCTCGGGCTCCATCCCGCTCAGCCCCGGCTCCACGGCGGTCCTCTACACGGACGGCCTGGTGGAACGCCGCAACGAGGACCTGGACGAGGGCATCGCGGCCCTGGAGCGCGCCCTGGCCGGCGCCACCGGCACCCCCCAGGTGATCTGCGACCGCCTGGTCCGCTCCGCCGGCGTCACCGCGGAGCACGACGACGACGTGGCCGTCATGGTCCTCCAGCACCCGGCCCACACGGGCCCCGACGGCGAGCTCTTCCGCAACGCCGGGCTGGAACTCCTCGGCGGCGTCGAAGCGGCCCCGCGCGCGCGTGCGTTCGCCTCCGGCGTGCTGACCAGCTGGCGGTTCCCCGTGGAACTCCATGATCTGGGCGTCCTCGCGGTGAGCGAGCTGGTGGCGAACTCCCTGCAGCACGGGACGCCCCCGATGCGACTGCGACTGCGCCGCACCGACCGGCGCCTCATCGTCGAGGTGACGGACGGCGACGACCACCTGCCCAGGCGCCGCCGAGCGGAACCGGGGGACGAGTCCGGTCGCGGCATCGCCATAGTGGCGACCATCGCGTCGAGCTGGGGCTCCCGGAGGACGCCCGGGGGAGGCAAGGCGGTCTGGTGCGAGTTCGTGCTGCCCAAGGGATAGCGCCGCAGGCGGGCGGAGTGCGGCTAGGCGGCGATCGACTCCTGCTGCGTCCCGCCCTGGGCGACCACCCTGCTCTTCCGCAGGAACGGCTGGTCCTGCACAGCCGTCAACTGCCTGCCCAGCCGTAGGGCCAGGTACGTGATCCCCAGCGAGAACAGCAGGAACGTCACGATGTACGGCGTGTGCAGCGACGCTCCCATCGGCCCGCCGACCGCCGGGCCGACCGCCAGGGCCAGCTGCTTCACCAGCGCGAAGGCGGAGTTGTACTGGCCCGCCATCCCCTCCGGCGCCAGATCGGCCACCAGCGGTGCCACGGTCGGCGACAGCATCGCCTCGCCCAGCCCGAAGAGCGCGTACGTCGACACGAACGCGGCCGCAGCCATCTCATGGCTGCCGTGTCCGAGGCCCGCGAAACCCGCGGTGACCCACGCCACGGCCCAGATGAGTCCGACCACGGCGATCACGCGGGACCGCTTCTGCCGCTCGACGAACCTCAGCACGGCGAACTGCGCAACCACGATCATCGCGGTGTTGGCGGCCAGGGCCGACCCCAGCGCGGAGGTCGAGATGCCGGCGGCCTCGACGCCGTACGCGCTCAGACCCGACTCGAACTGTCCGTAGCAGGCGAAGAACAGCACGAAGCCCAGCACGCACAGCTGCACCATGGCCCGGTTGCTGAGCAGCTGCTTCCAGCTGCTCCCGGCGGACGAGGTCGGCGCACCTTCCATCCGCGGCGCACGCGGCAGCCGCAGAGTCGCCATCACGACCACCAGCAGCAGGAACATCGCCGCCTCGATCGCGAACAGCAGGGTGAACGACGCCGCGCTCGACGTGTCGACGAGATGCCCGCCGATCAGACCGCCGACGCCGAGCCCGAGGTTCTGCAGGAAGAACTGCGTCGCGAAGGCCCGGGACCGGGTCTCCGAGGTGGAGCAGTCGACGATCATCGTCGCCAGCGCCGGCTGCATCACGGCCTGACCGGCCCCGAGCGCCGCCGCCGACAGCAGCACGGTCGACGCGTGGCTCGAGAGCCCGAGACTCAACGACCCGACCGAGGCCGTGACCAGGGCGGTGAGCAGCACCGGCAGCGGACCACGTCGGACGATGGCCCGTCCGGCGAAGGGCAGCACGACCAGTGCCGCCACCGCGAAGACGGCGAGGACGAGCCCCGCCGTCATGGCTCCCAGCCCACGCACCTGCGCCACATAGACGTACAGGTAGGGGACGGTGAAACCGAGCCCGAACGCGCTGAGTGCGTTGCCCACGTGGATCCGGCGCATCGCTGCGCCCATCGCCCTGGTCACGTTCACCTCTCTCACTAGTTAGGTCTGAAGACTTCAAAGCTAAACTTCGAAGCTAAATAGTACATAGTCAAGGACTTCAAAGCAAAGGAGGTGCGTGCGATACTGCCGCCATGGCCGAGACCCCTGGCGTCCCCGAGCCGACGCTCGACGAGCAGATCGCCGCCTACCAGCGCGAGTTCCAGGACCTCGACCCCCAGGTCGAGCAGATCGTCTCGGCGCTCTCCCGCCTGAACCGCCGCATGAACGTCGCCTACGGCCGCCAGACCGCCGCGCTCGGCATGAGCAACGCCGAGTGGGAGGTCCTGAAGGCCCTCGTGCTCGCCGGCGCCCCCTATCGGATGGGCCCGAGCGACCTTGCCAAGCGCCTCGGCCTCACGCCGGCCGCGATGACGCACCGGATCGACCGCATGCTCGCCGAGGGACTGGTGACCCGGGAGCGGGACGAGTCCAACCGTGTCCGCGTGATCGTGGAACTCACCGTCGAGGGCCGCGAGAAGTGGCTGGAGGTGATGCGCCGGGCCACGGTCTTCGAGGAGGACCTGCTCCAGGACCTCTCAGCCGAGGAGCGCAACGCCCTCGGGGACGTCCTCGCCAGGCTCCTGCGCAGGGTGGAACACGCACAGCCGGATGCCGGCGGGCGTCTCAGTGACCTCGACTAAAAGATCTTGACAGAGGGTGCTTGACAGCCCCCTCCACGATCCGTAAAGTTCTTCGGGTTGCCACGGGCCGTAACGGTTCTGCGGTGACACCTTCTGCCGCGAAAGCGGCCACTCAAACCAACAGCATGATCCCCCAGTCGGGATGAATTCGGCGTGCCCGAATTCAATTCGATTCGGACGCGGTCCTCGATTTGGGACCGCGGAGGGAATCCGCTAGGGTTTGAGACGTCGGAACGGCCCAACAGCCGGGAAGGCAAGCCCCCTCTGACTGGGAGTCAGGCCCGAAAGGATCTGATAGAGTCGGAACCGCCGGAAAGGGAAACGCGAAAGCGGGAACCTGGAAAGCACCGAGGAAATCGGATCGGGAAACGGTCTGGTAGAGTCGGAAACGCAAGACCGAAGGGAAAAGCCCGGAGGAAAGCCCGAGAGGGTGAGTACAAAGGAAGCGTCCGTTCCTTGAGAACTCAACAGCGTGCCAAAAATCAACGCCAGATATGTTGATACCCCGTCTCCGGCCTTCATGGTCGTAGATGAGGTTCCTTTGAAGAATACACAGCGAGGACGCTGTGAGTGACCGCCTTATTCCGGTGGTTGCTCCGCTCTCGTGATGTGTGCACCCGATTACGGGTAAACATTCACGGAGAGTTTGATCCTGGCTCAGGACGAACGCTGGCGGCGTGCTTAACACATGCAAGTCGAACGATGAACCACTTCGGTGGGGATTAGTGGCGAACGGGTGAGTAACACGTGGGCAATCTGCCCTTCACTCTGGGACAAGCCCTGGAAACGGGGTCTAATACCGGATATCACTGCTACGGGCATCTGTGGTGGTTGAAAGCTCCGGCGGTGAAGGATGAGCCCGCGGCCTATCAGCTTGTTGGTGAGGTAATGGCTCACCAAGGCGACGACGGGTAGCCGGCCTGAGAGGGCGACCGGCCACACTGGGACTGAGACACGGCCCAGACTCCTACGGG
Source organism: Streptomyces sp. NBC_00285 (assembly GCF_036174265.1). Classification (NCBI taxonomy): domain Bacteria; kingdom Bacillati; phylum Actinomycetota; class Actinomycetes; order Kitasatosporales; family Streptomycetaceae; genus Streptomyces; species Streptomyces sp. NBC_00285. The sequence continues at coordinate 5,164,040 of NZ_CP108055.1, read as the reverse complement.
AGGCAGCAGTGGGGAATATTGCACAATGGGCGAAAGCCTGATGCAGCGACGCCGCGTGAGGGATGACGGCCTTCGGGTTGTAAACCTCTTTCAGCAGGGAAGAAGCGAAAGTGACGGTACCTGCAGAAGAAGCGCCGGCTAACTACGTGCCAGCAGCCGCGGTAATACGTAGGGCGCAAGCGTTGTCCGGAATTATTGGGCGTAAAGAGCTCGTAGGCGGCTTGTCACGTCGGGTGTGAAAGCCCGGGGCTTAACCCCGGGTCTGCATTCGATACGGGCAGGCTAGAGTGTGGTAGGGGAGATCGGAATTCCTGGTGTAGCGGTGAAATGCGCAGATATCAGGAGGAACACCGGTGGCGAAGGCGGATCTCTGGGCCATTACTGACGCTGAGGAGCGAAAGCGTGGGGAGCGAACAGGATTAGATACCCTGGTAGTCCACGCCGTAAACGGTGGGAACTAGGTGTTGGCGACATTCCACGTCGTCGGTGCCGCAGCTAACGCATTAAGTTCCCCGCCTGGGGAGTACGGCCGCAAGGCTAAAACTCAAAGGAATTGACGGGGGCCCGCACAAGCAGCGGAGCATGTGGCTTAATTCGACGCAACGCGAAGAACCTTACCAAGGCTTGACATACGCCGGAAAGCATCAGAGATGGTGCCCCCCTTGTGGTCGGTGTACAGGTGGTGCATGGCTGTCGTCAGCTCGTGTCGTGAGATGTTGGGTTAAGTCCCGCAACGAGCGCAACCCTTGTCCTGTGTTGCCAGCGTGCCCTTCGGGGTGACGGGGACTCACAGGAGACCGCCGGGGTCAACTCGGAGGAAGGTGGGGACGACGTCAAGTCATCATGCCCCTTATGTCTTGGGCTGCACACGTGCTACAATGGCAGGTACAATGAGCTGCGATACCGTGAGGTGGAGCGAATCTCAAAAAGCCTGTCTCAGTTCGGATTGGGGTCTGCAACTCGACCCCATGAAGTCGGAGTTGCTAGTAATCGCAGATCAGCATTGCTGCGGTGAATACGTTCCCGGGCCTTGTACACACCGCCCGTCACGTCACGAAAGTCGGTAACACCCGAAGCCGGTGGCCCAACCCCCTTGTGGGGAGGGAGCTGTCGAAGGTGGGACTGGCGATTGGGACGAAGTCGTAACAAGGTAGCCGTACCGGAAGGTGCGGCTGGATCACCTCCTTTCTAAGGAGCACTTCTTACCGATCCCCACGGGGTGAGGTCAGAGGCCAGTACATCGGCGTACGTCCGATGCTGGTTGCTCACGGGTGGAACGTTGATTATTCGGCATCGTCAGTCATCTCGGGCTGCAAGTACTGCTCTTCGGAGCGTGGAAAGCTGATCATGAGTGGCGGGGATGCCGGGCACGCTGTTGGGTGTCTGAGGGCACGGCCGTAAGGTCTGTCTTCGGGTGCCGGCCCCAGTGAACTCGGAGTGTAGCTCCGGGGTGATGGGTGGCTGGTCGTTGTTTGAGAACTGCACAGTGGACGCGAGCATCTGTGGCCAAGTTTTTAAGGGCGCACGGTGGATGCCTTGGCACCAGGAACCGATGAAGGACGTGGGAGGCCACGATAGTCCCCGGGGAGCCGTCAACCAGGCTTTGATCCGGGGGTTTCCGAATGGGGAAACCCGGCAGTCGTCATGGGCTGTCACCCATACCTGAACACATAGGGTATGTGGAGGGAACGCGGGGAAGTGAAACATCTCAGTACCCGCAGGAAGAGAAAACAACCGTGATTCCGGGAGTAGTGGCGAGCGAAACCGGATGAGGCCAAACCGTATACGTGTGAGACCCGGCAGGGGTTGCGTGTGCGGGGTTGTGGGATCTCTCTTTCACAGTCTGCCGGCTGTGAGGCGAGTCAGAAACCGTTGATGTAGACGAAGGACATGCGAAAGGTCCGGCGTAGAGGGTAAGACCCCCGTAGTCGAAACGTCAACGGCTCGTTTGAGAGACACCCAAGTAGCACGGGGCCCGAGAAATCCCGTGTGAATCTGGCGGGACCACCCGCTAAGCCTAAATATTCCCTGGTGACCGATAGCGGATAGTACCGTGAGGGAATGGTGAAAAGTACCGCGGGAGCGGAGTGAAATAGTACCTGAAACCGTGTGCCTACAAGCCGTGGGAGCGTCGCGCATCAAGTTTACTTGGTGCGTCGTGACTGCGTGCCTTTTGAAGAATGAGCCTGCGAGTTTGCGGTGTGTTGCGAGGTTAACCCGTGTGGGGAAGCCGTAGCGAAAGCGAGTCCGAATAGGGCGTTTCAGTAGCACGCTCAAGACCCGAAGCGGAGTGATCTAGCCATGGGCAGGTTGAAGCGGAGGTAAGACTTCGTGGAGGACCGAACCCACCAGGGTTGAAAACCTGGGGGATGACCTGTGGTTAGGGGTGAAAGGCCAATCAAACTCCGTGATAGCTGGTTCTCCCCGAAATGCATTTAGGTGCAGCGTCGTGTGTTTCTTGCCGGAGGTAGAGCACTGGATAGGCGATGGGCCCTACCGGGTTACTGACCTTAGCCAAACTCCGAATGCCGGTAAGTGAGAGCGCGGCAGTGAGACTGTGGGGGATAAGCTCCATGGTCGAGAGGGAAACAGCCCAGAGCATCGACTAAGGCCCCTAAGCGTACGCTAAGTGGGAAAGGATGTGGAGTCGCACAGACAACCAGGAGGTTGGCTTAGAAGCAGCCACCCTTGAAAGAGTGCGTAATAGCTCACTGGTCTAGTGATTCCGCGCCGACAATGTAGCGGGGCTCAAGCGTACCGCCGAAGTCGTGTCATTCCAGCACATACCCCCAACGGGGGCTGGGATGGGTAGGGGAGCGTCGTGTGCCGGGTGAAGCTGCAGCGGAAGCTAGTGGTGGACGGTTCACGAGTGAGAATGCAGGCATGAGTAGCGATACACACGTGGGAAACGTGTGCGCCGATTGACTAAGGGTTCCTGGGTCAAGCTGATCTGCCCAGGGTAAGTCGGGACCTAAGGCGAGGCCGACAGGCGTAGTCGATGGATAACCGGTTGATATTCCGGTACCCGCTGTGAAGCGTCAAACATTGAATCAGGCGATGCTAAGTCCGTGAAGCCGTTCCGGACCCTTCGGGGAATGGAAAGTGGTGGAGCCGGCGAACCAGACTTGTAGTAGGTGAGTGATGGGGTGACGCAGGAAGGTAGTCCATCCCGGGCGGTGGTTGTCCCGGGGTAAGGGTGTAGGACGAATGGTAGGCAAATCCGCCGTTCATTAAGTCTGAGACCTGATGCCGAGCCGATTGTGGTGAAGTGGATGATCCTATGCTGTCGAGAAAAGCCTCTAGCGAGTTTCATGGCGGCCCGTACCCTAAACCGACTCAGGTGGTCAGGTAGAGAATACCGAGGCGTTCGGGTGAACTATGGTTAAGGAACTCGGCAAAATGCCCCCGTAACTTCGGGAGAAGGGGGGCCATCACTGGTGATCCGATTTACTCGGTGAGCTGGGGGTGGCCGCAGAGACCAGCGAGAAGCGACTGTTTACTAAAAACACAGGTCCGTGCGAAGCCGTAAGGCGATGTATACGGACTGACGCCTGCCCGGTGCTGGAACGTTAAGGGGACCGGTTAGTCACATTTCGGTGTGGCGAAGCTGAGAACTTAAGCGCCAGTAAACGGCGGTGGTAACTATAACCATCCTAAGGTAGCGAAATTCCTTGTCGGGTAAGTTCCGACCTGCACGAATGGCGTAACGACTTCTCGACTGTCTCAACCATAGGCCCGGTGAAATTGCACTACGAGTAAAGATGCTCGTTTCGCGCAGCAGGACGGAAAGACCCCGGGACCTTTACTACAGTTTGATATTGGTGTTCGGTTCGGCTTGTGTAGGATAGCTGGGAGACTGTGAAGCGGGCACGCCAGTGTCTGTGGAGTCGTCGTTGAAATACCAGTCTGGTCGTGCTGGATGTCTAACCTGGGTCCGTGATCCGGATCAGGGACAGTGTCTGATGGGTAGTTTAACTGGGGCGGTTGCCTCCTAAAGAGTAACGGAGGCGCCCAAAGGTTCCCTCAGCCTGGTTGGCAATCAGGTGTTGAGTGTAAGTGCACAAGGGAGCTTGACTGTGAGACCGACGGGTCGAGCAGGGACGAAAGTCGGGACTAGTGATCCGGCGGTGGCTTGTGGAAGCGCCGTCGCTCAACGGATAAAAGGTACCCCGGGGATAACAGGCTGATCTTCCCCAAGAGTCCATATCGACGGGATGGTTTGGCACCTCGATGTCGGCTCGTCGCATCCTGGGGCTGGAGTCGGTCCCAAGGGTTGGGCTGTTCGCCCATTAAAGCGGTACGCGAGCTGGGTTTAGAACGTCGTGAGACAGTTCGGTCCCTATCCGCTGCGCGCGCAGGAATATTGAGAAGGGCTGTCCCTAGTACGAGAGGACCGGGACGGACGAACCTCTGGTGTGCCAGTTGTCCTGCCAAGGGCATGGCTGGTTGGCTACGTTCGGGAGGGATAACCGCTGAAAGCATCTAAGCGGGAAGCCTGCTTCGAGATGAGTATTCCCACCCCCTTTGAGGGGTTAAGGCTCCCAGTAGACGACTGGGTTGATAGGCCGGATCTGGAAGGCGGGTAACCGCTGGAGGTGACCGGTACTAATAGGCCGAGGGCTTGTCCTCAGTTGCTCGCGTCCACTGTGTTGGTTCTGAAACCACGAACAGCCCCACATCCCTGTGGTTTACGGGTGGTGTGGTGTGGCATGGTTCGACAGTTTCATAGTGTTTCGGTGGTCATAGCGTGAGGGAAACGCCCGGTTACATTCCGAACCCGGAAGCTAAGCCTTACAGCGCCGATGGTACTGCAGGGGGGACCCTGTGGGAGAGTAGGACACCGCCGAACAATCTTTGAGAAAACCCCCATGCCATTCGGCACGGGGGTTTTCTGTATTTCCGGACGGGGGTTTTGTGCCGGGGTACTACTGTGGCCCTCATGAGTTACGTGATCCGGTCCGTCCGCGCTGATGAGTGGCCTGCTGCCAAGGCGTTGCGGCTTGTGGCGCTTCAGGATCCGGTCGCGCCTCTCGCCTTCCTGGAGACCTACGAGGAGGCCCTTGCCCGGCCCGACTCCTTCTGGCAGGAACGCACGGCCCATGGTGCCGAGGGGGCTGACAGTGCGCAGACGGTCATTGCCGAGGCACCCGGCGGACAGTGGGTCGGGATGGTGACCGTGCTGCTGGAGCAGCCCGGGACCAGTGACTGGGCCGGGTTCCCGGTGGAGCGGAAGCAGGGGCATCTCGTGGGGGTCTTCGTGCTGCCCGAGGAGCGCGGCAGCGGGCTCACCGACGTGCTGTTCGACGCCGCCCTTGAGTGGGCCTGGGCGCACGGAGCCGAGCGGACGAGGCTGATCGTGCACGAGGACAACGGACGGGCGCAGCGGTTCTACCGCAGGATGGGGTTCACGCCAAGTGGCGTGGCCGTCCCGCTCACGTCGGCGCCGGGGGAGTTCGAGCTGGAATTCGTGCTGGAACGGGATTGAGTGCCGCGGCGGCCGGCCCGGGCGTCAGGCCGGGAGGTCGGCGTCCGGCCAGCGGGTTCGGCCCTGTTCGCGGGACCGGAGCAGGGCCAGGGTCGGTAGCCCCCGGTCCGCTCCGGCGGCCAGCAGCTCCGGGAGCTGGGGAAGCGGAGCCACGGCTGCGACGTCGTCCAGGACGAGCGTCAGTGGTGGGTCGAGGCGACCGGAGGATGACCGTTCGGCCATGCGCCGGCCACGCTCGACCACGCTAGAGGTGAGGGCTGTCAGGAGTGGCATCGCGCCCGGGTTGGTCCTGGGGTCCTCGATCGATTCACCCACCACATAAAGCGTGCCCCCTTCGTCGACGAAGGAATCCAAGGCGAGGGCATCACTTCGGTTGGGAGTGCAGGCCTCGCGGACGTTGACCGTGAAGAGGGCGGAGAGGGCTCGGCTGGTCAACTCCTGGGCGATGTCACGGCGTTCGGGGTGCGCGGTGAGGGCTGCTTCCAGTTCGCCTGCGGAGCCGGGGGCTGCTTTCGGGTTCGTGCGGAGGGTTCTCACAGCGTCCTGGATCTGGGTGCCCTGACACCAGCGGTGGACGTGGCGGACGGTGCGGGACTCGATGGCTGCCGCGTGGAGGTAGCTGCGCAGGAGCGTTTCGGCCACGTCGGTGACCGCCTGGTCGATTCTCGCGGTGGGGCGGATCGGGGCGAGGAGGGCTCGCGCCCGTGCGGTGGCCGTTTCCTTGTCCTCGCAGCTGGTGGTGGGGGACCAGTGGAGGCGGGCCGGGGTGTCACAGAGGTGGGTGGGGTCGTAGACGTGGACCGGGCCGAGTTTGGTTCTGGCGTCTTTGGTGTCCGCCCAGAGGGCCGGGTTCGAGGTGACGATGAGGGCGGGGCCTTCCGCGTCCCGGACGGCCTGGGTGGCGGTCGAGTGGCGGGCTTCCCTGGGGGCGTAGAGCACCGGGCCCTGGGCGCGCTGTGGTTTTTCCCAGGCGCCCACCAGTAGTGGCTCGGCCACCGGGGTGTGGAGTGGCTCGGTGGGCTGGGGGGGCGGGGCGCCGGCGGGTTGCGGTTCCGGGGCCGGCCTCGGGGCCGGAACCTCGTGTATCGGTGCCTCGTGGGCGGACGGTTCGGGTGCGGTCTGCCGCGCCAGGGCTGCCAGGCGTTCCGCTCTCGCCCTCTCCCGTACTCCCCGCCAGCGGGCCAGTGTGCCCATCACGAAGATCATGAGGACGGCCAGGATCATCAACTGGCCGATGAACAGGCCCCAGACGAGGCCGTAGCCGGAGAGCTGGGCGGCGGGGGTGTCGGGCCAGGCGCCGGGGATGTCCTGGGGGTGGCCGATGAGGTGGCGCATGGCCTGGGGGGTGCTGGTGAAGGTGACGGCCCGGGGCCAGCCGCCGTGGGAGAACCAGCCCGCGAGGCCCGTCGCCGTCCAGACCAGCAGGGTCATGCCGAGGAGGAAGGCGAGCAGGCCCACCAACAGGCCGTCAGGGACGCCTCCTTGGCCCCCCTGACCGCCTTGGCCCAGGTGGCCCGCCTGACCGTCCCGGTAGCGGTCGTCCGGTCTCACCACTGTCCGCCTCCTACGCCACCGTCGACTCGGAGTCGCCCAAGTGCTGTTCCACGAAGGCCGCCGCCCGTTCCTCGGCCTCCAACTCGGCGGCCCGCAGGGCGTCGACGACAAGTTCGCGGTCGGCGGAGGACTCCGTCATCGCGCGGTCGGTGAAGACCAGGGGGCGTTCCGTCTCGGTGACGAGGTGCTTGACCACCTGGACGTTGCCGTTGACGTCCCAGACGGCGATGCCGGGGGTGAGCGTCGGGATGATCTCCACGGCCCAGCGTGGCAGGCCCAGGACGCGGCCGGTCGCACGGGCCTCGTCGGCCTTCTGGGCGTAGATCGTCCGGGTCGACGCCATTTTCAGGATCGCCGCGGCCTCCTTGGCTGCCGCTCCGTCCACCACGTCGGACAGGTGGTGCACGACCGCCACGAAGGACAGGCCGAGGCGTCGGCCGAACTTCAGCAGACGCTGGAACAGCTGTGCCACGAAGGGGCTGTTGATGATGTGCCAGGCCTCCTCGACCAGGAAGATGCGCTTCTTCCGGTCGGGGCGGATCCAGGTGTGTTCCAGCCAAACCCCGACGATCGCCATGAGGATGGGCATGGCGATGGAGTTGCGGTCGATGTGGGACAAATCGAAGACGATCAGCGGCGCGTCGAGGTCGATGCCGACCGTCGTGGGGCCGTCGAACATGCCCTGCAGGTCACCGTCGACCAGGCGGTCCAGGACCAGGGCGACGTCGAGGCCCCACGCGCGTACGTCCTCTATGTCGACGTTCATCGCCTCGGCCGACTCGGGTTCGGGGTGCCGTAGTTGCTCCACGATGTCCGTGAGGATCGGCTGGCGTTCGACGATGGTCTCGTTGACGTAGGCGTGCGCGACCTTGAGGGCGAAGCCGGAGCGTTCGTCGAGGCCGTGGCCCATCGCGACCTCGATGATGGTCCGGAGCAGCGCGAGCTGTCCGGTGGTGGTGATCGCGGGGTCCAGTGGGTTGAGGCGGATGCCCTGGTCCAGGGCCGCCATCGCGTCGAGCCGGATGGGGGTTATCCCCAGCTCCCGCGCGATGAGGTTCCACTCGCCGGCGCCGTCCTCGCCCTGTGCGTCGAGGACGACGACCTGGCGGTCGCGGAAGCGCAACTGCCGTAGGACGTACGTCTTCTCGAGCGCCGACTTGCCGTTTCCGGACTCGCCGAGGACCAGCCAGTGCGGGGCCGGGAGCTGCTGGCCGTAGAGCTGGAAGGGGTCGTAGATGTAGCCCTTGCCGGAGTACACCTCGCGGCCGATGATCACGCCCGAGTCGCCGAGGCCCGGCGCGGCGGTCGGGAGGTAGACCGCCTGCGCCTGGCCGGTGGAGGTGCGGACCGGCAGGCGCGTCGTCTCGACCTTTCCGAAGAGGAAGGACGTGAAGGCGTCGGTGAGGACGGACAGCGGATCCCGCATGCTTGGTCCTCTACTTTCGGATGCCGGTGGCGAACGGAAGCGTGTTCACGAAGGCGCGATGGTGTTCGCGGTCGCACCACTCCAGTTTCAGATACGACTTTCCGGCCGACGCCCGGATGGTCCGCTTGTCGCGGGCCAGGGCCTCGGGGTTGCGGGAGGAGACGGTGATGTAGCCGACGAGGTTGACGCCTGCCGCGCCGCTGGCCAGGTCTTCGCCGCGCTGGTCCAGACGGTTGTGGGAGGCGATGTCGCGGGGGTCGACCGTGCGGTTCATCTTGGCGGCGCGGGACGCCTCCGCCTCGTCGTTCGTCTTCTCGGTCAGCATGCGCTCGATGGCGATCTCGGTGGGTTCGAGGTCCATGGTGACGCCGACCGTGCGGATGACGTCCGGGGTGTGGACGAGGAGCGGGGCGAGGAAGTTGACGCCGACGGGGGTCATCGGCCACTCCTTGACCCAGGCCGTGGCGTGGCACCAGGGCGCGCGGGTGGACGACTCCCTCGTCTTCGCCTGGAGGTACGTCGCTTCCATGGCGTCGAGTTCAGCCGGCCAGGCGTTGCGCTTGGTCATCGCCTGGATGTGGTCGATGGGGTGGTCGGGGTCGTACATGGAGTGGATGAGCGAGGCGAGCCGGCCCTGGCCGAGGGGCTGGCGTACGCGGATGTCCGCTTCCTGGAGGCGGGAGCAGATGTCGGTCAGCTCGCGGGCCATGACCACCGCGAGGCCCGCGTCCCGGTCGAGTTTGCGGCCGGCCTGGGGGCGGGCGGCGCGGGCCATCGTGTTGGCCTCGGCGGCGAGTTCGCGGTTGAAGTGCATGCAGGCGACGAGATAGGCGCGGTGCTGCTCGCTGCTGGTCGACACCATCGACTGGAGCTGGTCGTACGACGTCTGCAGCCAGGGCAGCGCCTTCACGTCCCCGCGTACGGCGACGTCCTTGGCGTGGGCGTCGGGGTCGGCGGGGAGGGTGCGGGCGAGGATCTGGAGCCGGGTGACGAAGCCGTCGCCGTTGGCCACGTGCTTGAGCAGGGTGCCGAAGCGGTCGACGAGGGCTTCCTGGTCCTCGGAGTCGCGCAGGCCGACGCCGGGGCCCTCGATCTCGATGGCGGCGGTGACGGTACGGCGGTCCGCGTGGAGGAGTACGGCGATCTCGTCGGGCCCGAACGGGGCGGCCAGCCAGTTGATCCGGCCGATGCCGGGCGGCGGGCCGATCTCGACCTCGCGGCCGTCGACGTGGGTGCCGGCCTCCATCACGGAGGAGCGGTACGTGGTGCCCTGGCGCAGGGTGCGCTTGTAACTGCGGTTGATCTCGAACCACTTGTAGAAGGTGCGGCGCTTGTACGGCACGTAGACCGCGGCCAGCGCGATGAGGGGGAAGCCCATCAGCAGGACGATGCGCAGGGAGAGCACCGGGACGAGGAGCCCGCACATCATGCCGAGGAACGCGCCCGCGATGATCAGAGTGATCTCGCCGCTCTCACGGTTGCGGCCGACGATCGCGTTCGGCCGGGCGCGGCCGATGAGATATGTACGGCGGGGCGCGATCGTATGCGACACGTGGGACTCGGTCGTCAACGCCCGTCACCTCCTGTGCTGTTGCGGTTGTTGCTGGCGTGCGGGGTGTTCACCGGGTTGCTCGCGCGGGGGGCGGGAGCGGCGGAGGCGACAGATCCGCCGCCTCCGTTCGGGGTGCGCGAGCTGTGCGCGGCGACGCCGCCGGACACCTGGTTGCTGGGGCGGGCGCCGGAGTTCTGGCCTCCGCCTCCGCCGCCGTTGTTGTCGGCCCGGGTGCTGTGGGTCTTGATGCCCTGGGCGACCAGGGTGGCCGGGGAGCTCATGACCGCGGCGGCCTTGCCCTCGGCGCCCTGCATGATGCGGTTGCTGCGGGAGCCGGCGATCTCGTCGCCGAAGCCGGGGACGAAGCGGTAGATCATCGCGCTGGCGAAGATGGCGAGCAGGATGATCGCGAGGCCGGAGACGACGGCGGAGAAGGAGTCGGGGCCGCTGTCGGAGGAGAGCGCGCCGGCGAGGCCCAGCACGATGACGATGACCGGTTTGACCAGGATCACCGCGATCATGATGCCGGCCCAGCGGCGGACGTGGCCCCAGAGGTTCTTGTCGACGAGGCCGGCGTAGACGACGGTGCCGAGGAGGGCGCCGACGTAGAGGAGGGCGGCGCGGATGACGAGCTCCAGCCAGAGCACGCCCGCGGCGAGGATGCTGACGAGGGAGACGACGATCAGCATGATCGGGCCGCCGCCGATGTCGTTGCCCTTCTCCAGGGCGCCGGAGAAGGTGCCGAAGAACGTGTCGGTCTGGTCGCCCGTGGTCTTGGCGAGGACCTCTGAGACGCCGTCCGTGGCGGAGACGACGGTGTAGAGGATGAGGGGGGTGAAGGCGGAGGCGAGCACGGTCAGCCAGAGGAAGCCGATCGCCTCGCTGATGGCGGTGGTGAGGGGGACGCCTCGCACCGCCCGCTTGGCGACGGCCAGCAGCCACAGGAGAAGGGTGAGGATGGTCGATGCCGCGAAGACGACCGCGTACTGCTGGAGGAACTTCTGGTTGGTGAAGTCGACGTTGGCGGTGTCCTTGACGGCCACGCTGAGCTTGTCGATGGTCCAGGCGGCGGCCTTGGCGCAGCCTTGGGCGAGGGAGGAGAGGGGGTCGAGGGTGGAGGTGAGCCCGGGGGTCGAGCCGCCGCCGCTGCTGCTGCCCTGTTCGCAGTAGTCCCTCGCAGGAGGGGCGATCAGCGAGCAGTCACTGCTCTTGGTCGGCGTGGGGCTCGGAGTGGGCGCCGCGAAGGCGCGCGTGGCCATGAGCACTGTCGCGGTCTGAAGGGCGCCGGCGGCGCCGACCAGGGTGAGGACGCGGCGACTAGCGGGCATAGGTGAACCCTCCGTACTCCTCGACGGCCTTCGCCATCTCATCGGCGCTGGAGGCCTTGTCGTCGCCTGGGACGGGCGACGGGCCCTCCTTCTGGGAGTGCGTCACGATCTTCCAGGCATTGCCGGTCCATTCCATCTTCATCGTGATGGTGAACCAGCTGCTGGTGACCGGGTTGGTGGAGTTCTGGCCCGCCAGTCCGAGGAGACCGCCGCACCAGACGGCAACGGTCATGTCGTCGGCGGACGTCTGTGTGACCTTCGTGCCCATCGGGGTGGTGCGGGACACGAACGTGTAGCCCGTGGGCGCGGAGCCGTCCTTGTTCAGGCCCAGGCTCTCGTTGAACTGGGGGGTGTAGGCCTTGTCCAGGGCGGCCTCGAGGCTGGTGACCCGAGACGGCGTGAAGATGGCCTGCAGGATGCTGTCGCGGGTGGTCTTTGCGAACAGGCCGGTGGACCCCAGCGCCACCGCGTAGTTCGCGGCTGCGCTCTGGGCTCCCTGGGCGTTGTGTGCGTAGCCCGTGGGGATCAGGCCCGGTGTGGACTGCACCGGCTTGGTTCCGCTCGGGGCTGTCGCCGACGCCTTCGGCTGGCCTGCCGCACCTGCGCCCTCCGTCGAGGACGAGGGATCGTCTCCCCCGCGGTTCGCGAAGGCGATCGCCGCGATCAGGAGGACGACGACGCCGACCACCGTGACCAGGCTTCTGGAGGAGGATCGGCCGCCTCTGCGGGCGCCGCCGTAGACGTCGCCGCCGCTGCCCTCCGGGTACCGGGTGCGGGTCTGGCCCGTGCCGCCGTATCCTCCGGAGCCCTCCGGGTCGTCTCCGAGACTCATGCCGCTTACGCCCCCTCGACGTCGTGCGGAAAAGCGTGGGAAAACGTGTACGAGTACGACGGTAGCCGTGCTGGTTCCCGCGCGGGCGCGGTGTGGTGACTCGGCATCGGAGTCATCGCGGTGATCGAGGACATCGGGGGAACGCAACCTCAGCCGGTGGGCATGACGGACGGGTGGGGTGGAGCGGGGTACCGGGCGCGCCCGGCCGGAGCGGAGGTGCGTCGACCGGACGCGGCGGCTACACGGCCATGCCGTACACGATGGTGAAGAGCGTGCCCAGGGAGCCGATGATGAAGACTCCCGTCAGTCCGGCGACGATCAGGCCCTTGCCCTGTTCCGCGCTGAAGGTGTCCCTCAGGGCGGTGGCGCCGATGCGCTGTTTCGCGGCGCCCCAGATGGCGATGCCGAGGCAGAGCAGGATGGCGACCGCCATGACGACCTGGATCATCGTCTTCGCTTCCGTCCCCAGCGCCCCGAAGGGCCCCCAGTCGGGAGCGATCCCGCCAATGATGGTGTTGATGTCTCCCTTGTCGGCCGCAACGAACATGTAAGTCACCGCCCCTGGTGGGTAGTTCCGCTACCCCTGCGTGTGCGCAGAGGTCAGGCCTCATTGTCGCTGACAATTCCGCCCGCGTATGTCGACTTGGCGGCATTGGTGGGCGGGTTTCGTACGAACGACTGTCTGGTCACTCTGTGTATCACGGCAGGTAACCCCGGGCAATGAGGCCTGAGCGGAACCTGTCGTGTGGTCCCGTCGTTGACCCCTCTTACGACCTGCGGCGCTTCTGGCACCGATGTTCTGCGGGTGAAGGCTATCCCGGAGAGCTGTCGGCATGACGAACGGGCCGCGGTCGGTGACCGCGGCCCGTGTGTTGACGCAGAGTCAGCCCGTGAAGGCGCTCAGTCCCTCCGGGGTGCCCCAGCCGGTGGGGCCGTCGTAGCCGGACGTGGCGGTGCAGAAGTAGCTGGTGGTGCAGGAGCCGTTGTTGCCCGAGGTGACGTCGTTGAGGGCGGAGGTGCCGGCCGCCTTGTAGGGGTCCTGGGCCGGGTAGGTGCTGCTGCCCGGGGTGCCCGCGAGGGCGTAGACGCCGGCGATGATCGGGGACGAGGCGCTGGTGCCGCCGAAGGTGTACCAGCCGGCGGTGACGCCGTAGGAGTCGTAGACAGAGACGCCGGTGGCGGGGTCGGCGACAGCGGAGACGTCGGCGATCATGCGCTTGGTGCAGCCGGTGTCGGTCTGCCAGGTGGGCTTGGCGTCGTAGGCGGAGCAGCCGGAGCCGGTGCCCTCGGTGGAGCTGGTCTTCCAGACGCTCTCGGTCCAGCCGCGGCTGTTGGAGGACGTGGAGAGCGCGGTGCCGCCCACCGAGGTCACGTACTTGGAGGCGGCGGGGTACTCGGCGCCGTAGTCCGCGTCGCCCGCGCTGACGGTGATGGCGACGCCGGGGTGGTTGAAGTACGAGGAGTCGTAGGAGGTGTCCGAGGAGGACTCGGAGCCGCCGTAGGAGTTGGAGACGAACTTGGCGCCCAGGGTGACGGCCTCGTTCACCGACTTGCCGAGGTTGGCCATGGTGGCCGAAGTCGCCTCGACCAGCAGAATCTTGGCGTTCGGGGCGATGGCGGAGACCATGTCGAGGTCGAGGGAGATCTCCTCGGCCCAGCCGGAGTCGCTGGTGGGCAGGGAGGTCGTGGAGCCGGTCTGGGAGACCTTCTTGAAGCAGCCGTTGGCGGTGGTGCAGGCGGAGAGTCCGTAGTACGAGCGGTACTTGGCGAGGTCGGCCTCGGCGTTGGGGTCGTTGTACGCGTCGACGATGGCGATCGTCTGGCCGGAGCCGTTGTTGGCGGACGCGGAGGTCAGGCCGTAGGCGGACCGGAGTTCGGTGGGGCCGTATCCGGAGGGGGTGGCGGCGTCGGCGGCCTTGGGGGTGATGCCCCTGGCCTTCTGGAAGGCGGTGGTGCCGCCCGTGACGCGCAGGGAGTTGCAGGCGAGCTCGCCGGTCTTCTTGGGGGTGGCGCAGGGGGTCGCGGCCCAGGTGACCTTGGACGAGGTCGTCGCGTCCGCGTGGACGGCGGTGCCGAAGCCGGCCAGGACGAGGGCGGTGGTGGCGGCCAGGGCGGATCCGATGCGGCGCCGTCTCAGGTGGGTGTGGGGGATGTCGGTACGCAAGGTGCAGCCTCCTGATGATGTGGGACAGGGGCGGTGCGGGTGCGTGCCGTCGGTGCGGTCTCCCCGGCGGCGGGCGGCGGCCTGTGATGACGGTCTCTTGTTGAGTACGCGACAACAAGGTGGCTGGTGGAATCCTGACTTCCGCCATACCGAACCCAGTCCGGGCGTGACCCGTCCATGGCCGACGGGCGGCTGTTGCTTTGCCCAACTCACAGGTGGGCCACGCCCGTTCGGGACACGGCAACGGGCCGCGACCGGCTGTCGCGACCCGTTGCCTTTGTGCCGTCGAGGGGACCCCACGTCCCCCTGGGCGGCGCCCCGTGACCCGACGGGGACATTCAGGGACCGGCTCAGCCGGTGAAGGCGGCCAGACCTTGCGGCGTGCCCAGACCGGTCGGGCCGTCGTAGCCCGACCCGGCGGTGCAGAAGTAGCTCGTGGTGCAGGAGCCGTTGCTGCCGGAGGTCACGTCGTTGAGGGCGGCGGTGTTCTTGTAGGGGTCCTGGGCCGGGTAGGTGCTGCTGCCCGGGGTGCCCGCGAGGGCGTACACCGACGCGATGATGGGCGAGGAGGCGCTGGTGCCGCCGTAGGTGTTCCAGCCCGTGCCGTCGGCGCCGTAGGAGTCGTAGACGGAGACGCCGGTGGCGGGGTCGGCGACGGCGGAGACGTCGGCGATCATGCGCTTGGTGCAGCCGGTGTCGGTCTGCCAGGTGGGCTTGGCGTCGTAGGCGGAGCAGCCGGAGCCGGTGCCCTCGGTGGAGCTGGTGTTCCAGACGGTCTCGGTCCAGCCGCGGGTGGTGGAGGAGGTCTTCAGGGCGGTGCCGCCGACGGCGGTCACGTACTTGGAGGCGGCCGGGTACTCGGCGCCGTAGGCCTCGTCGCCGGCGGAGACGGTGATGGCGACGCCGGGGTGGTTGAAGTACGAGGAGTCGTAGGAGGTGTCCGAGGAGGACTCGGAGCCGCCGTAGGAGTTGGAGACGAACTTGGCGCCCAGGGTGACGGCCTCGTTCACCGACTTGCCCAGGTTGGCCATGCTCGACGAAGTCGCCTCGACCAGCAGGATCTTGGCGTTCGGGGCGATCGCGGAGACCATGTCGAGGTCGAGGGAGATCTCACCGGCCCAGCCGCTGTCGGCGGTGGGAAGGGAGGTCGTGGAGCCGGTCTGGCCGACCTTCTTGAAGCAGCCGCTGGCGACGGTGCACGCGGGCAGGCCGTAGTACGAGCGGTAGGTGGCCAGGTCCGCCGCGGCGTTGGGGTCGTCGTAGGCGTCGACGATGGCGATCGTCTGGCCGGAGCCGTTGTTGGCGGACGCGGAGGTCAGGCCGTAGGCGGACCGCAGGTCGGTGGGGCCGTAACCGGTCGGGGTGGCGGCAGCGGCGTCGGGCTTGACGGTCGCGGGGGACACGCCCTTCGTCACGGCCTGCTTCTCCATGAACGCGGTGGTGCCGCCGGTGACGCGCAGGGCGTTGCAGGCGGCGAAGCCCTTCTTGGGGGTGGAGCCACACGCGCTCTCGTACGTCACGTGTGCCTTGGCGACGGCGGCGGCGATCACCTTGCTGCTCACCTTGTGGGAGGTGTCCGCGCTGGCGTGTGCCGCGGTGCCGAGGCCGGCGATCAGGAGCGCGCCGGTGGCTGCTGCGGCGGAGCCGATACGGCGCCATCTGCCGGATATGTGGGGGGTGTTGGGGGTGGACGTACGCAACGTACAGCCTCCTGGGAGTGGTTGACAGAGGCCTGCGGGGGGACCACCGGTGAGGTTCCCGGTGGGGGCGGCGACCCGCGACGACCATCCCCTTGTTGAGTACGTGACAACAAGACACGCGGCGGAATACTGACTTCCGCCTTACCGAAGGGCGTTGCGGGCTTACCGATCAATGGCGGGCCGATGGGCGGTGAATGGTCTCGGCTTGACCATCTACACGCGTCACACACATTTCTCTCCGTCGGCGAAGAGCGGAACGACAGCCCGGTGACAGGGGGGTGTGCTCAGCGGGGCCGGAGTCCGTCCAGCAGGTGATGGACCAGTTCCGGCACCGAGTCCATGGCCGCGTCGGGCGGGACCGTGCCGTTGGCCGCGAAGGAGGCGAGGCCGTGGAGGGCGGAGCCCACGACGAGCGTGAGGTGCTCGGGGGTGCCGTCGACGATCTCGCCGTGCTGCTGGGCGAAGGCGACGGCCCGCTCCAGCGAGCCGATCGTCCGGTCGATCGCGGCGGCCATCTGCGCGGAGGCGCCGGGCTCGTGCTTGCGGGCGTACATCAGCTCCAGCAGTGCGGCGTTGTCGAGGGCGAAGCCGAGGTAGGCCCGGGCGAGGGCGGTCAGCCGGGGCCGGAGGGGGAGGGCCGGGTCGTCGGCGGCCTCCAGGGACTGCGCCATGCGGTCGTAGCCGACCAGGGCGAGGGCGTCGAGCAGGGCCTGCTTGTCCTTGAAGTGCCGTCCCGGCGCGGCATGGCTGACGCCGGTGTCGCGGGCGAGTTCGCGCAGGGACAGCGACCCGGCGCCCTTCTCCCGAAGGGTGTGCTCGGCGCTCGCGAGGAGGGCGGAGCGGAGGTCTCCGTGGTGGTAGGGGCGGTTCCCGGGCTTCTCGGCCCGCTCGGATGTCACTGGCGGCGTGGTGTTTTTCGCTGGTGGCATGCCCTCATCGTATCCGGATGTAGTCGACGGCATCATTGTTGTCGTTGACAGCATTGTTGTCGGCGCCTACATTCAGGTCATGGCTACTGACGCACAGCAGAAGTGGAACGCGACGTCCCTCCCCGACCTCACCGGCCGCACCGCGGTGGTCACGGGAGCCAACAGCGGGATCGGCTTCACGGCCGCGGACGCGCTGGCCCGGGCGGGGGCGCACGTGGTGTTCGCCGTACGGGACGTCGAGCGCGGCGGCGCGGCGGCGGCCCGGGTGCAGGGCAGCACGGAGGTGCGCCGGCTGGACCTGGCGGACCTGACGTCCGTGCGGGAGTTCGCGGCCGGCTGGGACCGCCCGCTGGACCTGCTGATCAACAACGCGGGCGTCATGATGATCCCGGAGCAGCGGACGCGGGACGGCTTCGAGATGCAGTTCGGCACGAACCACCTGGGCCACTTCGCGCTGACCAACCTGCTGCTGCCGTACCTCACGGACCGGGTCGTGACGGTGGCCTCGGGCGCGCACCGCTGGGGCGACCAGCGCATCGATTTCGACGACCTGGACCGGAGCTCGGGTTACGACCCGAGGGGCGTGTACGGCCAGTCCAAGCTGGCGAACCTGCTGTTCGTGCTGGAACTCCAGCGCCGTCTCGTGGAGTCGGGCTCCCCGGTCCGCGCCCTGGCCGCCCACCCCGGGTACGCGGCGACCAACCTCCAGAGCCACGCGTCCAGTGCGGCGGCCCGCGTGTTCATGAAGTTCGGCAACAGGTTCCTGGCCCAGGACGACCGGGCGGGCGCGCTGCCCACGCTGTACGCGGCGACGCAGGATCTGCCCGGGGCCAGTTACGTGGGCCCGGACGGGCTCGGCGAGATGCGGGGGGCACCGACTCTGGTGGGCCGGAGCGCGGCCGCGAGCGACCCGGCCGTCGCCCGGCGTCTGTGGACGGCGTCGGAGGAGCTCACGGGGGCGCGTTTCCCCCAGGACGTGGGGACGCGCGGCTGAGCCGGTCAGCGTGGAACGGCGGCGGGGGTGTGGCCGACCCTCTCCCAGAACGCACGCAGGGTGCGCCGCGGTCGTGCCCGAGGACCGCGAACCGCTCGTGTCCGAGCCGGCGCATGACCGCGAGGCAGTCACCGGCCATGACCCGTTTGGAGTAGGGCCGGTGTTCCGGGTCCGTCACGGGCTTCTCCGACCGGCCGTAGCCGCGCAGATCGGGGCAGGCGACGGTGAAACCCGCGGCGGCCGGCGGCGGGGCCACGCGGTGCCAGGTGGTGTGCGTGCGGGGATGGCCGTGCAGGAGCAGCACCGCGGGGCCGCTGCCGCCGTGGCGTACGCGCAGCGTGGCTCCGTCGCCCTCGCATCGCGTCAGCTCGAAACCGTCGAACACGTCGTGGCCTCCGTCGCTCGCCCCTGGGGGCCCGGGTGCCCCGGCCATGACCGCCCCACAGCCGTGACCCGCTCGACGCGCCGTCCGGGGCTGAGTGAGAACCCGCCTCCGGACGCTTGAACGCATTTCTCACCTTCGTGCGGAATGCTGTCTTCCGTGAAGTGCACGCCACGTATCGCTCTCCACGCCGCCATCGTGCTGCTCACCCTGACCTCGGCCTCCGAGGCGGTCGCCGCCGACGGAGCGGGGCCCTTCGGGGTGACGACGGTCGCCGCGGCCACCTCGCAGAGCGCCCGGGTGGGCGCCCTTTTCGACGGCAGCCACCACTACTGCACCGCCTCCGTCGTCCACAGCCCGCACCGGGACCTCCTCATCACCGCAGCGCACTGTCTCGGCGGCAACCGCGTCGACATCGTGTTCGTTCCCGGGTACCGGGACGGCAGGGCGCCCTACGGGAAATGGAAGGTGGGCAAGCGGTATCTGCCCGCGGGGTGGTCCCAGGGGTACGACGAGGACAGTGACGTCGCCTTCGCCACCGTCGAGGGGGCGGTCCAGGACGTCGTCGGCGGAAACCGGATGGTGACGCGTACGGCCACCGGGGCCACCGCCGTCACCGTCACCGGGTACCCCTCCTCCTCGGACGCGCCGATCAGCTGCACCAACAAGCCGACCGCGCACAGCAGTACGCAGCAGCGGATCGAGTGCCCGCGGTTCACGGGAGGCACCAGCGGCAGTCCCTGGGTGAACGGGGACGGGCAGGTCGTGGGGGTGCTGGGCGGGCACGAGCAGGGCGGGGCGACGGCCGACGTGTCGTACAGCGTGGCCCTCGGCGACGAGGCCGCCGCGCTCTACCGGCGCGCGGTCTGCTGACCTCGGCCACGGGGAGCGCGCCGCGCCGGTCCTGTCACCGGTCCTCCTGTCGCCCCACTCATCGCCCGTCTCATGGCCCGTCTCATGGCCGATCTTTGTGCCGACCCAGCCGAGTACCCCGGTTTCCTTCGGGGAAGCTCATAAACTGACGCGGGCGGACTCCCAAAGACCGAGGGGCGGTTGACGGTGCGTAAGGCGTGGCTCGTGGCGGGCGCCGCTCTCGGAGCGGGGCTCAGCTTCGTGATGCTCCTCGTCGTGGGGGTCTACGTCGTCGCCGGCAACCTCGCGAACGGAGTGGGCGGGGCGTCGAAAGCCCTGGCCAAGGGCGCCGTTCCGGCCGTGTACCAGGAGCTCGTGCAGAAGTGGGGCAACCTCTGCCCCGCGATCAACCCGGCGCTGCTCGCCGCCCAGCTCTACCAGGAGAGCGGGTTCAACCCGAGGGCGCAGAGTGCCGCGGCGGCGCAGGGAATAGCGCAGTTCATCCCGGGGACCTGGGCCACGCACGGGATCGACGGGGACGGGGACGGCGACAAGGACGTCTGGGATCCCAACGACGCGATTCCTTCGGCGGCTTCGTACGACTGCCAGCTCGCGTCCTATGTGAAGGCCGTTCCCGGGAACATCACCCACAACATGCTCGCCTCGTACAACGCGGGCGCCTACGCGGTCATCAAGTACGGGGGCGTACCGCCGTACAGGGAAACCCAGAACTACGTGAAGACCATCACGACTCTGGAGGAGAGCTTCGCCGCGCCGACGACCCGTGTCGATCCCTCCAAGCAGGCCGCCGGAGCCATCTACTACGCGCAGAAGAAACTCGGGACGCCCTATCTGTGGGGCGGCACCGGTACGACCGAACAGGGCGGGCGCTTCGACTGCTCGGGGCTGACGCAGGCCGCCTACGACAGCGTGGGCATCACACTTCCCCGCGTCGCCAACGATCAGTACAACGCGGGCCCCCATCCGGCCAGAAGTGAACTGCTGCCGGGCGATCTGGTGTTCTTCTCCCATGACCCCACCAACTCGCGCGCCATCCACCATGTAGGGATTTATGTGGGCGGCGGATACATGATCGACGCCCCGAGAACAGGTGCTGTGATCCGGTTCGACCCGATCGACGGCGCGGATTACTTCGGCGCCACACGAGTCACCGAAGATGGCGCGAAAGCATTGCCCACCACGGTGTGACCGAGCGTGAAACCCACCCCCTGAGCTGCGGCGATGTATTTCTCTTCGATAACGTCTGAGTGATCATTCAGTGGAGTGTGGAACGTATTAACGGGAGCCGTGCGTTCCTGGGGGCGTAGCCGAGCGCACATGGGTACGCCGGGAAAGACGACGAAGGGGCCGCAGCACCATGGCTGTTCTCGCCGAATCCGGGTCGAACCCCGACGTCGACCTGCTCTACGACATCAACGGCCTGGCCAAGGACGCCCCGCACTGGTTCGACCGGGTCATGGAGTACGTCGGGGAGTACGGGATCCTGCTTGGCATGGCCCTGCTCGTCATCTGGTGCTGGTGGTCCGTGCGCCGGCGTGGGGGCGAGGACGCGGCCCCTTCCGTGGCCGCGCTGGTGTGGGCGCCGTTGGCCGCCTCGATCGCCGTGCTCGTCAACGTGCCCATAAGGGGTTTCGTCGAGCGGCCCCGGCCGTTCCGGACCCATGAGGGCATCGAGGTGCTGGTCTCCGGGAAGACCGACTACTCCTTTGTGAGCGACCACGCGACGATCACCATGGCGCTGGCGGTCGGACTGTTCGTCGCCCACCGGAAGTTCGGGCTCTTCGGTATCGCGCTGGCGCTGCTCGAAGGGTTCTGCCGGGTGTACATGGGTGTGCACTATCCGACGGACGTCATCGGCGGGTTCGCGCTCGGAACGGCGGTCGCCCTGCTGCTGTCGCCGCTCGCGATGGCCCTTCTCACGCCGGTGATGAGGGCGGTCGAGGGGTCGGCGAGGGGAGCGTGGCTCATCCGCGCGAGAGGGTCCGAGCGGGAGGCCGCGGTGATTCCCGGGGCCCGGACAGAGGCCGCGGCCTCCGAGCGGGACCTCGCCGCGTAGCAGGACCTGCGCCGGGGGGCAGGATCCACGCCGCGTAGCAGGACCTACAGCGACTGCGGGTACGTGAAGAACCCCTGCGGGTCGTACTGCCGCTTCAGCTTGGCCAGCTTCGTCGCCGCGTCGCCGTAGTACGCCGCGCGCCAGTTCTTCAGCGTCGGGTCCGTGTAGTTCTGGTAGGCCGCGCCCGAGGCGTACGGCTTCATCGCGTCGTGTGCTCCCGTCAGCCAGGACTGGGCCGTCGTGCCCGTGGTTCCCGCCTTCCAGGACGCGATGTACTGGGCCAGCATGCGGGAGCGGCGGTGGACGAAGGCCGTCGCGGTGGGGGAGACGCGGTTGACCGCGCCGCCGAGGGCCGTGAGCGCGATGCTGCCCGAGCCGCCCCGGACCGAGGCGATCTGCTTCACAAGGGTCTGGATGCCGGCCGCCGAGAGCGAGCGGTCGAAGAAGTCCGAGTGCGCCGCGTAGGTCTCGCGGCCGAGGGCGCCCTGCGGGTTGCGGCCCGGGGTGGAGCCGGGCAGGTGGCACTTGGCGTCCGTGGAGAAGGACGAGCAGCCCGCGTACGCCTCCATGGCGCTCTCGTAGGAGTGCCGCCTGAGCGTCACGCTGCGGGCCGGTGAGCCGATCCGGTCGGCCAGGCGGTCCAGGGCGTTCTGGAGCTCGCCGTAGGTGCCCATGGAGAACGCCGCGACCGCCACGGAGGGGGAGCCGCCGTTCTCCAGGTGGCAGGAGGACCAGATCTCGTCGGGCTGGGCGGGGCCCCACTCCTGCCATGCCTTCAGCACGGCGGCGGCCTTCGACCACGGCCAGGTCGCGTAGGCGGTCACGCCCTGCGGGGCCGGGTGGGTCCTGAAGTGCAGTTCGGTCACCACACCGAAGTTGCCGTTGCCGGCGCCGCGCAGCGCCCAGAAGAGGTCCTTGTTGGTGGACGCGTCGGCGACCAGTTCCTTGCCGTCGGCCGTGACGATCGTCGCCCGGGTGAGGCTGTCGCAGGTGAGGCCGTAGGCCCGGGAGGCCACGCCGTGGCCGCCGCCGAGGGTGAGGCCGGAGACTCCGACCGTAGGGCAGGAGCCCGCCGGGATCGTCACGCCCTTGGCGGTGAGGGCCCGGTAGACGTCGATCAGTTTGGCGCCGGCGCCGACCACCGCGGTGCCGCCGGAGGCGCGCACGCGGTTCAGCTCGGAGACATCGACGATCAGCCGGTTGTTTCCCGAGGACCAGCCGGCATAGGAGTGGCCGCCGTTGCGGATCGCCACCTGGACGCCGTGGGCGCGGGCGTAGGCGAGCGTGGTGCGGATGTCGTCCGTGTTCGCCACGTACGCGACCGCCGCGGGCTTCAGCGAGTCGAAGCGGGTGTTGTAGAGCTTGCGGGCCGTCGACCAGTCGGCGTCGCCGGGGCGGACCAGGGTGCCGTCCAGGCCGCGGCCGAGAGCGGCCCAGTTCGCCGAGCTCGCGCGCGTGCGGGAGGATGCGGACAGAGACCTGCCGAGGGTGCTCTGCGCGGTCTCCGCGGTGCCCCCGCCGTCGCACGCGGCCGTGGCCACCGCGGCGATCGCGGCCGCGCCGCCTCCTATGAACGTACGCCGTTGCATGTGTCCGTGCCCTTCGTCGGCCTCGTAGGCTCCCGTGGAACGAGACGGGTCAGCGGGGGCGCGGGTTCCCTGGTGGGTTCCGGAATCACACTGTGTCCTCGATGTAAGCGTTCCGTGACCTCACCGCACCTTCTGCAGGGGTTCACTCCCCGTTCACTTCCAGCCATAGGCGCCTTCACCTGATCTGCCTAATTTCGGCCTTACCCGATACGTGGTGTGCCTCGAATGCGCCCCCGTGTCAACCAGACTTCGCGCACGCCGCCGGATTCAGGACGGCGGCACCCGGAAGGAACTCAAGTGAAGCTTCAGCGCAAGAACCGGCGGGCCCTCGCCTTCGGTGCTCTCGCCGTCTCCGGCGCCCTGGCCCTCACGGCGTGCGGCTCCGACGACACGAGCGACAGCAGCGGCAGCAAGGCGTCCTCCACGGCGAACGCCAGCAGCATCAAGTGTGACGACGCCAAGGGTCAGCTGCTCGCCGACGGCTCCTCCGCGCAGAAGAACGCGATCGACGCCTGGGTCAAGCAGTACACGCAGGCTTGTGGTGTGCAGATCAACTACAAGGGCGGCGGCTCCGGCGCCGGTGTGACCGCGTTCAACAACGGCCAGGTCGCCTTCGCCGGCTCCGACTCCGCGCTCAAGCCGGAAGAGGTCACCGCCTCCAAGAAGGTCTGCTCCGGCGGCCAGGGCATCGACCTCCCGATGGTTGGCGGCCCGATCGCCCTCGGCATCAACGTCTCCGGCGTCGACAAGCTCACGCTGGACGCGCCCACCATCGCCAAGATCTTCAACGCCAAGATCACCAAGTGGAACGACCCGGCGATCGCGGCGCTGAACCCCGGCGTCAAGCTCCCCGACCTGAAGATCCAGGCGTTCCACCGCTCGGACGACTCCGGTTCGACGGACAACTTCACCAAGTACCTGATCGCCACCACCAAGGCCAACTGGCCCTACGAGGGCGGCAAGACCTGGCAGGCCAAGGGCGGCCAGTCCGCCGCGCAGTCCTCCGGTGTGGCCCAGCAGGTCAAGCAGACCAACGGCGCCATCGGTTACTTCGAGCTCTCCTACGCCAAGGACGGCATCACGGCGGTCAGCATCGACACCGGCGCCTCCGCCCCGGTCGAGGCGACCACGGAGAACGCCTCCAAGGCCATCGCGGACGCCAAGGTCGTCGGCACCGGCTCGGACCTCGCGCTCCAGCTGAACTACGCGACCAAGGCCGACGGTGCCTACCCGATGGTCCTGGTCACCTACGAGATCGTCTGCGACAAGGGCAACAAGGCCGACACCCTGGCCGCCACCAAGTCGTTCCTGCGCTACACCGCCTCCGAGGACGGCCAGAAGGTCCTCGCGGACAACGACTACGCGCCGATCCCCGACGACATCATCGCCAAGGTTCGCACCACCATCGAGAGCCTCAGCTGATTTGAGTGTGCGGTCCGGCCGGGGCCCGCTTCGAAGGGACCCCGGCCGGACCGCACCGTCCGGTGCACCGCCGCCAGGAGCCGTACGACATGTGTGGCTCCGCAGACCGGAGAACCCGATGGAAACCACACAGATAACAGACGCACCTCCCCCCGTACCGCAACCCACCGAGGCCGAGCAGAAGCGCGCGGCCCGTGGCGCCACCCGACCCGGTGACCGGATCTTCCTCGGTCTCTCCCGAGGGTCGGGCATCCTGCTGCTGGTGATCATGGCCGCGATCGCGGGCTTCCTCGCCTACCGCGCCTCGATCGCGATCAGCAAGGACGACGCCAACTTCTTCACCGCGTTCGAGTGGAACACCCAGCTCGTCCCGCCGAAGTTCGGCATCGCCGTCCTCGTCTTCGGCACGGTCGTCTCCTCGGTCATCGCCATGGCCATCGCGGTCCCGATCGCCGTCGCCATCGCGCTGTTCCTCACGCACTACGCCCCGCGCCGACTGCGCGGCCCGATCGCCTACGTGATCGACCTGCTCGCCGCCGTCCCGTCCATCGTGTACGGCCTCTGGGGCGCCCTCATCCTCGTCCCGCACATGAACGGCCTCTACGGCTGGCTCAACGACTACCTCGGCTGGACCGGCATCTTCTCCTGGCAGGGCGGTGCGCCCCGCTCGATGCTCACCGTCGGCATCCTGCTCGCGATCATGATCCTGCCGATCATCACCAACGTGAGCCGCGAGGTCTTCCGCCAGGTCCCGCAGATGCACGAGGAGGCGGCCCTGGCGCTCGGCGCCACCCGCTGGGAGGTCGTCCGCATGTCGGTCATCCCCTTCGGCCGCTCCGGCGTGATCTCCGCCTCGATGCTCGGCCTCGGCCGCGCACTCGGCGAGACGATGGCCGTGGCCACCGTGCTCTCGCCGACCTTCGACATCCAGGCCAGCCTGCTCGACCCGGGCGGCGGCACCTTCGCCCAGAACATCGCCAGCAAGTTCGGTGAGGCCAGCGAGACCGGCCGGGACGCGCTGATCGCCTCCGGTCTGGTCCTGTTCGTCATCACCCTGCTGGTCAACGGCGCGGCGCGCATGATCATCGCCCGCCGCAAGGAGTACTCGGGGGCCAACGCATGAGCACCGCAAGCGCCGAGAAGCGCCCCAGCACCCTGCGCGGCGCGAGCCTGCCCAGGTGGAGCCCGTACGCCATCGCCGCCGGCTCCGTCGCCCTCGGCCTCGGCATCAGCGCGGCCGCCGGCCTGGACAGCAGCATCCAGTGGGCCCTGATCGCCGCGGTCCTGTTCGTCGTGGGGACGTACGGCATCGCCGCCCGCGTGGAGGGCCGCCGCCAGGCCAAGGACCGGATCGCGACCGCGCTGGTCTGGGTCGCCTTCCTGCTCGCCCTCATCCCGCTGATCTCCCTGGTGTGGTCGACGGTCTCGCGGGGTGTGAAGGTCCTCGACATCTTCTTCCTGACCCACTCGATGGGCCTGGTCGCCGACTCCGAGCCGGGCGGCGGTATCTACCACGCCATCCTCGGCAGCCTGGAGCAGGTCGGCCTCGCCACGGTGATGGCGGCGCCGATCGGTGTGCTGACCGCCGTCTACCTGGTGGAGTACGGGCGCGGCAAGCTCTCCAAGGCCGTCACCTTCTTCGTCGACGTCATGACGGGCATCCCGTCGATCGTCGCGGGCCTGTTCATCCTCAGCATCATGCTGATGTTCGACATGGAGCCGTTCGGCTTCGCCGGCTCGCTCGCCCTGGCGATCCTGATGATGCCGGTCGTCGTCCGTTCCACGGAGGAGATGCTCAAGCTCGTCCCGAACGAGCTGCGCGAGGCGTCCCTGGCGCTCGGCATCCCGAAGTGGCGCACGATCCTGAAGGTGGTCCTGCCGACGTCGATCGGCGGCATCACGACCGGCGTCATGCTGGCCATCGCCCGTATCGCCGGAGAGACCGCGCCGGTCCTGCTCCTGGTCTGGGGCAACTCGCTCATCAACGCCAACCCCTTCGAGGGTGCGCAGCAGTCGCTTCCGCTGTACATCTATCAGCAGTACGCGAACAGCGCGGGCGCCGGTGCGGCGTACGACCGTGCGTGGGCGGCGTCGCTCACGCTGATCGCCTTCGTGATGATCCTCAACCTGGTGGCTCGCGGCATCGCCCGCTGGAAGGCCCCGAAGACCGGTCGCTGACGCGACCTCCTCAGCGACTGATCTGGAAGTGAAGTAGTCATGGCCAAGCGAATCGACGTGAGTGGGCTCACCGCCTACTACGGCTCCCACAAGGCGATCGAAGACATCTCGATGACGGTCGAGCCGCGCTCGGTGACGGCCTTCATCGGCCCCTCCGGCTGCGGCAAGTCGACGTTCCTGCGCACGCTCAACCGGATGCACGAGGTCACCTCGGGCGGCCGGGTCGAGGGCAAGGTGCTCCTCGACGACGAGGACCTGTACGGCCAGGGCATCGACCCGGTGTCCGTGCGCCGCGAGGTCGGCATGGTCTTCCAGCGCCCGAACCCGTTCCCCACGATGTCGATCTTCGACAACGTGGCGGCGGGCCTGCGCCTGAACGGCTCGTACAAGAAGTCCGAGCTGGCGGACGTCGTCGAGAAGTCCCTCAAGGGCGCGAACCTCTGGAACGAGGTCAAGGACCGTCTGAACAAGCCGGGTTCCGGTCTCTCCGGTGGTCAGCAGCAGCGTCTGTGCATCGCCCGCGCGATCGCCGTGGAGCCCAAGGTCCTCCTCATGGACGAGCCCTGCTCGGCCCTGGACCCGATCTCCACCCTCGCCATCGAGGACCTGATCGGTGAGCTGAAGGAGCTCTTCACGATCGTCATCGTGACGCACAACATGCAGCAGGCGGCGCGCGTCTCCGACCGCACGGCCTTCTTCAACCTGGCCGCGGTGGGCCAGCCCGGCAGGCTGATCGAGATCGACGAGACGGAGCGGATCTTCTCCAACCCGTCGGTCCAGGCCACCGAGGACTACATCTCCGGCCGCTTCGGCTGAGCCGAGGCCGCCGTACGAAGACCCCTCGCGGTGCTGCATGGCGGTGCCACCGTGAGGCCACAGAGGGCCCGCCCCCGGTTACGGGGGCGGGCCCTCTGACATGGGCGGCCGCCGCGGAAGCGGTCGCATCAGCGGCGGACAGGTTCTTCAAGAGTTCTTCATCATCGCCTTCCTACGATCGGCCTGCCCGCCGCTGACCGCGGTCGGGTCCGACAGGAACGGGGAGAACCGATGAGGACGAATCGGGTACTGCTGGCCGCCGCGGCCTCGGTCGCGGCGCTCACGCTGGCCGGGTGCGGCGGCGGCGACGGCGGGCCGAAGGTTCCCACGGCCGGGGGCGGTACGGCCCGGGCGTCCGGTACGGCGAGCACGCAGTCCGGCGGGGACGACGACATGGCCGCGTACGTCGAGGCACAGCGCGCCTATGTGACGTGCCTGCGGGACAACGGCATCGACGCACCGGACCCGGACGCCAGGGGGAACGTCGTCTTCGGGGACGACGACCTGCTCGCCCTGAAGAAGGACGCGAAGTTCAGGGCGGCCACCGGGAAGTGCGCCGAGCACCAGATCGCCGTCCCCGAGAGCGTCGAGAACGGCAACCAGCCCTCCCTGTCCGCCGAGCAGATCAAGGTGAAACGCGCGTACGCCACGTGCATGCAGGACAACGGCGCCGCCGACTTCCCCGACCCCGGCCCCGACGGCCTCGGACAGGGCGAGTGGGACCAGAGCTCCGCCTCCGCGAAGAGGGCCATCCGGATCTGCGGGCCGATCGTCGGCGTCCCGGCCGGTTCCGGCCCGGGCAAGGGCTGATCATGACGGAGACGGTGCCGCAGATCGACACCGCCGGGACGGCTGCCGCGCCGGCACCGGGCGTACGGCGTCGGCGTACGGTCCTGCTCGTCTCGGCCCTGGTGCTGGTGGCCGCGGTCTCCGTGGTCGCCGCGCTGGGGCTCGGGGGCGACGACGAGGAGCCCGGCGCACCGGCCAGGACCGGGTCGCTCGTCCCGGTCACCCGGCTCACCCTGACCGAACGAACCTCCGTGGACGGCGAGTTGGGATACGGCACGGAGATACCGCTGCCGGTCAAGGCGACCGGCACGGTGACCTGGCTGCCCGGGACGGGGGCGTCGGCCGAGCGCGGTGACGTGCTGCTGCGCGTGGACGACCGGCCGGT
Organism: Streptomyces sp. NBC_00285; assembly: GCF_036174265.1. Lineage (NCBI taxonomy): Bacteria > Bacillati > Actinomycetota > Actinomycetes > Kitasatosporales > Streptomycetaceae > Streptomyces > Streptomyces sp. NBC_00285. Next base: position 5,135,586 of record NZ_CP108055.1, on the reverse strand, counting down.
GCTCCTGCTGTACGGGAGCCTGCCCATGTACCGGGACCTGGGACCGGGATCCGGCGCCCCGCAGGAGACGGGGACGGAGCAGGAGACGGGGACGGAGCAGGGGACGGGTGGCGGCACCGAGGGCGGGAAGGCCGCCCCGAGCGAAGGTCCGTCGGCCCCGGCCACCGCGGCCCCGGCGCTCACCGGCATGGATGTCCTGCAGTTCGAGACCAATCTGTCCGCGCTCGGCTACTCCGGGTTCACCGTGGACGAGACCTTCACCGACGCCACGGCGGCGGCGGTCAAGCGCTGGCAGAAGGCGCTCGGCGAGCCGCGGACCGGCACGGTCGGCATCGGGGACGTCGTCTACTCCGCCGGCCGGGTCCGCATCGGCCACCCGGGCGTCCGGCTCGGCGGGGCGGTCGGCGAGAACACCCTGTCGTACACCGGCTCGACGCGGAAGGTTGTCGTCAACGCCTCGATGTCGGACGCGAGTTGGGCCGTACGGGGCACGGCCGTCACGGTTCGGCTGCCGGACGGTACGTCGGTGGGGGGCGAGGTGGCCTCCGTGGGCAAGGAGGCGACCGCGCCCGAAGGGGACTCCGGCGAGGGGGCGGCGAGCGTGCCGGTGACCGTCACGATGAAGGACCAGAAGGCCCTGGGCCGCTTGGAGAGCGGACCCGTCACCGTCGAGTACGTGGGGCGGGAGGCCAGGCGGGTGCTGACGGTTCCGGTGGCCGCGCTGGTCGCCCTCGCGGAGGGCGGGCACGGCCTGGAGACCGCGGACGGAGCCTTCGTCACCGTGCGGACCGGGCTGTTCGCGGACGGCAGGGTGCAGGTGAGCGGTTCCGCGGTCCGCGAGGGCCTCAAGGTGAGGATCCCGCAGTGAGCGGCACATCTGCGACCGTCGTGGAGTTCGACGCGGTCTCCATGACCTATCCGGGCGGGGTGACGGCACTGTGTGACGTGAGCCTGCGCATCGGGCGCGGAGAACTGGTCGGTGTGGTGGGCCCGTCGGGCTCGGGCAAGTCCAGCATGCTCCACCTCATGGGCAGCCTCGACCGGCCGTCGGCGGGGCGCGTCCTGATCGACGGACACGACGTGGCACGCCTGTCCGACCGGGAGGTCTCGGCGCTACGGGCCACCCGGATCGGCTTCGTCTTCCAGCAGTTCCATCTGGCGGTCGGCGTCCCGGTACTGGACTCGGTCGCCGACGGCCTGCTCTACGCGGGCGTCCCCCTCCGCCGTCGGCGCACACTGGCCGCCGCCGCGCTGGCCCGGGTGGGTCTGAGCCACCGGATCCGGCATCTGCCGCACCAGCTCTCCGGCGGGGAACGGCAGCGGGTCGCGGTCGCCCGTGCCGTGGTCGGCGAGCCGTCGGTACTGCTGGCGGACGAGCCGACCGGCAATCTCGACTCCGCCTCCGGGGCGGCCGTACTGCGCCTGCTGCGGGACCTGCACGCCGCCGGCACCACCGTCGTGATCATCACGCACGACCGTGAGATCGCCGCCGGGCTGCCCCGCCGACTGGAGATGCGTGACGGCCGGCTGATCGCGGACACCGCACAGAACACGACGATCGGAGCGGCCCGGTGAGCGACCGTATGCCCGACACTCCCGGCGGCCGCCCCCGCCCAGGACTGCGCGCATCGCGGCTGCGGCCCGCCGACGTCGTCCGGCTCGGCAGCACCGGCCTGCGGACCCGGCCCCTGCGTGTCTTCCTCTCCGCCCTCGGCATCGCGATCGGCGTCGCCGCGATGATCGCGGTGGTCGGCATCTCAGGCTCCGGGCAGGCCGAGGTGGACCAGCGGCTGGACGTCCTCGGCACCAATCTGCTGCGGGTGGCCCCCGGTGAGTCCCTGACCGGTGAGGACGCGGAGCTGCCGGTGGAGGCCGTGTCGATGATCCGGCGTGTCCCGCCGGTCGAGGAGGTCGCGGCGACCGGTGCGGTCGACGCCGGGGTCTACCGCAACGAACGCATCGCGGTCGGCCACACGGGTTCGCTGGAGGTCCTCGCGGCCGGCACCGGACTGCTGCCCGCCGTCGGCGGTGAGGTCCGCGGGGGCCGCTGGCTGGACTCGGCCACCGAGGACTACCCGGCGGTCGTCCTCGGCGCCACGGCCGCCCGGCGGCTCGACGTGTACACCCCCGGCGTCCGGCTGTGGATCGGCGGGCGGTGGTTCTCGCTGATCGGCGTCCTCGACCCGGTGCCGCTGGCCCCGGAACTCGACGGTGCCGCCCTGGTCGGATGGCCGGCCGCCCGCACGTACCTGGGCTTCGACGGCCATCCGTCCACCGTCTACGTCCGCGCCGCGGACCGTCAGGTCGCAGAGGTGCGCGCGGTGCTGGCGGCCACGGCCTACCCCGAAAGGCCGGGCGAGGTACGGGTGTCGAGGCCCTCGGACGCGCTCGCCGCCCGCGAGGCCACCGAGTCGACGCTGACCGGGCTGCTGCTAGGCCTCGGCGGTGTCGCCCTGCTCGTCGGCGGCGTCGGGGTGGGCAACACCATGGTGATCTCGGTGCTGGAACGCCGTCCGGAGATCGGCCTGCGGCGGGCGCTCGGGGCGACCGGCGGCCAGATCCGGACCCAGTTCGTGACGGAGTCGCTGCTGCTGTCGCTCGTCGGCGGTCTCGGCGGAACCTTGCTGGGCACGCTGATCACCTCGGGATACGCCGTCAGCCGGGGCTGGCCGACGGTGGTGCCGGCGTGGGCCGGTGTGGCCGGTCTCGCCTCGACGCTGGTCATCGGGGTGCTCGCCGGACTGTATCCGGCGGTCCGGGCCAGCCGGCTGTCGCCGACGGTGGCACTGTCCGGGACGTGAGAAGGGGCGGTCCCGCGCGGTGCCGGACCGCCCCCTGACATTCTCTGCATCGACAGGGACGCCGCCATGAACGGCCCGACTGCGAGGAAAAGATGAGCTTCCGGCTCCGGATTCTCGGCCTGCTCATGCTGGTCGCGCTGACCGCCACCGCTGCCACCGCCTGGCTGACCCTGCGTCAGGCGAACCGCCAGATCGAGGAGACGGTCACGGCGGGCCGGCAGGAGATGTCCAGGATCACCGGTGAACTGCGTGCGTACGGATTCACCCACGGCACCTGGGACGGGCTCTCCCCGACCGTGGCCGAGCTCGCGAAGGACACCGGACAGCGCGTCCGGGTCGCCACGGAGACCGACCTGCTGCTCGCCGACTCCGACGCCCTCGCCGGCCGTACCCCCCGCGCACCGAGCAGCCAGCCCGCCGTCCTGGTCGACGCCCGCCCCGTACTGAGGTTCCCGGCGGACAAGGCACGGCTGATGTCGATGAAACGGACGGTCAGGGCCATCGCCGACTACCGTGCCGCGGTGGCCCTCGCGGCCTGTCTGACCCGGGCCGACGCCCAGGTGACGGCCCGCCCGGACGCCGTCGGCGTGCCCCTGATCAGCGCCGACCGCCGGGTCCCGCAGTGCCCGCGGCCCGAGCAGGGCGTCGACCCGAGCACGGGACAGGACTACGACGCGGTCCGCCGGTGCGCGTCCGAGCAGCACTTCGGTGCCTGTCTGCAACGGGTCTTCAACGAGCGGGTCGCAGCCGCCGCCCCGCCCCGCCTGGAGATCCGGTTGGGCGTCCGGGACGAGTCCGCGCCGACCCTGGCCGTCACACCCACCGCAGCCGTCGCCGCCTCCGTCGCGCTCTCGGTCATCCTCGGCGCCCTCCTCCTGAACCGGGCCGTGCTGCGCCCCGTCCGTGCCATGACCCTCGCGGCGCGGGACCTGGGCGAGGGCGACCTGGGGCGCCGGGTCCCCGTGTCCGGGCGGGACGAGATCGCGCAGCTCGGCGGCGCCTTCAACCACATGGCCGACTCCCTGCAGGCCGGCGAGAGGCGCCAGCGTCGGCTCACCGGCGACATCGCGCACGAGCTGCGCACCCCGCTGGCCAATCTGCGCGGCTATCTGGAGGCACTGCGGGACGGGGTCGTCGAGCCGACCCCCGAACTGCTTGCCTCCCTGCACGAGGAGGCGCTGCTGCAGCAGCGGATCGTGGACGACCTGCAGGATCTCGCCCTGGCGGAGGCCGGAGCGCTCACCTACCACCTGACCGAGGTCGACCTGCGTGAGCTCCTGGAGGCCGGCCTCAGGGCCCATCGCGCCGGGGCCGAGACGGCGGGCGTCGCCCTCGAACTGGCGGCACCGGGGCCGGTGACCGTGGTCGCGGACCCGGACCGGCTGCGCCAGGTCGTCGGCAACCTCGTCGGCAACGCGCTGCGGGCCACCGCGGCCGGCGGCACCGTCACTCTGGCCGCGGCCTCCCGGGGCGACATGGCCGTCGTGGAGGTACGGGACACCGGCACGGGGATAGCGGCCGAGGATCTGCCGCACCTCTTCGACCGCTTCTGGCGGGCGGACGCCGCACGGGGCCGGACGACCGGCGGCAGCGGTCTGGGACTGTCCATCGCCCGCCAGATCGTCACCGATCACCGGGGGACGATCGAGGCGCGCAGTGCGGTCGGTGCCGGCACGACGTTCACCATCGTGCTGCCCAGGGCGCCGCGGGGCGGCGGGAGTTCAGGAGGGTGCTGAGTCCGGGGTGTCCGTGACGCGGTAGCCCCGGCCGTACACCGTCTCCAGCAGGTGGGGCCGGCCCGGGCCCGCCAGCTTGCGGCGCAGGTTCATCACATGGGCGTCGACGGTCCGTTCCAGGACGTCCCTGTCGAAGCCGAAGACCTGCTCGATGATCTGTCTGCGGGTGAAGACGCGCCCGGGCTCACGGGCCAGGGCCTCCAGGACGGCGAACTCCTTCGCGGTCAGCGCCACCGGCTGTCCCGCCACCCGTACCTCGAAGCGGGCCGTGTCCACTTCCATCACGCCGACCCGCAGCACGGTGGGCTCCGGTGTGCCGCCCGACTTCTTCGACCGGCGCAGCAGTGCCCGCACCCGGGCGGTCAGTTCGCGGGGACTGTAGGGCTTGGTGAGGTAGTCGTCGGCGCCCAGGTCGAGCCCGAGGAGCATGTCCTCCTCGGTGGTGCGGGCGGTGAGCAGCAGGATCGGGACGTCCGACTCGGTGCGCAGGATGCGGCACACGTCGAGCCCGTCCACCAGCGGCAGCATGACGTCGAGGACGACGAGGTCCGGCCGTACCGAGCGGGCCCGGTCGAGTGCGGCGCGGCCGTCGGCCACGACCTGCACCGCGTTGCCCTCCCTCTCCAGATAGATCCGGATGAGTCGGGACTGCTTCTCGTCGTCCTCGGCGACCAGTATCCGTGCGCTCATCGTTCCCCCCCCCCAGCGAAGTCCGGCGCGTTCCAGGACCGTAGTACCTAGAGGAACAGCAGGTGCACGATCCCGTAGGAGGAGGCGGCCACGATCGCCGCTGCCGGCATCGTGATGAACCAGCCGAGGATGATGTTCTTGGCGACGCCCCAGCGGACCGCGTTCACGCGCTTGGTGGCGCCGACGCCCATGATCGCCGAGGTGATGACGTGCGTCGTCGAGACCGGCGCCTTGAACAGGTACGCGGTGGTGAACATGATCGCCGCGCCCGTCGTCTCCGCGGCGAAGCCCTGTGGGGGATCGAGCTCGATGATCTTCCGGCCCAGCGTGCGCATGATGCGCCAGCCGCCCGCGTACGTGCCCAGCGACAGCATCACCGCGCAGATGATCTTCACCCACACCGGGATCGGGTCGCCGTACGTCTGGTGCCCGGAGATCACCAGGGCCATCACCACGACACCCATGGTCTTCTGGGCGTCCTGGAGACCGTGGCCGAGGGCCATGCCGGCCGCGGACACGGTCTGCGCGATCCGGAAGCCCCGCTTGGCCTTGTGCGGATTGGCCCGCCGGAAGATCCACATGATCGCGGTCATCACCAGGTAGCCGGCGATCAGGCCGACGACCGGCGAGATGAACATCGGGATGACGACCTTGTCGACCACGCCGTGCCAGATCACGCCGGTGCCGCCCGCGAGCGCGGCTCCCACCATGCCGCCGAACAGTGCGTGCGAGGACGAGGAGGGCAGCCCGAAGTACCAGGTGACGAGGTTCCACACGATCGCGCCGACCAGCGCCGCGAACAGGATCCCCATCCCCTTCGAGCCCTGCGGTGTCTCGATCAGGCCCTCACTGACCGTCTTCGCGACCCCGGAGCCGAAGAAGGCTCCTGCCAGGTTCATGACCGCCGCCATCGCGAGCGCGGCCCGTGGTGTGAGCGCCCGCGTCGACACCGAGGTCGCGATCGCGTTCGCGGAGTCGTGGAAGCCGTTGGTGTACGTGAAGAAGAGCGCGACCAGAACGGTCACGACCAGAGCGAAGGTGTCCATGGAAGGGCTCAGGACTCCTTGACTGCGATGGTCTCCACCGTGTTCGCCACGTGCTCGAACGCGTCCGCGGCCTCTTCCAGGACGTCCACGATCTGCTTGAGCTTGAGCACCTCGATGGCCTCGTACTTGCCGTTGAAGAGCATGGCGAGCAGCTTGCGGTGGATCTGGTCCGCCTGGTTCTCCAGCCGGTTGACCTCGATCCAGTACTCGGTGAGGTTGTCCATGGTCCGCAGGTTCGGCATGGCCTCGGCGGTCAGCTCGGCCGCCCGCGCCAGCACCTCGATCTGCTGCTCGACGCCCTTGGGGAGTTCCTCGACGTTGTAGAGGACGACCAGGTCGACGGCCTCCTCCATGAAGTCCATGATGTCGTCGAGGGAGGACGCCAGGTTGTAGATGTCCTCGCGGTCGAACGGCGTGATGAACGAGGAGTTCAGCTGGTGGAAGATCGCGTGCGTGGCATCGTCACCGGCGTGTTCCGCGGCCCGCATACGCTCTGCGATCTCGGCCCGGCCGGCGGTGTCCGCCCCGAGCAGTTCCATGAGGAGCTTCGAGCCCGTGACGATGTTGTCCGCGGAGGCGGCGAACATGTCGTAGAAACTCGTCTCCCTGGGGGTCAGACGAAAGCGCACAAGGGGTCCTCGGGGTGCATCGGTTTCGGTCAGGCTGATGCTAAGTGCATCATCCGGCCACGGCTAATGGGCCGTCCCCCAGTGTCGCCCATCAGGCAGAGTGATCCGTACGGGGGCGTACCAAGGGCCCTATACCCAGCAAAGTTCGGTACGATATACCCGGTAGGGGTATTGATCTGGAGGATGCGATGACGACGACCGAGGCCGGCGCCACAGCGCCCTCCGAGACAGTGGCCGAAAACACCACACACGGCTACCACAAGCAGAAGGACGAACACCTCAAGCGCCTGCGCCGGATCGAGGGCCAGATCAGGGGCCTGCAGCGGATGGTCGACGAGGACGTCTACTGCATCGACATACTCACGCAGGTCTCCGCGTCCACCAAGGCCCTGCAGTCCTTCGCCCTCCAGCTCCTGGAGGAACACCTGCGGCACTGCGTCGCGGACGCGGCCGTCAAGGGCGGCACCGAGATCGACGCGAAGGTCGAGGAAGCCACGAAGGCGATCGGCCGCCTGCTGCGCACCTGATCAGGATCCGCCCACGACGGGACGTGCGCCCCCGGCTCATTCGCCGGGGGCGTCCGCGCGTTCCTCGGCCACTTTCAGCACCTCGTCGATGCTCTGCAGGCTCAGCCGGTCGTGCGCGGCCGACGCCGCGATGATCAGCTCTCCGCACAGTTCGATCTCGGCGAGGGCCACGTGGTCCTGAACCGCCGTACCGCCGACCGGAGCCACGCGCATCACCTCTTCTCTGCCGTCACCGGCTTCCTAGAGTAGGGAGCGGCCCGCACACCGCGCATGGCACGGACGGGCTAGTCCTTGACGCCCGTCACGGCTGCTCACTCCCGGCGCCCTGGGCGATCTCCCCGGCGTAGATGTCCCGTCCGGCCGGCAGCCGTACGTCTGTGGCGGCCCCGAAGTCGTACAGCAGCGTCGTCGAGGCGACCGCGACGGTGCCCTTGCGCTGCCCGTTGAGGAAGCTGAACCGGTGCCGGAGCTTGCGGATGCGGCCCTCGTCGTCCAGGTAGACGTCGAAGGGCACCGTGGCCGTGGCGAACCCCCGCGACGCCGCCGCCAGGGCGGCCCTGTTCGCGCCGGAGGCGCCCCTCGCCGCGGCGGCGAGGTCCGCGGTGCCCCGGTAGTGCCGCACCGCGGTCCCCGCGAGCTGCGTCGCCCCGACGTACGTCGCCGTCCGCGTCCCGCGCAGCACCTCGGCGGCGGTGAGCGGATCGGTGGCCCCGCCGGTGACGAGGTTGCCGTCGGAGAGGGTCGCGGTGTCGACCCGCACCCACTTGTCGGCGGGCACACCGGCGCCCCGGTTCTTCATGAACAGGGCGCCCGGGGTGAGGAGTTCGGTGATCGGCCGGTGCTCGCTGGTGCCGGCCGGGTCCTGCGGCAGCATCACCCGCAACCGTCCCAGCCGCGCACGGTAGTCGTACACACCCTCGCCGCGGATGGTGACGCGGGTCCCGCCGGTGGCCATCTCCATCGATGTGCTGGCCTTCGAACTGCCCGCGTCCACCAGGGTGTCGGCGGCCCGGCGCAGGGCCTTGACCGGGTCGGCCGCGGGCGCGCCGCCCAGGGTGGCGCCACCGCCCGAACAGCCGCTCGTGCAGGCACCGGCCGCGAGCACCGCCGTGACGAGCGCCGCACCGGCCCGCCTGTGCTGCCGCTCCGCCATCGCCGCCCACCCCCATTCGGGACGTCCGCCACGGACTCCCTGTCGTTGCCGTTAACGACGGGTGGGCGGGGGCCGTCACGCGCAGACCGCCGCCGCTGTCGCAGGCGGCCGATTGGCACGGCACCCGAGGTGGGTAACGTTGTCGGTGTGGCACAGCAGGACAGGATTCCCCCACCTCCTCCCGACCGACCGGACCACCACACGCAGATGGTCGAACAAGGCCGTTTCTGCCTGGCCCGGTGCACCTGCGGCTGGCGCGGACCGGCACGAAGAGCCCGCAGCCTGGCGCGTGCGGACGCGTCGGGGCACGCACAGGGCTGAGCAGCCCGCGGGAGCGCTACGTGGGTTCGAACACCCGCACAAGGAGCTCGTCGACCAGCATCCTGTCGCGGGGCTGGGTCAGGCGGTTCCTGGCAGCCGCCGGCGGGAGCCAGAGGATGCGGTCGACCTCGTCGTTCGGGGTGAAGTCGCCTCCGGTGGCCTCGGCCGCCCAGTAACGGACCTCCTTGGGGCGGCCGTTGGCGAAGTACTTCACCATGGACAGCGGGGTGCCGGGCGCGGCCCGGTGCCCCGTCTCCTCCTCGACCTCGCGCAGAGCGGCGACGAGGGCGTCCTCACCGCGCTTCAGCTTGCCTTTCGGATGCGACCAGTCGTCGTACCTCGGCCGGTGCACCAGGCAGATCTCCGGGGCGCCGTCGGCCGGGGAGTGGCGCCACAGGACGCAGCCGGCTGCCTGGACGGGGGTCTCCGGGGTGTCGGTCATCGGGGGCGCTGCCTCCTTCAGGAGTTGACCGCCTGTTTCTGCCAGCACTGCTGGAACGCGAAGCGGGCCGCCTCCACCTCGTGGCGTTGGTCGGCGTGCAGGACACCGAGGGCGTAGGCGGTCGCCGGGGCGATACGGGGGGTGCGGGCGGCCGCTGCCGCCGCTGCCGCTGCCTCCGAGGCGTCCCGGTGACGGTCCAGGCACGGGCCCGCGGTGTGGAGCCGCAGGTCCACCGGCGGGCCGTCGCCGGCCAGGACCTCGCGTGCGTAGCGGTGCAGGCGCAGGAGGAGGCGGACCTGGTGCCAGGGGGCGTCCTGGGGATGCGGGGAGGGGTCCGGGGAGAGGCCGTGGATGAGGGCCTCGGCGTTGTAGGGGTGGCCCGCGGTGACGAGGGGGAGGGCGGTCACGGCGACCTCCAGGCGCTCCTGGGCCGCGGCGGCGTAGGGGTGCAGGCCGGTCGTGGGGGCCGCTTTCGTCAGCGGGACCTCGCTGGCGAGTACGGCGATGTGGTCGGCGACCGCGTGGAAGCGGCTGGACCCCAGGGCCTGCAGGCCCGTCGAGTGGGCCCGGGTGCGGGCGAGGGTCAGCTGGCGGTCCAGGAGGGCGCCCGCCTTGGCCGCGCCCACGGTGAGGTTGCCGCGGTCCGGGGCCGGTGCGGTGCGGGCCGATCCACTCGGCACGGCGGCCGTCGGCTGCGTCGGGAACACCGCCCCTGACAGTCTGTGCAGTGCCAGCAACAATCGCTCCAGGCGGGACTCGTACGCGTGCTCCATGCCCAACGTCCCGGACAGCCAGGCCAGTTCGGGGCGCAGGGACTCCGACCAGTCGGTGTCCAGGAGGGGGCGGAAGGTGTGGAGGCTGGCGCTGACGCGGCGGACCGAGCGGCGCAGGGCCCGGGCTGCGTCGACGTGTTCCTCCACGCCCGCCGCCGCACCGCCCGACTCGCGGTGCTGGCGCAGTGCGCGGAGGAACTCCGTGGCCTGGGACCGCAGATACGCCGCCAGGGCGTCGCCGGTCACCTGCCGGACGTGCCCGGACAGGGGATCCGTCGGTTCAAGGTGTTGCTGTGCCACGCCGGCGCCTCCGGGCGTCTATGAGCATCTCCTGGACGTTGCGCAGGGGCCCGCCGTCCGCATCCGTGGCGTGCCGGATCCACTCGCCGTCCGGGCCGAGGTGCCAGGACGCCGTGGTGTCGGACATGCCGGTCTCCAGCAGCCGGTTGAGGGACGCCCGGTGGGCCGGGTCCGTCACCCGCACCAGCGCCTCGATACGGCGGTCGAGGTTGCGGTGCATCATGTCGGCGCTGCCGAACCACACCTCGGGCTCGCCGCCGTTGCCGAAGGCGAACACCCGGGAGTGTTCGAGGAACCGGCCGAGGATCGAGCGGACCCGGATGTTCTCGGACAAGCCGGTGACGCCCGGGCGGATCGCGCAGATGCCGCGCACCCAGACGTCGACCGGCACGCCCGCCTGGGACGCGCGGTAGAGGGAGTCGATGAGCGCCTCGTCCACCAGCGAGTTGACCTTGATGCGGATGAAGGCCGGACGTCCTGCGCGGTGGTGCTGGACTTCCTTGTTCACACGTGAAATGAGGCCGTCGCGAAGGGACTTGGGTGCCACCAGCAGGCGGCGGTAGGTCTCGCGGCGGGAGTAGCCGGACAGCCGGTTGAACAGGTCGGACAGGTCCGCGCCCACCTGCGGGTCGGCGGTGAGCAGGCCGAGGTCCTCGTAGAGCCGAGCCGTCTTGGGGTGGTAGTTGCCGGTGCCGACGTGGCAGTACCGCCGTAGCGTGTCGCCTTCCTGACGGACCACCAGGGACAGCTTGCAGTGGGTCTTCAGGCCGACGAGGCCGTAGACGACATGGCAGCCCGCCTCCTCCAGTTTGCGCGCCCACTTGATGTTGGCGTGCTCGTCGAAGCGGGCCTTGATCTCGACCAGGACGAGGACCTGCTTGCCGGCCTCGGCGGCGTCGATGAGGGCGTCGACTATGGGGGAGTCGCCCGAGGTGCGGTACAGGGTCTGCTTGATGGCGAGGACGTCGTCGTCCTCGGCCGCCTGCTGGAGGAAGGCCTGGACCGACGTCGAGAAGGAGTCGTAGGGGTGGTGCAGCAGTACGTCCCGGGCGCGCAGGGCGGCGAAGATGTCCGGCGAGGACGCCGACTCGACCTCGGCCAGGTCGCGGTGGACGCCGGCCACGAACTTGCGGTACTTCAGCTCGGGCCGGTCGAGGGAGGCGATCCGGAAGAGGCCCGTGAGGTCCAGGGGGCCGGGCAGCGGGTAGACCTCCGCCTCGGAGATCTTCAGCTCGCGCACCAGCAGGTCGAGCACCTCGCGGTCGATGGACTCCTCGACCTCCAGACGCACCGGGGGGCCGAAACGGCGCCGCATGAGCTCCCGCTCCAGGGCCTGGAGGAGGTTCTCGGCGTCGTCCTCCTCGACCTCCAGGTCCTCGTTGCGGGTGACCCGGAAGGTGTGGTGCTCCAGGACCTCCATGCCCGGGAACAGCTCCTCCAGGTGGGCGCCGATGACGTCCTCGATGGGGACGTAGCGGCCGGGGGAGGACTCCAGGAAGCGGGACAGCAGCGGCGGGACCTTGACCCGGGCGAAGTGGCGCTTGCCGTTGACCGGGTTGCGCACGATCACGGCCAGGTTCAGGGACAGGCCGGAGATGTACGGGAAGGGGTGCGCCGGGTCGACCGCGAGGGGGGTCAGGACCGGGAAGATCTGGTGCCGGAACAGGGTGAAGAGGCGGGCCTGCTCCTTCTCCTGGAGTTCGTTCCAGCGGACCAGGTGGACGCCCTCCTCGGCCAGGGCCGGGGCGATGTCCTCGTGGTAGCAGGCGGCGTGCCGGGCCATCAGCTCGCGGGAGCGGGCCCAGATCATCTCCAGCACCTCGCGCGGCTGGAGGCCGGAGGCGGAGCGGGTGGCGACGCCGGTGGCGATACGGCGCTTCAGTCCCGCCACCCGGACCATGAAGAACTCGTCGAGGTTGCTGGCGAAGATCGCGAGGAAGTTCGCGCGCTCCAGGAGCGGGGTGTTCGGGTCCTCTGCGAGTTCGAGTACGCGTTCGTTGAACGCGAGCCAGCTGCGTTCCCGGTCGAGGAAACGACCCTGCGGGAGCTGGGCGGCACCGTCGACGGGGATCTCCTCGTACGCGTCGAGATCGGCGTCGAGATCGGGTTCGAGATCGGAGACGGTGGCCGACACGGTGTGCGGGCGGTGCGCGGCTATGGAGCCCACGGAGGGCTGTACGTGCTGGACCTCTGCCTGGGTGTTCGACTGGCTCATGGCCCCATTCTTCCGCGCCACGAGCGAAAGGGGCGCGTCGGACAGCGCGAGTGGGAGCACGGCGGCGACCGGGGCGTCCCCGTTCCCCGCGGACCCCTCGGGCGGCGGGGAGGGTTCTGGCACGGCGGGCTTCATTGGCTGAGCCTCGCAAGCCTGTCTGAACCAGCGGTTACGGCGACATGGCGTGCGGGATATCGGGGGACGGCTCCCGGGCGCCTGCGTGTGTGGGCGGTGCGCTCTTTGAGTGCGGGTTCGGTGGGGGCGGGCGTTTTTTGCGCAGTTCCCCGCGCCCCTTTGCGCCTGCGGCGATCCGCTGCGGGTGCGGTGGGTGGGTCGGGGCCGGGGGGGGGGTGTCCGTCCTCGGTCCGGCGGCTCGGCTGCCATGACAGTGCTCGGTGACGGACGCCGGCCGCTGCGGGCGGGCACCCCCCACCCCGTCCCCTTCGCGCCGTACGCGTCCTACGGCCCACCGTGGCGGAGGCCGTCCCCGCCGGGTCAAGCGGTGCGGCGGCGTAGGAGCCAGAAGGCTGTCGTGGTGGCGAGGGTGGTGATCGTGAGGAGGATGCCGGTTTCCACCAGGTGCATCGGCCAGAACTGGGACGGGGAGTGGTAGGTGCCGTCGCGGGTCGGCCACAGGTCGGTGGAGGGCTTGGCGTCGCTCACCGTGGGCCACAGGTCCTCGCGGTGCCGTGCGATGAACTGGTTCAGCACGATCATCGTGGCGACCGCGACCCCGAGGGCCGGCAGGGACCGTCCCAGGAGCAGCGCGGCGAGCGTGCCGACGGCCAGGGCGCACAGGCCGTACGCCACCACGGCCGGGCCACGCGTGGCGAACGCGTCGGAGAAGAACCAGGTGTCGCCCATCAGGTCACGGTGCGCCGACCAGGCCCAGCGGTGGACGGGGACGAACACCGCGCCGCCGAGGACGATCAGCAGGGCCGGTACGGCGAGCTTGACGGCCAGCCAGCGGGTGGGCGTGACGTCCTGTGTCCAGGCCAGCCCTGCGGTGCCGGACTCCAGTTCACGGCCGATCAGCGAGCCGCCCGCCCACGCGGCGACGGCCCAGAAGCTGTAGTAGAAGAAGGTGCTGATCCAGCCCATGCCCGTGCTGTAGGTGTACGCGGAGCCGAGCCCGCAGGCCTCGCTCCTGGGACAGGCGGCCAGTGTTGTGTGCGCCGACTTGGCGGTCACCTCGGTCAGCCACACCAGGTAGCCGACGCAGCCGAGGACGAAGGCGGCCCACACGATCAGGGCCGACCGGTGCAGGCGCAGCACGGTCCACGGGAGCCCCCTGAGCCCTCGCGGGGACCGGGTCGACGCGGTGGCCCCTACGGCGACGGCGGTCATACGGCGGTCGCCCGCCTGTGCAGCACGGCGAACGCGAGGGCGACGGCCGCGGCGGTGAGGGCGAGCAGGATGCCGGTCTCCAGGAGCTGGCGGGGCCAGTAGTCGGGGGAGGGCAGGTACTCGCGGGTGAAGCGGACGATGTCGTGCTTCGCGAGGCAGTTCTTGTTCGTGTAGCACCCCGGGTCGCTGATCCGGGCTCCGGTGGAGGTGATCGCGTGGCTGCTGGAGTTCAGTTCCGGCTGCTGGTAGCGGCCCTGGAAGGGCCAGTGGTTGCCGCGGAAGGCGTAGACGAGGAAGTACGCGAACCCGCTGAAGGCGAGCGCGGGCAGGGTGCGGCGCACGGCGAGGCCGATGAGCGCGCCGAGGGCGAGGCCGAGCAGCGGGGCGGCGACGGTGGCCGGGCCGAGGGAGAAGTACAGGGAGCGCGGGCCGATCCCGGCGATCAGCAGGTTGCCGTGGGCGGACCAGAGCTGCCGGTACAGCAGGGTCAGCAGACCGGTGCCCACGACGACGAAGGCGGCCGGCACGGCGAGCTTGGCGGTGAGCCAGCGGGCCGGGGTGACGGACTGGGTCCAGGCCAACTGTGCGGTGCCGGACTCCAGTTCGCGGGCGATCAGCGGGCCGCCGGCGAACAGGGCGATGGCGAAGGAGGCCAGGGTGATCAGGGTGTCGGGGTCGTAGAAGAGGTCGTTGTACGCGCCCGAGGTGAAGTAGAGGAGCGTGCCCGAGGTGTAGGCGGCCTCCATGACCCCGCCGGAGTAGCCGAGAGTCTCCAGCTTCTGCGCGGTGGCGTCGGCGCCGGGGCCGGTCAGCCACAGCAGGAGGCCCGCGGTGAACGCCACGAAGGCGAGCCAGATCCACAGGGCGGTGCGGTGCAGGCGCAGGACGGTCCGGACGAGACCGGGGGTCGCGTGCCGCACCGCGGGAGCGGGGGCCTTTTCGAGGGTGGAGACGCTCATGCGGTCACCGCCTCGGGGGTCAGGGTGGTGCTGGGGGTGAGCAGGGCGGGGGCCTCGGGGGCCCGGAGGTGGGCGAGCAGCAGTTCCTCCAGGGAGGGTGTCTGGGTCGCCCAGCCCTCGCCGACCGGGCCGTCGCGGCGGATCAGCGCGGTCAGGCCGCGGCCGGCCGTACGGGACTCGATGACGGTGTGCCCGGCCCGGGTGAGGTCGGCGGGGGTGCCGCGGCCGGTGACCAGGGTGTGTGCGGTGAGCAGGTCGTCGATGCCGCCGCCGAGCCGGACCCGGCCGTCGCCCAGGAACAGCAGGTGGTCGCAGGCGTCGGCGAGTTCCGCGACGATGTGCGAGGACATGAGGACGGTGGTGCCGCGGTCGGCGGCGTCCGCCATCAGGGTTCCCATGAGTTCGTGCCGGGCGAGCGGGTCGAGGTCGGCCATCGGCTCGTCGAGGAGCATCAGGTCGGGTCCCTTGCCGAGGGCGAGGGCGAGCGCGACGCGGGTGCGCTGGCCGCCGGAGAGCCCGCGGATCCGGGACGCCGGGTCGAGGTCGCCCTGCTCGACGATCCGGGCGGCGCGGGCGGCGTTCCAGCGGACCGGGTTGAGCTCGGCGCCCATGCGCAGGGTCTCGGCGATGGTCAGCTGGGGGTACAGCGGTTTGTTCTGGGCGAGGTAGGCGATCCGGTCGCGGGCGTTGCCGGGTGCCCCGCCGAGGACGGCGAGGGTGCCGGCGGTGGGCCGCAGCAGACCGGCCGCTATCGCGAGGAGGGTGGACTTTCCGGCGCCGTTGGGGCCGACGAGCGCGCTGATGCGGCCTGCGGGGAGCCGGAAGGAGCAGCCGTCGAGGGCGGCTCCCTTCCTGCCGTACCGCTTGCCCAGGCCGGACGCCTCCAGGGCGGCGGCCGGGATGGTGCTGGTGGAACTCACTGGTCCCCCTTCGGGAAGTGCTCGTCGAGTACGGCGGTGAAGAACGCGTCGACGTCCTCGCGCCCGAGGCCCGCGGACCGGGCCCGCTTGGCCCAGTCGTCGAGTTCGGTGCGCAGCGGGGTGTCGGCGCTGTGGGCGCCGAGCGTTCTGCGGACGAAGGTGCCGAGGCCGCGCCGGGCCTCCACCAGGCCCTCCCGCTCCAGTTCGCGGTACGCCTTGAGCACGGTGTTCGGGTTGATGGCGGTGGCCTCCACGACCTCACGGGCCGTGGGGAGCTTGTCCCCGGGTTCGAGCAGGCCCAGCCGTAGGGCCTGCTTGGTCTGCTGGACGATCTGCATGTAGGTGGCGACGCCGGAGCGCCGGTCGATGCGGTACTCGACCACGCGGACAACCACCCTTTCACTAATTGAGTAGTGAAAGGGTGGTGCAAGGATGGTCGGAAAGTCAAGCGCGCTCCCGTGAACCGATCACCGGGGCTCGTCCGATGAGGTGGCGTGAGGGAAACACGAAGCGACGGAGAGCTGCTGCGGGCCATCGCCGCCGACGGCGACCGGCGCGCCTTCGAGGAGCTGTACCGGCGGTACGCGCCCTGGCTGCTCGCGCGGCTGCGCGGCCGGTGCGCGGACGCGGGGGTCGTCGACGACGTCGTACAGGAGACGTTCCTCGCGGTGTGGCGGGGGACCGCCCGCTATCGCGAGGAAGGCGATGTGGCCGGATGGCTGTGGCGGATCGGCTCGCGGCGGCTCATCGACGCCCTGCGCGGCGACGGGGCGCGGGGACGGCTCCGCCAGACCCTGTCCCGGCTGCGGCACCGGGACGAGGCGTCCGCGGAGGAACGCGTGCTCGCGGGGGTGGAGCACGGAGACCTCGCGGGCGCCCTCGTCCAGCTCTCACCGGAGCTGCGGGCGGTCCTGCAGGCGACGGTCATCGACGGACTGACCACCCGCGAGGCCGCCGTCCTGCTGGGCATCCCGCCCGGCACGGTCAAGACCCGGGCGATGCGGGCCCGCAAGCAGTTGAGGGAGGCGTTGGCATGAGTACCTGGCATGTGGCCGAAGAAGATCTACGGGCTTACGCCCAGGGCGAGTTGACCGCCCCCCTGCTCTGGTCCGCCGACACCCACCTCGCCGCGTGCGCCCAGTGCCGCGCTCTGCTCGCCGACGTCGGCGACCCGGTCGCGCTGGACGCCGGATGGGAACGGCTGGACGCCGAACTGGACGCGCCCCGGCCGGGATGGGTCGAGGCGCTGCTGACGCGGGTCGGGATCGCCGACCACACCGCGCGGCTGCTCGCGGCCACACCGGTGCTCAGGCGCTCCTGGCTGGCCGCGGTGACGTTCCTGCTGCTGGCGACCGTCGGCGTGGTGCACACGGCCGGCTCGCCGACCCTGTTCCTCGCCCTCGCGCCGCTGCTGCCGCTGGCCGGCGTGGCGCTGTCCTACGGCCCGACGCTCGACCCGACCTACGAGATGGCCGTCGTCGCGCCCATGCACGGCTTCCGCCTGCTGATGATCCGCACGCTCGCCGTGCTGGTCGCGGGCCTCGGCCTGAACGGGCTCGCCACCCTCGCCCTGCCCGGCTACGGCCTGCGCGCACTGGCCTGGCTGCTGCCCGCCCTCGCCCTCACCGCGACCGGCCTCGCACTCACCCCCCGGCTCGGCCCGGTGCTCGCGCCGTCCCTGGTCGGCGGCGCCTGGGTCGCCGTACTGCTCGCCGCGCAGGCCGCGCAACAGACCGCCGCCGACCCGCTCGCGCCGTTCACCGCGGCCGGACAGGGCGTCGCCGGGGCCGTCGCCGCGCTCGCCGCCGGGCTGCTCTTCCTCGTCCGTGACCGCTTCGACCTCTTCAACGGGAGCGCCGAATGACCGCCACCGTCTCCGCCTCCGGGCTTCATCTCCGCTACGGCGGCACCCGCGCCCTCGACGACGTGTCCCTGCGGCTCACCCCGGGTGTGACCGGACTGCTCGGGCCCAACGGGGCCGGAAAAACCACCCTGTTGAGGGTGCTCGCCACCTCCGTGCCCGCCGACCGGGGCGCCTTCACCGTCCTCGGCCACGACCCCGGCACCTCGCGCGGCCGCCAGGAGGTCCGCCGTTCGCTCGGCTACCTGCCCCAGACCCCCGGCCTCCACCCGGACTTCAGCGCCTTCGAGTTTGTCGACTACGTGGCGATCCTCAAGGAACTCACCGACCGCACCGCACGCCACCGCGAGGTGCGCCGGGTCCTGGACGTGGTCGACCTCGGGGACGTCCGCGGCCGCCGCATCAAGAAGCTGTCCGGCGGGATGCGGCAACGGGTCGCACTCGCCGCCGCCCTCGTCGGTGACCCCGGCTTCCTCGTCCTCGACGAGCCGACCGTCGGCCTCGACCCCGAACAGCGCATGCGGTTCAGGGAGATGATCGCCCAGGCCGGAGAGGGCCGTACCGTGCTCCTGTCCACCCACCAGACCGAGGACGTGGCGATGCTCTGCCACCGCGTCCTGGTCATGGCCCGCGGCCGCATCCTCTTCGAGGGCACCCCCGCCGACCTCACCGCCCGCGCCGCCGGCCGGGTGTGGAGCAGCACCGAACGCGCCCCGGACGCCAAGGCGGGCTGGCGCACCGGCACCGGGTCCTTCCGCAACGTCGGCGACCCGCCCGCCCGCGCCGACCTCCTCGAACCCACCCTGGAGGACGGCTACCTGCTCACCCTCGACGACACGGGCACGGACACGGAGGTGGCGGCCGCATGAGCCTGGCCACGAAGACGGCGGCCGAGTCCGCCGTCGTGCACGAGGACGCCCCGCGGAGCTCCTGGGCGGCCGTGTTCGCCCTCGCCCGCTTCGAGGCACGCGACCTGCTGCGGTACATCTCGGTGCTGGTGACCCTCCTGCTGTACGTCGGCTACACCGCCTGGACGCTGTTCCACGAGAAGGAGGGCATGGACGCCTTCCCGGCGCTGCAGGACACCGACCGCGGCACCCAGGCCGGGCCCCTGCTGCTGGGCATCGCCCTGTTCGTGTGCGTCAACCGGTGCACACTGCGCTCCCGTCGGCGCGGCACCGACCGGCAGTTCGACGTGCTGCTCATGGAGCCGTGGCGGCGGACGGTCGCGCATGTGCTGTCGGTCGTGCCGTTCGCCGCGCTCACCGCGCTGGTCGTGCTCGGCGAGTTCGTCCGGCAGGCGCTGCGGTCGGGCGCGGTGGGCCACGGCTCACCGGCCGAACTCGCCGTCGGCCCCCTGTACGTGCTGCTGTGCGGCGCGCTCGGCGTGCTGCTCGCCCGGCTGGTCCCGACGACGTTCGCGGCACCGTTCGGTGTGATCTCCCTCTTCGTCCTCGGCACGTTCGTCTCCGCCGGGTGGCCGCAATGGCTGTCACCGATCGTGGACGAGTCGAGCAGCGGCACGGTGCTCCCGTCGGACCTCATCGGCCGCCCCGCCGGCTGGCACGCGCTGTACCTCACCGGGCTGATCCTGCTGCTGGCGCTCTGCGCGGTCCTGGTGAGCGGCGGTCGGGCGCTGTATCTGAAGGCCGGGGCGGCGGGCGCGCTCGCGCTGACGCTGGCCGGGGCGGTGGGCCAGTCCGGAGGCGTGTCACCGGAGTTGACCGCCGCCCGTGAACAGGCCTCGGTCTCCCCGCAGAAGGACCAGTCCTGTGTGAAGCACGGTGGCTCGACGTACTGCGCCTTCCCCGAGTGGACCGGCCGCGCGGGCACCTGGGCGGACACCGTGGACCGCGTCCAGTCCCTGGCCGGCGGTACGGCCGCCCGGCAGCCCCTGCTCGTACGGCAGCGGGTCGACGCCCGGTACGGCCTCACCGGCGACGCGGCGCTCGACCCGCTCACCACTCCGCACCAGGTGACCGTGAGCACGCGGTGGGGAGGCAACCGGATCTCCGAGTTCGCCGTCGCGGTCGGCTATGTGCTGGTCGCCGGTGACGAGTCGAAGGGCGGGGAGCTGTGCGACGGACGGGTGGTCACCACGATGTGGCTGGCCCTGGGGGGCGCCGCCCACCCGCTCACCGACCTCGCCGACGTCCGCATCGACGACAGCACCACCGGCTCGGCGATCGTCCGCGCCCCGACCGACGGGCTGTCCATGTCGGCCGGACAGACCGATGTCGTACGGGAGTTGCTGACCCGCCCTCGCGCCGACGTCACGGCGTCCGTGAAGCAGCACTGGACCGAACTGACCGCACCGGGCGTCTCGACGGCCCAGGTGGCGCGAGCGCTGGGCGTCAAGGCGCCGAAGGGGGCGAAGGACTGTGCGGACGAGTGAGAGTGAGGGGGGCGGGGTGCCGCGGGGGGTGAGCGGGGCCCTGGTGGTGGCCGTGGCCCGCACCGTGCCGTGGCGGGCGATCGGTGCCGGGGCGGTCGTGGGTCTGCTGGTCGTCGGTCTGCCACGCATGCTGTCGGTACCGCCCGACGCGTGGCTCGGCCTCAACCTTCTCCGGGCCGCCGCTCTCGTCTTCGCCCTCGGGCTGACGTTCCTCCTGGACGACCCGGCCCGCCGCCTCACCGCCCCCGTGCCCACCCGGCGTTGGGTGCGGACCGGTCTGCGGGTCGTGCTGGTGGCGCCGGTCGCCGCACTGTGGTGGGCGGTGGTGCTGGCGCTGCTGCCGCGACAGGCTCGCCCTCCCCTCGGCGCGATCACCCTGGAGGCGGCGGCGACCGCCGTCCTCGCGCTGGCCGCCGCGGCCGTCGCCGTCCGCGTCACCGACGAACCCGAACCGGGCCCCTCGGTGGCGGCGGGCCTGCTGACCCTCGCGATCCTCACCCCGACCCTGCTGCCAAGCCGCTGGGACCTGTTCGTGCCGGTGGCGGACCCCCACTGGGATGCGGCGCACGTGCGATGGGCGGTGCTGCTCGGGTTCGCTGCGCTGCTGTGGGTGTGCTGCGGGCCGGAGCCCTTGCGGCGGCGGTGGATGGTGAGGCGGCCGTAGCCGTCAGGCCGTTCAGCACACGGAGTACACCCCCGACACCGGCCCCCGCACAGCGCAGCGTCACGTCTCCGTGCGGTACATCAGGTCCGTCTCGTACGTCGTGAAGCCGAGCCGTTCGTAGACCGAGACGGCCGCCTTGTTGTCGGCGTCGACGTAGAGCATCGCGGTCGGCAGACCCTGCGCGGCGAGGTGGCGCAGGCCGATCGTGGTGAGGGCCTTGCCGAGGCCGCCGCCCTGGGTGCCGGGGCGGACGCCCAGGACGTAGACCTCGCCGAGCTGTTCGGCCGCGTGGACCTTGGTCCAGTGGAAGCCGACGAGTTCGCCGTCCCGGAAGGCCAGGAAGAAGCCCGCGGGGTCGAACCAGGGCTGGGCCTTGCGGTCGTCGAGGTCCCGCTGGGTCAGTGAGCCCTGTTCGGGGTGGTGGGTGAAGGCGGCCGCGTTCACGGCGAGCCAGGCGGTGTCGTCCTCGCCGGGGACGAAGGCGCGGACCGTCACGTCCGCCGGGAGCACCGGGTCGGGCAGCTCCAGGCCGGTCAGGGGGCGCCGCATCTGCCGTAGCTCGCGGAAGAGGGTCAGACCCAGGACCTGGGCGAGATGGCGGGCCGCGCTGTGGCCGCCGTGGGCCCACACCCGCAGCCGTTTGCCGGAGGCGGCGAGGAGGGCCGAGCCCAGGGCGCGGCCGTGACCGTGGCCGCGGTGGGCGGGGTGGACGACCAGTTCCGCCGCCGGTGCCTCCACCGGGTCGGTGTCCTCCAGCTGGGCGTAGCCGGCCAGTTCCTCGCCGACGTTCAGGAGGAGATGGGACACGCCTTCGCGGGCGCCGCCCCGCAGCTGCAGCCTGCCCTGTTCGGACACCGCCTGCCGGCCGTCGGTGTGCGCGGCCTCGGCCAGGAGCGCGAGGACGGCCTCCGTCTGCTGCGGGGAGAGCGCCGTGAGGGTCTCGATGGAGCGGGAGATGCCGGGGCTTGCGGAGTCGTCGCTGGTCATGACTACGAGGTTAAGGGGAGGTACGGGCAAAGCGGCGGCAAAGAAGCAACCAGGATGTAACCACGAAACCTCTGTCGCGCTACGCGCGTTGACTCTAGGCTGCGCCGGAACGGGGCCACTTCCCACACCGGAATCAGCAGAAGCTCAGGGGGGCCTATGCCAGCCACATCTCAGCCGCGCCAGTCGGAGACCGAGCGCCGCAGACGCCGTACGTACCGTCTCGTCGCCGCGGCCGCCGGTCTCGCCACCGTCGGCGCCCTCGCCGCCGCGTTGCCCGCCGGCGCGCACGACAACGGGCACGGCAAGCCGTTGCCGAGCCGCTACCAGGACGTCCAGCTGCTGTCCTTCAACGACCTGCACGGCAACCTGGAGCCGCCGTCCGGCTCCTCCGGCCGGGTCAGCGAACTCCAGGCCGACGGCACCACGAAGACGATCGACGCGGGCGGTGTCGAGTACCTCGCCACGCACCTGCGCGAGGCCCGCAAGGGCAACGCCTACTCCGTCACCGCCGCCGGCGGTGACATGGTCGGCGCGTCCCCCCTCATCTCCGGCCTCTTCCACGACGAGCCCACCATCGAGGCGCTGAACAAGCTCGACCTGGATGTGACGAGCGTCGGCAACCACGAGTTCGACGAGGGCGCGAAGGAACTCGCCCGGCTGCAGAACGGCGGCTGTCACCCCACCGCCGGCTGCTACACCGACAAGAAGTTCAAGGGCGCCGACTTCCCCTACCTCGCGGCCAACGTCCTGGACGAGAAGACCGGCAGGCCGATCCTCAAGCCGTACTGGGTGTGGAAGAAGAAGGACGTCAAGATCGGCTTCATCGGCGTCACCCTGGAGGACACCCCGGGTGTCGTCTCCGCCGAGGGCGTCAAGGGCCTGAAGTTCAAGGACGAGGTCGAGACGATCAACAAGTACGCCAAGGTGCTGCAGAAGCAGGGCGTGAAGTCGATCGTGGCGCTCATCCACGAGGGCGGCCAGCCGGCCTCGGGCTCGTACAACTACAACTGTGACTCCCCGGGTGCCGGCGACGGCATCTCCGGCCCGATCGTCGACATCGCGAAGAACATCTCGCCGTCCGTGGACGCGCTGGTCACCGGCCACACCCACGCCGCGTACGTCTGCACGATCCCCGACCCGTCGGGCAAGCCCCGCATGGTCACCTCGGCCGCCTCCTTCGGCCGGCTCTACACGGACACGACGCTGACCTACGACCGCTTCACCGGCGACATCGCCCGTACGGCAGTGAAGTCGGCCAACCACGTGGTCACCCGGACCGTCGCCAAGGCGCCCGACATGACCCAGCTGATCGGCAAGTGGAACACCCTCGCGGCGCCCATCGGCAACCGTGCGATCGGCTACATCTCCGCCGACGTCGCGAGCACCGGCACCGAGTCCCCGATGGGCGACCTCATCGCCGACGCGCAACTCGCGTACGGCAAGGGGCTCGACCCGGAGACCGACCTCGCGCTGATGAACCCGGGCGGAGTCCGGGCGGGGCTGACCTACGCGGCCAAGGGGACCGAGGGCGACGGCGTGGTGACGTACGCCGAGGGCTTCACCGTGCAGCCCTTCTCCAACACCGTGAACCTCCAGGACTTCACCGGCGCCCAGCTGCTCAAGGTGCTCCAGGAGCAGGTGAGCGGCAGCAACGCGGCCTCGCCGAAGGTCCTGCAGCCGTCGGCGAACCTCGCGTACACGCTGGACCTGACGAAGACCGGCGCGGAGCGGATCGTCCTTGCCTCCGTGAAGCTGAACGGCACGGCCGTCGACCCGGCGGCCACCTACCGCGTCGCGACCAACAGCTTCCTCGCGGGCGGCGGCGACGGCTTCACCACGCTGGGCCAGGGCACGAACGACCTCGTCGGCGGCGACGACCTCGCCGCCCTCGTGCAGTACCTGACGGCCAACTCGTCGGCTGGCGGCCCGATCGCACCTCCGGCGACGAACCGGATCACGATCGTGCAGTAGGACGTCCGTGAGCTGGGTCGCACAGCCCCGGCAGGAGTTGCGGACGGGGGGCACCCACATGATCGGATGGATCGATGCGTGCCCCCCACTCCATACCGACGCATCCCCGCCCGCACTACGACGAACAGCCTGAACAACCGGCCCCGCCGAACCACCGCCGCAGTCGCCGGCGCCCTCGGCGGGGCCGCTCGGCGTTGAAGGCGGTGGCCTCGCTGGCCGTACTCGCCGCCTTCCTCACCCTGGCGGACCGCTGGGCCGTCCTCTACGCCGAGCACAAGGCCGCGGACACCCTGAAGCAGCGGCTACGGCTGACCGCGGCGCCCGAGGTGGAGATCGACGGCTTCCCCTTCCTGCCCCAACTCGCGGTCCGCCGCCTGGACTCCGTGAAGGTGACCGTCCCGGACGTGGCCGTCGACCGGGTCACGCTGGCCGCGGTCTCGGCGACGGCCCACGACGTACGGCTCGACGGCGACGGGCCGACCTCCGTCAGCGGGCTGAGCCTTCCCGCACTGCACGGGGACGTCCTGCTCTCCTTCGCCGACATGAACCGCGAACTCGGCGCGTCCCAGGTGACGTTCAGGGACGCAGGGCGTGACCGGATCGTGGTGCGCGGCACGTTGCCCGTCGCCGGACACGATCTGCGGCTGCGTGCCGATGTGCGGGTGGCGCGCGACGGGGACCGGGGCGTCACCACCCGGATCGGCGGGATGCGCCTGGACATCGGGGACCTGGCGACCTACCGGCCGGGCCACCGGGCCTCGGAGGGCCTGCATCTGACG
Organism: Streptomyces sp. NBC_00285; assembly: GCF_036174265.1. Classification (NCBI taxonomy): domain Bacteria; kingdom Bacillati; phylum Actinomycetota; class Actinomycetes; order Kitasatosporales; family Streptomycetaceae; genus Streptomyces; species Streptomyces sp. NBC_00285. Next base: position 5,111,070 of record NZ_CP108055.1, on the reverse strand, counting down.
CGCGGTTCGGCCGCTGCCGTGGCCCGCGAGACCCGCAGGGCACGGGCCGTGCTGGCGGTCCCGTCCGTCGTACGCGCGCTGGGCGTGCCCGACTCCACCGTGCGTGAGGCGCAGCGCTCCGACACCGTGCTGTCCCGTCTGACCGGCCGCCCGGAGTTCGTACGGCAGGCCATGCGCCTCAACCTCCTCGACCTCGCCCTGGCCCACCCCGAGCTCCTGGACCGCCTGGGCCTGGACCCCGCTCTCCTGGACGCCCTCTCCCGGCTGACCCGCCCGGTCCTCGCCGACCGGCTCTCCCTCGGCTTCCACCTGCCCGAACCGGCCGGCGGCGACCTGCGGCTGCGGGACGTACACGTGGCGAAGGACGGCATCCGGGTGCGGATCGAGGGCTCGGGGCTGGCGGTCGGTCCGTAGGTCCGTAGATGTCCGCCTTTAAATTCTGTGTCAGCCCGCATTTGGTTCCGGGCGGTGCCGGAAACTTTTGATTCTCAGGCCATGCACATTCAATCTTATTGAGGTCTAAGGTGGATCGGCCTTTTCTTCCGCAGGAATGCCGTAGTGTTTTCCATGTCGAGAGCGAACAACGCAAACGCAAAGGACGACATGATGAGCTTCCACGAGATCGCCCCGCTGAAGAAGACCCGCAAGCCCGTCCCGGCGCCTGCGCCCAAGAAGGCCCAGCCGAAGAAGCACGCGCCGAAGCGTCGCCCGGTCGCCCACAAGGGCTGACACAGAATTCACTGAAGTAAACCCAAGCTATTCAAAGGTTATTGCGGCAGAGCCGTGGAGGAACTGTTGCAGAACCGTCGCAGAGAGGGAAACAGATATGAGCTTCCACAAGATCGCCCCGCTGAAGAAGAACGGCAAGCCGCTCGGACCGAAGCCGAAGGGTGCCCCCAAGGGCGCTCCCAGGGGCAAGGCCCCGCAGAAGCCGCCGGCCAAGCGCCCCGTCGGTCACAAGGCCTGACGCACGCCGCGAGGCGGGGCCACCGGCCGGCGAGCACGTCTCGCACCGGAGGCCCCGCCTCGGCCACCGCCGCCTTCGAAAGGGAGTCGTCATGAGGGACGTGTCGTCATGAAGGACGTGTCGTCATGAGGGAAGTCCGCGAGGCCTTTCACCGCTTCTGGCCGCTGACCCGCGGCGACCGCAAGTGGCTGGCGGCGATCATCGCGTGCGTGGTGGTGTCCGCGCTCGCCGAGACAGCCGCGATCCTGCTGTTCGCGGAGCTCACCGACACCGCTCTGAAAGCCGGCTCGCTGTCCGCCTTCTGGGGCCCCGCCGGAGCCTGGCTGGGTGTGGCCGTCCTGGGCGCGCTGGTCGGCTACTTCGGCAACTCGCTCGCGACCTGGACCGCGGAGAGATTCGTCCTCAGACTGCGCGCGAAGGTCTTCCGGCACATCCAGGACCTGCCCCCGCACTTCTTCCAACAGCACCGCCGCGGCGACCTGGTCGAACGCCTCACCGGGGACGTCGAAGCCATCGAGCAGATGGTCGTGTCCGGCGTCGTCGGCACGATCGCCGCCGCCTTCTCGGCCGTCTTCTACTCGGCGGCCGCCCTGTACCTGCGCTGGGACCTGGCGCTGGCCACCTTCGTCCTCGCCCCCCTGTTCCTGGTCGCCGCTCGCCGCTTCTCCGGCCGCATCAAGGAGGCCTCGCAGGACGAGCGGGTCGCCGACGGCGCGATCACCTCCGTGGTCGAGGAGGCACTGGGCAACGTGGTGCTCACCCAGGCGTACAACCGCCGCCGCGACGAGGAGAAGCGCCTCGACCGCGAGGCCCGCGCCTGGATGAAGGCGTCGGTGCGCGGGGCCCGGCTCAGCGAGATGTACGAGCAGTTCGTCGAGGTCGTGGAGACGCTCTGTGTGCTGTCCGTCATCGGCCTGGGAGTCTGGGAGATCTCGGCCGGCCGCATGACCCTCGGCCAGCTCCTCGCCTTCGCCGCCTTCATCGGCTACCTGTACCCGCCGGTTCGCAACCTCGGCCAGCTGGGCCTGACCCTCACGGCCGCCACCGCGGGCGCCCAGCGCCTGAACGAGATCCTGGACGCACAACCGTCGGTCGGCGACCCGGCCGAACCCGTCCCCGCCTGGCCGGTCCGCGGCTGGGTCGGCTTCCACGGCGTGAACTTCCGTTACCCGACCGCGCACCGCGACTCCCTCATCGACGTGTCCTTCGCGGCCGCGCCCGGCGAGCTGGTGATCATCACGGGCCCGAGCGGCGCCGGCAAGTCCACCCTGTCCAAGCTCATCACCCGCTTCTACGACCCCTCCGCGGGCGTGATCACCCTGGACGGCGTTCCGCTCACCCACCTGAACCTGGAGTTCCTGCGCGAACAGATCGCGCTGCTGCCCCAGGAGACACTGATCCTCAACGGCACGATCCGCGAGAACATCGGGACGGGCCGGCCGGGAGCGAGCGACGAGGAGATCGAGCAGGCGGCCCGCGCGGCAGCGGCCCACGAGTTCGTCGCCGCGCTCCCCGAGGGCTACGACACCGAGATCGCCCCCGGCACGGCGTCCCTGTCCGGCGGCCAGCTCAAGCGGATCACCATCGCCCGCGCGATGTTGCGGGCCGCGCCCGTCCTGATCCTCGACGAACCCACCGCGGGCCTCGACTCGGTCGCCGCGCGCCAGGTCGTCCAGCCCCTGCGCCGGCTGATGTCGGGCCGTACGACCATCATGATCACCCACGATCTGAGTCTGGCCCCGGACGCGGACCGGATCCTGGTCGTGGACGACGGACGCCTGGTGGAAGCGGGCACCCACGCGGAACTGGTCGCCCGCCGCGGCGCCTACGCCCGGCTCCTCGGCCCGCTCCCGGAGGACACGATGATCCTGCGGAAGCTGACGGACGACACGATGATCCTGCGCCGCTGAGCAGCCCTTTGACCGCAGCCGGCTCAGAACGGCTTCGCCGCTCCCACGATCCGGGGCGGGAGGTACGGGGATCTCACCCGGATCTCCCAGCCCCGCCGTCGTGCGTGGCAGACGAGGGCCAGGATGTCCAGGCTGAGGGCGGCCGCGGGGTCGGACGGGCGGTCGGCGACGGCATAGTGGTCGCGGTGGGCCGCGAGGGCGTCCAGCAGGGCCAGGTTGAAGCTCTCCCCGTCGCCCTCGACGAGCTGGGAGAAGAGGACCACGGGCGGCGGCAGGACACCCCGGTCGCGTGCCTTCTCGGCGTCCCGCAGCGCCTGGTCGGTGGCCGGCTCGGGATCCTCGCCGCGCAGATAGTCGTGCAGCGCCCGCCGATAGGAGGCCGACGGCGAACGGTCCGGCCCCACCCGCTCCGGCCCCGCCAGCACCAGCGGCGCCAGATGCTCCCGCCGGCCCGTGATCAGCGCGAGGCGCACCGCCCGGTGCCAGCCGTCCGGCCCCGCGTCCTCGTCATGGCAGGCGGGATATGCCACGGCAGTGCCGTCGATCAGCACCCGCACCTCGGTGCCCGGCTCGGCCAGCGTCGTACGGAAGAGCGCGGCCCCGAGCTCCGCGGCCCGCCGCAGGTTCGCCAGCTGGGCGTCGCTCGCGTCGGACGTGTGCGCGGCGCGCGTCGTGAGGAGGAGCTCCTGGTAGGTGACGGCGTACGCCAGCTCGAAGGTGGTCGGCGACCTGCCGGGCACCGGGGACACGGCATCGCGGGTGTACCGCTCGAACTGCTCCTCGCTGTCCGGATCCAGCGGATGCGGCTCCAGATTCCGCTCGAACTCCACGACCCCGGCGGCGAGCCGGGCCACCGCGTCCGGGCGGCGGTCCCGGCCGTACGGCCCCACCCGGGGCGGTGCGGCATCGAATCCGACCACCAGCGCGTCCGGCAGATAGTCGCTGTCCGCTGCGGGCGGCCAGCCCTCGTGCCGGTACGCCAGCGCGGTCAGGGCGATCGGGAGCAGGGGCAGCAGACTGCCCGGACGCGCACCGGGGCCGAAGGTGTCGGCCAACGGCAGCAGCAGTCCGACGACCGCTTCGCCGAACCCCTCCCGGTCACCCGCGGCGAGCGCGCGCAGCGCCCGCAGCCCGATGCCGTACGGCTGGTCGGCGAGCTGTTCGCCCCTCTCCGTCTCCCTGGCCCGGACCCGGTCCAGCGCCGCGTCGAGCGAGGCGAGCTTCTGCTCGCGGGAGGGCGGATAGGTGACGTCGTCGTCGGCGGTGTCGCCGATGACGTAGGCCATGAAGCCGTTGATCAGTTCCGTGTCGGGGTGTCCGGCCCGGTCCCGCTGGGGTGCTTCACGCGCGAAGTGGAAGGCCTCGCCGTGCCATTGGGCCTTTTCCACGAGGATCGCCAGACAGAAGGCGTCGAGCCACGTGGCGGCCGTGACCGGTTCCGGGGTGCCGCCGGGCTCGCGGTCGTAGACCAGGCCCCAGTTCGGATAGGTGAGGAAGACCTCGAAGTGGTCGCGCGGGAAGTACGCCGCGTACGCCACCGCGCCGGCGGCCGCCTCGGCGGCGTCCTCCAGGACCGCCTTCGCCTCGGGGGAGCGCAGGTCGGGCGTCTCCAGCGAGAGCGCGCCGAGATACTCGACGAACTCCTGGGCGATCAGCCACCACTCCCACCCCGTCACCGGGCCTGCCTTCGACAGGGAGTGGACCCGCGAACCGATCCGGTTCGCGAAGTCCTCCCGCACCGCCGAGACGGCTGTCCAGCCGACCTGATGCCTCTTGATACGCACCATGATTCCGCTCCCCCGTGAGCCCGCCCGGTCCTACTTGATCTAGGAACCAGCCTAGAACGAGGCACTGACAAGGGAGCGGGGCACATCAGGACACAGTTGGCGTCCAGTCGCCCAGCCAGTCCGCGACCTCCTGGCCGGCGGCCTGCGCGTCGGTCAGCTGCGGCCGGTTGCTGCTCGCCGCACCCGAGCCCGCGCCGGTGTTCCTGTACTCCGCGAACCGGTCGTCCTTCCAGGAGAAGCCGCTCATGTCGGTCCACGGCGTGGACTTGACCGCGGCGCTCAACGAGGTGTTCCGGACCGTTGCCTGCGGGTCGAGCGTCGTGTCGCCGCCCGCGTGCCACGGACGGCCCAGGTAGAAGCTCGCGGAGGAGACGTCGCCGTTCACCGTCGAGTTGGCGATGAGGATGCCCTTGCGGTTCGCGGCCGTGCTGGGCGCGGTGACGTACCCGGCCGAGGTGCCGTTCCAGCGCTTCTTCAGCGTGATGACGGACTTGTCGATCACCGCGGTCGCCCGTCCGAAGATGAAGTCGACGTTGCCGATGACGTAGGAGTTCGTCATGTAGACCCGGCCCAGCTTCTCCTTGGCCGCGGTGTCCACGAGCAGCGTGTCCTGGTCGCCGCTGACGATGACGCCGTCGAGGAACACCTTGTCGGCGGCGGTGCGCAGGGCGACCGCCTGGCTGGCGATGTCCTGGTGGGCGGCCTCGTCGAAGTCGTTGGAGACCGTCAGGTTGCGGGCCTGGAAGTCGTCGGCCTCGACGGCGACGGTGGCGCTGCCGCCGGTGCCGTACGTGCCCGAGCCGTCGGGCTTCTGCGTCCCGGACGCGTTGTTGTAGACGATCACCGTGTCGCCGCGGCTGCCGCCCGTGCCCTGGATGGTGACGTGCGGCTTGTTGGACGGCACCTTGACCAGTTCGCGGTACGTCCCCGGCTTGACCGAGATCACCACGCGGGAGGCGTTGCCCGCCGGTACGGCGTTCACGGCGGCCTGCACGGTCGAGTACTGCCCGCTGCCGTCCTTGGCGACGGTGAGCGTGGTGGCGGTCGCCGCTTTGGTGGTGGCAGTGGCCGTCGTACCGATGGAACTGCGGGGCCCCGCACCGGACTTGAGCAGGGACGGCACATCGGCGGTCTTGTCGAGCGTGTACGCGTAATACGTCTTCGGATCGAAGGCGGTACCCCCGCTCTCGTTCCTGCCGCTCGTCCCCACGAAGGTGTTGCCCTTCTGGACGATGCTCGCGGTGCTGTCCCTGATGACGGGGTTCTTGAAGCCCTGGAACCAGGAGTTCTCCAGGACCATTTTGGTCGCGCCGCGCGAGTAGTTGCCGTAGGAGGAGTTGATGTCCGTCCCGGCCACGTCCTCCAGGAAGTTGTTGTAGAGGTGCGCATGGGCCGCGTTGTCCGTCGACGGATTGCGCTGCTCGGTCTCGCGGATCCAGTTGTGGTGGATGGTGATGTCGGTGACGACGTTCTCCGTCCAGCCGATGCCGAAGGCCTTGTTGTCCTGGCTGAGCTTGTTCCAGGAGACCGTCACGTAGGTGCTGTCCTTGCGGACGTCGATGAGGCCGTCGGCCATGTTCCGCAGGTCGTTGTGGTCGATCCAGACGTGGTGGGCGCCGTCCATCTGGATGGCGTCGAAGTCGTGTTCCTTGTCGTTCCACACGCCCTGGTACGCGTCCCGGATGGTGAGGTTCCGGATGATCACGTTGTGCACACCGGCCCCGAGGAAGAACCCGCCGCCGACGATCTGCCCGGAGGTCCCGGCCCCCACGATGGTCTTGTCGCTCCGGACCTTGATCTCCTTGCCGACCGGGTCCATGGTGATCGCGGCCGCGACGACGATGACGTACGGCTCGCTCGCCGTCGCGTACTTCTCCAGGTCGGCGAGCGTCCTCACGGTGACGGTCCGGCCGTCCCGGCCGCCGTAAGTCCCGTTCTGGCCAAGGGCGTTGACGGAGGCGAAGCCGTCCGCGGTGGCGGTGGCCCAGGCGGGGGCGGCGGTGGTGGCGGCGGAGGCCTGGGGCTGGCCGACCGGGAGCAGCGGGTAGGCCAGCCCTCCGGCGGCCGTCAGGACGAGTGGAACACCGAGGGCGAGAGCGGTTGTCCGGCGTCGGCGATGCTGGGCCATGGGGGGCATCCGTTCCGTGCGGGGGTAGGGACCGCAGAGCAGTCGCCGCTCCCGCACGGAAGGTTGCCGCTCCCTGGAGTGAAATCGGCCAAGCTTGCTGGGATTTGAGTGGCGGAGTCTTTTCTTCCGGCATTCCGTTCAATGTCAATCATGTCGATTTGGTTCGATATGACTTCAGGCTCTCTTGCCCTCCTCTTACCTTCATTCAGGGTGACCGAACAGGGATTTGGCGATCACGCGGCGCCTCCGATTGGCCGCTGCCCTTTACGAAAGCTCGCTTTCGGTCAGCCCGACAAACTGCCTTTAGGTCAGGCGTTCGATCCATGTACGTTCCCGATCGCACCCGACGCCTCGGTTGTAACGCACCGGGGTGTCTGGAGCGTCTGTCCGTCTGCATGGACCTACGAAGGGAACTTCATGCGCGTCAGAACCCTGGTCACCGCCGGTGGCCTTGCTCTGGCCGGCTTCGGCGTGGCCCTCGGTACCGCCGGCACCGCCAGTGCCGCCGAGTACTGCACCTCGGGCTACGCCTGCCTGTACTACAACAGCGACTACAAGGGGGCGTTCTACCGCCAGTACTTCGACATCCCCAACTACGCCAAGTACTACTTCAGCGCGAGCGCGGCCGGCAGCGCCGGTGCGGGCACCGCGGTGAAGAACAACACCGCCTCGGTGGACAACTGGGACTTCAACTTCGGCATCCGTGAGTACTACAACCAGAACTACACCGGTGCCTACCAGTCGATCTCGGCCGGCGGGGCGGCGAACCTCAACAGCGCGCTGAAGAACGACAACGCCTCCGGCAAGTTCTACTAGGCCGACAGCACGGCGAGGGCCCGGCCCTCGGCCACCGCTGACAGGCAAGGGGTGCGCTGCCCAATGCAGCTGGGCAGCGCACCCCCGCGCCCGGAGTTTAGCGAGTGGCCCCTCACCAGCGCAGGACCGACTATTCGGCTATCCAAGGAAGAGCATCACGATGCATACCCGTCGCTTCGCTGCCTCTCTGTCCGTCCTCTGCGCCACCGTGGCGCTCTCGGCCGTCGCGGGATGCGGTTCATCGTCCGGCTCCGACGAGGAGGGCAAAGCAGCGGGAGGCACGGGCGCTCCTTCCGTGTCCTCGTTCCCGAAGCTGACATCGGCGACGGACAAGTCGCTGCCGGTCGAGGCGTACCTGCTCACCACCGAGCAGGAGCAACAGATGGCGGATGCCGAGAACACCCTCCGGGAACGGTGCATGACCAGGTTCGGCATCGCCTACCGGGTCCCGGACGTGTCGTTGTTCACGCCGAAGAGCATCACCCAGTTCCGCTACGGCGTCACAGACCCCGACGAGGTGTCCGGCCACGGGTACAAGCCGGCGGGCTCCGAGAACGCGGTGGTCAAGCCCAAGCCGCAGGAACTCGCACCGACGGCAGCCATGGTCCTCAACGGCACCACCGATCCGGGCGTGAAGCCGGGGTCCGCCGCCGCGAAGGGCGGCCAGGACTACAACGGCCGGAAGGTTCCGGCCGGCGGCTGCATCGGAGAGGCGAAGGCCAAGCTGGGCTACTCGGCGGACCAGGAGCCGTCCAAGGACGGTGCCCCGCCGATCGCCGACAAGGTCAACACCGACAGCTGGGCGAAGTCGTACGAGGACGCACGGGTGAAGGCCGTCTTCGCGAAGTGGTCGGCCTGCATGAAGGAGAAGGGCTACACGTACGCGGACCCGATGAAGGCCGGCGACGACCCGCAGTGGCAGCAGAACGCCCTGGCCACCACCAAGGAGAAGCAGGTCGCCTCGGTGGACGTGGCCTGCAAGGAGAAGTACAACGTCGTCGGCACCTGGTACGCCGTGGACGCCGCCTACCAGGAGCAGATGATCGAGCAGAACGCGCAAGCGCTCGCCGAGGTCAAGAAGACGAAGGAAAAGCAGCTGAAGCTGATGGCCGAAGCCCTGTAACGCCCGGCACCCCTCAACGCGTTCACACAGAGAGCCAGTCGGCACAGAGGAACCCAGTCGGCCCGGAGAGGCGCAGTGTCCGAAGCAGAGCAGCCAGACCCGACCACGACATCGGAGACGTCCGGCAGATCCCGCCGCGCCGCGGACAACGGCCTGTCGCAGAAGCGTAAATGGGTGGCCGCGGTGGCGGTGGCCGCGGTCCTGCTGACCGGTGCAGGCATCGCCGCCTCGTTCGTCGTGAAGTCACCGGCGCAGGCTGCGGCCGAGGCCGAGCCGCCACAGCAAGGCGTCCTGACCGCACCGGTGGAGAACCGGGTACTCAAGGACTCCGTCATCATCCGCGGCACCGTCGTAGCGGGGCAGTCCGTCGACGTGGCCCCGTCCGGCGCGAGCGGAGAGGGGACGACCAGCGCGGTCGTCACCAAGGCACCCAAGTCGGTGGGCACGGAGATCAAGGCCGGCCAGGTCCTGGTGGAGGTCTCCGGCCGTCCGGTGTTCGCGCTGAAGGGCCAAGTGCCCGTCTACCGGGACCTCAAGCCCGGCTCCACCGGCGACGACGTGGCCCAACTCCAGTCCGCACTCGCTGCGTTGGGGCACGGCACCGGCAGTGACGCCGAGGGCACCTTCGGCGGCGGCACCAAGTCCGCGCTCACCGCCTTCTATGCCTCGATCGGCTACAACCCGGTCTCCGCCGAGGCCGACGGCACCGCCACGGTGCAGGACGCGCAGGATGCCGCGACCGCCGCCGAACGTGCTTGGCAGGACGCCGAGGACGCGCGGCAGAAGGCCTCGAACGACGAGACGCAGAAGGCCGTGGACCGGGCCGCGCAGGACCTCGAACGGGCCCGCACCCGGCTCACCGAGGCGCAGGTGGCGGCCGGTCCCATGCTGCCCGCCTCCGAGGTCGTCTACCTCTCCGGCTTCCCGGCCCGGGTGGACAGCGTGAACGCCGTACTCGGATCCGCGCCCACGGGGAAGGTGATGACCGTCTCGGCCGGCCGGCTGGCGGTCAACGGCTATCTCCAGGAGTCCCAGAAGGGGCTCGTCAGGGCCGGGCAGAAGGTCGAGATCCTGTCCGAGACGACGGGCGTCAAGGCGACCGCCTCGGTCCGCTCGGTGGCCGACACCATGGCCTCCGGCCAGCAGAGCACCGGTGATGCCACCGCCCAGGGCACGGGGACCGACGCCGGCGCCGGCACGGGTGCCGCAGCGCCACAGGGCTACCTCGTGGTCGTGGAACCTGACAAGTCGCTGCCCGCGGCCACCGTGGGCCAGGACGTCCGCCTGACCGTCGAGGCCGCATCCACCAAGGGCAGGGCGCTGGTGGTCCCGGTGACGGCGATCACCGCGGGGTCCGACGGCAGGACCGTGGTCACGGTGCTGGAGGCCGGGGACCGCCAGCGGCGGGTCGAGGTCACCACCGGCACCACTGGCGACGGCTATGTGGAGGTCAAGCCGGCCGCCGGCGCCGTACTCGCCGAGGGCGACCAGGTCGTCACCGGCGTCAACTCCGCTGTGGGGGACGACCGGTGAGGACGAACGGCAGGCGCGGGACGGCGCGGGGCGACGACGAGACTGTCGCCCTGCGGATACCCGACCGCGTACCCGCCCCGCCCCCCGTCATCGAGTTCCGCCGGGTCGGCCTCACCTACCCCGGCCCACCCCCCGTGCCGGCGTTCAGGCCCTGCGATCTGACCATCGAGCAGGGGGAGTTCGTGACCGTGATCGGGCCCTCCGGGTCGGGGAAGTCGACGTTCCTGAACATCGCCGGTCTGCTGGATGCGCCGACCGAGGGGACGTATCTCCTGGACGGCATCGACACCGGGACGCTCAAGGACGGTGACCGCACGGCGTTGCGCGGGCGCCGGATCGGCTTCGTGTTCCAGTCCTTTCATCTGCTGCCGCACCGCAGTGCCCGGGAGAACGTCCAGTTGGCCATGGTCTACAACGGCGCCCCCCGGGCCGAACGAGGCCGTCGCGCACAGGAGGCCCTGGAGCAGGTCGGTCTCGGCCACCGCCTGGACTCACTGCCGACGCGGTTGTCCGGTGGCGAGCGCCAGCGTGTGGCGATCGCCCGCGCCCTGGTATCGAGGCCTTCACTGCTGCTGTGCGACGAGCCGACCGGAAATCTCGACAGCCGCAACGCCGATTCCGTCCTCGGCCTGCTGGAGCAGTTGCACGCCACGGGCATGACGGTGCTGGTCATCACTCATGACCCCGCTGTCGCCTCCCGGGGAGTGCGTACGGTCGCCATCCGCGACGGGGTCCTGCGCGAACAGGTGACCGCCGTATGAACCACCGCAGGAGTCGGCGGCTGGGTTGGTTCTCCCTTCGCCGCGGGAGCCGTACGGCCACCGTCGAACCCTCCGTCCTCACTCCCCGGGACCTGCTCGGCGAGTCTCTCGCCGGCATGCTCCAGCGCCCGGCCCGGTCCGCGCTGACCGCGCTGGGCACGGTCCTCGGCGTCGGCACCTTCGTCGCGATCCTCGGTCTGACCGCCACCACGTCGTCCCAGATCGACTCCCGCTTCAATGTGCTGACCGCCACCGAGGTCACCATCGAGGACATCGGCATCGAGCAGAACGAGTTCGTGTCCCTGGCCTTTTCCAAGGACGCCGACGCGCGCATGGAGAAGCTCGCCGGAGTCGAACACGCCGGTGTGTACTGGACGGTGGACACCCGGGGCACCGACGCCACCATCAGGTCCTCGCCGATCGGCGACGACTCCACCGGGGAACGCGCCAACATCGTCGCCGCCTCACCGGGCGTCATCGAGGCGGCCGTACCGCATGTCGTCCAGGGCCGGGTCTACGACGCCTACGCCGAGCAGACCGCGCAGCCCGTCGTCATGATCGGCTCGGGCATGGCGGCCCGGCTGGGCATCACCACCCTGCAGACGCGCCCGGCGCTGTTCATCGGGGGTCGGCCGTTCACCGTCGTCGCGATCATCGACGACGTCAAGCGCAAGGCCGACCTGCTGCTGTCGGTCGTCGTCCCCCGGTCGACGGCGGAGAGGATCTGGGGCGAACCGGCCACCGGCGGCGCCAAGATGCTGGTGACCACCAGGATCGGCGCGGCGCAGCAGGTGGCGAAGCTGGCGCCGACAGCGCTACGGCCGGACCACCCCGAGTACTTCAAGGCAGTACCCCCGCCCGACCCCAGGACCCTGCGCGGCAACGTGACCTCCGACCTCCAGCAGCTCTTCCTGCTGCTGGCTGCGATCTGCCTGGTCATCGGTGCGGTCGGTATCGCCAACACCACGCTGGTCGCCGTGCTGGAGCGCACCGGGGAGATCGGTCTCAGACGGGCGCTCGGGGCCCGGGGCGGGCACATCACCATCCAGTTCCTCGCCGAATCCGGCTCGCTGGGCGCACTCGGCGGACTGATCGGCACCAGTCTCGGCACGCTCACCGTCGTGGGAGTCGCCGTGGCACGGCAGTGGACGCCCGTCGTGCATCCCACGACGGTGGCTGCGGCCCCGGTCATCGGGCTGGTCACGGGACTGGTCGCCGGCCTCTACCCGGCCTGGCGGGCGTCGCGGATCCAGCCCGCGGAGGCGTTGCGCAGGTAACGGAATCCGTGAACGACACAGCAGACTCCCCGTTTTCGGGGAGTCTGCTTTTTTGTCCCCGCTCTTCTTCGGCACGGGCGTAACAGAACCCACGGCCCGAGGCGTCAAGGGCATGTGAGCGCAGACGCGTTACCGGGAGGGGAACCCACATGGCCGGATCGGCACAACGGTCGGCGGAGATCGAGGAGTTCATGCAGGCCGTGAGTCCTCGTCTGTTCCGGGCCGCACTGCTGGTCTGCGGCGACTGGCACCTCGCAGAGGACCTGGTCCAGACGACTCTGGGCAAGGTGTTCGTCTCCTGGAGACGAGTCCGCAAGGCCGACAGCCCGCACGCCTACGTGCGCACCATCCTGATGCGCACGTACCTCTCGCATGTCCGGCTGCATCGGACGTACGAGAAGCCCGTGGGCGAGCTGCCGGAGCAGTCGGCCACCCACCACGACCCGGCCCTGCGGCTGGCGCTGACCCAGGCGCTGGCGCAGTTGTCGGCCCAGGACCGGGCCGTGGTGGTGCTGCGCTACTGGGAGGACCGAAGTGTCGCCCAGACCGCGAAGGAACTCGGCATGAGTGCCGGGAACGTCCGCATCCGCAGCATGCGGGCGTTGACGAGTCTGCGGACGTCGCTCGGCGGCGAGCATGACGTTCTCGCCGGTCGCTGACAGGCACCACAACATCGCCGCGGCACCACCTTCGGTGGGGAAGGGCTGGAGAACTCATGGAGCACACAGGCCAGATGGAGCGGGACGAGCAGGAGTTCGGGCCCCGGCTTGGACGCATGCTGGACGTGTACGCGGACGTGCCGGCACCGGACCTGGTGAGCGGCGGACTCGCCCGGGGCCGACGGCTGAAGCGGCGCAGGCAGACCCTGTGGGGCGTCGCCGTGTTCACCGTCGCGACCGGGCTGACCGGCGGGATGGTTCTCACCGGCATGCTCCCGGGCGACTCGGCCGGCGGCACGAAGAACCAGGCCGCCGTCACCATCCCCGACTTCTCGCTCGCCGCGAACGGGACGTCGGCACCGGACGGCAAGGACGCCGTCACCGGCAGGGCGACCGTGGCCACTCTGCGGGACCTGCTGCCGGGCAAGCCGGCGACCAGCGGTTACCAGTGGTGGGACAACAAGGTGGGCGCCGACACGGTCAGCGCCGGTGGCCGGCTGCTCACGGACAGCGGTGAGGCGGAGACGACGGTCAGCCTCCAGGGCAACTTCCAGCTCACTGCGTTCGACGCGCTGAGCAAGGACGCGGCCCGGGCGGCGGCCCAGGACTCCACGGGCGCCGAGCAGGACAAGAGCGGCAGCGTGGCACCGGACAAGTCCGCGGCCGCGAAGGAGGCCGGCGGATCGGACAAGTCCGGTACGGACAAGGGCGGTTCTGAGAAGAAGGTGCGCCCGGCGACCAAAGCGGAGCTCCAGACCTTCTACTCGTGCGCCGACCGGGCGACCGCGGGGGCCAACCTGTCCTCCTGCTCCGCCCGCAACCTCGCCGACGGCTCCGTGCTGATCAGCTACGAGGAGAGGTCCGCCGCTCTGACCCGCCGCACCGCCGACCTGCTCCGCAAGGACGGCACCCGGATCGTGCTCGTCACGTCCAACAGCACGGACAGCAAGCGCGGCCCGGCGGACCTCGCCGCCCCGCCGCTGACCCTGGCCCAACTTGCCACGATCGCCGAGAACGCTGCCTGGCAGCCGTGGGTGGATCCGGCGGTGAACGACGGGGCGAAGGGCATCTCCTGACGCCTTCATGAGTGCAGGCGGCTCCGCCGAGGCGAGGCCGCACGCACCAACCCACTGCGGACTCCGCCTACTTGGCGCAGGACTTCGGGTCGAGGTTCTCCTGCCACTTGTCCTCACGGCCGTCCGGCTGGCCGTTGGGCAGGAGCTTGTCGGAGACGCCGTCGATGTAGTAGCCGTACGAGTAGACCGTCTTCCAACTCGCGTCCCGGCCCCGCCAGGTGTGTGCGGTGGACTCGCCGTCGCCCTTGTTCCACTGGTAGTCCTCGACGTAGAACACCGGGTTCACGCGGACCACCCGCTGGTACGGTGTCCAGGTCGTCGCCACCTGGGTGCACGGCGGTATCGACTTCTCGCTGCGCCGCTCGAAGGACGAGCTCTTCTCCCAGCCCCACTCGTAGCCCGCACTGCCGCCGACGGTGCCGGAGAAGATGCTCTTGGCGAGGGAGAGGCTGATGCTGGCGCCGACGCTCTTCTTGGCGAACGTCTTGGTGCTGTAGCCGCTGACGAAGGTCACCTTGTCCTCGGTCGTGCCGTGGTTGCCGGTCCACTCGGAGGTGCGGACGGGCTCGCCCTTCACGGACCATGTCGAGGCCTGCGCGTACCCGCACCAGCCGCGGAACACCTCCCACGGCCCGGCGGGCATCCACAGCCCGATGACGTCCCGCAGGTACTCGTCCCGGGTCTTGAACTCGCCGGTGTCGACGTTGTACGCGCCGTAGACGCCGGTCAGGCTGGTCTCCTGGCTGCACAGCCGGTCCAGCATCACGTCGGTGTTCCCGGGGTCCACGCCCCGGACGTTCTGCGCCCCGCCCGGACCGGCGGCCTGCGCGGTCCCGGAGCCGGCCAGCACACCGGCCAGCGCGAGGGCGGTGGAGGCAGCAACGAGGGCTGCTCGCTTGAGAGTTGTGGTTCGGATGAATCGCATGGGGGTGGCTCACTCCCGAGTTCTGGGGACAGTTGCGTGGGGCACCTGTCCGACAGCCCTGGAAGATGGCAGAGAACCCGCGAGTAGGGTCGGAATCGCGTGAAGGATGACAGGACATTGACAGAAAGAGGGAGGCTGTTGTCGTCCTTTGCCCGTTCTACGGCGTCGCCGTCTCCGGTGGCGGAGTCGGCGCCCCCGGCAGCCGTACGGTCGCGATCGTGCCGCCGCCTCCGGCGTGGCCGAGGGTGACCTCGCCGCCGCTCTGCTGGACGGTGCGGGCGACGATGGAGAGGCCGAGACCGGAGCCGGGCAGGGCGCGGGCCGACGGGGAGCGCCAGAAGCGGTCGAAGACGTGCGGGAGTTCCTCGGCGGGGATGCCGGGACCGTGGTCCCGGACGGTCAGCACACCGGCGCTGAGCTGCACCTCGATGGCGCCGCCCTCGGGGCTGAACTTCACCGCGTTGTCGAGGATGTTGACGACGGCACGCTCCAACGCGGCCGGTTCGGCGCGCGTGTACCAGGGCTCCAGCGAGGCGTTGATGGTCAGCTCCGGTCCGCGCAGCCGTGCCCTGCGCAGGGCCGACTCGACGGTGTCCTCCAGGGACACCACCTGCACGCGCTCACCGCGCTGGCCCTCGGACCGCGAGAGCTCCTGCAAGTCGCCGATCAGGGAGGCCAGTTCGGTCATCTGCGCCTTGACGGAGGCGAGCAGCGCCTTGCGGTCGGCCTCGGGGAGGGGGCGGCCGGTCTCCTCGCTGCGGGTGAGGAGCTCGACGTTGGTGCGCAGGCTGGTCAGCGGGGTGCGCAGCTCGTGACCGGCGTCGGCGATGAGCTGCTGCTGGAGTTCGTGGGAGTTGGCGAGGGAGGTCGTCATCGAGTTGAAGGACCGGGACAGCCGGGCGACCTCGTCCTCGGCGTCCTCCTCGACGGGGATGCGGATGCTCAGGTCCTCGGTGCGGGCCACCTGTTCGACGGCCTCGGTGAGCTTGTCGACGGGGCGGAGGCCTGCGCGGGCCACGAAGAGGCCTGCGGCGCCTGCACCGAGGACTCCTACGCCGGAGACGAGGAGGAGGATGAGGGCGAGGTCGTTGAGCGTGGACTGGGTGCTCTTGAGGGAGACCGCCATGCTGATCGCGGTGTCGGGGTACAACTGGACGGGGCCGCCCGGGCCGGAGCTGACCATCAGGGGCAGGGTGATCACGCGTACGGCGTTGCCGTCGCCGGCGGTGCCGTTGCGGATGATCCCCTCGCCGGTGACGGACGCGGTCTTTATGACGTCCTTGTCGGAGCCGGTGACCTTGACGGTGCCGGCCGAGTTCGCCGAGACACAGGCCTTGCCGTCCGACCTGACCAGCTGGACGTAGGTGTTGCGAGCCCGCAGGTCGTTGATGTCGGACTGGAACCCCGAGCCGCTCTGTTCGCTCTGGTCGGTCTGCGCGGTCTGGGGGCAGCTGTCGAGAAGGTCATCGACCCGGTTGGCGCTCTGCGGCTGCTGCGCCATCTTCCTCAGGTCGCCGTCGACCTGGTCGTACAGCTTCCCCTGCACGATGAACCAGCACGTCACCGACACCGCCGCCACCGCGAACGCCACCGCCGCCGCCACGAGCAGCGCCAGCCGGGAGCGGATCGGAAGGGACCGGTACCGCCGTACGACCCTCTTCACTCCGCGCCGCCCTGGCGCAGCACATACCCCACGCCCCGCACCGTGTGCACGAGCCGCGGTTCGCCGCCCGCCTCGGTCTTGCGGCGCAGGTACATGACGTAGACGTCCAGCGAGTTGGACGAGGGCTCGAAGTCGAAGCCCCAGACCGCCTTCAGGATCTGCTCCCTGGTCAGCACCTGGCGCGGGTGGGCCATGAACATCTCAAGCAACGTGAACTCGGTACGGGTCAGCTCCACCGGCCGCCCCGCCCGGGTGACCTCGCGCGTCGCGAGATCCATCCGCAGGTCGGCGAAGGTGAGCGCCTCGTCGTCGTCCGCCGCCGCCCCGGCAGCCGCCGCGTACGAGCTGCGCCGCAGCAGCGCCCGGACCCGGGCGAACAGCTCGTCCAGTTCGAACGGCTTGACCAGGTAGTCGTCGGCGCCCGCGTCGAGCCCGGTGACCCGGTCGCCGACCGTGTCGCGGGCCGTGAGCATCAGGATGGGGGTCGTGTCGCCGGCGCCACGGATGCGGCGGGCGGCGGTCAGGCCGTCCATGCGGGGCATCTGGATGTCGAGGACGACCAGGTCGGGCTGGTAGGCGGTCGCCTTGTCGAGGGCGTCCGCGCCGTCCACGGCGACCTCCGTGTCGTAGCCCTCGAAGGCGAGGCTGCGCTGGAGTGCTTCGCGCACCGCCGGCTCGTCGTCGACGATCAGGATGCGCTGGGGGTCACGGTCGCCTTCGGCGGGGCTCATGGCTTCGGATTCCTCGGATGCGGTGGGACGAAAGGGGGCTGAACGTTCTGAGCGTTTTCAGCCTCGCACGGTTCCCGGCCAGTGCGTGAAGGGCGGAGTGGTTCAGCCGCGGGCGGCGGCACGCCGACGGCTGCGGGCGGCGGTCACCCCGCGGCGGGCCACCGCCACGGACGCCACCTCGGGCGCCCGCGTCACCGGCGAGTGCAGTGCGTACGCCACCTCAAGGGCCAGGGCGAAACCGGCCGCGTCGGTGCCGGCCACCGTGTGCGAAACCTGCTTGATCATGACGTACTCCTTACGGGGGTCGGGGGTGTCAGCTGTCGGCGCCGCCGGCCCGCAGCGTGGCCAGGTCGGACTTGACGGTGTTGATCGGGATGGAGAAGCCGAGGCCCGCGCTGCCGGCCGTCGAGGAGTCCGAACTGGCCGAGTACATCGCGGAGTTGATGCCGATGATGTTGCCGTTCATGTCGATGAGCGCGCCGCCGGAGTTGCCCGGGTTGAGGGACGCGTCCGTCTGGATGGCCTTGTACGTCGTCGTGGACGAGCCGGTGTCGCCGTTGAACTGCTGGCCGCCGAACTCGAACGGCCACTGGCCGTTGCCGCCGCTCTGGCCCTGACTCTGGCCCTGGCTCTGGCTCTCCTCCGTCGCGACGGTCACGTCACGGTTCAGGGCGGAGACGATGCCGCTGGTGACGGTGCCGGTCAGGCCCTCGGGGGAGCCGATCGCCACGACCTCGTCGCCGACCTGGACGCCGTCGGAGTTGCCGAGGGTGGCCACGCTCAGGCCGGAGGCGTTCTCCAGCTTGATGAGGGCCAGGTCCTTCTTGCTGTCGGTGCCGACGACCTTGGCGGTGTAGGTCTTGCCGTTGCTGGTGCTGACCTTGACGGAGGTGGCGCCGGCGATGACGTGGTTGTTGGTGATGATCTCGCCGTCGCTGGTGATGATCACGCCGGAGCCGGTGGACTCACCGGAGTTCGAGGTGGCGTTGATCTCGACGATGCTCGGGCTGACCGCCTTGGCGACTCCGGAGACCGTGCCCTTGGCGGAGGACGGCACCACGTTGGTGCTGGTGCTGCTGGAGGCGACCGTGTCGTTGCCGGTCAGCTCCTGGATGCCGTACGCGGTGCCGCCGCCTATGGCCGCAGCGACGATCGCGACGGCGGCGAGAAGGGCGAGGGGACCGCGGGCGCGCTTCTTCGGCGCGGGCGCCGCGGGCTCCGCCGGGGGCTCGGTGAAGAGCGCCGTACCGCCGCCGTTGCCGTCACCGCCGTAGGAGCCGGCGTACGAGCCGCCGTACGCGCCCTGCGGGGCCGGGGCCGGGGAGGGCGCGGCGGGCTGCGACGGCCACACCGTCGTACCCGGCTCCACGGCGACCGGCTCGACCGGGGCCGCCGGCTGCGCCGACTGCACGGGCGGCCGGCCCGGCGGGGGCGGCCACTCGGGGTTCACGGGCGACGAAGCGTGCTGCTGGGCGCCCTGGAGGGGGTTCTCGTACTGCTCGTACTCGCCGTCGCGGCGGAAGCTCTCGGTCATGACAAGAAGCTTGTCCCGCGACCATGAGAGCTCCCTGAGTGCTCCCTGAGAAGCCCGGCAGAACCTCGTATGCCCGATATAAAGGCGCCGCTGGCCTCCGGCGCCGGGTTCTCAGACGCCCTTAAGGAAGGTCACTCGCAGCCGCAGGAGCGCCGCACGACCAGCTTCGACGGGAACACCTTCAGCCGCTCCCGACGGGACCCCGCGACCCGCAGGCCGTCGTCCAGCACCAGATCCACCGCGGCCCGGGCCATCGCCGAGCGGTCCGACCCCATCGTCGTCATCGGCGGGTCCGCGAGCGCGGCTTCCTTGATGTCGTCGAACCCGATGACGGCCAGTTCCCCCGGCACGTCGATCCGCAGCTCACGCGCGGCCCGCAGCAGGCCGATCGCCTGGTCGTCGGTGGAGCAGAAGAACGCCGGCGGCCGCTGGGGCCCGGCCAGCACTCCGAGTGCCACCTGATACGCGTCGTAACGGTTGTACGGCGCCTCGAAGAGCCGCCCCTCGGTGGAGATCCCGGCCTCGTCCATGGCCCGCCGCCACCCCTCGACGTGGTCGGACACGGGGTCGCCGACCGCGGGGGTGTTGGCGGTACCGCCCATACAGGCGACGTAGGGGTAGCCGTGGCCCAGCAGATGTTCGACGGCGGCCTTCGCACCGGTGAGGTCGTCGAGCACGACGGCCACGTCGTCGATCGCCTCCGGCCGCTCGTGCAGCAGTACGACCCGCGCGTCCCACGCGTCGATCTCGGCGGCCGCGTTGTCGTTCAGGGCGTGGGAGACCAGGATCAGGCCCGACACCCGCATCCCGAGGAACGCCCGCAGATAGTGGACCTCGCGCTCGCCGATGTAGTCGGAGTTCCCGACGAGCACCATCTTCCCGCGCTCGGACGCCGCCTGTTCGACCGCGTGCGCCATCTCCGCGAAGAACGGCTGGCGCGCGTCCGGCACGATCAGACCTATGAGGTCCGTACGCCGGGACGCCATCGCCTGCGCGACCCGGTCGGGTCGGTACGACAGCTCCTTGATCGCGGCGAGGACACGCTCGCGCGTGGCCGGGGCAACCGGCCGGGGTCCGTTGTTGATGACATAACTGACTACGGCGGTGGACGTTCCCGCCAGTCGCGCCACGTCGTCCCTGGTTACCTTGGCCACGCGCGGAGTCTACGCGGATGGACCGGCTCTGGGCAGGGCGTGAAGGAGGCCCTGTGCCCCCGCGGAGGCCTACCGGGAAGTACGCCGGTGCGGGAGCATGCCCAGCCGGGGGCCCACTAAGCCTCGGCCGGTACCTCGGAGGCGTCCAGGGCGGCGCTGTCGTCCACCTCGTCCGTTTTTGCCTGGCTCACGGCATCGGCGGCGGCGGCCTTCGCCTTGGCCTCCTCGCTCGCGGCGGCCCCGCCCTTCTCAGGCGTAACGAATCGATAACCGACGTTGCGGACGGTCCCGATCAGCGACTCGTGCTCGGGGCCGAGCTTCGCGCGCAGCCGCCGTACGTGGACGTCGACCGTGCGGGTGCCGCCGAAGTAGTCGTAGCCCCAGACCTCCTGCAGCAGCTGCGCGCGCGTGAAGACGCGGCCCGGGTGCTGGGCGAGGTACTTGAGGAGCTCGAACTCCTTGAAGGTGAGGTCGAGGACCCGGCCCTTGAGCTTCGCGGAGTAGGTCGCCTCGTCGACCGACAGGTCGCCGTTGCGGATCTCCATGGGGGAGTCGTCGTTGACGATCTGCTGGCGGCCCATCGCGAGCCGCAGGCGCGCCTCGACCTCGGCCGGACCGGCGGTGTCGAGAAGGACGTCGTCGATGCCCCAGTCGGCGGTGACGGCGGCGAGGCCGCCCTCGGTCACGACGAGGATGAGCGGGCAGCCGGGGCCCGTGGAGCGAAGCAACTGACACAGGCTGCGGACCTGGGGCAGATCACGGCGTCCGTCGATGAGGATGACGTCCGCGCCGGGGGTGTCGACGAGTGCGGGGCCTTCCGCCGGGGCCACACGCACGTTGTGCAGGAGCAGGCCGAGGGCCGGCAGCACCTCCGTCGACGGCTGGAGGGCGTTGGTCAGGAGCAGCAGAGAACTCATAAGTCTGGTTCCTCCTCGGTCCCGCGAGGGTTAGCTTTCGTATACCGGGGATCCGAAAGCACAAAAGGACCCGGGGGCTGCGTTGCCCGAGTCCTCTTGCGAGGAGAATAGCCCACATGGGCATGGATCCGGCAGGTCGTGTGGTGCATTCCACCGTGCGTCCGCACTCTGAGACGCGCAGAAGCGCACCTATACGGACGTTTCTTCGCACTGTCGATGGCGTGACGATCGATTCCGTATACGATCCGCCGGCCGCCGTATACGACGCTTCCTCGTCACCTTCCCGTATCCCGGTGTTCGTGGTCGCGCACGGGTTCACCGGCGATGTGGATCGTCCTCATGTTCGCCGGGTGGTCGAGGCGTTCGCGCAGTACGGCGCCGTGGTCACGTTCTCCTTCCGCGGCCACGGCGCCTCCGGCGGGCGCTCCACGGTCGGCGACCGCGAGGTGCTGGATCTGGCCGCCGCGGTGGCGTGGGCGCGCGAACTCGGCCACACGCGTGTGGCGACCGTCGGCTTCTCCATGGGCGGTTCGGTGGTGCTGCGGCACGCGGCGCTGTACCGCCCGGACGAGGCGGGGCGCGAAGGGCGCACGGACGCGCACCCGGACGTCGTGGTTTCGGTCAGTGCACCGGCCCGCTGGTACTACCGGGGCACGGCTCCTATGCGAAAGCTCCACTGGCTGGTAACCCGCCCGGCGGGCCGTCTGGTGAGCCGCTACGGATTCCGTACCCGCATCCACGACCGCGACTGGGACCCCGTCCCCCTCTCCCCGGTGGAGGCGGTCCCGAGGATCGCCCCCACTCCCCTGCTGATCGTGCACGGCGACCGTGACGGCTACTTCCCCCTCGACCACCCGAGAACGCTCGCGGAAGCCGCCGGCGGCCACGCCGAGCTGTGGATCGAGCCCATGGGCCACGCCGAGCACGCGGCCGACGACGAGCTGCTCGGCCGGATCGGGGACTGGGCTGTCACAGCGGGCGGCTAGCCTGGCCCCTGTACACCACCGATCGATTGAGGAAGCGGATGCCAAAGGTCACGGTGCGCTACTGGGCCGCCGCGAAGGCCGCGGCCGGTCTCGCCGAGGAGCCGTTCGACGCGGCCACCCTCGCCGAGGCACTGGACTCGGCGCGCGAGCAGCACCCCGGTGAACTCGTGCGCGTCCTGCGGCGATGCTCGTTCCTCGTCGACGGTGACCCCGTGGGCACCCGCGGACATGAGACGGTACGGCTGGCCGACGGCGGCACTGTCGAGGTGCTCCCGCCGTTCGCAGGAGGGTGACGATGACGAACCAGCCGTACGAGGGCTACGACCAGTACCCGCAGCAGGGCTGGCCGGCCCACGCCCAGCAGGGGTACGACGACCAGCAGGCCGCCCAGCAGCACACCCAGCAGTGGCAGGGCCAGACCTGGGACACCCAGGTCCACACACCGCTCCCGGCCCCCACGGACCCGGCGTACCTGCCCCCGCAGAGCCCCGACGCCGGGTACCGGCCCGCCGCGTACACCCCGCAGCCGCAGGCCCCCGAGTCCGCGCCCGCTGAAGGGTACGGCCCGGCCACCGTCGCCGGGAACGCCCGCGTCACGGACGCCCAGCGGGCCCGCCTCGAAGGCCGTTCACCGGTCATAGAACCCGGCGCACAGCCGGCGGCGCTCACCGCACTCCTCGGCCTCCTGCTCTCCGGCACGGCCGCCGTCGGGTCGTACGCCCTGCTGATCCCCCTCGTCGTCCTCCAGGCCGTCACCGCGGCCGGCTGGTTCCGGCTGAACGGCATGTGGCCCGCCCGGCAGGGCATCGCGCTGGCGTTCCTCGGGGCGCTGGCGGCGGATGTGGCGCTGCTCGCCGCGGGCCGGTCGAACGCTCCCGCGGCGATCCTCGGCACCCTCGGCGTCTGGGTCCTGCTCAGCCTGGTCCTCCAGCTCCGCTCGCACGCCGACGCCGACGAGCGGATGTACGGCCTGATGGCGACCGTCGCCTCGGCGGCACTCGCCATCGTGGCGACCGGGTACCTCGCCGCCGACCCCGACGCGGTCTCCGTCGGCGCTGCCGCGGTCGGCGTCGCCGTCCTGGCCCGCGCGCTGCCGCTGCCGACCCCGGCCTCCGTGGTCGTCTCGCTGCTCGCCTCGGCGGGCGCGGGCATCGCGGTCGGCGGGATGACGGGCCTCGGCGCGAAGGGCGCGCTGCTCGGCGCGGGCGCGGCGGTGTGCGCACTGATCGGCCACCGCGTCGCGAGCTACGACTACCCGTCACGCTTCGTCCACCTCACAGCAGGAGTGGCCCTACCACTGGCCGCGGCGGCCCCGGCGGTGTACGTCCTGGGCCGGGCGATCGGCTAGGTCGCGGAGTCGACCCACAGGCAGAAGGGATGCCCGGCCGGGTCGAACAGGACCCGGACGTCGTCCTGCGGCTGATACTCGGCGAGCCGCGCGCCTTCAGCGACAGCTCGGGCGGTCTCGGCCGCCAGGGCGTCCGGGCCGCCGTCGACCTCGATGTCCAGGTGCAGCATCATCTGCTGGTCGCCCGGCTTGCGGGTAGGCCAGACAGGCGGGACGTATTCGGGCTCGGTCTGGAAGGCCAGGGACGTGCCCGCGGTGCCGGGCGGCGGCCCGGTGAGGACCCAGTCCGGTTCCTCGGCGCGCACCACGTACCCGAGGAGGCGCTGGTAGAAGGCGGCGAGTTCGTGGGCGTCCTGCGCGTCGAGGACCACGGTGGACAGCGACAGCCTCGCGGAAGAAGACATGAGGGCCTTCCTACTGCCGCCGCTTCTTCCCGTCCAGCTCGTCCCACCACTCGTCGGACTTCGGGTCGCCGGAGGGGTCGTCCCACCAGCGGTCGTCGGGGCCGCGCCGGTTGGCGACCATCGCGGCGAGCGGAGGGATCACCATCGCCACCACGCACATTCCCACGGCCACCGGCATCGACCAGAGCCGTACGACTCCCCAGGCCAGGACGAACAGCCCGATGCAGGTGCCCATCATGGCGAAGTAGGCGCGGCGCCGTCGTCCCGACATACGTCCAGCGTAGGCCCGGACAGGCCGAAGGGCCGTACCCCGGCAAGGGGTACGGCCCTTCGGTCGATCAGGTGCCTCAGACCGCGATCGCGACCTCGGCCAGTCCGCCCTGCTGGGCGACGACCGTGCGGTCGGCGGTGCCGCCCGGGACCAGGGCGCGGACGGTCCAGGTGCCCTCGGCCGCGTAGAAGCGGAACTGGCCCGTCGCGGAGGTCGGGACCTCCGCCGTGAACTCGCCGGTCGAGTCCAGGAGGCGGACGTAGCCCACCACGGGCTCGCCGTCACGCGTCACCTGGCCCTGGATGGTGGTCTCGCCGGGCTTGATCGTCGAGGCGTCCGGGCCGCCGGCCTTCGCTCCACACATGTCGTTCTCCAAAGAGGGGTCTGACCGGAAGGAAGGCCGGTCGGGATGATGCGGACGAGGTCCTACTTGTTGGCGCCGAGCTCGATCGGAACGCCGACCAGGGAGCCGTACTCGGTCCAGGAGCCGTCGTAGTTCTTGACGTTCTCGACACCGAGCAGCTCGTGCAGGACGAACCAGGTCAGGGCCGAGCGCTCACCGATGCGGCAGTACGCGATGGTGTCCTTGGCGAGGTCGACCTGCTCGTCGGCGTAGAGCTCCTTGAGCTCGTCGTCCGACTTGAAGGTGCCGTCGTCGTTGGCGTTCTTCGACCACGGGATGTTGCGCGCGGACGGGACGTGGCCCGGGCGCTGCGACTGCTCCTGCGGCAGGTGGGCCGGGGCGAGCAGCTTGCCGGAGAACTCGTCGGGCGAGCGGACGTCGACCAGGTTCTGCGAACCGATCGCCGCCACCACGTCGTCGCGGAAGGCGCGGATGGACTTGTTCTGCGGCTTGGCCTTGTAGTCGGTCGTGGCGCGCTCGGGCACGTCCTCGACCAGCTCGCGGGCGTCCAGCTCCCACTTCTTGCGGCCGCCGTCGAGGAGCTTGACGTTCTCGTGGCCGTACAGCTTGAAGTACCAGTAGGCGTAGGACGCGAACCAGTTGTTGTTGCCGCCGTAGAGGACCACCAGCGTGTCGTTGGCGATGCCCTTCGCCGAGAGGAGCTTCTCGAAGCCCTCCTGGTCGATGAAGTCGCGGCGGACCGGGTCCTGCAGGTCCGTGGTCCAGTCGATGCGGATCGCGTTGCGAATGTGGTTCTTCTCGTAGGCGGACGTGTCTTCGTCCACCTCCACGATCGCGATGTTCGAGTCGTCGAGGTTGGCCTCGACCCAGTCGGCGTCGACCAGGACGTCACTGCGGCTCATGCTCGTTCTCCTCCGGGGCAGGTGCGGCGGGGCGTGCGTAGGGGTGCGCGGGGCGCACGGGTGCCTGGGAGTGCCAGGGCGGGGGATGCGGAGGTCGGTGCCGTCCGCTCAGAAGGGGCGACAGAGCATGGCGGCGACGCGGCACAGGTCTACTGCCCGCCGCTTCGTGAGATCCGCCTGTCGCTTCATGACCTCGATCGTAGGGACGGACATACCGGCATGTCACCGGTGTGTCGCATGCTGAGACGCGATCGTCCGGGATGTGGGATCAAAAAGCCGCCCGGGCCGTGTTCCCACGGTTCCCGGGCGGATGTAGTCGTCATCACATCTACGGTGCGGACGTCGCCGTCTCGCCTGTCGGACGCGCGCCGTCCGGTCCGATGCTCGTCCTACCCGGCGAGCTTGACGTCCGAACCCTTCACCGCGATCTCCACACCGTCCGCACCCGCTTCGACCTTGTCGAGCTTGATACCGCCCGGCAGGCCCTCGATCTTCTGGTCGAAGTCGGCGATCGAACGGACGTCGGAGTCGGCGAGGGTGATGGTGCCGAAGCTCGGGATCGAGTCGGCGTGCACCCGCACGGTGTCGCCGTCGACGACGCTGACGGTGCTGAGCACGGAGACGGGCTTCTCCAGGGCGCTGATCTTGATGTCGACCTTGATCTTGCCGCTCCCGCCGTCGGAGAGGCCGACGACCTGGGCGGTGACGCCCAGCGGGAGCTGGGCTTTCTCGGCCCCCGCGGCCTTCAGCAGCTGGTCGTAGGCGATGCTCGCGGTGCCGTCGGCGGTGGAGGCGGTGGCGGAGCTGTAGTCGCCGGAGAACGCGACACCCTTCATGGCGGCGTTCAGGTCGTCGATGCGGATCGAGCCCCCGCTGGTACCGGTGTCCGCGGCGTAGTCCTTCATGCCGACCTCGACGTCGTCGAGCTCCCCGCCCGCGACCTGGGTCAGGAACGGGAACCCCTTGATGTCCACGCTCGGCGTCGTGGTCAGCCCCTCCTGCGTCTTCAGCCGGTCCGCGACCTCGCCCTCCGCGAAGTGGACCGCCAGACGGTCGGCGGCGACGAACAGCCCGCCGAGAATCACGGTGATGATCAGAAGTATTCGCAGGGCGCGCATGCGGTGGGTCCCCCAGGGGCGGCGGTCAGAGCGGCGGGCTGGTCGACGGACGGGTGGCCGTCGATCGTGAGACTAACCCTGCCGGGTAAGGGCTCCCGCGAATTGTCGATCAGCTGTGACAGGCCGCGGGGCCGCTCAGTCGCCGCTCAGTAGACGAGTGCCTGCGTCCCGTCGGCGAGTGCCTCCTGCACGAAGACCTGCGCCCCCGCGATCCGTACGCCCTCGATGACGTCCTTCTCCGTGATGTCGCGGCGGGCCGCGCACTGGGTGCACAGGGTGAGCCGGCCGCCCGCGAGGACCGAGTCGAGCAGGTCGGGCAGCGCGGCCGCGTGCGGCAGTTCGAACTCGGCGGCCCGGCCCGGCAGGGCGAACCACGCGGACTCCCCGGTCAGCCACAGGGAGACGTCCACCCCGCTGGCCACGGCCACCGCCGCCACCGTGAACGCCTGCGAACAGCGCTCGGGGGCATCGGATCCGGCGGTCACCTTGATCACGAGCTTCTTCGCCATGCGGGCAGCGTAGTGCGTACGGCCGTCGCGACCACGGGTCCGCGCTGACGGGGCCCAGGTCGTGGCCGTTGCCGATGTGGCCGGATCGTGATCAACCTTCCGTACAACTCTGGGTGTTGACCAGGAGTCTCTTGTGAAGCGCGCATACGGAATGCGCGCTTCTCGTTTTGTGAGGGATGCATGGAAGTGCCCGAAGAGACGGCCGTTACGCGCCGCCGGGGCCGCGCGACACTGTTGATCGCCGCCGCGGCCGCACTCGGTGTCGTCGCCGGGAGCTGTACCGGCTACCTGATCCAGGCCGACCGCGAGCCGATGAAGCTGGCCTCGCTCTCCCAGCCGACGCTCGCCCAGGCCAAGGGCCCGGCGCCCGAACCGCTGTCCGCCTCCGAGGACCGCCGGGTAAAGACCGACGGCGACCTGCGGAAACTGCTGCTGAAGAAGCCGGCCGGGGCCAAGGACGGCGACTGGGTGAGCCACAACGGCTGGATGACGCTGGCCGGGCTTGCGGAGACGTACGACAAGCCGGCCGGGGCGTTCGGCGACCTCGTCTCCGAGGAGTTCCGCCGCGCGGCCCAGACGGGCTGGAACGTCGGCAGCACCTATGGCGTCGAGATCCGGCTCGTCCAGTACCGGCAGGAAGAGGCGCTGCAGGCCTCCGACGCGGCCGACGGCGAGAACTACTTCGAGGACTCCGTGGACGGCACCAAGAGCTGGACGGTGCCGGGGAGCACAAACGCCATGGCGTACGTCCACACCAAGCCGGACACCAAACCGGGCTATCTGCCGCAGTACAACGCCGAGGCCGTCGCCTGGCGTGGGGACATCTTCATGATGATCTTCGTCTACGACACCAAGCCCATCCCGAAGGCGAAGATCATGGACCTGGCCGAGCGGCAGGTGAAGAAGCTGTGAGCGAGAACGAGAACCAGCCGGTGGGTGAGGTCGGCCCCGCCGAACTCACCGCCTCCAGCGAGCCCGTGGCGCCCGCCAGGAAGCCGGTCCGTCGTGGCCGTGTCACCGCGATCGTCGGGTCCGTGGTGCTGGCCGTGGCGGTGGTCGCCGGGGTCGGCTACACCGTGATCACCGTCGACGGTGCCGACCGCGACGCGGGCGCCCCCGTGTGGAAGTTTCCCAAGGCCGGTACCGACAAGGCGAAGGCCGCACCGGCGACGGGGCTGTCGGCGATGCTCGTGCCGTACGGCGCCGACGGATGGAGCCGCGGGCCCGACATCGGGAAGTACGGAAACGACGCCCACCTCAACGGTGACCAGGCCGCCGCCCTGCGCAAGGAGTCGCTGAGCGGGCTGCCCCGCACGCAGCGCAAGGCGTTGGAGAAGCAGATCGACAAGCAGCGCCTCACGGGTATCGCGATGCGCAGTTACGTCAGCACCGACGAGCTCTCCTCGGTCTACACGGACAAGGCCGCCGCGGTGACCATCGAGCTGGCGCAGCTGGACAACAAGGCGGCGGTCCGGGGGATCGCGAAGTTCCAGAACGAGTTCTTCGACGCGCTCGGCGATGCCCTGCGTGACGGGCCCCGGATCGAGGGCCACAAGGACGCCCGCTGCTATCTGCTGCCGCCGGACGCCGACGTGAAGCTGGACTCGATGTTCTGCTCCGCCCTGCAGGGCAACGTCCTGGTCACCTTCACCGCGGACAGCGCGAAGCCACTGCAGCAGAGGGGGGTCGCGATGCTCCTGCGCGAGCAGCTCGACCGCATAGCGGAACCGGGGGAGTCGGTATGACCGAGCAGACGGAAGAACAGACCGACCGACCCGAGCGACCCGAGCGACCCACGACGCCGGCACCGGCCACCGGATCGGAGAAGGCAGAGGCGACGGGTCCGCTGGTCGAGGCCTGGCAGACCGAGGTGGCGGACGCGCCCGCGCCCGCGCCGGAGTCGGGGTCCGTGCCGGAAGCCGTTCCCGCGCCCGCGCCCGCATCCGAGACCGCGCCGGAAAGCGCCCCCCGCGCCCTCAAGGACCGCCGCGTCCTCCGGGCAACCCTCCGCTGGACCGCCGCCCTGCTCACCTTCGCGGTGGTCGGGGGCGGGACGGCGTACGGGATCTCGGGGATGGCGCGGACGGACGTACCGGGGCTGTCGACGGTGTCGGACGGGCGGTGGGAGTACCCGACGCTGACGAAGGCGCCGTTGCCCTCCGGCAGCCCGGGACCGCTCGCCGCGGACAACAAGGCGGGCAGCCACTACGCCGACCTGCGCGCCCTGGTGCTGCCCGCACCCAAGGGGGCGACCGCCGACAAGGCACTGCGCGGAACCGACGGCTGGCTGCCGGCCAAGGACCTCCTCGCGGAGTACGCGGAGAAGGAGGACCGCGACGAGCTGGGGAAGAAGCTCTCCGAGAACGGTCTGCGGCACATCGCGGCCCGAGGCTGGACCACCCCGGACGGCACGCACACCCGGATCTACCTGCTGCAGTTCGACACCGCGGCCGTCGTGGACGACCTGTTCGGCAAGGACATCGCCCCGTACGGCAGCCCCGGCTACGAACTGCGCGACGCCCCCGACTCCGTCTCCGACGACGGTTTCCCGGACGCGGCACGGATCCAGGACATCACGTCCAGCGTCTACGTCGAGTCCAAGCCGTATGGTGCCGAGCAGGCCCGCCACGCCTACATAGGCGCCGGTGATGTCCTCGCCCTGGTGGTCCAGTCCCGCAAGGGCGCCGCGAACGCCGTTCCCTTCCGGCAGACGGTGACGCTGCAGAGCCAGCTGCTGGGCTGACCCCGTAGGGGAACCTCGCGCAGTTCGCCGGGCCCCGGCCGCGTAAGCTGGGGCCCGGCCCCGTGTACATGCACCGCACCACGCTCATCCGAGGAGCACCCCGTGGAGATCTTCTTCGAAGCCCTGCTGGTCCTGGTCTGCGTCGGCGTTCTCGCCTTCGCAGGACTGACCGTGAAGAAGCTGTACCAGGGCCAGCGCTGACCCCCGTCTAGGAACTGCCACTCATGATCGAGATCCCGTCCGACCTCCACAAGGACCTCGTCCCGCTCGTCTTCCTGCTCGGTAACTGGGCAGGCGCGGGCGTCCACGACTTCCCGGGCTCGGAGAAGTGCAACTTCGGCCAGGAGGTGACCTTCGGCCACGACGGCCGGGACTTCCTGGAGTACCGCTCCCACACCTGGGTGCTGGACAACGACGGCAACAAGATCCGCCCGCTGGAGACCGAGCACGGCTTCTGGCGCATCGACGCCGACCGCAAGGTCGAGGTGACGATGGTCCGCGACGACGGCGTCGTCGAGATCTGGTACGGCGAGCTGGCCAAGCAGAAGCCGCAGATCGACCTGGTGACGGACGCGGTGGCCCGTACGGCCGCCTCCGGTCCGTACACCGGCGGCAAGCGCCTGTACGGCTACGTCAAGAGCGACCTCATGTGGGTCGGCGAGAAGCAGACCCCCGAGGTCGAGCTGCGCCCCTACATGTCGGCCCACCTGAAGAAGGTCGTCACCCCGGAGGATGTCGAACGCTGGGCCAAGGCCCTCCCGGACGACATGCCGGACGACGGGATCGCTTTCTTCAAGTAGTTCTAGACTTCCCGGTGTGGTGAGCACCGATTGGAAGAGCGACCTCAGGCAGCGCGGCTACCGACTGACGCCGCAGCGCCAGCTTGTCCTCGAAGCTGTGGACACCCTGGAACACGCGACCCCCGACGAGATCCTCACGGAAGTGAAGAAAACCGCGTCGGGGGTCAACATCTCCACCGTCTACCGGACCCTGGAGCTCCTGGAGGAGCTCCGTCTCGTCAGCCACGCCCATCTCGGGCACGGCGCGCCGACGTACCACCTGGCCGACCGCCATCACCACATCCACCTGGTCTGCCGCGACTGCGAGAACGTCATCGAGGCGGACATCGAGGTGGCCGCCGAGTTCACGGCGAAGCTGCGCGACAGCTTCGGTTTCGAGACCGACATGAAGCACTTCGCGATCTTCGGCCGCTGCAAGGACTGTTCCCTCAAGCTCAAGAATTCAACTACCGAGTCGTAGGCTTGTGCATATGAAAAGCCCCTTGCTGTCCCTGCCCGGCGCCGTCCCCGCCGAGGGCGTGGACGAAGGCGTGGCCGCGCACTACGGCGACCTGTTCCGAGAACAGCGCGCCTTCGCCGGCGGCACCGGTTTCGTCGACCTCTCGCACCGCGGGGTCGTGTCCGTCAGCGGAGACGACCGTCTCAGCTGGCTGCACCTGCTGCTCACCCAGCACGTCAGCGACCTCCCCACGGGCCAGGCCACCGAGGCACTGGTCCTCTCCGCACACGGCCACATCGAGCACGCCCTGTACCTGGTCGACGACGGCACCACGGTCTGGGCACACGTCGAACCCGGCACCCAGGGCGCGCTGATCGCCTACCTGGAGTCGATGAAGTTCTTCTACCGGGTCGAAGTCGCCGACCGCACGGACGAGTTCGCGGTCGTCCACCTCCCCGCCGGCTCCATCGCGGAGGTTCCCGAGGGGGCCGTCGTACGCGAGACGCCGTACGGCCGTGACCTCTTCCTGCCGCGTGCGGACCTGGAGTCGTACGCCGAGAAGTCCGGTCCCGTGGCCGGTCTGCTCGCCTACGAGGCGCTGCGCGTCGAGCAGCATCGCCCGCGCTTCGGCTTCGAGACCGACCACCGCACCATCCCGCACGAACTGGGCTGGATCGGCACGGCAGTTCACCTGCAGAAGGGGTGCTACCGGGGGCAGGAGACGGTGGCCCGCGTCCAGAACCTGGGCAAGCCGCCGCGGCGCCTGGTCTTCCTCCACCTGGACGGCAGCGAGGTGCACCTGCCGCCCGCCGGGGCGGACATCCGCCTCGCGGACGACGGGCCGGACGGCCGCAAGATCGGTTTCGTGACGACGTCCGCACGGCACCACGAACTCGGCCCGGTGGCGCTCGCCCTGGTCAAGCGGAACGTACCGCTGGACGCGCGGCTCGTCGTCGACACGACGGCCGCGGCCCAGGAAGTCATCGTGGAGCCGTAGGCCCGCCACCCGGGGGCGTGACCACTCACATCTCCAGCAGGACCGTGAAGGGGCCGTCGTTCGTCAGGGACACCCGCATCTGCGCGCCGAAGCGGCCGGTGGCCACCGTCGCGCCCAGCGCGCGCAGTTGGGCGACGACCTCCTCGACGAGGGGCTCGGCCACGTCACCGGGAGCGGCGGCGTTCCAGGTGGGGCGGCGGCCCTTGCGGGCGTCGCCGTACAGGGTGAACTGGCTGATCACGAGCAGCGGGGCGTCGATGTCGCTGCACGACTTCTCTTCCTGCAGCATGCGAACCGACCAGAGTTTGCGGGCCAGTTGGGCCGCCTTCTCCTTGGTGTCCTCGTGGGTGACCCCGACGAGGACACAGAGTCCTTCGCCGTTGATCTCCCCGACCGTCTCACCGTCGACGACGACGCTCGCGCCGTCCACCCTCTGCACCACTGCACGCATACGGCCATCATGCCGGGCCCTTTGGACGGGACCGTGCGCGGGTTTGCCTTTTGATCCCTAACCCCCCATCTGGTGCCGATCAGGGCCGATCAGGGCCGTTCGGGGGCACTCGGTCACATAGCGGCCACTTGGGGTGGCACGATGCTTCCACACGCCGGTCGAGGGGACGATAGAGGCGCATGAGCACACCGAGTACTGGGCATCATTCCGGGCCGGGCCGCGGGGCGGGCCCCGAGACACCGCGATCGCAGGGCGCTGCCCGCAGGGCGACCCCGGAGGCACCCCGGCCACCCGCACAGCGAACGGACAGCCGCCTGCTGCCCTCGGAGCCGCCCGACCACGAACTCCCCGCGCTGAGCCTGCCCGAACTGCGCACCCTGCGCCGGGACGCCCAGCGGGACGAGGCGGACCTCAGCTATGTCCGACGGCTGTTGCAGGGCCGTATCGACATCCTCCGCGCGGAACTGGCACACCGGTCCCCGTCGGCCGCCGGGGCCTTCGAGGACGCCGGCGAGGGGTCGGTCTTCGAGCGGCTCCCGGAGATCCTCACGGACGCCCCGGCCCGCCACCGCTCCTCGGCACGCCACGTCACGCTGGGCACGCCGTACAGCGAGAAGTACCGGCTCCTGGCCGCGGAGATGCTCGCCGAGGTCGAACTGTCGGACCTCGACGCACGCACCGACCTGGAGCTGAACACCGCGATGGGCCGGCTCGTGCGCTACGAGCAGCAGGTGTCCGGGCGACGCCAGCGGCTGCAGCGGACGGCGGACGAGTGCAGCGGGGAGATCACCCGGCGGTACCGGGAGGGCGAGGCGCAGGTGGAGGACCTGCTGACGTAGTTCTTCTCGTCGACTTCTCCACGGGACTCGGCTGCGCTGACTGGAGTTGTAGCGTTTGGTCGTGACTCAGGAGAACGTGGCAGTGAACGGCAGCAGAAGGCTCTCGCCCCAGGAAATCGCCGACACCCTGCGGGACCGCATCCGCGCGGGTGACCTCAAGGCGGGCGACCGCCTGCCCACTCAGGCCGAACTGGCGGAGGAGTTCGGTGTGGAACGGGGCGCGGTCCGCCAGGCACTGCGCGCGCTGCAGGAGGACGGATTGCTCAGCAACGTGAGCAAGGGGAGTCCGCCGCGGATCGCGGAGCGGGTGCCGGTGACCGGTGAGCCGCAGCCCACGATGGTCGGCCTGGCCCCCCGCCTGTCGGAGGCCTTCACCGCCCCGAACGTCCGGATCGACGCCGCCTGCCTCACCGCCGAGACGCTGATGGTGGCCCTGGGCGAACCGCTGCGCCTCATCCACGAGGGCACCATCCACCCCGAGTCGATCGACGTCCGCATCCTGCTGCCGTCCCGGGAGATCACTCTCGCCTTCCCCGTCCCGGTTGAGGTCCCGCAGGACGACAACCCGGTCCACGAGCGCTGGCTGACCCAGCGCAACGCCCAGGGCCACGTCCTGCGCCACAACCTCCAGGCCCTGCGCTCGTCCCACGGCATCGACGTCAAGGTCACGTTCAGGGCGCTGCCGTTCACACCGCCGGTGAAGCTGTACCTCCTCAACGACTCGGAGGCGTTGATCGCGTACTACATGGTGACGCGCCGTGAGGAGATGTCCGACAGTGGCATGCTCGACATGTACGACGTCCTCGGCTCGGCTTCCCTCCTCTTCTCCTTCGAGAAGGGCGCCGGCGACCGCGACGCCGCGTTCGTCGAGCAGTCGCAGAAGTGGTTCGACGCCCTCTGGGAAACCATCACGACGGACCTGACACTCTCCTAGTGACTCCTGAGACGACGCACACTGAACCGGTGACAGCAGAGACAGCACGACTCGCATCACTGGTCACCTCCGCCAGGTATGTGCTCTGGGACCTGGACGGGCCGATCTGCCGCCTGTTCGCGGGGTATCCCGCTCATGAGATAGCCAACGAACTGGTGGACAAGATCGATCAGTTGGGCATGGGCGTCCTTCTGACCGAGAAGGAACGATCCGCCTTTGATTCCCATCAACCCTTGCGTAGGGTCCATGAACAGCGCAGGGGAAGCGACCTGGTCCTCGAACTTGAGGAGTGGCTCACCCAGCGGGAGTTGAGGGCCGTTCCCAAGGCGATGCCCACCCCGCACGCCGACCCGTTGATCAGGACTTGGTCCTCGCGCGATGTCAGATTCGCGATCACCACCAACAACGCCGCCCTCGCGGCAGTGGCGTACGTCGAGAGTCGAGAGCTGAAGGACTGCTTCCCGTACGTCTACGGCCGCACCCAGGACCTCGACCTGATGAAGCCCAACCCTTACTGCCTGGAAGAGGCCATCAAGGCCATGGGCGCCGATCCCTCGGTCACCCTGATGATCGGCGACGCCCCGACCGACCTCCAAGCCGCACAGCAAGCCGGGGTCTCGTTCCTCGGCTACGCGCGTAACGAGACCAAGGAGCGGATGCTGAGAGACGCGGGCGCCGAGGTCGTAGTGGGCTCGATGGAGCAAATACTGGACATCGTGCGCGCTCTTCCCTGAACGGGCCCGAATATTTGCACGACACCATCCATGCTGTCCCCTACGGTGACCCTATGGTCCGCGCTCACTCGCACACCGACAGCACAAAGGTCCGTCCGATCACCGAGGCTGAGTTTCCCGAGTGGCTTCGGGCCGTGCACGTCGGGTTTCTGCGGGAGCCGGTCGTGGCGGAGGCGGAGCTGGAGGCCCGGAGGAGTCAGTTCGAGCCAGGGCGGTACCTCGGGGCCTTCGAGGGGGACCGTTGCGTGGCGACCTTCCGGTCCTTCGAGCAGGAGGTCACGGCGGTCGGGGGCGAGTTCGTGACCGCCGACGGGATAACCGGCGTCACCGTGACCGCCACCCATCGCCGGCGCGGTCTGCTCACCCGCATGATGAACCACGACCTCGCCGTCGCGAAGGAACGCGGGGACGTCGTGGCCACGCTGATCGCCGCCGAGTACCGGATCTACGGCCGCTACGGCTTCGGCCCCGCCACCTCGGCCGCCGAGTGGAGCATCGACCTCCCGCGCACCGGCCTCGACCGCCGCGGGCCGGACCTGGGCGCGGGCGCCCGTATCGACCTGGTGGGCCCCGACGAGGTACGCAAAATCGGCCCCGAACTGCACGACCGGCTGCGCCGCGCCACGCCGGGTGCCGTCAGCCGCGGTGACTGGCTGTGGCAGCTCAAGACGGGCGCCCTGCGTCTCGACTCGAAGTGGACCGAGCCGTTCTTCGCGGTGTACCGGGCGGCGGACGGCACGGTCGAGGGGCTCCTGGCCTACGAGGTGGACGACACGTGGGGCGACGCCAAGCAGCCGTTGAACACGGCGAGTGTGCGGGCGATGCTCTGCTCGACCCCGGCCGCCGAGCGCGCCCTGTGGCACTACCTGTGCTCGGTCGACTGGGTCACGCAGGTCAAGACCGGCCCGCGCGCCCCCGACGACCTGCTCCCGCACCTGCTGCCCGACCCGCGCGCGGCCAGGATCACCACGCAGTCGGACTGGCTGTGGGTGCGGATCCTGGACGTCGTACGGGCCCTGGAGTCGCGGACCTACGAGGGTGAGGGCACGCTGGTGCTGGAGGTCGTGGACCCGGCCGGACTCGCCGGCGGCCGGTACCGGCTGGACGTCTCACCTGCCGGGGCCTCCTGCACGGCGACGACGGAGAGCGCCGATCTCACGCTGGACGTGGGGGAGTTGGCGGCACTGTGGCTCGGTGACGAGTCGGCGGTGCGGCTCGTGGCACTCGGCCGGGTGCAGGAAGAACAAGCGGGCGCCGGCCGGGGAGCCGACGCCCTGCTGCGTACGTCCAGGCGGCCTTGGTGCCCGGACATGTTCTGACGCTCCCTTCTGGCGGGGACGGGTGGGCGGTGTTCCTTGTGGTGCCGATGGTTGTGCTTTCGCATCCGTAGCGAAGTGTTCAGTTGTCGATGTTCAGTTGTCGGTGTTCGGTTCTCGTCATTCAGTTGTGGCTGTGCGGGTGGGTGCAGCTGTCGCTGCTGTTCAGTTGTCGATGTTCAGTTGTGGCTGTGCAGACCGACCGAGCTCCCGGCTCCCCTCCGGAAGGGGGCCCGGTCAGCCGGATCCTGGGCCCGACGGGGCGGGCGTCATCCGGACTGGGCGAGCAGCATCACGAGGATGACCGCTCCGATGCCACCGATCGCGACGTTCTTGGACTTCACGCCGATGGTCAGTGCGACGAACGCGACGATGCCCATTGCGCCCCACCTCCACTGGACGAGTGCCTCGAAGCCGACTGCGAGGGCGGCGATGGCGACAGCGACGAACGGCATGACGGTCCCCCCTTCGGGACGGTGGCCCCTGTCGGCCGCCGGGTTAGCCAACCTTGTGAAGGTATGACCATGTTTCTCAAGATTGCTCAAGTTGGCGGCCAACTTCACTGTACTTATCTCCGCTTGGATGCGGCTCATAACCACCTTCCAGTGAACTGCCCAAAGATGGCGGGAAGTTGTAGTGTTTGGTCGTGGACCCGAAACACGCCTCCGTCAATGGACGGAAGAGGTCACAGCGGCCACAGACGTCACATGACGAGGTGGCCGACGAGCTCCGCGCCCGGATCAGGTCCGGCACGCTGCGGGCTGGTCAGCGGATGCCCACGCAAGCGCGGCTGGCCGACGAGTTCGGCGTCGAGCGCGGGGTCGTACGGCAGGCGCTGCACCTGCTCCAGGCGGAGCACCTGCTCACCAACATCTCCAAGGGAAGCCCGGCGACCGTCGCCCCCGACCTGGGCGTCGGCCGGGCGCTCACCGGCCCGGCGGCCACGCCGCAGCCCACGACGGTCTCCCTCGGACCCCGGATCGCCTCCGCCTTCGCGGTCCCGCACGTCGAGATAGACGCCCTGTGCCTGACGTCGGTGTCCCTCAACCTCGCCCTCGGTGAGGGGCTGCGCCAGATCCACGCAGGACGGCTGAATCCGGCCAAGATCGACGTCCGCGTCCTGCTGCCGGGCCGGGACATCGACCTCGCCTTCCCGGTCCCGGTCGAGGGCCGCGACGACGACCAGGTCCACGACGGCTGGCTGGCCCAGCGCAACGCCCAGGGCCAGGTCCTCCAGCACAACCTGCTCGCACTGCGTGCCACGCACGGCATAGACGTACACGTCTCCTTCCGCGCCCTGCCCTTCACGCCACCGGTGAAGCTGTACCTGCTCAACGGCGAGGAGGCGCTGTTCGCCTACTACACGCTGTCGCGCCGCAAGGCGGAGATCGACCACGAGCACATGGAGCTGTACGACTCCGCGGGTACGCAGTCGATGCTGTTCGCCTTCGAGCAGGGGGCCGGCCTGCGGGACACGACCTTCGTGGAGCAGTCCCACCTGTGGTTCAACGCACTGTGGGAGACGATCAGTTCGGAGTTGGCACTCACGAACTGACGTCTCCCACAGTGGCGGAGCGGGGTGCCGTTCGGGTCATATGGCAGGTCCCGCGACCAGCAGAGCCAGCACCACGGCCCCGATCGAGCTGATCGTGGGGCTCTTGGCCTTGATGCCGATGGTCAGGAACAGCATCCCGATGATGCCGCTGGCGCCGTACTTCCACTGCATGGTCTGCTCGACGCCGACTACGAAGACGGCGGAGAGGAGGGCGAGGGCCGGCATGTTGGTTCCCCCTTCGGGCTTTCGGGCGGACGGGCGGGACTGGAGGCAAAACTTCCACCAACTCAACGAAGTTGGTAACCAACTCTTACTATGTTGTCCCCACTTGGTGACGGTTGATAAACAACTTCCGTACAACTCCCCATAGATGGATTGGAGTTGTAACGTCTGGTCGTGACTCAGGAGAACGTGGCAGTGAACGGCAGCAGAAGGCTCTCGCCCCAGGAAATCGCCGACACCCTGCGGGACCGCATCCGCGCGGGTGACCTCAAGGCGGGCGACCGCCTGCCCACTCAGGCCGAACTGGCGGAGGAGTTCGGTGTGGAACGGGGCGCGGTCCGCCAGGCACTGCGCGCGCTGCAGGAGGACGGATTGCTCAGCAACGTGAGCAAGGGGAGTCCGCCGCGGATCGCGGAGCGGGTGCCGGTGACCGGTGAGCCGCAGCCCACGATGGTCGGCCTGGCCCCCCGCCTGTCGGAGGCCTTCACCGCCCCGAACGTCCGGATCGACGCCGCCTGCCTCACCGCCGAGACGCTGATGGTGGCCCTGGGCGAACCGCTGCGCCTCATCCACGAGGGCACCATCCACCCCGAGTCGATCGACGTCCGCATCCTGCTGCCGTCCCGGGAGATCACTCTCGCCTTCCCCGTCCCGGTTGAGGTCCCGCAGGACGACAACCCGGTCCACGAGCGCTGGCTGACCCAGCGCAACGCCCAGGGCCACGTCCTGCGCCACAACCTCCAGGCCCTGCGCTCGTCCCACGGCATCGACGTCAAGGTCACGTTCAGGGCGCTGCCGTTCACACCGCCGGTGAAGCTGTACCTCCTCAACGACTCGGAGGCGTTGATCGCGTACTACATGGTGACGCGCCGTGAGGAGATGTCCGACAGTGGCATGCTCGACATGTACGACGTCCTCGGCTCGGCCTCCCTCCTCTTCTCCTTCGATCAGAACGCTGGCCAGCGCGACGCCGCGTTCGTCGAGGAATCCCAGAAGTGGTTCAACGCCCTCTGGGAAACCATCACGACGGACCTGACACTCTCCTAGTGACTCCTGAGACGACGCACACTGAACCGGTGACAGCAGAGACAGCACGACTCGCATCACTGGTCACCTCCGCCAGGTACGTGCTCTGGGACATGGACGGGCCGATGTGCCGGTTGTTCGCGGGGTATCCCGCGCACGAGATCGCCGATGAACTGGTCCGGATGATCGACGGATTGGGCATGGGCGCACTGCTGACCAAGCAGGAACGATCCGGCGACGATCCGCACGTGGCGCTGCGAGGTGTCCATGAACGGCATCGTGGAAGCGATCTGGTCCTCGCGCTGGAGGAATGGCTCACCCGGCGCGAACTGGAGGCCGTCCCCAAGGCGATGCCCACTCCGCACGCCGATCCGTTGATCAGGACGTGGTCGACGTTCGGTGTCAGGTTCGCGATCACCACCAACAACGCCGCCCTCGCGGCGACGGCGTACGTCGAGAGCCGTGGGCTGGCGGACTGTTTCCCGTACATCTACGGCCGCACACCGAACCTGGATCTGATGAAGCCGAACCCGCACTGTCTGGATGAGGCCATCAAGGCGATGGGAGCTGTACCGTCGGCCACGGTCATGATCGGTGACGCAGACACGGACCTTCTGGCCGCGCGACAGGCCGGTGTCTCGTTCCTTGGCTACGCGCGTAACGAGGACAAGGAACAGATCCTGAGGCGCGCGGGCGCAGAGGTGGTCGTGCGTTCGATGAAGCAGGTTTTGGACGTCCTGCGCAGCCTTCCCTGAGCCGTCGGCTGCACTGCAGGCACGTAACCGGTCCACCATGCCGTCCACTCCCCGTCCACTTTGATGAAGCTGATCAAGCATCGGTCCAATTGGACTGGCTTCTTCGAATGTGGTTGTGCCCTGACCGGTTGATCGACTAACCGGTCCGTCAAATTTGGTCTATTGGATCGGCAGATTTGACTGTATGTGGACCGA
The DNA here is from genome assembly GCF_036174265.1 of Streptomyces sp. NBC_00285. Classification (NCBI taxonomy): domain Bacteria; kingdom Bacillati; phylum Actinomycetota; class Actinomycetes; order Kitasatosporales; family Streptomycetaceae; genus Streptomyces; species Streptomyces sp. NBC_00285. The sequence continues at coordinate 5,071,201 of NZ_CP108055.1, read as the reverse complement.
AGCCGGTTTGAGTGGCCGGTACTGGAGGTACCGTCGCGGTGTGAGCGAAGAACGCGGCAAGGGAGCCAGCATCCTGGCAACGCTGCGGTCCCGTATCTCCGATGGCGAGTACCGGCCGGGCTCCAACCTGCCTGCGCAGCGTGCTCTGGCCGAAGAGTTCGACGTCTCGCGTGACACGATCCAGCGTGTTCTGAGTGAGCTGAGGATCGAGGGCTGGATCGAATCCCGTCGGGGCAGTGGCTCGAAAGTCCGAGTGACGCTCCCCATACACGTGACGACACAGCCCAAGGTGCCGCCTGGCCGCATAGCACTCGGACCTTTTGTCGCCCGAGCCTTTGCTCAACCCGTTGTGGAGCTGGACGTTTTTACGTTCACCTCGGAGAGCCTCGACACCCACATGCGGGTGCAGGCCGAGGCGATCAGTAGTGGATTGATCCCCGCCCCTGGGCGTATCGCGCTCCGGATACTGCTGCCCTCGGACGAGATCGAGCTGCCGTATCCACGGGCGAGGGCACCAAAGGACCCCAAGGTCGATGTGAAGGAGCTGGACCGGATCCTCCAGGCTAGGACTCGGGAGATCATCCGTCGGCACACATCCTCTCTCCGTAACGCCCTGCGCAATCTCCAAAGCGACGGATTCGTGGACGACGTGGATGTGAAGGTCCGTGAAGTCCCGCTCGTTCCGACGCACAAGCTGTATTTGAGGCGCGGTACCGAGGGGCTTCTCGGCCCGTACAAGATCGTGGAGCGCACGATCCTGATGGACGACGACACGGAGATAGACGCCTGGGACGTCCTGGGGCTGGGGTCTACCTTGATACGGCTCGTTCATGACGAGGGTGATCCCAATGCCATCGGCTCCGTGTTCATGCAAAGCTGGCAGGACTGGTTTGACTCCTGTTGGCACCGCTACGACCCGTCCTGATCGCGGTTGCTGTTCGTTACAACCTTCGAACGGTGTGAAGCCAAGGAGTGAAGCCTGTTTCAGCTGGGTATCAAGTTCTGAATAACCGCCCGTCTCAGGACGCTTGAGCACTACAGTGTGGTCCCTCTGTTGCTGCGCATAAAAATCGGAGGCGCCGCATAGTTGCTCAGGAGTGCTCGTGGGTGGTCCATCCGGGCCTGCTACCGCGTTCGCGGAGCGGGCGGCCCGCGAGGCGCTCGGTGAGTTGGTGTCTCGTGCCAAGGCCGCCGGAAGGCTTACTCGTGGACATCACAACCTGAATTACGTCGTTCCGCTCCCACCCTGGCTCAAAGCATTAGTGGATCATGAATTCGTCATGGTGCGTGAGCGTCAGCGATCCGCGCTGCCTGTGGTGATCCGCACATGGCAGGACGAAGCGGAGATCCTCAAGGCGATCAGTAGTGCCCTTCCACATGTACCGCGGTGCCTATTGAAGTACGGCGACGTCGCGCTCATGAGTTATGTGGACGGCGTCCCCCTGTCGAGCGTCTGTCCGAACGGCAAGTTGGTGGACCAGCATCTGGTCCGGGCCCTGGCCGAACTGCTGGCGGACATGACACAGGTCGGCCGGAAAGAACTGCCGCCCCTGCCGCAGTCCTGGCCCCGCTCCAGCCGTGACAGCCGGGCCTTTCTGCGTACGTTGGCCCTGTCCACGGAGACGCAGGTCCGCCAACGTAACTGGGACAGATTCGGTGGCCTGTTCGCGATGCTTGGCATCCCCGAGGACGCGATGGTGCGGTTCGCGGAGCGTGTGCCCGCGATGGTCAGCCGCCCGTTCAGCCTCCTGCATACAGACCTGCACCGCGACAACGTCATCGTGTCCTATGAGACAGGGCCCCCGCTGATCTGTGTGGACTGGGAACTGGCCACCTACGGTGACCCGTTGCACGACCTCGCCACCCATCTTGTGCGCATGAGCTATCCCGAGGGCCAGTGGGGCGAGGCAGTCGACGCGTGGCGGTTGGCGATGGTGGAGCGTCGGGCCAAGGCTGTCAACGGTCTGGAGCGCGACCTGCGGCACTATGTCGCCTTCGAGCGTGCCCAGTCGGTCTATCCAGACGTGATGCGCGCGGCGACTTCCCTAGGCGAATCGTTCGATCAAAGGGACCTGGACGCCGCGACCGAAGCGGTGTTCTGGGCGCTGCAGGCGGCCGAGGAGCCGCTTCGACTGAAGAACGTTCCGGATGAGAAGGCCATCGAGCGCATTCTCTTCCGCTGGAACGTGTCGCACGGCAAGCGCCACAGCCGTGACCGCGCGGTGTCATCGATCTCATGGGAGCGTGACGAGAGGGTTCCCGAGCATCCGGGGTTTCTTGGGCCGGCAGTACAGGAGGCCCTCTTCGAGGAGGGGGCTGCCTCGGCCGACCGGGTGTTCAAGGGGACGGCACACCTCAGTACCGCGGTGCGGGTAGAAGGGGCGCCCTACCCGGTGATGGTGCGGCGCAAAGTGGGTGCCGGCGATCCCCGGGAGCGTCGGTTTCTGAAGGAGCACGCCGTGCTACGGGCGATCGAAGAATCGGGTGTGGCGGTGTGCGCGCCGCGCGTACTGGCGTTGGGGACCAGTGAACTCGGAGACCAGTTCACCATCCATTCCTTTGAAGGGCCGCAGGGGGAGATCCGTTCTCCCGATCACCCTGCAGGGGGACTTCTGCCGTCTGAGGCGGACGACCTTGTGAACCAGCTTCACGCCCTTACACAGGTCGACTGTGCGAAGTTGGCCGAGGACTCGTACACACCAGGCGCGGGGTTTCACGAGCAACTTTGCGACGAACTGATCCGGATGGTGTCGGATCTGTCGAAGGAGACTCTCCAGCTCGCGGGACAGCTAGGGCTTCCGACAAGCAGTTTCCGCCTCGAACAGATCCTTGGCCGGCACAAGGTGAAACCTCGACGTGCCGTACTCCTCCACGGAGACCTCAATCCGTGGAACATGATCCGCCGCGAGGACGGCACGGGACTGACCTTGATCGACTGGGAGATGGCCATGGTCGGCGATCCTCTTTACGACCTCGTCCGCCACATGCACCTCACTCCTACTCTCCCCGAGATCCGAACGCGCCTGTTCGACCGGTGGTCGCAGCTGCTGCCGGAGGACTGCACCAGGGGCTGGCGACCCGACTGGCGTGTGTACCGATGGATCGAAACCGTTCGTTCGGCCTACGTGGACCTGGACCGGTTGGTGACCAGGGACAGCCTCGAAGCTCCCAACGTCAGCCGTGCGGTGGACACCTACGCCATGACGTTGACCGCAGCGACCGCGACGCTAGGACTCAAGAGTAATTCGACGGTCAACCCATTCCTCACGCTCGCGCTACCGCATGTGGAGCAAGGGAACATGTCGGCCGAGATCTGCGCCAGGGCGTGACAAAGGAGTCGGCAAGTGATTCGGTCCAGTGGACTGGCTGCCGCAAACTGGTTACTCCGCCTGATCTGATGGCCTGAGGAACTGCCTCTGCAGCAAGCCGAGTTGCCTAAAACCGTTTGGTACGTGACGGGCAGCGGTAGGGGCGGCGTGTGAGTACCAGGAGTGTGGCTGACGAAGGCGGTCGGAAGTTCCAGGAGCTGAAGAGCGCCCTGCTCGCGGACATCACATAAGACGAGTACGAAGGCACTCTTCTACCGTCGCAGCGCGATCTCGCAGCGAGGCATCACGTGTCTCGCGACATCGTCCAGCGGGTGTTCCTGGTCCTGGCCCGTGAAGGCTGGCGCGTGACGCTCGGGCCACTGATCGCCTCCGCGTTCACGGCGCGCGATGTAACGCTGGACGTGTTCACCATCATGTTGGAAGTCCTCTACACCCACGTGCGCGCCCAGGAGGAGCTCATCCGGGTGCGTGAGATCAGGTCGGCCACGATCGCCATCCGCCTGCTGGTGCCGTCCGACGATCAGTTGCTGTCCTTCCCCTACGCCCAGTTGGCCCCGGCCGACGACAGGCCGCAACAGTACCTTCGGGGCATCAGGAGGTACCACACGAACAACCTCGTCAGCTGCCTCCGGGAGCTGGACAGGGACATCGACGGGCTGCGAGCCACGGTGGAGATCCGGCGGGTTCCCCCCTGTGCCTACTCGAAGCTCTACCTTTTCAACGGGGCCGAGGTGGTGACGGGGGCGTATGTCCCCTCGAAGCGGCCCACAACTCTCGATGACGGAACCATCCTGGATGTCGTCGATGTCATGGACTCCGACTCCACGCTGACTTACTGCGCCAAGGACGTCGACCTGGACTCTCAGGACTCGCTGATCGTGAGCAGCTGGCAGAGGTGGTTCGACTCGAGTTGGCAGCTTCTGGCGACGTAACGAAGTAGGCGCGGGGATGTTAAAAGCTGCGGAACGTCCTAGACATGTCCGACAGGTGCCGTCTCAAAGAGCGTACTGAGGCCATGCGAAGGGGCGCGTCCCACTATCGTGTGCATCAATTTTCTTGGATACGCATCGTTTTCGATGTTTAGAACTAGCGTTTCAGGAGCAACAGTGGCGATCGAGGCTTGGCCTGACGGCGGGGGCGAAGTCCGGAGTGCCGTTCTCTGGGCGTTTCGCCGGAACGGATATCTCTCTGAGATCTCCGTGGGGGCCCCGGTTGCCTCCCCTGGGCTGGCGGCCGACGTTTTGGCCGGAACCTGTCCGGCAGACAAGCCCGTCGACTACCTGTCCATCGGCGTACTGACACGGTTTCTGGTCCAGTTGACCCTCGTGCGCAAGGAGTCGCTGCCCGCGCTGCCGGCCGAGTGGCCGCGTAACGAGAGGGACAGCCGGGACTATCTTGAGACGCTCGTCAGGCGTGCCAGGCGTCGGATGCTCGACCCCAACTGGACTGCTATTGGCGGACTGTTCGCCGTGCTCGGTGTGTCCGGGGACGCGCTGGACCGGTTCGTCGAGCGGATTCCCGCATTGTCCCGCCGCCCCTACGGTCTCCTGCTCACGAACCTCAGCCGGGACAACACCATCGTCCTGGAGGGCCCCGAGGGTCCCAAGCTCTCGGTGGCCCGTCTCGACTGGACCTCGGCGTCGTACGGGGACCCGCTGCACGGTCTGGCCGGTCACCTGGTGCGGATGCGTTATCCCGAGGACCAGGTGGACGAGGTCGTCCAGGAGTGGGCCCGCGAGATGCAGTGCACGAGGCCCCTGGCGGTCAACGGCCTCGGCCGGGACCTGGGGTGCTACGTCGACTTCGAGCGCATCCACGCCGGTTACGACGATGTGATCCGGGCGGCGAAGTCTCTCGGTGACTCGGTCGAGGAGCGTCGGCTGACGGTGGTGGCCGGTGAGATCGGTACGGCTCTGGAGCGCGCGGCCGACCCGCTCGGGATGTCCGAGGTCCCGCCCGAGAAGGAGATCGCGGACGCCCTGTACCGCTGGCAGGCGGCGCGTATCGCGCGGGAGGCCGGGCAGGTGCCGGCCGGCCTCTTTCAGTGGCGGCGTGACGATCGTGTCCCGGAGCGCGTCGACTTCCCGCCGGACCTGGTGCGCCGTGCGTTGGCGATGGAGGGCGTCGTCCCGGCCGGTCGGGTCTTCCGTGGGACGGCGCATCTCAACTCCGTTGTTCAGCTGGACGGTTATGCGGACCCCGTGGTGGTCCGTCGTGAGACCGCGGCGGCCCCTCGACGGGAGAAGGGGTTCCTTCCGGAGCACGCCGTCCTGCAGCTCATCGAGCAGTCCGACGCACAGGTACGGGCACCGCGGATCCTGGCACTGGGCCACGACGACCGTGGGCGCCACTTCGCGATCCACACCTACGAGGGTCCCGGCGGCCGGGCCCCGCAGCACCCCGTGCAGGGGCTGCTGCCCGCGGAGGCGGACGAACTCGTGGACCACCTCGCCGCACTCGCGGTGGTGGACCACTTGTCCCTGCCGTCCGACGAGCCGAGGGCGGACTTCTTCCGCCGACTGACCGCACGGCTCACCGCCTTCGTCGACGAACTTCCCGCGGAGACCCTTTCCGCCGCCCACCAAAGAGGTCTGCCGGACGGCGGTGTGCTCCGGCGGATCCTCGGCCGTTACGAGGTGACCGAGCGCACCCCTGTTCTCCTGCACGGCGACCTCAATCCCTGGAATCTGGTGCGGGCCGGGCGCCGGGGCGGACTGACCATCATCGACTGGGAGATGGGGATGATCGGTGATCCCCTGTACGACCTCGTCCGCCATCTGCATCTGACGCCGACGCCGACCGAGATGCGGACGCGCATGTTCGAACGCTGGAGCAGGAAGCTTCCTTCCGAGTGTGTCGTCGGCTGGGAGTGGGACTGGCGCGTCTACCGCTACATCGAGCAGATCCGTTCGGCCTACGTAGATCTGGACCGGATGACGACAGGGGCCGCGCTGGACACGCCGAACGTGCGGCGGGCCGTCGACGCGTACGAGATGACGCTGACCGCCGCCAGGGGTTCGCTGGGACTGCGCAGGCGCAGGGTGCCGAAGATGCCGGCTCCGCTCAAGGAGGCCTGACGTCGGCCGGGGCGGTGGTGCGTAGGCTCGCCCCATGACCGAGCCCGGCCTGCGCCAGCGTAAGAAGCAGCGGATGTACGAGTCGGTGTCGGGGATCGCCGTCGGCCTGTTTCTGGAGAAGGGCTTCGACGCCGTCTCCGTTGCCGAGATCGCCGCCGCCGCGGAGATCTCCAAGCCGACCCTGTTCCGGTACTTCCCGGCGAAGGAGGACCTCGTCCTCCATCGGATCGCCGATCATGAGGACGAGGCGGCGCGGGTGGTGACCCAGTCGGACGAGGCGCCTCTCGTCGCCCTGCGGCGGCACTTCCTCGACGGGCTGGAGCGGGAGGATCCCGTCACCGGGCTCAATGATCACCCCGGGGTCCTCGCCTTCCACTCGCTGCTCTACGGCACCCCCTCCCTCGTCGCCCGCGCTCATGGCCACCTGGAACGGCAGGAGGCCGCGCTCGCGGAGGCTCTCGGCGGGGACTTGGACGCACGGCTGGCGGCGGGGCAGATCATCGCCGTGCGGCGGGTGCTCGCCATGGAGAACTGGCGGCGGATCGCGGCGGGGGAGCGGGTCGGGGACGTGCGGGGGGACGCGGTGGCCGCGGCGGAGCGGGCGTTCGGGTTGTTGGCGGCGGGGCTCCCGCACCTTGCGTAAGCCACCTTGCGTGAGCCTTGGTGAGGCGCGGTAATAAATTTAACTCGGTAACGTTATCCGGTATGTTTGCTGGAATGACGTCCCTCGATCACGAGCTCCGCCTGGAACGCATCCACCACGACCGCTGCCGCGCCGCACTCACCGCCATGGTCGAAGGCGCCCAGGAACACACCGTCACCGGTGAGGACGTCTCCGCATCCGGGGCCGACGCCGAGGTGCTCGGGTATCAGCTGCGCAGCAAGGCGAAGGAGATGCGGGAGCTGCCTGAAGGGCCGCTGTTCTTCGGGAAGTTGGAGTTCGACCACGGTGACCACGCCGGGCAGGCGTATCACCTCGGGCGGCTGCGGATCAGCGAGCATCCCGCTGCCCCGCCCCTCGTCGTGGACTGGCGTGCCCCGGTCTCCCGCGCCTTCTACCAGGCCGGCGCCCGCGATCCGCAGGGCGTCACCGTGCGGCGGCGGTTCGGGTGGGCGCCGGGCAGCACGGGGGAGTCCGCCGACCTCACGGGGCTGGAGGACGAGCACCTGAGCAGGGGGGAGTCGGGGCCGAGCGCCATCGTCACCCGGGAGATCGAACGGCCCCGCGTCGGGCCCATGCGGGACATCGCCGCGACCATCCAGCCCGAGCAGGACACGCTGGTACGAGGGGATCTCGCCGTTTCCGTGTGCGTCCAGGGGGCTCCCGGGACCGGCAAGACCGCCGTCGGACTGCACCGGGCCGCCTACCTCCTCTACACACACCCGCAGCGGATCCGGCGTGGCGGACTCCTCGTCCTCGGGCCCAACCGGACCTTCCTCTCCTACATCTCCCAGGTCCTGCCCGCACTCGGGGAGACCGGTGTGCGGCAGTCCACGCTCCAGGACGAGATCGCCCGCCAGCCGGTCACCTCCACCGACGCCCACCCCGCGGCCGTCCTCAAGCACGATCCCCGGATGGCCGAGGTGCTGCGCAGGGCGATCTACGCCCGCGTGTCGACCGCACGGGTCAACTCCCTTGAGATCAAAGACGATTCGTACAGCTGGCGGGTCGGGACCGGTGAACTCGCGCGGATCGTGACGGACGTACGGGGCGAGGAACCGCCGTACGGGACCGGGCGGGAGCGGGTGCGCAGTCGTGTGGTGCGCAGTGTGCAGTTGCAGGCCGAGCGGCGGGCCGGGCCGCAGAGTGGTGCGTGGGTGCAGCGGGTCTCGCGGTCCCGGGCGGTCGGGGCGTTCCTCGACGGCGCCTGGCCGAAGGTGCGGCCCGAGGAGCTTCTGGCCGAACTCCTCACCGACCGGGCCGCGTTGGCGGACGCCGCCGACGGGATCCTCGACCGTGACGAGCAACAGACCCTGCTGTGGGGCAAGCCGCCGCGGTCGTGGAAGTCGGCGCGCTGGTCGGCCGCCGACCTCGTGCTGCTCGACGAGATCGCCGGGCTGATCGAGCATCCCGAGGGGTACGGCCATCTCGTCGTCGACGAGGCGCAGGATCTGTCGGCGATGGAGTGCCGGGCGATCGCCCGCCGGGCCCGTTTCGGCTCGCTCACCGTGCTCGGTGATCTGGCGCAGGGGACCACTCCGTGGGCGGCCCGTTCCTGGCACCCCGTCCTGCGCCATCTCGGCAAGCCGGACGCGGCCGTCGTGCCGCTGACCATCGGGTTCCGGGTGCCGCAGGCCGTCGTAGGGCTCGCCAACCAGCTTCTGGCGAGGCTGGACGTGGAGGTGCCGGCCGGGCTGTCCCTGCGCGGGGACGGCGAGTTGAGGGTGCGGGAGACGGAACCGGGCGAGCTGGCGGACGCGGTCGTGGCCGCAGTACGGGATTCCCTCGCGTACGAGGGGTCCGTCGGGGTCGTCGCGGCCGACGCGGACGTGGAACGGGTACGCCAGGCCCTCGACGCGGCCGGCATCGCCTTCGCCGGGCCGGACGAGCTCGGTGCGCGGGTGAGCGTCGTACCGGCCGGTGTCGTCAAGGGACTTGAGTACGACCATGTGGTGGCCGTCGAGCCGGCCGCGATCGCGGAGGCGGAGGAACGCGGGCTGCACCGGCTGTACGTCGTGCTGACCCGGGCGGTGTCACGGCTGGAGGTGGTGCACGGGCGGCCGTTGCCGTTCTAGCGCGACGGCCGCCCGTCGCTCGGTGTCAGCTCAGTGTCGGACGCCGTCGAGGAGCGGGATCAACTGCTCCTCCTCGTACGTCAGATGGGCTTCCAGCTCGGTCGTGAGGCGGTCGACCTCCGTGCGTACGGACGCGGGGTCCGGGTCGGCGAGCGCCTCGCGCAGCTTCTCCACCAGGGCCGCGATCTGCTCGTGCTCGGCGCGCAGGCGGTCGAGGACCGGGACCGTCTCCGGGTGGCGGTCGGCCAGGAACGGGAACATGGCCAGGTCCTCGCCGGTGTGGTGGTTGTGCAGACCCTGGCAGAACGTCAGGCAGTTCACGCGCAGTTGGGCACCCAGGGTCGAACCGCCCGGCGCATGCGCGGCCATCTCCTTCCGGATCAGGGCGAGTTCGCGACGGAAGACGTCGTGGACGAGTGTGATGGCCTCGCCCGGCGACGAGGCGTTGATGTTCGGTGGGCCGGGGCGGGCGATCTCCTGCAGGGCGACCACGGGGATGATCCGGTCCGTCTTCTCCTGGTACGCCGCCCAGCCACGGTCCACCTCCACCGCCCGGGCGAACGCCTGGTCCCGCTCCTCGCCGGCCAGCACGACGGCGTTCGCCTCATAGGTGAACACCCCGCTCTCGACGGTGACTTGGGGGTGGGTGACGAGGTTGCGGTACCAGTCGGGGTGGCGGGGCGAGCCGCCCGCCGAGGCGATCACGAGGATGTGGTCGCCGCCGTCGGGAAGGTAGCCGACGGGGGTGGTGTGCGGGGCGCCGGTACGGGCGCCGGTGGTGGTGAGCAGGATCAGGCGTCCGCCCTCGAAGGGGCCGCCGACCCGGCCGTGGTTCGCGCGGAACTCCTCGATGATCTGTCGGTTGAAGTCATGGATGGGGTGGGGCACTCTCTCTTCTTTCTCTGGTCTCCGGTGAATTCCTGGACGACTCGGAGAAAGAGGCGGGCTCCTGGCCCGCCCTGGCCTCACTCGGAGGCCGGGCACCCAACTCGCTCACGGCACAAGGCCGACCCGGCAGTCATGCGGACACGGTAACGTCCGGGGCGTGATCGAGACCACCGAGTTCGCGGACATCCCCACCACCACTCTGGCCGATCTGCTGGGCCGCGAGCGCGTCATGGACATCGGGATCAGGCCGCTGTGGGGGCCGGTGCCGCGGGTCGCTGGGCCGGCGTTCACCGTACGGTGCCCTCCCGGCGACAACCTGATGCTGCACGCGGCGATCCACCGGGCGGCGCCCGGTGCGGTGATCGTGGTGGAGTCGGGGGACCTCGACTACGCGCTGGCCGGCGGCAACGTCTGCGCGGTGGCCCAGCGCCGGGGGATCGTCGCGTTCGTCGCCGACGGGCTGATCCGCGACCTCGCCGAGGTGCGTGAGGCAGGCTTCCCCGTGTTCGCCCGGGGTGTCATCCCGATTCCGGCCGCCAAGAAGGCCGTTGAGCCGCTGGGTGTGCCGGTGCGGTGCGGTGGGGTGCTCGTCGAGGCCGGTGACGTGGTGGTCGCAGACGAGGAGGGGGTCGTGGCCGTCCCCGCCGCACGTCGGGCCGATGTGCTCGCCGCCGCCCACGCCAAGCTGGCCAAGGAGGCGGCCGAGACACTCGACGACTGGGAGGCGGCACATCGGGCCCGTATCGACGAGCTCCTCGCGGAAGGCGGGTTCCAGGGCTGAGATGCTGCTCTTCCTGGATGTCGACGGGGTACTGCTGCCGTTCGGTGCGGGGCCGTATCCGGTGTACGACGGGGTTCTTCCGCTGCCCGCTGCCGCTGCCGAGCACCCGTTGCTGACGCGCGTGGACCCCGCGCTCGGCGCGCGCCTGACGTCGCTTGGCTGCGAGCCGGTGTGGGCCACGACCTGGATGGATGACGCCAACACCTGTCTGACGCCCTGGCTCGGGCTGCCCCGCCTTCCGGTGGTGGACTGGCCCGAAACGGACGAGCCGGGGCCGCCCGGCCTACACTTCAAGACCCGGCCCCTCGTCGCCTGGGCGGCCGGCCGGCCCTTCGTCTGGGTCGACGACGAGATCACCGACGCCGACCGTACCTGGGTGACGGCCCAGCATCCCGCACGGGCTCTCCTGCACCGCGTGAATCCCCAACAGGGCCTCACTGAAAGGGACTTCACCGAGCTGGAGGAGTGGCTCCAGCACTGATCCCGGTAGCGCGGCGATATCGGGTGGCCGGCCCCGGCCCGCTCCCCCTACCGTCGCCCGCATGGCTGACGAGGGCTTCACCCATCCACGGCTTGCCGCGATCTACGATCCGCTCGACCCCGACCGCAGCGACCTCGACGCCTATCTGCGGATGGCGGAGGAGTTCGGGGCGAGGCGGGTGCTGGACATCGGTTGCGGGACAGGGGTGTTCGCGCTGCTGCTGGCCGCACGGTCGATCGAGGTCGTGGGCGTCGACCCGGCCCTGGCCTCGCTCGACGTGGCCCGTGGGAAACCGGGCGCCGAAAGGGTGCGTTGGATCCACGGTGACGCGACCGAACTCCCTCCGATGCACGTCGACTTGGCGACCATGACGGCCAACGTCGCCATGCAGATCGTAGAAGCGGATGCCTGGCGGGAGACCCTTCGGGGCATTCACGCGGCGCTACGGCCCGGTGGGCGGCTGGTGTTCGAGACGCGGAACCCGGCCCGGCGGGCCTGGGAGGAGTGGACCCGGGAGGCGTCGTACGCCGTGACGGACGTGGCCGGCGTCGGGGTGGTGGAGAGCTGGGTGGAAGTCACCGCGGTGGAAGGGCAGTTGGTGTCATTCCGGTGGACCTATGTCTTCGCGGCGGACGGACAGGTGCTGACCTCGGACTCGACATTGCGCTTCCGGGAACGGGAGGAGATCGGGGCGGAACTGGCCGCGCGGGGGTTCGCCGTGGAGGACGTACGCGACGCTCCGGACCGGCCGGGCCGGGAGTTCGTGTTCGTGGCGCGGCGCCCGTGAGGGTGGTGGGCCGGTGGCCGCCGCGCTGGTGACGGCCGTGCCGGTGATCGCCGCGTTGGTTCCGGTCCACGGGGTCGAAACGGCGGCGAAGGTGCTCGCGGGCGCGAACCGAGCAGGTGGACACCTTCGAGGCGAAGACCGTGCGGCTCAACGGCGGGACGTCCGCGGCGCGACGTCCGCGGCGCGATGTCCTCTGTGAGCCTCGCGGTGGAGGACGAGCGGATCACCCGGATCTACGTGGTGAGAAACCCCCGGAAGCTGCCACGGCTTGACGAGCCCGCCGAGCTCGCCAGGCAGGTGGGGTGGTCGGTCGGTCGCCTCTCCGCACGGTGATCCCGGGGCACACCGAAGACGGCGCGACGGCGCATGGCCCCGACCGGGCGAACCGGTCGGGGCCATGCGTGGTTGTTCAGCAGACATCACCCGGCGGGGTGGATGCGCGCGGGTGGGTCAGCGGCGGATGTCGCCACGCTCGTGACCGCCGTGACCGCCGTGGTCACCGTGGCTGTCATGACCGCCGGGGCCTCCGTGGCCACCGTGGTGGCGGCCCCAGGACTCGTCGTCGACGAAGCGACCGTGGTCGTTGCGCAGGGTGGCCGTGTCGGAACGGTCGTCCCACACGTAGTCGCGGCGGTCCTGGAACAGGTCGCTGGCGGTGTCGCGGCCATGGCCGGTGTGGATACGGACCGTGGAGCGGCCGTCGAGGCGGTAGTGGTGGAAGGTGTAGGTCTTGCCGTCCTTGTTCCGCAGGGTCCAGCCGTCGAGGTTGACCGTCCGGCGCGAGGTGTTGGTGAGCTCCACCCACTCCTTGTTCAGCGAGTGCCGCGAGCGGTCGTCACGCCCGGGAGAGTCGTACTGCACCGCGCTGATCTCCACCTTCGGCCCGTCGGGCCGGGCGTGGTCGGCCGCCGACGCCGGCAGCGCCACGGCCCCGACGATGGCGGCGGCGGCGAGAGCCGCAGCGGAGATACGACGGGCGGTCACAGTGGAAGAAGACACAAAGCCCCCTGGCTGTACGAGCACCCACCTGTTCCGGGCCCTGACAGCGGACCGGGTGGAACGGGCTGGTGCGGTGTGCGGGTGGCGGCCGGTCGGCCGCGCCCTCACACCATGGCCGTCCCGTGCAGGTTGTGAAAGCAATACGGGCGCTCCGTTACCGTTCGCCCACGTCGCTGTAATTCTCGTGTGTAACGTCCATTCATGCGTCGAATGCACCAAGTTGACGCCTGTGCGGTCCGACGACCCTTATGGGCATTGATCCGCAGTCTCCGACCGCCAGGCCGCGCCACCCTGGTGCCGGCGAGACCGTCACCCGAAAGTGAGTAACAGAAGGGTGGCGAGCGGGCGTGCGTGGCGACCACGGCTGGGGCGGGATATGGGCTCTGAGCAGGGCGGAGGGGAGGGGCACGTGTCCTCCGCGGCGACACGCATGCAGGCACCCATGCACCCATGCACCCATGCACCCATGCACGCACGCCCGCACGCGTGCATCGGCGGTACTCGCTTCGGAGGCCGGCCTGTGGATGGCCGGGGTCGACCTGTGGGCGGGTGGCGCGGTCCTGGCCGTAGGCAGTCGGCTCACGGACTGTTCGCGCTCGTGGGCGTGGGCGTGGTCGTGCTCGTGCTCGTGTGATGGGGCCCGGTGTGCCGACGGCGGGATCGCCCGGCGCCTGGCGGAGCGTCAGCGCCGTGCGAGACTCACGAGCAGTTCCATGGCGGGCTTCGGGTGTGTGAGCCGGCGCAGGTGACTTCCCGGGAGTGCGCGATCAGGGTGGACCCGCGGCGGGCGCACCAGGTGCGGGGCCATTGCGGGGCCAGTCGTCCGGGCCAGTCGTTCGGGTCGGTCGAGCCGGATCTAAATCACTCGGCACGCCACTGGGAGAGAACTAATGTTCCACCCCATGGCAATCGCTTCCGATCTTCCCCCGCGTCTCGGCAGTCTGACCTTCCACGGGCCGCTCTCCGAAGCCCGCGCCGGGCGCATCGTCGCGCGGCTCGCCGCCGTCTCGCCCCGCACCGTCCTTGACATCGGCTGCGGCTGGGGCGAACTGTTGCTGCGCCTTCTGGAGTCCGTCCCGGGATCGACAGGCGTGGGCCTCGACATCAACGCCGAGGACCTGGCCAGGGGCAGGGACCTTGCGAAGGGGCGCGGACTGGCCGGACGGGTCGAATTCAGCGAGGAGTCGGCCCGCGGCACGGCACGCGGGCCCGTGGACGCGGTGCTGTGCCTGGGGGCTGGTCAGGCGCTGTGCGACCCCGAGCAGCCGTACGATCCCAGCGTCGTACTGCATGAGCTGCGCCGCTTGGTCCGCCCCGGCGGACGCGTCGTCCTGGGCGAGGGCTTCTGGGAACGTGCCCCGACCGACGAGGAACTCCCGGCAATGTGGCCCGGGGCGCACGCAGGCGACCACCTGCGGCTCGGACCGCTCGTCGACCTGGCTGTCGAGGCGGGCTTCCGGCCGGCCTGGATCGAGTCGGCGAGCCGTGAGGAGTGGGAGGAGTTCGAGTCCGGCTACCGGCACGACACAGAACTCTGGCTCGCCATGAACCCGGACCATCCACTTGCCGCCGAGACCCGTGAACGAGTCGACCGCCAGCGGTCGTCCTGGGCCGACGGCTACCGCAACATCCTCGGCATCACGTACTTGACCCTCGTCCCGGTTGCCAGAACCTGAACGCTGCCGAAATCTGTGGGCGGAACGGGGGTGCCGACCGACTCGGCCAGGGCGAGGCCCGCCAACGGTACGCCCGCTGGGCCGAACTCCCCGTGAAGAACGGGCACGTGCTCATCCACCGGCCCGGCCAAGTGGTCGCACGGGACACCACGGTGTTGCCCGTGACGGTCCGCGAAAGCATGTGCGGGTGACCGGTGAAGGTCCATCTCGCCCTCGCCGTGGATGTCCACACACATTCCCTTTGCGCCTTCCGGCTGACCCTCGTCTCCGACCAGCCGGTGGACGTCGCGATGCCGCTGCGGGACGTGGTGCTGCCGCTGCCCATGCGGGCCGACCGGGGCGAGGAACTGGAGCGGCCCTGGTGGACGCCGCGATCCCGCCCTGGACGAAGTCCGCGACGTGGTGGACAAGTGGCTGGAGTACGCAGCCGTAGCCGACCGCAGCGAAGCCTGATCCAGTACGGCGGCCAGGCCCGGCATCAGGTGATTTCGCTGCCCAGTGGGTAGCCGATCTCAGCAATGTCCTTTGTCAGGGCGTCCACCGTGACTTCAGGGTTCAAAGCGGCAACTACCTCGCTCGTCAGGGGATGCAGAGCAAGCACGTGCCGAATGACTGCGAGGGGCACCGGGATTTCGTAGTAGTCCTCGGCGAAGCGCTGGAACGCTTCCGGAGTCCGGTCGGCCAGCAACCGGAACAAGTGCTCGGAGCCATCTGGATCGCCGGCACCGTCGTCAGGGAACTCGATCGTTCCCGCGTTCCAAGCTCCATCGGTCACCTCCCGCCATGTGCAGGCGGTCAGGACGGGCATTCCGTCCTCGTCGGTGAACGCGGGCTCATCGACGCAGGAGCGGAAGACTTCCGGGACGTCGTCCAACACGCCCGGCCACGGCTCGTCGTTGGCATAGGGACTCATGTGTGACTCGTGTGCGAAGCCACGGATGTAGGCACCGACGGCCGAGAAGACGATGGAAAACTCGTCGCCCGATCCGTCGCGCATCGAGGCGACCTCTTCCCCGGCGGACCAGTGCGCGTCGAAGGAGTAGTGCCGATCGGCCCATTCCGGGCTGAGTATCGCTTCCAGCATCGCCATCGCGCGGCAGTGATCGCGGAGCGCGGGAATCTCGGGCAGTTGCCGAGCAACATCGTGAATGGTCACGTCTGCATCCAACATCAGGGGTCTGACAGCTATGGAGGCGCGGAGTATCGGGCGACTCGGCGCACGAAGGTACCGATACGTCGGTCAGGGCCTCGTTGTGGGAGAGCATGGACCGTCAACCATCGAGCTGCTCAACGAGCGGGAGTCGATCAAGCATCCGTACTCCCTGTCACGGACAGCCGCTCTCACAAGGCGCGGCTGCAAGCGGGTGTCCCAGCCCGCGAGGCGGGCAGGGTCAGGACTGCGCGGTCCGGAACGCGAGGTACCGGCTGAAGGCTTCGTGGCTGTCGGGAGTGAAGCGCCACTCCAACAGGGCCGACCGCAGCTCCGGCTCGGTCAGCCGGCCATGCCAGGCGACCTCATCCGGATCGGGAACCACGGCGTCCGGCACCACGGCTTCGTGCACGCCGAGCCAGTGAGGGCTCAAGCCGCTGCGGTTGATGAACGTGAACAGCAAGCGCGGCAGCACACCAATGCCCAGCTCTTCGGCCAGCTCCCGCGCGGCGGCCTGTTCATAGGACTCACCGACATCCACGGCGCCACCGACGACCACCTCGTAGAGCCCGGGGAAGCGCGACAGTTGCTCCGAGCGCCGGTGAACGAGGATCCGTCCACGCTCATCACGACACACCGTCACGGCGACCCGGTGCAGCCACCCCTCCCGGATGGCCTGTCGGCGGCTGACCACCACCCCCAGCACACGATCCTGATCGTCGACACGCTCCACCAGTTCGTCCACGACGCCACCCTGGCAGGGCCCACTGACAACGCCGACTCTCGGAGCCGTGTGGAGGCCGACCCGGGAGTACCTGCACCGGGAGCCGGAGCGGATGACGACAGCTGTCGTGCAACTACGGCACCCATCGTGCTCGGCCCCAGTGTGACTCGTAGCGATAGCTGTCACCGGGCGGGAGCTCTGGCCTGGTCCTTGTAGTGGCTTCGCAACTGACGGGCGACACCGCTTATCACCGGGTTTGGACAGCGCTTGGTGATCACAGGGCAAGAAAATGGCGCTGAGATCTGATACCGGTCATGGGCGCGCTGCGGCGCGACGTTGATGAGGATCTCCGAAACCTCCACCGCGGCTCGGTTGATCTACCAGACTTGCTCTTGGTTTCCAGCGGAGAAGGGACGGTAAGCATGGCAAACAGCGCACTTCTGGTGATGGACGTGCAACGGGACATCGTGGCTATCGCCGACGACGGTTCCGGATATCTGTCGCGCTTGCGTAGTGCGATCGAAGGTGCCCGGGCTGCCCGCATCCCCGTGATCTACGTGGTGATCGGGTTACGGCCGGGCGATCCAGAAGTCAGCCCTCGCAACAAGGTGATGACAAACGCCGTGCAGGCAGGCCTGTTCACCGAGGGTGAGCCTGGCACCGAGATCCATCCCGATGTCGCGCCCCAGCAGGGCGACGTCGTGGTTACCAAGAGGCGGGGGAGCGCGTTCTCGGGCAGTGACCTCGACTTGGTACTGAGGGCACGCGATATCGACAGCCTTGTTCTCACCGGCATCGCCACCAGCGCTGTAGTGCTGTCCACTCTGTGGCGCGCCATCGACCTGGACTTCGACCTAACCGTCCTGGCGGATGTCTGCCTCGACACCGACCCCGAGGTGCACACGATGCTCATCGAAAAGCTGTTCCCGCAGTGGGCAGACGTCGTCGCCGTCGAGGACTGGCTCAAAGCCATCGCACCGCAATAGCGGGAGGCCGTCCGGCCGTCGATCGACAACCGGTGCCAGAACTCACTGATATTGCCACTCGTGGTCGCGTTCGCAGCGATGGTTGTCACCAATTGCTCGGGCTAGTTGTCACGAGGGCTGGGTTCGCAGTCGGGTTGTCACCATTTTCGAAGAGTGTTGGCGCCGGCACCGTGGTGAGCGTCTCCTTGAGGGCATGGCCGATGAGTACGGACTTCTGCCTGTGGTGGAGCCCGGGGCGGGGGCGGTGTGGTCGCACCGCTGCCGCTGGGACGACTTGCTCGTGCGGGTGTCGGTTGCCTCCGGGCGCCAGGGGCTGGATCTCGCGGACGGCTGGACTCGTCGCTGGTCGGTCAGCTTGAACCTTGGAGGCGGTGAGCTGACCGTCCCGGTCCGGGACCTCGCCCAGGTCCAGATCTCCGAGGCCGGGCCGGTCCGTTGGTTCTCGTGGCATCGGCGGCAGCGCCACCGGCCCGGGCTTCAGTACATGGTCAGCACGGGGCGGCATCACGGCTTCGAGAGCCTGGAGGAAGCTCGGGTCCTGCTCGCTCTCGACTTCGCCGGCCGGGTGAGGGATGTGGTTCCGCAGCCGTTGAAGCTGGAATTCTGTACAGGTGACGGGCGGCGCGTTCACGTTCCGGACTTCCTGGTCCTGGCCCGCACCGGGGTGTGTCTTGTCGACGTACGTCCGCTCGACCGGGTCCGGACGGAAGACATCGAGTCGTTCGCCGCTGCATTAGAGGCGGCGCTCGCCTGCGGCTGGGACTACGTACTGGCCGCGCGGTGGAAGCCGCACGTCCTTACCGGCCTGGATTCGTCCCCTGCCCCGCAGCCTCGCTCCCTTCCGGGACGAAAGCCTCGCCGGCTTCGTCCTGCGGCTTGCCCACCACAACACCGCCAGCCCCGGCACGATCGTTCGTCACACCGGGCTGAGCGCACACCGGACGGTGATCCTCGAACGCATCTCCATCCGCCAGCAATACCAGCAACTTCCCGAGCAGATAGCCGAGTTCGCCCGCACCACCCGGCTGAGCCGGGGCGAGGCATCCGAGCTGTTCATGGCTCCACTCGGCACCCGCTACGGCCCCCTCAGCGAGACACTGTTGGGCCGACCGGCAAACCGGATGCTCTACAACAACCGGGGCATCTTCCGGCACTGGTCACGGTTCTGCCCGCGCTGCCTGGCAGGCGATTCCGACATCGAACGCGCCCACGGCGGCAACTGGAAGCGCCTCTGGCGACTTCCCCCGGTCTTCACCTGCACCACCCACCGATGCATGCTCCGCTACGACTGCTCCCAGTGCGGACACCACGGTCTCGAAGTCCAGGGCACCTCTCTCATCCCCCGGATCCACGACGAAGACCTCCACCCCAACCAGTGCCGGACCGTCACCGACGGCTCCCCCGGACAGCGGAATGCCCCCGCCTGCGGAGCCCGCCACGACCAGGCACCCCCACCCACCTGCAGCGACAAGTTCCTCGACGAAGCCCTCGTACTTCAACAAGAACTCCTCGGGCTCCTCGGCCCCTCCGGTCCCGAGGAGACAACAAGCGTCGGCTGGATCATCGACACCGCCCAGTATTTCTTCGACCTGCACAGCGTCGCCGGCCTCATCCTCTTGACCTGGCCGACAACCCGGCCTCTGGCGCCGAGCGGCGAACACGCCGACATCCTTGATCGCGACGTCGCACGACGCCAGCGTGAGAGAGCCGGGCTCCACAAACGCGGCAAGCACCACTACAGCCACGTGCTGATCGATCCCGCACCCGACTCGACGGCTTATGCCGCATCCGCCGCGATCGCCCACCAGATCCTGCAAGCCACCGACCGGCAGGCACTACGACTGCTCGCCCCGGTCCAGGGGCAGCTGCGTGAACTACCAGGACCCGACCGAGCCATCGGCGATGTGCTGCGCAACTCCCCCAGGAACTCCCCGCCCCTGAGAGTCGTCCTCGCCCGCAAGGAGCCGGTGACACAGAAGGCGGTCCTCGGCTATCGGGACGCGCGTCACCGCGAATGGCGCCCTGCGGCATCCAACGACGACTGGGTCCGGCGGGTGACAGACACCTCTGCGAAGTGACAGTTATCGCTGCGAGTCACACGCAGCCACAAGTGGCGTGGCGCACTTTTGCAAGCGAGTGCTTGCAATAGTTAGCAGGGGTGGGGCAAGGTGGAGCCATGGCATCGCTCAACGTCGGCAATCTCGGTGAGTATCTGCGTGACCAGCGGCGCACCGCGCAGCTGTCGCTCAGGCAGCTCGCCGATGCCGCCGGGGTGTCCAATCCGTATCTGAGCCAGATCGAGCGCGGGCTGCGCAAGCCGAGCGCGGAGGTGCTGCAGCAGGTCGCGAAGGCCCTGCGGATCTCCGCCGAGACGCTGTATGTGCGGGCCGGCATCCTCGACGCCGAGCGGGACCGGGACGACGTGGAGACACGTGCGGTCATCCTCGCCGATCCCACGCTCAACGAGCGGCAGAAGCAGGTGCTGCTCCAGATCTACGAGTCCTTCCGCAAGGAGAACGGCTTCGAGATCGCCCCGGCGGGTGCGGCCCCCGCGCAGCATGACGCGCAGAGCGACGCGGGCGCTCACGAGGACCTTCAGGACAGGGGCGTTCAGGACAGTGGCCGACCGGACGGCGACGCCGCCGCACCGGACAGCCGTCGCCCCCGCAAGACCCGTAAGCCCCGTAGTACCGACAGTGCCGACGGCAGCGACGCCGACCCGCAGCAGACGGCCGGTTGACCCACGACATCACGACCTGGTTCAACAGCGCCGACAGGCATCGCGGGACCCCAAACCCTCAGCAGAACGCGACCCGGGAGGACCATCACCATGGCCATCACCGACGACATCCGCAAGGCCGTCACCGACCCGACCCCCCTCTACTTCCTCGCCGGCGCCGGTGAACTGGCCTTCCAGGAGGCCAAGAAGGTGCCCGGCCTGGTGGAGCAGCTGCGCGCCGAGGCGCCGGCCCGTATCGACGCGGTGCGTGGCACCGACCCGAAGGCCGTCCAGGAGAAGGCCCAGGCCCGTGCCAAGGAGGCCGGCGCCAGGGTCAAGGAGACGCAGGAGACCCTCCAGACCAAGGTCGGCGAGTTCATCACCAGCCTGGACGGGGACATCAAGAAGCTCGGCACCACCCTCGACGCCGACCTGAAGAAGCTCGGTGAGTCCGCCCAGGACCTCGCCCTGCGCAGCGTCGGTGTCGCCGCCGAGTACGCCGTCAAGGCCCGCGAGACCTACGAGAAGGTCGCCGAGCACGGTGAGCAGACCGTGAAGACGTGGCGTGGCGAGGCCGCCGAGGAGATCGAGGAACTGGCCGTCGCCGTCGAGCCGAAGGCCGAGCCGGGCGAGATCAAGGTGGCGACCCCGACGCCGGCCGCGCAGCCCGCCGAGGCCGTGGCCCCCGCCGCGGCGAAGAAGGCCGCGACCGCCAAGAAGGCCACGCCGCGCAAGGTCACGGCGAAGAAGACGACCCCGCCCGTCAAGTAAGGCATCGCGGGAGCTGGACGGGCCGGGCACTTACCGAGTGCCCGGCCCGTTCTCGGGGTAGCGAGCTTGCGGGAACGGGAACCGGTACGGTGACCGCGTAATCGTGTGTTGACGAGCCGAGTCGGGCGGTGGACGTTGTGCTGATGCAGGGGTTCGCAGGGTTTCTGGGGCTTCTCTACCTCGCCATGCTGGTTCTCGCCGTGGCGGCGCTGGTCATGGCCGCGCTGTTCCGTGGCGACGCCTACCGGGCCGCCGACAAGCAGAACAAGGGTTTCTGGCTGATCATCCTCGGCATCGCGGTCGTGGTGAACTTCCTCGTCCCGGTGCTCTTCCTGCAAATCGCCGGCCTCATCGCCACGATCGTCTTCTTCGTGGACGTCCGTCCGGCTCTCAGGCAGGTGTCGGGAGGCGGCAAGGGCTGGGGCCGACGCGGTGGTGGCGGCGGAAGCAGCAGCGACGGCCCGTACGGCCCCTACAACGGCGGCCGCTGACCGGCACCGACCCAGCTGAATCCAGTGCGGTGGCCCGACGGGCAGACCCCGCTCAGCCCTCCCGGTCGAGCAGCAGCACCGCCACGTCGTCCGCCAACTCGCCGCCGTTGAGCGACCGCACCTCGTTCACCGCGGCCCGCAGCAGTTCCTCTCCGCGCAGCCCCTCGGCCAGCTGGCGACGGATCATGGAAACCATCCCGTCCTGTCCGAGCCGCTCCCGCCCCTGACCGATATGTCCCTCGATCAGGCCGTCGGTGTAGAGCATCAGACTCCACTCGGCCCCCAGCTCCACCTGCATCCGGGGCCACCGGGCCCCCGGCAGTAGTCCCAGTGCGGGGCCGTTGTTGTCGTACGGCAGCAAGCGTGCGGGCCTGCCCGGCCGTGCCACCAGCGGCGAGGGGTGGCCGGCGAGACACAGCCCCGCCCGTCGCCCGTCCGGTGCTATGTCGACCGTGCACAGGGTCGCGAAGATCTCGTCGTCGGAGCGCTCGTGCTCCAGCACCTCCTGGAGCGTGCCGAGCAGCTCGTCCCCGCACAGCCCGGCCAGCGTGAGCGCACGCCAGGCGATCCGCAGCTCCACACCCAGCGCCGCCTCGTCGGGCCCGTGCCCGCAGACGTCGCCGATCATCGCGTGGACGGTCCCGTCGGGAGTCCGTACGACGTCGTAGAAGTCCCCGCCGAGCAGGGCCCGTGACCGTCCCGGCCGGTAACGCGCGGCGAACCGCAGCGAGGACCCCTCCAGCAGCGGTGTGGGCAGCAGTCCCCGCTCCAGGCGCCGGTTCTCCTGGGCCCGCAGCCGCCCCTCGGCGAGCCTGCGCTCAGCCGTGTCGGAACGTTTCCGCTCCACCGCGTACCGGATGGCCCGGCTCAGCAGGCGCCCGTCCAGCTCGTCCCGGAAGAGATAGTCCTGGGCGCCCACGCGTACCGCCTCCGCGCCGCGCTCGGAGTCGCCGGACGCGGTGAGCGCGAGGACGGCGTGCCGGGGCGCGATCTCCAGGACGTGGCGCAGTACGGCGAGCTCGTCGTCGTCGGCCGCGCGGCCGGGCACGGGCAGCGCGAGGTCGAGCAGGATGCAGTGCACGTCGTCCGTGAGCAGCCGCTCCGCCTCGGTGAGGTTACGGGCGGTGCGGACGCGCATGGGCCTGCCGGTCGGGTCCAGGAGTTCGGGGGCGACCGTGGAGCCGCGGGGATCGTCCTCGATCACCAGCAGGGTCAGTTGGGTGGCGGCGTTGTTGTCGACCGTGGCTTCCTTGTGCGGGGCGGCTTCCTTGGAGAGGCCGTCCTGGGGTGCGGCCTGCGCCTGACCACTCTCCGCGGCCGGGATCGCTCGCTGCCGCGGTATGGGTACGGGCATGGTCTCGGATTCCTTCCCTCCCCCCGAGGGCACGGTGCAGCGAGGGGTCTCGATCCACCGACGGGGACCATAGCGGGTGCCGGGGCGGGAAAGGAATGGCGTGAGGCACACCGTTTGACCGGTGGCCACTGTCATATGCCGCTTTCTGTACCGCAGTTGGACAGGTGCGGGTGTCGGTGGGATGACGAACGTCACGTTCGCGGCAGGTTTGCGGAGCCGTCAGGCGTGCCCCGCGTCACATCGCGCAGGTCTCACGGGTTCGGCCGGCGCACCTCACGCGTCCGGCCGCACCACCCCGAGTATCGGCATCGACCCGGCCCCGGCGATCGTCACCGTCCGCCCCGGCCGCGGGGCGTGCACGATCGCGCCGTCGCCGAGATACATCGCCACGTGACTGGCGTCGTCGAAGTAGATGATCAGGTCGCCGGGCCGCATGTCCTTGACGTCGACATGCCTGAGCTGCTTCCACTGCTCCTGCGAGGTGCGCGGAATGGGCCTCCCGGCGCTCGCCCAGGCCTGTGAGGTCAGTCCGGAGCAGTCGTACGACCCCGGGCCCTCGGCGCCCCATTCGTACGGTTTGCCGATCTGTGTCGTCGCGTACTCGACGGCGATCTTCCCGGCCTCGCTCGCCCTGCCGTCGATCTCGTCGAGGATGCCGGAGTCCAGCCAGGCGGACTGCGCCGTGTGGGCGGCCTGTTCCTCCAGTTCGGCGAGGCGCTCCTTCTCCGCTGTCTCCAGCCGGGACTCGAGCTGCTCGGCCGCCGCGATCTGCTGCTCGACCTGCTTCTTGGCGGCCGCCTTCGCCTTGCGGCCCGCCTCCAGCTTCGTCCACTGGGCCGAGGCGTCGTCGGCGTACTGCTTCAAGTCCTGCTGGGTTCGGGCCAGTTCCGCGATCAGGGCCTTGGTGGCGCGCTGGCCCTGGAGGACGCGTCCGGTGCCGTCCAGGAACTCCTGCGGATCGTCGCTCAGCATCAGCTGGGCCTCGTCCGGCAGGCCGTTCGTGCGGTACTGGGCGGCGGCCGCGGCACCCGCGCGGGCCTTGAGCTTCTCCAGCTTCTCCTGGCCCGTGACGATCTTCTTGGCCAGCGCGACGATCTGCGCCGACTGCTGCTCGGCCTTCTCCTCGGCGGCGTTGTAGGCGTCGGTGGCGACGGCCGCGTCGTGGTAGAGCGCGTCGAGCTGTTGGCGTACGGCTTCGATGTCCTTGTTGGTCACGGCGGCCGTCGGCGAGGCGGTGGGTGACGGCGTGGACGTCGGGTCCGGGACGGCGAAGGCGGTGCCCGGTGCCGAGAGCACGACGACCGCGCCGATCACGGTCACGGCCGTAGCGATCAGACCGCGCTTGCCCGTGCCCATACGTCTGCCCCCAAGGCTGATTTACCGTCAGTAACTTACGGCGCTCGGGGGATCGTGCCACGTCAGGGCCGAAAGTGACAGAGGTAGGCCTTCCCGGCGTATCCCCTCACGCCCGGCGCTTGTCGGTGCCTCCCCACGCCCTCGCCCCCCGAAGACGATCTCCCCGACTTTGTGACGAACGACTCACACAGATCGTTCCCGCTCGCTCGCCGGGCCGCCGGGCCGGGCCGGGTTCATCGGGGAGGCGTACCGGAGTTCACGACAGCCGTGCCCCGCGCGGCGCCAACGCCCCCCACGTCAAGGTCACTTCCCCCTGCCGCCACCGCGAAGGCCCGTCCACCACCGGCCAGTCGGCCGTCAGGGTCCGTACCGTCCGGATCCACCGCTGCCGGGCGCCGTACGACGCGTAGGGCGCGGCCGCGGCCCACGCGCGGTCGAAGTCGCGCAGGAAGGCGTGCACGGGCTCGCCCGGGACGTTGCGGTGGATCAAGGCCTTCGGCAGCCGCTCGGCGAGGTCGGAAGGCTGCTCCAGTGACCCCAGCCGGGTCGCGAAGGTGACCGTCCGCGGCCCCTCCGGACCGAGCGCGACCCATACGTGCCGGCGTCCGATCTCGTCGCAGGTCCCCTCGACGAGCAGCCCGCCGCGGGATCCCCGTGCCGGGTCGGCCGGTGCCAGCCGGGCGCACAGCCGTTCCCATACGGCGGCCACCTCGGCCTCGTCGTACTGGCGCAGCACGTTGGCCGCCCGGACCAGCAGGGGCCGTCGGGGGACCGGGATCTCGAACCCGCCGTGCCGGAAGGAGAGTCCGTCCCGTTCGTACGGCCTCGCCGCCGCCACGCGGGCCGGTTCGATCTCGACGCCGACCACACGCGTGCGTGGAGCCACGGTCCGGAGCCGGAGCAGCAGCTCGACGGCGGTCCAGGGCGCGGCGCCGTACCCGAGGTCGACGGCGACGGGATCGGCGGCGCGGCGGAGTTCGGCGCCGTGTGTCACCGCGATCCAGCGGTCCATGCGGCGCAGCCGGTTGGGGTTGGTCGTCCCGCGCGTGACCGTGCCCACGATGGGGGTCCCCCCGCTCGAGCGAAGCCGAGAGTGGGGGAGGGAGGCGGCACGGGACGTCATGCCTACGAGGGTATGCGGCGGCTGCGGGGCCGGGCGCCGGCGCCAGTGCTGCGGCAGGACCGTGAGGTGGCGCCCTCGCCCCACCGCTCACCACAGTCCCGCGACGCGCCCCGTCCTCGAACGGTTGAGCGAAACCCGGTAATACCTCGGCAAAAACGGCCCCGTCCGGAATGGGAATGCCTTCCTCCGGTGTTGCACCCCCTTGGAGGGCCCCGAACCCTCCGAACGGCATGCCCGCAGCAAGGAGGAACGCCACGTGAGCCAGTACGTCAGCAGGCTCCAGCGTCGCTCCCAGGCCGCACCCCACCGGCTGCGCCTGCACCGTCGCCCCCGCCGCGTCGCCATGCTCTCCGTGCACACCTCACCGCTCCACCAGCCGGGCACCGGCGACGCGGGCGGCATGAACGTCTACATCGTGGAACTCGCCCAGCGCCTCGCCGCGATCAACATCGAGGTCGAGATCTTCACGCGCGCGACGACCGGCGGTCTCCCGCCCACCGTCGAGATGGCCCCCGGCGTGCTGGTCCGCCACGTGGACGCGGGCCCCTACGAGGGCCTCAACAAGGAGGACCTCCCCGCCCAGCTGTGCGCCTTCACCCACGGCGTGATGCAGGCCTGGGCCGGCCACCGCCCCGGCCACTACGACCTGGTCCACTCGCACTACTGGCTCTCCGGCCATGTCGGCTGGCTCGCCGCCCAGCGCTGGGGCACCCCGCTCGTACACGCCATGCACACCATGGCCAAGGTCAAGAACGCCAACCTGGCCGACGGCGACACCCCCGAGCCCGCTGCCCGTGTCATCGGCGAGACCCAGATCGTCGCCGCCGCGGACCGTCTCATCGCGAACACCGCCGAGGAGCGCGAGGAACTCGCCCGGCACTACGGCGCCGACCCCGCCAAGGTCGCCGTCGTCCACCCCGGCGTGAACCTCGACCGCTTCCGCCCCGCCGACGGCCGTGCCGCCGCCCGCGCCCGCCTCGGCCTGCCGCAGGACGCCCTGATCCCCCTCTTCGCGGGCCGCATCCAGCCCCTGAAGGCCCCCGACGTACTGCTCCGCGCGATCGCCGTCCTGCTCGACCAACGCCCCGACCTGCGCTCCCGTCTCCTCGTCCCGGTCGTCGGCGGCCTCAGCGGCAGCGGCCTCGCCAAACCCGAGGGCCTGCAGAAACTGGCCTCCCGCCTCGGCATCGCGGATGTCGTACGGTTCCACCCGCCCGTCGGCCAGGAGCAGCTCGCCGACTGGTTCCGGGCCGCGTCCGTGCTGGTCATGCCCTCCTACAGTGAGTCCTTCGGCCTGGTCGCCATAGAGGCCCAGGCGGCCGGCACACCGGTCCTCGCGGCGGCGGTCGGCGGGCTGCCGGTGGCGGTGGCCGACGAGAAGACGGGTTTCCTCGTACGGGGACACGATCCGGCCGCCTACGCACGTGTGCTGCGCGATTTCGCGGACAACCCGGCACTCACGTCGCGCATGGGTGAGGCGGCCGCCCGGCACGCCCAGTCGTTCGGCTGGGACACCGCGGCCGCGGCGACGGCGGACGTGTATGTGGCCGCGGCCCAGTCGTACCGCCGTCGCGTACGCTCGCAGCATGGCTGATGCACGAAAGGTCATCGAGGGAGTTCTGGAGGATGCCGAGCTGGAGTGGGAGAGCCCCGCGCCCGGCAACTACGTCGTCCAGCTCCCCGGCACCCGCAAGCTGAAGACGACGGTGTCCCTCCTCGTCGGCCGCCACTCCCTGTCGCTGAACGCCTTCGTCATCCGCCACCCCGACGAGAACGAACCCGGGGTCCACCGCTGGCTCCTGGAGCGCAACCTCAAGCTGTACGGCGTGAGTTACGCCGTCGACCAGCTCGGCGACATCTACCTCACCGGCAAGCTCCCCCTCGCCGTGATCACCGCCGACGAGGTCGACCGCCTCCTGGGTCAGGTCCTGGAGGCGGCCGACGGCAGCTTCAACACCCTGCTGGAGCTGGGTTTCGCCACCGCGATCCGCAAGGAGTACGCGTGGCGGGTGGACCGGGGCGAGTCGACACGCAACCTGGACGCGTTCGCGCATCTGACACAGCGATCGGAGCACTGACCGCCGGGCCCTCGAGGGTTTTCGCCGCCTACGAGGTGCCGGGCGGCAGCGAGTCGGTGGGCTGCGGATCGTCGGTGGGCTCGTCGGTCGGCCCGTCGGGATCGCCGGGCGTGGCCGGCTTGTCCAGCTGGTCCGCGAAGGCCCGCAGTGCGTCGGCCAGTTCCTTCTTGGTGGGCAACTCGTCGATCTTCTTGTCGAGTTCGGCGATACGGCGGTTGAGCTCCTCCAACTCGCTCGGAGTGGAGGGTTCGTCCGTGGGGCCGTCGGTGACCGGGGGATCGTCAGGGGACGTGGAGGAGGGGCTCGGGTCGGTGCCGCCGGAGGTGCCGGCGTTCGAGTTGCCGTCCGAGGTGCCGCCTTCGCTCACCCCCACGCTCCCGCCGGAGCCCTCGTCCGGCGCGGTGGAGGTCGACACGCTCGGCTCGGCGCTGGGCTCGTCGGCCGAACTCGCGGCGATGGCACCGCCGACACTGACGGCGACCAGGACGGCCGCCCCGGCGACGGCGACGGAGAGACGTCTGAACGGTAAGGAGTTCTGTCTGTCATCCATGCCGGCGACGCTAACCGCCGGCGATCACCGGACGGATGTCTTCCGTCGATCTCCTCGCGCTCGTCCGGTAACGCCCCGGCGGCACCCCCACCAACCGCTTGAAGTGCCGGGTGAGATGGGCCTGGTCGTGGAAACCGGTGAGCGCGGCGACCTCGGCGGGACCGCGGTCGGCGAGCAGCAGGGCCCGGGCCCGGTCGACCCGCCGCGAGGTCAGATACTGGTGCGGTGCGATGCCGTAGGCGGTGCTGAACGCCCGTACGAGATGCGCCGGATGAGCCTGCAGGTCTCCTGCGGCCCTCTCCAGCGACAGGCCCTCCACGACCCGCTCGTCGAGGAGTTCGCGCAACCGGCGGGCGAGGGCGGGGTCCTGGCGCGGCGACTCGGCGGTCAGCCGCGGCCCCAGCAGGGTCCGGAGCCGGTCGCCGATGAGGGTGAGCCTGCTCTCGGCCTCGAACTCCTCACCGGCGCGGGTCAGCGCGGTGTGCAACTGCCCCACCCGCCGCCGCAGTACGGGATCCCGCAGATCGGGACCGTCGACGGCGGGCCCGATGAGCTCGTCGCCCAGATGTGTGCCGTCGAGGTAGACGACCCGCTTGCGGAAGCCGTCCGGGCTCGCCGGGGAGCCGTTGTGCGGGACGTGCGGCGGCAGCAGGGACACGGTGTCGTCCGGCGTGCCGTGCTCGTGCCGGTCGAGGTCGTACCGTACGGCCCCGGCGTCCACGATCAGCAGCGTCCACGCCTCGTGCACATGCATCGGGTAGGCGTACTCGGTGAAGCGGGCGTGGAAGACCTCGGTGACGCCCGGGACAGCGGGGCGCCAGGCGGTGACTTCACTGCGGGCGGCCATGTAAGGAACGTACAAG
Organism: Streptomyces sp. NBC_00285; assembly: GCF_036174265.1. Lineage (NCBI taxonomy): Bacteria > Bacillati > Actinomycetota > Actinomycetes > Kitasatosporales > Streptomycetaceae > Streptomyces > Streptomyces sp. NBC_00285. Next base: position 5,042,282 of record NZ_CP108055.1, on the reverse strand, counting down.
ACGGTGCCGTACGGTGCGCGGCAGTCTCATCGCATGAGTCGCATGAGCAACGAACCGATCCGCTTCGACACGAAGATCGCCGTCCTGCTGCGTGAGGACCTGGAGACCTGGCAGCGCCTGAACGTCACCGCGTTCCTGGTCAGCGGCCTGGGCGCCGAGGCCCCCGAGGTGATCGGCGAACCCTACGAGGACGCAGACGGCGTGCCCTATCTGCCGATGTTCCGGCAGCCCGTGCTGGTCTTCGAGGGCACGAAGGAGACCCTGACGGCCGCCCACGCGCGCGTGCTGTCCCGCTCGCTCCCACGCGCGCTCTTCACGAGCGACCTGTTCTCGACGGGCAACGACCGCGACAACCGCGCGGCGGTACGAGCCGTCACGACGGCCGATCTGGATCTGGTGGGCCTCGCCGTGTACGGGCCGCGCAACGCGGTGGACAAGGTCCTCAAGGGTGCACGGATGCATCCGTGACACCCGCGGCGGCCGGTTCCTCGCGTACTACGGTCCCGGCGGCGGCCCCCTCCTTCGGCAGCCGGCGCATCAGGACGGCGTATCCCACCGCCGCCACCGTCCCCACGAGCGCGCACGACCCCCACAGCCACTCCGCCCCGAACCGGTCGATGACGAAACCGGACATCAGGGGGGCGACGAGGGCGGCGACCGACCAGGACAGGGTGTACATGCCCTGGTACCGGCCACGCCCGTGGGCGGGGGAGAGGCGGACGACGAGCCCGGTCTGGGTGGGCGCGTTGATCATCTCGCCCATGGTCCACACGCACACCGTGAGGGCGAAGAGGCCGACCGATCCGGCGAAGGCCGTGAGCCCGAGGCCGTATCCCGCGAGCAGGGACGAGGCGACGAGCAGCCGCCGGGGGTCCCGGTCCTGGATGAAGCGGGTCACCGGGATCTGCAGCACGACGATCAGCACACCGTTGAGAGCGATGGCCAGGCCGTAGTCGGCGGGCGTGAACCCGGCCTCGCCCATCGCGACGGGCAGCCCGAGGGCACCCTGCTGGAAGATCAGGGCGACGAGGAAGGACAGCCCGACGACACTCATGAACCGTCCGTCGCGCAGGACGGTACGCAGGCCGACGTCGTCCACCGGCTCCGTGGAGTGCCGCACGACGGGCCGCGACTCGGGCAGCCTGAGGAAGACGACGACCGCGCAGACGGCGGTCATCGCGGCCTCGATCAGGAAGCCCGCGAGATAGCTGTACTCGGCGATGAACCCGGCGGCCGTGGAGGAGACGGCGAAGCCGAGGTTGATGGCCCAGTAGTTGAGCGAGAAGGCCCGGACACGGTCCTCGGGCCGCACGATGTCGGCCATCATCGCCTGCACCGCCGGCCGGGAGGCGTTGGAGGCCATGCCGACCAGGAACGCGACGACGGCGATCGCGGCCGGGTGGTGCATGAACCCTAGGAGCGCGACGAAGACGGCGGTCGCGGACTGCGCGACGAGCAGGGTGGGCCGTCGCCCGAGCCGGTCGGTCATGACCCCGGCGCCGATCGACGAGACGACTCCGCCCAGGCCGTACAGCGAGGCGACGACACCGGCGTAGAAGGCGGAGTAGCCGCGGTCGAGGGTCAGGTACAGGGCCATGAAGGTGGCGACGAAGGCACCCAGCCGGTTGACGAGCGTGCTGGTCCACAGCCACCAGAACGCGCGGGGCAGCCCCGAGACGGTCTCGCGGGCGGCGCGTCCCAGGGTGGCGAGCGGCATGACGGATCCCCCACGATGTAAGTAGCCCAGACGCTGGCCACACCTTACGAAGAAGAGGGGACGGCAGGCCACTCGATTAACGGACGACGCCAACCGTCCCGTTCACTGTCCATCTGCCGAGCGGGCACGCAGGGGACCGAAACCGTGGATTACGCTCATACGCATGGCCGACGCACCGTACAAGCTGATCCTCCTCCGCCACGGCGAGAGCGAATGGAACGCGAAGAACCTGTTCACCGGCTGGGTGGACGTCAATCTCAACGAGAAGGGCGAGAAGGAGGCAGTCCGCGGCGGCGAGCTCCTGAAGGACGCCGACCTCCTGCCCGACGTGGTCCACACGTCCCTCCAGCGGCGTGCGATCCGCACGGCCCAGCTGGCCCTCGAATCCGCCGACCGCCACTGGATCCCGGTCCACCGCTCCTGGCGTCTGAACGAGCGCCACTACGGCGCCCTCCAGGGCAAGGACAAGGCCCAGACCCTCGCGGAGTTCGGCGAGGAGCAGTTCATGCTGTGGCGCCGCTCCTACGACACCCCGCCGCCCCCGCTGTCCGACGACTCGGAGTTCTCCCAGGCGTCCGACCCGCGCTACTCCTCCATCCCCCCGGAGCTGCGCCCCCGCACGGAGTGCCTGAAGGACGTCGTCGTCCGCATGCTCCCCTACTGGTACGACGGCATCGTCCCCGACCTCCTCACGGGCCGCACGGTCCTGGTCGCGGCCCACGGCAACAGCCTCCGAGCCCTCGTCAAGCACCTCGACGGCGTCTCGGACACCGACATCGCGGGCCTGAACATCCCGACGGGCATCCCGCTGTCCTACGAACTCGACGCCGACTTCAAGCCGTTGAACCCGGGCGGCACCTACCTCGACCCCGACGCCGCAGCGGCAGCGATCGAGGCGGTCAAGAACCAGGGCAAGAAGAAGTAGGTTCCGTGATCATGCCTCCCACCTGCGCGAATGGCGCGGGCGGGAGGCATTTTCGCGGCCTGGAACCCCTGTGGGCGCTCGGCGTGGCGGCGTGGATGGGGTACGGGTACCTCGACGAGATGGCCGCCGGCTGAACCACGAGATCGGCGAAGAGTCCGCCCGAAGAGTCCGCCCGAAGCGAGAATGAGCCCCGGTGAGAATCGTCCCCGCCCAACCGAGCGACCTGCCCCAGCTGCTGGCCTTCCGGACGGAGGCCGCGGGCTGGCTCTCCCGCCTCGGAACGGACCAGTGGCAGTTTCCCTACCCGGCGGCCAAGCTGCTGGAGACCGTCGAGGACGGCACCGTCTTCATCGTCCTGGACGGTTCGGCGACGGCGGCCACCATCACCGTGACCTCCGAGGTGCAAGCGGGCCTCTGGACGGAGCAGGAACTCTCAGAGCCCTCCATGTTCATCAACAAGCTCTCCGTGGCACGGACGCACGCGGGGCAGAACATCGGCGGGCGACTGTTGGACTGGGCCGGCGACCGCGCCTGCCGGGCCGGGGCGACATGGCTCCGCCTCGATGCGTGGACGACGAACGAGGGCCTGCAGGCGTACTACCTCCGCCAGGGCTTTCGGCATGTCCGCACGGTCCTGGACGGGGAAGCGATCAACGGCGGCCCGAGGGTGTCGGGTTGGCTGGCGCAGCGACCGACGCACCCGGCCGACCACGGCTTCGCGGACGAGACCCCGGAGCCCGGACGTCCAGGCGGTGGCTAGGACGAGCACCGCCCTGCCGCACCGCCTCCCTACGGCACAGGTTGTCCCTGCGGGGGCAGATTTCCCGTGCCCCCAGCAGGGACGACGGTTCGGCGCGGCGTCATCTTCCCGGCCAGCCACTCCAGGTTCTCCCACACCCGGGGCTCACCGTGCCGACGCCGCTGTTCCTCGATCCAGGGCCGGTAGTTGTTCCAGACGGAGATGACGATGCCGCCCCACGCCTCGTCGATGACCTCTCGGTCGAAGGCGTCCGTCTGCGCGCCGACAGAAAGGAAGTTGAACGCCGTGAGGTACGCCGTGATGAGTTTCGTCGCCCGTTCGTCGTCGGACAGCGACAGGCTGACCAGGGCCGCGATGGCCTCGTGATCCCGCTCGTGCGGTATCCCCTCGTCGAACAGCGCCTTCCGCCGCTCCATGTTGGCCGTCAGGTACTCCATGGTCGCCTGCTTGCGGCGCCTGTCGTGGTCCTGACTCGTGCTGCGCGACAGCATGAGGAGCTGCCAGGCCAGTGCGGCGAAGGCGACGACACTGACGATCAGTGAACCGAACGAAGCGATCAAGGACCACTGCTCATACGACGTCACGGGCGGATACCTTACGGAAGACCCGCTGCTGACGGGGTCGTTTCCGACATCGAGGCCCCTGTACGCACGTTGGGTGGCCGGCCGGCCGATGTCAGCGGTGCCCCGACCACCCCACCGGGCACCGCTAGGAGTTGGCGGCCTCCGCCAGGACGCGGGCCAGTTCGCGGGGGCGGGTGGCCATCGGCCAGTGGCCCGAGTCGAGGTCCACGTACTCGAGGCGGGCGGCGCGGGCGAGCTCAGGACTGTCACCGGCGGCGACCAACTCCTTGGCCTGAGCGGGGGTGAACTCGGGGCAGACAACCACGACGGGGACGTCGAAACGGCGCTCGTCGGTCAGTCGTACGACACCCTTGGCGACCCCCTCGGGGACAGGAACCGCGGCGGACGCGAAGCGGTCGCGCGCCTGCTGGTCCAGGTCGGCGGCGTCCGCGCCCTCGAAGGGATCCCAGCCCGGGAAGGGCATGGCGCCGCCCTCCATCGCGAAGTAGTCGGCGTAGGCCTGCCCATGGGCGGAGGGAAAGCCGCCGACAAGGGCGACCTTGGCCACCTTCTCCGGTCGCGCGTCGGCGGCCAGCCAGGCCAGGGTCGCTGCTGCGGAGTGCCCTACCACCAGCGGCTTTCCGGGTGCCGCGTCAACCGCGGCCAGCACTGCTCCCAGCTGGTCGTCCAGCGTCGCGGAGGTGTCGCCGTCGCCCTGGCCCGGGAGAGTGAGCGGCACGGGATGGTGGCCGAGCGCGGTGAGTTCGGGCACGACGTCGTCCCAGGCGGATCCGTCGAGCCACAAGCCGGCGATGAGCAGGATGTCCACGGTGGTTCTCCCGAAGAGCAGTCGGATCTGGTCGCCGACACGCTAACGGGAGCCTCTGACACCGACCTCTGACCAGGGGCCCGGCCCGCGGAGACGGCCCCACCCGACCCACCGTGTTGACGTACCGGCTCCTGGGCGACATGGGCCATCAGGCACCAGCCCTCCCGGTGTCTCGTCGTCGGCGGAGCTGTTTTCGGTTCAGGCCCTCGGGCGCAGCGCCTCGTAGCCCACGAAGTCGAAGACACGCGTGCCCGGTCGGAGCGGGACGGGGTCCGCGTCGAAGCGGTGGACGCCGACCGACTGGACCTGGTCCGGTTCCGCTTCCGTGAGCCACTCGCGGGTGAAGCCCCGCTGCTCGAACCACTCGCAGACCTGCGGGACCCGGTCGGGGGACTTGCGGTGCCGCGTCCAGATGACCCGGCCGCCGGAGCGGCACAGCTGCCTGCACGCCTCGACCGTGCGCTCGATGTCCGCGTCCGTGATGTTGCCGAACACCCCGCAGAGCAGCACGAGATCGGCAGGGACCAGATCGGCGTAGTGGTCCAGGAGGGCTGCGTCCCCGGTGAGTATGTCGACGCCGTCGAGGCCGGTCGCGCGGGCGGATTCGGTCGCCGCGGCCACGTTCGCCGGGTCCAGCTCCACCAGCCGGGCGCGGACGTCCGCACGGCGTGGGTGCGCGGGCAGCACGCCGAACAGGTCGCGGCCCTGGCCGGCGCACAGGCTCACCACCCGCAGCGGGCCGGGCGGGGCGTCGTCCAGCGCCAGGCGGATACGGTCCTGGACCCACCGCAGACGACGGGCCAGCGGTGACTCGGGGGTGTCGTAACGGTCGTGCCACTTCTGCCAGTCCATGCGCGGGACCCTACGAGAGGCCCAGGAGCCGCTCCAACCGATATATCGGGGTGCCGGGGTCGGGTCAGACCGAGAACGGCACCGCGTGGATCTCGTCCGCCTTGTGCCCCGCCCGTTCGTGGATGCGCTGGACCGCCTCGGCCGAGGGTGCCTCGGAGAGGCAGTAGACGGTTCCCGACTCGGGGTCCGCCCACGCGCGCTCGAAGTGCACGCCCTCTTCTCCCTCTATGGCGAGGTCGGCCTGATGAGCCTGGTTCAGCTGGTCCGCCGTGATGCCCTGCATCCCGTGGTGCACGTCCATGAAGCGCGACATGGCCCGCACCTCCTGTCCTTCCGACTCCCTCCATGCTGCGCCTCCCGCCCGCCCGGGGCGACCGTTGCAGTCACGCGGGCCCCACGACGAAGGGCCCCGGTAGCAACCCCGGAGCCCTTCACCGCCGTACGAAAGTCAGCCGCACTGACACGGGTTGCCCGACTGGCACCCGCACCCGCAGCCCGAACCGCAGCCGCACGCGCCGATGACCGTCAGGGTCCTGATCGCGGCGGGCTGCTCGGTCGGGCGTTCCTGCGTGGGGTCGGGCTGGGGGGTGCTGGGGGATTCGGCCATGGGTCTGGGTCCCTCCTAGAAGCGAGGGCCGGACGTCCCGACGGTGGGATCAGGCCCTGTACCCATTGGATGCCCGCTCCACTGGGCGCATCAACGGCGCACAGAGGCTTGCGCCCGCCCCGCACAGGAGCCCTCGCACCCCGGAGGGCTCAGGCCCCCTCCACCCCCGTCGGCGGCTGGATGTCCCCCTGGAGATCGTCGGCGTGCTCACCCGTGACCAGGTACACCACCCGCTTGGCCACCGACACCGCGTGGTCGGCGAACCGCTCGTAGTAGCGGCCGAGCAGCGTCACGTCGACCGCGGTCTCGATGCCGTGCTTCCACTTGTCGTCCAGCAGGTGCTGGAAGAGCGTGCGGTGCAGCAGGTCCATCTCGTCGTCGTCCGACTCCAGCTGGAGCGCGAGGTCGACGTCCTTGGTGATGATGACCTCCGCCGCCTTCGCCATCAGGCGCTGCGCCAGCTGGCCCATCTCCAGGATGGTCGCGTGCAGGTCGTGCGGGATCGCGCGCTCCGGGAAGCGGAGCCGGGCGAGCTTCGCGACGTGCTGGGCCAGGTCGCCGGAGCGCTCCAGGTCGGCCGACATGCGCAGGGACGTGACGACGATACGGAGGTCCGTCGCCACCGGCTGCTGGCGGGCCAGGAGCGCTATCGCCTTGGCCTCCAGGTCGTGCTGGAGGTCGTCCACCTTCTGGTCGGCCTCGATGACGCTTTCGGCCAGCTTCAGGTCGGAGTCGAGTATCGCGGTCGTGGCGCGTCCGATCGCCGAGCCGACCAGGCGGGCCATCTCCACCAGACCGTCGCCGATCGAATCAAGTTCCTCGTGGTACGCGTCCCGCATCAGGGTTCCCTCTCGTACGTCATTCCTGTGGGTTCCAGGGGCCATAACCGGCCGTGAAACCGGTGCTGCGTACCCCACGCTCCCACGTTCGGCCCTGTACGCGTCCGTTTCCGGCCTCCCAAATGAACCAATACTGGCTCCAAGGTGAACTCTGGGCGACGAGTGTTCGAGCTCGCACTCCTACCGCTGTGGCCAGGACCGATCCCATGCCTAACCTGGAGGCATGGACGTGAACGCGGCGGTCGCCGCAGCGGCAGCGATCGCCGGTGTACTCACCGGCGTCATCGCCATGCTGGCGTTCCGCTGGAGCGAGCGGGAACAGAAGCGCCCCACCCGTACCTCGCTGCACACGGACGCGGTGCTTCCGCCTGGCGTGGACACCGTCCTCTCCGTGCTCCGCTCCTCCGCCGTCGTCCTCGACGAGGCCGACGCCGTGGTCAAGGCGAGCTCCGCCGCGTACGCCCTCGGGCTGGTCCGCGGCGGCAAGCTCTCCGTGGAGCCCATGCTCCAGATGGCCCGGGACACCAGGAGGGACGGGGAGATACGCCAGGTGGAGCTGGACCTTCCGAGGCGCGGAACCGGTCGCGGGGAGGCCCTCGCGGTCTCCGCGCGGGTGGCGCCGCTCGGCTCCCGGCTGGTGCTGCTCCTCGTGGAGGACCTCACCGAGGCCCGGCGGATCGAAGCGGTACGACGCGACTTCGTCGCGAATGTCAGCCACGAGCTCAAAACCCCTGTCGGCGCGCTCTCCCTGCTGTCGGAGGCCGTCATGGACGCCTCCGAGGACCCGGAGGCCGTGGAGCGCTTCGCAGGCCGTATGCAGATCGAGGCGACCCGGCTGACCAGCCTGGTCCAGGAACTCATCGACCTCTCCCGGGTGCAGAACGACGACCCCCTGGAGGACGCCGAGCCGGTCCGGGTCGACGAACTCGTCGCCGAGGCCATCGACCGCTGCCGGCACCAGGCCGGCACCAAACAGATCACCATGGCCGCCGCCGGCGCGGCCGAACTGCGGGTCTGGGGCAACCGCGGCCAGCTCGCCGCCGCTCTCGGCAACCTCGTCGAGAACGCCGTCAACTACTCGCCCGCCCGCACCCGCGTGGGCATAGCAGCCCGCCGGGTACCGGTGCCGAGCGGCGACCTGATCGAGGTCGCCGTCACCGACCAGGGCATCGGCATCTCCGACAAGGACAAGGAGCGCATCTTCGAGCGCTTCTACCGCGTCGACCCGGCCCGTTCCCGCCAGACCGGCGGCACGGGCCTGGGTCTCGCGATCGTCAAGCACGTGGCCGCCTCGCACGGCGGGGAAGTCACGGTGTGGAGCTCGGAGGGACAGGGCTCCACGTTCACCCTCAAACTGCCGGAGGCGGGCGCGGCCCGCGACCGCGCGCTCCAGCACCCCGACCTCGACGACGAGGACGGGCATTCCACCCCCGAGTCGGCTTCTTACGACCCGCTTCCCGCCCCGGAGGTCCTTCCGTGACCCGAGTGCTCGTCGTCGAGGACGAGGAGTCCTTCTCCGACGCCCTTTCGTACATGCTCCGCAAGGAGGGCTTCGAGGTCGCCATCGCGGCGACCGGCCCCGACGGACTCGACGAGTTCGAGCGCAACGGCGCCGATCTCGTCCTCCTCGACCTGATGCTGCCGGGCCTGCCCGGCACGGAGGTCTGCCGTCAGCTGCGCGTCAAGTCCAACGTCCCGGTGATCATGGTCACCGCCAAGGACAGCGAGATCGACAAGGTCGTCGGCCTGGAAATAGGGGCCGACGACTACGTCACCAAGCCCTTCTCCTCCCGCGAACTGGTCGCCCGCATCCGCGCCGTCCTGCGCCGCCGCGGCGAGCCCGAGGAGGTCAGCCCGGCCGCGCTGGAGGCCGGCCCGGTCCGTATGGACGTCGACCGCCACGTCGTGACGGTCTCCGGCGCCAAGGTCGACCTCCCTCTCAAGGAGTTCGACCTCCTGGAGATGCTGCTGCGCAACGCCGGCCGCGTCCTGACCCGTATGCAGCTCATCGACCGGGTCTGGGGCGCCGACTACGTGGGCGACACCAAGACCCTCGACGTCCACGTCAAGCGCCTGCGCGCCAAGATCGAGCCCGACCCGGGCGCGCCGCGGTATCTGGTGACGGTGCGTGGTCTCGGCTACAAGTTCGAGCCGTAAAGACAAACGCCTCACGTACGCCGAAGGGCGGGACCTCCGAGGAGGTCCCGCCCTTCGGCGTACGAGTCGTACGACGGTCCCGTACGGCTGCTCAGTGGCTCGTGGCCGACTCGGTCGCCGTCGCGCTCGCGGAGGCCGCCGTGTCGGTCGGCTTGCCCGAGCCGGTCGGCGTGGGCGAGCCGGTCGGCGTGGGCGAGATGACCGGCGGCGACGGGATCGCCGACGGGCCCCACTTGGCGTAGTAGCTGTCGGCCGGGACCACGAAGGCGCGCAGGCTCACGTCGCCCGTCGTGCTGAAGGTGAAGGTGACCTTCTGGGCGTTGCCGTTCTGGACGCTCTCCCCGATCTCGGCCACCGAGGCGGAGGCGTTGCCCTTGCCGCCGATGATGACGGAACCGTGGGCCGGGACGGTCACCTTGCCCTTGCCCTTGGCGGGCTTGAGCTTGGCGCTGCCGCCACCGTCGACGCTGATGGCGTCCAGGGTCTGGGCGGTGTCGGTGCCGTTGTAGACGGTCGCGGAGACCACGGCGGGACCCTTGGTCTCGCCTGAGGCCTGGGTGGAGGGCTGGGTGATGACCACGACGTTCTGGAGCCTGATGCCGCCGACGCTGGTCTCCGCGTTGTCCGGCTTGACCTCCAGCGTCTGGGCGTTGTTTCCGGCTGCGCACGCGGAGAGCGCGGTGACCGAGAACGCGATGGCGGCGGCGGCGAGGACGCCGCGTCGAAGGCTGCTGCTCACGGCGGCGGCAACTCCTTGACTTGAGCGAGGCGGCCGTAAAGCCGCGCTAAGTGTCTGTCAGCGGCCTCAGGTTACCGAGCCGTTCCCACCGCGCCGCACCCGACCCTCCCCAAGAGGGGTATCTCTCCGGTCACTCCGGTTCACAAGAGACTCGTGAGTCACATCGGTCCCGCACTCCGGCGCTCGTCCGGCACTCGTCAGGCATTCGGATAACAGCGTCGGCATCCAGTAGCAAAAATTCCGTGAAGGAATGCGTGATCGCCCCCGGAATTGATCACGGGCTGATCCGTCCGGCGTCGCGTGATCAATTCCTGAATCGACGCGGAACCGACTCCTGACTCCGAACGGAGTAGCGGAAGTCGCACACATGGAACCGGACATTTGGGGACGTTAGCCCGAGCGGAGGGGCTTCTGGATGTGTGTAACGTACGCGTTTCACCTCCCCCGGAGAGCCGCTCCGACCTGCGAATACCTTCTTCCGCTCGGCCTGCGCAGCACGTTCCTGTTGTTGTTGTCAAGCCCCGAGATATGCCCTGACCTGCGAAAACGCCATTCAGGAACCGCGGTTTCCGTGTTACCCTGGATAGCCACGGAAGGGGTACCTGTCACATGACGTTCAAGGTTGGCGACACCGTGGTCTATCCCCATCACGGGGCCGCGCTGATCGAGGCTATCGAAACTCGCCAGATCAAAGGCGTGGACAAGACCTACTTGGTGCTGAAGGTCGCCCAGGGTGACCTGACGGTACGTGTGCCAGCGGACAATGCGGAGTTCGTCGGCGTGCGTGATGTGGTCGGTCAGGAAGGGCTGGACCGGGTCTTCGAGGTGCTGCGCGCGCCGTACGCCGAGGAGCCCACGAACTGGTCCCGTCGTTACAAGGCAAACCTGGAGAAGCTCGCCTCCGGCGATGTCATCAAGGTCGCGGAAGTCGTGCGTGACCTGTGGCGTCGTGAGCGCGAGCGCGGACTCTCCGCAGGTGAGAAGCGCATGCTCGCCAAGGCGCGGCAGATCCTGGTGAGCGAACTCGCCCTCGCGGAGAACACGAACGAGGACAAGGCCGAGGCTCTTCTCGACGAGGTTCTCGCGTCCTGAGCGCCCCTGTGCAGGCACCTCGCCCGCTCAGCTCAGCACACTGAATCCCAATTGCCGCACTGAAATGCCGCGGTGCCCGATGACGCAACAGCTGTCGCCGGGCGCTGCGGCATGTTCATGTCCGGATGCCGACATCCACGACGTCACCGGCCGCCGTGCGTGTGTTCCTCTCGGGGAAAGCTCCCCCGATACTTGGCGTGCCGGGCCCGGGCAGCAGGCTCGACCGGGGTCACGGAAGGGTCCGGTCAAGGCGTCGCGCCCGGCACGCTGTCTCCGTACCCACGTTGGCCGAGCACACAAACCTGACAGGAACCGATGTCTGACGTTTCGCGCCCCGAGCCCGCCGAAGCACGTGCGGAAGCCCGCACCGCGGTGGTGATTCCGGCCGCCGGAAGGGGCGTACGCCTCGGTCCGGGCGCCCCCAAAGCACTCCGCGCGCTGAACGGCACCCCCATGCTGATCCACGCGGTCCGCGCGATGGCCGCGTCCCGTGCCGTCTCCCTGGTCGTCGTGGTGGCCCCGCCCGACGGCGCCGGCGAGGTGAAGTCCCTCCTCGACGCCCACGCGCTGCCCGAGCGGACGGACTTCCTCGTCGTCCCGGGCGGCGACTCCCGCCAGGAATCGGTCAAACTCGGCCTGGACGCCCTCCCCGCCCACTACGACATCGTCCTGGTCCACGACGCGGCCCGCCCGCTCGTCCCGGTCGACACCGTCGACGCGGTCATCGAGGCCGTACGGGAGGGCGCGTCCGCCGTGGTCCCGGCACTGCCCCTCGCGGACACCGTGAAGGAGGTCGAGCCGGCGACCGCTCCCGGTGAGCCGGAACCGGTGGTGGCGACCCCGGTCCGCGCCCGCCTGCGCGCCGTACAGACACCGCAGGGTTTCGACCGGGCCACGCTGATCCGTGCCCACGAGACGGTCACCGAGGACGTCACCGACGACGCGAGCATGGTCGAGCAGTTGGGGCTCACGGTCGTCGTCGTGCCCGGACACGAGGAGGCCTTCAAGGTCACCCGCCCGCTGGACCTGGTCCTCGCCGAGGCGGTCCTGGCACGCAGGAGGCTCAACGATGGCTTCTGACCTCGGGTTGCCGCAGGTCGGCATCGGCACCGACATCCACGCCTTCGAGGAGGGCCGCGACCTGTGGTGCGCGGGCCTGAAGTGGGAGGGCGAGGGCCCCGGCCTGGCCGGCCACTCCGACGCGGACGTCGTCGCCCACGCCGCGTGCAACGCGCTGTTCTCGGCGGCCGGCCTCGGCGACCTCGGACAGCACTTCGGCACCGGGCGCCCCCAGTGGTCGGGTGCGTCCGGCGTCACCCTGCTGACGGAGGCGGCCCGGATCGTGCGCGAGGCCGGCTTCGTCATCGGCAACGTCGCCGTACAGGTCGTAGGACCGCGCCCGAAGATCGGCAAGCGCAGGGAAGAGGCGCAGAAGATCCTGTCGGAGGCGGCCGGCGCACCGGTGTCGGTGTCGGGAGCCACGACGGACGGACTCGGCTTCCCCGGCCGGGACGAAGGGCTGATGGCGGTGGCGACGGCGCTGGTGGCGCGCAGGGCCTGAGATGTCGTGGCGAGCGGAGTCTGAGATGTCTCGGACGGGTGCAATGCACGGGGGTTCGCCCACTACCCTGGACCCGTGACCATTCGCCTGCACGACACCAGCGCCCGGCAGATCCGTGACTTCGCCCCGCTCACGCCGGGCTGCGTCTCGATCTACCTGTGTGGCGCCACCGTGCAGGCCGCCCCGCACATCGGCCACATCCGCTCCGGCCTGAACTTCGACATCATGCGCCGCTGGTTCGAGTACCGCGGCTACGACGTCACCTTCATCCGCAACGTCACGGACATCGACGACAAGATCATCACGAAGTCCCGTGACCAGGGCCGCCCCTGGTGGTCCATCGGCTACGACAACGAGCGCGCGTTCAACGACGGCTACGACGCCCTCGGCTGCCTGCCGCCGACGTACGAACCGCGGGCCACCGGGCACGTCCCCGAGATGATCGAGATGATGCGCGGGCTCATCGAGCGGGGCCACGCCTACGAGTCCGACGGCAACGTCTACTTCGACGTGAAGTCCTTCCCGGAGTACCTCCAGCTCTCCAACCAGGAGCTGGAGAACCTCCTCCAGCCCTCCGCCGACGGTGAGACGGGCAAGCGGGACCCGCGGGACTTCGCGCTGTGGAAGGCGACCAAGCCCGGCGAGCCCGACTGGGAGACCCCGTGGGGCCGCGGCCGCCCCGGCTGGCACCTGGAGTGCTCGGCCATGGCGCACAAGTACCTCGGCACCGCCTTCGACATCCACGGCGGCGGCCTGGACCTGATCTTCCCGCACCACGAGAACGAGATCGCACAGGCCAAGGCCTACGGCGACGAGTTCGCGAAGTACTGGGTGCACAACGCCTGGGTCACCATGAGTGGCGAGAAGATGTCCAAGTCGCTCGGCAACAGCGTCCTCGTCTCCGAGATGGTCAAGCAGTGGCGGCCGATCGTGCTCAGGTACTACCTGGGCACGCCCCACTACCGCTCGATGATCGAGTACAGCGAGGACGCCCTGCGCGAGGCGGAGTCCGCGTTCGCGCGGATCGAGGGCTTCGTCCAGCGTGTTGTGGAGAAGGCCGGTGACGTGGCGCCGGCGGCCGAGGTGCCGCCCGCCTTCGCCGAGGCCATGGACGACGACCTGAGCGTCCCGCAGGCGCTCGCCATCGTGCACACCACCGTCCGGCAGGGCAACAGCGCCCTCGCGGCCGACGACAAGGAAGCCGCGGTGGCCCGCCTCGCCGAGGTGCGTGCCATGCTCGGCGTCCTCGGCCTGGACCCGCTCGATGCGCACTGGGCCGGCGAGGCCGACCGCGGCGAGGACCTGCACGGCGTCGTCGACAGCCTTGTACGCCTGGTCCTCGACCAGCGCGAGGCGGCCCGCGCCCGCAAGGACTGGGGCACCGCTGACGCCATCCGCGACCAGCTGAGCCAGTCGGGACTGACCATCGAGGACGGCCCCCAGGGGCCGCGCTGGACCCTCGGACCGCGCTAGCCCCACCCCGGTCACCCAAGATCGATTGTGCCGCCCGGCCTTCCGGGCGGCACACTGCATAGACGTACGAACATCTCATTGACGCAGCACCGACGTAGGACAGGTAGGTCATGGCAGCCAACAACCGCCGCATGTCCGGCAAGAAGGGCGCGCAGGTCGGCAGTGGCGGCCAGCGACGCAAGGGCCTGGAGGGCAAGGGTCCGACCCCGCCCGCCGAGGTGCGCAAGGGGCACAAGAAGAACCGAATCGCCAACTCCAAGGCGAAGCAGGCGGTGCGCCGTCCCGCCCCGCGCGGCCGTGGCGGCAAGGGCACCTCGGAGATGGTCGTCGGCCGTAACCCCGTCGTCGAGGCACTGCGCGAGGGCGTACCCGCGGTGACGCTCTACGTCCAGCAGTTCATCGACAACGACGAGCGGGTGCGCGAGGCCCTCCAGCTCGTCGCCGACCGGGGCGGCGTCCACCTCATGGAGGCCCCCCGCCCCGAGCTCGACCGCATGACCAACGGGCTCAACCACCAGGGCCTGGTCCTCCAGGTCCCGCCCTACGAGTACGCCCACGCCGAGGACCTCGCCAACGCCGCCTACGACGCGGGACAGGACCCCCTGATCGTCGCCCTCGACGGCGTGACCGACCCGCGCAACCTCGGTGCCGCCGTCCGCTCCGTCTCCGCCTTCGGCGGCCACGGCGTCGTCGTGCCCGAGCGGCGCGCGGCCGGCATGACCGCCGGTGCGTGGAAGTCGTCCGCCGGTACGGCCGCCCGCACCCCCGTCGCCCGCTGCACCAACCTGACGCGCGCCCTGGAGGCGTACAAGAAGGCCGGTATCGCGGTCGTCGGCCTCGCCGCCGACGGTGAGCACGAGGTGGGCGACCTGGAAGCCCTCGGCGGCCCCGTCGTCATCGTGGTCGGCAGCGAGGGCAAAGGCCTGTCCCGACTGGTCGGCGAGACCTGCGACTACCGGGTGCGGATCCCCATGCCGGGCGGCGCGGAGTCCCTCAACGCCGGTGTGGCGGTGGGCATCGTGCTGTACGAGGCGGCGCGCCGACGGGCCTGACGGCGCACGCCGGCGGGGTTGAACAGGTTTTCGGCGCAGTCCCCCACACGGGGTATTCGTGGCGTACGGGGCAACCTTGACGGGGTCCGGACAGATCCGGCGAGTCAAAGCAGTGTCCTAAACACACGTCACTCGGTTAGATGAGTGTGGACACCAGAACACCCCGCACACCCACGGGGGGCGGCTCGTCGGGATTCGATTCCGGGTTCGATGACGCTCCCGCGCTGAGCATGGTGAAGGTGCCGAGCGATCCGGCGCAGATCATCGTCAACCACGCCAGCTTCCGCGTCCAGTTGGGCGCGTCGACGCGGCGCACTGCCCAATCCCAGCGGATCGCACGGCACTTGAGCGCCGAGGACACCACGCGCATCGCGGCTGTCGGCGCCACGGCGGGCAGAGCCGGCGTGGCGCCCGCCGCGGGGCGCCGCCGGCCCGTTGTGTGGAGCGGCAAGTCCGCCCCCGACGACACCGGCGCCCACCGCCTGCTCCAGGCCGTGCGGGGCGGCAGTGTCGGCCATGGCGAACCCCCCGCCTCCGCGGACGCCGGAGCCACCCAGGTCATCCCCCGCATCGACGTCGAGCGCGGCTACGAGGCCGACTACGACGCCGAGTTGGCCCAGACCATGGAGACCCCGGTCGTCGGCGCCCAGCGCACGCACGAGGACGCCGACGGCACCCGACTCCTCCCCGGCATGCGGCCCGTCGCCAGCACGTACGACGAACCCGCCTACCCGGCAGAGGAGTTCACGGACGGCTACTACGACGAGACCGGCGCCGACCGCACCCCGAAGCGGCCGGGCGACGAACCCGCGCGGCACGCGTACTTCCCCGGCCGCCGGATGAACCTCGGCGTCGTCCTCCTCCCGCTGCGCATCTTCCTCGGCTTCATCACCATCTACGCCGGCATGGGCAAGCTCTGCGACCCCGTCTACTTCGACGGCGGCGAACGCGGCTCCATGGTCAAGTGGCTCAACACCCTGCACCCGTGGGAAGTGGCCGAACCACTGCGCCAGTTCGCCCTCCAGCACCCGGTCGGCGCCGGCCTCGTCATCGCCTTCCTCCAGGTCATCGTGGGCGTCCTCACGATCCTGGGCTGCTGGCAGCGCGTCGGCGCGGTCGTCGGCGCCGGCCTCTCCGCAGCGCTCCTCGTCACCGTCAGCTGGAAGAGCGTCCCCGCTTACGACACCCCGGACATCATCTACCTCGCCGCCTGGTCCCCGCTGATCATCGCCGGTGCCCCCGTCTACTCCATCGACGGCCGCCTCGCGGGCGGCGCCTGGCGGCGCCTCGGCCCCCGCTCCGACATCTGGGAACTGCGCCGCTACGTCCTGCGCCGCGGCGCCCTCGTCACCGCGATCGTCGTGGGCCTGACCCTGCTGATTGGCTCCGTGCTCGGCGGCGCCGTCCGGGACGCCGACCGCGTCATCGTCCCCGGCCCCGGCGAGGCCCCGCGCAACGAACTGCCCGGCTCCCCGCTCCCGCAGGACTCCGCCAAGGCCCGCAAGAAGAGCCCGTCCGCGTCCACCACGCCCAGCCACGGCGCCACGAGCGGCCCCTCCGCAGGGACCTCGGCCGCCCCCGGCGCCACCCGCGACACCGGCACCACCACCGGCTCGCCCAGCCAGACCCAGGGCACCACGGGCCAGAACTCACCCCAGCAGTCCTCCCCGGCCCAGCAGGCCCCCAGCACCACCTCAGGACCCACCGGCGGCACCGGCTCCACAGGCGGCACCGGTTCGAGCGGCGGCACCGGCACCGGAGGCTCCTCCGGTGAACCGGGCCTGGTCGGCGGCCTGTTGGGGTAGGCGGGCCGGTGGGCGACGTACTGGGCAAGCCCACCGGCTGAGACATGGAAGCCCACGAGAAGGTCCCGCACCTATGAAGGTGCGGGACCTTTCCCAAGTAGGGGCCCCGGGGAACTGCGCGACCAGCCACAGGCGGCCCGCACCCTGAAGACGACCGCTACCGCCCCAACGCGGCCAGTTCCTTCGCCGCCTCGGTCAGGTCCTTCGCGGTGTCGATGGCCCGCCAGTACGCCCCCTGAGGAATCGGGAACCCGGCCAGCCGCAACTCACGCGCGAGCGTGGGAAACGTCGTCCGCTCATGGTCCCCGCGCTCCGGCAGCAGAGCCGCGAACGCGGGCGAGAAGACGTACACACCCGCGTTGATCTCGAACGTCGACGGCGGCGCCTCGATGAAGTCCGTGATGTGCCCGAAGCCGTCGGTCTGCACGGCACCCCACGGAATCCGCGGACGCGCCAACGCGAGCGTCGCGACCGCGTCGCGCTCGTTGTGGAAGTCCGCCATGTCACGCAGCGAGAAGCGGGTCCAGATGTCACCGTTCGTCGCGTACCACGCCCGCTCCGGATGCGGCAGACGCGCGGCCGCGTACTTCAGACCGCCGCCGCGGCCGAGCGGCTCCGTCTCGATGACGGTGGTGACGCGCAGCGGAAGATCGGCCGTCTTCAGCCAGTTCTGCAGCACATCGGCGAGATGCCCACAGCTGACCACCACGTCCGTCACGCCTTCCTCGGCGAGCCAGACGAGCTGATGGCCGATGATCGGAGTCCCCGTACCGGGGATCTCGACCATCGGCTTGGGCCGGTCGTCGGTGTAGGGGCGCAGCCGGGAACCCTGGCCGCCGGCCAGGATCACGGCCTGGGTGGGACGGGACGCGGCGTTCTGATCGGTCATGACCGAAACTGTACGACGCGCCCCTTTCCCGACCTCGGTCGGTGTCCCCCGGTCGCGGGTCAGCCATGCGCGGCCGCCACACCCGTCGCGAAGGACGTGTCACAGACGGGGCGGGTGTACGACTGGGCGCGCTTGGGACCGTACACACGGACCGCTGCGCGGCCCAGGGCCTTCGCGATGGAGACGCAGTGCCTGGCGAGCGACGGACGGTCGTTGACAGCCTCCTGGAGGTGCGTGAGGGCGATACCCGGGTTCTTCTCCTGGAGCTCGGTCAGCAGCTGCTCCCGCAGGACGTCCTGCGGAGCCAGGGGAGCGCTGCGCGGCTTGCCGTCGGAGACCGTCGCGTCCGAAGCGGTGAGCACCGAGGAGCTCGAGGGATCCCCCGACCAGTTGACTCGGGTGACCGCCAGGGTCCCGGAGAGAACCAGGACGACGGGCAGGACAAGGGCGAGGGAGCGGCCGATACGGCGGGCGGGGCCCCGGCCGCGTCGCGTCTGTTGGTTAGTGGAGTGCTTCACGCGTGTGAGGGTAGCGTGCGGTAATGATTTGGCGACATTTAGTCACCGGTTCGGGGGATGAGATGGTGCCGCTTTTTGGGTAAGGCGTTGACGCACACTGCTCGAAATGACCGAAGTGCCGGGGTATCCGGCGACAGAGTCCAGGCACGAGAAGGGCCCCGCAGCGCGCTGCGGGGCCCTTCTCGTCAACGCGGGTGAATTCGCGCGATATGTCCTGGGCCGAATGTGGCCGGACTCGGCGGACTCAGTCGGCGAGGCGCTCGCCCGTGGAGGTCGAGAACACGTGGATCTCGCCCGGACGCGGCACGACGTGCAGCGTGGCGCCCTTGTCCGGGACCGCGCGGCCGCTGACACGGACGACCAGGTCCTTCAGCTCGCCGTCGACCTTGGCGGAACCGTAGACGTAACCGTCGGCGCCGAGCTCCTCGACGACGTTCACGGAGACCGCGAGACCGGCCGGGGCGTCCTCGGTGTCCTTGGTGAGGGCCGCGGCGGCGGCGCCGTTGTGCTCGACGACGTCGAAGTGCTCGGGACGGACACCGACCGTCACCGTGGTGTCACCCTTGTCGGAGGCGGCCGTGAGGGCCTCACGGTTGACGGGCACCACGCTGTTGCCGAACTTCACGCCGCCGTCGGTGATCGGGACCTCGATCAGGTTCATCGCCGGGGAACCGATGAAGCCGGCGACGAACAGGTTCACCGGGCGGTCGTACATGTTGCGCGGCGAGTCGACCTGCTGGAGCAGACCGTCCTTGAGCACGGCCACCCGGTCGCCCATCGTCATGGCCTCGACCTGGTCGTGGGTGACGTAGACGGTGGTGATGCCGAGACGGCGCTGCAGCGACGCGATCTGGGTACGCGTCGACACGCGGAGTTTGGCGTCCAGGTTGGACAGCGGCTCGTCCATGAGGAACACCTGGGGCTCACGCACGATGGCGCGACCCATGGCCACACGCTGGCGCTGACCGCCGGAGAGTGCCTTCGGCTTGCGGTCCAGGTACTCGGTGAGGTCGAGGATCTTCGCGGCCTCCTCGACCTTCTGCCGGATCTCCGCCTTGTTGATGCCGGCGATCTTGAGCGCGAAGCCCATGTTGTCGGCGACGCTCATGTGCGGGTACAGCGCGTAGTTCTGGAACACCATGGCGATGTCCCGGTCCTTCGGCGGCAGGTGCGTGACGTCACGGTCACCGATGCGGATGGCACCGCCGTTGACGTCCTCGAGCCCCGCGAGCATGCGGAGCGAGGTGGACTTGCCACAGCCGGACGGGCCGACGAGGACGAGGAACTCGCCGTCCTCGATGTGGATGTCGAGACCGTCGACGGCGGGCTTAGTGGAACCCGGGTAAACACGGGTCGCCTTGTCGAACGAAACAGTGGCCATGGCTCTGAGGCCCCCTTCTACCGGCAGGAACGTGCCGGACGATCCGTTGTAGGAAGGTGGTGTAGTCCACACGAGTGGACTGGGTCAGGACGGTACCCGGGGTTCACCCGTATGTCAGTACCTGGAGGACTGTGAACTTCGCGGAAATTTTCGACAGGCCCCCATGGCGACCTGGGTACACTGCTCGGGCGCACGCACGCGGTAGTGGTGCACGCCTCCTTAGCTCAGATGGCCAGAGCAGCTCACTTGTAATGAGCAGGTCGTCGGTTCGAATCCGACAGGGGGCTCCGAAAAGCCCAGGTCAGGAGTGTTCTGGCCTGGGCTTTCACTTGTGCTCCGGAGCGTTGGCCGCCCGCGCCAGGGCCTCGTCGGTGAGGCGGTACGCCGTCCAGTCGGACTGGGGGTGGGCGTCGAGGGATTCGTAGAAGTTGATCGCGGGGGTGTTCCAGTTGAGGACGGCCCACTCCAGGCGTTGGTAGCCGCGTTCGACGCAGATGCGGGCGAGTTCGGTGAGGAGGGCCTTGCCGTGGCCGGTGCCGCGGGCGCCGGGGCGGACGTAGACGTCTTCGAGGTGGATGCCGTGGACTCCGCGCCAGGTGGAGAAGGTGAGGAACCAGATGGCGTAGCCGATCACCGAGTCCGTGGAGTCCGTCGCCACGTGCGCGTGGGCGGCGGGGTGTTCGCCGAAGAGGGCCTGGTGGAGTTGTTCCTCGGTCGCTCGGACCTCGGTCAACGACTTCTCGTAGTCGGCGAGTTCGCGGATGAGGGTGTGGATCACGGGGATGTCGGCGGGGGTGGCGGGGCGGATCACGGTTGTCGGCTCCGGTGGGTGCGCAGGCGGTGGGCGATCTCGACGTGGTGGGGTGCCAGGGGGCGGCTGTCCCAGACGGCGTTCTGGAGGAGGCGTCCCAGGGTCCAGGCACGCGCGCGTGTGCGGTCCAGGCCGAGGGCGTCGGTCATGGCGTCGAAGCGCCAGGTGATCTCGTCGGCGTCGAAGCGGTTGTCCAGGGCGGGCCAGAGCTCGAACCCGGGGTCGCCGGCGAGGGGTTTGGGGTCGATGGCGAGCCAGGGGGCGCGGTCGGAGGCGAGGACGTTCTCGTAGTGCAGGTCCCAGTGCAGGAGTTGGTCGCCGGGCTCGTCGGCGACTTCGCGGAGGGCGGCGGCGCAGTCGGCGACGAGGCGGCGGGTGTCGGGGTCGGCGATGCGTTGCAGGGCCTGTGGGGTTCTGTCGAGCATGGTCTGTGCGATGTCGCCGAGTCGGCGCAGGCCTGGTGGGGCCGGGGTCGCGGTGAGGTGGGCGAGCAGGCCGGCGATGACGAGGACGGCTTCGCGGGTGTCGGGCAGGGTGGAGAGCATG
This sequence comes from Streptomyces sp. NBC_00285, assembly GCF_036174265.1. Lineage (NCBI taxonomy): Bacteria > Bacillati > Actinomycetota > Actinomycetes > Kitasatosporales > Streptomycetaceae > Streptomyces > Streptomyces sp. NBC_00285. The sequence continues at coordinate 5,021,166 of NZ_CP108055.1, read as the reverse complement.
CGGGTGGAGTCGAGGCGCTCCAGGAGCATGGTGTGGGTGGCAGGGTCGTGGTCGAGGAGGCGGACGGCTCCGTCGCCGTTCCAGATGCGCAGGGCGAGGGGTTCGCCGGCGCTCTCGTCGTCGCGGAGTTGCAGTTTGAGGGCGGCCGGGGTGCCGTCGGCGCGGCGTACGACGGGCAGGACGAGGGCGGTGACTCCGTGCATGGGAGGGCCGTCCGGTGCGAGGTCCCAGCCCTGGAGGAAGTCGGCCACGAGTCCGGGTAGTGCGGCGATGAACTCCCGTCCTTTGTCGCCGTTGTGTAGCTCCTGTGTCGCCGCCAGTTCCGCCGGGATGTCGATCACGCGGGGGACCCTACCGGCGTGCGTGAATCGCCTCATGCGAATTAACCGGGGTGTCCACTGGGTGCGGGCCTATGTGCGCGGTGCCCCCGGTACCCATGTCTGGCTGGGGATTCTCTTTGTGACGACGGTGGCGTTGCATCACATGTCGCCGGAGTTCGAGGAGGCGTTTCTGCGGCAGCGTTCGACGAACATCCATGAGTTGTCGAGCAATCCGGTGCGGGTGCTGGTCTCCAGTGCCATGTGGATCGACGGCGGGCATTGGCTGCCGTATGCCGTGCTGTATTCCCTTTTTCATGCGCCGGCGGAGCGTTGGCTGGGTACCGCGCGGTGGTTGGCGGTGTGTGCGGCGGCGCATGTGCTGGCGACGCTGATCAGTGAGGGGGCGTTGCTGTGGGGGATCCGGCACGGGGTGGCGCCCGCGTCGGCGGTCAACACCTTGGACATCGGGGTGAGTTACGCGTTGGCGGGGGTGGTCGCGGTGTTGGTGTACCGGATTCCCGCGCCGTGGCGGTACGGCTACGGGTTCGTCGTTCTTGTCGTGTACGCGGTGCCGTTGGTGACCGGGCGGACCTTCACCGATCTGGGGCATTTCACCTCGGCGCTGATCGGGTTCGGGTGTTATCCGCTGGTCAGGGCGCGGAAAAGTGTGCGGATTCCGAAGGAGACAGCGGGTGCTTCGGCGGGTTAGCGTCCCAGGCCATGAGCAGTGGTGTCGTGAACGGCGGTGTCTCCTTCTGGTACGCGGACGACGGTTTTCCCGGGGTGCGGGAGCCGCTCGGTGGTGACGCGTCGGCGGATGTCGTGATCGTGGGCGGCGGGTACACGGGGCTGTGGACGGCGTACTACCTGAAGAAGGCCGTGCCCTTTCTGCGGATCACCGTCCTGGAGCAGAAGTTCTGCGGTTACGGCGCCTCGGGGCGTAACGGCGGCTGGCTGTACAACGGGATCGCGGGCCGCGACCGGTACGCGAAGCTGCATGGTCACGAGGCCGCCGTACGGCTTCAGCGGGCCATGAACGACACCGTCGACGAGGTCGTCCGGGTCGTCGGCGAGGAGGGTTTCGACGCCGGTCTCCACAAGGGGGGCGTTCTCGAAGTCGCGCGTTCGCCCGCGCAGTTGGCGCGGTTGCGGGCTTTCCACGAGCACGAGTTGTCGTACGGCGAGAAGGACCGCGAGCTGTACGGGGCCCGGGAGACGGCCGAGCGGGTCAGGGTCGCGGACGCGGTGGGGTCGTCGTGGACGCCGCACGGGGCGCGGGTGCATCCGGTGCGGCTGGTGAAGGGGCTCGCGGCGGCCGTGGAGGCGCTGGGGGTGACCGTTCACGAGCAGACGCCGGTGACGGAGATCCGGGCCAAGCACGCCGTCACGCCGTACGGCACGGTCCGGGCGCCCTATGTGCTGCGCTGTACCGAGGGGTTCACGGCGGCTCTGAAGGGGCAGCGGCGGACCTGGCTGCCGATGAACTCCTCGATGATCGCCACGGAGCCGCTCTCCGAGGAGCAGTGGGCGGCGATCGGCTGGGAGGGGCGGCAGACGCTGGGGGACATGGCGCACGCGTACATGTACGCGCAGCGCACGTCCGACGGGCGGATCGCCCTGGGTGGGCGCGGGGTGCCGTATCGCTTCGGGTCGCGGACGGACAACGACGGGCGGACGCAGGAGGCGACGGTCGAGGCGTTGCGGGAGGTTCTTGTGGGCTTCTTCCCGATGCTGGCCGGGGTGCGGGTCGCGCATGCCTGGTCGGGGGTGCTGGGGGTGCCGCGGGACTGGTGTGCGTCGGTGACGCTGGACCGTTCGACGGGGGTGGGCTGGGCGGGCGGTTATGTGGGTTCGGGTGTCGCGACCGCCAATCTGGCGGCCCGGACCCTGCGGGATCTGGTGCAGCAGGACTCGGGCCAGGGCGGCCGGACGGAGCTGACGGATCTGCCGTGGGTGGGGCACAAGGTGCGCAGGTGGGAGCCGGAGCCGCTGCGGTGGCTGGGCGTGCAGGGCATGTACGCGACGTATCGCGCGGCGGACCGGCGGGAGTTCGTGAGCCGTCGTGGGGAGTCGTCGCGGTTGGCGCGGTGGGCGGACCGGGTCGCCGGACGGCGTTGATCAGTACCGATCGGCAGCGCTGACCTCGGTGCTCCGGTGCCGGGGAGAGGGGCGGTCCGGATCGATCCGGGCCGCCCCTTCGCGTTCACACCGCGGATTCCGGCACCGGTGCCGGGGTGGGCGCGCCCTGCTTCGGCGGTTTCGTCGTCACCATCAGGCCCGCCACCAGGCCGGCCAGGAGCATGATGCCGACGGCCCACCAGATGGCGACGGTGTAGCCGTGCACGACACCTTCCTTGACGACCAGGGCCTTCTGCGAGGAACCGGCCAGGTGGGCGCCGACGTAGGCGGCGCTGCTGGTGGTGGCGATGGTGTTGAGCAGCGCCGTACCGATGGAACCGCCCACCTGCTGTGCGGTGTTGACGGTCGCCGAGGTCACTCCGGAGTCCTGCGGGGCGACGCCCGCGGTGGCGGTGGAGAACACCGGCATGAAGGTGAGACCCATGCCCAGGCCCATCAGGAGCAGGGCGGGCAGGATCTCGGTGGCGTAGGAGCTGTCCACGGACATCTGCGTCAGGACCAGCATGCCGCCCGCCGCGAGGACCATGCCGGGGACCATCAGCATGCGCGGCGCGACGTGGTTCATCAGCCGGGCCGAGATCTGCGTGGAGCCGACGATGATCGCGGCGGTCATCGGCAGGAAGGCGAGACCGGTGCGCACGGGGGAGTAGGCGAGCACGACCTGCAGGTAGTACGTCATGAACAGGAACAGACCGAACATGCCGATGACGGCGAGCCCCATGGTCAGGAAGCAGCCCGCGCGGTTGCGGTCCTTGACGATGTGCAGCGGGAGCAGGGGCATGGCCGCCCGGGACTGCCACCACACGAAGGCCGCCAGGAGCACGACGCCCCCCACCAGCAGGGTCAGCACCAGGGGGTCGCTCCAGCCGCGGGGTTGGGCCTCGCTGAAGCCGTAGACGATCGCGACCAGGCCGCCGCAGCCCAGCAGCACCCCGGGCACGTCGAGCCGGGCACCTGCGTGGCCGGGACGGTCGTGCAGCAGGACGAGGGCACCGACGACTGCGGCGACGGCGATGGGCACATTGACGTACAGGCACCAGCGCCAGTTGAGGTACTCGGTGAGGAGGCCGCCGACGATGAACCCGATCGCCGAACCGGAGCCCGCGAGGGCGCCGTAGATCCCGAAGGCCTTTCCGCGCTCCTTCGGGTCGGTGAACGTCGTGGTGAGCAGGGACAGCGCGGACGGGGCGAGTACGGCCGCGAAGACGCCCTGGAGGGCGCGGGCGGCGAAGAGCATGCCGGAGCCGGTGGCCGCGCCACCGAGTGCGGAGGCGGCGGCGAAGCCGACCAGGCCGATCACGAAGGTGCGCTTGCGGCCCACCAGGTCGGCGATGCGGCCGCCGAGCAGGAGGAGGCCGCCGAAGGCCAGCGTGTAGGCGGTGATGACCCACTGCCGGTTGCCGTCGGACATGCCCAGGTCGCGCTGAGCGGAGGGGAGTGCGATGTTCACGATGGTCGCGTCGAGGACGACCATCAGCTGCGCGAGGGCGATCACCACCAGACCCCACCAGCGGCGAGGGTCCGTCTGTTCGGCTGGTTCGCCCGATCGGGTGACATTCACCCGGCCAGAAGACCACGAATCGGCGTGAGTCGCATCTGGGCGTGTCATGGCTCCAGGACCACCTTTCCGGTTGTGCCGCGCGTCTCCAGGGCCAGGTGTGCGGCCGCCGCGTCGGCGAGGGGGAAGCGCTGCACGGCGGGCGTCAGGCGGCCCGCGGCGGCTTCGGCGAGGGCGCGCAGTTCGAGGGTGCGGATGGGGGCGGGGCCGCCGGTCCTCTGTGTCATGGCGGGTCCCAGGACCTGTTCGGACAGGCCCTCGACGAGGTAGGGCTGTCCGTCGTGGATGCCTTTGCCGGACCAGCCGAAGACGATGTGCTGTCCGCCGGGGCCGAGGAGGGCCGTGCTCTCGCGGGCGACGTCCCCGCCGACGCCGTCGAAGACGACGGTGAGGGACCGGCCGCCGAGGAAGGCGCGGACCACGTCCGGCCACGCGGGGTCCGTGTAGTCGACGGCGAGGTCGGCGCCGTTCTTCTCGGTGAGGCGGACTTTCCGCGGGCCGCCCGCGAGGCCGATGACGGTGGCTCCCGCGTTCTTCGCGTACTGCACGAGCAGGGTGCCGAGGCCTCCGGCCGCCGCCGGGATCAGGACCACGGAGTGCGGACCGAGCTCGGTGAACTGGAGGATCCCCATCGCCGTACGGCCCGTGCCGATCATGGCGACGGCCTGGGCGAAGTCGAGGTTCTCGGGGATCTCGTGTACGCGGTCGACGTCGGTGACGGCCAGTTCGGCGTAGCCTCCGGGGGCGAAGCCGAGGTGGGCGACCACGCGCTTGCCGAGCCACAGGCCGGCGACGCCGTCCCCCAGGGACTCGACCGTGCCGGCGACCTCACGGCCGGGGATCGTGGGCAGCACGGTCGGCTTCGGCGCCGGTCCCTGATGTCCCTCGCGCAGGGCGGTGTCCAGGAGGTGGACTCCGGCCGCCCGTACGGTGATACGGACCTGGCCGGGGCCGGGCAGTGGGTCGTCGGTGATCTCGTGGGTGAGGTTCTCGGCGGGGCCGAAGGCATGCAGACGGATGGCGTGCATGAGGAGAACTCCCTGTGTCGTCAGGGGCCCCACTCTTCGACCTCAAGCGTGCTTGAGGTCAAGAGCGTTCCGGCCGAGAGCCAGCGATACGGCGGTGAGCGCGCTGGTGAAGGACACCTCCGACAGCACACCGGGCGCCGCGACCTGGTCACCCGCGAGGTAGACGCCGTCGCCCCGGTCGATGGCGGGCCGGTCCCGCCAGCTCGTGCCGGGCAGGTCCACGGCTCCGGTACGGCCGTTCGCGACGGCCTCACGGCGCCAGGTCACGCGTTCGCGCCAGCCCTCGAAGGCGAGATCGAGCAGTTGCTCCGCGCGCGCGACCCCGTCGGCCCTGCTCTCGTGCGGGGCGATCGGGATCTGCCCCTGGAGGAGCTGTTCGCCCGCGGGTGCCAGGCCGCGGTCCTGGGCGGTGAACCGTTCGATCCAGCCGGGCGAGTCGAGGTCGGAGACGGCGAAGGCGTCACCGCGCCGGGCGCGCAGGGCGAGGTCGACGAGTGCCGTACGGCCGCTTGGCCAGGTCAGCGAGTCGTCGCCGAGGAGCCTGCGGGCCGCGTCGAGGGAGGTGGCGACGACGACGGGCGTGTCGGTGGGCAGGGTGTCGACGCGGGACAGGGTCTCCATCCGGACGCCCAGGTTCCAGGCGCGGGCGGCCATCCGGTCCACGACGGAGGCCCAGCCGCCGCGCGGGTAGTGCGCCTCGGGCGGCAGCTTGGTGGCGCGCCGCAGCCGTTCCTGCACGAACGCGGCGGACAGGGCGCCCGGATCGTGATGGAAGAGCGCGACGGCGGAGTAGTGGGCGGCGGCACGGGCACCCTCCTCGCCCGCCTGCTCGGTCGCCCACGACATGAAGTCCACGTCGACGGGGGCCCGTTGGGCGCTGCGGCGGAGCAGCTTGAGCATGGCGAAGGGTGGAGTGCGGCGCAGGACGCCCTTGTGCCTGAGCCGCAGCCGGGCCGCCTCCAGGGGCGGGAGCGCGGCGAGCGGGCCGACGAGGCCGCGCTGTTGGAGCCAGGACCAGTGCGGGCCACCGCTGTAGAGGGCGTGCGGACCGACGTTCGTACGGTACGGCGCCTCGGCGGTGCGGGCCCGGCCGCCGAGCGTGTGATGGGCCTCGTGCACGGTGACCTTGACGCCGGCCTCGGCGGCGGTGATCGCCGCGGTCAGTCCGGCGAGGCCGCCGCCGACGACGGTGATGCGGTGCATGGGTGGGGGTCTCCCTCTGCTCGGGGTCGGGTCGGGGCATGTCTGGTCGGGGCTGGTCGGGTCGGGTCGGTTCGCGTCTCTCGGCGGTATGACGGACTGAGGGCACCGGAATGTGACATGAGGGGTGTTCTCGCAGGTCAGGAGGATTGTCAGTGGTGGGGTGCAGGATGGGGGCATGGCGAGACGAGTGACGGGTGGAGCGGGCCGGTCCGGTGAGTCGGGGGGCTCGAGTACGGCGGGGGCGGCGGGTGGCTCGCGGGTGAAGGGCGCGCGGCGGCCGGAGGTGCGGCTGCCGCCGCTGGAGCCGTTCGGGGGAGGGGAGTTGGATCCGGACGGGGACTATGACGGGCTGGAGTTCCTGGAAGTGGACTTCGTCGGGCAGGACGGGGCGGGGGCCCGTTTCATGGACTGCGCGCTGAGAAGCTGCGCGCTGGACGAGACCCGGCTCCACCACGCCCGCTTCCTCGACTCGGTTCTCACCGGCATACGGGGTGTGGGCACCGACCTCGCGGAGGCGAACCTCCGTGACGTCGAGCTGATCGACGCCCGCCTCGGCGGAGTGCAGTTGCACGGCGCGGTGCTGGAGCGGGTGGTGATCCGCGGCGGCAAGATCGACTACCTGAACCTGCGCACGGCCAAGCTGAAGGACGTCGTCTTCGAGAGCTGCGTGCTGGTGGAACCGGACTTCGGGGGCGCGCGGCTGGAGCGCGTCGAGTTCGTGGACTGCGCACTGAAGGGCGTGGACCTCACGGCGGCGACCCTCAAGGACGTCGACCTGCGCGGGGCGGCGTCGCTGGAGATCGCCCGGGGCGTGGACCGACTGGCGGGGGCGGTGATCAGCCCGTCACAACTGCTGGATCTGGCGCCGGTGTTGGCGGCGGAGGTGGGGATTCGGGTGGAGTGAGGGGGAATTGGTGGTGCGGGGGTGCTGGGTGCTGGTTGCCTGACGAGTGACGGGTGCCTGACGGGTGACGAGTCACGCCTGACGTGGGTCTGGTCTTGCGGCCCGCAGCCATGCGTCCCGCGTCCCGCGTCATGACATTCGCGGGAACCGTGCCTGGAGCGTCCAGATCGCCGGGTTCTCACCCAGGTCCTCATGGAGGTCGACGAGGTCGGCGATCAGGTCGTGCAGAAAGTCGCGGGCCTCGCGGCGCAGATCCGTGTGGGAGAAGGAGAGCGGGGGCTCCTCCACCGGCATCCAGTCGGCCTCGATGTCCACCCACCCGAATCGGCGCTCGAAGAGCATGCGGTCCGTGGACTCGGTGAAGTCCAGTTCCGCGCGCTGGGGGCGGGACGCGCGGGAGCCCGCGGGGTCGCGGTCGAGGTGTTCCACGATGTCGCACAGCGCCCACGCGAAGTCGAGCACCGGCACCCATCCCCAGGCTGTGGACAGTTCCCGGTCTTCCTTCGTGTCGGCGAGGTAGACGTCCCCGCAGAACAGGTCGTGCCGCAGCGCGTGGACGGCAGCGCGGCGGTAGTCGGTCTGCGGGGGGTCCGGGAAGCGGTTGGAGAGGGCGTAGCCGATGTCGAGCACGGAGCCGATGGTGTCACGCGCCTGACCGTAGGATCACCGCCGTGTCCCGATCCGTGCCGCTCGCCCCCGCCACCGCCCTGCTCCTGGTGGGAGCCCTCGCCCTGACCGCGTGCGACGGCGGAGTGCACGGCACCCCCGGCGGCTCCGGCCTGCGCGACCCGTACTTCCCGAAGGCCGGCAACGGCGGCTACGACGTCACCCACTACGACCTGGACCTCGCCTACGACCCGGACGCTCCCGACACGACCACGCTCTCCGGCACCGCGACCCTCACCGCCCGAGCCACCCAGGACCTGTCCGCTTTCAACCTCGACCTCGACGGCCTGGACATCCGGAGCGTCACCGTCGACGGCGACAAGGCCCGCTGGAACCGCACCGGCCAGGAACTGACCGTCCGCCCGCACGACGACCTCGACGAGGGCCGTGCCTTCCGGGTGACCGTCCGCTACTCCGGCACCCCGAGGACGATCACCGACCCGGACGGCTCGAATGAAGGCTGGCTGCCCACGAAGGACGGCGCGGTGGCCCTCGGCGAACCGACCGGCTCGATGGCCTGGTTCCCCGGCAACCACCATCCCTCCGACAAGGCGTCCTACGACCTCACGATCACCGTCCCCGAGGGCCTCCAGGCCGTCTCCAACGGTGAGTTGACCGCTACCAGCACCAGCGGCGGCCGTACGACGTCCACCTGGCACACCGCCGAACCCATGGCGAGCTACCTCGCCACCCTCGCGATCGGCGACTACGACGTCCGGCGCTACGCCATCCCCGGCCTCGGGGGCACCTCCGACGGCCTGCCGGTGTACACAGCGGTCGACCCGACCGAGGCCGCCGCGAGCCAGAAAGTCCTGGCGCAGATCCCCGCCGTCATGAAGTGGGCCCAGGCCGCCTTCGGTCCGTACCCCTTTGCCTCCACCGGCGCGATCGTCGACCGCGTGGGCGACGCCGGTTACGCCCTGGAGACCCAGAACCGCCCCTTCTTCCCCGGCGCCCCCGACACCGGGACCCTCGTCCACGAGCTCGCCCACCAGTGGTTCGGCGACTCGGTCACCCCGAAGACCTGGCAGGACATGTGGCTCAACGAGGGCTTCGCGACCTACGCCGAGTGGATGTGGACCGAGGACCACGGCGGCGACAGCGCCCAGCAGACCTTCGACGCGCTCTACGACCACGGCGACGACGTCTACGAGGACCTCTGGGACTTCCCGCCCGGAAAGCCGTCGAGCGCCGCGCACCTCTCCGACAGCCCCGTCTACCAGCGCGGCGCGATGGTCCTGCACAAGATCCGGCAGACCGTCGGCGACAAGGCCTTCACTGCGATCGTGCAGGGCTGGGCCGCCGCCCACCGACACGGCAACGCGGACACCGACGACTTCACGACGTACGTCGAACAGCAGGCACCCGGCAAGGACTTCACCCCGATCTGGGACACCTGGCTGTACGGGGACGGGAAGCCGGAGCGGGCGTAGCCGACGGGCGCGACCGCTGTACGACGGTCGGCGCTGCTATCGATCGCCGTCCCGTTCACGCTCGCTGCGCCGCAGTGCACGACGCTCCTTACCCGGCAGGGTGGCGGCCAACTCGCCCACCAGGGAGACGTCGTGGGATGTGCGGTCCCGGCTGCCCCGGCACCACCACGCCGTTGGGTCCGACGCGTCTGCTTCGCCCCCGCACCCGTCGTCGGTGGACCCTGCTGGACGAAGGTGCATTCCGGTCTTGTGTTCCCGGCAGATCGGCCAGGCCTGCCAGAGCAGCTCCATGATCGTGTCCTGTGCCGCCTCCGCGACCAGGCTCAGGGCCGTCATCGCGTCATCCGGCTCCGGCGGGTCGTGCTCCTCCAGGTCGGCGTTCACCGCGTTGCCCTGCCAACGGCCGTCCGGCATCGCCACATAGACATGGTCCCTGTCGATCCAGCTCGGCGGCAGCGGCTGCCCGGACGGGGCGACCATCAGTATCAGCGCGTCCTGGCCGGGCAGGGTGGCCGTCACGTCGCGGTTGACCACAGCGAGGGCGGCCTCGAATTTCGGCCACTCACCGGGCTCGGCACGCCTGGGCTCCAGGAGTTGCGGCCGGTCATGACCAGGACCGATGTGGACGTGCGGGAGGGAGTTCACAGGGGCATCGTCTCAGCCACGCCGGCCTACGCGAGTCGGCGCAGAATCGGCGGCGTACGGATTCAGTCCTTGTAGCGCGGCAGGTTCTCCGTGGAGATGGTCCAGTCGCCGATGGTGACGTCCTCGCCGTAGACGAAGTCCTTGCGGGTGGCGTAGCGGGGGCCCTCGGGGGTGGGGTGGATGTCGGTGAGGACGGCGCCGGTGCCGGTGCGGGGGTCGAAGATCGCGTAGATGGGGATGCCGATCAGGGGGTAGTCGCGGACCTTGCCCACCCAGTCGTTGTCGGGGTTGGAGCGGGAGACGACCTCGATGGCGGCCACGAGGGTATGCGGGTCGATGGAACCTTCGGTGTTCAGATCGGTCCACGCGATCACCATGACGTCAGGGTGGCGCATGATGCCCTCGGGCTCGTCCTCCACGTCGGGGGTGCCGTTGTGGGCCAGCAGCTCGTCCGGCATGACTTTCTCCAGTCGCCGGCTGATGTGAGCTGCCGTGACCTCATGCGGTCCTCCCGGCGACATCATGTCGTGGACGATCCCTTCCTTGGTGATCTCGAATTTGCCGGGGAGGGAGTCGTCCATGGCCTGCATGAAGTCCCGCATGGTCCGGTACAGGTGGGATGCGCCTTGCCGTGCGTTGTCCGGGGCGATGGTCATGGCGCGCGCTCCTCGTCTGTGCCCAGGGGCCAGGATCGTCACGTCCATGCTAGGTGGCCCCCCGAAGATCGCATCGACAGTCGCGGCAGCGGCCTCGTTCGGGGGCGCGGAAGGCGCGGTTGCAGCCGTCGCAGTTCTGGAGGGGGTGGATGACGGCGGGTGGGGGCCCGGCAGCGGGGCGAGCGGGTGGCAGGGGTGGCAGCAGGGCGTTCAGGCGGTGGGCCAGGAGGGCTGCGGGGCGGCGGGGGCCGTCGGGAGGGAGGTCGGCGGTCAGGGCGTCGCGTACGGCGGTGGGGGTGACGTCCCGTTCGAGCCAGGCGGCGACTCCGGGGGCGAGGTGGCCGGTGTCCTGGGCGGAGAGCGGCAGGCGGGAGTCGATGCGGCGCAGGCCGGCGAGGAGGTCGGTGGCCTTCTGGAGGAGTCCGGGGGACGGGTGGGCAGGGTGCGGTACCGCCGGGAGGGGACGCGAGCCTTTCCTGGGGCTCGGGGTGTCGTGCGCGGACGCTCGTGCCGTGCGTACCGGTGTCCGTGCCGGGGCCGCCTGGCCGCGTGGGCTCGGCTGGTTGCAGGAGATCGTGCGGGTGACGATGCGGCCGCCGGGGATGCGGCGCCGTTCGCGGCGCAGGTAGCCGTGGGTCTCCAGCTCGCGCAGGGCGGCGGCGATCCGGGTCGGGCCTTCGGGGAAGCGGGCGGCCAGGGACTTGATGTCGGCGCAGGCGCCCTGTGGCAGCGACTGGAGGTGTGCGGCCAGGCCGATGGCCAGGAGCGACAGCTCCGGGTGCTGGGCCAGGTGGTTGCCGATCACCGTGAAGCGGGTGGTGTGGCGGGTGTGTTCGTGGAGCAGACCGCCGCCGGGTTCGGCTTCGGGGTCCCGGTTCGGGTGGTTCTTGGTGCCAACACGGGACCGGGCGCGCGAGGGCGCGCTAGGGTTTTGGGTGTCCATCGGGAAGCGATCTCTTCCTTGGTGGTCAGGCCCTCGCATTGGGATGCCAGTCCCGGCGAGGGCCGTTGTATGTCTGCAGTTGTGTTGCGCCGACTGTAGGGCAGGCAACCGGGGCGAAATCCAGCTGAGTTGGTGATGTTCACTCGCGAGAGTGAGTCGCTTGCTGGGCGGGAGGGGTGGGGTTTGGTCGGGTTCTTTCACCCTCATTTCAATCCTTGGGAAGGCGTCCCGACCCACCGCAGCACGGACCCACCGAAGCCCGGGTTTCCGGACGTCGGTGACAGGTCGATTTCCGCCCACACCGTCTTGCGGGGGCGGGGTCCCGGCGCGACGCCCCACCGGTCGGCGAGCGCGTCCACCAGCACTAGGCCCCGGCCCGACTCGGCCTCCGGTGCAGGGAGTTCGGGGTGCGGCATACGGTCACCCCGGGTGTCCGTGACCTCGATGCGCAGGGTGTCCGCGACGACGTAGAGCGTGAGGCGGAAGTCGCGCCCCGGGACCCGGCCGTGCGTGGCCGCGTTCACCGCCAGCTCCGCCACGATGTGCTCCGCCGGGTGCAACGGCAGCCCCCACTCGCGCAGTTGCTCGCAGGCCAGCAGCCGGGCCAGACGGGCTCCACGCGGGGTGGGGGACAGCTGGATGCTGAAGTTGCGGATGACGGAGGTTCCTTGATTCACGTCACTCAGCGTGGCCGTCGATGCTTACCGTGAACAGTGACGACGCCGATGCGTACGGTGACTGTCCGGAGCTTGTCCGGTCGTGTCCGGGCTGTCGGGGGCGGACGTACGGGTAGGGGCGTCGCGGACACGGACGTACGGCGGAGGGGCGCGCGATGAGTGTGGACGGCCAGGCGGAGGCGGTCGAGGCGGGGTGGGAGGTCGACCCTGACGACGAGTGGGGTGTCGCGGTCATCGCGACCGTCGGACGGCAACTGAAGCTGCGGCGGGAGGCGGTGGGGATGCGGGCCGGCGAGTTCGGGGAGGCGGTGGGGTACGGCGAGGATCTTGTTTACAAGGTCGAGGGCGGCAAGCGGATCCCCCGCCTCGACTATCTCGACAGGGCCGACGAGGTCCTGGGGGCGGGTGGACTCATCTCCGCGATGAAGGAGGACGTGAGGAAGGTCCGGTATCCCAAGAAGGTGCGGGAGCTGGCCAAGTTGGAGGGGCAGGCGGTGGAGATCGGGGTGTATGAGTGCAACAGCGTCAATGGACTGTTGCAGACGCCGGAACACGCGCGGGCAGTGATCTCGGCGGCTCAGCCGCCCTACTCACCTGACGACGTGGAACGCATGGTGACCGCTCGCCTGGCCCGGCAGTCGGTCTTCGAACGGGACCCGGCCCCGTCCATCCACTTCGTGCTGGAAGAGGCGGCCCTGCGTCGTCCCATCGGAGGCACAATGGTGTGGCGACAGCAGCTCGAACATCTGCTGGAGGTGGGACGGTTGCACAACGTCGTGCTTCAGGTGATGCCGTTGAACTCCGAGATCCACTCCGGTCTGGACGGGCGGATCGAGGTGCTGAAGTTCCCGGACGGTACGGCGGTGGGGCGCTCCGACGGTGCGTTCAACGGCCGCCCGACCTCGGACCCGAAACAACTGCGCATCCTTGAGCTGCGGTATGGCACCATCCGGGCGCAGGCTCTCCCGCCGGGGGAGTCGCTGGTCCTCGTCGAGCAACTGCTGGGAGAAACATGATCCGCAAGCCCGCTGCCGGGGACGTCGCCAACCTGGCGTGGTTCAAGAGCAGTTACAGCGGCGGCAATGACGGCAACTCCTGCGTCGAGATCGCGCTGGACTGGTTCAAGAGCAGTTACAGCAGCGGCAATGATGGCAACTCCTGCGTCGAGATCGCCGTAGCCCCCCGCACCATCCACATCCGCGACTCCAAGAACGACGACGTCACCGGCCCCCGGTTCACCGTCACCCCCGCCGCCTGGACTGCGTTCGTCTCGCAGGCGTAGAGGGCAGAAACGCCGGAGCCCCCGGCCGGTACGACCAGGGGCTCCCGCTCACTCAGCGCAGTGAACCTCAGACGTTGACGCCGAAGTCCGTGGCGATGCCGACCAGGCCGGAGGCGTAGCCCTGGCCGACCGCGCGGAACTTCCACTCCGCGCCGTTGCGGTAGAGCTCGCCGAAGACCATGGCCGTCTCCGTCGCCGCGTCCTCGGAGAGGTCGTAGCGGGCGATCTCGGCGCCGCCGGCCTCGTTCAGGATGCGGATGTAGGCGTTGCGGACCTGGCCGAAGTTCTGCGAGCGGTTCTCCGCGTCGTAGATCGAGACCGGGAAGACGATCTTGTCGATGTCGGCCGGGAGGCCGGCGAGGTTGACCTTGATCGCCTCGTCGTCGCCCGCGCCCTCACCCGTGCGGTTGTCGCCGGTGTGGACGATGGTCTTGTCCGGGGTCTCCTTGTTGTTGAAGAAGACGAAGTGGCCGTCCGAATAGACCTTGCCCTCCAGGTTGACCGCGATCGCGGAGGCGTCGAGGTCGAAGTCCGTGCCGGTGGTCGTGCGGACGTCCCAGCCGAGGCCCACGGTGACGGCGGTCAGGCCCGGAGCCTCCTTGGTGAGCGAGACGTTGCCACCCTTGGACAGGCTTACAGCCATGGTTTGGGAGTCCTTCCCTCGTTAAGACGTCTATGTACGGCGGTACGGCCTTGAAGCTACAGCTACCCGTATGAACGCCGCGAGGGGTGCCCAAGGTTCCCTGTGTCTTTACTTTCTTTACCAAGGAAGCGGGGCGGTCCGGCGATATTGGGGTGACGTGGACCGGACAGAGCCGGGAACATGGACCTCATGTCCGGTCCCTATGTCATCCGCGGCTCCGTCTCGCTCCCCGAGGCCGAGCTCATGTGGCGTTTCTCGCGGTCGTCCGGGCCCGGCGGACAGCACGTCAACACCAGTGACACGCAGGTCGAGCTGCGCTTCGACATCGAGCGGACCGAGGCGTTCCCCGAGGTGTGGAAGCAGCGGGCGCTGGAGAAACTGGCCGGGCGGCTCGTCGACGGCGTCGTCACCGTCCGCGCCTCCGAGCACCGTTCGCAGTGGCGCAACCGTGAGACCGCCGCCGTACGTCTGGCTGCGCTCCTCGCCGAGGCCACGGCTCCGCCGCCGAAGCCGCGCCGGGCCACCCGTATCCCGCGCGGGATCAACGAACGCCGGTTGCGGGAGAAGAAGCAGCGCTCGGACACCAAGCGGGGCCGGACGGGCCGGGACTGGGGCTGACGGCGCGGCACCGGGCAGCGGGCTGTCGACCGGCTGCCGCCGTTCACGTTCGTACACGACGGGATCGCCGCGATCGGCATCACCACAGATCGGGAACGGGCGGCACAACAGCGCGTCCCCCTGGCTCAGCCGAGGCCGAGCACTCCCACCGTCTCGTCCCCGCTCAGTTCCCCGGTCCGGCGGAAGCCGAGATTCAGATAGAAGTCCGCCGGGCCGTGCGGCCCCTCGTGCCAGGTGACGTACAGCTCCTTCGTGCCCCGGCGGCGCAGCTCCGCGGCGACGGACTCGACCGCGAAACGGCCGTATCCCATGCCCTGCTCGCCGGCCGCGATGTTCAGCCGCCACAGGCCGGAGCGGCGCAGGCTGCCGCCCTCGGCGCGCCAGTCGATGTCGAGGAAGGCCATGAGGAAGCCGACCGTGCGGTCGCCGTCGACGATCAGGCGCGGCCAGGCCACTCCCGCGGGATGGACGTATGCCTCGGCGAGGGACTGCATCACGGGGGAGATCGCGAATTCCTGCTCGGGGTGCACTCGTATACCGGTGGCGCTTTCGAAATTCCCGGGTGTGATCTCTTCGAGGCGAGGTGCGAAGGTTGCGGAGGTCATCCGGGGAACCTAGTCCGGGCCGTCGGCCGGCGGCCAGGGAATTCAGCCGAGCTGCCGGTACCGTCCGCGGAAATATGCCAGCGGGCCGCCGTCCGCGATCGGGGCGGCGGCTGTCAGGACGCGGCCGATCACCAGGGTGTGGTCGCCGGCCTCCACGCGTTGTTCCGTGCGGCACTCCAGGGTGGCGAGGGCGCCGCCCACGAGTGCGGCGCCGGTCGCCTCGCCGCGGACGTAGGGGATGTCCTCGAACAGGAGGCGGTCGCTGATGCGGTTCTTCATGGCGAAGCGGCCGGCGATGTGGCGCTGGCTCTCGGACAGGACGGAGACCGCCCAGTGGGGCTGTTCGTCGAGCAGATCGTCCATGCGGGAGCCCGTACGCAGGCTGACCAGCACCAGAGGCGGGTCCAGGGAGACCGACAGGAACGCCGTCGCCGTCATGCCGATGTCCTCGCCGCTCGGTCCTTCGGCGTCGAGCGGAGGCTCGAACGCGGTCACCAGGACCACGCCGGCGGCCAGCTGTGACATGGCGGCGCGGAACTCGTCGTTGCTCACCCCCACAGCATGCCCGGAAGCGGCTGCGGGGATCATCGGGGCGGGGGTGGCGAGGGGAGTCCGGGGCATGTCCGAAACGCTATGCGGCTGCCCGGGGAGCCGCATCGGGCCTTCGTCCGAGGTCGGACCTAGGTCTACCGGCGGAGATGTGCACACCTTCCACAAACACCCAAAGTTTGCGTTCAGTAAACGCACAGGTAAATCGCAGAAACACCACTCAATTGTTCATCTTTCGCTGTGACTTGAGTCACAAGAGGTACTAATTGTTGACCCTGTGTACCGAGTGGGCAGCGCGCTGTGATTCAGTGGCGGAGAAGTACCGACAGAGCGGATCACCGAAACCGCACTGGAGATACGCCAGAGAGAACCCTTGATTCACTGCGAGGTCTCGGGGGGAGGGCGGGCAATGGAGACCGAGTCGGAGCCGTACGTCCAGCTTGCGTCCCTGCGACAGCTGCACGAGGTCATGGCCGACATGAACACGGCCCGCAGCCTTGCGGACACACTGCAGACAGTGGCGAACGGCGTGACCCAGGCACTTGGCTACGAGCTGGCGTGCGTCAATCTCGTACGCCCCGACGGCGACCTCGTGGTCGCCGCCTTCTCCGGCAATCAGGCGGCCGAGTCGCTGATCACCGGCCGGGTGGGCTCCCGTGACTCCTGGGAGCGCCGGCTGAGCATGGGGGAGACCTGGGGCGACCTGGTCTTCATACCCCACACCGAGGGCTGGGTCCTCGACGACGACGACGTACCGCAGTGGTACACCGACGGACCCGCGCCCCGTTTCGAGGACGAGTGGCACCCCTCCGACCGGCTGTTCGCGCCCATGTACACGCCGAGCGCGCAGAGCGGCGGCCAGTGCGGCGAACTGATCGGCGTCCTGTCCGTGGACCGGCCGCGCAACGGCCGCCGACCGGGCGCATGGGGACGCGAAGCGCTCCAGATGTACTCGTTCCAGGCCGCCATCGCGATCAGCAACGCGCGTCTACGCGCGAACATGCAGCGCGCACTGGTCAGGCTCGAAAGGGAACAGCAGGCGCTCAGAGCCAGCGAGGAGAGCTTCCGGCAGGCCTTCGAGTACGCCCCCTCCGGCATGGCCATCGCCGAGATGGGCGGCGACCAGCACGGCCGGATCCTGCGCACCAACGACGCCCTGTGCCGGCTGCTCGGCCGCCCCGCGTCCGCGATGCGCCGCTACTCCTTCTCGGACCTCGTCCACCCCGAGGACATAGGCACCCTGCTGCGGACCTCCGCGGAGGGCGGACGGGCCGAGCTGCGCCTGGGGCGCCGGGACGGCACCTACGTCTGGGTGTCCCTGCGCAACTCCGTCGTCGCCGACGCCGCCGACGGGCCGCGTTTCCTGCTCACGCACGTCGAGGACATAGAGGAGCGCAAGCGCCGCGAGCTCCAGCTCGCCCACCGTGCCTCCCACGACTCCCTGACCGGCCTGCCGAACTCCGCCGAACTGCGTACGCGCCTGTCCTCCCGGCTCTGTCAGCGCTCCACCCACGCGGGCGAGCTGGAGTCCGTGGACGCGGCCTTCGGACACCCCACCTTCGACGCGAACGGCCACGGCTTCGACTTTCCCGCCGGCGTCTCCGAGGCGTACGACGGGTTCGACCACCATGTGCACACTGTGGCCCCCCAGGGGGAGCGCGACGACGGCACCAAGGGGCTCGCGGTGCTCTTCTGCGACCTCGACGGCTTCAAGTCGATCAACGACCGGTTCGGGCACAACGCGGGTGACGCGGTGCTCATCGAGGTCGCCAGGCGGCTGTCCCAGTGCGTGCGTGACGGCGACACCGTGGCCCGGCTCGGCGGCGACGAGTTCGTGATCCTCGCCAACGGGCTCGGTAAGGCCGACGCCGCCGACCTGGCCGTACGTCTTCGCAACGAGATAATCCAGCCGATCCGCGCCGAAGGACGGGCCGTCCGCGTGGGCGCCAGCTTCGGCATCGGGTGGGCGCACTGCGGCATGACCGCGGACGAAGTGTTGAAGTCCGCCGACGAGCGGATGTACATCGAGAAACGATCTCGTCCCAAACAACACAGACGCGCGGGTTGATCCCCAGGTCAGCGAGCCGATGCGATCCGAGTCACCCGTTTGGGCCATCAGGAGCGGGTAGGCTCGCCATTCTGACTACACGTATCGCATCCGATCCGCACCTGCTGAGGAGTACCAAGGGATGACGTCCGGCAACAACGGCGCGAGCACGCCCGAGGACGAAGACCCGTTCGGCTACCTCTACGCCGACGGCCAGGCCAACGGCGCCCAGCCGCCGTCCGGCGGCGGCTACGGCTACGGCTATCCGAACTCCGCCAACCGGTCGCGTTCGGTCGGCCAGCGGCAGTACGGCCAGCAGCAGGCACCGCCCGCGCCGAACGGCCCGTACGGCCAGGTCCCGCAGCAGCAGGGCGCCTACGGTCAGCCCACCGCCGCCCACTACGCGGCCCCCGAGACCCTCCCGGGCGGCGCCTCCACCAGCCAGCAGCCCATGCCCGGCTACAGCGGCGGCGGCGGCCGGAGCGGTGGCCCCAACACCAAGGGCCTGCTGATCGGCGCGATCGCGGTGGTCGCCGCGGTGGTCATCGGCATCGGCGTCGCGATGATGGGCGGCGACAAGAAGGACGGCAGCAGCGACAAGGTCGGGACCGCGCCGACCACGTCCCAGAGCTCGAAGCCGAGCGCGTCGAGCAGCAGCAGCGCGGCGAGCGACGAGTACCAGAAGACGATCGACGCGAAGGCGCTGCGCCTCGGCGGCGGTGCCGCCCTCGCCTCGGACGTCGAGGGCGCCCAGGCCGACGGCGGGATATACGTCGGCAACCTGAACAACGTGGGCTCGTCGGTGACGTGGACCGTCAACGGCGTCCCCTCGAACGGCGTGTACACGCTGTTCGCGCACTACAGCGCCGCCGGTGACGACCAGTCGATGACCCTCACGGTCAACGGCAAGCCCTTCGGCACCAAGGTGGGCATGGACAACTACGCCAATGCCAAGGACGGCGACTTCGCCAAGGGCTGGACGACGACCTACTCCTGGCCGACCCTCACCAAGGGCACCAACACCATCAGCATCTCCTGCGCTGACGGCGACAAGTGCAACGTCCTCCTGGACCAGGTGTGGCTCAAGGAGGGCCAGGTCAAGAAGTAGGCGACGGTCAGGCCGCGTCGGCCTCCCTCGTCACCGTGACCCGTCCCAGCAGTTCCTCGTAGGCCGCGCGGTCGAACTCGCCCGCCACCGGGGCCAGTACGGTCGCGGCGGACAGGGCGACCGCCCGGCACAGCCGGTCCGGCCAGGGCAGCTGCTCCGCCAGACCCGACAGCAGGCCCGCCACCGCCGAGTCGCCGGCGCCCGTCGGATTGCCCTGGACCGGGGTCGGGGGAGCGGCGCGCCAGCGGCCCTCCGGGGTCGTGGCGAGGAGGCCCTCCTTGCCCAGGGATGCGATCACGGACTGGGCGCCCCGGCGGCGGACGTCCTGGGTCGCGCGCAACGGCTCGTGGGAGCCGGTCAGTTCGGCCAGTTCGTCGGCGTTCGGCTTGACGATGTCGGGGCGGGCGGCGACCCCGCGGCGCAGTGCCTCCCCGCTGGTGTCCAGCAGCACCGGGACCCCGGCCGCCTTCGCCGTGCGGATCAGGACCGCGTACGCCCCCACCGGCACCCCCGGCGGCAGACTCCCGCACAGGGCCACCGCCGTGACGGACGGGACGAGATCGTCGTACGCCTGCTGGAACACCGTCCACTCGGACGGCGTCACCGTCGGGCCCGCCTCGTTGAGCTGGGTGGTGTCGCCGGAGCGTTCGTCCACCACGGCGATCGTGCGCCGGGTCGGGCCGGCGACCGGGACGAGCGCGTCCACCAGGCCCGGTACGGCGGCGAGTTGCTCCTGGACGATGCGGCCCGTCGCGCCGCCCGTGAAGCCGGTGACCGTGACCTCGTGGCCGAGTGCCGCGAGGACCCGGGCCACGTTCAGCCCCTTGCCGCCCGGGCGTTCGGTGACCTCGGTGACCCGGTGGCTGGAGTGCGGCCGCAACGCCGGTACCCGGTAGGTGATGTCGAGAGCGGTGTTCAGTGTGACCGTGAGGATCACCTGGGCCGACCTCCCCCGGAAACGGAATGAGCCCCTTCAGTGTCCCAGGACACCGCCGCCCCCAACAGCGGGACACATCAGCCCAGTTGCGGACCGACCACCCATTCACCCCGGCGCATGACGCCCTTGAGGTCGAAACGATGGTCGAGGAGGACCAGGTCGGCGTCCTTGCCGGGCTCCACCGAGCCGATGCGGTCGGCCATGCCGAGCAGCCGGGCCGGGTTGGCGGAGATCGAGGCGACGACGTCCTCCACCGGGAGCCGGTCGATCGTCACCGCCCGTTTGAAGGCGCGGTCCAGGGTGAGCGTGGAGCCCGCGATCGAGCCGCCCTCGACCAGCCGGGCGACGCCTTCGCTGACCTCGACCTCCAGCGGGCCGAGCATGTAACGCCCGTCGCCGAATCCGGCCGCGTCCATCGCGTCCGTGATGAACGCCACACGCTGCGCCCGGGCGCGGTGGAACGCCAACTGGAGGGCGGCCGGGTGCAGATGTGTGCCGTCGTTGATGAGCTCGACCGTGATCCGCTCGTCCTCCAGGAGGGCGGCGATGGGGCCGGGGGCGCGGTGGCCGAGGGGCGGCATCGCGTTGAAGAGATGGGTGGCCACGGTGGCGCCCGCGTCGATGGCCTCCACCGTCTGCTCGTACGTCGCGTCCGTGTGCCCGATCGCGGCGATGACTCCGTGTTCGGCGAGGAGCCGTACGGAGTCGATGCCGCCGGGGAGTTCGGTGGCGAGCGTGACCATCCTGGCCTGTCCGCGCGCCGCGTCGAGCAGCTTGCGGACCTCCGCCGGGTCGGGGTCGCGCAGCAGCGCCTCCGCGTGCGCGCCCTTGCGGCAGGGGGAGATGAACGGGCCCTCGAAGTGGACGCCGGCGACGTCGCCCTGTTCGGCGAGCTCGCTGAGCAGACCGGCCCGCTGGGCGAGGAAGTCCATGTCGCCGGTGACGGTGGAGGCGACGAGGGTGGTGGTGCCGTGGAGGCGGTGGGTGCGGATTCCCTTGAGGATCTCTTCGGGGGTGCCTGACGTGAACGAGGCTCCGCCGCCGCCGTGGTTGTGGAGGTCCACGAAGCCCGGGACCAGCCAGTGTCCGGTGACGTCGATGACCTGGGCGTTCTCGGGGGCGGTGGCGGTGATGCGGGTGCCCTCGACGACGACCTGGCCGTCTTGGACGGTTCCTGTGGGCAGGACCACGTTGGCGCCGGAGAGCACCAGGGGGGTTCCGGTGGCCGCGGATTCAGCACTGTCCCGCGTCCCTGAGTGGGCTGCCATCAGCGAGTTGCCTCCGAACCGTCGGTCTTGTCGAGGAGATCCCAAGCCAGGAGGCCGGCACCGAGGCAGCCCGCCGTGTCACCCAGGGCCGCGGGGACGATCGTCGGCGGCTTCTGGAAGGTGATCCTTCGGCGGACCGCCTCCCGCAGTGGTGTGAACAGGGTTTCCCCCGCCTCCGCGAGGCCGCCGCCGATGATCAGGGTGCGGGGGTCCAGGAGGGTGAGGGCGGTGACCAGTCCGTCCGCCAGGGCGGCCACGGCGGTGTGCCAGACCTCCAGGGCCTTCGGGTCCTCGGCCTCCACTGCCTTCGCGCAGTCCGCCGCGTCCGCCTCCGGGGTCCCGGTGGCCGAGGCCCACGCCTGCGACACGGCCGCCGCGGACGCGTACCGCTCCAGGCAGCCCCGCTGCCCGCACGGGCAGGGCAGGCCGTCCGGGCGTACGACGATGTGGCCGATCTCGCCCGCGAAACCGTGGGCGCCCGCCTCGACCCGGCCGGCGATGCCGATGGCGCCCGCGATGCCGGTGCCCAGGGGGACGAAGAGGAAGCGGTCGGCGCCCCGGCCCGCGCCGATGCGGCCCTCCGCGAGGCCGCCGGTGCGGACGTCGTGGCCGAGGGCGACGGGGACGCCGCCGAGGCGGTCGGCGAGCCGGGCGCGCAGCGGGAGGTCCCGCCAGCCCAGGTTGGCGGAGTAGACCGCGATGCCCTGTTCCTCGTCGACGATGCCGGGGACGGCGACGCCGGCCGCGAGGGCCGGAGCACCGAGGTGCTCGGCGCCGTACGCGCGCAGCTCGGCGGCGAAGCCGAGGATGCCCTCGACGACGGCGTCCGGTCCGCGCTCACGGCCGGTCGCGCGGCGGGCCTGGTGCAGCAGTGCACCGTCCGCGCCGATCAGGGCCGCTTTCATCCCGGTGCCGCCCACGTCGAGGGCGATGACATGTCTCACGGGGACAGTGTGACCCGTCGACCCGCAAGAGGTCTAGTCCACTCACGTGGTGTAGACCTGAGGGTGGAGATATGTATGACTTTTCGAAAGCTTTCGAACGTGAGTGTGGGGCGGTTGTCGGTGCGGCGGCGTAGGACGGAAACGATCGCGGCGGTGTCCGCACTGGGCATGACAGCGGTACTGGGTGGCTGCGGACTGGGCGGCGGGTCGGACGAGGTGACGCTGAGACTGGTCGCCGCCGACTACGGCGACGGCCCGGCCGACAGCTCCCAGAAGTACTGGGACGAGCTCGTCAAGCAGTACGAGGCCAAGCACGACGGCGTGAAGATCGACGTCAGCGTGTACTCCTGGACCGACGTCGACCGCAAGGTCAGGGAGCAGGTCGACGCCGGGAAGGCGCCCGACATGGCGCAGATCGGCGCGTACGCCGACTACGCCGACAAGAAGCTGCTGTACAAGGCCGACGACCTGATCGGGATCCGCGAACAGGCCGACTTCGCCGGGCAGCTCGGCTCCGCGGGGCAGATCAACGGGATCCAGTACGGGATGCCGTTCGCCGCCTCCACCCGGCTGCTCTTCTACAACAAGACCCTCTTCGCCGACGCCGGGCTCACTCCGCCGAAGACGTGGAAGCAGCTCGCCGCCGACGCGCGGACGCTGAAGGCCGACGGCGTGAAATTCCCGTACGCGCTGCCCCTCGGGCCGGAGGAGGCACAGGCCGAGACCATGCAGTGGCTGCTGAGCGGAGGCGGCGGATACGTCAACTCCGTCGGGACGTACGGCATCGACTCCGACGAGAACCTCGCGACGCTGACCTGGCTCAAGGACGACCTCGTCGGCAAGGGGCTGACCGGGCCGGTCGCGCCCGAGAACCTGAACCGGGCCGCGGCGTTCTCGGCGTTCGCCGCCGGGGACGTCGGGATGCTCGACGGACATCCCGCGCTGATGAAGATCGCCGCCGCGAAGGGCGTGAAGTTCGGGATGGTGCCGATGCCGGGCGTCGACGGACGGACCAAGAACTCCATGGGCGTGGCCGACTGGATGATGGCGTTCAAGAAGAACGGGCACGCCGAACAGGTCGGTGACTTCCTCGACTTCGTCTACAGCGAGAAGAACGTGCTCGCCTTCTCGCGGGAGTACGACCTGCTGCCGGTCACCAACTCCGCGTCCTCGACCATGAGCGGGAACCCCCGGGACGCCGACCTCAAGCCCTTCCTCGACGCCCTGCCCGACTCCGAACTGCCTCCCGTCGGGAAGACGTCCTGGGCCTCGGTCAGCGCGGCCGTCAAGAAGCGGATCGGGTCCGCGGTGAGCCCGGACGGGAGCCCCGCCGAGGTGCTGCGCGCGCTGCAGCTGACCGCGCAGAACGCGGAGTAGTCGCTGTCAGTGGCGGGAGCTACGGTTTTGGGCATGGAGCATCCGGAGCTGGGCCGTAGGGAGCGGGACGTTCTCGCGCTGGAGCGTCGTGGCTTCGCGGGGCCCGGTGCGAAGGAGCGGGCGATCCGGGAGGAACTGGGGCTGGCGCCGGTTCGCTACTACCAACTGCTGAACGCGCTGCTGGACGACGCGCGGGCCCTGGCCTTCGATCCGGTGACGGTGAACCGGCTGCGGAGAGTGCGGGACGCTCGGCGGTCGGAGCGGTAGGTGCCAGGGGGCTCTGCCCCCTGGACCCCCGCTCCTCAAACGCCGGAGGGGCTGGATCTGCCGCCGGAGGGGCCGAAGAGGGTGCTCAGCAGGGCCACCACGCCCCCCGGGCCGTCCACCACCAGGTCCGCCCGTTTCCTCAGTTCCGTCACCTCGTCGCTGCCGCTGCAGACCAGGAGGCCCGGGGTGCCGGTCGCGCGGAGGTCGTCCACCGCGGTGAAGGCCGGGAGATCGCCCAGGTCGTCGCCGGCGTAGAGGACGGACGTGGCGGACAGGTCGCGGACGTGGGTCAGGAGTGCCACCCCCTTGTCCATGCCGGGGGGACGGAGTTCCAGGACCAGGCGGCCCGGCTCGACGATCAGGCCGTGTTCGGTGGCCAGGGCCGTGAGCGGGGCGCGGAGGGCGTCGAAGGTGGCCTGGGGGTCCGGGGCCCGGCGGGTGTGGACGGCCACCGCCCGGCCGCCCTTCTCCTCGATCCACGCGCCCGTGCCGTCGAGGAGGGCCGGCAGCCCGGCGCGGACCGCGGCCACGCCCGGGTGCGGTTCCGGGGCCGTGACCTTGCCCGTCGCCGCGTCCCAGCGCTCCGCGCCGTAGTGGCCGAGCACGGTCAGGTGCTCCAGCCCGGGGACGTCCGCGAAGCCGCCGTAACGGACCGCGACCTCGGCCGGGCGGCCGGTGACGACCGCGACGGACGCCACCTTCGGGGCCAGGGAAGCAAGGACCGAGACCGCCTCCGGGTGTGCCCGCGCCTGCTCAGGGTCGGAGACGATCGGCGCGAGCGTCCCGTCGAAGTCGAGGCCGATCACCGCCCTTTCGGGGTCCGCGAGAAGGGCCCGGAGGCCGTCCCGGCCGGCAGCGGTGCTGGGCGTCGGCAGGCTCATACTCATCCGTCCAGAGCGTTCAGCGCGTTCAACTGGTCCAGGAACCACTGCGCCGGCGGCAGTGCCGTCGCCGCCGCGGCCAGCCTCTTCGCGCGTTCGGCCCGCTCGCCCGCGGGCATCGTCAGGGCCTCGTGCAGTGCCGTCGCCGTCTGTTCCACGTCGTAGGGGTTGACCACGATCGCGTCGTCGCCCAGTTCCTCGTACGCCCCCGCCTCCCGCGACAGCACCAGCGCGCACCCCTCGTCGGAGACCACCGGCATCTCCTTCGCGACCAGGTTCATGCCGTCCCGGATCGGATTGACCAGTGCCACGTCGGCCAGCCGGTACGCGGCGAGGGAACGTGCGAAGTCGTCCTTGACGTGCAGCACGACCGGGGTCCAACCGGCCGTGCCGAAAGCGTCGTTGATCTCGTCCGCCAGCCGCTGCACCTCAGCCGTGTAGTCCCGGTACACCGACAGGTCCTGCCGCGACGGATACGCGAACGCCACATGCACGACCCGCTCGCACCACTCGGGCCGTGACTCCAGCAGCCGCCGGTAGGCGAGCAGTCCCCGCACGATGTTCTTCGACAGCTCGGTCCGGTCCACCCGCACGATCGTCCTGCGGCCCTCGCCGATCTCCTCGCGCAGCGCCGCCATCCGGTCGTTCACGTCCCGCTCGTGCGACCGCTCGCGCAGGAAGTCCGCGTCCGCGCCCAGGCCGTGCACCCCGATCCGGGTTTCCCCGAGTCCGCCCACGAACTCCGTACTGCAGGCCGTGAAGGCGTCCGCCCAGCGGCCGGTGAGGAAGCCGAGCCGGTCGGCGCCCAGCATGCCCCGCAGCAGCTGGGACGCGATGTCGTCCGGCAGCATCCGGAAGTAGTCCACCGGCGCCCACGGCGTGTGCGAGAAGTGGGCGATGCGCAGGTCGGGGCGCAGCTCCCGCAGCATCCCCGGCACCAGGCACAGGTGGTAGTCCTGCACCAGGACCGCCGCGCCCTGCGCCGCCTCCTCGGCGAGCGCCTCGGCGAAGGCGCGGTTGTACGTCTCGTACGACGCCCACTGCCGCCGGAACTCCGCGTCGAAGACCGGCTCCAGCGGGGTCTGGTAGAGGAGGTGGTGGACGAACCACAGCACCGAGTTCGCGATGCCGTTGTACGCGTCGGCGTGCACGTCGGCCGGGATCGCGAGCATCCGGACACCGTCCTCGCCGACCCCCTGCCGTACCGCCTCGCGGTCGCCGTCGGACAGTGCCGAGCACACCCACAGGGCGCCCGCGTCCGGCCCGATCGCCGACAGACCGGAGACGAGTCCGCCGCCGCCCCGCTTGGCGTTCAGCGAGCCGTCCTCGCCCACTTCGTATGAGACCGGGCCGCGATTGGACGCGACCAGCACCTGGTGAGCAGCGCCGTGCGTGGAAGCCATACGCCTCAACCTAGCCTGGTCCGGAACCGCTCAAACGTACGGTTGCGCTCAGTGGGGAGCCGTATACGGAACGCGTCCTCGGGTCACGCGACCTTCCGCTTCGCGTACTCCGCGATCTCCACCATCGGCGGCCGTTCCTCCGTGTCCACGGAGTACGTGCGCGGTTCGAAGCCGTCCCGGCCCCGCTCGAACTGGGTGAGGGAGGGCCGGATCATATGGCCGCGGGCCAGCCGGAGCTGGGCGGTGCGGTAGATCGCGGCGGACATCCGGCCCAGGGCCTGGCCGTCCTGGTGGCGGTGCTTGCGGACGCCCACGTCGACCTGGGCGAGGGCGTCCAGGCCCACCAGGTGCAGGGAGTCCACCAGCATGCCGAGCTCGACGCCGTAGCCGACGGGGAACGGGAGCTGTTCCAGCAGGCTTCGGCGGGCCGCGTACTCGCCGCCCAGCGGCTGTACGAAACCGGCCAGCTGCGGCCAGTGCATGTTCAGCAGCGGGCGCGCCATGAGCTCGGTGACCCGGCCGCCCTGTCCGGCGGCGCCACCCAGGGGGCGGTCGTACATGCCCTTGACCAGGTCGACCTCGGGGTCGGTGAGCAGCGGGCCGACGATGCCGGAGACGAAGTCCGAGGAGAACTCCTTCAGGTCGGCGTCGATGAAGCAGACGATGTCCCCGCTGGTGGCGAGGAGGGAGCGCCACAGGACCTCGCCCTTGCCGGGCACGGCCGGGATGCGCGGGAGGATGTCGTCACGGTGGACGACCCGCGCGCCGGCCGCGGCGGCCACCTCGGACGTACGGTCGGTCGATCCCGAGTCGACGACGACGATCTCGTCGACCAGCGGAACCTGCTGCATGAGGTCGTGACGGATCACGGAGACGATGTCACCGACCGTCTCCTCCTCGTTGAGCGCGGGCAGGACGACGCTGACAGTGCGGCCCGTGCCCCGTTTCGCCGCCATGATCCTGTGGAGCGGGCGATCGGTCACGGACCAGGAACGGGTGGCCAGCCAGCGCTCGACTTCGTTCAGCACAGTGCGCGGCTCCTCTGCGTGCCTGCCGCGGTAGCGGCTGATGGATGGTAGTCATCTCGCGGTTCGGACGACCCACTCAACTGTCCAGGTCGTCGGTTACAGTCTTGAACAACGCGGATGACCATCGCATGTCCGGGATGGCCCGCCGTTCACAACTTCATACCGCTCATCCAGAGGGGCAGAGGGATACGGCCCGATGAAGCCCCGGCAACCCTCCAGTCGGTTCTCGTAGCGATCGCTCATGATCGTCGCAGCGAGGCTCCCGATTAGGGAAGGTGCCAAATCCGTCTCACGGCGAAGTGCGTCGTGAGGAAGATGAGGAAAGGGCCTCGCCTCCATGGCTGCGCAGACTGTTGCAAGCACCACGAATCCCACCGTAGACCTCGGTCCCGCCGCGGCTCTGAGCTGCCGCGAGTGCGGTCACCGCGTGCCCCTCGGCCCGGTCTTCGCCTGCGAGGAGTGTTTCGGCCCGCTCGAGATCGCGTACGACTTCTCCGGCTACGACACCGAGGAGCTCCGCAAGCGGATCGAGGCGGGACCGGCGAACATCTGGCGTTACGCCCCGCTGCTGCCCGTCCCCGCGGACGTCGCGGACAAGCCCAACATCAACCCCGGCTGGACCCACCTCGTCAAGGCCGACAACCTCGCCCGCGAGCTCGGCGTCACCGGCGGCCTGTACATCAAGGACGACTCCGGCAACCCGACGCACTCCTTCAAGGACCGCGTCGTCGCGCAGGCCATCGAGGCCGCTCGCGCCTTCGGCTTCACCACCCTGTCCTGCTCCTCCACCGGCAATCTCGCCGGTGCGGTCGGCGCCGCCGCGGCGCGGGCCGGCTTCCGCTCCTGCGTGTTCATCCCGCACGACCTGGAGCAGGGCAAGGTCGTCATGGCCGCGATCTACGGCGGCGAGCTCATCGGCATCGAGGGCAACTACGACGACGTGAACCGCTTCTGCTCCGAGCTGATCGGCGACCCGGCCGGCGAGGGCTGGGGCTTCGTCAACGTCAACCTGCGGCCGTACTACGCGGAGGGGTCCAAGACCCTGGCGTACGAGATCTGCGAGCAGCTCGGCTGGCGGCTGCCCGACCAGCTCGTGGTCCCCATCGCCTCCGGCTCGCAGCTCACGAAGATCGACAAGGGGCTCCAGGAGCTGATCAAGCTCGGGCTCGTCGAGGACCGGCCGTACAAGATCTTCGGCGCCCAGGCCGAGGGATGCTCGCCGGTGTCCGTCGCGTACAAGGCGGGCCACGACGTCGTACGGCCGCAGAAGCCGAACACCATCGCCAAGTCCCTCGCCATCGGCAACCCGGCGGACGGCCCCTATGTGCTGGACATCGCGCGCCGTACCGGCGGTGCGGTGGAGGACGTCAATGACGAGCAGGTCGTGGACGCGATCAAGCTGCTCGCCCGCACGGAGGGCATCTTCGCGGAGACCGCCGGCGGGGTGACCGTCGGTGTCGCGAAGAAGCTCATCGAGAACGGTGTGCTGGATCCCTCGCTGACGACCGTCGTGCTGAACACCGGTGACGGTCTGAAGACGCTGGACGCGGTCGCGGGTACGGGTCTCACCGCCACGATCCGTCCCAACCTGGACTCGTTCCGCGAGGCTGGTCTCGCGTAGTCGCGCAGTTCCCCGCGCCCCGCGCCACTAGGTGCGATACCCGACCGGAGGTCTTGAACATGAGCGTTTCCGTCCGCATCCCCACCATCCTGCGTACCTACACCGGCGGACAGGCCGAGGTGCAGGCCGAGGGTACGACCCTCGCCGAGGTCATCGCGGATCTGGAGAAGAACCACACCGGTATCGCGGCCCGCGTCCTGGACGACCAGGGCAAGCTGCGGCGGTTCGTCAATGTGTACGTGAACGACGACGACGTGCGGTTCGAGCAGGGCCTGGAGACGACGACGCCCGACGGGGCCGGCGTCTCCATCATTCCGGCCGTCGCCGGAGGGTGACCGTATGACCGGTCATTACCGTCGGTAATGGAAATGACCGAGTGTTCATCTGATTGCCCTCTCCGCGAAGAAGCGGAGGGGGCAATTCTCTATGGTTGAGCGCGGTACAGTTGGGGAAGCTGCGGCTCTCTTCATGTCGCACGCATATGAGTTCTTGCTTCTCGGGCGATGAGAAGTAGCCAAAGTGTGCGCGACTTATGTGCCTTTTGCGTCCTTTGTGGGGCCCGATTTGCCCCGAAGTCAGGCGAATTCTCGCTACATTCCGGACCCCTTCCGTCCAGAATTCTCGTCCGATTGACCTGTTGCAGACGGCAGTTGGACAGATACATTCAGCCGCGGTCGACGCGTTCCGGCGCACGCCCCCAACCATCTGGGGGGTGAGGTCTGACCCGGATCCGCGAAGTGCGGATCCGTGCAAGGGCCAGTAATAGGGGAGTTAGGCATGGCTCAGGGCACCGTCAAGTGGTTCAACGCGGAGAAGGGGTACGGCTTCATCGCGGTCGACGGTGGTGCGGATGTATTCGTCCACTACAGCGCGATCCAGATGGACGGTTACCGCACCCTTGAAGAGGGCCAGCGGGTCGAATTCGAGATCTCGCAGGGTCAGAAGGGGCCGCAGGCGGACATGGTTCGTCTCGCGACAGGCTGAAGCACGCGCCGGGTAACAACAGCGTCGTTCTTCGTTCTCGTTCGGAGGGCTCGTACCCATGGGGAGTCATGGGTACGGGCCCTCCGGCATGCGCGCGCCTCCGGCGGTCGGGCGGGTTGTGGTGCGGGTTCGGTGGCCTGTGCGGTTCGGTGGCCTGTGCGGGGTCGGTGGGGGCGGGCGTTTTGCGCAGTTCCCCGCGCCCCTTTTTCGCCTGAGGCGATCCGTGCCGGGTGTGGTGGATGGGGTGTCCTCGGTCCGGCGGCTCGGGGTTCGTGAAGGGGGCCGATCCCTGAGAGGCGCTTGCACTCGACCATGCCGAGTGCTAATCATTGGCGTTAGCACTCTGAAGGTGAGAGTGACAACGAAGGACCGGGTCGGTGAGGCCCGCAAGCCGGGTGGGGAAGGAACCCACAGGCAGGTGAGCCGTCCGTCGCGGGCGCGGGCGCGGTCCGAAGGAATCACCCCCAGTCCTGGAGGGACCACTTCACATGGCCAAGATCATCGCGTTCGACGAGGAGGCGCGGCGCGGCCTCGAGCGCGGCATGAACCAGCTCGCGGACGCCGTCAAGGTGACGCTCGGCCCCAAGGGCCGCAACGTCGTCCTCGAGAAGAAGTGGGGCGCCCCCACGATCACCAACGATGGTGTCTCCATCGCCAAGGAGATCGAGCTCGAGGACCCGTACGAGAAGATCGGCGCCGAGCTGGTCAAGGAAGTCGCCAAGAAGACGGACGACGTCGCCGGCGACGGTACGACCACCGCGACCGTGCTCGCCCAGGCCCTCGTCAAGGAAGGCCTGCGCAACGTAGCCGCCGGTGCCAACCCGATGGCCCTCAAGCGCGGTATCGAGAAGGCCGTCGAGGCCGTCTCCGCCGCCCTGCTCGAGCAGGCCAAGGATGTCGAGACCAAGGAGCAGATCGCTTCGACGGCCTCCATCTCCGCCGCCGACACCCAGATCGGCGAGCTCATCGCCGAGGCGATGGACAAGGTCGGCAAGGAAGGCGTCATCACCGTCGAGGAGTCCCAGACCTTCGGTCTTGAGCTTGAGCTCACCGAGGGTATGCGCTTCGACAAGGGCTACATCTCGGCGTACTTCGCCACCGACATGGAGCGGATGGAGGCGTCGCTCGACGACCCCTACATCCTGATCGCCAACTCCAAGATCGGCTCCGTCAAGGACCTGCTCCCGCTTCTGGAGAAGGTCATGCAGTCGGGCAAGCCGCTGCTGATCATCGCCGAGGACGTCGAGGGCGAGGCCCTGTCGACCCTGGTCGTCAACAAGATCCGCGGCACCTTCAAGTCCGTCGCCGTCAAGGCCCCGGGCTTCGGCGACCGCCGCAAGGCGATGCTGAACGACATCGCCATCCTCACCGGTGGCGAGGTCATCTCCGAGGAGGTCGGGCTCAAGCTCGAGAACACCTCCATCGACCTCCTGGGCCGTGCCCGCAAGGTCGTCATCACCAAGGACGAGACCACCATCGTCGACGGTGCCGGCTCCTCCGAGCAGGTTCAGGGCCGGGTCAACCAGATCCGCGCCGAGATCGAGAACAGCGACTCGGACTACGACCGCGAGAAGCTCCAGGAGCGCCTGGCGAAGCTCGCCGGTGGCGTCGCCGTCATCAAGGCCGGTGCCGCGACCGAGGTCGAGCTCAAGGAGCGCAAGCACCGCATCGAGGACGCCGTGCGCAACGCCAAGGCGGCCGTCGAAGAGGGCATCGTCGCCGGTGGCGGCGTCGCGCTCATCCAGGCCTCCAGCGTCTTCGAGAAGCTGGACCTGTCCGGTGACGAGGCGACCGGCGCCAACGCCGTGAGGCTCGCCCTGGAGGCCCCGCTCAAGCAGATCGCCATCAACGGTGGTCTCGAGGGTGGCGTCATCGTCGAGAAGGTCCGCAACCTCCCGATCGGTCACGGCCTGAACGCCGCGACCGGTGAGTACGTCGACATGATCGCCGAGGGCATCATCGACCCGGCGAAGGTCACGCGCTCCGCGCTCCAGAACGCGGCCTCCATCGCCGCGCTCTTCCTCACCACCGAGGCCGTCATCGCCGACAAGCCCGAAAAGGCCGGTGCCGGCGCGGGCGCCGGTGGCGGCATGCCGGGCGGTGACATGGACTTCTGATCGACCCGGGCCCCAGGGCCCGACGGTTGATCAACGTCCTTGCCGGGGGCGGCACTTCCTGGAGACAGGGGGTGGCCGCCCCCGGTGTTTTATTGCGCTATGCTGATCAAGAGCCGGTCGACGTGAACTCCCGTCGTCCGACTACGCGTTGGTGGTCCAAGGAAAGACGCCCCGCTTCCTGCGGGGAGATGCAGGTGCAAGGCCTGCCCGGCGCTCGACACGAAGCCCGTCCCACTGTGTGTGGGGCGGGCTTCTGCCATGCCGGTGGCCAGTGGCCAGGATCACAGGGCGTTGGGCCGCTGAGCGGAATGCGTGCGCTGTACGCGGCGGTTGCCGCGTATGTACGTTGCACATACCGACGGGTATCCCACCTGTCGCCCGTCCCCACAGGAGTGCCTCGCGTGACCGCCCCCGCCACATCCCCGGCCGCCTCCACCGCTGCCTCCGGAGCCGCCTCCCGTGCCGCCGAGATCCTCTCCCGGCCGGTCACGATCAACGGCCTGACCGTCCCGAACCGCATCGCCATGGCGCCCATGACCCGGATGTTCTCCCCGGGCGGCGTCCCCGGCGACGACGTGGCGTCGTACTACTCCCGCCGCGCGGCCGCCGGAGTCGGCCTGGTCGTCACCGAGGGCACGTACGTCGGCCACGACTCGGCCGGCCAGAGCGACAGCGTCCCGCGGTTCCACGGCGAGGAGCAGCTGGCCGGCTGGGCGAAGGTCGCCGAGCAGGTGCACGCGGCGGGCGGCACCATCGTTCCGCAGCTGTGGCACATCGGCATGGTCCGCAGCCAGGGCGAGCCGCCCTACGCCGACGCACCCGCCGTCGGCCCCTCCGGCCTGCGCCTCGGAGCCGAGGAGCCCACCGGCAAGGCGATGACCCAGCGCGACCTGGACGACGTCATCGGCGCGTTCGCCGAGGCCGCGGCCGCCGCCGAGCGCATCGGCTTCGACGGCGTGGAACTGCACGGCGCCCACGGCTACCTGCTCGACCAGTTCCTGTGGGCGGGCACGAACCGCCGCGGCGACGCCTACGGCGGTGACCCCGTCGCCCGTACGAAGTTTGCGGCGGAGATCGTGGCGGCCGTACGGGAGACGGTGTCGGCGGAGTTCCCGATCATCTTCCGGTACTCGCA
Organism: Streptomyces sp. NBC_00285; assembly: GCF_036174265.1. Taxonomy (NCBI): domain Bacteria; kingdom Bacillati; phylum Actinomycetota; class Actinomycetes; order Kitasatosporales; family Streptomycetaceae; genus Streptomyces; species Streptomyces sp. NBC_00285. The sequence goes on along the minus strand of NZ_CP108055.1, from coordinate 4,988,180 downwards.
GTGGAAGCAGGAGGCCTACCGGGCGCGGCTCGCCGAGACGCCTCAGGAGCTGGAGGCGATCCTCGCGCCGCTCGCCGCGGCCGGTGTCGACGCGTTCCACGCCTCCACGCGCCGTTACTGGATCCCGGAGTTCGAGGGTTCCGACCTCAACCTCGCGGGCTGGACGAAGAAGCTGACGGGCCGGACCACCATCACCGTGGGCTCGGTCGGGCTCGACGGGGACTTCCTCCGTGGCTTCGCCGGCGAGGGCGCCCCGCTCAAGGGCATCGACGACCTCCTCGACGCCCTGGAGCGGGAGGAGTTCGACATGGTGGCCGTCGGACGGGCGCTGCTCCAGGACCCGCAGTGGGCGGCGAAGGTCCTCGCGGGGCACCACGACGAGCTGAAGCCGTACGACGCGTCCGCGCTGAAGTCCCTGAGCTGACCGGTCGGCCGTCCGGCCCGAGGTGAGGAGGTGGGGGTGGTGTCCTTCGGGGCCGCCCCCACCTCCCGTCGGCCGGGCGGGCGGCCTGGTTGTGGTGGTCGACTCCGGCTAGCGTGGCGGGACATGCGGATCATTCATCTCTCGGACACCCACGTGGAGAGCGTCGACGCCCCCAACGGGAACGGCGTCAACGCCACCGACTCACTGCGGCTGATGCTCACCGAGCTGCGGCATGTGCGGGACGTCGACGCGGTCGTCGTCACCGGGGACATCGCCGACGACGGGGCGGTGGAGGCCTATACGACGGTGCGGGAACTCGTCGGTGAGTTCGCCCGGCCGCACGGCGCTCCCGTCTTCTACACGACCGGCAACCACGACGAGCGCGAGGCCTTCGGCAAGGTGCTGGGCAGCGGGCACGCGCAGCCGCAGTCGGTTCTGGAGACCGGGGACTCGGAGCGGGCCGCGGTGAGCACGGTCGGCGGCCACCGCTTCGTCACGCTGGACTCGCTCGTGCCGGGCAAGGTGTACGGGCGGTTCACCGAGGCCCAACTGGACTGGTTGCGCGAGGTGTTGAGGACACCGGCCGAGCACGGCACGGTACTCGCCTTCCACCATCCGCCTCTCAGCCTCGGCCTGTCCGTGACCCAGCAGGTCTTCGGGCTGCTCAACCCCGGGGAGTTGGCGGAGGCGATCCGGGGGAGTGACGTACGGGTCGTCCTGACCGGTCACTTCCATCTCCAGCTCTTCGGGATGCTGGAGTCGGTGCCGGTGTGGGTGACACCGGGGGTGGTCAACCGCATCGACCTGACGACGCCGTACGGCACCGAACGCGCGGTGCGCGGCGCCTCGGCCTCGCTGGTGGAGCTGGGCGGGCCGACGAGCCCGCTGTTCCACACCCTGCACGCGCGGGACCCGCGGGCGCACGAGACCGTGTACGAGCTGGACGAGCAGCGGACCCGGGCGTTGGTGGAGAAACACGGTCCGTCGCAGCCCTCGTTTCCCAACTGAACCGACCAAGAGGAGTTCGACGATGACGTCAGCCGGGGACCTCGACGTACGCACCGCGGCCGGTGCCGTGCGCGGGCGTGCCGAGGACGGGCTCGTGGTCTTCCGGGGCATCCCGTTCGCCGAACCGCCGGTGGGGCAGGCGCGGTTCCAGGCGCCACGGCCCGTCAAGAGCTGGGAGGGGACCCGGCAGGCGTACGAGTTCGGGCCGCCGCCCCCGCAGGAGGCGGGCTTCCAGGGGCGCGCCGGAGAGCTCGCGGCGCCCACCGGCGACGACTGGCTGACGGTCAACGTCTGGACGCCCGAGGCGGACCCGGCGGCCCGCCGCCCGGTGATGGTGTGGATCTACGGCGGCGCCTACAAGCTCGGTCACTCGGGCAGCCCCGGCTACGACGCCCAGCACCTCGCACGCGCCGGTGACGTGGTCGTCGTCACCCTCAACTACCGCGTGGGCATTGAGGGGTTCACCCTGCTGGAGGGGGCGCCCGCGAACCGGGGGCTGCTGGACCAGGTCGCCGCGCTTCAGTGGGTGCGGGACAACATCACGGCGTTCGGCGGGGACCCCGGGCAGGTCACGGTGTTCGGGGAGTCGGCGGGCGCGGGGTCCGTCGCCTCGCTGCTGGCGATGCCGAGCGCGCGGGGACTGTTCGGGCGGGCCGTCGCGCAGAGCGTGCCCGGCACGTACTTCTCCGCCGAACTCGCCCGGGACATCGCGGTGGAGATCGGCAAGGAGGCGGGCCTGGCACCGACGGCCGCCGCGCTGTCCGCCGTGGACCCGCATCAACTCCCCGCGGTGGGCGAGCGGTTGAGCCTGCGGATGCGTGAGTACGACGACCGGTGGGGCCGGGTGGTGCCCACCGTCACGCCCTTCTCGCCGGTCGTCGACGGCGAGGTGCTGCCGTGCACGCCCTGGGAGGCCCTGGCGTCGGGCGCCGCCCGGGACGTGGAGCTGCTCGTCGGGCACAACCGGGACGAGTACCGGCTCTTCCTCGTTCTCGCCGACCGGAACGGCAAGATCACCGAGGAGCAGGCGGCGTCGGCGTTGCGGATGTTCGCGCCGGGCCCGGACGGTGAACGCTCCTACCGCGAGGCCTATCCGGACGCCACACCCAGCGAACTCCACGAACGTGTACAGACGGACTGGCTGTTCAGCCTGCCGTCCCTGCGGCTGGCCGAGGCGCAGACCGCGGGTGGCGGCCGGGCCCACCTCTACGAACTCGTCTGGCCCGCACCGGGGTTCGGCGGCGCGCTCGGCGCGTGCCACGGCCTGGACATCCCGCTGCTGTTCGGCACGTACGACGCCGACCTCGGCAAGCTCCTGTTCGCGGGAAGCGGGGTCCCGCCGGAGGCGAAGACACTGACCGCGCACTTCCAGTCGGCGTGGACGGCGTTCGCGCGGACCGGGGACCCGGGGTGGCCCGCGTACGACGGCGAGGACCGGCTGACCCGGGTCCTGGACGTGGAGCCGCAGGTGCGGCCGTACCCGGAGGAGGTTTCGCGCCGGCTGTGGGAGGGGTACGACTTCGCGGCACTGCCGCTGCTGAAGTAGCCGGAGGCCAGGGCTCTAGAGGTTCCCGAGCGGCTCGATGTCCACCTTCACCGGCGTGCCCCACACGCGCAGCACCTCGTAGTCGGTGAACTCGTGGACGAGCCGGTACGCCATCGCGGCGCGCGGGGCCCGGCGTTGGGCGTTGATGTACAGCTCCGCCTCGTGCCGGTCCCGCCTCGGCGTCCCGCACAGCTGCCACTCCTGGCCCGTCCACTGCTCGGGCAGCCAGCGCTGCTGCGGCTGGGGGCGGTCCTCGCGGACGCCGTAACGGGAGGGGGCACCGCCGGCGGACCGGGGCTGCGCTCCGGGGCCGTTGATCTGCGTCCGCCGGGCCGCCCTGCGGCGCGTCTCGCACAGCAGGCACAGGTCGTGGGCGTTCTCGTCGACCGGGCCGCCTGGATGCTCGGCGCAGCGGGTGGTGGGGGCGGGGGCGTTGACGCTGTCCTCCAGCAGCTCGACAGCCCGCTTGAGGTCGGCCTTGACCTCGTACAGCTTGGCGTCGGAGGTGTCGCCGGCGAGAGCCTCCCCGTGCTCGCCGAGCACACGGAGGGCACGGCCTAGGACGGTGAGCTGGGCGTGGTTCATGGGTGGCTCCGGTTGTCGCGGGGGCCGGGCTCAGTTGCTGCGGCCGACCTTCAGCACATGCACGGTGACGGTGGGTCCGGCCGGCCGGTACAGCACGCGCCAACTTCCGACGTGCAGCCGGTGGTAGCCGGAGGTTCCAGGGCACGGGCGGCATCGGGACGGGGATCGTCGGCGAGGGCACGTACTGCCATGGCAGTCGCCTTGGCACCTACCGGATCGAGGGCGCGGAGCCGTCGGAACTCGTCCATGGCGTGGTTCTCCCACACCACCGTGTACGTCACGAAGCGGCCTCTCGGCGATCTTCCGCCTCCAGCTGTGCCATGAACTCGTCGTGGGACATCGGCGGGCCGGCCGGCGCGACCTCACGAGCGCGCGCCTCGGCGATGTCCGCCTCATCACGCAGTCGCTGCAGCTCTTCCAGTTCGCTGATCGGGATGAGCGCCGCGGCGGGTTTGCCGTACTCGGTGATCAGGATCTGCTCCTGTCCGTGCCGGACCCGGCCGACCAGTTGGCCGAGCTGGTTGCGGGCTTCGACGAGCGGATACGTGTCCATGGGAAAACTGTACACACCTGCGAGTGTGTGGGCTGGCCGCCGCAACAGCGGCGGGTTCGGGTCGGTCATCATGCGTACGTCCGCTCTTCTCGTTCCAGCGACATCGCAGCCCTGATCTCGTCCGCGAGAGCGTGGATCACGGGGGCGGGCGGGAGCGTGGCGGGGCGCGCGGGAGTGCGTCCGCCCTGGCAGCCCTTGCACACGCCTCCTGGCAGGGCCTCCGGGCGGCCCCCGGCGCAAGTGGCCCGCCTGTTGGAGGCGGTTGAGCGCGGTGCCGAGAGCGCACTGGCCGTACGGCAGCTGCTTGGCCAGCGTCTTTACGGAGATGTCGGCGCCCTCGGACAGGCGGTCGATGTACGCGGCGATGGCGGCTTCGCGGCCGGTCGGTGGGTCAGCCCATGCTCTTGGCGCCGTCCAGGGCCTCCCGGACGATGTCGGCGTGGCCGGCGTGCTGGGCGGTCTCGGCGACGATGTGCAGCAGCACCCTGCGGGCCGACCACTTCGCTCCGCCCTCGAACCACGGGGCCTTGGGCAGCGGGTGGGCGGCGTCCAGGTCGGGCAGAGCGGCGACCAGTTCGTCCGTCCGGTCGGCCGTCTCCGCGTAGGCGGCCAGCACGCCGGCCAGGGTCTCGCCGGGCAGCATCCGGAACTCGTCCGCCCGCCGGGCCCAGTCGTCCTCGGTCATGGCGGTGAAGTCGCCCATCGACGACGGCCCGTCCTGAATGAAGCGCACCCAGTTTCGTTCCACCGACGTGACGTGCTTGATCAGGCCGCCGAGACACAGTTCGCTGACGGTGGTCCGCTGCCCGGCCTGCTCGTCGGTGAGGTCACGGGTGGTGAAGCGCAAGAAGTGCCGCTGCTTGGCCAGCGCCTCCAGCAGGTCGGCGCGCTCGCCTGTGGGCAGGGTGGTCTTCGTGGCAGTGGTCATGGTGTGGCCCTCCGTGGATTGCGATGCCGTCGACAGGCCACACGCTAGGAGGCATATAGGTCAGGTCCTGACCTCTTGGGCCGCGACGGCTTGTACGAACGCCGACCATGCCTCCGGCCGGAGCATGAGCTTCGGGCCTCGGGGGTTCTTGGAGTCACGGACGGGAACGGCGGTGGGGTGGCCTACGGCCACTTCGAGGCAGTTGCCGCCGCTGCCGCCGCTGTAGCTGGACTTGCGCCAGGCCTCAGGGGTGTTCCTCATGGGCGTAATCCTGCGCCATCGCTTCGATGAGAGCCAGGGAGTTCTGCGGGGAGAGGGCGTAGGCAGTGAGGAGCTGATAGGTGAAGCGCTGGTGTTTGATGATGGCCGGATCGTCCTCCAGCCGACCAGTGCCGACGCCCTCGAAGTAGACCAGTGGAGGTGCGTCCTCGAAATCCATCAACTTGAGGGAGCCTTCCATCGCGGCGTGTGCTCCCGCCTCGAAAGGGAGCACCTGCACGATGGCCCGACCGCGCCGGGCCAGCCCGGCGAGGTGGCGCAGCGCCTCCGCCATCACCTCGCGCCCGCCCACCGCCCGACGCAGCGCCGCCTCGTCAATTACCGCCCACAACAGAGGCGCTGTTGGATCGTCGAGGACCCGGGCGCGCTCCACCCGGGCTGCCACCAACTCTTCGATCCCCTCTTCGTTGGCTGTCGGCTGATACGCGCGGCACACGGCCCGTGCGTACGCGGGCGTCTGGAGCAGCCCGGGGATCAGGAGCTGCACATATTCCCTGATCTCCGTTGCCCCGGCCTCTGCCTCCGCCGCTTCCGCGAAGTGCTCGGGATACTTCGACTTCGCCGCCGCCCCACAGTTCCGCTGGAAGAAGTCCTCCGTCCCGAGCACCTCGTCCAGCTGTCGCGCGACATCCGGTTGCATCCTCCGCGTCCCCGCCTCCAGCTGCCCCACGAACGACCCGCTCACGAACAGCCGTTGCCCCAACTCCTCCTGGCTCAGGCCCGCCTTCTCCCGCGCGTGACGCAACTCCGCGCCCAGCAGCGCCCTCGGTGACGATGACGGGTCCAGATCCTTCGGTCCTGCCATGCGTGACTCCCGATCCACCAGCTGAGGTTGTTGGGATGCTCTGTCTGGCCAGGTTAGAGCCGTGACCGCCACGCTGTGTCGTGAATCACCAACCCAGCGTGCCGATGGAGGAAGCGTGCGGTCGACCGAAGAAGTCCTGGAGTCCCTGCGGGAGGCCCTCGTCGGCGTCGGGGTCGTGCTGCCGTCCCTCGCCGTGGACCCGCTCACCGGGGCCGGTGACGAGCCCTTCCCGCTGGTCGACCTGGGGCGCTGCAACGTACGTACGGCGGAGCGGCTGGCGTCGGTACTGCGGGGGGAGAGGCCGCCGGTGGGTTCGTACGCCGTCGATGTGCGGGACGGACGGGTGGGGGAGGTGATGGGGCACCTCGGCGGAAGGGTGCAGCTCAGGCCGCTCGGTGGCGGCCGGGAGTGGGACTGTCCGCCGCAGTCCCTCGGGGCCGCGCCGCAGGCCGACGTGCTGCGGGCGAGGGTGCGCAAGGTCAACAGGGAGGGGCGCATGCCCTGTTGAAATGGGCCCCATGCGCCTTCTCACGCCCCGCGTCCTCGCCGCTCTCCAGGCCTTCAACGACGCCCACCCCTGGTCCCACAACGCCCACTTCCACCCGTGGCTGCTGCGGCAGTTGCCCTCGCGCTTCGGCCGGGCCCTCGACGTCGGCTGCGGTTCGGGAGATCTCGTCCGGCTGCTGGCGACCCGCGCGACACACGTGCACGGCATCGACAGCGACGAGCGGATCATCGGCGAGGCACGGGAGTTGACGGACCCCGGCCTCCCCGTCACCTACTCCGTTGCGGACGCGCTGTCGTACGACGAAGGCCCCTACGACGTCATCACCTGCGTCGCCGTGCTCCACCACCTCCCCCTGGCCGGGGCCCTCGCCCGCTTCCGTCGTCAACTGGCCCCCGGCGGAACCCTGGTGATCGTGGGTGTGGCCCAGGAGGACACCCGTGTCCAGCAGTTGCTCGGCCTGGCCTCCGTCCCGCTCAACGCGGTCACCGGGTGGCTCAAGCACCGGGGTCGGAAGGCGTCGCTTCCCGTCGCGATGACCGCCGTGACCCGGCAGCCCGACGTGCCGTACACGGAGGTGGTCCGGGAGGCCGGCCGGGTGCTGCCCGGGGTCCGGCTGCGGCGCCGTCTCTTCTGGCGCTACACCCTGGTCTGGTCGGCCGAAGGGTCCTTGACGGTCCGGCGGTGACGCAGAGCGATCATCATTCGCTCCGTCCGAAATGCGGAATTTCAGTGCATTTGGTGAAGATGCGTTCATGACCATCCGAACACGCACGCTCGCGCCGCTGACCGCACTCGCGGCCACGGCGCTGGTGCCCCTGTCGCCCACCGCGGCACAGGCACAGGCACAGGCACAGTCCCGGCCGCACCGGGCACGCCCGTCGGCGGTGACGGCCGCATGATCCGGATCCGTTCGCTGCGCGCCGCGGGCATCGCCCTGGCCGCCACCGCCGTACTGAGCACCACACCCCTGACCGCGGGCGCGTCCGCGGCCACCGGGTCGTCGACGGCCTCGACGACCGTGTCGTCGCGGTCCGCGCAGGCGCGACCGGCCGCAGTCTGGCCCACCGCCAAGCGCGTCGAGAAGGTCTCCACGACCAAGCCGGTCAGCGGCAACAAGAACTTCGACTTCACCCGCTTCGTCGGCACCGGCGCCCTCGGCGGCAGCGGTCAGGTCGAGGGCCAGGACCCGATCCTGGAGCTGGCCGACGGCGCCACGGTCTCCAACGTGATCATCGGTTCCCCGGCCGCCGACGGTATCCACTGCCGCGGCACCTGCACGCTCAAGAACGTGTGGTGGGAGGACGTCGGCGAGGACGCGGCCACCTTCAAGGGCACCCGCGCCAACCAGACGATGACCGTCGACGGAGGCGGTGCCCGCAAGGCCGCGGACAAGGTGTTCCAGCACAACGGGCCGGGCACGTTCGTCATCCGCAACTTCGAGGTGTCCGACTTCGGCAAGCTCTACCGCTCCTGCGGCGTCTGCCGGACGCAGTACACCCGCCACGTCGTGGTGGACAACGTCACCGTCAAGGCGCCCGGCCTCGACGTCGTCGGCATCAACGCCACGCCGTACGGGGACACCGCGCGCCTGTCACGGATCACCGTCGTCGGCGACTCCGCCCGCAAGATCGTGGTCTGCCAGAAGTTCCGCGGCACGACCTCCGGCGAGCCGACGAAGACCGGGTCAGGGCCGGACGGCCGGAACTGCATCTACAAGTCCACGGACGTCACCTACAGGTAAGGAACCGCCCCATGAACCATCGCCGGAAACTCCTGGTGACCGCTCTCGCGGCGGCGCCTCTGCTGCTGGCCTCCCAGATGGCGACGGCCGCCCCCGCCCCGGCCCCCGCGCCTGCCGTGGCCAAGGACAACTGCACGGCGTTCAACACCGTCAGCATTCCGCCGTACTACCTCAACAACAACGTCTGGGGCGCCAAGAACGCCACCGGCAAGCAGTGCACCTGGCTCAACTCCTACCGCAGCGGCAAGGCCAACTGGGAGACGTCCTTCGACTGGACGGGCGACAAGACCAGTGTGAAGGCCTACGGGAGCATCGTGCTGGGCTGGCACTGGGGCTGGAAGCAGAACAACACCAAGCTGCCCGTCCGCCTCAACAGCGGCCGCAAGGTGACCAGTTCCTGGGCGTTCAACATCACCCAGAACACGCCCACGGTCATGAACGTCGCCTACGACGTGTGGTTCCACACCAAGTCCAACCCGGACTGGCAGGACCAGCCCCACGACGAGATGATGGTCTGGCTCAACCACCAGAACGGCGCCGGCCCCCTGGGCACGAAGCGCGAGCGGGTCACCGCCGCCGGTTCCACCTGGGACCTCTACGTCGGCAAGATCACCAACAAGGACAGCAGCGGCAAGGTCACCAGCAGCTGGAACGTCTACTCGTTCGTCCGCGTCGCCAACACCAACAGTGCGACGACCGACCTCACCGCGCTCGCCAACACCCTGGTGCAGAAGCGGCTGATGGCGAACACCTCGTACCTGACGAGCGTCGAGGCGGGCACCGAGGTCTTCACCGGCAAGGGCAAGCTGAGCACCAGCGCGTACTCGGTGAGCGTGGGCTAGCACCCTCGTCACTGAGTGGTGGCCGCCAGCGCGGCCCGCAGATGGCCGCCCGTCTCCTGAAGGAGGCGGGCGGCCATCTGGCCGTCGACGTCGGCCAGAATGGTCAGGATCGCGTTCTTCACCTCGCCGCCGGTGGCGGCCAGAGCGCGCTCGACCTCCTCGTCGTCGGCACCGGTGGCGAGAGCGACGATGCGGCGGGACCGGGCGCGCAGTTTCTCGTTCGAGGCGCGTACGTCGACCATCAGGTTCCCGTAGGTCTTGCCGAGGCGGATCATCGTGATCGTCGACAGCATGTTGAGGACGAGCTTCTGGGCGGTACCGGCCTTGAGCCGGGTCGAGCCGGTGAGCAGTTCGGGGCCCACGACCACCTCGATGCCGTGATCGGCGGCCGCGGCCAGCGCGCTGTCGGCGTTGCAGGACAGGCCGACGGTCAACGCCCCCCGTGCGCGGGCATGTTCGACCGCCCCCACGGCATAGGGGGTACGACCCGACGCGGACACCCCGACCACGCTGTCCACGGCGCTCACCGCGAGCGCGTCCAGGTCGGCCCGCGCCAGTTCCGCGGAGTCCTCGGCCCCTTCGACCGAGGTGACCATGGCCTCGGGGCCGCCCGCGATCACTCCCACGACCTGCGCGGGGTCGGTGTTGAAGGTCGGCGGGCACTCGGAGGCGTCCAGCACCCCGAGCCGACCGGCGGTACCGGCACCGGCGTAGATCAGCCGCCCGCCGCGGGCCATGCGGTCGGCGACGGCGTCGATGGCGGCGGCGATCTCGGGCAGCCGCCGCGCGACGGCCACGGGGACGGTGGCGTCCTCGCCGTTCATCAGCCGGGCGATGTCGAGGGTCGGCAACCGGTCGACATCGGCGAGCTCGGGCCGGAAGGCCTCGGTGGTCAGGCTCTCCAACTGGGCTTGCAGATCACGGGGGCCGGAGGGGAAGGTCATGGAGGAGCGGCTCTTTCTTCGGGACTGACTTCTACCGGGAACCCGGCGCCTGACGGCGGTGCCGGTGCGCCAGTGCTTCATAGGACGCGGCCAGCGCCGGCGCCGCCGTCTCGTACGTCCGCTGCGCCACGCCCACGAACAGACAGTCCACCACCAGCAGCTGACTGGTCCGGGACGACATCGCCGCCGGCCTCAGTTCACTCTCCCGGGCCGTGGACGTGGTCAGCACATGATCGGCGTACTGGGCCACCGCACCGCCCGGCCGGCCGGTGATCGCCACCGTCGTGGCCCCGTGCTCGAAGGCGACCCGCAGGGGCTCGATGACGTCCCCCGTGGACCCGGAGTGCGTGATGGCGATCGCCACGTCCCCCGTGCGCAGCTGCACGGCGTTCGTCACGGCCAGGTGCGGATCGCTGTGCGCCTGCGCTATCAGCCCTATCCGCAGCAGCTTCTGCGTGAGGTCCTGCGCGACGAGACCGGAGGCGCCGACCCCGTACACGTCGATACGCCGGGCCGAGGCCGTCGCGGCGACCGCCGCGCCCAGCTGCGCGACGTCCAGTCCGGCCGCCGTGTCCGCGAGGGTCTGCTGCTCGTCGTACGCGAGTTTCGCCACGACGTCGGCGAGGGGATCGTCCACCGCGATGTCGGTGGTGATCGCGGGCGCCCGCCCGGACTGCTGCTGCGCGGCGAGCCCGGCGAGGGCGAGCCGGAGGTCGCGGTACCCGGGATAGCCCAGCAGCCGGGCCGTCCGTACGACGGTCGCCTCGCTCGTCCCGGTCAGTTCCGCCAGGCCGGTGACGGTGAGCACGGCGCACCCCGCGGGGTCCTTCGCCACGGCCTCCGCGACCCGCTGCATGGAGCGGGTCATGGACGGACCCAGCGTGCGCACCTTCGCGGCGAGCGCGTTTCCGAAAATTTCCTTCACTTCCCGGGTCACGTATGAAAGATATTTTCGGGTCGGTGCCGGGGTCAAGCCTGCGCACAATGGGTGCATGGACCCCTCCGACACCCCTGACACGCCCGGTGCCCCGATCAGCCCCCTGGAACAGGCGCTGCACGCGGCACGCGCCCTCGTACTCGCCGATCTGGCCGCGGGCGAGGTCGCCGCGGCGGACGTGGTGTCGATGGTCGAGGACTCCGTCGTGCAGCGGCGGTGGTGGGTGGAGCAGTGGCCCGACGGCGCGGAGTACGTGGCGGGACTGATAGCCCAGGACGTCCAGGACGCCCTCCTGGAACGGTACGGCCGCTGGCCCCTGTGCCCGGTGTGCGGCTCCGGCGACCCGCACGCCCTTGAGGTGGAACCGGAGCTCGGCCCCGACCCGCACTGGGTGTGCCACAAGGCGGGTGTGAAGGTCGCAGCGGTCGGCTCGCTGGGCTCCGCGACGGGCGGGACGTCCTCCACGTGACCGTGTACATCGACCCCCCGGCCTGGCCGGGCCACGGCCGCATGTGGTCCCACCTGGTCAGCGACGTCTCCTTCGACGAACTCCACCTGTTCGCCGACGGGCTGGGCGTCCCCCGGCGCGCCTTCGAACGCGACCACTACGACATCCCCTCCCACCGCTATGCCGACGTGGTGGCCGCGGGCGCGGTGGAGGTCACCAGCCGCGAGGTGGTACGCCTGCTGGTGGCGGCGGGGCTGCGTCGGCCGAAGGGACGATAGGGGGCGGCGGTCAGTCGGTCCGGGTGGTGCGGATGTACAGGCGTAGGCCCGGTTCCGACTCGCCGTAGGCCTGCTCCTGCTCCACGCTCGCCCGGTTGAACCCGGCGCGCGCGATCACGCGCTGGGAGGCCGCGTTGTCGGGCTCGATGGTGGCGCAGAGGCTGCGGACGTCGTCGCGGGCCAGGGCCCAGTCGCTCAGCGTGTGCAGGGCCTCGGTGGCGTAGCCGTTGCCGCGGGCGCTCTCGGCGAGGTCGTAGCCGACCTCCGCGCAGCCGTCCTCGTCCGGGGCGCCGTGGAAGCCCATGCCGCCGACCGCGCGGCCGTCCTCCCGCCGTACGAGGGCGAACAGGCCGAACTCCGGTCGGTGGACGCCGGCTTCGTAGGCCTTGGTGGTCATGGCGGCGGCCTCGCGGGTGCCCTCGAAGGGGCCGTCCTCGACCCACGCGAAGCCACCGTCGCCGCCCGTGGCGAGGTCGGCGGCGGCCGCGGGGGTGACGCCCTGGAGGGTGAGCCGTTCGGTGGGCAGGACGAGGTTGTTGCTCCAGCGCCACTCCGTGCGCGGGGCACGGCCGGGCAGCTCGCCGCGCCCGGTGGCCCACAGAAGGGTGCGCCAGGCGTCGGGGCCGGGCTGGACGGCGGGGAAGATCCGGGTCAGCACGTACTCGGGGAGATGGGCGGGGGGCTCGTACGCGAGGCCCAGGCCCTCCGCGATGTCGTACGTGTGAAGCACCACCTCGGCGACGCCCATCGCGGCGAAACCCACGCGGTTCGCGCTGCGGAAGGGGTGCGGGTGGAAGGCGCGGACCTCGCGCGGAGTGGCGCGGATCGTCGCGGCGAGGAGCGTGCCCGCCGTCTCGATCACCTGGAGGGCGCCCTCGGCGTCCGTGCCGTCCTCGAAGTGGATGTCGAAGGGGACGTACGCGTCCTGCGCCCGGCCCGCCAACTGCCCTGCGTACGCGATCAGATCGCCCGCGATGTGCTCGGCCGTCTCCAGACAGTTCCACTCCACCCGGCCGGCCCGGACCGCGCCCCAGTCCCGGTCCACCGCCTTCCGCAGCACCGTCACCGCGTCCGCGACGGCCTCCGTCACCCGGTCTCCGCCCAAGTCCCCGCCCATGTCTGCCATGCGGGCAGGCTAAGGCGCCGGGCGTCTCAGAGCGACAGCATTTCCAGCTCCGAAGCGAGGTTGTGGCGGGCCGTCGCCTCCCATTCCCGCTCCCCGTACGGCGTCCTGAACAGCCTCGGCAGATCGAGCAGTTGGCGCAGGATCGCGGACCTGCCCTCGCGGAAGGCGTCGCTCGGGACGAAGCCGTACTCCTCGCGTACGGCGGCCGTGTAGGCGGCGTAGGCGGCGGGCGGGGCGGCGAGGATCGCGAGGTCGGCGTCGCAGAGGACCTGGCCGTCGCGGTCGTCGGCGCCGGGGGCGTGGGTGGTGGTGAGGCGGACGAGGCGGGCGACCTCGGCCGTCCGCTGCGGGGGGACCCCGGCTTCGGGCAGGGCGCGTTCGGCGAGGCGGGCGGAGCGGTCCTCGTTCTCGGAGCGGTCGGGGAGATAGACGGCGTCGTGGAACCACGCGGCGAGACGCACCACGTCCGGATCGTCGGCGTACGTCTCCAGCACGTCGACGTGGTCCAGGACCGCCGTGAGGTGGGCGAGGGTGTGGTACCGCCGCTGCGGCTCCTGCCAGCGCCGGAGGAGATCGTCGGCGTACGGCGCCGGGTCGGGGCCGCCGGACCCGGACCGGGTGTTCTCCAGGGCGCGGGCGAAACGGACGCGGAGGTCGTCGAGGTCGGCCATGGCCTCATTGTCCCGTGTGACGGCGGAGGTGGGGGAGCCGGATGTGTTCGGCTGGGACGCGCTGGTGAACAGGACCCCGTACCGGCGTACTCTTGAATTGGACTAGACCTGTAGCCGCCCGAGACCGAGACCGTCGACGAATGGGGTCCCATGAGCAAGCGTGCAGTCCTGGAGGTGATCGCCCTCGGCGCCGAGGACGCGGCCGCCGCCCAGGCCGGAGGCGCGGACCGGCTGGAACTGGTCACCGACATGGCGGCGGACGGCCTGACACCGGCGGTCTCCACGGTCGCCGCGATCCGGTCCGCCGTGGACATCTCGCTGCGGGTGATGCTGCGGCTGTCCGACGGATTCGGCGCCGGCGACGTCTCGCGGGTGGTCCGGGCGGCCCGGGAGCTGCGGGACGCCGGGGCCGAGGAGTTCGTCCTGGGGTTCCTGGACGCGGACGGCACCGTGGATCTGAGCGCCGTGGAGCGGGTCGTGGAGGTGCTGGACGGGTGCCGCTGGACCTTCCACCGGGCCATCGACCACGCCGCCGACCGGAACGCCCTGCGGAAGCAGCTCGACGGCCTGCCGGGACTGGACACGTATCTCACGGCCGGGTCCGCCGCCGGAGTGGACGACGGACTGCCCACGCTGCTCGCCGAGGCGGCGCGGCGCGGCGAACCCGGCTACGAGCAACGGCTGTTGGTCGGCGGCGGGCTGCGGCTGGAGCACGTGCCGCGACTCCTGGCCGCCGGCGTCGACGGCTTCCACATCGGCGGAGCGGCCCGCCCGCAGGGCTGGGACCGGCCGGTCTCGGCCCCGGCGGTCGCACGGTGGAGGAAAGCACTGGACGGCGACTGAGAGGCGTTCGGGGGGAACGGTGGATGCCGCTCCCCCGGGGAACCCGTTTCTCGGCGCCCGCGCCCTACTCCGCGAGCTGCGCCGGCAGCGGGGCCGTGTGCGTCACGATCAGGCCCGACACCGCTCGGGTCAGTGCCACGTACAGCCGCCGCAGCCCTGTGCGTTCGTCCGGTTCGCCGTCCACCACGGCCTGCGGCTCGTCCAGCACGACGTAGTCGTACTCGAGACCCTTGGCGAGGGAGGCGGGCACCAGGGTCAGCCGGGTCTCGGCCGTGGTCTCCTCGCCGGGGGCCAGGAAGCCGATCCCCGCCGCCGTCAGCGCCTCGCCCAGTTCCGGGACCCGGGCGTCGGCGGCGATCAGACCGGTCGAACCCTCGTTGCGCAGCAACTCCTCGCACGCGGCGACCACTTCACCCGCGCCGCCGATCCCGCGGACGTCGAAGAACCCGGGATTCTCGCGGACCGACGCGACCGGGGCAAGGCCCGGTGCGATGTGCGGGAGGAGACGGGAGGCGTACGTGATGACGTCCGTCGGCACGCGGAAACCCGCCGTCAGCTCCTCGATCACGCCGTCGGACTTGCCGAGGTGGGCCAGCGCCTCGTCCCAACTCCGCGTCGCCCAGGGCGTGGTGCCCTGCGCCAGGTCGCCGAGGACGGTCGCCGAACCGGTCGAGCAGCGACGGCCCACCGCGCGGTACTGCATGGGGGACAGGTCCTGCGCCTCGTCGAGGACCACATGCCCGAGGGAGTGCGTGCGCTCCACGATGTCCCTCGTCTCGTCGATCAACACCGTGTCCGCAGCCGACCACTTGGCCGACTTCACGCTCCTGACCGGCTTCGACCAGAGGATCGTCCCCTGCTCGTCCTCGTCGAGGATCCCCTTCGCGTGCGCGGCGAGGAAGTCCGCGTCCGTCAGCAGGCGGAACACCAGCTTCGCCGGATCCACCTGCGGCCAGATCGACTTGACGGCCGCCTTCACCGCCGCGTTACGGGCCACCGCGTCCTGCACCCGGTCGTCCGGCGCCTCCCCGGACCGCTCCATCTGCACCAGCACGACGTGCGCGATGCGCTGCGGAAGGGCCTCGCGGGCGGCGCCGTAACGGATGTCCCGGTCGAGCAGCTCCCGGACCATGCCCTCGATCTCGTACGCCGGGACGCGCCACCTGCGCGAGCCGCGCACGACCATCACCGGCTCGGCGGGCATGGTCACATGTGAGTACACGGCCCGTTTGAGGACCTCCGCCATCCTCGCGTCGCCCTTGAGGACCGCCGCCGCCGAGTCGTCGGCGCCGCTCACCTCGACGTGTGCCACGAGGTCGTCCACCGTGGCCTGCCGGACCGCCAACTCGCCCAGCGCGGGCAGCACTTGCTCGATGTAGTGCAGGAAGGACCTGTTCGGTCCGATGACGAGGGTGCCGGTGCGGGCGAGCCGCTCGCGGTGGGCGTAGAGGAGGTACGCGACCCGGTGCAGGCCGACGGCGGTCTTCCCGGTGCCGGGGCCGCCCTGGACGCACACGGTTCCGCCGAGCCCGGACCGTACGATCTCGTCCTGCTCGGGCTGGATGGTCGCCACGATGTCGCGCATCGGGCCGACGCGCGGACGCTCGATCTCCTGCTGGAGCAGCTTGCTGGTGGCGGCGGCCTCGTCGGGGTCGGACAGATGCTCGTCCTCGTACGCCGTGATCTCACCGCGCGTGTAGCCGAAACGGCGGCGCAGCCCGACGTCCAGCGGGTCCTTCTTGGACGCCCGGTAGAACGGCTGCGAGACCGGCGCCCGCCAGTCGATCACCATCGGGTCGCCGTCGTGGTCGTGGACGTGCCGGCGCCCGATGTAGAAGCGCTCGCCGTCGGCGCCCTCGGCCCGGTCGGCACCGGGGGAGTGCAGATAGTCGAGGCGGCCGAAGAACAGCGGGGTGTCGCTGAGGTCGGCCAGGGCCTTGATGCGTTCGCCGATCTGGCGGGCCAGGACCTCGGCGTTGACCCAGTTCGCGGTGACGTCCTTGATGTCCAGCGACTCGGCGTCCTCGCGCATGGCACGCAGCGCGGCACGGGAGCCGGCCAGGTGGGAGCGTTCGCGGGCGAGGGGGTCGTCGGCTACGGGCGCGGGCGTGGACGGCCTGGACAAGGGGGTGCCTCCGAAGGTGCTGCGGGGTGTCGCTGCCGGGTGGACGGCGGCGGTGTACCGGCCGGTTTCCGTCCGGTCGGCGGCACTCCGGGAGGGAGGCGGGCAAGAGCGGAGATTCTAGAGGGGCGGAGCGGGAGGAAGCCAACGAATATCCCCGGGCCGCGCACGGATCCGCCCGGCCCCTAGGGGATCACCCTCCACCCACTGGGGGGAGGCTCCACCCGAAGGGGTACTCAGGTAGCACAGGAAAGAGCTACCTGGGGCCGATGCCCTCCTTATGCCTCGAAAGCCACCATGGAGACATGACTGCAGCGACCTTCACCCCAGCGCCCGGTCGCCCGTCCGGGGCGACGCCCCTCTCGGACCTCCACGGCACCCACCGCCTCGGCAACGCCCTCCGCGCGATCCGCGTCTTCGCGGGCGCCGCCTTCGGCGTGGTCATACTCGGCGAGTACGGCGAGGAAGCCGGCGTCCGCCGCAGGTAGTCCCGGCCCCTCCGCCCTCAACCTTCAGCTCCCGGCCCTCAGCCCTGGTCCTCCGCCAGCAGCTCGTCCGCGTCCATGATCCGGTAGGCGTACCCCTGCTCCGCCAGGAACCGCTGGCGGTGCGCGGCGAAGTCCTGGTCGAGGGTGTCGCGGGCGACGACCGAGTAGAAGTGCGCCTTGTGCCCGTCGGCCTTGGGCCGCAGCACCCGGCCCAGCCGCTGCGCCTCCTCCTGCCGTGACCCGAAGGTCCCCGAGACCTGGACGGCGACGGTCGCCTCGGGCAGGTCGATGGAGAAGTTCGCGACCTTGGACACCACGAGCACGCTGATCTCGCCCTCCCGGAAGGCGCCGAAGAGCTTCTCGCGCTGGGCGTTGGAGGTCTCGCCCTTGATGACGGGAGCGCCCAGATGCTCGCCGAGTTCGTCCAGCTGGTCGATGTACTGACCGATGACGAGGATCTGCTGCCCGGCGAAGCGTCGCACGATCGCCTCGGTGACCTTCCGCTTCGTCGCGGTGGTGGCACAGAAGCGGTACTTCTCCTCCTGCTCGGCGGTGGCGTAGGCGAGCCGCTCCGCGTCCGTGAGGTTCACCCGGACCTCGACACAGTCGGCGGGCGCGATGTACCCCTGCGCCTCGATCTCCTTCCACGGCGCGTCGAACCGCTTGGGCCCGATGAGCGAGAAGACGTCCGACTCCCGGCCGTCCTCACGCACGAGGGTCGCGGTCAGCCCCAGCCGCCGCCGGGCCTGGAGATCGGCGGTGAACTTGAAGACCGGCGCCGGCAGCAGGTGCACCTCGTCGTAGAGGATCAGCCCCCAGTCCCGGGAGTCGAAGAGTTCGAGGTGCTGGTAGACGCCCTTCCGCCTGGTCGTCAGCACCTGGTAGGTGGCGATGGTGACGGGCCGGATCTCCTTGCGCGTCCCGCTGTACTCGCCGATCTCCTCCTCGGTCAGGCTCGTACGCTTGATGAGCTCGTGCTTCCACTGCCGGGCCGAGACGGTGTTGGTGACGAGGATGAGGGTGGTCGACTTGGCCTGTGCCATGGCCCCGGCGCCGACGAGGGTCTTGCCGGCGCCGCAGGGCAGCACGACGACCCCGCTGCCGCCGTGCCAGAAGTTCTCCACGGCCTGCTTCTGGTAGGGCCGCAGCGCCCACCCGTCCTCGTGCAGCTCGATCGGGTGCGCCTCGCCGTCGACGTACCCGGCGAGGTCCTCGGCGGGCCAGCCCAGCTTCAGCAGCGTCTGCTTGATCTGGCCGCGCTCGGAGGGGTGCACGGCCACGGTGTCCGGGTCGAGCCGAGCCCCGACCAGCGGTGCCACCCGCTTCGAGCGCAGGATCTCCTCCAGCACCGGCCGGTCGGTGGTGGTGAGGACGAGCCCGTGCGCGGGGTGCTTGCTGAGGGTGAGCCGGCCGTACCGGTCCATCGTCTCGGCGATGTCGACGAGCAGCGCGTGCGGCACCGGATACCGGCTGTACTGCACCAGCGCGTCCACCACCTGCTCGGCGTCGTGCCCGGCGGCCCGCGCGTTCCACAGACCCAGCGGGGTCACCCGGTAGGTGTGGATGTGCTCGGGCGCCCGCTCCAGTTCCGCGAACGGAGCGATGACCCGACGGCACTCGTCGGCCAGCTCGTGGTCGACCTCCAGCAGCAGGGTCTTGTCGGACTGGACGATTAGGCAGGACACGCATACCTCCGGAGATAGGGTCGTCTCATGACAGAACCAACGTCTGTCACAGCACGGGCTATGCCCCGTGCCCGACGCCGGAAGGGCGTCCCGGCCGGCGCGCCGGGGATGCGCGCCGCTGTCTATGTTCGCCTATCGCGCGAAACCGACGAGACGACTTCGCCCGAACGTCAGCGCGCGGCCTGTGAAGCGCTGTGCGAGGCACGCGGCTGGGAGGTCGTGGCCGCCGAGGAAGACATAGAGTTTCGGGCTTCTCGCGCGGGCTCGACCGTCCGGGACTGCAACGCATCCTGACCAGGCTCGCCGAACTGGACGTGATCGTGTTCGTCAAGATCGACCGACTTGCACGCTCGACTTCGCGGAGATCATGCGGCTCGCCGAGCACCAGAGCGTGGAATGTCAAGCTTCTCGGCCACCGCCTGCAAGGCGGCCGTCTCGGTCGGATGGCCGTCGCGCACCTCTCCGTGGCGCCCCAGGGGGCCGCACCGCACAGGCCACGAGGCCGCCGCGCCCCCGCGGCGGCGAATGAGGGCTGTCGGAGACGGCCGATGCGGTCATAAAGTGACACTGTGCTGGATCTCCTGGTGACGCTGCTTCTGTTCGCCTTGTTACTTACGCTGCTGATTGGCATGAGGCGGATGCGCGGCCCCAACCGGATGGCCCAGCCATGGCGGATCCTCTATGTATTCCTCCTTGCTGGGCTCGTGCTTGCGATTGTCATGTCCGCACGGGCGAGCTTCGCGTTGTGCCGCACACAATCGGAGACCTGCGAGTCGACCCCGCCCGGTGAACGGGGGGGCTTCCCCTGAGTCGTGGACACCGTTCGCTGTTCGAAGGCGATCGGGCCGACCTGGCCGATCGCTGAGTTCAGTAGCTCAAGCAATGGCAGTGCGACAACGGCATCAAGTGGCGGTCCATGCCCGCGGATCTTCCCGCCGGGCTATTCGAGGCCCGTCCCGGCCCGAGGGTGCGGGACCGTCCGCCCAACCGATGGGCTGGGCCGAGACGTTCTTCCCATGCGTGCTTCCCTCCCCCGATAATGGCCCTCTGTTGTCTGGTCTTGGGGGGCTTGTGTCGGATCGTGGTTCCACTCCTGTTCCGCCCGCCATGGGCAGAGTCGCGCGGGACTTCGAACTCGGTTCGCGCCAGGGGCTGGTGTGGACCGAGCCCAAGCGCTTCCCGTGGATCGTGGTGCTGCTGCCGACACTGGTCGGACTGCCGGTGCTCTGGCTGGGGATTTCGGCCGCGGTGGAGGGCCAGCGGAGCGACGGCGCCTGGTACTACGGGCTGCCGCTGCTCATCTTGGGGGCCGCCATTGTCGCCGCAGCCGGGTATTTCCTCTTCCTCGCGCTCACGAGAAGGCAGGCGCAGGTCTGGGTAGGTCACTACCAGCACGGCATCGTCCGGGAGGTCGCCGGGCAGGTGCCGGAGGCGTACTCATGGGACGAGATCGACGGCGTTCGGCGGAGCAGCACCAAAGTGACGAACGGGATCACCAGCGTCACCACACACGAACTCTGGGTGCGTCCCCGTGAGGGCGCCGAGATCGCGGTGACCGACGCGTACAAGGGGGTCGCCCGGTTCATCGACGAACTGGACAAGACATTCACGCGCGTTCGGCTGCCGCAGGACAGGGACCGGCTGAAGGCGGGCGAACGGGTCGACTTCTTCGGGGCCCACCTCGATCCCGCCGGTGTCGGGTACCTCGACCACCGGCTCGGCTGGCACGAGGTCGACCAGGTCACGGTGAAACAAGGCTGGCTGGAGATCCATCGGCATGGTGACGGAAAGCCGTGGGCCAAGCTCCCCGTGGAGATGGTCCAGAATCTTTCGGTCTTCCTGGCCCTCGCCGCAAGGATGAGCCAGGAGGCGGCCGGGAAACGGCCCTGACCTCGAAGTTTCGTGACGGTCCGCCGACGGAGTCGGTGGACCGTTTTCGTGCCGTGGGGTGAGGCTGTGGTGGAGGCAGTCGATCATGCGGTTGAAGAGGTTGCGCAGGACGGTGGCGCGGGCGGCGCGGATGCGGTCCTCGGCCCGGGCCCGCAGCCGGTGACGGAGTTCGAGTTCGGCGATCGGCCGGACCGAGGTGTTGGTGGCGAAGCACGTCAGCCGCATGCCGTCCGCATCCGTGAGCCGCAACTGGGCCCCGGGGTACGGTCGTTCCTTCCTGGCGATCAGCCGCATGCCCTTGGGCCGGCCGTCCAGAACGTCGCCGGTGAGTTCAGCGACCCAGACGCCGTCGCGGATCTCGCCGTCCGGCTCGACGGCCGCCGTCCAGGACGATGCCGGAACCTTCAGCACCTGCTGGTGGATCACACCTGATCGTATGGACGATGGGAGGACCGCTCACCTATGTCCAGTGAGCGTGCACAGCGGGTTGTGGCGTTTGGAATCTCACGGCACCCTCCCTATAGGGTGCGGTAGGTTTCGCGTGCAACGGCCCCGACAGCGCACGCGCGTGTGTAAGGGATGCCGATGGACGCTAGCGCCCGGATCGACTCATGCCTGCTCGATGTGGCCGGCCTGAGCATGGACGCGCTGGACGAGCTGCTCGAAGATCATCCGGACACCGTGCTGGGCGCGGTGCTGCGCCGCGTGGTCGACGAGGCCGTCCATCCGGTCGGTGTTCCGTACGCCGCCTTCGACTCGTCGATGCTCTGAGATCCCGGCGCCTGCCACCCCCTCCCACCCCCTCCCACCCCCCTCCGCACACCCGGACAGATGTCCGAACCCGACAGCTTGAGTCATCGGCGCTCTGGGTATGACCCGGACGTACTCCGGCATGCACGTGGCATGGCGCCAGGTCGACCGGGGAGGCATCGGGGGGCGCCTTGGTTCAGGAGCCGTACTTCTTCCTCAGTTATGCGCGGAAGGACGACCGCGACGAGTTCGTGAAGCGGTTCCACGACGACCTCGTGCTGGAGCTCCGCCGGATCGGTGCCGACTCGACGGCACAGCCGCCGTTCCGCGACGTCGAGCGCCTCGGTCTGGGAGCGGACTGGTCGAGGGTCCTCGGTGCGGCGGTCGGACACTGCCGCGCCTTCGTCGCCCTGTACTCGCCCGCGTATCTGCACAGCGAGTACTGCGGCAAGGAGTGGACGGCCTTCTGGGAGAGGCTCCTGCGCTACCGCCGGGAGACCGAGATGGACGTCCCGGCGCTGGTTCCGGTGCTGTGGGAGCCCATGGATACAGAGGTCCCCGACGAGGTCGCCCGCTTCCAGTACCACGAGGCGGGCATGGGCCCGGAGTACTCCGCACAGGGCCTGATGCAGATCCTGCGCACCGACCCGACCGGCCCGGAGTACCACAGGATCGTCAGGAAGATCGCCGCCCGGGTGCGGATAGCCGCGGAGCGGTTCCGGCTGCCGGTGACCCCCGGCCTCGACCTCGGCGACGTACGCGGCCTGTTCCCGACCGCCGAGCACCAGGGTGCCGCCGCACCGGGCACCGGGCACGTGCAGGTCTTCCTGGCAGCCGGTGTCACCGACCCGCTGCCACAGGGCCGGCAGCGGCCGGAGTACTACGGGCGTTCCCCGCGGGAGTGGACGCCGTACCACCCGCCCAAGCACCCCACGGTCGCCCACCGGGCGCAGCGGGTGATCGTGCAGGAGGGCTACACCAGCAACATCGAGGTCGTCGACGACGGACTGAGCAGCCGCCTCGACGACACGATGGTGAACAACCAGACGAGCATCCTGCTGGTCGACCCGTGGGCCGTGCGCATCCAGACCTACCGGGACGCGCTCGCCGACTACGACGGCCAGAACCGCCCGGCCACCTGCGTCCTGGTGCCCTCGCACGACTCCGACGAGGAGACCGCCGACGAACTGGTCTGGCAGGACCTGAGCCGGGTCCTGTGGCGCAACTGGCGCCGCCAGAACGATCCGCACGACCCGCTGTTCCGGGTGCAGGTCGGCACGGACGAGTTCGACGCCCAGCTCGCCGTGATGCTCGCGGTGGCGCAGAACCGGCTGATGGAGATGGAGAGCACCACCCCCTACCGGCTTCCCGCGGGCCCGCCCCCGCCTCCGCTGAGCGGGCTCACCATTCCCGGGCCGGCCGACCCCGCCGGCCCGCGTCCCCCGCCCACGCCCCCCGACGCCGTCCCCGCCTCCCGTCCGGCGGCCCCGCCCCCGCAGGAGCCGCCGCGGCACACCGGAGCGTACGGAACCGGCGACCCCGAGGAGCCGCCCGGCGAACCGCTCGCGACTAAGGACACAGGACGATGACCAGTGGGCCCACCGGACCGGGCAAGATCGTCACGTTCTACTCGTACAAGGGCGGCACCGGACGCACCATGGCGTTGGCCAACGTCGGCTGGATCCTCGCCGCCGGCGGTCACCGTGTGCTCCTGGTCGACTGGGACCTGGAGGCGCCCGGCCTGCACCGCTATCTCCACCCGCTGCTGGTCGATCCCGAACTGCGCTCCTCCAACGGCCTGATCAACATGGTGCAGGCCTACGTCCGCACCGTACTGAGCCCCCAGGCGCCCCCGGTCCGCGCGGCCGCCGACGGCGGTTCCCCGGCACGCCCCGCGGCGACCGCCGTGGCGGAGGACGACGGCTGGCTGCGGGCCGCCGCGGACCCGACGCCGTACACCATCGGACTGCTGCTGGAACTGCCCTCCGGGGGCCGTCTGGACTTCCTGCCCGCCGGACGCCAGTCGGCCGCCTACTCGGCCGCCGTCACCAGCTTCAACTGGCACAGCTTCTACGACCGGCACGGCGGCGGGCACTTCCTGCAGGCCCTGCGCGCGGAGATGGTCTCCTCCTACGACTACGTGCTGATCGACAGCCGGACCGGAGTGAGCGACACCTCCGGCATCTGCACCATCCTCCTGCCCGACATCCTCGTCGACTGCTTCACCATGAGCGTCCAGAGCATCAGCGGCGGTGTGGACGCGGCGGCCGCCGTACGGCGCACCGCGCCCCGCCCCATCAAGGTGCTGCCGGTCCCCATGCGGGTCGAGGAGGCCGAGACCGAACGGCTGGAGGCCGGACGGGACTACTCCCGCGCCGAGTTCGACACCTTCCTGGACTGGGTGCCCGAAGAGGAACGCAGCCGCTACTGGGGCGAGATCGAGATCCCCTACAAGGCGTTCTACGCCTACGAGGAGATCCCCGCCACGGTCGCCGACCGGCCCCGGCAGGAACGGTCACTGCTCACCGCGTTCGAGCGGCTCACCGACTGGATCTCGGAAGGCCGGGTACGCCGGCTCGCACCCCTGCCCGCGGACCGGCGCGCCGAACTGCGCGCCGCCTACCTGCGGACCCCCCGCACGCTGCCCACCCAGATCTACGTCAGCTACGCGCCGCTCGGCCGGATCTGGGCCGAGTGGGTCGCGGAGGCCCTGGAGTCGGCCGGCTACCAGGCCTCGCTGCACAGCACGGTCGGCCCGGACGGCGGTGTCCTGCCCGAGGTGGTCGGCACCCTGAACGGCCAGGGCCGGGTACTGGCCCTGCTCACACCTGAGTACCCGGCCCAGGCGCGGGCCGCCGCGATCCGCCTCCAGCTGGCCGGGTACGAGACACCGGGCGGACCCGGTCTGGTCGCCGTCCGGCTCCAGGATCTCGACCCGGCGGCCACCGAGCCCTACCTCGAGAGCATGGCCGCCGACCTCAGCCGTTGCGGCCCGGCCGAGGCCGTCGACCAGCTCCTCGCCGTCCTCGGGCTGCCCGCCGGCCGCCGGCTGCCGGACGGTTCGGTCCCGGCGGTCACGACCCCGTCCGGATTCCCCGGCTCGATGCCGCCCGCCGTGCACCTGCCCTCCCGCAACCTGTCCTTCACCGGGCGCGGCCCGCTGCTCGAACAGCTGCGCGACAACTTCACCGCCGGACCCTCCGCCACCGTGCCCAGCCAGGTGCTGTACGGACTCGGCGGCATGGGCAAGACCCAGATCGCGCTGGAGTACGCGCACCGCTACAAGTCCGCCTACGACGTGGTCTGGTGGCTGGATGCCGCCCAGCCCGGCCTCCTGCCCTCCGCCCTCGCCGACCTCGCCCGCGACCTCGGCCTCGAGGAGGGCGAGGACGTGCGCGGCACCGCCGAAGCCGTGCTGCGCGCGCTGGGCCAGGGACGGCCGTACGACCGCTGGCTCCTGGTGTACGACAACGCCGGCCGCCCCGCGGAACTGGAGGGACTCCTCCCGGAGGGGCCGCCCGGCGGGCATGTGCTGATCACCTCGCGCGACCGTGCCTGGGTCAACAGCGCGGGCCGGGCCGAGGTGGCGGTCTTCAGCCGCGCGGAGAGCGTCGAACTGCTCCGCCGCTTCAGCCCCTCGCTCGCCGCCGGGGACGCGGAACAGGTCGCCCACGAACTCGGCGACCTGCCGCTGGCGGTGGGACAGGCGGCGGCCTGGCTGAGCGAGAGCACGATGCCCGTCGACATCTATCTCGCCCGGCTGCGCGACCGCCCCGCGGACATCCTCGACGACACCCGGCTGCCGCTGCGGGAGTACCCCACCTCCGCCGCCCAGACCTGGAAGCTGGCGGTGGACGACCTGCGCGAGGGCAACCGGGCCGCCGTGGAGATGCTGGAGATCTGCTCCTTCTTCGGCCCCGACCCGATCCCCACCCGGCTGCTGTTCGGCCGGGCCGTCACCCGGGCCCTGACCATGGACGCGGACGACCTGCGCGACGACATGGCCGTCGCGAAGCTGCTGCGCCTGCTCAACCGGTACGGGCTGGCCCGCAGCGACCAGGGCACCGAGACACTGACCGTGCACCGGCTGGTCCAGGCGGTCATCCGGGACGGGGTCGGCGCACAGCGCTGGACGGAACTGCGGGGCGTGGTGCACACCGCGCTGGCGGACGCCAACCGCGGCAATCCCGAGTCCCCCGCGGACTGGGACAAGTACGACGAGCTCCTGCCCCACCTGGAACCCTCACGCGCCGCCGCCGACCCCGACCCCGAGGTCCGCAAGCTGATCGTCGACTCGGTGCGCTACCTGTGGCGGCGCAGCCTCTACGGGATGGCCGACGACCTCGCCGTACGCACCCTGGAACGCTGGGCACGGCCCGACTTCCCCGGCGGCGGCCCCGACGACGTGCACACCCTGCTCCTGCGCACCCAACTGGGCAACGTACTGCGCTCGCAGGGGCGGCTGGTGGAGGCGTACGACGTCGACTCCGACGTGCTGCGGCGGTTCACCGCCACCAAGGGGGCCGACCACTACGACGCCCTCGCCGCGGCCGGCAACGTCGGCGCCGACCTGCGCAACCTCGGCCGCTACCAGGAAGCCCGCAAACTGGACCGCAACACCTACGAGGTGGCCCTGCGCGAGTTCGGCGACGACCACCAGCGGACCCTGATGTACGCCAACAACCTGGGCATGTCCGAATACCTGGCGGGCGACCGGCAGGCGGCCCTGGCCCTGCACCGGTCGGCCTACGACCGCCAGCGCCAGACCCAGGGCAGCATGAAGCCGCGCACCCTCAACCTGGCCAACAACTACGCCCGGGACCTGCGCGAGACGGGAGAACTCCAACAGGCACTGAGCCTCCTGGAGACCACCACCCGCCTCTACCAGCAGCTCCTCGGCGACGGGCACAGCGACACCCTGCGGGCCCGCAAGAACCTCGCCGTCGCCCTGCGCCGGGACGGCCGCTACGGCGAGGCCCACGACATCGACAAGGACATCTACAACCGCTACCTCGTGGCCCACGGCGCCGACCACTACGACACCCTCGCCGTCACCTGCAACCTGGCCAGCGACCTCGCCGCGCTCGGCGACACCGGCAAGGCGCTGGAGGAGTACTCCCAGCGGGCCCTCGACCGCTACAAGGACTACCTGGGCGAGGAGCACCCCGTCACCCTGGTCTGCGCGAACAACACCTCGGTGTATCTCAGACTGCTGGGCCGCACCGACGAGGCACTCGCGCTCTCGGCACGCACCGTGGACCACCTGCGCACCGCCCTGGGGGAGACCCACCCCTACACCTACAGCTGCATGCTCAACCACGCCAACGACCTGGTGAAGAGCGGCCGGATCCAGGAGGCCGCCGACATCGAGACGCAGGCGCGGGAGGGACTGCTGCCCGCGATCGGACCCGATCACTACGACGTCATCGGCAGCGGCTCCAACCTGTCCCTCACCCTGCGCGCCCTGGGGCGTACGGAGGAGGCGGACCGCCTTTACGAAGACTCCCTGACGCGGGCCAGACGCACCCTCGGAGAGGACCACCCGACGACCCTGGCCATCGCGCGCCGGGTACGGCTGGACTCCGACATCGAACCGCCGACCACCTGAGCGCAGCCGGCGGCCAAGACGCCGCGGGCCCCGGAGCTGACGGGTTGTAGGATGCCGCCACCCGCCACACCGTTTCCCGTGTCGTCCCGGCCGCCGGCGGGAGCGGCCCGGGCACCGGCGCGATCCAGCGAGGCTGGCCCATGGTTCCCTTCCGGCAGTTCCTGCTGAAGATCCACAGCCGCTGCAACCTCGCCTGCGACTACTGCTACATGTACGAGTCGGCCGACCAGAGCTGGCGCGACCGCCCCAAGGTCATGACACCCGAGACCGTGCGCCGCACAGCCGCACTCATCGCCGGGCACGCCCGCACACACCGACTGCGCGAGGTCCACGTCGTCCTGCACGGCGGCGAACCGCTGCTGGTGGGCGCCGCCCGCCTGGACGCCATGCTGCACGTCCTCGCCGACGCCCTGGACGGAGTGGCCGCACTGCGGCTCACCCTGCAGACCAACGGCCTCAGGCTCGCCGAGGACCCGGCACTGCTGCCCGTCCTGGCCCGCCACGGAGTACGGATCGGCGTGAGCCTCGACGGCACCGCCGCCACCCACGACCGCCACCGCAGACGCCCCGACGGCCGGGGCAGCCACACCGGGGTCGCACGGGCACTGAGACTCCTCACCGACGGCCCCCACCACGCCCTGTACGCCGGACTGCTGTGCGCCATCGACCTCACCGCCGACCCGGTGGAGACCTACGAGGCCCTGCTGGAGTTCTCCCCGCCCCGACTGGACCTGCTCCTGCCGCACGCCACCTGGCACACCCCGCCGCCCGGACTCGGCGGCCGCACCACCCCGCCCCCGGCGGCACCCGGCGCCGTCCCCGCGGAACCGGTGCCGTACGCGCGCTGGCTGTGCGCGGTGTTCGACCGCTGGTACGGCGCACCGCGCAGGGAGACCGGGATCCGGCTCTTCGAGGAGATCGCCGTCCTGCTGCTCGGCGGAACCGCCCGCAGCGAGTCCGTCGGACTGACCCCGGTCGACCTCGTGGTCGTCGAGACCGACGGCACCATCGAGCAGGCCGACTCCCTCAAGGTGACCTATCCCGGGGCCCCGGCCACCGGCCTGGACGTCTTCCAGCACACCTTCGCCGACGCCGCCCGCCACGAGGCGTTCCGGGCCCGCCAGCGCGGCCTGGCCGGACTCGCCCCCGTCTGCGCGGCCTGCACCCGCTCGACGGTCTGCGGCGGCGGCCTCTACGCCCACCGCTACCGGCCCGGGGCCACGCCCACACCCTTCGCCGCCCCGTCCGTCTACTGCGCGGACCTCGCCGTCCTCGTCGACCACATCGCCGGACGCCTGCGCCAGGACGTCACAGCGCTCGGCACGGCCGCACAGCCGCTGCCCTGATGACACCGCCGCACCACCCGCCCCGACCGTGAGGAGCCGGCCCTCCGTGTCCGCCCCACCCCCCGACGCACCCCACGCCGCCGACTCCCTCGCCCTGCACGACATCGACCCCGGCACGTTCGACGCCATCGCCCGCGCCCGCGGCGGCGGTGCGGCCGTGACCGTGCTGCGGCGCGGCCAGCTCGGCAAACGCATGCTCCTGACGGCGGCCCTGCGCCGGTCCTCCGCCGCCTTCGAGGAGCCCTACCGAGCCCTCGCCCGCATGCACCGCGAGAACCCGGACCGCTGGCAGCAGACCATGCTCCACCCCTACCTGGACGAAGGACTGGCCCGCGCACTGGCCGAACGCGCCCACGGAGGCGACCCCGACCTCACCTGGTTCGGCGAACTCGTCCACGCGGGACCGGCCGCACTGTCCGGGCCACGCCTGCTGACCACCGAGTGCGACGGCGCCGTACTGCGGCTGCGGCTCGCCGACCGCGGCCCCTTCCGCGCCGTGCACGGCCACCCGCCGGCCGACACCCAGACCGCCGACGAGGTACGGCACTGGCAGCAACTCCTGGACGGCGCCTGGCAGATCCTGGTCCGCCGCCACCCCTGGCACGCCGAGGCAGTCGCCGCCTGTCTGTCCACCCTCGTGCCCCTGCGCCCCGCGCCCGGCGGCACCTCCGTGAGCTCCGCGGCCCGCCGGGCCTACGGCGCGGTCGCCCTGTCCCCGCCCGCCGACCCGGTACTCCTCGCCCTCACCCTGGTCCACGAGTTCCTGCACATCCAACTCGGCGCCCTGCTCGACCTGGTCCCGCTGCACGGCCCGGTGTCCCAGGCCCGCTACCACGCCCCGTGGCGCCCCGACCCCCGACCGCTGGACGCGCTCCTCCAGGGGACCTACGCCCACCTCGGCGTGTGCGACTTCTGGTCCACCGAACACACCACCGCCCCGCCCGACCTCCGGGCCGCACGGGAACACACCACCTGGCACGGCTACACCCGCGACGCCGTCGACACCCTCCTCGACAGCGGCGAACTCCTGCCGGCCGGACACCGCTTCACCGAGACGATGCGCGGGGCCCTGGCTAGTCCTCCGCCAACTCCGCCACTCCCGTGACCCGGTGCAACGGGTACGTCCTGACCTCGTCCGCCGTGTGGTCGTACGCCGTCACGAAGCCGCCCTCGACACGGACGGGCGCGATGACGCGCTGACTGGCCGCACCCTCCGCGTTCACGTAGCCGATCCACAGCGACTCGCCCGTGAGGACGGCGGCCTGCATGGTGGCCAGCGTCTCGGCGGAACCGGTGCGAGGGAGCCCGCCGGCGACCGGCGCAGGCCGGTCGGTCGGCCGGTGCGCGGCCGTGGACGCCAGATCACCCGCGCGCACGGCCCGGATCGCAGCCGAGAGAAGGGTCGCGTCAGGGACCGGGGGGCCGTCCGGGACGGGTTCGGGAGCCGTACGCGGCGGAGTGCGGTGGGCGAGGGCACGGGTGATCAGAACATCCCCCTCCGCGGACTCGGCTGCCGGTGCGAAACCCATCGCCCGCAGACCGTCCAGAAGCGACGCCGGATCGGCCTGCGCGGCCAGCACCGTCGGAGCCAGCCGACGCAGCCGCAGACCCGCGGCGCGCTTGTCGGCGAGGATCTCGTTCAGCAGCGCGTCGTCGTCACAGCGGACGTACGCCGAAGCGGCACCCACCCGCAGATGGCCGTGCTTGCGCGCCACATCGTCGATCAGATACGTCAACGGCTGCGGGATCGGCGTCCGCGAGTGCGCGGCCAGGAAGGCATGCAGATCGGACGCGGACTGCCCGGCATCCAGGGCACGGCGCACCGACCCGGGCGTGAACCGGTACACCGTCGCCCCGCCCTTCGACTCCACATCCGCGAGCACACCCAGCACATCGGCGAGCGGCCGTTCCAGCGGGCCGGGGGCCACCGCGGTCAGGTCGGCCTGCAGCAGGACGTGATCGAGCGGCTCGGGCAGCAACGGCGCCAGCAGCCGGGCCGCAGCGGCGGACGCGGCGGCCTGTTCGGTGCGGGAGAGCGGCTCCGGGACCGCAGGATGACGCTCCCGATGATGATGCACGGGGAGCTTGTCCCCAGGGCCCGAAGGCACCACGCCCGGCGCCTTCGGCACACCCGCCCCCAGCAGCGCCCGCCCGTGCCCCGACAACGCGCCCCGCCCCGTCACCCCCAGCAGCTCCGCCTCCTTCAGCGTCCACTCGGCCAGCCGCGACCGCACATCGTCCTCCCGCTGCGGACCCCGCAACGGGCGCTCCCAACGCAGCCGGGCCAGCACCGACCCGGGCGACGGCGCCACCCCCTGCGGCAGCCCCGCCAGCAACGTCAGCACCCGATGCCGCACCTCCGGCGCCGCACTGCGGTCCAGCCCCGGGCCGAGCGTCGACAGCGTGCGGTCCTTCGCGTCCCGGCCACCGACCAACCCCGACGTCCGCGTCGCCGTCAGCCAGGCCTCCGCCAGCCGCGCCCAGCGCTGCGCCGAGGGCTGCTCCAGCCACTCGTCGTGCGCCGGAGTCGCCGCATACCGCTCATCGGCCTCCCCGTCGGAAGCCAACAGACCCGCCGCATACGCCAGCTCGACCCAGAACGCGGCCACCGGCTCCGCCACGTCCAGCGCGACAGCCGTCCGCTTGAGGTCACGGACACTGAGGCCACCCGCCCGCAACACCGCGGGCCCGCCCTCGTCCCAGTCCTTCAGCAACTCCTCGACGGTCGCCAGCGCCGTGTACGCCTGCCCCGCCGCCGTCGCGTCCACAACCTGTGGACGGTGGGTCACGCCGGGCTCCACGACCGGCGGCAACGGCTCCACCTCACGGTGCGCCCGGCCACCACGCAGATGCAGGGCCACCTCCCGAGGCAGTACGACCGTCCCGGGCGCCGTCGGCACCAACAGCCCCAAGGTGAGCAGGCGACGCAGATGAGGCGCCGGGTCGGCCGTGACCTGGCCGTACGGCGGCCCCCAGACCAGCCGCGAAAGCACCTCCCGGGACTCCTCCGCCAACCCGGCGAGCAGCACCGCCATCCGCTTCCTGTCCGTGAACAGATCCGCCAGCGACGCCACCGCCGACACCGCGTCATGGGTCGAACCGAGCCCCACCGCCGTGACGAGCTCCTGGATGCGACCCGGGGACATCCCCGCCGTCGCCTCCTGCACCGTCGGACCGAGCCCCGTCGGCGACGGATGCTGCGGCGAGGGCGCGAGCACTTCACGGGCCGTGCGGACCAGCCGCAGCCGGTCCTCGTCACCCCACACCAGAGCCTGCTCCCGCAGGGTCGCCAAGGCGTGCGGCAGCGCCGCCGAGACCGCCGCGTCACCCGCGTCGCCGGTCAGCAACGCCAGCAGCTCCGCATACGGCGCCGGTTCCGCCGCGACGGCCAGCGCCTCCGCGGTCTGCAGCGCGAAACGGTCCAACCGCTCCAGCGCCCGCACCACCGACGCCCGCGTCCCGGCCCGTGTCGCGAGCTGCGTCAGGTCCGTGGGCACAGGGGTGATGAGATCGGGGCGGGCACGCAAAAGCGCGGCCAGGGACACGTCGTCCCTGGCCCGGAGCGCTTCCGCGAGGGAGCGCGGCGGTACGGCCGGGTTGCTCATCCGACCAACGGTAGCGGGTACCGGACCGCGCCAGGAGCGCCCACGGCCTCCCGACCGGCGACATCCGCACCCGCCCGCCGAACGGAACATCCCGCGGACGCGCATGCACCGACCGACCCGACGCCCGACCCCGTCCGCCCGACACCCGCCTGCGCTAACGTCCTCCCACGGGGTACCGAACACACCCGCCCCGGAGGGGACTTCGTGGGTATCGAGAGCGACCAGGTCGTCTACGAGTATCTGAGCCGCGTCGGCGACGTCGCGCACCAGCGGCAGTTGCCGTCATCCACCCGCATGCGGCTCGTCACAGCGCTGCGCGGCGAGATCGACCGTCGGCGCGCCGAAGCCACCGTGGACTCACCCGCCGCCGTCCGCCGGATCATCGCGAGACTGGGCAGCCCCGACGAGGTGGTCACCGCCGCCGGAGGCACGGCCGGCAACGCCCCCCAGACACCGGTCGTCTCCATGCCCGTACAGCGGGACCGCGCGTCACAGGACACCGAGCGCCCCCGGAAGGGGCTGCGCAAGGTCGTACCGGGCCCGCGCCCCGCCGTGCCCCCGCAGCCCGCCCCCTCCACCGACCGCGACACGTCCTCCGGCCCCCACCAGGCCGGCCTCGACGAACTCGGCGACAGCGCCTCCCAGCCCGACTGGTGGCGGGTGGACAGCAGCCCCTTCGGTGTCGGCGACAGCGTGCCGGGCTTCGTGGGCGGAGTGGAGATCCCGGAACTGCTGAAGCCCCCGCCACCCAAGGAGAAGCCCGAGGAGAAACCGGCACCGGCCGTCGAGCAGGCTGCGGAGATCCCGGCAGCCACCCGTACCGCCTGGTGGAAGCGCAAACGGGCCGTTGCGGCCGTAGAACCCGCCGTCGAGGCCGCCCCGGTCCGCCGTCGCCCCTTCTCCCGCGCCGACGGCGTGGTCACCGGCGGCTGGAGCAACCCCCTCCTCCTGATCGCCGCGGCCCTCCTCATCACCGGTGCCGTGCTCGGCAACCTGATCGTCCTCGCCGTGGGCTGGCTCATCGCCTGGGCCTCGCGCCGCCTCAGCGACGCCGAGACGAAGTGGGCGGTCGTGTTCCTGCCCGGCCTCTCCCTCACCGCCGGGCTCCTCTGGCTGTGGGGCAGAAACGAAGGCCGCTGGGGCGAGCCCATCGCCCAGGGCCACATGAACGACGCCGTCTCCGAGACCTGGCCGTGGGTCGTGCGCGGCGCTGCCGTGGCCTCGGCCCTGTTCCTGGTGTGGCGCTCCCAACGGAGACGATGAGCCCCGGAAAACCCGGTGTCCGCCCGCCCCGCCTGCCCGGCACAATGACCCATATGGCCTCTGCGAGCATCTCCGCCCCGACCGTCGGCTTCGACCTCGACATGACGCTGATCGACTCCCGCCCCGGCATCCACGCCTGCTGGGTGGAACTGTCCGAACGGACGGGAACCCACGTCGACGCCGACCTCGTGGTCACGCGGCTCGGCCCGCCGCTGGAGGAGGAGATGGCGCACTGGTTCCCCACGGACCGGATACCGGCCATGGCGGACCTCTACCGCGAGCTCTACCCGGCCTACGCCATCACCGGGACCCTCGCGATGCCCGGCGCCCGCGAGGCCGTCGAGGCCGTACAGGCGGCCGGCGGGCGGGCGATCGTCGTCACGGCCAAGTGGCAGCCCAACGCCGAACTGCACATGGAACACCTGGACATGGCGCCCGACGCGGTGATCGGCAACCTGTGGGCCGAGCAGAAGGCGCTCGCACTGCGCGAGCACGGCGCGAGCATCTACGTCGGCGACCACGTCGGCGACGTACGCGGTGCGCGGTTCGCCGAGGCACTCTCGGTCGCCGTGCCCACGGGCCCGTGCAGCGCCGGGGAACTGAGTGCGGCCGGGGCGGATGTCGTGCTGGGCGATCTCACCGAGTTCCCCAGGTGGTTTTCGGACTACCGCCCGGGCTGTGTTCCGGCCCGCGCCTGACGCCTTCCCGCCGCGACGGATTGCAGCACTCCCGCACCGGCCACCACGAAGCCGACGGCCATGAGCATGCTCAATCCGAACATGTAGGTCGGAAATGGTGTCGTTCCGAGCAGAAACGGGGCCACGGTGACGAGTGTGGCCACCGCGCCGACGAAGAAGACGATGGCTCCGGCACGGATCAGTCGGTCACCGGGAGCAGCGGAATTCGATTGGGTTTTGTCACGCACCGGACCAGGGTAGTTCCCTGCCCGAAGGAACAACCGGGCGACGTCTTGTCACCGGACCGTTCCCCATTAGCCTTGGAACCGGCGGGTCCCGACGACCCGCCCAAGTGCTATCAAGAGCCGTTTCAGATGCAGTTTTCCGACAAGTACGAGGACGAGGACAGACGTGCCTACCGGCAAAGTCAAGTGGTTCAACAGTGAGAAGGGCTTCGGCTTTCTCTCCCGTGACGACGGCGGTGACGTCTTCGTCCATTCCTCGGTCCTCCCCGCCGGAGTCGAGACGCTGAAGCCCGGCCAGAAGGTGGAGTTCGGCGTGGTCGCCGGCCAGCGCGGTGACCAGGCGCTTTCGGTGACCCTCCTGGAACCCGCCCCCTCGGTCGCGGCGGCCCAGCGCAAGAAGCCGGACGAACTGGCGTCCATTGTGCAGGATTTGACGACTCTTCTCGAGAACATCACGCCGATACTGGAGCGCGGCCGCTATCCCGACAAGGTCGCCGGCGGGAAGATCGCCGGTCTGTTGCGGGCGGTCGCCGACCAACTCGACGTGTAGTGAGCGGGATACGGACCGAGGCGCCGTCGCCCCAACTGCTTGAGCAGATCCAACGGCAGCGGCGCCACACCCTGGAACTGCTGACCGTGTGCGCGGTGGGGCTCGTCCCGTGGACGGTCCTGCTGGCCTTCACGCTGCCCAGCGGCTACACGGTCCGCCAGTGGCGCATCACCTGGGTCGGCTTCGACGTGCTGCTTCTGCTCGCGATGGCGGCCACGGCCGTACTCGGCTGGCGTCGCCACCGGGCGGTGGTCGTGGCGGCCGTCGCGACGGGAGCGCTCCTGGTGTGCGACGCGTGGTTCGACGTGTCGCTGGCGCTGGGAACCCCGGACGTGTGGTGGTCGGCAGCACTGGCGGTGTGTGTGGAACTCCCGCTGGCGGGTTTCCTGATCCACCGGGTCCTGGGCATGTTGAAACTGGCCCAATGGCCGAACCTGCCAAAGGAGTTCACGGAACTGCGCGGCCGGCCGCAATGACGGTTCAGACGAACGACAGAGCACCGGGTCGCAAAGCAGGCACAAGGCCTTCCACGGCCGCGCGGGTCAACAGCCCCCGAATCGCCGCATATCCGTCTTCTCCGAGGTCTTCGGTGAACTCGTTGACGTACAGACCGATGTGCTGGTCGGCAACGCCGGGATCCATCTCCTGCGCATGTGCCATCACATAGGGCCGGGAAACCTCGGGCTCGTCCCAAGCGGCCCGCACCGAGGTGCGGATGGAGTCGGCGAGCGACGAAAGCCGCTGTGCCCCCAGTGACCGCTTGGCGATGATCGCGCCCAGGGGAATCGGCAGCCCTGTCGTCGACTCCCAGTGCTCGCCCATGTCGGCGAGTTTGTGGAGCCCGTAGTTCTGGTACGTGAACCGGGCCTCGTGGATGACGAGGCCCGCGTCGACCTTCCCGTCCCGCACGGCGGGCATGATCTCGTGGAACGGCATCACGACGATCTCCCCGACCCCCCCGGGAAGGACGTCCGCCGCCCAGAGCCGGAACAGCAGGTACGCCGTCGACCTCTCGGACGGCACGGCGACCCTGCGCCCGGTCAGATCCGCCCCGGCGTCCCGGGTGAGCACCAGCGGCCCGCAGCCCCGCCCCAGCGCACCGCCGCAGGGCAGCAGCGCGTACTCGTCCAGGACGTACGGCAGCACGGCGTACGACACCTTCAGCACGTCGAACTCGCCGCGCTCGGCCATGCCGTTGGTGATGTCGATGTCGGCGAAGGTCACGTCCAGTGCGGGTGCCTGGGGGATGCGGCCGTGCACGAGGGCGTCGAAGACGAAGGTGTCGTTCGGGCAGGGCGAGTACGCGATCTGCAAGGGCTGCGAAGGCTTGAGGGGTTCAGTCGTCATGCTGGTTCCAACTCTCCAGTACGGGCGTCAGCTTCCCGAATCCCGCTGTCAGGGCCGCGAGCGCGTCACCGATGCGCCAGGCGGCCCGGTCGCGCGGGCCGACCGGGTTGGAGACGGCGCGGATCTCCAGCACGGGCACCCCGTGCGCCCCGGCCGCCTCGGCGACCCCGAAGCCCTCCATGGCCTCGGCGAGGGCGGTGGGGTGGCGGGTGCGCAGCGCCGCGGCCCTGGCGGCCGTACCGGTCACCGTGGAGACGGTGAGCACGGCTCCGGCCCGTGCGCCGGTCGCGGCCACGGCGTCCCGTACGAGTGCGGCGGGCGGACGGTGGGTGACGGTGCCGAAGCCCAGCTCGGTCACCGGCACGAATCCGTCGGCGGTCTCGGCCCCGAGGTCGGCCGCGGTGATCTCGTCGGCGACGACGAGCGACCCGACCGGCGCGTCCGGCTGGAACCCGCCGGCGATCCCGGCGGAGACGACGAGGCCGTAGGGGGTACCTGCCAGGGCGGCTCTGGTGAGTGCGGTGGCGGTGGAGGCGGCGGCGAGGGCGGGCCCGACACCGGCGGCGAGGACGTCGACCGTCGGCGCGGTGCCGTTGAACGCGCGGGCCACCGCGTCCCGTTCGACCGGGACGGCGGTGGCCACGAGGATGCGCATCACGGGCGTCGGCGGATCAGTAGTCCGCGTTCTCCAGCTTGAAGTTCCACACGCCCTTGTGGGCCTTGCTCTGGCCCGAGGTCGTCTTGTCCTGCTCGACGATGCTGATGTACAGCGTCTTCTGCGGGGACTGGCCCTGCTGCTGGGCGAAGAGGTCGACGCCCTCGAAGGCGTAGTACGACTTCTTGTACACGTACGTCATCTGCTGGCCGTTGATCCACAGGGCCCAGCCGGTGTCCGCGATCTTCTGGTCGACGCCGACGCGCAGGGTCTCGCTCTGCTTGACCTTGATCGTCTTGGCGTCGCCCTTCTGGAGGGCGCACTTGGCGGCCTTGGTCTGGCCGATGTCGTTGCCGTCGTCGTAGCAGGTGGCCTCGGAGCTCACCGAGGTCGAACCGGCCGTGACGGTGACGCGAGGCGTCGGCTTGTCGCAGGCCGACAGGACGAGCAGTCCGGCGGAAACGAGGCCGACGGCGGCGACGGCGCGGCGGCGTCGCACAGCGCGGTGAACATGGGCGGCTTCGCCGCGGGGCAGCGTGGTCATGGCGGAAGGTTATCCGGCGGGTCCAGCCGTCCCCTTACGCGGGGTCGGCGTGCCCCGTTCGTTACGCCACACGCGGTGTGATCCGCCGGTCACGCCACCCGTGCCCGGGGTGAGCCCCCGTGCCGGGACGAGCTCAGCAGCCCCTTCGCGGTGGCCAGCCAGCCCACGGCGACGACGACGGCGGCCACGGAGAGGCCGAGGTAGCCGTTGAGCGGCATCACGATGCCGACGGCGCCGCCGAACACCCAGGACACCTGGAGCAGGGTCTCGGAGCGGGCGAAGGCCGAGGTGCGGACCAGTTCGGGCACGTCGCGCTGGATCAGGGCGTCCAGGGACAGCTTGGACAGGGCCTGCGAGAACCCGGCGACGGCCGCCAGGCCGGCGACCAGGAGGGCCCCGAAGAAGATCGCGGCGGTGATCGAGGCGCCCAGGACGAACGCCACCACGGTCAGGATGATGATCTCCGGCCCCTTCGATCTGAGCCACGCCCCGACGGCCGTTCCGAGCGCGTTGCCGACGCCCGCCGAGACCGCGACCAGGCCGAGGGACACCGCAGCACTTTCCCCGGTCAGGGGGTGCTCGCGCAGCAGGAAGGCGAGGAAGAAGGTGAGGAAGCCGGAGAGCCAGCGCAGGGCGGCGTTCGCGCCGAGGGCGTGGGTGACGGCGGTGCCGACCGTGCGCAGTCCGGGTCGCTTGACGTCCTTGCGGTGCGGTCCGTGCAGATGCTCCTCGTCGGCCGCGAGCAGGGCCACGTCCTCGCCCTTGGCCGAGTCGACCTTCGGCGGCAGGGAGAAGGACAGGAACGTGCCGCCGATGAAGATCACGAAGGCGCCGTAGAGCGGCCAGCTCGGTCCGATGGCCTGCAGGCCCGCACCGATGGGTGCTGCGACACCGGTGGCGAGGAGTCCGCCCAGGGTGACCCGGGAGTTGGCTTTCACGAGGGAGAAACGGGGCGGGAGCAGCCGTGGCACCACGGCACTTCTCACGACGCCGTATCCCTTGGAGGCGACCAGCACGCCCAGAGCCGCCGGATACAGCTCCAGGCTGCCGGTGGCGACCGCCCCGGAGATGATCAGGGCGAGCATCGCCCGGGCGAGCATGGCGCCCGCCATGGCGGCGCGGCGGCCGTGCGGGAGGCGGTCGAGGAGCGGGCCGATCACGGGGGCGAGGACCGTGAAGGGCGCCATGGTGATCGCGAGGTAGAGGGCGACACGCCCACGGGCCTCGTCGGTGGGGACGGAGAAGAACACCGTGGATGCGAGGGCCACGGTGATCATCACGTCGCCCGCGCCGTTGACGGCGTGCAGTTCGATCAGTTTGCCGAGGCCGGACTCGCCCGCCCCGTGCGCGTGGGTCGCCTTGCGGATGCCGCGGGCCGTACCGGTGAACGGAAAGTGCAGGGCGCGCCCGACAGCACGGACGGACCCGGTCATCCGGCCCGAACCGCCACCGATCCCGGTGGCTCCTTGGGGTGTCCTTGTGGCTGCCACCCCGCAATAGTGCCCCGAGAAACCTGTGAGTAGTGCGGTTACCGCGCGTATGAACGCATATGAAGTGCCACTGCGGACCCACTGGAGGCAACGAACCGTCACGTCGGTGTAGGCCGAGCGGCGGCGAACAGGTAGCGTGCGTAGCGCGCCGTGGCGAACGTTCTCGGCCGCGCGCCTCTCAAACATCCCGCAGAATGGATGGGAGCAGGTGCGCCCGAGCGCGATTGGGCGCGGACGTCGACGCGGCCCTTCGGTCCGCTCCGTCCGCATCCGCCGCCTTCAGGCCGGCGCACCCGAGTGACGGCGTAGGAGAGAAGCGATACCTGTGAGCGCAGCGACAACGCGAAGCCGCACCCCCGACCGCCAGTGCGCCGAGGCCGTCGACCTCGCCCGCGACGCAGCCGAGGAGGCCGCAGCGCCCGGCGTGGTGGGTGAGCACGCGGGCGTGGTCTCCGAGGGCGATCGCGTCGTCACGCACTACTTCGAGTGCAAGGAACTCGGGTACCGGGGCTGGCGCTGGGCGGTGACCGTCGCGCGCGCCTCCCGTGCGAAGAACGTCACCCTGGACGAGGTCGTCCTGCT
This sequence comes from Streptomyces sp. NBC_00285, assembly GCF_036174265.1. Classification (NCBI taxonomy): domain Bacteria; kingdom Bacillati; phylum Actinomycetota; class Actinomycetes; order Kitasatosporales; family Streptomycetaceae; genus Streptomyces; species Streptomyces sp. NBC_00285. The sequence continues at coordinate 4,948,867 of NZ_CP108055.1, read as the reverse complement.
GCCCGGCGCGGACGCGCTGCTGGCCCCCGAGTGGGTGCCGTGGAGCGAACGTCTGCGTCCCGGCGACATGGGTCCCGGCGATCTGCTCCCCACCGACGCCGAGGACCTCCGTCTGGAGCCCGGCTACTCCGGTGAGGACGAGCCGTTGCCGAGCGCGCCCGTCTCCGAGGAGATGGCCGAGCTGGCCGAGGCGGAGGACGCGGACCTCACCGCGGGCACCCCGTCGCATCTTCCGGTGGTGCCGTCCCGGGGTTCGATCGCGGCGGTCGCCGAGGAACTGGGCATGCGCCGCGCCCGTGTTCTGTCCCGCTACGGCCTTCATGTCGCCGCCGACCGCTGGGAGGACTCCTTCGGGGCGAAGACCCCGATGGCGCAGGCGGCTCCCGCGCCGTGCGTCAGTTGTGGCTTCCTGGTCCCGCTGGGCGGTTCCCTGGGGCAGGCCTTCGGTCTGTGTGCCAACGAGTTCGCCCCGGCGGACGGCCGTGTGGTGTCCCTGGCCTACGGCTGTGGCGGCCACTCGGAAGCAGCGGTCATGCCGAAGCCTGCGCAGCCGGCCGAGCCGGTGGTCGACGAGACGAGGGTGGACCCGTTCCCGCTGCGCCCCGCCCGGGACTCCGGCTCGGTGCCGGAGACCGCGGACGAGGCGTCGGCGGAGCTGGGCCACTCGTAGGGCCCTTCGGCTCACGGGCGCTGGAACACCCGGTCCACCACGCCCTCGGCGGCCACGTGCGACCACTGGTCGTACGTCGTGCCGTCGATCGTGAGCCGCTCACGCTGGCCGAGGTACTGGTACGACTTCGCGTCGAAGAGCAGCACCCGCCTCCCGGACGCCCAGGGGGTACCGGCCGGGCCCACGTACCGGATACCGAAGGCCGCGCGCCCGCCGGCGTCCGTCCGGCCGGGCAGCACCTCGACTCCGGGAACGTCGGCGAGCGCCTCGAACGCCGCGGAGCGCAGCCCCTTGGGCAGGACGGAGTGGCGGAGCAGTGAGGCGATGAGGAACTGGACCTGCGGCCACTGGTCGGCCCTGGTCGGCCGGCCGAAGTTCGGCTTCGTTCCCGACTCGCGCAGGGTGATCGTCAGCCTGCCCGGGTCCAGGGGCAGTTGCTCCAGCTTCGACCACTCGGTCGGCGGCCAGGAGTACTGACCCTTCTGGGCCGGCGGCACCCACTGGGTGTAGCCCAACTCGCTGACGTAGGACCTCTTGGAGCCGTCGACCGAGCTCCAGCTCTCGTCGACGTACGTCTCCTTCGGGCCGCCCGAGACCGGGGTCTGCTCGATGATCCCCTTGGTGTAGATGAACTGGTCGTCGCGCGGAATGAGCGGCTTCTCCGACCTGAGTGCCTCGGCCGCCGCCCCCCGCAGCACGGTGCTCGCGCTCACCACCTGGGTCCGGGGCGCGCCGTCCCCGGTGTTCTGGGCGACCACCACGGTCGCGGTGACCGCCGCCGCGGCGGCGCAGGCCACAGCGACCCGCAGCAGCGGACGGCGGCCGACGACGGTGGCGGGTGCGGCGGCGGGGGCCTGCATCGCCTGGTACAGGCGGAAGCGGGCCCGGGCACGGGCGGTGTCCGTGAGAGGGGGCGCGTCGGCGTCCCACTCCCTCAGGAGCTCGATCTCATTCATCTTCGGATTCCTCTCGGAGCGCTGTGGGATCGGATCCGCCCAATGCCTCACGTACTTTTCTGCGAGCCCTGTGCAGCCGCGACCGCACCGTCCCCACCGGCACGCCGAGGGCGCGCGCGACCTCCTCGTAGCCGAGGTCGGCCCATGCCACCAGCAGCAGCACGTCCCGGTGCCGGGCGGGCAACCGGGCCAGGGCGCGGGCGAGTTCACTGCGCACGGCCTGCGCGCTGACCCGTGCCGCCACCCGGTCCGCGACCGTCTCCTCGGCCTGGCCGCCGGGTGCGGGCGCGGACAGCCGCCCGAACGCCCTCAGCCGCCGGGCCTCGGCACGCCGGTGGCGGCCGATGAGGTTGGTCGCGATGCCGAACAGCCACGGGCGGGCGTCGGCCGAGTCGGTGTTGTACCGGAAGCGCTGCTGGAACGCGGTGGTGAAGGTCTCCGCCATCACGTCCTCGGCCGCCTCCGCGCCGAGCCGGCGTGCCGCGTAACGGTGCACCGAGTCGGCATGGCGGTCGAAGAGGACGGCGAACGCCTCGGGCTCGTCCCACGACCGTTCGATCACCGAGGCGTCCCTGTCCTGCCCCATCCTGACGCCCGGTTCGACGGTCATCGGGGCTCCTTTCGTCGCTGTAACGCTCTGAAGCTCGGGCTTTCACCTGTACTTCGCCGCTCGCGGGAATCGGGTTCCCCAACGGCGGCCCGGGGGCGGGGCCACGGGGGTGGAGACGGCGTTTTCCCTCCTCGCGGTACCTTCGTCGTCACGCCGATGAGGAGAGTCAACGTGAGCAAGTTCGTGCGGCCCGCAGCCGAGGGTGCCGACCCGTTCGGGACCGCCCGGCTCAGGCGAGGTGTGCTGGACGCCTGGGCCACCAGTCCGGCCCGGTTCCGGGAGGACGCCAACGCCGAGGAGGACCTGGTTCTCGGCGGGTACCGGGACCGGCTGGTCGTCGAGCTCGCGCAGAACGCCGCCGACGCGGCGGCCCGGGCGGGGGTGCCGGGCCGGCTCCGGCTGACCCTGCGCGAAGGCGTCCTCTTCGCCGCCAACACCGGCGCCCCGCTGGACGCGACCGGTGTCGAGTCCCTCTCCACCCTCCGCGCCTCCGCGAAGCGCGAACCACGGACCGGCTCGGCGGACGCGGCCGGTCCGGCCGATGCGGTGGCTTCGGTCGGCCGCTTCGGCGTCGGCTTCGCCTCCGTGCTCGCAGTCACCGACGAACCCGCACTCGTCGGCCGGCACGGCGGGGTCCGCTGGTCCCTCGCCGAGGCCCGCGACCAGGCCACGGACACCGCCCGCCACAGCCCCGGGCTCGGCGACGAGATCCGCCGCCGCGACGGCCATGTCCCGCTCCTGCGGCTCCCGTTCCCCGCCGAGGGCACCGCCCCGGACCCGTACGACACCGTCGTCATCCTCCCCCTGCGCGACCCCGCCGCGACCGACCTCGCCGAGCGCCTCCTGAACGCCGTCGACGACGCCCTCCTCCTCGCCCTCCCCGGGCTGGAGGAGGTCGTCATCGAGACGGACACGACCCGGACGATCAGCCGCCGCACCGACGGCGTCTTCACCGTCGTGACGGACTCGCGAGACGGTACGACCCGGTGGCGTACGGCGTCCGCGCACGGGCCGCTCACCCCGGAGCTGCTCGCCGACCGGCCCGTCGAGGAGCGGCTGCGGCCGCACTGGTCCCTCACCTGGGCTGTGCCCGCCGACGCCGACGGCTCGCCTGCTCACCCCCGCACCAGCCCCGTCGTGCACGCCCCGACCCCCAGCGACGAACCCCTCGGTGTGCCCGCGCTGCTGATCGCGTCGTTCCCACTGGACACCACCCGCCGACACGCGGCGCCCGGGCCGCTGACCGACTTCCTCGTGCAGCGCGCGGCGGACGCGTACGCCGAACTCCTCGCCGGCTGGCGGCCGGTGGGCGAGGGCATCATCGCTCTCGTGCCCGGTCCGCTGGGCAAGGGGGAGCTGGACGGCGGTCTGCGGCAGGCGATCCTGGAGCGGCTCCCGCGCACTGCGTTTCTCCCGCCCGCACTGGAGCCCGGTGACGACGCGGAGCTGCCCGAGACGCTACGGCCGCGCGAGGCCGAGGTCGTGGAGGGGGCGGGCGCCGACACCGTGCGGGTGCTCGCCGAGGTGCTGCCGACCCTCCTGCCCGCCGGTCTCGAACGGCGTGTCGAGCTGCGGACGCTGGACGTCGCCCGCGTGCCGCTGGCCGACGCCGTGGACCGCCTTGCGGGGCTGGAGAAGGAGCCGGGGTGGTGGCGGCGGCTCTACGACAGCCTCGCCGGCGTCGACCCCGAGCGGCTCTCCGGCCTGCCCGTGCCGCTCGCCGACGGGCGGACCACCATCGGGCCACGGCAGGTGCTGCTGCCCCCGTCGGACGGGTCCCTGACCGACCCCGAGATCCTGGCCCGGCTCGGTCTCAAGGTCGCCCACCCGGACGCCGTCCACCCGCTCCTGGAGAAGCTGGGATCGCTGCCCGCGACTCCGCGCGCGGTGCTCACCACGCCCCAGGTGCGGGCCGCCGTCGCCGCCTCCATGGACGACGACGGCGCACTGGACTGGGAGCAGGACACCCCGGACGCCGAGGAGCTGGCCGACACCGTCCTCACGCTCGTCCGGGACGCGGGCCTGGAGCCCGGCGAGGAGCCCTGGCTGGGCGCGCTCGCCCTGCCCGACGAGGAGGGCGAGCTGGTCCCCGCGGGTGAACTCGTGGTCCCCGGCAGCCCGTTCGCGCAGGTCATGCGTGAGGACGACCTCGCCTTCGTGGACGCCGAGCTGGCCGGGAAGTGGGGCGAGCAGCCCCTCGCGGCCTGCGGTGTGCTCGCCGGCTTCGTCCTGGTGCGGGCCACCGACGTGGTCCTGGACCCGGACGAACTGGAGCCGCGCGACGGCGACTTCGCCGAACCGGACGACGCGGGGCTGCTGGACGCCGTGGACGTGTGGTGCGAGGACATCCTCGACCGCTTCCCGGACACACCGGTCCCGCCGGTCGCCACCGAACTGGTCGCCGTGCGCGATCTCGACCTGGTCGACGACGACAAGTGGCCCCAGGCCCTGGCCATGCTCGCCCGGCCGCCGCTGCGTGACGCGATCACCCAGCAGGTCCGCATCCTGCTGCCGGACGGCACCCACGAGGTCGTACGGCCCTACACCGCCTGGTGGCTGCGCGGAAACCCGGTGCTCGACGGCCGCCGCCCGGCCGGCCTGCTGGCCTCGGGCGGGGACCCCCTCCTGCGCGGCCTGTACGACGAGGCCGACGCGACCGGGTTCGACGACGAGCAGGTGCTGCGGGCACTGGGAGTACGGACGTCGGTGGCGGCGCTCCTTGAGGAGCCGGGCGGCGCGGCGGAGCTCCTCGACCGCCTCGCCGACCCCGACCGTACGGTGACCGGCTCGCAACTCCACGCCCTTTACGGCGCGTTGGCGGACCTGGACCCCGAACAGGTCACCCTGCCCGACGAGTTGCGGGCCGTGACCGACGGCCGGGTCGAGGTCGTGGACGCGGCGGACGCGGTGGTCGTCGACTCACCGGACCTGCTGCCCTTCACGCAGGGCGTCCCCCTCCTGCCCGTACGCCCGTCCAGGGCAGCGGAGTTGGCCGAGCTCTTCCAGGTCCGCCGCCTCAGCGAGTCCGTCACCGGTTCCGTCGACTCCGAGGGCACCGAGCACGACGTACCGGAGTCGGTACGGGTGCTGCTGGGCCCGGGCACTCCGGCCTCGTACGTCGAGCACGAGGAACTCGTCGTGGACGGCGTGGAGATCGACTGGCGCCTATCGAATGACGGCGTGCTGCACGCGTCCACCCTGGAGGGCGTGGCCGCGGGCCTCACCTGGGCGGCGGGCCAGTGGCCCCGCCGCTTCGAGGTCGCGGCCCTGCTGGAGGACCCGTCCCGCACGGCGGAACTGGCACGGGACCGCTGGTTCGACTGAGCGAAGGGGGCCGTCCTGAGGGACGGCCCCCTCTGTTCTGTCAGTCCGCCTCGGTCTCGAGGAAGTACTCGTACTTCCCCAGGTCGAGCGTCATGCCGGTCAGCTGTTCCACACGCTCGGCGTGCTCCTTCGTCAGCGGATACACATCCGTCAGCTGCTCCGGCGCCATGCCCAGGAGTTCTCCCCAGGCCTCCGCGCCAACGGCGGTGGCATCGGTCGAGGAGAGCGGTTGGTCACCGTCCTTGGGATAGCAGGTGACTAGGTAGTACACCGTCACGGCTTTACCTTCCGGGTCGGATCGGCGGGCTTGGTCTGGGCTCCAGTATTAGGGTCGAACTCCCCGAGGTGCTTGCCGCGCTTGTTGTACTTCTCGACCGCGCCGTGCTGGGAGTCCCATTCGTAGATCTCCCCCTTGGGGTCCTTCCACCGCTTACGGAGGCCGCCACCACCCTGCACGGGCGTCTTGGCCTTGGCAATCGTGGCTTTGGGAAACCCTGGCAGGCCCTTCGGCGCCTGCACCGGACCGGTCTGCACTTTCTGCACGGCGTTGCTCTTGCTCTGCGCCTCGCGCAGCGCTTGCCCCAGGCCGTCGTTGAAGCGGCCGATCCCGTCGGCGCTGGTGAACCCGCCCCCGACGACCAGGGTCGTGCTCGCGGCGATAGCCGGAGCGCCGGCGAGACAGCCGATGCCGGTGATGCACAGCGCACCTCCGGCGATGTCGCCGGATACGCCGACGCCCATCATCAGTACACCAGTGCCTGTCTCGGCAAGCCCGGCCCAGAGGTCCGGGTTGGTCAGGATGGCCTCGCCGTAGATGAGGACCGTATCGGCCTTGTCCTCAAGCCAGTCCGGAATCCAACCGTCGTCCTCCTCCGGTGGGCCCTCCGGGTCCGGGGCATTGCGCCAGGCATCCTCCGTCTTGCGGAACTCGGCCTCCTCCTGCAGCTGCTTCGAGACCGCCGTCTGGAAGGCCTCCAGCATGGCCTTGCCGGCCGCCGCGGAGTCCTTGCCCGCGGCCGTCGCCGACGCCCGCGCTTCACGGGCCGCACTCCACGCCTCGTCGGCGGAGCCCTGGGCCCAGTTCGCGGAGCCCTGCGCCTCGGCGGCCGAGGAGATGGCCCGTGCCGCTGCCGCGTGGGCGTCGGCCTCCGCGGCGCGCGCGGTGCGGGCCGAGACCGCGGCGTTCGCTGCAGACGTCTCCGCTTCCTTGGCCGACTTGGCGGCGTCGTCGGCGTATCCCTTGGCTGCCTTCGCCGATGCGTCGGCTTGCTTGGAGTACTCCGCGGCCTCGGCAGCCGCCTTGCGGGCTGTAGCGGCGACCTTGCCCGCCTCCGCCGCGTTTTTCTGCGCGGTGGCGGCCACCGAAGCAGCCTCGGAGATCATCTGCTGCAGCAGGGCAACATGGCTGGCGGCGAGCTGGTCCTTGCGCTGCGCCTGGTACTGACCCCGCTGGATGAACGCGTGCAGCAGCGGGGCGGGGCCCTCCAGCGCGATCCGGGCGGCTGCCTTGACCTCGGAGCCCCCGCTGTCGATGAGCTGCGCCGCCCGCACCCGCTCGTCCTCCGTACGGGCTGTGTCCTGCCCGTCGGTGACGAAGGTGCGGTACTTGTCCACGGAGCCGGAGCTCAGCGCCGTGCGCCCCGAGCTCTGGACGCTGGGGCCACCGGTGGAGATCACCTTGGAGATGTAGACGCGCAGGTCGTCCGCCATAGCCTCGTACTGACCGCTCTTCAGGAAGGAGCTGATCCTGGCGGTGTCGCCGCCCAGTGCCTGCTCGGCCCCGCTGCGGACGGTGGACGCCGGGGACTCCAGGGCGAGCGTCTCCACCCGGGACCGCTCGTCCTCCTGTGTGGCCTCGACCCGGCCGGAACGCAGGTACGACACCACGTCGGCGGTGTCACCGGAGAGCGCCTCACCGGCCGCCGTACGGCTCCAGGGGCCGCGGGTCTTCAGGGTGCGCAATGCGACGTCACGGCCCTCGGTGGCCAGCTTCGACTCATCCACGTCCGGTGCGGAGGCAGCGGTGCTCAGGCGCCGTGCATCTGCCTCCAAACTGGCGGAGGCCTGAGCCCCCCGGTCCTCGGCCGCCTGCCGCCGCTCTTCCTGAGCCTTGAGCTGCCGGGCTCGTGCGACGGTCTCGTTCGTACGGGCGGTCAGCTCCTCGGCCTCGATCTGACGAGCCAGCGTGAACACCGACTTGGCCCTGGCCACGGCCGAGCTCGAGGTGTCCGCCGCCTCCTTGGCGGCCTTCGCGTGAGCGGTCGCCTCGGTCGCCGCCTTTCCGGCCTCCACGGCGTGGTCGGCCGCTTCGTTGGCCGCCTTGGCCGCGTTCTCCGCGTGAGTGGCGGCAGAGTTGGCCGCGTCGCGGGCCTCGTTCGCGGCAATGGCCGCCTTACGGGCCAAACTCTCAGCGGCATTGGCGGCACGAGTGGCCTCGGCCGCCTGAGCGCGTGCAGCGGCGGCTGCGGCACTGGCCTCGGCGGAACTCACACCGGCCTGGTCCGCGTAACGGCTGGCGTCGGTCGCGGCGTCCGCGGCGGCGTTGGCGTTGCTGCCGGCGCTGGTCGCGGCCCGCGCCGCGTCTCCAGCCGCGGTCGCGGCGATACCGGCCTGGTTGGCGGCGTCCGCCGCGAGTCGAGCGCCCTTGGCTGCGGCATTGGCTTCGTCGGCGGCCTTGCGGGCCGCGCTCGCCTTGCCGTGGTCCGCGGCGGCGTCGGCGGCCGCCCCACGAGCCCGGCTGGCGGCCTGGGCGGCCCCTGCCGCGGCGGACGCGGCCTGGGTCGCGGCGGATGCGGCGGTACGGGCCGAGTTGTTGGCGGCGCGCGCCGCTTCGATGGCCTGCTGGGCTGCCCGCGCCGCCTGGTTGGCGGCGGTGGCCGCACGGGACGCAGCGGACGCGGCCCGTACCGAGTCCTTGCGGGCGGCCTCCGTTTCGGCTGCGGCCTTCTGCGCCGCCTCCTTTGCCAGAGCCGAGGCCGCGACGGCCCGCGCGGAGGCGTCCTTGGCCGCCTCCGTCTCCGCACGCGCCTGGCGTCCGGCTTCCTTCGCCTGGGCGGCGAGTTGGGCGATTGTGGCGCGTTCCTGGTCCCGTGATCGGGCCACGTACTGGCCGACCTGGAGGAACTCACGGATGTCTGCGGTGGTCCCCTCCAGGGCGACCCGGCCCGCGGCCCGGACGTTGGCTCCGCCCGTGCTCACGATCTGCACGAGCTGGACGCGCTCGTCCTGCTCACGCTCGGTGTACTGGCCGTCGTTGAGGAAGTCGGCCATGTCGTTGGGCGCGCCTGCCAGCGCAGCGCGGCCGGCCTCCTGCACGCCAGGTCCGCCCGCGTCGACGATCTGGGCGATGCGGACGCGCTGGTCCTGTTCCAGCGGTGCCTTCCAACCGTCCTTCAGGAAGGTGTTCAGGTCCCCCTGGCTGCCGGTCAGCGCCTTGCGGGCGGCTTCCTGGAGGCCGCGCCCGCCGAGGCCCGCGATCTGCGCGGTCTGCACACGGTCGTCCTGGTATGCCGTCTCGGTCGCGACATCGATCAGGAAATGCCGCACCTCGTCGTCGCCACTGGTCAGGGCTACTTCCGCGGCGGCGCGCAGGCCGGGCCCGCCGGCCTTCCACAGCTCCAGCACGCGGCCGCGCTCTGAGTACGCGCCGCTCGCCGTGCCGCCATCGTCGGCGGGGGAATCGGTGGACGCCACCACCGGAGCGGCGCCGAGCAGTCCCATGGCGATCGCCAGGGGCAACGCACCCAGCACGGTCCCGTGCAGCAGGCGTTTTGATATTCCGGTGGCATCGAACTGGTCAGTTCTTCGATTCACTGGGTACCCGTCTGTAATCTGCGACGACTCTCAAAATGCGAGTCGCCGAATGGTCGACGGGTAAGCATAGCTGCCATTCGTCGAGCCGAAAGAGGTATTTCCAAGACTGGGCGATATCGGGCAATGCGGATGAACTGAATGTGTATTGACGTTGACCTCCACTATGCATATGCTGGGCCTTAACTTTGCTTCGGACGTGCCCGGCCTGACCAGCTGAGGATCATCCGGACTTGCATCTTCAGGGGGTAGAACGGGGACCCGGTGCGCTTGTGCGTGACCGGCTCATCAGGGTGTACTAGCAGCTGCGGACGGCTGCGACTCAGTCATGCGTATTTTCGAAGGGAATTCTCGGTGCCTTTTCGTGCCCGAAATCTCATTGCTTCCGGAATCGTGGTCACGTGTGCCACGCTCGCCGGTATTTCTGTGGCTTCCGCCGATGACCCGCCGCAATCTCAGGGGGACTCGAATCCGCCCTTCGCGGTCGAGGACTACGGATACCCCGGGGCCGATCAAATCCTGGCCGAAAAGGGAATCAAGCTGAAGAAGGGCGACGGGCGTGTACTGCTGGCCGACTGCGATGCGGCCGCCCAGCAGATTCGGGTCCTGACCCGCAGGGACGACTCCGCCAACCGGGCGGGCACCTACTGCTTCACGGCGCTCGGGAAGAGCGGCCGCCTCACCCTCGAACTTTCCCAGGTCTTCGCCGTGGAGGCCGCGGACCACCCGATCAGTGCCGACCTGACCGCGGCAGGCAAGACCACCACGGTCGCCGTGCCCCAAGGAGGGTTCGAGTCCGTCGGCGAGGCGGCCGGAGGCGCTCCCTCCGTGCTCGTCGAGCTCCGGGTCACGGGCTGACCGCCGGACCCATGCGCCCCACAGCCAACAACACTCCGGGATTCGAGGGAAACGTGAAAGACGCCCGTCCGCGCGGAACGCGCATGATGTGGGCTGCCGGACTCGCGGTCGCCGGTCTGACGACCGGTCTGTTCGCCGCCGCCCCGGCACAGTCCGTCGTAGGCGACCAGATCGCTGACGACGGCGATCAGTACACGGTCAAGGTCCATGTCGCCGGCGGCACCGACAACGAACGCGCCTGCTCCGGCACTCTGGTCGACCCCCAGTGGGTCCTCACCGCCGCAAGCTGCTTCGCCCCCGATCCCCAGCAGGCGACCACGCTCGCCAAGGGCGTACCGCCCCTTCCCGCCGTGGTGACCGCCGACGGCAACAAGCCGACGGCCACCGCGCAGCGCGACCAGAAGGTCCAGGAGATCGTCCCCTACGCCGGTCGCGACCTGGTCCTGGCGCGCTTCAACCCGGTCTCCGCCGACAACGCGCTGGGCGGCCCCTTCCCTGACATCGCGGCCGCCCAGGTCAGCGAGGCCGCACCGGCCCAGGGCGACCCGCTCAGAACGGTCGGCTACGGCCGGACCAAGCTGGCATGGACCCCTGAACGCGCCCACGTCGGCACCTTCAACGTGGACCTCGTGAATCCGACGACCCTCGCCATCTCGCCCGCCGCCGCCGGGGCTGCCCTGTGCAAGGGCGACGCCGGCGGGCCCGTGCTCAACGGCTCCGGCCGGGTCATAGGCGTGGTCAGCGCCTCCTGGGACGGCGGTTGCCTCAACTCCCGTGAGAGCCGTACCGGTGCCGTCGCCACTCGCGTCGACGACATCGCGGACTGGGTCCAGCAGGTCCGGCTGAGCTCCCGGCAGAAGCAGATCACCGACGTCATGACGGCGGCCGACTTCGACGGGGACGGCCGTACGGACATCGCCTCACTCATGAAAACCGGCTCCGCACAGGTGTTCCACGGCAGGGCGGACGGCACGCTCCAGTTCGGCAGCTATCTGACCGCTGTCGGACGCAGCACCCAGAAGCGGCTCGTCGCAGGGGACTTCGACAAGACCCGAGGTCCCGAACTGATCTCGGTCGACGACGAGGGCACCTTCGTCCTGTACGGCCAGCGTGTCTGGCCGCTGGGCCGCTACGACCGGTCCGTGCTGTGGTCCGACGCCGGGTGGAAGGACGGCCTGCCCGTCGCCGCCCTGCGTACCGGTACCGCTGCACGCGACACCCTGCTCTTCCAGTGGCCCGACGGATCCCTCTACACCTACAAGCGGGACGCGAACGGCGAGCTGGTCAACCAGAAGAAGTCGATGTGGCCGGACAAGACGTGGAAAAAGAAGCTCATCGCCACGGCCGACTTCACCGGTGACGGGCGCGACGATATCGCCGCGGTCGCCGCAGACGGGGCGCTCCACCTCTACCCGGGCAAGACCGACGGTACCTTCGACAAGGCCCGCTCGATGTGGCCCGACAAGACCTGGGGCGGCATGCGTGTCGTGCTCGGCGGTGACTTCAACGGCGACGGCCAGGGCGATCTCGCCGGTGTGACGACAGCGGGCGACCTGCGTCTGTACGCGGGTGACGGGAAGGGCGCGCTCGCCGTCGGCAAGACCATGTGGCCGAAGGTCTGACCAAGGGCTCGCAAAAAATCAGCCCCGTTTTCCTGCAACGCTTCACCCCGGGTACGCATCTGACCCCACGAGCCGTCAGGCTCCACGACCAGTCCCTGGGGGAACACATGCGCATCCGCACCGCCGTGGCCGCCGTCTCCGGCGGCCTAGTCCTCTCCGCCCTCGCCGTCCCGGCCGCGCAGGCCGACGGCGGGGGCATCCACCAGCCCAGTGCCGCGGAGCGTTTCGGCGTCTCCAGAGCGGCTGTGAGGGCCGCCGCTGACGAAGAACTGCCGGTCGTCTCGAATGTCAAGGTCAACGGCGGCAAGAGCATCGTGGCCGGTACGACGGGCATCAAGACCTACACCGTGTCGCTGACCGCCAGTCACTCCGGCGGTATCCAGGACGCGTACATCGACCTGTGGCATGGCAAGGACCGTTCCCACATCGACGGGGTGCTCGCTCCGAACGAGCAGACGGCCACGTGCACCGCGGTCAGTGCCACGACCTCGAACTGCAAGCTGACCATCACGGTCGACGCGGGCAGGGAGTTCTACATGAACACGCTGGCCGGCACCTGGCACGTGGCGGCCGCCGCGCTCGCCGCCGACGAGGCCGGCAGCGTCTATTGGAACAACTTCTACGGCACCCACCGGGTCCAGCGCCTGTCGAAGCTCACCGCCAACGCCGCCCCCGAGCCGGTGAAGAAGGGCAAGACCATCACGGTCACCGGCAAGCTGACGCGCGCCAACTGGGAGAGCCGGACGTACGCCGGGTACTCGACCCAGCCGGTGAAGCTGCAGTTCCGCAAGAAGGACTCCAGCACCTACACCACCGTGAAGACGGTCAAGACCAACACCAAGGGCGACCTGAAGACCACGCTCAAGGCCACGGTCGACGGCTACTTCCGCTGGAGCTACGCGGGCACCTCCACCACCCCGGCGGTCAACGCCGCGGGTGACTTCGTCGACGTCAAGTAGGTCGTCGCACAGATCAACGGGAAGTAAAGCGTTGCGCATGTGCGGTCAAAAATACGCCCCACGCGTACAACCAGTCCCATGAGTCGCGAGTCTTCTCCCTGAGTCATCAGACTCCGAGAACTTCTCTCCTCATGGGGATCGCACATGCGCATACGCGCCCTCGTCCTCGCCGCCTCCGGCGCCGTGGCCCTCTCCGCCCTCGCCGTGCCGTCCGCCCAGGCCGCCACGGCCGGGCCCGCCGTCACCTTCTCGGCGCTCAAGGTGAACGCCGGCAAGAACATCGTGGTCGGCCCGACGGCGACCGTCACGGTCTCGGCGACGTACACCGTGACCAAGCCCGCGAGCCTGAGCGCGAGCTCCTTCCAGACCGGGCCGGTCCTCTACCGCGGTGCCACCCTCGGCACCACCTCCGACGACATCCTCTTCGGCGACGACGAGGGCACCTGCACGGCGTCCTCCTCGACGGTCCTGAAGTGCTCGGCCAAGATCCAGTTCCGCCCGAAGGGCTCCGACGAGACCAGTGACCTGGTCAGCAGCGAGGCGGGCAGCTGGAAGCTGGGCGCGCTCGCGGTCAACGTGTCCGACGAGGCGCTGACCTGGCAGGGCAACCTCGGCACCGCCAAGCTCCAGCGCAAGGCCACCCTCACCACCGACGCCTCCCCGGAGCCGGTGAAGAAGGGCAAGACGATCACCGTCACGGGCAAGCTGTCCCGCGCCAACTGGGACACCAACAAGAACGCGGGCTACTCGACCCAGCCGGTCAAGCTCCAGTTCAAGAAGAGCGGCTCCACCACCTGGAGCACCCTGAAGACCATCAAGACGAGCACCACGGGCGCGCTGAAGACCACGGTCAAGGCCACCGCGGACGGCTCCTTCCGTTACGTCTTCGCGGGCACGACCACGACGTCGCCGGTCAACTCGGCGGCGGACTACATCGACGTCCGGTAAATCCGCGCCCCATAGGGGCGCGGGGAACTGCGCGCCAAGCCACGACGGCGCCGCGGACAACACACAACGGACGCATTCCGGCTGAAGCCCAGCGCTAAGCGGAACCGCGGCGGTCGACCCACCTCCACAGGAGTTCGAGGGCGGCCGCCGCCACCACCGAGATCCCCACCGCGATCCACGGCATCGTCGCCCCGACCAGCTTCAGCGCGAAGAAGTCCTGGAGCCCCGGCACCACCAGGACCACCACGAAGGCCAGGCCCATCGCCGCGACGAGGGCGATCCGCCACCAGGTGTAGGGGCGGGCGACGATGGCCAGGACCCACATCGAGATCAGGAACAGCGTGAGCGTCGCCGCACTGGTCTCTGCGTCCAACGCGCCCTTGCCCGTGTAGTGGTGACGGGCGATCAGATACGTCACGAAGGTCGCGACCGCCGCCACGACCCCGCTGGGGATCGAGTACCGCATCACCCGCCGCACGAAGTGCGGTTGCGCGCGTTCCCCGTTGGGCGCGAGGGCCAGGAAGAAGGCCGGGACGCCGATCGTCAGCGTCGACAGCAGGGTCAGATGCCGGGGCAGGAAGGGGTATTCGACCTGCCAGCACACCACGAGGACGGCGAGCAGCACCGAGTACACGGTCTTCACCAGGAACAGCGTGGCGACCCGGGTGATGTTCCCGATCACCCGCCGCCCCTCCGCGACCACCGACGGCAGGGTCGCGAAACTGTTGTCCAGCAGCACGATCTGCGCGACCGCCCGGGTGGCCTCCGAGCCGGAGCCCATGGACACCCCGATGTCGGCGTCCTTCAGGGCGAGCACGTCGTTCACCCCGTCACCGGTCATCGCGACCGTGTGCCCCTGCGACTGGAGCGCGCCCACCATGTCCCGCTTCTGCTGCGGGGTGACCCGCCCGAACACCGTGCCCTCGTCGAGGGACTTCGCCATCTCCTGTTGATCCTCGGGCAGTTGGCGTGCGTCGACGGTCGTACCCGTCAGCCCGAGCTTGGCGGCGACCGCCCCGACCGACACCGCGTTGTCCCCGGAGATGACCTTGGCGCGGACGTCCTGTTCGGCGAAGTACCGAAGGGTGTCGGCCGCGTCGGGGCGCAGCCGCTGTTCCAGTACGACCAGGGCGGTCGGCTGTGCTCCCCGGGCCACCTCGGGATCGTCGAGGTCCCGGCCGGCCCGGGCCAGCAACAGCACCCTGAGGCCCTGCTCGTTGAGCCGCCCGGTCTCGGCGAGAGCGGGATCCTCCTCGTCGAGCAGCACGTCCGGCGCCCCCAGCAGCCATGTGCCGACCTCGCCGTCGCCCTCGCTGAAGGAGGCGCCGCTGTACTTGCGGGCGGAGGAGAACGGCAGCGACTCGGTGCAGCGCCACTCCTCGACGTCCGGGTAGACGTCGATGATCGCCTGCAGCGAGGCGTTCGGCCGCGGGTCGGACTCGCCCAGGGCGCCCAGCACCTTGTGCACGTACGACGCGTCGGCCCCCTGGAGCGGCCTGACCTCGGTGACGTCCATGCCGCCCTCGGTGAGGGTGCCGGTCTTGTCGAGGCAGACCGTGTCGACGCGGGCGAGGCCCTCGATGGCCGGGAGTTCCTGGACGAGGACCTGTTTCCGGCCAAGCCGGATGACCCCTATGGCGAAGGCGACGGAGGTCAGCAGCACCAGCCCCTCCGGGACCATCGGCACGATCCCGCCGACCGTGCGCGCGATGGACTCCTTGAGGTCGTTGTCCTTGACGAACAACTGGCTGATGACCAGGCCGATCGCGGTCGGGACCATCATCCACGTCACGTACTTGAGGATCGTGGAGATGCCGGAGCGCAGCTCGGAGTGGACCAGCGTGAACCGGGAGGCCTCCTCGGCGAGTTGGACGGCGTAGGCCTCGCGGCCGACCTTGGTCGCCTTGAAGGCGCCGCCGCCCGCGACCACGAAACTCCCGGACATCACCTGGTCGCCGGGCCGTTTCACCACCGGGTCGGCCTCACCGGTGAGCAGGGACTCGTCGATCTCCAGGCCGTCGGCCTCGACGACCACCCCGTCGACCACGGCCTTGTCGCCTGGCCCGATCTCGATGAGGTCGTCGAGGACGATCTCCGAGGTGCTGACCTCGGTCGCGGCCCCGTCCCGCCGTACCGTCGGTCTGGCCTCCCCGATCACCGCGAGCGAGTCGAGGGTCTTCTTCGCCCGCCACTCCTGGATGATGCCGATCCCGGTGTTGGCGAGGATGACGTACCCGAAGAGGCTGTCCTGGAAGGGTGCGACGAACAGCATGACCAGCCAGAGCACACCGATGATCGCGTTGAACCGGGTGAAGACGTTCGCCCGGACGATCTCCGCCATGGACCGGCTGCTGCGCACCGGCACGTCGTTGACCTGACCCCGCGCCACCCGTTCGGCGACCTCGGCCGTGGTGAGCCCGGTCACCGGCCTCGGGATGACCGTGGGGTGCACAGGGTCGAGTTCGGTGCCCGGGTCGGTGTGCGTCATGCATTCGACGGTACGTGCGGTTTTACGGCTTCACCCGCCGAGTGACCGGAAGTTCCGACCTGGGGAGGAGACGGACGCGGGCGGGTGATGCCCTGGTATTAGGGGCTGCTCGTCACTCGGCATCAGGGTCGGCCGGCGTCTCCGACGCGGCCGCCCTCTTGATCGCCGCGTCCCGCTTGCGCACGAACCAGGTGCCGTACAGCCCCAGCACGCCTCCGGCCAGGCAGGTCCACACCCACCAGGTGCGGTCGTGGTCCTCGAACCAGCCGTAGAAGGGGAGCTGCACGAGGAAGAGGGCGAACCACAGGACGGTGCCGCCTGTGATCGTCGCGACGACCGGGCCCTCCAGGGGCTCCGGTGCCTCGTGCTTGGGGGTTCCCGAGAAAAACGCGGCCATGGGGACAGCTTACGAGGTGATCACATCTACGCGCGGAGATCGCCACCATCCGACTGATACGTTCATACTGAACCGGTCTACACCTGTCCGCTTCTGCTCGTAGGAACATCCAATGCCGACCGCCCTCGACCGCTACTTCAAGATCTCCGAGCGGGGCAGCACCCTGCCACGGGAGATCCGGGGCGGCTTCGCCACGTTCTTCGCGATGGCCTACATCATCGTGCTGAACCCCATCATCCTCGGCAGCGCCCAGGACATGTACGGCCACCACCTGGACAACGGGCAGCTGGTCACCGCGACCGCCGTGACGGCGGCCTTCACCACGCTCCTCATGGGCGTCGTCGGCAACGTCCCGATCGCGCTGGCCGCGGGGCTCGGCGTGAACTCGGTCGTCGCGCTCCAGCTCGCGCCCCGGATGGCCTGGCCGGACGCGATGGGCATGGTGGTCCTCGCGGGCCTCATCGTGATGCTGCTGGTCGCCACCGGCCTGCGTGAGCGCGTCATGAACGCGGTGCCCTTCGGCCTGCGCAAGGCGATCTCCATCGGCATCGGCCTGTTCATCATGCTGATCGGGCTCGTGGACTCGGGCTTCGTCTCGCGTATCCCGGACGTCGCCCACACCACCGTCCCGGTCCAGCTCGGCGGCGACGGTCACCTCACCGGCTGGCCCGTCCTCGTCTTCATCCTCGGCGCCCTGCTCACCCTCGCGCTGATCGTCCGCAAGGTCTCCGGCGCGATCCTGATCTCGATCGTCACGATGACGGTCCTCGCGGTGGTCATCAACGCCGTCGCCACGGTCCCGTCCTGGGGCCTGACGACCCCGAAGTGGCCCGGCAACCCGGTCGCCACCCCCGACTTCGGCCTGCTCGGCAAGGTCAGCCTCTTCGGCGGCTTCGACAAGGTCGGCGTGCTGACCGGCATCCTCTTCGTCTTCACGGTCCTGCTGTCGTGCTTCTTCGACGCGATGGGCACGATCATGGGCGTCTCCGACGAGGCCGGGCTGACCGACGCCCAGGGTCAGATGCCCGGCATCAACAAGGTCCTCTTCGTTGACGGCCTCGCGGTCGCCGCGGGCGGCGCGAGCTCCTCGTCCGCCACCACGGCCTTCGTGGAGTCCACGGCCGGCGTCGGCGAGGGCGCCCGGACCGGCTTCGCGAACGTCGTCACCGGCGGTCTCTTCACGATCGCGCTGTTCCTCACGCCGGTCGCCACCATGGTCCCGTCCCAGGCGGCGACGCCGGCCCTGCTCGCGGTGGGCTTCCTGATCCTGGCCGGTTCGGTCAAGGAGATCGACTGGGCCGATCACACGATCGCGATCCCGGCCTTCATCACCATGGTGATGATGCCGTTCACCTACTCGATCACCAACGGCATCGGCATGGGCTTCATCACCTTCGTGATCCTGCGCCTGGCGGCCGGCCGGGGCCGGGAGGTTCCGGCGCCGATGTACGTCGTCGCGGCGGTGTTCGGCTTCTACTACCTGATGCCGGCGCTGGGTCTCACGTGAGCCGCGCTCACGTCACCCCGTAGAACTTCTCCGTCTCGTCGACGGCGGTCTGGAACCGCTCGTCGAAGTCGTCTCGAACGAGCGTCCGGAGCACATAGTCCTGGACGCTCATCCCCCTTTTCGCCGCATGGTCCCGGAGCCGGTCGAGCAGCTCCCCGTCTATCCGCAGGCTGAGCACGCTGGTCCCCATGAACACGAGGGTCGCCGCCGAGGGGGAGCGCCGTTCACGTTCCGCTGCCGACTCACTCGTACGGGTGAAGATCGGGTTTCAGTGGCCTGGGTCACGGGAATCCTCGCGCACTCCAGCTTGTTTAGCGAGAGTAATGAGTTATGCTAAAGAGATGCCTGACCTGACCCATGGCGACGACGCTGCCGCCGTGAACTCCCTGCGATCAGCCGTGATGCGACTCTCCCGTCGGCTCAAGCACCAGCGCGTCGACGAGTCGCTGAGCCCCACCGAGATGTCGGTGCTGGGCACCCTCTCCATCTGCGGCAAGGCCACCCCGGGCGAACTCGCCCGCAAGGAGCACGTCCAGCCGCCGTCGATGACCCGCATCGTGGCGCTCCTTGAGGCCAAGGGACTGGTCCGGCTGGAGCCGCATCCCGAGGACCGGCGCCAGAAGGTCGTCACCAAGACCGAGCAGGCCGAGGCCATGCTCGCGGAGAGCCGCACCAAGCGGAACGTCTTCCTGGCCGCCCTGGTCGACAACCTCGACGAGGACGAGTGGGCGAAACTGCGCGCCGCCGCCCCCGTCCTGGAGAAACTCGCACACCTGTAAGCCGCACCAAGGAGGCGAACGCCGTTGAGTACGGGTCCCGGAACACACTCCGCCCCCGCACCGACCCCTACTACCCCGGACCCTCCCGAGTCCTCCATGTTCAGCTCGCTGAAGGTCAGGAACTACCGCCTGTTCTTCGTCGGCCAGGTCGTCTCCAACATCGGCACCTGGATGCAGCGCATCGCCCAGGACTGGCTGGTGCTCAGCATCACCGGCTCTGCCACCGCCGTCGGCGTCACCACGGCCCTGCAGTTCCTGCCGATGCTGCTCTTCGGCCTCTACGGCGGTGTCCTCGTCGACCGGCTGTCCAAGCGCCGCGCGCTGCTGTTCACCCAGTCCGCGATGGGCGCCACCGGTCTCGTGCTCGCCGCCCTCACCCTGACCGGCCACGTCCAGGTCTGGCACGTCTACCTCGCCGCCTTCGCCGCCGGTCTCGCGACCGTCGTCGACAACCCGGCCCGCCAGACCTTCGTCTCCGAGATGGTCGGCCCCGACCAGCTCCAGAACGCGGTCAGCCTGAACTCCGCGAACTTCCAGTCGGCCCGCCTGATCGGCCCCGCCGTCGCAGGCGTCATGATCACCGGCGTCGGCACCGGCTGGGCGTTCCTCTTCAACGGCCTGTCCTTCGTCGCCCCGCTCGTCGGCCTGCTGATGATGCGGACCCGCGAACTGCACGTCGTCGAGCGCGCCCCGCGCGGCAAGGGACAGCTCCGGGAAGGCCTGCACTACGTGGCCGGGCGGCCCGATCTGATCTGGACCATCGTCCTGGTCGGCTTCGTCTCCACCTTCGGCTTCAACTTCCCCGTCTTCCTCTCGGCCTTCGCCGACGACGTCTTCCACTCCGGCGCGGGCTCCTACAGCCTCTTCAACACCCTGATGGCCGTCGGCTCGCTGGCCGGCGCCCTGCTCGCGGCCCGCCGCGGCACCGCCAGGATGCGGGTGCTCGTCGTGGGCGCGGTGGCCTTCGGCGCGCTGGAGATCGTGGCCGCGACCGCCCCCTCGCTGTGGCTGTTCGCGCTGCTCATGGTCCCGATCGGCATGTTCGGCATGACGGTCAACGTCACCGCCAACAGCAGCGTCCAGCTGAGCACCGACCCGGCCATGCGGGGCCGCGTGATGGCCCTGTACATGATGGTGTTCATGGGCGGAGCGCCCGTCGGCGCACCGATCGCCGGCTGGGTCACCGACGCGTACGGCGTCCGCGCCGGCCTCGCGTCGGGCGGCGCGATCTCCGCGGCGGCGGCCGTGACCATCGGCCTGGTCCTGGCCCGGATTGGCAACCTCCGCCTGTCGATGGGCTGGAACCACGGCCACCCGCACGTCCGCCTCGAACCACGAGAGACCCAGGAACAGCTGGCCGCGGCCGCGTAGGTCCTACGGCAGCACCCGCATGGCCAGTACCTGGCCCGGCCAGTCGCCCTTCACCCCGGCGGTGTACGTCGCCGTCGGAGTGAAGCCGTTGGCCTCGTAGTAGGCGACCAGCTTGCGGTCGCCGCCCGCGTAGCAGTCCACCCGCAGCAGGGCGACGCCCGCGCGCCGGGTCTCCTCCGCGGCGTGCGCGAGGAGGGCGCCGCCCACGCCGTGGCCCTTGAAGCGGCGGTCGGAGGCGAGCCAGTGGATGTACCGCTCGGGTTCGCCCGGCGGCGGGAGATGAGCGAGATAGGCGCCGGGCGAGTCGGTGATCGTGAGGGTCGCGGCCGGTACGCCGTCGGCTTCGGCGATGAACACGCTGCCCTCGTCGATGTACCGGGCGACGGACTCCACCGTCCTCGGGCTCGCGGACAGCGGCTCGGTGCCCCACTGGCCGGGACGCCCCTGTGCGACCAGCCATCGCACACAGCTGTCGAGCATGCCGAGGATCACGGGTATGTCGCCGGGACCGCCGTCCCTGATGCTGATCTTCATGCCCTCATGGTGACAGGCTGACCTCCATGAGACTCTTCGCCGCGGTGCTGCCTCCGCAGGACGTGTCCGACGAACTGGCGCTGAAAGTAGCTGAGTTGAGGCAGCTCCCCGGAGCGTCCGAGCTGCGCTGGACCGGCGTACCCGGCTGGCACTTCACCCTCGCCTTCTACGGCGAGGTCGACGAGGACCTCGTACCGGAGCTGTCGGTGCGGCTGGAGCGGGCGGCCCGGCGTACGCCGTCCTTCCCGCTGGCCGTGCGCGGCGGTGGGCAGTTCGGGCACGGGCGGGCGGTGTGGGCGGGGGCCCAGGGTGATCTGCCCGCGCTGCGGCTGCTCGCCGAGCGGGCCGAGGCGGCGGGGCGGAAGGCCGGGGTGGAGATGGGGGAGCACCGGCGGTACAAGGCCCATCTGACGGTGGCCCGCAGCCGGGAGGCCGTGGAGGTGGGGCCGTATCTGGAGGTGCTCGACGGGTTCACCAGCCGGACCTGGGAGGTGCGGGAGCTGACACTGGTCCGGAGCAACCTGCCGAAGTCCGGGGTGCCGGGAGAACAGCCCCGCTACGAGGTGGTCGGCCGTTGGGTGCTGGGCGGGGCCGGTTAGGCTCGAAGCGTGGACCCGAAGACCCGGAACCGGATCATGGCCGGTGTGCTCGTGATGATGTTCGTCGTTGTGGCGATGGCCGCGGCCCTTGGCAGGTAGGGGAACCGCCTGCGTGACGGGCCCCGCCTGCGGGGCGGACGGTGACGTCGCGTGGGTGGCCGTCGTGGACGATCTGGCCCCGCGGGGCGGAGGTCCGTGTCGACTCCGCCCCGTGCCCCCGAGGGGGCCTACCAGGCGAAGGCTTCCGGGGACGGGCCCGGGCCCGGGAAGATCTCGTCCAGGCCCGCCAGGAGTTCCTCGCTCAGTTCCAGCTCGACGGCCCTGATCGCCGACTCCAGCTGCTCCGCCGTGCGGGGGCCGACGATCGGGCCCGTGACGCCGGGGCGGGTCAGCAGCCAGGCCAGGGCCGCTTCCCCGGGCTCCAGGCCGTGCTTCTCCAGCAGGTCCTCGTACGACTGGATCTGGGCGCGCTTGGCCGGGTCGGCGAGGGTGTCGGCGGCTCGGCCGGAGGCGCGGCGGCCGCCCTTGGCCTCCTTCTTGATGACCCCGCCGAGGAGACCGCCGTGCAGCGGCGACCAGGGGATCACACCGAGGCCGTACTCCTGGGCGGCCGGGATGACCTCCATCTCGGCGCGCCGCTCGGCGAGGTTGTAGAGGCACTGCTCGCTGACGAGCCCGATGGTGCCGCCCCGCCGCGCAGCGATCTCGTTGGCCTGCGCGATCTTGTAGCCGGGGAAGTTGGAGGACCCGACGTACAGGATCTTGCCCTGCTGGACGAGGGTGTCGATCGCCTGCCAGATCTCCTCGAAGGGGGTGGCGCGGTCGACGTGGTGGAACTGGTAGATGTCGATGTAGTCGGTCTGGAGCCGCTTGAGCGACGCGTCGACGGCACGGCGGATGTTGAGCGCGGAGAGCTTGTCGTGGTTGGGCCAGGCGTCGCCGTCCGCGGCCATGTTGCCGTAGACCTTGGTGGCGAGGACGGTCCGGTCGCGGTTCGCGGCGCTCTTCGCGAACCAGTTGCCGATGATCTCCTCGGTACGGCCCTTGTTCTCGCCCCAGCCGTACACGTTGGCCGTGTCGAAGTAGTTGATGCCCGCGTCGAGTGCCGAGTCCATGATCGTGTGCGAGTCGGGCTCGTCGGTCTGCGGGCCGAAGTTCATGGTGCCGAGGACGAGTCGGCTGACCTTGAGTCCGGTGCGTCCGAGCTGCGTGTACTTCATGGTGGTCCAGCCAACGCCTTGGAGTGGACTCCAGGCAAGGGCGGGTCCAGGGGGGACTGCTCCCCTGCGGAATCGGGGGACAGCCGGAGGGAGTTGTGACGGTTTCGTCTCTAGCGTTCAGTGCATGACACGTACGGCACGTATGGAGGAACCCCGCGCCACCCGACGGAGCGTACTGGCGCTCGGCACCGCGGCCGCGGCCACGCCCTTGCTGGGGGCGGCCCCGGCTCGGGCCGACACCGCGGGTGGGGAGTTCGACGAGCTCGGCGTCACCGAACTGCGCGCACTCATGGATCAAGGACGGCTCGACGCGGAACGGCTCACCCGGTACTACCTGGAGCGGATCGAACGCATCGACCCCCTCCTGCACGCGGTGATCGAGGTCAACCCCGACGCACTGCGGGAGGCGCGGCGGCTCGACGCGGGCGGGCGCCCCCGCGGCCCGCTGCACGGCATGCCCGTCCTGCTGAAGGACCTGGTCGAGACCGCCGACCGGATGCACACCACGGCCGGCTCCCTCGCCCTGGAAGGGCTCCGGCCCGCGCGGGACGCCACGGTCGCCGCCCGGCTCCGGGCCGCCGGTGCCGTCATTCTCGGCAAGACCAACCTCAGCGAGTGGGCGGGCGGCCTGTCGCTCACCCACCACGCCGGGTGGAGCGCGCGCGGCGGCCAGACCCGCAACCCGTACAAGCTCGACCGGTCACCCAACGAGTCCAGCTCCGGCACCGGCGCAGCCGTCGCGGCCAACCTGTGCGTCGCCGGCATCGGCACCGAGACCAACGGCTCGATCATCGACCCGTCGTCGGCGAACTGTCTCGTCGGCGTCAAACCGACCGTCGGACTGGTCGGCCGGGGCGGGGTGATCCCCGGTGTGCCGAGCCAGGACAGCGTCGGCCCGATGGCACGCACCGTCCGGGACGCGGCGATCATGCTCGGCACGCTGGTCGGGGTCGACGGGAGGGACCCGGCGACGACGGCGAGCCGGGGACACTTCCACCGCGACTACACCCGCTTCCTGGACGCGGACGGGCTGCGCGGTGCCCGTATCGGCGTCCCGCGGACCGTGTACTACGGGTACGACCACCACGCCGACGAGATCGCTGAACGGGCGATCGCCGTGCTCCGCGCGGCCGGAGCGGTGATCGTCGACCCTGCCGACATCCCCACGGCCGAGCAACTGGAGGACCTGCCCGGCTCGATGATCGTCCAGGCCTACGAGTTCAAGCGCGCCCTGAACACCTACCTGGCCGCGGCCGGCGGTGAACACCCGCGCGACCTCGCCGAGTTGATCGCCTTCAACCGTGCGCACGCCGACCGTGAACTGCGGTACGTACGGCAGGACGGGCTGGAGACGGTCGAGAAGCTGGACTTCTCTGAACGGGAGTACCGGGAGGCGCTGGCCGCCAACCACCGGCTCTCCCGCACCGAGGGCATCGACGCGGTGCTGCGCCGGCACCGCCTGGACGCCCTCGTCATGCCGACGACAGGCCCGCCGGCCAAGATCGACCTGATCCGGGGGGACATGTACGGCGGCGGCGCGTCGACGCCCGCGGCCCTGGCCGGGTATCCCGCGGTGAGCGTGCCGGCGGGGTTCGCGTTCGGACTGCCGGTGGGGCTGACGTTCATGGGGACGGCGTGGAGCGAACCGGTGCTGCTGCGCCTCGCGTACGCGTACGAGCGGGCAAGCCGGATCCGGCGGACGCCGACCTACCGGAAGCCGGACGTGGGGTTCTGACGCCTGGCCTGCTCGGGTGCGGGGTCAGCGTCGCGCGGGCCGGTCGGGAGGCGGGCGTGGGGTTCTGGCGCCTGGGCTGCTCGGGTCCGGACGTCAGCGCCTCGCGAGAGTGAAGGGACCGTCGGTCATCGTCCGGGGCGGGCCGCCCGGACCTCGCGGTGGACCGCCCACACGTCCGCCACCGGGCCCACGTGGCCGTGCTTGTCGGGGTTGATCACCGTGCGGATCGTCCGGACGCGGCTGTCGAGGACATCGCCCGTCTCAGGGAGTGCGCAGACTCGCGAACACGGCACGCCCACGGGTGCCGTCCGGTGCCGCCCAGGCACCGGAGACATGGCCGACCGCGCCCTCGGGTGCCGAGGGCCGTAGGACCCGGTGGAAGCGGAGGACCGTCCCGTCCGGGAGGGGCAGCTCGGTGCCGTCCTGGTCCTCGGTGACCTCGACGGGACCGTCCGGTACGAGGAGGCCGTCGCCGGCGTAGGAGTGGGTGACCTCGTGGTCGAGGGTGTCGCTGAGGCTCTGCGCCTGGGCGTGGACGCGGCCCTCGAACAGGGCGAGGAGCCCGGCACGCAGGACCGGGTCGTGGACGCCGTCGTAGGCCCAGCGCGGACCCAGCACGCCGTGTTCCATGGTGCCGACGAGGGCGTGATCCGCGCCGGGGAGCGGCGCGGCGCGGTAGGTGAGCGGGACCAGATAGGAAACGGGTTCGGGGCCGCAGGCGTCGACGGCCACCATGAACTCGATCCCGACCTCGCCCGCCGGATCGTCCAGCCGGAATCCGCCGGCCCGGGTCAACTCCGGTGCGCCGGTGCCGACGTACCACAGGCGGGTGGGCAGCCAGGTGGTGAGCAGGTCCAACTTGGTGGGCTTCAGAGTGGTGTTGTGGATGATCGCCATACAGCGGATTCTGTCAGCCGGCCGCGGGGGAACTCGTCGGATGTGACGGTGAGACCGAGGGGAGTGGTGGTCATGTCGGCCTCGGCGCCGAACTCGATGTCCTTGCACTGCCACAGCCCCGTGCGACCGAACTACGGCCGGAGCACGATCTTGCCGTGGGTGTGTCCGCGCTCCAGGTCGCGGAACGCGTCCTGTACCTGCTCCAGCGGGTAGACGCGGGCGATCGGCACCGTGAGGTCCCCGCGCGCGGCGAGCCGGGCGAGTTCACCGAGTACGACCGCGCACGCCGCCGAACCCTCCCCGTAGGTGCGGGCGCCGACCCTGGCCGCGGTCCGCCAGTCGCGGATCGTGTTGATCCGCCCGGGCCGCACGCCCAACTCGACCGCCAGCTCCACGTATCCGTCGCCGAACGTGTCGATGAACGCGTCGACGCCCCCGCCGGCGGCCTCCCGGATCCGCTCGGCCACGCCCTCCCCGTAGGCGACCGGGACGACACCGTGCTCCTTCAGCCAGGTGTGGTTCCGCTCGCCCGCCAGCCCGATCACCGTGGCGCCGCGCCGCCGCGCGAGCTGCACGGCCAGCGATCCGACGCCGCCCGCCGCACCGGACACCACGACCGTGTCCCCCGGCACGGGGTCCACGGCGAACACGGTCGCGTACGCGGTCGTACCGGCCACGTACAGGGAACCGGCCGCCTCCCAGGACAGCCCGTCCGGACGGTGGACCACGTTCACGTCGTCGACCGCGACGAACTCCGCGTGGCTCGCCCTGGTGTGGGTGTAGCCCAGCACCTCGTCGCCCACCGCGAACCCGCGCACCTGAGGGCCCGTCTCCACCACCACACCGGCCAGATCACTGCCCTGCCCGGAGGGGAACGTCGCCGGCCAGCGGTCGTGCCGCGCGCCCTCGCGGATCATCACCTCGCCGGGCTGGATCCCGGCCGCGCGGACCTCGACCAGCACCTGCCCGGGCCCGGGCGACGGCCGCGCCGACTCCTCCACCCGCAGCACGTCGATCCCGCCGTACTCGTGGAACCGGACCGCCTTCATCGCGTGATCACCGCGCTTTCTCACGGGGACAGGCCGGCGCGTTCAACGGCCCCGGGGCGGGCCGGTATTCCCTAGCCGGCCGCCTTGTACGGCTTGCCCAGGTCCCACGCCTGGTGCATCGCCTCCGCGAAGGCCGCCGCGATCCTGTGCTCGCCGCTCGCGTTCGGGTGGGTGCCGTCGTAGGTGTCGTGGTTGCTGTCCCACGACGGTGGGAGCGAGGCCGGCAGCAGGGGGGAGCGGGGCTCGTCGAGGTCGGCGATCGCCTTGGCCAGGAGTTCGTTGAACCGGGTGAGCTCGGCGGCGAAGGCCGTGTCCGACTCCGTCCGGACGTTCGGGATCACCGGGAGAACGACCATGCGGATGCGGGGGTTCGCGAGGCGGGCCTCCGCGACGAAGGCCCGTGCGTTCTCCGCCGTTTGTTCCGCGTTCGTGTAGAACCCCAGGTCGATCAGGCCGAGGGAGACCAGCAGGACGTTCGCCTTGTGCGCCCGCACCGCCTCGCCGATCAGCGGGACCATGTGCAGCCAGCCCTCGCCCCAGCCGGCCAGATGGGTCCGCGGGAAGTCCGGGTCGGCGTACTCGTACGACGTGGGGGCGTCGGCGGCCTTGTCGTACAGCGTCTCGCGCGGGCCCACGAGGGCGAACGGGCCGCCGTACGTGTCGCGCAGGTGCTGCCACATCCGGTACCGCCAGGTGTGCTCGCCCGCGCTGCCGATGGTCATGGAGTCGCCGACGGGCATGAATCGCAGCATGCGCTCATCATCGGTGATTCTTACCGGCGGGTAACGGGTCTCGCGCATCTCGGCCCTGTGAAGATGGCCACGCGTCACGCCGGCAACGGGCCGCGCGCACCGGTTCGGGTGGCCCGGCTCGACCGGTTCACCCGGCTTGGTTCGACCGGCCCGGTGCACCCGGCTCGGCTGGACCGGCCCGGTGCACCCGGCTTGGTTCGACCGGTTCACCCGGCCCGGCGCATCCGGCTCGGCTGGACCGGCCCGGTGCACCCGGCTCGGCTCGATCGGCTCTGCGGACGTGCCTGGCCTGCACCGGCTTCGCCAGCCTGGACCGCCCGCACCCGCACCCGCACCCGCTTCGGCCTCGCCAACCTGCAGCGGCCCGCACTGGTTCCGTCGGCCGTACGGGTTCGACCGGTTCACCCGGCCCCACCGCCCCGCCCCGCCCGCCCCGCCCGGCGGAGCCGGATGGCAGGCTTGGGACATGCGTCGACCCTTCGCCCTCCTCGCCGGGATTCTTCTCGCGGGCGCCTGCGTCCTGCCCGCCGCCGTGCCCGCCGCTGCCGACGACGGCGACGGGAAGGGGGACAAGGGGTTCACCATCAGCGACCCCCGGATCACCGAATCCAGCGGGCTCGCCGCCTCCCGTCAGCATCCCGGCATCTACTGGACCCACAACGACCAGGACACCGGCGCCTACCTCTACGCCGTCGACAGCGCCACCGGCAAGACCGTCGCCAGGATCACCATGACCGGCGTGGGCACCCCGCGTGACGTCGAGGCCATCTCCATCGGGCCCGACAACCAGATCTGGGTCGGCGACATCGGCGACAACGACGGGGTCACCTGGCCGTACGTGTGGGTCTACAAGCTGCCCGAGCCGAAGGTCCTCAAGGACCAGTCCGTCAAGGCCACGCAGTACGTCGTGAAGTACTCCGACGGTTCCCGGGACGCCGAGTCCATGGTCGTCCACCCGAAGACCGGGCGCCTGTACATCATCGACAAGCAGGAGGACGGCGGGCATCTGTACGAGGGGCCCGCGAAGCTCTCCTCCTCCGGCACGAACCTCTTCAAGCCCGTCAAGGCGGTCGACCTGTGGGCCACCGACGCCGCGTTCTCGCCCGACGGTCGACAGCTCGTCGTACGCGGGTACTTCGGCGGTATCTGGTACGACTGGAACGGCGGCGACATCAAGCGCAAGGGCCGGCTCAGCGTGCCCCTCGGGCAGGGCGAGTCCGTCTCCTACTCGGTCGACGGGACCAAGATCCTGCTCGGCATGGAGGGCACGGCCAGCGAAGTGGAGGCGCAGGACGCACCCGGTGACGGCGCATCCAAGTCCCCCTCGGGGAGCGGGAGTTCATCGGCCTCCGGAAGCGAGGGCGGCAAAGCCTCCGACAGCAACCTGAAGGTCGGCGCGCTGGCCGTAGCGGTCGTGGTCGTCGGCTTCTTCGGACTCCGGCGGCTGTTCCGGCGTTCTTCCTGAGAGTTGACCGGCTGAGAGTCGACCGGCTGAGAGTCGACCGGCTGAGAGTCGTCCGGCGACGAACAAGGTGACGCCGGATGTCTTGACGTGTTCATGCGATCTGTCTTCCATGGGGAGTGCAGGGTGGTGGGAGCGCTCCCACTGAGTTCCGGGCCCGCGCCTCCGAGAGGAAGCAGCGAACATGTTCCGCAGTTTGCGAAGAGCGCTGTGCGCGGTGGCCGCGGCACTTCTGTTGCCGCTGGGTGCGCAGGCCCACGCTGCCGAGGGCGGGGCCGAGGCCGCGGCCGACGCCGGCGCCGGTTACTGGCACACCAGCGGCCGTCAGATCCTGGACGCGTCCGGGCAGCCGGTCCGGATCGCCGGGATCAACTGGTTCGGCTTCGAGACCGGCAACTACGTCGTCCACGGTCTCTGGTCCCGCGACTACAAGTCCATGATCGACCAGATGAAGTCGCTGGGCTACAACACGATCCGCATCCCCTACAGCGACGACATCTTCAAGTCGGGGACCGTCCCCAACAGCATCGACTTCTCCAGCGGCAAGAACGCCGACCTCCAGGGCCTCAACTCCCTGGGCGTACTGGACAAACTCGTGTCCTACGCCGGCCGGGACGGCCTCAAGGTCATCCTCGACCGGCACCGTCCCGACTCCGGCGGCCAGTCGGCGCTCTGGTACACGGCCGCGGTCCCGGAGGCGACGTGGATCGCCAACCTCAAGGCACTGGCGACGCGTTACAAGGGCCAGGACACGGTCGTGGGCATCGACCTGCACAACGAGCCCCACGATCCGGCCTGTTGGGGCTGCGGGGACGCTTCCTTGGACTGGCGCCTCGCGGCCCAGCGGGCGGGCAACGCGGTACTGGGGATCAACCCGGACCTGCTGATCTTCGTCGAGGGCGTGCAGACCTTCAACGGCGTCTCCGGCTGGTGGGGTGGCAACCTCATGGGGGTCGCCCAGTACCCGGTGCAGCTGAGTGTGGCGAACCGGGTCGTCTACTCCGCCCACGACTACGCGACGAGCGTGGCCCAACAGAGCTGGTTCAGCGACCCGACGTTCCCCGCCAACATGCCGGGGATCTGGGACAAGTACTGGGGCTACATCTTCAAGCAGAACATCGCCCCGGTGTGGGTGGGCGAGTTCGGCACCACCCTCCAGTCGACCGTGGACCAGAAGTGGCTGGCGGCACTGGTCTCGTATCTGCGGCCGACATCGACGTACGGCGCCGACTCCTTCCACTGGACCTTCTGGTCGTGGAATCCCAACTCCGGTGACACCGGCGGGATTCTCAAGGACGACTGGCAGACCGTGGACACCGTGAAGGACGGGTACCTGGCGAGCGTGAAGGCGCCGGGCTTCCCGCCTTCGGGCGGCGGGAGCGGCCCCGGCGACCCGGGCGGGGGCACGGCGGCCTGCACGGCCTCCTACTCCGTCAGCAGCGACTGGGGCGGCGGCTTCAACGCCGAGGTGAAGGTGGCCAACTCGGGCTCGACGGCGCTGTCCTCCTGGAAGGTGACCTGGACCTGGCCGGGCTCGCAGAAGGTCACCTCCATGTGGAACGCGTCGTACACCCAGACCGGCTCGACGGTGACCGCGGTGAACGCCTCGCACAACGGGACCGTCGCGGTGGGCGGTTCGGCGAGCTTCGGGTTCGGGGGAGCGCCGGGGGGTGGTGGGGTGCCGGCGGTGAGCTGTACAGCGGCGTAAGAGAGGTCCTCAACTGAACTGATTCGGCGGGGTGTTCACCGGTCCGGATGATCGGCTGGCCGTGTGGTCGCCGGACGCGTGTTCACTGACGGTGGTCAGTGCCGAAGAACTGTTCGCCGAGGAGTGGCCGAAGGCAAGATGAAGGGGCGCCCGGTTTCGCCGGGCGCCCCTCGTCGTCGTATCGCGGGAAACGACACTTCCGGCCCGGGATCAACTCATCATTGCTCGGAAGGACATGATGAAGCTTCTCCTCACCGACTCCGGTGTCAAAAACGCGAGCATCCAGGATGCGCTGGTCGACCTCCTCGGCAGGCCGATCGCCGAGTCCAGCGCCCTGTGCATCCCCACCGCTGGGTACGGGGCCCCCGACGCCGATCCGGGCGGGCCGTGGCGATTCGTCAGCGGACAATCCCACTGCCCCATGACCGGGTTGGGCTGGAAGTCGGTGGGCGTTCTGGAACTCACCGCGCTGCCCAGCATCGATAAGGCGCACTGGGTCTCCTGGGTCCGGGAGGCGGACGTACTGCTGGTCAATGGCGGTGACGCGCTGTACCTGTGCCACTGGATGCGGGAGTCCGGGCTCGCTGAGCTCCTGCCGTCGCTGCCCGACACGGTCTATGTGGGATTCAGCGCCGGGAGCACGGTGATGACCCCGCGCATCGGGGAGGACTTCGTGGGCTGGAAGCCGTCCACCGGTGGTGACAGCGCGCTGGGCCTGGTTGACTTCTCGATCTTCCCGCACCTGGATCATCCGGCTTGTCCGGAGAACACCATGGCCGACGCGGAACGATGGGCGGCCGAGATCGGTGGTCCGGCGTACGCGATCGACGATCAGACCGCCATCAAGGTGGTGGACGGCGCTGTCGACGTGATCTCGGAGGGCCACTGGAAGGTGTTCGACCCGGCGTAGTGAAGCGTGGAAGTTCCGTCACGTACCGGCGTACCGGGTTGTCCGACGTCGAC
Source organism: Streptomyces sp. NBC_00285 (assembly GCF_036174265.1). NCBI lineage: Bacteria > Bacillati > Actinomycetota > Actinomycetes > Kitasatosporales > Streptomycetaceae > Streptomyces > Streptomyces sp. NBC_00285. The sequence goes on along the minus strand of NZ_CP108055.1, from coordinate 4,917,649 downwards.
CACAGGGGTGTCCGGGGGAGTGCCGGGGCGTGCCAGCAGTTCTCTTCCCGGAGTACCGGCAGACGGTGGCCGGTCGCGGCGGAGCGTTTCGACCAGCGGCGCCAGCGGGCTTCGTACGGGTCCGGTAGCCGCCATACGTAGGGGTCGGGTACGCGTACGTCCTGTGCGAGGTGCCGGTAGTCCGGTGCGGGGATCTCGCTGCGAGTCCGGCTGAACAAGCGGGTCATCGCGTCATAGAGCCGCCGGACCATGTGTCCCCTCCGGGAGCGCGAACCTCGCCCACACGCATTTCGTGTGGCGCAGCCGCCCATGTCCCCAGCCGTGCGCCAGCCGGCCGACCAGCGTGAGCCCGCGGCCGCCTTCTTCGTCCGGCCCGCCGTCACGGAGTTCGGGGAGCCGGTCCCGGTCGGGGTCGTGGACCTCCAGGAACAGGTAGGGCTCCCGGATCACGAGCGTGATCCTCACCTCGGCGCAGGTCACCCGGCAGTGGGTCACGGCGTTGGTCACGAGTTCGTTCGCCGACAGGGCGATGTCATCGGCGAGTTGGGCGGTGATCCCCCAGTCCGCGAGGGTCTTGATGACGCGGTGGCGGGCGTCGGGGACGTGCCTTCTGTGTTTGGGGATGCGGAAGGTCTCGGTTGCGGGCATGGCTGGAAGCTACGACCACATCTCAAGTGCGCACAACCACAATGACTGAATGCATTCACTCATGTCCCTCGATCGAGTGATGGGGCCTTATGGTCGGCGATCGGTGTGGCATGGTTGCGCCGAGAAGGGGGGTTCCATGCCCACAGGTGCACGGCCGACGGTACGGAGCAGGCGCCTGGGCGCGGCGCTCCGGCAGTACCGGCACGCTGCCAAGTTCGACCAGCCGCAGGCCGCTGAAGTGATCGCATCAAGTCAGGCCAGGATCAGCCGTATTGAGAGCGGGCACATGACGGCCCGCGTCATCGAGGTGAGGCTGCTGCTGGACGCGTACGACGTCCGGGATCCGGAAGTCCGCGCGAAGCTGGAGGACTTGGCCAAGCACTCCAAGAAGCGGGGCTGGTGGCTGGAGCATGCGGAGCACTTGCGGCCGGACTACGTCGATCACATCGCGCTGGAGGACGACGCGACCTACATCCGCCAGTGGCAACCAGTGCTGGTACCCGGGCTGTTGCAGACCCCGGCTTACGCGGAAGCCGTCATCGCGGCAGGCACCGACTACGTCGCGCCGGAGTTCATCGCCCAGTTGGTGAAGGTGCGGGAGGGGCGGCAGGCGAAGATCGAGGAGGGCGGGGCGTCGTACACCGCGATCTTCTGGGAGGCCGCCATCGCTCACCCACTGGTGGGGGCCGAGATCCACCGGGAGCAGTTGGCCGCGATCCTGGAAGCCTCGAAGAGGAAGAACGTCACCGTGCAGGTGCTGCCGTTCAGTGCGGTCGCGCTGGCCGCTGCGATTCCGGCCTTCTCTTCCTTCAGCTTCGACTCGGAGCCCGCGGTCGAAGCCGTGACCATCGAGAACTTGCGAGGCACGTCGATCCTTGAAGCGGCTGAGGATCTTGCCGCTTACGGCAACGCGTACGACGTACTACGATCGGCAGCGTTGGCGCCGGACGCGAGCGCGAAGCTCATCCGGGACGTACTGAGGAACGCTAAGGAGCCCTGACGTGACCGAGGTTGTGGGCCCCTTCTGGAAGTCGTCGTACTCCGGACAGCAGGGTGACTGCGTCGAGGTCGCCCCCACCGCCCCCGCCGGCCGAGCCGTCCGCGACAGCAAGCGCCCCACCGGGCCCCTCCTCACCTTCTCCCGCGAGAGCTGGGGCGCGTTCCTACGGCAGTTCGGGTAGGCGTCAGCGGCCGTCGGTCCCGGATGATCACGGCTTGGGTGGGTCTGGGCGCGGCACGTGGATGACCACTGGGATCGTGAGAGCCCCTACCGCGAAAACGTCTCGGCAGCACCGCCCTGGCCCAGCTGCTCATCCCGCCGGTGAGTTGTGTCCGTGTCGCCCGGCTGGACCGTGGGCGCCTATGGACTCGGCCCGACCATCTCGGCGGAGGCAAGGGATACTCCGTCAGCCGCAACCGCCCATACCTGCGACGACGCCAGATCAAGTACACGATCCCCGAGCCGAAGAACCCGCGGGCCAACCGCCACCGCCGCGGCAGCAAGGGTGGCCGGCCCATCGGCTTGGACAAGACGATCTGTAACGCCCATGTCTTCCACGGCACCGTCACCATGGCTTCGATCCACATGTGGCTCAAGCCGTGATCACTAGGCCTCCGTGACAGGATCTGGGCGTGACGACGTTGTTCCTGACGGTTGGCCTGCCCGGGGCCGGAAAGACCACGAGAGCTCGACAGTTGGCCAAGAAGCACAACGCGTTGAGGCTGACACCGGATGAGTGGATGCTTCCGCTGTTCGGCGATCCGCAGCCTGATGGGAAGCGCGATGTGTTGGAAGGGCGGCTGCTCTGGCTGGGTCTGGAGGCACTGAAGGTCGGAACGAACGTGGTCCTGGATTTCGGATGTTGGTCTCGTGACGAGAGGTCCGCGATCCGCTGGTTGGTGATGTCTGTGGGCGCGTTCTGTCACCTTGTGTATGTGCCGGTTGACCATGAGACCCAACGTGCTCGGATCGCCCATCGACAGTCGACCACCCCTGCTCAGACCTTCGTGATGAGCGAGACGGACCTCGTGCACTGGAGGTCGCTGTTCGAGGAGCCCGACGCGGCGGAACTCGATGGCCATGAGGTAGGAGGTCCGCCTCCTGGGTGGTCAGGATGGCTGGAGTGGGCCACCGACCGGTGGCCATCGCTCGTGTGACTGTCCGGTCAACCTGGGTGCCAACCAGTAACGCAGCCGGGTCGAACGTCGGCCACCATGTCGCGGTGCGGGAGCTCCAGGAGCCGGTCCAGGGTGAAGGCGCTGGGGAGATGGGCTGTGAGCCTTATAGGTGAGAAAGGGCTGTGAAGTGGCGGAGCGTCTCTACGATCCTCGCCATGAGTAGCGAGACGGTCACCGTCCAGGTGAATCCGGAAGCTGGCGCAGGGCGGCGACTACGTGCGCCAGGCGGTACAGCTGGAGGGTTCGGCGGAGGGCACGATCGTGAAGGCTGCGGTGATCGCTGAGCGGGTCCGTGGGACCAGCTGGGAGGCCATCGGCGAAGCAACCCGCATGGACGCGGCGCAGGCGGAGGAGAAGTGGGGAGGCAGCGAAGCGCGGTGGCGCCGTGCCAGCCGAGCCGACGATCTCTATCGGAAGAAGCCTGGAACGTACGCAGCGTCGGCTGACCGGTACCTCACCACCGACAAGCCCTACCAGCTCAACGCAGGCCGTCCGCTGTCTGCCTCGCTGGACGCGGCCGCGCATCTCACCGGCCGCGACGTCGTCGCGGCGGACCGTGCGTTCGCCGGCACCCCGTCCTGCACGCACTGCTCCCGCTGAGTCCTCAGGACGCTGGAAGCGCCTCGCCCCGGAGAGCTGCAATACCGGGGCGAGGCGTTGCCATGGGCGTCCGAGCCAGAAGATGTCCACGACCTACAGGCCGCCCGGCAAATCGGCTATCTGGCAGCCGGTGATGAGCTGTCCGGCGAGGCGGAGTGGACAACTCATCACCGGGCCAGCCGAGGTACCTGGTGGTCCTGCCTGGCTCAGTTCTTTCAGCGCCGGGGCAGGGCAACACTCGCCGCTGCGGTAAGGCCGGATACACCGATTGCGGAAGCTGTCGTGAAGACGGCCGGCTCCCTCGGCAGAAGGACCGTCATGACAACGGCTGCGGTGAGAGCGGCAACTGCGAGCCCGAGAGCGATGACCACCGGGATCCAGTGAGGCGCTCCGCGAACGTTCGGTTCCGGATCGGAAGAAATGTCGGTCACGAGTTTTCCTTCGGCTCAGAGGTGTGCACTTCCCGATGCGCTGGCAGACAAAGGCCGAGTGGTAGCAGCACTCGCGTGTTGCCCTTGTTGAATTCAGCGAAGGCGAAGCGTGTTACTTAAGCCGGGTTGTGCCCCTGATGGGCAGGGTGGAAACCAACCAGCGCCATCTCCACCCATCTCTGAAGTAGGCGCGGTCTTGGGCAAGTTGGCTGTCAACTCGATATCTCCAGTCACTTCCAGAAGCTGGAGATCGATAGGGCATCACCAGTCTCGTAAGCGACAGCAGAAGCAGCCATTCGATGCAGCTTCTCGCCATCTTTGGGCAGTTCATTGGAAGGTGGTTATGGATCCCTTCTGGCACGGGAAAAGAATAGCCAGTTGGTCGCCAACTTCAACTAGTGGATATTCTGCAGATTTAGGCGTTCACGCAGGTCAGATAGCTCTCCGCCTCTCGATCGGGGTATGCGTTGACGGGGCGGGTCGACGATCTCCCGTGCATCAACCGGCAACGGTCGCACCCTGTTCTGTGCGGGGGTGGCGCGCTATATGGCAACCCATCAGTATCACCAGTCCCAGCGAGTGGTACTGGTTCAGCATGAAACGTACGGCCTGTCACTGTGTCTGAGCTGCAGAAACCCCACGCATCGAACGCTAAAACTTCGATCCATCTATGGGGAGTTGTTGGGACTCTGTTTATGAGTAGCTCCCAAGTGGGAACAACACTGCTAGAGTTGGTTGCCAACTTGGTAGTCATGGTGGAAGTTTTGCTTCCGGCGACGAATGGGGCTCAGAGGTGTGCCTGTTCCGCTCTGTAGTAGCAGCAGAGCGGCGGAGTCGAGCAGACCATGCAGTGGAAGTACGGCGCCAGCGGCATCACCGGCTTCCTGCTGCTCACCGCGGTATCAAGACCAGCAATTGCCTCCGCACCCTTCGGGGTGTGGAGGCAGCTCATTTGCCGTAGCGCGCTCTGACCAGCATGTTGTTCGTATGGCTGGGTCAGCCGAGTCAGACGATGTTCAGGACGGTCAAACGGCGCAGAGGCCGGTTCACCCAGTAGGTGAGAGACATCTGGCTGACGGACGCGTAGCGCACATCCTCGCCTTCGATGCCGTCGGCGTTCCACTGCCCAAAACCCCACGGGTCGCCGGCGGCGGCGTCCAGGACGTCCCACACGGTGTCTTCGACGTGCTCGGGCAGGGTGTCGAGAACCTTCGCGGCCGACGCGGAGAAGCGGACCGAGTAGGGCTGTCCGGTCACCGGCGCCTTCCCCGCAGCTCCGCCATGTCGATGAACTCGCTGTCGTCGTAGCCGGAGGCGACGAACGCGTCGACCGCCGGGGCGTGGGCGAGGCGGCCCTGCCAGTCCTGGACGACCGGCGAGGGAAAACGTCCGACGCGACTCTTCCAGCGCCGCCGTCCACTCCTGCTCGAAGGCCGGCACCCACTGAGCGGCACGCCGGTCGGCGCGCAGCTGCGCGAGAAGTTCGGCCGGAGCGCCCGGGGCAGGGGCGTACGGCGGGATGGGTGCGTGGTCGGGCTGCGCGCTCATCGGGTCCTCCCGGCGGGTCGTACCTTTACGGCAGTGGTCGGGCGGGTCTCTGTGATGCGCTGCGGCGAAATCGGCAGACAGGGTGTCAGTGCCGGGACGTATCAGGACTGCGCGGTCCGGAATGCGAGATACCGGCTGAAGGCTTCGTGGCTGTCGGGGGTGAAGCGCCAGTCCAGCAGGGCCGACCGCAGTTCCGGCTCGGTCAGCCAGCCATGCCAGGCGACCTCGTCAGGATCGGGAACCACGGTGTCCGGTAGCACGGCTTCGTGCACGCCGAGCCAGTGAGGGCTCAAACCGCTGCGGTTGAGGAACGTGAACAGCAAGCGCGGCAGCACGCGAGTGCCCAGCTCTTCGGCCAGCTCCCGCGCGGCGGCCTGTTCATAGGACTCGCCGACATCCACGGCGCCACCGACCACGACCTCGTAGAGCCCGGGGAAGCGCGACAACTGCTCCGACCGCCGGTGGACGAGGATCCGCCCACGCTCATCACGGCACACCGTCACGGCGACCCGGTGCAGCCAACCCTCCCGGATGGCCTGCCGGCGGCTGACCGTCACCCCCAGCACGCGGTCTTGACCGTCGACTCGCTCCACCAGTTCGTCCACGACGCACACCTTGGCAGAGCCCACTGACAACACCGCTTCCCGGAGCCGTGTGGAGGGCGTTTCGAGAGCGAGCGGATTGCTGTGGGGGGAGGTCCTGCCGAGGCGGAGGCCGGCGAGTGAGGACTCTTGTGTGCGGGATTCGTACGCTCTCCGGAGCAACAGGGTCGCCGCTGTGTATCGGAGCGGCCAGCTGAAGCGTTCATTGGCCACCCGTGCCCAGTCACAGGGCGCCGCACCCTTTTGCAAGCGCCTGCTTGCAAAAGGTGCGGGATTCTGCCAGGGCGCGTTGAACATGCGCGGCCGCGCTGAGTCCGTCAGGTCAGCGCTCGGTGTGGGCTCCCCCTGTGTGCAGGCCGCACAGGATGACCTGTCGGGACAGCTCTGCCAATCGCTGTCCCTGGCGGCAGCCACGACGGGCGGGGTGGGTCGGGGCCCTGGGGAGGGAGTGGGTCAAGTGCCGTCAGATCAAAGGAGTTTCAAATCTTTCGCTCAGATGATTCTCGTCTGTGGGTTTTTTCGGCAGGATCCGGTCAGGTCCGTGAAGTCTTCGGTCCTTTCCTACCTCCCCCAAGTTGAGAGAACTTCATGAGAAGAAGCGCAGTCGTACTGTGCGGCGCGACCGTCGTCCTGGCCGGGACGCTCACCGCCGTCCCCGCCGAGGCCGGCACCTCGCTCTCCGCGGCCACCGCCCAGGCGGCGGCCAAGGTCAGCTGGAAGAAGTGCGGCACGGAGGACACCCCGACCCTGCAGTGCGGGTCGGTGAAGGTGCCGCTCGACTACGCCAAGCCGAAGGGGCGGAAGATAACCCTGGCCCTGTCCCGGGTCCCGCACACCGCCAAGAAGTACCAGGGCCCGCTGCTGGTCAACCCCGGCGGCCCCGGCGGCAGCGGTCTCGGCCTCGCCGAATTCGTCGCGGGCGCGCTGCCCAAGGCGGTCGCGTCCCAGTACGACGTCATCGGCTTCGACCCGCGCGGCGTGGGCGACAGCAAGCCCGCCCTGGACTGCAAGCCGGGCTACTTCAACCCGGTGCGCCCGGACTCCGTGCCGAGCACCCCCGCGATCGAGAAGGCCAACCTGGATCGCGCCAAGTCCTTCGCCGCCGCCTGCGGCCGCAAGTACGCGGACCTCCTGCCGTACATCAACACGATCAACGCCGTGAAGGACATGGACTCGATCCGCAAGTCCCTCGGCGCCAAGAAGATCAACTACTTCGGCTACTCGTACGGCACCTACCTGGGCCAGGTCTACGCCAAGCTCTTCCCGGGCCAGGTGCGCCGCCTGGTGCTGGACTCGATCGTCGACCCCGACGGGGTCTGGTACGACGCCAACATCGCGCAGGACTACGCCTTCGACGCCCGGCAGAAGGCGTTCATGGCGTGGATCGCCAAGTACGACTCCACCTACAAGCTCGGTACCGACCCGGCCAAGGTCGGGGCCAAGTGGTACGCGATGCGGGCAGCCCTCGCCAAGACCCCGGCCGGCGGCAAGGTGGGCGCCTCCGAGCTGGAGGACACCTTCATCCCCGGCGGCTACTACAACGGCTACTGGCCCTCCCTCGCCAAGGCGTTCGCCGCCTACGTCAACGACAAGAACGCCACCCCGCTCGTCAAGGCGTACGAGGGCATGGCGGCCATCGACGCCTCCGGCGACAACGGCTACAGCGTCTACTCCGCCGTGCAGTGCCGTGACGCCGCCTGGCCGCGCGACTGGAACCAGTGGCGCAAGGACAACTGGGCCGTGTACGAGAAGGCCCCGTTCATGGCCTGGAACAACGCCTGGTACAACGCGCCGTGCGCGTACTGGCCCACCAAGCAGCTGAAGCCGATCAGCATCGCCAACAGCAAGCTCCCGCCGGTGCTGCTGTTCCAGGCGACGAACGACGCGGCCACCCCCTACCAGGGCGGCGTCGCCGTCCACCGGCTGCTCAAGCACTCCAGCCTGGTGGTCGAGCAGGGCGGCGGCAACCACGGCATCTCGCTGAGCGGCAACGCCTGCCTGGACAAGTACCTGGTGAAGTACCTGACCGACGGCACGGTGCCGCGCGGCCACGGCACGGCCGACGCGGTCTGCAAGAAGACCGCCGACCCGGTTCCGTCGGCACCCCAGTCGGCGAAGGCGGCCCTCAGCGGCACCTCCGCCCCGGCCCCGGCCGTCTCCGGCGGCACCACCCTGCACGGAATCCTCGGCTTCCGAGGCTGACACCCACCCGAGCAGACGTATGAGAGGGCGCCCGGCACCGCCGCCGGGCGCCCTCACTGTCGTACGAATGGCGCCACTCCGGACTCACTCGTCTCGGCGAGGCCGGAGAACGTACGGCGCTGTTTCCACCCCTCGCCGGCGGCAGTCGAGTTGAACTTCGGTGGAGATCCGACCGGACCTCGGTCAGTCGGTGCCTTCGACGATGCGGAAGTCGCGCTCGACGCCGTCGGAGAGGGCGGCCAGCGCCTCCTGGTAGGCCGCGCTCTCGCGTACCGCGACGGCCTGCTCGAAGCTGTCGAACTCGACCAGGACGGTGCGCTCGGCGATTCCGGCGTCATGCGCCACGACCCGACCGCCACGGACGAAGGTCCGACCACCCCCGGCCTCGACGGCCAGGCGGGCCAGCTTGTTGTAGGCAGCCAGCTTCTCCGGGTCTGAAACGGTGCGGTAGACGCTGACCCAGTAGCCCTTGGGCATGGAACCTCCAGTGGTGGGATGAGTGCATCTGACTTACGGGTTGGTCTCGGACGGGCGTCGGCGGGGAAGAAGCGGCCGGTGCCGACGCGAGAAGGGGCGCCCGGTGTTCGCCGGGCGCCCCTTCGTCGTCGTAGCTGAAGCGGGTGCTACAGCTTCTCGATCACGTAGTCCACGCACGCCGTCAGTGCCTCGACGTCCGCCGGGTCGATCGCCGGGAACATCGCGACGCGGAGCTGGTTGCGGCCGAGCTTGCGGTAGGGCTCGGTGTCCACGATGCCGTTGGCGCGCAGGACCTTGGCGACGGCCGCGGCGTCGATCTCGTCCGAGAAGTCGATCGTGCCGATGACCTGGGAGCGCTTGGCCGGGTCCGTGACGAACGGGGACGCGTGCTTGGACTCCTCCGCCCAGGTGTACAGGCGGGTCGAGGAGTCCTTCGTGCGGGCCGTGGACCAGGCGAGGCCGCCCTGGCCGTTGATCCACTCCAGCTGCTCGTTGAGGAGGAACAGGGTCGAGAGGGCCGGGGTGTTGTACGTCTGGTTCTTGCGGGAGTTGTCGATCGCCGTGGGCAGCGAGAAGAACTCCGGGACGTGGCGGCCGGACGCGTGGATCCGCTCCGCGCGCTCGATGGCGGCCGGGGAGAACACGCCGATCCACAGGCCGCCGTCGGAGGCGAAGGACTTCTGCGGGGCGAAGTAGTAGACGTCGGTCTCGGCGATGTCGACCGGGAGGCCGCCGGCGCCGGAGGTGGCGTCGACCAGGACCAGCGACCCGGCGTCCGCACCCGCGACACGCTTCAGCGGGGCCGCGACACCGGTGGACGTCTCGTTGTGCGTGAACGCGTACACGTCGATGCCGGCCTCGGCCTGCGGCTCCGGGTGCGTGCCGGGGTCGGAGGAGATCACGGTCGGCTCGCCCAGCCAGGGGGCCAGCTTGGAGGCCTTCGCGAACTTCGACGAGAACTCGCCGAAGGTCAGGTGCTGCGACTTGTTCTCGATCAGGCCGTGCGTCGCGACGTCCCAGAACGCGGTCGAGCCGCCGTTGCCGAGGACGACCTCGTATCCCTCGGGGAGGGAGAACAGCTCGGAGACGCCCTCGCGCACCTTGCCGACCAGGTTCTTCACGGGAGCCTGGCGGTGGGAGGTGCCGAGGAGGGACGTACCGGTCGCGGCGAGGGCGTCGAGCGCCTCGACCCGCACCTTGGAGGGGCCAGCGCCGAAACGACCGTCGGCGGGCTTGATGTCAGCGGGAATCCGGATCTCAGCCACGGGGGGAGCGTAGCCGTTGGGGGAAACCTGGTCGAAACGTGGTCCGTCGGGTGAGACAGGCGCGGTGTTGACCGGACTGGTTTGCTGGAGTCATGACGGATCTGGAGGCGGACCTGCGCAAGGCCGTCCGGGGCGAGGTCGGTTTCGACGTCACCTCCCGGGCCCTGGTCACCATGGACGCGTCCAACTACCGGCGGGTCCCGCTCGGGGTCGTGGCGCCCCAGGACGCGGACGACGTGGCCGCCGTGCTGGAGGTCTGTCGCGCACATTCCGTGCCCGTCGTGCCCCGCGGTGGCGGTACCTCCATCGCCGGACAGGCCACCGGTACCGGAGTCGTCCTGGACTTCACCCGGCACATGAACAAGGTCCTGACGCTGGACCCCGAGGCGCGTACCGCCGTCGTGCAGCCGGGCCTCGTCCTCGACCGCCTCCAGGACGCCGCCGCCCCGCACGGACTCCGCTTCGGGCCCGACCCCTCCACCCACAGCCGGTGCACGCTCGGCGGGATGATCGGCAACAACTCGTGCGGCTCGCACTCGGTGGCCTGGGGCACGACCGCGGACAGCGTGGCGGAACTGGACGTCGTCACCGCGCGCGGTGAGCGGCTGCGGCTCGGGCAGGAGTGGGCCGGGGCGCCGGAAGGGCTGCGGGCACTGGTGGAGGGGGAGCGGGCGCGGCTGCGGACCGGCTTCCCCGCGCTCCCCCGCCGCATCTCCGGATACGCGCTGGACGCCCTGCTGCCGGAGCACCGGGCCGACGTCGCCCGGTCCTTCTGCGGCAGCGAGGGCACCCTGGGCGTCCTCACCGAGGCGGTCGTACGACTGGTGGAGGCGCCCCGCGCGCGTGCGCTCGCGGTGCTCGGGTACGCGGACGAGGGCGCGGCCGCCGAGGCGGCGGCAGGGCTGCTGGTGCACCGCCCCCTGACGGTGGAGGGCATGGCGGCCGACCTCGTGCCCTCGGCGGCCACGCTGCCGCGGGGCGGCGCCTGGCTGTTCGTGGAGACGGGCGGGGAGTCGCAGGCCGAGGCACGCGCGCGTGCGGAGGGGATCGTGCGCGCGGCCGACGTCCTCGACGCGCTCGTGATGACCGACCCGGCCGGGCAGCGGGCCCTGTGGCGCATCCGCGAGGACGCCAGCGGCACGGCGACCCGGATGCCTGGGGGCACCTCCCAGCCCCCTAGGGCTGGGGGAGGCTCGGAGGCGTGGCCCGGCTGGGAGGACTGCGCGGTGCCGCCGGAGCAACTGGGCGCGTATCTGCGGGACTTCAGGGGGCTGATGGTCGCGCACGGGTTCCGCGGGACGCCGTACGGCCACTTCGGCGACGGCTGCATCCACGTCCGCATCGACTTCGACCTGCTGACCCGCCCCGGTGTCGCCCGCTTCCGGCGCTTCTCCGAGGAGCTTGCCGAACTGGTCGCGGCGCACGGCGGGTCGCTGTCCGGCGAGCACGGCGACGGACAGGCGCGGGCCGAACTGCTGCCCAAGATGTACGGCGAGGAGATGGTCGCCCTCTTCGAGCGGGCCAAGGGGGTCTGGGACCCGGACGACCTGCTCAACCCCGGGATGCTGGTCCGCCCGGCACCCCTCGACTCCAACCTCCGCTTCTCCGTCCTGCCGACGGAACCGGTGGACGTCGCCTTCGGGTACCCGGCCGACGGCGGTGACTTCTCCGCCGCCGTACGACGCTGTGTCGGGGTCGCGAAATGCCGTACGACGTCGGCGTCCGGACCCGCCGTGATGTGCCCGTCGTTCCGGGTCACCGGCGAGGAGGAGCACTCCACGCGCGGGCGGGCGAGGTTGCTGCACGAGATGCTGGCGGGTCAGGCTCAGGCGGGTGGCCTGGTGACCGACGGCTGGCGGTCGACGGAGGTGCGGGACGCCCTCGACCTGTGCCTGTCCTGCAAGGGCTGCCGGTCCGACTGCCCGGTCGGGGTCGACATGGCCACGTACAAGGCGGAGTTCCTGCACCACCACTACGCCGGGCGGCGAAGGCCGGCCGCCCACTACAGCATGGGCCGGCTGCCGGTGTGGCTGCGCTGGGTGGACCGTATGCGGGCAGCCGCCGTGGTCAACGCCCTTGCTTCCGTAGGGCCGTTGGCGGCCGTCGCCAAGCGGCTCGGCGGGATCGCGGTCGAGCGGCGGATCCCGCGGCTGGCTCCGGAGACGTTCAGCCGGTGGTTCAGGCGGCGGAACCGGGAGCTGACCCGCGGGTGGATGGCCGAGGCGCGCGCGGGAGGCGAGCCCGAGGTATCCCGCAGGATGGTCTTCCTGTGGCCGGACACCTTCACCGAGCACCTCTCGCCGGACGTCGGCCGGGCGGCGGTGCGGGTGCTGGAGGCGGCCGGGATCGGAGCCGTCGAGCTGCCGGGGCGGCCGTGGAGCGTGCGGCGATCGGAGGTCGGCGAGATCGAGGGCGTCGGTGTGACGGCGGCTATGGGCCGCCCCCGGGTCCGCGCCTGCTGCGGGCTGACGTATCTCTCCACGGGCCAACTCGACCAGGCTCGCGCGGTGTTGCGCCGCACGCTGGATTTGGTGGAGCCGTTCCTGCTGCCGGAACTGGACGAGGTGACGGAGCCGCCCGCCTTCGTCGTCCTGGAACCCAGCTGTGCCGCCGCCCTGCGCACCGACCTCCCGGAGCTGCTGCACGACGACCCGCGGGCCGCCCGTCTCGCCGCCCGGGTCCTCACCTTCGCGGAGGCCCTGGAGCGGTTGGCCCCCGACTGGAGGCCACCTGTCCTGAACCGTCCGGTCGTCGGCCAGACCCACTGCCATCAGCACGCGGTCCTGGGCGACGCGGCCGACCGGCGCCTGCGCGAGGCCGCCGGACTCACCGGCGACCTGACCGGCGGCTGCTGCGGCCTGGCGGGCAACTTCGGCTTCGAGAAAGGCCACTTCGCGGTGTCCCAGGCCTGCGCGGAGGAACAGCTGCTGCCGTCAGTGCACGAGGCACCCGAGGACGCGGTGGTGCTGGCCGACGGCTTCTCCTGCCGTACGCAGCTGGAGCAGCTGGCCGGGGTGCGGGGGCGGCATCTGGCGGAGGTACTGGCGGAGGGGCTGGGACCGGCGTGAACGTGCCGATGTGACGGCGACGCGGTGTGAAACGGGGCGGGTCATGACTCCCGCGGCCTGCGCTCGCGTGGGCGGGGCGCGTGGGCGGGGTGCGTGGGCGGGCTGGGTCCCGGAAACGCCCGCCGGATCCCTCACACACCGCCCACCTCGCCGAGCCGGAGGGTGCCGCCGCCGCCCGGATGTGGGCAGACCGGGGACATCACCGCGGCCCCGACCGTCCGAAGCCGTCACCCTGTCGAAGAGACCGGGCATGCGAGGCAGGCAGGGTGGCTCGCAGGGCGAGACGGCGGGGCGGGTTCCTGAGGGCCGTTGCGATACTCCGGCCGTGGAAACGAGTACGCGTCTCACCAACTGGACCCTGCGTCCCGCGCGACCGGCCGACGTCGAGGCCATCGCCGAGGTGCGGGCCGTTGTCATGCGCCCCGACCTGGAACGGCTGGGGCGGTTCGACGAGCACCGGGTGCGACAGCGGTTCCGGGACGCCTTCGTCGTACCGCACACGTCGGTCATCGTGGCCGAGGGCCGCTTCGCCGGCTGTGTCGCACTGCGGCCGGCCGAGGACGCGTTGTGGCTGGAGCACTTCTATCTCGCGCCGGAGGTCCAGGGGCGAGGGCTCGGCTCCGCCGTCCTGCGCACCCTGCTCACCCGGACCGACGCCGACGGCGAACCCGTCCGCCTGAACGTCCTCCAGGGCAGCGCGGCCCGACGGCTGTACGAGCGGCACGGGTTCACTGTGGAGACCGAGGATCCGGTGGACGTCTTCATGATGCGGGAGCCGCGCAGGGGCTGAGCCGTGAGGGCGGTTCGGGTCGCGTCAGGTTGGTGCCGGCGTGGCCGAGCCCTGAGGATCGGTCAGCCGAGCGTCCAGATCTGGTTGTCCCTTCCGTTGCATTCCCAGAGGACGGCCACCGTTCCGGACGCGCCGCCGAAAATGTCCACGCACTTCTGCGACTGCCCGGCCAGCAACTTCGTGCCGTCGAGGCGGAACTGCTGGCTGCCGCTGCCGTCGCATCCGGCCAGCTGGATTTCGGTGCGGTCGTCGGTCGCTCCGCCGGCCACGGTCATGCACTTCCCGGCCGACTGGACGACCCCGGAACCCATGCCCCAGCGCTGCTGCGCCGAGCCGTCGCACGTGTCCTGGAACAGCTGGATGCCCTCGGCCCCGTTGCCGCGGCTCAGGCACTTCCCCGAGGCGGCGACCACCAGGGCATGGCCGGTCGGAGGGGCCGTGGAGCCGGATCCGCTCTTCGTGGACGTGACCCCTGCGGCATCGGTCGCCGACAGCGACGGCGAGGAGTCCTCGGCCGGTGGCGACGCGACCTCGGAACTACGGGAGTCGGACGGAGAGGGCGTCCCGGACGGGGCCGATGACATGGCCGGTGTTCGCGGCGCGGTCTGGACGCCCGCCGCGGTCGTGACATCCGGTGCCGGGACGGTGGTACCGCCCTTCTCCAGCGACCGCGTGGCCAGCAGCGAGATCGCGACCAGTACCGCCGCGGTGACGGCCGTGCCGAGCACGACCGGTTTCCTCCACCGGGGCCAGCGCGAACGCGGCGTGCGTGGCGTGCCTGGCGTGTGTTGCGTGCGTGGCGGCGGGCCGTCCGGGGCTGTTCCGGCAGCGGATGCCACGCGCTTGCCGTGATCCCGCTCCTTCTCCGGCTCGGGCTTCGACGCCCGCTCCGGGAGGGTGCCGGGTTCCGCGTCCAGGGCGGGTACGGCGGGTACGGCGGGCACGGCGGGCACGGCGACGGAGGCGTGTCCTTCGGCGGGCGTGGCGCGCGCGGTGGGTGTGGTCGGCGCGGTGGCCGCCGTGCGTGCCGTCGGTGCCGTTGCGGCTGTCCGCAGGAGCTGCTCGGCCTCCTCGGCCGAAAGCCGCTCGCTGGGCTTGTTGGCGATCAGACCGTTGATCAGCGGGGTGAGCGGTCCGGCCTGTCTGACCTTGGGCGTCGGCCCCAGGGCGATGGCGTACATGGTCTCCGTCACCGAGTCCCGGAGGAACGGTGAGTGGCCGTCGACCGCCTGGAAGAGCGTCGCCCCCAGCGCCCACAGGTCGGCCTCCGGGCCCGGTCTTCCGCCGGCGAGGCGCTCGGGGGCGATGAAGTCGACCGACCCCACGAGCTGGCCGGTGACGGTGAGAGTCGAGGTGCCGGTGGCCTGGGCGATACCGAAGTCGGTCAGAACGACCCGGTCGTCCTCGGTGAGCAGCACGTTGGCGGGCTTCACGTCCCGGTGCAGGACCCCGGCCCGGTGCGCCGCCCGCAGTGCGGCGAGCACACCGAGGCCGATCCTGGCGGCCTCTTCGGGCGGAACCGGGCCGTGCACCCGGATCAGGTCGGAGAGGGTGGTGGAGGGGACGTACTCCATGACGATGGTGGGCAGACCCTCGTCGTCCACCACGTCGTGGACGACGACGACATTGGGGTGACTGATCCGGGCGGCGCTGCGGGCCTCCCGGCGGGTGCGCTCGAAGAGGGTGGCGAGATCGGCCTCGGAGAGGTGGGGCTGGGGGTGGAGCCTCTTGACGGCGACATGGCGGCCGAGGACGGTGTCGTGGGCCCGCCAGACAGTGCCCATACCGCCTCGGCCGACGCGGTCGAGGATGCGGTACCGGCCGGCGATCAGCCGTTCTTCGTCAGACACCGTGGTTTCCTTTTCGCTACTGCGGAGCTGCGCCGGTCAAAGGTCCACGGGGCGCTTCGGATCAAGGTCTCCCCCAACGGCACCTGATCTCGGGCCCGTTGAGGGAGCGCTGCCAGTCGAGCGAGTAATCATACTTTCAAGCGAGAGGGTATGTCCGAGCCGACATGCCGACGCAGCCGCCGACGTTGACGTCCATGCCGAGCGGCCGATGATCACAACTCCCGCTGCCCACAACGCGTCCCTGCCAGGATCCCCGACAGGGTCAAGCCGGAGCGTGCCGGGCTTGGAGGGCGGATCTCGCTGGTCGCGATGGCGTGTGGCAGTGCGCGCAAACGCGAGGTCTCCGGTCGGTGAGCCGATGACCGAGACGCCTGTCACCACACTGGAGACCTCGCGTGCAGACGACACCCGCTGGTGCCCGTTTCGATGTCACTGGTGCCCATGGGGCATGGTGCCCAATGGGCGTTGCTGGAGCCGCTGTTGCTGTTCGTCGAGCGGGGTCCGGCGCTGCGCAGGCATCCTGGCAATTCGCCTACGGGCGGTGCGCGGCAGTGTCGGGGGCAATGCTTCCCGCGGTCCGTTGGGGATCGGGAAGCCCTTGCGCTGATGCGGACGCGGCCGGATGAGGCGTCGCGGAGGCCCGGGGGCGGGTGGTGTCTGCCGGGGTGACCGGCATGGGTGCGGTTTTGTCACCGGCCCCTGACAGGCTGACGACCGCAGTGAGCGCACAGGCAGACACGGTGAGTGCGCCGGCCATGACGAGTGCGGCACGGCGGCGCCGGATGCGGCGGCCACCGGCGACTGCCGCGTCGGCGACGCTGGGCAGTGCGGGCTCCGGCTTTGCGTCCAGGGCGGCCTGGAAGGCGGCGCGCAGAGCCCCGTTGTCGTGCTCGTCCACCATGTTCATGTCCTGGCTCACCTCCCGGCCCATTCGCCCTCCCGGCTCTCGACGATCTCACGCAGCCGGACGAGCCCGCGGGCACTTTGACTCTTGACGGTTCCCGGACTCACCCGTAGGGCGCTCGCGGTCTGCTCGACGGTCCAGTCCTCCCAGAACCGCAGGACCAGAACGGCTCGGTAGCGGGGCGCCAACTCCATCAGGGCTGTCTGCATCAGCAGTCGCAACTCCGGTGCGGCCGGCACGGTGGAGAGCACATCAGGTGGCTCGTCCACCGGCTCCTCGCGCCATCCCCCCTTGCGCTGCTGGTCGATGAAGGTGTGGGCGAGGATGGTGCGTGCGTAGGCGCCCACGTTGCCGTCCCGCCTGACCCGGCCCCAGGCCACATAGAGCTTCATCAAAGAGGTCTGGGTCAGGTCCTGTGCCTGGTGCCAGTCCCCGCACAGCAGGAAGGCGCTCCGTCGAAGCTGCGCCTGCTGTGCCTCGACGAACTCCCGGAACTCCCGCTCGCGGACTGCGTCCCTCACTCGTGCCGACCCTCCGCTTGCCCGCCCCCGACCTTCCTTATGTACGGGGAGGAGCCCTGCGAGGTTGCACGGTGCGGCAGAAAGTTCTTCTCCTGAAGCCGTGCAACCCATCCTTGCCCGCTTCCCGTACTCCCCTCACACAAGGGCCTTCCCGCCACAGGTGGAGGCCGCAATCCGAGAGGGCACCCGTTGTCGAAGCACCGCAAGATCACGAAGAGCCACCGCCGCCAGATGTACGCCCTGGCTGTCGGAACCATCCTGGCCGCCTCCGCGGGCTCAGCCGGTGTCGCCAATGCCGTGGGTACGGGTCCGGTCGCGCACACGACTGCGGATCCGGTCGCCCAGACGACTGCGCACCCGGTCACCCACAAGACTGCGGGCCCGGTCGCCCAGACGACCGCGCACCTGGTCACCCACAAGACTGCGGATCCGGTCGCCCACACGACTGCGCACCCGATCGCCCACAAGGCTGCGGGCCCGGTCGCGCAGACGGCCGCGGATCCGATCGCGAACTTGACGGCGGCGCAGAGGGCGAACGCGGTGGGCTGATCTCCTGAGGAGCAATGACTTCTCGGGGAGCCGGCTTCCGCCCCGTCCTTGATGGCCGAGTCCCTGACGGCCCCGCCGGGATGGCCCGGCGGGGCCGCGTCAGCGTCGTTCGGGTGGACGCAAACCGGCCGGCCTGCCGGGCGCCTGCCCTGCGGCCCGGTGTGCGGAACTGCTGCAACGTCAGCGGTTCCGCACCTGCCATTTCCCGCGGCTCCCCGCTCCACCTGCCATGCCGGTTCCGCTCTCCCCGACCGACCGACCGACCGCCGAGCGGCCGACCTGGCGGACCGACCAACTTGGCGGACCGCCATGAACGGATGCCCGGCGACTACGCCGAAGCGCCGAAGCGCTGGGCAGCCCGGCTTCTTACCCAAGTAACTCCCAGGTTTACCAAGGGTATTCACAGTGCCCCTTTGCCTTTTCGGGCACTTTCCCCGGCGGGGGCCGTGTAACTTCTTCGACATCGGGTTCCGGACGCGGAATTCGGCGAAATCAAGGAACAGTGCATCCCTCCCAAGGAGTCGGAATGAGCCTCAAGAAGCTCGCCCCCCTGCCGAAGCCGAAGTCGAAGCAGCTGCCGCCCCCGCCCCCGCCGAAGCCCAAGAAGCACCACCACAAGCCGCTTCCCAAGCCGATTCCCGGTGGTCAGGACAACTGATCCGGCGCTGACGCACAAGGGGCCGACGGTGCGCCGTCGGTCCCTTTCTCAGGTAATTCGAGGGTGATTCAAAGGTAGTTCAAAGGGGATGGGGCATGGGTCGCGACGGGGAGAACGCGGAATATGCAAAACATGCGGGGCACGTCGAATCCGACGATGAAATCGCATACGACACCCCCACCCCCACCATTCCGGCCCGCACCGCATTCCGCCGTTTCTGGCCGCTGACGAAGGGCCTGCGCCGCTGGCTGGTGACGGTCTGGCTGTGCACGGTGCTGGCCGCGCTGGCCGAGACGGAAGCCATTCTCCTCTTCGGTGATCTCACCGACCACGCCCTCCAGAAGGGCTCACTCGCCGCGTTCTGGGACCCGGCCGTGAAGTGGCTGGCCGTCGCCGTGGCCGGAGCGGTCGTCGCATACGCCGGCAACTCCCTTGCCGCTTGGGCCACCGAGCGCTTCGTGATGCGACTGCGTGAGCATGTCTTCGACCACGTACAGAAGTTGCCGCCGCACTTCTTCCAACGCCACCGCCAGGGCGACCTGTTGTCCCGGCTGACCGGCGACATCGAGGCGATCGAGACCATGGTCGTGTCGGGCCTCGTCGGCGCCGCCTCGGCGGCCTTCTCCGCGCTCTTCTACGCGGCCGCCGCGTTCTGGCTGCGCTGGGACCTCGCCACCGCGACCTTCGTGCTGGCTCCGTTGTTCTGGCTGGCCGCCCGCCGCTTCTCCGGTTCCATCAAGTCCGTCTCCCGCGAGGGCCGCGTCGCCGACGGCGCGATCACCTCCGTCGTCGAGGAGTCCCTCGGCAACATCGTCCTCACTCAGGCCTACGACCGCCGTGACGCCGAACGCCGCCGGCTGGCCGAGGAGGCGAACGCCTGGTTCCGCGCCTCCGTCCGCTCGACGCGGCTCAACGAGGCGTACGAGCAACTCGTGGCCGTCATCGAGACGGTGTGCGTCCTCGCGGTGATCGGCATCGGCGCCTGGGAGATCTCCACCGGCCGCATGACCCTCGGCCAGCTCCTCGCCTTCTCCGCGTTCCTCGGCTATCTCTACCCGCCCGTCCGCGGTCTCGCCCAGCTCGGCCTGACCGTCAACGCGGCCACCGCGGGCGCCGAGCGGCTGATCGAGATCCTCGACGTGCGGCCCGCGGTCGGTGACCCGCGGCGCCCCACCGACACGGGACGCCCTGACGGCCGTATCGACGTGCGAGACGTCAGCTTCCGGTATCCGGGCGCCGACACCGTCACCCTGTCCGGGCTCTCGTTCACCGTCCACCCCGGCGAGCTGGTGATCGTGACCGGCCCCAGCGGCGCGGGCAAGTCCACGGTGTCGAAGATGCTCCTGCGCTTCTACGACCCCGACGCCGGCGGGCTCTACCTGGACGGCGTCCCGCTGCGGGACTTCCCGCTCGCCCGGCTGCGCGAGTACGTCACCCTCCTGCCCCAGGAGACGCTCGTCCTGCACGACACCGTGCGCGCCAACATCGCCTGCGGTCGGCCCGGCGCCAGCGAGCAGGCCATCGTCGAGGCGGCCCGGGCGGCCGACGCGCACGAGTTCATCGCGCGGCTCCCCGAGGGCTATGACACCCGGGTCGACCCCAACTCGGCCCGGCTGTCAGGCGGTCAGCTGCAACGCCTCGCCATCGCGCGGGCCATCCTGCGCGACTCACCGGTCCTCGTCCTCGACGAGCCCACCACCGGCCTCGACGCCCTGGCCGCCCGCCGGGTGGTCAAGCCGCTGCGCCGGCTGATGGCGGGCCGTACGACCATCATGATCACCCACGACCTCAACCTCGCCCCCGACGCCGACCGCATCCTCGTCGTCGACCACGGCCGGATCGTGGAGGTCGGCCGCCATGAGGAGCTGCTGGCGTGGGGCGGGGCGTACGCGCGACTGCACCGGTCGCAGAACGGTGCGGTGATGGACACCGGCGAGCTGCGGCTGCCGCTGTTCACGGAGGCGGCCAACCCGGTGGAGGCCGTCGGCGCGGGGGCGGCCTGGGCAGGGGCGGTCGGGGCGGAGGCAGCCCGGGTGGAGGCGGCCCGGGTGGAGACGGCCCGGGCGGGCGGCGGATATCGGTCCACCTACCTCGACGGAGGGCAGCCGCTCTTCCGGGACGAGACGCCCTGGGGAGGCCACTGAACAACCCTCCGCCAACCGTCCGCCATTCGGGACAGCCGTATAACCGGTTCACACACCTGTCGAAGTCCATTACCGTGGACTTCGCAGTGCATCGTGATGGACAAACCTCGAGCTGATCCCTGGACGCCCCCGTGACCACCTCCAACGCAGCCGCCCCGGCTTCCCCGACCCCGGTCACCGACCCGTCGGCGACCGCCCCGCGCCGTCGCGGCGCACTCGGCCCCGTCAGCCTGCTCCTCGCCGCTGGTGTCTCCGTACAGTTCGGCGCCGCCCTCGCCGTGACCCTGATGCCCAGGACCGGTGCGCTCGGGGTCGTGACCCTGCGGCTGATGGCCGCCGCGGTCGTCCTGCTCCTCGTCTGCCGCCCCCGCCTGCGCGGCCACTCGCGCACCGACTGGGGCACGGTCGTCGTCTTCGGCCTCACCATGGCGGCGATGAACGGCCTCTTCTACCAGGCCGTCGACCGCATCCCCCTGGGCCCCGCGGTCACCCTGGAGGTCCTCGGCCCCCTCGCGCTCTCCGTCCTGGTCTCCCGCCGCGCGGTCAACGCCGTCTGGGCCGGACTCGCGCTCGCCGGTGTCTTCCTGCTCGGTGGCGGAGGCGCCGGGGGCTTCGGCGAGCTCGACCCCACAGGTGTCGCCTTCGCCCTGGGTGCGGGCACCATGTGGGCGGCCTACATCGTCTTCAGCGCGCGGACCGGCCGTCGCTTCCCGCAGGCCGACGGCCTCGCGCTGGCGATGGCGGTCGGCGCGCTGGCGTTCCTGCCGTTCGGCATCGTGGAGTCGGGCACCAGGCTCCTCGACCCGGTGACCGTGGGCCTGGGCGCAGCGGTGGCCCTGATGTCGTCCGTGCTGCCCTACACCCTCGAACTCCTCGCTCTACGCCGCCTGCCCGCCTCCACCTTCGCGGTCCTCATGAGCCTGGAGCCGGCCCTGGCCGCCCTCGCGGGCTTCCTGATCCTCGACCAGGCCCTGTCCGCGCTCCAGGCACTCGCCATCGCGTTCGTGATCGCGGCGAGCATGGGAGCTGTCCGGACACAGGTGGGACGGGGCAGGGCCACCCCGCCGTGAGCTGATCAGCCCGTGACCTTCTCCCACACCGAGACGTGGGTGCCGCTGTCGCTCGTGAACGGCTGCCCTCCCCAGTCCTCCCACCGCTCCCGCAGCCGCATCCCGGCCAGCCGGGCCATCAGGTCGAGCTCCGCGGGCCAGACGTACCGGAAGGGGAACGAGCGGAAGGAGCCCTGGCCGTCCTCCGCGACCGTGACGTGGTGCGAGGCCATCGCCTGGGTCGCGATGTCGTAGGTGTCGAAGCCGACGCGGTTCTCGCCGACGTGGAACGGCACGGTGTTCTGCCCGGGCGGGAGTTTCCGCAGCTCGGGGACCATGACCTCGATGACGAAGGTCCCTCCGGGCGCCAGGTGCCGGGCGACGTTGCGGAAGCAGTCCACCTGGGCGTCCTGGGTCGTCAGGTTCATGATCGTGTTGAAGACCAGGTAGGCGACCGAGAACTCACCGGGCACGCGGGCCGTCGCGAAGTCCCCCATGGTCACACCGATCGCGTCCCCGCCGGGCTTGCCCCGCAGCCGGTCCGCCATCGCCCGCGACAACTCGATCCCGTGCACCTCGACTCCGCGCCGCGCCAACGGCAGCGCGATCCGCCCGGTGCCGATGCCGAGTTCCAGCGCCCGTCCGGTGCCGGCGAGCTCCGCCAGCATGTCCACGGCGGGCGCCACCGTTTCCTGCGTGAACATCGCCGCGGTCGACTCGTCGTAGGTCGAGGCGACGGATTCTCCGAAGTAGCCGTCTTCATCGGTCATCGGGGGACCGTACTGCGGGGGTGGGGGTGTGCGCGCGCGAATTTCCGGACGGAGCACGCCAGTTGGGGAGGGGGCGGCCTTTCAGGGCGGATCTGAACGGGGCGAAAGCCTCGGGAGCTGCTGCTGGCGCGGTGGTTGCAGCAGGTGCCGAGGGTGCGCATGCCCGAGCCGCGACAGAACTCGCTGACGGCTGACGGCCGACGGCCGACTGCCTGTTCACCGACACCCGAGTCCGAGGGAGGGAGGGCTCGACACCGGGACCGGTGTCGACTCAGCCTGTTTCGGGTGGGTACGGGCCGGTCAGGCGGTCCCTCGAACAGCTCGTCTTCCTGTCGCGGTCAGAGCCCGTTCTCCCGGTAGCCCTGCCGTGCGAGGACGAAGCCGGCGATCTCCACGGCGTTGAACGCCCCCACTGGCACCGCGACCGCGCACCACCACGGGGAGACGGCATCGAGGGCGCCCGCGATCAGCAGCATCACGCACCCAGCGCCTGAAGCCCCCGCCGCGAGCAGCTCCAGCCATCCCTTCGCGCGGAGCCCGTACATGAGGCTGCGGGACTTCGACTCCATGCTCGCTCCGTGGGTGCGGGACCGGTGTGTGCGGCTGAGCCGCGGCACAGTGCGTTCTGTCCGGGCCCGCCGGCGACGACCGTACGGTTCCCCCGGGATCCGGACATCGGGGAAACCACGTAGTCGTGCACGCGCACCGGGCCGGACGCGAACCCGGTGGGAACCCGGTGAGCCCTGAACTCCTGCCCCAAGACCCAGCGGGCCCGTGCCCTACGCCGCCAGCCCCACCGGCGCGGCGCTCGCCTCCCGCCCCTTCACTCGCCGTACCTCCCTGTCGCGGCGCACGGCGAAGACGTACACGCGCAGGACCGCGAAGCGGCCCACACCCGCGAGGCCGGACGCGGCGAGGTAGACGATCTGTTCCGTCAGCAGGCCGGGGGCCGGCTGCGCCAGATGCAGGATGCATACGGCGATGCTGGTCACCGCATACGCGGCGGTGGCCGATCCCGCCGACTGCCAGTGCTCGCGCCACCCGGCACCGCGTCCCGTGCCGAAGGTGAAACGGGCGTGGAGTTCGGTGCACAGCAGGGTCGAGACGAGGGTGATGACCGCGTTCGCGACCGCCCACGGCACGGTCATGGCCAGCAGCGGTACCGCCAGGCCGGAGAGGACTCCGACTCCGCCTCCGAAGACCACGAACCGCAGGAAGGCGGCGACGGGGCCGGGGGTGACCGAAGGCGCCGTCTCGGGCTTCGGTGCGAGCGACGACTTCATGGTGGACCCCCTTTGCGTATCGTTGTTTCTGTTGATGGAAAAGCTACGTTGCGTTCATGGTTATGGCAACTGATTTACGGCGGATTGTAGGCGTAGATGCAGCTCAAGGTGGAAATTTCATTGCAACGAGTGTGGGTGTAACGCAACGAATTTCAGCTGGTCGTTGCAATGAGAGGAAGGTGAATGTCAGGGGGGCGGCGTAGAATCAATGCAAGCACGCTTGCTTGTTTTGTGGCCCCCTGCCATCCTCACCCCATGGCCGACCCGACCCCCGTCATCGACGACCTCTGTGCGGAGAGCGACGAACTCGACCTGCTCGTGGTCGAGTTGAGCCCCGAGCAGTGGGCGCTCGCCACCCCCGCCGACGGCTGGACCGTCGCCCACCAGATCGCTCACCTCGCCTGGACCGACCACTCCTCCCTGCTCGCCGTCACCGACCGGAAGGCCTTCTCCCGCGAGGTCGAGAAGGCGCTCGCCGCACCCGGGGACTTCGTGGACAACGGCGCGCGGGAAGTCGCCGGAAAGCCGCCGGCGCGGCTGCTCGCGTACTGGCGTGCGGGTCGCGAGGACCTGGCGGAGGCCCTGCGTGCGGCGCCGGAGGGGGCCCGTTTCCCCTGGTACGGCCCGCCCATGTCCACCGCCTCCATGGCCACCGCCCGCCTCATGGAGACCTGGGCCCACGGCCTGGACGTGGCCGACGCGCTGGGCGTGACCCGTACCCCCACCGACCGGCTCCGGCACATCGTCCGCCTCGGCGTCCGCACCCGCGACTTCGCCTTCGGCACGCACGGACTGACCCCGCCGTTCGAGGAGTTCCGTATCGAACTCACCGGCCCGGAAGGCGAGTTGTGGACCTACGGCCCCGAAGACGCCGCCGACCGCGTCACCGGGCCCGCCCTCGACCTCTGCCTCCTGGTCACCCAGCGGGCCCACCGCACCGACCTCGCCCTGAGCGCGGAGGGCGAGGACGCCGACCGCTGGCTCGACATCGCCCAGGCCTTCGCGGGCCCACCCGGTGCGGGGCGCCCGGCCAAGGGAACGGCTCCTGGACGCCCGGCGAAGGGGACGGCTCCCGGGCACCCGGCGAGGGGATCGGCCGGATGAGGAGCCTCCGTGTCGGCAACGCCTCCGGGTTCTACGGCGACCGCTTCGACGCCGTGCGCGAGATGCTCACCGGCGGTGAACTCGACGTCCTCACCGGCGACTACCTCGCCGAGCTGACCATGCTCATCCTGGGACGCGACCGGCTGAAGGACCCCGGGGGCGGATACGCCCGCACCTTCCTGCGCCAACTCGAAGACTGCCTCGGCCTCGCGCACGAGCGGGGCGTCCGGATCGTCGCCAACGCGGGCGGCCTCAACCCGGCCGGACTGGCCTCCCGCATAAGGGAGTTGGCCGACCGGCTCGGACTGCAGACGAAGGTCGCCCATGTCGAGGGCGACGACCTCACCGCACGGCACCCCGGCAGCCTCGCCGCCCACGCCTACCTCGGCGGCTTCGGCATCGCGGCCTGTCTGCGGGAGGGCGCGGACGTCGTGGTGACGGGAAGGGTGACGGACGCGGCCCTGGTCACCGGACCCGCCGCCGCCCACTTCGGCTGGGGGCCGGGGGAGTACGACCGGCTCGCGGGGGCCGTCGTCGCCGGGCACGTCCTGGAGTGCGGGACGCAGGCGACCGGCGGCAACTACGCCTTCTTCGCCGAAGCCGGACCAGGACGCGACCTTCGCCGCCCCGGCTTTCCCCTCGCCGAACTCCACGAGGACGGCACCGCCGTCATCACCAAGCACCCCGGCACCGGCGGCTTCGTCGACGTCGGCACGGTGACCGCCCAACTCCTGTACGAGACACAGGGCGCCCGGTACGCGGGCCCCGACGTCACCACCCGTCTCGACACGGTGGAGCTCACCCAGGACGGCCCCGACCGGGTCCGGATCTCCGGAGTGCGCGGTGAGGCCCCGCCCCCCACCCTCAAGGTCGGCCTCAACCGGCTCGGCGGCTTCCGCAACGAGGTCGTCTTCGTGCTGACCGGCCTCGGCATCGAGGCCAAGGCCGCGCTGGTGCGGGAGCAGATGGCCCCCGCACTCGCCAAGGTCACCCACGTCGACTGGGACCTGGTCCGCACCGACCGCCCGGACGCGGGGACGGAGGAGACAGCGAGCGCGCTGCTGTGGCTGGTCGTCCGTGACGCGGACCAGGAGAGTGTGGGGCGGGCGCTCAGCGGGGCGGCCGTGGAGCTGGCGCTCGCGAGCTACCCCGGGTTCCATGTGCTAGCGCCACCGGGGAAGGGCTCGCCCTACGGGGTTTTCGAGGATGTGTACGTCCCCCATGGAGCCGTGGACCATGTGGCCGTCCTCCACGACGGGCGGCGGATCCGTGTGGCCCCGGCCCAGGAGACCGTCGTACTCGACCATCCGCCCACACCGTCCCTCCCCGCCCCCCTGCCGCCCGGTCCTGCCCGACGTGCCCCCCTCGGCCTCGTCGTCGGGGCTCGCAGCGGGGACAAGGGCGGCAACGCGAACATCGGGGTGTGGGCGCGGACGGACGAGGCCTGGCGGTGGCTCGCGCACACCCTCACCGTCGACCGCGTCCGCGAACTCCTCCCGGAAACAGCGGAGTTGCCCGTCACCCGCCACGACCTCCCGCACCTGCGCGCCCTGAACTTCGTCGTCGAGGGGATCCTCGGCGAGGGCGTCGCCGCCCGGCACCGTTTCGACCCGCAGGCCAAGGCCCTCGGCGAATGGCTGCGCTCCCGCCACCTGGAGATCCCGGAGGCCCTGCTGTGACGATCATCGACTCCGGCCTGGACACGGCTGGTTCCGACTACCGGGCCAACCGTGACGCCATGCTCGCGAAGCTGGACCAGCTGACCGCCGAGCACGCCAAGGCGCTGGCCGGCGGGGGCGAGAAGTACGTCCAACGGCACCGCGAGCGCGGCAAGTTGCTCGCCCGGGAACGCATCGAGCTGCTGCTCGACCCCGACACGCCCTTCCTCGAACTGTCCCCGCTGGCCGCCTGGGGCAGCACCTCCCCCGAGTACGCGGTGGGCGCCTCCCTCGTCACCGGGATCGGGGTGGTGGAGGGCGTGGAGTGCCTGATCACCGCCAACGACCCGACGGTTCGCGGGGGAGCGAGCAACCCGTGGTCGTTGAAGAAGGCGCTGCGAGCCAACGACATCGCCCTCGCCAACCGGCTGCCCTGCATCAGCCTGGTGGAGTCCGGCGGCGCCGATCTGCCGTCCCAGAAGGAGATCTTCATCCCGGGCGGGGCCGTCTTCCGCGACCTGACCCGGCTGTCCGCGGCCGGCATCCCGACCGTCGCGGTCGTCTTCGGCAACTCCACCGCAGGCGGCGCGTACATCCCCGGCATGTCCGACCACGTGATCATGGTCAAGGAACGGGCCAAGGTCTTCCTGGGCGGTCCGCCCCTGGTGAAGATGGCCACCGGCGAGGAGAGCGACGACGAGTCCCTGGGCGGCGCCGAGATGCACGCGCGCGTGTCGGGCCTCGCGGACCACTTCGCCGTGGACGAGCAGGACGCGCTGCGACAGGCCCGCCGGGTCGTCGCCCGCCTCAACCACCGCAAGGCGTACGGCGATCCGGGCCCGGCCCAGGCGCCCAAGTACGACGAGGACGAACTCCTCGGCATCGTCCCCGGCGACCTCCGCACCCCCTTCGACCCGCGCGAGGTGATCGCCCGGATCGTCGACGCCTCCGACTTCGACGAGTTCAAGCCGCTGTACGGCACGAGCCTGGTGACCGGCTGGGCCGAACTGCACGGCTATCCGGTGGGCGTGCTGGCGAACGCCCAGGGCGTCCTGTTCTCCGAGGAGTCCCAGAAGGCGGCCCAGTTCATCCAGCTGGCCAACCAGCGCGACATCCCGTTGCTCTTCCTGCACAACACCACCGGCTACATGGTCGGCAGGGAGTACGAGCAGGGCGGCATCATCAAACACGGCGCCATGATGATCAACGCGGTGAGCAACTCGAAGGTCCCGCACCTCTCCGTCCTGATGGGTGCCTCGTACGGCGCCGGGCACTACGGCATGTGCGGCCGCGCCTACGACCCCCGTTTCCTCTTCGCCTGGCCCAGCGCCAAGTCGGCCGTCATGGGCCCCCAGCAGCTCGCCGGCGTGCTCTCCATCGTCGCCCGCCAGTCGGCCGCGGCCAGGGGACTGCCGTACGACGAAGAGGGCGACGCCGCCCTGCGCGCCATGGTGGAGCAGCAGATCGAGTCCGAGTCGCTGCCCATGTTCCTGTCCGGGCGGCTCTACGACGACGGCGTCATCGACCCCCGCGACACCCGGACGGTACTGGGAATGTGCCTGTCCGCGATCCACACCGCCCCCTACGAGGGCGCCCGCGGCGGCTTCGGCGTCTTCCGGATGTGAGGGACCTTTCAGTGATCACTTCTGTGCTCGTCGCCAACCGGGGCGAGATCGCCTGCCGGATCTTCCGTACCTGCGCCGAGCTGGGCATCCGGACGGTCGCCGTGCACTCGGACCCGGACGCGAACGCCCTCCACACGCGTGTGGCGGACACGGCCGTACGGCTCCCGGGCGCGGCCCCCGCCGACACGTATCTGCGGGCCGACATGATCGTGAAGGCGGCCGTGGCGTCCGGCGCCGACGCCGTGCACCCCGGCTACGGCTTCCTCTCCGAGAACGCCGACTTCGCGCGCGCGGTCCTGGACGCGGGCCTGGTCTGGATCGGCCCGCCCCCCGGGGCGATCGAGGCGATGGCGTCCAAGACGCGTGCGAAGGAACTGATGGGGCTGGCGCCCCTGCGGGACGTGACACCGTCCGACCTGCCCGTGCTGGTGAAGGCGGCCGCGGGCGGCGGTGGCCGCGGAATGCGGGTCGTGCGCCGCCTCGAAGACCTGGCCGACGCCCTGGAGAGCGCCCGCGCCGAGGCCGCGAGCGCCTTCGGTGACGGGGAGGTCTTCGTCGAGCCGTACGTCGAGGACGGCCGCCACGTCGAGGTCCAGATCCTCGCCGACATCCACGGCACGGTCTGGGCCCTCGGCACCCGCGACTGCTCCCTCCAGCGCCGCCACCAGAAGGTGATCGAGGAGGCCCCGGCCCCCGGCCTCCCGGAAGGCCTCACGGAGGAACTGCGCGCCCTGGCCGTACGGGCCGCACGCGCGGTGGACTACGTGGGCGCCGGCACGGTCGAGTTCCTGGTGGCCGAAGGCCGCGCCCACTTCCTGGAGATGAACACCCGCCTCCAGGTCGAACACCCGGTGACGGAAGCGGTGTTCGGCCTGGACCTGGTGGCGGAACAGATCCGGGTGGCCGAAGGCCACCCCCTGCCGGAAGACCCGCCACACGCGCGTGGCCACGCCGTGGAGGCCCGCCTCTACGCCGAGGATCCGGCAACCGGCTGGACCCCGCAGACCGGCACCCTGCACCACCTCGCGCTCCCCGCGTCCGTACGCCTGGACACGGGTTACACGGACGGCGACGACATCGGCGTCCACTACGACCCGATGCTCGCCAAGGTCGTCGCCCACGCCCCCACGCGCGCGGAGGCGCTCCGCAAGCTGGCAGGCGCGTTGGAGACGGCGACGATCCATGGCCCGGTCACCAACAGGGATCTGCTGGTGAACTCCCTTCGCCACAAGGAGTTCACGACGGCCCGCATGGACACCGGCTTCTACGACCGACACCTGCCCGAACTCACCGAGACGGTCCCCGACCCGTACGCCCCCCTGGCGGCGGCCCTCGCGGACGCGGTCGGCCGCTCCCGCTTCGGCGGCTGGCGCAACCTGCACTCGGCCCCGCAGACGAAGCGCTACGCGATGGCGGGCGAGGAGCACGAGGTCCACTACCGCCACACGAGGGAGGGCCCGGAGGTGGACGGAGTCCGGGTGGTCCACGCGGACGCGAGCAGGGTCGTACTCGAAGTGGCGGGCGTGCAGAGGAAGTTCGAGGTGGCGAGGTACGGCGACGAGGTGTACGTGAACAACACCGCGATCAAGCGCCTGCCCCGCTTCCCGGACCCGACAGCCCAACACGCCCCGGGCTCCCTGCTGGCCCCCATGCCGGGAACGGTCGTACGGGTCGCGGACGGCCTGATGGAGGGATCGGCGGTGGAAGCGGGCCAGCCCCTCCTATGGCTGGAAGCGATGAAGATGGAACACAGGATCACAGCGCCGGTGACAGGCACGCTGACGGCTCTGGATGCGGTACCCGGCCAACAAGTAACGGTCGGCGCTCTCTTGGCGGTAGTCCAACCCACCTAGGGGCGCGGGTCCCTATCCAAGTGCGGCTACCGCCGCGCGGGCGCTCTCAGCCACAACGAAGGGGTCACATGCCCACGATCGAAACGGACGAGCACAAAGCCCTCCGCACAGCTGTCTCCGCCCTGGGCAAACGCCACGGCCGCGCTTACGACCGAGAACAACTCTGGTCCGAAGCAGCCAAGCTCGGCTATCTCGGCGTCAACCTGCCGGAGGCATACGGCGGCGGAGGCGGCGGAATCGCCGAACTCTCCATCGTCCTGGAGGAACTCGGCGCAGCCGGCGCCCCCCTCCTGATGATGATCGTGTCACCCGCCATCTGCGGCACGGTGATCGCCCGCTTCGGCACGGAGTCCCAGAAGCGCGACTGGCTCCCCGCACTCGCCGACGGCACCCGCACCATGGCATTCGGCATCACGGAACCCGACGCAGGCTCCAACAGCCACCGCATCAGCACCACGGCCCGCCGCGACGGAGCCGACTGGCTGCTGACCGGCCGCAAAGTCTTCGTCTCCGGCGTCGACATAGCCGACGCCACCCTCATAGTCGGCCGCACCGAGGACTCCCGGACCGGCCGCCTCAAGCCCTGCCTGTTCATCGTCCCGCGCGACGCCCCCGGCTTCGACAGGCGCCTCATAGAGATGGAACTGGACGCCCCGGAAAAGCAGTTCGAGCTCACCCTCGACGACGTGCGGCTCCCCGCCGAAGCCCTGGTGGGAGACGAGGACGCAGGCCTCCTGCAACTCTTCGCCGGCCTCAACCCCGAACGCATCATGACCGCCGCCTTCGCGATCGGCATGGGCCGCTACGCCCTCTCCCGGGCCATCGCGTACGCCCGCGAGCGCACCGTGTGGGACACCCCCATCGGCGCCCACCAGGCCATCGCCCACCCCCTCGCCCAGGCACACATAGACCTCGAACTCGCCCGCCTGATGATGCAGAAGGCCGCGCACCTCTACGACGAGGGCGACGACGCGGGCGCGGGGGAGGCCGCCAACATGGCGAAGTACGCCGCGGGGGAGGCCTGTGTGAAGGCGGTCGACCAGTCGGTCCACACCCTCGGCGGCAACGGCCTCACCCGGGAGTTCGGGATCGCCTCACTGATAACGGCCGCGCGCGTGGCCCGTATCGCCCCCGTGAGCAGGGAGATGATTCTCAACTACGTCTCCCACCAGACCCTGGGCCTGCCCAAGTCGTACTAGGCCGCCTCGGCATCGGCCGTCTTGGAGGAACCGTGTTCCGCAGCGAGTACGCAGACGTCCAACCGGTGCAACTCCCCATCCACGACGCGGTGCTGGGCCGTGCCGCCGAGTTCGGTGACGCACCCGCCCTGATCGACGGCACCGACGGCACCACCCTCACCCACGGCCAACTCGGTCAATTCCACCGCCGCGTCGCCGCCGGCCTCGCGGAGGCGGGCGTCGCCAAGGGGGACGTGCTCGCCCTGCACAGCCCCAACACGATCGCCTTCCCGACCGCGTTCTACGCCGCCACACGCGCGGGTGCCTCCGTCACCACCGTGCACCCGCTGTCCACGCCGGAGGAGTTCGCCAAGCAGCTCTCCGACTCGGCCGCCCGCTGGATCGTCACCGTCTCACCGCTGCTGGAGACGGCACGACGGGCCGCCGAACTCGCGGGCGGGGTACGGGAGATCTTCGTCTGCGACAGCGCACCCGGCCACCGTTCCCTGATCGACATGCTGGCCTCGACGGCCCCCGAGCCCGGCATCACCATCGACCCGGCGACGGACGTGGCGGCGCTGCCGTACTCCTCGGGCACCACCGGCACCCCCAAGGGCGTGATGCTCACCCACCGGCAGATCGCCACCAACCTCGCCCAGCTCGAACCGCTGATGTCGGCGGGCCCCGAGGACCGCATCCTGGCGGTACTGCCCTTCTTCCACATCTACGGCCTCACGGCCCTGATGAACGCGCCCCTGCGCCTCGGCGCCTGTGTCGTCGTCCTGCCCCGCTTCGACCTGGAGACCTTCCTCGCGGCGATCCAGAACCACCGCATCACCGGCCTGTACGTGGCCCCGCCGATCGTCCTCGCCCTCGCCAAGCACCCCCTGGTCGAGCGGTACGACTTGTCGTCCCTCCAGTACATCGTCAGCGCCGCCGCCCCACTGGACGCCCGCCTCGCCGCCGCCTGCTCGGCCCGCCTCGGCCTCCCGCCCGTCGGCCAGGCGTACGGCATGACGGAACTCTCGCCCGGCACCCATGTCGTCCCCCTGTCCGCCATGAGCGCGGCACCCCCGGGAACCGTCGGCAAGCTCATCGCCGGCACACAGATGCGGATCGTCTCCCTCGCCGACCCCGGCAAGGACCTCGGCACCGGCGAACCCGGCGAGATCCTCATCCGCGGCCCGCAGATCATGAAGGGCTACCTCGGCCGCCCCGACGACACCGCCGCGATGATCGACCCCGACGGCTGGCTGCACACCGGCGACGTCGGCCATGTCGACGCCGACGGCTGGCTGTTCGTCGTCGACCGGGTCAAGGAGCTCATCAAGTACAAGGGCTTCCAGGTGGCACCCGCCGAACTGGAGGCCCTCCTGCTCACCCACCCCGAGATCGCCGACGCCGCCGTCATCGGCGTCTACGACGACGAGAACAACGAGGTCCCGCACGCCTACGTCGTACGCGGGCCGGCCGCCGCCGAACTCTCCGAGGGCGAGATCATGATGTACGTCGCCGAACGCGTCGCCCCCTACAAACGGGTCCGCCAGGTCACCTTCATCGACGCGGTGCCCCGCGCCGCCTCCGGCAAGATCCTCCGACGACAACTGAGGGAACGCGCATGACCCTGATCGGCCGTACACACGCGCGGGGCGTGGAGACCCTGAGCCTGGACTCCCCGCACAACCGCAACGCCCTGTCGGCGGCCCTGGTGGAGGAGCTGGCCTCCTGCCTCGCGGACTGCGCCAAGGACCCCGAGGTCCGTGCGATCGTCCTCACCCACACCGGCAACACCTTCAGCGCGGGCGCCGACCTGAAGGATCCTCCCGACCCGGCCGCGCTGGTCGGGCTGCTGCGGCAGATCGTGGAGCTCGGGAAACCGGTCGTCGCCCGTGTCACCGGGCACGTCCGCGCGGGCGGCCTCGGCCTCCTCGGTGCCTGCGACATCTCGGCGGCCTCCACTGAGTCCACCTTCGCCTTCACCGAGGTGCGGATCGGTCTCGCCCCCGCGGTCATCTCCCTGCCGCTCCTGCCCCGCACCGACCCCCGCGCGCTGGCCCGCCACTACCTCACCGGCGAGCGCTTCGACGCGGCCGAGGCGGCCAGGATCGGCCTGGTCACGACGGCGGGCGACGACGTGGACGCCGTACTCGAACCCGTCCTGGACGGTCTGCGGCGGGCCGCCCCCGAGGCCCTGGCCGCAACGAAACGGCTGCTCACGGCTAGGGTGCTGGAGACCTTCGACCGGGACGCGGCCGGCCTGACCGCGCTCTCGGCACAGCTCTTCGCCTCGCCGCAGGCGCGCGAGGGCATGACAGCCTTCCTGGAACGACGGGATCCCTCATGGGTGGTGGTGTGACCGCGATCGGCGACCGGGCCGAACGCAGACCCAAGCAGGACCGCAGCCGGGCCACCCGGCAACGCCTCCTCGAAGCCGCCGTGGCCGCTCTCGCCGAACACGGCTGGGCCGGCTCCACCGTGACCGTCGTCGCCGAACGCGCCGGCGTCTCCCGCGGCGCCGCCCAGCACCACTTCCCGACCCGCGAGGACCTGTTCACCGCGGCCGTCGAGT
The DNA here is from genome assembly GCF_036174265.1 of Streptomyces sp. NBC_00285. Lineage (NCBI taxonomy): Bacteria > Bacillati > Actinomycetota > Actinomycetes > Kitasatosporales > Streptomycetaceae > Streptomyces > Streptomyces sp. NBC_00285. The sequence continues at coordinate 4,884,125 of NZ_CP108055.1, read as the reverse complement.
ACGTCGCCGAAGAGCGCTCCACGGCCCTGCGCGCCCTGTTCCCGCAGGGCACGGCGGACGACCGGCGCGTGGTGATCTCCGCCCTCGTCGACCTCTACACGGGGCCGCTGTTCCGCGCCGCCCTGCACCTGTGGGTCGCCGCCTCCAACGAGGAGCAACTGCGCCCCCGGGTGACCGAACTGGAGGCACGCGTCGGCCGCGAGACGCACCGGATCGCCGTGGACCTGCTGGGCGCGGACGAGTCGAAACCGGGTGCCCGCGAAACGGTCCAGGGCCTACTGGACATGGCGAGAGGCTTGGGCCTGGCGAACCTCCTCACGGACGACCACGCTCGCCGCGAGAGGGTTGTGGAGCAGTGGGCCGTACTGCTGGACGAGGCGCTGCTTTAGGTCTTTCAGTCACCCGACTCAGTGGGCGATGCCCCCGTACCCCTCGATGTCCCGAGGATTCCGAGCCGAGGGCCCCACATACCGCGCGGACGGCCGCACCAGTCGCCCCGTTCGCTTCTGCTCAAGGATGTGCGCCGACCAGCCGGCCGTGCGCGCGCACGTGAACATCGACGTGAACATGTGCGCCGGCACCTCGGCGAAGTCGAGGACGATCGCCGCCCAGAACTCCACGTTCGTGGCGAGCACCCGGTCAGGCCGCCGCGCGTGGAGCTCCGCCAGCGCCGCCTTCTCCAACGCCTCGGCGATCTCGAACCGCGGCGCTCCCAGTTCACGGGCCGTACGACGCAGCACGCGCGCACGGGGATCCTCGGCCCGGTACACCCGGTGCCCGAACCCCATCAGCCGCTCACCCCGGTCCAGGGCCTGCCTGACGTACGCCTCGGCGTCCCCGGTCCGCTCGATCTCCTCGATCATCCCGAGCACCCGGGAGGGCGCGCCCCCGTGCAGCGGCCCGGACATCGCGCCCACGGCCCCGGAGAGCGCGGCGGCGACGTCCGCGCCGGTGGAGGCGATCACGCGCGCGGTGAACGTCGACGCGTTCATCCCGTGTTCCGCGGCCGACGTCCAGTAGGCGTCCACGGCGGCCACGTGCTTGGGGTCCGGCTCGCCCCGCCAGCGGATCATGAACCGCTCGACGACGGACTGGGCCTTGTCGATCTCCCGCTGCGGCACCATCGCGTTGCCCTGCCCGCGTGCGGACTGGGCGACGTAGGAGAGGGCCATCACGGCGGCCCGGGCGAGGTCCGCGCGGGCCTGCTCGGCGTCGATGTCGAGCAGCGGTTTCAGACCCCACACCGGGGCGAGCATGGCCAGCGCCGACTGGACGTCCACCCGGATGTCACCGGAGTGCACCGGGATCGGGAACGGCTCGGCGGGCGGCAGACCGGGATTGAAGGCGCCGTCGACCAGCAGCCCCCACACATTGCCGAACGAGACATGGCCGACCAGATCCTCGATGTCGACGCCCCGGTACCGCAGCGCGCCGCCCTCCTTGTCCGGTTCGGCGATCTCCGTCTCGAACGCGACGATTCCTTCGAGACCGGGTACGAAACCGGGGTCAACGCCGGGGTCGTGGTCGGACATCAGGCGGCTCCTCGTGATGTGTTCGACGGATGACGCCACGATATCCCCGAGTGCCACCTTTGGGGAGCCCGTGCGGCACTCAGTGCCACCATCTGTGGCGGGACGGTCCGTACGGCAGGATGACCGCGTGACCGACGCAGCAAACGCCGTCTCCCCGGACCCCGCGTCCATGCGCCAGCAGTACCGCGCGGAGGGCCTCGCCGAGACCGACCTGGCCGCCACGCCCGTCGGACAGTTCGCGCGCTGGTTCCAGCAGGCGGCCACCGAGGCCCACCTGTTCGAGCCGAACGCCATGGTCGTGTCCACCGCGGACGCCGAGGGCCGCCCCAGCTCCCGCACGGTCCTGCTCAAGCAGTTCGACGAGCGGGGCTTCGTCTTCTACACGAACTACGACTCCCGCAAGGCGAGCGACCTCGCCCGGAACCCGTACATCTCCCTGCTCTTCCCCTGGCATCCCATGGCCCGCCAGGTCATCGTCACCGGCCTCGCACGCCGCACCGGCCGCGACGAGACCACCGCCTACTTCCGCACCCGCCCGCACGGCTCCCAGCTCGGCGCCTGGGCCAGCGCGCAGTCCTCGGTGATCCAGGCACGCGAGCAGGTGGACACCGCCTACGCCGGCCTGGCCGCCCGCTACTCCGAGGGCGAACAGGTCCCGGTCCCCCCGCACTGGGGCGGCTTCCGGGTGGCCCCGCAGACGGTGGAGTTCTGGCAGGGCCGCGAGAACCGGCTCCACGACAGGCTGCGGTACGTGGCGGAGGCGGACGGGAGCTGGCGGGTGGAGCGGCTCAGTCCCTGAGGCCGCGGAACCGGGGTGGGCTTATTCCGCCCGCCCCACCACCCCGCCGAGATCCATCGCCGCCGCGATCCGGACGGCCACGTCCTCCGCGTACACCGCGTCGCCCCGCTCGAACTGTCCCCTCCCGGACCCCCGCAGGAACGTCACCACGCCCAGCGTCCGGCCCCGGCTCCGCAGCACCGCGCACAGGGCGTGCACCACATCCCCGGGCCACTGCCGGGCCACGGCCCACTCCCGGGCCCGGTCCGCCGACACCGTCCCCACACTCGCCCGTACCGACCCCGCGCGGTCCACGCACTGCAACGCCGGATGCCCCTCGCCGTACCGCACGGGCAGTCCGGCCGCGCCCGACGCCTGCAGGCTCGGCCCGGGTGCCCCGGAGGGCGTCGCGGCGACCCGCACCAGCCGGACCGGCCCGGAACCCTCGCCGTCGGCCACCGCACCCCCGGCCACCCGGTCTATCAGCGCGTGGTCGGCGAACCCGGCGAGCGCGAAGTCCAGATGGACGACGGCGGCCTCGGCCGGATCCTCGCACTCGGCGGCCGCCCGGGCCGCCCGGTGCAGCTGGTTCGTCCGGAAGCGCAGCAGCGAGGCCTCCTGCTCGCTCTGCTTGGCCTCGGTCACATCCCGGAACAGCCAGCCGACGCCCAACGGCACGGGCTCCTCCGCGAGCGGCGAGGCCAGCCGTACGAAGCCGCAGCGCCAGCAGCGACGCTTCTCCCCGTCGGGAGTCCGCACCGCGACCCAGATCTCGGCCGGTGCCGGCGGCGCACCCTCGGCCAGCACATGGGTGAGCGCGCTCTCCAGCTCCTCCACACCCTGGGCGAGCAGCTCCCCGAGGGGCCGCCCCAGCACGGACGTACGCCCGACGCCCAGCGACCGGGCCGCGTGCGCGTTCACCACGGCGGGCCGCAGATCGGCGTCGACCAGCACGACACCCCAGGAGGCGTCCTCGAACAGCGCCTCGCTCAGCGCGATCGACCGCTCCAGGTCGATCTGTGTGTGGACCTCGCTGAAGGCGCAGTACACCCCGGCGGGCTTCCCGTCGGGGCCGCGCACGGCCGCGGACTGGGTCCGTACGAGCACCCGTCCGCCGTCCTTGGTCAACAGCGCGAACTCGTGCACCTGCCGTCCGGGCGCCTGCATGGCGGACATCAGCCGCCCCTCGACCTCCTCGGCGTCCGCCGGACGTACGGCCCAGCCCGCGAACCCGTGCCGTCCCACGGCCTCGGCCGCGGTCCACCCGAGGATCCGCTCGGCCTCACGGTTCCAGTGCGTGACGACACCCTCGGCGTCGAAGGCGCACAGGGCCGCGTCCATCCCGTCCAGCAGCGCGGCGAGCAGATCCGAACCGCCCGGACCGTCCGGACCGTCCGGCCCGGGCCCGTCAGGCCCCAGCTCGTCGGTGGTCCCACTACGCCGTGAAGCACTCACCTGGACCCCCTGCCAGCTGCCGCGTCCGTACGTACCGCACGTCGGTTCGCTCACTAACAATCATTCAACTCGAACGTGACGCAGCACACACCGGGTTCCCGCAAGATTGAGGGAATCGTTGTACGCCGAAAACGCTCCGAATCCGCTCAAACAGCCCTTGGGCCCGGCTCCAGCCGCAGGTCGATCCACTCGTCGCTCTCGCCGTCCAGTACGTACCGGTCGACTTCGACGAACCCTCGCGCCCGCGCGAACCGCGTCCCGTCCCCATTGACGGCCAGCACGCATGTCTCGATCACCCTGGCGCCGAGCACGCGCGCATGATCAAGACCCTTCTCGTAGAGGGCGGTCCCGAAACCCCTCCCACGGTAATCGGGCAGCACGCGCGCGATGACGGTCGCCACCGCGTCGTCGCCCTCGGGCGGCCGGACGGTCGAGCACCCCACGAGCGCGTCCCCGAGATACGCGTTCTCCAGCCGGTACCGCCGACCGCGCTCCCGCACGTCGTCGAGCGCCAGGGCGGCGGGCGGCACGATCACGTTGTGCACGTGTCGCCACTGCTCGGCCATGCCGTCCCCGACGACCGGCTCGATCCGCAGATCAGCCACGGTCACCACTTCCCCGCCGCGCGTACGCCTCGATCTCGATCTTCATCCTGGGGTCGGCGAGGCCGCACACGAGCATCGTGGCGGCCGGGCGGACCTCGCCGAAATGGTGGCGCAGGGCGGGCCAGCAGGGCTCGAAGTCCTCCCGGTCGGGCAGCAGGTAGCGCACCCGCACCACGTCCGCGAAGGTGCACTTCGCCTCGGCCAGCGCGGCCCCGATGTTCCGCAGGCACTGCTCGGCCTGCTCCGCCACGTCGTCCGAGATCGTCATGGTCGCGTAGTCGAACCCGGTCGTCCCGGACACATGCACCCAGTCCCCGTCGACGACGGCCCGTGCGTACCCGATCTCTTCCTCGAAGGTGGAACCGCTGAGGATCGCTCGTCGCATTGTCATGCGCAGAACGCTAATCGCTGCCAGACCAGCAGCGGGGTGACGGGTACGGCTGCAGCACCCGTCCGGAGCCTGAGAGTCGGCATCTCGAAAAACCGGTTGATCGGCGCCGGAACGCTTCCTAGTGTGTGGCTTACGTGAGAAAAGGAGGTGATCGGGTACATGAATGAAACCCGGACGCGCGAGGTGGCTGCGGGCTAGCGGCCTGCCACCACATTCAGTGCGGTGCCGGACCCGCGTGCACGAGATGCACGCAGCCGGCCAATTCAACGCAGTCACCCGACCCGCGAGCTCGCCGGCACGTCCGGCCGGCTCCCTCGCCGTAAGGCGGAGGGACCAGAGCTCGCGGGTCGTCTGTGTTTTCCTACGGGTTCCTACCGCCGGTAGAAGATTCGGTCCCCGTATTCCTCGAACACCTGCTCGTTCCAGGCCGGCCCGCCGTCCACGTTCCCCGACCGCAGCAGTGGCGGCTCGATTCCCCGGTCCGCCAGCGCGCCCGCCGCCGTCGCCATCACCGCCTGGAGCAGGGCCGACGTCACCACCGTGGACGCGGGTGCGAACGGTGCCGGGACCGTGTCCAGGGACAGCTCCGCGTCGCCGGGGGCGATCTTGGAGTCGAGGACGATGTCGCAGTGGTCCTTGAGGAAGGTGCCCGAGCTGTGGCGGGGCTTTGTCTCCCGCGTGTACGCGACCGACGTGACGCCGATGACCTTCACGCCCAGCGAGCGCGCGGTCGACGCCATCTCCACGGGGAGCGCGTTGCGGCCGGAGAGGGAGATGATCACGAGGGCGTCGCCCGCGCGGAGGGGCGAGCAGCCGAGGACCGCGCTCGCGAGGCCGTCCACGCGTTCCAGGGCGGAGCCCAGCGTTGCCGGCATGACGTCGACGCCCACGGCGCCCGGCACGGTCAGCAGGTTCATGAGGGCGAGTCCGCCGGCCCGGTAGACCAGGTCCTGCGCGGCCAGCGAGGAGTGCCCGGCGCCGAAGGCGAACAGGCGGCCCCCGGAGGCGACGGTGTCGGCGAGGAGCGCCCCGGCCGCGGCGACGGCCTCGCCCTCCTCGTCGCGGACCCGCTGGAGCAGTCCGATCGCGGCGTCGAAGAACTGCCCGGACAGCTTGCCCTCGCCGTGTGCGGAGCCCGTGTCGCCCATGCGCCATCAACCCTTCGTCGCCGTGTCGCGGATCACCGTGCGGTCTGGACCAGTGGGATGTCAATACGGCCGCGCGCCTGCTCGTAACCGCTTGGTTGCACCGGCGCGGCACGCTTGTCAGTGGTATCCGGCAGAATTGACGTCAGGGCCAGCGCACACGCCGGAAAGCTGTCGTGCTTCCGGCAGATCTCATCAAGGGGCACGTATGTCCGGACTGATCGACACCACGGAGATGTATCTCCGCACCATCCTCGAGCTGGAGGAGGAAGGTGTGGTCCCCATGCGCGCCCGGATCGCCGAGCGGCTGGACCAGAGCGGACCGACGGTCAGCCAGACCGTGGCACGGATGGAGCGCGACGGACTGGTGTCGGTCGCCAGTGACCGGCATCTGGAGCTGACGGACGAGGGCCGGCGACTGGCCACGCGTGTGATGCGCAAGCACCGGCTCGCGGAGTGCCTGCTCGTCGACGTGATCGGCCTGGAGTGGGAGCAGGTCCACGCGGAGGCGTGTCGCTGGGAGCACGTGATGAGCGAGGCGGTGGAGCGCCGGGTGCTGGAGCTGCTGCGCCACCCCACCGAGTCGCCGTACGGCAACCCGATCCCGGGTCTGGAGGAGCTGGGCGAGAAGGACGGAGCCGATCCGTTCCTGGACGAGGGCATGGTGTCGCTGGCCGATCTGGACCCGGGTCTCGACGGCAAGACGGTCGTCGTACGCCGTATCGGCGAGCCGATCCAGACGGACGCGCAGCTGATGTACACGCTGCGCCGGGCGGGCGTGCAGCCCGGTTCGGTGGTGAGCGTGACGGAGTCGCCCGGCGGGGTGCTGGTGGGCAGTGGCGGCGAGGCGGCCGAGCTGGAGTCGGACGTCGCCTCGCATGTGTTCGTCGCCAAGCGCTGACCGGCCGCGCGGGGCGGCAGCGGTTCTCAATTGCCGGGATCTGTGAGGCGGTTGTGGCCTTTCGGGGGCTCGTCGAATCGGGATTCGGTGTGCGGAATCGCAGCGCTTCGACGCTTCCCGTGCGAGGCTGTCGCGTGAGGCATATGACCTGAGGGGGCGGGCAGATGTGCCGTAGACGTATGGATGGCCCCGGCACCTTTCGGTGCCGGGGCCTGTCCTCCCCTGTGCTGACCCGGAGCCCCGAGCTCCCAGGGTCATTCCCCTCGGACCGATGTCCCCGAGCGGTCCGCCTCCCGCTGAAGATCTCCCCTCGGCGGCGGCGATCATTCCTTGAGCGAGGTCACTCGAACGAGGGGTGTTGCCGGGCAAGACCCCATTTTCGAATACGCATTCGATAATCTGGGGTGACGGGGGGCGCAGGATGTGCGCTGCAGAGATGTGAGGCAGAGAAGCGGCAGACGGGGCAGGCACAGCGGTCTGGGGAGCTAGGGGGGTGCCAATGGCGCGGCGCATCGACGTGACCGGGGCGGGCGGCGTACGACTCGCGGCCTGGGAGTTCGGCGATCCTCCCAAGGCCGACCCGACGGATACGGCCGACCTGGCCGACCCGGCGAGGGAAGCCGTGGAGAAACGATCACCCGGGGTGCTGTTACTCCACGGCCTGATGGGCCGTGCCTCGCACTGGGCGTCCACCGCCCGCTGGCTGTCCGAGCGCTACCGGGCGATCGCGCTCGACCAGCGCGGCCACGGCCAGAGCGACAAGCCCCCTCGGGCCTCCTTCACCCGTGACGCGTATGTCGAGGACGCCGAGGCCGCCCTGGAACAGCTCGGCCTCGCCCCGACCGTCCTCATCGGACACGCGATGGGCGCCCTGACCGCCTGGCAGCTCGCCGCCCGGCGACCCGACCTGGTCCGCGGAGTGATCATCTGCGACATGCGGGCCTCCGCCCTCGGCGGCGCCTCGCAGCGGGAGTGGGGCGAGTGGTTCAAGGCCTGGCCCGCCCCCTTCGCCACACTCGCCGACGTCCGCAAATGGTTCGGCGAGGACGACCCCTGGGTGGAACGCCCCAACCCGGCGCGCGGCGAGTTCTACGCGGAGGTGATGACCGAGTCCCCCGACGGCTGGCGCCCCGTCTTCGAGCCCGAGCAGATGCTCCAGTCCCGCGAGACCTGGGTCTACGACGCCCACTGGGAGGAACTCACCCAGGTCAGGTGCCCCGCCCTGGTGGTCCGCGGCCTCGACGGCGAGCTGGGCCGGGCCGAGGCCCAGGAGATGGTCCGCGTCCTGCCCCGCGGCGAGTACGCGGAGGTCGCCGACGCCGGCCACCTCGTCCACTACGACCAGCCGGAGGCCTGGCGGGCAGCCATAGAGCCCTTCCTGGACGGCCTGGACACCCCGGACGGCACGGACAGCTCCGACGACGCCAAGGACACCGGCCGGGAACCCTGACAGGAGACGGCAGACCCCCGGCGGATCGGCTCCGCCGGGGGTCTGCCGGGTGACGTCAGCGCACGTCGACGTAGTCGCCGCCGGCCGTGGCGCTCGCGGTCGTGACGCTGCCCGTGAAGGAGTAGCGCCAGTAGCCGTCCGCGGTCGCCTTGACCGTGGTCTTCAGGTTCCCCGTGCTGTTCGTCGTGACCGTCTTCACGGTCGTGTACGTGGACGCGCCCTTCTTGCGGAACTGGAGCGCGACCTTCTGGCCCACGTACCCGTGGAAGCCGCCGAGGGTCTCCCAGTCGGCCCGGGACAGCTTCCCGGTGACGGTGAGGGTCTTGTTCCTGGCGACGGGCTCGGGCGAGGCGTTGGCCGTGAGGACCGCGTCCCGCACCAGCGGCACCGACTTCACCGCGTGCCGGTCGGTGTGTCCGCTGCCGTCGGTGGACTCGGCCCAGGCGGCCGCCTGCCAGGTGCCGGCGAGGGCGTTGCGCCCGAAGTTCCAGCGCGGCTGGATGTAGGCGAACTGGGTCGTGCAGGTCGCCGTCGTCGCGTTCACCTTGGTGCAGGACGCGGGCCAGCTGCCGTAGAGGACCGCGCTCGGGACGTCGTAGGACCCCTTGTAGAGGTACATGTCGCCGCTCGCGATGCCGGACGGGTCGGTGGCGGTGAAGGTCGCCGTGAACTCCTGGAGCGGCTGGTCGTGGAGCCGGACCGGCTTGCCGCCGTTGACGACGACGTGGGAGATACGGGTCGAGCCGACCGTCTCGTCGCCCGGCGTGCCTCGGCCCGCGAAGGCCCGCACGAGGGTGCGGGTGAGGCTGCCGCCCCGGTCGTCGACGGCGGTGACGCGCAGGGTGATGTAGGGGGCCTCGTCCGGGAGGACGTACTGCGCCGAACCGTCGGCCGCGAGCGTCAGTTCGGTCCAGGTCGTGCCGTCGTCCGGCGAGGCGGACAGGCCCGTGACGCGGGTGTTCGCGGTGGCCGCGTCGACGCCGCGGGTGGTCGCCTTCGCGGAGATCCGCAGGGTCCCGGCGGCGGTCCGGCCGAGGGCGTCGAGGCCCGAGACCTTCACCTGGGCGTCGATCAGCGGGAGTTCACGGTTCGAGGTGCCCGTGGAGGTGCTGCTGGCGCGGAACGTCCACTCGTCGCTCAGGTCCGTCGCCAGCCGCGCGTACGGTACCCGGCGGTGCAGGGTCTGCCGGAGGGTGTACGACTGCTGGTTCGCCGGCAGTGCCGAGGACGTCAGCGAATGGGACGAGTCGATGCCCGAACCGTCGGCGTAGACCACGCCGTCCTCGCCCGTCACCTTGTACGCGGACAGTGCGCGGGTGTCGTACCCCTGGTGGCCGTTGGAGTCGCCGAACGCGCTCGCCTCGTCCAGGGAGAGCCTGCCGTTGTAGAGCTGTGAGCCGGTGTCCGCCGCGTGCACCGGCTGGAACGGGCCCGTGCCCAGCGCCTCACCCGTGTTGCTGCCCGCGGACAGTCTGCGGGCGGGCAGGTTCAGGTACTGCTCGAAGGTGGCGTAGTCCAGGATCCGGCCGTACTCGACGCCCGGGGTGACGTACTCGGTGAGCGCATTGAACGCCGGCACCGCGGAACCGATGTAGACGCCGGTCCACTCGCCGAAGTCCGGGACGCTCTGCAGGACGGCGGTGGTCCGGGCGCCCGGGGCGCGGACCTGGGTGACGGTCCTCGCGAGGGAGGCCCGGGTGACGTTCTTGACCGGCGAGGCGGGCACGGTGTTCGTGAAGCTGTGGGTGAGGTCGTAGCGGTAGGGGCTCGGTACGTTCACCGAGGAGCCCTTCTTCGCCAGGACGTCGTGGATGCGCAGCGAGACGCCCGGCATCGTGAACGGCGTGACGTACACCTTGGCGTCGTCGGAGCCCGCGAAGCCCGCCAGGTCACCGCCCGGCAGGCTCAGCCAGACCGCCGCGGACTGCCGGGTGGCGGTGGTGTCGTCGGTGCGGATGCCGGTCTCCTTGGCGGTCCGCTCGTCGAAGCTCACTGTCCTGGCGGCCGAGCCGACCGTGAAGGACTGGGCGAGCAGATAGCTCGGCCGGAGCCAGTCGGAGTGCAGTGCCACCGCGAAGTAGTCGCCCGACGGCAGCTTCACGCTCGACGTCGGCCCGTACGCGTCGCTGTTCACCGCGTACGACGTCCAGGTCTTGCGGTTCCAGACGTAGAACCCCTTGCTCGCGACGTCCGCGTGCGTGATCGTCAGCTTCACGGAGTACGTCGGGGCGGCGGCCGTCGCCGCGGCGGGGGCCGCCGACTTCAGCGCGAGGCTCGCCGGCTCCCGGTCCGCCGCGTGCTCCGCGCTCGGCCGCACCGAGACCTTGCCGTCGACGGAGGCGATCGCGTAGCGGGTCCGCTCCGCGCTGTCCGCCGCGGTGACGCGGAGGTTGCGGCCGCCGACGAGGTCCACCCGGTCGCCGTTGCCCAACTCGACGCCGTGCGGCGCCGGGCTGGCGGCGATCGTCCCTGTGCCGCCCGCCGCCGGAGCCGCCGCGGCCGGGGGCGCGAGAAGCACGGACGCGGCGAGTACCGCCCCGCACAGCCCCGCCCCGGCGGATCTTCGAACACCGATCATGAAAAAAGCCCCCTCGCCCCTGATCCCCTTGGCGACCCTCCTGGTTCACACCTCACAGGAGTCGCTCGGATCACTCTAAACGGCGGGTCCGACATTCGAACACCGGCACCCGCAGGCTCGTACGGCACCCGCGGGCCGTGTGTCAGCCCTTGCTGACCGCCATCAGGATCTCCGGCAGCAGCCGGGCCGTCCGCGGTGCCGCGAGCCGCAGCCCCCCGAAGGTGATCACCGCGCCGTAGACCGCGCCCACCGGCAACAGCAGCCAGCTCCACTCGTCGCCGTCCGCGCTGACGTTCGCCCAGATGGTCAGGGCGATCACGGGCGCGCTCAGCAGGGCGGCCGAGACCATGCCGCCCACGACGGCGGCAGCGGCGAGACCGGACTGCCCGGGGGCCACGTTCTTGTAGCCCTCCTGCGGAATCGAGTACGGGAAGCGCGCCGACGACCACGCCCCGGTCGCCAGCATCGCCCCGAGCAGCGCGAAGGACAGTCCGAGCACCTCGGGCAGCTTCGGCCAGTCGCCGATCAGCGCGGTCGTCAGGACGGTGACGAGGGTGGCGTACGGCAGTGTGATCAGCAGCAGCGCCAGGGCACGCGCGCGTAGTTCGACGTAGGCGTCGCGGGTCGAGGAGATGGTCAGCGCGACCATCCAGAACGCGGACGTGTCCTGCCCGAACTGGTTGTACATCTGCACACCGAGCATGCCCGCGGCGAAGCAGGCGAAGTAGATCGAGCCGGTGCCCTGCACCGCGTTGAACACCGGCACGATCAGCCCGATGGCCAGCGACGTCACCCACGCGGCCTTCGTCTTGGGGTCGCGCCACACATAGCGCAGGCTGCGTTCCATGACGGTGCCGGTGCGCCCGGCGGGCAGCAGACGGGCGAGTCCGGTCGAACCCCGCTCACGGGCGGCCCCCTGGGCGGAGGGGAGCGTGGAGCCGTCGGGCGAGGTCATCAGCCGGGTCAGATGGCGGGCCCAGAGGGCCAGCAGGCCCGCCAGAGCGGCGGCGGACAGGGCGAGTTGCAGGACGGCGACGCCGTACGACCCCTCGCTCACCGAGTCGACCGCCCCGATCGCCGACGCGGGCGGGATCCACTTCAGCACGGCCGTCGGCCCGTCCAGCTGCCCCAGGCCGCCCGAACCGAGCCGCTGCACCCCGAAGTTCACGACCTGGGCGCCGACGGCGATGATCAGTCCGCTCAGCACCGCGAGATCGCGGCCCTTGCGGCTGGTCAGCAGCCGGATGTTGGCCACGGCGACCGTCCGCGCCAGCGCCACGCAGACCAGCAGCGCGAGCCCGGTCCCGAGGACGCCGACGACGTAGGCGGCACCGCCGTGCGCGACCGAGACGACGGACCCGACGAGCAGGCACAGCGTGAACACCGGCCCGATGCCGACCAGCGAGGCCGCGAGGAGCGCCCGCACGAGGGGCCGGGGCCGCAGCGGCAGCATGACCAGGCGGGTGGGGTCGAGGGTCTCGTCGCCGCCGGGGAAGAACAGCGGCATCACGGCCCAGCCGACCGTCAGCAGGGCGACCAGCGGGACGACGACGGACGCGGCGTGTTCGTTGCCGCGCAGGGCGATGAGCCCGAGCAGTTGGAGGACGGAGAAGAGGAGCACGGCGAGCGCCGAGGCGACGTAGGCGGCCCGCCGCCCACCGGACTGCCGCAGACCGTTCCTGAGCAGGGACAGCTTCAGCCGTACGACGACCGGGGTGATGTCCTGGGTCATCGCGCCCCGCCGCCCAGCCAGTCCAGGTCGGCACCGGTGTTCTGCCCGTGTGCGCCCACCAGTTCTAGGAACGCGCGCTGCAGTGAGGGCGCACTGCCGCGCACCTCGTCGAGCGGCCCGTGGGCGCGGATGCGGCCGGCGGCCATCACGGCCACCCAGTCGCACAGGGACTCCACGAGCTCCATCACATGCGAGGAGAAGACGACGGTGGCGCCGGAGGCGGTGTACCGCTCCAGGACCCCTCGGATGGTCTGCGCGGAGACCGGGTCGACGCCCTCGAACGGCTCGTCGAGGAACAGCACTTCGGGATTGTGCAGCAGAGCGGCCGCCAGCCCGATCTTCTTCCGCATCCCGGTCGAGTAGTCGACGACCAGCTTGTGCTGGGCCCCCGCGAGATCGAGTACGTCGAGCAGCTGGCCGGCCCGCTTGTCCACCTCGGCACCGGGCAGCCCCCGCAACCGCCCGCTGTACGCGAGCAGTTCACGCCCCGACAACCGCTCGAACAGCCGCAGCCCCTCGGGCAGGACCCCGATCCGGGCCTTCACCTCGACGGGATCCCGCCACACGTCGTGCCCGACGACCGAGACGGAACCCTCGTCGGGCCGCAACAGCCCGGTCACCATGGAGAGCGTGGTGGTCTTCCCGGCCCCGTTGGGCCCGACGAGACCGATGAACTTCCCGGCAGGCAGTTCGAGATCAATCCCGGCAACGGCGATCTGCTGCCCGAACCGCTTCCAGAGCCCACGCACACTTACGGCCGACGTCATGAACGTCAACCTTAGGCGTGCGCGGCTGTGTTTGATTATCCGGCTCCGCCGCGCGGGCGCACATCACCGATCCCGGCCGCACGCATAGGCAAGCGGCGAGATCAGCTCCTCGGCATCCGGCAGCCAGCGGTTCGCAGGCGTCGGACGGCAGGCCCACTGCACGGCCCCGGACGACCCGAACCGCGTGGGAGGCGCCGCGACATACGCTCCCTCGCCGAGCGCGACCAAGTCGAGGGAGGCGGGGGCCCAGCCCAGCCTGCGGATCGATTCCGGCAGCTTCACCGACGCACCGGGCAGCACGAAGAACTGCATCCGGCGATCCGGCGTCAGCGTCACGGGCCCCAGCGTCAACTCCATCCGCTCCATACGGGCCAGCGCCAGGAACCCCGCGGTGTCCCGGACGGAGATCGCGTCGAAGGTCCGCCCCGTCGGCAACAGGATCGAGGCCGTCGGCTGCTTGGACCACATCCGGCGCGCGACCGTCGCACTGCCGGTGGCCTGGGTCGCCCAGTCCTCCCGCGCGGGATGCGCCCCGGGTGCGGCGCACGCGCCGTCCCCGCAGGAGCAGCGCTGCACCCCGTCGACGGCTTCCAGCCAGGTGCCGGGGAAGACGTCCCAGTGGCGTTCCTCGGCGTAACGTACGGCTGTCTCCAGCAGCGATTCCCCGCGCTGCTTCGGAATCTGAGCGGCTTCGGGGCCCGCGATCGTCTCTTCCACGCTCAACACAACTCCCGCGCCCACCTCGGGTTACGGCTGTAGCGCGCGCGGGGGAGGAGCATCGGTACGGCATCTGGGGCGCATGGATGCACGTGTGGGGGCGCGCGGGAGGAACCGGGGCGTGAGCTGGGTAGCCACGAGAGGGGCAGGCTTCTGCCTTCGCCCCGGCAATCCTCGCATGCCTCGCATTTTAGCTGTCTCTGCGGGGCATTGATCTTCGCGGCCGGATCTTTTCGTTCACACCGACCTGGTCCGGAAGTGGAAGACACGTCAACTCGGTGCGTGGGCAGGCACCGCAGCCACAGGGGGTACGCCATGGCCGCAAGGCCTCTCGTCGCGCGGCAGCCGAACGAACGGTTGCAGGCGCTCATCCAGGAGGCGGGGTGCTCGAACGCAGGGCTCGCCCGCAGGGTCAACATGTGCGGCGCCGAGCACGGCCTCGACCTGCGCTACGACAAGACGTCCGTGGCCCGCTGGCTGCGCGGACAGCAGCCGCGGGGCAGGGCGCCCGCGATCATCGCGGAGGCGCTCGGGCGCAAGCTCGGCCGTACGGTCACGATCGACGAGATCGGCATGGCCAACGGCAAGAACCTCGCCTCCGGTGTCGGGCTCCAGTTCTCGCCGACGGTACTGGGCGCCATCGAGCAGGTGTGTGAGCTGTGGCGCAGTGACGTGGGCCGCAGGGACTTCCTGTCCGGCTCCTCCGTCGCCGCGTCCGCGTTGGTCGAGCCGAGCCGCGACTGGCTGATCTCCTCGCCCGACTCGCAGGTCGCGCGTGCGGCGGGCCCCCGGGTGGGGCAGTCCGACGTGGCGGCCGTCCGGGCGATGACACAGGCCCTCGTGGACCTCGACCACCAGTACGGCAGCGGGCATGTGCGCCCGGTCGTCGTGCACTACCTCAACAGCGTGGTCTCCGGGCTGCTCGCCGGGTCGTACCGGGAGGCCGTGGGGCGTGATCTGTTCGCCGCGGTCGCCCGACTGACCGAGCTCGCCGGGTACATGGCGATCGACACCGGGCAACCGGGCCTGGCCCAGCGGTACTACATCCAGGCGCTGCGGCTCGCGCAGGCGGCGGGCGACCGCGGATACGGCGGCTATGTGCTCGCCGCGTCCATGAGCCACCTCGCCGCGCAGCTCGGGAACCCGCGCGAGATCGCCCAGTTGGCGCGGGCGGCGCAGGAAGGGGCGCGGGGTCGCGTGACACCGCGCGCGGAGGCCATGTTCCACGCGGCGGAGGCCCGCGGGCACGCGCTCATGGGCGACGCGCGGGCCACCCAGGCGGCGTCCGGGCGGGCCGTGCACGCGCTGGAGGCGGCGGACCCGTCCACCGGCGACGACCCGGCGTGGATCGCGCACTTCGACGAGGCGTATCTGGCCGACGAGTTGGCCCACTGCCACCGCGACCTCGGCCAGGCCGACGCGGCGGCGCGGTGCGCGCAGGAGTCCCTGGACGGGCTCCCCGAGACCAAGGCGCGCCGCAGGGCCATCGGTTACGTCCTGCTCGCCACGGCGCAGGTGCAGCAGCGCGAGATCGAACAGGCCTGCAACACCGGCCTGAAGGCGGTGGAGTTGCTGGAGAGCGTCCGCTCCAACCGGGGCGCGGAGTACCTCGACGACTTCCAGCAACGCCTTGACCCGTTCCGGGACGAGGCGGTGGTGAGGGAGTTCGGGGCCCGGCTGGATCTCCAGGCGGCGGCGTAGAGGGGGGCCTTATACAGCGGATCCGGGCCCGGAACCGTCACATGATCACCAGGGAACTGTTACTGCGGTCACAGGGGCGCAGGTCACGACCTGTGCTACGTGGCACCGGGCTCGGAGGACCCGGTAGCGTGAGCCGACGATTCCGAAGTTCCCCCATAAGTAGGAGTCCCGGTGACGCAGAGTGGACAGGGCGAGCAGCCCTCGGCGCGCGAAGCGCGCGAAGGCATCGTGCTGCCCTCCGACGGCGGGGAACCCCTGCTGCCGGGACGGACGGGCGGTTACGGCGATCCCCCGCGTGGTGGCCACGAGGGCCCGGCGCAGGGCGGCCCGCCTGGTGGGGCGTACGGCCCGCCCGCCGGCGACCAGGGATACGGCCAGCCGCCCGGCGGGCAGGCGTGGGGCACCACGTGGGGCCCCGACCAGGCCCCTGCCCAGGACTGGTCGCAGCCGGCCACCCAGACCTGGGGCATACCGCCCCAGGCCCAGCCGCTGCCCGCGCAGGAGGGGCAGGTGGGGGCCTACGGGGCTCCGGGTAGTGGTGTTCCGCAGCAGCCTGCGGCTCCGGCGTACAACACGGACGAGCCGACCTCGTACTACCTGCCCCCGGTGGGTCAGCCGCTTCCGTCGGCCCCCGCCCCGCAGTCCCAGCCGCTGCCCGCGCAGGAGGGGCAGGTGGCGGCCTACGGGGCTCCGGGTGGCGGTGTTCCGCAGCAGCCCGCGGCTCCGGCGTACAACACGGACGAGCCGACCTCGTACTACCTGCCCCCGGTCGGTCAGCCGCTTCCGTCGGCACCCGCCCCGCAGCCGCCCGCCGACGAGGGCGCCACGCAGTTCATCCCGCCGGTCGCGGCCGCCCCCGCCCCCTACGAGGGGGCCACCCAGTACATTCCGCCCGTCCGCCCCGGCGCGCTCCCGCCCGAGGTGTCCGCCGAGGCGGCCCAGTACCCGAGGCAGCAGGCCCCGTACGGCGCCCAGCCCCCGCAGTACGCGGCCCCGTTCCCGCCCGGCGCCCCGGCCGGTTCCGATGCCGACGCGACGCAGTTCATCGCGCCCGTGCCCGGACACGACCCCGGCGCGGCCTATGGCGGGGACCGGCAGCCGCCCTCCGAGTTCGACAACCTCTTCCGCGGGTCCGGCGGCGACGGCGGCCCCCCGTCCACGCAGCAACTGCCGCGCTTCGCCCAGCCCGAGCCCGTATCGCTCGGGTACGGGGGACGGCAGCCGTCGTACGCCGCGCAGCAGCCGCCGTACGTCCCGCCGGGCGGTGACGGCTACGACGACCACGGCGACCAGGGCCGCGGCAGGCGATCGCGGGTGCCCGTCATCGCCGCCGTGGGTATCGGCATCGTCGTGCTCGGTGTCGGCGCGGGCGCGCTGCTCGCCGGGGGCGGCGGCGGGAGCGACGACGGGAGCGACAAGAACCAGACCGTGTCGGCGACGGCCCCCGCGAGCGACGGGTCCGCCTCTGCGTCCACGGACGCGGCGAAGACGCAGGCCACCGAGCTGGACAAGCTGCTCGCCGACAGCGGCAACAGCCGTTCCTCGGTGATCAGTGCGGTGGCGAACGTGAAGTCCTGCAACAACCTCCCCCAGGCCGCCAAGGACCTCCGGGACGCGGCGACCCAGCGCACCGAGCTGGTGACCCGGCTGAAGGCGCTCTCCGTCGACCAATTGGCGAGCCACACCGAGCTGACCGCCGCGCTCACCAGGGCCTGGCAGGCGTCCGCGTCCGCCGACAACCACTACGCGGCCTGGGCCGACCAGTCGGCCGGCAAGAAGGGCTGCAAGAAGGGCCAGGCCCGGGTCACCGGCCAGACGGCGGCCGGAAACCGGGACAGCGGCACCGCCAGCACCGAGAAGGCCAGGGCGGCCCGGCTGTGGAACGCCATCGCGAAGAAGTACAGCCTCACCGAGCGCTCGGCGACCCAGCTGTAGGTGCCCGTGCGGGGGCGTGGCACGCGCCCCCGCGGGGTCAGTCGAGGTCGGCGTTCTTGAGCGTCTTCGTCGCGTCGGTGAAGCCCTTGCGGGCCGCCACGAGCTGGCCCTTGCGTACGACCTGGAGCGTCACGTTGGCGTTCACCATGCGCGGGAAGCCGACCGAGGCGAGGTCGTCCGAGGCGCTCCAGGTGTCCCGGGTGGCCCACTGCAGGGTCGGCGTCAGTCCGCCGGTCGGAATCTTGAGCCCGTCGTTGAGGGCGCCGCGAACGCTGTCGGCGGACACCTCCCCGCCGCCGAGCGACTCGACGGCCTTCCTGAACACCGTGTAGGCGATCCAGGTGGTCTGCACACCCGCGTCCGCCGAGTCGATGCGGTTGTCGCCGAAGGCCTCCCCGCTGATGACCTTCTTCATCCCGGCCCAGCGGGCATCACCCTCCACCGGGTACCAGCCGCTGATGTACGACCCCTCGTAGGGCCCCGACGCCCCGCCGGACGCGTCGATCACCGTCTGGTCGACGCTGCCCAGCGCCATGGCCGTGCGTACCGTGGGGTAGTCCTTGCGGGCGCGCCGGAAGGAGTCCATGAAGGTGCTGGTGCGGTCGCCGAGTGCGGGCACCACGCAGCCCTCCTTCGCCGAGCCGGAAGCAGAGCCCGAGGTGCCGGAGGCCGAGCTGCCGAGGGCCTTCGTCGACTGTGCCGAGTACTCGGTGGCGTCGTCCGCCGCCCGCACGTCGCTCGCGGCCCTGTGCCCGCCGGTGGTCAGCCCCGAGTCCAGCAGCACGGGCAGCTCGTCGCCCGCGATGGTGTCGGGCCGTACGAGGGTGACGGCGCCGCAGGTCGAGGCGAGCTCCTTGCCGAGGCCGGCCAGCAGCGTGGGCTGGCCGCCGTTGACGGGGTAGGACAGCGGGCTGGTGAACTCCGCGTTGGTGACGCCGTAGCCGCCGATGTAGGGGATGCCCGAGCCCTCCAGGGGCGGGAAGAACGAGTCGCCGTACTGGCTGTAGGAGCCGACGACCGCGACGACGTTCTCCTTGACCGCGCGCCGGGCGCACTTCGCGGCGGCCACCCCGTTGTTGTGGTCGTTGCAGGTCAGGACGGTGAGCTTGTGGCCGTTGATGCCGCCCCTGGAGTTGATCCAGCGGGCGTAGGCCTGCGCGAAGGCGGGCATGCCAGGCTTGTTGGTCGCGTTGGTGTCCGTGGGCGCCCAGGTCATGACCTTGATCGAGGCGCCCCCGGAACCCCCCGTGGTACCGGGGACGACCCCGCAACCGGCGGCGAGCGAGGCACACGCCAGCAGCGCTCCCGCCGCGCGGACGGTGGCTCTGACGGGCCGGTGGTGCTCGAGGAGGAAGGTGCTGCGGATGCGTCGCCTGCCGGTCATGGGCACACACGCTTCCGTCACATCGCCAACTCGGAAGTGACTCTCGGTCAATGAAAGGTGACGTAAAGGTGAACAACGGGGGCCCGTGGGGCACATACAGGGGAAGAACGTACGATCGATGACCGTGCAAGGTTCGGAGAACTCTTCCCGTCGCGGCCGTCGCTCCCCCACCATGGGCGGCATGCCACTGAACGACATGCCGTGGTGGCGCTGGCGCAGCAATGTGCGCTCCGCGCTGCACATGCTCTCCGACCCAGGGTTCCAGCAGAGTGTCTGGCTGGCCGGCGCCGAGGGGTACGGGGACGTCACCGACGCCGTGTACCGACTCGTCGAGGACACCTGGCTGGACAGCTGGTCCGCCGAGAAATACGTGGGCACGATCTTCCGGGACTCCCAGGAGGCGGCGCTCGTTGACACCGCCGTCCTGCGCGTGCTGCGGATCATGCACCAGGTCGGGCCCGATGCCCCCGTCTCCGTGTACATGGAGAACCCGGGGTGGCCGGACGCCGTGCGGGCCGCCCGCGACGCACACGTGCGGCTGGCGGTGGCCGACGGGGACGACCCCGATGCGCCCCCGCGCACGCTCCAGCTGCTCCAGATCATGACCCGGTCCGCGTGACGGACGCGGGCCGCGCCCGTTCTGCCGGTATGCGACCCTGTCCTGCATGAACGCGCAGTCCACCCGAGCCGCGGCCCCGGCCGAGAGCTACGTCCTGACCCTGTCCTGCCCCGACAAGCAGGGCATCGTGCACGCCGTGTCGAGCTATCTCTTCATGACCGGCTGCAACATCGAGGACAGCCAGCAGTTCGGCGACCACGACACGGGACTGTTCTTCATGCGCGTCCACTTCTCGGCCCAGTCGCCGGTGACGGTGGACAAGCTGCGGGCGAGCTTCGCGGCGATCGGCGACTCCTTCCACATGGACTGGCAGCTCAACCGGGCCGAGGACCGGATGCGGGTCGTGCTCATGGTCAGCAAGTTCGGGCACTGCCTGAACGACCTGCTGTTCCGGGCCCGTATCGGCGCCCTCCCGGTGGACATCGCCGCCGTGGTCTCCAACCACACCGAGTTCGCCGAACTCGTGGGCTCGTACGACGTTCCCTTCCACCACATTCCGGTGACGCGGGAGAACAAGGGCGAGGCGGAGGCGCGGCTGCTGGAGCTGGTGCGGGAGCAGGACGTCGAACTGGTCGTCCTCGCCCGGTACATGCAGGTGCTCTCCGACGACCTGTGCAAGCAGCTGAGCGGCAGGATCATCAACATCCACCACTCGTTCCTGCCGAGCTTCAAGGGCGCGAAGCCGTATCACCAGGCTCACGCGCGGGGTGTGAAGCTGATCGGCGCGACGGCGCACTACGTGACCGCCGACCTCGACGAGGGGCCGATCATCGAGCAGGAGGTCGAGCGGGTGGCGCATGACGTCACGCCGGACCAACTGGTGGCGATCGGGCGGGACGTGGAGTGCCAGGCACTGGCGCGAGCGGTCAAGTGGCATGCCGAGCGCAGGATTCTGCTCAACGGCCGCCGGACGGTCGTGTTCGCCTAGGAGCCGGGGCCGACTGTCGTAGGGCGGCTGCGGGCCGTCTGTGGCTGATCGCGCAGTTCCCCGCGCCCCTGAAGCACCTTCGGTGCACCCGTGGGCGCGAACGGCCCCCACCGGGCCCGCCCCTACATCCGGCTCAAGCTCGCCGCCGCACGCAGTACGTCCCTGATGGCCTCGCGGTCACCCAGTTGACCCGCCGCAGCTTCCGCAGGAGACACGTGGCCCGCGGCAAGGTGGCAGAACTCGACCCCGTCCAGCGCCACATGGGCGACCTCGTGCGCCGAGGAACCCACCGCCGCGGGGGAGTCGAGGGGGATCAGCCACTCGCCGCCGCCCAGGCCCTCGATCTCCAGCCGCAGACTGCGCCCCGGCTCCCCGACGGGTGCCAGGTGCCGTCCGGGGACAGGTGACGCCAGCCCCTTCTGCCGCCGCTCCGCCAGCACCGCGGGCAACACGCGGGCCGCCAGGTCGATCATGCGGTTGAGGTGGCGCGGGGACGGGGGCTGGTAGGGGTAGTCGACCGCCTCCGCGATGTCCTCCGCGTGGACCCAGCACTCGAAGGCGCGGTCCAGCATCGCGTCGTGGAGGGGGAGTTCGAAGTCGCCGTACGCCACCGCGAGCTTCCCGGCGGTGCCGCCGGTGAAGGACACCGTGCGCACGAGGTCGTGGCTCTGCTCACGCCAGGGGGCCCGGACCGAACGGGTCGGCGGGAAGTGGGACGCCCGCCAGTACGCCTCGGTGCGGCCCGCTGGGGTGGGCACGTCCGCGGGGACCTCGCCCATCGGATCGTCCAGGCCCAGGGCGACCGCGACGAGACCGTCGACGGACAGCAGGTGGGCGATGACCCCGGCGACCGTCGTACGGCGGCTCGTGGCCTCGTCGGCGTCGAACCAGCGCAGCCTGACCGGGGCGTGCCACTCGGCGTCCCCGAAGTCCTGGAGCAGCGCGTCGAGCCGGGCGGTCTCGGCGTCGTACGGCGTGGCCCACCCGGGCAGCGGGATGCGCGGCGGGCGCCGGTCGAGACAGCCGTCGAGGACGCGGGTGCGCAGACCGGGGTCCAGGTCGAGGCTCTCCGGGCGCTGGAGCAGTCCCACGGCCCCGCGCAGCCGCAGCGCCTCGTCGGCACAGGAGCCGCAGTCGCCGAGGTGATCCTCCACGGCGGCCGTCTCCTGCGCGGAGCAGGCGGCCAGCGCCCACGCCCCGAGCAGCGCCTTCAGCACATGGTGCTCCAGAACGAGGGGAGCGGGACGGGGCGGTTCGTCCAGGGCGGGCAGCGGCCGGCCGGTGTCCTCCACGGAGACCCGGGGCAGGGGTATGCGCGGCGGCCGGCTGGGATCGGAGCCGCCCTTGCCTTCGCCGGAGGGCGGTTTCCCGGGTCCTTCGTGGTCGTCGTATCCCTCGGAACGGTCGCTCACGCCGCGCCCCCGTATCCCGGCGGAGCACCAGGCGCTCCGGTGTCGTGGGCGGTGGACAGGAGTTGCAGGCCGAGGCGGAGGCGGCGGCGGGCCTCGTCCTCGGTGACGCCGAGGTCGGCGGCGGTCTGGCGGTAGTCGCGGCGCTGGAAGTAGGCCAGTTCCAGGGCGGCCCGCAGCGGGGTGGGCATGGCCTGGACGATGTAGTCGGCGCGGGCCGCGACCGAGGCGCGGCGCACCTTGTGCTCCAGCTCCTCGGTGTCGGCGACCGCGCCCTCGCCGCCCTCGGTGAGTGCGGCGGTCTCGGTGACGCGCAGCCGCTGCACGGCCAGGCGGTGGGTCAGACCGGCGACCCAGGAGCGCAGCGGGCCCTGCTTGGGGTCGTAGGCCTCGGGGTGCTCCCAGACGTGGATGAAGACGTCCCGGGTGATGCCGTCGGCGGCGCGTTCGTCTTCGAGCACTCGGTGGGCAAGTCCGTGCACGAGTGAAGCGAAACGGTCGTAGAGCTCACCGAGTGCGGCCGCCTCACCGCGTGCGAGTCGCTGCTGCATCTTGCGGTCCCAACGGGGCGGTGCGTCCTTCTTCGCCATGCGGCCCCCTCACCCCTGGAAGTGTCCGAGTCAAGCCTGCGCCCACTGTCTCCTCGAATGTAGTCGGCACCTCCGGCAGCGCACGCCCCTTTGTTCCAATGCGCGCCCCCCGAGGGGCCTCAGGTGGTAGTGGACCTTGTCTACCCGTGCACTCATTGATCAGACCCGATCGAACAGGATCGAAGCCGACTAAAACAAGCCTCTTTTGAACGTTTTCCGTTTCTCGGTCAGAGTTTCAGGGAACGGCCGCTGGGCAGCCGCGCTGCAAGGAAGCGTAGGAAAAGCTTCCGTTTGCTGTCCGCGAGCGAAAGGCATGGTGGTGGCGTTCAACGTGACCGGCGACGAGCAGGGCGACTGGGCCGTACTCAGTGTGTCGGGCGAGCTGGATCTGGTGACCTCGCCGGTGCTCCGCCAGCACGTCCACGACGTGGTGGCCGAGGGGCAGCACAGTCTCGTCCTGGACCTCTCGGAGGTCTACTTCTGCGATTCCAGTGGCGTCGGAGTCCTCATCGCCTCCCGCCGCCTCATCCGCTCCTGCCAGGGCGAACTGCGCCTGATCCTTCCGGAACAGGGCGCCGCCGAGGGCTCCCACGTCAACCGCGTCCTCGGCGCGCTGGGCGTCCGCCGCCTGTTCGAGGTCCACCCGGACCTGGACTCGGCAACCGACGACGAGGCAAAACCCCTGTCCGCCTGAGCCGGGACGCCTGGGCCTGTACGCCGGGCTGGGACGCCTGGGCCTGTACGCCGGGCCGGGACGCCTGGGCCAGTAGGTCGGGCTGGGCCCGTAGACGTCCGTGCGTTGGGCTGGGACGCCTGGGCGGGTACGTCGGACCGGGCGCGTCTGAGCCGGCACGTAGGACCTGGGAGCCTGGGCCAGTACGCCGGACCGGGATGCCGGAGCCCGCACGACTGAGCCCGTACGCCGACCCGGCACGCCGGACCCCGCGCGCCGACCCAGGACCCCGTACGCCGGGCCAGTACGCCGGACCGGGACGCCGGACCCCGCACGCCGGACCCCGCACGCGCGCAGACCCGTAAGCGTGTAAGTCAGTAAGCCCGCACGGTTGTGACCTGGGGCACCCCGACTGCCACGCCGTTGTCCCGGAATTCTCCCGGTCTTGGCACAGGCGCCGTCATCCGGCCCCCGGGGCGCCGCTCGCGTCGTACGCTCCGTGCGAGACGCACCCGATGTGATGTGAGGCGGTCCGAAAAGACATGGTCAGCAGTGAGTACGAGCACAGGATTGCCGACCGGTTCGCCACCTTCGACCAGGACGGCAACGGCTACATCGACCGCGAGGACTTCAACGTGGCGGCCAAGGCGCTGCTCACGGAGTTCGCCACGACGGCACGCTCCGACAAGGGGCAGGCGCTGTACGCCGGCGCGGAGGCGTTCTGGCAGGGCATGGCCGGAATCGCGGACCGGGACGGCGATCAGCGGATCACCCGGGACGAGTTCGTGGGCGGCGCGCTCAAGCGCCTGCGCGACAACCCGGACCGGTTCGCCGAGATCGCCCGCCCCTTCCTGCACGCGGCGATCGACGTCGCCGACCAGGACGGCGACGGACGCGCCACCGTCGAGGACACCGCGCGTGTGCTCACCATCCTGGGCGTGGGCGAGGACATCGCGCAGGCGGCCGCCGCGGCCCTGGACACCGACGGCGACGGCAGGATCGGCGAGGCCGAGATCGTGCCCGCCTTCGCCCGTTACTTCACCGTCCCCGAATAACGCTCCCTGAGCTTGTACTTCAGGACCTTCCGCAGGGCCTCGTTGCGCGGAAGGGCGTCCACCACCTCCAACTGCTCCGGCAGCTTGTGGGTGGACAGACCCTCCGCACGCAGATACGCGGTCATGGCGTCCAGGGTCAACTCCTCGGCGCCCTCGGGCTGTTCCACGACGGCACACACGCGTTCCCCACGTTCGGGGTCCGGCAGCCCGATCACCGCCACGTCCCCGACGGCCGGGTGGGCGGCCAGCAGGTCCTCGATCTCCTTGGCCGAGATGTTCTCGCCCTTGCGGATGATCACGTCCTTGAGCCGGCCGGTGAGCACCAGATGGCCGGTGTCCTTCACGAACCCCAGGTCGCCGGTGCGCAGGAACCCCTCCTCGTCGAAGGCCTCCGCCGTCTGCGCCGGGTCCAGATACCCCTGGCAGACGGCCTCCCCCTTCAGCCGCACCTCGCCGTCCACGATCCGCACGGACATCCCCTCCGGGGGCCGCCCCTCCGTCGTCGCCAGGTTCTCCACGGTGTCGTCCGGCGCCCCCATCGTGATCATCGGGACCTCGGTCATGCCGTACCCGTGGGTCAGCTGCGCTCCCAACTCCCGTACGACGGCGTGGTAGATCTCCGGCGGTTTGGGCGCCCCGCCGCCGGCGAGCAGCCGCAGGGTCGGGATGATCCTGACGCCGGGCTGTTTGCGCTGCTCGGTGAGGAACATCGAGTAGAACGCCGTCGAGCCGCCCGCCACCGTGACCCCGTGCTTGCGGTAGCCCTCCAGCGCGTCCGGCAGCGCGAACTGCTCGAACATCACCGCGGGAAAGCCGTACAGCAGCAGCATCACGGTGTAGTCGGGCCCCGCGATGTGCGCGTACGGGAAGGCCATCGACCCCACGTCGTCCGCGGTGAGCCGCAGCGCGTGCGCGAGGCACGAGCCGCCCGCGATCAGTGAACGGTCCGTGTGGAGAACGCCCTTGGGGTCGGACGTGGTCCCCGAGGTCCAGTAGATCCACCGCACGGAGGTGCCGTCGGCGGGCGGGGCGGGCAGGACGCCCGGGTCGCCGTCCGGGAGGTCGTCGTACGCCTCGAAGACGCCCCTCGCGCCGAGCCGGCGTGCCATCTCGGTGTGGTCGAAGCCGCGCCAGACACCCGGCACGGCGAAGAACTCCGCCTTGGACTCCCTGAGGGCGAAGCCGACTTCGCGGTCCCGGTAGAACGGGATGACCGGCGACTGCACGGCGCCCAGGCGGGCGAGTGCGAAGGAGAGCAGAGCCGTCTCGATCCGGGTGGGCAGCTGCCAGGCGACGACCGTCCCGGGGCGTACGCCCATGCCGTACAGGCCGGCCGCCACCCGCTCGCCGCGCGTGCGCAGTTCGCCGAAGGTGAGGGTGCGGTCGTCCTGGAGGAGGACCGGGCGGTCGGGGGTCAGGTCGGCGCGGCGGGCGAGGAGGTCCCAGAGGGTGCGGGACGCGCTGAGCGTGTGGGCGGTGTCGGTCACGGCGGCCCCCTTGTGGAGCTGACGGGTAGTCAGATCGTGGGCAGAGCGTAGGGCTCGACGCCTTGTCGGTCCAGGGGTGCGGGACCTAGCCTTCGTGCACGAGCGCTGTCTGACGGGTAATCAGATATGGGGGCCGCCGTGGATCTCGCGTACACGCCGGAGGAGGAGGAGTTCCGGGCACGGCTGCGCGAGTGGCTCGCCAAGGCGCTCCCCGGACTGCCGCCGCAGCCGTCCCCGGAGGACTGGCCGGGGCGCAGGGCCTATGACCTCGGCTGGCAGCGCATGCTCTACGACGCCGGGTACGCGCATGTGCACTGGGATGCCTCCCCGACCACCCGGCTGATCTTTCTGGAGGAGACGGAGACCGCGGGCGCGCCCTACGTGGGCGCCGGATTCGTGGGACTGCTCCACGCCGGGCCGACCATCGCCGCCGAGGGCACCGCCGGGCAGCGGGACCGCTGGCTGCCGCCGATCCTGCGCGGCGAGGAGGTCTGGTGCCAGGGATTCAGCGAACCGGAGGCCGGGAGCGACCTCGCGGCGCTGCGCACCCGCGCGCACAGGGACGGCGACGACTACGTGGTGACCGGCTCCAAGATCTGGACCTCGCACGCCGAAGTCGCCGACTGGTGCGAGCTGTTGGTGCGGACGGACCCGAAGGCGCCGAAGCATCGCGGGATCACCTGGCTGGCGATGCCCATGTCCGCGCCGGGGGTCGTGGTCCGCCCTCTCCGCACCCTCGCCGGGTCCGCCGAGTTCGCCGAGGTGTTCCTCGACGAGGTGCGGGTGCCGGTGGCGAACCGGGTGGGCGACGAGAACGACGGCTGGCGCGTGACCATGGTGACGCTGTCCTTCGAGCGCGGTACGGCCTTCGTGGGCGAGGTGGTCGCCTGCCGCCGCGTGCTCGGCGAACTCGCCCGCACGGCACGGGACAACGGGCGCTGGGACGATCCGGTGCTGCGGCGGCGGCTGGGGCGGCTGAACGCCGACTTCCGGGCGCTGTGGCGGCTGACGCAGTGGAACGTGAGCGAGGCGGAGGCGAACGGCGGGGTGCCCGGCGTGGGGGGCTCGGTCTTCAAACTGGGCTACTCGCACGCGCGCCAGGAGCTGTACGACACGGCGGCGGAGGTCCTGGGCCCGGAGTCACTGGATCTCGAACGGCCCTGGGTGCTCGACCGGTTGTCCTCGCTGTCGTACACCATCGCGGCCGGGACCTCGCAGATCCAGCGGAACATCGTGGCCGAACGCATTCTCGGGCTGCCGAAGGGGCGGTGACGTGCGCTTCCAACTGAGCGAAGAGCAGAGGGCGTTGCGGGCCGGCATGCGGGAGCTGCTGGTGCGGCGCTTCGACGGGGACGTGCTGCGCGCCGCCGTGGCGGAACCCCGTCTGGACCGCGCGCTGTGGCGGGAGCTGGGAGCGGCCGGGTTCTTCGCGCTGCGGGTGCCGGAGGCGGACGGCGGGGTCGGACTGGGCCTGCCGGAGACCGTGTTGGCCTTCGAGGAGGCCGGGCGGGCCCTGCTGCCCGGACCGCTGGTGGCGACCCACCTCGCGGCGGGCACCGTGCCGGGCGCGGCCGAGGGGGAGACCGTCGTCACGGACGTCGACGGCGGCGGGCTGGTGGAGTGGCTGGAGGAGGCGGACGTCGTACGCGGCGACGCCGCCGCAGCCGTACCCCTGAAGTCGGTGGATCCGCTGACGCCGCTGCACCGGGTGCCGGGCGCGCACGGGGGCGCGGCCGATCCCGTCGCGGTCCTCCTCACCGCCGCCGAGCAGCTCGGCACCGCCACGCGCGCGTGTGAGCTGGCCGTGCAACACGCCGGGACGCGGGAGCAGTTCGGCCAGCCGATCGGGGCCTTCCAGGCGGTCAAGCACCTGTGCGCGCAGCTGCTGGTGCGGGCGGAGACGGCGCGGGCCGCGGTGTACGCGGCCGCCGTGACGGGAGACCCCATGGACATCGCCGCGGCCCGGCTGCTGGCCGACGAGGCGGCCGAGCGGGGCGCCCGGGACTGTCTTCAGGTGCATGGCGGAATGGGGTTCACCTGGGAGTGCGAGGTGCACCTGCTGCTGAAACGGGCCTGGGTGCGGGCCCGGCGCAGCGGCGGTGGCGCGGAGAGCGAGGAGTCGCTCGCCGCCGGTCTGCTGGCCTGAGGCGCCCGCGCCCGGAGCCGATGTCGCGGATTGTGGCATACCGGAATCACGGAGCGTTGATATCGGGTTGTGTCCTATGTGTGACTCGTCACGTCCTGGAGTCGGCGGCCTGCTCCGGTACCTTGTGTGAGATGCGAGTGGTTCGGAGCATGAGCCATGCCGGTGTTGCCGATGGGGCGGCCCCGGACCCGGCGATGCGCGCCGCAGATCGCAGGGTGGGAAGGCCTTCGTCCGCCGCCTGTTCGACTCCCCGTGATGAGCGTCGCACAGTATCCCGCACGGGTACTCCTTCGCGCTGGAATATGCCCGAAGCGCTTGTTGGCGTGACTGTACGTCAACCATGCTGTCCTGTAAGGGATTCACGTTGTGTAGTCCCGGCCCTGGTCGTTGTCGGTCGTTGTTCTCGGTCATGCAAAAAATGGCTACGATCGTGGCCCTCGTGAGGCGCGAGGCCATGTGCCCGCCGGTTCGGATGGTGTGAGCGGTGCAGGTGCTTCAAGTGCAGCTGGAGATCCGGCCCGACCCCGCGGAGGTGGGGCGAGCCCGGCGGTGGGCCCGCTCGCGACTCGCCCTGTCCGGGATAGGGGTCGACGAACCACTCGCCGAGAACCTGATCCTCCTCGTGTCCGAACTGGTCACCAACGCCGTGGTGCACACCGGCCGGCCGGCCGTCCTGCGGCTGTCCCTGCCGGACATGGCGGCCGAGGCGGCCACCGTCCGCCTGGAGGTGGCCGACCACAGCGGCCGGGCCCCGGTGCCGCGGTGTGTGGACGGCGACGCGACCGGCGGCCGCGGCCTCGCCCTCGTCGACGGACTCGCCGACCGCTGGGGCTGGAGCCGTGAGGGCGGCGGCAAGAGCATCTGGTGCGAACTGGACCGCTGTACGCAGTCGCAGAGCGCCACGGAGGCCTACGACATCGACGCCTCGGCCTACGAGGGGCTGGCCTTCGAAGCGGTGTGACCGGCGCACGGTCGCAGAAACCACCGCCCGCCTCGCCCCGCGACGGCTCGGTGCGCCGGGGGATGCACCCGTGCGCGGCCGGGACGAGCAGGCCGCGGCCAACAAATCGCCGTCAGGGTGTTGACGCACCGTGTTCGACTGATCACGCTGAAGTGGGCGATCCGCCGTGAGGGGACGCCGAGGGCTTCGGTGACGGAAGTCCTCGACGGGCGCGGATCGTGAGCGGTGTCGATGTCCCCTGGGCAGAGGGGAGTCGATGACGGCGGCGCGCGATGCCGGGCTCGGGGCGGGTCCGCGCGCCGCCGACCGACCTCCTCACAAAACGGCCACCGGGGCCACCGGCGCTCCGGTGCCGCCGACGAACGGCTCCGGCATCGCCGACAGCAGAAACGCGTAGCGGTTTTCTTGTCCACAGGCTGTGGACAACTTTTCCAGATTCCAGTTCTGGCCCTGGAGCATCCCCATCTCCACCAGGTCCAGCGCGTGCACCGGTAGCCACAGGTCCTCGATCTCCGGCGGGAAGATCTCGAACGTGAGCGTGTCGTTCGCGACCGCAGCGACATCGCGCGCGTGGAACCACTCCGGGGTGCGGACCGACAGGCCCGGCGACGGATAGGCGTACGCCTCCTTGTTCCCCGCGAGATACACCTGGATCTGCCCGGTCCGTACGAGCACGATGTCGCCGGCACGCACACGCGTGCCCGCGAGTTCCTCGGCGGCGTCCAGATCCTCGGGGGTCACGGCGTGCCCGCCCTCCAGCCGGTCCACGCCCCGCGCCCGCGCCACGTCCAGGAGCACTCCGCGCGATACGACGTGCCCCGCCTTGTCGATACCGCCGAACTCGGCGCCGCCGTGCGGGGTGATGGTGCCGGCCGGACGCCCGTTGTAGAGCATGCCCGAGTGCGAGACATGGGTGAGCGCGTCCCAGTGGGTGGCCGCCTGGAGCCCCATGGTCACGGCGTCGTCGCTGCACGCCACCGTGCCCGGGCCGAAGATCTCCTGGTTGATCTGCACCATGGCATGCAGGGGGTTGACCCGGCCCGGCATCATCCCGGTCTGCACGCCGTCCTGCTGCAGCGGGAGCGCGAGAGGGATGCGGCGACCTGTACGGACGGTCGCGGCGGCCTCGCGGACGACCTCGTCGGTGATCAGGTTCAGCGTGCCGATCTCGTCGTCGGAACCCCAACGCCCCCAGTTGTTCACGCGCTTGGCGATGTCGTGGAACGCGGCCGGAAGTGACATCGGGCCCTCCCCGGGGCTTGTGTCCGCACATCTGACGGGTCATAAAATCTAACGGTCCGTCAGAAACCGCGGGAAGGGGCCGGACGTGGGGAACTTCTTGGCAGGCAGGGTCGTCGCCGTGACGGGCGCGGGACGGGGCATCGGGCGGGCCGTCGCGCTGGCCGCCGCGGGCGAGGGGGCGCGGGTCGTCGTCAACGACTACGGGGTCGCCATGGACGGGGCGTCGCCCGCGAGCGAGGTCGCCTCGGGTGTGGTGAAGGAGATCGAGGCGGCCGGGGGCGAGGCCGTCGCCGTGGCCGACGACATCTCGACGATGGCGGGCGGTCAGCGGGTCGTCGACACCGCGCTGTCCTCGTACGGGCGGCTCGACGGTGTCGTGTGCGTCGCCGGGATCCTCCGCGAGCGGATGTTGTTCAACATGTCCGAGGAGGAATGGGATCCGGTCCTCGCCACCCATCTGAAGGGGACCTTCACGGTGTTCCGGGCGGCATCCGCCGTGATGCGGAAACAACGGGCCGGGACGTTGATCGGGTTCACCAGCGGGAACCATCAGGGGTCGGTTTCGCAGGCGAACTACAGCGCGGCGAAAGGCGGGATCATCTCGCTGGTCCGCAGTGCGGCGCTCGGGCTGCACAAGTACGGGGTGACCGCCAACGCGGTGGCGCCCGTCGCCCGTACGCGGATGTCGGCCAACGTGCCGATGGAGCTCTCCGAGATCGGGGAGCCCGAGGACGTGGCCGCGATGGTGGTCTACCTGCTGTCGGAGCGGGCTCGGGAGGTCACCGGGCAGGTGTACACGGTCGCGGGGCCGAAGATCGCGGTGTGGGCCCAGCCCCGGGAACTGCGCGCCGCGTACGCCTCCGGCGGATGGACGCCGGAGACGATCGCGGAGTCCCTGCCGGGGAGCATCGGCGTCGATCCGATGCCGATGCTGGAGCGGCTGGTGGAGATGGAGAGGGCGGCACGGGACGGGGCGCGGCCCAATGCGGGATAGCTCGGGGGGTGCGCATGGTTGGCGGCTGCGGGTCGGTGGTGGCTGGTCGCGCGGTTCCTCGCGCCCCTGGGTGGGGTGGGTGGGCGGTGTGGGGAGGGGCCCGGTGTGCGGGTGCTCGGGGGGTGCGCATGGTCGGCGGGTGCGGGTCAGTGGTGGCTGGTCGCGCCGTTCCCCGCGTCCCTGGGTGGGTGTCGTGAGCGGCGTGGGGAGAGGAGGTCACTGTGGAGTTCGGGTTCACGGTTGAGGACGAGGCGTTTCGGGCGGAGGCGCGGGAATGGCTCGCCGGGCATGCCGACGGCTCCCAGGACCGTCGTACCTGGGAACGCACCCTCGGCAAGTCCGGTTGGATCGGGCTCGGTTGGGCCGAATCCGGGTACGGCAACCGGACCGCCGGCCTCACCCAGCAGGTCGCCTGGGCCGAGGAGTACGCGCGGTCCGGGGCGCCGCCGCGGTCCGGGCACATCGGGGAGAAACTGCTCGCGCCCACGCTCCTCGCCCATGGCACCGACGAGCAGAAGGCGCGCTTCCTTCCCCCCGTCGCCGCCGGGGAGGAACTGTGGTGCCAGGGGTACAGCGAACCCGGGGCCGGATCCGACCTCGCCGGGGTGCGGACCAGGGCCACGCGCGGCGAGGACGGGACGTACCGGATCAGCGGTCAGAAGATCTGGACGTCCCTCGCCCATGAAGCGGACTGGTGCTTCGTGCTCGCCCGGACCGAGCCGGAGTCCCGTCGGCATCACGGACTGTCGTTCCTCCTCGTTCCCATGGACCAGCCGGGACGCGTCGAGGTGCGGCCCATCCGCCAGTTGACCGGGACCAGCGAGTTCAACGAGGTCTTCTTCGACGGGGCTCACGCGCGCGCGGAGCATGTCGTCGGGGGCGAGGGACAGGGCTGGCGGGTGGCCATGAGCCTGCTGGGGTTCGAGCGCGGAGTATCCACGCTCGCCCAACAGGTCGGTTTCGCGCAGGAGTTGACGCAGGTCGTCCGGGCCGCCGTACGCACCGACGCGGTCGCGGATCCCGTCGTGCGCGCTCAACTCGTCCGGCAATGGGCCGAGTTGCGGACCATGCGGTGGAACGCCCTGCGCACGCTCGGCGGTTCGGGTGACGCCGGAGCCTCCAACGTGGCCAAGCTGCTGTGGGCGGGGTGGCATCAACGGCTCGGCGAGCTGGCGATGCTCGTGCGGGGCGCGGAGGCGGCGGCCGGACCCGACTGGTCCCCTTCCGCGCCGTACGAACTCGACGCCCTGCAACAGCTGTTCCTGTTCTCACGGGCCGACACCATCTACGGCGGTTCGGACCAGATCCAGCGCACCATCATCGCCGAGCGGGTGCTCGGTCTGCCCAGGGAACCCAAGGGGGTCGTCTGATGCGCGGCGTGCTGTTCGACGGGAGGCAGATCCAGGTCGTCGACGATCTGGAGGTGCGGGACCCGGGACCCGGGGAGGTGCAGGTCGCCATCTCCGCGGCCGGGCTGTGTCACAGCGACCTGTCCGTGGTGGACGGGACCATACCTTTTCCGGTTCCGGTGGTGCTGGGACATGAGGGCGCGGGCGTGGTCGAGGCGGTGGGGGAGGGGGTCACACATGTCGGGCCCGGTGACCATGTGGCGCTGTCCACGCTCGCCAACTGCGGTGCCTGCGCCGACTGCGACCGAGGGCGGCCGACCATGTGCCGCAAGGCCATCGGGCGGCCCCAGAAGCCCTTCTCACGGCGCGGGGAGCGGGTGTTCCAGTTCGCGTGCAACTCCGCCTTCGCGGAACGGACGGTGGTGAAGGCCGTCCAGGCTGTCCGGATCCCGAAGGACATCCCGCTGACGTCCGCCGCGCTCATCGGGTGCGGGGTGCTGACCGGGGTGGGGGCCGTGCTCAACCGGGCCCGGGTGGACCGCGGGGAGAGCGTGCTGGTGATCGGGACCGGGGGGATCGGGCTCAACGTCATCCAGGGCGCGCGGATCGCGGGCGCCTCGCGGATCGTGGCGGTGGACGCCAATCCGGCGAAGGAAGCGATGGCCCGGCAGTTCGGGGCGACCGACTTCCTGACCTCGGTGGAGGGGGTGCGGGAACTGCTGCCGCGCGGGGCGGACCACGCCTTCGAGTGCGTCGGCCGGGTCGAACTCGTGCGTGCCGCCGTCGACTTGCTCGACCGGCACGGCCAGGCGGTGCTGCTGGGAGTTCCGGCGGCGGGCGCGGAGGCGTCCTTCGTCGTGTCGTCGATGTTCCTCGACAAGGCCAT
This sequence comes from Streptomyces sp. NBC_00285, assembly GCF_036174265.1. NCBI lineage: Bacteria > Bacillati > Actinomycetota > Actinomycetes > Kitasatosporales > Streptomycetaceae > Streptomyces > Streptomyces sp. NBC_00285. The sequence goes on along the minus strand of NZ_CP108055.1, from coordinate 4,850,715 downwards.
CCTCGGCTGCCGTTACGGGTCCTCACGGCCGCAGCGGGACATCCCGCTGTACGCGGACCTCTACCGGCAGGGCCGGCTGCTCCTCGACGAACTCGTCACGGAGACCTACCCCGTCGAGGACTTCGAGAAGGCGGTGGCCGACGCGGAGGCAGGACGGGTGGCCCGGGGGGTGCTCACCTTCTAGGGCGCCGGTGCGGGAGCTTGCGCGTACGGGGTGCCGGCGTCCCCAGCGACGTATCCGCCCCCGGCGCGGAAGGTACGGCGGTACGCGGTCGGGGTGACCCCGAGGGCCGCCTGCAGATGCTGGCGCATCGACTGGGCGGTGCCGAAGCCCGCGTCGTGGGCGACCTGGTCGACGGAGAGGCCGGTGGACTCCAGCAGGTGCCGGGCGCGCTCCACCCGCTGCTGGGTGAGCCACTGGCCGGGGCTGACGCCGACCTCCTCGCGGAAACGGCGTGTGAAGGTGCGCACCGACATCGCCTCCTGCTCGGCCATGTCCCGCAGTTGGATCGGCTCGTGGAGGCGGCCCAGTGCCCAGGCGCGGGCCGAGGTCGTGGTCGACTGCTGCGGGTCGGGCACGGGCCGGTGGATGTACTGCGCCTGCCCGCCGTCGCGGTGCGGCGGTACGACGGTGCGGCGGGCCACGTCGTTGGCGACCGCCGTGCCGTGATCGCGGCGCACCATGTGCAGGCACAGGTCGATCCCGGCGGCGACGCCCGCGGAGGTCAGGACGTCCCCGTCGTCGATGAACAGGACGTCCGGGTCGACCCTGATCTGCGGGAAGAGCTGCTGGAAACGGTCGGCGTCGGCCCAGTGCGTGGTGGCGGGGCGGCCGTCGAGAAGGCCCGCGGCGGCCAGGACGTAGACGCCGGTGCAGATCGAGGCGAGCCGGGTGCCGGGGCGGATGTGGGCGAGGGCGGCGGCCAGGTCGTCGGTCAGCACGCCCTGCTCGAAGACCGGGCCGAGTTCGTACGACGCCGGGACGATCACGGTGTCGGCGGTGGCCAGGATCTCCGGGCCGTTCTCGACCTGGATGGCGAAGTCGGCGTCGGTCCGCACCGGGCCCGGCGGGCGGATCGAGCAGGTGACGACGTCGTACAGAAAGCGCCCCTCGGCGTCCCTGGGGCGGCCGAAGATCCGGTGCGGGATGCCCAGCTCGAAGGGGAGGACACCGTCCATGGCGAGGACGACGACGCGGTGCGGGCGGAAGTCCTGGGCGCCGGGGGCATGACGGTCACTGCTCATGGCCCGATTCTAACGAATGCTGTCCTTCGGGCCAATGGATCCGGGATGGCACAGGGCGGAAGCTTTATGTCGTGACCCAGACAACCGCAGCCGCCGGCAGGACGGCCCCGCCGGAAAAGCCGCCGACCCGTATCCACCGGGCATGGTTCGTGGCCGCCGTCACCTTCGTGACGATCATCGGCGCAGCCGCCTTCCGCTCCCTGCCGGGTCTCCTCATCGACCCCCTGCACGAGGACTTCGGCTGGTCGCGCGCCACCATCGGCGCGGCCGTCTCCGTCAACCTCGCGCTGTACGGCCTGACCGCGCCCTTCGCGGCGGCCCTGATGGACCGCTTCGGCATCCGGCGAGTCGTCGCCATCGCGCTGACCCTGATCGCGGTCGGCTCGGGCCTGACCGTGTGGATGACGGCCGCCTGGCAGCTGATGCTGTACTGGGGCCTGCTGGTCGGCATGGGCAGCGGCTCGATGGCACTGGCGTTCGCCGCGACCGTCACCAACCGCTGGTTCACCGAGCGGCGCGGCCTGGTCACCGGCATCCTGACCGCAGCCTCCGCCTCCGGCCAGCTGATCTTCCTGCCGATGCTGTCCTGGATGGTGGAGAAGCACGACTGGCGCCCGGCCGCGATCACCGTCGCCCTCGCCGCCCTCGCGGTCGTCCCCTTCGTCTGGCTGCTGCTGCGCGACCACCCGGCCGACGTGGGCCTGCGGCCGTACGGCGCCAAGGAGTTCGTACCGAAACCGGAGCCCGTGCAGGGCGCCGCGCGCCGGACGGTGACGGTCCTGACCCGGGCCGCCCGCACCGGCACCTTCTGGCTGCTCGCCGGCACCTTCGCGATCTGCGGCGCCTCCACCAACGGCCTGGTCCAGACCCACTTCGTGCCCGCCGCCCACGACCACGGCATGCCCGTCACGTCCGCCGCCTCGCTGCTCGCGGTCATCGGCGTCTTCGATGTCGTCGGCACGGTGGCCTCCGGCTGGTTCACCGACCGCTTCGAACCGCGCCGCCTGCTCGCCGTGTACTACGCCCTGCGCGGTGTCTCGCTCCTCTTCCTCCCCATGCTGCTGGCCCCGTCGATCCACCCGCCGATGCTCTTCTTCATCGTCTTCTACGGCCTCGACTGGGTCGCCACCGTCCCGCCGACCATCGCCCTGTGCCGCGAGCAGTACGGCGACGACAGCGCGATCGTCTTCGGCTGGGTCCTCGCCTCCCACCAGGTCGGCGCCGCCCTCATCGCCTTCCTCGGCGGCGCTGCACGGGACGCGTTCGGGTCGTACGACATGGTCTGGTACGCGTCGGGAGCGCTGTGCGCGGTGGCGGCGCTGATGGCACTGGTGATCCGGCGCGGGCCGACGGTTCCCGTGCTCGCGGTGGCCTAGAGACCGGGACGGCCACAGACTCGGAGGCCGGGAGGTCCGGAACGTCGGTGCTCCGGAGCGCGGTCCCTCAGATGAACCGCCCCTGGTGGAACAGCAAAGGCCGCTCGCCCTCGCCCGTCCCCAGCGCGTCCACCCGGCCCACGATGATGAGGTGGTCCCCGCCGGTGTGCACCGCGTGGATCGTGCAGTCGATCCACGCGAGCGTGCCCGCGAGGCGGGGGGAGCCGGAGACCGGGGCCGGGTCGTGCGTCACGCCCGCGAACTTGTCGGCGCCGCGCACCGCGAAGCCCCTGCACAACTCGCCCTGGCCCGCGCTCAGCACGTTCACGCAGAAGACGCCCGCCTGGGCGATACGCGGCCAGGTCGTCGACGTACGGCCGACCATGAAGGCGACGAGGGGCGGGTCGAGGGAGAGAGAGGAGAAGGACTGGCAGGCGAAGCCGGCGGGGCCCTCGCTGTTCGCCCCGGGTGCCGTCACCACGGTCACGCCGGACGCGAAACTCCCCAGCACACGCCGGAACTCGGCCGGGTCGACCGGCGCCCGCTCGTCCTCACGGACACACCTCAGCTCCGGGCGGGGCAACGCCTCGACGGCGAGGGCCTTTCCGGACCGGAGGTAGCGGACGGCCGCCTCCGCCATTCCTGCTTGTCCCATCACCTTTCCATTGAAGCTGACGGTGCGTCAGATGGAAAGGGGTGGGGCGGCGGCGGTCGAGTTCCCCGCCGGGCCGGCTCTTCGTGGAACCCGACGTGCCTCAACAACCCCTGAACTGCGGGCTCCTGCGTTCCACGAAGCTCGCCACGCCCTCCTTCGCGTCCGCCGTCGTCATGTTGATCTCCTGAGCGGTGGCCTCCGCGCCGAAGGCGGTGGTGCGGTCGCTGTCGAGGGAGGCGTTGACGAGCTGTTTCGTCAGGGCGAGGGCGCGGGTCGGGCCGGTGGCGAGCCGGGCCGCCCACTCTCGGGCCGTCTTGTCCAGCTCCCCGTCCGGGACGACCCGGTTGACCAGGCCCAGGCGTTCGGCGTCCGGGGCAGTGAGCGCGTCGCCGAAGAACATCAGTTCCTTGGCGCGCTGCGGGCCGAGCAGACGGGTCAGGAGGTAGGCACCGCCACCGTCGGGTACCAGGCCCCGGCGTACGAACACCTCGATGAACCGCGCCGACTCGGCGGCCAGGACGAGGTCGCAGGCGAAGGCGAGATGCGCGCCGATGCCCGCCGCGGTGCCGTTCACCGCCGCGATCACCGGCTTCTCGCAGTCGAGGACGGCGGCGATCAGACGCTGGGCGCCGAGCCGGATCATGCGGGCGACGTCCCCGGCGACCGGTTCCGCGACGGCGGACGTCCCGCGCAGGTCCGCGCCCGCACAGAACCCGCGGCCCGTACCGGTGAGGACCACCGCCCTCACGTCCCGGTCCGCGGAGGCCTCGCCGAGCAGCCGGATGATGCGTTCCCGCTGGTCGGGGGTGATGGCGTTGAGGGCTTCGGGGCGGTTGAGGGTGATGCGGCAGACCTGGTTGTCAGTGGCGTGCTGTACCAATGAATCAGCGGAAATTCCGGGCACACGGGGGGAATCGGGCATGTCCATCACATCGTCGCCTTTCATGTCAGCGGCACACCACCAACGCGTCCAGTGCCACCGCCCCCTGCCCCCGGGGCAGCACCACCAGGGGGTTGATGTCGAGCTCCGCCACCTCGTCCCCGAGCTCCAGCACCATGCGCTGCACCCGCAGGACGACCTCCACGAGGGCGTCGAGATCCGCGGGGGGCCGCCCCCGGACCCCGTCCAGCAGTGGCCGTCCGCGCAGGTCCTCCAGCATGTCCCGGGCCTGCTCCTCCCCGAAGGGCGGCACGCGTACGGCGGTGTCGCGCAGCACCTCGACCAGCACCCCGCCGAGCCCGACCGTCACCGTCGGCCCGAACAGCTCGTCGTGTGCGGCCCCGACGACCATCTCGACGCCCCGCTCGACCATCTGGCAGACCAGGACACCGTCCAGCGGGACGTCCTCGTAGCGGGCGATGTCGGTCAACTCCCGGTAGGCGTCCCGGACCTGGCTGGCCGAGGTCAGGCCGATCTTCACCAGGCCGAGCTCGGTCTTGTGGGCGATGCGGGCCCCGGACGCCTTCATGACGACCGGGTAGCCCACCAGGCCCGCCGCGCGTACGGCCGCCGCCGCGCTGGTCACCAACTGCTCGCGCGGCACCCGGATCCCGTACGCCCGCAGGAGTTGCTTCGCCGCGTGCTCGCTCAGCTGCTGGCCCGGGCGCATCAGTGCCTGCGCCTTGCGGAAGGAGGGCGAGGGGGTGCGCGGGGCCTCGTCGAAGGGGGAGCGGTAGCCGGTGACGAAGCGGTGGTGGGCGAGGTAGGCGCGGACCGCGGTGATGCAGTTGCCGACGGTGCGGAAGGTGGCCACCCGGGAGGAGCCCAGCAGGACCTCGCGGTAGGCCGGTTCGGTGCCGACGGGCGATCCCCACACCACGCACACCAGTTTGTCGGTCTGCTCGGCCGCGTCCACCAGGTCCTGCACGAGCCGGTCGCTCAAGGGCGGAAAGGGTCCCGTGACCGGGCAGATCAGCACTCCGACGGCAGGGTCGGCGAGGATCGCGTCGATGATCTTCCGGCCGCGCCAGTCGCCGACCGGGTGTCCGCCGTTGTCGACGGGGTTGGCCACGCTCAGGAACTCCGGTATCCACTGGTGCAGTTCGGCCTGCTTGGCCTCGGACAGCGGCGGCAGCTTCAGCCCCGCCTCCGTCGCCAGGTCGGCGAAGTGCGCGCCGGTGCCGCCCGAGATCGAGTAGACGACGACCCCTTCGGCGAGCGGTGGTTTCGCGCGGGCCAACAGGGTGGCGGTGTCCTGGAGTTCGTCGAGGCCGTCGACGCGGATGACGCCGTACTGCCGCATCGCCGCGTCCACCACCGCGTCGGCGCCGGTCAGCTTCCCGGTGTGGGAGGCGGCGGTACGGGCGCCGGTCTCGGTGCGGCCCACCTTGACCGCGACCACCGGCGTCCCGCGCCGGGCCGCCCGGTCGGCGGCGAGCAGGAAGGAGCGCCCGTCCTTGAGGCCCTCGACGTAGCAGGCGATGGCGCCGACCTCGGGCCGTTCGGCGAAGTAGGAGAGGAAGTCGGCGGTTTCCAGGTCGGCCTCGTTGCCGGTGGGTGCCCAGTGGGTGAGGCGGATGCCGAGTTCCTGGAGGGCGAAGACGGGGCGGCCCTGGTGGCCGGACTGGGTGATGAGGGCGATGCCGGGACCGTCGAGATCCTCGCGGAACGACGAGAAGGCGTTGAGGTTGGTGTTGGGGCCCAGCAGGCGCATCCCGGACTCCGCCACCGCGGCGGCGAGACGCTCCTGGGCGGCCGCGCCCTCCTCGCCGGTCTCGGCGAAGCCGGAGGCGAAGGCGACCGCGAACTTCACCTTGGCCTCGGCCAGTTGCTCGATCACCGGGAGGGGATCGGCGACCAGCAGGACCGCGAGGTCGACCTGCTCGGGCAGATCGGACACGGCGGCCACGCAAGGGATGCCGAAGACCGCCGGGCGGGTCGGGTGCACCGGGTGCAGCCGGGCGCCGACCCGGCCCGCCCAGTCGATCAACTGCCGGGTGACGCCGGTGTTCGGGCGGCCCTCGGTGTCCGAGGCGCCGATCACCGCGACCGACTCCGGCCGGAAGAAGCGGTCCAGATCGGGTACGTCCGCATACAACGGCCGCCCGCTGACGTCGAGATCGTCGACGTCGGCCGGCCTGCCGTGGACGGCGGGCCCGGGTTGCTCGCCGCACGCGATGACCCGGGCCCGGCGGGAGTCGGTGGTGAGGGTGCCGTGGGTTGATCCAAGCATCGGTCCGCCCGCTCCTGTGTGACAGCTCCATTAACTGACGCTCTGTCAGATTACAGAACTGACGGGATGTCAGGAATGGGTGTGCACACAAAAGGAGCGGACCGGCGGGCCCGCTACAGCACGGCAAGGACCTCCTTGGCCACCCGCTCGCCCGACCGCACCGCGCCGTCCATGAAGCCGTTCCAGTGGATGGCGGTCTCCGTCCCGGCCCAGTGGATGCCGCCGACGGGGGTGCGCAGGGCGGGCCCGTACTGGGTGAGCACGCCGGGGGCGCCTATGGAGACGGGGCCGCCGCGAGTGTAGGCCTCGTTGTTCCAGCGTTGCAGGACGAAGGAGGTGGGGGAGGCCGCTTTCGCGCCGAAGTACGTCACGTAGTCCTTCAGCACGGCAGCCTTGACCTCCGCCTCGCTCGCCGCGTCGTACTTGCGGGCCTCGTCCGCCTCGATGAAGCCCATCAGGGCGCCGTAGGAGGCGTCCGGCGGGGAGTTGTCGAAGGTCGAGCTGACCACGCCGGTGTCGCTGACGACCTGGCCGTTGAGGCCGTCGGCCCGCCAGAAAGGGGTGTCGTAGATCGCGATGGCCTTGCCGACCGAGGCCATCGGGAGGCGCTGGGTGAGCTGGTCGCGCGCGGCCGGCAGGAGCGGGTCGTAGGTGATGCGGGCCGCGAGGGGCGGCGGTACGGCGACGACGACCCGCTTGGCGGTGACCGTGACGCCGTCGGCCGTGACGACGTACTTCGAGCCGGACTTGGCGATCGTGCGTACCGGGGCGTTCAGCACCACCCGGTCGCCGAGGGTCGCGGCGAGCTTGATCGGCACCAGCTGGGAGCCGCCGACGAAGCGCAGTTCCTGGGCGCCGCCCGCGGTCTCGGTGAGGCGCTCCAGGGTGCCGGGAGTGGTCTCGTTGCCGGCGGCGGCGATGTAGAAGAGGACGAACAGCAGGGAGAGTTCCCGGGGTTCGGCCGAGAAGATCGACGTGCAGGCCACGTCGAGGAGGAACTTGGCCGACGGGATGACGGCGTTGGCGCGCAGCCAGGTCTCGAAGGTCTGCCGGTCCCACTCCTCGGCCTTGGCCGCGGTCCAGGGCGCGTCGAGGGGGATCGTCTTGGCCATGTCGTCGAGGGAGGCCTGGACGATGGCCGCGTTGGCGAGGCCCGCCGCGTCGATCGGCGGGACCGAGCCGAGGAGGCCGTCGGTGGCGTAGGCGGTCTTCTTGCCGTCCTTGTAGAGCAGGTTGTTGCCGGTGTTGTAGGTGGCGAAGGTGCCCACTCCGAGCGAGTCGGCGAGCGCCTTGATGCGGTCCTGGGTGGGGCCGATGAACTCGCCGCCGCCCTCGGTGATCCCGCCGTTGGCCAGGGACAGGTTGAGCACCCGGCCGCCGACCCGGTCACGGGCCTCCAGTACGGCGACGGTCTTTCCGCCCGCGACCAGGTCACGGGCCGCGGTGAGTCCGGCGAGGCCGCCGCCGACGATCGCGACGTCCACGTCACGGGTGGCGGCGGCCGCGGGGGAGGCGGCGGTGCCGGTCAGGGCGACGGCACCGGCCGCCGCGGCGGCGCCGCCGAGCAGGGAGCGCCGGGAGAGCGGGGGGAGCTGTCTTTCGCGTGCCACGTGCATCCTCCGTCGGGGGAGAGCAGGTAGGTGGGCCAGAAAGTGATTCTGAAAGATGAGCAGGTTTCACATTCTGGCCCCGCATGTGGGCACAGGACAACGCTCCAGTCACATCTTGCGCACACATAACAGGAGCTTTACTGAGGGGAGTTGGGGCTCTCTACGTCATCCCGGGAGCCGGGAGAGCGATCCCGAACCGTCTCTGACGACGGCCTTCGCGATCTTCTCCGCGTCGATCGCCACTTCGCGGAAGGTCCCGCTGATGGGAGTGACATAGCCGGTGAAGTAAAGGCCCGGGGCGTCCTTCGGGGCGCGGGCGCCGTTGACGACCGGGCCGCCGCGCGCGTCGAGGACGTCGAGGTGGCCGACGAGGCCCTCCAGGGAACGGGCGTACCCCGTGGCCGCGATCACCGCGTCCGGGGCGATCCGGGTGCCGTCGGCGAGGAGCACCTCGCCGTCCTCGAAGCCCTCGACGGCGGCCACGATCTCGACCCTGCCCTTGCGGATCGCGTCGATGAGGCCGACGTCCTGGACCGGGATGGCACCATCCCTGGCCCGGCTGTAGAGGCCGGTGTCGGGGCGCGGCAGACCATGCGCGGACAGGTCGGGCACGCTGAGCTTCGCCATGGGCCTGGCCAGCCGGTCCACCAGGCCGACCGGCAGCCGCCGTACGAGGACGCCCGTGTACTGCGCGGCCCAGCCGGCCGTGGAGCGGCGGACGATGTGCGGGGCGGTGCGCACGGACAGCCGTACGCGCGAGGCGCCGCCCTCCACCAGGTCGACGGCGATCTCGGCGCCGGTGTTGCCGACGCCGACGACGAGCACGTCACGGCCGGCGTAGGGCGCCGGGTTGCGGTACTCGCCCGCGTGCAGAAGCTCGCCCTTGTACTCCTCGCGTCCCGGCCAGTCCGGCAGCAGCGGGGTGTGGTTGTAGCCGGTGGCGACGACGACCGCGGCGCCGGTCAGTTCACGGCCGCCGGTGGCGTGCAGCAGCCAGCCGGTGCCGTCGGCGGTGCGCTCGACGCGCGAGACCTCGACGCCGGTGACGGTTTCCAGCTCGTGGACCTCGGCGTACTTCTCCAGGTAGCGCACCACGTCGTCGCGGGACGCCCAGCGACCGAAGCGGCGTGGCATCGCCAGGCCAGGCAGGGCCGAGAGGCGGCGGGTGGTGTGCAGGTGCAACCGGTCGTAGTGGCGCCGCCAGGACGCGCCGACATGCTCGGACTTCTCCAGGACGACCGCACGGACGCCCCGGGCGCGCAGCGCGTACGCGACGGAGAGCCCGGCCGGTCCGCCGCCGATGACGTACACGGGGCGATCGGGCTGTTCGGGCTGGTCGGGCTGGTCGGGGTGGTCTGCGGGTCTGGAGTCGGCCATGAGCGCGAGCGTAATCAGACAGCGCGTTGATGGGTCTCGGTCAAGACGGGAATTGGTTGCGGATCGATCACGCCTGTAGGAGATGCGGGTGGGGCTCGTGACGTAGGTCACCTGGTTGTGTGCGTACGGAAAAGGCCACGACGCCGGGTCCGTGGATACGGAGCTCGGCGCCGGGGCGGGCGGCGGCCGGAGACTGACGGGAAACCGGGGCCGCGGTCCGGGGTCCGGAGTCGGCCGGGGGCTGCTACTTTTTGGCCTTCTTGTAGCCCGTGACCTTGGCGATCCACGTGATGAAGTCGCCGGGATCGGTGTTGGCGCCGTGGCCCTGGTCCCAGTAGTAGAGGTGGTTGACGTCGTCGCCGAGGCCCGCCGCGGCGGCGGCGATGTTCGCGGAGACGACGTGCGAGGTGTCGGAGTCGTTGGTGCCGAGGCGGATCCACCAGTGCTTCGAGCGCTTCCCGTTGGCCTTCTCCACCAGGTGGTACATCGGGTTCATCAGGCGCAGTGTCTCGGGGATGCCGCTCGCGACGCGCTTGGTGCTCAGGCCCGTCGTGTCGTTCTTCGCGCTGTACGCGGTGAAGTGGCGGGTCTCGGTCGTGCCCGCGCCGAACAGGTTGTTCTCACCGGCGGACAGGTCGAAGGCGTCGAAGGCGGGCACGGTCTTCTTGCGGGCGCCGACGTGGGTGAGGAAGCCGGCCCAGGTGAAGGTGGCCTTGCCGTTCTTCCAGGTGATGAAGGTGTTGGCGGCCAGGTACGTCTCCCGCGCCGAGTCCGACAGGGCGGCGAGGTAGGTGGTGGCCGAGGGCTCCAGGTACTGCTTGACCAGGTACTCGTCGTAGTTGCGGGCGGTCAGCACCCCGAACCCCGAGCCCTTGAGCCCGCGCAGCCTCAACTTCGCCTGGTACTCGGCGAACTGCGCCTGGAGCTCCTTGGAGACGGCCTGGTCGACCTGCTTGCCGGTGCTGAGGGCGTTGGTGCCCCAGTTCCACTCGTAGGCGCCGTCGGCGTGCTCCAGGTCGGTGATCGGGCACCAGGCACCGGTCGCGAAGATCGCGTCGGAGGCCTCGGCCGCGCCGATCTCCTTGAGCAGCTTGTCGTAGACAGGGCTGTCGCCGGAGGCGCCGAGCAGCGAGGACAGGGCACCGCCCGCGCTGGTGCCGGCGGAGACGATCCGCTCGACGTTGCCGGGGATGCGGCCCTTGTTGGACTTGATGTACCGCACGGCCGCCTTGAGGTCGACGATCGCGGCGGGAGCGGTGCCGTAGTACTCGCCGGCGGAGTTCTTGAGGGTACGGCCGCGGGCGCCGGGCTCGATCACGACGTACCCGGCGGCCAGGGCGAGGAGCTGGTTGCTGCTGGTGGCGCCGCCGGTGGCGTTGGTGTTCTCGTTGGCGTTGGAGGCGGCCGAGGCACTCGGTGCGGCGCTGCCGGTGGGAGCACCGCTGGGGGCACCGCCGCCACCGCCCATGCCGCCGGCGCCGACGCCGGTCGCGGTCGCTACGGAGGACGGCATGTAGCCGCCGATGGAGTTGGCCAGCAGGATCGGCGCGTTGCTCGCGTCGACCGCGGTGCCGTCGATCTCGACGGGGGCGCTGACGATCAGGGACTGGTAGGTCTCGTCGACGGGCTTGGAGACGTAGGTGATCGCCTTCCAGAAGTGGTAGGTGACCGCGTGCTCGGTGCCCGCCGTGTCCGTGACCGTGGTCGTCAGCTTCGTGTAGGCCTCGGGGTCGAAGACGAGGATGCCGCTCCCCGAGGAACTGCCGGTCGATGAGCCGCCGGTCGACGCGCTGGCGTTCAGGGTCAGGCCGCCGACGGCCGCGGCTCCCGCTGTCGCGCCGATGCCGATGACGACGTTCCTGCGCTTGACTGCCCTGTGCTTCACGGTTCGCTCCCTCAGCGGTTTCTGTTGGCTTCAGCGAACGTAGGCGATGTGTGGACAGGATTGCCAACAATCCTGGGGTATTCACGGAGGACCCACAGCTTCATGGCGGGCGCACAGGTTTCTCTCATGCGGTCTCACCGTTCCGCTCGGGCCGCCGCACCGAAGCCGCCGTTTTTCGCGGTACCGCGACCTTCCGGGAACAAGTGATCTGACGTACCGTCAGATTTCATGGACACGATCTGGCTGACCGGCGCGCAATGGCTGGCCGTCCTGCGCATAGGCCTCGGTCTGTGGTGGCTGGAGAGCTGGCGGCACAAGGACAAGAGCACGTGGTTCGAGGGCGGCGGCATCACCTGGGCCGCGGACATCGCCGCCAAGCACCGCTGGACCCCGGTCCGCAGCGGCTTCGGCACGCTGGTCGCACCGCGCCCCAAGACGATGGCCTACGTCGTCGCGTACGCCGAACTCGCCCTGGGCGCAGGCCTGATCCTCGGCTTCCTGACCCCGCTCGCGCTGGTCGGCGGCCTGCTCCTGAACGTCCTCTACTTCACCCTCATGATCCACGACTGGGCCGAACAGGGACAGAACGCGATGATGGCGCTCATCTCGCTCGTCGCCCTGTTCGCGATGTCCTGGCAGGCATGGTCGCTCGACGCCGCCCTGGGCCTCTTCTGATGAACGCCCGCCACGACCTCCCGGAGGCCGACACCTTCACCCACGCCTTCTGGCAGGCGGCCGCCGGGGGCAGCCTGCTGCTCAGGCGGTGCGAGACCTGCGCCCGGATCCACCACTACCCGCGCGAGTTCTGCCCGCACTGCTGGAGCGAGGACGTCTCCTGGTGCGCCGCGACGGGCCGGGCCACCCTCTACACCTGGTCCGTCGTCCATCGCAACGACCTGCCGCCCTTCAAGGACCGCACCCCGTACGTCGCTGCCGTCGTCGACCTCGCCGAGGGCCCCCGGATGATGACGGAGATCGTCGACTGCGCGCACGAGGACCTGCGCCCCGGGATGGACCTGGAAGCCGTCTTCCCGGACGGCGTACCGAAGTTCAGGCCACGCGGGGGGACTTTGGCGGTTGGGGGTGAGTGACGGGCGTCGGCCTTGCTGGGGATCCGTTGGTGGTGACGGAAGTCCTCGGTTGTGCCGGTGAGGACCTGCGCCCCGGGATGGACCTGGAAGCCGTCTTCCCGGACGGCGTACCGAAGTTCAGGCCACGCGGGACGAGCGCGGCGGCTTGAATGGACGGATGACCGACGTCGACGACCAGCACCTCAAGGGCCCCTTCCCTCCACTGCACGGCCACGGCCTGCGCCTGTGCGCCTGGGACGCGCACTCCGGCGCCCAGGCCCAGGACTGGCTGCGCGGGACGCTGGACCCCGAGTTCGGGCGCTGGAACACCCCGCTCACCAAGATCCACGACCTCGACGGCGCCCGGGCCGCCATGCGGCGCAAGGCGACCGAGGCCGCGCGGGGCACGAGCGCGTCGTACCGGATCACGGACGCGTCGAGCGGTACGACACTGGGCCACGTCGGCGTCAACGTCATCGACCACGTCTTCAGCAACGCCCGCGTCGGCTACTGGGTGCTCCCCGAGGCCCGCGGCAGGGGCGTCGCCACCGGCGCCCTGCGCCTCGCCGCGCACTGGGCCCTCACCGACCTCGGCCTGCACCGCCTCGAACTCGCTCACGGCCTCGGCCACGACGCCTCCTGCCGCATCGCCGAACAGTGCGGCTTCCGCTACGAGGGCACGCTGAGGGGCGCGATGTTCGAAGCGGGCCGCCACGACGCGTTCCGGGACGCGCACCTGCACGGCCGCCTGGCGACGGATCCGGAACCGGCGTAATTCGCGGGCGCTCCGGCCCGCCCCGCAGGATCCTGAAGCATGCATCCCGACGACTGGCACTCCACCGCCGACCTCGACGCCTTCCTCGCCCGCGCCGGAGACTTCCTGCGCTCCCGGCCCGACCTGCACACCGTGCTCCTCACCGTCACCGAGGGACTGCGGACGCGCGGGCTCCAGGCATACGGCAGTCAGGCGCCGTACTTCGGGCTGCTGGAGGAGGGCGGCGAGGTCACGGGTGCCTACTTCCGGACGCCGCCGTACCGGCTGTACCTCACGCCCCTCAACGACGCCCAGGCCGACTCCCTCGCCCGACATCTGAGCGGGCGCCCGCTTCCCGGGGTCAGTGCGGAGGCAGGGACCGCCGCCGTCCTCGCCGGGGCCTGGGAGCGGCACACCGGGGTCACGGCCGTGCCCCACCAGCGGCTGCGGCTGTACCGGCTGGACACGCTGACCGAGCCGGAGCCGGTGCCTCGGGGGCGGCCGAGGATCGCCGGGAAGGGCGACCGGGAGCTGCTGGTCCGCTGGTTCGGGGAGTTCGTCCGGGACACCGGAGAGGACGGGAACGACACTGTGCGCGCCGAGGCCTGGGCCGACGCCCGCCTCGCCTTCGACGGCGTCGTCCTCTGGGAGACCGCGGACGGCACCCCCGTCTCCATGGCCGGCCTCACCCCGCTGGTCGCCGGCCAGATCCGGGTGGCACCCGTCTACACCCCCGCCCCGCTCCGCGGCCGCGGATACGCCGGTGCGGCCACCGCCGAGGTCAGCAGGCTCGCCCGGGAACGGGGCGCCGACGAGGTGCTGCTCTTCACCGACCTGGCCAATCCGACCAGCAACGCCCTCTACCAGCGCATCGGTTACCGCCCGACGGCGGACTTCGCGGTGTACGACTTTCAGGGCCAGAGCAGCTCCTGAGTCCAACCGCCTTCCACCAGGCGGTAGTTCACCCGCACATGGCGCCTGCGCTCGTCGCCCTGGAAGAACTCCACCTCCTCGGGCGCGAGTCGGTACAGCGTCCACGACGGCACGGGCACGGCGGGTTCGCGCTGCGCCCGCTCCCAGGACTCCTCGGACGCTCGCGCCAACTCCTCCAGTGAGCCGAGGACTTCGCTCTGCCGGCCGGTGAGCGCGGCCGCGAGGGCGCCGGTCGAGCGGGCGTGCAGATCCGCCTGGCCGTCCTCGGAGGGCGCGGCGGTCACCGGTCCCCGCACCCGCACCTGCCTGCCGAGGACCGGCCAGTAGAAGCCGAGAGCGGCGTACGGCCGGGCCGACAGATGTCCGCCCTTGCGGCTGTGGGCGTGGCTCGCGAAGGCCCAGCCGTCCGCGTCGGCGCCGTGCAGCATCACCGTCCGCACGTCCGGCCGGCCCTCCGCGTCCGCCGTCGCGAGGGACATGGTGTGCGGCTCGGTCTGCCCGGCCGCCACCGCCTGGGCGAACCAGACGGTGAACAGCTCCAGCGGGGTCGCGGGCGCGGCGGAGGGGTCGAAGGAGGGCAGGGAGGTGACCTCCTGGTCCCACACCCGAAGCGACCTCAGCAGCTCATGAAGATCCGTTGCCATGCCCCAGACGGTACCGAGGCCGGACGGCGGCCCTTCGTGAGGGCGACCTCGCACGCGGCCACGACGGGTGCGCCACACCTCCGGGAGAGCTACGGTTAGTCCATCGCTTAGTCCACCCGTTGACCTTTTGTGAGGGGCAACTCGCCTCCGCACGGTGAGGAAGCGGGCGGTACTCGATCCGAAGCCGGGCGGGAGCAGTTCCTTCGCGTTCACGGCCGAAGTCGGCGCGCCCGGCGAGGGTGTGCGGTGTCTCCAGGAGAAGGAGCCGTCCGGTCCGGGGGACAGAGGCCGTCGGGACCCGGACCCGGACC
The DNA here is from genome assembly GCF_036174265.1 of Streptomyces sp. NBC_00285. NCBI lineage: Bacteria > Bacillati > Actinomycetota > Actinomycetes > Kitasatosporales > Streptomycetaceae > Streptomyces > Streptomyces sp. NBC_00285. The sequence goes on along the minus strand of NZ_CP108055.1, from coordinate 4,835,682 downwards.
CGGCCTGCGACGAGGCGACCGTCGAGGTCGCGCCCTAACGCCCCAGCACCACCGTCCCCGACGAGCAGAACCAGCCCCCCGTTCCGGACGCCACGGCCAGCCCGGGTGCCGATCCGTCCCGGCGTCTGACCTGGCGTGCCCCCGCCTCCCCGCGCAGCTGCCGTACGGCCTCCACGAGCAGGAACAGCCCGCGCATTCCGGGGTGTTGGGCGGACAGGCCGCCGCCGTCGGTGTTCACGGGCAGGTCCCCGCCCTCGACCTGCAGGCGTCCCTTCTCCACGAAGGCACCGCCCTCGCCCTTCGCGCAGAAGCCGAGGTCCTCCAGCGTCACCAGCGTCATGTAGGTGAACGCGTCGTAGATCTCGGCGAGTTCGATCTCCTCGGGGCGCACCCCGGCCCGTTCGAAGGCCAGGCGGCCGCTGACCGCCGCCGGGGACACCGTGAAGTCGGGCCACTCGGACATGCTGACGTGCGAGACGTACTCGCCGGTGCCGAGCACCCAGACGGGGTCGGTACGGCAGTCCCGTACGTACTCCTCGGCCGCGAGCAGCACCGCCGCGCCGCCGTCGGAGCGGATGCAGCAGTGCAGCTTGGTGAAGGGGTCCGCGATCATCGGGCCGGACAGGACGTCGTCGACGGTGATCGGGTCGCGGAACATCGCGTCGGGGTTGAGGGCGGCGTTGGCGCGGGCCTGGACCGCGACCTGCGCCAACTGCTCGACGGTCGTGCCGTGTTCGATCATGTGCCGGCGGGCCGCCATCGCGTACTTCGCGATCAGGGTGTGGCCGTAGGGCGCCTCGAACTGGAGCGGGCCGCGGGCGCCGAAGGAGAGGGTGCCGGTGCGGCGGCCCGCCTTGATGTCGGCGCGGGCCGTGGAGCCGTAGACCAGCAGCACCGCGTTCGCGTGTCCGGCGGCGATCGCGTCGGCCGCGTGGGCCGCCATGACCTCCCAGGTGGAGCCGCCGACCGCGGTCGAGTCGACCCAGGTGGGGCGCAGGCCCAGGTACTCGGCGATCTCGGCGGGGGCGAGGGTGCCGGTGCCGGCCGAGGCCAGGCCGTCGACCAGGTCGCGCTCCAGGCCGGCGTCGGCCAGGGCGCGGCGGGCCGCCTGGGCGTGCAGGGCGTAGGGGGTGGTGCCGTCGACGCGGCCGCAGTCGGACAGGGCCACGCCGGTGATCGCGACTTTCCGGTTCCCGGGGGGCATGAGGGGCCTCCTGCCTCTGGGCATCTGGTGCGGGCGCTCCTAATATGACGGACCGTCAGATCCGGAGGGAAGAGGAAGGGCCATGGACGCTCGCTTCACCGCCGAACAGGACGAGATCCGCGGGGCGCTCCGCGCGGTGCTGCGGGACCGCTGCGGGCCGCGGGAGTTGAGGGCCGCCGTCGACACCCCGGCCGGTCACGACCCCGCGCTGTGGGAGGTCCTCGCCGGACAACTGGGGCTGCCGGGGCTTGCGTTGCCCGAGAAGTACGGGGGCGCGGGGTGCTCGGTGACCGAACTGGCGCTGGCCTGCGAGGAGACGGGACGGGTGCTCGCGGCCACGCCGTTGCAGGCCACGGCGGTGCTCGCGGCGCCGCTCGTGCTGGCCCTGGGCACGGAGGAGCAGCGCGCCGGCCTGCTGCCCCGCATCGCCTCCGGCGCTCTGACCGCGACCCTCGCCGTGCCGCCGGGTGAAGCCCTCGCGCTCACCGGGAGCAACACCGGCGACTGGGCGGGGGGAGGACGCGCGGGCGGGGTGCAGGCCAGACGCGCGGGTGTCGCCGTCCCCGTCGCCGGGCCGCGCTCGGCGGATGCCGGCCCGGCGGGGAGGGCTCCCGCGGCGAGCACCCCCGCGGCCACGCAGACGGAGTCTCAGGCACAAGCACAGGCGCAGGCGACCCCCGCACCGCCGCGAGCCGTCGCCGGGCCGTCCGGCTCGGCGGGCTGGCGGCTGTACGGCGAGGTCGACCAGGTTCTCGACGGTCACAGTGCCGGTCTCCTCCTCGTCGCCGCCCACGCCGGAGGGTTCGCACGCTCCCGCACCCTGCTGTTCCTCGTCCCCGGTGACGCGCCCGGACTCGTCCGCACCCGGCAGACCGCTCTGGACTCCACCCGGCCCCGCGCCCGCATCCAACTCCGCGATGTGGAGGCCGAGTTGCTGGGCGGCGAAGACGAGGGTGACGTTCTCGGAGAACTGGCCCGCCTCGGAGACACCGCCGCCGCCGTCCTCGCCTGTGAGGCCGTAGGGGCCGCCGACCGCGTATTGGAGCGGACCGTGGAGTACGTCAAACAGCGCGAGCAGTTCGGGCGGGCGATCGGGTCCTTCCAGGCCGTCCAGCACCGGCTGGCCGATGTGTACGTCCAGCTCCAGGCGGCCCGCTCGGCGGCCTACTACGCCGCCTGGGCCGTCGGCCAGGGGGAGCAGCGGGTCGGCGGACTCGCCCTCGCCCAGGCACTGGAAGCGCTGCGCACCGCCGCCGGTGAGGGCATCCAGTTGCACGGGGGCATCGGTTTCACCTGGGAGCACGAGGCGCATCTGTACTTCAAGCGCGCCACCGGCGACGAACTGCTCTTCGGCCCGGCGCACCGGCTCAGGGCCCACGCGGCCGACGCGGCGCGGCTCTTCGACAAGACGGAGGTGTCGGTGTGATCGGGCAGAGGGTCGTGCAGAAGGTGTCCTCCACCCGCGGCTTCGCCAAGGTCGCGCCGCATGTGATTCCGGCCCTGGACCGGGCCGTTCACCGGATCACCCGGGGGAGGGTCCTGCTCAGCGCGCAGATGCTGCCGGGCGTCGTCCTCACCTCGACCGGTGCGCGAAGCGGACTCGTGCGCCGGACCCCGCTGGCCTGTATGCCCGAGGAGGCCGGCCGTACCTGGATCCTCATCGGCTCCAACTTCGGCCGTGACGGCCATCCCGCCTGGACCGCCAACCTCATCGCGCACCCGGAGGCCGAGGTCAGCTGGAAGGGCGCGGACATCCCGGTCACGGCGACGCTGCTGACGGGGGAGGAGCGGGCGGCCGTGTGGAAGAGGGCGCTGACGTTCTGGCCGCCGTACGCCACCTACCAGGCGCGGGTCGAGCGGGAGATCCGGCTCTTCAGGATCGTCCGGAAGTAGATGCACCACAGGCGGCCGTTCACCCGTGTGAACAGCCGCCTGCCAGACAGGACTCGCATCGGGGCGCTACTTCGTCGGCTTTTTGCCTGTCACGCCCAGGTGCACCAACAGCGCCAGGTTCGGCTTGAGTTCAGCCTGTTTGACGCCCCACGTCTGGAAGCCCTTCTGGTGCGAGGCCACCGCCGCGAGCATCGCGACGAGCGAACCGGCGACCGCCGCGGGGTTGACGTCCTTGTCGACCCTGCCCTTGGACTGGAGCTCGGCGACCGCGTCCGACAGGGAGTTGTTCACCGAGTTGAGGATCTTCATACGGAGTTTGTAGAAGCGTTTGTCCCCCTCGGCGGCTCCGAGGTCGACCACGCGCAGAATCGCGTCGTTCCTGCGCCAGAACTCGAGGAAGCCGTCCACGAGTTCCTGCGCGGTCTGCCAGCCGGCCTTGCCGACCCACGACCGGCCGTCGAGCAGCTGGGTCAACTGGCCGCCCTCGGTGGCCATTTGCTCCGCGATCTCCAGGACGGCGCCTTCGACGTCCGGGAAGTACTGGTAGAAGGTCGCGGGTGAAGTACCCGCCTTCCGGGCGACATCGATGACTTTGACGTCCCGGTAAGGGGAGGAGCTGAGCATCTCGCTGAGGCAGTCGAGCAGCTTCTGCCGGGTCGCCTGCCCACGCCGGCCGGCCACGCGGCCGTCGACGGTACGCACTTGTCCTGTCATGCCGTCAGCTTACCGAGGGGTGATCGGAGCGCGATTCGGCCGACTGCAAATGGGGTGCGCGGGGTCCGGGAGACGGGTGCGCCTGGTCCTGCGGGGTGCGTGAGTCACCGTTACTTTGACGGTATGGCCGAAAACAGGGCATCCGCAGACGGAACGGGATACGGCGAGGGCGTCCCCTGCTGGGTGGACGCGCAGCTTCCCGACGTGGCCGCCGGGAGGCGGTTCTACGGTGAGCTCTTCGGGTGGACCTTCGAGGAGGCGCCCACGGCGCGGGAGGGCTCCCTGTGGGCCCACCGCAAGGGCGAGCCCGTCGCCGCGCTCGCCCGAAAGACGGACGGCCGTATGCCCACCGTGTGGACGGTGTACTTCGCCACCCCGGACATCGAGGCCCTCGCCGACCGGATCTGGGCGGCCGGCGGACAGGTCGTCACCGCGCCCGTGCCGGTGGCCGGGCTGGGGACGTCCGCGCTGGTCACCGACGCGGAGGGGGCCGTCTTCGGCCTCTGGGAGCCGGGCAGTCACCAGGGCTTCGGCAGCCGGCATGAGCCCGGCACCTTCGCCTGGGCCGAGCTGTACGCCAGGGACACCGAGGCCGCCAACGCCTTCTACGGCGAGCTCTTCCACGACGCCCTCTTCGGCCCCGAGGCCCACCCCGACTTCGGCCGCGCCCTCGTCTCCGACGTGTTCCCCGCCGAGATGCCGCCCCACTTCCTCGTCCACTTCGGCGTCGAGGACTGCGAGTCCGTGCTCGGTACGGTCAGCCGTCTCGGTGGGCGGGTCCAGGCGCCGCCATTCGAGACGTCGTACGGGAAAGTGGCCGTCGTCACGGACAATCAAGGGGCGTCGTTCGCCGTTCTGGAGCGGCCCGAGCGGTAGAAGGGTGCCGCTTTGAGGTGAGACACCCTATTTGACCCCGGGTTCGCCACCAGGCCTCCGGCCAGGAAGAATCAGGGTCGCGTGCCGCCATGGCGGTGCGGTGGTGAGACGCTGCACGGGGTCGCGTACATATGTGGGTGGCGCGGCTTGTACGGGGAGGTGGCAGGCAGAGTGGTGGATCAGCTGACGCAGCACGATCCGCGCAGGATCGGGCCGTTCGAGGTACTGGGACGGCTGGGTGCCGGCGGCATGGGGCTGGTCTATCTCGCGCGTTCGGCCTCGGGCCGGCGGGTGGCGATCAAGACGGTCCGTACGGAGCTCGCCGAGGACCAGCTCTTTCGCGTCCGCTTCACCCGTGAGGTGGAGGCGGCCCGGGCGGTCTCCGGCTTCTACACGGCGGCCGTGGTCGACGCGGACCCGCGTGCGGCCGTGCCGTGGCTGGCCACCGCGTACGTTCCCGCGCCCTCCCTCGAGGAGATAGTGAACGACTGCGGGCCGCTCCCGGCCCAGGCGGTGCGCTGGTTCGCGGCGGGCGTCGCCGAGGCCCTGCAGTCCATCCACGGCGCCGGGCTGGTCCACCGTGACCTCAAGCCCTCCAACGTCCTGGTCGTCGAGGACGGTCCCCGGGTGATCGACTTCGGCATCGCGTCCGGCGTCTCGAACACCCGTTTGACGATGACGAACGTCGCTGTCGGTACCCCCGCCTACATGTCGCCCGAGCAGGCGAAGGACTCCCGCAGCGTCACCGGTGCGAGTGACGTCTTCTCGCTCGGCTCGATGCTGGTCTTCGCCGCCACCGGCCACCCGCCCTTCCACGGCGCCAACCCGGTCGAGACGGTTTTCATGCTGCTGCGTGAGGGCCCCGACCTCGAAGGACTCCCGGACGAACTGCGTCCGCTCATCGAGTCCTGTATGCAGATGGAGGCCACCGGGCGCCCCAACCCCGCCGACCTCCAGGCCCAGCTGGCCCCCCACCTCTACGGCTCCGGCTCGGACGACAGCGGTACGGCGTCGGCGTGGCTGCCCGAGAAGGCGGTCGCCCTCATCGAGACCCGGCGCGGTGGCCGTGCGGCGCCTCCCCCGCCCGCGGCCGGCCGCAGCGGTGGCGGCCGCCCCACTCCCGCGCTGCCGCCCCCGCCGGCCTACGACCCGCGGCCGCCCGCGGCCGTCCCCGTCGGCGGCCCCGACACCGGCCCCGTCCGGCTCGCGGGCGGTCAGGTGCCCATCGGGCCGGGCCCGCGCGTCTCGGACGCCCGGGCCGCCGCCGTGAAGGCGCCCCCGCCGGAGGCCGGCCTGGTCGCCTCCTGGTCCCGCCCGCGCCCCGGCGTCAACGGCACGGAACCCGCCGTGGGCCCCGCGGTCCCGGCGGTCCAGGCCGCGCCCCCGGAGACCGCGGCCGGCTGGCGGCCCTGGCGGTTCCGCATGTCCAACGACGTCTGGGGCACCCCCGCGGTCGCCGGGGACCTCGTCTACGTCACCTCCTTCGAGGTGCACGCCCTCGACGTCGGCACCGGCCGCCGCCGCTTCAAGACGCGGGACGTGGCCTGGTCGATGGCGGTCGCGGACGGCCGTATCCACGCCTCCGACGGCCCCACCCTCTTCGCTCTCGACGCCCGCGAGGGCGGCGACCAGTGGCGGCTGAACACCGACGCCTGGGTGTACTCCCTCAAGGCCGAACGGGGCACGGTCGTCACCGGCACCCGCGGCGGCGGCGTCCAGGCCTGGGAGGCATCCACCGGGCGCAAGCTCTGGGAGCTCGCCGGCTGCCAGACCGACTTCGAGTCCTCCGAGGCGGGACCCGCGCTCCACGAGGGCACGGTCTACGTCTGGCAGGACGGCCGCCTGCGTGCCCTGGAGGCCCGCACCGGCGAGGAGCGCTGGGCGTTCCCGATCGGCGACATGGCCTCCTGCGGCGGGGTACCGGTCCGGGTGGCCCATGCCCACGACGGGTTCGTGTACGTCTCGGCCGGGACCCGGGTGATGGCACTGGACGTGGCGAGCGGGCGGGTGCGCTGGCACTTCGAGGCCCCGGCTGTCTTCCTGTGCCCGCCGACCTTCGTACCGGGGGCCGCGGTGACCGGCGGCGGGGTGTACCTCGCCGACTACCTCGGCACGGTGTACGCCCTCGACGCCACGGACGGCCGCGACCGGTGGCGTATCGCCACGGAGGCCAGGGCGTCGGTGGAACCGGTGCTCGTCGCCGCGGGCCATGTGCACGTGGGCAGCGGCAAGGGGCTGTACACGCTGGACGCGGTCACCGGAACGCCGAAGTGGCGCTTCCAGGCGGGCGGGGACATCGTGGGTGCGCCCGCGGTCGCCGAGGGGCGGATCCACTTCGGGTCGACCGACCGTCTGCTGTACACGCTGAAGGCCGACGACGGCCGGCTGCGGTGGAAGCTGGCGACCGGCGGCGAGATCACCGGGTCGCCGGTGGTGAAGGACGGGGTCGTGTACGCGTGCAGCAAGGATCGTTGCGTGTACGCGCTGGACGCGGAGAAGGGGACGGGGACGGCCCGCACGACGTGAGCGCCGTCGGCGACGGCCGCACGGCGGTGTCGGTGGCCCCCGTTAGAGTGATCACATGCATTCACGGGGGCGCGTTCTCAAGTTCACGGCTGTGTCGGTGCTGGTGGTCCTGTCGCTGACGGGGTTCTCCACCGGCCACGGTCACAGCAGCGGTCGGCACAAGAGCAAGAGCAGTCACGGCGACAGTGGCGGCGGGTGCAGCAGCTCCCGCCAGAACCACGACAGCTACACACCCCGCACCAGGAGTACCGGGAGCACCAGCACCCACAGCAGCTCCACGCTCCGGGACGGTACGGCGGTGCTGGTGAGCTGTGCGACGCAGGCGATTCCCTACGCCACCGTCGAGGTCAGCAACCCGAACAGCCGTCAGGCCACCTTCACGGTCGACGTCGCCTTCGACGACGCCGCGGGCACGGCGCTGCGCTCCACGGAGCAGAAGGTCACGGTGCCGGCGAGAGGCACGTCGAGCGTCCGGGTGCAGGCGGGTCGGGCCGTCGCGGCGAAGCTCGACCACTGCCGGGTCGCACCGGAAGCCGACGTGGTGAGCTGACCGTCAGTCCCGCAGTCCCGTCAGGAACTCCACCAGCGCCGCGTTCACCTCGTCCGGGCGTTCCTGCTGGGTCCAGTGGCCGCAGCCCGGGAGCAGGACCGGGTCGCGGACCAGGTTGGGCATCAGCCGCGGGAGCGCCTCGATCAGTTCCGGTGTGCCCGGGAACGCCGGGACCAGGTCGCGGTCGCCGTACATGTAGAGCGCGGGCGGGGTGACCCTCGCGCCGTGCCAGGGGGCCGTCAGTTCCCAGTTGCGGTCCAGGTTGCGGTACCAGTTGAGGGCGCCGGTGAAGCCCTTGGCGTAGCTCTCGGTGAGCTCGTCGAGGTCCTGTTCGGTGAGCCAGCCGGGGAGGACCTCCGGCTCGGGCATGTCCGCGAGCCAGCCGCGCTCCAGGTCGGTCACCAGCGCCTGCTCGTAGCGCCCGCCGCCCGTGCCGTCGCCCGAGGCGCCGACCAGCAGCCTGCGCAGCGAGGCACGGGGGTCGTCGCCGAACTCGGCGTCGGCCGGCCCGGGCTGTTCGAAGTAGTTCCAGTAGAAGTGCCCGTCGAACCGTTCCCGCATGGTCTCCAGGGGCGGCCGCTCTCCCCTGAACGGCGGCGGCACGCTCAGCCCCGCGACCCCGCGCACCACGTCGGGGCGCAGCAGTGCGGTGTGCCAGGCCACCGGCGCCCCCCAGTCGTGCCCGACGACGAACGCCGTCTCCTCGCCGAGCGCATGGATCAGCCCGACGACGTCCCCGACCAGGTGGAGGATGCTGTACGCCGACACGTCCTCGGGATGGTCGCTGGTGCCGTAGCCGCGCTGGTCGGGGGCGACCGCCCGGAATCCGGCGGCGGCCAGTGGGCCGAACTGGTGGCGCCAGGAGTGCCAGGACTCCGGGAACCCGTGCAGCAGCACGACGAGTGGTCCCTCGCCCTCCTCCGCGATGTGCAGCCGGATGCCGTTCACGTCGATCGTGCGATGCTCAACCATGGGGTAAGCGTACGCCTGTATGAGGCACCTACATTGCTAACGCAACCTGAACTCGGGCTGCCGTGAACGGAACAGTTCGGCCTGCCGGTCCAGGGGAAGATTGCCCAGCGCGACGAGGTGCGGAGCCTGCGCGAAACCCTGGCGCACGGCGGCCTCCTTGGCGGACCACAGTGCGCGGACCGTGCCCTGCACCCCTTGTGGCGGATAACCGGCGATGACCGACGCGGCCGCGACAGCCGCCGCCAACGACCCGCCCGGCTCGGTGAGTTCGGTGACCAGCCCGATGGCGTGGGCGCGTGCGGCGGAGAGCCGTTCCGCCGTGCCCATGAGGGCCATGCGCGCGGCCTCCCCGTGCGGCATGACCTGCGCCATGAGCACCGACTCGTAGGCGCTGACCATCCCGTACGTGGTGTGCGGGTCGAAGAAGGTGGCGGCCGGGTCGGCGACGAGGAAGTCGCTCTCGCCCAGGAGATAGAACGCCCCGCCGCAGGCCATGCCGTTGACGGCGGCGATGACCGGTTTCCAGAGGTCGTTGGACTTCGGGCCGACGTGCAGGAGCGGATCGTCCGCCATGTAGGGGGAGTCCGGCTGCGGCACCTCGGCGTCCCGGTCCAGGCCGGTGCAGAAGGCCCGCTCCCCGGCGCCGGTCAGGACGACCGCCCGTACGGTGTCGTCGAAGCGCAACTCCCGCCAGGCGCCGACCAGTTCGTCGCGCAGGGCGAGGTCGATGGCGTTCAGCCGGTGCGGGCGGTCCAGGGTGACGACGGCGACACCGGTGTCCTTGTCGGCGGCGACCCGCAGGGCCGTCATGAGCGCACCCACTGCGGAAGCCCCTCGGAGAACACCACGTGCACCCGGGCGCCGATGCGGATCCGCGCCGGGTCGAGGGAGTTGAGCGGCGCCCCGGCCGCGCTGACCAGGTTGCCGACCAGCCTGATCCGGGGAGCCTCCTCCAGCTCGACCACGATCACGTTGTACGGCGCCTGCGCCGCGTAGTCCGGGAGGAGCGGCGGGTGCGGGACGACGTAGGACCAGATCCGGCCGCGCCCGGAGACGGGGCGCCACTCCTCGGCGAAGGACCGGCAGTGCGGGCAGCAGGGCCGGGGCGGGAAGCGGAGTTCGCCGCAGTCGGCGCAGGCCTGGACGCGGAGTTGGCCCTGGGCGGCGTACTGCCAGAAGGGGGCGCCCGTGGCGTCCTTCACCGGTTCGAGCATGTCAGCTCCTGTTGGTCAGCAGCAGGGCGGAGGTGGGGACGCCCTCGCCGGCGGTGACGAGGCAGGTGGCGGCGTCCGGGACCTGGGCGGTGCTGGTCCCGCGCAGTTGCCGCACGCCCTCGTCGATGAGGTTGAAGCCGTGCACGTAGGCCTCGGACAGCCCGCCGCCCCCGGTGTTGATCGGCAGGCGGCCGCCGATCTCCAGGGCCCCGCCCTCCGTGAAGGAGCCGCCCTCGCCGCGTTCGCAGAAGCCGTAGCCCTCCAGGGAGAGCGGGACCAGGGCGGTGAACGCGTCGTAGATCTGGGCCACGTCGACGTCCTGCGGGGTGAAGTCGGCGTTCTTCCACAGGTGCCGGGCGGCGGTCCAGGCGGGTCCGGTGAGCGGGTCGTCGTTCCAGTAGTTGACCATGCCGTGGTGCTGGGCGGGCAGGCCCTGGGCGGCGGAGTGGACGTAGACGGGGGTGTTCGGGCAGTCGCGCGCCCGTTCCCTGCTGACGATCACGCAGGCCAACGCCCCATCCGTCTCAAGGCAGTTGTCGAAGAGGCAGAGCGGCTCGCTGATCCAGCGGGAGGTCATGTACATCTCGCGGGTCAGGGGGCGGTCGTACATGATCGCGGCGGGGTTCTGGTTGGCGCGGTTGCGGCAGGCCAGGGCGACGTTGAAGAGATGGTCGCGGGTGGCGCCGTACTCGTGCATGTAGCGGCGGGTGAGCATCGCGATCTCGTCGGCGGGGCGGAGCAGGCCGAAGGGCCGGGTCCACTGGGCGGGGGTGGGTAGTTGGACGGCCGTGTTGGTCCAGGGGCGGGGCCCCGAGCCGCGCTTGCGTGAGCGCCAGGCGACACCGACCGTCGCCTGCCCGCTCGTTATCGCCGCCGCGAGGTGCGCGACCGTCGCGCACGAACCGCCGCCGCCGTAGCCGACCTTGCTGAAGAAGGTGAGGTCGCCGAAGCCGGCGGCCTTGGCGAGTTCGACCTCGTCCGTCTCCTCCATGGTGTACGAGGCCAGGGCGTCGACCTCGCCCGGGGCGATGCCGGCGTCGTCCAGGGCGGCGAGAACGGCCCGGCAGGCCAGGGTTCTCTCGTCCTCGGCGAGCTGCCTGGCGAAGGGGGTCCGTCCGATACCCACGATCGCCGTGGCGTCCTTGAGGGTCACGCTGCACGCACCTCCACACACTGTGAGGCCTGCTGACAGCCCGTCAGGCTACAGCTAATCTGACGGGTAGTCAGCTAATGTGTTTCCGCTTTCGGGGAGGCCGATGTGGAGTGGCACAGCATCCCGGAGCTGGTCCGGTGGGCGGCACAGCGGTACGCCTCGGCGGAGGCGGTCGTGGAGGGCCGGAACCGGGTCACCTACGGCGAGTTGGGCACCCGCGTGGAACGCGCGGCGGCCGCGTGCATGGCCAACGGCGTGCGCCCGGGCGACCGGGTGGGCATCTGGGCCCCCAACTCCCTCGACTGGATGGTCTCGGCGCTCGGCGCGGTCTCGGCGGGCGCGGTCCTGGTCCCCCTCAACACCCGCTTCAAGGGCACCGAGGCGGCCGACGTACTGCGCCGGAGCGGGGCCCGGCTGCTGTTCGTGACCGGCACCTTCCTCGGCACGTCCTACGTGGCGTCCCTGCGCCGGGCGATCGCGGAGGGCCCCGGCCTGCCGGACCTGGACCAGGTGGTCGTGCTGTCGGACGACGCACCCGCCGACTACCGCACCTGGAAGGACTTCCTGGCGAGCGGGGACACCGTGGGGGAGGCCCAGGTGCGGCAGCGGGCGTCGGCCGTCTCCCCGGAGTGGGCCTCGGACATCGTCTTCACCTCCGGCACCACGGGCCGCCCCAAGGGCGCCGTGATCACCCACGCGCAGACGCTGCGGGCGTACGACGTCTGGTGCGAACTGGCCGGGCTCAGGCGCGGCGACCGCTATCTCATCGTCAACCCGTTCTTCCACACCTTCGGTTACAAGGCCGGGGTGATCGCCTGTCTGATGCGGGGCGCGACGATGATCCCGCAGCCGGTGTTCGACGTCGACACCGTGCTGGCCAACATCGCCGCGGAGCGGGTGTCGGTGCTGCCGGGCCCGCCCACCCTCCACCAGTCGCTCCTGGACCACCCGGCCCGGACCTCCTACGACCTGTCCGCGCTGCGCCTGGTGGTGACGGGAGCGGCCGTCGTACCGCTGCGGCTGGTCGAGCAACTGCGCGGCGAACTGGGCGTGGAGACGGTCCTGACCGCGTACGGCCTCTCGGAGGCGAGCGGCATCGTGACGATGTGCCGGCAGGGCGACCCGCTGCAGGTGATCGCCTCGACGTCCGGGCGGGCCATCCCCGGCACGGAGGTGCGGATCGAGGCCCCGGCCGGGGAGCCCGGCGAGGTCCTGGTCCGCGGCTTCAACGTGATGCGCGGCTACTACGAGGACGAGGCGGCCACGGCGGAGGCGGTGAGCGAGGACGGCTGGCTGCGGACGGGGGACGTGGGGGTCCTGGACGCCTCCGGGAACCTCCGCATCACCGACCGCCTCAAGGACATGTTCATCGTCGGCGGCTTCAACGCCTACCCGGCGGAGATAGAGCAACTCCTCGGCCTGCACCCGGCGGTGGCCGACGTGGCGGTCGTCGGCGTCCCCGACGCCCGCCTCGGCGAGGTCGGCAGGGCGTACGTGGTGCGCCGCCCGCACTCGGTCCTGACCGCCGACGACCTCATCGCCTGGGCCCGCCGGGAGATGGCCAACTACAAGGTGCCGAGGACGGTGGAGTTCGTGGCGGAGCTGCCGAGGAACGCGAGCGGCAAGGTGGTGAAGGGCGAACTGCGCCGCCTATGAGCCCGATCGCCCGTCCGGCCGCTGTGGACGAAGGCGTGCCCGCACCCGAAGACTCCGGGTGCGGGCACGCAGGTCAGGACAGGCCGTCAGTCGAGCTGGGCGACCTTCGGCAGATCACCGCTCGCCGAGGCGTCGGCCGGGGGCAGGACGGTGGGATAGATGCGGACGTCGCTGATCGCGCCGTTGGTGAACTCGCCGTAGGTGCCGGAGGCCAGTTTCCGGCCGAACTGCACGGGGCCGGTGGCGTTCCAGGGGGTGTAGGTCCAGTCCTTGGTGGCTACGAGTTTCCCGTCGACGTACAGGCGGATCTCCTTGGCCGAGGCGTCGTAGCTGCCGACGAGATGGGTCCAGCGGCCGACCACCGGTTTGCCGCCGTAGACCGCCCGCCAGACCGCGGCGTCGGCGTCGGTGCTGTGCCGGCCGAACGCCCAGACCTGGGCGCCGGAGGAGTAGTAGAGCTGGAAGCCGTTGTTGGTCGTGCCGTTCTGGGAGAGGAAGGTGCTGTTGGCGGACAGGGAGTTGAGCTTGACCCAGGCGGAGACGGTGAAGCCCTTGGAGGTGTCCACCGCAGGGCCCGTCGTACTGCCGTAACCGGTGGTGCCGTTGAGGGTCACCGCGTTGCCGCGGCTGCTGTCGCTGCTCCAGGAGTAGCCGCCGGACAGGGTGGCGTTGAGCGTTCCGGTGCTGTCGGCGGTGCCGGCACCGCCGCCCTCGGCGAGCTTCCACCAGTGGGTGGCGGTGTCCGTGACCGAGCCCAGCGAGACCGGTGACGCGAAGCCGTAGGCGGGTGGCGAGACCAGGACCAGGCTCTGGCGGTAGTTGTACTCGACGAGCTGGCCGAAGGGGCCGACGGCGTAGAGGTCGGGGTTGCCGTCCGGGGCGCCGGGGTTGGTGTCGCCGACCCGGACCGGGCTGTTGACGTCACCGGGGGAGGCGACCGCGGGGTAGAGCGTCGGCGACAGGGTGAGCCCCAGGCTGGTGCGCACGCTCGGGTGCAGCAGATCTGGAACCAGGGTGGCCGGGTCGACCGTGATCGGGTAGCTGTACAACTGGCCGGTGGCGTTGTCGCGGGACCACAGGACCGGTTTGTCCTTGAAGGTGCCCGCCGCGATGAGGGTCTGGGTGGTCCAGTCGCCGTCGCCCAGCAGGATCGGGTTCTTCAGGTGGAATCCGCCGTCGGCCTGGTAGATCCAGAGTTCCTTGTTCTCGACGGTGATGACGGCGGGGTAGTCGTCGGTGTTGCCGAAGACATTGCCGGGGGCGATGAGCTGGCTGATGTTCCAACTGGTGCTGTTGTAGTCGGTGGTGCGGCAGCGGGTGTCGTCCGCCACGACGTCGGGCAGCGCGCAGGCGTCCTTGACCACGCGGTCGAACCGCTTGCCGACGAAGCCGCCGAGGGCGGACCAGGACTTTCTGGTGAACGCCGCGTCGTCGATGGGGTCGAGATCGTTCTTGACGATGTAGAGGTTCTTGCTGGTCTTGTTGTACGCCCACAGGTCGTCGCCGTTCGCACCGTGCAGGTTGCCGCGGTGGGCGATGAGGTAGTTGTTCCAGCCGGTGCCGTCCGGGGAGTCCGCCGGGGTGGAGACGGTGACGGGGCCGGTGACCTCCGGCGGGTTGTCGGCGAACGGTTCGCTGTGGACCGGGGCCACGGCCTGCGCGGGGTCCCGGTTGCCGGGGACGAGGTCGAGGTCGCCGGTCTTGGTGGTGGCGAGCAGGTCCGCCACGCCGTCGCCGGAGATGTCACCGGGCTTGATCATGGTCGTCGGCTTCCACGGAATCGTGAAGGTGTAGCCGGCGGGGCTGGTGGAGATGTTGCCGGCCTTGTCGACGCCGGCCACGTACAGGGTGTGCACCCCCCAGTCGCGGATCGGGACGGGGACGGTGGCGGTGGAGCGGCCCTGGCTGTCGGTGCCGGTGATGGCGGCGGGCTGCTTGTCGGCGTCCGTGGGCGGCGAGTCGAGCTGCCACACGAAGGAGTCCATGCCACTGGACTTGCAGGCGCCGGGGTCGCAACTGTCGTCGCTCGAAGGGGCGTCGGCGCCCGCCACGGTGAAGCCGGCGGTCCCGCCGGGGTTCGCGTAGACGGGGTCGACCGTGCGCGCGGTACCCACCGGCGGGAAGGCGGGGTTGCCGATGATGTCCGGGGTGGACGGCGCCGTGAAGTCGGTGTTGAACCAGCAGTGGTCGGATTTGGCGGAGGTCAGGTTCTGGTCGGCCGAGTCGTCCTCGGCGTAGACGTCCCAGCCGTACTGGTGGCCGTCCTTCAGCGTGGCGCCGATCTTCATCGCCGCGTCGGTGCCGGAGGCGAGCCAGCCGCTGTCCGGCGACGAGACGGAGGCTCCGCTGCCGTCACCGTCGGGGTCGACCGCGCGGTCCCAGACGTAGTAGTGCGCTCGGACCTTCTCGCCGGATATCTGGCTGGTGACCTTGGAGTGCAGGGTGACGTCGCTGCCGGCGCCCGAGTAGGTGGTGGCGCCGATCCAGCCCACGCCGCTGGTGGTGCAGTCGGCCGAGGCGCCGGTGGCGAACGGGATGGTCTGCAAGCCGGTGGGCACGCCCGGCGGGATGTCGAAGTGGGTGGTGAGGATCAGCGTGGTCGACATGCGCACGTAGTCGTCGTTGGACGAGGACTGTGACTCGTTGCCGTACAGCCCGATGGTCCAGGTGTCGGTGCCGTCGCCGAAGGTGCCGTCCGCGTCGTAGCCGTTGCCTTCCTGGTCGGCGATCCGCTGCACCTGGGTCTTGACGTGGAAGGTGGCGGTGCTGTTGCTGCAGGAGCTGCCGGAGTTGGCGCCGCTGGGCACGGTGTCCGTCACCGGCGGGAAGAAGCGGTTGTCGTCGTGGACGTTCGGCCGGGACAGCCAGTCGGTGCTGGAGGTGATCGCGTTGGTGGTGTGGAGCGTGAGCGGCTGGTTCTGGCTGCAGTCGAAGCTTGCCGCGTACTTGGTGGAGATGTTCACGACGGCGTCTTGGACCACGAACGACGAGTGCAGTTTGCTGGTGTCGATCTCCCAGTAGGAGCGCTCCATGCCGACCCCGCAGGCCCCGCCCCACCGCTGGTAGCCCACCCCCTGGCCGTTGGTCTGCGCCTTGTCGTACTGCGGCGAGTTGTCGCAGGTGGAGCTGGAGTAGATCTCGGTGTAGTGGCCTGCCGTGGAGGAGGCCGGGTTGGGGTACGGGTCGATGTACACCGGATAGGTGGTGTCCGGGTCGGTGAGCATGCCCGCGTCCGGGGTCAGCGTCACGGCCTTGCTGGAGGCGGTCATGGCGACCGGCTCGGTGTCCGCCTCCGGACCGGGGCCGTCCACCGAGGACGTCACGTCACCCGCCGGTCCGCCGAGCTTGGCGGGAGTGGCGGAGGAGTCCCACATCAGCGGCTGCGGACTGGTGTAGACGAGGTCGCCGTCGGTGGACGTCGCCTGCATGCTGTCGGAGTCGGTGGTGGCCAGCGTGAGGTCGTGGGCGTCCACGGCCAGCTTGAGTTGCCGCAGTTGGGGGTTGTCGGCGGCGTCCGCGTCATGGATGACCAGGACGTCCTTGAAACCGCCCTGGTCGGTGACGGACACCGACAGGTCGACGCCGGGCAGCACCGAGGAGTACAGGGCGGTGTCGTCGCTGACGGTCGGCGCCGGCAGCCGGAAGGGCAGGGTCAGGGCCATGCCGGGACCGTCGGCGTGGGTGAGGGTGACCAGCGGGCCGGTGCCACCGCCTGAGAGGGTGACGCCGTTCGGGGTGGCCTTGGGGACGTATCCGCCGTTGCCGTCCGTGACCAGAGTGGCGTCCACCGGGGTCCAGGCGCCGTTCTTGAGGACCCGGGTGGGCAGTGCGCTGGTGGTGTTGGTGAAGGTGCCGTCCGGCAGGGCTTCCGTGGTGGAGACCTCCGTGGTCAGTGCGTCGACCGGGACGGTCTTTCCGGTGGAGAGGGCCTCCGCGCGGGCCGCGAGCAGCGGGTCGGAGGGAACGGGCGCGGCGTCGTCGGCGACGGCCGGCAGGACCGGGAGGGCTGCCATCAGGCTGAGGGCGGCGGCGAACAGGGCCAGTCTGCCGACTGCCGGGGTGCGTCTGTGGCCGAAACGTATCGGTGGTCTCAACACCTCGTGAGCGTCCTTCGGTTCACGGGCAGCGGGGGTGGGGGAGGCCCGGTTGCCGCAGGGAGCAGGTAACTGATCAATTTCGGCACAGAAACTCCACAGCATCTGCCATATGCATGCATGGACTTCACCTGGAAACGGCAAAGGGTCTTGAGGTGTGCTCATGGCGGAATCTAGCCTCCGAGCGATCACTCACCTGTGATCCGACTGTGTGACGGCCCGTCGGCCGGCATGTCTGGGGGGCTTTACACGTGAGTGGCAGACGGCGCTGGTTCGCGGGCAGATGGCACCGGAGATTCTTCGGCGGCCTGGGGCTGTGGACCATTCCGGTAGCGCTGCTCGCGCTGTTGCTACCAGTGGCGATCGCCTCGGGGTTCGGCGTGCCGGGCTTCCTGGCCGGCCATTCCGACGACGGATTCGGCCACCACGGCGGCTTCTCGTTCGACGGCAAGGTGTGGCGGCCCGAGAAGCTGCCCGCCACCAAGGCCGTGGGGGCGCACCTCCTGCAACCCAAGGCGTCCAAGCACCCCAAGGGTTACAAGGCCCTGGGCACATACCGGGCACAGACAGCGCACTGGCCCAAGGCCGGCACCGCCGTAGTCGATCTCAGCTCCCGGACCACGTCCGAGCCCAAGCCGGTCAAGGCGGGTTCACTGCCCGTCTGGGTGGCGCCCGCCGACCCCGAGCACGGCGTCGACTCCGTGCGGGTGCAGACCGCGTCCCACGCCCAGACCCTGCGCACCGGCGCCAACGGCATGCTGGTGGGCATCACCCCCACCGGCACGACGTCCGCCCCCGGCCGGGTCAAGGTGGTCATCGACTACTCGACGATCGCCCGCCAGTACGGCGGCGGTTACGGCTCCCGGCTGCGGCTCGTGCAGCTGCCCGGCTGCGCCCTGACCACCCCGCAGAAGGCGGAGTGCCAGAAGGCCACCCCGGTCGAGTTCACCAACCGGGCCTCCGCCGAGCAGCTGACGGCGACCGTCACCATGACCTCCGGCGGCGACGTCTCGGACGACCCCGAACCGGCCGGCGGCACAGCCGGTTCGACGCCGGCGGCAGGCGTGAGCGCCGATCCCTCACAGTCCCCGGGCGCCACCGAGACCGGCACCGCGAAGCCGGCCACCGGCACGGAATCCCCGAAGCCCGACGACCGGAACACCACGTCCCCTGAGCCGTCCGACAGCGCGAACGGCCCGAAGACCATGTCGGAACACACCGCACTGCTGAGCGCGGCCGACGCCACGGGCACCACGGCCCTCGCCGTGACCTCCGGCACCTCCGGCTCACAAGGTGACTACGGCGCCACGCAGTTGTCGGCCGCCGGTACCTGGCAGGCGTCGGCCACCGGCTCCTTCACGTACTCCTACCCGATCTCCGTGCCCGCCGCCATCGGCGGCAACGCGCCCTCGGTGGGCCTGGGTTACGACTCCCAGTCCGTCGACGGGGAGACCACCGCCCGCAACTCCCAGGCCTCCTGGGTCGGCGACGGCTGGAGCTACCAGGTCGGCTACGTCGAGCGGCGCTACCGCAGCTGCAGCTCGCTGCTCGACTCCGACGGCAAGAAAATCGTCAAGGGCTCGGCGGACGAGTGCTGGGGCGGGGACAACGCCACGCTCTCCTTCGGCTCCCACGCCGGTGTCCTGGTGCCCGACGGCGTCGACTCGAGCGTGGCCGGTGAGATCCGCCAGTGGCGCATCCAGGGCGACGACGGCACGGTCGTGCAGGAGCTGTCCGGCGCGGCCAACGGGCTGCACGACGGCGTCTACTACCGGGTGCTGACCACGGACGGCACGGCCGCCTACTTCGGCGCCGACCACTCGCCGAAGGACCCCGGCACCAGCGCCACCATGCCCGCCGCCCCGGCCGATCCCTCCACGCACTCCGCCTGGGGCGTCCCCGTCCTGCACCCGCGCTCCACCGACCCCTGCCACGACGACACCAAGGGCAAGGCGTCGCAGTGCGACAAGCCCGAGGGCTGGCGCTGGAACCTCGACTTCGTCGTGGCGCCGGACGGGTTCGTGCAGCGCTACGACTACACCGCCGAGTCCAACTACTACGACCTCGGTGGCGGCCAGGCGGCCGCGACCGACGACACGGACGACACCGGCACCCTCACCTCCTACACCCGCGGCGGCGACCTGACGCTGATCTCGTACGGCTACACGCTGGACGACGAGCAGGCCGGCCGCACCCCGGCGGCCGAGGTCGACTTCGGACTGGCCCAGCGCTGCCAGACCACCGGCACGTTCACCGACTGCTCGGCCGGCAACCTCAAGGACTCCACCGCCACCCACTGGCCGGACGTGCCGTGGGACCTGCACTGCGACTCCACGGACAAGACCAAGCTCCCCGACGGTGCCACCACCGTCCCCGCCGACGTGTGCATCACCTCCGGACCCAGCTTCTGGACCACGACCCGCCTGGACTCCATCACCACCAAGGTCCACGTGAAGGCCACCGACCAGCTCACCGCGGTCGACACCTACAGACTCGGCCAGTCCTACTCGGACGCGGGCGGCACCGTCGACCCGGTCAGCGGCACCACGGTCGACCCCAAGGACGCCGGAATGCTGCAGGCCGTGATGTGGCTGCAGTCCCTCCAGCACACCGGCAAGGGCACCTACGACAACGGCAACAGCGACATCGCGCTGAACCAGGTGTCGTTCACCGGCACCGAGATCGACAACCGGGTCAACGACGACTCCCCGTCCGCGCCCCCGCTGTACCGGCCGCGCATCTCCAGCATCCAGACGGAGACCGGCGAGTCGATCGCCGTCGAGTACAACTCGCAGCCCTGCAAGGGCAAAACCCTGTCGATCGCCCACGCCGACAGCAACACAGAGTCCTGCTACCCCGCCTACTGGACGGTTCCCGGCGCATCCAAGCCGATCGCGGACTGGTTCAACAAGGTCACGGTCGACAGCGTCGTCACGTCCGACCTGACGATCGCCGGTCAGTACAAGCCGGACGCCCAGAGCAACCCGGCCGGGTCCGAGGCACAGATCTCCCACTACAGCTACACCGACCCGGCCTGGCACCGCGACGACGACGCGATGACCGACGACCAGTACCGCACCTGGGACCAGTTCCGCGGTTTCCGCACCGTCACCGTGCAGACCGGGCAGGCTCCCGAACCCGTCACCCAGCAGACCACCACCTATCTGCAGGGCATGGACGGCGACTACAAGGCCGACGGCACCCGCCGCTCCATCACCGTCGACGCCAAGGTCGACGGCACCACGGTCCTGAGCGTCGCCGACGTGGACCAACTGGCCGGCACCGACTTCCAGGACACCGGCTACACCCAGGCCGGCGGCAAGGCCGACACGGTCAGCGTCAACGGCCCGTTCACCTTCACCACCACGGCCTCCACCGCCCGGACGCCCTGGACGGCATGGACCCAGGACGACAACCCCGGCGGGACCAAGCCCGACGCGTCCACCCTGCCCGACCTCACCGCGCACCGCATCAAGGCCAGCAGCTCCCTGCAGTACGAGCTGCTCGCCGACAACACATGGCGGCACACCAAGGCCGACACCACCTACGACAGCCAGGGGCGACTGTCCACCGTCAACGCGCACGGCGACGGCGTCGACCCCAAGCAGGAGAAGTGCGCCACCACGACGTACGCCGACCCGCCGTCGTCGAACACGATGATGCTGGCCTACCCCGACCGGGTCACCTCGGTCGCCGATGACTGCTCCACCGCGGCGAGCGCGAGCAACCTGCTGACGGACAAGAAGATCTACTACCTCGGCGACGGCACCCCCGCTCAGCTGGGCACCTTCGGGAAGGTATCCGCCTCCGGCGAGTCCACCGCGACACAGACCGCCACCGGCTACACCGGCACGACCGAGAACTGGCTGACCACCTCGGCCATGACCTACGACGGCGCCGGCCGCGTCACCGACGCATACGACGCCACCGGACAGAAGACGCACACCGACTTCAGCCCGCCGTGGAGCACCGCGGGCGGCAACACCAACAGCACCACCGAGACCTCCACCAACAGCAAGAGCTGGAAGGTCACCTCCACGCTCGACGCCCTGCGCGGGGCCACGCTGGAGAGCGTCGACGCCAACGGCCGCAAGACCGACATGACCTACGACGCGCTCGGCCGACGCACCGCGGTGTGGCTGCCCGGCCGGGACAAGGCCGCCGGCCAGAGCGCGGACCGCACCTTCGCCTACTCGATCAACCCCGGTGCCGTTCCCGCCCCTGGCGACACCATCACCCAGCCCGGCGCACCGACGTCCGTCACCTCGAAGACGCTGCGCGACGACGGCACGTACGCGACCTCCGTCGCGATCTACGACGGCATGCTCCAGCCCCGCCAGACCCAGGCCACCGCCATGGGCGACTCCAACTCCGGCCGGGTCATATCCGACACCTTCTACGACTCCCACGGCTGGCAGGTCGCCTCCTACGCGCCGTACTCGGAGCCGAACAACTTCCCCTCCACCACGCTGTACGCGGCGAACGAGAACCAGATCCCCTCGGAGACCACCACCGCCTACGACGGTGAGGGCCGGCCTCTGAAGGAGACCCTCTGGCACCAGGCCGTCGAGCAGTGGCACACCTCCACCAGCTACCCCGGCGCCGACGAGGCCGACACCACGGCGCAGGCCGGTGGCCGCTCCACGGCCTCCTTCACCAACGCCGTCGGCCAGACCACCAGCACGGTCGTCAAGAACACCGGCTCCACGGTCACTCTGACGGGCGGCTCGGTCATTCCGTCGGGCACGTCGCTGACCTCCGACAGCGTGCGCCTGACGATGCAGTCCGACGGCAACCTCGTCCTGTCCGCCCTGGCGACCGGCACGACCATCTGGTCCTCGGGCACCTCCGGCCACGCCGGCGCCTGGGCCAAGTTCGGCACCGACGGCAACCTGGTGATCTACAGCACGGCCGTGGCCCAGCTGTGGACCACCGGCCTGACCGCGACCACCGGCGCCACCTTCCAGGTCCGCAACGACTCCACCGCGGCCGTCGTCGCTTCCAACGGCACCACCATGCTGTGGAAGCAGGGGACCGCGGGCGCCGTCGCCGCCGCGAACGCCACCACCAAGTACACCTACACCCCGGCCGGCCAGCTCGACACGGTCAAGGACAACGCGGGCAACACCTGGTCCTACACCTACAACCTGCTCGGCCAGAAGCTGACCCAGACCGACCCGAACACCGGCAGGACCACGTTCGACAAGTACGACGTCGCCGGCAACCTCCTCCAGGTCACCGACTCCCGTGGCCAGGCCCAGTCCTACACCTACGACTGGGACAACCGCCCCACCGCGGAGTACGCCGCCCCCTATGCGTCCACCCCCGACCAGTCCAAGCTGCTGGTCTCCCACGTGTACGACACGCTGGAGAAGGGCTACCTCACCTCCTCCACCCGCTATGTCGGCGGCGCCTCGGGAGCGGCGTACACCCAGGCCATCACCGGTTACAACACGGCTTACCAGCCGCTGGCCAGCACACTGACCGTCCCCTCGTCCGACGGCTTCGCCGCCGCGGGACAGTCCAGCGCGCCCACCTCCGGCACCGTCACCTACACCGCCACCAACCACTACACCGACACCGTCGGCCTGTTGTCCACGACGCACTTCCAGGCGGACGGCAACCTGCCGGCCGAGGACATCGACTACGGCTACACCCAGCAGGGCAACCTCGACGGCATCGGCGGCTTCATCAACAACGCCAATACCCCCGCCTACCTCGACACCACCGTCCACGACGCCTTCGGACGCGTGATGCAGGCGAACTACGGCCATACCGGCAAGGAACTGGCGACCTTCGCCCAGTACGACGGCACCACCGGACGCGTCACCCAGACCAGCAGCATGCTGCAGACCTCGACAACCGCCCTGGACGTCACCAACCTGCGCTACAACCAGGTCGGCGAACTCACCGCGATCGACGACCTGCAGGACAACACCACCCACGACACCCAGTGCTTCACCTACGACTCCTTCCAGCGGCTGACCGCCGCCTGGACGGACACCGCCGGCATCACCGACCCGAGCGCGGCCACGCCCGGCTCGGTCGGCGGCTGCACCACCGCACGGGTGCAGACCACCACCACGTCCCCCGTCAAGACCACCACTGTCGGCGGCCCGGCCCCGTACTGGCAGACCTACACCTACGACCAGCTCGGCGACCGCACCGGCACCGTCAACCACGACACCACGGGCAACGCCCTCAACGACACCACCCAGGCCGTCACCTACCCCGGCGTGAACGGCACGGCGCCCGCGACCCTGCCCGACCAGGCGGGCACGGCGACCCTCGCCAACCCGTCCGGTACGGCGACCATCGCCTCCACCTACACCGACCCCGCCTACGCCAATGTGAACGCCGGCGACACCATCAGCCGGAAGGTGACCAGCACCGGCCCGCTCACCAGCGCCTTCACCATCACCGGCGGCGTCAAGCGGTGCGTCGACGACGCGGGCGGCTCCACCACCGCCGGCACCAAGGTGCAGGTCAACACCTGCAGCGGCGCCACCAGCGAGAAGTGGACCATCGGCACCGACGGCACCGTGAAGGTCCTCGGCCTGTGCCTGGACACCACGGGCAACGCCACCACCAGTGGCACCCTCGTCGTGATCGACACCTGCAAGACCGACGCCACCCAGAAGTGGAAGGTCACCACCACCGGCACCCTGGTCAGCAGCGCCAACCCCGCGATGTGCCTGACCGACCCGGCCGCCTCCGCCACCACCGGCACCCAGCTGACCCTCGCCACCTGCGGCGGCAGCGGCCAGACCTGGACCAACGCGGCCACAGGCGCCATCCCGGCCGGCCAGAGCCAGACCTTCACCTACGACGCCGAAGGCCGCACCGCGACCGTCGCGACGACCTCCGGTACCCACACCAACACCAGCAAGTACCTCTACGACGCCCAGGGCGGCCTGCTCGAACAGACCGCGGCGGTCGACGGCACCGACAAGACCCGGGTCCTCTACCTCTTCGGCGGCGCCGAGCAGATCACCCTCAACGTCTCCGCCAAGACCTGGACCGGACTGCGCAACATCACCGGCCCGGACGGCACCACCGTCACCCGCTCCAGCGGTGGCGCGGTCACCTACCAGGTCGCCAACGGCCAGGGCACGGCCGTCACCGCCGTGGACGCCTCCACCCTGGCCGTCACCCGCCGCTCCTTCGACCCCTACGGCAACCCCCGCGGCACCAAGCCCGGTTCCTGGGTGTCGGCTGACGAGAACCACGGCTTCCTGGGCCGGCCCACCGACCCGGTGACCGGCCTCGACCTGCTCGGCGCCCGCAACTACGACCCCGTCCTGGGACGCTTCCTCAGCCCCGACCCGGTCTTCGAGACCGGCGACCCCAACCAGATGGGCGGCTACACCTACGCCGGGGACAACCCGGCCAGCTCCGCCGACCCGAGCGGCCTGATGCTGGCCCCGATGGACGGCGGCGGGGGAGGCTGCGACGCCAAGTGCGCCGCCGCCAACGACAAGGCGTACGCCGCCTCCACCACCAGCTCCAGCGGAACGAAGAAACACAGCAGTGGCGGCTGCTCCGGCTTCTTCGGATGCGCCGGGCACTACTTCAAGAAGGCACTGCCGGTCGCCGAGAAGATCGTGACCGTGGTCGCGGTCGTCGTCGTGGTCGTCGTGGTGGTGGCGGCGGTCGCCGTCTGCGCCGAGACCGTGATCGCGGCCCCCGCCTGCCTCATGGCGGCGGGCGAGGCGATCGGAGCGGTCGGCGGTCTGGCCGGCGGCGCCGACTGCATGGCGATGGGCTGCGGCGGAGGCGAACCCCTGGGCGGGGAGGAAGCGGACTCACCACCCGCAGCAGGCGGTACCGGTGAGGGCGGCGGCGCCCCGAAGGGCTCCGCCGACGCGGCACCGCACGACTCCGGCAGCGGCTCGGGCGACGCGGCCGCCGCCTCGGGTGCGGGCAGGGAATCCACCAAGGACTCCGCCGGAACCAACGCGGCGGCGCCAAAGAAGACCGACTCCCAGGGCGAGGCAACGGCATCGAGCAAGGCCGCGGCCGCCCCGGACGAACCCCGCACGGGCAACTCGGGCACCACGGACGAGGGTTCCGGGGGCGGTGGCTCGCGCTGCAGCTTCTCGCCCAGCACCCCCGTCCTGATGGCCGGTGGCAAGACCAAGGCGATCGGCAAGATCAAGAACGGCGACAAGGTCGAGGCAGCCGACCCGAAGACGGGCAAGCACCGGGGCGCCCGCACCGTGCAGCACATCTGGATCAACCACGACAAGGACCTGCTCGACGTCACCGTCCGCGACAAGGACGGCCACACGGCCACCCTCCACACCACGGCCAACCACCCCTTCTGGGACGACACCACCCACACCTGGAAGCCGGCCGGCGAACTCCGCTCCGGAGACGCCCTCAATACGGTCGACAACACTCCCGCCTTCGTCGTCAGGACCCGGATCACACCCGGTACGGCGAACCGCTGGAACCTGACCGTCCAGGAACTCCACACGTACTATGTGGTGGCTGGCAATGTTCCAGTGCTGGTGCATAACATAAACAATGTTTCCCCTGGCACATGTTCGACCGCCACTGTGAGTCCTCAGCAATTGGCAGATGACGCGAGGGCGCTACACGATACGGTGGGTGTGGGAACGAGAGCTGATCGCGCTACGACGGTCGCGACCGGTCAGCTCGGGGGTGACCTTGTCTACGCGGTCAACCAAAATGGTACGAGTCGAGCAATGCGTGCACTGGCCGACCAGCTCGGTTATGAGCGAGTATTCGCTACGGAGCTCACGCCGCAAGTGCATACGGATGCTGAACAGATTCTTTTCAATGCAATCGATGAAGGCGAATATCCAGCCGATGGTATAATCTCCTCATCTCGCCCGGCGTGCGGAGTTTCCCGGCAGAACTGCGCGGGCAGAGCTGACGACTATCCTGGAATTGCGCTGTACGATGACCGAAGATAGGTGTCGGCGACAGGTCGGGCTCGCGATCGAGTCCGGCCTGTCGCTGCTCTTTGCGTTGTGAGGATCATGCAATGTTGCTTCTGTGGGACCACGTGATCGAACGCCATGCAGATGCGCTGGGCCAGTTGGATCGAGCTGACTTGTGCGAACTTGCTGTAGGCGTGATCGAATCAACCGGGCGTCTGTTTGACCCGCCATTCTCCGAGTTCTTTCCTCCTGCCGCGGCCGACCTCGTACTGTCAACGATTCGCCAGCTCAATGAATCATCCCCCGAATGGCGACTTAGTCAGGATGGCGTCGCAGAATTCTATCGGAGGCAGGACTCCCTTCCGGAAGTGGCAATCAGGCCTGGAGTGGGCCCTTTCGTGATGGCCGTCATGCGCCTAGTCGGAGGCGTATCGGGAGTAATGACGGCAGATGAAGTCCTGGAAATCCTATCTGCCTGTTATGAGGCAATCCTGATGTCCCAGCTGACTGGGCGCGTGACCATTCAAATGCAACAGGAAAATGAGCGCTGCCGGGCTGCTATTGACTTGCAAGAGCAGCTCATTGCCAGACATCTCGGTATTTGATCGGTGGGAACAGTCCGCGGCAAGGGGGGCCGTTCTGGCGTCCGATGTTCAATTGTGCGGCATGAGTGGGCATTCCTGCCCGCAGGTCATCTGATAGCTGCATTCGAGGTTCATTTTGAATCCGACGGCGCCGCTCGGAAAATTTCGCGAGAAGAGAAGAAGGTCGGAAACTTGCCGTACGTGATAATTGGGCTCATGGGCCTGCTCGCCGGCCGCAGATCGCTCGTACTGCGTCAGCGGCGCCTCGAACCGGATGCCGCTCCGGCCTCTTCGGTATTCCTCCGGCCCGGAGTACTCGCCGTGCTCGCAGGCCTCGCCATCACGTGCGGGCTCTTTCTCCTGGTGGTCGGAGCGGGTGCCCTTTACCTGGGCTGAGCGGCTCGTGCGATCGGCTTGGCAGGCCGCCATGGCTTGGCAAGAAGACCTGTGCGGGCATGGCCGGGCCGTACGTTGCAAGTTCCTGGGCGTGGGATCGGTCGGAGCATGACCGGTTGCAGCGCATGAGGGGTTTGCAGAGGCGTGGCATGCCGACATCGGGGGCCACGGAATTCCCGGCTTCATCACCGAGACCGGACCGGTCGGCCTACGGCAGGAGCGTCAGCGCGGGGATGTGAGCGGGCTTGACGACGCTGAAGTGCCGCCGGTCGAGGGTGGCTACCCGGTGCATGCCGAAGCGCTCGGCCACAGCGAGGACCGAGGCCCCCGCCCCCGGACACGCCTCGGCCGCGGCGGCTCCCCCTCCGCGCCGCCGCGGCCGATCCCCGTGCGGGAAAGGAGTCCTGTCAGACGGGCTCGTCGGTGGCGTGGATGTTGTCCGTGCCGGCCGCGGCCGTGCTGTCGTCCGCCTTGAGCTTGGCCGCCTTGAGCGGCTCGCTCGTGGCGTGGATGTTGTCTGTGCTCACGGACGTCTCGTCCTCGACGTCGGTGGCGTGGATGTTGTCGGTGGTGTTCTCGTCGCTCATGGACTGCCTCCCCTGACAGTTCGGATACCTCGTGTGATGACCGGCCCGGCGACTCCCCCGAGGGTCGCCGGGCCGACCGTGCGACCGCTCACCGTAGTGCAACGGCCGAGGTCGTCCCGTCTGCCCCCCGACGCGACGCGACGACAAGACGAGAGTGCCGGGCCGCGATAAACGAACGATGAACGTCCGCCCGCGCTCCCGCCGAAACCGACCCAACCGACCCAACCGCCCCTCAGGCCAGCGTCAGCGGGGCGAGCAGCACCCTGACCGACTCGGCCTCCGGGGCGTCGAGGGCCTCGAAGAGGTCCAGGGCCTCCCGCCAGCAGACCTGTGAGCGGCCCGGCTGCCCGATGCCGCGCAGGGCGTGACCGAGGACCACGAGGACGTTGGCCCGGCGCCAGTCGCCGCCGATGCCGCGCAGCACCGTCAGTGCCGTCTCGGCGTTCGACGCGGCCTGCGCCGGTCGCACGGCGGCCAGGTCGGCCTCCGCCAGCCGGAACAGGGACATGCCCTCCCACAGGCGCTGACGGCTGTCCTGGAACACCGTCAGGGCCTCCTGGAGGCGGGCGGTCGCCTCGGGCAGGCTGCCGTGCTGGGTGAGCGCGAGGCCCAGCGCGTAACGGGCGTTGGCCCCCTTGAGGGCGTGGTCCATCGCGTCGTACATCTCCATGCCCTGCTGGGCCAGGGAGACCGCGCTCTCGGTCCGGCCGCCCGCCAGGTGGATGCGCGAGAGGTTGCACAGGGCGCTCGCCTCGCCGGACGGGTCGTCGCAGGCGCGGAAGCCCTCGATGGCCCGGGTGAGGTGGGCCTCCCCGTCGTCGTTGCGGTTCTGGTAGACCGCGAGCACCCCGAGGATGTTGGTCGCCCAGCTGCCGGCCAGCGGGTCCCCGGCGGCGACGGTCAGTTCGTGGGCGCGGGCGGCCTCCTCGCCGGCGAGGTCGAAACGGCCCGTGAGGCTGTGGGCGTAGGCCAGCGTGATCAGTGCCCGGGCCTCCGCCGTCGGGTCGCCGGCCTCGCGCGCGGCCTCCCGCAGGGCGGAGGCGACCCCTTCGTACGCCTTGGAGTTGGTGCCGGACTCCGCGAGGTCCACGGCGGCCCACAGGAGGTCGACCGCCCGCGGCAGGAACCCGGAGCCCGCGGACTGGCTCACGCACGCGAGCAGTGACACCGCCTCCGAGTACAGCCAGTCCTGCGCTGCGTGCCGGTCGGCGAAGACCAGCCCCGGGTACTCCGGTGTGGCCAGGTGGTCGACCAGCCGGTCGCCGGGCCGTTCGATGAGGTACACGCCGGCGACGGTGGCCAGGTAGAAGTCCAGCAGCCGCGACATCGCCGCCTCCCGCTCCCCGGGCGGCCACTCGTCGCGTTCGGCGCACGCACGCGCGTAGAGCCGTACGAGGTCGTGGAACCGGTAGCGGCCGGGCGCCGCCGACTCCAGCAGTGAGGTGTCGACGAGGGCCTCCAGGAGGTCCTCGGTGTCCTCTGCCGGGAGATCGAGTACGGCGGCCGCGGCGGCCAGCGAGATGTCGGGGCCGTCGGCGAGGCCCAGCAGGCGGAAGGCGCGGGCCTGGGCGGGCTCCAGCTGGCCGTAGCCGAGTTCGAAGGTCGCCTTCACGGCGAGGTCGCCTGCCTGGAGTTCGTCGAGGCGGCGGCGTTCGTCGGCGAGCTTCGCCGCGAGGACGGAGACCGTCCAGGTGCGGCGGGCCGCGAGGCGGGAGGCGGCGATGCGGATGGCGAGCGGGAGGAAGCCGCAGGCGGCGACCACGTCCAGGGCGGCCTTGCGTTCGGCGGCGACCCGCTCCTCGCCGACGATCCTGGTGAACAGCTGGAGCGCCTCCTCGGGAGACATCACGTCCAGGTCCACGAGGTGCGCGCCGGCGAGGCCGACCATGCGGACCCGGGAGGTCACCAGGGCCGCGCAGCCCTCCGTGCCGGGCAGCAGGGGCCGTACCTGGGCGGCGTCGCGCGCGTTGTCGAGGAGGACCAGCACCCGGCGGCCGTCCAGGACCGAGCGGTACAGAGCGGACCGCTCCTCCAGGGAGTCCGGTATCGCCGAGTCGGCGGTGCCGAGGGCTCTGAGGAAGGCACCGAGGACGGTCTCCGGATCGGCGGCCCGGCCGCCGGCGCCCTGGAGGTCGACGTAGAGCTGTCCGTCGGGGAACGACGAGCGGGCCTGGTGGGCCACGTGCACGGCGAGGGTCGTCTTGCCGACGCCGCCGATGCCGGCCAGTGCCGAGACCGCCATCACGCGGCCCTCCGAGCCGGAGGCGAGTACCTCGCTCAGTTCGGTGACGAAGGACGTGCGGCCGGTGAAGTCCGGGACGGTCGCCGGGAGTTGTGCGGGGCGGACCGGGGCGGCGACCGGTTCGGGCTGCGGGGAGGAGGGTTCCGCGAGGCCGGGGTCGGCCCGGAGGATGCGCTGCTGGAGTTCGCGCAGGCCGGGGCGCGGGTCCACGCCGAGTTCGTCGGCGAGGAGGCGGCGGGTGTCGGCGTAGACCGCGAGGGCCTCCGCCTGCCGGCCGGAGCGGTACAGGGCCAGCATCAGCAGCTCGCGCAGGCGCTCACGCAGGGGGTGTTCGGCGGTGAGGGCGGTCAGCTCGGAGACGGACTCCGCGTGGCAGCCCTGCTCCAGGTCCATGTCCAGTCGGGATTCGAGGAGTTGGAGTCGCCACTCCTCCAGCCGTACCCGCTGCGCCTCGGCGTACGGCCCCGGCACCCCCGCGAGCACCTCGCCGTCCCACAGGCCCAGCGCACGGGTCAGGACCTCACGCGCGTGGCACAGGTCCCCGGCGCTCCTGGCCTTCTCCGCCTCGGTGGCGAGTTCCTGGGCGGCGGCCAGGTCCAGATCGGTCTCGTGCAGGCCGCGGATCGCGTAGCCGCCGGACTCGCTGACCAGGATGCCGGCGTCGAGGACCTTCCGCAGCCGGGAGGCGTAGGTGCGCACCGCCGCCAGTGCCTGGTCCGGGGGCTCCTCGCCCCACAGAGCGGCGATCAGCTCGGCGGCGGTGGCGGTACGGCCCTCGCGCAGCAACAGGGCGGCGAGCAGGGCGCGTTGCTGCGGGGAGCCGGTGTTCAGCAGCTCCTCGCCGCGCCGGGCCCGCACCGGGCCGAGCACGCTGAAGCGCAGCGGCGCCTGCTCCTGCTCTCCGGCCCCCGCCGAGGAGCCGGGACGCCTCTGCTCCGGCACCCGCGGTACACCGTCCATCGCCGTCCCCCTAGGGCCTGTTTACAACCCCGTCAGTCTGCCTTGTCCACGGCGGATGCGTCAGCTGTGGAGGGGCTGATCACAGGACGGCTCGCGGGATATCACAAGGTTCTCACCCAGCCTCCGCACACTTCCGCGCAGAACGGGGGCTGCGGCGCCGGAAATCCGGCGGTTCCGGCATGTGCGGTCGGCCTGCCGCACGCCCACGTGCGAGGACCCGGTCCGACCCCCGACCCCCGCGCCCCGCCACCGAACCGCTCACAACCCGCCCCCGTCCGCACAGCTGACGGACCGTCAGATCGGCGCTACCGTGAGCGCCATGGAGACCACGACGGCACTTCCGAAAATCATCTCCGTCGACGACCACACGGTGGAGCCCTCCGACGTCTGGCAGAACCGGCTCCCGAAGAAGTACCTGGACACCGGCCCCCGCATAGTCCGGGCCCCGCTCAAGGAGATCAGCTTCCTCGGCGGCCGCTTCAAGCCGGTCATGGGCGCCCCGGGCGACGACGGGCCACTCGGCGACTGGTGGCTGTACGAGGGGCTGCAGCGTCCCCTCACCCGCCTGGACACGGCGGTCGGCTACAGCAGGGACGAGATCAAGCTGGAGGTCATCACCTACGAACAGATGCGCCCCGGCTCCTACGACGTCCCGCAGCGCCTCGCCGACATGGACGTCAACCACGTCCAGTCCGCGGTCTGTTTCCCGACCTTCCCGCGCTTCTGCGGCCAGACCTTCACCGAGGCCGCCGACCACGAGCTGGGCCTGCTCTGCGTCCGGGCCTACAACGACTGGATGGTGGAGGAGTGGTGCGGCCCGGCCGCGCAGGGCCGCCTCATACCGCTGACCCTCATCCCGCTGTGGGACGCCGAGCTGGCCGCCGCCGAGGTCCGCCGCAACGCCGCCCGGGGCGTACGGGCCGTCGCCTTCTCCGAGATACCCCCGCACCTGGGCCTGCCCTCCGTCCACTCCGACGACTGGGACCCCTTCCTCGCCGCCTGCGACGAGACCGGCACGGTCATCGCGATGCACATCGGCTCCAGCAGCCGTATGCCCTCCACGTCCAAGGACGCGCCGCCCGCCGTGGGTTCGACGATCACCTTCGCCAACTGCTGCTTCTCAATGGTCGACTGGCTGATGAGCGGCAAGTTCGAGCGCTTCCCGAACCTCAAGGTCATGTACGCCGAAGGCCAGATCGGCTGGATCCCCTACATCCTGGAGCGCGCCGACGTGGTCTGGGAGGAGAACCGCGGCTGGGGCGGCGTCGCCGACAAGGTCCACCGCCCACCGTCCGAGCTCTTCACCGAGCACGTCTTCGGCTGCTTCTTCGACGACGCCTTCGGGCTGAAGAACCTCGACTCCATCGGCGTGGGGAACGTGCTGTACGAGACCGACTACCCGCACTCCGACTCCACCTGGCCGAAGTCCCGGGAGGTCGGCGAGGCCCAGATGGGACACCTGGACGCCGACGTGGTCGAGCGGATCGTGCGCGGCAACGCCATCGACCTGCTCGGTCTCACGCCGGACGGCCTCTGGGGCGGCCCGAAGTGACCGAGTACGGCATCCAGTTGCCCGTCCAGTCGCAGAGCACGATCTACGCGGAGCCCTGGGAGGCCGGTGCCGGGCCCGGCGACCTCGCCGAGGTGGCCCGGGCCGCCGACCGCGCGGGTTTCGCGTACGTCGCCGCCTGCGACCACGTGGCGATCCCGCGCCGCCTCGCAGCAGCGATGAGCACCGTCTGGTACGACCCGGTCGCCACCCTCGCCTTCCTGGCGGGCGTGACCGAACGGGTGCGGCTGCTCAGCCATGTGGCCGTCGTGGGGCTGCGGCACCCGCTGCTCACCGCCAAGCAGTACGCCACCCTCGACCACCTGAGCGGCGGGCGGCTGATCCTCGGGGTCGGCGCCGGGCACGTGCAGGAGGAGTTCGAGGCGCTCGGCGTCGACTTCGCGGGGCGCGGAGCCGTCCTCGACGAGTCGGTCGACGCCCTGCGAAGCGCCCTCGGGCCGGACGAGTTCCCCGAACACCACGGCAAGCTCTACGACTTCCAGGACCTCGGCCAGCGTCCTCGCCCCGCCCAGTCCCGCGTCCCGGTGTGGGTCGGCGGCTCCTCCCCGGCCGCCGTACGCCGGGCCGCCCTCAAGGGCGACGGCTGGCTGCCGCAGGGCGACCCCCGGGACCGGCTGCCCGCGCAGATCGACCGGATACGGCGGCTGCGGGCGGAGGCGGGCCTCGACGGACCGTTCACCGTCGGGGCCATCGCCGAGCCGCTGTACGTCGGCACGCCCGCGTGGGACGTGGGCCGCCGGACGCTGAGCGGGCCGCCCGAGGAGCTCGCCGAGTCGCTGCGCGCCTACCCCGCGATGGGCGTGGACCAGCTCCAGGTGCGCTTCCGCAGCCGCGAGCTCAGTGAACTCACCGACCAGATGGCGGCGTTCGGCGCCGGCATCGCCCCCCACCTCTGAGGAGTCACCGCATGGGCAAGCTGGACGGACGTGTCGTCCTCGTCACCGGCGCGGCGCGCGGGCAGGGCGAACAGGAGGCCCGGCTGTTCCGGGCTGAGGGCGCCGAGGTCGTCGTAGGGGATGTGCTCGACGAGCAGGGCAAGGCGCTCGCCGACGAGATCGGGGCGCTGTACGTCCATCTCGACGTGAGCCGCGAGGAGGACTGGAAGCGGGCGGCCCAGGCCGTCGTGGCGGAGTACGGGCGGGTCGACGGGCTCGTCAACAACGCCGGGATCCTGCGCTTCAACGCCCTTCTCGACACCCCCCTCGACGAGTTCATGCAGATCGTGAACGTCAACCAGGTCGGCTGCTTCCTCGGCATCAAAACCCTGGCGCCGGTGATGTCCGACGGCGGCACGATCGTCAACACCGCCTCCTACACCGGGGTGACAGGGATGGCGGGCGTGGGCGCCTACGCGGCCTCCAAGCACGCGATCCTCGGGCTCACCCGGGTCGCCGCGCTGGAACTGGCGCCGCGCGGCATCCGGGTCAACGCCATGTGTCCGGGGGCCGTCGACACCGCGATGTCCAACCCGGCCGTCCTGGACCCGTCGGCGGACGGTGAGGAGGCGTCCCGGGGGCTCGACCGGTTCTACCGCAAGATCGTGCCGCTGGGCCGGATCGGGCGGCCGCAGGAGGTGGCGGCGCTGGCGCTGTTCCTGACCGCCGACGACTCGTCGTACATCACCGGGCAGCCGTTCGTGATCGACGGCGGCTGGCTCGCCGGGGTCTCCGTCATCTGACGCCGATCCAAGGTATCTGACTGGCCGTCAGCTATTGACCCTGTGTGCGCCCGGTGCCACAGTCGGCGGCAGATCGACCATCTGACGGAGTGTCAGAAACAGGAGTGTCAGACAGAAGTGTCAGAGACAGACTGGGGACGGTGAACCGCCTTGGAATTCGGGCTCTTTGTACAGGGATACGTGGGCAAGCGTGCCGAGACCGACCCGCTGGCCGAGCACAAGGCGCTGATGGAGGAGACGGAGTACGTCATCCAGGCGGACCGGTCCGGCTTCAAGTACGCCTGGGCGTCCGAGCACCACTTCCTGGAGGAGTACTCGCACCTCTCCGCCAACGACGTCTTCCTCGGCTACCTCGCGCACGCCACCGACCGGATCCACCTCGGCTCCGGCATCTTCAACCCGCTCGCCCAGGTCAACCACCCGGTGAAGGTCGCCGAGAAGGTGGCCATGCTCGACCATCTCACCGAGAACCGCTTCGAGTTCGGCAGCGGGCGCGGGGCCGGATCGCACGAGATCCTCGGGTTCATACCGGGTGTGACCGACATGAACTACACGAAGGAGATCTGGGAGGAGACCATCGCGGAGTTCCCCAAGATGTGGCTCCAGGACGAGTACGTCGGCTTCCAGGGCAAGCACTGGCAGCTCCCGCCGCGCAAGATCCTGCCCAAGCCGTACGGGAAGTCGCACCCCGCGATGTGGTACGCCGCCGGCTCGCCGCCCTCGTACGCCATGGCCGCGCGCAAGGGGCTCGGCGTGCTCGGCTTCAGCGTCCAGAAGGTCTCCGACATGGAGTGGGTCCTGGAGCAGTACAAGACGGCGGTCGTGGACGCCGAGCCGATCGGGGACTTCGTCAACGACAACGTCATGGTGACGACGACCGCGATCTGCGCGCCCACGCACGACGAGGCGATCCAGGTCGCCGTGAGCGGCGGACTGCACTACCTGCCGTCGCTGGTCTTCCGGTACCACGACACCTTCCCGCGCCCCGAGGGCTTCCCCGTGTGGCCCGAGACCCTGCCCGAGTACAACGCCGAGTTCGTCGAGCTCCTCATCGAGGAGGAGCTGCTGATCTGCGGGGACCCGGACGAAGTGGTCCGCCAGTGCAAGCGGTGGGAGCAGGCGGGGGCGGACCAGCTGAGCTTCGGACTGCCGGTGGGTGTGCCGAAGGAGGAGACGCTCCAGACCATCCGGCTCATCGGCGAGCACGTGATCCCGAAGATCGACACGGATCCGGTGCACCGGACCACACGGTTCCGCGAATCTGCCTAGGGGGTTCGGTTCCATGCTCGACCACGTCATCAAAGGGGCGACCGTCGTCGACGGCACGGGCACCCCCGCCCGCACCGCCGACGTCGGTGTCCGGGACGGCCGTATCGCCGTCGTGGGCCGGATCGACGAAGAGGCCCGCACCAGCGAGGACGCCACCGGGCTCGTCCTCGCCCCCGGGTTCGTCGACCCGCACACCCACTACGACGCCCAGCTGTTCTGGGACCCGTACGCGACGCCCTCCCTCAACCACGGGGTGACGACCGTCGCCGCCGGCAACTGCGGCTTCACGCTGGCCCCTCTGAACGCGTCCCGCCCCGACGACGCCGACTACACCCGGCGGATGATGTCCAAGGTGGAGGGGATGTCACTGGTCGCCCTCGAAGAGGGGGCGCCCTGGACCTGGAGCTCGTTCGGCGAGTACCTGGACGCTCTCGACGGGCGGATCGCCGTCAACGCCGGTTTCATGGTGGGGCACTGCGCGCTGCGGCGGCACGTGATGGGAGCTGAGGCCGTCGGCGGACAGCCGTCCGCAGAGCAACTCGACGCCATGCTGCGGCTGTTGCACGACGCCATGGACGCCGGAGCCTGGGGTTTCTCCACCACCCAGTCGTCCACGCACTCCGACGGGGACGGCAAACCCGTCGCCTCCCGGCACGCCCTGCCCGCCGAACTCCTCGCGCTGTCCAAGGCCGTGGGGGAGCACGAGGGGACGCAGATCGAGGCGATCGTCGCCGGCTGCCTCGACCAGTTCAGCGACGCCGAGATCGACCTGCTCGCGGAGATGAGCGCCACGGCGGGACGGCCGTTGAACTGGAACGTGCTGACCATCGACTCGGCCGTCCCCGAGCGGGTCCCCCGGCAACTGCTGGCCAGCGAACAGGCCCGGAAGGCCGGCGGCCGGGTCGTCGCCCTCACCATGCCGATCCTCACCCCGATGAACATGTCCCTGGGGACCTTCTGCGCCCTGAACCTGATCCCCGGCTGGGGCCCGGTCCTCGCGCTGCCCGTCCCCGAACGCATCGAGAAACTGCGCGACCCGGACGTACAGGCCGAACTGATCCGCCACTCCCAGGCCAAGGAGGTGGGCGTCTTCCGGCGGCTGACCAACTTCGGGCGGTACGTCATCGGCGACACGTACAGCGAGGCGAACCGCGGGCTCAGCGGGCGGGTCGTGGAGGACATCGCGGCCGAACGCGGACAGACACCGTTCGGCGCGCTG
This sequence comes from Streptomyces sp. NBC_00285, assembly GCF_036174265.1. Lineage (NCBI taxonomy): Bacteria > Bacillati > Actinomycetota > Actinomycetes > Kitasatosporales > Streptomycetaceae > Streptomyces > Streptomyces sp. NBC_00285. The sequence continues at coordinate 4,799,416 of NZ_CP108055.1, read as the reverse complement.
GTCGAGATCTGTGCGGCCGACTCCCTGCGTACGGTCCTGTGGCCCATGCCCACCGACAACGACCCGGCGTCCTGGGCCATGCGCGCCGAGGCCTGGCAGCACGAGGACGTGCTCCTCGGCGGGTCCGACGCGGGCGCCCACCTGGACCGGATGTGCGGGGCGCCCTACACGACCCGCTTCATCGGCGACTGCCTGCGCGGAAGGAAACTGACGTCGCTGGAACACGCCGTGAAGATGCTCACGGACGACCCCGCCCGGCTCTTCGGGCTACGGGAGCGGGGGCGGATCGAGGAGGGCTTCCATGCGGACCTCGTGCTCTTCGACCCGGAACGGATCGCCGCGGGCCCGGCCACCCTGGTGCACGACCTGCCGGGTGACAGCCCACGGCTGGACGCCAAGGCCATCGGCATACGGGCCGTGTGGGTCAACGGCGTCGAGGCGATCCGGGACGACGTGGTGAGCGGGGCCGTTCCGGGCCGGGTACTGCGGTCGGGACGCGACACGCGGACGGTGAGCACGAGGTGACTCCGTCGGGTGGGGCTTCGGGTGGCGGGGTTGGCGGGTCTGATGACCCGGGCGGTTCTTCGGACGGTTCCCCGGACGCGCAGCGGCTGTTCGTCGGTGGGGAGTGGGTGGTGCCGGACGGCGGGCACTACGCGGTGGTCGACCCGGCCACCGAGGAGACCGCCGGGTGGGCTCCGGAGGCCTCGCGGGATCAGGTGCACGCGGCCTGCGCCGCGGCCCGCGAGGCCTTCGGACCGTGGTCGCGCACGGCACCGGCGGAACGGGCGGCGGTACTCGCCCGGGCCGCGGACATCATCCGCTCCCGCCTCGTGCCCTACGCCGAACTCGCCCAGGCCGAGACCGGGGCGACCACGGGCGTGGCCCGGGGGATGCAGGTCGGCGTCGCCGCCGCCCGCTTCCGGCGGTACGCGCAGGTCGAGCCCGCGGAGTGGGCGATCCCGCCGCAGATCAACGAGGCCGGGCCGATGGGAAAGGCCGCGGCACTGGGCGCACTGGCGGTCCGCCAGCCCGTCGGGGTCGTCACCTGCATCACCTCGTACAACAACCCCTGGGCGAACCCCGCCGGGAAGATCGCCCCGGCGCTCGCCATGGGCAACACCGTCGTCGTGAAGCCCGCCCCGCAGGACCCCCTGTCCGTGTACCGCATGGTGGAGGCACTGGAGGCAGCCGGTGTGCCGCGCGGTGTCGTGAACGTGGTGAGCGGCCGTGCCGTGGAGGTCGGCGAGGCGGCCGTCGACTCGCCCGACGTCGACATGGTCAGTTTCACCGGCTCCACGGCGGTTGGCCGGCGCATCGGCGAGGTGTGCGGGCGTGCCATGAAACGGCAGTTGATGGAGCTGGGCGGGAAGGGCGCGGCGGTCGTCTTCGAGGACGCCGACCTCGGATCGGCCGTCGCCGGGATCGGGACCACGTTCTCCTTCTACAGCGGGCAGATCTGCACAGCACCGACCAGGGTGCTGGCACAGCGCGGGATCTACGACCGGCTGGTCGACCAACTCGCCTCGTACGCACGTCGGTTGAAGGTCGGAGATCCACGCGAGTCCGGCACGGTCGTCGGACCGCTGATCTCGGCCGCACACCGGGAGCGGGTGGAGACGTACGTCGAACTCGGCCGCAAGGAAGGCGCGGTGGCCGTCGCCGGCGGTGAACGGCCCACGCTGGAGCGGGGTTTCTACGTCGCCCCGACCCTCCTCGCCGACTGCCGTCCCGAGATGAGGGTCGTCCGCGAGGAGATCTTCGGTCCCGTGGTGACGGTGGTGCCGTTCGACGACGAGGAGGAGGGCATCGCCCTCGCCAACGACAGCGAGTACGGCCTGATCGACTACGTCTGGTCGGCGGACGTGGCCCGCGCCTTCCGCGTGGCACGCCGGCTCCGGGCCGGAGGTGTCGGGGTCAACACGGTCGGCCGCAACATGGAGGCGCCGTTCGGCGGTTTCCGCAGCAGCGGGGTGGGACGGGACTGCGGGTCGTACGCCCTGCACGCGTACAGCGAGGTGCAGTCGATCGTCTGGCCGGGGTGAGGGGGCTTTCGTGAAGGATGTTCGGCCAACCGGCCGGTAACCCTCGGGTGGGCCCGTAGAGTCCCGGATCGGAGAGCGGGGACATCGATGTCGCTGCTCTGACCAACAGTCAATATCCTTTCCGGAGAACAGACTTGAAGCTCACCAAGCGCATAGCCCTGACCGCCGCGGGCCTCGCCGCCGCGACCGCCCTGCTGGGCGCGACCACCGGTTACGCCACCCCCTCGGACCCCGCGCCCAGGCCCGTGAAGGCCCCCGCGGCACTCAAGGTGCCCGACGGCAACAAGCTGACCGGCGTGTACCCGGCCCGGGGCGTGCAGACCTACACGTGCACCGACGGCGCGTGGAAGCTCCTGGAGCCGGCCGCCACCCTGTCGGACAAGAGAGGCCGCACGGTCGCCCTCCACTCCCGCGGCCCCGTCTGGGTCTCCACGGTGGACGGCAGCGCGGTGAACGCCGCGGCGATCGCCAACTCCCCCAAGACCGGCACCATCCCCGAGCTCCTCCTCCAGGCCACCGCCACCCGCGGCACGGGTGTCTTCGGCGGCGTCTCCTACATCCAGCGCCTGAACACCACCGGCGGTGTCGCCCCCACCACGGCGTGCACGGGCACGGACCAGGTCGGCGTCCAGTACACGGCCACGTACGCGTTCTACAAGCCGGCCAAGTGACGCACGACAGCTGACATCCGGCGAGCGGCACGGCGGCGGCCCGTCTCCGGACGGACCAGCCCCGTGCCGTGAGCTCCGGCCCGAGGGCCGGTCCGGCGGATCTTGCGACCGTCTCGGTCTCGGTTCGTCGGCATGCTCATGGGGTGGGGAGATCTCACCCCGGTCATGGAACGACGCCGCGTCGGCCGGTCGGGCGGCGGACACCCGCGCGCCCGCCCGTCTTCCACGGCACCCTCACCCTCGCCTCAATCCCACTCCGACTCCGGCTTCGGCTTCGTCGATCACCGGCTGGACACATCACCAGAGGAATGGTCGAGTTGGTCGGCCAGGTCGGCCAGACCGTCGGCGTACAGGTCGAACCCGTCCGAGGAAGTGGGCGGGTCGCCGACGGGGCGGGCGACATAGGCGGTGCGCAGACCGACGTTCTGTGCTCCGCGCAGGTCCCAGGCGTGGGCGGCGACCATCAAAAGCCGCTCCGGCGGTCGTCCGGAAACGGTGACGGCCAGCTGGTAGACCGCTGGGTCCGGCTTGTAGGTCCGGGTGTCCTCGGCGGAGAGCGCCTGGTGCCAGCGCAGTCCGGCGTGGGCGTTGAGTCCCAACAGCGCCGTCCGACTCGCGTTGGAGAGCCCGATCAGCGGGAACCGTTCGGAGAGCCGGGCGAGCCCTGCCACGGTGTCAGGCCACGGCGGGAGCCTGCGACCTGACACGGCCAGCGCCGCTACGGCGGCAGGGTCGTCGACCCCGGCGGCATCGGCGACGAGCCGGGCGGCTTCCAGGTCGAGGACGTCGCTCGTGAGGTAGGGCCGGCCGCCGTCGAGCATGCGACGTTGCTCCTGGTCGATGTGCTGCTGCCACAGCGCCAAAAGCCCCTCGACTCCGGGATCGTCGAGCGACGGGTCGAGTTCACGAATGCCGGCGCGGATACCGGCGGGTTCATCGACGAGCGTGCCGAGCACATCGAACACGAGGGCATCGATCTCTGGCTCTGACATGGGAGAGGTCTCCTGGACGAATCAGGGGCGCAAGAGTGGCTGTCAGCCGAACGCAGCGGGAAGTCACTCTGATTCCCGAACCGCACGGTGGCTCCGTCCATGATCCGCCGAACAGGCCGCCGGCCGTCGCTCACCAGATGGCGCACCCCCGACACGACGAACTCCCCGTGGTGCAGCGCCGACCCCAGCGTCTGAAGCCGCCCGCACCAGTCCGCCCCTCACTCGTCCAGATCCACCCGTACGGTCAACTGCCCCGCCCCGACGGCCCGTACCGCCGCGCTGTTCATCACGGGCAGCGAGCGCAGCCGTACGGCGATGTCGTCGTCCGGCATCGGATGGGCGGTCCCGGCGTGCCACCGCCCGTGGATCCGCACCCGCACCCGCGGATCGGCCCTGATGTTGCGGACGTACTGCGAGCGCTCCCCGAACTCGGAGACGAGCCAGAAGGACCCGCCGACACGCTTGCCGCCCACCGGGGTCCGGCGGGGCAGGCCCGAGGTGCGGCCGGTGGTCTCCAGCACGGCCTGCAGGGGCAGTCGGCGCATGAGCGGGTTGAGGCGGCGCTGGAGGGCCGTGACGATCCGGTACTTGCGCTCGGTATTGCTGGGCATGACCTCGGTGGCTCCCGTCTCTCGGCTTCCGTAACGTGACCGGCGGCCTCGATGATCTCAGGGTGCGGACCGGGCGGACGAGGGAGTGTCGGCGATGCGCGTGGTGACCTGGAACCTGTGGTGGCGGTTCGGGCCGTGGGAGGAGCGCCAGAAGGCGATCCTGGCGGTGCTGCGGGAACTGCGGCCGGATGTGGTGGGCCTGCAGGAGGTGTGGGCGGCGGGCGGTTCGGGTGGCGAGAACCTCGCGGAGTGGCTGGCCGGCGAACTCGGGCTGCACTGGGCGTGGGCCCCCTCACCCGTCTCCGAGCGCTGGCAGCGCCGGATCGGCGACCCGGACGTGGAGGTCGGCAACGCGGTACTGAGCCGCTGGCCGGTGCTCGACCAGGCGGTTCTACGACTCCCGGCGCCCGAGGACCTGGACGACGGCCGCCTCGCCTTCCACACCCGGCTCGCGGGCCCGTCGTACGACATCCCCTTCTTCACCACTCACCTCACCTCGACCCCCACCGCCTCGGCGATCCGCTGCCAACAGGTCACCGCGCTGGCCGAGTTCGTGGCCACGCACCGCTCCGGCACCGACTTCCCGCCCGTCATCACCGGCGACTTCAACGCCTGGCCCGACTCCGACGAGGTCCGCCTCTTCGGCGGCTACAAGACGGCCCCGGCCGCACCGGACCAACTGTTCCTGGACGCCTGGGAGTACGCCGACCCTACGGCCCCCTCGGCGACCTGGGACCCGGCGAACCCGTACGTCCGCGTGGCCCCGCCGGTCCGCATCGACTACATCCACGTGGGGCCGCCGGGGGCGACGGGGCTGGGCCACGTCCTGGGCGTCCGGCGCGCGGGCGACGGCCCGGTTGACGGGGTCTGGCCCTCGGACCACGCGGCGGTGGTGGCGGACCTGGTGTCGACGCGGGCCTGAGGGGGCGAGGCGGTCCCGGCTGCCGAGCGATGTCACATATCGCGTCGCCCGTGCGTCGTCCTGGGAAGCGGCATCACTTCCACAGAACGGGGACCTCCGTGTTCGCCACGTACGTCACGGTCACCATCGTCGGCGCGGTCTTCAACGGCGCCGCAGCCGTCACTTACCTGATCGGCCACGAATACCCCAAGACCCAGGCGGACATGAAGGGCATACCCAGGAAGTGGGTCCCGGTACTGGGCACGCTGCTGGCGGCGGGCACCCTGGGCCTGCTGGCCGGCCTCGCCGTACCGCTCCTGGGAACCCTCGCCGCCACCGGCCTCGTGCTGTACTTCGTCGGCGCGATCATCGCCCACCTGCGTGTGGGCTCCCGCGACATCGTGGGTGGCATCGTGTTCCTGACCACTGCGGCGGCCATCCTGGTCCTGGGGCTGCTCGACCACGGCCCGTGGTGACCACCTGCCGGAGAGGTCAGAGCGACTTCAGCAGGGCGGCGAAGGCGGCGCGGCTGACGGTGACGACGGTTCGGGCGGCGTCGGAGTCGGTGTCGGTGTCCGTGAGGTGGACTTCGTCGGGGTCGGTGGATATGTGGACGCAAGCTTCGCCCTCTTGGCAGTAGGACGACTTCCGCCAGGTGTTGGTGGTCATCTCGGCTCCTTCACAGACTGTGGTCGATGGAGTGGATCAGATCGCGGGACTTGCCGGGGCTGAGAGCAACGGCCTCCACGACGTCCAGGAGACGCCGGTACTTCTCCAGATGCGCCTCGGCGTCGAGGAGTACCGGACCGTGGAACTGGTCCAACTGCACGGTGTCCAGCGGTGGTACGGGACCGCACAGGTAGTTGATGGACTGCCCCGACCCGGGAAACGCCCCGACGTCGAAGGGGAGTACGCGAAGGGTGATGTGCTCTCGCAAGCTCATGTCGATCAGATGCCGGAGCTGGTCCCGCGCCACCCGCCGGCCGCCGACCCGCATGTGCAGCGCGGCTTCATGGATCACCGTCCTGTACGGGTTCGGGTCATCCCGGAAGACGAAGTCCTGGCGCTTGATCCGGTGTGAGACGCGGTGCTCGACCTCTGGTGGGGTGGGGTCCGGAATCGCGTGGCTGAAGATCTCGCGGGCGTGTTCGGCGGTCTGGAGCATGCCCGGGATGTGGGCGGTGAAGGCGGTACGGACGGCGGTGGCGTGGTGCTCCAACTCGGCGAGAGCGAGCAGCCCCGACGGCAACACCTCGCTGTAGGTGTCCCACCACCAGCCGCGTGCCTTTTCGGCCGCCATGTCGGCGAGGGCGTCGACGTAGGGCTGGTTGGTGCACGAGTAGATGGCGGCCATCGCCCGCACGCGGTCCGGGCTCACGCCGAACCGAGCTGACTCGACGTTGCTGAGTTGACCCGAACTCGTACCGAGCAGCTGTGCGGCCTCGGTTGCGGTCAGACCGGCCCGTTCACGGAGTTTGCGCAGCTCAGTCGCGAGCCGGACACGTCGAGCCGTCGGCGCGGGCCTGGGCGCCATGAGACGTCCTCCTGTCGATCGTATGGCGAACTTGTCACCCACACGAGGGAGAAAGCGCCGAGATCCTTCGAAGTGGCGCAAAGAAACTTTGCGTCGCCTCTATCGTCATATCCAGGCGCCCCGTCTGGAAGCGCACCGTGGGACGCCGCGGCAAGGACACCAGGCACTCGTCCAACTCCCCTCAGTGATCGGAGACTTCCGTTGGCCACCGTATCGCCGTCCTGGAACTACACCCTGCATCTCCCTCGCGATCCACGCGCACCGGGGATCGCGAGGGGCGCTCTGCGACTGATCCTGGCCGCACACGAGCTGCCCGAACTCACCCCCGCCGCCGAGCTCGTGGCAGCCGAGCTGCTGGCCAACTCGCACTGCCACACCAAGGGCGCGTACGCCCTCCGCGTCCTGTCGGCGGACCCCGGCCGGGTACGGGTCGCCGTATGGGACACGGATCCGCGAGTGCCCCCTGGCTTCACCAGGGAGGCGGCCCCGGAACCCCCGCCGGACCCGGACGCCGAGCACGGCCGAGGACTGCACCTGGTGCGGGCGTACGCACACACGTGGGGTGTCTCGGTCCTCCGCGAACTGGGCGCGTCGAGGGGCGGGAAGCTGCTGTGGGCGGAGTGCGGGAGCGGGGCGCTGCCGTGTCCGGCGAATTCACGGTGACCGCAGCCGTGGTCCGTGCCTATCATCGCCGGGTCCTGATCACGAATGTGCCTGGGATCCGGCTGGGGGGACATCGATGGGTATCTACGTGTCGGTCAGAGGATGGCTGGAGTGCGACGAGCAACAACTCGCCGCAGCCCAGGAGATCATCTCGTCCCACGAAGACGGTCACTACTCCAACGGTTGGGGCACACCTCGCCGGCACGTGAACTGGACCCACTACATGTTCTACGGCGCCGACATCCGCGAGTCGGGCCTGGACTGGCTGGTTCACCAGGTCCGGGAGATGGCGAGGATTCCGGCCAACGAGGACGGGGACCGCGTCGTGGGCCTCTTCCACGCCAGCCACGAGATGGACGGCACGACCGAATGGCAGGTGCGGGAGGGTCAGCTCTTCATGTCGCCGGTTGACAGCAGACACGGATACCTCGACCGCCTCGACGAATGACCGAGTCACCCCGTTGGTTCCGGTACTCGATCCCACCGTCGACGTCGGCCCAATTGGCTTACTCGCCCCGCTCCTCTCCCATGAACAGGTTGAGCAGGCCGTAGGGCGCCGTGTCGTCGAACATGAGGGCGTAGAGCTCGGTGCCCTCGGTGGCGGTTTCGGCGCTCCGGGGGAACATGGCCTGCTCGTACGCGGTGAGCGCGGTCTCCATGTCGTCGGGGTGGGCCGCGAGGGCCTGGCCGAGTTCGGCGCCGTCGAGCATGGCCAGGTTGGCGCCCTCGCCGTTCGGGGCGGCCACGTGGGCGGCGTCGCCGATCAGGGTCACTCCCGGCACCCGCTCCCACCGGTGCTCGACGGGCAGGGCGACGAGGGGGCGCAGTACCGGGGCGGTGTCGCCGTCGGTGATCAGCGCGGTGAGTTCCGGGGCCCAGCCGTCGAACTCCGCCGCGATCCGCGCCCTCGCCGCGGCGCCGTCCGTGAAGTCGATGTCCGCGAACCAGTCCTGCGGCTGGGCGAGCATCACGTAGGTGTGGAGGTTGCCGTCCCGCTCCCGGTGCGTCACGAAACCCTTGCCCGGTGCGAGCACGTACAGCGCCCCGCCTCCGACCACCTTCGCGCTGGCCGGGCGCCGGGTGTCGGCGTCGTACAGGTAGGTCTCGACGGACGACATCCCGGTGTACGCGGGCACCGCGTCGGAGAGCAGGGGCCGTACCCGGGACCACGCGCCGTCCGCGCCGACGAGCAGGCCGGTGACGACGGTGGTGCCGTCGGCGAACGTCACCTCGTGGCGGCCCTCGCCGAGGGCACGCGCGGCGCTGACCTTGTGTCCCCACCGGACCGTGTCGGCCGGGAGGGAGTCGAGCAGGAGCTGCCGGAGTTCGCCGCGCTGCACCTCGGGGCGCCCGCCCGTGCCGTCGTCGGGCTGGTCGAGCAGGAGGGTCCCGTCCCGGTCGACCATCCGTGTCGCCTCGCGGCCCTCCAGGACGAGGCCGCGGAACTCGTCCGACAGGCCGGCCGCATCGAGGGCCAACTGGCCGTTGTAGTCGTGGATGTCGAGCATCCCGCCCTGCGCACGCGCCGTCGGCGAGGACTCCGCCTCGTAGACGGTGGCCGGGATGCCGTGGACGTGCAGGACGCGGGCGAGCGTGAGGCCGCCGAGTCCGGCGCCGATGATCGTGACGTGGGTGGTCGTGGTGGTCATGGTGACTCCTCAGGGGTCGCGGGCCGACGTTTGGCTGTCGGCGGGGTCTGTGGACAGACTCCGCGCCCGCGTCGACAAGCCGCCGACACCGGACCGACAGCCCCGACAGACGACCGACAGCCCCCACAGGCGACCGGCACCGCGCATCCGTTCCGCCGTTCCGCCGGCCGACCGGCCGACCGGACCGTGGGAAGGCACCCCCTGCAGATGCCGACCAGTCGGTATGGACATCCCCGCCGCCGCCCGGTACAGATGCAGTCATGCGAATCTCCGTGACGATCTTCCTCACCGACGAGACCATCACCCCGACCCGGCTCGCCCGCGAGCTGGAGGCGCGGGGCTTCGCCGGGCTGTATCTGCCCGAGCACACCCACATCCCCGTCGAGCGGGTCACGCCGTATCCGGCGGGCGGGGAGCTGCCGCGTGAGTACGGCCGTACCCTCGACCCCTTCGTCGCGCTCGGCCAGGCCGCCGCCGTCACCGAGCGGCTCGGCCTCGGCACCGGCATCACGCTGGTCGCCCAGCACGACCCGATCGACCTCGCCAAGCAGATCGCGACCCTCGACCACCTCAGCGGCGGGCGGTTCACGCTCGGGCTCGGGTTCGGGTGGAACGTCGAGGAGGCCGCCGACCACGGGGTCGGATGGCGTACCCGCAGGGAGCTGGTCCGCGACCGGATGGCTCTCATGCAGGCCCTCTGGGCGGACGAACCGACCGCCTACGAAGGGGAGTTCGGGAGTGTGCGGGCCAGTCACGCCCACCCCAAGCCCGTACAGAAGCGGACCCTGGTGGGCGGCGCCGCCGGACCGAAGCTGTTCTCCCACATCTGTGAGTACGCCGACGGCTGGCTGCCCATCGGCGGGCGCGGCCTGACCGAGTCCCTGCCCGTGCTGCGCGCCGCCTGGTCCGACGCGGGCCGTGACCCGGCCGCCCTCCAGATCGTCCCGTACGCCGTCCTGCCCACCCCCGGCAAGCTCGCCCACTATGCCGAGCTCGGCATCGAGGAGGTCGTGCTGCAGCTGCCGTCGGCGGGGGAGGGGGAGACGTTCAAGGTGCTTGACGAGTATGCCCGTTATGTCCAGGGTGGCGATGGTGGTGTGTGATCTCCCTCGGTGGTGGGGTGTGACGTCGCCCACCTCCGGTCGGCCCCTCTGACCTGATCACACCGCTCGTATGCTCGAAGGATGACGACTTCCGCGACTTCCGGAACCGGCCCCACCGACCGCCCCGGCGGTACCGGCCCCACCGAGAACTCCATGCGTCGTGCCCTCAAACGGGCCCGGGACGGTGTCGCCCTCGACGTCGCCGAGACCGCGGTACTCCTCCAGGCCCGCGGTGCGGCCCTGGACGACCTCACCGCGTCCGCCGCCCGGGTGCGGGACGCCGGCCTCGCGCAGGCAGGCCGCCCCGGTGTCATCACGTACTCGAAGAGCGTCTTCATCCCCCTCACCCGGCTGTGCCGGGACAAGTGCCACTACTGCACCTTCGTGACCGTGCCCGGCAAGCTCCGCCGGGCCGGCCACGGCATGTTCATGTCCCCCGACGAGGTACTGGACATCGCCCGCAAGGGCGCGGCCCTCGGCTGCAAGGAAGCCCTGATCACCCTCGGCGACAAGCCCGAGGACCGCTGGCCGGAGGCCAGGGAGTGGCTGGACGCGCACGGCTACGACGACACCATCGCCTACGTCCGCGCCATCTCCATCCGCATCCTGGAGGAGACGGGCCTGCTGCCCCACCTCAACCCGGGCGTGCTCTCCTGGACGGACTTCCAGCGGCTGAAGCCGGTGGCGCCCAGCATGGGCATGATGCTGGAGACGACGGCCGAGCGGCTCTGGTCGGAGCCCGGCGGGCCGCACCACGGCTCACCGGACAAGGAGCCCGCCGTCCGGCTGCGGGTTCTTGAGGACGCCGGCCGCTCCTCGGTCCCCTTCACCTCCGGCATCCTCATCGGGATCGGGGAGACGTACGAGGAGCGCGCCGAGTCCCTGTTCGCACTGCGGCGCACGGCGCGCGCCTACCACTCCATCCAGGAACTGATCATCCAGAACTTCCGCGCCAAGCCGGACACCGCGATGCGCGGCATGCCGGACGCGGAACTGGACGAACTGGTCGCCGCGGTGGCGGTGGCCCGTCTCGTCATGGGCCCGGCCGCCAACATCCAGGCCCCGCCGAACCTCGTCGACAACGAGTACGAACGGCTGATCGGGGCGGGCATCGACGACTGGGGCGGAGTCAGCCCCCTCACCATCGACCACGTCAACCCCGAGCGCCCCTGGCCGCAGATCGAGGAGCTCACGGAACGCTCCCGCACGGCCGGCTTCGAGCTGCGCGAACGGCTGTGCGTGTACCCCGAGTTCGTGCAGCGCGGCGAGCCCTGGCTGGACCCCCGGCTGCGGCCGCACGTGGCCGCGCTCGCCGACCCGGAGACGGGGCTGGCGGTGTCGGACGCCGTGGTCGAGGGCCGTCCGTGGCAGGAGCCCGAGGAGGTCTTCGTCCCGTCCGGCCGCACGGATCTGCACGCCACCATCGACACCGAGGGCCGTACCTCCGACCGCCGCGACGACTTCGACGAGGTCTACGGCGACTGGGGCGCCCTGCGCGAGGCGGCCGCCCCCGGGATGGTGCCGGAGCGCATCGACACGGACGTACGCCAGGCGCTGCGGGTCGCGGCCGACGACCCGACGAAGCTGACCGACGCCGAGGCGCTGGCGCTGCTGCACGCCGACGGACCCGCCCTGGACGCGCTGACGCGGATCGCCGACGACGTCCGCAAATCGGTGAACGGCGACGACGTGACGTACATCGTCACGCGGAACATCAACTTCACCAACGTCTGCTACACCGGCTGCCGTTTCTGCGCCTTCGCGCAGCGGCGCACCGACGCCGACGCCTACACCCTGTCCCTGGACCAGGTGGCCGACCGCGCCCAACAGGCCTGGGAGGTGGGCGCGGTGGAGGTCTGCATGCAGGGCGGCATCCATCCGGACCTGCCGGGGACGGCGTACTTCGACATCGCGCGCGCGGTGAAGGAGCGGGTCCCGGGCATGCATGTGCACGCCTTCTCGCCGATGGAGGTCGTCAACGGCGCGACCAGGACCGGTCTTTCGATCCGGGAGTGGCTGACGGCCGCGAAGGAGGCCGGCCTGGACTCGATCCCCGGCACGGCCGCCGAGATCCTCGACGACGAGGTCCGCTGGGTCCTGACCAAGGGCAAGCTGCCGACGGCGACCTGGATCGAGGTCGTCGAGACCGCGCACCAGGTCGGCATCCGCTCCTCCTCCACGATGATGTACGGCCACGTGGACCAGCCGCGTCACTGGCTGGGCCACCTGCGCACGCTGGCCGGAATCCAGCAACGCACGGGCGGCTTCACGGAGTTCGTGACCCTCCCCTTCATCCACACCAACGCCCCGGTGTACCTGGCCGGTATCGCCCGCCCGGGCCCGTCGATGCGGGACAACAGGGCGGTCGTGGCGATGGCGAGGCTGCTCCTGCACCCCTACATCCCCAACATCCAGACCAGTTGGGTGAAGCTGGGCACCGAGGGCGTGGCGGAGATGCTCCGCTCCGGTGCGAACGACCTCGGCGGCACGCTGATGGAGGAGACGATCTCGCGGATGGCGGGCTCGTCGTACGGCTCGTACAAGTCGGTGAAGGACCTGATCGCGGTCGCGGAGGCGGCGGGCCGTCCCGCACGCCCCCGCACCACTCTCTACGGCGAGGTGCCGGAGGAACGGCAGCAGGCGGCGGCCGTGTCGGACGGCCACCTGCCGGAGCTGCTGCCGGTGCTGGACTGACGGACCCGGACGCGCGCTCAGGCCGTGGGATCTGGCAGCCGGATCCCACGGCCCTCGGCCTCGTCGTCAGGCGGCGGGCTGCTCCGACCTGCCCGGCAGGTTGACCACCAGCAGCACGACCCCGCTCAGCAGGAAGACGCGAAGCGCCGCGTCCAGGCCGTTCCAGGTGTCCGACTGCCACATGGAGAACCACTCGCCGCCGATCGCGATGAACCCGGCGCCGAACAGCAGCATGAGCATGAGCAGGCCGTAGGTGGAGAACCGCCGTGCCGCCACGTCGTCCCGCCGCACCCACAACCACGTGCCGTAGATCAGCACGAGCGCCGCGAACGTCTCCCAGATGATGATCGCGACGTACGCCGTGTTCTGAAGTCCCTTACTGGTGATGGCTCTCCACATCAGATCGTCGTCCTTGAACGTCGTGTCCATTGCGAGAACGTGCTGTACGAACGCCTGGTTCGTCCCGAAGTCCGTGATGTTCCCGAACGCGACGAGCGCTATGTACAGCGCGACGGTCGCGGTGAGAAGGGTTGCGGTGAGGTGAAGTGCGCTTCGTGTGGTGCGTGGGGGTGTCGATGCCATGGGGGCCATCTTTCCCCGCGCGGGGCGATGTGTTCCAGATCGCCTGAGCCGGAACGTTGTCGACGTGCGGCACCGGGGCCGCCGGGGCCTCCCCTCCCCGTCGGTGGAAGGCCCCGGCCACCCGGGAGTCAGGTCCTGGTCACGCCCGGTCGAAGCGGAACGGCGCCAGGGTCTCCGGACGCCGGCCGGTCAGCACGTACTCGGCGAGCGTGTGGCCGGTGACGGGGCCCAGGGTCACGCCGAGCATGCCGTGGCCGGTGGCCGCGAAGGCGTTGCCGTAACCGGGCACGCGGTCGATGACGGGGAGGCCGTCGGGGAGGAAGGGCCGGCCACCGACCCAGGGGTCCCGGATCAGGCTCACCAGGTCGTCCGGGTCGTCGAACCAGCGGCCCAGGTAGTGCCGGCTGGCGAGGGCGACGGCGACGATCCGGCGCCAGTCGAGGCGATTGTTGTTGCCGCTGAGTTCCATCGTGCCGCCGATGCGGGTGGTGGCGCCGATCGGTGAGGCGACGGCCCGGCGCTCGCCGAAGTACAGCGTGTGGCGGGGTGCCGGGTCCAGGTCCACCGAGAAGCTGTAGCCCTTGCCCGCCTGCAGCGGCAGGGGCCCGCCAAGGGAGCTCAGCAGGCCGGTGGAGCGCATTCCGGCCGCGATGACGACGCCCGCGCAGGGAATCTCGGCCTGCGCGGTGCGCAGCGCGGTGACGCGGCCGGCGGAGGTACGGAACCCGAGGGCCTCGACGTCCTCGTGGATCTTCACCCCCAGGGCGGTGAGCGCTTCGCCGAGGCCGCGGGCGAAGGCCTCCGGGTCGACCACGCCCTCTCCCTCCACGAGGTAGGCGGCCCGCACCCTGGAGGACAGGGCGCCGTCCAGCAGCCGGGCCCGGTCCCCGGTGACGACGTCGTCCGGCATCGGATAGCGGCCGTCGGCCATCTCCCGCTGCACGGCGAGGTGGTGGCGGGCCTCGGCCGGGGACAGAAAGGCGTGGACCATGCCGGGCCGGGTCAGGGTCGTCTCGACCCCCGCCTCGCGCAGGCCGTCGAAGAGGTCGAAGGTGCTCCGGTTCAGCTCGGCGACCGCGGTGTAGCCGTGGCGGAAGGCGGCCGGTGTGCTGCTGCGCCAGAACCGCCACAGCCACCGCACGAACGCCGGATCGGGCAGGGGCCGTACGTAGAGAGGCGAGTCCGGCCGGCCCAGTGAGCGGAGCGCGTAGCGGACCACGCCCGGTGCGGGAACCGGCGTCGAATGACTGAGGCAGACCCATCCCGCGTTGCCCCGGGACGCCCCGGAGCCGAGGGCGCGCCGCTCGACGATCTCCACTTCGAGGCCGGCCCTGGCCAGGTAGTACGCGGTGCACAGGCCCACGACACCGCCGCCGACCACGACGACCGGGCCGTCGCTGCCCAGTGCGGCGCTCATGACGCGGGCCTGTACGACACGAGGAACTCCCGGGTGCGGGCCTGGGCGGGGTTGTCGAGGACGTCCTGAGGGTGGCCCTCCTCCACGATGCGGCCGCCGTCGACGAAGACGACGTGGTCGGACACCTCGCGGGCGAAGGGCAGTTCGTGGGTGACCAGCAGCATCGTCATGCCGTCCGCGGCCAGTTCGCGCATCACGCCGAGGACCTCCCGGGTGGCCTCCGGATCGAGGGAGGAGGTGGGTTCGTCGAAGAGCAGCACCTCGGGCCGCAGCGCCAGCGCCCGGGCGATGGCGACGCGCTGCTGTTCCCCGCCGGAGAGCTGGTCGGGGCGGGCGAGGGCGCGGTGTGCCACCCCGACCCGGCGCAGGAGTACGACGGCCCGCTCCAGCGCCTCCTGCTCGCCGACACCCGCCTTGCGCTGCGCGAGGACGACGTTCTCCACGGCCGTGAGGTGCGGGAAGAGGTTGAACCGCTGGAAGACCATGCCGACCGTGCGGCGCAGTCGGGGCAGGTCCCGGCAGACCGTCCGGCCGCCGTCGTGCACCACTTCACCCGCCACCTCGACCGTGCCCCGGTCGGGCCGCTCCAGCAGGTTGACGCAGCGCATCAGGGTCGTCTTGCCGCCGCCGCTCTGCCCGATGACGCTCACGATGCGGCCGCGGTCGACCACCAGGTTCACCTCGTCGAGCACGCGTCGGCCGTCGAAGGACTTGCTCAGGTGCTCGATCCGTACGACCGCGTCGGTGCCGGCCGGGGGGACCGCGGCTGTCGTGGTGACTGGTTCCGTCATGCCACGGCCTCCTTCCGGTCGGTGTCGGGCGTGAGGTCGGCCGCGAGCAGGGCGCGGGCCGCGCGGACCCGCCGGCGCCGCCAGGGGGAGAGCGGGACGCCGGCCCGTACCCTGCGCTCCAGCAGGAGCAGGAGCTGGGAGAGCGGGTAGCACAGGGCGAAGTAGATGGCGGAGATGACCAGGTACACCTCCAGTGCCCGGAAGGTGGCGGAGGTGATGAGCCGCCCCTCCGACATCAGCTCGGCGGCGGAGACGGTGACGAGCAGGGAGGTGGACTTGAGCAGGTCGACCAGCATGGTGTTGGTGCCGGGAAGGGCTTCCCGTACCGCCTGCGGCAGGACGACATGGGCGAAGATGCCGACCCTGCCCAGTCCCAGTGCCTCTCCGGCCTCGGTCTGTCCGGCGTGCACCCCGCTGATCGCGGAGCGGAAGATCTCCGACAGATAGGCCGCGTAGAAGACGACGAGGCTGAGACATCCGGCCGTGAACACGTCCAGCCGGAGCCCGGCCGAGGCGAGACCGAAGTAGCTGAGGAAGATGATGGCCAGCAGCGGGACGTTCTTGAACACCTCGGTGTAGACGGCGGCGACGGCCCGGGCGGGCCAGGCGCCGCTCAGCCTGAGCAGGGCCACGGCCAGGCCGAGGAGTACCGCGCCCGTGAAGCTGACCGCGGTGTAGGAGACGGTGCGCCACAGGGCGTCGAGCAGGTCGGGCCGGTAGTCGGACCAGGGGACCTGGAAGAGACCGGACATGTCGTCACCTCACTTTCCGGCGGACGGCGGGGTCCAGTCCTGCGGCCGGTCGACGCCACGGCGCGCGGTGGCCATGCCGGCGGTCGGCTTGAGGAACTGCGCGGGGTCGCCGCCGTACTTCGTGACGAGCTCGGCCATCGTGCCGTCGGTGTACATGGCGTCGATCTGCGCGGAGATCGCCTTCTCCAGCTTGGTGGCCGACTTGGGCAGGTAGAAGCCGGTCTGGTACGGCTGGAGGTACGCGTAGGAGGGCTTGGCCTTGACCTGGGCGGCGGTCGGGGGCGTCAGGTACTGCGTGCTGATCTTCAGCTCCGGGCGCTCCTTCTGCGCCGCGATGATGATCAGCGGGTCGAGGAAGCCGACGTCGACGCGGCCCGCGCCGAGGTCGTCGAAGACCCCGGTGGCGTCCGGGTAGGCGTGCAGCTCGGCGCCGGGCACGGACTGGATGGACTTGACCCAGACGTAGCCCTCCACGGTGCCGAGGTTCAGGCCCTTGAGGTCGTCGACCGTCTTGTACGTCCTGCCGTTGCGGACGGCCATCGCCGGGGGCGAGTAGTAGGGCGGGTCGGTGAACAGCCCCTGCTTCTGCCGGTCGGCGGTCCAGGCGACACCGCCGATGGTGATGTCCACCCGGCGGGACTGCACTCCGGCCAGCATGCCGGCGAAGTCGGTGACCTGGGGCTCGACAGTGAGGCCCAGTTTCTTCGCCGCGTAGTTGAGGATGTCGCCGTCCAGTCCGACGATCTTGCCGCCCTGGACACTGGTGTAGGGCGCGTACGGCTGAACGGCCACCTTGATGACGCCGGGCGTGAGGGTGCCGAGGGCGGCGGTCTTCGCGGACACGTTCTTCGGGGCGTCGTCGCCGTCGTCGGAACCACAGGCGGCGATCGACGAAAGCAACAGGATTGACGACAAAGCGGACACGAGGGAACGCGCACGGATCATTGGCTCGGGCCTTCCGTAAGGGCGCTGAAGGTTCCCGCCGTTCACCGCACTGTGCCCCCGGCGGGGATGTGATGGAGCCATACGCTATTGACCGGCCTGTCGCACGTCACCGTTCACTTCGTACGAAGTTGTGGCTGAAATCGCCCGGTCCCCTGTACGGTGCGTCCAACCCCGGCCCGCTCGCGACGGGAGAAACAGTCGTGCTGAGCCCCTCACTCGCGCAGGAGATCGCCGGGGACACCTCCGCCGTCATCGGCTTCAACGTGCTGATCACCGATGCGGAGGGCATGGTCATCGGCAGCGGCGACAGCAGTCGGGTCGGCAGCTTCCACGAGGCGTCCGTCGAGGTCGTCCGCACCCAGGAACCGGCCACGCACAACGCCTCCCAGGCCCAACTCCTGCGCGGGGTACGCCCCGGCGTCACCCTGCCCCTGGTCACGGACGGCCGGGCGGTGGGCACCGTCGGGATCACCGGCACCCCCGCCCAGGTACGGCGCTTCGGACTGCTGGTGAAGCGGCAGACGGAGATCCTGCTGAGGGAGTCGGTGATGCTGCGCTCCCGCCTGCTCTCGGAGCGGGCGGCCGAGAAGCTGATCGCCGAGATCGCCTCGTACGATCCCCAGGTCGTCGAGGGCGAGTTCCTGGTGTTCCGGGCCGCCGAGCTCGGGTTCGACCTACGGCTGCGACGGGTCGCCGTGGCCTTCGAGGTGACCGTGCCGGACGCTGCCGCGCGACGCCGGGGCGCGCCCACACAGGACATGGCGCTGATCCGTTCCGAACTCCTGCGTACCGTCCGCGAGGTCTTCGCCGACCCGCAGGACATCGTCGCCGGCACGGCTCCCGGATGGATCGGCGTCCTGCACCGGCTTCCGCCCCGGCGGACAACGGCGTCCATGGTCGCCGACTGCCGGCGCGTCACCGACGTCATCGCCGCGCAGGACGGTCTGGCCGCCCACGTCGGCATAGGCGAACCGGCCATCTCCGTCGGCGGTCTGCACGACTCCTACCAGGACGCGTGCGACGCCCTCCGGCTCGGCGCCCGGTCGGTGGACGGTCCACGCGTCCACATCATCACCGACCTGCGGGTCCACCAGGTCCTGGCGGCGGTGCCCCAGTCCGCCCGCAACCGCCTGCTCGACCTGACGGCCGCGGACCTGCGGGTGCAGCCGGACTGGCCCGCGCTCCGCGACACGGTGACCGCGTGGTGCGAGAGCGGCTTCAACCTCGTGCGGGCCTCCGAGGCGCTGCACATCCACCGCAACACGGTCGTCTACCGGATGCACAAGATCGAGCAGATCACCGGCCGCCCGCTGCGCGACCACCGGGCCGCCATGGCCCTCTACCTCGCGTGTCTGGCGGACCGGCTCGGGCACGGCTGACAGTCCGGTACGGAAGTCCGGCCGCGTTCCCGCCCCTGTGCGGGGCAGGATCACCCGACCTGGGACCCTGTCGGATGAGAGCCGGCCTCATGATCGACAGAACCACGGTCTCCGAGGACGCACCGGATACGGGGGTGGGGTGGATGGGACAGATGCGGCCGTCCATGCAGGAGCTGATCCGGCAGCGCAGGCGGGCCGGGTTCGTGGGGCGGGGTGAGGAGCGGGCCGCGTTCCGCACGAACCTCGACCTGCCGCCGGAGGACGAGCGACACCGCTTCCTCTTCCATGTGCACGGCAACGCCGGGGTCGGAAAGACGTTCCTGGTGCGGGAACTCGACCACATCGCCCGCGAGAAGGGGGCGTTGACGGCCCACCTCGACGAGAACGTCGGCAGCGTGCCGGAGGCGATGGCGGCGATCAGCCGCCAACTCGGCGCTCAGGGCTGCCGTTTCAAGGAACTGGACCGACTCCTCGCCGCCCACCGGGAACGCCGGCACGAGGCGGAGGTCGCCGCCGTCGCCACGCCGGACCCGGACGCCGGGGAGCCGTCGGCCGGCAGTCTCGCGGTGGCCCGGGCGGGACTGGCCGGGCTGGGCATGGTCCCCGGGGTCGGAGCCTTCGCCGGTGTGCTCGACCCGGCCCAACTCGCCCAGGGCGCCGACCGGTTGCGAGCCGGGCTCAGCGCGCGCTTCCGCAGCCTGGAGGACGTTCAGCTCGTCCTGGCACCGGAACAGGTGCTCACCCCGGTGCTGCTGAACGAACTCACCGACGCGGCGGACACGGCCCCCTGGATCGTCCTGTTCTTCGACACCTACGAGCGGACCGGGCCGTTCCTCGACGGCTGGCTGCACGAGGTCATGACCGGCGGCCGGTACGGCTCCCTCCCCGCCACACTCGTCGTGGTCACCGCGGGCCAACGCCCCTTCGACACCACCCGCTGGGGAGCCTTCGCCGACTTCATGACGGACGTACCCCTGCGCCCCTTCACGGAGGCCGAGGCACGGGGCCTGCTGGCGGGCAAGGGAGTCGTCTCCGAACCCGTCGTCGAGGAGGTGCTGCGCCTCACCGGCGGCCTGCCCGTCCTGGTCTCGACCCTCGCCGAGCAGCGCCCCACCGACCCCGACGACATCGGCGACCCCAGCGCCACGGCCGTGGAACGCTTCCTGAAGTGGGAACAGGACCCCGTACGGCGATCCGCGGCCCTCGCCTGCGCCCTGCCCCGCCATCTGGACATGGACGTGTTCCGGGCGGCCGTGGACTGCCCGGACGACGAGGCGGACGCGCTCTTCGCCTGGCTGCGGGCCCTGCCCTTCGTGGACGACCGAGGAGACCGGCTCCGCTACCACGACCTGGTGCGGGAGGCGATGCTGCGGATGCAGCGCGGGAGGTCCCCGCGCGGCTGGGCCCGGCAACATGCCTGCCTGGCAAGGAAGTTCGGCGAGTGGCGCGCCGAGTCCGCGGCCGACCGCGAGGAGCAGGAGCTGTGGGCGGACGAGGAGTGGCGGGAGCTGCGGCTCGCCGAGTCCTACCACCTGCTGTGCGCTCAGCCGCGTGCCACGCTGCCCGTGGTGCTGCGGGACTTCATGAAAGCCTGCGACACGGACGACGTCACCGCAGCCCTGTGGGCGCGGACCCTGCTGGACGCGGGCCGGGACGGCGACACGGAGGCGGTGTCCCGATGGGGGAGCGACCTCTCCGGGACCCTCGCCGAGGGCGGCGTGATCGTGGCACTCGGCCGTCTTCTGTCCCGGGCGGGGTTCGACGAACAGACCCAGGCGTGCGCCCTGGTCATCAGGGGCGCCGCGCTACGCCGTGTCGGGGCGCTGCAGGAGGCACTGCGCGAGTACGACCGCGCGATCGCGCTGGACGACGGGTTCGCCCGCGCCTATCGGGGCCGCTCCTACGTCCGCGGCGAGGCCGGCGACTACGAAGCGGCGCTCGGCGACCTGGACCGGGCCCTCGCGCTGGCGCCGGACCACGCTTCCGCCCACTCGGTCCGGGGCGAGTACCACCGGGTCCTGAACCACGTCGACGAGGCGCTCGGGGACCTGGACAAGGGGATCGAACTCGACCCCACCCACCACTTCGCCTGGGCCTCCCGAGGCGCCGTCCACCTGGCACGAGGCCAACTCGACGCCGCACAGGCGGACTTGGACAGGTCACTGGACCTCAACCCCGACTACACCTGGGCTCTGGTCCGCCGCGCCCGCGTCTGGCGCGGCCTCGGCGACCCCGCCCGCCAACTGGCCGACCTGGACCGGGCCGTGACCCTCCAGCCCGACTGGCCCTGGGGCCGCTGCGAACGAGGCGACGCGCTCCGAAACGCGGGCCGCGTCGAGGAGTCCCTCCGCGACTACGACCATGTACTCGCCCTCCGGCCCGACTACGCCTCCGCCCACGCGAGCCGAGGCGCCGCCCTGCTGCAACTGGGCCACCACGAGGAGGCCCTGACAGCCCTGAACCGCGCCCTCGACCTCAACCCCGCCTACACCTGGGCCCTCTGCCGCCGAGCCGAAACCCACCTCGCCCGCACCGCCTTCGACCTGGCCCTCGCCGACGCGGACCGCGCATGCGAACTGAGCCCGGACGACGGGACGGCACGCGCGGTGCGGGAGCGGGTGCGGGGCGCCGTCGGATGATGGTCAGCCCCGATTGCTGCTCAACTCGCCCCTTTCCCGCCCCGCATGTCATAAGCCCGCCGGGCCTCCTCGACCCTCTCCAGGTTCGGTGACCACTGTGCAAGCGTCGCGAACAACGGGGCCAGGCTGCGGCCGAGTTCGGTGATCTCGTACTCGACCCGGGGCGGGACCTCCGCGTGGTAGGTGCGGTGGACCAGGCCGTCGCGTTCGAGTTGGCGGAGGCGTTGGGTGAGGACCTTCGGGGTGATCGTGCCGATCCGGCGTTCCAGTTCCACGAAGCGTTGGCGCCCGGACTCGTGGAGGGTCCAGAGGATCGGCGTCGTCCAGCGGCTGAAGACGATGTCGACCACGGGGGCGATCGGGCAGGCGTTTTCCGGGGGAACTCCAGGGCTCGGCCCGCGAGTTGTGGTCTCCGTCACATCGATGCTCCCGCCCATTACTTTCCTCTAGGTACCTACTGGCTTCCCGATAGTAGCGTCGCAGTGTGTTCACAGGAACCAATCCACACAAACCTTGGAAATGGGGAGCGACATGATCGTGGTGACCGGTGCTACGGGTAACGTCGGACGGCCTCTCGTGCGGGCTCTCGTCGCGGCGGGGGAGCAGGTGACCGCGGTCTCCCGGCACAGTCCCCGTGAGAGCGCGGCGGGGGTCCGCCACCACCAGGCCGACCTCGCCGAGCCCCAGACCCTCAAGCCCGCCCTCGACGGGGCCGAAACGCTCTTCCTCCTGACCTCCGGCGACTTCATGGCCGCCGGAGGTGACCTCGGGCAGGTTCTCGACGTCGTCCGCGCCAGCGGTGTCCGGCGGGTGGTGCTGCTGTCCTCGCTGGGGGTCTCCACCGGTGACCATCCCTCCGAAATGGAGGACGCCGTACGGCAGTCGGGCCTCGGGTGGACCATGCTGCGGCCCGGCGGTTTCCACTCCAACACCCTCCAGTGGGCCGGCGCGGTGCGTGCCGGGCGGACGGTGGCGGCACCGTTCGGGGACGTCGCGCTGCCGACCGTCGATCCGGACGACATCGCCGAGGCCGCCGCCGTCGTCCTGCGGGATGCCTCCCATGCGGGGCGGGTCCACGAGCTGACCGGGCCCGCCCCGGTGTCGCCCCGGCAACAGGCCGCCGCGATCGGGGGCGCGCTGGGCGAGCCGGTGCGGTTCGTGGAGCAGACGCGGGCCGAGGCCAGGGCGGAGATGGCGCGGTTCATGCCGGAGCCCGTCGCGGACGCCACCCTCGCCATGCTCGGTGCCCCGTCGGACGGTCTGCTGCGGGTCCGCCCGGACGTGGAACGGCTTCTCGGGCGTCCGCCCCGCTCCTTCGCCGAGTGGGCGGCCCGCAACGCCGCCGCCTTTCGGTAGAAGAGCTTTCGGCAGAAGAGGCGCATACCCACACGCCCCCTGAACCTCCCACCCCCCGTCGATTACAGTGCAGGGCGTCGTACATACGGACGGTCGCCACGGGGAGGTCTGGGTGGGTGCGGCAACCGGGGCCGTCGTCTGGGGGCGGGCCGAGCAGCAGGACTTCCGCAGCCGGGTGCGCGGCACGCTCCTCGGGGTGGCCGTGGGTGACGCGCTGGGCGCGCCGATAGACGGGCTCGGACTGGACGAGATCCGCGAGACGTACGGCGCCGAGGGGCTCGTCGACCTCGGGTTCGGGTACGGCAGGCGCGGCGCCGTCAGCCATCTCACCCAGCTCACCCTCTTCAGCGTGGACGGGCTGATACGGGCCCAGGTGCGACGGGACACCGGCGCCTGGCATCCGCCCACCGATCTGCACAAGGCGTATCTGCGGTGGGCCGCCACTCAGCGGGACTGGGGGCCCGACGAGCGGCGCAAGGACGACGGCTGGCTGGCCCGGGAGGAATGGCTGTACGCCCGCCGCGACCCGACCCGGTCCCTGCTCCTCGGGTTCGGCGACGACACCATGGGCACCCTGGAGTCGCCCAAGAACCCCGCCGAGCTCGGCCCCGAGGCCACGGCCCGGTCCGCGCCCTTCGGGCTGCTCGTCGGATGGGAGCCGCAGCTCGTCGTACAGCTGGCCGTGGAGTGTGCGGCGCAGACCCACGGGCACCCCGTCGCCTATCTGTCGGCGGGCGCGTACGCCGTGATCGTGCACGCGCTGTCCCTCGGGGAGAGCCTGGACGGGGCGGTGCAGCGGGCGCTCGCGCTGCTCGCCGCGCGGCCCGGGCACGAGCCCGTGTCGGACGCGCTCCAGCACGCGCTGGGTGCCGTACGGCAGGGGATGCCCACCCCGGCGCGGGTGGAGGAACTCGCGGCGGACGGCTCGGCGGACGGGCTGCTGTCCGCGGCCGTGTACTGCGCGCTGGTCGGAGAGGACGTACGGCACGGCCTGTGCCTCGCCGTGAACCACGACGGGCCCTCCGCCGCGGCCGGCGCCCTCACCGGCGGCCTGCTGGGTGCCGTGCACGGGGAGACGGCCCTCCCGCCGGCCTGGCTGGCCGAACTGGAGGGCCGTCCCACCCTGCTGGAACTCGCCGACGACTTCGCGATGGAGATGACCCAGGGGCCCGCGCTGCACGGCCCCGTGGGAGCGTCCCCGGGATGGCTCGCGCGGTACCCGAGGGCCTAGAGCCCTTCTGGCGGACCTGGTCCCGGCTCCTCCCGGCTCCTAGTCCTTCACTCCCGTACCGACCACGTCGTCCGCGCCGTCCGCCGGCGTCGGGATCGCCGCGGACGCCGTTCCCTCCCCGTCCCCGTCGGTGTTGATCTTCTCGATGATCGCGAGACGCTCCGGGGTGTCCTCCGGCTTCAGGAAGCCGATCAGGATGTAGAGGACGAGGGAGACCACCAGCGGGATCGAGACCTGGTACTGGAGCGGGACCCCGCCCTCGACGTTCCAGCTGATCGGGTAGTTGACCAGCCAGAAGGCGAGCAGACCCATCGACCAGCTGGTGAGCGCGGCGGTGGGACCGGAGCGGCGGAACGGGCGGAGCAGGCCGAGCATCATCGGGATGGCCATCGGGCCCATCAGACCGGCGACCCACCTGATGACCACCGTGATGATGTCCTTGAAGGTGGGGGAGTTGACCTGGGTGGCCGCCGCCATCGACAGGCCGAGGAAGGCGACCGTCGTGATGCGGGCGGCCCGCAGTCCCTGCCCCTGGCTCCAGCTGCGCGCCCTGCGCCACACCACCGGTGCGCAGTCCCGGGTGAAGACCGCCGCGATCGCGTTGGCGTCGGAGGAGCACATGGCCATGGTGTGCGAGAAGAAACCGACGATGACGAGGCCCAACAGGCCGTGCGGCAGCAGCTGTTCGGTCATCAGGCCGTAGGAGTCGGAGCCGTCCGGCTTCTGCGACTGGACCAGCAGCGGCGACATCCACATGGGGAAGAACAGGACGACCGGCCACACCAGCCAAAGGATCGCCGAGAGGCGGGCCGAGCGTTCGGCCTCGTGTGCGTTGGCCGTGGCCATGTAGCGCTGGGCCTGGTTGAGCATGCCGCCGTTGTACTCGAAGAGCTTGATGAAGAGGAAGGCCAGCAGGAAGACCGTTCCGTACGGTCCGACCAGCGGCTCGCCGTGGCCCTGGAGCTCCGGCTCGTCCCAGGCGCCGAAGAACCCGATGCCCTTGTCGTTGAGCTTCAGGACCACGGCGATGAACATCGCGACACCCGCGAGGAGTTGGATGACGAACTGGCCCAACTCCGTGAGGGCGTCGGCCCACAGGCCGCCGATCGTGCAGTAGACGGCCGTGATGCAGCCGGTGATGAGGATGCCCTGGTTGAGCGAGATGCCGGTGAACACCGACAACAGGGTCGCGATCGCGGCCCACTTGGCGCCCACGTCCACGATCTTCAGCATCATGCCGGACCAGGCCAGCGCCTGCTGTGTCTTGAGGTCGTAGCGGTTCTTCAGGTACTCCAGCGGTGAGGCCACGTGAAGCCGTGAGCGCAGCCGGTTGATGCGCGGCGCGAACAGCTTGGAGCCGATGGCGACGCCGAGTGCGATGGGGAAGGACCACGTCACGAAGGACGTCACGCCGTAGGTGTAGGCGATGCCGGCGTACCCGGTGAACATCACCGCGCTGTAGCCCGACATGTGGTGCGAGATGCCGGACAGCCACCACGGCATCTTGCCGCCCGCCGTGAAGAAGTCGCTGACGTCGTCGACGCGTTTGTGCGACCAGACGCCGATCGCGACCATCACGCCGAAATAGCCGATGAGCACGGCCCAGTCGAGACCGTTCATATGCGCCCTCCCAGGGATCAGCCCGGCGCTCATCGTGGGCGCCACAGCGTGGACACGACAAGCTGACGTAAGGTCAAGGGAAGGTAAAAGTATTCGAGATGGTGGCCTGCGTTCACCTACATGAACTCACCGCATCAGCTCCCCGGCGTTGACCAGCAAGGACTGTCCGGTGATCGCCCGCGCCCGGTCCGAGGCCAGGAACACCGTCGCGTCCGCCACGTCCCCGTCGGTCGCGAGGTCGGGCAGCGCCATCCGCTCGGTGAGCCGCTTCAGCACCTCGTCCTCCGGCACGCCCTCCGTGTGCGCCGTGAACTGCACGTACGCCCGCACCGGCGGCCCCCACATCCAGCCCGGCAGCACGGTGTTCACCCGGATCCGGTACGGCCCGAGCTCCCGTGCCAGCGAGTACATCGCGCTGGTCAGTGCCCCCTTCGAGGCGGCGTACGCGGCCTGCCGTACCTGTGAGGGAGCGGCGACGGACGACTGCGTCCCGACGAACACGACCGAACCGCCGCCCGCCGCCTTCAGCCCCGCCAGACAGGCCCGGGTCATCCGCAGCGACCCCAGCAGGTTCACATCGATGACCGACTGCCAGGTCGTGAAGTCCGCGTCCTCAAGGCCGCCGAAGTAGCTGTCCCATGCCGCCACATGCACGACCGCGTCCAACCGCCCGAACCGTTCCACCGCCAACTCCGCGAGTTCGGCGCACTGTTGCTCGTCGGTGATGTCGGTCGGCCGGTACGCCGTGTGCGCCCCGTCCGGATCGATCTCGGCGGCGCTCTTGGCGAGGTTCGCCTCGGTCCGGGCACCCAGCACCGCGTTCCCGCCGTCCCGGACGACGGCGGCGGCGACCTGGTGACCGAGCCCGGCGCCGACTCCGGATACGACGACGGTCTTTCCGGAGAGGAGTGACATACCGGTGGCCTCCCATACTCTGGCGCATTATCTGACGGGGCGTCAGAGTATGGGCGAGTGCAGGAGGAGGGAAGGTCTCCTGCCGGAAGAGACCCACCCTGGAGCCCGCCGATGGCTCGCCGGCGGTGGCTGTCCGGGTCCGGTTCCTCAGGTGACGGGCAGTCCGTAGGCCCGGTCGAAGTGCTGGGCCACGAGGTGTCCGGCCCCGTCGCAGGAGAGCTGCCAGTCGTTGACGCCGGTCTCGCGGCCGTCGGTGAAGTTCCACAGCAGACGGCCGGAGGCGGCGTCGATCGCGTAGAAGCCGTTCCTGTTCTCGAAGGCCGGCACGTGGACGGTGTGGGCTCCCACCGCGACCGGGTGGTCGACGTTGAGGCGGGGGGTCTCGCAGAACCAGCGCCGGGCGCCGGTCGCCGCGTTGAAGGCGTGGACGCCGTAGGGATCGGTGCCCGTGGCGTAGACGGTGTTGCCGCCCGCCCCGAGGGAGGCGAACGTGCCGTGTTCCGCCTCCGCCTTCCAGCGGAGCTTTCCTGTGGCGAGGTCCAGGGCGATGAACTCGGAGCCGAGGGCGAACACGGTTCCGCCGAGCACCGCGAGGCCCGGCCGCAGGTCGTAGCCCACAGGGTGCCGCCAGAGCAGGCCACCGCCGTCGCGGGTGCTGCGGACCGTGACATTGCGCAGCCCGTCGGCGTAGACGAAGTAGTCGGAAGTGATGACGGGCTTGAGGGGAACGCCGACGTCCTCGGGGTCGATCGGTATGACGACGGCGCGCTGGGCCCTGAGGTCGACGCCGAAGACCGCGCTGGTGGAGGTCGCGACGCCCTGCTCCTCCGACCGGCGTTCCAGCTTGGCGCCGAGGACCGAGATGACATAGCCGTCGTATCCGCCGAGGAGTTGATCGAACTGGCAGTCCTGGCCGAAGTCGAGGGTGAACTTCTCGGTGCCGCCGTTCAGGTCGACGCCGATCACCGTCGCACCGGTGCCGAGGGCGACCGCGGCGTCGTTGGCCAGCAGGACGGGACTGGGGGAGACGCTGATGCCCTGGTAGACCCATTCGGGCTGGGAACCGTTCCTCAGGTCGAGGCAGATCATGTTGCCCGGGCGGCTCTTCAGCAAGGCCGTGCCGTCGTTGAAGACGGCCGGGGTCTGGAGCAGTGGGCCGCCGCGGTACACCCAGGTCGGCTCGGGGGCGGGTCCGGGCCGGCGGGCCGGCTGCCTGCCGGCCCTGCCTCGGACGACGAGGGCGGTGCCCCCGACGACGGCCGCGCCCGCGGTTACGGCGAGGAGGGTGCGCCGACCGATACGGGAGCGTTCGGGGGCACGGCGGTGCGCGGGTGCGGCGGAACGTTCCGTCGCCGGTTCCGCCGGTTCCGCCGGTTCCGCCGGTTCCGCCGATTCGGCCGCGGCCGCCGGGGGTCTCCGCTCCGGCGGATCGGCGGCGGGCGGCGCTCCAACGGTGGCACCGGCTCCACCGGCGGCGCGGTTCTCGGCGTCCCCGGCCGGGAGGATGCGGTCTGCGTCCGCCGCGCCGGCTCTGCTGTCGGTGCCGCGCGACGACGGTCCCGTCGGCGTCCGGCCCGATCCGTGTCTCCCGGACACGACGGAGGCCCTGGCGGCTGCGTCGGCCGTGGGCCGTGCGGACGTCAGGGTCCGCGCGAGACGGTCGAGATCCATCGCGGCCGTCCGGCGGTCGTCGACCATGGCGGCCACCCGCGCGGGCAGCCAGCCCTCCGTCAGCACCTGGTCGGCACCGCCCGGCGCACAGGCCGCGGAGAGCCGGTCGGGGCCGATACGAAGGGCTGGGTCCTTGGCGTGACAGAGGCTGATGATCTTCTCCAGCGGCTCGGGTACTTGGGTCAGATCGGCCGAACCGTGGACCACCTGGTAGAGCAGGCCGGCCGCGGAGGCCCCGTTGAAGGGCGGGTGTCCCGACGCCGCGAACGCGAGCACCGAGCCGAGACAGAAGACGTCTCCCTCCGGTCCCACCGGGTCGCCGGTGGCCTGTTCGGGACAGACGTACTCGAGCGAGCCCAACACGCCGCCGGAGCCGGTGAGCTGGTAGCCGTCCCGGGCCCGGACGATGCCGAAATCGATGACGCGCGGTCCGTCCGCCGCGAGCAGCACGTTGGACGGCTTGAGGTCGCGGTGCACCAGTCCCTCGGCGTGCACCGCGATCAGCGCCTCGGCGATGCCCGCGCCCAGTGCGAGGACCGTCTCCACCGGCAGCGGCCCGTGGGCGGCGACCGCCTCGGCCAGGGTGGGGCCGGGTACGTAGGCGGTGGCGAGCCATGGCGTCCGATCGTCCGGAGCGGCGTCCACCACGGACGCCGTGTAGACGCCGCCGACCGCCGCCGCGGCCGCCACCTCGCGCCGGAAGCGGATGCGGAAGTTCTTGTCCTCGGCCATCTCGGGACGGATGACCTTGACCGCGACGGCGCGGCCGGCCGACGAGGTGGCCAGATAGACCCGGCCCATCCCGCCCGCTCCAAGACGGGCCACCGGACGGTAGGGCCCTAGCTGCTCGGGATCTTCTGGGTGCAGTGGTTGCATGCCCTCGGCCGCCTGTTCTCGGTGGTACGGGCGGGAATCCCGCCCACGCCACGGGGGAAGGCCCTGTGGGGGTCTGGCAGCAGAGTAGAGGCTGAAACGCCTCATGAGAGTGTTTGTCGGCAACCGTCGAATGTTCCCTGGACGAAGACGTTCCGCACAACTCATGCCATGGACAGTCGATTTGACATTGCGTCAGAGGTCGGGTGACACGTGCCCGTCCTGCGGGAACAGTGCGCTGGGAGCAACTGGCGGGGAAATGACTGCCGGATGAAACCACCGGCCCGGCGGAAGACCTCCGACGTGTCGAAGGTCACCCCCGCGTCCTCGGCTCGTGGCGCTGGGGCCGATCCGGAGGAAGGCAGTCCCCTCCGAACCTCCTACGGGCTGCGCTGTCGCGCTGCCGGGCCTGGGTTCACCGCAACTCGTCCACATGGCGGTCGGTCCCGGGCACCGTCGGTATGAACGGTGCCATGAACTGCACCTCGCCCAGGCCGGACGCCGCCACCGCCGTGTCCAGGTCCGCGAAGTGGTCGCGCCAGTTGTCGCGCGGATCGTCTTCGAGGAACCACAGCAGGGTCAGCCGGGTCCCGACCCCCTCGACCTGTTTGACATAGGTCATCCGGTCCAGGGGCAACGGCGTCGGCGCGAAGGCGGTCACCAGGGCCGCGGGCGAGCCTGCCAGCCGTTTCGGAAGGTGGTCGTCGCGCAGCCAGGCGAGCAGTTCCCCGCGCTGGTCGGGGGAGTTGCTGTCGATGACCTGGACGATGAGCCCGGCGTAGGGGTGGTCGAGGGCGTGGATGTCTCGGGGGCCGTGGTCGCCGTCGCGGTAGACCGTCACGGCGTGATCCTGGAAGGCGGTGAAAACGTGCGTACGTTCCTGGAAGACGCGGTGGTCACGGTTGAGTCGTTTGTTGATGCTCACGGTCCACCGCATGTGGTCGTTGTAGCGGCCGGCGGTCATCCAGTAGACGGAGATGTAGCACCCTGCCGTCACCGGCTGTGCGACCGAGGAGGCCGCGGGGTAGCGCAGGAGTTGCAGGTCCCGGGTGGCGACCCAGCGGCGGCCCGCGTACATCCACGGCATGGCCATCGCGCCGGCGATGAAGTGATCGTCTTCGTACCAACGATTGTACTGTCGTTCATGGCCCGGGTGCGGCTCGACCATGGTGATCAGGGCATGCCCGAGGTCGGCTCCATAGGGGCCGACGGCGGCCAGTTCCGCGTACGTGCGGCTGAGGGTCTCATCGGTGTGCGTCGCATCCTCTGTCATGAGTCCGGTCTACCTGACTGGGCGTCAGATTTGGAGAGGGATGCGGTTCGAGTCCGTCTGAAGGACTCGGGCGCGCGGAACTGCCGGCGCCTTTCGTCCCGACCGCCCCGGGCGCGGACACCTATGTGGATCAACTGCGCTGATCACACTGCGTTGATCACTTCAGCTCGTCCGGACAAGGCGTCCCACGCGGCACGGTGTACGGCGCGGCCAACCGATACGTCCCCGCCTTCGGCGCCAGCAACATCGTCCACTTGTCCCCGTCAGCGTCCTCCGGCGTCTCCAGCAGGCACCCGTTGACGTTGGCGAACGCCTTCGGCTCCCCGTCGGCCCGGTTCTTCGACGCCTCCGTCTCCTGCGGAGCCTTCAGCTTCTTGCCCTCCGCGTCGACGATCGACAGCCACGGCGAGTAAGGGATCCGGATGACGATCCGGCCCGCCTTCTTCACCCGCATCGTCATCTCACCCTGCGCGGCCCGGTCGACGACCGTGTTCGGCGAGGCGAGCGGCGCCGGGTCGGTCACCTGGAACAGCTGCCAGTTCGCGTCGCCCCAGATCTGCTTCAGATACGGCATCCCGCGCTGGACCAGCTCCCGCTCCCGCTCACCGCCGTCCCCGTCGGGCTCGTCCTTCGGCACGACCACGAAGTGCACGGCCCAACGCTGCAGCCACTCGTGGTAGTTCGCGGAGTTCAGGGTGTCGTCGTAGAAGAGCGGGTTGCGTTCCATGTCGGCCTGCCGGTTCCAGCCCCGGGCGAGGTTGACGTACGGCGCGAGCGCGGACGCCTCACGGTGGGAGGCGGCCGGTACGACCTCGACGCGGCCCTTCTCGGCGCCGACGCCCTGGAGTTCGTTGACGAGGGGGGCCAGCTCGCGGGCCCAGGACGCCGTGGGGGTCGTATGGACGACGTCGTCGACGGACTTGAAGCCGATCCAGACGGTGAAGCCGAGGAAGGCGGCGACGACGAGGTACCACTTGCGGGAACGCGGCACCGTGAACGGCAGCGCGGCCGCCAGGGCCACCCCCGCGAACAGCATCGGCAGCCGCGAGATGTTGGAGCCGATCTGGGAGCTCACCAGCCACACCAGGACCACCGAGAGGCTGTACACCCCGGCCGTGATCCGGACGGTCGTCCACTCGCGCGGCGCGAGGAAGTAGACGAGGAGGCCGTACGTCAGCGGCAGCAGCATTGAGGTGATCTTCATCGGCTGGGTGCCGGCGAAGGGGAAGAGCCAGGCCGACAGGGCCACGACGGCGGTGGGCGCGATACCCAGCGCCCAGGCGCCGGGGCGCCGTTTCTGCAGGAAGAGGGCGACCGCCACCAGGCCCACGAACAGGCCGGCCACCGGAGACGCCATGGTCGCGAGGGCGGCGAGCGGGGCCGCGCAGGCCGCCTTGGCCCAGCGTTTGTAGCGCAGGCGGTGCGGCCAGCAGAAGACGACGGCGACCGCGCCGAGCGCGAACATGGTGCCCAGCCCGAAGGTCACCCGGCCCGAGGCCGCGTTGCACAGGAAGGCGAACACGCCCGCCAGCGAGGCCCACAGCGGGTTCTTCACCGACCGGCTGCGGATGAGGATCATCGTCAGCAGCCCGGCCGAGACGGTCCCGGCCAGCATCATCGTCGTACGGACGCCGAGAACCGACATCAGATACGGCGAGACGATGCTGTACGACACCGGGTGCATGCCGCCGTACCAGGCCAGGTTGTACGCGGAGTCGGGGTGCCGGCCCACGAACTCCGCCCACGCGTCCTGCGCCGCCAGGTCGCCGCCACTGTTCGCGAACGTGAAGAACCAGACGATGTGGAGGACGCCGGAGAGCACGGTGAGGGAGAGCACCGGATGGCGCAGCAGACGCTCGCGCAGCGCGAGGACTGCGGCCCCGGCCCGCGCCCTGCCCCGGAGGGGTCCGCCGGTCCCGGTGTCAGTTTCCGCGGGCACGCGTATTCGCGGGCCGGCGCCCGGCCCAGGGTCGGTGTCGTCGGCGCGTGTCGGCTCCGCAGTGGCCACCTGAAGGCACTCCCCGTGGTGTCCCGTCTTCATGTCCCGGCCGCGTCCCAGCGGCTGCCTGCCCCGGTTCGTGACGCTAGCACGCGGCCCGCCGACCGGAACCCCGACAGGGTCCGGCCGACGGGCCGCACGGTGCGTCCGTCCCGTTTCCGCTCAGCCGACGCGGGTCAGCTTGTCGGCGAAGCCCGGTTCGGCCAGATCCTTCTGGAGGGTGACCGGAACCTCGACAGCGCCGCCGTCACCGTCGCCGACGGTGAGCGTGCCGACCTTGGTGCCGGCCTTCGCGGTGTGCGGTACGTCGTCGGCGGCGAAGGACAGCTTCACCTTCAGGCCGGACCAGCCGACGGCGGTGACGTCCTTGGTCAGCACGACCGGGGTGTGGCCGCCGAGCCCGTCGTCCACGTACCCGACGACGTCGCCCTTCTTGAGGATCGTCGCGGACTTCAGCGCGTCCTGGGCCGCCAGGATCAGCTGTTTGCCCGCGTCCAGGGCGCCCGAGAGGATCGTGTTGTCCTCACCGCCCGCGCGCTGCCGCACCACGGCGCCGATGATCCGGTGGGTCTTGCCGTTGACGTCCTTCTTCGCGGCGAAGACGAGGTTGCCGAGGGCGGAGGTGGTGGTGCCGGTCTTGATGCCGACGACGTTGTTGTAGCCCACCAGGCGGTTGTAGTTGTTGTGCTTGTTGTCCTTGTAGTCGTAGTACGACATCACGGCCGCGACCTCGCGGAAGGCGGGCAGCTCCATCGCCGTCCTGGCCAGCTTCACCTGGTCCACGGCCGTGCTCACCGTCGTGTTGTTCAGGCCCGACGGGTCGGTGTACATGGTGTTGGTCATGCCGAGGTCCTTGGCGGTGGCGTTCATCTTCGCCACGAACTCCTTCTCGGACCCGGAGTCCCAGCGGGCGAGCAGTCGCGCGACGTTGTTCGCGGACGCGATCAGGACGTCCGTGAGCGCCTCGCGCTGGGTGATGCTGTCGCCCGCGGTCACGGGGACCGTGGACTCGTCCTTGGCCGTGACCTGGTCCTGGGCTGCCTGGTCGATCTTGATCTTCGGGCCGTCGGCGCCGGACTTGAGCGGGTGGTCGCGCAGGATGATGTACGCGGTCATCACCTTCGCGACGCTCGCGATCGGCACGGGCTTCTGGTCACCGGACGAGCCGAAGGTGCCGACGCCCTGCACGTCCAGCGCGGCCTCTCCGTACGTGGGCCAGGGGATGTCGACCTCGCCGCCCTCGAAGGTGTACGTCTGCTGGGCGGCGAGCTTGAGCGTGGGCGCGGGCAGCGCGCGCAGGTTCTGCACGACTGCGAACACGACCACGAGCAGCAGGACGAGGGGCGTCCAGATCTTCAGCCGGCGCGCGACGGTACGCAGGGGGCTGGGCG
This sequence comes from Streptomyces sp. NBC_00285, assembly GCF_036174265.1. Taxonomy (NCBI): domain Bacteria; kingdom Bacillati; phylum Actinomycetota; class Actinomycetes; order Kitasatosporales; family Streptomycetaceae; genus Streptomyces; species Streptomyces sp. NBC_00285. The sequence goes on along the minus strand of NZ_CP108055.1, from coordinate 4,765,719 downwards.
GGGGCGGCGGGGTGTTGGTCAGCTCGGCCAGCAGGTCGAGCGGGGGCCTCGGCGGCAGCGGCTGCTGCGTGGTCCGCTCCGGACCGACCTGGGGGACGACCGCGGTCACGTCCGCCTTCGGGCGGGCCTCGCGGGCCTCGTCCAGCGGCTTCAGCGCGACGAACTTGCTCGTCCGCTCGGCCTCGGTCGGCGGCTTGGGTGCCGCGGTCTTGCCGATCTTCAGCGTGGTGGTGGGCTGGTCCACGGCGGGCCGGGGGGCCTTGAAGACGGCGGTGGGCTGGTCGACGGGCGGTTGATCGCCGTCGGCCGCGTCCGCCGTGTCGGCCTTGTCCGCCGTGTCGGCTACGTCGGCCTTGGGGGTCGCGCCCTTGCCGCGGGGGTCTTCGGTTTTCTGCGGCTGGGTGGGGGCTGGTCGCGCAGTTCCCCGCGCCCCTGGGGCGTCCGGGTCGCCGGCGTCCGGGTCGTGCTCGTCGTCGGCAGGGGCTGCGTCGGCTACGTCCGTGTCGGCGACGTCGGTGTCGGCCGCCGTGTCCGCGTCGGCCGCGGTCTCCGGCTCCGACTCTGCCTCGGCTTCCGGCTCGGCCTCTGCCTCGGCTTCCGGCTCGGCCTCTGCTTCGGCTTCCGGGTCGGCCTCCGGCTCGGTCTCTGCCTCTGCCTCGGCTTCCGGGTCGGTCTTCGCTTCAGCCTCCGGCTCGGCCTCTGCTTCGGCCTCCGGCTCGGTCTCCGCTTCGGCCTCCGGCTCGGTGTCGGCCTTCACGCTGCTTGCGTCGGCTTCGGCGTCGGCGGCACCCTCGGTTTCGTCGTCCGCGTCGTCCGCGTCGTCCGTGTCGGTCTCGGTCTTCGGGGTCTTGTCGGCCGGGTCGGGGGTGTCCTCGGGGTCGTCCCCCGTGGACACCCATGCCGCCACCGCGTCACGGAGGCGCGCGTCGCGCCCGGCGGAGGGCTCAGGGCGCTCCTCCGGGGCCGGAGTGTCGTTCTCGGCCCTCCCGGTGCCCGAACCCTCCGCTCCGGCCTCTACGGGGCCCTCAGAGGCCTCCTCGGGGGCCGTCGGGAGTTCTCGTACCGAGAAGATCCTCGTGGCGGTGTCGACGCCTCCGAGGGAGATGGACTCCCGTGCCACCGCCAGCCGGGGGTCGGGAGGCGCGCTCCTCGCCTCGGGAACCGGACTCGCGCTCCCCGACGTCGGTTCTCCCGACGACTCGTGCTGCTTCGACCTGTCGGGGGACTCGCCCGCCACCGATGCCTCCTCATGTGCCGCACGTGATGGGTATCCGTCACCGTGCGTCCGCCGAACCGTTGAATCGCCGCCCGGGCAACCGCCACACCACGCTGTCCGAACCATGTACCAGTGTCCTGTGTGTGGGGCTGTCCCAAGCGGTAGACGAGAACGACATACCTACTGGTTCCACTACAAACAGGTCACGCACCCTCGACAGACCAATGTGAGAGGGGTCACCCTGTCTTTCATCCACGCGGGGAGGCATGGATGGGCAGGAGCCGCAGAACGCTTCCGGAGGAGCTTCTACTGCTGGCGTTGGACCCGACCACGGGTACCACCGCACAGCCGCAGTCGCTCGACCTCGGACTGGCCGGAGCACAGCTAGTAGAGCTGGCGCTGGCCGGACGGATAGCCCCAGACGGGGATCGTATCGCCGTGGTAGCCCCACGGCCGACTGGAGATCCGACTTTGGACTGCGCGTTGGAGTTGCTGCGAAGGCGTGGCGCTCCCGTGCGGGCAGTGAACTGGATCGGCGGGCCACGACTGGGGCTCCGTCAGACCTACCTCTCGCATCTCGAGCGGTGCGGCATGGTGCATGCCGTGGCGGGACAGATGTGCGGAGTGCTGCCGACGACTCGCTACCAGGCGACGGACAACGAGATCAGCCGGGAGATCAAGGCCCGGCTGGATTCGGCGATCCGCACCGGCGTACCGCCGGACCCGCGGACCGCAGCGCTCGCCGCCCTGGCACACGCGGTCGGCCTCGGCAAGCACCTGTATCCGGGCAACGAGGGACGATCCTCGCGCTCCCGGCTGCGGGACCTCATCAGGCACGACCCGATGGGCGGTCTCGTCGCGCACGCGGTGATGGACGTCCAGAACGGCGTGGCGGCGCAGCCGCGCCGCAGCCCGGCACCCGTCGGCCGTCAGGCCGCCCCGGGAGTCAGGCCCGCACCGGAACCCGCTCGCGGCGTTCCGATGCAACCGCGCCGAGGACCGATGGCGCGCGCCGTGGCTCACTGAGCCGCAGTTCCACGGCACGCACGGTCGGGACAGCACGACCCGCACGACCGCACGACCCGCACCACTCAGCGCCGCCGCACCTTCAGTCCCCAGGACCGGTCCGGGAGCCGCTGGTCCGCGCGGGGCGACGGAACCGTACGTCCGTACATCGGGCGTGTCGGGTTCCGACGCCCCGCGCGGCCGCATGTCCGGGCCCTGTCCGCCACGTTGTTCTCAACTGACGTGCACGCGGCGCATATACGCGGTTTCCCAGCGGTAATAAGCACCTTGGTGGCAGTCTGCTCAACAGCAGATACGCAAAGTCAAGAACGAGGCACGCAGCCGGAGGTGCACGTCCCGTGGCGTCCAATGTGAATCCCACCGTGAGGCGGCGCCGGCTGGGCCAGGAGCTGCGCAGGCTCCGTGAGCTCAAGGGCATGACGGCCGAAGAGGTCGCCGAACGCCTGCTGGTGTCGCAGTCGAAGATCAGCCGGCTGGAGAACGGCCGGCGCAGCATCAGCCAGCGTGACGTCCGCGACCTGTGCGGTGTGTACGAGGTCGAGGACCAGCGCATCGTCGAGTCCCTCATGCAAATGGCCAAGGACTCGCGGCAGCAGGGCTGGTGGCACGCGTTCGGGGACATCCCGTACAGCGTCTACATCGGTCTGGAGACCGACGCCGAGTCACTGCGCGTGTACGAACCCCAGATCATCACCGGCCTGTTGCAGACCCGGCCGTACGCCGAGGCCATCGTGCGCGGCGGCGCACCCGAGGCGACGGAGACGGAGAACGACAAGCGCGTCGAGGTCCGGTTGCGCCGGCAGAGCCGGGTCGCCGCCGAACAGGACCCGCTGCGACTGTGGGTGGTCCTGGACGAGGCGTCCCTGCGCCGGGTCGTCGGCGGCCGGCAGATCATGCGTGAGCAGCTGGAGTACCTCGTCGAGATGTCCCAGCAGCCCCATATCACCGTGCAGGTCCTGCCGTTCGACGTCGGCGCGCACCCCGGGCTCAGCGGTCAGTACTCCATCCTGGAGTTCTCGGACGCGGCGGACTCCAGCGTCGTCTACATCGAGGGTGTCACCAGCGACCTGTACCTGGAGAAGGCGCACGACGTGCAGAAGTACACCGTGATGTACGAGCACTTGAGGGCGCAGGCGCTCAACGTCGACCAGTCGCGTCAGCTGATCGAGGACCTCGCCAAGGAGTACGCCCGGGAATACGCCCGTTGAGCTTCTTCCTGACAGGGCGGGCCGGATAGTACACCCCGGCCACGTCCATTTGGAAGAGTCCCTTGGAATATGCCGCCAGAAGAGTGAATGACTGCTCCGAAAGATGAGGCCTGCGAGTAGCGTCGATCACGCCAACGATCAGTAAAGGTTGGCGGAATCCGAACACTGCGCATATGGCTACGGAGCGAATATGGCAATTCGTCTGGGCGACCTGGACACATGGACGACCTCCACCTACACCAATGCCAACGGGGCGTGCCTGATGGTGCGGTCGGCTGAAGAGGAAGTACTCGAACTCGGCGACACCAAGATTCCCGAGGGCCCCAAGCTGGCCTTCCCTGCCGAGGCGTGGAGTGCCTTCGTGTCCTCGGTCAAGGTGTGAGGAGCGGATCGGTCTGATCCCCGTTCCGTTCACCCACAACTGCACACGACAACTGCACACGACAACTGCTCGCGACAACTGGACAAGCACGACCACAGAGCCCTCTCGACCAGATCGCCGTCCTTGCCGAGGGGGCTCGGCCATGGCCTGCGGCACTTCGGCCGCGGGATGTCGGTCGGCTGCGGGGCCGCGGCGGCAGGCCGCGCCCACCGGCCCGCACCCGTCGCACAACCCGCCCCGCCGCATCCTCAGGCGCCCGGTCTCACCTCACCGGAAACGCCACGTCGCACACCGGATCCTCCGGCCCCGCGGCCTCCCAGTCCGCGAAGTACACCTCGCGGCACGGCCCCGCCTGCGTGAGCCCGTGAGCCGTGATCCACTCCTCCACCGCCTCGAACGCGGCGATGATCTGCGGATGCGCCACCTGCGCCTTGGAGATCCGGGTGTACGCCAGTCGCTGCGCGGGCTCCACCCGTACCGCGGTCTCCCGGGACCGCCCCCGCCGCCCGGCCCACTCCAGCGCCGCATCCTCGTCCGCGACCGGCACACAGGTCTCGGCGGGTCCGTCGCTCTCCATCGACACCTCGGAGTGGTAGACGACGTACGGCGCCGCCGGGACCCCTCCGCACTCCAGGGCCGCCCGCTCCAGCCGCTCCAGCGAGGCGCCGATCCAGGCGGGCAGCTCATCGGCCAGCGTGTGCCGGATCTCGGTGATCACCACCTGTTCCGGCACGTCCACCGTCTCGACCACGAATTTTCCGTACATCTCGGAGCTCCTCCCCGACAGCCGTCCACGGAGGTACTCGGCGAGTGTGCGCTGCCGGGCCAGCCGTTCCTCCACGTCCGCCCAGTACGCGGCGAGCAGCTCGGCGCCCTCGGCGCCGCCCGCCTCCACGACCTCGGCGATCCGCGCGAGCGGCATGTCGAGGTGGCGCAACAGGGCCACGAGCCGGGCCTGTTCGGCCTGTCCGGCGCGGTAGTAGCGGTATCCGCTGGCCACGTCGACATACGCCGGGGACAGCAACCCGAGCCGGTCGTACAGCCGCAGCGCCTTGGCGGAAAGCCGGCAGCGGGCGGCGAACGCGCCGATGGTCAGCAGCTCTTTCTCGTCCACCTCGGCATCCTCCGTCACCGGACGGGTCCTTCCGCCCGGTGACGAAGACGCTCGACCCTGCCCCAGGGGCAAGGTCAAGCCGGGGCCCGTCGTCCGGGCGGACGACGCCTTTCGACACACGTTGCCTGTCGACACACGTTCCGGGCGAGCTCTAGGCGAGCGCGCCCTCCACGGCGGTGACGACGGTGTCCGACTCCGGCTCGGTCTGCGGCGAGAACCGGGCCACGACCGTCCCGTCCCGGCCGATGAGGAACTTCTCGAAGTTCCAGCGGATGTCCCCGCTGTGCCCCTCGGCGTCCTCGACACCGACGAGCCGCTCGTACAGCGCGTGCCGGCCCTCGCCGTTCACCTCGACCTTCTCGGTCAGCGGGAAGGTCACGCCGTACGTCGCCGAGCAGAACTCGGCGATCTCCTCGGCGCTGCCGGGCTCCTGCCCGAGGAACTGGTTGCAGGGCACGCCGAGCACGGTGAAGCCCTGCTCGGCGTACCGCTCCTGGAGCTTCTCCAGGCCGTTGTACTGCGGGGTCAGGCCGCACTTGGAGGCGACGTTGACGATGAGGACCGCCTTGCCGGCGTACTGGGCGAGGTCCGCGGAACCGCCGGTCAGGGCGTCGATCTCGACGTCGAGGGGAGAGGAAGTGGCATCTGTAGTCATGAGCGGATGCTAACTCCGCTCAGCGAAATCCCGGTTTCGGCGCCCGGTCACCGGCAGCGGCACCGGCCCCCGACGCCTCCACGAGCCCCTCCCCGGCCGCCGTCCGCACATACAGCACCGACCGCCCGGCCCGCCGCCGCTCCACGAGGCCCGCGTCCAGCAGCACCCGCAGATGCCGCCCCACCGACCCGAGCCCCTGCCCGGTCACGGCGACGAGCTGGCTGGTGCTCAGCGGGGAGTCCAGCAGGACGAGCGCCCGGGCCCGCCCGGTGCCGAGCAGCGTGCCCAGACTCGCGGGCACGCTCCGGGCGCCCGGGTCGGCGAGCGCGCCCGCGCAGCCGTAGACGAGGGCGTACCGGCCCGGCTCCTCCCAGGTCGCCCAGCCGCGTCCGTGGGTGACGGGGACGAAGACGAGTTCGGCGCCGCGGATGTCGCGGGGCGGGCGCTCGTGCCGGTTCACCTGGAGCCGGTTGTCGCCGAGCCAGCGGGTCTGACCCGGCAGCAGGGAGTCGATGACGGCCGCCCAGCCGCCCCGGCTCACCTGTGCGGTCCGGGCGACCACGTCCGCCTCCAGGATCCGCCGCCGACGGTTCCAGTACGGCAGTACGGTCCGCGTCCAGACGTGGGCGAGGAGCGCGGCCGCCCGCTCGGGGAGGTCGTCGCGCTCCAGGATCGCGGGGAGCGGACCGCGCAGCGAGACCCGGAGGTCGGCGCGGGCCGCGGCGGGGTCGGTCGCCCGGATGGCGGTCAGGGTCTCCTCCAGGGGTGTCCCGTCGCGCGGCAGCGGGGCGAGGAAGTCGGCGATCCACGACGTGCCCATTCCGGAGCGCACCAGCAGCGCGGTCACCGGGTCGGCCGCGAGATGTGCCCGGTAGCCGGGAAGGTGGGCGCGGAGCCAGGCCTCCTCGCCGGGGTGGGCGCCGGTGCCGGTGTTCAGCAGCCGCAGCGTCGCGAAGGTCTCGGTGAACGGGCAGACCACGAACCGGCTGCGGACGAGCGTGTCCGCGTCGACCTGCCACCAGCCCATCAAGCCCCCCGTGGTTTCGCGACCGCGCGAAACACTAACCGTCAGCCGCCGACCGCTCCGACACTCCCCGCATGCGCAGCTACCGCACCCTCCTCCGCACCCCGGAGTACGGCCCCTTCCTGTTCTCCTTCGCCGCCTACGCCGCCGCCCAGACGATCGGCGGCCTGGCCCTCGCCACGCTGGTCTACCGGGCCACCGACTCCCCGCTGCTGTCGGCGGTGAGCATGTTCGGGCCGCAGTTGGCGCAGTTACTGGGGGGCGCGTTCCTGCTCTCGGGCGCCGACCGGCTGCCTCCGCGCGCGATCCTGACCGTCATCTCCCTCGCCTTCGCGGCGGGTACGGCGGTGCTGGCGGTGCCGGGTCTGCCGATCTGGGGGATCTTCGTGATCCTGCTCCTGCAGGGCCTGGTCGCGTCCCTGGGCGGGGGAGTGCGCGGCGGCCTGATGAACGAGATCCTCCCCAAGGACGGCTTTGTCCTTGGCCGTTCGGTGTTCAACATGCTCTGGGGCCTGATCCAGATCACCGGCTTCGCGACGGGCGGCGCCCTGCTCACGCTCCTGTCCCCGCGCGCCTGCCTGGTCCTCACGGCGGCGTTCTACCTGCTTTCGGCCCTCGTCACCCGCCTCGGCCTCACGGCCCGCCCGCCCCGCTCCTCCGGCCGCCCGTCCGTCTCCGCGACCTGGCGTACCAACGCCCTCCTGTGGTCCTCCCGCCCCCGCCGCCTGGCGTTCCTGGGCCTGTGGGTCCCCAACGGCCTGATCGTCGGCAGCGATTCGCTCTACGTCTCCTACGCCCCCTCGGCCGCCGGCACGATGTACGCGTGCGGGGCGCTGGGCATGTTCCTGGGCGACATGGCGGTGGGCCGCCTGGTACCGCCCGCGCTGCGCCCCCGCCTTGCGACCCCGCTGCGGTTGCTGCTGGCGGTGCCGTATCTGTTCTTCGTCCTACGACCGGGGGTGGCGCTGTCCCTGGTCGCCGCCACGGTGGCCTCCGTGGGCTTCGCCGCGAGCCTGGTCCTCCAGGAACGCCTGATGTCCCTCACGCCCGACGAACTCACCGGCCAGGCCTTCGGGTTGCACACCACGGGCATGGTCGCCTTCCAGGGCATCGGCGCGGCCCTCGCGGGCACACTGGCCCAACTCACCTCACCCGCGACGGCGATGACGCAGATGGCGGCCCTGTCGATCGCCGTGACCCTGACCCTCTCAGCGCTCGGCAAGCGCGAGGAACGACGTCCACGCGCCGGGCGTGACGGTGAGCGCGGGACCGCCGGCCCGCTCGGAGTCGCGGACGTGGACGGTACCGGGTGAGGCGGCGGCTTCGAGGCACGCGCCGCCCCGCTCGCCGCCGCAGCCGGATCCGAACCCCATGACGGGGCGTACGTTCCCCCGTCTCCACCCGTACAGGAGATCCGTACGGGTGGAGACGACTGCGGTGCTGTCACGAGGGCTGTCGGGCCGGGTCGTTCGGGGACCGAAGCCCGGGCAGCAGGAGCGGTGTCGTGGGACGGCGGGTGACCGGGAGATCGGGGACCGGCTCGATGTGGACCCCGTCCGGGTTGTCGAAGTACCTCCTGAGTTCGGGTGGTGCGTAGTGCTGTTCCGGGGTGTCGTAACGGAGTTCGGCCGTGGCGGCGACGAACTCGCGGCCGTCGAGACGGTGGTCGCGAGCGTTCCTGGACTGTCCGACGGGCCTGTTCAGCGGCCGGGTCAGGCGGTACAGCTTCGTGCGGGACTCGTGCAGGTCACCCAGGGGACGGTCCGCGCCAAGACCCAGGGCGGCGGAGTCGAACTGGAGGCCGTGCGCGGCCGCGTTGGCGACCATCCACCGCAGGGAGAGGTCGGACTGGGACGTGTCCGGGTAGCCGCCCCCGACGTCGACGTGCACTCCGCTGAACCACACCTGCTTCAGCTGCTGTCCCTGCTCCTCGGCGCCGGGCTGCTGGTGCCACAGGGCCGGCGCGAACGCCCTGCGCCTCTCGTCGACGGCCAGCGCGTGGAAGGCGCCGTCGACCCAACTGCTCAGCTCGGTGTTGTGGAAGGCCCAGAGGCGGTTGACCAGGGTGGCCAGCGGCTTGAGCAGGTGTGGTCCGGGGACCGGGATACCGAGGGCGCCGACCGTGTCCCAGACGCCGATGAACCGGATCCTCGTCGGGTGGGAGAAGTCCTCGCGGAAGTCCCTGGACTCCTGTGCGTCCGGCTCCTTGCCCCGGTCCCGGTACAGGTCCCACGCCTCCTGGAGCCGGTTCTCGTGCTCCAGCCGCAGGATCCCGGAGTTGCGCACCAGCCCGGCGAGACTGCGTGCGGTGAAGGCTCCCCGGCTGAACCCGAACAGGTAGAGCTCGTCGCCGGGTTCGTAGTTCTCGACGAGGAAGCAGTACGCGTCACGAACCTTCCGTGACAGCCCCCAGCCGAACGCGCCGCCCCGAAGCCGCTCCGACGGCCTTGTGCCGACGCCGTCCAGATAACGCACCCGCTGTTCCGTGCCCGTGGCGGTCACGGGGAGCACGGCCCGCGCGACCTTCGCCACATTGGTCCTGCACCGCTGTGTCGCCACGTTCCATGTTCCGTCGCAGCAGACCACCAGACGTCTTGCCATGGCATCCCACCTCCTGGGAAGTCCCCCGACCCCTGTGGAGAAGAGCCCGGAACCACCCGGCCGATACACCCCGGCCACAGAACCGGGCGACGGCAACCGGGCGACTGCAGGTGAATCCGGCACCCGGACATCCCGAAGTGCCGTCTCCACGGGGCGTGTTCAGGCCGTTCAGGCCACGACGGTGAAACAGTTCCGTCTTCTCGCCCGGGCCGTCCGGTCACGTGGACGCGGGGCTTGCCCCCCGGGCGGCCCGGCGGCTCGGCGGTACCGACTTGCCCGGCCCGGCGGCCAGTTGCCTCTTCACGTCGGCCCGGAAGTCGTCCATGTCGAAGCTCGGGTCGATCTTCCCGGGCTGCACCTCCTTGTGCCCGGCGACGGACTTCTCGCTCCAGCCGTGGGCCCGGCAGATCGCCGCCGCCCACAGCACGGCCTGCCGGTACTGCGCGTCCGGGTAGGGGTCCGCGCCCGTGCCGAGGTTCTCGATCTCCAGCCCGTACAGACAGTCGTTGCCGTCGGCCCTGGCCAGGTCGTCGTGGGGGAGCGGCCGCTCCTCGCGGATCGCGTTCAGGACGTCGATGTCGGCGTAACCCGCGTGGTTGGTACGGCCGTTGCCGATCATCCACAGTCCGGCGGTCCTGCCCAGCCACGCGTGGCACAGCGGTCCCGGCAGATCGGATCTGCCCTTGAAGCAGAGCTCCTTGTCGCCGTGCCCGCCCGTGTGGTGGATCAGCACCCCGATGACGGGACCGAAGGACTTCCCGGTCGCCGCCTCACGGTTGTGGGTCTTCCAGCCGGTGTGCTCGTGCACGGTGAGACCCTCGGCCTTCAGTGCGGCGAGCATCTTCGCGGCGGACAGGGGAGTGGCCATCGCTGCGGTTCCCTCCGGGGCGGCGCGCCGAGGACGCGCCGAGTAGGGGTCAGGTCTGGCCGCTCATGATTACGGCAGCAATGTGCCCTGCGGGGAGAATCGCGGCATTTCCAGCCGAACGGGGAGATCCTCGTACCGGCACGAGACATGCCTCGGCGCGGCGGCCGATGGATACGACCGCCGCGCCGGGGCCGGGTTGTCGTCGTGCCGTACGTGCTGCTCCCGTGGCTGCGTGGCCGGAGCCGGATCAGCCGGGAGCCACCGCCCGCCCGGTCTGGGGCGAGATCATGCCGGCGCACAGGCCCTTGGCGGTCAGGGTCTGGGCGATGCGCGGGATCGCCGCGCGGGTGTTGGCCGGCCAGTCGTGCATGAGGATGACCTGGCCGTTCGTGAGCCGGCCGACCGCCGCGACGATCGCGTCGGTACTGGCGTTGTTCCAGTCCTGCGAGTCGACTTGCCAGATCACCTCGGTCAGCCCGTACTTGGCCTCGACGGCCTTCACGGTCGCGTTGGTCTCGCCGTACGGCGGCCGGAACAGTCTCGGCGTACCGCCGCCCGCGTTGGCGATCGCCTGCTGGGTGCGGGAGATCTCCGAGTCGACCGTGGCCTGGCTCTGCTGGGTCAGATGCGGGTGGGTGTAGCTGTGGTTGCCGACCCACATGCCGGCGCTGACCTGGGCCCTGACCAGGGCCGGGTTGGCGGCGGCGTTCTGGCCCGTGTTGAACATGGTGGCCCTGAGGCCGTACTGCTTCAGGGAGTTGAGCAGGGTGGTGGTACTGCTGCCCGGGCCGTCGTCGAAGGTGAGGCCGACGTATCCGGAGCAGGCGGCGGCCTGCGTGGGGGCAGCGGCGGCGGGGACGGTGAGGGTGCCGGCGGCGGCCAGCGCGGCGACGGCCAGTAACGGGAAGTGCGCCCGGGCCCTCATCAGGCCACCGTGATGTTCGAGCTGCCGCTGCTCTGGTACCCCTCGGTCGCGAGGATCATGTAGTACTTGAAGCTGCCCATCGGCATGCCGGCCCGGGCCCATGCGTCGAAGTGGTTGCCGGTGGTGATGGTGCCGCCGGTCCGCTTCGACTGCCGGACGCTCCAGTACTGGTTGAAGGTCTTGGTGCCCTCCACGGAGGGGGCGTTGTAGCGGGTGGTCTGGTAGATGTCGTAGGTCCCGCCGTCGCTGGTGACCGTCCCCTTGTACGTGCCCGTGGGCCGGTAGGTGCCCCAGTTGTCGACGACGTAGTACTCGACCAGCGGGCTCGACGTCCAGCCGTAGAGGGCCAGATAGGCGTTGCCGGACGGGTTGAAGCTCCCCGAGTAGTTCACGGTCCTGCGTGAGCCGTTGCTCCAGCCCTTGCCGGCCACGAAGTTGCCGGTGTTGCGCCATGAAGTGCTGTAGTTGCCGCCGGAGTTCAGGGTCATGGAGACCGTGCTCTGGCTGTCGGTCCAGAACGAGTAGTAGTAGCCGTTGTTGGTCCCGGTCTGGTTGGTGGTGATGACCGTGGCCGCTTCGGCGGTGCCGGGCAGGGCCAGAGTGGCCCCGCCGGCCAACAGCAGCGCGCAGACGCCGCGACGCGTGGGGTGTGCGGGTGTGTCAGTCATGCCCCACAGTTTTGGTCTGCCCCTGTCAAGCGTCAACAGTTTCGGCAGATGTTTCGAATGCTTCGACAGCCCTCTCACCTGAGGAAACCGTCGAAATCTTTCGGAAGATCGTGGAGCGATGTGATCGAAAAGCGGGAACGAACTTCGAATGTTTCGAAGAATTTCCGGATCCCGACGTCAAGTGCCTGGCGGCAGGTGCCGGGCGTCAGGCGTCAGATGTCAGGCGTCAGATGTCAGGCGTCCGCGTTCACGCAGGGTACCGGCTCCGGCAGGTGTTCCTTCGCCCAGGAGGCGAGTTCCCTGAGGGAGGGCTCCAGCGCGGACCCCGCCGCGGTCAGCCGGTACCGGACCCGAAGCGGGGGCCCCTCGTCGACCTCGCGGAGCACGAGTCCGGCCGCGCCGAGTTCGACGAGCCGGTCGGCCAGCATGCGCTCGCTGAGGCCGGGGATGGCCCGGCGCAGATCGGAGAAGTGGGTCGGCTGACCCATCAGCACGGCCAGGATCGGGCCGTTCCAGCGCTTCCCGAGCAGCTGGAAGACGCGGGTGATGCCGTCGTCGACGCGCTTGCACGCCGCCGGGTCGTGGGTCTGCTCCGCCGTCATGGAGTCAGGGTACTACCGCGACGTAGGGTAGTGAAAAAAAGTAAGTACCTATGCTAGAAGTAGGTAGGTACGAAAAATCAGCTACGCACTTCTTATGGAGACACGCATGGCGACCCTGCTGCACATCGACTCCTCGGTCCTCCCCGGCGGAGCCTCCGCCTCCCGCGCCGTGACGGACGCCTTCCGCGGGGCCTGGCAGGACCAGCACCCGGCCGGCACGGTGATCTACCGCGATCTGGCCGTGGACCCCGTCCCGCACATCAGCGCCGACGCCCACACCGCCGGCTTCGCCGACCCGGCCACCCACACCCCCGGGCAGGCCGTGGCCTTCGCCGCCCGTCTGGAGCTCATCGAGGAACTGGAGGGCGCGGACGCGATCCTCATCGGTGCCCCGATGTACAACTACACGATCCCGTCGACCCTCAAGGCCTGGCTGGACAACGTGGTCCTCGTCGGACGCACCGGCGGCGAGAACCCCTCCGCCAAGGGCACCCCGGTCACCGTTGTCGCCAGCCGCGGCGGCTCCTACGCCCCCGGCACCCCGCGCGAGTCCTTCGAGTTCGTCCAGAACTACCTGGAGACCGTCCTCGGCAAGGCCCTCGCCCTCGACGTCGACTTCATCGTCCCCGAGATGACCATGGCCCCCCATGTCCCGGCCCTCGCCGAGTTCGTCCCGCTGTTCGAGGCCTCCCGTGAGCAGGCCCTCCAGGCCGCGGAGGCGAAGGCGAAGACGCTGGCCGAACGCTTCGCGGCCTGAGCCGCACGGAGCCGTAGGGGGTCGTACGGAGCCGCAGGGGGTCGTACGGGAAAAGAGAAAGGCAAGGAGGTCGCCCCACTCCTTGCCACTCTCAACCTATAGCGCACCGGGGGACTTGCGGCAAGGCCCCCGTCCTGGCGCAGAATTACCGGTCGAGGCCAGAAGCTGCCGTAAATGGGGTAATTGATACATGCATGTTGTTCTGTCCGCGTACGGTTCACTGCCGGTCGGGGCGCCGCCGCGCGCCCTGGTGGCCGTGAAGGCGCCGGTCGACATCGTCACCGCCGACCCCGCATCGGAGCTGCTGCCGTGAACCCCCTGCCCACCAGCGTGTTCGCCCTTCCCGAGCGGCTCTCCGCCAAGGCAGACCCGGCGCTGACCGCCGCCGACGAGCGGCACTTCGCGGACATCGCGGAGTGCCTGGAGGAGACGATCGCCGAACTGTCCGAGATCCTCGACGCCACCCGCAGGGCGCCCGGCGGCATCGGGCAGGAGGCGATGGACCGGGACACGGAGATCCACCGGCTGAGCGCCCGCCTGCGCACCCTGCGCCGCTTCGGCCTGGATCTGTGTCTCGGGCACATGGTCGGCGCGGACGACCCCGAGCCGGTGTACGTCGGGCGGCTCGGCCTCACCGACAGCACGGGCCGCCGGCTGCTGGTCGACTGGCGTTCCCCGGTCGCCGAGCCGTTCTTCGGTGCCACCCACGCCAACCCGATGGGGCTGGCGAGCCGCCGCAGGTACCGCTGGACCGCCGGCCGGATCGGCGACTACTGGGACGAGGTGTTCACCCCGGACGGGTTCGCCGGACACCATGCCTCCCTCGACGACCAGTCCGCCTTCATCGCAGGCCTGGGCAGCGACCGTTCGGAACGGATGCGGGACGTCCTCGGCACGATCCAGGCCGACCAGGACGCCATCATCCGCGCCGGATCCCGGGGCGCGCTCGTCGTCGACGGCGGCCCGGGAACTGGCAAGACCGTCGTCGCCCTGCACCGCTCCGCCTACCTCCTGCACTCCGACCCGCGCCTCGGTCACCGCCGCGGCGGCGTGCTCTTCGTCGGCCCGCACCGGCCCTACCTCGCCTACGTCTCCGACGTCCTGCCCAGCCTGGGCGAGGAGGGCGTGCAGACCTGCGTACTGCGGGACTTCGTGACCGAGGGAGCCGCGGCGGGAGTCGAGAGCGATCCGGAGGTGGCCCGCCTGAAGTCCTCCGCCGACCTGGTGCGGGGCATCGAGAAGGCCGTCGCGTTCTACGAGGAGCCGCCGACCGAGGGCATGACCGTCACGACCCACTGGTCCGACATCCCGCTGAGCGCCGGCGACTGGGCCGACGCGTTCGACGCGGCGGAGGGCGCCCCGCACAACGACGCCCGCGACCAGGTCTGGCAGGCGCTGCTCACCATCCTGGTGGACAGGCACGACGGCGACGCCCCGGAGAACCTGCTGCGCAAGTCGCTGCGGCAGAACAGGGAGTTGCTCACGGCGTTCAACCGCGCCTGGCCCCTGCTCGAAGCCGCCGACCTCGTCTCCGACCTGTGGACGGTCCCCGCCTATCTGCGGATGTGCGCTCCCTGGCTCGACCGCGACGACGTACAAAAACTCCAACGCGCGGACGGCCAGGCCTGGACGGTGTCCGACCTGCCGCTCCTGGACGCGGCACGGCAGCGGCTCGGCGACCCGGGGGCCTCACTGCGCAAGCGCCGGCACGAGGCATCCGTGGCCGCACAGCGCGAGCAGATGGCCACGGTCGTGGACAGCCTGAGCGCGGTCGTCGACGACGAGTACGGCATGGGCCTGGTGACGATGCTGCGCGGTGAGGACTTCCACCACGCCCTGGTCGACGAGTCCGCCCTGCACACCGCCGACCCGGACCTGCTCGCCGGACCGTTCGCGCACGTCGTCGTCGACGAGGCGCAGGAACTGACCGACGCGGAGTGGCAGATGCTGCTGCTGCGCTGCCCGTCCCGGAGCTTCACCATCGTCGGCGACCGCGCCCAGGCCCGGCACGGCTTCACGGAGACCTGGCAGGAACGGCTCGAACGGATCGGCCTCGACCGTGTCACCCTCGCCTCCCTGAGCGTCAACTACCGCACGCCGGAAGAGATCATGAAGGAGGCCGAGCCGGTCATCCGCGCCGTCCTCCCGGACGCCAACGTACCCACCTCGATCCGTTCCACCGGCGTCCCCGTCACCCACGGCTCCGTCGCGGACCTGACCCCGACCCTCGACACCTGGCTCAGCACCCACCCCGACGGCATCGCCTGCGTGATCGGCGCCCCCGCCTTCACCCCGCCGAGCCCCCGTATCCGCTCCCTCCCCCCGGAACTCTCCAAGGGCCTCGAATTCGACCTGGTCGTCCTCGTCGACCCGGAGCGCTTCGGCACGGGCATCGAGGGCGCGGTCGACCGCTATGTCGCGATGACCAGGGCGACCCAACGACTCGTGATCCTCACGAGCCCCTGAGCCCGACCACCCCGTCCTGTGACGGGAATCATCTTCACGAAAGGTGTAATCGTCATGCAAGGTTCCACTTAGCACTTCGGGCACTTTCCACCCCTGAGTGATCAAGTCGGCCTTCGGCGTACTCAAGTGGGTGATCATGACCATCTCTGCAACCGGAACGGATAGTTCCGCGTCCCGTCGCACCGCGCGGATGGTGAAGCGGCAGGCAGCCTGGAAACCGGGCTTCCTGCCCTTCCTGGTCACCGCGGCCCTCGCCTACGTCTTCTCCGCCACGCTGTACTCGCCCAGGGTGACGCTGATGGGCTGGGCGGTCACCGTCCTGTGGACGCTGCCCGTCGTCAGCTCGTTCGTCGGCGTCACCGGCGCCGCGCTGACCCGCCGCCGCATCACCCGCCAGCGCGGCTGGACCTCCGCGGAACCGGCGCTGCACGACCGGCTCGTCGTGCTCGTCCCGACCATCGGCCGCGACGACACCTACCCGGCACTGGAACGGTCGGTGCTGTCGTACTGCGCGTTCCTGCCGCGCTGGTTCCCCGCCCTGCGCATCGACATTCTCACCGAGGAGGGCTGCGAGGCCGCCGCCCGCATCGACGCCCTGGCCGCGCGCAACCCCCTGATGCGTGTGGTCACCGTGCCGAAGGCCTACCGCACCCTGAACGGCACCCGCTTCAAGGCCCGCGCCAACCACTACGCCCACGAGCTGCGCATCGCGGAGGGCGAGGCCCTGGACGACGTATGGGTGCTGCACATGGACGACGACACCGGTGTCGGCCCGGACACCGCCGAACAGGTCGCCCGTTTCATCAACGCCCAACGCCGTGCCGGCCCCGACGGCAAGCACCTGGCCCAGGGCATGCTGACCTATCCGCGCGAGAACGCCGTCAACCGGCTGACCTGGCTGGCCGACGCGATCCGCCCCGCCGACGACATCGCCCGCTTCGCCGTCCTCACCGGCGGCGGCACCCCGCTGGCCGGCCTGCACGGCGAACTGCTCCTGCTCCGCGCGTCCATCGAGGCCACCATCGGCTGGGACTTCGGCCCGGACTCCATCTGCGAGGACGCCCACCTCGCCCTGCTCTTCGCCAGCCGCTACAAGGGCCGCAGCGACTGGTTCTCCGGCCGCAGCTACGGCGCGTCCCCCGCGACCATGCGGGACTTCCTCAAGCAACGCGAGCGCTGGTCCTGGGGGTTGGTGGGCCTGGCCTTCAACCGCACCCTGCCGCGCCGCTCCCGGGCGCTGCTCATGTACAGCGTGACGACCTGGGTGATGGGGCCCTTCCAGCACGTCGGCGTCGTCCTCGCGGTCGGCGCGCTCCTCGGCGACCTCAACACCTCGCCCGTGACCCCGTGGATCCTGCCCCTGTGGGCGGTGACCATGGGCTACGCGGTCTGGATGTACTGGGAAGGCCTCAAGATCAACGCCTCGGTGTCGGCCAACGGCCGCCGCCTGTGGTGGGAGCCGATGGCCGTGGTCGCCCTGATGCCGTTCTTCGCTCTCTGGGAGGCGGCCGGGTCCTTCCGGGGACTGCTGCGCTGCCTGCGGGGCGTGGAGAACCAGTTCGTCGTCATAGCGAAACCGGCCTGACGTATGCGTATCCGCCTCTACGGCCTCGCCCTGCTCGTACTCCTGTCGACGGCCGCGTGCGTCTCCCCGACAGCTTCGACGGCGACGACCCCCGCGTCCCCGTCCCCGTCCCTGCCCCCGTCCCCCTCCGCGAGCCGGGCCCCGGCCCCCGCGAAGGTCGCCCGGCCCTGGCGCTCCGGCGACCCCCAACTCGGCGCGCAGGTCCTCTGGTACGCCTACCCGGGCGAGACCGACGCGTCCGTGCGCACCGACGCCCTGCGCGTGGTGAACCACATGGTCGGCACGCACATGAACGCGATCTCGGTGACCTTCCCGTTCACGACCACCGGCCCCACGGCGAACCGGGTCGCCGCCTCCGCCGGGACACCGTCCGTACGGCACCTGGGGATGCTCCTGGACACCGCGGCGGCGGCCGGACTGCGCATCACCGTGCGCCCCCTGCTCGACGAGAAGACCCTGCTCGCGAAGGACCCCCTGGCCTGGCGCGGCTCACTCGCCCCCACCGACAGGGCGGCCTGGTTCCGCTCGTACGAGGCCTTCCTCGCGCCCTACCTCACCCTCGCGGCCCGCCACCACGCGAGCACCTTCGTCCTCGGGGTGGAACTGACATCGCTGGAGGACGACCCGCGCTGGCACTCCCTGACCGCCGCCGCACGCAGGTCCTTCCCCGGTGAACTGTCCTACGACGCCAACTGGGACGACTACGTCTCCCGGCACGTCCCCGTCCCCGTCGACCACCTGGGCGTCGACGCCTACTTCCCCCTGGCCGGGCTCGGCGACGACGCCTCCGTCGCGCAGATCGCCGCGGGCTGGCAGCGCTGGCTGGACCGCAAGGGCACCGGGAAACTGCCCCGGATCGTACTGAGCGAGGTCGGCATCATCGCCGAGGACGGCGCCTACCGGCACCCGGCCGCGTGGACGGGCGGGGGAAAGCCCAACCCCACGGTGCAGAAACGCTGGTTCGAGGCGGCCTGCCGGGTCGCCCGGGACCGTGACATGGCCGGCCTGTACTGGTGGAACCTCGACTTCCACGCCGACCCCGGCGCCGGCACCCCGCCCGGCTCCCTCACCTCCTTCCTCGGCCGCCCCGCCGAGTCCGTCATCACCTCCTGCTTCCGGACCTGGCCGAGATGAACGAAGAGCGCTACCTGCACCGGCCGCCCGAGACGTACGGGCCCACACGTGCCGAACGGACCGAGGAACGGGCGGCCGACCCAGCAGGGTTTCCGGCGGTGTTCGCGGGCCCGGCCGCTGCCGTTCCCTTCGTGGGCGCCCCCCGCCTCCCGGCCCGCCTCACCGCGCCCGCGCCGGATCCGGTGCCGGCCCGGGATTCGGCGGACGAGACGAGCGGGAGCCGTTTCTCCGCCGTGGACGGCCTGCGGGGCGCGGCCGTGCTGACCGTTCTGCTGTACGACACCGGCGTGGGCGGCCGGTGGTTCTCCTGGACCGGCGCGGGTGTCGACGTCCTCCTGGTGCTCACGGGCTTCCTCACCACCCTGCCCCTGATCCGCAGGGCGACGGCCACCGGTACGACCGGTGTCCTGGGCTTCCTGACCCGCAGGGCCAAGCGCATGATCCCCGCGCTGCTGGTGTCGGTCGCCGCGACCTTCGCGGCCTGCTGGGCGCTGGGCCCGCCAGGCGTCGTCCGCGACCTGGCCCGGCAGGCCGCGTCGGCCCTCCCCGGTCACGGGGAGTGGGCCGACTGGCTGCGGGGGAGCCCCCTGGGCGCGGTCCCGACGACGGACTCACCGCTCGCTCCCCTGTGGCTGGGTGACGTCACCGCGCGTTCCGTCCTTGTGTGGTCCCTCCTGCTGGCGTGCGTCGGCCTCCTGGCCCGACGCCGACTCGCCGCGGTGACCCTGGTCGTCGCGCTGCTCACCGGTGCGGCGATCGTCGCGGCGGCCCGCGGGATGCTGCCCGGCGTCGTCACCGACCTGCGGGCACTCGCCCTGCCGGCCGGCGCCGGTGCCGCCTGCCTCGTGCACCTGGTCGAACGCGGCGGCCGCGCGGTGTCCCGCCCGGCCGCCGCACTGACGGCGACGACCGGCCTCGCCGCGGCGGCGGCCCTGGCGGTCTCGGCGGTCCTCCGAGGCGGCGGGCCGGGCGAGAACCGGTACGTGGTCGCGGTCGCCCTGGCCGCGGCACTGCTGACGGCGGTGCTCTGCACCGGCCGAGGCCCCCTGGCCCGACTGCTCTCGACCGACCTGCTCACCGAGGTCGGCCGCATGTCGTACAGCCTCTTCCTGCTGCACCTGCCCGTGTACTGGCTGCTGCGCCGCGGCCAGCCCGGCCTCAGCCACCTCGCCCTGTTCCTGGTCGGGGGCGTGGTGACCTGGTTCCTGTCCCTGCTCGTCCACTACCTGCTCATGGAACGCCTGGCGGGCCGCTCCTGGCGCTCCCGCTGACCCAGGGGTCTTTGACGGCCGGTGGCCTTGACGGCCGGTGGCCGGCGGAAATCCCTGCGGTTCGGCAGCCGGAACCCGCCCTGAGGTGTCCGACGTGTCCGGCCTGTCCGATCCGGGCTCTACTCGGCGTAGTACGTCGCGTCCTGCTGGTCCAGGGAGGTGCTGAGCGGCTGGAGCTGAAGCAGGCTGTTGTAGTGCCGGATGAAACGGCCCGGGAAGTTGTACGACTCGAAGGACACCCCGGCCGGGTCGGCGAGGCCCGCCCGCCGGGTGAAGGAGGCGTCGGCCAGGAAGGTGGCCGTGCCGTCGTTCTTCTCCACCCACAGCTCGTAGTTCTTGTGCCGGAGGTAGTAGCCGGGGAAGTTCGCCGACTCCAGCGAGACCGTCCCGGAGCCGGTCAGCCCGGTGACGATCCGGAACTGCGAGTCGGCGAGGTTGGTGACGTTCGCCTCGGTCTTCGCCCGGTACTCCCAGTGCCGGATGTACCGGTCCGGGTAGTTGAACGACGAGAAGCGCACCGGGGTGACACCGTCGGAGACCGGGATGCCGAAGTTCGGGGTGCCGTCGGCGTTCCAGTACAGCTTCTGGTAACGGGTGCGCCGGTTGGGGTCGTTGAGCGGATCGCCGCTGATGTCCCGGTAGTTGCGGTCGTGGTAGACGAGGACGTCGGACGTGCCGTCCTCGGAGACCGTGAAGGTGTTGTGGCCCGGCCCGTACTGCCCGGTCGAGGCGTTGCTCGTGAACACCGGCTGCGGACTCTTCGTCCAGGAGGCCGGGTTGAGCAGATCGGCGGAGGCGGACGCGGTCAGCAGCCCCAGGCAGTAGTTGGCGTCGGTGGCGCTCGCCGAGAAGGCCAGGAAGATCTTGCCGCCCCGCTGGATGACGGAGGGCCCCTCGTTCACCGTGTGCCCGATGACCTCCCAGGACAGCGTGGGCCGGGAGATCATTGCCGGAGTGCCGCTGATCGTCCAGGGGTTGGACATCTTCGCGAGGTAGATGTTGGTGCCGTCGCCGACGGCCGGGTCGTTCTGCGCCCAGCTCAGATAGCGGGTGCCGTTCACCACGAAGGTCGTCGCGTCGAGCGAGAAGGTGTCCAGGGGCAGCGCGATACGGCCCTTCTCGGTCCAGGTCCCGGTGATCGGGTTGGCGGACGAGGACTCCAGGACCCACGGGCGGATCTTCCAGATGTCGTTGGAGGCGCCGGCCGCGAAGTACACGTACCACTTGCCGTCGATGAAATGGATCTCCGGAGCCCAGATGTGGGCGCCCATGTCACCGCTGGCGTGCTTGGACCAGATGGTCGTCTCGGAGGCGGTCGCCAGGCCCTGGAGCGTGGTGGCGCGGCGCAGCACGATCCGGTCGTACGCGGGGACCGTGGCGGTGAAGTAGTAGTAGCCGTCGGTGTGCTTGTAGATGTGCGGGTCGGCGCGCTGCTCGGCGATCGGGTTGGTGAAGGTGACGGCCGGGGAAGCCGGGACGGCGGCGAACGCGGGGGTGCCGACGACGGTCGGCACGGTCACGGCGACGACCAGGGCCGTGCAGGCCTTGAGGAGCGTGCGTCGGCTGGTCGAGCTGCTGCGGATGCGGTCCACGGCGGGTCTCCTTCAGCGGCCTGTTCCCGGGCCGACATGGTTCGATATATGGAACGACGTACGGAGTTTCGACCGAAAGATAGATTTGGGGCGTGAGTGAGTCAATGTTTCCGACAGGTTGAATTCCGGTTGACTGCCCACGGAAGTCGGAGGCCGCTCCTCGTCCTCGACGCGGACTCCCGTTTCCAGGCCGGACTGCGCGCAACGCCGCGGTGAGGAACCCCTCGTACGCACTGATGGTCCGACCGGAGCATTCCGGTCGGACCATCAGTGCTGCTTCGACAACGGCGGTGGCGGCTCGCGCCTGCCTGTCCTGTCGGTCAGACGGCCGCGGGGGTCCCGAGCATCGCGGAAGCCTCTTGGAGCGGGCTCAGCGCGAGCGTGGGTGCGGCGGCCGGGGTGACGTCGCGGCAGGTGAAGCCGAGTTGGGCCATGGCCCGGAGGACTTCGGCGGCGCTGAAGTCGCGGCGGTCCTGGCGTGTGACGACCTGCCCGACCTGCTTGGCGGGGTAGGTGCGACGGCCGACGATCACGGACGCCCCGACGACCTCCTCGGGCTTGACGCCCTTCATGGATTCCAGGACGCCGTGCTTGGTGAGGTCGAAGGGGAAGCGGGCGATGACGCAGCGCATGATGCCTCACAGGGAGAAGAACGAGGGAATGGTTCTGCCGCGGTGTGGATGGTTCAGCTGGTCAGGGCGAGGACACCCAGGGCGTTGCCGTGTTCGTCGACCACGGGCAGGGCGTCGAGCAGAAGGTGACGCATCGCCTGCTCGGCTTCGGCCATGGTAGTCAAGGGGGAGGCGAAGGGCCCCGGGTCGACGAGGATGTCCCGCAGCTGGACCCGGTCCGTGTACACGGCGCTGTCACGGACCGCGGTGAGCCGGTCCCGGGTGAGGAGCCCGGTGCACGCGCCGTCGTTGTCGCAGACGAGCAGGTGCCCGGTGCGGGCGCTCGCCATGACGGACAGGGCCACCTCGACGGTCATGTCGTCGCAGACCTGCGGTCCGGCGGTCTGCATGGCGTCGGCCACCGTCCTGGGTACGCGAGCGGCACCAGAGGAGCGGGGCTGCATCTGAACGATCGTCAAAACGTGCCTCC
The DNA here is from genome assembly GCF_036174265.1 of Streptomyces sp. NBC_00285. NCBI lineage: Bacteria > Bacillati > Actinomycetota > Actinomycetes > Kitasatosporales > Streptomycetaceae > Streptomyces > Streptomyces sp. NBC_00285. Next base: position 4,743,524 of record NZ_CP108055.1, on the reverse strand, counting down.
TGCAGAGGTGGGCCAGTTTCCTCAACCTGAACACGAAGTAATTACGCCGCCGCGTTGAACGACGACTGCCGTCCGGTCCTGCGCCGGGCAGCCGACGCGGGGCTGCGACGGCCGCGTGACGATGACGTACTGCGCTCACGCCGTTCGGCGACCGGCGCGGTGATCGTCACGGGAATACCGGAGGGCGTCTGGGCTCCGGTGATCAGGCCGAGCGCCTCTTCGCCGGTGCGGATCTGGGTGGTCTCGGGCACGATGCCGGCGTCGTTCATGAGGCGGCTCATGTCACGGCGCTGGTTGGGGGTGACCAGGGTGACGACCCTGCCGGACTCGCCGGCGCGCGCGGTACGTCCACCGCGGTGCAGGTAGTCCTTGTGGTCGGTCGGCGGGTCGACGTTGACGACCAGGTCGAGGTTGTCGACGTGGATGCCGCGGGCGGCGACGTTCGTGGCCACGAGCACGGTGACGTGCCCGGTCTTGAACTGGGTCAGGGTGCGGGTGCGCTGCGGCTGCGACTTGCCGCCGTGCAGGGCGGCGGCCCGGACACCGCTGTTCAGCAGGTCCTGCGTCAGCCGGTCGACGGCGTGCTTGGTGTCCAGGAACATGATCACCCGGCCCTCACGCGCCGCGATCTGCGTCGTCGTCCAGTGCTTGTCCGCGCCGTGGACGTGCAGTACGTGGTGCTCCATCGTGCTGACCGCACCCGCGGACGGGTCGACGGAGTGGACGACCGGGTCGGTGAGGTAGCGGCGGACCAGGCGGTCGACGTTGCGGTCGAGGGTGGCGGAGAAGAGCATCCGCTGACCCTCGGGGCGGACCTGGTCCAGGAGCGCGGTGACCTGGGGCATGAAGCCCATGTCGGCCATCTGGTCGGCCTCGTCGAGGACGGTGATCGCGACCTGGTTCAGCCGGCAGTCACCGCGGTCGATGAGGTCCTTGAGCCGTCCCGGCGTGGCGACGACGACCTCGGCTCCGGTGCGCAGCGCGTTGGCCTGCTTGCCGATCGACATGCCTCCCACGACCGTGGCGAGACGCAGCTGCACCGAGCGGGCGTAGGGGGTGAGCGCGTCGGTCACCTGCTGGGCCAGCTCACGCGTCGGCACGAGCACCAGGGCCAGCGGCTGGCGGGGCTCGGCGCGCTGTCCGGCGGTCCGGGCCAGCAGGGCCAGGCCGAAGGCGAGGGTCTTGCCGGAACCGGTGCGCCCGCGGCCCAGGGCGTCGCGGCCCGCGAGGGTGTTGGGCAGGGTCGCGCCCTGGATCGGGAACGGGACGCTCACACCCTGCGCGGTCAGCGCGGCCAGCAACTGCTTGGGCATGTCGAGGTCGGCGAACGCCTCGACCGCGGGCAGGGCAGGAGTGATCGTCTCCGGCAGGGCGAACTCACCCTGGACCGCTGCGGGCCGCCGGCCGTAGCCGCCGGAACGGCTCGGGCCCCCTGAGCGGCTCGAACCCCCAGAACGGCTCGGGGTGGACGATCCGAAACGGCTGCCCCGATTCGAACCGGCGCCGAAAGCGGTGCCGTCGCCACGGTTGCGGCGGGAAGAGCGGTCATTCGTACGTGCGGAGTTCATCGAGAACCTTCCTTGATACGGCACGTATCAAGGAATTCCCGCAGCGGAAGCAGCGCGGGGAATCTCAAGAACGGACCGAATGGAATGTGAAAAGGAATCTGGGAAGTGCAGTGGATCGGGCGTGGATTGCATCGACGGAATTTCTGACGCCCTGATGGACGTGAAATCCCGGACGTCGGACGTCCACCGGTTGTGCCCTGGACGGGGCGCGTGCCCCTGGAGGGGGTGTGGGCGCTTCCCGTCCCACAGGTCACACCACTGCGGGAAATGTCCGCAGCTGGGGCCCGCACCCCGAGGGATGCGGGCCCCAGCTGCGAAGTGTGCGTCAGCGTCAGGCGAGGACGATGTTCTCGGCCGTCGGGCCCTTCTGGCCCGACGCGATGTCGAAGGTGACCTTCTGGCCTTCGACCAGCTCGCGGAAGCCCTGGGCGGCGATGTTCGAGAAGTGGGCGAACACGTCGGCGCCCCCACCATCCTGCTCGATGAAGCCGAAACCCTTGGCCGCGTTGAACCACTTCACTGTGCCTGACGCCATGTCATATCTCCTCTTGGGCAGTACGCCGGGACCCGCGATGCACGGTTACCGGGTCGCCGCGATGATGCCCCGTCCGGAAAATGACCGGCTGTACGAAAACGCCGCCGGCGACTGAAAAAACCGGCGAAGGCGCTTGAAGTTTTTGGGAACCACAACTGCAACTGAGATCGACAGTAGCACGAGGCGATGGCCCGAGGGCGATAAATTCCTTTACCCCGTCGATTGCGGCAAAAACACTTTCCGCGTGACGTGTCAAACTCTCACCTGGCGGCCATAGATATTGGCCCACTCGGACCGCAGCGTTTCAGGAGCGCGGGCGCCGTTAAGTGCTCAGAAGAGCGCGATTATTCCGGGGGTGGTCAGCAGGCGCGACCGTCTGTTCTCCGAGCGGCACGGCACGGCGCAGCAGAACGCCCACGCCGAAGACGTGGGCGAGGGGCTCCCGGACCGTGACCACGCGTGCCCTCAGGCGGCGGGCGGTCGGGACGCTTCGGCGGCGCGACGGTATTCGGCGTTGATGCGCTGGGCGTCCTCGAGTTGGTCCTCGAGGATGACGATGCGGCAGGCCGCCTCGATGGGAGTGCCCTGGTCGACGAGCGCGCGAGCACGGGCGGCGATGCGCAACTGGTAGCGGGAGTAGCGGCGGTGGCCACCCGCGGAGCGGAGCGGCGTGATGAGGCGGGCTTCGCCGATGGCCCGGAGGAAGCCCTGCGTGGTGCCGAGCAACTCGGCGGCCCGGCCCATGGTGTAGGCGGGGTAGTCGTCGTCGTCAAGACGCCCGAACGAGTCGTCTGCTGTCATCGCACCTCTCTGTGGAACGCGTGGAGGGGCCCCGGTGCCGTATGGCACCAGGGCCCCGAAGGAAACTGCTACACCATCTGCCGGCCCTGGTACTGCGCCGGCCTTCTGTTTCCGCGGGCCCGACCTGAGAGCTGTCGGGGTTGCGGGGATCGCGGTTGCTCGACCGGAGACCACCTCACTATCGATGTCCTGCGGTACCCGGGCCCAAGATGCTCGCCCGGGCGATCCTGATGGTGCCTGGATCCTCCGTTCTTTCCCTCTGGCTGAGCTGATTTACCTTGCGGGAACTGCGTACTGCTGGTGTTGCGACCTGCTGGTACTGCGTATTGCGTACTGCTGTGTTGCGAACTGCTTGTGGCCTGTCACAGCGCCACTCTTCGGCAGCCAGCCCCGTCGCCCGTCCTGCATCTGCTCCGGCTTGGAACCCCACTGTCGAACCTCCCGGCACGCGCGCCCGCAGCCGACGCCTTTACCGAGGAACCGCTGAACCGCACTGCTGGTGGCGACCCCTGATCGCTGCGGGTCACCCGGTGCGGTCGTCAGTCCCGTCGCCGTCCTGCACCAACCCTGGCTTCGGAACTCCACCACCACACCGTCCTGCGAACTGCACTCACTGGTACTTCTGGCCGGCAGTTCGTGTCTGCCGGGCCTTGCTCGATCTCGGCTACAAGAGAAACCATAACCACATCACCGGCCAATGTCTACTGCCGCCAGGACAGATTTCCGGACTCCAGGGAGAGAGATGGTCGGTCCCGACCGGAGCAGGGGGCACGTGAGGGACCGGACGTGCCGGGCCGCGGCGGTACAGGCCTGTACGCGCCCGCCCGCTCCCACGGCCCCTGCCGCGAGCCCCCGCCCAAGGGTGATGGATGAACTCCCCACGTGAGCAGGCCTGTTGGCACCCCTAGTCGACGTCCACCCGACCGTTCTTCGGCTTCTGCTCCTCGCCGGAAGGCAGTTGGAGCAGGCTGCTGTCCTCGCTCGCCCCGGGGCGGCCGTCGGGGCGGCGGCCGTCGGAGTCCTGTCCGCCCAGGTTCTGCCGGACCGAGTCGAGGATCGTCAGCCCCTGCGACACCAGGCCCGCGGCGATCTCGCCGAGCCCGTCCGCGCCGTTGAGGACGTTGACGTTGGCACCCGCGAGGCCGCCCGCGGCCTCCTTGACGATCTGCGGGAGCTGGTCGATCAGCATCCGGTCGAGTGCGACCCGGTCGTACGAGGCCGCCGCCTCCGCCTGGATCTTCATCCGCTGCGCATCGGCGGCCGCGAGGATCCTGATCCGCTCCGCCTCGGCCTCGGCGGGCTTCACGATCTCGGCCACCAGCTGCTGCTGGCGCAGCTTGGCCTGGCGCAGGGCCAGCTCCGTCTGGGCGGCGAGCACCTCCTGCTGGGCGTCCGCCTGCGCCAGCGGCCCGGCCTGCGCGGCCTTCGCCTGGGCGCGGTCCACCTCGGCCGAGTACTCGGCCCTGACGATGGCGGTCTGCCGGGCGTATTCGGCCTGGTTGCGGGCCGCCGCCTGCTCCGCCTCGACCGAGGCCTGAGTGGCCTGCGCCTGGGCGATCTGGGCCTGCCGCTGGATGGCCGCCTTGTGCGGCGCGGACATCGCGTCGATGTAGCCGGTGTCGCCGTCGTCGATCGACTGGATCTGAAGGGAGTCGACGGTCAGGCCGATCTTCGCCATCTCGGTCTTCGAGGTGTCCAGGACCTCCGCGGCGAGCTTCTGCCGCTCGGTGACGATCTCCTCGACCGTCATCGAGCCGATGATGGCCCGCAGATGGCCGGCGAAGATCCGGCCGGTGAGCACCGACATCTGGTCCTGGTCGGAGAGAAACCGCTGACCTGCGTTGATGATGCTCTCGTGATCGTTGCCGACCTTGAAAGCGATGACCGCACGGACGTGCAACGCGATGCCCTGCCTGGTCACACAGGTCTCGGTCACCTCGGACTCACACATGGACAGGGTGAGGAACCGGACCTTGCGAAAGACCGGGAGCACGAACTTGCCGTGCCCCGTCACCACTCGAAACGGAGCGCCCCCCAGTCCCCGCCTGCCTCCCGAGATCAACATCGCCTCGTCGGGGGCGGGGACGCGGTATCCGAACATGCCTGTACTCCTCAGTCGGCGTCGGCGGTGTCGTCGCCGAGCGCGTCCAATGGATCCACCCACTCGATGACGCCGACCTCGCGGCATCCTCGTGATTCGATCACGAGCACCGTCGCGCCTGCTGACAGCGGGTTTTCCGACCAGGCGAGGAAGGTCTCCGAGCCGCCTCTGACCCGCACCAGGATCTCGCCGGGCCCCGCGGATCCGCGGGTTCCGATGAGCACCTTCCCCATGCAGCCGATCACGGCCTCGTCCTGCGGCATCACCGGCCGTCCTCCTCGCCCTGGGCCTGTGATTCCGACCATAGACCCAGTCCGGCCGTGACCCAACGGGCAGGAGGATCCGGTCCGCGCCACGGGGGCGGAAGCGCCCGCAAGCAGTGCCCCTGGGCCGCACGGAGACCGCGGGCGGGTGCGGCGCAACCGGGCCTCCGGAGACTGTGCCGGGGTGGAGGTCGGGCGGTTCGGCCTCGGCGGGGGTCCAACCGCCCGTACCCTTTGTGATGTCTACGGCGTCACATAGCGGGCGCCAAACACTGAAGGGCAATACCTCGTGCTGATCGCTCAGCGTCCCTCGTTGACCGAAGAGGTCGTCGACGAGTTCCGTTCCCGGTTCGTGATCGAGCCGCTGGAGCCGGGATTCGGTTACACCCTCGGCAACTCCCTCCGCCGTACCCTCCTGTCGTCGATTCCCGGTGCTGCTGTCACGAGCATCCGGGTCGACGGTGTCCTGCATGAGTTCACCACCGTGCCGGGCGTCAAGGAGGACGTCACCGACCTGATCCTCAACATCAAGCAGCTGGTCGTCTCCTCGGAGCACGACGAGCCCGTGGTGATGTACCTGCGCAAGCAGGGTCCGGGTCTGGTCACCGCCGCCGACATCGCGCCTCCGGCCGGTGTCGAGGTGCACAACCCCGATCTGGTTCTTGCCACGCTCAACGGCAAGGGCAAGCTGGAGATGGAACTGACGGTCGAGCGTGGCCGCGGTTATGTCTCCGCCGTGCAGAACAAGCAGGTGGGCCAGGAGATCGGCCGTATTCCGGTCGACTCCATCTACAGCCCGGTGCTCAAGGTCACGTACAAGGTCGAGGCCACGCGTGTCGAGCAGCGCACCGACTTCGACAAGCTGATCGTCGACGTCGAGACCAAGCAGGCGATGCGTCCGCGTGACGCCATGGCCTCCGCGGGCAAGACGCTGGTCGAGCTGTTCGGTCTCGCCCGTGAGCTGAACATCGACGCCGAGGGCATCGACATGGGCCCGTCCCCCACGGACGCCGCCCTTGCCGCTGACCTCGCGCTGCCGATCGAGGAGCTGGAGCTCACGGTCCGCTCCTACAACTGCCTCAAGCGTGAGGGCGTCCACTCCGTGGGCGAGCTCCTTTCACGCTCCGAGGCCGACCTCCTGGACATCCGCAACTTCGGTTCGAAGTCCATCGACGAGGTCAAGGCGAAGCTGGCCGGCCTGGGCCTTGGCCTCAAGGACAGCCCGCCCGGATTCGACCCCACGGCCGCCGCCGACGCCTTCGGCGCCGACGACAACGCGGACGCGGGTTTCGTGGAGACCGAGCAGTACTGATCGGTTGAAGCCGGGTCGCGGAGGAGCCGGGACGGCGGAAGAACCGGTGCTGAGCATCGGCCGCCGCCCCCGGCTCGCTGCGGGCTGCTGAGGCCTGTTGGGGTCGTCGAGATCTCACCAGCACAGATGCAGACGCAGACGCCCAGGCCCTCCAGGCCCTCCAGGCCTGAGCAAGAGGGCGAGGGCGCCCCGCTTTCCGTCCCCCGCAGATACGAAACAGCCCCCTTGGAGATCACTCCGAGGGGGCTGTTTCGTATCCCGATGACCGCCAGGCCCGAGGAGTGTCGGGTGATCGCCAAGGCCGCCGATCGGCTCGGGGTCATGATCCGCGAGGGTGGGTGAGAGGGAGATCCCGACCAGAGCGAGTTGTGCAGGTGCAACTCCCGCGCGCACGCATTGAGACGCGACGGACTCTTTGAGATCTGGGGAGAGTGGGAGCCCGTCGTCGACGATGACCTTCTGGAATGGCAGGAACCAGAATCGGAAGGTGACGTGGTGTGGGACATGCCACCCTTCGGCCGGACGTCCAAGGCTGATCGAACCGCTCCGGGACGGCACCACGTGACGCGGTGAGCGGGCGTCCCCGGGCAGGCAAGGCCGCCGTGACTACAGATCTTCGGGCAGGAGCCGGAATGCCGGGTGGCCGGTCAGGGGCCGCACCATGCGGAAGCGGTGGTCGGTGGTGAGCACGGCGTCGGTGCGGTAGGCGGCGGCGAGGGCGACGTTCATGGCGTCGTTGAGGCCGATGCCCTTGCCGCCATCGGCGTCCGCGTAGCTTTCGGCGACCGCGATCGCCGCGCTCAGGTGAGTGCTGACGGAGGGCACCTCGAAGCGTCGGGTTGCGACGTTACGTTCGATGAAGCGCGCCGCGATCAGGGCCTTCTGGGCTCCGGCACGGGTTGAGATCAGGTAGTCCAGTTCGGCCAGGACCATGGGAGAGATGATGAGGTGGCTGGCTGCTGCCAGGGCCTTCTTGTGTTCCTGGTGGCCGGTGAGTTTCGAGTCGAGCAGGCGGTACAGGCCGTTGGTGTCGGCGACGGCGACCAGGCTCACGCGCCCATCCCCTTGAGGGTGTTCTCGATCTCGTCGTCGGTGAGGTCGGGCAGGCCGAGGTCGGGGAGGGCCAGGTCGCCCATAGCGTCGGTTGGGTACGGGGGCACCTCGGTGTCGTTTATCGGTACGACCCGTGCGACGGGGGTGCCGTTCTTGGTGACGGTGACGGTCTCGCCGCGGGCTGCTGCGGCGAGGATCTGGGAGGACTTCTGGTTGAACTCGCGGGCCGTGGTCTCCATGTAGTACATGTTACTACCCGAGTGATGTGCATCGGCGGATACCTCCTGCACATGGAGTGCGGGCCTGAAATGCAGGACGCCGGGTGGGTGCACACCATTGCGATCGAAGCGGTGTGCACCACTTTCTCTGGAGGGTTCTCCGATACGCGTGGCCAGGTGTTTCCGCCGACGCACAACCGCCCAACATCACTGAAGCGGTCTGGACAGGGACTGCTGCGCTCGTGGTTCATGTCGTCCAGGTGGAGCGCGCCACTGCACGAACGACCTGGACGCCATGGGCCGCGTCTGCTCGGCTCTGCCTGGGTCGATGGTGGACGGGATGGAAGCTCCCCGCGCACGCCACTACGGACCCGCGGTCGCGTACGGCGCCCCCTCCATCCCGGTGTCGGCTGATCCCCCGCCGGAGGCATCGTCTTGACGGCCGGCCGCTCTATACGGTGATCGACTCATGGCTACCGGCCCTATCTACATGTGGGCGCGCGTCGGCGGCGGCAGCGCCGAGCGGGCCGAAGGCAGGAGCGCGGGCGCAGCCAGAGCCGGGGCTTGATCTATCAGCACGTGGTCAGCGGCCGTGACCGGGAGATCGCCGATCGGCTTGGCTCGATGATCCGCAAGGAACGGGGCGATGGCGACGTGGCATCGTAGTGGCATTTCTGGCACGGCCGTGATCATGGCAAAGGGCCAGTTCGAGAGGATCAAGCCTCTGAACTGGCCCTTAGCCGTGTGCCCCCGGCAGGATTCGAACCTGCGACACCCGCTTTAGGAGTTCGATCCCGCGGCTCCCATACCGCCCTCGCAGTACTGCCGGCGGAGCATGGGCGGTCACTCAAGGCCGCGGGAGTCCAACGTCGTTGATGTCAGCTGGTGATGTCAGAATGGATGGGCCGATGGAGCGTATTGAGGCGGAGCTGTTCACAGATGGTGGTAACGGCGCCGTGGTGCGCATGCCCGGCAGGCGGTTCCCCGGGGTCCTGGTGCAGGGCGACTCCCTTCGCATCCTGCGCGGTGCCGTGGCCGAGGTGGCGGAGGCATGCGAGCGAGGCGACCTGGATGAAGCTCGGGACTCCGCCGGCCTTCTTCTGGCCGACCTGGATGCTCTGTTGGCGCGGTACGAGGCTGCGTTGGAGGAGGACGAGATTCGTCGGCCGTACTGAGCTGTCGGGCCATCAGCTTGGGAAGCTGCGGGCATCGAGGACCTGTTGCCGACGCTGGCCTGCTCAAGCGGCCGGTTCGCGGCCTCTGCCCGACCGGCCGCTTTCACCGTGATTCCCCGCTGTTCCCCGCTCGATCTGGTGCGCTTGTGGTGCAGTGCTCAGGGCACGTTGTCACCAGGTTGCCGGTCTTGGCCGAGTCCTCTGTCGTTCCTGTTGGCTGCGTACCGACCGGTGGAGATCGATCTTTCCGCAGGGGCAGTCGGGTCAGTACTGTCCCCACTAGCGTCTATCTGATCGGCAGGGGCACATGTCAGGAGAGCTGTTCACCTTGATGGGTGTGCTCGTCGGCGCAGCTGCTTCCTACGTCGGCGGAGCGTTGATGGAGAGGGCACGGTGGAGCCGCCAACTCTCAACGAGGTGGGACGAACGCCGTTTGGAGGCTTACCTCCGATACGCCGACTCCATCAAGAGGTTCACGTCGGTGGCCGGCCGCCTGGCAGCAGGTAAAGGGCTCTTCGACTTGCCCCAACCACTTGCCCAGGACGTCGGCTTGGAGCGCTTGGCTGAGGCTGAACTGGAGCGTGGGTACGCCTTCGAGGCGGTCCTCCTCATGGGAGACGCCGAGACCATCTCGGCAGCAAGGACGCTGCAACGCCATGCGTGGGTCCTGGAGCAGTTCGTTCGTGAGATGCGCTCCGGTACGGCGGAAGACTGGACGCGGGCGTTCAGACAGTTTCAGGAGAAGCGCGACGAGTACTACATCGCGGCGCGCAAGAGCCTGGGCGTGTACGCAGCGTTTCGGCTGCGAGCCGAAGACCCGGTCATCCTCGGACAGGACCCTCGCCAGCTGTAGAGCAACCGAGGCGCAACGAGGATGGACTTGATCGCCCACACGCTTTCCAACTGTGGTGGTTGGGCTTGCGCCTTCGGACGGGGCCGTTCACCTGCGTTCATGGGCGTTCGACTGTGGGCGCGGCTACCGGCTTCGGTCTGGTCTGAATGGCGTTGAACGCTGCTGAATGAGACGGAAACTGATTCGGGCGTTGCCGTACTGCCGCTACAGGCCGTCTTTCAACACCGCGTATGCTCGCTCGACTTCACCCAGGTACTGCTCCAGGCGGAAGCGAATCTCCTCGATGGGCCTGCCATCAGGGCCCGGGTACATCAGGTCTGACCAGATGACCGTCTGGCCCCGGAGCCTGACCTGGATGGTCAGCCCGCCCGGCCCTGGCTCGGGCTGCTCCCAGGGCCCCGGCAAAGTTGTTCTGTAGCCCTGTGACGTGGGGTTTTGCAGATAGAAGAGGTGCGCGGGCGTGTTCCGGTCCGGTTGGATGGAGGTTCCTACGCCTTACCGTCCGACCTGGGGATCACGCCCGCGCCATGTCATCGTCTCTCATTCCCGCGCCTGTTCGCACGCCCGTCCCGGATCATGAGCTCCTGGCCGAACTGCTCGCCGGGATACCTGATCCGCGCCGTCGGCGCGGTGTGCGGCATCCGGTGGGCGCTCTGATCGCGGTGGCGGTGTGCGCGGTACTGGCCGGGGCACGGGGGTTCACGGCGATCGGGGAGTGGGCCCGGGACGCAGGAAGTGCCGCGCTGGAACGGTTGGGCCTGGAGCGGGGCCGGGTGGATGAGTCGACGCTGCGGCGCCTGTTCGCCCGCCTCGACGCGGACCGTCTCGACGCGGCGCTGGGTGCCTGGGCACTGGCCAGGACAGCACTCGTCGAGGGCCGCAGGGTGATCGCGATCGACGGCAAGACGCTCCGCGGCGCACGCGGCGCCGGTTCTTCGGCCCCGCACCTCGTCGCTGCCCTCGCTCATGGGTCCGGGGCGGTGCTCGGCCAGGTCGCGGTGGGTGAGAAGAGCAACGAGATCCCCGCTGCCCGGGAGCTGCTTCAGCTCCTCGACCTGGACGGCGTGGTCGTCACGATGGACGCGCTGCACACTCAGCACGACACCGCGACCCTGGTGACCGGGGCCGGTGGTGACTACGTGCTGACCGTGAAGGCCAATCAGAAGTCGTTGTATGCGCAGCTCAAGACGCTTCCCTGGGCTTCGATACCCGCCGTCACCAAGACGGTTCGGGGACACGGACGTCGTGCCACCCGCACGATCAAGACCGTCGACGTGCCGGCATGGGTCGAGTTCAGCGGAGCCATGCAGGTCGCCCAGCTGCGGCGCACCGTCACCAGGAAGGGCCGACGGACCGTCGAGATCGTCTACCTGGTCACCAGCGCGGACGCCGCCACCGCACCGCCTGTGATCCTGGCCGCATGGGTGCAGTCGCACTGGGAGATCGAAAATCGCCTGCACTGGGTCCGCGATGTCACCTTCGACGAGGACCGCTCCCAGATCCGCACCGGCAACGCACCCCGTGTCATGGCGGGCCTACGCAACACCGCGATCACCCTGCTCCGTCTGGACGGACACCGCAACATCGCCGCCGCCCTACGGCATCACGCCCGCGACACCGACCGCCCCATCAACCTGCTCCTGGCAGCGTGATCAACTTTGCCGGGGCCCTGGGGCTGCTCCTGGGTTGCCACATCCACTGTGCGCGGCATATCCGTCGGATAGAGCGGTCCTCCTGGGCGGAGAAGTCGGCTCGGGCTGAGGCCGGCCATTCTGCTGTCGCTGCGCGTGACCACGTCGAGCCCATCGACGAAGAGGTACGTGTGAACGGCAGCGCACGTTGGCAGGCCAGGACATGCGCTGATGAGCAGTGTGCTCACTGCATCATCGCTTCGCTCATCGTGCACGGTGGCCCTCACCTCGTGCGGGGATCTACGCGGCATCCGCCTGATATGACGTCATGATCCGATGCTAGCGGCCACGCGGACGTAGGTTCGTGTTGATATCAGTGACGGAGCCACCAACTTTGGTGCCCTTACGGGACTTCAGCTTGGGAAGCTCGGGTCTCTGGCGATGGTTGCTGAGCTGACCAGCGGCGGAGCAGCGGTGGAATCCTGGTCGCACCCTGGGCAAGTACCCGCTGTTCTCCGTGGTTCCCCGTAGGATCTGGCACACGAATGGCACGGTCCCTTTGCCTCGAACGTCCTGCGGTGGAGCTGGGCCCCCAGAGTGTCTGAGCCTCAGCCGACGACAGTCAGCCACGACGGCGGGCGCGCCGATCGGCCACACGCGCGTATGCCTCGCCGCACCCCCGCCGGCCTCAGCGAGGCTGTCATGCCGTCGGCCAGAGTGAGCCGCGCTGGCGGAAGCGTTGAAGTGAGGCCTTGGGTGATGACCTCTTCGTCCCGAAGTAACTGGGGTGGGGGTGCCGCCTTGGGCCCGTGCGGCTCTCAACTGCGATGATGGTCCGCAGACGTTCGCGCATGTTCGCCGTCGTTCGTCGGCGTTGTCACGCAGTTAGACACTCATACCGTCGGTGCCGCCAGAGATCTTGCGTGCCAACTCCTCGATGGCCTGAGGCGCGACACGTCGGGGCCCTCGTCTTGCAGCACTTCGGCAAGTGGGCTACGGACGGCCACGGATGACTGCCCCGCATGTGGAGTTCGGGTCGAGTCAAATGCCCGCTCGATCTTCGTAAGGCGCGCCGCCGCAATTTGCATTACGGAAGGTATTTTCAGAGGTCTTCGTAATCCAGAAGCCCATTTTCCAGAACGTGTCGACGAAAACCTCCTGGACCAAAAGGCAAGTAGTAGTCGCCCTCCAAGAGATTATCGGCAAGCTGTTCGACCATCACCGTCGTAAGTTTCTGTGCGCGAATCGCCTCACATAGCATCGGTACGGTCGCTGTGACCTTCAGCCCTTCTTCTTCCGCGATCTGGCGTGGCGTGGCGTCATCTAGCACGAGTTCGCAACCGTAGATTTTTCCCATAGCGAGAACTCCGCATTCGCCAATATTTTTACCGTCCACGACGAGTCGGTCGCGATACTGGGAGAATGCTTCTGCGTACTCAAAGGATGTTGATCGATAAACGCTGATCCATTCAGCCTCGAGTGCCTGGCGTACAGCTGGCACAAGATTAAAGGCGTCATTGAGTTCGCGTTCAACGCTGTCAGGAATGTACACTCTTCGCTCTCCTGCGAGAAATCGCAGAACAGCGAGCCAGCCTTCTGTGGCAAAATGCCGCAACGGTCCGGTGTCAAAAACCAAAGCGTCGTCGGGAATTGTCACGATACGAAGTTCCAGATTTCATCGGGCCGTCGCACTCGAATGGGCGGCAGATCCGTCTCGTCGAAAGTCCCTTGAAGCAGCTCGAGGGCACGGTCGCGACTAATTCTCTCGTCGCGTACGAGTTGCAAAACTGCACGCGCAAAATTTCTGGGCATCGTTGTCCCGTCTAGTTCCGCGAGGGGGACATAGATGTTCATCTCAACCATGTCGGCCTGGGTTGTGCGAAACCCGCGTACTGAAGCGATTGTGTCACTGTCTGCGAGACCTAGTTCATTCAGTCGCGTAGCTAGAGTAGCCATGTCGACGCGAAATTTACTGGCCAACTGAATTGCCGCACCGCGCTCTTCGTGCAGATCGACCTTCTCTTGCCATTCACTGCTGACCACATCCTTGGGTAGCAATAGCGCGCGTGCAAAACGGTCAAGACGTGACTCCATCGGGACGGCGCTATCAGAATGTGCGGCCACTCGCCAGTCAACCGTGTATTCATCCGAAACCAGGTAGTGACCGATTTCGTGCGCAAGCGCAAGCCGTCGGCGGCCTACTTTCATGTGACTGTTTACGAGACTGACGCCTCCGCGACGCAACAAGATCGTCCCTGCGTCAGCAGTGTCCTTGCCAATGTCACGAGAGAACGCCAGGAGCCCGATGCTGGCAGCCTTGTCGGAGAGTTGGTAGATCGGTTCGTCTGCCGAAAGTCGCATGAGCGCACGTGCGCTCACGGCAAGTTCCTCGGCTTCGGCGTTAGACGACGGCGGGGTGATCCCAGCTTGCGCGACTACGTCGGCAGCCTCAAGGCCTAGCTCACGGCCTTCCAACTTGGCGATGAACTCGACCTCGCTGGCCAGTTTTGCGAGTAGCGCATCGATCTGCGAGTCGACGGTATCTACGCCTTGACTTGACCTGTGAGAGACAAGTGCTGGAGTAGGCTCCTCAAAGAATGTGGACATGCGAACGCCAAGCGCAGCAGCAATGTCGGACAGCTCTAGCGCCGTGACCCTGCGAATGCCTGCTTCGACCTTGTTCACCATTGTGCGCTCAAGGCCCACAGCCCGGCCGAGGTCTTCCTGGCTCATGTCTACGCGCTTGCGGGCATCTCTGATGCGCTCACCAAGCATGCGTGCGTCGATGTCAGCCATGCGTGCGATTCTCGCACGTGGCGCGCTAGGTGTCGAGCCACCAGTCGGTCGAGGCCACGGCTGGCCCTGGCAGATGGTCTCAAGCAGGGCGAGCCGATTTGGCCGACGCAGGGAAGCCGGATCACCATTCCGGTTGCCCTGCTGATCGTCTTCGATGTCAGCGTCCACCGCTGGCGGCGTCGCACCTGACGCTCAAGAGACGGAACCTGCCAAAAGGGGCCCCGCGAGGTGTACCCATACCACCTCAGCCGCGCTGTCCGAGCCGTCTACCAGGGCGACCGCGGCACTGGCGGATCAACTGGGAAGCTCGGCAGAAAATCGCAAATATGTTCCCATTGCGCCGCGTGAGATCTAGGTGCACTCTGAGAGGCTTTGCTCTGCGTCCATGAGCGCAGGCGGAGTTAGTTGAGCGTATTCGATCAATGAGCGGATCGGTAATCGCTAGGGCCTGATCGGGTGCGCGCTACTAGCATTTCGATCACTGCACGGTGCCTGTGTGGTGACCGTGGACGTGATGTAGATGTAGGTTCCGGGAGGGGAGCGAATGAGCGATCCAGAGATCGGTGCAATGTCCGCGATTACTGGCGCCCTTAACGATCTTGAAGAGGGTGCCCAAGGGAGAGTGCTGCGCTGGGCTGCTGAGCGCTATGGCGTAGTGCTCAGCAGCCCAGCTGCTAGAAACGGAGCCAAGGGCGCGAGTGAGGTTGAGGAGAAGGCCGGCGAAGTCAGCGACGAGGAGATCTCTGCCGAGGCGCCAAAATTCGAGCATTTCGCCGAACTGTTCCACGCCGCAGCTCCCAAGACTGACGTTGACAGGGCTCTCGTAGCTGGATACTGGTTCCAGGCAATTCAAGGGGACCCCTCCTTCCAGTCGGCAGATCTGAACAAGGAGTTGAAGAACCTCGGGCACGCCCTGAAGAACGTCACGGACTCTCTCAAGGGCAATCAAGACAAGAAGCCTGCGCGAGTCATTCAGCTGCGAAAGACCGGGAACTCTCGTCAGGCGCGCAAGCTTTACAAGCTGACGCATGAAGGATTGGTTTACGTCCAGGGGCTGATTGCGAGCTGAGTTTCAACGTGACACCCGGCGAAGCCCTTACGGCTCTACCAGACGGACTACGGGACGACATCGTTAACGCCTTCAACCGAATCGTAAGCAACTATCGAGAGCATCGGTGGGAGCCGGCGGAGTTGAATGGTGGAAAGCTTTGCGAGGGAATTTACACTGCCATTACGGGGTACGCTGACGGTCATTATGCGGAGCGTTCATCGAAACCCCGTGACATGGTCCGTGCTTGTCGTGAGCTTGAGCAGAGACCTTCCTCTGTGTCGCGGTCAATCAAAGTCCAGATTCCTCGCATGCTCCTGGCCCTCTATGAGATTCGAAACAATCGCGGTGTCGGCCACGCTGGTGGGGACATCGACCCGAATCTGATGGATGCGACAGCAGTCCTTTATATGAGCAAGTGGCTCATGGGTGAACTTGTGAGGGTTTTCCACGACCTCACTGTCGAGCAGGCGTCCTCGCTGGTTGAGAGCCTAGTAGAGCGCGAGGTTCCTCAAGTTTGGGCTGAGGGAAGCAGGAAAAGAGTTCTAAGCCCCGGGCTGACCTGGAAGCAGAAAACACTTCTTCTGCTCCTAAGTGAAAATGGCCCAGTGCGGGAGAGTGATCTCGTTAAATGGCTGGAGCATCCTAATGTTGCGCGCTTTAGGAGAGATGTTCTCCGTCCAGCTCATAAGGAAAGCCTGATTGATTACGAAGAAGATAGGCTTACGGTTCGTCTACTTCCTCCAGGTGTACTTCAAGCAGAGGATCTAGTCAGGCCCGTATGATGGCAGAGGCGCCTATCAGATAAGGTCGGCGGAGCGGCTTAGGCGCGAGTGATCATGGCCCCGTAAGCTTGCGGCGCGTCGGGCGGTCTGTGGACCTGCCCGGTAAAGCACGACGTTGGGGCCATGATCTTCGAGGCTCGCGCCAAAGTGGCTCCGTAAAGCAGTGGAGTCGACCGCCCCAGCCACGACGTACCCCTTCTCTGGCATCAGGCGGCTGCATGCTGTGTGCGCGGCACGGCCCCCGGCCGGGCTGGAGCGGGGCGGAGACAGGAGCGCAGGCCCGGCCGGGGGCCGGGAGGCGCGCGGGGAGCGGAGCGAGCCGCCTTGAACCAGTAGAGAAAGTTGTAACTCAGTCGGGTGTGTGGGCTTGTTGGGTCTTCCTCGGTCAGTGCCTTTTGGGCTTGGCATCGTCCTGGCTCTGGTGGGCAGTGCCTCGGAACTCGTCCAGGAGATCGAAGAACATTTCTATGGCAGGCACGTCGGTCTGCTCTGCCCTGCGCTCGATCTCGACCGCCCAACCCAGCGAGCTGGGGTATGCCATGCCTAGGCGGTTCCACAGCCACTGAGCGAATGGCCCTTGGCTCCCGGCGCGAAGGTTGCAGTTCTCGTTGATGCCATGGACGCCAAGGGCCGCTGTGTAACCCATCAGCATGGACTCCAGGTGCAGGAGCGACCGGCCTCGCACCCACATGCCCGGACGACGCCTGACTTCGTCCAGGAAGTCGTACATATCTTCCAGCTCGTTCAGCTGTCTGGGCCTCCGCGTGGCCTTCCCCGTGTCTGCCATAGGGCCACGCTAATGGAGGACGTCACGGCTGATGGCTGTGCTGGAGGGGCTTGTAGTCGTACGCACACGCCGGAAGTTGGGAGCCCTGCCGGTGTGCCAGCGGTAGGAAGACCACGGGGCGGATTGTCCAGGTGATACGGGTGGTGAAGAAGTTGACTGACACGGTGCAGGGGTCGGAGCGTAGGAGGGCTCGTCGTGTTTTGATGCGGCCGTCATACAGCCACTGCCATGCCTGCTGGGATGCTTCCGGGTCGCAGGCCGGCGAGATGGTGCGGAGTGCGACAGCAACCCAGCGGTCGGCCTGGGGTGCCGTGTAGGCGTCGAAGGATGCCCGTGCCCATGCTCGGATCCAAGCGGCTCGAATCCCTCGGTGTCGTCGACGTCCGGCGCTTCCTGACCCAGCTGGAGAACAGGACGACAGCGGCCACGGCCAAAGAATCGCACCGGGTGCTGCGTACGGCCCTGTCCGCTGCCTGCCGGGAAGAGCTGATTGCACGGAACGTTGCGGGCCTTGTCGAGCCGCCCCGGGCCTCCTCGCGCGAGCTGAGTCCCTGGACGCTCGACGAGACCTTGGACTTCCTCGCCGCCTCCCGGAAGGACCCGTTGTACGCGGCCTTCGTTCTCGCCATCGCCATGGGGCTGCGCCGGGGTGAACTCGTCGGGTTGCGCTGGAACGACGTGGACCTGGACAAGCGCGTCCTGTACGTCCGCCAGCAGACGCAGCGACGGAGTGGGGTCCTCTATGACGACGACACCAAGAACCGCCGCAACCGTGCCCTTCCGCTCCCGGCCATGTGCATCGCTCCGCTGCGCTGGCACCGGATGCGGCAGGTGGCTGCCAAGCAGCGTGCGGGGGAGTCGTGGGATGACGGCGGCTACGTCTTCGCCACCCGGAACGGCCGCCCGGTCGAGCCGCGCAACGTGTACCGCTCCTTCACCCGGGTCGCCCAGTCCGCCGGCCTCCGCGTGATCCGGCTGCACGATGCCCGGCACGGGTGCGCCACCCTCCTCACCGCTGCCGGGGTGGCTCCCCGCGTCGTGATGGAGATCCTCGGGCACAGCCAGATCAGCATCACCATGGACGTGTACACGCACGTCGTGCAGGACACCCAGCGGAAGGCCATCAGTCACATGGATCGGCTGCTCAAGAGGCGTCCCGGTCGTCCGTGACCGTACCCGTTGATGTCAAAAGTGGATGTCAAAGGCCCCGGACCATGATCGGTCCGGGGCCTTTTGGCTGGTGCCCCCGGCAGGATTCGAACCTGCGACACCCGCTTTAGGAGAGCGGTGCTCTATCCCCTGAGCTACGAAGGCCAGCGACGTCTGACAGCGTAGCTGATTCGGCCCTCGGTGTTCTTCCGGGTTGGGTGGTGCCTCAGGCGGTGGTCCACTTCTGGTTGGTCTGGCCGTTGCAGGTCCACAGGATGAGCTTGGTGCCGTTGGCGGTCGCTGCCTCCGTGGCGTCCAGGCAGAGGCCCGAGAGGTCGTTGGTGACGGTGCCGTCGGTGTTGAGGGTCCACTTCTGGTTGGTGCCGCCGGTGCAGTCCCAGATGATGACCTTCGTGCCGTTCGTGGTGCCGCTGTTGTCGGCGTCGAGGCACTTGTTGCCGTAGACGACGAGTTCCCCGCGCGTGGTGTGCGTGAAGGTCTCGTTCTGGCCGCCTCCGCAGTCCCACAGCTGCGCCTGGGTGGCGTCGGTGATGGTGTTCTTGGCGAGGTCCACGCAGCGGCCGGAGGCGGTGCCGACCAGTGCGGTGCCGTTCGTTCCCGGGATGCTCTGGACGCGGATCGCGTCGATGTCGGGGGCCGTGGCGCCGGAGACGGCGGCGAAGCGCACCGTGTTCGTGCCCTTGGCCAGGTGGACCAGCACGGAGACCGTCCGGTAGGTGGTCGCCGAGCCGGTGGGCGGGAAGGAGACGACGGAGGCGTACTGGCCGTTGACCTGGACGGTGGCCTTGCGGGCCGTGGTCGCGTCGTTGGCGTAGGTGATGTCCACCAGTTCGGTGCCCGCGGCCGACGTGGTCACGCCGGTGAAGGACGGGGTGGTGGCCGTGGTCGTGTCCTCGTACGTCGCGCCGGCGGCCTCCGTGCCGGAGACGGTCAACAGGACGGCGTCGCCCGCGGGGACGCTCGTCGTGTACCCGGTGGTGGAGGAGCCGGCGTTGGTGCCCGTCCACACGTTGCGCACGGACGCGGTGGCCGAGGTGAGACCGAGGTCGGCCCAGCGGACCGTCATGGACGCGGCCGACGAGGTGCGGTTGAGGAGCAGGACCGCGCGCTTGCCCGTGCCGGCGAGGACCTTGCCGTAGACCTGCAGATTCCGGCTGTCCTCGGCGACCTTGACGCCCTGGAGTCCTCGCGGGTCCTGGTCGATGGCGATCATTTCGCGGTTGGTGAGGATGTCCCGGGTGGTGGTGCTCATCGTGGCCAGGTTGTTGCCGGCCAGCAGCGGGGCGCCGGAGATCGCCCACAGGCCCATGTGGAGGCGGTTCTGGGCGGCGGTCAGGCCGCTCATGCCGGTCATCAGCATGTCGGGGTCGTTGTAGTAGCCGGTGTGCTGGGCGGCCGGGTGCAGGGCCCGGTCGAAGTTGGTGAGCATCTTGGCCGTGGTGGCGGTCTGGCCCCACAGGATGACGTCGGTGCTGGTGCGCCACAGGTCGCCGTAGCCGGTCGCCCAGTTCCAGGGCAGTCCGGTGCCCCACTCGCAGAAGGAGAGGACGAGCTTGTGCCCGGTTGCGGCGGTCGCGGCCTCGTTCGCGGCGGCGATCTGCTTGTACTGGGTCTCCGGGTCCAGGCCCTCCACCTGGCCGCCGCACCAGTCGATCTTGACGTAGTCGAAGCCCCAGCGCTGGAAGGTCTCCAGGTCCTGCTGGTAGTGGCCCTCCATACCGGTGTTGGGGGCGGCGGCCCGGGTGGTGGGGTAGTAGTAGCCGCAGCCCTGCTTGCCGGCGTCGGTGTAGATGCCGGCCTTCAGGCCCTTGCTGTGGATGTAGTCGGCGACGGCCTTCATGCCGCTCGGCCACAGGTCCGCGTCGACGGCTATGGACCCGTCGGAGTTGCGGTCGCCCTGCCACCAGCCGTCGTCCAGGTTGACGTAGTTGTAGCCGGCGGCCGCCATGCCCGAGGAGACCAGTGCGTCGGTCTGCTGCTTGATGACGTCGGAGTCGATGCTGCTGGCGAAGCTGTTCCAGGACGCCCAGCCCATCGACGGCGGGGTCACGGCCGCCTGGGTGGTGCTGACCGCGGCCGGTTCGGCGGCCAGGGATGCCGACGGCTCATGGCTGCCCAGGGCCGCCCAGCCGGTCAGGCCGAGTGCGAGGGCCAGGATGCGGGTGGCGAGTCTTCGGGTGAAGGTGTGCGGCATGCGGGTCTCCTGTCGGGGCGTGCTCAAGCGGTCGGGGGAGGGGAGTGCCGGAGTCGGGAGCCCGGCTCAAGGGGTCGGGAGCCTGGCTCAAGGGGTCGGGAGCCCGGCTCACGGGGTGGAGGGAACCGTGCTCAACAGGTCGAGGGGAACGTGCTCAAGAGGTCGGACACGCGGCACGCGGCAGCGCCCGCCTGCTTCGTCCACGAACATCGATCGGCCGGCACCGGCACTGCACCGGCACCGCACCGTCACCGGTGCTGACGCGGTCGTCGACCGGTTGCCGGCGTTGCGGCGGTGAGCGGGATCGGCAGGGAGCGGCGCGCGGCGGGCAGGAAGGGCATGGGTGCGGCTCGTCCTTGTCGGGTGGAGGGAGGGAGCGGCTCTTCACCACATCCGATCGATATACCGAACGGCGTTCGTGATGTCGGAGGGACCGTAGGAGGCGCGGACCACGACCGTCAATACCCGTGCTCCTACGGTCTTTTGAAGCCGGCCCCGGGCTGGAACCCGGGGCTCCGCCGTCAGGGACGCGTGCGTTCCACCTTCGTTGTGCCGGACCCCACGGGCCCGATCCGCAGCACCGTCCCGGTGAGGTCGCTGACCACCTTGACCGGCACCCGGCCACCACCGGGTGCCGTCACCCGGTACTTCGCCTGGTCCGCGGCACCGATCTCCACCTCCAGCACCGCCCGGGAGTTCGGCGGCACCGTCACCTGTGTCGTGTGGGCGGTGTCCGAGCGCCGTACGGCGACCTTCACCGGGCCGCGCACCGACGGCACCGTCCCCGCCGCCTCCGTCAGGGCGCCGGTCCTCGGGCGGATCAGGAACTCCGCCGCGCCCGGGGTGCTCACCTGGACGCCGAGCACGTGCCGGGGGATCGCGTTGGCCGGGGCGGACGCCCAGGCGTGGGAGAACGTCGTGTTGGACTTCAGCGCGGGATCCCAGGCCTCCGTCACGATGGTGGCCTGCAGTGAATCCAGCATGTGCAGCCACGAGTTGGTGGCCGTCGAGGTGAGCAGCGCGAGCGCGGCGTCGGCGCGGCCGAGCCGGAAGAGGGCGTCGAGGAGGAACTGCGCCCCGTACACACTCACCCGCATGCCGCCCGCGGCCAGGGTGTCGCCGAGCCGGGTCCGTACGTCGGCGTCCAGGGCGTCCGCGATGCCGAGCGCGACCGGGAAGGCGGTGGCGTGCTGGGCGCTGTGGGTGGTGCCCTCGCCGTCGAGGAACGCCCCCGCCGTGCTGTCGAGCAGCGTGGCCCGCATGGCGGCGGCGAGAGTGTCGGCGCGCGTGCGCAGAGCCGTCGCGTCGGTGGACCTGTCCAGTGCCTCGGCGCACTTGGCGAGCGCGTCGAAGGCCGCGTACTGGAAGGCGTTGACGACGGTGTTGACGTTGGTGAAGACGTATCCGTCGCGGCTCGCGACCGGCCAGTCGACGAGGTCGCCCAGGTCCTGGCTGCTGCTGCCCGGCGCCTTTTTCACCAGGCCCCGGGAGTCCAGGTGGGAGGTGAGGTTCTTCGCGGCCAACAGGTCGTAGTCCTTGGCGAGTTGGCGGTCGTCGCCGGTGGCGAGGTAGTCCTCCCATGCGGACAGCGCGCACATCAGCCGGTACTCGGTGGGCCAGGTGCCCTTGCGGACCAGGTAGTCGTTGGACCAGCGGGCCAGCGCGTAGGAGCGCTGGACGCCGTACTCGGAGAGCTGGTTGATCAGCGCGTCGCCCTCGTAGGGGCCGCGCTCCCGGGTCGGCGTGTCCTGGTAGAGGTCGCCGCGGGTGGCCTCGATGGAGTAGCGGCACAGCTCCCAGACCCGGTCCAGCGCGGGGTCGGAACTGTGGAAGGACACCTCCTCGGAGTCCCAGTCGAGCTTCCACGCCCGCCCGGTGACCACGGCCCCCGACAGATCCAGCGAGGTCCGCAACTCCGCCCAGCGGAAGCCGCGGTAACCCCAGTGCTCGAAGCGCTGTTCGCCGTCGCGCAGGGTCCACACCTCGCGGTAGGTGTTGGTGGCGCGCAGCTGGTACTTGACCGTGCCGTCGGAGTTCAGCTCCTCGCCGAGGCGTACCTCGACGGTGTCGCCCGCGCTGCCCGTGACCGCCAGCGCCAGCCCGCCGACGATCTCCCGGCCGAGGTCCACCAGCCAGCGGCCGTCGGCGACCTTCGTGACGGAGGCCGGCGTGACGTCGTGCAGTCGTACGGGCTCGATCGGGGCGGGCACGAGGGAGCTGATCGCCGTACGGACGACCGGGGTGAGCCAGTCGCCGTCGTCGAAGCCGGGCAGAGTCCAGCCGACGGGCTCCTGGCGCAGGTCCCAGTACTCCTGCGGGGCGCTGTAGTAGCTGCTGCCCGCGCTGCCCTTCGACGGCAGCAGCCCGGCCTGGCGGCGCGCCTTCCAGTGGTCCCCCGAGGAGACGGTCGTACGGCTGCCGTCGGTGTACGTGATCTCCAGCTGGGCCAGGAACCTCTGTTCCGAGGTGGTCCAGCACAGGGCGGCCAGCGCGTTGGTGTCCTGAAGGGTGGAGGTGAGGTCGAACGCCTGGTACGCCGTCCCGGTGCCCGACCGCACCGACGCGTACCCGACCACCGAGCCGTTGCTCCACACCTTGGCCACGTACTGGCGGGCCGGGTCCGGCGAGGTGGCGGCGACATACAGGACCGCCGCGGCCACCTTCTTGCCCGCGTCCGTGGCGTACTCGTGCCGCAGCAGCGCCCAGGTGTCGTCGGCGCCGTAGGAGGAGAGCGAGGAGGCGCCGGTGGGGAAGGCGAGCGTGCCGCCGGAGACGGTGCCGGCCGCGAAGGTGCCCTTGTCGGAGGTGAAGTCGTCGTCGAGGAGGACGGTCCCGTCGGCGGCGGTGAACGTGACCCGGTCGTATACCTGCGACTCGGTGAGGCCGTTGCGCAGGCCGATGTTGCCGGAGGCGTAGCGGGAGTCGGTCGTGGTGTCGACGGTGGTGCTGTTCACGGTGGTGGTGAAGGTGGAGCCCGCCATGGTGACCGTGAGGTCCAGCCACTCGCCGGCGGTGACGGCGGACGGCAGCTTGACCTCGCCGAGGACGGTGTAGGTGCCGTTGACGCAGACATGCTTGCGCAGGACGCCGGGGCTGCCGGTGCGCAGCTGCCACAGGTAGTTGTTGGAGGTGTTCGTGGCCCGGAACCACACTCCGGCGGCCACGGTGGTGATCTTCACGCGCGCGGTGAGCGTGCCGTCGGTCATCACCGGCCCGGCCGGCACCCAGATCGGCTCGGCCTCCCACTGGTCCTCGACCGAGGTGGCCAGCAGGGTGGGCTCCGACCACGCGGACCGCTTCTCGCCCCAGCTCGCCACCCGCCACCAGTAGGCGGTACGAGGCTGGAGCGACGGCCCTTCGTACGGTACGGCGACGGAGGCGGCGGACTTCCGCCGCCCCGAGTCCCAGACGAGCCGGCCGCGCTCGAAGCCGCCCGGGGTGGCCGCCACCTGGAGCTGGTAGGCCCGCTGGAGGGTGCCGGCGCCGGAGTCGGGGACCTGCCAGGTGAACCGGGGCTGCTGTCCCGCGGTGGTGCCCAGTGCCTGCGGGAGCAGGTCGGTGAGCGTTCCGGTCGGCGCGAGCGGCTCGCCGGGGGCTAGGCCGGGGCCCGGCGCGTCGGCCGCGAGGGCGCGGGGGCCGGTCAGCATGACCGAGGCGGTCGTGACGCCACCGAGGTGGAGAAGTCTTCGACGTGACAGGTCCCAGGACATGGCGCGGCCTCGGCTCGTGAAAGGTTTCAACGGGATTGCCCGGAGGTTAGGGTTCCGGGTCGCGGCGGTCAATGTCTTGACGGAAATTCACAGCTGCCGCGTGTGAGTGAAACGTTTTAAGCTGGTTCCTCGGAGCTGAGCTTCGTGAGGTCGGGGTGGCTGTAGGAGTGGCGTCGGGGTCCACGTCGGTGGCCGCCGTGCCGTCGGGCAGGTGGTGGGCGTCGGTGACACGGTGATCGGGGCAGGAAGCCGTGACGGCCGCGGCGTACCCGCGCAGGTCACCGGGCACGTCACCGGCCGAGGGGCGAGCCGGTCCGCGGCGAGCCCGTCGACCCCCTGCGCTGACGTCGTCGCACGGGTGTCAGAGGAGCGGGACCCTCGTGAAGTGGCCCGCCGTCCGGAGTTCCGTCTCGATGCGGCTCGCCGTCAGGCGCAGTTCGGGGAGGAGTTCGTCGAGGCACTCCTGCGGGGTGCGGCCCGCCGCGTGCAGGGCCACGTTCACGGCGGCGACCGCCCGGCCCGTCCGGTCGTGGAGGGGGACGGCGAGGGTGCGCAGGCCGTCCTCCCACTCCTCGTCGAGCAGGGCGTGGTCCCGGGTGTCCGACAGCAGGACCCGGCCCAGGGAGGTCGCCGCGGCCGGCAGCCGGGTGCCCACCCTGATGTCCACGCCCATGATCCGCGGGGACACCGCCCGTGCCGTGTACTGGATCTCGGCGCTCGGCCCCGAGGACACCAGGACCGCCAGCGCCGTCGACTCACCGACCCGCGCCGCCAGGTCCGCCAGGTGCGGCGTCGCGATCCGCGGCAGGGACGTACGGGACAGGGGCGGGAAGCCCAGGGAGAGGACCCGGGGGGTGAGGCTGAAGGTCCGGGATTCCGGCTGCTGGCTGATCAGGCCGAGGTGTTCGTACGTGATCAGGGCCCGGCGGGCCGTCGCCCGCGTCAGTCCCGTCGCCCGCGCCACGTCCGTCAGCGTCAGCGCGGCCCGGCCCGCACCGAACGCCGTCAGGACCGTCAGGCCGCGTGCGAGGGACTCAATGAAGTCCCGGCCCAGTTCCTGCTTGGACGCGCCGATCCAGGAGACGAGGTTCGCGGGCGGCGGGCCCGGGTCCGGCTGCGGGGCGGAGGCCAGTTCGCGTTCCATCTCGGCCACCGTCGCCCGCAGGCGCGGCAACAGGGTGTCGCGCAGATCCGTCGCCGTGTGGCGGCTGGTGTGGCTCACGACGTTCGCCACGCAGGCGATCCGGCCGGTGCGCGGGTCCCGTACGGGAACGGAGACCGCCACAAGGCCCGGCTCGATCAACTGGTCGTCCAGCGCCCAGCCGTCCCGGCCCGCCTGTTCGGCCTTGCTCGCGAACTCGTCGTCCCCGCACGGGAGTTCCCGAGGCGGTACGGCCGGAAAGCCCCGGTCCGTCGGGTCCGCCGCCCGGCGTTCGCGCCAGGCGTGCCAGTCGGCGTCGGACCACTCGGACGCGAACAGGGGCCCCGGCGCGGTGCGTTCGGCGGGGAGCAGGTCCCCGATGCGGAAACTGAGGGACATGGCGCGGCGGCGGGTGGCCTGGTGGATGAAGCGGATGCCGTCCCGGTCGCCGACCGCCAGGGACACCGACTCGTCCAGTTCGTCGGCGAGGGCGTCGGCCATCGGGGAGAGCAGGGCAGGCAGGCGCAGGGCGGCGAGACAGGCGTTGCCGAGTTCCATGAGGCGGGGGGTCGTCACCGCGTCACGGCCGTCGAGGCGGACGTATCCCATGCGCGCGAGCGTCGAGGTGATGCGGTCGACGGTGGAACGTGCCAGGCCCGTCGCCCGTTCGAGACCGCTCAGGCTCAGCGTCCCGCCGGCCTCCGTCAGTTCCCGCAGCACCCTGACCCCCCGGATCAGCGGCGCGACCGCCTCGGCCGGCACGGCGGACTCCGGCACCAGTAGGGAAGGGGCTGTTTCAGCGGGCATCGGTTCTCCGGTAGGGCGGTCGCGGCACGCCTACGGTAATCCGAGTGGCGGTTGCGGCACGTCCGTGGCGGTCCGGCCGGGGGCTCGGGCGCCCACCGCTGTCCCCGCGTCCGCTGCCGTCCGGGCGCCCGCCGCTATCGCCGCGTCACCGAGACCTGGTAGTTCCCCTCCGTGTCCGCCCCCGTGACATGCACCCGGACGCCCGTGCGCGGGTCCTGGAACTCCTCGCCGGCTGCGAACGGGGCGTCCGAGAGTTCGGCGTGGACGTTGGGGCTGCGCGTGCATCCCCCGCTGTTGCGCTGCGAGTCGTACACCCGTACCGGTCCCCGCCCGGTGTCCACGTCCGCGTCGACGCGGTAGACGAGGACCCCGGGACGGCACACCGCCTCGTCGTTGCCCTCGCGGGTGCGCAGTTCGACGGCGTAGCCCGTGCGGCGGCCGATGGGGACGAAGAGGAGTTTCGTGCCGGGGCCGGACCGGGCCAGCGGGGTCAGCGTGTACTGCGAGGTCCCGCGCTCCGTCACGCAGTCGACCTGCGTCGCGTCCAGCCAGCCCAGCTTCCACTTGTGCCAGCCGAGGAGGTCGTTTCCGGCGCCCCAGTCCTCGCTCATGATGTCCCAGTGGCCGACCGAGCCTCCGCCTGCCTGGGTGTAGAGGTCGGGCAGGCCGAAGACGTGGCCGTTCTCGTGGGGCAGGACCCGGTAGCCGGTCTGCGGGAAGGAGCCGGAGCCGTCGTCCTGGCGGGAGTAGACGAACGAGGTGTTGGCGACGGGGACGCCGTCGGCGACCGGGGCGTCGGTGTTGCCGGCGAAGGTCACGGACAGGACCGTGTCGAGGGCGGACGGCCCGGCGTTGGGCGTCACCAGCACGTTGACGAAGTCGTACGACCTGAAGTCCACCCGGGGGTCGGCGGTGGCCACGATGTCCTGGACCAGGCGGCGGTAGCCCGGGTCGAAGGGGGCGCCGCGCTCTATGCCGTAGGACCTGAAGGACTTGGGCATGCGCAGCCAGTCGGTGATCGGGGTCTCGGGGCGGTAGTCGAGACGGCCGTAGGAACTGGTGCGGAACCATTCCTGGGTCTGCGGGAAGAATTCGCGGAAGCGCTCGAGGGCGCTGCCGGAGCCGGGCGCGTCGGAGAAGTCGACCATCAGGGTCAGGGCGCGGACGGTGCCGGTGGAGCGGGAGTAGCCGCCGGGGGTGGGCAGACCCTCGGACATCTGGACGGCCGGGCCGCCGCTGATCAGACAGGCGCCGTGGGTGTCGGAGCGGGCCAGGGCGATCGGGCCGGCCGCGGTCGGGGTCCCCGGGATCAGGTGGCCGGTGCCGGCGGAGGTGCTGACGGCGATGGTCAGCGCGGTCACGGACGCGAGGGCGGCCACGCGGCGTGGGCGTATGCGACGGCTGGTCCACGGCATGCGGGCACCCTTCGGAGCGCGGCAGCCGCTGGTCGGAAAGGCTGCACCTTTTCGATCACCCTCTGCCGGGGGAGGGGTGGACGCGCGCTGGAGGAGACCGAACGTGGGTATCGCCGGGCCCGTGGGTCGGTGTGACTCAGGTCACATCATGTTTTCTCCTCAACCTGAAATAACCGGGGAGCGTCTCCCCGTTTAGACCTGTGTCCGAACGAAACGGGGATTGAATCCCCGGATCCTTCGGATCCCTGTCAGCCGAGGAATCGACCGAGGAGCACACCGTGCAGACCGCCCTCCCCGTGCAGCGAAAGGCCCCCCGCGCCGACGCGCTGCGCAACCGGGAGCGGATCGTCACCGCCGCCCGTGAGATGTTCACCGAGTTCGGCCCCGACGTGCCGCTCGACGACATCGCCCGCCGGGCCGGCGTCGGCAATGCCACGGTGTACCGCAACTTCCCCGACCGCGAGGCGCTTGTCCGTGAGGTCGTCTGCTCCGTCCTGGACCGGACGTCCGAGGCGGCCGAGCTGGCACTCGCGACGACCGGGGATGCATTCGGCGCCCTGGAGCGCTTCGTGCACGCGTCCGCCGACGAGCGGATCAGCGCGCTGTGCCCGATGGTCCAGAGCGCCTTCGACCAGTACCACCCCGATCTGGTGGCCTCACGGGAACGGATCGAGCAGCTCGTCGAGCGGCTCATGGACCGGGCAAGGACGGCCGGTCAGCTCCGTGCGGACGTGAGCGTCGGCGACCTGATGGTCGCCGTGGCCCAGCTGTCCCGGCCCCCGGCCGGCACCGGCTGCCTCACCCTCGACGGGTTCGTGCACCGCACTCTTCAGCTGTTCCTGGACGGACTGCGGGCCCCGGCCCCGTCCGTGCTCCCAGGCACGGCGCTGACCATGGAGGACCTCCGCCAGGCCTGACCGATGAGTTCCGAGCGCCAGAGCAGTCTCTAGTCACGTGGTTCACCAGCCGTCAGTGCTGACGGACTGTCCCCTTTCACGTTCTTTTTCCGTTCCGAAGTCCCGAAGTGGGTATCCCCATGTCTGAAACAGCCGCAAAGGCTACCGGCGCACCGGTCTCGTCCGGTGACGCCAACCGCTGGAAAGCGCTGGTCTTCATCGCGCTCGCCCAGCTGATGGTCGTCCTCGACGCGACCATCGTGAACATCGCGCTGCCGTCCGCCCAGACCGACCTCGGCATATCCGACGGCAACCGGCAGTGGGTCGTCACGGCCTACGCCCTCGCCTTCGGCGGACTCCTGCTCTTCGGTGGCCGGATCGCCGACCTGTGGGGCCGCAAGAACGCCTTCGTCGTCGGCCTGATCGGCTTCGCGCTGGCCTCCGCACTGGGCGGCGCGGCCACCAGCGGCGCCATGATGTTCGGCGCCCGCGCCCTCCAGGGCGTCTTCGGTGCCCTGCTCGCGCCCGCCGCGCTCTCCCTGCTCGCCGTGATGTTCACGGACGCCAAGGAGCGTGCCAAGGCGTTCGGCATCTACGGTGCGATCGCCGGTGGCGGTGGCGCTGTCGGCTTCATCCTCGGCGGCGTGCTGACCGAGTACATGGACTGGCGCTGGACGTTCTTCGTGAACATCCCGTTCGCGATCGTCGCCGCGTTCGGCGCGTACTTCGTCATCCGTGAGCCGGAGGGCGGCCGCAACCGCAACCCGCTCGACATCCCCGGCGTCCTGCTCTCCACCCTCGGCCTGGTCGCGCTGGTCTACGGTTTCACCCGCGCCGAGTCCAACGGCTGGGGCGACGCCCTGACCGTCGGCATGTTCGTCGCGTCGGCCGTGCTGCTGATCTCCTTCGTCGTCACCGAGGCCCGGACCAAGGCCCCGCTGCTGCCGCTGCGCGTCATCACCGACCGCAACCGCGGCGGGATCTACCTCTCGCTCGGTATCGCGATCATCGCGATGTTCGGCACCTTCCTGTTCCTCACCTACTACCTGCAGATCGTGAAGGGCTTCACGCCGATCAAGACCGGCTTCGCCTTCATGCCGATGATCGTCGGCATGATGGTCGGCTCGACCCAGATCGGTGCCCGCCTGATGACCCGCGTCCCGGCGCGGCTGCTGATGGGCCCCGGCTTCCTGGTCGCCGCGGTCGGCATGCTCCTCATGACCCAGCTGGAGATCGGTTCGTCGTACGCCTCGACGATCCTGCCGGCGATGCTCCTGCTCGGTCTCGGCATGGGTACGGCGTTCATGCCGGCCATGTCCCTGGCCACCCTGGGCGTCGAGCCCCGGGACGCCGGTGTCGCCTCCGCGATGGTCAACACCTCGCAGCAGGTGGGCGGTGCGATCGGTACGGCCCTGCTGAACACGATCGCCGCGTCCGCCACGACCTCCTACATCGCCGACCACATCGGCTCCGCGACCTCCAGGTCGCAGCAGCAGCTGGTGGCGCTGGAGGGCCAGGTGCACGGCTACACCAACGCGATCTGGTTCGCCGTCGGCATGCTGGTGCTCGCCGCGGTGATCGTCGGGACCCTCGTCAACGCGGGCCGCACGGACACGGCCGTCGTGACCGGGTCCGGAGAGGGAGCCGAGGAGGAGCTGGCGATCCCGGTCGTCGCCCACTGACGGCGGCCGTACGTCGTACCCCTTCGGGAACCATGTGCGTACGGGGATGGGGACGCCCCGTACGCACGCTCCAGGATCTGTCCCGGTCCGCTGAGTGAGCGGCTCAGCGGAGCCAGGGCAGGTCCGCACCCGCTTCGTTCGGCTGAAGTCCCTCGGCGACGATCTGCATGATCTCGCCGAGGGACTTCTGCTGTTCCGGGGACAGCCGGTCGAAGACGGCGTTGCGCACGGCCCGCACATGGCCGGGCGCGGCGCCCCGCAGCATTTCCAGGCCCGGGTCGGTGAGCACCGCGAACTGGCCGCGCTTGTCGTCCGTGCAGTCCTCCCGGCGCACCCAGCCGTTGCGCTCGAGGCGGGCGATGGCGTGCGAGAGCCGGGACCGGGTGATCTTCGCCTTCATGGCCAGCTCGGTCATGCGCAGCCGCCGGTGCGGGGCGTCGGCGAGGGCGACGAGCAGCCCGTAGTAGATGTGCGGCATGCCCGCGTCCCGTTGGAGCTGGCGGTCGAGGTGATCCTCGAGGAGGGTCGTGGCGTGCACGTAGGAGCGCCAGATGCGCTGCTCTTCGTCGTCGAGCCACCGGGGCTCTTCATCGGGGACGGGTGCCGTGTTCATGTATCCCACTCTACGAGCTCTCTCCTTGAAGCTTAAACAAATGAGGCGTACAGTCATGTCAGAAGAAGCTTTAAATTTGAAGCACTCTGCATCGAAGTGCTGATCGAAGTGCTGTCGGAAGTACTGGAGGAGTCCCCGCAATGGCCGCCGACACGCAGGAGCGCATGCCCGCCCTCTATCTGAGCCACGGCGCCCCGCCGCTCGCCGACGACCCGATCTGGCCTGGTGAGCTCGCCGCCTGGTCCAAGGACCTGCCCCGCCCCAAGGCGATCCTCATGGTCTCCGCCCACTGGGAGGAAGCCCCCCTCGCCCTCGGCGCGGTACAGCCCGTCCCGCTGGTCTACGACTTCTGGGGCTTCCCCGAGCACTACTACCAGGTGACGTACGACGCTCCGGGCGCCCCCGAACTCGCCGAGTCCGTACGCAAGTTGCTGCGCGCCCCCGGCATCCCCGTGCAGGACGTCCCCGACCGCGGACTGGACCACGGCGCCTACGTCCCCCTCGTCGAGATGTTCCCCGAGGCCGACATTCCGGTCCTCCAGGTCTCCATGCCGACCCTCGACCCGGTCCGGCTCATGGAGATCGGCCGCAAGCTCGCCCCCCTGCGCGACGAGGGCGTCCTGATCGTCGGCTCCGGCTTCTTCACGCACAACCTCGCCGCCCTGCGGCACACCGGCTCCGGAGTGCCCACCTGGTCCTCGGAGTTCGACGACTGGGGCCGGCGTGCGCTGGAGGCGCGTGACGTGGACTCCCTGCTGGACTTCCTGCACAAGGCCCCGGCCGGGCGCTACGCCCACCCGCGCACCGAGCACTTCGCGCCCCTCTTCGTCACCATGGGCGCGGCGGACGTGACCGGTGAGCTGGACGCGCAGAAGTCCGTCATCGACGGGTTCTGGATGGGGATGGCGAAGCGGTCGGTGCAGTTCGGCTGAGCCCTTCCGTGCCTTTCCGTGAGGGCCTACAGGTCCTTCTCGTACCAGGCCACGTCCCAGTATCGGCCGAACTTCCGGCCGACCTCCCCGTACGTGCCCACGTGCCGGAAACCGAAGCGTCCATGCAGCCGCGTGGACGCTTCGTTCGGCTGGGCGATGCCCGCGTAGGCGCGGTGCACATCCTCCTCGGCGAGCGCCTCGAACAGCGCCTTGTAGAGGAGGGTGCCCACCCCGCGGCCGCCCGCGTGCGGGGCGAGGTAGACGGTGACCTCCACCGAGGTCGCATACGCGGGTTTGGCGCGGAACGGGCTGGACGTGGCGTACCCGAGGATCTCCTGTGAGGTTCCTGTCGGGTCCGCGGCCGTGGCAACCATCAGACGGTACGGGCCGTCTTCAGGGTGGGAGAGCAGCCAGGGGAGGCGCTCTTCCGGAGTGAAGACGGCGGTATCGAATGTGATGGGCGTCTCACGTACATAGTGGTTGTAGATGTCGGTGAGGGCGGCGAGGTCAGCCTCGACTCCCGGCCTGACCTGCACCTCTGTACGTTCCGACGACATCGGACCTCCCCATGTGGCGGCACAGGGTACTGCAAGATCAGAAAAATAGGGGATGCGCCGGGAATTCTGTCCGGTTTCCAGTCGTTGTTTCCATCGGATGCAGGGCACCCGAGGAGAGTCCGGAAGCAAACCGGAGACGGGGACCGGCGCCCGAAGGACCGCCCGCTGACCACCACCATCGCAAGGGAGCACGCATGGCAACCCGTGCCGTCGCCCGTCGTAAGTCCGCCACCGGCGGGTCTACCGACGCGGCACGCAGTGTTCGCGTCCATGGCGGCGAGATCGCCGACCGCGACCTGGTCGGCATGTACCTCGACGAGATCGCGCGTACACCGCTGCTCGACGCCGCAAAGGAAGTCGAGCTGTCCCAGATCATCGAGGCGGGTGTGTTCGCCCGCCAGGTCCTCGACGGGATCGAGGAGGCCAAGGCCGACGCCAGCCGTGTGGAGCTGGAGGCCCTGGTGGAGGAGAGCGAGCGCGCCAAGGACGTGTTCATCCGCTCCAACCTCCGCCTGGTCGTCGCCGTGGCCCGCCGCTACCCCCGCAGCGGCCTGCCCCTCCTCGACCTGATCCAGGAGGGCAACGCAGGCCTGGTGCGCGCGGTCGAGAAGTTCGACTACCGCAAGGGCTTCAAGTTCTCGACGTACGCGACCTGGTGGATCCGTCAGGCCATCACCCGCTCCATCGCCGACCAGTCCCGCACCATCCGGCTCCCCGTCCACCTGGTGGAGGAGCTGGGCCGTATCCGCCGCGTGCAGCGCGAGTTCAACCGCGAGCACGGCCGCGACCCCGAGCCCGCGGAGATCGCCGCCGAGCTCGAGTCCAACGCGGCGCGCGTGACGGACGTCCTGGACTGGGCCCGCGACCCGGTCTCCCTGAACATGTCGATCGACGACGACGGCGACACCCAGTTCGGCGACCTGCTGGAGGACACGTCGGCGGTCTCCCCGGAGCAGTCCGTCCTGACCCTGCTGCGCAGCGAGGAACTGGACGACCTGATCGGGCGACTCGACCAGCGCACGGCCTCCATCATCAAGATGCGGTACGGCATCGACGACGGCCGCGAGCGCACGCTGACCGAGGTCGGCAAGGAACACGGCCTCACGCGCGAGCGGATCCGGCAGATCGAGAAGCACGCTCTGCTGGAGTTGAAGAAGCTGGCGCGCGACACCGGGTTCGACGCGGCGGCCTGAACCAGCCCCGCGTACGCCGGGTGGCGAAAGGCCGCGCAAACATGGCTGTACTACGCCGCTTTAAAACGCCGGACCCTGGGCACAAGACTTCAGAGTCCAGATGTTCGGGTCCAGGAGGCCAAGCCTCAGGACCCGCCTGAACCGAGTCCCGACGCACCCCCCCCGCGGCGGGACTCTCCCCGAGCCGGACCTCGGCGCCCCACCCCCCCTGGGCGCCGGGGTCCGGCTCTTCTCGTGCGGGGCCTGGGGCCTGCGGGTCCGGCCGTACGCGAACGGCAGGTCACCCCGTACCTGAACCACGGGGTGACCTGCCGGATGGCAGATTCTGTCACATCGGCATAGCGTGCCGAACGTGAGCAGCGCGTCGCATGGTTCCCCAGCCCCTTCACCGGCCGTTTCGCTGACCGAGCGGCGCAAGGCGGCGACCCGGACGGAGATCGCCCGTGCGGCCGGGGAACTCTTCGTGAGACAGGGCCTGCGAGCCACCCGCGCCGAGGACATCGCGCAGGCGGCCGGCGTGGCTCCGCGCACCTTCTACCGCTACTTCGCGACAAAGGAGGAGGCGGTGGCGCCGCTGTACGCGGCCGGCGCGCACCTCTGGGCGGACGTGGTCGCGGCGGCTCCCGCGGAGTTGTCCGTCGCCGAGGCCCTGGCCCACGGAGTCCGCCGCACCCTCACTCCCGACGCCGGCATCCCCGCCGCGTCCTGGACCTGGGCCCGCCCTCTCATCCGCCTGGCCACCTCCGAGCCGGCCCTGCGCCGGGTATGGGCAGAGGTCTGCCACTCCTCGGAACACCGCCTGTCACAGGTCCTGGCGAACCGAACGAACCTCCCGAACCTGCGCTTCACCTCAGCTGTGGCAAGCGCAGCGGTCCGCACGGCAGTCGAGACCTGGGCGGCGGGCGAGGGACCGGTGGAGGAAGTGGTCGAGCTGGCCCTGCGGAACCTGGAGGCGGTGGGCGGATTCCTGGGGGCGGCGGGGGCGGCGGCGGGGGCGGACGGGGCGGAGAGGGTGTGAGGTCCCGACAACCGCCCCGGCACAACCTCACCCCGAGCCCACCGACCCCACCGACCGCATCAACCGCCCACCCAGCTCCCGTACGGCCTCCACAAGCGCCGCAGGCTCCTGCACCGTGAACTCCACCCTTGTCATGGCCAACCGCACCGCCATCCACTCCACCGCGTCCCCCACAGTGGCCCGCAGTCGGCACCGCCCCTCCCCGAGGGACTCCGGCACCCCCATCCACGCCGGCACCCGAGCGGCCACCACCGTCACATCGGCCTCGAACGTCACGACGATCTCGTACGTCTCCTGCCGCCGGTGCATCGACTGCCGCAGATACTCCGCCGCACTCCCCGTAGGCAGCTCCCGCGGAGTGAACCGCGCGCCGGTGGCGAAGGGGTCGTTCACCCGGTCGACCCGGAAGGTCCGCCAGTCGCCGCGATCGAGGTCGTAGGCGACGAGGTACCACCGCTGCCCGGTGGAGACCAGACGGTACGGCTCCACGAGGCGCCGTGACTCGGCCCCGTCGCGTGCCCGGTAGCCGAACCGCAGCCGCTCGTGCCCGGCCACCGTGGACGCCATCACGGTCAGCGTCTCGGTCGCGATGCTCGCCCCGTCCCCGCTGAGCAGCGGAGTCGTCGCGGCCTGGAGGGTGGACACCCGGTGCCGCAGCCGGGAGGGCAGGACCTGCTCCAGTTTCGCCAGCGCCCGTACGGACGCCTCGTCCATGCCCTCGACCGCGTGTCCCGCTCCCGCCCGCAGCCCGACCGCGATGGCCACCGCCTCCTCGTCGTCGAGGACCAGCGGGGGCATGGCCTTGCCCGCGACGAGCCGGTAGCCGCCGTCCGAACCCTTGGTCGCCTGGACGGGATAGCCCAGTTCGCGCAGCCGGTCGATGTCCCGGCGGACCGTGCGGCGGGAGACCTGGAGGCGGTCGGCGAGCTCGCCGCCCGGCCATTCACGGGGCGTCTGGAGGAGGGAGAGGAGCGTCAGGAGCCGTGCCGGGGTGTCCGTGGTCATGGGTTCGAGGATGCCGTAGAAGTAGGACACGATCTGACCTAATGGGGTCGTAGCTTTACGACATGACCTCAAGCGAGACCACCCTTTCGGGCACTCCCGACGCCCAGCCCGGCACGCAGTCCGCCGCAGGCGACCGGCGTCGCTGGTTCGCCCTCGCCATCGTGATGACCGCGGCCTTCATGGACCTCGTCGACGTCACGATCGTCAACATCGCCATCCCGTCGATCCGGCAGGACTCGGGCGCCTCCGTCAGCCAGATCCAGTGGATCACCGCCGGTTACGCCCTCGCCTTCGCCGCCGGGCTGATCACCGGCGGGCGGCTCGGTGACATCCACGGGCGCAAGCGGCTGTTCCTCTTCGGGATCGGTGGCTTCACCGTCGCCTCCGCGCTGTGCGGTCTCGCCCCGAACCCGGATGTGCTGGTCGCCGCCCGGATCCTGCAGGGCGGCATGGCGGCGATGATGGTGCCGCAGGTGCTGTCGATCGTGCACGCGACCTTCCCCGCGCACGAGCGGGGGAAGGTGTTCGGGCTGTTCGGCGCGGTCGTCGGGCTCGGCGCGGTGTCCGGTCCGCTCCTCGGCGCGCTGCTGACGGAGTGGAACCTGTTCGGTCTCGAATGGCGGCCGATCTTCCTCATCAACCTGCCGGTCGGCATCGCGGGACTGGTGCTCGGCAGCCGTTTCATCACCGAGTCCAAGGCGCCGCGGGCGCTGAAACTGGACCTGGTGGGCGTGGG
The DNA here is from genome assembly GCF_036174265.1 of Streptomyces sp. NBC_00285. Lineage (NCBI taxonomy): Bacteria > Bacillati > Actinomycetota > Actinomycetes > Kitasatosporales > Streptomycetaceae > Streptomyces > Streptomyces sp. NBC_00285. The sequence goes on along the minus strand of NZ_CP108055.1, from coordinate 4,707,529 downwards.
CCTGGTGGTGCTCGGCCTGCTGATGCTGCTCTATCCGCTGACCCGCGGCGAGGAGCTGGACTGGCCGCTGTGGGGGAACATGTCGATGGCCGCCGCGCCCCTCGTCTTCGCCGCGCTGGTGGCCTACGAGAAGCGGAAGGCCGCGCGGGACGGGTCGCCGCTGGTCGAGCTGTCGTTGTTCAAGGTGAAGAGCTTCGCCGCCGGCATCGCGGTGCAGACCGTGTTCGGTGTCGGGCTCGGCATCTTCTTCCTGGTGTGGACGCTGTACATGCAGACCGGCCTGGGCTGGAGCCCGCTGCGGGCGGGGCTGACCGGGGTGCCGTTCTCGCTCGCTGTCTCCATCGCCGCGGGTCTCTCGGTGCAGCAGCTCGTCCCGCGCTTCGGGCGCAAGGTGCTCCAGGCCGGCGCGCTGCTGATGGCGGTGGGTGTGCTCCTCTACCTGTGGGAGGCCGACCGGTACGGCATGGGGATCAGCTCGTGGCAGATGGCGTTGCCGCTGGTCGTGATGGGGGTCGGCATGGGGCTGATCGTCGCGCCGCTGACGGACGCGGTGCTCTCGGAGGTGCCGCGCGAGCACGCCGGTTCGGCATCCGGACTCATCAACACCGTGCAGCAGATGGGCAACGCGCTCGGGCTCGGGCTGGTGTCGGTCGTGTTCTTCGGAGTCGTCCCGGACGACGTACGGCCCGTCGAGGTGGGACCGGCCTTCGTGGACGCCTTCCAGCACGCGCTCGGATGGGTCGCCGCGGTGATGGCCGTCATCTTCCTGCTGATGTTCGCGCTGCCGAAGCGCCCAGCGCAGGACGTGGAGGGGGCCGAGGGAACCTCGGAGCTTCCGGCGGCGGAGGAGGAGCGGGAGCCACAGCCGGTGTGAGGTCGACACGCGGGCCCGGCATCTTTCGAGATGCCGGGCCTTTGTGCTGTGTCAGGGAGCCGTGTACGGATGCGGGGGCAGGGCGCGGGCTCAGGGTGCGGTGTCCGGCTCCCTTCCTGCTGCTGGGCCGGGTGTTGTGTCCGGGTGCTGGCGGGAGCCCGGGCGTGGTGTCCGGGTGCTGGCGGAGGTCCGGATGTCGTGTCCGGGCACCGGCGGAGGCCCGGGCACGGTGTCCGGGTGCTGCCGACAGCCCGTGCAGGGGTCCGGTACTGCCGACATGTCGTGCATCGGTCCGGCACCGCCGAAAGTCCGTTCATGCCCGGATCGCGCCCGAACCTGTTTACTTTCTGGAAATCTGGGCGTAGCCTCCGGTTGAAACCACACGTTCGGGCATAGTCGGAGGCGAACGGACATGTACGCACCGGAGCGGCAGCAGGAGATCCTCCGGCTCGCGCGTGACGGCGGGCGGGTGGACGTCGTCTCGCTGGCCGAGGAGTTCCAGGTCACGGCCGAGACGATCCGCCGGGACCTGAAGGCCCTCGACCGCGCTGGGCTGCTGCGCCGGGTGCACGGCGGGGCCATCCCGGCCGGGCGCCTCGACTTCGAGCCGGACCTCGCCGAGCGCGAGACGACGGCCGCCGACGAGAAGGACAACATCGCCAAGGCGGCCCTCGCCGAACTGCCGACCGAGGGCACCCTGATCCTCGACGCCGGTACGACCGTCGCCCGCCTGGCCGCCGCCGTACCGCTGGAGGCCTCGCTCACCGTCGTCACGCACAGCCTGCCGATCGCGGCCCGTCTCGCGGACCACCCCGGCATCCAGCTCCACCTCGTCGGAGGGCGGGTACGGCACCGTACGCGCGCCGCCGTCGACGCCTGGGCGCTCAGGGCGTACGGCGAGATCCGGGCCGACGTGCTGTTCGTGGCGGCCAACGGCTTCTCCGCCGAGCACGGCCTCACCACCCCCGACCTCGCCGAGGCCGCGGTCAAGCGCGCGGCGATCGGCGCCGCCCGCCGCGTGGTCCTCCTCGCCGACTCCGCCAAGCACGGCCAGGAGCACTTCGCCCGCTTCGGCGACCTGGGCGACGTGGACCTGCTGATCACCGACAGCGGGCTGAGCCCCGAAGACACCGCCGCCATCGAACGCGGCGGCACGGAAGTAGTGCGCGCATGATCCTCACCGTCACCCCGAACCCGTCTCTGGACCGTACGTACGAGGTCCCGTCGCTGGAGCGCGGCGAGGTCATCCGCGCCACCGGTGAACGCATGGACCCCGGCGGCAAGGGCGTCAACGTCTCGCGTGCCGTGGCCGCCGCAGGGCAGCGCACGGTCGCCGTCCTGCCGCTCGGCGGCGCGCCGGGAGCGCTCGTGGCGGATCTGCTCGACGCGCAGGGCATCGAGGTCGCACCGGTGCCGGTCGCCGGCGCGACCCGGTCGAACATCGCACTCGCGGAGTCGGACGGGGTGCTCACGAAGATCAACGCGCCGGGTCCCGAACTCTCGGCCCGCGAGCAGGAGTTGCTGCTGGAGACCGTGCGCGAGCAGTCACGCGACGCGTCGTGGATCGCGTGCTGCGGGAGTCTGCCCCGTGGGCTCGCGCCGTCCTGGTACGCCGAGGTGGTCGCACGGGCGCACGCCGGGGGAGCGCGGATCGCGCTGGACACCTCGGGACGCGCGCTGCTGGAGGCCCTGCGGGAACGGCCCGACGTGGTGAAGCCGAACGCCGAGGAGCTCGCGGAGGCCGTCGGACGCCCCCTCGCCACGGTGGGCGACGCCGTGAAGGCGGCCGAGGAACTGCGCGAGATGGGCGCCCGTGCCGTGCTCGCGAGCCTGGGTGCGGACGGACAACTGCTCGTCGACGCCACGGGCGTCTGGTTCGGCAGCGCGCACGTCGACGCCGTACGCAGCAACGTCGGTGCCGGTGACTCCTCGCTCGCCGGTTTCCTGATCGCCGGCGGCAGCGGCCCCGAGGCACTCGCCTCCGCGGTCGCCCACGGCGCGGCGGCCGTCCAGCTGCCCGGCAGTGTGATGCCGACACCGGCGGACCTGACCCCGTCCGCGGTGACCGTCACGGCCGAGGTGCCGGTGGACCGCGTACTGAAGGAGCCGGTGTCATGACGGCCCACCCGCCGTGCGGAACGGCCCCGACGCGGCGGGGCTCCCCCTTACTCGCCTTTTCCGTAACCGTTTTTGCGACGCGACACCGCGTCACCCCCGTCCCCACTCCTCCCGCCCATTCCACTCCCCGGGCGATACGCGTGCGAAGGAGCCCGCGATGAGCGACATGATCACCGCGGACCTGGTCGATCTCGACCTGTCCGCCGACACCAAGGAAGCGGCGGCACGTGCCCTCGCCGAGCGCATGGTGGCCCTGGGCCGGGTGACCGACCTGGAGGGCTTCCTCGCCGACGTGGCCGCCCGCGAAGCCCAGATGCCGACCGGCCTCGACGGCGGCATCGGCATCCCGCACTGCCGGAGCGTTCACGTCACCGAGCCCACGCTCGGCTTCGGCCGCAGTGCCGCCGGTATCGACTTCGGCGCGGCGGACGGCCCCGCCGACCTGATCTTCCTGATCGCCGCACCGGCCGGCGCGGACGACGCCCACCTGACCATCCTGTCCTCGCTCGCGCGGCAGCTGATGAACACCGAGTTCACGGACGCGCTGCGGTCGGCGGGGGACGCGGCGAGCGCGGCGGCACTGATCCGCGGGGACCAGACGCCTGCGGAAGGCGCCACCGAGGTCGGCGAGGCCGACGCATCCGGCGGGGCCACCGCGGGCGCCACCGAAGACTCCGTTGCGGCATCGGCGGCGGCCTCCGCCGATGCCGCAACGGCCGACCCCGCTCCCGGCGTTCCGGAGGCCCCCTTCCGGATCGTCGCCGTCACCTCCTGCCCGACCGGCATCGCCCACACCTACATGGCGGCCGAGTCCCTGGAGAACGCGGGCCGCGAGGCCGGTGTCGAACTCGTCGTCGAGACGCAGGGCTCGGCCGGCTTCACCCGGCTCGATCCGGCGGTCATCGCAGATGCGGACGGCGTGATCTTCGCGCACGACGTCCCCGTACGCGACAAGGACCGCTTCGCCGGGAAGCCGACCGTCGACGTCGGTGTGAAGGCGGGCATCAGCCGGCCCGCCGAGCTGATCACCCAGGTGCGTGGGAAGGCCGCGCGCGGCGAGGTGACGGCGGGCGCCGCCTCGGGCGCCGGGACGCCGGTCGAGCGGGCCGGCGAGTCCGGCGACAGCTACGGCACCAAGCTCCGCAAGTGGCTGATGACCGGCGTGAGTTACATGGTCCCGTTCGTCGCCGCGGGCGGTCTGCTGCTCGCCCTCGGCTTCGCGATCGGCGGCTGGCAGATCGCCAGTGCACCGTCGGTCATGAAGCACTTCTCCTGGACCGAGATCGACAGCTGGGGCGCCCTGCTGTTCCAGATCGGCCAGGTCGCCTTCGGGTTCCTCATCCCGGTCCTGGCCGGATACATCGCCTACGGCATGGCGGACCGACCCGGCCTTGTCCCCGGATTCGTCGGCGGCATGATCGCCTCCAACATCGCCGCCGGCTTCCTCGGCGGTCTGGTCGCCGGTCTGCTGGCGGGTGGCGTGGTCCTCGCGATCCAGCGGATCAGGATCCCACCGGTGCTGCGCGGCATCATGCCGGTGGTGGTGATCCCGCTGATCTCCTCGCTGGTCGTCGGCTTCCTGATGTTCGTCGTGGTCGGCAAGCCCATCGCCGAGGCCCAGAAGGGCATGACGGACTGGCTCTCCGGCCTCTCCGGCACCAACGCCATCCTGCTCGGCGTCCTCCTCGGCCTGATGATGTGCTTCGACCTCGGCGGCCCCGTCAACAAGGTCGCGTACGCCTTCGCGACCTCCGGCATCGCAGTCCAGACCCCGAGCGACTCCGCGATGAAGGTCATGGCCGCCGTGATGGCCGCGGGCATGGTCCCGCCGCTGGGCATGGCTCTGGCGACCACCGTCCGCAAGAAGCTCTTCACGCAGACCGAGCGCGAGAACGGCAAGGCCGCCTGGGTCCTGGGCGCCTCCTTCATCTCCGAGGGCGCGATCCCGTTCGCGGCGGCGGACCCGCTGCGGGTCATCCCGGCCTCGATGGCGGGCGGCGCGGTCACCGGCGCTCTGTCGATGGCCTTCGGCGCCACCCTGCGTGCCCCGCACGGCGGCATCTTCGTGGTCCCGCTGATCGGCAGCCCGTTCCTCTACCTGATCGCCATCGCGGCGGGCGTGTGCGTCACGACCGCGCTGGTGGTCGTCCTGAAGAGCATGCGCAAGCCGGCCACGGGGACCGCGGCCACTGTGGCGACGGGGGACGCGGACACCCCGGCGTCCGAGCGGAAGCAGCCGGTCGCCGCGTGATCCCTGCCCCTTTGGGGCGGCTGTGAGCAGTTCACGGCACCTGCGAGATACGTCACGGTCCGGGACCCAGGTCCCGGACCGTGGTGTCTACTGGACCGCATGCCTGAGCACGTCTCCCTCGACCAGTTGCTGGCGATGACCCTGCTCGTCCTGGTGACCCTCGCCTGGTCGGTCTGCCTGGTTTTCATGCTGCGCCGCGGCCGTTTCGAGGCCACCGCCCGGCGTGCCGCCGCCCGTTCCCTGCCCGCGCTCCCGCACCAACGTCGGGAGGCCCCCCACTTGGAGACCGTCGAGCTGACAACGGCGGAGAAGGTCGCGTTCGCGGGTCTCGTACGACAACTCGTCGGCGGCCGCTGACACTTCACCGGATCCACCGCGCCGCGGGGCGGGCCGGTCCGGGCCCGGGTTGTGCGTTGTGGGAGGGGCAGGAGCGGGGTCGCTCAAAAGACCTGCGACGCGCGCCGCTCCATCGCCTCTCGGGCCGCGTCCTCGCTGATGTACACCTCGCACATGTGCCGTCCGTCGGGTGTCGCCGTGTGCTCGACCTCCCACAGGGACATCTCCGCGCCGTCGCGCAGCAGAAACGCGTGCTCGTACAGCGAGTAGCCCAGCCCGGCGCTCCCCGCCCGGCACGGGCGTCCGAACGCCTGCGTGATCTGGTGCGCGCACGCGTCGGCCAGCCGGTCGGCCGTCTCCGGACCGGGCCGGTCCGCGTTCTCCGCGCGACGCAGGAGCCGGCGCGCGTGGTCCGCCGAGTCGTCGGGGACATAGGAGTGCCGCGGCGGGTGCACGGGCGAGAGCTGCACCGTCACCGGCAGCTCGAAGTCCGGTGCGTCCGGCGGTAAGGGCAGTCGCGCGGTCGCAGCCCGCAGCTCCTCCTCGTCGACGTACACCTCGTGCTGCGGGTTGCTGCCCCGCGCGGTGTTGTGGACGAGCTCCCACAGGGTGAGCGCGGAGCCGTCGGCGAGCAGCCACGTGTGTCGGTACGTCTCGCGATGCAGGCCCGCGCTGTGGTGCGCGGAGTGCAGCGAACTGTCGTATGCCAGCGCGCAGTCCAGCTGCCGTATCGTCTCGTCGGGCAGCTCGAAGGAGTTCAGGGCACGACCGAGGAGTCGCGCGAGGTGCTCCTCCGGAGACTCGGGCGACTCGGGTGGTTCGTACGCTGCGGTCTCGTACGGAACGCTCAAGGTTTCTCCCGGCGTTGCTGCATGTCACCTTGTGGGTGCATACCGTAGCCCCTCGGTCGGACATCATGTCCGGGAACCGAGAAAACGTATGCCCGGAAAACCCCCGGGCCGCGCAGGAAATTCCCACGCGGCCCGATGATCCGTCAAAAGCCCTTGTTCAGAAGGGGGTTGCGGCGATCAGGACGTGCCGGCTGCGCTGCCCGCGACCCACTCGTTCCAGGACAGGTTCCAGCCGTTGAGCCCGTTGTCCGGTGCCACCGTCTTGTCGGGGGAGTTCTTGACGATCACCACGTCCCCGACGAGCGAACTGTCGTAGAACCACTTGGCCGGAGTGTCCCCCTGACCGCCCTTCACGTCCCGCAGTCCCACGCAGCCGTGACTGGTGCCCTGGCGGCCGAAGGGCGGGTTGGCCGTGTTGTACCAGTAGTTGCCGTGGATGAAGGTCCCCGACTGCGTCAGACGCATCGCGTCCGGAACGTCGGGGATGTCGTACGCGTTGGCGAGGGCGACCGTCCTGCTGTCCATGCGGATCTTCTTGTGCTTCTCGGAGATCACCATCTGTCCGTTGTACGTGGTGAACTCCGCGCTGCCCGTCGAGATCGGCACCGTTTTGACGGTCGCGCCGTCCCGCACGACCCTCATGGTCTGGGTGTCCGCGTCCACCGTGGACACCTGCGAGCGTCCGACCGTGAAGCTGACGGTCTTCTCCTGCACCCCGGTGACGCCGTTGGCGCCTTCGACCCCGTCCAGGTCGATCTTCATCGTGACCTTCGAACCGGCCTTCCAGTACTCCTCGGGCCGGAAGTCGAGCCGCTGCGAGCCGAACCAGTGCCCGACCACCTGCTGACCGTTGCTCGACGTCACCGTGATGTGCGACTGCACGGCCTTCTTGTCGCTGATCGCCCTGTCGAAGCCGAACGACACCGGCATCCCGACCCCGACCGTCGTCCCGTCGTCCGGCGTGTACGTCCCGACGAAGCTGTTCGCCTTGGACACGGTCGTGAAGACGGACTTCGCCGCCACCGACCTGCCGTCCGCGTCCTTGGCCTTCGCGGCTATCTCGTACTTCGTGCCGCGCTCCAACTGCTCCTTCGGCTTCCAGCTCACCCCGTTCGCGGCCATCGCTCCCGGCACGTCCTGCCCCGTGCCCGCCACCGACATCCGCACGCCGGTCAGGGTGCCGTCACCGACCTTCACGCCGGTCGAGTTGATCGACGCACCCGTCGAACCGTTCTTCGCGGATATGGCGATCTCCGCGCTCGATGACTGGGCGGTTCCCTTGTCGCCCTTGGCTCCCTTCTCGTCGTTCTGTGTGTTCGAGCTGCCGCCGCACGCCGTGAGGGCGAGGGCGCCGACCATCAGGACGGCACAGGCCCCCAGTGCGCGCCGCGCTGCTGTGTCCGGCGTTGTCACGGGCTGCTCCCGGTTCGTGTGATGTGCGTGGTCCGCTCCGTACCGTGAAGGAGGAGGGACCCGGTCCCCGGGCGGGTTTCCCCCCGAGCCCGTCAAATGCCCCCACGTGACAGAACCGGGACGAAACACGGGCGTGGACGTGGGGCCCACGCGGTTCCCCACACCCCTGGCGCCACCACATCCCCACCCCGCAACGCACCTACAGGGGCCTACAGGCGCCGCGCAGGACCCGGCAGTTGGCGCCGCGGCCCCCGCACACAACACACCCACAGGCGCCGCACAGGACCCCGCGGAAGGGCCGCACAGGCGCCGGCGGCCAGGCGCTCTCAGCCCTCGCCGACGCTCCCGTACAACTCCTCGTACGCCGGCCACACACCTCCCGCCCCCTCCACCGACTCCGCCGCCCGTACGGCCCGCACGATCGCCCGCGTCACCACGTCCGCCGCCGCTGCGAGCACGGGGTTGAGCGCGAGGGGGTGCTCGGCATCCAGCGGCCGCGCACCCGTGGCCAGCGCGAACACCGTGTCGCCGTCGTGGAGCAGATGCACCGGCCGCACCGCGCGCGCGATGCCGTCATGCGCCGTACCGGCCACCTTCTGCGCCTGCGCCTTGGACAGTTCCGCGTCGGTGGCCACCACCGCGAGCGTGGTGTTCAGCGGGGGCGGCCCGCTGGTCGCCGCGGCCTCGGCGAGCCGCCGACGCGCGGCCTCATGCACCTCTGCTTCCGGACGGTCCACCCGCCCCTGGAACAACTCCCCGTACAACACCCCCGTCTCCGGATCCAGCACCGACCCCGCCGCGTTGACCACCACCAGTGCCGCCACGGTGATCCCGGAGTCGAGCAGCATGCTCGCCGTGCCCACACCCCCCTTCAGCGGGCCGGCCGCGGCCCCCGTCCCTGCCCCCACGCAGCCCTCCCGCACCGCCGCACCGACGGCACTGGCCGCCGCGGCCTCGACGGCGGCCCGCCCGGTCGCCGCGTCCGGCCTGGCCCGGAAGTCACCGCCCCGCCCGAGGTCGAAGACACAGGCTGCGGGCACGACCGGCACGACATGCGTGGCATCCGGCCCGACGCGCACCCCGCGCCCCCGCTCCTCCAGCCAGGCCATCACCCCGGAGGCCGCGTCGAGCCCGTACGCGCTGCCTCCGGTCAGCACGATCGCCTCGACCTTCTGCACCACGTTGCGCGGGTCGAGCGCGTCGGTCTCCTTGGTGCCGGGTCCGCCGCCGCGCACGTCCACCGCGGCGACCGCCCCGCCCTCGGGGGCGAGCACGACGGTGGTACCGGTGAGCCAACCGCCACCCGTGCGCGTCACGTGTCCCACGCGCACCCCGGCGACGTCCGTCAGAGCGTCAACTGCCATGGCATCTGTCATGGCACCAGTCTCGACCAGCCGCCCTCCCGCCCGGCCCGACACGATCACACCGTTCGGACCGGCTCCCGCTGCTCCCGCGCCACCATCCGCGCGGTCAGTGTCGTCCCGGTGACCACGGCCAGCGCCGCCACGACACCCGCCGCGACCACCGCCCGGTCGCCCAGGAAGGTGCAGCAGATCACCAGCAGCGCCGCGACCGGCAGCACCAACTGCTGCGGGACGCCCACCTTGAAGTGGCGCGAGTGCAGCAGCCAGACGGTCAGCAGATACAGGGCCGTCGGCAGGGTCACGGCGGCCGACGCGGCCTGTGTGGAGATGTGCGCCTTGTCGACGGCCTGCTCCACGGCGACCTCCAGGCCCGCCCCGATCGCGGCGGCCGACGCGAAGACCAGGTAGTGGCCGTAACCCCACAGGAACGCCTGCTTGTTGGAGCGCAGATGGCCGTGGATGGGCACCACGAAGTAGATCCACCAGGCGGCGAAGATGATCAGCAGTCCGCCCGCGGCGATCGGCAGGAGCTCGTCCAGCGCGTCGTTCTCGTCGATGCCGGACTTCACGGCGACCGTGGCGGCGGCGATCGTCTCGCCGAGCACGATGATCGTGAACAGCCCGTAGCGTTCCGCGATGTGGTGGGGATGCCACGACGTCGGGTGGTCCTTCTCGGCGAAGACCGGCACGCACATCTCCAGCAGCGCCATCACCAGGAAGACCCAGGCCCGCCCGCCCTCCGGCAGGACCACCAGGCCCAGCCAGCCGACCTGGCACAACAGCACGCCGAACGTGTACCGCAGCGCCGTGGTCCGCTCCGCGCCCTCGCTCGAACGCGCCACCCGCAGCCACTGCACGATCAGCGCCGACCGCATGGTCACGTAGCCCAGCCACACGGCCAGGAACTCGTGGTCCTCGAACGCCCTGGACACCCCGGCCGCCAAAATCAGGACACCGGCGATCTGCAGCAGGGTGACGACCCGGTAGAGGGCGTCGTCGTTGTCGTAAGCCGAGGCGAACCAGGTGAAGTTCATCCAGGCCCACCAGATGGAGAAGAAGACCATCGCGTAGTTGAGGAGCCCCTGGCCGGCGTGTCCCTCGGCGACGGAGTGCACCAGGGCCACGCCCGCCTGGGCGATGGCCACCACGAAGCACAGGTCGAAGAAGAGCTCCAGCGGCGAGGCGACCCGATGGGCCTCGTCCCGGCCACGGGCGGTGAGTCTGCGCAGAGGTCTTTGCCGGCCGGTCGGCCGGGCGGGGACGGGCGTGGGAGTCGGGCTGGACGTCATGCGGCCAAGCACAGCAGATGGCGCACGGAATTGCTCGGGCGGGGAGTCGGCGCGAGGGGACGGGGCCCGGTGACACAGCCGGGGCGGCGGGCGCGGTCACGGGTGCCGGGGTGGGCACGGACTCGGGGCGGGGCGTGCCGGGGCCGTACCCTGGACGCATGAGTACCGCCCCCGATGCCGAGCCGCTCGAGTCCAAGGCCGCACTGATCTTCGACGACCCGCTGGACCAGCAGTCCTCGGACGACACCGACCGGGGCTGGGGCGAGCGGCCGCGCGCCGACGGCGACAGCGCGGCCGACCTGAAGCGCTTCCTCGACGAGAAGCCGCCCCACCACCTCTGAGCGAGCCGCAGCGAGGCCCGCCCCAGCCGACTGCCCCGAGCGGCTAACGCTCGCTGTGCCCCGAGCCCCGCTGCGCCACCAGCGCGTCGCGGATCTCCTTGAGGACCTCCAGCTCGGTCAACTCGATGACCTCGTGCGTGCCCTCCTTCGCCTTCCTGCGGGCCTCCGCCCTGGCCAGGTACTTCGACATCGGCAGGACCATCAGGAAGTAGACGACGGCCGCGGTGATCACGAAGCTCAGGGTGGCGCCGAGCACCGAGCCCCACAGGAGCTGGATGCCTTCGTCGCCCGTGCACTTGTCGCTCAGACACGAGCTGTAGGTGTCGAGGTTCTTGGTACCGATCGCCCCGACGAGCGGGTTGATGAGTCCCTTCACCACCGCGGTGACGATGTTGGTGAAAGCGGCGCCGATGACGACCGCGACTGCCAGATCGACGACGTTCCCGCGCGTCAGGAAGGCCTTGAAACCCTCCCAGACGTTCGGCTTCTTCTCGCTCACCCAGGGGCCTCTTCTCGCATGCGCAACTTGTGGAACAAACAGCTCCGCAACCTACGTCAATGCGAGGTGACCCTGTCCAATTGGGTAGCTCGAATGAGGGACTTGACAGGAAGTCGCCCAGGAGACGGACCGAACGGCTCACCACAGTGTCACCGCCAGCCGTGCCGTCGCGCCCGCGCCCGCGAGACGTGCCGCCGTCGCCCGCGGCACCGAGAGCACGACCAGTGCCCCACCCTCGCTCACGCCGTCCAAGGGCTCGGGCACCTTGGTCACCCGCGCCCCGCGCGCGACCACTCGGGCCTCACCGCCCAGGGCCGAGTCCTCCGCGGCGATGACGTCGACCCGGTCGCCGATCCGCAGCAGCCGGACGGTCGCCCCGTCCGCGATCCGCACCGGCGCCGACACCGTCTCCACCGCACGGTGTTCCGGTACGGGCTCGGCCACCGGATGCCCCCGTGCCCCGTCGTCGCCCCGTGGACCCGCCGCCACCAGCGCGGCCGCGGTGAGGGCGAGACCGACGGCCACGGCCCGCCTGCGGTGCCGCACGAGCCGCCGCAGCCGGTACCACCCGCCGCTCACCCGCACGGGAGCGAAGTGCGGCACCTCACAGATGGGCGGGGCGTCGGCACCCGGCGGGCGCGGAGCGACGGGGGAGGGAAAGGCGGCGGGGAAAGCAGACGAGGAGGGTGAGGGGAACCCTGAGGGCGACGGAGCGAAGGAGGACATGAGGGCCACCACCTGTGACGAGGCATCGGTTTGCCCTGCCACGATGAGGTCTCGCGCCGATTCCCGCCGGAGCCGGTGGACCACCGACGGATTGTGGAAAACTTCCTCACCCGAACGAGAACCTCCGCCCCTGTCAGGGCAGTTCGAACCCGGGGTCCATCCCGCCCAGCGCGTTCACGCACAGACAGTCCCGCTCGTCCGGCGACGGCAGCGCGGCCACCGCGTCGAACAGCACGCCCCGCAGCCGGTCCACGTTGGCCGCGAACACCCGCAGCACCTCGTCGTGCGAGACGCCCTCGCCGGTCTCGGCACCCGCGTCGAGGTCGGTGACGAGGGTCAACGACGTGTAGCAGAGCTCCAGTTCACGGGCGAGGGACGCCTCGGGGTGACCGGTCATGCCCACCACCGACCAGCCCTGCGCCTGATGCCACAACGATTCGGCACGGGTCGAGAAGCGCGGCCCCTCGATCACGACGAGCGTGCCGCCGTCCACCGGCTCCCAGTCCCGCCCGCGGGCAGCCTTCAGCGCGGCCGCACGCCCGACGGGGCAGTACGGGTCGGCCAGGGAGGTGTGCACCACGTTCGGTACCGCGCCGTCCGGCAGCGGCAGCCCGTCGAAGTACGTGCCCGCCCGGGACTTCGTACGGTCGACCAGTTGGTCCGGCACGAGCAGCGTGCCCGGCCCGTACTCGGGGCGCAGCCCGCCCACCGCGCACGGGCCGAGAACCTGCCGGGCCCCCACCGACCTGAGCGCCCACAGATTGGCCCGGTAGTTGATCCGGTGCGGCGGCAGATGGTGGCCGCGTCCGTGCCGGGGCAGGAAGGCGACCCGCCGGCCGGCGACCTCGCCGAGGAAGAGGGAGTCGCTGGGCGGACCGTAGGGGGTGTCCACCTGGACCTCGGTCACGTCGTCGAGGAACGAGTAGAAGCCGGAGCCTCCGATTACGCCGATCTCTGCGTTTGCCATGACCAGCACAGTATCCGGCGCCCAAAACCAGCGGCAGCCGCCTCGGAGGAGACCGCTCGGAGGAGACCGCTCGGAGGAGACCGCTCGGAGAACGCCGAAGACCCCGCCGTCCTAAGACGGCAGGGTCCCGGAAGTGCGACTTATGCTGCGGAGCTGCTGCTGGACGAGCTGCCCGTGCTCGACGACTTCGACTCCGAGGAGGACGACTTCGACTCGGATCCCGACGAGGCGGATGTCGACGTGGACGTCGACGGCTTCGGGGACGACGGGGTGCTGCTCGACGAGGAGCCGCGGCTGTCGTTGCGATAGAAGCCGGAGCCCTTGAAGACGATGCCGACTGCGGAGAACACCTTCTTCAGACGGCCCTGGCAGTTGGGGCACTCCGTCAGGGCGTCGTCGCTGAACTTCTGCACCGCCTCGAGGCCCTCGCCGCACTCGGTGCACTGGTACTGATAGGTGGGCACTGTCTTCCTCCTGGCACTCTCACTCAGTGAGTGCTAACGAGGGTCCATACTGACGTATTCCCGAGGATCAGTCCACTGCCACCGGCACTCGGTGACCGATGCCACGTGCCACGGTCCGGCTGCGGGGCCGTCCCGCGAGCTGCGAACGCAGCGCCAGCAGGGTCGCCAGGGCGAGCAGGGTGCCGCCCATCGGCACCAGGAATCCGGCACCGGCCCAGAGGCGGTCCTCCAGCTGCCCGGCGATCGTGACGGCGGCCGCCTGGCCGAGTGCCACCGCTCCGGTCAGCCAGGTGAAGGCCTCGGTGCGGGCGCCACGCGGGACCAGGTTCTCCACCAGGGTGTAGCCGGTGATCAGGGCGGGCGCGATGCACATGCCGACCAGGAGGCCGAGGCCCGCCAGGACGAACACCGAGTGCGCGGCCCACAGGCCGGAGGCCGTCAGGGCGAGGGCGCCGTATCCGAGGACCAGGCGGCGCTGCGGGGCCACCTTCCAGGCGACGGCTCCGCAGACCAGGCCGGAGAGCATGTTGCCCGCGGCGAAGACGCCGTACAGGACACCGTTCAGACCGGGTTCGCCGATCGAGTCGCTGAACGCGGCCAGGGAGACCTGCATGCCGCCGAAGACGGAACCGATGCCCAGGAAGGTGACGATCAGGACCCGCACACCGGGGACGCGCAGAGCTGAGGAGTGCTCCACGCGTGTGTGCCCGTCGACCGCGGCGACCGTCGGCTGTGTGCTCTTCTGCGCGGCGAACAGCAGGCCGCCGAGCAGGGTGAGCGACGCCTCCGTCAGCAGGCCGGCTGCGGGGTCGACGGCGGTGCACAGGGCGGTGGCCAGCAGTGGGCCGAAGACGAAGGTCAGCTCGTCCGTGACGGACTCGAAGGCCGCCGCCGTGGTCATCAGGGGCGAGTCCTGGAGGGTCACGCCCCAGCGGGCGCGCACCATGGGGCCGATCTGCGGCACCGAGGCCCCCGTGGGCACGGCCGCCGCGAACAGTGCCCACAAGGGCGCGTGCGAGAGGGCGAGCGCGGTCAGGGAGAGCACCGACAGGGTGTGGACCAGCACTCCGGGGATCAGGACGGCGCGCTGCCCGTAGCGGTCCGCGAGACGGCCGCTGTAGGGCGCGAACAGCGCCATGGAGACGCCCGTGGCGGCCGCGACGGCGCCCGCCGCGCCGTAGGAGCCGGTGGTGTGCTGCATGAGCAGCACGATGGAGATGGTGAGCATCGCGAACGGCTGGCGTGCCGCGAAGCCGGGGAGCAGGAACGTCCAGGCGCCGCGTGTGCGCAGCAGCTGTCCGTATCCCGGGCGGGAGGAGGTGACCGTGGATGCCACGGCCGTGCCTTTCTGCCGCCTGGTAGCGCGGTTCCCCTCGGAAGGGATGGCGCCGAGAGCTGTCCTCTTGCGCGGACTGCGGTAGATGCCGAAGGTCACTGCTCAGGGACGTCTCGGCCGCCATACGGTCGCGCCAGCTCTGCGTCAGGCAGAGTTGGTTCGATCAAGGGTTGCCTTCATCGTACAGGGAGCGCGAAACGCACCTGTAACAACCGGTCTCCCGGGCCACTCTCAGCGACTGCCGCCGATCCCGCCCGTGCCCAGCCATCCGGCCAGCTTGCCGCCGTTGCCCACCGCGCGCAGCCGCCGTTCCGCGGCGTCGCGGACCGGGTCGGTGGCGACGACCAGGAGTTCGTCACCGCGCCGCAGCACCGTCGTGGGCAGCGGAACGAACGATTCTTCGTCGCGTACGACCAGGGTGACCGCGGCCCCGGCGGGCAGCCGCAGCTCGTTGACCTCGACGCCGTGCATCCGGGACCCCTCGGGGATCGCGACGGACAGCAGATGTCCGCGCAGCCGCTCCAGGGGCGCCGACTCGATGCCGAGGTCGGCGGCCTCGGGGTCCCCGCCCAGCCGCAGCTTGCGCGCCAGCCAGGGCAGCGTCGGACCCTGGACGAGGGTGTAGACGACGACCAGGACGAAGACGATGTTGAAGACGCGGCGGCTGCCCTCGACGCCGCTCACCATGGGGATCGTCGCCAGGATGATGGGCACGGCGCCGCGCAGTCCGGCCCAGGACATGAGGGTCTGCTCCTGCCAGGGGACCCGGAACGGCGTCAGGCACAGGAAGACGCTCAGGGGCCGCGCGACCATGGTCAGCACCAGCCCGATGACGAGTCCGGGCAGCACGTCGTCGCCGAGTTCGTGCGGGCTGACCAGCAGGCCGAGCAGGACGAACATGCCGATCTGGGCGATCCAGCCGAGCCCGTCGGCGAAGCCCCGCGTGGCGGGCCAGTGCGGCAGTTTGGCGTTGCCCATCGCCATGGAGGCGAGGTAGACGGCGAGGAAGCCGCTTCCGTGGGCCAGCGCACCCGCCGCGTACGCGGTGACGGCGATCGCCATGACCGCGATCGGGTAGAGGCCGGAGGCCGGCAGGGCGACGTGCCGAAGGCCCCAGGAGCCGAGCCAGCCCACCGCGATGCCGACGGCCGCGCCGATGGCCAGCTCCAGGGTTATCTCGCCGATCAGCGCGTACCAGTGATCGACCGGTCCGGCCTGGGAGAAGGCGACGACGAGGATGACCACCGGGGCGTCGTTGAAGCCGGACTCGGCCTCCAGTGTGCCCGTCACGCGCGTGGGGAGGGGGATCTTGCGCAGCACCGAGAAGACCGCCGCCGCGTCCGTCGAGGACACGACCGCCCCGATGATGAGCGCCTGGCGCCACTCGAGCCCGATCAGGTAGTGCGCAGCCGTCGCCGTGACCCCGACGCTCACCGCGACCCCGGCCAGTGCCAGCGCGGTGGCGGCCGGCAGGGCCGGCTTGATCTCCTTCCACTTCGTGCCGAGGCCGCCCTCGGCCAGGATCACGACCAGGGCCGCGTACCCGATGACCTGGGTCAGTTCGGCGTTGTCGAAGTGGATGTCGCCGACGCCGTCCTGGCCCATGGCGATGCCGATCCCCAGGTACACGAGCAGGCTGGGGAGCCCGCTGCGCGAGGAGATCCGGACCGCTGCCACAGCGACGAGCAGTACGAGCGAGCAGACGAGCAGGAGCTGGTTGAGGTGGTGGACAGTCAGCGGCCGTTCCCTTCCCTGGCTCACCGGCATACGCGCGTGTGAGCTCACGTACATAGGACACGAAGCGACGGGACTCCGCATCCAAGTACTTCGTTACCTTACCTAACTCTTGACGATTTCTTGACGCTCGGGGAGGCAAGATCGAACGCTCGCCCGTGCCCGTACCCGACACCGCGTCAAGTGGCGCCGGGCCCTGCGCCTATGGTTGCTCCAGCGCTCAGTCGAAAGCACAGCCCGCCCTGCCGCTAGCGTTAGGACAGCAAGGACAGCGATGCCCCCCACCACCACCGCCTCATCGGGTCAGCAGCCCGGCAAGTCCGGCAGGAAGAAGGGGCGCAGAGGTCGTCTGATCGTTCTCGTCCTCGTACTGGCCATCATCGGTGGCATCGCCTACGGCGGATACTGGTCGGTGAGCACCGTCCGCGCGTCCCTCCCGCAGACCAAGGGCTCGATCGAGCTCGCAGGCCTGTCGGGCCCCGTGGACGTCAAGCGTGACAGCTACGGCATCCCGCAGATCTACGCCTCCTCGGACGCGGACCTGTTCATGGCACAGGGCTATGTGCAGGCGCAGGACCGTTTCTACGAGATGGACGTGCGCCGGCACATGACCTCCGGGCGCCTGTCGGAGATGTTCGGCAAGGGGCAGGTCGACGACGACGAGTTCCTGCGCACGCTCGGCTGGGACCGGGTCGCGAAGAAGGAGTACGACACCAAGCTGTCGGCCTCCACCAAGAAGTACCTCCAGGCGTATGCCAAGGGGGTCAACGCCTACCTCCAGGGCAAGAGCGGCAAGGACATCTCCCTGGAGTACGCGGCGCTCGGCTTCAAGAACGACTACAAGCCCGAGCAGTGGACCCCGGTCGACTCGGTCTCGTGGCTGAAGGCGATGGCCTGGGACCTGCGCAGCAACATGCAGGACGAGATCGACCGCGCCCTGATGACCAGCCGTCTCGGCCCGAAGCAGATCGCCGACCTGTACCCGGACTACCCGTACAGCCGCAACCAGGCCATCGTCCAGGAGGGCCAGTACAGCGAGCTGACCGGGACGTTCGAGCAGGACGGCAGCTCGGAGGACAGCGGCCTGTCCGGCACGGGCACCTCGGGCACGGGCACCTCCACGTCGGGCACCACGGGCACGTCGGCCTCGTCCTCCTCCTCGACCTCGACGACGGCCTCCGCGGCCCTCCAGAGCCAGCTCTCGGGCCTCTACAAGGTCCTGGACGACGTCCCCACGGCCGTCGGCGTCAACGGCCAGGGCATCGGCTCGAACTCCTGGGTCGTCGCGGGCTCGCACACCATCACCGGCAGCCCGCTGCTGGCCAACGACCCGCACCTGTCGCCCTCGCTGCCGTCCGTCTGGTATCAGATGGGCCTGCACTGCCGGGCCGTCTCCAGCAAGTGCCAGTACGACGTCACCGGCTACACCTTCGCGGGCATGCCCGGCGTGGTCATCGGCCACAACGGGAAGATCGCCTGGGGCATGACCAACTCCGGCGTCGACGTCACCGACCTCTACCTGGAGAAGCTCTCCGGCGACGGCTACCTCTACGACGGCACGACCAAGCCGTTCACCACGCGCGAGGAGACCATCAAGGTCGCCGGCGGGGACGCCAAGAAGATCGTCGTCCGTGAGACGAACAACGGCCCCCTGCTGTCCGACCGCTACGACGAGCTGGTGAAGGTCGGCAAGAAGGCCACCGTCGACAACGCGGCCCCCGACCGCGGTGACGGCTACGGCGTCGCCCTGCGCTGGACCGCGCTCGACCCCGGCACCTCCATGGACGCCGTGTTCGCGATGGACAAGGCGTCGAACTGGAGCGACTTCCGCGCGGCGGCGGCCCTGTTCGACGTGCCCTCGCAGAACCTCGTCTACGCGGACGCCGAGAACATCGGCTACACCCTGCCCGGCCGCATCCCGATCCGCGCCAAGGGCGACACCGGCGCCATCCCGGCCCCCGGCTGGGACCCCAAGTACACGTGGACCGGCAAGTACATCAAGCAGGACGAGCTGCCCTACGAGTACAACCCCTCACGCGGCTACATCGTCACCGCCAACCAGGCCGTCGTCGACAAGGCCAAGTACCCCTACACGCTCACCACGGACTGGGGCTACGGCGCCCGCAGCCAGCGCATCACCGACCTGATCGCACAGAAGATCAAGGGCGGCGGCAAGATCTCCACCGACGACATGCGTCAGATGCAGCTCGACAACAGCAGCGAGATCGCCAAGCTGCTCGTGCCCAAGCTGCTGAAGATCGACGTCAAGGACAAGGACGTCCGCCAGGCGCAGGAACTGCTGGAGGGCTGGGACTACACCCAGGACGCCGACTCGGCGGCGGCCGCCTACTTCAACGCCGTCTGGCGCAACATCCTCAAGCTGGCCTTCGGCAACAAACTGCCCAAGGAGCTGCGGGTCAAGGGGCAGTGCGTGTGGGTCGACCCGATCGACACCACCGGGCCCGTGGACGAGACGGACAAGGTCCGCGAGTGCGGCCAGCGCGATGCCGACCAGGCGCAGCCCGACGGCGGTGACCGCTGGTTCGAGGTCGTGCGCACCCTCATGGACGACGAGAACAGCGACTGGTGGAAGACACCGGCGGGCGTGGGTGACCGCCCCAAGGCCGTCAACCGCGACGAGTTGTTCAAGCGCGCCATGATCGACGCCCGCTGGGAGCTGACCGCCAAGCTCGGCAAGGACATCGACACCTGGAGCTGGGGCCGGCTGCACCGCCTGTTCCTGAAGAACCAGACCCTGGGCATCGACGGCCCCGGCTTCCTGAAGTACATGCTCAACCGCGGCCCCTGGAAGCTCAGCGGCGGCGAGGCGACGGTCAACGCGACCGGCTGGAACGCGGCGGGCGGCTACGGCGTCGTCTGGGTGCCGTCGATGCGCATGGTGGTCAACCTCGGCGACCTCGACAAGTCGAAGTGGATCAACCTCACCGGCGCCTCGGGGCACGCCTACAGCGCGCACTACACCGACCAGACCGGCAAGTGGGCCAAGGGCGAACTGCTGGACTGGTCCTTCTCGAAGGACGCCGTCGACAAGAGCACGAGCGACACGCTGGTCCTGAAACCGTGAACATCCCGCGGTAGACCGGGTCTTCGACGGCAGGGGCTCTCCACGCGCGTGTGGAGAGCCCCTACCTCATGCCGGACGGCGGAAGCGACGCACGCCCGACGGCGTCACCACCGCGTGCACCGGCCGGTCGTGCGCCTCCTCCGGTACCCGCGCGACGACCTCGGAGTCGTACAGGAGCACCACCAGCGCCGGTCGGGCCCCCGCCCGCTCCAGACGGGCGAGCACCCGGTCGTACGACCCTCCGCCGCGCCCCAGTCGCATCCCGCGCCCGTCCACCGCCAGACCGGGCAGCAGCACGGCGTCGGCGCCGGTCACGGCGTCCGGGCCCAGTCGCTCGCCGGAGGGCTCGAAAAGAGCCATTTTCCCGCCGTGCCGGACACGCGTAAGAGAGCCCTCGCCCGTGTAGACGCCCCAGTCCAGATCGTTGTCCGGCAGAAGCGCCGGGAGCAGCACGCGCACGCCCCGCTCGCGCAGCGCGTCCAGGAGCACCAGCGTGCCGGGCTCGCCCCCCACCGAGACATACGCGGCCACCGTGCCCGCAGCCGCCAGCTCGGGCAGACCGAGTGCCCTGCGGGCGAGCGCGGCAGCCCCTTCCCGCACGTCATCGGCCGTCAACCTGTTCCTCACGGCCAGGTAGTCTCGCCGCAACGTTCGCTTGTCAGGATCGGCCGGACGTCCGGCGTGACTCGAAGTCTCCACCCGTACCCTTTCAATGCGCTCATATAAGAGCTTATTAACCGGACCCACAGATTCCACGCAAAGGCTCCGGATAGGGTGCGGACATGACTCAGTCGCACCCTCGGATCAGCAAGGCTGTCATCCCGGCAGCAGGGCTCGGCACTCGTTTCCTGCCGGCAACCAAGGCCACTCCCAAGGAGATGCTGCCGGTCGTCGACAAGCCGGCGATCCAGTACGTGGTCGAGGAGGCCGTCTCGGCGGGCCTCGATGACGTCCTCATGATCACGGGCCGCAACAAGCGCCCCCTGGAGGACCACTTCGACCGCAACTACGAGCTCGAGTCCGCCCTCCAGAAGAAGGGCGACCGCAGCCGGCTCGCCAAGGTCCAGGAGTCCAGCGACCTCGCCACCATGCACTACGTCCGCCAGGGCGACCCCCGAGGCCTCGGCCACGCCGTCCTGTGCGCGGCCCCCCACGTCGGCGACGAGCCCTTCGCCGTCCTCCTCGGCGACGACCTGATCGACGCCCGCGACCCGCTGCTCCAGCGGATGATCGAGGTACAGGGGCAGCACGGGGGCAGCGTCATCGCGCTGATGGAGGTCGCGCCCGAGCAGATCCACCTCTACGGCTGCGCCGTCGTCGAGGAGACCGACGACGGCGACGTCGTCAAGGTCAGCGGCCTCGTCGAGAAGCCGGAAGCCGCCGACGCCCCGTCGAACTACGCGGTCATCGGCCGCTACGTCCTCGACCCGCACATCTTCGAGATACTGCGCAAGACCGAGCCGGGCCGCGGCAACGAGATCCAGCTCACCGACGCCCTCCAGCAGCTCGCCCAGGACGAGAAGGTCGGCGGCCCGGTGCACGGCGTCGTCTTCAAGGGCCGCCGCTATGACACCGGAGACCGCGGCGACTATCTGCGTGCCATTGTCAGACTCGCGTGCGAACGTGAAGACCTGGGACCGGACTTCCGGACCTGGCTTCGCAGTTTCGTAGCCGAGGAGATGTAGCGAGTTGAGCAGCGCCGTGACCCGCCCCGCCGACCAGGACCACCTCTGGTCGGTGGACGAGCACCTGGACGACATCCTCGCGACGGTCCGCCCCCTCGAACCCATCGAGCTGCAACTGCTCGACGCCCAGGGCTGCGTCCTGGTCGAGGACATCACGGTCCCGGTGTCACTGCCGCCGTTCGACAACAGCTCCATGGACGGGTACGCGGTCCGGGTCACCGACGTGGCGGGCGCGAGCGAGGAGTTCCCGGCCGTCCTGGACGTCGTCGGGGATGTCGCGGCGGGCCATGCCGAACTGCTGCACGTCGGCCCCGGACAGGCCGCCCGCATCATGACCGGCGCCCCGCTGCCGCCCGGCGCCGAGACCGTCGTCCCCGTCGAGTGGACCGACGGAGGCCTCGGCGAGGGCCCGGTGACCGGCATGCGCGCCCGCAGCCTCGCCCCCGAGGGCGCCGAGGGACAGGTGCACGTGTACCGGCCCGCCGAAGCACGCGCGCACGTGCGCGCCAAGGGCAGCGACGTACGGGCTGGCGACCGCGCCCTGGACGCCGGCACCGTCCTCGGCCCGCCGCAGATCGCCCTGCTCGCCGCGATCGGCCGCGGCAGCGTACGCGTGCGCCCACGCCCGCGTGTGGTCGTCATGTCCACCGGCAGCGAACTCGTCCAGCCCGGCGAAAGCCTCGGCAGCGGCGAGATCTACGACTCCAACAGCTTCGCCCTCACCGCGGCCGCCCGGGACGCCGGCGCCATCGCCTACCGCGTGGGCGCCGTCGCCGACGACGCGGAGACCCTGCGCTCCACCATCGAGGACCAGCTCGTCCGCGCCGACCTCATGGTCACCACGGGCGGCGTGAGCGTCGGGGCGTACGACGTCGTCAAGGAGGCGCTGTCGCACGTCGACGACGAGGACGAACCGGGCAGCGGTGTCGACTTCCGCAAGCTCGCCATGCAGCCCGGCAAGCCCCAGGGCTTCGGCTCCATCGGCCCCGACCACATCCCACTGCTGGCCCTGCCCGGCAACCCGGTCTCGTCGTACGTCTCCTTCGAGCTGTTCGTCCGGCCCGCCATCCGCGCCCTCATGGGCCTCGACGACGTCCACCGGCCCACGACCAGGGCGACCCTGACCGCGGACAGGGCGCTGACCTCGCCCAAGGGACGTCGGCAGTTCCTGCGCGGCACGTACGCCGACGGCGCGGTCAGCCCCGTCGGCGGTGCCGGATCCCACCTGGTCGCCGCCCTCGCGCTGGCGGACGCGCTGATCGTCGTACCGGAGGACACGGAGTCCGTGGCGCCCGGCACCGAGGTCGAAGTGGTCCTGCTCGGCTGAGCACTCCTGGTTGGCGGTACCGTGTCGCGCACAACAGCCCGGACCGGGAGCGCCGCACAACCATGAGTACGCAGGACCGACTGACCCACATCGACGAGGCGGGCGCCGCCCGCATGGTCGACGTATCCGGCAAGGACGTCACCGCACGCACCGCGCGTGCCAGTGGACGTGTCCTCGTGTCGCCCCGAGTGATCGAGCTGCTGCGCGGTGAGGGCGTGCCCAAGGGCGACGCCCTGGCCACCGCGCGGATCGCCGGCATCATGGGCGCCAAACGCACCCCTGACCTCATCCCGCTCTGTCACCCGTTGTCGGTGTCCGGTGTGAAACTGGACCTGTCGGTAGCGGACGACGCCGTGGAGATCCTGGCCACCGTGAAGACCACGGACCGCACGGGCGTCGAGATGGAGGCCCTCACCGCGGTCTCCGTCGCCGCGCTCACCGTGATCGACATGGTCAAGGCGGTCGACAAGGGAGCGGTCATCACGGACGTACGGGTCGAGGAGAAGACGGGCGGCAAGTCGGGCGACTGGAGCCGACGATGACGTACCGGGCTCTTGTGGTCACCGCCTCCAACAGGGCGGCCGCCGGGATCTACGAGGACAAGGGCGGTCCGCTGATCGCCGACGGCCTGGAGCGCTTCGGCTTCACCGTCGACGGACCGCGTGTCGTCCCCGACGGCGACCCCGTGGAGGCCGCCCTGCGCGCCGGGGTCGAGGCCGGATACGACGTCGTCGTCACCACCGGCGGCACCGGTGTCTCACCCACCGACCGCACCCCCGAGGCGACCCGCGCGGTGATCGACTACGAGGTGCCGGGCATCGCGGAGGCCATCCGGGCGTTCGGGCGGGAGAAGGTGCCCACCTCGGCGCTGTCCCGGGGCCTGGCCGGGGTGGCGGGACGCACGATGATCGTCAATCTGCCGGGTTCCAGCGGCGGGGTGAAGGACGGACTCGCCGTCCTGGAGCCCCTGTTGACGCACGCCGTCGACCAGATCCGCGGCGGGGACCACCCAAGACCCGGCGCCGGCACTGGGGGTGCGAGCTGAACAGCCCGTCATGGCCCGTCGTACTGGCGGACGGCGATGTCGTCCTGAGGCCGATAAGGATGCGCGACCAGCGGATCTGGCGCGAGGTCAACCGGCGCAACCGGGACTGGCTGCGGCCCTGGGAAGCGACCATTCCGCCGCCCACGCCCACCGGACCGATCGCACACCGGCCGACCTACCGTCAGATGGTCCGCCACCTGCGGTCCGAGGCGAACGCGGGGCGGATGCTGCCGTTCGTCATCGAGTACCAGGGGCAGCTGGTCGGGCAGTTGACGGTCGCCGGGATCACCTGGGGCTCGATGTGCTCGGGACACGTCGGCTACTGGGTGGACCAGTCGGTGGCCGGGCGCGGTGTGATGCCGACCGCGGTGGCGCTTGTCGTGGACCACTGTTTCCGTGCCGTCGGACTGCACCGCATCGAGGTCTGCATTCGCCCCGAGAACGGGCCCAGCCGACGGGTCGTGGAGAAACTCGGATTCCGCGAGGAGGGACTGCGGCCGCGCTATCTCCACATCGACGGGGCCTGGCGCGACCATCTCGTGTTCACGCTCACCGCGGAAGAGGTGCCCGACGGCTTGCTCAGGCGCTGGCAGCGGGCCCGCTCCGGCAGTACGCCGCACGACAATCCCGCATAGCCGAAGCATGGCGGTGGGCAGATTCGGGAGCATGGCCCAGAATTGAATAAGTGTTCGAAAATGATCGGTCCATGACCGTCTCGGGGCATTGAATTCGCGACTGAGGCGGCCTGCTGATCGGATCGGTCACAAAAAAAGCTCGAAATATCAGCCGGATCGTGCGACACACCGACTCAATTGGCAGATGGCCTCACGCAAACCCCTCTACCGTGTGAGGCGTGAGCAGCAGCGGCCTCATCTACGCAGTCATTGTCGGGGCCTGGGCCGCCTACTTGGTGCCGATGTGGCTCCGTAGGCAGGACGAGCTGAACGAGGCCCGTCCGACGGAACGCTTCAGCACCGCCATCCGGTTGCTCTCCGGACGGGCGGGCATGGAGCGCCGATACGCCAAGGACCTGCGCGCGCGCTCCACCGACGAGGAGGAGCGCGGCGCCGACGAACCGGACGCCGCCACCGAGTCGGTGGACGTCCGGGCCTTCGCCATGCCCCCGACCCGTCCGCAGACCCAGGCGACGCGCGAGCCCGCGCGAGAAGCAGGGCGGGATGCAGGGCGGGAACCCGGACGTGGCGAACCGGCGCGCCCGAAAACGAACGCGTCCGCGCCCGAACACAGCGGCGCGCCGACCCGGAAGCAGGCACCCGCCACCCCGGCGCACGCCCAGGGACAGACCCCCGCCCGGCGTACGGCCGCCGCGGAAGCGGCCGCGGCGCGCGCCCGGCGCTTGAAGGTGCTCGCACGCCGTCGGCGCACGACAGTGATGCTCTTCCTCGCCTTCACGCTCGGCGCGATCGTCGCCGCCGTAGGAGGGCTCGCCTTCCTGTGGGCGCCCGGCGTGCCCGCCGTGATGCTCAGCGTGTACATCGCCTACCTGCGCTCCCAGGAACACCGCCGCTTCGCCTACCAGATGGACCGGCGCCAGGCCGAGGCCGCCGCGCAGCGACTGCGGGAACGAGCGCGCCAGCCGCGCCGACGCGCCTCCGTCACCACCGGCGTGGACGCCGACGAATCGGACGAGGGACCAGCGCCGCAGACCGATCCCGGGCTTTCGGCGCTCGCCGCCGACCGGCGCGCCCTCGTGGAGCAGACCGACCACGCCGAGTGGGTCGACCAGCAGCGCGAGCGCCAGCGCGGACCGGGGCACGGGGACAGCTGGGACCCGGTGCCGGTGCCGCTGCCGACGTACGTGACCGCACCGGTCGCACCGCGGGCCTCCGCGGACGTGGACCTCGGGGCGCCGGACGCGTGGAGCTCGGCGCGGTCCAGCTCGGCCGCTCCGGAACAGTCCGGTCAGGAGGCGACGCCCGCCGCCGAGGACGGTGGATCGGAGGACGGGTCCGCCGACGCGGACGATCAGCCGGCGGCGGACGAGCGAAGTGACGCCCGCCGCGCCGCCTCCGCACGCCGGGCACGCGAGCGTGGCCGTACGCCCCTCTTCGACCAGTACGAGGACGGCGACCGGCCGCGCGCGGCCAACGAGTGAGGTCCCTGACCAGCCGGGAACGGATTTCCAAGCACCCTGACGGGGATGCTAGAGTTTCACTCGTTGCAAGGGCCTGTGGCGCAGTCTGGTAGCGCACCTCGTTCGCATCGAGGGGGTCTGGGGTTCAAATCCCCACAGGTCCACGCATCATGAAGACCCGCTCCTGGGTTCAGGAGCGGGTCTTCTGTCATGTGGGCGGGGGCCTCACAGGGGCTTCGCGAAGCAGCGGCTCTCCTCGTGGAAGCGGTAGTAGCCGAACTTCCCGCAGGGTTCGTAGCCGCTGGAGGAGTACAGGGCGATGGCCTCCGGCTGCTTGGTGCCGGTCTCCAGGACCATGCGGGTGCGGCCGGCCGTGCGGGCGTCGTCCTCCAGGGCGGCGAGGATACGGCGGGCGAGACCCCGGCCGCGTGCCACGTCGACGACGTACATGCGCTTGAGCTCGGCGTCGCCGTCCACGTTTCCCTCCCCGTTCGCGTCCTGGGCGCGCCAGCCGCCCGTGGCGACGGGGGCGTCCGTCTCGTCGTACGCGATCAAGTAGGCGCCGTTCGGCGGCTCGAAGTCCTCCGGTGCCAGGGTCGTGGCGTCGCCGCCGTCGCCGTAGCGGACGTGGTACTCGGCCTGGACCTGGTCGTTCAGCTTCACGGCGTCAGGGTGGTCGAAGGGGACCTGGCGTATGCGCATGTCCCACACAATAAATTGAGCAGGTCCGCAGCAGGGTCCGGCCCCAGGTGCCGGTATCGTTCCCGGGTGCTCACTGTGACCTCCGCCAATGTGAACGGACTGCGCGCCGCCGCGAAGAAGGGCTTCGTGGAATGGCTCGCGGACACCTCCGCCGACGTGCTCTGCCTGCAGGAGGTGCGCGCCGAGCCGCAGCAACTGCCCGAAGGCGTCCGCACCCCCGACGGCTGGCACGTCGTGCACGCGCCCGCCGCGGCCAAGGGCCGCGCCGGCGTCTCCCTCTACACCCGCCGTGAACCCGACCGCGTCCAGGTCGGCTTCAGGTCGGCGGAGTTCGACACCAGCGGGCGCTACGTCGAGGCCGACCTGCCCGGCGTCACCGTCGCCTCCCTCTACCTGCCCTCCGGCGAGGTCGATACCGAGCGGCAGGACGAGAAGGTGCGCTTCATGGACGAGTTCCTGGTGTACCTGAAGGGCCTGCGTGAGCGCGCCGCCGCCGACGGCCGCGAAGTCGTCGTGTGCGGCGACTGGAACATCGCCCACCAGCAGGCCGACCTCAAGAACTGGCGTGCCAACCAGAAGAGCTCCGGGTTCCTGCCGGAGGAGCGGGTGTGGCTGAGCCGGGTGCTCGATCAGGCCGACGGCGGTTACGTCGACGTCGTCCGGTCGCTGCATCCGGACGTGGAGGGGCCGTACTCGTGGTGGTCGTACCGGGGGCGGGCGTTCGACAACGATTCGGGTTGGCGCATCGACTACCAGTTCTCCACGCCCGGCCTCGCCGCCAAGGCGGTCAAGGGGTTCGTGGAGCGCGCGGCCACGCATGCGGAGCGCTGGTCGGACCACGCGCCGGTGACCGTGGTCTACGACCTCTAGGACCCTCTAGGACTGCGGTTTCCGCAACCGCCGGTCCAGTGCCAGTGAGAGTTCCGCCTCCACCACGCTGCGGGCCAGGGGGCGTAGTCGCTGGAGGTCGTCTTCTCCTGCGTGGCGCAGGACCAGTTCGGCGAACATCTCCGCCAGTTCGTCGACGTGTTCGCGGACGCGTTTGCCGGCTGCCAAGACCTCCGCGAGGGGGATGCCCTCGCGGACCAGGCTGGAGGAGACGTCCAGGAGGCGGCGGCTGATGTGGACGATCTCGTCGCCGTCGGTGCCGAGGTAGCCGAGGTCCATCGCGGCGGCGAGGTTCTCGGTGGTGACCTCGCCCTCGAAGCGGGCGGCGAGTTCCTCGGGGGTGAGGCGGACCGGCTCCTCCTCGGTGGGGGCCACCCCCAGGACGTCGGCGACGTCCCGGCCGTGGTCGAGGGCCTCGGCCAGTTCCGCGATCCCGTTCAGGGTGTGGCCGCGGTCCAGGAGGGCGGCGATGGTGCGCAGGCGGGCCAGGTGGTGGTCGTCGTACCAGGCGATACGGCCCTCGCGGCGGGGTGGCGGGATCAGTTTGCGTTCGCGGTAGAAGCGCAGGGTGCGCACTGTGATGCCGGCCAGGCGGGCCAGTTCCTCCATGCGGTACTCGCGCTTGTCCGTCACGCCCGCACCCTATGTCGTACTCCCGGTAACTTCCTCGTCCCCGACCCCTACCCATCGGTACGGAGCTGCTCTACCCTCCCATTGCGCCAGTATTTACTGGCGGAGTCGCGCAGGGAAGGCGTCGGTATGGCCGAACACGAGCATGTGCGGGTGGCGGTGGTCGGGTCCGGGTTCGGTGGGCTGGGGGCCGCCGTACGGCTGCGGCGGGAAGGGGTCACCGACTTCGTCGTCCTGGAGCGGGCCGACAGCGTCGGCGGTACCTGGCGTGACAACAGCTATCCGGGGTGTGCGTGTGATGTGCCGTCCCATCTGTATTCGTTCTCCTTCGCGCCGAACCCGGACTGGCCGCGCACCTTCTCCGGGCAGGAGCACATCCGCGCCTACCTGGAGCAGGTGACCGACGTCTTCCGGCTGCGCCCGCACATCCGCTTCAACTCCGAGGTCAAGCGGATGACTTGGGACGCCGAGAAGCTGCGGTGGGACATCGAGACAGCCAGTGGAGTGCTGTCCGCCGACATCGTCGTGTCCGCCACCGGGCCGCTCTCCGATCCGAAGATCCCGGACATCCCCGGCCTGGACTCCTTCCCGGGCGAGGTCTTCCACTCCGCCCGCTGGGACCACGACTACGACCTGCGCGGCAAGCGGGTCGCGATGGTGGGGACGGGGGCCTCGGCCATCCAGATCGTGCCGGCCGTCCAGCCGCTCGCCCAGAAGGTCACCCTGTTCCAGCGGACCCCGCCCTGGGTGATGCCCCGTATGGACCGGGCGATCAGCGGCGCCGAGCGCTGGCTGCACCGGCAGCTGCCCTTCACCACGCAGGCCCGGCGCGGACTGCTGTGGGGCATCCGGGAGGTGCAGGTCCAGGCGTTCACCAAGCGCCCGGGCGAGCTGGGCGCGGTCGAGCAGCTGGCCAAGCGGAACATGGCCCGCGCCATCAAGGACCCGGCTCTGCGCGCCAAGCTCACTCCCGACTACCGCATCGGCTGCAAGCGGATCCTGCTGAGCAGTACGTACTATCCGGCGCTCGCCCAACCCAACGTGGACGTGGTCGCCGCCGGGCTCAGCCGCGTCGAGGGGTCGACGCTCGTCGCCGCCGACGGTACCGAGGCCGAGGTCGACGCGATCGTCTTCGGTACCGGCTTCCACGTCACCGACATGCCGATCGCCGACCGGGTCGTGGGCGCGGACGGGCGGACGCTCGCCGAGGCCTGGAAGGGCGGGATGGAGGCGCTGCGCGGTGCCTCCGCGGCCGGGTTCCCCAACTGGATGTCCATCATCGGGCCCAACACCGGCCTTGGGAACTCCTCGATGATCCTCATGATCGAGGCCCAGTTGAACTACCTCGCCGACTTCGTACGGCAGCTCGACGTCCTCGGGGGGCGGGTCGCCCTCGACGCGCGCCCGCCGGCCGTGCTGGCCTGGAACGACCGGGTGCAGAAGCGTATGGAGCGCACGGTGTGGAGCACCGGCGGCTGCACCAGCTGGTACCTGGACGCGAACGGCCGCAACAGCACGATCTGGCCCGGTACGACGACCGAGTTCCGGCGCGCGACACGGCGGGTGGACCTCGCCGAGTACGAGGTGCTGCGGCCCTTCGAACCGGCGGGCGCGGTCGCGGACCAGAGCGCGGAGGCCGCCGTATGAGCCGTCTCGCACATGTCGCCTCCGGTCCATACGCCCCGCCCGTCCCGGTGCGTGAACTCACCGTGCTCTCCGCCGACGGCGCCCGCCTGCACGTGGAGGTGCACGGACCCGAGGGCGCGCCCCCGGTCGTCCTCGCCCACGGCTGGACCTGTTCCACCGCGTTCTGGGCCGCGCAGATCCGCGAACTCGCCGTCGACCACCGGGTCGTCGCGTACGACCAGCGCGGCCACGGGCGCAGTCCGGCGAGCCCGGCGTGCACTGCGGACCTGCTCGCCGACGACCTCGAAGCCGTACTGGAGGCGAGCCTCGCGGCGGACGAGAAGGCGGTGATCGCCGGTCACTCCATGGGCGGGATGACCGTCATGGCCGCCGCCGGGCGTCCGGCGTTCCGTGCGCACGCGGCGGCCGTCCTGCTGTGCAGCACCGGTTCGTCGCGGCTGGTCGCCGAGTCGACCGTGGTGCCGATCCGGGCCGGACGGGTGCGTACCTGGCTGACCCGGCACGTCCTCGGGGCGCGGGCGCCGCTCGGGCCGGTCACGCCGCTGGCCCGACGGATCCTCAAGTACGGGACGATGGGCCCCGGTTCGGCCCCGCACATGGTCGAGGCGTGTGCGCGGATCGTGCACGCGTGTCCGCGCAAGGTGCGCCACGCGTGGTCGCAGGTCCTCGATCTGCTCGACCTCGACCACGGGGTACGGCAGCTCACCGTGCCGACGGCTGTCGTCGTCGGTACGGCGGACCGGCTCACCCCGCCCGTGCACGCACACCGGTTGGCCGCCGCGCTGCCGAACTGCCTCGGGGTGACCGAGCTGCCCGGCCTCGGCCACATGACGCCCGTCGAGGCGCCCGAACTGGTCACCGCACGGATCCGGGAACTCGTCACCACCTACGTCCAGGTCAAGGAGGGCGCATGAGCAGGGTCGGACTCGAAGGACAGGTCGCGGTCGTCACCGGAGCGGCGCGGGGGGTCGGAGAGCTGCTCGCCCGGAAGCTGTCCGCGCGCGGGGCGAAGGTCGCGTTGGTAGGGCTGGAGCCGGACGCGCTCAAGCAGCTCTCCGAGCGGCTGCACGGCGACAGTGACCACTGGTACGCCGACGTCACCGACGACGAGGCGATGGCCCGGGTGGCGCGGGAGGTCAAGGAGCGGTTCGGGAAGGTCGACATCGTCGTCGCCAACGCGGGGGTCGCCACCGGAGGACCCTTCGTCGACTCCGACCCGCAGGCGTGGCGGCGGGTGATCGAGGTCAACCTCATCGGATCGGCCGTCACCGCGCGGGCGTTCCTGCCGGTGCTGATGGAGAGCCGCGGCTATCTGCTCCAGATCGCCTCCCTCGCCGCGGTCACCCCGGCGCCGATGATGACCGCGTACTGCGCGTCCAAGGCCGGTGTGGAGGCGTTCGCGCACAGCCTGCGGGCCGAGGTCGGGCACAAGGGCGTGCGGGTCGGGGTCGGTTATCTGTCGTGGACCGACACGGACATGGTGCGCGGGGCGGATCAGGACGACGTCATGCGGGAGCTGCGGCAGCGGCTGCCGTGGCCCGCCAACAAGACGTATCCGCTGGGCCCTGCGGTGGAGCGGATCGTGGCCGGGATCGAGCGGCGGTCGAGCCATGTGTACGGGCAGGGGTGGCTGCGCGGGATGCAGGGGGTGCGCGGGTATCTGCCGGGGCTCATCGGGACGGTCGGGCAGCGCGAGATGCGGCGGTTCGGGGCACGGTTGGAGGGCATGCGGGTGGGGCTCGTCGGTGCAGGTGGGGCGGCCGATGAGGAGGCGCGCGCTACGCACCGTAACTGATCGAAATGCGCGCTCTGTCCTGGCGTGTGAATCTGGTCGAGGCCCCGGCCAGGGGCTCTTCCCCTCACCCCCACGGGAGTGAACCCACATGGGTATGAAGGACCAGTTCCAGGACAAGTCCGAGCAGTGGCAGCAGCAGGCCAAGCAGAAGGCCCAGGAGGGCAAGGAGCAGGCCCAGCGGGGTCGCCGCGGCGAGCAGGACAGTGAGCGCACGCGCGACGAGGAGAGCGAGCGTCTCCAGCGCGAGGAGCAGGAGCGGATGGATCCCGACCGCGACATGTAGTCACGTCACTGCTTGAAGCGTGGGGTGCACTCTCTTTTTCTGGGAGGGCACCCCACGCTTCTGTGTGCCGGGACCGTGTGGCTGGACGGGTTCGTTGTCGGGTGCGGGGCGGTGGGGGCTTGTCGCGCAGTTCCCCGCGCCCCTAAAAACGATCACCATGGCCCCTTTCAAGTCCTCGGCGGCAGCTTCGGTCTCGATCTGTCCGGTACGTCTCGGTAGTCCGGCGGAGTTGCCGGTGGCGTTGTCTCCAGCAGGTCCAGTGCCAGGCGCACCGCGTCGTCCAGTTGGGCGTGCCGGCCCTCCGCCCAGTCCAGCGGGGTGCGGAGGATCTCCAGGTCCGGGGTGACTCCCTGGTTCTCGATGGACCAGCCGTACGCGTCGAACCAGGCCGCGTTCATCGGGACCGTGATCACCGTGCCGTCGCCGAGTTGGTGGCGGCCGGTCATGCCGACCACTCCGCCCCAGGTGCGCTGGCCCACCACCGGTCCGAGCCCGAGGAGTTTGAAGGCCGCCGTGATCATGTCGCCGTCGGAGGAGGTCGCCTCGTCGGCCAACGCGACGACCGGGCCACGGGGGGCGTTCGAGGCGTACGACACGGGCTGGGCGTTTCTCGTCAGGTCCCAGCCGAGGATGGTGCGGGTGAGTTTCTCCACGACCAGTTCGCTGATGTGGCCGCCCGCGTTGCCGCGTACGTCGACGATCAGGGCCGGGCGGGAGACCTCCATCCGCAGGTCCCTGTTGAACTGGGCCCAGCCCGAGCCTCCCATGTCGGGGATGTGCAGATAGCCGCAGCGGCCGCCGCTCAACTCCCGTACGACCGCACGGCGTTTGGCCACCCAGTCCTGGTAGCGCAGGGGGCGTTCGTCGAGGAGGGGGACCACCGCCACCCGGCGGGGCCCGCCCTCGCCCCCGGCCGGTGTGAACGTCAGTTCCACCGTCGTACCGCCCGCCGCCGCGAGCAGGGGGTACGGCCCCGCCGACGCGTCGACCGGCCTGCCGTCCACGTGGGTGAGGACCGCGCCCTCGCGGATGCCCGTGCCGGCGAGCGGGGAGCGCGCCTTGGAGTCCGAGGAGTCACCGGGGAGGATCCGCCGGACCCGCCAACCGCCGTCCCGGAGAACGAAGTTGGCGCCCAGCAGACCCTGGCGGCGCTGGTAGTGGGGTGGGCCCTCGTTGCGGCGGGCGGCGGTGACGTAGGCGTGGGAGGTGCCCAGTTCGCCGAGCACCTCGCGCAGGAGGTCCGCGAACTCGTCGGGGGAGGCGATCCGTTCGACCAGCGGGCGGTACTGGTCGAGTACCGCGTCCCAGTCGATGCCGCACATCCCCGGCTCCCAGAAGTACGCCCGGATCAGCCGCCCCGCCTCCTCGTACGACTGGCGCCACTCGGCGGGCGGGTCGACCTCGTGCAGGATGCGGCGGAGGTCGATCCAGACGGTCGAGTCGCCGTCGCCGGACTCCGTGGCGGGGGTCGCGCGCAGCTCGCCCTCGTCCACCACGACCAGCCTGGAACCGTCGCCGCTGACCGCGAACCAGTCCAGGTGCTCCACGAGTTCGGACTTCTTCGCCTTGCCGATGGCGAAGTGTTCGAGGGTCGGGCGCTCGGAGGTGTCGTCCGGGTTCACGAAGGTCTCGCCGAGCGCGCCCGAGATCGGCCAGCGCAGCCAGACCAGGCCGCCGCCGGCGACCGGGTACAGCGCCGAGTACTTGGAGGCGGGGACCGGGAAGGGGGTCACCCGGCTCTCCAGCCCTTCGATCTCGACCGTCACCGTGCCGCCTTCGCCGCTCTCGCCGCTGTCGTCCTCTACGGGGTCCAGGCCGCCGGCGGCCGGGCGGCCCTCCGGGTTCAGGGCGAAGGGGGAGGGGGTCGCGGAGGACAGCGGGACCAGGTAGGGGCGGCAGCCGAGCGGGAAGGACAGGTCGCCGGTGTGGACGTCGTAGACCGGGTCGAAGCCCCGCCAGGAGAGGAACGCCAGGTAGCGGCCGTCCTTGGTGAAGACGGGGTTCTCGTCCTCGAAGCGGCCGTTGGTGACGTCGACGATCAGCCGGTCCCCTCCTCCCTTCGGGGAAATACGGGCCATCTTGATCTGGCGCAGCGATCGCCCGATGCCCGGGTGCGACCACGTCAGCCAGGAACCGTCAGGGGAGAAGGCCAGGTCCCGGACCGGGCCGTTGACCGAGCGGATGAGCTCGGTGACCCCGCCGTCGGCGCCGTCCGCGCCCGTGGCGCCGCCGGCGGCATCGTGGGACACGGTGATGAGCAGCACGCGTCCGTCGTGCGAGGCGATGGCCAGGCGCTCGCCCCGCGGGTCGGAGACCAGTTCGAGCACCCGGCCCAGGTCGCCCGAGGCGGGTCGCCGTGGTGCGCGGTCACCGGTCGCCCGGGGCAGATAGGCGATCTCGACGGCGTCCTCGCCCTCGGCGTCCGTGACGTACGCGACCTGTCCGCCCGAGCCGAGCATCTCCGGGAGCCGGACCCGTACCCCCGGTGTGTCCGTGATGGTGCGGGCCGGCCCGTCGCGGTGGGTCAGCCAGTACAGGCTGCCGCGTACGACGACGGCGCTCGCGCGGCCCGTCTCGTCCACCGAGATGCCGTCCACGTGCTGGGAGGCCGGCACCTGGTAGGTACGGCGCCCCGCGCGTGGCCCGCTGAGCCGTACGTCGAGTTTGCGCGGCTCGGCGCGGGAGAGGTCGTCGACGATCCAGAGGTCACCGGCGCACTGGTACACCACCCGGGTGCCGTCGCTCGCCGCGTGCCGGGCGTAGAAGGCGTCGTGGTCGGTGTGGCGGCGCAGGTCGGAGCCGTCGTGGGCGCAGGAGTAGAGGTTGCCGACGCCCTCGTGGTCGGAGAGGAAGGCGATCCGGCCGCCGACGAACATGGGGGAGTGGAGGTGGCCGCCGAGGCCCGGGAGCAGGCGTTCGCCGTGCAGCCAGAGGCGGCCCGTGGCGCCGCCCCGATAGCGCTTCCAGGCGGCCGGTTCGTGCGGCGGGGTGCCGGTCAGCAGCAGTGTCCTGCGGTCGGCGACCTGGATGTCCGAGACCGGGCCCCAGGGGAGCTTGCGGCCGGGGGAGCCGTCCGTGGGGACCTTGTAGGCCCAGGTGAAGTAGGAGAAGGGCTCGCCGTGGGAGGCGACGGCGAGGATCTCGCCCTTCGGGGTCCAGCCGGTCACCTGGGTGTCCGTCGAGCCCCAGTAGGTGAGCCGTCGGCCCGGTCCGCCGTCCACGTCCGCCAGGTGGATCTCGGGCACGAGACTGCGCCAGCTCGTGTAGGCGATACGGCGGCCGTCGGGCGAGAAGCGGGGGTGGCCGGTCTTGGTGCGGTCGACGGTCAGGCGCCAGGCGCGGCCCGGGCCGTCGAGGGGGGCCAGCCAGAGGTCGTCCTCGGCGACGAAGCACAGCAGGTCGCCGCTCAGGTGCGGAAGGCGCAGATAGCTCACCTTCCCATGCTTTTCCGGCGGATGGACCGGAGCAACTTGTGAAATACCGGCCGCGGGCGACCCGGGGGTGGCGGGGGGATGGCCGGGCGGTGACTCACAACACGAACGAAA
This sequence comes from Streptomyces sp. NBC_00285, assembly GCF_036174265.1. NCBI lineage: Bacteria > Bacillati > Actinomycetota > Actinomycetes > Kitasatosporales > Streptomycetaceae > Streptomyces > Streptomyces sp. NBC_00285. Next base: position 4,672,239 of record NZ_CP108055.1, on the reverse strand, counting down.
CAGTTTCGTTTCGTTGGCGGATGCGCTACATTCGTTGTCGTACGGCGCTGTCGTACGAAACCGTGTCGTTCAAGGGCGCCGAGCGGAAAGGGTGAGTGACATGACCGAGGCGGCAACCGTGCGTCGCAGTCGGATCACCCCCGAGCGCGAGGCCGAACTGTACGGGGCCGTCATCGAACTGCTCCGTGAGGTCGGCTACGACGCCCTCACCATGGACGCCGTCGCGGCCCGCACGCGTTCCAGCAAGGCCACGCTCTACCGCCAGTGGGGCGGCAAGGCCGAGCTCGTGGTGCGAGCGGTGCGGCACACCAAGCCGGGCGGTATGGGCCTCGGCGAGATCGACACCGGGTCGCTCAAGGGCGACCTGCACGCGCTGACCATGCGCTCGGACGACTGCACGATGGAGCAGAACTCCGCGCTCATGCGGGGTCTGGCCATGGCGGTCCACAGCAACCCGGATCTCCTGACGGCGTTCCGCGCGCATCTCATCGAACCCGAGATGGCGGAGTTCCGCCGTATGGTGCAGCGGGCGATGGACCGGGGTGAGGTCCACCCCGACAACCCGGCGGTGGAGTTCATGATGCACATGATGATCGGCGGTTTCGCCGCCCGCACCATGATCGACGAGCTGCCGCCGACGCAGGAATTCCTCCTTTCGTACATCGACGCCGTGGTCCTCCCCGCCCTCGGCGCTTCGACCGTCTGACCTTCCCCGCAAGTCCTCCACCTGACGTACCCGCTCATGTCGTCGGGCCGATCACCCCTGCCACCCACCGGGTTGATCAACCCTGTTCCGAAACACTCACGACCTGACCGGGAGTACGCCTTCGTGGCCACGTTCCTCTACAAACTCGGCCGGCTCGCCTTCCGGCGACGGTACTTCGTCGCCCTCATATGGGTGGCCCTGCTGATGCTCGCGGGCATCGGCGCGTTCACTGCGCCCGCCGCCGGATCCACCTCCTTCTCCATCCCGGGGACCGAGGCCCAGAAGGCCTTCGACCTGCTGGAACAGCGCTTCCCAGGAGCCAGCGCGGACGGCGCCACCGGACGCATGGTCTTCAAGGCGCCCGAGGGCGAGAAGATGACGGACGCCGCCAACAAGGCGACCGTCGCCAAGACCGTCAGGGAACTGGGCGACGGCTCCGAGGTCGTCTCCGTCACCGACCCCTTCACCACCAACGCGGTGAGCCGGGACGGCAGGGTCGCCTACGCGTCGGTGCGCTACGACGCCCCCACCATGGAACTCAAGGACGCCACCCGGGACGCCCTGGAGAAGTCGGCCGACGAGGCCCGGGACACGGGACTGACCGTCGACGTCGGCGGTGACGTGCTCCAGGCCGAGCCGGAGGCGGGAGGGATCGGTGAGGCCATCGGTCTCGCCCTCGCCGCGGTCGTCCTGGTCATCACCCTGGGCTCGCTGGTCGCGGCCGGGCTGCCGCTGCTGACGGCGATCATCGGCGTCGCGATCGGCGTCTCCACCATCGCCGCCCTCGCCAACGCGCTCGACCTCGGTGACAACACCTCCACGCTCGCGGGGATGATCGGCCTCGCGGTCGGCATCGACTACGCGCTGTTCATCGTCTCCCGCTACCGCGGCGAGCTGGCCGACGGCCGGGACCGGGAGGAGGCGGTCGGCCGGGCCACCGGCACCGCCGGCTCCGCGGTGGTCTTCGCCGGCCTCACCGTCGTGATCGCGCTGGCCGGACTCTCGGTCGTCGGCGTGCCGATGCTGACCAATATGGGCCTCGCCGCGGCGGGCACGGTCGTGATCGCCGTCCTCATCGCGCTGACCATGATCCCGGCGCTGCTCGGGTACGCGGGCCGCAAGATCCGCCCGGCGGGAGAGAAGCGCAAGAAGCCCCTCGACAAGGAGGCTTCGGAGCCTTCCAAGCCCAACCTGGGCGTCCGCTGGGCGAGCTTCGTCATCCGCCGTCCGGTCGCCGTGCTGCTGCTCGGCGTGGTCGGCCTCGGCGCGGTCGCCCTGCCGGTCAGCCAGTTGGAACTGGGCCTGCCCGACGACGGTTCGCAGCCGACGTCCACGACCCAGCGCCGCGCCTACGACCTGCTCTCGGACGGATTCGGCCCAGGCTTCAACGGCCCCCTGATGATCGTGGTCGACGCGAAGAACAGCGACGACCCCAAGGCCGCGGCCACCTCGGTGGCCGACGGGATCAAGGGCCTCAAGGACGTCGTCACGGTCACCCCGGCGACCTTCAACAAGGCGGGCGACACCGCGACCATCACGGTCATCCCCGACTCCAAGCCTTCCTCGGTGCAGACCGAGGACCTGGTGCACGCCATCCGTGACGACATCGCGTCCAAGGCGGACGCGGACGTCCTGGTCACCGGCACCACCGCGATGAACATCGACTTCTCGCAGAAGCTCACGGACGCCCTGATCCCGTACCTGGCCCTGGTCGTCGGCCTCGCCTTCCTCCTCCTGATCGTGGTGTTCCGCTCGATCCTGGTCCCGCTGAAGGCGGCCCTCGGCTTCCTGCTGTCCGTGCTCGCCGCGCTCGGCGCCGTCGTCGCGGTCTTCCAGTGGGGCTGGCTCGGCGGCCTGCTCGGCGTCGAGGAGACCGGCCCGATCATGTCGATGATGCCGATCTTCATGGTGGGCGTGGTCTTCGGCCTCGCGATGGACTACGAGGTGTTCCTCGTGACCCGCATGCGCGAGGCGTACGTCCACGGCGAGTCCCCGAGCGAGGCCATCGTGACCGGGTTCCGGCACAGCGCCCGGGTCGTGGTCGCCGCCGCGGTCATCATGATGGCCGTCTTCGGAGGCTTCATCAGCTCCGGCGAGTCGATGATCAAGATGATCGGCTTCGGCCTCGCGATCGCCGTCTTCTTCGACGCGTTCGTCGTCCGCATGGCGATCGTCCCGGCCGTGCTGGCGCTGCTCGGCCACCGCGCCTGGTGGCTGCCGAAGTGGCTGGACCGCGCGCTGCCCGCCGTCGACGTCGAGGGCGAGAGCCTGCGCGCCCCGGCCGAGAAGAACACGGATCCGGACGAGGAGCGGGAACTGGTCCGCGTCTGACACCTCTGGTGTGAGAGAAGCCGGCCGGTGGGGGGTGCCCTCACCGGCCGGCTTCTGCCGTGCCGCGCCCGAGATACGTGACGGTCCCGGCGTCCGGTACGGCGATCTCGTGGAAGCCGAGACGGTCGTAGAAGGCGCGGGCGGGTATGTTGGCGCTCACCATCGAGAGGTGGACAGCGGCCACGCCCCGCTCGTGCAGCGCGCGCAGGAAGGTCTCCATGAGCGCCCGGCCGTACCCGCGCCCCTGCCACTCCGGGAGCAGATCGATGTGCAGGTGGGCGGGATACGCGGCGACTTCGGAGACGAGCATCCGCTCCGGGCGGTGCAGCAGCGCGACGATCTCCTCGTCCGGGGTGCGCGGCTCGCCGCCGGGCTCCGGATAGCGGCCGGCCACGAGCGGAAGCCATTTCGCGCGGTAGTCCTCGACGAACCGGGACGTGTCGGCGGTACCGAGGACGTACCCGACGGCCCGTCCCTCCCCGTCGTCGAGGACGAAGGCCAGCCCCGGTTCGAGATGGGCGTACGGCGCCGCGAAGGCCGCGGTGAAGACGCTCGGGTCGGCGTAGTGCGGCCGGCTGTCCCGGCCCACGTGCGCGGTGCGGACGCAGATGTCGCCGAGGGCTTCGCGGTCCCCGGGGCGGTAGGGGCGTACGGCGGGAGACGGGGTGGGGGGTGAGGTCACGGCAGCATCCTGCACGACGGAGGAGGGCGGCGGAACGCTCCGGGCGCCAGGCGTGCCGACACCGCGTCCGCCCGTCGCGGGGAGGACAGGTGAGGCTGGAATTCGTTCGTGATGTCTGTATCCGGCAAGTAATCTGCCCGGCATGACGCCTTCCGACGCCGGTGCCCACCCCCGTTTCGCCGAGACCCTCCGTGAGCTGGGCCTCGACGAGCTGACCGCGCAGGTCCGCCGCTTCCCCGACGCCACCCGTACCGCCGTCGAGGCCGCCGCGGCCGTCGGGTGCGAGCTGAGTCAGATCTGTAAGTCGCTGATCTTCGCGGCGGACGGGGTGCCCGTGCTGGTGCTGATGGACGGGTCCTCCCGCGTCGACCTCGAACGGGTCCGGGAGGCACTCGGCGCCGAGAAGGTCACACGGGCCAAGGCCGATGTCGTACGGGAGACGACCGGGTACGCCATCGGGGGCGTGCCGCCCTTCGGGCACCGGACGAGGACCCGGGTGCTCGCGGACCGTTCGCTGCTCGGCCACGACATCGTGTGGGCCGCCGCGGGCAACCCGCACGCCGTGTTCCCGATGGCGCCCGAGGAACTCGTCGCCCACGCCGGAGCCACCCTGGTGGACGTCCGAGAACACACCCCGTGACCCCGCTCGTCACCGCCGCCGTCCTGTTCGCCGCGGTCACGCACGCCTGTTGGAACGCGATCGCGCACCGGATCACTGACAAGCTGGTCGGGTTCACGCTGATCGCGGGCGGCGGGATGCTGATCGGGCTGGCGTTCATCCCGTTCGTGCCCGTACCGGCGTCGGCGGCATGGCCGTATCTGGTCGCCTCGGTGTTCATCCACCTCGCGTACTACGTCCTGCTGATGAAGTCCTTCCGGCTCGGCGACTTCGGGCAGGCCTACCCGATCGCGCGCGGCACCGCGCCCCTGGTCGTGACGCTGCTCGCCGCCCTCTTCGCCCATGAGGTGCCGAACGGCTGGGCGGCCGCCGGAATCGCCGTGTCCTGCGCGGGACTCACCGGCGTCGCCCTGTGGGGGATGCGGGGCCGCAGGCCCAACTGGGCCGCCATCGGGGCCGCGTTGGCGACCGGACTGTCCATCGCCGCGTACACGGTCGTCGACGGCCTCGGCGTGCGTGCCTCCGGCTCCGCGTCCGGGTTCATCGCCTGGCTGATGGCGATGGAGGGTGTGGCGATCCCGGCGTACGCGCTCTGGCAGTGGCGCGGGCAGTTCATCCCCGTCCTACGGCCCTTCGCGGGCATCGGTCTGCTCGGCGCCGTCCTGTCCGTCACCGCGTACGGGCTCGTCCTGTGGGCCCAGACCAAGGCGGAGCTGGCCCCGATCGCGGCCCTGCGGGAGTCCTCGATCATCGTCGGCGCGGCCATCGGTGCCGTGTTCTTCAAGGAGCGGTTCGGGGCGCCCAGGATCGCGGCGGCCGGGCTGCTCGTGGTGGGGATCGGGCTGATGCTGCACGCCGGTTGAGGTGGGCGCCGGGCGGCTTCCGGATCTCACGGCCGCCCTCACACTGCCCGCCCTCGTCACTGCTCGGCGGCGGATCCTCGCGGCTGTTGGCCGACCGTGAGCGCCCAGCGGACGCCGGACGGAGCTGTGACCGTCACCGTGCCGTGCGACCGGGGGCCTGGCAGGTCCATCTCGTTCATGATGCTGCTGGTCTCCTCCTTCACGCAGGTGAGAGGAAAGCTCAGCCCGACCGGTTTCACGGAGACGGTCAGCGTTCCGTTGCCCTGGCAGTTCACGAGGATGTCCAGGGGGCCCGCCTTCAACCCGCCCGGAATGTCGAGCTCTTGGCTGCCCTGGGCGTTCGCCTTCTCGATGAGGGTCTTTCCGTCCGGGTAGGCCGGGGCCCTGCTCACGGTCTCGCCCTGGGCGTGTTCGACGCGGTCGACGGCCGACGCCCGCGTCGGTGAGGGGGAGGAAGGGGACGGCGGGGTCCCGGTGTTGTCCTGGCCACCGGTGCAGCCAGCCAGTGCGGCTGCTGCCGCCAATGCCCCCACCGCTGCCGCGAGTGCTCTCAGCAGGAGCGACAGTTTGAGCATGTGACTCTCACCCGTGTCTTTCGTCGTGGCGGCAGGCAGGGATGTGAGCGTATGGCGCGGGCCAGAGGGCAGGGAGAGTTCCGTTGATCTCCTGAGCCGGATTTGAGGTGCTGCGGCTTCAGCCGGTCGCCGTCCTCCCGTGCGCTCGCCCCAAGCGCTCCCCAAGTCCCGCTCAACGTCGGCTATTGGTTCGCTCCACTTGCCGATGACTTGACGCTTCGTTCCCTGAGCGTTCAGCCAGCCGTCTGTGGCTGGGTTGTGTGCCGTCCCTAGGGTCCTTGCGGATGCCGAAGAAGGGACTCAAGGGACTCATGGGCACTCTCCACGCGGTCCGGGCCCGCGGGATCGCCAAGTGCTTCGGCGATGTCGTGGCACTCGACGGCGTCGACCTGGAGGTGACGCGGGGCCGGATCCACGGCCTGGTCGGTCCGAACGGCGCCGGCAAGACGACGCTGCTCGGGCTCCTGCTGGGTCTGGCCGTCGCCGACGGCGGCAGTCTGGAGATCCTCGGGACGCCGGTCGGACGGGCGTTCGCCGCTCCCGACGGGGTCGCCGGCTTCGTGGACGGGCCCGGTCTCTACCCCTCGCTCACCGCCCGGCAGAATCTCGCCGCGCTGGCCCGGCTGCGGGGCCGGGACGCCCGTACCGCGCGGATCGACGACGTGCTCGACCAGGTCGGGCTCACCGACGTCGCCGACGACCGGGCCCGCGGGTTCTCCCTCGGCATGCGCCAACGGCTCGGGCTAGCCGCCGCGTTGCTCACCGAGCCGCGGCTGCTGGTGCTCGACGAGCCCGCCAACGGCCTTGATCCGGCCGGGAAACGGCAGGTGCACGGCGTCCTGAACGGCCTCGCCGCCCAGGGCACGAGTGTCGTGGTCTCCAGCCACCGCATGGACGACCTGGAGGCGCTGTGCTCCGAGGCCACCATCCTGGCCGCGGGACGGGTCGTGTTCTCGGGCCCGCTCGGCAAGCTGGCCGCCGAGAGCCGTGAACTGGACTACCGGGTACGGACGTCCGACCCGCAGGCGGCGCGGCGGCTGGCCGACGGCACGGACGGCGTCCGCATCGTCGAGGACCCCGGACGGTGGACACCGGACGTCGACGTGCTCGTCGTACGCGCGCCGGTGCCCGCCCTCGACGACCTGGTGACACGGCTCGTGACGTCGGGCATCGCGGTGCGCGAGCTGGCCCCTGTCGTGTCGCCGCTGGAAGCCGCGTTTCTCGCTCTCACCGAGCCGCAGGAGGGCGTCGGATGACCGCACTCGTCGTGGTTGAGGACACCGCCGCCCGTCCCGTCCCGGTGTCGCGGAGCTACCGCTTCGAACTCGTCAAGCTCGTCTCCCAGTGGCGTATCCGCCTCCTCGTCCTCGCCTGCTGGAGCGCACCGGGACTCTTCGTCGCCGGGGTGAGCCGGCAGAGCACCCTCCCCTCCGACACCCTCTTCGGCCGCTGGATGCACGCCACCGGATGGGCCGGACCGCTGGTGATCCTCGGTTTCGCGGGCACCTGGGCGCTCCCGCTGCTGACCTCGGTGGTCGCCGGTGACATGTTCGCCGTCGAGGACCGGCTCGGCACCTGGCGGCACCTGCTGGTGGCGGTCCGCTCGCCGCGCCGGATCTTCGTGGCGAAGGTGCTGGCCGGCCTCACTGTCATCCTGCTGCTGGTGGCAGGACTGGCCTGCTCCAGTGCCGTGGGCGGGCTCGCGTCCGTCGGCAACCAGCCGCTCGTCGGCCTCGACGGCCACCTGCTGTCCCCTTCGGATGCCGCCGGGAGGGTCCTGCTCGCCTGGGTCGCCGCACTCGCCCCCACTCTGGCCCTCGCCGCGATCGGCCTGCTCGGCTCGGTCGCCCTCGGCCGGTCCCCTACGGGGCTGCTGCTGCCGCCGGTGGTCGCGCTCGGGATGCAGGTCGCCCAGATGCTGCCGCTGCCCGTCGCCGTACGCCTCGCACTACCGGGCTACGCCTTCGTCTCCTGGAACGGCCTGTTCACCGGCCCCGCCCAGCTCACCCCGCTGCTGATCGGCGTCGCGGTCAGCCTGGTGTGGGCCGTCCTCGCGACCGCACTGGCTCAACTGCTCTTCCTGCGGCGGGACTTCACCAACCTCGCCTACGACGGTGCCGGGCGCCGCGGGTTCGCCGCGGGGCTGCTGCCCCTGGCCGGGCTGACCGCCCTCAGCGTCGCGGTGATCGCCGTGGCGGTCCCCTCGACGGGCATCACGCAGGCCAAGGTCCAGCGGTCCCTCGCCACGGCCTTCGCCCACCTGTACCGCATGCAGACCGAGCAACTCCACCGTCCCGCCGTCACCGAGGCGCAGCTCAGGGCCTCGGCGGCGTGCACCAAGAGCGACGGACAGGCCGCTCAGAAGGGGGCGGGCAATGACTGGCGGTGTGTCGTGACCTGGCACCTGCCCGGCGTACCGGTGGCGGGGACGGCTGTCTATCAGCTGGACGTCGGATCGGACGGGCGGTTCGTCGCCGACGGCGACGGGCCCAAGGAAGTGAACGGCTACTTCCTGGTGCGGACCTCCACCGGGGACGCGCCCAATCCGCTGTGGCAGTTCGACGGCAACGTCGAGCTGCTGGACACCACTTCGAAGGGATAGCCCCATGCAGGTAACACGCCGGCGCCGGAGCAGCGAGAAGGTCAGACGCCTCAGCCGTCGGAGCACGCTGGTGACGGCGGGCATCGCCGTCGCCCTCGGCGTCACCGGTACCGCGGTCGCCTCGACCTACCAGTTCGGCACCCAGCAGGTCGCGCAGGACACCGCCAGGGGCGAGGTCATCTCCAGCGACCAGTACCTCAAGCCGTACGGCAGCCGGACGGTCATCAACGACGGCAAGATCATGTCGTCCACGGTCAGCCCGGACGGCACCCACCTCGCGGCCGCGGTCACCGACGGCGACGCGGCGCTGGTGATCATGGACCTCGCGACCGGGCAGATGAAGCAGAAGATCGGCGCCAACGCGGCGGACGACCTGCGCATCAGCAGCGCCGCCGTCGGCCAGGAGGGCCCCGCCTACTCGCCCGACGGCAAGCAGCTGTGGCTCGGACAGGCCACCGGATACACCAAGTTCACCGTCACCGCGGACGGCACCCTCGCCGACCCGGTGGCCGTCCCGATCCCGACCGTCGGCACCCAGCAGGCCCTGGTGGGCGCGGCGGTGTTCTCGCCCGACGGCTCCACCGTGTACGCGGCGGTCAACGGCCAGAACCGGGTCGTCGCCCTCGACGCGGCGACCGGAACCATCAGGCAGAGCTGGGCCGTCGGCAACGCGCCCCGCGGAATCGCCCTGGTCGACGGCAAGCTGTACGTCAGCAACGAGGGCGGGCGCCCGGCCAGGGCCGGCGAGACCACCATGAACTCCTACGGCACCCAGGTGCCCGCCAACCCGGACACCGGCGCCGCCACCACCGGCACGGTCAGCGTCATCGACACCCTCGGGGACAAGGCCGTCCGGACCATCGACGTAGGTCTGCACCCGACCGCCGTGTACGCGAAGAAGGGTGCGGTGTTCGTCACCAACACCGCCGACAACAGCGTCTCGGTCATCGACACCCGCAAGGACAGGGTCGTCCAGACCATCGCCACCCAGCCGTGGCCCGAGGCGAAGGTCGGCTACGAGCCCGACGCGGTCACCCTCACCGACGACGGCCGGCTCCTGGTGACGCTGGGGCGCGCCAACGCGGTCGCCGTCTACCGGTACAAGTCCGCGCAGGAACCCGCCAGTTACGTGGGCCTGCTCCCCACCGACTACTTCCCCGCCGAGGTCACCACCGTCGGCAAGCAGGTTGTCGTCTCCAACACCCGTGGCATCGACGCCCGCCGCCCCACCACCGCCTCCGGACACGGCACCCACGACACGACGTCCAGCCTCACCGAGTTCACGCTGCCGAGCGACCTCGTCATCCGGTCCCGGACCGCCAAGGTGTTCCAGCAGAACGGCTGGACGCCCGGCTCGGTCACCACGGCCAAGGGCGGCAGCCACGCCAAGCCGATTCCGGTCCCCGCCCGCCTCGGCGACCCCTCGACGATCAAGCACGTCTTCCTGCTCGTCAAGGAGAACCGCACCTACGACCAGGTCTACGGCGACCTCCCGCAGGGCAACGGCAACCCGGCGCTGACCACGTTCGGCGCGAACGTCACCCCCAACCAGCACGCGCTGGCCCAGCAGTTCGGCCTCTACGACAACTTCTACGACATCGGCACCAACTCCGCCGAGGGCCACAACTGGCTGATGCAGTCGGACAACCCGGAGTACACCGAGTCCTCCGCCGGTGAGTACACCCGCAGTTACGACACCGAGAACGACGTCCTCGGCCACCAGAAGTCCGGCTTCATCTGGACCGGCGCGCAGGCGGCCGGCAAGTCGGTCAAGGACTTCGGCGAGTTCCAGTCCACGGAGTCCAAGCCGGCCGATGCCACCTGGCAGAACCTGTACTGCGACACCAAGAACATGGCCGCGACGGGAGCGGGGACGCAGTACCCCATCCAGACCGGCTCGGCGATCCCGTCCCTCAACGACGTGTCCGTGCAGGGCTTCCCGATGTTCGACCTCACCGTCCCGGACATCTACAAGGAACAGATCTGGAAGCAGGACTTCGAGAAGAACGGCCCCGCGAACCTGAACATGTTCTGGTTCTCCAACGACCACACCGGCGGTCCGGCCAACGCGTCCGCCGAGGTCGCCGACAACGACCTCGCGGTCGGCCGGATGGTCGACGAGATCTCGCACAGCAAGTACTGGAAGGACTCCGCGATCTTCGTCGTCGAGGACGACTCCCAGAACGGTCTCGACCACGTCGACGGCCACCGGGCCCCGGTCCAGGTCATCAGCCCCTACGCCCAGCACGGCACCGTCGACAGCCACTACTACACGCAGATCACGATGATCCGCACCGTCGAGCAGATCCTCGGGATCCACCCGATGAACCAGAAGGACAGCGCGGCCACCCCGATGTACGGGGCCTTCACCCCGAAGGCGGACACCACCCCGTTCACGGCGCTGCCCAACCGCACCTCGCTGACCCTCGGGGTGAGCCCCGCACCCTCCTGCGGCACCGACACCCCGGCCGCCCAGGACGCCGACGCGGCCCCCGCGCCGACCTCGGCGGCGGTGCCGGCGGCACAGCAGGCACTTGCCGCGCAGTGGAAGACCTGGGCCTCCCACCAGCGGCTGACCGGCGCGCACGCCGTGCCGGACTACGCCAACGCCGAGCAGATGAACCGCTACACCTGGTACCAGACGCACAACTGGACCAAGCCGTACCCGGGCGACAAGAAGGTCTACACGCCGAACGCCGTCCCCGGCGCCTACCTGCCGTCGGCGGAGTCCGACGGCTGAGCCGGGAGGTGAGCCGCGGGCGGGCCCGCGCAGAGTGCGTTCCCGGCGGGGTCACAAGGCCGCCCGTACCGCCCTGACCAGTGCCTGTGCCCTCGGGTCCGCCGTGACCGTCTTGCGGAAGCCGTTGGTGACGTAGCCGAAGGCGATGCCCGTGTCCGGGTCGGCGAAGCCGAGGGAGCCGCCGCGGCCGGGGTGCCCGAAGGAGCCGGGGCCGAGCAACGGGGATGCGCTGCCGTGCAGCATGTAGCCGAGGCCGAAGCGGGTGTTGACGACCAGTACGCGATCGGGGCCCGCCGACTCCTCGGTGCGGGCCGCCTCCACGGTGGCCGGGGTGAACAGCCGCACGCCGCCGTCGACGTCACCGATCAGCGCCGCGTAGATCCGGGCCAGCCCGTCGGCCGTCGCGATCCCGTTCGTCGCGGGCAGGGCGCTCGCCCGGTACGCCGGGTCGTTCTGGTCGGGGAAGGGGGTGATCGCGGCGAAGGCGCGGCGGGTGAGGGAGCCGGGATCCTCGTAGGCCTCGGTGACGGACCGTTTGGGGCGGGCGTGCAGGGCGCCGGTCGGCTCCGGCGTCTCGATCCGGCCCACCCGGCCCGTCCGGCCGGCCGCTTCCTCCGTCTCGGGCAGCCCGAGCCAGAACCCGGCCCCGAGCGGCCCGGCGATCTCCCGTGCGATCCACGCGCCGGCGCCGAGCCCGGTCACCCTGCGCACCAGTTCGTCCAGCATCCAGCCGTACGTCAGCGCGTGGTACCCGTGGTCCGTGCCCGGCTCCCAGGCCGGGGTCTGCGCGGCGACCGCCTCGGGGCCCTTCCGCGGGTCCAGGGCCTCCTCAGGGGTGAGCGGCCGGTCCAGCACCGGCACCCCGGCCCGGTGGTTCAGCACATGCCGGACCAGCAGCCGCTCCTTGCCGTGCGCCTTGAACTCGGGCCAGTACTCGGCCACCGGCGCGTCCAGGTCCAGCAGCCCACGCTGACGCAGCAGCAGGGGTACGGCGGCGGCGACGCCCTTGGTCGCCGAGCGCACGAGCTGCGCGGTGCCGCGCTGCCAGGGCTCGGTGCCGTCGACGTCCCTGGTGCCGGCCCACAGGTCGACGACCCGGCGCCCGTCCCGGTACACGGCGACCGCGGCACCCCGGTCCCCGAGCGTCTCGAAGTTCCGCGCGAACACGTCCCTGACCGGTTCGAAGCCCTCGGCGACGGTGCCGTTCACGTCCACGTCCGTGCTCCTCCTGCGTGCGGGTGTCTCCCTCTCACCCAAGCAGGATCGTCACGTCGATGTTCCCGCGGGTCGCGTTCGAGTACGGGCAGACCTCGTGGGCCGCGTCCACCAGCTTCGCCGCGATGCCCGCGTCGAGGATCGGGAGGGACACGCTCAGGGCGACCGCGAGGCCGTAGCCGCGGTGCTTGTTGGGGCCGATGCCGACTTTCGCGGCGACGGTGGAGCCGCTCAGGTCGTAGCCCATGCGGTTGCCGACGAGGATCAGCGCGTTGTGGAAGCAGGAGCTGTACCCGGCGGCGAACAACTGCTCCGGGTTGGTGCCGTTGCCGTCCCCGCCGAGGGCCGGCGGCATGGCGACCTTCAGCTCGATCTGGCCGTCCTGGCTGGTGACGTAGCCGTCGCGGCCGCCGTGCGCGGTGGCCTCGGCGACGTACATGATCTTCGTCGGACGAGTGTCGACGGCGGTGTCGACTGCGGTGTCGTCACTCATGGCTGGCCCCCCAAGGAACAAGTGCGCGCAAGTACATCGTGCACAAGGTACCGGCCGGTAGGTGCGAGTCGGACCACCAGGGGGTGGCAACCGTGGGTAACGGGAGGTCAGTGGGGGCGCTCGGATGCCTCGTGCGCTCTCTCCGCGAGCCCCCGCAACTCCTGGCGCAACCTCGCGACCTCCTCGGAGTCGAGCCCCGTCGCGGACAGGAGGGCGCCGGGGACGCGGGTCGCACGCTCCCGGAGTTCCGTCGCGCGCTCCGTGCACGCGACGAGGACCGAGCGCTCGTCGGCCGCCGCGCGCTCCCGGCGTACCAGCCCCGCGCTCTCCAGCCGCTTGAGCAACGGCGAGACCGTGCCGTAGTCCAGCCGCAGGGCCCCCGCCAGCTCCTTCACGCTGGTCTCGCCGCGCTCCCACAGCACCAGCAGCACGAGGTACTGCGGATAGGTGAGCCCGAGCTCGTCGAGGAGCGGCCGGTACGCGGCCGTCACCGCGCGCTGGGCGGCGTACAGCGCGAAGCACAACTGGTCGTCAAGGAGCAGCGACCCGGCGTCCTCTTCGTTCGTCACGCGCCCATTGTCACGGACCGCGGATCGAATCCGAAGGGCAGCTCCAGCCGGTGTGCCCGCATCAGCCCGTCGTCGGCGAGGAGTCCGGCCGTCCTGCCGTCCGCGACGATCGTGCCCTCGCTCAGGATCAGGGAGCGCGGGCACAGCTCCAGGGCGTACGGCAGGTCGTGCGTGACCATCAGCACGGTCACGTCCAACGAGCGCAGGATGTCGGCGAGTTCACGGCGAGAGGCCGGGTCGAGGTTCGAGGAGGGCTCGTCCAGGACCAGGATCTCCGGCTCCATCGCCAGTACGGTCGCCACGGCCACCCGGCGCCGCTGGCCGAAGGACAGGTGGTGCGGGGGCCGCCCGGCGAAGTCCGCCATGCCGACCCGCTCCAGGGCGGTCCGCACACGCTCCTCCAGCTCGGGCCCCGCGAGCCCGGCCGCCGCCGGCCCGAACGCCACGTCCTCGCGCACGGTCGGCATGAAGAGCTGGTCGTCGGGGTCCTGGAAGACGATGCCGACCCGGCGCCGGATCTCCGCCATGTGCTGCTTGCCGACCGGAAGTCCGGCGACCCGCACCGAGCCCACCCCGCCGCTCAGGATGCCGTTGAGGTGCAGCACCAGGGTCGTCTTGCCGGCGCCGTTCGGGCCGAGCAGCGCGACCCGCTCGCCGCGCGCGATCGAGAAGTCCACGCCGAAGAGGGCCTGGTGCCCGTCGGGATACGCGTAGGCCAGACCGGCCACTTCGAGGGAAGGTGTCACAGGGTCCATCCCAACACGCAGACGACGAGGGCGGCGACGGGGAGCGCGAAGGCGTACGACCACTGCGCCCGGGACGCGGTCACCTCGTCGATGACCGGCATCGAACCGGCGTAACCGCGGCTGACCATGGCCAGGTGCACCCGCTCGCCGCGCTCGTAGGAGCGGATGAACAGCGCGCCGGCCGACTTCGCGAGGACGCCCCAGTGCCGGACGCCGCTCGCCTCGAACCCGCGCGACTCCCGCGCGATCCGCATCCGCCGCATCTCGTCCGTGATGACGTCGCCGTAGCGGATCATGAAGGACGCGATCTGGACGAGGAGCGGCGGGAGCCTGAGCCGTTGCAGCCCCAGCAGCAGTTCGCGCAGTTCGGTGGTGGACGCCAGCAGCACCGACGCGGCGACGCCGAGGGTGCCCTTCGCGAGCACGTTCCAGGCGCCCCACAGCCCGTTCACGCTCAGCGACATGCCGAGCACCCCGACCCGTTCGCCCTCCGCGACGAACGGCATGAGCACCGCGAACGCCACGAACGGCACCTCGATCAGCAGCCGCTTCAGCAGAAAGCCGGCGGGCACCCGCGCGACGTACGCGGTGACGCCCAGCAGTGTGGCGTACAGGGCGAACGCCCACATCGCCTCCCGCGGGGTCGAGACCACGACGACCACGAAGGCGAGGACCGCCGCGAGTTTCGTGTGCGGCGGCAGGGCGTGCACGGGCGAGTGCCCGTGCCGGTAGAGCCTGTGCGCGTGTCCGGCCCCCACGTCAGACGCTGCTCGTGCTCGCCGGTGAGACGTCGCCCGTACGACGCCTGCGCACCGCCCAGAACACGCCGGTGCCCGCGACGACGGTGACGCCGACGCCGATGACGCCCGCCAGCCCCCCGGACAGGCGGGCGTCCTCGACGTCCCTCACGCCGTAGTCGGCGAGCGGCGAGTCCGCGTTGGCATGCTGCTCGGCCCTGTCGTCGATGCCCTTGTCCGCGGCGACCTTCTCCAGCCCGTCGGGGTTCGCGGAGGCGTAGAAGCTGACGAATCCGGCGAGGACCAGCGAGGTCACGAGGCCGGTGATCCACACCTTGCGGTGCGAACGGGCGGCGACGGGGGTCTTCTCGGCGGCGGGTACGTCGACGAGCTCGCCGTTCACCCGCAGCCGGAGCTTCTGCTCCAGACCGCGCGCGCCGTACACCAGGTCGGGGCGTACGGCGATGACGGCGCCCACGGTGAGCGCGGTGATGGCGGCCTCGCCGATGCCGATGAGGACGTGGACGCCGATCATCGCGGTGGCGACCTTGCCGATGGAGACGTCGGTGGTGCCGCCGACCGCGTAGATCAGGGTGAAGGTGACGGCCGCGGCGGGCACCGAGAGCACCGCGGCGACGAAGGAGGCGGCTGTGATCGAACTGCGCCTGCGCGGCAGGACCTTCACCAGGCCGCGGAAGACGGCGTACGCGACGACCGTGGTGACGACGGCCATGTCGGTGATGTTCACGCCGAGCGCGGTCAGACCGCCGTCCGCGAAGAGGATGCCCTGCATCAGCAGGACCACGGACACGCACAGGACCCCGGTGAAGGGCCCCACGAGGATCGCGGCCAGCGCCCCGCCGAGCAGGTGTCCGCTGGTCCCCGCGGCGACGGGGAAGTTCAGCATCTGTACGGCGAAGATGAACGCCGCGACCAGGCCCGCCAGGGGCGCGGTGCGCTCGTCCAGTTCGCGGCGGGCGCCGCGCAGGCTCACCGCCACGGCGGTCGCGGCGACCACTGCGGTCGCTGCCGAGATGGGGGCGTCTATGAATCCGTCAGGCACATGCACCGTTGCATGATGTGGCTTGTTGCGAACCTTTTGCAAGAGAGGGGTGACGCGAACAGCAAGTCGCAGGCTTGCGGTCCCGGGGGCGCAAGCCAGGAAATGTGCGACGCTGGAGAAGGAATGGATGCACAGCTTCCGCACAGGTTACGCAGCGTGAGAGGCCCGTCACGATGTCTGTAGTCGAACAGTACGCACGAGCCCACATCGTTTCGGACGCGGACATCGCCGAGGACGAGGCGGTCCCGGTGGTCCTGCGCTACGACCCCGAGGACGACCCCCGCTCGGTACGCGTCGGCCTGCCGGGCACCCACGAGTGGACCTTCTCCCGCGCTCTGCTGGAGCAGGGACTCAGGGCGCCGGCCGGCAGCGGCGAGGTACGGGTGTGGCCGTGCGGCCGCGTACAGGCCGTCATGGAGTTCCACTCCCCGCAGGGCGTGTCGGTGGTGCAGTTCGAGCAGAAGGCGCTGCTGAGGTTCCTGCGCCGCACCTACATGGCCGCGTCCCCCGTACGGGGCTAGCCGCCGGTCAGCCGCCCATCTTCAGCAGGGCCGCCACGATCGGGCCCGCCGTGTCGCCGCCGTGGCCGCCCGCCTGGGCGACGCCCGCCGCCGCCAGGTCGCCCCGGTACGCGGTGAACCAGCCGTTGGGCTTCTTCTGGCCGTCGACCTCCGCGGAGCCGGTCTTCGCGCCGACGTTGCCGTAGACCCCGGACATCGCCTCGGCCGCCGTGCCGTAGCCCGCCGTGTACGCCATCAGCTCACGCAGCTGCGCCAGCGTGCCCGCGGACATCGTGCGCGAGGCCGTGGCCAGCGTGCGGCCGTCGACCGTCGGGGACACCAGGTAGGGCTGCTTGAAGGTGCCCGACTCGATGGTGGCGGAGACCGACGCCATGTTCAGCGGGTTCATGCGCACCCCGCCCTGGCCGATGAGCGAGGCCGCCTTCTGGGCCGCGCTCTGCACCGGCACCGCGCCGTCGAAGGACGGGACGCCGATCGCCCAGTTGTCCATGGACAGACCGAAGACCTGCTGGGCCTGCTTGGTCAGGCTGTCGTTGTCCAGCTTGCCCGCCTGGCTGATGAAGGCGGTGTTGCAGGAACGCGCGAAGCTCGCCTTGAAGGTGCCGCCCTTGATCTCGAACTTGTCGTCGTTCTGGAACTTCCAGCCGCCGTACGTGAAGTACTTCGGGCAGGGGTGCGCCTTGTCCGCCGACGCGAGGTCCTTCTCGATCAGCAGCGAGGAGGTGACGACCTTCATCGTGGAACCGGGGGCGAGAGAGCCCTGGAAGGCCGTGTTGAAGCCGTGGCCGGCGTTGGCCACGGCGAGGATCTCGCCGGTCGAGGGGCGCAGGACGACCACGGAGGACTGCGCCTGCGTCGTGACCTGCCGCTCCGCCGCCGCCTGGAGCGCCGGGTTCAGCGTCGTCTTCACGGTGCCCGGGGTGCCCTTGCTGAGCTCCACCAGGGTCTTGTCGGAGTCCTCGGCCTTCGCGGACCCGGACGACTTGCCGCGGACCACCCGCAGTTCGATGCCCGCCTTGCCGCCGGCCTTCTTGCCGTACTTCTCGCGCAGCCCGTCCAGCACCGTGCCCAGGGAGGGGTACTTGGCCGCGGTGAGCTCGCCGCCGTCCCGGTCGACCGCCTTGATGGGTGGCGTCCCGGACTCGCCGGTGACCAGGGTGTCGCCGTCCTTCAGATCGGGGTGGACGACCGAGGAGGCCCAGTGGACCTGCGGCTTCCCGGTGCTCGTGTTGCGGACGACGGTGAGTGAACTGCCGTACGCCAGCGGCTTGGTGAGGCCCTTGTACGTCACCGTGGCCTTCACGGAGAAGGGCACCTTGCCGCCCGTGCGGGTGCCCGGGGTGAGGGTGACGCCGGTGATGTGGGCGTCCTTGGTGTAGCCGGTGAGGAGAGCGGTGGCGGCCGCGGTGTCACTGGTCGCCGCGGCGGCCGCGGTCACCCTGCCCTGCTGCCAGGAGGTGAGGAAGGTGGTCGCGGTGGAGGTCACCTCGGCCGCCGACAGCGGTCCGGTCTTCACCTTCGGCTTCTGGTCGGCGGCCGAGGACGTGTTCTGCGTCCGGTCGTCCGCCGCCGCCCCGGCGCCGTACAGTGCGTAGACGCCGACACCGGCGCCGACGACGACAACGGCGATCATCCCGCCGACCACGGCGGGCTTGGTCTTCCGTCGCTCGGCGACGCGCCTTCTGTTACCCACGATCTACGCTTCCTCCGCGCTGTCTCAGGGTCCCCTTAGGGCCCTGGCGTCGCATTCCCGTCTGCCCCGCGGTGTCTGGCACGCGCGCTCGCCGCGTTCCCGAACCGCCCACGTGGCTCCGCCACGAGGGCGGCCCGGCGCCTTGCGATCACACGCACCAGACACCGCGGGGCCCGCCCTTCGGGCGGACGACGGGAATGCGACGCCAGGACCCAGCCCTCATCCATCCCAACGACGGCCACAGCCTAGAGTCCCTGCCCTGCGCGGGTGACTTCAGCCTGCGGCTCGTAGCACAGCTGCGACAATCGGCCCCGCCGCGTCGCCGCCGTGGCCGCCCTCCTCCGTCATGGCCGCCGCGGCCACGTCGTTGCGGAAACCGGTGAACCAGCTGTTGGACACCTGCTGTCCGTCGACCTCCGCGGAACCGGTCTTCGCGCCGATGTCCCCGCCGAGCCCCGCCATCGCCTTCGCGCCGGTGCCCTGGGTCGCGGTCATCCGCATCATCTGCTTCAGCTGGGAGGCCGTGTTGTACGGCAGCCCCTTGGCGGTGGCCAGTTTCCGGTCGTCGAGTTCGGGCGACACCAGGTAGGGCTGGCGGAAGGTGCCGGTGATCGCGGTCGCGGTCACCGAGGCCATGTTCAGCGGGTTCATCTGGACCTGGCCCTGGCCTATCGCGCCCGCCGCCCGGTCCGGGCCGCCGACCGCGGGGACCTTGCCGTCGAAGGAGACGACGCCGGTCTTCCAGTCCTCGCCGATACCGAACCGGTTCTGGGCCTCCAGCGTCAGCGAATCGTCGGTGAGCGGCTTCTCGTCGATGAGCTTGATGAAGGCCGTGTTGCAGGACCGCATGAAGCTGTTGGCCAGCGTGGCGCCCTCGTTGGACTGCATGCCGGTGAGGTTCTTGAAGGTCTGTCCCTGCCACACGGCACTGTCCGGGCAGGGCGCCGGGCCGTTCATCGAGGTCACGCCGTTGTCGATGAGCATCGCTGCGGTGATGATCTTCATGGTGGAGCCGGGGGCCTTGGTGCCCTCGAAGGCCGCGTTGAAGGCGTCCGTACGGTTGTTGGCCACGGCCAGCACCTCGCCGGTGCTGGGCTTGACGGCGACCACCGAGGACTGGTGGTACAGCTTCACGGCCTTCTCGGCGGCGGCCTGAGCGGTCGCGCTGAGCGTGGTCTCCAGCTTGCCCGCCTTGCCTTCGGCGAGGGTCAGCAGCGAGGTGTCGGGCGTCTGGTCCGGGTGCTTGACGACCAGCTCGATGCCGGGAGTGCCGCCGGCCTCGGCGCCGTACTTCTCCCGCAGGGCGTCCAGGACCGGCCCGAGGGAGGGGTACTTCTCCTTCGTCAGCACCTTGCCCGAGCGGTCAACCGCCTCGATGGACGGGTTCGCGGACTCGCCGGTGACGAGCCTGTCCTCCGCCTTGAGCTTCGGATACACCACGGCGGGCTGCCAGTCGACGAGCGCCTTCCCGGTGGTCACCCCGCGCACCACGGTCAACTTGCTCTCGTACGCGAGCGGCTTCGACTTCCCGTCGTAGGACACCGTCGCCTTCACGCTGTACGGCACGGTGGCGCCGGTCGCCTTGCCGGGCGTGATGCGTACGTCACCGATGTGCGCGTCCGTCTTGTAGCCCGTCAGCAGCGCCTCGGCCGTGGTGCTGTTGTTCGTGAGCGACGCCGCGCCCGCCGCGTCGCCCTTCTCCCAGGCGGCGAAGAAGTCCTTCGACGTCTTCGCGATCTCGTCGGCACCGGGCGGCCCGCTCCTGACACCGCCCGAACCGCTTCCGTCCTTGGTCAACGCCGACACGAAGTTGTACGCCCCGTATCCGGCCCCGCCGACCATCACGGCGAACACCGTGCTGACGACCGCGACCTTCACCCCCTTGGCCATGGTTGGCCCCCCTCCCCGATTACCCCATCGCTGTGGGCACTCTAGGCGGGAGGTGTGACACCAGGGGTAAGAGTTTCCTGATTCCTCGGAGCAGGTGCTCAATCACATACGTGAATTCCAGCCCCCTAGACCCACGTATCCAGCCACATCCGCGACCGCCAGCTCTCGATCGGGATCGCCGTTCCGGTGTACAGGGGCCAGAAATAGATGAAGTTCCACGTGATCAGGAGGACCAGGACTCCTGCCGCGATCGCGCCTGCCACGCGGCGGGTCTCGGTGGCGCGCGGGGGCCCGATGAGAGCGCCGAGGAGCATGGCCACGGCCAGGCAGAGGAAGGGGAGGAAGACGATCGTGTAGAAGAAGAAGATCGTGCGTTCCTGGTAGTTGAACCAGGGCAGGTATCCGGCCGCGATGCCGCAGGCGATGGCGCCCGCGCGCCAGTCGCGGCGGAAGAACCAGCGCCACAGGACGTAGAGGACCGCGAAGCAGGCCGTCCACCACAGGAGCGGGGTGCCGATCGCGAGGACCTCGCGGGCACACTTCGCACCCGCGTCCGCCGGGCAGCCGTCGGTGCCGGGCGAGGGCGACTCGTAGAAGTACGAGACGGGGCGGCCGTCGACGAGCCAGCTCCACGGGTTGGACATGTAGGTGTGCGGCGAGGAGAGGCCGACGTTGAACTTGTAGACCTCGTGCTCGTAGTGGACCAGGCTGCGCCACCAGTCGGGCAGGAAGGTCCAGTTGCCGCCCTTGCCGTCGGTCGCGGCCCAGTTGCGGTAGTAACCGCCGGTGCCGTTCGTGGGCGAGAGGATCCAGCCGATCCACGAGGTGAGGTAGGTGACGAACGCGACCGGCACCATGGCCAGGAACGCGATGCCGGCGTCGTGGTTGAGGGCCGCCTGGTACGGGTGCCGCGCCCCCGCGACCCGGCGGGAGCCGACGTCCCACAGCACGGTCATGATGCCGAAGGCGATGAGGAAGAACAGACCGTTCCACTTGGTGCCCATGGCCAGGCCGAGCAGCAGGCCCGCCAGCCAGCGGTACGGCCGCCAGCCGAGCCGGAGTGTGTCCGCGATCCCCGCGTCGGGGCGCACGAGCCCGTGGGCGTCGACCGGCAGCGCGGCCGCGAGTTTCTCCCGTGCCCGGTCGCGGTCGATGACCAGAGCGGCGAACGCGGCCAGCACGAAGAACATCAGCACACCGTCGAGCAGCGCGGTCCGCGCCATCACGAAGGCCAGGCCGTCCACGGTCATCAGCGCGCCCGCGAGACAGCCGAGGAACGTGGAGCGGAAGAGGCGACGGCCCACCCGGCACACGATCAGCACCGACAGCGTGCCGAGCAGCGCCGTCATGAACCGCCAGCCGAACGGATCGAACCCGAACATCAGCTCGCCGAGCCCGATGACGTACTTGCCGACCGGCGGATGCACCACATAGGCGGCGTCCGTCGGCAGCGCGACGTGCCCGTTGGACAGGATCTGGCTGTCGACGTTCTTGCCCCAGCTGAGCTCGAAGCCGCGGTGGACGAGCGCCCACGCGTCCTTCGCGTAGTACGTCTCGTCGAATATCACCTTCTTCGGGCTGCCCAGGTTCCAGAACCGCATCAGGCCCGCCACCAGCGTCACCAGCAGCGGCCCCAGCCAGCCCGACCAGCGCGTGACGCGCTCGGCGAGCGGCCCGGGCACGCCCAGGACCTGCCACATCCGCGGGCTGGGCTCGACATAGGGCGGCACCAGGCGCTCGCGCACATCGCTTCCGTCCGGGGCCTGGTAGCCGAATCGGCGCAGCCTCTGCTGCCACGACGGCCGCCGGTCCTGGGGGGCCTGGTCCTGCCGGGTGTCCGTGGAGGACGCGGTACTGGTCACCGCGCCATCGTAGGGAACAGCGCTGTGTGCGTCCCGTGCATGGGTGGGAGAGGCGCGGATGCATCCGGATCCGGTGACCCTGGGAGGATGGGCGCGTGACAGTTGAGCCCGGAACCCTGGTCCTTGCCGGAACCCCCATCGGCGACGTCGCCGACGCCCCGCCCCGGCTCGCGCAGGAGCTGGCCGGGGCCGACGTCGTGGCCGCAGAGGACACCCGCCGGCTGCGGCGCCTGACCCAGGCGCTGGGCGTCACGCCCAAGGGGCGCGTGGTGTCGTACTTCGAGGGCAACGAGGCGGCCCGCACCCCCGAACTCGTCGAGGAACTCCTCGGCGGCGCACGTGTGTTGCTTGTCACGGACGCCGGGATGCCGTCGGTGTCCGACCCCGGCTACCGGCTGGTCGCCGCCGCCGTCGAGAAGGACCTCCGGGTCACCGCGGTGCCGGGACCGTCCGCGGTGCTCACCGCGCTCGCGCTGTCCGGGCTGCCCGTGGACCGGTTCTGCTTCGAGGGGTTCCTGCCGCGCAAGGCCGGCGAGCGGCTCTCGCGGCTGCGGGAGGTCGCCGGGGAGCGGCGCACCCTCGTGTACTTCGAGGCCCCGCACCGTCTCGACGACACGCTCGCGGCGATGGCCGAGGTGTTCGGGACGGAGCGGCGGGCGGCCGTGTGCCGGGAGCTGACGAAGACGTACGAGGAGGTCAAGCGGGGGGACCTGGGCTTCCTCGCCGAGTGGGCCGCCGAGGGGGTCCGGGGCGAGATCACCGTCGTGGTCGAGGGGGCGCCCGCGAAGGGCGCCGAGGAGATCGACGACGCGGAACTGGTGCGCAGGGTGCGGGTGCGGGAGGAGGCGGGGGAGCGCCGCAAGGAGGCGATCGCCGCCGTGGCCGTGGAGGCGGGAGTGCCCAAGCGGGTCGTTTTCGATGCGGTCGTCGCGGCGAAGAACACCGCTCCCTGACGTGCCCGGATGAGGTGGGTCACACCCCCTCTGAGCAGGGCGCACATCTTCTGAGCGTGCGCCCCAAGTGCGTGCCAAAGGGGTGCCTCGGAATGCAAAGTCCCGCACGGCGTGGCGGGGCGGTTTGGCAAGGAACGCCCAAATCGGCTCCAACACTCGACAGGGCTGTCGCGTACCCGCCCACGGAGGCGTCCACTGGAGTGAGGGACGTACCCGTCCTCCACTCCAGCGGACACACAGGAGCTGGCATGAGCGAGATCGCAGGGCACCCCGGTGCCACGGCAGTCGTCAACGAGTCCTACTCCTTCGCCTGCATGCGCTGCGGGCACGGGTGGGAGCAGTCGTACGAGATCGAGCACCACATCGACGGCGGCGGCCGCGAATTCGTGCAGTACATGGTGAGCGGGCAGATCGTGCCCTCCCCGCTCTCCAGGCCCACGTGTGCGAACTGCGACAACCACGTCGTGCGGATCATGCGGCCCGGCCGGGTCGCGTCCGCCCGTGACGCGGCTCACCGCCAGCACCGCACGCCCCCCGCCGGGCCCGTGGAGGTGCCGGTGGCCGCGGACGGCTCGGTGGACCAGCACCACTGGCATCTGTCCGACCTCCTGCACGTCTTCCAGCGCAAGGCGAGCTGACCGCCCTCCGCCGCAGGGCGGGCATGCCCCTTTCGTAGGATCGGGGCATGCCTTCGAACAGCCCCCGCGAGAAGAACGCGGCGCCACCGCTCCCGGAGCCCCTGCGGGTACCGGTCGCCGACTCCCACACCCACCTGGACATGCAGGACGGGACCGTGGAGGAGAAGCTCGCGAAAGCCGCGTCGGTGGGGGTGACCACGGTCGTCCAGGTCGGCTGCGACGTCCGCGGCTCGCAGTGGGCGGCGCAGACCGCGGCCCGATACGACGCCGTCCACGCCGCCGTCGCCCTGCACCCCAACGAGGCCCCGCGCATCGTCCACGGCGACCCCGACGGCTGGTCCCGGCAGGGTGAGCGAAAGGCGGGAGGCACCGGCGCGCTCGACGACGCGCTCGCCGAGATCGACCGCCTCGCCGCACTCCCGCAGGTCAAAGGCGTCGGCGAGACCGGCCTCGACCACTTCCGCACCGGGCCCGAGGGCAAGGAGGCGCAGGAGGCCTCCTTCCGCGCCCACATCGAGATGGCCAAGCGGCACGGCAAGGCGCTCGTCATCCACGACCGCGACGCCCACGCGGACGTCCTGCGCGTGCTGAAGGAGGAGGGCGCCCCCGAGCGCACCGTCTTCCACTGCTACTCCGGCGACGCGGAGATGGCGGAGATCTGCGCCCGCGCCGGGTACTTCATGTCCTTCGCCGGCAACGTCACCTTCAAGAACGCCCAGAACCTGCGGGACGCGGTCGCCGTGGCCCCTCTCGAACTCCTCCTGGTGGAGACCGACGCGCCCTTCCTGACGCCGGTGCCGTACCGCGGACGGCCCAACGCCCCCTATCTCGTTCCGGTCACGGTGCGCGCCATGGCCGCCGTGCGCGGCATCGACGAGGACACCCTGGCCACGGCACTCGCCGCCAACACCGCACGCGCCTTCGGGTACTGACCCCGTCGAACGTAACTCCGGGTAGCCATGTCACTTTGGAGAGTGACGGTCGCTCCGCTAGGTTCTGTGGGCCCGATCCGGACCCCGCAGGACCCCTCGGCCCCTGGAGCGTGTCGGCGTGAGCAACTCGCAGTCGCAGTACGAGACGTACGAGACCTACGAGCCGTATGACCCGTACGGCCCGACCGAGCCGTACGGAACACAGGCGTACGGCGGTTTCGACGCGCCCTCCGCCGGCCCGCCCACCGCGGAGACCCTCGTCTACGGCGTGTACACGGCACCGCCGTACGAGGACACCTACCGGCCCGCCTACGAGGCGCCGGAGCCGACGTTCCCGCGTCAGCCCGTCCCGGAAGCGCGCCCCGAGGCGGGGCGGGCCGCGCGCCGGCGCAGGACGCGGTATGCGGAGCGGCCCGACAGCGCCATGCGTCGCCTGCTTCCCCAGGCGCTCGTCGTCGCCTTCCTCGCGGGCGGCACCACCGCGTTCGTCGCCGAGGACAAGGCGATCGAACTGACCGTCGACGGAAAGCCGCGCACACTCCACACCTTCGCGGACGACGTGAGCGAACTCCTCGCGGAGGAGGGCGTCGCCGTGGGAGCGCACGACGTGATCGCGCCCGGGCCCGACGACCCCCTCGCCAGCGGTGACGAGGTGGCGGTGCACTACGGACGTCCCCTGCGGCTCACGCTCGACGGACAACGGCGTGAGGTGTGGACCACGGCACAGACCGTGCAAGGGGCGCTCGAAGAGCTGGGCGTGCGGGCCGAGGGCGCGTACGTGTCCACCTCGCGCTCCCGGCGCATCGGGCGGGAGGGGCTCGCGCTGGACGTGCGGACCGAACGTTCCGTGACGGTCATGGCCGACGGCCGGGCCCGGACGGTCCGGACGAACGCGGCGACCGTCGGGGAGGTCGTCGAGGAGGCCGGGGTCACGCTCAGTGGGATGGACGCCACCTCGGTGCCGGCGGCGAGTTTCCCGCGCGACGGGCAGACCGTCACGGTGCTGCGCATCACTGGGACCCAGGAAGTGCGGGAGGAACAGATCCCGTTCCGCGAGGAGCGCACGGATGACCCCTCCGTGTTCAAGGGCACGGAGGTCGTCGAGCAGGCGGGCGTGCCCGGGGTACGGCGGGTCACGTACTCCCTGCGGACCGTCAACGGCGTGAAGCAGAAGCCGCGGCGGATCCGCACCGAGGTGGTCCGGGAGCCCCGCGAACAGATCGTGAAGGTCGGGACGAAGCCGATGCCCACGTCCGTGCAGGGAGCCGACCAACTGGACTGGCAGGGCCTCGCCGTGTGCGAGTCCGGAGGGCGCCCCGACGCGCTGGACCCCTCCGGGACGTACGGCGGTCTGTACCAGTTCGACACGAGAACCTGGCAGGGCCTCGGCGGCTCGGGCCGCCCCCAGGACGCACCGGCGGCGGAACAGACGTTCCGCGCGAAGAAGCTGTACGTAAGGCGCGGGTCGAGCCCGTGGCCGCACTGCGGGGCCCGCCTGCACGGATGAGGGTGTCCGGACCGCAGTTAGGCTGTCCACGTGAGCAGCCCCTCCCCAGACACCCTCTTCGGCGCCGCCGACATCCGCGAACTCGCGGCCGCCCTCGGCGTACGACCCACCAAGCAGCGCGGTCAGAACTTCGTGATCGACGCCAACACCGTGCGCCGGATCGTGCGGACCGCCGGCGTACGGGACGACGACGTGGTCGTCGAGGTGGGACCCGGCCTCGGCTCGCTCACCCTCGCCCTCCTGGAGGCGGCCGACCGCGTCGTCGCCGTCGAGATCGACGACGTCCTGGCGTCCGCGCTCCCCGCCACCGTCGTCGCGCGCATGCCGCACCGGGCCGGGCGGTTCGACCTCGTGCACTCCGACGCCATGCAGGTGACCGAGCTGCCGGGGCCCCCGCCCACCGCGCTGGTCGCGAACCTGCCGTACAACGTCGCCGTACCGGTGCTGCTGCACATGCTCGACACCTTCCCGAGCATCGAGCGCACCCTCGTCATGGTCCAGGCCGAGGTCGCCGACCGGCTCGCCGCACCGCCCGGGTCGAAGGTCTACGGCGTCCCCTCCGTGAAGGCCAACTGGCACGCCCAGGTCAAGCGGGCCGGGTCGATCGGCCGCAACGTCTTCTGGCCCGCGCCGAATGTCGACAGCGGGCTCGTCGCGCTCACCCGGAGGACCGAGCCGGTGAAGACGACCGCGTCCAAGCGCGAGGTGTTCGCCGTCGTCGACGCCGCGTTCGCCCAGCGGCGCAAGACCCTGCGGGCCGCCCTCGCCGGGTGGGCGGGCTCGGCGGCCGCCGCCGAGACGGCCCTCGTGGCCGCCGGGGTCTCACCCCAGGCCCGCGGTGAGTCGCTCACCGTCGAGGAGTTCGCACGCATCGCGGAAAACAAGGAGCCGGTCCAGCAGTGAGCGTCACCGTCCGCGTCCCCGCCAAGGTCAACGTCCAGCTCGCGGTGGGCGCCGCCCGCCCCGACGGCTTCCACGACCTGGCCAACGTCTTCCTCGCGGTCGGCCTCCACGACGAGGTGACCGTGACGCCCGCCGAGGAGCTCCGCGTCACCTGCTCGGGGCCGGACGCCGGTCAGGTCCCCCTCGACCGCACCAACCTGGCGGCCCGCGCGGCGATCGCCCTCGCCGGACGCAACGGCATCGAACCCGCCGTGCACCTCCACATCGCCAAGGACATCCCCGTCGCCGGCGGCATGGCCGGCGGCAGCGCGGACGGGGCCGCCGCGCTGCTGGCCTGCGACGCACTGTGGGGGACACACGCCTCCCGTGCGGAACTGCTCGACATCTGCGCCGAGTTGGGCAGCGACGTGCCGTTCAGCCTGGTCGGCGGGGCAGCCCTCGGCACCGGACGCGGGGAGAAACTCAGGACGCTGGACGTCGGCGGCGACTTCTCCTGGGTCTTCGCGATGGCGGAACGCGGGCTGTCGACCCCGGCCGTCTTCCGGGAGTTCGACCGGCTCACCGAGGGCATCGTCGTCCCCGAGCCCGTCGCCTCCGAGCAACTGCTCGACGCCCTGGCCGAGGGCGACCCGCAGGCACTGGCCGCCGCCGTCTCCAACGACCTGCAGCCCGCCGCCCTCTCGCTCTTCCCGGAGCTCGCCGACACCCTCGCGGCAGGCAGCGCCGCGGGCGCCCTCGCCGGGCTCGTCTCGGGATCGGGGCCGACCACGGCGTTCCTCGCCCGCGATCCCGGGTCGGCGGCGAAGATCGCGGACGCGCTGCGCGACTCCGGGACGTGCCGGACGGTACGGACCGCGTCGGGGCCCGTGCCGGGTGCGACGGTGATGGGGGCGTAGCGCTCGGACTACCCTGGAGGGTCGATCGATCCCCCGAATCAGGAGAGTAATGGCCGTCAATCTGGTCAATGTCGAGAACGTCAGCAAGGTGTACGGCACCCGTGCACTGCTGGACGGTGTCTCGCTCGGCGTCTCCGAGGGCGATCGCATCGGAGTCGTGGGCCGCAACGGCGACGGCAAGACCACCCTGATCCGCATGCTCGCCAGGCTGGAGGACGCCGACACCGGACGCGTCACACACTCCGGCGGGCTGCGCATCGGCGTCCTCACCCAGCACGACTCCCTCGACCCGACCGCCACCGTCCGGCACGAGGTCATCCGGGACATGGCCGACCACGAGTGGGCGGGCAACGCCAAGGTCCGGGACGTACTGACGGGCCTGTTCGGCGGGCTCGACCTGCCCGGCTTCCCACAGGGTCTCGACACCGTCATCGCGCCGCTCTCCGGTGGCGAGCGCCGCCGTATCGCCCTCGCCAAGCTGCTCATCGAGGAACAGGACCTGGTCGTCCTCGACGAGCCCACCAACCACCTCGACGTCGAGGGCATCTCCTGGCTGGCCAAGCACCTGCGCGAGCGCCGCTCCGCGCTCGTGTGCGTCACCCACGACCGGTGGTTCCTCGACCAGGTCTGCACCCGCATGTGGGACGTGCAGAAGGGCGACGTCTTCGAGTACGAGGGCGGGTACTCCGACTACGTCTTCGCGCGCGCCGAGCGCGAGCGCATCGCCGCCACCGAGGAGACCAAGCGGCAGAACCTCGTCCGCAAGGAGCTGGCCTGGCTCAGGCGCGGCGCCCCCGCGCGGACGTCCAAGCCGCGGTTCCGCGTCGAGGCCGCCAACGAGCTCATCGCCGACGTGCCGCCGCCCCGGGACAGCAGCGAGCTGATGAAGTTCGCGTCCTCGCGGCTGGGCAAGACGGTGTTCGACCTGAAGGACGTCACCGTCCAGGCCGGACCCAAGGTGCTGCTCAAGCACGTGACATGGCAGCTCGGCCCGGGGGACCGGATCGGTCTCGTCGGGGTCAACGGGGCCGGCAAGACCTCCCTGCTGCGCGCCATGGCCGAGGCCGCCCGC
Source organism: Streptomyces sp. NBC_00285 (assembly GCF_036174265.1). NCBI lineage: Bacteria > Bacillati > Actinomycetota > Actinomycetes > Kitasatosporales > Streptomycetaceae > Streptomyces > Streptomyces sp. NBC_00285. Next base: position 4,643,431 of record NZ_CP108055.1, on the reverse strand, counting down.
ACCGAGGGCGAGACCCAGCCCGTGGCCGGGCGGGTCGCCGTCGGCAGGACCGTCAAGCTCGCCTATCTCTCGCAGGAGGTCACCGAACTCGAGCCCACGCTGCGGGTGCTGGAGGCCGTGCAGCAGGTGCGCGAGCGCGTCGACCTCGGCAAAGGACGCGAGATGACCGCCGGGCAGCTGTGCGAGACGTTCGGCTTCAACAAGGAGAAGCAGTGGACGCCCGTCGGGGACCTGTCCGGTGGTGAGCGGCGGCGCCTGCAGCTGCTGCGGCTGCTCATGGACGAGCCCAACGTGCTCTTCCTCGACGAGCCGACGAACGACCTCGACATCGAGACCCTGACCCAGCTGGAGGACGTCCTCGACAGCTGGCCCGGCTCGATGATCGTCATCTCCCACGACCGGTTCTTCGTCGAACGGACCACGGACCGGGTCTTCGCGCTGCTCGGCGACGCGACCCTGCGGATGCTGCCGCGCGGCATCGACGAGTACCTGGAGCGACGGCAGCGGATGGAGGCGGCGGCCGCGTCCGCGCCCGTCGTGGAGAAGCCCGTCGCCGAGCGCAGCGCCGCCGATCAGCGGGCCGCGAAGAAGGAGCTCCAGAAGATCGAGCGGCAGCTCGACAAGATCTCCGAGAAGGAGACCAGGCTGCACGCCCAGATCGCCGACAACGCCACGGACTTCGCGAAGGTGGCCACGCTCGACGCCGAACTGCGGGACCTCGCCGGGGAGCGCGAGGAACTGGAGATGCGGTGGCTGGAACTCGCCGAGGACGCGTGAGGTCTTTCGGCCGCGAATGAGGCGAAACCCAGAAATTCCATCGATCCGGGGCACTTCTCACCAGTAGGGGAAGCGCAACGTCGAACAAGCGTGTAGCTTCCGGGGGCATGAAGGGCGGGGGAGCCGGGAGGGGGCCCCTGTCCGTGGGATCAGTGGGCATCCATAGTGGGACATCCACAAACGGGGTCCACAAGCGGGGCATCCATAGTGGGGCATTCACGCGGATCCATTGGGGGGACTGGGGGGTTGCTCGATGGGAGTTCGGCTCATGGTGGTCGACGACCACCGATTGCTCGCCGAGGCGCTGGCCTCGGCACTGAAACTGCGCGGGCACCGGGTGCTCGCGGCGGCGGCGCCTGCCGCGGGGGCGGCGGAGCTGGTGATCAGCCGGGCGCCCGAGGTGTGCCTGATGGGGACGGCCACGCCTGCCGAGCCGGGCATGTTCGATCCGATCGTGAAGATCAAGCGCGAACGGCCGCAGGTGGCGGTACTGGTCCTCGGACCGGTGCCGAGTCCTCGCGGGATCGCCGCCGCGTTCGCCGCGGGGGCCTCCGGCTATGTGCGGCACGACGAGCGCATCGAGGGGGTCGAGCGGGCGATCATGAAGGCTCGGGCGGGGGAGGCGGCGGTCGCTCCGCAGTTGCTGCAGGGGGCGTTCAGTGAGCTGCTCAATCCCGCGGCCCAGCCCGATGACGAAGGGCAGCGGCTGCTTCAGATGCTGACGCCTCGGGAGGTGGAGGTGCTGGTGCGGGTGGCCGACGGGGAGGACACGCGGCTCATCGCGGCGGGGATGGGGATAGCTCCGTCCACTGCTCGGACCCATGTGCAGCGGGTGCTGATGAAGCTGGGGGTGGGGTCCCGGCTGGAGGCGGCGGCGCTGGCCGCGCGGACGGGGTTGCTGGACCGGGCGGGGCCGGTGGGAGGGTTGCCCACGGTGGGGCCGTGACGCGTGCGGGTGCCTGTGCCTGTGCCTGCGGCGGCCTGTGCGGGTTGGTGGGGGCGGGCGTTTTTTGCGCAGTTCCCCGCGCCCCTGTATCGCCTGCGGTGCGGCTTTGGGTCGGGGCCGGGGTGGGGGGTGTCCGTCCTCGGTCCGGCGGCTCGGTCCCTTGAACAGTGCTCGGTTTCGGACGCCGGCCGCTGCGGGCGGACACCCCCCACCCCGGCCCCTTCGCGCCGTCGGCGGCTGCGGGTGCGTCGGGCTTTTAGGGGCGCGGGGAACTGCGCGACCGGCCACGACGGGCCCGCGGTCGGCATCGCGTGGCACAGCCCCGTGGTGCTACTCCGGGTCCGATTCCTCCGGCGGCGGGGCCATCGGCCTCAGCTTCAGCCAGGTCAGGAAGAAGATGCCGAGGGCCAGCATCGCCAGGCCGGTCCAGAGGTTGATGTTGACGCCCTCGGCCTTGTCGAGCGTGGCGTCGGACGGATTGATGCCGGCGATCGTGACGATGACGCCGTAGAGGACGAACAGGCCGCCGATGATGCGGCGCAGGTCGAAGATGCGGGCCGCGGTGGCGGACTTGGCCTGGAGATCGGTGACTTCCCGCTGGACGTCGTGTTCGGAGTGCTCGGACATGGTTCCTCTATCCTTCCGCGGCTAGAACGAGAACGGGATGTAGCAGGCGGCGGCCAGGACGACTGCGCCCCAGCCCAGCAGGGCCGGCCGGCGGTACCAGGCGTCGTCGCCGGCGGCGGGGCCTCGGTCATGCCGGGTGAGGTCGTGCCGTAGACGAGGCCCTGGAGTTCCGCGGTGGGCTTGGGGGCCGTGAAGAGGGACACGACGACCATGACGACCGCCCACTTGTCGAAGCGCAGGAGGAGCATCTCGGGGACCGAGCGCACCTTGCTGCCGTAGTAGAAGGGCATCATCACCAGGCCGAGGAAGACCATGGCCGGGATGGCGCCGATCCAGTACCAGTGGACCGTGTACGCCCCGTACTGCGCGCTGTTGGCTGCCATGCCCAGGATCTCGGTGGCGGCCAGGTTGGCGGAGATGAAGGCGAGGCCCGTGATCCAGGCCGGCAGGGAGCGGCCGGAGAGGAAGAAGTCCAGGCTCGTCTTCACCGAGCGGCGGGCCGCGAAGCCGATGCCGAGCACGACGACGAAGTAGATGCCGAGGATCATGTAGTCGAGCCAGTTGGTGGGGAGTCGCAGCTCGGCTGCCATATATGTGCTGCTTGTGCTGTTCATGGGGGATTGCATAGTCAGCATGTGAACACCTCGACTGATGCGCTTTGTTTGATTCCGATGTTGACGTGGGTGGGCGGTTATGGTTACTTGTGTTTAGTTATGTTTGAGTGAAGGAGTCCAGCGGTGAAGAAGACCTCGACCCGGCTGGCCGACGGTCGCGAGCTCATCTACTACGACCTGCGCGACGACACCGTCCGCGATGCCGTGGACCGACGTCCGCTGGAGCGGACCGTCACCACGTCCGAGGTTCGTCGGGATCCGCTGCTCGGCGACTCCGTGGCCATCGCCTCGCACCGACAGGGGCGCATCTACCACCCGCCCAAGGACGAGTGCCCGCTGTGCCCCTCGCAGGGTGAGCGGCTGAGCGAGATCCCGGACTCGTCGTACGACGCCGTGGTCTTCGAGAACCGTTTCCCCTCGCTGGCCGGTGATTCGGGCCGCTGCGAGGTCGTCTGCTTCACCTCCGACCACAACTCCTCCTTCGCCGATCTGACCGAGGAGCAGACGCGGCTCGTTCTCGACGCCTGGACCGACCGGACCTCGGAGCTGTCGCATCTCCCCTCCGTCGAGCAGGTCTTCTGTTTCGAGAACCGCGGCGCCGAGATCGGTGTGACTCTGGGTCACCCGCACGGCCAGATCTACGCCTACCCGTTCACCACTCCGCGCACCGCGCTGATGTTGCGCTCCCTCGCCGCCCACAAGGAGGCGACCGGAGGGCAGAACCTCTTCGACGCGGTCCTGGAGCGTGAGCTGGCCGAGGAGCGGGTCGTGCTGGAGGGCGAGCACTGGGTGGCCTTCGTGCCCTACGCGGCGCACTGGCCGTACGAGGTGCACCTCTACCCCAAGCGCCGGGTGCCGGACCTGCTCGGCCTCGACGAGGAGGCGCGCACAGAGTTCCCCAAGGTGTACCTGGAACTCTTGAGGCGCTTCGACCGGATCTTCGGGGAAGGTGAGTCCCCCACGCCGTACATCGCCGCCTGGCATCAGGCGCCGTTCGGCGCGCTGGAGGACTTCGAGGGCGTCAACCGCGACGACTTCGCGCTCCACCTGGAGCTTTTCACCATTCGCCGTACGTCCGGCAAGCTGAAGTTCCTCGCGGGCTCCGAGTCCGGCATGAACGTCTTCATCAACGACATCAGGCCGGAGGCCGCGGCCCAGCGACTGCGAGAGGTAGCGAGTTCATGAGCAGCGGGAAGTACCTGGTCACGGGTGGCGCGGGGTACGTCGGCAGTGTCGTCGCCCAGCATCTGCTGGAGGCCGGCCACGAGGTCGTCGTCCTGGACAACCTCTCCACCGGCTTCCGCGAGGGCGTCCCGGCCGGGGCCGCCTTCATCGAGGGCGACATCCGGGACGCCGGCAAGTGGCTGGACTCCTCCTTCGACGGCGTGCTGCACTTCGCCGCCTCCTCGCAGGTGGGCGAGTCGGTCGTGAAGCCCGAGAAGTACTGGGACAACAACGTCGGCGGCAGCATGGCCCTGCTCGGTGCCATGCGCGAGGCCGGCGTCAAGAAGCTCGTCTTCTCCTCCACGGCCGCCACCTACGGGGAGCCCGAGGAGGTGCCGATTGTCGAGTCGGCGCCGACCAGGCCGACCAACCCCTACGGCGCCTCCAAGCTCTCCGTCGACTTCATGATCACCAGCGAGGCGAACGCGCACGGCCTCGGCGCGGTCTCCCTGCGCTACTTCAACGTGGCCGGCGCCTACGGCAAGCAGGGCGAGCGGCACGACCCCGAGTCGCACCTCATCCCGCTGATCCTCCAGGTCGCGCAGGGCAGGCGGGAGGCGATCTCCGTCTTCGGCGAGGACTACCCGACGCCGGACGGCACCTGCGTCCGCGACTACATCCACGTCGCCGACCTGGCCGACGCGCACCTGCTGGCGCTGACGGCCGCCCAGCCCGGCGAGCACCTCATCTGCAACCTCGGCAACGGCGAGGGCTTCTCAGTCCGCCAGGTCATCGAGACCGTCCGCAAGGTCACCGGCCACCCGATCCCCGAGGTCGTGGCCCCGCGCCGGGGCGGCGACCCGGCCACCCTGGTTGCCTCCGCCGCCACCGCCCGCGAGAAGCTGGGCTGGAACCCGTCCCGCGCGGACCTCGCGGGGATCGTCGCGGACGCGTGGGAGTTCGCGCAGAACATCTCGAAGGAGCAGTAGTGGCACAGCAGGTGCGGGACGGTTTCACGGAGCTCTACGGGACCGCCCCGGAAGGTGTCTGGTCGGCGCCGGGCCGCGTCAACCTCATCGGTGAGCACACCGACTACAACGACGGCTTCGTGATGCCCTTCGCGCTGCCGCACACCGCGGTCGCGGCCGTCTCCCGGCGCGAGGACGGTGTCCTGCGCCTGCACTCGGCGGACGTCGAGGGCGGCGTCGTCGAACTGCGCCTGGACGACCTCGCCCCCGAGAGCGACCGGAACTGGACCGCCTACCCCGCCGGTGTCGTCTGGGCGCTGCGCGAGGCGGGCCACGCGGTCACCGGCGCGGACGTCCACCTCGCCTCCACGGTCCCCTCCGGAGCGGGCCTGTCCTCGTCGGCGGCCCTGGAGGTCGTGGTGGCGCTGGCCCTCAACGACCTGTACGAACTCGGTCTCCAGCGCTGGCAGTTGGCCCGCCTGTGCCAGCGCGCCGAGAACGTCTACGTCGGCGCCCCCACCGGGATCATGGACCAGACCGCGTCCGCCTGCTGCGAGAGCGGCCACGCCCTGTTCCTCGACACCCGGGACCTCGCCCAGAAGCAGATCCCCTTCGATCTCGCCGCCGAGGGCATGGTCCTGCTCGTCGTCGACACCCGCGTCAAGCACTCACACAGCGAGGGCGAGTACGGCAAGCGCCGCGCGGGCTGCGAGAAGGGCGCCGCGCTCCTCGGCGTCGACGCCCTGCGGGACATCCCCTACGGCGAGCTCGACGCGGCCCTCAAGAGGCTCGGCGACGAGGAGGAGGTCGTGCGCCTGGTCCGGCACGTCGTCACCGAGGACGAGCGGGTGGAGAAGGTCGTCGCCCTGCTGGAGTCGGGCGGTGACACCCGGGCGATCGGCCCGGTGCTGGTCGAGGGGCACGCCTCGCTGCGGGACGACTTCCGCATCTCCTGCCCGGAGCTGGACCTGGTCGTCGACACCGCTCTCGCCTCGGGCGCCCTGGGCGCGCGGATGACCGGCGGTGGCTTCGGCGGCTCGGCGATCGTGCTGGCGGAGGCGGCCGACGTGCAGACCATCACCAAGGCTGTCGAAGAGGCGTTCGCCGCAGCGGAGTTCACCGCTCCGCGGGTCTTCGAGGCAGTGCCCTCGGCGGGCGCGCGACGCGTCGGCTGAGGTCCGGGGGACACGGTTTTGCCCGGCTTGATCCGAACTTGGGGAAAGCCGGGCCTCTCCCTGACGCACGCCCCAGTAGCGTCGGAGCGTGAGTCGAGGGCACCATCGCATCCTGTCGGCGATCGGCATCGGCTGCTACGTGCTGGCCGCGATCGCCGGTCTGTTCCTGCTGGCGGACGACCATGGCACCGGCCTGCTGGTGCCCCTGTGGATCGCGCACGGCGTGCTGCTCGCGGTGCTGCTGACCAAGCTGTGCGCCGACGAGACGGGCGCGCCCCTCGCGCTGTTCGTCGTCGGCGCCTCCCTGGCGGCGGTGTACTTCGCCGACCTGGCCCGCGACGACCTCACCCTGGAGCGGCGGGGCGAGCGGATCACCGCCACCGTCGTACGGGAGTGGCTCGCCCCGGACCAAGGGCGGCAGTCGCACACCTACGACTACGCCCTCGCCCGCCGCGACGGCACCCGGCTGCCGGGCCCCGCCCTGCAGGCCGGGTCGGGACGCTTCGCCGTCGGCCAGTCCCTCACCGTGCTCGCGGACCCCGAGGGCGTCCTGCGGCCCCGGACGCCGGGCGACGCGGACGCCACCGGCACCCTCCTCGGTGTGGGCGCGTTCGCGCTGGCCGCGCTCGGCATCGTCGCGACCACGGCCCGCCGGGGCGCGACCGTCGCCCGGCGGCGTGAGGAGCGGACCAGGCTGGCGGATCAGGAGCACACGCTCCGCGAGGCCCTGCGCACCGCCCTGGCCGACGTCAACGGCTTCGTCGAGGTGCACCCCGAGCACTACCCCGACGTCTCCCACCGCCGCGCGGCCGGCATCGCCGGGGAGCTGGGCCTGGAGCCGGCCGACGACCCGGGCTCCTGGCGCTTCAGGGACTGACCGCTCACTCCAGCCGCTTGGTCAGCGTGTACTCCGTGATTCCCGGCGGATAGTCCGGGATCACGCACACCACCTCGTACCCGCGCTTCCGGTAGAACTCCGGCGCCTGGAAGTCCCACGTCTCCAGGCGTACGGCGGTGCAGCCCCGGCCGCGCCGGGCCAGGCGCTCCGCCCGCGAGAGCAACTGCGAACCCAGGCCCGCGCCGCGGTGCCGCCCGTCGACCCACAGATGGCTCACGTGCAGCCAGCTCGTCCAGGTGTGGCCGACCAGCCCGCCCGCCAGGGCGCCGGAGTCGTCCAACGCCCAGACGTGGAGCGGATGTTCCCGTTCACCAGGGGTTCCGCGCAGCGCGCGCAGAACGGGGGAGGCCGCCGTGTTGGCGTCCAGCAGGCGTTTGCGGAGCAGATCTTGCCGGGCTTTGTCGACTTCTGTCTCCAGACGAAACATGCGGCTCACCATAAACGCACCGGACAGCCAGTTCTGCAAATAACCTTCCGCTCCTGCCCCCCGGCCGTACCCTGATGAACAGCACCAGTGGGGGCCGGTGCTGATCAGGGGGCGAGACGGTCGGGTACGACACCCGAAGCGGGGGTAGCAGTTCTTGCACGGCGGCGGCCGTGCGGCCATCGTGCTTCGGGAGTCGTACCCGCGGCGGTGTCGTCTCCCGAGTCGTCCTCAGACGAAGACGATGGGGTATCCCCTGCTCTTCGAGAGCTTGGGGAAGGGGGTTTCGTGGTTCGCATCCGAGTCCTGGTCGTCGACGACCATCGCATCTTCGCCGAGTCGCTCGCCGCCGCGCTGGCGGCCGAGCCCGACGTGGAGGTCTCCGCGGCCGGCAGCGGTCCCGCGGCGCTGCGCAGTCTGGAGCGCGCGGCCGCCGAGGGCCGCCGTTTCGACGTGCTGCTCGTCGACGCGGATCTGGGCGGCAACGTCCAGGGCATCAGGCCCGCCGTGTCCGTGCAGGACGGCAACGAGGACGGGCTGGTCGACGGCATCTCGCTGGTCGTCGGGGTCCGTTCGGGACAGCCGGCCGTCCGGATCATCGTGCTCGCCGAGAAGGACGATTCGCGGCGGGCCGCGCTCGCCCTGCAGGCCGGCGCCTCGGGCTGGGTCGCCAAGGACTGCTCGCTGTCCCGGCTGCTCACCGTCATCCGGGGGGTGCTGCGCGACGAGACCCATCTGCCGCCCGCCCTGCTCACCGGCGTGCTCAGGGAGCTCACCGCGGCCCGCAAGCACCGCACCGAGAGCGAACAGCTCGTGGAGTCCCTCACCCCGCGCGAGCGGGAGGTGCTGCGCTGCATGGTCGCCGGCCTGGGCCGCAAGGCGGTGGCCGAGCGGCTGTTCCTCTCACCGCACACCGTCCGCACCCATATGCAGAACGTCCTCGGCAAGCTGGGCGTCCACTCCACCCTGGCCGCCGTCGCACTGGCGCGGCGCGCGGGTGTGGGGCCGGTCGACCTAGCCGGGGATGTTGTCGAACGGGGCGGTCAACTGGCGTAGCAGTCCGGCGAGTTCCCCGCGCTGGGCGCGGGAGAGCTCGGCGAGGATCGCGCGTTCCTGTTCCAGCAGACCGGCGAGGGCCTGGTCCGCGCGGTCCTTGCCGTCGTCGGTGAGCCTGACCAGCACCCCGCGCCGGTCGCTCGGGTCGGGCAGCCGCTCCACCAGGTCCTTCTTGGCCAGGCGGTCGATGCGGTTGGTCATGGTGCCCGAGGTGACCAGAGTCTGCGTCAGAAGCTGTCCCGGGGAGAGCTGATACGGCGTCCCCGCGCGCCTGAGCGCGGTCAGCACGTCGAACTCCCAGGGCTCCAGGCTGTGCTCGGCGAAGGCCAGCCGGCGCGCCCGGTCCAGGTGCCGGGCCAGTCTGCTCACCCGGCTGAGCACCTCGAGCGGTTCCACGTCGAGGTCAGGGCGCTCACGGCGCCACGCAGCGACCAGCCGATCGACCTCGTCCTCCATGACGATCAGTGTAGTGGTTGTGTCGATGTGGAGTCTCTTGAGGTCAAGTCTCTTGACGTCAAGATAAATTGTGCGGGAAGGTGACGGGCATGACCACCACCGCCTGGGACCCCGCCCAGTACCTCCGCCACGCGGACCACCGTGCCCGCCCCTTCACCGACCTCCTTGCCCGCGTCCCGGACCTGCCGGGCGACCGGCCCGTCATCGCCGACCTGGGCTGCGGCCCCGGCAACGTGACGGCGCTGCTCGCCGCCCGCTGGCCCACGGCCGGCATCACCGGCTACGACACCTCGGCCGAGATGCTCGACAAAGCCCACGCCGAACACGCGGGCCCCACGCCCGGCGGCGGACACCTCGACTTCGCCCACGCCGACGTACGCACCTGGAAGCCCGCACAGCCGTACGACCTCATCGTCAGCAACGCCACGCTGCAGTGGGTGCCGGGGCACGTGGAGCGGTTCGGGGAGTGGATCGGCGCACTCACCCCGGGCGGCACCTTCGCCTTCCAGGTCCCCGGCAACTTCGACTCCCCGAGCCACCGCCTCATGCGCCGACTCGCCGAGTCCGTGGGCCTCGGGCAGACCCTGCGCCACGACGACGCCGTCCTTTCACCCGAGGCCTATCTGGCGGCCCTGGCCGACCTGGGCTGCGCGGTGGACGTGTGGGAGACGACGTACGTCCATCTGCTGCAGGGCCAGGACCCGGTCCTGGACTGGGTGCAGGGGACAGGTCTGCGGCCGGTCCTGACCGCGCTCGCCGACGACCCGAAGGCCCGGGACGCCTTCCTCACCGCCTACCGGGAGGCCCTGCGCGAGGCGTATCCGGCGGGCCCGCACGGCACGGCGTTCCCGTTCCGCCGGATCTTCGCGGTGGCACGGAAGGAGAGCTGATGCTCACCGCGTTCGACCATGTGCAACTGGCCGCCCCGCCGGGCTGCGAGGACCTGTTGCGGGCGTACTACACAGGCGTCCTCGGCATGACCGAGGTGCCCAAGCCGCCGGTGCTCGCGGCGCGCGGCGGATGCTGGTTCCGGACGGGGTCCGTGGAGCTGCACCTGGGCATCGAGGAGGGTTTCCGGCCGTCGGCCAAGGCCCATCCCGGGCTCAGGGTCACGGGCATCGCGGAGTACGCCGCCCGGCTGGAGGCGGCCGGGGCGACGGTGGTGTGGGACGAGGCCCTGCCGGGGCGCCGACGGTTCTACTCGTACGACCCCGTGGGCAACCGGCTGGAGTTCCTTGTTTGACCGGGGCGGTCCGGGTCACCCGCAGTCAGGACAGCGGAGTCGCTATCACCGGGAGTGAGAACAGTGGCTGGAGACCAGAAGGCCAAGGGCAAGACGGAACAGGCCAAGGGCAAGGCCAAGGAAGTCGTGGGCCGCGCGGTCGGCAACGAGAGCATGGAGGCCGAGGGCCGCGCCGAGCAGGCCAAGGGCGACGCCCGCCAGGCCAAGGAGAAGACGAAGGACGTCTTCAAGCACTGACGCCGCACCACAGATCCGGGCACACGCCGACAGGGCGCCGCGAGCATCAGCTCTTGCGGCGCCCTATCAGGCGTGGCTTGGCCTCCAGCCCGTCCAGGCCGTGCCACGCCAGGTTCACCAGGTGCGCCGCCACCTCCGCCTTCTTCGGGCGGCGGACGTCCAGCCACCACTGGCCGGTCAGGGCGACCATGCCGACCAGGGCCTGGGCGTACAGCGGGGCCAGCTTGGGATCAAAACCGCGCCTCTTGAACTCGCGGCCCAGAATGTCCTCGACCTGCGTCGCGATGTCGGAGATGAGCGATGCGAAGGATCCCGTGGACTGCGGGATCGGGGAGTCACGGACCAGGATGCGGAACCCGTCCGAGTACTCCTCGATGTAGTCCAGGAGCGCGAAGGTCGCCTGCTCGCACAGCTCACGGGGGTGACCTGCGGTCAGGGAACTCGTCACCATGTCCAGCAGGCGCCGCATCTCACGGTCCACCACCACCGCGTACAGGCCCTCTTTGCCGCCGAAGTGCTCGTACACCACCGGCTTCGAGACGCCCGCCTTCGCCGCGATCTCCTCCACCGACGTGGCCTCGAAGCCCTTCGTGGCGAACAGCGTGCGACCGATCTCCAGAAGCTGGGCGCGGCGCTCGGCCCCCGTCATCCGGGTACGCCGCACGCGCCGCGGCTTCACTTCGTCGCTGGGGGTGCTGCTGGAGTCGGTCGCCACGGCGTCCATCATGCCGCCTCGGCGGCCTCCTTCTTACGTCCGGAGGCGTCCCCGTCCGTGTTCCGGCGGGAATCGATACGCGAGCGTGACGGCCAGCGCACGTCGTACGCCCACCCCAGCATCTCGAACCAGCGGATGAACCGTGCCGAGGAGTCCACCTGGCCCCGCAACACCCCGTGCCGCGCCGACGTCGGCTCGGCGTGGTGCAGGTTGTGCCAGGACTCACCGCAGGACAGCACCGCCAGCCACCACACGTTGCCCGAACGGTCCCGCGACTTGAAGGGCCGCTTGCCGACCGCGTGGCAGATCGAGTTGATCGACCACGTCACGTGGTGCAACAGGCACACGCGGACCATCGAGCCCCAGAAGAAGCCGGTGAACGCGCCCCACCAGGACATCGTCACCAGACCGCCGATCACGGCAGGCAGGGCCAGGGAGAGCATGGCCCAGAAGAGGAACTGGCGCGAGATCGCCCGCATAGCCGGGTCCTTCACCAGGTCCGGCGCGTACTTCTCCTGCGAGGTCTGCTCCTCGTCGAACATCCAGGCGATGTGGGCCCACCACAGGCCCTTCATCAGCGCCGGGAGCGTCTCCCCGAACCGCCACGGCGAGTGGGGGTCGCCCTCGGCGTCGGAGAACTTGTGGTGCTTGCGGTGGTCGGCGACCCAGCGCACCAGCGGCCCCTCGACCGCCATCGACCCCATGATCGCCAGCGCGATCCGCAGCGGCCGCTTGGCCTTGAAGGAGCCGTGCGTGAAGTACCGGTGGAAGCCGATCGTGATGCCGTGGCAACCGAGGTAGTAGAAGAAGACGAGAAGGCCGAGGTCCAGCCAGCTCACGCCCCAGCCCCACGCCAGCGGCACCGCCGCGAGCAGCGCCAGGAACGGAACGATGATGAAGAGGAGCAGCGTGATCTGCTCGAGTGAGTGCTTGTGCTCACCCCCCAGCGTCGCGGACGGCGGTGCCGAGCCGTCGTCCGCCTGCGGGGCGTCTTCGATCACATCGGAGCTCGTGGTCATGGGCGTCCCCTGTGGGGTTTCGAGAGTTGAGAATCAGGTGCCGGGCAGCGGGAATCATTCCCGGGGTCCGTTACAGCGGAGCCTACGGTTCCGTAACCTACGGCGTCGTAAGTATGGCAGTGGGTAGCCGCCCGGCCGCAAGAGCCCAAAATTCTGCGCGTCCGCATCGACACCTATCCTTGGAGTCGGTCGGACAGCGCGGTCCGTTCTGTTACTTCCCGGATGTCCGGCCCGTATGCGGCGGCTGCCGCACGACCGCACACCGGGTTCCCTCCCGGACGAGCTTCAACACTGCAAGGAGCCGCACCTGTGAGCAGTGCCGACGACCTGACCACGAGCGCCACGTCGACCAGTAGTGAGCTGCGCGCCGACATCCGCCGGCTGGGTGACCTCCTGGGCGAGACCCTCGTCCGCCAGGAGGGCCCCGAGCTGCTGGAACTCGTCGAGAAGGTGCGCCGCCTCACCCGCGAGGACGGCGAGGCCGCCGCCGAACTGCTGCGTGGCACCGAACTGGAGACCGCGGCCAAGCTGGTCCGCGCCTTCTCCACCTACTTCCACCTGGCCAACGTCACCGAGCAGGTCCACCGAGGCCGCGAGCTGCGGGCCAAGCGCGCCGCCGAGGGCAGCCTCCTCGCCCGTACGGCCGACCGCCTCAAGGACGCCGACCCCGAGCACCTGCGCCAGACCGTCGCCAACCTCAACGTCCGCCCGGTCTTCACCGCCCACCCGACGGAGGCCGCCCGCCGCTCGGTGCTGAACAAGCTCCGCCGCATCGCCGCCCTCCTGGAGACGCCGGTCATCGAAGCGGACCGCCGCCGCTACGACACCCGTCTGGCCGAGAACATCGACCTGGTCTGGCAGACCGACGAGCTCCGTGTCGTACGCCCGGAGCCCGCCGACGAGGCCCGCAACGCCATCTACTACCTCGACGAACTGCACGCCGGTGCCGTGGGTGACGTACTGGAGGACCTGACGGCCGAGCTGGAGCGCGTCGGCGTCCAGCTCCCCGAGGCCACCCGCCCCCTGACCTTCGGCACCTGGATCGGCGGCGACCGCGACGGCAACCCCAACGTCACCCCCCAGGTCACCTGGGACGTCCTGATCCTCCAGCACGAACACGGCATCAACGACGCCCTCGAACTCATCGACGAGCTGCGCGGCTTCCTGTCGAACTCCATCCGCTACACCGGCGCCACCGAGGAACTCCTCCAGTCCCTGGGCACCGACCTGGAGCGGCTGCCCGAGATCAGCCCCCGCTACAAGCGCCTGAACGCCGAGGAGCCGTACCGCCTCAAGGCCACCTGCATCCGGCAGAAGCTGGAGAACACCAAGCAGCGCCTGGCCAAGGGCACCCCGCACGAGGACGGCCGCGACTACCTCGGCACCGGCGAGCTCCTGAACGACCTCACCCTCATCCAGACCTCGCTGCGCGAGCACCGGGGCGGCCTGTTCGCCGACGGCCGGATGAACCGCACCATCCGCACCCTGGCCGCCTTCGGCCTCCAGCTCGCCACCATGGACGTCCGCGAGCACGCCGACGCCCACCACCACGCCCTCGGCCAGCTCTTCGACCGCCTCGGCGAGGAGTCCTGGCGGTACGCGGACATGCCCCGTGAGTACCGCGGCAAGCTGCTCGCCAAGGAGCTGCGGTCCCGCCGCCCCCTCGGCCCGACCCCGGCACCCGTCGACGCGGCCGGCGAGAAGACCCTCGGCGTCTTCCAGACCGTGAAGCGGGCCCTGGAGGTCTTCGGACCCGAGGTCATCGAGTCGTACATCATCTCGATGTGCCAGGGCGCCGACGACGTCTTCGCCGCCGCCGTCCTGGCCCGCGAGGCCGGGCTCCTCGACCTGCACGCCGGCTGGGCGAAGATCGGCATCGTGCCGCTCCTGGAGACCACCGACGAGCTCAAGGCCGCCGACACCATCCTCGAGGACATGCTGTCCGACCCCTCGTACCGCAGGCTCGTGGCCCTGCGCGGGGACGTCCAGGAGGTCATGCTCGGTTACTCCGACTCCTCCAAGTTCGGCGGCATCACCACCAGCCAGTGGGAGATCCACCGCGCCCAGCGCCGGCTGCGTGACGTGGCCCACCGCTACGGCGTGCGGCTGCGCCTCTTCCACGGCCGCGGCGGCACCGTCGGCCGCGGCGGCGGCCCCTCCCACGACGCGATCCTCGCCCAGCCCTGGGGCACCCTCGAAGGCGAGATCAAGGTCACCGAGCAGGGCGAGGTCATCTCCGACAAGTACCTCGTGCCGTCCCTCGCGCGGGAGAACCTGGAACTCACGGTCGCCGCCACCCTCCAGGCCTCCGCCCTGCACACCGCCCCCCGCCAGTCCGACGAGGCCCTGGCCCGCTGGGACGCCGCGATGGACGTCGTCTCGGACGCCGCCCACGCCGCGTACCGCAGGCTCGTCGAGGACCCGGACCTGCCGACGTACTTCCTCGCGTCGACGCCGGTCGACCAGCTCGCCGACCTGCACCTCGGCTCACGGCCCTCCCGCCGCCCCGGCTCCGGCGTCTCCCTCGACGGACTGCGCGCCATCCCGTGGGTGTTCGGCTGGACCCAGTCCCGGCAGATCGTCCCCGGCTGGTTCGGCGTCGGCTCCGGCCTCAAGGCACTGCGCGAGACCAGCCTGACCGCAACACCGGGAGGGGAGGGCGTGCTCGACGAGATGCACGAACAGTGGCACTTCTTCCAGAACTTCGTCTCCAACGTCGAGATGACCCTCGCCAAGACGGACCTGAGGATCGCCGGCCACTACGTCGACACCCTCGTCCCCGACGAACTCAAGCACGTCTTCGACACCATCAAGGCCGAGCACGAACTGACCGTCCGCGAGGTCCTGAGGATCACCGGCGAACAGGAACTCCTCGACGCCACCCCGGTGCTGAAGCAGACCTTCTCCATCCGCGACGCCTACCTGGACCCCATCTCCTACCTCCAGGTGACCCTGCTCAAGCGTCAGCGCGACGCGGCGGCCGTCGGTGAACAGCCCGACCCGCTGCTCGCCCGCGCCCTGCTCCTGACCGTCAACGGCGTGGCCGCAGGCCTGCGCAACACCGGCTGACCCCGCTGCACACAGGGCGGTGCCCCGGGCCACATGGCTCGGGGCACCGCCCTTTCACAGCCACATCAGGCCCGGCCGGGCAATCACGAACAGACCGTTCGCAGAAGCGGCGCCCCGAAGCCGCTCAGATCACCACGAACGCCGCCGTGAGCAGCGCGACCCCCGACCCCGCCATCACCCACGCCACCCTGGTC
This sequence comes from Streptomyces sp. NBC_00285, assembly GCF_036174265.1. Taxonomy (NCBI): domain Bacteria; kingdom Bacillati; phylum Actinomycetota; class Actinomycetes; order Kitasatosporales; family Streptomycetaceae; genus Streptomyces; species Streptomyces sp. NBC_00285. The sequence goes on along the minus strand of NZ_CP108055.1, from coordinate 4,627,849 downwards.
CTGCGCAACCCGCCCGCCACCACCACCGACGCGAGCAGCAGCGCCCCGCCCATCGGCACCCACGAATACAGCACCCCGGCGGGCCCGGACCGTACGACATCGGCACTGCCGGGCTTCACGATCACCGTGTAGGTCCGCCCCTTGCGCACCGCCACCGTCTTCTCGATGACGGCCCGGTCCCGGGCCTCGGAGCCGTGCGACAACGGCGTGTACGGCCCGCTGCACACGTCCTGCGCACACCGCGCCACCTCGATCGTGCCGCGCTCGCGCCCCTTGGTCAGCATCACGTACTGCGCGCTGCCCCAGGACGCCCAGACCCCCGCGATCAGAATCAGCACGGCGACCGCGCCCATCGACGCGAGCCGCCCGAACCGCAGCACGGCGCCCGAGGCCGGGCGGGAAGCTCTGTGGGAGTGGGCGGCGGGGGCAGGCATGGCCGGGATCATTGGCCATGGGCCCGCACGTGGTCAACTCCTGCGCCACCCGCCGGGCGGACAAGTCAGGAGTTGTACGTGCTTTGCGCCCGCTCAAGTCCCTCGGACACCAGTGCCTCCACCGCGTCCGCCGCCCGGTCCACGAAGAAGTCCAGCTCCTTGCGCTCACCGGACGAGAAGTCCTTCAGCACGAAGTCCGCGACCTGCATACGCCCCGGAGGACGCCCGATCCCGAACCGCACCCGGTGGTACTCCGCACCGAACGCCTTCGTCATCGACTTCAGCCCGTTGTGGCCGTTGTCCCCGCCACCCAGCTTCAGCCGCAGCACGCCGTAGTCGATGTCCAGCTCGTCATGGATCGCCACGACGCCTGCGACCGGCACCTTGTAGAAGTCCTTGAGCGCGTTCACCGGCCCACCGGACAGGTTCATGAACGACATCGGCTTCGCCAGGACCACCCGCCGGCTCGCGGGACCGGGCGGACCGATCCGCCCCTCCACGACCTGGGCCTGCGCCTTACCGGCCCGCTTGAACCGGCCCCCGACCCGCGCGGCCAGCAGATCGGCCACCATGAAACCCACGTTGTGCCGATTGCCCGCGTACTCGGGCCCCGGATTGCCCAGCCCGACGATCAGCCACGGGGCACCTGCAGGGGTGGTCACGTCCATGTCTCCTCACGTGCAACAGCCGCCGCCCCCCGAAGGGAGCAGCGGCTGGAGCTTATACGGCGCCTGTCGGGGCTCAGGCGTCGGCGGCCGCGTCGCCCTCGCCCTCGGCCGCGGCCTCCTCGGCCTGCGCGGCCAGGACCTGCAGGACGACGGTGTCGTCCTCGACGGCCAGCGTGGTGCCCTTCGGCAGGGTGATGTCCTTGGCGAGGATGGAGTCACCGGCGGCCAGGCCCGCGATGGAGACGGTGACCGACTCGGGGATGTGCGTGGCCTCGGCCTGGACCGGAAGCGCGTTCAGGACGTGCTCCAGCAGGAAGGCGCCCGGGGCCAGCTCGCCCTCGGTGTGCACGTAGATCTCGACGTTGACCTGCTCGCCGCGCTTCACCAGCTGCAGGTCGACGTGCTCCAGGAAACCCTTGATCGGGTCACGCTGCACGGACTTCGGGATCGCCAGCTCGTTGCTCTTGCCGTCGATGTCCAGGGAGATCAGGACGTTGGACGTACGCAGGGCGAGCTGCAGCTCGTGGCCCGGCAGGGTCAGGTGGATCGGGTCGGAACCGCGACCGTACAGAACACCGGGAACCTTGCTCTCACGGCGGATACGGCGGGCGGCGCCCTTGCCGAACTCGGAACGGGTCTCGGCGGAGATCTTGACCTCGGACATATGGATCACTCCTCGTAGAAAAAGCCACGGACGTGGTCACCCGGCCACGAACGGCCTGCTACGAAGAGCGCGTCGATAACGGACCGCCGTATCCCTTCTTGCGAAGCGGTACGGCCTCCCTCGCCGAGCAACTGGAGCAGTCTACTCGGAGAGGGAGGCCGTACCCAAAAGGATCTTCAGCAGAACCCTTACTGCTCGTCGAAGAGGCTCGTCACCGAACCGTCCTCGAACACCTCACGCACCGCACTCGCGATCGTCGGCGCGATCGACAGAACCGTGATCTTGTCCAGGTCCCGGCCCAGCTCACCCGGCGTCGGCAGGGTGTTCGTGAACACGAACTCACTCACCCGGGAGTTCTTCAGACGGTCCGCCGCCGGCCCCGACAGCACACCGTGCGTCGCCGTCACGATGACGTCCTCCGCGCCGTGCGCGAACAACGCGTCCGCGGCCGCACAGATGGTGCCACCCGTGTCGATCATGTCGTCCACCAGGACACACACACGGCCCTTGACCTCACCCACGACCTCGTGGACGGTCACCTGGTTCGCCACGTCCTTGTCGCGCCGCTTGTGCACGATCGCCAGCGGCGCACCCAGCCGGTCGCACCAACGGTCCGCGACCCGCACCCGGCCCGCGTCCGGAGACACGACCGTCAGCTTGCTCCTGTCGAGCTTCCCCTTCACGTAGTCCGCGAGCAGCGGAAGCGCGAAGAGATGATCCACGGGACCGTCGAAGAAGCCCTGGATCTGGTCGGTGTGCAGATCGACGGTCAGGATCCGGTCCGCACCCGCCGTCTTCATCAGATCCGCGATGAGCCGCGCCGAGATCGGCTCACGGCCACGGTGCTTCTTGTCCTGCCGCGCATAGCCGTAGAACGGCACGATCACGGTGATGGAGCGGGCCGACGCCCGCTTCAGTGCGTCGATCATGATCAACTGCTCCATGATCCACTGATTGATCGGAGCCGTGTGGCTCTGGATCACGAAGCAGTCCGCACCGCGCGCCGACTCCTGATAGCGGACGTAGATCTCACCGTTCGCGAAGTCGAAGGCCTTCGTCGGGACAACCCCGACATCCAACTGCTGGGCGACCTCCTCGGCAAGCTCGGGGTGGGCGCGGCCGGAGAAGAACATCATCTTCTTCTCGCCGGTCGTCTTGAACCCGGTCACAGCACTGTCTCCTCAGAGGTGTCTCAGCCGACTCTCGACAGACCGCGCCGCTGGGCGCGACGGGCCATCTCAGCTGGTGGGGTGCGGGTGTGCACTTATCACGGTACGACGACTTCGGCGCACCTGTTTCCGGTCAGTCCTCACTCACGCCCTCCCGGGAAGCAGCCTCGGCAGCCCTCGCCGCCGCACTCCCCGGACGCTTCCGGGCCACCCAACCCTCGATATTCCGCTGCTGGCCCCGGGCCACGGCCAGCGAACCGGGCGGCACATCCTTCGTGATCACCGACCCCGCCGCGGTGTACGAGCCATCCCCGACCGTGACAGGAGCCACAAACATATTGTCCGAACCCGTGCGGCAATGCGACCCGACGGTCGTGTGGTGCTTGTCCTGACCGTCGTAGTTCACGAACACGCTCGCGGCGCCGATGTTCGTGAACTCACCGATCGTCGCATCCCCGACGTAGGAGAGATGCGGGATCTTCGCCCCCTCCCCGATCGTCGCGTTCTTCGTCTCCACAAATGTCCCGATCTTGCCCTTCGCACCCAGCCGGGTACCCGGACGCAGATACGCGAACGGTCCCACAGTCGCCGCCTCGCCGATGTGGGCGCTGTCGGCGACCGTGTTGTCGACCCGGGCGCCGACCCCCACCTGGGTGTCCCTGAGCCGGCTGTTGGGGCCCACCTCCGCGCCCGCACCGACATGCGTCGAACCGTGCAACTGCGTACCCGGGTGCACGACCGCGTCCTGACCGAACGTGACCGTCACATCCACCCACGTCGTCGCCGGATCGATCACCGTGACACCCGACAGCATCGCGCGCGTCAGCAACCGGTCGTTGAGGATCCGCCGCGCCTCCGACAGCTGCACACGGTTGTTGATCCCGGCGATCTCGCGATGGTCACCGGCAACGCAGGCACCCACCCGGTGACCGGCCTCGCGAAGAATGCCGAGAACATCCGTCAGGTACTCCTCGCCCTGCGAGTTGTCCGTCCGCACCTTGCCGAGCGCGTCCGCCAGCAACTGCCCGTCGAACGCGAACACCCCGGAGTTGATCTCCCGGACGGCCCGCTGGTCGGCACTCGCGTCCTTGTGCTCGACGATCCCCGTCACCGCACCCGAGACACCGTCCCGCACGATCCGCCCGTAACCCGTCGCGTCCGGCACCTCGGCCGTCAGCACGGTGACCGCGTTCCCGTCCGAGGAATGCGTCGCGGCCAGGGAGTTGAGCGTCTCACCGGTCAGCAGGGGGGTGTCCCCGCACACGACGACCACGGTCCCGTCGACGCGACCACCGAGCTCCTCCAACGCCATCCGTACGGCATGCCCGGTGCCGTTCTGCTGCGCCTGCACGGCGGTTCGTACGTCGGCGTCCGTGCCGGCGAGATGCGTGGTGACCTTCTCCCGGGCGTGCCCGACCACGACGACGAGATTCTCGGGGTCCAACTCGCGGGCCGCGGCGAGTACATGGCCCACCAGGGGGCGGCCACAGATCTCGTGCAGGACCTTGGGTGTGGCCGACTTCATACGGGTGCCCTCACCCGCTGCGAGAACGACGACGGCTGCCGGGCGAATGGCGCTCACGGGATGCCCTTCGGCTGTGGAGGGGGTGGGTGACCTCCGCAGGATACCGGGGCGTTTCGTGGGGGACATGAGAGTGGGCCCTGGCAGTGCTGTCACCGATCAGGACCCGAACTGAGTGTGGCTCCCCCGCCAGGACTCGAACCCGGACATATGGCACCAAAAGCCACAGTGCTGCCAATTACACCACGGGGGAACAATCTCGACTGAACCGGACATTTAGCCAGGTCGTCGAGTGGCGCCTCCTACTATGCCGTACCACCGGCCTTCGATGCGACGGTGCAGATCGGCGCTCCCGAGCACCGCGACTCAGTGATACCGGGTCGTTTCGTGGTCGATCGGTCACTCGATGTGGTGTAGGCCAGTCGTCGAAAGTCACCGGAAATCCGGCGGGCGCCGAACGTAGGCTGAAGGCATGACCACGACGGGGGAAGACAGCGCGACGGCCCGGACGGGGCCGTGGTGGTGGGCATGGTGGCGCAGTGCGGCGTTGGACGTGGGGCTGGCGGCGGCGTCCGCGGTGGAGTGTGGGTTCGAGGGGATCCGGTTCGCGGAGGACGCGGGGATCCCGATGGCCGCGGGGATCGTGTTCGGTGTGCTGGCCGGGTCAGTTCTGGTCGTGCGGCGGAAGTGGCCGATCGCTGTCGTTCTCGTTTCGATCGCGATCACGCCCGCCCAGATGGGCTACCTGATGGGCATCGTGGGCCTGTACACGCTGTCCGCGTCCGAGCTGCCGCGCCGGATCATCGGCTCGCTGGCGGGGATGTCGCTGGTCGGGATGCTGATCGTGATGTTCGTGCGGGTGCAGCAGGATCCGGGCCGGGGAAATCTGGACCTGGGGGACTGGTTCGTACCGTTCGTGTCGATCACGACCGCGATCGGCATGACCGCGCCGCCGTTGCTCCTCGGTTTGTACGTGGGGGCCCGGCGCCGGCTCATGGAGAGTCTGCGGGAGCGGGCCGACAGTCTCGAGCGGGAGCTTCAACTGCTGGCGGAGCGGGCGGAGGAGCGCGCGGAGTGGGCGCGGAACGAGGAGCGGACCCGTATCGCGCGCGAGATGCACGACGTCGTCGCGCACCGGGTGAGCCTGATGGTGGTGCATGCGGCCGCGCTTCAGGCGGTGGCCCGTAAGGATCCGGAGAAGGCCGTGAAGAACGCCGCACTGGTGGGGGACATGGGGCGGCAGGCGCTCACCGAGTTGCGGGAGATGCTCGGGGTGCTGCGCAGTGGGGACGGGTTCGGGCGGCAGGAGCGGGCGGCGGTGCCGTTGGTTGCGGTGGGAGTGGCGGCGGCCGCGGCGGCGTCTCGGGTGGTGGAGGAGGCCGAGGGGCCCTGTCTGGATGATCTGGATGTGTTGATCGGGCAGTCGGCGGCGGCGGGGATGGCCGTGGATCTTTCGGTCGAGGGTGATGTGCGGTCGTATGCCGCGCAGGTCGAGCAGACGGCGTTCCGGGTGGTGCAGGAGGCGTTGACGAACGCCCACAAGCATGCGGCGGGGGCGAAGACGCATGTGCGGCTGGCGCACCGGGTGTCGGAGATCGCGATGCAGGTGGAGAACGAGCCGCCGCCGGATGTGCCGTCGCCGGCGTCGGCGCGGTTGCCGTCGGGGGGCAACGGCCTGGTGGGGATGAAGGAGCGGGTCTCCGCGCTGGGCGGGGTGTTCGTGTCCGGGCCGACGGATGCGGGCGGTTTCAGGGTGTCGGCGGTGATTCCGGCGGTGTAGGGCCCCGGTTCAGCCCGCGGTGAGGCGGGCGGGTTCGATGCCGGAGACGAGGCCGGTGAGGGCCTGGTCGATGTCGGGGCCGAGGTACCAGTCGCCGGTGTGGTCGAGGACGTAGACGCGGCCTTCGGTGTCGATGGCGATGAGGGCCTGGGTGTCGGTCTCTGCGCCGATGGGGCAGACCTCGGTGTCGAGGGCGCGGCCGAGGTCCCCGAGGGTGCGGGCCATGTGGAGGCCGTGCAGGGGGTCGAGGTGGAGGTGGGCGGGGGCGACCTGCCGGCCGGGGCCGGTGGGGGTCAGGTGCAGTCCGCCGAACTCGGCCCAGGCTTCGACTGCGGCGGGGAACACGGCGTGCCGGTGTCCGGCGGTTGACGTGTGTTCTCGCAGGGTGTCGGCCCAGATCTCGGCCTGCTTTATGTCCCAGCGTCCGGGTTGCCAGCCGGCGGTGCGCAGGGCGGCGTCCACGGGGACGGGGAAGCGGGTGCTGTTGGTGCGTTCGGGGTGCATCTGCCCTTCGCGTTCGTCGAGGTCATGGTGGGCGCGGTGGTGCTCGGGGCGCCGTCGTGCGGGTGGTGCCGGTGTGTGGGGGGTGGGGGTATCAGCCGCCGGTTGCCGTCGGGTCGACGATGTGGACGCCGAAGTGGGCGCTGAGGGCGGTGCAGGCGCGGCAGGGTGGGGCGAAGCTGCCGTGTAGGGGGTCGCCGTCCTCGCGGATGCGGCGGGCGGTGAGTTTGGCCTGCTTGAGGGTGCGGCGGGCTTCGCCGTTGGTCATCGGTTTGCGGGCGGCTCGCCTGCTGCGGGCGGCGTCGGCGGCGGCGATGTGCCGGGATATGAGCATGGCTTCGGCGCAGCGGCCGGTGAAGCGGTCGCGTCGGTCGCTGCCGAGGGTGTCGAGGAAATCCTGGACGAGGGGGTGCAGGGGCGGCGTGAGGTCGCCGCGGGCGGCGGTGGAGGTGAGGGTGGCGCCGCGGACCGAGAGGGCGGCTGCGACCGTGGGGAGTATGCCGTCGCGGCGGTGCCGTAGAGCGGGTGCGTGGGGTCTCTCCGCGCTGCTCCAGCCGATGCGCGGGTCGCCGCCCGCGCCGGTGTGCGGGTCGTCGGTGCCGCTCGTCGTCCCGTTGTGCGGTCCCTGGCGCGGTCCTGTCTGTGTCGTGTTCACGTGCGTTGTCCCCTCCCGTGCATCCCCCCGGATGTCACAGACTGCCAAACGGCGTGGCTGGTGCGGAAGCTGGGGCGGTGCGACACGCCCGGGTTTGGGCTGGCTGTCACGGCGGGGTGACGGCTGGTCACGGAAGTGGATGGGGGCCGGCCGGTGCCCGGTGACCGGTGTCGTCGTACCGCATAGGCTGTCGGCACCGCGATCCACGTGGTTGCCGCGGTGCGCGCGGTTGACGCGTGGGGGACGGACGAGACAGTCGATACGGTGCGCGGCAGCCGAGGGTTGTTGCGAGCCGTACCAGAGTGCCGCAGGGGGCTTCAGCCATGACGACAGGTCGGCTCGGGCAGCAGGCCGCGCCGCCGAACGCGGCCTATGCCGGGCAGGTCGTGCATTTCCCGGATCCGGTCCGGGCCGCACGTCATCCCAGAGGGGTGCGGGTGGACGAGCACGGCTATCCCGACTTCTCGCCCTACGCGCGTGCCGCCGCGGAGATCGCCGAGCCGCCGGAGGGTTTCGGGGTCGACGAACTGCGGCTGACGGACTACGTGTCGGCGAACGCGGCGTTGTCGGCGACCGGTCATGCCCTGTGGGACACGGTGCCCGCGGTGGCGACGCCGCACGGCTGGACGTGGCATCACGTGGTGGGGTCGCGGCGGCTGGAGTTGGTTCCGGTCGAGGTGAAGGCGTTGCTGCGGCATCACGGCGGGATCTCGACGACACGTGTCGATCAGACGAAGCGGGGGACGCGGCCGCTCCAGGAGACGCGGCCGGCGCATTTCGGGCTGCCGAAGTCGTCGGTGGCGGTGACCGAGTCGCAGGTGCTGGGGGTCGAGGAGGATCTCGGGTACCGGCTGCCGGGTGCGTACCGGTCGTTCCTGAAGGCGGCGGGCGGATCGGCGCCGGTGGGGGCGGCGCTGGACGCGGAGTTGGGGCTCCTGGTGGACCAGCCGTTCTTCACGGTGCGGGACGAGGCGGCGGTCAACGACCTCGTGTACGCCAACAAGTGCCTGCGTGACCATCTGACCAAGGACTATCTGTGTGTCGGGTTCGTCCAGGGTGGTCTGCTGGCCGTGAAGGTGAAGGGCGAGGGGATCGGTTCGGTGTGGTTCTGCGCGTACGACGACGTGCGCGACGTCGATCCTTCGCTGGCGCCGGCCGAGCGGGTGCAGCGGTTGTTGCTGCCGTGCGGTGTGGACTTCGACGTGTTCCTGTCCCGACTGGCCGGTAATCCGCCGGAGTTGGAGACGGTGGCGAACCTGATGGTGGACGGCGGGTTCGCGCGGTCCGTTCCGGTTGCTGGGGAGTGAACTGACCGATGGTGACGTTCGCGCAGGCGCAGGAGCGCGCGGAAGAGTGGATCAACGGGGACGTGCCGTCGTATCAGCATCGGGAGGTGCGGGTACGGGAGTTCGGCCTGGGGTTCGTGGTGTGGGCCGAGGACCGTGCGGAGGGGCCGCGGTCGGACGGGGGTGCGCAGCGGCTGGTGATCGCCCGGGACAGCGGGGAGGCCACGTTGTGGCCCTCGTTGCCGGTGGGTGAGGTGATCCGCCGCTACGAGGAGGAGTACGGGCGTGAGGACGGGCCCGAGGACGCGGGGCCGGGGGGTGCGGCGGCTGCTCGGGTCGACCTGAACCAGACGTCGTTTCTTCTGTCGCCGCCGGAGTGGTTGCAGGACGCGGCGGACAAGCTGGGGATCGGCGCTGCGGGGGCGGAGGCCGGTGCCGGTGCGCCTGCCGGTGCCGGTGCCGCTGTCGGTGATGAGGTGGCCGGGGGTGCCGAGGTGCCGGCCGGGGCGAGGCCGTGGACCGGGACCGACACCAACGGGGGTGAGGACCTCTCCGTGGCGTTGCCGGAGACGGTGTTCTCACCGCCGCTGAACGTGCCGAGCGGTACGGAGGAGGTCGCTTCGCCGGACTCGGAGGTCTCCGACTCCAGGACCGCGCGGATCTCGGGGACCCGGGGCGACGGGGCGGGGAGCAACGGGGCCGGGGTGGCTGGTGCTGTGCCGCCGTCTGCGTCTGCGTCTGCGTCGCCGTCGGGGGCCGGTGGGTCGTCGTACGGGTATCCGCAGGGGCCGGGTGCGGCGGGTGGGCCTTCTTCGGGTGGGCCGGGGACCGGTGCTGTGCCGCCTTCTTCGGCTGTGTCGGGTGGGTCGTCGTACGGGTATCCGCAAGCGGTCGGCAGTGGGCCGGGAGGTCCCGGGGGGCACGGTGTTCCGGGGCCGCCGCCCGCGCCGAGTGCCGGGGACATCGCCGATGTCGCCACCAGCAGGCTGGCGCCTCCGACGCGGGGCGAGCAGGCCGCGGGGTCGACGCCGCCGCATCCGCCCGGGGCCCCGGGAGCGCCCGGGGTGTGGCAGGGGAGCGGCCCGACTCCGCCGCCCGGCGGGGGTGGTTACGTGCCCACGCAGTTCGTGTCGGCGCCGGGAGCCGACGGGACCGCGAGCCCGGGGACACCGCAGAACCCGCCGGTTCCGGGGCCCGCTGCTGCCACCCCGCATCCGCCCGGTCCGCCGGGGTTTCCCGGCGCGCAGGGTTGGGCCGGTGGGCCGCAGTCGTCCGGCGTGACGGGTGCACCGCAGGGGGCGCAGGGTGGCCCGGGTGCCGTGCATCACGCGGAGACCATGCTGTCCGCGCCCCCGATGGGCGGGCCCGGTATGCCTCCGCCGCCTCCCGGTGCCGTAGCGGCTCCGGGTCTGGCGCCTCCGCCCGGACAGCCCGTGCCCGGGCCGCCCCCGGCCTACGGCTATCCGCCGCAGTCGCAGCCCACCGTCGGTCCCGGCTACCAGGCCGTCCTTCGCTACCGTGCGCAGGACGGGTCGGAGCAGCAGCTGATCCGGCGGTCGGCGCCGGGCACCCCGCACCCGGAGTGGCAGATCTTCCATGAGCTGCGGGGCATGAACGTGCCGCCGGACCAGGTGCTGGAGCTGCACACCGAGTTGGAGTCGTGCGAGCTGCCGGGCGCGTACTGCGCGCGGATGATCCGGGAGCAGTGGCCGCAGGCGCGGCTCGCGAGCATCGCGCCGTACGGGACGGATCACGCGAGCCGGCAGCAGGGCATGCGTCAACTGCTGCTGCACCAGGGCGAGTTGCATCAGGTGGCGGACGGCCCGGCCCGCCCGGCACCCGTGCGGTCGCCGTTGCCGCCGGTGCAGGCGGCGCCGCCGGTTCCGCCGGAGGGCGTGGCGCAGGAACTGGCGGGGGCGTTCGGGCCGGGGATCTTCCGGTTCGAGCAGGCGGCGGTGTCCCGGCAGGGTGTGCCGCCGGTCGTGGCGCACTCGTTGGTGGTGGCGGGGCTGCCGTTGGACATGGGGCCGTTCTTCTGGGCGCAGGCCCAGCCGGGGCGGCCGGTGCCGACGCTGGCGGAGCTGGCGGCCGAGCGCGGGGTGCAGCCGGCCTCGGACGCGGGCTCGTATCTCGTGATGGGCAGCGACTTCGGCAAGGCGGTCTGCGTGCAGTACGGGACGGCGAACATCGTCGCCGTGCCGGTGGAGGCGGGGCCGGGGGGTGCGCCCGTACCGCCGCAGTTCGTGAACACGGGGCTGCCCGAGTTCCAGCGCTGCCTGGCGTTGCTGGGCCGGATGTGGCGGCTCCGCTTCGGCCTGAACCAGGAGCAGGCGGGCCGTTGGACCGTCGACTTCCAGGCCCAGCTGGCCTCGCTCGACCCGGCGGCGCTGGGTTCGCCGGAGAGCTGGTGGTCGGTGCTTCTCGAACAGATGTGGGACGGGCTGCTGTGACGCCCCGCCGCTGATCCACACGCGTATGGAGGGCCGGGCCCGGTCGTAACGACCGGGCCCGGCCCTTTCGTGTACGCGCGACGGCGGAGACGGTGGCGGTGCTGCCCGTGACCTGTACGCGGAGTGTCGCGTTATGAACATTTCCGTCCGATACATCAAGATGTGCGCGAAATCATCATTTCGCGCCCGTTCGTGTCGTTTCGGCGGAGAGGGATTCCAGGATGAGCAGCGCATCGGTGTCGCCCCGGGGGTTCGTGGCCGTACGGGGGCGTGGTTACCGCCCCGAACAGGTCGACGCATACGCAGCCGCCCTGTCCCGGGACCGTGACGCGGCCTGGGAACGGGCCGCGCGGCTGACCGTGCTCGCCCGGGAGATGGAGGCGGAGACGGTCCGGCTGCGAGAGGTCGTGGCGGCGCTGGCCCCGCAGTCGTACGAGTCGCTCGGCGAGCGGGCGCGGCGGCTGTTCGAGCTGGGGCAGGAGGAGGCCGTGGCCGTCCGGGAGGGCGCCCGGCAGGAGGCGCGGCGCCTATTGGACGAGGCGCGGGCGCACGCGGACGGCGTACGGGATGCCGCGCAGGCGCACGCCGACACCGTGCGCGCCGAGGCCGACGAACGTGCCCGCCACCGGCTGCTCGCCGCACGCGCCGAGGCCGACGAGATCCGTGTCGCAGCGCGGCGTGAGCTGAAGGAAGGGCGCGGGCAGGCGCTCGCCGGGTTGCGCGAGGTGCGGCAGAGCACCATCGGGATGCTCGCCGAACAGGCCGACGAGGAAGCAGAACGCTGGGCCGAGGTGGAGCGGGCCGAGGAGAAGCGGGCGGCCGAGACGGACGCGTGGAGCGCCGAACGGGTGACGCGGGCTCAGGCGGCGCTGGCCGAGGCCGAGCAGGACTTCGAGGATGCGGGGGCATCGGTGCAGCGACGCGAGGAAGAGGCACACGCGCGTGCCGAGGAGATCCTCGCGGAGGCACGGGCGCGGGCGGAGCGGATCGCGAGGGAGACGGAGCGGGTGCTGCGCGAGCACGGGGAGCGCTGGGACGACGTACAGGCGCAGATGGACCACGTACGCAGCAGCCTGACGGCACTGACGGGGAGGACGGCGCCGTTGGAGTGACACAGGGACGCTGGGGAGTCGGGGCGGCTGTACCCACCTACGGGCGCGGGACTGTATCGATCTGCGGCTCCGCCGCGTGGGCGCGACCATCCCCCACCTGCCCGCACCCGACAACCGCCCCCGCCTCCCCCGTCTCACCCCCACGTCACCCCCTCCGCACCGCACCCGCCAGAATCCACCCCTCCACCGCCTCGTACTGCCTGCGGTGCTCCTCCGCCTTCCGTCGCCCGGAGATCACCGTCCCCAGCCACCCGAAGGCGAACCCGGCCGGGATCGAGATCAGCCCCGTAGTCGTGAACGGCAGCCAGTTGAAGTCGGCTTCGGGAAACGCCGACACCGGTGACCCGGAGACGAGATTGGTGCCCGGCATCAGTACCAGAACCGTCAGCGTGCCACTGATCAGCGTGCAGAGCAGTCCCGTCCGCGTGTAGCGCCGCCAGAAGAGGCTGTAGACGAGGGCGGGGGCGAGCGCCGACGCGCCGACGCAGAAGGACAGGATCACCAGCGGCTGCAGGCTCCGGTGCTGGATCTGCGTCGCGAGGAAGATCGTGGGGACACCGACCGCCAGCGCGGACACCCGGGCCAGCAGGATCTCGCGGCGCGGCGACATCGACGGGGTCCGCGCCGCGAACACGTCGTGGGCGAGGGAGTTCGCGCAGGCGAGGATCATGCCGGCGACGGAGGCGAGGAGGGTGAGGAAGAGGGCCGTGGTGACCGTGGTGAACAGGAGGGTCTCCCCGGTCGAGACCTCCGGCCCGAAGGCCGCCCGCGACCCCAGGAGGTACGCCGTGTTGCCCTGCGGATCCGCCTGCGCGATCGCCGCCCGCCCGACCAGGGCCGTCGCCCCGACCCCGACGACCGTGATGACCACGACGAACACGGCCACGGCCGACACCGCCCAGGACATCGAACGCCGCACCTGGCGGGCGCTGGAGGCGGTGTACATGCGCATGGTGACGTGCGGCAGACAGGCGCCGCCGATGACGACGGCGAGCTGCGAGGTGATCATGTCGACGCGCGGATACGGCCCGCCCGCGAACTCCAGTCCCGACGTCAGGAAGTCCCGCCCCACCCCGCTCTGCCGGGCCGCCGTGTCGAACAGTGCGCTCGGGTTCCAGGAGAACCGGTGCATGACCAGTACGGCGATCACGGCGCCCGACCCGAGCAGCATGACCATCTTCAGGATCTGGATGAGCGCGGTGCCCTTCATGCCGCCGATGGCCGCGTAGCTGATCATCAGCAGGCCGAGGCCGATGATGAAGCCCGTCTTCAGCGAGTCACCGGAGAACCCCAGGATGAACGCCAGCAGTTGGCCGGCCCCGGCGAGCTGCACCAGCATCAGCGGCAGCAGCGCGGCGAGGGTGACCAGGCACGCCGCGATCCGCACGGCACGCCCGGGCATCCGGCGCGCGAGCGCGTCCCCCATGGTGAACCGGCCCGCGTTGCGCAGGGGTTCGGCCAGCAGGAACATCAGCAGCATCAGCGACAGGGCGGTGCTCAGGGCGAGGACGATGCCGTCGTAGCCGCAGAGTGCGATGACCCCGCCGGTGCCGAGGACGGTCGCGGCGGAGATGTAGTCGCCCGCGATGGCGAGGCCGTTGCGTACGGGGGACAGGGAGTTGTAGCCGGTGTAGAACTCGTCGAGGTCGTCACCGTCCGGGCCTGTCATCACACACAGCAGGAGGGTGAGGGTGGCGACGGCGGAGAACGCCACCAGGCTCATCGCCTGCGCGGAGTCGCTGAAGCCGGTCATCGCGCTCCCGCCCCTCGCCTCGCGTCGACCTCGGACTGCTTGCGGATGCGGTCCGCGAGCGGGTCGACGTAGCGGCGGGCAGTGTGCTCGTACACGGCGATCGCCAGCCAGGTGACGGGCAGTTGGAGCAGGGCGAGGAGCAGGCCGGTGGGCAGTCCGTCGGTGCCGCCGCCCGCCATGAAGGACGGGGCGCAGGCGGAGAGCACCAGGAAGAGCGTGAAGTAGCCGAGCGCGGTGAGGGTGGCGGTGCGCCGCTGCCAGCGATAGGCGCTGCGCAGGATTCGCAGGTCGCTGTGGTGGCCGAGCGGGGGGCGGTGCCGAGGGCGCCGGGGGACCGGCTCGGGCGGCGGGGCGGGCGGCTGCCAGGGGTAGCTGGTGTACGGCTGTGACCGGTCGTGGGACATCCCGGTGCTCCTTGTGCGGCTCGGGTCCGGTGCGGTGCGGACCACAGGAGTTGGGGGGTGGAGGGGTGAGCGGAGCCCCGCACGTTACTCGTCGGTTCGGAGTTGTACATCCCTTTCGCCAAACTGATCGGTCGGTATGCGCTTACTTCTCTGACCTGCGGTGTTACCCCCGTTAACTCAGACTTTTGGTCTCATCGGAGCGTGCGCGGACGCCTACTTCGGGTGCATGGACGGCGACTTCGCGCATGGTGTTCGGCAGTGTGGTGTTCGTGCGTGCGGGCTTGTCCGGATGGACGCTTCCCACCGTGTCAGTGACCGAGGTGCACGCGCGCGTAGTGGACGGCGGGGCGGTCGTTGAGGGTGAACGTGCCGGTGACGGTGAAGCCGTTGCGTTCGAGGACGGTCCGGGACGCCACGTTGTCGAGCGTCACGCGCGCGGTGATCCCGGTGAGGCCGTACGCCGTCGTGGACAGCCGGCACACCTCCCGTACCGCGGCCGTCGCCACACCGCGCCCCGAGGCCGACTCGGCCACCCGGTAACCGAGTTCGGCGGTGCCGCCTTCCGCGTCCATCAGGTTCATCCGCCCGATCAGCTCGCCGTCCTCGTCCAGGACGACGTGGAAGTGGCAGACACCGGCGTCCTGTTCGTCGAGGAGCGCCTGAAGTCGTGCGGGGAACTCGGCGAAGAACGCGTCGCCGCGGTCCGGAATGGAGCGGGCGAAGTAGGCACGGTTCGTGCGCTCGAAGGCCAGCAGGGCATCGAGGTGATCGGCTCGCAGGCGCTCCAGTTCGACCATGCGAACCAGCGTAGGCGGGCCCCGGTTCTCGAACACCTGGATAAGTCCCCGCATGGTCTGGCGCGGTCCTCTTCGCGCGCTGTCCCGGCGGGTTCCGGCGCTTCGGCTCACTGCTCCTTGAGCACCGGGAAGCGCCGGGGCGCCGGCGTCAGCAGCACCACGAACGCCAGTGCCGCCGCGCCCGCCGCCCCCAGATGCACCGCGTGCACCGCGTCCGCGATGGCCGCGCGGGTCGCCTCCGGGCCCGTACTGCTGTCCAACGCGCGCGTGACGGAGGCGAGGGCCGCCGGCGCCATCGCGAGCATCGGAGCGGCCACGACGGCTCCGTGCCGGTCCGTCGACAGGCGCTCCGCGGACTCGCCTGTCGCCGGCTTCGTGTCGTCCACGCCGATTCGTTCCCCCTGCACCTATCTGCCGTACGACAGCTTCCCACCCGTCCTCACATGGCGGCAGGGTGCAGCCCGGCTGCACCGAAGGGTGGAGGCGAACCCCTAGATCGCCTCCACCCGGCGGTGGACTGCCCCTAGGGGTACCTCCGTACTACGGCTGGGGGTGGGTTCGTACTGCCGGAGGAGGAGAGAGGCCCCGGTCCGTCCTTAACCTGGTTTTACGCCGCTGGGGAGCGGTGGGGAGGGACGGCCGGAGCTGCGGGGGTGGGGTTTTCCCCCGTAGAAGAGGGTGCCGAGCACCAGCGCGCCGGTCCGCCTCGCGGCACCAGACTGAACGCCGTAGCCAAGCAGGCAACAAGCACCAGCACCTACCGAACGCCGGGCGATCCCGGCGGCTCATTGGCTGACCGATATAGGAGACATACCGTGACATCGGCTGTGACCATCACCAGGCACGGGGGCACTGGAGGGCGTACGGCCGTTGCCGCGCGGGCGCGACAGGTCGTCAAGGCATACGGGTCCGGTGAGACCCGTGTCGTCGCCCTCGACCATGTGGACGTGGACATCGCTCGCGGTCAGTTCACCGCGATCATGGGCCCCTCGGGGTCGGGCAAGTCCACCCTCATGCACTGCCTCGCCGGGCTCGACACCGTGACGAGCGGTCAGATCCATCTGGACGACACCGAGATCACCGGCCTGAAGGACAAGAAGCTCACGCAACTGCGCCGGGACCGGGTCGGGTTCATCTTCCAGGCGTTCAACCTGCTTCCGACGCTCAACGCCCTTGAGAACATCACGCTGCCCATGG
Organism: Streptomyces sp. NBC_00285; assembly: GCF_036174265.1. NCBI lineage: Bacteria > Bacillati > Actinomycetota > Actinomycetes > Kitasatosporales > Streptomycetaceae > Streptomyces > Streptomyces sp. NBC_00285. Next base: position 4,611,457 of record NZ_CP108055.1, on the reverse strand, counting down.
ACATCGCCGGGCGCAAGCCGGACAAGCAGTGGCTCGCGCAGGTGGTCGACACGGTCGGCCTTTCCGACCGGCTCAAGCACCGGCCCACCCAGCTCTCCGGCGGCCAGCAGCAGCGCGTCGCAGTGGCCCGCGCCCTGGCCGCCCGGCCCGAGATCATCTTCGGCGACGAGCCGACCGGAAACCTCGACTCGCGCGCGGGTGCCGAAGTGCTGGGCTTCCTGCGCCGCTCCGTCGACGAACTCGGGCAGACCATCGTGATCGTCACGCACGACCCGGTGGCCGCCTCCTACGCGGACCGTGTGCTGTACCTCGCCGACGGCCGGATCGTCGACGAGATGTACAAGCCGACCGCCGAGGCCGTCCTGGACCGCATGAAGGACTTCGACGCCCGGGGGCGCACGTCATGACCGTCATGAAGACCTCCAGGCGCAATTTCTTCGCGCACAAGGGACGCATGGCCCTGTCGGCCGTGGCCGTCATTCTGTCGGTGGCCTTCGTGTGCGGGACGCTGGTGTTCACGGACACCATGTCCACCACGTTCGACAAGCTCTTCGCTGCCACCTCCTCGGACGTGACGGTGAGCGCCAAGGGCGCCTCCGACAGCGGCGAGACGACCTCCGACAACGGCAAGCCGCCGGTCATGGCGGCCGCCGTGGTCGACGAGGTACGCAAGGCGCAGGGCGTGAAGACGGCGGAGGGGACCGTCTTCTCGACCTCGGTGACCGTGGTGGACGCCGACAAGGACAGCCTTTCGCCGTCCGGCGGCGGCCCGACCATCGTCGGCAGCTGGAACGGCAATGACGCCCGCACCATGAAGGTGACCTCCGGTGCGGTGCCGAAGAACTCCGGCCAGGTCATGGTCGACAAGGACACCGTCGACAAGCACCACCTGAAGCTCGGTGACGAGATCGGCGTGATCAGCGCCGTCGGCACGCACACTGCGAAGATCTCCGGCGTCGCCGCGTTCCAGGTCACCAACCCCGGTGCCGCGATCTTCTACCTGGACACGAGGACGGCCCAGGAGACGCTGGTCGGCAAGGCGGGCGTGTTCACGAACGTCAACGTCACGGCCGCGTCCGGGGTCACCGACGCCCAGCTGAAGAAGAACGTCGCGGCCGAGCTCGGCGGCGGATACAAGGTGCAGACGGCCAAGGAGACCGCCGACGCCAACCAGAAAGACGTCGAGGGCTTCATGAACGTCATGAAGTACGCGATGCTCGGCTTCGCCGGGATCGCCTTCCTCGTCGGCATCTTCCTGATCATCAACACCTTCTCGATGCTCGTCGCACAGCGCACCCGTGAGATCGGGCTGATGCGGGCCATCGGGTCCTCGCGCAAGCAGGTCAACGGCTCTGTGCTGGTCGAGGCGCTCCTCCTGGGCGTGTTCGGGTCGGTGCTCGGGGTGGGCGCCGGCGTCGGGCTCGCGGTCGGGCTGATGAAGCTCATGGGCTCCATGGGCATGCACCTGTCGACCAGTGACCTCACGATCGCCTGGACCACCCCGGTCGTCGGGCTGCTTCTCGGCGTGGTCGTCACCGTCCTCGCCGCCTGGCTGCCGGCCCGCCGCGCGGGCAAGGTCTCGCCCATGGCGGCGCTGCGCGACGCGGGTGCCCCGGCCGATGCCAAGGCCGGCCGGGTACGCGCCCTGGTGGGCACGCTCCTGACCGGTGTCGGCGTCGGCCTGCTCTACCTGGCTGCCAACGCCGACAAGGCCCAGGAGGGCTCCGCGTGGCTGGCCCTCGGCGTGGTGTTCTCCCTGATCGGCTTCGTCGTGATCGGCCCGCTCCTCGCGGGTGTCGCGGTTCGCGTCCTGGGCGCGGTCGTCCTGCGGGTGTTCGGTCCCGTCGGCCGCATGGCCGAGCGCAACGCCCTGCGCAACCCGCGCCGTACGGGAGCCACGGGCGCCGCCCTGATGATCGGCCTTGCGCTGGTCGCCTGTCTCTCGGTCGTCGGCTCGTCCATGGTCGCCTCGGCCACGGACGAGCTCGACAAGACGGTCGGCACGGACTTCATCATCCAGTCCGACAGCGGGCAGATGGTCACGCCGGCGGCTGTGAAGGCCGTGCGGAACACCCCGGGACTCGAGAAGGTCACCGAGTACAAGACGACGGAGGCCGACTACACGACCCCCGACGGCAAGACGCTCAAGGACACCGACATCACGGCGGCCGACCCGACGTACGCGACCGTTCTGCGGACCAAGACGGTCGCCGGAACGCTCGCCGACGCCTACAAGCCCGACTCGATGTCCGTGCACGAGAAGTTCGCCAAGGCGCACGGCATCCACCTCGGGTCGAAGATCAGGATCGCCTTCAAGGACGGTGCGACCGCGAACCTGACGGTGCGGGCCATCACGAGCAGCGAGGGCATCATCGACGCGGGTTCGAAGTACATCTCCACCGCCACCCTCGCCAAGTACGTGCCGGCCGACAAGATGCCGCTCGACCAGCTGGTCTTCGCCAACGCCAAGGACGGGCAGCAGGACGCCGCGTACACGTCCCTGAAGTCGGCGCTGCACGACTACCCGCAGTACACCGTGCGCGACCAGACCGACTACAAGCAGGCGTTCAAGGACCAGATCGGCCAGCTCCTCAACATGATCTACGGCCTGTTGGCCCTCGCGATCATCGTCGCGATCCTGGGTGTCGTGAACACCCTGGCGCTCTCGGTGGTCGAGCGGACCCGGGAGATCGGCCTCATGCGGGCCATCGGCCTCTCGCGGCGCCAGCTGCGGCGGATGATCCGCCTGGAGTCGGTGGTGATCGCGCTCTTCGGCGCACTGCTGGGGCTGGGGCTGGGCATGGGCTGGGGCGCGACCGCGCAGAAGCTCCTCGCCCTGCAGGGTCTGAAGGTCCTGGAGATCCCCTGGCCGACGATCATCGCGGTCTTCGTCGGCTCGGCCTTCGTGGGCCTGTTCGCCGCCCTGATCCCGGCGTTCCGGGCGGGCCGGATGAACGTCCTGAACGCGATCGCGACCGAATAGCCACCCACAAGCCACCCTGACACGGGGGAACGCCCGGCGCCGAGAAGTCACGGGGGACTTCTCGGCGCCGGGTTCTTTCGTTCCCGGTGGGGGGTGCGGGGGTGCGGAGCGCGGGGCGGTGTTGGGTGTGCGGGGATGCTGGGTGCCGCCGAGTGGGCGGTGGCGATAGCCGGTGGCGGTGGCCGGTGGCGGGGCGGAGGTTGTCCACAGGCTCCGACGGCCGGGCCGACGCCGTCGTAGGCTGGAGACCCCCCGGCTCTTCACCGCGTCGGGCCCTTCGCGTTGCCCGCCCCCAGTCGACCACCCTGTCGAACCCCCGGACGAAAGCCGCCCAGAATGAGTCTGCACGGTCTGCTCGACGCCGTCGTCAAGGACCCCGCCCTCGCGGAAGCGATCACGGCGGCCCAGGACGGCAACCGCATGCACGTCGACCTGGTCGGTCCCCCGGCGGCGCGCCCCCTCGCGATCGCCGCCCTCGCGCGTGAGGCCGGCCGGCCGGTGCTCGCGGTGACGGCGACGGGCCGCGAGGCGGAGGACCTGGCCGCGGCCCTGCGCTCCCTGCTCCCGCCGGCGGGGGTCGTGGAGTACCCGTCCTGGGAGACCCTCCCGCACGAGCGCCTCAGCCCCCGCAGCGACACCGTGGGCCGACGCCTGGCCGTCCTGCGCCGCCTCGCACACCCCCGCCCCGACGACCCCGAGACCGGCCCGATCTCCGTGGTCGTCGCGCCCGTACGGTCCGTGCTCCAGCCGCAGGTCAAGGGGCTCGGCGACCTGGAACCGGTCGCCCTGCACACCGGGCAGACCGCCGACCTGAACGCGATCGTGGAAGCCCTCGCCGCCGCCGCGTACGCGCGTGTGGAGCTCGTCGAGAAGCGCGGGGAGTTCGCCGTACGAGGCGGCATCCTCGACGTCTTCCCGCCCACCGAGGAACACCCCCTGCGCGTCGAGTTCTGGGGCGACGACGTCGAGGAGATCCGCTACTTCAAGGTCGCCGACCAGCGGTCCCTTGAGGTCGCCGACCACGGACTGTGGGCCCCGCCCTGCCGCGAACTGCTCCTGACGGACGACGTACGAGCACGCGCGCGTGCCCTCGCCGAACAGCACCCCGAGCTGGGCGAGCTGCTGGGCAAGATCGGCGAGGGGATCGCCGTGGAGGGCATGGAGTCCCTGGCTCCCGTCCTCGTCGACGACATGGAACTGCTGGTCGACGTCCTGCCCAAGGGCTCCATGGCCGTCGTGTGCGACCCGGAGCGGGTACGCACGCGTGCGTCCGATCTCGTCGCGACCTCGCAGGAGTTCCTCCACGCCTCCTGGGCGGCCACCGCGGGCGGCGGCGAGGCGCCCATCGACGTCGGCGCGGCCTCCCTGTGGTCCATCGCGGACGTCCGGGACCGTGCGCGCGAGCTGGACATGATGTGGTGGTCGGTGTCGCCGTTCGCGGCGGATCTCGAGTTCGAGGCGGACACGCTCCAGCTCGGCATGCACGCTCCCGAGACCTACCGCGGCGACACCGCCAAGGCGCTCGCCGACACCAAGGGCTGGCTGGCCGAAGGCTGGCGCGCGGTCTTCGTGACCGAGGCGCACGGCCCCGCGGCCCGTACGGTCGAGGTGCTGGGCGGCGAGGGCGTCGCGGCCCGCCTTCAGTCCGACCTGGGAGCGATCTCCCCGTCCGTCGTGCACGTGGCGTGCGGCTCGATCGACTACGGCTTCGTCGACCCGGCGCTGAAGCTCGTGGTCCTGACCGAGACCGACCTGACCGGGCAGAAGGCGGCCGGCAAGGACGGCGCCCGCATGCCGGCGCGCCGCCGCAAGACGATCGACCCGCTCACCCTGGAGGCGGGCGACTACATCGTCCACGAACAGCACGGTGTCGGCCGTTACATCGAGATGGTCCAGCGGACCGTGCAGGGCGCCACGCGCGAGTACCTCGTCGTCGAGTACGCCCCCGCCAAGCGCGGCCAGCCCGGCGACCGGCTCTACATCCCCACCGACCAGCTGGAGCAGATCACCAAGTACGTCGGCGGTGAGGCCCCCACCCTGCACCGGCTCGGCGGCGCCGACTGGACGAAGACCAAGGCGCGCGCGAAGAAGGCCGTCAAGGAGATCGCCGCCGACCTGATCAAGCTGTACAGCGCGCGGATGGCGGCACCCGGGTACGCGTTCGGCTCGGACACGCCCTGGCAGCGCGAACTGGAGGACGCCTTCCCGTACGTGGAGACACCCGACCAGCTCACCACCATCTCCGAGGTCAAGGAGGACATGGAGAAGTCGATCCCCATGGACCGCCTGGTCTGCGGCGACGTCGGCTACGGCAAGACCGAGATCGCGGTCCGCGCCGCCTTCAAGGCCGTCCAGGACGGCAAGCAGGTCGCGGTGCTGGTGCCGACCACGCTGCTGGTGCAGCAGCACTTCGGGACGTTCAGCGAGCGGTACTCGCAGTTCCCGGTGATCGTGAAGGCGCTCAGCCGTTTCCAGACCGACACCGAGGCGAAGGCCACCCTGGAGGGCCTGCGCGAGGGCTCGGTGGACGTCGTCATCGGCACCCACCGCCTGTTCTCCTCGGAGACCAAGTTCAAGGACCTCGGCCTGGTCATCGTCGACGAGGAACAGCGCTTCGGCGTCGAGCACAAGGAGCAGCTGAAGAAGCTCCGCGCGAACGTCGACGTCCTGACCATGTCCGCGACCCCGATCCCGCGCACCCTGGAGATGGCGGTCACCGGCATCCGCGAAATGTCGACGATCACCACGCCCCCGGAGGAGCGCCACCCGGTGCTCACCTTCGTCGGGCCGTACGAGGAGCGGCAGATCGGCGCGGCCATCCGCCGTGAACTGCTGCGCGAGGGCCAGGTCTTCTACATCCACAACCGCGTCGAGTCGATCGACCGGGCGGCCGCCCGCCTGCGCGAGATCGTCCCCGAGGCGCGCATCGCCACCGCGCACGGCCAGATGTCCGAGCAGGCGCTGGAACAGGTCGTCGTCGACTTCTGGGAGAAGAGGTTCGACGTGCTCGTGTCGACCACGATCGTCGAGTCCGGCATCGACATCTCCAACGCGAACACGCTCATCGTGGAGCGCGGCGACAACTTCGGCCTCTCCCAGCTGCACCAGCTGCGCGGCCGGGTCGGGCGCGGGCGCGAGCGCGGCTACGCCTACTTCCTCTACCCGCCTGAGAAGCCGCTCACGGAGACGGCCCACGAACGCCTCGCCACCATCGCCCAGCACACCGAGATGGGTGCGGGCATGTACGTGGCGATGAAGGACCTGGAGATCCGGGGCGCGGGCAACCTGCTCGGCGGTGAGCAGTCCGGGCACATCGCGGGCGTCGGCTTCGACCTCTACATCCGCATGGTCGGCGAGGCCGTCGCGGACTACCGGGCCGCCCTGGAGGGCGGGGTCGAGGAGCAGCCGCCCCTGGAGGTCAAGATCGAGCTCCCGGTCGACGCGCACGTCCCGCACGACTACGCGCCGGGCGAGCGGCTCAGGTTGCAGACGTACCGGGCGATCGCCTCGGTCAACACCGAGGAGGACGTCAAGGCCGTACGCGAGGAACTCGTCGACCGCTACGGCAAGTTGCCCGAGCCGGTCGAGAACCTGTTGCTCGTGGCGGGGCTGCGGATGCTCGCACGCGCGTGTGGCGTCGGCGAGGTCGTCCTCCAGGGCACCAACATCCGCTTCGCGCCGGTGGAGTTGAGGGAGTCCCAGGAACTGCGGGTCAAGCGGCTGTACCCGGGCACCGTCATCAAGCCGTCCGTGCACCAGGTGCTGGTCCCGCGCCCGAAGACGGCCAAGGTCGGCGGAAAGCCGTTGGTCGGACGGGAGTTGCTCGGCTGGGTGGGCGAGTTCCTGACGTCGATCCTGGGTTCATGACGGTGTGACCTGCGGTCTGGGCGTGGGTACGGCGGTGTGACCTGCGGTCGGGCTGTGGGGGCGGTGTGCCTCGCGGTGGGGCCGTGAGCGTGGCGGTGTGCCTCGCGGTCGGGCTGTGGGCGTGACTGCGCGGTCCCGGGCGGGTCCGGGGTGTCCCGGCGAGGCCCGCGGTCGGGCCGTGGGCCCTGCCCGGCGGTGTGCCTTGCGGCCAGGTCCCGCGGCTCAGGGTCTCCGTGTCTCAGGGTCTCCGTGTCTCCGTGGGGTCAGGGCGTGCGGAAGAGCGTCGTCGCCAGGGTCCGGAACATCTCCTCGGGGTCCTTGTCGCCGACCGGGCCGTCCAGGTTGTGGCTCAGGAGCAGCGTGGCGAAGCCGTGGGCGAGGGACCAGGCGGCGACCCCCGCGAGGCGGCTGTCGATGCCGAAGTCCTCCGCCTGTACGGCCGAGACAGAGGTGCGCAGGGCATCGGCGGCCAGGGCACGGGCCGTGGTGAGTTCGAGGTCGTCCGCGCGCAACAGCTCGGGCGTGAACATCACCTGGAAGTGGGCGGGGTGCTCGCGGGCGAAGCGTACGTAGTGCACGCCCGCGTCCTTGAGGTCCGAGGCCTCCTTGAGGGTGGCCGCGAGCAACCCGAAGCCCTCGGCGGCGATCGCCGTGAGGAGCCCGGTGCGGTCCCTGAAGTGATGGGCCGGGGCCGCGTGCGAGACGCCGGCGCGGCGGGCGAGGTCCCGCAGGCTCAGCCCGGCGGGGCCGTCGGCGGCGATGACATCGAGCGCGGCGGTGAGGATCGCGCGGCGGAGGTCGCCGTGATGGTAGGGGCGGTTCGGCTGCTTCGTTTCCGCGGGTGCCATGGTCAGCAGCGTACGCGGAATCTTTCCATTGACAAGTTCGGCCGGGTGAGGCAATCTAGTCAGTGTCAAGTTGTGGATGCGGTGGAGGGGGCAAACCATGTCGAAGTACGACGGTGAAGCTGTGGCCGGTATGGGCGGCGGCGCTGTGGAACCGGCCCGTGTGCGTCAGCTCTGGCACCTCCTGGAACCCCTGCACGCGGTCCTCTACTACGCGCCGGAGGTCTTCGAGGAGGCGGCCGCGCTCGGATACGACACGAAGGAGCGTTGGCCGAGCTACTTCCCCCTCCGTGCAGCGCCGTTGGGGCCGGTGGGTGCCGAGCGAGTGGCCTCCGCCTTCTACAGCTTCAGCCCGCGCATGGTCGCCGAGCACATCGACTCGGCGTGGGCGGCAGCCGATCCCGAGGCGGTACTCGCGGCGAGGTTGCGCGGGATCGACCGGGCCTACCGGACGATCCTCGGTGACCGCGTCGACGGTCCCGAGCTGGCGGAGGCCGCCGCCCTCGCCCGCAGAGCCGCCGAGTCGGTGAACACGGCGGGTCGCCCGCTCGCCGCGGCCAACGCCGAACTGAAGTGGGCCGAGGCCCCGCACCTCCAGCTGTGGCAGGCGGCGACGATCCTGCGTGAGCATCGGGGCGACGGCCATCTGGCGGCCCTGCTGGTGGCCGGCCTCGACCCGGTCGAGTCGTTGGTCTCCTTCGCCGCGATCGGCGCCGCGTCCGTGCCGCGCTTCGAGAGCCGGGGCTGGAGCCCGGGGGAATGGGAGTCCGCGCGGGACCGCCTGGCAGCGCGTGGCCTGGTCGACGAGAGGGGTGGAGCCACGGACGCCGGCCGCGACCTCCGGCACCGAGTGGAACACCACACCGACCAACTCGCTGCCTCCCCATGGCAGTTGCTCGGCGCAACGGAGACGGGCCGACTCGCGGACCTGCTCGGCGACTTCTGGGTCGCGGTGCTGTCCTCCGGACTGCTTCCGTCGGAGACGACCCTGGGCATAGGGAGGGTCTGATCGTGATAGGCAGGGCGGATGCTGGGGCGACTTTCTCTCGCGGAGCAGTTGGACGGATTCCGCACCGTGCTCGGCCGGAACGAGATCCTGACCGAGGTGATCGCCGGCACGGCGAGGCTTGACCTGCCGGGCTGGTACGTGACAGCGGGCTGTCTGTTCCAGACCGTGTGGAACGAGGTCACCGGCAGGCCTCCGGCCCATGGCATCAAGGACTACGACGTCTTCTACTTCGACGACACCGATCTCTCCTGGGAGGCCGAGGACGCCGTGATCAAGGCCGGGCGAGAGGTGTTCGACGGCCTGCCGGCCGAGGTGGAGATCCGCAACGAGGCCCGGGTGCATCTCTGGTACGAGCAGAAGTTCAAAGTGCCCTGCCCTCCCCACGACTCCACCGAGTCCGCCATCGACCGCTTTGCCGCGACGACTTGCTGTCTGGGCGTGCGACTGGAGCCCGGCGGCGACTGGCGCGTGTACGCACCCCACGGACTGTCCGACGTGTTCAACCTCGTGGTCCGGCCCAACCCGGTGCTCGCGCCCAGAGAGGTCTACGAGGCCAAGGCCGCACGCTGGAAAGAGGTGTGGCCGGAGCTCACGGTGCTGCCGTGGCCGGCCTGAACCTCGCGATGCCTGGTGCAAGCTCGCGGAACGCAGAAGCCGCCCGCGGGAGACGGAACTCCGCGGACGGCCTCTGGGCCGGAGGTGAAGGGGAGCCCGCTCGGGCTGTGCTCGGCGGGACCCGGTGTCCTCCGTGGGTCTTCGGGCTTTCGGTCCAACGGGGTCTTGGGCCTTCGGCCTTACGGCTGTTCGGGCCTGTCGCGATCCATGCCGAGCGACCCTTCGATCTTCTGCTGCGCGTCGTCGACCTGGCCCTCGTACTTGTTGCCCGTTTTCTCGTTGGCCTTTCGTTCCGCCATGTCGGACATGCCCTTGGCCTTGTCCTGCATCTGGCGGTTGCTCTTGAACCTGTCGAGGATGCCCATCCAGAGCTCCTTCCGGAGGCGACTCAGAAACGACGATACGACCGTTATGCCCGCGATGCCCACTCGAAGGGGTGGCGGTCCGGACCTTCTGAATGCCGCCGTGCGCCCGCTCGCTACGGTGTGCGCGGCGTCGTTCAGGGAATGCGCTCCCTGCGGGGGCGGACCGGGTTGCAAGGGGAGGGGCGCAAGTGATGCGTCTGAGGGGCGGGGCCGCGGCTGCCGTCGTACTGGTGTTCGCTGTGGCCGGGTGCAAGGCGGAGACGACCGCAGGGTCCGGCGGGCCGGAGGAGAGCGGGGGCTCGGGTGCGGCCCTCACCGCCGCGAAGTCGCTCACCGTGAAGGGGCGGGCGCCCAAGACGGGGTACGACCGCGACAGGTTCGGCACCGCGTGGGCGGACACGGACTCGAACGAGTGCGACACCCGCGACGACATACTCAAACGCGACCTGGAGGACGTGAAGTTCACCAGCGGGGACTGCAAGGTGTCCTACGGCGTGCTGCAGTCGGACCCGTACTCGGGCAAGGAGGTGACCTACCGGCGCGGGCGCAGCCAGGTCGACATCGACCATATGGTCGCGCTCTCCGACGCCTGGCAGAAGGGCGCCAAGTACTGGGCCGCCGGCAAACGCATAGCCCTTGCCAACGACCCCCTCAACCTTCTCGCCGTGGACGCGAGTACCAACCGCTCCAAGGGTGACGGTGACACGGCGACGTGGCTGCCGCCCAACAAGGCGTACCGGTGCACCTATGTGGCCGCCCAGGTCGCTGTGAAGAAGAAGTACGACCTGTGGGTCACGGCTGCCGAGAAGTCCGCGATGGAGAAGGTCCTCTCGGGCTGCGCCGGCCAGAAGCTGCCGACCGGTGGTAACCCGACGGCCGCACCGCCGAGGTTCCACGCGGACTGAGGGGCCTTGCGGGGCCGGGGAGTTGCGCCGGGCCTGCTGCGGGCTCGGCGCCGGGCGGTCGTGTGCCGTGGCGGGCGGGAAATGCGCTTTCCGGTGCTCGGCGCCGCGCCTACGGTGACCGCATGGAGCTGAAGGTGTCGAGTCTCGCCGAGCGCCCCGAGATGCGGGAGCGCGTCCTCGGCATGGCGAACAGCTGGCCGGAGTTCGTGACCGAGGATCCCGTGGGCAACGCCCACTACGGCCGGATCTCCGCCGAACTCCCCGAGTATGTGCTGTTCGCCGAGGACGAGCGAGGTGAGGTCGTCGCGCACGCCCACAGCGTGCCCTTCGCCCTTCACGCCGAGGGGCGCGGTGAACTGCCCGCCCGGGGCTGGGACCAAGTGCTCGTGTGGGCCTTCGACGATCTGCGCCGAGGCGTACGGCCGGACACGGTCAGCGCGATCTCGGTCGTCGTCGATCCGCGTCTCCAGGGCCACGGCCTGTCCGCCCGGATGCTCTCGGCGATGCGTGACAGCGCCCGCGCCCACGGCTTCAGCGAGGTGGTCGCCCCCGTCCGCCCCAGCGCCAAGCACCTGGAGCCGCGCACCCCCATCCACGAGTACGCCCACCGCGTACGCCCCGACGGCCTGCCGCACGACCCCTGGTTGCGCGTCCACGCCCGGTCCGGGGCCGTTGTCCACGCGGTGGCACCGGCCTCCATGACGGTGTCCGGCTCGCTGGAGCAGTGGCGTCGCTGGACCGGGCTGCCCTTCGACACTCAGGGCGACATCGAGGTCCCGGGGGCGCTGGTGCCGGTGCGGTGCGAACCGGAGCGCGGGTACGCGGTGTACGTCGAGCCCAACGTATGGATGCGGCACACCCTTTGAGTGGGCCGCAGCCCGGGGCGGCGTCCTGGGGTGGTGGGACGGTCCCGCGGTTCAGCCGCCGAGGGCGTCGAGGTCGAGGATCCGGCCGGCGGGCTTCTGCGTCGGGACCGGCTTGTCGAAGTCGCTGAAGAACACGGACCCCTGGTCCGCTCCGGCGGTGCTGTCGATCCGCAGCAGATACGGCTTGCCCTCGGTTGCGACGTACAGGGTGTAGCGGTCCTTGCCGTCCTTCTCGTGCAGGGTGATCGCCGGTGCCCCCTCGACGGTGGTCGTCTTCCCGCGGCTCGCGTCGGAGTTGGTGTCCTCGGCGCCGTCGAGCACCGAGCCCAGGTCGCAGAAGCTCTCGAACTCCTTGGCGTCGGAGCCCGTCGCCTTCGTCTTGGTCCACTTGCCGGCCAGTAGGGCCACGGCCGCCTCGGTGTCCGACGTCGACTCGCCCTTGCTCTGCTCGCGGAGCAACGCCTCGTCGAACTTCATGTACACGGTGTCGCCGGTCTTGATCAGTTCGGCCTTGCCCTTGCCGCCCAGGCCGATCGTGCCGGCGCACTCGCCCTTCTTGTTCAGGGTGACATCGAGGCTGATGATGCCGCCGCTCTCGTCGTCAGGGATGTGGCCCTTCACGCGCAGCGAGGAGGCGCCGGTCGTCGCCTTCGTGGCTTGGTCGGCTATTTCGCCGCCGTTCAGCCCGGCGAACGCCTCCTTCTTCGCGGCGGACTTGCTCGGTGAGGCGGACGTGCTGGACGTGCTGGACGTGCCCGTCCCAGTGTCCGCCGTGTCCTGGCCCGGCCGGCAGCCGGTGAGTCCTGCGGTGGCCACGGCAGCGATGCAGAGGGCGGCAAGTGCGGTACGACGCATGGCGATTCCTTGGTGGGTGGCGGTGAGGTGATGGCGTGAGGTGCTGAGGCGGGGCGCGTTGCGCTGAAGCCGGTCGCACCTCGAGCGGGGTGAGCACGCCCATGGCTGTGTCCCCCTCCGACGCGGCGACCATTGCCTTTCGGGCAGTCACTCGTTCGCTGGGTCAATAACAGCAGAGCTTGTGAACCGAGTCAACCGCGTTCACATGGCATAGCATGTACACGGGCGTGAACGGGTAGATCTTGCGTACGTCGGTATGCTCAGCGCACACGCGGGGCGCAGGGTCGGCCCGTACGACGAGGGGAGCGCGTGGTGCAGGACAACGCGACTGAGGTGACCGCTGCCGGTATCGCACGACTGGCCGGCGTCGGCCGCGCGGCCGTCAGTAACTGGCGCCGTCGGCACGCCGACTTCCCGAGGCCCGTCGGCGGCAGCGAGACCAGCCCGTCCTTCGCACTGGCGGAAGTCGAGTCCTGGCTGCGCAAGCAGGGGAAACTCGCCGAAGTGCCCCTGCGGGAGCGCGTCTGGCAGCAGCTCTCGGGCCATCCCGAGGGCCCGGTCACCGCACTCACCCACGCGGGCTGCGTCCTGTTGCTGATCCACGACCGCCCACCGGTCTGGCTGGACGTGAGCGCCGGCTCCGACGAGCGTCTTGCGGACATGCTGCCGGGGGCGCTGCGGGAGGTGCTGACGCCGCGATTCGGATCAGCGCCGACTGTGAACACGCCTAACGCCGTGAACACGCCTCGGGCCGTGAACACCCCGGCCGTCGTGAACACCCCGGGCTCGGTTCCGGCACGCGACGCCGCCCGGCCTGCAGGCGTGAACACCGCGAACATCGCAAGCGCCGAGCGCGCCGCGACCAACCCCAAGAACGGCGCGCACACCCCGCCCACCGCCCCTCCCGTGAACACCCGCCCGGCCGTTCACGCCCCCACCGCCCCCGAACTCCGCCCCTCCGCGCCCCTCCTGCGCGGCGTCGCGGAGCTGGCCGCGGAGCTGGGCGCCCGTCAGACGTTCGAGTTCCTGCTCGGCAGGTACCTCGACGCCAACCCGCGTCAGTACACGCTCACCCCCGCCGACCTGGCCGCCCTCATGGCCGACCTCGTCGGCCCCGCCCGCACCGTCCTCGACCCGGCCTGCGGCACCGGAGCCCTCCTGCGGGCGGCAGCCACCCGCCCCGACCAGGAGCTCTACGCCCAGGACAGCGCCCCCGAACTTGCCGCTCTCACCACGCTCCGGCTCGCCCTGCACACCTGGTCCACGATCCACGGCGCCACCGGCGACACCCTGCGCGCCGACGCCCACCCTCGGCTGCACGCCGACGCCGTCCTGTGCCACCCGCCGTTCAACGAACGCAACTGGGGCCACGACGAACTCGCCTACGACCCCCGCTGGGAGTACGGCTTCCCGGCCCGCACCGAGTCCGAGCTCGCCTGGGTCCAGCACGCGCTCGCCCGCCTCAAGGACGGCGGCGCCGGCGTCCTGCTCATGCCGCCCGCCGCCGCCTCCCGCCGCTCCGGCCGCCGAATCCGCGCCGACCTGCTGCGCCGCGGTGCCCTGCGCGCCGTGATCGCCCTCCCGGTCGGGGCGGCACCGCCGTACAACATCCCGCTGCACCTGTGGGTGCTGCGCCGGCCGGAGAAGGCGCCCGCGCAGCCGGAGGTGCTGCTTGTGGACGTGGGGCAGTTCGCGGGGGAGGGGCGCGGCGGACCGGACTGGCGGGCCGTGCGCGAGGCCGTGCTCGACGCCTGGCAGACCTTCGGCCGGGCCGGCCGTTTCGCCGAACGGCCCGGTCTGGCCCGCGCGCTGCCCGTCATCGAACTCCTCGACGACGACGTGGACCTCGCCCCCGCCCGCCACCTGCCACCCGCCACGATGGCCGACGGCGCCGAACAGCTCACGGCCGTGCGCGAGCGCCTGAACGAGACGCTCCGCCTGACCGTCGACCTCACCCCGCCGCGCGCCGACGCCGCGCAGCCCTCGCGCTGGCCGCTGACCACCATTGGCGAACTCGCGCGCGGAGGCGCTCTGTTGCTGCGCACGGGCGGAAACGGCGGCCACGCGCGTGTGCCCGTCCTCACCGACCACGACGTCCTCTCCGGGACCGACCCCTCCGGGACGCTTCCCGAGAGCGAGGAGGAGGCCGTGCTGACCGAGCCGGGCGACGTCGTCGTACCGGTGCTCGGCGGGGGTTCGATGGCGCGCGTGATCGACGAGGCGGCCGGGGGCGCCGTCCTGGGGCGCAACCTTGTGCTGCTGCGCCCCGATCCCGCCGCGCTCGACCCCTGGTACCTCGCCGGCTTCCTGCGCGGCACCGCGAACAACCGGCAGGCCAGCAGCTACGCCTCCACCGCGACACGCCTGGACGTGCGCCGGCTTCACCTGCCCCGGCTCCCGCTCGACGAGCAACGGCGTTACGGCGAGCGCTTCCGCGCGCTGGACGAGTTCGAGCGGGCGCTCCGACGCGCGGGCCGGCTCGGGGAGCAGCTCGTGCGCGGGATGTACGACGGACTGACGGACGGGACGGTCGCGCCCGACTGAGGCGGAAGCCGCAACTCCGCGCGACCTGCGCGGCCGTGGGAAGTGATCAGCTCGACAACGGTTCGGTACAACCCGGGAACGCATGTCCGTGTCGGCCTATACGCTCGAACTCCGTCCCCATCGGCTTCACCGGTCCAGGAGCAGTCATGTACGGCCACGGCGCGGTGCCGCCCACCCGCAGCGCAGGCACCGTCATCACCCTGCGCGTGCTGTTCGCCGCCGCCGGTTTCCTCTCGTGCGGTCTGTTCGCCTGCGCACCGCTGTTCCGGGTCGCCTTCCTGCGCGGACGCGGGATCGACTGGGTGCTGGCCTGGGCGAGCCTGCCGTTGTCCATCGCGTGCCTCTCGGTGGTCGGCTCGCTGCCGGAGTACGACCACAGGACCGACATCGCCCTGTCGCTGGTCCTGCTCCTGGGCCTCTTCAGCAGCGTGTACTTCCTGGTGACGGACATCCGGTTCCACCAGCAGTTGCGATTCACCGGCTACCCGCCGCCCCAGGGCCCGACCGCCCACTCCGGCTACGGGTATCCGCAGCCGGTGCCGCAGCCGGCCCCGCCGTACATCCCGACCACCCAGCCGCACCCGCATCCGCACTCGCAGTCACAACCCCAGCAGCCGTCCGTGCCTCCGGTCCCGGGGCCCGGTGTCGTACCGCCACCGCCCCAGCGCCCCGCGCCCGTCCGCATCGACCAGGTGCGCGCCGAACTCGACGAACTCAGCGACTACCTGCGCAAGCACGACGGGAACCCTGGCGGCACCCAAGAGAGCGGCTGGTGACCGTGGCGGCAGGACGTGTCGTCGCCGGCCGCTATGAACTGTCCACGCTC
Organism: Streptomyces sp. NBC_00285; assembly: GCF_036174265.1. Classification (NCBI taxonomy): domain Bacteria; kingdom Bacillati; phylum Actinomycetota; class Actinomycetes; order Kitasatosporales; family Streptomycetaceae; genus Streptomyces; species Streptomyces sp. NBC_00285. The sequence continues at coordinate 4,595,777 of NZ_CP108055.1, read as the reverse complement.
ATCGGACAGGGCGGCATGGGGCAGGTGTGGACGGCGTACGACGGGCGGCTCGACCGGCGCGTGGCGGTGAAACTGCTGCGCCCCGACAAGGTGGCCGGACAGGAGGCGGACGAACTGCGCCGCCGGTTCGTGCGGGAGTGCCGGGTGACCGCGCAGGTCGACCACCCGGGCCTCGTCACCGTGCACGACGCGGGCAGCGAGGGCGAGGAACTGTTCCTCGTCATGCAGTACGTCGACGGCGCGGACCTCTCCGACCATCTCGCCGAGCACGACCCGTACCCCTGGCAGTGGGCGGTCGCGGTCGCCGCGCAACTGTGCGCCGTGTTGAGCGCCGTGCACGCCGTGCCGATCATTCACCGCGACCTCAAGCCACGCAATGTGATGGTGAAGCAGGACGGCACGGTCACCGTCCTCGACCTCGGTGTCGCCTCCGTCATGGACACCGACACCACCCGCCTCACCCACACCGGCTCGCCGATCGGCTCACCCGCCTACATGTCGCCCGAGCAGGCGATGGGCGGCGCGGTCGGCCCGTACACCGACCTGTACGCACTCGGCGTCGTGCTGCACGAACTGCTCAGCGGCGACGTCCCGTTCGCCGGTTCCACGGCGCTCGGCGTGCTGCACCGGCACCTGTACGAGCCCCCGCTGCCCGTGCGCCGCAGCCGCCCCGAAGTCCCCGAGGCGCTGGAGGCACTCGTTCTGCGCCTGCTCGCCAAGGACCCGCAGCACCGCCCGGCCTCCGCGCAGGACGTCTACGAGGACCTGTCACCGCTCCTGCCCACGCTCGGCACGCCCACCGGAGCGCCCCTCGACCCCACGCGCCCCTTCCTGCGTCCACACGCCCCCTGGCCGGACCGCGCACGCACGCCCGCGCCCCAGCCCGCGCCGGTCACCCCCGTTCCGGAGAAGGCCGAGAAGCCGGATGTCGCGCGCGCGGTCGACGAGGTCAAGCGGCTGCTCGGCGAGGGCCGCATCACCCAGGCCGTCGACATCCTCGGCGGCATCCTGCCCGCGGCCGCCGAACAGCACGGCGTGCACTCCCCGGTCGTCCGCACCCTGCGCAAGCAGTACGCGGCCACCCTCATGGACGACGGCCAGTACCGGCGCGCGCTGCCCGAACTGCGCCGCCTCGCCGACGAACGCGCCGCCGAGGCGGGCCAGGCGGACCCGCAGTCACTGCGCTTCCGCTACGACGCCGCCCAGTGTCTGGAACAGCTCGGCGAACCGGCGGCGGCCCTGGCCGAGTACCGTGCGCTGCTGCCGTACTACGAGAACCAGTACGTCGCCGGCGGCCCCGAACTCGCCCACGACGTCCGCCGCCGCATCGGCCACCTGCTCCTCGCCCTCGGTGACCGCGCCGCCGCCCACGACACCCTCGCGCGACTGCTGCACGACGTGGAACGGCTGCAGGGGCCCGGGCAGCCGCTCGCGGTGGAGATCCGCCGGACGCTGCAATGGCTGAGCCAGGTGCGCGGCTAGAATTTTCCGCTCCCTTGGGAAACCGGTGAACCACAGGGGCCTACGTTTCCGAAAGGCATGGTCGGCGCCGGATAGCTTTACGCTTCGTTGCAGCCATGCACGTCATGTACAGCACAACCAACAGCAGAACCAGGGGTGGGGTCGTCCATGTCCAGCCACAGGCAGTCGAAGAAGCGCAGATACGCCACGTGGGGCGTCGCCGGCGCGGCCGTCGTCGCCGGAGCGGGACTCGCCGCACAGAGCTCGATGGCCGCGACCACCTGGCCCGCCCAGAAGACGTACACCGGCCGCGCGTTCGACACCTGCGCCGCTCCCTCCCTCTCCGCCATGAAGGCCTGGCACGGCGGCCTCTACGGCGCCGCCGCCGTCTACATCGGCGGTAAGAACCGCGGCTGCGCCCAGCCCAACCTGACCGCCTCCTGGGTCAAGTCGGTCAGCACGGTCGGCTGGAAGCTCATCCCCCTCTACGTCGGCGCCCAGCCGTCCTGCCAGACGGGCTCCAGCCCCGAGAAGCTCACTGCCTCCACCGCCGCGTCCCTGGGTGCGAAGGACGGCACGGACGCGGTGGCCAAGGCCGCCGCGCTCGGCATGAAGGTCGGCAGCCCGATCTACCTGGACATGGAGTCGTACGACATCACGAACAAGGCGTGCAACGACGCCGTGCTCACCTATGTGCGCGCGTTCGGCAAGACCCTGCGCGCGAAGACGTACCGCGCGGGCTTCTACGGCTTCACCAGTTCCAGTGCCAAGGCGATCGCCAACGCGACCGACAAGACCGACCTGCCGGGCAACCTCTGGTACGCGCTGTGGGACAAGCAGAACACCACCACCGCGGACTGGCCCTTCGGCGCCAAGCAGTACACGGATCACAGCCGCGGTCACCAGTACCTGGTGAACAGCAAGGAGAGCCGCGGCGGCTACACGATCACCGTGGACCGGGACGCCTGGGACGGGCCGGTCGCGATCACCGGCTGAGAGCCGCACACGCGTGTGGGGAGGCAATGGCGCGGTGCGGGCCGCGCGGCGGTGCCCGAAGTCCCGGTGAATCGTTGGTCGAATGGCTTGGCCCCAGCCCAGCCACTGCCTACCATCGATCACCGCAAGACCTTGTGCGCCCGCCCGTCGCCCGACCACCGCCCCTCAATGAGCCGCTACGCGGCGCACCTTGCCTGCACAATCTCCTCGGGAGGCTTCCTTGCACCGCCGCCGTCGCACCGCGCTAGTCCTCTCCGCCGCCCTCGCCGCAGCGGCACCACTTCTCACCGCCTGCGGAAGCGACGCGCATCCCGGCGCGGCGGCCGTCGTCGGCAACCAGCGGATCACCGTCGCACAGCTGGAGAACCGGGTGACCGAGGTGCGTGACGCACAGCGGACGGTCGGCACGGACCAGACCGGGCAGACAGTCGCCCTCAAGGGCACGCTCGCCCGCGACGTCCTGCACAACATGGTCCTCGACCGCGTGCTGCACCGGGCGGCCGAGAACGCGGGCGTGACCGTGACCCGCAAGGAGGTCCAGCAGCTGAGGTCCGCCCTGGAGGAACAGGCCGGCAGCGCCAAGGCTCTGGAGACGGCCTGGTTCGACCAGTACGGCATCGCGCCCGAACGTCTCGACGACAACCTCCACCTCCGGCTGGAGGCACAGAAACTCGCCACCGGGCTCGGCACCGAAACCGGCACCCCCGCCTTCTGGAGCGCCCTGAGCAAGGCCTCCAAGGAACTCGACGTGGACCTCAACCCGCGCTACGGCACCTGGGACGCCAAGACGAGCACTCGCGTCGACGTGAAGACCCCGTGGGTACGGGACGTCACGGCGACGGGGAGCGAGCAGACCACGTAGCGGGGCCGCGGGGCCGCTCGGACCGGCCACCCGTCGGGGACACGTGGTGTCGTGAGGTGACGACACCACCGCATGCGGAAGATCATACGATCGCATCGCACCCCCCGGCCTGTGGACAAACCGATCTCCCCGTCGGCGGCGTGCGTTAGCTTCGAATCGTGAACGCAACCGGCTTCGAGCCCGCCCCCCACCAGGACCCCGACACGGCGTCCGCCCCCGGCCGCATCGTCCTGCTCACCACCAGCCACCGGGTAGCCCCGGGCCTGCTGTCCTGGCCCGCCTGGCAGGCGCTGCACGCCGCCGACCGTGTTCTCTGTGCGGACGGGGCCCACCCCCAGCTGCCGTATCTGCGCGAGGCGGGCATACGGGTCGACGAGACGTCCCCGACCACCGAGGAACTGGTCGGCGCCTGCGCGGGCGGTCACACGGTGGTCGTCGTGGCCACGGGCGAGGGCGAGCCGGCCCTCACGGACGGTCTGGCCCGCCTCGCCGGTTCCGGACGCACACAGATGCCCGACCTGGAGCTGCTCCCCGCCTCCTACGACCTACCGGGCGCCCGGCTCCTCGACCTCGTCCAGGTCATGGACCGCATCCGCGCCGAGTGCCCCTGGTCCTCCCAGCAGACCCACAAGGGCCTTGCGAAGTACGGCATCGAGGAGGCGTACGAACTCGTCGAGGCCATCGAGGAGGGCGACCGCGACGAACTCCGAGAGGAACTCGGGGACGTCCTGCTCCAGGTCGTCTTCCACGCCCGTATCGCCGAGGACGACCCGGACGCCCCGTTCTCCGTCGACGACGTCGCCGGCGGCATCGTCACCAAGCTCATCCACCGCCACCCGCATGTCTTCGGCGACGAGACGGCGACGACACCGGAGGAGGTCAAGGCGCACTGGCTGCGTACCAAGGCGACGGAGAAACAGCGCACCTCCGTGACCGACGGCGTCCCCCTCGGCCAGCCGGGCCTGGCCCTCGCCGCCAAGCTCACCTCCCGTGTCCGCACGGCCGGCCTGGAGGTCCCGCTCCCGGACACCGGGGGCATCGGCTACGAACTCCTCGCCCTGGCCGCCCGCGCCGAGACGGAGGGCATCGACCCGGAGGCGGCCCTGCGCGCGGCGGCGCGGGCGTACCGGGACGCGATCCGGGAGGCCGAGACACCGCACCACGCCGGATGACCACGCCGGATACGGTCGAGGCGTGACCGACCAGCCCGCCGCCACCCCCGCGACTCCCACCCCCACGAGCCCAACCCCTGAGACTCCGGCTCCCGCGACTCCCGCCGCCGCGAGCCCCACCCCCGAGACGACCACCCCCGCGACTCAGGCGTCCGCAACCCCCGTCCCCGCGAGCCCCACTCCAGCGGCGCCCTCCACCCCCACAACCCCCACCCCCGAGCTGTTCTCCTGGGAGTTCGCCACCGACCCCTACCCCGCCTACGCCTGGCTCCGTGAGCATGCTCCCGTGCACCGGACCCGCCTCCCCAGCGGGGTGGAGGCATGGCTGGTCACCCGGTACGCCGATGCCAAGCAGGCGCTCGCCGACCCGCGGCTCAGCAAGAACCCGGCGCATCACGACGAGCCCGAGCACGCCAAGGGCAAGACCGGTATCCCGGGGGAGCGCAAGGCGGAGCTGATGACGCATCTGCTGAACATCGACCCGCCGGACCACACCCGCCTGCGACGGCTCGTCAGCAAGGCGTTCACGCCCAGGAGGGTCGCCGAGTTCGAGTCGCGGGTGCAGGAGTTGACCGACCGTCTCATCGACGAGTTCGCGGAGAAGGGGTCCGCCGACCTCATCCACGAGTTCGCCTTCCCACTCCCCATCTACGCGATCTGCGACCTGCTCGGCGTCCCCCGCGAGGACCAGGACGACTTCCGGGACTGGGCGGGCATGATGATCCGCCACGGGGGAGGCCCGCGGGGCGGGGTTGCGCGGGCCGTGAAGAAGATGCGCGGCTATCTCGCCGAACTCATCCACCGCAAGCGGGAAGCGCTGCCCGCCGAACCGACTCCCGGCGAGGACCTCATCTCAGGGCTCATCCGCGCCTCCGACCACGGCGAGCACCTGACCGAGAACGAGGCCGCTGCCATGGCCTTCATCCTCCTGTTCGCAGGTTTCGAGACCACCGTGAACCTCATCGGCAACGGGGTCCACGCCCTTCTCACCCACCCCGAACAGCGAAACCGGCTCCAGGCGTCTCTGGCGGCTCAGGAGAGAGGGCTTCTGGAGACCGGCGTGGAGGAGCTCCTCCGGTACGACGGCCCGGTCGAGCTGGCCACCTGGCGGTTCGCCACCCAGGCGCTGCGGATCGGCGGACAGGACATCGCGGCAGGTGACCCCGTGCTGGTGGTACTCGCCGCCGCGGACCGGGATCCGGAGCGGTTCGCCGACCCCGATGTCCTCGATCTCTCCCGCCGTGACAATCAGCACCTCGGTTACGGCCACGGCATCCACTACTGCCTCGGTGCCCCGCTCGCCCGACTGGAAGGGCAGACCGCGCTCGCGACGCTCCTCACCCGCCTCCCCGACCTGCAACTCGCGGTGGATTCAGCTGATTTGCGCTGGCGCGGCGGACTCATCATGCGCGGACTACGCACTTTGCCCGTGGAGTTCACGCCCGTGCCGTAATCGACCGAGACGTCCGGGCTGGCCCGGTGAAGGGCCGCTTAAACATGACACGCACTCAAGTCTGTGATCTTCACGTGATCTACGCGGCATTAACTTGTGACAAGTGATCGAACCCCTATACGTTCACGGACCAGCGCGGTGCTCTCGTGGAGCTCCGCGCGCGTTTCTGCTCCCTCGGGAAAGGTCCCTCCATGCTCTCCGGGAACGGTCGTCACCGTCGCCCCCGTCAGGCTCCGGCTCTCCTCGTGGCAGCCGGTGTGACGGGATCAGCCATTGCGATCCCACTGCTCGGAGCGACCGGGGCGAGCGCTGCGACCGGCACCACCTGGGATCACGTCGCGGAGTGCGAGAGCGGCGGCTCCTGGAGCGCGAACGACGGCAACGGCTACTACGGCGGCCTGCAGATGTCCCAGACGAACTGGGAGAAGTACGGCGGCCTCTCGTACGCCGAGACCGCGGACCAGGCCAGCCGCAACCAGCAGATAGCCGTGGCCGAGAAGCTCCTCGACGACCAGGGCATCGCCGCGTGGCCGACCTGCGGCCTGCTCGCCGGGCTCAGCAAGGACTCGAGCGCGGCCGACGTCGACACGGGTGTGGGGAGCGGAACGCCCTCGGCCTCAGCGTCGGGTTCATCGCAATCATCCGGTTCATCCGGTTCGTCTGATTCCAACGCGTCGGACTCCGAGGACTCTTCCGGTCTGCTCGACTCGCTGGACGGATCAGCCGCGACGCCTTCGCCGTCGACCTCTTCGTCCAGCGGTGATGACGATTCCGGCAAGTCGGGCAAATCCAGTCCTTCCGGATCGGATGGATCCGACGGATCCGCCGCGGAGAGTGCGCAGCCTTCCAGCGGCTCGCCCGTTGTGAGCCCGGAAGAAGACGAAGCGGACAAGTCGTGGCAGCAGGGCGGCGCTTCGGCCCTCGTCGACGTCGGCTCCCTCGGCTCCGGCAAGCACCGCGGCGACAGCGCCGGCGAGGTCGCGACGAAGAGCGCGCCCGCCGTCGCGGGTCGCCATGCCGCACAGACCTACACCGTCCAGGAAGGCGACTCCCTCGCCTCCATCGCCGACTCCCTTGGCCTCGACGGCGGATGGCGTGCCCTCTATGCCGAGAACAAGGACCGCATCGGCTCCGACCCGAGCGACATCGCCGCCGGTCAGACGCTAGACACAGGGGCTGAATAGGGCTGAAAAGTCCAGAAAAACAACGGGAGTTCGCGTCATACTTCGCCACTGAATGTCCACTTTGGTGAAAGTGTGGGATGAGTCTCAGAAGCCCTGATCGTCTTTGAAATTCCGCCGGGCGCGTGTCTACGGTCGTGACCGCTCGGCAACCCGAGCCCCGTCGGTCGCAACGCCGAATCCTGCCAGTGGCCGAACGGGAACAGTCGTCGCGTAAAGCGCCGTAGGCAGGAGCGGGGGACCCAAGGTAAGTGCCGGGCCCAGCAGTTCACGCTGGACCGGCTTGGGGTTAAGTCGTGCACCGGGAGGTGCGCGGCCGGGCAACTCAACCGGCCCGAACCCGACAGCTCACCTCGCAGGCGTCGGTGAGGGGATCCACCATGCTGTTTTCCGGTCAGGGCAAGCACCGTCGTCCTTCCAAGGCCACCCGCGTCGCCGCGCTCGCCGGTGTCACCGGTGTCGCCATCGCCGCCCCGCTGATGGCGGCGGGCACCGCCTCCGCCGCCACCGCCTCCGAGTGGGACACCGTCGCCCAGTGCGAGTCCGGCGGCAACTGGTCCATCAACACCGGCAACGGTTACTACGGCGGCCTGCAGTTCTCGGCCTCCACCTGGGCCGCGTACGGCGGCACGGCGTACGCCTCCACCGCCAACCAGGCCAGCAAGTCGCAGCAGATAGCCGTCGCCGAGAAGGTTCTCGCCTCCCAGGGCAAGGGCGCCTGGCCGAGCTGTGGTGTGGGCCTGTCCGGCGCCTCCTACAGCGGCGGCAGCAGCTCGTCCTCCTCCGGCAACTCCTCTGCCGGCTCCTCGAACACGAGCACCCGTTCGTCCGACGAGCAGAGCGCCTCGCGTTCGTCCGAGCGTCCGGCCGCCAAGAAGAAGACCGTCACCACACCGACCGGCAAGAAGGTCAAGAAGGGTGACGGCGAGTACAAGGTCGTCAAGGGCGACACCCTCAGCTCGATCGCCGAGAAGCACAAGGTCAAGGGCGGCTGGCAGAAGGTGTTCAAGCTGAACAAGGACATCGTCACCGACGCCGACTTCATCTACCCGGGTCAGCAGCTGCACCTCAAGTAACAAGGGGTGCTCGTAGCTGAACCACAGTGCCCTCACAGCCGTGTCCTCAAGGATGAAGGCGTCGTGAGGGCCCCCCGTCCCCACGGGCTCCCCGCTCCGGTGCGTGTTCCCCCGTACGCACCGGGGCGGGGCTTTTTTCTGCCCGGTTTCCGGGAGTGTCTTTGTTCAGTTCAGAAACAATTTACCCTCGGTTCTGTCCAGGGGGCGGTCCACACGGTGGCTGATCCCCCGGAGCCGGTTAGGCTCGGTCTCGCAGAACCCACCGCGGTCCTGGCGGACCGTGTCACATCCAAGAAGGAGATGCTCGTGCCGTCCATCGACGTCGTCGTAGCCCGGGAAATCCTCGACTCGCGAGGGAACCCCACCGTCGAGGTCGAGGTCGGCCTCGACGACGGCAGCACGGGTCGTGCCGCCGTTCCGTCCGGCGCCTCCACGGGTGCCTTCGAGGCCATCGAGCTGCGTGACGGTGACCCCAACCGCTACTTCGGCAAGGGCGTCGAGAAGGCCGTCCTCGCGGTCATCGAGCAGATCGGCCCGGAGCTCGTCGGCTACGACGCCACCGAGCAGCGCCTGATCGACCAGGCGATGTTCGACCTGGACGCCACCGACAACAAGGGCTCGCTCGGCGCCAACGCCATCCTCGGCGTCTCCCTCGCCGTCGCCCACGCCGCCTCCGAGGCCAGCGACCTCCCCCTCTTCCGCTACCTGGGCGGCCCGAACGCGCACCTGCTGCCGGTGCCGATGATGAACATCCTGAACGGCGGCTCGCACGCCGACTCGAACGTGGACATCCAGGAGTTCATGATCGCCCCGATCGGCGCGGAGTCCTTCTCCGAGGCGCTGCGCTGGGGCGCCGAGGTCTACCACACCCTCAAGAAGGTGCTGAAGACCAAGGGCCTGTCCACCGGCCTGGGCGACGAGGGCGGCTTCGCCCCGAACCTGGAGTCGAACCGCGCCGCGCTCGACCTCATCGTCGAGGCCATCAAGCAGGCCGGTTACATCCCCGGCGAGCAGATCGGCCTCGCGCTCGACGTCGCCGCGTCCGAGTTCTACAAGGACGGCAAGTACGAGTTCGAGGGCAAGTCCCGCTCGGCCGCCGAGATGACCGAGTACTACGAGGAGCTCGTCGCCGCGTACCCGCTGGTCTCCATCGAGGACCCGCTGTACGAGGACGACTGGGCCGGCTGGAACGTCATCACCGCGAAGCTGGGCGACAAGGTCCAGATCGTCGGCGACGACCTCTTCGTCACCAACCCGGAGCGCCTCGCCCGCGGCATCGAGGAGGGCTCCGCCAACGCCCTGCTCGTCAAGGTGAACCAGATCGGCTCGCTGACCGAGACCCTGGACGCCGTCGAGATGGCCCAGCGCAACGGCTTCAAGTGCATGATGTCCCACCGTTCCGGCGAGACCGAGGACGTCACCATCGCCGACCTCGCCGTCGCCGTGAACTGCGGTCAGATCAAGACCGGCGCCCCGGCCCGCTCGGACCGCGTCGCCAAGTACAACCAGCTGCTGCGCATCGAGGAGATCCTCGACGACGCGGCGGTCTACGCCGGCCGCAGCGCCTTCCCCCGCTTCAAGGGCTGAGCCTTCCCCACGTCCGCTGCGCGGACCACGGGCACAGCAAGGGCTGACCCGACCCGGGTCAAGGCACAGCCCCATAGCCAGTCGTACGTACGTCCCCGTACCCGGTCCCGTACCGTGTGCGGGGACGTACGCACGTAGAAGGGGAGGCGGGACATGGCCGTGAAGGACCGGGACCGGTTCTCCACCACGACCAGGATCAAGCTGCTCGGCGAACAGACGGCGGCCCGCGTCTACCGCTCCCAGACGAAACGGCAGGCGCGCCGTTCCCGGCTGACCGGCCGGGCCGCGCTGCTGGCCCTCGTGCTGTGCACGCTGGTGGTGGCGCTGGCGTACCCGATAAGGCAGTACGTCTCCCAGCGCGCTGAGATCGCCGACCTCCAGCGGGAGCAGGCGCAGGCCGCCGCGCGGGTCGAGAAGCTGCGCGACCTCAAGGCACGCTGGCAGGACGACGCGTACGCGGAGCAGCAGATCCGGCAGCGGCTGCACTACGTGATGCCGGGGGAGACGGGCTTCATCGTCGTCGACCCGGACGCGGCCAAGCAGTCCCGCACCGACCTCGGCGCGGCCGACCGGCCCTGGTACACCAACGTCTGGGACGGCGTCGACAAGTCCGACGCCTCCGACCGCTGAACCCACAGATCCACAGACCCACGGACCCACAGCCCCGTAGCCCCGTAGCCCCGTAGAAAGACAGGCATGGAAACGCCCCCGCCCTCCACCCCCCGCACCGAGCCGACCGACGCGGATGTCGAGGCCTTCAAGCAGCAGCTCGGACGGCCGCCGCGCGGACTGCGGGCGATCGCGCACCGCTGCCCCTGCGGACAGCCGGACGTGGTGGAGACGGCCCCGCGCCTCCCCGACGGCACGCCCTTCCCGACGACGTACTACCTGACGTGCCCGCGCGCCGCCTCGGCGATCGGCACCCTTGAGGCGAACGGCGTCATGAAGGAGATGACGGAGCGGCTGCAGACCGACCCTGAGCTCGCGGCGGCCTACCGGGCCGCGCACGAGGACTACATCGCGCGCCGCGACGCCATCGAGGTCCTGGAGGGCTTCCCGAGCGCGGGCGGCATGCCGGACCGGGTGAAGTGCCTGCACGTCCTGGTGGGACACTCGCTGGCCGCGGGCCCGGGGGTCAACCCGCTGGGCGACGAGGCGATCGCGATGCTGCCGCAGTGGTGGGCGAAGGGGCCGTGCGTGACGTCGGCCTCGGCCGAGGAGGAGACCCGATGACCCGCGTCGCCGCCGTCGACTGCGGTACGAACTCCATCCGGCTTCTCGTCGCCGACGCCGACCCGCGGACGGGTGAGCTCGTCGACCTGGACCGGCGGATGACCATCGTGCGGCTCGGCCAGGGCGTCGACCGGACCGGCCGGCTCGCCCCCGAGGCGCTGGAGCGGACCTTCGCCGCGTGCCGGGAGTACGCGGCGGTCATCAAGGAGCTCGGCGCCGAGCGGCTGCGGTTCGTGGCCACCTCGGCCTCCCGGGACGCCGAGAACCGGGACGAGTTCGTCCGTGGGGTCATCGACATCCTCGGGGTCGAGCCCGAGGTCATCTCCGGCGACCAGGAGGCCGGGTTCTCCTTCACCGGGGCGACCAAGGAGCTCACCGGCAGCGACCACCTCGCCAGGCCGTACCTGGTCGTGGACATCGGGGGCGGTTCGACGGAGTTCGTCGTGGGCGACGACCATGTGCGCGCCGCACGTTCCGTGGACGTGGGCTGTGTGCGGATGACCGAGCGGCACCTGGTCTTGGACGGGAAGATCACCGACCCGCCCACCGCGGAGCAGATCGCGGCGATGCGCGCCGACATCGAGGCCGCTCTCGACCTGGCCGAGGAGACCGTGCCGCTGCGCGAGGCGCGCACCTTGGTCGGACTGGCCGGCTCGGTCACGACCGTCGCGGCGATCGCGCTGGGACTGGACGAGTACGACTCCGCGAGGATCCACCACTCACGGATCGGCCGCGATCGAGTGAAGGGCATCAGCGACGCCCTCCTCAAGGCCACCCATGAACAGCGCGCGGCACATCCGGCGATGCATCCGGGGCGCGTGGACGTCATCGGCGCGGGGGCTCTCGTACTGCTGTCGATCATGGAGCGGATCGGCGCCGAGGAGGTCGTCGTGAGCGAGCACGACATCCTCGACGGCATCGCGTGGTCTTTGGCCTGACCGCCTACAGGTTGCGGTACACGTCCCGCCGGTCGCCCACCTTGACGACGAGGATGACGAGTTCGCCATCGTTGATCTGGTAGGCGACCCGGTAGCTTCCGACCCGCAGCCGGTAGAGCCCCGACGGGCCGGTGAGCTTCTTGACGTCGGCGTCCTCGCGATACGGGTCGTCACCGAGTGCGGTCAGCGCGGTCAGGATGCGCATGGCGTCGAATCGACTGATGGCCCGGAGCTGCCGCTGCGCCGCCGTGGTGAACCGGAAGGCGTACTTCACGCGGCGCCTTCACCGTGCTCGGTGAACAGATCTGCCAGCAGCTCGGCCATGGTCACGGTGGGGCCGTTCGCGGCCAGGACCGCTTCGGCCTCTCGGGCCAACATGACGTCGGCCGCCTCTTCCAGGGCTTCGAAGTCCGCGATCGGCACCACGGCAGCCACCGGAGTGCCGTTGCGAGTGATGACCGTCGGGGTGCCTTCCTCGGCCAGGTTGATGCGCTCCGCGAGATGGGCGCGGGCTTCCCGTATGGTCACGGTGTCCTCGGTCATGACGTCAGTGTACGCACATGTGTGTACACGCGGCCGGGATGGGTCGTGTTTCGTTCGTGGGAACTCCTCGACGGCATCGCGTGGTCCGTTGCCTGGCCCCTGCTGTTGCCCTCCCCTGAGCAGGGAGAACAACGTATGAGCGGGTCCGAGGGGTCCTTCCGGGCCCCTCGTTCTCGTGCCGCCGAGAAAGTTCGTGAAGTTCTTCACAAGGAATTGGGCTCCGTCGGACGAGGAATGTGGTCCGGTTGGCCCTTCCGGGGGCCCGACACCCCTGTGAACACGTTCAAAACGGTGGGATGCGGACCTCGCGCGAGGAGTGCGTGAGGGGGCTGCGAGAGTCTCCGGCGGGGGGTCTTCGGCACGGAGGGGCAGCTCACGCGGCATTGACAACGGTGATCCGTACACCGTGGTTCCCACTTCGCGCCATGACCTGGATCACGCGAGTCGCGGAGGATAACACACCCTCTGCAAGAGCTTGTGAAGGGGCGCACGAGCGACCCCCCTGGGGCGGGTGGATACTCGATGCCATGAGCACCACGGAGCGTCCCAGGATCCTCGTAGTAGGCGGTGGGTACGTAGGCCTGTACGCAGCTCGGCGCATCCTCAAGAAGATGCGCTACGGCGAGGCGACCGTCACGGTCGTCGACCCCCGGTCGTACATGACCTACCAGCCCTTCCTTCCCGAAACCGCCGCCGGCAACATCTCCCCGCGCCATGTCGTCGTCCCGTTGCGACGCGTGCTGCCCAAGGCGGAGGTCCTCACCGGCCGGGTCACCACCATCGACCAGGACCGCAAGGTCGCCACGATCGCCCCGCTGGTCGGCGAGGCGTACGAGCTGCCCTTCGACTACCTGGTGATCGCGCTCGGCGCGGTCTCCCGCACCTTCCCGATCCCCGGCCTCGCCGAGCAGGGCATCGGTATGAAGGGTGTCGAGGAGGCCATCGGCCTGCGCAACCACGTCCTCGAGCAGCTCGACAAGGCCGACTCCACGAAGGACGAGGAGATCCGCCGCAAGGCGCTCACCTTCGTCTTCGTCGGCGGTGGCTTCGCGGGCGCCGAGACCATCGGCGAGGTCGAGGACATGGCCCGCGACGCGGCCAAGTACTACACCAACGTCTCGCGCGAGGACATGCGGTTCATCCTCGTCGACGCCGCCGACAAGATCCTGCCGGAGGTCGGCCCCAAGCTGGGCCAGTACGGCAAGGAGCACCTGGAGAGCCGCGGCGTGGAGATCTACCTCTCCACCTCGATGGACTCCTGCGTCGACGGCCACGTGGTGCTCAAGAACGGCCTGGAGGTCGACTCCAGCACCATCGTGTGGACCGCCGGCGTCAAGCCGAACCCGGTCCTGTCCCGCTACGGCCTCCCGCTGGGCCCGCGCGGCCACGTGGACACCCAGGCCACGCTCCAGGTGCAGGGCACCGACTACATCTGGGCCGCCGGCGACAACGCCCAGGTCCCGGACCTCGTCGGCCGCAAGGCCGGCAACGAGAACGCCTGGTGCCCGCCGAACGCCCAGCACGCCCTGCGTCAGGCGCGCGTCCTCGGTGACAACGTGATCTCCGGTCTGCGGGGCTTCCCGCAGAAGGAGTACAGCCACGGCAACAAGGGCGCTGTCGCGGGTCTCGGCCTGCACAAGGGCGTCGCGATGATCGTCATGGGCAAGATGAAGATCAAGGTCAAGGGCCGTCTCGCCTGGTACATGCACCGTGGCTACCACGGTCTGGCCATGCCGACCTGGAACCGCAAGGTCCGCGTCTTCGCCGACTGGACCCTCGGTATGTTCCTCAAGCGCGAGGTCGTCTCCCTCGGCGCGATGGAGCACCCGCGCGAGGAGTTCTACGAGGCCGCGCGCCCCGTGCCCGCCGCCGAGCCGAAGAAGACCGAGGCGAAGGCCTCCTGACCGGTTCCGGTCGCTGATCCACCCCGAAGGACCTCCCGCCATCCGTGGTGCGGGAGGTCCTTCGGCGTTCCGCGACCCGACAGGCATGTGTGGCTACGGCATCTTTTTTGCCCAGGCGTGACCGGGTACCGGGACTGCACCCCGCCGTGTCGATGTTTGACCAGGTGGACAAAACCGGAATCCTCGTCACGGAGGTGTGCGCCATGGCAGATGTCGCGCAGCGGCTCAGAGAACTCTTCGAAAAGCTGCTGGGAGTACCGCTACCGGTGCGGGTCCGCGCCTGGGACGGGTCGGAGGCCGGGCCCCCGAACGCGCCCGTGCTGGTCGTGCGCAACCGGCGGGCCGTACGCCGGCTGCTGTGGAAGCCGGGTGAGCTGGGACTCGCGCGGGCGTGGGTGGCGGGGGACCTGGGCATCGAAGGGGACCTGTACACCGCCCTCGGACTGATCTCGGGGCTGGTGTGGGAGCGCGGCGAGGACGCCCGCGGTCTCCGCCAGGCGCTGCGTGACCCCGAGGTCCGGGCCGCCGTACGCGGGCTCGTCGCCCTCGCCGGACCGCCGCTGCCGCCCGCCCCGCCTCCCGAGGAGGTCCGCAGGCCGCGCCGTCATCTGCACACCAAGCGCTCCGACAGACGCGCCATCAGCCACCACTACGACGTCGGCAACGACTTCTACGAGCTCGTCCTCGGGCCGTCGATGGTGTACTCCTGCGCCTACTGGGAGGCCCCCGGGCCCGACGGCACCCTGGAGCGCGCCCAGCGCGACAAGCTCGACCTCGTCTGCCGCAAGCTCGGACTCCGGCCCGGACACAGGCTCCTCGACGTCGGCTGCGGCTGGGGCTCGATGGCCGTCCACGCCGCCCGCGAGTACGGCGCGAGCGTCGTCGGCGTCACCCTCTCCCACGAGCAGGCGGCCTACGCCCGCAAGCGCGTCGCCGAGGAAGGGCTCACCGACCGGATCGAGATCCGGGTGCAGGACTACCGGGACGTCGCCGACGGGCCGTACGACGCGATCTCCTCCATCGGTATGGCCGAACACGTCGGCGCCGAACGGTACTTGGAGTACGCCGAGGACCTGCTGAAGCTGCTCCAGCCGGGTGGGCGGCTGCTCAACCACCAGATCGCCAGGCGCCCGCACCGCGACGAATCGGCGTACACCCTCGACGGGTTCATCGACGCCTACGTCTTCCCCGACGGCGAACTCGCCCCCCTCGGCACCACCGTCACCCAACTGGAGCGCGCCGGGTTCGAGGTGCGGGACGTCGAGTCGATCCGTGAGCACTACGCCCTCACCCTGCGCGGCTGGGTCACCAACCTGGAGGGCGAGTGGACGCGTGCGGCGCGGCTCGCCGGGGCCGGCCGGGCCCGGGTCTGGCTGCTGTACATGGCCGCCTGCGCCCTCGCCTTCGAACGCAACCGCATCGGCGTCAACCAGGTCCTCGCCGTCAGAGCTCCCGAGTCCGGCGCCTCCGGGCTGCCGTTGCGCGCCCGCACCTGGAACTGAGCAGCGAAAAGGGGCCCGTTGACCGGCAACGGGCCCCGACCGCCGTACGGCTACTCCGCCTTGATGGCGGCCAGCATGTTCATCCGGGCCGCCCTGCGGGCCGGCCACAGCGCCGCGAGGATGCCCACCGTCGCCGCCAGGAGAAGGAAGACCGCCATCCTGGCCCAGGGCACGACGAGTTCGTACGTCGGCATCTTCGTGCCGAGGAGCTCACCGGCCGCCCAGCCGAAGAACACGCCCAGACCGATGCCGAGCACCCCGCCGAAGAGCGAGATGACCAGGGACTCCAGACGGACCATCCGCTTGATGCCCTTGCGGTCCAGGCCGATCGCGCGGAGCATGCCGATCTCCTGGGAGCGCTCGAAGACCGACATCGCCAGGGTGTTGACGACCCCGAGAACGGCGACGATCACCGCCATGGCGAGCAGGCCGTAGAGCATGTTCAGCATCAGCGTGAACATCTGCGCGATGGAGTCGGACAGGTCCTTCTTGTCCTGGACCTTGATGGCCGGGTTGGAGCCGAGGGCCTTCTCCAGCCTGTCCTTCGTGGCGTCGGAGACACCGCCCGACGTCTTCAGCATGACCTGCATGTCGGTCACGTCGGTCAGGTGCGGTGAGACCGTCGCGGTGTCGAGCATGATGCCGCTGATCAGCTCGTTGCCCTCGTAGACCCCGGAGACCGTGAGCTTCTGCGCCTTGCCGTCCTCGTAGTGGGCGGTGAAGGTCGAACCCGCCCTCCAGCCGAAGGACTTGGCCCTGTCCTTGTCCACGACCACCTTGGTGCCGCCGACCTCGAACGCGCCGTCGTCGACCTTCAGGTCGGTCAGAGCGCCGATGGCCGAGCCGTTCACGCCGGTCAGGTACTCGGTATCGCCGTCGATGCGGGCGACCGCGTTGCGCAGCGGGCTCACCGCGGTGACGTCGGCGACGTTCCGCAGCTTCTTCTCGACGTCCGGCGAGAGCTCGTTGCCGTTCGCCATGGAGACGACGTAGTCCGCCCTGATCGCCGACGTCGCCATCTTGTCGATCGACTTCTGGAGGCTGCCCGCCATCACCGTCATCCCGGTGATCAGGGTGAGGCCGATCATCAGCGCGGAGGCGGTGGCGGCCGTACGGCGCGGGTTGCGCACCGAGTTCTGACGGGCCAGCTTCCCCGAGATGCCGAACACGCGCATGGCCGGGGCCGCCGCCGCGATCAGCGGGCGGGAGAGGAGCGGGGTGAGGATGAAGACGCCGATGATCAGCAGGACCGCGCCCATGCCCATGGGGGCCTGACCGTCGGAGCCCTCCATCGTCGTCGCCGCGAGGACGACGGCGACACCCGCGCCGCTGAACAGCGCGCCCAGCGTGTTGCGCAGCACCAGCGACTTGGTGGTCGCCTTCGCGTGCAGGCTGCTCATCGCGGCGACCGGCGGGATCTTCGCCGCTCTGCGGCCCGGCAGCCAGGCCGCGAGCATGGTGATCAGGACGCCGACCGCGAGGGCCGCGCCGATGGTGCCCGGCGTGATGACGAGCGGCCCGTCCGGGACGGTGGCGCCGAGCGAGCCCATCAGCGAGCGCAGTCCGGCCCCGATGCCGATACCGGCGACCAGGCCCGTCACGGCGGCCACCAGACCGACCAGGAACGCCTCGGCCAGTACCGACCGGGTGACCTGCCTGCGGGACGCGCCGACCGCCCGCAGCAGCGCGAGTTCCCTGGTGCGCTGGGCGACCAGCATGGTGAAGGTGTTGGTGATGATGAAGGTGCCGACGAACAGCGCGATGCCCGCGAAGACCAGCAGGCCCTGCTTCATCCCGCTCATCTGCGAGGAAATCAACTTCGCCTGGGAGTCGGCGAGTTCCTTGCCGGTCGTGGTCTCCACCCGGTCGGCGGGGAGCGCCTTGAGCAGAGCGGCCTGCAACGCGCTCTGGGAGGTGCCGGCGGCTGCCTTCACGTCGATCTCGTCGTACGTTCCCGGCTTGCCGAACAGCTTCTGGGCGGTGGCCGTGTCGAACAGCGCGAGGCTGCCGCCGGCCGCGACATTGCCGTCGTCGGTGGTGAAGATGCCGGTGACGGTGGGCTTCAGGACCGGGCCGTCGACCGAGAGGCGCACGGTGTCGCCGATCTTGTAGCCGGTCCGCTTCGCCGTCTCGGAGTCGATCGCGACCTGGTTCGCGCCGTGCGGCGCCGAGCCCTTCGCCAGCGGGTACCGGGGGTCCTCGGTGCCCGAGTAGTTGCCGCCCTGCGACTGGAATCCGCCGCCGATGAGCTTGCCGTCCTTGTCGGCGATGGCGGTGAAGCCGCTGACGACGCCGATCGCCTTGGCCGCGCCCGGCACCTCGGCGCTCCGGTCCAGCAGAGCCTGCGTCAGCTTGTGGCTCTTGCCGATCGTGTTGCCCTTGTCCTCCTCGGACTTGGCGGTGACGGCCACGTCGACCTGGCCGAAGCCCTTGGCCGAACTCTTCTGGTAGGCCTCGGAGATGGTGTTGGTGAAGACCAGCGTGCCGGACACGAACGCCACGCCGAGCATCACGGCGAGCACGGTCATCAGCAGTCTGGCCTTGTGCGCGAACACGTTGCGCAGGGCGGTGCGGAACATCAGGAGGTACGGCCCTTCGCGTCGAACCGCTTCAGGAAGTCGAGCACGTTGTCGGCGGTGGGCTTGTACATCTCGTCCACGATCCGGCCGTCCGCGAGGAACACCACCCGGTCCGCGTAGGCCGCGGCCACCGGGTCGTGGGTCACCATGACCACCGTCTGCCCCAACTCCCGTACGGAGTTGCGCAGGAAGCCCAGGATCTCGGCACCGGCGCGCGAGTCGAGGTTTCCGGTCGGCTCGTCACCGAAGATGATCTCGGGCTTGGAGGCCAGTGCCCGGGCCACGGCGACGCGCTGCTGCTGACCGCCGGAGAGCTGCGAGGGGCGGTGACTGAGACGGTCCCGCAGGCCGACCATCCGGATGACCGAATCCAACCACTCCTTGTCAGGCTTGCGGCCGGCGATGTCCATCGGGAGCGTGATGTTCTCCAGGGCCGTCAACGTCGGCAGCAGGTTGAACGCCTGGAAGATGAAACCGATCTTGTCCCGCCGCAGCTTGGTCAGCTGCCTGTCCTTCAACGAGCCCAGCTCGGTCTCACCGATCCGGACCGAACCGGAGGAGAAGGTGTCCAGGCCGGCCACGCAGTGCATCAGGGTGGACTTGCCGGAGCCGGAGGGGCCCATGATCGCGGTGAACTCGGCCTGCCGGAACTCGAAGGTGACCCGGTCCAGGGCGACCACCTGGGTCTCGCCCTGTCCGTAGATCTTCGACAGATCCGTGGCGCGTGCGGCCACGGCGGTGGCACGGCCGGCGACTGGTGTGGTGGTCACAGGATGGAACTCCTAGCGGGACGACATCGTTGAAGGACGTCTCCCATCGTGCTGTCCGGTCCCTGCCGTGTAGTCAGCCGCAGTCCTGGTTCCGGGGGCAGACTTCGGACGGACAGCACGGCTCGCCGTCATACCTGGGGATGACGGGGGCCCTGATCGGGGCCCGTGCAGAGAACAGGTGGAGCGTCCTCGTTCGGACGGTGAAATTCCGTCATTCCGCATGCGTGGCCGGGTGCCCCGCGCAAGGCTATTGGCAAGTGCGGATGGCCTGTTCCATGGTCTGATGCACCCTCAGACATCAATAAAATAAGACAACATCGGTCCGCCCGCCCGCTGTTGGAAGGATGCGTCCCGATAGGCTCGGAACTTCAAACGCGGAGCCCATGACCTGCCCGGATGGTGGAATGCAGACACGGCGAGCTTAAACCTCGCTGCCCCTTCGCGGGCGTGCCGGTTCAAGTCCGGCTCCGGGCACTTTCGCGCCCACGTGGTGGTTCTCCACCCGTGGGCCGTCACCCCTCGTACACGGTCAGTACCGCACCGTCGATCTGAATCCGGCGGCCCGCGCGCAAGCCGTCGCGGCGCAGTGTTCTCAGACAGGTGTGGAAGAGGGGCAGCTCGTCCGCGTCCAGGACGGCGGCGGCCAGTTCCATGAGTTCGGTAACTGACTCGTCGGTCAGTACGTCGGGCAGTTCACCGGAGAGCAGAACGACCGACTCACCGGCAGGTCCACGGACCACGACCGTGGCCGGACCGCCATGCACGAACAACACATTCCCCCCTGGGAGCCCGGGGTCGTGCGTCTCTCGCTCCTCGGGCAGGACGAGAGACTAGCGGGCAGGACCGGCACTTTCGGGCGCAGTCGAATTCTTTTTCCGACTGCACGGAAGAGTGAACATCCGCGGTCGCGGAGCGCCGGGACCGGCTTCCGGACGGTCACTTCCTTGGCCGGGGGCGCGGTCTCGCGCCGGATCTTGAGCGGGGCCCTGGGCGTGGTCCTGGAACGGGTTGCGCCGGGTGGGGGCGGAGCTCGGGTGGTGGGTTCTGTCGGGGCGGGGCCTGCGGGTAGCGGTGCGGCCGGTTGACGGCCGGGCCTCTGCTCCGCGGCCCGGGGTCACTTCTTCGGTGCGGGGGGCGTGGAGCGGTCCAGGAGGGACTCCACGAGGGCGGCGACGTGGCGGCGGTCGTCGGCCGAGAGTTGCTGGACGCTGGCGATCAGCAGATCCACCTCGGGGTCGGCCGGGCGGGCGGCGCCCTCGGAGTCCTGGCCGGCCGGGGTGCCGTACACGTGGATGCCGCAGGCCTCGGCGGCGGAGCGGCGCACGGTGTCCAACGGGAGTTCCAGTCCCTTGGACAGGCCCTCCAGGGTGGTCGACTGGGGCATGCGGACGACGCGCTCGGCGGTCGCCAGGTGGTGGACGGTGGAGCGCGGGATGCCACCGCGGCGCGCCACATCGCCGTAGGACCAGCCCTTGCGGTCCAGGCGCTCACGGATCAACTGCTGGAGTGCGTTGGCCACGGGTGGGTCACTTCCTGCTTGCCGCTCGGCGGAACCGTCCATGTCGGGGCCGATTCTACGGGCGGCCCCACCCCGCATCGAAAGGGTGATTCCCCGAACGGGTTGCGCGACGGCCCCGCGAGGCCCTAGTGTCCAATCTCGTTGGACAGCACGTCCGACCAAGTTGGACAGAGTGCGGGGGGAACCTGACTCGGTCCGACCGGAATTGCCCATCCCTGAGGGGGACTTGATCATGATGGACATGCACGAGCTCGAGGCCGAGTCCGCGGAGCTGCTGCCGGGCCGGGAGGCCCTGGGCAAGCTGAAGTTCAGCTTCAACCGGACGACCAACGTGACCAAGCACGTCGCGAACGTCGAGGCGCACAACTCGTCCCTGGCCCTCAACGACCACTCCGTGTCGTCCGTGGCCAGCTCCGGCGCCTCGCAGGCCATCAGCGTCAACCAGTAGCTCCCGCGCACCACCTCCACAGCCGTCGTCACCACCTGAAAGGACATCCATCATGAGCATGGACATGCACGAGCTCGACACCGAGTCCGCGGAGCTGCTGCCGGGCCGGGAGGCCCTGGGCAAGCTGAAGTTCAGCTTCAACCGGACGACCAACGTCACCAAGCACATCGCGAACGTCCACGCCGACAACCAGTCCGCGGCCGTCAACGACCACTCCGCGTGGTCGGCCGCCGAGTCGCAGGCCTCGCAGTCGATCTCCGTCAACCAGTGACCCTGCGCTGACGACGCCCGCCGGGGCGGACCGCGCACAGGTGCGGTCCGCCCCGGCGGCCATGACGGGGGCAGGACATGGGGGGAGACCACGTATGACGGTGCTCGGAGGCGGGACCCCGACGCTGTACGACTCCGGGCCGGTGCCCGGGCCCGGCGGCTGGCCGGTGACCTACGAGCAGGTGGCGACGGGCAGCCTGCCGGTCGTCGAACAGCGGTTGGTGCCCCGGCTGAGCGCGGGACTGCGGCTGCACGGCGAGTACCAGGGGTCGGGATTCACCGAGCCCAAGTACATCGCCCGTCGGGGGGACGGGCAGGTCGTGCAGCTGTCACGGCTGCTGCATCTCGTGGCGTCGTCGGTCGACGGCCTGCGCGACATCGAGTCGATCGCCCACCGGGTGAGCGCGCGATTCGGCCGCGAGGTCAGCTCCGACAACATCCGCTACCTGGTGGAGAAGAAACTCGAACCGCTCGGGGTGACCGTCCCCGAGGGCCAGGAGAGCGACGAGGTCGACGCACCCCGCTCCGACCTGCTGCTCGCGCTCAAGGGGCACCGGGTCATCTTCAACGAGCGGCGCACGGACCGGATCGCGCGGACGCTCGGCTGGCTGCACCGGCCGGTCGTGGTCACGGCCGTGCTGCTCTCGGCCGTGGCCCTGGACGTGTGGCTGTTCGGCTTCTTCGGGGCGATCGAGCCGGTCCTGGAGGTCCTCGACCAGCCGGTGCTCATCCTGCTCGTGTTCGGGCTGACCGTGGCCTCGCTCGTCTTCCACGAGTTCGGCCACGCCTCCGCGTGCAGATACGGCGGCGCCCGGCCCGGCTGCATCGGCTGCGGGATCTTCCTCATCTGGCCGTCCATGTACACCGACGTCACCGACGTCTACCGGATCGGACGCGGCGGGCGGATCAGGACCGACCTGGGCGGGGTCTACTTCAACGTCGTCTTCATGCTGGGCATGGCCGGGCTGTACTTCGCCACGGGGGAGCAGTTCTTCCTGGCGGCGGTCTACCTCGGGCACTTCGAGATCCTCGAACAGCTGATGCCGGCCGTGCGGCTGGACGGCTACTACATCCTGGGCGACCTCGCGGGCGTCCCCGATCTCTACGGCAAGATCAAGCCGATCCTGCTCGGCCTGGTGCCGGGGAGCAAGGGACGGGCCGCGCGCAAAGAGGTCGCCGGACTGAAGAAGTCGGCGCGGACCATCGTTGCCGTGTGGGTGCTGACCATGGTGCCGCTGATCATCGGCGAGATGGGCTACGCGCTCTGGAACCTGCCCAGGATCCTCGCCACGATGACCCGGTCCATGGTCGAGCAGTTCTCCGGCACCGGGGCGGCCCTCGCGGACGGCAAGGTCGTCGACGGGCTCGTCGGGGTGCTGGGCTGTCTGATGCTGCTGATCCCGATGGGCGGGGTCGTCTACCTCTCCGTGAAGATCGGCGGGCGGATCCTCCGCGCGGCGAAGCGGTCCACGGCGGAGCGGCCCCTGTTGCGGGTGACACTGTGCGCGGTGGTCCTCGCCGGGCTGACAGGCCTCAGCTATGCCTGGACGTCCGGACTGACACCCCAGCCGCTCCCGAAGAAGCCCCCGATCGCGCCGATCCTGCAGCCCGGGGTCTCGACGGAGGAACCAGCGCCCCGTCAGGCGGCGACTCCCGACGGCGACGCGTCGACGTCGGGCGGGGACACCGCGAACGACCCTGCGGTCAGCGGTTCCGGTACGGCCGCGCCGTCTTCGGCGGGCCGTCCCTCGGGCTCCGGCGCCCCCTCCTCCGGTGGCTCCGCCGCCGCGTCGGCGTCCGCCTCACCGGCCGCGTCGGCGTCGGCTCCGGGCACGTCTGCCGGGGGCACCTCCCGCGGGCCGGCGTCCCCGGCCCAGGGCACCTCGGCGGCCCCGGAACCGTCGTCACCTGGCACGGGTGAGGGCACGAGCCCGGCCCCGTCCCCGATCCCCTCGGAGAGCGTCCCGCCCTCCCCGGTCGACTCCCCGTCCCCACCCCCGTCCGCCGCCTCCCCGGCAACGCCCTGACCGACTGACGCCGTGAACGGCTCGGGGGTGGGGGGCGCGGCCGACCTCAGGTCGGGATCGGGACAGACCCCGGAGCGAGGAGCGCGGCCGGTCCCGACCCGGGCCGTCGTCAGGCCCGGCCGGAACCGAGGGCGGCCCCGAATCGGGGGCTGCGCCCCCCACATCCGCACTGATCCATGAACCTGAGGAGATCCCTTGAGCAGTCACCGAAAACCGCGTCCCACCTCTCCGCTCACCCGGCGTGCCGTCCGCGTGGGGCTGTTCGCCGCCGGGGTCGCCGGTGTGGCGAGTGCCGTGCCGGCGCAGGCCGCCACCGGCGGGCCGTCGCGGCCCGCCGTCGCGTCGGACCATGTCTTCAGCCACGCCAACCGGCTGGACCACACGGAGACGAAGGACTCGTTCACCATCCGGCAGTACGGCAAGGTGAACGCCGCCGCCGTACGCAACCAGGCCAACGCGGTCTCGTCGGGCTGCTCCGCCGACGACGAATGCCGTTCGGTCGCGCTGTCCTTCCAGATCGTCACGTTCGCCGGCGAGCAGACACGTCTGAACGCCGTGAACCTCAGCGACGCCGCCAACAAGAACTGCACCGGCTGCCAGACCCTGGCCGGCGCCTACCAGTTCGTGGTGTCCACGCCCACCCCGCTCACCCTCGACTCCGCCCATCGCCGCCAACTCGCCGACATCCACCGCCGGCTGGACGCGCTGACCCGCTCCAAGGTCCCCGCGGCCGACCTGCGTACCCAGGCGGACGGCCTCGCCGCCGAGGTCAACGCCGTCCTCAAGGACGCCGTGGCCGACGCCCCGAAGGGTGACGCACAGGACGACGTCACCATGCACCGCCACCTGGACGGCTGGCCCGGCCGCTGACCCGTCGGCCGTCCGGCCCGCGGCAGCCTTCCGCGGGCCGGACGGCCGCGCAGACCGTTGACATCGGCAGACCCCGAGCGCAGACTCAGGACACAAAAGTGAAAGAAACTTCACCTTGCGAACAATCGCAGGTGCAGTCGCTGACGTCAGCCGAGAACCAAGGTCTCCGAAGGGAACCCCCCGATGCGTACCACCGTCGGCATCATCGGAGCCGGCCCCGCCGGTCTCCTCCTCGCCCGGCTCCTCCATGGCGCCGGTATCGACTCGGTCGTCCTGGAGAGCCGCGACCGCGACTACGTCGAGCACCGCCAGCGCGCCGGGATCCTGGAGCAGGGCACGGTCGACGTGCTGCGCGAGGCGGGCGCCGGTGAGCGCATGGACCGCGAGGGGCTCCCGCACGACGGCATCGAACTGCGCTACGACAGGAAGCGCCACCGCGTCGACTTCCCCGCCCTCACCGGCGGCCGGTCCGTGATGGTCTACGCCCAGACCGAGGTCTGCAAGGACCTCATCGCCCTCCAGCTCAAGGACGGCGGCCCGCTGCTGTTCGAGGCGGAGGCCCTCGCCGTCGAGGGGGCGGACGGAGACAGCCCCCGGATCCGCTACCGGCACGAGGGACGCGAGGACGCCCTGGAGTGCGAGTACGTCGTCGGCTGCGACGGCTTCTGGGGTGTCGCGAGGAAGGCGATCCCCGCCGAACTGACCCAGGTCTTCGAACGGACGTACCCCTTCGCATGGCTCGGCATCCTCGCCGACGTCCCGCCCTCCCACGACGAACTCGTCTACGCCCGCCACGACCGCGGCTTCGCCCTTCTGTCGATGCGTTCCCCGTCCGTCTCCCGTCTCTACCTCCAGGTCCCGGAGGGCACGGACGCCGAGAGCTGGGGCGACGAGGAGATCTGGGACGAACTGGAACGCCGCTTCGAGACCGACGACGACTGGACGCTCGACCGGGGGCCCATCACCCAGAAGTCCGTCACCCCGATGCGCTCCTACGTCCACGAGCCCATGCGGCACGGCCGTCTCTTCCTCGCGGGTGACGCGGCGCACATCGTGCCGCCCACCGGTGCCAAGGGACTGAACCTCGCCGTCGGTGACGTCGTGACCTTCGCGAGGGCGCTGGCGCACAAGAGGGAGACCGGTTCGGCGGAGCGCCTCGACGCCTACTCCGAGACCTGCCTGCGCCGGGTGTGGCAGGCCGAACGGTTCTCGTACGACATGACGGGCCTTCTGCACCGGGCGCCCGACGCCACCGCCTTCGAGGACCGGATGCAGCGGGCCCGGCTGGAGCGGATCGCCGGGTCGACGGCGGCCGAGACCGACCTCGCCGAGGGGTACACCGGCTTCCCCTTCGAGTGAGCGGCCCCTCCGGTGCCGGGAATCACGCGTACGCGTAGCGTGTTGGCCAGCACATCGAGGGAAGATCCTCCTCAAGCACTAGGGTCATTCCTTTGCCTACCTATTACTCTTGAGGCAAGGTCCACACACGGTGGCCACGGAGGAGTGAAATGAGGAGCAGCAACCCGGTCTTCTCGCGACGGGGCTTCAGCCGCGACAACGGCTACGCGGGCTTCAACACCGCGCCGCAGGCCGGGGGCGCAGCCGTAGGCGCGCAGGGCACCAACCCGTACGCGAGCAACCCCTACGCCCAGCAGGACCTTCAGCAGGGGGCGCCGCCGCAGGCCCCGGTGACCACCGGCCGGATGACGATGGACGACGTCGTCATGCGCACCGGCACCACGCTCGGCATCCTGGTCGTCACGGCCGCGCTCGCCTGGGCGCTGCTGCCGGTCGACGACGCCAACATCGGCCGCTCGTACGGCATCGGTATCGGCGCCGCGCTGATCGGCATGGTCCTGGCGCTCGTCCAGTCCTTCAAGCGCAAGGCCTCGCCCGCGCTGATCCTGTCGTACGCCGCGTTCGAGGGCGTGTTCCTCGGGGTCGTTTCCAGCGTCGTCGACAACCGCATCGCGTCCGGCGCGGCCATGCAGGCCGTGATCGGCACCCTGGCGGTCTTCACCGCCGTACTCGTGGCGTACCGGGCCGGCTGGATCCGCGTCAACCGGCGGTTCTACGGCTTCGTCATGGCGGCCGCGCTCGGCTTCGTCCTGCTGATGATGGTCAACATGCTGTTCGCCGTCTTCGGCGGCGGTGACGGCCTCGGCTTCCGCAGCGGCGGCCTCGGCATCATGTTCGGCATCATCGGCGTCCTGCTCGGCGCGTGCTTCCTGGCGCTGGACTTCAAGCAGGTCGAGGACGGCATCGCCTACGGCGCCCCGCGCGAGGAGGCGTGGCTGGCGGCGTTCGGTCTGACGCTGACGCTGGTGTGGATCTACATGGAGTTCCTGAGGCTCATCGCGATCCTCAACAGCAACGACTAGTACACACGCGTAGTACACACGCGGCGTGCGAAAGGGCCCTGGGTTCCTACCCGGGGCCCTTTCCCGTGTGCGCGGCTAGAAGTACCTGCGCGCGGCCCTCCTCAGGTCGTACTCGTGGATGAGCGCTTTCGCGTGGCCGTACGCGAGGTTGTGTTCGTGGCGGAGCCAGCTGACCTTCTCCTCGAAGCGGAAGAGAGCCGGGCCTTCGTCGACGGTGCGGAGCCAGTCGGACACTTCACGACCGGTGCAGTGAGGGATGCGGGCGAGCATGTTGCGGTGGGTCTCCTCGGAGAAAACTTGGGACATCGGCGCCTCCGTGCGCATGGGCTGTAAGCCGGTCCTTCAGGTCACCGTGCCTGAGCGTTCGCGCGTTGGCAACAGTCCCGGTGGGACGCGTACGGTTGCCGGGTGGCTGATACCGAGCGTCTGACCCAGGCCGTGGACCAATTCGCCGACCGGTTGCGGGCCGCGCCGCAGTCCCGTCTGCAGCGGGGCGCCGCCGCTGAGGCGCTGGGGCTGGCCCGGGAGTTCGTCCGTCGGACGCAGGTTCTGGAGGAGCCGGGTACCGAGCTCCGCGAGATGCCGGATGCGGGGATGTTCGCCGCGGCCGACCAAATCACCGTCGCGGTGCACGACTTGGCCCTCGTGCTCGATGACGAGGGCCAGGTTTCCGAGGCTGTGCGGTTGGTGGAGGAAGCGCAGAAGCGGGCGGGCGTCTGAGGTTCGGCGGCGACCGCGGGCCGGTGAGGGCCGGTCGCGCCCACACCGCTACGGCCCCTAGAGGCTCGCTATGACCCGGTCCGCGAGAATGTAGACGTTCTCCTCGCCGCACGCGAACGTCAGCGTGTACGCGCCCGAGATGCCCGAGCCGCCCAGCAGGACCGGGGTCTGGCCCGCGCGCAGGGCCGCTGAGAGGCGTTCCGCCGTCTCCCGGTGGCCCGGGGTCATGCAGAGGGTCGTGCCGTCGGCGAAGACGTAGACGTCGAGGGTGCCGAGCGGACCCGGACGGACGTCGGCCAGTTCGGTGCCGGAGGCGGCCAGGTCCTCCAGGGTCGCCACCGTGCGTTCGTGGTCGCCGACGGTGGGTGAGCCGACCGGGACGAAGTCCGGGTGGGAGGGGTGACGGCGGCGGGCCGCGGCCAGTTCGGGGCTGTCCCCGGCGAACTCGTCCGCTTCCGTGGACGGCTCCGTCACCGACTCCAGCGGCTCCAGGCCCACGAAGTCGGTCTGCCGGGGCAGGAACAGCTCGCTGTCGGGCAGGCCGAGCAGTGAGGGCGCCTCGGAGGCGTCACGGGACTCCTGGGCGGCCCAGAAGGCACGCGCCTCGGCGAGTTCACGCTCGCGTTCCTCGGCGAGGGCCTCGGCCACGGCGGCGCGTATCTCGTCGACGTCGGTGGCGGGGCGGGCGGCCGGTACGAGGCCCCGCAGCGGCACGGTGTTGTTCTTGGCGAGCTCGGTGTGCAGGGCGGCGACCTGTCGGCGCAGCACCATGAGGGTGCGCAGGACGGCGACGCCCACGGCGCCGGTGGCGGCCGTGGTGACCAGCAATGCGATCGGCATGGCGCTCACTGACGTACTCCCGGTTCAAAGTCGACCCCCGACTTCCTACATCAGCTTGAAGGGCGGACTATCCAGCTGTCAGTGCGTAACGTCACGAAACGGACAGGACTTTGGACCCGGGGTTTGGTGGTGAAACGGCTCTGACCTGCGCACATCCCTTCTGGAAGGGAGATAGGTCACATCCTGGGGGAGATTGGATCACAAACGGGCCCAGAACCCAGGAGTTTCCCGGGTTCTGGGCCAGAGGGTGGCGCTGTGTTCCCGCGCGGCTACTTTCCGTACGGATATGGGGTGTTGATCAGCTCAGGCGCTCGATGACCATCGCCATGCCCTGGCCGCCGCCCACGCACATGGTCTCCAGACCGAACTGCTTGTCGTGGAACTGGAGGGAGTTGATGAGCGTGCCCGTGATGCGTGCGCCGGTCATGCCGAAGGGGTGGCCGACGGCGATGGCGCCGCCGTTGACGTTCACCTTCTCCAGCGGGATGCCCAGGTCGCGGTAGGAGGGGATCACCTGGGCGGCGAACGCCTCGTTGATCTCGGCCAGGTCGATGTCGTCGATGGTGAGGCCGGCGCGGCGCAGGGCCTGGTTGCTGGCGTCGACCGGGCCGAGGCCCATGATCTCGGGGGAGAGGCCGGAGACACCCGTCGACACGATGCGGGCGAGCGGGGTGAGGCCGAGCTCGCGGGCCTTGGTGTCGGACATGACCACGACCGCGGCGGCGCCGTCGTTGAGGGGGCAGCAGTTGCCCGCCGTGACGAGACCGTCGGGGCGGAAGACCGGCTTCAGGCCCTGGACGGCTTCCAGGGTGACGCCGGCGCGCGGGCCGTCGTCCCTGGAGACGACGGTGCCGTCGGGAAGCGTGACCGGGGTGATCTCGCGCTCCCAGAAGCCGTTCTTGATGGCTTCCTCGGCGAGGTTCTGCGAGCGGACGCCGAACTCGTCCATGTCCTGGCGGGTGACGCCCTTGGTGCGGGCCAGGTTCTCCGCGGTCTGGCCCATCGCGATGTACGGGTCGGGGAGCAGGCCGTCCTCGCGCGGGTCGTGCCAGGAGGAGCCCTCGGACGCGGCGGTGGCGGCGGTGCGGGCCTGTGCCTCGGCGAAGAGCGGGTTGGTGGTGTCCGGGAGGCCGTCGGAGCTGCCCTTGGCGAAGCGGGAGACCATCTCGACACCGGCCGAGATGAAGACGTCGCCCTCGCCGGCCTTGATGGCGTGCAGGGCCATGCGGCTCGTCTGCAGCGAGGAGGAACAGTAACGGGTGATCGTGCAGCCCGGCAGGTGGTCCATGCCCATCTGCACGGCGACGATCCGGCCCAGGTTGTAGCCCTGCTCGCCGCCGGGCAGACCGCAGCCGAGCATCAGGTCGTCGATGTCCCGCGGGTCCAGCTCGGGGACCTTGGCGAGGGCGGCCTGGATGATCGTGGCGGTGAGGTCGTCGGGGCGCAGGTCCTTGAGTGAGCCCTTGACGGCGCGGCCGATGGGGGAGCGGGCGGTCGAGACGATCACTGCTTCGGGCATCACGGCTCCATTGGCATGCGGGGGTGTTCTTCCGGGCGTGGCTGCTTGCGAAGTTACCCGGACGTATGGCCCAGGTCACGGGCGTCGCGGTGTGACCTATGTCTAAGCGCTTGCTTTTTTCGCCCCCGCCGCCCCTACCCGTCCCGTCCTCCAGGGGGCTCCGCCCCCTGGACCCCCGCTCCTCAAACGCCGGAGGGGCTGAATGAGGTCAGACGCCGGACGGGCTGGTGGGTGACGGCTCCGTCGCCCGGACCCGCCGCCTGCGCCTGCGCTTCAGCAGGACCCAAGGCCCCTTCGGGCCCGTCGGCATCGCCGCCACGACCTCCGTGCCGGGCTCGGACACGGCCTCCGCCGCCGCCCTGGCCACCGGCAGGAAGCCCTCACGGCGCGAGGCGTCCGGACGGTCCTCGTCCGCCGGCCAGAGGCCCAGGGCCGCGCACACCGTCGGCAGCACCGCCATGGCCGCTGTCGCGTACCCCTCCGCGGAGGGGTGGTAGTTGTCCGGGCCGAACAGCTCCCGTGGGTTCGCCGCGAACTCCGGGCCCAGCAGGTCGCCCAGGGACACCGTGCGGCCGCCCTGCTCGACCGCGCCGATCGTCTGGGCGGCCGCCAGCTGGCGGGAGGCTCTGCGGGCCAGCCAGCGCAGGGGCTGCTGGACCGGCTCGATCGTGCCCAGGTCGGGACAGGTGCCGACGACGACCTCGGCACCGGCCGTGCGCAGACGCCGTACCGCCGAGGCCAGGTGGCGCACGGAGCGCGTCGCGGGCATCCGGTGCGTCACGTCGTTCGCGCCGATCATGATCACGCAGATGTCGGGGACCCCCCCGGGGTCCGCCAGCGTCAGCGCCACCTGGCGGTCCAGATCGTCGGACGTGGCCCCGGGCAGGGCGACGTTACGGAACTCCACCGGCCGTTCCGCCACCGCGGCCAGGCCGGACGCCAGCAGCGCACCCGGCGTCTCGCCCGCCCGGTGCACACCCTGGCCCGCGGCCGTGGAGTCGCCCAGCATCACCAGCCGCAGGGCGGGTTCACCGGGCGTGGCGTAGACATGGCCGTACCGGCCCTCGGCCTGGGGGACGTGCGGCGTCACGCCGTTGCCCACCTGCCGTCTCGCCAGCCGTGCCTCCGCCAGCAACAGCCCCATGGCCGCGGCGCCGACCAGGCCGATCCCGCCGCCGCCGTAGGCTGCGCCCGCCGCGATCCGCCGGGCCACCCTCGCCCTCGACATGCTCGTCATACGTTGCGCCACCTCCGTCGTACCCGCTACACACACTCCTTGCCCCGCACGGACCGTGGCCCAATCCCAACGGGGAGTGAACGGCCGTCATGGCGCCCGATCAGGCCATAGGCTGGCGGAACCATTTCGACCACTTCCTTGCAGCATCCGGAGACAACGGTGCAATTCCACGACTCGATGATCAGCCTCGTCGGCAACACCCCGCTGGTGAGGCTCAACAGCGTGACCAAGGGCATCCGGGCAACCGTCCTGGCCAAGGTCGAGTACTTCAACCCCGGCGGTTCCGTGAAGGACCGCATCGCGCTGCGCATGATCGAGGCGGCGGAGGAGAGCGGGGCACTGAAGCCCGGGGGCACCATCGTCGAGCCGACCAGCGGAAACACCGGGGTCGGGCTCGCCATCGTCGCGCAGCAGAAGGGGTACCACTGCATCTTCGTGTGCCCCGACAAGGTGTCCACGGACAAGATCAACGTGCTTCGGGCCTACGGCGCCGAGGTCGTCGTCTGCCCCACGGCCGTCGACCCCGAGCACCCCGACTCGTACTACAACGTCTCCGACCGGCTGGTCCGTGAGACGCCGGGGGCCTGGAAGCCGGACCAGTACTCCAACGCCAACAACCCCCTCTCCCACTACCACTCCACCGGCCCCGAGCTGTGGGAGCAGACGGAGGGGCGGATCACCCACTTCGTGGCGGGCGTCGGCACCGGCGGCACCATCTCCGGGACCGGGCGGTATCTGAAGGACGCCAGCGACGGCCGGGTCCAGGTCGTCGGCGCCGACCCCGAGGGGTCCGTGTACTCGGGCGGCTCCGGGCGGCCGTATCTCGTCGAGGGCGTCGGCGAGGACTTCTGGCCGACCGCCTACGACCGCAGCGTCGCCGACGGCATCGTCGCCGTGTCCGACAAGGACTCCTTCCAGATGACCCGCCGCCTCGCCAAGGAGGAGGGCCTGCTGGTGGGCGGTTCCTGCGGCATGGCCGTCGTCGCGGCGCTGCGGGTCGCCGAGGGGCTCGGCCCGGACGACGTCGTGGTGGTCCTGCTCCCCGACAGCGGGCGCGGCTACCTCTCCAAGATCTTCAACGACGAGTGGATGGCCGACTACGGCTTCCTGGAGGACGAGGGCCCGAGCGCCCGCGTGGCCGACGTCCTCAACGACAAGGTGCACGGCGCCATCCCCTCCCTCGTCCACATGCACCCGGACGAAACCGTCGGCGAGGCCATCGAGGTGCTGCGGGAGTACGGCGTCTCGCAGATGCCGATCGTCAAGCCGGGCGCCGGCCACCCGGACGTGATGGCCGCGGAGGTCGTCGGGTCGGTCGTGGAGCGGGAGCTGCTGGACGCGCTGTTCACCCAGCGGGCCTCCCTCGGCGACCCGCTGGAGAAGCACATGTCGTCCCCGCTGCCCCAGGTCGGTTCCGGCGAACCGGTCGGCGACCTGATGCAGGTGCTGGGTTCGGCGGACGCGGCGATCGTCCTCGTGGAGGGCAAGCCCACCGGAGTGATCAGCCGGCAGGACCTGCTGGCTTTTCTCGCCAAGGGCGGGAAGTAAGCGCATCCTGCGGGAAAACGTCCGGTGAACAGGGCGTGGGCGCGGCGGACTTCCGGTTTCCCACCGAAAGGGTGGACTTCGCGGAACTGGTACGAGCGCGTCACGTCCACGCAGCACACGCTTAACACGAGTCGGGCACATTAGTGGATGTCGGCAGGGCGGGAGCGGCTCCCCGCCCCAGCCGACACCGAACGTCCAAGGACCTCCGGAGCGGCTCCCGGACCTCCAAGGACGCTGGGCGTCAGACCAGGCCTGACCCGGTCGACGCCTCTCGCGGGGACCGCCGTCGTCCCGCCCCCCGGCAACGGGGGTGCGGCGGTCCCCGCGCATACTTTTTTCTGCGCTTCAGCGGGCTGTCGCCCGGTTCCCCAGCTGTTGCAGCCGCCCCCGGCACGTCAACCTGCGTCGGGTCATGGTGCTGCCGACCCGGCCGGGGTGTGCGTCGGGTCAGCCCTCCCAGTCGCTGTCCTGGGTCTGCCGGTGGCGGCGGCCGCGGAAGATCTCCGGGTTGGACTTCGCGGCCTGGAAGGCGTTCACGCCGACGATGCCCGCCCAGGCCACCAGGAGGCCGGGCAGGTGGGCGATGCCGCCGCCGATCGCGGAGAGCGGGATCGCCAGCACCATGGAGACGATGCCGAAGCCGAAGCGTTCACCGAAGGAGTCGGTGGACTTGGGTGAACGGGCGCCCCGGGCCGACACCATCTGCTGCTCGGCGAGCTGCCGGCGCACCCGGCGGTCCACGACGCCGTCGATCCGCTGGTCGACCTTCTCCAGGAACGAGTCGACCAGCGCGGACTCGTACTCCTCGCCCAGTTCCCTGCGCGCATGCAGGGTGGCGTTGAGTTCCTTCGTGAGTTCGGGGTCCCGCGCATCCATTCCGGTCATGGGCTCCACGGTAGGAAACGGACGCGCGCGCCGCACTGGGGATAGCCCCCCTGTTCGGAGTCGGGATCTCAGGACTTCGCCAGCCCGTGCTGCTTCGCGTACGCGTTCGCCACGTCCTCCGGGTCCTTCTTGTCGTTGTCGACCTGGCTGTTGAGCTGCGTGAGCTGTTCGGTGGTCAGGACGTTGCCGAGCCGGGCGAGGGCCTTGCGGACCGTGTCGTCGGCCTTGCGGTCGGCGATGAGGGGAACGATGTGCTGGCTGGGGATGAGGTTCTTCGGGTCGGTCAGCACCACCCAGCCGTTGGCCGCGATGTCGGTGTCGGTGGTGAAGAGGTTCGCCACGTCCACGTCGCCCTTCTTCAGGGCGCCCTTGACCAGCGGGCCGTCCGAGTCGAGCGACTTGAACTCCTTGAACTCGACGCCGTACACGTCCTTCAGTCCGATCGCGCCCACCCGGCGCTTCTTGACCTCGGGCGCGGCGCCGATGACGAGCTTGCCGTTCTGCTTGGCGAGGTCGGCGAGGGTGACGAGGCCGTACTTGCGGGCGGTCTCCCGGGTGACGGCGAAGCAGTCGGAGTCGGCCGCCTCGCTGTAGGGGAGTACCTGGAGGCCCGCGGGCAGGGCCAGGGTGAGGGCGTTCTGCATGGTGCCGGGCTCCGACGAGGCGTCCTTCGGGGCCAGGTAGTTGAGGAGGGCGCCCTGGTACTCGGGCAGCAGGTCGATGTCGCCCGCCTTGAGCGCGGGGATCACGATCTCGCGGGTGCCGAGGTTCGGGCGGACCTTCACCTTCACGCCGGCCTGCTGGAGCACCGCCGCGTAGAGGTAGCCCAGCACCTGGTTCTCGGTGAAGTTGGCGGTGCCGATGGTGAGCCCGCCCTTGCTGGAGCCGCTGCCGCCGGCCGAACTCCCCTGACCGTCGAGGGAGGTGACACCGCCGGAGCAGGACGAGAGGACGGGGACGGAGGCCGCCGCGAGGAGGCCGCCGAGGAGCGTACGTCGGTTCATCTGGGGTCCCTAGGCGGTGCGGTGGCGGAAGAGGAGGCGCTGGAGGCCGGAGAGCAGCAGGTCGAGGGTCACGGCGACCACGGCGACCAGCACCGCACCGCCGAGGACCTGGACGAGGTCGCGCTGGGCGAGGCCGTCGAAGACGTAGCGGCCGAGGCCGCCGAAGGAGACGTAGGCCGCGATGGTCGCCGTGGCGACGACCTGGATCAGTGCCAGGCGCAGGCCGGTCATGATCAGGGGGAGCGCGAGGGGCAGTTCGACCTGGAGGAGGACCTGGTGGCCGCGCATGCCCTGGCCGCGGGCGGCGTCCTTCACGTCCGGGTCCACGGCCGTCATGCCGGCGTAGGTGTTGGTGACGATCGCCGGGACCGCGAGGGCGACCAGGGCGACGTAGACCGGCAGCATGGACAGCCCGCCGGCCAGGAAGACCAGCACCACCAGGCCGACGGTGGGCAGGGCACGGCCGAAGGACGCGAGGTTGATCGCGACGAAGGCGCCCTTGCCGGTGTGGCCGATCAGCAGGCCGAGGGGGAGGCCGATCGCGGCCGCGACGAGGGTGGCCAGCAGCGAGTACTGCAGGTGCTCGGCGAGCCGGTGGGCGATGCCGTCGGTACCGGACCAGCTCGCGCCGCTGGTCAGCCAGTCGCCGAGGTTCTTGAGGAGTTCGTACATGTCAGGCTCGCCTCCGCCGCCACGGGGTCAGGACGTACTGGAGGGCCACCAGCAGGGCGTCGGCGACCACGGCGAGCAGGAGCGTGAGGACCACGCCCACGATCACCGGGGTCGGGAAGTCGCGCTGGAAGCCGTCGGTGAAGAGCTGGCCGAGGCCGCCGTCGCCGATGTAGGTGGCGACGGAGACGAGGGAGATCGACATGACGGTCGCGATCCGCACGCCCGCCATGATCACGGGGAGTGCGAGGGGGAGTTCGACGGTGAGGAGCGTGCGCAGGGGGCGGGTGCCCATCGCCTTCGCTGCCTCCTTCGTCTTCGCGGGGACCGAGTCGAGGCCCTCGACGGTGTTCCGCAGCAGCACGACCAGCGTGTAGACGGTCAGACCGATGACGGTCGTGGTGCGGGTCAGACCGCTGATCGGCAGCAGGAGCACGAAGATCGCGATCGACGGGATCGTGAACAGGACGTTCGAGAGCCCGAGCAGGAAGCCGCGCAGCGGGCGGACCCGGTGGGCCACCACGGCGAGGGGCAGGCTGATCAGCAGGCCGAAGAAGACGGCGCTCAGGGCTGCCTGGAGGTGGGAGACCGTCAGGGTGGTCAGGTCGTCGGTGTGGCCGGAGATCCACGACCAGTCGATGGTCATACGACCACCCGGGCTTCCGAGTGCGCCCGGCCCGCGTGCCGGTGGATGTCGTCACGGGACGTGACGCCGGTGAGCACGCCGTCGGCGTCGACGCGGGCGACCAGGCCGGTCGGGGAGGAGACGGACTCGTTGAGGGCCGCGAGCAGGGAGTCGCCGTCCCGCAGCGGCCGTACGGGGATCTCGGCGTCCTTCGAGGACCAGTGCAGGGGCCTGTCGCCGGCGTCGAGCATGAGGGTCCAGCCGCTGTCGTGCGGCGCCGGGCCCTGCGGGACCTCGGCCAGGGTCTTCAGCGAGAGCAGCTTGAGGCCGCGCTCGGCGCCGAGGAAGTCGGCCACGAAGTCGTCGGCCGGACGGGCGAGGAGTTCGGTGGGCGGGGCGCACTGGACGAGGTGACCGCCGGTGCGGAAGATCGCGATGCGGTCGCCGAGCCGGACCGCCTCGTCGATGTCGTGCGTGACGAAGACGATGGTCTTGTTCAACTCCTTCTGGAGTCGCAGCAGTTCGTCCTGGAGCTGAGTGCGCACGACCGGGTCGACCGCGCCGAAGGGCTCGTCCATGAGCAGCACCGGCGGGTCGGCGGCCAGGGCGCGGGCGACGCCGACGCGCTGCTGCTGGCCGCCGGAGAGCTGGTGCGGGTAGCGCTTGCCGGCGTCGGCGGTCAGGCCGACGGTCTCCAGCAGTTCCGCCGCCCGCGCACGGGCCTTGCGGCGGCCGTGGCCCAGCAGGAGCGGGACCGTGGCGATGTTGTCCAGGACCGTGCGGTGCGGGAAGAGGCCCGACTGCTGGATGACGTACCCGATGGAGCGCCGCAGTTCGGCCGCGTCCTGGCGGGTGACATCCTTGCCACCGACCTTGATGGTGCCGGAGGTCGGCTCGACCATCCGGTTGATCATCCTGAGGGTGGTCGTCTTGCCGCAACCGGAGGATCCGACGAGGACGGTCACGCCGCCTTCCGGCATGTCGAGGGTGAGGTCGTGCACTGCTGTCGTGCCGTTGGGGAAGCGTTTGTGGACCGCGTCGAACTGGATCATGTGGTTGTCCCTTGCCCGGCTGTATAACGTCATGCAGAGTTCTCTGTAGCTGAATGGATTGTCAACGGCCTGGTGTTAATCCGCGGTTACGGATGACCGAAGAGCAAGATCGATCGTCCGGTTTGAGGGGAGTTACTGTCTTATGTCGTCTCGAATCGTGGACACCTTGTATGTCGTGCCGGTCGGGCGCACCGGTCTCGTGGTCCTCGACGGGATCGGGCTGGCCGTCGCGGATGTCGTCGCTCTCGCCGACGGAACCGCCCGACCGGTGGCCGGGACCGAGGCGATGAAGCGGGTGAACGAGTCCTGGGACGCCGCCCGGCAGATCGCCGCGACCGGGCGCGTCTACGGCCGCTCGACCGGCGTCGGCGCCAACCGGAACGAGGACGTGCCCACCGACACGGCCGCCGAGCACGGCCTGCGGCTGCTGCGCAGCCACGCCGGTGCCATCGGCGAGGAACTACCCGCCCGGCAGGTCCGCGCGATGCTCGCGGTACGGGCCAACCAGCTGCTCGCGGGGGGCGCGGGACTGCGGCCGACCGTGGTGACGGCGCTGTGCGAGGCGCTGGAGAGCGGCGCCTACCCGGTGGTCAACGAGTTCGGGTCCGTGGGCACCGGGGACATCGCGGCGCTGGCCCAGGCGGGGCTGGCGCTGGTGGGGGAGCATCCCTGGCGGAACGCCGGGGGGCCGGGGGGCGCCGAGGTGCGGGTGGCTGATGCCGCCGGGGGTTCTGTCTCCGGCGGGTCGGGCGCGGGAGGCTCGCTCGGCTCGGGCGCGGACGTCGCGGTCGGTGCGGGTGCGGGTTCGGCTGCGGGCGCTCGTGGTGGCCGGGGAGCCGGTGCTTCAGGCGGGGCGCGTGAGGTGACCGGCGCCCCCGAGCCCCAGTCGCTCGACAACAACGACGCCCTCGCCTTCATCAGCAGCAACGCCCTCACCCTCGGCCAGGCCGCCCTCGCCCTGCACGAACTGCGCGGGCTCATCGAGGCCACGCAGATCGTCGGCGCCCTGTCGCTGCTCGCCGTGGACGGATCGCACGAGGCGTACGCCGCCCCCGTGCACGCCGCCCGGCCGCACCGCGGCTCCTCCGAAGTGGCCCGGAAGATGCGGGAGTTGATCGGGGCGGAGGACCGGCCCACCCCGCCGCTGGGCCGGATCCAGGACCCGTACGGCTTCCGCTGCCTGCCCCAGATCCACGGGCCGGCACACGACGCCGCCGACGTCCTGGAGGAGGTCCTAGCCATCGAGATCAACGCCGCCGCCGAGAACCCCCTCATCTGCCCCGAGGACATGGCCGCCTACCACCACGGCGGCTTCTACCAAGCCCAACTCGCCCTCGCCCTGGACCACTTCAGGCTGGCGCTCACCCAGGTCGCCCGCCTCTCCACCTCCCGGCTCTCCACGCTCAACGAGCCCGCCTTCACCCGCCTGCGGCCCTTCCTCGCCGACCAGGAGCCCGCCTCCTCCGGCGTGATGATCCTGGAGTACGCCGCCGGCGCCGCCCTCGGAGATCTGCGGGCCTTCTCCGCGCCCGCCTCGCTCGGCCACGCTGTACTCTCCCGGGGCGTCGAGGAGCAGGCCAGCTTCGCCTCGCTCGCCGCCCGCCAGACACTGCGCGCGTGCGGCGCGTACCGTCTCGTCGTCGGCTGCGAACTCGTCGCCGCCGTACGGGCGCTGCGCCAGCGCGACCTGCGGCCCGGCCCGGACCTTCCGGTGGGCCGCGCGCTGGAGCTCGCCGAGGCGGTGCTCGACGACGACCCGGCCGACCGGCCGCTCACGGGCGACGTGACGGCCGCGGTCGCACTGCTCGACCGGTTCACGCAGATCTGGAGGGGGAGCGAGGCATGAGCGACATGGCCGGTGCGGGTGTGGCGGACACTCCCGCGGGACGTCTACAGGCGCTGTTCGAGGGGCATCGGCTCACGCCGACCCAGCGGCGCATCGCGCACAGCATGGTGCGGCGCGCCGCCGACGTGCCGTTCCTGTCCAGCGTGGAGCTGGCCGAACTCGCCGGGGTCAGCCAGCCCTCCGTCACCCGCTTCGCCGTCGCCCTCGGCTTCGACGGCTACCCCGCGCTGCGCCGGCACCTGCGCGAGGTCACACCCGCCGAACAGACGGCGGCCTCCGCGTCGTACAACGAGTACCAGCAGGCCGTCGAGGCCGAGATCGAGAACCTGAGGCACCTGGCGGAGATCCTCGCCGACCCGCGGCCGGTGCAGAGGGCCGGCCGGCTGCTGGCCGCCTCCCGCCCGCTGCCGGTCCTCGGGCTGCGGGCCGCGGCCTCCCAGGCGTACGGCTTCGCGTACTTCGCCGCCAAGGTCCACCCGGACGTACGGCTGCTCAACGAGGGCGGCACGATGATCCACGACCGCATCGACGCCGCCGTCCGCGCGGGCGCCTCGACGCTGCTGTGCTTCGCGCTGCCCCGGCATCCCCGTGAGGTCGTGGACACGCTCGCCTACGCCAAGGAGGCCGGCCTGAGTGTCGTCACGGTCGCCGACTCCGCCTTCGCACCGGTCGCCAAGGTCTCCGACCTCCTCCTGCCCGCCGCGGTCGGCACCGGCCTCGCCTTCGACACCGCCTGCGCGCCGATGCTGCTGGGCCGGGTGCTGCTGGAGGCGATGTGCGACGAGCTGCCGGACGCGCAGGCCCGGCTGGAGCAGTTCGACGCCGGGGCCGCGGCGCGAGGACTGTTCGTGGAATAGCGGGCCTTTCTCAGCCTTGTCTCACGTTCGCTCGTTACCCTCCCCGCCCATCAGGACTGTGCCGGGACGACGAGGAGGCAGGACGTGGCACACGGAGATCGCAGGGCTCAAGGGCTGGCCCGGGTGGCCGTCGTCGTGCGCGCCGGGGCGGCGCCGCTGTGGTGGCTCGGGGTGTTCGCGGCGGGGATCGGGCTGCTGGTGCCGGGGCTGACCGGACGCCGGATCGGCGTGATGGCGGGAGCGGCGCTGTTCATCGTCGCCGCGGCCGTGGTGTCGTACAGCCGTCGCGAGCGGTACACGACACTCGGGCGGGCGGCCGCCCGGGCCGGGAAGCACGACGTGCTCCAGGACCGTGCGGTCAGTGTGCGCAACTGGCGCCGGGGACACCGCTGGTGGCTGCTGGGGGCCTGGCTGGTGGCACTGCTGAGTTCGTTCGCCGTGCCCGTCGCGGGCGGCATGCTGCTCGCCGGGTGCGGTACGGGACTCATGCTCAAGGCCGCCTGGCTGGGACGGCAGGAGCGGGCCGGCGACGCGCTGCTGTGGGTGCGGGTCGACTGGCTCGCCGCGAACGGCGGGCGCCCGGCCGGCAAGACGGTGAAGGCGTACCGCGGCACGGGTATCGCGGCGGGCGACGCGGCCCCCGGCGGGTCGCGCCGCCGCAGCGCGGCACTGGTGTAGGGCGGGTTTCGGCAGGAGCGGCGTCGGCCCCGGCGCCGTCCGGTGCGTGCGAGCGCACGGCGCCGGGCCGCCCCCGATACCGGGTGTATCGGGGGCGAGTCCGGCAACGCGGCCGGGATGCCTTCCAGGCAGGAGGGACCTTCGAAACACGCCCCCCTTAGCGCTCGGTCACACCTCCAGGTCCGCTTCGATCGCCTTCAGCTGGTGGCGGGCCATCGCCAGGTTGGACCTCTTGGCGTCGAGGACCAGGTAGAGGAAGAGCCCGTTGCCGCCGCGCCCGGCGATCAGGCGGATCAGGTGGTACTGGTCGGACAGGGTGATCAGGATGTCCTCGATCTGGCCCTTGAGCCCGAGGTGCTCCATCGTGCGCATCTTCGCGCGGACCACGTCGGTGTTGCCGGCGGCGGCCACGTTCAGGTCGAAGCCCTTGCTGCCGCCCATCGTGCCGAGCGCCATGCCGCTGGTGTAGTCGACGAGGGCGACGCCGGTCGCGCCCTCGATGGAGGCGAGGGCCTCCTTCAGTGCGGTTTCGGTGTTGGCCATGACTGTGTCTCCTCGGTTCTCTCAACTTTCGGTGGTGGTGCGGGCCACCGTCGGAGCGGTGGCCGTGGCGCGGGTGTCCGTGGGCTTGGCCCGGGACGTGCGGGCCGCTCTGGCACGTGCCGGAGCGGGTTTCGCGGGCGCCTTCGTGGTGGTCTCGGTGTGTTCGGTCCGTTCGGACTGTTCGGTGGGGCCGGTGGGGCCGGTGGGGTCGGTCGCGGCGAAGTCGACGAGCTCCCCGATCCGGGCGCCCGCCCGCCGGCCCTCCAGGTGCAGGCGGCCGACGTTGACGCGGTCCTGGGCGAGCAGCGTGACGACGGCCCCGGCGCCCGCCGCGTACGTGGCGACATAGCCGTACACGCCACGCACGAGGAGTTCGCGCAGGTCCCCCTGGCCGGTCTCGTCGGCCAGCTGTGCGGCCAGTGCCCGGGTGGCCCCGGTGAGCGCGGCCACGGTCTCCGGGTCGACGCCCGGGGTGTCCTGGGCCAGGACGAGACCGTCGACGTCGGCCGCGAGGGCGCCCGTGAGCTGCGGCACACGGGCTCTGAGCCGACGCAGCTCCTCCAGGATCCCGTCCTGCGCTGCTGCCATCAGGTCTCTCCTCTCGGCGCGGAACCGCTGCCGTTCAAAGGGCCTCCAGCGCATCCCTGAGCCTCTTCAGCAACGTGATGTGGGGATCGACGGGCGCGACGCTGCCGACGAGATCGACGGGGGGACGGGTGACTTCGGGGCCGGTCAGCTGCCCCGGCATCGGTCCGGGTACCGCTACGGGCAGCTGACCGGGCGGCTGACCGGGCAACGATCCGGACATCGGTCCGGGCATTGCTCCGGGCATTGCTCCGGGCATCGGCTCGGGTGGTGCTCCGGACCACGGGCCCGCCATCGCCTCGGCCAGCGGGCCCGGCAGCGGGCACGGCGAGACGGCCCCGGCCGCCACCAGCCGCCGTAGGTCGACCAGGGTGTGGAACGCCGGGCGGCCCAGCGCGCGGGCGATGTCCGATGCCGTGCGGACGCCGTCCACGAGGGCCAGTACGGCCTGCCGCCGGGCCGGGATCGGCGGGGTCGCGGGGCGGTACTCGCGGGTCAGCGGCACCTCGTCCGGCAACGCGTGCGGCCAGATGCGGTGCAGCAGGTCACGCCGCCGCAGTGTCTCGCGCTCCAGGGCGGCGACCGGGACGGGATGCGGGATGCCGGGACCGGTGAGGGCGTCGCCGTGGACACCGCCGGGTTCGCCGGCCCGTGCGCTGCCGTGTTCGCCGACGAGCGCGTCGGGTTCGCCGCCGGGGGCGCCGGGCCCGTCCTCGGTGCCGTAGCGGAAGCGGCCCGGGCTGCTGCTCGGGGCGAGCGCGAAGTACGCCGCGTCGTACAGGGCGGTCAGCCGGCACATCTCCAGGGCACCCGGGGTGAGCAGCCCGTCCTCGACCAGCCGGCGGC
Organism: Streptomyces sp. NBC_00285; assembly: GCF_036174265.1. Classification (NCBI taxonomy): domain Bacteria; kingdom Bacillati; phylum Actinomycetota; class Actinomycetes; order Kitasatosporales; family Streptomycetaceae; genus Streptomyces; species Streptomyces sp. NBC_00285. The sequence continues at coordinate 4,553,551 of NZ_CP108055.1, read as the reverse complement.
CCGCATGGTGCACGACGTCCGCGCCGGTGAGGCGATGGGCTCCGGTTCCGACGATCCCGGCGCCGCCCGCGAGCCCGGCGCTCTCGGGGTTTCCGGCATCCGCGGCACCCGCGGCGCTCGCCGCGCTCTCGGCCAGGGCCCGGCGCCAGACCTCGGCGTCGAGGGTGCCGTGGGCGGCGAGGAGGACGTGGGCGCCGGGGGCGGCCGGGCTCTCGGCGTGCACCACCTTGCCGTCGGCGAGGTGCAGCGTGCCGCGCTCGCGCACCAGGACGCCGGTGGCGCGCTCGGCGGCCAGCCGGGTCAGCATGGGCGAGACACCGCCCCAGCCGCGTCCCAGGGCCGCCGCCTTGTCGCGGACCGGCAGCCGGGGCGGCGGGGTGGCGGGAGTGGTCCGCACCGTCGTCATTCGAGCTCCAGCCGTCCGGCCATCTCGCCGAGCCGGATCCGGGCCAGCGCGAGGTTGCCCTCCGCGCGGGCCAGCCACAGATGCAGGAACACGCTGCTGTCGAAGGACGTCGGCACGAACCGCAGGACGTGGTAGCTGTCCCGGTTGCTGAGGATCAGATCCTCGACCGGGGGATCCGGCTCGTCCCCCGCGGCATCCGACTCGGCGGCGGAGCTCCCGGAGGAGAAGGCGCGCTGCTCGGCGGCCAGCCGGGCGAGCTCGGCGGCCTCCGCGGCGGCCGCCTCCTGGTCGCCGCCGGGGGATTCCCCCACGACGCCCAGCGCCAGCCCGCTCGTCCAGTCGACCAGCGCGGCGCCCCGCGCACCTGGCAGTCGCATGGCTTCAAGCAGGCACTCGTCGATTCCCTGCACCGTGGCTCCCCTCCCGCCTGGGGTTCGGCTGAGTGACGCCGAAACTACGCAACGTGTGCGTGACGGGTGAGGGATCTGGCATTTTCCGGTGGAACATGCTCCGGGTGGCTAGAGTGGGTCAACTTGCCTTGATTTACAGGCAATTTGATCAGTAGCCCCCCGGGTGCACGTCAACGGTTCCCGGGTGCGCGAAGGGTGGTGAGCGCGTCGGCGTACGCCCCTCCCGACTCGGCCACGATCTCGGCGATCGTCTGCGGTGCCCGCACGGTCGCGAACGCGACACGTCCCGCCGGGTCGGGCGCGAAGCCGTGGACGCCCGGCCGGGCGAGCGAGTTGTACGCGTAGTGGTGCGCGAAGTAGTACGCCCCCGTGTCCAGCGCGGCCGCGTAGTCCCCCTGGTCCAGGAGCGGCAGTGCCCGCCCCTCGGCCAGCAGGTCGCCCGCGAAGCAGGCGGGGCCGGCCACGTCCTGCACCACCACGGGCCCGTTCTTGGGCCGTCCCTTGCCGTCGTACGCCGCGACCCTGAGCGGCCACGACCCCGGCGCGTACACCGTCCGCGTCGCCACCTGCACGCCCGCGTGCGTCACCGCGACCGGCCGGCCGCCCGCGCTCTTGGTGTACTCCACCCGCGCCACGATCGTGCCGTGCTCGGCCAGCAGCGACCGGCCGAACTCGGTCACCAGCCCGTACCGCCCGTCGAACAGCCCCGGCACCGCCGCCCTGAGCGCCCGCGCGTACTGCGCGTACGTCGGAGTCGTCACGTCGGAGGTGAAGTTCACCGGCAGCCCGCCGCCGATGTCGATCGTGTCGATCTGCGGCCGCCCGATGTGGCGGTTGATCTCCTCGGCGAGCGCGTACGTCTCCTCGACGCCCCGGACCATCAGGTCGAGCGGCATGCCCTGCGAGCCGGTGTGCGCGTGCAGCCGGCTCAGCCAGGGCCGCTCGTCAAAGGCGCGCGCGACCCACTCCCGCGCCCCCTCGTCCCGCAGCGCCACCCCGAACTTCGAGGTCGCCGTCGCCGTGGAGGTCGCCCCGATGGAACCGCCGCCGACCTGCGGGTTGACGCGGATCCCGAGCGGGGAGCGGCTGACGGCCGACCGTACGAGGCCGTCGATGCGGTGCAGCTCCTGAGGGTTGTCCGCGTTGACGGCGATCCCCAGCGCCAGCGCCTCCCTGAGCTCGGCCGGCGTCTTGGCGGGCGAGTCGAGGACGGTCCGGGCCGGCGGGATTCCGGCCGCCCGGGCCAGTGCCAGCTCGCCGGGACTCGCCACCTCCGCGCCGATGCCCTCCTCGCGCAGCAGTCGCAGCACCGGCACCAGCGGGGTGGCCTTCACCGCGAAGGCGTGCAGCACCGGGGTGCCGGGCGCGGTGACCTCGTCGAAGGCCGCGCGGAGCTCCGCGGCCGACTCCCGGATGCCGGTGACGTCGAGAAGCCCGACGATGGGGGAGTCCGGCCCCAGCAGTCCCTGTTCCACGGCCGCGCGCACCGCCTCGTCCCGGCGGGCGGCCCGTCCTTCGCCGGTGTTGCCGTACTCGTCCACCACGTCTCCTGTCTGTTGTCGCCCGCTCCCGGACCCCCTCGGGTGTCCGACGGAACATCCCTGCCCCACTCACGCTGACGCGAGAACGTATTGACTAGTTCTATTCAGGAAGCCAGGATGTGAATATCGACAACAACAGGCTGCGGCCGGAGCCCTCAGGAGGCAGACCATGTCAGGACCCCGCCCCGTACGAGCGTCGCGCGGTACGGAACTGAGCACCCTGGGATGGCAGCAGGAAGCCGCCCTGCGGATGCTCCAGAACAACCTCGACCCCGAGGTCGCCGAGCACCCCGACAAGCTCGTCGTCTACGGCGGCACCGGCAAGGCGGCCCGTGACTGGCGCTCCTTCGACGCGATGGTCCGCACGCTGCGCACCCTCAAGCAGGACGAGACCATGCTCGTGCAGTCCGGCCGCCCGGTCGGCGTCATGCAGACCCACGAGTGGGCCCCGCGCGTCCTGATCGCCAACTCCAACCTCGTCGGCGACTGGGCCAACTGGGAGGAGTTCCGCCGCCTGGAGGCCCTCGGCCTCACCATGTACGGCCAGATGACCGCCGGCTCCTGGATCTACATCGGCACCCAGGGCATCCTGCAGGGCACCTACGAGACCTTCGCCGCCGTCGCCGCGAAGAAGTTCGGCGGCACCCTGGCGGGCACGATCACGCTGACCGCCGGCCTCGGTGGCATGGGTGGCGCCCAGCCGCTCGCCGTCACCATGAACGACGGTGTCGCGATCTGTATCGACGTCGACCCGCGGGCCATCGAACGGCGCATCGAGCACCGCTACCTGGACGTGAAGGCGGACTCCCTCGACCACGCCCTCCAGCTGGCCGTCGAGGCCCGCGACGCCCGCCGGCCGCTGTCCATCGGCGTCCTCGGCAACGCGGCCGAGCTGGTGCCGCAGCTCCTGACGTCGGGCGCGCCCATCGACATCGTGACGGACCAGACCTCGGCGCACGACCCGCTCGCGTACCTCCCGGTGGGCGTCGACTTCGAGGACATGGCCGACGCCGCCGCCAAGGACCCGGCGGGCTTCACCACCCGCGCCCGTGAGTCGATGGCCCGGCACGTCGAGGCCATGGTCGGCTTCATGGACGCCGGGGCCGAGGTCTTCGACTACGGCAACTCGATCCGCGGCGAGGCCCAACTCGCCGGATACGACCGGGCGTTCGCCTTCCCCGGCTTCGTCCCCGCCTATATCCGGCCGCTGTTCTGCGAGGGCAAGGGCCCCTTCCGCTGGGCCGCCCTGTCCGGTGAGGCGTCCGACATCGCCAAGACCGACAAGGCGCTCCTGGAGCTGTTCCCCGAGAACGAGTCCCTCGCCCGCTGGATCAAGCTGGCCGGTGAGCGGGTCCACTTCCAGGGCCTGCCCGCCCGCATCTGCTGGCTGGGCTACGGCGAGCGGGACAAGGCAGGGGAGCGGTTCAACGACATGGTGGCGAGCGGGGAGCTGGCGGCGCCGCTGGCGATCGGGCGCGACCACCTGGACGCCGGGTCCGTCGCCTCGCCCTACCGGGAGACCGAGGCCATGCTCGACGGGTCCGACGCGATCGCCGACTGGCCGTTGCTGAACGCCATGGTCAACGTGGCGTCGGGGGCGTCCTGGGTGTCCATCCACCACGGCGGCGGCGTGGGCATGGGACGGTCCCTGCACGCCGGACAGGTGACGGTGGCCGACGGTACGGAGCTGGGCGGGGAGAAGGTCCGGCGGGTACTGACGAACGACCCCGGCATGGGCGTCATCCGGCACGTGGACGCCGGCTACGACATCGCGGAGTCGGTCGCCGACGAGCGGGGCGTACGGGTGCCGATGCGTGAAGGCGAGTCGGCGTGACGGAGCGCGGCAACTCCTCGGTGGGGGCGGTCCCGTCGCCGGACGCGGATCCGGCTGCCCCCACCCTGCCGGGCGGCAGTTCGTTCCACTCCATGTGGCGCGAGCTGCTCCCCATCGGACGGCACCCCGACTCCCGGGGCTACCGGCGCTTCGCCTGGACCGGTGCCGACACCGACTGCCGGACCTGGTTCAGGGAGCAGACCGAGAGCCGGGGACTGGCCTACGAGGTCGACCGGAACGGCAACCAGTGGGCCTGGCTCGGTGACCCCGCCCGAGGGGACGCCGTCGTCACCGGGTCGCATCTCGACTCCGTGCCCGACGGCGGTGCCTTCGACGGACCCCTCGGAGTCGTGTCCTCCTTCGCCGCGTTCGACGAACTCCGGGCGCGGCGCGCCGAGTTCGACAAGCCCCTCGCCATCGTCAACTTCGGCGACGAGGAGGGGGCCCGGTTCGGGCTCGCCTGTGTCGGGTCGCGGCTCACCGCCGGACAGCTCACCGTCGAGCAGGCACACCGGCTGACCGACGGGGAGGGAGTTACGCTCCCGCAGGCCATGGAGGCCGCCGGACACGACCCCGACGCCATCGGAGCCGACCCCGAACGGCTCGCCCGCATCGGCGCCTTCGTCGAACTGCACGTCGAGCAGGGCCGGGCACTGGACCTGTCCGGCGACCGGGTCGGCATCGCCAGTGCCATCTGGCCGCACGGCCGGTGGCGGTTCGACTTCCGGGGCGAGGCCAACCACGCCGGCACCACCCGCCTCGTGGACCGCCGCGACCCCATGCTGTCGTACGCCGAGACCGTGCTCGCCGCCCGTCGCGAGGCCGAACTCGCCGGTGCCGTCGCCACCTTCGGCAAGATCTCCGTGGAACCGAACGGCGTCAACGCCATCCCCTCCCTGGTGCGCGGCTGGCTCGACTCCCGTGCCGCCGACCAGGAGAGCCTGGACCAGGTGGTCGGCGGGGTCGAGAAGGCGGCCAGGGAGTACGCCGACGCCCACGGCATCGCCCTCGACATCGTCCGGGAGTCCTTCACCCCCGTCGTCGAGTTCGACCACGCCCTGCGTGACGAACTCGCCCGCGTCCTGGGCACCGACGCCGGCCTCACGGTGCCCGTCCTCGGCACCGGCGCCGGACACGACGCCGGGATCCTCTCCGGGAGCATTCCGACCGCCATGCTGTTCGTGCGCAACCCCACCGGCGTCTCGCACTCCCCGGCGGAGTTCGCCGCCGAGGACGACTGCGTGGCCGGGGTCCTCGCGCTCGCCGACGTACTGGAAGGGCTGGCCTGCCGGTGACACCGAAGACCTACTGGCTGGAGCACGCCTGGCTCGACACCCACGTCGAGCCGGGCGTGGCCGTCGACGTGCGGGACGGCCGCGTCACCGCCGTCTGCACGGCCGCCGACACCCCGCCGCCCGGCGCCGAGATCCTGCGCGGACTGACGCTCCCCGGGCTGGCGAACGCCCACTCGCACGCCTTCCACCGGGCCCTGCGTTCCACCGTCCAGGTCGGCTCCGGGACCTTCTGGACCTGGCGCGAGGTCATGTACTCGTTCGCCGACAAGCTGACGCCGGAGACCTACCACGCGCTGGCCCGCGCCGTGTACGCCGAGATGGCGCTGGCGGGCGTGACGGCGGTCGGCGAGTTCCACTACGTGCACCACGCCCCCGGCGGCACCCGCTACGCCGATCCCAACGCGATGGGCGAGGCCCTCGTCGAGGCCGCCGCCGACGCCGGTATCCGGATCACCCTCCTGGACACCGCCTACCTTTCCTCCGGCTTCGGGCAGCCCCCCAACACCCACCAGCTCCGCTTCTCCGACGGCACGGCCCAGGAATGGGCCGAACGCTGTTCAGTTCTCAAGGACCGGGATCACGCGAGGATCGGTGCGGCGATCCACTCCGTACGGGCCGTGCCCGCCGACCAGTTGGCGACCGTGGCGCGGTGGGCCGAGGAGCGGCGGGCCCCGCTCCATGTGCACCTGTCCGAGCAGACCGCCGAGAACGACGCCTGCCGCGAGGCCCACGGGTGCACGCCCACCCGGCTGCTCGCCGAGCACGGCGTCCTCGGGCCGCGCACCACCGGCGTCCACAACACCCACCTCACCGACGAGGACATCGCCCTGATCGGTGACAGCGGCACCGGCACCTGCATGTGCCCGACGACGGAACGGGACCTGGCGGACGGCATCGGACCGGCCGTCGCCCTCCAGAAGGCCGGCTCCCCGCTCTCCCTCGGCTCCGACAGCCATGCCGTCATCGACCTGCTCGAAGAGGCACGCGCGATGGAGCTCGACGAGCGCCTGCGCACCCGCAGGCGAGGTCACTGGACGGCGGCGGCCCTGCTGCGGGCGGCCTCGGCCGACGGCCACGCGGCCCTCGGCTGGGACGGTGCGGGCACCCTGGAGACCGGCGCGCTCGCCGACTTCACCACCATCGCCCTCGACTCGGTCAGGACGGCAGGGCCGCTTCCGCGGCTCGGGGCCGAGACGGCTGTATTCGCCGCGTCGGCAGCAGACGTGTCGCACACGGTCGTGGGAGGCCGGCACGTCGTACGGGACGGGGTCCACGTCCTGGTGCCGGATGTGCCGAAAGCCCTCGCGGACGCCGTCGCGGCCTTGCGCGGCTGAAGCGGATGCCGCCCGCCCCCCTGCCCGAACCCGCCCCCACCGCCGACCAGGCCACCGAGGACGCCATGAGCAACGCGACGACCGTCAGCCCCGCCCACTCCGCGAGCACCGCCAGCACGCTCATCACCAACATCGCAGCCCTGGTCACCAACAACCCCTCCCTCGATGAGGGATCCCCCCTCGGACTGATCCAGGACGCGGCCGTCGTCATCGAAGGCGACCGCGTCGTGTGGACCGGTGATCAAAGCAAAGCACCCGCCACTGACAACCGGGTCGACGCAGCCGGCAGGGCGGTCCTCCCCGGTTTCGTCGACTCCCACAGCCATCTCGTCTTCGCGGGCGACCGCACCGAGGAGTTCAACGCCCGCATGTCGGGCCGGGCCTACAGCGCGGGCGGCATCCGCACCACGGTCGCCGCGACCCGTGCGGCCACGGACGCGGAACTGGAGGCCAACCTCACCCGCTACCTCGCCGAGGCCCTCCGCCAGGGCACGACGACCTTCGAGACGAAGTCCGGCTACGGCCTGACGGTCGAGGACGAGTCGAGGGCCCTGCGCATCGCCGCCGCCCACACCGACGAGGTCACCTACCTCGGCGCCCACATCGTGTCCCCGGACCACGCCGACGACCCGGCGGCCTACGTCTCCCTGGTCACCGGCGAGATGCTCGACGCCTGTGCGCCGTACGCCCGTTGGATCGACGTCTTCTGCGAGAAGGGCGCCTTCGACGGCGACCAGGCCCGCGCGATCCTCATGGCCGGCAAGGCGAAGGGCCTGCACCCCCGGATCCACGCCAACCAGCTCTCCCACGGCCCCGGCGTACAGCTCGCAGTCGAACTCGACGCGGCCAGCGCCGACCACTGCACCCACCTCACCGACGCGGACGTCGACGCCCTGGCCAACAGTGCGACCGTGGCCACCCTGCTTCCCGGCGCCGAGTTCTCGACCCGTGCCCGCTGGCCCGATGCCCGCCGGCTCCTGGACGCCGGTGTCACCGTCGCCCTGTCCACCGACTGCAACCCCGGCTCCTCGTTCACCTCCTCCGTCCCCTTCTGCGTGGCCCTCGCGGTGCGGGACATGGGGATGACCCCGGACGAGGCGGTGTGGTCGGCCACGGCGGGCGGCGCGGCGGCCCTGCGTCGCGAGGACGTCGGCCGCATCACCCCCGGCGCCTACGCCGACCTGATCCTCCTGGACGCCCCGAGCCATGTGCACCTGGCGTACCGGCCGGGGGTGCCGCTGGTCAGCGGGGTGTGGCGGCGGGGCACACGCGTGCTCTGACGGCAGCCGCCCCTACGACGCCCCCGCCCGCCACCGCTGCCCCGCACCCCCAGTCAGCGGTTCAAGCGCGAGTCCGCCACCGCCCCCCGGCGTCAGAGCCGTCGCGATGGCGATCGCCGGGCGGATCACCCCGTCGGAGTCCACGGTGAAGCGCAGGTTGTCGCCGTGGTCGCCGTCGACCGAGTCGCAGGACCAGATGCCAAGGCCCTTGTCGACGTCACCGCGGCTGTCGAGGCAGAAGCCGGGGTCGGCGGAGGACTGCAGGATGCCGCGGGCGGTGTCGACGCGCCAGCGCTGCGAGCCGGCCGAGGTGCAGGGGGCCGTGACGACGTCCGCGCCGTCGGTGAAGTCGCCGGAGACGTCCAGGCAGCGGGCCGTGGAGACGTTGACCACCTGGGCGTAGGAGCCGCCCGGCGGGCGGAACGGCGGGCTGCTCTTTCGGGGCGGCGCCGAACTCCTCGTCGGGGAGATGGAAGCGGAAGGGGACGACGGCCTGCTCGTGGACGGGGAGGCCGAGGGCGGGACCGTCGCCGTCACCGTCACCTGCGGTGGGCTCGGCAGCGCCCCGCCGCCCGCCGAAGCCGACGCGGACGCGCCCGCCGGGGGTCCGTCCCCCTGTGACACCAGGAACAGCAGCAGCGGTGCCAGAGCCACCCCCAGTGCCGCCGACGCCAGGACGAGCCGACGCGGGCGCGGCCACCCGCCGGAGGGCGCATGGGACCCCTTCCGCGGCCGGGTCTCCTGCTCGGCCGCGCTCCACCCCACGTACGCCGTCCCGCCCCACGGCAGCAGGCCCTCGGCCAGTGCGGTCCTCGGGGTGTCCCGGACCGCGCACAGTTCCTCGTGCGCCGCCGCACAGTGCGGGCACTGGGCCATGTGGGTGTGCAGGTCGGTGCTGACCCGGGGGCTGTCCGGTCGTACGGACTCCTCGATGAGGCGGTGGAAGTCCGCGCAGCGCGGGTCGTCGGAGGCGGCGAGGCGGAACTTCAGACACGTCCGGGCCAGGGACTGCAGGGCCCCCTCCGTGCCGTAGACCACGTCCTCGCGGGTGAGGCCCAGGTGGTCGGCGGTGCGGCGTTCCGGCTCGGCCTCCACCAGGCCGTACCAGACGAGGCCCTGGGTGCGGGCCGGCAGGGACTCGAAGGCGGCGAGCATGGGCGGTACCGGGCTCCCCGGCGCCGCCGTGTTCAGGAGCAGGAGGACGTTCGGGTCCAGGCCCGCCGCACGCTGGTCCCCGGCCCAGGCCGCCGCCGACCGGGCCGTCAGCAGCAGGAGCCGGTGGCGCCAGGGGACGCCGGGGTCGACACCGCGGGCCGTCTCCCGGGCCGCGAGGGTGAAGGTCTGCGCGGCCAGCTGCCGGGCGGCGCTCTCGCCCGCCGTGCAGAGCCGGGCGTAGGCCAGGACGGCGGGCTGGTGGCGGCCGCGGAGTTCCAGCAGGGCGGTGTACGCCGTGGTGGTGTCGGCGCGCAGCAGCTCGGTGAGCCGGGCGTCCGACGCTCCGGCGTGCACACCGCCTCCGGCCCCCTCGGCCCGACCCATGCGCGCCCTCCTCCTGACGTACCGGCCAGTCTGTGAGGGACCATAGTGAGGGAAGCGAACCCTTGGGGAAAGGGTTTCTCCGAGTAACCGCGGGGTGCCCCGGACGCACGGCGCCCGGTGTCCCATCGGACACCGGGCACACGCGCAGGTCAGTGGCGCCGACGCGTCACTCCTCGACGGTCAGACCCTTCCGCAGCCGCACCAGCGTGCGCGACAGCAGCCGCGAGACATGCATCTGCGAGATACCGAGTTCGTCGCCGATCTCCGACTGGGTCATGCCCGCGACGAAGCGCAGCGAGAGGATCTGACGGTCCCGGGACGGGAGTTCGGCGATCAGCGGCTTCAGGGACTCGACGTACTCGATGCCTTCGATGCCGTGGTCCTCGTAGCCGATCCGGTCGGCCAGCGCGCCCTCGGAGTCATCCTCCTCGGGCTGGGCGTCCAGCGAGGAGGCGGTGTAGGCGTTGGAGGCGGCCATGCCCTCGACGACCTCGTCCTTGGACAGCCCGAGCCGCTCGGCGAGTTCGCCCACCGTCGGGGCGCGGTCGAGCTTCTGGGCCAGTTCGTCGCCGGCCTTCGCCAGGTCGAGCCGGAGTTCCTGGAGACGGCGTGGCACCCGTACCGACCACGAGGTGTCGCGGAAGAACCGCTTGATCTCACCCACGATGGTTGGCATCGCGAAAGTGGGGAACTCCACTCCGCGGCTCAGTTCGAAGCGGTCGATCGCCTTGATCAGGCCGATGGTGCCGACCTGGATGATGTCCTCCATCGGCTCACTGCGGGAGCGGAAACGGGAGGCTGCGAACTTGACCAGGGCGAGGTTCAGTTCGACGAGCGTGTTGCGCACGTACGAGTACTCGTACGTGCCCTCCTCCAGCGACTCCAGCCGCGCGAAGAGGGTCTTGGAGAGGGCCCGCGCGTCCACGGCCCCGACCTCTTCGAAGGGTGGGATGTCCGGAAGTCCGGCGAGCACATCGCCGTCGCTGTCCTGCTCGATGGGATTCAGATGTTCCGGGGGGGATGTCGACGTCGCTTGCTGGGTATGCGATGCGTCGAGCCGGGGTGACATGATGTCCTCCATCGTTCTCGGCATAAGGCTGCCGAAGCCAGTTCGTGCACTGCGGTGTGCGGCGCCTCCAAAGCCGGCCGTGTCGAGTACGTGTCTGTACTAGCCCTACCCGGTTTCCCGAGCCGACCGCAAGTGTGTTCTGTGTGGTTATGTCCGTTTGTGGGCGATTGTTCGGGTGTCGGAGGGTGTGGAGAAGGCGTAGTGTTCGAGGACGTCAAAGCAGCCACGACGTCGGGAGAGAGAGACGGCATGGACCGCGGGACGGTCGGCAGCGCACAGTCTGGTCGGCTTCTGGTTGAGGTGCGGCAAGAGGGCTCCAGCGCCGTCGTGACTCCGGCTGGTGAGTTGGATCACCACACGGCCGATTTGTTGCGTGAGCCACTCGAGGCCTGCCTCGCCAAGGGAACGAGCCGACTCGTCGTCGACTGCACACGGCTGGAGTTCTGTGACTCCACCGGTCTCAATGTGCTGTTGGGGGCGCGGCTGAAAGCCGAGGCGGCGGGGGGTGGCGTACACCTTGCGGGCATGCTGCCCGTCGTGGCACGGGTCTTCGAGATCACGGGAGCCGATGCGGTCTTCACCGTGCACGACACCCTGGACGAGGCCCTGGCGGACGGGGCCGGAGGCTGAGGCGGTGAGCCGAGAGGCGGGTCCTGTGCCCCCGCTCGTGCCCCGCTCGTCTCCTTCGACCGGCACTCACCGGGTGTCACATTCCTCCTGGCGGACATACGTCCCGAATGGAGAGGTGTTCTACCGGTCCGGTCGGGCAGGAGACATCCGTACTGACTGTTCGGTGAGCGACCTTGCAGTGACGTTCTGACATCGTGAACCGGTGAATCGGTGAGGTGAAGCGCTGATGAGCACCACCCGGCCCTGCACGCCGGGCGACCGTGACCCGGAGCCCAGCGTGGAGCCAGGCGGCGAGGCCGACGTGCCGACGGGACAGCAGGTCCGCCGCCTGAGCTTCGACGGGGAGAGCGGGGTCGTTCCGCTCGCCCGCGACTTCACCCGGCAGGCGTTGTACGCGTGGGACTGGCTGCCCGCGGCGTCCACGGACCGGCGGGCCGCGGCGGAGGACGTGCTCCTCGTCGTCTCCGAGCTGGTGACGAACGCCTGCCTGCACGCCGAGGGCCCCGACCAGCTGTCGATCTCCTGCGACAACAAGGTGATCCGGGTCGAGGTCTCGGACACAGGCACCGGGGAGCCCTCGCCGCGGACTCCGCACCAGGCGGGACGGCCCGGCGGCCACGGGATGTTCATCGTCCAACGGCTCTGTCTGGACTGGGGCGTCCTGCGGACTCCCGGGACGGCCGGCAAGACCGTGTGGGCGGAACTGGGAACACCCGCCTGACACCGGGCGGGCGGCCGGACGGCCTCCGCCCGGCGGTGTCCCCACAGTTCCGACACTTCCTTATCTCTTCCTTCCTCCGGTGCCCCGGCGTACCTTGACGGCCGATCTGATGTGCCGTCAGGAACGAGTAAGGGGAGCGGAACCGTGTCATACCCGAAGCGAACCGCCGCGCTCGCGTCCGTCGCGGCCCTGGCCGGCTCGGCGGTGCTGATGACCGCCCCCGCTGCCCACGCCGCGGTCGTGAACGTCAACTACCAGTGCAAGACACCGATCGGGGACAAGAGCGCCCTCTCGCCCATCGACATCAAGGGCGTCAAGAGCGGCAGCGGCTACCGGATGACCATGTCCTGGCAGAAGGGCGTCTCGTCCAGCCCGGTCGACCTCGGCAAGGGCGCGATGAACCCGAGCGCCACCATCAAGGTGGGCGGCGCGGACAGCGGGACGGTCGACGTGACGGGCCCGGCCAACCAGGCGACCGTCCCCGCCAACACCCCCATCAAGATCAACGACCTGACCGGGACGTACACCCCGAAGAAGTCCGGCAAGGTCACCTTCACCCCGGGCGTCCTCACCATCAAGGCGCTCGGTACGACGACCACGTGCACGCCGACCAACAGCCCCGGCGCCGCGCTGACCCTGGACGTCACCGCGGCCTCGGGTTCCTCCGGCGGCACCCAGAGCGACAGCGGTGGTGACGACTCGGGCGGGGCACTTCCGCAGACCGGTCCCGAGGACTCGGTGATCGCCCTCGGCACGCTCGGCGGCACGGTGCTGCTCGCGGGCGCGGCGGGCACGCTGTGGCTGACCCGGCGCAACCAGGCGGCCCGCGTGCGCCGCTGACCGGCCCGTACCGGTCTCGTACGCCCGCGCGCAGTCCCTCAGCGAGACGCTGCGCGCTGCCCCTCCTTCGCCGGAGCCCGCTGGAGCCGCCCATGCCGTCCGCCGCCCGTGTCCTGTCCCTGGCCCTCCCGCGTCCCCTGCCGGGGTCCGCCCCCGACGCCGGGGGACGACGGCCGTCCAGGACACGGTGCCGACGGTGTCGTACGGCCGAACCCGTACCCGGATCCCCGTGTGCGGAAGCCGAGTTGACGGGAGTCACGACGTGAGCCCGAGCGGCAAGGCGCGGTTGGCGGTGTGGGCGGCGGTGCTCGCGCTGCTGCTCGCGCCCCTGGCGGGGACGGCGGCCGCTGCGGACGGCCCGAGCGTGAAGCTGTCCAAGTCCCAGGCGGGGACCGGAGGTTCGATCACCGTGAGCGGCGACGGCTGGCGCAAGCGGGCGTTGCTGATGATCCTCATGTGCGGACAGGCCGTGCCCTCGCGCGGGGTCCCCGGAGGCACCAACTCCTGTGCCAACGCCGACGGCCGCGCCGTCACCACCGACTCGGCCGGCCGCTTCAGCAAGAAGGTGCCGGTCGCCGAGCCGCCCGTGCCCTGCCCCTGCGTGGTGCACGTGGCCACCGTGACCGGGGCCAAGGCCGACGCCGACGTGATCTTCCAGGTGGCCGGACACGCCGTGGAACCGCTCCCGGCGGACACCTCCGGTGGCCGGTTGTCCCTCCTCACCGACACCCGGCTGGACGGCTCCGGGGGCCTGCTGGCCTGGTTCGGGGCACCCCCCGCCCGCACCCTGGCCTTCACCGTCGGCAACATCGGCACCTCCGACGTCAAGAACCCCGTCTTCCAGGTCGGCACCGCACACGGCGTGTTCGCCCCGCAGTGGGACGAACAGCAGTGGCGCGGCACGATCCGGCCGGGCGGGAAAGCCCGGGTCGAACTGCCCGTCGAGCTCTCGGGCGGCGCGCACGGCGACTACACGGTGTCGTTGAAGTACGCCGGCAAGGTGCTCGCCGAACAGCCCTGGGGCGTGAGCCGGCCCTGGGGCGTGACCCTGTTCTGGATCCTGGTGTGCCTGGTCGTGCCGGCGGCACTGTTCCGGATCGGCATGGCCGTCGTGGACCGGATCCGGCCGCGGCCCGCCCGGGGCGCCCGGCGCCGCGGCCGGCGACTGCCCGAACTCGCCCTGCGCCTACCGGGATTCAAGCCCTCCACGGCCGCGCACGCGGCCACTCCGACGCCCACCCTGCCGTGGTTCACCCCGGACGCAGATCCGGGCGCGGCCGGTGGCCGGCTCTCCGCACCGCACGACGACACCCCGACGAGTCCGACGACTCCCACCAGAGAGGGAACCAAGTGAGCTTGCGAAGGAGAGCCACACCGGCCGGCGGGCCCAGGGCCCATCCGATGGATCTCCGCGGCGTCGCGACGCCCGGCGCGCCCCCTCGCCGCACGGCGCGAAGGGCCAGGTGGCTCCGCCACATGACCCGCCACACCGCACGCCGAGCGCAGGCACCGAACTCCGCTCCCTCTCCCACGGAGATCCGTCGGAAGGGCCCTGGACGAACGGGCGCGGTGGGCCTGGTGCTGGCGCTGACCGGGGCGGGCGCGGTCCTCGGCCTGGCCGCCGGGCCCGCCCAGGCCGCGGAGGTGTCGTTCGCGACCCGGTGCGTGCCGCCCGCCGGCGTCGGACTCGACCCCGTCAACGGCACCACCAAGGTCGAGATCACCGCACCCGCCACGGCGAAGGTCGGCGACCAGATCGACGTGGTGTGGAAGTTCACCCAGGCCGCGTCCAAGAACCCGAACATCATCGACCTGCCGGCCGACTCGGTGCAGCCGAGCGGCACCCTCAAGGCGTCCGGCGCGCAGAGCGCCGACATCGCGATGACCGGGACGCGCAAGAACCCGGCCATTCCCAAGGGCGGCGCCATGGTGCTGTCCGACATGAAGGGCACGTTGAAGCTGACGGCGGCCGGGGAGCTCACGCTGACGCCGGGCGCGTACACGGTGAACGCGCTGGGGACCAACACGGTGTGCACGCCGACGGAGACGGTTCCGAAGGCGGCGAGCATCGACGTGGCCGCGGGAGACGGCACGTCGACCCCGACACCTACGGCGACCGGGACCGAGTCGCCCGACCCGACCGACAGCGCCACGCCGACGGACAGTGCCACACCCACCGACAGCGCGAGCCCGACCGCCACCGCGTCGGACGACGGCCAGACCGACTTCACCGGCAAGGCGGTCGACATCCCCTACACCTGCCAGTCGCCCCTCGGCGAGAAGAAGGCCACCTCCACGATCCAGGTCAACGCCAAGAAGAACGGCGGCAGTTACGGCCTCACCGTGCAGTTCAAGAACTCCCCGATGGACAGCCCGGCCGACATCCCCGCGAACTCGGTCAAGCCCTCCATGGAGGTGGTTCTGGGCGGCGCAGACAAGGGCTCGGTCCATGTCGAGGGTCCCACCAACACCGAGGCCATCAAGACGGGCGACCCGATAGAGATCTCGGACATGACGGGCACGTACAAGCCGGGCGCGACGGGTGAGTCGACGCTGTCACCGGGTGTCCTGACGATCGAGGCCCTGGGCACGACCACGACCTGCACGCCGGACAAGACGGAGGCCTCCCTGACCCTGACCACGCAGGAGCAGGAGGGCGGCGCGTCCGGCGGCACGTCCGGCTCGGGCGGCACGAGCGGTTCGTCGACCAGCGGCGGCCTGGCGGCGACGGGCGCGGACGACCACGCGGCCCTGAAGGCGCTGGGTCTGGTCGCGGGAACGGCGGTGCTGCTGGGCGGTGCGATCTTCACGTTCATGCCCGGAAGGCGGACCAGGTAACGCGCTCAGGGGCGCGCGGAACCGCGCACAGCACGTGAACCGACGGGGCCCCGGAACCCGCATGGATTCCGACGGCCCCGTCGGTTCGGACGGACGCTAACGAACGTCACCCATCAGCGACTTCACCTTCCGCCGGTACATCCACACCGTGAACCCGGCGAGCGCCGCGAGCGCCGCCTCGCCGAACACCGCAGGCGTCCCGCTGAGGTCGACCCCCGCGATCGCCGGGTTGGACAGCAGACCGGTGATCGAGTCGCCCGCGGTGACCGCGAGGAACCACACCCCCATCATCTGCGAGGCGTACTTGGCGGGAGCCATCTTCGTCGTCACCGACAGCCCGACCGGCGACAGGCACAGCTCACCCACGGTCTGGATGAAGTAGACGCCCACCAGCCACATCGGGCTGACCGCGGTGCCGCCCGCCGCCATGGCGATCGGGACCAGGAAGAAGAAGAACGAGACACCGACCAGCACCAGGCCCATCGAGAACTTCACGATGGTGCCGGGCTCCTTGCCCTGCCGGTTCAGCCACACCCAGACCCAGGCGAAGACCGGGGCCAGCGCCATGATGAACAGCGGGTTCAGCGACTGGTACCAGGAGGTCGGGAAGTCGAAGCCGAGCAGCGAGCCGGCGGACTTGTCGTCGTTCGAGCCGAACGCCTGGACCGTGGACGCGCCCTGGTCGTAGATCATCCAGAACACGGCGGCGGCGACGAAGAACCAGATGTAGCCGGTCATCTTCGACTGCTCGGTCGTCGAGAGCTCCTTGTCACGCTTGATGCGCAGCAGCACGCCCGCCGGGACGACCAGACCGATGACGGTGAGCGGGATCATCGCCCAGTTCAGCGTGAAGTGGCCGGTGACCCCGACGACGCCGTAGAAGACGGTCGCGGCGATCACCCACAGCAGGCCCTTGCGCAGCCAGGCCGCGCGCTCCTCGGCCGCCAGCGGCTTGGGCACGACGGCGCTCCGCGGGCTCAGGTTGCGGGTGCCGAGCAGGAACGCGGCCAGACCGATCGCCATGCCGACCGCGGCCATGCCGAAGCCGAGGTGCCAGCTGACCTCCTGGCCGACGGTGCCGATGGCCAGCGGGGCGAAGAAGGCGCCCGCGTTGATGCCCATGTAGAAGATCGTGAAGCCGCCGTCGCGGCGCGGGTCGTCCGGGCCGTCGTACAGATGGCCCACCATCGTGGAGATGTTGGCCTTGAGCAGACCGGAACCGGCCGCGACGAGCGCGAGACCGGCGAAGAACGGCGCCTGGCCGCCGGGCAACGCGAGCACGAGGTGGCCGGACATGATCGTGACGGCCGCGATGGCGACGGTCCTGCGCGGCCCCCAGAGCCGGTCGCCGAGCCAGCCGCCCGGCATGGCGAGCAGATAGACCATCGCCGAGTAGACGGAGACGATCACGGTGGTGGTCGCCAGGTCCATCGCGAGGCCGCCGCCCATGGTGCCCTTGCCGGCATCGGGGCCGCCGGAGAGCAGATAGAGGGTGAGCAGGGCCTTCATCCCGTAGTAGGAGAACCTCTCCCACATCTCGGTCATGAGCAGTGTGGCCAGTCCGCGGGGGTGGCCGAAGAAGGCTTTGTCGGAACCGGGGGTGCCCGGAGTCACCGAGTCCTTCGTCAGGCTGGACGCCATGGTCGTTCCTTGCTGGTGGAGGTGTGCCGCACATGAAAGAGACCTTCGGCGCAATACATGCCAAAGGTCTCCGCAGTGCTGGAGGCGCCTATCACCATACGGCAGGACACTGCCGGAAATAGAATGACTTGAGAGATGGATCACAGGCAACGGGGGAAACGTACACCCTGTTTCCAAGGCCTCCTTGCGGTTCTCACCCCACAGACACAGGTTCGCTCGGGTAAGTCGAAAGGTAAGAATCACGGGACGGTGATCACACCACAGCATCTGCCAGGAGCGGTCTACCATCAGCTCATGACCCGTGTACTGCTCGCCGAGGACGATGCGTCCATTTCGGAGCCGCTGGCCCGCGCCCTGCGCCGGGAAGGGTACGAGGTCGAGGTGCGTGAGGACGGACCCACCGCACTCGACGCCGGAATGCAGGGCGGCATCGACCTGGTCGTGCTCGACCTGGGTCTGCCCGGCATGGACGGCCTCGAGGTGGCCCGCCGACTGCGCGCCGAAGGCCACGCCGTACCGCTCCTCATCCTGACCGCGCGCGCCGACGAGGTGGACACCGTCGTCGGTCTCGACGCGGGCGCCGACGACTACGTCACCAAGCCCTTCCGGCTCGCCGAACTGCTCGCCCGGGTCCGGGCCCTGCTGCGGCGCGGAGCGGCCGAGCCGGCGCAGCCGCCCGCCACCCACGGGGTGCGGATCGACGTCGAGTCGCACCGCGCGTGGATGGGCGACGAGGAACTCCAGCTCACCGCGAAGGAGTTCGACCTGCTCCGGGTACTGGTGCGGGACGCCGGCCGCGTCGTCACCAGGGACCAGCTGATGCGGGAGGTCTGGGACACCACGTGGTGGTCCTCGACCAAGACGCTGGACATGCACATCTCCTGGCTCCGCAAGAAGCTGGGGGACGACGCCGCCAACCCCCGGTACATCGCCACGGTGCGTGGTGTCGGGTTCCGGTTCGAGAAGAGCTAGGGGCCACGGGCCGTCGCGCGACTGACCGCCCTGCGCGGTCGGTCGCGCCGCCCCTGAGCGGACCTGGCCGGAGGGCTTTGTGCGTCGCCGTTTGATTCAGTCCACGCTCGCCGTCGTGCTCGTGGTCATCGCCGTGTTCGGTGTGTCCCTCGTCATCGTCGAGACGCGGACCATCAGCAACAGCGCCCAGGAGCGCGTCGACTCCGAGGCGATCCGGCTGGCCGGGATCGTGGACAGCCGGTTGTTCGCCGCGGAGGTCGTGTCCGCGGAGATACTGCGTGACCAGGTCGCGCAGGAACGGTACGCCGTGATCCGGATCCCCGGGAAGCCGCTGATCGAGGTCGGCTCCCAGCCGTCCGGCGAGGTCATCAGCTCCACGGAGAAGGGCGAGGAGGGCGAGACGGTCACCGTGCAGGAGCCGCGCTCCTCGGTGACCCGCGAGGTCGGCCGTACGCTGCTGATCATCGGCCTGGTGGCGCTGCTCGCGGTGATCGCGGCGGTGCTCCTCGCGATCCGCCAGGCCAACAAGCTCTCCGCGCCGCTCACCGACCTCGCCGAGACCGCCGAACGGCTCGGCTCCGGCGACCCGAGGCCCCGGCACAAGCGCTACGGCGTCCCCGAGCTGGACCGGGTCGCCGACGTCCTGGACGCCTCCGCCGAGCGCATCGCCCGCATGCTCACGGCCGAACGACGCCTGGCCGCCGACGCCTCCCACCAGCTGCGCACGCCGCTGACCGCGTTGTCGATGCGCCTTGAGGAGATCACCCTCACCGACGACCCGGACACGGTGAAGGAGGAGGCGAACGTCGCGCTCACCCAGGTGGAGCGGCTGACGGACGTGGTCGAACGACTGCTGACGAACTCCCGCGACCCCCGCGCCGGCAACGCCGTCACCTTCGACCTCGACGAGGTCATCCAGCAGCAGCTCGCCGAGTGGCGGCCCGCGTACCGCAGTGCCGGGCGGGCCATCGTCAGCTCCGGCAAACGGCACCTCACCGCCGTCGGCACACCGGGAGCGGTCGCCCAGGTCCTGGCCGCGCTGATCGAGAACTCCCTGATGCACGGCGGCGGCACAGTGGCCCTGCGTACGCGCGTCACCGGCAACCAGGCCGTGATCGAGGTGACCGACGAGGGTCCCGGGGTGCCCGCCGATCTCGGTGCGCGGATCTTCGAGCGGACGATCAGCGGCCGCAACTCCACGGGTATCGGACTGGCGGTCGCGCGGGACCTCGCGGAAGCGGACGGCGGCCGTCTGGAGATGCTGCAGGCTCAGCCGCCGGTCTTCGGCCTGTTCCTGTCCAGGACGCCGTTGAAGTCGACCGTCGTGGAAGACGAGCCGACGGTGCGCTGACCCGAGGAGGCAGCCGCCCCGTCAACCGGTCGGCTCAGCGGACCCGCTGCTTCGGCCGCCGGGCCCCGGGCGCCGCCGCCTGCTCGGCCTCCTCCAGGAAGGACTCCGCGCTGGCGACCGCCTCGCGGGCGGGCAGGGTCTTGAAGACCCAGCTGCGGTAGGACCAGAAGCGGAACAGGGTCGCGATGCCGATGCCGACGAACTTGAAGACGTTGCTCTGCAGCGGGCTGTCCCAGCCGAAGCCGTAGGTCGCCGCGTACAGGATGCCGTTCTCGATGACCAGGCCGACCGCGCTGAACAGCAGGAACAGCGTCAGTTCCTTCGTACGGCCGGTCTTGTCGCGGTCGCGATACGTGAAGTACCGGAACCCTATGTAGTTGAAGACGATCGCCACGACGGTGGCGATGACACTCGCGCGGACCACCGGCAGCCCGGTGAGATGCCGGACGAGGTTGAAGACGACGAGGTTGACGAGAAGGCCCACTCCGCCCACCGCACCGAATGCGGCGACCTCACGCACGGCCCTTCGCAGCCCTGAGGAACCATGTCCCATGGTCGTACAGGCCCCCAGTCGATTGGTTTCGTCAACCCAGCCATGCTAACCATCCCCCGTGGCGGTTGCCTGTGGATGAACTCACACTCATGGGAACAAGCTGGTAAGAGCACGGGTAAGAGGCGCGGAATCCGGCCGCCGTGGCGTGACCGATACCCTGGGGTCGTGACGTTCCCGGTAGTCGGCATGGTCGGCGGAGGCCAGCTCGCTCGTATGACACACGAGGCAGGCATCCCGCTCGGCATCAGATTCAAGCTCCTCAGTGACACTCCTCAGGATTCCGCGGCGCAGGTCGTCGGCGATGTCGTCATCGGCGACTACCGCGACCTCGACACGCTGCGCGAGTTCGCGCGCGGGTGCGATGTGATCACCTTCGATCACGAGCACGTACCCACCGAGCACCTCAGAGCCCTGGAGGCGGACGGCATCCCCGTGCGCCCCGGCCCCGACGCGCTCGTGCACGCCCAGGACAAGGGCGTGATGCGCGCGAGGCTCGACGCGATCGGCGTCCCGTGCCCACGGCACCGGATCGTCAGCGATCCCGAGGACGTGGCGGCCTTCGCACAGGAGGGCGACGGCTTCCCCGTCGTCCTCAAGACCGTGCGCGGCGGTTACGACGGCAAGGGCGTGTGGGTCGTGGACACCGTCGAGGAGGCAGCGGACCCCTTCCGGGCCGGCGTCCCCGTCCTCGCCGAGGAGAAGGTCGACTACGTCCGCGAGCTCGCCGCCAACGTCGTACGGTCGCCGCACGGCCAGGCCGTCGCCTACCCGGTCGTCGAGTCCCAGCAGGTGAACGGCGTCTGCGACACCGTGATCGCCCCCGCGCCCGGCCTCGACGAACTCATCGCGCTCAGGGCCGAGGAGCTCGCCCTCACCATCGCCAAGGAACTGGACGTCGTCGGCCACCTCGCCGTCGAGCTGTTCCAGACCCGCGACGGCCGCATCCTCGTCAACGAGCTCGCGATGCGCCCGCACAACTCGGGCCACTGGTCGATGGACGGCGCGATCACCTCGCAGTTCGCCAACCACGTCCGGGCCGTCCTGGACCTTCCGCTGGGCGACCCGCGCCCGCGCGCGAAGTGGACCGTGATGGTCAACGTCCTCGGCGGGGACTTCCCCGACATGTACTCCGCGTACCTGCACTGCATGGCCCGGGACCCCAAGCTGAAGATCCACATGTACGGCAAGGACGTGAAACCCGGCCGCAAGGTCGGCCACGTCAACACCTACGGCGACGACCTGGACGACGTTCTCGAACGCGCACGTCACGCTGCCGGCTACCTGAGAGGCACGATCACAGAATGAGCCCCGTTGTTGGCATCGTCATGGGTTCGGACAGCGACTGGCCCGTCATGGAGGCCGCCGCGCAGGCCCTCGACGAGTTCGAGATCGCCTACGAGGTCGACGTCGTCTCCGCGCACCGCATGCCGCGCGAGATGATCACGTACGGCGAGCAGGCGGCCGAGCGCGGCCTGAAGGTGATCATCGCGGGGGCCGGTGGCGCAGCCCACCTCCCCGGCATGCTCGCCTCGGTGACCCCGCTGCCGGTCATCGGCGTCCCGGTCCCGCTGAAGTACCTCGACGGGATGGACTCGTTGCTGTCCATCGTGCAGATGCCGGCCGGCGTCCCGGTCGCGACCGTCTCCGTCGCCGGCGCCCGCAACGCGGGCCTGCTCGCGGCCCGCATCCTCGCCACCCACGACGAGGAACTCCTCGGCCGGATGCGGGAGTTCCAGCAGGAGCTGAACGACCAGGCCACCGAGAAGGGCAAGCGCCTGCGGGCCAAGGTCGAGAGCCCGGGCAACGGTTTCGGCTTCGGGAAGTGACGGCCGTGACCGCACTGGAGACAGCCCGCGAACTCCTCGCCGAGTTCCCGGTCGTCGACGGCCACAACGACCTGCCCTGGGCACTGCGCGAACAGGTCGGCTACGACCTCGACGCCCGCGACATCGCCACGGACCAGTCGGCCCACCTGCACACCGACCTGGCGCGGCTGCGGGCCGGCGGGGTCGGCGCGCAGTACTGGTCGGTGTACGTCCGCTCGGACCTGCCCGGCGCGGTCCCGGCGACGCTGGAACAGATCGACTGCGTACGGCAGTTGATCGCGCGGTACCCGCAGACGCTGGCGCCCGCGCTGACGGCCGCCGATATGGAGGCGGCGCGCTCCCAGGGCCGTATCGCCTCCCTCATGGGTGCCGAAGGCGGCCACTCCATCGCCAACTCCCTCGCCACGCTCCGTGCGTTGTACGCGCTCGGTGTGCGCTACATGACCCTCACCCACAACGACAACGTGGACTGGGCGGACTCGGCGACCGACGAGCCCGGTGTCGGCGGCCTGTCGGCCTTCGGCCGTGCGGTGGTGGGGGAGATGAACCGCGAGGGCATGCTCGTCGACCTCTCGCACGTGGCGGCGACGACCATGCGGGACGCGCTCGACGCCTCGCTCGCGCCGGTGATCTTCTCCCACTCCTCCGCGCGGGCGGTGTGCGACCACCCGCGCAACGTCCCGGACGACGTGCTGGAACGGCTCCCGTCCAACGGCGGCATGGCCATGGTGACCTTCGTCCCGAAGTTCGTCCTGCAGGCCGCCGTCGACTGGACGGCCGCGGCCGACGAGAACATGCGCGAGCACGGCTTCCACCACCTCGCGACCACCCCGGAGGCGATGAAGGTGCACCGCGCCTTCGAGGAGCACCACCCGCGCCCGGTCGCCACGGCCTCGACGGTCGCCGACCATCTGGACCACATGCGCGAGGTGGCCGGCGTGGACCACATCGGCATCGGCGGCGACTACGACGGCACGGCCTTCACCCCCGACGGCCTCGACGACGTCTCCGGCTATCCGAACCTGATCGCCGAACTCCTCGACCGGGGCTGGTCGAAGCCCGACCTGGCCAAGCTCACCTGGCGGAACGCGGTCCGGGTGCTCGGCGCGGCGGAAGACGTGTCCAGGGACCTGCGGGCGACGAGGACCCCGTCCAACGCGACCATCACAGAGCTGGATGCCTGAGGCCCCGGGCCAGGAGCTTCGCCTCCGAACGCCGGGCCGGCGATCGCAGCCCGTCCGGCGTTCGGGGACGAGGCCTCTTGAGGGCCGAAGGGGCGGCAGCCGGGCAGGGGCGGCGGACACCCTCGACGACGTCATCGAGGCGGCGCGCGACCACTGAGCCGGCGTACCCCCGAACGCGCCGCCCACCAGGAAGGCCCCCGCGCTCCGTGCGACGGTGACCGTACGGCGATCAGGCGATCACGACGTACGGAGCCCGTCATGGCAGACCTCCAGGACGAACTGCACGGCACGGCCGAGGTGGGCGAACTGCCCCGCCTCTTCGAGGCCGTGCCGGAGCTGTACACCCCCGTCCACGACCCGGACACCGAGCTCCTGGAGCAGGCCCGCGCCATCCTCGCCACGCACCCCGTCGCCGACGGCTACAGCGGACTTCCCTGGGCCCTGCGGCACCTGCCCTGGTTCGATCTGGAGCTCGGCGAGAGCGCCGTCGACACGGACGTGCCGCGGCTCAGGGAGGGACACGTCGGTGCCCTGCTGTGGTCGCTGCACCTGCCCGAAGGCCTGGACGGGGACCCGGCGGTGGGCGCCACGCTGGAGCAGCTGGACCTGGTGAAGACGGTCGTACGCAACCACCCGGAGGGGTTGCGGCTCGCCTGTACCGCCGACGAGACCGCCGACGCCCGCAAGTGCGGCCGGGCCGCCGTCCTGCTCGGCCCCGCCGGTGCCGCCGCCCTCGGTGACTCGCTCGGCATCCTGCGCTCCCTGCACGCTCTCGGCCTGCGCGCCCTCACCCTGACCGGGGTGTGCTGGGCGAGCGAGGCGGGGCTCACCCGGTTCGGCGAGGAGGTGCTGCGCGAGATGAACCGGCTCGGTGTGCTCGCCGACCTCTCCGGCGCCTCCGACGCCACCGTGCGGCGCGCCCTGGCGGTCTCCAAGGCGCCCGTGCTGTTCACCCGCTCCGCCGCCCGCGCCCTGCGTCCCCACCCCGCCAACCTCCCCGACGACCTGCTGGCCGAGGTGGGCGCCGCCAAGGGGCTGTGCATGGTGCCGCTGACCGCCGAGCAGACCGGCCCGACGGTCCGGGACGTCGCCGATCACCTCGACCATGTGCGCGTGGTCGCGGGCGCCGAGTGCGTGGGACTGTCCGGCACCTATGACGCCGGGACCGCGCATCCGCAGGAACTCGGCGATGCCTCCTGCTACCCGCACCTCGTCGCCGAGCTGCTGCGCCGCGGCTGGACGGAGACCGACCTCGCGCTCTTGACCTGGGGCAACGTCCAGCGCGTGCTGCGCGGGTCGGACTTCACCGCCCGCGCGGCCCAGCAGCGGCGCGAGCCGTCCACGGCGAAGATCGCCGAACTGGACGGCTAGGGCCCTAGGCCCCCTCAGAGGGGCTGCGGCGGGTCGATCCGGCACAGGCAGAACGGGTGGCCCGCCGGATCCGCGTACACCCGGAAGTCCTCCTTGTCCTCGGCGTGCAGCAGCCGGGCTCCCAGCTCCAGCACCTTGGCCTGCGCGGCCTCGATCTCCTCCCAGGTGCTCCCGCCGTCGAGGTCGAGGTGGAACTGCTGGGAGTTGCGGTCGGCGCGCGGCCACTCCGGCGGGGTGAACCCCGGTGCGCTCTGGAAGGCCAGCCGGGGTCCGCCGGGGACCTGCAGGACGACCCAGTCGGGGTCCTCGTCCTGCGGGGCGCCGCCCACGATCCCGGCGTAGAAGCGGGCGAGTGCGCGGGGGTCGGGGCAGTCGATCGCCACGGAACGAAAAGACGCTACAGGCACGGGAGATCCTCCTGGGTCAGCAGGCACATCAGCAGGCACAGAGGCAGAACGGGTGCCCCGCCGGGTCCGCGTACACACGCCAGCCGCGCGAGCGGTCGTCGGCGTCGAGGGGCTTGGCGCCCAGTTCGAGGACGCTCGCCTCGGCCGCGTCCAGGTCCTGGACGGTCAGGTCCAGGTGGAACTGCTGCGAGGCGTCGGGGGCGGGCCACTTCGGCGGTACGAGACCGGGGGCGGCCTGGAAGGCCAGCGCCGGTCCGCCGGGGATCTTGAGGTCGGCCCAGTCGCTGTCGCCCTCGACGGTGCCGCCGAGGACGGCGGCGTAGAAACCGGCGAGGGCGCGGGGGTCCGGACAGTCCAGGACGACGACTCCGAGTTCGGCGATGGCCATGGCTTCCTCCTTGAAGCACGGTTACCTGTAGAGCTCGGCAACCAGTAACGGTTACCGCATGCTCCCGCATCGGAGGTAACGTCGCAAGGGAATTCACCAAGCATCCGGACAGGTGGCGTGCAGCCATGAGTGAGCGATCGCCCGCGCCAGGAGGCCTGGGACTGGTCCAGTCCCTGGTCAACACGCTGGACCTGGAGTCCGGTGCCGACTCCCTGGACACAGCGGAGGGACGGGCGCACTTCGGGCTCACCGGGAGCGAGACGGCGGTGGCGCGTGAGCTGCGCGAATCGCTGCGGGTCGCGCTGCTGGCCCACGCGGGCCATCCGCCGCACCGCGCCGTGACACCGCTGGGGGACCTGCTGGCGTCGGCGCCGCTGGTTCTGACGGTCACCGCGTCGGACGGCTCGGCCGCGCTCGTCCCCGCCGACGCCGGGCCCCTGGTGTCCCGCGTCGCCGCCGCCGTCGCCGAGTCCCTGGTCGCGGGTACCTGGATCCGGCTGAAGGCCTGCGAGGCCGTCGACTGTCACTGGGCGTACTACGACCGCAGTCCGGCGGGGCGGGGGCGGTGGTGCTCGATGCAGGTGTGCGGGGCCCGGGCGAAGATGCGGCGGTACCGGGCCAAGGACTGACGAGGCCCCTTCACGGGGTCAGGGACGCACGGTCAGAGGTCCTCCGCCCGTGCCCGTGACGTGCGTGAACCCACCAGCAGGAGACACAGGACCGCCACCCCGGCCACCAGTCCGGCCAGCACCAGCAGGGGGTCCAGAGGGCGGGCCGTCGAGGCGGCCGTCTGCGTGGCGGGAAGCTGCGCCGGCTGCGGTACGACCGCCTCGGGCGCCGTGGACGACGGGGGCGAGGACGGCATCGGCATCGTCATCGCCGGCGCCGAGCGGGGGGCACGGGACGGAGTCCGCGTGGGTGTCGTCGCCTCCTGGTGGGTGGCGGAGCCGGAGTGCGCATGCCGGGTCGGTGCCGCCGAGGTCCTCGCGGGAGCCGGAGCGGGGGCCGCCGCGCGGACCGTGATCCCGGCCGTCATGTCCGGGTGGACCGTGCAGACGTAGCCGTAGGAACCGGCCGTGGTGAACGTGAAGCTCCAGCTCTGGCCCTTGTTCAGCATCGGGGAGTGGATCGGGAGCGGGCCGGAGGTGGTCTTCACGTCGTGCGGGGCCGTGTCGTAGTTGGTCCACGTCACCGTGGAACCGGCCGGGACGGAGAGCGTGGCCGGTGAGAAGGCGTACCCCTTCATGGCCACGGCGTAGCCAGCGGCCGACGCCTGTCCCGACGGCAGCAGCCACACGGTGAGGAGGGCGAGCGCCGCCGCGGCCCGCAGCAACCCCCTCACGCGAACTCCCCCGCGACGAGCAGCCGCAGCCGCGTCGCCGGCAGTCGCCACGGCAGCCGGAATCCGGTGGCCCGGCGCAGCAGCCGGTACGGCAGCCGGGCCGTGCCCACGACGAGCAGCCGGTCCGTCGCCCGCTCGACCACGCGCAGCCGCAGCAGGACGGGAAAGGCGAGGTCGTCGAGGACGAGGTCGGCGGTGAGCTGGAGCCGGTCGCCCGGCAGGTCCTCGACCTGCTCGGAGGTGAGAACGGCCCGCAGCTCACGGTGGTCGAACTCGAAGCGGAACGCGGACCGTGCGGCGTCCTCGGACATCTCCAGGGCGGCCCCGGCGAGCGGCACCCGCCGTCGTCGTACCGGCAACGGCCCGTACCAGGCGGTGAGTTCGGCGAGCGAGCGGCCGGGGGCCACGGTGAGACGGCGGGGCGGAGGAACGGTGGGCAGGGTGACGGTTGTCATCCCGAACTCCTTGGAAAGCGGTTCCCGAAATGTGGCGGGGGTGTGGAGAATGACCGTGGACGCCGTTCCGGCCGGCTGAGCCCCGGCCGGAACGGCGTCCACCCAGGTGTCAGCAGCTGGTGGTGAGGAAGTCCGTGGTCGGCGTGAGCAGGTGCTCCGCCCAGACGGTGTGCATCTTCACGTAGGCGTCCGGGTTCAGCAGATCGGTGACCTGCTGCCCGAGCGACTCCTCCAGGTGCGCGGAGTTGATGTGGGCCAGCAGCACGCTGAGCGTGCTGTCGAGCACCGTGCCGCCGTCATTGACGGCCGGCTTGAGGATGCTCTCGAGCCACACCGTGTGCATCTTGATGTACGAGTCCAGCGACAGCGCGTCCTGCACCTGCTGGCCCGGCGACTCCTCCAGGTGTGCCGCGTAGAGGTGCTGCAGGATCGGCAGGAGCTCGTTGCGGATGCTGGTGCACTGCTCGCCGTCACCGCTGGTGGGCGTCGCCGTCGGAGTACCCGTCGGCATCGGCATGCCGGTCGGGGTCGACGTGGGGGTGGCCGTCGGCGTGGCCGTGGGGCCCGTCGTCGGGGTCGCCGTGGGAGCCGTCGAGGTCGGCGTCGGCGCGGGTGTCGTACCGCCACCGCCGGACGCCGCCACGACCTTCACGGAGGACACCATGTCCGGGTGTACCGCGCAGTAGTACTCGTACGTCCCCACCTTGGTGAAGGTGTACGACCACGAGTCGCCCTGCTTGAGCGTTCCCGAGTCGAAGGCCACCGGGGCCTTGGTCGTGGTCACCGTGTGCGGCGCGCTGTCGTGGTTGGTCCACTGCACGGTCTGGCCGACCTCGACGACGAGCTGCTTACCGTCGCCGAACTTGTAGCCCATGATGTCGACCTGGTGGTCGGGAGCGGCCGCGGCCTTCATGTCGGCTGCTGCGGCAGCGGGCGCCTGAGCCGCGCCCGCGGCCTGCTGCGAGGCCGCCGTGGAGCCCGTGGCCGCGCTCAGCAGTCCGAGACTGAGCACCGCCGCGAGCGCCGCGCCGAGCCCTGCGACCAGCAGGGACCGGTTTGTGGTCCGCCCGGTGCCCGGCTTGCGCCGCTCACCGGTGTCGTCGCTACTTTTCACTTCAACTCCTATTGTTTCCCAGGGAGTTGTTTCCCATGGACCATGGAGGTCAGCGGCCGGGATCGGCCGTGACCAGCAGACTCGTCACGGCGAGCACGACGAGGACGAGCCCCGTCTCGGCCGCGACCGAGTAACCGAAGGGCCGCACGGTGGCGGCGTCGCCGCGCAGCAGCACGGCGAGGTCGAGACGGGTGCGCACCCACTGGCGGCTCGCGAAGGCGGCCACCAGGACACCCCCGAGGACGGCGGTCTTGACGAGCAGCAGATGCCCGTACGACGTGTGCAGCAGGGCGCCGTACGACCCCACCACCTGCCACGCGAGCACCAGCCCGGCGCCGACGATGCCCGTGACGCTCACCGCCGCGAGCCGTGAGTAGCCCGGCACGATCTCGGCCAGCTCCCCGGCCCGCCGGCGTGGCAGCACCGCCAGCGCGAGCATGGCCAGCCCGCCGATCCACAGCGAGGCCCCGAGCAGGTGGACGAAGTCGGCAACCGCGCCCCAAGTAGGCTCACTGCCCTCGGAGTTGTGGCCCGTCATGCCGGTGGTGCGCAGCAGCCCGAACGTCACCGCGAGCGCGCCCACCCGCCAGCCCGGCGAACGCGCGGCACCCTGGAGCAGTGCGGCGAGCACCACGGCCGCCAGCACCCACATCAGAGCGCGCGCGGCGAGCACGATGCCGGGTTCGGTGGCCAGGACGTCGGCGTACGTGGCCGGCCGAAGCGCGTCCCGCAAGTCGCCGAGGGAGGCGTACGCCCCCTGCAGTCCCACGGCCGCCACCGTCGCCAGCAGCCCGCCCGTCCAGGCGAGGCCCAGCAGCGCCCGGGCCCGCGGCTCGTACGCCCCGGACGGCCACAGCAGCGCGACGAACGCGAGCCCGCCGACGAACAGGGCCAGCGCGAGGTATCCGGCCCAGCGGACGGCGACAAGTGCCTTGCGCACCGTGGGGGACGGCGCGGGAGCGGCGGCCGTGACCGCGGCGCCGTCGGTCCCGGTGGCGGCCGCCCCCACGGCGAAGGCGATCCGTCCGGAGGAGGCGTGCCCGTCCGCCGCGTCCACGACCGACCAGACGACCGCGAACCGCCCGTCCGCGGGACTGTCGAGCGCGACCCGCACGACGTTCTTCTCCGGCGCCCGGGACACCGGCAGCCGGTCCCCGTCCGGTGTCAGGACCCGTACGTCGGCCGGGTCGACGGCCTCGTCGAAGGTGAGGGTGAGACGGCTTGGGGCCTTCGCCGGCGTGGCTCCGTCCGCGGGGGAGGAACTCACCAACCCGGTATGGGCGAAGGCGGGTTGGGCCGCGCCCAGTAGGGCGCAGAGGAGGGCGGCGAGGAGCAGCAGGGTGCGACGCACGGTCCTCATGGCGTGGCCTCCGGCTGCGGGGAGGCGGATGCGGTGGCGGACAGGACCCCGCCGAGCAGGCTGGAGACGGGCGCGAGGCCGACACAGGGGGACGGCGTGGGCGTCGGCGTAGGCGTCGGTGCGGGGGAGGCGCTCGCGCCGCCCAGGAGACCGAGGACGGGCTCGGTGAGCCCGGTGAGCAACGGCTGGACGAGGGTGACCTCGCCGTCCTGACAGGTGTTCGTGGGGGAGGGTGTAGGGGTGGGAGTGGGGGAGTCGGAGCCCTGGGGCGGTGGGGTCCCGGACCCGGACCCGGACCCGGTGCCGCTGCCGCCGCCGTGCCCCGCGCCGTGTCCCGCGCTCCCGTCGACGGGGACGGTACCGGTCACGACGCCCCCACCGCCGTACCCGAGGTCCGCGCCCGCGACGCCTCCGCCGTACGACGGCAACTCCCCGGAACCCACCGGGAGTTGTGCCGCCCCCGGGGCGGTCGTCATCGGCGCCGTGACCGCCGGTGACGCGGCCGGCGGAACCGCGGCCTCGGCCGCCCCTGGGGCGCCGATGCCCGACGCGTACCCCAGCACGATCACCACGGCCCCGACGAGCGCCCCGGCGACCAGCTCGTCGCGATGGTCGCGCGGCCACTCCCCCTTGCGGAACAAGGGCATGACTCAACTCCTGACATGCTCAAGTCAATCCGACCGAAGAACTCGGCGATGACGAACAGTGGAGTCGAGGGCGGATTCCGCTTGACTACGCGTCGGTTAACCGATCGTTGCCTACCTCTCCTTTACGGGGGCATGGCCTGTGAGAACGGTCAATTCGGCACCGTACTCGAATGCAAATCGAACTCCTGTTGATGATTCCGGGGAAGACCGCATATGCCGTCACAGCACCCGGCGAACACCTCAGAGCAGACGGGCGACGATGGCGTCGGCCTGTTCCGGCTGTTCCCCGAACCACGCACCGAGGCGTTCCCGCACGACTTCCGCTACGCACAGGTGCGCCACCTCGTTCGCCAGCCCGCCGCGCGTGGCGCCGCAGAACTCGGGATGGTCCAACTTGACCGACAGGACCGCCGTCAAACCCTCGCCGATCCGGCGGGCGCCCGGATCGGGATCGGCGGCCGTCAGCAGACCCCGCTCACGGGCGTACGCGGTGATCGCGGCGGCCAGTCCGTCGCGGAACCCCAGGACATGCATGTCGCCCTCTGGCTCGACAGGGCGTTGGTGACGCAGGGGCCGACACCGAAGAGCCCCGACGTCAGCGCCTGACGGCCGCCGGGATCCGGCCCGAGGAGGGGGCGGGTCAGCAGGGTTTCGAGTGCCCTGGATCTGAACCTCCGAGCGGCGGGGCTTTCGTCCTCGGCCCTGTCGCTGTCTGCTGGCGCCGTCCCTCAGGCCGTCGGCCGCCCCATCGCCCGGTACGTCCATCCGGCCTTGCGCCACAGCGCCGGGTCCAGGGCGTTGCGGCCGTCCAGGATCACCTTCGCCGCCGTGACCTCGCCGAGGGCCGCCGGGTCCAGCTCGCGGAACTCCCGCCACTCCGTGAGATGCAGTACGACGTCGGAGCCGCGCACGGCGTCCACGGCCGTGTCGGCGTAGCCGAGGGTCGGGAAGACGCGGCGGGCGTTGGCCATGCCCTTCGGGTCGTAGACCGTGACCTGGCCGCCCTGGAGGTGGATCTGCCCGGCGACGTTCAGCGCGGGGGAGTCCCGGACGTCGTCCGAGTCGGGCTTGAAGCTGGCGCCGAGCACCGCGACCCGCTTGCCGAGGAACGGCCCGCCGCCCAGTATCTGCCGGGCCAGCTCCACCATCTGGCCGCGCTGGCGCATGTTGATCGAGTCGATCTCACGCAGGAAGGTCAGCGCCTGGTCGGCGCCGAGCTCACCCGCACGGGCCATGAAGGCCCGGATGTCCTTCGGCAGACAGCCGCCGCCGAAGCCGATCCCGGCCCGCAGGAACTTCTTCCCGATCCGGTCGTCGTACCCGATGGCCTCGGCGAGCTTGGCGACATCTCCGCCGGAGGCCTCGCACATCTCCGCCATCGCGTTGATGAAGGAGATCTTCGTGGCCAGGAACGAGTTCGCGGACGTCTTCACCAGCTCCGCGGTCGGGAAGTCGGTCACCACGAAGGGCGTGCCCTCGGTGAGCGGCGTGGCGTACACCTGGCGCAGCAGCTTCTCCGCGCGCTCACTGCGCACACCGACCACGATCCGGTCCGGGTGCAGCGTGTCGTTCACGGCGAAGCCCTCGCGCAGGAACTCCGGGTTCCAGGCGAGCTCGGCGTCCGCGCCGACGGGGGAGTTCTCCACCAGGTAGCGGGCGAGCCGGTCGGCGGAACCGACGGGCACGGTCGACTTGCCGACGACGAGGACGGGGCGCGTCAGGTGCGGGGCGAGAGAGGCGAACGCGGAGTCGACGTACGACATGTCGCTGGCGTACTCGCCGTGCCGCTGCGGAGTGTTCACGCAGACGAAGTGGACGTCACCGAAGGCGCCCGCCTCGGCGAAGTCCATGGTGAAGCGCAGCCGGCCGGTGGAGCCCTCGATGCCGACGACGTGCTTGCGCAGCAGGTCCTCCAGGCCGGGCTCGTACATCGGGACCTCGCCCCGCTGGAGCATCTCGATCTTCTCGGGGACGACGTCGAGTCCCAGCACCTCGAAACCGAGCTCGGCCATGGCCGCGGCGTGGGTCGCGCCGAGGTAGCCGGTGCCGATCACGGTGATCTTGAGGCTCATGATGCTCCAGACGAGTCTGCAGAGGGTCTGCGGTCATGCGGTGCCCGAGCATAGTCGGGCCCTGCGACGGGCAGTTTTCCCCCTGTCGCCAAGCTCACGTATCCCTCCCGTGGGCGGACCCCTAACATTTGAGTTACTTAACGGTAATTAGCACAGGCACCGCAGCGTCTTGGAGCGTGAGAGAACCTTGGCCGGATCGGCTGACTTCGACCTGTACCGCCCGTCCGAGGAGCACGACATGCTCCGGGACGCCATCCGCTCGCTGGCGGAGGCGAAGATCGCGCCGTACGCCGCCGCGGTCGACGAGGAGGCCCGCTTCCCCCAGGAGGCGCTGGACGCGCTGGTCGCAAGCGACCTGCACGCCGTGCACGTCCCCGAGGAGTACGGCGGCGCGGGCGCCGACGCACTGGCCACGGTGATCGTGATCGAGGAGGTCGCGCGCGTCTGCGTGTCCTCGTCCCTGATCCCCGCGGTGAACAAGCTGGGCTCGCTCCCGGTGATCCTCTCCGGCTCCGAGGACCTGAAGAAGAAGTACCTCGGCCCGCTCGCCAAGGGCGACGGGATGTTCTCGTACGCCCTCTCCGAGCCGGACGCCGGCTCCGACGCGGCCGGCATGAAGACCAGGGCGGTCCGCGACGGCGACCACTGGATCCTCAACGGAGTGAAGCGCTGGATCACCAACGCCGGCGTCTCCGAGTACTACACGGTGATGGCCGTGACGGACCCGACGAAGCGCTCCAAGGGCATCTCGGCGTTCGTCGTCGAGAAGTCGGACGAGGGCGTCTCCTTCGGCGCCCCCGAGAAGAAGCTCGGCATCAAGGGCTCCCCGACCCGCGAGGTCTACCTCGACAACGTCCGCATCCCCGCCGACCGCATGATCGGCGACGAGGGCACCGGCTTCGCCACGGCGATGAAGACCCTCGACCACACCCGCATCACCATCGCCGCCCAGGCACTCGGCGTCGCGCAGGGCGCCCTCGACTACGCCAAGGGCTACGTCCAGGAGCGCAAGCAGTTCGGCAAGGCGATCGCCGAGTTCCAGGGCATCCAGTTCATGCTCGCGGACATGGCCATGAAGATCGCCGCCGCCCGCGCCCTGACCTACCAGGCCGCGGCCGCCTCCGAGCGCCTCGACAAGGACCTCACCTTCCAGGGCGCCGCCGCCAAGTGCTTCGCCTCGGACGTGGCGATGGAGGTCACCACCGACGCGGTCCAGCTGCTGGGCGGATACGGCTACACGCGGGACTACCCGGTGGAGCGGATGATGCGCGACGCGAAGATCACCCAAATATATGAGGGTACGAACCAGGTCCAGCGGATCGTGATGGCACGGAACCTGCCGTAATCGAGTCGTTCGGCACGACAGCGAGGGCGCCCCTTTCCAGGGGCGCCCTCGCTGTTTCCTGTACCGAAAGAGAGAAAGACACGGAACTTGGCATGTGTCGTGTTCCGGGTTGTATGCTTTCTGTGTGACCGGGGGCTACCCGGCACATGGCGGCTGCTGTGTGCTGCGCTACGTTCAAGGAATGGTGACAGAGCGAGGGGATGTCGTGCTGCCCGAAGGGTGGCGCGTGGATGGCGACGACCTCGTGCACGAGGCCGAGCTCCATGGTTGGAGATTGACCGTGGTGAGTGTCTTGAGCGCTCCGTGGGATGGTCCCACCAGCCTTCGGATCGATCCCCCCGACGACCTCGACGCCGTGGTCGAGACGGACGGCATCACAGCGGAACTCATGCGGTCGATCTCCATGGCGGAGATCCGCAGGACGACGAGAGAGCTTCGCGCACGACTGGGGCGTGCGGCTGATGGTTCGGTGGCTGGGGGCGTACTCGAAAGAGTCGAGACAGATCACGACTACGCCCTGATGTCCCGTGAGTACGTGCGGCTGGTGGAGCAGGGCTACCGAAGCCCGATCACTCGACTGGCCATGGCGTGGGGAATGAGCCGCAACACCATCAGCGGTCGCATCAGGCGTGCGCGAGCAACGGGTTTCCTCGACGGGCCGCCAGGCAAACCTGCGGACCGCTTGACCGACAAGGCGAAGCGGTTCCTGGAGGGGGAAAGACATGGGGCAGGACGGGATCATCCGGACCGGGAGTGAGCCGCTCGTCGAGGTGTTCGCGGAGTGGGCGACCACGCGCGGTGTGGAGAACAGCAGCGTCAAGCAGTACCGCAGCATCCTCGGGCGTGGTGTGGAGCCCTTCTTCGGCTCGCGGCCCATCGGAACGCTCAGTTCGTCCGATGTCAGTGAGTGGGTCGAATGGATGACCCGCACCCGCTCGTACAAGCCTTCCACCGTGCGGTTTCGCTTCAACATCCTTACGTCGGTGTTCGCTTGGGCTGTGGAGAACGGGCTGGACGCGGCGAACCCGTGCAAGGGGGTGACCCTCCCATCCAGTCGGGCCCGTACACACCGCGATCAGCGTGCCGAAGTGCATATCCCCAGTACGGGAGTGGTGCACGCCGTCATCGGGGCGGCGCCGGAGCGCTATCGCGGGATGCTCTGGCTCATGGCAGGGTGCGGGCTCCGGCTGGGTGAGGCCATGGGGATCGGGCGCGACCGGGTTCGTTTCCGGGACAGGATGATCACAGTCGACCGTCAGGTTGCCTGCGACGGTGACACCGGCTCCGGACGATACGGCCGTATGCGGCTGCGGCACATCAAATGGCGCGAGGAAGGCGACCGAGGGCGAGAAGTGCCGCTTCCCGAAGTGGTTGCGCTCGCGGTACGACGTCATCTCAAAGAGCACGGCACCTGGGGCGTCGAGGAATTGCTGTTCAGCAATGTCAGCGGGACCGGGCTGTTGTATCCCCAGTACTGGTACACGAGGATCTGGAAGCCCGCTCTTGCCGGAGCGGGTGTCGACTACTTCAAACCGCACAGCTTCCGGCACTTCTATGCGGCATCACTTCTCGCGCAGGGAGTGCCGGTGACGGAGCTGTCGGCCTGGCTGGGCCATTCGTCGGTGAGTTTCACCGAGCGGTACTACGGGGACCTCATGCCGGACGCCCCGGACCGGGCCAGGCTTGCCATGGACGGTGTCCTGGGCGTGGTGAGACCTGTCGGTGTCGATGCCGGACCTGTGCGGTTGCATGGGGTCGCGTGAACACTTATGTCGGCTTCAGCGTTTGGCAGCCGATGTGCGTAAGCGTCGGTGACCCCTGTAGCGGTCGCCGACGCCAAGGGTGTCAGCTGCATGCCAAGCGCCAGGGCGGCATCAGGTGGAGGACCTTCCTTGTCCGCCCGATGGCGCCCGGTCCGGGACAGGCGTAGGACGGTAGGGCACGGGACCCGTCCCGGGTTCCCGCATCCCCCAGGAGGAGCCATGACCCAGGCCGAGAGCATGTCCGTGATGAGCAAGGAGATGCAGGACTGCGTGGCGGCGTGCATGGAGTGCCACAGCGTGTGCGAGGAGACCATGAGCGCCTGCATGCAGGCTGGCGGCCAGGCGCAGATGCAGGTCATGCGGGCGCTCATGGACTGCGCCGACATGACCCGCATGTGCGCGGACATGATGATGCGCCGCTCACCCATGTCGGCGGAGATGTGCGCGATGTGCGCCAAGGCCTGCGAGATGTGCGCCGAGGCGTGTATGGCCATGCCGGACGACCCTCAGATGATGCGCTGTGCTGAGGCGTGTCGTCGCTGTATGGAGACCTGTCGGGCGATGTCGGGCATGGCCATGTGACATCGGCGTCCGGTCGGCCGGATCGAGGGC
The DNA here is from genome assembly GCF_036174265.1 of Streptomyces sp. NBC_00285. Taxonomy (NCBI): domain Bacteria; kingdom Bacillati; phylum Actinomycetota; class Actinomycetes; order Kitasatosporales; family Streptomycetaceae; genus Streptomyces; species Streptomyces sp. NBC_00285. The sequence continues at coordinate 4,517,411 of NZ_CP108055.1, read as the reverse complement.
ACCCGAGGGGGTGCCCTCGATCGTCGGTGCGGCAGGGTGAGGTGGGTGACCACACCCGAGAACACGACCCCCGAGAACACGACACCGCCGTACATGGACGCGCACGGGCAGCCCACCGACCGGCTTTTCCGGCCGCCGCCGCTGCCCCCGGAGACGGACGCCTCGGTGGCCTTCGACGCCGCCGAGCGTGAGATGTGGCAGGGCCGTACCGAGGCCTACGCCGGGAGTTTCGCGCGGCTGTGCGCACACCCGGTTCAGGCGCTGCTGGACGCGGCCGGGGTCGGGGCGGGGACACGGGTCCTCGACGTCGGGACCGGCACCGGTACGGCGGCCGTGGCGGCGCGGGCGCGTGGGGCCCGGGTGAGCGCGGTGGACGCCGACGCCGGGATGGTGGCGGCGGCACGGGCTCGCGGGATCGATGCACGGACCGGTGTGCTGCCCGAACTCCCTTATCAGGACGGCGAGTTCGACGCTGTCGTCGGCAACTTCGTGCTCAACCACGTCGGCCGCCCCCGTCCCGCCCTCGCCGGACTCCACCGTGTTCTGCGTCCCGGTGGCCGGCTCGCGCTGACGACGTGGAGTGAGCGCCGCGGCGCCGGACAGGACCTGCTCGGCCGGGCCTGCGCGGCGGGCGGGGCCGTAATTCCGGCGTACATTCCGCGGCTGGATCCGGCGGAGGACTGGACGCGTACGCCGGAGGGGTTCACCCAACTCCTCGGCGGGGCCGGGTTCTTGGAGGTGGAGGCGGCCGAACTCGCCTGGGACCACCGGGCCGGGGTCGAGGAGTGGTGGAGCGGCGCCTCGGGCGGGGTCGCCACCATCGGACTGGTCGTCACCTCGCAGGACGCGGAGACCGTCGTACGGATCCGTCGGGAGTACGAGCGTCTGTGTGCCGAATACGCGGATGCGGAAGGGCAGTTGGCCCTTCCGCACATCGCGCTGCTCGCCTCGGGACGGCGGACCTAGGCAGGGCCCAGGCCCTCAGTTGCCGGTGACCGTGACCTTCTCGTCGTTGTTCAGCTCCTGCACCAGCTGCTTCACCTTCGCCTTGTCCCAGACGAGGTTGCCGCCGGTGGACCCGGAGATCGGCATGTTCAGCGAGGTGCCGTCGCCGCCGTTGACGCCCTTCATCGCGAAGAACATGGACCCCAGGTCGTACAGGCCCATGTCCTTGTCGACGATGAGCGAGTCCAGGCCCGCGCCGAGCGTCGGGTAGAGCTTGAAGGGGTTCAGGACGGTGCCGGGGGTGGCCACCTGGTGGGCGAGGGCCGCGAGGAACTTCTGCTGGTTCTTGGTGCGCTGCAGGTCGGACGCGGCGAACGCGTGCCGGGTGCGGACGAAGGCGAGCGCCTGGTCGCCGTTCAGCGTCTGCTTGCCCGCCTTGAAGTCGGCGCCGGAGTACTTGTCCTTGAACCCCTTGTCGATGTCGATCTCGACCCCGCCGACCGCGTCCACGATGCTCGCGAAGCCGGCGAAGCCGATCTCGACGTAGTGGTCGATGCGCAGTCCGGTGTTGAACTCGACCGTGCGGACCAGCAGTTCGGGCCCGTCCTCGGCGTAGGCGGCGTTCAGCTTCACGTGCCGGCCGGTGCCCTTGTAGGTCTTGCCGGACTCGGAGCCCACGAAGCTCGGGATCTCCACGTCCGAGTCACGCGGCAGCGAGATCAGCGTGTCGCCGTTGCCGCCGGTGTGCAGGATCATCATCGAGTCGGTGCGCTTGCCCTCGGCGGAGCCGGTGTGCAGCTGCTTCTTCTGCTCGGAGGACAGTCCGGCGCGGCTGTCGGAGCCGACGATCAGGTAGTTCGTGCCGTCGCCCTGCTCCGGCCGGTCGATGACCTTGGACAGGTCGACGTCGCGGTGGAGCTTGGAGTCGGCCCAGAAGTAGGTGCCGACGGTGGTCACGACCAGTCCGGTGATCACGACGATCGCGGTCCACTTGATGCGCTTGCGCCAGTTCGGCGCCGGGCGCGGACCCCGGGCGCCGCCCGGATCCACGGGGCCGCCGTGGCCACCGCCGCCGGGGTTGCCGTAGACATGGCCCGTGTTGTAGCCGCTGTCGTACCGGTCGTAGTCGCCGCCGTGGCCCTGGCCGTCGATGTACGACGGCTGCTGGGGCACACCGTTGCCGTACGGCGGCGCGGACGGGCCCTGGGGGCCGTAGCCGCCCTGTCCGGGCGCCGACCGGTCACGGCGGACCTGCCGCATGACGCGGGCGCTCTCGGGCTGCGGGTTCGCGCTGCCGCGTCCGTACCGGTCGGCGCGGTTGTCGCCGGACCATCCCTCGGGCCAATCGTTCATGGGGCCAGTGTGCAGGTACCTGCTGTGCCCTATACAAGGGTCGTCGGAAAATCAGGGCATCCCTGTTGCCAAGCTGACACAAATTCCCGGATTGTCATCACGGCATAGGGTGGAGGCCATGACAGACCAGGCCACCACCGTCGCGGAACCGGAGACCCCGGAGATCCCGGGCAAGCCCACCTCGGCGTCCCGCACCACGCTCAGCCACATCATGACCCAGGCCGACACCAACCTGCTGGGCACCGTGCACGGCGGCGTGATCATGAAGCTGGTGGACGACGCGGCGGGCGCGGTGGCCGGCCGGCACAGCGGCGGGCCGGCGGTCACCGCCTCGATGGACGAGATGGCGTTCCTGGAGCCGGTCCGGGTGGGCGACCTCGTCCATGTGAAGGCCCAGGTCAACTGGACCGGCCGGACCTCGATGGAGGTCGGTGTGCGGGTCCTGGCCGAGCGCTGGAACGAGTCCACCCCCGCCACCCAGGTCGGCTCCGCCTACCTCGTCTTCGCGGCCGTGGACGCCGACGGATCGCCCCGCCGGGTCCCGCCGGTGCTTCCGGAGACGGAACGTGACGAGCGCCGCTACCAGGAGGCCCAGATCCGCCGCACCCACCGCCTCGCGCGCCGTCGGGCGATCATGGAGCTGCGGGAGAAGCGGGCGGCGGAGGGACTGGACGACTGAGCTCGGCGAAAGGGCCCCCGAGGGGAGCTACGCGCACCCCACCTCGTCCCCCGTCACCACCCCGAACTCGCCCTGGCTCTCGTCCTCGGCCCGTACCTTGCGGACCTTCTCGAAGTCCGTGCCCGCGATCACCTTCAGTACGGGTCCCTGTCCCTTCACCGCCCGCAGCTCGCTCCCGGGCAGCGCCGCTCCCAGCGAGCGGGCCGAGCGGTCCCAGCGGGGGTCGTAGGTGATGACCGTGCGCTTGGCCGAGTGATCGGCCGAGGCCGTCGGCGTACCCGTGGTACGGAATCCCGTCGACGCCAGCGCCGCGTCCACCCGGCTGCCGAGGCCGCCCGTCGCCGTGCCGTTCTCGACCTGGACGCGGATCTGCTGCGGCGCCACGGGGACGAGCAGCGCCTTGCTCTTCGGCTGGTGCGCGGCGAGCGGCTTGTCCTCGCGCAGGGACTCGAAGAGCCGCCCGGACTTCACCGGGTCCCACTTCAGGGTGGAGCCGACGCCCTTCACGGCGTACCCCATCTGCCCGATCGGCACGGTCGTGAACTCCGACGACGAGGGCGAGAAGTTGCGCATGGCCCGGCCCAGGTCGAGCAGCTCGCCGGTGCCGAACTCCTTGTCGGCCCGTACGGAGCCGAGGACGGCCCGGGTCACGTCGCGGAACCTCATCGGGTTGAGGAGGATGCCGGAGGAGGTCGCGCGGTCGATCAGCGCCGCGAGGAATCTCTGCTGCCGCTTCATCCGGCCGAGGTCGGAGGACCCGTCGGCGTGCCGGGAGCGGACGTACTGCAGGGCCTGGCCGCCCATCAGCTGGTGCCGGCCGGCCGGCAGGTCGAGTCCGGTGTAGGTGTCCTTCAGCGGGTCGGCGTTGCAGATCTCGACGCCGCCGAGCACGTCCACCGTCTTCATGAAGCTGGTGAAGTCGACCTCCAGATAGTGGTCGACCTTCACATGGGTCATGTTCTCGACGGTGCGGACGGTCAGCTGGGGTCCGCCCTCCGCGTACGCCGCGTTGAGTTTGATGGGGTGGCCGTGGTGGCTCTCGCCCGTGGTCTGGTCGACGTGCTCGGGTGTCATCGCGTACGAGTCGCGCGGCAGGCTCACCACGCTCGCCCGCTCCCGGTCCTCCGAGATGTGCACGATCATGATCGTGTCGGTGCAGTGGCAGGGCGCGCCGCCCAGCCGGTACTTCTGCCGCTCGGCCTCGGTGATCTTGTCGCGGCCGTCGGTGCCGACCAGCAGGACGTTCATGCCGTGCCCGGCGCGCGGCCGGTTCTTCATGTCCTTGAAGGGGTCCACGCGCGAGATGTCCGCGTCGAGGCTGGTGAGCACCGCGTGTCCGATCCCGGCGGAGGCGAGCACGACGACGGACAGCGTGGTCACCGCCCGCATGGCCCAGCGGGGCCGTTTACGTCGTACGGGTGGCCGGGAGGGCCTGCGCTGTGGTGGGCGAGGGCGGGCGGCGGAGGGGCGTGGCGGCGTGGCGGGCATGGGGGGACACCTCCGCGATAACGGCCGAACGAGGGATCGTGAGAACCGTAGGCCCATACGATCTGCGACGACCGGCACCGCCCCGGGCGGGGCGCGGCGGTGTCCCCCGTTCGCGGTAACGTGAGCCCTCTATGAACGCCAAGCCCGACGTGCAGCTCCCCGCCGTTTCTGTGATCATGCCCGTCCTCGACGAGGAACGGCATCTGCGCGGAGCCGTCCAAGCGATCCTCGCCCAGCAGTACGACGGTGAGATGGAGGTCGTGATCGCCCTCGGTCCGTCCACGGACCGCACGGACGAGATCGCCGCGGAACTCGTGCGCGAGGACCCCCGCGTCCACACCGTCCCGAACCCCACCGGCCGTACGCCCGCCGCGCTCAACGCCGCGATCAAGGCCTCCCGCCACCCGGTCGTCGTCCGCGTCGACGGGCACGGCATCCTCTCGCCGAACTACATCGCGACCGCGGTACGGCTTCTGGAGGAGACCGGCGCGCAGAACGTCGGCGGCATCATGCACGCCGAGGGCGAGAACGACTGGGAGCACGCGGTCGCCGCCGCGATGACCTCGAAGATCGGCGTCGGCAACGCGGCCTTCCACACCGGCGGTGAGGCCCAGCAGGCGGAGACCGTCTACCTCGGGGTCTTCCGGCGCGAGGCGCTGGAGCAACAGGGCGGCTACAACGAGGAGTTCATCCGCGCCCAGGACTGGGAGCTCAACTTCCGGATCCGGGAGGCGGGCGGGCTCATCTGGTTCTCGCCCGAGCTGCGGGTGTCGTACCGTCCGCGGCCGTCGGTGAAGGCCCTCGCCAAGCAGTACAAGGACTACGGCCGTTGGCGGCACGTCGTCGCCCGCTACCACGAGGGCTCCATCAACCTGCGCTATCTCGCCCCGCCGGTCGCGGTGTGCGCGATCGCGGCCGGGATCGTGGTCGGCGCCGCGCTGACCCCGCTCGGCTTCGTGATCCCCGGCGGCTACCTCGCGGCGATCGGCCTCGGCTCGCTGCCCGCGGGCAGGGGGCTGCCGCTGAAGGCCCGGCTCCAGATCCCCGTCGCCCTCGCCACCATGCACATGTGCTGGGGTTACGGCTTCCTGACGAGCCCCAGGTCCCTGGCGAGGAAGGTCATCGCGTCCCGGCGCCCGGCGGTGCTGAACAAGGTCTGACGGCGGTGCGGACCACCACGGTGTGACGAAAGGGCCCCTGCGCGCAGGGGCCCTTCGTTCACGACCAGGTGAAGCCCGGGTTCACGTGCATGCAGGCCGACTCGTCCGCGCCGTTGAGGGCCTCGGCCGTCTTCGGCGTCGTGTCGTCCTTCTTGGCCGCCTTGGCGGCCTTGTACGTCGTCCCGGTCCGCCAGTCCGCTCCCACGACGAGAGTGACCCCGGAGACGTCGGTGGACTTCTTCACCGAACTCATGGGGATTCCCAGAGACTTGGCGACCGCCTCGGCGTCGCCCTCCAGTTCGGCGCTCGGATAGCGCACCAGCGTCTTCGCCTCGCTCAGGGAGCTGGACCGGTCGGCGGCCGCCTTGTCGTAGCCCTTGTCCACGAGCAGCCCGGCCACGGTGCTCGCGCGTCCGCTCGCCGCGGCCAGGGCGTCGGTGCGGGTGCCGTTCCGCACCAGGACCCCGATCTCGTCCTTCGCCGCGGCCGGATCGGCCGAGGCCGCCTCGGACTTCTCGGCGGTCACCTTCTTCGCGTCCTTGCCGTCCAGCGCGATGTCCTCGCGCACCAGCCGGAAGAGCTGCTCGGCGTCCTCGGTGGGCTCCACGCGCGCACCGACGTAACGATTCGGCATGGTCGTCATGGTGATGCGCGCCGGCTCCACCTTCCGCAGCTCGTTGCTGAGGTCGTAGAGCTTCTTGACGGTGCCGAGCCCCGAGTCCACGGTGATCGCCCTCGTGGCCTGCTCGGCGAGCCTGCGCAGCTTGTTCGGGCTGCTCATGGTGGCGTTCTCGCGCAGCTGACGGACCATCGAGTTCATGTACATGTGCTGGGCCTTGGCACGGGCCAGGTCGCTGCCGTCCTCGAAGCCGTAGCGGGTGCGCAGCCACTGCAGGGCCTGCTCGCCCTTGACGGGGGTGGTGCCCTTCTTCAGCTTCAGACCGGAGCCGTGGCCCTGGCTGTCCCGGGAGAGGATGTTCGCGTCCACGCAGACCGGGACCCCGCCGATGGCGTCCGCCATGGAGACCACGCCCGAGAAGTCGACCATCATGAAGTGGTCGATGTGGATGCCGGTGAGCGCCTGCCAGGTGGCCACCGTGCAGCCGGGGCCGCCGTGGCCGAGGCTCTGGTTGGTCATCACCCGGCCGTCGCTCGCCTGGTACACCTTGCCGTCGTCCGGATCCGTGCACTTGGGAATCTTGAGGAGGGTGTCGCGCGGCATGCTGACGACCGAGAGGTTGCTGCGGTCGGCGGACAGGTGCAGCAGCATCTGCACATCCGCGAGCGGCGTGGAGCCGAACGTCTCCTTGGCGCCGCCGAGTGCCTGGTTCTCCTTGCTGTCCCGCGCGTCGGACCCGATGACCAGGATGTTCAGCGGGGTCTGGCCCGCGGAGTTGGGCGTCGGCTCGGAGACCTTGTTGTCCCCGAGGTTCAGCTCGTCCTGTTCGATGTTGGCGTTCAGGTGCCGGTAGTAGAGGTAGCCGGTGCCGGCCACCCCGAGTATCAGCACCGCGAGCGTGGCCGCGGACCATCTGAGCATCCGGTGCTTGCGCGGTGCCCGCGTGCTGCCGGGGCCGCCGTCCCCCTCGGTGGCCGGCTCAACTTCCTTCACCCTGTATTGCGTTGTCAACTTTCCCGTCCTCCCACCCACCCCACCGGACCCGCGGTCATGCCACGGGCCCGCCGCACGTCTTAGACATACGACGGGCCCGTGAGGTTGCCCTACGAACCTGTGCGATACCTGGGGGGCCCGCTCCCGCTTCCGCGCCGTGCCCGGTCCGCCGCAGGGCTCAGCTCGCGCACTGGGCCTTGTCGGCGGTCGACTTCTCCACGTCCGGCGTGGCCGCCGCGGCGGAGCTGAGCTTGGTGCCCGCGCCCTTGAAGTCCTTGCCGAGGGTCAGCGTCATGGTGGGCAGGCCCTGGGAGTTGGTGACGCTCTTGCCGGGCTTCAGCGCCGAGCCGGACAGGCCCATGATGTCCGCCAGCCGACGTGCCTGGTCGGCCTGGTCGGGGGCGTACTCAAGGGTGGTCTTCGCCAGCGACGCATCCGCGTTGCCCGCGTTCTCCGACTTCAGTACGCCCTCCTCGTTCTGGAGGTACACCAGCTCGGCCTGCGCGGCGCCCCCCGCCGCACCGCCGTTGAAGATGCGCACCCGCACGTCGGAGGCGGCGGACTTGCTGCCCTTGAGCCGGGCGGCGACCGCCGCCTTCTCCTTCTTCTCCTGCGCCTTGACCGCCGTGAACGAGACGTCGTTCGTGATCGCGTCGAAGACCTGGGGGGCCCTCGCCTCGTCGACGACCACCGTCACCGGGGTTGCCTCGGCGGGGTTGTCCTTGACCGGGGTCGTCATGAAGCTGATGTTCTTCGCCGGCACCTTCTTCAGCTCCAGGGCGATGTCCTTGAGCGTGCCGACCTTGCCGATCGCCTCGTCCACGGTGAGCGCGTTCGTCGCGGCCTCCGCCAGCTTCAGCAGCTTGGTGGGGCTGGTGAGGGTGTCGCCGGAGGTCATCTTGCGCATCAGCGAGCCCAGGAACTGCTGCTGCACCTTGATCCGGTCCAGGTCGCCGTGGTTGCCGAAGGCGTGCCGGGTGCGCACGAAGGCGAGGGCCTGCTCACCCTCCACCTTCGACTCGCCCGCGGGCAGCACGAGCTTGGACTGCTTGTCGTTGACGGCCTTCTCCACGCAGACGTCCACCCCGTCCACGGCCGTGGTCAGGGTCTTGACCGCGTTGAAGTCGGCCATCACGAAGTGGTCGGGCTTGATACCGGTGGCCGCCTGGACCGTGCGCATCGTGCAGCCCGCGTCCCGGCCGCCCTGGCCCAGGCTCGTGTTGAAGCGGACGTCCTCCGTGCCGGCGACGACGTCCTTGGTGCCGTCCTTCTGGATGGTCTCGCAGTCCGGGACGTCCACGATGAGGTCGCGCGGGATGCTCAGCGCGGTCGCGTTCGTACGGTCCTTGGAGACGTGCAGCAGGATGTTGGTGTCCGCGTGGCCCACGCTGCCCGCGTCGCCGTAGCCCTCGTTGCCCGCGCCCGTGCGCTTGTCCGTGCCGATGATGAGGATGTTGAAGGCCTCGTCCTTGCTGAAGCTGCTCGCGGCCGCGTCGCCGACGTCGGTCGTGCCGACGTTGCCCTCAAGGTGCTTGAGGTAGAAGTAGCCCGTCGCGGCACCGGCCACCAGCACGAACGCCATCGTCCCGCCGGTCCACAGCAGGGTCTTCTTCGCCTTCGACGGCTGCTTGGCCGGCCTCCGCCCCCGGCGCCCCGGCAGCGGCTCCTCGGGTGCGCCCCGGCGCCTGCGCGGCGGCGGGACACCGGGACCGGGGGCCACAGGGGTCGTCGTACGGCCGCTCGGGCCGGCCGACCTGTTCGGGACGGGCGCGGACCTGCGGGGACCGGGAACGCCGGACTGCGGCGCTGAAGGCGTCAGCCGCAGTTCGTATTCACCGGTGTTCGGATTGAGTACCCACTGGTCTGCGGGATCGACGTCGTCCGCCCGCCCACGGCCTTGTGTGTCCACGGTCCGAATCCTCCGTCAGGGCCACGTGGCGATCAATGGATCGCTCACACTATCCGCCCGGTCGGGCCTTGAGCGACGTGAGATGTTCCTGTTCCGGTTCTGTGAGTAGGTACGTACGCCCCGGCCGCTCCGTTCGGCATCCGGCCGACCTGTTCGATCACCAGCGGTAGACCGAGTACACGTCCATGCACTTCGTGGTGTCCGAGCCGTTGATGGCGTCCGAGTTGCCCGGCAGATCACCGGCCTTGGCCTCGTTCTGCTTCGGATACGCCGTCCCGGTACGCCAGTCGGCGCCCACGACGAGGGTGACCCCGGAGACGTCGGTCGACTTCTTCACCGAACTCAGCGGAATCCCGAGGGACTTGGCGACGCGCTGGGCGTCGCCCTCCAGGTCCGCACTCGGGTAGCGCACGAGCGTCCGGTCCTCGGAGAGCCCCGTCGTCGCATCCTTGGCCGCCTGCGAGAAACCCTTCCGCACGAGCTCGGCGGCGAGCGTGCCCGCACGTCCGCTCACCGGGCCGAGCGTGGAGCTCGCGGTGGCGTTCCGGACGAGGACGCCGATCTCGCCGTCCGGCCCGGAGGGGGCCTTGGTGGGCTGCGCGGTCTTCTTCCCGGCCGTGGACCCGCCCGAGGACGCCTTGCCGTTCTTGTCCAGGGCCACGTCGTCGCGGAGCATCTCCCAGAGCTTGTCGGCGTTCGTGCCGTCCGGCACGACGTGGTCGTCGTTGCGGGGGTCCGGGACGTTCGGCATCGTCACCGAGGTGATCCGGTTCGTCGGCACCGACTTGAGCTGTGTGCCCAGGTCGTACAGCTTCTTCACGGTGCCGATCTCCTCGGACACCTGAAGGGACTTGGTGGCCGCCTCGGCCAGGTCCATCAGCCGCGGGGTGTCGGTGAAGACGTTCTGCCCCTTCAGCGTGCGCATCATCGAGTTCAGGTACATGTGCTGGGCCCTGGCCCGCATCAGGTCGCTGCCCCAGGCGTGCCGGGTGCGCAGCCACTGCAGGGCCTGCTTGCCCTCGACCTTGTGCGTGCCCGCCCGCATCTTCAGGCCGGAACCGCCGGGCACCGCGGCCGTCGGGTGGTCCCAGACGTTCTGCTTCACGCAGACGGAGACACCGTGGATGGCGTCCGACATCCGCACCACGCCCGAGAAGTCGATCGTCATCCAGTGGTCGATGTAGACCCCGGTGAGGTTCTCCCAGGTGGCGAGCGTGCAGCCGGCGCCCCCGCGGGCCAGGGACTCGTTGATGATGTCGGTGGTCTCCGGGAACGTCTTCCCGGTGTCCGGGTCCTTGCAGGCGGGGATGTTGACCCGGGTGTCGCGCGGGATGCTCACCATCGCGGCGCTCTTGCGGTCCGCGGACAGGTGGATGAGCATCTGCACATCACCCCGCGGTGGGTCGCCGCGATTGTCCCGGCTGCCGCCGAGCTCGACGTTCTCGTCGGAGTTACGGCTGTCCGAGCCGATCAGCAGGATGTTCAACGGCGTCTGGCCGGCCGCGTTGGCCTCGGACCTGTGCGCCTTGGCGTCGCCGCTGCTGCGCTCGCCCTTGCGGATGTTGCCGTTGAGGTGCTGGTAGTAGAGGTATCCGGCGCCGGCCGTCCCGAGTATCAGTACGGCGAGTGTGGTCGCGGACCATCTGAGCACCCGGTGCTTGCGCAGGGCCCGCCGCCGTCCGTGCCCGCGCTGCCCTCTGCCACCGTCCCCGCTCTCGGACCCGCCGTCCCCGCCGCCCCCGTCGGGTTTCCGTGGAACCTGAACGTGCCGCGAAACCGGCCGCGTCCCGTCCTCGTGCACACCGCTGCGCGCCATCCCCTGTCTCCCCACCCTCACGCCGAACGAACGAAAAGACCTGCCGTACGCCCCGTTAGACGCACGACAGGCCCCTCAGGTCACCGCTGGACGGCTCTCACTTGGCGCATTCGACCTTGTCGGCCGTGGACTGCTGCACCCCCTCCGGTGCCTTCGTCGCCGTGGTGAAGGACACCCCGGCGCCCTTGAAGTCCTTGCCGAGGGTCAGCGTCATGGCGGGCAGGCCCTGGGAGTTGGTGACGCTCTTGCCGGGCTTCAGTGCCGAGCCGGACAGGCCCATGATGTCCGCCAGCCGACGTGCCTGGTCGGCCTGGTCGGGGGCGTACTCAAGGGTGGTCTTCGCCAGCGACGCATCCGCGTTGCCGGCGTTCTCCGACTTCAGTACGCCCTCCTCGTTCTGGAGGTACACCAGCTCGGCCTGCGCGCTGCCCGCTTCCGCACCGCCGTTGAGGACGCGCACCCGCACCTCCGACGCGGCGGACTTGCTGCCCTTGAGCCGGGCCGCCTCCTCCGCCGCCTTTGCGTTCTTCGACGCGCTCGCCTTCTTCTTGACCTCGGTGAACGACACGTCGCCCTTGATCATGTCGAAGACCGTGGGCGCCGTCGCGTTGTTGAGGACGACCGTCGCCTTCACCTTCTCCGCCGGGTTGTCGACGACCGGCACGGTGGTGAACGTCAGGTTCTTCACGTTGAGCTTGCCCAGCTCCAGACCGAGGTTCTTCAGCTTGCCGATGTTGTCGAGCTGCGAGTCGACGGTCAGCGCCTTGGTGCCCGCCTCCGCCAGCTTCAGCATCTTCGCCGGGTTGGTGAGGGTGTCGTTCGACTTCAGCTTGCGCATCAGCGCGCTCAGGAACTGCTGCTGGAGCGTGATCCGGCTCAGGTCACCGCCGAAGCCGACCGAGTGCCGGGTCCGCACGAAGGCGAGGGCGTCCTCACCCGAGATGGTGTGCTTGCCCTTGGACAGCTTGAGCTTGGAGTCCTTGTCGTCGATGTCCTTGGCCAGACAGATCTCGACACCGCCGACCGCCGTGGTCAGGGTCTTGACCGCGTTGAAGTCGGCCACGATGAAGTTGTCGGCCTGGATGCCGGTGAGCTCGGTGACGGTCCGCACCGTGCAGCTGGGCGTCCGTTCGTCCTGGCCCAGGCTCGTGTTGAAGCGGACGCCGTCCGTGCCCGCGATGACCTTGGTGGTGCCGTCCGCCTGCGTGGTCGGGCAGTCAGGGACGTCGACGATCAGGTCGCGCGGGATGCTGAGCGCGGTCGCGTTCGAACGGTCCTTGGAGACGTGCAGCAGGATCGTGGTGTCCGCGTGCCCGACGCTGTCCTTGTCGCCGTAGCTCCCGTTGCCCGCGCCGGTGCGCTTGTCGGTGCCGATCAGCAGGATGTTGATCGCCTTGTCCGTCTGGAAGCCACCGGTGCTCGCGCCGTCGTCGGCGACGGATGTGATGTTGGAGTTGAGGTGGCGGATGTAGAGGTAGCCGCCACCGGCCGCCGCGACCAGCACGAACGCCATCGTGCCGCCCGTCCACAGCAGCGCCTTCTTCGCCTTCGACTTCTTCTTGACCGGCCGCCGCCCGCGTCGCCCCGGCAGCGGCTCCTCGGGCGGTGCGCCCCGGCGCCTGCGCGGCGGCGGGACCTCCCGGCCGGGCGCCACGGGTGCGGTCGTACGACCGCCCGGCGCGCTCGCGCGATACGGCGAGGGCGCGGCTCCCCGGGGACCGGGAACGCCCGACTGCGGTGCGGAAGGGGTCAGTCGCAGTTCGTATTCACCGGTGTTCGGGTTGAGCACCCACTGATCTGCGGGGTCGATGTCGCTCGCCCGCCCACGGCCTTGTGCGTCCACGGTTGCTGAATCCTCCGTCGGCCGGATGCACCGGAGCGCTCACACTAACCCTCCGATTCGCCGACGGGTTACGACGGTGACACATTCCACTCCCCTACAACCGGGCAATCCGCCCATTTGATCGGACACCGCTTCGCCGCTTTGGGAAATGCTTTACCCGCAGGTGTCCTCGGCCGCCGTGTTGCCGTGGAAGACGGGCGTGCCGACGCCGTCCTCAGATTCTTCATAGGGTTCTTCGGTAGGGGAATGTTCTGAAACTTTCGGGACTTTCTTCGCCACCGTCACCGGTGCGTCCTTGCGCAACCGTTCGAAAAGCCGCTGCGCCTCGGGTTCCACGAGTTGATCGCGATTGCTGTCGTAGACATACGACTCCCGCGGCACGGTAAGGAATTGAACACGCTCCGTGGGGATGTCCCGCAGCCCGCGTACGAGTTCGTACAATCCGCGCAGACTCGCCAGATCCGGATCGGTGGTGAGCGAGGAAGTGGCCGCGTCCAGCACGGGATAGAGCTTCACCGGATTCAGCAGTACGTCATTGCTCTGCACCTTGTTGACCAGCGCTCCGAGAAAACGCTGCTGACGGTCCATCCGGTCGGTGTCGCTGCCGTCACCCAGCGACTTGCGGGCGCGCACATAGCCGAGCGCCTCCTCACCGTCCAGCGTCACCCGTCCCGCCGGAAGCCGCAGCCTGGCCGCCTTGTCGTCGATCGGCTCGGCGAGGCAGACCGCCACTCCGTCGACCGCGTCCACCATGTCCTTGAACCCGTGGAAGTCGACGACCATGTGATGGTCCACGCGAATGTTCGTGAGTTTCTCGACGGTCCGGATCGTGCAGGCGGAACCGCCTTTCTGGAAGGCGTGGTTGAACATCGCGAACAAGGGCTCGCTGCGGGTCCCGTCCGACTCCCGGCAGGCCGGCACCTCCACCATCAGGTCCCGCGGCAGCGACACGGCGGTCGCGGTGTGCCGGCCGGCCGCCAGATGCAACAGGATCGTGGTGTCCGACCGCTCGGTCCCGGAGTCCCGCCCGTAGCGCGCGTTCCCGTCCCCGGACCGCGAGTCCGAGCCGATGAGCAGGATGTTCTGCGCGTCCTTCACGAGCGAGGTCGGCCGCTCGTTCTCGTACCGGGCGAGCTCGGCGGCGGCGTCGTCGTCCGGGGTGATGTTCCCGTCGAGCGCGGCATAGAGCGCCCACCCCGTCCCGACGGTACCCGCGACGAGCAGCACGGCTCCGAGCCCGCCGTACCGGACCCACCTGCGCCGACGCCGCCGTACGAGCCCTTTCCCGCCGGCGGACGATCCTGCGCCGGGCCCGAGGGTTCCTGCGCTGTCGGTCACGAGCGGGTCCCCCTCACGGCGTACGGGAGTGTGTGCTGCCTGCTCCTACGACCATGGCGTGAAGAGGCCCTTGAGGGCGGCCACTGCTGCGCCATGCGGGTGACCGGACCCACTCGGGGCGCGGGGCGGGGGCCCCTTCGTGTCGCAGAGCCGTCGCCCGGGCGAGGGTGATGAACCCGCCGGATCGAGCGACGGGTCGTGCTGACGTCGCGCGGCAAGCCGCGACAAGCCATGTCAAGCAGTGACGAACCCGCGCACGCCGGACCGGCGACGTGCCCTTTCAGTAGCGCGAAACAGTGACCCTTTCACTCTCGACCCGCTTGGCCAGGGCTTCCTCGCCCAACTGCTCGAGGTTCCGGCACAGCACCACGGACCCCCCGGTCGCGAGCGGCCCGTACAACCCCGCGTTCACCCCGTCCCACGTGTCGTACGGCAGAGCCGACAGCAACCGGGACCCCGGACCCGTGAGTCCCAGCCCCACCGCCTCCGCCCGGGCCCGCTCCACGACCTCCGCCGCGCTGAACTCCCGTCCGCCCACGGCCAACGCGGGCTCATCGGGGTCCACCGGAGCGAACGGCGCGAACCGGTCGCCCTGGCCCGGCACCTCCACGGCGTAGTCCACGAACCCGTCCGGTGTCTGCGGGAACCGCCCGCCCAGCGGTCGCAGGGCCAACGCGACCCGCTCCCCGGAACACGCCCGGGCGGCCTCCAGGGAGTCCGGCCCGCTCACCACGACGTCGGCCGCCCCCGGGTCCCCGCCGACGTCCGCGACCACTCCCACCGACGCGCACGCCAGCAGCCACACCGCCGTCTGCCAGTGCGCGGGCAGCAGCAGGGCCACCCGGTCACCCGGCGCGGCGGCGAGGTCGCCCTGGAGGAGGTTCGCGGTCTTGGCCACCCAATTGGCGAAGGTGGCCACGGACAATTCGACACGTTCACCCGTGGCGTCGTCGTAGAAGGTCACCAGGGGGCGGCCGGGATCCGCGGCGAGCGCGGAACGCAGCAGGTCGGCAGGGGTGCGATCGGTGGCGTTCACCCGCAGAAGCGTACGCGGGCGCGCGGCCGGACACCCTCGCCCGGGGCCACCGGTTCGGCGCAGTGGCACCCGACGGTCCGTCAGTTCCCGGATGGACAGATTTATATGACTATGTCCAAGATCGGGAGCATGCGTGGACTTCTTGCTTCCTCGATCGGCGTCACCTGCGCCGCCGCCCTCGCCCTGCCCCTCGCCTCGCCCGCGGTCGCGGCCAGACCGGTGTCCCCGGCGACCGTGAGACCGGCGTCGGGTGCGGAAGCCCTCGGCGGCATCCAGTCGTTGCCCCTCGCGCCCCTCGCCTCCCGTGAGCGCACCCTCGCCCCGGTGGCCGGCGAACAGGGCCTGCCCCGCCGGGACGTACGGCACTTCTCCCTCGTCGGCGTGATCTGGGACGATCCGGACACCGTCCTGCACGGCCGAGTTCAGGTGCGCACCCGCGCGGCCGGGACCGACACCTGGTCGAGCTGGCAGGAGCTGGAGGCCCACAACGACGACGCCGCCGACCCCGGCACGGCCGAGCGCACCTCCGGCCGCGTCCACGGAGCCACCGCACCGCTGTGGGTGGGCGACTCGGACGGGGTCGAGGCACGCGTCCGCGCGGAGACCGGCCGCAGGACCGAGGACACGGCCCGCGGCTCCCGTACGGCGACGGCGAGCGCTCTCCTCCCGGCGGGCCTGCGTCTGGAACTGGTGGACCCGGGGGAGAGCGCGCCGGCGCCCGACGAGCGGCAGGCCGCAGCCGCGGGCGCCCCTCACCGCGGCACCGCTCACCGGTCCGCCCCCACCGACGAACCGCCCGCGGTCCGTGCCGCGCTGGACGCGTCCGCCGCCAACGCCGGCCTGACCGCGCCCGGCGCCGCCGAGATCCCGGAGCTGGACCGCAAGCAGACCGAACAGGAGCTGTTCGCCCTGAGCGCGGGGGAGTTGACGCAAGCGCAGAGGGTGAAGCCGTACATCGGACCGCGCCCGCGCATCGTCACCCGGCGCGGCTGGGGCGCCGACGAGACGCTGCGTGAGCGGCAGTTCGTCTACACGAAGAAGGTCAAGGCGGTCTTCGTGCACCACACGGCGTCCGGCAACGGGTACCGCTGCAGCCAGGTCCCCTCGCTCATTCGCGGTATCTACCGCTACCACGTCGAGAGCATGGGCTGGCGCGACATCGGCTACAACTTCCTCGTCGACAAGTGCGGAAACATCTACGAGGGCCGGGCCGGCGGCGTGGCGAAGCCGGTCCTGGGCGCCCACACCCTCGGTTTCAACACCAACAGCATGGGGATCGCCGTCCTCGGCAGTTTCGGCTCGGCCAAGCCGCCCGCCGCCGCGGTGAAGGCCATCGCACGGCTCGCCGCGTGGAAGCTCGGACTCCACGGCGTCAATCCGAAGGGCAGGACATATCTGAAGTCGGGCGGTGGCAACCTGTACCGCAAGGGCACGAAGGTACGACTGAACGTGATCTCCGGCCATCGGGACGGCTTCGCCACGGAGTGCCCCGGCCGGCTGCTCTACCGCAAGCTCGGCTCCACCCGCTCGACGGCGGCCCGTCTCCAGGGCCGCTGAGCATCGGGGGAGCTCGGGGGGACCACCCGTTTCACCGTCGTCAGGGGGCAGGCGCGTATGCCGCACAGCCGTCGAAGGCGCCGCACAACGGACTGCATACACTGGCCGGTCGAAAGACAGTTCGGGCCGGTCCCGGCAGGAAGCGGAGACGACAGGTGACAGAAGCGATCCTCCTGGTCGGCGGCAAGGGCACCAGGCTGCGGCCCCTCACGGTCCACACGCCGAAACCCATGGTCCGTGCGGCGGGCGTCCCCTTCCTCACCCACCAGCTGGCCAGAGCGAGAGCGGCGGGCGTCGACCACATAGTCCTCGCGACGAGCTATCTCGCGGAGGTCTTCGAACCGCACTTCGGCGACGGCTCGTCCCTGGGCCTGCACCTGGAGTACGTGACCGAGGAGGAGCCCCTCGGCACGGGCGGCGCGATCCGCAACGTGGCCGCCCGTCTGCACTCCGCCCCCGACGACCCGGTGCTGATCTTCAACGGGGACATCCTGACGGGCCTCGACATCGGGGAGCTGGTCCGCACCCACCGGCGGACCGGCGCCGACGTCTCCCTCCACCTCACCAAGGTCGCCGACCCCCGGGCCTACGGCCTGGTCCCCACGGATGAGAACGGCAGGGTCCTGGCCTTCCTGGAAAAACCCCAGACCCCCGAGGAGATCGTCACCGACCAGATCAACGCGGGGGCGTACGTCTTCCGCCGCTCGGTCATCGACACCATCCCGCAGGGCCGCCCGGTCTCGGTGGAACGCGAGACCTTCCCCGAACTCCTGTCGGCCGGAGCCCACCTCCAGGGCATGGTGGACTCCACGTACTGGCTCGACCTCGGCACCCCGGCCGCCTTCGTCCGCGGCTCGGCCGACCTGGTCCTGGGCCGTGCCCCGTCCCCCGCGATCCCCGGCCGCTGCGGCGACCGCCTGATCCTCCCCACCGCACGAGTCGCCCACGACGCGAAGCTGACGAACGGCACGGTGGTGGGCGAGGGCGCCTACGTCGCGGAAGGCGCGCGGGTCTCCGGCTCCACGATCCTCCCGGGCGCCGTGATCGAACCGGGCGCGGTGATCACCGACTCCCTGATCGGAACCAGAGCCCGAGTCGGCGAACGCTCCGTCCTCACCGGCACCGTCATCGGCGACGGCGCGGTCATCGGCGCCGACAACGAACTGCTGGCCGGCATGAGGATCTGGTGCGACGCCAGAATCCCAGCGGGATCGGTCCGCTTCTCGTCGGACCAGTGAAATTCAGCCCCTCCGGCGTTTGAGGAGCGGGGGCCCAGGGGGCAGAGCCCCCTGAAGGACGGGACGGGTAGGGGCGGCGGGGGCGATAAAAACCCCTGTCCCCCCGGCACCGTCACAACCGCCCGATGTCCCCCCGAGTCATCCGCGGGGCCCGCCTCGGCGGCGTACGCCCACTCAACAGAATCAACCGAGCCGCCCGATGCCGCTGCCCCGCATAAGGCTCCAGCAAGGACAACATCACCGAGTCGTCCGCATCCCGGTCCCCCGCCAGCGCGAACCCCACGATGCCCGGAAGATGCAGATCGCCCACGGTCACCGCATCCGGCGCCCCATGACTGCGCTGCACCACCTCCGCCGAGGTCCACGGCCCGACCCCCGGCACCAGCTCCAACCGCGCCTGCGCGGCCGAAGGAGACATCCCCACCGCCTCCTCCAGCCGGGAGGCGACCCGCACAGCCCGCAGAATCGTCGAGGCCCGCTTGTTGTCCACGCCGGCCCGATGCCACTCCCACGACGGGATCAACGCCCACGCCCGGGGCGACGGCATCACCCACAACCGCCCACCCGCCGCGGGCCCGGGAGCCGGCTCCCCGAACTTGCGCACCAGCAACCGCCACGCCCGGTACGCCTCGTCGGTCGTGACCTTCTGCTCCAGCACGGAAGGGATCAACGACTCCAGCACCAGCCCGGTCCGCGTCAGCCGCAGCCCGGGCCGCCGATGCCGGGTGTGCGCCACGACCCGGTGCCGGGGCACGAAAGCGGAAGGGTCGTCGGCGGCCCCCAGCAACTCCGGCAACCGCGAGAGCAGCCACTCGTTCCCCGGCCCCCACGCCTCCCCGCGCACCTCACCGCCGTACACGCGCACCCGCAGCGTCCCGGGTCCGGCCGGCGTGCGACTGGCCCGCCACACGGACCCGTCGGGCATCGCCCGGAACGTCGGATCCGCGGGCCCCCGCCGGAGCGCCCCGAGTACCAGCCCGAGATCGACGGGCCACTCCGGCGCCCAGGTCCGCACCAGCCCTGCCTCCGCCCGCGGCGCCTCCCGGCGCGCGGCGGGCACGACGACCTCCCCGCCGCGCACAGGCATGGGGGCCCCTCCCACGCCCTCAAGGCTGTGGGGGAGGGTGGGCCGCGGATCGAAACGTCCTGCCACGAGTGAAGTCCCCGGGATACGTGGGATACGAGAGAAGCCCTACGAGACTAGGCCCAGGCCGAGACCCGGCACCGCACCTCGACGAAAACCGACACCGGTCACCGCACCTCGATGAAGCCCCCCGCGTCCCGCTCCGGCCGCGGCCGCGGTTCCTCCGCCGGATGCCCCACCGCGACGGCCCCCATCGGATCCCAGTCCTCCGGCAGCCCCAGCGCCTCACGCACCACGTCCCGGCAGAACATCGTGGACGACACCCACGCCGACCCCAGCCGCTCTCCGGCCAGCGCGACGAGGAAGTTCTGCACCCCGGCCCCCGTGGCGACGACGAACATCTCCCGCTCGGCCCCGTCCCGCCGCGGGTCGCCGTAACTGTGCGACCCGTCCATCACCAGACAGGGCACGACGAGATACGGCGCCCTCCGCAGGACGTCACCCCGCCGGACCCGCTTGGCGATGGACTCCTCGGACTTGCCGTCCCGCCGCAGATCGGCGATCCAGGCGTCCCGCATGGCGTCCAGCAGCCCGGTCCGCGCGCCCTCGGACTCCAGGAGCACGAACCGCCACGGCGTCGTGTGATGCGGTGCCGGCGCGGTGACGGCCGCGGCGACGGCCCGTCGTACGGCTCCGGGGTCGACCGGCTCGTCGGTGAAGGCCCGGACGGTACGGCGCTGGGTGACCGCCTCCCGGACGGCCTCCGAGGTCCCCAGCCGGAACATGTCGTCGCGCGCGTCGCGCACCATGGCCCGCGCTCCCTCCCCGGGCTCCTCGGCCACCACGTGCGCCAGCCCGCGCACGACGGCGACGGGCAGCCCGGCTGCCTTGCCTTTGACGAGGTCACCGGCGGCGGCCAGCTCGTCGGCGGTCGCCACGACGGTCGCGCCGAGCGGATTGCCGTACGCGTCCGTGCCGCCCCGCAGATCGTCCAGCACCCGCACCCCGGCGGCGCCGATCGCGACATCGGTGAGCCCCGCGCGCCAGGGCCGCCCGAAGGTGTCGGTCACCACGACGCCCACCCGGACCCCGAGGACGTCCCGCAGCCCGTCCCGGATCGCCCGCGCGGACGCGTCCGGGTCCTCGGGCAGCAGCAGCACGGTCCCCGCGGGGGTGTTGGAGGCGTCCACCCCGGCGGCGGCCATCACCAGCCCCTGCCGGTTCTCGACGATCCGCAGCGCCCCGCGCCGCGCCACGACGCGCACGGTCTCGGCGTCGATCGCGGCCTCCCGGTCGCTCGCCTCGACGACCCGTCCCTCCGCCTTGGAGACGATCTTCGAGGTGACCAGCAGGACGTCCCCGTCTCGGAGCCCGGGTTCGGCGGCGGCGATCAGCTTGGCGAGATCGTCTCCCCGCGAGACTTCCGGGAGGCCGGGCACGGCCCACACGCGGTAGCCGTCCGAGGACTCCGTCTTCTCCTCCGCCGCCGTCTCCCGGGATTCCGGATCCCCTGCGGTGCTCCCGCCGCTCAAGACGTCCGCACCTCCTCCGCCAGCCGCAGCGCCTCCTGGGCCATCCGCGTGGTCGCGTCGAGGTCGCTCATCATCAGCGGCACGGCCCGGCAGCGGATGCCCGCCGACTCGATCCGCTCGACCGCGCCCGCGTCGACGGTGTCGACGAGCCAGCCGTCCAGCAGCCCTGAGCCGTAGTGCTCGGCGACCGCCGCGGCACTCGACTCGACACCGACCGCCGCGAGGACCTTGTCGGCCATGCCGCGCACGGGTGAGCCTCCGACAATGGGGGACAGGCCCACCACCGGCACCCCGGCCTCGGCGATCGCCTCACGGATACCGGGCACGGCGAGGATCGTGCCGACGGACACGACCGGGTTGGACGGCGGGAACAGCACGACGTCCGCCTCCGCGATCGCCTCCAGCACCCCCGGCGCCGGCTTGGCCTGCTCCGCGCCCACGGGCACGATCGCCTCGGCCGGCACCGAGGCCCGCAGCCGCACCCAGTACTCCTGGAAGTGGACCGCCTTGCGCTCCCCGTCGACCTCGACGGCGACATGCGTCTCGATACGGTCGTCGCTCATCGGGATCAGCCGCACCCCCGGCTTCCACCGGTCGCACAGCGCCTGGGTCACCGCGCTCAGCGGGTACCCGGCGCCGATCATCTGCGTCCGCACGATGTGCGTGGCGAAGTCCCGGTCCCCGAGCCCGAACCACTCGGGCCCGACGCCGTACGCCGCGAGTTCCTCCTTGAGGTGGAAGGTCTCGTCGGCCCGCCCCCAGCCCTGCTCCTCGTTGATACCGCCGCCGAGGGTGTACATCACCGTGTCGAGGTCCGGGCAGACCTTCAGCCCGAAGAGGTGGATGTCGTCCCCGGTGTTGCCGATGACCGTGATGTCCGCGTCCGGCGCGGCCTGCTTCAGACCGCGCAGGAACCGGGCACCGCCGATGCCGCCTGCCAGAACCACAATGCGCATGGGAGCAAGTCTTGCAGGCGGGTACGACAACGCGTCATGCGGTCACGGCGTCGACCTCGCCGTGGCTCTCGCGGGCGGTGCAGGCGATGGGGGTTCCCCCGGCCGAGCGAAGGTGGGACTGGGGGAGCATCGGCATCTCGGTCAGGCCCGGGTAGTAGACGTGCAGGCTCACCGCCGGCTCCAGCGCGTCGTTGACCACCTCGTGCACATACCCCGGCACGAACACCCGCTGCCCACCCGCCCCCAGCGTGCGCGTGCCCCGCTCGGTCCGCTCCGTCAGCGCGCCCTCCAGGACCGTGAGGATCCCGGAGGAGCGGCCGTGGTCGTGCAGCCCGCTGCCCTGTCCCGGCACCCAGGACAGCAGCCACACCTCGTAGCCGGGGCCGGTACGCAGCCGGTGGTACCAGCGGCTCGTCGCGTCGTACCGGACGAGGTGCGCCCACTGCGAGCGGTCGTCGGCGATGGAGCGGGCCAGGCCGACGAACTCGGCGACGGTGGCCGGGTGCTCCCGCGGAGCCTGGAGGAGGTGCGGGACCTCGAGGAGGTCGCCGGCGATCTGGAGGTCGTTGTCGCTGTTCATGGAGTGCGGTGGGTCCTCAGCGGAAGAGTGTGGGGATGGCTGGGTGTCGCGTGCCGTCCGCCCGGGTCACGGAAAGACAGGAATGCCCTGGTGCGGGCGGGGAACAAGCAGCCGAGTCACGGTGGACTCAGAAACAGCCGGAGCGCGTTGGACTCAACAGCTGGAACAACAACAACAGCTACAGCGAACGAGGACAGCACCGTGGGACCCGGCGGAGCGGATCGAGGTGAGTGTCAAGTTCGCGAGCATGCCCACAAGGACAGCGGCTCACACTCGCACTGTCAACTCGACACCCGGTATGTGGGACATGTTTCACCTCATCCGGTCCATCTCCGTGGTGAAAGGTTTGTTCATGTGTCTACCGGGACACATGGCGCTCAACCGGGCGCACGGGCCGTGACTTTCCTCGCGACTTCCACATGCGCGTACGGAACGAGATCGAACTGGTGGGCGTCCTTCCCCGTACAGGCCTGAATTGCCTGGTGCGGCTCGGTAGCCCTCGCGGGCCGCATCTGCTTGTCAAGGTTTATGCCGATTTGAACACTTTCTGCTAGGCCTTGGTTCCGCAGAGTGAATAAGGGGCCCAATAGCAGATCTCGGCTTGACTCGCCCGGAGCAGCACACTTGTAATTTCACTCGTGTCGTTCAGCCGACATCGGTAACGGCTACATCACGGGGACGCGAAAGACAGACGAGGGGCGCACATGACCGAGACGGTGCAGCAACTGCTGGTCGACGACGCGGACGAGGAACTCGGCTGGCAGGAGCGCGCGCTGTGCGCCCAGACCGACCCCGAGTCCTTCTTCCCGGAGAAGGGCGGCTCCACCCGCGAGGCCAAGAAGGTCTGCCTCTCCTGCGAGGTCCGCTCCGAGTGCCTCGAATACGCCCTCGCCAACGACGAACGCTTCGGCATCTGGGGCGGCCTGTCCGAACGCGAACGCCGTCGGCTCAAGAAGGCCGCCGTCTGACACGGGTCACTCTTCCCGGCACTCCGCGCAGCACTTCTCGCACGCAACCGAACGGCCCGTCGCACCTGGGTTATCCACAGGCGGCGGGCCGTCGTCATGCCCAGCCGATAGTGTGGGCGCTCGTCCGAGACGCCTCGCCGCCCCCAGCGGGCACAGGCGCCCACCGCAGTCCACCGAACCGGGGCCCGTACCTCGATGTCCGTGCACAGCCACACGGCAGCCCACGACCACGCTGCCACTCCTGAGTTCCCGCGTCACGTGGTGACCGCGGTGCTCGTCTCCCACGACGGCGCCCGCTGGCTGCCCGACGCGCTCGCCGGGCTGCTCGGCCAGGAGCGCCCCGTGCAGTTCGCCATGGCCGCCGACACCGGCAGCGCGGACGACTCCGCCCAGCTGGTCACCGACACCCTGGGCGCCGACCGGGTCCTGCACCTCGCCCGGCGCACCGGCTTCGGCCAGGCCGTCGAGGAGGCGAACCGCACCGCCCCCGTCCTCACCCCGGACGAGCTGCCGTACCTGAAGCGGCCCAGCGGCTGGGACCCGGTCACGCGCACGTGGCGGGACGACGCCTACGACCTGCCGGAGCTGCCGCACGGCGAGCCGGTCCAGTGGCTGTGGCTGCTGCACGACGACTGCGCCCCCGAACCCGACGCCCTGGCCCAGCTGCTGCGCGTCGTGGAGAACGAACTGGAGCTCGGCCGGGACGACGTCGCCGTGGTCGGCCCCAAGCTCCGCGGCTGGTACGACAAGCGGCAGCTCCTGGAGGTCGGCGTCTCCATCGCCAACTCCGGCCGCCGCTGGACCGGCATCGACCGCCGCGAGCAGGACCAGGGCCAGCACGACCACGTCCGGACCGTGCTGTCGGTGTCCACCGCCGGCATGCTGATCCGTCGCGACCTCTTCGAGCAGCTCGGCGGCTTCGACCGGCGGCTGCCCCTCATGCGTGACGACGTCGACCTGTGCTGGCGCGCCCAGGCCGCCGGCCACCGCGTCCTCGTCGCCCCCGAAGCCGTCGTACGCCATGCCGAGGCGGCCTCCCGGGAGCGCCGCGCCGTCGACTGCGCGGGCCGCACCACCGCGTCCCCGCACAAGGTCGACAAGGCCGGAGCCGTCTACACCCTGCTCGTCAACACCCGTACGGCCGGGCTGCCCTGGGTGCTGGTGCGGCTGATCCTCGGCACCCTCGTGCGGACCCTCGCCTACCTCGTGGGCAAGGTTCCCGGCCAGGCCGTCGACGAGATCCGGGGCCTGCTCGGCACCCTGCTGCGGCCCGAGCGGATCATCGCGGGGCGGAGCAAGCGAGGCAAGCCGGTCGTCGACAAGGAAGAGCTCAGGCAGCTGTTCCCGCCGTCCGGCGCGACCGTGCGGGCCACCGTGGAACAGGTCGCCGGCGACTTCTTCGGCGGCTCCGAAGCCGAGGCCACCGCGGCCGGACGCCATGGCGGCGGCATCGAGTCCGGGCCCGGCGGCGACGACGCGGACTTCCTGGAGATCGAGCAGTTCGCCCGCCTCAAGCGCATCGCCCGCAAGCCCGGACCGGTGCTCTTCCTCGCACTGCTGCTCGTCGCCCTGGTCGCCTGCCGCGGCCTCCTGGGCGGCGGCGCGCTCGCGGGCGGCGCCCTGCTGCCCGCCCCGGCCGACGCGAGCGACCTGTGGTCGCGCTATGCGGACGCGTGGCACGCGGTGGGGGCCGGTGGTACCTCGTCCGCGCCGCCGTACCTGGCGATCATCGCCGCGGTGTCCTCCGTCCTGTTCGGCTCGACCGGGATCGCCCTGACGGTCCTGCTGGTCTGCTCGGTGCCACTGGCCGGCGTCACTGCCTACTTCGCCTCCCGCCCGCTCGTCGAGTCCCGCCTCCTGCGCGCGTGGGCGGCCGTCGTCTACGCCTTCCTGCCCGCCGCCACCGGTGCCCTCGCCGGCGGCCGCGTCGGCACCGCCGTCCTCGCCGTCCTGCTGCCGCTCCTCGCGCGCACGGGCGTCGCAGCCGGCGGTCTGTTGAACACCACGGGCGGGCGCGGCAGTTGGCGGGCCAGCTGGGCGTTCGCCCTCCTGCTCACCGTCACCACCGCGTTCACGCCGATCATCTGGCCGATCGCGCTGCTCCTCGGCCTCGGTCTGCTGGCCGTGCGCCGCACCGACATCACCGCCTACGGCCTGCGCTTCCTGGCCCAGTTCGGCACCCCGCTGCTGGTCCTCGCGCCCTGGTCGCTGACCCTGCTCCCGTTCGGCTTCTTCGAGCAGGCCGGCCTGGAGTACGGCTCCTCCAGCGCGTCCGCCCTCGACCTGCTCGGTGCCAGCCCCGGCGGCCCCGGCACCGTCGACGGACTGATGCTCATCGGCGTCGTGCTGGCCGCGCTCGCCGCCCTGCTGCGCACCGAGCGGCAGTTCGGCATCTGGACGGCCTGGGTGGTGGCCCTGCTGGGCCTCGTCTTCGCGGTCCTGTCCAACGACTCGACCTGGGCGGGCCCCGCCACCCTCGTCTACGGCCTCGCCCTGCTGGCCGCCGCCGTGCTCGGCGCCGACGGGGCACGCGCGCGCGTGGCGGAGCAGAGCTTCGGCTGGCGCCAGCCGGTCGCCGCACTGATCGCCTTCGCGTCCGCCGCGGGCCCGCTGCTCGTCGCCGCGGGCTGGATGATCGGCGGCGCCGACGGACCGCTGGAGCGCCGCGACCCTGTCCAGGTGCCCGCGTTCGTCGCCGAGGAGAGCGGCACCCGCGACCAGGCCCGCACCCTCGTCCTCGACAGCGACTCCTCCGCGCACGTCGGCTACATGCTGGTGCGCGGCTCCGGCGCCCGCCTCGGCGACGCCGAACTCGCGGCGGCCGACGGCGTGAACAGCAAGCTCGACAAGGTCGTCGCCAATCTCGTCGCCGGCTCCGGAGCCGACCAGGCCGACCAGCTCGGCGGCTTCGCCGTGCGCTACGTCCTCGTCCACAAGGGCGCGCCCCGCGCGGTCACCCGCGTGCTGGACGCGACGCCCGGCCTGACCCGGCTCAGCCAGCAGGACGGCAGCGGACTGTGGCGGGTCGACCAGGAGGTGGCGCGCGCGACCATCGTCGCGAAGTCCGGCTCCGGCACGGCGCAGCCCGTCGCCGCGGGCCCCGTCGACATCCGCACCACGATCCCGTCCGGCGCCGACGGCCGGATCCTGCGCCTCGCCGACACCGTGGACGAGGGCTGGACGGCCACCCTGGACGGCAGGCCGCTCACCGGCACCACCGTCGACGGCTGGGCCCAGGGCTTCGAACTCCCCGCCTCCGGCGGCACGCTGGACGTCACCTTCGACGACCCCTTCACCCACACCCTGTGGCTGTGGATCCAGGGCTCCCTCGCCGTCGTCCTCGTGGTCATGGCCCTGCCCGGCCGCCGCCGCGACGTCGACGACGACCTCCCCGAGGAGCCGGCGATCCCGGCCCAGGCCGTGGAAGGCGAGGGCCGCCGCGCCCGACGCCTGCGCGCCCAGGCCGAGGAGACCGCGCCGGGCGAGGACGTCCCTCCCCCTCAGGAGGAGGAGGCTCCCGCCGCCGTCCCGCAACAGCAGCCCTACGGCGACTGGGACGCACCGAACTACGCGAACGCCGAGTACAACACCTACGCGGGCGACCAGTACCAGGGCACCCCTGAGCAGTACCCGGCGGGCGGCTACGACCAGCAGCAGTACCAGGCCGACCCGTACCAGGGCGGCCAGTACGACCCGTACGCCTACGGGCAGCCCCAGCAGACGTCGTACGACCAGACGTACGGCGGCCAGTACGAGCAGCAGTACGACCAGGGCTACGACCCCGCGTACGACCCGGCGCAGCAGCACCCGGGCTCCGCCGACAGTGAGCGCCCCGACGGGAGTCAGCAGTGAACCGCGCCACCCTGTCCTTCCTCGCCGGCCTCGCCGCGCTCGCCGCCGTCACCGGCTTCGCCACGCTCAGCCCGCCGCAGGCCGCGGGCACCGCGGGGACGGCCGCCGAGCTGCCCGTGGAGCGCACCAGCCTGCTGTGCCCGGCGCCGAGCACCTCCGACATCGCGGAGACGTCGTACACGTCGTTCACGCCGGTCACCAAGGACGCGGGCAGCAGCGGCAAGGCCGAACTGCAGGCGGCCGCCGAGGAGTCCGGCGGCAAGAAGGCGGCCAAGAAGAAGGCCGCCAAGCCGGTCCTCGCCCCCGTGGAGCCCGGCAAGCCCGCCACCGGGGACACCTCCGGCGGCGGCGCGTCCGCCCTCGTCGGAACCGCCGAGGGCACGTTCGCGCCCGGCTGGACCGTCCAGGAGACCACGTCGGTCGCCGCGGGCTCCGGACGCGGCCTCCAGGGCGTCAACTGCTCCGCCCCCGACACGGAGTTCTGGTTCCCGGGGGTGAGCACGGCTGCCGACCGCACCGACTACGTGCACCTGACCAACCCCGACGACTCCGCCGCCGTCGTCGACATCGAGCTCTACGGCAAGGACGGCGCCCTCGACTCCACCCTGGGCGAGGGAATCACCGTCGCGCCGCACTCCAGCGACCCGATCCTGCTGTCCACGCTCACGCAGGAGAAGCAGGACAACCTCACCATCCATGTGAACGTCCGCAGCGGGCGCGTGGGCGCCGCCGTGCAGGCCCTGGACGACAAGCTCGGCGGCGACTGGCTGGCCGCGTCCACGGACCCCTCCGGCAGCCTCGTGCTGCCCGGCATCCCCAAGGACGCCACCGCCGTACGCCTGGTCGCCTTCACGCCCAGTGACGCCGACGCCGACCTGAAGGTGCAGCTCGCGTCGCCGTCCGGGTTGATCACCCCCGCCGGCAACGAGACGCTGCACGTGAAGGGGGGCATGACGACCGCCGTCGACCTCGGGGACGTCACGCGCGGGGAGGCCGGCTCGCTGGTCCTGACCCCGACCGACACCTCCGTGCCGGTGGTCGCCGCCCTGCGGGTCGTCCGCGGCAAGGGCGACAACCAGGAGACGGCCTTCATCCCGGCCACGCGTCCCGTCGGCACGCGCGCGACGGTCGCCGACAACCGCGCCAAGGGCACCACCCTCTCCCTGACCGCCCCCACCCGGGCGGCCACGGTCAAGGTCACGGCCTCCGCGGGCAGCGAGGGCGGCGAGGCCGTCTCGAAGACCTTCACCCTCAAGGCGGGCACCACAGAGAACGTCGAGGCGCCCGTCCCGA
Organism: Streptomyces sp. NBC_00285; assembly: GCF_036174265.1. NCBI lineage: Bacteria > Bacillati > Actinomycetota > Actinomycetes > Kitasatosporales > Streptomycetaceae > Streptomyces > Streptomyces sp. NBC_00285. The sequence goes on along the minus strand of NZ_CP108055.1, from coordinate 4,489,172 downwards.
CCGGCCTCAAGGGCACCTACGCCCTGACGGTGGAGCCCGTCTCGGGCGGCCCGGTCTACGGCGCCCGCACCCTGGCGGCGACACAGGACGGCGTTCCCGGCTTCACCGTCCAGACCCTCCCGGACGACCGGGGCATGGTGGCCGTACCGGAGGCGGACGAGGACCTGTCGGTGCTGCAGAAGTAGGTGCTCCGAAAGGAGCGGTGCCGAACCGCGGGCGGCTCAGTCCTCGCCGTACCGCGGATCGACCGTCTCAGGGGTGAGTCCCAGCAGCTCGGCCACCTGTTCCACGACCACCTCGTGCACCAGCGCCGCCCGCTCGTCGCGTCCCTTGGTGCGGATCTCCACCGGCCTCCGGTAGACGACCACGCGCGCGGGACGGTCCTCGTGCGCGGGAATCGTCCCGCCCAGGGGCACCGCCTCGTCGTTCCAGGCCTCCCCGGGCCCGTCCAGCCGTGGCACCTCCAGAACCATGAAGTCGATGTCGGCGAGCTGCGGCCAGCGTCGCTCCAGGCGCTCCACGGAGTCCTGCACCAGGTCCGCGAAGGCCTCGGCGCGACTCGCGGCGAGCGGCACCTGCGGCGGGGCGATCGGTCCGCGCATGCCTCGTCCGTGGCGATCACGGCGGCGGGGCCCGGGGCCGGTGGCGCGGGGCGGTACGGCGTTGTCCATCACTGGTGAAGCGTAATCCTCGCCGCACTTCCGCGCCCGGCACCCACGCTGCGTCCCGGCCGCTGTCCGAAATGACGTACAGCGCCCCTCATGCGTCATGTCGGCAGTTGACCATTCCAGCCAAGATTGGGCTCGATTCCGTATCTCTCCCAGACCGTCTTTATCAAGGCAATTGACATGTTTTCCACCAAGTGGTGATTGCGTTCAGGGGTGTTCGGCCCCTCGAAAGCGGGTGTCCGTGCAGGTCACCGCGGTGTGGCCGGTGTGACGTGTGGGGCGTTTCACAACACGACACGGTGGAGTGACCTGGGGGCGAGTCGTCGCGGCCCGCTCAAGAGTGCGGTACCGTCCAACGTCGTGAGCCCTGTACGTCGCTGTTCGCGCACCGCTTGCGGCCGCCCCGCCGTCGCGACGCTGACGTACGTCTACGCCGACTCGACCGCGGTCCTCGGCCCGCTCGCCACCTACGCCGAACCCCACTGCTACGACCTGTGCGCCGTGCATTCCGAGCGCCTCACCGCCCCGCGCGGCTGGGAGGTCGTCCGTCTCCTCGACAGCTCGGCTCCGGCCCGGCACAGCAGTGACGATCTGGAAGCGCTTGCCAACGCCGTGCGCGAGGCGGCCCGTCCGCAGGAGCGCGCCGCTGACGTGAGCGGGGCCCGGCGGGCCGATCCGATGGAGGTCGCGCGCCGCGGCCATCTGCGAATCCTGCGTTCACCGGACAACTGAGCTGCTCCGCCCGCTTCTTGCGCTGTACGAGCTCCGGCAGGTGACGCACGACCGACCACTGGCGTGTGCTTGGCACGGACACGACCATTCCGTAAGCCGAAGTGAGACAGCGCTTTCCGCATGACGGAACGGGGAAGCGCCCGTGTACGTCCAGGAACCCGAACGCGTCGCCGAATCGCTCTGGCCGCCCGCCCTCTCGTCGTTGCCCTGCCCTGGTGATCGTTCTCGTCCTGCTCGGTGGCGTCCGCATGAAGGCGCATCCGGTGGGCCTCACAGGCCTGTTGGCGGCCGCGCTGGTCGCCGGTACCGCGCCCTCGCCTGCGTCGCCATGGGCACACCGGCGTGACACTCGCCCAGGCCACCGGGCTGCCTTTGGGCGACGTCGCCTCCGTGATGAGCCGTCAAACACCGTTGCCGGCCCTGGTGGTGCCCCGGTGCTGGTCTTCCTGGTCGACGGGAAGCGGGTGCCTGCACGAGACCTGGGTGCCCGCACCGCTCCGCGGAATCGCCCTCGCTGTCACGTAGTTCGCGGCCTCCCGCCACGTCGCCGCGCAACTCGCCGACATCGGCCCGGCCTTGGCGGGCGCGGGCACCCTCGCCGCCGTACCGCACGTGCGCGTACCGGCCGATGAATCCGTACCCGGGTCCGTACGGACAGGGGCACGCATTGAGGACCTCGACGAGAGCGACCCGCGCGGTGAAGTCCTGCGCGCCCACGCCCGTACGCGCTGATCGTTGTGATCTTCTCCGTCGCGCATATCCCGGCCGTCAAGGACTGGCCGGCGAGGCGACCTGGGCCTACGACTGGACGCTCCTGAACGTCGTGGATCCCGACGGGGATCCGACCAGAGGCAAGTCTTCACCTGCCCGATCGTCTCCACCGACGGCATCCTCATGCTGTCAGCGGAGATCCTCACGGCGTTCTTGCTCGGCGTGCACACGCGTGTGGCCGTTCGTGAATGGGCCGCGACCGTGCACGAGTTGCGGTTCGCGATCCTAACCGTGACGTCCGTGCCGGCGCTCGCGTACGTCATGAACCTCTCCGGGTAGGCGGCCGGCATCGGCCACTTCGTGGCGGCGGGGGGTGCCGGACCGGCCTTCCTGTCACCGGTCCTGGGCTGGTTCGAGGTGGCCGTGTCCGGCTCCGACGCCAACGCGCTGTTCGGGCACTCCAGGTGACCGCCGCCCGGGAGTCCGGGCTCTCCCCGGAGCTGGTCGCCGCAGCCCACAGGTCCGGCGGGGTCCTCGGCAAGCGTCGGGCTCGGGGGCCGCGAAGGTGACCTGCTGCGCACGGTGCTGCCCTGGAGTCTCGGACTGCTGCTGGTGATGTGCCTGATCGTGATCGAACGGAGCACGCCGGAGCTGGGTTGGATGCTGCCCTGATCCACGGACGCCTTGTGACGTCAGAGCCCGGACGCCGTGGGACTTCGGAGTGCGGCTGCCTTCGGGCCACAGGACAGAAGCACCTCCGGCGCGCACCGGCGGTGCACTGGAGCGCTGACCTGACATTACGGCGGGGCGTCCACTCAGCTCCCGCACAGCGAGCTGTCAGTGCGGGCGGGTAGTTTGTGGTGACCGACAGGACTTTCAGAAGGGTTGGCCGTGGCTGATCTGTCACAGCTCGTGAAGGCGTACGACGTTCGGGGAGTCGTCCCGGACCAGTGGGACGAGACGCTGGCCGAGCTCTTCGGCGCCGCCTTCGTGCAGGTGACCGGCGCGAGCGCGATCGTGACCGGCCACGACATGCGGCCCTCCTCCCCGGGCCTGTCGCGTGCCTTCGCGCGGGGAGCGGCCGCCCGCGGAGTGGACGTCACCGAGATCGGCCTGTGCTCGACCGACCAGCTGTACTACGCCTCCGGCGCGCTCGACCTGCCGGGTGCGATGTTCACGGCCTCCCACAACCCCGCCCAGTACAACGGCATCAAGATGTGCCGCGCGGGCGCGTCCCCGGTCGGCCAGGACACCGGCCTCACCGAGATCCGCGAACTGGTCGAGCGGTGGAGCGAGACGGGCGGCCCGGCAGCGGCCGCAGAGGCGGGCACCCTCACCCGGCGGGACACGCTGAAGGACTACGCGGCCTACCTCCGTGCCCTCGTCGACCTGACGTCGGTACGCCCCCTGAAGGTGGTCGTCGACGCGGGCAACGGCATGGGCGGCCACACCGTCCCGACGGTCTTCGAGGGCCTGCCCCTGGACGTCGTCCCGATGTACTTCGAGCTGGACGGCACGTTCCCGAACCACGAGGCGAACCCGCTGGACCCGGCCAACATCGTCGACCTCCAGAAGCGGGTCCGCGAGGAGGGAGCCGACCTCGGCATCGCCTTCGACGGCGACGCCGACCGCTGTTTCGTCGTCGACGAGCGGGGTGCCCCGGTCTCCCCGTCCGTCATCACCGCCCTGGTGGCCTCCAGAGAGCTCGCCAAGAACGGCGGCAAGGGCACGGTCATCCACAACCTGATCACCTCCTGGTCGGTCCCGGAGGTCGTGAAGGAGCAGGGCGGCACACCGGTACGCACACGTGTGGGCCACTCCTTCATCAAGGCCGAGATGGCCAGGACCGGAGCGATCTTCGGCGGCGAGCACTCCGCGCACTACTACTTCAAGGACTTCTGGAACGCCGACACGGGCATGCTGGCCGCCCTGCACGTCCTGGCAGCGCTGGGCGGCCAGGAGACCCCCTTGTCCGCCCTCGTCGCCCAGTACGACCGATACGCCGGCTCCGGCGAGATCAACTCCACGGTCGCCGACCAGTCCGACCGCCTGGCGGCCGTCAGAGCGGCCTACGACGGCCTGGAGGGCGTACAGCTCGACGAACTGGACGGCCTCACCGTCACCGCCACCGACTGGTGGTTCAACGTCCGCCCCTCCAACACGGAACCCCTCCTGCGCCTGAACGCGGAGGCGAGGGACGAGGCGGCGATGGCGAAGGTCCGCGACGAGGTACTGGCGATCATCAGAGCTTGAGCCGGCGCTCCGCACTATGCAGCCCCTCCGGCGTTTGAGGAGCGGGGGTCCAGGGGGCAGAGCCCCCTGAGAGCGGGGTCGAAGGGGCGGCGCCCCTGGAGGACGGGTAGGGGCGGCGGGGGCGACACCCCAACGGCACCCTGCCCCCGACCTCGCCCGCACTCAGCCCGCACTCAGCCCCCGCCCCAGCCTGCACCCCGACCCCGACCTCGCCCCAACCCCGGCGCCCCCCTCTCCCCGGCGGTACCCTGACCAGGCACATCCGCACAAGCAGCCGTACCGCCCCCGAAGGGAACCCCTATGCCGCTCGAAGCCGGTCTCCTGGAGATCCTCGCCTGCCCGGCCTGTCACGCCCCCCTCAAGGAGCAGGACACCGAGTTGATCTGCACAGGCCAGGACTGCGGCCTCGCGTACCCGGTCCGTGACGGCATCCCCGTACTCCTTGTCGACGAGGCCCGCCGCCCCGCCTGAGCGCGCGGCCGCCGTAGACGAGACAGCGCCCCCGCAGCGGCCGGCGACCGGCGCACCACGCCCCCGCAGCCGTTAGCGACAACGACACAGCGACCACCGGCGTCCCGGCCCCGCACGACCGACGACCCGGCGAAGCGACAACCCGGTGTCCCGGTGTCCCGGAGACCCGGCGATCGGAGGCTGCCGCCCTATGCTCGACGAATCGCTGCTGGACACCCCCGAGGCACTCTCGGAGGCCGACCGCCGAGGCCTGCTCCGCGGTGCCGCGGAGGCCGGCGCCCGCGTCCGCACAGCCGCCCGGCACGCCACCGAGGCCGGGGTGAACGACCTCAAGCCCGACGGCCGCCCACGCGCGGTCCTCATCGCGGGCCCCGGCGCCGCCGCCACCTCGGTCGCCGACCTCCTCGGAACCCTCGCCGGTGCAGGCAGTCCCGTCATCCGTCTCGCCCCCACCGGTGTCGCCCCCGCCGCGGGCGCCCTGCGCTGGGAACTCCCCGGCTGGACCGGCTCGGTCGACCTGCTCCTGATCGCCACCCCCGACGGCACCGAACCGGGCCTGTCCCTCCTCGCCGACCAGGCCTACCGCCGCGGCTGCACCGTCGTCGCCGTGGCCCCCGCCGACACTCCGCTCAGCGAGGCGGTGGAGGGCGCCCACGGCCTGTTCGTGCCTCTGGCGACGGCCCCGTACGACCAGGCCACCCCCCTCACCGCGTCCGCCCCCGGCGTCCTGTGGGCCCTGCTCACCCCCCTCCTCGCGATCCTGGACCGCACCGGCCTGCTTGCCGCGCCGCCCGACGTGATCGAAAAGATCGCCGACCGGCTCGACCACATCGCCGAGCGCTGCGGTCCCGCCATCGCGACCTACAGCAACCCGGCCAAGACCCTCGCCACCGAACTCGTCGACTCGCTCCCGGTGATCTGGACCGAGGGCACCTCCGCAGGCCCCGCCGGCCGCCGCTTCGCCGCCGCCCTCGCCGAGCTCTCCGGCCGCCCCGCCGTCGTCGCCGAACTCCCCGAGGCCCTCGCCGCGCACAGCACGCTGCTCGCCGGCCCACTGGCCGCCGGCGCCGACCCCGACGACTTCTTCCGCGACCGCGTCGAAGAGGCACCCGCACTGCACGCACGCGTGGTGCTCCTTCGCGACCGGCCGATCGCCGGTCTCAGCGCCGCCCCGGCCGCCCGTGAGCTGGCCCTCGGCCACGACACGCCGATCAGCGAACTGGAACCGGAGCCCGGCGGCGAGATCGAGACCCTCGCGGAACTGATCGCCGTCACGGATTTCGCCGCCGTTTACCTGGCGCTCGCCTCGGGGGCCTGACGTTGCCCGGGACGCCCCGAGCGGCGTACGCCAGGACCCGCTGATCGCCGGACGTACAGAAAGAGCCTGATGGACCGCCTCGACAACACCATCCGCCCCTACGCCTGGGGTTCCACCACCGCCATCCCCGGGCTGCTCGGCGTCGGGCCGACCGGGGAACCGCAGGCGGAGATGTGGATGGGCGCCCACCCGGGAGCCCCCTCCCGCACCGCACGGGGCACGCTCGTCGAGGTCATCGACGCGAACCCGTCGCGCGAGCTGGGCGAGGAGACCGTCGCCAAGTTCGGTCCCCGCCTGCCCTTCCTCCTCAAGATCCTCGCCGCGGGCGCCCCGCTCTCCCTCCAGGTGCACCCGAACCTCGCGCAGGCGAAGGAGGGTTACGAGAACGAGGAGCGCCGCGGCATCCCCGTGGACGCGGGCAACCGCAACTACAAGGACGCCAACCACAAGCCCGAACTGATCTGCGCACTCACCGAGTTCGACGGCCTGTGCGGCTTCCGCGAGCCCGCGCGCGCGGCCGAGCTGCTCGACGCGCTCGGCGTCGACTCCCTCAAGCCGTACGTCGACCTCCTGCACGCCCGCCCCGAGGAGGCGGCCCTGCGCGAGGTCCTGACGGCCGTCCTCACCGCCGACCGGGAGGAGATGGCCGACACGGTCACCGAGGCCACGGCCGCCTGCGCCCGCCTCGGCGGCGACCACGCCCCGTACGCCGAGATCGCCCACCACTACCCGGGCGACCCGGGTGTCATTGCCGCGATGCTGCTCAACCACGTCCGGCTCCAGCCCGGCGAGGCCCTGTTCCTCGGCGCCGGCATCCCGCACGCCTACCTCAACGGCCTCGGCGTCGAGATCATGGCCAACTCCGACAACGTCCTGCGCTGCGGCCTGACCCCCAAGCACGTCGACGTCCCCGAACTCCTGCGCATCGTCCGCTTCGAGGCCGCCGACCCCGGGGTGCTCCGCCCCGAGGCGTCCCCCGCGGGCGAGGAGGTCTACGACACCCCCATCGACGAGTTCCGGCTCTCCCGCTACGTCCGGGCCGAGGGCTCCGCCGACCACGACCTCACCCGTCCGACCCCGCAGATCCTGCTCTGCACGGCAGGTTCCGTCCGTACCGGGGAACACGAGCTGAGCCCCGGTCAGTCGGTCTTCGTGCCGGCGGGGGAGAAGGTCATGGTGTCCGGGACGGGCACGGTCTTCCGGGCCACCGTGATCGCCTGACCGCAACTTTGTGATCGTATGACCGGGGCTGTGGACGCGTGAGACGCCCGCGCCGGGAGAGGCTGCAAGAATGGCCCACCGGCAAAGGACGGGCAAAGGCCGGGACGGCGTAGAGGCACTTGAGGCGAAGGGACAACGCGAGCAGATGAGCGCGTCAGGCGGAAACAAGGCGATCGTGGCGGCACTCGGTGCCAACCTCGCGATCGCGGCATCGAAGTTCGTGGCGTTCGCGTTCAGCGGCTCGTCCTCGATGCTCGCCGAGGGCGTGCACTCGCTCGCCGACTCGGGCAATCAGTTCCTGCTGCTGCTCGGCGGCAAGAAGGCCCAGCGCGAGGCCACCCCGCAGCACCCCTTCGGCTACGGCCGCGAGCGATACATCTACGCCTTCCTGGTCTCCATCGTGCTCTTCTCGATCGGCGGCATGTTCGCCGTCTACGAGGGCTTCGAGAAGATCAAGCACCCGCACGAGATCGAGCGCTGGTACTGGCCGGTGGGCGTCCTCATCTTCGCGATCATCGCCGAGGGCTTCTCCTTCCGTACGGCCATCAAGGAGTCCAACCCGCTGCGCGGCGACCTCTCCTGGAAGGAGTTCGTGCGCCGCGCCAAGGCGCCCGAGCTCCCGGTCGTTCTCCTGGAGGACTTCGGCGCCCTCGTCGGTCTGCTCCTCGCCCTCGGCGGCGTCGGCCTCGCCCTGCTCACCGGCGACGGCGTCTGGGACGGCATCGGCACCCTCTGCATCGGCATCCTGCTCATCCTGATCGCGCTCATCCTGGCCGCCGAGACCAAGTCCCTGCTGCTCGGCGAGTCCGCGGGCATCGAGGAGGTCAAGAAGATCGAGACCGCGATCGTCGACGGCCACACCGTCACCGGCATCATCCACATGCGCACGCTTCACCTCGGCCCCGAGGAACTGCTGGTCGCCGCCAAGATCGCCGTTCAGCACGACGACTCGGCCGCCGAGGTCGCCTCGGCCATCAACGCCGCCGAGTCCCGCATCCGCGAGGCCGTCCCGATCGCCCGGGTCATCTACCTCGAACCGGACATCTACAGCGATGCCGAGGCCGCCAAGGGCGCCGACCAGGAGGCGACCCCCGGGGGACCGGCACAGCAGCCGACCCCCGGCCACTGACGTCCTGCCGCGATACGGTGACGGGGCCGGCCGATCCCTCGGCGGGCCCCGTCACCTCTCGGCCATCCGACAGCTAGCGGATGTCCCCCAGCACTGACAGCACGGCCCTCTCGTCCGGCGCCGCGGTGAGCCGCTCCCGGAACTCGGGATCCATCAGCTTCCGCGACAACAGCGCGAGGATCCGCAGGTGTTCGTCGCCGGCGGCCGCCTCCGGCACCGCGATCATGAAGACCAGCCTGGCCTTCGTACCGTCCAGTGAGCCCCACTCGACGCCCTCGTCGGACCGCGCGAACCCGACGATGGGGGCGGTCACCGCATCCGTCTTGGCGTGCGGGATCGCGATCTCCTCCCCGAGCCCGGTCGTGCCCTGCTCCTCGCGCCGCAGGGCAGTGGCGACCAGCTCGTCCGCGTCGGTCACCTTGCCGGTCCGGGCGAGCAGCGCGGCCATCTCCCGGATCGCGCTCTCCTTGGAGCGGGCGTCGAGGGCGACCTTCACAGTCTGGTCGGTGAGGTAACCGGAGAGGACCTTCCCCTCGGCCTCACCGCCGGCTTCGGTGCCGGTGCGGGCGTCGGTGTCGGTGACTTCCGCGGCTTCGGCCGACATCGCCTTCGTGGCGGGAGCACCCGAGGTCACGACGCTCTGTGCCATCACGGCTCCGACCGCTCCTGCTCCCGCCACCCCCGTGCCCACCCCGACCAGTGCGGGTTCGAGAGGCCCGGGCTCGAACGACCCGGACGCACCCGGCGCGGCCACAGGCACAACGCCCTTGCGCCTCCGCTCGCCGATGTCGACCAACGTGACCGTCGTCAGCGCCGTGACCACCGTGCCGATCACCACGGCCACGAAGAACATCGGCACCCCGCTCACCGCACCCAGCACCGCCACGATCGGCCCACCGTGCGGCACCGCGTCCTCGACTCCGGTGACGCCGGCGACCGCACCGGCCACCGCCCCGCCGACCATGTTGGCCGGAATGACCTGCGCGGGCCGCGCCGCCGCGAACGGGATGGCGCCTTCCGAGATGCCGAAGCAGCCCATGAACAGCGAGGCCAGCCCGGTCTCCCGCTCCTGCTCGGTGTAGAGCCGCTTCCGTATCAGGGTCGCCAGCCCCTGTCCGAGCGGCATGACCGGGATCGCGGCCGCGCACATGCCCATCACCGTCTGGTTGCCGGTCGCGATGAGCCCCGCGCCGAACAGGAACGCCGTCTTGTTGACCGGCCCGCCCATGTCGAACGCGATCATGAGCCCGAGAATCGCGCCCAGCAGGATCGCGCTCGTCCCCGTCATCCCGCTGAGCCAGCTGGTGAGGTGCTCGAACACCCACGAGATCGGCCGGCCGATGACGTAGATGAAGAACAGCCCGAGCGCCGTGGTCGCCACGATCGGGATCACGATGATCGGCATGATCGGCCGCACGAACGTCGGCACCCTGACCTTCTTGATCCACAGCACCAGATACCCGGCGAGGAACCCGGTCACGATCGCCCCGATGAACCCGGCGCCCGCCTTCGAGTCGTACAGCGAACCCGTGTTGGCGATCCAGCCGCCGATCATGCCGGGCACGAGCGCGGGCCGGTCGGCGATGGCGTAGGCGATATATCCGGACAGAATCGGGATCATCAGCTGGAAGCCGATGACACCGATCTGATTGACGTCGGCCCAGAAGGTGCCCTCAGGAATCACATAGCCCTTGGCTGTCGCGTCGCCGCCGAGCGCGAGCGAGACCGCGATCAGCAGACCGCCGACGACCACGAACGGGATCATGTACGAGACGCCGTTCATCAGCGCCTTGTAGACCGTGCTCCGCTGCTTGCCGCCGTCGGCCGACGCAGTCTCTGTCGGCGCATCGCCCGCTGTGTGCACCGGTGCCGACCGCACTCGCTCGATCAACTGCTCGGGGTGGTGGATTCCCTCCGCCACCCCCACGGTCAGGACCCGCTTGCCCACGAAACGGGCCAGGTCCACATCCTTGTCCGCGGCGATGATCACGCCGTCCGCGGTGCTGACATCGTTGTCATCCAGGATGTTCTCGGCCCCGATGGATCCCTGGGTCTCCACCTTCATGTCGATGCCACGGCTCTCGGCGGCCTGCGTGAGCTTCTCCGCGGCCATGTACGTGTGGGCGATGCCGGTCGGGCATGCGGTTACCGCGAGCAGCTTCAATCGCTGCTGCTCCCTGCTGCCGCCGCCTGTGGGGGGAGGTCCGGCCGGACTTGTCACGTCGATCTCCTCACGCCGTTGTGCTGCGGAAACGCCGTCCAGGACGCCCCGCAAGATCGATCAGATGTTCCGATCGCTCGCATCCTTCCTCGCCTGCCCCGGACGCCCACGGAGCAAAAGTGCCTGGATGACCTGCTCTGTTTCCGACTGTTCCGAAGTTCGTAGGCCTGTTGTCACCTCAGCCGGGGCACCCTGTCGGAACAACCGGCGGCGCCCTGGCGATGACCCGGGCCGCAGCCCGTGTTCGGCCTGATGTATTCGGAGGCGGGCTGGGGTCGCCCGGCGGACCGGTGTAGCTTGGGACGAAGCCAGACGTCGCTGCTGATGGCGGTCGGGCGGTCCCACCGCGGACCGACCGAGGGAGAGAGGGCCTCCGACGGACTGCGCTGCGCGCACCGGGCATGCCTGTGTCCTCTTCGGGCACCCCTGTGTCCGCCGCCGCGCAGACCAGCCGTACCCACCTCGCCCCAACCCCGAGGAGCAGCCCGTAATGACGATTGTGGACAACCGACAGGACTTCAAGGTCGCCGATCTCTCCCTGGCCGAGTTCGGCCGCAAGGAGATCACTCTCGCCGAGCATGAGATGCCGGGTCTGATGGCGATCCGCAAGGAGTTCACGGCCACCCAGCCGCTGGCCGGCGCCCGCATCATGGGCTCGCTGCACATGACCGTGCAGACCGCCGTTCTGATCGAGACCCTGGTTGCCCTTGGCGCCGAGGTCCGCTGGGTGTCCTGCAACATCTTCTCCACCCAGGACCACGCGGCAGCCGCTGTCGCCGTAGGCCCGAACGGAACGCCCGACAACCCCCAGGGCATCCCGGTCTTCGCCTGGAAGGGCGAGACCCTGGAGGAGTACTGGTGGTGCACCGAGCAGGCTCTGACCTGGCCGAACACGCCCACCGGCGGCCCGAACATGATCCTGGACGACGGCGGCGACGCCACCATGCTCGTCCACAAGGGTGTCGAGTACGAGAAGGCCGGCAAGGTCCCCTCTGCGGACACCGCCGAGTCCGACGAGCACCGTGTCGTCCTCGAAGTCCTCGACCGGACCATCACCGACGGCTCGCAGAAGTGGACCCAACTCGCCTCGGAGATCCGCGGCGTGACGGAGGAGACCACGACCGGTGTCCACCGTCTGTACGAGATGCAGCGCGACGGCGCCCTCCTGTTCCCGGCGATCAACGTCAACGACGCCGTCACCAAGTCGAAGTTCGACAACAAGTACGGCTGCCGCCACTCCCTGATCGACGGCATCAACCGTGCCACTGACGTCCTCATCGGCGGCAAGACCGCAGTCGTCTTCGGCTACGGCGACGTGGGCAAGGGCTGTGCGGAGTCTCTGCGCGGACAGGGCGCCCGCGTGATCGTCACCGAGATCGACCCGATCTGCGCGCTGCAGGCGGCGATGGACGGCTACCAGGTCACGACGCTGGACGACGTTGTCGACAAGGCCGACATCTTCATCACCACGACCGGCAACAAGGACATCATCATGGCCGCCGACATGGCCAAGATGAAGCACCAGGCGATCGTCGGGAACATCGGCCACTTCGACAACGAGATCGACATGGCCGGCCTGGCCAAGATCCCCGGCATCGTCAAGGACGAGGTCAAGCCCCAGGTCCACACCTGGAAGTTCCCCGACGGCAAGGTCCTCATCGTGCTGTCGGAGGGCCGTCTGCTGAACCTGGGCAACGCCACCGGGCACCCGTCGTTCGTGATGTCCAACTCGTTCGCGGACCAGACCCTGGCCCAGATCGAGCTGTTCACCAAGCCCGACGAGTACCCGACCGACGTCTACGTGCTGCCCAAGCACCTCGACGAGAAGGTCGCCCGCCTCCACCTGGACGCGCTCGGTGTGAAGCTGACCGAGCTGCGCCCGGAGCAGGCGTCGTACATCGGTGTCGAGGTCGACGGCCCGTACAAGCCGGACCACTACCGCTACTGAGCCCGAAGGGCACGGCAGCAGTTCCTCCGAGGCAGGCCCCCGCACCCCCGTGTCGGGGGCCTGCCCCATTGGTCCTGCAACCCATCGCCCTGTGCGACCGTCAGGCCGGACAGCCCGTCAGAACCCAGGACCTCCATGCCCCGCGGCCGTTATTCGCTTCACGACCCGCACGATCACGCTCCCCTCGCAGACGAACACTTCCAGTGCGCCCCCGGCCCGTCCGGCTGGCGCTACGTCTCTCAACGGACGACCCCCGCCGGCGGTCACAGCGGCTCGGTCGACCTGACCCTCGACGAACTCGGTCGCCCCATCCGCCTCGAACTCCACGCCGAGAGCTGGCAGGTACGCGGCGCCGCGCTCGACGGTGTCACCTGGGTCCGCACGGACCCCACCGGATCCCACGCCACCGAAGGCAACGTCGCCGCCCATGCCTTCACCGGCACTTCCCCCGCATTCCTCGTCGCCACCACCCGTCTCCTGCGCCTCACCGCCTTCAACTCAGCAACTCGCGTACGCCTCGTGGCCCTCACGGACCCCGTCCTCGCCCCGCGCACCGTGGACCAGTCCTGGACCTTGCTGAAAAGAGAAGCACACGCCACTGACAACGGCCCGCTGATCGTGGAGGAGTACCAGGTCACAGCCCTGGACACCGGCGAGCAGCACTCAGTGCACATCGCTGGGGACGTGGTCCTCGCAGCCCCGGGAATCGAGCTGGAGGACCTCGAATCCCCACCGTCGGCGTTCCCTGAACCACCCCTCGACTGAACCGACTTCAGTGGGTGCCGGCTCCGTTCACCCCGCCAAAAGCGTCACAGGGACCGGCAGGATCACGCAGGCGGAACGAACCCGGACGCGGGCCTGCCTGCTGGCGGTGCGCTGGACCGGCCCCCGTCAGAGACGCCCTCGGCGTCCTCGGACAAGGCCCCGCCTGCCGGAATTTCGCCTGCCGGAACAGTGCCGGGAGGCCGCCCCACCGGATCCGCTTCGTATCCGTACGCGACAGCCGGCGGAGGAAAGGACGGGGGCGTAGGCCGCACCCCCGGGTACGGATAGCCACCCGGCACCCCGACCGCAGGGGCGGGCCCCGTTACGGGCAACGGCCCAACCCGCGCCGTACCGTTGCCGAAGGCTCGCCGGGCCTCGCGGGCCTGCCGTTCCTGCACCACCGCCGCCAGATACGCCCCCGGCGGCACACCCTGCGGCGCCGGAGCTCCCGTACGAGCCGCGAGATCGGACGCCAGCCGCTCAGCCATCGCCCACCCGACCTGCTGATCCAGCTGGTGCATCCGCGTCAGGTACTGCCGGATGGCAAGCCACAGGCCATCGGGAACCGCCGACAGATCGAGCTCCGAGAACCGCCCGGCCAGCCAGGGCGGAGGTGGCGGCACGAATCCGCCGGGTGCGACGGGAATCCGTTCCCGTACGACCAGCGTCCCCGCGAACACGTCACCGAGCCGCCGCCCGCGCGCCGAAACCAGCGAAGCGATACAGGCGACGACCCCGAACGTCATCAGGATCTCGACCACGCCGATCGCGCCCCGCACCAGCGCATGCCGGAACCGGATCGGCCCGCCGTCGTCCCGCACCACACGAAGCCCGACGGCGAGCTTCCCCAACGAGCGCCCATGGCTCAGCGTCTCGACCGCGATCGGCCCGCCCACCAGCACCAGGAGGAACGCGGCGATCGAAAGGGCGACCTGCGCCGCATCGTCCAACGACGCGGAAGCCGCCACCAGCGCAATGATCACGGCGATGTACACGACCATGACCACGGCCAGATCGATAACCACGGCCAACACCCTGCTGGGCAGCCTCGCAGGGCGCAGCTCAAGCGCCACCGCCTCGCCCGTCACCAGCTCACTCACGTCCGCCGCCCTTCCCCTGCCCTGCCCAGTCGATGGCCAGTCTGCCAAGCTGAGAGCGCATCGTGCCGCAGTACGACAAGCTGACACCCGCGACGGACCGCCGACGATCAGCCGAGGAGCAGGCAAACCGATGGACCTCGACGTCTTCGTCTCCGCCCACCGAGCCGAATGGGACCGCCTGGACGCCCTGCTCCGGCGCCAGCGCCGACTCAACGGCACCGAGGTCGACGAACTTGTAGCCCTCTACCAGCGCACCGCCACTCACCTCTCCCTGATCCAGTCCAGCGCCCCCGACCCACAGCTCACGGGCCGACTCAGCCAACTAGTGGCACGCGCGCGGAGCGCCGTCACAGGAACCCGCCGCGCCTCCTGGCGCGACGTCACCCGCTTCCTCGCATACGGCTTCCCAGCCGCCGTCTACCGGTCACGGCACTGGTGGGTCCCCACCGCACTGCTGTCCACCTTCGTCGCAGCTCTCCTGGGCTGGTGGATTGGCACCCACCCCGAGGTGCAGTCCTCCATCGCGGCCCCCAGCGAACTGCGCGAGCTCACCCGCCCGGGCGGCCAGTACGAGACGTACTACTCAAGCCATCCCGCGGCCTCCTTCGCCGCCCAGGTGTGGACGAACAACGCCCAGGCCGCTGCCATGTGCCTGGTCCTGGGAGTCTTCCTGGGCCTACCGGTCCTGTGGATCCTGTTCCAGAACATGCTCAACCTCGGCGTCGGCCTGGGCCTGATGTCCTCGGCCGGCCGCCTGGAGACCTTCCTTGGCCTCGTCCTCCCACACGGCCTGCTCGAACTCACCGCGGTCTTCGTAGCCGCCGGCACAGGGCTGCGTCTCGGCTGGACTCTGATCGACCCGGGCCCCCGCTCCCGACGTGCCGCACTGGCCGAGGAGGGCCGAGCTGCCGTGGGTATGGCGATCGGCCTGGCCCTGGTCCTGTTCGTCTCCGGCGCCATAGA
Source organism: Streptomyces sp. NBC_00285 (assembly GCF_036174265.1). Lineage (NCBI taxonomy): Bacteria > Bacillati > Actinomycetota > Actinomycetes > Kitasatosporales > Streptomycetaceae > Streptomyces > Streptomyces sp. NBC_00285. The sequence continues at coordinate 4,473,672 of NZ_CP108055.1, read as the reverse complement.
GGGCTTCGTGACCCCCTCGGGCCTGCCCACCTGGGCCCGCATAGCCATCGGGGTCATCGCCGAGCTGGCCTTCCTCGTCTACGTCTTTGTTCTCGGCGGACGAGCGGCGCGTACCGGTGACACGGGCGATGTCGAAGAAGCGGAACGCAGCGCCGGCGTCCCCATCGCCGCCTGATGTGCGGGTGACCGTACAGAGCTGCTACTGTCTCCTTCGCCCCGCAAGAGCCGTTGACACGGACGATGCGGGGAGGTAGATTCGAACAGTTGCCTGGAGCCGGGTTCATCCCGCTCGGCAGCAGTGAGTGTCTGTCTGCTTCTGGAAATCTTGCATTTCGAAGAAGCCCCTTCCCGATGATATTCGGAAACAGATGGCCGGTCAGTCCGGCCTGAAACTTCTGATAATGTTGGGATCGCCGGAAAGGGAAACGCGAAAGCGGGAACCTGGAAAGCACCGAGGAAATCGGATCGGGAAACGGTCTGGTAGAGTCGGAAACGCAAGACCGAAGGGAAAAGCCCGGAGGAAAGCCCGAGAGGGTGAGTACAAAGGAAGCGTCCGTTCCTTGAGAACTCAACAGCGTGCCAAAAATCAACGCCAGATATGTTGATACCCCGTCTCCGGCCTTCATGGTCGTAGATGAGGTTCCTTTGAAGAATACACAGCGAGGACGCTGTGAGTGACCGCCTTATTCCGGTGGTTGCTCCGCTCTCGTGATGTGTGCACCCGATTACGGGTAAACATTCACGGAGAGTTTGATCCTGGCTCAGGACGAACGCTGGCGGCGTGCTTAACACATGCAAGTCGAACGATGAACCACTTCGGTGGGGATTAGTGGCGAACGGGTGAGTAACACGTGGGCAATCTGCCCTTCACTCTGGGACAAGCCCTGGAAACGGGGTCTAATACCGGATATCACTGCTACGGGCATCTGTGGTGGTTGAAAGCTCCGGCGGTGAAGGATGAGCCCGCGGCCTATCAGCTTGTTGGTGAGGTAATGGCTCACCAAGGCGACGACGGGTAGCCGGCCTGAGAGGGCGACCGGCCACACTGGGACTGAGACACGGCCCAGACTCCTACGGGAGGCAGCAGTGGGGAATATTGCACAATGGGCGAAAGCCTGATGCAGCGACGCCGCGTGAGGGATGACGGCCTTCGGGTTGTAAACCTCTTTCAGCAGGGAAGAAGCGAAAGTGACGGTACCTGCAGAAGAAGCGCCGGCTAACTACGTGCCAGCAGCCGCGGTAATACGTAGGGCGCAAGCGTTGTCCGGAATTATTGGGCGTAAAGAGCTCGTAGGCGGCTTGTCACGTCGGGTGTGAAAGCCCGGGGCTTAACCCCGGGTCTGCATTCGATACGGGCAGGCTAGAGTGTGGTAGGGGAGATCGGAATTCCTGGTGTAGCGGTGAAATGCGCAGATATCAGGAGGAACACCGGTGGCGAAGGCGGATCTCTGGGCCATTACTGACGCTGAGGAGCGAAAGCGTGGGGAGCGAACAGGATTAGATACCCTGGTAGTCCACGCCGTAAACGGTGGGAACTAGGTGTTGGCGACATTCCACGTCGTCGGTGCCGCAGCTAACGCATTAAGTTCCCCGCCTGGGGAGTACGGCCGCAAGGCTAAAACTCAAAGGAATTGACGGGGGCCCGCACAAGCAGCGGAGCATGTGGCTTAATTCGACGCAACGCGAAGAACCTTACCAAGGCTTGACATACGCCGGAAAGCATCAGAGATGGTGCCCCCCTTGTGGTCGGTGTACAGGTGGTGCATGGCTGTCGTCAGCTCGTGTCGTGAGATGTTGGGTTAAGTCCCGCAACGAGCGCAACCCTTGTCCTGTGTTGCCAGCGTGCCCTTCGGGGTGACGGGGACTCACAGGAGACCGCCGGGGTCAACTCGGAGGAAGGTGGGGACGACGTCAAGTCATCATGCCCCTTATGTCTTGGGCTGCACACGTGCTACAATGGCAGGTACAATGAGCTGCGATACCGTGAGGTGGAGCGAATCTCAAAAAGCCTGTCTCAGTTCGGATTGGGGTCTGCAACTCGACCCCATGAAGTCGGAGTTGCTAGTAATCGCAGATCAGCATTGCTGCGGTGAATACGTTCCCGGGCCTTGTACACACCGCCCGTCACGTCACGAAAGTCGGTAACACCCGAAGCCGGTGGCCCAACCCCCTTGTGGGGAGGGAGCTGTCGAAGGTGGGACTGGCGATTGGGACGAAGTCGTAACAAGGTAGCCGTACCGGAAGGTGCGGCTGGATCACCTCCTTTCTAAGGAGCATCTAGGCTGCCGGGCTTGCCCGGTGGTCCAGGGCCATTACGTCGGCACACGTTCGACGGTGGTTGCTCACGGGTGGAACGTTGATTATTCGGCATCGTCAGTCATCTCGGGCTGCAAGTACTGCTCTTCGGAGCGTGGAAAGCTGATCATGAGTGGCGGGGATGCCGGGCACGCTGTTGGGTGTCTGAGGGCACGGCCGTAAGGTCTGTCTTCGGGTGCCGGCCCCAGTGAACTCGGAGTGTAGCTCCGGGGTGATGGGTGGCTGGTCGTTGTTTGAGAACTGCACAGTGGACGCGAGCATCTGTGGCCAAGTTTTTAAGGGCGCACGGTGGATGCCTTGGCACCAGGAACCGATGAAGGACGTGGGAGGCCACGATAGTCCCCGGGGAGCCGTCAACCAGGCTTTGATCCGGGGGTTTCCGAATGGGGAAACCCGGCAGTCGTCATGGGCTGTCACCCATACCTGAACACATAGGGTATGTGGAGGGAACGCGGGGAAGTGAAACATCTCAGTACCCGCAGGAAGAGAAAACAACCGTGATTCCGGGAGTAGTGGCGAGCGAAACCGGATGAGGCCAAACCGTATACGTGTGAGACCCGGCAGGGGTTGCGTGTGCGGGGTTGTGGGATCTCTCTTTCACAGTCTGCCGGCTGTGAGGCGAGTCAGAAACCGTTGATGTAGACGAAGGACATGCGAAAGGTCCGGCGTAGAGGGTAAGACCCCCGTAGTCGAAACGTCAACGGCTCGTTTGAGAGACACCCAAGTAGCACGGGGCCCGAGAAATCCCGTGTGAATCTGGCGGGACCACCCGCTAAGCCTAAATATTCCCTGGTGACCGATAGCGGATAGTACCGTGAGGGAATGGTGAAAAGTACCGCGGGAGCGGAGTGAAATAGTACCTGAAACCGTGTGCCTACAAGCCGTGGGAGCGTCGCTCACAGAGTTTACTCTGTGGGTCGTGACTGCGTGCCTTTTGAAGAATGAGCCTGCGAGTTTGCGGTGTGTTGCGAGGTTAACCCGTGTGGGGAAGCCGTAGCGAAAGCGAGTCCGAATAGGGCGTTTCAGTAGCACGCTCAAGACCCGAAGCGGAGTGATCTAGCCATGGGCAGGTTGAAGCGGAGGTAAGACTTCGTGGAGGACCGAACCCACCAGGGTTGAAAACCTGGGGGATGACCTGTGGTTAGGGGTGAAAGGCCAATCAAACTCCGTGATAGCTGGTTCTCCCCGAAATGCATTTAGGTGCAGCGTCGTGTGTTTCTTGCCGGAGGTAGAGCACTGGATAGGCGATGGGCCCTACCGGGTTACTGACCTTAGCCAAACTCCGAATGCCGGTAAGTGAGAGCGCGGCAGTGAGACTGTGGGGGATAAGCTCCATGGTCGAGAGGGAAACAGCCCAGAGCATCGACTAAGGCCCCTAAGCGTACGCTAAGTGGGAAAGGATGTGGAGTCGCACAGACAACCAGGAGGTTGGCTTAGAAGCAGCCACCCTTGAAAGAGTGCGTAATAGCTCACTGGTCTAGTGATTCCGCGCCGACAATGTAGCGGGGCTCAAGCGTACCGCCGAAGTCGTGTCATTCATACAATAGGGCCAACGCCTGTATGGATGGGTAGGGGAGCGTCGTGTGCCGGGTGAAGCTGCAGCGGAAGCTAGTGGTGGACGGTTCACGAGTGAGAATGCAGGCATGAGTAGCGATACACACGTGGGAAACGTGTGCGCCGATTGACTAAGGGTTCCTGGGTCAAGCTGATCTGCCCAGGGTAAGTCGGGACCTAAGGCGAGGCCGACAGGCGTAGTCGATGGATAACCGGTTGATATTCCGGTACCCGCTGTGAAGCGTCAAACATTGAATCAGGCGATGCTAAGTCCGTGAAGCCGTTCCGGACCCTTCGGGGAATGGAAAGTGGTGGAGCCGGCGAACCAGACTTGTAGTAGGTGAGTGATGGGGTGACGCAGGAAGGTAGTCCATCCCGGGCGGTGGTTGTCCCGGGGTAAGGGTGTAGGACGAATGGTAGGCAAATCCGCCGTTCATATAGTCTGAGACCTGATGCCGAGCCGATTGTGGTGAAGTGGATGATCCTATGCTGTCGAGAAAAGCCTCTAGCGAGTTTCATGGCGGCCCGTACCCTAAACCGACTCAGGTGGTCAGGTAGAGAATACCGAGGCGTTCGGGTGAACTATGGTTAAGGAACTCGGCAAAATGCCCCCGTAACTTCGGGAGAAGGGGGGCCATCACTGGTGATCCGATTTACTCGGTGAGCTGGGGGTGGCCGCAGAGACCAGCGAGAAGCGACTGTTTACTAAAAACACAGGTCCGTGCGAAGCCGTAAGGCGATGTATACGGACTGACGCCTGCCCGGTGCTGGAACGTTAAGGGGACCGGTTAGTCACATTTCGGTGTGGCGAAGCTGAGAACTTAAGCGCCAGTAAACGGCGGTGGTAACTATAACCATCCTAAGGTAGCGAAATTCCTTGTCGGGTAAGTTCCGACCTGCACGAATGGCGTAACGACTTCTCGACTGTCTCAACCATAGGCCCGGTGAAATTGCACTACGAGTAAAGATGCTCGTTTCGCGCAGCAGGACGGAAAGACCCCGGGACCTTTACTACAGTTTGATATTGGTGTTCGGTTCGGCTTGTGTAGGATAGCTGGGAGACTGTGAAGCGGGCACGCCAGTGTCTGTGGAGTCGTCGTTGAAATACCAGTCTGGTCGTGCTGGATGTCTAACCTGGGTCCGTGATCCGGATCAGGGACAGTGTCTGATGGGTAGTTTAACTGGGGCGGTTGCCTCCTAAAGAGTAACGGAGGCGCCCAAAGGTTCCCTCAGCCTGGTTGGCAATCAGGTGTTGAGTGTAAGTGCACAAGGGAGCTTGACTGTGAGACCGACGGGTCGAGCAGGGACGAAAGTCGGGACTAGTGATCCGGCGGTGGCTTGTGGAAGCGCCGTCGCTCAACGGATAAAAGGTACCCCGGGGATAACAGGCTGATCTTCCCCAAGAGTCCATATCGACGGGATGGTTTGGCACCTCGATGTCGGCTCGTCGCATCCTGGGGCTGGAGTCGGTCCCAAGGGTTGGGCTGTTCGCCCATTAAAGCGGTACGCGAGCTGGGTTTAGAACGTCGTGAGACAGTTCGGTCCCTATCCGCTGCGCGCGCAGGAATATTGAGAAGGGCTGTCCCTAGTACGAGAGGACCGGGACGGACGAACCTCTGGTGTGCCAGTTGTCCTGCCAAGGGCATGGCTGGTTGGCTACGTTCGGGAGGGATAACCGCTGAAAGCATCTAAGCGGGAAGCCTGCTTCGAGATGAGTATTCCCACCCCCTTTGAGGGGTTAAGGCTCCCAGTAGACGACTGGGTTGATAGGCCGGATCTGGAAGGCGGGTAACCGCTGGAGGTGACCGGTACTAATAGGCCGAGGGCTTGTCCTCAGTTGCTCGCGTCCACTGTGTTGGTTCTGAAACCACGAACAGCCCCACATCCCTGTGGTTTACGAGGGGGTGTGGTGTGGCATGGTTCGACAGTTTCATAGTGTTTCGGTGGTCATAGCGTGAGGGAAACGCCCGGTTACATTCCGAACCCGGAAGCTAAGCCTTACAGCGCCGATGGTACTGCAGGGGGGACCCTGTGGGAGAGTAGGACACCGCCGAACTCCTTTTGAATGGAAAGGCCCACACCTTATGGTGTGGGCCTTTCTGTATTTCCGATCCGGTTTTTCTCAAAGGGGCGCCCAGCGCCCCCTTGATTTGTTTACAGGCGTCCTGCTGCCTTCAGCGCTAGATACGCGTCGGCCAGCACAGGAGCCAGATTGTCCGGTGTCGCGTCGACGACGGTAACGCCGTGCCGGCGGAGTTGCTCCGCTGTGCGCTGGCGTTCTGTCTGGGCCTGGGCCGCCGCTGCGGCTTCGTAGACCGACTCTGTGTTTCCACGGGCCGTCGCCATGCGAGCGATGTTCGGGTCAGCCACTGAAGCCAGAAGCACTGTGTGGCGCTGGGTGAGCTGAGGAAGGACGGGCAGCAGGCCCTCCTCGACCGGCGCGGCGTCGAGGCTGGTGAGCAGCACGATCAGGGAACGGCGCGGTGCCGCACGGAGAGCTGTTGCTGTCAGACCCCGAGCGTTCGTCTCGACGAGCTCCGGCTCGAGCGAGGCCATCGCGTTGACCAGAGAGGGGAGGAGATCGTTTGCTGTTCGGCCTTGGACCAGTGCACGTACCCCACGGTCGTACGCGAGCAGGTCCACGCGGTCGCCGGCTCGTGATGCGAGGGCTGCCAGGAGGAGGGCCGCGTCCATGGAGGCGTCCAGGCGGGGGGCGTCGCCGACGCGTCCTGCTGATGTGCGGCCGGTGTCGAGGACCAGGAGGATGTGGCGGTCACGTTCGGGGCGCCAGGTGCGTACGGCGACGGAGGTCTGGCGGGCTGTGGCTCGCCAGTCGATGGAACGGGTGTCGTCTCCGGGGACGTACTCGCGCAGGCTGTCGAATTCGGTGCCTTCGCCTCGGGTGAGGACGCTGGTGCGGCCGTCGAGTTCGCGTAGGCGGGCGAGCTTCGAGGGGAGGTGCTTTCGGCTGGTGAAGGGGGGAAGGACGCGGACCGTCCAGGGGATCCGGTGGGTGCCCTGCCGGGAGAAGAGCCGGAGGGGGCCGTAGGAGCGGATCGTCACTCGGTCGGCCTGGCGGTCGCCGCGGCGGGTGGGGCGTAGGCGAGTGGTGAGGCGTCGGCGTTCGCCGGCGGGGACGGTCAGGTGGTGGCGGGAGGCTTCCATCTCTGTGCCCTGCTGCCAGCTGCTGGGAGGCCAGGCGTCGCGGACGTGGGCGCGGAGCGGGCGACCGGACGGGTTGGTGACCGTGAGGGTGACGTCTGCCGTCTCGCCGAGGCGGGCGGAGGTGTCACCGGAGCGGGTCAGGCCGAGCCGTCGTACCGGCGCTGCCAGTGCGAAGTCGCAGGCGCAGGCCACCGCCAAGGGGGCGTTGACCGCGAGGATGCCCGTCCAGCTGGGTTCCCAGATGCCGAGGGGGAGGGCCCCCAGGGCTGCGAGGAGTGCGGCGCGGCCGGTGAGGGGCATCAGCGGGGGACCGGGACGTGGGCGAGGATCGCATTGATGACGGAGTCGGCCGTCACGCCCTCCATCTCGGCCTCGGGGCGGAGTTGTACGCGGTGGCGGAGGGTGGGGAGGGCCAGGGCCTTCACGTCGTCGGGGATGACGTAGTCGCGGCCGGTCAGCCATGCCCACGCGCGCGACGTGGCCAGGAGGGCCGTGGCGCCGCGTGGGGAGACGCCGAGGGTGAGGGACGGGGACTCTCGGGTGGCGCGGCAGACGTCGACGACGTAGGCGGTGATCTCGGGGGAGATCGTTGTCTTGGCGACTGCGGTGCGGGCGGCTTCGAGGTCGGCCGGTCCTGCTACGGGCCGTAGGCCGGCGGCACGCAGGTCGCGGGGGTTGAAGCCCTCGGCGTGGCGGGTGAGGACGTCGATCTCGTCCTGGCGGGAGGGCAGCGGGATCGTCAGCTTGAGGAGGAAACGGTCCAGCTGGGCTTCGGGGAGGGGGTAGGTGCCCTCGTACTCGACCGGGTTCTGGGTCGCTGCGACCAGGAACGGGTCGGGGAGGAGGCGCGGGGTGCCGTCGACCGTGACCTGGCGTTCCTCCATGGCCTCCAGGAGGGACGACTGGGTCTTGGGCGGGGTGCGGTTGATCTCGTCGGCCAGGAGAAGGTTGGTGAAGACCGGGCCCGGTTGGAAGGAGAACTCGGCGGAGCGGGTGTCGTAGACCAGGGAGCCCGTCACATCGCTCGGCATGAGGTCGGGGGTGAACTGGACGCGCTTGGTGTCGAGTTCGAGAGCGGATGCGAGGGCGCGGACGAGCAACGTTTTGGCGACCCCAGGGACTCCTTCTAGTAGTACGTGTCCACGGCAGAGGAGGGCGACGACGAGACCGGTCACGGCGGGGTCCTGGCCGACCACGGCTTTGGCGATCTCGGCGCGCAGGGCTTCCAGGGAGTCCCGGGCGGTTCCCGGATCCCCGGTGGTCCCGGCGTTGTCAGTGGTCGGATCCATCATGAACGGCGTACCTCTCTTTCGAGGGCGTCGAGTTGGTCGGCGAGGGAGATGAGGGCCGCGTCGTCACCGGGCGGCGGGCCGAAGAGGAGGGACTGCAGGGACTGTCCGTGGGTGTCGCTGTCCAGGTGGGCGGCCAGTGCCGCAAGCAGGGCTTCGGGCGCGTGCGCCTGGGTGACGGGGACGCCTACTAGGGGGGCGAGGCGAGTGCGGGTGGTGGAGCGAAGAGCGGTGGCCGCACGGTCACGGGCGTTGGTCTTGCGGTAGAGGCGGGCGCGGCCTTCGACGGTTTCGGAGGCGCGGATCGCCACGGGGAGCTTTTCCGGTACGAGCGGGCCGAGTCGGCGTGCCCTCCAGAATGCGGCGAGTGCTGCCGCGAAGAAGAGCTGGAGTGTGCCCCAGAGCCAGCCCGACGGGAGCAGGTCGAGAAAGCTCTTCTCGTCGTTCGGGTCGGCGGCGGAGGAGTCGGAGAGCGAGGGGAGGTACCAGACCAGATGGGGGCGGGAGCCGAGGAGTTGGAGGGCGAGCGAGGCGTTTCCCTGCTCGTCGAGGGTGTCGTTGTAGAGGATGTCGGGCGCGCCGAGTACGACGGTGTCGCCGTCCCCGGAGGTTGCCGGGACGCGCACCAGGGTGGGCAGGCGCTCGCTGGGGTAGCACTCGTCGTTGCCGGGGTGCGTGACGGTGTAGCGGATGCCGCCGGTGTCGGCGCTGCCCGCGCGTCGGGCGGCCGGCAGGGAACAGTCGGGGGAGAGCGTCGAGTCGACGCTGGTGGCGGGGTCTGCGACGACGCCGGGCGCCAGCCGTTCGACGGACCAGCTGCCGGGGGCGACGAGGACGGTGCGGCCGTCGGAGTCGGCGGTCGCGGAGCGCAGTTGACTCTGCTGGCGGTGTGTCAGGAGGTCGGGTCCGGCGACCAGGAGTGTGGTGTCCGGGCCTGCGGCCGCGCGTGCCTCGTCCAGGGTGGTGACCACGCGGGTGTCGACGCGCCGGTCGGCGAGGAGTTCCGCGACGGCGCGGCTGCCGTAGGGGTCGGCGGAGCGTGGGTCGAGGCTGCCGTGCCGTTCGTTGGACCGGATCGCCGCGATCACCACGGCCGCGACGAGGAGGAGCACAAGGGCGATCACGACGCCTCGCGCGCGGGCCCATATCTGGCCGGGGGTGCGGGAGACCGAGGTGGACCGGAACGTGGCCTCGGTGGTCATTCGGCGGCTCCCTGGCGGGCGTTGTGGTCCGCACTGTGGGTGCTGCTCAGGGTGGTCGCGAGTACCGGTTTGGCGCGCTCCAGGTCACGGTCGAGTTCGGTGATGCCGACGTACGCCTCTTCGGTAGCGGTCCGGCCGCCGTACGTGACGTCGTCGAAGTCCCGGGCTGTGGAGCGCAGTCGGTCGGTGTGTGAGGGCAGGGCGCGGCCCGCTTCTGCGGCGGCCTCGTCCGCGGTGCGACCGGGGCGGACGTCCAGGAGGGCGCGTTCCTCCAGGGAGCGGACGATGGCGCGCATGCGTTCCTGGACGGCCTGGTTCCAGTGGCCCTGGGCGGCGTGTGCCTCGGCGGCCGAGCGGTGGTCGGCGGCGCTGCGAGGACGGTCGTCGAACAGGGCGGCTGAGGACGCCGGACCCCGGCGCGGGGCGCCCAGGCGCCACCACAGCGCGCCGACGACCAGGAGGAGCACCGCGACGACGACGAGCAGGCCGAGTGGTCCTCCTGGTGTTCCGGACGAGGCGGAACTGAACAGCCTGTCCACCCAGTCCCAGATGGCGTTCAGGGTGCGCTGGAGCCAGTTGGGGTCGTTCTCGTGGTACATGCGCTTGGCCAGCTCGCGACGGGCCGCCTCGTGCGCGGGGTCGCGCGGGACGGTCAGTGGCGGTTCGTCGGCTGACCGTGCCGGTGACAGCACGGATGTTCCGCTTGCGCGCAGCATGATGAGCACTCCCCCCGGCAGCACCGCATCAGCTCCCGGGAGTGGGGCCGGTGGCGTTGTCCTGGACAGCGGCAGCGCGGACCAGTTCGAGGTCGAGGGCCTCGCGGCGGATGCGCTGGTCGATGTAGAGGAGCACGGTCACGCCCGCCGTGATCGGGAAGGTGATCATGGAGCCGATCACCGAGCCGATGCCGCTGATGATGAGGAACGTCCAGCCCGGGTCGCCGGTCCCGTTGACGAATCCGGAGAGACCTTCACCGCTCAAGGCGGCGGCGAGGAAGGTGAAGGGGACGACGACGATCGCCGCGACGATGTTCGCGATGATCCCGGCCAGCAGCTGAATGCCGAAAACCCGCCACCAGGAGCCGCGGACCAGCTTGGTGGAGCGGCTCATCGACTTCACGATGCTCTGCTTCTCCAGCATCAGCGCGGGCGAGGCCAGCGAGAAGCGGATCATCAGCCACAGTGCGACGACGCCGGCGCCGAGGATGCCGAGGACGGCGAGCGCGATGCCACCGTCGTTGGAACCCGTGGCGGCCACGAGGATGCCGGGCAGCGCCCCGACGGCGAGCACACCGAAGGTGATGAGCAGCAGCAGGAAGATCAGGCCGAACAGCTTGGGTACCTGCGGGCGGGCGTCGCGCCAGGCCTCGCCGGTGGTGACCGGCCTGCCGAGCACGGCCCGGCTGGTGACAGTGGTGAGCAGCGCCGTCGCGGCGACCGTGCCGATCAGGGAGATCAGGAAGACGACGGTGGTGCCGAGCATGGTCTCGCCCATGGCGTGGGTCAGCTCGTCGACGGTGGCGCTGGGGTCGTTGAGGGCCTCGCTCCCGGCGCTGTCGTTCAGGACGAAGCCCTGGAGCAGGATGACGAGGACCTGGGTCACGACCGCCACGGTCAGCGAGATGCCCAGGACCGTGCGCCAGTAGGTGCGCATGGTGGATACCGCGCCGTCGAGGATCTCGCCCACACCGAGCGGGCGCAGGGGGATCACGCCGGGCTTGGCCGCGGGCGGAGGGCCGCCCCAGCCGCCGTGTCCGCCGCCCCAGCCCGGAGGGCTGTAGCCTCCGGGCGGGCCGGTGGGAGGCTGGGATCCCCAGCCCTGGCCGGGCGGCGGGGGCGAAGCGGCGTGGCCGGGGGCGGCGGGGCCTGTGGGAGCGGACCATTGGCCGGGTGGCGGCTGCTCCTGGGACCACTTCGAGCCGGCGTCCTGCGGGGCGTCCTCAGGCTGCTGCGCGGGGTTCGTGGCGCCGGGTCCTTCGGTGGGCTCGGCGGAACCGGGCGTGCCGGGCTCGTGCCCGTCGGACGGGGCGGATCCGGGCGAGGCCCAGCCCGGAGTGTCTTTCATCGTCGCTCCTTCACGGTGCCCGTCCGCGGGCGCGGCGGCAGGTTGGCAGCCATCGTGTCATGGGGTGGTCGGCGAGGGACCAGCCGCGGTATGGGCTGCGCACCTTCAATACTCCGCCGGACAAGGGGCAGACTGACCGCATGGCTGATCAGTACGCGCAAACCGTCGAGGACAGCAAGCCCACCGAGATACCGGCGATCCGCTGGGAGGAGCCACCCGAGGGTCCCGTACTGGTGCTTCTCGACCAGACGAGACTGCCGGCCGAGGAGGTCGAACTGGTCTGTACGGACGCGTCCGTACTGGTGGAGGCGATCCGTTCGCTCGCCGTGCGCGGGGCGCCGTTGCTCGGCATCGCGGGGGCGTACGGGGTCGCGCTCGCCGCCGCGCGGGGCTTCGACGTGGACGAAGCGGTGACCGTGCTGGCGGGGGCGCGGCCGACCGCGGTGAACCTCGGTGTCGGGGTGCGCAGAGCCGAGGCTGCGTATCGCGCCGAGCTCGTGAAGAGCGGCGATCAGGAGCGGGCGGCCGGGGCGGCACTGGTGGCGGCACGCGGGCTGCACCGGGAGGACGCCGCGGCGAGTGCAGCGATGGCCGAACGCGGGCTGGCGCTGCTGGACGAGCTGCTGTCGGGTGGCGGGCACCGGATCCTGACGCACTGCAACACCGGTTCGCTGGTGTCGGGCGGCGAGGGGACGGCGTTCGCGGTGGCGCTTGCGGCCCATCGGGCGGGGCGGTTGCGGCGGCTGTGGGTGGACGAGACGCGTCCCCTGCTTCAGGGGGCCCGGCTGACGGCGTACGAGGCGGCGCGGAGCGGGATGGCGTACACCCTGCTGACCGACAACGCGGCCGGCTCGTTGTTCGTGGCCGGGGAGGTCGACGCCGTGCTGATCGGGGCCGACCGGATTGCTGCCGACGGCTCGGTGGCGAACAAGGTGGGGAGCTATCCGCTCGCGGTCCTCGCCCGGTATCACCATGTGCCCTTCATCGTGGTGGCGCCCGTGACCACGGTGGATCTCGACACGCCTGACGGGGCGTCGATAGAGGTGGAGCAGCGGGCCGGGCACGAGGTGACCGAGATCGCCGCGCCGCAGGTACCGGTGGCGGGGGCTGAGGCGGGCGGCGGGATTCTGTTGGCGCCGTTGGGAACCCAGGCGTACAACCCGGCTTTCGATGTGACGCCGCCCGAGCTGGTGACGGCGATCGTCACGGAGGAGGGCGTGGTGTCGCCGGTGACGGCCGAGGCCCTTGCCGAGCTGTGTGCCAGGTCCGACGGATGACGACCGGCTGATCCAGGAACGGGGTCGGAGTGGTCCGCCACGAGGCACGCCCCGTGGAGAAGGTGGCCCCAGCCGGCCACCGGTGCAGGTTCTGGCAGCGATCGGGCCCTTGGCAACGGGAGCGACGGACTGCCACGATCAAGCCGTGGTTGACGTGGCGAAGATCGCGAGTTGGGCGAAGACCTTCCTTGACCTGGTCGGCGGTCCTGCAGTAGGTCTCCTGCTGCTGTCTCTCGGCATGCGGACCTACCACAGCGGTGGATCTGTAGGCTGGCCCATCGCGGGATGCACCGTGTTCTTGATCAACGTGCGGGTGGCCTGGCGACGATTCGCACGACTCAGGAAACCGACGTCGGCGGTGTAGCAACGTATGACGGCCGCCTGTCCGCTGTGTCCTGATCATGAGGCGAGGGTCGCGGAGCGTAGTGCTCTATGTCCCTGCTGTCAGAGTTCGTCACCAGCGCGGCCAAGTTGCTTGAATGGATGGCGCTGACATCCGTAGCTGACATCAATGCCGACGGACGAGGGCAGACAGTGCCGGTCACGTACGACTATCGTCACAGGCCAGTGACCCTGCTCACCAGCGCCCCGGTCACTGTTACGAGAATGGGATGATGTCGTTTATGAAGGGACGAGTCCTTGTCGTCGACGACGACACCGCACTTGCCGAGATGCTTGGCATTGTGCTGCGTGGTGAAGGTTTTGAGCCGTCTTTCGTAGCTGACGGCGACAAGGCGCTGGCCGCGTTCCGCGAGGCCAAGCCGGATCTGGTGCTGCTGGACCTGATGCTGCCCGGCAGGGACGGCATCGAGGTGTGCCGCCTGATCAGGGCGGAGTCCGGGGTGCCGATCGTGATGCTGACGGCCAAGAGCGACACCGTCGATGTCGTTGTGGGGCTGGAGTCCGGCGCCGACGACTACATCGTGAAGCCGTTCAAGCCGAAGGAGCTCGTGGCCCGGATCCGGGCGCGGCTTCGGAGGTCGGAGGAGCCGACGCCCGAGCAGCTCGCCATAGGCGATCTGGTCATCGACGTGGCCGGGCACTCCGTGAAGAGGGAAGGGCAGTCGATCGCGCTGACGCCCCTGGAGTTCGATCTGCTGGTCGCGCTCGCGCGCAAGCCGTGGCAGGTGTTCACGCGTGAGGTGCTGCTCGAGCAGGTGTGGGGTTATCGGCACGCCGCTGACACCCGGCTCGTCAACGTGCATGTACAGCGGCTGCGCTCCAAGGTCGAGAAGGACCCGGAGCGGCCGGAGATCGTGGTGACCGTCCGTGGTGTGGGTTACAAGGCAGGACCCAGCTGACATGTCCGGAGACAGTGCCGCTTCGTCGCCCGGGCGGACCGGGGCGAGTGCGGGGCGGCCTGTCGGGCGGACCGGGGCAGGCTCCCGCTGGGGGCGGTTCCTGGAGGGTGGTCTGCTTCAGGGCGGAGTCCAGGGCAGTCCGGTCCTGAGGCTGTTCATGCGGTGGGTGCGTCGGCCGCTGCTGCCCGTGATGCGGCTGTGGCGGCGCAACATCCAGCTCAAGGTCGTCGCCACGACCCTGTTGATGTCGCTCGGTGTGGTTCTCCTGCTGGGCTTCGTCGTCATCGGGCAGGTGCGCAACGGCCTGCTCGACGCGAAGGTCAAGGCGTCGCAGAGCCAGGCCTCCGGTGGGTTCGCGGTGGCCAAGCAGAAGGCGGACGAGGCCGGGGCCGGGACAGACGACGCAGCCCCGGCGGACGGTCAGTCCGACCAGTTCGTCATCGAGTGGATGAGCAACCTCGTTTACTCGCTCTCCAGCGGTGGTCAGGGCGCCTTCGACGTGGTCAGCCTGCCCGTGGGCGGCGACAGCGGGAGCGGGCGCGGGCCGCGTGCCTCCGGCGACGTCGATCCCACGTCCAGCGTCCCCGAGGCACTGCGCGAGAAGGTCGACGAGAGTACGACGGCGGCCCAGAGCTACACCCGCATCGCTTACGACACTGACGAGGAGTCCCAGCCGGCCCTGGTCATCGGCAAGCAGGTCAACGACCCCAACGGCGACCCGTACCAGCTGTACTACCTCTTCCCGCTCACGCAGGAGGAGAAGTCGCTCAGCCTGGTCAAGGGCACCCTGGCGACCGCCGGCCTCTTCGTCGTCGTACTCCTCGGAGCCATCGCCTGGCTCGTGGTGCGCCAGGTCGTCACGCCGGTGCGGATGGCGGCCGGAATCGCCGAGCGGCTGTCCGCGGGGCGGCTTCAGGAGCGGATGAAGGTCACCGGTGAGGACGACATCGCGCGGCTCGGTGAGGCCTTCAACAAGATGGCGCAGAACCTTCAGCTGAAGATCCAGCAGCTGGAGGACCTGTCGCGGATGCAGCGGCGGTTCGTGTCGGATGTGTCGCACGAGTTGCGGACGCCCTTGACGACCGTACGTATGGCCGCCGACGTCATCCATGACGCGCGCGCGTCCTTCGATCCGATGACCGCGCGGTCGGCCGAACTGCTCGCCGACCAGCTGGACCGGTTCGAGACGCTGCTCGCGGATCTGCTGGAGATCAGCCGCTTCGACGCGGGCGCGGCGGCGCTGGAGGCGGAGCCGATAGACCTCAGGGAGGTCGTACGGCGAGTGGTCGGCGGGGCCGCGCCGCTGGCCGAGCGCAAGGGCACGACGGTCAGGATCGTCGGCGACCAGCAGCCCGTGGTCGCCGAGGCCGACCCCCGGCGGGTGGAGCGGGTGCTGCGCAACCTCGTCGTCAACGCCGTCGAGCACGGTGAGGGCAAGGACGTCGTCGTGAAGCTCGCCTCGGCGGGCGGGGCGGTGGCGATCGCGGTGCGCGACTACGGCGTCGGGCTCAAGCCCGGCGAGGCCACGCGCGTGTTCAGCCGCTTCTGGCGGGCCGACCCGGCACGCGCGCGTACCACCGGCGGTACCGGGCTGGGGCTGTCCATCGCCCTGGAGGACGCACGGCTGCACGGCGGTTGGCTGCAGGCGTGGGGTGAGCCGGGCGGCGGCTCCCAGTTCCGGCTGACGCTGCCCAGGACGGCCGACGAGCCGCTGCGGGGCTCGCCGATACCGCTGGAACCCAAGGACTCGCGCCGTCACCGTGGACTCGACGACGCCGGACTGCCGCGCGCGGGCGGTGAGAAGGCGGCCACCGTGCCGGCCCAGCAGGCGGGCGACCAGGTGACCTCGCGGGACCCGATAGCGCCCCGGCAGGGTGCTGTGACACCGACCGCCGATCCGACGGCACTGCCCGGCAACGGCGCGCGCGTGGTGTCCCGGTCGACGTCGAACGGGCGACGGCAGGACGGCACGTCCGCCGCGGGCGGAGCCGCTGGTGGGACCGCGAGCCGCTCGGGCGCCGGGTCGGGGGAGTCGTACGAACAGCAACAGCAGGGGGAGGCATTCCGTGGGCGCTGACCGCGAGGGGAGCGGCCGGCGCAGGCCGGCGCGCGCGGTGGCGTACGCCGCCTGTGGCGTCGTACTGCTGGCGGGATGTGCCTCCATGCCGGACAGCGGGGACCTGCGCGGTGTCGACGCCACCCCGCGGCAGGACACTCAGGTGCGGGTCTTCGCGATGCCGCCGCAGGAGGACGCCGAGCCCCTGGACATCGTGCAGGGCTTTCTGGAGGCGCTGACCAGCGATGATCCGAACTACGAGACGGCCCGTAAGTACCTGACCGGGAATGCGACGAAGCAGTGGCAGCCGGGGCTGTCCACAACGGTGCTCGAGGACGGGCCGGGTGCATCCCTCACGCAGCCGGTCGGCCGGGAGCGGACCGACGACGACACGTCGTTCACGCTGACGGGCACCAGGGTGGCTGTGGTGGACGCGCAGCAGTCGTACTCGCCGTCCTCCGGTGACTACCAGCAGACGGTGCACCTCGTGCACGACAAGAAGACCAAGCAGTGGCGGATCGACAGCCTTCCGCCGGGTGTCGTCATGGGGAAGTCGGACTTCCAGCGGATCTACGTGTCGGTCAACAAGTACTACTTCGCCTCCCACACCAAGGCGGTGACGGCTCCCCAGACTGTGGCGGTCGCCGATCCCGTGTATGTGCGTGAGCGCGTGGACCCCATGACGCAGCTGGTGCGGTCCTTGCTGAGCGGGCCGACACACTGGCTCGACCCTGTCGTCAGGACACGCTTTCCCACCGGTACGGCCCTGATGAAGGGCGTCTCCTCGTTGACCCCCGACGACCAGAACACGCTGACGGTCCCGCTCAACAACAAGGCCAGGAACGTCGGTTCGGACCAGTGCGAGGCGATGGCGGCCCAACTGCTGTTCACCCTGCAGAACCTCACCCCCGCGGTGGATGACGTCGAACTGCGTGCGGGTGGCAAGCAGTTGTGCTCCATCAACGAGACCCAGGCCGACGGCGCCGCCACGCGCGGCTCGGTCGAGGCGCCCGAGTTCCTGTACTTCGTGAACGGCGAGCACCGGCTGGTACGGATTCCGGCTGATCCGGAGGGCAGTACGAGGGCCGACCCGGTGCCGGTGCCCGGGGCGTTGGGTGAGGGCGACAAGGAGCTGCGGTCGGTGGCCGTCTCGCGGGACGAGCACATGGCGGCCGGTGTCGGCCTTGACGGCAGGGCGCTGTACGTGGGTTCGCTGGTGTCGGGCGCGTCGCTCGGGGAGCCGGTGCTGGTCAGCGCCGGCAAGAGGGCCGACGACCGGCTCACCACGCCCAGCTGGGACACGGAGGGCGACCTGTGGGTGGCCGACCGGAACCCGGCAGCTCCGCGGCTGCTGCTGTTCAAGGAGGGCGCCGGCGAGCCGCTGAAGGTGCAGACCCCCGGGCTCGACGGGCGCATCAAGGACCTCCGGGTGGCCGCCGACGGGGTGCGCATCGCGCTCGTCGTGGAGAAGGGCGGCAAGCAGTCGCTCTTCGTAGGGCGGATCGAGCGGGAGGGCAGGATCGGGGACGCGCAGAGTGTCTCGGTCCGGGAACTGCGCTCGACGACACCGGACCTGGAAGAGGTCACGACCATGTCCTGGGCCGGCGACAGCAGGCTCGCGGTGGTCGGGCGTGAGCAGGGCGGCGTGCAGCAGACGCGGTACGTCCAGGTCGACGGCTCCACGCCCGAGGGGCCGCCGCCGGCCGCTCTGACGGGGGTGAAGGAGATCGCGGCGTCGGAGGACGTCGAGATGCCGTTGGTGGCGTACTCGGAGGACGGGATCGTACGGCTGCCGTCCGGGGCGCAGTGGCAGAAGGTGGACGCGGACGGGACCGCGCCGGTGTATCCGGGGTGAGGTGACGGGACCGCGCTGTCGGGAGCGGCCGCTTTTGCCGGGACGGGGTCCTGGTGGGAGTGGCCGCTTTTTTCTGGGCCGATGGGGAATCGCTCCGGGCGGTGAGGAATCGCCGCTGGCAGGCGGGCCGGAATCGTGGGGCGGAGTGGTTCGCTTTCGCCGGGGACGGAGCGGATTCGTCGGAGGGAGAGGCGGATTCGTCGTACGAGGGGTTGATTGACGGGCCTGAGCGGAGGCCTCGCCGATTGGTTGTATAGGGCCGGAATTTACGGTGGGAACAGCTGTTCGTCCGGGGGTGGGGTTTTCCACAGGGAGTTATCCACAGGGGTGGCCGGTCGGCTCCGACGTTGGCACAGTGGTGGTCATGCGGGGGTGGTGGCAGGACCTCACCGATCTGGTGCTGCCGGCCGAGTGCGGAGGCTGCGGAAGGCCTCGCACGGTGCTCTGTCCGGAGTGCCGTGCCGCCCTGAACGGGAACGCACCGCGCCGGGTGCGGCCGGTGCCGGAGCCGCCCGGACTGCCGGCCGTGCATGCGGCGGCTCGGTATGCGGATGCGGTACGGGCGGTGCTGCTGGCTCACAAGGAGCGGGGAGCGCTGGCTCTTGCGGGGCCACTCGGTTCGGCTCTGGCGGGAGCTGTGTGGGCGGGGGTGTGGGAGGCCTGTGAGTCGGGTGGCGTGGGATCGGCGCCGGGGTGTGTTCCGGGGCCCAGGGAGCGGAGGTACGTGGGTGGGGACGGGGGGTTGTGGGCCCCTGGTGCGTCGGATGCCGAGGCGTGGAGTGCGGAGGCTGTGGCGCGTGGCGGCGATGGAAGGGTGCCTGGGCTCGTCGGCGCAGGCGAAGTGGGACCAGAGGACAGGGTGCGTGGTGGTGGCGGGCAGGTGGGTACGGAGGCCAGTGTGCGTGGCGGGGGCGTGAGGTCGGGCGCGGGCGCCAGGGCGTGCGGCGGGGGCGGGCAGGTGAGTGCGGAGGCTTTGGCGTATGGCAGCGGAGTGCATGCGGGGGCCGAGGCCTTGACGCGGGGTGGTCACGCGGAGCCGGGCTGGAGTGCCGGTGGTGCTGGGCAGAGGGGCGGGATCGGGGTGCCTGTGCTGCTCGTTCCCGTGCCGTCTGCGCGGCGGGCGGTGCGAGCTCGCGGGCATGATCCTGCACGGCGGATCGCACTCTCGGCGGCGGCGGAACTACGGCGGGCGGGAATGCCGACGCGGGTGGCGGCAGTCCTACGCCAGCGGCGCGGGGTGGCCGACCAGTCGGGGCTCAACTCCCGGCAGCGGCTGGAGAATCTCGCCGGCGCCCTCATGGTGGCCCCCGGTGGGGAGCGGCTGCTGACACAGGGGCTGGTCGTGCTGGTCGACGACCTGATGACGACAGGCGCGTCCCTGACGGAGGCAGCGCGGGCCGTCCGGGAGGCGAGGCTGCGGGAGAACACGGAACGCGCCGGTGAACAGGCTCGGCGCCACGGTGAACAGACGGCGTTCGGAAACCGTGATCAACGGCAACACGGGAGGGGTGGGCCGCCCGGCCACGAACAGCGGGCCACGGCCGGAGGGCGTGGCGGGCGATCTAGTGGACGGGAAGTGGATGGATGCGGTGGTGAAGGGGCAGGCGTCGTGTACACGGCTGCAACCCGGGAAGGCATGGGGGAACGGATGGTCACAGTGACGGAGGAGGACACGGGCCGGGAGCGCCGCTCGGCGCCGGCGTCGGGCGCCGGTGGCGTCCATGATGCGATCTGCGCTGCTGTGGTCGCGGCCCCGCCGGATTCCTTCGGAATAAACCGGAACTGACTGCGGAGTTGCATCGTTGCAGGTTACGAGAGGGTCGAATCACCTGAACGGAGGTACACCGCGGTAGAGGGTGACGACATCCGTCCAGGCGAGATATGTTCGGTTGTGAGAGAAAGGCGCAGGCCACACCTCGCAAATCCGAATGTCGTGCCGCGGGATTTCCACCAGCACGCACGACGGTGGAATGGAGATCTTGCCCGCGGGGGAGGAGGTGGAAGTCACCGAGTCCGAGGTTCCGGGGCTCACCGGAGCCTGGTGCAAAAGGGAGACGCTCCGCATCGAAGCGGAGCGATCCGGGAACGGAGTTCTGCGTGGACATCGTCGTCAAGGGCCGCAAGACCGAGGTGCCCGAGCGGTTCCGCAAGCACGTGGCCGAGAAGCTGAAGCTGGAGAAGATCCAGAAGCTCGATGGCAAGGTGATCAGCCTCGACGTCGAGGTGTCCAAGGAGCCGAACCCCCGACAGGCCGACCGCTGTGACCGAGTGGAGATCACGCTCCGCTCCCGCGGTCCGGTGATCCGGGCGGAAGCGGCAGCCAGCGACCCGTACGCGGCACTCGACCTGGCGGCGGAGAAGCTGGACGCCCGGCTGCGCAGGGAGCACGACAAGCGTCACACCCGTCGAGGCGCACGGCGGCTCACCGCTGCCGAGGTCGCCGACCACGTCCCGGGTGCGGCGACGCTCAACGGCAACGGACAGGCCGTCCACGAGGAAGAGCCGGACGGTGTGCCCGTCACGAAGATCGGCTCGCTGGAGATCAAGGGTGAAGGCCCCCTCGTCGTACGAGAGAAGACCCACGTCGCCTCCCCGATGACCCTCGACCAGGCTCTCTACGAGATGGAGCTGGTCGGCCATGACTTCTATCTGTTCGTCGACTCCGAGACCAAGGAACCGAGTGTCGTCTACCGGCGGCACGCCTACGACTACGGCGTCATCCACCTGAGCACGGACCCGATGGTCGCCCGGGCGCACTCTTCCGCGGCCGGCGGCACGACAGGTGGCTGACCCTGCCGGATGACAGGTGAGCCGGTGCCCCTGGAGCGCGTGTGCGCCCCCAGGGGCACCCGCGTGCGACCCTTTCGCGCCCCGCTCTGTCACCTCACTGTCGTCCGGGCATGGAATCATGGCTACACCGGCCCAACCGGTGGGACGGTGCCTTTGGTTGGCGATGGCACAGGACCAGCCACAGCCTTCAGGGGGAGGAACGATGGCGGACAGCTTCGGACCGCTGCACGGCGAGGACGCCGGCGACGGCGTCGTCAGCATGGGCACGGACGCGGGCTCTCCACGCAAGGAGCCGATCCGGGTTCTTGTAGTGGACGACCATGCTCTCTTTCGGCGTGGACTGGAGATCGTGCTCGCGGCCGAGGAGGACATCCAGGTCATCGGCGAGGCAGGCGATGGCGCGGAGGCCGTCGACAAGGCCGCCGACCTGCTGCCGGACATCGTTCTGATGGACGTGCGGATGCCCAAGCGGGGCGGGATCGAGGCCTGCACCTCCATCAAGGAGGTGGCACCCAGCGCCAAGATCATCATGCTGACGATCAGCGACGAGGAAGCCGACCTCTACGAGGCGATCAAGGCCGGCGCGACCGGATATCTCCTCAAGGAGATCTCGACGGACGAGGTCGCCACCGCCATTCGCGCTGTGGCCGACGGACAGTCGCAGATCAGCCCCTCCATGGCGTCGAAGCTGCTCACCGAGTTCAAGTCGATGATCCAGCGGACGGACGAGCGTCGTCTCGTGCCGGCGCCGCGGCTGACCGACCGTGAGCTGGAAGTGCTCAAGCTCGTCGCCACCGGGATGAACAACCGCGATATCGCCAAGGAACTGTTCATCTCCGAGAACACCGTGAAGAACCATGTGCGCAACATCCTGGAGAAGCTGCAGCTGCACTCCAGGATGGAGGCGGTGGTCTACGCGATGCGGGAGAAGATCCTCGAGATCCGCTGACGCCGCCCCGGATCCCCGCTGACCCGAACCGCGCTCAGCGCAGGGTCGTGGTCAGTGCTCGGGTCACCTCTTTGGCGAGGGCGTCGCGCAGCTCGGGCGCGTCCACCCGTTCCACGCGGATGTCTGTGCTGCCCACCCAACTCGCCGCCTCGACCAGTGCCTGGGCCACTGCCGGGACCGCCTTCGGGCCGTCCAGGGAGACCTGCCTGGCCACCAGCGT
This sequence comes from Streptomyces sp. NBC_00285, assembly GCF_036174265.1. Taxonomy (NCBI): domain Bacteria; kingdom Bacillati; phylum Actinomycetota; class Actinomycetes; order Kitasatosporales; family Streptomycetaceae; genus Streptomyces; species Streptomyces sp. NBC_00285. Next base: position 4,451,634 of record NZ_CP108055.1, on the reverse strand, counting down.
GCCGCCCTCGCGGGCCGGGTCAACGCGGCCGACGAGCCGGCCACCGGCCAGCACCGGCATCGCGAAGTAACCGTGCACCCGCTTGGGCTTGGGGACGTAGGCCTCCAGACGGTGGGTGAATCCGAAGATCCGCTCCGTCCGCGCGCGCTCCCAGATCAGGGAGTCGAACGGGGACAGCAGCGTGGTGCGGTGGCGGCCGCGCGCGGGTGTCTCCAGGGCCGCCGGGTCGGCCCAGGCCGGCTTGGACCAGCCCTCGACCGTGACCGGCAGCAGGCCCGAATCGACGATCACCGCGTCGACCTGTTCGCCCCTCAGACGGTGGTAGTCGGCGATGTCGGCGCGGGTGCCGACGCCCAGGGACCGGCCGGCCAGCCGGACCAGGCGGCGCACGCACTCGGCGTCGTCCAGTTCGTCGTGCAGCAGGTCGGCGGGGACGGCGCGCTCGGCGAGGTCGTACACCCGCTTCCAGCCGCGGCGCTCCACGCAGACCACCTCGCCGTACATCAGCGCCCGCTCGACGGCGACCTTGGTGCCGGACCAGTCCCACCACTCGCTGGTCTTCTTCGCACCGCCCAATTCCGTGGCGGTGAGAGGGCCTTCGGTGCGGAGCTGCTTGATGACCTGGTCGTAGGTGCCGTCCGGGAGCTGGTGGTTCCAGTGCGGGCGGCCGCGGTAGGCGCGGCGTCGGAAGGCGAAGTGGGGCCACTCCTCGATGGGGAGGATGCACGCCGCGTGCGACCAGTACTCGAAGGCGTGGGGCGCGCCCGTCGGACCAGGCTCCCAGTACGCGTCCTCGACCGTGCTGCGGCCCACCGCACCGAGCCGGGCGTACGGGATCAGCTCATGGGACCGGGCGAGGACCGAGATGGTGTCGAGCTGGACCGCGCCGAGGTGACGGAGGACGCCGCGGACTCCGGCCCCGCGGTCTGGGATACCGAGGAAACCCTGGGCGCGCAGCGCGATGCGGCGGGCCTCGTCGGCCGAGAGGTCGGTGGTGGGACGCGGGGTCGTCATGGGTCCGAACGATAGAGGCCGGCACTGACAGTGCGAGGAGACCTGTGGGACATGAGCGCGGAGAGCCTGTTGGACATGAGCGTGCCACCGGCCGGCATCATCGCTGCGGTGGCTACCGAGGGGCGGGGAGATACGGCGCTGTCGACGGCAGCCCCAGGTCGGACGGCAGCAGCGCGCCCATCCAGCAGTCCCGGCGTACGCCCCGGTGGACCATTGCGGACCGCAGGACGCCCTCGATGACGAAGCCCGCGCGCTCCGCCACGGCGAGGGAGGGCTGGTTGCCCACCTCCGCACGCCACTCCACGCGGTCGGCCGACAACTCGGTGAAGGCCCAGCGACAGCCCGCGCTGACGGCCTCGCTGACATAGCCGTTGCCGCGGTGTTCCTTGGTGCCCCAGTAGCCGATCTCGAACGTGCCCGGCGAGCGTCTGCTCAGGCTGAGCATGCCCACCAGGTCCGCCCCTTCGGGGAGGAAGAGGCCCCAGGTGAACATCGTGCCGTTCGCCCAGCCGTCCGGGACGAGCTGTTCCGTGAAGCTCTGGGCGTGCTCGGGCAGGTACGGGGAGGGGATCGTGACCCAGCGCAGGATGTCGGGGTCCTGGGCGGCCGCGAGGACCGTACCGGTGTCCCGCGCGGCGGGTGTGCGCAGCAGGAGACGGTCCGTGGTCAGCGTGATGGGTTCCATCGGCTGATTCTGCTCAGGTGTTCTTGAAGGCGCCATCGTTTTTGCTCTGGGTGAGCGGGTGATCACAATTCGTGCAATTCGCGAGCGGGGCGCGGCACCAACGGCGTTGCCCGTCCGTTGTCACCTTTGAAACAGATTTGAAGGAGCTGACAGTCGGCGTACCCGGCAGGCCTCCCGACGTGGCGGGGTCCTCGCATACGATGGCCGTTGCTCAGTAAGCCAAATTGAACCGACCGTCCCAGGCCCGACCGGCAAGGAGACCAGCCCCCGTGTCCGTCATCTCAAAGATCATGCGTGCAGGCGAAGGCAAGATCCTGCGCAAACTGCACCGCATCGCGGACCAGGTCAACTCCATCGAAGAGGACTTCGTCAGCCTCTCCGACGCCGAGCTGCGGGCCCTCACGGATGAGTACAAGCAACGGTACGCAGACGGTGAGACCCTGGACGACCTGCTCCCCGAGGCGTTCGCCACCGTGCGTGAGGGTGCCAAGCGCGCTCTCGGCCAGCGCCATTACGACGTGCAGATCATGGGCGGCGCCGCCCTCCACCTCGGCTACGTGGCCGAGATGAAGACCGGTGAGGGCAAGACCCTCGTCGGCACGCTGCCCGCATATCTGAACGCGCTGTCGGGCAAGGGCGTCCACCTGATCACGGTGAACGACTACCTGGCCGAGCGCGACTCCGAGATGATGGGCCGCGTCCACAAGTTCCTGGGCCTGGAAGTCGGTTGCATCCTCGCCAACATGACGCCGGCCCAGCGTCGCGAGCAGTACGCGTGCGACATCACGTACGGCACGAACAACGAGTTCGGCTTCGACTACCTGCGCGACAACATGGCGTGGTCCCAGGACGAGCTCGTCCAGCGCGGCCACAACTTCGCCATCGTCGACGAGGTCGACTCCATCCTGGTCGACGAGGCCCGTACGCCGCTGATCATCTCCGGCCCGGCCGACCAGGCCACCAAGTGGTACGGCGACTTCGCCAAGTTGGTCACGCGCCTGAAGAAGGGCGAGGCCGGCAACCAGCTCAAGGGCATCGAGGAGACCGGCGACTACGAGGTCGACGAGAAGAAGCGCACCGTCGCCATCCACGAGGCCGGTGTGAGCAAGGTCGAGGACTGGCTGGGCATCGACAACCTCTACGAGTCGGTGAACACCCCTCTGGTGGGCTACCTGAACAACGCCATCAAGGCGAAGGAGCTCTTCAAGAAGGACAAGGACTACGTCGTCATGGACGGCGAAGTCATGATCGTCGACGAGCACACCGGCCGTATCCTCGCGGGCCGCCGCTACAACGAGGGCATGCACCAGGCCATCGAGGCGAAGGAAGGGGTGGACATCAAGGACGAGAACCAGACCCTCGCCACGATCACCCTCCAGAACTTCTTCCGCCTCTACAAGCGCCACGACCACAACGACAAGGAACAGGCCGGCCTCTGCGGCATGACCGGTACGGCGATGACCGAGGCCGCCGAGTTCCACCAGATCTACAAGCTCGGTGTGGTCCCCATTCCGACCAACCGGCCGATGGTCCGCAAGGACCAGTCGGACCTGATCTACCGCACCGAGGTCGCGAAGTTCGAGGCGGTCGTCGACGACATCGTCGAGAAGCACGAGAAGGGCCAGCCGATCCTCGTCGGTACGACGTCGGTCGAGAAGTCCGAATACCTCTCGCAGCAGCTGTCCAAGCGCGGTGTCCAGCACGAGGTGCTCAACGCCAAGCAGCACGACCGTGAGGCGACGATCGTCGCGCAGGCCGGCCGCAAGGGTGCCGTGACCGTGGCCACCAACATGGCCGGCCGTGGTACCGACATCAAGCTCGGTGGCAACCCCGAGGACCTCGCGGAGGCGGAGCTGCGTCAGCGTGGCCTCGACCCCGAGGAGCACATCGAGGAGTGGGCCCAGGCCCTGCCCGCCGCTCTGGAGAAGGCCGGGCTGGCGGTCAAGGCGGAGTTCGAGGAGGTCAAGGACCTCGGCGGGCTCTACGTCCTCGGTACCGAGCGGCACGAGTCGCGCCGTATCGACAACCAGCTGCGCGGCCGCAGCGGCCGTCAGGGCGACCCCGGCGAGTCCCGCTTCTACCTCTCCCTCGGCGACGACCTGATGCGCCTGTTCAAGGCCCAGATGGTCGAGCGCGTCATGTCGATGGCGAACGTCCCGGACGACGTGCCGATCGAGAACAAGATGGTCACGCGCGCGATCGCGTCCGCCCAGTCGCAGGTCGAGCAGCAGAACTTCGAGACCCGTAAGAACGTCCTGAAGTACGACGAGGTCCTCAACCGGCAGCGCGAGGTCATCTACGGCGAGCGGCGCCGCGTCCTGGAGGGCGAGGACCTGCAGGAGCAGGTCGTGCACTTCATGAACGACACCATCGACGCGTACATCAGCGCGGAGACCGCCGAGGGCTTCGCCGAGGATTGGGACCTCGACCGGCTCTGGGGTGCGTTCAAGCAGCTCTACCCGGTGAAGATCACCGTCGAGGAGCTGGAGGACGCGGCCGGCGACCGCGCGGGCCTGACCGCCGAGTACATCTCCGAGTCCATCAAGGACGACATCCTCGAGCAGTACCAGTCGCGTGAGACGCAGCTCGGCTCCGAGATCATGCGTGAACTGGAGCGCCGCGTCGTGCTGTCGGTCCTGGACCGCAAGTGGCGTGAGCACCTCTACGAGATGGACTACCTCCAGGAGGGCATCGGCCTGCGCGCGATGGCGCAGAAGGACCCGCTGGTCGAGTACCAGCGTGAGGGCTTCGACATGTTCACCGCCATGATGGAGGGCATCAAGGAGGAGTCCGTCGGCTACCTGTTCAACCTGGAGGTCCAGGTCGAGCAGCAGGTCGAGGAGGTCCCGGTCGAGGACGAGAGGCCGTCCCTCGACAAGCAGGACGTGGTTCCGGCGCAGGCCGGCGCGCGTCCCGAGATCCGCGCGAAGGGGCTCGACGCCCCGCAGCGTCGGGACCTGCACTTCTCCGCGCCGACCGTGGACGGCGAGGGCGGTGTCATCGAGGGCGAGTTCGCCGACGACGACGATGAGCCCGTGCGTTCCGAGGCGGACGGTCTCACCCGCGCGGAGCGGCGCAAGCAGTCCCGCGCGCGGGGGCGCCGCAAGAAGTAGTGCGTACGGTGCCGGTGGCGCCGTAGGGGATTCACGTGACGGCACCTGTGGTGCCGAGGCGGAAGGGCCGGGTCGCTCATTGACCCGGCCCTTCCGCGTGCGGGCCTGCGGGGCCTGAGGGGCTTCTCCGGGCCCGTCAGTCGTCGTGCGGGTGCGGAGCCCGAGGGCCGCCCAGTTCGACCGCTGTGCAGCGCCAGCGGCGGTCCTGGCCCAGTTCCAGGCGGAAGGCCATGGCGCGCAGCTGGTCGCCGGCGCCGATGCGGGCGAATGCCTCCACGGCGCCCGGGCGGGCCACGTAGTAGCCGATGTCCCGGACCACGGGGCGGGTGCCGCGGGTGCGCAGGGAGCCGCGTTCAGCCAGCCAGGCCAGCTCGTCGTAGGCGCGCCCTGCGGTGTGCCGGAGCATCGAGTGGACGGGGCGTCGGCCGCTCAGGACGCCGAGGAGCAGGTCGGCGAAGCGGTCGGTGGGGCGGGGCTGGGGGATCAGCGGGCGGCGCGGGGTCTGGGCGGGGACGACCGGGTCCTGGTGAGACGCGGGGGCCGGGTCGTGGACCGTCGCGCCGGCGGGGGCGGTGGTGCGGCCGGGGGCGCCGAGGGGGCGGCTGTCCGTGGGGCCCGTACGGGTGCGGGGGCCGGTGCCGGGGGAGCCCGGCGGACGGCCGTCGCCCGGGGCCGTACGGGGCGTGCTGCCGCCGGGCGTGCGGGGCGGTGTGCCACCCGGGCGGCGGGCGTCGCGGCGCGTCGGCGGGCGGGTGCCTGAGTGGTGCTGAGCCCTGGTCATGACCTTGTTCATGGGATCCCCGTTCTGCCGGCCCGGCGAGTACCGGGCGGTAACTTTGTGGATGAGGATCTTGTACGGGGCCGTGGACCTCGACGGCAAGAAAGCGGTGGGCCGGATCGGGCGGCCGAAATGTTCACCTATCAGGGTGATCGTGGCAAGCGGAAGCCCGTGATCCCAGGGGGGTGGCGGGTGAATTCCGGGCCTGGGGTGGACGCCTCACGAGGGCTGGGCAGGGACTCGAAAGGGGACGCCCGCACGTATCCTGAAGGCCTTCGCGGCGCCCCTGCGACCACGTTGCCCGACCACGAAAGCGGCCAGCCATGCGCGTCTACGTCCCCCTGACCCTCTCCGGTCTCGCCGAGGCGTACAAGACGGGTGAGCTGGGAGCCGGGCCGCTCCTCGCGTACGCCGTCACGCCCGCCCTGCGCGAGTGGTACCTCTCCGACGACATCGAGGAGCTGGAGTACGCGGCGCTGAACCGGGCCGGGCTGGCCTCGCTGCGGCTGCTCGCGGCGGACGCCGGGGCCGTACGGCGGCGGGTCGTGGTGGCCGTCGACGTGGCCGACGGGGCAGCGGCCGCCGATCCCGACCGGGGCCTCGACCCCGCGGCACTCGGCGAGGTGCGGGTCGACGGGGCGGTGCGGTTGGCCAAGGCGGCCGCGGTGCACCTCGACTCGGACGACGCGCAGGACGACGTCACGGCCGCCGTGGACGCGCTCGCGGCGGCGGACGGCGGGGACGACGACGCGCAGTTCGTCGTGGACGGGGCCGAGGACCACGAACTGCTCTGGTACGCGACGCAGGAGATCCCGAACTTGCTGGGCCTGGGCGGCTGACCCCGTCTCGGACTGCCCCGAATCGCGGCTTTACCTGCCTTGACCTGCGAACCTCTTGATTGTCAGTGGAGGCGGGTACGTTTTTGGCATGGGGAAGATGACAGGGGCGCACATCGTCTGGGACTGGAACGGGACGCTGTTCCACGACAACGACGCGATCATCGGGGCGACGAACGCCGCGTTCGGCGAGCTGGGGCTCGCGCCGATCACGATGGAGCGGTACCGGGCGCTGTACTGCGTGCCCGTGCCGAAGTTCTACGAGCGGTTGCTCGGCCGGTTGCCCACGGAGGCCGAGTGGGAGGTCATGGACGTGACCTTCCACCGGTACTACACCGAGCATCGGGTGGGGTGCGGGCTGACCGACGGGGCGGTGGAACTGCTCGCGGGGTGGCGGTCGGCGGGGCGCAGCCAGTCGATCCTCAGCATGTACGTGCACGACGAGCTGGTTCCGTTGGTGCGGGGGTTCGGGATCGAGCCGCACTTCCTGCGGGTGGACGGGAGGACCGGGCCCTCCGGGGGAAGCAAGGCGGAGCACATGGAGCGGCATCTCGCGGCGCTGGCCGGGGTGGAGGCTGCGCGCACCGTGGTGATCGGTGATGCTGCGGACGACGCGGTGGCGGCCCTGCGGGTCGGGGCGCGGGCCGTGCTGTACACCGGCGGCTCGCACAGTCGGGCCAGTCTCGAGGTGGCGGGTGTGCCGGTGGTGGACACCTTGGCGGAGGCGGTCGCGGAGGCTGAACGCATAGCCGCATAGCCGCATAGCCACATAGCCGAGTGGCCGCGTAGACGCATAGGTGCATGGCCGTCTGGTCGCCTGGCTGCTCAGCGGTCGGTGCTGCTGCGATGTCGGTGCGCCTTCGCGTAGCCCCCGCGGCACCCCGTCGGTCAGGTCACCGGTGCCTTCGCCCTCAACACCGTCAGGAACTCCCGCATCCAGCCCGAGTGGTCCGGCCACGCCCGGGAGGAGACCAAGGTGCCGTCCACCACCACCTCGGCGTCCTGGAACACCGCGCCGGCGGACTGCATGTCGGGTTCCAGGGCCGGATAGGCCGTGACGCGGCGACCGCGGAGGCCGTCGATCGCGGCGGTGAGCAGGGGGCCGTGACAGATCTGGGCGACCGGCTTGTCCGCGTCGAAGAAGGACTTGAGGATCTTGCGGAGTTCGGGGTCGTTGCGGAGGTACTCGGGGGCCCGGCCGCCGGGGATGACGAGGGCGGCGTACTGGCCGGGGTCGACCTCGGCGAAGGCCAGGTCGGCGGGCCAGGTGTAGCCGGGCTTCTCGGTGTAGGTGTCGAAGCCGGGTTCGAAGTCGTGGACGACGAAGCGGAGCGTCTTGCGGTCGGGGGCCGCGATATGGACGTCGTAGCCCTCCTCGCGGAGGCGCTGGTAGGGGTACAGGACCTCCAGCGACTCCGCGGCGTCGCCGGTCACGATCAGGATTTTGGCTGTCATATCGGCAACGTGCATCCAGGAGACGGGGTTGCCAAGGGGGTGCGCATCATCGGGAACATGCAGGGACGGGCCGCGGGGTGATCCGTCCCGACGAGCTTCTGCGGGAGTCGATTCCGTTGGACGAGCTTCGGTTGGACGGGCTTCCGCTGAACGCGCCTCCGGCGACTAGCTGTGGGGCGAGCGGGGGCGAGCCCTTCGGTGACTCGGCCCGGCCTGACTCGGCCCCGCCCACCGGGTCGGCTCGGCCCGGCGTACCGGCCCCGCGACCCAGACCGAGGCGCGGCCGGCGAGGCGCCTGACGAAAGGTCCGGCGGAACCGCCCGGCGGCTTGTCCGGCGACCCGCCGGAACGCGCGCTGGGTGACCCGCTGGAACACGCGCTGGGCGACCTGTCGGGACGCAAGTTGGGTGACCCGTCGGAACACGCGCTGGGCGACCTCCCGGAACGCGCGCTGGGCGACCTGTCGTATTACGACGGCTTCGCCCCTTCCGCCCCTGTGCAGACTGTCAAAGTTCGACCCCTGCTTTTGTACACATACGGCTCATGACGCCCCCCCTGCAAGGAGCGATAGCCTTGGTGGCGTGATCAGCGCGATAGTTCGCGGGGGCGCTGTGGCCCCCGCCCTGCGCCCGGTGCGCACGGAACACCTCCGTCGCCGGGCGGCGGCCGCTGGTCCTCGCGGGCGGGACGGGGCCGTAGGGGCCCTCATGACGCCGAGTACACCCTCGTCACCGGCGCGGCAGAGAGCAGCGTCACACCTGGCGGGCGTGTCGAGAATGGCTGATATCCCCCCGCTCATCTCACCTTGCGGCATAGCGTCGGAGCAGACCGGAGACCCCGGGGCCGTGGCGTCCGAGCCGCAGGGGAAGAGCCGTACTTCCTTCTACGTCACGCAACGGCGCGCGACAGGAGTCAGAGGACAATGCAGACCAAGCTGGACGAAGCCAAGGCCGAGCTGCTCGAGAGGGCTGCACGGGTAGCTGAGAACAGCCCGGTCGGGGGGCACCTACCGACTGGGACGACCGACGAGGACATCTCCCGCACCCCGGACACCCCGGACAGCGAGACCGTGCTCGCGTTCCTCCAGCGCTACTACCTGCACACCGCCCCGGAAGACCTGACCTCCCGCGACCCCATCGATGTCTACGGAGCCGCGCTCTCGCACTTCCGGCTGGGCGAGAACCGCCCGCAGGGCACCGCCAACGTGCGCGTCCACACACCCACGGTGGAGGAGAACGGGTGGACGTGCACCCACTCGGTCGTCGAGGTCGTCACCGATGACATGCCCTTCCTCGTCGACTCCGTCACCAACGAGCTGACCCGGCAGGGACGCGGCATTCATGTCGTCATCCACCCCCAGGTCGTCGTCCGCCGTGACGTCACCGGCAAGCTGATCGAGGTCCTCACCGCCCCGCCTTCCGCCGGGGACCTCCCGCACGACGCGCACACCGAGTCGTGGATCCATGTCGAGATCGACCGCGAGACCGACCGTGCCGACCTGAAGCAGATCACCGCCGACCTGCTGCGCGTCCTGTCCGACGTCCGCGAGACCGTCGAGGACTGGGAGAAGATGCGGGACGCGGCCCTCCGTATGGCCGACGAACTGCCTGCCGAGCCCGTCGCCTCCGATCTGCGCGACATGGAGATCGACGAGGCACGCGAGCTGCTGCGCTGGCTGGCCGCCGATCACTTCACCTTCCTCGGCTACCGGGAGTACCAGCTCAGGGAGGACGACTCCCTCGTGGCCGTCCCCGGCACCGGACTCGGCATCCTGCGCTCCGACCCGCACCATGCCGACGAGGAGAGCCACCCGGTCAGCCCGTCCTTCGAGCGGCTGCCCGCCGACGCCCGTGCGAAGGCCCGTGAGCACAAGCTGCTCGTGCTGACCAAGGCCAACAGCCGGGCGACCGTGCACCGGCCCTCGTACCTCGACTACATCGGTGTGAAGAAGTTCGACGCGGCCGGCAACGTCGTCGGTGAGCGGCGCTTCCTCGGACTGTTCTCCTCCGCCGCCTACACCGAGTCGGTGCGCCGCGTCCCGGTGATCCGCCGCAAGGTGGAGGAGGTGCTGGAGCGGGCGGGCTTCTCACCCAACAGCCACGACGGCCGTGACCTGCTCCAGATCCTGGAGACCTACCCGCGCGACGAGCTCTTCCAGACCCCGGCCGACGAGCTGGAGTCCATCGCCACCTCCGTCCTGTACCTCCAGGAGCGGCGCCGGCTGCGTCTGTACCTGCGTCAGGACGAGTACGGCCGCTACTACTCGGCCCTCGTCTACCTGCCCCGCGACCGCTACACCACCGGTGTCCGCCTCAGGATCATCGACATCCTGAAGGAGGAACTCGACGGCATCAGCGTCGACTTCACCGCCTGGAACACCGAGTCGATCCTGTCCCGGCTGCACTTCGTGGTCCGTGTCCCGCAGGGCACCGAGCTGCCGCAGCTCAGCGACGACGACAAGGAGCGCATCGAGACCCGCCTGGTGGAGGCCGCCCGCTCCTGGGCCGACGGTTTCGGCGAGGCGCTCAACGCCGAGCTCGGTGAGGAGCGCGCCGCCGAACTGCTGCGCCGCTACGGCACCGCCTTCCCCGAGGGATACAAGGCCGACCACACCCCGCGCTCCGCGGTCGCCGACCTCGTCCACCTGGAGAGGCTCAACGAGGACAACGACTTCGCGCTGAGCCTGTACGAGCCGGTGGGCGCCGCCCCCGAGGAGCGCCGTTTCAAGATCTACCGCAAGGGCGACGCGATCTCCCTGTCGGCCGTCCTGCCGGTCCTCAGTCGGCTCGGGGTCGAGGTGACGGACGAGCGGCCCTACGAACTGCGCTGCTCCGACCGCAGCATCGCCTGGATCTACGACTTCGGCCTGCGCATGCCCCGGTCGCAGAACGGCACCGGTGACCACCTCGGCGACGACGGCCGCGAGCGATTCCAGGAGGCCTTCGCCGCCACCTGGACCGGCAAGGCGGAGAACGACGGCTTCAACGCCCTGGTGCTCAGCGCCGGCCTGAACTGGCGGCAGGCGACGGTGCTGCGGGCATACGCGAAGTACCTGCGCCAGGCGGGCTCGACATTCAGCCAGGACTACATGGAGGACACCCTCCGCCACAACGTCCACACCACCCGGCTGCTCGTCTCCCTGTTCGAGGCGCGGATGTCTCCGGACCGGCAGCGCGCCGGGCACGAACTCGTAGACGCCCTCCTGGAGGAGCTCGACGCGGCCCTCGACCAGGTGGCCTCACTGGATGAGGACAGGATCCTGCGGTCCTTCCTGACCGTCATCAAGGCGACCCTGCGCACCAACTTCTTCCAGGAGGCCGCGGGCGGCAAGCCGCACGACTACGTCTCCATGAAGTTCGACCCGCAGGCCATCCCCGACCTGCCGGCCCCGCGCCCGGCGTTCGAGATCTGGGTCTACTCGCCGCGTGTCGAGGGCGTGCACCTCAGGTTCGGCAAGGTCGCGCGCGGCGGGCTGCGCTGGTCCGACCGGCGCGAGGACTTCCGTACCGAGATCCTCGGCCTGGTCAAGGCGCAGATGGTGAAGAACACCGTCATCGTGCCGGTCGGCGCCAAGGGCGGCTTCGTCGCCAAGCAGCTGTCCGACCCGGCCGTCGACCGCGACGCCTGGTTGGCCGAGGGCATCGCCAGCTACAAGATGTTCATCTCGGCCCTGCTCGACATCACCGACAACATGGTGGCCGGAGACGTCGTGCCACCGGCCGACGTCGTGCGGCACGACGAGGACGACACCTACCTGGTGGTCGCGGCCGACAAGGGCACGGCGACGTTCTCGGACATCGCCAACGGGGTCGCGGAGTCGTACAACTTCTGGCTCGGCGACGCCTTCGCCTCCGGCGGCTCGGCCGGCTACGACCACAAGGGCATGGGCATCACCGCCCGCGGCGCCTGGGAGTCCGTCAAGCGGCACTTCCGCGAACTGGCCGTCGACACCCAGTCCGAGGACTTCACCGTCGCCGGCATCGGCGACATGTCCGGTGACGTGTTCGGCAACGGCATGCTGCTCTCCGAGCACATCCGCCTGGTCGCCGCCTTCGACCACCGGCACATCTTCATCGACCCGAGGCCCGACGCGGCCACCTCCTACGCCGAGCGCCGCCGCGTCTTCGAACTCCCGCGCTCCAGCTGGGCCGACTACAACACCGAGCTCATCTCCGCGGGCGGCGGCGTCTTCCCCCGCACCGCCAAGTCCATCCAGGTCAACGCCCACATCCGCGAGGCCCTCGGCATCGAGGACAAGGTCGCCAAGATGACCCCGGCCGACCTGATGAAGGCGATCCTCAAGGCGCCGGTGGACCTGCTGTGGAACGGCGGCATCGGCACCTACGTGAAGGCGTCCACCGAAACCCACGCGGACGTCGGCGACAAGGCCAACGACCCGATCCGCGTCGACGGCGCCGACCTGCGCGTACGGGTCGTCGGCGAGGGCGGCAACCTGGGCCTGACCCAGCTCGGCCGGATCGAGTTCGCACTGCACGGCGGCAAGATCAACACCGATGCCATCGACAACAGTGCGGGCGTGGACACCTCCGACCACGAGGTGAACATCAAGATCCTGCTCAACGGCCTCGTCACCGACGGCGACATGACCGTCAAGCAGCGCAACAAGCAGCTCGCCGAGATGACCGACGAGGTCGGCCACCTGGTCCTGCGCAACAACTACGCGCAGAACACCGCGATCGCCAACGCGCTCGCCCAGTCCAAGGACATGCTCCACGCCCAGCAGCGCTTCATGCGCCATCTGGTGCGCGAGAGGCACCTGGACCGAGCTCTGGAGTTCCTGCCGACCGACCGTCAGATCCGCGAACGCCTCAGCGCCGGACAGGGGCTGACCAGCCCGGAGACGGCCGTCCTGATGGCGTACACCAAGATCACGGTCGCCGACGAACTCCTGCACACCTCTCTGCCGGACGACCCGTACCTGCGCACACTGCTGCACGCGTACTTCCCGTCCGCGCTGCGCGAGAAGTTCGCCGACCACATCGACAATCACCCGCTGCACCGCGAGATCATCACGACCGTCCTGGTCAACGACACGGTCAACACGGGCGGTACGACCTACCTGCACCGCCTCCGCGAGGAGACCGGCGCGTCGCTGGAGGAAATCGTCCGGGCGCAGACCGTGGCCCGCGCGATCTTCCGCTCGGCCACCGTGTGGGACGGGGTCGAGTCGCTCGACAACCAGGTCGAGGCCGCCGTACAGACCCGGATCCGGCTGCACTCGCGCCGCCTCGTCGAGCGCGGCACGCGCTGGCTGCTCAACAACCGGCCGCAGCCGCTCCAACTCGCCGAGACCATCGAGTTCTTCGGTGACCGCGTCGAACTGGTGTGGTCGCAGCTGCCAAAGCTGCTGCGGGGCGCGGACCTGGAGTGGTACCAGAAGATCTACGACGAGCTGACCGGCGTCGGTGTGCCGGACGAGGTCGCCATGCGCGTGGCCGGGTTCTCCTCCGCCTTCCCGACCCTGGACATCGTCTCGGTGGCCGACCGCATGGGCCGGGCCCCGATGGACGTCGCCGAGGTGTACTACGACCTCGCCGACCGCCTCCACATCACCCAGCTCATGGACCGCATCATCGAGCTGCCCCGCGCCGACCGCTGGCAGTCCATGGCCCGCGCCTCCATCCGCGAGGACCTCTACGCCGCCCACTCGGCGCTGACCGCGGACGTCCTGGCGGTCGGCAACGGCACCTCGACCCCCGAACAGCGCTTCAAGGCCTGGGAGGAGAAGAACGCCCCGATCCTGAGTCGGGCGCGCACCACCCTGGAGGAGATCCAGGGCTCGGACGCCTTCGACCTCGCGAACCTCTCCGTCGCGATGCGCACGATGCGCACCCTGCTGCGGCAGCACTCGTAAGCCGTACGGCCGTTGCGTCGGGCCCACGACGACGGGGGCGCCCGGGACTTCATGTCCCGGGCGCCCCCGTCGTCGTACAGCGGCAGTTCAGACGGCTGCCGCGGGCTGCTTGGCCCTGGCCTTGTCCGGGCCGCCCGTGAAGTCCTCGTAGGCCGCCAGGACCTCGTCCGTGGGGCCGTCCATGCGCAGTACGCCGCGCTCCAGCCAGAGCACCCGGTCGCAGGTGTCACGGATGGACTTGTTGCTGTGGCTGACGAGGAACACGGTGCCCGCGTGCTTGCGCAGTTCGCGGATGCGTTCCTCGGAACGCTTCTGGAAGGAGCGGTCGCCGGTGGCCAGGGCCTCGTCGATGAGGAGAACGTCGTGGTCCTTGGCGGCGGCGATGGAGAAGCGCAGCCGGGCCGCCATGCCGGAGGAGTACGTCCGCATCGGGAGGGTGATGAAGTCACCCTTCTCGTTGATGCCGGAGAAGTCGACGATCTCCTCGTAGCGCTCCCTGACCTGTTCGCGGGACATGCCCATGGCGAGGCCGCCCAGGTAGACGTTGCGCTCGCCGGTCAGGTCGTTCATCAGAGCCGCGTTCACGCCGAGGAGGGAGGGCTGGCCGTGCGTGTAGATCTGCCCGTTCTCCACCGGGAGGAGGCCCGCGACCGCCTTGAGCAGGGTCGACTTGCCGGATCCGTTGGTGCCGATCAGACCGATGGCCTCGCCCTTGTACGCCACGAACGAGACGTTCTTGACGGCGTGCACGGTGCGGACGCCCGCCGCCTTCTCGGCCTGGCCGCGCCGCATCATGCGGTTCAGCGCGGCGGTGGCGGAGCCCCTGCCGGCCCCGGTGCCGTTGATGCGGTAGATGATGTCGACGCCGTCGGCGACGACGGTGGGGATCTGGTCGTTCGCGATGTCAGCCACGGCCGTACGTCTCCTCAGCCTTCCAGAAGTAGATGAAGCCGCCGACGCCGGCGACCAGCGCCCAGCCCACCGCGAGCGGCCACACGTGGTGCGGCAGTTGGCTCGCGTGGAAGCTGTCGATCAGCGAGTAGCGCATCAGGTCGATGTAGACGGCGGCCGGGTTGGCCTGGAGGACGGGGACCACCCAGTGCGGCCAGTTGTGGTGACCCTTGGCCAGCTTGTCGATGCTCCACATCACGCCGGAGACGTACATCCAGGTGCGCAGGATGAACGGCATCAACTGTGCGATGTCCGGCGTCTTCGCCCCCATCCGCGCCATGATCATCGAGACGCCCGCGTTGAAGACGGACTGCAGTACCAGCGCCGGGATCGCCAGCAGCCAGGACGCGGCGATGGGCACACCGAAGCAGAGCAGGATGACGACCAGGGCGGCCATCGAGAAGAGCAGCTGCTGGAGCTGCTGGAGGGCGAACGAGATCGGCAGCGCGGCCCGCGGGAAGTGCAGGGCGCGTACGAGGCCGAGGTTGCCGGCGATCGCGCGGGTGCCCGCCATGATCGAGCTCTGCGTGAACGTCCAGATGAACACGCCCGTCACGAGGAACGGGACGTAGTCCGGCACGTTCCTCTTGGTGCCCAGCAGCACGCCGAAGATGAAGTAGTACACCGCCGCGTTCAGCAGCGGGGTCATGACCTGCCAGACCTGGCCCAGCTTCGCCTGGGCGTACTGCGCGGTGAGCTTGGCGGTGGCGAACGCGGTGATGAAGTGACGCCGTGCCCACAACTGGCGGACGTACTCGGGCAGGGAGGGACGGGCACCGCTGACCGACAGGCCGTGACGGACGGCCAGGGCCGCGAGGTCGTCGCCGGCGGAGGGTGCTGTCGGGGGCGGTGTGTCGAGGACCTGGCTCACATCCGCTGCTTTCGTTCGGGGTGGGGGAGAAGGGGAGGCGCATGCGGGCGGTCGGTCCGTCACCTGATGTTTCCTTACGTGATTCTTCACGTTTTCTTACGTCGGGACGGGACCGTATCGTCGCATCGTGAGCGTAGGACGAGTGAGCGTCGGAACGCAACCGTTTCGTCGCGACGAATGACGATGGAACGTAACCGTATCGTCGTCACGGCCGTCGCCGGAACGAGACCGTCCCGTCGTAACGAGTCGCGTCGGGACGGGACCGTTTCGTCGCTACGCCCTATGCTGGTCCGCATGACGACCAACGCCGACGCGCCGCAGACCCGTCCGCGCCGCCGTGCCCCGGCAGGAGCCGCCGTACTCCGCGAGGACGTGACGGATGCCATCAGGGCGGCCGTCTTCGAGGAGCTGGCGGCCGTCGGCTACGCGCGGATGTCGATCGAGGGCATCGCGCGCCGCGCGGGCGTCGGCAAGACCGCTGTCTACCGTCGCTGGCGTTCCAAGCTGCACCTGGTCCTCGACGTCGTCTCGGAGATCGCGGTGATGGGCCTGCCCGTGCCGGACACCGGCTCCCTGGAGGACGACCTGCGGATGCTGTACGAGGTGACGTCCCGGGCCCTGCGGCACCCTGTGGCCTCGCAGATCATCCCCGATCTGCAGGCCGAGGCGGCCCGCAACCCCGAGATCGCCGAGGCCCTCCAGAACGCGTTACAGAAGGGGCAGGAGGGCGTCGCCAGCAAGATCGTCGTCGCGGCGGAGGGACGCGGTGAGCTCCGCGCGGGCTTCAACGACGAGCTGGCGCTGGATCTGATCTCGGGCCCGCTCTACTGGCGCTCGGTCGTGATCCGCAGCCCGAAGCTGCCCAAGGGGTACCTCGCGGCGCTGGCCCGGGCAACGACGGAGGCACTCAAGGCACTCTGAGCCTCATCGGGCTCGGCAGGTGCCAGGTGCCAGGTGCCAGGTGCCGCGCGCAGGGCGCAGGGCGAGGAGTGCCGGTGCGCGGCCCCGGATCCCTGCTGCCGGCGCCCCGCAGGGCCCGGCGTGCGCACGATTCGGGAGTTGCTGCCGGTCCTGGGGGCCTGAGGGTGGACTGTCGAGCGGTTGGACTCCTCAGGCGATCAGGAGAAGGGTCAGGGCTGCCAGGTCTGCCGCGCTCAGAACCCGGTCGGCGAAGCCCGGCAGCGGCACGTGCAGTGCGGCGGTCCAGTGTTCGGGGACGGCAGTGATGCCGTGGACCGCGCCGGCCAGGGCGCCGGTCACCGCTGCCACCGTGTCCGTGTCGCCGCCCAGGTCGATCGCGGCGCGGACTGCCGTCTCGTAGGAGATTGTCGTGCGCAACGCCCAGACCGCGGAGCCGAGGCAGGGCCATACGGCGCCGTTGAACTCCGTGGCTTGGTCAGGGTGCCAATCGGGGGCCAGGACGGTGGCGTAGCGGCGTCGGTGGTCGGGGTGGACGGCTGCGAGGGTGGCTGCCACGGCGTCCAGCGGGTCCCCGCCGGCCAGAGCGACCCGCATCAGCTCGTGGAGGACAGCCGTGCCTTCCCAGGCCGCTCGGTCGCCGTGGGTGAGGGCGGCCAGGCGGCGGGCCGCGTCCATCGTGGCGTCGCGGCCCTGTGCGGCGAAGTACACGGCGGAGGGGGCCGCCCGCATCAGCGAGCCGTTTCCCGCGGCCCGCTGGCTCACCTGGAAGTGCAGAGCGGCAGCGGTGTCCCAGGGGTCGCCGCCGCTCAGCACGGCCTCCGTCTGGAGGCCGATGTCCTTCGGCTCCGCTGCCGCCCACTGCCGGAACCGCCTGAAGACGTCCGGGAGTTCCAGCCCGCCGCAGTCCACCAGGGACTCGGCGACCAGAACCCCCATCTGCGTGTCGTCGGTCGCCTCGCCGGGGTCCCAGCCGCCACCCCCGCACATCTCACCGCCGTGCCCCGGCTCCGGGAACCGTGCCGAAAAGGCGCCCTCCGGTCCGAACTCGAAGGGCGCGCCCAGCGCGTCACCCACGGCGGATCCGATGACGGCGCCCAAGGCGCGCTCTACGGGAACGACCATCCGCGCAGGCTAGCCCCCGAGTCGCCACCGCCGCCTCGCGGAAGGCCCAAGCCGCCACCGCCGCCTCGCGGAAGCCCCAGGCCGTCACGGCCGCCGCCCTACGACGCCCCCGAGTCCCCGAGCCCTCCCCCTGGCGGCCCGCCCCGCCGCTACCCCCGGGCCGCCCCCGGATGCAGCCGCAGCCATCCCTCCCAGGCCGAAGTGATCATGTCCTGGATGTCGTGCTTGGCCTTCCAGCCGAGTTCTGTGGCTGCGAGGTCGGCCGAGGCCACGACTCGGGGTGGGTCGCCGGGGCGGCGGGGAGCGATCGTCGGGGGGCGGTCGTAGCCGGTGAGGGCGTTGATGCGGTCGATCATCTCGCGGACGGAGACGCCTTCGCCGCGGCCGATGTTGACGGTGAGGCCGCGGCCGGGGGACGACTGGAGGGCGCGGGCGGCGGCCACGTGTGCCTCGGCCAGGTCGGCGACGTGGATGTAGTCGCGGACGCAGGTGCCGTCAGGGGTGTCGTAGTCGTCGCCGAAGATGCGCGGGGGCGCGTCCGCCGTGAGTTTCTCGAAGACCATCGGGATCAGGTTGTAGACGCCCGTGTCGGCCAGCTCGGGGGCCGCAGTGCCCGCCACGTTGAAGTAGCGCAGGCAGGCCGTGGCGAGGCCTGTCGCGCGGCCCGTTGCGCGGACCAGCCACTCGCCGGCCAGCTTGGTCTCGCCGTACGGGGACATCGGCGCGCACGGCGTCTCCTCCGTCACCAGGGGGACGTCCGGCATGCCGTACACGGCCGCGGAGGACGAGAAGACGAAGGAGGGGACCCCGGCAGCGGTCACCGCCTCCAGGAGGACGCGCAGGCCCTCGACGTTCTCCCGGTAGTAGTGCAGCGGCAGCTCCACCGACTCGCCGACCTGCTTCTTCGCCGCCAGGTGGACCACGCCGGTGACCTCGTGGTCCGCGAGGGTGTGTGCGACCCGTTCGGCGTCCAGCGTGGAGCCCACCACCAGCGGCACGTCGGCCGGCACGCGCTCGGCGATCCCGGTGGACAGGTCGTCGTACACGACCGCCTGCTCGCCCGCCTCGGTCATCGCCCTCACGACGTGCGCCCCGATGTAGCCGGCGCCGCCGGTGATCAGCCAGGTCATGTACTGCCGTCCCCTCGTCGGTTGACCCGTGTCGACTGTCGGCCCGTGGCCGCGTATCAGTGAACCAGGCGAACGGGTCCGGCGGGCGCCGTCGGGGTGACCACGAGTGAACCGGGGGACACGCGCGGTGCCGGAGGGAGGGGGACGGTCGAGCGCCACACGCGTGTGCGGGAGAGCGCCCGGCCCGGCAGCAGCCCGGGGAGGAGCAGGAGCGGCCCGGCGCCATGCGCGAGGACGTCGACCGGTGATGGCGGAGCCGCCGCCACACCTCGCGGCCGACGGCGTCCCAGCAGCGTCCCGACCGGCGACCGGCGACCGGCGACCGGCGAGCAGCCGCAGCACCCGGGCGCGGGCGGCCTGCCAGGCGGCGGGCGAACCGGTCGCGGGACGTCCCGCCAGGGCGGATCGCAGGCGGGCATGTGCCGCGCAGGCCTGAAGCGCCGCTGGTTTTCGGTAAGTGTCAGTCCCCGTCGGGAAGTTCGGCGTGCACCGCCGCGTCCAGCGCCGAGGTGAGCTCGTCCAGGCGGGAGCGCAGTCGTCCGATCTCGTCCACGTCGAAGCTGGTCGCCGAGACGATCCGGCGCGGCACCTGCTCCGCGCGTTCGCGCAGGGCGACGCCCTCCTCGGTGAGCCGCACCAGCACGGAGCGCTCGTCGAGGGTGCTGCGCTCGCGCCGTACCAGGCCGGCCGTCTCCAGCCGTTTGAGCAGCGGCGACAGGGTGCCCGAGTCGAGCCGAAGGTGCTCGCCCAGCTTCTTGACGGGCAGGTCGCCGTGCTCCCACAGCACCAGCATCACGAGGTACTGGGGATAGGTGATCCCCAGATCCTTGAGGATCACGCGGTACACGCTGCCGAAGGCGCGGGAGGCGGCGTTCAGGGAGAAGCAGATCTGTTGGTCGAGGCGGAGCCAGTCGGTGGCGGTCGGTGGCGTGGTCATGGTTCCAGGATAGCTCTTGCGGGCCATTTAGTTGTACACAACTAAATTGTGTGCTCTACTTGTGGTCGTGAGGCGGTCGAACGAAAGCCGCCAGAACAAGACTTCGAGAGGGATGGTTTTCCATGGACGCGCTCTACACCGCTGTCGCCACCGCCACCCACGGCCGCGATGGTCGCGCCGTCTCCAACGACGGCAAGATCGACCTGAAGCTGGCCCCGCCGGTGGAGCTGGGCGGCAACGGGGAGGGCACCAACCCGGAGCAGCTGTTCGCCGCCGGTTACGCCGCCTGTTTCGGCAGCGCTCTCGGTCTCGTCGGCCGCCAGGCCAAGGTCGACGTCAGTGACGCCGCCGTCACCGCCGAGGTCGGCATAGGCAAGCAGGGTGAGGGCTTCGGCCTCAAGGTCACCCTCCGCGTCGAGCTGCCCGACACGGTGGACACGGAGACCGGCCGCAAGCTCGTCGAGTCGGCCCACCAGGTCTGCCCCTACTCCAACGCCACCCGCGGCAACATCGAGGTCGAGCTCGTCGTCGAGTAGGACCGAAAGGCCGGCGCGGTCGAACGCGGCCGCCCCGTGGGGCGCCACGTGGTCGGCCGGGTCGGAGTGGGATGGGACGGGCTGGACGGCATGCCGGGGTCCTTCAGAGGGTTTCGGTGACGGTCGTGTTCGGTGCCGGCCGCTCCACGCTGGTCAGCGGCGCACGCTCCGACGCGGCCACCGCCGACGGCACCGGGTGCCGCTCCGCAGGCGGGATCACCGGCGGCAACCCGGCCTCGCCCAGCACGACATGGCGTACGACCCGTTCGGCGGCGCGGCCGTCGTCGTACGGGCAGAACCGCTCGCGGAACGCGGAGCGCAGCTGCGTGGAGCGGGAGCCGCGCCAGTGGCCGGTGGCGAAGATGTCGATCAGTTCGTCCTCGTTGCGCGCGATCGCCCCAGGCGCGAAGGACCGCAGGTCGAAGTAGGTGCCGCGGGCCGCCTCGTACGCCTCCCGGTCGTCGGCGTGGATCACGATCGGCCGGTCCAGGCCCGCATAGTCGAACATCAGGGACGAGTAGTCGGTGACCAGGGCGTCCGAGGCGAGACACAGGGCCTCGACGCTCGGATGGTCGGTGACGTCGATGACCCGGGCCGGCGCCGGGGAGACGAGCGGGCCGCCGTGCCGGTGATGGGCGCGGGCCAGCACGACGAACCGGGGGCCCAGACGGCGCAGCAGCCGGTCCAGGTCGAGAGCGGCGCGCTGGGTGCGGCGGTAGTCGCGGTGGGTGGGCGCGTACAGGATCGCCACCGTGCCCTCGGGGATGCCGAGGGACGCGCGCACCCGCCGTACGTCCTCCGAAGTCGCTCTCTGGAACACGTCGTTGCGGGGCTGGCCGTAGGGGAGCGTGGTGTAGCCGCCGGGGTAGACGCGCTCCCAGGTCAGGGTGGTGTGGCGGTTGGGGGACAAGACGTGGTCCCACTTGTCGACGTCGGCGAGGAGCTGCGCGAAGTCCATGTCCCGTGCCGCCGCGGGGCGTTCCTGAAGGTCGAGGCCCATGTGCTTGAGGGGCGTGCCGTGTTGGGTCTGGACGAGGACCTGACCGGCGCGCTTGATCAGGCGATGGTCGAACTCGGTGTTGTTCACGAGGTACTTGGAGCGGGCGAGCGCCGTCCAGTAGGCGGCCGTGCCCGGGCGGATCCGACGGGTCGCGGTCGGGATCGTGTGGTGGTGCTCGGGGCGGGCGATCCACGCGGTGCGGATGTGCGGGGCGAAGGTGCGGAACGCCTCCTCCAGGGCGCCCGGGTTGCAGCCGTGGCCGCGGCCCCCGTACGCGGCGAAGACGGCACGGTCCGCACGCAGGGGAAGCCGGCGCTGGACGCGGTAGTGGAGCCGGAGGGCCGCCGCGCGCAGCGACTTCGCCAGACGTACGACCGGTTCGGTGGTCCGGTGGCTCAGCCTCCGGGCCAGTTGCCGTGCTCGGAGGGTGCGGTACAGATTCAGCCGGATCGTCCGGTGGCGCAGCCGCGAACGCGCCGGGACCGGGTGACCTGGGACACGACGGGCGCGGTAGTGGTCGCGGGCCCGCCGCAGGAACTCCGCGTGGGTGCCGCGCGGGAGCCGGCCCCTCTCGGTGAACACCGCCCACAGATGGTCGACCATGCGGTGGAACAACACCGGCCGCCACTGGGCGAGTTCGGGACGCGAGTCGATGTACGCGAAGACCCTGTCGTACTGGTCGAAGACGTCGAATTCGGTGCCGTCGACCGGGCTCGCCGTGTCCGGGACGCCGACCTTCCGGTGCTGCCGGTGGTGGACGCAGACCCGGTCGAGGGTGGCGATGGTCTCCGCGGTCATCAGGACGGGGTAGGTCCAGGCCGGGTCCGCGTGATGACCGGGCGGGAAGGCGAAGCCCCCGCGCTCGGTGAACTCCCTGCGGTACGCCTTGTTCCAGGCCGCCGCCGGTACCAGGAGCAGTCCCGGCCGGTCCTCCAGACGGAACGGGGCCGGGCCCTGCTCGGTGAGCTGTCCCGCGAACGCGTCGCGGACGGTCTCGCCCGACCAGGGGGCGAGCGCGTGGCCGTAGACCAGGACGTCCGGCTCACCCGTCTCCTTCAGCCGGTCGGCGATCGCCCGCAGCGCGTGCGGGGCGAGGGTGTCGTCGCCGTCCAGGAACACCAGGTAGTCACCCGTGGCCTCGGCCGCCCCCGCGTCGCGGGCGGGACCGACACCCCTGTTCCGCGCCAGGTGGACGGCCCGTACGCGCGGGTCGCGGGCCGCGAACTCGTCGGCGATCTCACCGCACGCGTCCGGGGAGCGGTCGTCGACCGCGATCAGCTCCAGATCCTCGTACGACTGTGACAGCACCGATTCCAGGCAGGCGGGCAGATACGCCTGCACCTTGTACGCGGGGACGATGACACTGAACCTGGGCACGGCACATCCATGGGTCGGCGCGGGCGGTCTGCCCGGGAACGCCCCATGAAGGCCGTTGGTTACGGTCCGTACGGCATTCGGGCGAACGGGAAGGGGCGGACCACTATTGGTCCGCCCCTTCAAATCGGTTGCCCGACCGGCTACTTGACGGCGCCCGCCATCACGCCGGTCACGAACTGCCGCTGGAACGCGAAGAACACGATCAGCGGGATCACCATGGAGATGAACGCGCCCGGCGCCAGCACGTCGACGTTGTCGGCGAAGGCGCGCATCTGGGTCTGCAGGGCCACCGTGATCGGCTGGCTGTCGGCGTCCGTGAACACCAGGGCGATCAGCATGTCGTTCCACACCCACAGGAACTGGAAGATGCCCAGGCTCGCGATCGCGGGCCCGCCCAGCGGCATCACCACCCGTACGAACAGGCGCAGTTCACCCGCGCCGTCGAGCCTCGCCGCCTCCAGGAGCTCCCGGGGGATCTCCGCGAAGAAGTTCCGCAGCAGGAACACCGCGAACGGCAGACCGAAGCCCGTATGGAAGAGGATCACCCCGAAGATGTTGCCGAACAGGCCGATCTTGCCGAAGAGTTCGGCGATCGGGATCAGCGCCACCTGCACCGGCACCACCAGCAGCCCGACCACGGCCATGAACCACCAGTCGCGGCCCGGGAACTCCATCCACGCGAACGCGTAGCCCGCGAGCGAACCGATGACGATCACCAGGACCGTCGCCGGGACCGTGATCAGCACGGTGTTGACGATGGAGCCGGTGATGTCGCTGTTCTGGAGGAGCTTGTCGTAGCTGTCGAAGGTGAGCTGGGAGGGCTTGGTGAAGACCTGCCACCAGCCGCTCGCCGTCAGATCGCCCGGGGTGCGCAGCGAGGAGATCATCAGCCCGATCGTCGGCACCAGCCAGAACAGGGCGACGATGACGAGGAAGACGCTGATCAAGCCGCCGCTGACCCGCTCGACGAGCCGTGAGCCGAGCGACTGCTTCGCCTTCACCCCGCCGGCCGGTGCCGTCTCGGGAAGCCTCTGGGCCTCGGTGGTCATCGCCGTACCTCCCGCCTGAGCCGACGAATGTTGAACCACATCACCGGGATCACCAGAAGCAGCAGGAACACCGAGATGGCGCTCGCGATGCCCGGCTGGTCCTCGGCGAAGCCCTTGCGGTACAGCTCCAGGGCGAGGACGTTCGCGTCGTCCTGCGAGGAGCCCGGGGCGATGA
The DNA here is from genome assembly GCF_036174265.1 of Streptomyces sp. NBC_00285. Taxonomy (NCBI): domain Bacteria; kingdom Bacillati; phylum Actinomycetota; class Actinomycetes; order Kitasatosporales; family Streptomycetaceae; genus Streptomyces; species Streptomyces sp. NBC_00285. The sequence goes on along the minus strand of NZ_CP108055.1, from coordinate 4,427,809 downwards.
TGAAGACCAGGTCGAAGATCTTCAGGACGTTGATCATCAGGGTCACGGTGACGACCGCGAGAACGGGTGCCAGCAGGGGGACCGTGACCCTGCGGAAGACCTGCCACTCGCTCGCGCCGTCGACCCGGGCCGCCTCCAGGAGTTCCCGGGGGATGCCCGCGAGCCCGGCCGCGATCAGCACCATCGCGAAACCGGCCCACATCCAGATGTACGACCCGATGATCGCCGGAGTCACCAGCGACGGGCCGAGCCAGTCGAGGCCGTTGTAGGCCTCCTTGAAGTTGCCTGCCGGGAGCCGCAGTTGGGCGCCGTCGGCCTTCGGGGAGAACGAGAACGTGCCGTCGTCGCCGGCCTTCACCGTCTCGACGACCTTGCCGTCCCTGACCGCCTCGATCTTCATGCCGGGATAGCCCAGCTCGGTCGGGTCGACCCCGCCGAGCGTGCCCACACCCTTGCCGCGGGTGAAGTCCTGCCAGGTGGTGCCGGTGATCCGGCCCGGGTCGGCCTGCGGCGGTACGGCCTTCTTCGCCTCGCCGGGCATCTGGTCCGGGGCGACGCCGACCAGGGGGAGCGTGACCGTGCCGCCGGTGTGGACCACGCCCTTGGTGAGGAAGCCGCCCTTCTCCGCGACCAGCGGCGAGTTCCGGCCCGGGTGCGCCTTCGGGAACGCCGAGGACTGCGCGAACGTGTCGTGCACGCCCACCACCACCGCGTTCGCGAAGCCCTTGTCCGGGTCCTGGTCGTAGACCAGCCGGAAGATGATGCCGGCCGCCAGCATCGAGATCGCCATCGGCATGAAGACGACCAGCTTGAACGCCGTTCCCCAGCGCACCCGTTCGGTCAGCACCGCGAAGACCAGACCGAGCGCGGTGGCGATCGTCGGCGCGAACACCACCCAGATGATGTTGTTCTTCAGGGCCGTGCGGATGCCGTCGTCGGTGAACAGCGCCTTGTAGTTGTCGAAACCGGCGAAGCCGTCACCGGACTGGTTGTAGAAGCTGCGGACCAGCGAGTACCCGATCGGGTAGACCACGAGCGCGCCCAGCAGCACGAGAGCGGGCAGCAGGAACAGCGCTGCCACGGTCCTGCGCGTGCCGGTCACGCTCTTGCGCGACTTCGGGGAGGCGGGGGTCGGGGGGACCCCTGCCTCCGTGGCCGACGTCATCGCGTCAGTTCCCGTAGGCGGCCGCCGCGTCGGCCTCCAGCTTGGCCTGCGTGCCCGCGATGTCCTTCGGGTTGGTCAGGAAGTCCTGCAGCGCCTTCCACTCGCCCTTGCCGGGCGTGCCGCCGAACGCCTGCGGGGCCTGGTCGGACATGTCGAAGCGGAAGTCGTCGCCCGAGCCGACCAGTGCCTTGGCGATCTTCTGCTGCACCGGGTTCGGATACGCCGAGATGTCCACGCTCTTGTTCGGCGAGAGGTAACCGCCCAGCTTGGCCTGGATCGTTGCCGCGTCCGGCGAGGCCAGGAAGGTCGCCAGGGCCTGCGCCGCCTTGGAGTCCTTCAGGATCACGGCCGCGTCGCCGCCGGAGACCACGGGGGCGGTGTCGCCGACCTTCGGGAACGGGAACACCTTCGCGTCGGTGCCGACCTTCGCCTTGGCCGTCTGGATGTTGACCTGCGCGAAGTCACCCTCGTAGACCATCGCCGCCTTGGGCTGGTCGCCGCCGGTGAACGTCTGCGTCACCGAGGCCGGGAAGTCCGTCTGCAGCGCGCCGGTCGCGATGTAGTCCTTCTTGCCCCACACCTGGGCCAGCGTGGTCAGCGCGTCCTTCACGGACGGGTCCGTCCACTTGATCTCGTGCTTGGCCAACTGGTCGTACTTCTCCGGGCCGGCCTGCGAGAGATAGACGTTCTCGAACCAGTCGGTGAGGGTCCAGCCCTCGGCGCCGCCGACGGAGAACGGGGTCACACCCGAGTCGTAGACCGTCTGGGCGGTGGTGAGAAGTTCGGCCCACGTCTTCGGCTCGGTGGCGCCCGCGTTCTCGAAGACCTTGGCGTTGTACCAGATCAGGGACTTGTTGGCGGCCTTGTAGTAGACGCCGTACTGGGTGCCGCCGACCTTGCCGATGTCCTGCCAGCCCTGCGAGTAGTTCTTCGCGAGCTCGGCCTTGGCCTCCGCGCCGAGCGGCTTCGCCCACTTCTTGTCCACGGCCTGCTTGATGGCGCCAGGCTGCGGGAGCATCGCGACGTCCGGCGGCTTGCCGCCCGCGACCTTCGAGCCCAGGAAGTTGACGATCGGGTCCTGCGCGGGCACGAAGGTCACCTTGGCGCCGGTGCGCTTCTCGAACTCCGCGAGGACCTTCTTGAAGTTGGCCTGCTCCTCGCCGCTCCAGACGGCGGCGACTTCCAGACTCTCGCCGTTCAGCTTGGGGAGGGTGACGGTGGTGCCGGACTCCTTGGCGCCTGTCGCGCCCGTGTCGCCGCCCTTGTCGTCGCCACCGCCGCATGCGGTGAGTGAGAGGGCGAGGGCCGTCGCGAGGGCGGCGGCCGCGGTTTTCGCTGCCCTGGGCTTTCGGTTTGTGCTGCTCGTGCTGCGCATCACGTCCCCGTTCCTCGTTCCTCGTCGAACGTTGAGGGTGTCCCGTGCGAACTGGTCTACGCCGGGAGAACGGGGTCGGCAAGTGCGCGTCCGCTGTCAAGCAGGAGATCGTTGCTGCCTCGTGACCAGTGCGGGGGCGTTGTGGCGCGCGACTTGGGAGGTACTGCCGATTTCGGCTAGAGCAGTGACGGCACCTCTGTCGCTGCGACTTCCCTCGCCGCCCGTTCCAATGCGCTGGCGAGCAGTGCAAGATCCGTCGGGCCGTTGCCCAGCTCCCGGACCGGGCGGCGCGCCGGGGGGTCCCCCATGCGTTCCCACTCCAGGGGGACGACCGTGGGGCGCAGGGTCGCTGTACGGGGGATACGGCCCGTGACCCGGCCCGCCTGGAAGGCGGTGACCCGGCCGTCGGACGAGGTCAGACGGCCGCGACCTGGGGACGGTTCGTCCGGGCCCGTGGCCGGGGAGTCCAGGGTGACGCGGAGCGTGGCCCGGCGGGCCGGTTCCGACTCCGCCGTACGGCCGTCCGGGCCCGTCGCGGCCACCAGGTGGACGCCCAGACGCTCACCCTCGCGGGCCACCGCCTCCAGTGCGCGTATGACCGAGCCCGCGGCCGGCCTGCCGGGGGAACCGAGGGGCGGCGACACCAGGGCGTCCAGGTCGTCCACGACCACCACCAGGCGGGGTAGCGGGGGTGCCGCCTCCGTCTGCCGGCGGGCCGCCGCCGGACGCAGCCGGATCGTCGAGGTGGGTGGGGAGTCGAGGTCACCGGTGGCCGGGTCGCCGAAGGTGCGCGTGGAGCCGGCCGTGCCAGGGGACGCCGAGCGCTGGGCGACCAGCCGGCCCGACAGCTCCCGGCCGGTGTGCCACTCCGCGAAGTCGGAGCGGCCCAGCAGCTCCGCGCGCCGCTTCAGCTCGGCGCTCAGGGACTGGGCGAACTCCCGCATGCGGACCGGGTCGTTGGCGGTGAGGTGGGTGGTCACATGCGGCAGGTCCGTGCACACGCGCAGGCCCTCGCCGTGGCCGCCGGCCGCGCCCACGCTGTCCCGGCCGTCGACCAGGACGACACTGAGGCGGTCCGGGCGCTCGGCCGCCGCCAGCGAGGCGACGACAGCTCGCAGCAGTTCCGTACGGCCGCTGCCCGCGGGGCCCTCGATCAGCAGATGCGGGCCCTCGGCCACCAGGTCGGCGCAGACCGGGCCGCGCGGGCCGGCCCCGAGCACAGCCCAGGCACGCCCGCCCAGCGACTCCGGGTCGTCGGCCGCGTCCGCCCAGCGCGTCATCAGCGACGGCGGGGTGGCCCTGGCCAGCCCCAACTCGTCCAGCAGCCGCGCCGCGCGGGGCAACGGCGACGACACGCGCGCGTGCCGCCCGTCGGCGGCCCCGTCCGTGCGCAACGGCGCGAGTGCCCGCGCGAACCGCTCGGCCCAGGCCGCGGAGACGGCGTCCACGGCGGCCACCGTGCCGTGGCCGACGGGAGTGGGGGCGGGGTGCCCGGCGTCGGCGGTGTTGCGGGACACGTCGGCGGGGGAGGCGGCCGCCGTGGGGCGGGGCACGGTGTGGGTGGTCTCCGAACCGGAAGGCCGGGGGCGGGGGCGGGGGCGCGATGCCTCCGTGTCCGGTCCGCCGCCGTACGCCTCCGCGTCCTCGCTCGCACTCGTGGACCCGCCGTCACCGGCGCCCGTGTTCGCGGGAACTCCCGCCCGTGCCACCCGCATCAGCCGCAGTGCCGTCGCCACGTCCCCGCTGAGCAGGCCGACCGCACCGCACTCGCGAAACGTCGGGGCCGCCGCACACGCCGCTTCGTATGTGTCCGTCACGGGGGATGCCGGTGAGGCCGGGGCGGTCTCGGCCAGGCACACGACGTGGATGCCGGCCAGGGGACCCTCCGCCGCCAGCCGTGCCACCGCCTTGCGCAGGTCCGCGCCACCGGGGTCGCCGTCCACGACGACCACGGTGTACGGCCCCGGGAAACCGCCGCTCTTCACGTCCTCGGCCTCTTCCCGGGCCCAGGAGGGGCGACGGGCGGCGTCCCTTTGGAGGTGGTCCTGCGTGGCGGCGGTGCGGGCCGCCGGGATCGTCCTGCGGGCCGGTGCGGACTCCGCGTCGGTCAGGTGGTCGTCCAGGCGCCGGAGGAGTTCGTCGGTGCGGGCCGCGGCCTGTTCGCGGTCGTGGGCCAGGAGGAGACGGCAGTCCTGGCCGTGGCCCGGACGGACATGCGGGAGCCAGCCCAGCCAGGACCACTCGGCGGTGCGTTCCTGCGCGGGGCGGGAGCGGTCCGCGCTGATCAGGACGATCTCCAGGGTCTCGGGCGCGTGCAGGGCGGCGAGTTGGGCCACCACCGCGCGGGCCAGCCCCGCCAGACGCGCGCGGGGACCGGCGAGACCCAGCGCCCCGGCCTCGCGCAGATCCGCGGTGACCGGAACGGCCGGCAACAGGCCCGTCCCGTCGGGTGCCGCGCGGTCGGCGGTGCCGAGCCGCACGGTGAGCGCCTCGGGGTGCCCCGGTCCGCGCTCCCACAGGCGTGCGCCCGGACCCAGCGCTGTCAGCAGCAGAGCCGCGGGGTCCGGCCAGGCCTCGGGCATCTGGGCCGTGGTGGTCGGCGGAGCCGGGGCCGGGGGCGCCGGCTTCTCGTCGTCGACCTCGCGCTCGGCAGCCTCCTGCTCGCCCCGTCCCCCGGTCAGCCGCCGCGCCCACGCGGACAGCCCTCCGCGTCGCCGCACACCCTGCGGTACGTCGGTTCCGCGCAGGGGAGTGCCTTTGCGGCGGCCGGTTCCGGGGGCGTCCGGGGCTCCGGCGTCGGGAGCGGAGGGCGGGTCCTGGTGGGCCACGGACGGCGAAGGCGTGGCAGGTGTGCGGGGTGCATCGAAGGAGCCGATCCCGGACCGGCCGCCGTGTGTGTCCCCGACAGGGCCAGTGCCGCGCCCGCGGTCCGGACGTCCGTCGCCGGTGGCCGTCCCGTTCGCACCGCGCCCGCTTTCGCCGACGTCAGCGGCTACTCCGGTCGCGCCCCGGTTCTCGATCCGGGGCGCACCGCCCTGCCCCGGTACGACGACCGGCGATCCGACGGGACGGTGTCCCTGTTCTCCCGCGATCCCGGGATCCCCACCGGACGCGCCCCAGCCGGCCGAGCCGTACGTGTGGTGAGTCCGGTCGGCGGGCGGCGGGGGCGGCACGACGCCGCCGTCACGGGCCCCACGCACGCGTGCCGAGCCGGAGCCCGGGGTCGTCCCGGCATCGGAGGCGGATCCGGTGCCCGGGCTCGATCCGGAGCCTGAGGCAGCCCCCGCTCCTGCGGCCCACCCGGCTCCCGATCCCGATCCGGCATACCTGGCCGACCCGGTTCCCGAGCCCGACCCGTTGCCCGACACCGCGCCCGAACCCGACCGGGCGCTTGAGTCCGATCCGGAGCCTGAGGTCGCCCCGGCTCCCGGTCCCGCCCCGGCATCCCCGGCCGACCCCGACCCCGACCCGGAGGTCGACGCCGACGTGGTCCGGCCACCGGCCCCGGTTCCTCCCGAAGCGCCTCCCGACACCCTGCGTCCCCGGCCCGCGCCCGGCGCGTAGCGGGCCTCGCCGCTCTCCCCCGTGCTTCCCCGCGCCGCGCGCCCCTGTTCCTGTCCGTCTCGCTCGGTTTCCCGGGCGTCGCCGGGAGCCACCCGCACGTGCCCCTCGCCGTCCGGTTCCGTCCCCAGCCGGGAGCCCCCGCTCGGCGCCAGCCGGAGTACCGACTCGCCGATCCTCAGGAGTGCCCCCGGAGGGAACCGCACCGGGCGGGTGCCCACGCGGGTGCCGTCCAGGAGCGTGCCGTTGGTGGAGGTGAGGTCGGCCACCGAGACGCGGCCGTCGCCGGCGACCGTGACCGCGCAGTGCAGGCGGGAGACGTCGGGGTCGTCCAGCGGGACGTCGGCGTCGGCGGAGCGGCCGATGTGGATCTGGCCGCCGTGCAGCAGGTGGACGCCGCCGGCGTCGGGGCCGGCGACCACATGGAGCTGGGTCGGGGCGTCGTCGAGCTCGGGGTGGGGTTCGGGGGCCGCGGGGGCGCCCAGGGACAGCACGGCACCGTCGACCAGCGGGGGCTCGCCCAGAGTGGCGCGCTGGGTGTCGAGGCGCTCGCCGTCCGCGTACAGCACGACCGGGCCTCCGCCGCGCTCGGCCTCGCTCGCGCGGGAGGTGTTCCCGTCCCCCGGGACCGCCGAGGCGAGTGCCGCCGCCACCGCGGCCAGCGCTGTGCCGACGGGAGCCGTGACCAGCACGTCGCAGCTCGTGGCGCGGCTCCGGGCGCGGTCGGGCGGGCCCAGCGGGTCTACGACGGTCAGCCGGATCTGCATCGCCGTCAGCGGTCCCTTCTGCGCGGACAAGTTCGCGGACAAGCACGCGCCCAAGTTCGTCGGCCTTGACGGAAAGCATCCTCGCACCTGCCACTGACAACGCGCCCGTCACCCGAGGGCAAGTGATCTTGATTGGTCAGCTCTGCCCCTAAAAGTGCCTGACCAGTGCCGCGCCGATGATCACTTGAGATCGGTCACGTCAACGCCCGGCAACCGGGAGACCGGACGGAGCGTCTTCCCTTCGAACGTGCCGGGCAACACATACGTAGTGCCTTGGGAGAGCGGCACTACAGTGGATCGGAACGACAGCAAGCAGCAGGGAGTGCATGACGTGCGGCCGGTAGGCAGCAAGTACTTCCTCGAGGAGCCGCTCGGACGCGGTGCCACGGGGACCGTCTGGCGAGCACGCCAGCGGGAGACCGCGGGCGCCGAGGCCGCTGTGGCCGGGCAGCCCGGCGAGACCGTGGCGATCAAGGTCCTCAAGGAGGAGCTCGCCAGCGACCCGGACATCGTGATGCGGTTTCTTCGCGAGCGTTCGGTCCTCCTGCGGCTGACCCACCCGAACATCGTGCGGGTGCGCGACCTGGTCGTCGAAGGTGATCTGCTCGCGCTGGTCATGGACCTCGTCGAGGGCCCGGACCTGCACCGCTACCTGCGGGAGAACGGCCCCTTCAGCCCCGTCGGCGCCGCCCTGCTCACCGCCCAGATCGCCGACGCCCTCGCCGCCAGCCACGCGGACGGTGTGGTCCACCGCGACCTCAAGCCCGCCAACGTGCTGCTGCGGCAGTACGGCGGCCAGATGCACCCCCTCCTGACCGACTTCGGCATTGCGCGTCTCGCGGACTCCCCGGGCCTGACCCGGACCCACGAGTTCGTCGGCACGCCCGCGTACGTCGCTCCCGAGTCCGCCGAGGGCCGCCCGCAGACCTCCGCGGTGGACATCTACGGCGCCGGCATCCTGCTGTACGAACTCGTCACGGGCCGTCCGCCGTTCTCCGGCGGCTCCGCCCTGGAGGTGCTCCACCAGCACCTGAGTGCCGAGCCGCGCCGCCCCTCCACGGTTCCCGACCCGCTGTGGACGGTCATCGAGCGCTGTCTGAGCAAGAACCCGGACCGGCGGCCCAGCGCCGACAACCTCGCGCGCGGGCTGCGTGTCGTCGCCGAGGGCGTCAGCGTGCACGCGAACTCCGCGCAGATCGCCGCGGCGGAGAACGTCGGCGCGCTGCTCCTGCCCGACCCGGCCCCGGCAGCCGTCCCGGGTGTGCCCGGCGCCGCCGACCCGACACAGGTGCTGCCGCACGGCGCGGGCGGCTTCGACCCGAACGCCGCGACCAGCTTCCTCCCGCACACCGGCCCCGGGAACGCGGGCGCCGCCGACCCCACCGCCGTACTCCCGACGAACCGGGGCGCCGCCGACCCGACCGCCGTCATGCCTCCGGTGCCGCCCGGACAGCCGGGACAGTACGGGCAGCAAGGACCGTACGGACAACAGGGACAGCAGGGGCAGCAGCCCGGTGGGCCCGAGGATCCGCACCCCTGGCAGAACCAGCTGCGCGCGGCCCGGGACCGTAACGAACAGACGCAGGTCCAGTACCTCGACCCGAGCGAGGATCCGCTGCGCCGCCGCCCCCAGCGGCAGGCGCCCCGGCCGCAGCAGCGGCCCCAACAGCAGCAGCCTCAGCAGCAACGGCCTCAGCAGCGCCCCCCGCAGGGCGGTCGCGGCCGTCAGCCGCAGCAACAGCCCCAGCAGTACGCCCCGCAGCCGCAACAGCAGCCGCAGCGGTACGCGCCCCCGCCACAGGCCGAGCGGCCCGCGCGGGAGCCCAGGCAGCCGCGGCAGCGCAGCGCCAACCCGATGAAGATCCCGGGTCTGGGCTGTCTCAAGGGCTGTCTGTTCACGATCGTCATCCTGTTCGTGGCGAGCTGGCTGATCTGGGAGCTGAGCCCGCTCCAGGAGTGGATCGGTACAGGAAAGAGCTACTGGCAGCAGCTCGGCGACATCATCGACACGGTGAGCGGATGGATCGGCGATCTGAGCGGTAACTCCTCAGGTCAGCAGTAAGTCTGGAGATTTGTCGACACCCAGCGGGTGATTTCCGTCTCCGCGGTGAAGGTTGGCTCTTCCGGCGCGTAGTTTTAGCGACAACACGCGTCCGTAGGAGCAGTTTTGGCACGGAAGATCGGTAGCCGGTACACCGCCAACCAGATCCTGGGGCGGGGCAGCGCCGGCACGGTGTGGCTGGGCGAGGGACCCGAGGGGCCCGTCGCCGTCAAGCTGCTGCGCGAGGATCTCGCGTCCGACCAGGAACTCGTCGGCCGCTTCGTGCAGGAGCGCACGGCGCTGCTCGGTCTCGAGCATCCGCACGTGGTCTCCGTACGCGACCTCGTGGTCGACGGCAACGACCTCGCGCTCGTCATGGACCTGGTCCGGGGGACCGACCTGCGCACCCGGCTCGACCGTGAGAAGCGGCTCGCGCCCGAGGCGGCGGCGGCGATCGTGGCCGACGTCGCGGACGGGCTGGCCGCCGCGCACGCGGCCGGGGTCGTGCACCGGGACGTGAAGCCGGAGAACATCCTGCTGGACATGCAGGGGCCGCTGGGGCCCGGGGGCTCGCACCCGGCGCTGCTGACCGACTTCGGCGTGGCGAAGCTCATCGACTCGCCGCGAAGGACCCGGGCCACGAAGATCATCGGTACGCCGGACTATCTGGCGCCGGAGATCGTCGAGGGCCTGCCGCCGCGCGCGTCCGTGGACATCTACGCCCTCGCGACCGTCCTGTACGAGCTGCTGGCCGGGTTCACGCCGTTCGGGGGCGGCCATCCGGGAGCGGTGCTGCGAAGGCATGTGACGGAGACGGTGGTTCCGCTTCCGGGGATCCCCGATGAGCTGTGGCAGCTGATGGTGCAGTGCCTGGCGAAGGCGCCGGCCTCCCGGCTGCGGGCGTCCGAGCTGGGAGCGCGGTTGCGGGAGCTGCAGCCGCTGCTGGTCGGGATGCCGCCGTTGGACGTGGACGAACCGGACGCGGAGCTGGAGGAAGGGCAGGACGGGGAGGACACGGCGGACACCGCACCGGGCCCGGGTTCGGCCGAGGGGGCCGGGTCCTCCGGGCGCCCGGTGCGGCGGGGAGCCGTGCCGTTGGTGCCGGGAGCGAAGCCCGCCGACTCCAACCGGGACACGCACACGTCGATGAGGGTGCCGGGACCGGACGAACTGGCCGGGGGTGCGCGCGGGACGGCCCGGGTGCCGAGGCCCGCCGGGGCGCCCCGGCCGGGATCAGCCCGGCACCGGGCGACCACACGGCGGCGCAGGCTGGCCGTCGGGGCCGCCGCCCTGGTGCTGGTGGCCGCTGCGGGGGCCGGGGTGTGGGCGGCCACGTCCGGGGACGACGCGGGGGCGTCGCCGCAGGACACGAAGAACTCGGCGCCGGCTGCGCCGTGAGCGGGCCGGGGCGGCAGCCCCGGTGACGGTGGAGGCCGGACGTGGTCGGTTGCCACAGCCGTTAGGCTGGAGGGCGTGGCAGTCGTCGATGTATCCGAAGAGCTCAAGTCCCTCTCCTCGACCATGGAGTCGATCGAGGCCGTTCTGGACCTCGACAAGCTGAGGGCAGACATCGCCGTGCTCGAGGAGCAGGCGGCCGCGCCGTCCCTGTGGGACAACCCGGACGAGGCGCAGAAGATCACCAGCAAGCTGTCCCACCTCCAGGCCGAGGTCCGGAAGGCGGACGCGCTGCGCGGCCGGATCGATGATCTCTCCGTGCTGTTCGAGATGGCCCAGGAGGAGGACGACCCGGACACCCTCGCGGAGGCCGAGTCCGAGCTCGTCTCCGTCAGGAAGGCACTGGACGAACTGGAAGTCCGGACACTGCTCAGCGGTGAGTACGACTCCCGCGAAGCGCTGGTCAACATCCGTGCCGAGGCCGGTGGCGTCGACGCCGCCGACTTCGCCGAGAAGCTCCAGCGGATGTACCTGCGGTGGGCGGAGCAGAAGGGCTACAAGACCGAGGTCTACGAGACCTCGTACGCCGAAGAGGCCGGCATCAAGTCGACCACCTTCGCCGTGCAGATCCCGTACGCCTACGGCACCCTCTCCGTCGAGCAGGGCACGCACCGGCTGGTGCGCATCTCGCCCTTCGACAACCAGGGGCGCCGCCAGACCTCCTTCGCCGGTGTCGAGATCCTGCCCGTGGTCGAGAAGACCGACCACATCGAGATCGACGAGTCCGAGCTGCGGGTGGACGTCTACCGCTCCTCCGGGCCCGGCGGCCAGGGCGTGAACACCACCGACTCCGCGGTGCGCCTCACCCACCTGCCCACCGGCATCGTCGTCTCCTGCCAGAACGAGCGGTCGCAGATCCAGAACAAGGCGTCCGCGATGAACGTCCTGCAGGCCAAGCTGCTCGACCGGCGCCGCCAGGAGGAGCAGGCCAAGATGGACGCCCTCAAGGGCGACGGCGGCAACTCCTGGGGCAACCAGATGCGTTCGTACGTCCTGCACCCGTACCAGATGGTCAAGGACCTGCGTACCGAGTTCGAGGTCGGCAACCCCGAGGCCGTCTTCAACGGTGAGATCGACGGCTTCCTGGAGGCCGGGATTCGCTGGCGCAAGCAGCAGGAGAAGTAACTTTGTCGACTTGACAATGTCCCGCAACTGCCGCCCACCGGGCGGCAGTTTGCTTTATGTCTGGGTTTTACATCACACTCACAGACCGCTTTCCCCGGCAAAGACCGCTTACCTGGACATCGCACGCGCAACGGCCTTGACGATGCTTTGAAAAATGGGAAAGGTAAAGCGTGGCATGCGTATCTCTGGGGCGCATGTGAACCGGGGGACTTGAAGACAGCTACCTTCCCCCGTCGATCACGGCCCCGAGCGCCGCCTCATTGACGATGAGCTACTGGGGGTAGCAACCACATGACGAAGAAGACGCGCATCCGGATCGCGCGCATAGCCGCCGGTGCCGTAATCGCGGCCGGCGCCTCGCTGACCGCTGCCGGCGCCGCATCCGCGCTGGAGATCGGCGTGAACGTGGGCGACAGCGGTGTCGCCGTGAACGTCGACACCGGCCTCGGCGACGACCCGACCGACCCGTCCACCGACATCCCGACGGATCCTTCCACGGACCTGCCGACCGACCCGTCGACAGATCTGCCCACGGACCCGTCGACGGACCTCCCGACCGACCCGGTCACGCCGCCGGTCACCGACGACCCGACCGAGCCCACCGACGAACCCACCGAACCCACCGACGACCCGACCGCCGACCCGACCGACAGCTCGGGCACCGGTAACGGCACCGGCGGCAACAACGCCGACCCCGACGGTGGCTCGGACACCTCCGCCCAGGAGGAGGGCTCCTCGGCCCTCACCGACACCGGCACGGACACCGCCGCCCAGGGCACGGGTGGCGCGCAGCTCGCCGAGACCGGCGCCGCGCAGACCACCTTCCTGGTCATCGGTGCCGCGACGATGATCGCCGGTGGCATCGGCTTCCGCATCCTGCCGCGCCTCGCGAGCGGCCGCGGTGGCGCTGCCGCCTGAAGGTGACTCCCGGTAGCCGCATATCAGCCTGATGTGCGCATGCTGTACGGCGAAGGGCCCCGGAGCGAAGTCGCTCCGGGGCCCTTCGTATGTCCTTGGGCCGCCGTCAGGCGGTCTGGTGCGCCAGCAGTGCCAGGGCCGCGATCAGAATCGCGAGCAGCGCGATGAGAGCCATCGGGTTCAGGCCCGCGAAGGGATTTTCCTGCTGCAGCCGCTCACGGTTCGCCCGGCACACGTGGCACCGGCCCTCACTCACGGGCGAAGCGCAGTTTGCGCACACCAGGCGGTCGTACGTCATGCGCGTCACCCTTCTTGCCGACGGTTCCGTACACCAGAACGCTCAGGGGTAGCAGAACGTTCCCTTCTCCACTGTGCCAGGTTCCTCCGGGCGCTGCCTGTGCACTTGAAGAGTGTGGGCTTCCAGGTGGGCACAAAACCGCCCATCCGATGCGCAACCCCAACCCGTGCCTGCGCCGCCGCACCCGATTCGCGTATGGTCACGCTCATCTACCCCCGGCCTACCGTGGTGCATCCGTGATCCGATTCGACAACGTATCCAAGGTCTACCCCAAGCAGACCCGCCCCGCACTCAGGGATGTGTCCCTGGAAGTGGAGAAGGGCGAGTTCGTGTTCCTCGTGGGGTCCTCCGGCTCCGGAAAGTCCACCTTCCTGCGGCTGGTGCTTCGCGAGGAGCGCACCAGCCAGGGGCAGGTGCACGTTCTGGGCAAGGACCTCGCGCGCCTGTCCAACTGGAAGGTGCCGCAGATGCGCCGCCAGCTGGGGACGGTGTTCCAGGACTTCCGGCTGCTGCCGAACAAGACCGTCGCCGAGAACGTCGCCTTCGCGCAGGAGGTCATCGGCAAGTCGCGCGGCGAGATCCGCAAGTCCGTGCCGCAGGTGCTCGACCTCGTCGGGCTCGGCGGCAAGGAGGACCGGATGCCGGGCGAGCTGTCCGGCGGTGAGCAGCAGCGCGTGGCCATCGCGCGGGCCTTCGTGAACCGGCCCAAGCTGCTGATCGCGGACGAGCCCACCGGCAACCTCGACCCGCAGACCTCCGTCGGCATCATGAAGCTGCTCGACCGGATCAACCGGACGGGCACGACCGTGCTGATGGCGACGCACGACCAGAACATCGTGGACCAGATGCGCAAGCGCGTCATCGAGCTGGAGCAGGGCCGCCTCGTCCGTGACCAGGCACGTGGTGTCTACGGCTACCAGCACTGACCGCCGTTCGTCGAGTCCACGGAAAGGCCTGAAGAAGACGCCATGCGCGCCCAGTTCGTACTCTCCGAGATCGGTGTCGGTCTCCGTCGCAACCTGACGATGACGTTCGCCGTCATCGTCTCCGTCGCCCTGTCGCTCGCCCTGTTCGGCGGGTCGCTCCTGATGAGCGACCAGGTCGGCGCCATGAAGGGCTACTGGTACGACAAGGTCAACGTCTCGATCTTCCTCTGCAACAAGAGCGACGCCGAGTCGGACCCCAACTGCGCCAAGGGCGCGGTCACCGAGGACCAGGAGAAGGACATCCTCTCCGACCTCAAGAAGATGTCGGTCGTCGAGACGGTCATCCACGAGTCCCAGGACCAGGCGTACAAGCACTACAAGGAGCAGTTCGGCGACTCCCCGCTGGCGGCCTCCCTCACGCCGGACCAGATGCAGGAGTCGTACCGGATCAAGCTGAAGGACCCGGAGAAGTACCAGGTCATCGCGACCGCCTTCAACGGGCGTGACGGGGTGCAGTCCGTGCAGGACCAGAAGGGCATCCTGGACAACCTCTTCGAGCTGCTGAACCTGATGAACCGGGCCGCGCTCGGTGTCATGGCGCTCATGCTGATCGTCGCCCTGCTGCTGATCGTCAACACGGTGCGCGTCTCGGCGTTCAGCCGTCGGCGGGAGACCGGGATCATGCGGCTCGTGGGCGCGTCCGGGTTCTACATCCAGGCACCGTTCATCATGGAGGCCGCCGTCGCCGGTGCGATCGGCGGCGGGCTCGCCTGTGTCTTCCTGGTCGTCGGCCGGTACTTCACCATCGACCACGGCATGGCCCTGTCCACGAAGCTCAACCTGATCAACTTCCTGGGCTGGGACGCCGTACTGACGAAGCTGCCGCTCATCCTCGCCGCGAGCGTGCTGATGCCCGCGTTGGCCGCGTTCTTCGCGCTGCGCAAGTACCTGAAGGTGTGACACACGCCAAGAGGGCCGTACGGTCAACCAGCCGTGCGGCCCTCTTGCGTTGTCCTAGACTCACCGGCATGTCGGGACGAGACCTGTTCTGTCAGCCCCGCCGCATCCGCCGCGGGGCGGCCCTGACATTGGTGTTCGCGAGCGTCCTGGTCGCCGGCGCGGCGACCGGCTCCTTCCCCGAGACCGACCGCGGCGACCGGAAATCCTCCCCGGACCTGGCCCGTTCGGCCGCTTCCGTCGCGGATCGTCACGAGGACGTGGCCGCGGCGGCCGAGGCGGCCATGGCCGACGGCAAGTCCCCGATGGAGGCCGCCGAGCGTGCCGTCAGCCGCAGCGGGGACCGCTGGGGGGCCGTCTACTCCCGTGGCGAGTACGAGGAGTTCGAGGAGGCCCTCGACGGCGAGTACACCGGCGTCGGCCTGTGGGCACGGCGCGAGCGGGACGGCCGTATCGAAGTGACCAAGGTGAGCTCCCGGTCGCCCGCGGCGGCCGCCGGGATCCGCAAGGGCGACCGGCTGCGCAGCGTCGACGGGGAGAAGGTCGACGGGCAGCCGGTCACCGACGTGGTCTCCTTACTGCGCGGTGACGCCACGGACGCGGCGGCCGGTACGGCGGTCCGGCTCGGCCTGCAACGCGGCACACACGCGTGGACGCAGACCGTGCGGCGCGCTCGGCTGTCCACGGACTCGGTCACCGTTCGAGAGCTCGCCGGCGGGATCACCGTCATCAGGATCGGCTCGTTCACCAAGGGCGTCGGGGACCAGGTCCGTGACGCCGTGCGTCAGGCTCCGGCCGGCGGCGGGGTCGTCCTCGACCTGCGCGGGAACTCCGGCGGTCTGGTCACCGAGGCCGTCACCACCGCGTCCGCCTTCCTCGACGGGGGGCTGGTCGCGACGTACGACGTCGAAGGGGAGCAGCAGGCGCTGCACGCCGAGCCGGGCGGGGACACGACCAGGGCGTTGGTCGCTCTCGTCGACGGCGGGACGATGAGCGCGGCGGAGCTTCTCACCGGGGCGCTGCAGGACCGTGGGCGCGCGGTGGTCGTGGGGTCCAGGACCTTCGGCAAGGGGTCGGTGCAGATGCCCAGCCGGCTGCCGGACGGGTCGGTCGCCGAGCTGACCGTGGGGCACTACCGGACTCCGTCGGGGCGAGGTGTCGACGGGCGGGGCATCACCCCGGACCTGGAGGCCGACACGGGAGCTCTTCAGCAGGCGGAGACGGTGCTCGGAGGGCTGGGCGACTGAGAGGTCGCGGCGGCGCGGGGGAGCGGCATCCCGGCACCCTGCCCCTGTCCCTGTCCCTGTAGAGGCCTACCGACCGCCCCGCCGATAAGCACTGGTCTCCAGGCCCCCTCGTAGTGCGAAAATGGTCAGCACTATGAGCAAGGGAATGTACGTACCGAAGGAGTCCCAGCCGAAGCAGGCCGGCGGGGGCGGCAAGGCCGAGGACGGGCAGAAGGGCGGCAAGCGGAAGCTGGTCGCCCAGAACAAGAAGGCCCGGCACGACTACGCGATCGTCGACACCTACGAGGCCGGACTCGTCCTCACCGGGACCGAGGTCAAGTCGCTGCGTGAGGGGCGGACCTCGCTGACCGACGGCTTCGTCCAGATCGACCAGGGCGAGGCGTGGCTGCACAACGCCCACATCCCGGAGTACCACCAGGGCAGTTGGACCAACCACTCCGCCCGCCGCAAGCGCAAGCTGCTGCTGCACCGGGAGGAGATCGACAAGCTGGAGTCGAAGCTCCAGGAGACGGGCCACACGATCGTGCCGCTCGCCCTGTACTTCCTCAACGGCCGGGCCAAGGCCGAGATCGCCCTCGCGCGAGGCAAGAAGGAGTACGACAAGCGGCAGACGCTGCGGGAGCAGCAGGACCGGCGGGAGTCGGACCGGGCCATCGCGGCGGCCAAGAGGAAGCAGCGGGGCCAGTAGGCGTCCGTAGGGCGAGGCCGGCCGAGGGTCGCCGGGAATTCGGTGGCATCGGCGGGCGTGGGTCACGTACGATGGTGTCAACACCGGCCGCGACCGGTGGGTGATTGGCTGTACATAACTCAATAGCGGAAAACATGGGGATGATCGGTTTCGACAGCGGCTGTTGAAGCAGGTGAAGCGTGTCGAGGAAGCGGCAATGATCTCGTTAACCATATGTCGCAACCAATAATCGCCAATTCCAAGAGCGATTCCCGCGCCTTCGCCCTCGCTGCCTAATAAGCAGTGAGTGAAGGCCCTTACGGGTGTCAGCCCGGGAGTGTTCCCGACCCGGACCCTGGCATAATCTAGGGAACTAAACCATCGAGCCCGGTCACGGGGTTCGATGGGAAATCAAACAGTGACTGGGCCCGTCGGCGACTTGTTCGCGTGATCGCCGGGGCCGAGAAAATCACAGCGAACTGCACACGGAGAAGCCCTGATTCTGCACCGTTGGACGCGGGTTCGATTCCCGCCATCTCCACTCGCCTCTTCCGATCTTCCAGAGGCAACCCCATGTTTGTGTGGCAACACACTGGCAAAGGCCCCGTCGCTTCGAGTGACGGGGCCTTCGTCATGCCCTGCCCCGAACTGCACGAGCTGCCCGGACACCACGGGCTTCACATGTTTCCCACATGTAACCCAGAACACTCTTGTCCTGCACCCGACAGGTATGTCTAAGGTAAACGCCGCGCCGGGGGGAGCCGACCACTCCGACTCAGAGCGCGTTCACGGCGGCCGGGGGAACACCGCCGCCACGGGGAGGACAGACCAACATGCCGAGATATCGGCTCTTCACGCGTGCCCGCACGCGATCCAGACTTTTGACGCCGTTGCTGACATCCGCGGTCGCCGTTGCCCTGCTCGGCTCAGTGGCCGTACAGCCGGACCTGATCAGCCGGTACGCGGCAGACGACATGGCTGCCGTGGCCGACACCGGAGACAGCTACGACGGCTTCGACGCCAAGGCGGCCGAGCAGCTCCGACAGGACCAGTGCCTGCTCGCCGAGTCCCTGCGGACGGGGGGTCAGGCCATGTCCGGCGTCGCGCAGGACGGGCTGAACCAGACGCCGGACAAGCTGCACACCGCGGCGAACCGGGAGTACTGGAACACCACTCCGCTGTCGACGGCGTTCCAGCAGGACGCGGACGCCGCCGAAAAAGAAGGCCACGCGCTCTACGACCACATCGGGGACTTCGGGATTTCCGGGCTGCCCACCCCCGGCGGCTTCAAGTCGGTCACCGACTTCGAATGGCCGCCGGGCGTGGGCGGCGACGACCGCCCGAACTTCTTCCAGCAGACCGGCATCGCCAAGTGGATCTGGGAGCAGTTCTGGAAGGACGAGGGAGACTTCTACCGCGACCTGACCCCGGGGGCCGACGCCGCCACCGTCAAGGCGGTCAAGGACCTCGGCGAACCGCTCTACGGCAAGACCCCCGACCCCTCGATGCCCACCGAGCAGCGCCGGCAGGCCTATGCCGAACACGAGGCATACGACCAGCTCGTGAACTGGTCCATGGAGCCGGTGGCCGCCGACAACGCCCGGCTCTTCCTGGCGTACGGCGGTTTTCCGCGCACCGCGCCCGAGCCGGGCAGCGTCGAATTCCGCATCGCGGTCGAGGATCTGAAGACCCGGTTCGCCTCCTGCGCCTGGCGCACCCCGGTCGACCCGAACAGGGTGCTCGGCAGGGAGGTCGCCGCCGCGTCCGCCGAGTGGCAGCAGGAGATCGCCGCGCAGGCGGCTCCGCGCAACCAGGTCCTGACCGCCAACAAGAACGCCACCAAGGCCCTCGCCGCCGGTTCCAAGGCGCTCGGCGAGATGCTCGGGCTCTCCTGGCGCGCCGACCACCTGGTCCGCTGGCAGGACTACTGGTCGGCCGGCGGACCCGGCTGGATCGGTGACAGCCCGTTCGTCGTGCACGCCCACGGGGCGAGCGACAAGTGCCTCGACGTGGCAGGCGGCAAGAAGGACAACGGCACGCCCGTGCAGATCTACACCTGCAACGGCAGCGTCGGGCAGAAGTGGCAGATCTCCGGCGACCGCCTGTCCAATCCCAACTCGGGCAAGTGCCTGACCGTCAAGGGCGGAGCGAGCGCCAACGGCACGGCCGTGCAGATCTCCACCTGCGGCACCGGGGCTTCGCAGAAGTGGGAGTACGGCACGCACGGCACCTCGCGGTTGTACAACCCGGGCACCGGCAACTGTCTCGACCTCGCCGACTACACCAACAGCCGCGACGGCCGGATGTGGGACTGCACCGGCAAGGCCCCGCAGCAGTTCGACGTCGTCCCGTCCGGGCACCAGGGCACCGACAGCCTCGACTACCCGACCAAGGCCCAGTTCGACAAGGCGGCCAAGGGCGTGACGGACGCCCAGACCGCGGCGAAGAAGCAGCTCGACCTGCTCAAGGCCCAGGCCACGGCGGCGAAGACGGCCGCCACCACGTCGGACACCGCGCTGACGGCGGCGTACGGCATCGCCGACGAGGCGGGTGCGCCGCGCGGCCGAGGTCTGCTCGTCGGGCAGCAGAAGGCGCAGGTCACCAAGGCGTCGGCCGCCGCGCTGGACGCTCTGGCGAAGGCCGGTGACACCGCTTACGCGGCCACCCGCGCGGCCGCCGGGGACAGCGCCACCATCACCGCCCGCGCGCTGACGCAGGCCGCGCAGTCCAAGGCCGCCTTCCGTACCGCGGCGGCGAACGAGGCCCGGGCCCAGGCGAAGGCCGCCGCCGACGCGGCCGCCGTACAGGCGCAGACCGCCAAGGCCGCCCGCGACCTCGCCAAGGCCAAGCTCGCCGAGACGCAGAAGGCCGAGGCCGACGCGAAGGCCGCGGCCGCCGACGCGCACGCCAAGCGGCTCGCGGCGGAGGCCGAGGCGGCGACGGCGAAGGCGGAGAAGGAGACCGCCGCCGCCAAGCAGGCCGAGGCGGCGCAGCACAACGAGAACGCGCAGGGGTACGCGAAGACCGCCCAGGAGGCCAAGGGCCGGGCGGAGAACGCCGAGTCCACGGCCCGCGCCAAGCGGCAGGACGCCGAGGGCGCCCGGGACCGGGCCAAGGGCAAGCGGGACGACGCGTGGGACGCCGAGAGCAAGGCGAACGCCGCCCGTGCCAAGGCCGATGCCAAGGACGCCTACGCCGAGGCCCATGATTCGGCGTCCGACGCCAAGGAGTCCCGGGCCGCCGCCGACGAGGCGGACAAGGCAGCGGGCGACGCAGAGTCCGCCGCGGGTTCGGCCCGCTCCGAGGCGGACGCGGCGACCCAGGCCGCGGCCGACGCGGACGCCGCCGCCACGCGCGCGGAGGCCGCCGCCACGCGGGCCCGCTCCGACGCGGACGCGGCCCAGGCCGCCAAGCTGCGGGCCGACGCGGCCGTCCGTACGGCGACCAGCGCCGCCGCCGACGCGATCAAGGCGTCCGAGGCCTCCGCCTCCGCCGCCCGGACCGCGGTCAAGCTGGCCGACGAGGCCGAGAAGCACGCCGCCGACGCAATGAAGCAGGCGGACGCGGCGAAGGCCGAGGCCGCCAAGGCGGTCGCGGGCGCGGCCGATGCCGCCGGGCACGCCTACACCACCGCACAGGCGGCGGAGGACGCCGGCAACGCTGCACAGCAGGTGGCGGCTCCGGCGAACGACGCGATCCAGATGGGCGCGCCGTACGTCACCACCGACTCGGCGGCCGGCCTTGTCGTCCTGAGCGGGCAGGCGTCGAAGACGATCGCCGAGCAGCAGCAGGCGGTCGCCGAGGCGCACGCCGTCAACGCCCAGAAGAACGCGGCCCAGGCGGCGAGTCTCGCCGCCGCGGCGACGGGTGACGCGAAGGCGGCGTACACGCTGGCCGCGGAGGCCGCCGGTTTCGCGGCCGACGCCCGCAGGTCGGCGAAGGAGGCGCTGGGTTACGCCGCCGAGGCCGCCCAGTACGCGGCGGACGCGCAGGCATCCCTGGCCCGTGCCAAGGAGTACGACCGCCAGGCCACCGTGGACGCGGCCGCCGCCGACCAGGCCGCCGACCGCGCCGAGAGCTACGCGGTCGACGCACGCTCCTCCGCCGACCAGGCCGCCCTGGACGCCGAGGCCGCCCGCACGGCGGCCGCCGAGGCCGAACAGTCCGCGAAGGACGCCCGTGCGGCGGCCGACCGGGCGGACGCGGAGGCCACCGCGGCGGAGCAGGCGGCGAAGGACGCGCAGAAGTACGCCGAGTCGGCGCAGCAGGCTGCCGACCAGGCCGCGCGCAACGACGCCAACAGCCAGGTGCAGGCGGGTGCCGGCACCGGGCTCGGCGGGGTGTTCTCCGTCATCGACGACATCAAGCAGCGGGGCGACCCGCAGCGGCTGCCGGACGACTGCTCGCGCCTTCCCTGCGACCTGGTGTACGAGGTGCACTTCGACGCGACCGTCAGCTACTACCTGTGTCTGGACCCGGAGGTGCCGGCCACCGAGTCCGGCTGCCCCGCGGCGGACACGCAGTTCCTGAAGACGAAGACGTTCACGGATCTGAGCAAGAAGGTCAAGATCTCCTCGTGGGAGGCGACCAAGGACCTGTGGAAGGGGCTCTTCGACTCGATCATCGGTGACTTCGTCGGCTGCTATCACAAGATCACCACGGCCGACGACGGCGGCAGCTACGGCGACTGCGCCTGGGCCGCCACCTGGCTGCCGCTGGGCGGCCCGATCGCGAGGGTCACCGAGGCGATCCGTGCGGTGGACGCCGCGATGCGCACCGGCATCGGGGTCTCCGACGCCCTGAAGGCGCTGCGGGTCCTGGACGTGGACGCCCGCGCGCTGGCCGCGATCGAGCGCAGCGCACGGACGTACGAGGAAGCGCGCACGGCCTGCATCCGCAACAGCTTCCCCGGTGACACCCAGGTGGTCCTCGCCGACGGCAGCCGCAAGGACATCCGTGACGTGCGGTTCGGCGACCGGCTCCTGGCCACCGACCCCGACACCGGAAGCACCCGGGGCGAGCCGGTCACCCGGACCTTCTCGCACCCCTCCGCCGACCTGCTGGACATCACACTGGCGTCCGGCGGCGACCTGACCAGCACCTCGGGGCACAAGTTCTTCGTCATCGGCCGGGGTTGGACCCTCGCGTCCGACCTGCGTCCCGGCGACAGCCTGCGCACCCCCGGCGCGAGCCCGCGCACGGTGGCCGCGGTGCTCGACCGCGACGCCTCGGCACCGCAGACCGTGTACGACCTGACCGTCGCCGGACTGCACACGTTCTACGCGGTGGCGGGCAGCACCCCGGTCCTGGTGCACAACTGCAGCGACCTCATCCTGGACGAGGCGAGCTTCCCCGAGCAGGCGCACACCCTCAAGGACCACGTGCGCCCCAACCAGGCGGACGCGGAGGCCATCGCTCACGACAAGACGGTCAAGAACGGCTATGACACACCGAACAGCGTGTTCATCGACCAGCAGACCGCACAGCAGGTCGTCGACTACGCCCTGGCCAACAACGCGAACAAGATCCGCAAGTGGATGGCTGAGAACAAGACGAACGAGCTGACCTGGTCGGGTACCTTCGGGCGGAACAACTCCCTCGGCACGGTCTACTACGACAACGGCCGAGCCGCTCCGAAGGCCACGGGCAACGGCTTCTTCATCAAGCTCGTGCGGGCGCCCAAGGTGGAGGGCCAGGCGAAACACCCGCTGGGCTACTACGTGCAGACCTGCTATCCGAAGTAAGGAGGGTGACCGCCGTGCAGCGCTTCACCGAGTTCGACTTCGGTGTCCCGTGGGTGATGAGTTTCTTCCACCAGGACTGGTCCTACGAGGCGGACACCGCCGCCGAACTCGTTGCACGGCGCCTGCCGGACGGGGCCGGTGAGTACGCCCTGGGGGTGCGTCGCGACGCCCGGACCCTCCTCGACCGCCTTCCGGCACAGACGCTGGAGGTGTTGTGGACGGCCGGCTCGCAGTACGGCCCGGCCTTCCGGCAGACCACGGGAGCAGAGTGGACGCGTACCGTCGTCGACGTGTGCGACACCTGGCTGTCCGCGCGGACGGAGGTGCCGCCGCCGCTCACCGGAGCCGACACGGAGGACGGCCTCGCCCACCGGGACGAGGTCGTCGCCGAGATCGAGCGGATGGGCTTCCTGACCGCCGAGGTGCGCCGGGCGCTCGTGGACTGCGCTCGCGAGTGCACCCCGGACCTGGCGTTGCGGGTACTGCTGAGGGTGGTCGAGTACACCGCCGGCGCGTCGTTGTCCGAGGAGCAGTACAAGAGGCTGGAAGGCCTCGGATCGGCCCTGCACTACGGTGAGTTCGTCGTGCAGAACGTCGAGTTCCTGGTCTCCGACGACTAGAGCGAGGTCCGTGAGGGCCCCGCCTTCCACACCCTGTGGAAGGCGGGGCCCTCACGTGCAGCAGCCGAGGCGTCAGGGAACCGTCCGCCGCCCCGTGCTCGCCCGTTCCGTCATCCTCGGCGGCAGCAGGGTCGACTCCGGTACGGCCGTCCCGTCCAGCTTCTTCATGAGGAGCTCCACCGCCCGCGCGCCCACCTCCGCGGACGGCAGCGCGACCGAGGTGATGGGGACGCGGACCGAGGCGGCCAGTTCGTCGGGGCAGATCGCGGTGACCGACAGATCGGCCGGGACCCGCAGGCCGAGTTGCTCGAAGGCGTCGACCAAGGGTTCGAGCAGGGCCTCGTTGTGAACGACCACGCCCGTCAACGCCGGTTGTTCGCGCAGCAGTTGCTCGGCGAGCGCGCGGGCCCCGCCGGGCTCGCAGGGGTGGACGGCCGACGACATCCCGCTGCGGTCGGCGGCGGCCGTGAAGCCCTGGACCACGCGCTGGGCGAACGCGGTCCGGCGGACGTAGACCTCCGGCGGGGAGCCGATCAGGGCCACCGAGCGGTGGCCCAGGCGCGCCAGGTGCTCCACGCACGCCTCGCCCGCCGCCCTGAAGTCGAGGTCGACGCAGGTCAGGCCCTCCGGGGCGGCGGGGAAGCCGATCAGCACGGACGGCAGGTCCAGCGACCGCAGCAACGGCAGCCGGGGATCGTCCAGTTGGACGTCCATCACGATCAGCGCGTCCACCAGTGCCGTGTCCGCGACCCGGCTCAGTCCGTCCTCGCCCTCCTCCTGGGTCAGCAGCAGCACGTCGTGGTCGTGGCGCCGGGCCGTCGTCACGACCGACACCGCGAACTGCATCACGGTCGGGACGTGGATCCCGGACCGCAGGGGCACGACCAGCGCAAGCACGTTGGACCGTCTGCCGGCCAGGGCGCGGGCACCCGCGTGCGGGCGGTAGCCCAGCTCGCGGATGGCCGCCTCGACCCGCTGCCGGGTCTCCTCGGAGATCGGGCGCTTGCCGCTGAGGACGTAGGAGACGGTGCTCGGGGAGACCCCGGCCCGCCGCGCCACCTCGGTGATCTTCGCCATCAGCCAAGCTCCAGGGAGAGGAACCCGGTCCCGGCCCGCGCCCGCGCCTCGCGCCCGCCCGCGGCGAGACCCCAGGGCGCCGACGGGTCCGCGCAGGACGCCCGGAGCGTGTCCCCCTCGCGTACGACGGTGAAGGCGACCTCGCCGACCCGCACCGTGACCTGCTCGCCCCGCCCCAGGCCGTACGCCCGCAGGGTCACCCCGTCGGCGTGGTCGTAGTCGGGCCGGTCGTCCACCGCGCCGATCGGGAGCACGGCACCCGGCCTGACCAGCAGCGGCACACTGAGGAAGTCGTGCTTCTCGCGCACCCAGCGCGGCCCGGTCACCGTCTCGCCGGTCACGAAGTGGGTCCAGGTGCCCTCGGGGACGTAGTAGGAGACCTCGCCCTCGTCGCTGAACACCGGGGCCACCAGCAGGTCGGGGCCGAGCATGTACTGCCGTTCCAGATGCGCGCATCCGGGGTCGTCCGGGAACTCCAGGACCATCGCCCGCATCACCGGCACGCCCTCGGTGTGGGCGGTGCGCGCGGCCTCGTAGAGATACGGCATGAGGCTCAGCTTGAGGCGGGTGAAGTGCCGCAGTACGTCCACGGACTCCTCGTCGAACAGCCACGGCACCCGGTAGGAGGAGCTGCCGTGCAGGCGGCTGTGGGAGGACAGCATGCCGAAGGCCAGCCACCGCTTGAACAGGGCGGGTGTCGGGGTGCCCTCGAAGCCGCCGATGTCGTGGCTCCAGAAGCCGAAGCCGGACAGGCCGAGGGAGAGTCCGCCGCGCAGCGACTCGGCCATCGACTCGTAGGTCGCCTCGCAGTCGCCGCCCCAGTGCACCGGGAACTTCTGGCTGCCCGCGGTCGCCGAGCGGGCGAACACCACCGCCTCCTCCTCACCGCGGTGCTTGCGCAGCACGTCGAAGACGGTCTGGTTGTAGAGGTAGGTGTAGTAGTTGTGCATCCGCTCCGGGTCGGAGCCGTCGGACCACTCCACGTCCAGCGGGACCCGCTCACCGAAGTCGGTCTTGAAGCAGTCGACGCCCTGCGCGAGAAGCGCCTCCAGCTTGCCGGCGTACCAGTCGCGGGCGGCCGGGCTGGTGAAGTCGACCAGGGCCATGCCGGGCTGCCACAGGTCCCACTGCCAGACGCTGCCGTCGGGCCGCTTCAGGAGGTGGCCGAGGGTCTTGCCCTCCGCGAACAGGGGCGATCGCTGGGCGATGTACGGGTTGATCCACGCGGAGACTCTCAGGCCCCGCGCGTGCAGCCGCGCCAGCATGCCCTCGGGGTCGGGGAAGACCCGCGGGTCCCACTGGAAGTCGCACCAGTTGAACTCGCGCATCCAGAAGCAGTCGAAGTGGAAGACGGACAGGGGCAGTTCACGCTCCCGCATGCCGTCGATGAAGGACGTCACGGTCTCCTCGTCGTACGACGTCGTGAAGGACGTCGACAGCCACAGGCCGAACGACCAGGCGGGCGGGAGGGCCGGGCGGCCGGTGAGGGCCGTGTACTTGCGGATGATCTCCTTGGGGGAGGGCCCGTGGATGACGTAGTACGTCAACTCCTGGGTCTCCGCGCTGAACTGGACGCGCGACACGGCCTCCGAGCCGACCTCGAAGGAGACCTTGCCCGGGTGGTCGACGAAGACGCCGTAGCCCGCGTCCGTCAGGTAGAACGGGACGTTCTTGTAGGCCTGTTCGGTGGCGGTGCCGCCGTCGGCGTTCCAGATGTCGACGACCTGGCCGTTCTTGACCAGGGGTCCGAAGCGTTCGCCCAGGCCGTACACGGAGGTGCCGACGGTGAGGCCGAGCTGCTCACGCAGGTAGTGCGCCCCGGCGGCGTCCCGCATGATGCCCATGTTCTTGGTGCCGCTGCTCGTGAGGACCCGGCCGTCGGCGAGGAAGTCGACCTGCCAGGGCCCCGAGCGGGCGAACCGGACCGACAGGGTGCCGGAGGTGAGGGTCGCGAACTCCTCGTCGGACCCGGAGTGTGGGGTGAACTCCTCTTTGGCGAGGTCGAATTCGGGGCCGTCCGGCTGATCGCCCTCGAAGTGGGTGAAGGTGATGCCGATGACGTCGGGCATCGGCGCGTGGGCGCTGATCGTCACGACCGGTCCCTTCAGCAGGTCGCCGCGGTGGCGGATGGGCTGGGACGGCGCGTGGATGTCGAGCCCGCCGTCCGACGCGACGACCTCGTGGACCACGGCCGGATGGTCCGCGGTGACGCCCTCCCGCAGCAGCCAGTAGCCGTCGGTGAATTTCATGTGGGGGTCCTTATTTGACGGCACCCACGGCGATGCCGCGAGTGAGGGTTCGCTGGAAGACGAGGAAGAACACGATCGCGGGGAGCACACCGAGCAGGGCGGCGGCGTTGGTCATCGTGGCGTCCATCAGACGCTGGCCCTGCAGGACGCCGAGGGCCACGGACACCGTCTGGTTGTCGTTGGAGATCAGCATGACCAGGGGGAGCAGGAACTCGTTCCAGGTCCAGATGAAGAAGAAGACCAGCAGCACACCGAGGGTGGGGCGGCTGACGGGGACGACGATCCGCCACAGGACCTGCCACTTGTTCGCGCCGTCGATGCGGGCCGCTTCGAGGATCTCGCGGGGGAACTGGCCGAGGACGGAGGCGAGGAGATACGTGCCGAAGGCCGCCTGGATCACCGTGAACACGATGATCACGCTCAACCTGGTGTCGTAGAGGCCGACTTCCTTGCTCAGGTAATAGACCGGGTAGACCAGCGCCTCCTGCGGCAGCATGTTCGCGAGGACGAAGAAGGCCAGGACCCAGGTACGGCCCTTGATCCGGCCGATGCCGATCGCGTAGGCGTTGAGGACCGACAGGACGACGGCGAGTACGGCCACCGAGCCGCTGATCAGCACCGAGTTGACGAGCTTCTGTCCGAAGTCGACGCGCTCCCAGAAGTCCTTGATGCCGTCCGTGTAGAGGCCGTCGGGGAGGCTCAGGGGGCCGTGCTGGGCGTACTCCGCGGGGGACTTGAAGGCGTTGACCGTGACGATCAGGAACGGCACGACCATGAACAGGGCGGCGATGCACAGGGCGATCAGCACCGGGTAGCGGCGCAGGGCGGCGGTCATGACGCGTCCCCTTCCTCCGCGCGGGACTGGAGTCCCAGGCCGATCAGGGAGAGCGCGAGGATGATCACCGTCAGCACGGTGGAGATCGCGGCGCCGTAGCCGACCTGGGTCTTCTCGAAGAACGTCGTGAAGGAGAAGTAGGAGGGGACGTTGGTGGCGCCGCCCGGCCCGCCCTTGGTCAGGACGTACACCGCGCCGAACACCTTCAGTGCGGCGATCGAGCACCAGGTCAGGACGACGTAGATCTCCGGGCGGATCTGCGGCAGCGTGATGTGCCAGAAGCGGCGCCACCAGCCGGCGCCGTCCAGCTCTGCGGCCTCGGCCAGCTGGGGGTCGGCGCGTTGCAGTCCCGCCATGAAAATGACCAGGGGGAAGCCCAGTTGGACCCAGACCATCACGCCCATGACGCTGTAGAGGGCGAGGTCGGGGTCGCCCAGCCAGTCCTGCTGCCAGCTGCCCAGCCCGACGGCCTTCAGGAGCGAGTTGAGCGAGCCGTTGTCCGGGGCGAGGATCCAGCTCCAGACGATGCCCGCGACCGCGATCGGCAGGACCTGGGGGAGGTAGAAGCAGGCGCGCAGGACGGCGGCGATCCGGGTGCCGAAGTGCTTGCCGACGTGGTCGAACAGGGCGGCGGCCAGGACGAGCCCGAGGGCGGTGGGGATCGCCGCCATCGCCACGACCATGAACAGGCTGTGCCGGAAGGACTCCCAGAACTCCGAATCGTCCATCAGCGCGCGGTAGTTGGCGAGCCCCGACCACTGCGGGGAGCCCACGCCCTGCCAGTCGGTGAAGCTCACGTACGTGTTCATCACGAACGGCAGGACGATGACCGCGAGGAAGGCGAGCGTGCCGGGGAGCAGGAAGAGGGCGTAGGAGTCACGGGGGCGGCGCGGGGGCCGGGCGGCGTCGCCCTTGCCGACCGCCCGCGCACCCCGTTCGACGGTCACCGTCATTGCTTCGGCGCGCCCTTGTCGTAGGCCTCCTGCAGATCGCTGAGGTAGCCGTCCGGCTTGTCGCTGCCGGTGATCAGCTTCTGGGTTCCGGAGACGAGGACGTCGTAGAAGCCGGGGACCGGCCAGTCGGGGTAGAACGCCAGGCCGTCGTCCTTGGACAGGGTGTTGAAGTCGTCGATCAGTGCCTTCGACCGGGGGTCGGTGATGGCGGAGGCATCGGCCGCGACCGGGACGCCGCCGGAGTTGCCCAGCAGGTTCTGGATCTTCTCCGACAGGGTGATGTCGATGAAGTCGTAGGCGAGGTCCTTGTTCTTCGAACTCTGCGGTACGACCCAGAGGTTGCCGCCCGAGCCGAGGGTGAGCTTCGAGCCGGGCCAGCGGAAGGTGCCCCAGTCGAACTTGTTGTCCGTCGTGAAGCGGCCGTACCACCAGCTGCCGGAGAACAGGATCGGCGTCTTGCCCGAGGTGAAGGAGACGCCGGCGGCCTCCTCGTTTTGGCCGCTGGAGGACTTGCTGAAGTAGCCCTTCTTCACCCAGTCGGCGAAGGTCTCGGCGCCGTACGTCCAGGCCGCGTCATGGAAGTCCGTCTTCCCCTTGTACAGCTGGTAGGCGTTGACCCAGGAGCGGTCGGCCTTCGACAGTGCCAGCTGGTACAGGTACTGCTGGGCGGGGTAGGCGGCGCCGCCGTTGGCGAGCGGGGTGATGCCCTTGGCGACGAACTTGTCCATGGCAGCGGTGAGTTCGTCGAGGGTCTTCGGTACGGCGATGCCGTACTTCTTGAAGAGGTCCTTGTTGTAGTAGGCCATCGTGTACTCGGCGTAGTTGGGGATGCCGAACCACTTGCCGGATCCCATCACGCCGTTGGTGTCGTACAGGCTGGTGGTGCGGACGCTCGGGCTGAGCTTCTTGTCCCAGCCGTGCTTGGTCACCTCTGCCGTGAGGTCCGTGAGCAGGCCCTGCTTGGAGAGCAGGCCCGCGGTCGCGTTGCCCTTGTTGTACTCCATGATGTCGGGCGCGTCCGAGGAGTTGAGGACCATCGGGGCGGTCTTCTGCATCTGGTCGAAGCTCTTCTCCTCGACCTTCACCTGCACGCCCGGGTGCCGAGCCTCGAACTCCTTGATCGCCTCGTTCCAGGCGATGCCCATCGCACTGGTCGGGCTCTCGTAGTGCCACAGCCTGAGCGTCTTTGCGTCGGAGGACCCGCTGTCCGAGCCTCCGCAGGCGGTCATCAGCAGCGATCCGGTCAGGATCACCGCCGTCGCCACCACACGCCGTCGTGCCGTCAACATCCCGTACCTCCGGGCGAGTCGGATGGTGCTTCGGGCCGTACCGCCTGGCAGGGTCGTCGATTCGATTCGATTCGACGACTCCTGTCGAAGCGCTTCGACACAGGAACGTATGTGGCGCCTTCGAAGGCCGTCAATGGGTTGTGCAGGATCAGGCGAAGCGATTCGACGATCCGGCCGAAACGAGTGCGATCATCAGGGCCGCCGCAGCCGCCGTGGCCGGAACGCCGTAGCCCGCCACCGGCGACACGTGCTCCACCGTCCAGCCGCCGGCCGCGCTCCCGCAGGCGATCCCGCCGAGCAGGCCGGTCACCGCGAGGGTCAAACCCTCGTTCAGGCGGCCGGGCGGGGTGCGCCGCTGGACCAGGGCCATCCCCGTGACCATCGTCGGGGCGGTCGCCATCCCGGCGACGAGCAGCGTGGCCGCCAGGACGAACAGGGAGCCGGTGAGGGCGGCTGCCAGCAGGGGCAGCGTCAGCAGGGCGGTCATGGCGGCGACGCACCACACGTACCGGACCTCGGCGGAACCGGTCCACCGCGTCGCCCCGTACACCAGCCCCGCCGCGCACGAACCGGCCGCCTGGAGCGCCAGCACGACCCCGGCCGCCGAGCGGTGTCCCTGCGCGTCGGCGAACGCGATGGTGACGACCTCCATGGAGCCGAAGACGGCACCGAGGGCGAGGCAGACGGCGAGCAGCGGCGGGATGCCGGGGGCGCGGAAGGGAGCCGGTGAGGGGGAGCGCTCACGCACCGGTGGCTCCGTCGAACGCTGTGCCGCGAACACCAGCACGCCCGTCACCAGCAGCACCATCCCGGCCAGCGTGCCCGCCTCCGGGAACAGCGTCCCGCACAGCAGGGCCGCGAGCACCGGCCCCGTCATGAAACACGCCTCGTCCACGACCTGCTCGAAGGAGCTCGCGACATGCAGCAACTGCTCGTCGCCGTCCAGGAGATGGGCCCAGCGGGCGCGGGACATGCCGCCGAGGTTGGGGGTCGTGGCGGTGGCGGCGTAGGACAGGAAGAGCGTCCAGGCCGGCGCCCCGAAGCGGACGCAGAGCAGCAGCGCGAGCGAGCCCAGTGCCGCAAGTGCCGTGGCGGGTACGGCGATCCGGGCCTGGCCGTGCCGGTCGACGAGCCGCGCGGTCCACGGGGCGACCACCGCGGTCGCCGCCAGACCTGTCGCGGTGACGGCACCGGCGAGGGCGTACGACCCACGCGTCCCGGCGATCATGACGACCGCGCTGACGCTGAACATGCCCATGGGGAGGCGGGCCAGGAGGTTCCCGACGGTGAAGGCGCGGGCGCCGGGGGTGGCGAGGAGGCGGCGGTAGGGGCCGGGGGTGCGCGGGGTGCGCGGGCCTCGTGGGCTGAAGTCGACGATGACGAGGGCGTCGGCGGTCGTCGTGAACATCGGTCGGGGCGGCTGTCGAGGTGGCTGTCGGGGCGGTTGCGGCATGGACCCACCGTCGCGCGGAGCCGATCAAGGGGTCCAACACCTTCTCCGCGCCGATTCACGCACCTGTGTTGTAAGTTCGCCGGATGCCCGCGCCCCCTCCGGTCTCCGGTCCCGGTCCCCGCCACCTTGACCCCCGCCTCCTGCGCGCCTTCCTCGCCGTCGCCGACGAACTCCACTTCACGCGCGCCGCGGCCCGTCTCTACGTCGCCCAGCAGGCGCTCAGCCGGGACGTGCGGCGGCTGGAACGGGAGCTGGGCGCCGAGCTGTTCGTGCGGACGACCCGGCAGGTGACGCTGACGGCCGACGGCGAGCGGCTGGTGCCGTACGCCCGACGTGCCCTGGATGCCCAGGACGAGCTGCTCGCCGCCTTCGGGCAGGCCAGGCCGCTGCTGGTGGACCTGAACTCCCCGGGCCTGGCCACCGGCCGCAGCGTGCTGCACCGGGCCCGCGAACTCGCCCCCGACCAGGAGCTGATGGCCCGCTACGAGAGCGGCCTGACCGGTGCGGCGGGAGAGTTGCTGGCCGGCCGTCTCGACGTGTCCTTCGGCCGGTTCGCCGGCCTGGACCCGGCGCTGCGGGCGGCCCTCGACCACCAACCCGTGCGCTACGAGCCCATGGCGGTCGTCCTGCCCGAGGGGCACCGGCTGGCGTCGCTCGCACAGGTCCCGCTCGCGGCGCTGGAGGGCGAGACCGTGTACGCCGGGGCGGGAAATCCGCGTACTCCGGAATGGACCGATCTCGCTCGTCGGCTGTTCGAAGGCCGGGGCATCGAGATCGCCCCGCCGGCGCCGCTCGCGGTCGGCGACGAGGAGTTCCAGCGGATCATGGCGAAGACCCGGAACCCGATTCTCGTGGTGGTGGATTTTCCGGCCATGCCTGCCGGCGTGCTGCGTCCGCTGGTCGACCCGGTACCTCTGTCGCCCGTGTCCCTGGTGTGGCGCAAGGGCCTGACGCATCCCGCTCTCGATGCCCTGCGACGGGCCGCAATCGAACTCGGCGTCGAACATGACTGGCTCCGCCGACCCGTTGATGGATGGATTCCGGCCATCGACGAGCGTCATATGACCGTCCGTCATTGACACGCGGCACACACACAACCTTCGCGTGCGATACATTCGTGACTTGAGCAAGATGTGATAAAAGGGGCGCTTGGGCTGGGTGGGGGCCCGGTTCGACCGGTTGTATTCAGGGTCGTACGCGCACCTGGACGGTCCTGTGGGGGGATGTATGCGCGTGAAAAAGTGGCGGGAAGAAGCCCAACCGGAATGGCCCGAGGCTGCATCAGGCACCCAGGCCGTACAGGCGGTCGGGGCCGGCACCCAGACCTTCCCGGAAACCGGAACGGCTCCGGCCGCAGAGACCCGAGTCCCGGAGACCCGAGCTCCCGAGACCCGTGCCCCCGAGGCTCGAACCCCTGAGGCTCGAACCCCGGGCGCGAGGCTCCTTGACGCGGGAGGCGCGGGAGGTCCGGGCGGCCCGGGCGGCGCACCGGACTTCCCCGGGGCCCCGAGAGCGGACCGCGCGAGCGGCTTCCCGGAGCAGCCCGGCCGTAGGTCCGTCGTGCGCGACCCGTGGGACGAGTCCGGCAGCACCGAGGAGTCCGGCAGCACCGCCGGGCAGAACCACGACCCGGACGAGGTGACCGTCCAGCTCGACGGCGGAAGCGCCGACAGCCGCATCGAGGGCAAGCCGGCCGGCGACAGCGCGGCCGAGGGCTCCGACGGCCCGGTCTTCGTCGACGAGTCGGGGCGCCGCGGCCGCAGGTACCGCCGCATCGGCTTCGCCGTGGGCATCGCCTGCGCGGTCTACGCCGTCGTCATCGTCGTCACCCTGCTGTCCGGCAACTCCAACGCACCCTGGGTGCCGATGACCGGTCCGAAGGACGACGCCCCGGCCGGCAAGGTGGACACCAGCCCGGTGCCGGCGGAGTCGGCGCGGCCTTCCGCCCCCGTGGGTGTGCTGCTGCCGGGGATCACCCCGACCGTGCGCAGCGGAGTGACACCGGCTCCCGCGATCAGCGGGACCGCACCCGGGGCCACCGCGAGCCCGGGCAGGACCGGGGCGCCCGTCGTCCCGTCGGCGCCCGCCACCCAGCCGGGCGGCAACCCGTCGGCGAGCACCCTCCCGTCGGCGACCCCGACGCAGTCGGTCAACCCGCCGGCCAGCCCCACCCCGACCCCGCCCGTCACCCCCAGCCCCGACCCCTCGGTCGCCCCGAGCGAGACCGCGGGCGGTGGCAGCGCCGGGCCCGGGACGGTCGCCGACGGCCCGGCCGAACCCTCACCCATCGCATCGGAGACCTCGGGCACCGGCACCACCGCTGCCGCCACACCGTCCGAGGTCCCGCCCGCCCCGTCCCCGGAGCACATCCTCTGATGGCATCCCGCACCCGCCGCCCGGGGGCCGCACCAGCGGTCCCCGACGGTTCCAGGCGCCGCCGCCTGCCCATGCGCCTGCTGCTGCCGCTGCTCGTCCTCGGCGCCCTGATGGCGATGCTGATGCTGCGCGGCTACGTCCACAGCGAGATCCTCGCCGACCACCGTATCCAGGCAGAGGCCTCGACCGACAAGGTGCCGGAGAAGATCCTCGACGGCGGCCCGGTGATCGACACCCGCAGCGGCCGCGCCACCAGCCTGCAGATGCCCGACCGCCGCATCGTCCTGACCTTCGACGACGGCCCCGACCCGACCTGGACCCCCAAGGTCCTGGACGTCCTCAAGAAGCACCACGCGCACGCGGTCTTCTTCGTCACCGGCACCATGACCTCCCGCTATCCGGACCTGGTCCAGCGCATGGTCGACGAGGGCCACGAGGTCGGGCTGCACACCTTCAACCACCCCGACCTGTCCTTCCAGTCGAAGAAGCGCATCGACTGGGAGCTCTCCCAGAACCAGCTCGCGCTCGCCGGGGCGGCCGGCATCCGCACCTCGCTGTTCCGCCCGCCGTACTCCTCCTTCGCCGACGCCATGGACAACAGGTCCTGGCCGGTCACCGAGTACATCGGCTCCCGCGGCTACGTCACCGTCGTCAACAACACCGACAGCGAGGACTGGCAGAAGCCCGGCGTCCGGCAGATCCTGCGCAACGCCACCCCGAAGAGCGGCAAGGGCGCGATCGTGCTGATGCACGACTCCGGCGGTGACCGCCACCAGACGGTCCAGGCGCTCGACCGGTTCCTGCCCGACATGCAGGGCAGGGGCTACGCGTTCGACAACCTCACCGAGGCCCTCGACGCGCCCAGCGCGCTCACCCCGGTCGCCGGACCCGAGCTGTGGAAGGGCAAGGCGTGGGTCTTCCTCGTCCAGGCCTCCGAGCACATCACCGACGTCCTCGTCGCCGGGCTCGCCGTCATCGGCTCCCTGGTCATCGGCCGCTTCCTGCTGATGCTGCTGCTCTCGGGCATCCACGCCCGCCGGGTGCGCCGCAAGGACTTCCGCTGGGGAGAGCCGGTCACCCAGCCGGTGTCGGTGCTGGTCCCGGCGTACAACGAGGCCAAGTGCATCGAGAACACCGTGCGTTCACTGATGGCGAGCGAGCAGCCGATCGAGATCATCGTCATCGACGACGGTTCGAGCGACGGCACCGCCCGGCTCGTCGAGGCGATGGGCCTGCCGAACGTCCGGGTCGTCCGCCAGCTCAACGCGGGCAAGCCCGCCGCCCTCAACCGCGGCCTGGCGAACGCCCGTCACGACATCATCGTGATGATGGACGGCGACACCGTCTTCGAACCGGCCACGGTCCGTGAACTGGTGCAGCCCTTCGGCGACTCGCGCGTCGGAGCCGTCGCGGGCAACGCGAAGGTCGGCAACCGGGACTCGCTGATCGGCGCCTGGCAGCACATCGAGTACGTGATGGGCTTCAACCTCGACCGCCGGATGTACGACATCCTGCGCTGCATGCCGACCATCCCGGGCGCGGTGGGAGCGTTCCGGCGCTCGGCCCTGGAACGCGTCGGCGGCATGAGCGACGACACGCTCGCCGAGGACACCGACATCACCATGGCCATGCACCGGGACGGCTGGCGCGTGGTGTACGCCGAGAAGGCGCGCGCCTGGACCGAAGCCCCGGAATCCGTCCAGCAGTTGTGGTCCCAGCGCTACCGCTGGTCCTACGGCACCATGCAGGCGATCTGGAAGCACCGGCGCGCACTGGTGGAACGTGGCCCCTCGGGCCGTTTCGGCCGCGTGGGTCTGCCGCTGGTCTCGCTGTTCATGGTCGTGGCGCCCCTGCTGGCGCCCCTGATCGACGTGTTCCTCCTCTACGGCGTCGTGTTCGGCCCGACCGAGCGGACGATCGTGGCCTGGCTGGGCGTCCTCGCGATCCAAGTGGTCTGCGCCGCCTACGCCTTCCGGCTGGACCGCGAACGCATGACCCACCTGATCTCACTGCCGTTGCAGCAGATCCTCTACCGCCAGCTCATGTACGTCGTGCTGCTCCAGTCCTGGATCACAGCGCTCACCGGCGGCCGTCTGCGCTGGCAGAAGCTGCGCCGCACGGGGGTCGTCGAGGCGCCGGGCGGACCGGTGCCGCGACAGCGGTCGGGCAGTGAGAGCGACGAACGGAGGCCGGTCGGATGACGCAGGACTACGCGGCGGGTCGGCACAACGCCTCCGTGCCGGAACAGCGTGGGGCTGCGCCCGCAGCGCCCAAGGCACCCGGCCGGGACCGCTACCTGGACCTTCTCCGCTCCCTCGCCCTGGTCCGGGTGGTCCTCTACCACCTGTTCGGGTGGGCGTGGCTGACCGTGCTGTTCCCGTCGATGGGCGTGATGTTCGCGCTGGCGGGCTCGTTGATGGCCCGTTCGCTCGGCCGGCCCACGCTGAGCGTGATCAGGGGCCGGGTCCGCCGACTCCTGCCGCCGCTGTGGGCGTTCAGCGCGGTGGTGCTGCCGTTGATGTTCCTGGGCGGCTGGAACCTTTCCAAGGACCCCGACCACAGCGGCACTTGGGGGCTGCTGGAGATGGTCAACTACGTCATCCCGATCGGCGCGCCGCCGTATCCCTGGGAGGTCGGCTTCCCGTCGAGCCTGCTGGAGAGCACGTGGGCGGACCAGGCGGTGGGCCCGCTGTGGTACCTCCGCGCGTACCTCTGGTTCGTGGTGGCGTCCCCGCTGCTGCTGTGGGCGTTCCGCAGGGTGCCGTGGGCGACCCTGCTCGCCCCGCTGGCCCTGACGGCCGTGCTGGGCACGGGACTTGTGACCATCCCCGGCGAACTCGGCAACGCGGTCACCGACTTCGCGGTCTACGGCAGCTGCTGGGTCCTCGGCATCGCACACCACGAGGGGGTGCTGGCGAAGGTCCCGCGCTATCTCGCCGTCTCCGGCTCGGTCATGGTGATGGCCTTCGCCCTGTGGTGGGCCTCCGGCCATCTGGGCCCCGATGGCTGGGACCTCAACGACATCCCGCTCGCCCAGGCGGCCTGGTCCTTCGGGTTCGTGGTGATCCTCCTCCAGTACTCGCCGTCTTGGCAGGAACTGCCGGGCCGCCTCGCCCGCTGGGACAAGCTGGTGACCCTCTCCAACAACCGGGCCGTCACCATCTACCTCTGGCACAACTTGCTGATCATGGCCACGGTCCCGATCATCGACCTCGCCTACCGCCTGCCCTTCATGCAGAGCGACCGCGCGGTCGCCGCGCTCGACGCGACGGACATGCTCTGGATGTTCGTCCTGGTCTGGCCGCTGATCGGGCTCGCGATCCTGGCGTTCGGCTGGATCGAGGACCTGGCGGCCAAGCGGCGTCCGAGGCTGTGGCCGAACGGGGTTCGGCGGGGGCGGGCGAAGGCGCGGGTGACCGCGGGGTAGAGGGCTGAGCGGTCGGTCTGCTGACGGGCTGTCGGGCTGTCGCAGCGGCCGTGGAGTTGAGGACCGTACGGGTCTCAGCGGTGCGTCCGGCGGGGCGTCGGCTGACTGAACGCCGGTCTCTCCCGACAAGCTGCCGGGATCCCAGCGCGGTCGGCCCGACCGCCCGCCGGGACGCCTCAGCGGCGGCCGAGCCAGCGGACCAGGCCGATCGCCAGGGTGGCCACGACGATCACGGTGACCAGGATCGCGATCTTCATTCCCGTGTCCATGGTGCTGAACATGTGTACTCCTATGTCTGGTTGCCGGGCGCCGGGTCGGACGTCCGGTCGGAGGGCTGTTCGGGGCGGTGGCTGAGCAGGTCTCCCGGCTGGCACCGCAGTACTTCGCAGATCCGGGTGAGGGTCGTGAACCGGATGGCCTTCGCGCGGCCGTTCTTGAGCACGGACAGGTTGACGTTGGTCACGCCGACGCGGCTCGCGAGTTCGGTGACGGTCATGCCGCGCTCGCTGAGAAGCCTGTCGAGGTGGACCTCGATGTGGTGGCCCTCGTGCTCGTCGGCGGCCATCAGACGACCCCTTCGAGGTCCTCGCGCAGGGCCGTGCCCACGCGGGTGATCCGCGCGAAGACAAGCAGGCCGAGACCGGTCAGCACGGCCAGATAGGGCGGTGTCCACAGCTCCAGCCAGGCCCCGGCCGTGAAGTCCGAGGTCCTGGACAGTGCCGCGAGCAGCGCCGCCCCGGCGTTCGCCTCGGTGATCGCGGCCACCAGGCTTCCGACGAGCAGCCACCAGCCGAGCAGCCGCAGCCGGGACGCGGTCCGTTCGGTGTGGACACCGTCCCGTGCGGCTCCCCGCAGCAGCCGGTCCAGCAGGAAGAGACCGCTGATCAGCAGCAACGTCGAGGGCAGGGTGCCGAGTTGGTGCAACAGGACCAGATGCGCGTCGGGTGACTCGGCGCAGTAGCGGGGCACCGCGTCGACCTGCGCGCCGCGCTCGGCGACGATGCCGGTGGCGACTCCCGAGACGGTGGTCGACCAGTCGGTGACGCAGATGACGGTGTCCGTCCAGCTGCCGCGTACGACTCTGAGGACGAGCCCTGCCGTCAGGAGGGCCACCAGCACGCGCAGGACTACGGACACGACCGTGGCCATCGGTTCGAGCAGCTTCCGGTCTCCGGACATGTCGCCCCCCTATCGTTTTTCGATGTTATCGAGGAACGATAAGGCTGGATGACGTGAAGGCGCAACCCCCGGGTTCTCGACCTTTTCGGGCATGTTGCCGCGCGACCCTCAATTGCAGCTCAAATACGTGAAGAATGCTCGCTCATGGCGTGTCCGCCGTGGAAGGATCATGCTGCGCGGGGTCGCCGGGGGAAATGGCGGAAACCGCTTGCACGGGGGGTGGGCAGACCTGAATGCGGTTGATTGATTTCGCGCGTGGCGCGCTTTCCCTGTTCTGATTCTCCATTCACACGCATGCGGGCTCAGTCATGCCCGTTTACCTTTCGAGAGTGACATGAAGAGACGAATATGGACGACGGTCGCCACCACGGTGATGGCCGTGACACTCGGCGCGATTCCGGCCCACGCGGCCGTGTCGACCGTGTCGGCCGGTTCGACCGTTTCCGCGGGAAGTGCCGTGGCGGCGGGAAGTGCCGTGGCGGCCCCGGCGGAGGACGACCCGATCGATCCACCGCTGTACGACCGGACTGCCGGCGGTGGCACCGTCCGGGTCATCGTCGTCACCGAGAACCGTGACGACCTCTCCGGCGCCGCGAGTGTCGGCGAGACCGTGCAGACGTACGAGACCCTGCCGATCGTCACCCTGCGGGTCGACAGGTCCGGACTGGACGAACTCGCCGGGCAGGACGGGGTCGTGAGCGTCACCGAGGACACCCTGGCCGAGCCCACGCTCGACGAGAGCATCCCGGTCATCGGCGCCGACCACGCCATCAAGGCGGGCAAGACCGGCAAGGGAAGCGCGATCGCGGTCATCGACACCGGCGTCGCGACCAACCACCCGTTCCTGGGCGGCCGGGTCGTCGCCGAGGCCTGCTTCTCGCCCATCGACGCCGCCTACGGTGCCACCAGCCTGTGCGGCAACGGTGCCGCCACCCAGGAGGGCACCGGCGCCGCCAACTCCGCCGCCGGAGTCTGCGCCACCATGGAAGGCTGCGAACACGGCACCCATGTCGCCGGCATCGCCGCAGGTGACGGCACCGGCCTCACCGGCGCCCCGGCCACCGGGGTCGCACCCGACGCCGACATCGTCGCCATCCAGGTCTTCTCCAAGTTCGACTCCGCCAAGTACTGCGGGACCGCCGCCGCCACCCCCTGCGTGCGCAGCTTCACCAGCGCCCAGATCGCGGCACTGGAGAAGGTGTGGCAGCTCAAGCAGGGCGGCACCCCGATCGTCGCCGCCAACCTCAGCCTGGGCTCGGCGAGTTACACCAGCGCCTGCACCAAGGACGCCCGTAAGGCCGCCATCGACAAGCTCTTCGACGCGGGCGTCGCCACCGTCGTCGCGGCCGGCAACAACGGCCTGGCCACCGCGGTCAACGCCCCCGCCTGCGTGCCCAACGCCATCTCCGTCGGCGCGACCACCGACGACGACGAGATCGCCTCCTTCTCCAACCACGGCCCGCTGCTCGACGTCTTCGCCCCCGGCAACGGCATCATCTCCTCGGTTCCCGGCGGCGGTTACGACTCCCTGAGCGGCACCTCCATGGCCACCCCGCACGTCACCGGAGCGCTCGCCGTGCTCAGGCAGGCGTATCCCACCGAGGGCCTCGCCAGCCTGGTGTCGCTGCTCGCCACCACCGGCTCGCCCATCACCGACGAGGCGGGGGTGACCGTTCCCCGTATCGACGTGGGCAAGGCGGTCGCCGCGGTCGATCCGAAGCCCGAGGCGGACAAGAAGCCCCGCGCCTTCCAGGTCGACAACGACAAGGACATCGCCATCCCGGACGCGCCGACCGGCGGTACCGGCACCCCGGTCACCTCCCCGTTGACCGTCGCCGAATACCCGGGCAACGCGCCGAAGAACCTCAAGGCGTTCGTCAACATCACCCACGCCTACCGGGGCGACATCAAGCTGGAGCTGCTCTCCCCGGCCGGCTCGACCTACCTGCTCAAGGCCGCGAGCGCCACCGACGGAGCGGACGACATCGTCGCGGAGTTCACCGTCGACGCCTCCGCCTCGCCCGCCAACGGCGAGTGGAAGCTGCGGATGAGCGACACCGACGACGGGGACGCCGGCACGCTGACCACCTGGTCGCTGATCTTCCCGACGCCGTTCGAGAGCACCACGGCCAAGGCCATCCCGGACTCCGGCACCGTCTCCTCCACCATCGATGTGACCAGCGTCGACGGCAGAGCGGCTGGTCCGCTCCAGGTCTACGCGAACATCACCCACACCAGGATCGGCGACCTGCGGCTCGTCCTGACCAGCCCGGACGGCAAGTCGTACACCCTCAAGCCCTACGGCTCCGAGGCCGGCGGCACCCTCCAGACCACCTACGGTGTGGACGCCACCGACGCCGTCGCGAACGGCACCTGGACGCTGAAGGTGACCGACTCCGCCACCGGGTCCACCGGTGACCTCAAGGGCTGGTCGCTCGGGTTCCCGTCGTACGAGAACCAGACCGTGAAGGCCATCCCGGACAAGGACTACACGGAGATCTGGACCAAGACCTCAGGCCTGTCCGGCGTCGGCTCCGCCAAGCTCCAGGTGTA
Source organism: Streptomyces sp. NBC_00285 (assembly GCF_036174265.1). Classification (NCBI taxonomy): domain Bacteria; kingdom Bacillati; phylum Actinomycetota; class Actinomycetes; order Kitasatosporales; family Streptomycetaceae; genus Streptomyces; species Streptomyces sp. NBC_00285. The sequence goes on along the minus strand of NZ_CP108055.1, from coordinate 4,387,552 downwards.
CGTGCACGTCGAGCACCAGTACCTGGGTGACCTCAAGATCGACCTGATCGCGCCCGACGGCTCCATGCACCTGCTGAAGGACAACGGCGAGCAGGCCGGCGGCACGCTCAAGAAGGTCTACACGATCGACGCGACCGATCTGCCGGTCAACGGCTGGTGGAAGCTCCGCGTCGACGACGTGGCCACCGGCGACACCGGGACGGTGAACAACTTCGTCGTCCGGTTCTGATTCCGGTCGGCCATCGAATTCCCTGGGAACGCCCTGCACGGCACTGTGCCGTGCAGGGCTTTTTCATGCCCGGAAAACAAAGCTCAATTGAAGCTCAAATAAGCCGGAAAGGGCTTTCTCGGCACCGCTTGTCATGGAAGGATCATGCATGAGCGGGGACGCCGGGGGAGGAAAGGCGAAAACCGCTTGTAGGGGGGCGTGGAAATCTATTTTCCTGCTGCTCTGTGCAATTCGTGTTGCTCATCCACGTAACGGAGGCAGTAGATATGCGTAATACCGTGAAGGCAAACCGTAAGAGACTCGTCGGAATGGCCGTCGTCACGGCGGCGGCGCTGAGCATGGTGGCCATGCCGACCACGGCGTCCGCGGACGACACCGGCACCACTCCCGAGGCCTACGAGTCCTACCTCGTGGAGCAGGTGGAGCTGGGTGACGGGGACGCCCAGGAGACTCTGGACCAGTACCAGGAGCTGTCCGAGGGCGAGCAGGAGCAGTTCGTCACGCTCCTCAACGACCCGCAGCGCGGCCAGGAGCTCGGCGACTTCCTCTCGGACGTCTCCGACGTCGAGTCCATCGACGAGGAGAACTACACCACCGAGCTGCGCAAGGAAGCCGCGGACGGCGACGTCGTGCTGGAGGCGACCCTCGGTGTGGAGGAGACCGAGACGCCCCCGACCACCGACGAGGAGCTCTCCGACCCGAGCGCCCGGTACTACGACCGGAGCGCCTGGTACAGCGTCTCCGACACCATCTTCGGCGTGAAGGTCACGACGGTGAAGATCGGCATCAACTACCGGACGACCTCGTCCCGCGTCGTCAAGGCCTACAACGGCTGGGCCTCGCACCGTAACTACGTGCCGTTCGCCGAGTTCTCCAACAGCCCGGTCAAGGAGTGGATCTCCTCCGACCCGGCGAACAACGCCACCGCCGAGACGATCTGGCAGGGCAAGTGGGCGGGCTTCAGCTGGGACGCCCGCGAGCGCATCTGGGCCGACCAGGGCGGCTTCAAGGGCGGCTACCTGAAGTAGGCCCCGGCCCTGTCACCATGACGCCGGCCGTACCGAGCGATGTCCGTTCGGTACGGCCGGCGTCGTTGTTGTGGCCAGCGTCGTGGTGGTCGGCGGGGCGCACACGCGGGTCGCCCCGGGCCTACGTCCCCCTCCCTGTCACCCGATGGCGATGCGGGTCTGCCAGTAGCTCGACGGTCCGATGATCTCCGTGCCGGAACCCGAAAGAGCGGTCTTGCTGCCCACGTGGAACCGCACAGAACCGTTGGCGCGAACCGCCCAGATGTCGGGGATGCCGTCGCTGTTGGCGTCCGGTGTCCCCATCAGCAGCGGGACGTCGGAGCTGAACCAGCCGGAGGCGCCGTACTCGGTGTCCGTACCGCCGGAGGAATTGGCTGCGGAGGTAAGGGAGTTGAGGTCGGTCCCGCCGCCGCTCGCGGCGATGCCCTTGCGGAGTAGGAGACGTCCGGAAGCGTCGGTGCGGTAGATCATGTCGGCGGTGCCGTCGCCGCTGACATCCATGACGGTCACCAGATCGCGACTGGCCCAGGAGGTGGCCGACAGGAGGACGGCCTGGTCGACCGTCGCCCCGTGGTAGCCGGTCAGTGCCCACAACGCGTCGCCGACGGTGGCCAGGAAGTCGGTACGGCCGTCCCCGGTGATGTCGCCCGCGGCGACGATCTGGGTGAGGGCGGAGGGGCTGGGAGCGCCCGCGGGGAGCAGGATCTCCTGCCGCCTGTCGGTGTTGACGGCGCCATAGCCGTCTCCGGGGTAGACCCACAGTCTGCCGCCGACCCGCACGACGAGGTCCTGGAGACCGTCACCGCCGTAGATGTCGCCGTTGTGGGTGATCAGGGCGCCGGTGAAGTGCCCGTTCGCGGCGGCCATGAACGGCGGCAGGCCGTCGTTGCCGTTGGGGTCCTTCTCGGGGTTCGCGCGATAGGCGCCCGGCATCGAGTAGTCCAGATCGCCGGTGCCCTTGGTCAGGTCGGTCGGCAGGGACTGGGAGGGGTACAACCCGAGGTTGCCGTCCTTGGTGACGACCATCATGTCGGGCAGCTGGTCGCCGGTGAAGTCGCCGGGTTTGTCGGCCTGGTCGCGTGGGGTGACGTAGAAGAAGTACTTGGTCGGCTCGGACACGTTACCGGCGCCGTCCACCGTGCGGACATAGAGCACGTTGGGTCCGGCGGAGGGCGGCTTGGCGTTGCCGATGCTCGCCCAGACAGTCGTAGCCGTGCCGTTGAGTCGGGGCACACTGCCGGTGTAGCTGGGGGAGTTGTAGCCGTACTCGTAGCGCACGACGTCCGTGTTCAGGGCCCGCACGGCGAAGGTACCGGCGGTACCGAACTTCGTCACGGACCACTTGGTGTCCTCCCCACCGCTGCCGAAGCCGTTCTGGCTGCCGTCGGCGTTGGGGAAGTCGGTGGACGTCACCACAGGGGGACGTGGTGCGGTGGTGTCGAGGACGAAGCGGCAGGGCGTTTTCGGATACCAACCAGAGGTGGAGCCCGCGTCGTCGAAGACCTGCACCCGCCAGGAGTACGTGGCGCCACTCTTGAGCTTGCTGGTGGCGAACCCGTCGGTGGTACCCAGGGCTGTGCCTGTATTAGCGGCTAGGTCGATCCTGCCGGTCGACTTCAGCAGATCGCCCGTGGTGTCCCACTTCCCCGTCTCCCACAGGTCGAAGTCGAAGCGGTCGAGGTTCTTGTCCTTGTCCGTGGCCTTGGCCGTGAAGGTCAGATCTGCGGAGCCCATGCGGACGTACGGCTTCGTGGTGGTGCACTTGCCGTCGGGGCCGAGGTCGAGGGAGTCCGAGACGATTGAGGGCTTGCGGTTGTAGACGAGTTCCAGCACCGGTGCGCCCTGGTCGCCGTCGGCGATGAACTTCTTCCATGCGTACTGGGAGTCCTCGTCCCGGGCACGCAATCCGAAGGTGATCATGTCCGCGCCCGTGTCGGCTCGCTTCTGGGCGCCCTTCCTCACGTCGAAGGTCTCGTAGGCGTCGCGGCAGCCGGACTTGTAACCGTGCGCGAAGCTCTTGGTGGTGAGCTTGTTTCCGTCATGCAGTTCGGGCGCGTTGTCCCAGTTGGTGTGTGAGTTGACCTCGCTCGTGAGGTGCACGCTCATCGAGCGTGCCTGGCAGGACCAGGAGTATGTCTCCAGCAGGCGCAGCTTGGCGGTGTCGATCTTGGTGCCCTTGAGGTCCTTGTCGAAGGCGATGTTGAAGAACGACCGTGACGTACCCCAGGTGTCGGACTCGAAGCCGACCCGAGCCTCGTGCGTGCCGCCTTTGTTGAAGCCCCTGCCGTTGTAGAACGTGGCCTTGGGATGGCGATCGTAGGCGGTGGTCCAGCCCTGGGTGTGCTTCTTGACGGACGGGTCGATGAAGACCGGGTAGGTCGTTGCCGGGTCGCTGAGGAAGTCCTGATCGGGCGTGAGGGTCCATTGCCCCGTGGACAGATCGGCTTTCACCAGTTCACCGCGCGAGTTGGGCGACGGCCCGTCCAGGGAGGGCAGGCTCAGGCTCGCGGAGGAGCCCGTCTGGGGTGGCGCCGGGGTCGGCTCGCCGGGGGCTGAGGGGAGCGGGGCCTCCGAAACGGTCGGTTCCGGACCATCGCTGGCGGAGGGGAGGACCTCGGTGTCTGTGTCGCTCTGCTCGTCGGACTCGACTTCCTCCTCCGACGGGCTGGGAGTGTCCGAGAGCGTGTCCGTCGGGGAGCCCGTCGGATCCGGGGACTCCGCCTCGGTGGGCTGAGCGGTGGCGCCGACCTGCCCGTCGGTGACGGCCGGGGTGCCACTGCTGTCCCACATCAGCGGGGTCGGAGACACGGCGACCTCGTCGTTGGACAGATTCACCGCGCTGACCATTCCTGACAGCGGATCCAGACGGAACGAGAGATCGCTGGAATGCAGACCGTAGGTCATCTGCCGGACATGCGGGTCGGACGCGGCCTGCCGGTTCTTCACCACGAGGGTCTGGCCGAAGCCGTCGTCGTCCGCCGTCAGCACCAGGTCGCCGCCCGGGAAGATCTCCGGGTACAGGATGCGATTGCCGTCGACGATCGGCGTCGGTATGGAGCCCGGCCAGGTCAGCTGGATGGTGTGGTCACCATTGTCGCCGACATACAGGGTGGCCAGGGGAGTTCCGGTGTCGGCGGCTGCAGAGCTCACCAGGGAGACGCGGTGCGCGGTCGAGCGTGAAGAGCGCTCTTCGTCACGTTCCTCCGACCCTGCGGAGAACACCATCCGGGTGTTGGTGGCCTTCGGCTCCCAACCCTGCGCGGTGCGGTGCAGGTTGGGGTCGATCCCCTTCCACTCGCCGTCCACCTTGGCCCGGATCGGGGAGGAGTACAGCTGCTTCGCCATCTGGCCGTCGGGCCGGGCCCATGTGGTGGAACGGGCGGTGCGAGCCGCGGTCACCTCGACGGACTTCCCCGTCCTCGCAGCCCGCGCGAGCGCGACGGATTCGGTGACCGTCGGACTGCTTCGGCCGCGGGCCCTGTCGTCGTGGACGTCGTCGGACAGCCGGAAGCCGACGTAGACGATGCCGGTCGTGGTGACCGCGGCGGCGAGCAGTGCCGCTCCGGCCCGACGGCCGGGCAGGCGGCGCCGGTTGTGCGTCATCGGGCGGGTTCCCCTTCCCCCTCGTGTGGCCAGCCGATGATGACCTATGGGGGAACTGTCGTCACCCTGTGCAGATCTTCGGGGCTTCCTCCCTTGCGCGGGCGCGCTGCTCTGGAAGGAGCGTCGAGCGATCCTGGGCACCCGCTCGCAAAGCGATGTGAACCAGGGCAAATAGTCTGCATCGGCATGCCTTATGTCGCAAGGTTCTTGAATTTCCTCAATGGTCGATAAAGGGGAAGTCAATCCCACGTAAAGCGAAATCCCGCTTTGAAGGGTATTCGCAGCGTAATGATGTGTTACACACGGTGACGATCATCACATCGGTCCGTCGCATCTGGTGTTTTTTCACAGAGTGATCACAGAATCTGTGCTCTCAGGTAAGTCGTCACGCGTGGTCCTTCATCGGTCCCGCTTCAAGTGGTCCGGGGGGACCTTGTCGTGTTCGATGGACTTTCGCATGCTCGCAGGCGCCGTCTTGCACACGCAGTCGTCCCGGTAACGGCCGCGGTGCTGCTGGTCGGACTGCTTCCCGCACAGGCGATGGCGCTCCCCCCGGATCCGGCGCAGGCAGAGGTCGGCCGGGAGACTCTGACCTTGGAACAGCTCGAGAAGGAAGAGTCGATCCCAGGCGAAAAATTCAGCCTGGACCGCTCGACATTGCGGGCCAAGGTCCCCAAGGACCGACTCGAAGCGCCGGCCAACACGACGACCACTCCCGCCGGGACGCAGCCAGTTTTTTTCGGTTCGTCCATCACAGCGGCCTCGGGCCGCACCGCCGGACGGGAAGCGGAACAGGCGGCGCTGACACCTGCCGGCAGCCTGCCGGTGAGCCTCGGTCAGGCGGCCGACCAGCCGGTGCCGACAGGCACATGGCAGGTGACGATCCCGCAGCGCACCGATCCGACGGCCCAGGGCGTCGACGGCGCCGTCATCGTTGTGGAGGCCCCCGCTGGCGGGGCGGTCCCGATCTCCGTGAAGCTGGACTACGCCAAGTTCGAGAACCTCTACGGCGCTGACTGGGCATCCCGGCTGCGCTTCGTGCAGTTCCCCGACTGCTACCTGACGGCGCCGGACGACGAGGCATGCCAGGCGTACGAGGAACTGGAGACCACGAACGACACTGCGTCGGCATCGCTCACGGCCACGGTCGACCCCGCAGCCGACGGCACGGTGACCCCTGCCTCGGCGAACTCCGTAAAGCCCTCGAACTCCGGTGTCGTCCAAGCGGCTTACCACCGGGCAACACCGGTCGCCACCGCGGGAAGTGGCACAGCAGTCGTCGGCGCGGTCGACTCCGGCTCCGGTGGCGGCGGCACCTTCAAGGCGACACCGCTCACCTCCGACGGCAAGTGGACCGCGGGTGGATCATCGGGCGCGTTCAGCTGGTCGTACCCGCTCACGGTGCCGAACCCGCCCGCGGGGCCGACTCCCGCGATCTCCTTCAACTACAGCTCGCAGAGCGTGGACGGCCGTACGTCCGTCTCCTCGCCCCAGGCATCCTGGATCGGCGAGGGCTGGTCGTACGACCCTGGCTACATCGAGCGCCGCTACCGCGCCTGCCAGGACGACCGCAAGCCTCTCAAGGCCGGAACTCCCAACAACACAGCCAAGAAGGACAAGACCTCCGACCTGTGCTGGGTGTCGTACAACGCGGTGATGTCGCTGGGCGGCAAGACCACGGAACTGGTCCGGGACGCGGCATCCGGCAGCGACCCCGACAAGGACACCGAGATCTACCGTCCCCAGCAGGACGACGGCACCCGGGTCGAACACCGCGTGGGCGGTACCAACGACGACAACAACGGTGAGTACTGGGTCGTCACCACCACAGACGGCACCCAGTACTACTACGGCCAGAACACGGTGGGTGGAGGCCACGCGACCACCAACTCCGTCTCCACCGTTCCGGTCTTCGGTAACCACTCGGGTGAGCCGTGCCACGCCACGGCCTTCGCCGACTCCCGCTGTGGGGCAGGCAAGCAGCAGGCCTGGCGCTGGGGCATGGACAAGGTCGTCGACGTCAACGGCAACACGATGATCGTCAACTGGAAGCAGGAGACCAACTACTACGCCGTCCGTGAGAAGTTCAAGTCGCCCGAGCAATACGACCGTTACGCGTACCCGGCGTCCATCGAGTACGGCATGCGCCCCGACGGTCTGACCAAGCCGTCGGCGACCGTGGACTTCGGTGTCAAGCAGCGCTGCCTCAAGTCGGACACGGCCTGCACCGAGACCAACTTCGCCAAGACCGACGACCCGGGCGCCTATCGCCCCTGGTGGGACACTCCCGGCAACCTCAACTGCAAGTCCACGTCCAAGCTGTGCCCGGCGTTCCCGTCGTTCTGGACGCAGTGGCGTCTGGACACGGTCACGACGAAGGCGGCTCGCGCGGGGCAGACCAGCCTGGGCCCGGTCGACAAGTACACGCTCCGCCAGTCCTTCCCCGAGGACTGGTACGACACCGCCCCCGGTCTGTGGCTCAACTCCATCACCCGCACCGGTTACGCGCCCGGAGACACGACCGGCACCGTCCAGTCCAACTACGGGGTGAGTTTCGCGCAGTACACGGTCGGCTCCTCCTCACCTCTCCACGGCCGTCTCCAGGACCGCCAACTGCCCAACCTGGTACTGACGGGCAAGAACGACCAGCGTCCCGGCTTCACCCGCCCTCGCATCGGAACCGTCTCCACGGAGAACGGCGGGGACGTCCAGGTCGAGTACACGGGGGGCTGTGCCACCGAGCCCGCCGAGGACAAGGGAAGGAGCAACGGCACCTGCTTCCCGGTGCGTTGGTCACCCGACGGTGACGAGAAGACCCCTGCCAAGGCGTGGTTCAACAAGTACGTCGTCGATTCGGTGACGGAGACGGACAAGGTCACCTCCCGGAGCAAGCCGGTCACCACGAAGTACGAGTACTCCGGCGCCGCTTGGGCCAAGAACGACGACGAGTTCACCCGTCCCGCACTGCGCACCTACAGCGACTGGCGTGGCTACCGACAGGTGAAGGTCGTCGAGGGCGAGACGGTCACGTCCGAGGTCGGAGAGGCGCAGTCCCAGTCTCTCTCAGTGACCCGCTATCTCCTGGGCGTCGGTGGTGAGGTGAAGGACTCCACCGGCACCTACACACTCGTTGCGGACGACGCTCCGCAGTACGCCGGCATGACCGCGGAGACCATCACCTACCGGGACTCCGACGGCAAGGTCCTCAAGCGCACGCTCGACTACCCGTGGTCCGCGCAGACGGCTTCCCGAGCCCGCGAGAACGAGGACGGAACCGCCGCCGACCCGCTGCTCGCCCACCGCACCGGCGTCAGACGAACGGACGAGATCCAGACCCAGGACTCGGGATGGCGCGCCGTGCGCACGCTCACCACGGTCGACGACACCTATGGCCTGCCCACCCAGGTCGAGACGGCCGTCGTCAAGCCCGACGGCACCGCCGAGACCCTCTCCGACCAGACGTGCACGAAGACGTCGTACCTCCACAACACCACCGCGTGGCTGATCGGTCTGCCGAAGGAGCAGCGCAGCACGGGCACTTCATGCGCGGCGCACGACTCTGCGGACCCTGCCACCAAACTCAGGTCGGCCGCGCGGTTCACGTACGACGGTCTTTCCTACGGCGCGACGCCGACCAGAGGCATGGTCACCTCGAAGGCCGAGATCGACGGTGCCGGCACGGCGTACTCCTTCGTCGTCACGACCACCTACGACCCGCTGGGCAGGGTCCGAACCGTCACGTCTCCCGGCCAGGGCACGACGGAGACCAGGTACACCCCGGCCGACGAGGGCGGTCCGGTCACCGAGGTGAAATCCCTCGACGCCAAGGGCTACGAGACCATCACGGCCTATGACCCCGGGCGCGGTCTCCCCCTGTCGGTCACCGATCCCAACGGCCGTGTCACACGCACCGAGTACGACGCTCTCGGCCGTCTGGTGAAGGGTTGGTCCTCGTCCCGCTCGGGCGCGGGACAGTCGCCGAGCGTGCAGATCGCCTACCAGGCCGCGATCGCCACGAGCGCGGAGAACCGTCCGGCGGCGGTGACCGTCAAAACCCTGAAGGACGACGGTTCCTACGCCACGGGCATCACCCTCTACGACGGTCTGGGGCGCGAGGTCCAGCAGCAGGCGGAGGCCCATGGCCCCGGCCGCATCATCGTGGACACCAAGTACGACGACCACGGCCTCGTCCACGAGAAGACGGGGGGCTATCTGGCGAAGGGAGAACCGGACACGGCTCTGTTCGCCCCGAAGTCGAAGTGGCTGTTCCCCTCATGGACCGAGTACCGCTACGACGGCCTGGAACGCGAGGTCCGGGCGACTGCCTACCAGGGCGACGACTACAAGGACGCGACCTACACGTCCTACGGCCTGTCCAGCACGTTCGTGGACCCTCCGGGCTCGACCCGGCCGAAAACCTGGACGTCCTACGACGCCCTCGGCCGGGTCACCATGCTGAAGCACTACACCCAGAAGGACTCCGACGCGGGCCGCCTGACCACCTACGAGTACGACGCGAGGGGCAACCGCTCCAAGGTCACCGATCCGGCGGGCAACGCATGGACGTACACCTACGACGCCCGAGGCAGGGTGACATCCGCAACCGACCCCGACACCGGCAAGACGGACACCTGGTACGACTCGGCCGACCGCCCCAACCACGTTGCGAGCGCGCTCGACCAGCACACCTACACCGAGTACGACGTCCTGGGGCGCGTACTGAAGGTGCGGCAGGGTTCCACGACCGCCACGCCGGTCAAGGAGTACACCTACGACGACGCGCCCGGCGGCATCGGCCAGCCGCTCTCCTCCAAGCGGCACACCGACACCGGTGACTACGTCAGTCGTGTCACGGGCTACGACGCCGAGTACCACGTCACCGGCAGCGAGACGGTCATCCCGGCCAACTCGATGACGACGGGGCTGTCAGGCACTTACGCGTACTCGTACACGTACACGCCGACAGGCAAGCCGCTGTCCGTCACCCTGCCCGCCGCAGGCGGACTGGCACGGGAGAAGGTCGTCACCCGCTACAGCGGCGACGGTCTGCCGGAATCCACCTCGGGCCAGACCTGGTACACCGCCGACGCCGCCTACTCGCCCTACGGCGAGGTACTGCGCGCCGTCTCCGGATCCCAGCCCTACCGCGTCTGGACGACGAACTTCGTCAACCCGTTCAACGGTCAGCTCCAGCGCACGGTCACGGACCGCGAGACCGCCGGCCCACACCGCATCGCGGACAACTACTACTCCTACGACGCCTCCGGCACGATCACCTCCAACTCCCGCCAGCTCGGTGACCCGGCGGACAAGGTCTGGGACACCCAGTGCTTCACCTACGACGTCCTGGGCGAACTGGTCCATGCCTGGACGTCCAAGGTCGCCCCGGCCGGCGATGGAACGGGCTGCAAGGCGGCGAGCGGGACCACCTGGGGCCACCGCACCGACTACGCGACGTCCTCGGGCCCGGTCACCGATGCCCCCGATGAATCGACGGATGCCGCAACTCCGGACTCTGCGCTGAAGTCGACGCTTTCCGCCGCCGCTCCGGACACCACGACCGTCTCCACGGGCGCCACCGCCTACCGCCAGTCGTTCACCTTCGACTGGCTCGGCAACCGCGCCGCCATGACCGAGCACGACCCGGCGGACGCGACGAAGAACGTCACGTTCACCTACGGCTATGGCAAGACGATCGATGCCACGCCGACCACTCCGGCGTACCGGACACAGCCACACACCATGACGACGGTCAGCTCGAACCCGTCGGGACGGGGCAGCTCCTACACGTACGAGGCGACGGGCAACACCACTGTCCGGGCCCTGTCCGGCGCCACCCAGAACCTCCTCTGGTCGCCGGAGAACAAGCTCGACTCGATCACCGCCGGCGGCAACAAGACGACGTACATCTACGACGCCGCCGGCAACCGCCTGCTGGAGAACTCGTCGTCCGGCTCGACCCTGTACCTGGGCGAGACGGAGCTGACGACGAATGCGACCGGCACCATCACCAAGGCCTCACGCTCCTACGCACAGGCCGGCGCACCCACGGTCGTCCGCTCCACGACCAACGGCGCCACGACGGGTCACAAACTGACCGTCCTGATCTCCGATCACCTCGGCACGGCGAACACCTCGGTCGACCTGTCCAGCGGCCAAGCGGTCACCCGCCGCGACTTCAAGCCCTACGGCGATGTCCGCGGCGCGAAGCCGTCGACTTGGCCCAACAAGCGGAGCTACCTGGGCGTCGGAATTGACGACACGACAACCGGCCTGACGCATATCGGGGCCCGCGAGTACGACCAGGCTTCGGGCCACTTCCTCTCCGCGGACCCGGTCATCGACCTGGCGGACCCGCTTCAGATGAACGGGTACGCGTACTCGAACAACAGCCCTGTCAGCAAGAGCGACCCGACCGGTTTGATGCTGAACGGCGATTCCGGCGGAACTGCGCCTTGCACCAAGGTCGGCGGCTGTGTGCGGGACGACCCTAGCAAGCCTCCGCCGAGCACTTGGAAAGACGAGGGAAACGGCCAACTCGACTACGACGGTGACGGGTACATCTCGATCTTCCCCACTGTCAAGGTTCCGACCAAGTGGAGTAAGGCTCATCAGTACATAGACGCCTTCTATGCGCAGCTCGACGATCTGTGCTCCCTGTACGGGCGTAACGAATGCACGGACCTTTCTGCCCCGATCAACGCCTCGAATGTCAACAATGCGAAGGGAGCTGCCTGCCTCGCGGTGGGCAGGGCGTGCCCGGGCGGGCTGAGTTGGGGAATGTCCGCCTCCATGGCCACGGGGGTCAGCGCGGCCATGGACGGCGGCGAAGGGCCAGGGCTCGGAAGCATCGCGTTCGGTGGCAAACGAGGGCCGAAGAGCAAGTGCAACCAGTGCTTCCTTGGCGGCACGAAGGTACTGCTGTCCGACAAGTCCTCGAAGAACATCGAGGAGATTCGGGTCGGCGACAAGGTGCTGGCCACGGATCCCGAGACCGGCGAATCCGGTCCACGCAAGGTGACCCGGCTGATCATCACCGAGGACGACAAGCACTTCAACGAACTCACGATCAAGACCCCGGAGGGCGAACGCAAGCTCACCGCTACCTATGAGCACCCGTTCTGGGTCCCCGAGGCCGGCCAGTGGCTTGAAGCACGCGACCTCACACCCGGCACGACCCTACGCACCCTCGACGGCTCAACGGTCACGGTCACCGCAAACCGCGCGTTCTCCAAGCACGCCCGTACCTACAACCTGACCGTCGAAGACCTGCACACGTACTATGTGCTGGCGGGTGAGACGTCGGTACTCGTTCACAACAGTAACTGTTCTGGTGATCCGAATGCCAAGGGTGGGATCTATACACTCCGGGATGTGGACGGCAATGTTGTCAGAACTGGGCGAACAAACGATTTGGAGCGACGGGAACGCGAGCATGCTCGAGGGGAAGACACCGCCGACTACAGCTTCCAAGTCGAATATCGCACCGATGTCTACCGAGAGCAGCGCGGTTTGGAACAAATCGTGTGGATTCAGAGTGGACGTCCTACGTTGCCCGGCGTGAGAAGGACAGCCGGAGTCAGCGTGAGGAATCGGAACTACAACAAGTACATGGATGCCGCTGGTCGATTCTTTGCCAAATGGTATCCAGGGCAAGGTGGTTAGGCGTGACTCGAAAGTTGCCATACTCCCCGGGGGATATCTTCACAGTGCCTCTTCGCGATCATGGATACGCGTTGGGTGTGGTGGCCAGGGCAGACGGCAAGGGTATTGTGCTTGGATACTTCTTCGGCCCGCGTTTGGAGGCCCCTGAACTTCCATCGCAAGGTTCGCTTGAACCGAATTCCGCGATCAAAATCTGCAGGTTCGGTGATCTTGGGCTTATTCGCGAGAAGTGGCCGATCATAGGGAGGGTGGAATCATGGAACCCTGCCCTGTGGGGCGTTCCTGACTTCTGTAGGAATGAAGAGATCCGTGTCGTTTACGACGACGATTCCCTCAGTATTTCTCGCGAGGAACAGCTGAACGCGGAAGAATGTCGACTTCTTCCTCAGGACGGGCTTGAAGGGGCGGGGTTTGTAGAGATTAAGCTCACTCGTCTCCTCGGGGTTTGACGCCGCCGCCTAGACTGCGTGTTCGGAGAGATTGGCTCGGATGTGTCTGACCGCAGGAAACGCGTATCAGGCGCCCAGGCTTGGTTGTCCTGCTGCCGGCTGGTGGGGCCGTCTGTCTGCTGTCGCATGGAAAATGAAGAGCCGCCAGACGGATGGCTGGAAGGCGAGTTGAGGGCCTACTGCGATCTTTGAGTCGCGGATGTGGATGAAGGCAGGGGTCTCGGCTATCTCAAGGCAGTTCGAGCTGTCGCCGCTGTAGCTGGACTTCTGCCAGTGGAGGATCTGCACGGTACGGCCCTTTCACGTGTCCTGAGTGAGGCGATGGATGAAGTCCCGCGACTCGGTGGTGTCGAGGGCGCAGGTCTCCATGTGGTCAAGCACGGCACGGTACTTGCTCAACCATGCCTCCGTGTCGAGGAAGCCGCAGCCCCCGTGGTGTGTGTCCAGCTGGACCGTGGCGAGTTGGGGGACGGCCCCCTCGACGTAGTCGAAGGACTGGCCTGTGCTCGGGAAGAACTCCGTGCCGAAGGGGATCACTCGGACTGTGAGATGGGCCAGTTCGCTCATGTCCAGCAGGTGCTTGAGCTGGCCGCGTACGACGCCGGGACCGCCGAAGCCCATACGCAGGGCCGTCTCGTGGATGAAGGCCGAGTACAGCGGCGGATCTTCCCGGTGCAGGATGCCCTGCCGCTTCATACGGTGGGTGAGGCGGTGCTCGATCTCGTACTGCCGCATGGGTGGCACAACTGCCCGGAAGAGGGCTCGGGCATGGTCGGTGGTCTGCAGCAGTGCGGGGATGTGAATCACGAGGGCCACCCGCAACCCCGTTGCATGGTGCTCCAGTTCGGCCAGGTCGACCAGCGCCGCCGGTAGGTGATCGCGGTACGTCTCCCACCAGTCGGGAGTCCGCCGCCCTGTCATGTCGGCCAGGGCGTCGATCAGGGCCTCGTCGGAGCAGGCATAGGTGGACGCCATGGCGCGGACTAGGTCGGCGCTCAGAGCGCTGCGGCCGGTCTCGATCATGCTGATGCGCCCTTGGTTGACGCCGAACAGTGAGGCGGCTCCGGTCGTGGTGAACCCGGCCTGCTCGCGGAGTTTGCGCAGTTCGGCCCCCAGTCGGCGCTGGCGCAGCGTGGGGTTGCTGGTGGGCGGCAAAGCGCCTCCTCTCGGGCGGCGACACGGTGGTCGTGTAACCCACACGAAGTAATCCGGTGAGTATCTCCTGGATTCGGGAGATGTATCTCCCGTAGGCCTCTACTGTACTTCTTGTCGCCCAACTCCCCGCCCATAAGCCGGAAGCGCACCCATCCGGGCAAAGCCACCGCCGGCGCGGTCGTTGAGCGAGTAGTCGTCGAAGCTCCCTTTCTCTTCCGCCGGAGGTATCCGATGGTCACCGTAGCCCTGCCCGACACCTGGGTGTACGCCCTTCGCCTGCCGCATGACCCGAGAGCCGCACGTGTCGCACGTATGACCGTGCGGGCCGCGCTGAACAGCCATGGCATGGCCGAAGTCCTCGATACCGTCGAGCTGTTGACGTCGGAACTCGTCACCAACGCCTACCGGCACGCCAAGGGCCCCGCGTCCCTGCGGCTGACGGCGCTCGGGGAGGGACGGTTGCGGGTCGGGGTGTGGGATGCCCACCCCTATATCCCCGCTCCCTTCGCCGAGCCTCCCGACGGTCGTCTTCCACTCTCCCCGGTGGGTGACATCGGAGGGCGTGGACTGTTCCTCGTGCAGGAGTTCGCCGACTCGTGGGGTGGCTGGTCACTGGGGGACGGGCTCCTCGACCGTGGCGCGGGGAAGCTGCTGTGGTTCGAGGTGGGCGGGGGTGGCCGGTGCGGTGAGAAGCGCTGGGCGGTGGAGTGAGCGGCCTTCCGGCCGTGACGGTCGTACGTGCCTGACATGCTGCTGTTAGCCTTGTTTCAGTCAGGCTAAATTGAATCAGGCTAACCGTAGAAGCGCGTAGCGAGCGGACCGTCATCCAGGAGGCCGCCCCATGACCATCCCCAAGCCGGCCGACGTCTTCGGCCGGACCCACGAGTGGGACGAGCTCGCCCGGTTCTGTACCGAGCAGGCGTCCGGCCTGCGTATCGGTGTCGTACGAGGGCGTCGGCGGCACGGCAAGTCCTTCCTGCTGGAGCACCTGTGCCGGTCCGTCGACGGTGTCTACACCCTGGCCCTCCAGCAGAGCCGGGCCATGGCGCTCGACCGCTTCTCCGAAAGCCTGGCCCGGGGTACCGGGGTCAGGACGGGGCGGTTCACCTCGTGGGTGGAGGCCATGGATGCGGCCGCCGACGTGCTGACGAGCCGCAGGGACACGCAGACCGCTGTCCCTCTCCTCGTCCTCGACGAGTTCCCCTACCTCGTCGCCCACTCGCCGGAGCTGCCCTCCGTCCTCCAGGCCCTGTACGACCAGCGCGGCCCGTCGTCCGGGAAGCCGCCCCTGCGGATCATCCTCTGCGGTTCCGCCATCTCGACCATGTCCACGCTGCTCGCCGGAGACCAGGCTCTCCGCGGTCGCGCCGTGATCGACATGCGCATCGGCCCCTTCGGGTTCCGGGACGCGGCCGAGTACTGGGGAACGGCCGATCCCGAGACGGCCTTCCTCGTGGACGCCGTTCTCGGCGGGGCGCCCGGATACCGCGACGTGGTGGGGAACGCTCCCGACCCGGGCGACGAAGGGTTCTACACCTGGCTCAGCCGCAGCGTCTTCAATCCCTCGCACATCCTCTTCACCGAGCCGGAATATCTCCTGGCGGAGGATCCACGGATAAGCGATCGCGCCACCTGTCACGCCATCTGGGAAGCCGTGGCATCCGGAGCGGCCACCCCCACCCAGATCGGCGGGCTCGTCGGTATGGACGCCAAGTCGCTGACCTACCACCTCAACATCATGAAGGCCGCCGCCTTCATCCGGTACGACCAGGACCTGCTGCTCCAGCGCAAACCCGTCATCACCGTGGCCGACCCGATCGTGCGCTTCCACGACCTGATCGTGCGCCCGAACCTCGTCGACTTCGAGATGCGGGAGGGGCGGGCCGCCTGGGAGCGGTCGAGGGAGACCTTCTCCTCCAAGGTCCTCGGGCCGCACTTCGAGGACCTGGCCCGCCAGTGGACCCTCCGGTACGGGCGGGAACGCGGCCTCGACGACATCGGGCAGGTCGGTACGGCGACGGTGGCCTGCCGGGAACACCGTGGTCACGAGATCGACGTCGTCGCGCTCAGCCGTGCCTCCCGCCCGCGTGACAAGAGCGCACGTATCACCCTCCTCGGCGAGGCCAAAGCGACGAACAAGCCCCGAACCGTCGCCGACCTGCGTCGACTCGAGCACATCAGGGATCTGCTGTGCACCCAGGGCTGGGATGCCGGGGGCGCGGTCCTGGCTGTCTACGCACGAAAGGGGGCCGCTCCCGATCTCGTGGACGCGGCGGGTGCCGGGCGGGGGCTGCTCGTGGACATGGGAGAGTTGTACGGCGCGGGCCCGGGGGAGTGACCACACGCTCAGGGACGTGACGCGGATCAGCTCTCACGCCCCGGCCCCCGCACCGGAGCTGTTCGTAACACAAAGTGCTCAGGACCTCTCATCCCGCCCCGCCCCGGGGTGAGAGCAAAGTTCCCTTCCGGTCACCCGGTGGCACAGGCAGGAAACGCGTCCTCCCTACCTTCGGGATCAGCCACTCAAAGCAGGACCTGAGCCCCGTCGCACCGTGGAGGCGTCATGACAGCCCCTAGTACAGCCCCCGCACCCCAGAGCAGGGGCGGCCGCTGGATCGAGCAGTGGGATCCGGAGAACGAGACCTTCTGGAAGGAGACCGGCGAGAAGGTCGCCCGCCGGAACCTCCTCTTCTCCGTCCTCTCCGAGCACATCGGTTTCTCGATCTGGACCATGTGGTCCGTGCTGGTGCTCTTCATGGGCCCGGAGTACGGCCTGACCCCCGCCGACAAGTTCCTGCTGACGTCGATGGTGACGCTGGTCGGCGCCGTCGCCCGCGTGCCCTACACCTTCGCCGTCGCGATCTTCGGCGGGCGGAACTGGACGATCATCTCGGCCAGCCTCCTGCTGGTCCCGACGATCGCCGCCTTCGCGGTGATGAAGCCGGGGACGTCCTTCGACACCTTCCTGTGGATCGGCCTGCTGGCCGGCATCGGCGGCGGCAACTTCGCCTCCTCCATGACCAACATCAACGCCTTCTTCCCGCTGAAGAAGAAGGGCTGGGCGCTCGGCCTCAACGCGGGTGGCGGCAACATCGGCGTGCCCGTGATCCAGCTCATCGCCCTCGCCGTCATCGGCGCCAGCGGCGGCCCGCGCGTGCTGCTCGGCATCTACGTCCCGCTGATCCTGGTCGCCGCCGTCCTCGCCGCCCTCTACATGGACAACCTCTCGTCCGTGAAGAACGACACCGGCGCCGCCAAGGACGCCGTGAAGGACGCCCACACCTGGATCATGTCGTTCCTCTACATCGGGACGTTCGGGTCGTTCATCGGCTTCGCCTTCGCCTTCGGCCAGGTCCTCCAGGTCCAGTTCGGGCGTACGCCGCTGCAGGCCGCGTACCTCACCTTCATCGGCCCGCTGCTCGGCTCGCTGATCCGGCCCCTGGGCGGCTGGCTCGCCGACAAGTACGGCGGCGCGAAGATCACCCTCTACAACTACGTCGGCATGGCCGTCGCCACCGGTGTCCTGGTCATCGCCAGCATGGAGAAGTCGCTGCCGCTGTTCGTCTGCGTCTTCGTGGTGCTGTTCGTCCTCAGCGGGCTCGGCAACGGGTCGACCTTCAAGATGATCCCCGGCATCTTCCAGACCAAGGCGCTCGCCAAGGGACTGGAGGGCGACGAGGCCGCCGCCTACGGCCGCCGTCTCTCCGGCGCCTCCATGGGACTCATCGGCGCGGTCGGCGCGCTCGGCGGAGTGGGCATCAACCTGGCCTTCCGCCAGTCCTTCCTCAGCAACGGCTCCGGCACCGGCGCCTTCGTCACCTTCCTCGTCTACTACGCCCTCTGCTTCGGGGTGACCTGGGCCGTATACCTTCGCCGTACGGCCCCCCAGGAGCAGACCGCCGCTGCCGCGGAGACGAAGCCGCAGCTCAGCTACGCCAAGGTGTGACGTAACACTGGCGACATGAACCGGAACCGAGCCTGTCACGAGCCGTTGACAGGCTCGGTCGGCATGTAGGTCAGACGACAGACTGCGGGACGACAGCCATGTACGACGAACAGCAGCCAGCAGAGCAACACGGCCCCCTCGCGGGGTTCACCGTGGGGGTCACAGCCGCGCGCCGGGCCGACGAACTCGGTGCGCTGCTCCAGCGTCGCGGGGCCGTCGTACTGCACGCGCCCGCCCTTCGGATCGTGCCCCTCTCCGACGACAGCGAACTGCTGGCGGCGACGAAGAACCTCATCGACCAGGCACCGGACGTGGTGATCGCCACCACGGCGATCGGTTTCCGCGGCTGGGTCGAGGCCGCCGACGGGTGGGGGCTCGGTGAGCCGCTCCTCGACCGGCTGAGCGAGGTGGAGCTGCTCGCGCGCGGACCCAAGGTCAAGGGGGCCGTACGGGCCGCCGGGCTGACGGAGGACTGGTCGCCGTCGTCCGAGTCCATGGCCGAGGTGCTCGACCGGCTCCTGGAGGAGGGCGTCGAGGGGCGCCGGATCGCCATCCAGCTGCACGGCGAGCCGCTGCCGGGGTTCGTGGAGGCGCTCAGGGCCGCGGGCGCGGAGGTCGTGGGGGTGCCGGTGTACCGGTGGATGCCGCCGGAGGACCTCGCGCCGCTCGACCGGCTGCTGGACGCGGCCGTCTCGCGCGGGCTGGACGCGGTGACCTTCACGAGCGCGCCAGCGGCGGCCTCCCTGCTGTCACGGGCCGAGGACCGCAGCCTGCTGCCGGAACTTCTCGCCGCGCTCAACCACGATGTGCTTCCGGCGTGTGTCGGGCCGGTGACCGCGCTGCCGTTGCAGGCGCAGGGAGTGGACACGGTGCAGCCGGAGCGCTTCCGGCTCGGACCGCTCGTGCAGCTGCTGTGCCAGGAGCTGCCCGGACGCGCCCGATCGCTGCCCGTCGCCGGCCATCGGGTGGAGATCCGGGGGCACGCGGTGCTGGTCGACGGGGCGTTGCGGCCGGTGCCGCCCGCGGGGATGTCGTTGCTGCGGGCGCTGTCGCGGCGGCCCGGCTGGGTGGTGTCCCGGGCGGAGCTGCTGCGGGCGCTGCCGGGCGCCGGGCGTGACGAGCACGCGGTGGAGACGGCCATGGCCCGCCTCCGTACGGCCCTCGGGGCGCCGAAGCTGATCCAGACGGTGGTGAAACGGGGGTACCGGCTGGCGCTGGACCCGGCGGCGGACGCGAAGTACTCCGACGTGTGAGGGGTTCGCCCCCGCCGCCCCTACCCGTCCCGTCCCGTCCTCCAGGGGCTCCGCCCCCGGACCCCCGCTCCTCAAACGCCGGAGGGGCTGGATCCGAGCGGGCCAGGCCCGGATCAGGTGTTCCCGCCGGCTCGACATGGCCGAGACGCGCCGCCGCATGCCCGCACATCCAGGTACCGCTCCCGGTCCGGGGGGTTACGGCGGCGGGGGCGGGAAGGCACTGTTAGGGGGAGCCCCGAACACCCCGACGCACCTCACCGACCCCTTCCGACCGGGGCACCCCTAGGCGGTGACAGGCACATGGCACTGGGTACGGCCACGGTCGCGTACGAACTGCGCTTCGACGCCGGACGGATCTGTCTCGACCTCCTCGCGACCACCCACCCCGAGGAACGCCTCGACTCGACGCAGGTGCTGTGCGCCTGGATCGTCGGCGCGGGGCTGGTGCCGGACGGGACCGGCCTGACGCACGCGGACCCCTCCTGGCTCGTCGGCTTCCGCGAACTGCGCGGCTGGATCGGACAGTTGGTGCGCGAGGGCCCCGGGCACGGCTACGACCTCGCGCTCGCCCACGTCAACGGCGCCGCCCGCGCCGCGCCCCCGGCCCCGCGGGCGGTGTCCGGTGCGGACGGCTTCCTGATGCGGGAGTTGGACGGTCCGCCCGACTGCGCGGCACTGCTCGGGGCCGTCGCGAGGGACGCCGTGGAGCTGCTCACCGACCCGGTCGCGCGGGCAGGGATCAGAGAGTGCGAAGGGGACAACTGCACCATCGTGTACCTGGATACATCACGGGGGCGCAGGAGGCGCTGGTGCTCCAGTGAGGTGTGCGGAAACCGCGAAAGAGTGGCCCGGCATCGGAGGCGCACGGCCGTCTCGCGCGCCTGACCGGTCGTTATGTCCCTTCTGTGGAGGGCCTGTCGAAGTGATTTCGATTACATATCGTTTACTCGCTCAACCTCACGGGCCGTAGTGGTGATCACTCAAGCGTGGTGGAAA
Organism: Streptomyces sp. NBC_00285; assembly: GCF_036174265.1. NCBI lineage: Bacteria > Bacillati > Actinomycetota > Actinomycetes > Kitasatosporales > Streptomycetaceae > Streptomyces > Streptomyces sp. NBC_00285. Next base: position 4,367,228 of record NZ_CP108055.1, on the reverse strand, counting down.
TGTGAAGATCGAGCGGCGGGAATGTGCACGCATGTCCCGTCTCGTCACGTCACTACGAAGAAAACTGTCGTAGCACTTTGAACACTCCGCACCCCACGTCCGTACCCGTAGTCGAGCGACCGACTGGGGGAACCCCCGGACATCGGAGGTGGGCGTGCGCAAGGATTCTGTCGTGGCCAATGAACGTGGATCGAGGGCCCGACATCGCATGTCCCAGCCCTCGGAACCTGATGAGGAGCTGATGCGTGCCCTGTACAGGGAGCATGCCGGGCCTCTCCTTGCGTATGTCCTCCGGTTGGTTGCGGGAGACCGCCAGAGAGCCGAGGACGTGGTGCAGGAGACGCTCATCCGTGCCTGGAAGAACGCCGGACAGCTCAATCGAGCGACCGGATCGGTACGCCCCTGGCTGGTGACGGTCGCCCGGCGCATCGTCATCGACGGACACCGCAGCCGGCAGGCCCGGCCGCAGGAGGTCGACCCGTCACCGCTGGAGGTCATCCCCGCGGAGGACGAGATCGACAAGGCGCTGTGGTTGATGACGCTGTCGGACGCGCTCGACGACCTGACCCCGGCCCACCGGGAGGTGCTCGTCGAGACGTACTTCAAGGGGCGTACCGTCAACGAGGCGGCCGAGACCCTGGGCATACCCAGCGGAACTGTCCGCTCGCGGGTGTTCTACGCCCTGAGGTCGATGAAGCTCGCACTGGAGGAGCGGGGGGTGACGGCGTGATGAGTGTGTACGGGGGTAACCAGGGGTTCGGTACAGGTGGTTCGGGTATGTCAGGTTCCATGATGGGATCTCCGGTGCCGAACGAGCACGAGACCGTCGGCGCCTACGCCCTCGGGATCCTCGACGACGCCGAGGCAACCGCCTTCGAAGCCCATCTCGCGACCTGTGAATGGTGCGCCCAGCAGCTCGACGAGCTCGCCGGCATGGAGCCGATGCTCGCCGCCCTCGCGGACCTGCCGGGCTCCGGCACACCCGCGATCGGGGAGTCGCTCTCCGCGAAGCCCAGCCCACGGATCGTGAACAAGCTCGTGGACGAGGTCGCGGAGCGCCGTGCGCACAAGCGGCGCCGCAGCTTCTACATGGTCGCTGCCGCGGCCGCCCTGATCATCGGCGGTCCGTTCGTCGCGATGGCGGCCAGCGGAGGCGACTCGGGCACCCAGCCCAAGCAGAACCAGGTCCTCGCGAGTACCGCGAAGGAACTCTTCGAGTCCATGAGCGACAAGGTCTCCGGCAACGACCCCTCGACCGGGGTCAGCGCGACCGTCGCCATGCAGCAGAAGGACTGGGGCACCTCGCTCGGCCTGGAGCTCAAGGGCGTCAAGGGACCGCTCAAGTGCTCCCTCATCGCCGTCGCGGACAACGGCGAACGCTGGACGGCGTCCACCTGGTCCGTCGGCAAGTGGGGCTACGGCATCACGGACGGCAAGACCCCGGAGTCCAAGAAGCCGCTCTACATCGGTGGGGCCGTCGCCCCGGCCCAGGGCGACATCGACCACTTCGAGGTAGTCGACTCCAACGGCAAGAAGCTGGTGCAGGTCGACGTGTAACTTCCCGCTAGGGGCCCCCTTCGCGTACGGTTGACGGCTGCCCAGCACGTCAGAAGGGGGCCCGGTGGCCGCTCAGGCTCAACCGACCGCGGTCGACTCGGTTTCCGACTCAATTCGGGACCGCGAGATCAGCGTGGAACAGGAACATCTGGACCGGGTGTACCGGCGCCTCGAGGAGAAGATCCACGAGGCAGAGTTCCTGATGAACGACGCGGCCAAGCGCGGCCAGGTGGGCACACCTGGCGCGCTCGCGGAGCGGGACGCCCAGGTCTTCCGGGCCGGCGTCCACCTCAACCGCCTCAACAACGAGTTCGAGGACTTCCTCTTCGGCCGGATCGACCTGCTCCTGGGCAGGGACGGCAGGAAGGGCCCGGACGGCGCCTACACCGCCGTGGAGCCCGCCGACGGCGCAGTCCGGGAGGACAACACCGCGGACATCGCGGAGACCCTGCACATCGGCCGGATCGGCGTCCTGGACTCCGAGTACGCCCCGCTGGTCATCGACTGGCGGGCACCGGCCGCAGCGCCCTTCTACAGGTCCACTCCGGTGGATCCCGGGCGTGTCGTACGGCGCCGCGTCATCCGGTCCAAGGGCCGCAGGGTGCTCGGCGTCGAGGACGACCTCATGCGCCCCGAGCTCAAGGCCCTCCTCGACGGCCACGAGCTGCCCGTCATCGGCGACGGCGCCCTGATGGCCGCGCTCGGACAGGCCCGCAGCCACACCATGCGGGACATCGTCGCCTCCATCCAGGCCGAGCAGGACCTGGTCATCAGGGCCCCCGCGGCCTCGGTGACGTACGTCGAGGGCGGCCCCGGCACGGGCAAGACCGCCGTGGCCCTGCACCGCGCCGCGTATCTGCTCTACCAGGACCGCCGTCGCTACGCGGGCGGCATCCTCATCGTCTCGCCCACGCCCCTGCTCGTCGCGTACACCGAGGGCGTCCTGCCGTCCCTCGGCGAGGAGGGCCAGGTCGCCATCCGGGCGATCGGCTCGCTCGTCGACGGCGTCGAGGCCACCGTGTACGACTCCCCGTCGGTGGCCCGCGCCAAGGGGTCGTACCGGATGCTGAAGGTCCTGCGGAAGGCGGCGCACGGGGCGCTGGAGACGGGGACCCGGAGCCTGGGGAGCGGCAGCGGCAGCGGCCCCGGGCAGCTGGCCTTCGGCGAGGAGGACACCCCCGGGATCACCTCCGGGGCGTCCGGAGGCGCCGCCACCCGGCTGCGCGTCGTCGCCTTCGGGCGCCGGCTCGAACTGGAGGCGGACGAGCTGGAACGTATCCGCCAGTCCGCCCTCAGCGGCACCGCGCCCGTCAACCTGCTGCGCCCCCGCGCCCGCAGGCTGCTCCTGGACGCCCTGTGGACCAGGTCCGGGTCGGGAACCCGGCACGCCGATCCGGAGCTGGCCGCCGAACTGCGGTCGTCGTTCGACGAGGACATCACCTCGGAGGACAGCTTCATCGCGTTCTTCGACGCCTGGTGGCCGGAGCTCACTCCGAAGTCCGTCCTCGCCGCCATGGCCGACGAGCGGCGCCTGGGCCGCTGGGCCCGCCGGATCCTCAACCCCGGCGAGGTCCGCAGGGTCGCCCGCTCGCTCAGACGGGACGGCCTCTCCGTGCACGACATCGCCATGCTCGACGAGCTCCAGGCGCTGCTCGGCGTCCCGTCCCGCCCGCGCAGGAGGCGGGACCTGGATCCGCTCGACCAGCTCACGGGCCTGGAGGAGCTGATGCCGGTCCGCGAGGAGACGCAGCGCGAGCGGGCCGAGCGGCTCGCCCAGGAACGGGTCGAGTACGCCCACGTCATCGTCGACGAGGCCCAGGACCTCACGCCGATGCAGTGGCGCATGGTCGGCCGCCGCGGCCGGCACGCCACCTGGACGGTCGTGGGAGACCCGGCCCAGTCCTCCTGGTCCGACCCCGACGAGGCCGCCGAGGCCCGCGACGAGGCCCTCGGTACCCGCCCCCGCCGCCGCTTCCAGCTCACCGTCAACTACCGCAACCCCTCCGAGATCGCCGACCTCGCGGCCAAGGTCCTCGCACTGGCCATGCCCGGTGCGATCTCCCCGTCGGCCGTACGGTCCACCGGCGTCCAGCCGCGTTTCGTGACCACGAACAGCCGACACGGCACGGTCGTACGGAAATCCCTGGGCGACACCGTCCGGGAGGAGGCGGCCCGGCTCCTCGACCTCGTCGACGGCACCGTCGGCGTCGTCGTCGCCATGAACCGGCGCGAGGAGGCGGCCCGCTGGCTCACCGGGCTCGGCGACCGCGTGGTCGCGCTGGGCAGCCTGGAGGCCAAGGGCCTGGAGTACGACGCGTCGATCGTCGTCTCCCCGGCCGAGATCGCCGACGAGTCACCGGCCGGCCTGCGTGTGCTGTACGTCGCGCTCACCCGGGCGACCCAGCAGCTGACCGTGGTGTCGGCGGACCGGGACCAGCCAAACGCGGACGGGGTGCCGGATCTGCTGAGAGATTGAACTCGCGGGACGGGAATGGTCTTTCGGGATCCGTTTGTTAGCCTGGGTGTGACACCGGCCCGATCCAAGCCCCCGGGCCCAACCTTCGTCGCCACGAGCGACCACTTGCCGCGAGGCGAGCATGGCGGGTCGGTGTCACTGACTTGACGAGAGGCCCACGTCCAGGGGACGTGGGCCTCTTCTCGTGAACACAAAGTCCGCAACCCTGTGCGGCTAACGCCTACTCCTCAGTAGGTGCGACGATCGGACGGCATCAGCGCACAGGTGGCTGCGTCTTTCCCGGGAGATAACCCCCGGACCCCCGGCAGAAGAGCAGGTCGGTGGGAAGACCGGCGCGGACACTGCGCGGCGAACCAGAGTGAAAGCAGAGGAAGTCGGCCATGGCAACGGCGCCCAGCGTCTCCTACTCGATGACGGTCCGGCTGGAGGTGCCCGCGAGCGGAACCGCCGTATCGCAGCTCACCACCGCTGTGGAGTCCTCCGGAGGCTCGGTGACCGGCCTCGACGTCACCGCCTCCGGTCACGAAAAGCTCCGGATCGACGTCACCATCGCGGCCAGTTCGACCACGCACGCCGAAGAGATCGTCGAGGAGCTGCGCGGCATCGAGGGCGTCACGCTCGGCAAGGTGTCCGACCGTACGTTCCTCATGCACCTCGGCGGCAAGATCGAGATGGCGTCGAAGCACCCCATCCGCAACCGTGACGACCTCTCGATGATCTACACGCCGGGTGTCGCCCGGGTCTGCATGGCGATCGCCGAGAACCCCGAGGACGCGCGCCGCCTCACCATCAAGCGCAACTCCGTTGCGGTCGTGACGGACGGTTCGGCCGTGCTGGGCCTGGGCAACATCGGCCCCATGGCCGCCCTCCCGGTCATGGAGGGCAAGGCGGCCCTCTTCAAGCGGTTCGCCGGCATCGACGCCTGGCCGCTGTGCCTGGACACCCAGGACACCGACGCGATCGTCGAGATCGTCAAGGCGATCGCCCCCGGGTTCGCCGGTATCAACCTCGAGGACATCTCCGCGCCGCGCTGCTTCGAGATCGAGGCCCGCCTGCGCGAGGCCCTCGACATCCCCGTCTTCCACGACGACCAGCACGGCACGGCGATCGTCTGCCTCGCCGCCCTGACGAACGCACTTCGCGTCACCGGCAAGGCGATCGAGAACATCCGGGTCGTCATGTCCGGCGCCGGCGCGGCCGGTACGGCCATTCTCAAGCTCCTCATCGCCGCGGGCGTCAAGAACGCCGTCGTCGCCGACATCCACGGCGTCGTGCACGCCGGCCGCGAGGACCTGGTGGACGCCGCCGCCGACTCGCCGCTGCGCTGGATCGCCGACAACACCAACCCGGAGAGCCTGACGGGCACGCTGAAGGAGGCCGTGCGCGGCGCCGACGTCTTCATCGGCGTCTCGGCCCCGAACGTCCTCGACGGCGCCGACGTGGCCGCCATGGCCGAGGGTGCGATTGTGTTCGCGCTCGCGAATCCCGACCCCGAGGTCGACCCGACGATCGCCCGTGAGACGGCGGCTGTCGTGGCCACCGGCCGCTCCGACTTCCCCAACCAGATCAACAACGTGCTGGTCTTCCCGGGTGTCTTCCGCGGTCTGCTGGACGCTCAGTCCCGCACCGTCAACACGGAGATGATGCTCGCGGCAGCGAAGGCGCTCGCGGCCGTCGTGACCGAGGACGAGCTGAACCCGAACTACATCATCCCGAGCGTGTTCAACGACAAGGTCGCCGGTGCGGTCGCGGGTGCGGTGCGGGACGCGGCGAAGGCCGCGGGGGCGACGGCGTAGGGCCGCGTCTACAGTGGGCGCCGGCTGTGAGGATCGCCACGGTGGCCCTCCGGCCCGGCGCGTCGCGAAACCGGGCGCTTCACGTCACCCTCTATGGTGGCGCCACGCCCAGGCCCCTGTTCGTGTGACCCCCTAGGGTGTTCTCACGAGTCCTGCGGGTGCCGGATTGGCTTTCCCGCAGCAGGTAGGGGCAGGATGCGTCACTGGGCGCGAGCGCATCGGCTTCGCTGTGCCACGTGTGCGGCCCTGCCGCGAGGCACACCCCAACGGCAAGAAGAACACGGGAGTAACAACATGAACCGCAGTGAGCTGGTGGCCGCGCTGGCCGACCGCGCCGAGGTGACCCGCAAGGACGCCGACGCCGTTCTGGCCGCGTTCGCCGAGACCGTCGGCGAGATCGTCGCCAAGGGTGACGAGAAGGTCACCATCCCCGGCTTCCTGACCTTCGAGCGCACCCACCGTGCCGCTCGTACCGCGCGCAACCCGCAGACCGGCGACCCGATCCAGATCCCGGCCGGCTACAGCGTCAAGGTTTCGGCGGGCTCCAAGCTCAAGGAAGCCGCCAAGGGCAAGTAAGCCTGACGGTACGTCCCGGGACGACGTACAGGCTCAGTAACGCCAATGGGGCGGCCTCTCTCACCGAGGGCCGCCCCATCGTCGTACCCACGGCCCTGCTGTCACGGCCGGACGAGGTTCCGCATGCCGATGGGGCAGGCTTCCGCAGTGGGAGCCCGCCCCATCGGTGTATGTACGACCTGCTGCTATCCGAGTGCCTTGCCCGGCAGTTCCACCTTCGCGCCCAGCTCCACGAGCTTCTCCATGAAGTTCTCGTAGCCGCGGTTGATGAGGTCGATGCCGTGGACCCGTGAGGTGCCCTGGGCGGCCAGCGCCGCGATGAGGTACGAGAAGCCGCCGCGCAGGTCGGGGATGACCAGGTCGGCTCCCTGGAGGCGGGTCGGACCCGAGACGACCGCCGAATGGAGGAAGTTGCGCTGGCCGAAGCGGCAGCTCGAGCCGCCCAGGCACTCGCGGTACAGCTGGATGTGAGCACCCATCTGGTTCAGCGCGGAGGTGAATCCGAGGCGGGACTCGTACACCGTCTCGTGGACGATCGACAGGCCCGTGGCCTGCGTCAGGGCGACCACCAGGGGCTGCTGCCAGTCCGTCTGGAAGCCCGGGTGCACGTCGGTTTCGAGCGCGATGGACTTCAACTGGCTGCCGGGGTGCCAGAAGCGGATGCCCTGGTCGTCGATCTCGAAGGCGCCACCCACCTTCCGGTAGGTGTTCAGGAACGTCATCATCGAGCGCTGCTGGGCGCCGCGGACGTAGATGTTCCCCTCGGTCGCCAGCGCCGCGGACGCCCAGGAGGCCGCCTCCAGACGGTCCGGCAGGGCCGCGTGGTTGTAGCCGCCGAGCTGGTCCACACCGGTGACGCGGATGGTCCGGTCGGTGTCCATCGCGATGATGGCGCCCATTTTCTGCAGAACGCAGATCAGGTCCTCGATCTCCGGCTCCACGGCCGCGTTCGAGAGCTCGGTGACGCCCTCGGCGAGGACGGCGGTGAGCAGCACCTGCTCGGTCGCACCCACCGACGGGTACGGCAGCCGGATCTTCGTGCCGCGCAGCCGCCGGGGCGCCTCCAGGAACTGACCGTCCGCGCGCTTCTCGATCGTCGCGCCGAACTGCCGCAGCACCTCGAAGTGGAAGTCGATGGGCCGGCCGCCGATGTCGCAGCCGCCGAGGCCCGGGATGAACGCGTGCCCGAGGCGGTGCAGCAGCGGCCCGCACAGAAGGATCGGGATGCGGCTCGACCCCGCGTGGGCATCGATGTCAGCGACGTTGGCGCTCTCGACATGGGTCGGGTCCATCACCAGCTCGCCCGGTTCCTCACCCGGACGGACCGTCACCCCGTGCAATTGCAGCAGCCCTCGTACGACGCGCACGTCACGGATGTCCGGAACGTTGCGCAGTCGACTCGGTCCGCTGCCCAGCAGGGCGGCGACCATGGCCTTCGGTACGAGGTTCTTCGCACCGCGGACACGGATCTCACCCTCCAGCGGGGTTCCGCCGTGGACAAGCAGTACGTCGTCTGAGCCGTTGACGGTCATGTATCTCGCGTTCCGATGAGTCGGGCAGGGACCAGAAGGGAAAGGGTAATCGCCGCCCACCCCCCTTCTGTAAGCCCAAGTGCCGCCCAACCACGTCATAGCTCTGTCACAACACGGGCCGTTCCCTGTCGGGCACATGGGGTCACGGGCGCGTGTCGCACGCGTGGGGCGCACGGTTGCGCTCTGAGCTGCAACCTCGGCGGTGAACGCATTGCCTCCACACTTCGAGGGAAGATGCGGGATCATGTCTGGCATGACCGAGGTGTCCTCGCTCACAGGGCGGTTGCTCGTGGCAACACCCGCCCTGGCGGACCCGAACTTCGACCGCGCGGTGGTGCTCCTTCTCGACCACGACGAGAAGGGTTCGCTCGGTGTGGTCCTCAACCGCCCCACCCCGGTGGACGTCGGCGACATCCTGGAGGGCTGGGCGGACCTCGCCGGCGAACCCGGTGTTGTCTTCCAGGGCGGCCCGGTCTCCCTCGACTCGGCCCTGGGGGTCGCCGTCATACCCGGCGGCGGGGCCGTCGACGGGGCCCCGCTGGGCTGGCGCAGAGTGCACGGCGCGATCGGACTGGTCGACCTGGAGGCCCCGCCCGAGCTGCTCGCCTCGGCCCTCGGTAGCCTGCGCATCTTCGCCGGTTACGCGGGCTGGGGCCCCGGCCAGCTGCAGGACGAGCTGGTGGACGGAGCCTGGTACGTCGTCGAGTCGGAACCCGGCGACGTCTCCTCGCCGTCCCCGGAGAGACTCTGGCGCGAGGTCCTGCGCCGCCAGCGCAACGAACTCGCGATGGTGGCCACCTACGCGGACGACCCTTCGCTCAACTGATGCATGTGACCTTCAGTACTCTTGGCTTCATGAGCACTCTCGAGCCCGAGCGCGGGACTGGTACGGGGACCCTCGTAGAGCCGACGCCGCAGGTGTCCCACGGTGACGGCGACCACGAGCGCTTCGCCCACTACGTCCAGAAGGACAAGATCATGGCGAGTGCCCTCGACGGGACTCCCGTCGTGGCGCTGTGCGGCAAGGTGTGGGTGCCCGGCCGCGATCCCAAGAAGTACCCCGTGTGCCCCATGTGCAAGGAGATCTACGAGTCCATGGGATCCGGGGACGACGAGGGCGGCAAGGGCGGCGACAAGTAGTCCGGTCCGTCGTGTGACGCTCTGAGGATTTCGAAGGCCCCCCGGGTCGCGTTGCGGCGCGCCACGGGGGGCCTTCGCGTGTGCCGGAGCGGGCCGAGGGTCACGAAGTGGTTGAGACCTCTTGTGGGCGTGTTCATGTAACCCATAACCTCCGTTGCGTTGAGCGAAACCGTCATTGCATATGTTGCAACGCACGCCCGGAGGAACACTCCATGAAGCTCTCCCCCCACCTTCCCGCCCTGCTCCTGGCCGCCCTGGTCGTCACCGCCTGCGCGCCCCAGACCTCCTCCAACTCCTCCTCCGACAAGGACGAGAAGACCGGCACCCTGCGCGTCTGGCTCTTCCAGGAGGTCGGCAACAAACCGAAGGAGAAGGTCGTCGACTCCGTCGTCGCCTCCTTCGAGAAGGCTCACCGGGACACCAAGGTCGACGTCGAGTACATCCCGGTCGAGACCCGCGCCCAGCGCGTCAAGGCCGCCTTCAACGATCCGTCCTCCGCACCCGACGTGATGGAGTACGGCAACACCGACACCGCCGGCTATGTGAAGGACGGCGGACTCCTCGACGTCACCAGGGAGTTCGGCGACTGGAACCAGGCGAAGGACACCGACCCCACGGCCAGGCAGTCGGTCACCGTGGACGGCAGGATCTACGGCTCGCCCTTCTACGTCGGCGTCCGTGCCCTCTACTACCGCACCGACGTCTTCAAGGAACTCGGACTCGAAGTCCCGAGGACGATGGCCGAGTTGGCCACCACGGCCCGCACGATCCGCGCCGCGAAGCCCGAGTTGTACGGCCTCGTCGTCGGCGGCGCCTACACGTACGGCGCGATGCCCTTCATCTGGGCGGGCGGCGGCGAACTCGCCGAAGGCAAGGGCGGGTCGTACGCCTCCGCGATCGACAGCGCGGCCGCGCAGAAGGGCATCAAGGAGTACACCTCGCTCTTCACCGACACCAACTGTCCCGCCGCGAAGTGCGCCGGCATGGGCGGCAACGACACGATCACCGCGTTCGCGGCGGGCAAGGCGGGGATGGCGATCGGCGGCGACTTCAGCCATACGGCCGTCGAGGCCGGGAAGGTCAAGGGCGAGTACGCGGTGGTGCCGCTGCCCGGGATCACCGCCGGGTCGATAGCTCCCGCCTTCGCGGGCGGCAACAACATCGGCGTGCTCAAGAGCACGGCCCACCGGACGCTGGCCGTGGACCTGATGGAACAGCTCACCTCGAAGAAGACGCAGGCGTCGATGTTCGGCGCGATGGGGTTCCTGCCGACGTTCGCGGACGTCCGGCAGCAGGCCGCCGCCGAGCAGCCGTATGTGAAGCCCTTCGCGCAGACCCTCGCCGCCGGGACGAAGTTCGTGCCCGCCTCGCCCGCCTGGTCGCAGATCGACTCCTCGCTGGTGCTGCCGACGATGTTCCAGGAGGTCATCAGCGGCAAGAAGGACGTGGCGGCGGCCTCCGGTGAAGCGGCGAAGAAGATGGACAACGCCTTCGGCTCCGTCGGGTGACCTCGGTGACGTCAGTGATCAACCGCACCACCCGGGCACCCTGGCTCTATCTCGCCCCCGCCCTCGTCGTCCTGGGCGCACTGCTTGTCTACCCCGTCTGGCAACTCGGTCTGATCTCCTTCTTCCGGTACACCCAGGCCCAGGTCAGCGGCGGTGAACCGACCGCCTTCGAAGGGCTCGGGAACTACTCCGCGCTGTTCTCCGACCCGCAGTTCTGGCAGGTGCTGCTGGCCACCGTGCTGTTCGCGGGGGCCTGTGTCGTCTCGACGCTCGCCGTCGGGTGCGCGCTGGCCGTGCTCCTCACCCGGGTACGGGCCGTGCCGCGGCTGGCGTTGATGCTGGCCGCGCTGGGGGCGTGGGCGACACCGGCGGTGACGGGGTCGACGGTATGGCTGCTCCTCTTCGACCCCGACTTCGGACCGGTGAACCGCGTCCTCGGGCTCGGCGACCACTCGTGGACGTACGGGCGGGTCAGCGCCTTCCTCCTCGTACTCCTCGAAGTCGTCTGGTGCTCCTTCCCGTTCGTGATGGTCACGGTGTACGCCGGGATCCGTGCCGTGCCGGGCGAGGTGCTGGAGGCCGCCGCGCTGGACGGGGCCTCGCAGTGGCGGATCTGGCGGTCGGTGCTCGCGCCGATGCTGCGGCCGATCCTGGCCGTCGTCACCATCCAGTCGGTCATCTGGGACTTCAAGGTCTTCACCCAGATCTACGTCATGACGAACGGGGGAGGCATCGCCGGACAGAACCTCGTCCTGAACGTCTACGCCTACCAGCAGGCCTTCGCCTCCTCGCAGTACGGCCTCGGCGCGGCGATCGGCGTCGTGATGCTGCTGATCCTGCTCGCCGTGACGCTGGTGTACCTGCGGCTGCTGCGCCGCCAGGGGGAGGAACTGTGAGCCTTCCACGCGCCCGGGCCCGGCTGTCCGTACGGCGTCCCTGGCGGCTGGCCGCCGAGGGGTCCGCGTTGCTGATCGCGGTCGTCGTCGCCTTCCCCCTCTACTGGATGGTGCTCAGCGCCTTCAGACCGGCCGGCGAGATCGAGTCGGCCCAGCCCCGGCCCTGGACGCTCTCGCCCTCGCTGGATTCCTTCCGGCGAGTGTTCGGGCAGCAGGATTTCGGTCGGTATTTCGTCAACAGCCTTGTCGTGGCGGGCAGTGTCGTGATCGTCTCGGCGCTGATCGCGTTTCTCGCCGCGACGGCCGTCACACGATTCCGCTTCCGCTTCCGGACCACCCTCCTGATCATGTTTCTGGTGGCCCAGATGGTGCCCGTGGAGGCCCTCACCATCCCCTTGTTCTTCCAGATGCGGGACTTCGGTCTGCTGAACACGCTGGGCTCGCTGATCCTGCCCCACATCGCCTTCTCGCTGCCCTTCGCGATCTGGATGCTGAGAGGGTTCGTGAAGGCCGTACCGGAGGCTTTGGAGGAGGCCGCGTACATCGACGGGGCGAGCCGCGCGCGATTTTTGTGGCAGATTCTGTTCCCCCTCGTCCTGCCCGGTCTGGTGGCCACGAGCGTGTTCTCCTTCATCTCCGCCTGGAACGATTTCCTCTTCGCCAAGTCGTTCATCATCAGCGACACCTCGCAGTCCACGCTGCCGATGGCCCTGCTGGTCTTCTTCAAACCGGACGAGCCGGACTGGGGCGGCGTCATGGCCGCCTCGACGGTGATGACGATTCCGGTACTGGTGTTCTTCGTACTCGTACAGCGACGCCTGGTCTCGGGGCTGGGCGGAGCGGTTAAGGACTGATGTGACCTCGCTCGCAGAACTGATTCCCGCGGCGCGCAGTGTCGTGGGACCCACTCCATGCGGCTTCGTGTTCGGGCCGGACACCGCCCTGTGGGGCGCGGCCGGCACCGACTCCACCCAGCGCTGGCTGCGCGCCACCCTGGGCGCGGCCCTCGGGCTGCCGCTGCCGCCTGGGCAGGAGGGCGCCGAGAACACGCTCACGCTGCGTCTCGACGACACCCTGGACCCGGAGGGCTACCGGCTGAAGGTCACCACCGGCTGGGGTGTCGAGATCACGGGCGGCGGGCCGGCCGGAGTGTTCTGGGGCGCGCAGTCACTCCGTCAACTCCTCGGCCCCGACGCCTTCCGGCGCGCACCGGTCGCCCCCGACGTGCAGTACGGCGTCCGGCACCAGACCGTCGAGGACGCCCCCCGATTCCGCTGGCGTGGCCTCATGCTCGACGTGGCCCGGCACTTCATGACCAAGGACGGGGTGCTGCGCTACCTGGATCTGATGGCCGCGCACAAACTCAACGTCTTCCACTTTCATCTGACGGACGACCAGGGCTGGCGGGTCGAGATCAAGAGGTACCCCCGGCTCACCGAGGTGGGCTCATGGCGGGCGCGTACCAAATTCGGCCACGGGGCCTCACCGCTGTGGGAGGAGAAGCCGCACGGGGGCTTCTACACCCAGGACGACATCCGGGAGATCGTCGCCTACGCCGCCGAGCGGCATATCACCGTCGTCCCCGAAATCGACGTGCCCGGACACTCGCAGGCCGCCATCGCCGCGTACCCGGAACTCGGCATCACCGACGTCATCGACACGACCTCCCTCACGGTCTGGGACAGCTGGGGCATCTCTCTGAACGTACTCGCCCCCACTGACAACACCCTGCGCTTCTACGAGGGCGTGTTCGAGGAACTGCTGGAGCTGTTCCCTTCCGAGTTCATTCACATCGGCGGCGACGAATGCGCCAAGGAGCAGTGGCGGGAGTCGTCCTTCGTCCAGGCCCGGATCGAGGAACTCGGCCTCGCGGACGAGGACGAGTTGCAGTCCTGGTTCATCGGACACTTCGACAAGTGGCTCTCCGCGCGCGGGCGTCGGCTCATCGGCTGGGACGAGATCCTGGAGGGTGGGCTGGCCGAAGGCGCGGCGGTCTCGTCCTGGCGCGGCTACGCGGCCGGCATCGCGGCCGCCCGCGCGGGCCACGACGTCGTCATGTGCCCCGAGCAGCAGGTGTACCTGGACTACCGGCAGGACGCGGGCGCGGACGAACCGGTCCCCATCGCCTACGTCCGCACCCTGGAGGACGTCTATCGGTTCGAGCCCGTTCCACCGGAGTTGACGCCCGAGGAGGCCGCGCACGTCCTCGGCGCGCAGGCCAACGTGTGGACCGAGGTGATGGAGGACCAGGGGCGCGTCGACTACCAGACCTTCCCCCGGCTGGCGGCCTTCGCCGAGGTGGCCTGGAGCGCTCTGCCCGCTCCGGCGGAACGGGACTTCGCGGACTTCGAGCGGCGAATGGCCCTTCACTACGAGCGACTTGACGCCCTGGGCGTCGGCTACCGGCCGCCCACAGGGCCGTTGCCGTGGCAGCAGCGGCCCGGAGTGCTCGGCCGGCCCATCGAGGGGACGCCACCGAACAGGTAAGGGAAAAAAACCCCAAGAGCCATTTAAGAGAGTCAATCGGTATGTGCCGGTGATGCCGTGCGAAAACGGACCATCTCCCGGACGGGGCGGGCGAATGCCACCGAATGCCTCCTAGCGGACCCCTGTCTTCGGGTGTTGCGAAGATGTGCCAGAGTTGCCACGTCCGCCCTGTCAGCACGTACCGTACGGCAGCAACAGGCAGGGCCAGGTGGGACAGCGGGAAGGGGCAGCCGGTTTGACCACGCACGCACCGCAGGCGACGCAGGCCGTCACGCTGCCCACAACGCTGGACGAGGCGGTGGCGGCCCTCACGGCCATGCCCGCCGCCGTGCCCGTCGCGGGCGGCACCGACCTGATGGCCGCCGTCAACTCCGGGCAGCTCAGGCCCGCCGCGCTGGTCGGCCTCGGCCGGATCAGCGAGATCCGCGGCTGGCAGTACCAGGACGGACACGCCCTGCTCGGCGCGGGTCTCACACACGCGCGTATGGGCCGTCCCGACTTCGCCGCCCTCATCCCGGCGCTCGCGGCCGCCGCCCGCGCCGCAGGCCCGCCGCAGATCCGCAACGCGGGCACCCTCGGCGGCAACATCGCCTCGGCGGCACCCACGGGCGACGCGCTGCCCGTTCTGGCCGCCCTGGAGGCGACCCTGATCATCGCGGGTCAGGACGGAGCCCGCCGGGAGATGCCCGTCTCCCACCTGCTGGCCGGCATGGAGATGCTCCGCGCCGGAGAGCTCATCGGCTTCGTCCGCGTACCGCTGCTGCACGCCCCGCAGGTCTTCCTCAAGGTGACCGGCCGCACCGGCCCCGGCCGTGCGATGGCCTCGGTCGCGCTGGTCCTCGACCCGGCCCGGCGCGGGGTCAGGTGCGCCGTCGGTGCCATAGCGCCGATGCCGCTGCGGCCCCTGGACGCCGAGCAGTGGGTCGCCCGGCTCATCGACTGGGACAACGGCCGCGCGATCGTCCCGGAGGCCCTGGAGGCCTTCGGCGAGTACGTCGCCGCGGCCTGCATCCCCGACCCGGCACCGGCCGTGGACGGCTCCGTACCGCAGCATCCGCCCGCCGTACTGCACCTGCGGCGCACCGTCGCCGCGCTGGCCCGACGAGCACTGGGGAGGGCACTGTCATGACCGACGACCAGCACGGAGAGGGCACGCCCCGGGCCGCGGGCCGCTGGGACCCCCTGCCCCAGGGCGACTACGACGACGGCGCGACCGCCTTCGTGAAGCTCCCCGAAGGAGGCATCGACGCCCTCCTGGCCTCCGCCGACAGTCCGCTCGCCGCGCGCGGCCAGGGCTATGTGCCGCCGCAGATAACGGCCGCACCGGGCGACGGCACCGGAACCGACCCGGCGGGCACGGGCGCGTGGGGCGCCCCCGCCGAGGGGACCGGCTGGCCCGACCCGAACGCGGTGCCGCAGGGCCAGACCGGACAGTTCACGTACAACCCCGCGTCCACCCAGCAGTGGAACGTCGAGGACACCGCGGCCGCGCCCGTGCCGGGCCACGACGTCACCGGGCAGTGGTCGATCCCCGTCGTCGGCGGAGACCTCCCGGACGAATCGGGCGAGTTCACCACGTCGGCCCTGGTTGAGCAGTGGGGCGGCACCCCTCCCGCGACCCTGCCGGGCGGCGCGTCCGCACCCTGGGCGACACAGCCGGCGCAGCCGTGGGACGACCCGGCCCAGGGCGGCGCCGGAGCGGCCGACGAGCGGCACGCGCACGTCCCGCACGGCGAGGGGCACGCCGGTGACGCCTACGCCGTAGAGGCCGCCGAGACGCAGGCCGACACGCACACCGACGTGCATGTGCCGCCCGCCGCGCACACCGAGGACCACGCGCCCGCAGACCCGTCGGAGCAGCCCACGCCGACCGCGCACACGCGCGCCGAGCCGGGCCGTGCGCCCCACGACCCCGCCGAGCCCTCCGCGGACAGCCCCTCCACGGCCGCCTCACGGCCCACTCCCGGCGCCGGCGAGGCTCCGGCGGCACCTGAGGACTCCGACGACGCCCACGGGGCCGTGGAAGCCGCTGACGGCCCCGCCGAGCCCGGCACGGAGCACGCCCCGCCCGTCGGCGACGACGACGAACCGGAGTCCGAGGCAGCCGAGGAGCACGCGGCCGACCCCGACGCCGACGAGAACCCTGACGAGCGGGCCCCCGCACACTCCGGCGAGGAACACCCCCTCGCCTCCTTCGTCCTGCGCGTCAACGGCGTCGACCGCCCGGTCACCGACGCCTGGATCGGCGAGTCGCTGCTCTACGTACTGCGCGAGCGGCTCGGCCTCGCCGGCGCCAAGGACGGCTGCTCGCAGGGCGAGTGCGGGGCGTGCAACGTCCAGGTCGACGGACGGCTCGTCGCCTCCTGCCTGGTGCCCGCCGTGACCGCCTCCGGCAGCGAGGTCCGTACCGTCGAGGGCCTCGCCGCGGACGGCCGCCCCTCGGACGTGCAGCGCGCGCTCGCCCGGTGCGGCGCCGTGCAGTGCGGCTTCTGCGTGCCGGGCATGGCGATGACCGTGCACGACCTGCTGGAGGGCAACCCGGCGCCCACCGAGATGGAGACCCGCACCGCACTGTGCGGCAACCTCTGCCGCTGCTCCGGCTACCGGGGCGTCGTCGACGCCGTCAAGGAGGTCGTCGCCGAGCGCGAGGCCCACGCGACGGGCGACGGTGAGACGGATGGCGACGAGGCACGTATTCCGCACCAGGCGGGCCCCGGGGGCGGAAGCGTCCACGCGTCGGCGTTCGACTCGCCGGGCTTCCCGGGCGCCGCCGGACCGCATGAGCAGGCGTACGGACAGGGACAGGACGGAGGCCAGGCGTGAGCAACGAAGCCGCCACCGCGACCACCGCCGCGGAGGCAGCACCTGCCCCGGAGCCGATTCCGCACGGCCTCGGCGTCTCCCTGCCGGCCGCCGACGCGCGCGCGAAAACCGAGGGCACCTTCCCCTACGCCGCCGACCTGTGGGCCGAGGGCCTGCTGTGGGCCGCCGTCCTGCGCTCCCCGCACGCGCACGCGCGCATCGTGTCCATCGACACGTCCCACGCGCGTGACATGCCCGGAGTCCGCTCGGTCATCACCCACGAGGACGTCCCCGGCAGCCCGGTGCACGGCCGCGGCAAGGCCGACCGCCCGGTCTTCGCCTCCGAGGTCGTACGCCATCACGGCGAGCCCATCGCGGCCGTCGCCGCCGACCACCCCGACACCGCGCGCATGGCGGCGGCCGCCGTCATCGTCGAGTACGAGGTGCTGGAGCCGGTCACCGACCCGGAGCAGGCCTTCGAGGCCGAGCCCCTGCACCCCGACGGCAACCTGGTCCGCCACATCCCGCTCCACCACGGCGACCC
Organism: Streptomyces sp. NBC_00285; assembly: GCF_036174265.1. Taxonomy (NCBI): domain Bacteria; kingdom Bacillati; phylum Actinomycetota; class Actinomycetes; order Kitasatosporales; family Streptomycetaceae; genus Streptomyces; species Streptomyces sp. NBC_00285. The sequence goes on along the minus strand of NZ_CP108055.1, from coordinate 4,349,914 downwards.
GGACGTCGTCGGCGAGATCATCGTCGAGGGCCAGTACCGCATCGGCCGCCAGGACCCCGCCCCCATCGGCGCCGAGGCCGGCCTCGCCGTGCCCCGCCCCGACGGCGGCGTCGAGCTCTACCTCGCCTCCACCGACCCGCATGCCGACCGCGACACCGCCGCCGCCTGCTACGGCCTGGAGCCCGAGCGCGTCAAGGTCGTCGTCACCGGCGTCCCCGGCGCCACCGCCGACCGTGAGGACCAGGGCTTCCAGCTCCCGCTCGGCCTGCTCGCGCTGAAGACGGGCTGCCCGGTGAAGCTCACGGCCACGCGCGAGGAGTCCTTCCTCGGCCATGTGCACCGCCATCCCACGCTGCTGAGATACCGCCACCACGCCGACGCGGACGGCAAGCTGGTGAAGGTCGAGGCGCAGATCCTGCTCGACGGGGGCGCCTACGCGGACACCTCCGCCGAGGCCCTGGCCGCCGCCGTGGGCTTCGCCTGCGGACCGTACGTCGTCCCGAACGCCTTCATCGAGGGCTGGGCCGTCCGCACCAACAACCCGCCCTCCGGCCATGTCCGCGGCGAGGGCGCGATGCAGGTGTGCGCCGCCTACGAGGCGCAGATGGACAAGCTGGCCAAGAAGCTGGGCGTCGACCCGGCGGAGCTGCGCCTGCGCAACGCCCTCGCCACCGGTGACGTACTCCCGACCGGCCAGACGGTGACCTGCCCGGCCCCGGTGGCCGAACTGCTCCAGGCCGTACGGGACTTCCCGCTCCCCGAGCTGCCCAAGGACACCCCCGAGGACCAGTGGCTGCTGCCCGGCGGCCCCGAGGGCGCGGGCGAACCCGGCGCGATCCGCCGGGGCGTCGGCTACGGCCTCGGCATGGTCCACATGCTCGGCACCGAAGGCGCGGACGAGGTCTCCACGGCGACCGTACGGGTCCAGGACGGCGTCGCCACGGTGCTGTGCGCGGCCGTCGAGACCGGCCAGGGCTTCACCACGCTGGCCCGCCAGATCGTCCAGGAGACGCTCGGCATCGACGAGGTGCACGTCGCTCCCGTCGACACCGACCAGCCCCCGGCCGGCCCGGGCGCTCGAGGCCGCCACACCTGGGTCTCCGGCGGCGCCGTCGAACGCGCGGCCAAGATGGTCCGCACCCAGCTCCTGCAGCCCCTGGCGCACAAGTTCGGCATGTCCACCGAGCTGCTCCAGATCACCGACGGCAAGATCACCTCCTACGACGGCGTCCTGTCGACGACCGTCACCGAGGCCATGGACGGCAAGGAACTGTGGGCGACCGCCCAGTGCCGGCCGCATCCGACCGAGCCCCTGAACGAGGCGGGCCAGGGCGACGCCTTCGTGGGGATCGCGTTCTGCGCGATCCGCGCGGTCGTCGACGTCGACGTCGAACTGGGCTCGGTCCGCGTGGTCGAGATGGCACTCGCCCAGGATGTCGGCCGGATCCTCAACCCCGCCCAGCTGGAGGCCCGTATCGAAGCGGGCGTCACCCAGGGCGTCGGGATAGCGCTGACGGAGAACCTGCGCACCGCGCGCGGACTGATCCGCCACCCGGACCTCACGGGGTACGCGCTGCCGACGGCCCTGGACGCGCCGGACATCCGGATCGTCAAGCTCGTCGAGGAGCGGGACGTGATCGCACCGTTCGGCGCGAAGGCGGCGAGCGCGGTGCCGGTGGTCACCTCCCCGGCGGCCGTCGCCTCCGCCGTACGCGCGGCTACCGGCCGTCCCGTGAACCGGCTGCCGATCCGCCCGCAGGCCGCGGTGGTGACGGACCGATGAGCCTTCCCGTTCAGGAGCCCGTGGTGGGCGGCGTCTCCTCCGCGTGAACGGCGTCGTCCTGGTCACCGGCGTGATGGCGGCCGGCAAGTCGACGGTCGCGCAGGCGCTGGCGGAGCGGCTTCCGCGGGCCGCGCATGTCCGCGGGGACGTGTTCCGGCGGATGATCGTGTCGGGGCGCGAGGACTACGTACCCGGGGCGTCCGGTGAGGCCGACGCCCAACTGCGCCTGCGGTACCGGCTGTCGGCGGCGACCGCGGAAGCGTACGCGGAGGCCGGTTTCACGGCGGTCGTCCAGGACGTCGTGCTCGGCGAGGACCTGACGGCGTATGTGGCGCTGGTCCGGACCCGCCCCCTGTACGTCGTGGTCCTCGCGCCGGACGCCGGGACGGTGGCCGCCCGGGAGGCGGGCCGGACCAAGTCGGGCTACGACGACGCGGCTTGGACGGTCCCCGCGCTGGACGCGGCGCTGCGGGCGTCGACGCCACGGATCGGCCTGTGGCTGGACACCTCCGAACTGACCCCGGCGCAGACGGTGGAGGCGATTCTCGCGGGACGGGAACGCGCGAGGGTGCTCTGACGTCTCCCTGATACGGGGGGCGTTGTCAGTGGCGGCGCGTAGTGTTTCGAGCAGTGGGGGATGAGCGCCGGCCAACCTGGTTCGCCGTGCCGTGCCCTGCCAGGGGACCGTGAGAGACGTGCCCAGGGGACTGCGCAAGGAAACACACGGGGGAGCCATGAGCACGACCGATGCCGCCGTAGCGGCGATCAGACTGACCGAGGACGAACTGCGCCCGTACATCACTCACGTGTCCACCCGCCGCTGGCTCAGCGGCCCCGGACTGCCCGGTGACAGCGACCTGTTCACCTTCGAGGAACTGCGCCGCGACGGCCTGCGCACGGTGGCCGACGCGACGGCCGACCCGGCGGGCCGGCTCAGCGACGGGCTGCGCGACCAACTGGTGATAGGCGGACTGACGGACCTGCACGGCATGGAAACGGAGTCGGTCCTGCTCGACGGAGTCACGGGCGAGGTCTCGACGACGGCCTTCTTCCACGCCCGCCCCGACCTGATGGACCGCACCCCGCTGGCCCCGTCGCTCCCCACGCTGGTCCGCTTCGCGACGGCGACGGACGAACTGACAGAGGTGCGAGGCCAGTTCGCCGCGTACGCCGGCCGCTTCGGTCCCACGGCGGTGGAGGAGGCGACCCGTCAACTGCTGACGGTGTTCGAGGAGGGCACGGGCGGTGCGGTGCCGACGTTCTGGAAGATCGCGGCCCTGATCCGCCCCCTCGCCCTGGTGGCGGGCCCGGGCACGGCGTCCGGCCTGGCCCTTGACCTGCCGCCGCGCCTGCTGGACCAGGAGTTCGGCCGCAACCGGGTCGCCCGCTTCGAGGACATCGACTTCCCGTCCACGCTCACCCATGCCCCGACCCGCCGTTTCCTCGCGGAGACGGGCCTGCCGGAGGACGGCGTCCTCTTCCACACCGACCCGGACGCCCCGCTTCCGACCCTCGCGGAGCACCAGGCCGACCGGCTGGTCGCCCTCCCGCCCCGGGCCGACCACCTGATCGTCCTGGGCCATCTGATCGAGGACAACACCTTGGTGGTCGACGGCGAGACCGGCGCGGTCCTGAACTGGAGCGAGCGGGAAGCGATCCTGCACCCCCTCAACACCGACATCTCCACCCTCGCCTTCACCCTCTGGCTCCTGCACCGGGAGCGCCAGATAGACGAGTCGCTCTCCCACGAGCTGACGAACTCCCTGTACGTCCAGGTCGCCAAGACGATGATCCGGGCCCTCTCCACCATCGACCCCACGGGCACGACGACGGACGCGGACTGGCACTACTGGACGGAGCTGTTCCAGGACGAGGCGGGCGGGGTGCTCTAGTCGTCTTCGCGCCGCAGGGTCGCCGAGAGGTGGTGCTGCAACGGCCGGCCGACCGCGGCGAGGTCGTGGACGAAGGTGAGGGTGTCCCCGCCGGACAGGTTGTAGCGCCGCCGGGTGGCGGTCACGTCCTTGGCGGTGGGGGTGAGAGCGACGATGTGCGTGGAGAGATCGACCGCGCCGTCCGCGGCATGGCCGACGAGGATCTCAGTGATGCCGGTGGGCTGGGTGATCAGCGCCTCTACTCGCCCGTCCGGCTGAAGCCGCCACCAGCCGCTCTCCCGCGCCGCCGGCCGCAACGGCACCCCGTCGCCGTCGAGCAGCCAGGCCCGGGCCTCGTACCGGAGGAAGGGGCGCCCGTCATGGCTGAAGGTGACTTCCTGCGCGTACGCGAAGTCGTCGTCGAGCGTCGGATACCCGCCCTGGCCCCGCCCCCGCCACGACCCCAGAAACCCGAGCACAGGCCCGAGCAGCGAATGGGGAGCGGGCGCCTGATCAGCCCGACAGGCTTCGGGGAAGGGCTGCTCCGATGCGGTCTCACACACGTCCTGGCTCCTCTACCCACACGGCGGCTACGGCCCGCAAGCGTAGGCCCCGCACCGGCGAAGGGGCGGCACCTTCGAGGGTGCCGCCCCTTTCGCCCTGCATGGTCGGACAGCTGAGGCCGTGGCGGGAATCGAACCCGCGTAACTCGCTTTGCAGGCGAGTCCCTGAACCACTCGGGCACACGGCCGGGTCGGTGTGGAGTGGGGTGCTCCTGCCGAGGTCGGTGAAATGAACGTACGGCGGGGAGCGGGGTGGGCTCAAGGGGATCGCGGGGGCTGCAACGGGACTGCCATACGCCGTTCATGAAGCGCGGGCGGGGCGGGGGGTGCTTGTGAGGAGGACGCCGAGGTGATCACCGGGGCTGCACTGGGACTGTCGTACGGCGTTCGTGAAGCGGGTCCGTGCGGGGGTGGTCGTACGTCCAAGGTCCTAGGGGGAGGCGGTCTCTTGACAGGGGTCAAAGGGAGTTGCGGGACTTACTCTGGCGGGCATGGCAGCTCTCGAACCGCGTGACGTCGGTGTCACTGATGACCCTGTGGGCCCGTTCGTCGATGGGGCAGGGGAGGGGGTGCTGGGGCGGTCCCACCGGGCGCTCAGTGTCGGGATCGTCTCCGTCGTGGTGCTGATCGCGTTCGAGGCGACCGCTGTCGGGACCGCGATGCCCGTGGCCGCGCGGGAGTTGGACGGGGTCGCGCTCTACGCGTTCGCGTTCTCCGGGTACTTCACGACCAGCCTGTTCGGGATGGTGCTGTCCGGGCAGTGGTCGGACCGGCGGGGGCCGCTCGGGGCATTGACGGCCGGGATCGGCGCGTTCGCCGCCGGGTTGCTGGTGTCCGGGACCGCCACCACCATGTGGCTGTTCATCCTGGGGCGGGCCGTGCAGGGGCTCGGGGGCGGGCTGGTCATCGTCGCCCTGTATGTCGTGGTCGGGCGGGCGTACCCCGAGCGGCTGCGGCCCGCGATCATGGCTGCGTTCGCCGCCGGGTGGGTCGTGCCGTCCATCGTGGGGCCGCTCGCTGCCGGGGCGGTGACCGAACATCTCGGATGGCGGTGGGTGTTCGTGGGGATCCCGGTGCTCGTGGTCTTTCCGCTGGCGCTCGCGCTGCCGCAGATACGGCGGCTCGCGGGAGGGCCGGTCGACAGCGCCCACGGGAAGGCCTCCTTCGACCGTCGCCGCATCCGGCTCGCCCTCGGGATCTCCCTCGGCGCGGGGCTCCTCCAGTACGCCGCCCAGGGCCTGCGTCCCCTCTCCCTGCTCCCCGGCCTCGCGGGCGCCGCGCTGCTCGTGCCGGCCGTGCTCGGGCTGCTGCCGCGCGGTACGTACCGGGCGGCGCGCGGGCTGCCCTCCGTCGTGCTGCTGCGCGGGGTCGCCGCGGGGTCCTTCGTCGCCGCCGAGTCCTTCGTGCCGCTGATGCTGGTCACCCAGCGGGGGCTGTCGCCGACGCTCGCCGGGTTCTCGCTCGCGGCGGGCGGCGGTACGTGGGCGCTGGGGTCGTGGGTGCAGTCGCGGCCGCGGGTGGAGCCGTACCGGGGACGGCTGATGACCGTGGGGATGGTGCTGGTCGCCGCCGCGATCGCCGCCGCGCCGAGTGTGCTGATCCACTCCGTGCCCGTCTGGACCGTCGCCGTCGCCTGGGGGTTCGGCTGCTTCGGGATGGGGCTGGTGATCTCCTCCACGAGCGTGCTTCTGCTGCATCTCTCCGCCCCCGAGGAGGCCGGCACCAACTCCGCCGCCCTCCAGATCTCCGACGGCCTCTCCAACGCCGTTCTGCTGGCGGCGGGCGGAGCGGCCTTCGCTGCGCTGGGCGGGGGCTCGGTGAGTCATACGGTGAGCGAGGCGTCCGGCTCGCAGCATCCGGTGGCCTTCGCCGTGGTGTTCCTGCCGATGGCGGGGGTGGCGTTGGTGGGGGCGTGGGTGACGACCCGGCTCCACGCCAAAAGCGCGATGCCACCGAGTGGTACCAAGTGAACGGCCACCCGCTGGACGCGGACTTCGATGTCGACGAGGCCGAGCGGTTCGTGTTGGACGTCTGCCAGGGCCGCCTGGACGTACCCAAGATCGCAGCCCACCTGCCGCGCTTCGCGCGATGACTGTGACCTCGGTCCCACCCAGGACCGACCCGGCCCCGTCCGGACGGTGACAGCGCCGGGCCGCCGGTAAGGTGACCCGGTCGTCATACACAGCCCGAGAAACAGCAACCGAGAAACAGCCCAGAACGCAGCCGAGCCGCTCGACCCCCGACGGAGACCGTGACTACCACCGCCGCCTCCTCCCACCACCTTTCTCCCGCCTTCCCGGGCCGCGCCCCCTGGGGCACAGCGAACAAGCTGCGGGCCTGGCAGCAAGGGGCGATGGAGAGATACGTCCAGGAGCAGCCGCGTGACTTCCTGGCCGTCGCGACCCCCGGCGCGGGCAAGACGACCTTCGCCCTCACCCTCGCCTCCTGGCTGCTGCACCACCACATCGTGCAGCAGGTGACCGTCGTCGCGCCGACCGAGCACCTGAAGAAGCAGTGGGCCGAGGCGGCCGCGCGGATAGGGATCAAGCTGGATCCCGAGTACAGCGCGGGGCCGACCGGCAAGGACTACCACGGGGTCGCCGTCACCTACGCGGGTGTGGGCGTACGGCCCATGCTGCACCGCAATCGCGTCGAGCAGCGCAAGACGTTCGTCATCCTCGACGAGATCCATCACGCCGGTGACAGCAAGTCGTGGGGCGAGGCCTGCCTCGAAGCCTTCGAGCCGGCCACGCGACGGCTCGCGCTCACCGGTACGCCGTTCCGGTCCGACACCAACCCCATCCCCTTCGTGACGTACGAGGAGGGCAACGACGGGATCCGACGGTCGTCCGCCGACTACACCTACGGCTACGGCAACGCGCTCGCCGACCACGTCGTGCGGCCCGTCATCTTCCTGTCCTACAGCGGGCAGATGCGGTGGCGGACCAAGGCCGGTGACGAGATCGCGGCCCGGCTCGGCGAACCCATGACCAAGGACGCGATCAGTCAGGCCTGGCGTACGGCCCTGGATCCGCGTGGTGAGTGGATGCCCAGCGTGCTACGGGCCGCCGACCAGCGGCTCACCGAGGTCAGGAAGGGGATCCCGGACGCCGGGGCCCTCGTCATCGCCTCCGACCAGGAATCGGCCCGGGCCTACGCCAAGCTCATCCGTGACATCACGGGGTCGAAGGCCACCCTCGTCCTCTCCGACGACACCGGCGCGTCCAAGCGGATCGACTCCTTCAGCGCGAGCAACGACCGGTGGATGGTCGCCGTCCGCATGGTGTCCGAGGGCGTCGACGTCCCGAGGCTCGCGGTCGGGGTGTACGCCACCACCATCTCGACGCCCCTCTTCTTCGCCCAGGCCGTCGGCCGTTTCGTACGGTCCCGGCGGCGCGGCGAGACCGCCTCCGTCTTCCTCCCGACCGTCCCCGACCTCCTCACCTTCGCCAACGAGATGGAGGTCGAGCGCGACCACGCCCTCGACAAGCCGAAGAAGGAGGGCGAGGAGGACCCCTACGCCGAGTCCGAGAAGGAGATGGAGGAGGCGAACAAGGAGGAGGACGAGGACACCGGCGAGCAGGAGCAGTTCGCCTTCGAGGCGCTGGAGTCCGACGCCGTCTTCGACCGCGTTCTCTACGACGGCGCCGAGTTCGGCATGCAGGCGCACCCGGGGAGCGACGAGGAGCAGGACTACCTCGGCATCCCGGGCCTGCTCGAACCCGACCAGGTGCAGCTCCTCCTCCAGAAGCGGCAGGCGCGGCAGATCGCGCACAGCCGCAAGAAGCCGGACTCGGAGGCCGACCTCCTTGAGCTGCCCGCCGAGCGGCGGCCCGTCGTCTCCCACAAGGAGATGATGGAGCTGCGCAAGCAGCTCAACACCATGGTCAGCGCGTACACCCACCAGAGCGGCAAGCCCCACGGGGTGATCCACACCGAGCTGCGCCGGGTGTGCGGCGGTCCGCCGAGCGCCGAGGCCACGGCCGGGCAGCTGCGGCAGCGCATCGCCAAGGTGCAGGAGTGGGCCACGCGGATGCGGTGACGGGGACACCTGTCCCATGTCGGACGCGGGGGTCGGCCGGGGCGCTCACGCAGTGCCCCGCGCCCCCGTCGGAGCGGATCACGCCTGTACGTATCAGGGCAAACGGAGCGGTCCGTACCGGCTGCTGCCCGGATTCTGGACGGAGGCTTCCGCTGAGCGAACCCGCTTCGCTACTGTCCCGCTACGCACACGCCCCGTGGCAGCGCCGCCGCGGAGCGCAGCCGTGAAGCGACGCGGCCCGGAAACAGACCGGGCCGCCGGCCGATCGGCGGCCTCTGAAGCGCGTCGCCGACGGGACTCGGTGACGCATCCGTCGCGAGGGGGCCCGCCGACCTCACCACTTGGAGGAGTGGGCGTCGTGACCGCGGAGACCTCTCAGACGCTTGACCGGGGACTGCGTGTCCTCAAGCTCCTGGCCGATACGGACCACGGGCTCACCGTCACCGAGCTTTCCAACAAACTGGGCGTGAACCGGACCGTTGTGTACCGGTTGCTGGCCACGCTGGAGCAGCACGCACTCGTACGGCGTGATCTGGGCGGGCGTGCCCGCGTGGGACTCGGGGTGCTGCGGCTTGGGCGGCAGGTGCATCCGCTGGTACGGGAGGCCGCGTTGCCCGCGCTGCGCTCGCTCGCCGAGGACATCGGGGCGACGGCTCACCTCACGTTGGTGGACGGCGCAGAGGCACTGGCCGTGGCCGTCGTGGAGCCCACGTGGACGGACTACCACGTGGCGTACCGGGCAGGGTTCCGGCATCCCCTGGACCGCGGGGCCGCGGGGCGGGCCATTCTCGCGGCCCGGCAGCAGGGCTTCGGCGAGCCGGGGTACATGCTGACCCACGGGGAGCTGGAGGCCGGTGCGAGCGGGGCGGCCGCGCCGCTGCTGGGAGTCACCGGGGTCGAGGGCAGCGTCGGCGTGGTGATGCTCGCCGACGCGGTGCCGGAGCGGGTGGGACCGCGGGTGGTGGACGCGGCACGGGAGGTCGCCGAAGCGTTGCGCTGAGCGCTGGGCTGGGCTGGGCTGAACAGGGCTTCGCCCGGCTCACTGTTCGCACCCTCCGCCCAGCTCACCCAGTCCCACCCACCCCCGCCAGCGTTCTCAACTGGAGCCACAGCACCAACCGCTCGTCGGGATCGTCCAGGTTCACTCCGAGCTGTTCTCGCACCTGCTTCAGCCGGTAGCGGCATGTGTTCGGATGCACGGCCAGCAGTTTCGCCGCCCCCGTCATGTCGCAGCCCGCGTCGAACCAGCAGGCCAGCGTGCGCGCATGGTCGGTGCCGTGCTCATCGTCGTACGCCAGTACCCGCCGCCACGCCCCCGCGCTCAACTCCCGCCGCTCACCGAGCACTTCGGTCAGCCGTAGCAGCGTGACGCGTGGGCGGACCTCCTCGATGGTGGCCACGGGCAGGGCCGGGCCCAGGACCCGCAGCACCAGGTCGGCGTCCGCCCGTGACATCGCCGCCTCCCCGAGCCCCGCCACCACCTCGCCCAGCCCCGCCCGCACCGGCACCCTGAGCGACTGTCCGGCCCGCGCCACGATGTCCTCGGCCAGCCGCTTGTGCCGGCCCCCGGCGTGCTCACCGGCGGCCGGCAACAGCGCGTACACCACCCCGTCGACCGGCACACACGCGTGCCGCCCGTAACGCGCCTCGCACTGCAGCCGTACGACGTCCAGCAGCCGCAGCCCGGTCTGCTCGGCGTCCGGAAGGCCGGCCACGTCCAGGACGAACGCGGCCACCCGTACGGGACCCTCGACTCCCAGCCGGTCGGCGGCCGTCACCGCGTCCGCTGTGCCGTCCAGCAACCGCCGCAGCAGATCGCTGTACTGGTGCCGGGCCAGCTCCTGTGCCGCCCGCGCCCGCAGCAACAGCAGTGCCGCCGTCGACGCCCCCTGTGCGAGCGTCTCGCGCGCGTCCGCCGCGAGCGTGCCGTCGTCGACGACCCATACCGACCCGAGGGTCTCCCCGCCGGCCCGGACGGCGACCGCCAGGCGCGGCAGCCAGTCGCCCCGGAGCGCGGGCAGCCACAGCGGACCGTCGGCCGCGAACAGTGCCCGGTAGTCCTCGGAGTTCTCAGGGCTGTCCGGCACCTGGAGGCCCAGGATGCCCTGGCGGCGGTTCTCGTCGACCGGCTGGTCGGGGACCGTGGAGTAGGCGAGGATCCGCCGGCGCGGGTCCTCCACGAGGACGGCCCCGCCGGTCGCCGCCGCGATGGCGTCGGCGAGTGCGAACAGGTCGCCGTGGCCGCCCGCGGGGGACACCGGCCGGGCGCCGATCGCCGAGGCCAGCAGCAGATGTGCCCGGTGCCAGGCGGTGTCCGCGGCGACGGACAGCAGCGCCACCCCGTACGCCTCCGCCTCGGCCGTCGGCCCGTCCGGACCGCGCACCACGATCCCGGTCAGCCCGGCCTCGGCAGCCGTCCTCATCAGCGGCCCGGCCGCAGCCGCCGGCACCCCGACCGCCAGCAGCAGCGCGCCCGGCACCCGGGGGAGCGGGGCGTGGGCGTCGTACAGGAGGACCTCGGTGACCGGGTCGGTGAGCCCGGCGGGGGAGGTGTGCAGACGTACGGAGGCGCCGACGACGTCCAGGAGGTCGCCGAGGGTGAAGGCGTCCATGAGTGCCCCCAACTTGGCGGTTTGGCGGATCCGCAAAAGAACGTACGCAGATGTTGTACGGCCGCACAACCCGGGGCGGTCGATCGGCTCCGAGACTCGACACATGAGCGAAGTGAGCATCCGTACCGTCCACGACGTCGCCGGCCTCGGTGCTGTCAGCGCGTACTTCGGCGAGGTGTGGCAGACCCCGCGCACGGCTCCGCCCTACCCGGCGGAGGTCCTGTGCAGCCTGGTCCACACGGGCGGCGCGGTCCACGTCGCCCACCGCGGGGAACGGCTGGCCGGGGCCTCCGTCGCCGTCTTCGGCCCCGGAGGGGACGTGTACTCGCTGGTCGCCGCGGCCGACCAGGGGCTGGGCCTCGCCGTGAAGCAGGCGCAGCGGGCCTGGGCCCTGGAGAGCGGCGCCCGCACCATGCGGTGGACCTTCGACCCGCTCGTCGGCCGCAACGCCCGCTTCAACCTGGCCAAGCTGGGCGCGGTCGGCACCGAGTACGTCGTCGACTTCTACGGCCCCATGTCGGACGGCGTGAACGGCGGCGACGAGAGCGACCGGTTGACGGCGACGTGGGACCTGGCGGCGCCGGGACGGCCGTACGACCCGGGGGACCGCGAGGGCGCGCCCGTCACGCACCGCGCACCCGACGACGGGCCCCTCGCCCGCCGCGACCTCGCCGGCCGGCACATCTGGTGCCGGGTCCCGGACGACGTCGTCAAGCTGCGGGCCGCCGACCCGGAGCTCGCGCTGCGCTGGCGGCGGGCCGTGCGCGAGGTGTTCACGGAGGCCTTCGCGCAGGGATTTCGGGCGACCGGGATGTCCCGGGACGGCTGGTACACACTCACCCGAGAAACTGAGGGAGACGCATGAAAATCGAACGCGTCGAGGTCGTCCATGTGGCGATCCCGCTGGTCAGCCCCTTCCGGACGTCCTTCGGGACGATGACGACGAAGGACACCTTCCTGCTGCACGTCGTCACGGACGGCGCCGAGGGCTGGTCGGAGTTCGCCGGCGACCCCCGGCCGCTGTACTGCCCGGAGTTCGTGGCGGGCGCGGAGATCGTGCTGCGGGACTTCCTGGTGCCCCGCGTGGTGGCGCTCCCCTCGCCGACGGCGGCGCTGGTCGGGCCCGCCGTCAGCGGGATCAAGGGGCACGAGCTGGCGAAGGCGGCGCTGGAGACGGCGATCCTGGACGCGGAACTGCGGTCGTACGGCATGTCGCTGGCCGGCTATCTGGGCGCGGTGCGCGAACGGGTCCCGGCGGGGGTGTCGGTCGGCATCAAGGAGTCGGTCGCGGAACTGCTGGACACCGTCGAGGGATACCTGGCCGAGGGATACCTGCGGATCAAGCTGAAGATCGAACCCGGCTGGGACATCGAGCCGGTACGGGCGGTCCGGGCACGCTTCGGCGCCGCGCTGCCCCTACAGGTCGACGCGAACACGGCGTACACACTCGCGGACACGGAACACCTGCGGCGGCTCGACGAGTTCGGGCTGCTGCTGATCGAGGAGCCGCTGGAGGAGGACAACCTCCACGGCCACGCCCGCCTCCAGAGCCGTATCGCCACCCGGGTCTGCCTCGACGAGTCCCTGCACAGCGCGCGGGACACCGCCTCCGCGATCGCGATGGACGCGTGCCGGGTCGTCAACATCAAGCCCGCGCGCGTGGGCGGCTACCTGGAGGCCCGCCGCATCCACGACGTGGCCCGCGCGCACGGCGTGCCGGTGTGGTGCGGCGGCATGCTGGAGACGGGAATCGGCCGCGCCCCGAACCTCGCCCTCGCCGCCCTGCCCGGCTTCACGCTCCCCGGCGACACCTCGGCGTCCTCGCGCTACTTCGCCGAGGACATCACGGAGCCGTTCGTCCTGGACGACGGCCATCTGCGCGTCCCGAGCGGGCCGGGCATCGGGGTCGAGCCCCTGCCCGAGGTACTGCGGCGATTCACCGTTCGGCGGCAGGATCTGTACGGGGGCTGACCGGCTCGTGGCCGGAAGTGACCGCCGCGTTAGATTGATCCCGTGCTCTCTCGCCTCACGCGCCCCCAGGCCGTCGCCGTCTGTGCCCTGCCCGTCGTGGCACTGCTCGCCACGGCCCTCTTCGCACCGCTGCCGTTCGCGCTGGCGCAGCCCGGGATGACGGCGAACGTCCTCGGCGACAACAAGGGCACACCGGTGATCACCGTCTCCGGCGCGAAGACCCGAACGACGAGCGGGCAGTTGCGGATGACGACCATCGAGGCGACCGGGCCCGACACTCACGTCTCGTTCGGCGACGTCTTCGACAGCTGGTTCCGCACCGACCGGGCGGTCATGCCGCGCGACGCCGTCTACCCCAGCGGGCAGAGCGTCAAGGAGATCGAGCAGCACAACACCGAGCAGATGCAGGACTCCCAGGACGCGGCGACCGAGGCCGCCCTCACCTACCTGAGGCTCAGCGGCGACAAGGTCAAGGTCACGCTGAAGCTCGCGGACGTCGGCGGGCCGAGTGCGGGCCTGCTGTTCACCCTGGGGATCATCGACAAGCTCCACGGCGACGGCGCCGGAGGCGACCTCACCGGCGGTCGCACCATCGCCGGGACGGGCACGATCGACGCGGACGGGACGGTCGGCGCGGTGGGCGGTGTGGCCCTGAAGACCCAGGCCGCCAAGCGGGACGGGGCGACGGTGTTCCTGGTCCCCGAGGACGAGTGCGCCGACGCGAAGGCGGAACTGCCGAAGGGGCTGCGGCTGGTCCCGGTGACCTCGCTGAAGGGGGCGGTGAGCGCGTTGACCGCGCTGGAGAGCGGCAAGGGGTCCGTGCCGAGCTGTTAGTGCACGAAGGCCGGCCGGGGAGAGGCCAGCCGGAGGCCGACTTCCACGAGGGTCCAGCCGAGGCGGGCCCGGATGGCGTACGGCCGTTTCGCCTCGGCCGCGAGCCGGTACGCGTCGGCTTCGGCGCGGAGGTCGGCGGCGCGGAGGTGGTGCTGGGCGAGGTGGGTTGCGGGATGCATGGCGGGGTCCTTTCAGTCCGTGGCGACGGGGAAGGCGTGGGTGTGGATGCGTACCTGGGCCGCGTTGTCCCCGGTGGTGGACCGCTCGCGGTAGGTGTCGACCAGTGCGTGCATCTTCTCGATGAGTTCTTGGGTCAGCTCCGGGGTCAGCCGTAGCGTGGCGCTGCTCATGTCCCAGACGCGGTTCCACTCCTCCGGCCAGGTCGCGCGGTCACCCAGCCAGGCGGAGAGGTTCTGGATCTGGGCGGTGGCGACCTCGTGGAGGTACAGGTCGGCGGCGCCGCGGACGGTCGGATCGCTGTCCGTGAGCAGGGCGTCGTCGAAGCGCAGCCCCTTGTGGACCGCCTTCCACCAGCGCTCGCGTCCTTTGCCCCGCTCCGGGGCGTCCTCCACGAAGCCGTGCGCGGCGAGCTGGCGCAGGTGGTAGCTGGTGGCTCCGCTGGACTCGCTGAGTCTCTCGGCGAGTTGGGACGCGGTGGCGGGGCCCCCGTAGCGCAGGGCGTCCAGCAGCTGCATCCGCAGGGGATGGGCGAGTCCGCGCAGTGAGCGGGCGTCAAGTTTCCGTACGTCGGGCTGTTCCGGCATGCGTACAAAGATAGCTATGCAAAGACTTCTTTGCAACAGGTTCTTTGGAAGTGACCCCCTACCTCACGAACCCCTCCGCCTTCATCCAGTCCAACGCCACCTGGTGCGGATCCTCCCCGTCGACGTCCACCTTGGAGTTGAGCTTCCGCGCCACTGTGTTGGTCAGCTTCCGCGTGACCGGGTCGAGGACCTCCGTGATCGCCGGCCACCTCTTCAGGGTCTTGGAGTTGATCTCGGGGGCTGCGTTGTAGTTGGGGAAGAACGTCCGGTCGTCCCGCATCACCGCCAGGTTCATGGACGTGATGCGGCCGTCGGTCGTGAAGACCTCCCCGTAGGTGCAACTCCCCTTCGCGGCCTGGGTGTAGATGATCCCCGTGTCCATCTGGGTGATGCTCCCGGCCGGGACGCGCATCCCGTACGCCTTCTCCATGCCCGGCAGTCCGTCCGCCCGGTTGGCGAACTCGCTCTCCACGCACAGGGTCACCGCCCCCGGATCGGACTTGGACAGCGCGGCCACGTCCGACAGCGTCCGCGTGCCGTACTTCTTGAAGTTGGCCCGGTTCATGGCGAGGGCGTAGGTGTTGTTGAGGGGCGCCTTCGGCAGCCACGTCAGCCCCGTCCCCAGGTCCTCCTTCCGTACGGCCTCCCACTGCGCCTGCGGATCCGCGATCGGCTCGCTGTTGCCCTGGTAGGTGATCCAGGCGGTGCCCGTGTACTCGTACATCCCGTCGGCGTCCCCGGACTTGACCGCCTCCCGGGCTCCGACCGACCCCTGGATCCCGGTGCGGTCGAGCACGTCCGCGCCGGCCGCCTCGAAGGCGATCCCCATGATCGCGCCGAGGATCAGCTGCTCGGTGAACTCCTTGGAGGTGACGGTGAGATCGGCGCCCTTGAGGGGCTCGCCGTGGCCGATCGAGCCCGGCCTCACGTCGTCGACCATGGGGGAGCCGCTGGTCAGTCCGCAGGCGGAGAGCGTGCTCAGCACCACGACGGCCGCCAGGAACGGCCGCTTCACCGCGCACCTCGAAAGGCCGCCGGAAGGACCGTCGGGCCGCGGGTGACGGGAGCCGGGAACCACTCCACTTCCGGCTGGGGTAGGGGTCACGTCTCCACCTCCAACCCCCGTGGTCTGAGCAGCAGTTCGGCGAGGGAGGCAAGCCAGTCGACCAGCAGGGCCAGCGTCACCGTGAGGATCGAGCCGAGCATCAGCACCGGCATCCGCTGGTTGGTGATGCCGGTCGTGATCAGGACGCCGAGGCCGCCGCCCCCGCCGAAGGTCGCCAGGGTCGCCGTACCGACGTTCAGGACCAGGGCGGTGCGGACGCCCGCGAGGATCAGGGGGACGGCCAGCGGCAGTTCGACCTTCCCGAGTACGCCCAGCGGCGACATGCCGATGCCGCGTGCCGCCTCCAGCAGGGTCGGATCGTTCGCCTTCAGGCCCGCGATCGTGTTCGACAGGACCGGCAGGACGGCGTAGGCGATGATGCCGATCAGGGCCGCCTTCGTGCCGGTGCCCAGCCAGATCACCAGCAGGGCCAGCAGGCCGATCGCCGGGGTGGCCTGGCCCGTGTTGGCGACCGCCATCACCACCGGACTCGCCTTGCGGAAGGCCCGCCTGGTCAGCACGATGCCCAGCGGGATCGCGATGACCAGCACGAAGAACGTCGAGATCACGGTCAGCTTCACGTGCTGCCACAGCGCTTTGGACACCTGCCCGTCGGACAGGGCGTTCTCGGAGAGCGGGTCCAGGTCGGCCTGTTGGAACCACAGCCAGGTCGCGAGCAGCACCGCCACCAGGAGCGCGGGCAGCAGGGTCAGTTGCTGCCAGGTGATGCGCGGCACCGGCCGGCCGGGCGGCGGGGGAGCCCCGACCTCCTCCTCCCGGTCCTCCACTTCGGAGACGGTCACGCCTTCCCCTCCCCTGTGCCGGCGCCTTCCTGCTCGGCGTGCGTGCGGTGGGCCCGGGTCTCCTCCAGCTCGTGCTGGTGCTCCATGGCGTCCAGCCGGTCGGCCTCCAGGAGTTCGTGTACGGAGTTCATGAGCGTCTCCATGTCGACGACCCCGGTGTACTCGCCGCGCCGCCCGGTCACCGCGACCCGCCCCGCGTTGTCCGTCAGCACCGCCTCCAGCGCGTCCCGCAGGGTGGCGTCCCTGGTCACCGTGTCGCTCACCAGCGTCCCGGCCCGGGCCAGCGAGCCCCTGGCGCGCATCAGGTCCCCGCGCCTGAGCCACTTGTAGGGCCGGCCGCGCTTGTCGAGCAGCAGGATCTCGTTCGTCCCGCTTCCCCGGAGCCTGGTGAAGATCTCCTGAAGGGGGTCGTCGACGGTCACCGTCGGATAGTCGGTGATCGGCACGTCCCGTACGCGGGTCAGGTTCAGCCGCTTCAGGGCCGCCCCGGCGCCGACGAATCCGGACACGAAGTCGTCGGCCGGGTTGGTGAGGATCGCCTCGGGGGTGTCGAACTGGGCGATGTGCGAGCGTTCGCGCAGAACGGCGATCCGGTCACCGAGCTTGATCGCCTCGTCGAAGTCGTGGGTGACGAAGACGATCGTCTTGTGCAGCTCGTGCTGGAGCCGGATCAGCTCGTCCTGGAGATGGTCCCGGGTGATCGGGTCGACCGCGCCGAACGGCTCGTCCATCAACAGGACGGGAGGGTCGGCGGCCAACGCCCGTGCCACGCCCACCCGTTGTTGCTGACCGCCCGAGAGCTGTCGCGGATAGCGGCCGTGGAACTCACCCGGGTCGAGCCCGACGAGGTCGAGAAGTTCCTCCACCCGGTCCCGGATCCGGGCCTTCCCCCAGCCGATCATCTTCGGCACGAGTGCGATGTTCTGCGCGACGGTCATGTGCGGGAAGAGACCGGCCGACTGGATCGCGTACCCGACCTTGCGGCGCAGCTTGACCGGATCGATGTCGGTCACGTCCTCGCCGTTGATCCGGATGCGTCCCCCCGTCGGCTCGATCAGCCTGTTGATCATCTTGAGTGTCGTCGACTTGCCGCATCCGGACGGCCCGACGAAGACGACGAGCTCGCCCGCCCTGATCTCCATGGTGACGTTGTCGACGGAGGGGTGGGGGGTACCGGGATACCTCTTGGTCAGGTTCTCCAGCTCGATGGACGCGCCTGAGGTGCCGGACGTCTCAGACACGGATCCCCCTCGGAATGGTCAGCCGCCCGACCAGGACGTACGCGGCGTCGAACAGCAGGGCCAGGGCGATGATCCCGAGGGTGCCCGCGAGCACCTGGTTGAGCGCGTTCTTGCTGCCCAGGGAGGCGATGCCCCGGAAGATCTCGTTTCCGAGCCCGGGCCCGGAGGCGTAGGCGGCGATCGCCGCGATGCCCATCAGCATCTGTGTCGAGACCCGGATCCCGGTCAGGATCGGCGGCCACGCGAGGGGCAGCTCGACCCGCACCAGACGCATCACCCGGGACATCCCGATGCCCTTCGCCGCGTCCACCAGGGACGGGTCCACCCCGCGCAGGCCGACGATCGCGTTGCGCACGATCGGCAGCAGCCCGTACAGCGTCAGGGCGATCACCGTGGGCGGTACTCCGAGGCCCACGACCGGGACGAGCAGTCCGATCATGGCGAGCGACGGGATGGTCAGGATCGTCGAGGTGGCCGTCGTGGCGAGGCTGCCCGCCCAGTCGCTGCGGTAGGTCACGACCCCGATCAGCACCCCGGCCAGCGTGGCCACGACCATGCACTGCAAGACGGCGCTCGCGTGCTGGTAGGCGTCCGTGAGGAGCTGCTGGTGGCGGTTGCCCAGGTACTCCCAGAAGTTCACAGTGCCTCTTCCCATGCCGGCTGTGTCACGTCCCGGGCGCCTCCGGCAGGCTCGCCTGCTCCACCAGCGGGATGATCCGCAGCGGAACGGGGTTCTCCATGACGATCGCCGTGGCGGCCCGGACGATCCCATCGAAACCGACAACCCGGTCGATCACACGTTGGAGATCGGCGTTGGAGCGGGCCACCAGCCGGCACAGCATGTCCCCGCTGCCGGTGGTGGTGTGCAGTTCGAGGACCTCCGGCACGGTCGCCAAGTGCGCCCGTACGTCGGCCCCTTGCCCCTGCCGGATCTCCAGCGTGGCGAACGCCGTCACCGGGTAGCCGAGCGCCGCCGGATCGACCTGCGGACCGAATCCCCGGATGACTCCGTTCGACTGAAGCCGGTCGAGCCGCGCCTGCACGGTCCCCCGGGCCACCCCCAGCCGCCGGGACATCTCAAGGACCCCGATCCGCGGCTCCCGCGCGAGGAGGACGATGATCCGCCCGTCCAGCTCGTCGATCGCCACGCCGGCCTCCCCGAGAGATGGTCATCCTGTACAGAAGGGCCGCCAGCGCGCCCGTATCGCTGAACACATTGTCCAGTGGATACGCGAACTATTGCGCACCCTGCAGAGTGCGGCCAGGCTGCGGGCATGACGCAGACCACTCACCACACTCCCGACACCGCCCGGCAGGCCGACCCCTTCCCGGTCAAGGGAATGGACGCGGTCGTCTTCGCCGTCGGCAACGCCAAACAGGCGGCGCACTACTACTCGACCGCCTTCGGCATGCGGCTCGTGGCCTACTCCGGACCGGAGAACGGCAGCCGCGAGACCGCGTCGTACGTGCTCACCAACGGCTCCGCCCGCTTCGTGTTCACCTCGGTCATCAGGCCCGCCACCCCCTGGGGCCACTTCCTCGCCCGGCACGTGGCCGAGCACGGCGACGGCGTCATCGACCTCGCCATCGAGGTCCCGGACGCCCGCCGCGCCCACGCCTACGCCGTCGAACACGGCGCCCGCTCGATCGCCGAGCCGCACGAGCTGAAGGACGAGCACGGCACGGTCGTCCTCGCCGTGATCGCCACCTACGGCGAGACCCGCCACACCCTCGTCGAGCGCACCGGCTACGACGGCC
Source organism: Streptomyces sp. NBC_00285 (assembly GCF_036174265.1). Taxonomy (NCBI): domain Bacteria; kingdom Bacillati; phylum Actinomycetota; class Actinomycetes; order Kitasatosporales; family Streptomycetaceae; genus Streptomyces; species Streptomyces sp. NBC_00285. The sequence goes on along the minus strand of NZ_CP108055.1, from coordinate 4,330,567 downwards.
CGTACCTCCCCGGCTTCGCCCCGGCCGACCCGATCGTCGAGCCGCCCGCCCACCGCACCTTCCAGGCCGTCGACCACTGCGTCGGCAACGTCGAACTCGGCCGGATGAACGAGTGGGTCGGCTTCTACAACAAGGTCATGGGCTTCACGAACATGAAGGAGTTCGTGGGTGACGACATCGCCACCGAGTACAGCGCGCTGATGTCGAAGGTCGTGGCCGACGGCACCCTCAAGGTCAAGTTCCCGATCAACGAGCCCGCCATCGCCAAGAAGAAGTCCCAGATCGACGAGTACCTGGAGTTCTACGGCGGCGCGGGCGTCCAGCACATCGCGCTCAACACCAACGACATCGTGCAGACCGTACGGACCATGCGGGCGGCCGGCGTCCAGTTCCTCGACACCCCCGACTCCTACTACGACACCCTCGGCGAGTGGGCCGGCGACACCCGCGTCCCGGTCGACACCCTCAGGGAGCTGAAGATCCTCGTCGACCGCGACGAGGACGGCTATCTGCTGCAGATCTTCACCAAGCCGGTCCAGGACAAGCCGACCGTCTTCTTCGAACTCATCGAACGGCACGGCTCGATGGGCTTCGGAAAGGGCAACTTCAAGGCCCTGTTCGAGGCCATCGAACGAGAGCAGGAGAAGCGGGGCAACCTCTAGCTAGGCTGACCCCATGGCCAGGATCAACGACGTGGGCGGCACCCAGGGCTTCGGGGCGATCGACACCACCGACGACACCGAGCCGTTCCACGCGGACTGGGAGGCCCGGGTGGTCGGGCTCTACAACACCCTGCGCGCACAGGGGATCTTCAACACGAACGAGTTCCGGGACACGATCGAGTCGATGCCGCCGGCGGAGTACCTGGCGGCCTCGTACTACGAGCGCTGGTTCCTGGCGATCTGCTCGCTCCTGGAGCGCAAAGGCGTGATCGAACCGGGTGAGCTCGATGACTGACGCGCCCCCCGACCGCTTCCCGCCCGGCACCCGCGTCCGCACCTTCCGCCACGACCCGCCGCACCACACCCGCCTGCCGAGGTACGCGCGCGGCAAGCGGGGCGTCGTCGTCGAGCCGGAGGGCCCGGACGAACTGGCCGACGTCAGCGCGCAGGGCCGGGGCGACGCACCCGTCGAGCAGATCTACGCGGTCCGCTTCGAGGCCCGTGACCTCTGGGGCGAGGGCGACCACCACGTCGTACTGGACCTGTGGGAGAGCTACCTGGAGGAGGACCGTCCCGATGAGCGGTGACCACCACACCGACGCGACGACCGCCCGGCGGGTGCGGCGACTGGAGACCCTCCTGGAGGAGAAGGGGCTGGTCACCGGCGAGCGGCTGGACGAGGCGATCGACGCGTTCCTCGCGGAGTCCTCGCCGGCGAACGGGACGCGGGTCGTCGCACGCGCCTGGACCGACGCCGGCTTCAGGTCCCGCCTGCTGAGCGACGGCACGGCGGCGGTCCGCGAACTCGGTTACATGGAGGGCTCGTTCCAGCGCCTGCGGGTCGTCGAGAACACCGAGACCCGCCACAACGTCGTCGTCTGCACCCTCTGCTCCTGCTATCCGCTCCGCCTCCTCGGCCCGTCCCCCAGTTGGTACAAGTCCGAGGCCTACCGCTCCCGCGTGGTCCGCGAACCCCGCGAGGTACTGCGGGAGTTCGGGCTCACCCTCCCCGAATCCGTGGACATCACGGTCTGGGACTCCAGCGCGGAGACCCGCTACCTGGTCCTGCCCCGCAGACCGCAGGGCACCGAAGGACTGGGGGAGGAGGAGCTGGCGGCGCTGGTGACGAGGAACGCCCTCATCGGTACGGCCGCGGTGTGACCGCCTTCGCGTCCATCGCGTCCGTCACCGGCAGCCCCGTGTCCGGCACGTCCCCCAGCACCGCCAACGCCTCCCGCGCCGCGCGCACCCCCGAGGGCGAGAAGTACGGGTTGATCCGCAGCGCCTCCTGAAGATGCCGGCGCGCGGGGGCGTACTGCTCCAACTCCTTCTCGATCATGCCCAGGTGATACGCGTACGGCGCGCTGCGCACCCTGCCGCCGTGCACCCTGTCCGTCGCGATCCGGGCGTATCCCAGAGCCTCCCCGTCCCCGCCCGCCCGGTGCAGCGCCCACCCCAGGGCGTCCGCCACCTCGATCCCCGGCTGCCGTCGCCACTCGGCCCGCAGCCGCCGTACGGCAGCCACGGGGTCCCCGTGGTCCGCCTCGAACCGCCCGAGGACCAGCTCCTCGTCGGCCCCGGAGCGTGCCGCGGCCCGCACCCGGTCCCGCAGCAGGTCGTACTGCACCCGGGCCGCCTGCCCCAGCCCCAGAGACTCGTACAACTCGCCCAGCTCCAGGGCGTATTGGGGCAGCGGCTGCTTCGCGAGAGCCATCCGGTAGGCGTTCAGGGCCTCCGTGGTGCGGCCCAGCGCCGCCAGTACCCGGCCCTGTCCGGCCTGCGCGGCCCGCTGGTCGGGGTCGACGCGGACCGCCTCCTGGAAGTGCCGCAGCGCGTCCTCGAGGTCACCGCGCTCCCAGGCGAGCTCCCCGGCCCGCTCCAGACAGGCCGCCCGCTCCGCCGGTGCCTGCGCCCGCGCCGCCGCGTCCGCGAGCTGGGCCGCCGCGTCCTCGCGCCGTCCGCGGTCCCGGTACACGGCGGCCGTCCGGGCCATCACCGCAGGACCCGAGCCCAGCTCCGTCAGCTTCTCCAGCGCCCTGTCGGCCGCCTTGTAGTCGCCGAGCCCCGTGTACGCGTCGATCAGCTGTGGATACGTCGTCCACCGCCTCGGCTCCAGCTTCCGCGCGGCCTCACCCCAGGCCCGTGCGGCCCGGAAGTCCCGGCGCGCGTTCGCGAGGGCGGCCAGAGAACCGAGGGCCTGCGCGCTGCCGCGTACCTTCAGGGACGTCCGCAGCGCCGTGTCGGCCCGCGGATAGAACGCCGTGTCGGCCGTGCGCCGCCCCTGCTCGACATACGCCGTCCCGAGCACCGCCCACGACTCGGCGTCCTGCGGATGCCTGCGCAGATGGCTCTCCCGCTCACCGATCAGCACCGCCAGATCGGGCAGCGCGGCCGGCACCCCGGCGGCGACCGCCGTCAGCGCCTGGGCGCCCGGGGCCGGGGCGGGTGCGCGGGTCGCCGTACGGTCCGAAGGCAGCAGCATCAGCACCGTACCGAGCGCGGCGCACCCCGCGACCGCGGCCGTCACCAGCCGCCCGTACAGCCGGACGCGCCGCTCCTGCGGCGGGTTCTGCGTGGCTTGGTTCTCCATGGCGCTCACTGTGCGTCAATACGACGACCACACCCCGGTGCGCGGCAGCTGCCGCAGACGGGGTTCACACCGATGGCCCCCGGTGCGACGCTGTGATCATGAGCCGTATCGAAGCGCCCCGCGACGAGGTGACCGGCAACCTCGTCGACCGTCTGCTGGGCGGTCTGCCCGCCGAGGCTGTCCTCGTCGACCCGGACGTCACGGCCTCCTACGCCAACGACATGGCGAGCTTCTGCCCGTCCGGCACCCCCGCCGTGGTCGTCCTGCCGCGCACGGTCGAGCAGGTCCAGCACGTCATGCGCATCGCCACCGAACTGCGCGTCCCGGTCGTCCCGCAGGGCGCCCGCACGGGCCTGTCGGGCGCGGCCAACGCCTCCGACGGCTGCATCGTGCTGTCCCTGACGAGGATGGACCGGATCCTGGAGATCAACCCGGTCGACCGCATCGCCGTCGTCGAACCGGGCGTCGTCAACGCGACGCTCTCCCGCGCGGTGAACGAGCTCGGCCTCTACTACCCGCCGGACCCCTCCAGCTGGGAGATGTGCACGATCGGCGGCAACATCGGCACCGCCTCCGGCGGGCTGTGCTGTGTGAAGTACGGCGTGACGGCGGAGTACGTCCTCGGCCTCGACGTCGTCCTCGCCGACGGACGGCTCATGTCCACGGGCCGCCGTACCGCCAAGGGTGTCGCCGGATACGACATGACCCGCCTGTTCGTCGGCTCCGAGGGCTCGCTCGGGATCGTCGTACGGGCGACCCTGGCCCTGCGGCCGCAGCCGCCCGCACAGCTGGTGCTGGCCGCCGAGTTCGCGTCCGGGGCCGCCGCCTGCGACGCGGTGTGCCGGATCATGGCGGGCGGGCACGTGCCGTCCCTCCTCGAATTGATGGACCGTACGACGGTCAAGGCCGTCAACGACCTGGCGCACATGGGGCTCCCGGAGAGCACCGAGGCCCTGCTCCTCGCGGCCTTCGACACCACGGACCCGGCGGCCGACCTCGCGGCCGTCGGCGCGCTGTGCGAGGCGGCGGGCGCGACGCAGGTGGTCCCGGCCGACGACGCCGCCGAGTCCGAACTCCTGCTCCAGGCCCGCAGGCTGTCCCTCACCGCCCTCGAAGCCGTCAAGGGCACCACGATGATCGACGACGTGTGCGTGCCCCGTTCCCGGCTCGCCGAGATGCTCGAAGGCACCGAGCGGATCGGCGAGAAGTACCAGCTCACCATCGGTGTCGTCGCCCACGCGGGCGACGGCAACACCCACCCCACGGTCTGCTTCGACGCGGCCGACCCCGAGGAGTCCCGGCGTGCCCGCGAGTCCTTCGACGAGATCATGGCCCTCGGCCTGGAGCTCGGCGGCACGATCACCGGCGAGCACGGGGTGGGCGTACTGAAGAAGGAGTGGCTGGCGCGCGAGATCGGCCCGGTGGGGGTGGAGATGCAGCGCGCGGTGAAGGGGGTCTTCGATCCGCTGGGCATCCTCAACCCCGGCAAGCTCTTCTGACGCACCCCGTCTCATTCACCGTCCGTCAGCTCGTCGCTCGGCCACGGGTCGCGCAGCCAGAGGTCGTCGGCCGATGGGGATCCCCCCGCTTGAGCGGAGCCGAAAGTGGGGGAGGGTGCCAGCAGCTCGGCGAGGCCGTCGTCAATGCCGAGCTGCGCGCCCTCAGAGCCCGGGGGGACCACCCTCAGCGTGCGCTCCAGCCAGGCCGACACCTGCGCGGCGGGGGCCTCCAGAAGGGCGTCGCCGCCGGGCGAGCTCAGCGCCATCAGCACGACGCTGCGGCCTGCGGACTTCGTCGGCCACACCCGCACGTCCCCGTGCCCGCACGGACGGAACACCCCCTCCACGAGGAGTTCGCGGGCGAAGGTCCAGTGCACGGGGTGGTCCGAGCCGACGTGGAAGGTGACGTGGACGGCGAAGGGGTCGTCGCTGCGGTAGGCCAGCCGGGCCGGGACCGGAATGCTGCGTTCGGGCGACAGGATGAGTTTGAGCTCCAGTTCGCGCTCAACCACGGTGTGGTGCATGTCGTTCGTTCCTCTCTCGGCTCTCGTACGGGTCCTGTGGCGGGCCCGTACGAGTGGAGAGGGGGGAGGGGCCGGAATCATTACGCGGGTTCGGCGAACTTTTTTTCGCCGGTCCCAAGGTCGGCACCACGACCGGTCTCGCGGCCGGTATCACGGTCGTGCTCAAAAGGGGTGGGTCCGGTGGGACTGGCGGTGGGTCTTGCGCCGGTCTGATAGATGTGGAGCCCCCTCTATTGACCCCCGAGCAGATACGGGACGACGGACATGAGCGCCCCAACCCCGGCACCCGGTGACGACAGGCCCCGCGAGGGCTATTACCCGGACCCGTCCATTCCTGGATATGTCCGTTACTGGAACGGTGGCTCCTGGGTGCCGGGCACCAGCCGCCCCGCCCCGGCGGCCGGCGAACCGCTCGCCGCACCCGCGGGCGAGGGCTCCGCGCCCGCTGCGGCCCCGGCCCGGGTCGAGGAGACGGGCCCGCACTTCTTCGACGAGGACCCGGCCGGCGGGCCCGCCGCCGACGCCCTGCACGGCAGCCGCCCCGAACCCGCGTCCGCGTGGTCCGCGGACCGGGCCCACCAGGCGGGCTTCGGCGGCGATCAGGACCGCCGGGTGTCGTGGGGGTCCCCGCAGGGCGCCGCGCAGGCTGAGCAGGGCGGGGCGCCTCAGGGCGTCCAGCAGGGCGTGCCGCAGCAGAGTGGGCCGCAGGGTGCCCAGCACGGCGTGCCGCAGCAGGGTTCCCAGCAGGGTGGGCCCCATGGTGCCCGGCACGGTGGGCCGCAGGGTGCCGATCCGAGGGTGGCCGGTGCCGGTCGCGGTGCCGAGGTCTCCGCCCCGGCCCAGCCGGACGGCCACGCCGCCCGTACCGACGGCTCGGCGACCATCCCGCCCGCCGAGCCCGACGAGGACGGCGGCACCCGTGTCTTCCGCAGGCCCACGGCAGGGTCCGGGGCGGCAGCGGGAGCCGCGCAGCGGACCGGCGGCAACGGTCCCGGCGCTCCCCGCGTCCCCGGTCCCGCCGACTCGGGCGACGACGACGGCACCATGACCTTCCGTGCGCTCTCCCCGCGCACGGCGCAGCAGAACGCGGGTCCCGGGGCGCAGAGCGGGAGCACGCCCGGTCCCGCGTATGCCGGCCCCACCGCCCAGCCCCCCGCCGGCCCCCAGAGCCCCGGCTTCGGTGCAGGCAAGGCCGCGGCCGAGCGGGCCGCGGGCGCCGGTGCTCCAGGCCCGCAGGGCCCCGCCTCCGCCCCCGCCGCGGGTCCGCAGACGGCCTCTCCGGGCCTGCCCCAGCAGGCGCAGCACAACGGCCCCCACCAGGCGGCCGGAGCCCAGCCCGCCGCCAACCCCATGAGCGCCCCCATGAGCGCCGGTCACGGTGGCGGTCAGCCCTCATGGGCGCAGCAGGTGCACCGGCTCGCCGGGCCCGACGAGGAGCAGCCGGCTCCCTGGAAGCCGCCGGTCGAGGACATCTTCCAGGCGGCCGCCCGCCGCCAGGCCTCGGCGAGACCCGCGGGCCTCGGCAAGCGCCTGGCCGCGCGGCTCCTCGACACCCTCGTCGTCGGCGCCGTGACCGCCGTGGCGGCCGTACCCCTCGGCGCCAAGGCGGCCGACCATGTGAGCGAGAAGGTCGACGCGGCCAAGCTGTCCGGCGAGACCGTGACGGTCTGGCTGCTGGACGGCACCACCTCGGTGTACCTGGGCATCGTGGTCGCGGTCCTCCTCGTCGCCGGAGTCCTGTACGAGGCGCTGCCCACCGCCAAGTGGGGCCGCACCCTCGGCAAGAAGCTGTTCGGTCTGGACGTGCGGGACATCGAGGGCCACGAGCCCCCGTCGTTCGGCGGTGCCCTGCGCCGCTGGCTCGTCTACAGCGTCCCGGGCCTGCTCGGCATCGGTCTCGTGGGCGTCGCGTGGTGCCTGTTCGACCGGCCCTGGCGCCAGTGCTGGCACGACAAGGCGGCCCATACGTTCGTGGCCGGCTGAGCGGGTACGGCGAAGGGCGTACACGATTCGGTACTCCGGACGGCCGCCCGCCGGATGCGGAGCCGGGAGGTTCGCGGTCGACTCGGGCCATGAGCAGCGAACCGCCTCCCGGCTCCGGCCAGCAGCCGCCGGATGACGACAAGTTCAGGAAGCAGCCCCCGCCTGCCGAGGGCTCGGGATCGCCGTACAGCACGCCGCCGCCTCCGCCTCCGCCGCCGCCCTACGGCGGCGGACCCCAGGGCGGCGACCCGTACGGCGGCGGCTCCTACCCCTCCGACCCGCTGTCCGGCATGCCGCCCCTGGCCTCCAGTGGCCGGCGCACGCTGGCGCGCATCATCGACCTGATCCTGGTGGCCGTCGTCGTCTGGCTGATCACTTGGGGCCTCGGGGTGAGCGAGTACGACGTCAACAGCGACAACGTGGAGTACGGCAAGTCGCTCGCGCAGTCGCTCCTCGCGGCGGTGCTCTACATCGGCTACGACACCGTCATGATCTCCCGGTCCGGGCAGACGCTCGGCAAGAAGTGGCTCGGCATGCGGGTGGCGAACCTCGACAACGGCTCCACGCCCTCCGTGCAGACCACGCTGATCCGCTCGGCGGTGCTGTGGATCCCGTTCGCGTTCTGCTGCGCCTGCATCTGGACGGCGATCTCGGGCGGCTGGAGCTACTTCGACAAGCCCTACAAGCAGGGCCTGCACGACAAGGCGGCGAAGACGGTCGTGGTCAGCACCGACTGACCCGGACGGTTCGGGCCGTCGCCGCCGGGAGCACCCGGCCGGCGAGGCGGCAGAGGCAGGGACAACGCGACCGCGCGCCCGGACCGCCCCGATGAAGCCTGGGGGCGAGCCGGAGCGCGCGGTGCGGTGAACGCAGTGTTCAAGCGGCGGTCTTGGAGCTCGTGGCCACGGCAGGCACGGGCTCTTCCGCCATGTGCTGCACGGGCTTGCGCAGGGCCACCACGCGGGACTTGGGCTGTGGCACCGTCATGGCGACCAGCAGGCCGAGGGCGAGCGCCGAGACGGCGACAACCGCGGTCCCCACGGTCGAACTCGTCTGTGACAGCAGCAGCATGGCGAGCGCCGAGAAGATGACGGTGATCGAGCCGTAGACGAGCTGTGCGGCGGTCGGACGAGGCATGGCAATCGTGTCCTCGGAATTGGGGGTCCACGGGGGGTGTCGTCCTGGCTTTCCGCCGACACCCGGGCGTTCCGCCAACCGACTCTAATCGGCTGTGTGCCCGACTGGAACGAGCGGTAAGCGTGACCTAACCAACAGTGCCGGAGCACAGGGGGCGCACGGAGTCATGGCGTCCACCAAGTGGACCTCTGTGCGCGCCTGTCGTGGCGCGGTCACACGTCCGTAATGCGAACACCGGCTCCGTATAATGCAATTGACGCGTCCAAGTCAAGGTCTGTCTTTTCTTCCCAACCTTTAGTCAAATACGGATCACTTGACTAAAGGGAGTGGCTCAAGTGACAGAACGATCCTGGACGTTCAGAACGGCAGCGACGGTGGTCGCCCTCGCGGCGGCTTCCGTCACGTTCTCGACGTTCGCCGTGGCGCAGGCCGCGGACGACAAGTTCGCGGAGACCTCCGCCGTCGACCGGCAGGACCCGCAGCCGGCGAAGGCCAGGGAGCACGACTTCGACGGCCCGCTGACCAAGACCCGGCAGGCGCAGCGCCAGGAGGCGCTCGACCAGGTCATATCCGGCGCCGCCACGGTGAAGAACCGTGACGGCTCCAAAGTGGTCCAGCTCAAGAGCCGCAAGGGCGACAGCAAGTACGTCGAACTCGGCCGCGAGAAGACCGACAAGATCTTCACCATCCTGGTCGAGTTCGGCGACCAGGTCGACCCCCGCTACGGCGGCACGGTCGGCCCGCTGCACAACCGGATAGCCCAGCCCGACCGCACCAAGGACAACAGCACGGCCTGGCAGGCGGACTACAACCAGTCGCACTTCCAGGACCTGTACTTCGGCACCGGCAAGAAGAGCGAGTCGCTGAAGAAGTACTACGAGAAGCAGTCCTCGGGCCGGTACTCGGTCGAGGGCGAGGTCACCGACTGGGTCAAGGTCCCGTACAACGAGGCCCGTTACGGTTCCAACGACGCCACGACCGGCGCCTGGTACGCGGTCCAGGACGGCGTCAACGCCTGGGTCGCCGACCGCGAGGCCGCCGGCGACACGGCCGCCGAAATCAGCGCGGAACTGGCCCAGTTCGACCAGTGGGACCGCTACGACTTCGACGGCGACGGCAACTTCAACGAGCCCGACGGCTACATCGACCACTTCCAGATCGTGCACGCCGGCGAGGACGAGTCCGCGGGCGGCGGCGCGCAGGGCGAGGACGCCATCTGGGCGCACCGTTGGTACGCCTTCGGCACCGACGCCGGCTCCACCGGCCCCTCCGCCAACAAGCTCGGCGGCACCCAGATCGGCGACACCGGCATCTGGGTCGGCGACTACACCATCCAGCCGGAGAACGGCGGCCTGGGCGTCTTCGCCCACGAGTACGGCCACGACCTCGGCCTGCCCGACGAGTACGACACCTCCGGCGGCGGCGAGAACTCCACCGGCTTCTGGACGTTGATGTCCTCCGGCTCCTGGCTCGGCACCGGCAAGCAGTCGATCGGCGACCTGCCGGGCGACATGAACGCCTGGGACAAGCTCCAACTGGGCTGGCTCGACTACGACGTGGCCAACGCGGGCAAGCGCTCCAACCACAAGCTGGGCGTCGCGGAGTACAACACCAAGAACGCGCAGGCCCTCGTGGTCCAGCTGCCCCAGAAGACGGTCACCACCCCGGTGGTCACCCCGGCCCAGGGCACGACCCAGTGGTGGAGCGGCAGCGGCAACGACCTGCGCAACACCCTGAGCCGTTCGGTCGACCTGACCGGCAAGGCGTCGGCGGCACTGACCCTCGACGGCTGGTGGGACACCGAGCAGGACTACGACTACCTCTACACCGAGGTCTCCACCGACGGCTCCAACTGGACGCCGATCGACGGCACTCTGGCCGACGGCACCGCCATCCCGAAGGACGGCAGCGGCAAGCCCGCCCTCACCGGCACGGTGGACGCCTACCAGAAGCTGACCTTCCCGCTGAACGCCTACGCGGGCCAGAAGATCCAGCTCCGCTTCCGCTACGCCACCGACGGCGGCGTGGCCCAGAAGGGCTTCACGGCCGACGAGATCACGGTGACCGCCGACGGCGCGACCCTGTTCTCCGACAACGCCGAGACAGCGGACGCCGCTTGGACCGCGACCGGCTTCTCCCGCATCGGCGCGTCCATCACGGACAACTACGCGCAGTACTACCTCGCCGAGAACCGCCAGTACGTGTCCTACGACAAGGTGTTGAAGGTCGGCCCCTACAACTACGGCTTCTCGACGACCCGTCCGGACTGGGTGGAGCACTACGCCTACCAGAACGGCCTGTTGATCTGGAAGTGGGACACCTCCCAGGCCGACGACAACACCAGCCAGCACCCGGGCGAGGGCCTGATCCTGCCGATCGACTCCCACCCGACCGCGCTGAAGTGGTCCGACGGCACGCTGATGCGCAACCGCATCCAGGCCTACGACTCCACCTTCAGCTGGTACCCGACGGACGCGATCACGCTCCACAACGCCGACGTCGCGAAGAAGATCAAGTCGCAGCCGGGCGTCCCGGTCTTCGACGACCGGCGGTCGACGTACTACGACACGTCGAACCCGCTCGCCGGTGTCAAGATCACTGACACCAACACCCGGATCGTGATCGTCAAGGAGCCGCTGAACGGCCAGACAGTCACGCTCCAGGTCGGACCTTCGGCCAAGAAGAAGTAAAAACGCAGGTCAAAAGCGTATCGGCGGCAACCCCTGGCGGGTTGCCGCCGATCGTGTTTAGGTGCGTCCTATGGCTTTCTTATTGACACCGACGCCCACGGGGGTGTGACTGCATGGCCGCAGGAGGTTTCTGCAAGCTGCCGAACGGCATGGTGGTGGTGGCACTGAACCTGCCCCGCCCGCCCACCGACGGCTGCGGCAGCGTGCGGGTGCTCGTGCACTCCCACAACCGGGCGCGCGCCCTGACCAGGCTGCGCAACCTGGGCCTGCGCGCGGTGTACCTGCGGGGCAACGCCGAGCCGCCGAGCCCGGACGAGATCACCGCCGTACTGCACCACCCGGACGGCCTGATATGGCGTACGGCCCCCGACAACGCTGTCGTGAGCGGTCCCGAGCTGGCCCAGGAGCTGTGGCACCCGATCAGGAGCCTGCTGAGGCGCCCGACGGCCCCGGCGTAGACGGCACCCGGCCCAGCCGGACAGGGCGGCGCACTCCGACGAGGTGTCGGTGTACGCCGCCCTGCGGTGGGACGGGGTGCGGGAGCCGGCCCGCGCTGTCACGGCGGCTACTTCGGATCCTGGTCGAACCTCGACGCCGACCAGCGGTACCCGAGCACCGCGAGGCCCAGGCACCAGGCGACGGCGAGCCAGCCGTTGTTGCCGATCTCGGTGCCGAGCAGCAGACCGCGCAGGGTCTCGATGGCCGGCGTGAAGGGCTGGTACTCCGCGATCGGCTGGAACCAGCCCGGCATCGCGTCGACCGGGACGAACGTACTGGAGATGAGCGGCAGGAAGATCAGCGGCATGGCGTTGTTGCTCGCAGCCTCGGCATTGGGGCTGACCAGCCCCATTCCGACCGCGATCCAGGTGAGCGCGGTGGCGAAGAGCACCAGCAGGCCGAACGCCGCGAGCCACTCCAGGGCGGTGGCGTCGGTGGAGCGGAAACCGATGGCGACGCCGACGGCCCCCACCAGGACCACGCTCACGACCGACTGGAGGACACTGCCGACGACGTGCCCGACGAGCACCGAACCGCGGTGGATCGCCATCGTCCGGAAGCGGGCGATGATGCCCTCGGACATGTCGGTGGAGACGGACACCGCCGTCCCGATGGTGGTCGAGCCGATGGTCATCAGCAGGAGCCCCGGGACCAGATACGCGACGTACGCCGAGCGGTCGGCGCCGCCGCCCCCGATCCCGGCGCTCATGGTGTCGCCGAAGACGTAGACGAAGAGCAGCAACAGCATGACCGGCGTGAGCAGCAGGTTCAGCGTCAGGGAGGGGTAGCGCCGGGCGTGCAGGAGGTTGCGGCGCAGCATCGTCGACGAATCGCGTACGGCGAGGGAGATCCGGGTCGGGCGGGCGGGAGTCAGGGGGGAGCTCATCGGACGGTCTCCTTGCTCGGGTCGGGGACGTCGGCGCTGCCCGTGAGGGCGAAGAACACGTCGTCGAGGTCGGGGGTGTGCACGGTCAGCTCGTCGGCCTCGACGCCGGCCGCGTCGAGGCGGTCGAGGAGGGCGCGCAGCTCGCGCTGGGTGCCGTCGCCGGGGATTCGCAACGACAGCGACTCGTCGTCCCGGGCGACGTCACCGAGCGCGGCGGCGGCGCCCCGGTAGTCGTCCGGATCGGTGAAACGGAGCCTCACGTGGCCGCCGGGGACGAGCCGCTTCAGCTCCTCCGCGGTGCCCTCGGCGGCGATCCGCCCGTTGTGGAGCACGGCGATCCGGTCGGCGAGCTCGTCGGCCTCGTCCAGGTACTGGGTGGTGAGGAAGACGGTGACGCCGTCGGAGACCAGTTCCCGGATGATCTGCCACATGGTGTGCCGGGAGCGCGGGTCGAGGCCGGTGGTCGGTTCGTCGAGGAAGATGATCCGCGGGCTGCCCACCAGGGTCATGGCGATGTCGAGGCGGCGCTTCATGCCCCCGGAGTAGGTGGAGGCGGGCTTCTTCGCCGCCTCGGTGAGGTCGAACCGCTCCAGCAGTTCGGCGGTGACCTTCCGGCCTTCGCGCTTGGAGAGGTGGTGCAGGTCGGCCATGAGGAGCATGTTCTCCTCGCCGGTGATGAGTCCGTCCACGGCGGAGAACTGCCCGGTGACCCCGATCGCGGCACGCACGGCCTGCGGGTCGGCGACCAGGTCGTGGCCGCCGATGTGGATGCCGCCGGTGCCCCGGTCGGCGGAGACGAGGGTGGAGAGGATCTTGACGACGGTGGTCTTGCCGGCACCGTTCGGGCCGAGCAGGGAGAAGATCGTTCCTTCCGGGACGGCCAGGTCGACGCCGTCCAGGACGGTCCTGTCGCCGTAGGACTTGCGCAGCCCGTTCGCCGCGATGGCCAGGTCGGTCATGAGGGGTGCTCCTCCTGAGAAGTGGGTGTCAGAGGCTGCGTGCGGTGATGTCGCCGTGCGTGGTGGTGGCGCGGATGTGCAGGTCGGCGGCGGGGCCGTCGCTGTTCCGGAGGGTGTTGTCGATACGGCCGTAGCCGGTGCCGGCGTCGAGGGTGGCGGAGGTTCCCCGGGCGGTGGCGACCGAGATGGAGCCCATCTGCGTGGTCAGTTCGACCGCGCCGCGTACGGCCTCGGTGACGCGGATGTCGCCCTTCTGTGTGGTGATCCGGGCGGGTCCGGTCAGGCGGCCGACCGTGATGTCGCTGTCGGCGGCGGTGAGCTCGATGCCGGCGGCCTCGTCGATCTTGACCGGGCCGTGTGCGCCCTTGAAGGCGACGTCGCCGAGGCGTCCGACGGCCCGGAACCCGGCGGCGGCCGTGGTGGCCTCCACATGCGAGCCGGACGGGACCTGGACGGTGACCTCGACGGATCCGGAGTTGCCGAGGATCCGGTTCGCCGGGGCCGGAGCGGTGACCCTGAGGACGCCGTCGTCGTAGGCGACCGCGATCTGCTCCGCGGCCCGCACGTCGCGGCTCTTGCCGGGGTCGACGGGCAGCACCTGGACCGTGGTGTCGGTGCGGTCGGCGGCGATGACCTGGATACGGCCGGCGGGGAGGTCGAGGACGGCGGTGACCGGGGTGGTGGTGTCGAACTTCTGCATCATGCTCTCCTGTGCTCGTCGCTGTTTCCGATGAGGGAAAAGCTACGTTGCGTTCACGGTTCAGGCAACAAGCTTGTTGCATTCCAGTGGCATCGATGCAGGTCAGATGGTCAATTTCATTGCAACGAACCAGAAGGTAACGCAACGTCAGGAGTTATTTCGTTGCAATAGTCAGAAGGTGAACGCTATGCTGGAGACCCCACGCACCACGTAAGGAGACCGCGATGCCGGGAGGCAGGCTCACCCAGCAGGCACGTCAGCAGATCGCGCTGGGACTGGCGGACGGCCTCGCCTACGCCGAGATCGCCCGGCGCCTGGACCGCCCGACCTCGACCATCACGCGCGAGGTCATGCGCAACGGCGGCCCCACCGCCTACCGCGCCGACCTCGCCCACCGCGCCACCGAACGCCGCGCCCACCGCCGCAGGCAGTCCATGCCCCGGGGGACGGACGCGCCGCCGCAGGCCCACGGCCGTGACGCCGAGGCCGTGCGCGAGTACGAGGAGACGATGACCACCGTCTTCATGCAGTCCGGCATGCCCAAGATGACGGCCCGGGTGATGGCCTGCCTCATCCTCAGCGACGCGGGCAGCCTCACCGCGTCCGAACTCGTCCAGAGCCTTCGGGTCAGCCCGGCGTCCGTCTCCAAAGCCGTCGCGTTCCTCGAAAGCCAGGACCTGGTCCGCCGGGATCGCGACGAGCGCCGCCGGGATCTCTACGTCGTCGACAACGACGTCATGTACGAGTCGATGATGGCCAGCGCCCGGTCCACCGCCCAGGTCGCCGAGACCGCGCGCCAGGGCGTCGGCGTCCTCGGCTCGGGCACCCCGGCCGCCACCCGCCTGGAGAACATGGCCCGCTTCCTCGACTTCGTCTCCGAGAGCATCGCCCGCGCCGCGGACCAGGCCCGCGACATCCTCCACACGAAACCCGAAACACCCTGGCCCACTCCGGCCGAGCCGACCACGTACCACTGACCAGCGGCCCACACCGGCGGTCTACGGGTTGCCCGCCGGCCGCGGTCCACGGGTCTCGCCGTCAGGCGTCTCCGGCGGCTCTACGGCTGGACCACCGCCCTGGACCACCCGCCCCCTAGACCACCGGCTTCCCGGACAGTTCCACGCCCGCCTCGCGCAGTTCCTCCAGCGCCCGCTCGGTCGTTCCCTCGGCGACCCCGGCGGTCAGGTCCAGCAGCACCTGCGTGCGGAAACCCTCCCGCGCCGCGTCCAGAGCCGTGGCGCGTACGCAGTGGTCCGTGGCGATCCCGACCACGTCCACCTCCGACACGTTCCGCGCCCGCAGCCAGTCGGCCAGCGTCACGCCGTTCTCGTCGGCGCCCTCGAACCCGCTGTAGGCGGCCGCGTAGGCCCCCTTGTCGAACACGGCGTCGACCGCCCCGGAGGCCACGGCCGGCGCGAAGTTCGGGTGGAACCCCACTCCCTCCGTACCGGCGACGCAGTGCGCGGGCCAGGAGTGCGCGAAGTCCGGGTTGTCGGCGAAGTGGCCGCCGGGCGCGATGTGGTGGTCGCGGGTGGCCACCACATGCTGGTAGCCGGAGCCCGCCGCCTGCCCGATCAGCTCCGTGACGGCGGCGGCCACATCGGCACCCCCGGCCACCGCGAGACTGCCCCCTTCGCAGAAGTCGTTCTGCACGTCAACGACGATCAAGGCGCGGCGCATGGTGGTGTCCTTCGACGGCGGTCCCCCGACTCCTGTGAACCCGGGGGAGGGTGAACTTACGAGCCTAGAGACTTCGACGGCACTGCGGGAGGGCGCACCCGCATTAGCTACCCGGGCGCCCCTGTGCGTACTCCGTCGGAATGACCGGCTCTCCGCGCGACAACTGGGTTGCCGACAACGGCAGGTTGGCCCGCGCGGCCGCATGCCGGTCCCGTACGACGTCCAGCGCTTCCCGTGCGACGACCTCGCCACCCTTGACCAGCTCGACGAGCAGCTGCCGGTCCGCGAGCGCGGGCGGAACCGGTCCCGTGCCCACCACCTCGGCCTCCGCGACCCCGTCCGCGTCCAGCCGCCGTGCCGCCCACTTGCGGCCGCCGACCGAGGTCTTGCCCCCGGACGACTTCTTCGCGACCGGGATCAGCGGCGCCTTCGGGTCGTCGGACTCGGCGCGCGCGACCAGCTTGTAGACCATGGAGGCGGTCGGATGCCCGGACCCGGTCACCAGCTGGGTGCCGACGCCGTACGCGTCCACCGGGGCCACGGCCAGCGAGGCGATGGCGTACTCGTCGAGGTCGGAGGTGACGATGATCCGCGTCCTCTTCGCGCCCAGCTCGTCCAGCTGCTGCCGCACCCGGTGCGCGACGAGGAGCAGGTCGCCGGAGTCGATGCGCACGGCCCCCAGCTCGGGCCCGGCGACCTCCACGGCCGTACGGACGGCTTCGGTGACGTCGTAGGTGTCCACGAGCAGTGTGGTGTTGCGGCCCAGCGAGTCGACCTGGGCCTGGAAGGCGTCCCGCTCCTGGTCGTGCAGCAGGGTGAAGGCGTGGGCGGAGGTGCCCACCGTGGGGATGCCGTAGCGGAAGCCGGCGGCGAGGTCGGAGGTGGTGGCGAAACCGCCGACGTAGGCGGCGCGGGCGGCGGCCACCGCGGACAGCTCGTGGGTGCGGCGCGCGCCCATCTCGATCAGCGGCCGGTCGCCCGCGGCCGAGGACATCCGGGAGGCGGCCGCGGCTATCGCGGAGTCGTGGTTGAGGATCGACAGGATCACGGTCTCCAGGAGCACGCACTCGGCGAAGGAGCCCTCCACCCGCATGATCGGCGAGCCCGGGAAGTACACCTCGCCCTCCGGATAGCCCCAGATGTCACCGCGGAAGCGGTAGGAGGCCAGCCAGTCCAGGGTCTCCTCGTCGACGATGCCCCGCTCGCGGAGGAAGGCGAGGACGTCCGCGTCGAAACGGAAGTTCTCCACCGCGTCCAGCACCCGGCCGGTGCCCGCGACGACGCCGTAGCGCCGCCCCTCCGGGAGCCGCCGGGTGAAGACCTCGAACACGCTGTGCCGCTCGGCGGTACCCGCCTTCAGCGCGGCCTGAAGCATCGTGAGCTCGTACTGGTCCGTGAAGAGCGCCGTCGAGGGAACGTCCACCGGCAGCCCAAGATCTGCTGTGTTCATGAGGGGCATGCTACCCCCGTTCGCGTCAGTGTGACGATTTGTGCTGTGCGTGGCAGCATGGGCCGTGTGACGTCACCCGCTCCCGTAGAGATCGAACGCACCGAGTCGGCGGAAGAGGTCTTCGCCGTACCCGAGCCGGACGTCCCCTGGGTCACGATCGTGCACAACGACCCCGTCAACCTCATGAGCTACGTGACCTACGTCTTCCAGACGTACTTCGGCTACACGAAGGACAAGGCCACCAAGCTCATGATGGACGTCCACCACAAGGGCCGGGCGGTCGTCTCCAGCGGCAGTCGCGAGGAGATGGAACGCGATGTGCAGGCCATGCACGGATACGGCCTGTGGGCCACCCTCCAGCAGGACCGGAAGTAGCGATATCCACTGATGCCCGGACACTTCGAACCGCTTCCCGGCGGCGGCGCGGCCGTCGCCCTCGACGACGTCGAGATCTCCATCATCCGGTCGCTGGCCGTCCAGCTCCTGGAGCTCATCGGGCCCGGGCCCGCCGAGGACGCCTCCGACGACCCGCTCGCCGAGCTCTTCGCGGACGGCCCCACCGAGCCGCCCTCCGATCCCGTGCTGCGGCGCCTGTTCCCGGACGCCTACGGCGACCCCGAGGGCGCCCCGCAGGCCAAGGAGGCCGAGGAACAGCGGGAGTACTCCGCGGAGTTCCGCCGCTACACCGAGAACGACCTGCGCACCGGCAAGCGCGAAAGCGCCCTCGTGGTGATCCGCTCCCTGGACGCGCTGCACTCCGCCGGCGACGGCGGGGCGGTCCTCAAGCTGTCCACCGGTGAGTCCCAGAAGTGGCTCGGCGCCCTCAACGACCTGCGCCTGGCGATCGGCTCCCGCCTCGACATCACCGACGAGGAGGACACCGACCTCCTCTACCGACTGCCGGACGAGGACCCGCGCAAGCCGATGGTGATGGCGTACCTCTGGCTGGGCGGCCTCCAGGAGACCCTCGTGACCACCCTTATGCCGTGAGATGTGACGGTTTTGTGTTCGCTCAGAGAGCGCTCAAATCGGGATAACGATCACGTCACCGCGCTCACGGCATTCGCGTTTTCCGGACGCCGTTTGTCCGCTTCTTCCTGTGTCCTGCGCCACATTCCGCCCGGGTGATCAACGGTACGGCCGTGATAAATCTGCACGACCGCCCGGCGAACACCACCCGCATGTTCGGCCGGGTGCGCCACCGAGCCGACGACCGTCGGCCAGGCACCACTCCATCAATCCGGGGGGATCGAACCCGATCCGAGGCCGACGAGAGGCCCGGTTCGGAATGGAGAAAGGCGCACCACAGACATGACCTCCGCTCAGGTCGACACAGGCTCGGACCCGGAGAAGACGTCCGAAGAGGGATACGAGCGCGGACTCGGCAGCCGCCAGGTCCAGATGATCGCGATCGGCGGCGCCATCGGCGTCGGCCTCTTCCTCGGCGCCGGCGCGAACATCGCCAAGGCCGGCCCCAGCCTCATCCTCATGTACGCCCTCGCCGGCGTGATCGTCTTCTTCATCATGCGGGCGCTCGGTGAGCTCCTGCTCTACCGCCCGGTCTCGGGCTCCTTCGCCGAGTACTCCCGTGAGTTCCTCGGCCCGTTCTTCGGCTACTTCACCGGCTGGACGTACTGGCTGATGTGGGTCGTCACCGGCATGGCCGAGCTCACGGCCGCCGCGATCTACGTCAACTACTGGTTCCCCCACATACCGCAGTGGGTGACCGCGCTGACCTTCCTGGTGGTCCTCTTCGGGGTCAACCTGATCTCGGTGAAGGTCTTCGGCGAGCTCGAGTTCTGGTTCTCGATGGTCAAGGTCACCGCCCTGATCGGCATGATCGTCATCGGCCTCGGCGTCCTCACCTTCGGCTTCAGCTCGGCCGGCGACACCGCCGCCGTCTCCAACCTGTGGGCCTTCGACGGCTTCTTCCCCAAGGGCGTCGGCTCGTCCCTGATGACCCTGCAGGGCGTCATGTTCGCCTACCTCGCCGTCGAGCTCGTCGGCGTCACCGCGGGCGAGTCCGAGAACCCGGAGAAAACCCTCCCCAAGGCGATCAACACCCTGCCGTGGCGGATCGCGCTGTTCTACGTCGGCGCGCTCACCGTCATCCTCTGCGTGGTGAAGTGGACCGAGTTCGCCCCGGGCGTCTCGCCGTTCGTCGAGGCCTTCGCGAAGATCGGCATCCCGGCGGGCGCCGGCATCGTCAACTTCGTCGTCCTCACCGCGGCCCTGTCCTCCTGCAACTCCGGCATGTACTCCACCGGGCGCATGCTGCGGAACCTCGCCGAGCGCCGTGAGGCCCCGGCGGTCTTCAGGAAGCTGTCGTCCACGAAGGCGCCCGCCTTCGGCGTCACGGTCTCCGTCCTCTTCATGGGCATCGGCGTGGTCCTCAACTACGTCGTCCCCGAGAAGGCCTTCGGCTACGTGACCTCGGTGGCCACCGCGGCGGGCATCTGGACCTGGCTGATGATCCTGGTCAGCCACGTCCTGTACCGCCGCGCGGTGGACGCGGGCCGGCTGCCGGCCTCCTCCTTCCCGGCGCCGGGCGGCTCGGTGTGCTCGTACATCGCGATCGTCTTCCTGCTCTTCGTGACCTGCCTGATCGCCTACGACGCGGACGCCAGGATCTGCCTGTACGTGATGGCCGGCTGGGCCGCCGCGCTCGGCATCGGCTGGGCCGTCCTGAAGTCCCGCAACCCCGGGATCACGGACCGCCAGGACCCGGAGTTCGAGAAGGTCGCCGGCTAGAGAAGTCCAGCATGTGGGCCGCCGCGTACCGTTCCCCGGTACGCGGCGGCCCTCTGCTTATCCTTTTCGGCATGCTGACCATCACCCAGGCACTCGTCGACCAGATCGTCGCGCACGCGCGCAAGGACCACCCCGACGAGGCGTGCGGAGTCGTCGCGGGTCCGGAGAAGTCGGACCGCCCCGAGCGCTTCATCCCCATGCTCAACGCGGCCATGTCGCCGACGTTCTACGAGTTCGACTCCGGCGACCTGCTCAGGCTCTACCGCGAGATGGACGACCGCGACGAGGAACCGGTGGTCATCTACCACTCCCACACCGCGACCGAGGCCCACCCGTCCCGGACCGACATCTCCTACGCCAACGAGCCCGGCGCCCACTACGTCCTGGTGTCCACGGCGGACACCGACGGCCTCGGGGACTTCCAGTTCCGCTCGTTCCGGATCGTGGAAGGCGTGGTTACGGAGGAGGAGGTCACGGTCGTCGAGGCCTACTGATCTCGCGATCCGGTCGGAAACCATCCAGCATCCGAGATCACACTCCGGGACCCGGGCCGGGAATCGATACGATGAGCCCATGGTTCTGAACGACGTGAGCGAGAAGACGCCGGGCATCCTGCTCGTGGCGCGGCTGCACGTCGACCTGTGCAGGCTGAACAGCGCCATCTGTTGACCTTCCCTGCCGCCGTACGGCCGTGAGCCGCGGCGTGCGTTCGTCGTGCGCCCACCGACCAGACCACTTTCCGACAGGAGCCCGCCACCATGGCCATCGAGGTCCGCATCCCGACCATCCTCCGCACCTACACCGACGGCCAGAAGGCGGTGGAGGGCAACGGGACCACGCTCGCCGAGCTCTTCACCGACCTCGAGACCCGGCACGCGGGCGTCCAGGCCCGCATCGTGGACAACGGCGAGCTGCGCCGCTTCGTCAACGTCTACCTCAACGACGAGGACGTCCGCTTCCTCGACGGCATCAACACCAAGCTCACCGACGGCGACAACGTCACGATCCTGCCGGCCGTGGCCGGCGGCATGGCCTGATCGTCGATGCGTTACGACTCCCCGCTGGCCGCGGTGGGCAACACCCCCCTGGTGCGTCTGCCGCGGCTCTCGCCGTCCGCCGACGTCCGCGTCTGGGCGAAGCTGGAGGACCGGAACCCCACCGGCTCGGTCAAGGACCGCCCCGCCCTGCACATGATCGAGCAGGCGGAGAAGGACGGCCGCCTGACCCCCGGCTGCACGATCCTCGAACCCACCTCCGGCAACACCGGCATCTCGCTCGCCATGGCAGCCCGCCTCAAGGGCTACCGGATCGTGTGCGTGATGCCCGAGAACACCTCGCGCGAGCGCCGGGACCTGCTCGCCATGTGGGGCGCGGAGATCATCTCGTCCCCCGCCGCGGGCGGCTCCAACACCGCCGTACGGGTCGCCAAGGAGCTCTCCGCCGAGCACCCCGACTGGGTGATGCTCTACCAGTACGGCAACCCGGACAACGCCGGCGCCCACTACGCGACCACGGGCCCGGAGATCCTCGCCGACCTCCCCTCCATCACCCACTTCGTCGCGGGCCTCGGCACCACCGGCACCCTGATGGGCGTCGGCCGCTACCTCCGCGAGCACCGGCCGAACATCAAGATCGTCGCCGCCGAACCGCGCTACGACGACCTGGTGTACGGGCTCCGGAACCTGGACGAGGGCTTCGTACCGGAGCTGTACGACGCCTCCGTCCTCACCACCCGCTTCTCGGTCGGCTCCGCCGACGCGGTCACCCGCACCCGCGAACTCCTCCAGCAGGAGGGCATCTTCGCGGGCGTCTCCACGGGCGCCGCCCTGCACGCGGCGATCGGCGTCGGCAACAAGGCGGTGAAGGCGGGGGAGTCCGCCGACATCGTCTTCGTCGTGGCCGACGGCGGCTGGAAGTACCTCTCGACGGGCGTCTACACGGCGGCCACCACGGAGGAAGCGATCGAGACGCTCCAGGGCCAGCTCTGGGCGTGACCCGGCTCGCAGGGCCGGCTCTGGGCGTGAGCTAACTCGCCAGGTGACGGACCTGGTCCCACAGGACCGGGTCCACCACACCCGCCCGCCGCCGGAAGTCCCCCACCGGCACCTGGCGCAGCTCGTCCGTCTCCAGGAAACTGGCCCGCCCCTGCGCGTCGCCCACCGAACCCGGCGGCAGCGGGATCACCCCGGCCCGCTCGTCGTGGTACTTGCTGGTGATCTTCGCGACCGTCGCCCGCCGCCCGCGCACCGCGAGCACCAGACAGGGGCGGTCCTTGGCGCCCGGCCCGTCCTCGAACGGCACGTTCGCCCACCAGATCTCCGCGGGCCGCGGCCGAGGCCCGGTACGCCCGGCCGGCCGAGTCGTACGGTCCGTACGCCCCCGGGGCCGATGCCCCCGTCCCCACCCGTCCACGAGCGTCGCGACCAGCGCGAGCAACACCACCGCCGCGAGCGCGAGCCACCAGGACGTGTCCATGAGGACGACGTTACCGGCGCGCGATCAGCCCCGCGCGCCCTCTGCGCAAGCCGTAAGCCTGCTCACACTTCTCCCGCGCCCCCGGACCAGCCGAACCGGTGACACCACAGGTGAGTTCGCCCACAACAGCCCTGGGCGGAGGAGCGACCAGAGGTTTTGCGCCTTACGCTCGACGAACCGCACGACCCCCGTTCTCCTTCCCAGAAAAGTCCCGCCCGCGGAGGTTTCTTTTTTATGAAGCTCACCGTCGTCGGCTGCTCGGGGTCGTTCCCGTCCGCGGAATCGGCCTGCTCGAGCTACCTCATCGAGGCCGACGGCTTCCGGCTGCTTCTCGACATGGGCAACGGTGCCCTCGGCGAGCTGCAGCGCCACTGCGGTCTCTACGACCTCGACGCGATCTTCCTCAGCCATCTGCACGCCGACCACTGCATCGACATGTGCGCGTACTTCGTCGCGCGCTACTACCGCCACGACGGCGGCCGCTGCGACCCCATCCCGGTCTACGGCCCCGAAGGCACCGAACACCGCCTCACCACGGCCTACGCCGACACCCCCACCGCCTCCTCGATGAGCGAGGTCTTCGACTTCCACACGGTCAAGCCGTCCACCTTCGACATCGGCCCCTTCACGGTCCACACCGAGCGAGTGGCCCACCCCGTGGAGGCGTACGGCATCCGCGTCGAGCACGGCGGCACCTCCCTGACCTACTCCGGCGACACCGGCCTGAGCCCCGCCCTGACCCAACTCGCCCGCGACACCGACCTGTTCCTGTGCGAGGCGGCCTTCACGCACGGCAAGGAGAACATCCCCGACCTGCACCTCAACGGCCGCGAGGCGGGTGAGACGGCGACCCGGGCAGGCGCCCGCCGCCTGGTCCTCACCCACATCCCCCCGTGGACCGACCCCCAGGTCAACCTCGCCGACGCCCGCGCGGTGTTCGACGGCCCGGTGTCCCTGGCGACGCCGAGGCAGTCGTACGACATCTAGCCCGAGGCACGACGAAGGCCCCCGGAGAGGTTCAGGACTCCGGGGGCCTTCGACGTTCCCTCAACGGCGACTCACGCCTTCGTGAGGTCCTCGATCTCCTCCTCGGGCTCACGGCCCGGGGTGGGGAGGTTCCACTTGACGATGGCGAAGCGGAAGACGGAGTAGTAGACCGCGCCGAAGGCAAGGCCGACCGGGATCAGCAGCCAGGGCTTGGTGGAGATGCCCCAGTTGATGAAGACGTCGATGAAGCCTGCCGAGAAGCTGAAGCCCATATGCATGCCCAGCGCCCACGTCACGGCCATCGAAACCGCCGTCAGGACCGCATGGATGGCGTAGAGCACCGGGGCGATGAACATGAACGTGAACTCGATCGGCTCGGTGACACCCGTGACGAACGAGGTCAACGCCATCGACATCATCATGCCCATCACGGCCTTGCGGCGCTCCGGGCGGGCCGAGTGAGCGATCGCGAGGGCGGCGGCGGGCAGACCGAACATCATGATCGGGAAGAAGCCGGTCATGAACATACCGGCGCTCGGGTCGCCACCGAAGAAACGCGGCAGGTCGCCGTGGAAGACGGTGCCGGAGGAGTTGGTGTACTCGCCGATCTGGAACCAGGCCACGGAGTTGACGAACTGGTG
The DNA here is from genome assembly GCF_036174265.1 of Streptomyces sp. NBC_00285. Taxonomy (NCBI): domain Bacteria; kingdom Bacillati; phylum Actinomycetota; class Actinomycetes; order Kitasatosporales; family Streptomycetaceae; genus Streptomyces; species Streptomyces sp. NBC_00285. Next base: position 4,306,455 of record NZ_CP108055.1, on the reverse strand, counting down.
CATGCCGATCGGGATCAGTGCACGGTTGATGAGACCGAAGAGGGCCGAGCCGAAGGCACCGAGACCGGTCATCCACTCGCCGAAGTTCGTGATGACGTTGCCGATGGGCTCCCAGCCCACGACGACCAGAACACCGAGAACCGTGCCGACGGCGGCCGTGATGATCGGGACGAGCCGACGGCCGTTGAAGAAGCCGAGCCAGTCGACGAGCCTCTTGCGGTGGTAGCGCTGCCACAGCACCGCGGTCAGCAGACCGAGGATGATGCCGCCGAGCACGCCCGGGTTCTGGAAGCTCGCGGTCTGCGCGGCCTCGGTGCCCTTCTGCCAGAAGCCGCCTCCGAGGCCGGTCGGCGTGTAGGTGGCGCCCTCGTGCCCGTCCTTGATCGGGTACTGGTGGATCACCGCGTAGTAGGCGAGGAAGCCGACCACCGCGGCCAGCGCCGTCGAGCCGTCGGCCTTCTTCGCGAAGCCGATGGCCACACCTATACAGAACAGCAGGGGCAGACCGAAGGAGCTGTCGAGCAGAGCGCCACCGGCACCGGCGAACACCTTCGCCACGTCGGCGGGTATGTGGAACTTCTTCTGGGAGTCCGCTTGACCGAGTCGGAGCAAGAGCCCCGCTGCCGGCAACACGGCGATGGGCAGCTGCAGGCTGCGGCCGACCTTCTGCAGGCCTTGGAAAAGACCGGATCCCCGCTTCTTCGCGGGGGCGGCCGCCGTCTCGGTGGCGGTGCTCATACGTCCTCCATCGGGTGGTGGTCTACACCACTCAGTGGTGTAGACCTGTTGTACACGATGGGGTCGATATAAGGAACCCGTCAGTTCCGCAACCGGAGAGCTACGCCCCGTCAGGCCCCGAGCGGACTCCCGGGTTGGCGACCGCCCGTCAGGTGGTGTAGACCAGCAACGGACGATTGGGTTGCTGTGACGTCATCTATCGGTACGTACGGCGCAATCGCTCACGAAGCTGGGCCACCTGTGCGTGAGGAGACCGACATGGCCACCAAGGCAGAGAAGATCGTCGCCGGACTCGGCGGCATCGAGAACATCGAAGAGGTCGAAGGCTGCATCACCCGCCTGCGCACCGAAGTCGTCGACGCGAGCAAAGTCGACGAAGCCGCCCTCAAAGCCGCCGGCGCCCACGGCGTCGTCAAGATGGGCACCGCCATCCAGGTCGTCATCGGCACCGACGCCGACCCCATCGCAGCGGAGATCGAAGACCTGATGTGAGCCACCCGTTCACGCGAAAAGGGCCCCTTTCCCCCGCGGGAGGGGCCCTTCCCACTGGTGCGGATAGGCTCAGCGCCATGTCTCGAATCGACGGCCGCACCCCCGAACAACTCCGCCCGGTCACCATCGAACGCGGCTGGAGCAAGCACGCCGAAGGCTCCGTCCTCGTCTCCTTCGGCGACACCAAAGTCTTCTGCACCGCCTCCGTCACCGAAGGCGTCCCCCGCTGGCGCAAAGGCAGCGGCGAAGGCTGGGTCACCGCCGAATACTCCATGCTGCCCCGCGCCACCAACACCCGCGGCGACCGCGAATCCGTCCGCGGCAGGATCGGCGGCCGCACCCACGAGATCAGCCGCCTCATCGGCCGTTCCCTGCGCGCCGTCATCGACTACAAGGCACTCGGCGAGAACACCATCGTCCTCGACTGTGACGTCCTCCAGGCCGACGGCGGCACCCGCACCGCAGCCATCACCGGCGCCTACGTCGCACTCGCCGACGCCATCTCCTGGGCCCAGGGCAGGAAGCTGATCAAAGCTGGCCGCCAGCCGCTGACGGGAACCGTCTCCGCGGTCTCGGTCGGCATCGTGGGAGGGGTGCCGTTGCTGGACCTCCGCTACGAAGAGGACGTCAAGGCCGACACCGACATGAACGTCGTCTGCACCGGCGACGGCCGCTTCGTCGAGGTCCAGGGCACCGCCGAGGCCGAACCCTTCGCCCGCGACGAACTCAACACCCTCCTCGACCTCGCCGTATCAGGCTGCACGGACCTTGCCGCCCTGCAGAGCAAGGCACTCGACACGGTCCTCGAAAGGTAAAGAGAACGCCAAGGAATCCGGTGGCGGCACGCAACCCCACCGACCTCCCTGACGTCTCTGGAAGTACGGGCGCCTGCTGTGCACAGCAGGCGCCCGACCAACAACGGGGGCCTGTGAGGCCTGCCCACAGGAGGGAACAGAACCATGGCCGCGAGCCGACGCCGCCGTACCACCACCACCATCGCCGCCGCCGTAGCCGCCGTCGCACTGACGATCGGCCTCACCACCGGCTGCGACGCGGTCAGCAAGGCACTCGACTGCGTCCAGACCGCCGACGCCATCGCCGACAGCGTCACCGACCTCCAGCAAGCCGTGGAAAACGCCTCCAACGACCCCACCCAGCTGGAGGAGTCCCTCAACTCCATCGACAAGAACCTCGACCAGATCGGCGACAAGACGGACAACGCCGACGTCAACAAGGCGGTCGACAACCTCGGCGACGCGGTCACCAACGTCCGCTCGGCAGTGGAGAAGGGTGACGCGACCCCCGACCTCAGCCCGATCACCGACGCGGCAGGCGAACTGACCAAGGTCTGCACCCCCTGACCGGACTTGGATACTGGTGGACATGACCCGCCTGATCCTCGCCACCCGCAACGCCGGAAAAATCACCGAACTCCACGCCATCCTCGCCGACGCAGGCCTGCCCCACGACCTCGTCGGCGCGGACGCGTACCCCGAGATCCCCGACGTCAAGGAAACCGGCGTCACCTTCGCCGAAAACGCCCTCCTCAAAGCCCACGCCCTCGCCCAGGCAACCGGGTTGCCCGCCATCGCCGACGACTCAGGCCTCTGCGTCGACGTCCTGAACGGCGCCCCCGGCATCTTCTCGGCCCGCTGGGCAGGCACCCACGGAGACGACAAGGCCAACCTGGCGCTGCTCCTGGCCCAGTTGTCGGACATCGCCGACGAACACCGCGGCGCCCACTTCGCCTGCGCGGCGGCGCTGGCACTTCCGGACGGCACGGAGCGAGTGGTCGAGGGCCAACTCCGAGGCGTCCTCCGCCACACCCCGACCGGCACGAACGGCTTCGGCTACGACCCGATCCTCCAGCCGGACGGCGACACACGAACCTGCGCCGAACTGTCGCCGGCCGAGAAGAACGCGATCAGCCACCGGGGGCAGGCGTTTCGGGCGCTGGTGCCGGTGGTTCGGGAGTTGTTGGGCTGACCAACACGAGAAGGGCCGCCCAGTCGGGCGGCCCTTCGTGCGGCCGGTGGGATTCGAACCCACACGGGCTTTCGCCCACTGCGATCTAAACGCAGCTCGGCTGCCAGTTACGACACGGCCGCTTAAAACGGTCATCAGGCTCGACCGGCGGCACCAAGTCTACGGGGACCAGCGCTCACCTCGCGAGAGGGGCTCTTGCCTTCTGACGGCACCACGTCTCGGTCAGCGAATGACAGTTGGGACACAGATATCGCAGGTTCTCCCGACGATTGTCGCGCCAGTCACCATTGATGTGGTCGATCTGCAAGGTAAGGGGGCGGCCTCGCCACTCGCCGCTGTTGCCGCATTCCGTGCACGCATACGGCTCTCCCACTTCGGTCAAGGCCCGGTGCAGTCGGGTTCTGTTCGTCCGTCCTGCTTGATCTGGCAGGACGGTCAGTACCCGAGACGCGGTTGGTGGGGGTCCTGGGCGCTCGGGTCGTGCCCAGGATCGACGCTTGAAGTGACTGGTGTCGAGATGGAGGCGCGAGGCGGCACGCCGGACACGCCGATGGTTGGTGTCGTTGACTTCCAGGCCGAGGCCGCGCATGACGTCGGCGTAACTCGTCGAGTTCTGCACGAGGTTCCGTAGTTCGCCCTCGGGAGTTGCTGCTCGCCGATGGGAGAAGTGGCTGACGTCGATGTGTTGGGCGGCCAGCATGCGTGCCAGCGTCGTCCGGGACCGACTGTCGTCGGGAACTCCCAGGGCGCGCGCCACGCCACGCACACTCGTGGCTGTTGCTGCGGCGGTCTGGAGTTCGTGGCGGGTGAAGGGTAGATCCACCTCCGGGCGACCAATACCGGGGAAATGGCTGATGTCGATGCCCGCCGCGGCAATACGGCGCCGGATGTGGGAGAGCGTTCCCGTGGCGGGGGCGGCACCCAGCTTCGCGGCTACTTCCCGCAGCGACGAGGACGAGGCCGCAGCTTCGGCGATCGCGCCATCGGGGTACTTGCGCCACGGGCTGCGTTTGACGAAATGGCTGGTGTCGAGTCCGTAACGGGTGATTTTCTCCTGCAACACCCGCCGTTGGCCTCCGCTTGGGCTTAGGTCGAGCCGCCGCATCAGATCAGTCCAGTTACGAGCCTTGGCGACCTCCGGCTCCAGCCGCTCCCGCGTGTACGCGCTTGCCCCCACCGAACCCCCTCCGTTCTCGGCCGCATGTTCGCGACCTCGTACGGAGTAACGAACCGCTTATCGGACAGTCACGCCCGAAACGTAAAGCGGCTCGCACCGGGTAATCCGGTGCGAGCCGCTTCGACGAGGGAAACGCGGGAGCTCAGATCCCCAGGTCCTTGAGGAGCTTCGCCACGTGTCCCGTCGCGCGGACGTTGTAGAGGGCGTGTTCGACCTTGCCCTCCTCGTCGACGATGAGGGTGGAGCGGATGACGCCCATGTAGGTCTTGCCGTAGTTCTTCTTCTCGCCGAACGCGCCGTAGGCCTCGGTCACCGACTTCTCCGGGTCGGCGAGGAGGGTGATCTTCAGGGATTCCTTGTCGCGGAACTTGGCCAGTTTCTCCGGCTTGTCGGGGGAGATGCCGATGACGTCGTAGCCCGCGCCGGCCAGCACCTCCAGGTTGTCGGTGAAGTCGCAGGCCTGCTTCGTGCAGCCGGGGGTCAGGGCGGCCGGGTAGAAGTAGACGATGACCTTGCGGCCCTTGTGGTCCGAGAGGGACACGTCGTTGCCGTCGGCGTCGGGCAGGGTGAAGGCGGGGGCCACGGCCCCGGGCTGGAGTCGCTCGCTCATTGGGTCAGCGTAACCGGGGGTCCTGACAGTGCGGTCGCGGGCGGAGCTGACAGACTGTCCAGGACACAGCCGCAGCCAACTTCGGAGGCCCCACCGTGGCGGACACGTCGGACATCAGAACCCCGGCGCAGATCGAGGCGGACATCAAGCGCCGCCGCGAGCTTCTGGCTGAGACGCTCGACGAGATCGGGGTGCGGGTGCACCCGAAGACGATCGTCGGTGACGCGAAGGCCAAGGTCGTCTCCAACGTCGACCACGTGCTCGGGCGGGCGTACGTCTCCGTCAACAGGGCTGTCACCGAGGTGAAGGCCCAGTTCGTGGACGAGGAGGGTGCTCCTCGTCTTGAGCGGGTGGTGCCGGTGGCCCTCGTCGCCGTGGGTCTCGTGGGGCTGCTGGCTCTGGGTGCCCGGCGTCGAAGGGCCTGACCCGGGGGCGTACGCGGGCTTCGAAGGCAGGTAGGTTCAGTGGCGTGAGCGCCAAGAGGATCGACACCCACGACGACAAGCTGCCCATCCGGATGCTGCACGACCGTGTGCTGGTGCGGCAGGAGAACGGCGAGGGCGAGCGGCGGTCGGGCGGAGGCATCCTCATTCCCGCCACCGCGGCCGTCGGGCGCCGGCTGGCCTGGGCCGCGGTCGTGGCGGTGGGGCAGAACGTGCGGACGGTGGAGCCGGGTGACCGGGTGCTGTACGACCCGGAGGACCGTGCCGAGGTCGAGGTGCGGGGCATCGGGTACGTGTTGATGCGGGAACGGGATCTGCACGCGGTGGCCGCCGACCGGTTCGAGGGCTCCGAGGACTCGACGGGGCTGTACTTGTAGGCAGATGGCGAAAGGGGCCGGTGACTGTGGTCACCGGCCCCTTTCGTCGTGTCGCGGGGGTGGTCAGTCCCATCTGGAGATGGTCGCCGGGCCTCCGCCCGTTGTCGTTCCTTCGGATGAGCCGTTCGTGGTGCCGCCGGTCGTGTCTCCGGTGGTTCCGCCGGTGGTGTCGCCCGTGGTGCCGCCGGTGGTGGTGTCTCCGGTGGTGCCGCCGGTCGTCGTGCCGCCGTCGGTGGTGGTGCCGCCGGTCGTGTCTCCGGTGGTTCCGCCGGTGGTGTCGCCTGTGGTGCCGCCGGTGGTGGTCGTGCCGCCGTTGTCCTGGCCCTGGGTCTGGCCCGGGGGGGCCGTCCCGCCGGTGGTGTCTCCGGTGGTGCCGCCGTTGTCCTGGTCGCCCGTGGTCGGGTCGGCCGGGGCCTGGGTGCTCGGCGCCTGGGTCTCGGCGCCCGGCTGGAGTTCGAGGTCGAAGTCGGTGACCGGCTTCCCCTTGAGGGCGGCCTTGGTGTACTGCGCCCAGATCTCGGCCGGGGGGCCGCCGCCGTTGACGCGCTGCAGGCCCATCGCGCCGTACAGCGACTTGTGGTCGGCGGTCACCGGGTCCTGGCCCATGACGGAGACGACGGTGGCGAGTTCGGGGGTGTAGCCGGCGAACCAGGCGGCGGTGTCCTCCTCGGCGGTGCCGGTCTTGCCCGCGGCGGAGCGGTCGGCGGCCTGGGCGGCGGTGGCGGTGCCGTTGTCGACGACGCTCTGCAGGACGGAGGTGGTGGTGTCGGCGGCCTGGCGGCTGATGGCCTGTGTGGTCCGCTGCTGGGGCAGCTCGACGGCTTCCGAACCGTCCTTGGTGATCTTGTCGATCATCGTGTACGTGCCGTGCCGGCCGTGGTTGGCGAGCGTCGCGTAGGCCTCGGCCATGTCGAGGACGCTCGCGGTGTTCACGCCGAGGGCGATGGAGGGTGTGGCCGTGAGGTCGGGGGTGTCGGAGGGGATGCCCATGTCGATGGCGGTCTGCTTGACCTTGTCGGAGCCGACGTCGACGGCCATCTGTGCGTACACCGAGTTGACGGACTTGTCGGTGGCCGCGCGTACGGTGATCTCGCCGTAGGAGCCGTCGTCCTCGTTCTCGGGGGCGTAGGTGCCGCCGTTCCACCCGACGACGGGGCGCTTGTTGGTGCCGTCGTAGTAGGTGTTCGGGGTGATGAGCCGGCCGTCCTGGGTCTCGGAGTGGTTCTGGACGGCGGCGGCGAAGACGATGGACTTGAAGATGGAGCCGACCTGGAAGTCGCCGCGGGTGGCGCCGTTCGTGTACTGCTTGACGTAGTCGACGCCGCCGTACATGGCGACGACCTTGCCGGTCTTCGGGTCGACGGAGGCGCCGCCGGCGCGGACGTAGTTGTCGACCTTGTTGTTCTTCTTGTCGAGCTTGTCCATCACCTTGTCGTTGACCGCCTTGACGAAGGCGTTCTGCTTGTTCTTGTCCAGGGTGGTGGTGATGCGGTAGCCGCCGGCTTCCAGCTGCTCCGAGGTGACGATCTTGTTGGTGGTGAGGTAGTCCTTGATGGCCTGGACGATGTAGCCGCGCTGTCCGGACAGGCCGGTGGAGATGGTCTGTTCCTTGGGCATCGGGAACTTCAGTCCGGTGCGTGCGGACTCGCTGAGCCAGCCCTTCTTGACCATGCCGTCCAGGACGTAGTTCCAGCGGGCCTCGGCGGCGGCCTTGTTCTCGGGGTGGGCGACGACGTCGTACTCGCTGGGGGCGTTGACCAGTGCGGCGAGGTAGGCGGCGCGGGCCGGGTCGAGGTCGACGGCGTCGATGCCGTAGTAGGCCTGGGCGGCGGCCTGGATGCCGTAGGCGTTGCGGCCGAAGTAGCTGGTGTTGAGGTAGCCCTCGAGGATCTCGTCCTTGGACTTCTCGCGGTCCAGCTTGATCGAGATGAAGAACTCCTTGGCCTTGCGGGTGACGGTCTGTTCCTGGGCCAGGTAGTAGTTCTTCACGTACTGCTGGGTGATCGTGGAGCCGGACTGCTTGCCCTTGCCGGTGGCGGTGTTCCAGGCGGCGCGGAGCATGGCCTTGGGGTCGATCGCGGACTCGGAGTAGAAGTCGCGGTCCTCGGCGGCCAGGATGGCGTGCTGTGCGTCCTTGGAGATCTGTGCGAGGCCGACGTTCTCGCGGTTGATCTCGCCGTCGCGGGCGAGCTGGCTGCCGTCGGAGTAGAGGTAGACGTTGGACTGCTTCATGGCGAGTGCGTTGGCCGGTGGGATGTTGACCATGGAGTAGCCGACGTAGAACAGTCCGGCCACGACGATCAGTCCGACGACGAAGGCGCCCAGCACCATGCGCCAGGTCGGGATCAGCCGTCGCCAGCCCGTGCGCTTGGGCCGCTTGGGCTTCTTGGCCTTCTCGGCTTTCTCGGCCTTTTCCTGGCCGGGCTCTTCAGCCGCCTGCGGTTCTCTGGGTGCCCAGCCCTCGGTCGGCTGCTGCGGCTGGTCGCTCATGTCGTGCACGGACTCCTGTTTCGCGTCATACGTTCCCGTACGACCTCGTACGTCTTCTCTGCTCCCTGTTGAAGACTCTCGCACCATGCGTTCCGTTCCCGGATATGGCGCGCGTCTCGCCCAGAAAATGGGTGGCCCGCCTCATCACCTGCGCAGTAGGCTCCGGCGCTTTGGTGTCGGCGGGCCGAGGAGTGCTGTGGATGTGGGTTCCGGGCGGTTGTACGCGGCCGTCGCGGCGGGTGGATTCAGACGGTACGCGACCTATCGGGCGGCGACACTCGCAGGGGTGTTCACCAACACCGTCTTCGGTGTGATCCTCGTCTACACGTATTTGGCGTTGTGGGACGAGAAGCCTCATCTCGGGGGCTACGACCAGGCGCAGGCGGTCACCTATGTGTGGCTCGGGCAGTGTCTCTACTCGACGCTCGCGATCCAGGGCGGCGGGGCGGAGAAGGATCTGATGGACCGCATCCGCACGGGGGAGATCGCGGTCGACCTGTACCGGCCGGCCGACCTCCAACTGTGGTGGCTGGCGAGCGACTTGGGGCGGTCGATGTTCCAGCTGATCGGGCGGGGGGTGATCCCGTTCGCGTTCGGCGCGCTGTTCTTCCCGATGGCGCTGCCCACGGACGTGATGTCCTGGGCGGCCCTTCTGGTGGCGCTGTTCCTCGCGATGCTCGTCAGTTTCGGGATCCGGTATCTGGCGGCGTTGAGCGCGTTCTGGCTGATGGACGGCCAGGGCATCTCCCAGGCCGTGATGATCCTGGGCATCTTCTGCTCGGGCATGGTGCTTCCGCTGAACGCTTTTCCGGGTGTGTTCGGCGACATCGTGCGCGTGCTGCCGTGGGCGGCGCAGTTGCAGATGCCGGCGGACGTGCTGATGGGGAGGACCGATCCGCTGGGGGCGTATGCCTTCCAGGCGGTGTGGGCGGTGGTGCTGCTGGCGGCGGGGCGGCTGCTGCAGTCGGCGGCGACGCGGCGGGTGGTGGTGCAGGGTGGATGAGACACCGCGCCTGGACCACACATCGAGTGTGGATGACACACCGCGCCCGGGTGAGGCATCGGGCCGGGGTGGGACACCGCGCCTGGGGGAGATACCGCGCCTGGGGCAGGTAGCGCGCCTGGGTGAGGGGCTGCGGGCCTACCGGCTGATCGCGGGCATGTGGATCCGCTCCGCCATGACCTACCGGACGTCGTTCGTCGTCACGGTGTTCGGCAACCTGGCGGTGACCGGCCTGGACTTCGTCGGGATCCTGCTGATGTTCTCCCAGGTCGACTCGCTGGGCGGCTGGACGCTGCCCGAGATCGCCTTCCTCTACGGCCTGTCGGTCACCTCCTTCGGCATCGCCGACCTGGTGCTCGGTTCGATGGACGTGCTGGGCTCCCGGATCCGCGACGGCTCCTTCGACATCCTGCTGGTGCGGCCCGCGCCGGTGCTCGCGCAGATCGGCGCGGACCACTTCGCGTTGCGCCGGCTGGGCCGGATCACGCAGGGCGCGGTGGTGCTGGTGTGGGCGCTGACGGCGGTCGACGTCGACTGGAGCGTGGCGAAGGTGCTGCTGGTGCCGGTGATGGTGGTGAGCGGCGCGGTGATCTTCAGTGCGGTGTTCGTGGCGGGCGCGGCGTTCCAGATCTACGCGCAGGACGCGAGCGAGGTGCAGAACGCGTTCACGTACGGCGGTACCACCCTGTTGCAGTATCCGCCGGCCGTGTTCGGGAAGGACTTCGTGCGCGGGGTGACGTTCATGCTGCCGCTGGCCTTCGTCAACTGGGTGCCGGCGTCCTATGTGTTGGGGCGGCCGTACCCGCTGGAGCTGCCGGGGTGGGTGGCCTTCGTGTCCCCGCTGGTGGCGGTGGGGTGCTGTGCGCTGGCCGGGCTGGCGTGGCGGGCGGGGCTCGGTTCGTATCGGAGTACGGGGAGTTGACGACGGACGTGGCGGTGGACGGGACGACGGACGTGGTGATGGACGCCTTCATTGAACTCGACCAGGTCGAGAAGGTCTTCGACGTGCGCAAGAAGACCGGCTTCCTGAAACGGGAGCGGCGCGAGGTGCGGGCGGTCGACTCGATCTCCTTCACCGTGGCGCGCGGCGAGATGGTCGGGTACATCGGCCCGAACGGTGCCGGGAAGTCGACGACGATCAAGATGCTGACGGGCATCCTGACCCCGTCCGGTGGCCGGCTGCGGGTGGCGGGGATCGACCCGTCCCGTGAACGCACGCGCCTGGCCCACCGCATCGGCGTGGTCTTCGGCCAGCGCACCACCTTGTGGTGGGACCTCCCGCTGATCGACTCGTACAAGCTGATGCACCGCATGTACCGCATCCCGGACGCCCGTTATCGCGAGAACCTCGACCGCTGTGTCGAACTCCTCGAACTGGGCGACCTGTTGGACGTCCCGGTACGGCAACTGTCGCTGGGGCAGCGGATGCGGGGGGACATCGCGGCGGCACTGCTGCACGACCCCGAGGTGCTGTACCTGGACGAGCCGACCATCGGGCTCGACGTCATCTCCAAGGCCAAGGTGCGGGGATTCCTGCGGGAGTTGAACACCGAGCGCGGCACGACGGTCCTGCTGACCACGCATGACCTCCAGGACATCGAGCAGCTCTGCTCGCGCGTGATGGTCATCGATCACGGGCGCCTCATGTACGACGGTCCGCTCTCCGGTCTCCATGAGGTGGGGGAGAGCGAGCGCACCCTGGTGGTGGATCTGGAACGGGAACTTCCGCCGATCGAGGCGGCTCCCGCGCGCGTGGTGCGGGTGGAGGGGCCGCGGCAGTGGCTCGCCTTCCCGGCGTCCGAGTCGGCGGCGGCGCTGGTGGCGCGGGTCGCGGCGGAGTATCCGCTGGTGGATCTTTCGGTGCGGGAGCCGGACATCGAGGCGGTGATCGCGAAGATGTACGCGGAGCGGGCCGGCGCATAGTGCCGGGCCGGGAGACCTCGTACGCTGCCCTGTATGACCGACGCTGTGTCTTCCGGGGGGACGCCCCCCAGGCCCCCAGGCCCGGAACTCCGGGCTTCCGACGCCGATCGTGAGCGGGTCGCCGAGGTCCTGCGGGACGCCCTCGCCGAGGGGCGCCTCGACATGGAGGAGTTCGAGGAGCGGCTGGAGACGACGTTCAGGGCCCGGACGTACGGGGAGCTCGCGCCGATCACCCGGGACCTGCCGGTCGGGCAGGTGGCCGTTCCCCGGGTCGACATGGTGAAGCGGCCGGAACCGGACGGGAGTTGGGCGTCGCGGATCGTCGGCGGCGAGGGGTCCTCGACGTGGGCCGTCGCCGTGATGTCCGGGTTCCAGCGCAAGGGGCGGTGGACCGTGCCCCGGCGCTTCAACTGCTTCGCCTTCTGGGGCGGCGGGGAGATCGATCTGCGGGAGGCGAACTTCGCGGACCGCGAGGTCGAGATCAACTGCGTGGCCGTCATGGGCGGCATGCAGGTGATCGTGCCGCCGGGGGTCGAGGTCGTGGTGCGTGGGATCGGGATCATGGGCGGGTTCGACCAGCGTGAGGAAGGGGTGCCGGGGGAACCGGGGGCACCCCGTGTGATCGTGACCGGGTTCGCGTTCTGGGGCGGGGTCGAGCGCAAGCGCACCAGGGCGGAACGGCAGCAGCTCCGGGAGGAGCGGCGCCAGGAGAAGCTGGACCGCAGGGCGGCCGTCCGTGAGCTCAAGGAGTCGGCCCGGGGCGATGCGCGGGATGTGCACCGGCGGATGATCGAGGGACATCACGACCTGCGGTGGGCCCGGCATCAGGAGCGCAGGGAGCGGCACGAGGAGCGCAGGGGGCGCCGGGAGCGGCGCCGGCGCGAGGAGGACTGAGGGGGCGGTGGGTGGCTGCGGGTGCGGGTGCGGGTGCGGGTGCGTTGTGGCTGGTCGCGCCCACGCGGCGGAGCCGCATGTCGATACAGCCCCGCGCCCCTGGGTGGGTGCGGTCGCGAACTGCCCAGCTGTACCCATAGGGGCGCGGGGAACTAAAGACGTGCCGCCGTCGAACCCTTCAGGTATTCCAGGTCGAAGGAAGACGCCATCCGCTCGTACCCCCTGTCGTTGGGGTGCAGCCGGTCCCCGGAGTCGTACATCATGCGGAGGCTACGGGGGTCGTAGGGGTCCCTCAGCGCCTTGTCGAAGTCGATCACCGCGTCGTAGACCCTGCCCGAACGGATCTCCGCGTTGACGGTCTGGCGGACGCCCTCGCGGGCCTCGGTCCAGGTGGTGCGCTTGCCGACGGGCATGAGCGTCGAGCCGACGACCTTGATGCCGCGGGCGTGCGCCTGGCGGACCAGGTCGCGCAGACCGGTGAGGAGATTCTGGGGGTCGACGGTGCCCGGCGTGCGGAGGATGTCGTTGATGCCGAGGTCGATCACGACGATCTTGACGTTGGGGCGGTCGAGGACGTCCCGCCGGAAGCGGCGGATGCCGGCCTGGTTCTCCAGGGGGCGGCCCCGGGCGTCTGCGAGGACCCGGTTGCCGCCGATCCCCTCGTTGACGACGCTGTAGCGGGGCAGGTCCCGGCCGGCGGCGAGCGCGGTGCGCAGGCGTCGGTTCAGAAAGTCCGGCCAGCGGGCGTTCGCGTCGGCGGTGGAGTTCTTGCCGTCGGTCAGCGAGTCGCCGAAGGCGACCACCGTGCCGTCGGCCTCGTCGCTGAGCACGTCCAGCGCGGTGAGGTACCGCCAGTGGTCGACCTGCTGCGTGTACCCCGTCCCCGTCTCGTCCTCGGTGAGGTCGCCCGGACCGGCGTACGAGGTCTGCCGGGCCGTCGGATGGTAGGTGACCGGGCCGGAGAGGGTGGGGGAGTAGGTGGTGACCAGGACGTCTGCGCCCGCCGGGACGGCCAGGGCGACGGCGTCGCTGAGCATCTGCCCGCCCGCCGGGATGACGGCCGTGGTGCTGCCTGCGAACGTGAGGCGGCGCATGGTGCCCGCGTTCGCCGCGGCGGTCCTGGTGCCGGCGGCGAGCGCGAGGGTCGCGTGGGTGATGGTCAGCGGGCTCTTGCCGTAGAGGTTGGACAGCGTGATGCGGGCACTCGTACCGCCGACACTGGTGTGGACGACGTTGCGGAGCGAGCGGCCCGTCATGCCCTCGTTGCCGGTGCCGGGCTCGGCGCCGACCGGGGATGCGGACCAGGTGCCGACCCAGACTCCGGCGGAGACGGGGGCGGCGGAGGGACGCGAGGGCCCGGGGCCGGTCAGTGAGGTTCGGTCCCTGGGGCCGGTGCCGGCCGCCACCGCGACGTAGATGGCGGTGGACAGGGCCACGATCGTGGCGACGATCGCGGCGAGCAGGGCGTAACCATGACGCCTTGTCATGTGGTGCTGGTCTCCTCAGGAGATGGGAGCCCGGGGCTCCGATCTGATCACCTCATGATGAGGCATGAACCTGGGGCACGTGACGAGACCCCCTCCGGATCCCTCGTCCGGTCGGACTCCGGGAACTCCTGTTCCGTTCCGGGAGTCGGTCAGGAAGGGACAATGGGTGAGGGATCACCGAACGGGTGGAGCGGATGGAACGTACGAAATCTGAGGAAACCGGACCGTCCGACGTGGGCGTGGAGGGACCTGCCCGGACGGGCGGGACCGCCGGGACCGTCGGGGCGGCGAACCGTGCCGCGCCCGCCGGGCCCGCCGCGCCTGTCCGGGCGATGAACACCTTCAGCGAGGCCGACCTGGAGAAACAGCGCGGTGTGCGGCGCATGAAGCTCACCGCGACCGGACTGCTGCTCTTCGTGGCGCTGGTGTACGTGCTGGCCACATGGGCGTCCCACGAAGGTGCCGGGACCTGGGCGGACTACGTCGCCGCGGCCGCCGAGGCGGGCATGGTCGGCGCGATGGCCGACTGGTTCGCGGTCACGGCCCTCTTCCGCCACCCGCTGGGCCTGCCCATCCCGCACACCGCGATCATCCCCACCAAGAAGGACCAACTGGGCGTGTCGCTCGGCGAGTTCGTCGGCGAGAACTTCCTCTCCGAGGACGTCGTACGGCAGCGGCTGCACGCCGTGGGGATCGGCAGCCGGCTGGGCGCGTGGCTCGCGGAACCCGAGCACGCCGACCGGGTGACCGCGGAACTGTCGGCCGCGCTCCGGGGCGCCCTGACCGTGCTGCGCGACTCCGACGTCCAGGCCGTGGTCGGCGAGGCGATCACCCGGCGGGCCGACGCCCAGGAGATCGCGCCCGGCATCGGGAAGATGCTGGAGAAGGTCGTCGCCGACGGCGGACACCGGCGAGCCGTCGACCTGGTGGTGACCCGCGCACATGACTGGCTCGTGCTGCACGACGCGCAGGTCATGGACGCGGTGCAGGGCGGAGCGCCCGGCTGGACCCCGCGTTTCGTCGACAAGAAGGTCGGCGAGCGGGTCTACAAGGAACTGCTGCGGTTCGTGACGGAGATGCGGGACATGCCGTCGCATCCGGCGCGCGGAGCACTGGACCGGTTCCTGTCGGACTTCGCCTCCGACCTGCAGTCCGACACCGACACGCGCGCGCGTATCGAGCGGCTCAAGGGTGAGGTGCTGGGGCGTGGCGAGGTCCAGGACCTCATCGCGTCGGCCTGGACCGCCGTACGGTCGATGATCGTCTCCGCCGCCGAGGACGAGCGCAGCGAGCTGCGGCTGCGGGTGCGGGCGTCGCTGCTGTCGCTGGGCGCGCGGATGGCCGTGGACCCCAAGGTGCAGGCGAAGGTCGACGGATGGGTGGAGGGGGCCGCGGTGTACGTGGTCACCACCTACCGGCGCGAGATCACCTCCCTGATCACGGACACCGTCGCCGGGTGGGACGCCGAGCACACGACCCGGAAGATCGAGGCGAACATCGGGCGTGACCTGCAGTTCATTCGGATCAACGGCACGGTGGTGGGGTCGCTGGTGGGGTTGCTGATCTACACGGTGTCGCGGGCGTTGGGGGCGTAGGGGCTGAGGGCGTAGACGCGCTGGTCGGGGGAACCCGGGGGAGGTTCGCCCGACCCCGTACGCCTTGAGGAGGGAGCGGTCCCTTGACCACCGCGCAGGCCGATTCCGGCCGTACTGTGACGACGAACGTCCCCGCTCGGCTCGACCGGCTCCCCTGGTCCCGCTGGCACTGGACGATCGTCATCGGACTCGGCACCGTATGGATCCTCGACGGCCTGGAAGTCACGGTCGTCGGCAACATCGCGAGCCGCCTGTCGGAACCGGGAAGCGGACTGTCGATCTCCTCCGGACAGGTCACCGGCATCGCGGCGGCGCTGTACGTGGCCGGCGCGTGCGTGGGAGCCCTGTTCTGGGGGCGGCTGACCGACAAATGGGGCCGCAAGAAGCTGTTCATGATCACGCTGGCCGTGTATCTGGCGGCCACGGCCCTGACCGCGATGTCCTTCGACTCCTGGTGGTTCTTCCTGTTCCGCTTCCTGACCGGGTTCGGCATCGGCGGGGAGTACGCGGCGATCAACTCCGCGATCGACGAGCTGATCCCGGCGCAGTACCGGGGACGGGTCGACCTGATGATCAACGGGAGTTTCTGGCTGGGAGCGGTGGGTGGCTCCCTGCTGTCGATCGTCGCGCTGAACACGGAGCTGTTCGCGAAGGACGTCGGCTGGCGGCTGACGTTCGCGCTGGGCGCCGTGCTGGCCTTCGTGATCCTCCTCGTACGGCGACATGTGCCGGAGAGTCCACGGTGGCTGCTGATCCACGGGCAGGACGAGGAGGCCGAGCGGATCGTCACGTCGATCGAGGAACGGGTGGAGGCCGAACGGGGCGAACCGCTGCCGCGGGCCGAGGGCGACATCACGATCCGCCAGCGGCGCAGCGTGTCGTTCGCGGAGATCGCGCGGACGCTGTTCTCGGACTACCGGCGGCGTTCTGTGCTGGGGTTCTCGCTGTTCATCGGGCAGGCCTTTTTGTACAACGCGATCACCTTCGGCTTCGGGGCGATCCTCACGACGTTCTTCGACGTGCCCAGCGGGAACACCGGGTACTACTTCGCGGTCATCGCGGTCGGTAACTTCTGCGGGCCGCTGCTGCTGGGCAAGCTGTTCGACACGGTGGGGCGGCGGGTGATGATCTCGTCGACCTACCTGCTCTCGGGGCTTCTGCTGTTCGCGACGGCCTGGTTGTTCGACCAGGGGTCGCTGAGCGCGAACACCATGACGGCGTGCTGGTGCGCGGTGCTGTTCTTCGCCTCGGCGGGCGCGTCCAGCGCCTACCTCACGGTGTCCGAGGTGTTCCCGATGGAGACCCGCGCGATGTCGATCGCCTTCTTCTACGCGCTGGGTACGGCCGCGGGTGGCATCAGCGGGCCGCTGCTGTTCGCCGACCTCACCGGTACGGGGAAGGTCGGCGACACGGTGCTGGCGTTCCAGATCGGGGCGGGGCTGATGTGCGCGGCGGGGCTGGTGGCGGCGGTTCTCGCGGTGCGGGCGGAGGGGCGGTCGCTGGAGGACATCGCGAAGCCGCTGACGGCTGCGTGATGCCTCCGGCGGTTGGGCGGGTTCTTGTGTGCGGGTTCGGTGGGGGCGGGCGTTGTGCGCAGTTCCCCGCGCCCCTATATCGCCTGCGGCGTCGTTGTGGGTCGGGGCCGGGGTGGGGGGTGTCCGTCCTCGGTCCGGCGGCTCGGTTGCTTCATCAGTACTGGATAACGGACGCCGGCCGCTGCGGGCGGACACCCCCCACCCCGTCCCCTTCACGCCGTCGGCGGCCGCGGGAGCGTTGTGCTTTTAGGGGCGCGGAACTGCGCGACAAGCCACGACGTGCCCGCAGCTGCCTCCGTGAGCGGCGGTCACCGGTCCTGTCGTGGCGCGGGCGACCGCAACTCCTCAGGGGCGCGGGGAACTGCGCGACCAACCCCCACCGGCCCGCAGCCCCTACTCGGCGCTTCCACCCCGGTCCCGCCGTCGCAGTAGAAGCAGGCCCCCCGCCACCGCAGTGATCCCCGCGGCTGCGGACCAGCCGATGATGTCGTCGGAACCGGTGGCCGCGAGGTCCTGGTCGGGGGCGGGAGACGCCGTACCCCCCGTCTGCGGACGTGGGCCGGAGTCCGGGGAGGCGCTGGCGGTGGCCGCCGTGTCCGCCACCCTGTCCCGCGTGAACGCCAGTGTGCCGAAGCCGAGTTGGTCATAGCCACCGCTGTTGGGGCCGTAGTCCCCGCCCCCGCCCTCCGGTGTCGACCTCGCCGCGACCCGTGTGACGTACGGCGCCGAAAGCCCCCGGCGCTTCGTGTAGTGGTTGGCGATCATCGCCCAGATGGGGCGGGTCATCGCGGGGTCGACACCGGCCGCCGCGGACGCCGTCTCCCTTCCGGACCAGCCCCCGATCGCGCCCTTCGCGCGGGTGTTCGCGGTGTAGGAGACCTCCCCTCCCATGCTCCACTTCGCCACGTACTGGGCGCCCTTGAGGAACCGGCTGTCGTCGTAGCCGTACAGGTCGTATCCCTGGTTCCACGCCATCTCGCAGAACGTGCCCATCAGCCCGACGCCGAGGAGGGCGTGCCCCTGGTCGCGGCCCGCCTCCAGCCATTCGGCGAGGCCGTCGTCGGACACGACGGGGATGGCGTTCCTGATCGCGCCGAGGCCTTCGCCGTGCTTGAAGTAGTCGACCGCGCGGGCGACTTGGGAGCTGTCGTCGCAGAAGATGCCGGTGGCCAGGACGCACGCCATGGCGCACAGGTCCCAGTTGGTCCAGTAGTTCGTGACGACTGCGCCGTTGTGGCGGACCAGGAAGTCGTCGCTGAGCGGGGCGAAGACCTTGGCGAGCATTTCCTGGAAGCGGGAGAGGTCGAAGTCGGGGTGGTCGCGGACGAGTTCGGCTGCGTTTGCGAACTGGTAGCCGTAGAGCCCCGCGGCGAGGAAACGGTCCGCGCTGCCTTCGACGGAAGTCAGCTTCGCCGACCAGGCGTTGAGGATCGCCACGGCCGTGTCGGCGTACGCGTCGTCACCGCTGACGTGGTGGCGCAGACCGTTCTGGTAGGCGGCGTGGATGTCGTTGTAGAGGGTCGCGTAGTTCTGGGGGCTGCCCGCGCCCCGGTACACCGTCGCCTGCGGGTTGGGCGTCCAGCCGCTCTGCGCATGGCGGTTGGCGGTCAGCTTGGCGAAACCGGCCGTGTAGGGCGCGGCGCCCGCCTTCACCTTGGCGGCCATGCGGTCGAGGTCGGCTCGCGTGTGCAGCAGACCCGGGTGCGCGAAGGCCGAGCCGGCCGCCGTGGCGGTGGTCGGGGTCGCGATGGTGACGGCGGCCACTGTCACACCGGCGGCTCCCGTCGCCTTGAGCATGCTGCGGCGGCTGATCTGAGAAGTCACGTACGTCATTCCTCGCGTGCCGGTGGCTGGGGACGCTCAGGAGACGCGAGGGTGGAGGAGGCGATAACAGAAAAGGCGCCGGTCATGGAAAGGGAGCCGTGTTCATGAGTATTCGCAGGATCGTGCCCGACATCCACGTCGAGTCCGGGGAGGCCATGACCGCCAACCGGGACTTCTACGGCCTCCTCGGCTTCGAGGAGGTCATGGACATGGGGTGGGTCGTGACGCTCGCGTCTCCCGCCAACCCGACCGCCCAGATCAGCTTTCTCACCGAGGACCGCACCGCGCCCGTCGTCCCCGACCTGAGCGTGGAGGTCGAGGACGTCGACGCCGTGTACGCGCAGGTCGTGGCGTCGGGCGCGGAGGTCGTACGGGAGCTGCGGGACGAGGAGTGGGGCGTTCGGCGCTTCTTCGTGCGTGATCCGAACGGCCGGGTGGTGAACGTACTGACCCACCCGGCCGGGGGAGCGGGAGTGGTCGGCTGACCCTCAGGCGTTGCGGTCGGCCACCGCCCAGGACGCCAGCGCCTCCCCGTGGCCGAGCAGGCCACGCCACGCCGGATCCAGATCACGGGCTGTGACAGCGGCCGTCGGCAGATCAGCGGCTGAACCTCGCACAGCAGACGGTGGTGTCCCGCGGACCGGCCCCCTGACCCTCGTTCCCGGGTCTGCCGAGTCCAGCAGCCCGGGCGCGAACGGCTTTGGTGGAGCCCACAGTTCCGGCAACAGGACTGTCACGGACGGCGCGTGGGGAGGGGGGGAGTCTTCCCTCACGCACCCAGAGGGAGGGCAGTTGACCGGTCATCCCCAACTGGTCCGCTCCCTGGTCCTGGCCGAGGCCGACCCGAACCCGGAGTTCCCCGGCGTGATCGCGGGCCGGCTGGACGGCTGGCCGGAGCCGATCGAGGGCTCCGAACAGGGCGAGGTGGAGTACGAACTCCTGCGCACGGACTGGGAACAGCGCCGCCGCGGGGCATCGTGAGCGGCGGCGAGGAATCGCGACCGGCGATGATACAGGTACATATGAACACGAGCTGCCGGGGCAACCCTCCTCTCCCCGAGTGCACGAAATCAGCTCAGCTCAACTCAACTTGGCCTGGGCCTCTTTGGCGGACGACTCCAGCCTGCCCCGGTACTCCCGGTACCAGGTCTCGTCGCCGCCGTCCATGTTGCTCTTGGTCTCCCGCATGCCGACCTTGCCGTCGATCAGCTCGCGGACGATGTCGGCGTGGCCTGCGTGCCGGTTCGTCTCGGCCGTCATGTGCAGCATGACCCGCTGAAGCGTCACGTGGCCGTCGTCGCCCCACCATGGAACGTGCCCCATCGCGTTGAGCGGCAGCGTCTCGATCGTCGCGTCCGCGTGCGCCCAGGCACGGTGGTAAAGGCCGAGGACGTCCTCGCGTGACTCGTCGGCGGGTGCCCACATGTCCGCGTTGGGCTCGGACTCGTCCTCGTGCCAGGGGAGGGACTCGTTGTGCGGACGGCCGAAGGTCGGGCCGAAGTAACCGAGTTCGACGCTGGCGAGGTGCTTCACGAGGCCGAGGAGGTTGGTGCCGGTCGGCGTCATGGGGCGGCGGATGTCGTACTCGGACAGTCCGTCCAGCTTCCAGATGACGGCTTCGCGTGCCGCTTTGAGATAGCGGTGCAGGTCGTCCTTGGGATCGTTTGGCTTCATGAAGGCCGAGTCTCGCATCACTCACCGCCACGACGGCGTGGATTTTCGGTTGCCCGGAAGGCGTCGGCCGCCGACCGTGCCGTCCGTGCCCGAACAGGCCGCCGCGCCCGAGAGCCCTGGAGCCCTGGATGCGGCAGGCATCCCGCAGAGCGGCTACGCCCAGTCGTCCGGCGCCCCCGCCGGGCGGCCGAAGGCCCAGATGCGGTCGAACTCGGACTGGAAGTTCTCGTACCAGTGGCCGTCGCGGCCGGAGCGCAGGGTGAGGACCGCGTCCCCGGTGGCGGAGTTGTGGGAGTAGATGTCGACGTGGATGAGGCCGTTCGGCCGTTGTGGATCGAGGAGGACCAGACCGAACGCCGGGACGAAGGGGAGCAGCCGAACCTCCACCCGGTCCAGGGCTCCCGGGGCCTCCGTCAACTCCCGCAGCAGGTCGAGGGAGGAGCGCAGCCGGTTCTCGTACACGGAGGGCCGGTCGGGCATCGTGCTGCGCCGGGCCGCCTCCGCCGGAGTGGACCCGCCCGGGTCGATCAGCGCCACTCTGACCGTCGCCCCGGCGGCCACCCGGCTCTGCAGTTCGTCGATCAGGTTCCGCAGGGTCCGGCCCAGCGTCACCCCGACGATCCTGATGTCCTGCGCCCCGCGGACCTGTTGGACGAGTTCGGGCTTGTCGTGAGCCAGGAAGTCCTCCGCCGAGACCTCTCCGGCGACGCGTGCACGCACCTGATCCGCCAG
This sequence comes from Streptomyces sp. NBC_00285, assembly GCF_036174265.1. Taxonomy (NCBI): domain Bacteria; kingdom Bacillati; phylum Actinomycetota; class Actinomycetes; order Kitasatosporales; family Streptomycetaceae; genus Streptomyces; species Streptomyces sp. NBC_00285. The sequence goes on along the minus strand of NZ_CP108055.1, from coordinate 4,285,475 downwards.
GTCCGTCACCTGCCTGCGGCTGCCGAGCAGTCCACCGGCGAGCAGGGCCAGCGTCGCGAGAGTGGCTGCGGCCAGGGTCTTGCCGCCGACCAGGTCCAACGCTCCGAGTACCGCGAGAGCCAGTGACAGCAGGGCAGTTGAGTAGATCTCCAAGTTCTCGCCCCGGGACAGATCCCGGGCCACTCGCCGCAGGAAACGCATGCGGGCCAGTGTGGGTGTGGGGTGCGCCCCTGTCGAGATCGCCGCCTCACACCTCGTCGAGCAGTGTCGCGAGCCCGTGGTCGAGATGTGCGCCCAGGTCCTCGGCGCCCGGCTCGACGACGCCGTAGGAGCGCAGCAGGAAGCGGCGGAGGGCGGCCGTGCCGAAGCGGATCACCGCGAGGCCCAGGGGCGAGTGGAACTCGATGACGGTCCGGGCCCAGCCGTACGGCCGTATCCGTACGTCCCCCTCCCCGGCCGGTGACCCGAGTCCCTCCTCCAGCAGCGATCTCGCGAACATCCACGTCACGCCCTCGCCGTCGGCCGAGACCTGCGCGGGGAAGTCGATGCGCACGGCGAACGGGTCGGCGGAGCTGTAGCGCAGCACGGGGCGTACCGGGAGTTCGGGGAGGTCGGCGGTGATCAGGCGGGCGCGGACGGTGTGTTGGAGGGTGGTGTGGCGCATGGGAGTGGGTCCCCGTTCCGGGTGAGAGGTGAGTCGGCTGCCTTTTCGACTCACCGCAGTGCCCCTTGATTACGCCGTAATCGCAGACCTTTTATGTGATCTGGATCACTCCTGGAACTGGATGATTGAAAGTTTTGTCATCTAGGCTGACAAATCCATCCGAGCCCCGGCCGCCGGGAACTGGAGCGTTCCTGCATGACCGATCAACCGGCCAGAGTGCCCGCCCAGGCGTCCCCCTCCGTCACCGCCGCTTACGTGCGGATCTACGAGGAGGAACAGCCGCGCCTCGTCGCGTACGCCCGCTCGCTCACCCGCAACACCTGGGCGGCCGAGGACCTCGTCTCCGAGGCGCACTTCCGCGTCTGGCGGCGGCTGTCCGCGGGGCACGAGATCGACAACGTCCCGGCGTACCTCATGACGACCGTGCGCCACCTCGCGTCCTCCGTCGCGAGCGCCACGCACGAGACCCCTCGGGACCCGCAGGTCCCCGAACAGGCCATGGGTACGGCGGCCTTGGGCGGTTCCGCCGGCCACGCGCAGGACCCGGCCGAACAGGTCTCTTCCACCGACCTGTTGGTACGCGTCCTCGGTGAACTCCCCGAACGCTGGGTGCAGGCCCTGTGGCTCGCCGACGCCGAGGGCCAGCCGCTGGAGTCGGTCGGCCGGCAGATCGGCGCCAAGCAGGGCGCCACGGCCGTACTGCTCCACCGCGCCCGCGAAGGCATGCGCCAGGCGTTCCTGCGCTCCCAGACCGAGGCCCCCGACGATCCCGCCTGCGAGGTCCACTGGGTCCGCATGCCGGCCTACGTCCGCGGCAACGCGACCCCGCGCCAGTCCGAACGCCTCCTCGCCCACGTCGACGCCTGCGCCGAGTGCCGCGGGCGCCTCGCCGTCCTGATCCGCGCCAACAACCGGCTGCCCGCGCTCGTGGGACCCGCGCTGCTGGTCTTCGTGGTGGGCGGCGGAGGCACGGGGAAGTTCCTGGCGTCGCTGACGGCGGGGACTGCGGGGACGGCGGTGTCCTCCGGGGTGTTCGGTTCGGCCGGCGGGAACGGTCTCCTCCGTACGGCCCGTGCGACGGCCCCGAAGACCAAGGCCGCCCTCGCCTCGGGCACGGCGGCTGCGGCGGCCGTCGCGGCCGTGGCGATCGTGATCGCCTTCGGGGCGAACGAGTCCCCCGCGACGGTGACTCTGCCGGGCAGGGCGCCGGTCGCACAGGCGCCGGTGGCGGGGCCGTCGACGGGAACTGCGGGCGAGCAGCCCGGGAACCCTCCCGCCGACGAGCGGGGCCGGGGCCGTAGCCGGGATCGGACTCGCGACGACGAGGCCGGTGCCGGGGCGGGCGTTGGGGGCGTCCAACTGGTCGTGGATGCTCAGGGTTCCGGGGGTTCTGACGATCCCTCGGGTGCCGTGGACGACCCGCCTCCGTCGGAAGGGCCCGCGCCGGGAGCGCCAGCCCCGAGTCCGAGCCCGGTTGCGCCCGCGCCCGGGGGAGAGAAGCCGACGCCGCCGGCCGTAAAGACGCCGCCCCCGACCTCGACGCCGGAACCCGAGCCGGAGTCCCCCCAGCCCACGGAACCCGCGAACCCGGAGCCCGGCAATCCGGGCGAGGTCACGCCCGCACCGGAGCCGACACCGGACACCCCGACTCCCGCGGATCCCGACCCTGTCGGGAAGACACCGGAGCCACCGACGCACTCGGAGCCGTCGCCCGCGCCGGTGTCGCCTGCGCCGGTATCGCCGGAGCCGTCGCCCGCGCCGGAGTCGCCCGAGCCGTCGTCTCCGCCCGCGTCACCGGAACCGTCAGTGCCGACCGAGCCTTCGCCGCCTTCGTCGGATCCGTCGCCGCCTTCGTCGGACCCGTCGGACCCGTCGGATCCGTCGGACCCGTCGGTGTCGCCGACCACCCCGGCGCCCCCCTCGGAGCCATCCGTACCCCCCACCACCCCCGAGCCCCCGTCGGAGCCCCCGGCCGCCCCCTATCCCCCAGCCACTCCCGAGCCCCCCACTGCACCCGCGGAACCGTCGACCGATCCCGCCCCGGAGACTCCTCCGACCGCTCCGCCGACCGTTCCTCCGGTCACCGGCGGCGGCTGCGGACCCCAGCCCACCTCCTGACCCCGCCCCCCGATCCCGCCGCCCAAAACCCCGGCACCGGCAAGGGAGTTGAACCGGGCGTATGGAAAGCTGACGCGAGCCGTCGCCTGCCGCCGCGGCCGTCTGAGAGGAGCGCACCGTGAGAGAGAACGGCTTCCGTGCCGAGGAGATCGACACCAGCAAGCCGCACCCCGCACGGATCTACGACTACCTCCTGGGCGGCAAGGACAACTACGAGGTCGACCGCGAGGCCGGCGAGCGGCTCGTCGCGGTGGCCCCGGAGGCGCGGATCGGCGTACGGGCCAACCGGGCCTTCCTGCGCCGGGCCGTCCGCCACGTCGTGGGCACCGGTGTCCGCCAGATCCTGGACATCGGTACCGGCCTGCCCACCTCACCGAACGTCCACGAGACGGCACTTGAGGTGGCACCGGACATCCGCGTCGCCTACGTCGACAACGACCCGATCGTGAACACCCACGCCGGCGCACTGCTCAGCGCGGACGGCACGACCGGCATCGCCCTGGCCGACCTGCGCGACCCGCGGGCGATCCTGGACGACCCCGACGTCCGCAGGGTGATCGACTTCGACGAGCCGGTGGCCCTGCTCCTGGTCGCGGTGGTCCACTTCCTCACGGAGGCGGACAAGCCGGAGGAGATCATCGGAACCCTGCGCGACGCCCTCGCGCCCGGCAGCCACCTGATTCTCTCCCACGCCACGGGCGACTTCGCGGAACGCGGCGACGCGGCGGCGGTCTACGCCAAGGCGACCGCCACCATGAACCTCCGTACCCGTACCGAGATCGAGCGCTTCTTCGACGGCTTCGAGCTGATCGAACCGGGCGTGGCCCAGGTCCCGTTCTGGCGCCCGGACGCGACCCCGCCGCCCCGCTCCGAGGAGATCGGCTTCTACGGCGGGGTGGCCCGCAAACTCGGCTGAAGCCCGGGCCGCGCCCCTCAGTGCTGGTGCGGCTGCTGCGGGGCCTGCCCGTGCACCTGACCCCCGGGCGAGGCACCGGCCGCGGCCTGCGCCTGCAACTGCTCCGCATCCTGGGCGTTCACCTTGTGCTCCGCACCGCAGAAGGTGCACTGCGTCGCGTACTTGGTGGAGATGGGAAACAGCGGCACGAAGAACAGCGTGAACTTCGTGACCCGCTTGCGCAGCGTGTGCGCGGCCGGGTTCCCGCACTGCCCACACACGAGTGTGAGTATCGCGAGCTGGTACAGGTACCCCTTGGTGCCAAAGAGGATGAACATGGTGTCGCCTTCCAGGATCGTTGCGTGAGAGGCAGTATCCCTGCAGTCGGCGTCGCAGCCGACGCCCGGACCGTTCGGAGCTCCGGCAGCACGCGGTCGCAGAAGACCGCGCACGGTCCGTCAGCGCACACCGACTCCGTACACGACACCGCTCACGAGCGTCGCCGCGCAGCCCACACCGAGCCTGTCGAATGCGCCGTTCCCCGATCGACCGGGTCTGATCCACCCGACCTGATCCACCCGACCTGATCCACCCGACCTGATCCACCCGACCTGATCCACCCGACCTGATCCACCCGACCTGATCCACCCGACCTGATCCACCCGGTCTGATCCACCCGGTCTGATGCACCCGACCTGATCCAGCGATCTGACTCGGCACTCTGCCTCAGCGAACTGATCCAGCCGACCTGCTTCAGCAGCCCTCGCTCCCCAGCCGACTCAACGCCTGCATGGCCTCGCGCTCGACACGCGACAGATCACAGAGCGTCGTCCCTGCCCGGACGAGGTACTGCTCCTCGCCCGACTCTCCGGCCCGCGTGATCAACGCGGCGACCTCCGTCCACAGGACGGCCGCCTCGGCGTACAGCCGGTGACCGTTGCGCAGGTGGTCGCTGTCGAGGGACTGGGCGCATTCGGCGAGGAAGTCGCGGTAGAGGTTGCGGAACAGGGCGCCACCGGTACCGGCCTTCTCCATCAGGAGCGCGGCCTGCGGCAGATCCCGCCGCGGGTCGTCGGTCCGCCGCAGCCATGCCCGTACCAACCTGCCGGCCTTGTCGATGCCACGGTGCCCCAGGTTGGCGATGGGCGGGTTGAGGAACGCGTCGGCGCAGCCGGTGATCGCGGACACGATCCGGCTCTCCGGCGCGGGCAGTCCCTCGGGAACGGTGAGCGTGAAGGACCGGTGCCGGGCGGTCATCGGCCCCCGCGCGGCCCTGGCCTGAGCGAGCCCCTCCAGACCGACGGAAACCGCACCCCCCTGGTGCTCGGTGTCCACGAGGTAGGCGTTGCGGTCGTCGTACCCGTACAGGGCGACGACATGACCGCCGAAGTGCACCTTCGACCCGAAGTAGTCCAGGTGGTAACTGTCGAGCTGCAGCCCCACGGGACGCCCGGCGTCGACGGCGGCCACCACGTTCGCCCACCCCTTCCGAGGAGAGGCGGTCTCCTGCACCCGAAGATCCAGTCCAAGGGTGCCGGCCAGATTCCGGGTGAGTTCGAACGGCCTGACCCGCCCTCCGAGAAAGGGAAAGCCCATGCTCTTGCTGTCCCAGTAGACGAAGGACAGCCCAGCACCGAGACCGAACAGCATGGGCTCGGACAGATCAACTCCCTGATGCCGCAACAGCACCCCGAGAGCGGTCGTCTCACAGTGCCGCATACCGCGGGCGTCGACGCCCTCTACTGTGCTCACGCGTGCGCTCCTGAACGTGGAGGACCGGCCGGGTCGCCAGGTCCACACCCGGGCCGCCGCAGAAGCCGAACAGGCCCACAGGTACAGCCACTTACGGGACTCCTACGGACCTTGACCCCTACGCCAAGGGAGGCACCCATCATGCCCAACCCGGACAGCCAGATCCCCTACTGGAACGCCGCCGCGACCACGAAGACCTTCACCCATCCCCTCCACCTGCCCTGGCTGAACGGTCTCGACAGACGCGCCGCGATCCTCGACTACGGCTGCGGATACGGCCGTGTCATGTCCGACCTCGCACGGCACGGCTTCGACAACCTCACCGGTGTGGACACCTCGCCGGAAATGATCAGCAGGGCCCGCCGCGAACACCCCACCCTGTGCTTCACGACCCCCGCCGATCTCCCCAGTTCACCGGGATCCTTCGACGTGGCCCTGCTCTTCGCCGTACTGACCTGCGTCCCCGCCGACGAAGCCCAACACCACCTGATCACCGACCTGCACCGCCTCCTGCGCCCGGGCGGCACCCTCTACATCAGCGACCTGCTCCTCCAGTCCGACGACCGCAACCGCCGTCGCTACGACCGCGACGCCGACGTCCATGGCACCTACGGCGTGTTCAGAACGAACGACGGGGCGACCTGCCGCCACCACTCCCGCGAACGGCTCTCCGCCCTGCTCGCCGACTTCGAGATCACCGAAAGCCGCACCCTCACGGTGCCGACGATGAACGGGCACGCGGTGACGGGAATCCAGATCCTCGCCCACAAGCCCGCGAACTGACGCGGGAGCCCGGGCACATCGCCGGAACGCGGATGGAGGCGACGAGCCGGTCGCCCGGTTTCAGGTACGTCGTCAGGGAGTTGTCCAGCGACTGCTCCGTTCCAAGGGCGTACGGCAGCGCAGGCCCACCAGGGAAACCCGGTTGCCCGGCCCGAACGTCGTTGACAGGGTTTCGGTCATGCCCACCTTCTCCGCGTATGACGGGACCGAGCTCGCCTACCAGGTGTTCGGAGACGGCCGTCCGCTGGTCTGCCTGCCCGGCGGCCCGACGGATTCCGCATACCTCGGTGACCTCGGCGGCCTTTCCGCACACCGGCAGTTGATCAGGCTGGATCTCCGCGGCACCGGCCGGTCCTCCACACCGCGGGACACCACCTCCTACCGCTGCGACCGACTCGTCGACGACGTGGAGGCCCTGCGTGAACACCTTCGCCTCGACCGGATGGACCTGCTCGCGCATTGCGCCGGCGCCAACCTGGCCGCGCTCTACGTGAGCCGTCACCCGGAGAACACCGACAAGCTCGCGCTGATCACCCCGAGCGTCAGGGCCGTCGGCCTCACGATCACGGGGGACCTGCGGCTTGAGACGGCGCGACTCCGCCGGGACGAAACGTGGTTCCCGGATGCGTTCGCGGCCTTGGAGGCGATCGTGGCGGGCAGAGCCACCGCCGACAGCTGGAAGGCGGTCGCACCGTTCTCCTACGGCCGCTGGGACAAGGCGGCTCAGGCGCACCAGGTCGCCGGGGACGAGCGGATGGACCCGGACGTGGTCGCTGCCTACGGCGCCGAGGGTGCCTTCGACCCGGAGACCACCCGCGCCGCACTCGCCCGGCTCACCTCGCCGGTCCTCCTCCTGGCCGGTGAAGCCGACCTGGGAGCCCCTCCCACCACCATGGCCGAGTTCGCGAACCTCTTCCGGAACGCCGAACTCGTCGTCCAGCCCGGCGCCGGACACTTCCCCTGGCTCGACGACGCCGCCCGCTTCGTGACGGCCACCGCAGCGTTCCTGGACGCCCCGAGCACCTTCACCGGCCGGGAGGGCTGACTCGCCCCTCAACGGGTAGGTGAGTCCCAGGCAGCACACTCGCCAGCACCGACGGAAGGAGCCGCCATGCCAGGCATCCTGCAACGCATCAAGCAGTTCGCAAGGAGCCCCCAGGGCCGCCGCACGGTCGAACAGGCCCGCCGCGCGGCATCCGACCCCCGCCGCCAGGCCCAGGCCAAACGCCTACTGGGCAAGCTCCGAGGCGGCCGCCGCTGAGCAGTTCCGCCGCGCCTCACCGTGTCCTACGCGGTGAGGCGGACGGACAACCGCCCAGTCCACGCGGGTGGTTGAAAGGCCTCACTGCCGACCAGGTGGGCAGACCCGCACACCTTGCCGGTCCGCAAACGGCCTTCACGTCCTCCTCGTGAGCCCCGGCTCAAGCGTGCCGATTCTCTGGGACGGACGGTCGAGCCACACCGCGTTCTCTTCGGGCGTCACTGTGAGCCCGTATCGCCCCAGTTCCGGGCATCCGGCACCGAACCACTCCGAGACGGCCGCTTCAATGGAGAACCAGAGACTGCGCGGACCGCCCTGGAAGACGCGCGAGGTGCCCCCGAGGCCCGGTTCCAGGGCTGCCCAGGAGCCGTCGGGGTGCAGGAACCAGCGGCCCGGTACGCCATTGAGGCTGAGCCCGACGGTCAGTGTCCCCGCCAGCCGGAGCTGAACCGCCCACATCAGTGACGGAACCGACAGCAGAGTGGGGGCAATGTTCGACAGCAGGCCTTCCGTGTTCTGACGTTCGTCAACCGCCGGCCGAAGCAGCAGCCCCACCTCGGACCGCGGCGCGTCCCGATCCGGCATGAAGGAAACGGTGCTGTCGATGAACCGCCCCCGCGCCAGCTCTGGGGACTCCACGCGCACCCTGGCGTAGCCGTAGGCGCTGAGACTGCCGACGAGCGACGCGAGGATGACTCCGCCGGGGACCGACTGTTCCAGCCAGGCCGCTGGAATGTGCGTGGGCGAGTACGTGGCGATGATCCGGTCGTACGGAGCCCGGTCGGGGCACCCTGCGGCAGCGTCGCCTGTCACGGCCCGGGGCCGGTAACCGAGAGACGCGAGCCGCTCGCGTCCGAGCCCCGACAGCGCCGGGTCGTACTCGGCTCGGGTTACCAGTCCGTCCCCGAGCCGCTCGCAGAGAAGGGCGGTCGAGTAGTCCGAGCCGCCTCCCGCCTGGAAGACCGACATTCCGTCCCCGATGTTGAGGTCTTCGAGCATGCGCACGACCGAGCCCGGCAGCGTGGACGAGCTGGTCGGGATCCCTCTCACCGGAGAACCGGCCCAGGTTGTGGCCCCGTTGTCGAGCTGCGTCACCCACGTCTTGTTCTCGTAGCAGAGGCGCAGCCACTCGTCAGGGGTGCGATCCCGGCTAACGCACGTGTACTCGGTCACCCCGTCGGCGCCCGGAGCATCCCGGAAGAACTCGGGCAGGAACACATGACGGGGAACTGCCCCGACGGCCCTGCGCCACTCGGGGGTTCGCAACGTCGCGTCAGCAGCCAAGTCGCTGACGAGCTGACTGAGGAGCGCCCCTGGCCCAGGTGACTCACCGGCTGCCATTCGCTGTGCCCTTCTCCAGTAGTTCGGCGATGCTGCGGGCGATGGGCATGCCTGTCTCCTGCTCGATCCAGTGCCACTGACCGTTGGCGTTCACCTCTAGGAACCGCCATGCCCCCTCGGGTGTGACGACGAAGTCGAACGCGCCGAAGGTGAGCTGGAATTGGCGCATGAAGGCCTTCACTCGCAAGCGCACGGCTTCTGGGACAACTGTCGGGCGATAGGTGAGGCTGCCGTAGTCGGTCCGCCAGTCGACCCGAGCCGCGTCCGACCCGGCGTGGATCTCCACCGCGAAGAAGCGCGATCCGACCACTGTCAGCCGTACCTCGTGCGCCTTGTCCACCCACTCCTGGAAGAGATGAGCACAGAGGCGGACCGAGTCATCGAACTCGTCCGGTTCGACGACCACCGTGTCCACCGGGGATCCCAGAGACTTCGTGATGATGGGAGCGCCGACATCGGCAGCGAACTTGCGTCCGGATACCGGGTCGTTGGTCACGATCGACCGGGGCGGATTGAGTCCGAGCTCCTCAGCGGCTCTGAGCTGCCACGGCTTGTAGTTCGCCTGCTGCTCCCGCGCGGGATGGTTGATCCACAAGCAGGGAAGGGAGGCGACCACCCCGAGGAAGCCCGCCCGCGACTGTGCGGCAGCGAACCGGCGCTCAGCCTCGGACATGCCGCCGGGCAGCCGGAACTCCTCGGGCCTGCGGTAGTAGACCGCTCTCACATCGGAGAGGTCGAGCCGGCGAACTCCGTTGTCGAGAACGCCGTTCCAACCGTCCTTGAGTGTGGCGGACAGCGTGAGTTCCTGGGGGAACTCCGCCGTGTCGCAGCGGAAGACAGGCACCCCGCGGTCGTTCAACCACGACACCACCGAATCCGCGGTTGCGTCGAGCCGGTTCGTGAGGACCAACACCGACCCCTCGGCGGCAACCGTCACCAGAGATCCGTTCCTTCGTCGTTCTGGCTGTCGCTGTTGGTGTTGCTGCTCGTGTCGTTGGCCATGAGATCGGCCCAGGGGTTGCCGACCGCCGTCAAGGCGATTTGCAACGTTGGGTCGTAGGTCACGCCGTCCGTGTCCGGAGCCGTGCTGGTCTGCCGCGCGGCGAACCGCATGGCGAACGGTGTCGTTTCGGGGGTTACGGCTGTCATCTGGACTCTCTCTCCATGGACGGGCTCGCTGGGCACGCCCACGCGTACAGGCCCAGCATGGGAACGCTAGGGGCGCGATGTGTTCCACTGCCAGCGATGTGCATGGATGTGCACACGATGGTTCAAGGAGGCCTTTTGCTCCTACGCGCTCTTGACACCGCATCGAACCGGAGCGAACTTGGTGCACATCAACGCACGCCCAGTGGGAGGTAGTTGTGCGCTTACGCTTCATCGGTATCGACCCCGACACAGGGAAGAACGGATCCCCAACGGCATGGGTGGATCTGGACAGCGGGGACATCGTGATTCAGAGCTACACGGCGGACGAAGTGACGCGGACCCAGTGTGTGGAGAACACCGCGCCCGGACACGCCAGGGGCATCCCTGACCATGAGACGGTGATTCGCGTCCCCGCACGCCTCGTGCCGCTTCTGAGGGAGGCCTGCGATGCCGCAGAACGTACCCAGCTTTGACGAGCTCATGGAAACGGCACAGCACTCGGCCGTACACCTCGAAATGCGGGACCAGTACTCCGTCGGCGATGAGGTCGGCGACTTCGAGACCTGGCTGCGTACGGGTTCGCGGGACTCCGATCCCGCCTCGGAGTACTGGGCACCCTGGGTCGACATGATCTCCCGAGCGGTCGCCCGCGGGGTCGCCGTACGGCGAGCACGCATCGTTTCCGAACCGGTCACCGACTACATCCGCTACGAGCACGCGGGAGCCGTCGTCAACGTCGCCGCCGGAGAACAGGTGCGGTGGCTGCCCCGCCGACGAGCAGTGGACCTGCTGCTGCCGGGCGCTGATCTGTGGATCTTCGATGGGACGCAGGTCCTCTTCAACCATTTCAGCGGAGCGGGAGACTGGGCCGACCCTCCTATGGAGATGCGCAGCGAACCCGAACTCGTCAAGCAGTGCTCGGATGCGTTCGAGGCGATCTGGGAACGCGGCGTCCCACACAGCGAGTACGCGATCCACTGACGGAAAGCATCATTGGTCGGCTCATGCCCATATCCCCGTCTTCCTCAGCCCAGGCCGCACGAGAGAGAGTGGCCCGGCAACTGCGCGACCTGAGGAGAAACGCCGGCCTGACGGTCACTGAGCTGGCCTCGCAATGCGGATGGCACCACGCCAAGACCTCTCGTATCGAAAACGCCCGAACTCCGCCATCGCCCACGGACATCCGTCTGTGGTGCAGCGCGACTGGCACCGCCGAGCAGGTCCCCGATCTGATCGCAGCCTCTCAACACGCGGAATCCCTCTACCGCGAGTGGCGACAGCGTGTGCGGACAGGGCTGAAGAAGCTGCAAGACAGCTATGTAGAGCTGTACCGGTCGACGGAGTTGCTGCGCGTCTACTCTCCGGTGCTGGTGCCCGGACTGCTACAGACCGAGGGGTACGCGCGAGCGCTACTGAGTACCAACGCCCGCCTTCTCGACGTTCCCGACGATGCGGCCGAGGCCGCGGCGGCACGTATGCAGCGCTCGCAGATCATCCATGAACCAGGTCGTCGCTTCTCGATGGTTGTCGAGGAGGCTGTCCTCTACTACCAGCTCGGAAACTCAGAGGCCATGGCTGCCCAGTTGGGCTACCTCCTCACCGCCGGCGCACTCCCCGCGATCTCCTTCGGCATCATCCCGATGGCGACCCCAGAGCGGACGCTGTGGCCCCAGGAGACGTTCGACGTACACGACGACACCCTTGTGTCCGTCGAGTTGATCTCCGCGGAGGTGAACATCACTCAGCCTTCCGAGATCGCCTTGTACATCAAGGCTTTCGAACGGCTGCGGCGCATGGCCGTCTACGGTGCCGAGGCACGAGCTCTGATCCTCAGGGCCATCGAGGCGTTGCACTGATGCCGGCGAAGTGGGTATGACCAAGAGAATTCACCGTCAGCAACCGAGGGGAGCCCTCTGTGACCAGCTCGGTGCCGTGGCAACAGCGTCTGTCCACCGGAACAGAAGACATCCAGGACGAGGTGGTCCGCTGGTACCAGCAGACGCGGCACGGTAAGGCGTACGTCCCCTCCATGATCTGGGGCACGCTCCAGACCGAGGCCTACGCCACCGCGATCCTCCGCCGGGTCGTCGACTTCCTCGAAGTCCCGGACGACGTGCCCGCGGGCGTGGCCAAGCGGATGGAGCGCCAACAGGTCCTGTACGACGGCGAACACCACTACGACGTGGTCCTGGGAGAGCAGGCCCTCTACACGAACATCGGAGGGCCGACCGTGATGCGCGGGCAGATGGAGCGCCTCCTTCGCGACATCGACCTCCCGTCCCTGACCCTCGGTATTCTCCCCAGCACCGTCGAGATGCCTGTGGTCCCCATGCCCGGCTTCAACATGTACGACAACGGCCGAGCCCACTACGAACTCGTGTCGACCGGCGTGGACATCACCGACCCGACCGAACTCGCCCTTCACGACAAGGCGCTTGCTGCTCTCAGCGAGGCCGCGTGTTTCGGGGACCCGGCCAAGGATCTGATCAACAGGGCCTTGGTCTTCTGGAGGAACGGTTGACGGTTGGCTACCGCGACCCGGCTGTGGAGCCGACCGCCGCCGAAGGTCACCCGAGTTCGTTCACGTACTTGGAGAACGGCAACGAGTGAGCCAGCGCAATGCGCTTCCACTCCAAGTAGGGGGAGGTGTCACCGGCGAACATCTCACGGCTGATCTGAGTCCCGTCCGGTCGGAAGTTCAGATGCACTACGTGCGTATCGTCGAACCTCCACCAGTCGATTTCCGACAGGGGAAGGCCGTAGTCCCGCTGCGTGGCATCCAGGATGCGGATGTCCTCTCCGGCCGCAATATTGCCGGGAATTCCCCATGCGAACTGATACCGCTGGTAGTCCGTCAACGGCTGCCGCACAACCCGTACGCGCCCGATGGTGCGTCCTGAAGTCACGTACGCGTGCACCCGCTCATGCCAACGCGCATTGTGGTCGGCCGGCTTCGGCTCACCGTGAAGGAAGCGGGCGACGTTGTCTGCTTCCTTGGGCATTGTGTAGGTGGGCTGGGCCTCGAACCGCCACGCGTCACGTTCATACGCGTCGAACGTCCTACGCCACTCGTCACCGCCCAAGAGCATGTATGGCCTCCTTGAGTACCGAGTCCGGGAGCTCCACCAAGTCCTCGCCTTCCGGCGATTGGACGGTGCCCGGCACATTCCCCTGAACCGTGATGCGGCCGGTCGTCGTGCGGCAAACGTTCGGGCAGTCATTGGCATCGCAGTTCGGAAGTGGGGCCGATGTTGTCAGCAGGTGACGGCCAAGAACTCTCGCCATGCCGCGGCTGACACTGTGACATGAGGGCCTTCCGCGTGCTTGGAGTCTCGCAGCAGAACGCCCGTGGCTATGAAGGCGGCCTCGACACACTCGGTTGTGTTGCCGCCGCTGTACGACGACTTGAACCAGACGGGCTCGGCGACGGACCGATAGCCAACCGACATTCACAGCTCCTTGCGGGCGCGATGGATCATGGCGGAGGAGGCCTCCATGTCCAACGCTTGTGCCCGGAGGTACTCGAACGCAAGTCTGTAGCGCTCCAGTTCCTCGTCTTTCTCCAGGAAGAGGGAGCCGGTGTGGAAGTCGACGTAGACCACGTCCAGGGCGGGTTCTGTGCCACCGATGATGACGAAGCTGCCCAGAGCAGCCGCGTGGGCTCCCTTGGAAAAGGGCAGTACTTGAAGAGTCATGTGGGGTGACTCGTTCGCATCGAGCAGTCGGTCGAGCTGCTCCTTCATGATCTGCGGTGATCCAACTACGCGGCGGATCACCGACTCATCGAGGATCGCCCACAGGTGCAGCGGCTTCGGCCGGGTCAGGATCTCCTGCCGTTTCATGCGAATGTCGACGAGCCGCTCGATTTCCGCTGGTTCCAGAGGCACTTCGTTGGCCTTCTGCAGGGCTGTGCTGTAGGCGCACGTCTGGAGGAGACCAGGGACGTAGACACAGGAGAAGTGGCTCTCGCGCACGGCCTCGTCTTCGAGCGTCAGCAGCAGGTTCATGCTCTCCGGAATGGAGTCGGCGAAGGAACTCCACCAGCCTTGCTGCTTGGCATCCTTCGCCAGTCCCACAACGGCCTTGCGCTCAGCCTCCGTTGCTTCGTACTCCCGGCACAGGGCGTCGACGACGATCCACTTGACTGGCCCGGCCTGCGTCTCGTACCGGCTGACCGTCGCCTTGGACACACCGACGAGCCCGCCGGCTTCCTCAAGGGTCAGACCCTTCCGGGCGCGCAACTTGCGCATCATCGCGCCTAGTTGGCGGCGGCGGGTGGTGGTTCGTTCGGGCATTCGACTCCTTCGCCACGTGCCGGGCAGACAAGCCCGGAGATCGCTATCAGGCTAGGCAGCGAGTACCTGGACTCACCATCAGATTCACTCGATGGATTCTTGTGAGAAGTTACATGGTGAGACTTCTCTGTGCCATGCTCACTCACAGGTCGCTACGCATTGCAGCCGTATGAGCACGGTGAGCTTCAGTATGTGCGTGGCCAGGGAGGGAGGAGTGGCCATGTCTGGCTGCGAAGTCACCGAACCCCGACTGCGCTCTGTCCTGCCGTTCGAGGCGGCGGCAGGAGAAGTGCGCTTGTTGAGGAGAGCTGCTGCCAAGCAGCTGAGCCGGTGGGGCATGCCCGCCGCTACTGATGAGGCCGAGCTGCTTGTCACGGAACTGGCGACGAATGTCGTCAAACACGTCGGCGAAGGGGCGGCGGCGACTCTGATCCTTGAGTGGCGGGGTGAGCGGCTACGCCTCGAAGTCCACGACAAGAGCCGAGCGGCACCGTCACTCAAGTCGGCGGCATGCGACGAGGAGTGCGGACGTGGACTGCACCTGCTCGCGACGCTGGCGGTCGACTGGGGGACGGTACTGACCGCGACAGGTAAGGCGGTCTGGTGCGAGATCCCGGCCGGCGCGGGACGTGCCTGCCAGCGCATCGAGCGGGCTGTGGAGGCACTTGAGAGGTACGACCAGACCGGTGACGGATTTGCCTTGCCTGGAAGAGGACGGGATGCGGGCCTGGAGGAGACGGCGGTGGAGCTGATCGCAGACCTGCTCCACTGGACTGCCGCCCGCGGCCATGATCCGGACGACATCCTCGACCAGGCGCAGATGCACTACGAAGCCGAAGTGGAAGCGGCCTAGTGGGGCGCGGCCTAAGCAGGCTTCCGGATCCGCTCACGAAGGGCGGCCGGGGTGCGCCAGGATTCTCCAGGACGGCTCCTGTGGCACATGCGGTGGCAGTTGGCGCATACGCATGCGAGGTCGTTGAGCCTGGTCTCGCGGATCCCGGAGACGTAAAGGGGAGTGACGTGATGCACTTCGATGTAGCCCTCGCCCAGATCCCCGTAGGTGCTGGCGAAGTCGAAGTCGCAGACCTCGCACTGGAGCGGACGCCCACTGCGCCGCACTTGTTCGATCTTCCGCGAGCGGAGCTTCGGATCCCGCTCACGGGCAAGGGCTCGGCGGACGAGGAGGCGTCCCTCGATCGCGGTGGCACCGCTTTCGTCGATCTCGTCCATCTGCGGGGGAATGCGGTGCAGCTCGCCCGAGGCGATGCCTTCCTCAAGGGCCTGGGCTGCCTGGAGCATCTCGGCCTTGTGATCCGTGAACGCCTCGATCATGAGGAGCGTGGGCTTGCCGCAGCGGGTGGCCTTGCCCGAGTACAGCCTGTGGTTCGTCATGAAGTCCGTGGTCTTGCGGCTCACGCTGTCAGGAGAGCGGAAGCCGGGAAGGGCGCGCTCCTCCGGCGTGTGGATCGGAAGCGAGCGAATCAGCTCCGACAGCTCCTGGACCGCCCGGTCATTGGTCCGCAGCTCTCGCCAGCCGTTCTTCACGACGAGGGCTCCGGCCAGTACGAGTTCATCCTCAGCCCAGGCAGGTATCCGCATGTGCAATATCGTATGAGTGTTCGGCGCTACGGAGGGTGCGTTCAACAATCCGCGGGGCGTCCGGCACACTTGGTGCGGTCTCGTTGTCAGTGGGGTCTGTCACCCTCAGTGATGGTGGATTGCAAGATGTGTCCGCCGCTGTACGACCGTAAGGAGGGGGCATGACCCGCACGAAGGACCGCAAGTACACCTCAGTGGAGATCTGCGCTGGGGCTGGGGGGCAGGCTGTTGGGCTGCACAACGCAGGCTTCAAGCATGTGGCGCTCATTGAGATCGACAAATACGCCTGCGAGACCCTCACGGCCAACACTGAGAGCAATCCGGAGTGGGAGGCGTGCAGAGTCATTGAGGCTGACCTGCGCGAGTTCGATCCGGACGCCCTGGGTCTAGAGCCCGGAGTGTTGGATCTCCTGGCAGGTGGAGTGCCGTGCCCCCCTTTCTCGGCAGCAGGTAAGCAACTCGGTCGTGACGACGAGCGAGACCTCTTCCCGAGGATGCTGGAGCTCGTGGATCACCTTGAGCCCAAGGCTGTGATGATCGAGAACGTGCGTGGCCTGCTTGATCCAAAGTTCGCCGAGTACCGCCAGGACATCATCAAGCGTCTCAAGTCGATGGGCTACGAGAAGTGCTACTGGGACGTCCTGGAAGCCAAGAATTACGGTGTCCCGCAGCTCCGGCCGCGGGCGATCCTCGTCGCGATGAAGCCGGAGTACGCCCGCTACTTCGAGCACCACAAGCCCGCTGAGGCCAAGTTGGTCACTGTGGGTGAGGCTCTCGAAGACTCCATGAGGGAGCGGTACGACGCTGTCTCGAACGATCCCAGGGCTGAAACGGCGTTCAAGAACTGGTACGAGAAGGCACTGGAGGGTGTGGCGCCTACGGTTGTAGGCGGTTCGAAGAAGCATGGCGGTGCCGACCTTGGTCCCACGCGTGCCAAACGGGCCTGGGCGGAACTGGGCGTGTGCGGGATGGGAGTTGCCAATGAGCCGGATGAGATGAAGGACGTAGACCGTGATCTCTTCGCTGCGGCGGGTCCCAAGCTCACAGTGACCCAGGCGGCGTTGATCCAGGGCTTCCCCAAGGACTGGAAGTTCTCCGGACGCAAGACCGCGGCATACCGGCAGGTTGGCAATGCCTTCCCGCCGCCTGTGGCACAGGCCGTCGGTGACCAGATCTACGCTGCGTTCGAGGCTGCTGCCAAAGCGAAGAAGAACTGAGGCGGAGTATCACCCGTTCCTGGGTTTCCTCAGACGACTGACGGTTGCTGCGATTTTCACGGCACAATCGTCGGCAGGATCGTGTTCCCAGAACCGGAGCACGGTCCAGCCGGCGGCTCGGAGCTGCTCGTCTGTGTCCCGGTCACGAGCCATGTTCCGGGCGACCTTGTCTGACCAGTAGCCAGAGTTGGTCTTGGGCGGCACGTAGTGGTCGGGGCAGCCGTGCCAGTAGCAGCCGTCGATGAACACGGCGACCTTCGCAGGGCGAAAGACGATGTCAGCCGTCCGCCGAAGGTCCGGTAGTGGCTTGGCAGCCACTCGGTACCGCAACCCCTGAGCGTGAAGCAGACTTCTTACCAAGCGCTCCGGCTTCGTGTCACGACTGCGGATGGCTTGCATATTGCGACGTCGGGCAGCAGACGATGCCCAGGATCCTTCAGGCGGAATCCACGGCTCGCCAATCGCTTCGTTCGTAGGTCCTTGCATCTTGTTTTTCCGCTATAGCGTTCAGTCGTCCGTTCCCGGCTTCTTCTTTGTCTCTGGCAGCAGGGGGGCTCGTTCTTCTGGGTCATCGGGAGTGGCTTTGACCCAGTGGCGGCCCTCAAGCAACACGCGAGGCTGTCCTTCGTGATGTGGCTTGGCTTCTACAATGCGGATGCTGACGTTCTCGCCCTCTTGAGGAACTGGAAGGCCCAGCTGCGCCGCGACGGCTTGGTGATTCGGATAGTCGCCGCAGATGAGGATGCCCTCATTGCGGAGTTTTTCACGCGCACCTCCGTTGTACCGCACACGCTTCATGTAGTCCTTCTGCCGAGCTAGGGTGCGGATCACTGTGCGGTTGATCCGGCGTCCTTGTGCCTTGCGGAACAACTCATTGACCTTCGCCTGCCCAGGGCTGCGCTTTGATCCTGCCCCAGCGTTGAGGATGGCTGCCTGAGTCTGCTTGTCGATGTGAAGCAGAAGGTTTTCCTCCAGAGGTGCCTCGGGCCAGAGCCAGCACACGAGGGAACGGTGGTCCTTCGTGAGCCGGAACTTGCCGTCCCGGTTGCCCTTCTTCGTCACGTTCCCGCTGATCGTGAGCCGAGCGCGGTCGGCGCGTAGTAGTCCCGCACTCCACAGCCCCTTGTGGTCGTCTGCCCAGACGACGAGGCAGATCTCATCAAGTGCCTCCGGCGGGATCATCCAGCCGTACTGCTTCTGGGAGAATTTGCAGTCGACCTCGATCCCCTCGATCAGGTAGTCCAGGTCATCGCCACTGGCGAATCCAAACTCACGCAGAAGATTGATCTCGGTGAGGGTCCCCGCATGGGTCTTCTCGGTCTTGTGCAGGTCGTTCCAGTCGAACCTGCCTGTGTGCTCCCCATCCAGAAGCTGGTCGATGGTGTCTCGCAGGACACGTGCGAAGCGCACACCCTCCGGGTCGAGCGAGAGCAAGTGCTGGCGTACGAGCATCAGTTCCGGATCGTCAAAGACACCTGGTGCCGGACCGAAGTGCTCGAAGAGAGTCACAGGCGAGCTCCTGGGCATCGAAGTGGACACGCGGTTCTCATAAGTATCATTGATCGCTGGCGTAGGCGTGCGAGCCGAGGTGAAGGCCAACTGGGCTGCTGTGTGGCCCAGTTGAAGGACTGGACCAGGCAAGGCTGGTCGAGGACCGTAGAGGATGCCCCCAGCTCTGCAAGTGGAGTAGTCCTCGGAGTCGGGAACTGGAATCTGCTCAACTGGACTGTGATTTGGGTCCTTGATCGGCGTGCCCTGCGTCCTCACGCAGGGCAATCCATTCACCAGTCTTGAGGGAGATGCCGCGTGCGGCAGCCTGTTCCCGTGACTCTGGCCAGGTGCCACACAGGACGGTTAGCCCCTGTTGGGCTGCTCTGTCCCTCAGTTGACGCGCGCGTCGCATCGGGTCCTGTTTGCCTGCGCCTACAGTCAGGAAGACGTTCCTCGGAATGACTCTGCCTTCAAGGTATTGGAACATTTTCAACATCCGCTCAACCTGACCAGGTTTCGCACCGAGAACTTCGGCGGCCTGCTCCTCGGTCAAGTAGCGCAGTGGGTTGATGGGTAGCTCAGTCCAGTTGTAGAGCGGCAGACTCCAGTGTTCGCGTGCATGCACGGCGAGACCGCGCTTCTGATCCTTATTTCCCTTGCCGCGGTAGAGCCATGACCGATGCGCGCGAACGAGCCATGACCTGTGCCTGTTGTTCTTGAGTTGCATCTGCGTGCAGATGCATAGGCGACAGTGCGCCTCGGTGGGGATTGCCCAATTCGCACCGACGGTTGCCTTCATGTCTACTGGGATTTCGGTGATGTGGGTGTCTAGCGGTTTGGTCTTCGGCAGGTTGAAGCCTCTAAGGATCTCGTACTCAAGCTTGGCCCCCACAGAAGCTCGCTCACCTGGATGCACCTCAGGCGACAGTAAGTCGAACCTGCCTGTTCTCCCGCCGTCGAGTACATAGTCGATCGCATTCCGGATTGCATCGGTGTAGATCTCGTCCACTGGGTGATTATTCAACCAGCCCGCAACAGACTGAAGTTCCGTATCGTCCTCTGGCGCCAGCAGCAGATGCTCCTCGCCGTCATCGTTGGAGCAGATCTCTCCAATTGGTTGAAGGATCAGCCTTGTCAAGGGTTACTCCACTGCTCGTCGGGCTGGTTGGAGGCCAGAGGGCACTCATCTCACCCCTGCCTCCTCGAGTAGGTCAAGCCAGGCTTGTCTCCCCACTCGGCAGGGCAGGGCAGGTGCCCTGCTGCCGGGGAGGTGCAGCTTTCCGGGTGGGCATGGAAGCCCGAAGCTCAGTCTCGGCCCGTTACCTGCCGCGGATATGTTGTCGGAATGAATCGGATCTTCGATGACGGGCAGGGTTCCCAACGCCTGGCTGACAAAGTTGTGGTTGTCACCGGCGCAGCCCGAGGGCAAGGAGCCGCTGAGGCTGCCGCGTTGGTGCAGGCCGGGGCCACGGTGATCCGGGCGGATGTGCGGCCGGAGGGGGACGCGTGTCGACGGCTCGACGTCAGCAGTGAGGCCGACTGGGCCGAGCTCGCCGCCGAGCTCAAGGAGGAGTACGGCCAGGTGCACGGGCTGGTCAACAACGCGGGGATGATTCAGCGGGATCGTATCGACAGTGTTCGTGCTGAGGACTTCGCGCAGGTGCAGGCCGTGAATACCGTGGGGCCGCTGCTCGGAATCCAGTATCTCTCCCCGCTCATGCCGGCCGGGGCGTCCATCGTGAATGTGGGGTCGTCTGCCGCGCTCACCGGGTACTACCCCGTCGCGTACACCGCGAGTAAGTGGGCGCTGCGTGGGGTGTCGAAGGTTGCTGCCATGGAGTTGGGGCCTCGGGGAATTCGGGTCAATACCGTTCATCCCGGGTATATCGAAACGGAGATGACCGCCGGGGCCACGGAGGCATTTCGGCACGCGACCATCGGGGAGACGCCCCTCGGGCGGAGCGGGACCGTTGATGACATCGCGCCGCTTGTGGTGTTTCTGCTTTCCGATGAGGCGTCGTTCATCACGGGGGCGGACATTCCCGTGGACGGGGGGCTCACCGCGCACGGTGGGGTCAAGTCCATCTCGGATGCCATGAGGGCTGATTGAGCGGGGACTTGTCCTGCTGCGGCAGGGTGACAGGGACGATGATCTATGGGTACCCGGGAGCGCGACCGCAAGGTGTACCGGCCGTTGTGGCGGGCCGGGCTTGAGGTGATCCCGGACGCCGTGCCGGGCGGTGTGATGCCGTTTGTCCTCGGATACGAGGCCGAAGACGTGTCCGGCGGCTTCTCCCACCGGTACGACACCCCGCGGCTTGTCGAGCGACTCAATGCGGACTGGTACGACCTCGCCGTCTCATCGGGCCTTCTCGACCACCGGCGCGAGTTCCTCGTACAGCTTCCACAGGGCACCCGGTCACACCGGGCCGCCGTGCGGCACCTGCACGGCGGCAGCCATGCCGCGCCGGCGGTCTGGGCCCGGGTCCGGCTCCGGGAGCGCTGGGACATCATGGGCCGGGCCGCGGCTTCGGCGTTCCTCGGCGTGCACGCGGGCCATCCGGGCTTCGCCATGATGGCTCTCGACGGCAGCGTGTACGTCCACGCCTCAACGGGCGAGGTCGGCGTCGACGTACTCGCGGTGCGTCATCCGGACCGCTCGGAGAACGTCCTGCGGCGCCTGGAGTGGATAACGGTCCACGAAAGTCCCTACGTCAACCGCGAGTTCAAGGAACGCATCGCCGTCTGGCTCGCGGGGCACGCGCCTGACGACGCGGCCCGCCTGCGTGGCGCTGATGAGCCTGTCCCCGGCCGAGAAGGGCCACAAGGGGGCTGACGTCGGGCGCGTGCAGCCGGCCGAGCAGCGGGCCCGGCCGGTGGGCACGGCCAGCGAGCGGCACAGCCGCATACCCGGTCGGCCGCCTGCTGTGGGTTCAGAGCGCCTGCACGGGGCATCGCCGTCGGCGGCAAGCCGCGCCATCCGTCATTCGCCGGCTCCGTTGGCAACGGCTGAGCAATGATGCACGCGTTCGAGCCGCGCCAACAAAAGACGAGGCCACTCCGACGGGGAGCCACTCTGGCAGGGGGTGCGAACGGATCCGCGACTTGATGACAAGTACTGGGTGAGACCGTCGTCCGGCGGTCGGAGACGGAGATTCCGTGAAACCGGATACCCGGGAACACGAGAAGCGCAGCGACGGCGCCCTCAACCGTGACGGCGACAGCGACGCCCAGCTGACACGGTCGGCGGCGGGGGACACGGCGGCGTTCACCCCGCTGGTCGAGGCGTACTCGCCCGCCCTGCACGGCTACTTCGCCCGGCGCATGCCCGGCGCGGCGGACGATCTGCTGGCCGAGGCGTGGTTGCAGGCGTTCGCCGCGCGGCGCACGTTCGACCCCTCGCGCGGCTCGGCGCGGGGCTGGCTGTTCGGGGTGGCCCGCAACGTGCTGTCCCAACACCTGCGGCGGGCGGGGCGGCAGGAGGCCGTACCGGGAGTGGAGATCACCGATCCCTGGCAGGCGGTGGACCAGCGGCTCGACGCGGCCGCGCTGGCCCCCGCGCTGCGCCGGGCGCTGGCCGAACTGCCCGTCGAGGAGCGGGAGGTGCTGCTGCTTGTCAGCTGGGAGCAGCTCTCCCCCGCCGAGGCGGCCGCCGCCGTGGGCATCCCGGCGGGCACCGCCCGCTCGCGGCTGCACCGGGCACGGGGTCGGCTGCGCGACCGGCTCGCAGCAACCCGCCCGGCCGGACGGCACCTGAGCGTGACGGGAGACGTGGCATGAGTTCGTACGACGTGGAGAGGACCGGCATGAGTACGCAGGACGTGGAGGAGACCGGCATGAGCGAGCGGGCGGTGTTGCTGGACTTCCCCGGCGCCGATGAACTGGTGGCCGCAGGGCGGGTCGAGCCGCCGTCGGCACAGGCGCTGGCCAGGGCACGGGCGGGGATCGAGGCGGCGGTGGCCGCGCAGGAGGCCGGGCACGCCGCCGGGCGCAAGAAGGGCGCGGTGGTGACCGTACCGCTGCGGGGAATGTCCGGGCGCCGCCGGGCCCTCGTCGGCCTGTTCACCGCCGCCGCGGTCGCGGCCGGTGTGGTGACGTACGCGAACACCGGTGAGACACCCACGGGCACGCGGAGCGAGGCGCGCGCGGACACCGCGACCGTCTTCCTCAACGACATCTCCACGGTGGCCGCCACCCAGTCGGCCTCCTCGGGGAAGTACTGGAAGACGCACCTGACGATCGGCGACTCGTACCTCTCGCAGTCCATGGACTTCTACGTCATCAACAACGGCAAGGCGTACAAGAAGGGGCGCCAGCCCGACTGGCAGCTCGGGCCCAAGGACCTCGACTGGAAGGGCCTGGACCAGCTGACCACGGACCCGGCGAAGCTGCTCCAGCTGCTCCAGACTCCGCCGAGGCCCAAGAGCATCTCCACCTTCGACCAGGGGGTCACCCTGCTCGGCGGGTCCCCGGCGAGCCCGAAACTGCGGGCAGGGCTGTTCAAGGCGATGGCGGG
Source organism: Streptomyces sp. NBC_00285 (assembly GCF_036174265.1). Taxonomy (NCBI): domain Bacteria; kingdom Bacillati; phylum Actinomycetota; class Actinomycetes; order Kitasatosporales; family Streptomycetaceae; genus Streptomyces; species Streptomyces sp. NBC_00285. The sequence continues at coordinate 4,262,394 of NZ_CP108055.1, read as the reverse complement.
GCTGAAGGGCGTCAAACTCGTCGGGACCGTCAAGGACAGCACCGGGCGCGGCGGGACCGCCCTGGAGTTCGCCGAGGCCAAGAGCACCGGCCGGGTGATCGTCGACCCGAAGACGAGCTCCATTCTGGAGTACACCTTCACGTGGACGGCGGGAGCCAGCAAGGGCAAGGTCACCCATCAGACATTCCTGTCGGTGGGCTTCACCGACAAGATCGGCTGACACCGCACTGGCGGGGAGGTCCTCGAACGACCGAGGGCGCCCGGGGGCGTACAGCGCCCCCGGGCGCCCTCGGGCAGTTGTTTCTGCTCCTGACGGCGGCGGTGTGCATGGTCGTCACGCTGAGGACGACCCCCCAAGCCCCGCCCGGAACACGCGAGCGTGACCGTCACGAAATTCCGACCAGACCCTTGAATCACCACACGCGGTGCTCAAGTGTGGGACAAACCTGTTCCGTTGAGTTCCCCGGCTCCGTCGGCGCGTGTCGAGACGGCGGTAGCGGGGTCCGCGGGTTCGATGGTCCGTCGGCCACGTGCGCTCGCGGGGACGTGCATGACGCGGCGCCGTCAAAGAGTGCGTAGCAGCCAGGTCAGTTCCAGTTCGCGGGCGGTCAGGCCGGAGGTCTCGCGGAGCGTATCCGGTTCGGCTCCAGGGGGCAGTTCGCCGGCGAGAGTGAGGGCCGCTGCCGCCGTTTGTGGGCGGGCGCCGAGGGATGCACGCAGGTGGTAGGACCGGCGCAGGTGGGCGATGCCTTGTTCGCGGTCCTGCTCCAGGAGGTGGCCTCCGATGTGGCGTACGGCGTAGGACTCCAGCAGTGCGTCGTCATGTTCCCGGGCGTGCCCCAGTGCCTGCCGGTAGGCCGTTTTGGCGGCGTGGGGATCCTTGTTGACGTTGTCGGCGAGAACTCCGAGCCAGAACGTGGCCCAGCCGGTCAGCCGTCGGTCGGCCGTGGCGGTGGTGAAGCCTTCGCGAGCCAGCTGCAGGTCCTCTGGGAGCGACTCCGGGCTGAACAGCAGCCGGGTGTAACGGATCTGTGCGGTGAGGTATCCGGCGAGCACGGGGTCGGACGGCTGGAGTGCGCTGACCGCCTCCTCAGCCGCCGCGGCGCCGTCCAGCCTCCACCAGTAGCGGTCCACCAGGATCTCGGCCCGCTCTGCCGCTGCGTCCGGCGGCAGCATGGTGAGCGCCTCGTCCCACCGGCCCATACGGTGCAGCATTCGCGCGACGGCGGTTCCGCCGTCCATCATGTAGGCGGCATCAGTAGTCATGATGCCTACTCTTCAGGCTGGGAGGTAGGTGGTCAAGTGCGTTACGTCGACTACATCGGGAATCTGACCAGACTTGCGGTCGAGATCGTCAATGGCGACGACCCGAGCGAGTTGCGCCGTGAGATGTTCCGCCAGCACCGGATTGCCGAACCGGACCCCGAGCGGCTCGGCGAGCTTCTGCCCAGGCTGCTCGGCGCGGTGGAGGCCGCATGCCATGGCGGGCCGCTCGGCCCCGTCAATGCCCTGCTGGAACAGCACCCGCCGCTTGTCCGGGTCGACGACCACAACGGCGAAGGCTCGCCACATCTGCACTTCGCTCCCAACGGCGAGGACGCCGTGAGCTGGCTCGGGCGCAGTTGCTCCGCGGCACTCGCGCATGTCGTCTGCGGCGACCCGGCCGTGACGATCGGCCGCTGCCACGCCGTCGACTGCGAGCGTTTCTACGTCGACGACTCCCGCAACCGCACCCGGCGGTTCTGCTCCAACGCCTGTGCCAGCCGGACCACCGTCGCCGCCTACCGTGCCCGCCGCAAGGCTGGAGACTGACCCGGCGCGTCCGCCCCTCACGGATCGCCAATCGCTCTTCGGCCCACGCCCTCCCCGCATCGTTGCCGAGCGAACGACCTGGGGCGAAGAGCTCTGGCTGAATTCCGGTCCGGAGATCCCCATCAGGGGCGCGTTCGTCGCCTCCGGCCCGGATGCCCTCTCCCCGTGGGAGACCCCCGTGTGGGATCCCCCGCCGGGCGGTCGAAGGTCCTGCCGGTGCCGGTGCCGGTGCCGGTGCCGGTATCGGCCGCGGATGAGCAGGGAACCAACTCCGGCGAACCTGCGTGACGCCACGCCTGACGCCCACCGCGGGGAAGCGCTTCGATGAAAGGCCCTCCTGGGCTCGATCCATTTTCCATGCGGATCAGCCCATTCTCTCCGCCGCCGGGCTGCGCTAGGCTCCCGCAACGTGTCGAAGCGCTTCGACGTTGAGTTGACGCCGCCGACATGAGGGCAGGCCATTCGACTCAATGGAGAGCTCTATGCCGCGTTCAGCCGGTTTCACTCGCCGCCAGGCCATGACGACCTCCGCGGCCCTCGCCGTCGCGGCGTTGTCCACCCCGTCGGCCGCCCGGGCCGCCACCCAAGCCGCTGCCCGGCCCACTGGCTCCGCCGGCTCGGCGTCCGCGCTGGACGTGGTCGCGGACATGCAGCCCGGCTGGAATCTGGGCAACACCTTCGAGGCCATCGGCGCCGACGAGACGGCGTGGGGCAACCCGCGGGTGACCCGCGCGTTCTTCCGCAGGCTGAAGGCGCAGGGCTTCAGGAGCATCCGGATCCCGGTGACCTGGGGCCAGCACGAGGGCCCGGCTCCGGCCTACACCCTCGACCCGGTGTTCCTGGCCAGGATCAAGGAGGTAGTCGACTGGGCCCTGGCCGATGGTTTCCACGTTCTGATCAACATGCACGGCGACGCGTGGCAGTGGGTGCTGAACATGCCGGCCCAGCATGACGCGGTCCTGGCCCAGTACACGGCAACCTGGCAGCAGATCGCGGCCACCTTCCGGGACGAGTCGCGCCGACTGCTTTTCGAGAGCGTCAACGAGCCCTTCTTCACCGGCAGTTCAGGCGACGAGCAGAACGCCGTCCTGATGAACGAGCTCAACACGACCTTCCACTCCGTCGTGCGCGCGACCGGCGGAGGCAACGCCGACCGGCTGCTGGTCATGCCGACCCTGGGGGACACCCCGGACCAGGCCAAGATCGACACCCTGCTCGCCACCTTCACCGCGCTCGACGACCCGAACCTCGTGGCCTCGGTCCACTACTACAGCTTCTGGCCCTTCAGCGTGAACCTCGCCGGCTACACGACCTTCAACGCGGCCACCCAGCAGGACCTGACCGACACGTTCGACCTGGTCCACAAGGCCTTCGTGGCCAACGGGATCCCGGCCGTCGTCGGTGAGTACGGGCTGCTCGGCTGGGACTCCGGCCCCGGCACGGTCGAAGAGGGCGAGACGCTCAAGTACCTTGAGTATCTGGGCTATTACGCGCGCTTCCGGGGCCTGACCACGATGCTGTGGGACAACGGCAGTCGCTTCAACCGCCGCACCCTGCAATGGAACGACCCGAGCCTCTACGCGCAGATCCGCTCCAGCTGGACCGGGCGCTCCGGCACCGCCTCCACCGATCAGCTCTTCGTGCCCAAGGGCGGGGCCCCGGCGGACGCGACGATCACGCTGAACCTCAACGGCACACGGCTGACGAGGATCGACGTCGTCGGCGCCCGCCACCTGGTCAGAGGTGTGGACTACACCGTCAGCGGCAGCACGCTGACGATCGCCGCGGCGACCCTCGGCCGGCTGACCGCGTCACAGGAGTACGGCACGAATGCCGTCCTGTCCCTCCGCTTCACGGACGGAACTCCCTGGGCCGTCAACGTCATCACCTATGACAAGCCGGTGCTGACGAGCGCGACGGGTACGACCGCCTCGCTGGCGATCCCCAACGCGTTCAACGGCGACAAGCTGGCGACCATGGAAGCCGTCTACGCCGACGGCAGCCCCGCCGGTCCGCAGTCCTGGACGACGTACAAGCAGTTCAACGTGGCCTTCACACCGGACTACACCGCAGGCACGATCATCTTGCCGACCGCGTTCTTCGGCGATGTCACCGACGGCGCCGCCGTGACCCTCACCTTCTACTTCTGGAGCGGGACACGACTGACGTACACGCTGACCAGGTCCGGCACCGGGGTCACCGGCACCGCCTCCTGAAAACGGGGCTGTCGGGAATTCGGCGGCCGCACAGCCGGTGAGGTGGTGACCACCTCGAAGCGATCGGCACCGTCCTGAAGCCCGGACGCACCCTGACCGTCTGCCAGTTCGAGGTCTACGGCGTCCAGGCCGACGGCGCCCGGAAGCTCGTCGCGAACGGCCGGCAGACCCTGATCCGCGTGAACAGAACCGCTGCATGAGCGGCACCCACACCGCGGTGTCGCCGAGCTCGGCCAGCCACTCCGGATGCGTGAACAGGCGCTTGAAGTGCGACCACCTCGGCGAAGATCAAGTACTGGCGGCTTTTGGGCTTACCTCGGCGCTACCCCAGAAGGGCAATACAGCTAGGGCAAGTTCCTGGACGTTGGGTCTTTACCTACCGCGGCTATGTTGTCGGCCATGACTCGGATCTTCAACAGTGGTCAGCGTTCCCAGCCCTTGACCGCCAAGGTCGTAGTAGTCACCGGCGCAGCCCGAGGGCAAGGAGCCGCTGAGGCTGCCGCCTTGGCTCAGGCGGGGGCCACGGTGATCCGGACGGATGTGCGGCCGGAGGGGGACGCGTGTCGACGCCTCGACGTCAGCAGTGAGGCGGACTGGGCCGAACTCGCCGCCGAGCTCAAGGAGTCGTACGGCCAGGTGCACGGGCTGGTCAACAACGCGGGGATGATTCAGCGGGAGCGGATCGACACTGTTCGGGCTGAGGACTTCGCGCAGGTGCAGGCCGTGAATACCGTGGGGCCGCTGCTCGGAATCCAGTATCTCTCCCCGCTCATGCCGGCCGGGGCGTCCATCGTGAATGTGGGGTCGTCTGCCGCGCTCACCGGGTACTACCCCGTCGCGTACACCGCGAGTAAGTGGGCTCTGCGTGGGGTGTCGAAGGTTGCTGCCATGGAGTTGGGGCCTCGGGGAATTCGGGTCAATACCGTGCATCCCGGGTATATCGAGACCGAGATGACCGCCGGGGCCACGGAGGCATTTCGGGACGCGACCATCGGGGAGACGCCGCTCGGGCGGAGCGGGACCGTTGATGACATCGCGCCGCTTGTGGTGTTTCTGCTTTCCGATGAGTCCTCGTTCATTACCGGTGCGGAGATTCCTGTGGACGGGGGGCTTTCCGCGCACGGTGGGGTCAAGTCCATCTCGGATGCGGTGAGGGCCAGTGCGGCGGGTGCGGGAGAGAGGGAGTAACGGAGTAAGGGCGACTCCAGGCATACCGGCACGGCACGGCACCGCACGGCATGTCACCGCACGGCACCCGCACGACGAGTGCGTCCAGCGCCCGCCGCCGACACCCCCTCCCGCGCAGCCCACCCCGCCAGTTCACGAGAGCCGCATATTTCGGCGCCGCAATGTGCCGGCTTCCAGCCATGGTCAGTCAAGACGCGGCATATTCCGCCAACGCGCCCGGCTCCCCACGACCGTCCGGCATAGTGACGCGCTCACCTTGTGTGAGGAGGTGGGGGACGGTTGGTGACTCGGCGGCGGTACAGGACATCGAGCGCGGTACTGGTGATCCTTACCGGTGGGGTCCTGGTCGCCGTGACCGCTGTGGTGACGGGCCGGCAGCCGGTGCTCGGCATGCTGCTCGTCGGTCCTGTCCTGGCCGGCGCTCGCTTGGGGCCGCGTGCCACCGCCGCCGTCGCGCTCTGGTCCATCGGGCTGTCCGCGGCGATCGACATGTGGAGCGGCGAAGTCCCGCCGCTCGACGCCGTATGCGACGGCCTCGTACTGATTGCCGGTGGTGCCGCCGCCGTCTACGGAGCGGGCCGTCGCGTCGGACGGGAGGCCGAACTGCTCCGTGTCGTGCGGCAGTCGCAGAACGCGGTACTGCGGCCTCTGGCCCTGGAGGTCGGCGGCGTGAGCATCATCTCGCGGCATCACCCCGCGGATCGCAGCGGTCTCAGCGGTGACCTCTACGACCTGGCGCATTCGCCGTACGGGCTGCGTGTGGTGATCGGAGACGTGCGCGGCCATGGCCCGGAGGCGGCCCTGCTGTGCGCGGCCACGGTCAGTGCCTTCCGCGACGGCGCCTACACGACGCCTGGGCTGGTGGATCTGGCCACCCACCTCGACACCCGGATCAGCCCCGAGCTGGGCCCGGAGGACTTCGTCACGGTGGTGCTGGCCGAGTTCGTACCGGGTGAGGTGCGGCTGGTGAACTGCGGGCACCCTGCTCCGCTGCGGGTGGGGCGCCGGGTCGAGCCGCTCCCGCCGAGCCGGTGCTCGCCCCCGCTGGGGTTGCATCCTGTGCCCAGCCTCCAACGGGCCCGGTTCGGAGCCGGGGAACGGCTGCTGCTCTACACCGACGGGCTGAGCGAGGCGCGGGACGCGAACGGGACGATGTTCGACCTGGACAAAGGTGTCCGGCGGGCGCTGTGCCAACCCTTGCTGGAAGAATCGCTCGATGCCCTGGTCTCCCTGGTCACTGCGCATGCCGGCGGCCCGCTCCAGGACGATCTGGCCCTGTTGATCTGCGAACCGCGCGCCGCGGCGCACGCGGACCGGCCGACAGGGCCACGCGGATCCAGCGGATCCAGCGGGCCCAAGGGAGACATACCCGCGCTCGGCACGTGAGCCGCGATCGCTCCCTTCCCGATTCCGCACCGGTACGAGAGCACGAGAGATACGAGAGCACGAGAGAGCCGAGGAGGTACGGCCATGACACAGTCCGGGCAGCAACTGGGGAACCTGCCGACGCGGACCACCACGCTGGTCGGGCGCCACTCGGAGCTGGCCCAGCTGGCGCGGCTGTGCCGGCGTTCGCGGCTGGTGACGCTGACCGGCGTGGGAGGGGTGGGCAAGACCCGCCTGGCCCTGGGCACGGCGCTTCACCAACAGCCCGGATTCACCGGCGGAGTGTGGTGGGTGGAGCTGTCCGGGGTGCGGGAAGGGGCTCTGGTGGCCCACGCGATCGCGGAGGCGCTGCCGCTGGCCGACCAGACCACCCGCCCCATGATCGACGTCGTGGCGGAGTACCTGGCCGACCGGGACGTGCTGCTGGTGCTCGACACCTGTGAACATCTCACGGATGCCTGCGCGATGGCCGCCGAAGTGCTGCTGCGGGCCGCGCCGGGACTGCGCATCCTGGCCACCAGCCGCCGACGGCTGGGACTGATGGTGGAAGAGGCCTTCACCGTCGACCCGTTGCCGGTGCCCCGCCGCGACGACGACACGGCCGACTCGGCGGCGGTGACGCTGCTGGCCCAGCGGGCCGCCGACGCCGTGCCCGGTTTCACCGTGTCCGCCGCCAACGCGGCCCATGTGGCGCACCTGTGCCGGCTCCTCGACGGGCTGCCGCTGGCCATCGAGCTCGCCGCGGCGCGGCTGGCCGAGACCCCCGTGGCCGAACTGGCCGGGCGTCTCGCGGACCGCTTCGAGGTCCTGCACACGGCCGACGGGACGGCGGAGGCGGATCCGCCCTGGCACCGGGCGCTGCGCACCGCGATCGGCTGGAGCCACGAACTGTGCACGCCGGCCGAACGGCTGCTGTGGGCGCGGCTGTCGGTCTTCGCCGGAAGCTTCGACACCGAGGCGGCCGTGGCGGTGTGCTCCGACGAGCACCTGCCCCAAGAGCACATCCCGCGGATCCTCGGCGCGCTCATGGACAACTCCCTCGCCACGTGGCAGCCGACCTCCGACGGTACGGAGCGGTTCCGGATGCTGGACACGCTGCGTGAGTACGGCGCGTACTGGCTGAGTGAGTTGGGAGAGGAGGAACAGCTGCGGCGCCGGCACCTCGCGTACTACCGGGCGTTCGCCCGCCGGGCGGACGCCGCCTGGCTCGGACCAGGGCAGGTCGCGTTGCAGAACCGTGCGACGGACGAGCACGACAACCTGCGCACCGCCCTGGAGTTCGCCCTGGTCCGGCCCGAGGGGCACAACGCGCTGGAGCTGTCGGGAAACCTGTGGTTCTTCTGGCACGCGTGCGGATTCGACAAGGAGGGCCAGCACTACCTGCGGCGGGCCCTGGCCGCGGACAGTGAGCCGTCCCCGGAGCGACTCAAAGCGCTGTGGGCCGAGGCTTTGGTCCTCGTCACTCTCGGTGATCCTCGCGAAGCCGGCGCCCGGGCCCCCGAGATGGCCGCGACGGCCGCCCGGTTCGGCGACGTCGAGGGGGCCGAGCGCGCGCGTTCCATCGAAGCGCTCTCCGCCGTCATGTGCGGCGACGCCGTCCGGGCCGTTCCCCTGGCGCAGGGTGTCCTCGACCGGCACCGGTGCGACCCGCTGGTCCATCCCCCGCTGGCGGCCGCACTCGTGCGTGCCCAGGCGCACATCATGGAAGGCCGCGTCGACGAGGCCGTTGTCCTGCTCGACCACATGCGCGCCGACTGCGACCGGCATGGCGAGCAATGGCTGCGCGCCTACGGCGACTTCATGTGCGCACGGGCCGAGCTGGCACGCGGCCGCCCCGCGACGGCGCTCGCCCATGCCCGGGCGTCCTGGGTCGTCAAGCGGCGGCTGCGGGACCGGCTGGGCATGGCCATGGCCCTGGACGTGCTCGCCGCGGCGGCGGCGGCGGACGGTCGCGCCCGGGACACCGCCCATCTGCTCGGCCTGGCACAACAGTTGTGGGACACCCTCGGCCACCCGCAGATCGGGGTCACCGAATGGACCGCCGCCCGGGACTCCTGCGAGCAGCAGGCCCGGCGCGCCCTCGGCGACGACGCGTACGCCACCGCGTTCCGCGACGGCCACCGCGCCGACCAGGACGAGGCCGATCCGCTCACCCCGTCCAGTGTCTAGCGGGCGGCCGCCTTGGAGGAGCGAGAACCTTCAGTGGTCGTCCCACGCCGCCGTACCCCCGCGTAAGAGATCTACGTGAACCGCCCAGGGACTCTGCCGCCCCCCGCGATCTTCTGTGTACCGTCCTGCCTGTGTTGAGCGGTGGACATGTCAATAGTCCGTTCACTGTTCTACGCGCGAAGAACCGGCCCCCGCACCGGCGTTCCGTACTCCCAACTCGCCCCCCCACACGGAGGTTCACGCGATGCTCGGCATCGGTACCACCACCCCCCGCCGCTTCACCACCGCCCTCACCGTCCTCGGCCTGCTGGCCGCCGGTGCCACCCTTCAGGCGGCCGCCCCCGCCGCCGCTGCCACCACTCACCGTGTGCTCTTCGACAACGGGCACGCCGAGACGGCCGGCAACGCCGACTGGATCATCTCGACCAGCCAGCCCGACCCCACCGGGCAGAACGCCTCGCCCTCCAAGGAGACCGACTGGACCGGGGCGCTGTCCTCCTGGGGCGTCGCCCTCCAGAAGACCGGCTCCTACAGCCTCAAGACCTCGACCAGCGCCCTGACCTACGGCGGCACCGCGGCCACCGACCTCTCCAACTTCGACACGCTCGTGCTGCCCGAGCCCAACGTGCTCTTCACGACCGCCGAGAAGACCGCGCTCATGAACTTCGTGAAGAACGGCGGAGGGCTGTTCATGATCTCCGATCACACCGGTTCCGACCGGAACAACGACGGCAAGGACGCGGTGGCGATCCTCAACGACCTGATGACCAACAACAGCGTCGACTCCACCGACCCGTTCGGCTTCTCCATCGACTCGCTGAACATCAGCTCCGACTACCCGAGCGCCATCAGCGACAGCAGCGACCCCGTCCTGCACGGCTCCTTCGGTGCCGTCACCAAGAGCCTCATCGCCAGCGGCACCACGGCCACCCTCAAGCCCGCCGACAACTCCGGTGTCAAGGGCCTGCTCTACCGCACCGGTTACTCCGGCAACACCGGTGCCTTCTTCCTCACCAGCACCTTCGGCAGCGGCAAGGTCGCCTTCTGGGGCGACAGTTCACCCATCGACGACGGCACCGGCCAGTCCGGCAACACCCTCTACGACGGCTGGAACGACACCGGCGCCACCAACGCCGCCCTCGCCCTCAACACCACGGAGTGGCTGAGCGAGTAGGCCGGACAAAAGAAGGGGCCCGAGGAACCGACCAGCAGTTCCTCGGGCCCGCCCAGGCGCTCACTCCCCGTGGCACTCCCCGTAGACGCGCCCCGAACCGCACCAGCACGCCGTCCCCCGCTGCGGCGGCCACTCCACCGCACGGCCCCGAGCCGCCAGGGTCGTCGCGTACTGGGGGAGCAGGGTCGTGTCCGCCGGGGACGAACCCTCCGACGCCGCGAACGCCTCGTACGAGGGGACCGTGCCCGTCACGATGCCCAGGTTCGCCGTGCCGGAGGCGGACAGTTCGCGCAGGGAGGCCTCTATGGTCGCCAGGTGCTCCTCGTGGGAGGGGTACTCGGACGACAACGACGGGTAGCCGCCCACCAGTTCGGACAGTTCGGAAGCAGGCCAGTGCAGGACCGCCACCGGGAAGGGGCGGGACAGCGCCTCCCTGAACGTGCCGAGTTCGGCCCGCAGTCGGGAGATCTCCGCCTGCAGCTCCGCCGGGTTGTCGGAGCCGAGGGACCACACGCGCTTGGGGTCGTGGAGTTCGTCCAGCGGGACCGGCGAGCCCGACGACGAGTGCAGGGTGTCGGCCAGCATGTCCCACTCGTCGTGGGCGGCGTTCAGCATCCGCCGGACACGGTGGCGTCCGAAGAGCAGCGGGTGGGTGGAGTACGGCGGCTCCGCCACGTCCGTCAGGAGCACCCGCGCCCCTTCCGTGAACGTCTCGTGCGCCTGCTCCAGCTCGTCGTGGGCCTCCAGGGCCTCCGCCACGATCACCCAGGGAGCCGGGTCCCGGGGCGCCGCCGCGCGGACGCCCTCGATGATCGCGCGGGCCTCGGCCTCATGGCCGTACTCCCAGAGGTTCGCGGCCTTCAGGGCACGGACGAGAAACGGGTTCTCCAAGCCGGCCTGTGCGGTCAGCAGGCGGTCGTAGAGGGTGGTCGCCGATGGGCGGTCGCCGGCCAGCTCCAGATGGGCCGCGGCCTGCACGAGCAGGGCTTCGGCGTCCTCGGGATACCGGTCGGCGGTCCGCTCCAGGCGTGCCGCTTCGGCGTTGTGGTCGACGTTCTCGGCAGGCGTGTCGGGGCGCATGGATGACACCGTACTGCCGATCAGTGACATGGGGGGAGAGAGGTGCAGGCCAGGGCCCGGACGGCACGTCGACGGCGTCCGGAACCCGGCCGCACCGGGCCCACCGGGCTCAGATCGTCACACCGTCGATCTGAAGCGTCTGCACGGACTTCGCCGCGAAGGACACCGCCACCGACTTCCCGCTCAGGTAGGTGTTGGAGTACGCCGCGTACTTGTCGCCGCCCGTCGTCACCGTGTTCCAGCGCGGGACCAGGCCGCCGGAGCCGCCGGTGACCGTGGTGAACTTCGACAGGTCGAAGGTCAGGGTCTGGGCCGACGTGGCGGTGTTCAGGGCGACGATGACAAGGCGCTTGGCCGAGGCGTCGTAGGCCGCGACCGCGTTGCTCACACCTGTGTCGATGATCTTCATCCCGGGGCGGATGTGCCGGGCGAACTGGGCCATGACGTAGTACTTCGTCTGGACCGCCGTCGGCTGGAGGGTGGACTGGTCGTACGCGATCATCGCCCAGCCCGACGACGGGTCCATGACCTGCCAGTAGACCCAGGCCGTGGGGTGCAGCCAGCGGAAGTCGTAGAGGAGGTTGAAGGCCATGGTGTAGCCGGTGCCGTCGCTGTCACCGGTCTCCGAGTTCCACAGGGCCTTGCCGGCCGTCGTCACCACGTCCGTGTACAGGAGGTCACGGCGGCCGCCCGAACCCTGGTAGCCGTGGACGTTGACCCGGTTCACATACCCCTTCGTCGTCGAGCTGAAGGCGCTCCAGGTGGTGCGGGCGAGGTCGTAACTCGTCTCGTCCGACGCGGAGATCTTCGTCCCCGTCAGGCCGCGCGCGTCCAACTCGCTACGCATGTACGGCAGTACGGCCGCCTGGACCGTCGAGTCCATGTGGCAGCCCTCCTGGGTGCCGGTCGCCGTCCACCAGGCCGACGAGGGCTCGTTGAAGGGGTCGACCGTCGCGAAGTTCACGCCCCAGTTGTTCTTGGCGTACAGGGCGGTCGCGGCCAGGTGCGAGGCGTGCTGGCGGTAGTTCCAGGTCTGGAGGTTGTTGCCACCGCCCGAGGCACCCGACGGGTTGTGGTTGGAACACATCCACCACATCGGGGAGTTCGCGAAGAGCTCCGAGGTCGCGCCCCTGGACGTCGCCTTCACCAGCATCGCCCGCTGGTTGGCGTCCGCCGTCCAGTCCCAGGCGCTCGACGTCGGGTCCTCGTTGTTCCAGTCCTGCCAGTAGCCCTCGATCTGCTTGAAGGCGGGGATGTTGGCCGACGCGACCATCGACGAGCCGCTCACGGTGTTCCAACTGCTCGCGCCCAGGTTGTAGCGGGCGATGTTCAGGCCGAGACCGGGGAGCGAAGTGCCGTTGTAGGACGTCGACTTGGTGGTGAAGAAGATGTCGGCGAAGTCGTCCCGGGCGCCGAACACGTTCGCCCACCAGGCCAGGGAGGTCCCCCAGCCCTCCCAGGTGCCGTACGACGTGCCCGGGGTGACGGCGATCGTGGCGTCCGCGCGGGCGGTGCCGGTGGCCAGGGCGCTGCCGAGGAGGGTTCCTCCTGCGGCTGTCAGCAGCGTTCTGCGTCGGATCATGGCTGTCTTCTCCACCTCATTGTGGGGCTCGGCCGCTGTCCCTCAACAGCGGCCGAGCAGTGAGAACCAAGTGGCTCGCCCAGCTCTCCCCCGCGTGCCAAGACGAAGCATCAGGTGTGGTGGGTGGGGTTGTCGAGAGGCGTGACAGCGCTTTCTTTCTATCGGGCTTTCTATTTCTCCAACGGTTATGACAAGGGGTGGTCATTCCGGACGGGCTTCTGGGTGGCCCTCCTGGCGAGCTGACAGGCGAGTCCTCAGGCGGGCTTCGGCGGGCAGGAAGCCTGGCCACTTGGCGTCCGAGCCCCTATCGTGCGGGCCCGGTGGAGGGAGACGTACGCCATGCGGGTCGTCGTCCTGGAGCACGGAACCCGGCGCCGCCGTGAGCGTCGCCGACGGGCGTGGTGGACTGGGGGAGAACTCCTGGTCACCGTAGGGATCGTGCTGCTGTTGCTCGTCGTGCACCAGCTGTGGTGGACCAACCGGGAGGCCAAGGAGGGCGCTCAGCGGAAGGTCGAGGCGCTGGAGCGGGAGTGGGGGCGCGGTGGGGGCGCCGACTCCGGTACGGCCGCGTCTTCGGAGCCCGGGTCCCCGTCCTCCTCTCCGGCCGCGGGCGAGGCGAGCGTCCGCGTCACCATCCCGGACGGCACCGTCGCGAACCCCGCAGGGTCCCAGTCGTACGCCGTCCTCACCATCCCCCGCCTCCACCTCCGGGTCCCCGTCGCCGAGGGCGTCGGCAAGCAGAGCGTGCTCAACAAGGGGTACGTCGGCCACTACCGGAACACCCAACAGCCGGGCCAGGCAGGGAACTTCGCGCTCGCCGGGCACCGCAACACCCACGGCGAGCCCTTCCGGTACATCAACCGGCTCGCCCCGAAGGACACCATCCAGGTGGAGACCGAGGCGGCGGTCTACACGTACGTCGTGGACAGGACCCTCCGCCAGACCTCGGCCCGCGACTCGGGGGTGATCCGCCGCACCCCCCGTTCGACGGTCCATCCCGCCTACGGCTACACCAGCCCCGGCTACTACATCACCCTCACCACCTGCACCCCCGAATACACGTCCCGCTACCGGCTGGTGGTGTGGGGCAGGCTCTCCTCGATGCGGCCCCGCTGAGAGTCGCAGCCCCGCTGAGAGTCGCGACCCCCTGCGGTGCGACCGACCTCGCTTGCGGCCGGTCCCGGCCGATCGGGTATAACCGAAGGAGACCGCAGCGAGAGGGGGCGCCATGATCCGCAGCTGGACGAGTGTGCGTCCCGCCGCCGTGCTGCTGCTTCTCGTTCTCGACGTCGTCCTGCTCGACACCGGCAGCCTCTCCGCGGCCGTCGCGCTGGCAGCCACCGCCGCGGCCGGCTCCGCGTTCGCCGCCTGCTCGCTCATCGCCTCGCGCTGCGCGTCCGCCGTACCGCCCACCCGGGTCCGTACGGCCATCCGCGACCGCGACCGCCGCACGGCCTTCCTCCCGCAACGCGACCCCGACGCCAAGGGCCGCCCCCGCCCCCGAGCGCCCGGACACGCCCTCCCGGCGACCGCCGCGTAGGGGACCACTCCTGTAAGGACACCCCGCGCGGGTCGTCATGCCGCCTTCGTCACTTCCGGCACGACGAGACCCCCGGAGGGCTCACCCATGTCCGTCTTCTCCGTGTTCGCAGGACTGGTCCAGGACCTGGCCGACCTGCTCCAGCCGTTCTTCGGCGCCACCGCGGCCGCCGCCGCGATCGTCCTGTTCACCGCGTTCGTACGACTGCTCGTGCACCCCCTGTCCCGCGCCGCCGCCCGCGGCCAGAAGGCCCGCACCAGGCTCCAGCCGAAGATCGCCGAACTGCGCAAGAAGCACAAGGACAGCCCCGAGAAACTGCAGAAGGCGGTGCTGGACCTGCACGCCGAGGAGAAGGTGTCACCGATGTCCGGCTGCCTGCCAGGACTCTTCCAGCTGCCCGCGTTCTTCCTGCTGTACCACCTCTTCTCCAACACGACGATCGGCGGAAAGGCGAACGAACTGCTCGGCCACGAGCTGTTCGCCGCCCCGCTCGGCGGCCGCTGGGCCGACGCCCTCGGTCATGGCGGAGCGTTCGGGGGAGCGGGGCTCGTGTACGTCTGTCTCTTCGCGTTCGTGATCGTGGTGGCGACCTTCAACTACCGCCGTACGAAGCGGATGATGGCCACGAACCCGGTCATGCCGGTGACGGACGGGCAGCCTGTGCCCGGGATGGGCGTGATGAGCAAGGCCATGCCCTTCATGTCCTTCTTCACGCTCTTCACCGTGGCGGTGGTGCCTCTGGCGGCCGCGCTGTACGTGGTGACCAGTTCGACCTGGGCCGCGCTGGAGAGGGCAGCCCTCTACCGCTGACCGGTCCAGTCCGTGAACCGGGTATTGCGGAGCGGACATCGACCTTGGAGGATCGACCAGTCATCCGATGGCTGCACCCGCCGGACGGCACCCCGCGATCTAGGGAGACAGTGATCATGAAGCTGCTGCGAGTCGGTACGGCGGGAACGGAGACGCCCGCCCTGCTCGACGCCGACGGGGTCCTGCGGGACCTGTCCGGTGTCGTGGACGACATCGACGGGACGCTCCTCGCCGACGACGCGGCACTCGGCCGGGTCCGCGCGGCCGCGGAGGCCGGGGAACTGCCCACGCTGGACGCCACCGGGCTGCGGGTCGGGCCGCCGGTCGCGCGCATCGGGAAGATCGTCTGCATCGGCCTGAACTACCACGACCACGCCCGCGAGACGGGCGCCGAGCCGCCCGCCGAGCCGGTGATCTTCTTCAAGGCCGCCGACACCGTGGTCGGTCCCCACGACACGGTCCTGGTCCCGCGGAAGTCGGTGAAGACCGACTGGGAGGTCGAGCTGGCGGTCGTGATCGGCCGTACCGCCCGGTACCTGGAGTCCCCGGAGGACGGGCTCGCGCATGTCGCCGGGTACGCGGTCGCGCACGACGTGTCCGAGCGGGAGTTCCAGATCGAGCGGGGCGGGACCTGGGACAAGGGGAAGAACTGCGAGACGTTCAACCCTCTCGGCCCCTGGCTGGTGACCGCGGACGAGGTCGGCGACCCCCAGGATCTCTCCCTGAAGCTGTGGGTCAACGGGGAGCTGAAGCAGGACGGCACGACCGCCGAGCAGATCTTCCCCGTGGGCGAAGTGGTGCGCTACGTCAGCCAGTTCATGACCCTGTACCCCGGTGACGTCATCAACACCGGTACTCCGGCCGGGGTCGCGCTGGGCGCGCCCGAGCCCAAGCCCTTCCTCCGGGGAGGGGACGTCGTGGAGCTGGAGATCGCCGGACTCGGGCGCCAGCGGCAGGAGTTCAAGGACGCGTAGCCGCTCCGCGCGCAGTCCCCGGTTCGGTCAGGCCAGTAGGGACGCGAGCCTGCGCCAGGCATCCTTCGGGAGGTCGTGGCGTGGGCCGCCGTCCACGATCTGCAGGGCCACGTGGTCCGCGCCCGCATCGAGGAAGTCGTCGACACGGGCCCGGATCGCCGTCTCGTCCCCCCAGGCGAAGACCGCGTCGACCAGACGGTCGCTGCCGCCGTCCTTGATGTCGTCCTCCGTGAAGCCGTTGCGGAGGAAGTTGTTGGTGTAGTTGGGAAGGCCCAGGTAGATGGACAGGTAATTGCGGGCCAGGGTGCGGGCCGTCGTCGGGTCGGATTCGAGGACGACCTTCAACTCCGGCGCCAGCAACGGGACTTCGCCCAGCAGCTCACGGGCCTTGGCGGTCTGCTCCGCGGTCACCAGGTACGGGATGGCGCCGGCCGCGCGGTCCCGGGAGAGCTCCAGTGTCTTCGGGCCCAGCGCCGCCAGGAGGCGGCCGTGCGCGGGGGCGCCGGCCTTGTCGAGGGCGTCCAGGTAGGCGACCAGCGCCGAGTACGGGCGGCGGTACTGGTCCGCGAGCTTGGCGTGACTGACACCGAGGCCCTGGGCGAAGCGGCCGGGGTGGGCCCTGTCGAGCTCGGTGTACCGGGCCGCGGCCACCTCGGGCTCGTGCTCCCAGATGCTCTGGATGCTGGTGCCCACGACGATCCGGGAGGTCGCCTCCAGCAGCGGGACGGCGTGGTCGGCGTCGCTGTTGCCGCCGATCCAGACCGCGCCGTAGCCCAGCTCCTCCAACTCGGCCGCGGCTTCGCCGACTTCGCCGCGGCGGTCCGGGTCCTTCGAGCGCAGCCCGCCGCCGTTCCAGATGCCGTACCGTCCGACGGCTTCCTTCAGGTCCTTCGCGGTCATCGGGTGATCTCCTCCGGTCGGTGTGCCGTCACGGGCGTCAACCGGCGGGTGCCTCGGGATCTTCCCGTCAGTCCCCCGGGCCCAGGAACTGTTCCAGGGCCTCCACGACGAAACGGTGGTCCTGGAGCTGGGGCAGCCCCGACACCGTCACCGTGCCGACGACGCCCACGCCCTCCACCGTGACCGGGAAGGAGCCGCCGTGGGCCGCGTACTCGTCGGGGTCCAGGCGCGAGGACTCCTCGAAGGTGCTGCCCTTGGCGCGGAAGCGGGCGCCGACCAGGTAGGAGGCGGATCCGTAGCGTTCGACGACCCGGCGCTTGCGGTCGATCCACGCGTCGTTGTCCGGGGCCGAGCCGGGGAGGGCGGCATGGAAGAGCTGCTGGCCGCCGCGGTGGATGTCGATGGCGACCGGAGCCTGCCGCTCCCGGGCCAGCTCGACGAGGAGTGAGCCCAGCGCCCAGGCGTCCTCGTACGTGAACTGCCGGAAGACCAGGCGGCGTTCCTGCGCCTCCAGCTCCTCCAGGGGCGGGGTGAGTTCCGGCTGGAACTTCGGGGTCAGCCCGGTGTTGTGCGTCACAGCTGCACCGCCACTTCGTCGCGGGCCGAACGGCGGGCCGCTTCCAGTACGTCGAGGGCGGCGGCCGCCTCCAGCGCGGTCACCGGGTTGGTGCCGCCCTCGGTGAGGGCCCTGGCCACGGCCGCATAGTAAGCCGGGTAGTCGCCGGGGAGGGTGGGCACGGGGCTGCCGCCGCCGGTCGCGGGGGACTCCCCGGAGCCGAGCCGGCCCCACGCCGATTCGGGCTCCCGGCCCCAGTCGGCCGAGGTGCCGGGGCGCTCGCCGTCCCGCAGCGCCGCCTCCTGCGGGTCCAGGCCGTACTTCACATAGCCCGCCTTCGAGCCCAGCACCCGGAAACGGGGGCCGAGTTGGGCGGTGGTGGCGGACATGTACAGATGGGAGCGGACGCCGTTCGCGTGGGTGATCGCGAGGAACGTGTCGTCGTCGACGGAGGCACCCGGGCGGCGGATGTCCGCCTCGGCGTACACGGAGGCGGCGGGCCCGAAGAGGGACAGGGCCTGGTCGACGACGTGGCTGCCGAGGTCGTACAGGAGACCTCCGATCTCTTCGGGGTCACCGGACTCGCGCCAGCCGCCCTTCGGCTGCGGCCGCCACCGCTCGAAACGGGACTCGAACCGCCACACGTCGCCCAGTTCGCCCTCGTCGAGGAGGCGGCGCAGGGTCAGGAAGTCGTTGTCCCAGCGCCGGTTCTGGAAGACGGACAGGAGCAGCCCGCGCTCCTCGGCGAGGGCGGCCAGTGCGCGTGCCTCGGCCGCCGTGCCGGCGATCGGCTTGTCGACCACGACCGGCAGGCCCGCCTCGAGGGCGGTGGTGGCGAGCGGGACGTGCGTCTTGTTGGGGGACGCGATCACGACGAGGTCCAGGTCGGCCGCGCGCGCGAACAGCTCGTCGGCGTCCGCGACCGTACGGACGCCCGGGAACTCGGCGCGGGCCTGTTCCTGGCGCTCGGGGTTCGAGGTGACCACCGTGTCGAGGGTGAGGCCCTCGGTGGCGGCGATCAGCGGGGCGTGGAAGACGGAGCCCGCGAGGCCGTAGCCGACGAGGCCCACGCGGAGGTCAGCAGCAGTCATGCCTCCCACTTTCGCAACGGTGTTGCCAAAGTGCAAGCGCCGAGGACAATGGTCCGCGTGAACAGGACGAACGGCGGCGTCAACCTCCTGGCCCTGCGCAGCCACAACGCCGCGCTCGTGCTCGACCTGCTCCGGCGGGCGGGCGCCGAGGGGATCAGCCGGCTGGAACTCGCCGAGCGCACGGGACTGACCCCGCAGGCCGTCAGCAAGATCACCGGACGGCTGCGGGACGAGGGCCTCGCGGCACAGGCGGGCCGCCGCGCCTCCACGGGCGGCAAACCGCGAACCGTGCTGCGGCTGGTCCCCGAGGCGGGCCACGCGGTGGGAGTCCACCTGGACCGGGACGCGCTGCGGGCGCTGGTGGTCGACCTCGACGGGTCAGTCGTGGCGGAGCGGTGTGCTCCGCTGGATCTGGGGGCGGGCGCCGAAGCCGTCGTGGGGGAGGTCGGGCAGGCGGTCGAAGAGGTGCTCGGCGGGACCTTCGCCGGGGGTGCCGCCCTCCGCGAGATTCCTTCCCTGCTCGGCGTCGGTGTCGCCCTGCCCGGGCCGCTCGACCATGCGCGGGGCGTCCTGCACCGGGTGACGGGGTTTCCCGAGTGGGACGGCTTCCCCCTCCGCGAGGTGCTGCAGCGCAGGCTGGGGGTGCCGGTCGTGGTGGACAAGGACACGAACGCGGCGGCGCTGGGACTGGCGGCGGCCGGCGAGGGCGGCGGCGGTTCCTTCGCCTATCTGCACCTCGGCACGGGGCTGGGTGCCGGACTCGTGATCGGCGGGGCGGTCCACCGGGGGGGCCGGACGGGGGCGGGGGAGTTCGGGCACCAGGTCGTGCAGCTGGACGGGCCGCCGTGCACCTGCGGGAACCGGGGGTGCATCGAGGCGCTGTGCCTGGGCGCGATGACCCGTCAGGACGCGGAGGAGGCGGCCCGGGTGCTGGGCGCGGGTGCCGCGAACCTCGTCGGCCTGCTGGACATCGACCTCGTACTGCTGGGCGGCCGTACCGTCACCGCGACACCGGACGTGTTCGTACGGGGTGTCGCCGCCGCACTGGCGGAGCGCGCCCGGGGCGAGCACGCCGTACCGGTACGGCTCGCGCCCGGCGGTGCTCGCGCGGTCGCGCAGGGGGCGGCCCAGCTGCTGCTGGGTCCCTTGTTCGGGAGGCCCGACGGCTGAGGGGAAGGGAACTGCGGCGGTCGGCCGATCGGGGGGTCTCCGGGGCCGTTCGAGGGGGCCGAGCGGAATGGCGGCGCTGTCAGGCCGCCCCCGTCCAGCATGGTCATGTGTTCATGCGACTGTGTACGCCTGTCAACGTCAGCCTCGCAGCGGCAGCCGCCCTCCTCACCGCGCCCATGCCGCGCGCGCACGCCGAACCCGGCCCCGACGGGCACGGATTCCCGATCACCACCCGGATCCACGGCGGCCCGGACACCTACGCCGCCGGCGGCGGCCCCGGCACCTGGTACCTGGACCTCACCAACACCACCGGCCGCACTCGCACGGACATCCACCCCGTCGTCGTCCTCGTCGACGACAAGAGCGCACTCGAACCGTCCCAGGCCCGTCTGGAGTTCTACGACGGCGCCCGCCCCCACCCCGTCCGCTTCGAGGAGACCGACGCGCACGAACTCGTCGGCGCCTTCGACGACGGCTTCCCCGGCTTCACCGTCGCCGCCGGCAGGACACTCACCGTGAAGGTCCGGCTCGGCATCACCGCGGACGCCGTACCGAACGGTGTCACCGCCGCCGCGGCCGTCGTACAGCGCCACACGGACGACGGGGACTGGGTCGGCCAGTCGAACGACTACCGGTTCGGCATCGACATCGAACCGGACCGCACCCCGGCCCCCGGAACCAGTGACGCCCCGCTGCCCTTCGCCGACGAACTCGCCCGCACCGGCCTCGGCGCGTCCGGCGTCGCGATGGCCGCCACCGTCGCCCTCCTCGTCACCGGCAGCGCGATCCTGCTGGCACGGAGGCGCCGCTGACCCGGCCGCGACACCCTCCGCACCGAGGGGACGCGACCGTCAGACGCGGCCGTCAGACGCGGTCCACCAGGTCCGCGATGGAGTCCACGACCTTCGTCGGCCGGTACGGGTACCGGTCGACGTCGGCCCTGCTCGTCAGCCCGGTCAGCACGAGGAAGGTCTCCATCCCGGCCTCCAGCCCGGCCAGGACGTCCGTGTCCATACGGTCGCCGATCATCGCGCTGGTCTCCGAGTGCGCGCCGATGGTGTTCAGCGCGGTCCGCATCATCAGCGGGTTGGGCTTGCCGACGAAGTACGGCTCCTTGCCGGTCGCCTTGGTGATCAGTGCGGCGACGGACCCGGTCGCCGGAAGCGCGCCCTCGGGGGAGGGGCCGGTGTTGTCGGGGTTGGTGGCGATGAAACGGGCGCCGTTGTTGATCAGCCGGATGGCCTTGGTCAACGCCTCGAAGGAGTACGTGCGGGTCTCGCCCAGGATCACGAAGTCGGGGTCGGAGTCGGTCAACACGTACCCGGCGTCGTGCAGCGCCGTGGTCAGGCCCGCCTCCCCGATCACATAGGCGGTTCCGCCGGGATGCTGGTTGTCCAGAAAAGTCGCCGTGGCCAGGGCGGAGGTCCAGATGTTCTCCGCCGGGACGTCCAGGCCGATCCGGTTCAGCCGGGCGTGCAGATCACGCGCGGTGTAGATCGAGTTGTTCGTCAGCACCAGAAACGGGCGCCCCGAATCCCGCAGCTTCTTGATGAAGGCGTCCGCGCCCGGCACCGGGACGCCCTCGTGCATCAGCACCCCGTCCATGTCGGTGAGCCACGATTCGATGGGCTTGCGATCAGTCATGGGCGCGGGCTCCTGGTGCATGCGTACGTGTGAGACGACCCATGCTATGCAGTCGCCCCACAGCGGCAACGGCCGTGCCAGGGCATCTCGACCCGCGGTCACCTCCCCACACCGCGGCCCCCGGACACCGCGACCCGAGTGGAGCAGTACCGGACCGCCCCGGGATGCGGAACCGGGCTCCCCGGGGGATTCTCCAGATACCTGGAGGTTCACGATGGGTTCCCTACGTCTCACTCTCTGTACGGCGGTCCTGGCCGTCGCCGCCTTCACCCCGGTCGCTCAGGCCGCGAACGGCGGCAGCGTCTCGGTGACCCCGTCGTCCCCCGCGCCCGGCGCCGACCTCGCCCTGCGGGTCACCGGCTGCGCGGGGAAGACGGCCACCGCCGCCTCGGCCGCGTTCGTCGCGGACGCCCGGTTGACGGGGGCCGGCGGCAGCCTCGCCGGCGAGACCCGCGTCCGCTCCTCGATCGCGCCCGGCTCGTACGACGTGAAGATCACCTGCGCCGACTTCGAGGTGAAGGGCAGGATCACGGTCGTCGCGGACAAGAGCGCCACCCCCACCGCCCCCGCGTCCCCCGCCGCACCCGTGAACGCGGGCGGCGGCTGGACCGCCACCCACCTCTCCGCCATGCAGCCCCGCGCCACCGGCCCCGGCACCGGGCACGCGGTGACCGGTCTGGTGCTCGCCGGGGTCGCGGCTGTGGCCGTCGTGCTGCGGAGCAGCCGCCGGAGCCGCAGGACGGACTGACCGGCGATGTCCGACCGCTTCTCGGACCAGGGCGGCGAACCCGCGGGAGGGGACCGTGTGTCCGGCAGCGGACGCCTGCTGACCGGCGTGGCCTGGGCCATGCTGCTGCTCGGGCTGTGGCTGTGGGGCCGAGAGGTGAGCGACCTGCGGCACGGCGGGTCCGCACCGACCACGGGTGACGTGGCCGCCGTCGGCCGCCCACCGGACCTCGAACTCCCGCCCCCGGCAAGGCCGTTGAGGCAGGCGCGACCGCAGCGCCTGGACATCCCGGATCTCGGCGTGCAGGCGCCGGTGGTGGCCCGTGGCCTGGACGCGCGGGGCGCCCCGGACCCGCCGCCCTTCGACCAGCCCGGGGTCGTCGGCTGGTACGCGGCCGGCGCGAAACCGGGGGCCGCCGGGACCGCGCTGATGGTGGGCCACGTCGACACCGCGACCCGGCGCGCGGTCTTCTACAAGCTCAGCGCCCTCAAGCCCGGCGAGAGAGTCCGGGTGGTCCGCGACGACGGCAAGGTCGCCGAGTTCACCGTCGACGACGTCCAGGTCCTCACCCGCGACCGCTTCGACGCCCGAAGGGCCTACGGACAGCGCACGCCGGGACGGGCCGAACTGCGGCTGATCACCTGCGGCGGCACCTTCGACCGGACGAGCCGCAGCTACACGGCGAACGTCGTCGTCTCCGCGTATCTGACCGGCACCGGCCACTAGGAAACGCGCCCCGGTACCTGGCCCGGTCGGCGACCCGCTCCCCCCGGAAGCCGCCGACCGGGCCGGTCCTCGACCGCGCGCGCTCGGGTTGCGGGAGTAACCCGGCGAGGCGCGGGAGGCATGGAGGCTCGGTGGTCATGACTGCGGCCAGGGGCTGGGGCCGTATGGGACGACTGTAGAACGGATGAACGCCTGGGCCTAGAGGCTGTTGACGCCAAGTCCCAGGCTGTGGCTCTCCGTCATATGTCCTGGTCGTCCCGGGTTCTACGCGGGTCCGTCGGCGCTTACGTCGAGCTCGCGGCGCAGTTCGGCGTCGTCCGCGACGCCCTCGATGACCGCGCTCGCCACCCGGTCCAGCGGGAGCCGGTGCCGTCGCGCGTACTGCCTGAGCGCCACGAACGCCTGGTCGGGGCGGATTGCCCAGCGCTCGGCGAGCACGCCCTTGGCCTGCTCGATGCGGACCCTGCTGGACAGGGCCTCCTGCAACTGCCCGGACAGGGTGCGGTACTGGTCGCAGGTGCGGCGGTTCTGCAGGCCGAGGGCGGCGGCGTCGGCGAGCGCCTGGGCGAGGTGGACCTCGGGCGCGACCTCGGCCGGTGTGTCGTCGGGCAGCGTCGGCACGAACACGTTGAGGGCGCCGAACAGGGTGTCGTGGCGGCGCAGCGGGACCGCGTAGGTCGTCACGATGTCGTGCCGCAGCGCCCGTTCGGTGAAGTCGGGCCAGCGGGCGCTCGCGTGGGCGACCCGGATGGAGACGGGCGGCACGGGCCTTCCCGAGCCGTAACTGTCCACACAGGGACCGCCGCCGCGCTGCGCCGCCAGCAGCTCCAGCGCCACGTCCTCGTGCCGGCTGCTGGCGGCCAGTGACACCGACCGGCCCCCGTCGATCAGCATCACCCCGGCCGCCCAGGCGTCCAGTAACTCCACACAGTGGTCGGACACCCGTTGTAAGTACCGTGGTGCCTCGAAGCCTTCGTCGAGAGTGTCCGCCGCCGCGACCAGTGCTGAGGCCAGCCGTATCTCCCTGGTGGTGTCCTGCATCTGAGAAGCACTCCCCTTCATGGACGAGCGCCCCCCTGCAGACGCGCACCTACCCCCGACCTTCGGTGCTGTAACAGCTCCTGGACAAGGCTCCGGCGATCTCGTGGGCGACTCGACCGGTGTGTCACGATTGGGACTTGGCATGGTGCACCCAGGGGGGAAATGGATGTACGTCAGCAGGGGGGCCAGGAGGGGGACCCGTGCAGGGGCTTCCGCGGCGGTGCTGGGGGCGGCACTGCTGCTCGCCGCATGTTCGTCGCCGGGCGACGGGACGGGCGACGGCGACAAGACGAGTGCCGCGATCACCCAACAGCCCAAGGAGGCCGACCCGTTCTGGGTCAACCCCGCGGGCAACGCGGCCAAGCAGGTCGCCGCATATGTGAAGAGCGGCCAGGGCGACAAGGCCGAGCAGATCCGCAAGATCGCCCAGCAGCCCACCGGTGAGTGGATCGGCCCGGAGAACCCGGAGCAGGAGGCGCGCGGTTTCACCGAGGCCGCCGACAAGGCGGGCCGTACGGCTCTCCTGGTCCTCTACAACATCCCGCACCGCGACTGCGGCCAGTACTCCCAGGGCGGCGCCGCCGACGGCAATGCCTACCGGACCTGGATCGACGGTGTGGCGGCGGGCATCGGCGACCGCTCGGCGACGGTGATCCTCGAACCGGACGCTGTTCTGCACCTGGTCGACGGCTGCACCAAGGACGAGTTCCACGAGGAGCGCTACGACCTGCTCACCGGCGCCATCGAGAAGCTCAAGTCCCTGACGAACACGAAGGTCTACCTGGACGCGGGCAACGCGGGCTGGGGCCACCCCGCCGAGATCTTCGAGCCCCTCAAGTGGGCCGGCATCGCCAAGGCCGACGGCTTCTCGGTGAACGTCTCCAACTTCTACTCCACCAAGGACTCCATCACCTACGGCAAGCAGCTCTCCTCCAAGGTCGGCAACAAGCACTTCGTCATCGACACCAGCCGCAACGGCAACGGCCCGTACAAGGACGGCGACGAGAACGAACGCTGGTGCAACCCACCGGGCCGGGCGCTCGGCGAGACTCCGACGGCGAAGACGGCGGACTCCCTGGTGGACGCCTACCTGTGGGTCAAGAGGCCCGGCGAATCGGACGGCGAGTGCAAAGGCGGCCCGAAGGCGGGCCAGTGGTGGCCCGACTACGCGATGAAGCTGGCGAAAGCCTCAACACCCTAGGGGTGCGGGGAACTGCGCGACCGGCCACAGCGCTCCCGCACCCGAAAGGCATCCCGCGGGAGCGCTACGGCACCCGCACCCACTGGGCCTTCGACGGCGTTCCTTGGTCATCGTCGACGAACAGCATGTACCACCCCGACTGCACCAGATTCTTGTTCTCCGGCACCGTCACCTTCACCTTGTCCCCGGACACCGTGAACTTCAGCTCGACGGACCGCTGATCGACGTCGGTCACATGTGTCGACGCACTGGGCCGGATCAACCGCACCTTCTTGATCACCGAGGCCTGCGGAGACGTGAACGTCCCCGACCCGCCCCGGGCGATCGTCTGCGGACCCCCGGACAGCGACGGCCGGGAATCCCGGTACAGATAGGGCGGCGTGTAGATCTCGATGCGCTGCTCGAAGACACCCGGCTTGGTGTTCGCCTTGTCGCCGTACAACGAGTCCGACCCGAAGAACATCACCCGCCCGTCCGGCAGCAGCAGCGACCCGGAGTGGTAGTTGCGCCCCACCAGGGGATCGGCCACCGACTCGAAGGAGTTCGTGTCCGGGTGGTAGAGCCGGGCCTGGAGGATGTTGGAGTCACCGCGACCCCGGTAGTCCTCCGCCCCCCCGGACACCAGCACGCTGTCGTCGGGAAGGATCGATGCCTGCGCATACCGCGTGCCCTTCTCCAGCGTCGGTCCGTCCACGAATCTCGGACCGGCCGCCTTCATGTCCACGATCCGCGTCCGGTTGCTGGACAGCGCCGACTCACCGACCCCGCCGCCCCCGATCACCATGAACTTCTCGTCCTGCGCCGGTGGCAGCAGCACGGTTGCGGAGGTCTCCATCCTGTTGGCGTCGCTGAGCCCGGGGATCTTCGTGAACTTGTTGCTCTCCACGTCCCAGATGCCCGGCACACGGCCCACGTTGTCCGGCCCGTACCCCGCGTTCGACCCCGAGTAGAAGACCTTGCCGTTCTGCATGAGGAACAGTGCCGGGTAGGTCGGGAACTGGCGGGTGGTCGGCAGATACGTCCACCTCCTGGTCTTCGGGTCGAAGACCTCGTTCTTGCCCGGCACCAGCTGACCGATGTCGTCGAGCCCGGAGACACTGAGGATCTTCCCGTCGCTCAGGGTGGTGAGCGTCGGATACCAGCGGGCCTCCTTCATCGGGTCGACCTTGATGTACTTCTCGGCGACCGGGTCGAACTCGAAGGCGTCCCGGATCCCCTGGAAGTCCTTCTTGTCGAGGGCGAGCTTCTGCGCGATGCCGTAGGTGTTGCGGGCCTCGGTCCCGGTCAGCCCCTGGATCCGGTAGTTGTCCTGCGTACCGGTCTCGTACTTGGCGCCGCTCCGCTGCGCCTCGACATAGATACGCCCGAGGCCCGGATCGTTGCGCAGGAATCTCCCGGTCTGCTTGTCGAAGACCTTCGTGGCCCGCTCCACGACCACCGGGTCCTTCGACACGAAGGTCTTGCCGCCCTCCTTGCCGGTGAACTTGGTGCCCGCAGGCAGGGTGATCGGCCGGTCCGGGTTCTCGTTGTGGACGATCATCAGGCCGCCGGCCTTGGTGACGTCACCCTTGAGCTTCTCGTACCGCTTGGTGCCGCCGGCGATCAGCAGATTGCCGTTCGCCAGCTGGGTGTGCCCCGTGCAGAACAGGTCCTTGGGCGTCGGCACCTTCTTGATGGTGCCCTTGACCGGGTCCCAGATCCGGGTGTCGAACCTCTTCGCGTCGAAGTTGTCCTGGTTGTTGCCCGAACCCGCCACCAGCAGCACCTTCCCGGTGCGCAGCAGCGCCGCGTGGATGGTGTTCTGCCGGTACTTCTCGGGGAAGTCGACGATCTCCCACTTGCCGTTGTCGGCTTTGTACTCCGGTTTGTTGATCTGGTACTGGTGGTATTTTCCGGTCCCGAAGCGGTACAGCCACGGCCCGTTCATTCCGGCCAGCGCGAGTACCACCGCCGTACCGATCGCGAGCCGACGGACGCGGCGGCGGCCTGCACGGTCGTTCATTCCTTACGTCCCCCAAGTCCACCGAGGGCGATCTGCATCGTCTGGTCGTTGCCCTCGTCGCGCGTGTTCGAGTCGGCCCAGGTCGGCTTGTGGGCCGGGGCGTGCTGCGTCGGCAGCGGCTGCGGCTGGTACTGCGGCTGAGCCGGCACCTGAGCCGGGACCACGGCCGCCGGAGGCCCGGCCGCCGCCTTCTTCTTCGCCTGCCGCAGCATGTGCCGCCAGGTGAGGATCGGCGTCGCGGTGATCAGCATGGCGAAGATCGCCCAGGTGATCATGGCGGGGTGCGAGTGCCCGAGGACGAGGCCGGCGCCGATCGAGCCACCGAAGATCGCGATGAAGTACCAGTGGTACCGGAAGGTCGCGAACCAGCGGTCGGGGCTGGCCGAGTCGCCCTTCGGCGTGACGACGAACTTGCTCTTGCGCCGCAGCAGCGCGTCGACCAGCGCCTTCGCGTACAGCGGGGCGGACAGCGCCGACATCACCATGCCGGCGACACCACCGGAACCCTCGGGCTCGTGCGGCGAGACGTTGTGCCGGCGGTTCCAGATGTACAGGCCGATCTGGAGCGCGGAGGCGTTGCCGTAGAGCATCAGCCACACGGTCGGGTCGATGTTCACACCCGAGGCGCCCAGACCCAGGAACAGTGCGCAACTCAGGGCCGCGAGGATCCAGTTGAGAGCGGACATCGGGTAGAAGATGATCATCATCGTGTAGTTGAAGAGCCGGCTCGGCGGCAGCGAGTACCAGCCCTTCCAGTACTGCTTGAGGATCGTCTCGTACGTCCCGCGCGACCAGCGCATCTGCTGAGTGAAGAAGTCGGTCCAGGCGCTGGGCCCCTCACCGACCGCGAGCACGTCCGGGGTGTAGACCGAGCGCCACTTGTGGCCGGTGGCCGGGTTCTTGTGGCGGTGCATCTCGAAACCGGTCGCCATGTCCTCGGTGATCGAGTCGTACAGCCCGCCGATCTGCTGGAGCGCCTTGATCCGTACGGCGTTGGACGTGCCCACGAACATCGGGGAGCCGTACTTGTTCCCGGCGCGCTGGATCAGCGCGTGGAAGAGGAACTGCTGGGACTCGGCGGCCTTGGTGACGAAGTTGTCGTAGTTGCCGTATACCTGCGGGCCGATCACGAAGCCGATGTCCGGGTCGCGGAAGAAGCCGAGCATCCGCTCCAGGTAGTTGGGCAGCGGCACGTGGTCGGTGTCCACGGAGGCGAAGTAGTCGTAGTGGTCGCCGTGCGCGTCCAGCCAGGCGTTGTAGTTGCCGTGCTTGGTCCTGGCGCGGTGCGGGCCCTTGGGCCGGTTCCACTTCTCGACACCCTTGCGGGAGAAGTGGTGCACGCCGAGCCGGGCGCACACCTCCTTGACCGCCGGGTCGTCGCCCTCGTCCAGGAGCCAGACGTGCAGGAGGCCGCGGTGACGGATCTTCACCGCGGCTTCCAGTGTTCTCGTCACCATCTCCAGCGGCTCCTTGCCGGGCACGAAGGAGGTGAGGAAGGCGACTCTGGTGCCGGTCTCGGGCACGACGGGCACCGGGTCGCGGGCGACCAGGGTGGCGTGCGCGTTGGACAGCACGTTCATGCAGCGGAAGAACTCGATCAGGCCGATCGAGACGAGCATCACGATGTCCAGCGCCGGCAGCCAGGAGAAGGCCGGGTAGTCGCGCTCGGTCCAGTGCTCGGGCTGCAGCAGCCAGGCCAGCAGGACCAGCGAGAGCAGCGGTGCGGCGGCGAGCATCAGGGCGACCCGGATGCGGTGCGGCTCCTGCGAGAGCAGCGAGCGGTACTGGACCTTGTAGGGCTTGCCCGGGTCGGGCTGTGTGAGGGGACCTGCCAGTCTGCTGTAGTGCTCGTAGTCGTATTTCGGAAGCGTCTTCTTTATCCGGCCCAGTGCGCCGGTCCGATGCGATGGCAGTCTGAGCTGCGCGGTTTCGGACGGGTCGAAGTTCTGCCGGGCGCCCGTCGGCGTCGACGTCATGAGTCATCCCCCCACACGCGGATCAACCGCGTGTCGTCGGTTCCTTACGACTGCTCTGGTCCCCCTCGACCTTCACAGGCGTATCAGTGGTGGGCCGCAGTCACCACAATCTTCACAGCTGTAGACAGGTAACCGCGCCCTTCCGGTTGCAGACGCCCCCCTCGGCGTCCTCGTCAACGGGGCCCCCTTTTCCCCGCAAGACCGGCAACCGGCTCCTTGCCCCCCAACTGCCGCGTATACGCAGCATCTTGAAATCCAGGGTTCTACGGTGCTCATCATGATCGCAAGATGCGAAACGCGGTGTTTACCGGTCATACGCGTTCAATGTGGCGCCTGTCATACAAGAAGGCCCCCCGGTCGAGCGAGGGACCTCACCTGTCCGTGCGCCGCCAGGGCCTCGAACCGCGGTCCGGCTGGTGCCGTGACGTTCGGGAGTCCCCCCGGATCCCCGGCCGTCTGTGCCGAGCCGGCGGTCGCCCCGCCGTGTCGAAGCGGCTCCCGGAAACATGGCAGGCCCCCCGCTTTCGCGGGAGGCCTGTCGATGTCTGTGCGCCGCCAGGGACTCGAACCCCGGACCCGCTGATGCTGTGTCTTTCCGGGGGATGACCCCCGGACCCCCAGCCGCCTGTGCGGGGCTGTTGTTTGCTCGGTCGGCCGAAGCGACTCGCCTCAACGTCGAAGGCCCCCCGTTTCCACGGGGGGCCTTCGGTGTCTGTGCGCCGCCAGGGACTCGAACCCCGGACCCGCTGATTAAGAGTCAGCTGCTCTAACCAACTGAGCTAGCGGCGCTTGCTGACCTGCGCAACTGTACCGGACGCCGAGGGGTGCTCCGGGTCGCCGTACATCATTCGGACCGTCAGCATGCGCGTCGGGGCGACAGTTGAGAAACTGGTGAATGTGCACAGTTGCGGACATTTCGACCTGGAGTGTGAGGGGCGTCGCATGGAGACTCCGGTATTCGAGGACATCGACCCCGCGGACGACTGCGACTGCCCCGGATGCGTCCACTGGCGGCGCGTTCTCCCGCGGTCGACCGGCGGCCACCCGGCCGCCGCCCGGGCCCTGATCCTCGCCGCCGCGGCCTCCACCGCCCTCGGTGCGATGCATGCGGCCCCGGCCTTCGCCGCCCCCCACATCCCCTCCCGTCCGGGCGTTCCCGCAGGTGACGAACCCGACACCCCGCAGGGCCGCAAGACCCCGCTGCACGGTCCCGGCGGACGGCCGGCGATCATCAAGGCGCCGGTCACCACCCGTGCCGACATCATCAGGCGAGCCAAACTCTGGGTCGCCGCGAAGGTGCCGTACAGCATGTCCGCGTACTGGGGCGACGGCTACCGGCAGGACTGCTCGGGCTTCGTGTCCATGGCCTGGAACCTGCCGGGCAACGAGTGGACGGGCAGCCTCGACCAGTACGGGGTGCGGATCGCCAAGGACGACCTCCAGCCCGGCGACATGCTGCTCTTCCACAACCCGGACAACCCGCAGAGCGGCTCCCACGTCGTCCTCTTCGGCGGCTGGACGGACTACACGCACACCTACTACCTCGCCTACGAGGAGACCCGCCCAAGCGCCCGCAAGCAGGCCACCCCGTACGCCTACTGGAGCAACTCGGCCCGGTACGTCGCCTACCGGTACAAGGGCCTGGCGGGCAGTACGGCGGGCGGCGAACCGGGCACCACCGCACCGGGCACCACCCAACCCGACACCGCCAAGCCCGAGGCGCCGGAGGCGACGCCCTATCCGGGGGCCGCCTACTTCGGTCCCGGGGCCAACAACAAGTACGTCACCCAGCTCGGCCGCATGCTCGTGAAGCGCGGCGCCGGGCGCTCCTACACCTCCGGTCCCGGCCCCCGCTGGACGGACGCGGACCGCAGGGCCACCCAGGCGTTCCAGCAGGCGCAGGGCTGGCGGGGCGACGACGCGGACGGGCTGCCCGGGGCGCAGACCTGGACGCTGCTGATCACCGGCGGCGGCAAGGACGTCGGCGCGGGTGCTGCGGGACCGCAGGCTCCCTCCTCGCACGGCGTCCCCGGCTATCCGGGCCGCGCGATGTTCCGGCCCGGCGCGAGAAACGAGTACGTCACCCGGCTCGGCGGGCAGCTGGTCAAGAAGGGATTCGGCAAGTACTACACGAGCGACCCGGGGCCGCGCTGGGGCGAGCCGGACCGGCGAGCCGTCGAGGCGTTCCAGCGCGCCCAGGGCTGGCGCGGCGGCGCGGCGGACGGCTACCCGGGACCGGAGACCTGGCGGCGGCTCTTCTCGTAACCACCTGTTGTGACATCTGGCGCGGAGGCTGGAGACACGCATGAGCACGACCACTTCACCCACACCTGAGCCCGAGGGGCACGCACGCCCCGCGCGGCTCATCCAGAACGAGGCGACCACCGAGATCCCGATCCATCTGCTGTTCCGCGACGACCCCGACCCGGTGTCGGTGCCGTTGAGGCCCGCGGTGGTGGCGCGCCGGCAGGGCACGGGGGAGCAGCCCCGGCTGCGCAGGCCCGCTCAGGTCACCCCGCGCCCCGCCCCCGACGTCGACCCCGAACTGACCGAGCGCCCCGCACGGGTGCTGCCGGGCTCGGTGGGTGTCCTCGCCGGCGCCTGCGGACTGGCCGGATGCGCGGTCACCTCGTGGTGGGCGGGCGTGCTGCCGCCGCTCGCCCTGCAGGCGCTGCGGCTGCCGTGGTACGCGGGAGCGGGCCTCGGTCCGGCGCAGTGGGCGGCGTACGCCGGGGCCGGCGCCCTCGGCCTGTTCGGCTTCGGCGGACTGGCCCGGGGCCGGACCGGGCGGGCCTGGGTGCTCGGACTGTTCGGCCGCTACCGCGGGACCGTCCGGCGCACCGGCCTGATGTGGGTCAATCCGCTGCTGCTGCGCCGCCGGGTCGACGTACGGCTGCGGCACTGGCGCGGCGAGCCGATGTCCGCCGCCGACGCGAGCGGGGTCGCGCTGCGGGTCGTCGTCCTGGTGGTGTGGCGGGTGCGGGACACCGCGCGGGCCACGCTGGGCGTCGACGACCACGAGACGTATCTGCGCGAGTGTGTGGAGGCCGCGCTGGCCAGGGTTCCGGTGGAGGCGCCGGGATCCGGCCGCGGCTCGGCCGACGCGGCCGGAGAGGCGCTGACCCGGCTGGTGGCCGCGGAGACCGCGCCCGTCGGCGTCGAGGTGTTCTCGGTCCAGCCGCTGCGCATCGAGTACGCCCCCGAGGTCGCCGCCGCGATGCACCGGCGTCGCATCGCCGCGCTGGACGCCCAGCACCGGGCCACCATGCTGACGTCGGTCGTGGACTCGGTGGAGGACACGGTGACCCGGCTGACCATGCGGGGCCTGGTGGAGATGGACGACTACGAACGCAAGGCGCTGGTCAAGGACCTGACGGTGGCGTTCTGTTCGGGGCGGGGAGAGACAGGCCAGTGATTGGTCTGGACATGCTCAAGTAACGGCAATAATCTGGGACTTGGTCTAGACCTGTACGCCTCACGGAACATCCCCCACGTTCTCCAGGAGCGGCAGCATGCGCAAAAAGACCAAGTGGTACGCCGCCGCGCTCGGGCTCACGACGACGGGCGCGCTGGTGCTCTCGTCCGGCGGTGCGAGCGGCCACGGCTACACCGACCTCCCCATCAGCAGGCAGAAGCTCTGCCAGAACGGCACCGTGACGAACTGCGGCGACATCCAGTGGGAGCCGCAGAGCGTCGAGGGCCCCAAGGGCTTCCCGGCCGCAGGCCCGGCCGACGGTCAGATATGCAACGGCGGCGCGAGCCGCTTCAGTCAGCTCAGCGCGCCGAGGACGCCGTCGGGCACCGCCTGGCCGACGACAAAGGTGACGGGAGGTCAGAGCTACACGTTCCGCTGGCAGTTCACCGCCATGCACGCCACGACCGACTTCAAGTACTACGTCACCAGGGCGGGTTGGAACCAGAACCACAACCTGGCCCGCTCCGACCTCAACCTCACCCCGTTCCTGACCGTCCCCTACAACGGTCAGCGTCCACCGGCGACCCTCTCGCACAGCGGCACCCTGCCGTCCGGGCTCAGCGGACGGCACGTCATCGTCGCGGTGTGGACGGTCGCCGACACGACGAACGCGTTCTACGCCTGCTCGGACGTGGCTTTCTGAGCATTGCTTTCTGAGCATTGCTTGAGGCAGTCCAGACTTCCCCCGGGGTAGGTTCCCCCACACAAGCAGTACCTGACCTCGGGGGATGCGCCATGGATGCCTTCTTCTACATCATTCCCGTCCTGATCATGGCCGGAGCCCTCTTCGGCGCCTACCGCGTGGTGCGGCAATGGCTCCAGATGCGCAAGGCGTGGAACAGCGGACTGACGGCCGAGGCGCGCTGCCTCAAGATGTTCACCACGGTCCACGGCGGCGCCAACGACACGTCGGTGCGCACCACCGTCCACCACGTGTACGAGTTCACGGCCCGCGACGGCCGCGCCGTCCGCTTCGAGGAGGAGGACGGCCCGGCGACCAGGCTGGAGGGCGACTTCGTCACCGTGTACTACGCGGAGGGCGCGGACGTGGTCGCCACGGCCCAGGAACCCCGCCGCGCCAAGCACGCGGCGGCCACCTTCGGTGTCCTGGCCTTCCTCGGCGTGATCGTGGCCTTCTGCGTCGGCTTCATGGTCACCTTCACCGAGATGAACTCGTCTCTCCACATCTGACGGTCCGTCAACTACCGTGCGCCTCCATGGACTCCAGGAGGCGCACGGTCGCAGAGCTCGTCGCCGGCCGGTGGGACGACCACCGTCCCGGGCTGTGGTTCGAGGGGCGGGCGCACACCCACCATGAGATGGCCGCGGGCGCCGCCGCCCGGGCGGCCCTGCTCACCGACCTGCTGCCACCGGGCGCCCATATCGGCGTCCTCCTCGACAACACCCCTGAATACCCCCTGTGGTTGAGTGCGGCCGCGCTCTCCCGCGCCGCCGTCGCCGGTATCAACCCCACCCGCCGGGGACCCGAACTCGCCCGCGACATCCTGCACACCGAATGCCGCCTGCTGATCACCGAACCGTCCCAACTCCCTTTGCTGCGCGGCCTGGACCTGCCCGGCGTCCGCCTGCTGGTGACCGGCACCGACGAATACGACACCCTGCTCGCGCCCTACGCCGGCGCCGAACCGGACGCCTCCCGCGCCGCCCCCGACGACCGACTCCTCCTCTACTTCACCTCCGGCTCGACCGGCGCCCCCAAGGCCGCGCTCTGCTCCCAGGGCCGGCTGGCCGCCGCCGGGCGCTCGCTGGCCGACCAGTTCCGGCTCGGTCCGGACGGCGTGCACTACGTCTGCATGCCGATGTTCCACGGCAACGCGGTGATCGCCGACTGGGCGCCCGCGCTGGCGAGCGGGGCGGGCGTCGCGCTCAGGCGGCGGTTCTCGGCGTCGGGGTTCCTGGCGGACGTACGGGAGTACGGGGCGACGTACTTCACCTATGTCGGCCGGGCGATCCAGTACGTCCTGGCCACCGAGCTGCGCGAGGACGACCGGGACAACCCGCTGCGGCTCGGCTTCGGCACCGAGGCCGGTGCGGTGGACGCGGCCGCGTTCGAGCGGCGGTTCGGGGTGCGGCTGGTCGAGGGGTACGGGTCCTCCGAGGGCGGGGCGGCGATCCAGTGGGCGCCCGGCACCCCGGAGGGCGCGGTCGGACGGGCGGGGCCAGGGCTCGCCGTACTGCATCAGGAGACGCGAGCGGAGTGCCCGCCCGCCGTCCTCGACACGGCCGGGCGGCTGCTGAACGGGGACGAGGCGATCGGGGAGCTGGTGAACAAGGGGCCGAACCCCTTCGAGGGGTACTGGCGGAACGCGGCGGCGGAGGCCGAGCGGCTCCGGGACGGCTGGTACTGGACCGGCGACCTCTTCTACCGCGACGCCGACGACTACCTCTACTTCGCCGGGCGCACCGACGACCGGCTCCGCGTCGACAGCGAGAACCTGGCCGCCGCGATGATCGAGAACATCCTCGCGCGGTACGAGGGGGCGGTGGCCGTCGCCGTGTACGCGGTGCCCGATCCGGTGACCGGGGATCAGGTGATGGCGACGATCGCCGGGACCTTCGAGCCGGTGGCCTTCGCGGACTTCCTGGCCGCCCAGCCCGATCTCGGGACGAAGATGGCGCCCCGGTTGGTGCGGGTGGTGGAGCACATGCCGGTCACCGCGACCAACAAGATCCACCGGGCACGGCTGCGGAAGGAAGGGGTGCGATGCGCCGACCCGGTGTGGTGGCTACCGCCGGGCGAACGGACGTACCGGAGGCTGGGAGACGCCGAAGGCCCTTCACCGGTGCGCCGCCAGGGACTCGAACCCCGGACCCGCTGATGCTGTGTCTTCTGGGGGGCGACCCCCAGACCCCCAGCCGCCCCCGCGGTGCTGTGGGGAACGCGGAAGGGCCCCTCGCTCCCACGAGAGGCCCTTCACCGGTGCGCCGCCAGGGACTCGAACCCCGGACCCGCTGATTAAGAGTCAGCTGCTCTAACCAACTGAGCTAGCGGCGCATGACTCTCGCCGTCCGCGCTGTGGCGGTTGGCGACAGAGAAAATACTACCCGGTTGCAGGGGGTGCTTCCGACCACCGCGGGGCTGTGTCGATGGGTGGTTTTGTCGCGTGGGCGCGGCCGGTCCACGCGGGGCCGCGGGCGACGGACGGCCTCCTGTTCCGCTCCTAGATCGCCAGCGACAGGAGGACCGGTGTCGCGCCTCTGTTCAACCGGTCCGTCGCCTGGCGGAGCCGATGCGCCTGGTCGATCGGGAGGGACAGGGCCAGACAGCCCACCGACGAACCTGCCGTGATCGGGACCGCCGCGCACACCGTGCCCACCGCGTACTCCTGCAGGTCGAGGTGGGGGACCGTCGGCGGCTGGGCCTCCAGGCGGGAGAGCAGCAGCCTGTCGTTGGTGATGGTCCGGGAGGTGAGGCGGGTCATGCGGTGTCGGGAGAGGTGGTCGCGGCGGCCGTTGTGGTCGAGCTGGCTTAGCAGGCTCTTGCCGAGGGCCGTGGCGTGCGCGGAGGAACGGAAGTCCACCCACTCGTTGACCGCGGGGGTCGCGGGGCCGTCGGCGTACTGGGCGATGGTGACCTCGCCGTCGACGTACCGGCTGATGTAGATCGCCGCGCCGATCGAGTCGCGCAGTTCGTCGAGGGTGCGCTGGAGCTGGTCGCGCAGGGCCTGGTCGCGTTCCTGGGTGGAGCTGAGCCTGGTCAGGGCCTCGCCCGTGACATACGCGCCGTCGGCGACCTGGGCGACGTATCCCTCTCGGCGCAGCATCCTCAGGAGCGCGGTCAGCCGCTCGGGGTCCAGACCGGTGGTGCGGGCGAGTTCGACGTCGGTGACTCCGGCGGAGTGCCGCGCCACCGTCTCCAGGACGCGCAGTGCGTCCTGGGCCGAGTGGTACGGCGCGGTCGGCTCGTGCTTCAGCGCCACGGTGTTTCCCCCTGCGGCTCGCTCGGTGCACTACTACTGGGCAGTAATCCGAAAAGCGATCCCTTCCACGATAGCCGTCAAAGGGCTGGTAGTGAGCGGGTGTTGACGAGATTCAGGCCCCGGCCCGGGCCTCTCAACAGGGGCGCTGACACGCTGGCATATGCCAGCGGCACCACCCGAGCCGGGGACCTCGAAGATTGAACTTCGTTCACTTCTTGTGGTCAGAGAACCGCGCTGAGAAATTCCCGGGTCCGGTCCTGCTCGGGGTCGCTGAAGATCTTCTCCGGGGCGCCCGACTCGATGATGCGCCCGGCGTCGAACATCAGGACCTGGTCGGAGATGTCCCGCGCGAAGTTCATCTCGTGGGTCACACAGAGCATCGTGATGTCGGTGGTGCGGGCGATGTCCCGCAGCACGTCGAGTACGCCCGCGACCAGCTCCGGGTCGAGCGCCGAGGTCACCTCGTCGAGCAGCAGTACCTGCGGCCGCATGGCCAGCGCCCGCGCGATCGCCACCCGCTGCTGCTGCCCGCCGGACAGCTGGGTCGGCTGGGCCCCGGCCTTGTCGGCGAGGCCCACCAGGTCGAGCAGCTCACGCGCGCGTGCCTCCGCCTCGTCCTTGGGCAGGCCGAGCACGGTGACGGGCGCCTCGGTGATGTTCCTGAGCACCGACATGTTCGGGAACAGGTTGAACTGCTGGAAGACCATCCCGATCTTCTTCCGCACCTCGCGGAGCTGCTTCTCCGGTGCCGGGAACAACTGCTGCCCGTCGACGGAGACCGTGCCCTCGTCGGGCTCGGTCAGCGTCATCAGCATCCGCAGGATCGTGGTCTTGCCGGACCCGGAGGGACCGATCAGCGTCACGTGCTTGCCGGAGTCCACGGAGAAGTCCAGCCGGTCCAGGACCGTGTTCGACCCGAAGCGCTTGGTCACGTTCTCGAAGCGGATGAGCTCGCTGCCGTCCACCGGCGGGTTGGTGTTGGCGTCGGGTTCCTTCATGAGAGGGGTGTCAGCGGACAAGACGTCGCTCCAGGGATCGCAGAAGAAGGGAGGCCAGATAGGAGATGACGATGAAGGCCACGCCGATCACGGTCAGGGGCTCGGTGAACTGGAAGTGCTGCTGCGAGTACAGCCGCGCCTCGCCGAGCATCTCCAGGACCGTGATCACCATCAGCAGCGGCGTGTCCTTGAGCATCGAGATCACGTAGTTGCCGAGGGCCGGCACGACCCGGCGGATCGCCTGCGGCAGGATCACCACCTGCCAGGTCCGCATCCGCGGCAGGTTCAGCGCCGTCGCCGCCTCCCACTGGCCGGCGGGCACCGCCTCGATACCGGCGCGGTAGACCTGCATGGTGTACGTCGAGTAGTGCAGCCCGATCCCGATGACACCGGTGGCCAGCGCCGAGAGGGTCACACCCCACTCGGGCAGCACATAGAAGAGGAAGAACAGCTGGACCAGCAGCGGGGTGTTGCGCACGAACTCCGTGACCACCCCGACCGGCCAGCGCACGAACCGCGACGGCGCGCGCATCAGCAGCGCCCACACCAGCCCGAGCGCGAAAGAGATCAGCGAGCCCAGCGCGAGGGCCTGCAGGGTGACCAGCAGCCCGTCCCAGAACTGCGGCATGAAGTCGCTTACGGCACTCCAGTCCCATGTCATCCGACACCACCTCCGACAGGCTGGGGCACCTTGACCTCACGCGTGGGTTCCTTGCCGACCCCCGCCTTGAGCTTCTTCTCCAGACCGCGCATCAACCGGGTCAGCAGGAACGCGATCACGAAGTAGATGAGCAGCAGATACGTGTAGATCCCGGCGCTCTCCTGGAGGGCGAGCCGTACCAGGTTGCCGCTGAACGCCAGGTCGCCCATGCCCATCACGGACACCAGCGCGGTGCCCTTGAGCAGTTCGATCAGCAGGTTGGAGAACGGAGGGATCATCTCCGGCACCGCCTGCGGCAGCAGGATCAGCCGCATCCGCTGCCAGGGTGTGAAGCTCAGCGCGATCCCGCCCTCCTGCTGCGCCGGATCGACCGCCTTGAGCGCCCCGCGCACGATCTCCGAGCCGTACGCCCCGTAGGTCAGCCCGAGTGCGAGCGTGCCTGCCCACATCGGCACCAGCTGCCAGCCGAAGGCCGGGGGCAGCACGAAGAACACCCAGAAGATCATCACCAGCGCGGACGTCCCGCGGAACACCTCGGTGTAGAAGCCCGCGAGGAAGCGGACGATCCACAGCCGGTGGGTGCGCGCGACGCCGACCACGAAGGACACGGCGGCGGCGAGCAGTGAGCTGAAGACCAGCAGCTGGACGGTGGTCCAGATGCCCTTGAGGACCAGTTCCCAGAGTCCGGTTGTCATCCGCCGCACAACTCCTTCGCCGTGAGGTCGGTCATCTCGGCCTCTGTGAAGCCGAAGGGCTTGAGGATCCTCAGCACCTCCCCGCTCTTCTTCAGCTTGTGCAGCTCGACGTTGAAGGCGTCCCGCAGGTTTGTCTCGGTCGGCCGGAACGCGAAGGCGCCGCCGTCGAGGTGCGGCTTGCCGTCCACGATCGCGGAGAACGGCTTGGTCGCCTCCGCCTTGCGGGACTTCGTCACCACGGCACGGGTGGTGACGGCGGTCCCGGCGAACACGTCGACGCGGCCGGCCTCCACGGCGTTCAGTCCCGCCACCTGGTCAGGGACGAGCAGGATGTCGCTCCTCCTGTACCCCGCGTCGATGACGTACTGGATCTGCGCGTTACCCGTCGCGGTGCTGAACCTCGCCTTCTTCCTGACGACGTCCTCGTAGTTGTGCAGACCCAGCGGATTCCCCTTCCG
This sequence comes from Streptomyces sp. NBC_00285, assembly GCF_036174265.1. Lineage (NCBI taxonomy): Bacteria > Bacillati > Actinomycetota > Actinomycetes > Kitasatosporales > Streptomycetaceae > Streptomyces > Streptomyces sp. NBC_00285. Next base: position 4,223,201 of record NZ_CP108055.1, on the reverse strand, counting down.
CACGACGAAGGAGTCCTGGATCTGATAGTCGGGGTCGGCGAAGATGACCTGCTCGCAGCGCTCGGGGGTCACGTACATCCCGGCGGCCACGACGTCGAACTGCTGCGACTTGAGCCCCGGGATGAGCGAGCCGAACTCGGTCGGCACGGGCTGCACCCGGTCCACCCCGAGCCGCTTGAAAACGACCCTCGCGAGTTCGGGTGCCTCCCCGGTCAGTTCGCCGTTCCTGTCGATGTATCCGAAGGGGATCTCACCCGCGATTCCCAGCCGTACGACACCTGCCGCGCGCAGCCGGCCGAGCAGGTCGCCGCCTCCCGTGGCCGAGGCGGTGGCCACGCGTGAGCAGCCGGCCGCGCCCAGCGCGCCGAGCGCCGCTACCCCCGCGAGCAGCGATCGGCGGGTGGTCCCGGATTTCTTTTCGCCATGTTCCAGTGGTGGAGCCATGGCGGCGCGGCTACCCGACCGGATGCGACTTATGCAGGCCGATTTGAGCCCCGTTCCGTGCCGACGCCCTCTTGACCGGCGGGGCACCATGGAATGCATGGCTGACCGATACATCGAAGTCTCGCTGGTCAAGCGGGGGATCACCGCCACGGCAAAGCTCCTCGACGACCGGGCGCCGGTCACCTGCGGGGCTGTGTGGGACGCACTCCCGCTAACCGGTGACGTCTATCACGCAAAGTACGCACGCAATGAGATCTACGCCCTTTTCCCGCCTTTCGCGGAAACGGAACCACCGCTGGAGAATCCGACAGTTACTCCGATTCCCGGAGATCTCTGTTATTTCTCCTTCGCGGGTGCCCAACTCGGCACGGCGTCCCACGGCTATGACCGCGAGGTTCCCGCCGGCACGACCCTGGTCGACCTGGCCCTGTTCTATGAGCGCAACAACCTGCTCCTGAACGGCGATGTGGGCTGGGTGCCGGGCATCGTGTGGGGGCAGGTGGTGGACGGCCTGGAGGAACTGGCCGACGGTTGCAACGATCTGTGGCGGACGGGGGCGATCGGAGAAACGCTGAGCTTCCGCCGGGCGTGACGCCCCGGGACCGGAGCCCAGCCGTGGGTGAGGGGCGGCCCCTGCGGGACGCGGCTCGTCGCCTACCTTGCTCGTGGAGTCCGGCCGGGGATCGTGGTCGCCGCGGCGCCCCCGCTCTCGTACAGGCTGTGCGCCGCCCGTAGTACCAGGTCGTCCCGATGGCGGGCGGCCACGATCTGCAGTCCGACCGGCAGGCCGTCGCCGTCGGTTCCCACCGGGACGGACGCGGCGGGCTGCTGCGTCATGTTGAAGGGGTACGTGAAGGGCGTCCAGCCCGTCCAGCGGTGGTGCCCCGAGCCCTTCGGGACCTCGGTGCCCGCCTCGAACGCGGTGATCGGGAGGGTCGGGGTGACCAGCAGGTCGTAGGAGTCGTGGAAACGGCCCATCCGGCGGCCGAGTTCCATCCGGACGTCCACCGCGGCGAGGTAGTCCAGCGCACTCATGCGTGCCCCCGAACCGCAGATCCCCCGGAGACCCGGGTCCAGCAACTCCCGCTGGTGCGGCCCGAGATGCTGCGTGACGCGGGCCGCCCCGCTGAACCACAGGGTGTGGAAGGCATCCACCGGATCGGCGAAGTCGGGGTCGGCCTCGGTGACGTACGCGCCGAGTTCGGCGAGGCGTTCCACGGCACGGCGGACCGCGGCCGCGACCCCGGGCTGCACCGCCACCTGGCCGCCGAGGGACGGGGAGTACGCGACCCGCAGGCCCCGCACCCCGCCCCGCAGGGCCGCCGTGTACGGGCCGGCTGCCGGACCCAGCGCCGACCAGTCGCGGGAGTCCGGCGCCGCGATCACGTCGAGCAGCAGGGCCGCGTCCGCCGCGTCGCGGGCCATCGGACCCACGTGCGCGAGGGTCCCGAAGGCACTCGCCGGGTAGAGCGGCACCCGGCCGTACGTCGGCTTCAGGGCGAAGATCCCGCAGAACGCGGCCGGGATCCGGACACTGCCCCCACCGTCCGTGCCCAGCGCGAGCGGCCCCGCACCGAGCGCCACGGCCGCCGCGGCGCCCCCGCTGGAGCCGCCCGCGGTGCGCGTCGGGTCGTGGGGATTGCGGGTCACGCCGGACAACGGCGAGTCCGTGACGCCCTTCCAGCCGAACTCCGGGGTCGTGGTCTTGCCGAGGAGGACGGCGCCCTGCTCGCGCAGCCGGGCGACGGACGGGGCGTCCTCATCCCAACTGCCGCTCTCGGAGATTGTTTTGGAGCCCTTGAGTGTCGGGGCGCCGCGCATCAGCAGAATGTCCTTCACCGTGACCGGTACGCCGTCCACCGCGCCGGAGGGCTCCCCGCGCCGCCACCGGTCGGCCGACACGCGGGCCTGCGTCAAGGCCTCCTCACCGGTCACGCGCACGAAGGCGTTCACCTCCGGCTGGATCCGCTCGGCCCGTTCCAGGGCCGCCCGGGTCGCTTCGACGGGGCTGAACTCGCCCTTGCGGTAACCCTCGACGAGTTGTACGGCGGTCAGTTCGGTGAGGTCCTGCATGTGTGCCCCTCCGTCGACGTTCAGTGCCCTGGCACGTACCCGCGTTGCTTGTCGACCACGTTCGACAGCGCTCGGCCCGCCTCCCAGCGGTCGTACAACTCCACGAACTGGGTGCCGAGTTCATCACGCCAGCCGATCGTGTCGCCGCTCATGTGCGGGGACACGATCAGCCCCGGGACCTGCCACAACGGGCTGCCGGGCGGCAGGGGTTCGGTGTCGAAGACGTCGAGGGCGGCGCCGGCGATCCACCGCTTGGACACCGCCTCCACCAGTGCGTCCTCGACGACCAGCTGACCCCGGCCGATGTTGATGAACCGTGCGGAGGGCTGCATCATGCCGAACCGGCGGGCGTCGAACATGCCGTGCGTCTCCGAGGTGAGCGGAGCGGCCGCGATCACCCAGTCGGCGCGGGCCATCAGCCGGTCGAGGTCGTCGGGGCCGTGGATCCCGGTGCGGGAGCGGCGCCCGACCAGGGCGGTGGTGATGCCCAGCGCCTTGAGGGTGCTCACGATCGCCCGCCCGATGGGCCCGGAACCGACCACGCACGCACGGGTGCCGGCGACCCGCTGGGACTCGCGGTGCCGCCACACGCCTTCGCGCTGCAGCTCCAGGGTCCGGGGCAGGTCCTTGGCCATCGTGAGGACCAGCGCGGCCACGTATTCGGCGATCGGCTGGTCGAAGACACCGCGGGCGTTGGTCACCCTCGTGTCGGAGGCGACGAGTTCGGGGCACATCAGGTGGTCCACGCCCGCGCTCGCCGTGTGCACCCAGCCCGGTCGCGAGCCCTCGCCCGGCCACGCGTCCCGCACCGCGGTCGACGTGAAGTCCCAGACCAGCAGCACGTCGGCGACCGGCAGCCGCTCGGCGAGCCCGGCCCCGTCCGTGTGCAGGATCCGGGCCCTGCCGGTGAGTCTCCCGAGGCGCGGCGGGGGGTCTGCGTCAAGGACCAGAAGAACGGGGACGGACATCGAGGCACCGTTTCTACGGATTTTCGCGGGGTTGCCGGGTGTCTGACGTGGGCGGGAACACCGGCGGTGACACCGGTGTGACGTGTGCGTGACATGGGCGGATTGACCACGCTCGCACCCGAACCTACCTTCGTCAACACGGGCGTTGAGCACGTTCCGCTGTCCCACCGTCTCTCACCGTGAGGCCGGTCTCTGCCATGGACGTTTCCTTTCTGGGTGGTCCGCGCCCTCAGCGCGGTGTCGGTGTCGTCGCCCCCTTCGACTTCGCGCTCGACCGCGAACTGTGGCGCTGGGTCCCCGACGAGATCTCGCTCCATCTGACCCGCACGCCGTACGTCCCCGTCGAGGTCAGCCTCGACCTGGCCCGCCTGGTCAGCGAGCACGAGACCCTGCACGAGGCGGTGCGCACACTCCACGCCATCGCCCCCGAGGTCGTGGCCTACGCCTGCACCTCCGGCAGCTTCGTCGGCGGGATCGCCGGCGAGCGGGCCATGTGCGCGGCCATGACCACGGCGGGTGCGGTCCCGTCCCTGACCACCTCGGGCGCCCTGCTGGACGCGCTCGCCGAGCTCGACGTGGGGCGAGTGGCGCTGGTGACGCCGTACACGGTGTCGGTGACCCGGTCGCTGGAGGCGTACGTCGCCGAGGCGGGCGTGGCGGTCACCGGGTGCGCCTACATGGGCCTGACCCGGCACATCTGGAAGGTGCCGTACCGCCAGGTCTCCGAGATGGCGCACAAGGCCGTACGGCACGACGCCCAGGCGCTGTTCATCAGCTGCACCAACCTGCCGACCTACGACGTCATCCCGCAACTGGAGGCGGAACTGCGCATCCCGGTGATCTCGGCCAACCAGGTGACGATGTGGGCGGCACTGCGCCGACTGGGTACCCGAGCGGTGGGACCGTACCAGGCGCTGATCGACCCGGCGGCGAGGAGCGGCCCCGTACGCCCCGTACTGCCGGACGAAGAACCGCAGCAGGAAGGCTGGACATGACCGCACTCGGATTCCTCTACCCGGGCCACTCCGCGGAGGACGACTACCCGCGCATCGAACAGCTGCTGGGCAGCGACATCCGCCTGGACGTGGTCCATACCGACATCGGCACCGACGCCCACCGCGTGGACGCGCTCCTGGAGATGGGCTCGGCCGAACGGCTCGCCGCGGGCGTCGAGGAACTGCGCATGTCAGGTGCCGAGTCCATCGTCTGGGCCTGCACCAGCGGCAGTTTCGTGCACGGCTGGGAGGGCGCCCAGGAGCAGGTGCGCACCCTTGCCCGTACGGCAGGAATGGCCGCCTCCTCCACCTCGTTCGCCTTCGTCCACGCAGCCCAGGAGATCGGGGCCGGGCGGGTGGCGGTCGCGGCGACCTACCCGGACGACGTGGCGGACCTGTTCGCGCAGTTCCTGCGGGCCGGCGGAGTGGAGGTCCTCCAGGTCCACGGAGCCGGGATCATCACGGCGGCGGAGGTCGGCACCTGGGGGGAGGAGGAGGTCTTCGCACTGGCCCGGGCAGCCGACTCCCCGGACGCCGTGGCGGTCCTCCTCCCGGACACCGCCCTCCACACGGCGACCCATATCCCGGCCCTGGAGAAGGAACTCGGCAAGCCGGTCCTCACCGCGAACCAGGTCACCGTCTGGGAGGCCCTGCGCCTGACGGACCGCAGGGTGAACGCCCCCGCGCTGGGCGCGCTGTTCACCAGGGAGCCGGTCGTCCAGGTCTGAGATGCGGTGTGCGCTGCGCGCTGTTCAGGGACTCACTGCCGACGGTCCGTGCGGTCCGCGGCGGCGGCTTCGGCGGTGAGTTCCGCGCGCATGGCGCACAGTCGCTGGCACTGGCGGTTCCCGTAAAGGATCAGCCGGCCGAGGAAGACCCCGGCGAACAGGGCCATGCCGAGGGTCCGCGGCAGGCTCGCGGTCAGGGCCGTCGCCGCCACGACCCCGCAGAGCATGACGGCGAGGAGGACCTGGGCCGCGACCCGGTGCCGGGTGCGGTGCAGCCGGGCCTCGACCAGGTCGCGCATGGCCTGCCGTTCCTGGGGCGGTCCACGCGATGTCGCCGATCCGGGCGGACGGTGCTTCGGCGTGCTGCCTGGTACCGGGTTGCAGCCGTCCTGGCTCCGACGGCCGTGACGTGTTCTCCCGCGTCATGGGCGATCCCTCCGGTTGGTGAGGTGGTGCGCGCCGGGTACCCGGGGGACCTTGCGGCAAGCGGTCAACTGCCGCACGGGATACGGAAGATGAGGATCCAGGGAGACGTGTGACCACACCCGGGAATAACCGGGGACACTCTCCTGTTGTGGCCAGGACGACAGCGCACGGCACATGAGCAGGAGGCACCCCACCGTGGCGGAAGACGAGATCCGAGGTACTGCACAGGGCACCGCCCCAGTACCTCTCTCGGTGCTCGACCTGGTCACCGTCGGCGCCGGACGCACGGCCACCGACGCCCTGCGCACCAGCGTCGCCATCGCCAAGCTCACGGAGTCCCGCGGCTTCCACCGCTACTGGATCGCCGAGCACCACTCCATGCCGGGCGTGGCGTCCTCGTCGCCCGCGGTGATCCTCGCCCACCTCGCCGCCCACACCACCCGCATCCGGCTCGGCTCGGGCGGCGTCATGCTCCCCAACCACGCCCCGCTGGTGATCGCGGAACAGTTCGGCACCCTGGAGGCGATGGCCCCGGGCCGTATCGACCTGGGCCTCGGCCGGGCTCCCGGCACCGACGGCGCCACCGCCGCGGCCCTGCGCCGCACGGACCGGCTCAACGAGGGCGCCGACGACTTCCCCGAGCAGCTCGCCGAACTCACCCGCTTCCTGGACGACGACTTCCCCGACGGCCACCCCTACCGCCGTATCCACGCGGTACCCGGCCCGGTCCAGGCGACCTCGCCCGGCGGTGTCCAGTCCCCGCACCGGCCGCCTCTGTGGCTGCTCGGCTCCTCCGGGTTCAGCGCCAGGCTGGCCGGCACCCTCGGCCTGCCGTTCGCCTTCGCGCACCACTTCTCGGCGCAGAACACCGTCCCGGCCCTGGACCTCTACCGCGAGTCCTTCCGGCCCTCCGCGATCCTCGACGAGCCGTACGCCCTCATCGGCGTCTCCGCCCTCGCCACGGACGAGGAGAAGGAGGCCCGCCGCCAGGTCCGCGCCGCCGCCCTCAGCATGATCCGGCTGCGCACCGGCCGCCCCGGCCTGGTCCCCACCCCCGAGGAGGCCGAGGCCTACGAGTTCAGCCCCATGGAGGAGGAGTTCGCCAACTCCTGGAACGCCAACGTCATCCACGGCACCCCTGACGAGGTCCGCTCCGGCCTCGACGACCTCCACAAGCGCACCGGCGCCGACGAACTGATGCTCACGGGCAACGCCCACAGCGGCGACGTACGCCTGCGCTCCTACGAACTCCTCGCGGACGCCTACGGGTTGCCGACGGCCTGACGGTCAGACCTGGGCCTCCATCAGCCCGGAGATGCGATCCGGCGACACCGGCCGCGAGTACAGCCACCCCTGGCCGGTGTCGCAGCCGATCCGGCGCAGGCGGCTGGCCTGGGCCGAGGTCTCCACGCACTCCGCGGTGACGGTGAGGCCCAGGCGGTGGGCGAGCTGGATCATCGCCTCGACGACGACCTCGTCGGCCGGGTTGGGGGCGACGCCCTCACCCTCGTACTGGAATCCGCGCACGAAGGAGCCGTCCAGTTTCAGGACGGAGACCGGCAGCCGGCTGAGGTAGGCCAGGTTCGAGTAGCCGGTGCCGAAGTCGTCGATGGCGATCCCGACGCCCATGTCGCTCAGCGCCTGGAGCGCCTGGAGCGGGCGGCCCGCGGAGCCCATCACCGCCGACTCGGTGAGTTCGAGCTGGAGCAGGTGCGGGGCCAGGCCGGTCTCCGCGAGGGTCTTCGCCACGTCCGCGACCAGGTCGGAGTCCCAGACCTGCCGGACCGCCACGTTGACACTGACGAAGATCGGCGGCTCGTCGGGATGGTCCAGCTGCCACTGACGGGCCTGGCGGCAGGCGGTGACCAGGATCCAGCGGCCGAGCGGGACGATCGAACCGTCCTCCTCGGCCAGTGCGATGAACCGATTCGGCGCCAGCATCCCGAACTGCGGGTGGTTCCAGCGCACCAGCGCCTCGACCCCGCGCAGTCGGCCGTCCTCCATGCCCACCAGCGGCTGGTACTCCAGCTGGAACTCGCCGCGTTCGATGGCCGGGCGGAGCGTCGAGGCGAGGGCCTGACGGGTCACGCGGTGGGCGTTGCGCTCGGGGTCGAAGAGCGTCCAGCGGTCCCTGCCGTCGGCCTTGGCCCAGTACAGCGTGGTGTCGGCGGCCTGCATCAGACCCGTCGCCGAGGTGCCCTCCGCCTGCCGCTCCACGACCCCGATCGACGCCGACACCGACAGCCGCCGGCCGGAGATGTCGAAGGGTGCCTGGACGGCCTTCAACAGCGACTCGGCGAGGTCGGCGAGCTGTTCCGTGCCCGTGGAGTCCTCGACGAGCAGGGCGAACTCGTCGCCGCCCAGCCTCGCCACCAGGGGAGTGGTCGCCCGGCCGTGGCCCGTCTCGTCCGCGCAGCGTGTCAGGCGCTCGGCGACAGCGGCCAGCAGCCGGTCGCCGACCCGGTGGCCGAGGGTGTCGTTGACGGCCTGGAAGCCGTCGAGGTCCAGGTAGCACAGACCGATCCGGCCCGTGCCGCCCTGTTCGTACGACTCCGCCTCCAGCGCGGCGGTCAGCCGCTCGAAGAACAGGGTGCGGTTGGGCAGCCGGGTCACCGGGTCGTGCATCTGCAAGTGCCGCAGCCGCGCCTGGAGTTCACGCCGGGCGGTGATGTCGGCGACGGAGAGCAGGACACCGGGGGAGCCCTCGGCGCCCTCCGTCAGCGGCGCGACCGTGATCTGCGCCCACAGCGAGTGCCCGTCGGGATGCTTGAGCCGGCGCTTGCAGCGCAGCTTCGCCTGCCGGCCGCGCAGTACCTCGCGGTACGCGTGCCAGGTACGGGCGTCCGAGGCCAGGTCCACCAGTTCGGCGGCGACCGCCCCGGTCAGCTCCTCCGGCACGGCGCCGAGCAGCTCGCCGAAGGCCGGGTTGGCGTCGACGACCGTGCCCTCGCGGTCCACCACCGCCATGGCCAGCGGCGCCGCCGCGAAAGCCGCGCGGTGCGCCGGGGGCTCGATACGAGCAGGCGCAGTGATGTCACTCTCTGTTACGGCTGCCCCGTCGAGGTCTGTCGCGGGCGCCGGCCCTTCGGACGTTCCGTTCACCGCTAGCTCCCGCAGTGCACTCGATCGCTGTCCGCGCAGGAAAGTGTGCCGATCATAGAGGTTGCCCCCAGGCCCTTCCAGCCATTGCCCAGTCTCGATGACCGGCAACCCCTTCTGGCAGATCGTTTCTGCCCGCAGCTGGACGGGTTCTTCGGGCCCGAGACCGCTTGTGACGTTCCGTGAGCGATTCGGGGGTGTCGGGCGGTTCGACAGGTCACGCCATCTCACTCATCCGGTGCAGATAAACAGGGCGTATTACCGCAAACGCACACAGGCTGGGTGCGGTGTCCCGTGAACCGCTCCCGGAGGTCAAGTTGCCGCGCCCGTTTCCGCGCACCCTTCCGCGCCCCCGACTGCGCAGCACCGCGGCCGTGTTCACCACGATGGCGGCCCTCGCCGCCACGTCCCTCGTCACCGGACCGTCGGTCGCCGAACCCTTCTCCTCGGAGCCCTGCACCCTGGAACGCACCGAGGCCCACCACTCGGAGGGCGTGGACACCTGGAACACGGCCTATCCGCGCCCGGCCCGCTCCCTCGACGCGGTGATGGTCTTCCTCTCCTTCCCGGACGCCCTCCCCCTGACCAGCCCCGCCGAACTGACCGCCGATCACTTCCCGGCCACCACCCGCTTCTTCGAGCGCGCCTCCTACGGCCGCTTCACCCTGCGCCCGCACCCGCTGCGGCACTGGATCCGGATGCCGCGCGCGTCCACGGCGTACGCCATACAGCGCGACTGGAGCGCCAAGGACCGGGCCGCCTACCTGCGTGACGCGCTCGCCGCGTCCGACGGGCAGGTCGACTTCTCGCGCTACGACGTCGTCTACTTCGTCGCCGACCCGGACGCCCCCGGCGTCGACTCGGACGCCACGAAGGTCGTCAACCTGGACGTCCCGCTGCGTGCCGACGGCACGGACATCCGGCGGGTCGTCACGGTCTTCGAGAAGCACCCGCCTGACCGGCTGGTCCTGGCCCACGAGACCGGGCACGTCTTCGACCTGCCGGACCTCTACCACCGGCCGATGGACGGCAAGGGCGACTGGGACACGTACGTCGGCGACTGGGACCTGATGGGCAGCCAGTTCGGCCTCGCCCCCGACCTGTTCGCCTGGCACAAGTGGAAGCTCGGCTGGCTGGAGCGGCGGCAGGTGGCGTGCGTACGGGGACCTCGGCCGGTCCGGCTGACGCTGGAGCCGCTGGAGGCCGGCCCCGGCCCCGCCGGGATCTTCGGACCGGGGCGCGGCACCAAACTCGCCGTCGTGCGCACCGGGACCGACAGCGCGCTCGCCTTCGAGGCACGCGGGGCGGTCGGCAATGACGCGGCGGTCTGTCGGCAGGGCGTGCTCGTCTACCGCGTCCACAGCGGTGCCGCGTCCGGCGGCGGCCCCGTCCAGGTCATCGACGCCCACCCCCGCACCGAGGCCTGCTGGGAGAACTCCGTCTACCCACCCCTCGCGGACGCCCCCGTCGAAACGGGCGAGAGCTTCACGGTGCCGGGAGAGGGCGTACGGGTGAAGGTGGCGGACCGAACGGCCTCGGGGGCGTGGAACGTGGAGATCACGGCGCCGTAGGGGTGGGGCACGCGAAAGGCCCCCCGTGTTGACGGGGGGCCTTCGTTGTCTGTGCGCCGCCAGGGACTCGAACCCCGGACCCGCTGATTAAGAGTCAGCTGCTCTAACCAACTGAGCTAGCGGCGCCTGCTGACGTCGTAGACCTTAGCATCCTGATCGGCTGGGGGAAAAATCGATATCCGCACCGCCGTGCGCGCCGCCCGCACGGCCGCCCAGACCAGGATTTCCGGCCCTGGCAGCCAGGGATGACGGGTGTCCGGGGCGACCAGCCAGCGGGTCGTCAGCGTGGACTTCGCGGTGCCCAGCGGGGGCGGGACGGTCACCGCGTCGCCGGTGCCGTGACACAGCAGCGGTGGGATCGCGCCGGTGCGGCCGAACTCCTCCCAGCGCAGCAGGGACGGCAGCCGCTGGGCCGTTCCCGGCGCCGCGAACAGCAGCATCCGGCCCCTGAGTGCCGCCACCGGCCCCGAGCCCGGCCCCTCGTCCCACAGCCGGTCGACCATCCCGCGCCCGAAGACCGCGGGGGCGCTGACCACGTCGAAGGCGGTACCGCAGGGCAGCACCACCGGGGCGGTGGGCCGCTCCTCCCAGAACGCCAGGGTGCTGCGCGGATGCGGTCCTGCCGAGGCGAGCCAGGCGGCCCCGTCCGCGGTGACGCCCGAGACGTCGAAGCGGTCGGAGAACGGTTCGTCGCGTGTGCTCATGCCACCTACATTTACCGGGTGTGAGCGAACCGTCTCCGAGGGTTGCGGGAAACCGGGACAGGGCGGGGTGGCAGGGAGTATCTTGCCCACCTGGCATATGCCAAGGATTTTTGACGGGAGTCACGGCGGCGACAGCTCACACCGGATCGGCGTGCCCCGCCCCGCCCTCCGCGCCGCGCAGCAGATCCCGGCCGAACTCGACCATCTTCTTCGCGTAGTCCTCGGTCCACTCGGCGCGCTCGGCGATGTCAGCCGTCGTCAGCCGGTCGAAACGGCGCGGGTCGGCCAGCTGGGCCGCCGCCATCGCCTGGAACTCCACGGCACGGTCGGCCGCGGCGCGGAACGCGTGCGCCAGCTCGGTGGACCGGGCCAGCAGCGCGCGGGGATCGTCGATCGACTCCAGGTCGAAGAAGTGCTCCGGATCGTCCGCGACTTGCGTGGGCTCGAACAGCAGGGGCGCGGGGCGTAGCCGCGGTTCGTTCCGACGCGGCGTGGGCTCCGCCATGTCTTCATCCTCCTCGTACGTCGTGCGTACCGACGGCCCGCATACGGCCGGGCCACCGTCCATTGTCCCGCGCCCGTGCAAGAGGGCCGGACGCCTCCGGCGGTACCGACGCCGGACCTTGCTCAAGGTCGCCACGGCACCCGGTGTTCGGCCAGTCGTGCCAGTACCGCGTGGTTGGCCTCCCAGCCGTCCGGGAACTTCACCAGGGTTCCCAGCTGGACCGGTTCCGTCGACGGGTAGTCGTCCAGCAGGTCGCTCACTCCGGCCCGGCAGACCACGATGCACGCGTGGCGGTGGCGGGAGGCCAGGACGCACAGGCGGCCGGTCTCCAGGTGGAAGGCGGTGGCGTCGGGGCGGCCGGAGAGGGGGTGGAGGACCACCGTGACGTCGTACTCGCGGCCCTGGAGGCGGTTCGCCGTGTCGACGGTGACGTCGCCGACGCCCAGGTCGGTGAGCGCCGCGCGGACGGCCGCCGCCTGGTCCCGGTGGGCCGTGCCGACGGCGATGCGGTCGGCCGTCAGGGGGGCCGGGTCCGGCGAGCGCTCCGACGTGGCCGCTCCTCCCCGGTCCAGCAGCCGGCGTACGACGGCCGCAACCGCCCGCACCGCCTCCGGGTCCGTGCGGGGAGTGTGCCGCGCGGGCAGCTCCAGCAGGCCCCAGCCCGACTCGGCCGCCGCGTCGATCACCCGGTCGGGACCCGAGCCGTCCGAGGGGACCGCGAAGGCGAGCCGGCGGTCGTCGTGGCCGGTGCCGCTGCGGAAGGGCGTGTACGGGTAGAAGGCGTCGGAGACGAGCGGTGCCGCTGACGCCGGGAGCCGCCAGGACACCGGCAGACGGTGCTGGGGCAGCTGCGGGTTGTGCGCCAGCAGGGTCGTCACCGCCGAGGCCGACGGGTCGTACGACAGCCCCGCCCACTGCTCGCTGCCGACGATCGCGAACGGGTCCAGCTGCCCCGGGTCACCCACGAACAGCGCCCGCTCGAACAGCCCCGCCACCGCGAGCAGCGAGTCCGAGCGCATCTGGTAGGCCTCGTCCACGATGGCGTGCGCCCACGGCTCGTCGACCTTGACGTGTCCCCACTTGGCGGCCGTGGAGATCACCACGGGCAGCCCGGCCAGGTCACCGGCCCTCGCCGACTTCCGTACGGCCGGCAGGGCGTCCAGGGCCCTGTCGTACGGGTCGGCGTCACTGCTGTGCAGCCGGCCGACGGGGAGGTCCGGGTTCTTCTCGGCGAGCCTGAGGACCAGGTCGTCGACCTGGGCGTTGGTCTGCGCCACGACCATCAACGAGCGCCCGGCGTCGGCCAGTTCCAGCGCCGCCCGGACCACCAGTGTGGACTTCCCGGCACCGGGCGGGGAGTCGACCACGACACCGCGGTCGGTGCCGTGCAGGGTGTCGTGGAGGATCGCGTCGGTGGCCCGCCCGGCCTCGGCACCGGGGTCGAAGGTACGGGTGGTCACAGGACGTCCTCCCGGGTCAGGGGATCGGCGTTCTCCTGGACCGCCTCACCGGGCGGTCCGCCGTGCGTCCACGGGGTGTTCTCCGGGTCGGGCAGCTTCGCGCCGCCGCGCTGTTCGTGCTCGAAGAGCGTGAAGCACACCCGGTCGCCCTTCTCGGGGACGGACCCGGTCTCCGGCTCTTTGCCGCGGCCCATCTTGTCGAGGACCTTGAGGACGATCAGGGCGCCCTCCTCCTCGTTCCCCACGAACTCGGCGGACTGCGGCTTCCCGCCCAGGGAGCGGTACACCTTGGCCCGCTCGCCCAGATGCGGCCGGTCGTCGGTCCGGACGGTGACCAGCGGGCGCGGGCTCGGCCGCTTGCCCTCGCTGTACGTCATCACGACGTCCGTGACCTCCCCGGCGAACGCCTCCCCGGCCAGCCGCCGCCCCGCCATCACCAGCGGGTCGTCGAGCGCCTCCTGCGCCTCCAGACGGGCCTGTTCGCGCTCACGCGCGGCGAGCTTGTTGGCGGCGGTGACGGCGTCGTCGCGGCGCGGCTGCGGGGGCTCGCCGGCGCTGACACGGTCCCGGTGGCTCGTGAACGACCAGCGGTCGCGCGTCCACCGCTCCTGCGCGTGCGCGCCCTCGGGCAGTTCCCGCAGCAGGTCGAGGCCCCGCCACACCGCGTCCCAGGTGGGGCGCGTCCGGCTCACGACCAGGGCGCGGATCTCCCGCTCGGCGGCGGTGAGCGCACCGAGCCGGTCGTCGGCCTCCAGTCCGTCCTCGGCGGCGGCCAGGGCGGTACGCGCGCGGTCGTAGCGCTCAAGGGCGGGGGCGAGCAGCTTGTTGTCGAACGCCGGGTCGGTGGCGGGCCCGGCAGGAGGGTGCAGCAGCTGCCCGCGGTCGTCCCTGGCGAGCTCGGCGGTGAGCGCGGCCTCGGCGCCGGAGCGGCCCTCGGGCGGGTCGATCCACGCGAGCAGTGCGCCCAGGTGCTGGTCCTCCAGAGTGGACTGGCCGGTGGACCAGTGCCGGGCCAGTACGTCCGTCATCGCCAGCAGCAGCGAGGATCCGGGCACCCGGGCCCGCTCCCCGAAGTGGGTCAGCCACCGGCCCAGCAGCGGCACCCGGGGCGGGGCGGGATACGGGGTCTCCGGGTCCTGCTCCGCCGTACGCCGAAAACGCATGGACCGCCCGAGCAGCCGTACGAAATCGACACCCGCGCGGCTCGGCAGGATCAGCTGCGGGGCGTCCGCGCACAGCTCCACCTCGACCTTGACCCGCTTGCCGGTCTCCGGATCGGTCTCGCTGCGCTCGGCGGCCTCGACCGCCTCGGCGTACTCGTCGACGTGCGGCAGGACGACGTCCGCCAGCTCGGCCAGGAACGCGAACCGGAGGTCCCGGTCGCGCGGCTGCGGTACGACCAGGAGGTGCGGCGCGTCCCGGTCGGTGCCGACGAGCGCGCCGAGCGGGGCGCCGGCCTCGCCCGCGGTGGTCAGCGGGACGAGGACGAGGGGGCGGTCGGCGAGGTGCCGGTGGCGGACGGTGGCGGCGGGCTGGGCGCGGCCGGTGCTGACGGCCTCCAGCCGGGCGAGCGTGGTGATCAGTGACACAGGGGCTCCTGGAGACGCGGGGCGAAGCGCGGGCTTCGCGCGTGTGCGGCACCGCGCGGCGGTGCCGGGACCGCCGTCACCACCCGGCCCCTCCCGCCGTGACGGGCGCCGGGACCTGCGGTTGGTGGCCCTCCAGCGCTTCGGCACGCAGCCGCGCGGCCCTCCGCAGAGCCAGCACCGCCGGGTCGTCGGGGTCGCCCGACTCTCCCCGGGCCGCCGCCAGGACGTCCTCCACCGTCGCCAGGCCGCCCAGTTCCGCGCGCACAGAGCGGCCCAGGGAGGTCACCGCACCGGCCTCGCGGGAGCGGGTCCGGCAGTGGAAGGCGAGTTCGCACGCGGACAGGCACTCGGGGGCGTAGGCCGCCGGGACCGACTCGACCGCGGCGGTCAGTTCGGCGGGAGGCAGGTCCGGGGCGAAGCAGGTGCCCTCGGGGAGGGCGTCGGCGATGTCCTCGATGCGGGTGAGGCGGGTCAACTGGCGGGCGGTGACCGCGCGCTGCTTGCGGATGTCCACGGCCGAGGCGGTGGGGAGGTTGGAGAAGTCCTTGGGGCACACCAGGAGGGCCCGGTGGCGGACCTTCGGCGCCGGTTCCAGACGGGCGGCGACCTCCTCCAGCGCCAGGACGTACACCGCGGCCTGGCGGGCGGCGGCGCCCACCTTCGACGGGTCCGCCGAACCGTCCAGCATCGGGAAGGACTTGATCTCCACGACGGTCCAGGTGCCGTCCGGGTGCACGACGACGGCGTCCGGCTCCAGGTAGGCGGGGGAGCCGGCGACGTCGAGGGCGAGCATGGGGTGGTCGAGCAGCGTCCACCCCTGGGAACCGGTGGCCTCGCGCAACGCCAGCGCGGTGCGGGCCGTACGGCCCTCGGGGCCGATCGCGGTGAGGTCGGGGACCTGGGCGTCCGCGGGCGGCTCGGCGGTCCGGTCCAGCCGCTCGTGGACCAGCCGCAGCAGCTCCGCGCCGCCGTCCGCCTTGACCTTCGCCTCGAAGGCGTTGCCCCGGGTCAGGGCGAACTGCGACTGCCCGAAGGCGGACGGCGAACCGAGCGCGCTCGCCAGCTCCGTCTTGTTCACCCCGGCGCCGTCGAGGATCGCGCGGCGCTTGCACCCGGGGTTCGCGGCGAGGGCCGCGAGGGCGCGCGCGTCCAGTGCCTTGGCCGGTACCTCGGGGCCGCGCAGCTCAGCGAGCCGCTGCCTGAGCGCCGTCCCCCGCGTCCGTGGAAGAGGGACTCGGCTCGGCTCCGTCTGCGAACCGTGACTCGCGCTGCCGTGGAATGTGCTCACCCGCGGAAGTCTTGCATCCGTCACTGACAATTGAGGGCTCTGCGTCACGGGAGACGACGGGGACGGGGGATATCCGGGCCCGGATGCCCACCGTGGCCCGGTTCGCGGCGCGGGTGACGTACGGGGCGAGCAGGAACCCGAGTCCCATCACGGCCGCGCCCGCGACCGCGTCGAGGAAGTAGTGGTTGGCGGTGCCCATGACCACGATCGTGGTGATCAGCGGGTAGGCGACGGCCGCGACCTTCGTCGTACGCGTCGTGCCGTACCGCCAGAGCATCACACCGCACCACAGGGCCCAGCCCACATGCAGGCTCGGCATGGCCGCGTACTGGTTCGTCATGTCGCCCATGCCCCGGGGGGCACTCGCCTCGCCGCCCCACCAGCCGTACGAGCTGTACTGGGCCATCGTGTCGACGAAGCCGTGGCCCGCCGAGAGGAGACGGGGCGGGCAGGTCGGCAGCAGGGTGAAGCCGATCAGGCCGATGAAGGTGGACGTCATCAGCCAGGTGCGGGCCGCGCGGTACCGCGCGGCGTGGGAGCGGAACAGCCAGATCAGGACGGCGGGCGTGACCAGGTAGTGCAGCGAGGCGTACCAGAAGTCGGCCGGTACGCCGATCCAGCTCTCGCTGGTGAACAGCCGGTTCAGGGGATGCTCGGCGTTGATGTGCAGGACCTTCTCGATCCTCAGGATCGTCAGTCCGTGGTCGACGGCACCGCTGACATCGTTCGGGGCGAGAAGCCGGCCCGCGCTGTAGCAGGCGTACACCAGCACGATCAGAGGCAGCTCGGTCCACCAGCGCAGCCGCGTCCCCGGGGCTGCCTCGGTGCCTGGTGTCTCGGTCTGCGGCATCCGATCCTTTCCCCTTTCGTTTCGCGCGGCGTCCGGCGGTCGTCGTCCGGTCGTGCCACTTTACGGCGTATGCGCGGGCCCTCGTGGATCGGCCCCACACAGCGCCTTCGGCCTTCAAAGACGCAGAGATCGCCCGCCGGGTTGCCCTCCGACAGGGTGCGGGATGATGGAGGAGTTCCGCCTCCGCTTTCCCCCGGAAAGGTCTTTTCATGGCACCGCGCGTTCTGCTGGCCCGGCACGGCCAGACCGAATGGTCGCTGTCCGGCAAGCACACGGGCAGGACCGACGTGCCGCTTCTGGAGGAGGGCCGGCGGGGGGCCAAGCTGCTCGGGGAGCGGCTGCACCGGGCGCCCTACGACGGCCTGACCGGGGCGGAGATCCGCACGAGCCCCCTGGCACGCGCGCGTGAGACGTGCGAACTCGCCGGGTTCGGGGAGCGGGCGGCCACCTGGGACACGCTCATGGAGTGGGACTACGGCACGTACGAGGGCATGACCCCGGAGGAGATCCAGACGGTGCGGCCGGGCTGGCTGATCTGGCGGGACGGGGTGCCGCAGGGGGAGTCCCTGGCGGAGGTCACCTCGCGCGCGGACGAGGTCGTCGCGTGGGCGCGCGCCGCCGACCGGGACGTGCTGGTGTTCGCGCACGGGCACATCCTCAGGTCCATCGGGGCGCGGTGGCTGGGGCTGCCGGTTGCCTTCGCGGCACGGATACGGCTTAATCCGACGTCCCTTTCGGTGCTCGGCTGGGCTTACGGCGAGCCCGCGATCGAGAGCTGGAACGACTTGGGGCATCTGGGGTCGTAGTCGGCTGCGGGTGCTTCGTGGCTGGTCGCGCAGTTCCCCGCGCCCCTGGGGCGGTGGGGTCATGGTCTGCCCGGCTGTACCCACTCAGGGGCGCAGCCCCACCGGGCCGCGGCCGAACGACTGCCCGTCACGCCGTTCTCGGCGTCGACGCATGGCGTTCCAGGAACGCCGACACCCCCGACGCCCTCCGGTGCGGCAGCAGCACCCTCGCCGTCCCGGCCAGCATCGTCTGGATGCGGGACGACTGGACCTCGCCCAGCAGCTCCAGCACCCGCAGGCCCGCCGCCGAGGCCTCGTCGGGGTGACCGCCGCGGGCCAGGTCGTCGGCCAGTTCGGCCGTGTACAGCGCGATGTTGCGGGTGAAGTGCGGGTCCTGGAGCTCCGCCGCCCGGTGTGCGTGCCGGGCGGCCCGGCGCCAGTCGCCCAGGGCGGACCAGCACTGCGCCTCCAGACCCTCCAGCTCCGCCTCGCCGTAGAAGCTCATCCACTCGGGGTCCGCGTCGCAGGTGCCCCGCTCGAAGAGGACCTGGGCGCGGACGAGGGCCTGCTCGCATCCGGTGCGGTCGGCGAGCCCTGCCCAGCCGCCCGCCTCGCGCAGGGCGAGCAGCGACATCAGACGGGCCGAACCCAGTGGCCGCGCCACCCGTTGCGCGGCCTGCGCGGACCGCACCGCCTCACGCGGGCGGCCCGCGTCGCGCGCGAGGAAGGCCGTGTTGCAGAAGGCGTGCGCCTCCAGGGCGTCGTCATCGGTCACCCGGGCCGTCGCGAGCGCCTCCGCGTAGTGCGAGCGGGCGTCGTCGAACCGGCCCGAGTCATGCGCCAGCCAGCCCACAGAGATGGCGAGTTCACCGGCACCCGCGTGCAGCCGGTCGACGGTCGTCTGCCGGGTCGCGCCCGCGTCCAGCAGTGCGTAGGCGGCGCGCAGCGGAGCAGCCGCGCGCCGGTACAGGCCGTCCGCGCCGTGCCGGTCGTCGAGCAGCCGGATTCTGCGTACGGCCTCTTCCAGGGCGCCCGCCTGGCTTGCCCCGGCGCGGCGCAACGGCCGTCCGGCACCGGTGGCGGCGGGCGTGGCGGCCGCGGCGTCGGTGGCGAGCCCGAAGGGGCCCAGCGAGGCGGCGGCCACCGTGGCGCCCCCGCCGGTCATGAATGCGCGACGCAGCACGTCGCTCTCCTCGTAGTCGTCGTACGTCTCGTCGGGGTCGTGCGTGTCCTGCGTGTCATACGGATCGTGGGTCCCCTGCGTCTCATCCGCGGTCGTGCGCGTCCGGCGCCCGCGTACGGATGCGCGGGGCGCGAAGCCCAGATCGGCGAGCGTGCGGCCGGGGAACATGTGCAGGAACACCCGTTCGTACGCGTAGTTGGGGCAGCGGATCTCGCCCGCCTCGACGCGACCCACGTAGCGTGCGTCGCAGCTGACCCGCTCGCCGATCTCGCGCGCGGACCGCCGTACCGCCGCGGCGAACTCGGCCGGCGAGCGCTGACCGCGCAGGCGCCGGAGCGCGAGGTTCGGCCTCGGTGGCATGGGGGACTGGGACGGGGTCACCATTGACGACGCCATGGCCGGGCCCTCTCGTGCGAACCGTCGAACCGTGCCGGAGGTGGGGCGAGTTGACTGGTTTGTCAGTGTGACGACCTGTTTCCGGCGGGCAAGAACGTACCGGCTGTGTCCGGGCCGCCACGCGGGGTTTGGCTACAAACCGGATATCTCATCCGGGATCTGCCATGAACTGCCATCCTTTGCGGCGGACTTCCGCCGTAGCCCTTGACGCGAGCGCGCGTTGAACTACTCGGAGTCGGACGAGGGTTCCTTGGTGGAGGCCGCGATGGAGATCAGCCCGAGCGTCGATCCTTGTGCACAGGTGTCCTGTGACGTGGTCACGGTGCCGACGCGACACGGCCTGGAGGCCGTCGACATCCTGCGGCGGGGGGTGAGCGAGTCGGTGGGCCCGGTGCTGCACGACGACGGCGGCAAGACGCTGGGGTTCCTGGTGCCACCGGGGACGGCGGCGGCATGGGACGTTCCCGGGAGCACGTGTACGGAGACCAACGGGCGCGGGCTGCGGCTGACCCCGGAGCCGGAACCGCCCGTCGAGGGGTCGGACTGGTTGCTGCCGCCGGGGGACACCGACCTTGCGACGGACCCCGCGGTGCTGCGAGCGGCACTGGGGGAGGCGGCGAGACTGATCGAGGCCGCCGACAACTGCCGGTGACCGCGCCCACTCAGGGGCGCGGCCGGCCCCCACCGGGCCCGCGGACGCGCGACCACCCCCCGCCGCCGATAATGGCGTCATGGGTAAGTCCAGGAGTTCCCGGCGTGGCAACGCCACCGCCGAAGCCGTCGTGGAGCCAGTGGACGGCGGCCTCGCCGAGCTCATCCCCGACCGGGAGCGCACGCACGCGTGGACGCTGCTCATCGACGGAGCACCGCAGTCGCACGTGGACCTGGACGACCCGGCCCACCTCTCCTTCGAGTACCAGCGCCGGCTCGGCCACGTCATCGACCTCGTCGCGCCCCCCGGCAAGCCCGTGCACGCCGTGCACCTCGGCGGCGGAGCCCTCACGCTCGCCCGGTATGTCGCCGCCACCCGCCCCCGCTCCACCCAGCAGGTCGTCGAGCGGGACGCCGCACTCGTGCAACTGGTGCGGCAGAAACTCCCGTTGGAACCGACAGCGCGGATACGGGTGCGGGCCGTGGACGCCCGGGAAGGCCTCGCCAAGGTGGCCGACGGCTGGGCCGACATCGTGATCGCCGATGTGTTCAGCGGCGCCCGCACCCCCGCGCACCTCACCTCCACCGAGTTCCTCGACGAGGTCCGAAGGGCGCTGCGGCCGGGCGGGCACTACGCCGCCAACCTCGCCGACGGGCCGCCGCTGGCCCATCTGCGCGGCCAGATCGCCACCGCCGCCGCCCGTTTCCCCGAACTCGCCCTCGTGGCCGACCCGACCGTCCTGCGCGGCAAACGCTTCGGCAACGCCGTCCTGGTCGCCGCCGACATCCCCCTGCCGATCGCGGAACTGACCCGCCGCGCCGCGTCCGACCCGTACCCGGGCCGCGTCGAACACGGCCGGGGACTCCTCGACTTCACCGGAGGCGCCGTACCCGTGACGGACGCGGCAGCGGTCGCCTCACCGGCGCCGCCGCCCTCGGTGTTCCGGTGACCTGACGCGATGAGCCGACGCGGTGGGCCGACTCAGTAGGTTCCGATCTCCACCCTCGGCGGTCCGTCGTGCCATGTGCAGAACACCGACACCCGGTCCGTGCCCGAGGTGAACTCCACCCGGATCCACGACTCCGTCTTCCACACCTGCATCGACCAACCCGCGCCGGGCGTCGCGGACACCAGCGTCGCCGACGTCTCACCGAGGTCGAAGACCGCGCGGCCGCCGTCCGTGTCGTAGCTCCTGACCTGGCCGGACGCGGTGGCAGAAGGACTCGTGGCGGGGCTCGGCCGGGTGGGCGTGGCGCTCGGCGTCGGTGACGGACTCCTCGACGGGGCCACCCGCTTCGTCGGGGTCGGCGACGCCAGCGGTTTTGACTGCTGTGTGGTCGCGTCGGCCGCGGTGATGGGCAGGGCACGCGGCGGGTCGTAGGCCGTGCCCGCCATGACCGTGTGGACGCCCCACCACGACAGCGTGACCGCCGCGCCCGTGGCGAGCAGCCAGGCCAGTACGTGTACGAGTCCTCTGCGCATCGCCCGTCATAGTGCCTCACGCGCCTCACAGTCCGCACACGGACCGAGTTATCCACAGGCCCGGATCCGTGTCCCCCGCATGGCGTACGGTGCGGCGCATGGCAAGTGTGCTCGTGGTCGAGGACGACCAGTTCGTCCGCTCGGCGCTCATCCGGCACCTGACCGACGCGGCACACACAGTGCGCAGTGTCGGGACGGCGCTGGAGGCCCTGCGCGAGGTCGCCCACTTCCGTTTCGACGTGGTGATCCTGGACCTCGGTCTGCCCGACCTCGACGGGTCCGAGGCCCTGAAGATGCTGCGCGGGATCACCGACGTCCCGGTGATCATCGCGACCGCCCGGGACGACGAGACGGAGATCGTCCGCCTGCTGAACGCGGGGGCGGACGACTACCTCACCAAGCCCTTCTCGGTCGAGCACCTCGCGGCCCGCATGGCCGCCGTCCTACGACGGTCCCGGGCCGCCGGCGGTGACGCCTCACCGGAGGCCGTGCTGCGCGTCGGCGGTCTGAGCGTCGACCCGCTGCGCCGCCAGGCCGAGCTGGACGGCGCCCGCCTCGACCTCACCCGCCGTGAGTTCGACCTGCTCGCCTTCCTGGCCTCCCGCCCCGGCGTGGTCGTCCCCCGCAAGGAACTCCTCGCCGAGGTCTGGCAGCAGTCCTACGGCGACGACCAGACGATCGACGTCCATCTGTCGTGGCTGCGGCGGAAGCTGGGGGAGACCGCCGCACAGCCCCGCTATCTGCACACCCTGCGGGGCGTCGGCGTGAAGCTGGAACCGCCGGGCGGGGGACTGCCGTTGTGAGATGGGCCCTCGTCAAGGTCTGCCTGGCGGTCACCACCATGGTCGTGGTCGCCTTCGCGATCCCGCTCGGCCTGGTCGTCAGGGAGATGGCCCGGGACCGCGCGTTCTCCAACGCCGAGCGGGAGGCCGCCGCGGTCGCCCCGGCCCTGTCCATCACCACCGACCGCGACCAGTTGGAGCGGGTCGTCGCCTCCGCGGGCGCGGACTCCGGGATGGCCGTCCACATACCGGCCGACGGCGATCAGAAAGGTGATCGGACGGGCGGTCGCACGGTCGGTCACCAGGGCATCGACATCGGACGGCAGCGGGCCGCCGCCGAGGACATCGCGACCGTGCGGAAGCTGGGCCGCGCCTCCACCACCGAGGTGCCCGGGGGCTCCACCCTGCTGCAGCCGGTCGCGCTCAGCTCGGGTGCGATAGCCGTCGTCGAGGTCTACGTCCCCGAGTCCGAGGTGAGCAACGGTGTCGCGACCGCCTGGGCGGTCCTCGCGGGCGTCGGTATCGCCCTCGTCGTCGGCTCGGTCGCGGTCGCCGACCGGCTCGGCGTGCGGATGGTGCAGCCCGCGCAGAAACTCGTCGAGGGCGCCCACGAGCTGGGGGAGGGGAAGCTGGGAGCGAGGGTTCCGGAAGAGGGACCGACCGAACTGCGGCTCGCGGCGGTCGCGTTCAACTCCATGGCCGACCAGGTCGTCCAACTGCTCGCGAACGAGAGGGAGCTGGCCGCCGACCTGTCCCACCGGCTGCGCACCCCGCTGACCGTGCTGCGGCTCAACGCGGCCTCGCTCGGGGACGGTCCCGCCGCCGAGCAGACCCGGGCCGCGGTCGCGCAGTTGGAGCGCGAGGTCGACACCATCATCCGTACCGCCCGGGAGGCCAAGCCGCAGACCGCGGCCGCCGGGCCGGGCGCCGGGTGCGACGCGGCCGAGGTGGTCCGGGAGCGGATGGGGTTCTGGTCGGCGCTCGCCGAGGACGAGGGCCGCAAGTGGCGGGTCGCCGGCACCGAGCGGCCGGTGCGCATACCCGTGGCCCGGGCCGACCTCGCTGCCGCGCTGGACGCCCTGCTCGGCAACGTCTTCCGGCACACCACGGAGGGCACCGCCTTCGCGGTCGACGTGCACAACGGCGAGGACGCGGTGATCGTGCTCGTCTCCGACGCGGGCTCCGGGATCCGCGACCCCGAGGCCGCGATGGCACGCGGGCGGGGCTCGGGGAGCGCCGGGTCGACCGGGCTCGGACTCGACATCGTGCGCAGGCTCGCCGAGTCGACCGGCGGGGACGTGCGGATCGGGTCGTCGGTCCTGGGCGGCACCGAGGTGCGGATCTGGATCCAGCTGGAGGGGCGGGCACCGGAGCGCCGGGGACACCGGGTGCGCAGGCGCCGAACGGGCAAATTGGTCTCGACCTTTAACCGGTCCCGATCCCTTCCTTAAGCGCACCCTAAGATCCTCAACGTCCGCCCTGATCAGGTCATTTGCCCGATTCCGGATCGCTAGCGTGCCACGCCATGAGCATTCATCGGCGCAGAGTGAACGGCACGAACAAGGTGATCGGCGGGGTGGTCGCAGCCGCCGTGGTGGGGACCGGCGCGGTCCTGCTGAGCGGCACCGCCCAGGCGGCCGGGATCGGCGCCGCCTACACGAAGACCAGCGACTGGTCGACGGGGTACACCGCGCAGTACGTCGTGACCAACAACAGCACGGCGGCGGACAAGGCCTGGAAACTGGAGTTCGACCTGCCGACGGGCGCGCGGCTGAGTTCGCTGTGGAACGCCGAGTCGGCCGTCGCCGGACAGCACGTCACCGTGACGTCGGCGAAGTGGGACATCGACGGGCTGGCACCCGGCGAGTCGGTCACCGTCGGCTTCGTCGTAGGCGGCACGGCGGACCCGACCGGCTGTCTCGTCGATGGCGCGCGGTGCTCCGCCGACGGCACCGCGACCCCGGAGCCGAGCGGCCGCCCGACCGGGCCCGCGACCCCGACGGCCACGCCCACTCGGAGCACGACACCTACTCCTACGGCCACGCCCACCGCCACCCCCACGAAAGGCACCGGCGCCACCGCCGGCTTCGCCCCCTACGTCGACACCTCCCTCTATCCCGCCTTCGACCTCCTCGCGAGCGCCGCGGCCACCGGCGTGAAGGACTACAACCTCGCCTTCGTCACCGACGGCGGCGGCTGCACGCCCAAGTGGGGCGGGGTGAGCGACCTCGCGAGTGACGCCGTCGCCGGACAGATCGGTGTGCTGCGGGCGAAGGGCGGTGACGTCCGGGTCTCCTTCGGCGGCGCCTCCGGCTCCGAGCTGGCCACGACCTGCTCCTCGGCGGACGCGCTGGCGGCGGCGTACGGCAAGGCCGTGGACGCGTACGGCCTCACCAAGGTCGACTTCGACGTGGAGGGCGGCGCGCTGCCGAACACGGCCGCGAACACCCGGCGCGCCCAGGCGATCGCCAGGCTCCAGCGGGAGCATCCGAACCTCGACGTTTCCTTCACTCTGCCCGTCATGCCGGAGGGCCTGACCCAGGACGGGGTGAGCCTGCTCTCCAACGCAAAGAGCAACGGCGTGCGCATCGACACCGTCAACATCATGGCGATGGACTACGGGGCCTCGTACAGCGGAGACATGGGCGGCTATGCCGAGCAGGCCGCCACCGCCACCCAGGCACAGCTCAAGAGTGTCCTCGGGCTGTCCGACAGTGCGGCGTGGAAGGCGGTCGCCGTCACCCCCATGATCGGTGTCAACGACGTGGCGTCCGAGATCTTCAAGGTCGACGACGCGGCTCAGCTGGTCTCCTTCGCCAAGGCGAAGGGTCTCGGGTGGCTGTCGATGTGGTCGGCGACCAGGGACAAGCAGTGCCCCGGTGGTGCGAAGCCCTCTGCCGATGCGACCTGCAGTTCGATCGTTCAGGGCGAGTCCGCCTTCTCGAAGGCTTTCGGGGCGTACAACTGACCCTGTCGTTGTGAAGCTCCTGTGTCACCGGGAGGCAGGTATGTCGGTCACGTTTCGACAAATCGGGCCAGTAGCTATTGACGCATGACCGGACATACGGCTGTCATAGCGCCACCGTGTTCGGTCAAGTTGATTTCTGGTCGATTAAGACCGGTCTTCGAAACCCTCCATGACCGGACCCCTGCCTTCAGGAGCCGTCCATGCAAGATCTCTCGTCCTCCTTCCCCGCGCCCAGCCGCCGTGGTGTGCTCAAAGGCGTGGGCGGTGCCGCCCTGCTCGGCGCCGGCATCCCCCTCCTGAGCGCCTGCGGCGGCAGCGGCAGCTCCTCGGACCCCAAGACCGTCACTCTGGGCTCGAACCAGTCCGACGCCGTGCCGAAGAAGGCCTACGGGGAGATCTACACGGCGTTCACGAAGCAGTCGGGTGTCACGGTCAAGGTCAACACCAAGGACCACAACACCTTCCAGGAGCAGATCAACTCCTACCTCCAGGGCACGCCGGACGACGTGTTCAACTGGTTCGCCGGCTACCGCATGCAGTTCTTCGCGGCGAAGAAGCTGGCCTCCCCGATCGACGACGTGTGGGACAAGATCGGGGGCAACTTCCCCGACGCCATGAAGAAGCTCAGCAAGGGCGCGGACGGCAAGTACTACTTCGTGCCGCTGGTCACGTACCCGTGGGCGATCTTCTACCGCAAGAGCGTCTTCGCGGCGCACGGCTACGAGGTTCCCACCACCTGGGACGCCTTCCTCGCCCTGTGCAAGCAGATGAAGAAGGACGGCCTGGTCCCGATCGCGTTCGGTGACAAGGACGCCTGGCCGGCGATGGGCACCTTCGACCAGCTCAACTTCCGCACCAACGGCTACGACTTCCACGTCGAGCTGATGGCGGGCAAGGCCTCCTGGACCGACGCCAAGGTCAAGAACGTCTTCGATCACTGGGCCGAGATCCTGCCCTACCACCAGGACGGCTTCATGGGCCGCACCTGGCAGGACGCCGCCCAGACCCTGGTGGCGAAGAAGGCCGGCATGTACGTGCTGGGCACCTTCGTGGCGCAGCAGTTCACCAACAAGGCCGACCTGGACGACCTCGACTTCTTCGCCTTCCCGGAGATCAACTCCGCGTACGGCCAGGACACCGTCGAGGCGCCGGCCGACGGCTTCATGCTCAGCAAGGCGCCGAAGAACAAGGCGGGCGCCACCAAGCTCCTGGAGTACCTGGGCACTCCGGCGGCCGAGCAGATCTACCTCAAGTCCGACACCAGCGTGGTGGCCGCCTCCAACAAGGCCGACACCTCCTCGTACACCGCCCTGCAGAAGAAGGCGTACGAGATGATCACCGGCGCCAAGAGCCTCACCCAGTTCATGGACCGTGACTCGCGCCCGGACTTCACCTCGACGGTGATGCAGCCCGCGCTGCAGAAGTTCCTGCAGAACCCCAAGGGCGTCGACAGCCTGCTGTCCTCGATCGAACGCCAGAAGAAGACGATCTTCGCATCCTCATGAGCTCCGAGACCCCCACGAAGACCCCGGAGGCGGCCGCCGTGCCGCCTTCGGGGCCCGCGCCTGTCAAGAAGGTTCCGCGAGGCCACAAGCGCCTGCTGACCCGTCGTGACCGGATCACGCTCGGCTTCATGGCCGGCGTGCCCACGGTCCTGCACGTGGCCCTTGTCTGGGTCACCGCCCTCGCCTCGATCGCTCTGGCCTTCACCAGCTGGGACGGCATCGGCTTCGACTCCATCAAATGGGTCGGCCTGGACAACTTCCAGCAGTTGTTCACCGACAACCCGCAGTTCTGGCCCGCCCTGCAGCACAACGTCATCTGGTTCGTGGTGCTCATCTGCATCCCGACCCCGTTCGGGCTGTTCCTGGCCGTCCAGCTCGACAAGAACATCCGCTTCTCCCGGGTCTACCAGACCGCGTTCTTCCTGCCCGTCGTGGTCTCCCTGGCCGTCACCGGCTTCGTGTGGCAGCTGGTCTACAACCCCGACACCGGCCTCATCAACAGCCTCATCGGCGCCAACAAACCCGGCCACTACATCGACTGGATCGGCGACCCCCACCTGAACCTGTGGGCCGTCCTGATCGCCGCGTCCTGGCGCCACACCGGCTACATGATGATCCTCTACCTGGCCGGCCTCAAGGGCGTGGACCCCTCCCTGCGCGAGGCGTCCTCACTGGACGGCGCCAACGAGTGGCAGACGTTCAAGAACGTCATCTTCCCCACCCTGCGCCCCACCAACACCGTCGTCCTGGTCGTCACCATCATCGAGGCCCTGCGCGCCTTCGACCTGGTGTTCGTCTTCAACAAGGGCGCCCAGGGCACCGAGCTGCTCTCCATCCTGATCACCAACAACATCATCGGCGAGTCCAGCCGCATCGGATACGGCTCCGCCATCGCCGTGGTCCTCCTGGTGATCTCCCTCGTCGTGATCATCCCCTACCTGATCGCGACCTTCCGGAAGGAGCGCAGCGCATGAGCACCCTCACCACCACCGCCCCGCCCCCCGTGGGACCGGGCAAGCCACGCGCCCCGCTGCGCCCCGCCCGGATCCTGCTGCACGTCTTCCTGGCCGGCACCTCGCTGGCCTGGCTGGCCCCGCTGCTGTGGGCGGCCTTCGCCGCCCTGCGCCCCTACGCCGAGACCAGCGACAAGGGATACGTGTCCTGGCCCGACACCCTCAACTTCGACAACTTCAAGAACGCCTTCACGCAGTCGGACATGCTCCACTACTTCGGCAACACACTGATCATCGCGGTCCCCGCCGTGCTGATCACCCTGCTGCTGTCGTCGATGGTCGCCTTCTACGTCGCCCGCTTCGACTTCCGCCTCAACATCGCACTGCTGCTGGTCTTCACCGCAGGCAACCTGCTCCCCCAGCAGGTCATCATCACCCCCCTGTACCGGCTGTACCTGCTCATCGACCTGCCCGGCATCACCATGAGCGGCAAGCTCTACGACTCCGCACTCGGCCTGGTCCTCATCCACGTCGCCTTCCAGTCCGGGTTCTGCGCCTTCGTCCTCAGCAACTACATGCGGATGCTGCCGCACGAACTCACCGAGGCCGCCCTGGTCGACGGCGCCTCGGTATGGCGGATGTACTGGCAGATCGTCCTGCCACTGTGCAAGCCCGCGATGGCCGCCCTGGGCACCCTGCTGTCCATCTGGATCTACAACGACTTCTTCTGGGCCATCGTCCTCATCTCCACCGGCGAGAACATGCCGATCACCTCGGCCCTGAACAACCTCTCCGGCCAGTACTTCACCGACCCCAACCTGGTCGCCGCAGGCGCCCTCCTCACCGCGATCCCCACCCTGATCGTCTACTTCGTACTCCAGCGCCAGTTCGTCAGCGGACTCACCCTCGGCGCCAACAAGGGCTGACCGCCCTTCACTTGAAAGAGAACCACCGTGCCCCACCCCTTCACCCCGGTCGCCTCCGTGCCCCTGGACGCGCGCGAGGCGCGCGTCCACGAGGAGGGCTGGCAGTCCTGGAGTCCCAGTGGCGCCTACGCCCTCGGCGACAAGCCGTACCGCCCGACGAACGACAACTGGGCGACGGTCTGTTACCGGCCGGGCGTCACCGTCCCCGAAGGCGCCTTCCAGGGCGAGGGGCTGCTGGCGCTCGACCCGGGCGACGGCTCCCCGGTGCGGCTGTGGGCGGCGGCGGAACCCACGCGTGAGGTCCCGTCGATCCGCCTGGTCGTCGAGGGCGACACCGCCGAGGTGAGCGCCGACGGCCCCGTGAAGGAGTTCACGGGTACGGACATCCAGGCGACGCTGGCCGAGTGGGCCGCCGGTCTCGGGGTCACGGCCCCGCGCCCGGCGCCCACCGTCTGGTGCTCCTGGTACGAGTACTTCACCGCCGTCACCGAGGACGACATCCACGAGAACCTCCGCGCGATGGACACCCTCGACCTGCCGATCGACGTGGTCCAGATCGACGACGGCTACCAGAAGGCCCTCGGTGACTGGCTCACGCTCTCCGGCCGCTTCCGCTCCCGCGCGGGCATCGCCGACGCGATCCGCGCCCGCGGCCGCCGCGCCGGAATCTGGACAGCCCCCTTCCTGGTCGACCCGGCCAGCGACCTGGCCGCCGAACACCCCGACTGGCTGGTCAAGGACCTCGACGGCGGCTTCCTGCACGCAGGCCGCAACTGGGGCCACGACCTGAGCGTCCTGGACACCACCCACCCGGAGGCGGCCGCCTACCTGACCGAGGTCTTCCGGACCCTGCGCGCGGAGGGCTACGACTACTTCAAGGTCGACTTCCTCTACGCGGGCGCCCTGGAAGGCGTACGGCACGGTTCCGAGGACGCGCTCCAGGCCTACCGCGCGGGCATCGAACTGATCCGTGCGGCGATCGGCGAGGACGCCTATCTGCTCGGCTGCGGCGCGCCCCTCCTGCCGTCCGTCGGACTGTTCGACGCGATGCGGGTCAGCCCCGACACGGCCCCGCACCGCCGCTCCGAGGCCGACGACTACAGCCAACCCGGCCAGGACCCGGCCGAGTTCACCGGCGTCGGCCGCCAGTGGCAGCACGGCAGCTTCTGGGTCAACGACCCGGACTGCCTGATGGCCCGCCCGGCCGTCGAGACACGCGAGCGCTGGGCCGCCCACGTGGAGGCCACCGGCGGCCTGATGGCCTCCAGTGACCGCCTGCTGTCCCTGGACCTGTGGGGCGTGGAGACGACGCGCCGCCTTCTCGGAGGAGTTGACCGATGATCCCCGAGGGCATCGCCTACGGCGGCGACTACAACCCCGAGCAGTGGCCCGAGGAGGTCTGGGCCGAGGACGTACGCCTCATGCGCGAGGCGGGCGTGAACATGGTCAGCGTCAACATCTTCGCGTGGGCGCTCCTCGAACCGCGTGAGGGCGAGTACGACTTCACGCGCCTCGACAAGATCCTCGGCCTGCTCCACGAGAACGGCATCGCCGCCGACCTCGCGACCCCGACGGCCGCCCCGCCGGCCTGGTTCTTCCGCAAGCACCCGGAGGCGCTGCCGGTCGACAAGGACGGCAGGAGGCTGTCGTACGGCAGCCGCCAGACGTTCTGCCCGTCGAGCCCGGCGTACCGCGAGGCGGCTCTGCGGATCACGGGCGCGGTGGCCGCCCGGTACGCGGACCACCCGGCGGTCGTGATGTGGCACATCCACAACGAGTACGGCTGCCACAACGCGGAGTGCCACTGCGATGTGAGCGCCGCGTCCTTCCGGCGCTGGCTGCGCTCCCGCTACGGCGACCTGGCGGCCCTCAACGACGCCTGGGGCACGACCTTCTGGAGCCAGTGGTACTACGACTGGGACGAGATCATCCCGCCCCGCGCCACGGGTGCCGTCCCGAACCCCACCCACCAGCTGGACTGGCGCCGCTTCTGCTCGGACGAACTGCTGTCGCTGTACAAGGCGGAGCGCGAGGTGCTGCGGGAAGCGGCCCCCTCGGTGCCGGCCACCACCAACTTCATGGTGATGTATAACTTCGACGCCCTCGACTACTGGCGCTGGGCACCGGAGTTGGACTTCGTCTCCAACGACCACTACCTGCGCTCCACCGACCCCGAGTCGGAGATCGACATCGCGCTCAGCGGCGACATCGTGCGCTCGCTGGCCGGCGGCCCGTGGCTGCTGATGGAGCACTCGACGGGCGCGGTGAACTGGCAGCCGGTCAACAGGGCCAAGACGGCAGGGGAGTTGCGCCGCAACGCGCTCGCACACGTCGCCCGTGGCGCCGACGGCATCGCCTACTTCCAGTGGCGGGCCGCGAAGGCCGGTGCCGAACAGTGGCACTCGGCGATGCTGCCGCACGCGGGCACGGACAGCCAGATCTGGCGTGACGTGGTGGCGTTGGGCGCGGACCTGAAGGCGCTGGCGGAGGTGCGGGGCAGTTCGAGCCCGGCGTCGGTCGCCGTCGCCTGGGACTGGAACGCCCGCTGGGCCCTGGAACTCCCCTCACAACCAAGCGAGTCGGTCCGCTACCTGGACGTCGTACGGTCGTGGTACGAGCCGCTGTGGCGGTCCGGCGTGGCCGTGGACTTCGTCCATCCGTCGGCGGACCTGTCGCAGTACCGCCTGGTCCTGGCCCCCGCCCTGTACCTGGTGGACGACGCGTCGGCGGCCAACCTCACCGGCTTCGCGGCGGGCGGCGGCACCCTCGCCGTCGGCTTCCACAGCGGAGCCGTCGACGCCAACTGCCACATCCGCCTGGGCGGTTACCCGGGCGCCTTCCGCGAGACGCTCGGCGTCAGCACGGACGAGGTGTTCCCGCTGCTGCCCGGCGAGACGCTCTCTCTCGACGGCGGTGGTACGGCGTCGCTGTGGTCGGAGCGGGTCCGGCTGGCGGGCGCCGAGGCGGTGACGTCGTACGGCTCGGGGCCGTTGACCGGAGTCCCGGCGGTCACCCGGCACACGTACGGCGACGGCACGGCCTGGTACCTGGCCACCCACCCCGATCCCGGCACGCTCGCGGGCCTCCTCGACCGCATCCGCACCGAGGCGGGCGTGGAGCCCGTCCGGGAGACGCCGGAGGGTGTGGAGGCGGTGCTGCGCCGGGGCGAGGACGCTGACTATCTCTTCCTGATCAACCACGGTGAGGGCGACGCGTCGGTGCAAGTAGCCGAGCGGGCCACCGAGTTGCTGACGGCGAGGAGTATCGAAGGCGGCCTGGTGACCGTGGCGCCGGGCGATGTCGTGGTCGTACGGGAAGCACGCTGACACCACCGTGGGACACGGCGGGGCGCGGCACCCCCCTCGGCTGCCGCGCCCCGTCCCCCGTCCCCCGTGTTCGTGGTGGCTACTGGATGCTCTCGACCTCCGGGAGCGTGCCCGAGCGGGCCGCCCGGCCGTACCAGAGGGCGCTCGACTTGGGTGTCCGTTCCAGCGTCGTGTAGTCCACGTAGACCGCGCCGAAACGCTTCTCGTAGCCGTACGCCCACTCGAAGTTGTCCAGCAGGGACCACAGGTAGTAGCCGCGTACGTCCGCGCCGTCGGCGATCGCGCGGCGGACGGCGGCGAGGTGGCCGTGCAGATACGCGATGCGCTCCGGGTCGTGGACGCGGCCGTCGGGGTCGGGCTTGTCGTCGTAGGCCGCGCCGTTCTCCGTGACGTACAGCGGCAGACCGGGCGCCTCACGCGTGTACCGCATGATCAGGTCGTGCAGACCGGTCGGGTCGATCGTCCAGCCCATCTCCGTGCGCTCGCCCGGCGTCTGGTGGAAGGTGACGTCGTCCGCGCCCGGCCACGGGGAGTGCGAGCTCGCGCCGTGGCCGTCGGCGCGCGGGCCGCTGGTGTCCGTGTCGGCCGCCGAAACCAGCGTGGGCGTGTAGTAGTTGAGGCCCAGCGCGTCCAACGGCTGGTTGATCAGGGCGAGATCGCCGTCCTCGACGAACGACCAGTCCGTGACCAGCTCCGTCGCCGTGATCAGCGTCTGCGGGTACGCCCCGTGCAGGATCGGCCCGTGGAACACGCCGTTGGCCAGGTCGTCGATCTTCTGTGCCGCCGCCAGGTCCGCCGCGTCCTGCGAGAAGGGGCGCACCACCGACGAGTTGAGGCTGAGCGCCACCGAGTTGCGGGCCGGCATGGACGCCCGCAGTGCCGAAGTGCCGAGCCCGTGTGCCAGGTTGAGGGTGTGTGCGGCCTTCAGCGAGGCCGCCGGGTCCGTGCGGCCCGGCGCGTGCACCCCGGAGCCGTAGCCCAGGAAGGCGCTGCACCAGGGCTCGTTGAGGGTGATCCACTGCTCCACCCGGTCGCCGAGGGCTTCCCCGACGATCTGCGCGTACTCGGCGAAGCGGTACGCGGTGTCGCGCTCCGGCCAGCCGCCCGCGTCCTCCAGCTCCTGGGGCAGGTCCCAGTGGTAGAGCGTGACGGCGGGCTTGATGCCGTGCGCGAGCAGTTCGTCCACCAGCCGGCGGTAGAAGTCCAGGCCACGCTGGATGGCGGGCCCGCGGCCGGTCGGCTGCACCCGGGACCAGGAGACCGAGAAGCGGTACGCCGTCAGGCCCAGGTCAGCCATGAGCGCCACGTCGTCGCGGTAGCGGTGGTAGTGGTCGACAGCGATGTCACCGTGCTCACCGCCCGAGGTCTTGCCCGGAGTGTGGCTGAAGGTGTCCCAGATGGAGGGCGTACGGCCGTCCTCCCGCACCGCCCCCTCGATCTGGTACGCGGAGGTCGCGGCGCCCCAGAGGAAGGCAGCGGGAAAGGTCACCGGGGTCGCCGGCGTTGCGGACTCAGGCATGGAAGCGCTCCCATTTGAGGTCGCAGGACCTCTTGGTAGAGGGGGAGGGGAGAGTGGAAGGGGGCCGGAGCAGCGGTGGCCCGGCCCCCGGGAAGCCGAGGTCAGCCCTTCACGGCACCCTGCATGATGCCACCCACGATCTGCTTGCCGAAGATCGCGAAGACGATCAGCAGCGGCAGCGTGCCGAGCAGCGCGCCCGCCATGATCAGGGACTGGTCGGGGGTGTAGCCGCGGCCGAGGCCCGCGACCGCGACCTGCACGGTCGGGTTGCCGGTCTGGGTCAGGACCAGGAAGGGCCACAGGAAGTCGTTCCAGGTCTGCACGAACACGAGCATGCCCAGCACGGCCATCGCGGGGCGCGCGGCCGGGAACACCACGTGCCACACGACCCGCCAGCTGCTCGCGCCGTCCACCCGGGCCGCCTCGATGATCTCGTCCGGCAGTGCCTGGATCAGGTACTGCCGCATGAAGAACACACCGAACGCGCTCACGAGCGACGGGAAGATCACCGCCTGGAGCTGGTCGGTCCAGTCGAGCTTGGCGACCATCATGTACAGCGGGATCACGCTCAGCTGCGGCGGCACCATCATCGTGCCGATGACGAGCAGCATCAGGGCGCCCCGGCCCCGGAACCGCAGTTTGGCGAAGGCGAACCCGGCGATCGTCGACAGGATGACGACAGTGATCGCCGAAACCCCGGCCACGAACGTGGTGTTGAAGAACGCCTCACCCAGGTTGGCGTCGTTCCAGGCGAGGTCGAGGTTCTTGAAGAGGTTCCCGCCGAACCAGAACGGCGGCGGCGACTCGGCCAGCCGGTTGTTGTCGCGCGAGGCGGCGATCGCCGTCCACACCAGCGGGAACAGCGAGACGATGCTGAAGACGATGAGGATGAGGTAGGCGACGGGGCCGGCGTGCAGCTGCCCGCCCGCGCGTGCGGCCTTCGGGCCGCGTGAGCGCTTCGGCGGCTCGGGCGCCGCGTCGGCCGGAGGTTTGGTCAAGGTAGTCGTCACGGCCGGTTCTCCTAACTGCTGGCGCGCAGCCGGCGCGAGATGACGTAGTTGACGATGCCGATCACGATGAGGATCAGGAACATCGTCCAGGCGATCGCCGAGGCACGGCCCAGGTGCTGGTTGACCCAGCCCTGCTCGTACAGGTACAGACCGAGCGTCTGGAACTGGTGTTCCGCGCCTCCGGAGGAGCCCTTGTTGACGTCGAACAGCAGCGGCTCGCCGAACACCTGGCTCGCCCCGATCGTCGACACCACGGCCGTGAACAGGATCGTCGGACGCAGCGACGGCAGCGTCACATGCAGGAACTGCCGCCAGCGGCTCGCCCCGTCCAGGGCCGCCGACTCGTACAGGTCCTGCGGAATCGCCTGCATCGCCGCGAGGTAGATCAGCGCGTTGTAGCCGGTCCAGCGCCAGACGATGATCGTCGAGACGGCGATCTGCGAGGGCCACTTGTCGCCCTGCCAGTCGATCGCGTCGATGCCGACGAAGTGCAGCGCCCAGTTGATCATGCCGTAGTCGCGGCCGAAGAGCAGCACGAACACCAGCGAGGCGGCGGCGATCGAGGTCGCGTACGGCGCGAGCATCACGACCCGGTAGAAGGTCGACGCGCGCAGTTTGTAGTTGAGGATGTGGGCGATGCCCATGGCCATCAGCAGCTGCGGAACGGTGGAGATGATGCCGATGGTGAGAGTGTTCTTCGCCGCGTTCCAGAAGAACTCGTCGTCGAAGATCCGGGTGTAGTTGCGCAGCCCCACCCAGCTCATGTCGGTCGGTGCGGTCAGCTCCACCTGGTGCAGCGAGGCCCAGCCGGTGTAGATCAGCGGGAACAGCCCGAACGCGAGGAACAGCAGGAAGAACGGCGAGACGAACGCGTACGGGCTCCAGCGCATGTCCCGCTGCCAGCGGCGGGACAGCCGGGCGCGCTTCCTGGCCGCCTCGGGCGATACCGCGTCGGCCGGCGGGCGGCCCGGGGCCGCGCCCCCCTCCTTGGTGGGGGGCGCGGCGGTGTCGTTACGGGTGGCCATACGGGTCACTGGTCCAGGTTGTTGTCGATGGTCTTGACCGCCGTGTTCCAGGCCTCCTCAGGCGACTTGCCCTTCGTCACCAGGATGACGCCGTTGTCCGACAGACCCTGCATGACGATCTGGTCCTTCGGGCCGATGACCTGCACCGGGGCCGACTTGGCCGCCTCGGCGAAGACCGGGCCGATCTTGTCCGAACCGGTCATCTCGTTGGTGGCGCCGGTGACTTCGGGCATGGTGTAGGCGGCCGGGGCGCTCGGGAAGCTCGCCTGCACCTTGAACAGCGTCGCCTGCTGCTTCGGCGCGGTCAGCCAGGTGATGAACTCCTGGGCCTCCTTCACGTGCTTGCCGCTCTTCGGCACGGTCAGGAAGGTGCCGCCCCAGTTACCGCTCTTGGGCGAGGTGGCCACGGCCCACTTGCCCTTCGAGTCCGGCTGCGCGTTGCCCTTGATCGTGCCGAGCATCCACGGCGGGCAGGCGATCGCGGCGAACTTGCTCTTGGCGATCGTGGTGTTCCATGCCGGCTGGAACTGCGTCTGAGGCTGGACCAGACCCTCCTGGGCGGCCTTGGCGGTCAGGTTGAACCCGGCACGGATGGCGGGGTTGGTCTTGTAGATGACCTTGCCGGAGGCGTCGTAGAACTTCTCCTTCTCGCTGCTCAGGATCGCGTTGAGCAGACCACCGGGGGAGTCCATGAAGTAGGTGCCCTTGGGCGCCTTCGCCTTGTACTGCTTGCCGACGTCGACGAGCTTGGACCAGTCGCCCGCCCACAGTGCGGCGACCTTGTCGGGCTCCGTGGGCAGACCGGCCTGCTGGAAGAGGTCCTTGCGGTAGCAGATCGCCATCGGACCGACGTCCGTGCCCAGGCCGATCGTCTGACCGTCCTTCGTCGTGGCCTGCTGCCACTTCCAGTCCAGCCAGTTGCTCTTGTCCACGCCCGCGACCTTGGACATGTCCGTGAGCTTGTCCGCCTGCGTGGCGGTGACCTCGGCGATGTTGGCGACCTCGACGGCCTGGACGTCCATCAGACCGCTGTTGGTGGTGAGGTGGTTCACGAGCGGCGGGTAGTAGTTCTCGTTCCGCTCGATGACGTTCTGGCTGATCTTTATGTTCGGGTGGAGCTTCTCGTACTCGGTGTAGAGGCCGGCTTCCTGGAAGCCCATGGTGCCGAACAGCCCCACCGTGATCGTGGTCTTGCCCTTGCCGCTGCTGTCCGACGAACCGGAACCGTCTCCGTCCTTTCCGTCGTCGGCACAGCCGGCCAGCAGCCCCGCGCCCAGCGCGGCTACGGCGGCGAGGACCACCGTTTTGCGGGCGGTTCGGGTACGTGCTCGCATTGCGTCCTCCTGTTGCCCTGACGTGCCGACCCCCCGGCCAACTGCGTTGTTGGGCCCGTTAGTTCTAGCTGCGGCTCGGGCGGGGAACGTGCGGGATGTTTATGTCTCAGGTACCGTGGGAGCGCTCCCACCGGTGATGTGTTGAAGGGTCGCGGGTTGGAGCGAGGGTGTCAAGGGAGTCGGCGAGGGGAGATGCCTTCAGTTATCAGCCTGTTAACTGGACCGACTCGGACCGCGCTCAACCCGTCCCGGCGACGGAGGTGAGGCCGTCCAGGCCGGAGCGGGTGTGCGTGGCGACGGCCACCGCGACGGCCGACGGAACAGGCGGGACTGTTAAATTCCAGGCCAGCGTGTAGACAACGGCGGAAGGCGGAGCCCAATGGCAAGCCACGGAGCGCGGAGCCGCAGCGGTGGCCGGCCCACCCTCGAAGAGGTCGCCGCGCGCGCCGGCGTCGGCCGGGGGACCGTCTCCCGGGTGATCAACGGCTCGCCCCGGGTCAGCGACGCGACCCGCGCGGCGGTCGAGGCGGCGGTGGCGGAACTCGGGTACGTCCCGAACACGGCCGCCCGCGCCCTGGCGGCCAACCGCACGGACGCGATCGCGCTGGTGGTGCCCGAGCCGGAGACACGGTTCTTCGCGGAGCCGTACTTCTCGGACATGCTCAAGGGCGTCGGCGCCGAGATCTCGGACACCGAGATGCAGCTCCTGCTGATCTTCGCGGGTAGCGACCGCGAACGCCGCCGGCTGGCCCAGTATCTGGCCGCGCACCGGGTCGACGGCGTCCTGCTGGTCTCCGTCCACGCCGACGACCCGCTCCCCGACCTGCTGGCCCAGCTGGAGATCCCGGCGGTGATCAGCGGTCCCCGCTCGGCCGGGGAGACGCTCCCCTCGGTCGACTCCGACAACTACGGCGGCGGCCGCTCGGCCGTGGAGCATCTGCTGGCCGGCGGCCGTCGGGCCATCGCCCACATCACGGGCCGCCTAGACGTGTACGGTGCCCAGCGCCGCGTCGACGGCTACCGCGACGCGCTGCTCGACGCGGGCCACGAGGTGGACGAGCGGCTGATCGAGCCCGGTGACTTCACCGAGGAGGGCGGCCGCCGCGCCATGACGACGCTGCTGGCCCGCCGCCCCGACCTGGACGCGGTCTTCGCCGGTTCCGACGTCATGGCGGCGGGCGCCCGCCAGGTCCTGCGCGAGGAGGGCCGCGCCATCCCCTCCGACGTGGCCCTGATCGGCTACGACGACTCGGCCATAGCGCGCCACATGGACCCGCCCATGACCAGCGTCCGCCAGCCCATCGAGGAAATGGGCCGCCGCATGATCGACCTCCTCCTCACCGAGATCGCCGACCGCCGCCCGGCGGTCTCCCGGGGGCTGGAGCGCAGGCAGGTGGTACTGGCCACGGAACTGGTGGAGCGGGCGTCGTCCTGACGGCGGAGACCGCAGCCCGGCTGCTCGACCGGGCACGGCCCTTCCTGCGAGCGTCCCACATCCCGCGACCGTGTCCGACTCCACCGCGGTTTGCGGGAGTTGACGAAGGGGAGCAACATGCCCGGTCCCGGAAACGACCTGAGCCGGTGACCTTGTTTCCAAGGTCACCGGCTCAGGTACTGAGGGTGAGTGACGGGACTTGAACCCGCGGCCACCTGGACCACAACCAGGTGCTCTACCAACTGAGCTACACCCACCATGTTCGGCTGCTCGGATCTCTCCGACCGGCCGAGAAAAAGTGTACAGGGTCTGAAGGGGTGCTCGCTCCCGGCTTTTACCGCCCAGGAAGGACGTGCTTGGCGGCGATCGTCTTCGCCGTGTCGGAGTCGGGGCCGGGCTGCGGGACGAAGATCGCCTCGCGGTAGTAGCGGAGTTCGGCGATGGACTCGCGGATGTCGGCGAGGGCGCGGTGGTTGCCGTTCTTGTCCGGGCTGTTGAAGTAGGCCCGCGGGTACCAGCGCCGGGCGAGCTCCTTGACGGAGCTGACGTCCACGATCCGGTAGTGCAGGTAGTTCTCCAGGGCGGCCATGTCACGGAGGAGGAAGCCGCGGTCCGTGCCGACGGAGTTGCCGCACAGGGGCGCCTTGCCGGGTTCCTTGACGTGCTCGCGGACGTAGGAGAGGACCTGCTCCTCGGCGTCGGCGAGCGTCGTGCCGCCGGACAGCTCCGTGAGCAGTCCGGACGCGGTGTGCATCTGACGCACCACCTCCGGCATCGTCTCCAGCGCCTGGTCCGGCGGGCGGATGACGATGTCCACACCGTCGCCGAGCACGTTCAGCTCGGAGTCGGTGACGAGGGCGGCAACCTCGATGAGAGCGTCGTCGGACAGCGAGAGGCCGGTCATCTCGCAGTCGATCCACACCATGCGATCGTTCATGCGAACACCCTACGGCTGACGTCCGCTTTTAGGTGCCCCGCGTCGGCGTCGGGCACACGGCTCGCCTCGGTCGTCCGGGACCCGAAACGCCGGGCGGGCTCTGTGGCCCGCCCGGCGTCAGGACGTCACGCTCCGCTGCGCTGCCCCGGCACGCTCGCCCGGCCGCTGACGTACAGCTCGCGGCCGTTCTCCGACGGCGGGCCCACGGGAGCGGGGGTGCGCCGGGTCTGCAGGGGTACCGGACCGCCCTCCGGGTGCATCTGCACGGGCGCGCTGGGCGCGGGACCCGTCGGGCCCCCCAGCGAACCGTCGCTGTCCACCGGCTTGTCGCTCTGCGGACGGCGCGCCCGGTACGCGGCCCGGTAGGCCGCCGGGGACGAACCCAGCTGCCGCCGGAAGTGCCCGCGCAGCGCCACCGGCGAGCGGAAGCCGCAGCGGCCCGCGACCTCGTCCACCGAGTAGTCCGACGTCTCCAGCAGCCGCTGCGCCTGCAGCACCCGCTGGGTGATCAGCCACTGGAGAGGGGCCGAACCCGTCAGCGAGCGGAACCGGCGGTCGAACGTACGACGGCTCATGTACGCCCGCGCCGCCAGCGTCTCCACGTCGAACTGTTCGTGGAGGTGCTCCAGCGCCCAGGCGACGACCTCGGCGAGCGGGTC
Organism: Streptomyces sp. NBC_00285; assembly: GCF_036174265.1. Classification (NCBI taxonomy): domain Bacteria; kingdom Bacillati; phylum Actinomycetota; class Actinomycetes; order Kitasatosporales; family Streptomycetaceae; genus Streptomyces; species Streptomyces sp. NBC_00285. Next base: position 4,183,624 of record NZ_CP108055.1, on the reverse strand, counting down.
GGCGCCGATCTCCTCTGGTAAAGACCTGTCGAGGTAGCGCTCCTGGCCGCCCGAGCGGCGCGGCGGGACCACCAGACGGCGGGCCAGCGCACCGGCCGCCTCGTTGCCGTGGTCCGTCCGCACGATGTGGAGACACAGGTCGATTCCGGCCGCGGTGCCCGCCGAGGTCAGCACGTCGCCGTCGTCCACGAAGAGTTCTCGTGGATCGACGTGCACCGACGGATAGCGCTTGGCCAGTGTCGGCGCGTACATCCAGTGTGTCGTCGCGGGGCGGCCGTCCAGCAGGCCCGCCGCGGCCAGCACGAATGCGCCGGTGCACAGCCCGACGATGCGGGCGCCCTCTTCGTGTGCCCGGCGCAGTGCGTCGAGCGAGTCCTCAGGCGGCGGTGAAGTGATCGAGCGCCAGGCCGGCACGACGACCGTGCCCGCGCGTGAGATCGCTTCCAGGCCATGTGGCGTGGTGAGTTCCAGGCCCCCTGTGGTCCGCAGTGGGCCTTCTTCGCCGCCGCACACCAGCAGACGGTATCGGGGTACGCCGGCGTCCTGGCGGTCGATCCCGAACACCGACAGTGGTATGGAACTCTCGAAAATGGGGCCGCCGCTGAACAGCAGCACCGCGACGATCTCCTTGCGGCGTCGCCCGGAAAGCTTCCGGGCCGCGGCTTCCGGCGCGGCAGTGGAGTCGTGGCTCATACTGCTAAGCCCCCCTCGGTGGTCGCGGCGCCCCTAACTTGTCGGGCATGTCGCTCCAGCACGTTTCCCCTCGGTCCTGCACGAGTCCCCCGCCGTAAGACGTCAAGATCGAATCTACTGTGTCCCGTGGTGTCGGCGTGACCAGTTCGTCATCCGGCACATTGTCGACTTGGCAACTTGGCGTAAAGCATTCGATCACGAAGCGTTGCACTCGTGGGCCGTGCAGGGAAGTGCGCCTTGTCGCAGTGGCTAATCCACGTAGGGTGCGCGGGGCTCCGGAGACCCTATCCGTGCAGGTGGAACGCGGGTTGGGGGGTAGTCGGACCCAAGGACACGCGGAACGTGGAAGTTGGCTGAAAAGAGTCGTCCCGGTGTATGAAAACCGGTCAGCCGACCGGTGTGCTTCCGCCGGTGTGACGACCGCCTCGACGGGGCCCGCCGCCGCTCCTGTGACGGTGTCCGCGATGGGGCGCCCGCGCCTCCTGGGCCAGGCGGGCCGCGCCGCGCTCCGACTGGCGCAGGAGGATACGGCAGACGGCCGTGACGGCGGCGAGGCCGAGCGCGGTCCCCGTGGCGCCGGCGAGCGAGGTGCCGTACAGGACGAGGACCACCGGGACCAGGACGCAGCTGAAGACCGCCCAGCGGACCAGGTCGGTGGTGGAGTCCTCGGAGGGCGGCGGTCGGTGTCCGGTCATCGTGTGCTCCCTGGGGCGTCTCCCTGCGGCGTGGCTCACAGGGGTCAACGCGCGTTCGACCGGTCGGTCACTGCGCCGGGGGCCGTTCGGTGGGCACGGGCCGGGCCGGGGCGCAGCAACGGGCGCGTGAATCCTGTGCAAACCGCCTGTACAGCGCAGCAACCATTGCGTTACGGGCGCGCCCTCGTGCATGCTCCCTGGAACCCCCACGCTCCGAGGGCGGGATCTGGGCCAAGGAAGCGTGCAGCCGTACCCTTGGGGGTATGGGGTTGGGAAGATGATTCCCGGACACAGCTCCGCCGCTCACTGTCGTCCCTCCGTATAAGGATCACAACGCCGAGACAGCCATGGCCGGTCACGAATTCTTCGAACCAGCGGACCGCAAGCGGCCTGTCGCCGATCCCACGGCGGCCGAGCCCCTGGCGGCGGAAGAGCCACGCCACTCCTGCGACCCTGCCTTCAAGCACGGCGTCGTCGTGGGCTTCGACGGCTCGACATCCAGCGAGCGCGCCCTCGCGTACGCGATCGGCATGGCCCATCGCTCCGGCTCGGGCCTGATCATCGTGCACGTCGCCAACCGGCTGCCCACTACCGTGTGGGCCGGCTGCGAGCCACCGGTCTTCGTCGACGTGCCGGACCACCGCACCGAGGTGCTCGGCCTGGAGCTGGCCTGCGCGGACTATCTGGCCGAGGTGCCCTGGATCCTCGTCGAGCGCGGTGGGGACATCTGCCACGAACTCGAGGAGGTCGGGCGGGAGTACGAGGCGGACGCTATCGTCGTCGGCTCCACCCACGGCCTCGTGGGGCGCATTTTCGGGTCCGTCGCGGGACGGCTCGCCAAGCGGGCGAAGCGGCCCGTCATCGTGATTCCGTAACTCGCCGTTCTCCCAGGTGGGATGAGCGAATTTCCTCGTGCGCAGAGGTGTTTGTGCCCTTGTGAAGGGCATATATCGGTCACCGTACAACTGCACACGCACGAAGGGAGCCCGCTGTGGACAAAGACGTCTCCGCGGGAAGCGCGACCACTACCGTGGTCGGCCGACTGGCCCTGGGTATCACCCTGTTGGCGTTCGGACTCGGCCACACCGATGTGATCAACGGCGTGACGGCGGCTGACGCCGTCTCAATCGCCCAGTACGTGGGGGGCGTTGCCCTCTTCGTAGCAGGACTGCTCGCCTTCCGCGACGGCGACTCCGTCGGGGGCACGGCGTTCTCGGCGCTCGGGGCCCTGTGGTTCACCTGGGCCGTCTCGGCCGACAACCAGATGTCCGCCAACGCGGCAGGACTGTTCCTGCTGCTGTTCGCCCTCGTGGCGCTCACGCTGAGCCTCGCGGGCGGCGACCAACTCGCCCAGGGAACCTACGGGTTGTTCTTCGTCTCCCTCGTACTGCTCGCGATCGGTGTCTTCGCGGGCAATGACGGGCTGGGCAAGGTCGGGGGCTGGTTCGCCGTGGCTGCGGGGGCCGTTGCCTGGTACGCGGCGACGGCTGCGCTCGCGCACTGGCCGACGGCGCTTCCGACGCGTGCTGCCGGCCGGGGCGTGACGGCCACCGGCTAGCCGCACGGGCCGGGGGGTTGGGCGGCTCCCCGGCGACGAGACGGACCCCCAGTGCCAGGTGGCATCACGTGGGGGTCCGTTCCGTTGTGTGGCCTCTGCGGGTGCGTGGGGGCTTGTCGCGCAGTTCCCCGCGCCCCTGGCTGTGCTTACTCGACCGTTACCGACTTGGCGAGGTTCCTCGGCTTGTCGATGTCGCGGCCGAGCGCAAGTGCCGTGTGATAGGCGAGGAGTTGGAGGGGGATGCCCATCAGGATGGGGTCCAGTTCGTCCTCGTTCTTGGGGACCACGATCGTCTCGTCGGCCTTCTCCTGGTGCTGGTGGGCCACCGCCAGGATCCTGCCGCTGCGGGCCTTGATCTCCTCCAGGGCGGCGCGGTTCTTCTCCAGCAGGTCGTCGTTCGGGACGATCGCCACTGTGGGCAGGGCGGGCTCGATCAGGGCCAGGGGGCCGTGCTTGAGCTCGGAGGCGGGGTAGGCCTCGGCGTGGATGTAGGAGACCTCCTTCAGCTTCAGGGAGGCCTCGCGGGCCACCGGGTAGCCCCGGACGCGGCCGATGAAGAGCATCGAGCGGGACTCGGCGTACTGCTCGGCCAGCTTCTTGATGTGCTCCTCCTGCTCCAGCATCTCGGTGATCTGCGCGGGCAGCCGGCGCAGGCCCTCGATGATCCGCTTGCCGTCGCGGACGGAGAGGTCGCGGGTGCGGCCCAGGTGCAGGGCGAGGAGCGCGAAGGCGACCGTCGTGTTGGTGAAGCACTTCGTGGAGACCACGCAGACCTCCGGGCCCGCGTGCACGTAGATGCCGCCGTCCGCCTCGCGGGCGATCGCCGAGCCCACCACGTTCACGACGCCCAGGACCCGGGCGCCCTTGCGCTTCAGCTCCTGGACGGCCGCGAGGACGTCGTACGTCTCACCGGACTGGGAGACCGCGATGTAGAGCGTGTCGGGGTCGACGACCGCATTGCGGTAGCGGAACTCCGAGGCCGGCTCGGCGTCCGCGGGGATGCGGGCCAGCTCCTCGATCATCTGGGCGCCGATCATGCCCGCGTGGTACGAGGTGCCGCAGCCGAGGATCTTCACCCGGCGGATCTGGCGGGCCTCGCGGGCGTCCAGGTTGAGGCCGCCCAGGTGCACGGTGGAGAAGCGGTCGTCGATACGGCCGCGCAGGACGCGGTCCACGGCGTCGGCCTGCTCGTGGATCTCCTTGTGCATGTAGGTGTCGTGGCCGCCCATGTCGTAGGAGGCGGCCTCCCACTCGACGGTGGTGGGCTCGGCCGTGGTGCGGGTGCCCTCCGTCGTGTAGGTGCGGAAGTCGTCGGCCTTGAGGGTGGCCATCTCGCCGTCGTCCAGCGTCACGATCTGCCGTGTGTGGGCGACCAGCGCGGCGATGTCCGAGGCGACGAACATCTCCTTCTCGCCGATGCCGAGGACGACCGGGGAGCCGTTTCGGGCCACCACGATGCGGTCGTTGAAGTCGGCGTGCATCACGGCGATGCCGTAGGTGCCCTCGATCACCCGCAGGGTGTCGCGGACCTTGTCCTCCAGCTTCTCCGCCTGGGAGCGCGCGATGAGGTGGACGAGGACCTCGGTGTCGGTCTCGGAGAGGAACTCGACACCGTCCGCCTCCAGCTTGCGTCGCAGGTCGGAGGCGTTGTCGATGATGCCGTTGTGGACGACGGCGACCTTGCTGTCGGCCGACATGTGCGGGTGGGCGTTCACGTCGGAGGGGGCGCCGTGGGTGGCCCAGCGGGTGTGCGCGATGCCGGTCGTGCCCTTGAAGCGGGCCGGGACCTTGGCCTCCAGGTCACGCACCCGGCCCTTGGCCTTGACCATCCTCAGGCCTGCCGTCTTCGGCGAGGTGACGACGATGCCCGCCGAGTCGTAGCCGCGGTACTCCAGGCGCTGCAGGCCCTCCAGGAGCAGGGGTGCCACGTCGCGCTTCCCGATGTATCCGACGATTCCGCACATATATACGTATTCCTCAGCGTTCCCGGCGATCTCGGTGGATCAGCCGTAGACGATGCGGCGCAGCTGCCTGAGCGTGAGCTCCGGCGGGGCTACCGCCCGGTATGTCAGGTCCGCCTCGATCTGTCCGAAGATCTCCGCGTTGACCAGGCCCTGGGTCTGGAGTTCACGGTGGCGGCGACGGACGAACTCCGTGGTCGTCTCGTCGAAGTAGGCGAGCACGTCCTGGATCACCCGCAGCGCCTCGCCCCGGCTCAGGGGCGTGGATCGCGTCAGATGATCAACGAGTTCGTCGTGCACCCGGTAGATCCTGAGGGACGTCGGCGGGTTATGCAAGAAATCTGCCCGATATCGGGCAACGGTCTGTTAGAAATCCTTGGGCGAACATTGAATCTCTCATGAGTCGCTGTTCGCGGACTGTCCATACGGCGTCTTGCGGGACGTCGCTCAGGGAGACGAGTTTCAGACGCCATGGACATTCCTCGTATGGGAGTACCGGACCAGCTCGCCGAGCGCATGAGCATGGCCGAGCAGCACGAGTACCTGCGCGCCAGATTCTCCCGGCGCAACATGATCAGGGGCGGCGCCGTCACGCTGGGCGCCGTCGCGGGTGGCGCGTTCGTCCCGGGCGCCGTCGCCCAGGCCGCCACGCCCACCCAGACCTTCGCCTCCGCCGCCACCGTCGACGGCTCGCTGGTGGCCCCCTTCGGCCGCCACCTCGCCTACGGCACCGACGCCCGCACCGAGATGACCGTCTCGTGGCAGGTCCCGGTCGCCGTCAAGCGGCCCTTCGTCCGCATCGGCGCCCACCCCTGGGACCTCTCGCGCAAGATCGAGGCCGAGGTGCGCAGCCTCTACACGCCCGCCGGCGTCGGCGCGAGCGGCGACCACACGCAGTACTACGTGCACGCCAAGCTGACCCACCTGCGCCCCGGCCAGACGTACTACTACGGCGTCGGCCACCAGGGCTTCGACCCCGCCGAGCCGCACCTCACCGGCACCCTGGGCACCTTCACCACCGCGCCCGCCCACAAGAAGCCGTTCACCTTCACGGCCTTCGGCGACCAGGGCGTCAGCTACCACGCCCTCGCCAACGACAGCCTGATCCTCGGCCAGAACCCCGCCTTCCACCTGCACGCCGGCGACATCGCCTACGCCGACCCGGCCGGCCAGGGCAAGGCCTCCGACACGGTCTTCGACTCGCGCACCTGGGACCAGTTCCTCGCCCAGACCGAGTCGGTCGCCAAGTCCGTGCCGTGGATGGTGAGTTTCGGCAACCACGACATGGAGGCCTGGTACTCGCCCAACGGCTACGGCGGCGAGGAGGCCCGCTTCACGCTCCCCGACAACGGGCCGGACAAGAAGAACCTGCCGGGCGTCTACTCCTTCGTCCACGGCAACACCGCGGTCATCTCGCTGGACCCGAACGACGTCTCCTTCGAGATCCCGGCCAACCTCGGCATCTCCGGCGGCACCCAGACCAAGTGGTTCGAGGGACAGCTCAAGAAGTACCGGGCCTCGAAGGACATCGACTTCATCGTCGTGTTCTTCCACCACTGCGCCTACTGCACCTCCACCGCGCACGCCTCGGAGGGGGGCGTGCGCCAGGAGTGGGTGCCGCTGTTCGAGAAGTACACGGTGGACCTGGTCATCAACGGCCACAACCACCAGTACGAGCGCACCGACGTCATCAAGGGCGACAAGGTCGTCAAGAAGCTCCCGATCGGCGAGACCGCGTACTCCGAGACCGAGGGCGTCGTCTACGTCACGGCGGGCGCGGCCGGCCGCAGCCTGTACGCGTTCACCGCGCCGGACTCCTACGAGGGGCACCTGAACGAGGTCGACTCCGTCGCCTCCTTCATCAACACCAAGGACGGCAAGGTCAACGAGACCGTCACCTGGTCCCGGGTGCGGTACCTCAACTACTCCTTCCTGCGCGTGGACGTCGAGCCCGCGCCGCGGGGCCACTACGCCAAGCTGAAGGTGTCGGGTATCGCCGAGACCGGTGACCGCATCGACCACTTCACGGTGGCGCGCAGGGCGAAGTAGCGTCCCCGCAAAGGCTGTTACATCCCCTTGAGGACCGCCTGTTTCGCCATCGTGAACTCCTCGTCCGTCAGCACTCCGGTGCGGTGCAGCTCACCGAGCTCGCGCAGACGGCGCAAGAGGGCGTCATGGCCGTCCTCGGCAGGGGCGACCGGAGGGGAAGGCGTTTTCGGTCGCAGGTCCTTCTTCGCGGGTACGTCGACGGCGGCGGCCCGGGCCGGGTGCGGAATCCTGGCCTGGACCGCCGCCGCGACCAACGCCATCAGCGCGTCCTTCCTGAAGCCCCACAGCTCCACCGCGTTGGGGTCGTACTTCGGCGGGGCCTTGGTCGGCGCGTGCCGCACGGTGAAGCGCAGATGGCCGTTCTCCAGGCCGGCAGCGGGCTGCCACTCCACGGCGACCACATCGGTCACGGCAATGGTGCGGGTTCCCGCGGAGGCCTTGGCGTCCTCCGTCTTCCAGTTCCACTCCAGGCGGATGTGCTCGCCGTCGAAGGAGGCGGTGCCGTCGCCCGCGGACACCGAGAGGGGCACGGCCGGGCCCGGCAGCAGGTACCCGTCGACCGGGTCGGCCGGGACCTGGTCCAGGAGCAGCGCGTTCCTGACCTCGTCCACGAAGTACTCGGCGACTCCGTAGCGGTCCGACTCGACGGTCAGCTGGTAGGGGTCGTGCGGCTCGGACAGCCGGCCGCCGGTCGCGTGCAGCAGGGGGTCGGCGCCGTCCCGCAGCCGTAGTCTCAACCGGCCGCTCCTCTTGCCCTGTTCGAAGGAGATCCCCGCCAACGCCCCCAACGGGACGACCAGTTCACCCAGCGTTTTGCGGAGCAGTCCGACGTTCTTGTCTCTTCCCGGAGTCAGCCGCAGAGCGTCGCCGTCGAAGACCCATGTGCCGTCCTTCTGGAGGATTTCCGCCATGGGGAAATTCTGTCATTCGGGGCTCAGTTGCCCAGCGCCCTGTCCAGGGCGTCGTCGAGAGCGAAGCGGATCGCCCGGCCCGCGGTCGCGGTCGACAGCATGCGGATCTCGCCGTTGCTGATCCCCACGGCGATGGCGGGGTTGTCCTGGCAGACCAGCGTGAAGCTCTTGTCCTGGTGGGTCCTGAGGACGAACGCCTGGTCCTCCGGGTAGGGGGCGCGGTCACCCTGCTGGTAGGCGCACCGCCGCATCTGCATGGGATCGCCCAGGGCGCGGTAGCCCGCGATGTCCAGACAGAGCGTCGACGCCACGTGCTGGAGGCCGACGGCCCCGCCGCCGATGTCGACGACCCGCCACCGCTGCGCCGCGCCTTCGTCACAGGCGGCTGACGCGGGGATGTTGTCCGGGGAGTCGCCGGCGCCGGCCGTGACGCACCGGCCCGGGCTACCCGTGCTCTGCAGCGCGACGGTCGCGAGCACGGTCCCGGCGTCCGGGGAGGCCGAGGCCGAGACGGGGGCCGACGGGATCGGCGAGCGTGCCCGGTACGGCGGACCGTAGGAGTCGACGGCCGTTCCGGTCTGGGTCCCGGACCACAGGTTGAGGGCGACGGTGGTGGCGACCGCGGTGACCACGACGGCGACGGCTATGGCGAGGACGGGGCGTCGCGGGGCCGGAACGGTGGAGAGGGGCAGCGCGGGGGCGTCGGGGACGCTCTGGCCGGGCCCGGTCGTGCCGGCCGCCCCGGGCCACGCCTGCGGTGCGGCGGCCGAGGGCGGGCTCTCCACGGAAACTGACACGGACCCGACCGTTCCGCCGGCCGCCTTCGTCGCCGGATCCGGTCCGGACCCGCGTCCTCCCCTGACACGTACCGCCACCCTGGCCCACCGGCCGGGCCTGGCCCGCGGGCCCCGTTCCATGGACGCTCCCGGCACCGTCGGCGGGACCTTCTCCGGGGTCGTCGGCCGCCTTTCATCGGTGCGCGTCGGCGTCAAGGGTTTCGCCGCCCGGTAGGACGGGCCGCCCCACACCAGGAGCCGGTCGACGAGCAGGGCCCGCAGCTCCTGCGCCTCTCCCGAGGTGAGCGTGCGCAGCAGTGCCATGTCGTGGGTGCAGAACTCGCAGGTCTCCAGGTGCTGTTCGAGGTCCGGCGGAGTCTCTCGGTGCGTGCCGCGGGCGATCGCGCCGAGCATGCCGCCGTAGTGCACGCAGCGGGCGTCGGCCGTGTGCTCGGTGCGCAGCCGCAGGAAGGTGTCGGCGAGCCGGGAGCGGGCCGACTCGGCCATGGACGCGGCGAACTCCTCCGAGGTGTTCAACACGCGTGCGGCGAAAGCCGGTTCGCCCTCCGCGAGGCACAGCCACAGCGCGATGCGCGGCTGGTCGGCCAGTTCCGTGAACGTCCGCAGCAGCAGCGCGTTGTGCTCCAGGCGCCGCAGGGTGTCCGCCGTGCCGAAGGTCTCGCCGGCCCACCGGGCCCAGTCCCGGAAGCCGGGGCGAAGGAGCCCGGAGCGGCCGTCCCCCAGCCATCCGAAGGCCGTCCGCCGTACGTCGGCCAGGAGAGCCGTGCGCATGGCGGACCCCTGCTGTCCCGCGAGTACTTCGGCGGCGAGCCGGGCAGCGGCGTCCGGTCTGCCGCAGAACGCGCCCGCGTAGGCGTGGACGGCCGCGACGTCCTCCGCGGGGATGCCGGGCGCCGGGTCGTGCAGGACCTGCTGTGGCGAGTGCTCGGACATCATCGTCTCGTCTCCAGGGAGCGCGGTCACGGCAGCATGTGGACCGTAGTGGCACTCACTATGACGATGCTGTGCCCGCTGTGTGCTCAACGGCGACGAGAAAAGCCGGAAAGGGGCGGGGCGCGGGAGGACCGTACTCCCGTGCCCCGCCCGGTGGTTGGGCCGTACTACAGGCCGGCGACGGGGTTGTTCAGCGTGCCGACCAGCTGGAGCGCGCCCGACGGGTCCGCCAGGTCCACCATCTGCTTGTTGTTGCGCAACTGGAGGCGGTTGAGGCAGGAGAGGGCGAACTCGGGCGCGAACATGTCGTACCGCTCGAACTTGTCGGCGAGTTCGGGCACCGAGTGCTGGTAGTCGCGGGTGACCTCGGCGACCGTGCGCCAGAAGTCCTCCTCCTCCAGGATGCCCTCGGCGGCGAGGTTCGCGGCGAGGAAGCGGAAGAAGCAGTCGAAGACGTCCGTGAAGATCGACAGCAGCTTCTTGTCGTCCGGGACCTCGACGCGCAGCCGTTCGACGGCCGGCGGGAGGACCGCGTCCGGGTCCAGGACGGCGATCTCCTCGGCGATGTCCTTGTAGATCGCGCGCTCGACCACACCGTCCTTGAGGACCAGGATGACGTTCTCGCCGTGCGGCATGTACACCAGGTCGTAGGCGTAGAAGCTGTGCAGCAGCGGGGTGTAGTAGGCGTGCAGGTAGCGGCGCAGCCAGTCCGTCGGGGTGAGTCCCGACCGCTCGATGAGCGCGCCCGCGAACGACCGGTCCTCGTGGTCGACATGGACCAGGGAGGCCATGGTGGCGAGCGACTCGCCGTCCCGGAGGGAGGGGACCGGGCTCTCGCGCCACAGGGCGGCCAGCATCTTGCGGTACGGCGAGTAGCGGTCCGTCGCCGCCTCGTACTCCAGGTGCCGGTAGCCCACGGCGGCCCGCTCGCGGATGATCGACAGACCGGTCGACTTCAGCACCGGGTCGCCGTCGATGAGCCCGGCGAGCCAGTCGTTGATGGCCGGTGTCGCCTCCATGTAGGCGGCCGAGAGTCCGCGCATGAAGCCCATGTTGATGACGGACAGGGCCGTCTTCACATAGTGCTTCTCCGGGTGCGAGGTGTTGAAGAAGGTCCGGATGGACTGCTGGGCCAGGTACTCGTCGTCGCCCTCGCCGAGGCAGACGAGGAGGCCGCGGGCGATCTCGGCGGCGAAGGTGACGCTGAGCTTGTTCCACCACTGCCAGGGGTGGACGGGGATGAGGAGGTGGTCGGCCGGATCGAGGCCCTTCGCGCGCAGGACGCCGTAGAGGCGCTCGACGGTCTCCTCGCCCAACTCCTGGCGTACGAACGGCTCGTACTCGATGCCGACCCCGGCCGTGAACGCGGCGCGCGAGCGGTGCGCGGCGAGCCAGACCAGGCGGACCGGGCTCGCGGTCTCGGGGGCGTACGAGAGGTACTCGTGGATGCCGAAGCCGAGCCGTCCGTTGTTGGCGACGAAGCAGGGGTGGCCCTCGGTCATGCCGGTCTCGATGTCCTGGAAGGAGCTCTTCGCGAGCTCGGCGACCGGGATCTGCGGCTTGGTGAGTTTGTAGCAGGTGCCCGAGAGGGTGGAGGAGATCTCCTCCAGGTAGACCGGCAGGATCTCGTCGCTCAGGCCGAGGGTGTTCTTCAGTTCGATGAAGAAGTCCAGGGCGGCGAGGGGGAGTTCGGCGCCGTCGCGGTGCCGGGTGATCGAGTCGGCGTCGACCTGCCAGTGGTCGAGGGCGCGGCGGACGGCGGTGAAGTCGTAGCGGGTCTTCCCGTCGTCGCTGCGGACGACGTACTGGTCCTTGTCGCTCTCCTCGGGCTCGATCAGCCGCTCGTGCGCGAACTCGGCGAGGCCCTTGCGGATCAGGAGTCGGTTGGCGGTCTCCCAGCGCTCGGGGGAGAGATGGGCCACGGCGTCGGCGAGGCTCATGCGGCCACCCCCGTCGCGACCATGAACTGCTCCCGGGTGCAGAAGCTCAACAGGGCCATTTTCTCCGGCTTCCGGATCTCTCGCTCGGGCACGAACCCGACCGCCCCGTTCAGGGCGTGGACGGCCTCGTTGGAGACGTCCGGCTCCACGACCACGCGCCGGGCGGCCGGGTCCTCGAAGAGGTGGGCCATCACGGCGGTGATGACGGACCGGGTGAAGCCGCGGACGGGCTTGTCGGTCGCCGGGGTCAGGAAGTGCATGCCGACATCGCCGGGCAACGGCTCGTACAGGCCGACCAGTTCCCGGTGTGCGGGGTCGTACTTCTCCATCAGGAAGGCGGGAACGCCGTGTTCGTCGAGGCCCAGCAGCGCGTGGTGGTGCTCGTCGGCGGCGACGTCCATGTACGCGCGCTCGACGTCCACGAGCGTGGCGTCCTGCATCATCCAGTACGCGGCCTTGGGGTGGGTCAGCCACCCGTGCAGCAACTCGGCGTCCTTCAGGGGGTCGAGGGGGCGGAAGGCGAAGGTCATACGGCGAACTCCTGGAACGCGATCGTCTTTTCGACCGGGTAGTACTCGGTGCCGAGCAGCTCTCGGATGATGGAGCTGTTGCGGTAGGCGCCCATGCCCAGGTCGGGGCTGGTGATGCTGTGCGTGTGGACGCCGGCGTTCTGGAGGAACACGCCTCTGCCCGTCACGTCGATCGCGTAGGTGCGGGACACGTCGAAGTTGCCGTGCGAGTCGTAGCGCAGACGGTCCTTGACCGGTGCCAGGAACTCCGGCTCGGCGTACCTGTAGCCGGTGGCCAGCACCAGGCCCTGGGACTCCAGCTCGAAGTCCTTTTCCTGCTCCTCCTGGCGGAAGGAGAGCGTGTACGTGCCGTTCTCGTGACGCGCGCTGTTCAGCGAGGAGTTGGTGAGCAGCCGGGTGGGCACCGGGCCGCCGAGGTTCTTCTGGTAGAGCAGGTCGAAGATCTCGTTGATGAGGTCACCGTCGATCCCCTTGAACAGGCCCTTCTGCTCGGCGGTGAGCCGGTAGCGGGTGGCCTCGGGGAGCTCGCGGTAGTAGTCGATGTACTCCGGGGAGGTCATCTCCAGCGTGAGCTTGGTGTATTCGAGGGGGAAGAAGCGCGGGGAGCGGGTGACCCAGTTCAGCCGGTAGCCGTGGACGTCGATCTCGCCGAGGAGGTCGAGGTAGATCTCGGCGGCCGACTGCCCGGAACCGACGAGGGTGATCGACTCCTTCTTCACCAGTTCCGAACGCTGCTGCATGTAGCGGGAGTTGTGCAGGAAGTCGCCGCCCAGTCCCTGGCAGGCCTCCGGGACGTAGGGCGGGGTGCCGGTGCCGAGGACCAGGTGGCGGGCGCGGAACTCGTCGCCGGCCGAGGTCTTCACGACGTAGAGGTCGTCCTCGTACGTCACCTCCGTCACCGTCGTGCTGAAGCGGACGTTGCTCAGTCTGTTCGCGGCCCAGCGGCAGTAGTCGTTGTACTCCACCCGCAGCGGATAGAAGTTCTCGCGGATGTAGAACGAGTACAGCCGGCCCCTGTCCTTCAGGTAGTTGAGGAAGGAGTACGGCGAGGTCGGGTCGGCGAGGGTGACCAGGTCCGACAGGAACGGGGTCTGGAGGTGGGCGCCGTCCAGGAACATGCCGGCATGCCACTCGAAGTCGGGCTTGGAGTCCAGGAAGATCCCGTCGAGTTCGTCGATGGGCTCGGTGAGACAGGCGAGGCCCAGGTTGAACGGGCCGAGCCCGATCCCCACGAAGTCGTAGGTGGCGGACGGGTTTTCAGGACGCGCGGTCAAGGGACTCTCCCAGGTACTGCTCGGCGTGGCCGGCGATCAGGTCGAGGACGACGGACATGTCCTCGACCGTCGTCTCGGGGTTGAGCAGGGTGAACTTCAGGTAGTGGCGGCCCTGGACCTTCGTGCCCGCGACCACCGCGTCGCCGGAGGCGAACAGGGCCTTGCGGGCGTACAGGTTGGCGCGGTCGATCTCGGCCGGGTCGGTGACGGCGGCGGGGATGTAGCGGAAGACGAGGGTGGACAGACTCGGTTCGACGACCACGTCGTAGCGCGGGTCGGCGGCGAGCAGGTTCCAGCCCTCGGCGGCCAGGTCGCAGACCTCGTCGAAGAGCTGGCCGACGCCGTCGGCACCCATCACGCGCAGGGTCATCCACAGCTTCAGCGCGTCGAAGCGGCGGGTGGTCTGGAGGGACTTGTCCACCTGGTTGGGGATCCGTTCCTGCACCATGCGGAGCGGGTTGAGGTACTCCGCGTGGTAGGTGGCGTGCCGCAGCGTGGCCGCGTCGCGGACCAGCACCGCGGACGAACTCACCGGCTGGAAGAAGGACTTGTGGTAGTCCACGGTGACCGAGTCGGCACGCTCGATGCCGTCGATGCGGTGCCGGTACTTGTTGGAGGCGAGCAGACCGCAGCCGTAGGCCGCGTCCACGTGCATCCAGGTGCCGTACTGCTCGCACAGCTCGGCGATCTCGGGCAGCGGGTCGATGGAGCCGAAGTCGGTGGTGCCGGCGGTGGCGACGACGGCCATCGGGACCAGGCCGTCGCGGCGGCAGCGCTCCAGCTCGCGGGCGAGGGCGACGGTCTGCATGCGCTTGTCGTGGCCGACGGGGATACGGACCACCGAGTCCTGGCTCAGACCGAGGAGCTTGGCGGACTTCTGCACGCTGAAGTGGCTGACCTCGGAGGCGAAGATGCGCAGTTTGGCGAAGGTGTCGGTCTTGGCCTCCTCGCGAGCCAGGAGCAGCGCCTGAAGGTTGGACTGCGTGCCGCCCGAGGTGAACACGCCGTCGGCGGCGGGGCCCAGGCCGATGCGCGCGGTCGTCCAGTCGATCAGTTTGCGCTCGATGAGTGTGCCGCCTGCCGACTGGTCCCAGGTGTCCAGGGAGGAGTTGACAGCGGAGAGGATCGCCTCGCCGAGCACGGCCGGGATGACGACCGGGCAGTTGAGGTGGGCGAGGTAGCGGGGGTGATGGAAGTAGACCGCGTCGCGGAGGTACACGTCCTCCAGCTCGTCGAGCACCGCCGCGGTGTCCAGCAGGGGCTTGTCGAGGTCGATGCCGTCGATGCGGGGGGTGAGGTCGTCGACGGTGACGCCGGTGAACGGCCTTGTGGTGGTGGCGAGTTTGGCCGCCACCCGCTCGACTCCTTCGGTCACGGAGCGGCGGTAGCTCTCCGCGGTCGTGTCATTGAGCAGGTGCGAGCGCATGAGGGGGTCCTCCGGTGGGGACGATCCGTGCGGGGCGGGGGGCAGGAGCGGGGCAGGGCCACGGCTTCAACTTAGGTAAGCCTAACCTAAGTCGATCGAGGGGAAACCCGCCTCATCCGTGACTGACGTCACGCCGATGGAGGGCTACCCGGCCGCCCGCAGCTGCTCCTCGGTCATCCCCTGACGCCAGTAGCCCACGAACGTGACCCGGCGCCGGTCGACCCCGAGCTCGCGCACGAAGTGCCGGCGCAGCTCCTTCACGCACCCGGACTCACCGGCGATCCAGACGTACGGCCGCGCGGCGGGAGGGAGTTGGGCATCGCGCAGGGCGCCGAGTGCCGACGGGGACACCTCGGCCCCGGTCCGCTCCCTCACGAGCCAGGTGATCTCGGCGTCGGCGTCGGTGACCAGATCCTGGATGTCCCCGGCGTCGTGCACCTCCAGCCAGACCCGGGCACGCTGTCCGGCGGGCAGCGATTCGAGGATCGCCGAGACGGCGGGGAGCGCGGTCTCGTCTCCCCACAGCAGCACCAGATCGGTGTCCTCGGGCGGCCGGAACCGGATCGCCCGGTTGTCGGCGACCGCCGGCCCGAGCAGCTGGACCCTGTCCCCGGTGCGGGCCCGCGCGGCCCAGCGGGAGGCGGGCCCAGCGGGCTCGTGCAGCACGAAGTCGATGTCGATCTCGTCGGGATCGCGTCGCAGACCCCGCAGGGTGTACGACCGCATCACCGCCCGCTCCTCGTCCGGCAGTTCCCGCCAGGCCTGCCACCAGCCGTCCCCGAGCTCGACGGGAACGCCGGGCTCGGTCCGCCCCTCGGCGGGGAGGAACAGGGACAGGGACTGGTCGTGTCCGTCGGAGAAGAAGTGCCGGAGATCCTCTCCGGTGAAACTGACCCGGACGAGAGACGGCCCGAGCCGCCTCGTCCGTACGACCTGGAGGGAAAAGAAACGGAACGGGGCGGCCACGGCCGTAGTCATGGGGTAACTCCTGAATCGACGTCAGGGATGCCTGTGCGGGGGTGCGGGGCCCGACGGCTAGCTGACCTTCTTCGCGGTCTCGATCGCCTTCGCGAGGTTCTCCACCATCGCCACGCACTTGTCGTACGACGGGATCGGCTCGGGGGAGCGGGAGATGACCTGGCCGGCCTTGACGGCGGGCAGCTTCTTCCAGGTCGCCTCGGTGATGTCGGCCGGCTGGATCGTCGCCGTACGGTCGTCCATCATGATGATGTCGGCCTTGTACTTGTCGACGTTCTCCCAGCTCAGGTTCTCGAACCAGCCACCGCTCGCCTTCAGTACCGACGCCGACGGCTCCACGAAGTTCACGCCGAGGGCCTTGAAATACTCCAGGTCGACGGAGAGGTTGGAGCCGGAGACGTAGAAGACGTCCTGTGCCGCGGACCCGGCGAGCACCTTGATGTCGGGGTGCGCCTTGGCGGCGGCCCGCAGTCGCTGCGACGCCGCCTCGAACCGCTTCTTCGCGTCGGTGACCTGGGCGGCCGCCATGTCGGCGCCGAGGGACTCGGCCAGCTCCCACACGCGCTGGAGAGGCGCCGTGAGCTGGCGGTCGTAGACGGAGATGCCGACGCTCGGCGCCAGCTTGGCGATCTTGGAGGCGGAGGCGGCGGGGACGTACCAGAGGGTGCCGGCGCCGTCGAAGATCGTGGTGATGAGGACCTCGGGCGCGAAGGCCGCGTACTCCTCGACGTTGAACTGGTCCCAGACGTTGCCGAAGACCGTCAGCTTGCTGACGTCCATGTCGCCGGCCTGGACGTCGGCCTTGCCGTCCTTGGTCTTGGTGGGTCCGAAGACGCCCTTGACCTCGATGCCGTAGTCGTGGAGCGCGGCGGCGACGCCGACGAAGGCGACGATCTTCGTCGGGACCTTGTCGAGCTTCACGGTCGTACCGCGGTCGTCCTTGAAGGACCAGGGGCCGGAGGCCTTGGCGGGCGCCGACGAGTCCGAACCGCTGCTCGTGTCCGAGTCGTTGTCGCCGCACGCGGCCAGGGCGGCACCGAGTCCGAGCGCGCCGCCGGCGGCGAGGAGACCGCGACGGGTGAAGGGGACGGGGCGGGCGTTCGACATGACTGTTGTCTGCTTTCGTGCGTGCGGGGCCACAGGGGGGTACGCGCCGACGGCGGGTGACCGGAACGAACTTAGGTTAGCCTAACCTCGCCTGTCATCCAAAGGGCGGTGTGCCCCCGCCGGACCCCTGTGGCGGCCGCTCAGCCCGTCAGCCCCAACTCCCTTGCGATCAGCATCCGCTGGACCTCGCTCGTGCCCTCGCCGATCTCCAGGATCTTGGAGTCGCGCCACATGCGGGCGACCGGGTACTCGTTCATGAAGCCGTAGCCGCCGTGGACCTGGGTGGCGTCGCGGGCGTTGTCCACGGCGATGGTGGACGAGTACAGCTTGGCGAGGGCCGCCTCCTTCTTGAAGGGCTCGCCCAGGACCAGGCGCGAGGCCGCGTCCCGCCAGGCGAGGCGGGCCGTGTGGGCCTTCATCTCCATGTCGGCGATCTTGAACTGGATGGCCTGGTTGGCGCCGATGGGCCGCCCGAAGGCCACCCGCTCCTTCGCGTACTTCACCGACTCGTCCACACAGCCCTGCGCGAGCCCCGTCGCGAGGGCCGCGATGGCGATCCGGCCCTCGTCGAGGATGCGCAGGAACTGGGCGTAGCCGCGGCCCTGTTCGCCCAGCAGGTTCGCCGCCGGGACCCGGACGTCCGAGAAGGACAGCTCACGGGTGTCGGAGGCGTTCCAGCCGACCTTCGAGTACGGTGCCGCGACCGCGAAGCCCGGCGTGCCCGACGGCACGATGATCGAGGAGATCAGGGGCTTGCCGTCCGGCTTGCGCCCGGTGACCGCGGTGACGGTGACCAGGCCCGTGATGTCGGTGCCGGAGTTGGTGATGAAGCACTTGGTGCCGTTGATGACCCACTCGTCGGTGTCCGGGTCCAGGCGGGCCGTCGTACGGGTCGCCCCGGCGTCGCTGCCGCCGTCCGGCTCGGTCAGTCCGAAGGCGCCCAGGATCTCCCCGGAGCACAGCCGGGGCAGCCACTCGCGCTTCTGCTCCTCGGTGCCGAAGAGATGCAGGGGCATGGCGCCCAGGGAGACGCCGGCCTCCAGGGTGATGGCCACCGACGAGTCGACCCGCGCGAGTTCCTCCAGCACGAGGCCGAGGGCGAGATAGTCGCCGCCCATGCCGCCGTACTCCTCGGGGAACGGCAGGCCGAACAGGCCCATGCGGCCCATCTCACGGACGATCTCGTACGGGAACTCGTGGTGTTCGTAGTACTCGCCGATCTTCGGCGCCACTACGTCATGCGCGAACTCCTCGACCGTACGGCGGAGTTCTTCCAGTTCGGGGGAGAGACGGTGGTCCATCGGTGGGTCACTCCTGGTGGGAGAGGGCGCGGACGGTGCGGGACGGGCTGGGTCGGCCCAGGTGTTCGGCCATCCAGACGCTGGTGGCGACGAGAGTGCCGAGGTCGACCCCGGTGTCGATGCCGAGGCCCTGAAGCATCCACACGAGGTCTTCGGTGGCGAGGTTGCCGGTGGCGGACTTGGCGTACGGGCAGCCGCCGAGGCCGCCCGCCGAGGCGTCCACCGTGGTGACGCCGTGCTGGAGGGCCGCGTAGGTGTTGGCGAGCGCCTGGCCGTACGTGTCGTGGAAGTGCACGCCCAACCTCTCGACCGGTACGTCGAGTTCGGTCAGCAGCGCGCGTACGTGGCCCGGTGTCGCCACCCCGATCGTGTCGCCGAGGCTGAGTTCGTCGCAGCCCATGTCGAGCAGGGCGCGGCAGACCCCGACCACCTGCGGGACGGGGACGGCGCCCTCCCACGGGTCGCCGAAGCACATCGACAGATAGCCGCGGACGTGCACGCCCGCCGCCTTCGCTCGGCCGACGACCGGTTCGAACATCGCCAGTGCCTCGTCCACCGTGCGGTTGAGGTTGGCCTTGGCGAAGGACTCGGTGGCGCTCGCGAAGACGGCCACCCGGGTGGCGCCCAGCGCGAGGGCGCGGTCCAGGCCGCGTTCGTTCGGCACGAGGACGGGGAGGTCGGCCGCCAGGTCGCTGACGAGCGGGAACAGCTGCTCCGCGTCGGCCAGTTGGGGCACCCACTTCGGGTGGACGAAGCTCGTCGCCTCGATCGTGGTGAGCCCCGCGCCGGCGAGGCGGCGCACGAACTCCGCCTTCACCTCCGTCGGCACGGTCGACTTCTCGTTCTGCAGGCCGTCGCGGGCGCCGACCTCGTGAATACGGACCCGGGCGGGCAGGCCGGCTTCGGGGACCGTCATGGGCAGGGTCACTTCGCCGCCTCCTCGTGAGGTGCGATCACGGCCAGCACCTGGTCCATGGCGACCGTCGTGCCCGGTGTGACGTCGAGCTCGGCGACGGTGCCGGCGTGCGGGGCGGCGATGACGTGCTCCATCTTCATCGCCTCGACGACGAGCAGGCTCTGGCCCGCGGCGACCTCGTCCCCCACGGCGACCTTCACGACGGTCACGGTGCCCGGCATGGGCGCGGTGAGCGAGTCGGCCCCCTCGTGCGCGGAGCGGGTGAGGGACGCGGCCACCGGGTCGTGGTCGCGGACGTGCCAGGCGTCGCCGTCACGGCCGATCCAGTCGCCGGCGTGGTGGAAGGTGCGGCGGACGCCGTCGAGGGTGACGGTGACCTGGCCGGCGGTGACGGTGTGGGTGCCGCGCGGGGCGTACTCCACGGGTTCCTGTACCCGGAGATGGAATCCGACGGGCTTGCCGAAGCCGCCCAGCCGCCAGCCGCTCGGCACCGAGAACGGGTCGGTCCAGCCGGCTTCCTGCGGGCGCAGCGCTTCGAGGCGTACGGCCGCCGCCGCCTCGTACACCTCCTCCGGGACGTCGGTGGAGACCAGGTCGTCCACCACGCGCTCGACCAGCCCGGTGTCCAACTCGCCCGCGACCACCGCCGGATGGGCCAGCAGCCGCCGCAGGAACCCCGCGTTGGTCTGCACGCCCAGCGTCACCGTCTCCGCGAGAGCCGCCCGGAGTCTCCTGAGGGCGGTCGCGCGGTCCGGGCCGTAGGCGATGACCTTGGACAGCATCGGGTCGTAGAGGCTGCCGACCTCCGTGCCCTCGCTGAGCCCGGAGTCGGTGCGGACGCCGTCGCCCTGCGGCTCGTGCAGTCGCAGCACCGTGCCGCCCGACGGCAGGAACCCGCGTGCGGGGTCCTCGGCGCAGACACGGGCCTCGATCGCGTGCCCGGTCAGCCGGACGTCCTCCTGCCCGTACGGCAGCCGCTCGCCCGCCGCGACCCGCAGCTGCCACTCCACCAGGTCCAGCCCGGTCACCAGCTCGGTCACCGGGTGCTCGACCTGGAGGCGGGTGTTCATCTCCATGAAGTAGTACGACGACGGATCGCTGCCCGGGACGATGAACTCCACCGTGCCCGCGCCCCGGTAGCCGCAGGAGCGGGCCGCCTGGACCGCCGCCTCGCCCATGGACGCGCGCGTGCCCTCGTCCAGCAGGACCGAAGGGGCCTCCTCGACGACCTTCTGGTGCCGCCGCTGCAACGAGCACTCGCGCTCGCCGAGGTGGATCACGTTGCCGTGGCCGTCCGCCAGTACCTGGATCTCGATGTGCCGGGGCCGGTCCACCCACCGCTCCACGAGCAGCGTGTCGTCGCCGAAGGAGGTGCGGGCCTCACGGCGGGCGGCGGCGATCTCCTCTTCGAGGACGGTGAGGTCACGGACCAGCCGCATGCCCTTGCCGCCGCCGCCCGCGCTGGGCTTCAGCAGCACCGGAGGGCCCAACTCGCGGGCGGCCTCGGCGAGATCGGGGTCCCGGCCGCCGGGTACGACGGGCACTCCGGCAGCCTGCACGGTCTCCTTGGCGCGGATCTTGTCGCCCATGAGGGCGATCGCGTCCGCCGGGGGTCCGATGAAGACCAGCCCGGCGTCGGCGCACGCGCGCGCGAAGGCCGCGTTCTCCGCGAGGAAGCCGTAGCCAGGGTGCACGGCCTGGGCGCCGGTACGAGCGGCGGCCTCCAGGAGCCGCTCGACGGACAGATAGCTCTCCGAGGCCGGTGCCGGTCCCAGGCGTACCGCCGTGTCCGCCTCCCGGACGTGCCGCGCGTCGGCGTCCGCGTCGGAGAAGACGGCCACCGAGCGCACGCCCAGCGCGCGCAGGGTGCGGATGACGCGGACCGCGATCTCGCCCCGGTTGGCGACAAGCACTGTGTCAAACATGGGTCCTCACATCCGGAAGACGCCGAACTGGGGGTCGCCCAGCGGCGCGTTGGCGCATGCGGTCAGGGCCAGGCCGAGCACCTGCCGGGTGTCGAGCGGGTCGATGACCCCGTCGTCCCACAGGCGGGCGGTGGCGTAGTAGGCGTTGCCCTGGCGCTCGTACTGGGTGCGGACCGGGTCCTTGAAGGCTTCTTCGTCCTCGGCGGGCCACGTCTCGCCGCGAGCCTCCAACTGGTCCCGCTTGACGGTCGCGAGGACCGACGCGGCCTGTTCGCCGCCCATGACGGAGATCTTGGCGTTGGGCCACATCCACAGGAACCGGGGGGAGTAGGCCCGCCCGCACATGGAGTAGTTCCCGGCGCCGTACGAACCGCCGACGACCACCGTCAGCTTCGGCACGCGCGTGCAGGCGACCGCCGTCACCATCTTGGCGCCGTGCTTGGCGATGCCGCCCGCCTCGTAGTCCCTGCCGACCATGAAGCCGGAGATGTTCTGCAGGAACAGCAGCGGAATGCCGCGCTGGTCGCACAGCTCGATGAAGTGGGCGCCCTTCTGGGCCGATTCGGAGAACAGGATGCCGTTGTTTCCGACGATGCCCACCGGATGTCCCTGGATCCGGGCGAAGCCGGTGACCAGGGTCTGCCCGAACTCGGCCTTGAACTCGGCGAAACGGGAGCCGTCGACCAGGCGGGCGATGATCTCGCGTACGTCGTAGGGGGTGCGGGAGTCGGTGGGGACCGCGCCGTAGAGGCCGTAGGGGTCCACCTTGGGCTCCACCGCGGGCCGGACGGACCAGGGCAGCGGCCCGCGCGCGGGAAGGGTCGCGGCGATGTTCCGCACGATCCTCAGGGCGTGGGCGTCGTCCTCGGCGAGGTGGTCGGTGACGCCGGAGACCCGGGAGTGCACCTCGCCGCCGCCGAGCTCCTCCGCGGTGACGACCTCGCCGGTGGCGGCCTTCACCAGCGGGGGACCGCCGAGGAAGATCGTGCCCTGGTTCCGCACGATGACGGCCTCGTCGCTCATCGCCGGGACGTACGCGCCGCCGGCCGTGCACGACCCGAGCACGGCCGCGATCTGCGGGATGCCCGCCCCCGACATCCGGGCCTGGTTGTAGAAGATCCGCCCGAAGTGCTCGCGGTCCGGGAAGACCTCGTCCTGCATGGGCAGGAAGGCGCCGCCGGAGTCGACGAGGTAGATGCAGGGGAGCCGGTTGTCGAGCGCGACCTCCTGGGCGCGCAGGTGCTTCTTCACGGTCATCGGGTAGTACGTGCCGCCCTTGACGGTGGCGTCGTTGGCGATGACGACGCACTCCCGCCCGCTGACCCGCCCGATCCCGGCGATGACCCCGGCGGCCGGGGCCTGTCCTTCGTACATCCCGTCGGCGGCGAGGGGGGCGAGCTCCAGGAAGGGCGAGCCGGGGTCGAGCAGGCCGTCCACCCGGTCCCGTGGCAGCAGCTTGCCGCGCGCGGTGTGCCGGGCCCGGGCCCTGTCCCCACCGCCCAGCCGGGCCGCGGCGAGCTTGTCGCGCAGCTCCTCCACGAGGGCCCGGTGGGCCTCCTCGTTGGCCTTCCAGGCCTCCGACGCGGGGTCTGCCGCGCTCGTCAGCTCGGGTGCCTGATCCATGTCCGGCGGTCTCCCTCACCCAGTGATCTGCTGTTAATGAGCGTTAACCAACTCCTTCAGGTTAACGACCGCTAACCTCCCTGTCTAGAATTGCTTCCATGGCCACCAGAACCGACGCCCCCACCCGCCGCGAGCAGATCCTCAAGGAGGCCGCGCGGCTGTTCGCCGAGCGCGGGTTCCACGGCGTGGGTGTGGACGAGATAGGCGCCGCGGTCGGCATCAGCGGCCCCGGCCTCTACCGGCACTTCCCGGGCAAGGACGCGATGCTCGCGGAGCTGCTGGTGGGGATCAGCGGGCAGTTGCTGACGGGCGGGAAGCGGAGGGTGGCCGAGTGGGGTGGCGACGACCCGGAGGCGCTGCTGGACTCGCTGATCGAGGGCCACATCGACTTCGCCCTCGACGACCGTCCCCTCATCACCCTCCACGACCGTGAACTGGACCGCCTGCGCGACAGCGACCGCAAGCTGGTCCGGCAGCTCCAGCGGCAGTACGTCGAGCTGTGGGTGGAGGTGGTCCGCGAGGTCTACCCGGCCCTGGCCGAACCGGCGGCCCGTTCCGCGGTCCACTCGGTCTTCGGCCTGCTGAACTCGACCCCGCACCTGGGGCGGCCGGGGTCGCTGCCGGGGCGGGGAGTGACAGCCGAACTGCTGCACCGCATGGCCCGGGGAGCGTTCGCGGCGGCGGGGGCGTGACGAGCGTTACGGGATCACCTCTGGACGCCCCTCCCTACCGGCCGGTACCTTGATTCTGAGCAAGCGCTTAGCCCAGGGACCGCAACCATCAATTGAGGACCCCCACGGCGAGCAACCACATACGCGAGAGCGGCGCCGGCTTAGGCGCAGAAAGGGAGCCGGCGGTGCGCCGTACTGTGTTCAACGAGGACCACGAGGCGTTCCGGGAGACCCTGCGGGCCTTCATCGAGGCCGAGGTCGTCCCGGTCTACGACGAGTGGTTCGCGGCCGGCCAGGCGCCGCGCGACTTCTACTACAAGCTCGCCGAGCTCGGCGTCTTCGGCATCCGCGTAGACGATGAGTTCGGCGGCGCCGGCATCGACTCGTACAAGTTCGAAGCCGTGATGTACGAGGAGACCGCCCGCGCGGGTGTCCAGTTCGGCGGCTCCGGTGTGCACGTCCTGCTCGGACTGCCGTACATCAAGATGCTCGCCACCGACGAGCAGAAGAAGCGCTTCCTGCCGAAGTTCGTCTCCGCCGAGGAGATGTGGGCCCTCGCGATGACCGAGCCGGGCACCGGCTCCGACCTCGCGGGCATGAAGACCACCGCCAAGCTCTCCGAGGACGGCACGCACTACGTCCTCAACGGCTCCAAGACCTTCATCACCGGTGGCGTCCACGCCGACCGCGTGATCGTCTGCGCCCGCACCTCCGCGCCCACCGCCGAGGACCGCCGCTTCGGCATCTCCCTGTTCGCCGTGGACACCAAGTCCGAGGGCTACTCCATCGGCCGCAAGCTGGACAAGCTGGGCCTGAAGACCTCCGACACCGCCGAGCTCGCGTTCGTCGACGTCAAGGTCCCCGTCGAGGACCTCCTCGGCGAGGAGAACAAGGGCTTCTACTACCTCGGCCACAACCTCGCCTCCGAGCGCTGGGGCATCGCCTTCGGCGCCTACGCGCAGGCCAAGGCCGCCGTCCGGTTCGCCAAGGAGTACGTCCAGGAGCGCACCGTCTTCGGCAAGTCCGTTGCGTCCTTCCAGAACACCAAGTTCGAGCTGGCCGCCTGCCAGGCCGAGGTGGACGCCGCGGAAGCCGTCGTCGACCGCGCCCTCGAAGCCCTCGACGCCGGCGAGCTCACCCCCGCCGAGGCCGCCAGCGCCAAGCTGTTCACCACCGAGGTCGCGCACCGCGTCATCGACCGCTGCCTCCAGCTGCACGGCGGCTACGGCTTCATGAACGAGTACCCGATCGCCCGCCTGTACGCGGACAACCGCGTCAACCGCATCTACGGCGGCACCAGCGAGATCATGAAGTCGATCATCGCGAAGGACATGGGCCTGTAAGCCGCGCGGAATCACCGACCGGTACAACAGTTCCATGAGCCAGGCACTTCAGGATCTCCTCGATCTGCTCGACCTCGAGCAGATCGAGGAGAACATCTTCCGCGGCGCGTCCCGCCCCGCCGTCGTCCCCCGCGTCTTCGGCGGGCAGGTCGCGGCGCAGGCGCTCGTCGCCGCCGGGCGGACGGTCCCCGAGGACCGGCTCGCCCACTCCCTGCACGCGTACTTCCTGCGCCCAGGTGACCCGGGCGCGCCGATCGTCTACACCGTCGACCGTATGAACGACGGCCGCTCCTTCACCGCGCGCCGCGTGCTCGCCGTCCAGCACGGCCAGCCGATCTTCGCCCTCTCCGCGTCCTTCCAGCGGCACGAGGAGGGCTTCGACCACCAGGCCCCGATGCCGGCCGCCCCCGACCCGGTCACCCTCCCGACCTCCGCGGAGCGGCTGCGCGGCTACGACCACCTGGACGCGGCTGTCGTCGAGCGGTTCCTGGAGACGCGCGAGGCGATCGACCTGCGCTACGTCGAGGACCCGCCGTACGGGAAGTTCGGCGAGTCGCGCGAACCCCACTCCCAGGTCTGGTTCCGCACCAACGGCAAGCTCGCGGACGATCCGCTCCTGCACGTCGTCCTCGCCACCTACGTCTCCGACATGACGCTCCTCGACTCGGTCCTCCTCGCGCACGGCCGCGGCGGCTGGGCCGTCGGTGACGTGGTCGGGGCCTCGCTCGACCACGCGATGTGGTTCCACCGCCCCTTCCGCGCCGACGAATGGCTCCTGTACGACCAGGAGTCGCCGTCGGCCTCGGGTGGCCGCGGTCTCGGCCAGGCCCGTATCTACACGCAGGAGGGCCAGTTGGCGATCTCGGTGATCCAGGAGGGCGTCGTCCGGGCGCCCCGGCGCACCTGAGGCCCCCGGGCGGGCGAGGGCACTAGCGCAACGCGGCCTCGCTGAGGAGATACGCCGTCATCGGGTCGTAGTGGCGCGGGCTCACGACATGGTCGTCGAGCGGGACCGTCACCTGGACCGTGCCCTCCGACTCGCCGACGAACAGGGCCGGGTCGTTGGAGTCGGCGTACCCGACGGAGTCCACGCCGTGCTGTCCGGCGTACCCCGCCCAGCCGTGGTCGGCGACGACCAGGTCGGGCAGCGGGCGGCCCTCGCGCTCCAGGGCGGTGAGGATGGCCTTCATCGGCTCGCCGGAGTGCGTGTGCCACAGGGTGGCGCCGTGTTCCAGGACCGCCACGTCCGCGAACTGCATGACGTACCCCTCGTCCGTCTGCAGCCCGTCCGGGATGACCACGATCTCGCAGCCGGCCGCGCGCAGTGCCGCCGCCGTGGCGTGGTGCACGTCGAGGAGCCCGCCGGGGTGACCGGTCGCGAAGAGCACCCGCTGCTGCCCGTCCGCCGCCTTGCGCAGCCGGGCCGCCATGCGCTCAAGGCCGCCGACGGTCAGCTCGGGGTCGATGGTGTCCTGGCCGTACCGGTACTCCGGGTCGTCGCTGACCCCCGCCCGCTCCGCCATCACCGCGAGCACGTCCTGCTCGTCGCTCCAGCGGTCGCCCAGCTCCAGACCGAACCAGTAGTGGCGGTTGCCGTTCGCCAGCTGACGGTAGTGGGAGAGGTTGTTCTCACGCGGGGTGGCGACCTCACCCGCGATACGGGTCTTCACAAGGTGGTCGACGAGCTCGGCGCGGCTGGGTGTCCCGGGTATCGGCATGTCTCCCATTCTGATGCACTCCTTCACGGGATCGCCGCGCATCCCGCGCGCTGGGACGCGGGTCACGCGATCATGACCGGCGCAGCGCGAACCACAGCTCCATCCGTACGTCCGGGTCGTCCAGGTCCAGCTCCAGCAGCGCCCCGCACTTCGCGATCCGCTGCCGCACGGTGTTGCGGTGCACGTCCAGCGCGACCGCCGTACGGTCCCAACTGCCGTGCAGGGACAGCCAGGTGCGCAGCGTCGAGGTGAGGGTGGGAGCGAGCGGGGCCAGGAGCGCCCTGGCAAGTTGCTCGGCGTCCGCCTCCGGCACCAGGTCGGCGAGGGCCGGCCGGGCCCCGTACCGGACCAGCCCGGCCCGGGTGGCCCGGGCACGGGCCAGCGCCCGCCCCGCCTGGGCGTCGGCGACGGGCCATTCGGCGGGACCGGCCACGGCACTGACCCCGAGCGTCCACCCCGGCTGCGGGGCGGGCTCCCGGTCGGCGGCCAGCAGCACCCGTACGACATCCCGCGCCACGTCGATGAGCGGCGACCCGAGCGAGGCGCCCAGCGCGGAGGCGGCGACAGGGTCGGGAGCGGCGAACGTGTCCGGGCGGGCGTGCACGACGACCCACCGCTGCCCACCGAGCAGCGGAGCCACATCCTGCGCCGACGCTCCCAGCAGCAGCCGCACCAGAGCCGACGACCGCGCCGCCCCCGACCCGCTCTGCTGCTCACCGGTGAGCAACGACAGCAGCACGGCCGCGACGGAGGCGATGGTGTGGTCGCCGGGGTCGCGGTGGGGCGCGGCGACCCCGAGCACGAAGCCGTGGCCGGCGCCGAGGGCGTAGGCGGCGAGGTGGACGTCGGCGGTCGCCTGGCCGGCGGAGGCCGGGACTCCGGGGCCGGAGGGGCGTACGACCTCCGCGAGTTCGGTCAGTGCCTCCCGGGCGGCTGTCCGTACCGGTCGCCCGGCGGACACGACCTCCGTCCCGTCCGCCCCGTACAGCACCGCCCACCCTCCGACCCGCTGCGCCAGCTGCCGCAGCACCGACGGCACCGGATCGGGGCGGGACGCGGCGGCGGCCAGGCTCTGCTGGGCCTCGGTGACGCGGCGGAGTTCCGCGTGGCGGGCCTGAGCCATCAGCTGCCAGACCGCGCGGGCCACGCCGGAGAAGGTGGTCCGGGGCGGGATCTCGATCAGCGGCAGCCCGTGGGCGTCGCAGGCGGCGACCAGGGCGCGCGGGACCGTGTCGTGCACCGGTGCCACGCCGAAGCCGAGGGCCGCACCGCCCGCCGCGACGATCCTCGACACGTAGTCGTCGAAGTACGTGCCGGAGCCCGCGGCCTCCGGGATGTGCACCCCGGCCGTCAGCAGCAGCTCGCCGCCCAGCAGATACGGGTACGGGTCCGCCATCTCCGAGGCGTGCGCCCAGTGGATCACCGTGGCCGGGTCGGTGGGTCCCGCGATCTGCCGTAGCGCCAGGTCCTCGCGGGCCAGGAGTGAGGCCAGCGGGACGGGCGGGGTGGGTGGGACTGCCGGGTCCGGCATGGTGGATGTTCCCTCCATCCGGGACCGATCGAATGGATGAAACGTACACTTCGCAGTCGCATTCCTTGCTGTCTAGTGTCGGCAGAAGGACAGAAGGAGAAGGACACAAGGAAGGCATACGACCATGAGCGCATCCGGGACGCCCCGCGGCCCCGTCGACTCCTCCCGCATCCCCCGGTACGCCGGCCCGGCGACCTTCGCCCGGCTGCCGCGTCTCGACGAGGTCGGCCGGGCCGATGTCGCCGTGGTCGGGGTGCCGTTCGACTCGGGTGTCTCGTACCGGCCCGGCGCCCGCTTCGGCGGCAACGCGATCCGCGAGGCGTCCCGCCTGCTGCGGCCCTACAACCCGGCGCAGGACGCGGCTCCCTTCGCGCTGGCGCAGGTGGCGGACGGGGGCGACATCGCCGTCAACCCGTTCGACATCCACGAGGCCGTGGAGACGATCGAGGCGGCGGCGGACGAGCTGCTGGGGACCGGCGCCCGGCTCATGACCCTCGGCGGCGACCACACCATCGCGCTCCCGCTGCTGCGGTCGGTGGCCAAGAAGCACGGCCCGGTGGCGCTGCTGCACTTCGACGCCCACCTCGACACGTGGGACACGTACTTCGGCGCCGAGTACACGCACGGGACGCCGTTCCGGCGGGCGGTCGAGGAGGGCATCCTGGACACCTCGGCGCTCTCCCACGTGGGCACGCGCGGGCCGCTCTACGGCAAGCAGGACCTGGACGACGACGCCAAGCTGGGCTTCGGCATCGTCACCTCGGCGGACGTCATGCGGCGCGGTGTCGACGAGGTCGCCGACCAGCTCCGGCAGCGCATCGGCGACCGGCCCCTCTACATCTCCATCGACATCGACTGCCTGGACCCGGCGCACGCGCCCGGCACCGGCACGCCCGAGGCGGGCGGCATGACCTCCCGCGAGTTGCTGGAGATCCTGCGAGGTCTGGCATCGTGCAACCTGGTGTCGGCGGACGTCGTCGAGGTGGCCCCCGCGTACGACCACGCGGAGATCACGTCGGTGGCGGCCTCCCACACCGCGTACGAACTGACCACGATCATGTCCCGCCAGATCGCAGAGGCGAGGGCTCAGGAGAAGGCTGCGAAGTGACTCACGACCACGACCTGGTGCTCCGTCCGACCCCCGCGCAGACGGCGGCCGCACTGAACCCGCCGCCCGGCCGCAACGGCGGAGACCTGGTCGTGGAGACCCTTGCCGGGCTCGGCGCGACCACCGTCTTCGGTCTTCCCGGCCAGCACGCGCTCGGCGTGTTCGACGCGCTACGGCGGTCCGACCTCCGCTACATCGGTCTGCGGGTCGAGAACAACGCGGGCTTCGCGGCGGACGCGTACGGCAGGATCACCGGCGAGGCGGCCCCGCTGCTGCTGTCGACGGGACCGGGGGCGCTGACGTCCCTGGCGGCCCTCCAGGAGGCGGCCGCCGCTTCGGCGCCGGTGCTGGCGATCAGCAGCCAGATCCCCACCGCCGGTCTCGGCGGTGGCCGGCACGGCTACCTCCACGAACTCCCGGACCAGTCGGCCTCGTTCAGGGGCGTGGTCAAGTCGGTCCACACCGTCCGCGCCCAGTCCCAGATCCCCTCCGCGATCGAGGCGGCCTGGAAGTCGGCGCTGACCGCCCCGCACGGCCCGGTGTGGGTGGAGATCCCGCAGGACGTCCTGCTGGCCCCGACCCTGATCCCCGTGGTGACGGGCGGCGACGCCTTCCCGGAGGAGCTGCCACCGCGCCCCGAACTGACGGCGGTGGCGGCGGACTTGCTGTCGAGCGCCGCCCGCCCTGCGATCATCGCGGGCGGGGGAGTCGTACGGTCGGACGCGTCGGGCAAGCTTCGCCGGCTCGCCGAGCTGCTGCAGGCGCCGGTGGTCACGACGCCGGGCGGCAAGGGCGCCTTCCCCTGGACGCACCCCCTGTCCCTCCGGTCCTGGATCGAGGACCGCCACACCACGGACTTCCTGGAGGACGCGGACGTGGTCCTGGTGGTCGGCTCGGGACTGGGTGAACTCTCCTCCAACTACCACACGTTCAAGCCGCGCGGCCGGGTGATCCAGATCGAGGCGGACCTCGGCAAGCTGGAGTCCAACCACCCGGCGCTGGGCATCCACGCGGACGCGCGACTCGCGTTGCAGGCGCTGCTGGAGACGGTGACCGAGCGTTCGGACCCTTCGGCGCCGGAACGCGTCCGCGAGGTGCTGACCAAGGTCGCCGACCGCATCGCCGCCCAGGAACTCACCCTGGAACAGGAGCTGTTGGCCTCGATCCGCCGAGCCCTGCCCGCTGCGTCCCCCTCCTTCTGGGACATGACGATCCTGGCGTACTGGGCCTGGTCGGCCTTCGACGCCAAGGGCCCCAATCTCCTGCACTCCGCGCAGGGCGCCGGAGGTCTGGGCTACGGCTTCCCCGCGGCACTGGGCGCGGCGGTGGCCGACCCTTCGCACCCGGTCCTGGCGGTCTCGGGAGACGGCGGAGCCCTCTACTCCATCGCCGAACTGGCCACGGCCCGCCAGTACGACCTCGACGTCACCTGGCTCATCGTCGACGACGGCGGCTACGGCATCCTGCGCGAGTACATGACGGACGCGTTCGGCGAGACGACGGCGACGGAACTGACCCGGCCGGACTATGTGGCGCTGGCGGAGTCGTTCGGGGTGCCGGGGGTACGGACGTCGCCGGAGACCCTCGCCGACGACCTGTCCAAGGCGTTCGCGGCACCGGGGCCCTCGGTGGTCGTCCTCCCGGCGGTGCTGCGGATGTTCGCGGCGACGCACCTGGACGGCTGACGGGCCATGCGCCCCCACCACCGACAGCGGGCACGCCGTCCGTGGGGAACGGCATGCCCGCGTCGGGGGACGTCACATGGCTGGCGTCCTACCAGATCGCCTCGACCCACTCCGGGTGGTCGATGAACGGGTTGCGGTTGTGCTGGTAGGTGTCGTAGATGGCCTGGTTGCGCTTCTCCTCGAAGGCGCTCGGCGGGTCCGCCTCGCTCCAGGCCTTGAGGACGGAGAGCTTGCCGATGTACGGGTTGCTGCCGTTGCCGACCTTCTCGTTGGGCTCCAGGTCGGCGAAGCCGTCGTCGCCCTCGTAGCGCACGGCCATGTACAGGATCATGCGGGCCACGTCGCCCCGGTCCGCGGCGCGCGGCGCGAAGGAGTCGGAGTCGACGGTGCTGCCGCCGCCGTTGGTGACCGCGCTGCCGCCGTTGTCGAAGTCCAGGTTGCCGCGGATGCTGTTGACCTGGACGTCCGCCGGGCGCAGGTGGTGCAGGTCGGTGCCGGGGCCGGTGACCTCGCCGAAGTCGCCGTGGGACTTGGCCCACACGTGCTCGCGGTTCCAGTCGCCGACGTCGCCGCCGTTGAGGGACTTGGCGCGCGAGACGCCGCTGTACAGCAGGATCACGTTGCTGCTGTTGTTCGGGTCCTGGTCGGTGACCTTGAGCGCGTCCCAGACCGCGGAGTACGAGATCTTCGTGACGTTGGCGCTGATGATCGTGTGCAGGGACGACTTCAGGCTCGTCCCTGTCTTGCCGACCGCGTTCTTGTAGTACGTCGCGTCGTACGCGGTCGTGGTGGCGGCGGCCGGGGTCGTGGTCACGACCGGGGCGGCGAACCCGACCAGCACGGCGGCGGTGGTGAGCGCCACCGACTTCCAGCTGCGTATGCGTGTCGCCAGCATAAAGGGGGTCCCATCTACGCGGGTTGAATGGAGGCGGCAGATGGGAGCGTGGCATGGACATGCAGCCGTGTAAATGGATGGCGCGTGTCCATTGGGTGACCTGAAACGGCAAATCGGGCCGTGTCTACGCGAGTTGACACGCGAAAACGGCCCCCGGTACATCACCGGGGGCCGTTTTGCCGGACTTGGTCAGCCGACGTCCGACGCGTCCAGGCGGTAGACGGTCGACGTGGAAGTGGAAGTGGAGGTGGAAGAGGAAGTCGACCCCGACCCCGACGTCGAGCTCTTGCCCGTGCTGTAGTCGCTCTCCTTCACCGCCGTGCCGTTCTTCTGCACCCAGGTCGTGAGCTCCTGGTCAGCGCCTCCCATGCCTCCCATGCCGCCGCCGCCGAGCTGGATGTAGTGCAGCTCGCCCTTCTTCACCAGCTCCTTGAGCTTGGCCAGCGTCATCGCCTTGTCCTGGCCGGTGAAGCCGCCCATGGAGATGACGGGCTTGTGCGTGCTGAGGATCAGCTGGCCGGCGCTCTGCGAGTTGGACACCGCGAGCAGCCACTTGGCGCCGTCCTGGTGCTTCTCCAGGTACGAGACCAGCTCGCTGTCGACGCTGCCTCCCATGCCGCCACCGCCCATGCCACCGCCACCGGGGCCGCCGCTCGTGGTGCCGCTGCCGCCGGGAGCCGTACCGGACTGGCCGCTCTGGCCGCCGGACGTGCCGCCGGGAGCGGTGCCGCCGCCCGGGAGTTCCCCGTTCGTGCCGCTCGGCGCGCCGCCGCCCTGGGGCAGCTCACCGTTGCCGCCACCCGGCTGCATCCGGCCGTTGCCGCCCCCCGGGAGCTCACCGTTCGCCTGGCCGCCCTGCTGGGTGCCCTGTTGGCCACCCGGCCCGCCACCGTTGCCGCCGAAGCCGCCCCGGCCGCCACCGCCGCCGGGACCGCCCATGCCGCCGCCGGTCGAGGGGCCCGCCGTCGGGTTGGTGCCGCCCATCATGCCGCCGGCGGAGCCGAAGGCCGGCGAGGCCGCGTACGCCGTGGGACCCGCGAGGGCCGCGACGACCGCCGCCGCGACGGACACCCCGAGCAGCCGGAGCCTCGTCCCCGAGCCCGCCGTACGGAAGACGAACAGACCCACGACCGCCAGGACCATGAGGACACCGATGACCGGCCACAGCCAGGTGTTCCAGCCGGTGGCCCGGCGCAGCAGCACGATCGCCCAGATTCCGGTGACCGCGAGCCCGGCCGGCAGGACCCAGGACCAGCGGGCGTCGGCGCCGCGGAAGGCGCGCCACAGCATGACGCCGCCCGCGCCGGTCAGCGCCGCGATGCCCGGGGCGAGCGCGGTCGTGTAGTACGGGTGCATGGTGCCCTCGGCCATCGCGAAGGTCAGGTAGTGCAGCACCAGCCAGCCGCCCCACATGACGAGCGCGGCGCGGGTGGCGTCGGTGCGCGGGGCCCGGCCGCACAGTGCCAGACCGGCGACCAGGGCGATGAAGGCGAAGGGGATGAGCCAGGAGATCTGGCCGCCGAGGACGTCGTTGAACATCCGGCCGATGCCCGCGCTGCCGGCGAAGGTGGCGCCGCCCCCACCGCCTCCGCCGTTGCCCTCGCCGCCGAGGACCCGGCCCAGGCCGTTGTAGCCCATGATCAGGTTCCAGGCGCTGCCGTCGGTCGAACCGCCGATGTAGGGCCGGTCGTCGGCGGGCACGAGCGAGACCGCCGTCGCCCACCAGAAGCTGGCGACCGCCAACGCCACAGCCGCGAGGGCCAGGTTGACGGCCTTCTTCTTCCAGCCGAGCCTCGACGCGTAGAGGTAGACCGCGAAGACGGCCGGCAGGGCGATGTAGCCCTGGAGCATCTTGGTGTTGAAGGCGAGTCCGAACAGGACCGCCGAGCCGATCAGCGGCAGCAGCCTGTCGTTGCGCACCGCGCGCAGGGCGAGGGCCGCGCCGCCGACCATCAGCAGGACGAGGAGGGTGTCGGGGTTGTTGTCACGGTTGATCGCGACGGTGATCGGGGTCAGCGCGAGGACGAGCGCGGCGATGGTGGCCGCCATGTGCCCGAAGACCCGCTTCACGGAGGTGTGCAGGATCCAGATCGTGCCGAGGGCGGCGGCGATCTCGGGCGCCATCATCTGCCAGGTGCCGAAGCCGAAGATGCGGCACGACAGGCCCATGACCATCAGCGCGAACGGCGGCTTGTCGACGGTGATGAAGTTGCCGGCGTCCAGCGAACCGAAGAACCAGGCCTTCCAGCTCTGTGTGCCGCTGTAGATGGCGGAGCTGTAGAAGCTGTTCATGCCGGAGCCGGACAGGTTCCAGCCGTACAGGACCGCGGCCAGGACGAGGATCGCGACCAGCGCGGGCAGCGACCAGCGGGGGGCCTTGTCCGGTGGGGCCGAGGGCGGGGCCGGCGGCGGCCAGTCGGCGGACACGGTCTCGGTGTGGGGGTGGGGATCGGTGGCAGATGTCACCTGGGCATCGTGCGGAGGGGACTTGGGTGAGGGCTGTGACGTACCTGGCGCCTTCCTGTGAAAGCGCCACGGGTTAGGTAACGACTCGTACAACCATTCCCTATGCGTACAACCATTCACCCCTGTCCGAAAGTCAACTGGGCATGACACGGGGGATATTCAGACACAGGAAATGGATCGCCGCGGGCGCGCTGGCCGCGAGCGTCGCCGTCGCCACGCCGGCCGCCGCCGCGACCGCACCGGCCGTCAGCTGCACGTCCGCCAAGGCGGGCCTCGCCGACAAACTCAAGCGGGACATCACGTCCGCCGTCACGAACCGCTCGGGCACGATCGCCGTGGGCGTCTACGACCGCACGACGAAGACCACCTGCACCCTCAGGGCCTCCACCGCCTACGACTCCGCGAGCGTCGTCAAGGTGACCGTCCTCGCCACGCTGCTGTGGGATGCCAAGAAGCACGACAGGTATCTGACCGCCACCGAGAACACCCTCGCCAAGGCCATGATCACCAAGTCGGACAACGACGCGACCAGCAAGCTGTGGAAGCAGCTCGGCCTGACGAAGATCAAGGGCTTCCTCACCGCGGCCGGCATGACCCAGACCAAGCCGGGGGCGAACAACTACTGGGGCCTGACGCAGATCACCGTCACCGACGAGCAGAAGCTGCTCAAGCTGGTCAGCGCGAAGAACACCGTCCTGAGCGACAACTCGCGCGCCTACATCCTCAAGCTGATGGGCCAGGTCATCTCGTCGCAGCGCTGGGGCACCCCGTACGGCGCCGGGTCGGGCATCGCGGTGCACGTCAAGAACGGCTGGCTGCAGCGCTCCACGCACGGCTGGCGGGTGCACAGCGTCGGCACCTTCACGGGCGGCGGCCACGACTACACGATCACGGTGCTCACCCACGGCAACAGCACCATGAACTACGGCATCACGACGATCCAGGGTGTCGCGAAGGCCGTTCACCGGGATCTCGCGGCGAGCTGACGCCTGCCGGACCCGCGCACGTCATCGTGCCGCTCCATGGTGCCGCCGGTCGGTTCGCGGACACCGTCCGGCCTCGCACCGCGGTGCGAGGCCGGACGCGGCGGGACGGCCCTTCATGACACGGACCCCCGCACGTCACCGTGCCGCCCTACGGTGACGTCCATGCAGCTGAGAACCGTACTCGCGACCACCACCGCGGCCCTGGCGGCGGCGACCTGCCTGACGGCAGGACCTGCCGTCGCCTCGGCCCCGGCCCTGGCTCCAGTGAGCCACGTCTGCTCGCCGTCCGTCACCCTCGACCGCTTCTCCGACGCGCTCGACAAGACGACGTACGACGGCACCTTCGTCGGCAACCTCTCCGCGCTCGCGGTGGACCGGGACGGCTCGCTCGTCGCTCTGTCGGACCGTTCCGCCCTCTTCGGCCTGGACGCGCGGACCCTCGCGCCGACGTCGGTCGTCCCGCTCGCCGACGAGAACGGCGCCGCGCTGGACTCCGAGGGCCTGGTGGTCGACCGGGACGGCACCCGCCTGGTCACGTCGGAGACCGAGCCGTCGATCCGCCGGTACTCGAAGGACGGCAGGATCCTCGGCCGCCTCCCCGTCCCGGCCTCCCTCCAGGTGGCCCCGGCCGGCCGCGCCACGTCGAACCAGACCTTCGAGGGCCTGACCCTCATGAACGGTGGCCGCACCCTCCTTGCCTCCATGGAGTACGCGCTCTCCGGCGACACGGCCGGCATCGTCCGTTTCCAGACCTGGCAGCGGCACGGGAAGAGCTGGAAGCCCGGCGCCCAGTACGCGTACCGCACCGACGCCGCCTTCCTCGGCGTCCCCGAGGTCCAGGCCCTCCCGGACGGCCGCCTCCTGGTGCTGGAACGCGGCTTCACCTCCGGCGTCGGCAACACGGTCCGCCTCTACCTGGCCGACCCCCGCCGCGCCACGGACACGGCCGGAGTCGAGAACCTGACCGGCCAGACCGACGTGCGCCTCATCAGGAAGACCCTGCTCACGGACATCGCGAGCTGCCCGGCCCTGGGCGCCACGGCGAAGCAGCCCCAGCCGAACCCCCTCCTCGACAACATCGAGGGCATGACGGTCACGGGCCACGACAAGGGTCGCCTCAAGGTGCTCCTGGTGAGTGACGACAACCAGAACGCGGTGCAGACGACGCGGTTCTACTACCTGCGGGTCCGGGTCTGACCCCGGATTTGTTGCGGAGGGATGAAATCCGCTTCGGTCCGTGTTGGTGCCTTCCGGTAGATCAGGGCTTCTGAGCGACGGAGGACACCCGCGTGGATCCGCAACGGGGATGGGCACGACGACTGGCCGGGTACGCCTGGCGCTACCCCAAGGACGTCGTCCTGGCCCTGGGCTCCTCCCTCGCCGGCATGGCCGTCATGGCCGTCGTCCCCCTGATCACCAAGGTGATCATCGACGACGTCATCGGCGATCACAGCCGTGACATGGCGCCCTGGGCCGGAGCCCTTGTCGTGGCCGCCGTCCTCGTCTACGCCCTCACCTACGTCCGCCGCTACTACGGCGGCCGGCTCGCCCTCGACGTGCAGCACGACCTGCGGACCGAGATGTTCGGCACGATCACCCGCCTCGACGGCCGCCGCCAGGACGAGCTGTCCACCGGCCAAGTCGTCGGCCGAGCCACCAGCGACCTCCAGCTGATCCAGGGCCTGCTCTTCATGCTGCCGATGACGATCGGCAACCTCGCCCTCTTCGTGATCTCCCTGGCCGTGATGGCCTGGCTTTCCATCCCGCTCACCCTGGTCGCCGTGGCGGTCGCCCCGGCCCTGTGGTGGATCGCCAAGCGCTCCCGCTCCAAGCTGCACCCCGCCACCTGGTACGCCCAGGCCCAGGCCGCCGCCGTCGCGGGCGTGGTCGACGGCGCCGTCAGCGGCGTACGCGTGGTGAAGGGCTTCGGGCAGGAGGACCAGGAGACCGGGAAGCTCAGGGAGGTCGGCCGCCGCCTCTTCGCGGGCCGGCTGCGCACGATCCGCTTCAACTCCCGGTACACCCCGGCCCTTCAGGCCGTCCCGGCCTTCGGCCAGGTCGCGATGCTCGCGCTGGGCGGCTGGCTCGCCGTCCGCGGGCACATCACCCTCGGCACCTTCGTCGCCTTCTCCACCTACCTGGCCCAGCTCGTCGGCCCGGTCCGGATGCTCGCCATGGTCCTCACGGTCGGCCAGCAGGCCCGCGCGGGCACCGAGCGCGTCCTGGAGCTGATCGACACCGAGCCGTACCTGACGGGCGGCACCAAGGAGCTGCCCGCCGACGCACCGGCCACCGTCGAGTTCGACGACGTGTCCTTCGGCTACGACGACCAGCGCCCGGTTCTCGACGGGCTGAGCTTCCAGATCCGCCCCGGTGAGACCCTCGCCGTCGTCGGCTCCTCCGGCTCCGGCAAGTCCACCGTCTCCCTCCTCCTGCCGCGCTTCTACGACGTCACCCACGGCGCCGTCCTCATCGGCGGCCACGACGTCCGCGAGCTCACCCTCGACTCGCTGCGGGCCGCGATCGGCCTGGTCCCCGAGGACTCCTTCCTCTTCTCCGACACGGTCCGCAACAACATCGCGTACGGCCGTCCGGACGCGACGGACGCCCAGGTCGAGGAAGCCGCCAGGGCCGCCCAGGCGGACCGTTTCATCGCCGAGCTCCCCAAGGGCTACGCCACCACGGTCGGCGAACACGGCCTCACCCTCTCCGGCGGCCAGCGCCAGCGCGTCGCACTGGCCCGCGCGATCCTCACCGACCCGCGCCTGCTGGTCCTGGACGACGCCACCTCCGCCGTGGACGCCAAGGTCGAACACGAGATCCACGAGGCCCTCAAGCAGGTCATGGAGGGCCGCACGACCCTCCTCATCGCCCACCGCCGCTCCACCCTCAACCTCGCCGACCGCATCGCCGTCCTGGAGAACGGCCGCCTCGCCGACCTCGGCACCCACGCCGAGCTGGAGAAGCGCTCGGCCCTCTACCGCCGTCTGCTCACCGACCCCGACGGCCTCGGCGGTGTCTCCCCGGGCCACGCCCGCCCGGTCGCCGTACAGGAGGACACCTCCGTACGCGACGAGCTGGACGCCGAGTTCGACGCCGAACGCGGTGTCACGCCCCGCCTGTGGACCGGGGACCGAGAGCCCAGGGACGCGGCGCTCGCCGGCACCCCGGCCACCCCCGAACTCCTCGCCGAGGTCGACGCGTTGCCCCCGGCGACGGACACCCCGGACATCGACGAGGCACGCGCGGTCACGCCCGAGGAGTCCTACGGCCTGCGGCGGCTGCTGCGAGGCTTCGGCGCCCCGCTGCTGATCAGCCTGGGCCTGGTCGCCGTGGACGCCGGGATGAGCCTGCTGCTCCCGGTGATGATCCGGCACGGCATCGACGACGGTGTCTCGAAGGCGGCCATGGCCGCGATCTGGACGGCGTCCCTCCTCGCCCTCCTCGCGGTGGGCGTCCAGTGGGCGGCGCAGATCGGCGAGACCCGCATGACCGGACGCACGGGGGAACGGGTCCTCTACTCCCTCCGGCTGAAGATCTTCGCCCAGCTCCAGCGGCTCGGACTCGACTACTACGAGCGGGAGTTGACGGGCCGGATCATGACGAGGATGACGACGGACGTCGACGCCCTCTCGACGTTCCTGCAGACCGGTCTGGTCACGGCGTTCGTCTCGGTCGTCACCTTCTTCGGCATCATGGTCGCCCTGCTGGTGATCGACGTACAGCTGGCTCTGGTCGTCTTCGCGACCCTGCCGCCGCTGGTCGTGGCCACGTACTTCTTCCGCAAGGCGAGCGTGAAGGCCTACGAACTCGCCCGTGAGCGCGTCGCGTCGGTCAACGCCGACCTCCAGGAGTCGGTGTCCGGGCTCAGGATCGTGCAGGCGTTCCGGCGCGAGCAGGACGGCGGGGCGCGGTTCGCGGAACGCAGCGACAGCTACCGCCAGGCCCGCATCCGCGGCCAGTGGCTGATCTCGGTGTACTTCCCCTTCGTCCAGCTGCTCTCCTCGGTGGCCGCGGCGGCCGTACTGATCGCGGGCGCGGGCCGGGTGGACGCGGCGACCCTGACGACCGGCGCCCTGGTGGCCTACCTCCTCTACATCGACCTGTTCTTCGCCCCGGTCCAGCAGCTCTCGCAGGTCTTCGACGGCTACCAGCAGGCGACCGTCTCGCTGGGCCGCATCCAGGAGCTGCTCCAGGAGCCGACGTCCACGAAGGCGACCGACGAGCCGCTGGAGGTCCTGTCCCTGCGCGGCGAAGTCGCCTTCGAGGACGTGCACTTCGCCTACGCGGACGACGAAGAGGCCCTCGGCGGCATCGAGTTGAGGATCCCCGCCGGGCAGACGGTCGCCTTCGTCGGCGAGACGGGCGCGGGCAAGTCCACCCTGGTCAAGCTGGTGGCCCGGTTCTACGACCCGACCGGCGGCCGGGTCACGGTCGACGGCACCGACCTGCGCACCCTGGACCTCACCTCCTACCGGCACCGCCTCGGCGTGGTCCCGCAGGAGGCGTACCTCTTCCAGGGCACCGTCCGCGACGCCATCGCCTACGGCCGCCCGGACGCCACCGACGCCGAGGTGGAGGCGGCGGCCCGCGCGGTCGGCGCCCACGAGATGATCGCCACGCTGGAGGGCGGCTACCTCCACGAGGTCGCCGAGCGCGGCCGCAACCTCTCGGCGGGGCAGCGCCAGCTGATCGCGCTGGCCCGCGCGGAGCTGGTCGACCCGGACATCCTGCTTCTCGACGAGGCCACGGCAGCCCTCGACCTCGCCACGGAGGCCCAGGTCAACCAGGCCACCGACCGTCTCGCGGGCCGTCGTACAACCCTCGTCGTGGCCCACCGCCTGACCACGGCGGCCCGCGCCGACCGGGTCGTGGTGATGGACCACGGCCGGGTGGTGGAGGACGGCACCCATGACGAACTGCTCGCGCGGGACGGCCGATACGCCTCGCTGTGGCGGACGTTCGTGGGGGAGCCGGCAGAGGTGTCTCGCTGACGGTCGTGCAACCGTCCGACACATGTCCTGCGTCCGTACACCCGTACGCCCGAGGGTTGCGGGAGGGACGGCAGTGAAGAGTGGAGCGATACGGCGGCTGGCGGTGGGGCTGGCCGCTCTGACGGTGTCCGGACTGATCGGGGTGGCCGTGCCGGACCAGGCGCAGGCCGCGCCCGCGTCGTGCGGGGGGCGCAAGGTCCGGTCCTTCCCGTTCTCCACCGGCACCGTGGAGGTGTACAAGCGGGGCGGATACGTGTGCGCGGTCACCCTGCCCAAGCGTGTCGGGCCCCGGCAGCACATGCGGGTGAGCCTGCGCGCGTACGGGCTCCGGCCGGTCGAGGACGCCGGGCGGTTCAAGTACCGGGCCGGCCCCGTCACCGTGCACGCCGGGCAGCGCAAGGTGTGGGTGAAGGGCGAGGTGGGCCGAGGGAAGTTCGACTCCGAGGGCTGGATCCGGATCTGAGATCCGGCTCCGAGTCACAGAATTCCCACAGGGTTTTCCCCACGATGAGGCCATCTCCCCTGGTGCGGACCGGACTTGCGACGCTAGCGTCCGGCGCACATCTGTACACACAGGGGAGGGTGCATGCGCAAGGCGCTCAGATGGCTTCTCACGCTGGTCGTGCTCATCGGCACGATCGGTACGGCCGGAGCGGCCACCGCCGCCGAACCGGAGGCCTACGGCACCGGTGCCACCACCGACATCAAGGACCAACTGCTCTCCATCCCGGGGATGAGCCTCATCGAGGAGAAGCCGTACACCGGGTACCGCTACTTCGTCCTCGGTTACACCCAGCCGGTCGACCACCGGCATCCGTCCAAGGGCACGTTCCAGCAGCGGATCACCGTGCTGCACAAGGACGTCAGCCGCCCGACGGTGTTCTACACCAGCGGCTACAACGTCTCCACGAACCCCGGCCGCAGCGAGCCGACCCGGATCGTGGACGGCAACCAGGTCTCCCTGGAGTACCGCTTCTTCACGCCCTCCCGGCCGGCCCCTGCGAACTGGAGCAAGCTGGACATCTGGCAGGCCGCCAGCGACCAGCACCGCGTCTTCAAGGCGCTGAAGAAGATCTACACCAGGAACTGGATCGCCACGGGCGGCTCCAAGGGCGGTATGACCGCCACCTACTTCGAGCGCTTCTACCCGCGTGACATGGACGGCGTCGTCGCGTACGTCGCCCCCAACGACGTGGTCAACAACGAGGACTCCGCCTACGACCGCTTCTTCGAGGCCGTCGGCACCAAGGAGTGCCGCGACCGCCTGAACGCGGTGCAGCGCGAGGCGTTGGTCCGCCGGGAGCCGCTGGAGAAGAAGTACGCCCAGTACGCGGCCGACGAGGGCTTCACCTTCTCCACGGTCGGCAGCCTCGACAAGGCGTACGAGGCGGTCGTCCTCGACTACGTGTGGGGGTTCTGGCAGTACAACCTGCTCGCCAACTGCGCCGACGACGAACTGGTCCCGCCCGACGCCAAGGCCGCGACCGACGACCAGATCTGGAACTCGATCGACACGATCTCCGGGTTCTCCTTCTACACCGACCAGGGCCTGGCGCCGTACACGCCGTACTACTACCAGGCGGCCACCCAGCTCGGCGCCCCGACGATCCGCTTCCCGCACATCGAGAAGAAGTACGTCCGCTACGGCTACCAGCCGCCGCGCAACTTCGTCCCGAGGGACATCCCGACGAAGTTCCAGCCGTACGCGATGCGGGACGTGGACAACTGGGTGCACAACAACGCCCAGCACATGCTCTACGTCTACGGCCAGAACGACCCGTGGGGCGCGGAACGTTTCCGCGTCGGCAAGGGGGCGAAGGACTCGTACGTCTTCACCGCGCCCGGCATGAACCACGGCGCGAACGTCGCCGGTCTGGTCGCCGACCAGAAGGCCTTGGCCACGGCCAGGATCCTCGACTGGGCGGGCGTCTCCGACGCGGCCGTCGCCCGGGCGAAGCCGCTCGCGACGTTCGACAAGAAGCTGGACGTGCCGGACGTGGAGAGGGAGCCCACGCTGCGGCACTGATCCGCTCGTCGGTTGTTCTCGCACCGCGCCCGGTCGCCGCTCACAGCGGCCGGGCGCACCCCACCGGCCGGGCCCCGCCGAGCTGGACGTACAGGGCCGTCGACAGGGGGCAGCCGCTGCGCTCGGCGACCGCCTTCACCACCTTGTACTGCGGTTTCCTCGCGCCCTTGCCGTCGCACGCGGTCTCGCGGACCTGTCCGCTGCCCGAGCCGTACACACAGTCGCCGACGATGGTCCGCGGCCCGCCCCCGCCGCCGGGGTCACCCGGATGCGGTGACTCCAGATTGCGCATGCAGGCGTACCCCTGCGGCACCGCCCCGTCGCCGTCCTCGTCGGAGATCTGGCTCTGCTCGCTGATGTGCAGCACGAAGTCGGTGGTCGCCGGGCAGGGCGGTCCGCCGGCGGTCGTGCCGTCGTGCCGGGCCACGACCCGCGCCGCCGCCCGCTCACCGGTGCAGGGCACCTCGGTGAAGCTGGTCTTGCCGAAGGAGCTGCACTCGTCGACCGCGAGGAACACCGCGCCGAAACCGGAGGCCCGGCCGGCGGACGACGAGACCGAGGCGGCGCCGCCGGACCGACCGCCGCCGTCGGTGCCGGCCGCCTGCTGGGTACACCCCGTCAACAGGGCGGCGAGCAGCGCCAGCAGGACGCACACCACCCCCGTGGAACACTTCTCGCGCATTGCAATCCCCCCGGACTACCCCCGTCGTCCAGCGTGACCGTCGCGGCGGGGCCACGCCAGACGTGTGGGGTCCTTTGCGCCTTTCGGGGGTGGTGCGCGGCGTGCGCGCCGTACGGCGACTACGCCCCGTGCGCTATCGGTCGTACGACAGCCCGTACCCGACCGGGTACAGCACCTTCGCCGGATCGTCCACCTGCTGCACCGGCACCGGCAGCTTCCCGTGCGGTGCCGTCCTCCCCGCGATCACCCGTGCCGCGGCCCGCAGTTCGACGTCGGTCCAGGAGTAGGACGCCAGGCAGGCCGGGACGGTGGGCAGGTGGGCCACGTCGTAGGGATTGCGGATCGCGACCGCGACCACCGGCCTCCCGGTCGCCACGAGCTGCTCGACGAGGGCCTGCTGGGCGGGCGTGATGTTGTACGTCCCCACGATCACCGCGTCCGCCTGCCGAGCGGCGCCGACGGCCCGGGCGACGGTGTCCGCCGAGGGTGCCGTACCGGTCGACAGGGCGGTGGCCGTGAAGCCCAGTTCGGTGAGGGCGGCGGCGAGGACTCCGGTGGGCGGGCCCGTCGTGCCGGACGGGGAGGCCGGGTCGGCGCCCACGACGAGCAGCTTGCGATGGGTGCGCCGGGAAAGGGGCAGCAGCCGCTTCTC
Organism: Streptomyces sp. NBC_00285; assembly: GCF_036174265.1. Classification (NCBI taxonomy): domain Bacteria; kingdom Bacillati; phylum Actinomycetota; class Actinomycetes; order Kitasatosporales; family Streptomycetaceae; genus Streptomyces; species Streptomyces sp. NBC_00285. The sequence goes on along the minus strand of NZ_CP108055.1, from coordinate 4,140,250 downwards.
GTTGACCAGCAGCGTCGTCGTCCGCCCGGCGATCCGGTCGGCCGCCGCGAGGTGCGCCGGGGTGCCGACGGTCCGGGTGACACCGCCCTGGCCGACGTACGGCGCCTCGAACAGCCGCAGCCGTGCCTTGAGCCGAAGGATCCGCAGGATCGACTCGTCGAGCCGCGCCTCGGTGAGCTCGCCGTCCTGCACGGCTCTGAGGACGGCGTTCCACGCGACGTCCAGGGAGGGTGGGTTGAGGAGCTGGTCGACGCCGGCCTTGAGGGCGAGGACGGGGACGCGGTCGTCGCCGTACTTCTGCCGGACGCCCTCCATGCCCAGGGAGTCCGTGACGACGGCCCCGTCGTAGCCGAGTTCGCCGCGCAGGATCCCGGTGAGGATCGGGTGGGAGAGGGTGGCCGGGTCGCCGGAGGGGTCGAGGGCCGGGAACTGGATGTGCGCGGTCATGACCGAGTCGATTCCGGCGCGGATCGCGGCCCGGAAGGGCACGGCGTCCAGTTTCTCCCACAGTTCCCGGCTGTGGGTGATGACCGGGAAGCCGTAGTGGCTGTCGACGGCGGTGTCGCCGTGCCCCGGGAAGTGCTTGGCGGTCGCCGCGACCCCGGCGCCCTGGTACCCCCTGACCTCCGCGGCGACGAGTCCGGCGACCGCCTGGGGCTCGGCCCCGAAGGAGCGCACGCCGATGACCGGGTTGGCCGGGTTGACGTTGACGTCGGCCACGGGGGAGTAGTTCTGCCGGATGCCGACGGCCCGGAGCTCCTGCCCGGCGACCTGGCCGAGGACACGGGCGTCCGTGCGCGAGCCACCGGCGCCGATCGCCATCGCGCCGGGGAAGAGCGTGGCGGGCGCGCCGACCCGGCACACGATCCCGTGCTCCTGGTCGGTGGAGATGACGACGGGCAGCCCGCGTGGCTGTCGCAGGGACGCCCGCTGGATCCCGTCGGACAGGTCGGCGATCTGGTGCGGATCACGGGTGTTGTGCGCCCAGGTGAAGTAGATGATCCCGCCCACCCGGTACTTCGCGATCATCTCGGCGGCCGTACGGACGCCGATCTCCTGGAGGTTGGCGTCGATGTCCGCCTGGTCGGGGGCGGTGGCGGAGTGGCCGTAGACCCGCATCACGAAGAGCTGGCCGACCTTCTCCGGGAGGGTCATCCGGGCGATGAGGGAGCGGAGCTTCTTGTCGTCCTGCTTGTCGTCCGCGGAGGCGGTCCCGCTCACGGCGAGAGTGGCGGCGACGCCTGCTGTCGCGGCGAGGACGGTACGTCTGGAGGGCACGTGTGCTCCTTCCGGAGGTGATCCGCTGAAGGAAACTTCCGAGAAGTCACCAATAACCGGGAAGTTTCCGCCAGTCAAGGAAGTGCACAGTAACGCGGCACCCACAGGGCGCATGGGACGCCGCCATCGGCGCTGTGGAGGGGGGCGCGCCGATGGCGGCGTGTGCTGCCGGCCGCAGTACGGAGGAGAGGGTTTGGTCAGCGATCGCAGCCAGCAGCGAGGCCGACGCCGCACTACGGTGACTCTCCGGCAGCTTGCGCATTGGACGAGCGGGGACGGGGCGGGGTTCCCGGCTCGGGCCCGATTTCCCGAAGTTGGTGCGGCCGGGGCCGACGGGACGGATGAGCCGACATCTTGGACTGTCCGCGCCCCCGGCGTACGGTCGTTGGATGAGCCAGTCGCTGCCGTTCCTGGCCGTCCTCGCCGGACTCGCCGTCACCCTGGCCCTCTTCACCCTGCTCGCCCGGCATGTCCGTCGCCGCGGAACGGCGGGCGCGGGCCTGCGCGGGGCGCTTGCGGCACACGACGAGGTGTGGCACGGCACGGCGGCGGACTCGTACTACGAGATCCAGGAGCAGACGAACCGCAGGGCGCCCCTGCCGGACGACCGCTGGAAGCGCCGCCCACGCTGACCACCGGGCGGGGTCCATCCCCTGGACGTGCGCGCACCGGAGGCCGCCGTGGGGCGATCATGACGGGTATGCCCGCAGCCCACGCGCCCGCCCCGCAGTCCCTCTCCCTGCCCGGTTCGAAGTCCATCACCGCCCGCGCCCTCTTCCTGGCCGCCGCGGCCGACGGGGTCACCACCCTTGTGCGCCCGCTCCGTTCGGACGACTCGGAGGGCTTCGCCGAGGGCCTGGTACGGCTCGGCTATCGGGTCGGCCGTGCTCCGGACGCCTGGCAGGTGGACGGCCGCCCCGAGGGACCGGCGGTCACCGACGCGGACGTGTACTGCCGTGACGGCGCGACGACGGCCCGCTTCCTGCCCACCCTGGTGGCCGCGGGCCACGGCATGTACCGCTTCGACGCGTCGCCGCAGATGCGCAGGCGTCCTCTGCTGCCCTTGTCGCGTGCGCTGCGCGACCTGGGCGTGGACCTGCGGCACGAAGAGGCGGAGGGCCACCATCCGCTGACCGTGCGGGCGGCGGGCGTCGAGGGCGGAGACGTGGTCCTGGACGCGGGCCAGTCCTCCCAGTACCTCACCGCGCTCCTGCTGCTGGGCCCCCTGACCCGCCGGGGCCTGCGGATCCGCGTCACGGACCTGGTGTCGGCGCCGTACGTCGAGATCACCATCGCGATGATGCGCGAGTTCGGGGTGGAGGTCGTGAGGGACGGCGACGTCTTCGTGGTCCCGCCGGGCGGCTACCGCGCCACGACCTACGCGATCGAGCCGGACGCGTCCACGGCGAGCTACTTCTTCGCGGCGGCGGCGATCACGCCGGGCGCCGAGGTGACGGTCCCCGGCCTGGGCACGGGCGCGCTCCAGGGCGACCTCGGCTTCGTGGACGTGCTGCGGCGGATGGGCGCGGAGGTGTCCGTCGGCGCCGACGCCACCACGGTCCGGGGCACGGGCGAACTGCGTGGCCTGACCGTCAACATGCGGGACATCTCGGACACCATGCCGACCCTGGCGGCGATCGCGCCCTTCGCGTCCGCCCCTGTCCGCATCGAGGACGTCGCGAACACCCGGGTCAAGGAGTGCGACCGCCTGGAGGCCTGCGCGGAGAACCTGCGGCGGCTGGGCGTGACGGTGGCCACGGGCCCGGACTGGATCGAGATCCACCCGCACGCCGCTCCCGCTGGAGCCCGGGTGACGTCCTACGGCGACCACCGCATCGTCATGTCCTTCGCGGTCACCGGCCTGCGGGTACCGGGAATCTCGTTCGACGACCCCGGCTGCGTACGGAAGACTTTCCCCGGTTTCCACGAGGCGTTCGCGGAGTTGCGACAGGGCATCGGGAGTTGATCGGGCAGTGGGTTTCCAACTGGAAGGGCCGGTACTGACAGGCGAGTTGGTACGCCTGGAACCACTGGACCACACACATGCGGCGGACCTGGCCGTGGCGGCGGAGGAGAACCGCGGTACGTACGAGTTCACCTGGGTGCCCAGGGCCGCCGAGGTCGGCGCCTACATCGACGCACAGCTCGCGCGGGCGGCGACCGGGAGCCTCGCCCCGTACGCGCAGGTGTCGGTCGAGACGGGGCGAGCGATGGGGGCTACCTCCTACTGGGAACCACGCTGCTGGCGGGCCGACGACCGGCTCGACGCCGTGGAGGTCGGCTTCACCTGGCTCGCGGGGCCGGCGCAGGGCACGGGCATCAACGCCGAGGCCAAGCTGCTGCTCTTCCGGCACGCCTTCGAGGAGTGGCACGTCTCCCGCGTCGACCTGAAGACGGACGCCCGCAACGACCGCTCCCGCGCGGCCATCGAAAGCGTCGGCGCCCGCTTCGAGGGCGTCCTGCGCAACTGGTCCCGCTCCTGGGCACCGGGGGAGGAGGGGAGGTTGCGGGACTCGGCGATCTTCTCGATCACGGCGGAGGAGTGGCCGCGGTGCCGGAAGCGGCTGGAGGAGCGGGTGGCGGGGTTCGTGGCGCGGAGGGGCTGAGGCGGCTGACGAAGGAGGCCCGCACTCGGCGCACAGCCTTCCGGGCGGCTGCGAGGGTGCGCGGCGATCACGCCTCGTCCGTGGCCGGAACCGCCCGCAACTCCGGTGTGCTCGCGCCCACATAGGTCACCGCCGCCACGCACATCAGGCCACCCGTGATCAGAGCCGTCACGCCCGAGCTCCAGCCCGCGACCAGACCTCCGCGCAGGTTGCCGAGGTGGGGGCCCGCCTGGCCGACGATCGTCTCGGCGGCCGTGACGCGGCCGAGGAGGGCGTCGGGGGTGTGGGTCTGGACGATGGTGGTGCGGGAGAGGACGGACAGGGAGTCCGCCGCGCCGGCCACGGCCAGCATGCCGAGGCCCGCCCAGGCACTGGTCGTCAGGCCGAACAGGGCCAGGGCCGCGCCCCAGGTCGCCGCCGCGCACAGCATCACCGGACCGGGCCGGGCCAGGCGGGTGACCGGCCCGGAGAAGACCGTCGCGGCGACCCCGCCCACGGCGAGCGCGGACAGGAACAGGCCGAGCGTGCGCGGGTCGCCGCCGAAGCGTTCCTCGTTGACCAGGGGGAACAGGCTCACCGGCATGGACAGCACGGTCGCGGCCAGGTCCGTTATGAGCGCGCCGCGCACCACCCGGTGACCGGTCAGGAAGCGCAGGCCGTCCAGGACGCCGTGCACCCCGGGCCGGGACTTCTCGCCCTCGGGCGGCAGTGCGGGCAGCCCGTAGGCGCCGTAGAAGGACATGGTGAAGCTGAGGGTGTCGAGGAGATAGCAGACGCCGATGCCCCACCAGCCGAGCACGACCCCGGCGACGGCCGGGCCGACCAGCATCATCGCCTGGCCGGTGGCCTGCTGGAGCGCGAGACCGGCGGCCACCTGCTCCTTGGGCAGTAGCCGCGGTACGAACACGCCGGCGGCGGGCGCGCCCAGCGCGGCGAAGGAGGTCTGCACCGCGACGAGCAGCAGGACGACGACCACCGGCGCGCGCCCCGCGAAGCCCTGCACGGTCAGCAGCAGGGAACAGACCGCCGAGCCGACGGTGCCCGTGAGGTAGACCCGGCGCCGGTCGGCCCGGTCGACCCAGGAGCCCGCGAACAGGCTGACCCCGACCATCGGCACCGCCTGCGCGACAGCGACCGCGCCGCTCCAGATCGTGCTGTGGGTCATGTCCCAGACCTGGTACATGACGGTGACCATGGTCATGAAGCCGCCGAGCGTGGACACCGTGCGCCCGAACAGCAGTCGCCGGAAGACGGGGGAGGAGCGGAGCGGCCGTACATCCAGGAACGTGCGGCTGAGGCTCACGGGGTCAGGACCGGGGGAGGAAGGGGCTGATGCACCCCGGGACGCTAACCGGCCGCCACCGCCCAGGCCACCGAATTACCGCGGGACCCCCGTCAACGGCTCGCCTCGATCGCCGTACGGAGGTGGCGTACCGCCTGCTCCACCATGCTGTCGGCGAGGTTGCCGTAGCCGAGGACCAGCCCGTGATCGGCGTGGTCGTCGGTGGCGTGATAGGCGGCGAGGTCGGCGACCGACAGTGAACGGGCGGCCGCCGCCCTGACCACGGCCGCGGTGTCCACGTCGGCCGGCAGCCGCAGGATGAGGTGGAGTCCCGCCGCGATGCCGGAGACGGGGGTGCCGGGCAGCTGCTCGGCGAGGGCCCGCACGAGCGCGTCGCGCCGGTCTCGGTAACGACGGCGGCAGGCCCGCAGGTGACGGTCGTAGGCGCCCGACTCCAGCAGGGCGGCGAACGCGAGCTGGTCGAGGACCGGAGGCGGGGTCGCCGCCTGGCCGGTCCGGTGCAGGGCGTCGGTCCAGCGGGGCGGCGCCACCAGCCATCCGATGCCGAGCGCCGGGGACAGGGTCTTGCTCAGGGACTTCAGCAGCACGACCCGGGACGGGTCCATGGCCTGCAGGGCCGCGACCGGTCGGCGGTCGTAGCGGAACTCCGCGTCGTAGTCGTCCTCCAGTACGACACCGTCCACCCGGCGGGCCCAGTCCAGCAGGGCCGCGCGCCGCTCGGGCACGAGCACCGTCCCCAGCGGGAACTGGTGCGCCGGAGCCGCCAGTACGGCCCGCAGACCGGCGTGTGCGACGAGGTCGTCGACGCGCAGACCGCCGTCGTCCGCACGGACCGGCACCGGCTCCAGACCGGCGGCACCGATGACCTGGCGCAGCCGCGTCCAGCCCGGCTCCTCACAGCCCACGGCGGTGATGCCCTGGGCGCGCAGGGCATGGCAGACGCGCCGCACCCCGTCGGTCACGCTCATGCACACCGTCACGTCCTGCGCCGTCGTCGAGACGCCACGGGAACGGCCCAGGTACTCGGCGAGCAGTCGCCGCAGCCGCGGGTGGCCGCCGGACGGCGGGTAGCCGAGCTCCGTGAACGCCACGGTCGTCATCTGCGCGCGTACGGCCTCCGCCCACCTGCGGCGCGGAAAGGCCCGCAGGTCCGGCAGACCCGGCGCGAGGTCGAAACGGGCCACGGGAGCCCGGCCGGCCGCGGGCCGCTCGGAGTCGCCGTCCCGGTCGCCGGACCAGCGCACCCGGGTCGCGGAACCGCTGCGGGCCTCCAGATAGCCCTCGGCCACGAGCTGGCCGTACGCCTCCGTCACCGCCCAGCGGGAACAGCCGAGGTCAGCGGCGAGCTGCCGGCTGGGCGGCAGGGCGGTGCCGACCTCGACCCGCCCACTGCGGATCGCCGAGCGCAGCGCCCGCTTCACCCGCTCGTGCAAGGCGCCGTCGCCGGGCCGACCCAGGTCGATCAGGAGATCGCCCACCAGATTGGTCTGTGATTCCCGCATGCCATTGGACGGTAGCAGCGAGCCGTTTCTCCCTAACGTCGACAGTGAGCTTCAGCAGACACGAGAGCAGACACGAGCAGGAGGACGTAGTCATGGCCGTACTGAAGAGGTCGCTGCCCGTCGAGGCCGTACACCCGCTCTTTCAGGGCGTGTTCAGCGACTGGCAGACGAAGGCCGGAGTCCTGTCCGCGCTGCCGGACGCACCGGTCGTCGCCGACGACTCCCGGACCGGACGGCCGCTGTGGCGGCACCGGCCGCGGTCCGGCAGGGGGTCCCGTCGGTGGTCCCGCCTGGCAGGCCTCGCGCGGATCCGCGTGACCCCCTCCCGCTCGCCTACGCCGAGTCGTTGAGCAGCCGGGCCAGGTGCTCGCGGCCCGCGCTCAGCAGGTCCTCCAGGGGTGCCGCGTTCTCGTACCAGCGCTTCTCGTACTCCCAGCACAGCCACCCGTCCCAGCTGTGCCGGGAGAGGACCTCCACGCACTCCGCGAGCGGCAGGACACCCGCGCCGAGCGCGACCGGGGTGGTGTCCTCGGCGGACGCGATGTCCTTGACCTGCACATATCCGAGATGCGGGGCGAGGGCCGCGTAGGTCTCGGAGGGCTGCTCGCCACCGAGCCAGGTGTGCATGACATCCCAGAGCGAGCCGACCTGACGGTGGCCGACCGGGCCGAGGACCCGGATCGCCTCGGCACCCGTGCGGTGCGAGTCATGGGTTTCGAGCAGGATCCGTACGTCGAGGTCGCCCGCGTACTCCGCGGCCGTGCCGAGCCGCCGGGCGGCCGTGGCGTCGGCCTCCTCGCGGGACTGGTCGGGGGCGGCGCCGGGGAAGACCCGGACGAAACCGGCACCGAGGTCACGGGCCAGGTCCAGGAGACGGTGGATCTCCTCGACCACGGGCTCGTCGTCGCCCGGCGCGGCGACACGCGCGTACCCGGCGACACCGAGGACCTCGACTCCCGCCGCCTTGAACTCGGCCACCGCGTCGGCCCGTTCCGCGAGCCCGATACCGGGGTGCACCGGCTCCTCCGGATGCGCGCGCAGTTCCACGCCGTGATAGCCGTGCGAGGTCGCGAGCCGTAGCACGTCCGAGAGGGGGAGGCCGGGGACACCGAGGGTGGAGAACGCCAGTTTCATGGTTCTACTCTCGCCCGGCCGAGTCGGTGAGGTCCAGCCGCCAGTCCTGGCCGTTCAGGTCCCTGCCGAAGGAGCGGTGGGGTTTCTCGGCGGCCAGGACGAACCCGTGGCGCTGGTAGACGCGGCGGGCGGCGGCGAGGACGTCGTTGGTCCACAGCACCAGGTCGCGGTAGCCGGCGTGGCGCGCGAAGCCGACGACGGCCGCCACCAGCCGGTCCCCGATGCCGAGTCCGCGCGCGGCCGGCTCGACGAGGAGCAGCCGCAGCCGGGCCGTGCCGGGCGCGTCGTCCCGTACGCACATCACGCACCCCACCGGGCGCCCGTCCAGCTCGGCGATCCAGACCCGCTCCAGATGCGGATCGTGGTCCTGCGCGAAGTCGGCGACGATCCTCGCGACCAGGCCCTCGTAGTCGGCGTTGAAGCCGTACTCGGCGGAGTACAGGGCCGCGTTGCGGGCCACCATCCACCCGAGGTCGCCGGGGCCCGGCTCGCGCAGGAAGACGTCCTCGCGGCGCGGCGGGCGGCCGTCGGAGAGCAGGGCGCGGACGGTGTGCATCGCCTCGGCGAGCCGGGGCCGTTCGACCGGCGGCACGGTCGCGAGGAGCGCGCCCACGGATTCGTCCGCGCGCTCCGCGAGCAGCGCGGCGGTCTCCCGGCCGCGTGCGGTGAGCGTGACATGGCGTCGGCGCGGATCCTGTCGTGAGGCCGCGCGCTCGATCAGCCCGTCCTGCTCGAACTTGTTCAGGATCCGGCTCAAGTACCCGGCGTCCAGGGAGAGTTCGGTCCGCAGATCGGCCGCGTCGGTGCGGGCCGAGTGCGCGAGTTCGTACAGGACGCGGGACTCGGTGAGGGTGAAGGGGGCGTAGAGGTGGCGGCTGTAGTCGAGGGCGCCGATCACGTTCGTGTAGAAGCGGTTGAAGGCGCGGATGTCCTGGACGGTCATGATCGGTCGACCCCCGGATACTTGACTCAGTCAGAGATATCGATGGACTGAGCGTAGGACGGCCGCGCCCACCGCGGCTACCCCTGCGCCTGGCCGGCGTCGGGTGCGGGCCGGTACACGCACAGCTGCACGCCCGTCTTCCCGGCGACCGTGGACACGAGCTCGAAGGGCCGCTTCCCGCCGTCCTCCGGGAAGATCGACTTGCCGCCGCCGAGGATCACCGGCATCACGATGAGCTGGAGCTCGTCGACCAGCCCCTCACTGATGAGGGTGCGGACCAGGGTCGGGCTGCCCATCATCGCCAGCTCGCCGCCCTCGCGGGCCCGCAGCTCACGGATCCGCGCGACGGCCTCGCCGCCCGGGATCCGCTCGGTGTTGTTCCACGTCAGCTCGTCATCACCGAGGGTGTCCGTGACCACGTACTTCTTCAGGGAGTTCAGCCGGTCGGCGAACGGATCCCCGGCCCGCTCCGGCCACGCCCCGGCCATCGTCAGATAGGTCCGCCGCCCGTACAGCAGCGCCTCGGCCCGCTCCATCCCCTCCATGAACGCGGAACCGAGCACCTCCTCGTCGAAGTACGGATGCGACCAGCCGCCGTGCGCGAACCCACCGTCGGTGTCCTCCTCCGGCCCACCCGGGGCCTGCACGACACCATCCAGACTGATGAACTCACTGATCACGATACGCATGGGACTCACTCCGGTTCCTTGTTGCTCTTCGGCGCGGGGTTGCTCTCCCGCTGGGGATTGCTCTCCCGCTCGGGCGATGACGGCAGTACAGACCGGGGGCGGGCGCGGAAATCATCGGTGGGGATCACGGCGGATCGGATCTCTGGTGAGCCACGCACCGGGCGCGGGTGGAGCGGTCCGCGAGGGCCCATCTCCGGTCGTGAGGGCCCGCCCACGCTTTCCCTCCTCCGCGTCCTCCTTGTCTTCATCCTCATCCTCGAACGAATGAACCCGTGTGACGATCCCGCGGTCCTGGCGGTCGCATCACGGCAGGTCAGCGGTGTTCTGCCGGGCCTGACCCGCCGGCCCCGGCCATGGTGCGCGTCATGTTTCAGCCACTCAATCTCCCCGCTCTGCTATTAATCCACATGATCAATGGATGAGCTGGAGCGAAAAGTGACAAAGCGTCCGTTTGAGGACGAGGTAACGGTACTGATCGTCGGTGCCGGGCCCGCCGGGCTGGTGCTCGGCAACCTGCTGCTGGCGGCCGGTGTCGACTGCCTGATCGTGGAGCGGAGCAGCCGTGCCCACGTCGAACGGCGGGCGCGGGCAGGCTATCTGGCGGCCCACACCGTCCGTGTCCTCGTCGACAACGGCCTCGGTGCCGGGCTGCTGGCGCGCGGACGGCAGCACGACACCTGCGTCTTCCGCGGTGAGCAGGGAGAGTTCACCCTCCGGTACGGCGAACTGGGCCGGGGCGAAGTGCACACCGTCTATCCGCAGCAGGAACTGGTGGCGGACCTGGTGGCCGAATTCCTGCGACGCGGCGGTGATCTGCGCTTCGACACCGCGGTGACCGAGGTGGGCGGGGTGGACGGCGAGCGGCCGTGGCTGGTGACGCACGAAGCGGACGGCACCGAGCGACGGCTGACGGGCCGTTACGTCGCCGGGTGCGACGGCCGTCAGGGCGTGTGCCGCAGGCGGCTTCCGGCGGGGGCCACGCGAGCGCACCGGCGTCGGCACGGCGTGTCCTGGCTGGCGCTGCTCGTCGAGGCCCCGCCCTCACTGTCCTCGGTGACCTACGCGGTGCACGACCGCGGGTTCGCCGGCCACATGGCCCGCACCGCGACCGTCACCCGCTACTACCTCCAGTGCCCCGAGGGCACCGATCCGGATGCATGGAGCGACAGCGCTGTATGGGACGAACTCGACCTGCGGATGCGGGCGGAACGGTTCGGCCCGCTTCGCCGCGGACCCGTCCTGGAACGTGCGGTGGTCGATCTGGAGTCGGACGTCCTCGACCCGATGCAGTACGGGCGGCTGTACCTGGCGGGCGATGCGGCCGGCCTGATCAGCCCCTCGGCGGCGAAGGGCGCCAACCTCGCCGTCATGGCGGCGGAGGCCCTGGCAGACGCCTTCGCCGCCGCCGTCCACCACGGTGACGAGGGGCCGTTGGCCCGGTACTCGGCCACCTGCCTGCCGCGGATCTGGCGGGCCCAGGAGTTCTCCCACTGGATGATCGGCCTGCTGCACGCGCCCGCCGGGGACGACGAGGAGTCCCGCTTCCTGCGCGCCCTGCGCACCTCCCGCCTGGACAGCCTGCGGACGTCCAGGACTCAGCAGCACTACTTCGCGGACAACTACGTAGGCGTGTAGGCGCCCTTGGGCCCTGCACCCTGTGCCCCAAGCGCGCGCTGTGGCCGGACGGCCGTCGACGGTACGACCCCGCCACCCTCCCCAGCGACTGTCCCACCCCTCACCCCTCACCCATCGACCCGAGGACACCCACACCCATGGCCATTGCGTCGGCGCCCGAGTGCTGTCTCCCCCCGGCAGATCTCGACCGTATCGAGCAGGCGTCCGAGTTCATCCGGAGAAACGACACGGCAAGCGCCCTCGACGCGCTTCTGCCGTCGCTGACCGCGGCGGAGAGAGAGGAGATCGGCCGCCACCTGAGGCTGGCTCACACCGCCCTTCTCGTGTTCCCGCGCACGATGGAGGGGCTCCGTGAGGAACTGTCGGCGCGGGGGCTGCACGCGGGGGAGCCGACGCCGAGCGTGGTGGTGCGCGGGCGGCTCGCACAGCGGTACGGGAGACCGGCCGGGGAACTGCCGGTGGCGATCGTGCGGGTGGCGGTGACGGGGGAGGAGGCGTACGGCGAGGCCGACGGACGCGCCGAGGTGGAGCTCTTCGCCCTGGAGGTGCCCGAAGGATCGGAGCTCGCGCTCGTCGCGGCGGCCGAACGCGCCGCCGGTCACGAGGCGCACACCGCCTTCGAGGCCGTAGCCCCCACCCCGCTCGTCCTGCACGGCCTGACCACCCTGCTGCTGGACCGGGCCGGAGCCTTGGCCGAAGGCGGTGGCCACAACCCGCACGAGAACGCGACCGTCCTCTACTTCCGCACGGCCACGGACCACCGCATCGAGCTGTACGTCCCCGGTCGGCATCCCGAGCTCCTGGCGGCACACCTGCGTCGCACGGCGGCACCGCAGTCCCCGGGCCGGGCCGAACCGGCACGCGACCGCCTGCTGCACCTGATGACGGGAGCCTGGACCACCCAGGCGATCGCGGTGGCCGCCGAACTCCGGCTCGCGGACCACCTGGACAGCCACCCGGGCGCGGACTGCGAGACCCTGGCCGACCTGAGCGGCAGTCACCCCGACAGCCTGGGGCGACTGTTGCGGTATCTGGCCGGCCTCGGGTTGGTGAGGGCGGCCGCAGACGGCTCGTACCATCTCACCGAACTGGGAGAGCCGTTGCGTACCGGCTCCAGCGCCTCGTTCCACCCGCTGGCCCGTCTCTACGGCGGACCGTTCTACCAGTCGTTCGGTGAACTCCTGCACGCGGTCCGCACGGGGGAGGAGGGCTTCGCGCACCTCTACGGCGAGCATCACTTCGTGTACTTCGCCCGCCACCCCGAACTCGCGGACCTCTTCGACCGGGCGATGGCCGCGAGTGCCCCGATGTTCGCGCCCGTTCCGGACCTGGTGGAGCTCTCGGCCCACCGCACCGTGGTGGACGTGGCCGGAGGCAACGGCGAACTCCTGAGGCGCCTCCTCCAAGTCGCCCCGCACCTGAACGGCGTGCTCCTGGAACGCTCCCACGCGGTGGAGTCCGCCGAGAAGGCCTTCGCCGCCGCGGGCCTGACCGACCGCTGCCGCTTCGTGACCGGGGACTTCACCTCGGGGATCCCTGAGGGAGGCGACCTCTACATCCTCTCCCGGGTCCTGCACGACTGGGACGACGCGCAGTGCCTGGCACTCCTGCGCCGTTGCGCCCGGTCGATGGCCCCGGGCACGGAACTCCTGCTGATCGAACGTCTCCTGCCCACGGACCCCCGCCCCTGTCTCGCCACCGCCTGGGACATCCACATGCTGTGCAACGTCGGTGGCCGCGAACGCACCGGGGCCCACTACCGCCAACTCCTCCAGGAGGCCGGCTTCACCCCGGGCACCCATCACGAACTCCCGCTTCAAGGAGCCCTGTTGCGGGCACGCCGCCAGGGTGCCGCCACGCGGTAGGCGGGGCGAGGCCGAGCCAAGTCGTTCCGGCACACCTGGGAAGTCGCGGAGGAGCCGGAGCGACTGCACCCACTGAAGGGGCGCGGGGAACTGCGCGCCCAGCCCCCACCGGCCCGCACCCGTCCCCGCCTCCTCACCTCCGGGCAGCCCCCGAAGACCCCCGCCTCCTCACCCCCGAGGAGCCCCCGAAGACCCCCGAACCATCAGCTCTCCCCGAACCGTCGCGATCCCCCCGGGCGGCGGCTCCTCCCGCCCCATGGCGATCCGTCCCGCCCGGGCCCCCGCCTCCGCCAACGGCAACCGCACCGTCGTCAGCGCGGGTACCACGTCGATGCTGAACGGCAGATCGTCGAACCCGGCGACGGACACGTCGTCGGGGATCCGCAGCCCGGAGTCCCGCAGGGCCGCGCACGCCCCCAGCGCCACGGAGTCGTTCGCGGCGACGACGGCCGTCAGCGACGGATCCCGGCGCAGCAGCTCCAGCGTGGCCTCGTACCCGGACCGCCGGTCGTAGCGGCCGTACACGGTCCAGCGCGGGTCCTCGGTGATCCCGTGCGCATCGAGGGCCGTCCGGTGCCCCTCCAGCCGGTGCCGGGTCGTCGTGCGCTCCTCCGGCCCCGCGATGTACCCGAGCTTTTGGTGCCCGAGCCCGATGAGGTGCTCGGTCAGCTCGCGGCCCCCGCCCCGGTTGTCGAAGGTCAGCGCGACCGCCCCGGTCTCCGGCGCCGGAGGCCGCCCGCACAGCACGATCCGGGTGCCCGCGTCCGCCAGCTTGCGCAGCTTGGCGGACATCGCGGCCTGGTGCGGCGCGTCCTCCATGGCCCCGCCGGTCAGTACGACCGCCGCCGCCCGCTGCCGCTGCAGCAGGGTGAGATACGTCAGCTCCCGCTCCGGAGAGCCACCCGTGTTGCACACCACACCGAGCCGCTCACCGCCCGCGCGCCCGCCCGGCCCCCCGATCTCGGACTGGATGGCGCCGGCCATGATCCCGAAGAAGGGGTCGGCGATGTCGTTCACCAGGATCCCGACGAGATCCGACGTGGCGGCGGCGAGCGCGCTCGCCGGACCGTTCAGCACGTAGTCCAGCTCGTCCACGGCCCGCAGCACCCGCTCACGGGTGGTCGCGGCCACGGGGTAGTTCCCGTTCAGTACGCGCGACACCGTCGCGGGGGAGACCTGGGCGCGGGCCGCCACGTCCGCCAGGGTCACCGTCATCTCGTCGTCCTCCGGTCGCGCGCCGCAGCGCATCTCAGTCGTACTCCGTCGTACACGCGGGCACCCGGGGCCCGGTTCCGGGCCGGCCTCGGGGCCGGTCCCCCGGATCATGTCGGCGCCGTGGGCCCCGGGCACGCGCGTCCACGGCCTTGTCGTCGCGGCTGCACGCACCGGCCCCAGCTCGACCTGTCGAGAGGAGCCGTATGTCACAGCCGACCTGATCCAGAAGACCGACCCTAAGCCCATTAGCCTGAGTTGTTCGCCCCCTCGAACAACTCACCCCTGTTGCGGTCTTGTCCAGACCGCTGGTCAGAGGCTAGCTTCTTCAGAGATAGAAAGCGCTTGCTGTAACGCTCGTCAGTGGGGGGCGTGCGCGGCGCGCACAACCGCGTACGACGCCTATGAAGGGAATGACGTGACACGCAAGACGGTGCGTATCGCCATGAACGGTGTGACGGGGCGCATGGGCTACCGCCAGCACCTCGTCCGGTCGATCCTCGCGATCCGTGAACAGGGCGGGCTCGACCTCGGCGACGGCGACGTGCTGTGGCCCGAGCCGATCCTCGTCGGCCGCCGCGAGCACGCGCTCAAGGCCCTCGCCGAGCAGCACGGCCTGGACCCGGCGAACATCTCCACCGACGTCGACGCGGTCCTCGCCGATCCGACCGTCGAGATCTACTTCGATGCTCAGGTGACCTCCGCGCGCGAGGGGGCCATCAAGAAGGCGATCGCCGCCGGCAAGCACATCTACACCGAGAAGCCCACCGCCACCGGCCTCGACGGCGCCCTGGAGCTGGCCCGCCTCGCCGAGGCGAAGGGCATCAAGCACGGCGTCGTCCAGGACAAGCTCTTCCTGCCCGGACTGCTCAAGCTGAAGCGCCTCATCGACGGCGGCTTCTTCGGCCGCATCCTCTCGATCCGCGGAGAGTTCGGCTACTGGGTCTTCGAGGGCGACTGGCAGACCGCCCAGCGCCCCTCCTGGAACTACCGCGCCGAGGACGGCGGTGGCATCGTTGTCGACATGTTCCCGCACTGGGAGTACGTGCTCCACGAGCTCTTCGGCCGGGTGAAGACCGTCCAGGCCCTCACCGCCACCCACATCCCGCAGCGCTGGGACGAGAACGACAAGCCCTACGACGCCACCGCCGACGACGCCGCCTACGGCATCTTCGAACTCGACAGCGGCGCCATCGCCCAGATCAACTCCTCCTGGGCCGTCCGCGTCAACCGCGACGAGCTCGTCGAGTTCCAGGTCGACGGCACCGAGGGCTCCGCCGTCGCCGGTCTGCGCAACTGCCGCGTCCAGCACCGCAGCGCCACCCCCAAGCCCGTCTGGAACCCGGACATCCCGGCGACCGAGGTCTTCCGCGACCAGTGGCAGGAAGTCCCGGACAACGCGGAGTTCGACAACGGCTTCAAGGCCCAGTGGGAGCTCTTCCTCCGGCACGTCTACGCCGACGCCCCCTACCAGTGGGACCTCCTCGCCGGCGCCCGCGGCGTCCAGCTCGCCGAACTGGGCCTGAAGTCCTCGGCCGAGGGCCGCCGTCTCGACGTCCCGGAGATCTCGCTGTGACGATCCGACTCCCCGACTTCCAGGGGGGCTTCAGGGCCTACGAGCCCCGCAAGGAGCCCCTCGCCGCCACCCCCGGCACCCCCTTCACCTCCCGCACGGTCTTCTCGGCGGCGCACGTCGTCGCCGACCCGTTCGCCGACAGCACGCCGGACTCCCCGGCCGCCGTCGACTGGGACGCCACCCTCGCCTTCCGCCGCCACCTGTGGTCGCACGGACTCGGCGTCGCCGAGGCGATGGACACCGCCCAGCGCGGGATGGGCCTGGAGTGGGCGGGCGCGGCCGAGCTGATCCGCCGCAGCGCCGCCGAGGCCAAGTCGGTCGGCGGTCTCATCGCCTGCGGCGTGGGCACCGACCAGCTCACCGGGCCGGCCACGCTCGCGGAGGTCCGCGCCGCCTACGAGGAGCAGCTCGCCCTCGTCGAGGAGTCCGGCGCGCAGGCCATCCTGATGGCCTCCCGGGCACTCGCGACCGCGGCGAAGGGCCCCGAGGACTACCTGGAGATCTACGGCCACCTCCTGCGCCAGTCCACCGAGCCGGTGATCCTGCACTGGCTCGGCCCGATGTTCGACCCGGCCCTCGATGGCTACTGGGGCTCCAGCGACCTCGACGCGGCCACGGACACGTTCCTCCAGGTCATCGCGGCCCACCCGGACAAGGTCGACGGCATCAAGGTCTCGCTCCTGGAGGCCCAGCGCGAGATCGACATCCGCCGCCGGCTCCCGCAGGGCGTCCGCTGCTACACCGGCGACGACTTCAACTACCCCGAGCTGATCGCGGGCGACGAGCAGGGCTTCAGCCACGCCCTGCTCGGCATCTTCGACCCGCTGGGCCCGCTGGCCGCCGAGGCGGTCCGCGTCCTGGACACCGGCGACGCCAAGGGTTTTCGTGAACTCCTCGACCCCACGGTCGAGTTGTCCCGCCACCTCTTCCAGACGCCCACCCGCTTCTACAAGACGGGCGTGGTCTTCCTGGCCTGGCTGGCCGGCCACCAGAGCCACTTCACGATGGTCGGCGGCCTCCAGTCGGCCCGCTCCCTCCCGCACTTCACGCGCGCCTACGAACTCGCCGACGGCCTGGGCCTGTTCCCGGACCCGAAGACGGCCGAGGAGCGCATGAAGAACCTGCTCTCGCTGTACGGGGTGACCCAGTGACCGGCGACCTGTCCCGCTTCTCCATCAACCAGATGACGGTCAAGCAGCTGTCGATCCCGGAACTGGTCGACGCCTGCCGGGAGTTGGGCATCGGCAACATCGGCCTGTGGCGCGAGCCCGTTCAGTCGTACGGTGTCGAGGAGACGGCCAAGCTGGTCCGCGACGCGGGGCTGACCGTCACCACCCTGTGCCGCGGCGGGTTCTTCACGGCGATCGACCCGGACGAGCGGGCGGCGGCCCTGGACGACAACCGGCGTGCGGTCGACGAGGCGGCGACGCTGGGCACCGACACCCTGGTCCTGGTCTCGGGCGGCCTCCCGGCCGGTTCGAAGGACCTGCACGGCGCCCGTGAGCGCATCGCGGACGCCCTGTCCGTCCTGGGCCCGTACGCGGAGGAGCACGGGGTGCGGCTGGCCATCGAGCCGCTGCACCCCATGTACGCCTCCGACCGCTGCGTGGTCTCGACGCTCACCCAGGCCCTCGACCTGGCGGAGCGTTTCCCTGCCCAGCAGGTCGGCGTCACGGTGGACACGTACCACATCTGGTGGGACGACAACGCGCCCGCGCAGATCGCCCGCGCGGGCGCAGGCGGCCGTATCCACACCTTCCAGCTCGCCGACTGGACGACCCCGCTCCCCGAGGGGGTCCTCAACGGCCGCGGCCAGATCGGCGACGGCTCGATCGACATGCGGGAGTGGCAGGGGTACGTCGAGGCGGCCGGCTACACGGGCGCCATCGAGGTCGAACTGTTCAACGATGCCCTGTGGGCCCGGGACGGCCGCGAGGTCCTCGCCGAGACCGCCGAACGCTTCGTGGCCCACACCATGTGAGTGGTCAGGAATGACGGACAAAAAAATTCCGGAGAACCGTACAACCCTCTCCCCACCTCGCCCGTCGTACATGGCATCAGGACTCTTGGAGGGGGATCCGGGGGGATCGCGGGGGTTCTGACGGGGAGGGAAAACCGAGGGGGCCCGGTCTACGGACCGGGCCCCTTCGAAGTGTGTGCGGCCACCGGACTAGAAGAACACCCCGCACCTGAGCAGCACGTTCGCATACGGCCGCGCCTCGCCCGTGCGGACGACCAGTCGGGCCCGCGCCGACAGCTCCTTGAGCTTCTCGTGGGAGACCAGGTCCAGCTCGGGGAAGCGGGCGTCCAGCAGCGTGGACGCCTCCGTGTTCGCGCCGCGCACCTCCGTCGCCGCCGTCGCCCCCTCCACGACCAGCTCGGCGAGCAGCCCGTCAAGCACCTCCGCGAACGACGGCACCCCGGCGAGGAACGCCAGGTCGACCACGCGCGGACCGTCGGGAATCGGCATGCCGGCGTCACACACCAGCACCCCGTCCCCGTGCCCCAACTCGGCTATCGCACCGGACAGTTGACGGTTCAGGATTCCGGCCTTCTTCACAGCGCCTCGACCTCGTCCGCCGTCGGGAAGGAGTCCTGCGCGCCCTCCCGGGTCACCGCGACCGCCCCGACCCGGGACGCGTAGGCCGCCGCCTCCGTCAGGGAGGCACCCGCCCCCAGCCGGAAGGCCAGCGCCGCCGTGAAGGCGTCGCCCGCACCCGTGGTGTCCACCGCGTCCACCTTCACCGACGCCAC
Organism: Streptomyces sp. NBC_00285; assembly: GCF_036174265.1. Taxonomy (NCBI): domain Bacteria; kingdom Bacillati; phylum Actinomycetota; class Actinomycetes; order Kitasatosporales; family Streptomycetaceae; genus Streptomyces; species Streptomyces sp. NBC_00285. Next base: position 4,121,753 of record NZ_CP108055.1, on the reverse strand, counting down.
CCGGGTCACGCCCGCGGAGGAGGACGCCACCAGGGAGCCCTCCGCGCCCAGCGTCACGACCACCGACTTCGGCCCCTTGGCGAGCAGCAGCCGAGCCCAGTCCTTGGGCGCGTCGCTCACACAGGCGTCCCCGAGGATCACCTTCGCTTCGTGCTCGTTGACGATCAGCGGGTCGCAGGCGGCCAGCACCTCGGTCGGCAACGGCCGCGGCGGCGACGGGTTCAGCACGAAGCGGCTGTCCGGCGCCAGGTTCCGTACGACCTCCACGACCGTCTCCAGCGGGATCTCCAGCTGTGTCGACACCACCCGGGAGGCGTGGAAGAGGCTGGTCGCGGCCCGTACGTCACCCGGAGTGAGCCGCCCGTTGGCGCCCGGCGACACCACGATGCTGTTGTCCCCGGACGGGTCGACGGTGATCAGCGCGACGCCGGTGGGCGCCCCGCCCACCAGCACGCCCACCGTGTCGACACCGGCCGCCCGCAGCGAGTCCAGGAGGAGCCGGCCGTGGCCGTCGTCGCCGACCCGGGCGAGCAGGGCCGTGTGCGCGCCCAGCCGGGCCGCCGCGACCGCCTGGTTGGCGCCCTTGCCCCCCGGGTGCACGGCCAGGTCCGAGCCGAGCACCGTCTCGCCGGCCGCGGGCCGCCGCTCTACGCCGATCACCAGGTCGGCGTTGGCCGACCCTACGACCAGTAGGTCGTAGTCGTACATGGATGACTCCCCTAGTCGGTGACGTGGGGCGGGTGGCCGAAGCGGCCGCCCGCCGGTGCGCCGTCGTCAGCCCGTGAACCCGGCCACGTTCTCCTTGGTGACCACCTTCACCGGCACCTTGATCGTCTCCTCGACCTTCTTGCCCTGGAGGGCCTTGAGCGCGTTGTCCACCGCGATTTTGCCCAGTTGCGACGGCTGTTGTGCCACGGATGCGTACATCGTTCCGTTCTTCACCGCGGTCAGGCCGTCCGGTGTGCCGTCGAAGCCGACCACCGAGACCGACGTGCCGGCCTTGGAGCCCAGCGCCTTGATCGCGCCGAGCGCCATCTCGTCGTTGGCGGCGATGACGCCCTGGACGTCGGAGTGGGCCTGGAGCAGGTTCGACATCACGTCGAGGCCCTTGGTGCGGTCGAAGTCGGCGGGCTGCTGCGCGACGACCTGGATGCCCGGGTAGGCCTTCAGACCCTGTGCGAAACCCTGCGCGCGCTCACGGGCGGCGGACGTACCGGCCTGGCCCTGGAGGATCACGATCTTGCCCTTGCCGCCGAGCTTCTCGCCGATGGACTTGGCGGCCAGCTCACCGCCGGCGATGTTGTCGGAGGCCACGAGAGCGTCCACGGAGGCCTTGTTGACGCCGCGGTCCACCGCGATGACCGGGATCTTCGCCTTGTCGGCGGCCTTCACGGAGTTGCTCGCCGCATCCGAGTCCACCGGGTTGACGATGATCGCGTCGAGGCTCGAACTGGTGAAGTTCTGCAGCTGGTTGGCCTGCTGGGAGGCGTCGTTCTGGGCGTCGGTGACGGTCAGGTCCACGCCCAGTTTCTTCGCCTCGGCCTGGGCGCCCGCCCGGATCTGCACGAAGAAGGGGTTGTTGAGGGTGGACAGCGACAGACCCATCTTCGGGTTCGCCGTCGAGGACGAGCCGTTGTGCAGGAAGGAGGTCGCGCCGACGATCGCCACGGTGACGACGGCCGCGAGCCCGTACGTCGCCGCCTGGCGCCCCCTGCCGCCCTGCGAGGCACCGGTCACCGGGGTGGCCCCGGCCTTGCGGCGCAGGGTGTCCAGGAGCACCGCCAGCGCGATGACGACGCCGATGACGACCTGCTGCCAGAACGCGGACACGTTCAGCAGGTTGAGGCCGTTCCTGAGCACCGCCAGGATCAGCGCGCCGATCAGCGTCCCGGAGGCCTTGCCGGTGCCGCCGGCCAGCGAGGCACCGCCGATGACGACGGCGGCGATCGCGTCCAGCTCGTAGCCGTCGGCGGCCTGCGGCTGCGCGGACGAGAGGCGGGCGGCGAGCACGACACCCGCGACGGCGGCGAAGACACCGGAGAGGGCGTAGATGGCGAGCTTCTGCTTCTTCACCCGCAGCCCGGAGAGCCGGGCCGCCTCCTCGTTGCCGCCGATCGCGTACATGGAGCGGCCGATGTAGGTCCGTGCGAGGACGAAGGCCGCGAGGAGCCCCATGACGACCATGACGAGGACGGGCACCGGCAGCCAGCCGCCGAGCGTGTCACCGAGGTGCGAGACGGAGTCGGGGAAGGCGATCGGGGAGCCCTCGGAGATCACCAGCGACAGACCGCGGGCCACCGAGAGCATCGCCAGGGTCGCGATGAACGGGGGCAGTTTGCCGTAGGCGATCAGGAAGCCGTTGACGAGACCGGCCGCGATGCCGGTGACGACGGCGAGCACCACCGCCATGAAGACCGGCACCCCGTGCGAGGTGGCGGTCCAGGCGAGGACGGTGGCCGACAGGGCCGCCACCGAGCCGACCGACAGGTCGATGCCCGCCGAGACGATCACGAAGGTCACACCGAAGGCGAGGACGGCGGTCACGGCCGCCTGGACGCCGACGTTGAGCAGGTTGTCGGTGGTGAGGAAGTCGCCCGACAGCGCCGACATGGCGATGACGAGGACGATCAGCGCGGTGAGCGCGCCGTTGTCGAGGAGCAGTCGGCGCAGACCGCCGGCGGCGCTGTCGGCGCCCGCCCTGCTCTTGAGCGTGTCAGTGGCCACGAGCGGCCTCCTTGTCGGTCGTGGGGTTGCTGACGGCGAGTGCCATCACGGAGTCCTGCGTGGCCTCGTCGGCGTCGAGTTCGCCGGCGATCCGGCCCTGGGCCATCACGAGCACCCGGTCGCTCATGCCGAGCACCTCGGGCAGGTCGCTGGAGATCATGAGGACGGCGGCCCCTGCCGCGGTGAGTTGGTTGATGAGCTGGTAGATCTCGACCTTGGCGCCGACGTCGATCCCGCGCGTCGGCTCGTCGAGGATGAGCACCTTCGTGTCGGCGAGCAGCCACTTGCCGATGACGACCTTCTGCTGGTTGCCGCCGGACAACGTACGGACGTGCTGCTGGAGTCCGGCCATCCGCACGCCGAGCTGCTCGGCGATCCGCGCTGCGGCCTCGCGCTGCCCCTTGAGGTCGACGAGCCCCGCGCGCGTGGCGGACCGCATGGTCACCAGGCCCAGGTTCTCCTCGACCGTCTGGTCGAGCACCAGGCCCTGGCCCTTGCGGTCCTCGGGGATCAGCCCGATACCGGCCGCCATGGCGGCGCCCACGTCATGCCCCTTCAGGGCCGTCCCGGAGACCTTCACGGCCCCCTTGTCGTACGGATCCGCGCCGAACACCGCCCGCGCCACCTCGGTACGGCCGGCCCCGACCAGTCCGGCGATGCCGACGACCTCACCGGCGTGCACCTCGAAGCCGATGTCGTGGAAGACACCGTCACGGGTGAGGCCCTCGACCTTCAGCAGGGCCTGACCGGTGTCGCCGCGCTCGCGCGGGTACTGCTGCTCGATGGAGCGCCCCACCATCAGGCGTACGAGCTCGTCCTCGGGCGTGGTGGCGGGCACCTGCCCGACGGACTTCCCGTCCCGGAGGACCGTGACCCGGTCGCCCAGGGCGGCGATCTCCTCCAGGTGGTGCGTGATGAAGACGATCCCGACGCCGTCCTCGCGCAGCGTGCGCACGATCGCGAAGAGCTTGTCGACCTCCTCGGAGGTGAGCACCGCGGTCGGCTCGTCCATGATCAGCACGCGCGCGTTCAGACTGAGCGCCTTGGCGATCTCGACCATCTGGAGCCGGGCGATGCCGAGTTCGCGGACACGCGCGCGGGGCGAGACGTTGACGCCGACGCGCCCCAGCAGCGCCTCGGCGTCGGCCTCCATCGTCTTGCGGTCGATCATCCCGAGGCGGCGCGGCTGCCGGCCCAGGAAGATGTTCTCGGCGACCGTGAGGTCGGGGACGAGGTTGAACTCCTGGTAGATGGTGGCGATGCCCAGCCGCTCGGCGTCCTGCGCCCCGCGGATGTGCACCTCCTCGCCGTCCACCAGGACCCGGCCCTCGTCGGGGTGGTAGGCGCCCGACAGCATCTTGATCAGCGTGCTCTTGCCGGCGCCGTTCTCGCCGAGCAGCACGTGCACCTCGCTCCGGCGCAGGTCGAAGTCGACGCCGTCGAGCGCGACCACGCCGGGGAAGGACTTCCGAATGCCCTCGATGCGCAGCAACTCGTCCTGGTTGCTCACGGCTTGCTCCTGTTCGTTACGGGGTTCACTGCGACGTTCTCCGGGGCGGCCTCACCGCAGGAGCGGCGAACGACGAGACGGGCGGGGAGGATGACGGACTCGGGGTGCCGCCCCTCGATGCGGTCCACGAGCGCCCGTACGGCGGCCCGCCCCAGCTCCCCCGTGGGCTGGGCGATCGCGGTGATGGGCGGATCGGTGTGCACGAACCACGGGATGTCGTCGAACGCGGCCAGGGCGAGGTCGTCGGGGACGCGCAGCCCACGCGCGCGTACGGCGTCCAGCGCGCCGAGCGCCATCAGGTTGTCGGCGGCGAAGACGACCTCGGGCGGCTCGGGCAGGTCGAGGAAGCCCTCGGTGACCCGCCGACCGCTCTCGGCCTGGAAGTCGCCCTGGCCTATGTAGGCGTCGGGCAGATCGAGGCCGTACGCCTGGAGGGCCTCCCGGAAGACGGTCACGCGCTCCTGGCCGGTGGTGGTGGCCGCGGGGCCCGCGATGATCGCGAGCCGCCGGTGCCCCAGTCCGTGCAGATGGGCGACGAGATCCCGTATCGCGGCCCGCCCGTCGGCCCGGACGACCGGCACGGCCACCCCGGGGATCCACCGGTCCACGAAGACCATCGGCGTCCCCGCGCGCACGGCGCCCAGCATCAGCGGGGAGCCGCCGTCGGTGGGGGAGACCAGGAGGCCGTCGATACGGCGGTCGAGCAGGTTCCGTACGTGGTGGTCCTGGAGGGCGGGCCGCTCGTCGGCGTTGCCGATGATCACGCTGTAGCCCAGTGCGCGGGCCTCCTCCTCCACGGAGCGGGCCAGCTCGGTGAAGTAGGGGTTCATGACGTCGCTGATGACCAGGCCGAGGGTGTGGGTCTGGTCGGTGCGCAGGGAGCGGGCGACGGCGTTCGGGCGATAGCCCAGCGCCTCGACGGCGGCCAGCACACGCGTGCGTGCGTCCGTGCTGACCGACGGGTGGTCGTTCAGGACGCGCGACACCGTGGCGACGGAGACCCCTGCCTCCGCAGCGACGTCCTTGATACTCGCCATCGCCGCTCCACCTCCTCGTGGAATCGATTACACGACTTCGTGTACCGAGGATTGGAATCGATTACACGAGGGTTGGGCAAGCCCTTGGCCGGATCTCGATACCCGATCGTGATGTCGGGGGCGCCAGGGGGGCGGCTCCGGTGGGAGCAGATCGGACGAGGTCGGCGAGCGCGGGACGGCCGGGCCGGTCGGGCTGTCGGTGCCGGGCGGTACCGTCGGATCATGTCCAATCAGGCGGGGGCTTCCACGGGCGAACGACAGCTCGCCGTACTCGAAGGCGTCCTGGAGCGGATCACCTACGCCAACGAGGAGAACGGCTACACGGTCGCCCGCGTCGACACCGGCAGGGGCGGCGGCGATCTCCTCACCGTCGTCGGCGCGCTGCTAGGTGCCCAGGCGGGGGAGTCCCTGCGAATGGAGGGCCGCTGGGGCTCCCACCCGCAGTACGGCAAGCAGTTCACCGTCGAGAACTACACGACCGTCCTGCCGGCCACCATTCAGGGCATCCGCCGCTACCTCGGCTCGGGCCTGGTCAAGGGCATCGGGCCCGTCTTCGCCGACCGCATCACCCAGCACTTCGGCGTGGACACCCTGACGGTCATCGAGGAGGAGCCGAAGCGGCTGATCGAGGTCCCCGGCCTCGGCCCCAAGCGCACCAAGAAGATCGCCGACGCCTGGGAGGAACAGAAGGCGATCAAGGAGGTCATGCTCTTCCTCCAGACCGTCGAGGTGTCCACCTCCATCGCGGTGCGCATCTACAAGAAGTACGGCGACGCCTCGATCTCCGTCGTGAAGAACCAGCCCTACCGGCTCGCGACCGACGTCTGGGGCATCGGCTTCCTCACCGCCGACAAGATCGCCCAGTCCGTCGGCATCCCCCACGACAGCCCGGAGCGCGTCAAGGCGGGCCTGCAGTACGCCCTTTCGCAGTCCGCCGACCAGGGGCACTGCTACCTCCCCGAGGAGCGGCTGATCGCCGACGCGGTCAAGCTCCTCCAGGTCGACACCGGCCTGGTCATCGAGTGCCTGGCCGAACTCGCCCTGCCCGACCAGGACTCCGGCGAGCCAGGGGTCGTACGGGAGAAGGTGCCCGGCCCGGGGGACGGCTCGGAGTCCGTCACCGCGATCTACCTCGTCCCCTTCCACCGCGCCGAACTCTCCCTCTCCGCCCAGGTGTTGCGCCTCCTGCGCACCGACCAGGACCGGATGCCGGCCTTCCGCGACGTGGTCTGGGACAAGGCGCTGGGCTGGCTGAAGTCCCGTACCGGCACCGAACTCGCCCCCGAGCAGGAGGCCGCGGTCAGGCTCGCGCTCACCGAGAAGGTCGCCGTCCTCACCGGCGGCCCCGGCTGCGGCAAGTCCTTCACGGTCCGCTCGATCGTGGAGCTGGCCCGCGCCAGGAAGGCCAAGGTCGTCCTCGCCGCCCCGACCGGCAGGGCCGCCAAGCGCCTCGCGGAGCTCACCGGCGCGGAGGCCTCCACCGTCCACCGCCTGCTGGAGCTGAAGCCCGGCGGCGACGCGGCCTACGACAAGGACCGCCCGCTCGACGCCGACCTGGTGGTGGTCGACGAGGCGTCCATGCTGGACCTGCTGCTCGCCAACAAGCTGGTGAAGGCGGTGCCGCCCGGGGCCCATCTGCTGTTCGTCGGCGATGTGGACCAGCTGCCCAGCGTCGGTGCCGGAGAGGTCCTGCGCGACCTCCTCGCCGACGGCGGCCCGGTGCCCGCGGTGCGCCTCACACGCGTGTTCCGCCAGGCCCAGCAGTCCGGCGTCGTGACGAACGCGCACCGCATCAACGCCGGACAGCATCCCGTCACCGACGGCATGAAGGACTTCTTCCTCTTCGTCGAGGACGACACGGAGGAGGTCGGGCGGCTCACCGTGGATGTGGCGGCCCGTCGGATTCCGGCCAAGTTCGGGCTCGACCCGCGCCGGGACATCCAGGTGCTCGCCCCCATGCACCGCGGCCCCGCCGGCGCCGGCACTCTCAACGGCCTGCTCCAGCAGGCCATCACCCCGGGCCGCCCTGACCTCGTGGAGAAGCGGTTCGGAGGCCGGGTCTTCCGGGTCGGCGACAAGGTCACCCAGATTCGCAACAACTACGAGAAGGGCGCCAACGGTGTCTTCAACGGCACCGTGGGCGTGGTCACCTCGCTCGATCCGGTCGACCAGCGCCTCACCGTGCTGACGGACGAGGACGAGGAGGTGCCGTACGAGTTCGACGAGCTGGACGAACTGGCGCACGCGTACGCGGTGACCATCCATCGTTCCCAGGGGAGTGAATATCCCGCAGTGGTGATCCCCGTCACCACCAGTGCATGGATGATGCTGCAGCGGAACCTGCTCTACACGGCGGTCACCCGGGCGAAGAAGCTGGTCGTCCTCGTCGGCTCCCGCAAGGCGATCGGTCAGGCGGTGCGCACGGTCTCGGCGGGACAGCGCTGCACGGCGCTGGACTTCCGGCTCGCGGGCCGGTGAGGCGCGTCAATGTCGGGCCTTCACAAAAAATGATCGATCAAATGAGTCATGTGGGTCACAGAGCTCTTCCGGAAGTGGCAGGAGAGGGGCAGGATGGGCGAGTTGGCGGCACTCAGTGCCGCCGATACGCCCAACGGCCGACCCCGAGTGCACTCTCCTGCGCCAAATGGGGGATGGTAGAGACAGTCAGGGCAACCTCGAAGAAGAGGCACAACGTCGGTGAGGGATGACGTGAGCGACAACTCTGTAGTAGTGCGGTACGGCGATGGCGAGTACACCTACCCGGTGATCGACAGCACCGTCGGCGACAAGGGCTTCGACATCGGGAAGCTCCGTGCCCAGACCGGTCTGGTCACCCTGGACAGCGGCTACGGCAACACCGCCGCCTATAAATCCGCCGTCACCTATCTCGACGGCGAGGCCGGCATCCTCCGGTACCGCGGCTACCCGATCGAGCAGCTGGCCGAGAGCTCGACCTTCCTGGAGGTCGCCTACCTGCTGATCAACGGCGAGCTGCCGAAGACCGACGAGCTCACCGTGTTCCAGAACGACATCACGCAGCACACCCTGCTGCACGAGGACGTCAAGAACTTCTACCGCGGTTTCCCGCGTGACGCCCACCCGATGGCCATGCTGTCGTCGGTCGTGTCCGCGCTGTCCACGTTCTACCAGGACAGCCATAACCCCTTCGACGAGAAGCAGCGCAACCTCTCGACGATCCGGCTGCTCGCCAAGCTTCCGACGATCGCAGCGTACGCGTACAAGAAGTCGATCGGTCACCCGTTCGTCTACCCGCGCAACGACCTCGGTTACGTCGAGAACTTCCTGCGTATGACCTTCTCGGTCCCCGCCCAGGAGTACGACCTGGACCCGGTCGTGGTCGCGGCCCTGGACAAGCTGCTCATCCTGCACGCCGACCACGAGCAGAACTGTTCGACCTCGACGGTCCGCCTCGTCGGCTCGTCCCAGGCGAACATGTTCGCCTCGATCTCCGCTGGCATCAACGCCCTGTGGGGCCCGCTGCACGGCGGCGCCAACCAGTCCGTCCTGGAGATGCTGGAAGGCATCCAGGCCTCCGGCGGTGACGTCGACTCCTTCATCCGCAAGGTGAAGAACAAGGAGGAGGGCGTCCGGCTGATGGGCTTCGGTCACCGGGTCTACAAGAACTTCGACCCGCGCGCCAAGATCATCAAGGCTGCGGCGCACGACGTCCTCTCGGCCCTCGGCAAGTCCGACGAGCTGCTGGACATCGCGCTCAAGCTGGAGGAGCACGCGCTCTCCGACGACTACTTCGTCTCGCGCAGCCTCTACCCGAACGTCGACTTCTACACGGGCCTCATCTACCGCGCCATGGGCTTCCCGACCGAGATGTTCACGGTCCTGTTCGCCCTCGGCCGCCTGCCGGGCTGGATCGCCCAGTGGCACGAGATGATCAAGGAGCCGGGATCCCGCATCGGCCGCCCGCGCCAGATCTACACGGGTGTCGTCGAGCGCGACTTCGTCCCGGTCGAGCAGCGCTGACACCTTGCCGGTGGAAGTGCGGTACGCGTAGGACTTCGCCGCTTGAGGAGTGTGGGCGGCTGCGGGCCGGTTGTGGCCGGCCGCGCAGTTCCCCGCGCCCCTTGGGCGGGTGCGGCATGCTCGTGCAAAGCGGTGGCGGCCTGGCGACGGTCCACGGGCCGGCCATGGCTGGGCGCGCAGATTCCCTGCGCCCCTCAGGGGTGCGGCGCACGCTTGTAGAAGTGAAAAGCGGAAGGCGCCCTGGCGACGGTCCCCCCACGGGCCGGCGTCCAGGGCGCCTTCCCATGTCCCGGTGCGGATTCCCCCCACGGGATCCGGCCGGGCGTCTGAGAGACCAGCGCCTGAATCGCTGTTCTTGATACTTCTTGTACCGCTGTTTGAGCAGAACGAGCAAAACTCCTCGTACTACTCCAGTGTGCGATCTGCCGGGACACCGCACGGTCGGGAGGGCCGCTCAAAGCTTCCCTAGGTGCGTGCCCCGGCAACGCATCTCCGAGGAAGTCCCCCAAGACATCCTCAGACGTCAGTCAGCGCCCCCCAAGACGCTGCCTGACATCGCCAACTTAGACCTTCGAAGCCCTTCGATGGTTACGTTCGCATCACTGTGATCTGCGTCTCTTGCAAATGTCCGTTAGATACGCAAGAGCCCGGGTACAGCGAACGGGACCCCAGCGTAAGGACGATGCGCGAGTCTTGTGAAGAGCTTATGTGAGCGTGGCCCGGGACTCCATAGCGGGTCCGTCAAAGGATCCTCAACGGAAAGCACGTAGCCGCAGGCTGTTGGTCACCACGAACACCGAGGAGAACGCCATCGCGGCGCCCGCGATCATCGGGTTCAGCAAGCCCGCCGCCGCCAGCGGCAGCGCGGCCACGTTGTAGCCGAAGGCCCACACGAGATTGCCCTTGATGGTCGACAGGGTGCGCCGGGAGAGCCGGATCGCGTCCGCGGCCACGCGCAGATCCCCGCGCACCAGGGTCAGGTCTCCCGCCTCGATCGCCGCGTCGGTCCCGGTTCCCATCGCCAGGCCCAGGTCGGCGGCGGCGAGCGCGGCCGCGTCGTTGACCCCGTCACCGACCATCGCGACGACACGGCCCTCGCCCTGAAGCCGCCGTACGGCGTCGACCTTGTCCTCGGGAAGCACCTCGGCGACCACGTCGTGGATACCGACGGCCCGGGCCACGGATTCGGCCACCGCCCGGTTGTCCCCGGTCAGCAGCACCGGCGTGAGCCCCAGCGCCCGCAGTGACCGCACCGCCTCCGCGCTGGTCTCCTTGACCGTGTCGGCGACGGCCAGGACGCCCCGGGCCACGCCGTCCCAGCCGACGACGACCGCCGTACGGCCGTCCCGCTCGGCCTCTTCCTTCGCCCGGGCCAGCTCGACGGGCAGCGCGTCGAACAGCCGCCCCACGGCCACCTCGTGGCCCTCCACGCGCCCGCGTACGCCCTTCCCGGGTACGTTCTCGAACCGCTCGGCCTGCGGCAGCGGTCCAACCCGCTCCTCGGCGCCCGCGGCGACCGCGCGGGCCACGGGGTGCTCGGAGGCGTGCTCCAGTGCGCCCGCGAGCCGCAGCACCTGCTTCTCGTCGGCGTCCCGGACGACGTGGACCTCCTGGAGGGTCATCCGGCCGGTGGTGACCGTGCCGGTCTTGTCCAGGACGACGGTGTCGACGCGGCGCGTGGACTCCAGGACTTCGGGGCCCTTGATGAGGATGCCGAGTTGGGCGCCGCGCCCGGTGCCCACCATGAGCGCGGTCGGCGTGGCCAGCCCGAGGGCGCACGGGCAGGCGATGATCAGCACGGCGACGGCGGCGGTGAACGCGGCGACGGTGTCCCCGGTGGCGCCGAGCCACCCGCCGAAGGTGGCGACCGCGATGAGGAGGACGACCGGCACGAACACCGCGGAGATCCGGTCGGCCAGCCGCTGCACCTGCGCCTTGCCGTTCTGCGCGTCCTCCACGAGCCTCGCCATCCGCGCGAGCTGTGTGTCGGCCCCGACCCGGGTCGTTTCCACGACGAGCCGCCCGCCGGCGTTGACGGTCGCGCCGGTGACGATGTCGCCGACGCCGACGTCCACGGGTACCGACTCGCCGGTCAGCATGGACGCGTCCACCGCGGAGACGCCCTCGACGACGGTGCCGTCGGTCGCGATCTTCTCCCCGGGCCGTACGACGAACCGGTCCCCGACGCCCAGCCGCTCCGCCGGGATCCGGACCTCGCGCCCGTCCCGCAGCACGCAGACGTCCTTGGCGCCCAGCTCCAGCAGTGCCCTGAGGGCCGCCCCGGCGTGCCGCTTGGCGCGGGCCTCCAGATAGCGGCCCAGCAGGATGAAGGCGATGACCCCGGCGGCGACCTCAAGATAGATCGTCGAGGCGCCGTCCATGCCGCCGACGGTGAACTCGAACCGCTCCCGCATGCCCGGCATCCCCGCGTCACCGAAGAACAACGCCCACAGCGACCAGCCGAACGCGGCGAGGGTACCGACCGAGACCAGGGTGTCCATGGTGGCCGCGGCGTGCCTCATGTTCGTCCAGGCGGCCTTGTGGAAGGGCCACCCGCCCCACACGACGACGGGCGAGGCGAGGGTGAGCGCGAGCCACTGCCAGTTGTCGAACTGGAGGGCGGGGATCATGGAGAGCAGGACGACGGGGACGGCCAGCACGGCGGAGACGACGAGCCGCTGACGGAGGGCGGCGAGCTCGGGGGCCTCCTGGGCCTCTTCGCGCGCAGGCGGCGCGGGCTCCTCGGCCGTGTACCCGGTCTTCACCACGGTCGCGATCAGGTCGGCGACCCCGATCCCGGCCGGGTAGCTGACCCTGGCCTTCTCGGTCGCGTAGTTGACGGTGGCACTGACGCCGTCCATCCGGTTGAGCTTCTTCTCCACCCGCGCCGCACACGAGGCACAGGTCATCCCGCCGATGACGAGCTCGACTTCGGCGACCGGCGTGGTCGGAACCTGAGTGGTGCTGGACATGTCGGGTGACTCTCCATGAAGGGTTGGGCAACGCCCTCGGGGGCCGGGGCGGGGAACTGCAGGACAAGCCATGACGAGGCCGTCAGTCGCCCGGCGGCCTCACACGGCACTGCGGTCGGTGCCCTCAGGCCCGCCCGACCAGTTCGAACCCGGCCTCGTCCACGGCGGCCCGTACGGCTTCCTCGTCGAGCGGTGCCGAGGAGACCACCGTCACCTCCCCGCTGGAGGCGACCGCCTTCACGGAGTCGACCCCGTCGATCTCGGAGATCTCACCGGAGACGGCTCCTTCGCAGTGTCCGCAGCTCATCCCGCTCACCTTGTAGACGGTGGTGACGGAACCCGGGGTGTCGGTCTGTGCGGTCATGTCGTTCTCCTCATGATTCATGAGAGGCGTGCAGGGTCTATGGTGCACACACTATACCCCTAGGGGGTATTTCTCAAAGAAGGGTCCCGTCGGGTCGGGGAGGCCGGACGGGCGGGCGGTCCGGCCTCACCGGCGCAACCCCGCCGACGACCGCCGTCCACCGGCCGTGCCGGAAGGGGCGAGTACCCCGCGCGGCATCCCCGTCTCCGGCAGAGCCCGCAGGAATGTGTACCGAGGAGCCCCGCCTGCGCACGGCCCGCGCGACCGGCGACGATGAACCCGCAGACGGAAACGGCGAGGGGACGGCACATGCGAGCGGTGGTCTTCGAACAGTACGGCGAGCCTCTGGAGGTGCGTGAGGTCCCCGACCCCCACCCGGCGGACCACGGCGCAGTGGTCCGCGTGGAAGCCACCGGCCTGTGCAGAAGCGACTGGCACGGCTGGCAGGGTCACGACCCGGACATCGTCCTCCCGCACGTTCCCGGCCATGAACTCGCCGGTGTCGTGGAAGCGGTCGGCCCCCGGGTGGACGCCTGGCGGCCCGGCGACCGGGTGACCGTCCCCTTCGTCTGCGCCTGCGGTACCTGTGCGTCCTGCGCCGCGGGCGACCACCAGATCTGCGAGCGCCAGACACAGCCCGGCTTCACCCACTGGGGATCGTTCGCCCGGTACGTGGCGCTGGACCACGCAGACGTGAACCTCGTGGCCCTGCCGCAGGACATGTCCTTCGCCACGGCGGCCTCGCTGGGCTGCCGTTTCGCCACCGCGTTCAGGGCGGTGTCGCACCAGGGAAGGGCCGCCGCGGGGGAGTGGGTCGCGGTGCACGGCTGCGGCGGGGTGGGCCTGTCCGCGGTGATGATCGCGGCGGCCTCGGGTGCCCGGGTGGTGGCCGTCGACGTGTCTGCCCGAGCGCTCGCCCTGGCAAGGGAGTTCGGCGCGGCCGAGTGCGTGGACGCGACGGCCGTGCCCGACACCGCGGCGGCGATCCGTGAGCTGACCGGCGGCGGCGCCCACGTGTCCCTGGACGCCCTCGGCTCCCCGGCCACCTGCGCTGCGTCCGTCGGCTCCCTGCGTCGCCGCGGCCGGCATGTCCAGGTCGGCCTGCTGCCCTCGGCGGACGGTACGACCCCGGTCCCGATGGCCCGTGCGATCGGCCTGGAACTCGAACTCCTCGGCAGCCACGGCATGGCCGCCCACGCCTACCCGCCGATGCTGGAACTGGTCCGGGCGGGTGTCCTGCGGCCGGACCTGCTGGTCACGTCCACGATCCCCCTGGACGCGGCCCCGGACGCCCTGGCGGCGATGGGTACGGCTCCCGGTGCGGGGGTGACGGTCATCGAGCCGTGGAGCTGAGGGCGGCCCAGTCGCGGTCGAGGATGCCCATGACCACCCAGTCCACCCACTCGCCGTCCCGCAGATCGGCCTCCCGCCGCACCCCTTCGACCACGAACCCGGCCTTCTCGTAGACCCGCAGAGCACGGGCGTTGTGGCCGTAGGCCTCCAACTCGATCCGGTGCAGCCCGAGTTGCTCGAAGCCGTACCCGACGACGAGGCGGGTGGCCTCGGTGCCCAGGCCGCGTCCGCGCCCCCGGGGGCCGATGAGGGTGCGGAACGTGCAGCTGCGGGCGTGGGTGTCGTACTCGTACAGGACGACCTCGCCGACGAGTCCACCGTCGGCGCGGTCGGTGACGGCCAGGTCGAGCCGGTCCGCTTGGGCGGACCGGGAGCCGTACCAGGACCGCAGGCGCTCCAGGGTGAGGTCGCCGGTGGGTGGCCCGGTGAGGCGGACGACCTCGGGGTCCTCGATGATCTCCGCCATGACCTCGGCGTCCGCCGCCGTGAACGGTCGCAGCACGGTCCTGTCGCCGGTCAGCACGGGTTTGGCGGAGAAGTCGCTCATGGGCCGACTGTGTCAGAAGCCGGTACCCGGCGCCCCGGGATTTCCGGAGCGCCGGGTACCCGAGGCGGCCGGGTTGCCCGGCGGGCTGTCAGTCCTCTCTGCGTCCCCGGTTGCCCGGCCTGGACGCGACCCAGGTGCGCACGGTGTCCGCGTACCAGAAGGGCTTGCCGCCCTCGACGTGGTCGGGCGGCGGCAGCAGCCCGTGCTTGCGGTACGACCGCACGGTGTCCGGCTGCACACGGATGTGCGCCGCGATCTCCTTGTACGACCAGAGCCTTCGGTCGGTCATGGTGCACCTCCTCGCGCGCACCGCGGCGGCGGCCGGGAACGGCCGTCGGGGGTACCGGGCGCTGCGCTGGCGATCACAAAGCCTGTGCCCCCGAGAACGACGCTCGGTGACCTTCGGTCAGCGCCTGTGTACCGGGTGTGACGCGCAACCCGCGTACACGCGACATGTGTGACACGGAGGTGGTGTTTGTGACAGAGGTGACGCAATGGCGCACGCGGGCGTGCGGGCGCGGCGCGTTGACATGGGCCGGCCCGGCCCTCCATCGGTGCCGCCGCAGGCCTCGACCGGGACCGCCGAGGCCTGCCTCGCGACGCCGGGCGCGCGAGAGCAGCGGGTGCGGGTGGACGGCTCGGGCTCCGTGCCGGACCACCCCGCGCCCCCGCAGCCGAAGGGCTACGCCCCGCAGGACCTCAGGAACGCCCGGGTCCGCTGAGCGATCGGCAACGGCTTGTCCGGCTCGCACGGGTACATGTCCTGCTCGACGATCGCGAACAGATCCACGTCCAGCTTCTGGGCCGCCTCCAGGACGGGCCCGAGCGCCGGCACGCCCGAAGGCGGCTCGCACATCACGCCCTGGGCCACGGCGGGCCCGAACGGCGTCCCCTTGGAGCGCACGTCCGCGAGGATCTCCGGGTCCACCTGCTTGAGGTGCAGGTACCCGATCCGCGACCCGTACGTCTCGATCAGCTTGACGCTGTCGCCGCCGCAGTACGCGTAGTGGCCGGTGTCCAGGCACAGCGACACGAGTGAGGAGTCCGTGACGTCCAGGAAGCGGACGACGTTCTCCTCGCTGTCGATGTGGGTGTCGGCATGCGGGTGGACGACGATCTGCAGCCCGTACTCATCCCGCACCCGCTGCCCGAGCCGCTCGGTCAGCGAGGACAGGTTCCGCCACTGCTCGGGCGTCAGGGTGTCCGATTCCAGTACCGCACCCGTCTTGTCGTCCCGCCAGAACGACGGGATCACGACCAGGTGCTTCGCCCCCATCGCCTGCGCGAGCACCGCGTTGTCCGCGACATGCGCCCAGGTCTTCTCCCACACGGCCTCGCCGTGGTGGAGACCGGTGAATACGGTGCCCGCGGACACCTTGAGGCCCCGGCGGTTCACCTCTTCGGTGAGGACCGCGGGATCGGTCGGCAGATACCCGTACGGCCCCAGCTCGATCCACTCGTAACCGGAATCCGCGACCTCGTCGAGGAAGCGCTGCCAGGGGACCTGCTGGGGGTCGTCGGGGAACCACACACCCCACGAGTCGGGAGCCGACCCGATCCGGATGCGGGACAGTGAGGGCTGAGGCGACAACGACGTCATGCCGGTCAGCTTCCGTTCGGACAGCAAGCGCTGTCAAGCTCTCGTCAGAATGTCTGGACAAAACATTGACAGGGCTCGCTGTCCGGGACTACAAACGCCGGGAGAGCCGACGCAGGTACGAAGGGAAGTCGATGGCGTACGACCTGATCACCATGGGGCGGATCGGTGTGGACCTGTATCCACTCCAGACCGGTGTCCCGCTGCCGCAGGTGACGTCCTTCGGCAAGTTCCTCGGAGGATCGGCGACGAACGTCGCGGTCGCCGCGGCACGCCTGGGACGGCGGACCGCGGTGATCTCCCGCACCGGTGACGACCCCTTCGGCACCTATCTGCACGAGGCCCTCCAGGGCTTCGGCGTGGACGACCGCTGGGTCACCCCGGTCCCCGGCCTGCCGACCCCGGTCACCTTCTGCGAGGTCTTCCCCCCGGACGACTTCCCGCTGTACTTCTACCGGCAGCCCAAGGCCCCCGACCTGGAGATCGACGCCCACGAGCTCGACCTCGACGCCCTGCGCGAGGCGAGCGTCTTCTGGGTCACCGGCACCGGCCTGAGCGAGGAGCCCAGCCGTACGGCGACCCTGGCGGCCCTCGCCCACCGCGCGAAGGCCGGCACCACGGTCTTCGACCTGGACTGGCGCCCGATGTTCTGGAACGACCCGGCCGCGGCCCGCCCCTTCTACGAAGAGGCCCTGCGCCACACCACCGTCGCCGTCGGCAACCTCGACGAGGTCGAGGTCGCGACCGGGGTGCGCGAGCCGCACGCCGCCGCCCGCGCACTGCTGGACGCCGGCGTCGAACTGGCCGTCGTCAAGCAGGGCCCCAAGGGTGTCCTCGCCGTCAACAGCAAGGGTGAGTCCGCGGAGGTCCCGCCGCTGCCCGTGAACGTCCTCAACGGTCTCGGCGCCGGCGACGCCTTCGGCGGCTCCCTGTGCCACGGCCTGCTGAGCGGCTGGGACCTGGAGAAGATCATGCGCCACGCCAACGCGGCCGGGGCCATCGTCGCCTCCCGCCTGGAATGCAGCTCGGCGATGCCGACGACCGACGAGATCGAAGCAGCGATCGCCGCAGGAGCCGTCAAGTGACCGTCGACATCACGGAACTCGTCCGCCTGCGCGCCGAACGCCCCGAGGCCGTCGCCGAGGCCGCGGCCCGCCGTACCCGCAGATCGCTCCTGGGCGCGAGCGGCCGTCTGATGATCGTCGCCGCCGACCACCCGGCCCGCGGGGCCCTCGGCGTCGGCGCCGACAAGTTCGCCATGGCCAACCGCGTCAGCCTGCTCGAACGCCTCTGCCTGGCGCTCTCCCGCCCCGGCGTCGACGGCGTCCTCGCCACCGCCGACATCCTGGACGACCTGCTCCTGCTCGGCGCCCTCGACGGCAAGGTCGTCATGGGCTCGATGAACCGCGGCGGCCTCCAGGGCGCCGCCTTCGAACTCGACGACCGCTTCACCGGCCACCGCCCCGAGGACATCGAACGCCTCGGCTTCGACGCCGGCAAGCTGCTCCTGCGCATCGACTACGCCGACCCGGGCTCCCTCACCACGATGGAGTCCACGGCCCGCGCGATCGACGACATGGCCGCCCGCCGGCTCCCCGTCTTCGTCGAGCCGTTCATCAGCGGCCGCACCACCGAGGGCAAGGTCAGGAACGACCTCTCCGCCGAAGCCGTCACCAGGTCCATCGCCATCGCGTCCGGACTCGGCGGGAGTTCGGCCTACACCTGGCTCAAGGTGCCCGTCACCGACAACCCCGACGACATGGCCGACGTCATGGCGACCTCCACGCTGCCCGCGGTCCTGCTGGGCGGCGAGGTCGGCGACGACCAGGACGGCGCGTACGAGAAGTGGCGCGGCGCGCTGCAACTCCCCACCGTGCGCGGCCTGGTGGTAGGCCGTTCGCTGCTGTACCCGGCGGACGGCGACGTGGCCGCCGCCGTGGACACCGCCGTAGGACTGCTGTGAGGGCCGCCGCATGACACAGAACGAGCTGTACGTCCCCAAGGGTGGCTCCGCGGGAGCCCAGTACACCGTGGACATCGACCCCAAGCGGGCCGGCTGGACCCACAGCAGCCTGCGCGTCGTCGAGCTGGCGCCCGGCGGCACGCACACCTTCACCACCGGTGACAGCGAGTGGATCGTCCTGCCGCTGGCAGGCGGCTGTACCGTCCACACCGGTGACGAAGAGTTCCAACTCCTGGGCCGGGAAAGCGTGTTCGCCGGAGTCTCCGACTTCGCGTACGTGCCCCGGGACGCCCAGGCATCGATCGCCTCCGGCGCGGGAGGCCGCTTCGCCCTGGCAGGAGCGAAGTGCGAGCGACGACTCCCCGCCCGCTACGGCCCCGCGCCGGAGGTCCCCGTCGAAGAGCGCGGCAGCGGCAGCCAGTTGCGGCACGTGCGCAACTTCGCCTCCGCCGACGCCTTCGACTGCGACAAGCTCATCGCCGTCGAGGTGATCACCCCCGGCGGCAACTGGTCCTCGTACCCGCCGCACAAGCACGACGAGAACCGGCCCGGCGTGGAAGCCGAGTTGGAGGAGATCTACTACTTCGAGATCGACGGCCCGAACGGGTTCGGCTATCAGCGCGTATCTCCCTCCCGTGAGGGCGGATCCGACGTCCTCGCCGAGGTCCGCTCCGGCGACGCCGTCCTCGTCCCCGACGGATGGCACGGCCCGTCCATCGCCCAGCCCGGCCACGACATGTACTACCTGAACGTCATGGCGGGGCCGGGTGAGACGCGGGAGTGGCGGATCTGCTTCCACCCGGACCACACCGAGGGGTACCGATGACGATCCGCCTGACCGTCGCGCAAGCGCTGGTCCGTTTCCTCGCCGCCCAGTACACCGAACGCGATGGCATACGGCAGCGTTCGATCTCCGCGACCTGGGGCATCTTCGGCCACGGGAACGTCGCAGGCCTCGGCCAGGCACTCGTCGAGTACGCCGACGACATGCCCTTCCACCAGGGCCGCAACGAACAGTCCATGGTGCACGCGGCCGTGGGCTACGCGCGTCAGGCCAACCGCCTCTCCGCGCACGCCGTGACGACCTCCATCGGCCCCGGCGCGACCAACCTCGTCACGGGCGCCGCCCTCGCGACCGTCAACCACCTCCCGGTCCTGCTCCTCCCCGGCGACATCTTCGCCACCCGCGTCGCCGACCCGGTCCTCCAGCAGCTCGAAGTCCCGTACGCCGGCGACATCAGCGTCAATGACTGTCTGCGCCCGGTGTCGAGGTACTTCGACCGCGTCATGCGCCCGGAGGCCCTGATCCCGGCGGCGTTGCAGGCCATGCGGGTCCTCACCGACCCCGTCGAGACCGGCGCCGTCACCCTCGCCCTCCCGCAGGACGTGCAGGCCGAGGCTTACGACTGGCCCGAGGAGTTCTTCGCCGAGCGCACCTGGGTCGTACGACGCCCGGGTGCCGATCCCGCCGAACTCGCCGAAGCGGCAAGGGCGATCAGGTCGGCCCAGCGGCCCCTGCTCGTCGCCGGCGGCGGAGTCCACCACAGCCGCGCCGAAGAGGCCCTCGCCGAGTTCGCAGCGAGCACCGGCATCCCCGTCGCCTCCACGCAGGCCGGCAAGGGCTCCCTGCGCCACGACCACCCCCAGGACGTCGGCGCCGTCGGCCACACCGGCACCGCCACCGCCAACGAACTGGCCCGCCAGGCCGACCTGGTGATCGGCGTCGGCACCCGGTACACCGACTTCACGACGGCCTCCGGCACGCTCTTCGAAAAGCAGGGCGTCCGCTTCCTCAACCTCAACATCGCCCCCTACGACGGCCACAAGCTCGCCGGCCTGCCGCTGGTCGCGGACGCCCGCAGCGCCCTGACGGACCTCACCGGGGCACTGCGGCCGCAGGCCCACCGGGTCACCGACACCTACGTCGACGAGTACACGCTCGACAAGGAGCGCTGGGAACAGCGCGTCGACGCCTGCTACGAGGCCGACGAGCCCGACATCAGGCCGACCCAGCCGCAGGTCCTCGGCGCCCTGGACGCCCTGGCCGACGAGTCGGACATCATCATCAACGCGGCCGGCTCCCTCCCCGGCGACCTGCACAAGCTGTGGCGCGCCCGGTCGAGGGACCAGTACCACCTGGAGTACGGCTACTCCTGCATGGGCTACGAGATCCCGGCCGCGATCGGTGTGAAGATGGCCGCTCCCGACCGCAACGTCTGGGCGCTGGTCGGCGACGGAACGTACCTGATGATGCCGACGGAGATCGTCACGGCCGTACAGGAGGGCATAGCGATCAAGCTCCTCCTGATCCAGAACCACGGCTACGCCTCCATCGGCGGCCTCTCCGAGTCGGTCGGCGGCGAGCGGTTCGGCACGGCGTACCGCTTCCAGTCCGACGACGGCACCTACACGGGCGCCCCGCTGCCCGTGGACCTGGCCGCCAATGTGGCCAGTCTCGGCATGCGCGTGCTGCGCGCGAAGACCGTACGAGACCTGCGGGCCGCGCTCGAAGAGGCGCGGGCCGCCGACACTCCCACATGTGTCTACGTCGAGACCGAAACGGCCGACACAGTGTCGGGCCCGCCTCCGGCGCAGGCCTGGTGGGATGTACCTGTGGCCGAGACCGCGACCCGACCCTCCGCGGTGAAGGCACGTGAGCTGTACGAACGGCACGTCTCAACCCGACGCCGCCATCTGTGAAAAGGAGTACTCGGTCATGACGAAGATCGTCAACCACTGGATCGGCGGCAAGCCCGTCGAGGGCGCGTCGGGCAACTACGGGCCGGTCACTGACCCGGCGACCGGCGCGGTCACCACGAAGGTCCCGTTCGCGTCGGTCGACGAGGTCGACTCCGCGGTCGCCGCCGCCAAGGACGCGTTCCAGACCTGGGGCACCTCCTCGCTCGCCAAGCGGACCACGATCCTGTTCCGCTTCCGGGCGCTGCTGGAGGCGAACCGGGACGCGATCGCCGAGCTGATCACCGCCGAGCACGGCAAGGTGCACTCCGACGCGCTCGGCGAGGTCGCGCGCGGCCTGGAGATCGTGGACCTGGCGTGCGGGATCACCGTGCAGCTGAAGGGCGAACTGTCGACCGAGGTCGCCAGCCGCGTGGACGTCGCCTCGATCCGCCAGCCGCTCGGTGTCGTCGCGGGCATCACGCCGTTCAACTTCCCGGCGATGGTCCCGATGTGGATGTTCCCGATCGCCATCGCGACCGGCAACACCTTCGTGCTGAAGCCGTCCGAGAAGGACCCGTCGGCCTCCCTCAAGATCGCCGAACTGCTCGCCGAGGCCGGTCTGCCCGACGGTGTCTTCAACGTCGTCCACGGCGACAAGGTGGCCGTCGACCGCCTCCTGGAGCACCCGGACGTCAAGGCCGTCTCCTTCGTCGGCTCGACCCCGATCGCCCGCTACATCCACACCACCGCCTCCGCGAACGGCAAGCGCGTCCAGGCCCTGGGCGGCGCCAAGAACCACATGCTGGTCCTCCCGGACGCCGACCTGGACGCGGCGGCCGACGCGGCCGTCTCCGCCGCCTACGGTTCCGCGGGCGAGCGCTGCATGGCGATCTCCGCCGTCGTCGCGGTCGGCTCCATCGGCGACGAGCTGGTCGAGAAGATCCGCGAGCGCGCCGAGAAGATCAAGATCGGCCCCGGCAACGACCCGGCCTCCGAGATGGGCCCGCTCATCACCAAGGTGCACCGCGACAAGGTGGCGTCCTACGTCACGGGCGCGGCGGCCGAGGGCTGCGAGGTCGTCCTGGACGGCTCCGGCTTCACCGTCGAGGGCTTCGAGGACGGCCACTGGATCGGCATCTCGCTCCTGGACAAGGTGCCGACCACCGCCAAGGCCTACCAGGACGAGATCTTCGGCCCGGTGCTGACCGTGCTGCGCGTCGACAGCTACGACGAGGGCATCGCCCTCATCAACGCCTCCCCGTTCGGCAACGGCACCGCGATCTTCACCCGGGACGGCGGCGCCGCCCGCCGCTTCCAGCTGGAGGTCGAGGCCGGCATGGTCGGCGTGAACGTCCCGATCCCGGTCCCCGTCGGCTACCACAGCTTCGGCGGCTGGAAGGACAGCCTCTTCGGCGACCACCACATCTACGGTAACGACGGCACGCACTTCTACACCCGCGGCAAGGTCGTCACCACCCGCTGGCCCGACCCGGCCGACGGCCCCACCGGCGTAGACCTGGGCTTCCCGCGCAACCACTGAGCCTGAGAGGAGGGGCCGCCCGCACCGCGGACGGCCCCTCCTCCATTTCTGAATTCCACAGGAGTCGGCCCCCGATCGCCCCGCAGGGGCGAAAGGGGGCGCGGGGAACTGCGCGACCAGCCACGATGGCGCGGCAGACGGCCAAATCGCCGATGAACCGAGCTCATAGCCGTACCGCGTCTGCTGTACGAAACGAGAACCCCTCCACCCCCAGGATGGCGACGAGTTCAGCCCTCGGGCGACAAGTCCCCGACAGTTTCACCCCGTACCGTTGAAGCATGGATCTTCGACGCCCCCGGAGGCCGAAACGGTGGATCGCCGCCACGGCCTCCGCCGTCGTCCTCGCCGCAGCCGCCGGGACATGGACAGCCGCAGCCTCCGACGACCCCCCTCCGGTGCACCGCGCGGACCAGGTCATGTCCATCGACGGCGTGCACATCGACACCTCGTACTTCACGACGAGCGGCGCCGAGAAGCGCCCCGCGGTCCTCATAGGCCACGGCTTCGGCGGCAGCAAGAACGACGTACGCCAACAGGCGCAGGAACTGGCCCGGGACGGCTACGCGGTCCTCACCTGGTCCGCCCGAGGCTTCGGTGAATCGACCGGCAAGGTCGGCCTGAACGACCCCGAGGGTGAGGTCGCCGACGTCAGCAAGCTGATCGACTGGCTGGCGAAGCAGCCCCAGGTCCAGCTCGACAAGCCCGGCGACCCCCGAGTCGGCGTCACCGGCGCGAGCTACGGCGGCGCGATCTCCCTCCTCGCCGCCGGCCACGACCACCGCGTGGACGCCATCGCCCCCGAGATCACCTACTGGAACCTCTCGGACGCCCTGTTCCCGAACGGCGTGTTCAAGAAGCTCTGGGCCGGCATCTTCGTCAACAGTGCGGGCGGCTGCGCCAAGTTCGAACCGCAGATCTGCGCGATGTACGAGCGCGTCGCCGAGTCCGGCACCCCGGACGCCCAGGCCGAGCAGATGCTGGAGGAGCGGTCCCCGTCGGCCGTCGCCAAGGACATCAAGGTCCCCACGCTCCTCGTCCAGGGCCAGACGGACTCCCTCTTCCCCCTGAACCAGGCAGACGCCGCGGCGAAGGCGATCCGCGCCAACGGCGCCCCCGTCGACGTCGACTGGATCGCGGGCGGCCATGACGGCGGCGACATGGAGACGAGCCGCGTCCAGTCCCGCGTGGCGAACTGGTTCGACCGCTATCTGCAGGACGACAAGGCCGCCGACACCGGCCCGGCCTTCCGCGTCACCCGCACCCTCGGCACCGGTACCAGCGACGGCGAACCCCGCCTCACCGGCGTCACCGCCGACACCTACCCCGGCCTGGAGAGCGACGACCGCAAGATCGCCCTGGCCGGCCGCGAACAGGACTTCGCCAACCCGGCCGGCGCCAGCCCGCCCGCCGTCTCGGCCCTCCCCGGCCTCGGTGGAGGCGGTCTCTCCCAGCTCTCCTCCCTCGGCGTCGGCGTCTCCCTCGACTTCCCCGGCCAGTTCGCCGCCTTCGAGTCGGCCCCGGTCAGGGGCGACCTCCAGATCACCGGCTCGCCCACGGTCACCGTGCACGTGAAGTCGACGAGCGACGACGCGGTCCTCTTCGCCAAGGTGTACGACGTCGGCGCGAACGGCCGGCAGACCCTGCCCTCCCAACTCGTCGAGCCGATCAGGGTCGAGGGCGCGAAGGCAGGCAAGGACGTCACGATCACCCTCCCGGCGATCGACCACGATATCGACGACGGCCACCGCCTCAAGTTGGTCCTCGCCTCCACGGACCTCGGCTACGCCTCCCCGGCGACCCCGGCCACGTACACCGTCTCCCTGAAGGGCGACCTGAACGTCCCGACGGCCCTCAGCGAGAAGAACACCCGGGCCCCCCTGCCCGCCTGGGTATGGTGGCTGCCGCTGTCCGGCGCGGTGCTCGCCCTCGGCCTGGTGGCCACGGGCCGCCGCCGTACGACGGCCCCCGCCGCCCCCGACCCGGAACTGGCCGAAGTCCCGCTGCAGATAACCGACCTGAGCAAGCGGTACGCCAAGTCCGCCGACCGTTACGCGGTCCGTGACCTCTCCTTCCGCGTCGAGAAGGGCCAGGTCCTCGGCCTGCTCGGCCCGAACGGCGCGGGCAAGACGACCACCCTGCGCATGCTGATGGGCCTGATCAAGCCGGACGGCGGCGAGGTCCGCGTCTTCGGTCACGCGATCGCCCCGGGCGCCCCCGTGCTCTCCCGGGTCGGCGCGTTCGTCGAGGGTGCGGGTTTCCTCCCGCACCTGTCGGGCCGCGAGAACCTGGAGCTGTACTGGCAGGCCACCGGCCGCCCGCCCACGGACGCCCACATGGACGAGGCGCTGGAGATCGCCGGCCTCGGTGACGCCCTGGCCCGCGCGGTCCGCACCTACTCGCAGGGCATGCGCCAGCGCCTGGCCATCGCCCAGGCCATGCTCGGCATGCCGGACCTGCTCATCCTCGACGAGCCGACCAACGGCCTCGACCCGCCGCAGATCCGCGAGATGCGCGAGGTGATGATCCGCTACGCCGCGGCCGGCCGCACGGTCATCGTCTCCAGCCACCTGCTGGCCGAAGTCGAGCAGACCTGCAGCCACCTCGTGGTCATGGACCACGGCCGACTGGTCCAGGCGGGCCCGGTCGCCGAGATCGTCGGCTCCGGCGACACCCTCCTGGTCGGCACGGCCGAACCGGTGGAGGAGCCCGTGGCCGAGAAGGTGGCGGCCCTGCCGGGCGTGGTGTCGGCGATCACCACCGAAGACGGCCTGCTCGTACGGCTCGACGCGGACGGCAGCGCACAGCGCCTGGTCGCCGAACTCGTCCGGCTGGAGGTCCCCGTCACGTCGGTGGGCCCTCACCGCCGCCTCGAAGACGCCTTCCTCACCCTGATCGGAGACTCCGCATGAGCAGCACCTCGACCGTGCGCGCGGAGGTCGCCGACGGCTACCGCGCGGGCCGCACCCTGCCCGTCCGGGTCGAGCTGGTACGGCAGTTGAAGCGCCGCCGCACACTCATCATGTTCGGCATCCTGGCCGCCCTGCCCTTCGTCCTGCTGATCGCCTTCCAACTGGGCGGCGGACCGGACCCCGGCAACAACCAGGTCAACCTGATGGACACGGCCACCCTGTCAGGGCCGAACTTCGCCGCGGTGAACCTCTTCGCCTCCGCGGGCTTCCTGCTGATCGTCCCCGTGGCCCTGTTCTGCGGGGACACGGTCGCCTCGGAGGCCAGCTGGTCCTCCCTGCGCTATCTGCTTGCCGCGCCCGTACCCCGGGCCCGGCTGCTGTGGTCCAAGCTCGTCGTCGGACTCACCCTCAGCCTGGCCGCGATGCTCCTGCTCCCGCTGGTCGCCCTCGCGGCCGGCACGGTGGCGTACGGCTGGGGCCCGCTGCAACTCCCCACCGGCGGCTCACTGGAAGCCGGCACCGCGGCCCAACGCCTGCTGATCACCGTGGCGTACATCTTCGTCTCCCAACTCGTCACCGCCGCCCTGGCGTTCTGGCTCTCCACCCGGACGGACGCCCCGCTCGGTGCGGTCGGCGGTGCGGTCGGCCTGACCATCGTCGGCAATGTGCTCGACCAGGTGACGGCCCTCGGCGACTGGCGCGACTTCCTCCCCTCGCACTGGCAGTACGCCTGGCTGGACGCCGTCCAACCCCGCCTGGAGTGGTCCGACATGATCCAGGGCACCTCCCTGTCGGTAACGCTCGCCCTGGTGCTGTTTGCCCTGGCCTTCCGGGGTTTCGCCCGCAAGGACGTCGTCTCCTAGGTCAACGGAAGATCACCCACCGGTCTCGACGGCCCCCTGCCGTGCCCCCTTCGAGACCCATCCGCAACGCTCCGTAACGCACGTTCCGCCCCCTGGTGCCGTCACAGTCACAGATGTCGACGTCAACAGGCCCAGGGGGTACGGACGATGGAACGACAGCGAACACGACAGGTGATACTCGCGCTCACACTGGCGGGTGGTCTGCTGCTCACCGGCTGCGGCGGAAGCGACGACGGCGGCGACAAGAGCAGCGCGGACGGGTCGAAGGGCGGCTCGTACGACTCGGGCTTCCCGGCCCCGAACCAGCCACAGGGCGAGACGGACTCCGACGAGTCCCGCGGCGAGCACGCCGCCCCGTCGTCCCCCGACTACCTCTCCACCTTCGCTCTCGACGTCGACACCGCCTCCTACGGCTACGCCCGCCGCACTCTCGCCGAGGGCCGCCGTCCGGCACCCTCGACGATCCGCCCCGAGGAATTCGTCAACAGCTTCCGCCAGGACTACGACCGCCCCGACGGCAACGGCTTCACGGTCACCGTCGACGGCGCCCGCACCGACCGGGACGACTGGTCGCTGGTGCGCGTGGGCCTGGCCACGAGGGGTGCACCGGCCGACCCGGACGACCGCCGGCCCGCCGCCCTCACCTTCGTCATCGACATCTCCGGCTCCATGGCCGAACCCGGCCGCCTCGACCTCGCCCAGCAGTCCCTCGACACGATGACGGAGCGCCTGCACGACGACGACTCGGTCGCCGTCGTCACCTTCAGCGACCAGGCCGAGACCGTCCTGCCGATGACCCGTCTGGGCGGTCACCGCGGCCGGATCCACGAGGCGATCGACGGTCTGGAACCGACGTACTCCACCAACCTCGCCGCGGGCGTCGAGACCGGCTACCGGACGGCCGTCGAGGGTCTGCGCAAGGGCGCCACCAACCGTGTGGTCCTCATCTCCGACGCCCTCGCCAACGACGGCGACACCAGCCCCGACTCCATCCTCGACCGCATCGACACCGCCCGCCGCGAACACGGCATCACCCTCTTCGGCGTCGGCGTCGGCAGCGACTACGGCGACGCCCTGATGGAACGCCTCGCCGACAAGGGCGACGGTCACACCGTCTACGTCTCCGGCGCCGACGACGCCGAGAAGGTCTTCTGCGAGCAGCTCCCGCAGAACATCGACCTCACAGCCCGCGACGCCAAGGCCCAGGTCGCCTTCGACCCCGAGACCGTGGCCTCCTTCCGCCTCATCGGCTACGACGACCGCCGCGTCGCCGACGACGACTTCCGCGACGACCGCGTGGACGGCGGCGAGGTCGGCCCCGGCCACACCGTCACCGCCCTCTACGCGGTCCGCACCCGACCCGGCGCCGACGGCCACCTCGCGACCGCGACCGTTCGCTGGCAGGACCCGAAAACCCGCGCCCCGCACGAGGAGTCCGGACAACTGGACACCCTGGACGGCTCTTTGTGGGACGCGAGCCCCCGCTTCCAGGTGGACGCGGTAGCCGCCTACTTCGCCGACGCCCTGCGCGACAGCGGGAGTCGGCTCCCCGGCCGCCCCTCCCTGAGTGAACTGGCCAATCGCGCGGACCACTTGGCCGACACCACCGAGGACAAGGCGGTACGCCAGCTCGCCGACACCATCCGCGAGGCCCGGCGCCTCGCGGACTAGCGGCCGGCCCCATTGACCTTTTCCTACTTGCGAGTAGGTTGACCACCCAGTCAGAGCGGATCGGGGAGCCGGCATGGGCGTGCGCAAGGATCTGAAACGGGCGAAACAGCGCACCGACCTGGCGAGTCGCTCCAGGGTCGAGGTCGTCAAGGACGCCGCCGGCACCGTACGCGAGGCCCGGACCCCGGCCCTCGCCCGGCCTCTGACCACCGGAAGCATCGCGGACCTCCCGTTCACCAACGCGGCCGAGACCCCCGACGCCGTGATCCTGCGCCGCCAGGAGGAGGACGGCTGGCGCCCGGTCACCGCCCGGGAGTTCGCCCGCGAAGTCACCGCCGTGGCCAAGGGGCTGATCGCCGCCGGTGTCGAACCGGGCGGCCGCGTCGCCGTGATGTCCCGCACCCGCTACGAATGGACGGTCCTGGACTTCGCGATCTGGGCGGCCGGCGGCCAGACCGTCCCCGTCTACGCCACCTCCTCCGCCGAGCAGGTGGAATGGATCGTCCGCGACTCCGGTGCCCGGCACATCATCGTGGAGAGCGCCGAGAACGCGGACACGGTCGCCGTCGGTACGGCAGGCCACGAGGAGTCACCCCACTCCTGGCAGCTGGACGCCGGAGAACTCACCGGCCTCATCGCCCTCGGCCACGACCTGCCCGACGAGGAGGTCACCAAGCGCCGCGCCGCCCTGGTCCCCGACACCATCGCCACGATCTGCTACACCTCCGGCACCACCGGCCGGCCCAAGGGCTGCGTCCTCACCCACGCCAACCTGCACACCGAGGCCGCCAACACCGTCGAACTGCTCCACCCCGTCTTCGAGGCCGTCACCGACCAGGTCGCCTCGACCCTTCTCTTCCTCCCGCTCGCCCACATCATGGGCCGCACGCTCCAGATCGCCTGTCTGATGGCCCGCATCGAGACCGGCCACTTCCCGAGCATCAAGCCCGAGGAACTGCGCCCCGCGCTCAAGGAGTTCCGCCCGACCTTCGTCGTCGGCGTCCCGTACCTCTTCGAGAAGATCCACGCCACCGGCCGCGCCACCGCCGAGAAGCTGGGCCGCGCCGCCTCCTTCGACCGCGCCCACCGCGTCGGCGTCCGCTTCGGCGAGGCGTACCTGAACAAGTTCCTGGAGACCGGCAAGGGCCCGGGCCCCGGCCTCTACGCCGCCTGGGCCCTGTACGACCTGCTGGTCTACCGCCGGGTCCGGGCCGAACTCGGCGGCCGCATGCGCTACGCCATCAGCGGCGGCTCACCCCTGGACCGCGACCTCAACCTGTTCTTCTCCGCGGCCGGGATCATCATCTACGAGGGCTACGGCCTCACCGAGACCAGCGCCGCCGCCACCGTCGTCCCGCCCCTCGGCCCACGCCCCGGCACGGTCGGGCAGCCCGTCCCCGGCACCGCGATCCGCATCGCCGACGACGGCGAGGTCCTCATCAAGGGCGGCGTCGTCTTCGGCGCCTACTGGAACAACCCGCAGGCCACCGACGCCGTCCTGAAGGACGACTGGTTCGCCTCCGGCGACCTCGGAGCACTCGACGAGGACGGCTATCTCACCATCACCGGCCGCAAGAAGGACATCCTCGTCACCTCGGGCGGCAAGAACGTCTCCCCGGCCGTCCTGGAGGACCGCCTGCGCAGCCGGGCCCCCGTCGGTCAGTGCCTGGTCGTCGGCGACAACCGCCCCTTCGTCGCCGCCCTGATCGCCCTCGACCCCGAGGCGATGGCCCACTGGCTGTCGGTGAGGGGACTGCCCGCCGACACCCCGCACACCGAGCTGGTCCGGGACGAACGGCTGCGCGCGGACATCCAGCAGGCCATCGACCACGCCAACGCGGCCGTCTCCCGCGCCGAGTCGATCCGCGCCTTCCGACTGGTCGAGGGGGAGTTCACCGAGGACAACGGCATGCTCACGCCGTCCCTGAAGGTCAAGCGGCACACGGTGACGGCGGCGTACGCGGAGGAGATCGAGGCCATCTACCGCAAGTGAGGGCCCCCTTCGGCCCGAGGGCACGCGAAACGGCGGGCCACCGGAGGACCGGTGACCCGCCGTCGCGGAGGAACCGAGGCTCAGCTGCCGTTGGCGCCGTTGCCGGACAGGGCCGAGATGTCGTCCAGGATGTGCGACAGCGGCTCGTCGCCCTTGGCCTGGGTGGAGTTCTCGACACACTGCTGGTTCTGCGGGGCCGAGAGGACCGGCACGTCCTGGAGCACACCGACGGCGGCGACGCCGACGAGGCCCTGCAGGTTCAGCTTGGCCGGCAGGCCGACACAGGGCTTGTTCAGCGAACCCTGGACCAGCGAGAGCTGCGGGCTCATGTCGCCGAAGGTGGCCGAGTTGCCGAACTCCTGCGAGGCACCGTTGCCGCTGGCGGACGTGGTGCCGTGGTCGTTACCGATGGCAAGCGCCTGAGGAGCGGCCGCTCCGGCGATACCGGCGACGGAGGCGGCGACAGCGGCGGTTGCCCACAGCTTCTTCATGTTCATTCCCTTTCGAAATGCGGACTCCGGGGAGGAGCTGCATGATCGTCAACGCGCGAACCCCGGTCGGGGTTGCGCTCTTTGCCCCGATTGGCCCAGCGCGCACACAGGTCTCATGAGCGCCCCTCAGTCACAGGCGAAAGCACTCCCGCGCACGGTGACGGAACGTGTCATGCGCGGTGGGTCGTACGGCTTGGGATGTGCGCCCGCCTTCAGCAGCGGCCGGTCCTCGCGCAGCTTCGTGAACATCGCGTCCGCCTTCCTCCGGTCCCAGGCCAGCGTCGAACCGATGTCCGGCCGGGTCGGGTTGAATCCGGCGACCGGCACCGTCGCGAACTCGGTGTTCCTCGCCGGCACCTTGTGCAGCGCGGCCGCCAGCTCCATCAGATCCCGGGCGCCGAAGCCCTGGTCGACATGCCCGGACCCGAGGAGGGTGCGCACCAGGCCGGCCGCCGCCACCGGGTCGGTCAGCAGGTGCTTGCCCTGCAGCCCGCGCAGCGCCTGTACCAGGAACCGCTGCTGACGCTGGATCCGCCCGAGGTCGGCAGCCCGGTCCACCTTCCGGGAGCGGACGTATTGCAGCGCCTGCCCGCCGCCGAGCCGGTGTCTGCCCGGCAACAGATCGAGCCTGGTGGCCGGGTCCCTGAGAGGACGCGCGGTGCACACCTCGACACCGCCGACCTCGTTCACGGCGTCGATGAAACGCCGGAAGTCCACCTGGAGATAGTGGTCGAAGTCCATCCCGGTCATCGACTCGACGGTGGCTACGGTGAGCCTGGGCCCGCCCTCGGCGTACGCGCCGTTGATCTTCGAAGGGCGTGCCGGGCGTTTCGCGCCGGTGGCGTCGTCGCGGTGGGGCGGGATGTCGGCGTAGGAGTCCCGTGGCAGGGCGACGACGCTCACGCGGTCCCGGCGGGCCGACACGTGGACCACCATCAGGACGTCCGTGCAGTCACAGGCGAAGCCGCCCGCGTGGAACTCGCGCTTCTCGGCGGCGGTGATGGTGTCCCGGCCGTCCGTGCCCATCAGCAGGATGTTCGTGCCGTGCGGAGCGGGGGCGGTCCGGCCGGGGAGAGCGGCGCCCGACAGCAGCAGGGCGGAGGTCGCCAGGACGACCGAGGCAAGGGGTCTCTTCATCGTCACGCGACGCAAAATAAGCCAGCGGGCCGCCATTGATACGGCGGCCCGCTGACGGGGGCTCAGAAACCAGCCCCAGGGCTCATCGGCCCACGGTGAGCGACAGCTCAGCTGCCGTTGGCGCCGTTGCCGGACAGGGCCGAGATGTCGTCCAGGATGTGCGACAGCGGCTCGTCGCCCTTGGCCTGGGTGGAGTTCTCGACACACTGCTGGTTCTGCGGGGCCGACAGGATCGGCACGTCCTGGAGCACACCGACGGCGGCGACGCCGACGATGCCCTGCAGGTTCGCCTTCGCGGGCAGGCCGATGCAGGGCTTGTTGAGCGAGCCCTGGATGAGGGCCATCTGCGGGCTCATGTTGCCGTAGGTGGCGGAGTTGCCGAACGACTGCGAAGCCCCGTTGCCGCTGGCCGACGTGGTGCCCGTGTCGTTGCCGATGGCCATGGCGGGGGAGGCGGCACCGACGACGGCCGCGGCGACAGCGGCCGAAGCCAAAACCTTCTTGATCACGTGAGTAGTCCTTTTCTGGAGAAACCCCGTCCACCGGAGCGCTCTGGTCAACTGCCGCGGGCCCGCTTGGTTGCTGCTGTTCACTCCGATGGCCCACAGGCGACTTTTGTCGACTCCATACCGCGTGCGGGCCGTTCGGGTGACGCGTCGAAACCAATCGAGCCGTTACCGGTTGATGCGGACGCAGGACGGTGTGTCCCGTGCCTCAGGAAAGGAAGCGAAATGCTGAAGAAGGCAATGGCCACGGCGGCGGTAGCCGCGGCCGTCGTCGGTGTCACGGCGACGGCCGCCCCGCAGGCGCTCGCCATCGGCAACGACAACGGCACCACGTCCGCCAGTGGCAACGGTGCCCACAGCGCGTTCGGCAACCAGATGACCAAGGGCAACATGAGCCCGCAGGCCACGCTGGTCCAGAGCTCGGTCAACAAGCTCTGCGTCGGCCTGCCCGCGAAGGCGAACCTCCAGGGCATCGTCGGTGTCCTCGCCGCCGTCGGTGTGGCCCAGGACGTACCGGTCCTGTCGGCCCCGCAGAACCAGCAGTGCGCCGAGAACTCCACCCAGGCCAAGGATGACGAGCCGGCCTCGCACATCCTGGACGACATCTCCGCCCTGTCCGGCAATGGTGCCAACGGCAGCTGATCAGTCGTCAAGAAATCGCCCGGGTGAACGCCCGGGCGATTTTTTTGTGCTGATACACCGTCAATCTCCATTGCGAATACTCGTATGACGCGTTTCATCCAAGGCGTTCGAGTGAATTACCCGGCAACACACGTTCCGCAGTTTCTTCCGCTGTCTATCCCTCGTTCTACAGCCTGCAGGTCATGGTGCGAGCCGTTCCGACTGTGCTCGCTCGGTTTCGACCGTCATAGAGGCATGACCGCAGAGAAGGGAAATCTCATGAAGAAGACCGCTGCTGTCGTCGCGGGCGCAATCATGGCCCTCGGCATGGCCGCCCCGGCCTTCGCCGACGCCGGCGCCGAGGGTGCCGCCATCGGTTCCCCCGGTGTCCTCTCGGGCAACGTCGTTCAGGTTCCCGTTCACGTGCCCGTCAACGTGTGCGGCAACACCGTGAACGTCATCGCCCTGCTGAACCCGGCGTTCGGCAACGCCTGCGTCAACGACTGACGACGTAACGCATCACAGCCGCCCGGCTGTGCACGGCCGGCCCCGGACGTCTTCCATTCGTTCGGGGCCGGCCTTTCCCACTTCTTCAAGCAGGAAGACAACGAGATTGCGCCAGACCCTGAGTAAGGGAATGGTCGCGGCCGCAGCCGCGACGAGCATTCTGTCCCTGTGCGGCAGCCCCGCGATCGCCGGCTCGCATGCGGGCGGGGCAGCCAAGGACTCGCCGGGCGCGCTGTCCGGCAACACCGTGCAGGCGCCGCTGGAGGTGCCGGTCAACGCCTGCGGCGACTCCGTGGACGTGATCGCCGCGCTCGACCCGGCCTTCGGCAACTCCTGCGCGAACGGCCCGGCCTCGCACAAGGGCGGATCGCACGGCCGCCACGGCTCCCACGGCCACGGCTACGGCGACGATCAAGGCTACGGCGGCGAAGACTGCGACAGCGACGCCGGTTACGGCGGCCACGGCGAGGAATGCGGCGAGGAGACGACCCCGCCGACGAAGCCGCCGACCGGGCCTCCCACGTCGCCGCCCACCACCACTCCGCCGACGAAGCCGCCGACTTCGCCGCCCACGGGTCCGCCGACCGGTCCGCCGAGCTGGCCCCCGACGGGTCCGCCCACCACGCCCCCGACGGGGCCCCCGACGTCCCCTCCCACGGGTCCGCCGACGGGGCCGCCCACGACCACGCCGCCGACGAAGCCGCCGACCGGGCCACCCACGTCGCCCCCGACGACCACGCCGCCGACGAAGCCGCCGACCGGGCCTCCCACGTCGCCTCCCACGGGTCCGCCCAGCACTCCGCCGACGAAGCCGCCGACTTCGCCGCCCACGGGTCCGCCGAGCTGGCCTCCGACGGGTCCGCCCACCTCGCCCCCGACGTCCCCTCCCACGGGTCCGCCGACGGGGCCGCCCACGACACCGCCCACGACACCGCCGCAGCTGCCCCACACCGGCAGCAGTGGTGAGGCCCTGTTGGGTGCCTCGGGTGTCAGTGCCGCGATGATCGTGGCCGGGGCCGTCCTGTACCGACGAGGCAGAGCCGCGTCCCGTCGGTAGGACCGCGCCGGGTGCCGGGCGCGTCCAACCGCCCGGCACCCGCGCCCGCTCTGTGCGCCCTCAGCGGCGCACCGCGTCCACCGCACCCCGCCCGTCCCGGCTCTCCGGCACCCGGACCGCCCCGACGGACGGTGTCCCCTTGTCCAGTCGCCTTCGCACTCCCCGCACCAGCGCTCCCGCCGTGTACGTCGCCCCGTGCACGAAGCGCATCGCCGGGCCGTACCCCGACGCCGTCACCAGACCGGCCATGAAGAGCCCGGGGTGCGACGACTCGAAGTCCCGCCCGATCTCCGGCGCCCCGTCGGCCCCCGCGGCTAGGCCCCCGCGCAGTTCCTCCGACAGGAGTTCCAGCCGCTCGCGGGTTGCGGTGAACCCCGTTGCCGCGATGACGTGCTCGGTCTCCAGCGGGCGCACCGTACCGGCCCGGTCCCGTACGTCCAGCCGTACGCCCCCCGCCACCGCGCGGGCCGCCGAGACCTCCTGACCGAGCAGCAGCTCGACACTGCCCTCCACCCGGTCACGCACCCACCAGGCACCAGCGGGCCCCAGCGCGGTGCCCGCGATCCGGGCCCGGGTCGTCTCGGGGAGACGGTGGAAGAGGCCGGGGCGCTCGGCGTAGAACCAGTTGCGCCAGCCGCAGCCGAGGCCGCTGTGCGGGGAGCGGGCCGACCGCCACCAGGGGCGCTCCCAGGGCGGCGGCACGTCGTTCCAGGTCAGTCGGGCCGCGCGGGCCAACACCCGGGTGTGCGTGCCCTGTTCGGCGAGCAGCGCGGCCGTCTCCAGGGCGGCCTGACCGCCGCCGATCACCGTGACGTCCCCGCCGCGGAAGCGGTCGAGCGCGCTGTGGTGACTGCTGTGCGAGACCAACGCGGGGTCCAACTCGCGCAGGGCACCGGGGACTTCGACGAACGGCATGACCCCGACGGCCAAAGCGACCGTGCGCGCGTGCAGGACCTCGCCGTCCTCGGTGACGGTCTCGAAGCCGCCCGGGCAGGGCGACACCCGGGTCACCGTGCGCTCGTCCACCTCGGGCACGGCGTTGCGGGCGAACCACAGTCCGTACGCGGCGAACATCTCCACCGGGATCGGCTCCCCGTGCCGGGCCGAGACACCCTGGCCCGCGCAGTACCGCTCCAGGGTCCAACGCCCCTGCGGGGAGGAGAGGTTGGACGCCCACGGTTCCGACTTGAGGAACATGCCGCGGGGCATGTGGTCGCGCCAGGACGCCATGGGCCGGCCGAAGACCTTCAAACGCAGTCCGGCGGCCGCCGCGTGGGACGCGATCGACAGCCCGTACGGGCCCG
Source organism: Streptomyces sp. NBC_00285 (assembly GCF_036174265.1). Classification (NCBI taxonomy): domain Bacteria; kingdom Bacillati; phylum Actinomycetota; class Actinomycetes; order Kitasatosporales; family Streptomycetaceae; genus Streptomyces; species Streptomyces sp. NBC_00285. The sequence goes on along the minus strand of NZ_CP108055.1, from coordinate 4,086,409 downwards.
CGCCCACCACCAGCAGGTCATACATCAGCAGCTGCTCGCTTTCTCGTCGCCCGGCAGATCGGAGAGACCGGTCGGACCGGTCAGGTCGGTGAGGTCGGTGAGGGACGCCACGGGGGCGGCCGCCTGGCGGACCACGTGCGCGGCGTCCCCGTGCCCGCGCCGCGCGCACAGTCGGCGCGCCCGGTCGAGCAGGCGCCGGGACACATGGCGGCCCCACAGCGTCCACATCGCCCACCCGGGTCCCCGGTCGTCCGCCGCGTGCCACGCGAACTCCCGTCCGCCGGATGCCGGGCGCAGTGCGGTGAGCGGCGCGTAGTTCTCCACGACGAACGCCCGCCCCGGCAGCGGCACCCCGTCCGGCAGCGCCCGGTGCGTCAGGTCCAGGTGCAGCGCGCGTACGACGTCGAGGCCCGCGGAGTCGGCGAAGAGCCGGAACTGGGCGCCGGGCCGCGGGTTGAAGTCCAGCAGGTGGTAGTCCCCCGTGGTGCCGCAGCGCCGGAAGTCGAGGTCGAGGATGCCGCGGTAGCCGAGCGCGCCGGCCAGCCGTTCGGCGAGCGCCCGCACCCGCGGGTTGGACCGCCAGTGGCCCACCGCGGTCAGGCCGGCGCCGCGCGGCCAGGACTGTTCCTTGACGCCGGAGCCGCCCGCGCGCATCGTGCCGGAGCGGTCGGCGTACCCGTGGAAGAACCAGTCGCCGTCCGGGCCCGGCGGCAGGAACTCCTGGAGCAGCAGCCGGCTGCCCGCCTCCGCCGAGCGCCGATACAGCTCGCGGGCCTGCTGCGGGGACTGCACCACCACCGTGCTGCGCAGCCCGCCCTCCGTCGGCAGCAGCCAGGGCCGGCTCCACTTGGCGACCACCGGCAGCCCCAGCCGCCAGGCCATCGCGGACGCCTGCTCGGCGCTCTCCGGGACCAGCGTCACCGGGTGCGGCACCCCCACCGCCGCGCACACCTCGGCCAGTTCCGCCTTGTCCGCCACCCGCTCGGCCAGCGCCCCGGGTTGCTGCGGCAGCAGATAGGAGGGGGCCAGCTCCTCGCGCAGAGCACCCACCGCGACGGCGCTCGCGTCGTCCATGGGGATCAGCACGGCGGGGTGCGGGATCCGGGCGGCCACCCGGCGCAGCACGGCGGCGATGTCACCCGCCGAGGCGCCCGGGGGCGGCGGCGGATGCAGCTGCCGTACGAAGCGGGAGCCCCCGACCGGACTCCCCGTGCAGTCGGCGACCACATGCACGTCCACGCCCGCCCTGCCGAGCGAGCGCACGGCACCCAGCGTGCCGTGGTGAAAGGGATTCCGGTCGATCCGCAGCAGCACGGCGGGGACTCGGGTGTCGAACAGCGACACGGGCTATTCCTTCGGGTCGGTTCACTCGTGCGGACCATGGCGCCACTCGAAAGCCGTAAGCGCGGTGGCGGAATTCATATTGATATGACTGAGTGTCAGTTATCGGATAAGCGCGAGAGTGAGGAAAGGAGCAGGAATGGACTCACAGCAACGACGGACTCGTACCGGACGGCTGGCGTTCATCGCGGTGACAGTGGCCGCGTCGGCCGCCCTGGCGTCGGGTCCGGGGTTCGCCGCGGGGGTGGTGCGGGTCGCCGATCCTCCCGCTCCGGCCGCGGTCACGCCCGTCCCCGAACCCCCGCAGACCCCTGCCATGCCGGCCGGAGTGACGCCCGCACCGGGGACCGTCGCACCGGTGGAGCCCGTCCAGCCTGTGGAGCCCGTGCCGCCGGTCACGCCCAAGGACGTCCCCGCCTTCGGCGCCTACCTCGACTACGGCGCCCGCGGCATCTCCCGCATGGCCGACCTCAGCCGCTGGCTGGGCAACGCCGACATGCGCGTCGGTCACACCTACCTGCCCGGCGACCGCTGGAGCAACATCGAGGGCAGGCCGGGCTTCCTCGACATCTGGGCGGACTGGCGCACCGAGCGCGCCGACCGGATGCTCGTCCTCAACGTCCCCATGCTGGAACGCAACGAGGACAACGTCTCCGACACCGAGGTCCGCTACCTGCTGCGCCGGGGCGCGGCCGGTCAGTTCGACGCGCACTACCGCGCCCTCGCCGAGCACCTGGTCGAGCTGAAGGTGCCGGACACGGTGATCGTGCTCGGCTGGGAGATGAACGGCACCACGTACACCCATCGCTGTGGTCCGGACCCGGTGGCCTGGAAGAGGTACTGGAACAGGATCGTCACCACCATGCGGTCGGTACCGGGCCAGAAATTCAAGTTCGACTTCACCCCGACGCGCGGCCGGGACGCCGTTCCGTGGACCCAGTGCTACCCGGGTGACGACACCGTCGACATCGTCGGCATGGATTCCTACGACCAGCCGTCGGGGCTCACTTTCGACGAGCAGATCAAGGAGCCCTACGGCCTTCAGGCGCACGTGGACTTCGCGAAGGCCCACGGAAAGCCCATCTCGTATCCCGAATGGGGGCTTTTCCGCAACGGCGACAACGCCGAGTACATGAAGCGCATGCTCGGCTGGATGGACGAGCACAAGCCGCTGTACAACACGCTGACCGACTACTGCCCGCACGGCGTGTGGCAGTGCTCGGCCAACCCCAAGTCGTCCGAGGTCTACCGGTCGGTGCTGTTCGGCCGTACCGGTGAACCGACCACACCCACAACTCCCACAACTCCTACGACACCCACGACACCTCCCGCCGAACCCACGAAGCCGCCCACCACGCCCACCACGCCCACGACTCCGCCGAACTGCTCGCCCCTGCAACTGGGCGACTGGGTGGAGTACTGGCTCGGCGGGAAGCTGTGCCTGCGCTTCGACTGGTTCTCGCGCAACCGCTAGCCGCACCACCCGGTGGCGGCAGGCCCTCTCAGGACCTGCCGCCACCGGCATGTTCCCTCCGCTCCTTCCAGCGCAGCAGCAGTTCCTTGCCCCGCCGCCGCGCGGCCACGTCACAGACGACCGCGGACAGCAGCGGTGCCGTGTGGTTCCGGGCCAGCAACAGCCTTTGGTTGACCACCGGTTCGGGCCGCCAGTGCTGCTTGTACGGCTCGTTGCCGCGCAGCAGGCTCAGCGTGCCGCGGCCGCCCTCACGGGTGTGTTCGGTACACGCGTCGAGCAGCATCACCGCCACGTCCGCCTTCCGCTCCCGCAGCCGCGGATGCGCGCCGTACAGGTAGCCGCCCGCCAGCCGTCGCGACAGCAGTGTCAGATCGACGGCCACCACGTCGTCGTCCAGCCGGAACTCGGTGACCACCGCGTCCCCCGCACGCACCATCGGCCCGACGGAACGCACCAGGTGGTCGCAGAACCGCGGCCGCAGATGCTCCGACGTCACCTTGCGGCCCTGCCACTGGAGCTGGTGCAACTCGATGAGCCGCCGCAGCGCCGAGTCCACCTCGTCCGGGCGTACGACATGACGCTCGACCCCGAGCGAGGTCAGCTTGCGCAGCTTGGCGCGCACCCGCTGCTGGGCCTTCGCGGACGGCAGCCGGGCGACCAGCTCGTCCATCGGTACGGCGGGCAGCTCCAGGCACATCGAGTCGCCGACCCGGCGCCGGGGCCCGCTCCAGTGCTCGTAGATCCGCTCGGCCGCGCCGCCCGGGCGCACCTCGCGGAAGTCGACCAGCGCGGTGCGAGCGGCCCGGGCGAGGCCCTCGGTGAGCGCGGCCACCGCGTCCTCGCCCCGCTCGTCGTCCAGCAGGACGTCCCCGTAGTCGGAGATCGCCCCGCCCAGCGGCACGAGGGACGGCACCGGGCGGCCCACCCGCATCAGCGGGGCGACGGCGACCAGTTCACCCCCGTGCCGGACCAGGACCAGGCGCAGCCGCCCGGGCCGGCCGTACGACAGCCACCAGGAGTGCAGCCAGGCGTGGCTCTGGAACGGGGTCGCGGCCTCACACCGGCGGTACAACTCGGCCCACTCGGGGCCCAGTTCGGTGAAGGTCTGCTCGTCGGTGACGAGGTGGGTCGTGTACGTCACAGCTGTCCGTGGGCTTCGGCGGCCATGGCCGGGGCGGGCACCGATGCCGGGCGGCCCTGGTCCCGGCCGGACCCGGACCGCCGTGGCCGGGCCAGCAGCACCAGGCCGCCGAGCAGCCCGCCCGCGCTCGCGCCGACCAGACCCGTCACCGCCGGGGAGGCCGAGGACGGTTCGGTGGGCTTGGTGGCGCGGGCGAACTGCTGGAGCTCGACATTGGTGGCGTTCTTGGTGTCGTTCGCGTGCCGGGTCAGGGCGCGCGAGACCGCGTTGGCCATGTCGGCGGCGACGTCGGGGCGGGCGGCGGTTGCCGTGATGGCGACCATCGGCGCGTCCGGCGAGGTCGCCGCCTGCACGCCCGACTGCAGCGTCTTCACCGACACCCCGGCCCACACCTGGGCGTCGCCGAGCACCGCGACCTGCGTGGCGACCCGGCCGTAGGCCTGCGCGAAGCCCAGCGCGGACGCCGAGTCGGACTTCTCGGTCGGTACGGCGACCACGTACGCCGTGGCCGTGTACGCGGGCGGCTTGGCGAGGCCGTAGGCGCCGCCGAGCAGTCCGCCGGCGAGGACGCCGGCCGCGATCAGCGACCAGGAGGGGAGGGCCTTGGCGCGGGCCAGGGCGGCCGGGCGGCGAGGACCGGTGGGGCGCTCGGTCGTGGAGGTCGAGGAGGTCATGGGGAACTTGCTCCCTGGGGTGACGGGGACACGGAAGGGGCGGCCAGGGCGGCCGTGTAGACGTTCATCAGCCGGGCGGCGCTGCGGGTGATGCTGTAGTGGTGGGCGGCGTCGGGTGCGGTGCGAGGCCCGGAGTCCTGTGCGCGGGTGGCCGCGACGGCACGGGCGAACGTGCGGGCGTCGCAGGCGACTTGGCGGGCCGCGCCCGTCGTCTCCGGCGGCAGGTCCTCGATCGCCGGGCAGGAGGCGTAGAGCACCGGCAGCCCGGCCGCCAGTGCCTCCACCGCGGCGAGACCGAAGGCCTCCTCGGGGGAGGGGGAGGCCAGCAGGTCCATCGCCGAGGTCAGCGAGGGCAGGTCGGGGCCGGGTGAGCCGTCGGGGACGTAGGGGCGTTCGCCGGTGAACAGGACCCGGTCGGCCACGCCCGCCTGGTGCGCGGTACGCCTCAGCAGGTGTTCCTCGGGGCCGCCGCCGACCAGCAACAGACGGCAGATGTCCGGGAGTTCGACAAGTGCGCGGATCAGGATGTCGAAGCGCTTGCCGGGGGTGAGGCGTCCGACGCCGCCGATGACGTACGCCGTCTCGGGCAGGCCCAGGAGCCGCCGGGTGCGCAGCCGGCTCGCCGGGTCGAAGCGGAAGCGGTCCAGGTCGATGCCGTTGGGGACGACCTCGATCCGGGGTGCGGGCACGCCCCAGCGGCGCAGCCGGTCGGCGACCGTGGGGGAGACGGCGACCGTGGACCGGCCCAGGCGCTCGCTGGCGAGGTAGAGCCCGCGCACCCCTCTGGTGAGTCTGCGGCCCTCCATCTGCGAGTCGCCCAGGGAGTGTTCGGTGGCGACGATCGCGCGGACCCCCGCGAGCCGGGCGGCGAGACGGCCGTAGACGCAGGCCCGGTAGAGGTGGGTGTGCACCAGGTCGTAGCCGCCGGACCGGATGTGCCGGACCAGGCGGGGCAGCGCGCCCAGGTCCCGGTTCCCGGTCATCCCGAGGTGCGTCACCCGCACGCCGTCGGCGATCAGTCCGTCGGCGACCGGGCCCGGGTTGGTCAGTGTGACGACCTCGCAGTCGACCGGCAGATGCCCGAGCAGCAGCCGCAGTTGCTGCTCGGCACCGCCCACGCCGAGCCCGGTGATGACATGGAGGGCCTTCACCTCAGATCCCCTCGACGGGGCGGCGGCGCAGCCGGTGCAGCCGGTACTTGAGGAAGAGGCGTACGGCGGTGTCGTTCTGCCCGATGTGGACGCGGGGCAGGGCGAGGGGACTGTTGATCTCACCGGGGTCGATGGCGCAGCCGTAGGTGTACCCGGCTTCCCTGACGGCGTCGACGACGCGCTGGTCGAGGGTGCCGTACGGGTAGCAGAAGCCGGCGACGGGGGAGTCGGTCAGCTCCTCCAACAGCTTTCTGCTGTCGGCCACTTCGCTGTGCAGCGCGATGTCCTGAGCCTGCGTCAGGTCCACGTGGGCCAGCCCGTGCGAGCCGATCTCGATGCCGGCCCGGGCCGCCGTCCGGATGCCGTCGGCGGTGAGGAGCGGCTTGCGCGGGCCCAGCGGGTCCCAGGCGTTGTCGCCGCCGAGCCTGCCGGGCAGCACGAAGAGGGTGGCGCCGCAGTCGTGACGCGCGAGGACGGGCAGGGCGTCGTCGACGAAGTCGGCGTACCCGTCGTCGAAGGTGAGGCCCACCAGGCCGGTGCGGCTGGGTGCGGCGAGCAGCTCGGACACGGAGACGCCCCGCAGGCCGCGGCGGCGCAGCCAGGACAGCTGACGGTCGAGGCGGTCGGGCGTGACGGTGATGCGGTAGGGGTCGTCGGAGCAGTCGCCCACCGAGTGGTACATCGCGATCCACGGGGTGGATTCAGGAGGTGCGGCCATGAGTGAGCCTTCGTGTGACGGAGCGGACGGACCGGACTACGGGTTCGAAGCCCTGGGAGCCGAGGGCCCGGGCGAGGAGGGAGAAGACGACGAGGACGGTCGCCGCGCCGGTGACCAGGCCGGTCAGGGCGGAGTCGGCCCGGCTCGCGACGAAGGCGCCCGCCAGGGTCGCGACCACGGCCGCCCGCACCGGCCGGCTCAGCTCGGCGAGCACCTGCCGGGTGCGGATCGGGACGCTGCGGCGACGCATCCCGGCGAGCAGCAGGGCGGCCGTGACGGTGATGCCGGAGGCGTTGGCGGCGGCGATCCCGAGGACACCCCAGGGGCCGACCGTCCAGGCGCCGACCCATGAGGTCACGACGATCCCGGCGGCCATCGCGGAGACCGGGTACCAGGTGGGGCGGCCCGCGGAGAAGTAGGAGCGCACCAGGCAGCCGGTCACGGTCTGACCGAGCAGCCCGAGCGCGTACACCCGCATGACGTCCGCGGTGGCGGCGGAGTCCCGGGCGGTGAACGCGCCCCGCTGGAAGAGGAGTTCGACGATCTGGGGAGCGCAGGCGATCACCGTGGCGGCGCCGAGCAGCACCACGCAGACCGCGAGCGCCAGGTCCCGCTCGACTCGGGTGCGGGCCCGCTCGACGTCACCGTCGGCCAGGGCGCGGGCGACCACGGGGAAGGTGACCGTGCACAGCATCAGCGAGAGGGTCATCGGGATCTGGGCGACCTTCTGCGCGTAGTTCAGGTGCGAGATGGCGCCGGCGGGAAGGGTGGAGGCGAGGAAACGCTCGATGAGGACCTGGGACTGACGGCACAGCGCGAAGAGCAGCACGGTGGCGACGAGGGATACGGACACCGCGCGCTCGGTGCTCTCGACGAGCTCGGCCCGGACGGTTCGTCGGCGACACAACTGCCGTACGAAAGAGGGCAGTTGGATCAACGCCATCAGTCCGCTGCCCACCGCGACCCCGAGCGCCGCGGACCGCACGCCCCAGTGCCCGCCGAGGACGTACATCGCCGTGATGATGCCCGCGTTGTACGCCACGTAGATCGCCGCCGGTGCCACGAACCGGCGGTGGGCGCGCAGGGCCGCGCTGAAGTATCCGGTGAGTCCGAAGCCCAGCACGCACAGCGCGGTCAGACGGGTGCAGTCGACGGCGAGCGCGGGGTGGGGCAGGCCGGGCGCGAGAGCCTCGACGAGCTGCGGGGCGGTGCCGACGATCAGCGCGGACACTGCGACGAAGGCGAGCGAGAGGCGGGGCAGGGTCGTCGCGACCAGCGAGCGGACCGGGTCGCCGGGAGCGCCCTGGGCCCGCCGCGCCAGCGCCAGACTGAACGCCGGGATCAGCACGAAGGCCAGCCCGTCCTCGATCAGCAGCGTCGACGCGAACTCCGGCACGGTCCACGCGACGAGGAACGCGTCGGTCTCGCTGCCGGCGCCGAAGAGCCGCGCCAGGGCCTGGTCGCGGAGCAGCCCCAGGAGGGCGCCGGCGATGGAGAGCACCGCGGTGACGAGGGTGGCCTTGGCGAGGAACCCCCTTGAGACGGGGGCGAGTTCGGTATCGGCGGAGCGGGCGGGGGGAACGGCGGGGGCGGCCGTGGCGGTGGCACCGGCTCCCTGGGCGGTCGCGTGGGCTCGTCCGTGCGGGGTTTCGGGGGCCCGGCCATGGACGGTTCCGTAGGTCGAGGTGGTGCGGCCGTTCGCGGACGGCCCCGAAGCCCGCGGCTCCCGGGACGCCCGTGGCCGCGTCACCCTCATCGGACCGCGGCCTTCTCGGCCGGCTCGCGTACCGGGGCCTCGGGCCCGGCCGGCTCCTCGGTGTCGCCCGAGCCCAGCGCCCACCACGCCGCCAACCCGAAGCACACCGCCGTCAGCACCGTCGAGGTCCCGCCGATGTCGGCGTACGCGAAGTCCGTCAACTGCCAGGCCAGCAGCCCGCAGGCGACCAGCGCACAGTCGAGACCCGGGCCCGCCCGGCGGACCCGGACCAGCCGGCGCAGACCGCACACCAGCAGGGCCAGCCAGCCGCCCGCCAACGCCAGCAGCCCGATCAGGCCCTGTTCGGCGAGGACCAGCAGATACATGTTGTGCGGGGACAGCAGCGGCTGCTTGCGGAACCCGGAGCCCGCGCCCTCTGTGTCGCTGCCCGCGGACAGCGACAGTGCGGCGTGCGCGTCCCGGTGCTCCGGGAAGCCCTTCAATCCGACGCCGTTCAGCGGGTGTTCGCGCCACATCCCGACGGCCGCCGCCCACATCGTGTACCGGTCGGTGACGGACTGGTCGGGTGCGTCGGTGACCTGCGTGATGCTGTCGACCCGCTCCTGGAGCATCGCCGAACCGACCCCGAAGCCTCCGACGAGGATCACGCCCAGGGCGGCCACCACCGCCCCCACCTTCAGCGCCCGCCCGAGACCGGCCAGCATGAACTGCACGACGATCGTCACCACGGTGGCGATCCACGCGCCCCGGCTGAAGGACAACGCCAGGGGAACCAGCAGCGCGAGAGCGCAAGCGGCGGCAACAGCCCGGTGCCGTACCGGAGTCTGTCCCAGAGTCAGCCCCACCGCGCACACCAGACCGAAGGACACGACGGTTGCCATGCCCATCACGTCCTGCGCCCCGAAGGTGCCGACCGCCCGGATCTCCTCACCCTGGTAGGAGGCACCGGTCCCGGTCAGGAACTGGTGGACACCGACCGTCCCCTGCCACAGCGCGAGCCCCACGAACGCCCAGGCCAGCAGCCGGAAGTCACCCCGGCCGCGGATCAGCAGCAGTACGGCCGCCGGGACCAGCACGAAGATCTGCAGATAGCGGCCCATGCCGGTCAGCCCGGCACCCGCCGAGGACGCGCCCATCGCGGCGACGGCCAGCCCGATCACCGGCAGCCCCAGCAGCACGGCGGCCGTGCCGGACAGCGGGCGCCGTCGCTCCCGCAGGAGCCGCAGCACGCAGTACAGCACCGCCAGCGCGGAGACCGCGTCGGCCGGTCCCGCGCCGCCGTCTCCGCCGGGGCCGATGGGCAGCGCGAGGAGAGCGATCACCACCAACACCGGCAGGACCGGGGGCAGTTCGCGGACACGGGTCAGGGGGTGGGTCATGGGCGGCTCAGCTCCCCGTCGGACGCACGAGCGCGGCCGCGGTGCGCAGCAGGATGCAGATGTCCTGCCACAGCGACCAGTTGTCGATGTAGGCGTTGTCGAAGCGGGCCCGGTCCTCGATGGAGGTGTCGCCGCGCAGCCCGTTGATCTGGGCGAGACCGGTGATGCCGGTCCGCATCCGGTGCCGGGCCGCGTAACCGGGGTAGGTCTGGCTGAACTTGCCGACGAAGTAAGGGCGTTCGGGGCGCGGACCGACCAGGCTCATGTCGCCCCAGAAGACGTTCCACAGCTGGAGCAGCTCGTCCAGGGAGGTCTTGCGCAGGAAGCGGCAGAACCAGGACATCCGGATCTCGTTCGCCACGCTCCACCGGGTCGCGGCCTCGCGCTCGTCGACCGGGCGGTGGGTGCGGAACTTCAGCAGCGTGAACGGCTTGCCGTCCTTGCCGATGCGCTCCTGGCGGAACACCACACCCCGGCCGTCGGTCAGCCGCAGCACCACCGCGCACACCACCAGCAGCGGAGCGACCAGCAGGAGCAGGGTCCCGGACACGGCCACGTCCAGCACCCGCTTGCCGACGCTGCCACGCCGCCGTCGACCCATGTCCAGACGGCGGCAGGAGAACCCGGCGAGCTGGTGCCGCGTCGCGTACGACGGAGAGTCCGCGTCCACCTCCCACACCGCGCAGCCCGACTCCGCGAGCGCCCGCAGCAGCGGCCCCTGTTCGGACCGTACGGAGGGATGGACGGCGAGAACCTCCCGTACGCCGTTCTGGATGAGGGCGCGCTGGACCTCCTCGCCCGTCATCAGTACGGGCAGCCCCTCGGAGCCGTCCTGCTGGTCGGACACCACGCCCACCGGCCGCACCCCGCAGCGCGGATGGCGCAGCACGGCGGCGGCCACGCGCTGCGCGGTGCCCGCCGGGCCGACGACGAGGGCGGCGCGCGGTCGGGCCAGCCGGGCCGTGCGGCGGCGCCAGTGCACGCTGCCGCGGCCCACGCAGGCCACCACCGACTGGATCAGGAAACCGCCGGCGAGCGTGCCGGCGCCGAGGGCCAGGTCCGCGTCGTAGGCGGCGACGAGTGCCGCGACCGCGAGCCACGCCACCGCGATCCGGCCGCAGACGGTGGGCAGTTCGTCGAGGATTCCCGGTACGGGCCCGGGCAGCTGCGGGCGCAGCAGTGTCGACGCGGCGACCAGCAGGGCCGCGAGCATCGGATGGCGCAGGGCCTCGGCCATCGCGGAGGCACCGATCAGGGCGGCGAAGACATCGGCCGCGAGCAGCGGCACCGGCGACGCGGGCCGGGCCGGAGGCCGGCGCAACGGGAACCGGAAGCCGGTGGTGGTGCCGCGTGGCGGCATGAGCGAGACAGGCGAGAATCGCAGATTCCGTGGCTGCCCGCCGGGCGAGGGGACGGTACTTTCCGCGGTCACGAGTGGATGGACTCCCTGTACTCGGTGGGCGCGATGCGCCCTGCGAACTCGCCGCCGAGGAGCTCGCGGTACACGTCCGCCACCGCCCCGGCCGTGTGCCGTACGTCGTGTGTGGCCAGGACGTGCCGACGCCCCTGATGGCCGATCGACTCGCGCAGCAGCGGGTCGAGCAGCAGATCGCTGACGGCGCGCGCGAGGGCGGCCGGATCACCGGGCGGCACGAGGCAGCGCGGGGCGAGACCCGGCGGCAGGCTCTCCCGGGCGCCGTCGACGTCCGTCACCACCACCGGCCGCCCGCACGCCATCGCCTCCAGCGGCGCCAGCGCCATGCCCTCCCAGCGCGAGGGCAGGACGACCAGGTCGGCGGCCTGGTACCAGGGCACGCTGTCGGCGACGGAACCCGCGAACACCACGGACCGCGGCGACCTGTCCCTGAGGGCGGCGGCGTCCGGGCCGTCACCGACCAGCACGAGCCGAGCCCCGGGCACCCGCGCCAGGATGGCCTCCCAGGCCCGCAGCAGGACGTCCTGGCCCTTCTGCCGGCACAGCCGCCCCACGCACATCACGAGCGGGGCCGCCGGATCGACATCGGGCAGCAGCGACGCGCGTACGGTGTCGACGGCGGCGGGATGGAAGCGCTGCGGCTCGATGCCGTTGGGGATGACACTCCAGCGGCCGGCGATCCCGGCGCGCACGCCGGTCGCACGCTCCGCCTCGCTCACACACACCATCCGGTGCGCCCAGCGCGCCCCCTCCCGCTCCCACCGCAGCGCGAGCGCCGAGGTGGGTCCGCCGACCGCCTCGAAGGACCAGGCGTGCGGCTGGAACACGGTCGGGATCCGCCCCCGCACCGCGAGCCGGCCCGCGAGCCCGGCCTTCGCGCTGTGCGCGTGCACCAGGTCGGGCCGCACCTGGCCGATCACGCGGGAGAGCCGCCGTACCTCCCCAAGGAGCGCGGGGCCGGGCGAGCGGGTCGCAGCCCAGGGCAGTACGTTGGCGCCGAGCGCCCGGAGTGCGGGTGTGAGCGGGCCGTCCGGGCAGGCGACCGTGACGTGCAGGCCCGCCGCGAGTTGGGCCCTCGCCAGGTCCGTCACCACCCGGGCGACCCCGCCGTCCACCGGCTGGGTGAGGTGCAGGACCCGTGGCCGGGGGTCGGTGCCTGACTGGTGCATGCGCGGTTTCCTCGCTCACGGGTGGTGCTCAAGAGGGGCGGGAACGCGCCTCATTTGCGGGCATCGACGGCGGCGAAGAGCACACCGGTCCACGCCGCGTCGCGCTGGGAAACGAGCCGGAAGGCCAGCTGGTCACCACCGGACCCGAGCGCCTTGCCGAGATCGAACACATCCGAGTCGTAGCCGAGGGTGTTCGAGTACGAGGGCTCACGCCGTGCAGGGGCAGGTCCGGGCTCACTGATGGTCGAATTCAGTACGTCTGTACGGGGGTTGGCGGTGTCGGTGAGGGGTCCCCCCGGTCGGCCGTCCGTCGAAAGAGTGAACGAGTCACCCGTTCGGCCGCGGTCGCCGTTGTACGCGACGAGCCCGACGCGGCCCGTGGCCCCCTTCGGAAAGGGCACCCGGATCGTCGCCCCGACGCCGGCGGCCGGTGTGTCGAACCCGTCCCAGAGCACGAGGTGTCTGAGGGGCTCGCGCGGGTTCTCGTACGCCGCCACGAGCGTCCATCCGCCCCAGGCGCCGGCGACCGACCTGCCCATCGCCACATTGACCTGGGCCACCGTGTACAGACCCGAACCGCTCGCGCGCACCAGCTTCGTGACGTCCGCCGAGGCCTGGAAGGCGTCCGCGCCCTGTGCCACCCGGTGGCCCACGACTGTGTCGGCGAGGACCTCCTTGTACTGGCCGCCCGGCTCGGCGACGAGCACCCGCCCGTTGTCCTTCGGCGGCTTCTGCTCGCCCACCTTGAGGTTGCCGCCCCAGTACAGGCGCGCGTACGTCACCCGGGAGCCCGCAGGCAGCCGGACCTCGGCGCGGGAGGAGTTGTAGGTGTTCGGGTCGCTGTCGACGTCCACGTAGAACATGTCGAAGTCGCCGTTGACGGCCCGGCCCTCACGGGCGGCAGAGCAGGCGGCCGCCGTCGTACGGCAGCTGATCGAGGTGTTGGCCGCGCGGACCATGCCGCCGTGCTGGAGCGCGTGGTGGCGCTCGGCGAACGGGATGCGCTGCCCCTCCGGCGAGGGCGGCGCGGGCGGCGCGGCGGCTACGGCGAGGAGGGCCAGGGAGACCGCCAGGGTGCGACGCAGTAGCGGACCCGGGGATTTAGGCATGACCGGCGTTGCCCTTCCGGAAAGTACGGGCCCCTATGGGTGCGACGAGCTGGCTATAGGGGTGTTTCAGGAGGTCCGCAACACTAGTCGCTATCCGTATTAATCAGCTGAAAGGCGACAAGTGTGTCGGAATGGCGGAGTCGCGGCTCTCGTGAGATCACCCCATTGGGGGCACAACCCGCGGGCGCGTCGCGCGTTGACACAGCGCCGGGCATCCCCGCCCGGATGTTTGTGTCAACCCCAAGGAGCACCTCCCCATGTCGCGTATTGCGAAGGGCCTGGCCCTGACGACTGTTGCTGCCGCCGCCGTTGCGGGCAGCGCCGGCCTCGCCGTCGCCGACTCCGGCGCGCAGGCCGCCGCCGCCCACTCCCCGGGTGTGCTGTCGGGCAACGTCGTCCAGGTTCCGGTTCACATCCCGGTCAACGTCTGCGGCAACACGGTCAACGTGATCGGCCTGCTGAACCCGGCGTTCGGCAACACCTGCGTCAACGACTGACGTCAACGTCGTCCCCTTTGCCGGCCGGGCTCCCGTGACTCCATCACGGGAGCCCGGCCGGTTCTCGTTTCCTTCGGCCCGTTGCCCCGAATGGGGGTCGGGGGCCCGATGTGGTCGGCTGCGCTTGACATGGCCCTCACCAGGGGGAACGCAAGGTTGACGCGGCGGACGTGATTGCGTGGCGTATTCGCTCGGTTGCAGAGCGCGGTGGGCGCTTCCACGGTGGACACAAGATCCCTCGTGCTCGAAAGGAACACCCATGCGTGGTCTGCCCGCCCGGCGTATCGCCTCCTCTGCCCTCTGCGGCGCCCTTCTGCTGGGGCTCGCCGGACCGGCCGCGGCGGCGGCCGAGACCGAAACGGCTCGGGCCCGCGTCCAGGCCGCCTCCCGGGCGCCCGTTCCCGGTGCGGACGCGCTCCTCGCCCAGGTCCAGGGCCTCGGGAACCTCGGCGCGGTGCTCACCCCGGTCACCGATCTGCTCAACGCCGTACTGAAGGCCGACAGCGGCCAGCTCTCGCCCGAGGAGGCGACCAAGCTCGGTGACGCCGTGAAGGACGCCATCGCCAAGGTCTCGGCCGCGGCTCCGGCGGCGCCGGCGGTACCCGTGGCCCCGCCGGCCCCTACGCTGCCGACGAGTTCGCTGCCCACGAGTACGCTTCCGGCGCTTCCCTCGCTCACGAAGAGCGCCGACGACTCCAAGGCCTCGGCGGCTTCGGCGGCTTCGTCCGCGATGCTTCCGGCCGACCTCGTCGCCGACTCGCTGGCCGCTCTCCAGAAGGCGGTCGACACGCTGCTCAAGGCCGTCACCTCCGGCGACGTCACACAGGTGGTCCCGGCGGTCACGGGCGTGCTGACCGGGCTGGTCAACGTCCTCGCCGCCACACTGCTGGGCGGGAAGCTGCCGCTCCCCAACCTGCCCGGGCTGCCGGCACTGCCGAGTCTGCCCAGCCTGCCGACGAGCTCGCTGCCCACGAGTTCACTCCCGACCAGCTCCCTGCCGACCAGCTCGCTCCCGACGAGTTCGCTGCCGACCTCGGGTCTGCTGCCGGTGTCGTAAGGCGTATGTGTTCGAACCGTTTCGTTGCGCCGGCCCTTTCCGGGGGCCGGCGCAACGGCTTTTTCATGAAAGCCCAATTACTGCGCGCGGGGTTTCCGTATCGGACAGAGATCGTTGGGCACGACGTCCGAATTCCCTCCGGTGACGTGAGTTGCCGACAGAAAGGAACCCGATGAAGTCCCTGAAGGCCGCCGCCGTAGTTGCCGGTTCCCTGGCCCTCGCCGGTGCCGCCGCGCCCGCGTTCGCCTACGACACCGCCGACCTCACGCCCACCAGCCTCAACGGCGCCGTGAACACGCTCACCAGCGGTCGGCTCGAGCCCGGCGACGCGATGCCGCTGCAGCACCAGTCGGACGCGCTCGACACCGAGAACAAGGACTCCGTGCTCAACACCGTGAAGGGCGCGACCACCACCCTGAACTCAGGCGGTCTTCTCGGTGGTCTTCCGCTTCAGAGCTGACATTCCTCTCGTGCCGTCAGGACCGGTGTCACACCGCAAGAGACCGGTCCTGTCAGCCTGTTCGACGTGCTTCCCTCGTTCGTGTGGAGCGGACGCGGGCGATCGCCCGGTCGGGTGAGAAGGCAGCCGTCGGCCTTCCGGTGCGTCGATAAGGTCACGCGGTGACCTCAACCTCAAGCGAAACCCGACCCTTCCACGCCCCAGATCTGGGGACGCTGGTCGTGATGGCCTGGAGCGGCGAAGCCCCCGACGGCGACATGCCCTACCTCCTCGCCTACTCCCTCGGCGACGGCGTGGCCGGCCCGGAGGGCTCGACGGCCGCCGTCGAGGCACTGCTGGAGAACAACGGCCTGCCCGTCGGCGGCGACCTCGTCGACGGCAAGGCGCGGCCCAGCCTCCCGGTCAGCCTGCTCGTCGAGGCCGGCACCGCCGTCGTCACCATGCCGGGCTTCAACGCCCAGTGCGTCCCGCCGCCCGAGTGGCTCGCGGCGGTCGAGGAACGCGGCTTCTGCTACTTCGTGTTCACCACCCGACCCTGGCCCGAGGCCGAGCCCGGCAAGCCCGTCGACCCCGAGGCACTGGCCGCCTTCGCGGGTTCCGAGGAGACGCTGAACGAGGCGGCGCACATCGTGCTCTCGCCCCGCAACCTGCGCGGCTGATGGATCGGACCGCAGGCGGCAGTCGCGGGTTCGCCACACTGCTGGTGATCACAGGGGCCGCCGGACTGTGGGCCGCCTGGGTGATCACCCTCGACAAGTTCAAACTGCTGCAGGACCCGGACTTCACCCCGGGCTGCAGCCTGAACCCGGTGGTGTCCTGCGGCAGCGTCATGAAGAGCGACCAGGCCTCGGCCTTCGGGTTCCCCAACCCGATGCTGGGCCTGGCCGCCTACGCCGTCGTGATCTGCGTGGGCGTCGGTCTGCTGGCCGGCGCGCGTTTTCCCCGCTGGTACTGGCTGACGTTCAACGCCGGCTGTGTGTTCGGCGTCGGATTCGTGTCGTGGCTCCAGTTCGAGTCGCTGTACCGGATCAACGCGCTGTGCCTGTGGTGCTGTCTGGCGTGGGTCGCCACGATCGTCATGTTCTGGTGCGTGACGTCGTTCACCGTGCGCGGTGGGTTCCTGCCCGCACCGGGCGGGGCGAGGACGTTCTTCGCCGAATTCGCCTGGGTGCCACCGCTGTTGCACATCGGGATCGTCGGGATGCTGATCCTGACGCGCTGGTGGGACTTCTGGACGAGCTGATTGCCGTACGTCCTATTACTGCGGCAGACGGGGGAATCTTGTACTGGTCTCAGGCCCGGAATCGTTACGGGAGAAGGACGTTGAGCTTGCCGATTCCCGATTCCTGATTCCCGAAAGGCACCGTACCTGAGATGAAGTCGACCACCCGAGGAACCATTGCCGCCGTCATCACGGGCGTAGCGGCCGCGGTGGGCGCCGCCACCCCCGCCGTCGCGGTGGGCACGGTTCCGGTCCCCGTGCCGCTGGAGGGCGTCGAGAACTCCCTCAACATGCAGCTGCCGAAGCTCGGTGCGGAACTTCCGCTGCTGACGCCCGGCGCGCCCGAGGGCCCGCAGTACGTCGAGGGGCGGCTCATCCCCGAGCGGGTGCTGCCGCAGGTGCCGGTCGGCGGTGCGCTGCCCGGCGCGGGCCTGCACGCCCCGCTGCCGCACATCCTCGGCGACGACTTCGACCACGTCGGCGTCGCGGCCCCGGCCTCCGACCTGCGGACCCTGGCTCCCGGCCTGGACGTGGACGCCCCGCTCACCGCGCCCAACCCCGACAACTACGGACTCCCGGACGCCAAGCTCCCCCAGGTGGGCATCCTGGCCCCGGTTCTCCAGACGGTCCCGGGCGCGGACCTGGTGACGGGCCCGGGCCTGTAGGACCGACCTGATCGACGGGCCCGGGCGCTTCTGCCCGGGCCCGTCGGTTTTCGCGGCCCTTCGACGGTGACCGAGAGGGGGGTGCGGCGGTTACCGGTACGGAAAACCGAACCGGAGGAGCAGCAATGGTCGTGAGTGTCGGCGGAGCAGCGGTGGGGGCGGAGCCCCAGGGGGCGGCACGGCAGAGAGGCGGGCCCGCCCGGGTGAGCCGGCGGGGCCTGCTGCTCGGGCTGTTCGGGCCGGTGGCCGTCGCCGCGGCGTTCGTCCCGGTCGTCGCGGCCACCCGAGCGATCCGCGCCGCCGAACCGCCCGCGGACATCGTCTTCGACGAGACCTACCGGGGCCGCCACATCCGCGGCATCAGGACCTCCGCCACCTCCGCGGGGCGCGTCCTCGGCGACGCCCGGTGGCATGTCACGGTCGACGGACGGGCCCTGCACCTGATGCGCCGCGCCGACGGCACCTGGCTGAGCATGGTCGACCACTACCGGTCGTACGCCACACCGCTCGACGCAGCCCGCGCCGCCGTCGACGAACTCGGTCCCGGTCGGGAACTGCGTGACGGAGAACAGGAACACATGGGGGGAGACCATGGCGTACACGCGTAAGGACGTCAGCACACTGACCGTCGGCGAGAAGCGGCGGTTCGTGAAGGCGATGCTGGAGGTGAAACGGCGCGGTGAGTACGACCAGTTCGTGCGCACCCACATCGAGTACTACAACTCCGACGGCGAGGAGGGTTTGCGTACGGCCCACATGGCGCCCTCCTTCCTGCCCTGGCACCGGCGCTTCCTGCTGGACCTGGAGCGGGCGCTGCGCAGGGTCGACTCGTCGGTGACCATGCCGTACTGGGACTGGACCCGCGACCGTACGACGACGTCGGCGCCCTGGACCAAGGACCTCCTCGGCGGCAACGGGCGGCGCTCGGACCGGCAGGTGATGACCGGGCCGTTCGCCTTCGCGAGCGGAAACTGGACCCTCAAGGAGGGCGTCACCGACGGGGAGTTCCTCACCCGGGACCTAGGGCGGGTGAGTGCTCCCCTCGCTCTGCCGACGAAGAGCGAGCTGGAGGGGGCGCTCGCCGACCCCGTCTACGACGTCTCGCCCTGGGACTCGACGGTGACCCGGGGGTTCCGCAACAAGCTGGAGGGGTGGGGGAGCGGGCGGGGAAGTGCCGCCTGGCGCAACCACAACCGGGTGCACCGCTGGGTCGGCGGGGCCATGGTCGGCGGCGCGTCCGTCAACGACCCCGTCTTCTGGATGCACCACGCCTTCATCGACCTGTGCTGGTATCGCTGGCAGCGCCGGCACGCCGGCGCCCGTTATCTGCCGGCCAGGCCGCCCGGCCTGGCGAGTGACCAGCACGAGCGGATCGTGGCACGCAACGAGAAGCTGCCCCCGTGGGACGTGACGCCGGATCAGCTTGAGGACGTCAGCGGGATCTACCGGTACGCCTGAGCCCTCCCGCTGACCCCGCTGACACCGCGGACATGGCAGAAGCCCCGGCGCTCGAGGTGCCGGGGCTTCGGTGTCGCGGTACGGACGATCAGTGGCCGTAGCCGTAACCGCCGTGTCCACCCGGGCCGGGGTTGCCCTTGTGGCCGCTCTGGTTGACGCAGGTGTTGCCGAACGCCGGGTTCAGCAGGCCGATCACGTCGACGGTGTTCCCGCACAGGTTGACCGGGACGTGGACCGGGACCTGGACGAGGTTGCCGGACAGGACGCCGGGCGAACCGACGGCCTCGCCCTGGGCGCCCGCGTCCGCCAGCGCCAGGCCGGCGCCGCCGATGACCACGGCACCGGTGCCGAGGGCGACACCGGCTGCCTTCGCGATGCGAGACATCACGTTCTCCTTTTGACTCGGGGGGTGCGGCGGCAGGACATGCCGTCGCACTCCCCCTTCAACGCGCCCACTCACTCCTGGTAACGGCGTTCACGGGGGGATCACCCTTTTTGAACAGGAGGCCCGGGTACCGCTTCCGCGTGCGAGAGAAATTCGCTCGGACCGGTGGGGGGTGCTCCACTAGCCTCCGGACATGGCTACCGACACCGAACCGGCCGCCCAAGTGATCCGTCTGTTCGCCGAGGAGAAGCGGGTGCGGGCCTTCGCCGCGGTTGCCCTGGGCGCCGACAGCCCCGCGCAGGTCGCCCGGGCGGCCGGACTGTCCGCGCGGGAGACCGCCGTGGCGCTGCACCGGCTGGGCGAGCAGGGCGTGGTGGCGGAGGGGGCCGACGGGGCCCTGGGCGTGGCGTACGGCCTGTTCCGGGAGTACGCGCGGGACGCGGCGCGGCAGCAGCGGGCCGGCGAGGAACCGGCCGCCGGGGATCCGGTGCTGCGGACCTTCGTCCAGGACGGGCGGCTCGTGCGGCTGCCCGCCCAGTGGAGCCGCAAGAAGCTGGTCCTGCAGCACATCGCCGAGCAGACCTTCGAGCCGGGCGTCGAGTACCCGGAGCGGATCGTCAACGAGAAGCTGCGGGCGTGGTGCGAGGACAGCGACGACATCGACCATGTGACGTTGCGGCGGTACCTGGTGGATCTGTGTCATCTGCGGCGGAGCGAGGGCATCTACCGCAGGGTGCCTTCGGAGGACGGTTCGACTGAGGGCGACAGCTCGTCTGCGGGCGACAGCTCAGGGGAGCCGTCGGACGGGTGAGCCCGCCAGGTACGCCTGGATGTTCTCGACGGCCTGGCCGTAGTACGTCGCGTAGTTGGCCCGCGAGACATAGCCGAGGTGCGGGGTCGCCAGCAGTCGCGGGGCCGTGCGCATCGGATGGCCGGCGGGCAGGGGCTCGGTGTCGAAGACGTCGACGCCCGCGCCCGCGATACGGCCCTCGTGCAGGGCGGCGAGGAGCGCGTCTTGGTCGACGATCGCCGCGCGCGAGGTGTTGACCAGGTAGGCGGTGGGCTTGAGGAGAGCGAGTTCGGCGGGGCCGAGCAGGCCTCGGGTGCGGTCGCCCAGGGCGAGGTGCACGGAGACGAAGTCGCTTTCCGCGAGCAGCTCTTCCAGGGACCCGGCCCGGTCCACGCCCACCTCCTCGGCGCGCTCCTCGGTGAGGTTCTGGCTCCACGCGCTCACCTCCATGCCGAAGGCGAGCCCGATCCGCGCCATCGAGCCGCCGATCTTCCCGAGGCCGAGCAGCCCGAGCCGGCGGCCGTACAGGTCGGCGCCGACGGTGGACTGCCAGGGGCCTTCCGTGCGCAGGGCGTTGCTCTCCTCGACGATCCCGCGGGCCAGGCCCAGCAGCAGCGCCCAGGTCAGCTCGACCGGCGGAGTCGAGGAACTCGCCGTACCGCAGACGGTCACGCCGTGCGCCTCGGCGGCCGCGTAGTCGATGACGCTGTTGCGCATGCCGGAGGCGATGAGCAGCTTCAGCCGGGGCAGACGGGCGATGAGGGAGCCGGGGAAGGGGACGCGTTCGCGCAGGGTGACCACGATGTCGGCGTCGGCGAGCGCGGCGGCCAGGGCGTCCTCGTCGGCGAAGTGGGTGTCGTAGGAGACGACTTCGACCCGGTCCGCGAGCGCTGACCAGTCCGCGAGCTCGGTCGCCACGCCCTGGAAGTCGTCGAGTACGGCACACCGCAGTTGCATGTCGATCCCTCTCCCTCGCCCGGACCCGGCGGGGTCCGGCCCAGGTGATCGACTCTACGCGGCGGCAGTGACAGGGGCGGTCGCGCAGGATCCGGGTCGCCCCGGAGGGCCGGGGCCGCTGGGCTGATGAGGGAGCCGGGGTGGAGCAGAGGGAAGCGGGGCCCGGTCGAAGCGGACACCGGGGACGAAATGTGAGGGTTGCGGCCGGGTTCGTATGGGTGGCCGACGATCATTTCGGCCAACTTTGCCGCCGTGTGGCGCCCCCGGCAGGACTCGAACCTGCGGCCAAGCGCTTAGAAGGCGCCTGCTCTATCCACTGAGCTACGGGGGCCGGGTGTGGTGGCCTCTGTCGTGGGTGCCCGGGTGTGGGCCGTTCCGTGACGTTGCCGGGGACAAGGATAGGGCTCCCACGACCTTGTCCCTGTTGCTTCACTTCCGTGGCTCGATGTGGAGGTTCAGTGAAGCGGTCCTGATAATCGCAGGCAGGTACGAATCGTGCATCGCTTTTGGCACCTCACGCACCGGGTGTTGTGCACTCGTTATGCCTGGACTGTGCCTACGTCCCAGTCGTCCCTTCCATCCCTTGTGTCTGGTCGGCGCGCAGACATGCTCATATGCTTCAGAAATCCCCTAAAATTGGGCATTCTTCGCATGTGGTGACCTTGGACGTACGGCCTCAGCTGCTCGACGCACTCTCCGCCCTGCGCGACCGTGTCGCCGCCGCACGCTTCCCGCTGCCCCTGGCGGGGGCCCCACGCGCGCGTGCCAACCGCGACGAACTGCTCGCCCAGCTCGACGACTATCTGGTGCCCCGGTTGAGGGACCCCGAAGCTCCCTTGCTGGCCGTGGTGGGCGGTTCCACCGGGGCCGGCAAGTCGACCCTCGTCAACTCCCTTGTGGGGCGACGGGTGAGCGAGGCGGGCGTGCTGCGCCCGACCACGCGGACACCGGTGCTGGTCTGCCATCCGGAGGACCATCACTGGTTCAGCGGAATGCGCGTGCTGCCCGACCTCACACGCGTGTGGGTGCCCCACGACGAGCCGGGGGACGAACTCCTGCTGCCCGGCGAGAACCCCGCCCGCGTTCTGCGCGTCGAGACCGCGGACACCCTTCCACCGGGCCTCGCACTTCTCGACGCGCCCGACGTCGACTCCCTGGTCGCCGACAACCGCGTCCTCGCCGCCGAACTGATCTGCGCGGCCGACGTCTGGATCATGGTCACCACGGCCGCCCGCTACGCCGACGCCGTGCCCTGGCATCTCCTGCGCACCGCCAAGGAGTACGACGCCATGCTCGTGACCGTCCTGGACCGCGTCCCGCACCAGGTCGTCTCCGAGGTCTCACGGCAGTACGGCGCCCTGCTCACCAAGGCGGGCCTCGGGGAGGTGCCCCGGTTCACAGTGCCGGAACTGCCCGAGTCGGCCTGGGGCGGGGGACTGCTCCCGGCCACCGCGGTGGCACCGCTGCGGGCCTGGCTCGTCCACCAGGTGCAGGACCCGACGGCTCGGCAGCACGCTGTCGCCCGTACGGCCCACGGCATCCTCGCCTCCCTCAAGTCCCGGATGCCCGAGCTGGCCGGTGCGGCCGCCGCCCAGTACGCGGCCGCGACGCGGCTCACCTCCGCCGTCGAGGGGGCGTACGACAGCGAGTACGCACGCGTGCGGGGCCGGCTCCAGGCCGGTGCCGTGCTCGCCGGTGACGCCCTCAAGCGCTGGCGGGCCTTCCCCCTCGACTGCACCGCCGCCGAGCTCCTGGACGCCCTGGTGGAGAGCCTGGGCGCCCTGCTGTTGTGCGCCGTCACCGCCGCCGACGAACGAATCGACGAGGCCTGGCGGCGTGAACCGGCCGCGGGCGCGCCGGAGCTGGCGAACCGTGAACCGGCCCTGGAGGGCGCCGAACACCGGATCGGGATGGCCGTACGACGCTGGCGGCGCGAGCTGGAGGAGTACGCCGAGGAAGAGGTCCGCGATTTCGACCGCGGTGTCGCGCCGGACCCCGAGACGATCGCCGCCGTCGTCGCCACCGCGCTGCTCGGCGGACGCCGGGCACGGGTCGCCGGTGAGGGGCTCGCCGAGCGGATCGGCGCCCACGGGGCCCTGCGCCTGCGCGACCGGGGCGGACGGCTGCTCGCCGACCACCTCGACCGGGTCGTGCACGCCGAACGCGAGCGTCGGCTCGCCCCGCTCGACGCCCTCGACGTACACCCCGAACCCCAGGCCCAACTCATCGCCGCGCTGTCCGTACTTCAGAAGGAGAGGTGACCGATGACCGCCGTCACGGATCAGGACCACACGGAGCAGGCGGGGGACGCCGTACCGGGAGAGCCGGGGGAGGGGGAGTCGCCGGCCGAGAAGCCCCTGCCGGAGGGCGGGACCGATTCCAAGGGCGACGACGGGCCCGCGCGCGTGGACGCCGGTGACGGGCGGGACGACGTCAGGCACACGCGCGCAGAGGCCGGGCCGGTCCCCGAAGGAGCGGCCGGTGCCGAACCGCCTGCCGACGGCGACTCCGGCGGCACCTGGGACGACGGGCTCATCGCGCGACGCGTCACCGCCGAGACCGAGCAGGCAGTCGTCGCGGAGGTCCGCGGCCACAACGCGCCCCCCGCGGCCCCGCTGGCGTACGACGGCCCCCTGCGCTCGCGTCTGGACGCGCTGCGGGAGCTGATCGGGCTCTCGCGGGCCCGGCTCGACAGCCGGACGCTCGCCGAGGCCGGGCAGGTGCTCGACGAGGCGGCCGCCCGGCGCAAACTCTCCGGGCAGCACACCGTCGTGGCCGTCGCGGGCGCTACGGGCAGCGGCAAGTCGCAGCTGTTCAACGCGCTCGCCGGAGTGGCCATCTCGGAGACCGGCGTACGCCGGCCCACCACCGCCGCACCGATCGCGTGCAGTTGGAGCGACGGCTCGGCCAGCCTCATCGAACGGCTCGGCATCCCGCCCCGGCTGCGGCGGCGCCCGCTGCAGACCGCCGAGTCGGAGGCCCAGTTGCGCGGGCTCGTCCTGGTCGATCTGCCCGACCACGACTCCGCCGCCGTCCAGCACCGCGAGCACGTGGACCGGATCCTTGCGCTCGTCGACGCCGTCATCTGGGTCGTCGACCCCGAGAAGTACGCCGACGCCATGCTGCACGAGCGCTATCTGCGGCCCATGGCGGGCCACGCGGAGGTCATGTTCGTCGTCCTCAACCAGATCGACCGGCTGCCCGGGGAAGCCGCCGAACAGGTCCTCGACGACCTGCGGCGGCTGCTCGACGAGGACGGAATCGCACTGGGCGAGTACGGCGAACCGGGCGCCACCGTGCTCGCCCTGTCGGCGCTGACCGGGGACGGCGTCGGTGAACTGCGGGAGGCGCTCGGCCAGTTCGTGGCCGAGCGCGGGGCCCCGGCGCGGCGGATCGCCGCCGATGTGGACGCGGCCGCGTGGCGGTTGCGGCCCGTCTACGCGACGGCGCGGCGCACCGGGCTCAGCGAGGAGGCGCGCGACGACTTCGCCGCCCGGCTCGCGGACGCGGTCGGCGCCACCGCGGCGGGCGAGGCCGCCGAACGCGCCTGGCTGCGCAACGCCAACCGCGCGTGCGGAACTCCCTGGTTGCGGTTGTGGCGCTGGTACCAGGACCGGCGGGAACCCGCCACGGGCCGGCTGTCGCTGCGCGCCCAGGCCGACGAGGAGGCGACCGCGCGGCAACGGGTCGAGCAGGCCGTACGGACGCTCGCCGACCGGGCCTCGGTGGGCCTCCCCGCGCCGTGGGCACTGGCGGTTCGCGAGGCGGCCGTACGCGGCTCCCAGGGGCTGTCCGAGGCGCTGGACGAGCTGACGGCACGGGCCTGGCTGCCCCCGGGCAGGCCGCCGCGTCCGGGCTGGTGGCCGGTGGCCGTCCTGGCACAGGCCTCCATGACGCTCCTTCAGATCGTCGGCGGGCTGTGGCTGGTGGCCCAGATCGCCGGGGTCATGGCGCCGAACCTGGGGGTTCCGGTGCTGCTGATGGTGGCCGGCATCATCGGTGGCCCGCTCGTCGAGTGGAGCTGCCGGATCGCGGCGCGGGGGCCGGCCCGGCGGTACGGGACGGACGCGGAACGACGGCTGCGGGAGGCGGCGGCCGGATGCGGCCGGGCGCGAGTGCTGGATCCGGTGGCGGCGGAACTGCTGCGCTACCGGGAGGTCCGGGAGCAGTACGGGAGGGTCGTCGGGGTGGGGTGACGGGTGCCCCTGTGGATCGGGTTGCTCGTGGACTCGTGGACTCGTCGATCGGTGGCTTGCTCGTGCACGGGTTTCCTCGTGCACCGGGCATCTCGTGGACCGGTCCCTCGTTCGGGTGGCGGGGTTTTCCACAACCGGTGGACGGTCCACAGGGCTCAGCGGGCCCGGCCCGACGGAGGCAGTCTGGCTTCGCGGCGATCGCGGTGACGCGGTCGGCACGCAGACAGCAGCAGCCGTACGGGACGGGCCCGTACGCATGTCCGGGAGGGGTTCCCCGAGATGAACGAGACGATGATCTGCGCGGTGGGCAACGTGGCGACGCAGCCGGTGTACCGGGAGTTGGCGACGGGCGCTTCGGTGCGGTTCCGGCTGGCGGCGACCGCGCGCTATCTGGACCGTGAGAAGAACGAATGGACGGACGGTCACACCAACTTCTTCACGGTGTGGGCCAACCGCCAGCTCGCCACGAACGTGTCGGGATCGCTCAACGTGGGTGATCCGGTGGTCGTCCAGGGCCGGTTGAAGGTGCGTTCGGAAGGACGCGAGGGACAGCCGTCCTGGACCTCGGCCGACATCGACGCGGTGGCGATCGGCCACGACCTCGCACGCGGCACCTCGGCCTTCCGGCGCACACAGCGGCCGGAGAACGCCGTCGCCGGTGCGACCGCGCAGCCGGAGCCGGCCTGGGAGACCCCGCCGGACGAGACGGCGGACGAGACGGCGGTCCGGCAGGAGCCCGTCGGGGTGGCGTGACATCGGGGGTGCGGACTCGGCGCTGGTTCCGACTCCCACTCCGGCTTCCACGCCCACTCCCGCTCCGAATCCGGCTGTCGCTACGGCCTGACCGAAGTACGGCTTATCGGCGAATGCATTCCGGAAACCGCCGGTCGCTTTGTCGATAAGCCCTGCCGGTGAAGGGTGTTGGCGATAACGATTCCGAGTCGGATCGATCTTCCGACCGCATCCCCGGGAAGAGGGGCGCGGCCGCGTCCCTAGGATGCCGAACACGGCTCTCGGGGCTGCTGATTCTGCTGGTGGGACCGCCACCCGCTCGTCAACGGGTCCTGCTCGAAGGGGAATTCCTTGTTTTCTGCGTTCTCCGCGCTGTCCATGCGTGGACGAGGGGCGGCTCGCCTCGCGGCCGTCACGTTCGTCTCCGGCCTACTCGCCGCCGGTGTGACGGTGGCTGCCGCCGGTACGGCGTCGGCGGACGACACGGCACAGAACCAGAGAGGGGCCACCGCCACCATAGGAGGCCTGAAGACCTACGGCGACGCGGTGATACACGGCACCGACGGCGATCTCCAGGTGTCGGCCGGGCTCTTCGAGATGTCGGTGGAGGGCGGCGGAACCCTTCAGACGTACTGCGTCGACCTCTACAACCCCACGCAGAAGGACGCCAAGTACCACGAGACCGACTGGAGCGGCACCTCGCTGGGCACCAACAAGGACGCCGGCAAGATCCGTTGGATCCTCCAGAACTCCTACCCCCAGGTGAACGACCTCGCGGCGCTCGCCGCCGAGGCCGGCATCCCCGCGGGCCTCACCGAGCAGGACGCGGCGGCCGGGACCCAGGTCGCGATCTGGCGCTACTCGGACGCCGCGGACGTGGACGCCGCCGACCCGCAGGCCGAGAAGCTCGCGGACTACCTCCAGAAGAGCGCCCGTGGCGTCGCGGAGCCGGCGGCCTCACTGACGCTCGACCCGCCCGCGGTCTCCGGCCACCCCGGCGAGCTGCTCGGCCCGGTGACGGTGCACACCAACGCGGCCGGTGTGACGGTCAGTCCTCCGGCGGACGCGGCCACGAGCGGGGTGCGGATCGTCGGCAAGGACGGCAAGCCGGTGACCTCCGCCAGTAACGGCAGCGAGCTCTACTTCGACGTCCCCGAGGACGCGGCGGCGGGTTCGGCCGACCTCGCCGTCCAGGCCTCGACCACGGTGCCGGTGGGCCGCGCGTTCGCCTCCGAGAGCCGGAGCCAGACGCAGATCCTCGCCGGTTCCAGCGAGTCGACGGTCTCGGCGACGGCGAGTGCGACCTGGGCGAAGCAGGGTGCCGTACCGGCCCTCTCCGCGGCCCGCAACTGCACCGAGGGCGGCCTGGACATCACGGCGACCAACCAGGGCGACGAGGAGTTCGGGTTCGAGCTGATGGGCACGGAGTACGCCATCGCGGCGGGCGAGTCCCGCACGGTGACGGTCCCGCTGCAGGAGGACCAGGCGTACGACTTCACGATCAAGGGTCCCGACGGGTTCGCGAAGCGGTTCACCGGAGTCCTCGACTGCCGCACCCGCGGCGGTGACACGGGCGCCACGACCCAGACCCTCAGTGAGCCCAGTCCGGCGACGGTGGCCGCACCCTCCGCCGACGTCAACCTCGCCGAGACCGGTGGTTCCGCCACGACCCCGCTGATCGCCGGCACCGCCATCGCGCTGGTCGTGATCGGGGGCGCGGCCCTGGTCCTCACGGGCAGGAAGCAGAACGGGACGCACGACTGACCGCGGAGGGTCGGCGACGGGGAGTGACGGGCAGAATGGCGGCATGACCAAGCCAACCGCGCTTCCGGCACGTCACGCCTCCTCGGTGTCCCTGCTGTCCCTGTGGTCGCACGACTCGGTGCTGTCGATCGGCTCGGTGGGCTCGGTGCTGTCCATCGGCTCCGTCGGTTCGGCCCTCTCGGTCGGCTCGATCGGCAGCGCCCTGTCCGTCGGCTCGATCGGTTCGGCCCTGTCCCTGATCTCGACGGGCTCATGGCTGAGCACGGGCTCGCTCTTCTCGGCGCAGTCGAAGTGGTCGGTGCTGTCGTGGCGCACGTCGCACGGTCTGATGCGGTCGGCGGGTGTGGCGGGAGCCGTCGGAGCGGCTGCCGCCGTGTTCCTCGCCGTGCGCAGGACCGGCGACTGACGACGCGGGCCGATGTCGAGGTCCGGAACCGGCCGGGCCGTCCCCGGGCCGCCCGGGGCTCCCCCGGGCCGGTCGGCGGTGACCGACAGTGACAGTCGACCCATTGGCCGCCGACAATGAACCCCCAGGTCACAGCCCCCCGCCCAAACGGGTTACCACCCAAGGGTGGACCTCAGGCAAGATGGGGTGTATCCCACCACTGCCAGATCTCAAGTTGCCGGACGGTTTCTCTTGGCTGAGTACATCTACACCATGCGCAAGACGCGTAAGGCGCACGGCGACAAGGTCATCCTTGACGACGTGACGCTGAGCTTCCTGCCCGGCGCGAAGATCGGTGTGGTCGGGCCTAACGGTGCCGGTAAGTCCACCGTTCTCAAGATCATGGCGGGGCTTGAGCAGCCGTCCAACGGTGACGCGTTCCTGTCGCCCGGCTTCAGCGTCGGCATCCTCATGCAGGAGCCGAAGCTCGACGAGTCCAAGACGGTCCTGGAGAACGTCCAGGACGGCGCCGCCGAGATCATGGGCAAGCTCAACCGCTTCAATGAGGTCGCCGAGCTCATGGCGACGGACTACTCGGACGCGCTGCTTGACGAGATGGGCAAGCTCCAGGAGGACCTGGACCACGCCAACGCCTGGGACCTGGACGCGCAGCTGGAGCAGGCCATGGAGGCGCTGGGCTGTCCGCCCGGCGACTGGGCCGTCACCAACCTCTCCGGTGGCGAGAAGCGCCGCGTCGCGCTGTGCAAGCTGCTGATCGAGGCCCCGGACCTGCTCCTGCTCGACGAGCCCACCAACCACCTCGACGCCGAGTCGGTGAACTGGCTGGAGCAGCACCTCTCGAAGTACGCGGGCGCTGTCGTCGCCGTCACTCACGACCGGTACTTCCTGAACAACGTCGCCGAGTGGATCCTCGAGCTCGACCGCGGTCGCGCGATCCCCTACGAGGGCAACTACTCCACGTACCTGGAGAAGAAGGCCACTCGCCTCAAGGTCGAGGGCCGCAAGGACGAGAAGCGCGCCAAGCGCCTCAAGGAAGAGCTGGAGTGGGTCCGCTCCAACGCCAAGGGCCGCCAGACCAAGTCCAAGGCCCGCCTGGCCCGTTACGAGGAGATGGCGGCCGAGGCCGACAAGATGCGGAAGCTGGACTTCGAGGAGATCCAGATCCCGCCGGGCCCGCGTCTGGGCTCCATCGTCGTCGAGGTCAACAACCTCTCCAAGGCGTTCGGCGACAAGGTCCTGGTCGACGACCTGTCCTTCACGCTGCCGCGCAACGGCATCGTCGGCATCATCGGCCCGAACGGCGCCGGCAAGACCACGCTCTTCAAGATGCTCCTGGGCCTGGAGTCCCCGGACTCGGGCTCGGTCAAGATCGGTGACACGGTCAAGATCAGCTACGTCGACCAGAGCCGCGCCAACATCGACCCCAAGAAGTCCCTCTGGGCGGTCGTGTCGGACGAGCTGGACTACATCAACGTCGGCCAGGTCGAGATGCCGTCGCGCGCGTACGTCAGCGCCTTCGGCTTCAAGGGCCCGGACCAGCAGAAGCCGGCCGGTGTCCTGTCCGGTGGTGAGCGCAACCGCCTGAACCTGGCGCTCACGCTCAAGGAGGGCGGCAACCTGCTGCTCCTCGACGAGCCCACCAACGACCTCGACGTCGAGACCCTGTCCTCGCTCGAGAACGCCCTGCTGGAGTTCCCGGGCGCGGCTGTGGTCATCTCCCACGACCGCTGGTTCCTGGACCGGGTCGCGACCCACATCCTCGCGTACGAGGGTGACTCCAAGTGGTACTGGTTCGAGGGCAACTTCGAGTCGTACGAGAAGAACAAGGTCGAGCGGCTCGGCGCCGACGCCGCGCGTCCGCACCGTGCCACCTACAAGAAGCTGACCCGGGGCTGATCGGTCTTGCGCCACCTCTACCGCTGCCCGCTGCGCTGGTCCGACATGGACGCCTACGGTCATGTCAACAACGCCGTCTTCGTCCGTTACCTGGAGGAGGCCCGGATCGACTTCCTCTTCCGGCCGGACAAGGACTTCCAGCAGGGGTCCGTGGTGGCGCGCCACGAGATCGACTACAAGCGGCAGCTCGTCCACCGGCACCACCCGGTCGACATCGAGCTGTGGGTCTCGCAGATCAGGGCGGCGTCCTTCACCATCAGCTACGAGGTGAAGGACGACGACCTGGTCTACGTACGGGCCTCGACGGTGGTCGTACCGTTCGACTTCGAGGCGCAGCGGCCTCGCCGGATCACCGCCGAGGAACGGGAGTTCCTGGAGGGGTACCGGGACGACACCAAGGAGGAGGCCGTCGCCGCATGACGGTGCTCCACCTCGCCGACGAAGGGGAGGCGGCCGACCTCGCGGCCTTCCTCTCCCGGCTGCTCCACTACGACCGCTCGGCCGCGGTACGCCTCCAGGGGGCCGGGACCGCGCTTGCCGTCTTCGGGCGGCCGCCGTCCTTCGAGGTGCTGGCGATCCGGGCGGTGCGCCTGGCGAAGCCGTACGAGAACGGCCTGGACGCCACGCTCGACGTGACCGTGTCCGCCGGTGAGCTGCTGGAGTCCGTCGACGAGGCCGCGGGCACAGCTGTCGTGCCCGACGCGGTGACCGGGCCGCCGTGGGCCGGGGTGCTGCCGCCGCGCGGTGACTGGCAGGCGGTGGCCGGGTTGCCGACGGCGGATGCACTGCGGGCGCTCGTGCGTGCCGGGGTCGCCGAATTCCGGTCCCGTACGGAGGAGTTGGGGCCCGAGGAGCGGACGCGGGCCGAACTCGACCGGATCGGGCGGGAGATCTGGTCCCGGACCGTGGGGGACACCCGGCTTCCGGTACGGGCCGTGCACGCGGCCCAGTCGCTGGGGTTCCTGCGGCCCGGAGGGCAGTGGGCGCTCGTCTCGTCGGGGGCGTGGCTGCGGCTGCGTACGCCGTACGGCTCGATCGCCGTACGCCAAGGGGGACTTGGGGCCCTCGGCGTCAGTGTGCGCTGATCAGTCCCGGCCGGTGCTGTCGTCCGGCCATACGCCGATGTGATCCGGCTCCAGTTCCAGCGCGACTCGGTCGCGCATGCCCAGCGCCTCGGTGTACTCCTTCGGGAGCTGGAGACGGCCGGCGCGGTCCAGCATCGCGTACTCGCGGGCGACCAGGGTTTCATGGCCCGTGGCCGCGTCCACCTCGCTGCGGCGCAGGACCTCCGTGGACGTACGGCCGTCCCTGATGGCCACCGTCCGGCGGACCTCGCTCGCCACCGCCTGGTCGTGGGTGACGATGACGATCGTCGTGCCGAGCTGTTCGTTGGCGGTGCGGAACGCGGCGAAGATCTGTTCCGCGGTCTGGGAGTCGAGTTCACCCGTCGGCTCGTCGGCGAGCAGGACCGCGGGGCTGTTGGCCAACGCCACCGCTATCGCCACGCGTTGCTGCTGACCGCCCGACATCTGGTGGGGGCGGCGGTTGCGACAGTCGGCCACCCCCAGCAACTCCAGTAGTTCCAGGGCTCGTTCGGTGTGGGCGCGGCGACGCTTCGTGGCGCCGGAGAGCTGGATGGGCAGGGTGATGTTCTGGGCCGCGGTGAGGTAGGGGAGCAGGTTGCGGGAGGTCTGCTGCCAGACGAAGCCGACCGTTTCGCGGCGGTAGGCCAGACGGTCCTTCGACGTCATGGTGAGCAGGTCGTGGCCCGCGACTCTGGCCGCGCCGGCGGTGGGGGTGTCGAGGCCGGCGAGGATGTTCATCAAGGTGGACTTGCCGCTGCCGGACGCGCCCACCAGGGCGAGCAGTTCGCCCTCGCGGACCAGGAGGTCGAGTCCCTGCAGCGCCTGGACCTCCACACCGTCCGTGGTGAAGATACGGACGAGCCTGTCGCAGGTGATCAGCGCGTCATGGCCGTAGGTGGGACGGGAGCGGGCCTCGGTCGCCTTCTGGGCCAGGTCGGTGAGGGTGGGGTTCGTGGTCACTGGCCGTCTCCTGGACTGTGGTCCGGTGCGGGGTGCGCAGGGGTGCGGGGCGCGGTCGTCGGGCCGCTGCTGGTCCGTGGGGGCCGGTCGCGTCCATGGGGCGGAGCCGCGTATCGACGACTGAACCCGCGTGGGGGTGCGGCAGGCGTGACACCGTGCCTCATCTCGCGTCCCCCGCTCTGAGTTCCCTGACCGACCCGCGTCTGCCCGACCACCACGCCTGTCCGATCCCCATCCCCACCGCCAGCAGCAGGACCGCCGCACCCGGTACCGCCAGCGACAGCACGTCCATGCGCAACTGCGCTCCGCCCGAAGAGGGTTGGGCCGAGGGCAGGGCGATGGCCGTCAGGTCGAATCCCGGGGCGAGGAGCAGGATGGCGGCCCAGCCCGTGAGGGCGCCGCCCAGTGCGGCCGACAGGGCCTGGGGGAGGGACTCCAGGATCAGGAGGCGGCGGCCGGCCGCCCGGGTCAGGCCCATCGTGCGCAGACGGGCCAGCAGGGCCGTCCGTTCCGGGGCCGTGCGCAGCAGGGACAGGAAGAGCGCCAGGACGGCGTATCCCGTGCCGGCCGCCACCGCCGTCGTGTAGACGCGTTCCGCGCCGGTCTGCAGGGGGGAGTCGACGTAGCGCTCCCGCTCCTCGGACCTCAGGTACACGGACGCCCTCTTCGGGGCCGCCTTGCGCAGCGCGTCGCCGTCCAGTCCCTTCCCCGTCAGCAGCATTTCCGTCGGCCGCGCGGCCGTCTCGCTCAGCGCCGTACGGTTCACGACCAGGAAGTCCGACCCCGTCAGTGCGGGTGTCCGGTCGAGAACGGCGGTGATGCGGACGGTGAGTGTGCTGCCGTCCGGGAGGAGGACCGGGAAGGGCCGGGTGCCGTACGTCCGGGCGGTGGCCGTGGCGGCGAGCGCGGGGATCGCGGCTCCGTCGGCCGGCCGGTTCAGCCGGGCCTCGGTGAAGGCGCCCTGGCCGGTCCGTGTCGACAGGGCCGCGTAGTCGGAGGGGTTCACCCCGACCAAGGGCACCGCTTGGGGGCTGTTGTCGGGCTTCGCCTCGTAGGTGATGCTCACCGCGGACACATCGCTCACCCCCGGGGACCGGCGCAGCCGCTCAGGCAGCCCGGAGGGGAGCGGTTCCGCGGCGTCCAGGGCCGTCTCCACGCGCGCGTCGGCGCCGACCGAGAGGAGGGCGGCGTGGTCGCGGGCCTCCCGCACACCCGCCAGGACCGAGCCGCCGAAGGCCGCCGTGGTCAGGGCGGTCAGCAGGGCGAGGAGGGGCAGGACGGCGGAGGCCGAGGTGCGGCCCGCTCTCGCCAGCGACAGGTGGGTCACCGCACCGCGCAGCCGGGCGGCCCGGCGGGCCAGGCCCCGCAGCGGGAGCGGGTACAGGCGGACCAGGACCAGCGCCGCGATCACCGCCACCAGCACCGGTGCCAGGGAGACCAGGTCGTCGGAGGGACCCGAGGTGCCACGGCGCCGCAGCGACTCCACCGCCCCGGCCGCCAGCACCAGCAGCGTCAGTTCGGCGACCGTACGGCGCCGGGAGGGCCGTACCGACGACACGTCCTCGCGGCCCGAGTGGATGCGGACCAGGCGGTGGGCGGCCGCCGCGCGGAGCGGGAGGGCCGCGCAGGTGACGGCGGTGACCGCGGCGGCGGCCCACACGGCGTGGGCGGTACGGGCCCCGGGGAGCGCGAGCAGCGCCGCGGCGAGACCCAGGGCGCCGGCGGGGACGGCCACGACCGCCGTCTCGGCGAGGAGCCGGGCCGTCAGGCCGCGCAGGGAGGCGCCGCGGGCGCGCAGCAGGGCGAGTTCGGCGCGGCGGCGGTCGGCGGTGAGACCGCCCGCCATGAGGAGGACCACGGCGGCGACCGTCCCGGTGCCGAACGCGGCGACCGCGACGAGCGGGGTGACTCCCTTGCGGAGCGTGTCGAAGTCGATGAGGACGTCGCCGAGGCCGGTGGAGATGTCGGTCTGGCTCTCGTACGCGGTGAGTTCGGTCGGCGGGCCGTCGATCTTCAGGCGGATCTTCTGCAGCGCCGGACCGGCTTCCAGGGACGCGATCGCCGACCGCAGGGCCTGTGTGTCGCGGGCCCGGAGACCCGTCACGGATGGCGCCAACTGCCAGTAGCGCTCCGGGTTTCCCGGGCCGGGGGCCAGCAGGACGGGGGCCGCGTCGGGGGCCAGGAGCAGGGCGCCGAGCCAGTACATGTCGACGGACGGCGCGGGCTCGTGGATCAGGGAGGGGGTGCGCAGGAGGGACTTGGTGGACCACCAGGCGCCCTGGGGGTCGCGCGGGGTGACGATGCCGGTGACATGGACGGCGAGGATGTGGTTGCCCGCGGGGACGTGGAGCACCGAACCGACCCGGATGTGCAGGGCTCTGGCGGTCTCGGCGGAGACCGCGGCCTCCACCTTGCCGGTCGCGGAGGTCACCGTGGCGTCGGCGTGCGGCAGACGCCCCCGGTCCACGGAGGAGTGGCCGGCGAGGCCCTGCTGGGCGATCAGGACCATCTCGGCGGGTTTCCCGGTCGGCTGCGGCAGCCACGGGTCCGGTACCGGGAGGTTCACGACGGTGCGCACGCCGTACGTCGACTGGTCGTCGTCGAGGACGAGGGGGCGCGGGACCAGGGCGCGGATCTTGGCGTACTGCCGGGCCAGCGCGTCGGGGCGCAGGTCGTCCTCGCGCATGCCCTGCCGCTCCATCAGGGAGGGCTGCGGGGCGTACACCTGGATGCCGGTCCGGTCGGGGCGGGCCTGTTCGGCGGCGCGGCGCAGTCCCGCGTCCTCGTACCGGTCGACGGCCCGCGGGAAGGCTGCCGCGAGGCACGCCGTCAGCGCGACCAGCAGCGCGAGCGCCATCGCGGTGCCGGGCGCGGTGCGCAGCCGGGTCCGGACCCAGGGCACGGTCACCGGCTCGACGTCCGTGCCGCGGGCCTTGAAGAACCTCGCCCCTCGGGCCTTGGAGAACCTCACCTCACTCACCCCCCTCACGCAGCGCCCGCGCCGGATCCGCCCGTCGCAGCGCGAGCGCCGCCGTGACCAGGAGCGGGGCGAGGGCCACCGCCGCCAGAAGTACGGCCGCCCGGGCGAGCGGGAGTTGGACCAGGACCACGGGGACCGGCCGGGTCGCCTCGTCCGTCAGCACGATCAGCGGGACCACCGCCCGGGTCAGAACCGCGCCCAGCAGCGCGCCCACCAGCAGCGCGAGCACCACCAGGACGCTCTGCTCCACGGCGACCGCCCGGGCCAGCCGTCGGCGCGGGGCCCCCAGGGCGCGCAGGACGGCGAACTCGGCGCCCCGCTCCCGCAGCGACCCCGCCGCGCTCACCGCGAACCCGACCGCGGCCAGCGCCGCCGCCACCCCGGCCGCCGCCGTGAACGCGGCCTCGGGGCCCGCGCCGAACGGGTCGTCACGCAACTGCCGGGCGAGTTCGTCCCGCACCACGACCTGCGTCGGGTCCATGTCGGGCCGGGCCCGTAGCGCCGCGGCGACCCGGTCCGAGGCGCCCGGGGCGGTCGACAGCCACCACTCGGTCGGCTCCAGGCTGCGGCTGTACTCCGCCTGCAACACCCGGTTCACGGACCGCAGATCGATCAGCAGGGCCCCGCCGTCGTCCGCGGCCGTGGGGATCTCCCGTACCGAGCGCACGATCCGCACCGATACGGTCTCGCCGCCCAGCGGCACATCCATCCGCTCCCCGACGGAGGCGCCCGCCGAGGTGAGGAAGCGCTCGGTCGCGACGCCCGTGATGTCGTCCGGCTCCGGCTGCGGGGCCCTCATCCGGACCGTCAAGGACCCCACACTCCAGGTGTCGTCGGACGGGATGTACCCGGTGCCGTAGTCCACGGTCAGCTGCCCTGAGTGCGAACTCAGGCGCGGATCGGTCGCTCCGGCCTTGGCGTCCGACGTCGAGGTCACCCCCTCGGTCTGCGAGGTGGCCGTCCAGGAGGTGGGCAACTCCAGTCGCCGTACCGTCCCGTCGGTGCCCGTGGCCGTCAACTCGCGCACGGTGAGCCGGTGTTGTTCGGCCTCGCCGCTGGGGACGGGGACGACCAGTTCCAGGGAGGTGAGGGTCAGAGGGCCCCCGGACGCATAGACGTCCAGGGCGTGCACCCGTCCGTCGGCGGGGAGTTGGCCGGCCGGGATCCGGTAGGGGGTGCCGTAGGCGTCCTCCAGCGTGACGGTGGTCTGCGTCGTCGTACTGGGGACGGAACCGCGCAGACTCACCGACAGCCGCAGCCGGGCCGTGTCCGCGGGCAGCCGCACGCCCGTCGTCGCGCCCTTGGGGCCGAGCCCCTTGAGGAGCGGTCCGGAGTGCAGGTCGGAACGGATCAGCACCGAGGCGCGCGAGGTGTCCAGCGCCAGCACCGTCGCCACCCGGCTGCCGGACAGCGGCATCTCGGAGCGGACGGCGGGCGCGGTCCGCCGGACGCCCGGGACGGCCGCGAACTCCTCGGTGCGGCCGAGACCCGCGTCCCCGGAGGACAGGACCCGCACCGGGGTTCCGGCGCGGAAGTCCGCCTGGTCGGACTGCGAACGGCTCCAGGAGGCACCCTGCCCGATCGCCAGCATGCCCAGCGCCACCGCGAGGACCAGGAGCAGCACCGGGCCCGCCCCGCGCATCGGGCGGCGGGCGATCTGCCAGCCCGCCAGGGCCGCGGTCAGTCCGCGGCCGCCCACCGCCCGGCGTTCGGCGAGGCGGGCCAGCGGCGGCAGCAGACGCAGCGTCAGCACGGTCCCGGCCAGCAGCGCGAGCGCGGGCGCCGCCACCAGCAGCGGATCCACGCCCAGCACCCCGGCGCTGTCGTCGGTGACGGCACCGGAGGTCTGGTGGCTGAGCTGCCAGTATGCCACCCCGGCCACGGCCAGCAGTCCGAGGTCCGCCCCCGCCCGTACAGCACCCGGCAGTGCCCGCGCCCGGCCGCGCGCGAAGGAGGAGGTCAGCGCGGGCAGGGTCACCGCCAGCGCGCACCCGAGCGCCACACCGGCGGCCACCAGCCACACCTCGGCCCGGCCGTCCGACGGCACCTCCAGGCGCAGCC
The DNA here is from genome assembly GCF_036174265.1 of Streptomyces sp. NBC_00285. Taxonomy (NCBI): domain Bacteria; kingdom Bacillati; phylum Actinomycetota; class Actinomycetes; order Kitasatosporales; family Streptomycetaceae; genus Streptomyces; species Streptomyces sp. NBC_00285. The sequence continues at coordinate 4,049,530 of NZ_CP108055.1, read as the reverse complement.
CGATCCGGGCCAACGGGCCCCGCCCGGCCAGCAGATGGGTCAGCGGGGCCGTCAGCAGTGGTGCGCAGAGCAGTGCGGGCGCCGCGAGCAGCGCCCCCTCCAGGGCGGCGAGGCCCGCGATCCGGGCCCGGGAGGCACCGCGCGCCAGCAGCAGCCGGCTCTCGCCCGTGCGCTCACTGCTCAGCAGCCCCGCCACCAGCAGCAGGGCGCAGCCCGCGAGGAGCACCAGTTGGAGGGCGACGATCAGCAGGGTGGAGCGGGAGACGAGCAGCGAACGGTCGGTGCGGTCCAGGACCTCCGGCAGGGAGGTCGACGCGATCGTGGCGCCGCCGAGGGACGGCTCTTTGCGCAGCGTTGCGTTCCCCGCGAGGGCCGCCTTGCGCAGCGGGTCGGTGCGCGCGGTCGTCATCGCCGCGTAGTCGGCCGTCGCCAGCCAGGCCGACGCCCCGACGCTCACCGTCCCGTCGGCCAGCGCGCCGGGATCGGCGAGCAGGGGGCCGTACGTCGTGAAGTCGAGCTTGTTGACGCCCCGTCCGTGCAGGTCGTCGAGGAGCCAGTACGGGTCGTCCGTGTGGGCGGGCCGGTACACACCGGTCACCGTGACCCGCACCGCGGGGCCGCGCAGACGGTCGACGAGGGTGAAGCGGTCACCGGGGCCGAGACCGAGGACGCGGGCAGCGGACTGCGGGAGCGCCACCTCGACGACCCCGTGCGCCGGGCGCGGCAACCGCCCCGAGACCAGCCGCACCCGGCTGCGGTCCAGTGCCGCGAAGTGGGTCAGGTCCGGTTCCCCGGACCGGTCGGCCTCGGGCTGCAGCGACCGCGGCAGCGCGTACGGGCCGGACCGCGACAGCGTCCGCACGGTCACCGGCAGCCCGTCGAACGTCCGCCGCGCCACGTCGCGTACGGCGGTGTCGGCGTCCTTACGACGTTCCTCGGGCACGTCGGCCTTGACGATCAGCGCGGTGTCGGCGGCGTTGCGGGGATCCTGGAGGGCGTGACCCAGGGCCGCGTCGCCGATCGCGCCGGAGTAGGCGGTCAGGGTCGCCAGGACCGCTGTGGTGAGCAGAACCGTGAGCAACGCTGCGGCGAGCAGCAGCCGGTGCGCCCGCGCACGCCGGAACACGAAACGTGCAATTCCCCCGAACCCCGTCACCCGGCCCCCCGCCGTGTTCTTCAGTCTCCGGGCGAGGATGTCAGAGTGAACGGTCACGGGTAAGCGCTTGTAGCGCGGGCTTGACCGGATCGTGATCGGAATCCGACGACTCTTAACCGGAAAGCGACCGGAATCGGGTCCTCACAGGCCAGACCTCGCGAGGAGGTTCAGTCGGCGGTGTTCACCATCGAAGCGGCCGCGTATGCCAGGTAGTCCCACAGCTGCGTCCGGTGTTCCTCGGACAGACCGAGGTCGTCGACCGCGTCCCGCATGTGCTTCAGCCAGGCGTCGTGCGCCGCCCGGTCCACGGCGAAGGGCGCGTGACGCATACGGAGCCGGGGGTGACCGCGGTTGTCGCTGTACGTCGTGGGGCCGCCCCAGTACTGCATCAGGAACAGCACCAGCCGCTCCTCGGCCGGCCCGAGGTCCTCCTCGGGATACATGGGCCGCAGTATGGGGTCCTCGGCGACGCCCTCGTAGAAACGATGGACGAGGCGGCGGAAGGTCTCCTCCCCGCCGACCTGCTCGTAGAAGGTCTGCGTCTGAAGCGTGCCGCGCCGGATCTCTTTCACATGACCCATGGTCTCAGACGGGGCGGACGAGGACTCAAGGCTTAGGACCAGCCCCTTCCAGGGTGCACAGTGGACACATGGGCACGCACGCTCTCGACGGGGACCTCGCCGAACTCGCCGTCTCGGCGCGGGCGGCGCTGGTGCGGGACATCGACGCGAGCGGGGCCTGGGCGGCCGACCCGGTGTGGCGGGAGGCCTTCGAGTCGGTTCCGCGGCACCTGTTCGTGCCGTACTACTACGTCGCCGTCCCAGGGGGCCACGAGCGGCGGTGGGGCGAGAGCCCCGGCCCGCGCGCACGGGAACGCTGGCTGCGCGGGGTGTACGCCGACACCCCGCTGGCCACCCGGCTGCGCGACGGCGAACTCGTCTCCTCCAGCAGCCAGCCCTCACTGATGGCGATGATGCTGACCGAGCTGCGCGTGCGGGACGGCGACCGGGTCCTGGAGATCGGCGCAGGCACCGGCTACAACGCGGCGCTGCTCGCGCACCGGCTCGGCGACGACGGTCTCGTCACCACCGTCGACCTGGAGCCGGAGATCACCGAGGCGGCGCGCGGGCATCTGGCCGCCGCCGGGTACCACCCCGTGGTCGTCACCGGCGACGGCGCGCGCGGGGTGCCCGAACGCGCCCCCTTCGACCGGATCATCGCCACCTGCACCCTGCCGTCCGTCCCGCCCGCCTGGCTCGCCCAGTGCCGCCCCGGCACGCGGATCCTGGCCCCGCTCGCCACCGGCCTGATCACCCTGACCGTGCGGGAGGCCGGGACCTGCGGGCCGAGCGGGAACGACGGCCACGCCGAGGGACGCTTCCTGCCCACACCCGCCTACTTCGTGCCGCTGCGGGGCGCCGACCGGCACGAAGAGAGTGCCGTCGAACTGGACGGAGTGCCGCGCCGGGCCCGCGAGAGCGAACTGTTCCGCTTCCTGCTGGCCCTGAGCCACGGCAGCCTTGATCCCCGGGAGGCCCTCGAACTGTGGGAGCGGGAGGGGCAGCCGCCTCGGGAGCGGTACGGCATCACGGTCGCCGGAGAACGGGAGTGGGCGTGGCTGGACGACCCGGAGGGACCGTATACCTGGCCCCTCCGGTGATGTGGCGGCTGCTTTCCGCTAGCCCCGGCGGACCGTGATCGTCGTCCACGCGCCCACGTGCACCCGGTCGCCGTCCTGGAGCGGCACCGGCACGAAGGGGGTGATCGGCTCCTCGCCGCCGTTCACCGTCGTGCCGTTCGTCGAGTTCTGGTCGACGACCGCCCAGGAGCCGTCCGGCTGCTGGACCAGCACCGCGTGCTGGTGCGAGACGCCCGGGTCCTCCGGCGGTACCGACAGGTCGACGTCGGGGGTGTCACCGGTGGAGTGCCGACGGCGGCCGATGGTGACCTGGTTGCCGGTGAGCGCGCGCTGCTGCTCGGGGGAGTACGCGGGCAGGTTCAGGCCCGCGGCCTCGGGGCCGGAGCGCTGCATCATCGCCATGAAGTACTCGCGGTCCGGGCCGATCGTCGCCGTCCAGGTCGCAGGCTGCTGCGGGAAGGACGGGCCGGGGGGGCCGGGCGGGGCCTGGCCGGCGCCGGGCTGCGGGTAGCCGTAGCCGCCGGGACCACCAGGACCGCCGCCGGGCCCACCGGGTGCGGTGGCGGACGGCGGGGAGATGACCCAGTCGTCGGCACCTCCGCCGCCGAAGGGCGAGCCGCCCTGCTGCGGACGGCCGGTCTCCTGCGGGAAGGCCGGTGGGGCGGACACGCCCTGGGCCTGGAAGCCCTGCGGGGCGCCGCTCGTGGCACCGGGGCCGGGGGGCGGCGGGACAGGGCGGGAGGGATCGGCGCCGAAGTGCGGCGGACCGCCGGGCCGGGACGGGTCACCGGGGTAGCCCTGCGGGCCACCCGGACCGCCCTGCCCACCAGGGCCGGAGGGGCCGGGCTGCGCGGGGTTGCCGCCGAAGCCCTGCTGGCCACCGGGGCCGGGCTGGGTAGGTGGGGCGCCGCCGAAACCCTGCGGACCGCCGGGGCCACCCGGGCCCGCGGGTCCGGGCGGGGCCTGGCCGCCGCCGGGCTGGGGATAGCCGTAACCGCCGGGGGCACCGGGACCGCCGGGTCCACCGGGGCCGGGCTGGGGGTAGCCGTATCCACCGGGACCGCCGGGGCGGGACTGCTCACCGGGGTAACCGGAGGGGCCGGGGCCACCGGGACGTGCGGGGTCGCCGGGGTATCCGGAGGGGCCGGGTGCGCCGGGGCGGCGTCCGGGGTCCCCCTGGAAGCCCTGCTGGCCACCGGGGCCCTGGCCGGGACCACCGGGCCGTGTCGGGTCGCCGGGGTAACCGGAGGGGCCGGGGCCGCCGGGCGCGCCGGGACCGCCCGGGTAACCGGAAGGACTGGAGGAGTCGGGCGCACCGGGGCCGCCGGGTCGCGACGGGTCACCGGGGAAGCCCTGCGGACCGCCAGGACCACCGGGGCCGCCGAACCCGGCACCGGGACCACCGGGACCTCCCGGACCCGGGCGGCCCGTAGGCTCCGAGCCGAACGGGATCGGTTCCGCGGGCCGGTTCACCTGGGACGGGCGCGAGCCCTGGTATTCGTACGAGTCTCCGCTGCCTCCGAAGGACGGAGCGGGCTGCCCGGGCTGTTGCTGCTGGAAGTGCGAGGGCGGGCCCCCGGAACCGGCCGGCGGGCGCGGGGCGGCCGGGGTGTACGAGGTCGCCGTGTTCGTCAGGAAGTTCCACCGGCACTCCTCGCAGAAGGGCGCGCCGCCCTCACGGGGCGTACGGCACTGCGGGCAGAGCTCCGGCTCGGCGTCGGGCACGGCGGACAGATGCGGACGTCCACCGGGCTGGCCGCCGGGGCCGCCGGGCGGGAAGCCGTAGCCGCCCCCACCCTGACCGGGCGGCGGCGGAGGAGGCGGAGGCACGGCACCGGCCATGCGGTGACCGCAGACCTCGCACCAGTCGTCGGAACCCGACTGGTGTCCGTTCGGGCAGGTCGGCATGTCGGCGCTTCCCCCTCTCGGATCAGGGAACTTCTACGTCGGTGACTGTCGGAAACTGTCTACTTCTTTACACGAACTGTCTTTGTCGACCGTGTCTCGAGAGTCATCTCGTCGGCCTCCTCGACCTTCGCCTTCAGTCGCACAGTACCTGTCGTGGCGTCGACCACGTCGACCACCTTCGAAAGCAGTTTCGCAGTATCGGCGTTCCCCGAGTCGTTCGCGAGCTGGACGGCCCGGCCCAGTTTGGCCGTCGCCCCATCCATATCGCCCGCTTTACGGAGATCGAGACCCTGTTGGATGGCCTGTGCCAGTTCGGCCTGGCCGGTGTAGTGGGCGACCTGGGGGTTGATCGACGTCGAGGCGACCATGTCGTCGGTCCACACGGCCCGTACGAGACCCTGCGCGCCGAGGTTCTGGGCGGTGCCGTCCGGCTGCGGGACGATCAGGGAGACCCGGGCCGCGAGCATCTCCTGGCCGATGTGGGCGACCGGGACCTCGACGCAGACGTGGTAGTCACGGGACTCGTCGCCCCAGGAGCCGGTGGGGTAGTCCCCGGCGCGCGGGCCGGCCTCGGTGCGGCGGTCGGTGAGCTCCTCGACGGTGGGCGCGACCTGCTTGACGAACCTGATGGTGGTACCGACCGGGGTCCACACCCTGAGGGCGACGTCCGCGACCTCCTTGCCCATGGCCGTCTCCATCATCTGCGTGAAGTCGGCGGCGAGGCCGGCCGGGTCGGCGACGATGTCGGCGGTGCCGAGCAGGGCGGAGGCGATCCCTGTGACTTCTTTCACTTCCCAGTCGGTGCCCACGCCGCGTGCGTCGCAGGTGAAACGTCCGGCGCAGGTGTCGAGGGCGGCCTTGAGGTCCTCCGGCGACTCGTGTTCGTTGCGGCCGTCGGTGAGCAGGATGCCGTGGCGTATGGCGACGTCCGCCGAGGACAGCAGGCGGTCGGCGAGGCGCAGCCAGGTGCCGATGGCCGTACCGCCGCCCGCGCTGAGCTTGCGCAGGGCCTGTTTGGCCTGGTCACGAGTGGTGGCGTCGGCGACCGCCAGCCGGCCGCCGCCCGGGTACACCTCCTTGGCCACATGCGTGCCGCCGATCACCGCGAAGTGCACACCGTCGCGCAGGGTGTCGATCGCGGCGGCCGTGGCGTCGCGGGCGTTGCGCATCTTGGTCGGCGGGTAGTCCATGGAGCCCGAGCAGTCGACCATGAGGGCCACCGCCGCTGACGGGCCCTGTCCCGCCGTCCAGAGGTGGGTTGCGCCGACCGCGGCTCCGATCGTGCCGCCGCCGGTGGCGGTCACCGTGACGATCGCGTTGACCTCGCGGCCGCCCTCCGGCAGGTACTCGTTCTGGTAGACGTCCATCGAGAACTGCGGCACGTTCGACTTCGAAAAATTGGCCATACCTACTCAGATCCCCCTCGAAAACCCCACCTTTGTGAGGCGATGACCGATCGCGGACCGGTCCCCTCCGGTCCGCCGAGGCTCCCCGTACTGACGGCCTCAGGCCGATCCTGCCCCCTGCGGAGGGGTCGGGAACGGCACGACGGCCACTGTTACGTTGTCGTGGCCCCCGCCGTCCAGAGCGTGGCCGACCAGGACCCGGGCGCTGTGCAGTGGGCGCACGGCGGCGTCGGGCGGCACGGCCTGCGCCATCTCCTCGGCCGCCTCCGCGTAGTTCCACAGGCCGTCGCTGCACACCACCACCACACCAGGCCGGTCAGGCTTGAAGGAAGCGGTGTGCGGGTCGAGTTCGTAGGCGTCCGCGCCGAGCCAGCCGGTGATCGCGTGGGCGCGCTCGTCGGCGTACGCCTCCGCCTCGTTCATCAGGCCCGCGGCGACCATCTGCGCGGCCCACGAGTCGTCCTCGGTGAGCCGGGCCGGGGCCGAACTGCGGTCCGTGGGCACCCAGTACACACGGCTGTCACCGACCCAGCCCACGACCAGCAGGCTCGGGGTGACGACGGAGCCGACGAACGTGCATGCGGGGGCGTTCTGGTGCGGCTGGTGCTCGCGGGCCGTCGCGGGTTCGTTCGCCAGGGAGTTGACCGCGCGGGAGGCGGCGACGATCGCCTCGTGCATGGCCTGCTGGGGGTGCGTGCCCTGCGGCAGGGCGGTGAGCAGCGCCTCGGACGCGGCCCGGGACGCGGCCAGGGAGGCGTCGTCGGGGCGGGTCGCGGAGGACACACCGTCGCAGACGACCGCGAACGTCGCCGGCGAGCCGTCGGGCAGGAGGCTGGTGCCGAGGGCGAAGGCGTCCTCGTTGCGGTGGTGGCGCAGACCGCGGTCGCTGACGGCGGCGACCGGGCCGGTCTCCTGCTCCATGTGGTCGCGCTCACGCGGCTGGGCGTGCCCGCAGTTCTCGCAGTAGCCGTCGTCGTCGACCCGGCCGGCCCGGCAGGCCACACAGCTCGTCGGCGACGCGGCGCCCTCGGCCGGGGCGGCCGCTTCGGAGGCCACGCGCGGGTCGGGTGCCTGCAGGAGGTACTCGTCGGGCTCCGGCTGCCGGTCGAAGCGCACACCGGAGACGGGGGAGACCGGCGATCCGGCGACCGGCTCAGGCCGGGGCGGTTCGTGCCCGCCCGGCTCGGCGCCCCTCGGACCGGCCGGGGGGTGCGGGATCTGCGGCCAGGGGCCGCCCGGCGACGCGCCGTTCATGGCGATGGTCGGACTGTCCTCGGGCCGCGCCGGGACGGCGGACAGGTCGTATCCGCACGCACCGCAGAAACGGTCGCCCGACTCGACGGGTTCCTCGCAGCTCGGGCACCTGGACAGCGCGGTCTGCTGGGGCATCTGCGACATCAACTACACCCACGTCCGGGGGCGGTAACGGTTGGCTCGTTCCACCAGGTCGATCCTCTCCTCGCCGCCCTGCGCGAGCCGGGCCAGCGTGCGGTACGAACGCTCCAGGCCGAAGCGCAGTCCTCGCTCGTCCAGTCCGCTGCCGAGCAACGCCCGTCCCCCGGCGGCGGGGGAGACGGATTCCTGGCCACCGGAGAGTATCCAGTCCAGGGCCGCGCCCAGCACCTCCGCGGACAACTGCTCGCGGCGCGCCGGATCCAGTCCGTACGCGTCCAGCGCCTCGACCTGCCCGGCGGCGGCGGTCAGGTCGTCCAGGAAGGGTACGTCCCCCGCGGTGGTGGTGCGTCCACGCAGCCGTGCGCGCACGGCCGCCACCCGGGCGGCGGTGTAGTGGATGGAGGACTCCGGCACCGACTCCAGCGTCTTCACCGCGCTACGGCGGTCCCCGGCCGCGAGTTGGACGCGGGCCAGGCCGAACGCGGCGCTCACATAACTGGGGTCGGTCGACCAGACCAGGCCGTAGTACTCGGCGGCGTTGTCGAGCTGGCCGAGCACCTCGGCGCACAGGCCGAGGGCGAGCTTGGGGGCGGGTTCGCCGGGGAAGGCGTCGTAGATCGCGTCGAAGGCGAGCGCGGCGGCCTCGTGGTCGCCGGTCACCAGGGCGGCGACGCCCCGGTACCAGACCACACGCCAGTCGTCGGGCCGTTCGTCCTCCAGGTGCCGCAGCGCCTCGTCCGCGGTGTGCGTGTCGCCGTTCTCCAGCCAGGCCCGCACCTGCCGCAGCCGTGTCTCCGCGGACGCGGCCGGCGCGGCCGCGAGGGCACCGAGCAGTTCGGCGGGCGCGGTGGTCATGAGCCCGGCGAGGAAACCGGCGTTGGGGTCGGCGGGGTCGACGTGCGGGACGGGCAGCGCCAGTGCGGCGAGCGGCGCGTCGGCCTGCTTGACGAGGGCCCCGCCGGCGCCGACGGGCTGGGCACCGGCAGTGGTGTTGCCGCGCACCGGCGTCACCCGGCCCCCCAGACGTGAGACCTCCTCGTGCAGTTTCGGGAACAACTCCGCGTCGGTGACCCGGACTTCGGGGCCGAAGAGGGTCGACAGGGAGGGCCTTGCGCGGCCCGTCTGCAGGGAGACGACCTCGCGCAGGACACCCGTCAGCTGTTCCGACATCTCCTGCGCGGACGCGAAGCGGCGGGCCGGGTCGGGGTCCGTCGCCCGGACCAGCAGACGGTAGAACGACTCGTAGCTGCGGAAGACCTCGATGTTGTCGGGGTCGGGGAGCGAGTCGGCGAAGACGTTGGTGTAGCCCTGGAAGTCGAAGGTCAGCACGGCCAGGGTGCGGGCGACCGTGTAGAGGTCGGAGGCGACGGACGGGCCCACCTCCGCGACCTCAGGGGACTGGTAGCCCACCGTGCCGTAGATGGCCGACTCCTCGTCGTCCATCCTGCGCACCGCGCCCATGTCGATGAGCTTGAGCTGGTCCTCGGTCTGGATGGCGTTGTCGACCTTGAAGTCGCAGTACAGGAGGTTGCGGCTGTGCAGGTGACCGAGTGCCTCCAGGGCCTCGATGCCGAACGCGCAGGCCTGCTCCACCGGCAGCGGGTCCCGCTTCCCACCGGTCGTGCGGCGGTCGTTGGCGATCTCCTTCAGCGACTTGCCGCCGACGTACTCCATGACGATGTAGCCGTCGAGCGAGCCGGTGCGCTGGTCGAGGTGTTCCACGAAGTTGTAGATCCGCACGATGTTGGAGTGCTCGATCTCCGCCAGGAAGCGCCGCTCGGAGATCGCCGCCGCCATCGCGTCCTGGTCGCCGGTGTCCAGCAGGCCCTTGAGGACCACCCAGCGGTCGGACACCGCGCGGTCCACGGCGAGGTAGACCCAGCCGAGACCGCCGTGCGCCAGACAGCCCGCGACCTCGTACTGGCCGTGCACGATGTCGCCCGACCTCAGCTTCGGCGTGAAGGAGTACGGGTGGCCGCACTTCGTGCAGAAGCCCTCGGTGCGCCCCTTGTGGTCCCCGCGCGAGCGCCCGACCGGCGCCCCGCAGTCGGAGCGCGAACAGAACCGCTTGCGCTCGGGCACCTCCGGGTTCTCCAGGACCATCGCCCGCGGGTCGGGCCGCGGCACCCCGGGCACCTCGACGAGACCCGCACCGAGCCGCCCTCGGCCTGTCGAACCGGCGGAGGAACCGGAGCTGCGCACCGACACCGAACGGCCCGTGGACTTCCCCGAGACCGAGCGGGACAGCCGCCCCGACACCGAGCGCCGTGACTTCGACGAGTGCGAGGACGTACGCGAGGAACCGCGGCTGGTGGCGCGGGAACCCGCGCTGCCCTGCGAGCCCCTGGCGCCGGTGCTGCCGCTGGACACCGAGCCGACCTGGCCTCCCCCCGAAGGGGTGCTGCCGGCCGGGACGACCGGTGCGAGGCCGCAGGTGTCGCAGTACAACTCCCCGCCGCCCATGTCCTCGTACGCGCCCTCGCAGCCGGGCCGCTGACAGGACTGCTGTGCCTGACTCATGACGTCACTGCCCCCCTCTGTCACTCACGCTCCGGGCCCCCACGGTCCTCGGGCCCGCTCTGCTGCGGCACCCGCGGGGCGGCCAGCAGTTCGGCGACCGCGTGCTGGTAGCGCAGCACGGTCTGTTCGGCGACCCGCAGGTCGCAGGGCGCGCTCCACAGCATCCGCCGGGCCGCGTCGTACCGCTCGATCAGGAACGGGTCCTCGGCGAGGCCGTGCCGGGCGACCTTCGCCTTGTACGCGTCGAGCCGGCCGCGCAGCTCCGCGCGGACCGCGAGCGGCTGGGTGACCGCGGTCAACGACTCGCGTGCGCGCAGCAGTTCGTCGTCCGCCTTCCGCTCAAGGGACTCCAGGAGCGGGGACAGGCGGTGCCACTGGGCGTGTCTGCGGTACTCGGCGGCCGTCGCCAGCTGCTCCTGCAGCACGGTCGGCGGTCCGCCGACGACCGGCACCTCCGTGGCGGCGATCTTCGCGAGGACCTCGACGCGCGCGGTACGGGCCTCGGCGAGGGTGCGGTCGGCGCGGGAGAGCACGTCCCGCAGGCTCAGCAGCCGGGCCTCCGCGTCCTGCCGGACGGTGAGCACGGCGTCGATCTCCCGGCGCACGTCCTCCAGGGCGCGTGCCTCACGGTCGTAGGCCGTGGTGTCGGGCCTGCCGCCGCCGGGCGCCGAACTGCCCTGGCCGCGCTGCCAGAAGGCGAGCGGATCGGAGATCACCTGCTCGCGCAGCGAGGTGAGCGTGCGGGTGATGCGCTCCAGGTCGTCGCCGGCCGGATGCTCTCCCGGGCGGACACCGACGGAGTGCGCGAGCCGGCGGGTGCGCTGGAGTTCTGCGGCCAGCAGGTCGATGCGGGCGGGCAGCGCCGACCACACCGCGTCGGCGGTGACGACCATGTCCAGGCTCGTCGCGTACAGCTCGTTCATCCGCTCCACGAGCGTCACCAGCGAGAAGCGTTCGCTGAGCTTGCCCGGACTGCCGTGCAGGGTGGGCGCGTTGGCCGTGGCGGTCGCCGAGCCCGCGACGGTGATGGCTTCACCGCGCAGCAGCTCGGTCAGCTCCGCCAGGTCCTCACGGCTGGACCAGCGCCGGCGCGAACGGATCGCGCGGGCGGAGTGCATCGCGTCCGCGTACGCGTCGAAGTACGCCCACAGCAGGGTGATCGAGGCGTCCGCGGAACTCCAGCGTTCCTTGGTGACACCGGTGAGGGCGGCCCCTTCGAGGAGTCTGCGGCCCGCGTGGTCCTGGAGGGCGAGGAGCGAGGTCTCGATCGCCTCGTGCTCCGCGCCGAGCCGCGCCAGCGCACGGTCCACCTCGTCCCGGTCCATCACCGGCCCGGGGGGTCCCGTGACGCCCATCGATCACCTCTCGCTGCTGAAGGTTGCTGGGTGGTTGTGAACTGCGTGGTGCTGCCGGTGGCCGTTACGGGTGGCCGTTTACGGGTGGCCCTCTACGGGTGGTCTTCAGGACTGCGTCAGCTCTTGCGCAGATACTCCGGTGGCGGCGGCTCCGACTTCGCCGAGTCCTTCAGTGTGGCGGACAGCCACCTGTCGTACGACGCCTGCCAGCCGTCGGTGGTGTCCTTGCGGTAGTCCACCAGGATCTGGTTGACCCGGCGGACCAGGTCGTCGGCGTCGCTCTTCATCGCCACGCCGTAGTACTCGGTGGTGAAGGGCGCGCCCTCCAGCTGGACCGTGGGGTCCTGCGCGGCCTGGCTGGCGGCGAGCGCGCCATCGGTGATCACGGCGTCCACCTCGCCGAGCTGGAGCCTCACCAGACAGTCGAGTTGGTTGGGGACGGGAGGATAGATCACGGCGTCGGCGACCTGCTTCTTCGCGTTCTTGTCCTCCACCAGCTTGGTGTTCGCCGTGGAGCCCTCCGCCGTGCAGATCCGCTTCTTCGCCAGTGTTCCGTTGTAGCCCGTGATGTCCGAGGACTTGGGGGCGAGGACCTGCTGGCCGGTCTTGAAGTACGGTGCCGAGAACGCCACTTGGCCGAGGCGGGTGCAGTTGATGGTCATCGTGCGGACGACCATGTCGACCCGGCCCTTCTGGATCGCCGGGATGCGCTGGCTGGTGGGGATCGCCTTGAACTGCACGGCGTTCGCGTCGCCGAGGATGTCCTTCGCGATCCGGTGCACCAGGTCGATGTCGAAGCCCTCCAGGTCGGCGTCGGCCCCGCCGTTGGGGTCGCGGTAGCCCCAGCGGTAGCTGTTCTGGTCGACACCGACGATCAGCTTGCGCTTCTCGCCCGTACGGGCCTTGATCTTCTCTATGGTCGGGCCGTCCGCGTCCGACGGGGACAGCGTCTGCTTCTCCGGGGCCGCCTTGATCGCCGGGTTCGCGCACGGACCGTCGTCCGCGGCCTGCACGGCGCGGGTCACGCCCGGACCGCCGGTGCCCGTGCTGCCGTCGCCGTGCGCCCGGCCCAGCGGCAGCAGCAGTGCGACGGCGAGCGCCAGGGCGCAGACGACCGCCATCGCACCCACACCGCCCCAGCCCCTGAGACCGGCCCGCACCCTTGCTCGCATCGACATCGTCACTCCCCCTCTCACCGGTACTCCGACAGCCTGCGCCCGATGCCCAGCACCGCTCCGGCCGCGCCCAGCACGGCCAGTACGGCGGCACCCACCGACAGTCCGGTCATCGCGCCCAGACCGTCGTCGGCCGACCGCTGGAACTCGGCCTCCTCGTGGGTCAGCGCGGCGGAGAGGTTGGTGTCGACGCTGTCGAAGCACTCGCCGGTCGCACCCTTGCCGCCGATGACCCGCTTCAGGGCCTCTTCGTAGTTGCCGATGTCGTCCTGCTCGCGGGCCGCGGTGTGGCGCTCCTTCCACACCTTCATGTTGCCCTCGGCCGCGGTCACCGGCTTCTCGCCGCTGCTGTCGTCGGCGAGCTTCGACGCCTCGGCCAGGCCCTTGCCGAGGGTGTCCATGTTCTCGTCGAACGCGTAGTCGTAGGCGTCGTACGTGACGTCGTCGCCCTGCTTGTCCTTGACCGTGACCGTCTCGGCGCCGCGGCCCACCAGGGTGAGGTTCTCGTTGCCGCGCGCCTTCAGGGAGGCGATCCGGGCGTCGTGCAGCACGTTGAGCGAGCGCACCCCGTGGTCGTAGGAGTCGTTGAGGCCCGCGCGTGCGACGGTGTGGCCGACGACCAGCCACAGCAGCACCACGGTGGCCGTCGCCGTGGCCGCGACCAGGCCGTGGTTGAGGACCCGGTTGGTGCGCCGGTAGTTGCGGTGCTGGGCCCAGGCGAGCGCGGCGAGCGCCAGGACACCGAGGCCGATCGCGGCCCACGGGTAGGGCGTGGCGTCGCCGTAGTCGGCGCGCAGCCGCTGGTTCTCGCTCGTGTAGAGGTTCTGCGCCTTCGGGAGCATCTCCTTCTGCATCTTGTCGTTGGCGTACCGCAGATAGGCGCCGCCGACCGGGAAGCCCTGGCGGTTGTACGCGCGAGCCTGCTCCACCAGCCCCTTGTACTCCGGCAGCAGGGCGTTGAGTTGGGCCACGGTCTTCGCCGCGGGGGAGTCCGGGTCGGAGTTCGAGGCGGCCTTGACCAGGCCGGCCGCGGCCAGGGCGATGTCCTTCTCGTACCGCTTGCGGGAGTCCACCGTCTCCTGGCCGCCGGCGAGGAAGCCGCTGGAGGCCGTGGTGTTGGCGTCGGCCAGGTACAGGTATATGTCGGCGGCGGCACTGCTGAGCGGCTGGCTCTTGTGGAGCACGTCGTCCGCGGCGCCGGCGCGCTCGCCGGTCTGCAGGGCGGTCACCGCGCCGAACAGGACGACGAGCAGGGCGAGTGCCGCGCCGATGATGCGCAGCCGGCCCGGTTCGGTGGTGGCGGCCGCGCGCAGCTGGTCGAAGCCCTCGGCGAAGGCCGTACGACGGGCGGGGGCCGGGTCGGGCACCGGGGCGGGCGGGGGAGCCTGCGCGGCCGGGGCCGGTGGTCCCGGCTGTGGTGGTACGGACGGCATGGTGGGCACCCCGGAATCCGGTGGCGCCGCACTGCTCTTCGGCGGGTGTGTCACTGTTTGACCTCCCCCATGGTCATCCGTCGCCGCAAGTATCGCTGCCGGGACCGACATCCGCACCGGCCTTGGCTGGATCTTGATCGGATCGCAGTGGACCGCCCCCCGGCCGAGCCCCCGCACCACCCCTTGTTCATGAATACGCCTGTTCATGAATACGCCGAGGGAATCGGTTCGGTTCCCCCGGGGGCGCGTAGGGTCGCCGTCGTGCGCGGGGTACGAGTGGTGATGATCGGTGGAACGTCGAATACCGGTAAGTCCACGGTCGCCGCGGCGGTCGCCGATCGGCTCGGCTTCGAGCACCGGTCGACGGATCTGCTCGCGAGACATCCGGGACGGCCCTGGCGCACGCCGGAGCGGGAGGTACCGCCGCATGTGGCTGAGCACTACGCGACCCTCGACGTCGACGAGTTGATCGACTCGGTCCTCGCCCACTACGAGCGGCTGTGGCCCCGCGTCGAGGAACTGATCGAGGAGCACGCCACCGGGCCGGGCCTGGTCCTGGAAGGGTCCGCGCTCTGGCCCGAGCGGGTCGCCACGCTGGACGCCCCGCACACCGCCGCGGTCTGGCTGACCGCCGACGAGACGGTCGTACGCGCCCGGATCCGTGCGGGCGGGCGCTACGACGAGGCGACGGAACAGGAAAGGTTCCTGATGGACAAGTTCCTGGCCCGGAGCGTGCGGTACCAGGCGCTCATGGTCGCGGCCGTCGACCGGCTGGGTCTGGTCCGCGTCGGCGTCGGGGCGGACACGTCCGTCTCCGCGCTGGTCGACGCGGTGCTCGCTCAGGCCTCGTAGTACGCCCGCACCCGCGCCTGCACCCGGGGGGACGCCCCCGCCCGGTCGAGGCCGAGCAGCGCGGCACCCAGGACCGGGCTGGCGGTCACCACCCGGGGTACGGCCTTGGGGGCCCGTTCGGCCAGCAGCCCCCTGATGCCGTCGTCGAGTTGGGGATGCCGGGCCGCCAGGACGCTGCCGCCGAGCAGGACCGGGGTCTCCTCGTCGAGGAGGTCGAGCCGGGTCAGGGCCACCGTCGCCATGGACACCACCTCGTCGGCCAGGCGGTCGACGAGGGCGCGGGCCACCGGGTCGCCGGCGGCGGCCGTGGCGAACAGGACCGGCGTCAGCTCGTGGCGGCGGGCGGGGGCGATGTCCTCCAGGTGCAGGGCCTCGATCAGGGCGTACATGGACGGCAGGCCGAAGTGGCGCGGCAGCACGCGCGCGAGGTCGGTGCCGACGCCCCGCCCGTCCTCCGCGCGGGCGGCGTGCCACATGGCCTCCTCGGCCAGTCCCCAGCCGCCGCCCCAGTCGCCGGAGATCCGGCCGAGCGCGGGGAAGCGGGCGGTACGGCCGTCGGGGCGCATGCCGACGCAGTTGATGCCGGCGCCGCACACCACGGCGACCCCGCGCGGTTCGGTGATGCCCGCGCGCAGGATGGCGAAGGTGTCGTTGCGGACCTCGACGCTGCCGCCCCACGCGCGTGTGTCCAGTGCGGCCGCCAACTGCTCCTCCTCGAAGGGGAAGTCGGCGTTGGCCAGACAGGCCGAGACATGCTCGACCGAGCTCACCCCGGCCGCGGCGAAGGCCCGCTCCACCGCGTCGGCGACGGTGTCCACCGCCGTCTCGACGCCCACCACCGGCGGCCGGAACCCGCCGCCACGCGCCGTGGCGAGGACGCTTCCGTCGGCCGCCACGACCGCGACGTCGGTCTTGCTGTTGCCCGCGTCGACGGCGAGGACGCATGCGGTCAGGCCCACGCGAGATGCTCCCGGTTGTGTGCGATCAGTCGGTCGGTGAGGCCCTCGGCGTACTCGTACTGGCCGATCAGGGGGTGGGCGAGGAGCGCCTTGAAGACCCTGTCGCGGCCGCCGCGCAGGGCGGCCGTCAGCGCCAGGTCCTCGTACGCCGTGACCTGCGCCATCAGGCCCGCGAACAGCGGGTCCACGGCCGGTACCGCCAGCGGGGTCGGCCCCTTGGGACCCACCGCCGCCTGCACCTCGATCACCGCGTCGTCGGGCAGGAAGGGCAGCGTGCCCCGGTTCAGGGTGTTGACGACCTGGTACGGGTTCCCGCCGCCGCCGAGCAGCCCGGCGGCCAGGTCGACCGCCGCCTCCGAGTAGTAGGCGCCGCCCCGCTTGGCGAGCAGCTCCGGCTTCTCGTCCAGGGCCGGGTCGCCGTACATCTGCAGCAACTGCCGTTCCATCTGCGCCACTTCGGCGGCCCGGGACGGCTTGGTGCGCAGTTCCCGCACGACCTCGTCGTGGGCGTAGAAGTAGCGCAGGTAGTACGACGGGACCACGCCGAGCAGGTCGAGGAGCGGGCGCGGCAGGTGCAGGTCGCCGGCGATCGTCCCGCCGTGCTCGGTGAGCAGCTTGGGCAGCACGTCCTCACCCTCGGGGCCGCCGAGCCGTACGCCGGTCTCCCAGGTGAGGTGGTTGAGGCCCACGTGGTCGAGATGGACGTCGGAGGGGGTGACGCCGAGCAGCCCGGCGAACTTCCGCTGGAAGCCGATCGCCACGTTGCACAGCCCGACCGCCTTGTGGCCTGCCTGGAGCAGGGCACGGGTGACGATCCCGACCGGGTTGGTGAAGTCGATGATCCAGGCGTCCGGGTTGGTGCGGCGGACCCGTTCGGCGATGTCGAGGACCACCGGGACCGTGCGCAGCGCCTTGGCGAGGCCGCCCGCGCCGGTCGTCTCCTGGCCGACGCAGCCGCACTCCAGCGGCCAGGTCTCGTCCTGCTCGCGGGCGGCCTGGCCGCCGACACGCAGTTGCAGGAGCACCGCGTCGGCGCCGTCCACACCCGCGTCGAGATCGTCCGTCGTGGTGATCCGGCCGGGGTGGCCCTGCTTGGCGAAGATCCGCCGGGCCAGGCCGCCGACCAGCTCCAGGCGCTCGGCGGCCGGATCGACGAGGACGAGTTCCTCCACGGGCAGGGTGTCCCGCAGCCGGGCGAAGCCGTCGATGAGTTCGGGGGTGTAGGTCGAGCCTCCGCCGACCACGGTGAGTTTCATATGTGGTTAACCCTTCACTCCGGTCAGCGTGACGCCCTCGACGAACGCCTTCTGCGCGAAGAAGAACACGAGGATCACGGGGGCCATGACCAGCACGGTCGCGGCCATGGTGAGGTTCCAGTCGGTGTGGTGCATGCCCTTGAAGGACTCCAGGCCGTAGCTCAGGGTCCAGGCGTTCTGGTTCTCCGAGGCGTAGATCTGCGGGCCGAAGTAGTCGTTCCAGGCGTAGAAGAACTGGAAGAGGGCCACGGCCGCGATCCCCGGCTTGGCCATGGGGACGACGACCTTCAGCAGGGTGCGCAGATCGCCGCAGCCGTCGACCTTCGCCGCGTCCACGTACTCGTTGGGGATCGTCATCAGGAACTGCCTGAGCAGGAAGATCGAGAAGGCGTCCCCGAACGCCATCGGGATGATCAGCGGCCACAGCGTGCCCGACAGGTCGAGCTGCTTGGACCAGAACAGGTACATCGGGATGATGACGACCTGCGGCGGCAGCATCATCATCGAGATCACCAGCATCAGGGACAGATTGCGGCCCCGGAAGCGGAACTTGGCGAGCGCGTAGGCGACCGGGACCGACGACACGACGGTAAGGACTGTTCCCAGTCCCGCGTAGACCAGCGTGTTGCGCCACCAGGTGAGAAAGCCCGGGGTGTCGAAGACCCGCCGGTAGTTGCCCCACTCCCAGGTGTGCGGGATCAGGTCCCGGCTGAGGGCCTGGGAGTCGCTCATCAGCGAGGTCAGGAACACGAACACGAAGGGCAGCGTGAAGAAGAGGGCGGCGGCGAGGCCGAGGGAGTGGATCGCGACCCACTCCAGGGCGGCCTTTCGCCGGGCGGTGCGCTCGGCGGGCGAGGCCGGGGTCTTCAACTCCACCGGCCGGTCCAGTACTTGCGTCATGGTCAGTCACCTGCCTGGATGAGACCGCCCCGGCGCCGCATCAGGAACGCGGTGAACACCATCGACAGGGCGAAGAGGACGAGGGCGACGACACACGCGGAGCCGTAGTCGAAGCGCTGGAAGCCGAGGTTGTAGACGAGCTGGGGGAGGGTCAGCGTGGACTTGTCCGGGTAGCCGGGCTCGAACTGCGTACCCGCGCCCTGGATCACACCCGAGGCGACCTTCCCGGCGATCAACGGCTGTGTGTAGTACTGCATCGTCTGGATCACGCCGGTGACGACGGCGAACATCACGATCGGCGAAATGGTGGGAAGGGTTACATACCGGAACCGCTGCCACGCCGACGCCCCGTCCAGCTCCGCCGCCTCGTACTGCTCCTGCGGCACGTCGAGCAGCGCGGCCATGAAGATGACCATCAGGTCGCCGATGCCCCACAGGGCGAGCAGGGTGAGGGCCGGCTTCGACCAGGTGGGGTCGTTGAACCAGCCCGGCGCCGGGATGCCGATCTTCTCCAGGACCGAGTTGACCGGTCCCGTACCGGGGTTGAGCAGAAACGCGAAGGCCATGGTGGCGGCCACGGGCGGGGCCAGGTAGGGCAGGTAGAACAGGGTGCGGAAGACTCCCGTACCGGTCTTGATCTTCGTGATCAGGAGGCCGATGCCGAGGCCGAAGACGACCCGGAGACTGACCATGATCACGACCAGCCACAGGGTGTTGCGCAGGGCGGGCCAGAAGAAGGGGTAGTGCTGGAAGACGTAGGTCCAGTTCTTCGTCCCGCTCCAGGTCGGCGGCTTGAAGCCGTCGTAGTGCATGAACGAGAAGTAGACCGTCGAGATCAGCGGATACGCGAAGAACACCGCGAAGCCGATCAACCAGGGCGACATGAAGGCGAGGTTCCGCAGCGCCGACCGGCGGCGCTTCGATGCCAGGGTGACGGTGCTCATCGCTACTTCGCCTGCGCGATGTCCGTGTCGATCTGCTTGGCCGCGTCGGCGAGGCCCTTCTTCAGGTCGGTGACCTTGCCGCTCTCGTAGCTGTAGCCGAGCTCCTGGACGGTGGTGAGGTAGACACCGCCGTTGATCGAGGACGGGGCGGTCGTCGAGTTCGGGTTCGCGGCGATGTCGAGGAAGGTCTTGAAGCGCGGGTCGTACTTCAGCTTCGGGGACTTCAGGGCCGCGAGCGTCGAGGGCACGTTGTGGATGGCGTTGGAGAAGCCGACCACCGCGTCCGTGTCCGTGGTGATGTACTTCAGGAACTCCCAGGCCGCGTTCTGCTTGGTGCTGTTGGCGGCGATGCCGGCGATGGTGCCGGTGATGTAGCCCTTGCCGTACTGGTCGGCCTGGTCGTCGGGGACGGGCAGCGGGGCCACGCCGATGTCGAAGCCTGGCTTGGCGTCCACGGCCATGCCCAGGCGCCACTCACCGTCCAGCTGCATGGCGACCTGACCGGTCTGGAAGGGGTGCTTGGGGCCCCACTCGTCGCCGAGTCCCGCGCGGTACTTCTCCAGCTTCTGGTAGCCGCCGAGGTCGTCGACGAGCTTCTTCTGGAGGGTGAACGCGGCGGCGACGGCCGGGTCGGTGGCGATCGTCGACTTGCCCGCCTTGTCGAAGTAGGTGGGCGAGAACTGGCCCATGTAGTGCTCGGTCGTCGTCTCCCAGCCGTGGTAGTCCGGCATGAACCCGAGCTGCTTGTACGAGTCGCCCTGAGCGATCGTCAGCTTCTTGGCGTCGGACTCGAACTCGGTCCACGTCCTGGGCGGCGCGGTGATGCCGGCCTTCTCGAACGCCGTCTTGTTGTAGTAGAGCCCGTAGGCGTCTCCCAGCAGCGGCGCGGCACAGCGGTCGCCGTCGAACTGGGTGTACTGGTTCATCGCGGCCGGGAAGGTCTTCTCCGGGTCGATGTCCGACTTCTTGAAGAACGGGTTCAGGTCGACCAGCGCACCCGAGGAGCAGAACTTGCCCACGTTGTTCGTGGTGAACGACGAGATGACGTCCGGTGCCTTGTCGCCGCCCGTGCGCAGCGCCTGGTTGATCTTGTCGTCCGTCATGTTGCCGACGACGTTGACGTGGATGTTGGTGTGCGCCTTCTCGAAGCCGGCGACCAGCGCCTTGACTCCCGCCACCTCGGAGTCCGCGCTCCAGGCGTGCCAGAAGTTGATGGTCGTCTCCTTCGACGCGTCGTCGTCGGAGCCGGAGGAGGCCTGGCCGGTACAGGCGGTGGTGACGAGCACGGCGGACACGGTCAGGGCAAAGGCCGCTTTTCGGGCGGCTGAGGGTATGGCTGTGCGCATGACGGGGTCTCCCAGGGGACGGGAAGGGACAGTGAGGTCGGGGGGTGGCTCAGCGCGAGGTGTCGAAGACCTCGTCGCGGGTGGCCGCCAGCGCGCTCTCCAGCGCGCCGCGCAGCACGGGGTGTTCACGGACGTCGCCGACGACCAGCCGGGGCCGGGAGGCTGCCAGTTCCTCCAGCTCGTCCTGGACGAGGGTGCGCAGGATGTCGCCGCCGGCGGTCAGTGAGGCACCGCTGAGGACGACGAGTTCGGGGTCGAGGACCGAGACGAGAGAGGCGAGACCGGTGGCCAGACGGGTGGCGTAGGTCTCCAGGAGCAGCCGGCCCAGGACGGTGTCCTCGGTGGCGGCACGCTCGACAAGGGCGGCGGCGGACTCGGCGTACGGCCCCGAGGGGATGTCCGTCATGCCGAGCTCGCGCGCGAGATGGGGGATGGCCTGGGAGCCGGCCAGCTCCTGATAGCCGCCACTGTTGGCTTTCGTCACCTGCCGCACCAGAGGTGCTCCGGGAACCGGCAGGAAACCTACCTCTCCCGCACCGCCGGTCCAGCCGCGGTGCAGCCTGCCGCCGAGGACCAGGGCGGCACCGAGACCGCCCTCGTTCCACAGCAGCACGAAGTCCTCGTGGCCGCGGGCCGCGCCCAGCCGCTGTTCGGCCACGGCGACGAGGTTGACGTCGTTCTCGTACTCCACCGGCATCGGCAGTGCGGCGGCGATTTCGTCGAGGAGGGCCGGGGTGTGCCAGCCGGGGAGGTGTGAGGCGTAGCGCAGTCGGCCGGTGTTGGGGTCGAAGGCGCCGGGGGTGCCGATGACGAGCCGGTGGACGTCGCCGCGGGCGAGGGCTGCCGCCTTCACCGCGCCGTCCAGGGCGTCGGTGACCTGCCGGACGACGGGCTGGGTGGGCCGCCGTCCCGGGGTCGGGAGTTCGTACGAGCCCACCGTGCGGCCGGTGATGTCGGCGACCGCGGCGAGGATCCGCTCGGGAGTGACGTCGAGCCCGGCGGCGTACGCGGCGGCCGGGTCGACCTCGTAGAGCTGGGCATTGGGGCCGGGCCTGCCCTCGGTGGTGCCGGTGGCGAGGACGAGCCCCGACGCCTCCAGGCGGGCCAGGAGCTGGGAGGCGGTCGGCTTGGAGAGGCCGGTGAGCTTGCCGATCCGGGTACGGGAGAGGGGGCCGTGCTCCAGCAGGAGGTCGAGCGCGGCACGGTCGTTCATGGCGCGGAGCGTGCGTGGTGTGCCTGCCATGGTGCCCCTCTCCGTGACTACAGGGAAAAGACGACTCTAGAGAAACAGAACTGTTAGGAAGGTTTCCTACCAGATGCACGGAACATAGGTCTGGACCACCAGGTAGTCAAGGGGGAGAGAATAAACCGCCCCCGCTGGAAACGGAGTCGTTACCTGCGGGGGCGGTGAGGGTGGTTCGGGTGGGGCTTCGGGTGGTTCGGGTGTGACTAGCGAACGTCGACGTAGTCGCCGGCGGCCGTCGCGGCGCCGGTCGTGGACGTACCCGCGAAGACGTAGCGGTAGTAGCCGTCCTTGGCCGCCGTGGTCGTCGTCCTGAGCGCGCCACCGGTGCCGGAGGTCACGGTCTTGACCGTGCTGTAGGTGGTCGAGCCCTTGGCGCGGAACTGGAGGGTGGCCTTCTGGGAGGCGTACCCGGTGTACTTGGAATTGGCCCAGTCGGCCCGGCTCAGCGTGCCGGTGACCGTGATGGTCCTGCCCTTCTTCACCGGTTCGGGCGATGCGTCGGCGGTGAGCTTGGCGGCGCGCTTGATCTGGACACCGCCGAGCGGGCCCCAGACGTCGAAGCTGTAACCGAAGTGGATGTGGCCGTCGGAGCCGTCGTCGTCCTGGTCGATCTGGCTGTAGAAGCCGGCCGCCTGCCAGGTGGTGGCGTCCGCGGCCTCGTAGAAGGAGTCCTGGGGGTCGATCGTCAGCGTCTCCTTGCACGACGCGGTGACGGTGGTGTCCGTCGTCGCGGTCGTGGTGCAGGTCGGCACGGTCTCGGGCTCGACCTCGTTGTCGAGCGACTTGAGCGTGCCCCGGTAGAGCAGGACGCCCGCGATGTCGGTCTTGTAGTCGATCGTCAGGCCGGCCGGACGGGCCAGCGTGTAGGTCACCGGCACCTTCACGGTGGCGGTGGTGCCGGCGACGATCGCCTTGCCGCCGTTGACCGTGACGCCGGAGAAGACCAGCTCCGGCGTGTCGGCCGCCGAGGCGGCGGGCGCGATCAGACCGGTCAGGGCCAGGGCGCCGGACACGGCGACGCCTATGGCGAGCTTCCTCATGTGTTTCCCCACATTCGAAACGGGCCCCTGGGCATTGCGCTCCAGAACAAGGGCCCGCTGTGTGGGTGACTTTAGATGATCACACCTGTGGACGGTATGCGTGGTTCGTGTGAAGGCGGTGAGGGTGCGGCCGGGACCGGAGCCCGCCGCGGGCGCCCGCCGGATGCCCGCCGGATGGTGTGGCCGGTCGATGGACCGGAACCCGCGAATCGCGGCGGGTGCTTCGGCCGGCTGGGACGCTCCCGGCGTCTCAGCCGACCACTTCGCGTGCCGTGCCCGACGAGGAGATCATCGCGAGCCGGGCGCCGGAGGGTGAAGCGCATGGTCGCGTGCGCCGCCTCGCGGAAACCCGGCGGACACCCGGCGGGACACGACCCGCCTACCGTGCAGAGGACCGCGGTGACGGTGCGATCGGGGTGGCCGCCGCGGACTGCGCGGACTCGGAGTTGGCGAAGACCGAGGGTGCTGCGACCGCCTCGGCCGGGTCGGTGCCCTCCTCGCCCTCGGGGGCGGTCGCCCCGCCGACGATCCGGATGTCCGCCACGTCGAAGGCGTGCTTGATGCGCCAACGCAGCTCGCGCGCGACCGTCAGGGCCTTGCCGGGCATCGTCTTGGCGGACACGTGCACGACCATGGAGTCCAGCAGGACGCTGTCCAGGCCGAGGACCTCGATCGGACCCCAGAGGAGCTCGTTCCAGGGCTCTTCCTTGCTCATCTTCTCGGCGACCTCGCCCAGCACCCGCTTCACCTCGTCGAGCTTCTCGGAGGCACGCACGGTCACGTCCACGCCGGCTGTCGCCCAGCCCTGAGAGAGGTTGCCGATTCGCTTGACCTCGCCGTTGCGGACGTACCAGATCTCGCCCTGGGCGCCGCGCAGTTTGGTCACCCGCAGGCCGACCTCGATGACCTCGCCGGAGGCCACGCCCGCGTCGATGGTGTCGCCGACGCCGTACTGGTCCTCGAGGATCATGAAGACGCCGGAGAGGAAGTCCGTCACGAGGTTGCGGGCACCGAAGCCGATCGCCACACCCGCGACACCGGCCGATGCCAGCAGCGGGGCCAGGTTGATCTCGAAGGCGCCCAGGACCATCAGGGCGGCCGTGCCCATGATGATGAAGCTCGCCACCGAGCGCAGCACCGAACCGATGGCCTGCGAGCGCTGGCGGCGCCGTTCGTTGTTGACGAGCAGACCGCCGATCGCGGTGCCGTCGACCGCCTGGGCGGTGCGGTTCATCCGGTCGATCAGCTTGGTGATGGCCCGCCGCACGAACATTCTGAGCACCGCGGCGATCACCAGGATCAGCAGGACCCTGAGACCGATCGCCAGCCAGGTCGACCAGTTCTGCTCGACCCAGCCGGCGGCGTTCGTCGCGCTCTCCTGGGCGTCCTGGAGACTCGGCACGACCGGCGTCGAGGTGTCCGACGGGGACGGGGACGGCGACGGAGTCACGGCCAGTAGGACGGCGGACAAGGACACGGCAGGTACCTCCAGGTGCTGCTCTGCCCTCCGGCCGGGCGGTCAAGGTCACGAAAAGGTCACCGGTAGGACAGGCACACCACACTAACGGTGCATCGTGGGGGGATCGTTGCAATGTTCAGGGGAGAGACGCTCCTCACCTGGGAATGCAGGTACGTGTGGTCGAAAACACTCCCAGCCCGTTACCGGGAGATGGTGGCGTTTCTCCCGGCTGAGAGGGGAGACTGACCTCAGATCGTCCCGGCGCGAGCCACGCGCCGCCGACGCCCAAGGAGGCATCCGTGCCGCATGTCCTGGTACTCAACGCGTCGTACGAGCCCCTCGGCGTCGTACCGCTCCGCCGCGCGCTCGTCCTCGTCCTGGAGAACAAGGCCGTCTCCCTGGAGGAATCCGGCGCCTTCATGCACAGCGCGACCGTCACAGTCCCCGCACCCAGCGTGGTCCGGCTGAAGCGATTCGTCCGGGTTCCCTATCGAGGGCCTGTGCCGCTCACCCGCAGGGCGCTCTTCGCCCGCGACGGAGGCCGGTGCATGTACTGCGGTGGCGTCGCAACCAGCGTCGACCATGTCATTCCGCGCAGCCGCGGGGGCAAGCACGTCTGGGACAACGTCGTGGCGTCCTGCCGCCGCTGCAACCACGTCAAGGCCGACCGGCACCTGTTCGAGATCGGCTGGCGGCTGCGCCACAAACCCGCTCCGCCCACCGGTCTGGCCTGGCGCATCATCGGCACCGGGCATAGGGACCCGCGCTGGCTGCCCTACCTGCAGCCGTACGGCGCGGAGGACGCCATGGCCCGGATCGACGGCATCTCAGCCTGACGACGATCCGGGCTTTTGTGTTGCCGCACACGGCGGCGTGCATCCGGCCCCGGAAGCCCCCCGTACCTCCGGGGCCGGACAGTCATGCGGGCCCGCTCACGCGTAGCGCAGCTCTGCCGGGCGGACCGAGCGGCGCAGCAGGGGCAGCGAGGTCGCGGCGGCCAGCAGACAGGCGGCGTACACCCCAAGGGGGACCAGGAGCGTCGCGTACGGAAACCCCGTCGCCGTGCCCCGCGAGGCCAGCGCGGTGTACCAGACGCTGATCCCCGTGCCGCCGACGCCCGCCAGCAGCACCGCCGGTGCCAGCGGCAGCGCGGTCTCCAGGAGCAGCGCCCTGGCCAGCACCCCGTACGGCACCCCGGCGGCCACCTGCGCGGCCAGACCCCGGCGCCGGGTGGCCAGGGACTCCAGGGTGCCGACGGCCAGACCCGTCAGGACCAGCGCGAGGGCGACGAGGATCGCGCCGGCCGTCAGATCGAGGCCGGTCGTGTAGTAACTCATGTGCGTGCCCAGCGTTCCCTCGCGGCGCATGGTGCGCAGGACGTCGAGCAGGACCTCCCGCACCCCCACGAATCCGGCCCCCACGACCGTGACCAGCAGCACCGAGGCATGCGTACGGGCCGCCGCCCACGGATCGTCCCGCAGGCGCTCCGCCGCGATCAGCATTGCCGGACCCTGGGCGCGGGCGGCCAGGACCTCGCCCAGCCGCCGGGCCGCCGTACCGGCCAGCGACACCGTCGCGGCTCCGACGACCAGGACGACGGCGAACAGCGTCGGCGGACCGAGGGCGACCTCGATCGGCCCGCCGAAGAACGACGACAGGCCCACGAACAGCGCCGCGGCCCCGAGCAGACAGACCACCATGCGCAGGACGCGGCCCGGCCCCCACACCGGCCGTATCCGCCGTACCCAGCCCAGGGGCGAGGACACCACGCGCCGCAGCGACAGTGCGCTCACGGCCGCGCCCAGCAGCGGGACGGCCGCGGCGACCAGGGCGATACCGGCCCAGGCGGCCGCGTCGGGCCGCTCCCACACGCGCAGCATCACCGGCACGAGGACGGCCGTGGCCGCCACCGAACCCGCCAGACAGGCCGGCCCCGACTCCAGCGCCGCGATCCGCCGCACCTGCCACGGTCCGGCCCCCGCGAGCCGCAGCGCGGCCAGCCGCCGGTCCCGGTGGACCGCGCCGATGCGCGCGCACTGGCCGAGGAACCCGAGCACCGGGACGAGCAGCATCAGCAGCACGAGGCCGACGTTGCGCCGGTCGCTCGACGAGTCGAGCAGCCCGGACCCGAAGGACACGGAGTAGTACCCGTCCAGCGAGTTCAACGCGACGGCCGCCAGCCCGATGCCGGTCGCGAGCGCCGCCCCGACCGCCGTGAGCCCGATCCGCCACCACTCCCGCCGATCGGAACCGCGGGTGAGCAGCCAGGCCATCCGGAGATCGGCCCCAGGACGAACGTCGGTCGTCATGCCGTCACCTCCACCGCGACCGCGGCCCCGTCGGACATCCGCACCTCGCGGTCCGCGTACGCCGCCACCTGGGCGTCGTGGGTGATCAGGAGGACCGCCGTGCCGGACTCGCGGGCCGCGTGGACCAGGGCCGTCATGACCTGCTCGCTCGCCAGGGCGTCCAGCGCGCCGGTCGGCTCGTCCGCGAAGACGGCCTTCGGGCCGGTGATCAGGGCCCGGGCCAGCGCGGTCCGCTGGGCCTGTCCGCCGCTCATCTCGCCGGGCCGCAGTCCGGCCTGGCCGCGCACCCCGAACCGCTCCAGCCACTCGCCGGCCCGGGTGTGGGCGTCGGCGCGGGAGGCTCCCGCCAGCAGCAGCGGCAGTGCCACGTTGTCCAGCGCGGTCAGCTCGGGGATGAGCTGCCCGAACTGGAAGACCACGCCGAAATCCGTACGGCGCAGCTCGCTCAGCCGCTTCTCGGGAAGCCGGTCGAGGCGCTCACCGCCGTAGGACACCGAGCCGGCGTCCGGACGGACGATCCCGGCCAGGCAGTGCAGCAGCGTCGACTTCCCGCTGCCGCTGGTGCCGGTGACGGCGAGGATCTCGCCGGCGTCCAGCTCGATCGAGGCGCCGCGCAGGGCTTCGGTCCTCCCGTACGCCTTGACGAGACCGCGCCCCTGAAGAAGGTGCACCGTGTTGTCCCCCTTGTCGGTCATGTCGAGTCGACCTCCGCGGTCAGCGTCGTGAGCCGGTCCGCGGTGGTCGTCATCCAGCGGAGGTCGGCGTCGAGGTGGTTGAGGGCGTAGTCCGCCGAGAGCACGGTCGCGAGGTCGGATCCCCTGGCGGCCTTGACTGCTGTGAGTTCCCGCATCCGTGCCATGTGGGCGGCGCGCTGGGCCCGGAGGTAGGCGTCCGGGTCGCCGCCGGCCAGGATCGAGACGACGACCTTGGCGAAGATCTCGTTCGTCACGAACGGCGCGGGCGGCGCGGTCTGCCCGGCCCACTCGGCCAGTTCACGCGCCCCCTCGTCGGTCGAGCGGTACTTGGTGCGTTCCGGGCCGCCGTCGGAGTCGGTGCCGTCGACCTCCGCGAGACCGTCCCGCACCAGGCGTTGCAGGGTCGTGTAGACCTGCCCGTAGGCCAGCGGTCGGGCCTGCGGGAAACGGTCGTCGTGGCGTCGCTTGAGGTCATAGCCATGGCTGGGCCCCCCGGCGAGCAGCCCCAGCAGAATGTGGCGGGTGCTCATGGCGGCCAGTATGCACCAGGTACATGTACTGAGTGAATAGTGATCAATGAGCGATCGGTGGACGGGAACGGCGGAGGCACGGAACATGACGAAGAGCACGTTCTCCCCTCCGGTACGTCTGCCGCCGCGTCCGCTGGGTAGGGCTGCGGTAACCCCCGTCGTCGTACTCGACAAGGAGGCCCCCGTGGCCGCATCGGCACACCTTCTGCTCTCGGCCCTGTCCAAACCCGAGGCGCCCGCTGAACACTTCTGTGTCTTCAGCGCCGAGGGCGCCTGCACCGAGATACCGCTCACCAGCGAACCACCCCTGCCCGACGCAGAGCCCCTCACCAGCGAACCGCCGCTCGCCGACGCCGCCCACCTGATCAGCGAGTCCGACGCCCACCTGGAGCCCTAGATGGCGGTGCCCCCCGGACCGGAGCTGTCCCGGCTCGCCGAGTCGTACGGCGTCGCCACCTCCTACCAGCCCGCCCCGGACCGTACGGTCGCCGCCTCGGCCACCGCCGTCACGCTGGCCCTGGCCGCACTGGGCGTCGACGCGGCCGACCCGGCCGCCGCGCTCGCGGCCCGCGAACGTGAACTGAGCGAGCGCCTGCTGCCGCCCACGGTGGTGTGCTGGAGCGGCAGCGCGCCCGCGTTCGTCGCCGCCCTGCCGGAGGGCACCCGGCTGCGTATCGAGACGGAACAGGGCGAGACCCGTGCCGCTGCCGACCAACTCCCGCCCGGCGTGCACCGATTGACCGTCACCGCCCCCGACGGCCGCATCGACGACGCCCACCTGATCGTGGCCCCGCCGCGGCTGCCCGCGCCGCCGGGGAGGTCGTACGGACTCCTCGTCCAGCTCTACTCCCTTCTCTCGCACCGCTCCTGGGGCATGGGTGACCTCGGTGACCTCGCCGAACTGACCTCCTGGGCGGGCCGTGCCCTCGGCGCCGGCTTCGTCCAGGTCAACCCGCTGCACGCGGCCGTGCCCGGCGCCCCCACCGACCCCTCCCCCTACCGGCCCTCCTCACGCCGCTTCCCCGACCCGGTGCACCTGCGGATCGAGGACATCCCCGAGTACACCCAGGTCACGGACGCAGGCCGGCTCGGAGCCGTGCGCGAACGGGCCGAGCTGCTGCGTGAATCGGTGCTGCAGAAGGGTGCGTTGATCGACCGGGACGCGGTGTGGGAGCTGAAGCGCGAGGCGCTGGAACTCGTCCGCGAGGTCCCGCTCGGACCCGGCCGCCGTGCCGCCTACGCCGACTATCTCGCCGAGGGCGGCGAGGCGCTGGAGGACCACGCGACCTGGTGCGCGCTGGCGGAGCTGCACGGCTCGGACCCGAGCCGCTGGCCGGCCGGTCTCCGCGACCCCCGTTCCGCCGAAACGGCCCGCGCCCGCGCCGAGTTGCTGGGCCGCGTCGACTTCCACTGCCGCCTCGCCTGGCTCACCGAGAGCCAGCTCACCGCGGCCCAGCGCGCCGCCCGGGAGTCGGGGATGGCGGTGGGCCTCGTCCACGACCTCGCGGTCGGCGTGCACCCCGGGGGCGCGGACGCATGGGCCCAGCAGGCGTACTTCGCGCCCGGCATGTCGGTCGGCGCACCGCCGGACGCCTTCAACGCGCGCGGCCAGGACTGGGGGCTGCCGCCCTGGCGCCCCGACCGGCTGGCGGAGTCGGGGTACGAGCCGTACCGGCAGTTGCTGAGGGCCCTCTTCCGGTACGCCGGCGCACTCCGCATCGACCACGTCATGGGCCTGTTCCGGCTCTGGTGGGTCCCGCAGGGACACCCGCCCACCGAGGGCACCTACGTCCGCTACGACGCCGAGGCCATGCTCGCCGTACTCGTCCTGGAGGCGACGCGGGCCGGGGCGGTGGTGATCGGCGAGGACCTCGGCACGGTCGAACCCGGCGTCCGTGAGGTCCTGCGCGAGCGCGGGGTGCTCGGCACGTCGGTGCTGTGGTTCGAACGGGACTGGGAGGGCGACGGCCGCCCCCTGCCCCCCGAACGCTGGCGCGCGGACTGCCTGGCCACGGCGACCACCCACGACCTGCCGCCCACGGCATCCCGCCTCACCGGGGAACACGTCGAACTCCGGGACAGCCTGGGCCTGTTGACCCGCCCGCTGGACGAGGAGCGCGCGGAGGCGGCGGCGGACGCGGGGGAGTGGCTGGAGCTGCTGGCCCGCCTCGGCCTCCTGCACGGCACGGGCGGCGGCGCCGACCCCTCCTCGGAGGAGGCCCAGATCCAGGCCGTCCACCGGTTCCTGCTGCGCACTCCGGCCCGGATGGTGGGCATCTGGCTCCCGGACACGGTGGGCGACCGCCGGCCGCAGAACCTGCCGGGTACGTGGGACCAGTATCCGAACTGGCGGCTGCCGATCGCCGACGGGGACGGGCGCGTGATGACGCTGGAGGACCTGGCGGCCTCGGCCCGCCTGCACGCGCTGGTGGAGGTACTGCGGGCGCCGTAGGGACGGGGCGCCTCGCTTCGCTCCTACGGCCGGTGGCGCCGGTCGCGTCCGTGCGCCCGCGCCGCACGGCGGTGGAGCCCCGTGCCGCCCCTGCGTCGCCCGCACCTCGTACGGCACCCCGGCCGCGCGTCCCGAACCGACGTTGGATACTTTGGCCCCGTGGACAAGAAGAACGCCCTGCGCGCCGGCGCCCTGGCTGCCGGTACGACGCTGATGATGCTGCTCATGTCGGTCCCCGCCTCGGCGCTGACCCGCGACGACGGCGACGACCCCGGTTCGGGTCTGAGCGTCATCGACACGCTGGGCCTCTTCGTCGTGGCCCCGCTCGTGCTGTTCGGGATCATCGCCGGCCTGGTGATGGTCCTCGACAAGTCCAAGGCTGAGCACCGTGTGCTCGCCCCCAAGAGCAAGCCCAAGGCCACCTCCAAGGCCTGACCTCACGCGACTGGGGCGCCGACCCCGCCACACGTACGCGACTCGGGCGCACGTGGGCGAGGCTGGCGCCTTCGGCATGTCCGGCGTCCGGTCAGGGGCTCGGGGACGTGAGGTATCGCTGGAGCGTCGGTGCCAGCCACGCCACGATCTCCTCGCGGGCCAGCGCCACCGTCGGCGGGAAGCGCAGCACGTACCGGGTCAGCGCCAGCCCCAGCAACTGCGTGGCGGCCAGTGCGGCCCGCGCCGGGGCCTGTTCCGGGTCCGGGCACACCCGCAGGGTGACCGGCATCACCTGTTCCCGGAAGATGCCCTGCATGCGCTCGGCCCCCGCCTGATTGGTCGCGCCGACCCGTAGGAGCGCGGTGAGCACCTCGTTCTCCTCCCACATGTCGAGGAAGTGCGACACGAGCGCCCGGCCGATGTCGTCCCCGGGCGGTGAGCCGGGCTCCGGCAGCCTCAGGTCGACGGAGACGGCCGCCGCGAACAGGCCCTCCTTGTTGACGTAGTAGCGCATCACCATCGAGGGGTCGATGTTCGCGTCCTTGGCGATGGCGCGGATGGTGGCCCGTTCGTAGCCGTCGGCGGCGAAGCGCTCGCGGGCCGCGGTGAGGATCGCGTCGCGGGTGACGTCGGAGCGACGCCGCGGGGGGTCGGCCCGGTCGTCGACTCCGGGAGCCGTGCTGCCGCCCTTGCCGCCGGTGCTGCCGTTCTTGCTGCCGTTCATATCGACAAGCGTATGCCAACGGATGTAGGCCAACAAGTGTTGACGTCGGGCCGGAGTCGCCGTACCTTCGTCAACAAGCGTTGGCAAACAATCGTTGGCCAACAAGCGTTGACAGTAGGAGGTCACCATGAACGCCACCCCCGTGATCGTGGTCGGCTCGGGCCCCACCGGTCTTCTCCTCGCCGGTGACCTGGCGACCGCCGGCGTCCCCGTCACCCTCGTCGAGAAGCGCCCGCATCGGATCAGCAACCTCTCCCGGGCCTTCGTCCTGCATGCCCGCACCCTCGAACAACTCGACGCCCGAGGTCTCGCCGACGACCTGGAGGCGGCCGGCCAACGCCTCGACAAACTGCGCCTGTTCGGCGGCCTCACCGTCGATCTCGCCGGCCTCCCCTCCCGCTTCGCCCACCTCCTGGTCCTCCCGCAGTACGAGGTCGAGAAGGCCCTGGAGCGACGGGCGGTGGCAGCGGGCGTCGACTTCCGGTACGAGACCGAGGTGACGGGGCTGACCCAGGACGAGAACGGCGTGACCCTGGAGGTCAGGGGCCCCGACGGGACCACCGCTCAGATCGGCGCCGGGTACGTCGTGGGCGCCGACGGCATGCGCAGCGTCGTACGGGACGCGATCGGACTGCCCTTCCCCGGCCGCTCGGTCATCCGCTCCGTGGTCCTCGCGGACGTCCGCCTCGCCGAGCAGCCCGAGACCCTGCTCACCGTCGACACGGTGGGCGATGCCTTCGCCTTCATCGCGCCCTTCGGCGACGGCTACCACCGAGTGATCGCCTGGAACCGCGCCCACGACGTTCCCGACAGCGAGCCCCTGGACCTCGACGAGATCAAGGAGGTCACCCGGCTCGCGCTGGGCCGCGACTTCGGGATGCACGAAGCCCGCTGGATGTCCCGCTTCCACAGCGACGAACGCCAGGCCCCCGCCTACCGGGTGGGCCGGGTCTTCCTCGCCGGTGACGCCGCCCACGTCCACACCCCGGCCGGCGGCCAGGGCATGAACACCGGTCTCCAGGACGCCGCGAACCTCAGCTGGAAGCTGGCCCAGGTGGTGGGCGGCCACGCGGCCCCGGAGCTCCTCGACACCTACCAGTCGGAACGCCACCCCGTGGGCAGGTCGGTCCTGCGCAGCAGCGGCGGCATCGTCCGCCTGGCGATGGCCAAGCGCCCCTGGGAACTGGCCCTGCGGGCAGCGCTGACCACCGTCCTGGACCACGTCGCCCCGGCCCGCCGCAGGATGGTCGGCCGGCTCACCGGCATCGGCTACCGGTACGCGGCCCCGCGCGGCGCCCACCCCCTGACCGGCACCCGCGTCCCGGACATGCCCCTCGCCGACGGCGCCCGCCTCTACGAGGCCCTGCGCGGCGGCCGCTTCGTCCTGATCACCCCAGAGGGACACGATGACCAGAGCAGCCGCAAGGACCGCGTCACGGTGGAGCGTTGGGCGAGCGGACGCCGCACGACCGTCCTGGTGCGCCCTGACGGATACGCGGCATGGGCGGCGGACGAGGCGGACACGGCGGCGGTCGAGGCGGCGCTGACCGCCCATGTGGGCCGCTAGTGCCCTGGATCCTGCGTCCCCACCAGCAACACCCGCAACAGGTCGGCCAGTTGGTCGGCCTGTTGGTCGTCGAGGGTGGACAGGGCCCGGGTCTGGGCGGTCAGGCCCGCGCCCACGGCCTCGTCGATGACGGTCAACCCCTTCTCCGTCAGTGTCACTTGGAGGCCGCGGCGGTCGTGGGGGTCGGGGGAGCGGCGCAGGAGGGCGGCGCGTTCCAGTTTGTCGAGGCGGCCCGTCATGCCGCCGGTGGTGAGCATCAGGGTCGACGAGAGCTGGCGGGGGGAGAGGGTGTACGGGGCGCCGGCCCGGCGGAGGGTGGCGAGGACGTCGAACTCGCCGCGTGAGATGCCGTAGGGGGCGTACGCCTTCTCCGTGCGGTCGCCCATGGCGCGGGACAGACGGTGGATCCGGCCGAAGACCTCCATGGCCTTCGTGTCGAGGTCGGGCCGTGCGGCCGCCCACTGGTCGATGATCGCGTCGACGGCGTCCTCACGCTGTGCACTCATATGCCGAGTATCCGTGGCGCACCGGTTGCCTGCAAGAAAGTAGCTTGTGGAAAAGTAGCTTAGGTGTAAGCTACTTACTGCCAAGCTATCGATGAGGGGGAGTCCATGCGACAGCCCGACGAACGGCCCCGGTCATGAACCGCTCCGCGACCGTCCTCCTGACCGCTCTCGCCCCCGTCTCCTGGGGCACCACCTACGCCGTCACCACCGAGTTCCTCCCCGCCGACCGGCCCCTGTTCACCGGGATGATGCGTGCGCTGCCCGCCGGGCTGCTGCTGCTCGCACTCGCCCGGGTGCTGCCGCGGGGGGTGTGGTGGGTCAAGGCGGCGGTGCTCGGGGCGTTGAACATCGGTGCCTTCTTCCCGTTGCTGTTCCTGTCGGCGTACCGGCTGCCGGGCGGGATGGCCGCGGTGGTCGGGTCGGTCGGCCCGCTGATCGTCGTGGGGCTGTCGGCGGTGCTGCTGGGGCAGCGGCCCACGGCCCGGAGCGTGCTCACCGGTGTCGTGGCCGCGTTCGGCGTCAGCCTGGTCGTGCTCCAGGCGGCCGGGGCCCTCGACGTCGTCGGTGTGGTGGCGGCGTTCGTCTCCGCCGCCTCGATGTCCACCGGGACCGTGCTGACCAAGCGCTGGGGCCGCCCCGACGGCGTGGGCCCGCTCGCGCTCACGGCGTGGCAGCTCACCGCCGGCGGCCTGCTCATCGCACCGCTCGCCCTCCTCGTCGAGGGCGCCCCGCCCGCGCTCGACGGCCGTGCGGTCGGCGGCTACCTCTACCTCGCGCTGGCGAACACGGCGGTCGCGTACTGGCTCTGGTTCCGCGGCATCGGCCGCCTCACCGCCACCCAGGTCACCTTCCTCGGCCCGCTGTCCCCGCTGACCGCCGCGGTCGTCGGCTGGGCGGCGCTCGGACAGTCACTGACTCCGATGCAGCTGACGGGCATGGCGGTGGCCTTCGGGGCGACGGTCGCGGGGCAGCTGGGGGTACGGCCGCCCGCCCGGGAGCCGATCGCCGCTCCTGGAGGCAACCGTCGAAAGGATTCTCCGAGCCTTTCGGGCGGGCGGGCGCTGTGACGCCAGGTACGGAGCGCCGGTGTACCCCGGCAGGATGCCGGAGGTACTGCGAGCCGCGCGGGGCCGTTGTAACGTCACTCCGACCCGCGTTACGCAACTCCCGGAGGTGCCCGTGGCCGCAGACCCCTGTCCGGTGTGCGGGAAGCCGCTCGCCGACCGGGCCGGACGCACGGGCCGCAGCTCCCTCTACTGCTCCGCCGCCTGCCGCCAGAGGGCCTACCGGGAACGGCAGGGCGGGGCCGAGGGTTTCGGTGTGCAGGAGTTGATCGACGGTATCGGGCGGCAGGCGGGGCTGCTGGTCCCGCAGCCGCCCCAGGCCCTGTACGCGCACGTCAGCCAACTCGCCGCCGACGTCGCACGGTTGAGGCGGGTGGCCCGTACGGCACGGGACACGGCCCTGGACACCCCGCCCCCGGCGGATTCCGTCACACCCGCCCCCGTTACGCAACTCACCGAGACCGACTTCGGCGCCCTCACCGAGCGGTACCGCCGTGAGATCCACGTGCACTGCTACCGCATGACCGGGTCCTACGACGAGGCCGAGGACCTGGTGCAGGAGACGTTCCTGCGGGCCTGGCGGGCGCGGGGCGGGTTCCAGGGGCGGGCGAGTGCGCGGACCTGGCTGTACCGGATCGCCACCAACGCCTGCCTGGACCTTCTGCGGCGCACCGCGCGCCGCCCGCAACGCTACGAGCCGGTACCGGGGATGAACCACGGGGACGGGGAACCGCCCGCCCGTATCACCTGGTTGCAGCCCTATCCCGACGACGAGCTGCCCGTGGACGAGATGCCTGTCGACGACGAGTCGCCGGAGTCCGCCGCCGTGTCCCGCGAGACCCTGGAACTGGTCCTGCTCGCCGCGATCCAGCATCTGCCGCCGCGCCAGCGGGCCGCGCTGGTGCTGCGGGACGCGCTCGGGCTGACCGCCGCCGAGACCGCCGAGGCGCTGGACACCAGCGTGGCCTCGGTCAACAGCGCGCTGCAACGGGCCCGGCCCACGCTGCGCGAGCACCTGCCCAGACAGCGTGCCGACTGGCGGACCACCGTGCCCACCGACGGCCAACGAGCCGTGCTCGACCGGTACATGGCCGCCGTCGGACGCCTCGACTTCGACGCGATGGCCGCGCTGCTCACCGAGGACGTCACACTCACCATGCCGCCGAACCCGTTCTGGTTCGTCGGCCGGGACGCGATCATCGACTTCGTGCGGGTCAGCCTCGATCCCGGCTCCCCGATGTTCCTCGGCCACTGGCGCAGCCTGCCCACCCGCGCCAACGGGCAGCTCGCGGCGGCGAACTACGTCCGCCGGCCCGGGACCGGCATCTACCGTGCCCAGGTCCTGGACGTCCTCCGCTTCGACGACCGCGACGGCCACAGCCACCGCGACGGCCACAGCGACAGCGGTGGCGAGCGGATCGCGGAGATCACCTCCTTCGAACCGCACCTCTTCCCCGCGTTCGGGCTGCCGCTGCGCCTGTGACGCCGGGACCGATGAGCATCCGGGGTGCCGTGCGTCTGTATGGATGTCATCCACGAACCACTTCCAAGGAGTTCACCATGCTGCTCACCGACAAGACCGCGATCGTCTACGGCGCCGGCGGGTCCATCGGCGGGGCCGTCGCCCGGGCCTTCGCCGAGCAGGGCGCGCGGGTGCACCTCGTCGGCCGGACCCGGGAGACCCTGGAGGCCGTGGCCGCCGACCTCAAGGACGCCGAGATCGCCGTCGTGGACGCCCTCGACGAGGCGGCCGTGGAGGCGCACGCCGACGCGGTCGGGGACATCGACATCTCCGTCAACCTGGTCACGCGCGGTGACGTGCAGGGCATGCCGCTGACCGACATGTCCGTGGAGGACTTCATGCGGCCGGTCGTCGCCGGCACCCGCGCCAACTTCCTCACCGCCCGCGCGGCGGGACGCCGTATGGCCGCACGCGGTTCGGGTGTGATCATCACCCTCAACAGCGGTTCCGCGCACGGCAGTCCGATGATGGGCGGCACCGGGTCGGCGGACGGGGCGCTCGACACGCTCGTGCGCAACCTGGCGATCGAGCTGGGGCCGCGGGGGGTGCGGGCGGTGGGGATCTGGGCGGCCGGCGTGCCCGAGACGTTCACCGTCGAGAAGCTCGCCGCGGTCAACCCGGCCATCGACGAGGCCGCCGTCCAGGGCATCGTCGCCAACCTGGCCGGGATGCGCATGACCCGCCGCAACCCGACCCTCGCCGAGATCGCCGCCACCGCCGTGTTCCTCGCCTCCGACCACGCGGGCGGCATCACCGGCACCTTCGTCAACGCGACGGGCGGGATGGTCGTCCGCTGAGGCCGCGCCCGGCCCTGTGGCCCCGCCACCACGTGCGCAGCCACAGGGCGTGCAGGCCGCCGAGCGTGACGACGACGGCGATCCCGTCCAGGCGGTCGGAGGGCGGGTGGCCGGGGCCCAGCCTGCCCACCGCGCGGGCGAGGAGCGTGACGTCCGCGGGCAGGGTGAGGGCCGCGAAGAACGCGAGGCACAGCGTGGTGCCGACGACCAGCACCACGCTGTACACGCGCACGGCACGCCGTTCGTGCGGGGGCAGGGCGAGGCTCGGGTCCGGTGCGGTCGTACGACCGCCTCGGCGGCCCGGCAGCCGCCGGAGCCGG
Source organism: Streptomyces sp. NBC_00285 (assembly GCF_036174265.1). NCBI lineage: Bacteria > Bacillati > Actinomycetota > Actinomycetes > Kitasatosporales > Streptomycetaceae > Streptomyces > Streptomyces sp. NBC_00285. The sequence goes on along the minus strand of NZ_CP108055.1, from coordinate 4,012,620 downwards.
TACCGGGTGAACGCCACTCCGTCGCCGAACAGGTCACGGCAGCGTGTGAGGTCCTGCAGCACGAAGTACAGGTCCGTGCGCATGAAGACCATGAGCTGGAAAGGCAAGGGGAGCAGGGCGAGCAGGACCACGGCGGCGAGGACGCGGCGGGGCGTGCCGGTCGTGGCGTCCGCCGCGAGCGCGGCCAGGGACGCGGCCGTGAGGTTGGTCGCGACCCCCGCGAGGTAGGCGGTCAACCGGTGTCGGCGAGGGGCGAGTTCGATGCCGCTGATGTCGGTCTGCATCACCAGGAACTGCAGCCGCGTGCCCAGCCGTATCCGCCCCGCCACCCCGGTCGCACGGGCGGTCAGCAGGTGGGCGCACTCGTGGAGCAGCAGCAGGGTCCAGCCGACGCCCGCACCGAGGGCGATGACCGCGCTGCCGTGCGAACTCCACAGCAGGGTCTGGTAGTCGAGCGGCACCGGCGGGCGGGTGAGCAGGGTGAGCGCGATCAGGAGGACGACCGCCACGGGAAGGGCGGGACTGAGCAGCCACCGCACATGACGCGGCCGTATCCGCGCGAACGTCGGTGTCGGCGGCGGCTCCTGGTCGATCGCGCGGCCGTCGACCTCCGCGACGAACCCGAGTCCCAGCAGGGCCTCCACGAAGTCCGGTACGTCGATGTCGTCGCCGGTCCCGGTGCGGAGCCGTTCGCCGACCTCGGCCGGGGTCAGGCCCTGGCCGAGCAGGTCCAGGGCCTGCTTGCCCACCTCGGGCACGGCGACGAAACGGCCGGTCGCAAGGCGCCCCACGATCCACTCGTCGCCGTCGGGGCGGGAGTCCAGCGCGTGCAGCCGTACCCGGTTCACGCGCCCTCCCCGCAGGCCGGGCAGTCCGGCCGGCGCGGGGTCCGCTGGTGGACGGGGTCGCCGGGGAGCATGAGGTTCACGCCGAACCGGAAACCCGGCTCCATCGCGGGGACCCCGGTCAGCAGGGCGAGGGCCGCGTGGGCGAGCAGCGCGCCGGAGAGCCCGGCGGTCACGGCACTCGCCGGGTTCCACGGCATCCGCGGCGAGGCCACCTCCGGATCCTGGTCCGGTCCGAGCCGCAGATCCCGCCGGGCGATCTCACCGTCCCGCAGACACTCCCAGCAGGCGCCCCGCCCGGGCAGGTACACACCGGCGGTCACGAGAGGCCCTCGGTATCCGGCGTCGACCCACGGCAACCCGGCTGCCAGACATGCCCGGTTGGCCCAGCGCCGGACGGCGTCGGGGCGGTCGGCGGCGAGGACGAGAAGGTCGTAGGAGGAGCCGGACAGCAGCTCGGTCAGGTCGTCCGGACCTCGCACCTCCCTCCGCTCCCCGGTCACCGTCACGTCCGAGTTCAGCGCCCGCAGGGTCGCCACCGCGGCCGCCACCTTCGGACGGCCGATGTCGGGCTCGCGGTAGAGGGGCTGGCGGTTGAGGTTGGAGAGCTCCACGACGTCCGGGTCGACACAGTGCAGATGGCCCACCCCGGACGCGACCAGGGCCTGGGCCGCGTACCCGCCGGTGCCGCCGACACCGATCAGCAGGACGCGGGCCTCGCGGAGGCGGAGCTGGGTCTCCCAGGGGCCGGTGCGGGGAGTGAGGTCCATCCAGCGGAGCAGCGGGACACCGCGGCTGTAACGGTCCTCCTCGCGGGGCGGCACCGGCACGGGCGCCCGGGCGTCGTCCACGAAACCGGCGGCGAGCAGGTCGGCCATCGCCTGGCGGGCGTCCTCGCCGGGCAGACCGGGGTGGGCGCGCAGCACCTCGTCGACCACCTCCGACGGCCCCCGCGTCCCGTCCATCGCCTCGGTCAGGGTCCACACCCAGCCCTGCGGATCCGCGATCTCCGCGCCGATGCCGTGGACGACGCTGCCGGTACGGACGTTGCCGTCGGCCGTGCGGTAGGCGCGGTGCTCGGGCTTGATCCGGGGCCGCCGGAACGCCCCGACCGTCACCGCAGCCGCCTCCGCCATCAGGGCCCCCTGCCCGTCACATGTGCACCTCCTTGACACTCTGACTCCTCCGGCACAGCCTTGACAAGAGCGGTCAGCGATCGCTTCGGAAAGGTCAAATCCTCTACAAAGGTGAGGAGTTGAGGTGCCGACAAAGATCGTGATCCGCCCGCTGGACAAGAAGGAGACCACCGGCGAGAGCGGTGGCAACGGCGGCAGCTGAGAGGAGTTCACATGCCCACCAAGATCGTGATTCGCCCGCTGGACAAGAAGGAGACCACTGGGGACAGTAATTCCCAGGGTGCCTGATCTGATCACCAGCGTTCGGAGGACCGGCGTGCGGACTTCGCTCTATCCGGCAGTGGACGAACTGGAGCGAAGGGCCCGTGCGCTGGTCCGCGCCGCCCCCGGCCGGCTGCGGCTGGAGCAGGCGGGGCGGAGCAGGGCCGGCCGCCCGCTGTGGCTGCTGTCCGCCGGACGCGGTGAGCGGCACATCCTCTCCGTCGCCGGCGCGCACGCCAACGAACCCGTGGGCGGGGCCTCGGCGTTGCGGCTCGCCGCCCTGTTCGCGCGTAGGCCCGGGATGCTCGAATCCCTCGACTGCACCTGGCACTTCCTGCTCTGCCTCGACCCCGACGGAGCACAACTCGCGCACGGCTGGCAGCCCGAGGAGCCCGAACCGTCCCTGACGGAGTGTCACCGAGGTTTCTACCGGCCCGCGTTCGCCCTCCAGCCGGAGTCGCTGCCGATGCCTCCGGGAACGCCGCTCCCCGAGTCGGCCGCCCTGATCCGGCTTCTCGACGAGCTGCGGCCCGTCGCCCAGTTCACCCTGCACGGCATCGAGTTCGGCGGTGCCTTCGTGATGATGACGCGGGAGGTGACGGGTGCCGCGGACGCGTTCCGCAGGACGGCGGCGCGACTGCGCGTGCCGGTCGACCGGCACCCCGTGGACGGTCCCGACTGGCGCCTCGACCCGCCCGGCGTCCTGGTCCTGCCCGACGGCCACCGCGCGGGCGAACGCGACCCCAGCGGGTACGTCGCCGAGAGCACCTGGCTCCACCCGCGCCGGCACGGCACGCTGACCACCCTGATCGAGACCCCCGCCTGGTCCGTGCCCTCGGTGAGCGACGCACGACCCGTGGCCGACCCGGACCGCGAGGCGGCACGGCTGGGCGAGGTGCTGCTGGGCCGCGGCCAGGAGCTCGCGGACGTCCTCGGGACACGGCTCGACGCGGACGTACCGGAGGAACTCGCGCCGCTGCGGGACGCCGCGCGCGAACTCCTCGACGTGGCGCCGCTGATCGTCCAGAGCTGGGCGGCGGAGGGACCGGGCCGGTTCCAGGGGCACTTCGCGACCCGGGGCATCTCCGCGCGCCGCATCCCGCTCAGGGTGGCGGCGATGGCAGGCCGCGCCCTGGCCCGCACCGACCCCCGGGCCGCCGAGATCCTCGACGACCTGGTGCGTGAGTGGAGCCAGGAGTTGGAGAAGACCTACGACCTCAGATGGGTACCGGTGGCCACGCAGACCGGGCTGCACGTGCGGACGATGCTGAACACGGCTCGGCTGGTGTGCGCGGCGGATGGGTGAGCGGATGGGTGAGCGGGTGGGTGGACGACCGGCTCAGCCACCCGGCCACCCACCGCACCCACCCGCCGAACGGCTGCTACCCGGCCTGCGCGTCCGCCGCCTGCGCCTTGAGCGCCCGCTCCACGCCCGCGCGGGACTCGGAGACGAGGCGGCGCAGGGCCGCGTTGGGCTCGGCGGCCGTCAGCCAGGCGTCCGTCCTGTCCAGGGTCTCCTGGGAGACCTGGAGCGACGGGTAGAGGCCGACCACGATCTGCTGCGCGATCTCGTGCGAGCGGGACTCCCAGACGCCCTTGAGCGCCTCGAAGTACCGTGCCGTGTACGGCGCGAGCAGCTCCCGCTGGTCGGTCTGCACGAAGCCGCCGATGACGGCCTCCTGGACGGCGTTGGGCAGCTTGTCGGACTCGACGACCTGCGCCCAGGCCTCCGCCTTCGCCTCCTCGCTCGGCCGGGACGCACGGGCGGTCGCCGCGTGGCGCTCTCCGGCCGCCGTCCTGTCCCGCTCGTACTCGGCGGCGATCTCCGACTCGTCGAAGCGGCCCACGGAGGCAAGCCGCTGGAGGAACGCCCAGCGCAGCTCCGTGTCGACGGCCAGGCCCTCGATGACCTGGGACCCGTCGAGCAGCCCCTCCAGCAGGTCCAGCTGCTCCGGCGTCCGGGCCGTCGCCGCGAACGCGCGCGCCCACGCCAGCTGGTGGTCGCCGCCCGCCGCCGAGGACCGCAGATGGGCCAGCGTGGCGTCGGTCCAGCGGGTCAGCAGGGCCTCACGGGCGGTGGGGGCGGCGTACAGCTCGATCGCCAGCTTCACCTGCCGGTGCAGCGACTGCACGACACCGATGTCGGACTCCTTGCCGATACCGGAGAGCACGAGGGACAGGTAGTCGCGGGTCGCGAGCTCCGCGTCCCTCGTCATGTCCCACGCCGACGCCCAGCACAGGGCGCGCGGCAGCGACGACTCGAAGTCGCCGAGGTGCTCGGTCACGAAGGCCAGCGACTGGTCGTCGAGACGGACCTTGGCGTACGACAGGTCGTCGTCGTTGAGGAGCACGACCGCCGGACGGCGCTTGCCGACCAGCTGCGGTACGGCCGTCAGCTCGCCGTCGACGTCCAGCTCGACACGCTCGTCACGGACCAGCTTGCCGCTGTCGTCGTCGAGTTCGTACAGGCCGACCGCGATCCGGTGGGGGCGCAGGGTGGGCTCGCCCTTGGCGCCGGCCGGCAGCGCGGGGGCCTCCTGACGGATGGCGAAGGAGGTGATGACACCGTTCGCGTCCGTCTCGATCTCCGGGCGCAGGATGTTGATGCCGGCCGTCTGGAGCCACTTCTGCGACCAGGTCCCCAGGTCACGCCCGGAGGTCTCCTCCAGCGCGCTCAGCAGGTCGGACAGGCGGGTGTTGCCGTACGCGTGGCGCTTGAAGTACGCCTGCACCCCGCCGAAGAACTCGTCCATGCCGACGTAGGCGACGAGCTGCTTGAGCACGCTGGCGCCCTTGGCGTACGTGATGCCGTCGAAGTTGACGAGCACGTCGTCGAGGTCGCCGATCTCGGCCATGATCGGGTGCGTGGACGGCAGCTGGTCCTGGCGGTACGCCCACGTCTTCATGGAGTTGGCGAAGCTGGTCCAGGAGTGCGGCCACCGGCTGTCCGGGGCGTACGCCTGGCAGGCGATGGAGGTGTAGGTGGCGAACGACTCGTTCAGCCACAGGTCGTTCCACCACTCCATGGTCACGAGGTCGCCGAACCACATGTGGGCCAGCTCGTGCAGGATGGTCTCGGCGCGCGTCTCGTACGCGGCGTCGGTCACCTTGGAGCGGAAGACGTACTGGTCGCGGATGGTGACCGCGCCGGCGTTCTCCATGGCGCCCGCGTTGAACTCCGGGACGAACAGCTGGTCGTACTTCTTGAACGGGTACTGGTAGTCGAACTTCTCCTGGAACCAGTCGAAGCCCTGCCGGGTCACCTCGAAGATGGCGTCCGAGTCGAGGTGTTCGGCGAGCGAGGGCCGACAGTAGATGCCGAGCGGGACGGACTGGCCGTCCTTCTCGTACACGCTGTGCACCGAGTGGTACGGGCCGACGATCAGCGCGGTGATGTACGTCGAGATCCGCGGCGTCGGCTCGAACGTCCAGACGTCGTCCTTGGGCTCCGGCGTCGGGGAGTTGGAGATGACGGTCCAGCCGGTCGGCGCCTTCACGGTGAACTGGAAGGTGGCCTTCAGGTCGGGCTGCTCGAACGACGCGAAGACGCGGCGGGCGTCCGGCACCTCGAACTGGGTGTACAGGTAGGCCTGCTGGTCGACCGGGTCGACGAAGCGGTGCAGGCCCTCACCGGTGTTGGTGTACGCGGCGTCGGCGACGACCCGCAGGATGTTGCGGCCCTCCAGCAGGCCGGGCAGGGCGATCCGGGAGTCCTCGAAGACCGCGCCGGGCTCCAGGGCGTCCCCGTTCAGCGTCACCTCGTGGACCGTGGGGGCCACCAGGTCGATGAAGGACTCGGCACCGTTCTCGGCGACGTCGAAGCGCACCGTGGTCACGGACCGGTAGGTACCGCCCTCCTGCGCGCCGGAGAGGTCGAGATCGATCTCGTAGGAATCGACGCTGAGCAGCTTTGCCCGCTGCTGAGCCTCTTCGCGAGTCAGGTTGGTGCCAGGCACGCGGTCATCTCCTCGTATGTCTAGGTTCGGCGGTTCGGCCATCCTTCCACGAACTGTCTCCGACGGTTCGAGGGAATACCCTGCGCTTTCGCCGGGTCGGGATGACGCCGATCACGGTGCGGACGCCATGTCCGTATCCCGCCGGTCGATCGGCCCCGGGCGCGACACTCTGGGGGTCATGACGACCTATGAGGCGCTGCCCATCGAACCCACCGCCCTCGAAGAGCTCCGCACCGCCGACGACGCCGGCCGCCCCCCGGTCCCGTTCACGGACGAGGAGGGCGGGGCGCCCCTGAGGTGCTGTCTGCGCCGCAGCGAGGCCGGCGAGCGGATCACCCTCCTCTCCTACGCCCCCCTGCGCCGCTGGGCGGCCGGGACCGGCGCGAACCCGGGCGCGTACGACGAACAGGGCCCCGTCTTCATCCACGTCGACGAGTGCGCGGGACCGGACCCCGAGGGCCACCCCTTCGCCGACGCGCATCGCACCATCCGCCGCTACTCCGGCGACGGGCACATCCTGGGCGGACAACTGGTCGGCACCGTCGGCGAGACGGCCCTGCGAAACGCGTTCGACGACCCGTCCGTGGCGCTCGTCCACGTCCGGGCCGTCGAGTACGGCTGCTTCCTCTACGAGGTGCGCAGGCCCTGAGGGCCGGTCCTGAGGGCCGGTCCTGAGGGTCAGTCCTTGAGCTCCGCCGCCACCAGCTCCGCGATCTGCACCGCGTTCAGCGCGGCGCCCTTGCGGAGGTTGTCGTTGGAGATGAAGAGGGCCAGGCCGTGGTCGACGGTCTCGTCGCGGCGGATGCGGCCGACGAAGGAGGCGTCCTTGCCGGCGGCCTCAAGGGGGGTCGGGATGTCCGAGAGGGTCACGCCGGGGGCGCCCGCCAGCACCTCCGTCGCGCGCTCCGGGGTGATCGGGCGGGCGAAGCGGACGTTGACCTGGAGGGAGTGGCCGGAGAAGACCGGGACGCGCACGCAGGTGCCGGAGACCTTCAGCTCGGGGAGCTCGAGGATCTTGCGGGACTCGTTGCGGAGCTTCTGCTCCTCGTCGGTCTCGTTCAGGCCGTCCTCGACGAGGTTGCCGGCGAAGGGCAGGACGTTGAAGGCGATGGGGCGCTTGTAGACCTGCGGCTCGGGGAAGTCGACCGCCCCGCCGTCGTGGGTGAGCTTGTCCGCGTCGGCGGCGACCTTCTGCACCTGCCCGTGCAGCTCGGCCACGCCCGCGACACCCGAGCCCGACACCGCCTGGTAGGTGGTGGCGATCAGCGTCTTGAGGCCCGCCTCCGTGTCCAGCACCTTCAGGACCGGCATCGCGGCCATGGTGGTGCAGTTCGGGTTGGCGATGATGCCCTTGGGGCGGTCCGCGATGGCGTGCGGGTTCACCTCGGAGACGACCAGGGGGACCTCGGGGTCCTTGCGCCAGGCCGAGGAGTTGTCGATCACCACGGCGCCCTGCGAGGCGACCTTTTCGGCCAGGGCCTTGGAGGTCGAGCCGCCCGCGGAGAACAGCACGATGTCCAGGCCGGTGTAGTCGGCCGTCGCCGCGTCCTCCACCGTCACGCCGTCCAGGATCGATCCCGCGGAGCGGGCGGAGGCGAACAGGCGCAGCTCGGTGACGGGGAAGTCGCGCTCCTTGAGGATCCCGCGCATGACCGTGCCGACCTGACCGGTGGCTCCGACGATTCCGACCCTCACGGTGACTCCCTCATGTGTTCCTGTACATCTGCGGCGTTTCCATCATGCGGCCGACCTGGGTCCGCCTGTCCAGTTCTTTGCGCTCCATGCCCGAGGAATGGACTGCTGGACGGTGTGACGTACGCCTCTGAGCGATTTTCCGGGGATCCGCCGAACGTTTCCGCGCGCTGCGGCGTCGTAGAGGAAACGCGGTGAGGGGGGTGGCTTGTGCTGCGCAGAAGGGCACGCCGGGTCCAGGAGGACGATGATCCTCTGGACGTGGCGCAGGAACGCCGGGTGCGAGCGGTGCTCGCCCTCGGCGGGGTGCCGCAGACGGACCTGCCGGACGGGGTGCAGCAGGTCCGCCTGCGGTTGCTGGAGCGGGCGGCGAAGGGGTACGAGGCGCCGCGGGACGTGTCCGCGTGGGCCGCCGTCGTCGCCTCCAACCTCGCCATGGACTGGCACCGTGCCAAGAAGCGCCAGGACCGGCTGGGGGAGCGGCTGGCCTCGCTGCGCCAGCACGAGCACCCCTCGGGGGAGGACACCAGCGTGCTCTCCCTCGCCGTCGCCCAGGGCCTGGACGAGCTGCCCGACCAGCAGCGCCAGGTTCTCGTGCTGCGGTTCTTCGCCGACCTGCCGGTGCGCTCGATCGCCCAGGAGCTGGGCGTACCGGAGGGCACGGTCAAGAGCCGGCTGCACACGGCGGTACGGGCCATGCGCGCCCGACTGCACGAGGACGAGGTGGTGTGACATGAGCGCCGGACACGACGGGCCCCACGGCATCGACGCGCTGATGGCCGCCCTCATCGACGACCCGCTGCCCGAGTCGGCCGCCGGCGACCCGGTCTTCCTCGCCGAGCACCGGTCCGCCCGGGCCGACGTCGCCGTGCTGCGCGAGCAGCTGCGGATCATCGGCGAGACCCTGACGGAGCCCGCGCCGGCCCCGAAACCCGTTCCCGTACGTCCCTCCCGGGCCCGGCGCCGGGCCCGCACCCTCGCCTTCGGCACCCTCGCGGTGGCCGCCGTCGCCGGTGTGGTCACGGGCCTGGGATGGCTGTCCGGGCACATCGGCGCGGCCTCGCAGGACGCGGGCACCAGCGCCGACTCGGCCTCCAAGGCGGAGTCGGGCGTCCGCTTCGGCAGCCCGGCCTACCTGGCCTGCGCCACCACGGTCGCCGAGGGCGAGGTCACCGTGGTCCGGCAGTTCCCCGGAGAACTCCAGGTCACCGTGCATGTCACCCGCTCCTACAAGCCGTCCTCCGGTCCCGCGGACCTCACGTACGTGATCGGCGAGTACGACACTCCCGAACCCCTGGTGAAGGGCACCCGGGTCCTGTTCGGGGTGACCGAGGGCTCACCGGTGCCCGATCACTGGGCCGTCGGGGAGAAGGCGGTCGCCCGGGAACGGGCCTGGATCACCGCTTCGCTGCCCGAGTCGCGCACGCTGACCTGCTGAGGCATGCGAAAGGGCGGGCGCCCTCACGGACGCCCGCCCCTTTTCGCCGTACGGAGAAGTGTTACGGCGTGACCTTCTCGATCTTCACGCTGCCGATGCCGGCGACCGTGCCGCGCGCGTTGACGAGGCTGACCTGGCCGAAGAACTCACGGCCCGCCGGTGCGGCCGCCAGGGCGGTGACGCTGCCGGAGACGGTCGCCGAGGCGCCCGTGCCGAGCTTGACCGGCCCGTCGGAGACGGTGACGGTGCCCAGGGCGCTGGAGAAGAACACGTCCTGGTAGTCGTATGCGGTGGAGCCGGCCGGGACCGAGTAGCCCGTGACCTCGACGGTGTACGTGCCGGCGGCGGGCGAGGCGACCGAGACCGCCTCCTCCGAGTCACCGTCGGCGGAGCTGCCGACCACGGTGCCCGCCGCGTTCTTGACCGCCAGGTCGAGGTCGGCGGACGGGTCGGAGACGTTGCCGATGGCGACGTTGAGGGACGTGGCGCCCGCGGGCACCTCGACCGTGCTGGTCTGGACGACGCCTTCGGTGATCGTCGGGCGGGCCGTCTTGGACGAGCCGAGGGGGCCGCCGGCCAGCTTGCCGTCGATCGCGGCGAACTTGTTGGTCACCGTCCAGGAGGCGCTGACCGGGGTGTTGACCTTGGCCTCGGGGACGGTCACGGTCGCCGGGTCGAAGACCGCGCTGTAGACGGCGACGTCCAGCTTGTACGGGTTGTCGAGCAGCGCCGAGGTGCGGCGCGACTCGACCTCGACCTCCCAGACACCGGCCTGCGGGTTCGCGTACGAACGCGCGTCGGGCTTGCAGCCGTTGGTGTTCGGGTAGTTGCTGTAGCAGTACGGGGTGCCGGTGTCCTCGACCGCGACGCCGTACGGGTGGATCGAGATGAAGCGGGTCTGGCTCTTGTCCTTGAGCCCGCCGATCGCGACCTCCAGAGCGGTGGCGCCCTCGGGGACGGTCAGGAAGTAGTGCTGCGTGCTGTTGCGCTGCACGGTGTTCGACGCGGAGAAGGTGTACTGCACCGGCGTCGAGACGATGACCGTGGTCATGATCTGCTTGTCGACACCCTCGGTCCTCGGGTCGTCGAGCTCCAGGATGGCGCTCTTGATGCCCGCGGACTTCGGAGCGGCCTGGACCTTGACGGTCACCGGCTGGTTGAGCGGGAGACTCACGTCGCCCTTGCCGACGACCTTGAAGGTGTCACCGGCGTTGTTCTCGATGCGCAGCTTGTGCCGGACCGGCTTGTCCACGCCGGACGTACGGGTGATCGTGACGTCGTACGTCTTCTTCTGGCCGGCCTTCAGGCCGCCCTCGCGGTCGTAGACACCGGTGCCGAAGCCGGGGGTCTTCAGCAGCTGGTCGAGCGCGGTGTCGACGGGCGCCTTGACGGTGTAGTCCGCGGCGGTCGCCTTGTGCGTGATGGCGTCCCAGGCGTCGACGATGTCGATGCGGCCCGCGCCTTCCTCGTACGCCTGCAGACCCTTGATGTGGCCGGCGGTCGAGGTCAGTGCCGTGCGCAGGACCTGCGGGGAGAGCGCGATGCCCTTCTGCTTGGCGGCGCTCAGCAGCAGCGCGGAGGCGCCGGCGGCCTGCGGGGAGGCCATCGAGGTGCCCTGGAGCATCGAGTAGCCGGCCGGCAGCGTGTAGCCCGACTCGGCGACCGGGGAGCCCGGCAGCCAGGTCTGCGTGGTGTTGATCGCGGCGCCGGGGGCGACGAGGGTCGGCGCGAAGCCGCCGTCCTCACGCGGACCGCGCGAGGAGAAGGGCATCAGCCAGTACTTCTTCGTCACCTGCGAGCCGTAGTTGGAGGCCCAGGTCTCCTTGGAGATGGCCGCGCCCACCGAGATGACCTTGTCGGCCAGGCCGGGGTCGCCGATGGTGTTCGCGCCGGAGCCGGAGTTGCCCGCGGAGATCACGAGCTGGACGCCGTAGGTGTCGATGAGGCGCGTGTACAGCTCGGCGCGCGCGTTGTTGCCGTCGTTGAGGGCGGGCAGGCCGCCGATCGACATGTTGACGATGTCGACGCCGCGGTTGACGACGAGGTCGATCATGCCCTCGGTCAGCGCCACGTTGGTGCAGCCGCCGCTCCAGGTGCAGGCACGCGAGGAGACGATCTTCGCGCCCGGGGCCGCGCCGTTCATCCGGCCGCCGAACAGGCCCTTGGCGGCGGTGATGCCGGCGACGTGGGTGCCGTGTTCGGACTCGATGACGCCGATGTTGACGTAGTCGGCCTTGCTCCCGGCGGCGTCGTAGACGACGTCCTTGCGGATCTCGACGACGAAGGGCTGGCGCTCGACGACGTCGGTCGACGGGTTGTCCGTGCCGAAGTAGCCGACCTGGTAGCCGTCCTTGTACGGCTTCATCGGGGTGTCGTCGGAGAAGTCGTTGTTGTTGTTCAGGTCGACCCGGACGGTTCCGGCGGCCGCGTCGTAGAGGACGCCCCAGACGTCGGTGGTGTCGCCGTCGCGGTTGGCGTCGCCCTTGGCGTCACCGCCGGCGGTGACCGACTCGCGGAACAGGTTGAACTGGTAGGAGCCCGCCGGGGCCTTCCAGGTGGCGCCCGCGATGGTGAAGGTCGGGCCGCTGACGGGGTTGTTCATCCGGCGCCAGGTGGCGTCGCCGTCGGAGACCGGGTCGGTCGACGTCACCCAGTCGACGATCTTCCGCTCACCGGTGGTGGTCTTCTGCAGCGCCGGGTGGCCGAGGTCGACGCCGGAGTCCAGGATGCCGATGGTGACGCCGCGGCCGTCCGCCTTCGGGTGGTCCTTCACGAAGTCGACGGCGCCCGTCTCGAAGGACGGGTTGTACGGGTTCGTGGCGGGGGTCTTCTTGTCGGGCGCCGGGTAGGTGACCGGGGCCTCGCCCTTGCTGCTCTTGGCACCCTTGACGGTGTCGGCGCTCGGCGTGGGGTCGTCCAGCGGGATGTCCTGCTTGACGTCGATGCCGTGCACGGAGGAGAGCTTCGCGGCGGCGGCGATGGCCGAGTCCGCCTTCGCGGTGGGGACGGTGGCCCGGACGTAGCCGAGCTTGTCGTACGTGAGGCCCACCATGCCGCCCTTGACCGCGTCCAGCTCCGCGGCGACCTGCTCGGTCCTGCCGGGGGCGGTGGCGACCATCAACGTGATGCTCTTGGCGCCGTCGGCCTTGGCCTCGGCGAGCGCGTCGGCGTCGTCCGAACCGAGCTTCGCGGCAGCGGGCTTCAGGCCCGGGTCGGAAGCGGCGGGCGCGTCGTCCGCGGCGGCGGAGAAGGCCATGGGTATCGGTCCCGCCGCGGACAGGGCGGCGACCAGACCGGCGGCCACCGCTATTCGCGCCACACGTCTCGCGCCCGTTGTCGGTGTGGGCTGGGGGGTGAGGGTCATCGGCATCCCTTGTAGGTAAAGGAACGAGCAGGCGTGTGACCGGAACCGATCGGCCCTGATCACGATGATCCGGAAGGAGACCCCGGATGAGCGCCCAGCTTTACCCATGGGAAGGATGTTTAGGGAGAGTTGACCGAATCGATATGGGTGTATGGGGAAAACCCGCGATGCCCTTTGGGTTGTTCACGGGCTTTCGTGGTATTGGCCAATATGCGTGACCAACCGGGCAATTCGCCCCAGGGGTTCTCGCCGCAGGAAGCCTCGGTCCAGGGCCTTCGGCGCAGGTGGCCCCGGTTCAGGCGTCCTTGGCGCGCGCGTAGTGCCGGGATGCCTTCGCGCGGTTGCCGCAGGTCGCCATCGAGCACCAGCGCCGGGTGCCGTTCCTCGACGTGTCGAAGAAGTGGAGTACGCACGACTCGTGGGCGCATGGCCGGATCCGGTCCGGCGCGGTGCCGAGCAGCCACAGGTAGTTGCGGGCGGCGAGCCAGGCCGGGGCCCAGGCGGGGTCGCTCAACTCGGGCCGCTCGACCGGCCCTTGAGGGGTGAGCGAGACCCGGACGCGTCCGTGCCCGAGCACGGCGTCGACCAGCGGCGCCCCCTTCTCCAGGGAGCCGTCCACCACCGTGTGCAGGGCCTCCCGGGCCTGGAGGAGGTGCCGCAGCATTCCGGCGTCCGGGGTGTGGGCGTCCCTCAGCCCGGCCGAGTCGAGCCACACCGCGAGTCCGTCGACATCGGTGAGGAGGTCCTGCCGGCTCCCCTCGCTCATCCACCGCGTGTTGAGCAGGTCGAGCGCGAGCGGCTCACCGGTGAGCGGGCGGGGGTCGCGGGGGGCGGACATGTGGGGCTCCCTTTCCGTGCTAACCGGTCAAGACTACGTGACTGGTTGCGCTTGCCGATCCTAACCTTTAAAGTCACTTACAAGGGTTAAGTGAGTGGATCAGCCGAACCAAAGGGGACAGCCGTGACCTTGCGCACCGGCCACATAGGCCTGAACGTCACCGACCTCGACCGTTCGCTCGCCTTCTACCGGGACGTCCTCGGCTTCACGCCCCTCGCCGAGGGCAAGGAGGAGGGCCGCCGCTACGCCTTCCTCGGTGACGGCGAGACCCTCGTCCTCACCCTCTGGCAGCAGGCACAGCAGCCGTACGGCCCCGACCGCGCGGGCCTGCACCACCTCGCCCTGGAGGCGGACTCGATCGACAAGGTCCGGCAGTACGAGGAGGCGCTGCGCGAGTACGGCGTGGACTTCGCGTACGACGGCGTGGTCGCCCACCGCGAGGGCGCCGGGTCGGGCGGCATCTTCTTCCACGACCCCGACGGCACCCGCCTGGAGATCTCCGTCCCGAGCGGTGCCGAGGATTCCCCGGCACCCTCCGGATCGGCTCCGACCTGCGGGTTCTTCTAGCCATGGCGGTCTATCACGCGGGCTCGCGTGCCGTGCAGGACCGGGTGGGAGTGCGTGAGCAGGCGGATCACGTGGGCCGCTCGGTCGGCCAGGGCATCAGGGAGGTCGCCGCGGCCTTCCTGGAACTGCAGCCCCTGCTCGTCGCCGGTGCCGCGGACCCCGCCACGGGCCGGGTCTGGGCGTCGCCGCTCACGGGGACGCCGGGCTTCGTCCGGGCGACGGGTCCGCGCCGCATCTCCGTCGCGGGCGGGTGGCTGCCGGCCGACCCCCTCGCGACGGCGTTCGCCACACCCGGCACACCCGTCGGCACGATCGCCCTCGACCCCCGGACCCGTCGCCGTATGCGTCTCAACGGCCGACTAGACCCCACGGCGCGGGGGTTCGCGGTGGAGGCCGACCAGGTGTTCGCGAACTGCCCGAAGTACCTGCAGCGGAGACAGGGGTACGAGGTGGTGGCCGACCGTCGGCGAGGCAGTGCCGTGCACGGCGGTGAACTCACGCCCGCACAGGCCGAGTTCATCACCGCGGCGGACACCTTCTTCCTGGCGTCCGTACACGGGGGCGGGGCCGACGTCAGCCATCGGGGCGGCAACCCCGGCTTCGTACAGGCCTGTTCACCGGGCGAGCTCAGCTGGCCCGACTACCCCGGCAACTCGATGTTCCTGACCCTGGGCAACCTCGCCGCCGACCCACGGGCCGGCCTGCTGTTCCTCGACTGGACGACCGGCACGGCACTGCAGCTGACGGGCGAGGCGCACACCGACTTCGGCCCGGATCGCAGGGTCCGCTTCACCGTACGAGAGGTCGTCGAGACCCCGTCGGCCCTCCCGCTGCGCTGGTCCGCGCCCGAATACTCACCGGCCAATCCGGACCCGGCGCACTAACTTCGGCGTATGCGCAAGAAGTTGAGGGTGGCGGCCTACGCCATATGCGTCCGCGACGGACAACTCCTGCTCGCCCGCTGGATCGACGGCCACGGGCGGGCCGAGTGGGCGCTGCCCGGCGGCGGCATGGAACACGGCGAGGACCCGTACGACACCGTGCTGCGCGAGGTGGAGGAGGAGACGGGCCACCACGTCGAGGTCACCGGTCTGCTCGGCGTGCGGTCGGTGCGCTTCCCCGCCCGGCGCCGCTTCGGCCGCAGGGTCGACCAGCAGCACGTGGGGCTCATGTACGAGGCCCGGGTCGTCGGCGGCGAACTGCGCAACGAGATCGGCGGCTCCACGGACATGGCCGCATGGCACGACCTGGACGCGGTACCCGCGCTGACACGGGTGCCCGCGGTCGACTTCGGCCTGCGCCTGTGGCGGGAGCGGCCGGTGACCGGACGGCCCGGGGGATAGGTGTCCTACCCCGGAAGATGAACGCGGCGTAGCCGCTCCCCGGCTGTTCGACGAGCGCTCATGAACGCGCAGGGTGGGCCAAGATCGACGTACGGTGATCGGTGTTGCGCGTTGCTGTCTCGTTCACGCGCAGGTCATCCCCAGTGCCAAGCATCCAGTGAGAGCGGGTTGTTCGCTGACGCGATCACCCGTGACCACTGCCGACGCAGTTCGCACTCGGGGAGATCGCGCCATGTCGCGCACACGCTCTGTCGCCAGCACCACGCTGGGGGTCCACCGCCGTACCGTCCTCGCCGCCGCGGGCGCCGCCGCCGTCTCCGTGGGCGTCGGCTACGCCTTGCGGCCCACCGACAGCCAGGCCGCGACGGGCACCGGTGCCGCCGCCGAGGCGCCGGTCGCCCAGTCCGTCCACCAGGCCGCCGCCCCGGTCGAGGTGCCCCTCGCCCCGTACACCCGCGGCACCACCGTCGCCTCCATCGCGGCCCCGCGCACGAGCTCCGGCTACCGGCGGCTCGGCGACGGCGCCGGCTGGAGCCGCAAGGTGCGCTCCGACCTCGCCGCCCCGAAGTCCGGGCGGGCCGGGCGGCGTACCTCGCTGGCCGCGTTCGTGCAGTTCACCGACCTGCACCTGATGGACAGCCAGCACCCGATGCGCCTGGAGTACCTGCGCTCGACCGACGTGCACTCCTGGCGGCCCCAGGAGGCGCTCACCGTGCCCGGGGCGATCTCGCTCGTCGAGCGGGTCAACGCGCTGCGCGGCGGGCCCGTCACCGGCGCCCCGCTCCAGTTCGCCATGACGACCGGCGACAACACGGACAACAACTCCCGCCACGAACTGGACTGGTTCCTCACCGTCATGAGCGGTGGCCGCATCACCCCCAACTCCGGGGACCCGCGCCACTACGAGGGCGTCCAGAACAGCGGCCTCAAGCAGTACTGGCAGCCCGACTCGACCACCCGCGACCAGGACAAGCAGCTCGGTTTCCCGCACCTGTCGGGCTACCTGGCCGCCGCCATCCGCGAGGTGAACAGCCCCGGCCTGAACATCCCCTGGTACTCCACGGTCGGCAACCACGACAGCCTGCCGCTGGGCTGCTACGGCCACGGCGACTCCTGGCTCGCCGAGTACGCCGTCGGCGGCAAGAAGCTCATGTCGCTGCCCGCGTCCGAGGCGAAGAAGCTCCAGGACATGATCCGCAAGGCCGGCGACCCCCAGGGCCACAACTTCCGCGACCTGCTCAAGGCGCACGCCCGGAACATGCGCTCGGTCACCCCCGACGAACGGCGCGCCCCCTACACGGCCCGCGACTACCTCACGGCCCACCTCGACCCCGCGTACCGGGGTGTCGGCCCGGTCGGCCACGGCTACTCCACCGCCAACCTCGACGCGGGCACCCAGTACTACAGCTTCCGCATCTCCGACGACGTCGTGGGCGTCAGCCTCGACACCACCGATCCGGGCGGCCACTACGAGGGGTCCATCGGCACCAAGCAGCTGCGGTGGCTGGAGCGGACGCTGCGGGAGAACAAGGACTCCTTCGTCGTCGTCTTCAGCCACCACACCAGCGACTCGATGGACAACTTCCGCCGGGACCCGGCCCACCCGGGCGAGCGGCGGTACGGCGGCCAGGACGTCGTCGCCCTGCTCGCCAGCCACAGCAACGTCCTGGCCTGGGTCAACGGCCACATCCACCGCAATGTGATCACCGCCCACTCGGCTCCCGACGGCCGCTCCTTCTGGGAGATCTCCACCGCCTCCCACATCGACTTCCCGCACCTGGCCCGGGTCATCGAGCTGGTGGACAACAAGGACGGCACGATCTCGATCTTCACCACCCTGGTCGAGTCCGCGGCCCCGCACCGCACCGACTTCGCCGACCTCTCCCAGACCGGCCTCGCGGCCCTCTACCGCGAACTGGCCTACAACGCCCCCGGTTCGAGCGACAAGCTGGGCGGCGGCTCGGTGGACCGGAACACGGAGCTGGTGTTGAAGAAGGGCTGAAACCGGCCCAACCCCTTTGATCCACCTCAACCTTCTTCCTCAGGCGGGGGTCTCTCCCGCCGATCACGCTGACCGGGCGTGCCCGAAACAGGGGGAAGAGATGACCGTACGTACGACTGTGGTGGTCGGGGCGACTGCCGTGGCACTCACGACCGGCCTCGCCGCCCCGGCGATGGCGGCCGGGTCCGATACTCATGCGGCCACCCGGCAGGCCGTCCGTGCCGCGGTGAAGGACGGTGTGCCGGGCGTGACGCTGACGGCGAAGGACGGCCGGAGCACCTGGTCGGCCACCGCCGGGGTCGGCGATCTCAGGACACACGCGCCGCGTTCGGCGGACGACCGCTACCGCGTCGGCTCCATCACCAAGACCTTCGTCTCCACCGTGCTGCTCCAACTGGAGGCGGAAGGGCGGCTGTCGCTCGACGACAAGGTCGACAAGTGGCTGCCGGGCCTGGTCCACGGCAACGGCCACGACGGCGGCCGGATCACGGTCCGCCAGCTCCTCAACCACACGAGCGGAATCTTCAACTACACCGCCGACGACACGTTCGGGCGGACGTACTTCCTCAAGGACGGCTTCCTCAAGCACCGTTACGACACCAAGAGCGCCGGGGAACTCGTCGCGATCGCCATGACCCACAAGCCGGACTTCGCGCCGGGCGCGTCCTGGAACTACTCCAACACCAACTACGTCGTGGCGGGCATGGTGATCCAGAAGGTCACCGGCCGGTCGTACGGCGAGGAGATCCGCCACCGCATCATCGGCCCCCTGCACCTGAGGGCCACCTCGGTCCCGGGCACCCGCGTCACCGTCCCGCAGCCCAGCAGCCGGGCCTACTCCAAGCTGGCGCAGACGGCGACGGGACCGACGTACGACGTCACGAGGCTGAACCCCTCGCTGGCCTCCTCGGCGGGCGAGATGATCTCCGACTCGGCCGATCTGGACCGCTTCTACTCGGCCCTGCTCAGGGGCAGGCTCCTCCCGCCGAAGCAGCTGAAGGAGATGAAGACCACCGTGGCGGTCGAAGGCATCCCCAATGCGGGCTACGGCCTCGGCCTGATCGACCGCGAGCTCAGCTGCGGGGTCCATGTGTGGGGCCACGACGGCGGCATCCACGGCTCCTCCTCGGCGGCCGTGACCACCGCCGACGGCCGGCACTCCGTCGCCTTCAACTTCAACGGTGACTGGTCGGGAAACAGCGACGCGGTGCTCGAAGCGGAGTTCTGCGGCAAGTAGTTGCGCCGACTCGGATCCGAAGCACCCAGTTCATCCGGACGTAATGTCCGTACCGCCTCATATCGGCTAACCCGCACTTCACGGGGATGGCTCGATTTCATGTGCAAGGCGGGTGGTCGTGTGCGTACGGGACGCGAACTGCGAGTGCTGTCGGTGTACGAGGGTTTCTTCTCCGGTGGGGCCCGGATCGTGCACAGCGACATCGTTCTGGGCCTCACCGAGGGCGGCCAGCGCCATCAGGTGCTCAGTCTGTACGGCGAGGTGCACCGGGAGGCGACCCGCCAGCTGATGGCGGACGACACCTGCTACCGCGCGCTGACCGCGGCCGGGGTGGGTGTCACCACCCTCGGCCGCACCTTCCGCGGCACCGGCGTTCCGGCCGGGTTCACCGGCCCGGAACTGGCCGAAACCGCCCGGGCGACGGCGGGCGCGGACGTCATCCTGTCCCTGAAGGAACAGCCGCTGGGGCTGCTCAACCAGGCCGGGCTGCCGCGCCGCCCGGTCGTGGTCTGTCTGCACCGCTCCGACCCGGAGAACCAGGGCGCCGCCCTCGGCGAACTGAAGGCCGCCATCGCCGACGGCACGGTCGTGGCCTGCGTCTGCTGCGCCGAGTCCACGAGGGCCGCCTACCAGGCCGCCGGCATCCCCGCGGGCCTGCTCCACGTGATCCCCAACGGCGTCGACCTCTTCCGCTTCCGCCCCGACGCGGCCCGCCGTCTCGCGACCCGCACGGAACTCGGCATCGGCCCCGCGGCCCCCGTGGTCGTCTTCGCCGCCCGCTACGACGCCATGAAGAACGTGCCCCTGCTGCTCGCCGCCGCCCGCGCCTGGCTCGGCCGTGTCCCCGACGGGCAGGTGCTGATGTGCGGGGCGGGCATGACGGCGGCGAACACGGGCCTGACGGCTGACGTCGCGGAGGCGTTCGGTACCCGGCCGGGCCTCACGGACCGGCTGCGCCTGCTCGGCGTCCGGCGCGACATGGAGATGCTCTACGCCGCCTCCGACGTTGTCGCCCTCACCTCCGCGTGGGGCGAGGCGGCACCCCTGTGCCTGATCGAGGGCATGATGTGCGGCGCGGTCCCGGTGGCGACCGACGTCGGCGACAGCGCGGCGATCGTGGCGGGCCACGGCCTGGTCACGGCCCCGGACCCGGAGGTGATCGCGGCGGCGTGGTCACAGGCGGTGGCCTCCCGCGCCGACCTCGCCCCGGCCCTCGTCGCGAGCCGTGAACGCTTCAGCCGTACGAGGATGATCGCGTCGTACGCGGCCCTGCTGGACCGCACCGCGGCGGATGTCCTCCCGGAGTTCGACGACTCCCCGGCCGCCTGACCTACTTCACCACGGTGACCGGTGTGCCCATGGCGGCGAACTCCCACATGGCGGCGCCGTCCGCCGCGCGCTCCCGGACGGCGCCGGTGCGAAGACCGGGATTCGGGGACGGCGAGGATCCGTCGACCGCGTTGGAGAAGGCGGAACTGGTTCCGAAGTACACGGCGTGCTCGATCGACACCCCGTCGGATCCCGTGCCCTGTTCCCGCCGGAAGGAGACCTTGTACGACCCGGGGGCCGGGGTGATCGTCCCGGCCCACACGGTGAAGGACCGCAGAGCGGCGCCCTTGTCGTCGACCAGCCACACGCGCTTCTGGCCCGTCGAGTAGACGACCCGCCGCCCCGTGCCGGAATCGCCGGGAACGGGGTTCTGCGGCTTCGGGGTGCTCGACGGGGAGCGCTTGGCGGCCGGCGTGGAGGCGCCGGCACTCAGGCCGTCCTTCGGCGCGTGCTGGTGCGCCTGTACCGTCAGCGCACCCACGGTGACCAGTGCGCCCACCAGCAGGGCGGTTATCCAGGCACCCGAAGGAACTCTGCGGCTCGACACTCGACTATTCTCCACGATCATCCCGACGCGAACACGCGGATGGCCCGCGGTGACCTCAGGCTATCGGAGCGGAGCGACCCGCCCGCCGTCCCGTCCAGGACCGGGCGACCGGTGCGAATCCGCGCCGAACTCCTCGGCCGGCGCCGTGACTTGGAGGAGGGGCCCCCGGCTCCCCGACGCCGACGGCCCCTCCTCTCCCCTCCTGATCCCGCCCCGGTCCGTCACTACCGGGGCAGCACCACGACATAGGCGGCGGGATCCCGGTCGCCGGAGGCCATCAGGGCCGTGCGGACGACCGCCGCCTGCTGTTCCCTCGCGTCCCGGAGCTTGCGCGGGGTGATGTGGACGACCGTGATGCCGAGGCGCTCCAGGTGCTCGCGCTTGCGGGCGTACTCGGACCACACGGCGTCGTCGTCCTGCTGACGGCCCTGACGCGGGGCGCGGGTGTCCAGCTCCACCGCGACAGCCTGCTCCGGCCAGTACGCGTCCAGTCCGCCCAGGTGCGGCCCGCCCGGCAGCCTCAGGTCCACGTTCCACACCGGGTCGGGGAGGCCGTACTCCTCGACCATCCGGTACAGGCGGTCCTCCGCGATCGCGCGGCCCTCGGCGAGCAGGGAGTCCACCGCGTCCACCACGTGCGGGCGGTTCAGGAGCTTGGCGTTGTTCAGCTCGCGGACGACCGCCGCGGGTTCGCAGTGGCCGCCGCGCACCGCCTCGGTGAGCAGCCGGCGTACGGTGCCTGCGTCCGTCAGTTCGGTGACCGCGTCGGCGAGGGCGCGCGGGACCGGGGCGACCGGGACGCCGGTGACCTGCTCGGCGGCGGGGAGTGTCGAGGTGCGGACGATCCGGGCGCCGCCCGCCGAGCGCAGCCGGCGGAGCCGGGGGACCAGGACGTCGATGCGGTCCAGGGAGAGCAGGGGCGGCGTCTCGGTGAAGCCGTGCAGCGTCAGCGCCGCGAGTCCGGTGATCATCGCCTCCGTGTACACCGGCCGGTGCGGTTCCTCCGCGCCCGGCTGGACCGGCACCCCCGTGCCGCGTTCCCGTGCCGCGTACATCAGCACCGCGTGCAGCCGCTCCTCGCTGGTCGGTGGGCCCGCGTGGAGCAGGAACACGCCCGGGAGGATCTGCTGCCAGGGGCCGCCGGGCCTGCACTGCTCGTTCGCCTCGGCGGCAGAGACACCCTGCGAGCGGAGCCGGCCGGCCGTCACGACACGGCGGTGCACCTCGGCGAGGTGGCGCAGGGGGCGGGGGGAGACCGGGGGGACCGGGGCGTTGTGGTTCATGCAGCGGAGATTCCCGCAGTTCGTCCGGCTCCTAACCGCTGTTACACGCCCGTCGACACATACGGACAAGGCGGTACTAAAGGACGGGTGTTCGGGTGCCGAGTACACAGCGAAAACCCCTGGTCCATTCGGGTCGGACCAGGGGTTACGGCTGCTATTGACCGTATTTCGTAACGACTACCGGGCGCCCAAGCTCAGGCCAAAGGTCACCCGTGGTTGACGGCCCCGGCATCGCACGCCTGCCCCCGCAGCGCCCGCGCCAGATCGTCCCGTCCCTCCAGCACCAGCCGCCGCAGCGCGGGTGCCGCGTCCTCGTGCGCGGCGAGCCACGCGTCGGCCGCGTCCAGCGTGGCCTGCGAGTCCTGCAGGGAGGGGAACAGCCCCGACACGATGTTCATCGCGATCTGGATCGACCGCTCCTGCCACACCCGCTCGATCGTCGCGAAGTACTTCTCCGCGTACGGCGCCAGCAGCTCCCGCTGCGACGGCTGCACGAAGCCCGCGATCGTCGCCTCGACCTGCGCGTTGGACAGCGCCTCCGACTCCACGACCTGCACCCACGCCTGCGCCTTGACGGCCGCCGAGGGGCGGGCGGCGAGCGTGCGGACCTGGTGGCGCTTGCCGGACGCGGTGTCGTCCCGGGCCAGTTCGGCGGCCACCACGGCCTCGTCGGCGACGCCGTGCGCGGTCAGCGGCTCCAGGAACGCCCAGCGCAGCTCCTGGTCGACCACCAGCCCGTCCACCTTCTCCGTGCCGTCCAACAGGCCCCGCAGCAGCGCCAGTTCGTCCGGCGCCGACGCCACCGACGCGAAGAACCGCGCCCAGGCCAGTTGTTGCTCGCTGCCGGGCTCGGCGTTCCGCAGATCCCGCTCCGCGATGTGCGCCAGGATCTCCGCACCGATCTCGCGCCACCACGGCGGCGAGTAGTTGACCAGCGCCGAGTTCGCCCACGCGTGCAACATCTGGAGGACGCCGATGTCGGTCTCCCGGCGCCCGTACTGCGCCACCAGGTCGATGAAGTCGGGCGCGAGCAGCAATGCGTCCCGCGTCATGTTCCACAGCGCCGACCAGCACAGGGCGCGCGCCATCGGGTCGGTCAGCGCCCCGAGCCGGTCCCGCAGGGTCGCCAACGACACGGCGTCGAAACGGGTCTTGGCGTACGTGAGGTCCTCGTCGTTGACGAGCACCAGCTCCGGCGCGTCCGCACCGGCCAGCTCCACCACGACCGTACGCGGGCCGTCGACGTCCACCTCGGCCCGCTCGTACCGGACGAGACGCCTGTCCTCCGTCCGGTAGAGGCCCACGACCACCCGGTGCGGGCGGAGTTCGGGGTGGTCCGCCGGGGCAATGGCAGCCGCGTCCTGAAGCACCGTCAGCTCGGCGATCCGGCCACCCTCCACGTCCAACACCACCTGCGGGGTGAGGGAGTTGACCCCGGCCGTCTGGAGCCAGGACCGCGCCCACGTGTCCATGTCGCGCCCGCTGGTCTCCGCCAGCACCGACAGCAGATCACCGAGACCCGTGTTGCCGTACGCGTGCCGCTTGAAGTAGCGCCGCGCGCCCTCCAGGAACGCGTCCTGGCCGACGTACGCGACGAGCTGCTTCAGCACGGACGCGCCCTTGGCGTACGTGATGCCGTCGAAGTTGAGCTTGGCGTCCTGGAGGTCGCGGATGTCGGCGGTGATCGGGTGCGTGGAGGGCAGCTGGTCGGCGCGGTACGCCCAGGCCTTGCGGCGGTTGGCGAAGGTGATCCAGGCGTCCTTGAAGCGGGTCGCGCCGACGTTGGCGAAGGTGCCCATGAAGTCCGCGAAGGACTCCTTCAGCCACAGGTCGTCCCACCACACCATGGTGACCA
The DNA here is from genome assembly GCF_036174265.1 of Streptomyces sp. NBC_00285. Lineage (NCBI taxonomy): Bacteria > Bacillati > Actinomycetota > Actinomycetes > Kitasatosporales > Streptomycetaceae > Streptomyces > Streptomyces sp. NBC_00285. Next base: position 3,988,927 of record NZ_CP108055.1, on the reverse strand, counting down.
GGTCGCCGAACCACATGTGCGCCATCTCGTGCAGGATGACGTTGGCCCGGCCCTCGTAGGACGCCTGGGTGACCTTGCCCCGAAAGATGAACTCCTCGCGGAAGGTGACGATCCCCGGGTTCTCCATCGCGCCGAGGTTGTACTCGGGCACGAACGCCTGGTCGTACTTCCCGAAGGGGTACGGGTAGTCGAAGTGCTCGTGGAAGAAGTCCAGGCCCTGCTTGGTGACGAGGAAGACGTCGTCGGAGTCGAAGTAGGGGGCGAGCCCCTTCCGGCACAGGGCACCGAGGGGGATCTCCAGCGTCGTGCCGTCGGCGAAGGTACGGGAGTACGAGTCGGTGACGTAGTGGTACGGCCCCGCCACCACGCACGTGATGTACGTCGAGATCGGCTTCGTCTCCGCGAACCGCCAGACACCGTCGGCCAGGTCCCCGGCCCCGTTGCTCCACACCGTCCAGCCCTCGGGGGCCCGCACCTCGAAGCGGTAGGGCGCCTTGAGGTCCGGCTGCTCGAAGTTCGCGTAGACCCGGCGGGAGTCGGCCGGCTCGTACTGCGTGTAGAGGTAGACCTCGCCGTCCTCGGGGTCGACGAAGCGGTGCATGCCCTCACCGGTGCGGGAGTAGGCGCACTGGGCGTCGACGATCAGCTCGTTGTCGGCCGCCAGGTCCTCCAGGGCGATCCGGGAGCCGTCGAAGACCTCGCCCGGGTCGAGGTCCCGGCCGTTCAGCGAGAGCGCCGTGACGCTCGGCGCGATCAGGTCCGCGAAGCTCGACGCGCCCGGCTCGTTGCACCGGAAGCGGATCGTGGTCACGGACCGGAACGTACGCGGTCCGTCCCCGGCCTGGTCGCCGACCGCCGAGCGCAGGTCGAGGGACACGTCGTACCCGTCGACGGACAGCAGGGCGGCCCGCTCCCGGGCCTCGTCACGGGACAGATTCTCACCGGGCACGGGGGGCACTCCCTCAGGTCGTGTTCAGCATGCGGACAGGCCCGATCCTGCCATGTGCCCCTGACATCGGTCAGCCGGGAATGGGGACGGCGACGGCCGGTGTTGCCAGGGGAAAGAACTCTTCTCTAGGAGACCCATGTCCGAGTCCGCGAGCGCTCCCGGCAAGACCCCCGTCGACTTCTGGTTCGACCCGCTGTGCCCCTGGGCCTGGATGACCTCCCGCTGGGTCCTGGAGGTCGAGAAGGTCCGTGACATCGAGGTGCGCTGGCACATCATGAGCCTGGCGGTGCTGAACGAACCGAAGATCGACGAGCTTCCCGAGGAGTACCGCGAGCTGCTGGAGACCAAGGCCTGGCAGCCGATCCGGGTGGTCACCGCGGCCTGGCAGAAGCACGGCTCCGACATCCTCGGCCCGCTGTACACCGCACTCGGCACCCGTATCCACAACGAGGGCCAGGGCCCGACGCGCGAGGCCGTCGAGGGCGCCCTGGCGGAGGTCGGCCTGCCCGCCGACCTGATCGAGTACTTCGACCAGAAGGACTTCGAGTTCGACGCCGAGCTGCGCGCCTCCCACAAGGAGGGCATCGACAAGGTCGGCCAGGACGTCGGCACCCCGGTCATCGCGGTCCCCGGCCCCGACGGCGAGCAGATCGCCTTCTTCGGCCCGGTCGTCACCCCGGCCCCCAAGGGCGAGGAGGCCGCCCGCCTCTGGGACGGCACCGTGGCGGTCGCCTCGGTCCCGGGCTTCTACGAGATCAAGCGCTCCCGCACGAAGGGGCCGGACTTCAGCAACCTGTAGTCAGTTCTTCGGCTCGGGGAAGGTACCGCCGTCGTGCACGTCGCCCAGCCGCTGGTACCGCCGGCAGCTCCCTCGTGAGCAGCGGTAGTACGCGTTCAGGCGGGTCCACTTCGGCTTGTTCTTGCGGACGTGTGCCTTCTCCTTGTCGTCCCTGAGGGTTTCGAACTCCTCGGACGAGCCGCAGTTCGGGCACGGCATCTTGGGCATGTGACCCCCCGGTGGCCCGAGGCCGGCTGCCTCGGCCCCGCGAGCGTAGGTCCTCGCGAGGCCGGGGCGGCAGCCCGGAACCGGTCCCGCCGCGGCCTCAGCGCCGTGCCCGCCCGCGTGCCTCCCGCAGCCGCACCAGGTGTTCCTCGTACCCCTTCGCGTAGTACGAGGCCCGCCCCGCGTCCGGCTCCACGATCGCCGTCGGCTCGGTCCACGCGGCCGCGTCCAGCGGGACCCCGTAGCGTTCCGCGGCCGCCAGCACCGCTCCCCGGGCGCCCACCTCCCCCTCGACGACCCGCAACGGCCGTCCCAGCACGTCCGCCAGCAACCGCATCCACGCGGAACTCCGCGTCCCGCCCCCGCACACCGCGAGCGACCCCGTCAGCCCCGCCGCCTCCAGACAGTGCCGGGCCGCGTACCCGATGCCCTCGCAGGTCGCCCGGACCAGGTCGGCCCTGGTCGTCTCCAGCGAGACCCCGCTCAGCTCGGCCCGCAGATGCGGCTCGACGAAGGGGGCCCGCTCGCCGGAGGGCGCGAAGTACGGCAGCACCCCGACCCCGTGCGCCCCCGGCGGGGTCGCGGCCAGCAGGTCGTCGACCTCGGCATGGGTGACGCCCGTCGTGGACAGCACCCAGTCCAGCGCCGCCGTCCCGACCATCGCCGGCATCGCCCGCAGCCGGTGCCCCGGCCGGTCGGTGGAGATGTACAGCCCGGCGGGCTCACCGCTCAGATCGAGCTCGGTCGTGGCGACCAGCGCCGCCAGACAGGTGCCGACGATGAGGAGTCCGTCGCCCGGCGCGGTGACCCCGGCGCCGAGCGCACAGGCCGGCAGGTCGTACGGCCCGTTCGACAGCCGGGTCCCGGGCGGCAGCCCCTCTCCCCGGGTCTCGCCGGTGGCGATCGGGTCACCGACGGGAGGCAGCAGCCGACGGCGACGGGTGAGTCCCAGCAGCTCCACCACCCCGTTGTCGTACGACCTCGTCCGCGGATCGAGGAACGGCATGGACGCGTCCGACACGTCCGACACCCCCAGGGTGGCACCCGTCAGCCGCTGGAAGACCATGTCCTTGCAGTACAGGGCGGCCGCGGCGGCATCCAGGGACTTCGGGTCGTGCCGGTCGAGCCAGGCCAGCAACGGCCCCGGCGAGCCGGGGAACATCGCGCCGCCGGTCCGCCGGAACACCGTCTCGAACGTGCCGTCCGCCAGCCACTGGTCGAGCAGTTCGTGGGCCCGCCCGTCCATCCAGGACACCGCGGACCGCACCGGCCGCCCCTCCCGGTCGACCAGCCACACCCCGTCACCCTGCCCGGTCAGTCCGGCCAGCTCCACCGGCTCGGGCACCCGCCCGGTCAGCCTGGCGAGGACGTCGACGACGGCGTCGTAGACCTCCGTCATGTCCTGCTCGACGAACCCGCCGTGCAGGGAGAGCTCCACCGGGCGTGACTCGACGGCCAGTTGACGGCCCTCGGCGTCGAAGGCGGCGGCCTTGACGACGGATGTGCCCACATCGATACCGACGTACATGAAGAAATCCCTTCCAGGTCACGTCAAGCAGTGCGCCAACCGCTCCCCCCGCACCCAGCGGCCCACCTCCTCCGCCGCGATCCTCGCCGCCTTCTCGGCCACCGAGCGGCTCGCCCCGCCGAGGTGCGGGGTCAGGACGACCCGGTCGGCCAGGGCGTGCAGCCGGGACTGGGGAGGCAGCGGTTCGTGCTCGTAGGTGTCGAGGGCTGCGGCCGACAGATGGCCGCTCTCCAGCGCGTCGCACAGGGCGGACTCGTCCAGGAGCGGTCCGCGGGCCACGTTCACCACGACCGCACCCTCGGGCAGCAGCGCCAGTTCACGGGCGCCGATCAGACCGCGGGTCTCGGCGGTGAGGCGGGCGTGCAGGGTGATCACCCGGGAGCGGGCGAGGAGCTGGTCGAGGGAGGAGACGCGCAGGCCGTGGATCTCGCCGCGCACATAGGGGTCGTACACCATCACCTGCGCCCCGAAGGCGCACAGTGCGCGCGCGACCCTGCTGCCGACGGCGCCGTAGCCGACGAGTCCGACGGGCAGGTCCTCCAGCTCCAGACCGCTGTGCTCGTACGTGTAGTAGGCGGCGCCCTCCCAGCTGCCCTGGCCGGCGAGCAGGCCGTGGGCCTGCGGGATGCGGCGCAGCGCGGCGAGCAGTGTGCCGACGGTGAACTCGGCGGTGGCGGCGGCGTTGCGGCCGGGCGCGAAGCACACCCGGACGTCCCGGGCCTTGGCCGCGTCCAGGTTCACGTTGACCGGGCCGCCGCGGCAGACCACGACCAGCCGCAGGGAGTCGGCGGCGGCCAGCACCCGCTCGGTGACCGGGCCCATCTGGGTGACCAGCACCTCCGCTCCCGGGAGCGCCTCGATCAGTTCGTCCTCGGCGTCGCTCGCCTCCGTCACCTCCGCGACGGGACCGAAGGGCTCCAGGGGCCAGCCGAGCGTCAACTCCCTCGTCCTGACCGGGATGCCGCCCAGCTCGGCCGCGACGGCCCCGGCGATCAGCCCCGGCAGCACGAAGTGGTCGCCGGCCGCCACGACACGTACGGGATCGGTCCTCTGGGTCATCGTCGACCTCCGGGTCGTTGCTTCACTGAGACGATGTTGAGCCGCGTGTCCGGGGTACGCATAGACCCCGTGCGGGTGGGAGGCCCCGATGACAGAGATGACAGACGAGAACGAGACGGCGTGGCTGGGGATCGACCTCGGCACCCAGAGCGTCCGCGTGCTGGCGGTGACGGCCGACGGAACCGTGCTGGGCCGGGGCTCCGCCCCGCTCGGCGGCCGGCGCGAGGGCGGGCGGCACGAGCAGGATCCGGGGGAGTGGTGGGAGGCGGTGCGCACGGCGTCCCGGTCCGCGCTCACCACTCTGACGGGCGTACGGATCGGCGGACTCGCGGTGTGCGGGACGTCCGGGACGGTCCTGCTGACGGACGCGGCGGGACGGCCGACGAGCCCGGCGCTGATGTACGACGACTCCCGCGCGGCGGACCGGGCGGCGCGGCTGCGGGAGGCGGGGCTCGCGGTGCAGGACACCTGGGCGCTGCCGAAGGCGCTGTGGCTCGTCGACGCTCACGGAAGGGGCCGCGTCACCCACCAGCCCGACGTCGTCACCGCACGGCTGGCCGGCGGGCCGGTGCCCACCGACTCCAGTCACGCCCTCAAGACGGGTTACGACCTCCGGCGCGACACCTGGCCGGATATCGACCTGGACCTCCCCGAGGTCGTCCTGCCCGGGACCAGGCTCGGCGAGGTCTGCCCGGCTGCCGCCGAGGCGACCGGTATCCCCGCCGGGACCCCCGTCATCGCCGGGATGACCGACGGCTGCGCGGCCCAGATCGCGGCGGGCGCCCTGCGCCACGGCTCCTGGAACTCGGTCCTCGGTACCACCCTCGTCCTCAAGGGGGCCGCCCCGGACCCGGTCCTGGACCCCACCGGAGTGGTCTACAACCACCGGGCGCCGGGCGGGACCTGGCTGCCCGGCGGGGCGTCGAGCGTGGGCGCGGGGGCGCTCCCGGCGGACGCCGACCCCGTGGCGATGGACAAGCGTGCGGCCGCCTTCGAGCCGTCCGGCACGGTCGCCTACCCGCTGGTGTCGCGCGGGGAGCGGTTCCCGTTCCTGGCCCCGGACGCCACCGCCCTCCTCCTGGGCACCCCCGCCGACGACGCCGACCGCTGGGCCGGGCTCCTGCAGGGCGTGGGGTTCGCGGAGCGCCTGTGCCTGGACTACCTGCACCACCTGGGCGCCCCGCTGGACGGCCCGCTCACCTTCACCGGGGGCGCGGCCCGCAGCCCGTACTGGAACCAGCTCCGCGCCGACATCCTCGCCCGCCCGGCCCGCGTCCCCGAACAGCCCGAACCGGCCCTGGGAATGGCCGCGCTGGCCGTCCACGGCACCACCGGGATCCCCCTCGCGGATGCCGCCGAGCGCATGGTCCGCATCCGCACGGTCGTGGAGCCGCGCCCCGGCCGCACCGAGGTCTTCGCCGAGCCGTACGCCCGTCTCCTCGACGAGCTCACGGCCCGAGGGTGGCTCCCCGCGGAGGTGACCGCCCACGCGCGCGCCCGGCTCGACCGGGATGCCGCACACTCATGAACACGCCTTCCCCGCAGCCTTCCGTTGCTCCCGCCGGCCCCGCCCCCGCCCCCGACCCCGACCGAGTGGATCGCCTCATGAGCACGAGTACGACCCTGCTGCTGGCCCGGCACGGGCAGACGATCTGGCACGCCGAGAACCGCTACGCGGGCGTGAGCGACGTCGGGCTCACCGACGAGGGCCGCGCCCAGGCGCAGGCGCTCGGCCGGTGGGCCGCCGTGCACCGCCCCGACGCGGTCTGGACGTCCCCCCTGTCGCGGGCGATCGCCACCGCCGAACCGGCCTGCCGGGCCCTCGGTCTCACCCCGCACCGCGAACCCGGTCTCAGGGAGTGCGACTTCGGGGTGGTGGAGGGCCGTACCCTCGCGGAGTTCGCGGCGGAGGTCCCCGACGCGGCCGAGGCCTTCCGCGCGGACCCGGTGACGTTCCCCTTCCCGGGCGCGGAGGACCCGACGGCGGCCGCCGCCCGCGGCACGGACGCGCTCCGCCGCATCGCCTCCGCCCACCCCGGCGAGCGGGTCCTGGTCGTCGCCCACAACACCCTGCTGCGGCTGGTGCTGTGCAGGCTGCTGTCGATCCCGGCCGGGGAGTACCGCAGAGTGTTCCCGCGGTTGCGCAACGCGGCGATCACCGAACTCCGCCTCGACAAGGACGGATCCGCCGCACTTCTCTCCCTCAATGTGCCGTGCGAGCCGGACCGGTCGTAGCACGATAGGACCATGACGGAGATCGACACCTCGGTGCCGCATTCGGCCCGGATCTGGAACTACTGGCTCGGTGGCAAGGACAACTACCCCGTGGACGAGGCGGCCGGTGACGCGTACACCGCCGTCTTCCCCGGCATCGTCACGATCGCCCGCAGCAGCCGGGCCTTTCTCGGCCGCAGCATCCGGTATCTGGTCGAGGAGGCGGGCATCCGCCAGTTCCTCGACGTCGGCACCGGGCTGCCCACGGTCGACAACACCCACGAGGTCGCCCAGCGCAGCGCCCCCGAATCGAAGATCGTCTACGTCGACAACGACCCGCTGGTCCTCGCCCACGCCCGCGCCCTGCTCACCTCCACCCCGGAGGGTGTGACGGCGTACGAGGACCTGACCCTCTACGAGCCCGAGAAGATCCTCGAAGCGGCCTCCCGCACCCTGGACCTGACCCGTCCCACGGCCCTGATCCTCAGCGGCCTGCTGGGCCATGTCGCCGACTACGACGTGGCCCGGGACCTGGTCCGCCGTCTGCTGGCGGGCCTGCCCTCGGGCAGCCACCTCTGTGTCAACGACGGCTCCCGCGGCACCGACCCGGACTACGAACAGGCCCAGGACGCCTACAACGAGACCGGCGCGGTCCCCTACTTCCTGCGGCCGGTCGACAGGATCGAGGCGTTCTTCGAGGGCCTGGACCTGGTGGACCCGGGTGTGGTGTCCGTCCCGCTGTGGCGTCCCGAGGGCGAGGGGACACCCGCGCCGATCGGCCAGCACGGCGGCGTGGGCCGCAAGCCGTAGCGCGCCCGGCACAGGCGAAGCCCCCGCGAGTCATGTCCTCGCGGGGGCTTCGCTTCTCTCCGCCCGCCGTCATGAAGGTTGAGAAGACGATCACGAGGCAGGACGTTTCGGTGCGGGCCGTTCAGGGCGCCAACAGCAGCACATCCGCACGGGACTTGGCGGCCTCGTGACGCCGGGCCACGTCCTGCCAGTTGACGACGGCCCACATGGCGTCGATGAAGTCGACCTTCTGGTTGCGGTACTGCAGGTAGAAGGCGTGCTCCCAGGCGTCGAAGACCAGGATCGGGGTGGAGCCCTGGCCGACGTTGCCCTGGTGGTCGTAGACCTGCTCGACGATCAGCCGCCCGCTGAGGGGCTCGAAGGCGAGGACGCCCCAGCCTGAACCCTGGGTGGTGGCGGCGGCCTTGGTGAGCTGCGCCTTGAAGCCGGCGTAGGAGCCGAAGGACTCGGCGATCGCGTCCGCCAACTCGCCCAGCCCGTCGGCCTCCAGGGGTTCGCCGCCGCCGTCACCGGTCATGTTGTGCCAGTAGATCGAGTGCAGGATGTGCCCGGAGAGGTGAAAGGCCAGGTTCTTCTCCAGCCCGTTGACCGCGCCCCACGACTCCTTGTCACGCGCCTCCGCCAACTGCTCCAGGGTGTCGTTGGCACCCTTCACATAGGCGGCGTGGTGCTTGTCGTGATGCAGCTCGATGATCTCGGGGCTGATCACGGGCGCGAGCGCGGAGTAGTCGTAGGGCAGCTCGGGCAGCGTGTAGACGGGCATGGGTGGGTCCCCCTCCGAACCTCTTATTGCGAAGAGCTTGCAACTGCACGCTAGCAACAAAAAGCCCCCCGCGGGTGAACGGGGGGTCCTTGTCGGGGTGCCTGGGGGCCGGTCCCCGGCGCGGCCGTCGAGTACGGCCGCGCCGGAACCGTTGTGACTACGCCGCGACGGCCGTGTAGTGCGAGGCGTCGCCCTGGATCGAGTAGCTCTCCTTGCCCTCGATGCCCACCGGCACGTCCCCGGCGACGGTCACCCGGTGCAGCCGGCGCGGCAGACCGTCGTAGTTGTCGACGGCGTAGTGCTGGGTGATGCGGTTGTCGAACAGGACGAGCTGGTTCTCGGACCAGCGGTGCCGCAGCAGGTTCTCCGGCCGGGTGACGTACGACTGGAGCAGGCCGAGCAGCGTGCGCGACTCGCCCGCCGACAGGCCCACGATCCGCTGCGCGAACCCGCCGATGAACAGCCCGCGTTCACCGGTCAACGGGTGGACCCGGACCACCGGATGGGCCGTGCGGTAGGTGATCGAGGTGAACTGGGCGCGCCGGGAGGCCTGTTCCTCGTCCAGCGTCTCGTCCGGCACGGCGTAGTCGTAGTCGTTGGTGTGCTCGGCCCACAGGTTGTCGGCCAACTGCCGCAGGGGCTCCGGCAGATCGCGGTAGGCGGCCGCCGCGTTGGCGATCAGCGTCTCGCCGCCGTACGGCGGGATCGTCAGGCTGCGCAGGGTGCTGGCCTGCGGCGGGTTGAGGACGAAGGTGACGTCGGTGTGCCAGTTGTTGGCGGCCCGGCCGCCCTCGCTGTCGACGGGCAGGACGTTCGGGGCGCCGTCGATCGAGGGCACGGTCGGGTGGGCGGTGGTGAGGTCGCCGAAGTGCCGGGCGAAGGCCTGCTGGCCCGCGTCGTCGAGGTTCACGTCGCTGAAGACCAGCGCCTTGTGGGCGTTGAGGGCGTCGCGCAGTGCGGTGGCCGTCTCCCCGTCGAGGGGCTTGGTGAGGTCGACGCCGGAGATGTGGGCGCCGATGCGGGCGGTGACCTTGCGGATCTCGATACCGGACATGTGAGGGGTCCCTTTCTAGGCGTGGACGGGCTGGGCGAGCACGGGCTGGGCGTACTGGTTCGCGGGGCGGGGGAGGCCGTAGCGGTCCCGCAGGGTCCGGCGCGGGCCGTATTCCGTGCGGAGCAGACCGCGGGTGCGCAGGATCGGGACGACGTGGTCGACGAAGGCGTCGAGGCCGGACGGCAGCACCGCGGGCATGATGTTGAAGCCGTCGGCGGCTCCCTGCGTGAACCACGTCCCGATGGCGTCGGCGACCTGCTCGGGCGTGCCGACGAAGGTGAGGTGGCCGCGTCCGCCGCCGAGCCGTCCGATCAGCTGCCGCACGGTGAGACGGTCCCGCCTGGCCAGCTCCACGACCAGCGTGTAGCGGCTCTTCGCGCCCTCGATGGCGGACTCGGGCGGCAGGTCCGTGGGCAGTCTTTTGTCCAACTCCAGTGTTCCCTCCGGGAGTTGCAGCAGGCGTTCCAGGCCGGCCACGCCGTGCCGGTGCACGATGTGCTCCTCCAGCTCCTGTTCCTTCGCCAGCGCCTCGGCCTCCGTGGCGCCGATGACGGGGACGATGCCGGGCAGCACCTTGATGTGGTCGGGGTCGCGGCCGGCCGCGACGGTACGGGACTTGAGGTCGGCGTAGAAGGCCCGTGCGTCCTCGATGGTCTGCTGTGCGGTGAACACCGCCTCCGCGTAGCGGGCCGCGAACTCCTTGCCGTCCTCGCTGGATCCCGCCTGCACGAGCAGCGGGTAACCCTGGGGTGTGCGCGGCACGTTGAGCGCGCCCTCGACGCTGAAGTACCTCCCCCGGTGGCGCGGCGGGTGGATCTTCGTGTCGTCGCCCCAGACGCCGGCCGCCTTGTCGCCGACGATCGCGTCGTCCTCCCAGCTGTCCCAGAGCTTGAGGGCCACATCGAGGAACTCGGACGCCCGGGCGTACCGCTCGGCGTGCGCGGGCTCCGCGTCCAGGCCGAAGTTGCGTGCGGCCTCCGCACCGGCGGTGGTGACGATGTTCCAGCCGGCCCGGCCGCCGCTGATGATGTCGAGCGAGGCGAACTTGCGGGCCAGGTTGTAGGGCGAGTTGTAGGAGGTGGAGGCCGTCGCGATCAACCCGATGTGCTCGGTGGCCGTCGCCAGCGCGGTCAGCAGGGTCAGCGGCTCCAGCGCGCCCGCGGGCCGCTGCGCCAGGTTGCTCCACAACTGCGGCCCGTCGGCCAGGAAGAGCGAGTCGAAGGTGCCGCGCTCGGCGATCCGGGCCAGGTGCACGAAGTGGTCGAGCTCGACGTGCGCGAACGGGTCGCTCTCCGGGAGCCGCCAGGAGGCCTCGTGATGGCCGGTGTTCATCAGGAACGCGTTGAGGTGGAGCTGTCGTGCGGTCATGCGTGGTCCTCCGTGACGCCGAGTGCGGCCAGCAGCCGTTCGCGGTAGTCGCCCAGCTTCGGGTCCCGGTACGAGCGCGGGTGCGGGCGGTCGATGGTCAGGTCGAGGCCGATGCGGCCCTGGTCGAGTACGAGCACCCGGTCGGCGAGGACGATCGCCTCGTCGACGTCGTGGGTGACGAGCAGCACCGAGGGCTGGTGGCGCTTCCACAGCTCCCGCAGCAGGGCGTGCATCCTGATCCGGGTCAGCGCGTCCAGCGCACCGAACGGCTCGTCGGCCAGCAGGAGTTCGGGCTCCCTGACCAGCGACCGGGCCAGTGCCGCCCGCTGCGCCTCACCGCCGGACAGCTCGTTCGGCCAGGCCCGTTCGCGGCCTGCGAGACCCACCTCGGCGAGCGCCTCGCGGCCCCTCGCCTCGCCGTCCGTGCCCAGCAGGACGTTGTCCAGCACCCGCCGCCAGGGCAGCAGCCGGGAGTCCTGGAAGACCACGGACACCCGCTCGGGGGCGGTGAGCCGACCGCTTCCCACCACCTCGTGATCCAGGCCCGCCACCGCCCGCAGCAGCGTGCTCTTGCCGGAGCCGCTGTGCCCGAGCAGGGCCACGAACTGCCCGGCCGGGATGTCGAGGTCGACGTGGTCGAGGACCGTGCGCCCGTCGAACGACCGGGTCAGTCCCCGCAGCCGTACCGCGGGCCGGGTCAGCTGCTCAGTGTGCGTCGCCATGACAGCACCCTCCGTTCGATGAGACGGACCGCGCTGTCGGAGACCAGGCCGAAGACGCCGTAGACGACGAGACCGACGAGGATCACGTCGCTCTGGCCGTAGTTCTGGGCCTGGAACATCATGTAGCCGAGTCCGCTGGTGGCGTTGATCTGCTCCAGGACGACCAGGCCCAGCCAGGAGCCGGTGACGCCGAGCCGGAGTCCCACGAAGAATCCGGGCAGTGCGCCGGGGACGACGATCTGCCGTACGAAGGCGAACCTCGACAGCCCCTGCACCTCGGCGAGTTCGACGAAGCGGTGGTCGATGCCGGACAGCGCGGCATGCGTGTTCAGATAGATCGGGATGTAGACGACGATCGCGATGATCGCGACCTTGAAGGTCTCGCCGATGCCCAGCCAGAGGATGAACAGCGGGATCAGACCGAGGGTGGGGATCGCCCGGTTGAGATTCACCGTCCCGTCGATCAGTGCCTCGCCGACCCGGCTCAGCCCGGCGGCCAGAGCGAGGGCGACACCGGCGACCAGCCCGATCGCGAACCCGGATCCGGCCCGCCGGAGCGAGGTCAGGATGTCGGTCGGCAGCGTTCCGTCGGTCCACAGCCGGGCGCCGGTCTTCACCACCGTCCAGGGCGCGGGGATCGCGGCCGGATCGAGTCGGCCGGCGGCCGAGGCGGCGGCCCACAGGGCGAGGAGGAGGGCCGGGCCGACGAGCCGGGCGGCGGGCAGGCGCCTGCCGGGGGAGAGCCGGCGGCGCCTGCGGACCTGGGGCGCGTCCTCGGCGGCCACGGCGGGTACGGCCGCGGTCGTGGTCACCGAGGTCGTGGTCACGGCGGTCACCGCCGGTACTCCGCGGCCACGGACTTCGCGGCGATGCCTTCGAAGCGGTGGTCGAAGAGCGAGCTCACGTCGAACTTCTTCACGAAGCCGCCCTCCGCCAGCAGATCCGCGGTCTCCTGCTCCCACTTGACGGCCTCGGCCCAACTCGGCGGGAACAGCGGCTTGTTGGCGAGCGCGGTGACCGCCTTGGCCTGGGGGAGGGTCAGGTTCTGCGTCTTCACGTAGAACTCCTCGTTCCAGAGGTCGGGGTTCTCGTACGTCCACACCTGGCCCTTGGCCCAGTACGGGATGTAGGCGGCGACCGCGGCGGCCTTCGCGGGGTCGCCCAGCACGGAGGCGGGCGCCCACAGCAGGTTGAGCAGGTCGACCACGTCGGTGGTGATGGCGTGGGCGCCCTTGGCCTCGTACTGCTGGAGGTAGGCGGGTGCCTGGCTGTTGGCGAGCGGCGCCACGTCCACCTGGCCGGACTGCAGAGCGGTGAAGAACTGGTTGCTGGTCAGCGGGACGAGCTTCACGTCGTCGTAGGAGAGCCCGGCCTTCTTCAACGCCCGCAGCAGGACGACTCCCTGCGCCTGTCCCTGCGAGAACGCGAGTTTCTTCCCTCTGAAGTCGTCGACCGTGCGGATGTCGCTGCCGGGTTTCGTGGCGAAGAGGTAGTTCGGTTTGCGGGTGATGTTGATCGCGACGATTTTTGCGTCGTAACCCTGGAAGTGCGCCTGGATTGGCGGAATACCCGCGTTGTTGCCGATGTCGAGGGACCCCGCGCGAAAGGCGTTGATGACATCGGGACCGGCCCCGATATTGGCCCAGTCGGTCACCTTGAACGGTAGGCCGCCGAACTTTCCGAGCTTGAACTGGAGTTGCTGGGCGCCCAGATACGAAGCGATTTTCAGGCTCGTACCCGCTGGGACCTTGGCGGCGAGCGGGGCGGACAGTGCGTCCTTGGTGTCGGCGGCGACACTGCTTCCTGCGCAGCCGCTGAGGCCGGCGACACCGGCCGCGGCACCGAGGATCGAGGAGAGGAACAGCCGCCGGTCGACGCCGGACGTACGGGAAACAGACATGGGAGAACTCCCGGAATCAGCGCCGAAACAGCGCAGCAGGAAACGCGGAGAAAGAGATCACGGAGAACGGGACCGTGGAGCGCGAGATCGTGGAAACCGCGTCGCGGAGAACGGGATCAACGCAGGAGAAATGAGCGCGTCACGCGGGGCAGCGTGTCAGCAACAAAGGGTGCGACAGTACAGGTGCGGGCTCATGGAAAGAATGTTCCCGGTCGCACGTGGCCCCTGTCAACATTCGGAGTTTCTGAATTAACTCCGCTCAGGTGACAGGGTCAGCGGATCCCGGTACAGCACATCGAGCGCCACCGCACCGCCGGCCACCGCCAGCACGCCGTCCGGGAAACTCGTCGGCATCACGGAGGCCGCCCGGTCGTCGCCGACCCCCTCGCGCAGCGCGGCGAGGCAGTCCGCCCGGTGGATGGTGCCGACCTCGGTCACGACCACCGTCTCCGGGTTCAGCACGTCCAGCAGCAGCCGCACCGCCCGCCCGACGGCACCCGCCCGCTCCACCAGCAGCCGTACCGCCTCCGGGTCGCCCGCCGCGGCAGCCGTGACCACGTGCATGGGGTTCACGCCCTCGGTGACACCCGCCTGCCGCGCCCGCCGGCACAGCGTCCGCTCGCTCAACTCGGCCTGGAGGCACCCGGTCCGGCCGCACTCGCAGGGCTCCGTGCCGCCCGGCACCGGCAGATGGGCGATGGCGCCCGCCTGGGAGCGCGGCCCGTGGTGCACCTCGTCGTTGGTCGTGAAGGCGGCGTCCACCACGTTGCCGACGAACAGATGCAGCAGACTCCGACTGCCGCGCGCCTGCCCGAACAGCCGCTCCGCGTTGGCCAACGCCCGCGCGTGCCCGTCCACATGGACCGGCAGGCCGGTGCGGGCGCCGAGCACCTCCCGCACCGCCACCTCACGCCAGCCCAGCAGCGGATGCTCGACGACGGTCCCGGAGTCCCGGTCCACCCAGCCGCCGACGGCGACCCCGACGCCCAGCGGCCGGCAACCGGGAGAGCCGGCCAGCAGAGCGGCCAGTCCCTCGGCGGCCCGCGCCAACACCGGCCCGGGCGCGGTGTGTTCATGCTTCAGCTCACGCCGGGCCAGCACCCGGCCGCGCAGATCGAGCAGCGCGACCGTGGTGTACGGCACCGCCACGTGCACACCGCCCACCACGAACCGCGTGTCGTCCAGGTCGACGGGGACGTGCGGGCGGCCCACGCCGTTCGACTGCCGGGGCGCGGCCGACTCGCGGATCAGACCGAGCTCGGTGAAGCGGGAGCAGTAGTCCGTCACCGACGCCGGGGACAGTCCGGTCAGCCGGGCGATGGTGCTGCGCGCCACCGGCCCGTGCTCCAGCACGGACCGCAGGACCACGCTGGCGCTGGTCCGGCGCCGGGAGGTGGGGGTGGGGGCGATGACAGGGGGTGCCTCGGTACGGGGCATGGAAACCGTCCTCGGGAACGGGGGCCGACACGTCTCGGAGAGTGAGGCGCGCCGGAACCCGCCTCACACCGGACGGCGACAGGTGGCCGTGCCCACGCGTCGCAGGTCGACATGACGACGCGACGAGAAGTACCGGGACTGGGCGACCATGTCCGCAAGAGTAGGGCAGGAACCATGAATCCGACCAGACCACTAGGATTCGTTTGGTGGATCCCCACAGCGCCGCCCTCGGCCGCTCCCGTGCCCTCGGCCACCCCACCTCAGTGACCGGGGTCACGCTGAACCGGGTGTAAGCGGCATCCTTTGTCCGAAGCCCACCAAGCCGCCGCTCCCCGCTTTGTCGGACGCTGACGGTGATCGGCCGGAACGCGCTGGGATAGCGTCACGATGTCCCCCGCCGTTCACACCCTCGCGGAGTCCCCATGAGCACCGCCGTCGCCCCCCTTCGCACCGGCCGGGTCCTCGCCGACCTGATCCCCGCCTCCCGCGTCCGGGACGTCGCGCTCGTGGTCGGCGGCGCCGCCCTCACCGGCCTCGCCGCGCAGCTCTCCGTGCCCGTGCCGGGCTCCCCGGTGCCGGTGACCGGGCAGACCTTCGCCGCGCTGCTCGTCGGCACGACTCTCGGCGCCCGCCGTGGTGTCGCCTCCCTCACCCTGTACGCGCTGGCGGGCCTCGCCGGCGTCCCGTGGTTCGCCCAGGGCACCTCCGGGATCTCCGTGTCCTTCGGCTACATCCTCGGCATGATCCTGGCCTCCGCCGCCGTCGGCGCCCTGGCCCGCCGCGGCGCCGACCGCTCGATGCTCCGCACGGCGGGCACGATGCTCGTCGGCGAGGCGATCATCTACGCCGTCGGCGTCCCCTACCTCGCCTACGCCGCCGACATGTCCGCGTCCGCCGCGATCGCCGCCGGCCTCACCCCGTTCCTCCTCGGCGACGCCCTCAAGGCGGCCTTGGCGATGGGCGTCCTGCCCACTGCCTGGAGGCTCGTCAAGCGCTGACACCGCGCGCGGCCCGCGCATGCCGGAGGCATGACCTGACAGGTCCCGTCAGGTCATGCCTCCGTTGTTTTCCCATGCTGTTGCTCCGTGGGATCAGCAGACGGTCCGGGGCCGCCGCTGCGACCACCACAGTCCGGCCGCGCCGGCCGCCATCAGGGACGCCCCCGCCGCCCCCAGCGGCAGCAGATCCCGCCCGACACCGGTCTTGGGCAGCTCGTCGCCGCCGGGTCCCACGGGCGTGTTGTCGGTGCCCAGCAGCAGCGGGGTGGCCGGAGCGTTCGGCGACGGGTTGGCCGTACCGAACGGAACCGGGCCCTGCTGCCAGAACGTCTTCTTTCCGTCGCCGGTCTGCACCGGCAGACAGATCTTGCCGGTCTTTCCGAGATCGAACGTGGCATCGACGGCGTACGACTTCGACTTACCGGCCGCGAGATTGTCGACGGGGCAGGCGAAACCGCTGTTCGAGCCCTCCGGGAGATCCTTTTTATCAATCGGAGAACAGCCTTGAACGTTCTTGACCGTAAGGCCGTCGAAACCGACGACCAAAAGCCTGATCTTTCCGCTGTCCTTGCTCCCGTCGTTCTTCACGGTCGCCGTGATGTCGGTCGCCTTCGAGCTGTTGTCGACGGAGATCTTCTCGGGCAGCGTCGTCGTCAGTTTCACGCCCGCCGGCGCCTCGTCAACGGCCTTTCCCCCCTTGCTGCTTGCAGGCCCCTGGTCGTCCGCGCTCGCGGTGAAGGAAAGGATCATCACCGTCGAGAAAGATGCCGTGACCAGTGATCCGGCGATGGTCGTCATACGACGAGAACTCATGTTCGTCCCCCTTGGCTGCGCCTGAATTCGCAGTACTTGAAGAGGTACCACAAGATTTCTCCGCACTATGCTGGTACGGCGCGAAGTGTGACCATTGTGTTTCAATCGGGGCGTCGTTGAGGGGGGTGCAGCGGATTGCCGGGAAATACGGGAAACACGAGGAGCGGCGGAGTTCCAGGGCTCCTGGTGACGGGACGTTATCGCCTGGTCGAGAGTATCGGCCAGGGGGGAATGGGGCGGGTGTGGCGAGCCGCCGACGAAATGCTCGACCGGCAGGTCGCGGTCAAGGAGATGCGGATCGACGGCCTCGACGCCGAGGACGCCCGCACCCGCCGTGAACGGACCCTGCGCGAGGCCAGGGCCACCGCACGCATCGACCACCCCAACGTCGTACGGGTCTACGACGTCGTGGACGAGGGTGAACGCCTGTGGATCGTCATGGAGTTGGTCACCGGCCGCTCCCTGGAACGGATGATGGTGGAGGACGGCCCGCTGAGCCCGCACGCGGCGGCACTGCTCGGCCTCGGCCTGGTCAAGGCACTGCGCCAGGTGCACGCGCGCGGAGTCCTGCACCGGGACATCAAACCCGGGAACGTCCTGGTGGAGTCCAGTGACCGGACCGGCCGCCGGATCGTCCTCACGGACTTCGGCATCGCCGCGATCCAGGACGCCAAGGCGCTCACCATGGTCGGCATGCTCGTCGGCTCCCCGGACTACATGGCCCCCGAGCGGGTCTCCGGCCGCCCCCAGGGCCCGCCGTCCGACGTCTGGTCCCTCGGCGCGACCCTCTGCGCGGCCCTGGGCGGCCGGTCCCCGTTCTCCCGCGACACCACACTCGCCACACTGCACGCGGTCCTCTACGAGGAGCCGGTACTCCCCGTCTCCGCGGGCCCGTTGACGGACATCCTGGCGGCCCTGCTGGAGAAGGACCCGGCGGTGCGCCCGGACCTGGACGACGTGGAGGCGGCCCTGCACACGGTCGCGTTCCCGACGGTCGCGCCCACGCCGACCCTGCGGGTGGGCGCGGGGGACGGCACCGGGACGGCGGAGCCGGAGGTGCACGTCGACGAGGACGACGAGGCCGACGAGGCCGACGAGGAGCGTGCGGAGGCCGAGGGGCCTGACGCGTCCAGCGGTCCCGGAGCCTCGCCGGACGCGACGCCGCCGTTGCCGTGGGCCCCGCGGGAGTCGCATACGCCCGCCTATCTGGACGGTCGGGTCGTGCGGGCGGCACGCGATCCGCGGCTGCCGGAGTCGGGGGTGCCGGAGCCGGAGGCCGCGGGCGAGACGCCCGTGCCGGAGCGCGACGGTGCGGGGGAGGAGCCCTCGGACGCCGTTCCCGCCGGGCACGCGCCCTCGGACGCGCCGCCGGGGGAGGCAGTGGCCGACGGGACTCCCGTGGCCGCCGATGTCGTGGACGGGCAACCCCGGCCACCCACCCCGGCCGAGCCCTCGGTTCCGCATGTCGCCAGTGCCTCCACCGAGGCCGTCTCCGAGGAACGTTCGGAGGTGCGGTCCGAGGCGCCGTCCGGGAACTCGGTGGGAGCCGTACTCCGGGCGGGCGCCGCCACGACCAGTACGCCCGTCGCGAGCGCTCCCACCCAGGACTCCCTCTCGGCGGGCGCCCCCACGGAGCACTACCCGATGCCGGACGCGCCGACTCGGGACACCCCCACGCGCGCCGCCTCCGCCCCCACCCGCGTCACACCGGTACCGGGGGCCTCCCGCGGTTCCCGCCCCGGTGTCTCCCTGATCCGCGGCCGACAGGCCGTACCCGCCCCGAACTCCGACCCGAACTCCGCCCCGGGCGACGGCGCAGGTCCCGCCCCCGAGCCCCGTCCCGACTCCGCCCGGGACCCGGATCCCGCACTCCCGGTCCCGGCCACCGCCTCCGACCCGACCGCCGCACCCGACCCCGGCTCAGCCCTCGTCCTCGGTCCGCACCCCCTCCGCATGCCCCCCGGCGAACTCCCCGGCCCCGCCGTGCCCGCCGTGCCCGGGACGCCCCGACGCGGCCGTCGCCGGACCGCCCTCGTGGCTGCCGGAAGCGTGCTCGTGGTGGGTGCCGCAGTGGTCGGCGTGCTCCTCGCGAACACCTCGGGCTCGCCCGGCGACGACAAGGCCGGTAACTCCCCGTCCGCGTCGGTGTCGGCCTCCGTGTCGCAGTCCGGCTCGTCCACCGGTGGCTCCCCGTCCTCGCCGTCCTCCACCGTCGAGGGCACCTCCCGCCCCCGTTCCCTCCCGCCCGGCGCACACGAGGAGGCCGGAGGGTTCGCGTGGGCGACACCCACCGGCTGGCGACGGGACGTACGGACCGGGGCGGAGGTCCACTACACCTCGCCCGACGGGAAGCAGGAACTCGTGGCCAAGTCCTCCCTGGCCCGGGGCAACCTGATGGAGACCTGGGAGACCTCCGAGCAGAACGCCCACCAGGGCCAGGACTACAGCAAGATCCGCCTGGAGGAGACGACGTTCCAGGACCATCCCGCGGTCGTCTGGGAGTACACCTTCACCCTCGGCGGAGTCCCCTGGCACGCCCAACTGCTGGGTTTCAACGTGGGAGACAAGTCGTACCAGGTCAACACCTGGTACCAGCCGGACATCGAGGCAGCGGCCCTCAAGACGTACGGCAGGGTGAAGGACAGCTTCACCGTCCTGTAGGCACGGATGAAGGGCCCCGCGGCACACGCCGCGGGGCCCTTCACCACATGGTCGAACAGGTCAGCCGACGGACACCTTGTCCGTCACCTCGCCCACCGGGCCCGAAGCCGTACGCCGTCCCCGGAGCCTCTCCTTCACCACGGCGATGGCCAGCACCACCGCCGCGACGAGCAGCGACAGCAGTACGGTCTCCCGTCCGTCGTGCTCCGTGTCGGTCAGCATGTATCCGAGGACGAACACGATCAACGCGGCCGTCGCCCAGGTCAGATACGGGTACAGCCACATCTTCACGACCAGCTTCTCCGGCGCCTCGGCCTGGATGATCTTCCGCATCCGTAGCTGCGAGAAGCAGATGACCAGCCACACGAACAGGGCCACCGCACCGGAGGAGTTGACCAGGAAGAGGAAGACCTTGTCGGGGGAGAGGTAGTTGAAGAAGACGGCCACGAAGCCGAACACCACCGACGAGAGGATCGCCGCCATCGGCACGCCCCGGCCGTTGACCCGGGCGAACGC
Source organism: Streptomyces sp. NBC_00285 (assembly GCF_036174265.1). Lineage (NCBI taxonomy): Bacteria > Bacillati > Actinomycetota > Actinomycetes > Kitasatosporales > Streptomycetaceae > Streptomyces > Streptomyces sp. NBC_00285. The sequence goes on along the minus strand of NZ_CP108055.1, from coordinate 3,969,132 downwards.
CTTCGGCGCGTCTCCCCGCTCGCCGAGCGAGAAGGCCATCCGGGAGGCCGTGTAGAGGCCGGAGTTGAGACAGGACAGTACCGAGGTCAGCACGATGAAGTTCATGATCTGACCGGCGTGCGCGATGCCGAGGGAGTCGAGTGCGGCGACGTAGGAGCCGTTGTCCTGGATGGACTTGGAGTCCCACGGGATCAACGTCACGACGACGAAGATCGAGCCGAGGTAGAACACGGCGATACGCCAGATGATGCTGTTGGTCGACTTGGTCACCGCCCGCTGCGGGTCCTCCGACTCACCGGCCGCGAGGGTCGCGATCTCGCTCCCCATGAAGGAGAAGACGACGAGGAGTACTCCGGTGAGGATGGCGCCGGCTCCGTGGGGGAGGAAGCCGCCGTGGTCGGTGAGGTTGGACAGCCCCGCCTGGTCGGTGTCGGCGCCGGGCAGCACGCCGAAGACGGCGAGCAGGCCGATGACGACGAACGCTCCGATGGCGACGACCTTGATCCCGGCGAACCAGAACTCGAACTCGCCGTAGGACCCCACGGAGACGAGGTTGGTGGCGGTCAGCACCACCATCACGATGAGCGCCCATCCCCACTGCGGTACGGCGGGGATCCACCCTTCGAGGATCTTGGCACCGGCGGTCGCCTCGACCGCGAGCACGACGACCCAGAAGAACCAGTAGAGCCAGCCGATGGAGAAGCCGGCCCAGCGCCCGAGCGCGCGGTCGGCATGCGCGGAGAACGAACCCGAGGTCGGGTTCGCGGCGGACATCTCACCGAGCATCCGCATGACGAGGACGACGAGAGTGCCGACCAGGGCGTACGACAGCAGGATGCCGGGTCCGGCGGTGGCGATACCGGAGCTGGAGCCCACGAAGAGGCCCGCTCCGATGACACCGCCGATGGCGATCATCGTGAGGTGACGGTTCTTGAGTCCGGCCTGGAGACCAGTCATACGGGGAGTTCCTTCGTACCGGGTGTGGGGGTCCCCGCACGAGCAACGTACGGGTCGGTCCAGTGAATCGGAGGCAAAGAAATCCGTGAACCTTTGAATCCAGATCGTTACTTGAGGTTTTCTTGAGCTTCTATTACTGGGCTCACATTTTTCCTGGCCGACACCCGGGGCTGCTGCCCCGAAACAGCCGTGTCACACTCATCCCATGCGCGTGTACATCGGCTCCGACCATGCGGGCTTCGAACTCAAGAACCACCTCGTCGACTGGCTGAAGGTGGCCGGTCACGACGCGGTCGACTGCGGCCCCCACATCTACGACGCCCAGGACGACTACCCGCCGTTCTGCCTCCGCGCCGCCGAGCGCACGGCCGCCGACGCCGGCTCCCTCGGCATCGTGATCGGCGGCTCCGGCAACGGTGAGCAGATCGCCGCGAACAAGGTGAAGGGCGTCCGGGCGGCGCTCGCCTGGAGCGTGGAGACCGCGTCGCTGGGCCGTCAGCACAACGACGCCAACGTCGTCGCGGTGGGCGGGCGCATGCACACGGAGGAGGAGGCGACGAAGTTCGTCGAGACCTTCCTCAACACCCCGTTCTCCGGCGACGAACGCCACCAGCGCCGCATCGACATGCTGGCCGACTACGAGACCACGGGCGACCTCCCCCCGATCCCGCCCCACCACCCGCAGCAGTAGCAACCCAGCCCCTCCGGCGGCAAATCCAGCCCCTCCGGCGTTTGAGGAGCGGGGGCCCGGGGGCGGAGCCCCCGAAGGACGGGACGGGTAGGGGCGGCGGGGGCGAGAAAACCGCCCCCGGGCAGCGCCCCCGCCCGCGGACGAACAAGGAGCCACCGTGCCTGAGGGGCACACCATCCACCGCCTGGCCCAGGACTACGGCGCCGCATTCCTGCGCACCGAACCCCGGGTCACCAGCCCCCAGGGCAAGTTCTCCGACGCCGCCGCCCTCCTCGACGGCTCCCCCCTCACCCACACGGAAGCCCACGGAAAGCACCTCTTCCTGGGCTTCCGCACCACCGACTGGATCCACATCCACCTCGGCCTCTTCGGCAAGGTCACCTTCGGCGGCGCCCCCGCGCCCCCGCCCACCGACACGGTCCGCCTCCGCCTCGCGAACAGCACGGCGTACGTCGACCTCCGCGGCCCCACGACCTGCGCCCTGATCACCCCCGCTGAGAAGCAGTCGGTGCACGACCGCCTGGGCCCCGACCCCCTCCGGGCCGACGTCGACGCCGACCCGCAGACCGCGTACCGACGGATCTCCGGCAGCCGTACGACGATCGCCGCCCTCCTGATGGACCAGAAGGTCATCGCGGGCGTGGGCAACGTCTACCGGGCGGAGGTCCTCTTCCGGCACCGCATCGACCCCTACCGTGCGGGCCGGGACATCACCCCCGCCGAGTGGGACGCGATCTGGGCCGACCTGGTCGGCCTCATGCGCGAGGGCGTCCGCAACAACCGCATCGACACCGTCCGCCCCGAACACATGCCGGAGGCGATGGGCCGCCCGCCCCGCGTGGACGACCACGGCGGCGAGGTCTACGTCTACCGCAGGGCCAATCTGCCGTGCCACATCTGTGGTGGCGAGATCCGCACCGCCGGTCTCGCCGCCCGCAACCTCTTCTGGTGCCCGACCTGCCAGAAGAGGTGAACTCCAGGAACCCGCCGCAGAGCGCCGGGGCCCGTCAGAACCCGTGCGGCAGCCAGGGTGCCACCGCCGACCCGAACCCCACCGCGGCCTGGGCCAGCGCCCCCTGCCGCACCTCCCGCACCAGCCCGGCCGCGGCCAACGAGGCGAGGCTCACGCCACCGAGGTAGGCCGCCCCCAACTCCCGTACGGACAGAGCGAGATCGGCCGAGTCCGTCGTACGCTCGCACGACGCGCCCTTGGTGTCCCCGCTGAGCCGCCAACGCCCGGAGTTCCAGGGGCAGAAGGCGTCCTCGACCTCCAACACCAGGTCCACCGGCGCCTGGTAGGTCCGCGACTGCAGCGCGGCCCCGACGTCCACCAGCCGTACGTGCAGCGCGTCCCGCACCAGCAGTGAGCAGCGCCGGACGTCGGAGACGAGGTACTGCCAGGGCTCGTCAACCGGCCGCCGCTTGACCTCGATCCGCGAGGTGAGGTCGAGGTCGAACAGGAACCGCCACAGCGCGCCGTGCACGGCCGGATCCAGCGCGTCCAGATCGGAGACCACCACCGTGCCCTTGGGCCCGGCCGCCTCCCATTCCGCCTTGACCCGGAAGCGCACGAACCCCACGACCTCCCCGTCCCGCTCCGCGACCACGCACTGCAGCGGCGAGGCGCCGTCCCGCTCGCTCTCCGGGTCGAGCAGCCACAGCCGCTCCCAGCCGGGGACCCGCGCGACCATTCCCGGCCGCCGCGACACGAGCTGGGCGTACACCGCCTCGCACGCGTCGAGCACGTCGGCGGGCGCGGCGTACCGCAGTTGTACGTCGTCGGTGCCGGGCGGCACGGACAGCCGTACGCGGGTCGTGTCGATGTCGGCGTTGAGGTGGTATGTGCCGACGCCGTACCCGAACCGGCCGTAGATCACCGGCTCGGAGGCGGTGAGCACGGCCAGCGGCTCGCCCCAGGCGTGCACGTCGTCCAACTGCCGCCGCATCATCGACGTCAGCACCCCGCGCCGCCGGTGCGTGCCCGCCACGCTCACCATCGTGACGCCCGCGGCCGGCACCGACGCACCGCCCGGCACGGTCAGGCGGAAGCGGAACGCCCCCGCCGTGCCCACCCACCGGTCGCCGTCCCAGGCCCCGATGGACCGGTCGTACGCGGTGAGCTCGCGGAACAGCTCCCGCTCCTCGGCCGACTCCGGAACCCCGCCGAAAGCGCGGATCAGGTTGTCGTACCACTCGTCCCAGTCGTCCTGCCGAAGCACCCGCAAGTCAGTCCCCATGGACCATGCCTACCAGGGCTTTGCGGGACGAGCGAGGGAATTTCGGCTGATCACGCAGCTGAGAATACTGTGAAGTCGAAGCTCGCACGGGGGACAAGTCGTACCTCCTGTGCCAAGCAGGGGGTTCGACGGATAAGGTCCCGAACTAATGGCAGCAGGACGAGAGCGGCGCGCGGAAGCCGAGACGTTCACGGCCCGGTTGAAGATGCAATGGCACCGGGCCCGCACCGGCCTGCGCAGAAGTGCCGTCGACTACTTCCGCGGCGACGGCTCGGACTGGGTCGCGCTGGCCGGTCTGCTCCTCACCGTCCCGCTGATCACCGCCAGCACTTTGATGAACTCCGTGTGGGTTTCACCGGCCGCGCTGGTCCTGCCGATCGTCGCCGGCGGCCTGCTGCTGCGCCCGGCGAGCCTGCTCAGCCTGTACGCGGCGGCGGCGACCGCGCTGATCGTGGAGTCGGTGCGCCTCGGGCCGTACACCGAGGGCGCGGCGCGGGTCACCCCCGGCGTGGTGCTGGTCGTGGCCGCCTGCGGCTTCTTCGGTCTGCTCATCGCCCAGTTCCGCAGCCGGGTCGGGGTGCCCTGGCGGCGCGGCGGCACCATGCTCTTCGACCTCCGTGAACGCATCCGGGTACAGAGCAAGTTGCCCCACCTGCCCCATGGTTGGCACCGCGAGATGGCGTTGCGTCCCGCGGGCGGACAGTCGTTCTCCGGCGACTTCGTGGTCGCGGCGCGGACCAACGGCGGCCGGACCATGGAGGTCGTCCTCACGGACGTGTCCGGCAAGGGCATGGACGCGGCCTCGCGCGCGCTGCTGCTGTCGGGCGCGTTCGGCGGCCTGCTGGGTTCGCTGCCCCCGCACGCCTTCCTGCCCGCCGCGAACGGCTATCTGCTCCGCCAGGACTGGGACGAGGGATTCGCGACCTCGATCCACCTGGTCCTGGACCTGGACTCGGGCGACTACGAGCTCTACTCGGCCGGCCATCCGCCGGGCCTCCAGCTCAGCGCCGGCAGCGGCCGCTGGGAGGAGAAGGCCGCCGAGGGCCCTCTCCTCGGCGTCTACGACGGAGCGCAGTTCGACCCGGTGAAGGGCTCGCTGCGCCCCGGTGACGTCCTGATGCTCTTCACGGACGGTCTGGTGGAGACCTCCGAGCGGGACATAGTGGAGGGCATCGACCGGCTGACGGGCGAGGCCGACCGCTATGTCGCCGGCGGCTTCCACGGCGCGGCCTGGCATCTCATCGAGGCGGTCGCCAAGGACGTCAACGACGACCGGGCGCTGCTGCTGATCTGCCGGGAAGGGCCCACGGCCGCGGCGATGCCCCGCTGACCGACGGCACGTCACACCCGCCCGCCCGTGGGAGGGGCTGCACCTCCCGCCGACCGCCGAAGCGAGCACCATGCGGCCCGCTCGCGGCCGACCCGCCGACGCTGTGAGGCGGCACACTGAACGCGTGACGCACACCCCCGAGTTGACCCTGGCCGAAGTGGAGACCCTCGCCCGCGCCGCGCACGAGGGCCAGACCGACAAGGCGGGACGGCCCTACGCCGAACACCTGCGGGCCGTCGCCGAGGGCGTACGCGCGCGGGGCGGCGACGACGAGCAGATCGCCGCGGCCTGGCTGCACGACTCCGTCGAGGACGACGCCCTCTCCGAGCACTGGCTCGATCAGGCCGCGCTGAGCCGCCGTACCAAGGACATCGTGCTCGCGGTCACCAAACGGGCCGGAGAGCCGCCCGAGGCGTACGCCGGGCGCATCCTCGCCACCCCGGGCGCCCTGCTGGTGAAGGAGGCGGACCTGGCGCACAACGCGGACCCGGCGCGCCTGGCGGTCCTGGACGAGGCGACGCGGAAACGGCTGACCGAGAAGTACGCGACGATGCGCGCGCTTCTCGGTCGGGTTGAGCCGTCGCTCTAGGCGTCGACCGTCTCGCGAGGGGCGGTCTTGCGGGGCGCTTCCCGTCCCCGCACCGCCTCGGCCGCGTCCCGCCTGAACGCCCAGTTCATGTCGGGCTCCATCACGAACCGGAAGACCCGGCGCACGGGCGAGGTGCACAGCAGGGTGACGGCGACCGCGGCGAGGGCGCTCACGAAGATCTCGCCCAGCGGCCGGTGCAGCCACGCCTGGTCGAACCAGCCCGCGAAACCGGCGCCCTTGATCAGGAAGCCGTGCAGCAGATAGCCGTACAGCGTGCCCGCGCCGAGCGCGGTGAACCACATGCGCCGGCCCGGCACCCAGGCGAAGAAGCAGGCCGTCAGCAGCAGCGAGGCGCCGAACATGGCCAGCACCATGACCGGTCCCGTCCACCAGGGCGCGCCCATGTCCTGGACGGCGTCGCGGTGGTAGAACCACGCGGTGTTCATGCGCGGCACCGCCCACCAGCCGACGGCGAGGGCCGCCACGAACACCGGCACCGCCACGATCCGCACCGAGCGCCGGCGCACCATCCGGAAGTGCTCGGGCTTCATGACCAGACCCAGCACGAAGTAGGGCAGGAACTGGAGCACCCGCTGCAGGTCCAGGTCGTCGCCGATGCCCGGGGTCACGGACGCCAGCATCGCGATGCCGAGCGCGAGCGGCAGCGGCCACCGCACCAGGTTCCAGATCGGCGTGGTGAGCCGCCAGATGAACAGCGCCACCAGGAACCAGGTCAGGAACCACGGGTCCAGGAGACTGATCTCCATGCCCGGGTCGTGGTCGGCGTAGCGCTTGAAGAGGGAGTACGCCGTCTCGAAGACGATGTACGGCACGGCGACGCCGGTGATCAGCCGTTTCAGCCGGTCCGGACGCATGTCGAAACTGCGCGAGAAGAAGCCGGAGATGATGATGAACGCCGGCATGTGGAACGAGTACACGACCGTGTACACGCCCTCCAGGATCCGGCTGTCGCCCTTGACCGGCTCCCAGGAGTGCGCGACCGCCACCAGGACGATCGCCAGGTACTTGGCGTTGTCGAAGAAGGCGTCGCGCTGCCGGCCGGGCGGCGGATTCTGAGGCGAGCGTGGACGGGGGACTGCGTCGGCGGCGGCTGGAAACATCTGAGGCACCTTAGTGCGGGCTGTGTGTTTCCGTGAAAACAGCTGTGTTGTTGCTGGTTGTTCGCTTCCAAGTAGGTTTCGGTACGCCTGCATTGTCGTGATTAGTCCGCCGGAACCGTTCCATTTCGACACCCCTGGCACATCTGTGCCGACGATTCGAATTGTCTGCGAACGGGATGTGCGGACGCGGTGGGCGCATACCGAAAGGAACCGGCCAGGTGAGGCGGGGCAGGTATGGGCATGGCCAAACGTTGCCTCACCCGCCGCATATGCGGGCCGCGTTGGTGGCACGATGGTTCTGGCGGGGGTCGCGGGGTCGCGTCCCCGGGCCGGGAGAGCGGGACCGACCAAGGGTGTGATCAGTTGTGGCCATTTCGCTGTCAGTGGTGCTGCTGTTGGGGATCATCCTGGTGGTGTTGATGCGGGGAGGGTCCATCAAGGCCGGCCCCGCCATAGTCGCGGTGCTCTTCGGCTTCTTCCTCGCCTCGACCGGCATGGCCGACGACATCCAACGCTTCCTGAACTCGATAGCGGACACCATCAACTCGATCCAGTTCTAGCCCCGGATCACCGGACGAACACGACAAAGACCTCCGGCCCGACCCCCTCGGGGAACCGGGCCGGAGGCCTGTTCGGAGCGGGCGAGGGGAATCCCCCCGCTCGGCACCTCGGCTGATCGTGCACTGGACGCCGACCGCCGCACGCCGCCCGGACAAGCATTGCCGTCACTCGGCGGACGGCCCGGAGCCGGCCCGACGCCTCACCTGTACAGCCAGGACCAGCGCCGTCGTGACCGCCAGTACAAGGATCAGCGTGTCAGCAGCCATGACGATGGCGAAGGGTGCGCCGACCATGTGCGGCACCTTGGCGACGATCATGCCAAGACCGATGAGCAGGGGCATCCATATCGCGTAGAAGCGCATGCCCTGGCGGGAGCGTGTTCCTTTGCGCACATGTGCCCGCTCCCACCAGCGGCAGCCGAAGCTGAGAAGAACCAGCAAGCAGCCCATCACGACGACGGACCAGTCCATGAACCCGAGCATCGACACTCCTCGTCGGCATGGATCTGCGTGGAGCCCCCGGAAACGAGTCAGGGCCAGGTGGAGAATCGAACCTCTGACCTGGCCCCGCGTCGTATGGAGCGGGCGACGGGAATCGAACCCGCGTAGCTAGTTTGGAAGACTAGGGCTCTACCATTGAGCTACGCCCGCACAGCACGCGCCGTGGATCACTGCCCGGCGGCACGGAAGCATCGTAGCGGGTCGTGCCGCCCCGCCGCACATTCCTTCCCCCGCCAACCCCCTGCGCGGGCGCACTCCGTCCCGGCGCTCGTGAAATGCGGCAACCCCGCTGCCTGCGGGCATGTACCCTACGTGACGCACCAGACGGGGTGTGGCGCAGCTTGGTAGCGCGTCCGCTTTGGGAGCGGAAGGCCGTGGGTTCAAATCCCGCCACCCCGACCACCTGCGCGATCTCTCGCGGACCGGCTGCGCGATCACCTCGCGCGACCGGGTTCGTGATCGCCTTTGGGGCGTGTCGCCGCTGCCGTTACTATGCAAGCTGCACGCCCGTGTGCCTCATCCACTGGATCTCCACTGGACGACCCCCGGGCGGCTAATCCGCCGGAGCCGTTCTGGCGCCGGCAGAAACCAAGAAGTCAGCCCCCAAGGAGACCGAACCGTGAAGAGCGCCGTGGAGACCCTGAACCCGACTCGGGTTCGGCTCAGCATCGAGGTGCCCTTCGAGGAGCTCAAGGACAGCCTCGACGCGGCGTACAAGAAGATCAACCAGCAGGTCACGGTGAAGGGCTTCCGCAAGGGCAAGATCCCGGCCCGCGTCATCGACCAGCGGTTCGGCCGCGGTGCGGTGCTGGAGGAGGCGGTCAACGACGCGCTTCCCAAGTTCTACACCGAGGCGGTCAACGAGGCCGAGATCGACGTCCTCGGCCAGCCCGAGGTCGACATCACCGAGCTGAAGGACGGCGAGACGCTGAACTTCACCGCCGAGGTCGACGTCCGCCCGGCCATCGAGATCCCGGACTACTCCGGCATCGAGGTCGAGGTCGACTCCGTCGAGGTCACCGACGAGGACATCGCGAAGTCGGTCGAGCAGCTCCGCGAGCGCTTCGCCTCGACCTCCCCGGTCGAGCGTGCCGCCGAGGACGGCGACGTCGTCACCATCGACCTGGAGGCCAAGGTCGAGGGCGAGGTCCTGGAGGACGGCGTCGCCAGCGGCGTCTCCTACACGATCGGCTCCGGCGAGCTCCTCGAAGGCATCGACGACGCCGTGAAGGGCCTGGAGGCCGGTGGCGAGGCCACCTTCGCGTCCGAGCTCAAGGGCGGCTCGGCGGCCGGCAAGGAGGCCGAGGTCACCGTCAAGGTCACCCAGGTCGCCGCCCGTGAACTGCCCGAGCTGGACGACGAGTTCGCGCAGCTCGCCTCCGAGTTCGACACCCTCGAGGAGCTGCGGGCCGACAGCCGCAAGCGCCTTGAGAACATGAAGCAGTACGACCAGGCCACGCAGGCCCAGGAGCGCGTCCTGGAGAAGCTGCTGGAGCTCGTCGAGGTGCCCGTCCCCGAGAAGCTGCTCGAGGAAGAGATCAACACCCGCAAGCACAACCTGGAGCACCACCAGCTCGGCCAGATGGGCCTCGACTTCGAGAAGTACCTGGAAATCCAGGGCAAGACCGAGGAGGAGTTCGTCGCCGAGACCAAGGAAGCCGCGGTCAAGGGCATCAAGACGCAGTTCGTCCTCGACGAGCTCGTCAAGCGGGAGAAGCTGAACGTCAACCAGGAGGAGCTCACCGAGCACCTCATGCGCCGCGCCGCCTCCTCCGGCATGTCCCCGGACCAGTTCGCCCAGGCGGTCGTCGAGGGCGGTCAGGTCCCGCTCCTCGTCGGCGAGGTCGCCCGCGGCAAGGCCCTGGCCGTCGTGGTCGAGGCCGCCACGGTCAAGGACACCAACGGCGAGGTCGTCGACCTGGACGACGACGAGGACGAGACGGCCGAGACCGTCGAGGCCGCCTCCGAGGACGCCCCGGCCGAGGCCGCGGCCGAGGAGAAGACCGAGGGCTGAAGCCCCCGGCGCCTCTGACAGCAGTACGACGGGCCCCCGGGAGTCACTCCCGGGGGCCCGTGCCGTCCGGCCGGCCGGTGACCGGCCCAGGGGACACCGGGGACCGCGCGACCGGCACCCGAGGGCCCGTGACCGTCCGGCTGCCCGGGGCCCCCGGCGCTACGCCCCCGGCGAACAGCCACGTATCCGGGATTCTCCGAAGGGACCAGCGCGTTAGGGTCCATGAACAAGAGGGCGATTGGAGTCCTCCAATGGCTCCAGCCCCGCAGGGAACACGCAGGGAAACGTGAGACGGCCCGGCGCCGTCGTAAGACGAGCAGGTGGATACGTGACGAATCTGATGCCCTCCGCCGCCGGCGAGCCCTCCATCGGTGGTGGCCTCGGCGACCAGGTCTACAACCGGCTGCTCAACGAGCGGATCATCTTCCTCGGCCAGCCGGTCGACGATGACATCGCAAACAAGATCACCGCGCAGTTGCTGCTCCTTGCCGCGGCCGATCCCGACAAGGACATCAACCTCTACATCAACAGCCCGGGCGGTTCGATCACGGCCGGTATGGCGATCTACGACACCATGCAGTTCATCAAGAACGACGTGATGACCATCGCGATGGGTCTGGCCGCCTCCATGGGGCAGTTCCTGCTCAGCGCGGGCACCCCCGGAAAGCGCTTCGCGCTGCCGAACGCCGAGATCCTGATCCACCAGCCCTCCGCCGGTCTCGCGGGTTCCGCGTCGGACATCAAGATCCACGCCGAGCGGCTGCTGCACACCAAGAAGCGCATGGCCGAACTCACGTCCCAGCACACGGGCCAGACGGTCGAGCAGGTCACCCGTGACTCGGACCGCGACCGCTGGTTCGACCCCGCGGAGGCCAAGGCGTACGGCCTCATCGACGACGTGATCAGCACGGCTGCCGGCATCCCGGGCGGCGGCGGCACCGGGGCCTGACCGCCCCACGGGGCCGGAACGGCCCCAGGAAGCCCCCAGTCGACCGCCACAGCCCCTAGGAGACAGACAGTGAACGACTTCCCCGGCAGCGGCCTGTACGACCGCACACGCGCCGAGTACGCGGGACCCGTCGCCGAGTCCCGCTACGTGATCCCCCGCTTCGTCGAGCGCACCTCGCAGGGCGTCCGCGAGTACGACCCGTACGCGAAGCTCTTCGAGGAGCGCGTGATCTTCCTCGGCGTGCAGATCGACGACGCCTCCGCCAACGACGTCATGGCGCAGCTGCTGTGCCTGGAGTCGATGGACCCCGACCGGGACATCTCGGTCTACATCAACAGCCCCGGTGGCTCCTTCACGGCGCTCACTGCGATTTACGACACCATGCAGTTCGTGAAGCCCGACGTCCAGACGGTCTGCATGGGCCAGGCCGCCTCGGCCGCCGCCATCCTGCTGGCCGCCGGCACACCGGGCAAGCGCATGGCGCTCCCGAACGCCCGGGTGCTGATCCACCAGCCCTACAGCGAGACCGGCCGCGGACAGGTCTCCGACCTGGAGATCGCCGCCAACGAGATCCTCCGGATGCGCGCCCAGCTGGAAGACCTGCTGGCCAAGCACTCCACGACGCCGATCGAGAAGATCCGCGAGGACATCGAGCGCGACAAGATCCTCACGGCCGACGACGCCCTGGCGTACGGCCTGATCGACCAGATCATCTCCACCCGGAAGATGAACAACGCCACCGTCCGCTGACGCGGAGCCGTAGGATATGCCGCCCCTTGGCACAGTGCACGTCGAAGTGAACCCTGCCAAGGGGGGCCCGAACGGGGGGCCCGGCAAGGTACCGTCGGACATAAGGCAGCACCAGGAGCCGCTGGACCTAGGCGTCTCCCAGGCGAAGGGGAAGCACACCGTGGCACGCATCGGTGACGGCGGCGATCTGCTCAAGTGCTCGTTCTGCGGCAAGAGCCAGAAGCAGGTCAAGAAGCTCATCGCAGGGCCTGGTGTGTACATCTGCGACGAGTGCATCGATCTCTGCAACGAGATCATCGAGGAAGAACTCGCGGAGACGAGCGAGGTGCGCTGGGAGGAACTCCCCAAGCCCCGCGAGATCTACGAGTTCCTCGAGGGCTATGTCGTGGGCCAGGAATCGGCCAAGAAGGCCCTCTCCGTGGCGGTGTACAACCACTACAAGCGGGTCCAGGCCGGTGAGAACAGTGGCGGCAGCAGCCGTGACGACGCGATCGAGTTGGCGAAGTCCAACATCCTCCTGCTGGGCCCCACGGGCTCCGGCAAGACGCTCCTCGCGCAGACCCTCGCCCGCATGCTGAACGTCCCGTTCGCGATCGCCGACGCGACGGCGCTCACCGAGGCGGGGTACGTCGGCGAGGACGTCGAGAACATCCTGCTGAAGCTCATCCAGGCGGCGGACTACGACGTCAAGAAGGCCGAGACCGGGATCATCTACATCGATGAGATCGACAAGGTCGCGCGGAAGAGTGAAAACCCCTCCATCACGCGGGACGTGAGCGGCGAGGGCGTGCAGCAGGCACTGCTCAAGATCCTCGAGGGCACCACCGCCTCGGTCCCGCCGCAGGGCGGACGCAAGCACCCGCACCAGGAGTTCATCCAGATCGACACGACGAACGTCCTGTTCATCGTGGGCGGTGCCTTCGCGGGCCTGGAGAAGCTCATCGAGTCCCGGGCGGGTGCCAAGGGCATCGGCTTCGGCGCGACGATCCGCTCCAAGCTCGAGCTGCAGTCCAAGGACCAGTTCGAGGCCGTCATGCCGGAGGACCTGGTCAAGTTCGGCATGATCCCCGAGTTCATCGGGCGTCTCCCCGTCATCACCTCGGTGCACAACCTCGACCGCGAGGCGCTCCTCCAGATCCTCATCGAGCCGCGCAACGCGCTGGTGAAGCAGTACCAGCGCCTCTTCGAACTCGACGGCGTGGAGCTGGACTTCGAGCGCGAGGCGCTGGAAGCCATCGCAGACCAGGCCATCCTCCGCCAGACCGGTGCGCGAGGCCTGCGCGCCATCATGGAAGAGGTCCTGCAGGGCGTCATGTACGAGATCCCGTCCCGCAAGGACGTGGCCCGCGTCGTCATCACGGCGGACGTCGTCCACTCCAACGTCAACCCGACCCTCATCCCGCGGGACGCCCGCGGACGCGGCCCGGGCGAGCAGAAGACGGCGTAACCCACCGCACATGCCGAAGGGGCCCCGGTCAATCGACCGGGGCCCCTTCGTGGTTGAGCCGTGGGCCGGTGTCCGTCAGGACGCGACACGCACGTCGTTGCGGACCTTGGCCGTCAGTTCGGCCGCTTCCGTCATCGTGGTGCTCTTGCCTTCGGTCAGGGCGGCCATGTCGTACGCGAACACGTAGGTGACCGTGCTGTGGTCACCCCAGATGCACACGGGCATCGAGATGGTCTGACCGGACTCGGTGGTCTTGATCTCCTGGCACTTCATGACGCCGTTGTCGAAGCCCGTGGGGGTGAACTCCTTGGGGCTGCCCACGAACGAGCCCGAGCCGGAGTCCTTCGAGGAGCCCTTCTTGGCCTGGGCGAACATCGAGTCGACGACCTTCTCCGGGTCGTCGATCGTGCCGTACACGCCCGCGAACATCAGGGACTTCGTGCTGAGGCCGGTGCCCGAGGAGTAGGTCGCGCTGACGTCCTTGGCGTCCTTGACGCCCCACGACTCGGCGTCCTTGACGTCGCTCTCGCTCAGCGCACCGAGCCCGGCGTCGCTGCCCTTCTTGTAGTCCCCACCGAGGATCGTCGCCGGGGCCGCCAGCTTGTGCGCCCCGTCGTCCGCGACGTCCGAACCGCCGCCGCCCCCGCCCCCGCCGATCACCAGGTACGCGCCGACCGCGATCGCGGCCACGACCGCCACCGCGCCGAGGATGATGCCGATCTTCTTCCCGCTGCCGCCACCGGGCGCCGGGGGCTGCGGGACGCCGTAGGGGGCCTGGCCGTAGGACGGCTGCTGCCCGTACGGGGCTTGCTGTCCGTACGGGGCCTGCTGGCCGTAGGGAGCCTGCGGCTGACCGTACGGCGGGGTCTGCGGCGGGACGCCGCCCTGCTGCGGGTAGCCGTAGCCGGGCTGCTCCTGGGGCTGGCCCTGAGGGGCCTGCGGGGGCTGCTGCGGGTAGCCGTAGCCGGGCTGGGGGGCCTGCGGCGGCTGGCCGTAGGGGCCCGGCTGGCCGTACGGCCCGGGCTGTTGCGGCTGCCCGGGCTGTTGAGGCTGCCCGTACGGGCCCGGCTGGTTGTGACTCATCTCTGGGTTCCCCTCCAGATGCTTATGTGTTCCTGACATCCTGGCTCAGGCGCAGGCGGCACACGGCGTCGGGGTCCCCACCGTTACAGAACAAACGCGTTTCGGGGCAGGCCCACGACACCCCTAAACTGACCCCGTGACCGAGAACGCTCAGCAGCAGCCCACAGCGCCCAGCACCGAACTGCCGACCCAGTACACGCCGGCCGAGGTAGAGGGGACGCTGTACGAGCGCTGGGTGGAGCGCGGTTACTTCACCGCCGACGCGAAGAGCGACAAGCCTCCGTACACCATCGTCATCCCGCCGCCTAACGTCACCGGCAGCCTGCACCTCGGGCACGCTTTTCAGCACACCCTCATGGACGCCCTGACGCGCCGCAAGCGCATGCAGGGCTACGAGTCGCTGTGGCTGCCGGGCATGGACCACGCCGGTATCGCGACCCAGAACAAGGTCGAGCAGCAGCTCGCCGAGGAGGGCAAGTCCCGACACGACCTGGGGCGCGAGGAGTTCGTCGAGCGCGTCTGGCAGTGGAAGGAGGAGTACGGCGGCCGGATCCTCGGCCAGATGCGACGCCTCGGTGACGGTGTCGACTGGAGCCGTGAGCGGTTCACGATGGACGAGGGCCTGTCCAAGGCCGTCCTCACCATCTTCAAGCGGCTCTACGACGACGAGCTGATCTACCGCGCCGAGCGCATCATCAACTGGTGCCCGCGCTGTCTGACGGCCATCTCGGACATCGAGGTGGAATACCAGGAGGACGCGGGCGAGTTGGTCTCCATCCGCTACGGCGAGGGCGAGGACAGCGTCGTCGTCGCGACCACGCGCGCGGAGACGATGCTCGGTGACACGGCGGTCGCCGTCCACCCCGACGACGAGCGCTACAAGCACCTCATCGGCAAGCAGATCAAGCTTCCGCTGACCGACCGCACCATCCCGGTCGTCGCCGACACCCACGTCGACCCCGAGTTCGGTACGGGCGCGGTCAAGGTGACGCCGGCACACGACCCGAACGACTTCGAGATCGGCCGGCGCCACGACCTGCCGTCCCTGACGATCATGGACGAGCACGGCATCATCACCGTCCACGGCCCCTTCCTCGGCCTGGACCGCTTCGAGGCCCGCTCGACCGTCGTCGGCGCCCTCAAGGAGCAGGGCCGCATCGTCGCCGAGAAGCGCCCCTACATGCACTCCGTCGGCCACTGCTCGCGCTGCAAGACCACGGTCGAGCCGCGCCTTTCGATGCAGTGGTGGGTCAAGGTCGGCCCGCTCGCCAAGGCGGCAGGCGACGCGGTCCGTGACGGCCGGGTCAGGATCCACCCCGAGGAGATGTCGAAGCGCTACTTCGACTGGGTCGACAACATGCACGACTGGTGCATCTCGCGCCAGCTGTGGTGGGGCCACCGCATCCCGATCTGGTACGGCCCGGGCGGCGAGGTCGTCTGCGTCGGCCCCGACGAGGAGCCGCCGGCGGGTGAGGGGTGGACCCAGGACCCGGACGTCCTCGACACCTGGTTCTCGTCCGGCCTGTGGCCGTTCTCCACGCTCGGCTGGCCCGAACAGACCGAGGATCTGCGGAAGTTCTATCCGACCGACGTCCTGCTCACCGGCCACGACATCATCTTCTTCTGGGTCGCCCGGATGATGATGTTCGGCCTGTACGCCATGGACGGCGTCGCCCCCTTCCACACCATCGCCCTCACCGGCCTCGTCCGCGACGAGTTCGGCAAGAAGATGTCCAAGTCGAACCCCAACGCGGTCGACCCGCTCGTGTGGATGGACGCGTACGGCTCCGACGCCGTCCGCTTCACCCTCGCCAACGGCGCCAACCCGGGCGCGGACGTGCCGATCGGCGAGGACTGGGTCAAGGCCTCCCGGAACTTCACCAACAAGATCTGGAACGCCACCCGCTTCGCCCTGATGAACGGCGCCACCGTCGAGGGCCCGCTGCCGGACGCCTCGCAGATGTCGGCGACGGACCGCTGGATCCTGTCCCGGCTCAACACCACGGTCGCCCAGGTCGACGCGTACTACGACGACTACCAGTTCGCCAAGCTCGCCGACGCGCTCTACCACTTCGCGTGGGACGAGGTCTTCGACTGGTACGTCGAGCTGTCGAAGACGACGTTCTTCGCGGGCGGCGAGCAGGCGCAGATCTCCGGCCGGGTCCTCGGCGAGGTCCTGGACGTGACGCTGCGCCTCCTCCACCCGGTCATCCCGTTCGTGACGGACGCACTGTGGACCACCCTGACCGGCGGCGAGTCCCTGGTCGTCGGCGAGTGGCCGACGGACAGCGGCTTCCGCGACAAGGACGCCGAGGACGAGATCGCGCTGGTCCAGCGGGTCGTCACCGAGGTGCGCCGGTTCCGCAAGGACCAGGGACTGAAGGACGGCCAGAAGGTCCCCGCCCGTCTGGAACTGGGCGGCACCGCGCTCGCCCCGCACGAGCCGGCCATCCGCCAGCTTCTGCGTCTGCAGCCGGAGGGCGATGCCTTCGCGGCCACGGCGACCCTCCCGGTCGCCGGTGCCACGGTCGCCCTCGACCTCTCCGGCACGATCGACGTCGCCGCCGAGCGCAAGCGCCTCGCGAAGGACCTGGCGGCGGCCGAGAAGGAGAAGGCCCAGGCGAACGCCAAGCTCGGCAACGAGGCGTTCCTCGCGAAGGCCCCGGACAACGTCGTGGACAAGATCCGCGGCCGTCTGGCCAAGGCGGACGAGGACATCGCCCGTATCCAGGCCCAGCTGGAAAACCTGCCCGAGCAGTAGGACACCCAAGGGGCGCGGGGCCGCATCGATGTGCGGCTCCGCCGCGGGGCGCGACCAGCCACAGGCTCCCCGCGCCCGCCGAACGGGACCAGCCACCCCCTTCCTGACACGCAGCCCTAAACTGGCCGTGTGAGTGACAGCGACCCCTTCGACGAGATCATCGCCAACGAGACCGACCGGGACCCCGACCTCGCGGTCATCGAGGCCGGCAGCCGCACCCTGCGCACCCAGGGCGGCCCGCCGGAGGCCGATGTGCCCGGACGCCCCGAGGACCCCGAGGTCGACAAGGCCCTGCGCGAGGTCGAGGCGGAGCTCGCCACCCGCTGGGGCGAGACCAAGCTGGAGCCCTCGGTCAGCAGGATCGCCGCGCTGATGGACGTGCTGGGCGAGCCGCAGCGGTCGTACCCCTCGATCCACATCACGGGGACGAACGGCAAGACCTCCACCGCCCGCATGATCGAGGCCCTCCTCAGTGCCTTCGAGCTGCGTACGGGGCGGTACACCAGCCCCCACGTCCAGTCGATCACCGAGCGCATCAGCCTGGACGGCGCCCCGATCTCCGCCGAGCGGTTCATCGAGACGTACGAGGACATCAAGCCTTACATCGGGATGATCGACGCCCAGCAGCAGTACCGGCTGTCGTTCTTCGAGGTGCTGACCGGGATGGCGTACGCCGCGTTCGCGGACGCTCCCGTCGACGTGGCCGTCGTGGAAGTGGGGATGGGCGGCTCCTGGGACGCCACCAACGTGATCGACGGTGATGTCGCCGTGGTCACCCCCATCGACCTGGACCACACCGACCGGCTCGGTGAGACGCCCGGCGCGATCGCCGTCGAGAAGGCCGGGATCATCAAGCAGGACGCGACCGTGATCCTGGCCCAGCAGCCGGTGGACGCGGCGCAGGTGCTCCTGAAAAAGGCCGTCGAGGTGGACGCCACGGTCGCGCGCGAGGGCCTGGAGTTCGGGATCGTGTCCCGCCAGGTCGCCGTCGGCGGCCAGCTGGTGACCCTGCGCGGTCTCGGCGGCGAGTACGAAGAGGTGTACCTGCCGCTGCACGGCCCCTACCAGGCGCACAACGCGGTTGTGGCGCTCGCCGCCGTGGAGGCGTTCTTCGGCGTCGGCGCCCAGCGTCCGGACCGCCTCGACATCGACACCGTGCGCAAGGCCTTCGCCGCCGTCTCCTCTCCGGGCCGCCTGGAGGTCGTACGGCGCTCCCCGTCCGTCGTCCTGGACGCCGCGCACAATCCGGCGGGCGCGCGCGCCACCGCGGAAGCGGTCGGCGAGGCCTTCGAGTTCAGCCGGCTCATCGGCGTGGTGGGCGCGAGCAGCGACAAGAACGTGCGGGGGCTCCTCGAAGCCTTCGAGCCGATCTTCGCCGAGGTCGTGATCACCCAGAACTCCAGCCACCGCGCGATGGACGCCGACGAACTGGCCGCGATCGCCGTCGAGGTGTTCGGCGAGGACCGCGTCCAGGTCGAACCGCGACTGCCGGACGCCCTGGAGGAGGCGATCACGCTGGCCGAGGAGGACGGCGAGTTCGCGGGCGGCGGAGTGCTCGTCACCGGGTCGGTCATCACGGTCGGCGAGGCCCGGCTGCTGCTCGGAAGGGGCTGAGCCGGTCATGCGTACGCTCTGTGCCTCGACCCTGATCGGCGAGTTCTTCGTCATCGGCTTCGCCGGGCTGGTGGCGATGAAGGACCCCGATCTGGCCGGCTCCACGGTGTGGACGGTCAGCGGTATCGCCATGTTCGCGTGTCTCGCGCTGTGCGGGGTGGTGACCCGGCCCGGCGGCATCGCCCTCGGCTGGGCGCTGCAGATCGCCCTGATCGTCTCCGGCTTCGTCGTGCCGACCATGTTCTTCATGGGGGCGGTCTTCGCAGCCCTGTGGTGGGCCTCCGTGCACTACGGCCGGAAGATCGACGAGGCCAAGGCGAGATTCGCCGCCCAGGCGGACCCCACTACACCTGACGCTGCGTAACGGAGGCGCCGACACGCCCTGTAACCTCGTTCTACCGCACATGTCAGCAGGTAGGAGCCCCTCGTGAGCCAGCGCACCCTCGTCCTCCTCAAGCCCGACGCCGTCCGTCGTGGCCTGACCGGCGAGATCATCAGCCGCATCGAGCGCAAGGCGGGCTGGGCGATCACCGCGCTGGAGCTGCGCACTCTGGACCAGGACACCCTGGAGCAGCACTACGGCGAGCACAAGGGCAAGCCCTTCTACGAGCCGCTGGTGGAGTTCATGGCCTCCGGTCCGGTCGTCGCGCTGATCGTCGAGGGGGAGCGGGTCATCGAGGGCGTGCGCGCGCTGGCCGGCCCGACCGACCCGATCGCCGCCGCGCCCGGGTCCATCCGCGGCGACTTCGGTGTCATCGTCCGCGAGAACCTCATCCACGCGAGCGACTCCGTCGAGTCGGCCGAGCGGGAGATGAAGATCTTCTTCCCGGGCGGGGCGGCCTGACCGGGTTGCGGAGAAGGTTCTTAGGGAGTTTTCGTGGACGTTTCTGATGAGACGTCAGTTCAAACCCTCGCCTGACCTGGGGCGGCCGGATGTTTTCGGCCGTCCCTCGGCATATGCGCGCCGATCGGGGGAACGGGTGCCCCCTATGGACCGTCTCCACAAGCGAGGCGGCGTTTGATCTGCTGACAATGGCGAAGACCCTCGCGCAGTGTTCGGGCAGGCGCGTCTACGATGGAAGCCTTCACGTCACTGCACCCACTTCGCCGACCTGAAAAGCCCTCAAAAGCTCCCAGGGAAGGCCACACGAATCCTGATGGGGAACTCAATGTCGTTCATCGGCCGTGACATGGCTGTCGACCTCGGGACCGCCAACACGCTGGTGTACGTCAGGGGTCGCGGGATCGTACTCAACGAGCCGTCCGTCGTCGCGATCAACACCAACACCGGTGGCATCCTCGCGGTCGGCTCCGAAGCGAAGAAGATGATCGGGCGGACCCCCGGCAACATCGTTGCCGTGCGCCCGCTGAAGGACGGCGTGATCGCCGACTTCGAGATCACCGAGCGGATGCTCCGCTACTTCATTCTGAAGATCCACAAGCGGCGGTATCTCGCGAGGCCGCGCGTCGTCGTGTGTGTCCCCTCGGGCATCACCGGCGTCGAGCGCCGCGCCGTCATCGAGGCGTCGTCCCAGGCCGGCGCCCGCCAGGTGCACATCATCGAGGAGCCCATGGCCGCGGCCATCGGCTCCGGCCTGCCGGTCCACGAGGCCACGGGCAACATGGTGGTGGACATCGGCGGCGGCACCACGGAGGTCGCGGTCATCTCCCTCGGCGGCATCGTCACCGCCCAGTCCATCCGGGTCGCGGGTGACGAGCTGGACAACGCGATCATCCAGCACATCAAGAAGGAGTACTCCCTTCTGCTGGGTGAGCGGACGTCCGAACAGATCAAGATCACGATCGGTTCGGCATACGACCTCGACGCTGACGAACACACCGAAATCCGCGGCCGGGACCTCGTCTCCGGGCTGCCCAAGACCGTCGTCATCTCGGCCGCCGAAGTCCGCAAGGCGATCGAGGAACCCGTCAACGCCATCGTCGACGCCGTCAAGACGACCCTCGACAAGTGCCCGCCGGAACTCTCCGGCGACATCATGGACCGCGGGATCGTCCTCACCGGCGGCGGCGCCCTGCTGCGCGGACTCGACGAGCGGCTGCGCCGGGAGACCGGTATGCCGATCCACATCGCCGAGGACCCGCTGGACAGCGTGGCCCTCGGTGCGGGCAAGTGCGTCGAGGAGTTCGAGGCGCTCCAGCAGGTGCTCGACGCCCAGCCCCGCAGATGACGTAACTCTTCGATTCCGCCGTACGAGATGATCTCCTCTCGTGCGGCGGATCGTTGATATAGAGGCATAGGCTCCGCAGAAGACTCAGTCGCCACAAAGAACTCTGTTGCCACAAAAGACTCTATTGAGGAAGGCACGGCCGCCGTACGTGAGGGACACACGAGAGAGCCGGCTGCTCCTGGTGCTGCTGATCGCCGTCGCATTCGCGCTGATCACAGTCGATATCCGCGGTGGGGAGGACTCACCTGTCGACGGTGCCCGCCAGGGCGCGGCCACCGTGTTCGGCCCGATCGAGGACGGGGTGTCGGCCGCGGTGGACCCGGTCGGCAACGCCGTGTCGGCCATCCGCGACTCCGGCGACCGGCACGACCGGCTCGCCGTGCTGCAGACGGAGAACGCGGCCCTCAAGGCGAGGCTCGGCAGCGACGACCGCAACGCCAGCCGCCTCAAACAGCTCAACAAGATGATCAAGGTCGCCGGTGAGGGCCAGTACGGCATCAAGGGCGCCCAGGTCATCGCCATAGGAGCGGCCCAGGGCTTCTCCTGGACCATCACCATCGATGTCGGCGCCAACGACGGCATCCAGCGCGACATGACCGTCCTCAACGGCGACGGCCTGGTCGGGCGGGTGACGACGGTCGGCCCGAACACCGCCACCGTGCTCCTGGCCAACGACCCCGACTTCACCGTCGGCACCCGCATGGAGGCCACCGACGAACTCGGCTTCGCCTCCGGACAGGGCGACCGCCCGCTGCGCGTCGAACTCCTCAACGGCAAGGCCGACGTGAAGAAGGGCGACCGCCTGGTCACCTTCGGCTCGCAGGCCGACAAGCCCTTCGTCCCCGGCGTCCCGGTCGGCGTGGTCTCCCGCGTCGACCCCTCCGGCGGCGACCTCACCCGCACCCTCTACGTCACGCCGTACGTCAGCTTCACCAAGCTCGACATCGTCGGCGTCGTCGTCGAGGCACCGAAGAAGGACCCGCGCGACACGGTGCTGCCCGCCAAACCGAAGCCGACGCCCACGCCCACGGTGACGGTCACCGTCACCCCGTCCGCGAACGCGCCGGTCGACGGCGAGATCCTGCAACAGCAGTAGGAGCTGTACCTGATGCGCGTCAACCGGATCCTGCTCTCGTCGGCCCTGATCGTCGTCGCCCTGGTACTCCAGGTGAGCGTCCTCGCCCGCCTCCACCTCCCGGGAGCCGTCCCCGACCTGCTGCTCCTCACCGTCCTGGGCCTCGCCCTGGTCTACGGCCATGTCGGCGGCTCCCTCGTCGGCTTCGGCGCCGGTCTGCTCGCCGACCTCGCCCCGCCCGCCGACCACGCCGCCGGCCGTTACGCCCTGGTGCTGTGCGTCATCGGCTACCTCGCCGGCCTCGCCAAACCGGAGAACGGCCGGCTCAAGTCGGCCACCGGCCCCATGGTCGTCGTGGTCGCCGCCGCCGTCGGCACCACCCTGCTGTACGCCGGTGTCGGCGCCCTCGTCGGCGACACCGCCGCCCGCCATGTCGGCCTCCCCAGCCTGCTGTTCACGGCCTCCCTGTACGACCTGCTGCTCGCCCCGTTCGTCGTCCCCGGCATCATGGCGCTCGCCCGCCGCGCCGAGAACGACCCGCTGGCCGACACCGGCTCCGCGGCCAAGTCGGCGGACATCTCCTCCGGTTGGCTCTCCTCGGGCACGGGGCTGAAGATCGGCGGCCAGCGCGGCGGCCTGGGCAGCCTGAAGACCAGGGCACGGACCCGGACGACCCGGGTGGGGCGCATCAAGGGAGTCAAGCGGCTGTGACCCCACGGAGGTTGGCGGATCACGTTCACAGGTTCGCCGTATATGACACATACACACACTGAGAGGGGGCGGCAGCCACAGTGACCAACATCCCCGAGACCGGACGGACCCCACGGGTCCAGATCCGACTCGTCGTCATCCAGATCCTCGTGCTGTCCCTCCTCGGCACCCTCGGCGGACGCCTCTGGTACCTCCAGATCCGCGAGGGCGACGCGTACGCCAAGGAGGCGTCGGGCAACCACGTCCAGCAGGTCGTCGAACCCGCCGTGCGCGGCTCGATACTGGACGCCCGCGGAGTGCCGCTCGCCGACAACGAGACCCGGCTGGTGGTCTCCGCCTCCCGCACCGACCTGCTGAAGATGAAGGACGACGGCAAGGCCGTCCTCACCAAGCTGGCCAAGGTCCTCGGCATGACCCCCGCGGAGGTCACGCAGAAGGTCCGGCTGTGCGACGCGAAGACGCCCCAGCCCTGCTGGAACGGCTCGCCCTACCAGCCGATCCCCATCACCGACGAGGCCACCGCCAAGCAGGCTCTGCAGATCCGTGAGCGCTCCGAGGACTTCCCCGGCATCACCGCCGAACCCGAGGCCGTGCGCCGCTACGCCGCCCCCGGCAAGTCCAACAGCGCCCAGGTCCTCGGCTACCTCTCGCCCGTCACCGACGACGAGATCACCAAGGCCCAGGACACCGACTCGCCCTACCTGCGCTCCGACCAGGTCGGCCGCTCCGGCCTGGAGCGCCAGTACGACAAGGAACTGCGCGGCAAGGCGGGCGTCACCCGCTACGAGGTCGACAACCTCGGCCGCGTCATCGGCGAGGCGAAGGCGGACGAGGCCCAGCCCGGCGCCAACCTGGTCACCAGCATCGACGCCCGTGTCCAGCGCGTCGCCGAGTTCGAGCTGAACCAGGCGATGAAGACCGCCCGCCAGCAGTTCGACAAGATCACCGGCGAGAACTACAAAGCCGACTCGGGCGCCGTCGTCGTGATGGAGGCCAAGACCGGCCGGGTCGTCGCCATGGCGTCGGCGCCGACGTACGACCCGAACGTCTGGGTCGGCGGAATCTCCGCCAAGGACTACAAGAAGCTCACCGGCAAGAACTCCGACTACCCGCTGCTCAACAGGGCCATACAGGGTCAGTCCGCGCCCGGTTCGACGTTCAAGGTGGTCTCCACGGCCGCCGCGGTCGAGGCCGGCTACGAGTGGGACGGCGGCTACCCCTGCACCAGCTCGTACTCGGTCGGCGGCCAGGTCTTCAAGAACTTCGAGGGCGAGAGCTTCGGCCCCATCTCGCTGGGCCGTGCCCTCGAGGTCTCCTGCGACACCGTCTTCTACGGCCTCGCCGACCGAGAGTGGAAGAGGGACGGCGGCATCAACCCCAAGAAGGGCGAGCCGAAGGACTACTTCTACAAGGCCGCCCACCAGTTCGGCCTCGGCAAGGAGACCGGCATCGACCTCCCCAACGAGGTCACCGGCCGCGTCCCCGACCGCCAGTGGAAGGAGTCGTACTGGAAGGCCAACAAGGACGCATGGTGCAGGACCGGCAAGAAGGACGGCACCTACGTCGAGAAGATCGCGTACGAGAACTGCCTCGAAGGCAACAAGATGCGCGAGGGTGACTCCATCAACTACTCCATCGGTCAGGGCGACACCCTCGTCACCCCGATCCAGGAGGCCAGGATCTACGGGGCGCTCGCCAACGGCGGGACCCTGTACGAGCCGAGCATCGGCAAGGCGATCATCAGCGCCGACGGCAAGACCGTCCAGGAGATCAAGCCCAAGGCGACCGGCAGACTTCCGATCAGCCAGGCCACCATCAAGGGCATGGACGCCGCCCTGGAAGGCGTCGTCACCCGCGGTACGGCCGCCTGGAAGTTCGGCGGCTGGCCGCAGGACAAGATCCCGCTGCACGCCAAGACCGGCACCGCCGAGGTCTACGGCAAGCAGACCACGTCCTGGCTGGCCACGTACTCCAAGGACTACACGGTCGTCATGACGATCGCCCAGGCCGGTACCGGCTCCGGCGCCTCGGGTGAGGCCGTGCGCCACATCTACAACGCCATGTACGGCGTCTCGGCCGACGGCACGATCGACAAGAAGAACGCGCTCCTGCCGACTCCGCAGACGAGCCTGCCGAAGATCCAGACCGACGGGACCATCAAGTCCCCGAAGATCGCCAAGGACCCGGCCAAGGACCAGCGGGCGAGCCAGGAGGCCACGCCCGAGCCGGACGGGACACAGCAGGGCGCGACCGTGAACACGCCCACCAACGGGAACCGCGACACCCGCAGGCGCCGCCGCGGGCGGGGAAGCCGGAGGATGCTCACATGACCGGGGCGAACAGCTTCCAGGTCTCCGGATACGGCCCCGCGCGCGCGGGCTGGACCCGGCTGCTGGCCCGCGACTCGCTCGCCCGCCGGCTGGACTGGCCGATACTGTTCTCGGCCCTCGCCCTGTCCATGATCGGATCGATCCTCGTCTTCTCGGCGACCCGCAACCGCACCGAGATCAACCAGGGCGACCCGTACTACTTCCTGCTGCGCCACCTCATGAACACCGGCATCGGGTTCGGCCTGATGATCGGCGTGGTGTGGGTCGGCCACCGCACCCTGCGCACCGCGGTGCCCCTGCTCTACGGAGCCTCGGTGCTCCTGCTCCTGATGGTGCTCACCCCGCTGGGCTCCACGGTCAACGGCGCCCACTCCTGGATCGTGCTCGGCGGCGGCTTCTCGCTCCAGCCCTCGGAGTTCGTGAAGATCACGATCATCCTGGGCATGGCGATGCTGCTGTCGGCCCGGGTCGACGCGGGCGACAAGCCCTACCCCGACCACCGCACGGTGCTCCAGGCGCTCGGCCTGGCCGCCGTACCCATGCTGGTCGTGATGCTCATGCCGGACCTCGGGTCGGTCATGGTCATGGTCATCATCGTGCTCGGTGTGCTGCTCGCCTCCGGCGCCTCCAACCGCTGGGTCTTCGGCCTGCTCGCCGCCGGCGCGACCGGCGCGATCGCGGTCTGGCAGCTGCACATCCTGGACGAGTACCAGATCGCCCGCTTCGCCGCCTTCGCCAATCCCAGCCTCGACCCGGCGGGCGTCGGCTACAACACCAACCAGGCCCGGATCGCCATCGGTTCGGGCGGACTGACGGGTGCCGGCCTCTTCCACGGTTCGCAGACCACGGGCCAGTTCGTGCCGGAACAGCAGACCGACTTCGTCTTCACCGTCGCCGGTGAGGAGCTGGGCTTCCTCGGCGCGGGCCTGATCATCGTCCTGCTCGGGGTCGTCCTGTGGCGGGCCTGCCGGATCGCCCGCGAGACGACCGAGCTGTACGGCACGATCGTCGCCGCCGGGATCGTCGCGTGGTTCGCCTTCCAGGCCTTCGAGAACATCGGCATGACCCTCGGGATCATGCCGGTCACCGGACTGCCGCTGCCCTTCGTGTCGTACGGCGGATCGTCGATGTTCGCGGTGTGGGTGGCGATCGGGCTGCTGCAGTCGATCAGAGTGGAGAGGCCGATGTCCGCGTAGGCCAGATGGGCCGTGAGGCCGGGTGAACCGGCGGGTGGGCGGCGCCGTCGGGGTGAGCCGGGCGGCGGTGGCCCTCTGCCGTAACAGCCGCCCGGCCACTAGATTCGGGTCATGGCGGACACAAAGCGGGAGATCGAGCGGAAGTACGAGTCCCACGAGAGCGGCCTGCCCGACCTCACGGGAGTCGCCGGCGTCGAGGCGGTCGTGGACAAGGGCGTGGCGCATCTGGACGCCACCTACTACGACACCGTCGACGAACGCCTCATCACATCCTCGATCACCCTGCGCCGCCGCACCGGCGGATCCGACGCGGGCTGGCACCTGAAGTTCCCCGTCGCCCCCGGCGTACGCGACGAGATCCAGGCGCCGATGTCCGACACCCTTCCCGACGAGCTCTCCGCTCTGGTGCGCTCCCGGGTCCGGGAGAGCGAGGTCCTGCCCGTGGTCCGCCTGCGTTCGGACCGTGACGTGCGCCACCTCCTCGACGCGCAGGGCAGGATCCTCGCCGAGGTCAGCGTGGACGCGGTGCACGCCGAGCGGCTCAGCGGCGGCGCCGGCGACGCCCAGTGGACCGAGATCGAGGTGGAGCTCGCCGACGGCGGCGACCCCGCCTTTCTCGACAAGGTGGAGAAACGGTTGCGCAAGGCGGGCGTACGGCCCTCCGCGTCGTCCTCGAAACTGGCCCGGGCCCTCGCGGAGACGGCACCCAAGAAGAAGCGCCCCGTCACCGGGGACCCCGTGACCGCGGGCGACCACGTCCTCGCGTATGTCCGCGCCCAGCGGGACGCGATCGTCGAGCTCGACCCGGCCGTCCGCCGGGACGTCGAGGACTCCGTGCACAGCATGCGCGTCGCCACCCGCCGACTGCGCAGCACCCTCAAGTCGTACGACACCGTCCTCGACCGGGCCGTCACCGACCCGATCGGCGACGAACTGAAATGGCTGGCCGGCGAACTGGGCGTGGACCGCGACCGCGAGGTGCTGACCGAACGCCTCACAGCCGCCCTCGACGAGGTTCCCCCGGCACTGGTCTCGGGTTCCGTCGCCCAGCGGCTGGCCATGTGGGCCGGTGACCGGCCCGGCGGGGCCAGTGCGCGGCTGATCGGTGTCCTGGACTCCCGCCGCTACCTCGCCCTGCTCGACACCATGGACGCGCTGATCGCCGACCCGCCCCTGCTGAAGGCGGCCGCGAAGAAGCCGGAGACGGTGCTGACCAAGGCGGTGAAGAAGAGCTTCGGGAAGGTCACCGGCCTCGTCGAACAGGCCCTGGAGCTCGACCCCGGCAGCGACCGGGACATCGCGATCCACGAGGCCCGCAAGAAGACCAAGCGCACCCGCTACGCGGCGGAGACGGCCCACCCCGCCCTCGGCAAGCCCGCCAAGGACCTCGTCAAGTCCATGAAGTCGCTGCAGACCCTCCTGGGCGAGCACCAGGACAGCGTCATGGCCCGGCAGACCCTGCGTGAGCTGTCCGCGGTCGCCCACGCGTCGGGCGAGAGCGCCTTCACGTACGGGCTGCTCTACGGGCGCGAGGAGCAGCGGGCGGCGGCCGTGGAGACCGAGCTGCCCGGCTTCTGGGACGGCATCAAGGACGGGGCGCAGGCACTGTGACCTTCCGGGCGTTCGAGGGGTGGCCGCCACCGCGTTAGGCTGGGTGGTCATCCCTGTCAGTTCAGTCCAGCCCACGAAGGTGTGCGAGATGCCTGCCGAAGTCGCTGCGGCCGCGGAGTCTGTGTTCCCGCAGCTAGAAGCTCTGCTCCCGCATGTGCAGAAGCCGATCCAGTACGTCGGCGGAGAGCTCAACTCCACCGTCAAGCCGTGGGAGTCCTGCGACGTCCGCTGGGCGCTGATGTACCCGGACGCCTACGAGGTGGGTCTGCCCAACCAGGGCGTCATGATCCTGTACGAGGTGCTGAACGAGCAGGAGGGCGTCCTCGCCGAGCGCACGTACAGCGTGTGGCCGGACCTGGAGGCGTTGATGCGGGAGCACGACGTCCCGCAGTTCACGGTGGACAGCCACCGCCCGGTCGGCGCCTTCGACGTGTTCGGCCTGTCCTTCTCCACGGAGCTGGGCTACACGAACATGCTGACGGCGCTGGACCTGGCGGGCATTCCCCTGGAGTCCCGCGAGCGCGGGCTGGACGACCCGATCGTGCTGGCCGGCGGCCACGCGGCCTTCAACCCCGAGCCGATCGCCGACTTCATCGACGCGGCGGTCATCGGCGACGGCGAGCAGGCCGTCCTCGACATGACGAAGATCATCCGTGCCTGGAAGGCGGAGGGCCGGCCGGGCGGCCGCGAGGAGGTCCTCCTTCGCCTGGCCCGTACCGGCGGGGTGTACATCCCGGCGTTCTACGACGTGGAGTACCTCCCGGACGGCCGTATCGCGCGCGTGGTCCCCAACAGGTCGGGCGTCCCGTGGCGGGTGTCCAAGCACACGGTCATGGACCTGGACGAGTGGCCCTACCCCAAGCAGCCCCTCGTCCCCCTGGCCGAGACAGTCCACGAGCGGATGTCGGTCGAGATCTTCCGCGGCTGCACCCGCGGCTGCCGCTTCTGCCAGGCCGGCATGATCACCCGCCCGGTCCGTGAACGCTCGATCACGGGCATCGGCGACATGGTGGAGAAGGGCCTGAAGGCGACCGGCTTCGAGGAGGTGGGCCTTCTCTCGCTCTCCTCGGCGGACCACTCGGAGATCGGCGACATCGCCAAGGGCCTGGCCGACAGGTACGAAGAGGACAAGATCGGCCTCTCGCTCCCCTCCACCCGCGTGGACGCGTTCAACGTGGACCTGGCGAACGAACTGACCCGCAACGGCCGCCGCTCCGGCCTGACCTTCGCCCCCGAGGGCGGCTCGGAGCGCTTGCGCAAGGTCATCAACAAGATGGTCTCGGAAGAGGACCTGATCAGGACGGTCTCCACCGCCTACGGCAACGGCTGGCGCCAGGTGAAGCTGTACTTCATGTGCGGCCTGCCGACCGAGACCGACGAGGACGTCCTGCAGATCGCCGACATGGCGATGAACGTGATCGCCGAGGGCCGCAAGGCCTCCGGCCAGAACGACATCCGCTGCACCGTCTCGATCGGCGGCTTCGTCCCCAAGCCCCACACCCCCTTCCAGTGGGCCCCGCAGCTCTCCGCGCAGGAGACCGACGCCCGCCTGGAGAAGCTCCGCAACAAGATCCGCGGCGACAAGAAGTACGGCCGCTCGATCGGCTTCCGCTACCACGACGGCAAGCCCGGCATCGTGGAAGGCCTCCTCTCCCGGGGCGACCGCCGCATCGGCGCCGTCATCCGCGCCGTCTACGAGGACGGCGGCCGCTTCGACGGCTGGCGCGAGCACTTCTCCTACGACCGCTGGATGGCCTGCGCCGACAAGACGCTGCCCGCCTTCGGCGTGGACGTCGACTGGTACACGACCCGCGAGAAGACGTACGAGGAAGTCCTCCCCTGGGACCACCTGGACTCGGGGCTGGACAAGGACTGGCTCTGGGAGGACTGGCAGGACGCCCTCGACGAGACGGAGGTCGAGGACTGCCGGTGGACACCTTGCTTCGACTGCGGGGTGTGTCCTCAGCTCGACACGCACATTCAGATCGGGCCGACGGGCAAGACCTTGTTGCCGTTGACAGTGAAGAACGCGGCGCCGGCCTCCGGTGGGCATGTGCACTGAGGTGCCGGGGCGTTGAGCGGGTGCTGAGGGGTGGGGGTTGACCCTCGACCTTGTTCAGGGGCCAGGGTGCTGGGTGTGGAGAACGACATGCGCAGCATTGGGGAGACAGCCCGCGACAGCGGCCTGGGCGTGAGCGCCCTGCGGTTCTACGACCGTGCCGGTGTGCTGGTTCCGGCCTGGGTGGATCCGGTGAGCGGATACCGCTGGTACGAGCAGGGGCAGTTGGAGGAGGCGCGTCTGCTGGCCCGGCTGCGTCGCGGCGGGATGCCGTTGGCGGACATCCGGCTGGTGCTGGCCAGTTGGTCCGGCGCGGACACCGATCTGATCCGGAAACTGCTCACGGCACACCTGAGCCGTCTCGAACAGGGACTGTCCGATGCCCGCATCGAGTTCTCCGCGCTCCGTGCCCTGCTCGATCACCGGGAGAACTCCGTGACTTCGCTCCGTACCGCCACCGTCCGGCTGTCCATCGCCGCGCCCGCGCTCGCTGCCGCCCTGGACGCGGTCCGCTTCGCGGTGAGCACCGATCCGGAGCTGCCGATGCTCGGCGGGGTCCTGTTCGACGTCGAGGGCGAGAGCCTCCACGTCGTGGCCACCGACCGGTACCGCATGGCTGTGGCGCGGGCCGAGGCCGCCGGGTACGACGGAAGCCGCGTGCAGGTCATCGTGCCCACTCCGCTCGTCGATGCGATGCGGGCGCTGTCGGACAGCGGGGGACCCGTGCGGCTGTCGGTCGACGGTGACCGCGTGACTCTGGAGGCGGGGGACGGGCAGGCGGCCGGTCAGTGCCTCGACCACGACTTCCCCGACTACCGTCGTCTCCTGCCCGTGGCCGGCGGGCGCCGCGCCCTGGTCGAGGTGGCGGCCTTCCGCGCGGCCCTGGAGACCGGTCCTGTCCGTGCGGGCGAGGCCGGAGCGCATGACCTCAGCGTGCTCAGGGTGCAGGACGGCTCCACGGTGATCCTGTGCGCCGACGGTGACGACGACCCGGACCGCGTCGCGGTCAACCGTGAGTTCCTCCTGGACGCGCTGGCCGCCGGAGCCGGGGACCGACTGCTGCTGGAGCTGGGTGCCCCCACGGTTCCGGTCGTGATCCGTCGGCCCGACGACGAAGGCACCTTCTCGATGCTGATGCCGGTCAGGCTGGAGGACTGACGGTCCGCCCCCGTGGCTCAGTGCGCGCCGCCGGAGTCCGGGCCGTAGAGCGCGGCGATGTCCTTGGAACCGGCCCAGCGGCTGTAGGTGGGGGACTGGGGCCAGCCTTCGGGTGAGTCCTGCCATTCCTCCTGGCGGCCGTAGGGGAGCAGGTCGATCAGGGCGAAGGTGTGGCTGAGTTGTTCGGTGCCCCGGCCGTCGGTGTGCCAGGTGCGGTAGACGGCGTCGCCGTCGCGCAGGAAGACGTTGACCGCGAATCCGGCGTCGGGCGGTGCGCCGACGTCGGCCCCGAACGAGCTGTTCGCGGTCGAGTACCACGGCATCCGGTTGCCCACCCGCTGCTTGTAGGCGAGGGCTTCCTCGATCGGGCCCTGGGTGACGACGACGAATCGGGCGTCGTAGTTGTCGAGGAACTCCAGGCGGGTGTACTGCGAGGTGAACCCCGTGCAGCCCGGGCACTGCCATTCCTTGCCGGCGAACCACATGTGGTTGTAGACGATCTGTTGCCGCTTGCCTTCGAAAACGTCCGCCAGCCTGACGGGGCCGTTCTCGCTCTCCAGCGTGTAGTCGGGCATCTCGACCATCGGCAGGTGGCGACGCTCGGCGGCGATGGCGTCGAGTTCGCGCGTCGCGGCCTTCTCCCGGGCTCGTAGCGTCCGGAGCCGCTGCTCCCACGTCCCGGCGTCGACGACAGGTGGTAGGGCGTGTGTGGTCATGGGTCCCCTCACGGCGTTCGTGCACGGTTTGGCTTGTCGGGAGGGTGACTCCGCCGGGCACCGGAACTCATCGGTCGGCGGCCGGCGAGGGTGCGTTCAGCGGGGTCCAGGGACCCGGGCAGTTCGGGCTGGCCGGGCTGGCGTTGGCCTCCGTGCAGATGGTCTCGTGGACCAGGCCCGTCGTGGTGATGATGTCGATCTTGATGCCGGCCAGATCCTGGTTGCCCTGGCTGTGCTCGTTGACGGACGAGGGTGCTCAGGTCGGTCCACCTCATGGTGTGGACTGCGTTGGGGCGGACGTCGCGGATGCCCGCGTACGTGATGCCGTTGCTGACCGCGCCCCGGACCTCGTACACCTGCTGGTCCTGGAAGCCGTCGATGTCGACGCAGGGGGGCGAGGAGGTGTACTGCTCGCTGCTACGACCGGCCGGCCGCGATGGACGCGTTCTCACGTGCCTGGGACGCACGTCCGGGGCGGCTCGAAGCCTGCTACGAGCCGGCCGCGGGAGTCCGCCTGCGGGGCCGACATCACACCGCGCACGCGCTGCTCGGTCAGGTCGTCGGGCGGCCGGAGCCGGACGATCTGCTGTTCACCCGGTCCTGGGTGTACCGGTGGGGGGCTGCTCTTCGAGTTCTCCATCAGGCCGCCGTGCGGGCGTGCGGGCGTGCGACCGGCTGCCGGCACTGCCGGAACTGCCCGAGGCCATCCGCGGCCAGACCGTGATCAACCGGCAGTTCTCCGCCCCGCGTGTGCCGAGGCCTTCGTCCCCCGCACGGAGGCCGAAGGCGGGCAGGGGCCGGAAAGAAGTAGCGGGGGTGCCACAGTTCCACAGGCGCTGTGGCACCCCCTCCGGCGACTTGTTACCTGCTACTTGCTCACGGCGAAGCGCATCAGGGCCAGTTGGTCCCCCTGCTTGATCTTGCCGGTCACGTTGATGACTTCGAGCTTCCAGGTGCTGCCCACCCGCACCGCCTTGGCCACGGCGCAGCCGTTGTCCGTGGTGAGCATGCTCGGCCAGATGTCGGCGACCTGCTGCGTGCTGCCGCCGGTGGCGTCGTAGACCTTGAAGCTGATGTTGCGGGCCTTCTGGAATGAGCTGCCCTTCTTGTAGGCGGCGGCGACGAAGACGACCGACGTGATGTGCGGCGGGAGCTTCGCGAACTCGACGGTGACCGTCTCGTCGTCGCCGTCCCCATGGCCGGTCTGGTTGTCGCCGCTGTGCAGCAGGGAGCCGTTGCCGATGGGGTCGAGAGAGTCGAGGCCCGCCAGGCGTACCGGGTCGCCGTCGTGCATGGCGATGGCGATCAGGTCGAGGTCCGTGCCGCTCTTGCGCCGGAGCTTGCCCAGTACTCCGCCGCTGGCACCCGCGGTGGGGTCCCAGGAGGCCCCTATGGACAGATGGGTCACGCCGTCCAGGTCGGCGGGGCCGTCTTCCTTCGTAAGGGTAATCATGGGGACATACTGCACGGGCTTTCGCCGAGGTCCCAGAACGGGCCCGCCGTGACGGCCGGAGCTTCCCGAGGAGACGCCGCCAACAGGACTTCGTCGGGGGTGTGTTGTCGTCGAGGAGGACGGCCGGGATGCGCCTGCCACGAACCCGTCGTACTGGCTCACGTCCCTTCGCGTACGGCACTGATCGAAGGGCCGCTCACGGGGGTGTGCCGGGCAAACCCGGTGGCCGGGCGGTGTCCGGCCTCGCCATGATGGAGTGATGCCGCAGCTGACCTCGCCCGACGTCCGGTTCCACGCCTCCCTTCTCGACGCGGTGCAGGAGTGCGTCGAGGAGGGCCGGGACCCGGCGGTGCTGCTGGGCCATGAGATCGGGCGGCACGCGACGACGTGGCGCGAGCCGGCGGGATTCGCGGCCTACGTGGACATGCTGCTCGCGGAGACGGAACGGCCCCGCCGGCCGGACTGGGTGCCGATGACGAACCTCTGGTACGTCCAGGACGACACCTTCCTCGGCAGCCTCTCGGTACGGCACCGGCTCGACCCGTACCTGCTCGACTTCGGCGGCCACATCGGATACGCGGTCCGCCCCGGTGCCCGGCGGCGGGGGCACGCCACGGCCATGCTCGGGGCCGCCCTGCCGGTCTGCCGTCAACTGGGCATCGACCGCGCCCTGGTCACGTGCGACACCACCAACACGGCTTCTCGTAAGGTGATCGAGGCCAATGGCGGAGTATTCGAGGACCGGCGCGGCGGAAAGCTGCGGTACTGGATCCGTACGGGGAACTGAGGCGTCTACGTCGTTATGGACCTGGAGAAGCAGTCCGCGCAGCAGGCGCCCTCGCCGGAGGGGTGCCTGACCGTCGCGATTCGCATCCCCGTGCGCATCGTCGTGCTCGTACTGGTCGTGCCCGTGCGGCTGATGTGGGACGCGCTCATGGTGGTCGGGCGGTTCCTGCGGGACAGCGTGCTGCGGCCGCTGTGGCGGGCCCTGGTCGTCTGGCCGTGCGTGGCCCTGTGGCGGTACGCCGTCGTGCCCCTCGCCAAGGCGCTGGGATGGCTCGGCAAGGTACTCCTCGTGATCCCCCTGGTGTGGCTGTACCGCTATGTGCTGACGCCGGTCGGACATGGCACCGTCTGGGTCGCGCGGGGCTTCGCAGCCGGGGTGGGGTGGCTGTACCGCCACGTGCTGACGCCGGTCGGGCACGGCATCGCCTGGGTCGCGCGGGGTATCGGGGCCATGTTGGCGTGGTCCGCGGGGAGCTTCGCAGCCGGGGTGGGGTGGCTGTACGCGCGTGTGCTCGCTCCGGTCGGACACGGCGTCGGCTGGCTCCTCAAGGGTGTCGGCGCCGTGCTCCTCTGGATCTTCACGCCCGTCGGGCGGGCGATCGCCTGGTGCGTCGGAGGGCTCGTGTGGTTGGCGGGCGCGATCGTCAACGGGTTCGGCGTCGCCCTGTACTGGACCGCCCGGATCCTGCTCGTGCTGCCCGCCGTCGCCCTGTGGCGCTGGGTCCTGGCGCCCACCGGACGCGTGCTCGCCGTCATCGGCCGGGAGGTCTGGGACGCGCTCGGGCACGCCTGGCGTATCGCCGGGCACATCTCGCTCGCCGTCGGCCGGTTCCTCGGGACACTCTTCCGGTGGATCTTCGTCGAGCCGGTGCGCTGGGTGTACCTCACGGTGCTGACGCCGGTCGGCCACATGGTCCGTGACCTGGTGCTGCGCCCCGTCGCCGAGGCCGCCCGCAGTGTGGGCCGGATCACCAGGGCCGCGCTCGCCTTCGCCCGCGAGTCCGTCCGCCAGACCCGGGCCGACATCCGGCGGATCCTCTTCGGCGAGACCCGTGAGCGTGAGGCCGTGGCCCGACGGGAACCGTCGGGCGTCGACACACGTACTCTTGGTAGTAGTACGACCGCACTCACGAAGGACTGAGCGACACTGGGCAAGCGACAGCCCGAAGGCCCGCCGCCCGCACCGGCGGTGCAGCGCATCCGACTGCGCTACACCAAGCGCGGCCGCCTCCGGTTCACCAGCCACCGTGACTTCCAGCGCGCCTTCGAGCGAGCACTGCGCCGAGCCGAGGTGCCCATGGCGTACTCGGCGGGGTTCACGCCGCATCCGAAGGTGTCGTACGCCAATGCCGCACCCACCGGCACGGGCAGTGAGGCGGAGTATCTGGAGATCGCGCTCACCAACGCGCGCGACCCGGAGAAGCTCCGGCTCCTCCTCGACGAGTCCATGCCCACCGGGCTCGACATCGTCGACGCGGTCGAGGTCCGGACCTCGGGACTCGCCGACCGGCTCACCGCTTCCGTGTGGGAGCTCAGGCTGGACGGCGTGGACCCGGCAGAGGCCGGGCGCGCGGTCGCCGCGTTCAACGCCGCCGAGGCGGTCGAGGTCCAGCGGACGACCAAGAACGGCCTTCGTACGTTCGATGCCCGACCCGCGGTCGTGCAACTTGAAACACACAGTGAATCTGCTGATAGGCCGAGCGACCAGCCCTGTGCGATACTGCGGCTGGTTGTTCGGCACGTGACGCCTGCCGTTCGACCCGACGACGTTCTGTCCGGTCTCCGCGCCGTGGCCGACCTGGCGCCGCCGGTCCCCGCAGCGGTGACCAGGCTGGCGCAGGGGCTGCTCGATGAAGAGACCGGCACGGTGACCGACCCGCTCGCGCCCGACCGCGAGGCAGTCGAGGCCCTTTCAACGGCCGAACCGACTGCCACCGCGAAGGTGTCGGCGTAAGGAAGGTCCCGCGAAGGACGGGCGTCGTAGCGCAGCCCTTGGACTCGGGAGCCACCTGGGTCGGGCAGCGAACCGACCACAAGACTTTCGCCAGGCCGTACCCAAGAGGGCGTACGGAACCGGCGAGACAGGACACTAGAGAGCTCCCGTGCGGCGCCCGCGCCCCGGACGGCGGCACCGCGCATCGCGCGAGCCGCGGACGTCACCGGCATTCCCGCCGGACCAGGTGCGGCGCCCGGGAGCCTGACGGGAGATATGCCCGCATGCTCGAACCGACCGAACCCATCGAGGGTTCCGAACAGAACAGCCCGAGCGACACCCTGCCGCCGCGTCGTCGGCGCCGGGCCGCGTCCAGGCCGGCGGGACCGCCGGTCGCCGCCGTCACTGACGGCGAGGAGATCGTCGCTCCGGCCATAGCGGCCGCGGAGGCCGAGGACCTCGTCCCGGACGAGGAGGAGAAGCTCGACGAGAACGTCGATAACACCGCCGTGGAGCCTGCCGGGCGTCCGCGTCGGCGTGCCACCCGTCGGTCGTCCGCGCCCGCCGCGTCCGAGACGGCCGAGACCGTGGTGCCGGTGGTTGCCGAGGCATCCGCCGAGACCCTGACGGAGGACAGCGCGTCCGCCGTCGAGGCCGCTGCTCCGCCTCGTGCCCGTCGTCGCGCCACCCGCCGGGTGACCACGCCCGCCGGGGCTCCCGAGGCCGAGGCGCCGGTGACCGCCGAGACGCCTGCCGCGCCCGCGTCCGTCGATGAGGCGCCCGCCGCCGAGACCGCCGTGGAGCCTGCCGCGCCCGCCGCGCGTACCCGTCGCCGTGCCTCCCGGCGTGCTTCGGCACCCGCGGGTGCTCCGGAGACCGCCGAGGTCACCGAGACCGTCGAGCCGGTGGTGGCGGAAGCGCCCGCCGAGACCGTGACCGAGGAGAGCGCGCCCGCCGCAGAGGCGGACGACGCGGCTCCGCGTCGTACCCGTCGGCGTGCCACACGCCGTGTCTCCGCGCCTGCCGACGCTCCCGAGGGCGAGGTCGTCGAGGCCGCGCCGTCCGAGCCGGCCGCCGAGACCGCCGCGCCCGCCGAGGCCCCCGTCGAGGAGGCGGCCCCCCGCCGTGGCCGTCGCCGGGCCGTTCGTCAGGCCGCCACCGGGTTCTCCGAGCCCGCGCGGCAGGCAGGCGGCGCCGAGGACGAGGACGATTCGCCGCGCAGGCCTGCCCGGCCCGCGGTCGCCGTTTTCCAGGCACCCGTCTTCACCGAACCGCAGTTCCAGACCGCACAGCGGGCCGCAGCCGAGGCCGCCGCGGAGGCGGAGGAGACCGAGGAGGACGAGCCCGTCGAGGCCGTCGAGCCGGTCGAGGAGATCGTCGAGGAGCAGACCGGGTCGCGGCGTCGCCGTCGTCGCCGCGGTGCCCCCGACGAGCCCGAGGTGCAGGAGGCCGCCGCCGAGCCCGTCGTCGAAGAGGACGAGACGGACGAGGCCGGCGAGGACTCCGTGGAGGATGACGAGACCGAGGACACCGGGTCGCGCCGTCGCCGCCGTCGCGGTGGCCGTCGCCGCCGCCGGGGCGAGTCCGCCGACGCGTCCGACGACGAGTCGGAGGACTCCGACGAACTCGCTGCCGAGCAGAGCGGGCGCTCCGCCCAGGATGACGACGGCGTCGAGCAGGACGACGAGGACGACGAGGACGCGCGTTCCGACGAGTCCGGCGGCTCCAGTTCCAGCAGCCGTCGCCGCCGTCGCCGCAGGCGTCGGGCCGGGGACTCCTCCTCCGAAGTCGAGACCGCCGACGGTGACCCCGAGCGGACCGTCGTCAAGGTGCGTGAACCGCGTCCCGTGCGCGAGAGGAGCACCGAGCCGTCCGACGAGGTCCAGTCCATCAAGGGCTCGACCCGTCTGGAGGCCAAGAAGCAGCGCCGCAGGGAAGGACGCGAGCAGGGACGCCGGCGCGTTCCGATCATCACCGAGGCCGAGTTCCTGGCCCGCCGTGAGGCCGTAGAGCGAGTGATGGTCGTCCGTCAGAGCGGTGAGCGCACGCAGATCGGCGTTCTCGAGGACGGCGTGCTCGTCGAGCACTACGTCAACAAGGAGCAGTCGACCTCGTACGTCGGCAACGTCTACCTGGGCAAGGTCCAGAACGTGCTGCCGTCGATGGAGGCCGCCTTCATCGACATCGGCAAGGGCCGCAACGCTGTCCTGTACGCCGGTGAGGTCAACTTCGAGGCGCTCGGCATGGCCAACGGGCCGCGCCGCATCGAGTCCGCGCTCAAGTCCGGCCAGCCCGTGCTCGTCCAGGTCACCAAGGACCCGATCGGGCACAAGGGCGCGCGTCTGACCAGCCAGGTCTCCCTGCCGGGCCGCTACCTCGTGTACGTCCCCGAGGGCTCGATGACCGGCATCAGCCGCAAGCTGCCCGACACCGAGCGCGCGCGTCTGAAGACCATCCTCAAGAAGATCGTCCCCGAGGACGCGGGCGTCATCGTGCGCACCGCCGCCGAGGGCGCGAGCGAGGACGAGCTGCGCCGTGACGTCGAGCGGCTCCAGGCGCAGTGGGAGGACATCCAGCGGAAGGCGAAGAGCGGCAACGCCCCGACGCTGCTCTACGGCGAGCCGGACATGACCGTCCGGGTCGTCCGCGACATCTTCAACGAGGACTTCACCAAGGTCATCGTCAGCGGCGACGAGGGCTGGGAGACCATCCACGGATACGTCGCGCACGTCGCGCCCGACCTGTCCGACCGGCTGTCGAAGTGGACCTCCGAGGTCGACGTCTTCGCCACCTACCGGATCGACGAGCAGCTCGCCAAGGCGCTGGACCGCAAGGTCTACCTGCCCAGCGGCGGTTCGCTGGTGATCGACCGGACCGAGGCGATGATCGTCGTCGACGTCAACACCGGCAAGTTCACCGGCCAGGGCGGCAACCTGGAGGAGACGGTCACCAGGAACAACCTGGAGGCGGCCGAGGAGATCGTGCGTCAGCTGCGGCTGCGCGACCTCGGCGGCATCATCGTCATCGACTTCATCGACATGGTCCTGGAGTCCAACCGGGACCTGGTGCTGCGGCGCCTCCTGGAGTGCCTGGGCCGGGACCGGACCAAGCACCAGGTCGCCGAGGTCACCTCGCTGGGCCTGGTGCAGATGACCCGTAAGCGGGTCGGCCAGGGCCTGTTGGAGTCCTTCTCCGAGACCTGCGTCCACTGCAACGGCCGCGGTGTCATCGTGCACATGGAGCAGCCGACCTCCGCCGGTGGCGGCGGCAAGCGCAAGAAGCGCGGGCGTGGCGGCGACGGACACGAGCACACGCACGAGGCCGTGGGCGTCGAGGAGGCGCTGGAGGAGGCCGAGGAGATCGAGTCCGAGGCCGAGGTCGCCGCGGAGGTGGCCGAGCCGATCGCGTACACCCCGCCCGACTTCGCCGCCGACGAGGAGCTGTACAGCAGCGTCGCCGAAGCGGAGGCCGCGGCCACCCGTGGGCGTGGCCGTCGCAGGTCGAGCCGCAGGGCGTCGGCTCCGGCCGGTGCGCCGAGGGGCGCCGGGTCCAGGAGGTCGGGCGGTTTCGAGACGCTGGACGTCCAGGAGAGCCTGGTTTCCGAGAGTGCCGAGGTGCCGACGGCTCAGGCCGTCACCGCCGAGGCGGAGGTCGTACGGTCCGTGCAGCCGGAGACGGCCGCCGAGGTGCAGGCCGAGCCGGTCGCCGCGGAGGATCCGATCGTCGAGGCCGCTGCCGCGAGCGAGCCCGCTGTCGACGAGGCCGCGCCCAAGGGCCGTACGCGTCGCCGGGCCACCCGCAGGGCGTCGGCTCCGGCCGGTTCCCCGACGGGTGCCGAGGCTGCCGTGCTGACCGTCGCCGAGGCGGCTCCCGCCGCGGCGGAGAGCGTCGAGGCGGCTCCGGTGGAGCAGCCGTCGGCCGAGGAGCCCGAGGCGGTCGCCGAGAGCGCCGCCCCGGCCCGTCCGCGTCGCCGTGCCGTCCGCAAGGCCACCGCGGCCACCGCGCCCGAGGAGACGGCCGTCGTGGTCGTGCCCTCGGCGGAGGTCCCGGCCGTCGCGGAGGAGCCCGCCGAGGAGGCGGCTCCGGCCAGGAAGACGGCCCGCAAGACGGCCAAGAAGGCCACGGCGAAGAAGGCCGCGACCACGAAGGCGGTCGCCAAGAAGACGGTCGCCAAGAAGACCGCGGCCAAGAAGACGACCGTGAAGAAGGCGGCGTCGAAGAAGACGGTGGCGGCCGAGCAGCAGCCGCCGCGGTCCGTCTCGACCCCGACAGACGAGGTCTGACAGACGGTCACCGAGTAGATTCGGCCATCCGAAGATCGAAATCCGCCCCCGGTTCGCCGGGGGCGGATTCCGTGATTCTGTGGGTAATACGCCCCTCGCACAGTTGTCGCCAGAGAAGCGGTCATGTGAATGGCCGGTGAATCCCGGTCCTGTCGCCAGGGTTATGATGTGAGCCGAGATTGACGCTTAATTTAGACAAATAGGGATTCCAGTGAAGGCTCTCGTGCTCTCCGGGGGAGCGGGCACCCGCCTCCGCCCGATCACCCACACCTCCGCCAAGCAGTTGGTGCCGGTCGCCAACAAGCCGGTGCTGTTCTACGGCCTCGAGGCGATCGCCGAGGCCGGGATCACCGAGGTCGGCATCGTCGTCGGCGACACCGCGGACGAGATCCGTGAGGCGGTGGGTGACGGCTCCCAGTTCGGGATCGAGGTCACCTACATCCCGCAGGACGCTCCGCTGGGCCTCGCCCACGCCGTCCTGATCTCCCAGGAGTTCCTCGGTGACGAGGACTTCGTCATGTACCTCGGTGACAACTTCATCGTCGGTGGCATCACCGGTCTGGTGGACGAGTTCCGCGCCGAGCGGCCCGAGGCGCAGATCCTGCTGACCCGGGTCCCCAACCCCACCTCCTTCGGTGTCGCCGAACTCGACGGAAACGGCCGGGTGGTGGGCCTGGAGGAGAAGCCGAAGGAGCCCAAGAGCGACCTGGCGCTCGTCGGCGTCTACCTGTTCACCCCGGCCATACACGAGGCGGTCCGCTCCATCGAGCCGTCCTGGCGCGGCGAGCTGGAGATCACCCACGCGATCCAGTGGCTGATCGACGAGAAGCGTGACGTGCGCTCCACGACCATCTCCGGGTACTGGAAGGACACCGGCAACGTCACCGACATGCTGGAGGTCAACCGGTCCGTCCTGGAGACCGTCGATCCGGTGAACGAGGGCACGGTCGACGAGACCAGCGAGATCATCGGCCGGGTCCGTGTCGAGGCCGGCGCCAGCGTCAGCGGCAGCCGTATCGTCGGGCCCGCCATCATCGGTGCCGGCACCGTCGTCAACGACGCGTACATCGGTCCTTTCACGTCCGTGTCCGAGAACTGCCGGATCGAGGACAGCGAAATCGAGTACTCCATCGTGCTGCGCGGCTCGTCCGTGACCGGCGTGCGCCGCGTGGAGGCCTCGCTCATCGGACGTGACGTCGAGGTCACGCCCGCGCCCCGCAACCCCAAGGCACACCGGCTCGTGCTCGGTGATCACAGCAAGGTGCAGATCTCTTCATGACGACTCGGATTCTGGTGACCGGCGGTGCCGGCTTCATCGGCTCGCACTACGTCCGTACCGTGCTCGGCCCCGAGGGCCCCGGTGACGTCGCCGTCACCGTCCTCGACAAGCTGACCTACGCGGGCAACCCGGCCAACCTCGACGAGGTGCGCGAGCACCCGGGGTTCGCCTTCGTGCAGGGCGACATCTGCGACCCCGAGCTGGTCGGCAAGCTGATGGCCGAGCACGACCAGGTCGTCCACTTCGCCGCCGAGTCGCACGTCGACCGTTCCATCGACGGCGGCGCGGAGTTCGTGCGCACCAACGTGGTCGGCACCCACACCCTCATCGACGCGGCCCACCGCGCGGGCATCAAGACCTTCGTGCACATCTCCACCGACGAGGTCTACGGCTCGATCGACGAGGGTTCCTGGCCCGAGACGCACCCGCTGGAGCCCAACTCGCCGTATTCCTCGGCGAAGGCGTCCAGCGACCTGATCGCGCTGTCGTACCACCGCACCCACGGCCTGGACGTCCGCGTCACCCGTTGCTCCAACAACTACGGGCACCACCACTTCCCCGAGAAGGTCATCCCGCTCTTCGTGACCAACCTTCTCGACGGCAAGAAGGTCCCGCTGTACGGCGACGGCGGCAACGTCCGCGACTGGCTGCACATCGACGACCACGTCCAGGGCATCGAGCTCGTGCGCACCAAGGGCCGTGCCGGTGAGGTCTACAACATCGGCGGCGGCACCGAGCTCTCCAACAAGGAGCTCACCGGGCTGCTGCTGACGGCGTGCGGCGCCGACTGGGAGACCAGTGTCGAATACGTCGAGGACCGCAAGGGCCACGACCGCCGGTACTCCGTCGACTGCACGAAGATCCGCGAGGAGCTCGGCTACGAGCCCCGCAAGACCTTCGAGCAGGGCCTCGCGGAGACCGTGCAGTGGTACCGCGACAACCGTGCCTGGTGGGAGCCCCTGAAGGAGCGGGCCGCGCTGTGACCGACAACCGCACCTGGCTGGTCACGGGCGCGGGCGGCATGCTGGGCCAGGACGTCCTGGCCCGGCTGTCCGAGGCGGGGGAGCGGTATG
The DNA here is from genome assembly GCF_036174265.1 of Streptomyces sp. NBC_00285. Classification (NCBI taxonomy): domain Bacteria; kingdom Bacillati; phylum Actinomycetota; class Actinomycetes; order Kitasatosporales; family Streptomycetaceae; genus Streptomyces; species Streptomyces sp. NBC_00285. Next base: position 3,926,676 of record NZ_CP108055.1, on the reverse strand, counting down.
TCGCCCTCGACCGCGCCGCCCTCGACCTCACCGACGCCGACGCCGTGAGCGCGGCGCTTCAGGAGCACCGGCCCGCCGTGGTCGTCAACTGCGCGGCCTGGACCGCCGTCGACGACGCCGAGACCCGTGAGGACGAGGCGCTCGCCATCAACGGCGACGGGCCGCGCCACCTCGCCGAGGCCTGCGCCCGCACCGGCACCGTCCTGCTGCACGTCTCCACGGACTACGTCTTCGCCGGGGACGCCCAGGAGCCGTACGCGGAGGACGCCCCCACCGCGCCCCGCAGCGCCTACGGCCGCACCAAGCTGGCCGGCGAGAAGGCCGTCCTCGCCACCGAGCGCGGATACGTCGTCCGCACCGCCTGGCTCTACGGCGCCGGCGGCCCCAACTTCGTCCGCACGATGATCAAGCTGGAAGGCGTCAAGGACACCCTCGACGTCGTCGACGACCAGCGTGGCCAGCCCACCTGGAGCGCCGATCTCGCGGGCCTGCTGGTCGAGTTGGGCCGCGGCGCCCTGGCCGGCACCGCCCCGGCCGGCGTCTATCACGGCACCAGCTCCGGCGAGACCACCTGGCACGGCTTCACCCAGGAGATCTTCCGCCTGCTCGGCACCGACCCGGACCGGGTCCGCCCCACCACCAGCGAGGCGTTCGTGCGCCCCGCGCCCCGCCCCGCCTACAGCGTCCTCGGTCACGACCGGTTCGCCGAGGCCGGCATCGAGCCGCTGCGCGACTGGCGTACGGCCCTCACCGAGGCCTTCCCGGAGATCCACCGGGTCCATCTGAAGGAGAACACGGCGTGACGGTCAAGGTCAGCGTCGTCATCGCGGTCTACAACCCCGGCAAATACGTCGAGGACTGCATCACGGGCCTGCTGCGGCAGAGCCTGACCCCCGACGAGTTCGAGGTGTTCTTCGTCAACGACGGATCCACCGACGAGACCCCGGCGCGGCTGGACCAGCTCGCCGCCGAGCACCCGCACTTCCACGTCATCCACCAGGAGTCCTCCGGCTGGTCGGGCCGCCCCCGCAACACCGGACTCGCGGCCGCGCAGGGCGAGTACGTCATGTTCGCCGACCACGACGACTGGCTCGGCGACGAGGCCCTTGAGCGGATGTACGAGTACGGCAAGGCCAACGGGGCCGACGTGATCGTGGGCAAGATGGCGGGCATCGGACGCCCCGTCCCGCAGGAGCTGTTCCGCGTCAACCGGCCGCGTGCCACCGTGTCCAACGCGCCGCTGATCGACAGCCTCACCCCGCACAAGATGTTCCGCCGGGACTTCCTGAACGAGCACGAGATCCGCTTCAAGGAGGGTCGCCGCCGGCTCGAGGACCACGTCTTCGTCGTGGAGACCTATCTGCGGGCGAAGAACGTCTCCGTCCTCAGCGACTACCTGTGCTACTACCACATCACCCGTGACGACGGCTCCAACGCCGGCTTCCAGCGCTTCGACCCGGTCGGCTACTTCGGCAACCTCCGCGAGGCCCTCGACGTCGTCGAGTCGCTGACCGAGCCCGGAGCGCTGCGCGACAAGTTGTACAGCCGCTGGCTGCGCAACGAGATGGTCGAGCGGCTGCGCGGCAAGCGGCTGCTCAAGCTCCCCGAGGACTACGCCGAGGAGCTGTACACCGAGATCCGCAAGGTGGTCACCGAGCGCTTCGGACCGGGCGTCGTGGCCCGTCTCGGCCTCACCCAGAAGGTGGTCGCCGGGCTGATCTTCGCCGACCGCTACGACGAGATCCGCGACCTCGCCGAGTGGGAGGCCGGGATCACGCCCACCGGCGAGCTGACCTCACTGGAGTGGCAGGACGGCACCCTGCGCGTCGGATTCGATGCCGAACTCCGGATCGGCGACGAGCCCATGACCTTCCGCCGGGACGGCGAGCGCGCCCTGCTCGGGCTGCCGCTGTCCGGGGCGGCGCTCGACGCGCTGGCCACGCAGGGCATCAAGCTGGACGCCCCGCTGGACAAGAGCGACGTCGACCTGGTGGCCCGGCACCGCGAGGACGCCCGGCAGTTCTATCTGCCCGTCAGGAGCGAGCTGCACGAGGTGCCGGCCACGGACGGTGCCTTCCGTCAGCGGATCTCCGCCCACGCCGAGCTCGACCCGCAGACCGCGGCCTCCGGGGCCCCGCTCGACAAGGGCATCTGGGACCTGCACCTCAGGATCAAGTCCTGCGGCTGGAGCAAGGAGACCCGGCTCGGCGCGGTGCGCGGCGAGGACGTCGAGGCCGGCCGGACCGCCGCGCTCGTCGGCGACGTGCCCCGCCTCGTCCTGCCGTACTGGACCGACGGCCCGGGCAACCTCTCGCTCGACGTCGACCAGCACACCGGCAAGCTGGAGGGCGAGGCGGTGGCCCGGATGGATCCGGCCGCGGCCTCGGTCGACGGCACCACGGTCCGGCTCCCGCTGCCGCTGCACCGCGCGGTGGACGGCGGCGAACCGGTACAGCTGCGCTTCGAGCGCAAGAACGTCGGAAAGTACCCCGCCGACGCCACCGTCGAGCGCGGGGTGCTCACCGCCGAGCTGCCGGTGGAGAAGCTCACCGGTCTGCGCTGGGCGGTCCGCGTCGGCGTGCCGTCCGCGGCCCGCGGTGAGCGGAAGTGGACCCGGCTCCCGGTCGACGTGGTGGTCGCCGCCGACGGCACCGCCAAGGTGATCGACCGGCACACCGCGTCCGACGCGAAGAAGGCCGCCGCCGCTCCCCAGAAGAAGGCGGCCGCGCCGCGCCCGCTGTGGCGCCGGGCCGCCGGGCGGCTCAAGCGTGCACTGACCAACCAGAAGAAGGGCTGAGGCCTCCGCGATGCGACCCCTTTCGATCTCCGGTGCCTGGGTGTTCGAGCCGAAGGTCTTCCCCGACGGCCGGGGCAGCTTCCACGAGTGGTTCAAGGCCCCGGCCTTCGCCGAGGCCGCGGGCCACTCGCTCAGCCTGGCCCAGGCCAACATGTCCGTCTCCAGCCGGGGCACGCTGCGCGGTGTCCACTTCGCCGACGTGCCGCCCGGTCAGGCCAAGTACGTCAAGTGCGTGCGCGGTGCGGTCCTCGACGTGATCGTGGACATCCGGACCGGCTCGCCGACCTTCGGCCAGTGGGAGATCGTCCGGCTGGACGACCATGACCACCACGCGGTCTACCTGTCCGAGGGACTCGGCCACGCCTTCATGGCGCTGACCGACGACGCGACCGTGGTCTACCTCTGCTCGGAGGGGTACGCGCCCGAGCGCGAGCACGGCATCCACCCGCTCGACCCGGAGATCGGCATCGAGTGGCCCGAGGGCATCACCCCGCTGCTGTCCCCCAAGGACGAGCAGGCGCCCACCCTCGCGGAGGCCCGTGAGCAGGGCCTGCTGCCCTCCTACGAGGCCTGCGTGGCGTACCGGGAGAGCCTCGGCTCCCTCGGTTCCTGACCCGTACGTTTGAAGCGAGGCGGGGCCGGTTTGACCCGTTCGGCCGTGGCCCCGTAACCTTGACCGTCGGCGTGTCCACAGTTATTGGACGCGCCTCATCCCCGTAAACCTCTTCCTCTCGGGCTTTCCGGCCGGGAGAGGCCGCTTGTTCTGCCGGGCGGCTGGACTGCGGGGGTGCCGTCCCCGAGCGAGAGAGTGAGACCCGCGTGTACGCCATCGTGCGCAGCGGTGGTCGCCAGCACAAGGTTGCTGTCGGCGACATCGTTGAGGTTGACAAGATTTCCACTGCCAAGGTTGGCGACACGGTCGAGCTCTCGACCCTGCTCGTTGTCGACGGCGAGGCTGTGACCAGCGACCCGTGGGTGCTGGCCGGTATCAAGGTCCAGGCCGAGATCGTGGATCACCACAAGGGCGTCAAGATCGACATCCTTCGTTACAAGAACAAGACCGGCTACCGCCGTCGTCAGGGCCACCGCCAGCAGTACACGGCGATCAAGGTCACTGAGATCCCCGCGGCTGCGAAGTAAGGGACTGAGGAGAGATGGCACACAAGAAGGGCGCATCGTCCACCCGTAACGGTCGTGACTCCAACGCCCAGCGCCTCGGCGTGAAGCGTTTCGGTGGTCAGGTCGTCAACGCGGGTGAGATCCTGGTCCGCCAGCGCGGCACCCACTTCCACCCCGGTTCGGGCGTCGGCCGTGGCGGCGACGACACGCTGTTCGCGCTCAACGCCGGCGCGGTGGAGTTCGGTACCCACCGTGGCCGCAAGGTCGTGAACATCGTTCCGGTCGCCTGATCGGAAACTTTCGCGAGGCGGACCTCACTTCCCTCCCGGGAAGCGGGTCCGCCTTTCGCGTGTTGCTCGAAGAACAGACTCGTAAGTAACTGGAGGCACATCCCATGACCACCTTCGTGGACCGCGTCGAACTGCATGTCGCCGCGGGTAACGGAGGCCACGGCTGTGCCTCCGTCCACCGGGAGAAGTTCAAGCCGCTCGGTGGGCCCGACGGCGGTAACGGCGGCCGGGGCGGGGACGTCATCCTCACCGTCGACCAGTCCGTCACCACGCTGCTCGACTACCACCACTCCCCGCACCGCAAGGCCACCAGCGGCAAGCCCGGTGAGGGCGGCAACCGGTCCGGCAAGGACGGACAGGACCTGGTCCTTCCGGTACCGGACGGCACGGTGATCCTCGACAGGGCGGGCAACGTCCTCGCCGACCTCGTCGGCCAGGGCACCACGTACGTCGCCGCCCAGGGTGGTCGCGGCGGCCTCGGCAACGCGGCGCTGGCCTCCGCCCGCCGCAAGGCGCCCGGGTTCGCGCTGCTCGGTGTGCCGGGAGACCTCCAGAACATCGTCCTGGAGCTCAAGTCGGTCGCCGACGTGGCACTGGTCGGCTTCCCGAGTGCGGGCAAGTCCTCGCTGATCTCGGTGCTGAGCGCGGCCAAGCCGAAGATCGCCGACTACCCCTTCACGACCCTCATCCCGAACCTGGGTGTGGTGACGGCCGGCGAGACCGTCTACACGATCGCCGACGTGCCCGGTCTCATCCCCGGCGCCAGCCAGGGCAAGGGCCTGGGCCTTGAGTTCCTGCGGCACGTCGAGCGCTGCAGCGTCCTCGTGCACGTCCTGGACACCGCCACGCTGGAGTCCGACCGCGACCCGCTCTCCGACCTCGACATGATCGAGGCGGAGCTCAGGGAGTACGGCGGCCTCGACAACCGTCCCCGCGTCGTCGTCCTGAACAAGACCGACGTACCGGACGGCAAGGACCTCGCCGAGATGGTGCGGCCGGACCTGGAGTCCCGGGGTTACCGGGTCTTCGAGACGTCCGCCGTCGCGCACATCGGCCTGAAGGAGCTGTCCTTCGCGCTGGCCGGCCTGGTCGCGAAGTCGAGGGCCGCGAAGCCGAAGGACGAATCGACCCGGATCGTCATCCGGCCCAAGGCCGTGGACGACGCGGGCTTCACCGTCACCCGCGAGGAGGACGGGTTGTTCCGGGTGCGCGGCGAGAAGCCGGAGCGCTGGGTGCGGCAGACCGACTTCAGCAACGACGAGGCCGTCGGTTACCTCGCCGACCGCCTCAACCGCCTCGGTGTGGAAGAGAAGCTGATGAAGGCGGGCGCCCGTTCGGGTGACGGCGTCGCCATCGGCCCCGAGGACAACGCGGTCGTCTTCGACTGGGAGCCGACCGTCATGGCAGGCGCCGAGATGCTCGGCCGGCGTGGCGAGGACCACCGCCTCGAGGAGCCCCGTCCGGCCACCCAGCGCCGCCGGGACAAGCAGGCCGAACGGGACGAGATCACAAAGGAGTTCGACGACTTCGAGCCGTTCTGAGCGAACGGCGGGCGAAGTCCCGGCGCACTGCCGAGAGGCAGCCGGCCGCTGTTCCTGTGAGCCGTACGGGGCGATCCGTACGACTGTCACAGGGCCGCGGCAGGCGCGCGAAACGAAGAGCGTGGCACTCGGGCCTCGCCGTCGCCCTGGCGACCGGCGGGGCCTTCGTGCTGCCCGCCGTCGCGGGAGCCGCCCCCGACGCGAGGGTCGGCGGCAGGGCGAAGGCCGGGTTCGTCGCCGTGCCGTAGCCGATGGGCTCACCGGTGCCGGCTCCCATCGGGTGGTCACGCAGAGCACCACAGGTGCGCCCGGGACCGTTCGGCGGGGCCGTCCATGCGGGTGATGCGAACGGCGACGGATCGGCCGATGCCGTGGGTGCAGGGTCCGTGCGGTCCCGGGCGCAGTACGTCGTGTCACCGGGGGACCGCCGATTCCGGCCACCGTCGTGGCGCCCGGCGGCACGGTGACCTTCGGCCACTCCGTCCCCGGCACCACGGCCGCGAACACCCGTCTGGGCTCGGGCTTCGCCAATCAGAACCCAAAAGATCGTCAGGCGGCGGTGTCCTGAAGGCCGTTGCGCGGGGATCACGTTCATCATGTGGTTCCCGAGTCGCAACGGCTCTTCTGTTGTCTACCTATTTGTCATGCACGCGAACACGCTGGTTCAACGCACGGATCACCCCGGAGCGTGAGCTTTCAGGGTGTCCAAGAGGTCAGCGACGCAAGGGAGTTCGCCCATGTACGGAGCAGCATCACCCGGCCGACGCCGCTTTCTGACCACCGGCGCGGCCGTGCTCGGCGCCGCCGCCTCCGCCCAGCTGTGGCTGCCGGGCAGCGCCAGGGCGGCGGAGACCCCGCTGCCCGACGGCGTGTTCAGCCTCGGTGTGTCCTCCGGCGACCCGCTGCCGGACGGCATCGTGCTGTGGACGCGGCTCGCCCCCGACCCGCTCAACGGCGGCGGCATGCCCGACCGGGCCGTACCGGTCGACTGGGAGCTCGCCGAGGACCAGCGTTTCAGAAAGGTCGTCCGCCGGGGCACCGCGCAGGCCCTGCCCGCATACGGACACAGCGTTCACGTGGATGTACGGGGTCTGCGCGCCGGCCGTGTCTACTGGTACCGCTTCCGCGCCGACGGTCAGCTCTCCCGCACCGGCCGCACCCGCACCGCGCCCGCCCGCAACACCGCCCACGGCACCCTGCGCGTCGCGCTCGCCTCCTGCCAGAACTGGCAGAACGGCTACTTCACGCCGTACGCCGACATGCTGGACCAGGACCCCGACGTCGTGCTGTTCGTCGGCGACTACATCTACGAGTCGGCGCCGTCGTCGGCCGGCCCGCGCCGCCACGAGGGCACGGGGGAGCCGTACACCCTCGTGCAGTACCGCAACCGGTACGCCCAGTACCGCACCGACCCGGACCTCGCCGAGATCCACGCGAACACGCCCTGGGTGGTCACCTTCGACGACCACGAGGTCGACAACGACTGGGCCGGCGAGATCCCCCAGGACCCCGCCAAGCAGCCGCACGACGCGTTCGTGGCCCGGATCACCGCGGCCTTCCAGGCGTACTACGAGCACATGCCGGTCCGTGCCACCGCCGTCCCGAACGGCCCGCACATCCAGATGTACCGGCGCCTGGAGTTCGGCCGTCTGGTGCGGCTGAACGTGCTCGACACCCGGCAGTTCCGCAGCGACCAGGTGACCGACCAGGCGGCCGCCCAGGACCCCTCGCTCACCATGCTCGGCGCCGAGCAGAAGCGGTGGCTCCTGGACGGGCTGCGGGACTCCCCGGCCCGCTGGAACCTCATCGCCTCGCAGATCATGATGGCCGAGACCGACATCCTGCCCGGCGACGGCAAGCTCTGGTACTACGACGCCTGGGACGGCTACCAGGTCGAACGCAACGCCCTCCTGCAGGACTTCCGGCGCGTGCGCAACCCGGTCGTGCTCTCCGGCGACCGCCACCTCACGATGATCAGCGACCTCAGGGAGGACTACGCCGACCCGTCCTCCCGGGTGGTCGGCGCCGAGTTCGTCGGCACCTCCATCTCCAGCAACGGCGACCAGGACCAGGCCGCCTTCCACGCGCAGTGGGACCCGCTGCAGGCCGACAACCCGCACTGGAAGTTCATCGACGCCCACCGCGGCTACCACCTCTTCGACATCGACCGGCACGGCATCGACGCGCAGGTCCGGGGCGTGGACACGGTGGTCCGGCCGCAGGCGACGTCCAGCACGCTGGCGCGGCTGCGGGTGGACGCGGGCAAGCCCGGAGTCCGTTTGGTGTGAGTACGTTGCCTGAGAGGTGCGTGGTCCTCAGCACAGTCCCACGCACCTCTCAGGCAACACTCAGGTAGTTCTCTTACCGTCCTCTGACTATGGAGACGGACTGTACGAGAGACGACCTTCCGGTGAACGGAACGACCGCTCCGCTGCCCGCGGGCACGCGTCTGCTGCACATCGGCCCCCACAAGACCGGCACGACCTCCGTCCAGGGCGCGCTCTTCGCCGCCAAGGACCTGCTGCCCGAGCACGGCGTCGTGTTCCCGGCGCACAGCAGACACCCCATGGAGGCCGCCCTGGCCGCGTGCGCGAGGCCCGCGATGATGGGCGACACCGCGCCCACCGGCAAACACTGGACGCGGCTGCTGGAACAGGTCGAGGCCACGGGCGGGAAGACCTCGGTCATCAGCAGCGAGTTCTTCGCCGACGCCGAGGACGACGCCACCATCGCCCGGATCGTCGAGCAGCTGGGCAGAGAACGCGTGCACATCCTGGTCACGCTGCGGCCGCTCGCGAGGATCATGCCCTCGCAGTGGCAGCAGTACGTGCAGAACGGCCTGCGCATGGGCTACGAGGACTGGCTCACCCACATGCTGAGGAAGGCGCCGTACGAGCAGCCCAACCCCAGCTTCTGGCGCCGGCACCGGCACGACCGGCTCGTCGGGCGCTGGGTCCGCGCGGTCGGCCCCGGGCGGATCACCGTCGTCGTGGTCGACGACCGCGACCGGGACGGTCTGATGCGCACCTTCGAACAGCTCCTCGGGCTGCCCGAGAATCTCCTCCAGCCCGTTCCGGACGCCACGAATCGCTCTCTTACCCTTGCCGAGACCGAAATGCTGCGGAATCTTAACAAGGAATTCCGTGGCAATGGACTGCCGGACGAGTTGTATTCCAAGCTCGTCCGCAACGGCGCGGTCATGCATATGAAGAACACGTGCAACCCCTCGCCCGAGGACGTGAAGATACTCACTCCTCAGTGGGCCGCGGAAGCCGCTGCCGGGATCGGCGCCGAGATGGCCGGGCGCATCGGCGACATGGGCGTGCGGATCGTCGGTGATCCCGCTCTCCTGGCCGCCGTACCGGAGGCGCCCGTCCTGGACGGGATCCCCGCCCCGCGGATCTCGCCCGAGGTGGCGGCCCAGGCGCTGTACGGGGCCCTCGCCGCGGCGGCCGACTCGCCGGTGCGGCACACGTCGCCCGCCAAGGCGCGCACGGTGCACCAGACCTCGTCCAGGGAACTGATGCGGGTACTCGGACACCGGTGCCTGAAGAAGCTGCGGCGCCGCTGAAGTCTTACCCGGCCGCCGTTACCGGCAGTGCGAGATGAATGACAGGTAGCGCGTAGATATGCAGCGAACGGCGGTCGCCTTGCACTGCGGTAACCGCAAGTGGGACCATTTCACCGTTCCCTGTCGCCCCGAGGTAGGTCTTCTGTGTCCCAGCACATCGCCAAGCCCCGTACCACCGCAGTGATCCTGGCCGGTGGTACCGGTCAGCGCGTGGGTCTCTCGATCCCCAAGCAGCTGCTGAAGATCGCCGGCAAGGCAGTCATCGAGCACACTCTGACCACCTTTGAGAACGCCGACTCGATCGACGACATCATCGTCCTGATGGCCCCGGGATACGTTCCGGACATAGAGAAGATCGTGGCCAAGGCCGGTTTCCGCAAGGTCAAGAAGATCATCGAGGGCGGTGCCACCCGCAACGAGACCACCGAGCGCGCCATCGCGGCCCTCGGTGAGGGCCTGGCCGAGGGCGAGGACCGCAACGTCCTGTTCCACGACGCCGTACGCCCCCTGCTCTCGCGGCGCGTCATCGACGACTGCGTGGTCGCGCTGGAGCGCTTCCAGGCGGTCGACGTCGCCATCCCGTCCGCGGACACCATCATCGTCACGCGCACCCACGGCGGCGACGGCGAGTTCATCACCGAGATCCCGGACCGCTCCCGGCTGCGCCGCGGCCAGACCCCGCAGGCCTTCAAGCTGTCCACCATCAAGCGCGCCTACGACGTCGCCGCCGGTGACCCCAACTTCCAGGCCACGGACGACTGTTCGGTCGTGCTCAAGTACCTGCCGGACGTGCCGATCCACGTCGTCGCGGGCGACGAGTACAACATGAAGGTCACCCAGCCCGTCGACGTGTTCATCGCCGACAAGCTGTTCCAGCTCGCTTCCACGGCGGCGCCGGAGCAGGTCGACGAGGCGGCCTACCGCGAGCTGCTGACCGGCAAGACGGTCGTCGTCTTCGGCGGTTCGTACGGCATCGGCAAGGACATCGCCGAACTCGCCAAGTCCTTCGGCTCGACGGTGTACGCCCTCGGCCGCTCCACCACCGGCACCCACGTGGAGAACCCGGAGGAGGTCGACGACGCGCTGTCCAAGGCGTACGGCGAGACCGGGCGCATCGACTACGTCGTCAACACCGCGGGCGTGCTGCGCATCGGCAAGCTCGCCGAGACCGACAACGCCACCATCGAGGAGGCACTGAAGGTCAACTACCTGGCCCCGGTGCAGATCGCCCGCTCCTCCTACAAGTACCTGGTGGAGACCAAGGGCCAGCTGCTGCTGTACACCTCCAGCAGCTACACCCGCGGCCGAGCCGAGTACAGCCTGTACTCCTCGACGAAGGCGGCGATGGTCAACCTGACGCAGGCCCTGTCCGACGAATGGGCGGGTGAAGGCATCCGGGTGAACTGCATCAACCCCGAGCGCACCGCCACGCCCATGCGCACCAAGGCCTTCGGCCAGGAGCCCGCGGGCAGCCTGCTGTCCTCCGAGGCGGTGGCCCGCACCTCGCTCGACGTGCTGCTCTCCGAGCTGACCGGGCACGTCATCGACGTGCGCCAGCAGGACCCGACGGCCTCCGCGGGCCAGGCCACCGGATTCGAGGCCGCGCTGGCCAGTGTCCTGGACCGTCAGGACGGCGTGGCATAATCGGGCACAAATAGTCTTCTGCAAATTCAGGCCTCTGTGGCTGCCCGTTCCTGGTGCATTCACAGGGGCCTGAAGCCTTAAGCGTCACTAATTCGTCAACAACCGGCATCCCTCCCAGAGCAGGTTTTCAGTGATAAGCACCGCTATTCGCGTCGCCCGGGTGGGCAGCGCGGCCGAGCTTGCTGCGGCGGTCCTCATGATGGCGGGCTTCCCCGCCATAATGGTGGCCGCGCTCATCCCGAGCGTTCCCGCCTTCGCGGTCGCGACCGCCGTGACCTACCTCGCGGACCACTATCTGCACCGCAAGGGCAGCTATCTGGTCAACCGCCTCAGCAAGGTGCGCGCCGGTCTGTCGATCCGCTTCCTGATCAGACAGCTCCTGCTGATCCTGCTGCTGGCCCGCATGAACCTCTCGGACGGTCTGATCTTCTACGGGGCGACCGCCTGCTTCATCGCGTTCTACGGCCTGCAGGCCCCGCACGGCGCACTGGTCACCCTGATCCGCAACCGCCGCCGGCTGCCGGTGGCCACCCGCAACGTCGACCTGGCCTCCCGCGTCCGCATCCCGGACGCCCCGCCGCTGGGGCTGCTCAACCGCTCCGCCGAGAAGATGCTCCACCTCGACCTCGCGGCCGTGGTCGGCATACTCCTCGCCGCCCAGCTGGACGCGCCGATGCCCGCCTTCCTCGGCATCGGCGTGACGATTGCGCTCGGCTCCCTGTACGTCGTCGCGCTGATGCCGTACGTGCGCGGCAAGAAGGTCCCGCCGAACGCCGACAAGGTCCTCGCCAAGGTCGACGAGTGGCTGCGCGACTACCGGCCGGAGACGGTGCTGTACTTCTCCGGCTCCAAGGAGTCCGCCTACCAGGTCAACATGTGGCTGGAGACCATGGAGCAGCTGGACTCCAGGCCGCTGATCATCCTGCGTGAGCGCGTCATACTGCAGGGTCTCGCGCCCACCACGGTCCCCGTCATCTGCGTGCCCGGAGGGGTGCACCTGATGAACATGGACCTGTCCACGGTGCGGGTCGCGCTGTACGCGGCGAACGTCGGCAAGAACATCCACCTGCTGCGCGTCCCCACCATGAAGCACGTCTTCATCGGCCACGGCGACAGCGACAAGCTGGCGAGCGTCAACCCGTTCAGCAAGGCGTACGACGAGGTGTGGGTGGCCGGCCGTGCGGGCCGCGACCGCTACGCCATCGCCGACGTCGGCGTCCGCGACGAGGACATCGTCGAGGTCGGCCGCCCGCAGCTGGCGCCGATCCAGGTCCTGGCAGGGGTGCCCGAGGGCCGTATGCCCACGGTCCTGTACGCGCCCACCTGGGAGGGCTGGGACGGCGACCCGGGCAACACCTCGCTCATGCTGGCCGGCGAGAGCATCGTGCGGAAGCTGCTGAAGGCCGACCCTCCGGTGCGGGTCCTCTACAAGCCGCATCCCTTCACCGGCACGGTCCTCGCCAAGGCCGGCGCCGCGCACCAGAAGATCACCGAGCTGATCGAGAAGGCGGCGGCCGAGCGTGCCGCCGACGCCCGTCACCAGGCCGACGCGACCATCCTGGCCGCGGCCAAGGCCGACCTCGCCCGCATCGAGGCCCGGCTCGCGGTCCTGGTCGGTGGCGGCTCGGACAAGGGCGACGAGGCCGAGGCCAGCCGTGACGGCGTGGTCGACGTGGCCAGGTACGAGGAGATCGCCCGCCTGCGCGGCGAGTGGAACGTCGCCTACTGGCGTTCCTTCCCGGTGTGGGAGCACCGGGTGATCTCCGGCTCCGAGCCGCGCCTGTACGACTGCTTCAACGTCGCCGACGCGATGGTCTCCGACATCTCCAGCGTGGTCTCCGACTTCATCGCGAGCGGCAAGCCGTACGCGGTCACGGACTCCGCCGAGCTGGGCGTGGAGGAGTTCAAGCGACAGAACACCGCGGTGCGGGCCGCCACGGTCCTGTCCAACAGCGCGGCCGAACTGGGCGAGCTCCTGGACGCGGTCCGCGTCCAGGCGGCCGACCCGCTGGCCGAGGACCGGGTGGAGCTCAAGCAGTACCTGCTCGGGCCGGACGAGCCGACCTCCCTCGAGCAGTTCAACACCGCGGTGGCGAACCTGGCGATCAAGGCCGAGGCACGCAACGTCGGCCAGGAGTCACGGGCGGCCGCCGGAGCGGCGGAGACCGTGGTCTGACCAGCACTTCGTAAAGAAAGGGTCCGGTTTTCGGCGCTGATTACCGAAAACCGGGCTCTTTTGCGTATATCCCGGTGCCGGAAGCAATCACCGTGACTGGGGGAACCGTGTCCCTTGCGCAGCCTGACGTGACCGTCGTCATCGGGGCCTACGAAGCGATGCCCTACCTGGTCGACTGCCTGGCCTCCGTCGAGGCACAGACCCTCGACCCCGCCCGCATCGAGGTCATCGCCGTCGACGACGGCTCACCGGACGACACCGGGGAGTACCTGGAGGAGTTCGCGGCACGGACACACCTGGACGTCATGGTGGTCCGGCAGGACAACTCCGGCGGCCCCAGCGGCCCGCGCAACGTCGGCCTGGGCAAGGCCACCGGGCGGTACGTCTTCTTCCTCGACGCCGACGACCGGCTCGCCCCGGAGGCGCTGGAGCGGATGGTCGCGATGGGCGACCGCAACGGCACGGACGTCGTCCTCGGCCGGGTCGAGGGCGTCAACCGCAAACCGCCGACGTCGATGTGGGGCCGGACGCTGGAGCGTACCGACGTCTTCTCCTCCAACATCAAGTTCACGCTGAGCGCGCAGAAGCTGTTCCGTCGCGCGTTCCTCGAACAGCACAGCATGCGTTTCGACGAGTCCCTGTGGACCGGCGAGGACGCGCTGTTCACCATGGAGGCCTATCTGCGGGCCGACGGCGTCTCCGTGATCGCCGACCACACCTGCTACTACCTGGTGGGCCGCGAGGACGGCAAGCACGTCACCAGGACCGGCAGCCACACCCTGCGCTTCGACTCCGCGCGGGCCCTGATGAACCTGATCGCCGACATGGTCCCCGCGGGCGCGAGACGCGACGCGCTCATGGTCCGCCCCTTCCTCGTCACCCTGCTCCCGCAGTTCGGCCCGAAGTTCCTGAAGGACAGCGAGGCGGTCCGCCAGGAGAAGCTGGCGTTGGCGAAACCCCTGGTCGACGCCTACTGGACCGGCGAGGTCGCGCACCGCCTCCGCGTGCATGAACGCCTGCGGCTCCAGCTGGTTGCCTCGGGCCGCCCGGATCTCCTGGTGGCGGTCCTGGAGTTCATGAGGACGAAGAAGATCCCGGAGCCGGTGCTCGCGAAGGGGGGCCGCCGCGTCTACCTCGCCTATCCGTACTTCCGCGACGCGTCGGTGGGCCTTCCGGACACGTGGTACCTCGCGGAACCGCGAGAGGCCCGCGAGGTACCGGGCTTCCGCGAGGTCGGGGTCGACCAGCTGGTGCGGCGTGCGGTCCGAAAGGCGCGCAGGGTGCTGGCACACCGGTAGACACTCATCGCGGCAAGGTGAACGTCCCGGAGACGGACACGGTCGCCTCGTCCCTGCGCTGCCCGGGAAGCCGGCGCCCCCGGGCCGCCGCGCACAACGCCTGAACGGCCCTGTCGAACCGTTCCTGCGAAGACGGTTCGTCCGGACCCAGCAACCGCCGCTTCAGCCCGGCCCGCGCTGCCGCGAACGCGTCCCGCTCGGGGTGCCGCACCGCGTCCAGCAGCGCGGGCACCCCCGCCGCGTCCGGCGTCAGCACGGTCGCCGCACCCGCCGTGGGGAAGGCCGCGCGGAACGCGCTCTCGCTCAGCCCGCTGGTGTTCGCGACCGCGTACGGCTTCCCGCTCACCAGGAAGTCGCTGACCACGCTCGACACATCGCTGATCAGCAGGTCGGCCCGGTTGAAGCAGGCGTACAGCGTCGGCCGGGCGGCGGTCACGACCTGGTGCTCCCCCTCGGGGAGCGAGGCCCAGTACGCACGCTCCCAGGCCGCGGTGGCTCGGGTCACCGCTTGGGCGCGGCCCCGCTCGGGCGTGGACTGGAGCAGCATCCGCTCGACCGAGTCCGCTGCGGCCCGGAAAGACGCGGTGGTGAGCCGGTCCAACTCCCGGGTCCTGCAGGTGAGTTCACCGTCGTCGGCGGGCTGTTCCACTGTCCGCTCCCGGTTCGCCGCCCGCACCAGCTCACGGATCCGCCGATCCGCCGCGCCGGCCCGGGCGTCCACCGATCCGGTCAGCGGATGCGGCTTGTACAGCAGCCGCACCCCGGGATCCGCCAGCAGTGCCCGCACGAGGTTCTCCCCGGCCTCGACCACCGAGGTGTTGCCCGGGTTGCCGTCCCAGCCCTCCCAGGTCGGCGCGTACAGCACGGTCAGGTACGTGCCCGTCGGCGGCCCCGAGTGCGGCCGTACGGCGTCCAGCTGCGGGCGGCCGATCTCCACCACGTCCTTGTCCTCGACGCCGACCTCGGCCGCCGCGTACCGCTCGCGTGCCGCGGGACCGGCCACCCACACCTCGTCGTAGGCCTTCGCGTACGGGTTGCAGGAGGACAGCTTGTCGCTCTCGCCGTGGTTGACGAAGGTGTGCTTGATCGTCGGGATCCGCAGGACCTGCGAGGTCTTGCCGGAGTTCGACGGGTGGATGAGGACCTGGAGCGTGGACTGCTCCAGGCGCAGCAGCGTGGACACCTTCGGCAGGCAGACGACGGGGACGTCGGTCGCAGCGATCCGCTGCATCATGAACCGCTCGCGCAGCACGATGACCGGCCTGCCTTCGAGCTCCGCGAGCGGCTCCAGCCACATGTTGGCCTGGTAGGCGGAGGACGCCCCGCCGGAGAAGTAGAGGCCCACGGTCGGCCGGTACTCCGCGAGCCACGCCTCGAACCAGTCCAGCACCTCCTGCTCACCCGCCGGCCGACGGCTCGGCAGCAGCCGTACGAGCAGGTCGTACAGGCCGATGAGGGCGAGCCCGAGGGACATGGCGATGCCGAAGGCCGCACACCCGGGCTCACCGGTGGCCGCGGTGACCAGCAGCCCCGTCGTGGCGGGCAGGCCGTGGACCAGCAGACGGGGCCCTGGGCGGCGCAGCAGGGCGGGCGGGGCCGGGGTCAGACGCAGCGCGGAGGCGTCGATGTTCCGGGTGAGCACCGGCAGGGTGCGGGTGCGGTGGACCAGGACGGAGGCTGACTGGATCGCGCAGTGCAACGCGTAGAAGGCGAGCAGACCGGCGACCAGCAGGGTGTACGCCGTCTCCTCGGCCTCCGGGGCGAGCCGCAGCAGGCCGACGACCAGCAGCAGATCGCGCAGGACGTGCCGCACGGTGATGTCCGCGTGCGTCTTGGCGAACAGCGACACCATGCCGCGCTGCCACCGGTGCAGGACGCCCTCGGCGGCCAGGGAGGCGGCTGTCGCGGCGAGCAGCAACGGGACGTGCGGACGCAGGGCGGCGACGGCCTGGGCGACGACGGCGGCTGCCAGGACGGCGGCGACGAGGGCTCTCGTCGCGGTCTGCCGGCCCGGCAGCCCCAGCGCGGACCGGAGGCGGGGGAGGGGTGTGCGCACTGAGGTCACTCCAAGGTCGTCGCGAGACGGACGCCTTGGTTAACGCGTGCCGACCTTCGGACGACACGCGCGTGTCGTCTGCCTGCCGTGACGGTGAGGTGCCGTGCGGCAGGCAGCGCGCGGGGTCACACGAGCGGGGTCGCGAGGTCCTCGGCCCGTTCCGCGTCCGAGCGGTCGGCCAGCTCGTTGACGGCGGCGTTGAAGCGCTTCATGGAGGAGGGGTGGTCCGGGCCGAGGACGTACTCCTTGAGAACACGGCGCTGCGGGGCCATCGGGTCGTGACGGGGTTCACGGACCGAACGCAGGATCTCCGGCAGCCGGGCGCAGGCGCGGTCGAGCAGATACGCGCCGCCCGCGGTCGTGTAGGCGGCCCGGAACTCCTCGTCGGGCAGGTCCTCGGCGTTGGTCAGGACGTACGGCTTGAGGCTCGCCACGAAGTCGGCGACCACCGAGGAGACGTCACTGATGAGCAGGTCCGCCTGGTTGAAGCACTCGTACAGGGTGGGGAGCTGGTCGAGGATCACGTGGTGGCGAGCGGTGCTCCGGCTCTCCCAGAAGATCCGGTGCCACTCGTCCCGCAGCTCCTGCGACTCGGCCGCGCCGTCCCGGTCGGGGACCCGCGCGTCCCTCAACTGCTGGGCGTCGTCGCCCTCGTGGCGTCCGGACAACTCGTCGAGGCGGGCCCGTATCTCCTGGAGCCGGGGTCTCGCGCTCTCCGCGGCCTTGTCGTCGCCGGCTCTCAGCAGCTCCCTGATGGCCCGGTCCGCGACGGCCGCCTCGGAGGAGCGCTTGCCGGTGAGGGGGTGCGGCTTGTAGATGATCCGGACGTTCTCCGCGAGGAGCCCCTCGATCAGGGGTACGCCCATCGGGATCAGCGAGGTGTGGCAGTCGTCGTCGCTCCAGCCCTCCCAGGTGGGGGCGTACAGGACGACGGGCGCCGGGCCCGGGACGTGGTCGGTGTGCAGCCGGACCGGCGCCAGCTGCGGGCGGCCCACCTCGACGATGGCCTCGTCGCTGATGGCGTGCCGCACCCGCTGGTAGCGGTCCCGGCCGGCCTTCCCGGCCACCCAGATCTCGTCGTACACCTTGCTGACGCGGTTGCTGCTGGCGAGCTTGTCGCTGTCGCCGTGGCCGATGAAGACGTGCTTGGCCTCGGCGACGCGCAGCATGTGGACGTTCTTGCCGGCGTTGCCGGGATAGAGGACGACCCGGACGCCGGACAGCTCCAGCTCGGCCAGGTCGTCCGCCTTGGGCACGCAGACCACGGGTATCCGGGTGCGGCCGAGGAAGCGGAACGAGGCCCGCTCGCGCAGGACGATCACCGGGCGCCGGTCGAGCTGTTCCAGCGTCTCGATCCACATGTTGACCTGGTACATGAAGTCGCGGGAGACCGCCGCGAAGCTGAAGTACAGCGCCACCTCGGGCCGGTACCCGGCGAGTTGGCGGTTGACCTCGCCGATCACCGCGTCCCGGCCGGGCATCCGGCGGACCGCGCGGAACCGTCCCAGCAGTGCGGTGAGGGCGGCCAGCGAGGCGACCGTCGTCAGCGCGTACCCCACGTAGGCCGAATACCAGGTTCCGGTTGCCAGCGCGGTGAGAAGGCCCGCGTGGGCCGGAAGATCGAGGTGGAGCAGCTTGCGCAGGAATCGCCGGTAGAGATAGGCGGGCGGCCGTTCCGGGACCTCGATCCCGCTCATGTCGAGATTGCGCACGATCACCGGGAGCACGCGTCTCCTGCGGATTGCGTGATGCACCGCGGAATACATCGTCACCAGCAGGAAATGGGCGCTGAGGGCGGCGAGCCCGGTGACCAGCACCGCGTCCGGCGCGTCCATCCGGTCGGCCAGGGCCAGCAGCATCACCGTGCGCACGGCGAACCGCATGGTGCGGCTGAGCTGTAGTGCCGCCAGGCGGCGGACGAACCCCGGGGCCTTCGCGTGCAGTGCCTCGTCCGCCAGATAGGTCACGGCCCACGCCGCCGTGAAGCCCCACAACGACGGCAGCAGTGCCAGAACGGGGAGCGCCGCGAAACCGGCAGCGAAAAGGATCACCAGGAGAAGCTCGCTTTTCCCGGGAACGCGAAGGACGGCACGCAGCCGACGGATGTTCATGGCCGGTTCGACACGGGCGGAAGGTGAATGGTTGTACATCCGGATGTCGGAAAGAATTCACTTTCGATTAATGGGAGGGTGTACTTCCGCTTTTCTCGGAAGAGGAACCGGCTCGGCCCCGAAAGGCGTCCGATACCGGGTCCGGGGACTGGACGGATGCGCGTCACCACGTCCCCTTCGCGTACATTGCGGGCGAGGTACCCGAAGTGGCGCGAGGGGACAGGACACAAGGTGGCAGGGGCAAGGCAGGCCGTGGGCGAGGCCCGCAGGATCGTCGTCAAGGTGGGCTCCTCCTCGCTGACCACCGCCTCCGGCGGCCTCGACGCCGACCGGGTCGACGCCCTCGTCGACGTCCTCGCGAAGTGCCGTAGCGGCGGCGAGCGCGAGGTCGTGCTCGTCTCCTCCGGTGCCATCGCCGCCGGACTCGCCCCGCTCGGGCTGCGCCGCCGCCCCCGTGACCTCGCCCGCCAGCAGGCCGCCGCCAGCGTCGGCCAGGGCCTCCTCGTCGCCCGCTACACCGCCTCCTTCGCCCGCTACGGCGTCCGCGTCGGCCAAGTACTGCTGACCAGCGACGACATGAGCCGCCGCGCCCACCACCGCAACGCCTCCCGCACCCTCGACAAGCTCCTCGCGATGGGCGCCCTCCCGATCGTCAACGAGAACGACACCGTCGCCACCGACGAGATCCGTTTCGGCGACAACGACCGGCTCGCGGCACTGGTCGCGCATCTCGTCCACGCCGACCTGCTGGTCCTGCTCTCCGACATCGACGGCGTCTACGACGGCGACCCGAGCAGGCCGGGCACCTCGCGGATAGCGGAGGTGCGGGGACCGGCCGACCTGGCGAGCGTCGAGATCGGCAGCGCCGGCAAGGCGGGCGTCGGCACCGGCGGCATGGTCACCAAGGTCGAGGCCGCCCGGATCGCGGCCGCCGCCGGCATCCCCGTGGTGCTGACCAGCACGATCCACGCGTCGGACGCACTGTCCGGCGGCGACACCGGAACCTACTTCCACCCCGCCCGCAAGCGCTCCGCGGACCGGCTGCTGTGGCTCCAGCACGCGTCCACCCCGCAGGGCTCCCTGACCCTGGACGACGGGGCGGTGAAGGCGGTCGTCGACCGCCGCACGTCCCTGCTGCCGGCCGGGATCGCCTCCGTCGAGGGCGAGTTCGTCGCGGGTGACCCCGTCGAACTGCGGGACGGCACAGGGCACGCGGTGGCCCGCGGACTCGTGAACTTCGACGCCAAGGAGATCCCGCGGCTGATCGGCCGCTCCACCCGGGAACTGGCGCGGGAACTGGGGCCCGCGTACGAGCGGGAGGTCGTCCACCGGGACGATCTCGTGATCCTGCACCCCTGACAGCCACCTGACGGACACCGGCCGCCTGGCGGCTGCCGGCGCCACAGGCGCCCCGCGTGCCCCGGGTGCCCGAAAACGGGGTGAACGCCCTGCCAAGAGCGTCGCCCTGAGGTGGACGTTCCGCAAAACCGCCCCACGAGCTCTTGCGGCCTGCTCAACTTTGTCTCAGGGACACATTCCGTAGACCCGTGGGGTCGATCTGTGCGTAAAGGAGGCCGTCGTGAGACGAGTGCGCCCTGGGGCGGCCGCGTCCCGCGACGGTGCGGCCGCTTCCCGCGGCAGGTCCGGCGGTGCCGTCGCGCGGGCGGCCGGCGAGGAGCGGACGCTGACGAGCGTCGCCGCCGGGGACAGCTTCCAGCATGAGGAACCCGCGGATCTGCCCCGGCTGTGGCACGTCACGCTCAGCGTCTCCGGCGAGGAGGCTCCGCTCAAGGAGCTCCGGCGCGCCCTCGAACAGCTCGCCCACGACCACCCCTTCCTGCTGACCAGCCGCTACGCCAACGACCACGCGGAGATCCGGTACTGGGAAGAGGCCCGCGACCTGCACGACGCGGCCGCCGTCGCCCTGCGCCTGTGGGGCGAGCACCGCCAGACCGCGGGCCTGCCGCCGTGGGAGATCGTCGGCCTGGAGGTCATCGACCGCCAGACCTACCACCAGCGGATCGCGGAAGGCTACGGTCCGCCGCCCGCGTCGCCGGTCGGAGTCCACCCCTTCTGAGGGCGGCCCTCCGGCGGCTGCCCACCGGTGCCCCTTCGACCCCGTCTCGCGCTGTGAAACATCTGCTGGACGGCCCCGCGCGGCGCACTACCCTTCCGGTATGACCTCGCTCTCGCCGTACGACTCCATGACTCCGGTCACCCAGGCCGCCTACCGGGCCAAGGCCGCCGCCGCCGACCTCGCCCCGCTGCCGAGGGCCGAGAAGGACGACGCGCTGCTCGCCATCGCGGACGCGCTGGAGGTCCGTACGAGCGAGATCGTCGAGGCCAACGCCAAGGACATCGCCAAGGCCCGCGAGGCCGGCACCAGTGAGACCGTCATCGACCGGCTCACCCTCACCCCGGAGCGGGTGCGCGCGATCGCCTCCGACGTCCGGGACGTCGTGGCACTGCCCGACCCCGTCGGCGAGGTCGTCCGCGGCTCGACCCTGCCCAACGGCATCGACCTGCGCCAGGTCCGCGTCCCGCTCGGTGTCGTCGGGATCATCTACGAGGCCCGCCCGAACGTCACGGTCGACGCCGCCGCCCTGTGCCTGAAGTCCGGCAACGCCGTCCTGCTGCGCGGCTCGGCCTCCGCGTACGAGTCGAACGCCGCCCTCGTGCGGGTCCTGCGCGACGCCGTGGGCGGGGCCGGGCTGCCCGCCGACGCCATCCAGCTCGTGCCCGGGGAGAACCGCGAGAGCGTGCGCGAGCTGATGCGCGCCCGCGGCCTGGTCGACGTGCTGATCCCGCG
Organism: Streptomyces sp. NBC_00285; assembly: GCF_036174265.1. Classification (NCBI taxonomy): domain Bacteria; kingdom Bacillati; phylum Actinomycetota; class Actinomycetes; order Kitasatosporales; family Streptomycetaceae; genus Streptomyces; species Streptomyces sp. NBC_00285. The sequence goes on along the minus strand of NZ_CP108055.1, from coordinate 3,905,264 downwards.
CGGCGGCGCCTCGCTGATCCAGACCGTCGTGACCGAGTCGATCGTCCCCGTCATCGAGACCGGTACCGGCAACTGCCACGTCTACGTCGACGCCCACGCCGACCTCGACATGGCGATCGACATCCTGATCAACTCCAAGGCCCAGCGCCCCAGCGTCTGCAACGCCGCCGAGACCCTCCTCGTCCACCAGGACATCGCCCCCGAGTTCCTGCCCCGCGCCCTGGACGCCCTCGCGGAGGCCGGGGTGACCGTCCACGCCGACCCGCGGGTGCTGGCGTACGCGAAGGACACCAAGGCGACCGTCGTCGAGGCCACGCTCGAGGACTGGGACACCGAGTACCTCTCCTACGACATCGCCGCCGCCGTCGTCGACTCGCTCGACAAGGCCGTCGAACACATCCGGCTGTGGACCTCCGGCCACACCGAGGCCATCGTCACCACCTCCCAGCAGGCCGCCCGCCGCTTCACCCAGCTGGTCGACTCCACGACCGTCGCGGTCAACGCCTCCACCCGCTTCACCGACGGCGGGCAGTTCGGCTTCGGCGCGGAGATCGGCATCTCCACCCAGAAGCTGCACGCCCGCGGCCCGATGGGCCTGCCGGAGCTGACCAGCACGAAGTACATCGTCACCGGCGACGGGCACATCCGCCGCTGAGCCGGCCTGCCGGGTACGCACGAGCTGCGTCTCACAGGGCGGATGAATTTCCATACCGTCTGCCCAAAATGACCCCCCAGGTCTACTCTGGATCCGTGCCGGAGGACGTGGGGGGCACGCCGTCCCCTGACGGCTGGGAGCCCGACGACGACCACGACCGCGGGGTGTCGGACGAAGAGTTCGCCTCCGTGGTCTTCGACGAGGCCTTCGTACAGGCGGCCGTGGTGCACGAGCCGACCGCCGTCGAGCGCCTCCTGGCCGCGGCCCAGGCCAGAGCGGAAGCCTCCGAGGCCGAGGCCCGCCGCGCCCGCCCCAGAGGCGAGCGGTACAAGGACGGCTACGGACCCGGCGCTTTCGGCCATGATCCCGAGCTCGACGACCTGAACGACACCGAGATCCTCGAAGGCCGCTACGGCGCCCCGGGGACGTACGGCAAACAGGTCCGCTGGCACCGCCCCGTCGCCTGGATGCTCGCCCTGGTCATGGGCATCGGCATGGTCGCGCTGGCCTTCACCGCGGTCTACCGGGGCTCCTCCTCCGGCAGCCGCGACCGGGTTCCGCCGCCCGCCTCGACCGGCCTGGAACAGGCGAGCACGGTGACCCCCTCGGCGTCCGCCGACTACTCCCAGCCAGCCGTCTCGGCGGTTCCGCGGACTCCCTGAGCACGTCCCGGGCACTCCCTGGGCCGACCTCTGACGTTCCTGGTGAGAACCTGTCAGAACTTGTCGCACAGCAGGGCGTTTACCTGAGCTCCCCGAGACCTACTCTGAAGATATGGGAGGGCCAGGAGACCCGCCTGAGGGGACACCCGAGGGCGGCCCCGGAGGTGGCGAGGAAGAGTACCGATCCGTCGTCTTCGACGAGTCGTTCGTCCGCGCTGCCCGTCTCCAGGAGTACTCCGCGCACGAGCGCATCGCCGACCACGCGCCCGCCGTGCGCCGCCGCCCGCCGCTGCGCCGGGGACTGTCCCGGCAGGCGCTCATTCTGGTCCTGCTGATCGCCCTCGCCTTCGGCACCGCGATCTACATGGGCGTACGGAACCCCTACCAGACCTCCGCGGTCCAGCAGCCCGTCGAGCCGCTGCGGATGACCGTCATCCCGCTGGCCCCCGAGGGCAGCGTCCCGGGCCACCCCGACGCCGAGTACCTGTACGCGCACAGCCCCGCCGCGCAGTTCCGTATCGGCGCCGAGGGCATCCCGCTGCCGGTCTCCCGCCGCACCGAGCACTTCTCCGACAGCCAGGTCGTGAGCGCGCTGACCACGGCCAAGGACTACATCGTGCGGTCCTCGCTCGACCCGGACGTCCTCGCCGGTGACCAGGTCCGCGGAGTGCGGGTCCTCCTCGACACGGACCAACTCGACCAGTTCGACCAGAGTTTCGCCCACCCGACGGCGGACGGGCGGCACGCGCCGACCGGGTGGCTGGTCCGCTTCGACCCCGCCGAGGCACACCTGGCCGACGACAGGATCCGGGTGCAGGGCAGTCTCCAGGCCGCCGAGACCGACTCGTCGACACTGGAGGTCACCGCGGACCACACCTTCGTCTACGCGCTGCGATCGACCGTCGGCGCGGATGCCGAGGTCTCGCTGTTCACCGTCCGGCGCGAGCTGCACTTCCGGTTCGACCGGGACGACCTGCGGATGCACACGGCCCAGTTGGTCGTCTCCTACGTCCAGGCCGGGCCGCTGTCGTGCGCGGAGGACTCCACGAACCGGTTGCACCCCCTGCTGGCCGGCCAGAGCGCGAAGGCGGGCGGACCGGCCGGCACGGATCCGTTCGCGACGGGCAGTGCGACGGCGCTCTGCGGATCCCTGGCCACCAGCGCACAGCCGAAGGTGTGACCGGGCCGGGCCACCGGTCGGTTCGTCGGGTACGAGCGGGTGGAGGGTGGCGCCGGATGGCGGGTGCGCACCAGTGACGGGTGGGGGCGGCGGGTTCGGGCAGGTGGTGGCCCGGGGCCGGTCACGCCCCGTGGCGGAGCCGCACATCGATGCGCTCGTGCCGATGGGTAGGGCCGGCGCCGGGTCGCGATGGGAACGGTGCGGTCCGGGGCCGGTCATGCCCCGTGGCGGAGCCGCACATCGATACGCTCTCGCGTCGGTACGGCCCCGCGCCCCCAGGACGCGTCAGTCGTCCTCGTCGTTTCGCGGTGGGTCCGTCGGCGGCTGGTCCTGCCCGTTCCGAGGCGTGTCCGCCGGTGGGGCGTCCGGCCCCGGAGCGGAGTTCGAGAAGCCGCCGAAGCCCCGACGAACCCGGCCGCCCAGGTCACCCGCTCCGCCCGCGATGTCGCTGACCAGCTTCATCAGAGGGTCCTTGGAGCTCTTGACGTTCGTCGCGTAACTGGCCGCCGACTCCCGGAAGGAGTCTGAGACCGAGGTGTTCTTGTCCTCGGTACGGCGCGGGTAGTGGCCGTCCATGATCCGCTGGTAGTCGCGGGACTCGGCCCACTTCTTCAGCTCGGCCGCCCGGATGGTGGTGAAGGGGTGGGTGCGCGGCAGGATGTTCAGGATCTTCAGGACCGAGTCGCGCAGGTCACCGCCGGCCTCGTACTCCTCGGCCTGCTTGAGGAACGCGTCCACGTTCATCTCGTGCAGATGGTGGCCGCCGGCGAGCTTCATCAGGCCGCGCATCGAGGCCCGCAGGTCCTGGCCGACCAGCAGGCCCGCCCGGTCCGCCGACAGCTCCGACTTGCGGAACCACTCACGCAGCGCGGTCACGATCGCCATGATCGCGATGTTCCCCAGCGGGATCCACGCCACCTTGAGAGCGAGGCCGGTCAGGAACAGCAGGATGGTCCGGTAGACCGAGTGGCCGGACAGGGCGTGCCCCACCTCGTGTCCGACGACCGCCCGCATCTCCTCCTCGTCGAGCAGGTCGACCAGGCCCGTGGTGACGACGATGATCGGTTCGTCCAGGCCGATACACATCGCGTTCGGCTGCGGGTCCTGGTTGACGTACATCGGCGGGACCTTCTCCAGATCCAGGATGTAACACGCGTCCCGCAGCATGTCGTTGAGATACGCGAACTGCTGGTCGGAGACGCGCACCGAGTCGGACAGGAACAGCAGCCGCAGGCTCCGCTCGGGGAGCAGACCGCTGAGTGCCTTGAACACCGTGTCGAAACCGCTCAGCTTGCGCAGCGCCACCAGGGCGGAGCGGTCGGCGGGATGCTCGTACGCACGCGAGGAGATTTCCGGGAATCGTTTGCGCTGCCTGCTGGGCACGTTCTCGTGTCCGTTGTTCTGTTGGCCGTCGTCGGACATGTCTTCCCCCATGTGCGTCTTTGGCTGTGCCTCTTCGGCCTCTGTGATCCTTTGCGGACCCTTGTGCGGTCCTTTGCGCCCCCGAAGCAGACCCCAGCCTAGGCGGAGATAGCGTGGACGGGCAGTACAGCGAAGGAGTCCACGTCATGGAGCACACCCGGGCCGCCTGGCTCACCGAGGCCGCGAGCGCCGCCGAGCAGCAAGGGTCCGGAAATCTGCTCCGGGTCGTACTGGTCGTGATGTTTGTGGGTTGTGCGTTCACCGCGTGGTTCCTGCTGCGGGGGTACAAGCGGAAGGACGACTGAGGGAGAGCGAAGGTTCCCCGCAGTCCCCGAACGCCTTGCCACCCCCAACGGTGGAGTCGGCGTGATCCTCGCCTCAGTGCCCGCTTACCATGGGCCGACATCTTTATCCCGCCACCGGATAGGTCCTGCCGAAGATGAGCATCCACAGCACCGCTGCCCAGTTGGTCACCCTCGCTGCCGAGGGCGAGGAGCACGGCGGCAACCACGAGAGCCTCAGCCCGCTGGTGACCGGCGGTGGCGCGTTCATCCTGCTGCTGCTTCTGCTGTGGATCACCACCCGTTTCAACCGCGACCGCTGAGGCGCCGGGTGCTCAAAGCAGGGCACTCCGGGCCACCGTCGGACGGTGCCCTCAGGCCGGGCCGGTAGGGTCTGCACGCATGGGAGAGCAGGACATGCCTACCGGCCAGGGCAACGGCCCGTCGAGCCCGGGCAAGCGCCGACTCGGTGTCATGGGCGGAACGTTCGACCCGATCCACCACGGGCACCTCGTGGCGGCCAGCGAGGTCGCCGCGCAGTTCCACCTCGACGAGGTCGTGTTCGTACCGACCGGCCAGCCCTGGCAGAAGACCCACCGCGCGGTCTCGCCGGCCGAGGACCGCTATCTGATGACGGTCATCGCGACCGCGGAGAACCCGCAGTTCTCGGTCAGCCGGATCGACATCGACCGTGGCGGCGCGACCTACACCACGGACACGCTGCGCGACCTGAAGGCCCTGAACCCCGAAACCGATCTCTTCTTCATCACGGGCGCCGACGCCCTCGGCCAGATCCTCACCTGGCGGGACGTGGAAGAGCTGTTCTCCCTCGCGCACTTCATCGGAGTCACCCGGCCGGGGCACACCCTGGCCGACCCCGGACTGCCCGAGGGCGGCGTCTCGCTCGTCGAGGTCCCCGCCCTGGCGATCTCCTCCACCGACTGCCGGGTGAGAGTCGCCAAGGGCGACCCCGTCTGGTATCTGGTGCCGGACGGAGTCGTGCGTTACATCGACAAGCGCGAGCTGTACCGCGACGAGTGAGCCGAGAGGGGCACCGGTGAACGACCGATACGACGCGGGCTACGGCGACGACCAGGAGAACCAGTACGTACTCGTCGGTTACGACGACTACGGCAGGCCGGTCTACCAGCAGGCACCGCCACAGCAGGCCCCCCAGCAGCAGTACGACCCCTACGCACAGCAGGGCTACGGCTACGATCCGTACGCCACGGGCACCCAGAATCCCGTCCCGACGTACGACCCCTACGGCACCGGGCAGCAGGCACCCGTGCCGCCCTATGACCCGTACGCCAACGGGGCCCAGCAGGGCGGCGGTTCGGCGCCGGCCCACGACCCCTACGGCCGGGCCGCAGCGAGCGGCCAGCAGCCCCGCGTCGCCGAGCAGACCACCTACATCCCGCAGCAGGGCACCCGCGGCGAGGGCACGCAGCCGACCACACAGGCCGGCCAGGGGTATGCCGGGGACACCCAGGCCGGCCAGGGTTTCCGTCCCGTGGCCGAGGAGGACCGTCCCGGCGCGGACGGTCCCGGTGCGGAACCTGCCGACGGCGACGAACGGCAGTACCACACCGCGCAGTTCGCGTTCATCGAGGAGCCCGACGGTGACTCCGAGGACGTCATCGACTGGCTCAACTTCACCGAGAACCGCACCGAGCGCCGAGAAGAGGCCAAGCGCCGCGCCCGCAGCCGGCTCGTCGCCCTGGTCGTCGTCCTCGCCCTGGTCGCGGCGGGCGGCGTCGGCTACCTCTGGCACGCCGGAAAGCTGCCCGGCCTCTCGACGCCGGACTCCAAGCGGGGAACCACGATCGCCGCGAGCGCCCAGAACCGCGACGTGATCGTCGTCCATCTGCACAACACCGCGAAGGGCGGCACCTCCACGGCGCTGCTCGTCGACAACACCACCACCAAGCAGGGCACGACGGTCCTGATCCCCAACGCCCTCACCCTGACGGCCGACGACGGTTCGACGACCACCCTCGCCAAGTCGGTCGACGACGACGGCTCCTCCGGGACCCTCGACTCCCTCAACACCGTCCTGGGCACCGATATCCAGGGCACCTGGCGGCTCGACACCCCCTATCTCCAGAACCTGGTCGACCTCGTCGGCAACATCGACGTCGACACCGACACCGCCGTGCCCGACCCGGCCGCCAAGAAGAAGGGCGAGGCACCCCTGGTGAACAAGGGGAAGAGCCAGACCCTCAGCGGCAAGATGGCCGTCGCCTACGCCACCTACCGCGCCTCAGGCGAGGCCCAGAACGCCCAGCTGGAGCGCTTCGGCCAGGTCATGCAGAGCGTGCTGCGCAAACTGTCCTCCGACCCGAAGGCCGCGACCACCACCGTGCAGACGCTGGCTCAGATCCTCGACCCGCCTCTGACCGACAGCGACCTCGGCGCTTTCCTCGCCAAGCTCGCCGACCTCGCCAAGGGCGGCGACTACAAGACCGCGCTGCTGCCCGTCCAGCAGGACGGCACCCTGAGCGCCGAGGCCAGTGCCAGCGTGGTCAAGGACGTCCTCGGCGGCAAGGCGAAGAGCCCCGACAAGGACGCGGCCGTGAGCGTCTCCGTCCAGAACGCCACCGGCGCCAAGGACAACACCGAGAAGGCCCGCGTCATCCTCCTCAACGGCGGCTTCACCTTCGTCGACGGCGGAACGCCCGCCGCCACCCGCGTCACGTCCCAGGTCGTCTACGCCGACGCCTCGGACAAGGCGAACGCCACCGAGGTCGCCAAGACCCTCGGCCTGTCCACCAGTACCGTCAAGAAGGGCACGATCGCGTCGAGCGCGAACGTATCCGTGATCCTCGGCCAGGACTACAAGCCGGACTCCTCGACGTAGGCCCGGCTCCCGGGCCGCCGACGGCCCCCCGCGTGATCTCCACGATCACGTGGGGGGCCGTCGTAGGTCCGTGAGACCCTTGACGTCAATCGACCGCCGACCGAAAGCCTTGTAGTGACCGCCACTGACCGTTCTCTCGAGCTCGTCCGCACCGCCGCGCAGGCGGCCGCCGACAAGCTTGCCCACGATGTGATCGCCTACGACGTCAGCGACGTCCTCTCGATCACCGACGCCTTCCTGCTGGCGTCCGCACCCAACGACCGTCAGGTCAAGTCCATCGTCGACGAGATCGAGGAGCGGCTCCAGAAGGAGCTCGGCGTCAAGCCGGTGCGCCGCGAGGGCGACCGCGAGGCCCGCTGGGTCCTGCTCGACTACGTCGACATCGTCGTCCACGTCCAGCACAGCGAGGAGCGGGTCTTCTACGCCCTGGAGCGGCTGTGGAAGGACTGCCCCCAGCTGGAGCTGCCGGCCGACGCCAAGGCGACCCGCGGCAAGGCCGCGGAGCACGCCGCGCTCCGGACCGAGGAGGACGACGACGCGTTCGGGGAGCCGCGGTGACCGCTCCCACAGGCCGCAAAGGCCGGGGCCGCCGCGTCATCCTGTGGCGGCACGGCCAGACCTCCTGGAACGTGGAACGCCGCTTCCAGGGCACCACCGACGTCGAGCTCACCGAGATCGGCGTCGGTCAGGCCCGCCGCGCCGCCCGGCTGCTGGCCTCCCTCGAGCCTGACGCGATCGTCGCCTCCGACCTCCAGCGGGCCGCGAACACGGCCGCCGAGCTCGCCGAGCTCACCGGCCTGGACGTGACCCACGACGAGGGCCTGCGCGAGACCTACGCGGGCGTCTGGCAGGGGCTGACGCACGAGGAGATCATCGCCCGGCACGGCGAGGAGTACGCCGCGTGGAAGCGCGGCGAGCCGGTGCGCCGTGGCGGTGGCGAACTGGAGACAGAGGTCGCCGACCGCGCCGCGCCCGTCGTTCTCCGGTACGCCGAGAAGCTCCCCGACGACGGCACCCTCGTCGTGGTCAGCCATGGCGGCACGATCCGCACCACCATCGGACGGCTGCTCGGTCTGGAGTCCCGCCACTGGGAGAGCCTCGGTGGCCTCTCCAACTGCTGCTGGTCCGTCCTCGGCGAGGGCGCCCGCGGCTGGCGCCTTCTGGAGCACAACGCCGGCACCCTGCCGGAGCCGGTGCTCGGCGACGACGACTGAGCGGCGGAACCGGCGTCCACCAGGACCCGGACCCGGATTTCACTTTCCGGCAGGTCGCAGGCTAAAGTTCTTCTTGTTCGCCCCCGCCGAGCGGGAAGAACACGCGGGGCTATAGCTCAGTTGGTAGAGCGCCTGCATGGCATGCAGGAGGTCAGGAGTTCAATTCTCCTTAGCTCCACAGATCGACACTCTGTTGAGTTGTCAAAGATCGGTTATGAGGATCCCGTCTTCTTCAGGAGGCGGGATTTTCTGTGTGTTCCCGCAGCCGTGCGGCTTTCTCTCGTGTCTCCTCGTCCTCCGGTGTGTAGACCACGATCCGGCACTCCGGCATCCCGTCGATCGACAGCGACTGCGACGTCATCCGCAGCTCGCCGACGGCGTTGTGACGGAACGTCTTGACCCGGGGCCCCGGCTGGACCACTTCTCCGCTCGCCCACAGCTCGGCGAAGTACGGGCTGGCCGCCGCCAGCGCGCCTATGAAGCCCTCCCAGGCCGGCTCGCCCACATGTCTGCCGTACGAGGACCGCAAGGTCGCCACCATGACGGGCAGTTCGCGCTCCCGGTACATCACCGGACAGGCTTCCTCGGACACCGTGAACAGCGTCCACAGCGCGTTCGGCACCCTGATGTCGACGATCTCCGGGATCAGGAACAGGTCGCGGTAGCCCGGGTTGGTGGCCAGGATGTCGTAGCGCGAGCTGTAGACGACCGCGGGGAGCGGGGCGAGTGCGTCGATGATGCCCTGCACCTCCGGGCCGGTCGACCGCCTCAGTCCCTGCGGGTCGTGGGCGAACGGCACCTGTGCCAGGCGGTACAGATGCTCCCGCTCCGGCGCGTCGAGCCGTAGCGTGCGGGCCACGGCGTCCAGGACCTGGGCGGACGCGTTGATCGGCCGTCCCTGCTCCAGCCAGGTGTACCAGGTCACGCCGACGCCGGAGAGCTGGGCGACCTCCTCCCGGCGCAGCCCCGGGGTGCGCCGCCTGAGGCCTGGCGGCATGCCCACGTCGGCCGGGGTCACCCGGGCACGCCTGCCGCGCAGGAACGAGGCCAGCTCGGGCCGCCGTCGCTGTGTCGTCGCCACTTTCCTGTCCCCCATCGTCATGCTCCCCTCGACACGACCATCCTCGGTGCCGGGACCGTCGCCTGCCAGGTGCTGGCAGTACCCGTATCAGCGGGCTCTCGGCACCCGTACCGAAGTGACCTCAGGCTCGATGCCATGACGACAACACCCCGGACGGGACCGGGTTCCGCACCCGTTTCCTCACCTGCCAAAAGTGAAGCACCCGCCACTGACAATCGGCCCCGGCCGCTGCTCGTCCTCGTCCTCGCCGCCCAGTTCATGGCCCTGCTCGACGTGTTCATCGTGAATGTCGCGGCACCCACCATCGGCACGGAACTGCACGCCTCGGGCGCCGAACTCCAACTGGTCGTCGCCGGATACGCCATCACGTACTCGGTGCTGCTGATCACCGGCGCCCGGCTCGGCGAACGGTTCGGTCACGGCCGGGTCCACCTCATCGGGCTCGCCCTGTTCACGGCGGCCTCGCTCGCCTGCGGACTCGCGCAGGGCTCCACCGAACTGATCGTCTTCCGGCTGGTGCAGGGTGTCGGTTCGGCGGTGATGATCCCGCAGGTGCTCAGCCTGATCCAGCGCAACTTCACCGGTGAGGCCCGGATGAAGGCGCTCGGCGTGTACGCGGCGGTCCTCGCGGTCGGGGCCGCCGCAGGGCAGGTCATCGGCGGAGTCCTGGTCAGCGCAGACCTGTTCGGCACAAGCTGGCGGCCGGTGTTCCTCGTGAACGTGCCGGTGGGCCTCGTCCTGCTGGCCGTCGGCAGCCGGCTCCTGCTGCCCGGGGACCGTGCGACGCCCAGGGACCGGGCGCGCGGTCTCGACCTCCCCGGCCTGGTGCTGCTGGGCGCGGCCGTGTCGCTGTGCACGGTGCCGCTGGTGCTCGGTCAGGAGGAGGGCTGGCCGTCGTGGTCCTGGCTGTCCATGTCCGCCGCCGCACTCCTCTTCACGGTCTTCTGCGTCTACGAGTCGCGGCTGGCCCGGCGAGGAGGCGCCCCGCTGATCGCACCGGGCGTGCTGCGTCATCCCGGGATGGGCCTCGCCGTCTTCCGGATCATGGCGGTCATGGCCGTCAACGGCGGCTTCCTCTTCGTTCTCACCCTGTACGTGCAGGGCGGCCTCGGCTTCAGCGCCCTGCGGGCCGGGCTCTCCTTCGCGCCCACCGCTGTGATCTTCGGCATGGTCGGGCTCACCTGGCGCACCTGGCCGGCCTCCTGGCAGCGTCTGTTGACGCCCGCCGGGTTCGCGATCACCGCGCTGGCCGTACTGGGCGTGGGCCTGGCCCTGAAGGACGGCGGTACGGGAGGCGTGGCGCTGTACGCCGCGTACGCCGGAGTGGGCGTGGGGCTCGCGCTCGCGTTCAGTCCCACACTCACCCGGGCCCTCGCCACAGTGCCGCCCGTCCACGCGGCGGACGCCAGCGGACTGCTCGCCACGGTCACCCAGCTCGGCCAGTTGATCGGTGTCGCGGGTTTCGGAACACTCTTCTTGAACCGACTTGAGTCACTGGGGCCCTCTGGGGCGTATACCTCTGCGGAGGCGCTTTTGGCGTGCATGTTCGCGCTGGCCGGGACCGCTGTGGTGGGTGCCGTGTCCGGACTGGTACTCAGGCGTCGCTGACCGTATTGGTCCGGCCGTGGCAGAATCAAACGGCCGGAAGGGGGCGCGGCCCGACGGGAGGGAGTAGTGATGCCTGCGAGCATCCTCGTGGAGGGCGGCCACCTCTGCGAAGAGGCGTCGTCGAGGGACACGACGGTGCGCCTCATCTGCCCTTCTTGCGGTTCCGTGCACGTCGCCCAGGTACTCGGTGACAACGGCGGAATTTCCTACGTGTGCACGGCCTGCGGCCACAGCTGGAGCTGATCGATGGGTGCACACAGGCGAAAGTGCGACTGGTGCGGCAGCGGGACGCCGATCGTACGCGACATGGAGCCGGTCAATCCCGACTATCAGTACTGGTGCGAGGAGTGCGCGCGGGCGCTGATCATAAAAGGCGACCCCATCGAGACGTACCGCGAACTGGAGGGTGAGCCGATCTACGGCCGCCTCCTCGAAGAACACTGCACGCTCAAACGGTTCTACTCGTTCGTCACTGCTTGAGGCCCGTCGCCGAGGCGGGCCGCAAGGTCTCGAAGGCCTTGGGGCCTCGGGGAAACGATTTGGTGTTCCACCCGGGGGACCGTGTAATGTTGGCGTCGCCGCCGGGGCAACTCGGCGGTTGGCGACACGGGGCTATAGCTCAGTTGGTAGAGCACCTGCATGGCATGCAGGGGGTCAGGAGTTCGAATCTCCTTAGCTCCACAAAAAATCCCGCCGGATCATCTCGATCCGGCGGGATTCCTGTTTTTCCAGGGGCAGTTGTTCCGCACGGACTGTTCCGCACCGGACTGTTTCGCACCACGCCGAGGGGGCCACCCGAAATCGGGTGGCCCCCTCGGCGTGGTCGGCTCAGCGGCCCAGTGCGCGACGCCCGCGGCCCTGGGAGAGGACCGGCAGGTTGCGGGCGGGAGTCTTGTCGCGCGCCGTCTCCTCCTCCAAGCGCAGGGCGAGGGCGGGGCAGCGACGCACCGCGCGTAGAGCCTTGGCCTCGGCATAGCGCGGTACTTGTGCCTGGGCGACGGTCGGGAAGCCGTCGGCGCCGAGTTCGAAGACCTCGGGGAGGATGTCGGCGCACAGTCCGTGGCCCCGGCACAGCGTCCAGTCGACGTAGATCTTCTGACGGCTGGGACCGGTCTCCTCGGCCTCGCTGCCGCCCGCGATGCCCGTGGGCATCTTGCCGCCCTCGAAGAGCGGCAGAACGCCCTCCACGGGCCGCCCGCAGCCGTTGCCGAGGACATGGGCGGCCAAGTCGTCCGTGAACGCCTTGATGGTCGACTCCAGGAACATCGCGGAGCCGTCCGGGTGCGAGCACGCACCGCGCCGTTTCACGTTCTTGGCGACCTGCTTGAGTGCTTCGAGAGCGGCCGGTCCGCCGCCGTTGAGGATGTCCTCCAGGCCGCGTGCGGCCGCCGGCAGACCGAGATAGCAGGGGCCGCACTGGCCCGCGCTCTCCTCGGCCAGCCACTGCGCCACGCGCAGTGACTCGCCCAGCGGGCAGGTTTCCTGAGTGATCGGCAGGATCGCGCCGGCGCCGAGTGCGCCGCCCACGGCGTCCAGGGAGTTGCGGGAGACGACCGCCTCGTTGACCGTCGCCGCGTCGATCCACTTGCCGTGGTAACCGCCCGTCAGCACGCCCTGTGGAACCGGCGGGGCGCCGGCCAGCTGGAGGACGTAGCGCAGCGGTACGCCGGTGGGGACCTCGAGCACCATGGGCCGCGCGACGGCTCCGGAGACCGTGAGCATGACGGTGCCCGGCTCGTCGTACAGACCGGTGTTGCCGTAGCGCTCCGGGCCGATGCGCGCGGCGATCGCCAACTGCGCGAAGGTCTCGGCGTTGGACAGAAGAGTGGGGGCGCCGCCTACGCCGTTCTGTGAGGCGCTGACCTTGCGGCCGGGCGGGATGGCCGGGCCGCCGTCGATCGAACGGATCAGCGAGGCTGCCGCTCCGGTGACCATACGGACGGGATTGCGCTGCACGCGTGCGCGTAGAGCCGATCTGCGGCCGTTGCTGAGGCCGCGCTCAGCGAGGGCAGCCTCCATGGAGCGCTGTGTGGACTCCCTGGTGACCCCCACCACGAGCGTGCGGGCACCCAGCGCTTCGGCGGCCAGCAGGGCGCCGTCCAGGATGAGGTGCGGGGCACGGTTGATGAGCACCGTGTCCTTGCGGCAGGCCGGTTCGTCCTCGCTGCCGTTGACGACGACGACCGGCCGGACGCCGCGCTTGATCGCCGCCTCGGCGACCGAGCGCAGCTTCTTGTGGAAGGGGAAGCCGGCACCGCCGCGCCCCTTGAGGTTGATGGCTTCGGACAGCTTCGCGAGCTGCTCTCCGCCCATGGGTTCGAGTGGCCCATGCACCTTCAGGTGCATGGGCAGGTCAAGACGTTCGACAAGGTCGAAGCCCGACGTGAGTTGGGGAAGTCCGACCACGCGGACTTCTGGTACGTCGGGCAGGGCCTCGTTCACCTATAGCCTCCGGAAGGCGTGTTCCAAGGTTCGCCCGATCCCGGCGAGTCGAAGTCGTACGACTGACCGGGCGCTGGATCTGTGGCGGGACCGCTGTTGTACGTGTCATTCGAGTTGTACGTGCCGTAAAGGTTGTTTGACTCACCGGTGTCGCGCACGTCACCCGAGAGATAGCTGGCCGTGCCCGAATTGCTGTTATAAGTCGGGATGTTGTAGCCCGTGTCCTGGAGCGGGTCGTAGGCGGAGGGGGGTGCTTCGCCGACCGGCGGCGGGGACGGGATCGGCCAGCTGCCGGACGTGCTGCCGCCGCCGTCCATGCGGGGAATGAACTCCGTGGCCGCCTGCATGTCCATCGGCATGTCCATGCGTGCGGTCTGGCCGGTCTCGTAGGGCTGCTGCGCGCCCGTGTTGGGTGTCACGGCGCGGTAGGCGGCCGCGAATCCGTTCGCCGCGGGTTCGGGGGCTTCGTAGACGGGCGTGGCGCCGGTCTGCTGTGTCAGGCCCTCGTAGCCGGGCAGGGAGGACTCGGACCGCCGGGCGCCGGACTCGGCCGAACGACGTCCCTCACGGCCCGGCGCGGCGGTCTCCGCGGCCCTCCTGGCGCGGCTGGCCTCCAGCTCCTCACGGCCCGGCCGCTCCTCGGCGCCGAGGAGCATGGCGATCCGGTCGGTGACCTTGCGCTTGAACGGGCGTGGTGCCGCGCGCAGGGCGAGGGCAGCGATGACACCGAGCAGGCAGGCCACGTACATGTACGTGAAGATCGGGGCCTTCACCGTGCGCCCCGCGTACAGGCCGTGGACCAGTGCGGCGCACCAGGCCGGGTAGGCCAGCATGTGCATCGCCCGCCATCGCGCCGCGACCGGTGCGGGGGAGGCGAACCGGTTGCGCAGTGCGCCGGTGATGCCGACGAAGATCATGAGCTGGCCGGCCAGGGTGCCGAGGCCGATGAGCCCTCCACTGCTGGAGAAGCCGAGCCCGAACGGGATGAACGCCGCGATCCACGTCGTGTGATCGAGGCTGAGCTTGATTCCGATGTGCAGCATGAGGAACGCGATCGAGCCCACGGCGGTGATCCGGTGGATACCCTGCGTGACGATTCGCTGCCGGGTGTTGAGGATCAACCGGTCCTGTGCGACGAGGCCCCAGATCACGGAGCAGGTGAGGAGGACCAGCGTCAGCACGCCCGCCCCGAAGTTGAGGAAGTCCTGCAGCCAGACACCTCCGTAGATCACGACCAGGGGGATGGCCAGCAGAAAGACGGCCGTCGCCACCCCGTAGGTCGACCGGCCGGCCTTGGGGGGCGTGCTGTAACTACTGCGAGCGTTCATGGGGGCAACTCCGAGCGGTTCGGGAAGGCGGTCCCGCTGCCGCACTCTAAGTGGCGCCATACCGGCGGGTACGACGTTTGAGTTATTGCGTTGTTATCAAACGACTATGGGGCTGCTGCGATGCCCCTTAGTAGCTGTTACGCGAAGTAACTTTTGATCTTTGTTCAGTTCCTGTCGGGTGGGACGGTGCTCTCGACTGCGGCGGCGAGTGCGGCACCCGGTGCCACAGAGGCATACGTAAGTTCGTCGCGGCTTGCTCAACGGCTGCGGTACTCTGACGCCATGCGTGCCGTACGCCTTCTGCTTAGTGAGCCGCGCTGATCAGTCCCGACCACCGGTGAAGACGTGGTCGGAATCGGCGCGGCGTCCCCTCCTGTGCGAGGGGATTTTTCGTTTCCGGACGACACAGCCGCTGGCAGAGACGATCGATGGAGCTTTGAGGACCATGAGCGAGACGAACCCCGCTGCCCCCGCCGAGGTGGCCGCGCCGCACCGCTACACGGCCGCCGTCGCGGCCGAGATCGAGGCACGCTGGCAGGACGTCTGGGACGCCGACGGCACCTATGCGGCGCCCAACCCCAAGGGTGACCTGGCGGGCGACCCCGAGCTGGTCGCCAAGCCCAAGAAGTTCATCATGGACATGTTCCCGTATCCCTCGGGCGCGGGACTGCACGTCGGCCACCCGCTGGGCTACATCGCCACCGACGTCTCCGCCCGCTTCCACCGGATGACCGGCCACAACGTTCTGCACACCCTGGGCTTCGACGCCTTCGGCCTGCCCGCCGAGCAGCACGCCGTACAGACCGGCGAGCACCCGCGGGTCACCACCGAGGCCGCCATCACCAACATGAAGTCCCAGCTGCGCCGGCTGGGCCTGGGCCACGACAAGCGCCGGTCGTTCGCCACGATCGACCCGGAGTACTACAAGTGGACCCAGTGGATCTTCCTGCAGATCTTCAACTCCTGGTACGACGACGAGGCGAACAAGGCCCGCCCGATCTCCGAGCTGGTCGCCCGGTTCGAGTCCGGTGAGCGCGCCGTACCGGGCCACACGCGCGCGTGGCAGGAACTGAGCGCCATCGAGCAGGCCGACGTCCTGAGCGGGTTCCGCCTGGCGTACGCCTCCGACTCACCGGTCAACTGGTGTCCCGGCCTGGGCACCGTGCTGGCCAACGAGGAGGTCACCTCCGACGGCCGCAGCGAGCGCGGCAACTTCCCCGTGTTCAAGGCCAAGCTGCGCCAGTGGAACATGCGGATCACCGCGTACGCCGACCGCCTGCTGGACGACCTGAACGAGCTGGACTGGCCCGAGGCCATCAAGCTGCAGCAGCGTAACTGGATCGGCCGCTCCGAGGGCGCCCGCGTCGACTTCCCCGTCGACGGGGAGGCGATCACGGTCTTCACCACGCGCCAGGACACCCTGTTCGGCGCGACCTACATGGTGCTGGCCCCCGAGCACCCGCTGGTCGACAAGTTCACCCCGGCCGCCTGGCCCGAGGGCACGCACGACGTGTGGGCCGGCGGTCACGCCACCCCGGCCGAGGCCGTCGCCGCCTACCGCGCGCAGGCCGCCTCCAAGTCGGACGTCGAGCGCCAGGCCGAGGCCAAGGACAAGACCGGCGTCTTCACCGGCGCGTTCGCGACCAACCCGGTCAACGGCGAGCAGATCCCCGTCTTCATCGCCGACTACGTGCTGATGGGCTACGGCACCGGCGCGATCATGGCCGTACCAGCCCACGACACGCGTGACTTCGCCTTCGCGCGTGCCTTCGAGCTGCCGGTCCGCTGTGTGGTCGAGCCGAGCGACGACCGGGGCACGGACGCCTCGACGTGGGACGACGCCTTCGCCTCGTACGACGCGAAGATCGTGAACTCGCACGGCGAGGACATCTCGCTGGACGGCCTGGGCGTCGCCGACGCCAAGGCGCACATCACCGAGTGGCTGGCCCGCAAGGGCATCGGCGAGGGCACCGTCAACTTCCGCCTGCGCGACTGGCTGTTCAGCCGCCAGCGCTACTGGGGCGAGCCCTTCCCGATCGTCTACGACGAGGACGGCGTCGCCCACTCGCTGCCCGAGTCGATGCTGCCGCTGGAGCTGCCCGAGGTCGAGGACTACTCGCCCCGCACCTTCGACCCGGACGACGCGGACACCTCCCCGGAGACCCCGCTGTCCCGCAACGAGGACTGGGTCGACGTCACCCTGGACCTGGGTGACGGACGCGGTCCCCGCCGGTACCGCCGTGAGACCAACACCATGCCCAACTGGGCCGGTTCCTGCTGGTACGAGCTGCGCTACCTGGACCCGCACAACAGCGAGCAGCTGGTCGACCCGGAGATCGAGCAGTACTGGATGGGCCCGCGCGCGGGGCAGCCGCACGGCGGTGTCGACCTGTACGTCGGCGGCGCCGAGCACGCCGTGCTGCACCTGCTGTACGCGCGCTTCTGGTCGAAGGTGCTGTTCGACCTGGGGCACATCTCCTCGCCCGAGCCGTTCCACAAGCTGTACAACCAGGGCATGATCCAGGCCTTCGTCTACCGCGACAGCCGTGGCTTCCCGGTGGCTGCCGCCGAGATCGAGGAGCGCGACGGGCAGTTCTTTCACGCGGGCGAGCCGGTCAAGCGCGAGCTGGGCAAGATGGGCAAGTCCCTGAAGAACGCCGTCACCCCCGAGGCGATCTGCGAGGAGTACGGCGCCGACACCCTGCGCCTGTACGAGATGGCGATGGGCCCCCTGGACGTCTCGCGGCCGTGGGACACGCGCGCGGTGGTGGGCCAGTACCGGCTGCTGCAGCGGCTGTGGCGCAACGTCGTCGACGAGGCCACGGGCGAGGTGACCGTCACCGACGCCGAGCCCGACGAGACCACGCTGCGTGCCCTGCACAAGGCGATCGACGGGGTGCGCCAGGACCTGGAGGGCCTGCGCTTCAACACCGCCATCGCCAAGGTCACCGAGCTGAACAACCACCTGACCAAGGCCGGCGCCGCGATTCCGCGCCCGGTCGCCGAGTCGCTGGTGCTGCTGATCGCGCCGCTGGCCCCGCACATCGCCGAGGAACTGTGGCGCAAGCTGGGCCACACCGACTCGGTCGTCCACCAGGACTTCCCGGTCGCCGACCCGCAGTACGTCGTCGACGAGACCGTGACCTGCGTGGTCCAGGTCAAGGGCAAGGTCAAGGCCCGCCTGGAGGTCTCCCCGGCCATCTCCGACGACGAGCTGGAGAAGGTCGCGCTGGCCGACGAGAAGGTCGTGGCGGCGCTGGACGGGGCAGACATCCGCAAGGTGATCGTGCGGGCGCCGAAGCTGGTGAACATCGTTCCGGCGTAACGCCCCCTAGGGGGCGCGTGCGGGCAGGTTCGGGGTTCTTGTGGAACTCCGGGCCTGCCCGTCGCGTTTACCTTTGAAGAGCGGCGAGTGCCGCGTCGGGGCGGAGGAGGAGTTTCGTGGAAGCAGTGATCGCAATCGTGGCCCTGCTTTTCGTGCTCTTCGTGGCGCTCGGCGCGTACGCGACGGTGAAGGTGGTCGGCGCCGCCAAGCGCGGTGTGGACCGCACCATCACCCAGGCGCGGCGCACGGTCGAGGACCACACCCTGCGCGCCAAGTCCTTCGCCCAGCTCGGCCCGGCGGGCGAACTGGCCCAGCTGCGGCTGAAGCTGCGCACCTCGATGCGGGCCACACAGGAAGCGCTGGATGCGGGCGCGGCCGAGGACGAGTCCCTCAAAGAGTCCCTCGGCCTCTTCCAGCGGCTCAGCGCCCACGGCCACGAACTGGACGGTGAACTCAAGCGTCTGGAGTCCGAGCCCGACCGCGCGACGCTCGCCGGACGCCTGCCGGGCCTGCGGGAACGTACGGAGCGGATCACTGGGTCGGCGGACTCCCTGCGCTGGGCGGCACGCGACCGGGCCCGCCGGTTCGCCGACGGCGACCTGGACATGCTGAGCGCGCAGATCGACGTCGAGTCCGGCGCCCTGCGGCACTGGACGAAGACCGAGCCCACCGCGACGCCGCCCCCGTGGCCGGAGACCCCCGTCGCCGACGGCAGCGCCGAGCAGCAGACCTGGCCGCAGACGCCCCGCTCCCGCGCCGCCGAGGAACCGACACGGTCCGCGATCACCCCACCGGGCCCGCGCCCGGCCTACCCCTGGCAGAAGAAACCCCGTCCCGAGAGCACGACTTGATCCAGACGCGGCGGCCCAGGGTGACAGGGGCCGGACTGCCGCCCGGACGCTACGGCAGGTAACCTCCAGCTCATGTCCCGCCATGTCGCGATCGTCACGGATTCAACGGCCTACCTGCCGCAGGGGACGATGGAGCGGCACGGCATCACAGCGGTTCCCCTGACCGTGGTCCTCGGCGACCGCGCGCTGGAAGAGGGCACCGAGATCACGGCCCGTTCACTGGCCCAGGCGCTCCAGAAGCGGCGCCCCGTCACCACCTCGCGACCCAGCCCCCAGCTCTTCGCGGAGCATTACCGCAAGGTCGCCGAGTCCGGCGCCACGGCCATCGTGTCACTGCACCTGTCCGCCGAGCTCTCCGGCACCTACGACGCAGCGGTCATGGCCGCGCGCGAGGCGCCGATCCCGGTGCGCGTGGTCGACACCGGCATGATCGCGATGGCCCTCGGATTCTGCGCGCTCGCCGCCGCCGAGGCCGCGGAGTCGGGCGGCACGGTCGACGAGGCGGTCACGGCAGCGGAGAAGCGGGCCGCGGGCACCTCCGCCTACTTCTACGTCGACACCCTCGACTATCTGCGCCGCGGCGGCCGGATCGGGGCCGCGCAGGCCCTTCTCGGTTCCGCTCTCGCTGTGAAACCCCTGCTGAAGCTTGACGGCGGTCGTATCGAGCCACTGGAGAAGGTCCGGACGGCGTCGAGGGCCATCGCCCGTCTGGAGGAGATCGCGGCCGACCGGGCGGGCAGTGCGCCGGTCGACATCGCGGTGCATCATCTGGCGGCCCCTGACCGGGCGGCGGCGCTCGCGGACCGTCTGAGAGCGCGGGTGACGGGACTCGCCGACCTGCATGTGAGCGAGGTCGGGGCGGTGATCGGGGCGCACACGGGACCCGGGCTGCTGGGGGTCGTGGTCTCACCCCGGTGACGGAGTGAGGCGGCACGGAGTGTGTGAGTCACCCGTGCGAGTGGTGGAGTTTTCCACAACCGGTGGGTAATCCCCGGGAATTGACCAAGATCATCGCGAGTTCGGCGATGTGCCCGATCCTCGGCGCATGGCACTTCGATCACGTACAACGACGGCGACCAGCGGGCCGGGACGCGGCCCTCACTCCGACGGGCGCTCACGCCGCCGCCCGCCCGCCGCCCGAAGCCGGGCACGACAGAGGCATGACGCCTCGGCCGACGAACTCGGGCGGCGTGCGGAGGTGCTCTTCGCCGATCGCGCGGGGAAGGGGCCGCCGCCGGGTGAGGGTGGGCGGGGCATGGCCGACGGCGGGGCGGGTGCAGGATCGGAGGCCGTCCGGACCTCAGGTCCCTCCTGGGCTCTGGACGCGGTTGGTTCCGTGGCGGGGGCTCGGCGGGAGAGGGGAGCCGTCGCAGAGGACTCGTGGGCGCCTGGTCCCGCCGAAGAGACCTGGAGGGAGGCTGGAAGTTCCGCGGAGGAGGCATGGCGGGAGGCTGGTTCTTCGGGAGAGGGCCGGCGTGATGCCGGCTCGGGGAAGACCGCCTCGCGGGACGACGGGGCGGGGGACGTCGACTGGCGACCCCCAGATCCCGGGCGCGGGGCGTGGCGGGAGCGGGCCGGGTTCGCTCTGCGGGAGCGGATGCCCGTGTGGCTGCAGGCGCGGTGCGGACTGGAGCGGCGGAACGTGGTCGCGCTCTCGGTGCTGCTGGTCGTGGCCGCGGTGTTTGCCGTACAGCACTTCTGGACCGGTCGCACGCAGGACGTCCAGGCACCTGAAGTGGTGCGTGCGGGGGCTCCGTTCGGGGAGGGCGGGACGAACGGCGACAGGGGGAGCGGGCCGCGCGGGGAGGCCGAGCCTGCGGCCTCGGGTGGGGTCTCGAGCACGGCGGGGACGGCCGGAGCCGTGATCGTCGTGGACGTCAGCGGCAAGGTCCGTGAGCCCGGGGTGCATCGGCTGCCGACCGGGTCCAGGGTCGCCGATGCTCTCAAAGCGGCTGGTGGGGTGCGGCCGGGCACGAACACCGACGCCCTCAACCGTGCGCGGTTCCTCGTGGACGGCGAGCAGGTCGTCGTAGGCGGCCCGGCCGCCGCACCCGCGCCTGGCGTCGGTGGTCCTGTGACCGGCGGTGGCCCGGTCGGTGCGGCGGCGGCCCCCGTCTCCTTGAACACCGCCACTGTGGAGCAGCTCGACACCCTGCCCGGGGTCGGACCCGTGCTCGCCCGGCACATCCTCGACTACCGCACCCAGCACGGCGGTTTCCGCTCGGTCGACGAACTGCGCGAAGTCAACGGCATCGGCGACCGTCGCTTCGCCGACCTCCGGAATCTCGTACGGCCATGAGGTACGACCCGGAGGTGCTGCGAGGGGATGAGGACGAGGGACTGAGGGAGACCGGTGCCGACGGCCGTGCACGGTCGGCTGTGCACGCCGGTTCCGGGAAGCGGCTCGGGGATGCCAACCCCCGGCAGGAAGGGCCCACGGATCTGCGGCTCGTACCGGCGGCATTGGCGGCCTGGGCGACAGCCGCGGTGGTCCTGGACATCCCGCCGGGCTGGGGCGTGGGCCTGGTGGTCGGGTGTCTCGTCGTCGCCTGCATGTTGTTGTCCGGGCTGCGGCTTGGGATGCGGGGGTTCGGTGGGGCGGGCCGGATCCCGGTCGCCGCCGTGCTGCTCTGCGTCGCCGCGGCCGCGGTGTCCGCCGGGCTGCACGGAGCCGATCTGCGGCGGGGGCCGGTGCCCGCGCTGGCCCGGCAGTACGCCACCGTGACCGCCGAGGTCGAGGTGACCGCCGACCCCCGGCTCACCCGGCCCCGGATCACGGGCGACCACGCGGCTCCGACCGCCGTGGTCATCGGAGCGGACGTCCGGCGGGTGGAGACCGTGGACGGGAGAGCGGAGACCACGCGCACGCCGGTGCTGTTGATCATTGACGCGGGTGCGGGAAGGGGCTCGGGTCGAGAGGTGGTGGGCGCCGGTCGCCCTGGTGCCGGTGAGGTGACGTCCGGCTCGCCGGCCGCGGTGGACGATCCGCCGCGCTCACCCTGGCTCGCGCTGCTGCCGTCCACGCGGGTGCGGGTCACCGCGAGGGTCGCGCCGCCGTTGGTCGGGGGCGGTCGTGTCGCGGCCGTGTTGAGGGTGCGGGATCGGGCGGGACCCGACGTCGTGGGAGAGGCGTCGAGGGCGCAGCGGTTCGCGGGGCGGTTGCGGGCGGGGTTGCGGGAGGCCACCGAGGGGCTGCCTGGAGATGCCCGGGCGTTGTTGCCGGGACTGGTCGTGGGGGACACCGCGCGCATCACGCCGGAGTTGGACGAGGCCTTCAAGGAGACCGACCTCGCGCACACGCTCGCCGTCTCCGGGAGCAACCTCACGATTCTGCTCGCCCTGCTCATCGGGCCGCCCGGACTCGCCCAACTCGTCGAGCGACGGGGACTGGCGCCTCGCCTCGGGGTGTCACTGCGGACGACCGCGCTGCTCGGCGGGGGGCTCACGCTGGCATTCGTCGTCGTCTGCCGACCGGACCCGAGTGTGCTGCGGGCCGCGGCCTGCGGGGCCGTCGCATTGCTCGCCCTCGCGACCGGCCGCCGCAGATCGATGATCCCGGCGCTGGCGACGGCCGTACTGCTCCTGGTGCTGTACGACCCGTGGCTGGCCCGAAGTTACGGCTTCCTGCTCTCCGTCCTGGCCACCGGAGCCCTGCTCACGCTCGCGCCGCGCTGGAGCCTGGCGTTGCGCCGGCGCCGGGTGCCGCCGCGACTGGCGGAGGCGTTGGGCGCAGCGGCCGCAGCGCAGGCCTTGTGCGCGCCGGTGGTCGCCGTGCTGTCGGCGCGGGTGAGCCTTGTCGCGGTGCCGTGCAATCTGCTCGTGGAGCTCGCGGTCGCACCGGCCACGGTGCTGGGCTTCGCGGCGCTGGCGACGGCACCCCTCGCGATGCCGGCGGCCAAGGGGCTTGCCTGGTGCGCGAGTTGGCCCGCCGGATGGATCGCGGATGTCGCCCGCACCGGGGCATCGCTGCCCGGCGGCGGAGTGGACTGGCCGGGCAGTTGGGCGGGGGCGGGGCTGCTCGCTCTTGTCACGGTGCTCGTGGTGCTCCTCGGGCGACGGCTGCTGAGACATCCCTGGTGGTGTGCGGTCTGCGCGGTGCTGTTCGTGCTGGCGGTCGTGCAGCCGCCACCGCTGACCAGGGTGGTCACGGGCTGGCCGCCACCGGGCTGGCGGCTTGCGATGTGCGACGTGGGCCAGGGCGACGCGACGGTGCTGGCGGCGGGCGAGGGCACGGGTGTGGTCGTGGACGCCGGGCCCGATCCCGCGCTCGTCGACGACTGTCTGCGCACGCTCGGTATCACCAAGGTGCCACTCGTGGTGCTGACCCACTTTCACGCCGACCATGTGGCCGGATTGCCAGGGGTGCTGCGAGGGCGGTCGGTGGGGGCGATCGAGACGACGGGGTTCGAGGAGCCGGTGGACCAGGCCGCGTTCGTACGGCGGGAGGCGGCGGCCCGGCACATTCCGGTGACGCGTGCCGTGGTCGGGGAGGAACGGCGTACGGGGGCGTTGACCTGGGAGGTGCTGTGGCCGCCGGCGGGCCCGGAGCCGGTGGTGGCGGACGGGCCGAACGACGCCAGTGTCGCGATGCTCGTCCACTCGGCCGGGTTGCGCTTCCTCCTGCTCGGGGACCTCGAACCCCCGTCCCAGCAGGCGCTGTTGAGGTCACCTGCGGGTGCACGGCTGGCCGGGGTGGATGTGCTCAAGGTCGCTCACCATGGTTCGGCCTACCAGGACCCGGAGCTGATACGCCGGGTCGCCCCGCGGCTGGCGCTCATTTCCGTGGGGGCCGACAACTCGTACGGGCATCCGGCTGCCAGTACGGTCGCCGCGCTGCGGGCCGGGGGTGCTGTGGTGCTTCGGACGGACCGGGACGGGGCGCTGGCGGTCGCCGGGACGGGTAGCGGCGGAGAGGGGGCAGGTGGAGGTGTCGGGGGCGGTGCTGGAGGTGGTGTGAGCGGTGGGGAGCTGTGGGTGGCGCGAGACTGAAGGCATGAATCCCACACAGGTAGACGCATATCTCCGCCGCCTGGGAGCCCGGCAACCGGTGGGGCCCACCGTGGAGGTCCTGCGCGAGTTGCATCTGCGGCATCTGCAGACCGTGCCCTTCGAGAACCTGTCGGTCCACCTTGGTGAGGAGATCGTGCTGGAGGAGAAGCGGCTGGTGGACAAGGTGGTGGACGCCGGGAGAGGAGGGTTCTGCTACGAACTGAACGGGGCGTTCGGGGCGTTGCTGGCGGCGCTCGGCTTCGGCGTCACGCTGCTCGCGGGCCGGGTGTACGGGGACGAGGGGCGGCTCGGGATCCCGTACGACCATCTCGCGCTGCGGGTGCGGACGGTGGACGGGGGCGAGTGGCTGGCCGATGTCGGGTTCGGGGCGCACAGCCACTACCCGTTGGCGTTCGGGGTGCGGGGCGGGCAGGAGGACCCCGGAGGCACCTTCCTGATCGACGAGGCGGGGCCGGATGCGGCGGGGGTGTGCAGCGGGGACAGCGCGGTGGAGAAAGGCGGGGGTGACACCGGGGACGCGGATGTCCTCTTGGGCGGCAGGCGCCAGTACCGGCTGGAGATGAGGCCTCGGGTGCTCAGTGACTTCGTGGCCGGAGCTTGGTGGCACAGCACCTCGCCGGCCTCTCACTTCACGCAGTCACTGGTGTGTTCGAGGGTGACGGAGGACGGCGGGCGGATCACGCTCAGCGGTCGCGTTCTCAAGGTGACGGCGCCCGACGGGACGCGGGAGGAACGGGAGTTGGGGACGGACGAGGAGGTGCTGGAGGTGTACTGGGAGAGGTTCGGTATCCGGCTCGGCCGTGTGCCGACTGTGCGGGGCCTTGACCTGGACGGCTGATGCGGCCCATGGGGCGCGGGCCGGTACGCGGCCTGCGGTCTGCGGTTCGGGGCTTGCAGTATGCGGCCTGCGGCCTGCGGTCTGCGCAAGCGGTTGGCGATGTGGTGGCGCGGACCGCTCGGTGACGGGATGGGCGGGGGGTGGTAGGGCTGTCGGCGCCGACCTGGAAAATGGTGCTGTGAGCGATGTGAGACATGTGCTGGTGCTGCCCGACCGGGATGCTGCGGAGGAGGTCGTCGAGGCTCTCGGGGAGCGGTTCGCGGTGACCGAGGAGCCGCAGGTCGTCCGGGACGCGTTGGCGGGGGAGGACGATGCGGAGGACGCGCAGTGGCTTGTGGTGCTCCGGGACGAGGCAGGCCGGCTCGATCCCGGCGAGCTGAACGAGTTCGTGGGGGAGTGGGACGGGTGGCGGGAGGAGCCGTAGGGCTGTGCCGGGTCGCCGGTCCGGTGGGAGTGGGATGGGGGCGGGGAGGGCCGTAGGGCTGTGCTCGGTCGGGTTGGTGCCGGGTCCGCGGTGCGGCGGGTTCGGCGGGGAGTGGGAGGGGTGGCAGGCAGGGTCGTAGGGCCGCCGGGTGCGGTGGTGGACAGAACAACGGGAAGACAACCCGGCAGGGCGTCCGTCAGTGGCTCGGGCACGATCACCGGAACGTGAGTACCAGCAGCAATGTCAGTGGCCCGTGGGATGCTTGTCGCGATGGCCAAGAACACTGCGAATGACGACCCTCTCGCTCCTGTGACCCTTGCTGTGGGGCAGGAGGAGCTTCTGCTCGACCGGGCTGTGCGGGAGGTGGTGGCCGCTGCGCGGGCCGCTGACGCTGATACGGATGTGCGGGATCTGGCCCCGGAGCAGTTGCAGCCTGGGACGCTTGCCGAGTTGACCAGCCCGTCGTTGTTCGCGGAGCGCAAGGTCGTGGTCGTGCGTAACGCGCAGGATCTGTCGGCCGACACGATCAAGGACGTGAAGGCGTATCTCGGGGCGCCCGCCGAGGAGATCACTCTCGTGCTGCTGCATGCGGGTGGAGCGAAGGGCAAGGGACTGCTCGACGCCGCGCGGAAGGTGGGGGCGCGGGAGGTCGCCTGTCCGAAGATGACCAAGCCGGCGGATCGGCTGGCCTTCGTGCGGCAGGAGTTCCGGGGGACCGGGCGGTCGGCCACGCCCGAGGCGTGTCAGGCGCTCGTCGACGCGATCGGGAGTGATCTGCGGGAACTGGCGTCCGCAGTGACGCAGTTGGTCGCCGATGTCGAGGGGACGATCGACGAGGCCGTAGTGGGGCGGTACTACACGGGGCGGGCCGAGGCCTCCAGCTTCACCGTCGCCGACCGGGCCGTGGAGGGGCGGGCCGCGGAGGCGCTGGAGGCGTTGCGGTGGTCGTTGTCGACGGGGGTCGCACCTGTCCTGATCACCAGTGCGCTGGCGCAGGGGGTGCGGGCGATCGGGAAGTTGTCGTCCGCTCGGGGCGGGCGGCCGGCTGATCTCGCGCGTGAGCTGGGGATGCCGCCGTGGAAGATCGACCGGGTGCGGCAGCAGATGCGGGGCTGGACCCCGGACGGGGTCTCGGCTGCGCTGCGCGCTGTGGCTGAGGCGGATGCCGGGGTGAAGGGCGGGGGGGACGACCCTGAGTACGCCCTGGAGAAGGCGGTCGTCGCGATCGCGCGGGCGGCGCGGTCCCGGGGGCGTGGATAGCCGGGCGGCGGCGTTCGGGCTGTTGGAGCAGGTGAGGGCTGGGCGGGGGTGGGCTTCGCTCGGCTGCGTTCGCGGTGCGTTTGGTTGAGGGCCGTCGCGTCATCGGGGGTGCCAGGTGTTGCCGTAGCGGGGCTGCGGTGTGGGTTGTGGCCGAGCGCGCAGTTTCCCGCGTCCCGTCCGTCGCGCGTGGCACTGTGCCCGGCGCCGGCCTCGGAGACCTGACACCTCTCCTCCCAGACCTCTCAAGCCTCCCAAGGTGTCCCCTCGGCTGCTCGGGAGGAGAATCGGACGGGGCAGCCGAACATCGCCGGACAAGGAGAGGTGGCGGTCGTCATGGCTGAGCATCCGCATGCAGCGCTCGTTCGTAAGGGGTACGAGGCGTTCACGCGTGGAGACCTGGACACCCTGCGCGGGTTGATCGCGAAGGACGCCACGCATCACGTGCCCGGTAGTCACCCACTCTCGGGGGACTACAAGGGGCAGGACGCGATCATCGACATGTATCAGAGGCTCGCGGTGGAGACCGACGGGTCGATGCGTCTGGAGAGGCTCACGATCGCCGTCGACGGGCGGGGTCACGCCGTCGGGATGTGCCGGGTCAGGGCAGAGAGGAAGGGCCGGCGCCTGGACGACACCGGATGCATCGTCTTCCGGATCGTCGGGGACAAGGTCACCGATCTCGACGAGTGCGTCGAGGACATCGACAAGAGCAACGAGTTCTGGGCGGACTGACCGCCCGGACCGCCCGGACCGCCCGGACCGCCCGGACCGCCCGGACCGTCCGGACCGTCCGGACCGCCCCGACCGCTCAGATCGCCGGGACTGCTCGGGCCGCTCGGGCCGCCGGGGCTGTCCGGGGCTGCCGGGACCGCCCGGCAGCCCCAGGACCCCTCGGACTGCCGGGCCGCGGAGCCCAAGCCCCCAGAGCTCAAGCCCCCATAGCTCTCGGAGTCCCAAACCCCCAAACCCCCAAACCCCCAAACCCCCAAACCCCCGGAGCCCAAGCGCCCATGGCTCAATGAGCCCCCAGCCCCCACCCCCAGCCCCCACCCCCATGACGAAGGCCCCGCTCGCCCTGCCCTGGGGAAGGGCAATGCGTCGGGGCCTTCGGTCCAAGCTTTCGGAGTCACGCCCGCGTGGCGAACGCAGGCCGCGCGTGGCTCCTGGGTGCCGGTCGGGAGCGGATGAGAGAGGGCCCGCTCTGGTCCTTCCGGCGGTTCGGTCCCGTGAGACGGGACCGGTCAGATCAGAAGTGGTCGGCCTTAGAGGGACGAGACCTTCGAAGCAAGCGCCGACTTCTTGTTGGCGGCCTGGTTCTTGTGGATGACACCCTTGGAGACGGCCTTGTCGAGCGCACGCGCAGCAGCGCGGTTCAGCTCGGTGGCCTTCTCGGTGTCACCCGCGGCAGCGGCCTCACGAGCCTTGCGGACCGCGGTCTTCAGGGAGGACTTGACGGCCTTGTTGCGCAGCCGAGCCTTCTCGTTGGTCTTGATCCGCTTGATCTGGGACTTGATGTTCGCCACGAATGAGCCTCTACAGGTTCAGGCATGGGGCCGCAGGGGTCCCGTGCCGATGATTTCTACACGATGTGTCCCATGCTGAGAGGGCAGGAGACACAGCTACCCACACTATCAGCGGGTCCACGGCTGGCCCAAACCGGTCGCCGGTCCCCGCCCGTGGGACCATGGAGGCTACGTATCGATCCGACCCGAGACCGCAGACACTGCGGACGCCTCAAGAATCAGGACCCTGCGTGCCCGCGATCCCCAGCCACGTGCCCGAGCCGAGCCGTACCGACCCGGCTCAGATCCGCAACTTCTGCATCATCGCGCACATCGACCACGGCAAGTCCACGCTCGCCGACCGGATGCTCCAGCTGACCGGCGTGGTCGACCAGCGCCAGATGCGTGCTCAGTACCTCGACCGTATGGACATCGAGCGTGAGCGCGGAATCACGATCAAGTCGCAGGCGGTGCGTCTGCCGTGGGCCCCGACCCACGACAAGAGCAACACGCACATCCTCAACATGATCGACACCCCGGGGCACGTCGACTTCACCTACGAGGTCTCGCGGTCGCTCGCCGCCTGTGAGGGGACCGTCCTCCTCGTCGACGCCGCCCAGGG
The DNA here is from genome assembly GCF_036174265.1 of Streptomyces sp. NBC_00285. Classification (NCBI taxonomy): domain Bacteria; kingdom Bacillati; phylum Actinomycetota; class Actinomycetes; order Kitasatosporales; family Streptomycetaceae; genus Streptomyces; species Streptomyces sp. NBC_00285. Next base: position 3,876,699 of record NZ_CP108055.1, on the reverse strand, counting down.
CATCGAGGCCCAGACCCTCGCCAACCTCTACCTGGCGATGGAGAACGACCTCAAGATCATCCCCGTACTGAACAAGATCGACCTGCCGGCCGCCCAGCCGGAGAAGTTCTCCGAGGAGCTCGCCAACCTCATCGGCTGCGACCCCGGGGACGTGCTCAAGGTCTCCGCCAAGACCGGTCTGGGCGTCGAGGCGCTGCTGGACCGGGTCGTCGCCGAGGTCCCCGCGCCGGTCGGCGTCCAGGACGCCCCCGCACGCGCCATGATCTTCGACTCGGTCTACGACTCCTACCGCGGTGTCGTGACGTATGTGCGTGTCATCGACGGTCAGCTCAACAAGCGTGAGCGGATCCGGATGATGTCCACCGGCGCGACCCACGAACTGCTGGAGATCGGCGTCTCCGCCCCCGAGATGACTGCGGCGGACGGCCTCGGCGTCGGCGAGGTCGGCTATCTGATCACCGGCGTGAAGGACGTTCGCCAGTCCAAGGTCGGTGACACCATCACCACCCTGCACAAGGGTGCGACCGAGGCGCTCGGCGGCTACAAGGACCCCAAGCCGATGGTGTTCTCGGGTCTGTATCCCCTGGACGGCTCGGACTACCCGGAGCTGCGTGACGCCCTCGACAAGCTCCAGCTCAACGACGCCGCGCTGGTCTACGAGCCGGAGACCTCCGCCGCCCTGGGCTTCGGCTTCCGGGTCGGCTTCCTCGGCCTGCTGCACCTCGACGTGATCCGTGAGCGGCTGGAGCGCGAGTTCGGACTCGACCTCATCGCCACCGCCCCCAACGTCGTCTACCGCGTCGTCATGGAGGACCGGAGCGAGTACACGGTCACCAACCCGAGCGAGTTCCCCGAGGGGAAGATCGACGAGGTGTACGAGCCCGTCGTACGCGCCACGATCCTCGCGCCGACCGAGTTCATCGGGTCGATCATGGAGCTGTGCCAGACCCGGCGCGGCACCCTGCTCGGCATGGACTACCTGTCCGAGGACCGGGTCGAGATCCGTTACACGCTCCCCCTCGCGGAGATCGTCTTCGACTTCTTCGACCAGCTGAAGTCCAAGACGCGCGGGTACGCCTCGCTCGATTACGAGCCCACCGGCGAGCAGGCCTCCAGCCTGGTCAAGGTCGACATCCTGCTGCACGGCGACAAGGTCGACGCCTTCTCGGCCGTCACGCACAAGGACGCGGCCTACGCCTACGGTGTGCGGCTTGTCGCCAAGCTGCGCGAGCTCATCCCGCGGCAGGCCTTCGAGGTGCCCATCCAGGCCGCCATCGGCTCCCGGGTGATCGCCCGCGAGACCATCCGCGCCATCCGCAAGGACGTCCTCGCCAAGTGCTACGGCGGTGACATCTCCCGTAAGCGGAAGCTGCTGGAGAAGCAGAAGGAAGGCAAGAAGCGCATGAAGATGGTGGGTTCCGTGGAGGTTCCGCAGGAGGCCTTCATCGCCGTGCTCTCCAGCGATGAAAACGCGGGGTCGGGCAAGGGCAAGAAGTAGCCGGTCGGCCCCCGTCGGCGACCTTGGGGGCCCGTCGCAGCAGGTGCGGCGGGCCCCTCAGCGTGTGAGTGGTCGCGCTCTGCAGGAATTGAACCCTCTCTCTGTCGAAGCAGCGGGATTCCTGACTCACGCTGCTCGGTCGCCCAGCGGGCGGTCGAGACCTACGCGATCGACATCAGCCGGGTTGGGACCAGCCCGGTTGACAGCAAGTGTCAAATAGCACGTGCTTGGTTCTCGCAACGCGCTGTACACAGCCTGGCGAGCTCACGGGTGAAGAATCCGGGGATTTGGAAGATCGCAGACCAGGACCCCTTACGTAGCAGCCGGTCGGCCTTTACTCTGATGCCTGCTCGATAGTTACTCGCGAGTTAAACAGCCGCAAACCTGAGCCGGCCGCACTGTCGCGAGCCCCGGAGGATGTCGTGAGCGACACACAGACACTGATCGAGAACCGTCCGCCGAGTGTGGCGAGCCTCTTCCTGGAGCGCGTTGCGGCCACACCGGACGCCGAGGCGTACCGGTACCCGGTGCCCGCGGCCGCCGGCCAGGGGCCGGACACCTGGAAGTCGCTCACCTGGGCGCAGGCCGCGGAGCGCGTGCACGCCATCGCGGCCGGACTGATCGAGCTGGGAGTGCAGCCGGAGCAGCGGGTGGCCCTCGCCGCGTCGACCCGGCTCGAGTGGATCCTCGTGGACCTCGGCATCATGTGCGCCGGCGCCGCCACGACCACGGTCTACCCGCAGACCAACGCCGACGAGTCGGCCTTCATCCTCTCCGACTCCGAGAGCCGGGTGCTGATCGCGGAGGACGCGGCGCAGCTCGCCAAGGCGGTCGAGAAGAAGGCCGAGCTGCCGCACCTCACGCACGTCGTCGTCATCGACCCGGCCGGCGTCGAGACCAGCGACTGGATCCTCACCCTCACCGAGCTGGAGGCCCGTGGCGCGGCCCGCCTGGAGAAGGACTCCGACCTGATCGAGGAGCGGGTCGGTGCCATCACCAAGGACCAGCTCGCCACCCTCATCTACACCTCGGGCACCACCGGCCGCCCCAAGGGTGTGCGCCTGCCGCACGACAACTGGGCGTACATGGCGAAGGCGATCGCCGCGACCGGGCTGGTCAGTGCCGAGGACGTGCAGTACCTGTGGCTGCCGCTCGCCCACGTCTTCGGCAAGGTCCTCACCTCCGGGCAGATCGAGGTCGGTCACGTCACCGCCGTCGACGGTCGTGTCGACAAGATCATCGAGAATCTGCCGGTCGTGCAGCCGACGTACATGGCGGCTGTCCCGCGCATCTTCGAGAAGGTCTACAACGGGGTCGCCGCGAAGGCCCGTGCCGCCGGCGGCGCCAAGTACAAGATCTTCCAGTGGGCCGCCGAGGTCGGCCGCGCCTACGCCAAGGAGAGCCAGGACAACTTCCGGCGCACCGGTACCGCGGGCGCGTCCTTCGGGCTGAGCGCCAAGCACAAGGTGGCCGACGCGCTGGTCTTCTCGAAGATCCGGGAGGCCTTCGGCGGGAACCTGCGGGCGTGTGTGTCCGGGTCCGCCGCCCTCGCGCCGGAGATCGGGTACTTCTTCGCCGGCGCCGGCATCCACATCCTCGAGGGATACGGCCTCACGGAGTCCTCCGCGGCCTCCTTCGTGAACCCCGGTGAGGCCTACCGCACCGGCACGGTCGGCAAGCCGCTGCCCGGCACGGAGGTCAGGATCGCCGACGACGGGGAGATCCTGCTGCGCGGGCCCGGCATCATGGAGGGCTACCACGGGCTGCCCGAGAAGACGGCCGAGGTGCTGGAGGCCGACGGGTGGTTCCACACCGGGGACATCGGTGAGCTGTCGCCCGACGGGTATCTGCGGATCACCGACCGCAAGAAGGACCTCATCAAGACGTCCGGCGGCAAGTACATCGCGCCCGCCGAGGTCGAGGGACAGTTCAAGGCGGTGTGCCCGTACGTGTCCAACATCCTGGTGCACGGGGCGGACCGGAACTTCTGCACGGCGCTCATCGCGCTGGACGAGGTGTCCGTCCTGGAGTGGGCCAAGGAGAACGGGCTCGAGGGCAAGCCGTACGCGGAGGTCGTCGCCGCGCCGGTGACCGTGGCCATGGTCGAGGGCTATGTGAAGGAGCTCAACGAGGGGCTGCAGCGCTGGCAGACCATCAAGAAGTTCCGGCTGCTGCCGAGGGACCTGGACATCGAGCACGGTGAGATCACGCCGAGCCTCAAGCTGAAGCGCCCTGTCGTGGAGCGGGAGTACAAGGGGCTCATCGACGAGATGTACGCGGGGTCGCGCGAGGCGTAGGGGGTGGCCGGGGAGCGTGCGCGGCTGCCGGTTCGCCGTGGCTGGTCGGGCACGCTCCCCGCGCCCCTGAAGGCCTACCTTCCTTTAAGAAGGTGCCGGAGTTCCGTCACCTGGGCGCGCTGGGGTTCCGTCAACTCGTCCTCCAGCGCGGTCAGACGCTTGCTCACCTCTTCGTAGTCGGCCCGTTGCCGTGTCAGCAGCCGTTCCAACTGCTGGTTCTTCCTGTGCAGTTCCAGGAAGACGCTCACCTTCGCGCGCAGCACCCACGGGTCGAACGGCTTGGTCACGTAGTCCGCCGCGCCGGTCGCGTAGCCGCGGAAGGCGTAGCCGGGTTCGTCCTCCGTGCCGGTGAGGAAGATGATCGGGACGTCCTTCGTCTGGTCCAGGCGTTTGATGTTCGCCGCCGTCTCGAAGCCGTCCATGCCCGGCATGCGGACATCCAGGAGGACCAGGGCGAACGGGCGGCGCAGCAGCGCCTTCATCGCCTCCTCGCCCGAACGGGCGCGGACCAGCGGTTCGTTGAGAGACCCCAGGACGGCCTCCAGCGCGAGCAGGTTGTCCTCCATGTCGTCGACCAGGAGGATGCCCGCACTGTCGTCGGTCGTTGCCTCAGCGCTCATAGGACTGCCTCATTCAGTCGTCCGCGGGCGGGACCACCGCTTCCTCGGCCTCGGCCGGTTCCTCCGCCTCCGGACCCTCGGGGTCCAGGAGCGCATAGACGACGGTCAGCAACTGGTCGACGTCCACGGGCTTGGGCACGTAGTCGTTGGCGCCGCGCGCGATCGACTTCTCACGGTCTCCGGGCATCGCCTTCGCGGTGAGCGCGACGATGGGCAGACCGGTCCAGCGCGGGGTGCGACGGATGGCGGCGATGGTCTCGTAGCCGTCCATCTCCGGCATCATGATGTCCATCAGGACGAGTTCGACGTCCGGGTTGCGCTCCAGGGTCTCGATGCCCTCGCGGCCGTTCTCCGCATACAGGACCGGCATGCCGACCCGGCCCAGTACATGGGTGAGGGCGAAGACGTTGCGGATGTCGTCGTCGACGATCAGCACGCGCCGCCCGGAGAGCACCTGTCCCGCCCGTCCCGCCTTCCACGCCTCCAGCCTGGTGGGCGCGGGCCACGAGTCCTCGGCGTCGTGGGCGGTCGGGTAGGACTCGGTGGACAGGTCCTCGGGGGTCGGCAGCAGGCGGTCCTCGGTGGCCGAGCCGGCCGCCGGGTGGCCGGGGCTGGCGACGGGGACGTAGAGCGTGAAGGTGGAGCCCTTGCCGGGCTCGCTCTCGGCGACGATGAGGCCGCCCAGCAGGCCCGCGATCTCCCGGCTGATGGACAGACCGAGCCCGGTGCCGCCGTACTTGCGGTTGGTCGTGCCGTCGGCCTGCTGGAACGCCTCGAAGATCACCGGGAGTTTCTCCCGCGCGATGCCGATGCCGGTGTCGCTGACGGCGAACGCGATGACCTCGTCGCTGTCGCGGACGAACCGGCGGTCGGGGTCGTGGAAGCGGTTGACGCGCAGCTCGACCCGGCCCGTGGCGGTGAACTTGATCGCGTTGGAGAGCAGGTTGCGCAGGATCTGCTGGAGACGCTGCTCGTCCGAGTACATCTCGCGCGGCACGTCCTCGCCGACCGCCACCTCGAAGGCGAGCCCACGGTCCAGGGTGAGCGGCCGGAAGGTGGCGTGGACGTAGTCGAGCAGCTTGATGAGCGGCAGCTTCTTGGGCCGTACGTCCATCCGGCCGGCCTCGATCTTCGACAGGTCCAGGATGTCGTTGATGAGTTGCAGGAGGTCGGAGCCCGACCGGTGGATCGTCGTCGCGAACTGGACCTCCTGGTCGGAGAGATGGCCGTCCTGGTTGTCGGAGAGCAGTCTGGCCAGGATCAGCAGGGAGTTCAGCGGGGTGCGCAGTTCGTGCGACATGTTCGCCAGGAACTCCGACTTGTACTGGGAGGACGTGGCCAGGAGGGCGGCCTTCTCCTCCAGTTCGGCGTTCGAGCGCTGCAACTCCGCCTGCTGCTCCTGGAGTTCGTCCGAGCGCTCCTGGAGCTGCCGGGCCAGGCGCTGGGACTCGCCGAGCAGGGACTCGGTGCGGGAGTTGGCGATGATGGTGTTGATGGCGACGCCGATGGTGTTCACGAACTGGTCGAAGAAGGCCAGGTGGACGTCGGAGAAGCGGGAGAAGGACGCCAGCTCGATCACGCCGAGGAGCTTGTCCTCGAAGAGGATCGGGATGATGACGACGCTGGCCGGGGCCGCCTCACCGAGCCCGCTGTTGATCTTGATGTAGTCCGGCGGGGCCTCCTCGACCAGGATCCGCTTCTTCTCGCGGGCCGCCTGACGCACCAGACCGTGCACCGGCATGCCGCCGGTGTCGACGGTCGCGCCCTGCGCCGAGCCGTAGCCCGCGATGAACGCGAGTCCCTTTGCCGGAACCGTGGTGCGCAGAGCGGCGCCGTCCTCGTCCGGGTCGGCCAGGAAGAAGGCCCCGTACTGGGCGTTCACCAGCGGGGTCAGCTCGCGCAGGATCAGGTCGGCGACCTCCATCAGGTCCCGGTGGCCCTGCATCAGGGCGGCCAGGCGAGCGAGGTTCGACTCCAGCCAGTCCTTGGCCCGGGTCGTCTCGCGGAGGTTGGCCACCATCAGGTTGATGTTGTCCTTGAGCTCGGTGACCTCGCCCTGGGTCTCCACGGTGATGGCGCGGGACATGTCCCCCTGGGCCACCGCGGAGGCGACCTCGGCGATCGCCCGGACCTGGGTGGTCAGGTTGGACGCCAGCTCGTTGACGTTCGTCGTCAGCCGTTTCCAGGTGCCGTACACGCCCTCGACCCGTGCCTGGCCGCCGAGTTGGCCTTCGGAGCCCACCTCGCGGGCCACCCGGGTGACCTCGGAGGAGAAGGAGGAGAGCGTGTCGACCATGGTGTTGATGGCGGTCTTCAGCTCCAGGATCTCGCCGCGCGCGTCCACGTCGATCTTCTTGGACAGGTCGCCGTTGGCCACCGCAGTCGTCACCTGGGCGATGTTGCGGACCTGCGAAGTCAGGTTGTCCGCCATGTAGTTGACGTTGTCCGTCAGATCCCGCCAGACCCCGGAGACGCCCAGCACCTGGGCCCGCCCGCCCAGTCGGCCGTCGGTGCCGACCTCGCGGGCCACGCGGGTCACCTCGTCGGCGAAGGCGCGCAGCTGCTCCACCATCGTGTTGACGGTGTCCTTCAGTTCGAGGATCTCGCCGCGCGCGTCGACCGTGATCTTCTTGGACAGGTCGCCGTTGGCGACGGCGGTGGTGACCTGGGCGATGTTGCGGACCTGCGAAGTCAGGTTCAGGGCCATGAAGTTGACGTTGTCCGTCAGGTCCTTCCAGACCCCGCTGACCCCGCGCACCTGCGCCTGACCGCCGAGGTTTCCCTCGGTGCCGACCTCGCGGGCCACGCGGGTGACCTCGTCGGCGAAGGCGGAGAGCTGGTCGACCATGGTGTTGATGGTCGACTTGAGCTCCAGGATCTCGCCCTTCGCCTCCACCGTGATCTTCTTGCCGAGGTCGCCCTGAGCGACGGCCGTCGACACCAGCGCGATGTTGCGGACCTGCGAAGTCAGGTTGTCCGCCATGAAGTTGACGTTGTCGGTGAGGTCCTTCCAGACGCCGGAGACGCCTCGCACCTGGGCCCGCCCGCCGAGGTTTCCCTCGGTGCCGACCTCGCGGGCGACCCTCGTCACCTCGTCGGCGAAGGCGGAGAGCTGGTCGACCATGGTGTTGATGGTGGACTTGAGCTCCAGGATCTCGCCCTGCGCGTCCACGGTGATCTTCTGACTCAGGTCGCCGTTGGCGACGGCGGTGGTGACCTGGGCGATGTTGCGGACCTGCGAGGTCAGGTTCGACGCCATGAAGTTGACGTTGTCGGTGAGGTCCTTCCAGACCCCCGACACACCCCGCACCTGGGCCCGCCCGCCCAACTGCCCCTCGGTGCCGACCTCGCGGGCGACGCGGGTGACCTCGTCGGCGAAGGCGGAGAGCTGGTCGACCATGGTGTTCACGGTGAGCTTCAGTTCGAGCAGTTCACCGGTCGCCTCGACCGTGACCGTGCGGGTGAGGTCGCCGCGGGCCACCGCCGTGGTCACCAGGGCGATGTCACGGACCTGCGCGGTCAGCCGGGACGCCATGGTGTTGACCGCCTCGGTCACATCCCGCCAACTCCCCGACAGGCCCGTCACCTTGGCCCGCCCGCCGAGCCGTCCCTCGGTGCCGACCTCGCGGGCCACCCGGGTCACCTCACCGGTGAACAGGGAGAGCTGGTCGACCATCTTGTTCACGGCCCGTCCCAGCCGCCGCAGATCACCGCGCAACTGTCGGCTGCCGTCGTGCAGATCGACCCGCTGGGTCAGATCGCCGCCGGCCACCGCGTCCAGGACCCGGGTCGCGTTGGCGGCCGGGGCCACCAGGGCGTCGAGCAGCTGGTTCACGTCGTTGACCCGGGAGGTCCACGAGCCCTGCCCGGGGCTGGGGGAGAGCCGCTCGTCGAGCCGGCCGTACCGCACCAGCTCCCGCTTGACCCGGCTGACCTCGCCGGTGAAGTGCAGGTTCCGGTCCACCAGCTGGTTGAAGACGGCCGTCAGTTCGGCCACGATCCCGTCGCCGGTCTCCGGCAGCTTCGCGAAGTCACCGTCCCGGGCCGCGGTCATGGCGGCGAGAAGAGGACGCAGGTCCGATGCACGAATCCGGTCACCCTTCTGACCGTCTTCGAGCACAGAGGTACCACTGTTCTCACTCATGGCGGCCCACTTCGGTAACTCGGCGCTTATGGGCGCGGCCAGTCTGTCACTCTGTCCGCATCGACTGAGGCGTATTCGTCCGAACTGCTCGGGGAGACGGCCATGGGGGCCATTCCGGTGCAACGGGAGTGGGTTGCCCGTGCGTCCGTCGCACCGGTAGTCGGTGACGGCGCTCTCCCGCACGCGGCGGCGTACGTCCAGGCCACTCTCCCCGGCGTGCCGTTCGCGCTGGCCTCGGCCAGGGCCCTGTTACGGGACACGATCGCCGAATGGACCGAACTCGGCCTGCCCGGCACGGAGTTCCTCACCGACCGGCAGGCCGACGACGGCGTGGCCGTCGTCAGTGAGCTCGTCACCAATGCCGTCGTGCACGCGGGTACCGAAGTCGAACTGCGCTGCCGTCTGGAGGCGCGCACCGGCGCCCTCGTCATCGAGGTCCTCGACCACCATCCCTCGCGTGCCGCGCACGACGGTGATCCCGAACTGTCCTACGGCATACCGGAGTACGGGCGCGGACTGCGCCTGGTCGCAGCCCTCGCCGAGTCCTGGGGCGTCACCTACCGCACCGGCGCCAAGACGGTGTGGGCGCAGCTGCCGGCCGGCGGCAAGGAGGCCGTCGACGGGATCCAGGCGTACGCCGGGGAGGCCGCGCGGGGACGGGAGCCGGAGGGCGCGCACGAACGGGGGCTGCGGATCGCAGGGAAACCCGCCCCGGAGCCGCCCCGGGCACCCGCCCCGCCCACCTCCCGCGGGGAGCAGGACCGGGACTGGCTCAACCGCGGCGCCCTGTCCTTCCTCGCCGAGGCCTCCGATCTGCTCGCCGGACAACTCGACGAGAACCTCGTCGCCGCCCTCGCCGGCCAGCTGATCGTGCCGCGGCTGGCCGACTGGTGTGCGGTGTGGCTGGAGGACGAGGTCGCCGGACGCTGGGGATCCCCGAGCCCCGGCGGGGCCGAGAACGCGCCTGGCCGAGGCGAGGGCGCCGCGCCCGGACCCCGGCTGGCCCGGGTGTGGCACGGCGCCGAGGCCCGGATCGACGAGCTGCGGCGCGCTCTGGAGAAGGAGCCGCCGAGCCCCTTCGCCATGGACCGGTCCGGGCCCGCGCCGTTTCCCTGGCCCGGCGAGGCGCTCGGCCCGCACGGCACCCACGGCTCCGCGCTCGCCTACCGCCTCACCGCCGGCGGCCGCCCGCTGGGCACCCTGGTCATCGGCCGGGCCGGGCTGCTCTCCTTCCCCGACGAGATCACCGGGCTCGTCGAGGACCTCAGCCGCCGGGTGGCGCTCGCCATCGGCGCGGCCCGCCAGTACGCCCGGCAAGCCACCATCAGTGCGGTGCTCCAGCGCGGTCTGCTGCCCGGCGCGGTCGCCGAGATCCCCGGGATGCGCAGCGCCCTGGTGTACGAGCCGTGCGACAAGGGCGGGCCCAGCGGCGACTTCTACGACCTCTTCCCGGCCGACGAAGGCCGCTGGTGCTTCGCCCTCGGCGACGTCCAGGGCAAGGGTCCCGAGGCCGCCGTGGTCGTCGGGCTGGCCCGGCCCTGGCTGCGGCTGCTGGCCCGCGAGGGCTATCGCGTCGCCGACGTACTGGACCGCCTCAACCAGCTGCTCCTCGACGACGCGACGGAGACCGCGGACGCGGCGGCGCGGGCCCTGGCCGCCGCGGGCGGACGCCCCGTGAACCCCGGCGACGGCCCGCAGACCCGCTTCCTGTCCCTCCTCTACGGCGAGCTCGTCCCCTTCGACGGCGGAGTGCGCTGCACTCTCGCCTCCGCCGGACACCCGCTGCCGCTGCTCCTCGGGGCGGACGGCACGGTCCGTACGGTCGCGCGGCCGCAGACCCTCATCGGGGTCGTCGAGGACGAGACGTACACCAGCGAGACCTTCGAGCTGCGCCCCGGCGACAGCCTGCTGTGCGTCACCGACGGGGTGACCGAGCGGCGCAGAGGCCCCCGGCAGTTCGACGACGAGGACGGGCTCGCCCAGGCGCTGGCGGGATGCGCGGGGCTGGACGCCGAGCTGATCGCGGAGCGGATCAGACGGCTGGTGCACGAGTTCGGTGCGCGGCCGCCGGAGGACGACCTGGCGCTGCTGGTGCTGCAGGCGGAGTAGCCCCCGGCCGGGTGCTGGACAATGGAGGGCATGCCTTCCGCACTCCCCGACGGCGAACCCGTTCCCGACGACGGCTCACTCCCCGCGTCCGCGCTCGCCGGATCCACCGACCGTCCCCTCGGCTTCTATCTGCACGTCCCGTACTGCGCGACCCGCTGCGGCTACTGCGACTTCAACACCTACACCGCGACCGAGCTGCGCGGCTCGGGCGGGGTGCTGGCCTCCCGCGACAACTACGCGGACACCCTGATCGACGAGATCCGGCTCGCCCGGAAGGTCCTCGGCGACGATCCGCGGCCGGTCCGCACGGTGTTCGTGGGCGGCGGCACGCCGACCCTGCTGGCCGCCGGGGACCTCGTACGGATGCTGGGGGCGATCCGCGACGAGTTCGGGCTCGCGGCGGACGCGGAGGTGACGACCGAGGCGAACCCGGAGTCGGTGGACCCGGCGTATCTGGCCGCTCTGCGGGAGGGCGGCTTCAACCGGGTGTCCTTCGGCATGCAGAGCGCGAAGCAGCACGTGCTGAAGGTCCTGGACCGCACGCACACGCCGGGGCGGCCCGAGGCCTGCGTGGCGGAGGCCCGAGCAGCGGGCTTCGACCACGTGAACCTGGACCTGATCTACGGCACCCCGGGGGAGTCCGACGACGACTGGCGGGCCTCCCTGGAGGCGGCGATCGGGGCCGGACCGGACCATGTGTCGGCGTACGCACTGATCGTCGAGGAGGGCACCCAGCTGGCTCGCCGTATCCGCCGGGGCGAGGTCCCGATGACCGACGACGACGTCCACGCGGACCGGTACCTGATCGCGGAGGACGTGCTGTCGGGCGCCGGGTTCGACTGGTACGAGGTGTCCAACTGGGCCACCTCGGACGCGGGCCGGTGTCTGCACAACGAGCTGTACTGGCGCGGGGCGGACTGGTGGGGCGCCGGGCCCGGGGCGCACTCGCACGTGGGCGGGGTGCGGTGGTGGAACGTGAAGCACCCCGGGGCGTACGCGGGTGCGCTGGCCGCGGGGCGGTCGCCGGGGGCGGGGCGGGAGCTGCTGTCCGAGGAGGACCGCAGGGTCGAGCGGATCCTGCTGGAGCTGCGGTTGCGGGAGGGCGTGCCGTTGTCGCTGCTGCGGGAGGCGGGGCTGGCGGCTTCCCGCAGGGCGCTGGGGGAGGGGCTGCTGGAGGCGGGGCCGTATGGGGAGGGGCAGGGTGTGCTGACGCTGCGGGGGCGGTTGCTGGCGGATGCGGTGGTTCGGGATCTGGTGGATTAGGGGCCTGGTGGGGGTGGCGCGTCGGGTTGTGCGGCGGCTACGGGTTCGTTGTGGCTGGTCGCGCAGTTCCTCGCGCCCCTGAGCAGGTTGCGGCTGCGGTCAGTCGCACGCAGACGCAGCTGCACCCACCCAAGGGGCGCGGCGGCTGCGCGACCCGCCCGCAGACTCGCCGCGCGTATTCGCTACGGCGCCGTGACGAAGTCGATCAGCTCCTCCACCCGCCCCAGCAGCTCCGGCTCCAGGTCCTTGTACGAGTTCACCCGCTTCAGGATCGCCTGCCACACCGCGCCCGTGTTCTCCGACGGCCAGCCCAGCGCCCGGCACACTCCCGTCTTCCAGTCCTGACCGCGGGGGACTTCGGGCCACGCCTCGATGCCCAGGGACGACGGCTTCACCGCCGCCCAGATGTCGATGTACGGGTGGCCGACGACCAGCGCGTGTTCGCTGGTCACCGACGCGGCGATCCGGGACTCCTTGCTGCCCGGCACCAGGTGGTCCACCAGCACACCCAGCCGGGCGTCCGGCCCCGGCGCGAATTCGGCCACGATCGACGGGAGGTCGTCCACGCCCTCCAGGTACTCCACGACCACGCCCTCGATGCGCAGGTCGTCGCCCCAGACCCGCTCCACCAGTTCCGCGTCGTGGCGGCCCTCGACGTAGATCCGGCCGGCGCGGGCCACGCGCGCGCGTGCGCCGGGCACGGCGACCGAACCGGAGGCGGTCCGTGAGGGTCGTACGGGAGCCGCGGCCGCGGGCCGGACCAGGGTCACCACCCGGCCCTCCAGCAGGAAACCGCGGGGCTCCAGCGGGAACACCCGGTGCTTGCCGAAACGGTCCTCCAGGGTCACCGTGCCCGCCTCGCAGCGGATCACCGCGCCGCAGAAGCCGGTGCCCGGCTCCTCGACCACCAGACCGGGATCGGCGGGCACCTCCGGCACCGGCTTGGGCTTCTTCCACGGAGGGGTCAGGTCGGCGGAGTACTGGCGCATTCGGATGACGATAGGAGAAGCGGCCCGGGAGTCCTCACGACACGCCGAAGCGCGCCGCCAGCGCGTCCCGCTGGGCCCGTACGAACGCCGCGTCCACCACCGCTCCGTGACCGGGCACGTACAGCGCGTCCTCGCCGCCCAGCGCCAGCAGCCGGTCCAGCGCGTCGGGCCAGCGCGTCGGTACGGCGTCCGGCCCCGCCTGCGGTTCGCCCGACTCCTCGACCAGGTCGCCGCAGAACACCACCTCCGGTGAACCGGGGACGAGGACCGCGAGGTCGTGGGCCGTGTGGCCGGGTCCGACGTTCGCCAGCAGGACCTGCCGGCCGCCGCCCATGTCGAGCGTCCACTCACCACTGACGTGATGCCCCGGGGAGACGAGCGCGTCCACCGCCTCGTCCGCCGACGAGGCATCCAGGCCGTTGCGTACCGCGTCCGCCCGCAGTTCCGCGCGGCCGAGGCGCCCCGCCAGCACCGTCTCCACACCCACCGCGCCGAACACCTCCGCCCCCGCGAACGCCGCCGCGCCGAAGACATGGTCGAAGTGGGGGTGGGTGAGCGCGAGATGGGTCACACGGTGACCGGCGAGTTCCTCGGCCTGTGCGCGCAGGCGGACGCCCTCCGCGAGACCGGAGCCGGAATCGATCAACAGGGCCGTGCCCTCGCCGATCACCAGGCCCGCCGTGCAGTCCCAGCCGGGCAGCCGGCACCGCCCCACCCCGGCCGCGACCCGCTCCCACCCGAGCTCTTCCCAAGTCACCGTCATACCGCGACGCTAGGCCCTGTCCGGCGGTTCGTGCAGGCGGCCGCGTTGTCGGCACTCGCCGGAGCTCCGCGTCGACTCCCTCCTCCGGCGTGCAGCGGCACGCCCCCGCGCTCGAATCGACCTTGCGCGGGAGGCACCCCCATCGCCCCCGCCCACCTGCACGTATGGGGCGTCGCCCCTGAAAGTCGGCCTGATCCGCCGGACGGGCCCTGCCGGTCCAAGCGGTCCTGCCGGGACCAGCCTTGCCCTGGGAGTACCCCACCGCCGTACACTGGCCCGGGAGCGCTGGCACTCGGACGGACAGAGTGCCAGGCGAGGCGACGAGGGATCGACTTCTGGAGGTGTGCGCGATGCTGAGTGAACGCAGGCTCCAGGTGCTGCGCGCCATCGTCCAGGATTATGTCGGCACCGAGGAGCCGGTCGGGTCGAAGGCCCTGACCGAGCGGCACAACCTCGGAGTGTCCCCGGCGACCGTCCGTAACGACATGGCGGCCCTGGAGGACGAGGGGTTCATCGCCCAGCCGCACACCAGTGCCGGGCGGATCCCCACGGACAAGGGGTACCGCCTCTTCGTCGACAAGCTGGCCGGCGTCAAGCCGATGACCGCGCCCGAGCGGCGCGCCATCCAGAACTTCCTCGACGGCGCCGTCGACCTCGACGACGTGGTGGCGCGGACCGTGCGGCTGCTCGCGCAGCTCACGCGGCAGGTCGCCGTCGTGCAGTACCCCTCACTGACCCGCTCGACCGTGCGGCACGTGGAACTGCTGTCACTCGCCCCCGCGCGCGTGATGCTCGTGCTGATCACGGACACCGGCCGGGTCGAGCAGCGCATGGTCGACTGCCCGGCGCCCTTCGGGGAGGCCTCGCTCGCCGATCTGCGGGCGCGGCTCAACAGCCGGGTCGCGGGGCGGCGGTTCGCCGATGTGCCCCGGCTGGTCGAGGACCTGCCGGAGGGGTTCGACGGCGAGGACCGGGGTACCGTCACCACGGTGCTCTCCACTCTTTTGGAGACGCTCGTCGAGGAGAACGAGGAGCGGCTGATGATCGGCGGCACCGCCAATCTCACCCGCTTCGGACATGACTTTCCCCTCACCATCCGGCCCGTCCTGGAGGCTCTGGAGGAGCAGGTCGTCCTCCTCAAACTCCTTGGTGAGGCCGGAGATTCGGGCATGACCGTACGCATCGGTCACGAGAACGCCTACGAGGGACTCAACTCCACTTCAGTGGTGTCGGTCGGCTACGGTTCGGGCAACGAGGCGGTCGCCAAGCTCGGCGTGGTCGGACCGACCCGCATGGATTACCCGGGAACGATGGGAGCGGTACGCGCAGTGGCACGGTACGTCGGACAGATCCTGGCGGAGTCGTAAGTGGCCACGGACTACTACGCCGTTCTCGGCGTGCGCCGCGACGCGTCGCAGGAAGAGATCAAGAAGGCGTTCCGTCGGCTCGCTCGCGAGCTGCACCCGGACGTCAACCCGGATCCGAAGACCCAGGAGCGGTTCAAGGAGATCAACGCCGCCTACGAGGTGCTGTCGGACCCGCAGAAGAAGCAGGTCTACGACCTCGGCGGCGACCCGCTCTCGCAGGCGGGCGGCGGCGGCGCGGGCGGCTTCGGAGCCGGCGGGTTCGGGAACTTCTCGGACATCATGGACGCGTTCTTCGGTACGGCGTCGCAGCGGGGTCCGCGCTCACGCACCCGGCGCGGCCAGGACGCCATGATCCGGCTGGAGATCGAGCTCGACGAGGCGGCCTTCGGCACGACGAAGGACATCCAGGTCGACACGGCGATCGTCTGCACCACCTGCAGCGGTGAGGGCGCGGCGCCGGGCACCTCCGCGCAGACGTGTGACATGTGCCGCGGCCGCGGTGAGGTGTCGCAGGTGACGCGGTCCTTCCTCGGCCAGGTCATGACCTCGCGGCCGTGCCCGCAGTGCCAGGGCTTCGGCACCGTCGTCCCGACCCCGTGCCCCGAGTGCGCCGGCGACGGCCGGGTCCGCTCGCGCCGGACGCTGACGGTCAAGATCCCGGCCGGTGTCGACAACGGCACCCGGATCCAGCTCGCCGGTGAGGGCGAGGTCGGCCCCGGCGGCGGTCCCGCCGGTGACCTGTACGTCGAGATCCACGAGCTGCCGCACTCGCAGTTCCAGCGGCGCGGCGACGACCTGCACTGCACGGTCACCCTCCCGATGACCGCGGCCTCCCTCGGCACCAAGGTCCCGCTGGAGACCCTCGACGGCATGGAGGAGGTCGACATCCGACCGGGCACCCAGTCCGGCCAGTCGATCCCCCTGCACAGCCGGGGCGTCACGCACCTGCGCGGCGGCGGCCGGGGCGACCTCATCGTGCACGTCGAGGTCCAGACGCCGAACAAGCTCGACCCCGAGCAGGAGCGGCTGCTGCGCGAGCTGGCCAAGCTGCGGGGCGAGGAGCGGCCCACCGGGCAGTTCCAGCCCGGACAGCAGGGCTTGTTCTCCCGGCTGAAGGACGCGTTCAACGGTCGCGCGTGAGCCATGAGCCGTGGGACGGCCGCCGGGGCCCCGGCGGCCGGCCTCCCTCGGCTTCTCTCGGCCCGAACGGCCTTGCCCCGGACGCCGGACGGGCCGGAATCCGCCGGTCGTCGACCGGCGCTCCGGTGGTCCTCGCCGGGTCGAAGGCCGGATTCGGACTTGTCCGGAGGACGTGACAACATGCCGTCATGTCCTCCGCACTGACCGATCTCTTCCCTCACCCGATCGTGCAGGCGCCCATGGCGGGCGGCGTCTCCGTGCCGCGGCTCGCCGCCGCCGTGTCCGACGCGGGCGGGCTCGGGTTCCTCGCCGCCGGACACAAGACGGCCGACGGGATGTACCAGGAGATCAAGCAGCTTCGGGGGCTCACCGGACGGCCCTTCGGCGTCAACCTCTTCATGCCGCAGCCGGAGTCCGCGGACCCGGCCGCCGTCGAGGTCTACGCCCACCAGCTGGCCGGCGAGGCCACCTGGTACGAGACCGAGCTCGGCGACCCCGACAGCGGACGTGACGACGGCTACGACGCCAAGTTCGCCGTCCTGCTCGACAACCCGGTCAAGGTGGCCTCCTTCCACTTCGGCATCCCGAGTGGTGAGGCCCTTCAGACGCTGCGCCGGGCCGGCACCTTCACCCTCGTCACCGCGACCACCCCCGAAGAGGCCCTCGCCGTGCAGTACGCGGGCGCCGACGCCGTGATCGCCCAGGGCGTGGAGGCCGGCGGTCACCAGGGCACCCACCGGGACATCCCCGAGCAGGACGACTCCGGCCTCGGCCTGCTGTCCCTCGTCGCCCAGATACGCGAGACGGTGACCCTTCCGATCGTCGCCGCCGGCGGCATCATGCGCGGCAGCCAGATCGCCGCCGTCCTCGCCGCCGGAGCCGACGCGGCCCAGCTCGGCACGGCGTTCCTCGCCACACACGAGTCCGGCGCCCACGACGTGCACAAGCAGGCGCTGACCAACCCCCTCTACGTGCGCACCGAGTTGACCCGCGCCTTCTCCGGCCGCCCCGCCCGCGGTCTGGTCAACCGCTTCATGCGCGAGCACGGCCCCTACGCCCCCGCCGCCTACCCCGAGATCCACCACCTCACCACGCCCCTGCGAAAGGCCGCCGCCAAGGCCAAGGACGCGCAGGGCATGTCGCTGTGGGCCGGACAGGGACACCGGATGGCACGCGAACTGCCGGCCGGACAGCTCGTGGAGCTCCTCGCGGCCGAACTCGCGGACGCCAGGACAGCGTTGTCGGCCAAGGGGGACCTGCGATGACCGCACCGGTGTTCGTCGTCGAGCGCTTCGTCGAGCAGACCGAGCCGGGCAGCGGCGGACGGTACGTCCTCGACGGCCCCGAAGGGCGCCACGCCGTTTCCGTGAAGCGGCTCCAGCCCGGCGAGGACGTCATTCTCACCGACGGCGCCGGGCGCTGGGCCGACTGCGTGGTGCTCGGAACCGAGGGCAAGGACCGGCTGATCGTCCAGCTGGACTCGGTGTCCGAACAACCCGCCGCACAGCCCCGTATCACCGTCGTCCAGGCACTCCCCAAGGGCGACCGCGGTGAGTTGGCCGTCGAGACCATGACCGAGGTCGGCGTCGACGCCGTCGTGCCCTGGCAGGCGGCCCGCTGCATCACCCAGTGGAAGGGCGAACGGGGACTGAAGTCGCTCGGCAAGTGGCGGGCCACCGCCCGTGAGGCCGGCAAGCAGTCCAGGCGGCTCCGCTTCCCCGAGATCGCGGACGCGGCGACCACGAAACAGGTTGCCGCACTTCTCGCCGAAGCCGACTTCGCCGCCGTGCTCCACTCCGACTTCGAGCGCGGCAGGTGGCCACTGGCCACCGCCGAACTCCCCGACGAGGGCGAGATCGTGCTGGTCGTCGGCCCCGAAGGCGGCGTCGCCAAGGACGAGTTGACGCTTTTCGAAGAGGCGGGTGCGCGGGCGTATGTCCTCGGACCTACCGTGTTGCGGACATCTACCGCCGGGACGGCGGCCGCGGCCCTGCTGCTGGGCCGTACCGGCCGCTGGTCCTGAGCCCGAGAGGAACACCGTGGAACTCGCCCAGGTACGCCTGCTCGTCAGCGACTTCGCCGCCTGCTACCACTTCTACGCCGACGTCCTCGGCCTCAAGCCCCAGTCGGGGGCGACGGGCGGACCGTACGAGAAGTTCAGCCCCGCCACCGGCTCGGCGGGCATCGCCCTGCAGGACCGGTCGATGATGGCGGAGGTCCTCGGCGAACTGGGTGACACGGCCACCGGCCACCGCTCCCTCGTGGTGCTGCGCGTGGACGAACTGGACGCCTACTGCGAGCAGATCACCGCCCGCGGCGCCACCCTGCTGCGCGGCCCGGTCCCCATGACGGAGCGGATGCGGGTCGCCCACCTCAAGGACCCGGAGGGGAACCTGGTGGAGCTTCAGGAGTGGCTGCTGCTGCGCGGCTGAGCACTGCGTCGAACAGGTCCCAGCCGTCCAACTCCCCGCCGTGCGGTAGGAGTCCGCGGGCCGTCGCCTCGTCGACCAGACGGCGTACGGTACCGGGCTCGTTCAGGTTGAGCGCCCTGCCGGGGCCGGTCGCCACAAAGCCGTCGAGCGCGTAGCAGCCGGAGATGCCCCGGCCCTCGCCCGTCCGGAAGACGATCCGGGTGCGGACCCCGTCGAGGATCAGCTGGAGCACGTCGCGGCAGACGTCGCCGTCCCGGTGCTTGTGCCGGAGGCTCCATATGTAGGTCCGGTCGTCCACGACGAGCCGTCTCGCCGCACGGTTTCCACGCATCCGCCCAACGTAGCCCGACCGGCGCGCGCGTGGCCGTATGCGCCCTACCCTCCGGGGCGGGACAGTGGCAGGCTGCCCTCCATGGTGGCGTTGAGACGGAACGGGCGTCGGCCGCGCGGGATGCGGGTGGCGGGCGTGGTCGGGGGTGCCGTACTGGCCGTGGGCGGGGTCGCCGCCTGTGACCCGGCCGGCGTGGTCAGCTCCGCGACCATCTCGTACACCACCGACCAGCTGGTCACCAAGGAGCTCAACCGGCAGAAGGCCGACGTGACATGGCTGACCTGCCGGGCCTCCTACGGCAACGGCGACCGGACCCCCAGCGCCAGTGTGAACCCCGTCGCCACCGTCGACTGCCAGGGAAAGACGAATGACGGCAAGGACATCACCGTCAAGGGCAAGGTGACCCGGGCCGTCAGCGGTGCGTGTGTGCGCGGCGACCTCACCGCCACGGTGGGCGGCAAGCAGTGGTTCCACGTGCAGGGCCTCGGCGACTGCACCGCCACGCCCACGCCGCCGGTCAACAACCCGGGACAGCCCGGCCCCACCGTCACCGTGACGGTCACGAAGACCATCTGGTGCCAGAAGGACCCGCAGTGCTGGCCCGACGGCAAGTGATCGAAAAAGCTGTGCACGGGGACCGCCCGTGCATAGGGTGACCGGGTGACACAGCCTGCGACGTCCGCATATCTCCGGTTTCCGCATCTGCAGGGCGAGTTGGTGGCCTTCACCGCCGAGGACGACGTGTGGCTCGCGCCGCTCGACGGCGGCCGCGCCTGGCGTGTCAGCGCGGACAACGTGCCCGTCACCCACCCCCGTATCTCACCCGACGGCACCACCGTCGCCTGGACCTCCCCCTACGGAGGCGCCCCCGAGGTGCACATCGCCCCGGTCGACGGCGGACCGGTCAGGAGGCTGACCCACTGGGGCAGTTCACGCACCCAGGTGCGCGGCTGGACCCCGGACGGGGACGTCCTCGCGATCACCACCCACGGCCGGGCGAGCCTGCGCCGCAGCTGGGCGCACGCCCTGCCGCTCGACGGCGGACCCGGCACCGTCCTGCCGTACGGCCCGGTCGGCCATGTCGCCTACGGCCCGGCGACCGTGGTGCTCTCCGCGCCCATGGGCCGGGAGGCCGCCTGGTGGAAGCGGTACC
The DNA here is from genome assembly GCF_036174265.1 of Streptomyces sp. NBC_00285. Taxonomy (NCBI): domain Bacteria; kingdom Bacillati; phylum Actinomycetota; class Actinomycetes; order Kitasatosporales; family Streptomycetaceae; genus Streptomyces; species Streptomyces sp. NBC_00285. The sequence goes on along the minus strand of NZ_CP108055.1, from coordinate 3,856,593 downwards.
GGGGCGGCACGGCGGGCAAGCTGTGGATCGACCGCGAGGGCGACGGCGAGTTCGTCAGGCTGCACGAGGACCTGGACGGGAACCTCGAATACCCGGTGTGGGCGGGGGAGCGCATCGCGTTCCTCTCCGACCACGAGGGCACCGGCGCCCTCTACTCCTCCCTCGCCGACGGCTCCGACCTGCGACGGCACACGCCCCTCGACGGCTACTACGCCCGGCACGCCTCCGGCGACGGCACCCGCGTCGTCTACACCTCGGCCGGCGAGCTGTGGATCCTCGACGACCTCGACGGTGCCGAACCGCGCCGCCTGGACGTCCGGCTGGCCGGCCAGCGTGCCGACCGGCAGCCGTTCCCGGTGAACGCCGCCCACTGGTTCGGGTCCGCCGCACCCGACCACACCGCACGCGGCAGCGCGGTCGCCGTACGCGGAGCCGTCCACTGGGTCACCCACCGCTCGGGCCCGGCCCGCGCGCTCGCCGTCGAACCCGGCGTCCGGGCCCGGCTGCCGCGCACCTTCCGCACCGAGGGCGAGGAGTGGGCGGTGTGGGTGACGGACGCGGAGGGCGACGACGCCCTGGAGTTCGCGCCCGCCACCGGCCTCGCCCCGGGCGCCACCCCGCGCCGCCTCGCCGCCGGACAGCTCGGCCGCGTCCTGGGCCTCGCCATGGCCCCCGACGGCAGCCGGGCCGCGGTCGCCGCCCACGACGGCCGCGTCCTGCTCGTCGAGCGGGAGACCGGTGAGGTCCGCGAGGTCGACCGCAGCGAGGACGGCGATGTCCGGGGCCTGGCCTTCTCGCCCGACTCGGCCTGGCTCGCCTGGTCGCACCCCGGCCCCACCCCGCTCTGCCAGCTGCGCCTCGCCAACACCACCGACCTATCCGTCACCGAGGCCACCCCGCTGCGCTTCCAGGACTACGCCCCCGCTTTCACCCTCGACGGCAAACACCTGGCCTTCCTCTCCAACCGCTCCTTCGACCCGGTCTACGACGAGCACGTCTTCGACCTCGCCTTCGTCGTCGGCGACCGCCCGCACCTGATCACCCTGGCCGCGACCACCCCGTCCCCCTTCGGCCCGCAGCGGCACGGCCGACCCTTCGAGGCCCCCGACAAGGACGAGACCCCCGACAGCGAGGGCACCCCGGCCACCCGCATCGACCTCGAAGGCCTCGCCGACCGGATCGTGCCCTTCCCGGTCGAGGCCGGCCGCTACTCCAACCTGCGCGCGGCCAAGGACGGCGTCCTGTGGCTGCGCCACCCCGTCCAGGGCGTCCTCGGCTCCTCCCGGGCCACCCCGGACGACCCCGACCCCAAGACCGACCTGCAGCGCTACGACCTCGCCCAGCAGCGCCTCGAACACCTCGCCGTCGACGCCGACCACTTCGCCGTCAGCGGCGACGGCAAGCGCGTCCTGCTGTGGACCGACGGCCGGCTGAAGGTCGTACCGAGCGACCGCCGCGCCGCCTCCGACGACGACAGCGACACGAACATCACCGTCGACCTCGGACGGATCCGGCAGACCTGCGACCCGTCGGCCGAGTGGCGGCAGATGTTCGAGGAGACCGGCCGCATCATGCGGGACCAGTTCTGGCGGCCCGACATGAGCGGCGTCGACTGGAACGGCGTCCTCGACCGCTACCGCCCGGTCCTGGACCGGCTGGCCACCCACGACGACCTGGTCGACCTCCTCTGGGAGGTGCACGGCGAACTCGGCACCTCGCACGCCTACGTCGCCCCTCGCGGCGGCCACAGCCACGGCCCCCACCAGGGGCTCCTCGGCGCCGACATCTCCCGCCACGAGGACGGCCCGCAGGGGTCGGCGCAGTGGCGCATCGACCGGATTCTGCCGACCGAGACCTCCGACCCGGACGCCCGCTCCCCGCTGGCCGCACCCGGCGCCGCGGTCCGGGCCGGGGACGCGATCGTCGCGGTCGGCGGCCACCCGGTCGACCCGGTCACCGGCCCCGGCCCCCTCCTGGTCGGCACGGCGGGCAAACCGGTCGAGCTCACCATCTCCCCGTCCGGCGGCGGCGATCCACGGCACGCCGTCGTCGTACCGATCTCCGACGAGGAGCCGCTGCGCTACCACGCGTGGGTCGCCGACCGGCGGGCCTACGTCCACGAGAAGTCCGGCGGCCGGTTGGGATATCTGCACGTCCCGGACATGCAGGCGCCGGGCTGGGCCCAGATCCACCGTGATCTGCGCGTCGAGGTGGCCCGCGAGGGCCTCGTGGTCGACGTCCGCGAGAACCGCGGCGGGCACACCTCCCAGCTGGTCGTCGAGAAGCTGGCCCGCAGGATCGTCGGCTGGGCGCTGCCGCGGGGGATGCGGCCGTACAGCTATCCGAGGGACGCGCCGCGCGGTCCGGTCGTGGCGGTGGCGAACGAGTTCTCGGGTTCCGACGGCGACATCGTCAACGCGGCGATCAAGGCACTGGGCATCGGCCCGGTGGTGGGCACGCGCACGTGGGGAGGTGTCATCGGCATCGACAGCCGCTACCGCCTGGTCGACGGCACGCTGATCACCCAGCCGAAGTACGCCTTCTGGCTGGAGGGTTACGAGTGGGGGGTCGAGAACCACGGCGTCGATCCCGACGTGGAGGTGGTGCAGCGGCCCCAGGACCACGCGGCGGGGAGGGACACGCAGCTCGACGAGGCGGTGCGGATCGCGTTGGAGGCGCTGGAGGCCAGTCCTGCGAAGATGCCACCGAGCCTGCCTCGTTAAGATGCCTCAGGACCTCGTACGGAAGGAACCACATGCCAGGGGAACCCCAGGACGACTGCCTGTTCTGCAAGATCGTCGCAGGCCAGATCCCGGCGACGATCATCCGTGAGACGGACACCACCGTCGCCTTCCGGGACATCAACCCCCAGGCACCCACCCACGTCCTCGTGATCCCCAAGGCCCACCACGAGAACGCCGCCGCCCTCGCCGCCGCCGCGCCCGAACTCGCCGCCGACGTCCTGCGCGAGACCGAGGCGGTCGCCCACGACGAGAAGCTGGACAGCTACCGCACCGTCTTCAACACGGGCAGCGGCGCCGGCCAGACCGTCTGGCACGCCCACGCCCATGTGATCGGCGGCCGTGGCCTCCAGTGGCCCCCCGGGTAACTCGTCGTGTCTGTACGTGAGTTGGTCGTCCTCGGCACAGCCAGCCAGGTCCCGACCAGGCACCGCAACCACAACGGCTACCTGCTGAGGTGGGACGGCGAGGGCATCCTCTTCGATCCCGGCGAGGGCACCCAGCGTCAGATGCTGCGCGCCGGTGTCGCCGCCCACGACCTCAACCGGATCTGTGTCACCCACTTCCACGGCGACCACTCCCTGGGCCTGGCGGGCGTGATCCAGCGCATCAACCTCGACCGGGTCCCGCACGAGGTCACCGCCCACTACCCGAAGTCGGGGCAGCGCTTCTTCGACCGGCTCCGGTACGCGACGGCGTACCGGGAGACGGTCCGGCTCACCGAGGCGCCGGTCGCCGAGGACGGGGTGCTCGCACAGGCCGGCGGCTACACCCTGGACGCCCGCAAGCTGTCCCACCCCGTCGAGTCCTACGGCTACCGCCTCACCGAACCCGACGGCCGGCGCATGATCCCCGGCCGTCTCGCCGCGCACGGCGTCAAGGGGCCCGACGTCGGACGGATCCAGCGGGAAGGCTCCCTGAACGGTGTCTCCCTCGACGACGTCAGCGAGGTCCGCCCGGGCCAGCGGTTCGCGTTCGTCATGGACACCCGCCTCTGTGACGGCGTGCACGCCCTCGCGGACGGCGTCGACATGCTCGTCATCGAGTCGACCTTCCTGGACGAGGACGAGCAACTGGCTCTCGACCACGGTCATCTGACGGCAGGTCAGGCAGCGTGCGTGGCCCGTGACGCCGGTGTACGGCACCTCGTGCTCACCCACTTCAGCCAGCGCTACCCGCAGCCGGAGGAGTTCGAGCGGCAGGCTCGGGCGGCCGGATACGAGGGCGAGCTGACCGTGGCCCATGATCTCCTGAGGGTGCCGGTTCCGAAACGGCTGTAAAGCCGCCGTACGATGCCCTGATGTCCATCCCCAAAGCTGAACTGCACCTGCACATCGAAGGCACCCTGGAGCCGGAGCTCGCATTCGAGCTGGCCGAGCGCAACGGCGTCGACCTGCCCTACGTCGACGCGGACGCGCTGAGCAAGGCCTACCGGTTCGAGGACCTCCAGTCCTTTCTGAACCTGTACTACGAGCTCATGGCCGTCCTGCGCACCGAGCGGGACTTCGAGGACCTTGCCAACGCGTATCTCGCCCGGGCCGCCGCGCAGGGGGTGCGGCACGCGGAGATCTTCTTCGACCCGCAGGCACACATCGCGCGGGGCGTGGACATGGGGACGGTCGTCGAGGGGCTGTGGCGGGCGCTGGGCAGCAGCGCGGAGAACCACGGCGTCACCACACAGTTGATCATGTGCTTCCTGCGGGACGAGTCCGCCGAGTCGGCCCTCGCGACGCTGGAGGCCGCGAAGCCCCACCTCGACCGGATCGTCGGCGTCGGACTCGACTCCGCCGAGGTGGGACACCCGCCGGTGAAGTTCCGCGAGGTGTACGAGGCCGCCGCCGCGCTGGGCCTGCGGCGGGTCGCGCACGCGGGCGAGGAGGGGCCGCCGGAGTACGTCGTCGAGGCGCTGGACGTGCTCGGCGTGGAGCGGATCGACCACGGGCTGCGGTGCATGGAGTCACCGGAACTGGTCGCGCGGCTGGTGCGGGACCGAGTGCCGCTGACCCTGTGTCCCTTGTCCAACGTGCGGCTTCGGACGGTGGATGTGCTCGCCGATCATCCGTTGCCGGCGATGCTGGACGCCGGGTTGATGTGCACGGTGAACTCCGACGACCCCGCGTACTTCGGCGGGTACGCGGGGGACAACTTCGACGCGGTGCGCTCGGCGCTGGGGCTGGGCGAGGAGCGGTTGCGGGAGCTTGCCCGCAACTCCTTCCTCGCGTCCTTCCTGGAGCACGACGAGGAGCTGCGGGCTCGGTATCTGGCGGAAGTCGACGCGTACGAGTTCTGAGGTGCGTTCTCGTCCGCGGGTGCGTCGTGGCCGGTCGCGCAGTTCCCCGCGCCCCTAAAAGCCTTACGCCGCCGTTGCTTTGTCGTACACCTGGGTTTCCACCTGGATTTCCACCACCGGCAAGGTCCGGCGCCCGGCACCCGTCGCCACCGCCGTCATCGGTACGGCGATCACCAGTAGGCCCGCCGCCAGGACCGTGCCCATCGCCGGGAAGCCGGCCTGGGCCGCGAGCAGGCTGCCGGTCAGCGGGCCCGCCGCCGTGCCCAGCGACGACGCCGAGCCGACCAGGACCGCCCAACGGCCGCGGGGGTCGAGGGAGGCGGCGAGGCCGATGAGGTACGACAGGACGATCGGGTAGAGCGTGTTCCAGGCGATCTCGCCTGCCGCGAAGGACGTCAGGTCGTTCGCGGAGGCGCTGAGGGTGATGCAGACGGCGATCAGGACCGTTCCGCCGCCGATGGGCAGGGCGCGGCCGAGCCGTGGGCCGAGCGCGCCCGCTCCGACGACGCCCAGCAGTCCCGTGCCGAGCGCGATCGCGAAGACCGCGCCGACCGTGGTCTCGGAGAGGTGGGCCTGGGTGAGGCCGATGCGGCCGCTGACGCCCCAGAGGGCGTTCTGGGCGAGGGACCAGCACAGGAGCGCGACGGCGAGGAGGAGACCGGCGCGGAGATGGGGGAGCGGGGTGCCGGTGTCCCGGCTGCGGACGGGGGCCGTGCGCAGGGGGAGACGGCCCGTCAGCGGCCACACGGCGAGCGCGGTGAGGGCGATCGCGGCGAGGGGCTGGCCGTGGCCGGGGCCCAGGTGGGGCACGGTGAGGTAGACGGCGCCCGCGAGCGCGGAGACGCAGAGGAGGCCGACGGTGGTCGTACGGTGCGGGTCCGGCTGGGCGGCGATGCCGGTGGCGGCCACCGCCGTCGACGTACCGGATCCGAAACCGCCGATCAGGGCGCCCGCGACGACGGCCGGGACGGCGTGGGCGAGGGCGGCGCCGCCGTAGCCGAGGACGGCGAGGGTGAGGCCGACGCGGGCCAGTGTGCGGGGTCCGATGCGGTCGACTCGGGAGGCGAGCAGGAAGCCGGCGGCCGCCGAACTCAGCAGCAGCGCGCTGCCGACGGCGCCCGCCTCGGTGGCGGTCAGCGAAAGCCCCGAGTCGAGTCTTCCGACGGTGGTGGGCAGGAGGTAGGGGGCGAGGTACCCGGCCGTGAAGAGGGCGACGAGGGGCCAGGGCAGGGTGGTGCGAGGGGCGAACACGGGCGTTCCCAGGGCATGCGAAAAGAAGCGGCTCAAGAAGGGGGTGGGGCGCAGGCCGTCGACGGACAGGAACGCGCGAAGAATTTGTATCAAGCACACGGTTGCGGAAGAAGCCCGGGTGGCGTGATCTGTCTCACGTCCCGTTTGGGGCGGGTGATACCGGGCAGACGAGCGCCTTTTCCGGTGCGGCTAACGCCAGTTCGGCGCGCCCCCCGCGCCCCGTGCCGTCGCCTCGATCTTGCTCCTGATCTCCCGCATCACCGTGATGATCTGCCGTTCGTGTTCCGGCGTGAGGCGGGCGACCGGGACCGAGCAGCTGACGGCGTCCTGGGCGGGGGAGTCGTAGCGCAGGGCGAAGCCGAAGCCGACGATCCCGAGGACGCCCTCCTCGCGGTCGACCGCGTAGCCCCGTGCGCGCACCTCGGCGAGGTCGGCCAGCAGGGAGTCGCGGGTGGTGTGGGAGTTCGGAGTGAGTGCCTCGTACGGCCCCTCGGGCAGCCTTTCGTCGGGCCGCTCGGCCAGCAGCGCCTTGCCCAGCGCACCCACGTGCGCGGGCAGCCTGCGGCCCACCCTGCTGATGGTCCGCAGGTACTCGTGCGACTCGCGGGTCGCCAGATACGCCACGTCCCGGCCGTCGAGCCGCCCCAGGTGGACCGTCTCGCCCAGCGCCTGGGACGCCTCGTCGAGATAGGGCCGTACGGCCCGGACCTGCGGGTCGGAGTCCAGGTAGCTGGTGCCGGTGAGCAGGGCGTGGATGCCGATGCCGTAGAGCGAGCCGGTGCTGTCGGTGCGGACCCAGCCGCGCGAGATCAGGGTCTGGAGCAGCGCGTACATCGAACTGCGTGGCACTTCCAGCGCGGCGGCGAGTTCCTGCAGCCGGGCCGGCCGGTCGCCGCGCGCCGCCAGCAGTTCGAGGAGCTCGACCGTGCGGGCCGCCGACTTCACCTCGCGGACGCCAGCGCTCTCCGGGCGTTCGCCCCCTGTCTCCGACATGCGCCGATCGTAATCGGCCCGCCAAACCTCGCGCCGAACCATTGACGAGAACGGTTCGCGTACCTAATCTCCATCTTCATACGTGGATGCCATCTACATAGGGAGATGAGTGAGGGTGGCCCTCGATCCGGACACGGCCCGACGACTGCGAGACGGCATGACACACGGCGTGCTGTCGTTCCCGCTCACGAGCTTCCACGACGACGGCACCCTCGACCCGGACGGCTTCCGCACGCACGTCGCCGCCCAGATCGCCACCGGCCCCGGAGCCGTCTTCCCGGCCTGCGGCACCGGCGAGTTCTTCTCACTCGACGAGGACGAGTACCGGCAGGTTGTCACCATCACCGTCGAGGAGGCCGACGGCCGGCTGCCCGTCGTCGCCGGGACCGGCTACGGCTGGGCCCAGGCCGTTCGCTTCGCCCGGATCGCCGAGGAAGCGGGCGCGGACGCCCTGCTCGTCCTCCCGCACTACCTCGTCGCCGCCCCGCAGGACGGGCTGGTCGCCCAGCTGGAGCAGATCGCGCACCGGACACGGCTGCCGCTCATCGCCTACCAGCGAGGCCAGGTCGCCTTCGGCGCGGACGCCTTCAGGCGCGTCGCCGCCATCCCCGGCGTCATCGGCCTCAAGGACGGCCACAGCGACCTCGACCGGCTCCAGCGCCTCACCCTCGCCGCCCCCGACGGCTTCCTCTTCTTCAACGGCGCCTCCACCGCCGAGATCCAGGCCCGCGCCTACGCCACCGTCGGCGTCCCCGCCTACTCCTCGGCCGTCCACGCCTTCGCCCCCGAGATCGCGAACGCCTTCTTCACCGCCCTGCGCGACGGCGACGACGGCACGGTCGAGAAACTGCTGCGCGACTTCTACGTCCCGCTCGTCGAACTCCGCGACCGGGTGCCCGGCTACGCCGTGTCCCTGGTGAAGGCGGCCGCACGGCTGCGAGGACGCCCGGTGGGGCCCGTGCGCGCACCTCTCACCGACCCGTCCCCCGCCGACCTGGCGGACCTCAGGTCGCTGCTCACCACCGGACTCGACCTCGTAGGAGCCCAGCTGTGAACCTCACGATCGCCGACGTCCGCCTGACCCCGATCCTGGTCGCCGACCCGCCGCTGCTGAACACACAGGGCGTGCACCAGCCGTACACGCCCCGGCTGATCGTCGAGGTCGAGACCGCCGACGGGGTCACGGGGGTCGGGGAGACGTACGGCGACACCAAGTACCTGGAACTGGCACGGCCGTTCGCGGAGAAGCTGATCGGCCGTCAGGTCAGCGACCTGAACGGGCTGTTCACGGTCGCCGACCAGGTGGCCGTCGATTCCTCCCGGGTCTCCGGTCAGGTCGACGTCGGCGGGCTACGGGGCGTCCAGACCGCCGACAAGCTCCGGTTGTCCGTCGTCTCCGGATTCGAGGTCGCCTGCCTCGACGCCCTCGGCAAGGCACTCGGCCTGCCCGTGCACGCACTGCTCGGCGGCAAGGTGCGAGGCGCCGTCGAGTACAGCGCCTACCTGTTCTACAAGTGGGCCGACCATCCTGAGGGCGTGGCCTGTGAGAAGGACGACTGGGGGGCGGCCCTCGATCCGGCCGGAGTGGTGGAGCAGGCCCGGCTGTTCACCCAGCGGTACGGGTTCACCTCCTTCAAGCTCAAGGGCGGGGTCTTCCCGCCGGACGAGGAGATCGCGGCCGTACGGGCACTGGCCGAGGCGTTTCCCGGACACCCGCTGCGGCTCGACCCCAACGGGGCCTGGAGCGTGGAGACTTCCCTGAAGGTGGCCCAGGAACTCGGGGACCTCCTGGAGTACCTGGAGGATCCCGCGCTCGGAACCGCGGCCATGGCTCAGGTGTCCGCCGGGACCGACGTGCCGCTGGCCACCAACATGTGCGTGACGACCTTCGCCGAGATCAAGGAGGCGTTCGCCCGGGACGCGGTCCAGGTGGTGCTCTCCGACCACCACTACTGGGGCGGCCTGCGGAACACCCAGCAACTCGCCGCGATCTGCCGGACGTTCGGGGTCGGAGTGTCCATGCACTCCAACACACACCTCGGGATCTCGCTGGCCGCCATGACCCACGTCGCGTCCACCGTGCCCGATCTCCACCACGCCTGCGACTCGCACTATCCGTGGCAGTCGGAGGACGTGCTCACCGAACGGCTGACCTTCGAGGGCGGGGCCCTCACGGTCTCCGACGCGCCGGGCCTCGGTGTCGAGCTCGACCACGACAAGGTGCGGTTCCTGCACCAGCGGTGGCTCGACGACGACGGTTCGCTGCGGGAACGGGACGACGCGGCGGCGATGCGGGTCGCCGAGCGGGACTGGGTCACACCGAGCGTGCCGCGCTGGTAATGGGGCCGGCGGGCGGTGGTCCCGGCGTGGCACGGACGTGACCGCCGACACGTTGTCGGTGCTGTGGTGCAAACTGGCCTGATCGGCAACATGTCAGGGAGCGCACCGTGATCGCGTCCAACGCGTCCACCGGAAAGGGACCGTCGCACTTCGGAGAGACCGGGCCGTGCCAGGCCCGGGTCGATCCCCTGGCAGCCGTGCGCGTACCCGGCGATCCGCCCTGCGACGTCTATCTCACCGGCACCGTCTTCCTCGACATCGTCTTCACCGGGCTCGGCTCGGCCCCCGTGCGCGGCACCGAGTCCTGGGCCCGCGGGATGGGCTCCAGCCCCGGCGGTGTGGCGAACATGGCGACCGCCCTGGCACGCCTCGGGCTGCGCACCTCGCTGGCCGCGGCCTTCGGCGACGACCACTACGGCGAGTACTGCTGGGACGCGCTGGAACAGGGAGAAGGCATCGACCTCTCCCCGTCCCGCAGCGTCCCCGGCTGGCACTCCCCGGTCACCGTCTCCATGGCCTACGAGGGCGAGCGCACGATGGTCTCCCACGGCCACGAACCGCCCCCGGAAGCCGCGCTCCTCCAGGAGAGCGCCCCCGACGACCACCCGCCCCGCGCGCGTGCGGCGGTGGCGTCGCTGGAGCCGGGCAGACGCGCACCCTGGATCGCCCGGGCCGCGAGCCACGGCACCCGGATCTTCGCCGACGTCGGCTGGGACGAGACCGGGGCGTGGGACCTGGCGGGCCTGGCCGACCTCGAACACTGCGAGGCCTTCCTGCCGAACGCCGAGGAGGCCATGCGGTACACCGGCGCCACCTGCCCACGGGAAGCCGCGCACGCACTCACCGACCACGTGCCGCTCGCCGTGGTCACCCTCGGCTCGGACGGCGCGTACGCCGTGGACCGGCGGACCGGCGAGACGGCCGAGGTCCCGGCGATCGAGGTCGAGGCGCTCGACCCGACCGGTGCCGGGGACGTCTTCGTGGCCGGCTTCGTCACCGGCACCCTGGCGGGCTGGCCGCTCGCGGACCGGCTGGCCTTCGCCGGCCTGACCGCCGCGCTCTCCGTCCAGGAGTTCGGCGGCTCCCTGTCCGCCCCGGGCTGGTCCGAGATCGGCGCCTGGTGGCGCAAGGTCCAGTCCGTCGACTCCCAGGACCCGGCGGCCCTGCGACGGTACGCGTTCCTCGCGGCCCTGATCCCGGAGGAGGAGTCCCCGGGCTGGCCACTGCGGCGGGCAGTGCCGACGATCGGGTTCGGCAGATCGGCCTGAGGGCCCGGGGCCGCAGCGCATCGCCGCCGACCGGCCTTTCTCCACGGCACATCGGGGTGGCGGCCCCGAGGACACCGACGCCTGAGTCCGGACCACATCAGCGCTCCGCCGAGCGGGTCGGTCGCTGTGAGGGCTTGCCGGACCGCTTCGGGCGTCGGTGGCGACGGGCTCGCGGATCCGGTGCGCCGCGTGTGGGCGGGTCGGCGTCAGCGCTCGGCCGCGCGCTCCAGTACCGAGGTGACCTGTTCCCGGACCGCCTCGCGGGCCCCGGCGGGGAGCGCCCCGATCGCCGTTCCGCTCAACGCGTCGAGCACGCTCCGCGCGTCCGGCTCGCAGGGCACGCTCTCGTCCAGGAAGTCGTAGCCGTCGCGGACGGCGATGCGCAGCAGGGGACGGGCGCCCGCGTCCACCGCCGTGGCGACGACCAGCGGAGGCGGGCCGCCCGGGGCCTCGGCCCCCTTGTGGTAGCCGCTGACCAGCGGTTCGTCCCAGTGCAGGCTCAGCAACAGCGGCTTCTTGGCGAGCAGTTCGGCGAGGTCGGTCTCGAACGGCCCCTCCGCCGCCAGCACCCGCGCACGGGCGTCCAGGACGAGCGCCGCGGGCAGTAGACAGCGCAGGGTGCTGCCGACGATGTTCCCGCCCACCGTGGCGGTCCGCCGCACGGCCCCGGTGCCGATGCCGGACGCGGCCCGCCGCAGCACCTCCGGCACCCGCTCGTCGATCCGGTGCAGCAGGACCGCGGCCCCGACCGCCCCGGCGTCGAGGACGTTCGCCTCCGGTACCTCGCGCAGTGACACGGACTGTTCGGGGAAGCCGTCGCGTTGCCAGGCGGCCCACACGAGCGTGGCACCGCCGACGGGTATCGCTCCCTCGGCCAGGCACTCCTGTGCCTCGGGCAGGGACGTGGGCAGACGCAACAGCACGGTCTTCCTGCTTTCTCTGTACGGACCCCCGTGGCCGACGCCGCTTCGAACACACGTGGTAGTGAGCGCATTCTTCCCCGGGGTGTGGGGGAGCGTGCAGGGCTCATCGCCGCATTGAGGGCGCCCTCACCGTCGAAAAGCCCTACGGGGTTGTCAGTGCACCGACGTACTCTTGACACCGTGAGGCCGCCTCCAGTGGTGCGGCCGTGACGAGGAGGAACCGCAGGCCTTCAGCGCCGGCCCATGACTCAGACACCCACAGGTCACAGCCCCGCGCAGGGGCAGGCGAGAGCACAGTTCACGGTCCCCGCCCAGCACCCCATGGTCTCGATCCTGGGATCCGGCGACTCCCTTCTGCGCGTCATAGAGCAGGCTTTCCCGGCGGCCGACATCCATGTCCGGGGCAACGAGATCAGCGCTACAGGTGAGGCGGCGGACGTCGCCCTCGTCCAGCGTCTGTTCGACGAGATGATGCTGGTGCTCCGCACCGGACAGCCGATGACGGAGGACGCAGTGGAACGCTCGATCGCCATGCTGCGAGCGAGCGAGAACGGGACGAGTGACGGCCAGGAGACCCCGGCCGAAGTGCTCACGCAGAACATCCTGTCCTCGCGCGGTCGCACCATCCGCCCCAAGACCCTCAACCAGAAGCGGTACGTCGACGCGATCGACACGCACACGATCGTCTTCGGCATCGGCCCCGCCGGTACCGGCAAGACCTACCTCGCCATGGCCAAGGCGGTGCAGGCGCTGCAGACCAAGCAGGTCAGCCGCATCATCCTGACCCGTCCCGCGGTCGAGGCGGGCGAGCGGCTGGGCTTCCTGCCCGGCACGCTGTACGAGAAGATCGACCCCTACCTGCGCCCGCTGTACGACGCCCTGCACGACATGCTGGACCCGGACTCGATCCCGAAGCTGATGGCGGCGGGGACGATCGAGGTGGCCCCGCTGGCATACATGAGGGGCAGAAGCCAGCCTCTCTTCACCAACGTGCTGACGCCGGACGGGTGGCGTCCCATCGGTGACCTTCAGGTCGGTGACCTGGTCATCGGCTCGAACGGTGAGCCTACTCCGGTCCTTGGCGTGTACCCGCAGGGCGAGCGGGACATCTACCGTGTCACGGCGCAGGACGGCTCCTGGACACTGTGCTGCGGCGAGCACCTGTGGACTGTCCGCACAGCCTCGGACAAGCGCCGCAACAAGCCGTGGCGGGTCCTGGAGACCCAGGACATGATCGGCAACCTGCGGGCGGCGCACGCTCGCCGGTACGAACTGCCGATGCTGACGGCGCCTGTCTGTTTCCCGGAGCGTGAGGTCCCCATGGATCCGTACGCGCTGGGACTGCTGTTGGGCGACGGATGCCTCACGGGTTCCACCACTCCCTCCTTCGCGACTGAGGATCCTGAGCTGGCCAAGGCTTTGGAAGCCGCTCTCCCCGGTGTCGCGGTGAGGCACAAGAGCGGGCCCGACCACATCCTCAACCGGATCAAGTCTCCCGGCGACGTGGTCACCCTGGAGAACCCGGTCACCCGGGTTCTGCGCGAGTTGGACCTGCTGCGCACACGCTCGCACTCGAAGTTCGTCCCGGACGACTACCTGTACAACTCCGAAGAGGTTCGGCTGGCCGTCCTCCAGGGTCTGCTGGACTCCGACGGTGGTCCCGTCACGCAGAAGGACCGCACCTGCCGGATCCAGTACTCGACGACATCGATCATGCTGCGGGATGACGTGATCTCGCTCGTGCAGTCGTTGGGCGGTGTCGCGTACGCCCGTCGCAGGGCTGCCGAGGGCCGTAACTCGGGTCTCGCGAAGGGCCGTGAGATCGGGTATCGGCATGACGCCCACATCGTCGACATCCGTCTCCCGGAGGGCATCGAACCCTTCCGCCTCGCCCGCAAGCGCGACACGTACCACGCGGCCGGAGGCGGCGGACGCCCGATGCGGTTCATCGACAGCATCGAGCCCGCGGGCCGGGAGGAGACCGTCTGCATCCAGGTGGCGGCCGAGGACTCGCTGTACGTCACGCAGGACTACCTGCTGACGCACAACACCCTCAATGACGCCTTCATCATCCTGGACGAGGCCCAGAACACGAGCCCCGAGCAGATGAAGATGTTCCTCACCCGGCTCGGCTTCGAGTCGAAGATCGTGATCACGGGTGACGTGACGCAGGTCGACCTGCCCAACGGCACCAAGTCGGGTCTGCGTCAGGTGCAGGACATCCTGGAGGGACTGGACGACGTCCACTTCTCCCGGCTGTCGTCCCAGGATGTCGTCCGGCACAAGCTGGTCGGCCGTATCGTCGACGCGTACGAGAAGTACGACAGCGAGAACGGTACGGAGAACGGCACCCACAAGGGCGGCCGGAACGAGCGGAAGTAGACAAGCCAGCACCATGTCGATCGACGTCAACAACGAGTCCGGAACCGAGGTCGACGAGCAGGCGATCCTCGACATCGCCCGCTACGCGCTCGCGCGGATGCGCATCCATCCGCTCTCCGAGCTCTCGGTGATCGTCGTCGACGACGACGCCATGGAGCAGCTGCACATCCAGTGGATGGACCTGCCGGGGCCCACCGACGTCATGTCCTTCCCGATGGACGAGCTTCGGCCGCCCAGCAAGGACGACGACGAGCCCCCGCAGGGCCTCCTCGGCGACATCGTGCTCTGTCCCGAGGTCGCCAAGCGGCAGGGCGAGGAGGCCGAGACGCAGCACTCCATGGACGAGGAGCTCCAACTGCTCACCGTCCACGGGGTGTTGCACCTTCTCGGTTACGACCACGAGGAGCCGGACGAGAAGGCCGAGATGTTCGGCCTCCAGGCGGCCATCGTGGACGGGTGGCGGCAGGAGAAGGGCTTCACCGGCCCGTCCCCGGCGCCGACCGTCTCATGAGTCTGTCGCTCGTCTCGGGCGCGATCGCCCTGGTCGTCGTCGCGTGGCTCGCCGCCTGCGCGGAGGCGGGCCTCGCGCGCGTCTCCAGCTTCCGTGCCGAGGAGGCCGTACGCAACGGCCGTCGGGGCAGTGCGAAGCTCGCGCAGGTCGCCGCCGATCCGACCCGCTATCTCAACCTGGCGCTGCTGCTGCGCGTCGCCTGCGAGATGGCCGCGGCGGCGCTGGTCACCTACGCCTGCCTCCAGGAGTTCCCGGGCACGACCCGCGCCCTGCTGGTCGCGATCGGCGTCATGGTCCTGGTGTCGTACGTCGCCGTCGGCGTCTCCCCGCGCACCATCGGCCGCCAGCATCCCCTCAACACGGCGACCGCGGCGGCGTACATCCTCGTCCCGCTGGCCCGGGTCATGGGCCCCGTCCCGTCGTTGCTGATTCTCATCGGCAACGCGTTGACGCCCGGCAAGGGCTTCCGCCGGGGGCCCTTCGCCTCCGAGGCGGAGCTGCGCGCGCTGGTCGACCTCGCCGAGAAGGAGTCCCTGATCGAGGACGACGAGCGCCGGATGGTGCACTCGGTCTTCGAGCTGGGGGACACGCTGGTGCGGGAGGTCATGGTCCCGCGGACCGATCTCGTCGTCATCGAGCGGTACAAGACGATCCGTCAGGCGCTGACCCTGGCGCTCAGGTCGGGTTTCTCGCGTATCCCGGTGAGCGGCGAGAGCGAGGACGACATCGTGGGGATCGTCTATCTGAAGGACCTGGTCCGCAAGACGCACATCAGCCGGGACGCCGAGTCCGAGCTGGTCTCCACGACCATGCGTCCGGCCGCCTTCGTGCCCGACACCAAGAACGCCGGTGACCTGCTGCGCGAGATGCAGCAGGACCGCAACCACGTCGCCGTCGTCATCGACGAGTACGGCGGCACGGCCGGCATCGTCACCATCGAGGACATCCTGGAGGAGATCGTCGGCGAGATCACCGACGAGTACGACCGCGAGCTGCCTCCTGTGGAGGAGCTCGGTGACGACCGGCACCGGGTCACCGCCCGCCTCGACATCACCGACCTGGGCGAGTTGTACGGGCTCGACGAGTACGACGACGAGGACGTGGAGACCGTCGGTGGGCTGCTGGCGAAGGCACTGGGCCGGGTCCCGATCGCCGGGGCGTCGAGTGTGGTCGAGCTTCCCGACGGGCGCCGGCTGCGGCTGACCGCGGAGGCCGCGGCGGGCCGCCGGAACAAGATCGTGACGGTGCTGGTGGAGCCGGTGGGCCCCCAGGAGAAGGAGACGGAGCAGCTGTGAGGCCGAAGGAGCTGCGCGCTCTGTGCCTGTCGTTCAACGCGGCGGTGGAGGACTTCCCGTTCAGCCCGGAGATCTCGGTCTTCAAGGTGCTGGGCAAGATGTTCGCCCTGAGCTGGATCGACGCACAGCCCCTGAAGGTCAACCTCAAGTGCGATCCGGAGGACGCGATCCGGCTGCGCGGGGAGCACCCTGGCCTGGTCATTCCCGGCTATCACATGAACAAGCGCCACTGGAACACCGTCACGGTCGACGGAGAGCTCCCGGACCGTCTGGTCCGGGAGCTCGTCGAGGATTCGTACGACCTGGTGGTGGCGGGTCTACCGCGCGCCGAGCGGCTTCGCCTCGACCGCTCCTGAGCGCACCCGCAGCCCCACCGCGACCAGTGCCGCCGCCGCGAGCACGATCACCGCGTCCAGGGCGAGGACGGTGTGGACGCCGGACATCAGGTCGTGCGTGGTGGTGGCGAGGACGCCGAGCAGGGGGATGCCGATCGTGAGGCCGACCTGCTGGGTCGAGGTCACAAGACCGGTGGCCAGACCCTGCTCCTCGTCCGGTACGCCGGAGGTGACCGTGACGCCGTACGAGATGATCGCGCCCAGGTGGCACATGCTGGCCAGGGACACGGCGGCGGTGGCGAGCCAGACGGACCAGCTCTGGGTGTTCAGGCCCAGCAGGGCGGCGATCAGGACGCCCTGGCCGAAGAGCGAACCGGCCAGTGTGCGGTGGGCGCCGAAGCGGCCGATGACCCTGGAGGCGTAGCTGCCCGCGACCGCCGACAGCACGCCCTGGACACCGAAGACCAGGCCGGTCTCGAACGCGGAGAGGCGCAGCACCTCCTGGAGGTAGAGGGTCAGCGCGAAGACGACCGTCGACATCATCGAGAAGGTGACCAGACCGCCGATGTTGCCCCACGCCACCGTGCGGCGGCGCAGCATGGGCAGGGAGACCAGCGGAGTCGCGGTCCGGGACTCGATCGTGACGAACGCGGCGAGGAGCAGCAGGCCGGCGATCAGGGTCGTGATCACGTCGGCGCGGGCGAAGCCGTGGTCGGCGGCCGTGGACAGGGCGTAGATCAGGGAGAGCAGACCGCCGGTGACCGTGATCGCGCCGGGGATGTCGAGCCGGGGGCGGTCCGGGGTGCGGGATTCGGGCAGCAGCGTGGGGGCCAGCGGCAGCACGATCAGGGCGAACAGGGCGAGCAGGCCCATCGTGGAGCGCCAGCCGAAGGTGTCGGTGAGGGTGCCGCCGGCCACCATGCCGACGGTGAAGCCGAGCGAGAGCAGGGTGCCGGAGATGCCCAGAGCGCGGTGGCGGGCGGGGCCCTCGGGGAAGGTCGTGGTCAGCAGGGCCATGCCGGTCGGTACGATCGCCGCCGCGCCGAGGCCCTGCAGGGCACGTCCGGCGAGGAACGACGCCGGGTTCCACGCGAAGGTCGCGAGCAGGGAGGCCGCGCCGAACAGGGCGAGCCCGGTGAGGAACAGCTTCCGACGGCCGTACAGGTCTCCCACGCGGCCGAACAGGAGCAGGAAACCGCCGGACGGCAGTGCGAACGCCGTGACCGCCCACTGCAGGCCGGACCGGCTCATGCCGAGGTCGGCGCCGAGGACGGGCAGGGCGACGTTCAGGACGGAGAAGTCCAGCGCGACCATGAACTGGGCGGCGCACAGGACGAAGAGGACGAGTTTGTCGCGCGTCGACAGCCGGGGGGTGTCGAGTGCTGGGTCGGGGATTACCGTAGGAGTGGTGTCGATCGCCATGAGTGAGAGCCTGCGGCCGTCGGAATGACCGTGGGGAGCGGGAAGTTGTCCTGGTGGTGGCACCACCAGTCGGGCGTGAGCGCAGGGGGAGTACGTGGCGGACGTGATCGAGACGGGTGCGGGCAAGACGCATCGGCTCCGTGAACTGCGAGAGTTCCTGATGAGCCGGCGGGCCCGGGTCTCGCCCACCGAGGCCGGGCTGCCGGACGGCGGTGCGCGGCGGCGGACGCCCGGGCTGCGGCGCGAGGAGGTCGCCGTGCTCGCCGGGGTGGGTGCCTCCTGGTACCAGTGGCTGGAGCAGGGGCGGGACATCTCCGTCTCCCCGCAGGTTCTCGACTCCGTCGGGCGGGTGCTGCGGCTCAGCAACGCCGAGCGGCGGCACCTGTACGTCCTGGCCGGGTTGAACCCGCCGGCGCCCGAGCCGGCCGCCGACCACGGCTGTGAGGGGCTGCGGCGGCTGATCGACGCGTGGCTGCCGTATCCGGCGCACATCATGGACCCGTACTACAACTGTGTGATGTACAACGAGGCCGCGGGCTGGGTGCTCGGCATGCGGCCGGAGAACACGCAGAACTGCATCATCGACTTCTTCACGGATCCGCTGTACCGATCGCGTTCGCACAGCTGGGAACAGAACGCGCGCACCGTCGTCGCGCAGTTCCGGGCCGCCTCCTCCGCGCGTCCGCACGACGAGGGTTTCCAGGAGGTGCTGGCCCGGCTGCAGGAGACCGGTACCGAGTTCACGGAGCTGTGGGAGCGGCGGGACATCGAGGACGCCGGGTCGATCCGCAAGGAGCTCGACCATCCGCTGGTCGGGCTGCTGTGCGTGGAGTCCACGGCGATGCGGGTGCCGGCGAGGCCCGATCTGACGGTGGTCCTGCACACCCCGCTGGACGAGGCGAACACCGCGGCCAAGCTGGAGTGGCTGGCCTCGCCGGAGGGGCGGCGCGGGGCGATGTACCCCGTGGCGGGGTGATCGTGGCGGTGCTTCGTATGCTCCTGTCATGACCGACAACAGCTCGCTCGACCCCGAGGACCGCAAGATCGTCACCCTGGCCCGTTCGGCGCGGGCCCGCAATGCCGTGCCCGAGGGGGCGGCCGTGCGGGACGAGACCGGCCGGACGTATGTGGCGGGGACCGTCGCGCTGGCCTCTTTGCGGTTGAGCGCACTGCAAACCGCGGTGGCCATGGCGGTGGCGTCCGGGGCGAAGTCGCTGGAGGCGGCCGCGGTCGTCACGGAGGCGGACACGGCTGCCGAGGCCGATCTGGCCGCCGTGCGGGATCTGGGCGGGCCGGACACCCCGGTACTGGTCGCGGGGGTCGACGGCACCGTGCGGAGCACCGTCACCGCTGGCTGATACCCCGGGTAACACTTGGCCGGAAATCCCGCTTGCCGTTCGTCGCCCCAGGCGCATCAATGGAACCGGAGATTCCGACGGACCGTCAGATTCCCGCTCCCGTGGCGTCCCGCACCACGCCCGTGAGCGCCGGCCGTCCGTCGGAGCGCACCCCCCGTCCATCCCCACATGGCAGTCCCCACCACGGGAAGGGAACCGGATTCCATGAGAGGCACACGTACAGCAACCGGTGCGGCACTGGCGGTCGGCGCACTCGCGGCCGCCGGACTCGCGTTCGCGCCCGCCGCCCTGGCAGTCACCCCGGACACGGCGACCATCACCGCGGACTGTGGCGTCTTCGGCAGCGGTGAGGCGACCCTCACCGCCACCCAGGACGGCACCGCCGCCACCGTCACCGTCACCTCGGCGATCAACGCGCCGCTCGCGCTCTCCGAGGACTCGATCGCCTCGACCCTCACCTTCGTGAACGCGAACGGCACCACCACCACGTTCTCCGGCACGGAGAACCCCGCCATCGCGACCGGTGACCCCGTCGTCGTCGGCCCCCTCAACGGCACCGTGGCGACCGGTGACAGCCTGGAGTCGTACGGCGGTTCGCTGCAGATCGTCGTCTTCGGGATCACCGTCACCTGCACGGCGACCGGACCGCAGGCGCCGGGACCGTTCGTGTTCGACTGAGCAACCGTTCACGCTGCCGCAAGAAACTGATGGTCCATCAGTTTCTTGCGGCAGCTCCATTGACTTCTCGCGCAATCCACACATCAATGCCCCCTGTCGGCACAGGACTTCAGGAGCTTCCGGAGGGGGCACATCCATGGGTTCGACGACCCGAAGACGCCGTTGGGCGTCATTGCTCGGGGCGACCGCACTTGCGGTCACCGCGGGCGGCGCACTGGCCTGTCCGGCCGGTGCCGCCACGAACGTGGACTTCGCCACGCACTGCATCCCGCCCGCGGTGGCGGGCATCCCGCCGATCGACGGCACCACCACGGCCAACATCTCGGTGGACAACACCAGCCCCAAGGTCGGCGACACCGTCACCGTGACCTACAAGGTGGTCAAGCCCGCCGCGAGCAACCCGACCGCCATCAGCCTGCCGGCCGACATCATGACGCCGACCGGCAAGGTCACCCTGGGCGGGGCCCAGACCGGGACCGTCACCGTGGCGGGCCCGAAGAAGAACGACCCGGTGGCCGGCAATGCGGCGTTCCCCGGGTTCGACATGACCGGCACCTTCAAGGTCACCTCACCCGGCGCGATCACGCTGTCGCCCGGCGACTACAACATCCACACCAGCTACATCCTGGAGCTGGACACTCCCTGCACGGTGACGAACCCGCCTGCCCCGGTGTCCGAGACGGCCACCGCGACGGACGCGAACCCCGTCAACCAGCGGGACATATCGCTGGGTTCGGCATCCGGCAAACCCGGTGACAGCGTCACTGTCACCGGCAGCAAGTTCACCCCGGGGGCGACGGTCACCCTGGCCGGACGGTCCGGCGCCGCCCAGACAGCGGACACCGCCACCGCCACCGCCGACTCCTCGGGCGCCTTCAGCGGGTCGCTCGTCGTCAACGACAAGACGACGACCGGCGTCGTGGCGTTCGAGGGCAGCGCGTACAGCGACGCCAAGGGGGCAGGCCCCAAGGCATACGTCGTCATCGACAACACGCCCATTCCGGCAGGCAGTCAGAAGCTCACCACCAAGGTGAACGCGGGCAGCCTGTCCATGTCCCAGGCCGGGGACTCCGTCGCTCTCTCGGCGGTGGACTACGGCACGGGCGGTGCCTCGACGGGCGACCTGAACGCGGTCACCGTCAAGGACTTCCGCGGCGGCCCCGCCGGCTGGTCCCTGACCGGCAAGGTCACCGACTTCACCGGACCCGGCGCCAAGATCGACGCCGGGGCACTGAGCTGGACACCCGCCTGCGCCACCAAGGCGGGCAGCCCGAGCACCTGCCAGGCCGGTTCGTCCGGCACGGTCGGTTCCTCGGGAGCCACCCTCGCGTCCACCCCCAACGGCACACTCACCGGCGGTGAGTTCACCGCGAACGCGAAACTCTCCCTGAACGTACCGGCGTTCACGCCTCCGGGCTCGTACTCCGGCGTTCTCACCCTCACGCTCAGCTGACCGTACGGGCGCCCGCACCCGCCCGTCCCGTCCTTCTCACCTCGTGGGGGTCCGCACCCATGCGCAAGCTGTACGTCCTCCTCCTGAGCCTGTTCCTGGTCACGGCCGCCGCGCCCGCGCACGCCGCCGACAACGGCAGCTGGTCCGTGTACCCCGCCGCGTCCCAGATCGCGGCGCGGCCCTACTTCTATCTCTCCGCCGACCCCGGGCAGAGCATCGACGACAAGGTGGTCGTCGCCAACAAGACGGCTGAGCCGCAGACCTTCCGGCTCTACGGCGCCGACGCCTACAACACCGCCCGCGACGGCGGTTTCGCCGTGCGTACGGTCGCTGAGAAGCAGCGCGGCGTGGGGGCCTGGGCGAAGCCCGCGAAGTCCCGGGTCACCGTTCCCGCGCACGGCAAGGTCACCGTGCCCTTCACCCTGACGGTGCCCGAGGGCGCCGAACCGGGCGACCACCCCGGCGCGTTGGTGGCGCTGGACGAGCGGGTCGACAAGGGCGACGGCGCCGTGGCGCTCGGTGTGCAGCGGGCCGTCGCCGCCCGGATCTACCTGCGCGTCGGAGGGCCCACCGTCCCCGCGATCAGCGTCGAGAACGTCCATGTCAGCCATCACCAGCCGCTGGTACCGGGGTTGGGGGACAGCGGCGCGACGGTCTCGTACACCCTCCACAACACCGGCAACGTCACGCTCAGCCCGAAGGTGGAGCTACGGGCGACGGGGCTGTTCGGACGTACGCTGCTCGCCCGTGAACTGGCCAGGATTCCAGGGGAGTTGCTGCCCGGCCAGCAGGTACGACTGACCGAGCCGTGGCAGGGAGCGCCTCAACTCGACTGGGGCGACGTGACGTTGACGGCCAGCGCGAAGGACACGCACGAGTCGGCGAGTGCGGCGTTCTTCGCCCTGCCGTGGCTGGTCGCCGTCGTGCTGTTCGGGGCGGCGGTGGTCGGGGTGGTGCTGTGGGTGCGGCTGCGTTCGTCGCGCAGGCGCGGCTGGGCACGGCTGCGCGGCGCACCCGCGCACTGATCCGGGCCCGGCCGCCCCGAGGCCGCTTCAGAGCGCGTCCGGGCCCCGTTCACCCGTCCGCACCCGTACGACCGTCTCGACCGGCAGCGCCCAGACCTTGCCGTCGCCGATCTTGCCCGTCCGGGCCGCCTTGACGACGGCGTCGATGACCGCGTCCGAGTCGGCGTCGTCGACGACGACCTCGATGCGGACCTTGGGCACCAGGTCGACCTGGTACTCGGCGCCGCGGTACACCTCGGTGTGGCCGCGCTGCCGGCCGTAGCCGCTGGCCTCGGTCACGGTCAGACCGTGGACTCCGATCTCCTGGAGCGCGGTCTTGACCTCGTCGAGGCGGTACGGCTTGACGATCGCGGTGATGAGCTTCATGCCTGGGTCTTGGCCTTCTGATCGGAGGGGGCGAAGGAGATCGCGGAGGACGCGCCGACCGGGGCACCGTGGCCCAGGACGCCGTGATCGTATGCGGTCTCGGCATGCACCGTAAGGTCCAGGCCGGTGTGCTCGTGCTCCTCGTCGGCCCGGAAGCCCATCGCCCTGTCGATCAGCTTCCCGATGCCGTACGTCATGACGAAGGCGTACGTCCCCACGGCGACCACGCCCACCAGCTGCTTGCCGAGCTGGGCGAGCCCGCCGCCGTAGAGGAGGCCCTCGGCGCCGCCGGTCATCGCCTTCTGGGCGAACACGCCGATCAGAAGGGTGCCGATGACTCCGCCGACCAGGTGGACGCCGACGACGTCGAGCGAGTCGTCGTAGTTCAGCCGGAACTTCCAGCCCACGGCGTACGAGCAGACGACACCGGCGGCGAGGCCGACGACGAGCGCGCCGAGGAGCGAGACCGAACCGCAGGACGGAGTGATCGCGACCAGGCCCGCGACCGCGCCGGACGCGGCGCCCAGGGTGGTCGGGTGGCCGTCGCGCCGCTGCTCGACGAAGAGCCAGCCGAGCAGACCGGTGCAGCCGGCGGCGAGAGTGTTGAGGAAGGCCGCGGCCGCCAGCCCGTTGGCACCGAGGGCCGAGCCGGCGTTGAAGCCGAACCAGCCGAACCAGAGGAGACCGGCACCCAGCATGACCATGGGCAGGTTGTGCGGGCGCATCGCGTCCTTCTTGAAGCCCAGACGCGGGCCGAGGACGAGCGCGAGCGCCAGACCGGAGGCGCCGGAGGTGATCTCCACCGGCATACCGCCCGCGAAGTCGAGGGCGCCGAGCCGGTCCAGGATCCAGCCGCCGGGACCCCACACCCAGTGGGCGACGGGAACGTATACGAGCAGGGCCCACACCGGCACGAACACCAGCCACGCCCCGAACTTCGCGCGGTCCGCGACCGCGCCGCTGATCAGGGCCGCCGTGATGATCGCGAAGGTGAGCTGGAAGGTGGCGAACAGGAGGGTCGGGACGGCGCCGTGGACACTGTCCGGGCCGAGGCCGCTCATCCCGGCGTGCTTCAGACCGCCGAGGAGTCCTCCGCCGATGTCGTCCCCGAAGGCCAGCGAGTACCCGGCCGCCAGCCAGACCACCGTGACGAGGGCGATCGACACGAAGCTCATCATCAGCATGTTGAGGACGCTCTTCGTGCGGACCATGCCGCCGTAGAACAGGGCGAGGCCCGGGGTCATCAGCAGGACGAGGGCGGTGGCGGCGAGCAGCCAGGCGGTGTCGCCGGTGTCGATGCCTTGCGCGGCGAGGGGCATGGAGGTCTCCAACGAGGTGGGGGCTCGTCAGAGGGTCACCGGCCCGCATTTCCGGTTGTGCACAGCGGTGTTTCCGATGTGTTTCATTGCGGTCGGGTTTCCGGAAGCTCACCGTCGGGACGGTGTTCGGGCGCTTGTGCGGCGGGGCTCTGTGGATCAGGGAGAATGGGGCTCATGAGCGTTCGCAGTCAGTCATCCGAGTCGTCGGCGTCGTCGGCGGCACCCCACCGCGCCGGCTTCGCCTGCTTCGTGGGCCGCCCCAACGCGGGCAAGTCCACCCTTACGAACGCTCTGGTCGGCCAGAAGGTGGCGATCACCGCGAACCAGCCGCAGACGACGCGGCACACGGTACGCGGGATCGTGCACCGGCCCGAGGCCCAGCTGATCCTGGTCGACACCCCGGGCCTCCACAAGCCGCGCACGCTGCTCGGCCAGCGGCTGAACGACGTCGTCCGCACCACCTGGGCCGAGGTCGACGTGATCGGCTTCTGCCTGCCGGCGAACGAGAAGCTCGGCCCGGGTGACCGCTTCATCGCGAAGGAACTGGCGGGGATCAAGAAGTCCCCGAAGGTCGCGATCATCACGAAGACGGACCTCGTCGACTCCAAGACCCTCGCCGAGCAGCTGATCGCCGTCGACCAGCTCGGCAAGGAGCTGGGCATCGAGTGGGCGGAGATCGTCCCGGTGTCGGCGACCGCGAACACGCAGGTCGACCTGCTGGCGGACCTGCTGATCCCGATGCTTCCCGAGGGCCCGGCGCTCTATCCCGAGGGCGACCTCACGGACGAGCCCGAGCAGGTCATGATCGCCGAGCTCATCCGGGAGGCGGCCCTTGAGGGCGTCCGCGACGAGCTTCCGCACTCCATCGCGGTGGTCGTCGAGGAAATGCTCCCCCGTGAGGACCGCCCCGCCGACAAGCCTCTCCTCGACATCCACGCCTTCGTCTACATCGAGCGACCCAGCCAGAAGGGCATCATCATCGGGCCCAAGGGCAAGCGGTTGAAGGAAGTCGGCATCAAGTCGCGCAAGCAGATCGAGGCGCTGCTCGGGACGCCGGTGTTCCTGGACCTGCATGTGAAGGTGGCGAAGGACTGGCAGCGGGATCCCCGGCAGCTGCGGAAGCTGGGCTTCTAGGGTTCCGGGGCTGCGGGGGCTGCCGGGGGTTTCGCCCCCGCCGCCCCTACCCGTCCCGTCCTTCGGGGGCTCCGCCCCCGGGCCCCCGCTCCTCAAGCGCCGGAGGGGCTGAATTCGCCCGGCTCACTCCACTCCCCGGATCCGCCCGACCAGCACCGCCCCCGCCAGCCCCAGTACCGCCGCCACCGCGAACAGCATCCGGTAGCCGCCCAGGTGGGTGACGATCGGGGCGGCCAGGGCGGGGGCGGCCACCTGGGGCAGGGCGTTCGCCACGTTGATGATGCCGAGGTCCTTGCCCCGGTCGAGGGCGGTCGGCAGGACGTCGGTCATCAGCGCGAAGTCGACCGACATGAACACCCCGAGGCCCACGCCCAGCAGCGCCGCCACGACGATCGCGCCCGGCCAGGTCTGCCATACGGCGAGCAGTCCCGTGGCGAGGGCCATCAGCACCCCGGACCAGCGCACGAAGGGCTTGCGCCGCCCCACCCGGTCCGACCAGACGCCGCCCACGATCACCGTCGCCAGCAGCGCCACGCTGTCCACCGCGGTCAGGATCAGGACGCCCTGCTCGGGATCGGCGTAGTGGAGGCCGTCCCGCAGGTAGTAGAGGAGGTAGAGGAGGACCAGGGCGTTGCTGAGGTTGATCAGGAAGCGGGTCAGCCAGGCCCAGGCGAAGTCCGGGTGGCGGCGCGGGCTCAGCCGGAAGCCGCGCGCGAACGACCGCCACGACCAGGCGGGCCGCTCCGAGGCCGCCAGCCGCAGATCACGGTGCCCGAGCACGTACGGCAGCACCCCCGCCAGTGTGAACACCGCGCAGGCCGCGTAGCCCGCCGCGATCCCGCCCGCCGCCGTCGCCAGGCCCGTTCCGACGACCGCGCCGAGGATCTGAGCCGCGCCGATCCAGCCGCCCACCGCGCCCCGCTGGAACCGTGGCACCCGGTCCGGTACGGCCGCCGTGACCGCCGCGAAGGACGCGTTCAGGGTGAGCTGGACCAGACACCAGCCGAGCGTCATGACCCACAGCCCGCCCGCACCGGCGAGCACCAGCAGCGACAGCGCGCCGCCCGCCGCACCGGCCACGATCCAGGGGCTGCGGCGGCCCCAGCGGGCCGTGGTGCGGTCCGACAGGGCGCCGAAGAACGGGTTCGCCGCCAGCGACACCACCGCGCCCACCGCCGTCACCCAGGCCAGCAGCGTCTCCTTCGACATGCCGGTGCCGGGCGCGAAGTCCTCGGCCTGCCGGGCCAGCAGGATCTGCAACGGCCCGTACCAGCCCACCCAGATCGCCACGTTGGCCAGCGACAGGGACGCGGTCCAGCCCTTGCCTACGCGGTCGACGGGCTCCGACAGAGCCGTGCTCACCCCTGTGCCCGGAGCAGCTCCCGGTACCACGCGTACGACGCCTTCGGGGTCCTGGCCAGCGTCTCGAAGTCCACGTGCACCAGACCGAACCGCCGCGCGTATCCCTCCGCCCACTCGAAGTTGTCCAGCAGCGACCACACGAAGTACCCGCGCACGTCCACGCCCGCCTCGACCGCCGTGTGCAGGGCGCGGATGTGGCCGTCGAGGTAGGCGATCCGCTCCTGGTCGTCGACGCCCTCGTAGGAGCAGCCGTTCTCGGTGATGACGACGGGCGGGAGCCGGTCGCCGTAGCGCTCGCGCATGCCGGTGAGGAGCTCGGTGAGCCCCTGAGGGACCACCGGCCAGCCGAAGTCGGTCACCGGGACGCCCTCGATCTCCTGGACGGAGAAGGGGAGTTCGGCGGGGATCGTCAGGCCGCCGAACTCGATGTCCTCGCCCTGCGGGGCGCCCACGCGGGTCGGGGCGTAGTAGTTGACGCCGTAGAAGTCCAGCGGCTCACTGATGATCTTGAGGTCGGCGGCGACGTCGCCCGGCATCAAGTCGCCCAGTCCGGACGGGTATTCGCCCAGCAGGACCGGGTCGGCGAACAGCCGGTTCAGCAGCAGGTCGTAGAAGTCGGCCGCCTCCAGGTCGGGTTGGTCCTGGGAGGCCGGCCAGGTCGGGCCGTGCGAGTTGGCGATCCCGATGTCCGTGGCGCCGGACGCGCGCAGTGCCTGGACGGCCAGACCGTGGGCCAGGAGCTGGTGGTGGGCGGCGGGCAGCGCGTCGAACATCAGCTGCTTGCCGGGGGCGTGGGCACCGAGCGCGTGGCCGAACAGGGTGTGTTCGGCGGGCTCGTTGAGGGTGATCCACTTCTTGACGCGGTCGCCGAGACGGTCGGCCACGAGGGACACGTACTCGGCGAACCGGGAAGCGGTGTCCCGCTCCAGCCAGCCGCCCTCCTCCTGCAGGGTCACCGGCAGGTCCCAGTGGAAGAGGGTCGGGACGGGACGCACGCCGGCCGCGACCAGTTCGTCCACGAGACGGTCGTAGAAGTCGAGACCCTTCTCGGTCCGGACGCGCGGCCAGGAGATCGAGAAGCGGTACGCGTCCACGCCGAGGCCCGCCAGGAGGGACACGTCCTCGCGGTAGCGGTGGTAGTGGTCGCAGGCCACCGCCGCCGTCGAACCGTCCTTCACCCGTCCCGGCTCGGCCGTGAAGTCGTCCCACACGGACCGCTCACGCTCGTCCGCCGCTCCCTCGATCTGATGGGCCGAGGTCGAGACACCCCACAGGAAGCCGTCGGGGAACCGGGGGATCGCATGCTCTTCAGTCGCCATGCGCCGGATCATGGGTACTGGCGGGTAGGGAAGTCAACGGGCGGACGTGAAGAACCAGTTACGCACCCTCTTTGAGGACCTTCGAGATCAGTCTCCGCTGCTCTTCCGTCAGCCGGGGATCGGCCGCGTACACGGTCTTGCCGTCCACGGTGATCTCGTAACTGAAGCCGTCCGGAACCCCGACGGGCCGGGTGTCGCGGCCGGCGGCGAACGCCTTCTCGGCCAGGGCGTGCCATTCGCGGGCATCGGGCAGCCCGGTGGTGTCGACCACCTTGTGCCGCTCGATGCCCGCGAACCCGCCCGTGCGCCTCACCTGAATACGCATGGGTCCCTGTCTAGTACGGACTCAGAGGATCCGCACCCCGACCTGCTCCCAGGCTTTCGACACGGCCTGGAGTTCGTCGCTGCCGTCGCCGTAGAGCCTGCGCGCGGCCTTGGCCGTGAGCCCCGCGAAGTCGGTGAACAGCGCCTTGGTGGGGAGCTCGCCGCCGGTGAGGACGTCGTACCAGATCTGTCCTGCACGCTCCCAGGCGTGGCCGCCGAGGGCGGTCGCGACCAGGAAGAACGCGTGGTTGGGGATGCCGGAGTTGATGTGGACGCCGCCGTTGTCGCGGCTGGTGCGGACGAAGTCGTCCATGGTCGCGGGCTGCGGGTCCTTGCCGAGGACGTCGTCGTCGTACGCGCTGCCCGGCTCCTTCATCGAACGCAGGGCCTTGCCGGAGACGCTCGGTGCGAGCAGGCCCGCGCCGATCAGCCAGTCGGCCTCGGCGGCGGTCTGGCCGAGCGTGTACTGCTTGATGAGCGAGCCGAAGACGTCGGACATCGACTCGTTGAGGGCGCCCGGCTGGCCGTAGTAGGTGAGGTTCGCCGTGTACTGCGTGACGCCGTGGGTGAGTTCGTGGCCGATGACGTCGATCGGGATGGTGAAGTCGAGGAAGATCTCGCCGTCGCCGTCGCCGAACACCATCTGCTCGCCGTTCCAGAAGGCGTTGTTGTAGTCCTCGTCGAAGTGGACGGTGGCGTCGAGCGGGAGGCCGTCGCCGTCGATGGAGTGGCGCGCGTAGGCCTTCATGTACAGCTCGAAGGTGGCGCCGAGGCCGGCGTAGGCGCGGTTCACGGTGGCGTCCTGGCCGGGGTCGGAGCCCTCGGCGCGCACTTCGGTGCCGGGGAGGTCGGTCTTGTGCCCGGCGTCGTAGAGGGTGCGCAGCGGTCGGTCCGACGGAGCCTTCGCCTGTGGCACCGCGGCGAGGGAGTACTCGGTGGTGACCCTGCGCCTGCCGCGCATTTCGCTGTCGCGCATCAGGGTGCGCTGGGCGGGACCGGAGAGTGCGGGGTCGTCGTTCCGGGCCAGCCTGTCAAGGACATGCGGCGGAACGACGGTGCAGAAGACGGGCTCGAAGCCCCCGTTTGTCGTCATGCCGGGCACCCTTGCACTGGGTCATGTGCGTGTCACTAGTCGCAACCATGATTGGTGAAATATACGGACAGGAATGCGCACTCTCCGTGACGAAGTGGTATGGCGCACTTTTCGCCCGTTTTCTCCCTCTGGCTTCTCCGGTCCCGCATACTGATACGGCGCCCCGCGTCCGAAGAGGCTCGGCTAGCATGCTTCGCATCATGTGTTTCGGGCTGCTTCTTCTTAGCTGCCGCGGCGAGGGCCTGTAGTCCAGGTCGACTCCCTCCCCGCGGAGCTTCGTGTTGCGTGTCGGCCGTCCTTTCCGGACATCCTGAGGAGCCCCGCAATCATGGCGAACCGCCAGCAGCCCAGTTCCATGCCGATCCACAAGTACGGCCGGTACGACCAGGTCGACATCCCCGACCGCACCTGGCCGGACCAGCGGATCACCGTCGCTCCCCGCTGGCTCTCCACCGACCTGCGTGACGGCAACCAGTCCCTGATCGACCCGATGTCACCCGAGCGCAAACGCCGGATGTTCGACCAGCTGGTCAAGATGGGCTACAAGGAGATCGAGGTCGGCTTCCCGGCCTCGGGCCAGACGGACTTCGACTTCGTACGCTCGATCATCGAGGAGCCCGGGGTCATCCCGGACGACGTCACGATCTCCGTACTGACCCAGGCCCGCGAGGACCTGATCGAGCGGACCGTGGAGTCCCTGAAGGGCGCCAAGCGGGCCACAGTCCACCTGTACAACGCCACCGCGCCCGTCTTCCGCCGCGTGGTCTTCCGCGGCTCCAAGGATGACATCAAGCAGATCGCCGTCGACGGCACACGCCTGGTGATGGAGTACGCCGAGAAACTGCTGGGCCCCGAGACCGAGTTCGGCTACCAGTACAGCCCGGAGATCTTCACCGACACCGAGCTGGACTTCGCGCTGGAGGTCTGCGAGGCGGTGATGGACGTCTACCAGCCGGGTCCGGGCCGCGAGATCATCCTCAACCTGCCCGCCACGGTGGAGCGTTCGACCCCCTCCACCCACGCGGACCGCTTCGAGTGGATGAGCCGCAACATCTCCCGCCGCGAGCACGTCGTCATCTCCGTCCACCCGCACAACGACCGCGGTACGGCGGTCGCTGCCGCCGAGCTGGCCCTGATGGCCGGCGCCGACCGCGTCGAGGGCTGTCTGTTCGGCCAGGGCGAGCGCACCGGCAACGTCGACCTGGTCACCCTGGGCATGAACCTGTTCTCACAGGGCGTCGACCCGCAGATCGACTTCTCCGACATCGACGAGATCCGTCGTACGTGGGAGTACTGCAACCAGATGGAGGTCCACCCGCGCCACCCGTACGTGGGCGACCTGGTCTACACGTCCTTCTCCGGCTCCCACCAGGACGCCATCAAGAAGGGCTTCGACGCCATGGAGGCCGACGCCGAGGCCAAGGGCGTCACCGTGGACGACCTCGAATGGGCCGTGCCGTACCTGCCCATCGACCCGAAGGACGTCGGCCGCTCCTACGAGGCCGTCATCCGGGTCAACTCGCAGTCCGGCAAGGGCGGTATCGCATACGTCCTGAAGAACGACCACAAGCTGGACCTGCCCCGCCGGATGCAGATCGAGTTCTCGAAGCTCATCCAGGCCAAGACGGACGCCGAGGGCGGCGAGGTCACCGGCTCGGACATCTGGGCCACCTTCCGGGACGAGTACCTGCCCAACCCCCAGAACCCGTGGGGCCGTATCCAGGTCAGGAACGGCCAGTCGACCACCGACACCGACGGGGTGGACACCCTGAAGGTGGAGGCCACGGTCGACGGCGCCGACACCGTCCTGACCGGCTCGGGCAACGGCCCGATCTCGGCCTTCTTCGACGCCCTGGCCGAGGTCGGCATCGACGCCCGGCTGCTGGACTACCAGGAGCACACGATGAGCGAGGGCGCCTCCGCACAGGCCGCCTCCTACATCGAGTGCGCGATCGACGGCAAGGTTCTGTGGGGAATCGGCATCGACGCGAACACGACGCGTGCGTCGCTGAAGGCGGTCGTCTCGGCCGTCAACCGGGCAGCTCGATAGTCACTCTGACCGGCGGTTTCGGGGCCTTGATCGCTGTATACGGCGATCAAGGCCCCGTCGTTTATCGGCCATCGGCGCGTGGAGGTCACGAGCAGGTCTCGTCAGAGGTGCTGACTCCGCCTCACTGATGTGGCTAACATCACGCAAGCGCGGCGATGTTGCCGCGGGGTTACGCGGAGGTGTGACGTGCTGCCAGGACGGGGACAAAACGGCCGTGCCACCAGGCCTGCGCGCCTCCTGGGCACCCGTACCGCGTGGACCACCATCGGCGACGGTGAGTTCTTCTGCCCCGGATGCGGGGGCGACCGCAACTACCGGCGCCTGACGGGCCGCCGCCGCTTCACACTCCTCGGCGTTCCGGTCCTGCCACGCGGCGACACCGGGCCGGTCACGGAATGCGCCGCCTGCGGGCGACACTTCGGCACGGACGTCCTCGACCACCCGACCACGACCCGCTTCTCGGCGATGCTCCGCGACGCCGTCCACACGGTCGCCCTGGCGGTCCTGACGGCGGGCGGCACCTGCTCCCGCACTTCCCTGGAGGTCGCGGCCGCCACGGTCCGCGCGGCGGGCTTCGACGACTGCACGGAGGACCAGCTGGAGGCGCTGGTCGAGGCCCTCGCCGAGGACACCGGCCGGGTCCACGACCGCCCCTGCGCCGCCGGCCTGGCCATAGAGCTCCACGAGGCCCTCGACCCGCTCGCCCCCCACCTCGCCCCCGGGGGCCGCGAATCGATCCTCCTGCAGGCGGCCCGCATCGCCCTCGCGGACGGCCCGTACACCCCATCGGAACGGGACGCCCTCACCACGATCGGCACCGCCCTGACGATCTGCGCGGACGACGTGACCAGGCTGCTGGCGGCGGCCCGGACACCGTCCTGATAGTCCCGGGGGAGTAAACCCCGGCCGCGGGTCACCCCCGGCAGTAACCCCCAACTCGCCCTCCCGCCCGACGAATCGACCCCTCCCCGCCGGAAGTCTGGAAGCGACATAAGACATCCGACCGGAGGGAGGCCCGTCGATGAGGGCCGCAAAGATGAGCGCACGGCGGCGTCGAGCCGTGCCCTGGCTGGTACTGGGGCTGTGGATCGTCCTGCTGGCGGCCGTGTCGCCGTTCGCGTCGAAGCTCGCGGACGTGCAGCACGACCGGGCCGTGGACTATCTGCCGGCGAGCGCCGACTCGACGCAGGTCGCCAAGATCCAGGACCGGCTGCCCGGGGGCGAGGCCACGCAGATGGTCGTCGTCTATCACCGGGACGGCGGGCTGACCGCGGCGGACCGGGCCACCGCCGCCGCGCAGATCGCGCGGATCGCGGACGGGCACACCCTCACCGCCGAGCCGCGGGGCATCCCGTCCTCGGACGGGACCACCGTGATGTACCCCGTCGCCAGCACCGAGCCGGGCACGGACGAGAAGGCCCGCGACCGGCTCGTCAACGACGTGCGGGACATCGCCCACGGCGGTGACGGGCTCGGCGTCGACGTCGGCGGGGAGGGAGCCCTCGCCACCGACGCCGGTGAGGTCTACGACTCGCTCGGCGGACCGCTGCTCTACACCACCGCCGCGGTCGTCGCCCTGCTGCTGATCGTCATCTACCGCAGTCCCGTGCTGTGGCTGGTGCCGCTCGGCGTCGCGGGCATGTCGGAGTTCCTGGGCAGGGCCGTCGCCTACGGGCTCAACCAGGGGTTCGGGACCTCCGTGACCGGTCAGAGCGCCGGCATCATGACGATCCTCGTGTTCGGCGCGGGCACCGACTACGCCCTGCTCCTCGTCTCCCGCTACCGCGAGGAGCTACGGCGCACCGAGCGGCCGTACGACGCCATGGCGGCCGCGCTGAAGGGCTGCGGGCCCGCCGTGCTCGCCTCCTCCGGGACCGTCGCCGCCGGGCTGCTGTGCCTGCTCGCCGCCGACCTCAACAGCAGCCGCGGGATGGGGCCGCTCGGGACGGTCGGGGTGCTGTGCGCGCTCGCCGCGATGATGACGCTGCTGCCCGCGGTCCTCGTGCTGCTCGGCCGCCGGGTCTTCTGGCCGCTCGTCCCGCGCTACGGCAGCACACCCAAGGTCCGCCGGTCACTGTTCTCCGCGATGGGCAGCTCGGCCGGGCGGCGGCCGCTCACCGTGCTGGCCGCCGGGGCCGTGCTGCTCGGGGCGCTCGCGCTCGGCACCCTCAATCTGCCCGGCGCCATCAAGCAACAGGACTCCTTCACCAGCACCCCCGACGCCGTCGCCGCCATGGAGACGCTCGCGAAGGCCTATCCGGAGCGGGGGACCCAGCCCATCAGCGTCATGACCCCGGCCGGCCGCGCCGACGCCACCCTGAACGCGATCCGTGGCACCGACGGCGTCGACAGCGCGCGCAAGGGCCGTACCGGAGACGGCTGGACCGAGATCTCCGTCACGGCGAGGAGCGCCCCCCAGTCCGCCGGGGAGACCGCCACCATCAAGGCACTGCGCGCCGGACTCGACGGCTCCTACGTCGGCGGCCCGAGCGCCCAGCAGCTCGACCTGGAGGACACCAACAGCCGGGACCGGATGATCGTCGTGCCGATCGTCCTCGTCTCCGTGCTGCTGATCCTGATCGCCCTGCTCAGGTCACTGGTCGCGCCGCTGATCCTGGTGGCCGCCGTGATCGCCGTGTGGGCCGCGGCCCTCGGCATCGGCGGACTGGTCTTCGGGCCGGTGTTCGGCTTCGAGGGCACCGACCCCGGACTCGGGCTGCTGTCCTTCGTCTTCCTGGTCGCCCTCGGCGTCGACTACGGCATCTTCCTGATGCACCGGATGCGTGAGGAGTCCCTGGCCGGAGCCGACCCCGTCACCGCCGCCCTCACCGCGCTGCGGACCACGGGCGGGGTCATCGCCTCCGCCGGACTCGTCCTCGCCGCCACCTTCGCGGTGCTCACCAACATGCCGCTGGTCCAACTCGTCGAGCTGGGCTTCGTGATCGCGGCCGGGGTGCTCCTCGACACCTTCCTCGTGCGGACCTACCTCGTCACCAGCGCCGCCGTCGCCCTGGGGCGCACGGTGTGGTGGCCGGGTCCGCTGTCCCGGGCGCCCGAACCGCCCGAACCGCCCGTACGGGCCGAGCGCGAGCCGGAACGCGTGTGACCACGCTCCCGACCGGCGCCCCTCCCTCCCGGAGGGGCGCCCTTGGCCCGGAAGTCCCGGAAGATGAGCCCGTGCAGGAGACCTCGGGACCCCGGCTCGGCGAACGGATCATGGCGGCGGTCAACCGTGACCCGCGAACCGCCCCGCACGGCGCCCGCAACGACGCGCTGCTCGCCGTCGCCCTGGCGGTTCTCGCCGTGTGCGTCGGCCTGTTCACCGACGAGGCCCGCCGCCCGGACGCCGTCGGCTGGACGCTGCTGCTCGCCGCCCACGTGCCCATCGTGTGGCGGCGACGCCGTCCGCTGCTCATGCTGGCCGCGGTGGTGGCGCTGATCGTGCCGTACCACGCATGGGAGTACAACCACCTCGCGCCCACCCCGGCCGCCTACGTCGCCCTCTACACGGTCGCCGTCACCGGCCGCCCGCTGCGGACGATCCTGACGGGCGCCACCGTCCTCGTCGTCTCCACGAGCGTCATGCTCACCGTCAGCGCCCACCAGGCCGTCGAACTCCTGCGGACTTCCGGCTGGATCATCGCCGTCCTCTTCTGCGGCATCGACGTCCGCTACTACCGCCAGTACGTCGCCGCCATCGTCGAGCGGGCCGTCCGCGCCGAACGCACCCGCGAGGAGGAGGCCCGCCGCCGGGTCGCCGAGGAACGCCTGCGCATCGCCCGCGACCTGCACGACCTGCTCGCCCACACCATCACCCTGATCGGCGTCCAGACCTCCGTCGCCGCGCACGTCCTGGCCGCCGACCCCGAGCGCCTCGACCGGCAGGCGGTCGCCGCGTCCCTCGACGACATCGCCGAGACCTGCCGGACCGCGCGAGGCGAACTCCGTACGACCCTGGAGGTGCTGCGCGAACACGGCTCCCCGGACGCGCGCGGCCCACTGCCCGGCCTCGACGGACTGCCCGACCTCGTCGCGGCGGCACGGCTCGCGGGCGCCCGCGTCGAACAGGACCTGCGGATCCGCACCGAGCCACCGCCCGCCGTCGGTGCCGCCGCCTACCGGATCGTCCAGGAGGCGCTCACCAACGCCGTCCGGCACGCGGGACCCGAACCCGCCGTACGGCTGAGGCTGTACGACGAACCGGGCGCCCTGCGCCTCGCCGTGAGCGACGACGGCACCGGGCCCACCCCCGGCGGCACCCCCGGTTTCGGGCTGGTCGGCATGCGCGAGCGGGCCCGCAGCGTGGGTGGCACACTCGACGCCGGGCCACGCCCTGACGGCGGCTTCGAGGTGACGGCGGCGCTGCCGCTCACCATGGGGGAGGGAACCGTATGACCATCCGCGTACTGCTCGCCGACGACCAGACGCTGGTGCGGGCCGCGTTCGCCATGCTCGTCGAGTCGGCGCGGGACATGCAGGTCGTCGGCGAGGCGGGCAGCGGGCGGGAGGCCGTGGGAGCGGCCCGCGAAGTGCGGCCCGACCTGGTGGTGATGGACATCCGCATGCCCGACCTGGACGGCATCGAGGCGACCCGGCTCATCGCGGCCGACGAGGAGCTCGCCGGGGTGCGGGTGTTGGTCCTCACCACGTACGACACCGACGAGAACATCGTCGAGGCGCTGCGCGCGGGGGCCTCCGGTTTCCTGGTCAAGGACACCCGGCCGGCCGAACTCCTCGACGCCATCCGCACGGTGGCGGCCGGTGAGGCGCTGCTGTCCCCGGGGCCGACGGCACGGCTGATCGAACGGTTCCTGCGCAGCCCGTCGGTGCCGGTGCCGGGCGGTGGGCCCGAGTGCCTGTCCGACCGGGAGCGCGAGGTGCTGGCCCTGGTCGCGCGGGGCCTCAACAACACGGAGATCGCAGGGGCGTTGGGCCTCAGCCCGCTCACCGCGAAGACCCACGTCAGCCGGATCATGGGCAAGCTGGGGGTGCGGGACCGGGCACAACTGGTCATCGTGGCGTACGAGTCGGGGATGGTGACTCCGAAGACCATGTGACGGACAGGCTTGGGGGCGCCGACCCCTGTACGGCGCCCCCCAGCCTGCGGGTCCCGCGGCTACATCGTCTGCTGGTACGTCGTGTCCTCGTCGGAGTCGTAGACCAGCTTGCCGCTCTTGTCGTAGCCCTTGACGTGCGGGTTCTTGGTGACCTGTTCGGTCAGGGTGCCGGAGGCGACGAACCAGCCGTGGTCGAGGGCGGCCTCGCTGCCGGCACCGCCGTAGGAGACGGTCACCTTGGCCACCGTCTGATCCACCGTGCCGATGAAGCCCCAGCTGAACGGCAGCTTCCAGTTGCCCTTGTCCAGGAACGACTGCTGGTAGAGCTTGTTGCCGTTCATGTCGGCCAGCACGGGCGGGGAGTCCGCCTGCCGGTCGCTGCCGCCGCTGACGTTGTACCCGGAGGCCTCACCGTCCTTGATGTTGCAGATCAGCCGGATCGCCTTCGGCTTCTCCTGCACGGCGACCACGTAGATGCCGTCACCGGGGGCGTTGGTGTCTCCGGTGCTGTCGAGCGCCAGGATGATCCGGTAGTCCTCGGCCCTGCCCAGGTCCATCTGCTGGGAGCCCTGGGACTCGTTGTGCTGTTGCAGCGCCAGGCACTTGTCCAGCCCCTGCACGGCCTGCTCCAGCGTGATCCCGTCCCGCAACTGCCCGGCCGTGGCCGGCCCCGCGGGCCCACTGGGCGTGGGGGAGGGGCTGGGGCTGGGGGCTCGGGTGGCGCTCGCAGACGCTGTCGGTGTGGTCGCCGTGTCCGCCACCCCCGTTCCTCTGCCGTCCAGCGCGAACGCCCCCACCGGCACCGCGGCCAGCGTCACCAGGACCGCCCCGGCCACCGCCACCCGGCGGCGCCGCTCGATCACGCCCTGGCGGCGGATCTGCGGATACGGCACCGGCGACGGCCGGATCGTGTACGCGTCCTCGGCGAGCAGCTCCCGCAGTTGCTCCTCGAAGTCCCGCTCCTCTTCGCTCACTTCGTGCCTCCCTGCGGGGCGCGGTCCATGACCTGCGCGAGCCCCGGATACGTACGCAACTTCGCCAGCCCCTTGGACGCCTGGCTCTTGACCGTGCCCTGGGAGCAGCCGAGCACCTCGGCGACCTCCAGCTCCGACAGGTCCTCCCAGTAACGCATCACGACCACCGCCCGCTGCCTGGGCGGCAGCCCGGCCAACGCGCCCAGCAGCACCCCGCGTTCGTCGACCCGCGTCACGCCCTCGTCCCGGCCCGCGACCTCCGGCGGCGCGTCGGTCAGCGACTCCTTGACGCGCCGTTTGCGGAAGCGGTCGCTGTTGCACGTGACGAGCATCCGCCGGACGTACGCCTCCGGGCTGTCGCTGCTCGACACGCGCCGCCAGGAGCGGTACGCCTTCGCCAGGGCCGTCTGCGTCAGGTCCTCGGCGAGATGGGCGTCACCGGTGAGCAGATAGGCGGTCCGCACGAGGTGCGACCATCTGGCTCTGACGAATTCCTGGAACCGGTCCTCTTGTTCGGCCTGCATCAAGCATCCTCCCTCGCCCACCAGACCACGGTCTGGACGGATTCGGTTGCCCGGGAGTCGATGACGGGTTCGAATGAGGTCATGAACGGGTCGGCGTGGGACGAACAGGACGCGGGTGTCCTCCGGTTGCCGTCCGGCCGCCTGGTCCGGGGCCGGGGCCTGCGGCACCCACTGGACCCGGACGCGCCGACACCGTCGTACGGCCTCTATCTGCTCGGCGAAGGCCCGCCGGAGGTTCCCTGGACCTCCCACTGGCTCCGCTGGCCGGACTTCCGGCTGCCGGCGGACCGCGGGGAGGCCCGCAGCGTCCTGACCGACGCCTGGGAGCGGTCGGCCGCCGAACGGGTCGAGATCGCCTGCGGAGGCGGTCGCGGCCGCACCGGAACGGCCCTGGCCTGTCTGGCGGTTCTGGACGGTGTGCCCCCGGAGCGGGCGGTGGCCTGGGTCCGGGAGCACTACGACCGACGGGCGGTGGAGACGCCGTGGCAGCGCCGGTACGTCAGGCGGTTCCGGCCGGTCCGGTGAGGGTGTCGGCGACCGCCCGCGCCGCGTCGGCGACCAGCGCGTCGTCCCGGACGGCGTCCGGCTCGGGCATCGTCGACAGCACCGCCAGGACGATCGGGTCGCCGTCCTCGGTCCAGGTGACGCCCACGTCGTTGGCGGTGCCGTAGGAGCCGCTGCCGGTCTTGTCGGCGATCGTCCACGTCTTCGGCAGACCCGCGTGGAAGCGGTTCACGCTGGTCGTGTTGTTCA
This sequence comes from Streptomyces sp. NBC_00285, assembly GCF_036174265.1. Classification (NCBI taxonomy): domain Bacteria; kingdom Bacillati; phylum Actinomycetota; class Actinomycetes; order Kitasatosporales; family Streptomycetaceae; genus Streptomyces; species Streptomyces sp. NBC_00285. The sequence goes on along the minus strand of NZ_CP108055.1, from coordinate 3,818,053 downwards.
GCAGCCAGTGTGTGAGCAGCTCACGGTCCCGGCGGTTCAGCGCGTCGCCGAGGACCAGCCGACCGTAGGTGCGACCGATGGCGTACGGGCTCGTCGTGTCCGTCCGCCGCCACGGCTCGGCGGTGTTCAACTCGGGCTCCCAGCGGTCCAGGCGGGTCACCCGGTCGCCGAGGGAGCGGGCGAAGCGGGTGATCGCGGTGGGGCCGCCGAGCTCGCGCAGGAGGAGGTTGCCGGCCGTGTTGTCGCTGTAGGTGATGGCGACGTCGGCGAGCTCGGCGATGGTCATGCCCTCCGCCAGATGCTCGGCCGTCCGGTCGGAGCCCGGGATCACCAGGTCGGCCTCGGTGTAGTGGATGCGGCGGGCGAGCACCTCGCCGTGCCGGTCGAGGTCGCGCAGGACGGCGGCGGCCGCGAGGGCCTTGAACACGGAGCACATGGGGAAGCGCTCGTCGGCGCGGTACCGGACGGACCGCCCGGTGCCGAGGTGGTGCGCGAAGACGCCCAGCCGGGAGGCGTACCGCTCTTCCAGCGCGCGCAGACGGGAACTGACGTCGTCGGCGGCGGCATGCGCGGTCGTGCCGGTCAGGAGGGTCGCCGTACCGGCGGCCAGGAGGGTGCGTCGGGACAGCTTTCCGGAGCCTTGGATCGTGCTCTCCTTCGTTCGGTGTCGGGTGCCGATCTCTTCGATCATCGACGTCGGGGCTCATCCCTTGGTTGCACCGCCGTAGACCATCGGCGGACGGACAGGCCCGCTCGCGGCCGACACAGTGGCGGCATGGAGAAGACAACGGGGATCAACCGGGCACAGTTTCTGGCGGGAGCGGCGGCACTGGGGGCGGCGGCGGTGCTGCCGGCCGGCCGAGCGGAGGCGACCGGGCGGGGGCTGAAGCGCCACGGCGTCGTCTACACCGTCGGCGCGGGCGAGACGCCCGGCACCGCCTGGAGCGCCGCCCGGATGCGCGGCGACATCCGGGCCATTCGCGACGACCTGCACGCCGACACCGTCGACGTCACCGGTGACGGCGTCGAACGCCTCACCGCCACCGCCGCCGAGGCGGCCGAACGCGGGCTGCACGTATGGCTCCAGCCGACCCTCGGGGACGTCCCGCCGGGGGACATCCTCGACCACCTCGCGGAGTGCGGCCGGTTCGCGGAGCGGCTGCGCCGCCAGGGCGCGAGCGTCGAGCTCAGCGTGGGCTGCGAGTTCTGGCTGTTCGTGCCCGGGATCCTGCCGGGGGACACGGCTTTGGAGCGTATCGAGAACCTGATGAAAGGCACCTACGACCCGGTGCGGATGCAGCGCGAACTGGACCGCTTCACCGCGAGGGCGGCCAGGATCGGCCGCTCGGTCTTCCACGGCCGTCTGAGCTACGCCGCCGCCCAGGACGACAGGGTCGACTGGAACCTGTTCGACGTGGTCGGCATCGACTACTACTCCTACTTCCGCCAACCCCGCGACTACGTCCGCGAGTTGAGGAAGTACCTGCGCTGGGGCAAGCCCGTCGCCATCACCGAGTTCGGCACCTGCACCTTCGTCGGTGCCCCCGAGGCGGGCGGCATGGGCTGGGACATCGTCGACTACGACAAGAACCCGCCGGAGATCAAGGGGAACGTCGTCCGCAGCGAGCACACCCAGGCCGTCTACCTCACCCAACTCCTGGACGTCTTCGAGTCGATGGGCCTCTACGCGGCGATGGCCTTCGAGTTCCTCACCGCCGACGCCCTCCACCGCCCCGGCGACCCGCGCCACGACCTCGACATGGCGAGCTACGGCATCGCCAAGGCGATCAAGGACCGCCCCGACGACCCGAGTTCGGACTGGCACTGGGAACCGAAGGAGGCGTTCCACGCGCTGGCCCGCCGGTACGGAAGGTGCGCTCACCCGCAGTAGAGATCGAACAGTGGGGCATGCCTTCCCACCTGGGTAACAGCCCATGGTCCAGAGGAAATGGCACCGGTTGTGCACTCCCCGAGCGGCCGGCGGGCGTGCTCACGCCGGTTCGGTTAGTCTCGAAGTCCGGTGCCGGACGACGGAGGGTGAAGCGGTGTCCGCCAGTGCGGTGGTGATCGGTGCCGGAGTTTCAGGGCTCACCACGGCGGTGTGCCTGGCGGAGTCCGGAATGGACGTCCGGGTGGACACCGACCGGCTCCCGGGCGACACGACCTCGGCGGCCGCGGGCGCGATGTGGGACCCCTATCTGGCCGAGCCGAGAGACGCGGTGGACCGCTGGAGCCGGCAGACCCTGGCCGAGCTGACTGCGCTGAGCACGGACGCAGACACCGGCATCCGGCTCATGGAGGGCACCCACGAGTCCCGCATCCCGTGCGAGATGCCGGCCTGGGGCAGCGTGGTCGGAGCGCTGCCATGCCCGCCGGAGGACCTCCGGGACGGATACGTCACCGGCTGGCGCTACCGGGCCCCGCTCGTCGACATGCCCCGCTATCTGGACCATCTCCTCCGACGGCTGGAGCGGGCCGGCGGCTCTGTTCGACAGCACCGCTACGGCTCCCTCGACGAGGCGCTCGCGGAGGCCCCGGTGGTCGTCAACTGCTCGGGCGCCGAAGCCCGGTTCCTCGCGGACGACCCGTCGGTGGACGCGTTGCGCGGCCGGCTCGTCGTGATCGAGAACCCCGGGATCGAAGCCTTCTTCTGCGACGACACCCCCGGTGCCGAGGAGCTCATCTACATCTACCCGCACGCGGACACGGTGGTCCTGGGCGGCACGGCCGAGCCGGGGGGCTGGGAGCTGTGGCCCGACGAGGATGCGGCCCGGGAGATCGTCCGGCGCTGTGCGGCGGTCGAGCCGTCGCTCGCGGGCGCCCGGGTGATCGAGCAGCGGGTGGGACTGCGGCCGGTCCGCGGCAGCGTGCGCCTGACGGACGAGTGGCACGCGGACACACTGCTGCTGCACAACTACGGCCATGGCGGCGCCGGAGTGACGCTGTCCTGGGGCTGCGCCCGCGAGATCGTGGAGCGGGTGCGGGCGGCCGCAGGCACTAGTCGATGAGCTGCCACTGACGGCGCTCCGCGATGTCGGCCTCCGCACCGCGACGGAAGAGATACAGCCAGGTCCGGACCGCGAGCGTCACGGTCAGGGCGATGGTCCACGGCCAGCTGGTGGCGTCCACCGCCACCAGTGCCGCACCGACCGTGGGCGAGGCCGCGGTGAACAGCGTGAGGGCGGTCTCGACCAGGCTGCGCCGGAACCGGTGGGCGATGGAGAACTCGGACCGCTCGTACACGGCGATCGCCACGCTGAGCAGGACGGCCAGGACCATGGTCGACCAGGGGTCGCCGCTGGCCTGTGCGTAGGTGACGGGAAGCGAGATCAGGAAGGGGAGCACGCCGCCGTACTCGGACAGCACGTTCCCCCACTTCATGATCTTGCCGAACGAGTTCGAGCGGATCCGTGCGAGTTCGCCGGACGCGCTCGCGTAGACGATCAGGGAGAGCACGGTGCTGAACGTCGCTCCGATGAGGAGCAGACGTACGTCATTGGGAAAGCGGGCCGACGAGAAGGCGAAACCCAGCAGGAAGGTGATGGCGGCCAGTATCGAACCCGAGAACGCGATGCCGGCCGCCGCCTCCCCGGACTGCAGGGTCGCGGGGTCGTCCTGCTCGAACCGGGCGATCTCGAAGGCGGGTTGGCCGCCCAGGGTGACCAGTGCGGTGACCGCGTGGCCGGAGGGCGACAGGGACTCCATGAGCTGTCTCCGGTCGGCGGCGGGGACGAGGTGCCTGGAGTCCGGATCGATGTACTCCACCCGGGACTTGTACTGGTAGTGCAGGTGCGGAGCGCCGCCCGGGCCGTCGGCGCGCATGACCCGGGTTCCGATGAACCCGCAGGCCAACAGGAGGTGCATCAGCGCCAGTTGCTCGGTCCTCGCGAGGGCGGATATCAGCGGCGGCTCGGCCTGTCTCCGGGAAAGTTCCTTCACCGTCTCGGTCAGGAGCTGCCTGGCCACGCCCCGTCGGCGATGCCCGTCCCGGACCGCGATCACCGACAGCCGCGCGTGCCCCGGCGAGGGCACTTCGGCGGTGACGCACCCCACCAGCTCGCCCTCGGACTCGGCCACCCGGACCAGATCGAGGTCGAGGGCGGTGGTGAGGAGCGCTTCGGGGGGAACGGCGGTCGGCTCACAGGTGTCGGCCAGCAGAGAGCACAGCCGGGCCAGATCGGCGGGGGAGGCCGCCCGGGTGGAGCACGCAGCCATGTCCGTCCGTTTCGTTCGACCCGGCAACGCCGGTCAGATGATCGCCGACCGCTGAATCCTACCGATCAACTATTCCTCGTACAGGCGTAGTTGGAGCCTTGGTCAGGAACAGTGGACGTCCTCGCCGGGCCGCTTGCCCGTGGCCAGGAAGCGGGACACCGTCGCGTCGCCGCATGCCGTGCCGTTGTCGAGGTAGGCGTCGTGGCCGGTGGAGTCGTTGGTGACCATGACGGCACGCCGGCCGAGGGCCTCGCGGAGCTTCAGGGCACCGCTGAGGGGGGTGGCGACGTCCCGTGCGTTCTGCACGAGCAGGACGTTGGACGGGCCGCGGTCGGTGACGTGCACCGGCGCCTCCCTCGGCTCCCACGGCCAGGCGGTGCACGGCATCGCGTTCCTCGGCATGCCCCCGGTCAGCGGGTACTTCGCGCGGCTCTCGGCCACGCCCTTGCGGTAGATCTCCGGGTCGCTCGGCCAGTCGACGTCGTTGCAGATGGTGGCGGCGCCGACCGCGGTGACGTTCTGGAGGACGGCCTCGGGCGGTCCCGCCGGAGCGGGCGGCACCGTGCCCTTCTGTGCGGCGAGGATCAGCTTGGCGAGGGCCGGGTAGTCGTCCGGGTCGTAGAAGGAGTCGAGCATCGACTGGCGCAGGACGTTGCCGTTCAGCTCCGCCGGGTTGGCGCCCGGCCACGGGATCGGCTCGCGGTCGAGACGGGCAGCGAGGTGCAGGAAGAGCGGGCGGACCTCGGCGGCGCTGTCGGCGAGGCGGTCCGGATTGCCGGGCGCGGACGCCCACTTGGCGAACTCCGGGAAGTTGTCCTCGGCACCCCGCTCGAACGCGGCGAGCCACGCGCGTTCCGCCAGGACCGGGTCCGGGCGGTCGTTGCTGTCCAGGACGAAACGGTCGGTGCGCTGCGGGAACAACTGGAGGTAGGCGGCGCCCACGTAGGTGCCGTAGGACACGCCCCACGCGGACACCTTGCGCTCGCCGAGCGCGGCTCGGACGCGGTCCAGGTCGCGGGCCTCGTTGAGGGTGCTGATGTGACGGATGAGCTCGCCGCTGTTGCGTGCGCAGGCGTCGGCGATGCGCTTGCCCGCGGCCATGTTCGCGTCGACGGATCCGTCCGGGGCGGGCCAGGGCAGCAGGGTCGTCCGGGCCAGGTCCCGCTGTTCGAGCCCGCAGTCGACGGCCGTGGAGGGCGCCATGCCGCGCGGCGCGAACCCGATCAGGTCGTAGGCGTCCCGCACGGACTGCGGCAGCTTCTGCCCCTTCTTCGACGGATCGTTCATGCTGTCACCGCCGGGTCCTCCGGGGATCAGCAGCAGGGCACCGCGCCGGGCTGCCGGATTCTCGCCGGGAATTCGGGAGACGGCGATCTCGATCTTCCGGCCGTCCGGGTCGGCGTAGTCCATGGGCACGGCGACGGTCGCGCACTGCTGACGCGGATCGAGACCGCTGCCCTCACACGTGGTCCATTTCAGCGCCGTCGGCCCGGAGGGGGAGGCGGAGGCGGAGGCGGACAGCGGGGTCAGGGCCCCGAAGGCGATGCCCGAGGCGGCGGCGATCAGGGCGAGGCTTTTCGTCGTCTGCTTCATGACCATGAGCCTGGCGGAGCCCACGCGCCCAACCCATCCGGCCAACTGCCTTGTCTGTAAGGGGGTTTACCCCCGGTCGCCGACTCCGTAGGCCCCATGGCCTTTGGGGGTGCCCCTGCCGTTCCCGGCCGTCCTGAGCGGTGGCCGGCGGGCCGCCGGGTCCCTCGCACCCTGCGCCTCCGCCGTGATCCCCCCGGCCGCGCAAGCCGACCACGACCACGGACACCGGCCACCCCGGTTCCCGCGTAGGCGACAATGGACCCCATGAGTCTGTTCCGCGACGACGGCATCGTGCTGCGCAGCCAGAAGCAGGGTGAGGCGGACCGGATCATGCTGTGCTGCCCCGGGGGGCGGCCCCCGGAGCCCCGGCCGGGTTCTCGTGGGGGTGCGCGGTGAGCCTGTTCCGCGATGACGGGGTCGTGCTGCGCACCCAGAAGCTCGGGGAAGCGGACCGGATCATCACGTTGCTCACCCGTGGGCACGGGCGGGTGCGGGCGGTGGCTCGGGGGGTGCGGCGGACGAAGTCGAAGTTCGGGGCGCGGCTGGAGCCGTTCTCGCATGTCGACGTGCAGTTCTTCGCGCGGGGGAGCGAGCTGATCGGGCGTGGGCTGCCGTTGTGCACGCAGAGCGAGACCATCGCTCCGTACGGTGGCGGGATCGTCTCCGACTACGCGCGGTACACCGCCGGGACGGCCATGCTGGAGACCGCCGAGCGGTTCACGGACCACGAGGGTGAGCCGGCCGTGCAGCAGTATCTGCTGCTCGTCGGGGCGCTGCGGACCCTCGCCCGGGGTGAGCACGCGTCGCACCTCGTGCTCGACGCCTTCCTGCTGCGCTCCCTCGCCGTCAACGGCTACGCCCCCAGCTTCAGCGACTGCGCGAAGTGCGGCATGCCCGGCCCGAACCGTTTCTTCTCCGTGGCCGCCGGAGGCTCGGTGTGCGTGGACTGCCGGGTGCCCGGCAGCGTCGTACCGTCGCCGCAGACCCTGGAACTCCTCGCCGCGCTGCTTACGGGAGACTGGGAGACCGCGGACGCGAGTGAGCCGCGGCACGTCCGGGAGGGCAGCGGGCTGGTGTCCGCCTACCTGCACTGGCATCTGGAACGCGGGCTCAGATCCCTGCGTTACGTAGAGAAGCAACCCTGAGAGGGAGACGAGAGTCACCATGGTCGTAAACGGGATCCTGGGGCGCCGGCGGCGCGAGTACAGGAAGCCGGAGCCGCATCCGTCCGGCGCTCGCGCACCGAAGCTGCCCGGTGAGCTGATCCCCGAGCATGTGGCGATCGTCATGGACGGCAACGGCCGCTGGGCCAAGCAGCGCGGGCTGCCGCGCACCGAGGGGCACAAGGTCGGCGCCGAGCAGGTCCTCGACGTGCTCCAGGGCGCGGTCGAGATGGGCGTGCGCAACATCTCGCTGTACGCCTTCTCCACCGAGAACTGGAAGCGCTCGCCCGACGAGGTCCGCTTCCTCATGAACTTCAACCGCGACTTCATCCGCAAGAGCCGCGACCAGCTCGACGCGCTCGGCATCCGGGTGCGCTGGGTGGGCCGGATGCCCAAGCTGTGGAAGTCCGTTGCCAAGGAGCTCCAGGTCGCCCAGGAGCAGACCAAGGACAACGACAAGCTCACCCTGTACTTCTGCATGAACTACGGCGGCCGGGCCGAGATCGCCGACGCGGCGCAGGCCCTCGCCGAGGACGTGAAGGCGGGCCGGCTGGACCCGTCCAAGGTCAACGAGAAGACCCTCGCGAAGTACCTGTACTACCCGGACATGCCCGACGTGGACCTCTTCCTGCGGCCCAGCGGCGAGCAGCGCACCTCCAACTACCTGCTCTGGCAGAGCGCCTACGCCGAGATGGTCTTCCAGGACGTCCTGTGGCCCGACTTCGACCGCCGTGACCTGTGGCGGGCGTGCATCGAGTTCGCGTCCCGGGACCGGCGGTTCGGCGGGGCCGTACCCAACGAGGAGCTCCTCGCCATGGAGGAAGCGATGAAGGGCGAGCCGGAGGACTGACCTCCGACCCGCCCCTGCGATTCCCCCGTGGCTCAGCCGGTGGTGACCGCGGTGTCGTCGATCACGAAGCTCGTCTGGAGCGAGGAGTCCTCGACGCCGGAGAACTTCAGGGCGACCGTGGTCCCCGCGAAGGCCGACAGGCTGAAGGACTTCTGGACGTAGCCGCTGGCCGCGTTGAGGTTGGAGTACGTGGCCAGGGTCGTCGAACCGGCGGTGACCGTCAGCTTGTCGTACTGGGTGCTGGTGGTGGTCTCCGCCGTGTCGACGTGCAGGTAGAAGGTGAACGTCGTCGCCGTGCAGCCGCTCGGGACGGTCACCGACTGGGAGAGCGTGTCGGTGTGGGTGGAGCCGTAGCCGTCCAGCCAGGCCTTGTACGAGCCGGTGCGGGCGGCCTGGCTGCTGGAGTTGGTGATGACTCCGCTGGACGCGGTCCAGGTCGTGTTGCCCGACTCGAAGCCCTGGTTGCCGAGCAGCTGCGTGGAGGTGCAGGTGCCGCCACCGCCGGACGAGCTGACCGTCCAGGTGAAGGCCGCCGTGCCGGTGGCTCCCGTGCTGTCGGTGACCGTGACCGTGGTGCTGTAGCTGCCGGCCGTGGTCGGGGTGCCGGATATCACGCCCGTGGAGCTGCTGATCGACAGGCCGGTGGGCAGACCGGTCGCGGCGTACGTCAGTGTGCCGCTGTTGGTCGAGCTCGCGCTGACCTGCAGGCTGACGGCCGTACCGACGGTGGCGGACTGGCTGCCCGGGTTGGTCACCGTCACGCCGGTCGACGGCACGGTGATGTGGCTGCCGACGTTGATGCCCGCGAAGGCGTTGCCGACCCCGGCGTACTGGGCGGAGCTGGAGCCGTACAGCGACGCGGCGGCGCTCAGCGCGGCGGTGCGGGCTCCGGCGTAGTTGGTGCTGGACGTCATGTACGTCGTCAGCGCCTTGTACCAGATCTGCAGGGCGGCGGCCCGGCCGATGCCCGCGACGGCGACCCCGTCGGAGGTGGTGCTGGTGTACGACGTGCCGTTGATGACCTTGGTGCCGCTGCCCTCGGACAGCAGGTAGAACATGTGGTTCGCCGGGCCCGAGGAGTAGTGCACGTCGAGGTTGCCGACGCCCGAGTACCAACTGTCCGCGGAGCCGCCGTCCTTGCTCGGCTTGTCCATGTAACGCAGCGGCGTGCCGTCGCCGTTGATGTCGATCTTCTCGCCGATGAGGTAGTCGCCGACGTCGGTGGAGTTGTTGGCGTAGAACTCCACACCGGTGCCGAAGATGTCGGAGGTCGCCTCGTTCAAGCCGCCCGACTCACCGGTGTAGTCGAGCCCGGCGGTGTTGGAGGTGACGCCGTGGCTCATCTCGTGGCCGGCCACGTCCAGCGAGGTCAGCGCGTGGGTGCTGCTGGTGCCGTCGCCGTACGTCATGCAGAAGCAGGTGTCGTCCCAGAAGGCGTTGACGTACGCCGAGCTGTAGTGGACGCGGCTGTAGGCGGCGACTCCGTCGTTCTTGATGCCGCTGCGGCCGAAGGTGTTCTTGTAGAAGTCCCAGGTGGTCTGGGCGCCGTAGTGGGCGTCGACACCGGCGGTCTGGGTGTTGGAGCCGGCACCGGTGCCCCAGACGTCGTCGGCGTCCGTCATCAGCGTGCCGGTGCCCGACGTGCCGTTGTTGAGGCTGTACGTCTTGTGGCCGCCGCGCGTGGTGTCGTACAGCTGGTACGTCGAGCCGGACAACGTGGTGTTCATGCTGACCGTGCCGCTGTACTGGCTGTTGCCGGTGCCGGTCTCGATGCCCTCGAAGCGGGAGAGTTCGGCGCCGGTCGTGGCGTCGGTGATGACGTGCAGCTTGCTGGGCGTGCCGTCGTCCTGGAATCCGGAGACCACCGTCTCCCAGGCGAGCTTCGGTGTGCCGGTGCCGGCCCAGATCACCTTGCGGGGGCTCTGCGCGGCCGGCTTCTCGGCGTCGAGCGCCTTGGCGGTGCTGAGCGCCTTCGTCTCGGCGGCCGCCTTGCCGAACGTGGCGGTCGTGGACTTGACCGAGACGGTACGGCGGTTGTTGTTGAAGGTCGTGCTCACGGTGCCGGCGGCCAGCGAGGCCGGGGGTGTGTGTACGACCAGGTCGCCGCCGAGGACGGGCAGACCGGCGAAGGTCCGCTCGTAACGGGTGTGAACGGTGCCGTCGTTGTCCTTGACGACGTCCTTGACGACCAGTTTCTCCTTGGCGCCGAGGCCGAGGGACCGGGCGGTCGCCGTGGTCCTGCCGGTCGCGCTCTTGAGCAGCGCGGCACGCTGGGCCGGGGTGACCTTCGCCTCCTGGCCTCCGGTGCGCAGGGGGCTGGGGTGGGGGGCCGCGGGCTTCGCAGTCGCGGGGACCGACTGGATGCCTACGGCGAGCAGCGAGGCGGCGGCGACCAGGGAGGCGGCGGCGGCCGATCTTCGGGGGGAACGTCTCACTCGTGACTCCTACTGCGACGTGGGGTGGAGGTGCCGTGCGGGAACTGCGTGAGAACAGGAGGGAGAGTGGCACGCTTGACCTGGCCATGTCATTGAGTGGCGTGTGAGTCAAGGGTTAACCCTCGACGAAACTGTGAAACGGCCATGAAAGAACCCCACCCGTCGGTCCATGGGTGGGGTCCGTGTCGCCCTGCGGTCGGCTCAGGTCAGTCCTTGACCGCCGCACAGTCCGCGCAGGTCCCGAAGATCTCCACGGTGTGGGCCACGTTGACGTATCCGTGCTCGGCCGCGATCGCGTCCGCCCACGTCTCCACGGCCGGGCCCTCGACCTCCACCGCCTTGCCGCAGATCCGGCAGACGAGGTGGTGGTGGTGCTCGCCGGTGGAGCAGCGCCGGTAGACGGACTCGCCGTCGGAGGTGCGCAGGACGTCGACCTCGCCCGCGTCGGCGAGGTTCTGGAGCGTGCGGTAGACCGTGGTCAGACCGACGGCGTCGCCCTTGTGCTTGAGCATGTCGTGCAGTTCCTGCGCGCTGCGGAACTCGTCGACCTCGTCGAGCGCCGCCGCCACGGCGGCCCGCTGCCGGGTGGCACGGCCCTTCACGGGCGGTCCTGCGGTCGTCACGGGTTCCTCCTTCACTGGCGTGATCGCTTATGGGGCGTCCGGTGCCGAGGACGAGACCGCGACCGGGCTCAGCCCTCCGGGCCTCCACGCGCCCCTTCGGCTCTCACACGTCTTGCATCGGCGCCTGCCGGGCCATTGTGCCAGCCCCGTCTGTGCCGGGGCGGACGCCGACCGTGCTGTCCGCCTCCCGACTGGCCGGAATCGCACACTCCGCAGGATCGCCGGCCGGCTGCCGGGCGGCCGCCGCGCGGGCGCGGCGACGGGCCAGCGGGGTCGCCAGGACGGTCAGCACGATGAAGGCCGCGATGGTCAGCAGCACGATCGTCGCGCCGGGCGGCACGTCCTGGTAGTACGACGTCACGGTGCCGCCGATGGTCACCGTCACACCGATGGCCACCGCGATCGCGAACGTCGCCGCGAAGCTCCGGGTGAGCTGCTGCGCCGCCGCCACCGGCACCACCATCAACGCGCTGACCAGCAGCAACCCGACCACGCGCATCGCGACGGTCACCGTCACCGCGGCTGTGATCGCCGTCAGCAGGTTCAGCGCGCGCACCGGCAGCCCGGTGACCCGGGCGAACTCCTCGTCCTGGCTGACCGCGAAGAGCTGGCGGCGCAGACCGAGGGTGACGAGGACCACGAACGCGGCCAGCACACAGATCGCCGTGACGTCCGACTCGGAGACCGTGGAGAGCGAACCGAACAGGTACGACGTCAGGTTGGCGTTCGAGCCGCCGGGCGCGAGGTTGATGAACATCACGCCGCCGGCCATGCCGCCGTAGAAGAGCATCGCGAGGGCGATGTCGCCCCGCGTCTTTCCGTACCAGCGGATCAGCTCCATGAGGACCGCGCCGAGCACCGAGACGACGGTCGCCATCCACACCGGTGACCAGGAGAGCAGGAAGCCGAGGCCGACGCCGGTCATCGCGACATGGCCGATACCGTCGCCCATGAGGGCCTGGCGGCGCTGGACGAGGTAGATGCCGACGGCGGGGGCGGTGATGCCGACCAGGACGGCGGCGAGCAGGGCCCGCTGCATGAAGGCGTAGTCGAGGAGGTCCATCAGCTCAGCAGCCCCGTACGGATCGGTTCGTGTTCGTGGGGGTGGACGTGGTCGTGGCCGGGGAGGGCGTGCTGGCCGAGGGCCCGCGGAGGCGGTCCGTCGTGCTGCACACAGCCGTCGCGCAGGACGACCGCCCGGTCGATCAGGGGCTCCAGCGGGCCCAGTTCGTGCAGCACGAGCAGGACGGTGGCGCCCTCGGCGACCTGGCGGGTGAGGGTCTGTGCGAGGACCTCCTGGCTGGCCAGGTCCACGCCCGCCATCGGCTCGTCCATGACCAGCAGTTCGGGTTCGGCGGCGAGCGCGCGGGCGATCAGCACCCGCTGGTGCTGGCCGCCGGACAGGGCGTTCACGGAGTCCTTCGCGCGGTCCGCCATGCCGACCAGCTCCAGGGCCCGGCGCACGGCCTCGTGGTCGGCCCTGCGGAGCACGCCGAAGCGGGCGCGCGACAGGCGCCCGGAGGACACGATCTCGGTGACGGTCGCGGGGACGCCGCCCGCGGCGGTGGTGCGCTGCGGGACGTATCCGACGCGCGCCCAGTCCCGGAACCGTGCGCGCGGAGTGCCGAAGAGCTCGATCTCACCGGCGGCCGTGGGCACCTGGCCGATGATCGTGCGGATCGCCGTCGACTTGCCGGAGCCGTTGGCGCCGAGCAGCGCGACGACCTCACCGCGGTTCACGGTGAGGTCGATGCCGCGCAGGACGGGGCGCGAGCCCAGGTCGGCGCGGACACCGCGCAGCGCTACGACGGACTCGGTCATACCGTCCTCCGGTTCATGCTCACTTGGCCCCCAACGCGGTCTGGAGGGCCTTGAGGTTGGCTTCCTGGACCGAGAAGTAGTCCTTGCCGCGGGACTTGGCGGTGATGCCCTCGATCGGGTCGAGGACGTCCGTCTTCAGCCCGGCGTCGGAGGCGATGGTCTTCGCGGTCTTGTCGCTGACGAGCGTCTCGTAGAACACGGTGGTGACGCCGTCGGCCTTCGCCATCTTCTCAAGGTCCTTGACGCGGTTGGCACTTGGCTCCGACTCGGGGTCGAGGCCGTTGATGGCCTCCTCGGTCAGGCCGTAGCGCTCGGCGAGGTAGCCGAAGGCGGCGTGGGTGGTGATGAAGACCTTGTTCCCGGTGCTCCTGAGCCCCGTGGCGAACTGCGTGTTCAGGGCGCCGAGTTTCTTCACGAGCGCCGCGGTGTTGGCCCTGTAGTCGGCCGCGTTGTCCGGGTCGGCCTTCTCGAAGGCCTTGCCGACGCCCTCGGCGACCTGGGAGTAGCGCACCGGGTCGAGCCAGATGTGCGGGTCCAGGCCCGCCAGTTCCTCGTTCTCGTGGGCGTCGTGGTCGGCCGCGTGGCCGCCGACCTCGTTGCCGTGCTTCTCCAGGGAGGTGAGGGAGGCGGCGTCGATCTTGGTCTTGAGCCCCGACTGGGACACCGCGTCGTCGACGGAGGGCTGGAGGTTCTTGAGGTAGAGCACCGCGTCGGACTCCTGGAGCGCGGCGGTTTGCTTGGCGCTGATCTCCAGGTCGTGCGGCTCCTGGCCGGGCTGGGTCAGTGTGGTGACGTGCACATGGTCTCCGCCGATCTGCTCGGCGAGGAAGGCCATCGGGTAGAAGGACGCGACGACGTCGAACCGGTCGGTGTTGCCCGCGGCGGCACTGTCGGTGGAGCAGCCGGAGAGGGTGGCCAGGCCGAGGGCGGCGGCCGCGGCGGTCGCCGCGACGGGTATGGAGCGTCGTCGTACGTTCATGACAGTCATTTTCATCAAATATGGAAACCGTTGTCAACAAAGCTGGTGAGCGGCCCGCAAGGGGCCCGCAGGCCGAACCGATTTGATTGAGGGGGCGGCCCCGCCGGTAACCTGAGGCATTCGCTCTGAAGCACCGCTCCGTATGGACTGCTTCGTCGCCCGTCGTCGTAATGAAGAGAGCACCGTGGCCGCCGACAAGATCGACACCATCGTCAGCCTGAGCAAGCGCCGTGGCTTCGTATTCCCCTGCAGTGAGATCTACGGCGGTCAGAAGGCCGCCTGGGACTACGGACCGCTGGGTGTCGAGCTCAAGGAGAACCTGAAGCGTCAGTGGTGGCGCTACATGGTGACGTCGCGCGAGGACGTGGTCGGTCTCGACTCGTCCGTCATCCTGGCCCCCGAGGTCTGGGTCGCCTCCGGTCACGTCGCCACCTTCTCCGACCCGCTCACCGAGTGCACCTCCTGCCACAAGCGGTACCGCGCGGACCACTTGGAAGAGGCGTACGAGGCCAAGAAGGGGCACGCCCCGGAGAACGGCCTCCTCGACATCAACTGCCCCAACTGCGGCAACAAGGGCCAGTTCACCGAGCCCAAGCAGTTCTCGGGTCTCCTTTCCACCCACCTCGGCCCGACGCAGGACAGCGGCTCCGTCGCCTACCTGCGCCCCGAGACCGCGCAGGGAATCTTCACCAACTTCGCCCAGGTGCAGGTCGCTTCGCGCAAGAAGCCGCCGTTCGGCATCGCGCAGATGGGCAAGTCCTTCCGCAACGAGATCACGCCCGGCAACTTCATCTTCCGCACCCGCGAGTTCGAGCAGATGGAGATGGAGTTCTTCGTCAAGCCGGGCGAGGACGAGAAGTGGCAGGAGTACTGGATGGAGCAGCGCTGGAACTGGTACACGGGCCTTGGTCTCCGCGAGGAGAACATGCGCTGGTACGACCACCCGGCGGAGAAGCTCTCCCACTACTCCAAGCGCACCGCCGACATCGAGTACCGCTTCCAGTTCGGCGGCAACGAGTGGGGTGAGCTGGAGGGCGTGGCCAACCGCACCGACTACGACCTCACCGCCCACTCCAAGGCCTCCGGCCAGGACCTCTTCTACTACGACCAGGAGTCCCAGGAGCGCTGGACGCCGTACGTCATCGAGCCCGCGGCCGGTGTCGGCCGCGCGATGCTGGCGTTCCTGCTCGACGCCTACATCGAGGACGAGGCGCCCAACGCCAAGGGCAAGCTGGAGAAGCGCACGGTGCTGCGCCTCGACCACCGCCTGGCCCCGGTGAAGGTCGCGGTGCTCCCGCTCTCCCGCAACGCCGAGCTGTCCCCGAAGGCCAAGGGTCTTGCCCAGGCGCTGCGCCAGAACTGGAACATCGAGTTCGACGACGCCGGTGCGATCGGCCGCCGTTACCGCCGCCAGGACGAGATCGGTACGCCGTACTGCGTCACGGTCGACTTCGACACCCTCGAGGACAACGCGGTGACGGTCCGCGAGCGTGACTCGATGAAGCAGGAGCGTGTGTCCCTCGACCAGATCGAGGGCTACCTGGCGGGCCGGCTGATCGGCTGCTAGGTCCGTACGTTCCCCCGGCCTCCGGTGCAGGCTCTCCGCAGAGCCTGCACCGGAGGCCGTTTTGTGTTCGGCCAGGGATGGCAGGCGACTGGCAAGTATCAGATAACAGATATTGAAATCTGTCAGCTGTCATGGCAGGGTGGACGCATGACGATGAACACCCGAACCCTCGGAACGTCCGGCCCCCAGGTCTCCGCCCTCGGCCTCGGCTGCATGGGCATGTCCGCGCTGTACGGCGAGGCCGACCGGACGGAGTCGATCGCGACCGTGCACGCGGCCCTGGAGGCCGGTGTGACCCTGCTCGACACCGGCGACTTCTACGCCATGGGTCACAACGAGATGCTGATCGGCGAGGCGCTGCGCACCGCACCCGCCGCCCGGCGCGAACAGGCCCTGCTGAGCGTGAAGTTCGGCGCGCTGCGCAGCCCCGACGGCCAGTGGGCCGGCTACGACGGCCGCCCCGCCGCCGTGAAGAACTTCGCCGCCTACTCGCTCCAGCGCCTCGGCGTCGACCACATCGACGTGTACCGGATCGCCCGGCTCGACCCGGACGTCCCGATCGAGGAGACCGTCGGCGCGATCGCGGAACTCGTCGAGCAGGGGTACGTCCGGCACGTGGGCCTCAGCGAGGTCGGCGCCGAGACGATCCGCCGGGCCGCCGCCACCACGCCCATCGCGGACCTCCAGATCGAGTACTCCCTCATCTCGCGCGGCATCGAGGACCGGATCCTGCCGGTCACCCGAGAGCTGGGGATCTCCGTCACGGCGTACGGCGTCCTGTCCCGCGGCCTGATCTCCGGCCACTTCACCCACGACCGGCAGCTCTCCGCGACCGACTTCCGCGCGCACTCCCCCCGCTTCCAGGGCGACAACCTCCAGCACAACCTGAACCTGGTGGAGGCGCTGCGGAAGATCGCGGAACAGAAGGACGTGAGCGTGGCCCAGATCGCGATCGCCTGGGTCCTCTCCCGCGGCGACGACATCGTGCCGCTCGTCGGCGCCCGCACCCGCGAGCGGCTCACGGAGTCCCTGGGCGCGCTGGACGTCACCCTGGACACCGCCGAACTCGCGGCCATCGAGGAGGCGGTACCGGCCGGTGCCGCCGCGGGCGAGCGCTACGCGGCAGCCCAGCTGGCGCAGGTCGAGCGGTGATCGGCCGGACCGGTACGGTCTGACCCATGGCACCGACCCCGCAGCCCCTGACCGCCGAGCGCATCCTCGAAGCCACCGAGGAAGTGCTGCGCCGCTACGGCCCGGCCAAGGCCACCGTGGTCGACGTGGCCCGCGCGCTCGGCGTCAGCCACGGCAGCGTCTACCGGCACTTCGGGACCAAGGCCGAGCTGCGCGGCGCGGTGACCCAGCGATGGCTGGACCGGACGACCGAGGTCCTCGCCGCCATCGTCGCCGAGGACGGGGACCCGGAGACCCGGTTGCGGGACTGGCTCACCGCACTGTTCGCGGCCAAGCGCAGCAAGGCGGGCGCCGACCCGGAGCTGTTCGCCACGTACACGGTGCTCACGGTCGAGAACGGCGGCGTGGTCGGTGAGCACATCGCCGAGCTGACCGACCAGGTGGCTCAGCTGGTCCGGGCCGGCGCCGACGCGGGCGCCTTCGCGGTCACCGACCCCGCCACCACGGCCCGCGCCCTCTTCCAGGCCACCGGCCGCTTCCACGACCCGGTCTACGCCGGGGAGTGGGAGGAGCCGGGCGCGGAAGGGGATTTCGAGGCCCTCGTGGACCTGCTGCTCAAGGGGCTGCGGAGCCGGCCGGACGCCGGGGCGGTACCGTCCGACTGACAGTACGCCCCGAGAGAGAGCCGAGAGACCCGATGCCCCCGACCATCCGCAGGGCTGTGATCCCCGCCGCCGGACTCGGCTCCCGACTGCTGCCCCTGACCAAGGCGACGCCGAAGGAGATGCTCCCGGTCGGCGACAAGCCGGTGATCGAACACACCGTGCGGGAGCTGGTGGACTCCGGCATCACCGACATCACCATCGTCGTCTCCGGCGGCAAGTCCCTGATCCAGGAGCACTTCCGCCCCAACCCCGCCCTGGTCGGGCAACTACGCGCCGACGGCAAGGCGGCGTACGCGGACGCCGTCGAGGAGATCGCCGAGCTGGCCCGCAGGGGCCACATCACCTACCTCGACCAGCACGGCCCCTACGGCAACGGCACCCCGGTGCTGAACGCCGCCCGTTCCTTCGGCGAAGAACCCGTCCTGGTGCTGTGGCCGGACGACGTGTTCGTGGCCGAGGTACCGCGCGCCCAGCAGCTGATCCGCGCCTACGAACAGACCGGCTGCCCCGTCCTCGCCCTGCTGCCCATGGACCCCACCGAGTCGCGCCGCTACGGCGTGCCCCTCGTCAAGGAGGACCTCGGCGCCGGCACCCTGCGCATCACCGGCCTCGTCGAGAAGCCCGACCCCACCGCCGCGCCCTCGTCGTACGCGGCCATCGGCGGCTACGTCATCACCCCGGGCATCGTCGACGAACTGCGCGAGCGGACCCGCCGCTGGTACGAGCACCGCACCGGCGAGATCTACCTGACCGACGCCATCAACGCCTACGCCGCCACCCGGGCGGTGTACGGCCAGGTCATCCAGGGCCGCTGGTACGACACCGGCAACCCGGCCGACTACCTGGTCGCCCAGATGGCCCACGCCCTGGCCCATCCCGAGTACGGGCCGCTGCTGCGGCGACTGGTCGGCGACCTGGACACCCCCGAGGGACCCGCGGGCTCCGAGAGCCCCTGAACGTCAGCCCGCCGACGGATCCACCGTCGCCTGATGCTCCTCCGCCAGGTGTTCCTCCGCCTTCAGCCACGGCAGGAACTGCGCGTCCCTGCGCCAGCCGCACGTGTCGCAGCTGATGGTGCGCCGGGATCCCTTGCGCAGCACCTGGACGACATGTTCGTGGCCGTGCTGGTCCCAGCGGCTCACCTTGCTCGTGTTGGCCTGCACCATGCACCTCGCCTCCGGCTAGGAGTGTGCAGCAAGAACAACATCAACAGCAGTATCTTCACGGGGCGTTCGCCAAGTCCCAGAGTGTCGGGCATGCGGTCAGACCGGGATGCTGTGGGCCGGCGACGGCACGGTACGGGGGCGCAGGACCATGAGCGGGCCCTCCAGAGCCGCCACCATGGCGAAGGGGAACCGGTCGAGTTCGAGACAAAGAGCGACGTCATCGGGGTGCACTCCTTGACGCACCCCCTGGGCCAGCTCGGCGGCGGCCCGGGACGCCGCGGCACGGCGGAGGAACGGGGCGGCGTCCGTCGCGGCCCCGGCGGCTCGGCCGGCGATGTACTGGGCGCACGCCAGATCCTCGTCGGCCTGTCCGTCCTCGCCGGTGACCACGAACGTGACACGGTCGCTCCCGTGCTCCCGCAGGAGCCGAGCCGTCGCCCGCGCCACCACGAAGGAGGCGCACAGCACCAGTTGGGCTTCCTTGACCGCGAGGGCGCCGACCGTCCCCGCGGTGGTCTTCTGCACGACGGTCCGTCCGCCGAGGTCGGCGGTCCGCAGCAGGCCCGGTGAGTTGACGGTGTCGAACCCGGGCGCGGGCGCACCGTCCTTGAGGGCCACCCAGTCGGGGTGACGGGCCTTGAGCGCCAGGGCCTCGTCCGGCGACCCGGCGAGAACGATCTTCTCCGCACCACGGGCGAACGCCCAGGCGGCCACGGTGAAAGCGCGCATGACGTCGACCACGACCGCCACGGACGGAATTTCGGCCAGCTCGGAGATGCCAAGGAAACGAGCGTCCATTCCGCTCATGATCGTGCATGACGGCGCCCCGGCGAACGGGTGTGAGCGAGATCTCAACTACCTTTCCCGCACGGCCGAACTCCTCAGTTCAGTACGCGCGAGGCCGTCGGCCGGTCACGCGACGACTCCCGCCGCCTCGCGCACCTCGGCCGACTCCAGCCGTTCGGCGGTCCGTTCGGCGGTCCCGCGGGCCCACCGTCCACTGGTCACGGCGCCGAGCACCAGCACCGCGAGCCCGCACCCGGCGAGAATCCACCACCCCGGCACGGCGGCCGACACGAACTTCTCCTTGTACGACGACGCTCCCACCCCCGAGGCCAGCACCGCGCCGATCACCGCGACCCCGAGTGTCTGCCCGAGCTGACGGCTCGTGGACGCGACGGCGGCGGCGACCCCGGCCTGGGCCCGCGGCATCCCCGACACCGCCGTGTTCGTGATCGGCGCGTTGACCAGCCCGAACCCGATCCCGAACAGCAGGTATCCGAGGAGCAGCGTCCCGTCGGACGTCTCCGCGTCGAAGGCGGCGAACAGCACCCCGCTGGCGGTGATCATGACTCCGGCGGCGACCAACGGCAGCCTCGGCCCCCGGCTTGCCACCAGCCGGCCGGCCAGCGGCGCGCACAGGAACATCGGCACGGCCATCGGCAGCATCCACAGGCCCGCGTGCAGTGCGTCCAGCCCCCGGACGTTCTGCAGATACAGCGTCGAAAGGAACAGGAACCCGCCAAGACCCGCGAACGCGCTGATCGCGATCACCGTGGCCCCGCTGAAGGGCGCAGACCGGAAGAACCGCAGGTCGATGAGGGG
The DNA here is from genome assembly GCF_036174265.1 of Streptomyces sp. NBC_00285. Classification (NCBI taxonomy): domain Bacteria; kingdom Bacillati; phylum Actinomycetota; class Actinomycetes; order Kitasatosporales; family Streptomycetaceae; genus Streptomyces; species Streptomyces sp. NBC_00285. The sequence goes on along the minus strand of NZ_CP108055.1, from coordinate 3,798,240 downwards.
TTCGTCGCGCCGGGGCTCGTACCAGAGGAGCCCGGCCAGCGCGAGGAGGGCCACCACGGCGAAGGGCAGCACGTACGAGAACCCCGAGGCCGGCGCCTCGATGATCGCGTACGTCAGCGAGCCGAACAGCGCGATCACCAGCAGCTGCCCGACCGGGTCGGGGCGGCGGGCCTTGGGTGCGCGGGACTCGGGGACGTACCGCAGGGTGAGCAGCAGTGCCGCGAGCCCGACCGGCAGGTTGACCCAGAAGATCGAGCGCCAGCCGACCGAGTCCACGAGCAGTCCGCCCACCAGGGGACCCGCGGCCATGGAGATACCGACGACCGCGCCCCAGGCGCCGATTGCGCGGGCCCGCTCACGCGGGTCGGTGAAGGTGTTGGTGATGATCGACATGGCGACCGGGTTGAGCATCGAACCGCCGACCGCCTGCACCATGCGGAAGGCGACCAGCGCCTCCAGGTTCGGCGCGAGGGAACACAGTGCGGAGCCGATCGTGAAGACGACCAGGCCCGCCATGAACACGCGCCTGCGGCCGATCCGGTCGGCTGTGGAGCCGGCCAGCATCAGCAGCGAGGCGAGGACCAGGGTGTACGCGTCGATCGTCCACTGGAGTCCCGCCGTGCTCGCGTCGAGGTCCCGCTGCATGGCGGGCAGGGCGACGTTGAGGGCGGTGGTGTCCAGGCTCACGATCAGCAGACTCATGCAGCAGATCGCGAGCACCAGCATGCGTCGGCGTTGGCTGAGCTCGGGCATGCGCGTCATCGTACGCCGATTTCGATAGTGCGTCTAACTAATGGTTGCTACATGATCACTGTGTCGAGGTCCTGGAGGCATGCGTGACAATGGGGGAATGCAGATCGGTCCGCACCCCGTCCAGCCTCCCGTCGTCCTGGCCCCCATGGCCGGGATCACCAACGCGCCCTTCCGCACGTTGTGCAGGGAGTTCAGCGGCGGCAAGGGCCTGTTCGTGAGCGAGATGATCACGACTCGGGCGCTGGTCGAGCGCAACGAGAAGACCATGCAGCTGATCCACTTCGACGCGACCGAGAAGCCGCGCTCGATCCAGCTGTACGGCGTCGACCCGGCCACCGTCGGCAAGGCCGTCCGCATGATCGCGGACGAGGACCTCGCCGACCACATCGACCTGAACTTCGGCTGCCCGGTCCCCAAGGTCACGCGGAAGGGCGGCGGCTCCGCGCTGCCGTACAAGCGTCCGCTGCTCAGGGCGATTCTGCGCGAGGCCGTGAGCGGGGCGGGGGATCTGCCGGTCACCATGAAGATGCGCAAGGGCATCGACGACGACCACATCACGTATCTCGACGCCGGGCGCATCGCTGTCGAGGAGGGTGTGACCTCCATCGCCCTGCACGGCCGTACCGCCGCCCAGCACTACGGCGGGACCGCCGACTGGGACGCCATCGCCCGCCTCAAGGAGCATGTGCCGGAGATCCCCGTCCTCGGCAACGGCGACATCTGGTCGGCCGACGACGCGCTGCGGATGGTGCGGTCCACCGGGTGTGACGGGGTGGTCGTGGGGCGGGGGTGCCTGGGGCGGCCGTGGCTGTTCGCGGATCTGGTGGCCGCCTTCGAGGGCCGTACGGAGGACGTCGCCCGGCCCGCGCTGCGGGAGGTCGCCGACGTCATGGTCCGGCACGCCACCCTCCTCGGCGAGTGGATCGGCGACGAGTCGCGCGGGGTCATCGACTTCCGCAAGCACGTGGCCTGGTACCTCAAGGGGTTCGCGGTCGGCAGTGAGATGCGCAAGCGCCTCGCGATCACGTCGTCGCTGTCGGAACTCCGGTCCGGTCTGGACGAGTTGGACCTGGACCAGCCCTGGCCGGTGGGCGCGGACGGGCCCCGCGGCCGTACGTCCGGCAACAACAGGGTTGTCCTGCCGGACGGTTGGCTGAAGGATCCGTACGACTGTGCGGGGATCGGCGAGGACGCGGAGCTGGACACGTCCGGGGGGTGAGCCGGCCTGTGCGGGTCGGTGGGGGCGGGCGTTTTTCGCGCAGTTGAGCAGGGCTCGGTGCCGGACGCTGGCCGCTGCGGGCGGACACCCCCCACCCCGTCCCCTTCCCGCCGTACGCGGCCAAAGGTGCGTTCACCCGACGGCCGGAGCCAGCTATCCCTTCGACGGGTGGGGAGTCGAGCCGTATGCCGTCAGGAAGCGGTCTCGGAAGGAGCTCATCTTCCAGACCGGGGCGTTGTGGGCCGGCTTGAGGCCGTCGGTCCAGTTCCAGGAGGCGATCTTGTCGAGGACCTTCGGGTCCTTGGCGACGATGGAGATCGGCACGTCACGGCTGGCGTTCTCGCCGCTGACCCGCGCGATCGGCTGGTGGTCGCCGAGGAAGACGAGGACGGTGTCGGCGCTGCCGTAGCGCTCCAGCCACTGGGTCAGGGACGTCACCGAGTACGAGATGGACTTGCCGTACTCCTGCTTGGAGCGGGTGGAGTCGGCGATGATGTCGGACGCCTTGTTGCCGGCCTTCTGGATGGGCTTGAAGATCGAGCCGTCGCCGAGCTTGTCCCAGGGGACCATCTTCGGGATGGGGGCCCAGGGCTGGTGGCTGGAGGTGAGGATGATCTCGGACATCAGCGGCTTGTCGCGCTTCTTGCTGTGCACCTGACGCTGGTAGGCCTCCAGGGCGTACTGGTCGGGCATCGTCGACCAGCTGAACTTCGGCCCCTGGTAGCCGAGTTGGAAGGCGTTGTAGACCTTGTCGAGGTCGTAGTACTGCTGCTCGGGCCAGCCCTTCTGCACGCCCGGCATCACGCCGACCGTGTCCCAGTCGCCGGTCTTCTTGAAGGCCCTGGTGAGGCTGAGGTGGTTGCTGGCCATGACCGTGCGGTAGCGCTGCTGGTTGTCGATCCACAGGCCGGTGAGGGTCGTCGAGTGGCCGAGCCAGCTGCTGCCTCCGTACGTCGCCGAGGTCAGCCAGCCGCTCTTCGCGTGGAAGCCCGCCTTCGCGAGGGCCGCGGTGCTCGTGGCGAGGGTCTTGTCGACGCCGGGCGCGATGCCCTTGTCCTCGACGGCGCTCCTGCCGTAGCTCTCGATGAACGTGAAGATCATGTCCTTGCCGCGGAGGTCGGGCACCAGCTGGGAGCCGGGCGTGTTCCCGAAGGCGTCGACCTTGGCCACCTTCTCGAAGGCCGCCTCGTCCCGCACGGTCTGCACCACCTGCTTGGCCTGGATCGCGGTGAGCGAGGCGGTGTGTTCGGAGGCCAGCGGGGTGCCGAAGACCTGGAGGCCGAGGGCGGAGCAGGTGACCCAGACGGTGGCGGCGACGAGGGTGCCCCGGGTCGCGGTCCGGCGGTCCAGGATCAGCAGACCGCTGAGCCTGACCATCGCCAGCGTCATGAGGGACAGCAGGAGGAGCACGAGGACGCCCGCGCCGACCGCGGCACCGACCGCCACGGCGCTGCCCATCGAGTCCGAGATGTACGACTGCGCGTCGTTGAGCAGCTCCCAGTCGAGGATGGGGTTGAAGGGCCGCCCGAGGTAGTCGTTGAACCCCATGTCGAGCAGGTTCATGATCGTCATCACCCCGAGCGCCACGCCGGACACCACGGCCACCGCCAGCCGCGGCCGCCGAGGCAGCACGAGTGCCACGGCCGCCCCGAGGATCGCCTCCACCGGGATCCGCACGAACTCCCTGGCATGCAGATGGGTGACCTTGTTCGGCAGGAGCAGGGCGCCGAGGACGAGCAGGGCGGCGAGGACGTTCACCGTCCACCGGATGTTGCGTGCGGCGACGGGGTGCTGCTCCCGCAACCGCCCGAGCCGCGCCCGCAGCGACGGCCTGCTCCGCGGTGGACCGTCCCCGACGGTCGCCTCGGCCTCGGGTGACGTGCTCTCAGCAAGGGTCTCGGACACCCGAGGGTCCTTCCGTACGGGTCCTGGTAGGAGGCGGACCCGATATGGGGTCTCGGATCCGCCACCGTCCCGTACGTCCGGCTTCGGGCCACGGTTCAGGGCCCAGGGCAAACACCGGACCAATGCTTGGTCAACGGTGAGGTTCCCGGGGCCGAGCCCGCGGTGATCAGGCGCCCCCCACCGCCGTCAACAGCGCGAGCGGAGCCGCCGCGGACCGGGCCTCCCGCACACACGCGTGCGGATACGGCACCGGCTCCCCGTGCGACTCCCGCCCGTACCCCGCGAGCACCTCCGGCAGGCGGTGGCCGGCCGCCGTCGCCGCGTCCACCAGCCCGTGCGCCACGGTTCGCGCCTCGTCGTGCAGCCCGTACCGGGCAAGGCCCAGCGTGATCAGCGCGTTGTCGTGCGGCCACACCGACCCCCGGTGGTACGACAGCGGGTGGTACGCCGCCTGCCCGGCCGCCAGTGTCCGCACCCCCCACCCCGAGAAGAAGTCCGGCTGCAGCAGCCGCCGCCCCACCTGCTCCCCGTACTCCTTGTCGAGCAGCCCCGACCACAGCAGATGTCCGGCGTCGGAGGCCAGCGCGTCGACCTGGCGCCCCTCGCCGTCCAGTGCGAGCGCGGGGAACGTACGGTCCGGCATCCAGAAGTCGCGCTGGAACCGGTCCCGCAGATCGGCCGCGGCCTGCTCCAGGAGCGCCGCGTACGTCTCGTCCGCCCACACCGTGCGCGCGAGCCACGCGGTCCTGCGCAGCGCGTCGTAGGCGTAGCCCTGTGCCCCGGCCGCCGTCACCGGCCCGCTCGCCCGCGTCCCGTCGGCGCCGCAGATCGCGCCGGGGGAGTCCTTCCAGTTCTGGTTGGCGAGGCCGCCCTGGTCGGAGCGGTAGACGAGGTAGCCGCGCGAGGTGAGCCCGCCGTGGTCGAGCATCCAGCCGATCGCGGCACGGGCGTGGGACTCCAGGCGCCGGGCGAGCGGGAGGTCCCCGGTGTGCTCCACGTACGCGCCGAGCAGCACGAGGAACAGCGGGGTGGCGTCCACCGAGCCGTAGTAGCGCCCGTACGGCACCTGTCCGAAGTGCGCCAGCTCCCCGTGCCGCACCTCGTGCACGATCTTGCCGGGCTGGGCCACGGAGGCCGGGCCGGTCTCGGTCGCCTGGGTCGCGGCGAGCGCGGGGAGCGTCGCGGCGGCCAGCTGGGGCCGGTAGGGGAGGGCGAAGAGCGAGGTGAGGAGGGCGTCCCGGCCCAGAAGGGTGAGGAACCAGGGGGCTCCGGCGGCCGGCACGCGCAGTTCCTCGCCGTCCGGGCCGGTAGCCGGGACCTGGAGCGAGGCGAGGTCGGCGAGACCGCGCGCGCAGGCCGCGGCGAGTTCGGGCCAGCCGGTCGGGAAGGCGACGCCCTCCACGAACTCGCCTTCCATGGCGAGGAGTTGCCGGTTGAGGGCGGCGGGGGAGCTCGGTACCCGCAGGGTCCGCCTGTCGCCGTGCGGCCGGGCCATCACCCGCAGGGTCAGTTCGGCCGTGCCGTGCGGCTCCAGATCCAGGGTCCACACCAGGCGCCGCGCTCCGGTGCCCGTCTCCTCGACGCCGTCCGGGGCGGGGTCGGCGCTCACCGTCGTACGGGAACGCCATTCGCCGCGTTGGTAGGTGAACTCCACGCCGTCGTCGAGGACTTCACGGGAGCGGGTGGCGCCGGTCTTCGGGTAGGTGCGGTAGTCGGAGCGGAGTTCGAACTGGTCGGTGAAGTCGGCGTCCGCGGTGACCGCGAGCCGGACCGTCGTCGGCACCGGGCGGTTGCTGGTCACCCGCAGGGACTCGACGAACGAGCCGTCCCCGACGGCCTGTTCACGGAAGAGGGTGCAGGCGGGCGGCTCCTGGCGGCCGCCGCGCGGGACCAGGACACAGCGCGCGGTGTCCCCGTCGGCGACCGGCGACAGGGCCTCCGGTACCGCGCCGTCGACCGTGAGCTGCCAGCGGCTCAGATGCCGGGCGTCCCGCACGAACATGCCGTCCGGGGAGCTGCCGCCGCCCCGGACGCCGCTGATGTCGCCGCCGTCGCCCACGGCAGCGAACGTCCCGCCGTGCACGAGCAGATGATGCCGGTCCGTCATCGCAGGTTCCCTCCCTTGAATCCCAAGTCCGCCGTGGCTGTGATGCCGTTCGTGGCCGTTGTGTCGTACGCGACGGTGGTGTCGTCGTGCAGCAGGTCGAGCGCGAGCGCGGCGGTCCAGCTGAAGCCGGTCGTCCCGCAGGCCTCGCCGGTGTACGGGTCGACGTACTCCGCGAAGTCGCCGGCGCCGGCGAGTTCCAGGACCGACTCCCGCAGGGCGTCGGCCTGTTGCTGCTCGCCGTGGGTACGCAGCCCTCGCTCCAGCAGCCAGGCGGTGTTGAACCAGGCCGGGCCGCGCCAGTAGCGGTGCGGGTCGAAGGCCTCGCCGAGGAGGTCGTAGCTGGGCACGAGGCGGGTGGTGGTGCCGAGTCCGAAGTGCGGGCCGCGGAGGGTGCGCAGGAGCGCCGCGGCGATGCCGGGCGGGAGGTCGGGCAGCAGCAGGGGGACCATGCCCGAGACACCGCGCTCGGGGATCAGGGTGCCGCGCCCGTCCGGAGCGGGCCACCGCAGGTCCCGGCACAGGAACATGCCGCTCGCCGGGTCCCACAGCCGCTCGACCAGCGCCGCCGTCAGCCGCTCCGCGCGCGCGTGGCGGGCGGTGCCGGGCGCGCCCAGTTCCTCGGCGATCCGGGCGAGGGCGTGCTCGGAGGCGATGAGCAGGGCGTTGAAGGAGGGGTCCTCGACCGCGAAGCCGCCGCCGTCGGCGTACCCGGCGTCCCGGTAGTCCATCGCCAGCCGGACGTACCGGCCGTAGTCCAGATCCGTGGGCCGGTCCTCGGGCGCCCCGTGGTCGAGGTCGGCGCGGCGGAAGGAGCGGGCCGGGGCGGGGGTCACCCTGCTGAGGGGGAGGTCCCACGAGGGGCTGTTGTCCATACCCTGTTCCCAGGGGTGCACGACGGACGCAAGACCGCCGCCGCCCAGGTCCCGCCGGTGCAGCAGATACCGGTGCCAGGCGGCGAGCCGCGGGTACACGCGGGCGAGGAAGCCGCGCGCGCGGGAGAGTCCGGGGTCGGCGCGGTGGACCAGCCACGCGGCCAGCGCGTGGACCGGTGGCTGCACGATGCCGGACGTCTGTACGGTGCGCGGGGCGCCCGCGGTGTGCCCCGCGGTGGAGGAGCGCCAGAAGTCGGGGCTCGGGAAGTACTGGTCGAGCGGTACGGAGGGATTGAAGACGATGTGCGGGATCCGCCCGTCGCCCCACTGGGCCGCCAGCAGCGTCTCCAGCTCGGTCTGCGCCCGCAGCGGCGAGAGGTGGCGCAGTCCGATCGCGATGAACGCGGAGTCCCAGGACCACTGGTGCGGGTACAGGCTGGGCGAGGGCACCGTGGAGGCGCCGGTCCAGTTGCCCTCCAGCACCCTCGCGGCCCTGACATGCAGGGAATGTGACGAGCCCGGCGGATCGTATGCGATCGAACGCTCCGTGGAAGGGTTCATGAGCTGGGCAGTGCGATCCACTCGGGGCTCCCCGAAAGACATGTCGCTGACCGGTTCGGTCAGAGCTACCGTAGAGTTACGTCCATTTAACACGCAAAACTCAATATGTAATGCAGAGTTGAGAAACACAAGGGGGTGCGCATGGCCGGACGGAGTCAGACCGGCGCCGGAGATCTGCTCGAACTGGTCCGCAGCGGGCGAGCCGTCACGCGCGGAGCGCTCCAGCAGGCCACCGGACTGTCCCGGGCGACCGTCGGCCAGCGCCTGGACCGGCTCTTCCGCGCAGGCTGGCTGCGCGAGGGCGCCGGAGGCCCCGTCGACTCCCCGCTGGGCGGCCGTCCCTCCATCACCCTGGAGTTCGACGACGCCCACGCCGTCGTCCTCGCCGCCGACCTGGAGACCCGGCACGCGCGTGCGTGCGTGCTGTCCCTGACCGGCGAGATCCTCGCCGAGCACAGCGGACCCCTCGCGATCGAGGACGGCCCCGACGTCGTGCTCGGCGAGCTGGGCCGCTGGTTCGCCGAGCTGCTGGAGAAGGCGGGCCACCGCGCGGACGAGGTCTGCGGCATCGGACTCGCCGTACCGGGTCCGGTCGACACGGAGAGCGGCCGGGTGGTCCAGCCGCCGATCATGCCCGGCTGGGACGGCTACGACATAAGGACCCGCCTGGCCGGAGCCTTCACCGAGCACACCGGGACCGGCCCGGTCCCCGTGCTCGTCGACAACGACGCCAACCTCATGGCGTACGGCGAACAGCGCACGACCCACCCCGACTGCTCGGCGTTCGTCCTGGTCAAGGTCTCGACGGGGATCGGCGCCGGAGTCGTGGTCGACGGCTCTGTCTACCGGGGCATCGACGGCGGCGCGGGCGACCTGGGCCACATCCGGGTGCCGGCGGGCGCGGAGGCGCTGTGCCGATGCGGTTCCTACGGCTGTCTCGCGGCCGTCGCGAGCGGCGGTGCCGTGGCCCGGCGGCTGGCGGCGGGCGGGGTGCCGGCGGCCTCGGGCTCGGATGTGCGCGATCTGCTGGCGTCCGGGCATCCCGAGGCGGCGGCGCTCGCACGCGACGCGGGGCGGCAGGTCGGGGACGTGCTGGCGACGGTCGTGACGCTGCTGAACCCCGGTGTCCTGATGATCGCCGGAGATCTGGCCGGAACTGCCTTCCTCACCGGCGTCCGGGAGCTGCTGTACCAGCGGGCGCTGCCCCGCTCCACCGCCCGCCTGGAGGTCGTGACCTCGCGGCTCGGTGAGCGGGCCGGGCTGGTCGGGGCGGGGGCCCTGGTCGTGGAGCATCTGTACGCCGCGGAGCGGGTCGAGGAACGGCTGCTGGCCATGGGCGTGTGACGTCGGCGTTTCCGTCCCCGTCCGGGTCCGGACGCCCGTCCGCATGGTGAAATCCCGGTGCCTGTGGCAGCGTGATTCTCGCCACCTTTGAGTAGCGTTGCGCTCTGATGAGCGGATCATGGACGACTGTACTTCTCCAAGGGGTGGCACTCAGTGCCACCCCTTGATCGTTCATCGATCGAAATCAAGCGTGCAAATGAGGGCTCAGATGAGCGGGTTGGAGGGGTCTACGGGGGTTGCCGTGTTCAAGAAGTGAAAACATCGGGCGCCTGTCGCTTGCCAAGCTTTGACTTTCGATCCGCTGGCAGACGGCTGGTTACGGGCGTATGACGCCCGAGCAGACGTACCCAGACGCCTTCGATCTGGGTATGTTCCTGGCCGTCAGGGCAGCCACCGCGTCCTCGAGGGAGTCGAGACCCGTGTCGGAAAACAAAGAACCCCACGTAGCCAAGTTCGTCTATGACTTCACCGAGGGAAACAAGGACCTCAAGGACCTCCTGGGTGGCAAGGGCGCGAACCTCGCCGAGATGACCAACCTGGGACTCCCCGTTCCCCCCGGATTCACCATCACGACGGACGCCTGCAAGGTCTACCTGGACAGCGGCGACGAACCCGCGGCACTGCGTGACGAGGTGAGTGCGCACCTCGACGCGCTGGAGCAGCGCATGGCCAAGAAGCTCGGCCAGGCCGACGACCCGCTGCTCGTCTCGGTCCGCTCCGGCGCGAAGTTCTCCATGCCCGGCATGATGGACACGGTCCTGAACATCGGCCTCTCCGACAAGTCGGTCCAGGGTCTCGCCAAGCAGGCCGGCGACGACCGCTTCGCCTGGGACTCCTACCGACGGCTCATCCAGATGTTCGGCAAGACCGTCCTCGGCGTCGACGGCGACCTCTTCGAGGAGGCGCTCGAGAAGGCCAAGGAGGCCAAGAAGGTCACGGTCGACACCGACCTGGAGGCCGCCGAACTCAAGAAGCTGGTCACCACCTTCAAGAAGATCGTCAAGAAGGAGGCCGGCCGGGACTTCCCGCAGGACGCGCGCGAGCAGATGGACCTCGCCATCCACGCGGTCTTCGACTCCTGGAACACCGACCGGGCCAAGCTCTACCGCCGCCAGGAACGCATCCCCGGCGACCTCGGCACGGCCGTCAACGTCTGCTCGATGGTCTTCGGCAACCTCGGCCCGGACTCGGGCACCGGCGTCGCCTTCACCCGCGACCCCGCCTCGGGTCACCAGGGCGTCTACGGCGACTACCTCCAGAACGCCCAGGGCGAGGACGTCGTCGCGGGCATCCGCAACACCGTCCCGCTCGCGGAGCTGGAGTCGATCGACAAGAAGTCGTACGACCAGCTCATGCAGATCATGAAGACCCTGGAGAACCACTACAAGGACCTCTGCGACATCGAGTTCACCATCGAGCGCGGTCAGCTGTGGATGCTCCAGACCCGGGTCGGCAAGCGCACGGCGGGCGCGGCCTTCCGCATCGCCACCCAGCTCGTCGACCAGGGCCTCATCGACGAGGCCGAGGCGCTCCAGCGCGTCACCGGCGCCCAGCTGGCCCAGCTGATGTTCCCGCGCTTCGACGAGGACACCAAGGTCGCACAGGTCGGCCGGGGCATCGCGGCCTCGCCGGGCGCGGCCGTCGGCAAGGCCGTCTTCGACTCCTACACCGCCGTCAAGTGGTCGCGTTCGGGCGAGAAGGTCATCCTGGTCCGCCGGGAGACCAACCCCGACGACCTCGACGGCATGATCGCGGCCGAGGGCATCCTGACCTCCCGCGGCGGCAAGACCTCCCACGCGGCCGTGGTCGCGCGCGGCATGGGCAAGACCTGTGTCTGCGGCGCGGAGGAGCTGGAGGTCGACACCAAGCGGCGCCGGATGACGGTCCCGGGCGGACACGTCGTCGAGGAGGGCGACCTGATCTCCATCGACGGCTCCAGCGGCAAGGTCTACCTGGGCGAGGTCCCGGTCGTGCCGTCGCCGGTCGTCGAGTACTTCGAGGGCCGGATGCACGCGGGCGCCAACGACGCCGACGAACTGGTCGAGGCCGTGCACCGGATCATGGCGTTCGCGGACCGCAAGCGCCGGCTGCGGGTGCGTGCCAACGCGGACAACGCCGAGGACGCGCTGCGCGCCCGCCGCTTCGGCGCCCAGGGCATCGGCCTGTGCCGTACCGAGCACATGTTCCTCGGCGACCGCCGTGAGCTGGTCGAGCGCCTCATCCTGGCCGACACGGAGACCGAGCGCGAGGAGTCGCTGAAGGCGCTGCTCCCGCTCCAGAAGAAGGACTTCGTGGAGCTGTTCTCGGCGATGGACGGGCTGCCGGTGACGATCCGGCTCCTAGACCCGCCGCTGCACGAGTTCCTCCCCGACATCACCGAGCTGTCGGTCCGCGTGGCACTCGCGGAGTCCCGCCAGGAGCCGCACGAGAACGAGCTGCGGCTGCTGCAGGCCGTACACCGCCTGCACGAGCAGAACCCGATGCTGGGCCTGCGGGGCGTACGCCTCGGCCTGGTCATCCCCGGTCTGTTCACCATGCAGGTGCGGGCGATCGCCGAGGCCGTGGCCGAACGCAAGGCCGCCAAGGGCGACCCGCGCGCGGAGATCATGATCCCGCTGGTGGGCACGGTCCAGGAGCTGGAGATCGTCCGCGAGGAGGCAGACCAGGTGGTGGCCGAGGTCGAGGCCGCCACGGACACCGAACTCAAGCTGGCCATCGGCACGATGATCGAGCTCCCGCGCGCCGCGCTGACCGCCGGTCAGATCGCGGAGGCGGCGGAGTTCTTCTCCTTCGGCACGAACGACCTCACCCAGACGGTGTGGGGCTTCAGCCGGGACGACGTGGAGGCGAGCTTCTTCACGGCCTACCTGGAGAAGGGCATCTTCGGGGTCTCGCCGTTCGAGACGATCGACAGGGACGGCGTGGGCTCCCTGGTGAAGCTCGCCGCGGAGGCGGGCCGAAAGACCCGCCCCGATCTCAAGCTCGGCGTCTGCGGCGAGCACGGCGGCGACCCGGAGTCGGTCCACTTCTTCCACGAGGTGGGTCTGGACTACGTCTCCTGCTCACCGTTCCGCATCCCGGTCGCCCGCCTGGAGGCCGGCCGCGCGGCGATCACGGCGAACGGCAGCGACCACCGGTAGGCCACCGGCGGCCCCTCAGACCCCGGATCCGCCGCCCGTCCCCGACCCTCAACCGACGGGCGGCGGCTCCGGACCACGACGGGAGGGCGGCACCCTTGTGCGGGGGTACCGCCCTCCCGTCGACCCCGCCCCCGGGTCAGCTGTCGCAGGCCACGCCGTCGTTGTCCCGGTCCAGGTGCGAGGCGTACCCCGGCTCACCGCGATGAATTGGTGCCGCACCGGCGGCGCGGGCCTCGGAGCAGTTGGCGTAGTAGGTGCTGTCGGAGCCGGTGTCCGACCCCGAGCCGGCGCCCGCCTCGGCCTGCGCCGTGACCGTCCTGGTCACCTTGACCGTCGTCGTCGCGGTCACGGTGGGCGCCGGTTCCGGCTCCGCCGTCGGCGTGGCCGTGGTCGTGGCCGTCACGGCCCCCGTCACCGCGTGCGCCCCTGCGGACGATTACGCGCCGCGCTCCCCGCTCGTAGGCTGGGCTCCGACCCTGCGGAGGGAGCTCGGCATGTCCGGCTGGAACGAGAAGGCCGTCCCCGATCAGAGCGGGCGCGTGGCCGTCGTCACCGGGGCCAACAGCGGCATCGGCTACGTCACCGCGCGGGAACTCGCCCGCAGGGGCGCCCGCGTGGTGCTCGCCTGCCGCAGCGAGGCGCGCGGTGTCGAGGCCCGGGACCGGCTCGTCGGCGAAGTCCCGGGCGCCGACGTGGAGTTCGCCCGGCTGGACCTCGGGGACCTCGCCTCCGTACGGGAGTTCGCGACGGCGTATCCCTACGACCGTCTCGACCTGCTGGTCAACAATGCGGGCGTGATGGCGCTGCCCTACGGCATGACGGCGGACGGCTTCGAGACGCAGTTCGGCGTGAACCACCTGGGCCACTTCGCGCTGACCGGCCTCCTGCTCCCGGTGCTCCTCGCGACACCCGCCGCCCGCGTCGTCACCGTCTCCAGCGCGGCGCACGCGCTGGCCAACATCGACATCGACGACCTCAACAGCGAGCGCCGTTACCGCCGTTGGGTCGCTTATGCCCGCTCCAAGACCGCCAATCTGCTCTTCGTGCACGAACTGGCACGCAGGCTGGCCGCCAGGGGCTCGGACGTGACCGCGGTGGCCGCGCACCCCGGGTACGCGGCCACCAACCTCCAGACCGCGGGCCCGAGGATGGCGGGCCGCAGGGCGACGCGACGCTTCATGGAGATCGGCAACCGCTTCTTCGCCCAGTCCGCCGACGGCGGTGCCCTGCCCACCCTCTACGCCGCCACCGCCCCGGGCGTACTGCCCGACTCCTTCACCGGCCCGTCCCTGGCAGGGTGGCGCGGCTCGCCGGCCCCCTCCCGGCGGGCCCCGTGGACCCGCAACGACCAGGCGTCCCAACGCCTTTGGGCCGCCTCGGAGCAGCTCACGGGGGTGACGTACGACGCCCTGAAGACCTGACCGGCGTCAGGCCGTCGCCCCGCTGTCCACCACCAGGTCCGTGCCCACCACCGAGGATGCGTCGTCCGAGGCCAGGTACAGGACGGCCGCGGCGATCTCGGACCTGGACGAGACGCGGCCCAGCGGGACCGCGCTCCGCAGACGGTCGGCGCGGTCCGCATCCGTCTCCCCTGGGCGCAGGGACATCGGGGTGTCCACCGGGCCGGGACTGACCGCGTTGATGCGGACGCCGTCGCGAATGTGGTCCAGGGCGGCACCCCGGGTGAGGGCGGAGACGGCCGCCTTGGTGGCCGCGTAGGCGGCTGCGCCGGGGCGGCGGGTGTGGGCGCCGATGCTGGAGGCGATGTTCACGATGGCGCCGCCGGAGGACTGTGAGCGCATCCGGCGGACCTCGGCCCGCAGGGCCAGGAACACCCCGGTGAGGTTGATGTCGAGCTGCTCCTGCCAGTGCGCCGACGACAGGTCGGCCAGCGGCTGCCCGCCCCGGAACACCCCCGCGTTGTTGACGGCCACGTCCAGCGAGCCGAAACGGTCCACCGCGGCCTCCATCACCGCCTCGATCTCGGCGCCCCGCGAGACGTCGGCGGTCACCGCGAGTGCCTTGCCGCCCACCTCCTCGATCAGCCGGACCGTGTCCGACAACGGCTCCCGTCTGCGCCCCGCGACGACCACCTGCGCCCCTTCCGCGGCGAAGGCCAGGGCGATGTCACGGCCGATCCCGGACCCCGCTCCGGTGACGAGGGCGGTCCTGCCGGCGAAGCGCGTGGTGGTGGTCATGATCTCCCCTGATTCTTGACCGATCCGGTTATCGGCCGTCCGGTTCTTGACCGATCGGTTCAGTATGGCGGCAGAAAAAGAGGCGCCGCCCGCCTGGTGGATTCAGTCGAGCAACGCCAGTGCCTGCTCTGCCGCGTCCCGCACCCTGGACGGGTCCGGTGACGCCCTGCCGACGACCCGCAGTCCCTGCAGCAGCACCAGCAGCATGCGGGCGAGGGTGAGCGGGTCGCGGTCCGCGGACAGCTCGCCCTGCGCCTGTGCGCGGACCAGCGCCGAGTGCAGCATGGTCTCCAACTGGTCCCAGTTGCGTTCGACCCGGCGGGCCGTGGCCGGGTCGTGGGGGGCCAGTTCGACCGCCGCGTTGGTGACCATGCAGCCGTTCAGGCGCAGTTGCCCGTCGGCGGCCTCCGTGGCGTACCGCCGCACGACCGCCCGTACGGCCGGAAGTGCGGGCCCCGGCTGGGACAGCTCCCGCAGCATCGGCGGGAGCCCCGCCCGGTCGTAGCGCTCCAGTGCCTTCAGGTACAGCTCGTGCTTGCTGCCGAAGGTCGCGTAGATGCTGGCCCGGCCGACGCCGAGATGCCCGACCAGGTCGGACATCGACGTCGCCTCGTAGCCGCGCCGCCAGAACAGCTCCAGGGCTGCCTGCAGCGCGGTCTCGGGATCGAACTCCTTGGTCCTGGCCACGCGCACGAGACTAGGACCATCGAGAACGATCGGTCAAGAAACTTCGTTATGCCGCCCGCACCTCGTACGTGGCCACCCGCACCGACTCGTCGTCCAGGCACTGCCCGGTCGCCAGGTCGAACCGCTGCTTCAGCAGGGGCGAGGCGACGAACGGCCGACCCTGGTGGCTGCCGGTCAGGCCGCGGGAGAGAACCGCCGCGCCGCCGAACGGATCGCGGTTGTCGATGGCGTACAGAGCGCCGGCGCGGTCGCGGAAGAGGGCGGCCTGACGGCCGTCGGGCAGCAGGGCCGCCACTCCCCGGCCGGGGAGCAGCCGGGTCAGTTCGCAGACCGCGAACCAGTCGCCGTCCAGGTGGATTTCGATCTTCAGGTCGGTCGTCTCGGGTGCCAGGGTCATCGCTGGGCGCTTCCTTCCAGGGGTCGGTGGCCGATGGTCAGCAGCGGCAGGTCGGGCTTGATCTGGTCGCGCTCGGGCACGAAGCCGACGACCGGGTCGGGGGTGTCCGGCGCGTTCACGAAGGACACGAACCGGGCCAGCTTCTCGGGGTCGTTGATGGTCGTCGCCCACTCGTCGGCGTAGTGCGCGACATGGTCCGTCATCAGGGACTCCAGCTCCTCGCAGATGCCGAGGGAGTCCTCCACGACCACGTCACGGACGTGGTCCAGGCCGCCCGGGATGCGCTCCAGCCAGGTCGAGGTGCGCTCCAGGCGGTCGGCGGTGCGGATGTAGAACATCAGGAACCGGTCGATCAGCCTGATCAGTTCGGCGTCGGAGAGGTCCTGCGCGAGGAGGTCCGCGTGGCGCGGGGTGGCGCCGCCGTTGCCGCCCACGTACAGGTTCCAGCCGCTCGCGGTGGCGATGATGCCGAAGTCCTTCGACTGGGCCTCGGCGCACTCGCGGGCGCAGCCGGACACCGCCGACTTGAGCTTGTGCGGCGACCTGAGCCCCCGATAGCGCAGCTCCAGGTCGATCGCCATGCGGACCGAGTCCTGGACGCCGTAGCGGCACCAGGTCTGGCCGACGCAGGACTTCACCGTCCGCAGGGACTTGCCGTAGGCGTGGCCGGACTCGAAGCCCGCGTCCACCAACCGGGTCCAGATCAGAGGGAGTTGTTCGACGCGGGCGCCGAACATGTCGATCCGCTGGCCGCCGGTGATCTTCGTGTAGAGGCCGAAGTCGCGGGCGATCTCACCGATCACGATGAGGCCCTCGGGGGTGATCTCACCGCCGGGGATGCGCGGGACGACCGAATAGGAGCCGTTCTTCTGGAGGTTGGCGAGGAAGTGGTCGTTGGTCTCCTGCAGCGCCGCCTGCTCGCCGTCCAGGACGTAGCCGCTCGCGCCGATGGTCGGGGCGAGGGAGGCGATGATCGAGGCGACCGCCGGCTTGCAGATGTCGCAGCCGTCACCGCCCTTGGCGCTGTCGCGGCCGTAGCGGTCCAGGAGGTCCTGGTAGGTGTTGATGCGCAGGGCGAGGACGATCTCGTAGAGCTCCTCGCGGGTCTGCGCGAAGCAGCCGCACAGGCCCTTGTCGACCTCGACGCCGGACGCCTCCAGCTCGGCGGTGACCAGCTGGCCGAGGACCTTGACGCAACTGCCGCACGTCGTACCGGCCTTGGTGCACTTCTTCACCTCGGGCACGGTGGTGCAGTTGTGCTCGGTGACCGCGCCGCGGATCGTGCCCTTGCGGACGTTGTTGCAGGAGCAGATGATCGCGTCGTCCGGCAGCGCGGACGGGCCGAGCTGGACGGACTCGCCGGCTCCGGCGGGCAGCACCAGCGACTCCGGCGAGACCGGCGGGACGGACCCGGTGAACGCCTTCAGCGTGCCGTACGCCTCCGCGTCGCCGACCAGGATGCCGCCGAGCAGTGTGCCGTCCCGGCCGATGACCAGCTTCTTGTACAGGCCCGAGCGGGAGTCGGAGTAGACGACGTCCAGGCAGTCCGCGGTGGCGCCGTGCGCGTCACCGAAGGAGGCGACGTCCACGCCGAGCAGCTTCAGCTTGGTGGACAGGTCGGCGCCCACGAAGGCCGCCTCGTCGGAGGCGATGGTCGCCGCGACCGTCTCGGCCTGCTCGTAACCGGGCGCCACCAGGCCGTACACCCGGCCGTCGGAGGCCAGCGCGCACTCGCCGATCGCGAACACGTGCGGGTCCGAGACCGTACGGCACTGCTCGTCGACCGAGATGCCGCCGCGCTCACCGACGGTGAGGCCCGAGTCACGGGCCAGCTGGTCGCGGGGGCGGACACCGGCGCTGAACACCACCAGGTCGGTGGCGAGTTCGGAACCGTCCGAGAGCTTCATGCCGGTGACGGCACCGGCCTCGTCGACCACGATCTCCTGCGTGCCCACGCCCGTGTGGACGCTCAGGCCCATCTCCTCGATGGTGCGCAGCAGCGCCGCACCACCGCCGTTGTCGACCTGCACCGGCATCAGCCGCGGCGCGAACTCCACGATGTGCGACGTGAGTCCGAGCCCCTTCAGGGCGCCGGCCGCCTCGAGTCCGAGCAGACCGCCGCCGACCACGGCACCGGTCGTACGGGTCTTCGCGTACTCCTCGATGGCGAGGAGGTCCTCGATCGTGCGGTAGACGAAGCAGCCCTCGGCGTCCTTGTTCGGGACCGGCGGCACGAACGGGTACGACCCGGTGGCGAGGACGAGGGTCTCGTACTCGAAGACCTGGCCGGACCGGGCGGTGACCTGCTTCGCCTCGCGGTCGATCGTCACGGCGGCGTCGCCGACGTACAGCTCGATGCCGTGCGTCTCGATGAACTCCAGGTCCGTCAGGGAGAGTTCCTCGGGTGTCCGGCCCGAGAAGTACGAGGTGAGCGCGACGCGGTCGTATGCGGGACGCGGCTCCTCACAGAGCACGACCACGCGGTGCGTGGCGGTCAGGCCGCGCTCGGCGAGCGCCTCCAGGAAGCGCTGGCCGACCATGCCGTGGCCGACGAGCACGATCGTGGGGGTGGCCTCCGTGGCCTCCGGGGTGGCGGTCATCAGGAGCCTCCATCGTTGGTGAGCAGGTGGAGCAGCGGGCCGCCGTCGGAGGGGAGCGGCTCTGCTCCCTCCCAGGCGCGGGCGAGCGCGCCGACGGTGCCGAGTTCGCCGACGAGGACCCCGCCGACCAGGCGGTCGTCGCGGACGACGACCTTGCGGTAGGTGCCGCGGGTGGCGTCCGCGAGCTGGACGACGTCGTCGCCCGGGAGCGCCTCGGTCTCGCCGAACGCCGCCAGGTCGAAGGCGCTCTGTCCGGGAAGCGTGAGCCGGGTCAGCGAGCGGGTGCCGGTGTAGCGGGCGTTCGCCCGGCCGGCCAGCAACTCGGCGAGCACATCGGCCTGTTCGAGGGCCGGTGTGGCGAGGCCGTAGACGTTGCCGTCGTGCTGGGCGCAGTCGCCGATGGCGTGGATGTACGGGTCGGACGTCCGCAGTTCGTCGTCCACGACGACTCCCTTGCGCACCTGAAGGCCCGCTGTCTGCGCGAGCCCGACACGGGGGTGGACGCCGCAGGCCAGGACCACGATCTGGGCGTCGAGGGTGTATCCGTCGGCCATCTCCACCGAGCGGACCGCGCCGCCGACGCAGCGCACGTCACGCACGCGCAGGTCGGTGTGGACCTCGACGCCGAGCGCCCCGAGGTGACGCCGGACGAGCTTGGAGGCGCTCGGGTCGAGCTGGCGTTCCATGAGCCGCTCGGACTGCTGGGCGAGGACGACCTGGGCGCCCCGCTGGGCGAGCGCGCGGGCCGCGGAGACCCCGAGGAGCCCGCCGCCGATCACGACCGCCTTCACTCCCGGCCGGACCGCCTTGGACAGGCCCAGGCAGTCGTCCATGGTGCGGAAGGCGTGGACGCCCTCCGGCAGTTCGTGGTCGGGGGTGAACAGACCGCGCAGCGGCGGCAGCACCGGGTTCGAGCCGGTGGCCAGAACCAGCGTGTCGTATGCGATCTTCGAGCCGTCCGCGCACTCGACGGTCCGTGCCCCACGGTCGATGCCGGCCACCCGCGCACGGGTCAGCGCGGCCGGCGTCGGGAGGGCGATCACGTCCGGGGTGTACCGTCCCGCCAGCACTTCGGCGAGGAGCACCCGGTTGTACGGGCGGTGCTCCTCCTCGCCGACGAGCGTCACGGGCGTGCCGAGCTCTCCGAGCCGCCGGGCGAGACGGACGCCCGCGAGTCCGGCGCCGATCACCACCACACGCGTATTCGAGGTCATGTCCAGGAGCGTGCGTTGCGGGTGTTACCCGACCGCATCACCCCTGTTTCCCGCGAGGAACGCTGCCCTCAGCAAGGGACGGGGACGGATGTGAGGGTTCGGAGCGTGCGGCCGGTGCCTGCTGTGAGGACGCGCCGGATACGGGCGTCGGCACGGGTGAGGGCGTACGGCATGGTCTACGACCCGTGCGCCACCGGCTGCTCGGCAGCGCCGCCGTCACCGCGGCCGTGTGACAGGACACACGGTCCGCCCCGGGCCCCACCGGACTTCACCGCGCCGAGGAGGGGCCGCGGCGTAAACCGGTGGGGCCCCGGGGCCGAGCTCCCCTACTGTGCCCTGGTGACGACTCAGGTGATCGTGCTCAACGGCGGCTCCAGCTCCGGCAAGTCGACCATCGCCCGCTGCCTCCAGGCCGTGCTGCCGGAGCCCTGGCTGACCTTCGGCATCGACGACTTCGTCGACTCCCTGCCCCCGGCCCTCCAGGAGTCGGACACGGGCATCGAGGTCACGGCGGACGGCGGGGTGAGCGTCGGAGCGGACTTCAGGCGGCTGGAGGCGGCCTGGACGGCCGGGCTCGCCGCGACGGCCCGCGCGGGCGCCCGTGTCATCGTCGACGACGTCTTCCTCGGCGGTCCGCGCTCCCAGGAGCGCTGGCGCGGGGCCCTGGCGGGACTGGACGTCCTGTGGGTCGGCGTGCGCTGCGAGGCCGCCGTCGCCGCGGGCCGCGAGATCGCGCGGGGCGACCGGGCGCAGGGGATGGCCGAGAAGCAGGCGGAGACCGTCCACCGGGGCGTGCTCTACGACATCGAGGTCGACACCACCCGGGCCGGATCCCGGGACTGCGCACGGGCCATCGCCGGCGCGGTCGTCAGCGGCTCCCCGTGAGGTGCGCGAACACCACCACGTTCCCCCGGTAACCGGTCGAGCGTGAGTAACCCCCGCCGCAGGTGATCACCCGCAGTTCGGGCCTCTTCGCGGCTCCGTACACCTTCTCGTCGGGGAAGTCCTTCGCGTCGTACACCTCGACCGCGTCCACCGTGAACACCGCGACACCGCCGTCACGCCGGTCCACCTCGATCGCGCTTCCCTTCTGCAGGGCGCCGAGGTTGTAGAAGACGGCGGGACCGTCGGCGTTGTCGACGTGCCCGGCGACGATCGCGGTGCCCCTCTCACCGGGAGTGGTGCCGGCCTCGTACCAGCCGGCGAGGTTCTCCCGCGCGGCCGGCGGCACGTCGAGGCTGCCGCCGCGGGTGAGGGCCAGGCCCATCAGGGGAGCGTCCACGCGGATCGCGGGGATGCGGATCCGGTCGGGCGGGGAGGGCGGCAGCGCGGGCGCGGTGGCTCCCGAGGCGTCGCGGCCGGGGGCGTCCCCTGCGGGGGAGTGGGCCTGGGCGGCGGACGGCTGCGGCGGGGCGTGCGTCTCGGCGCCGCTGTGCAGCAGCCACGCACCGCTGCACAGGGCCAGTACGGTGACGCCCGCTATGGCGGTGTTGCCGAACCGGCGGTTGCCGAAGCCGCGGTCGCGGAAGCCGCGGTTGCCGAACGCGCGCACGGGGCCTCCTCTCGCAGAAGTCGGGCGGCCCGGAGTCGGGCCGGTCTCCCACCCCCTCCGGGCCGCGAGGGGCGTCGGGCCCGGAGGGGAGGGGACATGCGGTACCGGCGGACGGACAGCGGAGGGTGTCCGTCAGATCCCGTCGCCTCTCGCCCGGCGATGCAGGAGCCAGGTACCGCCCGCGGCGGCGACGGCGAGAGCCGCCACGCCGGCCGCGGTCTGCACGGGATCGGGGCCAAGAGCGCCACCGACCCCCGTCTTCACACTTCCCCTGGGGTGCACCGGCTGACGCTGCGAGGTCAGCGTCACCACCAGGTCCCCGATCACCCGCCGGCCGCCCTCGGCGCAGGTCGCGGCGATCTCGTACGTCCCCGGCTGCGCGCTCGGCGGCACCCGGAACTGCCCGATCGCGTCACCCGCGTGCGTACTGGGCGCCAGCGTGAAGGCGCCCGCGCCCACCGCGCCGGCGTCCCCCGCCGCCGTACCGCCGTCCCCGCACGCCGCCGTGTTCACGGTGACCTGTCCGCCTGGCACGACGGAGGACGGGAACACCTCCAGGCCGTCCGCGTCACCGGCGTGGGCGGGCGCGCAGGCGAGACCTGCGGCGGCGACGGCGAGCGCGCTGCCGGTCAGCAGGCGGGCGGTGGTGCGCATGGTGCTCCTTCGAGCTCTCGGACGGGATCCCTCTGCTGTCGAGGTAAGTGGCAGTGGGCCGAACCCGCTTCCTGAGGGTGCGTCAGAAATGTGGTGAACGGGTGTCAGATCGAGGTGCCGCCGGGTGCCGCGGCCGGAGTTTCAGCAGGTCATCGCCGTACGGCAGGGGTGCCGCCGAAGAGAACCCGAAGAGCGCGGGGCGCGCGTGTGAACGGGTGACCCGCTGCCGGAGATCGGCACTTGACCTCAACTCAGGTCGAGGTAAGAGGCTGATCCGCATGCAGACCGAAACAGCTCAGAAGACCGAAACAGCTCAGAAGACCGATACAGCTCCGATGACCGAAACGGCTCAGCGGGCCGATACAGCCCGCACCGCCCCTTTGCGCGTCACTCTCGTCATCGGCAGCAACCGCCATGGCCGCTTCGGCCCCGTCGTCGCCGACTGGCTCCTGGACCACCTGCGCGAGCGCGACGATCTGGTCCCCACGGTCGTCGACGTGGCCGAGACCGCCCTGCCCCTGGACCTCGCCCCGACCCCGGAGGCGACCGCCGCGCTCTCCTCGGTGACCCCCGGCCTCGCGTCGGCGGACGCCTTCGTGGTCCTCACCCCCGAGTACAACCACTCCTTCCCGGCCGGTCTGAAGAACCTCGTCGACTGGCACTTCACGGAGTGGCAGGCCAAGCCGGTGGCGCTGGTCTCCTACGGCGGCGTCTCGGGCGGTCTGCGGGCGGTGGAACACCTTCGCCAGGTCTTCGCGGAACTCCACGCGGTGACGGTCAGGGACACGGTGAGCTTCCACAACGCGGGAGGCTCCTTCGCCGACGGCCGCCTGAAGGACCCGTCGGGCCCGGACGCTGCGGCGAAGACGATGCTGGACCAACTGGTGTGGTGGGGAAGGACTCTGAGGGAGGGACGCGCGACCAGGCCGTACGGCGGGTGAGGCGTCCCGCGCCGGGGGGCGTGCTTCCGGGCGGCGGTCGTTCAGGACCCGGTGCGCCGGCCCCCGAGCCGGAGAACCTCTCCGCGAGCGCCCGATGCCGGGCGGCGGCCTGCCGGGCCTCGACGACGCCGACGGACGATCCCGGCAGCCGGCCGAGACGCTCGATCTCGTCGGCGAAGCGCAGGTGCTCGGAGCAGGCGTGCTCACGGCAGGCAAGGCAGGTGACGCTGTCGGGCCGCGGCGAGGTCATGGCGTACGGCACCCGCAGTCCGCACCCGGTGGCGACGGCGCTCGGCAGGTCCCCGGCCAGGCCGAACGTGGACGCGAGCATGGTGCGGACGGCGGCCTCGCGGCGCACCACCTTCACCTCGACATGGATGTGCGGGTCGCCTCCGCCCATGGGCCCTCCTCGTTCCGGCCGGATGCGGCCGCCCCGGCACCCGAGGCGGCCGCACCACACCATCCTTGCGCAGGAGGTCAGTTCACGTTCACCGCGCTCCAGGCCGCCGCCACCGCGTTGTACTCCGTGCTGCCCGCACCGTACAAATCCTTCGCGGCGTTCAGGGTCGCCGTGCGCGCCCCCGCGTAGTTCGTCGAGGACGTCATGTAGACCGTCAGTGCCCGGTACCAGATGGCGCCCAGCTTGTCCCGGCCGATACCGGTGAGCGTGGAGCCGTTGGAGGTGGGGGAGTTGTAGCTGACGCCGTTGATCGTCTTTGCGCCGCTGCCCTCGGCCAGCAGGTACGCGAAGTGGTTCGCGACGCCCGAGGAGTAGTGGACATCCAGGTTGCCCACCGAACTGCTCCAGGAGTCGGCCGAGTTGCCGTCCTTGGAGGGCTTGTCCATGTAGCGCAGGGCGTCGCGTCCGAAGCCGGAGCGGACGATCTTCTCGCCGATCAGATAGTCGCCGGTGTCCGAGGAGTTGCCCGCGTAGAACTCCACCAGCGTGCCGAAGATGTCGGAGGTCGCCTCGTTGAGGCCGCCGGACTCGCCCGAGTAGGTCAGCGCCGCCGTCTTGGACGTCACGCCGTGCGACATCTCGTGGCCCGCCACGTCCAGCGACACCAGCGGACCGAGCTGCGTCCCGTCACCGTCGCCGTACGTCATGCAGAAGCAACTGTCGTCCCAGAAGGCGTTGTTGTAGCTGTTGCCGTAGTGGACGCGGTTGTAGGAGCCCTTGCCGTCCCCGCCGATGCCGTTCCGCCCGTGGACGTTCTTGTAGTAGTCCCAGGTGACGTCGGTGCCGTACTGCGCGTCCACGGCCGCCGTCGCACGGTCCGAACTCGCCCCCGTTCCCCAGTGGTTGTCGGCGTCGGTGAACAGCGTCGCCGGCGCCCGGCTGAAGCAGATGTTCAGGAAGCACAGGTCGGTCTTGTTGGCCGCGTCACCGGTGTACGTGTTCCCGCGCGTCGCGTCTTTGAGCTGGTACGTCGACCCCGACAGCGTCGTCTGCAGCGGAACCGTCCCGCCGTACAGCGACTTGCCGTCGCCCGCGGCCTGTTCGATGCTGTCCCACGCGTCGATCTGCGCACCCGTCCGCGCGTCGGTGAGGACCGTGCGCGCGACCGGGTTGCCGAGCGAGTCCTGCGCCGCCGCGTTCGTCTGCCAGGCCAGTTTCGGAGCGCCGTGCAGGGCGTCGACGACCAGCTGCGGCTTGGCCGTCAGCTTCTTCAGCGTCTCGCCGAGGTTGGCCGCCTTGAGGGCGTTCGCCGCGAGGTCGGCCGCCTTCGGGGCGGAGAGGGCCGGGGTGACGCTGGCCAGGGATATCGCGTTTCTCGTCGCGCGGGAGGAGCTGCGGTACGCCCCGTCGGGTGCCAGGTGGACCACGAAGTCCCCGCCGAGGACCGGGATCTGACGGTACGTGCGGTCATAGCGGACGTGCTGTGTGCCGTCGGCGTCGACGATCACGTCGCGGACCTTCGTGCTCTGGGCGGAGGTGAGCCCCAGCGTCGAGGCCCGGTCGGTGAGGACCGACGCCGCGTTGTCGAGCGCGGTCGCCCTGGTCGGTCGGTCGGCGGCGCCTGCGGTGGGGGAGAGGGCGGCGGCCAGCAGGGTGGCCGCGGTGGCGGCGACTCCGGCTGTGGCGAGACGACGGGAACGTGCACCTCGGACGTACGGCCGTATCCGACTCATCGGTCTCCTCTGAAAGACGCCAACGGGGCGCGTGGGGGGTGGCACGGACGTTGACGAAGATTTAAGAGGTCATGACAAGCCATGTCCATACCGCGTCACGTGCAGGTTTGTGAGAGGAGAGAATCGTTTCTGTGACCCCCGTGAGACTCCCGTTCTTCGTCTACGGCACCCTCCGCCCCGGCGAGGCCAATCACGACCTCCTCCTGCGCGGCCGCATCCGCTCCGAACAGCCGGGCCGCCTCGACGGCGCGCTGCTGTACGACGGACCCGGCTACCCGTACGCCGTCGAGGAACCGGGCGGCGGACCGGTTCTCGGCGACCTCGTCACCGCCCGCGCCGACGAGTACGACGAACTGCTCACCGCCCTCGACGAGTTGGAGGAGTACGCGCCCGGTGACCCGCGCAACCTCTACGAACGGGTCACCCGCGAGGTGACCCGGACGGCCGACGGCACGGCCGTACGCGCCTGGGTGTACGTGGCGGCGCCCACCGTCGCCGTCCGCCTGCGAGCGCGCGGCACGTTGATCGAGAGCGGCGACTGGCTGACCCGCCGCTGAGCGGGGGGAGTGGTGCGGGGTGCGGGCCGACTGACCTGCGGTCCCTACGACTTGACCGTCTCCAACCGCACCGCGCACGCCTTGAACTCCGGCATCCGTGACGTCGGGTCGAGGGCCGGGTTGGTGAGGGTGTTGGCGCGGCCCTCGCCGTACCAGTGGAAGGGCATGAAGACGGTGTCCGGGCGGATCCCGAGCGTGATGCGGGCCGGTGCCACGGCCCGCCCGCGCCGCGAGACGACGGCCACCGGGTCGCCCTCGGCCGCCCCGAGCCGCTCCGCGAGCCGCGGGTGCAGCTCCACGAACGGCCCCGGCGCGGCGGCGTTCAGCTCGTCCACGCGGCGGGTCTGCGCACCGGACTGGTACTGCGCCACGACCCGGCCGGTCGTCAGCAGCACCGGGTACTCCTCGTCGGGCTCCTCCGCGATCGCCCGGTGCGACACGGCGACGAACCGGGCCCGCCCGTCCGGGGTGGCGAAACGGTCGAGGAAGAGCCGCGGGGTGCCGGGGTGCACGCCGCCCCGGCCGTCGTCCACGGCCGCACCCTGGCCGCCGGTCCCGCTCAAGCCGCGGCCGTCGCTCCTGTGCCGGCCGTGGCTCTCGTCCCGGCCGTCGGACATCCCCCGGCCCTCGCCCCCACTCCCCGCCCCGACCCGATCGTCCGGCGTCGGGCACGGCCAGAACACCCCGTTCTCCTCGGCCAGGCGGCCGTAAGTGATCCCGGAGTAGTCGGCCGGGCCGCCCGCGCTCGCCCGGCGCAGTTCCTCGAAGACCTCTTCGGGGTCGGTCGGGAAGCCCTTCTCCACACCGAGTCGGGCGGCGAGCTCGTGCATGACCTCCAGGTCGCTGCGGATGCCGTCCGGGGGAGAGATGGCCTGCCGGCGCAGCAGTACCCGCCCCTCCAGGTTGGTCGTCGTGCCCGTCTCCTCGGCCCACTGCGTCACCGGCAGGACCACGTCCGCCAGGGCCGCCGTCTCGGACAGCACGACGTCGCAGACGACAAGGAAGTCGAGGGACTTGATGCGCTCCTCGACGTGCGCGGCATGCGGCGCCGACACCACCGGGTTGGACCCCATCAGCAGCAGTGACCTGATGTCCGTGCCGAGCGCGTCGAGGAGCTCGTACGCACTGCGTCCGGGCCCCGGCAGCGAGTCGGGGTCCACGCCCCACACGTCGGCGACATGTGCCCGCGCCGCCGGGTCGTCCAGCTTGCGGTAGCCGGGCAACTGGTCGGCCTTCTGGCCGTGTTCGCGCCCGCCCTGTCCGTTGCCCTGGCCGGTCAGACACCCGTACCCGGACAGCGGGCGCCCCGCCCGCCCCGTCGCCAGACACAGATTGATCCACGCGCTCACGGTGTCGGTGCCCTTGGACTGCTGCTCGGGCCCGCGCGCGGTGAGGACCATCGCGGCCTCGGGCTCGCAGAACATCCTTACGGTCTCGCGGAGTTGGGGCACCGGGACGCCCGTGATCCGCTCGACGTACTCCGGCCAGTGGGCCATCGCCGCGGCCCGCGCGTCCTCCCAGCCGACCGTGCGCTCACGGACGTACTCCTCGTCCACGAGTCCGTCGGCGACGATCAGGTGCAGGAGCCCGAGCGCCAGCGCGAGATCCGTCCCGGGGCGCGGCATCAGGTGCAGGTCCGCCTGCTCGGCGGTCTTGGTGCGGCGCGGGTCGACGACGATCAACGTGCCGCCGTTCTCCCGGAGTTCGGTGAAGAACCGCAGGGACGGCGGCATGGTCTCGGCGAGGTTCGAACCGACGAGGATCACACAGCCCGACTTCGGGATGTCCTCCAGCGGGAAGGGCAGCCCCCGGTCCAGGCCGAACGCCTTCATTCCGCCGGCCGCCGCCGACGACATGCAGAAGCGGCCGTTGTAGTCGATCTGCGAGGTGCCGAGCACCACGCGCGCGAACTTTCCGAGCGTGTACGCCTTCTCATTGGTGAGGCCGCCCCCGCCGAAGACCCCGCACGCGTCCGGGCCATGCTCCGTGCGCGTGCGGGACAGCTCCTCGGCGATCCGGTCCAGTGCCTCGTCCCAGCCGGCGGGCACGAGTGTGCCCCCGGAGCGCACCAACGGGGAGGTCAGGCGCACCCGGGACGAGAGCACCGCGGGCGCTGTCCGGCCCTTGCCGCACAGCGCGCCCCGGTTCACCGGGAAGTCCGCGCGCTCACTCACCTCGACGGTCCCGTCCGGAGCGGGGGTGAGGTTCATGCCGCACTGCAGGGCGCAGTACGGGCAGTGCGTGGGCGTCGCGGAGTTCGGCATGCCTTTCAGCGTGCTTCCGCCGTGTTACGCCGGGGACGGCTCCGTGTTACGCGGCCGACACGGCGACCTCCCGATCGGGCCCCGGGAGAGGTGAGGTGCGCACTCGCCCACCTGAGAGTCGGCGCCGGAAACTACGGAAGTTGCCTCCGATGTGAAAGACGCCACATGTGGCGCATTTCATTGCATGGTTGGCCGATCACGCATCGTTGAGAGTTGGAGAACCGCGGCTACAGTCGAGCGCGGATCCAGCTTGGCGCCAGGCAAACCGTCATGCGAGCAGCCAGCCAGGAGGTTCCCCCAGCATGCCTCTGCGCCATCTGACCCCCCGCGACCAAGATCTCTTCCATCGGTACGGCCGGGGCCCGGCCGTACCCGTCCCCGACCCGCTCGTCCACCGTGCCGTCGAGCGCCGGGCCGCGACCGCCCCGCGCGCCGTCGCCGCCGAGCACCGGGGCGCGACGATCACCTACGGCGAGCTCGACCGGCACGCCGACGCGCTCGCCGCCCGCCTGGCCCGTGAGGGCGTACGGCCCGGAGACCACGTAGGGCTCTTCGTACGCCGTTCGATCCCGATGCTCGTCGGCCTGCTCGGCATCCTGAAGGCGGGTGCGGCCTACGTCCCCCAGGACATCGGCCTCGCACCCCCGGCCCAGCTCGCCCACGTGGTCCGCACCGCCCGCACCCGGGTCGTCCTGACCGTCGCCGCGCACGCGACCCGCGTCCCGAACGGCCCGCGCGTGATCACCCTGGACGAGCCGCTGCCGTACGAGCCACCGGCCGCGCCCGTCCCGGCGGTCCGCCCCGACGACGGCTGCTACGTCCTGTTCACCTCCGGCACCACCGGCCGCCCCAACGGGGTGAAGGTCACCCACCGCAACGTCGCCAACATCCTCCTCATCGAGCCTGGCGGATTGGGTATCCGTCCCGGCGACCGGGTGGCCCAACTGCTCAACGTGGCCTTCGACATGGCGGCCTGGGAGATCCTCGGCTGCCTCGCCCACGGCGGCACCCTCGTCATCCGCGGCAAGGACCTCACCGCGGCGGCCCGTACGGCCGACGTCCTGATCGCCACCCCGACCGTCCTGTCCGGCATCGACCCGGCCGCCTGCCCGCGCGTGCGCACGGTCGCCGTCGCCGGGGAGCCCTGCCCGCGCCCCCTCGCGGACCGCTGGGCCCGCCGGGCCGTCTTCCACAACTGCTGCGGCCCGACCGAGACGACCATCGTCAACACCATGGGCCGCCACGACCCGGGGGCCCCCGCGCTCACCATCGGCCGCCCCACCCCCAACAACACGGTCTACGTCCTGGACGCCGACCGGCGCCCGCTGCCCATCGGCGCGGTCGGCGAGATGTGGGCGGGCGGCGACTGCGTCTCGGCCGGCTACCTGGACAACCCCGTGCTGAACGCCGAGCGCTACGCCCCCGACCCCTTCCTCGGCGGCGACCACCGGATGTTCCGCACCCGTGACCTGGGCCGCTGGACCCCCGGCGGCGAGCTCGAACACCTCGGCCGCACCGATGACCAGGTCAAGGTGCGCGGCTTCCGTGTCGAGCTGGACTCCGTCTCCTCGGTCCTGGAGTCGGTCGAGGGCTGCGTGCGCGCGGTGACCCTGAAGCGGGACGCACGGACCCTGGTGTCGTTCGTCTGCCCGGCGGACGTGGACTCCGACGCGGCGAGGCGGGCGGTGGCGGAAGTGTTGCCCTATTACTGTGTGCCTGAGAGTGTCATGCCCCTGACACACCTACCGGAGACCGACCGCGGCAAGATCGACAAGCAGGCCCTGCTGCGGATGGCCGACGAGCGGTTGGCGGTGGCCCGATGACCACCGCACCCGTGCGCGAGACGACCGGTCTCCCACCCCTCACCTCCGCGGCGAGGAGGCTCCTGAAGCACCCGCGGCTGATGCACTACAACCGGCTGGCCGGCCTCGTGATCGCGGCGAACCTCGTGTTCCTGTACGTGAGTTGGGTCCCCTCGGTGCGCGTCATGGGCCACGCGGCCCTCGCCGACCTCGCGCTCGCCGTGATCGTCCGCCAGCAGTACGTCGTCAACCTCCTCTTCCGGCTGGCCACTTGGCCCCCGACGAGCTGGCCGCTGAAGATCCGCTGGACGCTCGGGAAGGTCTACCACTTCGGCGGACTGCACGTGGGCGGGGCGCTGGCCGGGACGGCCTGGTTCCTGGCGCTGACGGTCATGACGGCCAACGGCACGCTCATGGCGGTCGGTTGGACCCTGCTGGCGCTCCTCGCGCTCATCATCGCCACGGCCCTGCCCCCGTTCCGCTCCCGCCACCACGACCACTTCGAGAAGATCCACCGCTTCGGCGGCTGGACCGCCCTCGCCCTGTTCTGGACACACACGCTGCTGTCCGGGGCCGGTCCTGTCTCCGTGTCCGTCCTCGCGGTGGTCACCTTCAGCGTCGCCCTGCCCTGGCTCCGGCTGCGCAAGGTGGCCGTACGCCTCGAACGTCCCTCCCCGCACGTCGTGCTGGCCCGCTTCGACCACGGCGAGACCCCCTTCGCGGGCTCCTCCACCGCGATCAGCCGCGGCCCGCTGAAGGAATGGCACTCCTTCGCCAACGTCCCCGCACCCGGCGAGCCGGGCTTCCGGCTCACGATCTCCCGGGCCGGCGACTGGACGGGCTCCTTCATCGACGACCTGCCGTCGAAGGTCTGGGTCAAGGGCATCACCACGGCCGGGGTCGCCAACATCGAGACCCTGTTCAAGAAGGTGGTCTACGTCGCCACCGGCAGCGGCATCGGCCCCTGCCTGCCCCATCTCCTCGCCGCCGAGGTCCCCTCCCGCCTGGTCTGGGCCACCCGGGACCCCCGCACCACCTACGGCGACGCCCTGGTCGACGAGATCCTCGCCGTCCAGCCGCACGCCCTGGTCTGGGACACCTCCCGGCGCGGCAAGCCCGACATGGTGCGCCTCGCTCACGAGGCCTACCGGGACTTCGGCGCCGAGGCGGTCATCTGCATCTCCAACAAGAAGCTGACCTATCAGGTGGTGCACGGCCTGGAGCGGCGGGGGATTCCGGCGTACGGCGCGATCTGGGACTCGTAACCCTCGGAACTCTCGGAAGGGACACGGCAGATGAACAACCTGAAGGTCGAACGCGACGGCCGCGTGGTGACCGTACGCCTGCACCGCCCGCACGTTCTCAACGCGCTCAATTCCGAACTGCTGGCCGAACTCCTCGACACCCTGCGTCCGTTGGACGCGGACCCGGAGGTCGGCTGCTTCGTCGTCACCGGATCGGAGCGGGTCTTCGCGGCCGGCGCCGACATCAAGGAGATGGCGTCCAAGTCGGCCGTCGACATGGCGGCCGAGGACTACTTCGCGGCCTGGGAGGAGTTCGCCGATCTCCGCACCCCGAAGATCGCTGCCGTCAACGGCCATGCCCTGGGCGGCGGTTGTGAACTGGCGATGCTGTGCGACCTCGTCATCGCCGGGGAGTCGGCGGTCTTCGGACAGCCGGAGATCAAACTGGGCGTGATCCCCGGGATCGGCGGCACCCAGCGCCTGACGCGCCTGGTGGGGAAGGCCAAGGCGATGGACCTGGTCCTCACCGGCCGCACGATGGACGCGCGGGAGGCGGGACGCTGTGGTCTCGTCTCCCGTGTCGTACCGGACGACCGCGTCCTGCCGGAGGCCCTGGAGGCGGCCGCGACGATCGCCTCGTACGGGCGCACGGCGGTCAGGGCGGCCCGCGAGTGCGTCAACCAGGCCCTGGAGACGGGCCTGCGGGACGGCATCCGCTACGAACGCCGGGTGTTCCACGCCCTGTTCGCGACGGCCGACCAGAAGGAGGGGATGGGCGCCTTCCTGGAGAAACGCGCCCCGCGCTTCACCGGTCGCTAGCCAGCGCCCGCGCCACCCCCGGTTCCTCGGGCCCGAGGAACCGGGGATCCGGCTCGAACACGGCGTCCAGGGCGGCCTTGCCCGCCGCGAAGATCTCGCGGGCGCCGCCGTAGTACCAGGTGACGTCGTGCTTGGCGTCGACCGCGACGCCGTACGACGAGACACCGGCCGCCTGGCAGAGCGCGACCGCCCGCCGGATGTGGAACCCCTGGCTGATGAGCACCGCCTTGTGCACGCCGAAGATCTTCCTGGCGCGGACGCAGGAGTCCCAGGTGTCGAAGCCGGCGTAGTCGCTGACGATCCGCCCGTCCGGGACACCGTGCCGCGTCAGATAGGCGCGCATCGCGTCCGGCTCGTCGTAGTCCTCGCGGCTGTTGTC
This sequence comes from Streptomyces sp. NBC_00285, assembly GCF_036174265.1. Taxonomy (NCBI): domain Bacteria; kingdom Bacillati; phylum Actinomycetota; class Actinomycetes; order Kitasatosporales; family Streptomycetaceae; genus Streptomyces; species Streptomyces sp. NBC_00285. The sequence goes on along the minus strand of NZ_CP108055.1, from coordinate 3,766,898 downwards.
GCCGGTGACGAGGACGACCTCGACCCGGTTCTCCCGGTACAGCTTCGCGGCCGCGTCGAGCCGGTGGGCGAGATACGGCGAGGGCTCGCCGTCCCACAGCCCGGCGCCGAAGACGACGGCCACCTCGGTACGGGGCGCGTCGGCCGTCGTACGCAGCCGGTCGCCCGTCGTGACGTACATCCAGGTGGCCGGCAGCAGGGCGAGCACACAGCCCGCGACCACGGCCTGCACAAGGCGCCGCTGCCCGGTACGCGTGCGTGGCACACGTGGTCTGCGCGCCTTCGGCAGTCGCATCGGACGGTCCCTCCCCGGTCGGCCTTCGCCCCCGAAAGACGTACAAACGGGCCGCACGGTTCGCCCGTGACGACGTGACCGGGCTCACTTCGAACGGCGAAGCCGCAGGTCGCGCTACCTCACACCCCCCATGCACCCCACCGTGAACCGCCGGAAAACACCCGTCATTCCCGCGCAACGGGAAGGCAACCTCCGGCCGTCACCATCGGTTCATGACGGCGACGAGTAAGGCGACGAGTCAATCGAAAGCTGCTCGCGATCACCTCGACAGTACGGCGCACATCATGAACCGGATCAGCAGCCAGCTCGCCAGCCAGCTGAGCCTCGTACAGCTCGACGGCAGGCGCCGTCCCGAGCCGCCCGCGCTCGTGGTCGTGGCCCACGGCAGCCGCGACCCGCGCACCCTGAACACGGTCATGGAACTCCTGGACCAGGTCCGTGAGCAGCGCCCCGACGTGCCGGTGCACCTGGGCCACATCGAGCTGAACGAGCCGCTGCTGCCGGACACGCTGGCGTCCCTGGGGACGGCGGAAGCGGTCCTGGTCCCGCTCCTCCTCTCCCGCGGCTACCACGTGAAGCGCGACATCCCGCAGATGGCGGCCGCCGCCGACGCACGCACGCGTGTGGCGGCCCCGCTGGGCCCGCACCCCCTTCTGGTGGAGACCCTCCACGCCCGCCTGGTGGAGGCCGGCTGGCCCACGGCGGCGGACGAGGAAACCCGCCGCACCGGCGCGGTCGTCCTGGCGGCTGCGGGCTCCCGCGACCCCGACTCGGCGGCGGACACCCGCCGCACGGCCCAACTCCTCTCGGACCGCCTGGGAGTCCCGGTGGTCCCGGCCTACGCCTCCGCGGCGACCCCCACGGTGGACACGGCGATCCGCGCCCTGACCGCGAGGGGCCGCCACCGGGTGGCGGTGGCCTCGTACTTCACGGCCCCGGGCCTGTTCGCGACCCAGTGCGCGGAGAAGGCCCCCTGGATCGCCGCGGCCCCCCTGGGCACCCACCCCGCGATGGCCGGCCTGATCCTGCACCGGTACGAGCAGTCCCTGGCGGCCCGGGTGACCACAGCCGCATAGGCCCGCGCGCTGGACCAGCCGGCGTCGCGGAACGCCGAGGCTCCCCGTCCCATCCCGGTGGTCCGGAACCCGGCAGACGTATACGTGGATTGTCAGTACCTGCCCGTACTGTCGAGACATGTCGTACGACCCGCAGTCAACCGAACGCTGGGCCCCGGAGCCCGACAAGCGCCCAGGCCGCACCGCCTTCCAACGAGATCGTGCCCGCGTCCTGCACTCCTCAGCGCTCAGACGGCTCGCGGGCAAGACCCAGGTGGTCACACCGGGCGAGCGCAACAGCCAGTGGGACGCCAGTCCCCGCACCCGCCTCACCCACTCCCTGGAGTGCGCCCAGGTGGGCCGGGAGCTCGGCGCGGCCCTCGGCTGCGACCCCGACCTGGTGGAAGCCGCCTGTCTCTCCCACGACCTCGGCCACCCGCCCTTCGGCCACAACGGCGAACAGGCGCTGAACGAGTTCGCGGAGGACTGCGGCGGCTTCGAGGGCAACGCCCAGTCCCTGCGGCTCCTCACCCGCATCGAACCCAAGCGGTTCACCGAGGAAGGCTCCGTGGGCCTCAACCTCACCCGGGCCACCCTCGACGCGGCCACCAAGTACCCCTGGTCCAGAGGAGCCCACCCGAGCGACCCCGCGTCCCAGAAGTTCGGCGCCTACGAGGACGACCGCCCCGTCTTCGACTGGATCCGCAAGGACGCCCCCGGCACCCGCACCACCTTCGAGGCCCAGGTCATGGACTGGGCCGACGACGTGGCGTATTCAGTGCACGACGTCGAGGACGGACTGCACGCCGGCCACATCGACCCCAACTGCCTGCACGCGGAGCCGGAACGCCAGGCGGTCTTCGAGGTGGCCCGCGGCAGGTACGTCCCCGCGGACACCGACCCGGTGGAGCTCGCGGAGGCCCTCGACCGTCTCCAGGACCAGGAGTGGTGGCCGCACGGCTACGACGGCTCGGCCGTCGCCCAGGCCCGCCTCAAGGACGCCACCAGCCAGCTCATCGGCCGCTTCTGCCTCGCCGCGGAGACCGCCACCCGCACGCGGTACGGCACCGGGCGGCTCACGCGGTACGGCGCCGAACTCGTCGTACCCCACGAGACCCGCCTGGAGTGCGCGGTCCTCAAGGCCGTCGCCGACCGGTACGTCATGCAGCGCGCCGAGCAGGAACTGCTGCGGGCCGACCAGCGGATCGTCGTCGCGGAACTCGCCGAAGCGCTCACCGTGCGCGCCCCGGACGGCCTCGATCCCCAGTTCCGCGCACTGTTCGAGCTGGCGCCCGACGACAGCGCGCGCAAACGAGTGATCGTCGACCACATCGCGTCCCTCACCGACGCATCGGCCCGCTCGCTTCACGCCCGGCTCACGGGGCACCTGTGATGCTTGCGGGGCACGAGTCGTGCCGAGGAGACGGAAGAGACATGGGGCGAGCCCGAATGTGACCCTCCGTGGCCTGATCGAGCCACCCCCTCTTCCCCCCTCACGCTCCGTGCGGGACGCTCCCATGTGGCGGCACGCGCTGTGTTAACTGGGGGGACACCCCCCGGACCCCCCGTAGGAGGCATCAAGTGGTCGACGCGGATCAGACTTTTGTCATCGTGGGAGGAGGTCTCGCCGGCGCGAAGGCGGCCGAGACGCTCCGGACGGAGGGCTTCACCGGCCGGGTGATACTGATCTGCGACGAACGCGACCACCCCTACGAGCGCCCGCCGCTCTCCAAGGGGTACCTCCTCGGCAAGGAGGAGCGCGACAGCGTCTTCGTGCACGAACCCGCCTGGTACGCGCGCAACGACATCGAGCTCCACCTCGGCGAGACCGTCGACGCCGTCGACCGGACGGCGAAGACGGTCCGCTTCGGCGCGGACGGCACCGTCGTCCGCTACGACAAGCTGCTCCTCGCCACCGGCGCCGAACCCCGCCGCCTGGACGTCCCGGGCACCGACCTGGCCGGCGTCCACCATCTGCGGCGCCTCGCCCACGCCGAGCGCCTCAAGGGCGTCCTGGCCACCCTGGGCCGGGACAACGGCCACCTCGTGATCGCCGGCGCCGGCTGGATCGGCCTGGAGGTCGCGGCGGCGGCCCGGGAGTACGGCGCCGAGGTCACCGTCGTCGAACCCCTGTCGACCCCGCTGCACTCCGTGCTCGGCCCCGAACTCGGCAACCTCTTCGCGGAGCTGCACCGCGAGCACGGCGTCCGCTTCCACTTCGGCGCCAGCCTCACCGAGATCATCGGCCAGGACGGCATGGTGCTGGCCGCCCGTACCGACGACGGCGAGGAGCACCCGGCGCACGACGTCCTCGCGGCGGTCGGCGCGGCCCCGCGCGTCGCTCTCGCGGAGGCGGCGGGGCTGGAGCTGGCCGACCGCGCCCACGGCGGCGGGATCGCGGTGGACGGACAACTGCGCACGTCCGACCCGGACATCTACGCGGCGGGCGACGTGGCCTCCTTCCACCACGCCCTCTTCGGCAACCGGCTGCGGGTCGAGCACTGGGCGAACGCCCTCAATGGCGGCCCGGCGGCGGCCCGCGCGATGCTGGGCCGCCAGGTGACGTACGACCGTGTGCCCTACTTCTTCTCCGACCAGTACGACCTGGGCATGGAGTACAGCGGCTGGGCGCCCCCGGGCTCCTACGACGAAGTGGTGATCCGGGGAGACGCCGGGAAGCGCGAGTTCATCGCGTTCTGGGTCAAGGAGAGCCGCGTGCTGGCCGGGATGAACGTCAATGTGTGGGACGTCACCGAGCCGATTCAGGGCCTGATCCGATCGGGAACCCAGGTGGACACGGAGGCCCTGGCGAACCCGCACGTCCCACTCGCAGGCCTCGTCCCCTAGGCGTCGGCCCGTCCCCGTGCCGCGATTCCCGGGGGGCGACCCCCGGACCCGCGGCCGGAAGGACGTCTCGCCTCAGGAGTGTCAGTTCGGCCCCGTAGAATCCTCGTGTGGCAGGACGGATCAACGACGAGGACGTGAAGGCGGTTCGGGACGCGGTCCCGATCGACGCCGTGGTGTCCGAGTACCTCCAGCTGCGCAACGCGGGCGGTGGCAACCTCAAGGGCCTGTGTCCGTTCCACGACGAGAAGTCGCCGTCCTTCCAGGTCAGTCCGAGCAAGGGGTTCTTCCACTGCTTCGGATGCCAGGAGGGCGGCGACACCATCACGTTCGTGATGAAGATCGACCACCTCACCTTCTCCGAGGCGGTCGAGCGCCTGGCCGCCCAGGTCGGCATCACCCTGCGCTACGAGGAGGGCGGCTACAACCCCTCCCACCAGCGCGGCGAGCGGATCCGCCTGGTCGAGGCCCACAAGATCGCCGCCGACTGGTACATGGAACAGCTGGCCACCAACGCGGAGGCGGACGCCGGCCGTCAGTTCCTCGCCGAGCGCGGCTTCGACCAGGCCGCCGCCGCGCACTTCTCCGTCGGCTACAGCCCCCAGGGCTGGGACCACCTCACCCGCTTCCTGCGCGGCAAGGGCTTCACCGACAAGGAGCTCCTGCTCTCCGGTCTCTCCCAGGAGGGCCGCCGCGGCCCCATCGACCGCTTCCGCGGCCGCCTGATGTGGCCCATCCGCGACATCGGCGGCGAGGTCGTCGGCTTCGGCGCCCGCAAGCTCTACGAGGCGGACAACGGCCCGAAGTACCTCAACACGCCCGACACCGCGATCTACAAGAAGTCCCAGGTCCTCTACGGGATCGACCTCGCGAAGAAGGACATCGCCAAGGTGTCCCGCGCGGTCGTCGTCGAGGGCTACACGGACGTCATGGCCTGCCATCTCGCCGGTGTGACGACCGCGATCGCGACCTGCGGCACCGCCTTCGGCGGCGACCACATCAAGATCCTCCGCCGCCTGCTGATGGACAACGGCTCGGCCCGCGTGATCTTCACCTTCGACGGCGACTCGGCCGGCCAGAAGGCGGCCCTGCGAGCCTTCGAGGACGACCAGAAGTTCGCCGCGGAGACCTACATCGCCATCGCCCCCGACGGCATGGACCCCTGCGAGCTCCGGCTCGCCAAGGGCGACGAGGCGGTCGCCGACCTCGTCGAACCCCGCACCCCGCTCTTCGAGTTCGCGCTCCGCCAGATCGTCGTCCGCTACGACCTCGACACCCCCGCCGGCCGCGCCGCCGCCCTCGACGAGGCCGCCCCCATCGTCGCCCGCATCAAGAACAGCGGCGCCCAGCACGAGGTCGCCGTCCAACTCGCCGGCATGCTCGGCATCCTCGACACCCAGTTCGTGGTCAAGAGGGTGGCCCAGCTGGCCCGTTGGGCCCGCGACCGCGGCGGCAAGGGCCCGGCGCCGGCCCGCGGCGCGCAGCAGTCGTACGACGCCGCCCACCGCCCCGCGGTCTCCGGCCCCGCCCTCACCCTCCGCAACCCCGTCTACGCCACCGAGCGCGAGCTGCTCAAGGTCGCCCTCCAGCGCCCCGACCTGGTCTCCCCGGCCTTCGACGCGTACGGCATCGACGAGTTCACCGCCGCCCCCTACGCCGCTGTACGCCAGGCGATCATGGACGCGGGCGGCGTCGAGTACGGCGTACAGGACTCCCAGGACTATCTGGTCCGGGTCCGCGAGGCCGCCCCCGACGACGTGGTCCGCGCGATGGTCACGGAGCTGGCCGTCGAGGCGATCATGCGCCGCACCGTCGACGACGTGTACGCGAGCACGGTCCTGGTCCAGGTCCGCCGCCGCGCCGTCGACCGCCGCATCCAGGAGGTCCAGGGCACCCTGATCCGCCTCGGCAACGGCGGCGACCCGGCCCACCTGGCCGCCGTGCAGAACGAGGTGTGGGTCCTCCAGCAGTACAGCCAGGGCCTGCGGGAGCACGGCGCCGCCGCGCTCTGAGGGGGCCCCGGAGGTCACGCGCCCCTGGTGCCGTCGTACCGGACCGCCGCGGGGATTTCGTACAAAGAAGCGGACTGGCGCGGATCGCCCCAGATCAGGGCGGGCGTCGGCCTCCGGGCGCCCGCGATGGTCACCACGCGGTCACGGGCCGGACTCAAAAAGTCACCGCACGCCCCTCGTGGCGGCGATGTGTCGTACTCCACACTGGGTTCCGGTGCCTGAGTCCTCGGAGCGCGGCCGATCCGTCCCCAACGGGTCCCACACCCCCGCGGTTCCGCTCATCGCGTACGGGACGGACAGCGGCGAGGCCGCCGACTCCGCCCCCGAAGTACCGCTGCCGTCCTCCCTGGCAGCGATCATCCTGGAGGTCGCCCCCGTGCAGACCCAGACCCTGACACAGACCGAGAACAGTGCGGACGACACGGCAGAACCGGACGCCGAGACCGACGTTCTCGTCGCGGTGCCCCCTCAGAACCGTGCCGTGCACCACCCCGAGGCGGAGCCGGACACCCCGCCCGCCGAATCGCTCGAAACCGTCGAGACCGAGCCGGTCGAGCCCCCCGAACCACCCCGCGGCCGTACCGAGACCGGCGGCCCGTCCTCGGACCTGTTCCGCCAGTACCTGCGGGAGATCGGCCGTATCCGGCTGCTCACCGCGGCAGAGGAGGTCGACCTCGCCCGCCGGGTCGAGGCCGGTCTGTTCGCCGAGGAGAAACTGAGCAACGCCTCCGACCTGGACAGCCAGTTGGCGCTCGACCTGGACCGGCTGGTCGTACTGGGCCGCATGGCCAAGCGCCGCCTCATCGAGGCGAACCTGCGGCTGGTCGTCTCGGTCGCCAAGCGGTACGTCGGCCGCGGCCTGACCATGCTCGACCTGGTGCAGGAAGGCAACCTGGGCCTGATCCGGGCGGTCGAGAAGTTCGACTACGCCCGCGGCTACAAGTTCTCCACCTACGCCACCTGGTGGATCCGCCAGGCCATGTCCCGGGCCCTCGCCGACCAGGCCCGCACGATCCGGGTCCCGGTCCACGTCGTCGAACTGATCAACCGGGTCATCCGCGTCCAGCGCCGCATGCTCCAGGAACGCGGCTACGAACCCACCCCGGAAGAGGTCGCCGCCCATCTCGACCTCACCCCCGAACGCGTCAGCGAGGTTCTCCGGCTGGCCCAGGAACCGGTGTCGCTGCACGCCCCGGTGGGCGAGGAGGACGACGTCGCCCTCGGTGACCTCATCGAGGACGGCGACGCGGCATCGCCGGTCGAGTCGGCGGCGTTCCTGCTGCTCAGGGAGCACCTGGAGGCGGTCCTGTCGACCCTGGGCGAACGGGAACGCAAGGTCGTCCAACTCCGCTACGGCCTGGCCGACGGGCGTCCCCGCACACTCGAGGAGATCGGCCGCATCTTCGGGGTCACCCGGGAACGGATCCGCCAGATCGAGTCCAAAACCCTCAACAAGCTGCGGGACCACGCGTTCGCGGACCAGTTGAGGGGATATCTGGATTAGAGAGCGGACGGGTCGTCGGGTGTCCGCGGGCCGGTGGGGCCGGTCGCGCAGTTTCCCGCGCCCCTGAGGGGCGCGCCGCACGAAGCCGCGTCATCATGCGAGCGACGGCCCTGTGCCCACCCAGGGGCGCGGGAAACTGCGCGACCAGCCACAACGGCCCCGCAGCCCCCCGACACCCGCCCGGCCCTCAGTCCACCTCCGCGACCGCCTGCGCGAACTGCGCCTGGTACAGCCGCGCGTACGCCCCGCCCGCCGCCAACAGGTCGGTGTGCGTGCCCTGTTCGACGATCGAGCCGTTCTCCATGACGAGGATCGTGTCCGCGTCCCGGATCGTCGACAGCCGGTGCGCGATCACGAACGACGTCCGCCCGTGGGCCAACTTCGCCATCGCCTTCTGGATCAGCACCTCGGTACGCGTGTCGACCGACGAGGTCGCCTCGTCCAGCACCAGGATCACCGGGTCCGACAGGAACGCCCGGGCGATCGTGATGAGCTGCTTCTCACCCGCGCTCACCCCGCTGCCCTCGTCGTCGATCACGGTGTCGTAGCCGTCGGGAAGCGTCCGCACGAACCGGTCCGCGTGGGCCGCCCGCGCCGCCTCCTCGATCTCGCCCCGGGTGACCTCGCGGGAGGCGCCGTACGCGATGTTCTCCGCGATGGTCCCCCCGAACAGCCAGGTGTCCTGCAGCACCATCCCGATCCCGGCCCGCAGCTCGTCCCGGGACATCCGGGCGATGTCCACGCCGTCCAGGGTGATGCGGCCGCCCGAGACGTCGTAGAACCGCATGAGCAGGTTGACCAGGGTGGTCTTTCCGGCTCCGGTCGGGCCGACGATCGCGACCGTGTGCCCGGGTTCGACCTTCAGCGAGAGGTCGTCGATGAGCGGCTTCTCGGGGTCGTAGCGGAAGGAGACATGCTCCAGGGCCACCCGCCCGCGCAGTTCCTCGGGCCTGAGCGCCGGTACCGGATCCGCCTCCTGCTCCTCCGCGTCGAGGAGTTCGAAGATCCGCTCGGCCGAGGCGACACCCGACTGCACGAGGTTCGCCATCGACGCGACCTGCGTGAGCGGCATGGAGAACTGCCGGGAGTACTGGATGAAGGCCTGTACGTCACCGATCGACAGCGAGCCGGTCGCGACCCGCAGGCCGCCCACGACCGCCACCAGCACGTAGTTGAGGTTCGAGATGAACATCATCAGCGGCTGCATGACCCCGCTGTTGAACTGCGCCTTGAACCCGGCCTCGTACAGCGCGTCGTTCTGCTCGGCGAACTGCGCGGCCGACTCGTCCTGGCGGCCGAACACCTTCACCAGCGTGTGCCCGGTGTACATCTCCTCGATGTGGGCGTTGAGCTTGCCGGTGGTGCGCCACTGCTGCACGAAGTGCGGCTGCGAGCGCTTGCCGACCCGAGTGGCGACGACGAACGACAGCGGCACGGTGACCAGCGCGACCAGGGCGAGCAGCCAGGACACCCAGAACATCATCGCGAGGACGCCGATGATGGTGAGCAGCGAGTTGATGAGCTGGCCCATCGACTGCTGGAGGGTCTGCCCGATGTTGTCGATGTCGTTCGTGGCCCGGGACAGGACCTCGCCGCGCTGGCGCTTGTCGAAGTACGACAGCGGCAGCCGGGACAGCTTGGTCTGGACGTCCTCGCGCATCCGGAACATCGTGCGGTTGACGGTCCTGTTGACCAGCCGTGTCGCCACCGCCATCAGTAGACCGGCGACCAGGAACACCCCGACCGCGGACAGCAGGACCTGCCCCACGGTGGTGAAGTCGATGCCCTTGCCCGGCGTGAAGTCGGTGCTGCGGAGCATGTCCGCGACCTGTCCCTCGCCGCGGCTCCGCATCCCCGCGAGGACTTCCTCCTTGCTGGCGCCGGAGGGCATCTGCCGTCCGATGATCCCGGCGAAGACCAGGTCGGTGGCCTTGCCGAGGATCTTCGGCCCGACCACGTTGAGGCCCACGCTCACTGTGACGCAGGCCAGCATCGCGTAGAGGGTGAGCCGTTCCGGCTTGAAGTGGGTGAGCAGTCGCCTGCCGGACACCTTGAAGTCCAGCGAGCGGTTCTCGGGGCCGCCGCCGGCCATCATGCGCCCCATGGGCCCGGCCATCAGGCGGCCTCCGCTTCCGTCAGCTGGGAGAGCACGATCTCCCGGTAGGTCTCGTTGTCCGCCATCAGCTCGCGGTGGGTGCCGGTGCCGACGACCCGGCCCTCGTCCAGGACGACGATCCGGTCGGCGTCGCGGATGGTGGCCACCCGCTGGGCGACGATCACGACGGTCGCCTCCGAGGTCTCCTCGGCGAGCGCCGCCCGAAGGGCCGCGTCGGTCGCGTAGTCGAGGGCGGAGAAGGAGTCGTCGAAGAGATAGATCTCCGGCCGCTGCACCAGCGTGCGCGCGATGGCGAGCCGCTGCCGCTGACCACCGGAGACGTTCGTGCCACCCTGCGCGATGGGGGAGTCCAGCCCGTTCTCCAACTGCTCGACGAAGCCCTTGGCCTGCGCCACCTCCAGCGCCTGCCACAGTTCCTCGTCGGTGGCGTCCGGCTTGCCGTAGCGCAGGTTGGTGGCGACCGTGCCTGCGAAGAGATACGGCTTCTGCGGCACGAGCCCGACGGTCCTGGCCAGCAGCCTCGGCTCGACGGTCGACACCTCGATGCCGTCGACGAGAACCTCGCCCTCGGTCGTGTCGAACAGCCGGGGGACCAGGCCGAGCAGCGTGGACTTGCCGCTGCCGGTCGAGCCGATCACCGCGGTCACCTCGCCGGGCCGGGCCACCAGGTCGATCGTCCTGAGCACCGGCTCCTCGGCGCCCGGATAGCGGAAGCCCGCCCCGCGGATCTCCAGATGCCCGTGCCGCCGCAGCTCGGTGACCGGGGCCACCGGCGGCACCACGGACGACGACGTCTCCAGCACCTCCTGGATGCGCTCGGCGCACACCTCCGCGCGCGGCACCATCATGAACATGAAGGTGGCCATCATCACGGACATGACGATCTGCATCAGATAGGCGAGGAACGCGGTCAGGTCACCGATCTGCATCCCGCCGCTGTCGATGCGGTGGGCGCCGAACCACACCACGGCGATCGACGACAGGTTCACCGTCGTCATCACCACGGGGAACATCAGCGCGAGCAGGTTGCCGGTCTTGAGCGAGATGTCCGTCAGGTCGGTGTTCGCCTTGCGGAACCGGTCCTGCTCGTACTCGTCCCGCACGAACGCCCGGATGACCCGGTTGCCGGTGATCTGCTCGCGCAGCACCCGGTTCACGGTGTCGAGCCGCACCTGCATGGACCGGAACAGCGGCCGCAGCCGCCGCACGATCAACGTCACACAGATGCCCAGCGTCGGCACCACGGCCACCAGGACTCCGGACAGCGGCACATCGAGGCCGAGCGCCAGCACGATGCCGCCCACGCACATGATGGGCGCCGACACCAGCAGCGTGAACGTCATCAGGGCCAGCATCTGGACCTGCTGCACGTCATTGGTCGTACGGGTGATCAGGGTGGGCGCGCCGAAGTGACCGACCTCGCGCGCCGAGAACGACTGCACCCGGTCGAAGACGGCCGCCCGCAGGTCCCGGCCGAGCGCGGCGGCGGTCCGGGCGCCGTAGAACACGGCCCCGATGTTGCACACGACCTGCACCAGCGAGATGCCGATCATGACGGCGCCGTAGCCGAGGATGTAGCCGGTGTTCCCCTTCACGACGCCGTTGTCGATGATGTTCGCGTTGAGCGTGGGCAGGTAGAGGGTGGCGCAGGTCTGGAGGAACTGGAGCAGCACCAGAAGGGCGATGGGTTTCTTGTAGGGCCTGAAGTAGGTCCGCAGAAGTCGTATGAGCACGCTACGTCTCTCGGAGTCGGCGACGGGGCGGTTGGTTGCCCCTGGCCCCTATCGTCGGACACTCCCCCGGTGTTACCTCAACCGATTAAGCCGACAGCAGTGCTTCGTACAGCCTTACGGGTCGTAGCCGGACGGGACTCATACCGGTGTCTTACCTTCCGGACCGCCGTCCACCGGGCCCCGTCCACGGAATCCCTGTCTCCGGAATCCCTGTCTAGCGGAAGGCGCCGGGATACGTCTGCTCACGCACCGACACGTACTGCTGCCGCACCGCCTGCCCCACCGCCAGCTCCTCGCCCGGCTCCAGGACCTGCGCGGCCGGACCCTGCCACATCGGCGGAGTGCGCGGATCGAGCGTCCCCTGCGACACCCCGAGCGCCCAGGCGGCCTGCCTGGCGGCACCGATCGCCGCGTAGTCCGCCGGCTGCGGTACGACGACCTGCGCGCCGAACAGCGCCGGCGCGGCGGCCTGTACGGCGGACAGCTCGGCGGCGGCCCCCAGCAGGAAGACCCGCCGCACCTCCACACCCCGGCCGCGCAGCACGTCCAGCGCGTCCGCGAGCCCGCACAGCATGCCTTCGAACGCGGCCCGCGCCAGGTGCTCCGGCTTCATCGACTCCCGCCGCAGCCCGCTCAGCGTCCCCGCCGTGTGCGGCAGGTTCGGCGTCCGCTCACCCTCCAGATAGGGGAGCAGCACGAGCCCGTGGGAGCCCGGCGTCGACTTCATCGCAAGATCGGACAGGCTCTCCAGATCACTCAGTCCGAGCATCTCGGAGGCCCCGCGCAGGGTCCGTACGGCGTTCAGGGTGGTGACGACGGGCAGGTGCATGCCGGTCGCGTCGGCCAGGGAGGTGATCATCCCCGAGTTGTCGACGAGCGCCTCGGGGTGCACCGCCATTACGGACCCGGACGCGCCCAGCGACACGACGGCGTCCCCGAGCCCGATGCCGAGACCGAAGGCGGCGGCCATGGTCTCCCCGGTCCCGGCGGAGATCAGCAGCCCCTCCGGAGTCGTACCGGCCGCGTCCGAGGGACCGATCACCTCGGGGAGCATCGCCTGGTGGCCGAGAGCCAGCTCGACCAGATCGGCACGGTAGGCGCCGGTGGCGGCGGACCAGTAACCGGTGCCGGAGGCGCCACCGCGGTCGGTGGTCCGTCTGACCGGCCGTCCGAGAAGCTGCCACACCAGCCAGTCGTGCGCCTGCATCAGGACGGCGGTGCGTACGGCGGCGTCCGGTTCGGTCTTGTTCAGCCAGCGCAGTTTGGTGATGGGCTGCGCGGCCTGCGGCACGCAGCCCACCGCCTGCGCCCACGCCTCGCGCCCGCCCAGCGCGTCGACGAGATCGGCCGCGGAGACCTGCGCGCGCTTGTCACCGCCGACCATCGCGGGGCGGACGGTGTTGCCCTGCGAGTCCAGGGGGACGACGGCGTTCTGCTGGGACGACACACCGATGGCCTGCACGCCTTCGAGCAGACCGCCACCGGCGGCTTCACCTAGGGACAGCAGCCAGGCCTGTGGGTCCACGTCGGACGCGCGGCCGCCCTCCATCGGGTGCGGGGCGTACCCCTGCTTGAGCACGGCACCTGTGTCCGCGTCGCAGACGACGATGCGAGTGAATTCGGGTGAGCTGTCCAACCCGGCGACTATCCCCATGGCGCAAATTCTATGGGCGTAGCGTCGTGGCGGCGCGCGTGGTCCGGCCCGTGCGGGCCCTCCGGGGCTGGTCGCACGGGCCAGGGCCCCTCCGGGTGCGTTACGTCACCGTCGACTTGCCGTCGACTTCAGGTGGTGCTGGTGCCCCAGTCGTCCTCCGGTGCACCGTTCGTGTTGCGGTCCCTCAGTGAGCGCACCCGCTGGGTGACCGACTCCGGCACGCGGTCGCCGACCTTGTCACTGACCGCGTGGTAGGCCTTGCCCGCGTACTGACGGCCCTGCTGCGCCGCCGACTCCGCGGTGTTGCGGACGGCGGGGTTCTGGGCGATCTGGCGAGCGGACTTCTTCAACTGCTCGTAGCGCTCGCGCCCGGCACGGGTGCCCAGCACGTAACCCAGAGTCAGTCCGACCGCGAACGTGAGCTTGTAGCGCATGGTGGCCACCCTTCTCTTGTGCAGGTCTCCGGTGCGACGTCGGTGTCGAGGGAACCGATTGGCGGAGCACCCCCCTGGTTGCGCTAATGTATGTGTCGCAGACAGCGTCCGCCCCCTGGCGAATACCCAAGGAGCTTCGTTCGATGCAACGAGGCATTCCTCCGTAGCTCAATTGGCAGAGCAGCCGGCTGTTAACCGGCAGGTTACTGGTTCGAGTCCAGTCGGGGGAGCTTCGATCTTCCGTAGCTCAATTGGCAGAGCAGCCGGCTGTTAACCGGCAGGTTACTGGTTCGAGTCCAGTCGGGAGAGCCCAGATGATCGAGGACCCCGTGGGGGTCCTTTTTCATGTGCGAGGGAACCGTGCAGGTCACGGCGTAGTCCTGTAGGGCATGCGAAGTCGCCCCTGCGGAGCAGGAGATCGTATGAGCGGCTATGCTGCGGCAGACGGCGCGCACACATGTACGCGACACGCCGCGATGGGGCGGTAGCTCAGCCGGTTAGAGCAGCGGACTCATAATCCGTCGGCCGTGGGTTCGAGTCCCACCCGCCCCACCTTCGCCTCCCCCAGGAGAACCGTTTCCACCTGCGGAAACGTCGGAACGGGTGCCGTCACTCGAAGGTGGTGACACCCGTTCAGCTATTCGGACCAAGATCCAGTGGACGTGTAGTGGACGCGGGGACGACCCGGTGGACAGCGGCCGCCTCAGGCCGCCTTGCGGCGCCTCTTCGCAGCCCCACGAGCCCTCCTGGGCCGGGTGGTTGGCAGGCCCGTCGGCAGCTCCCAGCCGTCCGGTCCGGGGTCCTCGGCGCGGCCGACGGTGAAGCGCGTGAGCGAGAAGTCCGACCGCTGCTCCTCGGGGTAGCGGTCGTTGAAGTTCTCGACCCGGACCAGCTCCAGGTCGTTCGCGGCGCAGTGATCACGTATCCACCGCACGGCCGCGTTGGCGGCGTCCTCCTGGCCTCGGCCGACGAGCGTGACCATGCCCAGGAGGTCGGCGTCCGGCCGGGGCTGTGCGCCGACGGCCCACGTGTCGTCGGGCTGTCGTGCGCCGTGGGCGAAGAGGACGGCGAGGCCGTCCTGCCAGATGGTGCCGGGGAGCTCCAGCGTGGTGTGCACGGCGAAGGTGATGTCGCGGGGGACGACGGCCATGATCGACTCGGCCTCGGCGCGCATCATCTCGGGCAGCACGCTGGTGTAGGTGTCGGAGGTGATCTGGCGTGAGGAGTGGCCGAGCTTCTCCTGGACCACCTTGATGTCGTTCCCGGCGAGCAGGGACAGGGTGGCGGCGAGGTGGCGTAGGTCGTGGAGGCGGACGGGCGGCAGGCCGGACAACTCCACGAGGCGGGCGAAGCGCCGGGACACCCAGTCGGGGTGCAGCGCCTCGCCGTTCTCGTGCGTCCAGACGCGGCCGGTCTCGACGTAGGCGTCGCCCCACTCCTGGCGCTTCTGCTCCTGTTTCGCGCGGAAGCTCACGAAGTTGTCGCCGGACTCCAGGCTCAGCGACAGGGTTCGGACGCTGTCGGCCTTCGGTGCTTCGCCGTATAGCTGGTAGGCGACTTCGACGATCTGCTGGGAGATCCGCATCCAGAGGGCGTCGGTGCTGACTTCGGTCCAGGGCAGTGCGGCCATCTCGCCGCGGCGGGGGCCGAGGAAGATGAACGAGTGCCACAGCTCGTAGAGCCAGTCGTTCTTGGCGAAGTCGAGGAACTGGCCGGTGAGTTCCGGTGTCCAGACCATGACGGGGCCGGGCTTCTCGCCGGTGCGCTTCCAGTGTTCGACGCGTTCGGGCGTCCACACGAGGGGCTTGGGGCGGGTGGCCGGAGGCAGTTCCACGAACTGCGCCCAGTTCTTGGTGAAGGCCTGCTCGCGCTTGATCCCCCAGGACAGCGCAGAGCTGAGGGTGTCGTTGATGCGGTGCATGGTGGCGGCGGAGGTGACCTTCCGCAGCCCCTTCCTGCCCTCGCGGAGTGCCGCGTTGGCGTCGAGGAAGGCTCGGCGGGCGACCCGGCGTTCTTCCCGGTGGGCGTAGCCCGCCACCTTCACCCAGGCCCGGTGTGCGTCGTCGCGGTCCTTCTTGAGCTGATCGACGCGGAGACGGTGGAGGACCCGCTCGGCGTTCTCCTTCTCGATCGCGTCGTACATGAGGTCGAGGTGGCGGACCTTGAGGTCGCGCCGCTTGATGTGCCCGAGGTGGGGGAGGAGGTAGTTGTTGAGGTGTTCCTCGTAGCCGTGGCGGGTGGTGCGGGCGAGGGACTTCTTCGCTTTGAGCCACCGGAGGAAGAATGCGCCGCACTTTTCGTCGGAGAGCACATCAGTGCCGGCGGTGGCGGCGTCGTAAAGCTCTTTTGCCTTCTTCTTGGCGTCGTCCTTCTTGGTGAAGCCTCCGCGTCGTACGCGTTGGCGTTCGCCGCCTTCTGCGGGTTCGAGTTCGAAGTAGAAGGACCATGTACCGTGCTTGGGGCCGAGCTTGGCGCACGTGGTGCCGATGGACCCGATCTTCGGGGAGCCGTCTGGGTTGAGTCTGGGCTTGCCCTCCTTGTCCTTGAGCGGCCCCTTGCACTGGCATCGCCGGTAGTAGCTCGGTTCGAACATCCGACCCTCTTGTGGCTGTGATCGTGGTGGCCCGCCGTCGTTGTCGGTACGTGTGTGTACGTGGTTGGCGGGATCTGTTTCGATCTTGCTGGGGGTGTCGGACACTGCTGTACAGTCGCGAACAAGTTGGCGTGGGGGAGATTGCGACCAGCGAGATGACCACCCAGGAAACGGGCGTGCAGCCGCAGTCCGGCGCGATGAGCCTGGAGGAGCTGCTGTCTCTTCCGGCCACGGTCAACGTCACAACGGCCGGACGGGCTTTGGGCATTGGCCGGGACAAGGCGTACGAGTTGATTCGTGAAGGCAGGTTCCCGGTCCGGACGCTCCCGCTGGGAGGGACGGTGCGCGTGCCGACGGCGGAGCTGTGGAAGATCCTTGGCGTTGAGGGCGCTCGCGTGTAGCCCAGGCGTTAAGGGGCTTGTTACGTATGTCGGGTCCCTGTCATTCGCACATCCTTTGCAGCAGTGTGACCTATCTTCGTTAGCATGTGAGGTGTACAGGGGTCGGAGAAGGCTGGGGAGATTCTGTGCCGAGGTTGTACGGGTTCGCGGATACCGCGTTCAGAAGGCCGAAGGACGACGAGTTGCCGCCTCTGCGGGAGGCCGCCAACCGGCGTGAGGCCGGCCAGCCCTACGGGGACATCACAGGCTGGATGAACGCGGAGGGGCACCGCACGACCCTGGGCAACGAGTGGAGGCCAGCCGCTCTGGCCTCGGTCCTGGATCACCCGGCCATCGCCGGCCTCTATGAAGACGAGGAGGGCAACCTGCTGCCCTCCGGCGGGCCCGAGCTGATCCCACCCGCGCAGTTCCGGAAGATCCGCCAGATGCGGCCCAAGCACCAGCCGGAGACAGACCGGGCGCCGCAGCAGGAGTACTTGCTGAGCGGTGAGCAGACCGCGTGCGGCCTGTGCACCCACCCCCTCGGTGCCGCTCCCTCCAACGCGGGCAGTCGCGGCCATCGTTGCAAGCCGAGCACTCCGCAGCACCCCGGTGGCTGCGGACGCGTACGGATCAACGCGGACCTTTTGGAGACGTACGTGGCCGAGCATGTGCTGGCCGAGCTGGCCAAGCCCGAGGTCAGTGCGCTGATCGAGCAGGCGCGCGATCAGCTGCTGGCGGAGGCGGAGGAGCTGCGCAAGAAGGCGGATGAGGCCAGCCTTCGGCAGAAGCAGCTCGGCAAGGACTACGCCCGCCCCTCGGGCATGTCGCTGAAGGCGTTCAAGGCGGCCGACAAGGAGCTGTCGGCGCAGGCCAACGCGTTCAGGGCGCGGGCGCGGCTCCTTGAACGGGTCAAGCATGTGCCCGTGGGGGCCGTGCCGGATCTGGTGCGGTGGTGGCAGCACGCGCCGCTGGTGGCGAAGCAGGGTGTTGTGGCCCTGATGTTGGAGCAGGTCGTCGTGTACCCGGCGGCGTCCAGGGGCTCGCGCACCGTGGACGCCGACCGGGTGGCCTTGAAGTGGCGCACGTGGGGCTCCGCGCCTGAAGGTGCAGCCGTTACTGAGGACGCCTACCCCGGACCGGTCAGCGCACCCTAACGGGCAGTTCTCGGAGCGCGTGCGAACGCCACGACGAGCGCCACCGCAGCTCGCTCGACGGGACGGCCAGGCGCAAGCGCGGGAAGCGGCGCAGCAGGGTAGCCAGCGCGGATTGGATCTCGATGCGGCCCAGGGCGGCGCCGAGGCAGTAGTGGAGGCCGTGCCCGAGGGCGAGGTGACTGGTGTCCGCCCGGTGCATGTTGAAGCGGTCTGCGTCCGGGTAGCGGTAGGGGTCCCGGTTTGCGGAGGCCAGGCAGAGCATCACCGTTTCTCCCTTGGGGATGCGGACGCCGCCGATCTCGATGTCTTCCAGCGGAAAGCGGCGGATGGCCATCTGATTGGGGTGCGCGTAGCGGAGTATCTCCTCCACGGCATGCGGGAGAAGGCCCAAGTTGCCGTGCAGTTCTTCCATCTGCTGGGGATGTTGCAGCAGGGTGAGCACTCCAGTGGTGATCACGTGCTGCACGTTCTCGCTTCCGGCCATGAGGATCAGGAAGGCGAGTGAGACGAGTTCGTCCTCACTGAGCTTGTCGCCCTCGTCCTGGGCGGTGATCAGGTCGGAGAGAAGGTCATTGCCCAGGGCGCGTCGACGCTCGGCGACGAGGTTGGTGAGGAACTCCTGGATGGTGTTGATGGCTTCTCCGACCTGCCCGGGATGGTCGGGGGCGAACATGGTGGCGACCCAGAAGGAGAAGGCGAGTCTGTCCTCGTCGGGAACGGCGAGGAGGTCACCGAT
Organism: Streptomyces sp. NBC_00285; assembly: GCF_036174265.1. Lineage (NCBI taxonomy): Bacteria > Bacillati > Actinomycetota > Actinomycetes > Kitasatosporales > Streptomycetaceae > Streptomyces > Streptomyces sp. NBC_00285. The sequence goes on along the minus strand of NZ_CP108055.1, from coordinate 3,748,386 downwards.
CACCGTGATCGGGAGCGGGTTCGCGTAGGTCGCGGCCAGATCGTGGATGCCGACCGCTTCCATGGCATCGGCCAGTCGGTGCGTGGCCTCCTCGATCGTGGCGCGGAGCTGCTCTACCCGGCGGGCGGTGAACGCCTGGCTCACCAGGCGGCGGAGCCGCAGATGGTCTGAGTGGTCGACGTTGAGGAGGTTGGCGTCCAGGGCCGGGGGGAGAGAGAAGCCCTGATAACCCCGGGTCGAGTGGGCCTTGTTCACGGACAACCGCGGGTCGCTCAAGGCGGCGCGTACATCCCTCTCTCGCGGGATGAACCAGATGGGCGCCCCCTCCGGCGTGTTGAGGCGGTGCGCGGCACCTTCAGCGCGAAGACGCGCGTACGTGGTGTACGGATCGTTGAAGAAGTTGGCGTCGAAGGGGCACGGGAGGGTGGTGTCTGGCGGCGTCATGCTCAGTTCTCATCCTGCGGTGCTGCGGTCGGCGCTGATCCCGCTACGGCAACTGTGGTGAGGGGGGACTGCCGGAAGCGTTGGGCGATCTTGCGTTGGAAGGTCAACTCCGCCGCGAGGTCTGGGGGTTCGGCGAGGCGCGGCATGACCGAGTGGTCCATCGGCGGGACTCCGTGTGACTTGGCCTCGATCGCGGACTTGAGCTGCTGGGCCTCGACGAAGGCGAGGAGGTCGTCGCCGCGGAGTCTGAGTGCCTCGCCCTCTCGCCGCGCCGCTGCCACCGCGTTGGGTGTCATCCACAGGCGTAGTGCCCACTGGGCGTCCCGCATCTCGACGACCATGCGGTACAGGCGAGTTCGAAGGTCGTCGTCAGGGTCCAGTTCGAGGACGGGATCGGGAACGTGCGCGGTGATCTGACGGTGCAGCGGGGCGAGTTCGTAGTGAAGCCGGCGGTGGGAGAGCCACTCCTGAACGGTGGTGATGTAGCGGCCCCAGTCCGGCAGGGTCCAGCCGATGGTCTTGCCGACGATTCCGACCAGGAGCGCGAACGGCACGAGGGGCTCCCAGGTTTCACCAGATATACCGAATTGGGCCGCGACGATGTCGGCGACTCGGCATCCCGCGTAGACCAGAGAGGAGGGCAGGGTCAGAGCAACAAGGCGCAGGCCGCGGCGAAGCCATGGCCTGGGCGAGACGCGAGCATGCCGCCAGCACAAGATGCACACGTCGATCTGGTTCCAGAGGTAGGCCGCTATGTAGATCGACAGGTAGGCCGGGTAGAACTGGGCCGTCGTCAGCGCATAGTTCGTGGGAAGTTCGCTGGCGTGGGTCGCGAAGACGAAGAGCGCGACCATGGTGCTCACCACGAGACCGATACCCGTGATCCGCAAGCGCGCCTTGCGCCAGGCAACATCCCGTTCGTAAGTGAGATGTAGCAGGACGAGTTGCTGGCAGCCGGCCAAACACATGGCCAGGACTTGCGTGAAGAGCCCGGAGAAGTTCACGACGCCGACGGCGGCGCTGGTAGCCACCCAGACGGACGGGGTGGACACCGTAAATATCACGGCGGACAGTAAGAAGTTGCCGCACAGGGCCCACTGCGCTGGCGAACGGTCGAAGCGCAGGATTCGAATCCTGTAAAAGAAGGCCACGCAGCTCACCGCAGCGCAGATGGGATATAGAACGCTGTTCATCTCTACCTAGCGGGACGGGGAGGTTCCAGAGCGGACAGACGGGCTACGAGGCCTCGTGCCTCTGGAGGAACTGTCCGGGTGCGTTCGGCACCCCAGTCGCTGATCCTGCGTCCGATCAGGGAGCCGATGTACTCGGCCTCCCGCTCCACGTCGGTGTGGGAGTGATCGCGTCCGAGGACTCGGCGCACCAGGCTGGGATCCAGCGACGGCGTGAACAGCTCCGCTACGGCAGGGGCGGCAGCTTGTGTGGAGTGATCACAGATGAGGTGGCCGACCTCGTGCAGGACCACTTGGCGCTGATGAACTGGGGCGAGGCGCGCTTCGTAGATGATGAAGTCCTGGGCATCGGTCTCGATCAACAGGCCGTCAGGGCTTCCCACCGGCAGGTCCAGGCCTAGGACCTGGAGGGGCCGTTGGCGAAGCCGGCCAAGTCGCTCGCACAGAACGGGGACGGTGAGTTGCTCCCCTTCCGGCAGTTCAAGAGAGCGGACGCGCTCTTCGCAACGTTGCTTGAAGTCGCTGTGATGATGGCCGTTTGTCGTCTTCCGGCGTGATCGTGGGGTCATCGTGCCGCTAACTGTCGCTCTCTCGTGGGGGGTGGGGATGCTCAGAGGGCGGAATTTCCTGTAGGGCTACACGGGCTTGTTCCGCGTTTGCGACGATCCCGCTGAGGAGTTGGGTGAGCTGCTCCACCGAGGCTGGCGGCAGACCGGTGGGGACGGACCTGCGCGCTATAACACCCTCGACTCCCTGCTTCCGGAGCTGGTCCAGGGCGTCGAATTCTGCGGTGATTTGCTCGTAAACGGTGTCGTCGAGGAAGTAGGCGATGCGCCTGATGCCGAGGCTGTGCGCCACTTTGGTGAGGGTTTCGAGCGTGACGTTGGCCCCTTCGGAGGACTCGGCCTGAGCCAGTGTGCGAGCCGAGACCCCTGCCCTCTCCGCCAGCGAGGCGAGAGTGAACGGTCCTTCGGGGTGGCGCTGGCGAAGGTGTCGCAGCCGTTGCGCGATCGTCCGCTTGGACTCGCGGATCAGTTCGTCGGGCGACTGTTCCGATGCGTCGACGGGCTGGCCTTCGCTCATGAGAATCCCGCGCCTCCTCACCCTGTGCTCTTACTTCATCCTTACCGTATGAAGTATGATGCATGCCTTATGCAGTAAATTGCAACCTGGTCGGGCTCGGTTGGCCCGCTCGGTGTGCAGGGCGGGGTCCGGCATCGGATCGGGTCGGTCGTCTGGAGGGCAAGGAGTCGGCGTGCGTCGGGGAACAGAAGCTACTGACCAGTTGACATGCCGCATGGCGGACGCCGCAGATAGAAGCGGTGAGGGGGTCGTGAAGATCCCGACCCCGGCCCCCGAAGCCCAGGCGGAGGAGTGCGAACTCGATGAAGCGCGGATTCACCGCCTTGCGAGTGAAGCACCACACGTCATCGGACGGTTGAGTCCAGGCGCCTCCGCGCCCCGGGAGGCGAGCGAACTCGTGGAGGTGCTGGCGCTGCTGGAGCTGACCTCGATGCCGCCTGGGAGGGGTTGCGACGCGCAACAACTTGGCCCGATCGAATAGATAGGTGACATGTTTCAAGCGATGCTGTAGTTTCCAAGTCGTCGACCGGGCGCAGCAGCCGCAGCGATCCCGGTCGGCGGCGTCGCGAGAGCGGCGCCCTTCCCTGCTCCTCGCGGGTGGCCGACCCCCCGCGCCCCACCCGCGAGGAGCGGCCGTATTGGTGCGGCCGTCGGGGTGCGTGAATGGGAGCGGAGCCCGTCGCGGTCGCAAGACCGCGGCGGGCTCGCCCCATTTCTGGGCGCGACGTAGCGCGGGGGCCGGGTGTGGCCCTCCAGTCGCCCCTCGCTTGCGAAGGGGGGCGAATAGAGCCCGGAGATCTGGAATTGAATTCGAGAAATTAAAAATAATTCCCACTTGCTTTAGAGGTGTATGCGATTAAGATATAAGTATAAGGAAAAAGGGGAAGCCAAAAAGGATGGCTCCCCTTTAAATTCGAAAGGTGCGGGAAAGTGTTCGCTAACCTCAAGACCTCCGAGATCGCCCCCAACCCCGACCAGCCCCGCAAGTTCTTCGACGAGGCGCAGCAGGAGGAACTGACGGGCAGCATCAAGGAGAACGGCCTCCTCCAGCCGGTCGTCGTCCGCCCGGTCGAGGGGGCCGAAGTCCCCTACATGCTGATCGCGGGCGAGCGCCGGTGGAGGTCCTGCAAGGCGGCCGGCCTGGAGGTCATCCCGGCGAAGGTCATCGAGGACGCCAGCGAGGAGAAGGCGTACGTCCTCAGCATCGCCGAGAACGTCAACCGCTCGGACATGACGATCATGGAGGAGGCCGGAGCGTACGCCGACCTCAAGGCGGCGGGCTGGACCCCGGCCAAGATCGCCAAGCAGTTCGGCAAGACGGAGACCCACATCACCTGGCGCCTGGGTCTGCTCACCCTGCGGCCCGAGGTCGCCGAGATGGTCGACAAGGGCCAGATCAAGAACAACCTGGCCTGGCACATTGCCCAGCTCTCCCCCGCCAACCAGATGGTCGCGGCCATGCGGTATGTGCGCGGCGACTTCGACACCGAGGCAGAGGCCCAGCACTTCGCCAACGGCCTGAAGATGATGGAGCAGCAGACCTCCCTTACCGGTGAGCAGACCCCGACGGCCGAGGAGCAGGAGACGCGGAAGCAGGCCAAGGCCAAGGCGAAGGACAGCCTGGGCAAGGCGGAAGACATCCTTATCCCACTGTTCGAGGAACTGGGCGGGAAGAAGCCCGAGGACCTGGCCGTCATCCTCGGCAACGACCTCGACCGCTACGTGCGCGTCGTCGGCAAGATCTACAGCCAGGTGCAGGCGGTGCGGAATGCGCTGAGCAAGGCTCAGGGCGTCCAGCGCGCCATGCAGGCCCAGTTCAACAAGGCAGCCGCCGAGGTCCAGAACGAAGCGGCGGCCGCGAAGAAGACCGAAGCGGCAGCGAAGCCCGACGTGGCCGAGCCCGCGAAGCCGGTCGAGCCGAAGACCGCCGCGAAGCCTGCATCGAAGACGGCCGCCAAGCCGCAGCCGACGGCGCGGAAGGAGGCCGTCAAGCCCGCCCCGAAGCCTGAGGCGCGGACGGCCGCGGGCGCCAAGAGTCCGGCGCGCCGGACGCCCGCCAAGAAGACCGAACCGGCCGCGAAGTAGAGAGGTGGGGCGCGGCAGCGGTCGCGCCCCACCTCTCTCTGGCGTGAAGCATGGGCGCGGCCGGCATTTCGGCGGCGCCCATTTCTTTCGTTAATCATCTTCGAAATTGAATGGTAATGGATCCTCGAATGCCATAAGATATAAACAAGAGTAAGCGGGAAGGGATTGCGGTGGAGATTGAATGTCAGGGAATTCTCTGGACTCTCACCTCGGATGACGAATACGCCAACCCTCGGGGGCCGGTCGCATGGCTCACGCAGGAGGTGGTTAGCGAGGCGAAGAAGGCTCACGAAGTGCGGCGTCACCTGGACTGCGTGAATTGGACTCGCACCGCCAGTTGGCTGCTGGGTAGGTTCTGGCTGGCAGGCTCGGATCAGCAGCCCGCGCGGGAACTCGGCGCCTGAATGCGGGAGGGGTGCGGTGCGGCGGCGGCCGTGCTCCCTCCTTCGATCGGCCCCGGGCATGGAAGCCGTCGCCAAGCACCGAACCGCGGATGCCAAACGATATGGACGTCGGCAAGAAGTCTGTTGTTGCCGGTCACGCCGAGCCCGCAGGGTTACCCCCTGCGGGCTCGGTGTCGTTCGGGCTCTCTCGGGTGCGAACGGGCACCGGCAGCCCGGTCACCGGCGTCGTGCCTGTGACCGGGGAGTTCAAAGCAAGGAAGGAATGAGTGTGCTCACGCTGTTCACCAACCGGTTCCAGGCGTATCAGCCCCCGCAGGGAGTGCCGGTGCGCATCACCCTGGGCGCTCCCCGTTTCAAGCTCCCCTACTCCCTCACCCACTCGGTGCGGGAGCTTGCGCCGCGTCGGGACTACCTCTCCGAGCCCGAGCCCGATTTCATTGCGGCGTACCGGGCCGACCTCGACCAGCTCGGACCCGAGCGGATCGCCGTGCGGCTTCGGCAGATCGCGGAGGCCGAGGGTGACCACCGTCTGGTTCTGCTGTGCTTCGAGGACCTGACGAAGCCGGGCCTGTGGTGCCACAGGCGGGTGTTCGCCGCTTGGTGGAAGGACGTCACAGGGGACGACGTCAGGGAGTTGTCTCCGGTGGAGGGGGTCCACTACCAACAAGGGACCTTGATGTGAACGTCGGAACCGTCCCTAAATACAGGTGACGTGATTCCAAGAGGCTTTCCGACCTTTGCGGCAGGTTCCAGCGCAGCGCCCGGCCCGGCATCCGTCTGGCCGGGCGCTGGCATTGGCTTCTTGACGTGTAACGGCCGCTGGGTCGCCTATCGGAGGCCGGAGATGTCGTGGGGTTGAGGAGCAGTGGGGACGCGCGGCCCTGGCTGCTATCCGAGTAGGTACAGGCCGAGAAGCTGTAACAAGCCGATGACGACAGCCGGTCGGTGCCCGACGTGGTGGTGACACGGGCCCGAAACCCACCCCATCATGGGTGGGTCATGGGGGGTTCGGTGGATGTGTCCCGTGTGTGCCGCCGCGGCAGGGTGCCGCGTGTGGTACCGGTGGCCGCTGCCCGGGCGGGGCTGTTCTCTGTGCTCGGTACGGCGGTGGCGGGCACCGTCCACCATCTGGCGTTCGACTCCAATCCCTCCTGGGGTGTGCGGGTTGCGGCCGCGCTCGTGCTCTTCGGCATCGCGTTGCCGGGCGCGGGTCACGACAAGCCGCTATTACGGCAGTTGGTGCTGGCGGCCGTAGCGCAGGTGGCGGTGGGGTATTGGTTCGTCCGGACCGACGACGCGGTCCACATACCCGCGCACGCCCTTTGGCCGACCTCAGTGCATGCGGGCTGGCCGGTAGTCGCTGCTCATGTGCTGCTGACTTTGTGGTGCGCCGTGCTGTTGCACGGCGTCGACATCTGCCGGCGCCAGGTGCTCTATGCGGCCGGGCGCGAGTGGGAGCACCTGCGCGAGTTGCTGCGCAGGCTGTTCGGGCCGGTCCGTGCGCCCCTGGACCTGACCGCGGTCGCCGCTGCCGGGCGGCGATGCTCTACCCGGTCCGCGCCCCGCTCTCCGGCCCAGTTCCTCCTCGCGGGCGCCGTTGTCCGGCGTGGACCGCCCTTCCCCCCGCCGCTGCTCGCGATCTGACCGGCACCATGGCGCCTTGAGTCGTGCCATTGCCGGGATGTGCGGCGGCTTTCGGTGTGTGTCCGAAGTCCTGACCTGCCATGCCACGCCGAAGCGCGGGCTGATCAAAGGCTCGCGCCGGGGGGAAAATTCATGTCCAAGAACGTTGTCGTCATCGGGGCGGGCCCGTACGGCCTGTCCACCGCTGCGCATCTGAAGGCGCGCGGCCTGAGTGTCCGGGTGTTCGGCTCGCCGATGGCGAGCTGGGCCGAGAATATGCCCGCAGGCATGCTGCTGAAGTCACCGCCGAGCGCGTCGATGCTGTCGGCGCCGCGGCCAGGGTTCACGCTGGACGACTACGCCCGGCAGTCGGACGAGACCCGGCTGACCGGGCATGACCAGGTGCCGGTCGAGATGTTCGTGCGCTACGGGCGGTGGTTCGCCGAGGAGTTGGTGCCCGAGGTGGAGCGGATTCGCGTCCTCGGCGTCGACCGGCAGGCCGACGGCTTCCATCTCAAGCTCGCCTCGGGCGAGGAGCTGCAGGCGACGGCCGTGGTCGTGGCCAGCGGCATGGACGGCTTCGCGCACATCCCGGAGCCGCTCGCCGAGTTCGTCTCCGAGGGGCTCGTCTCGCACAGCTCGCAGCACGCCGACCTCAAGGCGTTCGCCGGACGTGAGGTGGTTGTGGTGGGTGCCGGGCAGTCGGCGCAGGAGAGCGCCGCGCTGTTGCACGAGGCCGAGGCCAAGGTCCAACTCCTCGTGCGGGCGGAAAAGTTGGTGTTCGGTGCCGGTCCCACGCCCGGGCCGCACTGGCAGCCGGACACCCCGCTCGGACGTTCCTGGGGGCTGTACGGGGTCGTCCACCACGCGGCCGCCTTCCGCTTCCTGCCCGCGGTCACGCGACTGCGGCTGGTCAAGCGGGTACTCGGCCCGTTCGGGTCGTGGTGGCTCAAGCCTCGCCTCGACAGGGTGGTCCCCGTGAGGCTGGGACAGCACATCACCCATGCGCGGAGGGACGACGACGGTGTCCTTCTCACCATCAGGGACGTGGAGGGCCGCACCCACACGCTGGCGACCGATCATGTCCTGGCCGCCACCGGCTACCGAGTCCGCTTGAACGGCCTGGACTTCCTGGCCCCCGAACTGCGCGCCGGACTCACCCGCACCGCAGGCTTCCCGCATCTCGACGCGGGGCTGCAGTCGTCCGTGCCCGGCCTGTACTTCACGGGCATCCAGGCGGCGGCCGCGTTCGGGCCGCTGATGCGGTTCACCTGCGGGACCGCGTTCGCAGCACCGCGACTCGCGGCGGCCGTCGCGAGCCGGCTCGCGACGGGGTGAGACACCGCGTTGTGCCCTGGTCTGCGAGCGTAGTCACAGTTTCTCGCAGGCCGGGGCACAGCCGGCCGCGCTAGCCACTCCGGCGGGCGCCACGGTGGCGCGGTCCCGCGGTCCGGGCAGCAGGAGCAGTCGGGAAACACGAGGCCCAGTGAGTCAGGAAAGCCACGAGCGGGTACGGGATCTGGCCGATGGCCTACGGCTGGTCGTCCGCACCCTCGTCTACGTCGTGTTCGGCGGCGTCGCGCTGATCGCCATCGTGACGGTCGGCTCGATCCTCGGCCCGATGGTCGCCCTCGACCTCTACATCCCGCCCGTGGCTGCCTGGTGGACCGTCTTCACGGCGATCGCCGTGCAGGGTGTGCCGTTCCTGCTGCTCGGCACGCTCGTGTCGGCGGCGATCGGTGCCTTCGTACCGGAACGGGTCTTCAGCCGGCTGCTGCCGCGCAACCCTGCCCGTGCCGTGCCGTGCCGTGCCGGTCGCGAGCGCGGCGGGCGCCATCCTGCCGGGGTGCGAATGCGCGTCGGTCCCGGTCGCCGACAGCCTGATGCGGCGCGGTGTCGCCCCGGCCGCCGCGCTTGCCTTCCTGCTGTCCGCGCCGGCGATCAACCCGGTCGTGCTGGTCGCGACCTCCATCGCCTTCCCGGGCAACCCGGCGATGGTGGCGGGCCGGCTCGTTGCCTCGCTCACCACCGCTGTGGTCATGGACTGGCTGTGGGTCAGGTTCGGGCGGGAGGAATGGCTGCCCGACGGGTGCGTACGACGTCCAGGGCGCCGTCGGGCGGTGGGCGCCTGGGTGCCTTCCGGGCCGGACTGCAGCATGATCCGCGTAGTCATCGCCGACGATCAGCCCCTGGTGCGCACCGGGTTCAAGGCCCTGAACGAACCGGCTCCGGACCTGGAGGTGGTCGGGGAGGCGGGCGATGGACGTGAGGAGGTGCGTCTGGTCAGGGCCGCCGGGGCGGATCTGGTGCTGATGGACATCCGTATGCCGGTTCTCGACGGTCTCGCGGCGACCCGCCTGATCACCGGGGACGAGGACCTCGCCGGGGTGAAAGTCCTGATCCTCACCACCTTCGAGATCGACGAGTACGTCTTCGAGGCACTGCGCGCCGGAGCCAGCGGCTTCCTCGGCAAGAGCGCCGACGCGGAGGAACTGCTGCACGCGATCCGTACCGTCAACCGGGGCGACGCGCTGCTGTCTCCCGCCGCGACCAGAACACTCATCAGCCGCTTCCTCGCCGCCCCTGCCTCGCCACAGCCCATGGACGAGACCGCCCGCCGCGGCCTGGACCAACTCACCGACCAGGAACGGCAGATGACCACGCTCGTGGCCACCGGCCTGTCCAACGACGAGATCGCCGCGCAACTCGTGCTCAGCCCCGCCACCGTCAAGACGCACGTGAACCGGGCCATGGTCAAGGTCGGCGCCCGCGACCGGGCCCAACTCGTCGTCTTCGCCCATCGCAGCGGCCTCGTCGAATCGGCGTAGTTCCCGGACACTTACGACGCGAACGACGGCCGAACCGTTCGCGTGTTCCCCCGGCGCATCAGCCCGACAGGGCCTCCGCGAACGCTCCGTCCTTCTGCGCCACCCCACTGCAGTCGGTCGACGCCCCGTCGGAGGCTGAGGCGGTCTCCTCGCACTGCTTGTCCCGGAAGGTGGACCACATCGACAGCCAGGCGAGCCCCTTGTCCTCGGCGAAGGACCGCACGGCGGCGGCGTCGGACAGGGTGAATGTCTCGCCCGCCACGTCGTTGACGCCGATCATCGAGGTGAGGGCGAGGCCGTGCCAGGCGTTGTCGTCGGAGAGCGCGAAGACGTCCTTGAGCTGGTCGTGGGTGGCCTTGGCCGCGGAGATGGCGTAGTCGCTCATGTCGCCGGTGTACGACGTGCCGTAGTCCATCGCCATGATGTTGACGGTGGAAACCATGACGGCATTGGTGTTCGCGGAGTTCAGGACGGCGAGGCCGTCGTCGCTGAGCCCGTCCGGGAAGACCGGGAGGGTGAAGGACACCTTCAGGTCGGTGCGCTCCTTCTGGAGGATCGCGATCGCCTTGGAGCGCAGGTCGATCGAGGCGGAGTCGGTCAGTGCGTCGCCCTCGATGTCGAAGTCGGCCTGGGTGGCGTGCACCGCGTCCAGGGCCTTGCCGTACGCCTTGGCCAGTGCGGACGCGCTGTCGCAGGTCTGGGCGAGTTCCGTGCCGGTCGCCCCGCCGAAGGAGACCCTTAGCGCGGCGCCGGATGTGGTGAGTGCGGAGATGCGCGACTTCACCGCTGTGTTGTCGATGGCGTAGGTGCCGCTCCACTTCGGGAGGCAGCTACTGCTGTCGGAGAGCACGAATTCCAGGTTGTACGTCGACGGGGAGCCGGCGGAGTCCGTGTCCGAGGCGGTCGTGGCGCTGACGTACGGCTCGAAAGGGGGAGACGAGGCACTCGACGGCGCGGAGGCGCTCGACTCCGGTGCGCCGCCCCCGACAGCGGCCCCCGAACCGTCCCCGCCCGACGAGCAGCCCGCGCAGGCCAGGGTCAGCAGGCTGGTGAGCCCGAGGGCCGACTTCACAGAACGCCTCATGCGCATACCCGCTCCCGTGTCCGGAGCCGGAGCGAAGGGGCTCGCTCCGGGGCACCATGAATCGCACAGTTGCCTGTGACGTGCGGACAGCGAGCCCACAGCGCAGGTATATGAGGGCGCTCAACAGGTCGTCGTGGTGGTGTGCGGTGTGCACCGCATCGGGAGGTGCCCACTCGTACGGCGGCCCTCCGAGGAGAGGAACACCACCGGGCCGATGTGGCTCATCGTGAATGATCGATTACGGTGGGTGTGTGATCGGGTGGCGGGTCAGGACGGCGGGCCATGCCAGGCGTTGGGGCCGCCTCGGTCTGTTGCTGGGTCTCGTCGTACTGGTCGCCGCCCATCTCCCAGGTGTCCTGCACGGGAGCTCTTTCACCGGTGAGCAACTGAGTGTCGACTCGGCTGGCTGCTGCGCGAGGCGGCCTGGACGCGGGCCGCCGAGTGAGCCGTCGCGGGGCCGCCCCCGCCGCTCAGGCGGCGCCCCGGTGCACGGTCACCGTGTGCCGTGGTTGCTGCTGCGGCACGGCCAAGATCCCCGGCGTCGACCATGCCGGTCAACTCGCCGCTCTCAAGGCCGAGCTGGGGACCGTCGCCCGGGTCCGGGCGGTGAACTGCCTCGATGCGTGCGAACAGGCCAACGTCATCGTCGTACAGCCGTCGGAGGCCGGGCGGGCCGCGGGCGGGCGGCCCGTCTGGCTCGGGCTGGTCAACGATTCCGACGCGACGGCCGACATCGCGTCCTGGGTCCGGGCCGGCGGACCGGGCCTCGCCGAGCCGCCCGAGATCCTGGACCTCTACGAGTTCGCCGCCTCGCGGCGGGTGCGCAAGGGTATCGAGGACTGACAGTCGGGGCGTACGTCCGGGCCGTCGAAACTTAGCCTCAGCGAGGGACATGGGCCCCTTCGAGGGCTGACTGCGAGGCGCGGGTGTGCGGCCTGCCGCGGACGGACCGACTGTCAGGGGGCAGGTGCGCTCAGCCGCGGGCTTGCCGTCAGCGGTGGCGCAAGCGGCCCGTCGTGGACCGGCTTCAGCGTAGGGCGTGGAGTCCGTCCAGAGGCAGGTCGTGGCTGTGCCGCCAGCCGTTCCCGACCTGGACCGCGTCGCCCCCGAGATGAGGGTGGCCGTCGTGCAGGTCGGTGTGTTCGTGCTCCACGACCACGGATTCCGTGACCTCGCGCTCCCGTGACGGCCACAGCCGTACCGCCAGCAGACCGGCGCCCAGGGCGATTGCGCCCAGCGAGACGACGGCCGCCTGCAGGCCGGCGATCGCGCCGAGCCAGCCGGCCAGGGGGTACGTCAGCAGCCAGCAGCTGTGCGAGAGCGAGAACTGGGCGGCGAACGCGGACGTGCGCTGCTCGGGCGGGGCCGAGCGGCGGATGAGGCGGCCGGCCGGGGTGAGCACCATGGAGCAGGCGGCGCCGAAGGCGGCCCAGGTGAGCAGAAGCGCGGGCCAGCGCCAGTCGCCGCCGTCGGCGGCCGTGACGGCGCCGAGTCCCGCGAAGACGAGGGTGAGCAGGAGGGCGCCGCGCAGCATCACCGTGCGGTCGGAGGTCCTGTCGAGCACGCGCGGGAGCAGGAGGGCGACGATCATCGAGCCGGCGCCGTAGGCGCCGAGCGCCAGTGGTACGTCGGCGGCGCTGCGGCCCAGCTGGTCGCGGACGTAGACCACGCTGTTGACGGTGACCATCGCGCTGGCCGCAGCGACCGCGAGGTTGAGGGCGAGCAGGGCGCGCAGTTGGGGGCTGGCGAAGAAGAGGCGGGTCCCCGCGGTGGCCTTGGCGTACGCGCTCCCGGTGCGCGGCTCGGTGGCGGCGACCTGCTTCGGCAGAACCGCGGAGGTCACCAGGGTGGCCGAGGCGAGAAAGCCGGCCACGGTGCCGAGGAACAGCCAGTTGTAGGTGATCAGGGACAGCAGTGCGGCGGCCAGGGCCGGGCTGAACAGGCTCTCCAGGTCGTAGGCGAGGCGAGACAGCGACAGCGCCTGGGTGTAGTCGCGCTCGGCGGGCAGTACGTCGGGGATGACGGCCTGGAAGGTGGGTGTGAAGGCCGCCGACGCGGACTGGAGCAGGAAGATCAGGACGTAGATCTGCCACACCTGGTCCACGAACGGCAGCATCAGCGCCACCGCGGCCCTCGTCAGGTCCGAGCCGACCATCAGCGCGCGGCGCGGCAGCCGGTCGGCGACCGCGCCGATGGCCGGGGCGATCACCACGTACGCCAGCATCTTGATCGCGAGCGCGGTGCCGAGCACCGAACCGGCGTCGGCGCCGGCGATGTCGTAGGCGAGCAGGCCGAGCGCGACGGTGGCCAGGCCGGTGCCCACGAGGGCGATGACCTGTGCCGTGAAGAGGCGCCGGTACGTGCGGTTGCGCAGCACGGAGAGCATGCGGGTGGGTTCCTTGTGGCAGGGCGGGAGCGGCCGGGCCCACTGTATCCAACAAGTGCGCACGTGTGCACATGTCTACCTGTGAATCCGGCCACCCGGAACGCGGTTATCCGCCCTGTCTACGCGGTCTACGCTGTTCCCATGCCTGCTCGCGATCAACTGTCACCTGCGAATAATGCGCATGTGGGTGCCCCGGACGCGGCTCGCCTTGTGGAGGCGACCGAGGTGTTCTCGCTGCTGTCGGACGTGACCCGGCTGCATCTGCTGTGGCTGCTCGCGCAGGGCGAGTCGGACGTCGGCTCGCTGGCGGAGCGGTGCGCGGCGTCACGCACGGGCGTCAGCCAGCACCTGGCGAAACTACGGCTCGCCGGGCTGGTGGAGACACGCCGCGAAGGGCGGCACATCTACTACAACCTGCGTGACGGACACCTGCGCCGGCTGGTGATGGAGGCGCTCAGTCACGCGGACCACCGGGTGAGCGGCAAGGCTCCGCACGACTGAGCGGTGACGGGATGTCTTCAGGCCGCTGAGGGCGAGGCGCCGTACGCGTCGGTCTCCTCGATCGTGCCGCCGAGCTTGTCCCGGGCCGCCTCCATAGCCGAGCGCGGACTGGCCGAAAGCGCCCAGTGGTCGCCGACCAGGTAGATGCCGCCGTACATCTGCGACACACCGAGCCAGTCGCGCTGGTCCTCGTCGGTGTCGAAGTGAGCAGGACGTACTCGGAGCTTCCCGCTGTACACACTCCCTGGCGGTATCCCAGGGTTTTTCCGGCTTCCTCGGCCTTCGCGCAGCCGACCGCGTCCGCCAGTTCCTCCAGCGTCGCGGGCTTCGCGCTTGCCGCTGGGGTGGCGGCCGTCGGGCCCGCTGATGGCGTGCTCGTCCGGGTTGCAGAGGATTTGCGGTCCCGCTCGGCCCGCTCTTCCGTGTCGGAGCCGCAGCATCCCGCGAGGAGGAGCTTCGCGGTCGTGGCGAGCGCGGGGGCGGTGAGGCGGCGGACGCGGCGGTGCATCAGGGCTCCAGGGCGGGACGCGGGCGGTGAGTTCCTTGTGGGTACGGGAGTCGGCTCTGCGGCGTTCAGGGCGTGGCGGTGGCGCCCGGCCGGGCGTACGGCTTGGACGGATACCCGGTGTCGAAGTGCATGTAGTCCGGCACCGCGCACTTGGGCCGCTGACCGGGTCGATCTCGCCGTGGCTGAGCCAAGAGCGCGGGAAAGCCCGGCCGACCCGGGCGGATGACGCCCGGGTCGGCCGGGCTGGTGACGGCGGGACATTCCGCCGTGTCGGAACTACACGGACGCGGCACCCCCGCGGCGTACGAGATAGAAGGCCCCGCCCGCCACGACGACCACGACGGCACCGATGCCGATCCAGACGCCGGCCGACAGGCCGCCGTCGTCCTTCGTCTCGGCCTCGGCGACGGGGGAGGCCGAGGGCTCCTCCGCCGTGGGAGAGGGGGACTGCGATGCTGTTTCACTCGGGGTCGGGCTCGCGGACTGAGCATCGGCTGCGGCAGCCTTCAGCTTGAGCACCGGGGCGGGCTGCTCGCCGCTCTCGTCCAGCTCGATCCAGCGGTCGGTACGGCCGTCGCTGTACGTCTGGAGCGTCTTGAACGCCAGCTCCTTCGCGTCGGGGAGCTGCTTGACGACGACTGAGTACTCGGCGTTGACGCCGGCCTTCACCGCCGGGCCCTTGACGGTGTAGCCGTCGCCGTTCGCGGTGAACTTCCAGCCCTTGGGACCTTCGCCGTACGTCACGTCGGCCGACGCGATGCCCGCCGGCAGCACCACACGGATCTCGGTGATCCCGGCCGTGGAGGACTCCGACTCGGCGTCGAAGGAGACCTTGACGTTCTCGGCGAGGGCCTGGGCCTTCTCCGATTCGACCTCCACGTGGGCGGCGGCCGGACCGGCGGTGAGGAGGACGGCGGTGGCGGTCGCGGCGGTGGCGATCGTCAGGCGCCGGGCGGTGGCACGGGTGTTGCTGGGGTGGGACATGGTTGTCTCCAGGCGTGGTGGAACGCGGAGCGGCGATAGAGCGCTGCTCCGGCGGGGTCAGTTGGCGAGAACGAACCCCGCCGGCGGAGGACCCCGCCGTACCACCACATCCGCGAGCACCGCCACTTGGAGCGGCGGTCGTTCCATCCACTCAAGGGCGAGGGCAGGCAGCCCGCCCTCCACCATCGCGGGGCGATCGCTCAGCAACGCCCACGTCGTGGCGATCCGGGCCCTCACCCCGTCGACGGCGGTCGTGACGCCGCGTGCCAGCGACCAGCACACCGCATCCGCACGGTGCAGCAGCACGGCGACGAGCACGGCCGCGACGGCGTGGACGGCGGTCATCGTGAGCGAGCCGTGCAGCCGCTCGTGCCACGCGCCATGGGCATCCATGGCGTGGTGGCCGTGCATGGGCATCGCCATGGCCATGGTCGGGGTGGCGGCGTGCGCGTGTGCGGCCGACAGCCACAGGTGCAGGCCCACCTGCGCGGCGGCGCTCGTCACGATCACCGCGCCCAGCGTCCGCTGACGCCGGGCACCGGCGAGCCCGATACCGAAGAGAACGGCGGCAGCCCAGGCGCTCTGCCGCCAAGGCGCCGGTCCCTCGGCGATCAGATGGTGGGCGCTCACGCCCAGCACCGTCCCGACAGCGGCGAACACCGCGGCCCGCAGAACGGACAGTGGCGCACGGTGCGTCGTCGTACGGAGCATGGTCATGACCTGACCATCATCGGTCACGGCCCGGCGCGGCCGGAGGCGGGTTCCGGAAAGAGGCGGCTCGCCCGTATTTCCGCGTTCCGCTCGCTTCTTCGTGGTTGATCACGTCACCAGAGTGCGGTGACCCCGGCCGTGGCCAGACCGAGCGCGGTGCAGAGACCGAGGGTGCGCAGGACGCTCCACTTGAGCCTGAAGATCATGACGAGCACGGCGAGATGGAGCCATCCTTTCGGCCGTCGTCGCCATGGTGCTGCTGGCCGCGGTCACCCGGGGTCGCCGTCCGGCGGTGATCGTCACGGGGGTGCTGGCCGCCGCGACCGGACCTGTCGCGTGGAACGCCATCCTGCGCGCCGCACACGGCGACCAGTTCTTCACCGACGCGCCCATCCCCGTCTTCCCGGTCAGTTGGCAGGACACCGGATCGGGCGTCTTCGCGTTCGCCGTCGCGACCGTGGCCTACGGCCTGGCCCGCTTAACTCCGAGCCCGCAAGCATCACGGCCGGATACGCGCTGTTTGCCGGCCTGGTGGCGTTCCTCTTCGACATCTACCTCTACTGATGCTCCGCCTCTGCTGAACTGCGCGACGAACGGGCCCGGTGGTCGCCTCCATGCGCCGGAATCGCCGTATTCGCGCCGGAGTTCAGCAGCGGTACGGCATGATGGACCGGACATGCTGGCCCATCTCGAACCCGACCACTCGACGGGCGGCACCGCCGCCCGTGCAGTCGGTCTTGCCCTGGCAGCCGTGGTCCTGGCCGCTGGCCTGCATCACGCTACGACGGACTCGTCCCTGTCCTGGCCGGCCCTTGGGCTCGCCACGGCGGTGCTGGCCGTGTGTGCCTATCCCGTCCTGCGCGCCGGGGCGAGGAGCCGCAGGAGCGTACTCGCCCTGGCCGCCGTGCAGGCGCTGTTGCCCGCCTGGCTGGAGCTCACGGACACCGACATTCCCACCCCGGCGCTCGACGACCACCTGCGGCTGCCGTCCGCCTGGCACCACAACCCGCTCATGATGGCGGCGTTGAACTTCCTCGCGGCGCTCGCCCTGGTCTACGTCTTCCGCGGCGCCACCGGTCTGCCCGTCCGACTGTCGTACGCCGTCGCCGCGACCGGACGCCGTGCCTGGGATCGCCTGCTACACGTCATCGGCCTGGTCCTGCGTCTGACCGGCACTCCGCTCGCGCGGCCTCCGCGCCCGCCGCTGCCCGTCGTGGCTTTGCCACAGCCACGCGCCCTCACGGTGTTGCTCTACCGCGTACAGCCCTGCGCACCGTAACCGCACGGCACTCCACCGCACCCACAGGTCATTTCGCACGCCCTTGGCTTCGGCGTGCCTTCCCTGACATCGGAGTGTCCGCAGTGTCCGTATTTCTGGAAGCATCGCTCTGGGCTGCCCAGAGCAGCCAGGTCCTTGACGCCGATCACTCGATCCTCGGCGCCGACCAACCGTATGTCCCGCAACAGCCCGACGAGAGCAACCGCCTCGTCGAATTGCTCACTTCGGCACAGGCCGTGCTCGGCATGGTGGTCGTACTGATCGCGGTGACGCTGCTGGTGTGGCAGGTGTGGTCGAGCAGGCGAGAGGATCGTGAGGAAGGGAGGGAGGGGGAGGGGCGCAAGGAGTCGGGACCAGCGGGGTAGGTGAAATGGGTTGTCGGGCGGGGATTCAGTACCGGTCCAGGCGGTGCGCGTACGGGATCGGTAGACCTGGTGTGCCGCCTCCGGGGAACCACGCCATGCAGAGATCTCGGTACCGTGGGGGGATCGGGACGCCGTGCGCGTATGCGTCATTGAGCTTCTTCAGATCGGCCACCGATCGGGTGATGCGGCTGAGGTGTCGACCACGGTCATCGCGCTCGATCCTGCTGGTCGACCGGAGGTCAACGACGGACCCACCGTCACTCTCCCGGGGCGCAGTTGAAGAAGCTCATTAATCGACCAGTGGCCAAGAAGCAGTCGAACGAGCGCCTTGTCATCGGGGAGCAGGTCGCCCCGTTGTAGCGCGTCGTACGGCTTCGTCCGACTGCTGAGCGGTGGCTCGGCGCCGTAGCTCCGGTTCGAGCTTCCGCAGCAGTTCCCTCCGGTTGAGGATGGCGGCCAGCATCCCGCCGCTCGGCATAAATCTCTCCTGGTAGACGCAGCCCATGGAGCGTGCCACCCGGCCTACGAGGCTGTCGGTCGGCTCGAGCACCCTGAATTCGCTCAGGCGCATCTGCCAGCCGAGGCGGGCGATGGTGATGAGCAGCCGGCGCGCAGCGGCGGCATCCGCGGCCACCAGTTCATCCACGGTCAGTGAAACCAGGGGGTCGCCGAAGGCGCGGCCCGCGAGTACGGCATAGCCGACGACAGTGTCATGGGAGCGCACGACCAGTGTCTGCGACCCGGGCTTCCATGTGGTGGAGGGAATGAGCCGGTTCCAGCCCGGGTGCCGCTCGTGGGTCCAGGGCCGCTGGGCGTGCGCGGTGTTGTACAGACGGATCATCGCTGGAAGATCGGCTGACGAGCCGCTGCGGGCCTCCGGGACAGCCGCGCCCAGATCGCCTCCTGCCGCGCGTTCGACGTTACGTACGGGGATGACCAGGTGGCCTTCGGAGACGGCCGTGACGAAGCCGAACTTCTCGTAAACCCCCTCGATACCGTCGGACACGAAGGCGACGTCCACCCGCTGCGCCATGCCGAGCAGCGTCTGACGGAGGAGTCGGCTCATGTGCCCTTGGCGTCGGAACTCGGGCAGGGTCTCCACGCCACCGAGGCCTTCCGCGGCAACGGCCACCGCACCGAATCGATGCTGGAAGGACAGCACCTCCAGCTCGGCGACCGGTTCGCCTCCATCGGTCCGCGACCGGCAGTAGCGCACTGGCAGACTGCGCACTTCCTGGCCCACGACTTCGGTGTAGCTGGTCCTTGGCTCATGGTCTGACACGGAACGTCTTCAGCCTCCCGATCGCATTGCTGTGCCGTCATTTCCCGTGAAGATCAATTACGCCGGTGAGCGTACAGACCCTGGTCGGTAAGCTCACTCCCCGACTGCGTCAGGAGATGCCGTCCGCATCGGTTGGCGTGTAGTGCCTCAGGAACGTGACCGCTCCCTGTGCGATCAGCCGGTCGCGCGGGTCGGCATCGCGTTCGGTGCCCTATGCGCTGAAGGCCAGGTGCGGATACAGCGCCAGTGAGCAGAGCTGGATGATCGCCACTTCCAGATCCGGAATGGCGAGTCGGCCCTTGCCCACGAGTTGCTGGAGTGCGCCAGCCATGGCGGGGTGGTGGCGTCCGGGGGCCTGCTCCTGCCAACCCATGCCGAACTCGGGGAAACGGTGTAGTTCGCGGGTGACGAGGTTGCGTGTGGCCAGGCCGCCGGGTTGTTCCGTATGCCGGTGGCGCGGGTTCGGCGACCGGAACCGGCGGCTTCGACAGCGCCTTCAGCGCCGCCGTGGTTGCAGTTGCCGGCGAGGGCGGCCGGAGGTCTCCGGCCGCCCTGCCTGGCCAGGGGCTGTCAGCTCGCCCAGATCACGAAGGTGACCACCGACTTGCCGTTGCCGAAGTCGCGGACGTAGGTGTCACCGCCGGAGGAGTGCGCGACGCGCTTGCCCCAGCTCGCCTTGTCGTTGCCGACGGCCGGCGCGGCTGCGGCGGACAGGCCGACCGTGCTGGTCGAGTCGGTGTGTGCGTAGATGGAGGCGAGTTCGTTGTAGTCGTGCGTGTTGGGGTGGAGGTTGCTGGGTGGCCCGTCGGGGTTGTTGGTGTAGTCCATGCAGGTGCCCAGGTTGGTGTTGGTCTGGGTGGTGTCCTGGTGGTCCAGGCCGAAGGTGTGCCCGACCTCCTGGCACGTCACCATGGTTCTCCAGGACGGCGTGTTGTACGTCGAGGTGTTGAAGTAGGTGTCGTTGAGCTGGACGGTGCCCGAGTTGATGTGGGTGCCGCTGCTCAGTGTTATCGAGGCGAGGCCCAGCCAACCGTTGCTGCCGTACGTTCTGTTGCACACCTCGACGCGGCCGGTGGTGGCCCGGCAGCTGCTGTTGGACTGTCCGGTCACGATGGTGGTGTCGAGCACCGAGGACGAGGACCAGTCGGACGAGGCGGTGCTCAGGTAGCTCGTCCAGGTCGAGCTGAGGTTGTTGCCGAGCTTGAGGGTGAAGGGGTTGGAGGTACGAGCCCAGTGGTAGCCGCCCCAGGAGTGGTTGGCCTGGGCGGAGGTACTGAACGTCAGCGTGGCGGCGACCGCGGCGGTGACGGCGGCGAGCAGCTTCATGCGCACGAGGGGTCTCCTCAGTGGTTGGGGTGAAAGCCACATGCGACCCCGGATGAGCCCCTTCGTCGTCGGCGCAGCCAGGATCGCGAACTACCGTGCAGGTGTTGCGTTGGTGACTGATCGTTCGACCGGACGGCATGCGACACGGGCATGCCAGTGGGGCTCCAGTCGGCCAGAGGTAACAACCGCTAAGTAGATTAGGGGATCAGTCGTTGATTTGTCATGTGCACGGCTCGCGGAATCCGTCGACTGTCGCGGTCCGCATGCCGAGGCCGACTTCACTGCGAAGAAGGAACGCGCCGCGCGCAGGCAAGAGCCCGCTCACGTAGGGGAGTTGTGTCGTGCGGTCGGGCGGGGGCGCACCCTGGCGGCTGCCCGGAGTGCGCGGCCTTCCCGCCAAGGTGTCCGTGCCTCAATGCGTAATGGAGCCGGCCAGTACGTCGAGCACGGGTCCTCCGGCGAAGCCGAGACCCAGGGAAACGGCAGCGGACGTGTACGCGACGATGCGCGCCGTACGGTCGCCGTCGGCGGGGACGAAGGAGCCGCCTCGGGAGGCCGCGGGCACGATCCAACGCAGGTAGTAGAAGAGGGACGCGACCGTGTTGACGGCGGCCAGGACGGCGAGCCAGGCGTAGCCGCCGTCGAACGCGGCGCTGAACGCCTCGAGTTTGCCGAGGAAGACCGAGGTGGGTGGCGTCCCGAGGAGGCCCAACAAACAGATGACAAGGCTCGCGGCCAGCAGCGGACGCTCCTTGGCGAGCCCACGGTAGTCGTTCAATGTGTGCGCATGGGGGAGGGCGCAGACCACGGCGAAGGCGCCGAGGTTCGTCACCGCGTATGCGGCGAGGTAGTACAACAGAGCCTGCTGAGCGAGGCCCGAGCGGCCCGCGACGGCCACCGGCAGCAGCAGGTAGCCGACCTGGCTGATGGTCGAGTAGGCGAGCAGCCGTTTCACGTCCTGCTGGAAGAAGGCGCCGAGATTGCCAAGCGTCATGGACGCGGCGGCGAGTACCGAGACGAGGGCCGCCCACGGCAGAGAGCTGTTGGCGAATACGGCGTCGCCGAGCCGGAAGAGAGCGGCGAGTGCTCCGATCTTCGGGAGGGTGGTGAGCAGCGCCGCGACCGGGGGGCTGCTGCCCTGCACGGCGTCGGGCACCCAGAAGTGCGCCGGTACTCCGCCGGCCTTGAACAACACGCCGGCCAACAGCCCGACCGCCCCCGTGGCGACGAGCGCCTTGGGCGCGTCGCGGAACGCCTCCCCGAGCATCGGGTAGCCGGTGCCGCGCCCGGTCGCGTACAGGATGGTGATGCCGGCCAGCAGCAGGACGCCCAACAGGGCGCCGATCACGTAGTACTTGAGGGCGGCTTCGGTGCCCGGCCCGTCCTTGCGGAATCCGGCGAGCGCGTAGGCGGGGATGCTCGCCAGGAGATACGCGGCGGCGAGCAGCAGCAGGTCCTGTGTGCCGGCCATCATCAGTGCGCCGAGGGCGGCCAGTTGCGCCAGAACGTAGAACTCGCTCTCCCGTGCGTCTCCACGCAGGGAGTGGAAGGAGACGCCGAGGACGAGAAGTGTGCTGCCGAGGATGACGATCCGGGACGCGTTCGTCACCGGGTCGATGGCGAAGGCCTCGCCGAAGGCGGTCGTGGCGGGGCGGGTAGCGGCCACTGCTGCGGCGGCGATCCCGGCCGCACAGGCGACGGCGGCCAGCAGACCCACGATCCACTGCCGAGCGCGTGGCAGCCAGGAGCCGAGCAGGAGGCCGAGCACGGCGGAGGCCGCCAGGAGCACTTCAGGGAGGAGGTCGAGAGGGTTCTCGTTCATCTCGGTCATCGGGCGAGCAGCTCCAGGACGGAGCGTGAGGCTGGCTCGATGACGTCGAGCAGGAAGCGGGGTGCCACACCGAGGACGACGGCCAGGGCGAGGAGCGGGATGACGGCGAGGCCTTCGTGCGCGCGGATGTCGGGAAAGGCGCGGGGCGTGCCCGGTGCGTCGGGCAGGCGTAGCGGTCCCGTGAACACCTGCCGCAGCGCGCGCAGAAACAGCCCGGCGGTGAGCAGGATGCCGAGCACGGAGAGGGCGGTGGCCAGCGGGCGTGGCCCGAGACTCCCGGTGAAGATCTGGAACTCGGCGATGAAGCCCGAGAAGCCGGGCAGGCCGAGTGAGGCGAAGGCCGCGATGCCGGTCATCGCGGCGAATGCCGGTGCCACGGCGGCGACTCCCGAGTAGGAGTCCATGTCGTACGTCCGCCCGCGCTCGTACAGCACTCCGGCGAGGAGGAACAGCGCGCCAGTGAGCAGTCCGTGGCTGACCATCTGCGTCACCGCTCCGGTGACGGCCAGGGATCGGGCCTGCGCGGAGCTGTCGGCTGTCGTGGCAGCGGCGCCGACCGCGAGGACGATGTAGCCCATGTGGTTCACGGAGGTGTAGGCGACCATCCGTTTGAAGTCGCTCTGTGCGAGGGCTACGAGGGCGCCGTGGAGGACCGAGAGGACCCCGATGACCACGAGCACGAGGGCGTAACGGCGCCAGGCCTCGGGGAGCATCGGCATGGCGATGCGGATGAAACCGTACGTGCCCATCTTCAACAGGACCCCGGCGAGGATCGCTGATCCGGCGGCGGGTGCCTCGACGTGGGCGAGCGGCAGCCAGGTGTGGAAGGGCACCGTCGGGGTCTTCACCGCCAGGCCCACGACGATGGCCAGCAGTACGAGGCCGCCGTACACGGAGCGGCCGGCGAGGGGGTTCTGCCGGGTCAGCTCGACCATGTCGAAGGTGTGCGGCGAGGCGGCGAGGTAGAGGCCGATGAAGCCGAGGAGGAGGGCGAGCGAGCCGATGAACGTGTAGAGGAAGAACTTGAGGGCTGCTCGGGCGGCCTGCCGGTGCCCCCAGCCGGCGATGATGAAGTACATCGCCACGATGGACAGGTCGAAGAAGACGAAGAAGAGGATCAGGTCGAGGGCCGCGAACAGCCCCAGGCAGGTCGTCTGGAGGAAGAGGAACAACGCGGCGAACTCGCGGATACGACGGTTCTCCCGCAACGAGTACAGCGCGCACGCCAGGAACAGCAGACAGGTCAGAGCGAGCAGCGGCAGGGAGAGTCCGTCGACGCCGACGTGGTAGCCGACGCCGGCACTCGGGATCCAGCGGGCGCGCTGCTCGTACTGCATTCCACCGGCGGCGTCGTAACCGGCCCACACGCCGATGACCAGCGCGAGTTCGAGCGCCGACGTCAGGAGCCACAAGGCGCGGAAGACGCGCGGAGCCGTACCGCGCGGCAGGGCGAACAGCAGCAGCGCGACGGCCGTTGGCACGAAGACGAGGGCGGTCAGCAAGTAGGTCACCTCACGAGGACGAGCACGACGGCGAGGACGGTGAAGGCGGCGACGGCCTGGGCGAGGTACTGGTGCAGCTGTCCGGTCTGCGGGCGGCGCGCCAGGCGGCCGAGCGCGCGGGTACCGGCGGCGACCGCGGTCACCGTTCCGTCTACGGCACCCTCCACGACACTGTCCGTCCAGCGGGCGAACCGTACGGTGGCCACGGCCGAACCGTCGACTGCGCGGTCCAGGATCCGGTCGTCGAAGGCCGCGGCGGCGCGTGCGAGCCGCAGCACCGGTGCGACCAGGAGGACGTGCGCGGCACGCTCCAGGAGCAGCCAGTCCGCGAAGCCCGACTTCGCTCGTGCGGGCAGGGGCAGCGGGTGCGTGTTCCAGGCCCAGGTGACCGCGGCGGCCAGCAGAGCAACAGCCCCGGAGAGCAGGAACTCCCAGGGGTGCGGGGACGGTTGACCTGGGGACGCCAGCACGCGCCCGGCACTGTCACGCAGCGGAGGGAAGGCCACCGGCGTCAGCGCGACGCAGGCCAGGGCCAGCAGGGCAAGGGGCCACACGGCACCGTCCGGGATGCGGCGCGCATCGGGCCGCGGAACCGCCGGCCGCCACACGAACCACAGAGCCTTGGCACTGTAGACCGCCGAGAGCAGGGCGGCGGCCAGCCCGGTGGCGTACAACCAGGGGCTGGCCTCCAGGGCTCCCGCCAGCAGGACGTCCTTGGCGGCCCACAGTGACAGCGGTGGAAGCCCGGCCAAGGAGAACGCGCCCACGGTGAAGGCCACGCCGGCCGTCCGGTTGTGGCGCGCGGCGCCGAGCAGCTCGGGAAGCTGTTGGGTGCCCAGCGCGGTCAACCACGCCCCGGCAGCCAGGAACAGCAGACTCTTCGCCGCCGCGTGGGCGATGAGTTGGAGTGTGCCGCCGGTCGTCGCCCCGGCTCCGGCAGCCAGCACCATGAAGCCGATCTGCGCGCAACTCGACGCGGCGAGCAGCTGCTTGAGGTCGGTCTGCGCCACCGCGACCAGTCCGAGGCAGAGTGCGGTGGCGGCGCCGGTCCACGCGACCACCTCGTCACCCCAGCCGGAGGCGTCCAGCAGCGGCCCGGTCCGCAACAGCAGATACGCCCCGGCGACGACCATCGTCGCGGAGTGCAGCAGCGCAGAAACGGGGCTTGGGCCTTGCATGGCCTTCGACAGCCAGAAGCTGAACGGAAGTTGGGCGGACTTGCCGAAGGCGGCGGCGATGATGCCCGCGGTGACGAGGGAGAGCCAGGGGTCGTCGGCGCGGGCCAGCCCGTCGAGCGAGAGCGTCGCGTCCCGACCGCTCGCGAGGGCGGCGCCCGCTGCCAGGTAGAGGCCGAGGTCGGCGGTACGGGTAGTGAGAAACGCGGTGTCTGCCGCGCTCGTGCGCTCAGGATCCCGCCACCAGTAGCCGATCAGCGCCCACGAGGTGGCGCCCATGACCTCCCAGCCCATCAGCAGCACCGGAAGAGTCGCGGCTGTGACGGTGACGAGCATGCTTCCGGCAAAGAGCAGCATCAGCCCGAAGAAGCGGGCCCGTGCCTCGTCCGGGCCGAACTCCGCGGCGCTGAAAAGGAGTACGGCGAGGGTGACCACGGTGACCGTCACGGCCAGCAGCCCGGAGAGTCCGTCCACGGCGAGCCGCACGGGCAGCCCGTCCAGGAGCGGCGCCTGCGCGACCGGGTGCCGAAAGGCCGCCGCGATGGCGAGTCCCATGGCGGCGGCCGCGACGGTCAGCGCCCAGCCGGGTGCCACGCGGTCAGCTCTCCGCCCCGCTACCAGCAGCAGGACACCACCACCAAGTGGTACGGCGACGAGGGCCCACAGCAGGGCGCTCATTCCTTCAACTCCGCCGCCATGTCGGTCATGTCGATCTCCCGCGACCGGAACAGAGCGGTGACGACGGCGAACCCGATCGCCATCTCCAGGGCCATCGCCGTGACCACCACGACGATCAGCACCTGACCGTCGGAGACCGCCGGGGTGATGTAGTGCCAGGCGGCCCCGGCGGCCAGGATCACCCCGCCCAGCATCAGTTCGAGACCCATCATCAGCATCACGATCGACTGCTGGGTAAGGGCTCCGAAGAGCCCGACACAGAAGAGCACCGCGGCAAGCAGCAGGAACAGTTCCAGGTTCACCGGCCGATACCGCCTCGTACGGGATCGTCCGCGTGTCGGGCCCGCAGATCGTCGCCGAGCCGGTCGTAGCGCCCCCGTCGAGTGGCCAGAACCACGGTGGCGACGATAGTGGCGAAGAGTGCCATGCCCAGGGTCATCATGGTGAGCATCTGCGGTCCCATGAGCGACATGCCGAGATCCATGGTCGGATCGGTGGGAGCCTTGCCCCGGCGTGCGGGCCAGGGCGCGAGCAGGATCCCAGTGGCGAGCAGAGCGAACACCAGGGCGCAGACGACGGCCGCACCCTTCTTGTTGTGCATCATCGTCATGGGCATGAGCCCGGCCGGGTTCATCATGTACATCACCATGAAGACGGCCATGATGGCCATCTCGATCGTCATCATCAGCACGATGACGACGCCCAGGTAGTCGAGCCCCAGCAGGACCACCAGGCCGCCCACGGACAGCAGCGAGGTCAGCAGGGAGAACGTCGCGCGGGCCATGGAGTCGAAGCGGAACACCATCGTGCCGCTGACGACCGCCAGAACGGCCAGCACCCAGAAGACCGCGACACCCATTTACCTACGACACCTCGCTCTCGACGAAGACTTGACGGACCTCATGGACTTCACCGGTTGACCACCACCACGGCCACGACCAGCGCCTGCACGATGGCCAGCGGAGTCAGCACGACCCAGGCCAGCTCCACGTAACGTTCCATGCGCAAGGCCGGAACCTTGCGCCGTCCCCAGACCAGAACGGTCAGTACAGCAGCGGTCTTCAGCACCGTCCACGTCCAGCCCGGCAGCAGCGGCCCGTGCCCGCCGCCCAGGAAGAGCGGGACACTGAACGCCGAGGCGACCACCAGTAGCAGCCACCGGCCACCGAGGAAGAGCACGCGGTCCGCGCCGGACAGTTCGGCGACCGCGCCACCGGCCACGTCCCGCCCGGCGGGTTGGTCAAACGGCCCCCAGAACGCCATCGCCATGGCGCTGAGCAGATAGATCCCGAAGGCCACCGGCATCCACACCGCGAACCACAACCCCGCCTGTGCGTCGACCACTTCACCGACCCGCAACGACTCCGCCCCCAGAGCAGCCGTGGTGATCGCGAGCATGTGCGGCAGTTCGTACGCCAGCCCCTGCGCGAGGAACCGGTAGCCGCCGATGAGCGAGAGAGCCGAGTTCGGTCCCCAGCCCGCCAGCCACACCGCCGCCCAGGCCAGCGACTCCATCGCGTTGAACCAGACGATGCCCTCCGGCAGATCACTCACCGACCGGAAGCCCAGCGGTAGAACGACGCCGGCCAGGATTGCGGCCACAGGCAGGAGCGCGGTTCCGATCCGGGTCAGCGGCACATCCGACGCCCGCGTTCGCCGAGGCTGCTGGACGAGGTGCCGCAGTGCCTCGCGGCCGGGCCACGAGGCGCGGACGGCTGCCTCTCGCAGCGACGCGGAGCGCCCGCTCCGAGCCCCGGCGGACAGCACCGCGTCGAACCCGGCCGCCACCAGGGCGACGATGACCAGCAGGACGGGCAGCACGAAGACCGTCCACAGCGGAGCGCGCTCAGCCATGGACCATCCCCGCTGCAGATACGTGATTCAGCTCGTCGAGATCCGGGTCGAGGCTCGCGACGATGATCCGCGCACACGCGAACTCGGCGCCCTGCAGCAGACCGGGCAGGACGTTCAACAGCGCCTGTGAAGCAGGCACCGCACCCACAACCTGTCCGCGGGGGCCGACGGCCCGGGCCGCGTCGTCGAGTACTTCCAAGGCGTCGACCGCTGCCGCGCTGCGTCCGACCGCGTCGAGCCACGCGAGCATGCGGTCGTGCGCGTCTCCGTCGGCGACCAGCGCGGGACCGGTCACGCCGTGATGCCGCGCATGCCCGGCAGGCAGCACTCCCAGCCCGGCGGTGAGCCAGCGCAGTGTCCGCGACCGCTCGGCCCGACGAGTCAACGGACGTACGAGAGCGGAGAGTTCGGCCGCTGTGGCCCCCGCGAGGGCGCGATCCCGTGCGTACCGTGCGCGCGCCGCCATGTCGCCCCAGCCGGCCACTGCGAAGAACCTGCCCAGGCTGTCCAGATGCGCGGCACACAACCGTCGTGCCGCGTCACCCCGCGGAATGCGCTCGCCTGTGGCGGCGCGCAGGAACGGTTCGCTCCAAAAGGGCGGTTGAGGGGGCGGAGGAGCGGTCACCCGCTCGACGGTGGCCTCTTGTACGACGTCACCCTGCAGGGCAAGTCGAAGTACCAGCCCCGAGGGCCAGTCGGGGAGCACAGGCCCCAACGGCACATGCAGGAGGTCCAGTCGCAGTCCGTCGCGGTCATCAGCCCGATCCGCCATGGGCAGTCCGTCCACGACTCCCATGTCGTGTCCCGCGTGACCGTCATGCCCACCGTGCATGTCGTGGCCGCTGTGCCCGTCATGGGCCTCATGCCCGCCATGCCCGCCGTGTGCCTCGTGTTCGCCGTGCTCGTCGAGATTGCCATGGCCCTCGGACTGACCGTGGTTTTCGTGGGCACCACGCTGATCAGGGCCGCCTTCGCCATGTCGCCCCTGATCAGCATGGCCCTCGTGCGCGTGGTGCCCCGTATGATCAGCGGCCGCCGGTCCGCCTTGGGCGTGGGAGGCGTGTCCACCTTCGTGATTGTGCGCTTCGTGCATGGTGGGGCCAGGGTCACTGGTATGCGGCGTTCCTTCACCGTGTTCGTGATGACCATTCCGGTTCTCGTGTGAAGCATGGTCCTCATGCCCACCGTGGCCGTCGTGGTCACCGTGTGCCGCGCGCTCGCCATGGGATCCCTGACCGTGATGACCGCCGTCCTGGCCGCTCGCCGAGGGAGCCGGAAGTCCTCCATGGCCAAGTTCAAGCATCCCGCGATCGAGTGCGGCGGCGACCTGCTCCGCATCCGCGATCCGAACCCGCGCCTTGGGCGCCGGAATGCCACCCCACACGTTCGCGACCCAATTGCTCCCGTCGGTACCGGGGTCGCCCACGACCACGAGTAGATCCGCGTCCGCCGGCACGGCGACGCACGGCCATCCCCGCCGTGCCAACTCGGCCTCGGCCGCAAGACGTTCCCTCGTTGCCCCGGGGCACACGGCCAGCAGCACTCCTGGCCGAGACATCGCCACTCGTACGAGCCTGCGCCTCAACTCCACCGGAAGGCCCCCTCCCGCCAGGCGTAGCCGACACCGGCGAGCAGGATGCCCAGGAACAGGAACATCTCGACGACCGCACTCGTGCCGACCGCCGAGACCACCCGCGTCCACGGATACATGAACAGCATCTCCATGTCGAAGGCGAGAAAGACCATCGTGACCGGATACCAGCGCACGTGGAACCGGGACAGTGCGTGCTCCTCCGGTTCGAGCCCTCCGCTGAAGGGGCCGGTCGGCAACGGCTCACGGATCGCTCGTACGGCGATCGAGACGGCGTGCAGGAGAACGATCGCCGCGACGACGAGCACGAGGAGCACCAGCACCGGCTGCCAGTCGGATCTCTCCACGCGGTCCCTTCCCGTGATAGGCCCCTCACCCGGCCACCGCCGCGAGGCATCATGTCAACCTGCCGCTGTCGGCGGAATGTGCGACACCGCGATCAGCTTCGATTCCTTGTTCAGTGCCCAGGAGGCGGCGGCCGAAGCGTCTCAGCCGACCTCGATCCGCTGCTCCATGCCCAGCCCTTTGTGGCCGCTCACGGGACAGTACATTTCGTAGCTGCCCTTCTTGAGCGTCACAGTCACTGATGCCTTATCACCACCCTGGATGGTCTTGGTCTTGGCCTCCGACACACCGGGCCCCTCGACTTCCAGAGCGTGCGCAACCTTGCCGGCGTTGTCCGCTGTGAAGGTGTACGTGCCCGGTGCGAAGGAGGTGCGGGACAGATTCAGTGCGTACTCGGTCTCGGTGACCGTCACCTGGGTGCCCGAGCCGGTCTTGCTCGTGCCGGCGCTTTCCGTGCCGCTCCCCTGACTGCCCCCACCCCCGCTGGAGCAGGCTGCCAGGACAAGAGCGGCGGAGAACGCCAGCGCGGTCGTACGGAGTGCGACTCGTGTCGAGATCGCCATGTGGCTCATCCCCTTCGGGGTCCACTCGACCAGCGCCGGACTTGTATCCGTCTGTGGCGAGAGGTCCTCTATGGGAGATACGGATGCAAGGTGTGCTCTGTTCAGGAAACGGAACGGCATCAAGGCTACGATTTCGCGTCCATGACGCCCGCCCGCCAGAGCCCGATGACGGCCGCCAGCATGCCACCCGCGAGGTAGAAGACGGAGTGGCCGCCGGGGAGCACTTCGAGGTCGCTGAACTCCTCGATCCAGTTCACCACGACGACCGCCAGACTCAGCCAGAACAGGGACCATCCGAAGATCCGGTTCGGCACGGACCGGGTGTGCAGCTTCCCGACCCTGAGTTTGTTGTGCTTGATGCTGTTGCTGCTCATGCGCTCGCCTTCTCTGCTTCGAGGGTGTCCGCCCGGGTGCCTGTCGTTGAGATGTCCTCCACGCCCGGTCGTCGCCGGGCCGAGATCATCAGGTAGGCGACGGCGCCGACGAACACGACGATCGAGGTCCAGTCGTTCAGTCGCAGGCCCAGGAAGTGGTGTGCCTCGTCGATCCGCAGGTACTCGATCCAGAACCGGCCGACCGTGTACGCGGCCACGTAGAGGGCGAAGGTCCGCCCGTGGCCCAGGGCGAAGCGCGCACCTGCCCAGATGACCAGAACCGCGACGCCGACGTCCCACAGCGACTCGTAGAGGAAGGTGGGGTGGAAGGTCGCCACGTCCGCGTAACCCGCGGGCCGCTTGTCCGGGGAGATCTGCAGGCCCCAGGGGAGGGATGTGGGCCCGCCGAAGAGTTCCTGGTTGAACCAGTTGCCCCAGCGTCCGATCGCCTGCGCGAACGCGATGCCCGGCGCGACCGCGTCCGCGAACGCCGGGAACGGGACGCCATGCCGACGGCACCCGATCCAGGCGCCGAAGCCGCCCAGCGCGATGGCGCCCCAGATGCCGAGACCGCCCTCCCAGATGTACAGGGCCTTGATGGGCTCGCCGCCTGCGCCGAAGTACGCGTCCGGGCTGGTGATCACGTGGTAGAGACGGCCGCCCACGATCCCGAAGGGCACCGCCCAGAAGGCGATGTCGGCGATCGTTTCCTTCTTGCCACCGCGCGTCACCCAGCGCCGAGTGCCGAGCCAGACGGCGACGAAGACGCCCAGGATGATGCAGAAGGCGTACGCCCTCAGCGGGATCGGTCCCAGATGGAGGACCCCGGTGGAGGGGCTGGGCAGTACAGCGAGTTCCATACACGCACTATAGAAGATGCAGCTAAGTAGATTAGTAAATGATGGGTCATTGCTCGGGACGGTCGGCGGATACCTCCACGCGGACGCCGGGGTGGCGGATGCGTCCCAGGGGCAGGGCGGGACCGACGGGTGCCGGCGGCCCCGGCCGTCGGGCGAGGTAGCAGCCGCGCGGCGAGAGCGGAGGGCCAGGGCGCATGTATCACGGTGAGGGTGGACCTGGGGCGCCACCCTCGGACCGCCAGGATCGGCAGTGGCGGTGGTTGCCCAGGAGCAGGGCGAATGTCGCGCCGCGGCGCGCGGTGAGGCGGGGGCCAATCCTCACGAAGGAACTCGGCAGACGTTCGCGGTACGCAGCCGTCGCACGAGCGCGTGGACCAGCAGGGCGACGGACGCCAGCGCGAGTACGGGCTGTACCGGCGCGAAGTACGACAGGGCGCCGCTGACGCCGATGGCCAATACCACGATCTTGTTGCAGATCGGGCAGCCGACCGCGAAGGCGGACAGCAGGCCCGCGCCGATGGCGCGAGTGGTGCGGGGGCGTTCGCGCGGCGCGGTCTCGGGGGCTTCGGCCGCGCCGATGCGTACGTACGTGGCCACGAGGAGTCCCTCAAGTGCGGAGCTGACCAGCCAGACCGGGTAGTTCCACCACAGGACCGGGGTCATGCGTGTGTAGACGGGGGTCGGCACCACTCCGGTGGGGACGCCGATGACGAGTGCCGCGAGCACCGTGACCGCTGTCGCCACGGCCCATCTTCTGGCGGGCCAGGTGCGCATGGGGCTCACTCCTCGTGATCGGGCCGCCGACCGGCAGGCCTGGCGACGGGGGGGCGCCTTTGGTCGGCCCCCGGTCGGCGGCTGGCCGCCATCCTAGATTGCTAATGGCCTTAGTAGCAATGGCGGCCTGACCGTCCGCCGCGGTGGGGTCGGGTGGCGCGGTTCCCGCGGGCGAGTGCGCTCATGCGCTGCTGGTAGGAGCGTCTGTCGATCCGGCCGCGCAGAAGGAGGTCCGTGCACCACCGCTCCTCGGCCTCCAGGGCCGCGCGCCGTCCTCGAAGTCGGGTGAAGGGAGGTCGGCGGGCATGGTGCGGGGTGATCAGGCGCGTTGTGTCGTAGAGCGTGGCGGCGCAGAGCAGTGCGGCGATCATTACTGCCGTCGCGGCCAAGGGGCTGTGGGTCTCTGGCTCAGTTCCGCAAGGGCTGGCGGATGTCCTTCTGGGCGGTGGTGCGTAGCTCGGCGAGTTCCTGGCGCAGTTCGGCGAGCTCGTTCCGTGTCGGGTCGGCTGGCCGCGACGAGTGCGAGCCCCCGCGCAGCATGGCCCACATCATCAGACCCATGCCGATCGGGCAGGCCAGGAGAAGCAGTGGATACAGGGACTGGGGCATGGGGACCTCCCGGTGGGCGCCAGCCGCGCGTGGAGCCCGGCAATGACCTATCTACTAAGTAATTTAGATTATTTGGGCGAGTTGGTGCCAGCCCCGGGTAGGAGACGCAAGGCTCACAGAGGCAGATGGAACCCGGTGATCAGCGTCTGCAGTCGGGCGATCAGCTGCCCCCACCAGCCGGTCACCTGCATGGCGCCCACCCCCACCAGCAGCACTCCGCCGAAGCGCATCACGGCTCGTGCGTGCCGCCGGGCCCAGGTGAAGCGCCGCATCGCACCGTCGAACGATGCCGCCGCGAGCAGGAACGGAATGCCGAGGCCGAGGCTGTACGTGAACGACAAGGCGGCCCCGCGGCCCGCGCTCGCGCTGTCGGCGGCCAGGGACAGGACCGCCGCGAGGGTGGGGCCGATACACGGTGTCCAGCCGATCGCAAAGAGGGCGCCGAGCAGCGGCGCGCCCGCAAGCCCCGCGCCGGGCCGGAAGGAGGGCCGCCAACTGAACCCGGCCCACGGCAGCTTGTCGAGCAGACCGGCGAAGACCAGGCCCAGCACGATGGTCAGCGAGCCCAGCACGATGCCGAGCGTGCGCTGGTGCGTCAGCAGTGCCGCGCCCGCGCCGCCGAACAGCGCGCCGTAGCTGGTGAAGACGGCAGCGAAACCGACCACGAAGAGCAGGCATCCGGCCAGGACCCGCCACCGGGCGGCTCGCCTCGCCGTCTCGGCGGCGCCGGCGCCGGACATCCCGGCAACGTAGGAGAGATAACCCGGGACCAGGGGCAGGCAGCAGGGAGAGAAGAAGGAAAGGGCTCCGGCGGCGAGCGCCAGGAGGAGAGCGAGGGCGAGCGGACCGGCCATGACCGTTTGCCCGACGCCGGCGGCGAGCGTCACTTGGCCGCACCTCCGCCGTTCTTCTCCGACTTCTCCGCGGCGAGGCCCTTCACCAGCTCGCTCAGCGTTGTGTACGTGGTCGGGCCGATGATCCGGGCGGCGATCCGCCCGTCGCGGTCGATGAACACGGTGCTGGGGACCGCCGACAGCGGAATGCGGCCGTTGAAGCCCAGGAGCAACTTGCCGTCGGGGTCACGGAAGCTGGGATACGTGATGCCGTAGTTCCGCTCGAAGGCTCTGGCCGCGGCGTCGTTGTCGCGTGTGTCGACGCCGACGAACCGCACTCCGAGGTCGCGCGTCTCGGCGGAGGCTTTGTTCAGATCGGGGGCCTCGGCGCGGCACGGTGCGCACCAGGAGCCCCAGACGTTGAGCACGATCACCTTGCCGTGCAGGGTGGCGAGGTCGAGGCGGTCGCCGTTGATCGTCCTGCCGCTGATCATCGGAGTCGTGGACCGCTTGCGTGCCGGGTACTGGGTGAGTGCCTGCTGGCTGCTGGAGCCGGCCGCGTTCTTGGCGCCCGGCGAGCCGGATGAACCGGATGTCGTGCCCGTCCCGCATGCGGCCAACAGCAGAGAAGCCGCGACCAGGCCCGCTGCCCGTCGCGGGGCCCGTGCCCGGTCGGCGACCCGATTCGTCGGCGGTCCTGTGGGGGCGGATTGTGTGTGGGGTGCCGAGGGGGCCACGGCTGTCTCCTTCGCCGGCGGCTTGGTCAGAAGCTTCTAAGTAGATTAGGTAAGCCCCTCGAATGACTTTGACCCGGGGTCCCGCAAGGTTGCTCAAAGGCGATGCGCAGGCCTCCGAGGCCTCGAGACAGGGGCTCCATCGTTGTCGTCCGATACCCGCAGGGGCAATGCCGTGACTCTGCTGGTGATGTTGGTAAGTCGCTGACGGCTGTGTGCGTGCGGGGTGGTGTCATCGGTGGAGGTGGTCGCGGTGTCCCCGCGGCCGGAGAGTCGGCAGCGAATCCCGGCACGGACAGTGCGAACGGCGTGTCCAAGGGAACCCCGGCGATGCTTATCCGGGACCGGTTGGATGTCCTGTTCGAGGACGAGGAGTTCGCTGGCCTGTGTCCGGACAGCGGCAGGCCGGGGTTGTCGCCGGGTCAGCTCACGCTGGAGGATGCGGGGTTCGACCACTCGGGCCTGCGTGAGTTTAGGGCCCGGCCGGCCGAACAGGCCGGCGCCGCCGACCGGTTGCTGCAGTTGGTGCTGGACCGGCTGAGAGGCCTCCTGCTAAGGGCCGGGGCCCGACAGCGCACCGACGTCTACTCGGTCTTTCAGCAGATGCTCGGAAGCGAGGGCCATCGCAGAACGGAGGATATGACCGATCAAAGTAGGCTTAACTACTGTACAACTTAGTTGATTCGATGTTGTGAAGCTGCTCTGACGGGAGATCGATGGTGGGATTTCGCAATGAGAGCTGGAGCGTAGTAAGGGCAGGTTCCGCCCAGGTGCGTCCGACGGTCGCGGATCCAGAGGCGTCCGGTCGTGACGGACGTGTCCGTTTCGACGATACGTCCTTCGCGGCCTCCTACGCCGCCTCGTATCAGGGCTCGGGGCCCGCTGAGCGGTACTTCTCCTCCAGACTCCACGCGGTCTTCGAGATCCTGGATCGGTGTCCCGGTGGCGATCTTCTCGACGTCGGCTGCGGTCCAGGGATGTTCGTCCGGCGTGTGCTCGACACGCGACCTGGCGATTTCCGGATCACCGCCGTCGACAAGGCGCCCGCCATGATTGCTGAGATCGCGGGCCGCACGGCGGGTGCCGAGGTCGAACTGGCCGTAGGGGATGCAGAGGCGCTGCCGTTCCCGGACGCGAGTTTCGACGTCGTGGTCGCGATGGGGGTGCTGGAGTACTGCGACCCTTCCGTGGTCTTGCGGGACCTTGCCCGCGTTGTGCGCCCGGACGGGCTCGTTCTCGTCAGCATGTTGAACCCGCTGAGCCCGTACCGACTGTTCGAGTGGGGGGTGTATTGGCCGCTGCTTCGGCTGCTTGGCCAGGCCGAGGGTTTACTCGGCCTGCCCCCGGAGCGAAGGCACAGTGTTCCGAAGTCCGGTATCCGGGCGCTCTCGGCTGGGCGGTTGCGGCGGCGGATGCGGGAAGCCGGGCTTTGTCCCGTCGACGTCATCCACTACGATCTGACGCCCTCCGTCCCGCCATTCGATCGGTTCGTGTGCCGGTGGACGCGTCGGCACGAACGACCGGCGGACACCGTTGGCCGGGGTCTCTGGCGTTGGCCAGGGACGGCTTACCTCGTTGCCGCCACCCGCTCTCGATGATGGTCGCGTCGTTGGCTGGGGTAGTTCGACATGGGTCTGACCGGCGTAAAGGGAAGGCTGCTGTGGACCTCCACCGCTCGCCCAGCCCGCAGCTCGTGGATCACCGCCTGCCTGCTACGACGACCTGGTCAGCCCGGACGGCGACACCGGCGCCCGGGGGCGATGACCGGCCACAAGAGCCGAAGGGCGAGAAGCTTCCGCCGACTTCCCATCTCCTCGCATTGAGTAGTCGCTCGGCGAATCCGAGAGCTGTCGTCGATTTGTTCGAGCCACCCCTGCCGGTCCGTGTGCGGAATCCGGGCAGGTGAAGTGGTCCTCTTCAAGCGAGTGTTGGGCTTGTGTCTGAAGCTGCGGCCCGTCGTGGCCGGTGACTGCCCTGGGAGGACACGGGTGTTGTCGGGATGATGGTCGCACACGGTCCCGGTGTCGCGGCGAGGTCCCCGTTTACTCCGGTGTCGTACGGGACCCCGCCGCGTTCAGATCAACTCACCTCAGCGACCGGTGTACTCGAAGATGTAGAGCCCGAAGTCGCGGTCGGACGCCGCCACGTACTCCTTTCCGGAGGAGTTGAAGGTCTGTACGCCCCAGAAGTTGTTGCCGCCCTCGTCGATGAAGCGGCCGACCTCGACGAGCTTGTGGTTCTTGATCTTCGTGACTCGGAAACCGCCCGCGTAGTAGGCGAAGTACGCCAGGTCGGGGCGGACGCCGGAAGTTGCCACCTCGTGGACCGTCAGGTCGCCGAAGCCGGTGGCGTACGCAGGATCTTGGCCCTCCGGGATGGCGTAGGTGTCCAACTCGGTCATCTTGCCGCTCTTGTTGCGGAAGAGGTGCGCGTAGCCCCAGCCGTCGAAGTGCGAGGAGAAGGTGAGCCGGTCGCCCTTCGTACCGATGTCCACCGGAAGGGTCGCTGGGCCGGTGCCGGCGAGGCAATCCTCGCTGCTGTAGGGCTGGTTGAAGACGGCGAAGCCCTGGCTTCGCGGGGCGACGCCGAAGGTCGGTATGGTGCCCTCGACGCTCATGCCGCTTTGCGCGTCGCAGGCGTCCGAGCCAGTGCGGTTGAAGACGAGCACGGCGTCGTAGCCACCCGAGGCCTCGACGTTGGCGACCTTCTCGGTGAAGGTGCACGTGCCGCGCTCCACGACCGCGATGTCGACCGTTGTCGGGTCGCCCGCGGGGACGGCGGGGCCGCCGTCGCACGCCAGGCCGACGTAGACCGAGCCGCCGGTGATGGTCTTGCCCGCCTCCAGGGGGATGCCCTGACCGGCGGTGATGGTGGTGTCGTCGTCGAGGTTGCGAGCCGACAGCGCGTACGGTCCGAAGTCCTCGTCGGCGCCGATCACATACCGGTTGTCGAGGGTGAACTCCGCCTCGTGGCCGTTGCCTTCCGGCGCCACGGTCCGTCCCCTCTTGGCGCCTTCGGGGTCGGGATTGGTGAAGTCGGTGTCGCCGATGTACTTGATGTTCTTGGGGTCGGTCACGTCGAGCGCGACATAGCCGGCGTCCCAGTACGAGGCCAGCATGACCTGGCGGCCGTGGATGTTCTTGACGACCATGTCGTGCAGGAAGATCTCGGTGAGGTTTTCCGGGGCCGCCTGGACGATCTGCGGGAAGGTCTCGGCGAGGTCGTACTCGGCGACGAGTTGCGGCTTGGACGGGTCGGTGATGTCCATGATGTCGACGTCGGTGCCCTCTTCGTTGTCGACGAGCACGGCGTACGCCTTGCGCCCCGCGTCCCACGCGAACACGCTGTGGATCTGGCGGGCGATCTCCGTCGGCTCGCCGTTGAGGGTGAAGTCGCCGACGCCCTCGGCGAGCGTCTTGGGCTTGGTGGGATCGGTGACGTCGTAGATGTTCATGCCTCCGACGCCGGCGTCGCCGCAGATCTCGTTGTTGCTGACGAGTACGTCACCGTTGAAGGACGGCGTGGACAGGTGCATTGTCTGGATGCCCTCACCGGGGGCACTGCCCGCCGGGGCCGGGATGAAGCCGACCTCCTTGGGCTTGCTGGGCTTGCGGATGTCGACGACGTGCACGCCGGTGTTGTCGCAGCCGACGCCGCCCCAGGAGGCGAGGTAGGCGAAGCCCTTGAAAACGCCTACGTCGGCGATCTTCCCCTCTACGACGTTGCTCAGCTTGAGTTTGCTGACCAGGCGGACGTTTTTCTGAGTGGCCGGCAGGTGTCCTCCGCTGCCGCCGTGCTGGTCGTGGCCGTGGGTGGCTGCGGCGTTGTCGATGGCGCCGTCGGATGCCGAGACGCCGTCATGTGCTTGTGCGGAACCGGCGAGAGCGGTCGTGGCGAAGAGAGCCGCCGCGAACATGCCCACGCCGGTCCGTCTGTGGGCTCTGCGCATGCTTGCCTCCACTCGTGCGGCCGGAGTTCACCGGCCCATAACGAGGTGATGCCGGTCACCAACTGGCCGGCATTGCGAAGGTACTTAGTGGTTTCTTTAATCGAAAAGCCCATAACAAGACCTTATTTTGCCGGGACTTGGCAGGATGGTGTGATGTCGGCGGAGTGATCGTCTGCTGTTGGCTGGGGTGGCCACCATCTCGGGGTCGGCGTTATGTTCGGTCGACCTTCGCGACGTGCGGACTGTCGCCTCCAGTGCGGAGATGCGTTTACTTCCTTTCGGCGCTGCGAGGTAATACCCTTGGGGGGTATGGAGCAACTGCAGCAGCAAACCGAAGCCGAGCAGGCGCCGCCGGGATATCACGACGACAAGGAAGCCGTCCTCAAGCGGCTCCGTCGCATCGAGGGTCAGGTACGTGGCCTGCAGCGCCTTGTGCAGGAAGATCAATACTGCATCGACGTACTCACCCAGGTCGCGGCGACCACCAAGGGCCTCCAGGCGGTGGCCATGGAGCTGCTGGAGAAACATCTGGATCATTGTGTGCGCGAGGCCATGGTGGCCGGAGGCGACGTGGCTCAGGAAAAGGTCACCGAGGCTTCGAAGGCCATCGCGCGCCTGCTGCGCACGTGATGTCGAGTTGGGGCTTGGTGTACCACTGGTCCTGCGCCGGTTTCGAGAGCAAGGTTCAGGTGAAGGACGAGTGCTCGATCTGTCCGACCGGCGGCAAGGTCGTCCGCAGCTTCGCCTTCTCCGGTTGCGGGGACGGCAGGAACATCGACAGCGCCGACCACCGCTCGCATATCGTGAACGCCGATCCGAACACCGGCGCCTGTCCGAACGGCTTCCAAGCCGTATCGCGGCTGACTGAGCGGCTGACCTTCACCCCGCCGAACCGGTACAAGTTCGCCGTGGACTCCTTCCCCGGCCGGCAGTACGTACCGGTCACCGACCACGCCGAGTTCATCAACGTCATGAGTGACCAGCTCATGCAGCAGGCGGTCAACTGCATCAACTCGGGCCGACGCTGCGGTTGGGCGGCGTCGGCCGCCTCGTGCCCGCGCCCGCTGAGTGACGTGACCGGCGGGCAAGGGTTGGGGCTGGGGCGAACAGGGATGCACGAACCAATTAAGCAGGTTAGTATTTCGGGGTGTGAAAAGGATGGGACGTGCCCCCATCGAGCCGCGCTGCTGCGTCGTCCGCCGCCGGGTTCTGGTAGCGGCGGGCCCGCAGCAGCGCGGCGTCAGGGCGGCTGCCGCGAGCGGAGCGTCGACTGGTGAGGCAGTAGGCGGTCAACTCCGACCCGAGGTAGTCCCACCAACCGCGCGCACGGGCAGGGGAGGCATGGACACGTCCTCCAAGGAGCCTGCCCGTGCACGCATACTCCGGCACTTCGGCAGGGGAGACATCCAGTGCCAGCCCTCCCGAACTCGCGCACCATTGCGTACGCGGACGACTATGCCAAGCCTGCCTGATGGGGGCAGCAGGAAGAGGAATGTCAGTGTTGAAGTCGGGGGTCAAGCGGCTCTTGGGGCGTGCCGGATTCGACATCGTGCGCAGCACCAACAATCGGGGTGGAGTGGACGATTTCATCCCGTTCGAGGCGACGATGCGGGCTGCGCGGGCGGCCGGTCTGTCGGTTGGCGACTACATCGACGAGGTCATGAACGGGACGCCTGGCGCCACCCAGTCCACCATCGATGAACTACGCGCTCTCGGGGTCTTCGCCGCCGACCCGAACACGGTTTTGGAGATCGGCCCCGGGTCCGGACGATACCTGGAGAAGACGCTGAAGGAGTGTTCGCCGGGACGTTACGAGATCTACGAGACTGCAGCACCCTGGGCCGATTATCTAGTGGACACATTCAGCGTGGTCGCCCAGCCGGTCGGAGGATGCACTCTCGCCCCGACACCCGACGACAGCATCGACCTCGTTCAGGCTCATAAGGTCTTCAATACTCTGACCTTTCTCACAGCCTCCCGCTACTTCTTCGAGATGGTGCGTGTCACGCGACCCGGTGGCCGGATAGTCTTCGACGTAATGACAGAGACCTGCCTGGACCCGGCCACAATGCGCGCCTGGGCGGCGCAGGGCGGCGCGGGGCACGACTCCTACCCAGCCGCCATGCCTCGCCGGACATGCGTGGAGCTCTTTGCGGCCCTCGGCTGCAGCCTGGAGGCCAGCTTCCTGGC
The DNA here is from genome assembly GCF_036174265.1 of Streptomyces sp. NBC_00285. Taxonomy (NCBI): domain Bacteria; kingdom Bacillati; phylum Actinomycetota; class Actinomycetes; order Kitasatosporales; family Streptomycetaceae; genus Streptomyces; species Streptomyces sp. NBC_00285. The sequence goes on along the minus strand of NZ_CP108055.1, from coordinate 3,708,441 downwards.
TCCCATGGGCGTCGCCTCCACTGAGGTGCTTGTCTTCGGGAAGGGAGCTTGACCCTCAGACCGCCGACCACGGACCGCTTCTGACCTCGGCAGGGTTCCGTCATCCCACGCTCGACGTCGGGCTGGGACGGCAAGCAAGAAGACGGCGGCTGTAAACGCCACGTGGTCACGGACTGTCTCGGTCTAGTCTTGGCGGTGCCGGTGACCGCAGCGAACATCCAGGACCGAGATGCTGCCATGCCCTTGCTGAGTGGCTGCGGCAGACGTACTTTTCCGTCTGTCCCATCTAAGCCCGCCGGCTAGGCCGGGAGCCTGGTCGACTAGGCCGCAGGGACGTACCAGGTCGCTCCCTGCGTTCCGGTCCACAATCCCCTCCGACCGTCGACGAGGTCCTTCAGTGTCTCGGCGACAATACCCACGACCTGCTGCACGTTCCAGCCGCGGCATAGGGCGGACAGGTATTCGCGGGGCCGCTGCATGTCGCTGTGGTTGGCGCCGCCCGCGGGGAAGGCGAAGTAGGCAAGGCAGCCCGGAGGTTGATTAGCTCGCCTTGGCAGAGCGACTTGCAGCCGACCAGCGACGGGAGGTACCCGACTCAGCCGGGTACCTCCCGTGCATTCGACGCACCTCGTGGCTACTTGAAGGACCGAAGCCGCAGGCTGTTGGTCACCACGAAGACCGAGGAAAACGCCATCGCGGCGCCCGCGATCATCGGGTTGAGCATGCCGAAGGCGGCGAGCGGCAGGGCTGCGACGTTGTAGCCGAAGGCCCAGAACAGGTTGCCCTTGATGGTCGCCAGGGTCTTTCGGGACAGCCGGATCGCATCGGCGGCCACCCGAAGGTCGCCCCGGACGAGGGTCAGGTCGCCGGCCTCGATTGCCGCGTCGGTGCCGGTGCCCATGGCCAGGCCCAGGTCGGCGGTGGCGAGGGCGGCCGCGTCGTTGACGCCGTCGCCGACCATCGCGACCGTACGGCCTTCGCCCTGCAGGCGCTTGACCACGTCCACCTTGTCCTGCGGCAGGACCTCGGCGATCACCTCGTCGATACCGACCGCCCTGGCCACGGACTCGGCGACGAGCTGGTTGTCGCCGGTCAGCAGCACGGGCTTCAGGCCCAGGCGGCGCAGCTCGGCGACCGCCTCCGCACTGGTCTCCTTGACCGCGTCGGCGACGGTGAGAACGCCGCGCGCCTTGCCGTCCCAGGCGACGGCGACCGCCGTACGGCCTTCTGCTTCCGCCGCGGCCTTGGCCTCGGCCAGCTCGCGGGGGAGCTCGATGACCCACTCCTTGAGGAGTTTCTCGCGTCCGACGAGCACGGCATGTCCGTCGATGACGCCCTGGACGCCGAGGCCTGCGACGTTCTCGAAGTTCTCCGGCACCGGCAGGCTTCCGGTCAGCTCGGCCGCGCCCGCCGCGATGGCCTGGGCGATGGGGTGCTCGGAGGCGTGCTCCAAGGCGCCTGCCAGTCGCAGCAGTTCGTCCTTGTCCACGCCCGGTGCCGTATAGACGTCCTGGAGGGTCATGCGGCCGGTGGTGATCGTGCCGGTCTTGTCGAGGACGACGGTGTCGACGCGGCGGGTGGACTCCAGGACCTCGGGGCCCTTGATGAGGATGCCGAGCTGGGCGCCGCGGCCGGTGCCGACCATGAGGGCGGTCGGGGTGGCCAGGCCCAGCGCGCACGGGCAGGCGATGATCAGCACGGCGACGGCCGCGGTGAACGCGGCGGTGGCGTCACCGGTCACGAACAGCCAGGTCAGCAGGGTGCCGAGCGCGATGAGGATGACCACGGGGACGAAGACACCGGAGATGCGGTCGGCGAGGCGCTGCACCTCGGCCTTGCCGTTCTGCGCGTCCTCCACCAGCCGCGCCATCCGGGCGAGCTGGGTGTCGGCGCCGACCCGGGTCGCCTCGACGACCAGGCGGCCGCCCGCGTTCACGGTGGCTCCGGTGACGGCGTCGCCGACGGTCACGTCCACCGGGACCGACTCGCCGGTCAGCATCGAAGCGTCCACCGCGGACGTGCCCTCGGCGACGGTGCCGTCGGTGGCGATCTTCTCCCCAGGCCGTACGACGAAGCGGTCACCGACGGCCAACTGCGCTACGGGGATGCGTACTTCCTTTCCGCCCCGCAGCACCGAGACGTCCTTGGCGCCCAGTTCCAGCAGCGCACGCAGTGCCGCACCCGCCTTGCGCTTGGACTTCGCCTCCAGGTAGCGGCCGGCGAGGATGAACGTAGTCACGCCGGCTGCGGCCTCCAGGTAGATGGAGGAGGAGCCGTCCGTCCGGGACACCGTGAACTCGAAGGCGTGGCGCATGCCCATCATGCCCGCGTGCCCGAAGAACAGTGCCCAAAGTGACCAGCCGAAGGCGGCGAGCGTACCGATCGACACCAGGGTGTCCATGGTCGCGGCGCCATGACGGGCGTTCGTGTACGCGGCCTTGTGGAAGGGCAACGCTCCCCAGACCACGACGGGCGCGGCCAAAGTCAGCGACAGCCACTGCCAGTTGTCGAACTGCAGGGACGGCACCATCGCCATCAGGACGACGGGCACGGTGAGTACCAGCGACACGTACAGACGCTGCCGCAAGGAGAGCAGTTCGCCGTCGGCCGCCGGGGTGGCTTCGCGCTCGCCCGCGCCTGCGGTGGCGGAAGCGGGCGGGGGCGGCTCCTCGGCGGTGTAGCCGGTCTTCTCGACGGTGGCGATCAGGTCGGCGACCTCGACGCCTGCCGGGAACGAGACCTTCGCCTTCTCCGTGGCGAAGTTGACGGTCGCCGTAACACCGTCCATGCGGTTGAGCTTCTTCTCGATACGGGCCGCGCACGAGGCGCAGGTCATCCCGCCGATCGCGAGCTCGACCGCGGAGGCGGGCGCAGTCGTGTCGGGGACTGCCTTCTCGGGAGCCGTGCTGGTCATGGACGTATCTCCAGGGGGAGGCCGGGACGTACGGCGTCCGTATCAGCGGAGCGGTACATCCCGGCGCGGGGAGGAATTCGCGTATCCGGGACCAGGTGCCCCGGAGGGGTCGTCAGGCCTGGCCGACGAGCTCGTAGCCGGCCTCGTCGACGGCGGCACGGACGGCCTCCTCGTCGAGCGGAGCGGCAGAGGTGACGGCGACCTCGCCGGTCTTGGCGACGGCCGTGACCGCGCTGACCCCGTCCAGGGCGGAGATCTCCTGGGAGACGGCGCCCTCGCAGTGGCCGCAGGTCATGCCCGACACCTTGTAGACGGTGGTGACGCCGAGGCCGTGGACGTCGACCGTGGCGTCGGAACCGCAGGAACCGCCGCCGCAGCAGGAGGTGGAGTTCGTCTCGGTGGTCATGGCTTCTTCCTCCGGGTGTGGATGCGTCGGGTCGCTCGCAGGGAGGTGGGTGGTTGCCCTGTCCCTCTCGGCAGATGGCAAGACTATACCCCCTAGGGGTATTCCGCTACCTGTGATGCTGTCCACGCGACCCGTGTGTAGCGAACCTTGTATCTCTCTATCTACTTAGTAGCAGAGTGATCTGCGACGGCAAGGAGGAGGGCGAGAGGGCGGGCCGCTGCCCAGGCCTCCTCCTGTTGTTCACAGGCCTCGGATTCGATGAGCTCCGGCGGCTGGCCTTCCAGCACCGCGCAGCCGATCCGACGGGCGTGGGCAATCCGGGAACGCCATCCCGCACCGCGGCGTCAATCAACCGCAGGCCCAGTTTGGGCGCGGCGCGATCATGCGTTCCCGGATGCTCTCAGGCCACCGTCGTCAGCTCCGGCTCCGGTCGGGCCGTGAGGCGGCCCGAGCGGGCGAGTAGACCGACGCACCCAGCGCACACGGCGCCGGTTGCCGCGAGCACCAGCCAGGTCAGCTCCGGTCGGCCCATACGGTCGGCGGCGTCCCAGACCACGCCCGTGGTCAGGTTTCCCAGGGTGATGCCGAGACCGGAGACGGTGTTGTAGAGCCCGTAGTGCGTGGCGACCAGCCGTCCGCCGGCGAGCGAGACGACGGTGTCCATCTCGAAGGGGTAGACCACGGCCGTGCCCAGACCGAGCAGCGTCACTGCCGTGAACAGGGACGCCAGAGCCGCGAACCAGCCGAGGGGACCGGAGCCCGGAGCCACCGTTCCGGTGCCGAACAGCAGTGGCAGAAAGGCGGCGCCCATGAGCGTGATGCCGTAGACGATGGCACGCTGGGAACTCCAGTGGGCACGGGCCCACGAGGTGATCTTCAGCTGCCCGGTCACGGCCACTGCCGCAGACACCGCGAACAGGGCCGTGGTCACCGCGTCACCGCTGCCCGGAAAGGCGCGATGCGCCTGAAGCGGCAGCGCGAGGTAGACCTGGAAGGACAGCACGTATGAGCCGATCATCGCGCCGGAGAAGAGGAGAAACGGCCGGTTGGCGATGACCACACGCCAGTCAGCCATCACCCCCCGGGACTCGGTCACCTCGGCGGTCTTTTGGGCCGGCAGGATACGCACCTGCATGACCGTCAGCGCGAGGAAGAGCACCGCGGCCACGGCGCACACCAGTCGGAAGTCGGCTGCCAGCAGGGCGAGTCCGATCAGGGGGCCGACGAACATCCCGGCCTGGTAGAAGACGTTGAAGGCGGCGAACGCCTCCACCCGCCTCTCTCCCGCCTCCTGGGCGAGGTAGGCGCGCACGGCCGGATTGAAAAGCGCCCCCGCGAACCCGGTCGCCGCCGAGGCCAAGGCGAGCGCGGGCAGCGAGTCGACGAACCCGAGGAGGCCGAAGCCGACGGTACGCAGTACGCACCCGGCCACGATCACCGGCTTGTAGCCCAGCCGGTCGGCGAGCGTGCCGCCCACCAGGAACATGCCCTGCTGGGTGAAGTTGCGTACCCCCAGCACAAGTCCGACCGCCCAGGCGGCCATGCCCAGGCCGTCCGCCAGGTGCACCGCCAGGTAGGGCATGAGCATGTAGAAGGCGGTGTTGATGGTGAACTGTTGGACCATCAGCAGCCGGACGCACCCGTTGAACGAACGGAACTGTGCGGCAAGGGACTTGGGCTTCATCGCACGGCTCCCTGCGGCAGGGTGACGTGGGTGCAGCGGGTCCAGCGTGCGACCGTCCGTTCCCCAGGATCGGCGATCTCGTCCGGGTCGGAGGCCGGGAAGCTGCGCAGGAGGTTGTGCGTGCGGCAGTACTCGTCGCTGTAGACCGTGTTCCAGTAGCGGTGCACGCCGTCGGGGAAGATCGCCGCGATCCGCGTGTGCTCTGGTTCGGTGCGAGCCAGCCAGTTCGCAACGAGGGCGACTGCGCCCACGCTCCAGCCGCCGCTGGTGTAGTGGCCGCGGGCCAGCTGGCGGCAGGTCCATACGGCCTCGCCCGGGGCTACCCAGTGGACCTCGTCGAAGGCCGCGTGGTCGACGTTGCCGGGGTGGATGCTGCTGCCCAGGCCCCGCATGAGGCGCGGTCCGGCGGGCTGCCCGAAGACGGTGGAGTTCACCGAGTCGACGCCGACGACTTTCAGTTCCGGGTTGAAGGTGCGCAGAGTGCTGGCGATGCCGGCCGAGTGGCCGCCGGTGCCGACCGCTGCCACCAGGACGTCGATCCGACCCAGCTGGACCATCAGTTCGAGGGCGAGCGGGGCGTACGCGGCAACGTTGTCGGGGTTGTTGTACTGGTCCGGGCACCAGGCCGACGGCGTGCGAGCGAGGAGTTCGCGTACCCGCTGCCGGCGTGCCTCCTGCCAGCCGCCGTCAGGGTGGGGTTCGGTGACGACGTCGAGGTGCGCTCCGAGGGCCCGCAGTTGATGCACCATCAGGGGTTCCATCCCGGGGTCGGTGACCAGGGTGACCGGGTGGCCGTAGGTGATGCCGGCCAGGGCGAGGCCGAGGCCGAGGGTGCCGCTGGTGGACTCGATGACGGGCGCGCCGGGCGCCAGGTCGCCGCGTTTGCGGGCGGCGGCGACCATGTGGAGGCCCGGGCGGTCCTTGATACCGCCGGGGTTGAAGCCCTCCAGTTTCGCCCAGAAGCCGTGCCCCGGAGGGTTGAAGGGTTCCCCCACCCACAGGACAGGGGTGTTACCGACCATGCCGGCCGGCGACCGGCGCGCCGCGCCGACCGGTTCGGGGAGTTCGTGCGCGGAGAGGAAGGAGGAGATGTCGCGGGGGGAGATGCTGCGCAGAGCCGTGGTCATGAATGGTCCTTCCGCGGCCTGCCTGCTGTAGGGGCCGCGCGTCAGTGCCGTACGTGGGGAGGCGTGCCGGAAGGCCCGGTGTCACGGTGTGAACCGTCGGGCAGGCACGGTCAGGTACGGCTGACGCAGACGATGCGCAGAAGGCTGGACCCGGTGAGGATCCGCCGCGCCTCGGGTGTTTCCTCGGGCCCTGGCGGTGTGCCGGACGCCGTCGCCTCCTGCGAGCGGTGACGCAAGGGGAGGAGAACGAGGAGCAGGAGTGCCAGGAGCATCGCCCCGATGGGCGCGGGCAGATACGCGAGTACGTGGGCCGGGCCGCAGCACAGCACGTCGTGATCCGGATTCCCGTCGCCCGCGTCGGTCGCTGAGCATGCCAGATCGGCAGCGGCAAGGGGGAGGGCGTCGACGCCGTGCTGCCCCCTCTCCGTCGAGGCCGTCACCGCGGGCCGATGGTCCTCCGTGGCGTGCACGCCGCATGCCACCAGGTGCGCCATGAGGGTCATGGCCACACCCAGGAGGAGGACGAGAGTCGGCCTGCGCGCCGATGCGCAGCCGACGTATTCCTGCGGCATGCCACTGATCGTAATCAGAGCATCACGATCTGGCATGATTGAGCCACGTATGGGTGAATTATTAGCTGCCCGGGGGCTGATCCGCTCCACCGCTAAGGCTCTTAGTATGCCCATGGTCTGGGTTCGCCTCGTGTGCGTTGGCCGCTTCCGCGTCAAGGCGGCGATCTTTTCCTTCGTGACGGGACTTCACCGTGAACTCGGAATGTGCGACTGATCGGCGATCTCGCCGGTGGTCCAGCCGCGGTCGACGGTCATGAGGATCTCGCGCTCGTGCTTGGTGAGGGAGCGTGCAGTAAGGGGTCGCAGTCGGCGGCCGGTCGCCAGGGGACTGCTTGCCTGGCCATCCGGCGTCGAAGTTCGCGTCCGCTGACTTGTTCTTTATCAACGACGGCCGAAGCCTCTGTTGCTGTGTGGTGGTGGTCAGCGAGGCGGGTCCAGGTATGCGTCGTGCTCGGCGTAGTGGATGACTGCCTGGCATTTCTCCGAGGGGCTGGGCCGGGCTCCGTGCCGCCAGGACGACCACACGTCGAGAACGTCCTGGGCCAGTTCGACTTCGAGGAGATAGGCAAGGCCGTGCGGCGGGACGTCGAATGCTGCGACGACCGCGTCTGAGGCGGCCGTCCAGGGCTTGGCCGCGTAGATGACCGCTTCGGCAGGTTGTTCTTCAAGGGACTGCAGAAGGTCCAGGAGAGAAGGCACGCAGAGAGAGTAAGGCGCTCGTCTCGAACTGCTCCCCGAACAAGTTCACCCACCTGGGGATTCGCCGGATGTGGGGGCGGCCTTCGTCTGATCATGTGCTCCGACCAAGGTGCACGTGACCGAGACGAAGGCCGTGATGGTGAGTCTGCTGCCCGATGCTGTCCGGAAGGAAGCGTTCATGGAGGCGTCACCGCTTCCGGGGTGCCTTCTACGCATGTCTGACCGCCCGGCGCGATGAATTGTTCGAGTTGGTGGACGCGGTGCTGTGCGCGGACGGCCCGGTGAAGTCGCCGGTGGATCTGACGCTGGTGCCCGAACACCGCCGTGGGCACGGCGCGTTGTACGGCGCTCTCAACCGCGGTGGGATTGATGTCGACCGTCTGCGGACGGCGCTGGCCGGGTTGCCGCTGCCACGTTTCGAGGGCGGGCGCCTGGTGCTTGCGGTCGACGTGTCGCCGTGGCTTCGCTCGGACGCTCCGTGCTCGGACCAACGGCTGTTCTGTCATGTCTACGGGCGGGCGAAGTCCGCGTCGCAGTTCATCCCGGGCTGGCCCTACTCGTTCGTCGCGGTCCTGGAGCCCGGTGCCACGTCGTGGACCGGGATCGTGGACGTGGTCCGGCTCGGGCCCGCCGACGATGCGACCGCGGTCACCGCCGCTCAGCTGAGGGCCGTGGTGGAACGGCTCGTCGCGGCCGGCCAGTGGCAGCCCGGGGACCCGGACATCACGGTCGTCATGGACGCCGGCTACGACGTCACCCGCTTGGCCTGGATGCTGCGAGATCTTCCCGTCGAGCTGGTCGGCCGGATCCGCGGCGACCGGGTGATGCGCCTGCCGAAGCCGCTCCGTGTCTACGACCCCAGGGGCGGGCGCCCGCCCAAGCACGGGCCGGAGTTCCGCTTCGGCAATCCCGAGACGTGGCCCGAACCCTGCGTGACCACAACGACCGACACCGCCAACTACGGCAAGGCCGAAGCCCAGGCGTGGGACCGGATCCACCCGAGGCTGACCCACCGCTCGGCCTGGCTGGAGCACGACGGTGAACTCCCCATCGTCGAGGGCACCTTGGTCCGCCTCAAAGTCGAGCACCTCTCCAAGGAACGGGAGGCGCCGCCGGTATGGTTGTGGTCCTCGAAGACCGAAGCCACCCCGGCGGACGTGGACCGCTGGTGGCAGGGGTTCCTGAGGAGATTCGACCTGGAGCACACTTTCAGGTTCGGAAAGCAGACGCTCGGCTGGACCACCCCGAAACTCCGTACACCCGAGGCCGCGGACCGCTGGACCTGGCTCCTGGTCGTCGCGCACACCCAGCTCAGGCTCGCCCGGCCGCTGGCCGCCGACCTCCGCCGGCCCTGGGAGAAGCCGACCAGGCCCGAACGCCTCACCCCGGCCCGGGTCCGCCGGGGGTTCAGGAACATCCGAGCCCACCTGCTCTGCCCGGCCCGTGTTCCCCAACCTCGTGGCACAGGTCCCGGACGGCCGCCCGGGACCAAGAACCGCCATCCCGCACCCCGCTACGACGTGGGTAAAACCGTCAAACGCCCCGAGACTCTCAAGGCCATCGGCAGACCCGGAAGATCCTGGTAGATAAAGATCAAGCTGAGTTCCCGTACCCGATCTTCCCGGTGTCGAGTTCACTGTCTCCGGTGAAGCGGCCCGGCTACTTCACCGACCCGGTCGACTCGGAAGGCTTTGTCTGTATACCTAAGAACCTTAGTTGCCTAGTAGGGTGGTCGAAAGTGATGACGCCCTACGAAGGAAACACGATCATGCCCTCCACGTCGCCCCGTAAGACGAAGTCGCCATCGGGAGCCACCAAGGCCGAGCGGCGCCGGGCTCAGGCCGCCGAGAGGGCGGCCGAGGCACGGCGTGCCGCGCAGCGGGCGCGGCGACTGCGCTGGGGCGGCGCGGCCCTGGCCGTCTCTGTGGCCGCGGCGGGTGGGATCTACCTTGCCGCCCGCGACGGCCGCGGCGGCGACACGAGTGGGCCTGCGGCGGGGCTTTCCCGGGTGGGCGGCGACCTGCACACCGTGGCCGTGGTCGGCAACCGGCTCTTCGTCGGCGGGCACGAGGCCGTCGCCGTCTCCGCCAACGGCGGCCGCACCTGGCAGGACGTGCCCTCGCTGCGCGGAGCCGACGCGATGGGGTGGGCGTCGACGCCCGGCACCGTGCTGGTGGGCGGGCACCCGGGGCTGTACCGGTCCACTGACGGCGGGGCGACGTTCAGCAAGGTGACCGGCGCGGGCGCGGTCGGCGACGTGCACGCCATCGGCGGCACCGGCAAGACCGCCTACATCGGCTCCCCCGAGTCCGGCGTGCTCGCCTCCGCCGACGGCGGCAAGACCTGGAAGACGGTCAACGCCGAGGCGGGACGGTCCTTCATGGGCACCATCATGGTCGACCCGAAGAACCCGCAACGGCTGATTGCCCCCGACATGTCCAGCAGGCTGCAGACCAGCACCGACGGCGGCAGAACCTGGAAGAGCCTGGGCGGCCCGACGGGCGCGATGGCCGCCGCCTGGAATCCCGAGGACATCAGCCAGATCGTCGCCGTCGGCATGGACGGTGCCCAGCTGAGCAGCGACGGCGGCAAGACCTGGAAGCAGGCCGACCTCCCCAACGGCACCAGCGCGGTCAGCTACGACGCCACCGGCAGCACCCTGTACGCGGCGGCGCTCGACGGCCAGAACGCCCGCACCTACCGCAGCACCGACGGCGGAACCACCTGGAAGACCACCGCGTGACGACGCCCCGAGCCGAGGCAGGCGACGGACGCGTCACCGCCCCGGACAGCACACTTGGTGCCGGCCGCGAAACCGAGGCTGCCGGCTCACCGCCGCGAAGCAGCCGGGGCCATCCTGGTCGTCATTGCGAGGGCTTGCCGAGGAGGAATTCGTCGATGAGGGTCGCGGTCTCGTCGGGCTGGTCCTCAGTGACGAAGGGGCCCGAGTCCTCGATGATGCGCAGCCGGGCGTCGGGGATGAGGCCTGCGAGCCGTTCGCCGTGGGCGAGGGGGAAGAAGTTCTGGCGGGCCCAGGCGATGAGGGCGGGGTGGGGGAAGGTCCGCAGGCCCTCGGCTGCTTCCTTGGTGAAGGTGGTGGAGATGGCCCTTACCAGGCGGGCGAAGTCTTGCCGGGTGGTGGGGTGTTCGCGGAGCGGGCCGGTGTAACTGGCCATGATGTCGGCGGGGATGGGGCGACGGGTGAGCAGGCCGAAGGCGATGGGTAACCGTTGGATGGTGCGCAGCCGCATCGACTCGGCGAGGATCTTGAGTCCGGCGGGGGTGCGGCCGAACACCTGCAGGTGGCGGATGGGCAGCGGCAGGAAGTTGTCGAAGGCGTCGCAGGGGGTGAGGACCAGGGACCCGATCCTTTCGGGGTGGCGCGCGGCCACGGCCTGGCAGATGGCGCCGCCGGTGTCGTTGCCGACCAGGGCGGGCGCCTCCAGGCCGAGCGCCGTGATGGTGCGCTGGACGAGGTCGGCGAGGCCGAACAGGGTGAAGTCGGCGCCCGGACGCATGGGTGCGGTGTGCCCGCCCAGCGGCCAGTCCGGGGTGATGCACCGGTAGCGGTCACTCAACCGCGCGACAACGCCACGCCAGACGTCGGCGTTGGCGATGATGCCGTGCACGAACACGATGGGCGGCCCTGTGCCGGTCTCGTGGTAGCGGATCACTCCCTCGGGGAGTTCGATGTCGTGGATGGCGCCCAGTTCGGAGACTGCGGTGGCCATGGCTACTCCTTGGTCTCTGCGGTGGGATCTGCGGCGGTGGTTGTGGCGGTGTCCCCGTCCGCGGTGCTGGTCAGGAGCCCGGGGGTGATCAGGTCCAGCAGGGAGTCGGCGGCCCGGTCCGGCGGCCACGCGTGGCCGGCGCGCATGTGCAGGTAGGTCCTGGTGATCACGTTGAACAGCAGCGTCGCGGTCTCCTCGGCGTCGAGGTGCGGCTGCACGCTGCCGTCGGCCTGGCCGTCCTGGAGCAGCCGGCGGAACGGGGCCACGTAGACGTCCCGGGTGGAGCGGCCCGTACGGTCGCTTTCGCCGAGGTGGAAGACCGGGTCCGGCACGGTGGACAGTCCGGTGAGCAGCCGCAGGTGTTCCTCCACCACGGCGCAGGCCGCGCGCATCGCGTGCAGCAGCCGGTCCGCGCCGCTGCCCGGTGCGGTCATGGCCGGCCAGATGGCGGCCTGCCAGGCCTGTGCGGCGCCCACCACAAGGGCGTCGACCAGTACGTCCTTGGTGATGCCGCGCCGGTAGAGCGTCACCCGGGAGATCCCCGAGGCTTCCGCCACGCGTTCCAGGGTGAAGTCGTGCCAGCCGTGCTCGGCCAGGACCTGTGCGGTGGCGGCGAGGACCGCCTCGTCCAGGACCGGACTCCCGGTGTTCGCCGTGCTTGCCACGTGGCCCCCCAAGGATGCAACACTTGCGTTGCAATAACGATACACACCTAGTTCAGGAGTGGGCGATGGTTACGTGGCAGCACGGTGCGGCCGCCGCACTGGTCGGGGTGGGAACGGCTGAAATCCTTGCGGCGCTGTGGCAGACCGGGTCTCCGGTGGACGCCGCGGGCAAGCTCGTCGTGGACACCGGTCCCCGGCCCGTGGTCGAACGCACTGTCAAGTACTTGCGCTCTGCGGACAAGCCGACGATCCGGGCGTTGGTCGCCGGCACGGCGGTCGGGGCCGGTGCGGTACTCGGCCGGGCCGACCGCAGCCTCCCCAGGGATCTGGCGGTCACCGCTGCGGGTGCTGCGGGCGCGACCCTCGCCCTGCGGCGGCGCGGTGCCGCGGACGCCGACGGCGGCCTCCAGTCGGCCCGGGCACTGACCGCGGCTGCGGCAGGGGGCCTGGCCACGCTGCTGGCACTGTCCATGCCCGCACGCGGCGCGCCCGCCCTCGCGCTGGTGGGCGGCAGCGCACTGACGGCGGCCTTCCGGGCCCGAAAGCGGCAGTTGTCCCGGCACGACGCCGTCCGGCGAGCCGGTGAGCTGAAGGTGGCGCGCCCGCTGCCGCCCCCGCGCGACGGCGCCGAATCCTGGGCCGGGGTAAGCCCGCTGATGACCCCGGCCGAGGACTTCTACGTCACCGATGTCGCCATGCGGCCGCCGCTGGTCGACCCGGACACCTGGCAGTTGGACATCACCGGCGCATGCGCCTCGCCCCTGCGGTTGTCGTACGCGCAGTTGCTGGCCCGGGATCTGGTCGAGTTCGATGCGGTGCTTTCCTGCGTCCACAACCGCCTGGGCTGGGGCCGGTTGGGCAACCAGCGCTGGACCGGGCTCCCGCTGCGCGACCTGATCGACGAGGCCGTACCGCACGCCGCCGCGGGCTTCCTGGTGACCTGCGCCACCGACGGCTGGGAGTGCACCCTGCCACTGGACCTGGTGCGCACACTGAACGCCTATGTGGTCGTCGGCATGGCCGGACGCCCACTCAGTGCCGCGCACGGCTTTCCCGCCCGGGTGTTCGTGCCCGGCATCTACGGGCAGTTCACCGGCGCCAAATGGCTGACCGAACTGCGCCTGACCGAGCACCCGAACCAGGACTACTGGCTCCCGCGCGGATGGCCGCGCGAGCCGGTGCCGGTGCGCCCCACGGTGCGTATCGACACACCGGCCGCAGGCCGCCTGCCGAGCGCTCCGGTGGTGTGTGCCGGGGTGGCCTGGGCACCCCCGCACGGGGTCGAGGCGGTCGAGGTGAGGGTCGACGGCGGCCCGTGGCAGTCGGCCGAACTCGCGGCCGAACTCGCCCCCACGGCCTGGCGTCGCTGGCGTGTGCCGCTCTCCCCGCCTCCGGGCCCCCACACGATCCAGGCCCGCTGCGCAGGACGGGGCGGAGCGCTCCAGAGCCCGGTTCCCCGCGACCCGTTCCCGACCGGCGCTTCCGGATATCACACGGTCGCCGTTACTACGACGGCGTGACACAGCCGTCGCAAGGCGGCGCCCGGTCGCGTCACCGCCGGGACGTGGATGCCCCGTACGAGAGTGGCATCCACGGGCAGAGGCAGAAGACGAGAAACGCCCGCGTACCGGGGCTGCGGGCGCGGAACAGAGTGGCCACGGTGCCCTCAGCTCATCCGCCGCCGCGTTTTCTTAACGTTCCGCTGCATCGCCCTTTGGCTGCCGCTGCCGATGGTCTCCCTAGCGTGGAAGACGCCGACGACACCGCCGGTTCACGCGCACATCCCCGCCGCCCCTGCCCCGGAGTGCACCTGACATGGTCGACCACACCGACAACAAGACAGTCCCCCCGGATCACCAGCGGACACCGTTCGCGCGTCCCAACAAGTGGTGGATGCTCGGTGCCGTCTCGGTGGCGACGTTCATGCTGCTGCTCGATGTCACCGTCGTCAACGTGGCGCTCCCCGACATGCAGAAATCCCTGGGAGCGAGCTTCTTCGACCTCCAATGGGTCGTCGACTCCTACGCGTTGACCCTCGCGGTGTTCCTGCTGGCCGCCGGGACCCTGGCCGACCAACTCGGCCGCAAGCGCGTCTTCGTCATCGGCCTGGGCATCTTCACCGTGGCGTCACTGCTGTGCGGAGTGGCGTCCAGCCCGCTGACGCTCAATCTCGCCCGGGCCGTCGAAGGCATCGGCGGGGCCGTCATGTACGCGGTGTCGCCCGCGCTGATCGCCAACGACTTCCACGGCAAGCAGCGCGGCATCGCCTTCGGCATCTCCGGAGGCGTCACCGGCCTCGCCGTCGCGGTCGGCCCGCTGCTCGGCGGCGCGCTGACGGCCGTCAGCTGGCGGTGGATCTTCCTGCTGAACGTGCCGATCGGCCTCGTGGTGGCGCTGGTCATGGTCACCCGTGCCGCCGAATCCCGCGACCCGGAGCGCAAGCGGATCGACTGGCCCGGCCTCGCGCTGTTCTCGACCGCGCTCGCGCTACTGGTCTTCGGGCTCATCCGTGGCGAGTCGCAGGGCTGGACGCACCCGCTGATCATCGGTCTGTTCGTCGGCGCCGCCGTCCTGATGGCCGCCTTCGTGGCGGTGGAGCGGGTACGGCCCGATCCGATGCTCGACCTGGCCCTGTTCCGCAACCGGTCCTTCAACGGACTGTCCATCGCGACGCTCGCCGCGAACGCGGCACTCAACGTGGCCATCCTCTTCCAGGTCCTGTACATGCAGTATGTCCTGGGGTTCTCGGCCTACGGCACCGGGGTCCGCTATCTGCCGCTCACCGTCGCGGTGTTCATCGCGGCGGCCGTGGCGGGTACGTACTCGACCCGAATTCCCGCCCGGCTGCTGGTCGGGGTCGGATGCGTGGCTCTGGGCATGGGGCTGCTCGCAACCGACGGCCTCGACGCGAAGTCCACCTGGACCGATCTGCTGCCCGGCATGCTGCTCGCCGGTTTCGGCGCGGGTGTGTTCAACCCGGTACGTGCCGCTGCGGCCGTCGCCCTCGTCCCGCTGCGCAGGGCGGGGATGTCCTCCGGCATCAGTGAGACCTTCCAGCAGGGCGGAGTCGCGCTGGGCGTCGCGGCACTCGGCTCCGTGGCGCACAGCCAGACGAAGGAGAACTTCGCCGCGGCGATCAGCGCCTCGGGCGAGCTCACCGGCCGCCAGGCGAGCGAACTCGCGCAGATGGTCTCCGCGGGCAGGCTGACCGAGGTGGCCGGCACCGTGCCGGCCGCCCAGCGCGCCCTCGTCGCCCAGACCGCGAACGACGCCTTCATCGCGGGACTCGACATCGTCATGCGGGTCGGCGGGATCGTCGCGATCGCCGGCGGGATCATCGGCTTCGTCCTCATGCGGCAACGCGACTTCCCCGAGGAGTCCCCGGCGCCCGGTGCCGAGCAGCCCGCCGAGCGGGCCCCCGCACGCTGAAGAGCACCATCCCGGTTGTGGCCGACCGGCCGTACGGACAGCACAGCCCATCCACCCCCCCCCGGAAGAGGGATCCCCACCATGAGCCGCTATCTCGTCTACACCGCCCCCGGAAGCGGACACATCTACCCGCTGATCCCCACCCTGTCCGAACTGCGGCGGCGAGGCCATGAAATCGTCGTCTACGCGGAGGAGTCGGGCCTGGACACCCTGCGTCGACAGGGATTCGAGGCGGCAGCGATCCACCCGGAGATCGAGCGTCGCGAGGACGACACCTGGAAGGCGCGCACTCCCATCGGCGCGCTGCGACGCTCGGTGGCGATGTACTCCGACCGGGCCCGGTACGAGGTCACCGACCTCCAGGAGGCCGTACGGAAGTGGCAGCCGGACGTGATCGCGCTGGACAACAACTGCTGGGGGGCAGCCGCGGCCGCGCAAGCGTCCGGGCTCCCTTGGGCGCAGATCGCCACTTTCCTGCTGCCGCTGACCACCAGGGACGCGCCGCCGTTCGGACTGGGCCTCAAGCCGCCGACCAGTTGGCTGGGCCGACTGCGCGACGACATACTCCGGCAGAGCGCCGTCCCGCTGTTCGACATCTCGCTGCCGCCGATAAACAAGTTGCGGCGCGGCTTGGGCATCCCGCGGGTCAAGCACGTGCCGGACCTCTACATGACGGCTCCTCTCATCCTGTCCTACACCGCGGAGCCGCTGGAGTACCCCAGGACCCAACTGCCCGCGTCGGTAAGGATGGTCGGGCCCAGCAGCTGGGATCCCGCCGCGGACGAGGCGGAGCCGGAGTGGCTCGCTGCGATCGAGCGGCCGATCGTCCTTGTGACGGTCTCAACTGTGTTCCAGGACGACGCGAAACTCATCCAGACCGCCCTCGACGCGCTCGCCGACGAGCCCTACGACGTCGTCGTCACCACCGCCTCCACCGACCCCGGCACCTTCCGCGGTCCGGCCAATGCCCATCTCCACCGGTTCGTTCCGCACAGCCTGGTCCTGCGGCGGTCCGTCTGTGTGGTGTCCCACGGCGGCATGGGGATCACCCAGAAGTCGCTCCTGGCCGGTGTCCCGGTGTGCATCGTGCCCTTCGGCCGCGACCAGTTGGAGGTCGCGCGCCGAGTCGAGGTCGCGGGCGCCGGTACACGGCTGCCCGCGGGGCGGCTGAACGCGCGCCGACTGCGTGACGCGGTACGCGAGGCGGTGACGAAGAAGGCCGCGGCCGAACATGTCGCGACTCGGCTGCGGAGTGCCGGCGGCGCCGACCAGGCCGCCACTGAGCTGGAGGGACTGCTCGCCGGTCCGGTGGCCGGTTCGTCCTCAATCGCCGGACGGACCGAAATCGGCCCGTCCGGCGATTGAGGAGCCGGCTACGTCCTCGCGGCGCCGGGCCTAGCCTCGGCGGCATCGCGCAGCGCCGCCGCCGGCACGACCCGGGGCAGGACCGCCCGCGCGATCAGGCCGTGCGGTGCGGCGTCCTCGAGTTCGAGCCTGGCTTCGCCGGCGGTGAGCAGGGCTTTGGCGATGGCCAGGCCGAGGCCGGAGCCGCTTCTGCCGGCGGGCTGGCGTCCGCGCCAGAAGCGGTCGGCCGCCCGGTCCTTGTCACCGCCCGTCATACCGGGGCCTTCGTCCTCGACCTCCACGTACACCCAGGTGTCGTCGGAGCGGGTCCGGATGGTCACCCGGCCGTCAGGCCGGGAGAAACTGATGGCGTTGTCGAGGAGGACGTCAAGCACCTGGTCCAGGGCGCCGGGCAGGCAGACCGCGGCAACCGGGCGGCCCTGGACCGCGATGGTGACACCGGCCTCCTCCGCCCGGTCGCTCCAGGCCTGGGCGCGGGATTCCACCACCGAGCGGACCTCGACCGTGATGGTCCCGGTGCCTGCGGCCGAGGCGTTGGCCAGGGCTAGGAGTTCGTCGAGGATCCGGCTGAGCCGGTCCGCCTCGGTGATGGCCACCACCAGGTCCTTCCGCCCCTCCTGAGGGACGACCGCTTCCAGTGCCTCCACCCGTACCCGAAGTGCGGTCAGCGGATTGCGCATCTGGTGGGACGCGTCGTCCACGAAGCTGCGCTGGGCTTCCAGGACCGAGACCAGTCGGTCCGTCATCGCGTTGACGGCTTCGGCCAGGTCACGCAGTTCGACCGGGCCGCGGTGGGCCGGAGCGCGTACCGAGTACTGGCCCTGGGCGATCTTCCGAACCGTCTCGTGCAGCTTCCGGGCCGGACCGAGGCTCCACCGTACGAGGGGTATGGCCACCAGAGCGGAGGCCAACAGCCCTATCAGGCCTGCTCCCAGGAGCAGTAAGAAGTCTTCTGTCACCTCCGAGCGCAGGGACGAGGTGGGAGCGATCGTCGCCACCGCTCCGGCTGGTTTCCCGTGCTGAAGGACCGGTTCCGCTACGAAGAGGGGCCGGGCCCTGACGTTGAAGGAGTAGTCCAATGGGACCGTGCTCCGTCCGGCGAGCGCCTTCTCCAGTACGTCCTCCCACTCGTCGTTGTCCACCAGGGTGCCCGGGCGTGTGCTGCGGATCTGCTTCCCCTTGGCGTCGAACAGAAGGACCACGGTGTCGTGGTCGCGGCTGTAGGCAGCGGCCCTGTTGGCCCAGGCCTGTTCGGGCTCCGGATTGTTCGCGTCGGCTGCGGCGGCGGAGGCAAGCACGAAGGTGTCCGAGACCTGGCGGATCACCAGATGGTGATAGGTGTTCATGGCCAGGCTGATGCCGAGAGGAATTTCCGTGGCCAGCAGGAGCAGCGCGGTGAGCGTCAGGTACGTGATCAGCAGACGGCGGCGCACGAAGGACGTCTCCAGACGGGGGTGGTCATTGGGGCCTGGGGTGTGGATCTTCGTGGGGGGAATGAGCGGGGTCCGGCGCCTGCGATCGCAAGGCGGAGGAGGGAGTTTGGGGGGACTGACGACAACGCCGTGAGTGCCGGTGTCGAGGCACGCGACTCCACGGAGATCCACACGCCAGGTCCTAAGCGGTAGGAGGGGTGCCGAGGCGGAATCCGACGCCGCGCGTCGTCTCGATCCACTCGTACGATCCGAGTTTCTGGCGCAGCGCCCCGATATGGACGTCCAGGGTGCGCGTCGATCCGAACCAGTTCTCGTCCCACACCCGGGAGATGATGGCCTCCCGGGTGTGGACGGTGTCCGGCTGCTCTATCAGCATCGCGAGTAACTCGAACTCCTTGCGGGTGAGTTGGACCGGCAGGCCATCCAGGGTGACGTCCCGGCTGCGGAGATCCAGGGAGAGGGGGCCGGCAGTCACGACCTCCTGGGCGCTGGCGCCGCACGACGGGTCGTGGCCCCCCGGACCCACCCCGCAGCGGCAGGACCGGCGCGTCACCGCCTCCATCCGCGCCCGCAGCTCGTGGACGGAGTACGGCTTGACAACGTAGTCGTCGGCTCCGGCGTGGAGGCCAAGCACCTTGTCGATCTCATCGGTCCTGGCGGTGAGCACGATGATCGGCACCGAGGTCCGGGCCCGCATCCGCTTGCACACCTCGATACCGTCCAGGTCCGGCAGACCCAGGTCGAGGAGAACCAATTCACAGCCGTCCAGGCTGGCCAGCGCTTTGGCCGCCGTTGGCGCGGAAACGATGTCGTGCCCTTGCTGGCGCAGCGCCGCGCACAGTGCATCGGCCACATGCTCGTCGTCCTCGACCAGCAGAATACGCATAATTCCCCCATGAAGGGTCCAATTTCACACTCCATACAGCGGAGTGCACAGTTTCGAGCTTAGTTGAACCCCGGCACGACATACAGTGCTACAGACTTGTCATTCCTTTGAACGTCACCTGTAGGTCCGCTGTATTCCCGGCCAGTAACGTCGTACTCGACCACTGTGCACCGGTTCCAACCATCCTGACGGAACCGGAAATGGAATGGTTACTTCCGCAGCAGCGTTGCCCCGGGAGCGTGGCCTGTGCGGCAGCGAGCGATCCTCTCCCTGACCGGCCCCACCTGATCCTGAGCCGGAGTGTTCGGATTGAGGAGTGAGAGCGATCGGCATCGGAAGGAGCCGCATGCGCCAGCCGACCATCGTGGGAAGCATCGAGATCGCTGCCAGCCCGACCACGATCTACGGCCTCATCACGGATCTCTCGCGCTGGGACCGGTTCGTCGTCGAGACCCGCGTTCCCGCCCGGGCCGTCCCTGACAGCCTTGCCCCTGGTACGACGTTCCGTGCCTGGAACCGGAACGGCCTGTGGCGCTGGCGCACGACCACCAAGGTGCTGCAGGCCGTGCCGCCCCGGAGTCTCGCCTTCGAGGTCACGTCATTCGGCAGGCCGGTGGCCACCTGGCGTTACGACATCGTGCCCACTGCTCGCGGCAGCCGGGTCACCGAGAGCACCCGCGACCTGCGCGGCAGGACCATGTGCCTGGTGTCCGTAGCGGCGACCGGGGTGGTCGACCGCCCCGCCCGCAACCAGCGCAACATCGAACGTACCCTGGCCCAGCTCAAGGCCGAGGCCGAGAAGCCGGCATAGCTTCATCCGGCGTCTCCCCCTTCTCTTTCACGCACCTTCATACGGCCGTTACTTCTCATCGCCTCCCTTCAAGGGATGTCCAGCGCGGATGTCATTCGCGGCAGGGAAGACCTGACATCCAATTGCAGTCCACTTGAACCGTCGTTGCATCACGGGTGTTTAGCGTTGGGAGCGTCGCAGCGGCGAAGGGGAATCTCCCCGCCGCCCCGCATCCAGAAATTCCAGCGATCTGGCCAACCGACGTAAGGGCTCGCGGAAAATGATGTATCTGGAAAATGAACGTGCCGTCCTCGAAGACCTTCTTCCCGGGCTCGATGACGCCCTGACCTCCTCCCCGATGCAGACCTGGGAATCACCGCACAATCCAGGGCTGAAGGAATTCCGCAAAGCCGGCGGCCCCGCCCTGCTGGTGCCGGCCGAACACGGCGGTAAGGGCGCCGACCTGCTCACCGCGGTGCGTGTGCAGCGCGCGGTGGGCTCAAGGTCCCCGTCCCTGGCGGTCGCCACCACCATGCACCACTTCTCGGTGGCTTCCCTGGTGGAGACCGCGGCCCACAGCGACGGCATGGAGTGGATGCTGCTGGCGGCGATCGCAAAGGACAACCTGCTGCTCGCCTCCGCCTTCGCCGAGGGCCGCACCGGCCAGGGCATCCTCAACCCCTCGATCACCGCACGGGTCGACGGGGACAAGGTGTGGCTGACCGGCACGAAGAAACCGTGCAGTCTCTCCAGGTCAATGGACCTGCTCACCGCGTCCGTCGCCCTACCCGACGCGGACGGAACACCGCGGCTGGCCGTCGCCGTCGTCCCGGCCACCGCACCCGGCCTGGAAGTGCGGC
Source organism: Streptomyces sp. NBC_00285 (assembly GCF_036174265.1). Taxonomy (NCBI): domain Bacteria; kingdom Bacillati; phylum Actinomycetota; class Actinomycetes; order Kitasatosporales; family Streptomycetaceae; genus Streptomyces; species Streptomyces sp. NBC_00285. The sequence goes on along the minus strand of NZ_CP108055.1, from coordinate 3,687,880 downwards.
CGTTCTGGAACAGCCCGGTGCTGGGCGGCGCGGAGAGCGACGAGGTCGTGCTGTCCGACGTGGAAGTGCCCGCCGACCTGCTGGTGCGTACCGACGTCACCGCCGACGGCGAGCTCGACCGCCTCAACACAGTCGGGTTCCTGTGGTTCGAGGCTCTCATGACCGCCAGTTACCTCGGCGCCGCCTCGTCCCTGGTGGAGCGCACCCTGGCCAACACCCGGATCGCCCCGGCAACCCGGGCACAGGCGGTCACCGCCGTGGAAGGCGTCGTCCTGATGCTGGAAGGGCTGGCCGCGGGTGCGGCCACTGGGCCGGTCGACGACGGAACGCTCGCCCGGGCCCTGGTCTGCCGCTACGCCGCCCAGGACGCCATCAGCCGCGTACTGGAACTGTGCGTCGAGGCACTGGGCGGGATGGCCTTCATCTCCTCCGGTGACATCGCCTACCTGCACTCGGCCTGCCGCGCCCTGGCCTTCCACCCGCCGGCACGTGCCCGGATGTCCGAGCCGCTGGTCGAGTACTTCGGGGGCAGTCCGCTGCGCATCCCCGCCTGACGGCACACCTCTACGCACAACCTGCTTTGTCCGGCACGGCGGGCCCGACTGAGGCCAAGCCGTCGGTGGGCACTGCCTCTGTACGGCGTCCTGCCGCACGACCGCTGGCGGCGGACCGCGCCGTAATCCCTGTCGACCGACTCCCCGAGGTGCACCATCGTGTCTGCTTCCCGTCCCACCGTCCTACTCACCGGCGCCTCGGGCGTCCTCGGCACCGCCCTGCTGGCCGAACTCCCCTCCTCCTGCCATGTGACCGCCCTGGTCCACACCTGCCCCTGCCCGATCGCCGACGATCAGCTCACGGGCGACCTGACCGCCCCCGGCCTCGGTCTGGACCGCGAGACGTACCAGGCCCTGGCCCGCCAGGTCGACGCCGTCGTGCACTGCGCCGCCGTCACCGACTTCACCCGCGGGCCCGAGGCCACCCACGCCACGAACGAGGCCGGCACCCGTGCGGTGGCCGAGTTCGCCGCCGACGCCGGTGCGACGCTCTACCACGTCTCCACCGCGTTCGTGGCCCGGCACGAACTGACCCGCTCACGGCTGGGTCGCGACATCGGGGAAGCCTCCGCCCGGCCAGAGGACTACCTGGACTCCAAACGCGCCGGCGAGCAGGTCGTGCGCGACTCGGGCATACCGGCGGTGATCATCCGTCCGTCGATCGTCATAGGCGACTCCCGCACGGGGCAGATCTCCGCTTTCCAGGGACTGCACAACATCCTGCAGATGCTGCTGCGCGGTCTCATGCCGCTGGTCCCGCTGCCCGCCACCTCACTCATCGACTTCGTCCCGCAGGACTTGGTGGCACGCACCATCTCCGCACTGATCGCCGAGGAACGCCAAGACGGAGAGGTCTGGGTGACCGCCGGGCCGCAGGCGCTCCGCGCCGAACAGGTGATGGACGTGGTCGCCGACACCTGCGCCGAACTCGGACTGATCCGGAAGATGCCCCGCTTCGTCGGCACCGACATGGTCGACCGGCTGATCCGCCCGGTCTTCCTGGCCGACGGTCTCCCGGACCGGATGCTGCGCCGCTTCGACGACATGCTCGCCATGACCGCGCTGTTCGCCGACGCACCCACCTTCCCCACCTCGCTCGGCGAACTGCCGGGCGGGCCGCCGCCGGTGACCCGGTCCAGGATGGACTCGGCGCTGCGCAGCTCGATCCTGTACCTCGCGGAGACCAAGCGGATCGGCGAGGTCACCGCCACTGGCAGCTCCGTACGGACGGCCCCGGCAGGGGTGCCCGCATGACGCCGGTGACCGTGCCGACCGTACGCGGGACGGCGCCGCAGGAATCTTCGGTGGCCGACGTGCTCGACGCCTACCGGAAGCACCTGGGCCGGGGGAGGGCCCGGCTGGCGTCCATGACCGGCGGTGTGATGGAGATCGCCTCATACGGCGCCCGGGTCTTCGCTGCGGACGGCAGGGAATACGTCGACTGCGGCGGCTACGGGGTCTTCCTGCTCGGCCACTGCCACCCCCGGGTCGTCGAGGCGGTCGTCGCCCAGGTCCGCCGCCACCCGCTCGCCTCCCGCCTGCTGCTCGAACCGGTGGCGGCCGGCGCCGCGACGGCGCTCGCCGATATCACCCCGCCCGGACTGGACTACGTGCACTTCGTCAACTCCGGCGCGGAGGCGACCGAGACGGCCATCAAGTTGGCGCGCGCCCACGGACTGCAGCGGCTCATCTCCACCACGGGCGGCTATCACGGCAAGACCACCGGCGCCCTCGCGCTGACCGCCAAGCCGTTCTACCAGGACCCCTTCCGGCCGTTGCTGCCTGCCGAACACATCCCCTACGGAGATGCCGAAGCCCTGGCCTCCGCCCTGGCCGCCGGGCCCGCGGCCTGTGTCGTGATCGAACCGGTGCAGGGCGAGGGCGGAGTCGTCCTGCCGCCTCCGGGCTACCTCCGCGATGTCCAGCTGCTCTGCGTCCAGTACGGAGCGTTCTTCGTCCTGGACGAGATCCAGACCGGCCTCGGCCGCCTGGGCACTTGGTGGGGCGCGGACACCGAGGACGTACGCCCCGACGTACTCCTGGTCGGCAAGAACCTCAGCGGCGGAGTGATCCCCGTAGCGGCCGCGGTCGCTACCGCCGAGGCCTACGCGCCCTTCGACCGCGACCCGTTTCTGCACACCTCTACCTTCGCCGGCGCCCCCGTAGCCATGGCCGCCGCGCACGCCGCGGTACGCACCATCGCCGAGGAAGGCCTCGTGGAGCAGGCACACCTGCTCGGGATCGACCTCATCGACCGGGTCCGCGACACCCTCGCACCGCTCGGTGACGCCGTCGCCGACATACGCGGCAAGGGACTGCTCATCGGCATCGAGATGCGTGACGAGGCGCTCGCCGGCGAACTCGTACTGCACCTGCTCGAAGCAGGGCTGCTGGTCAACCACTCCCTCAACGCGCACCGCGTGGTGCGCCTGACCCCGCCGGCAGTGCTCACCCGCTCTGACCTGGACCGGATCTCCGAAGCCTTCACCGCCGCGTCCGCCGCCTTATTGAAGGGACTCCACTGACATGCCCGAGGTCACTCTCGACGTCCACGTGCCCGATACCGCCGCCCCGGAAGTCTTCGGCCTGCTGCGCGACTTCGCCGCCTACCCCAAGTACACCGACGCCATCCGCGAGGTCCGCGTCACCGAGGTCGACGACCGCACCGTGGACTCCCACTGGTCGGCCAACTTCCGTAACGGCGTGCTGTGCTGGTCCGAGCGCGACCGCATCGACCCGGCCGCGCTCACCATCGAATTCACCCAGCTCGACGGCGACTTCGAGACCTTCGAGGGCGGCTGGTACGTCCAGCAGGAAGGGCCCGACACACGCGCCCGGTTCGCTGCCGCCTTCGACCTCGGCATCCCCAGCCTCGCCTCGCTCATCGACCCCATCGCGTCCCGCACTCTGCTGGACACCATGGCGCTGATCGCACAGGGGCTGTTCGGGTCCCGCATCACCCTGCACGAGCCGGAGCCCGTCGCGGCCGATGCCGGCGGTCGGCCATGACCTGGCACACCCCCACCGCGCTGCCGCCGCTCCCCGGCTCCGCTCCCGCGTCCGTTCCTGGCGAACCCTGCGCCCAGCCATCCGCCCAGGCGTTCCGCGATGTCATGGCCCACCTGCCCGCCGGGGTGAGCGTCATCACCACCGACGGAATCCACGGCCCTGCCGGCATGACGGCCAGCGCTGTCTGCTCCCTGTCCCTCGACCCACCCCTGGTCCTGGTGTGCGTCGACAACAACAGCCGCACCCTGGTTAGTATCCGCGACCATGGCGCCTTCGCCGTCAACGTGCTGCGCCAGGACCAGGCGAACCTCGCCAAGGACTTCGCCGACCGCGACACCGACCAGCACAAGCGCTTCTCGGCAGCCTCCTGCCGCCACGAGGCCGACGGGTCACTCGTCCTCAACGGGGCATTGGCCTGGCTCTCCTGCCAGGTCGAGGACACCTATCCCGGCGGCGACCACACGATCCTCACCGGCCGCGTCCACGCTCTCGGATACACCCACAGCCAGCCCCTGATCTGGTACTCACGCCGCTTCCACGCCCTCGCCTGACTGCCGCCCGAACCCCAACAGCTCCCCACCCAGGAGGACCCGTGTCGAGGAAACTGACCAACCAGGTCGTCGCCATCACCGGCGGCAGCCGCGGCATCGGCCGCGCCACCGCCGAGGCATTCATCAAACAGGGCGCCAAGGTCGCCATCGGCGCCCGCAACCACGACTTCGCAGCCACGGTCGCCGACCAGATCGGCGCCCACGCCTACCCGCTGGACGTGACCGACCCGGCATCCGCCAAACAGTTCTGGAAGACGGTCGAGGCCGACCTCGGCCCCATCGACATCTTCGTCAACAACGCGGGCGAAATGCTGGTCAGCCGCTTCGAGAACGAGAGCGACGACGCCACCCTCCACCAGATCAACGTCAACCTGATCGGCACCATCAACGGCATGAAGTCCGCGCTGAGCCCGATGCGCGAGCGCGGACACGGCCACATCATCAACATGGTCTCCGCCGTCGGCATGATCGGTCTGCCCGGCTGCGCCACCTACTCGGCCGCCAAGCACGCCGTGGTGGGCCTGTCCGAGGGTGTACGCGCCGAACTGCGCGGCTCCGGCGTGGACCTGTCGATCATCCTGCCCATCCCCGCCCAGACCGAACTGACCTCCGGCGTCAGCAAGGGCCGCTTCGTCCCGCTGCTCACCCCCCAGGACATCGCTGCCGCCGTGGTCCGCACCGCCCGACGCCCCCGCTACAACGTCTACGTCCCCGGCTGGACCAACCCGGTCACCCGCTCCCTGTTCCTGCTGCCCCAGCCCTGGCGCGACGCCATGGGACGGCTCCTGAAGGCCGACCAGCTGCTGCGCACCACCGACTACCAGGCACGCATCGGCTACGAGGCCCGGCTGGGCCACATCGGGCCGAGGGAGGCAAGTCTGTGAACACCCCGACCAAGTCGGCCTCCGCCGCCAAGGGCGCCGTCCGGCGGGGCAACGCCCCCTCCGTGACCGGCATTTGGCTCCTCGACAAGCTCATCCACGTCAGCCCGGCCACCACCGTCGTCATGTTCGCCCCCGTCGCGGTCGTCGCCACCGTCATCTCGGTCGGCCGTGGCGGCGGCTGGTCCCTGCTCGGCTGGGGGCTCGCCGGCTACGTCTACTGGACCCTGTCCGAATACTGGGGCCACCGGATCGTCCTGCACTACGAACCCGAGCGCGGCTTCGGCGCCAAGCTGCACTACCTCCTGCACGGTGTCCACCACGAGTACCCGCAGGACGCCCGCCGTTCCATCCTCAGCCCCCTGCTGAGCATCCCCATGGTCGGGTCGGCCTTCTACTTCTCCAGCGGGCTGCTCGGCGTGCCGCTGGTCTTCGGAGCCGGCTACATCGTCGGATACCTCGCCTACGACCTGGTCCACCTCTACCTGCACCACGGCAAGCCGAAGAACCGGCTGCTGCGCACCCTGCGCGAGTACCACATGCGCCATCACTTCCGCGATGACACCCGGGGCTTCGGCATCAGCGCCCCCTACTGGGACGAACTGTTCGGCACCTCCATCGCCCGCTCGCCCCGGACCGGGCAGCGCGTCGGCGCCGCACCCGGCAGCAGCGCCTGACGCCCGCCCGCCCCCAAGAACCGCGTGGGCGCCTCGCCGCCACCGGGACCACAACCTGTCGTCGGTGCCCGGCCCCGGTGAACGGCGCAGGCGCCCACGCGCACTACAGCGGGCGGCCACCGGCCGCTCCTCCCGACACCTGCCGCCCCGGGCCGAGCTGCCCCCTTCCGAGGACAGGCCATGAACCCTTCCGACACCCTTGCCGCACGCCTCGCGCCCCACCCGGACCCGGGCCCGCAGCCCGCCGCCGCGAACCGGACCACCTATGAGGATCCCGCGGCGCTCCCTGTCGCCGGCGGGGCCGGCCAGGCCGACCCCGCCGAAGCCGAGGACTTCATCCGGATGCACTACCGCGAGCACCCCGACCAGCCGCACTCCCTCCACGCGCGGCTCCAGGAGATACAGCGGCAGATCCGCGACACCGGCACCTACCGCCACAGCTCCGCCGAACTCGCCTTCGGCGCCCGGGTGGCCTGGCGCAACAGCAGCCGCTGCATCGGCCGCCTGTACTGGAACAGCCTGCAGGTCCTGGACCGGCGCGACGCCACCGCCCCTGAGGAAATCCACCAGCATCTGATCACCCATCTCCGCCAGGGCACCAACGGCGGGCGCATCCGCCCGGTGATCTCCGTCTTCGCCCCCGACGTCCCTGGCCGCCCCAGCCCGCGAGTATGGAACGACCAGCTCATCCGCTACGCCGGCTACCGGCAGAGCGACGGCAGCGTCATCGGGGACCCCGCGTACGCCGACTTCACCGAACTGGTCCAGCGGATGGGCTGGAACGCCCCCGGCGGCACCTTCGACGTCCTACCCCTGGTCATCAGCACCCACGACACCAAACCGCAGCTCTTCGACGTCCCCGCCGACGCCGTCCTCGAAGTCCCGCTCAGCCACCCCGAACACCCCTGGTTCGCCGACCTGGAACTGCGCTGGCACGCACTGCCGGCCATCTCCAACATGCGGCTGCGCATCGGCGGCCTCGACTACCCGCTCGCCCCCTTCAACGGCTGGTACATGGGCACCGAGATCGGCGCCCGCAACCTCGTCGACGAAGGCCGCTACGACCTGCTGCCCCTCATTGCCGCCCGCCTCGGGCTCGACACCGACAGCGAAACCTCCCTGTGGCGCGACCGCGCCCTGGTCGAACTCAACGTGGCCGTCCTGCACTCCTTCAACGAGGCCGGCGCCCGTATCAGCGACCACCACACCGAGTCCCGGCGCTTCCTGACCCACATGGACAAGGAACAGCGCGCGGGCAGAACCGTCCCCGCCGACTGGACCTGGATCGTCCCCCCGCTGTCCGGCGGCATCACCCCGGTCTTCCACCGCTACTACGACCAGGCCGACCAGCGCCCGAACTTCTACCTCGACGACCACGCACGCGACCTCGGCCGCGGCCAGTGCCCGTACCACGGCGGATGAGCCGGGTGCCGTCCCACGACAGAGTCCCGGCCACACGCGTGCGCCGCTTCGAAGGAGGTCCGATTCAGTGACGAGTCAGATCAGCAGCCCAGCCGATGAGCACCCCGTGCTCGGTGAGCGGCGTAAACCGGCCAAGGAGGTCCGGCGGCTGGATCGGGTGATCATCCGATTCGCCGGAGACTCCGGAGACGGGATGCAGCTCGCGGGGGACCGGTTCACCTCGGAGACGGCATCGTTCGGGAACGATCTGTCGACGCTGCCGAACTTCCCGGCGGAGATCCGGGCCCCCGCAGGCACCCTGCCGGGAGTGTCCAGTTTCCAGTTGCACTTCGCCGATCACGACATCCTGACTCCGGGCGACGCCCCCGATGTGCTGGTGGCGATGAACCCGGCCGCGTTGAAAGCCAATATCGACGACCTGCCGCGCGGCGCGGAGATCATCGTGAACACCGATGAGTTCACCAAGCGCGCACTGGCCAAGGTCGGTTATCCCGCCAGCCCGCTGGACGACGGCTCACTACAGGGCTACGCGGTGCACCCGGTGCCGCTGACGACCCTGACCGTCGGCGCACTGAAGGAGTTCCCCCTGTCGCGCAAGGAGGCCGAGCGCAGCAAGAACATGTTCGCGCTCGGGCTGCTGTCCTGGATGTACCACCGGCCGACGGAGGGCACCGAGGCCTTCCTGCGGAAGAAGTTCGCGAAGAAGCCGGACATCGCCGAGGCGAACATCGCGGCGTTCAGGGCGGGTTGGAACTTCGGCGAGACCACCGAGGACTTCGCGGTCTCCTACGAGGTGCAGCCGGCCGCGGCCGCCTTCCCGGCCGGCCAGTACCGCAACATCTCGGGGAACCTGGCCCTGTCGTACGGCCTGATCGCCGCGAGCAGGCAGGCCGACCTGCCGCTGTATCTGGGCTCGTACCCGATCACCCCGGCCAGCGACATCCTGCACGAGCTGAGCAGGCACAAGAACTTCGGGGTGCGCACGTTCCAGGCCGAGGACGAGATCGCCGGCATCGGCGCCGCGCTCGGCGCGGCCTTCGGCGGCTCGCTCGCGGTAACCACCACCTCCGGTCCTGGCGTCGCGCTGAAGTCGGAGACCATCGGCCTCGCGGTCTCCCTCGAACTGCCGCTCCTGGTGATCGACATCCAGCGCGGCGGCCCGTCCACCGGACTGCCCACCAAGACCGAACAGGCCGACCTCCTCCAGGCGATGTACGGGCGCAACGGCGAGGCGCCGGTACCGATCGTCGCGCCGCGCACCCCCGCGGACTGTTTCGACGCCGCGGTCGAGGCCGCCCGCATCGCGCTCGCCTACCGCACCCCCGTCTTCCTGCTCTCCGACGGCTACCTCGCCAACGGCTCCGAACCCTGGCGGATCCCCGAGGTCGACGAACTCCCGGACCTGCGGGTGCAGTTCGCCACCCGACCGAACCACACCGCTGCCGACGGCACCGAGGTCTTCTGGCCGTACAAGCGGGACCCGCAGACCCTGGCCCGGCCATGGGCGGTCCCCGGCACACCAGGACTCGAACACCGGATCGGCGGCATCGAGAAGCAGGACGGCACCGGCAACATCTCCTATGACCCGGCCAACCACGACCTGATGGTCCGCACCCGGCAGGCGAAGATCGACGGAATCACCGTCCCCGACATCGCAGTCGACGACCCTTCCCGGCAGGCGCGCACTCTGGTGCTCGGCTGGGGTTCCACGTACGGGCCCATCACCGCGGCCGTCCGGCGCATCAGGCGTGCTGGTGGCGCCGTCGCGCAGGCGCATCTGCGTCATCTCAACCCCTTCCCGAGGAATCTCGGCGAAGTGCTGCGCTCCTACGACCGCGTCATCGTCCCGGAGATGAACCTCGGACAGCTCGCCCAGCTGCTGCGGGCCAGGTACTTGGTCGACGTGCGTTCGTGCACCCAGGTCACCGGCTTGCCGTTCAAGGCCGAACAACTCGCCCGCGCCATCACCGCCGTGCAGGAGGAAAGCGCAGATGTCTGAGGCACCCGTCGTCGACCACCCGACGCAGGGGATCACGGCACTCTCCCTGGTCCCGAAGGCCGACGCGAAGCAGTCGATGAAGGACTTCAAGTCGGACCAGGAAGTGCGCTGGTGCCCCGGCTGCGGCGACTACGCGATCCTCGCCGCAGTACAGGGCTTCATGCCCGAACTCGGCCTGGCCCGCGAGAACATCGTCTTCATCTCCGGCATCGGCTGCTCGTCCCGCTTCCCGTACTACATGGACACCTACGGGATGCACTCCATCCACGGCCGCGCCCCCGCCATCGCCACCGGCCTGTCCACCTCGCGCCGTGACCTGTCCGTCTGGGTGGTCACCGGCGACGGCGACGCGCTATCCATCGGCGGAAACCACCTCATCCACGCCCTGCGGCGGAACGTCAACCTCAAGATCCTGCTCTTCAACAACCGGATCTACGGCCTCACCAAGGGCCAGTACTCTCCGACGAGCGAGGTCGGCAAGATCACCAAGTCCACGCCGATGGGCTCGCTCGACGCCCCCTTCAACCCGATCTCGCTGGCGATCGGCGCCGAGGCGTCGTTCGTCGCCCGCACCATCGACTCCGACCGCAAGCACCTCATCGGCGTGCTCCGGGCGGCGGCCGCACACCCCGGCACCGCGCTCGTGGAGATCTACCAGAACTGCAACATCTTCAACGACGGCGCCTTCGACGCCCTCAAGGACCAACAGTCCCCCCAGGAAGCCCTCATCCGCCTGGAACACGGACAACCCATCCGGTTCGGGGCCGACGGTTCGCGCGGTGTCGTACGCGACCCGGCCACCGGCGACCTGCGGGTGGTCGATGTCACCGAGGCCAACCAGTCGGACATCGTGGTCCACGACGCGCACGCGGCCAGCCCCACCAACGCCTTCGCGCTGTCCCGCCTCGCCGACCCCGACACCCTGCACCACACCCCGATCGGCGTACTGCGCGACATCGACCGCCCGGTCTACGACGCCGACATGGCCGACCAACTCGAACGAGCCGTCGAACAACACGGCAAGGGCGACCTCGGCGCACTCCTCACCGGCAACGACACCTGGACCGTCACCGGGCCGGCACGCAGATAAAGGCACTGTGGCGCAGACGCGTTGCCGGCCGACAACAAGAGGAATGCACTGTGCATCCGAAAACAGACCGCAAGTTGAATTCCAGCGAATTCGCCGATCTGCGACGCACCGTCGCCATTCGCTCCGAGACCCGGAGAAACCTCGTCCTGGATCCGGGATACGCGACGCCGATGCCGCGTGAGGTGAGCATGCAGCTCACCTATCGTTGCAATCTGCGATGCGACCACTGCTACCAGTGGAGCGATCAGGGCTTCTTCCACGACTTCAGCAAGGAGAAGCAACGCACCGAGCTGGACGTGGACGTGGTCGACCGGGTGCTGCAGGCCACCGAGGAGACGCGGGCCAAGGTCTTCCTCTGGGGCGGCGAGCCGCTGATGCACACCCGCTTCGCTGAGATCTCGGAGCTGCTGGCGCGGACCCCGCGCACCATCAACATGTGCACCAACGGCCTGATGCTGGAGCGTAATCTGCCCCACCTGCTGCCGCTCGGGCCGGGTCTGAATCTGCTGGTGAGCCTGGACGGCCTCGGCGGCGATCACGAGGCGCTCCGCGGACGCGGCACCTTCCCGCGCACGATCCGCAACATCAAGACGATGCTCGACCTCCAGCGCTCAGGAGAGTTCCAGGGAGAGATCTCGATCTCCTGCATGGTGAGTGACCAGACCGTGGGCGGCATGTACGAGTTCATGGAGTGGGCCGAGGAACTCGGCGTCAACTCCGTCTACTTCCAGTTCCCTTGGTACATCAGCCCGCCGGTGGCCCAGTCCATGGACGAACTGTACGAGAAGTCCTTCAAGTGGCTCGATCAGCCGTCCCCCGGCGCGAAACCGACCTGGCACTCCTACACCTACCGCCTGAACCCCGACCTCATCGAGACGCTGCGCGGTTCCATGGCCAAGCTCACCGAACGGACGTGGCGGGTACGCATCCGCTACCAGCCGCAGCTGGAGCCCGACGAGGTCGCCGACTTCGTCCTGGGAACGCCGCAGCCGGCGCAGCAGCGCAGCCGCTGTCTGGCGGTGTCCAACCGGCTGGAGGTTCACGCCGACGGCAAGGTCAGCTCCTGCAAGTTCTTCCCCGAGTTCGTCATCGGGGACCTCTACGCGAACAGCGTTGCCGAGGTCTGGCAGGGCGAACCGTTCCACCGGGTGCGCGAGGTACTCAGCGGCACCGGACTGATGCCCGTCTGCTCCAAGTGCATCCTTCTCTATCTGAATGGAGTGTGACCAGGTGAACGGTTATGGATCGGGTGCCTCGGTCCAGGAGCGGGTCAAGGCCATCCTGGGCGGGATCCTCGGCCAGGATCTGGTGGCCGACATCACCGACGACACCGGAATCGTCAACGACCTCGGGCTCGACTCGATCCAAATGATCACGTTCTTGCTCCGTATCGAGGACGAATTCGACCTGGAACTCGACTTCGAGAGCCTGGAGCTCGAACAGCTCGACTCAGTACGGCAGTTCTGCGAGTTCGTGACGGCCGACGCGCACCAGCAGCAGCGCCAGCGGATATGAGCGAGAGCAAGCTGATCCGGCTCGGCACGTTCGACGCCGAGCGCAGCTGGCGTCCGAGCGGGCTGGCCACGCTCCCTGCTGTCCGCAGCCCGGGCGGCGACCGGGTGGCCGCTGCCATGGATGAGTTGCTCGCCGTACTGTGCGGCCCCGATGACCTGCTGATCACCGGGTCAGCCCTGCCGGACTCGTTCATCGGCGTCCTGGCCGGAGCCGGCATCGCCCTGCGGTACCGGCAAGCGCCACCCGCCGGTACCGACGACGACGGACACCTGACAGTCGAGCAGCGGCTGCTGCACGCGGCGCCCGGAGACCTGGCCGGTTACGGCCTGGCGCCCTACGCCGTTCTGCCGGAGACCGGATCCCTGATCCGCGCCTGCGGCCTCCGCACGGAACTGCCCGGTGTCGACGTGGTGTGCCGGGTCTCCTCGAAGACGTGGTCCAACGCGCTCGTACGGACGATGGGACTCCGCGGCGCCGGCACCGTGGCCAGGTCGGTACCGGAACTCCTGACGCAGGTGGAACAGCTCGGCACCGCTACGGCGGTCATCAAGGACCCATACGGCGTGGCCGGGCGCGGCACCATGGCGGTGTCATCACCACGGATGCTGCGCACCGTCACCCGGGTCCTTCAGCGCCAGGCGGACCAGGGCGCGGCCGTCGAGCTGCTCGTGCAGCCCCACTACGACCGGGCCGCCGACTTCTCGGCCCAGATCCACGTCACCGAGGACGGCGAGATCCGCTGGCACGGCATCCGGCTCATGGAGAACGAGGCGTTCTCCTACGCCGGTTCACGCCCCGTCCCGGCAGCATTGCAACAACGCCTCGCCCAGGCCGGCTACCGGGAGCTGATCACTGGCGTCGGCACCGCGCTGGCCTCCGAGGGGTACCACGGACCGGTCTGTGTCGACTCGATGCTGCTGCGCGACGGTGCCCTCGTCCCGGTTCTCGAAATCAATCCCCGAGTCTCGATGGGCCTGATCAGCCTTGCCCTTGAGCGGCGGCTGGCCGGCCCGGGCACGACGGCCCGGCTGTCCGTCCGCACGCTGCGCCTGCCCGAACCGTCCACGGTCTCCCGTGTCTTCGGACGGCTGACAGCCGTCCTCGAAGAACGTGGCGGACTGCTCCAGGCCGGCCGAACTGGCCTGCTTCCCCTGACCGTCAACACGCTGCGGCCGCCGCGAGGCCGTCTCTACTACGCCGTGGTGGCCCGCAGCCTCGAAGAGGACCGTCTGCTGGACGAGACCATGGCCGAGGCCCTGGACATGGTGGGCAGGCAGCCCACCGAGGTGTCACATGCCCCATGAGATCGGGCTGCTAGGCGCAACCCGGATCGCGGAACGGGCCATCGTACGGCCCTCGGCCGGGCGGCCCGGCGTACGGGTGAGGGCGGTCGCCGCCAGTACCGTCGACCGGGCCGAGGCATTCCGCGCGACACACGGGCTCCCTGTCGCCCACCCCAACTACCGGGCATTGCTCGACGACCCGGGCATCGACACGGTCTATGTGTCGCTGCACAACTCGGCTCATGCCCAGTGGGCTGCCGAGGCCGCCCGCGCGGGCAAGCACGTGATCGTGGAGAAGCCGCTGTGCCTCGGGCGCCGCGAGTTGCGGACGCTGTGGACCGCTGCGGTGGCCGGCGGCGTTCACGTCATCGAGGCGGTGATGACCGCCGATCACCCCTGGCAGGCCGCGATCCGGGCCCTGATCGCATCGGGTGAGCTGGGCGAACTGACCGGGATCCGCTCCCGGATCGCCTTCGACGTCCCGGTCGGTGCCGGCTACCGCTTCGTGCCTGAGCTCGGCGGCGGCGCGTTCTTCGACACGGCCAGCTACTGGCTGCAGGCCGTACGGGCCACGGTCGGTCTCGCAGGGGCCACCGCAGGCGGCCACTCCGACTTCAGCGGTCCGGGCGGTGTGGACCTGGACTTCACGGCCACGCTGACCTGGCCGTCGGGTCTGCGCGCCACGCTTGACGCGGCTCTGGCCGAGCAGCATTGCGCGGAGCACGAGTTCACCTTCACCGGCGGTCGCGTACGGCTGAACAACTTCCTGCGACCGGCTGCCGGACCGTTCCCCGTCAATCTGGTCATCGCCCCGCAGAACGACCGGCGCCGGGTCGAGTCCTTCGAACCGTCCGCCTACTACGACGACCAGCTCTCCCGGATCCTCCACAGGCTGGACCAGCCAGGCACCGCGGATTGCTCGGACGCCGCCGAGCGGATCGCCGTCATGGAGGACATCTACCTCGATGCCCTCGGCAGAAGGCCCGGACGATGACCGGAATCGGCGGAACACCCATCAACGAGGGCCCATCGGCCCCTGCGCGCAAAGGACTGCTGCGCAGGACCACCAGCGCCCTGGCCACAGCAGGCGCCGCGGGTGCGATCTGCTGGTGGGCACTGCGCGGAGTCGACCGGACAGCTCTGGCCCGGGCCCTCCAGGAAACCCACCCGGCGGTGATCGCTCTGGTGGCTCTGGGCTACACCGCGGCGTTCTACGCCCTGGACATCACCGGGTTCGCTCTGGTCTACCGCCGCCATCTCACCCCTCATGTGCCCATCCCTCACGTAGTGACGATCGTGTGCGGCAAACAGCTTCTCGGGCTGATCTTCCCACCCCTCACCAAGCTGATCGCCCCGGTGTACTTTCACCGCCACTGGCGGGTGGGGGCCGCACGGACCCTCGGAGCCACCGAGGTGTTGACCATCGCCGACGCCGTCGTGGTGATCGCATTCGTCTCGGCCGGAGCGGCGCTCGGCAGTACCGGACTGCCCGCCGACATCGTGCTGCCGGGCATCGGCGCGTGCGTAGCACTGGCTCTCTTCCTGCTCTGGGCCTGGCTGCCTGCGGCACACCGGGTGTTCCCACGGATACGCCGCAGCGAGTTCTTGGCCGCCTTCATCCGTAGCAGCCCCGCCGAGATGGCGCTGCAGCTGGCGCTGCGGCTCGCCTTGGTGCTGGCAATGCTCGCCGCCTGGTGGCTGCTGCTGCTCGGCTCGGGCCACCGCCTCGGCCCGGGACACCTCGCGCAGTTCGGCGCGTTGTTCCTCGTCGCCACCCAACTGCCCGTCTCGGTCGGGGGGTACGGCGGTCCGCAAGGAGTCTGCGTCCTGCTGCTCACCGACACGTGGCAGTTGCTGCCCCGCGCCGACGCGGTCGCACTCAGCCTGCTGTGGTCCACCGCCTACCTGCTGTCCCGCGCTCTGATCAGCGCGTTTTTCGCGGCTCCCATGATCCGGCTATTGCGATCCGACACCGGCCGCACCGCCAAGGAAGGAGAGCCGTGCACAGTCGAACCAGGCAAGCGGTGAGCGGCGAGGAACTGTCGGCAGCGGTGAGCGAGGCCTTCGGCCAAGGCACCGCCATCCTGGCGGCCCGCGAACTTACCGATGGGATGTTCAACGCCGTATGGCTGCTTGAGCTGGACCGCGTCGGCGTGGTGGTGCTGAAGGTCGCCCCGCCCCCGGACATGCCCCTGCTCACCTACGAGCACCACATCATGCGGACTGAGGCACTCTTCCTCCAACTGGCTGCGACCACCGCAGCGGTGCCCGCGCTGCACCACGCCGGATTTGACCGTACCTCCATCAGCCGCGACTTCCTGGTGACCTCCGCTCTGCAAGGGACCTCGTGGCACCGCGCGCGCAGGCAGCTGACCGGCCTGGTCGGACGGCGACTGCGGCACGAACTCGGTCAGCTGGTGGCCGGCCTGCACCAGATCCACGGGTCCGCGTTCGGCTACCCCCAGCCGGAGACCGGACTGAACGGGAACAGGTGGGCCGAGGTCTTCCTCACGATGCTTGACGCGGTACTCGCCGACGCCGAACGCTTCGGCGTTCCCCTGCCCGTGCCGCCCGCCGACATCCGAGCGCTCGCCACTGCGCAGATCCCGGCGTTGGACGAGGTCATCACACCGACGCTGGCCCACTTCGATCTGTGGGAGGGAAACATCATGCTGGACACCGGCGCGGCAGGACCGCGTATCGAAGGACTCATCGACGCCGAACGGGCCTTCTGGGGCGACCCGCACGCCGACTTCGTCTCCCTGGCCCTGTTCGGCGACATCGAGAAGGACAACGCCTTCCTGGCCGGCTACCGCGCAGCCGGAGGGCAGGCCGACTTCACACCGAGGCTGCGTCGGCGCCTCACCCTCTACCAGGCCTACTTGTACCTGATCATGATCGTCGAGGCGGTGCCCCGCAGCTACTCCGGTCCCCGGCATCTGGTCACCCAGCGCTTCTGCCACCACAAGCTGGAGCACGCGCTGCGTACCCTGGCCCTCGCTACCGGGGCCGACCGATGATCGCCGTGCTCACCTCGGGTGTGGCACTGGGCGTGCACGTACCGGGACTGCTGCTGGCCCGCCGGCTCACCGAGTCCGGCCTACCGGTCCGTGTCGATGTGCTCGAGCGGTTCCTGCCGCCGGACAGGCGCAGCCGGATACCCGCATCCAAGCACGCCTTTCACCGTGACTTCCGGCTGGCCCTGGCCGGACAGCGGCTGTCCAACCAGAACTCCACGGGCCCGGACGAGGAAGCCGTCCGGACGCTGCTCGCCGAGTGGACGGCCGCGGGGGTGGACCTGCTTGTGGTGCTCTCCGGATTCTGGCTGCCCGCCGCCCGGTGGTACGCCGCACAGCGGCCCGGCGTCCGTGTCCATGCCTGCCACGTCGACTCGGTGGCGTCGCCCTCGTTCACCTCTGCCGCGTCGTCGGGCACGGGAGCAGATGGGGCGCGAGCTGGCTACCGGGACGTCTGGCTGCTGGAGGAACACGCGGGTGTGATCGCCCGGACCATCCCGGTGAGCCTGGCCGAGCCGGTCCGTTGGGCGGAGCGTGAGCCGCGCTTCCTGGTCCATGGAGGCGGCTGGGGTATGGGGACGTACGCGGCCCGTGCTCGCGAACTGGCCGACTGCGGGCTGGCGTTGGACATCATCGCGTACGAGCGCGGAGACATCCCCGGCGCCGGCGCCCAGGCCCGCGCTGCCGGCTGCCGGTATTTCATGATCGACCCGGACTGGCACCCCTGGCACGACGACGGATTCCCGCCGTTCGGCCGGGTGCAGTCCGACGGCACGGCCGCCTACCGGCGATCCGCAGCGCACCACGATTCCTTCCACCTGGCCCGCAGCGCCATGGCGATGATCAGCAAGCCCGGCGGTGGCACCCTGATGGACTCGCTGGCCGCAGCGACCCCCGTCGTCCTGCTTGAGCCCTTCGGAGTACACGAGGCACACAACGCCCGCCTGTGGGAGCAACTCGGCTTCGGGATCCCGTACGCCGCCTGGCAGCGGAGCGGGCGGTCCCGTGCGCTCCTCGAAGGCATGCACCACCGCCTGCTCGACGCCCGAGCCCGCGCCACAAGCTACCCGGACTCCCTGATCAAGGAGAGCGCACGATGAGATGCGAGATGTCCCTTTCCCAGAGGAACGCCATACAGGCGGAGGAGATCCGGCCCGGCGCCGTCACCAACCCCCGCACCACCATGAACATCGTCGTCGACGTGCAGGGAGCACTGGACCCCCAGGTCCTCGACGCGGCGTTCCGGGACCTGATCGCGCGGCACGAACCCCTCCGGTCCCAACCGGTCGCGGGCACCACCCAGATGGAGATCGAGTCCGTTGAAGACGCGTCGCTGGAGCCGCTCGACACGTCCGGCGACCCCGCAACCGACGCGAACCGGTTGGCAGCCCTCCTCGAAAAGACTCCGGTCGATCTCGGCTCGCCCCCGTCCGTCCGGGGTTTCCTCCTCACCTGCCACCCGCAAAAACACCTGATCGGGCTGGTCTTCCACCACTTCGCCGTCGATCCGACGTCCCTACGGCTGGCCGTCACCGAACTGGCCGCGCTGTACACCGCCCGGCTGCGGGGACAGCAACTGCCGCCCAACACGATGCAGTACGGCCAGTACGCGCGGTGGCAGGCCGAGCGGCTGGCCGCCCGGGCAGCATCCGACCGCGATGCATGGCAGACCACGCTCGCCGGAGTACAGCCGCCCCGGTACGAACGCGACATCCCCTTCCGGCCGGAGTCGTCCCCCGTCAGCCGGGTGCTGCGCACCGAACTGCTCGACCACGCCGAGATGCAGACGGTGCTCGCCTGGTCGCGACGTCATCGCAGCACGCTGTTCACCACGCTCCTGGCCGCGTTCGCCCTCGCCCTGCGGGCCCGTACCGATACCGATGACCTGGTGCTGACCACCGTCTTCGAGCAGCGCGACCGTCTGGAAGCCCGGCAGCTGATCGGCCCTTTCATCTATCCCACCGTGCTGCGGTTGCGCACCCGGTCGGGCGAGTCCGGGCCCGACTGGGTGGCCCGGGTCCGGGCCTCCGTAACCGCCACATATCAACGCGCGCAGTTCCCCGTGCGGGATCTTCTGGGAACCGTCCCCCAACTGGTCCCCGGACTCAGGGGCAAGGAACCGACCTGGTACCGCATGTTCGAGTACCTCCCGAACGTCGACACCGCCGGGTTCGCCTTCGGCCAGGCGCACGGCGAGGTCTCCCATTCCACCGGCACCGAGCACGAGGACAACCACATGGGCTTCTTCCTGCGGGTCCGACGCACCCCGCAGGGCGCTCTTGTGGGGAGGACCGCCTACGACGCGGCCGAGTTCAGCGAGGCCGGCGCTCTGGCGTTGCTCGACGACTTCCGTTCACATCTGGCACGGCTCTGCGCGATGCAGGAGTCCGCTTCACGGTGACCGAGTCCGCCGACTCATTGGTTACGCCAAGTGCCCGGCTGGCTCTCCCCGTTGGGCACACACCCACCCCGCCGAACCCGATAGGAATCCCATGATCCGCAAAGCCGTGATCCCGGTCGCCGGCCTGGGCAGCCGCCTACTCCCGCTGACCAAGGCCCTGCCCAAGGAGATGCTTCCCATCGGGGACAAGCCGGTGATCGAACACACGGTGCGCGAACTCGTCGCCTCCGGCATCAGGGACATCACCATCGTCACCTCCAGCCGCAAGACCCTGATCCAGCAGCACTTCGCCCCCGACACCGACATGGAGCTGCAACTGCGGACCACGGACAAACACGACCTCGCCGACACCGTGCGCGAACTCTCCGACCTGGCTGCGCACGTCAGCTTCATCCACCAGAACGGGCCGTACGGCAACGGCACCCCCATCCTCAACGCCTCCCGCATCATCGGCGACGAGCCGTTCATGGTCCTGTGGGCGGACGACGTCTTCGTCTCCGACATCCCGCGCGCCCAGCAGCTCAAGGCGGCGTACGAGGCCACCGGCGCCCCGGTCCTGGCCCTGATGCCGATGGACCCCGCCGATGCCTCTCGCTACGGCGTACCGGTCGTCAAGGATGATCTCGGCGGTGGTCGCCTGCGCATCTCCGGCCTGGTGGAGAAGCCGAAGCCGAAGGACGCCCCCTCGCCCTACGCCGCGATCGGCGGATACGTGATCACCCCAGGCATCGTCGCCGAGTTGGAGGATCAGACCCGCCGTTGGCACCGCAACCCGCAGGGGGAGATCTACCTCTCCGACGCTCTGCACAGCTACGCCGCCAACAATCCGGTATACGGGCAGGTCATCGCCGGCACCTGGTACGACACAGGCTCTCCGCAGGCGTACCTCGAAGCCCAGTTCGCTCACGCCCTCACCCACCGCGAGTACGGCCCGGCACTGCGCCGGCTCGCGTACGACCTCGACGCCGGGACGGACCAGTCCGGCTGAACCCCGCGAGGAGAGACCGGACAATGCGATACGGCCTCCGGGTAACTCACCCGCAGCCCAGCAGGGTCGAAGCGATCAGCGCGGCAGAGGCCGCGAACGCCGATGCGTAGGTCGCGATCCCGGCGGCGGAGGCTGCGATGCGCCACCGGGCAGGTGACGCGGGACGCGGCGGCACGCCGGCTTCCAGCTGAGCAATTCTCGCTTCGAGCAGGTGCCGTCGACGCCGCTTGCGCCCATCGCGGTGAGTCGGCGACCTTCAACAGCGCCCCGGCGACAGGCGCGGTCCCGTATCCGGCCACCGCGCGACGGTCAGCGGCCAGTTCCCGGCCGATTTCCGCGCGCGATTTTCTTATGTCGGGCAGCCGCGCGACGAGAGCGCGCAGCTCACATACGGATTCCCTTTCCCGGAAGGGAAGTTGGCACGTACCTACGTCGGGTCGAGGCCGTGAGTGCGCAGCCACGCCAGCGGATCCACGGGGGCGCCACCGCCTGGGTGAACCTCCAGATGGAGGTGAGGGCCCGACGAGTTGCCGGAGCTGCCGGCGTAACCGATGACGGTCCCGGCCTTGACGTAGCCGGAGCGGATCCGCGCGCTGGCCAGATGGGCGTACCAGGTCTGTGTGCCGTCGGCGGCCGTCACTTCGACGATGTTCCCGTAGGACGGATTCCACTTGGCCACGACCGTACCGTCGGTCACCGCCATCACTGGCGTGTACATCGACACCGGGAAGTCGAGTCCGGTGTGCCGATTCGACCACATGGATCCGACCGCTCCGAACAGCTCGCCGACTCCCTTCTGCGCGACGGGGAGTGCGAACTTCGGGCGAAGCGCCTCCTTGCGGGCCGCCTCAGCCTTCTTGCTCGCGGCGTCGGCCTCCCGGAGCTTCTGCTCCTCACGTCGGCGCTGTTCAAGGTCGACGCGTTGCTGCGTACGGCTCGCGCGGTCGGCGAAATCGTCGGCTTCCCGGCTGAGTGTGCTGAGCTGGGTGTCGAACTCGTCGTTGGCTGCGGAGGGTTGGACAGTCGGTTCGGGCGCGGCCTGCACGTTCCTGCCGTTCTCGCTGAGTCCGACGGAGGCGGCGGCGATCCCGGCCATACCTACGAACGCGATCGAGGGGGCGACGACTGTCAGAAACGCGGATCCTCGGCGTGGCGCGCGGCGACCACGGCCGCCTGGGCGGCGCGTCGTCGGCGGGTCCGGGGGAGTGCTGGGGGTGGGCTCGGCTTCGGACCGGTTCTGGTGCGCGGTTGGCTCATCGGGCCATGGTGCTTGGTCTGCTGGTGCCTGGCCGGGAGCGAAGCGGAGATCAGCGAGGGCGGAGGCGTTGTGCACGTCGAACGCCTCGGAGTCGGCAGGGGCCGCCTGGGAAAACCCCGGGTACCACTCGCCGTTGGGGTCGATCCCGTGGCCGGTCGCCTGCCACTGCGGGGCCGTTTCGTGTCCATCGTTCTCGTACCACCACACGTGGTGGGCGAATTGCTCATCACACACACCGGTGTCGTACGCGCCAGGCAGGGCACCGAATAGCGGGTCCGCGTCGCCATAGCCGACGTGGGGTTTGCCGTAGGGCTCCAACGGGACTTCCCGTGAGGGGTTCTGCGGCCATGCGGGGTGCGGGGTATCGGAAACGGGGGCTGCCGGAGGCGGGAAACCCGACGCATGACGGTCGTCCACCAGCACCTTCTCTTTCACCTGGGCAGCCAAAGGGCAAGCGGCGACTGCCCTTTGGCGGCACGGCCGAATCCGTAGCCGTCAGCCCAGATACTAATCTACTACGTAACTACTGAAGTGGATCAGGCCGCTGCTGGTGAAGACGAGCGGCGGCCCGAACGGGCGATGGCCAGGAGGATCACTGCCGCCAGCCCGTACAGCGCGACGGTGGCGGCCGTCCGGCCCGCGCCGTCCTTCTGCTGGGCGGGAACGTACAACGGCCGAGCCTCGCGCAGGAGTTGGGAGGAGCCGGTCTCGACCGGGATCCAGGTCTCTGTCGTCGACGCCCGGGAGCCGGAGAAGGTGGCGTAGACGAACCAGCGGCCGGACTCCGACACCGTGATGTCCCCCTGGTAGACGCCGTTGCGGGACGGCGTCAGAGGTGCGGTCAGCTTCTCCCCGGCGCGCCGTGCGACAAGAGTGGCGCGACCCGAGGTGCTCCGCTCCGGAGTCACCGTGACGTCGACAGTGGATCCGCGCACCGTCGCCCGCCATTGGGCCTGGCCCGCATCGGTCCCTTGGCCAGGGTCGTGTGCGGCCGCGCGCCCGGCCGACAGCAGGGGCAGCATGAGCGTCAGCATGGCGACCGTGAGCCCGGCCGTGCGGACGAGAGGGAGCCGGGTGTGCGGCAGTCCTTCGGCGGCGAACATGATCAGGGCCGAGCCCGCCAGTGAGAGGAGCAGGGACGGGACGACCTGGTCGGCAGCGACGGTCGTGCCGTGCGGCAGAACGGGAAGCAGTGGTACGTACGCCGCATGTACGGCGAGGGGGACGACGAGTGCCGACCACCACGGGGACGTACGCCATCTGCGAACCAGGTCGGCCACGAGGGCGACGGCGAGCACGGGCGGCACGATCGGCGTGGAGTGCCCGAGCCCGGCGAGGACCGGGATCACCGCGAGTCGCACAGCGGTGACGACCAGGGCCGCGCGTGTGACGGCCCACGGGTGAGCGTCGAACCGGCGGATCAGCGCGATGGCCAGAGTGATCCCGGTCGCGGCGGCGGGCAGGAACCAGACCGCCGAGAACTGCGGCACGTCGGACTCGTACTCCATGACCGGCGCCAGCGAGGCCGCGAGCACGAGTCCCCCGCCGAGCACCATCGGCCGGCCTCCGCCCTCGGCGGTGATCGCCCGGAGCAGGGTGACTGCGAGGGCGAACGTCGCGATGATGGCCAGCAGGTGGGGCGGGCTCCAGAGCACCGCGTCTCGACCGAACGTGGTGTGCCAGGCCGCGTCCGCCGGAGCTGAGATCCCGATGGAACCGGCGGATATGACCGCCCATCGCAGCAGCGGGTCCGCCGCGGCCTCACGGAGGCCGAGACCCTGGCTGCGGATCCTCCCGACGCCCCACCAGGCGGTGGCCGCGAGGGTCACCGTGAGGGAGCCGTAGAGCAGCGCGTGCGGTGCGCTCCAGAAGGTGTCCCGGCCCACGTCGGTGTGCAGGGAGTCGTCCCAGTACATGCTGAACAGCGCCAGCAGCCCGCTGGCCGCAGCGGTGATGAGCCGGTTCATGTTCCTCGCCCGCCTTCGTGGTCGACGATGGCCGATACGGCGAGAATATACCCCCTGGGGGTATAGGGGAACCGGTGCGTCAGCTCAGGGCGCTCCCCTTCGTCCAGGTGGTCCAGTCGACGTTCCAGTCGCCGTAGCCGTTGTTGACCGCCACGGTGTCGACGGAGTGGACGACCGTGACGGGGTCGCCGAGGTTGACTTGGCTGAAGAACCACTTGGCGTCACTCGTACTCATACCGATGCAGCCGTGGCTGCCGTTGACGACGCCGAACTTGCCCGCGTTCCACGGCGCCGCGTGGACGTACGTGCCGGACGGGGTGAGCTGGACGTCCCACTTCACCGAGCCGAGGTTGTACGCCTCGGGGCCGAATATGCCGACGGTCGAGGAGTTCATGCGGATGGTCGGTACCTTGCTCAGGACGACCATCGTGCCGTTCCAGGTTTCGTAGCCCTTCTTGCCGGACGAGACCTTCAGGGTCCGGAGCGTCCGGCCGTTCTTCGCGACCGTCATGGTCTTCTTGTTGACGTCGACGGTGCTGGTCACGGCGTCGCCTATACGGAAGTTCACGACGCGCTGCTGGGTGCCGTACACACCGCCGCCCGCGTCCACGCCCGCGAGGTCCATGCGCAGGGTTACGTCCGTGCCGGTCTTCCAGTACCTCTCGGGGCGGTAGTCGACGCGGTCCTTGCCGTCGCGGTCCTTCATCCAGCTCCAGGAGCCCTCAATCGCGGGGGACGCGGTGACCTTGAGCTTCCGTTCCACCGCCGCCTTGTTGCTGATCGGCTTGTTGAAGGTGATCGAGACCGGCATCGCGACGCCGACCTTCGTGCCCTTGTCGGGGTAGTACTCGCCGACGAAGCTGTTCTTGGCCGCCTCGGTGGTGAAGGAGGCGGTCTTGTTGAGGGCGGATCCGCCAGACGCCTTGCCATTGGCCGTCACCGTGTAGCTGGCGCCCGGGGCGAGTGGTGTCGTGGAGGTCCACACGGACTTGTCCTTCGACCAGGTGCCGGCGAGCTTGCCGGGGCCGGGGGAGGTGACCGCGACGGTGGAGAGGGAGCCGCCCTGGGCGTGCACCGTCACCTTCCGGCTGACCGGCACCTTCGCGTCGCCGTCGCCGGGAGTCACGGCTATCGCGGCAGGTCCGCCGTTCTTGCTGTCGCCGACTGCCGTGTCCGAGCCGCTGTCCGCCTTGCCGCCGCCGGAGCTGCATGCGGCGAGGACGACGGCGGCCGAGGCGAGCGCGAGCGATCGCGCGGACCGGCGAACCGGCCGTGCTGTCAGGCGCTGTCCCATGAGGCTCCCTCTTCTTTACCTAATGATCTAAGTATTTTCGTAGACGATCGGCGGACCCTTTCGGTTCCCGCGTGTCGGGGGCGCCGCCGGTGCGATTGCGGCGTGTGGCAGACTCCTCCCGTAGCTACTAGTGGTTTTCGTAGTCTCGCTGGTCTTTCCATGCAAGGCGATATCGCTACGGGTGATTCCGAGACGCGAGTGTAAGGGCGAGCATCCTGGTACCCCCTGGGGGTAGGATGCCGACTCCGGCGATCGGTAACCACGACACAGGTGGAGATCATGGCGATACGGACAGCGCACAGCGGAGGCGGCACAGCCGTCCGCTGGACGTACGGGGTGTTCCTCACCCTCTGCGTCGCGCTGGCCGTCCTCGTCCACCACGAGACGTCCGCGATGGGCACTTCGTCGTCCATGTCGGGACCGGCCCATGCCGGGCACGTGATGCCGGGTTCTGCCCAGGCTGTACACGTGATGGGCGGCGATGAGGCGACGTCGGTCTCGGACGACTCCTCGCACGACATCGAAGACGGCGGGTGCGCCATGCCCGGCATGCAGCATTGCACCTCGGCGAGCGTCGACACCGTGCAGCTCGCCGTGCCCGGCCAGAGCTCGTTCGACCCGCTGGTGCATTTGCGGCAAGCTGCGGCCGGACGCTCACCCGGCGCGCTGGTCGGGCGCGCTCCGCCAGATCTCTCCGTCCTCTCTCAACTGCGTCTATAGGCCGCGCCGGACGGCGCGCGATGTGCCGTCCTTCCGTGACCACATCGGCAGTTTCGAGACAGAGGACACAACGTAATGAACAGCTTCAACCGACGCTCCGTCCTGCTCACCGGCCTGGGAGTCGCCGGAGCGGGCGCACTCGCTGCCTGTAGCAGTGGTTCCGGCTCCGGCGGCGGTAGCGCTCTGGTCAGCCCCACCGCCTCGGCCGTCACCGCCGCCGATATGAAGCGCAAAGCCACGGGACGGCGGAAGAAGGTCACCCTGACCGCGGCGCCCGCGATGATCGACCTGGGCGCCGGGGTCATGCCCAAAACCTGGGCCTTCGACGGCCGGACCCCCGGCAAGGAGGTCCGGCTCTCCGCCGGTGACACTCTCGTCGCCGAGCTGTCCAACCAGCTCCCGAACAAGACCACCACGTCGATCCACTGGCACGGCATCGCACTGCGCAACGACATGGACGGCGTACCGCCCGCCGTCCAAACCGCCGTGCGGGCCGGCTCCACCTTCACCTACAGCTTCATCACCCCCGACCCCGGCACGTACTTCTTCCACCCGCACGTCGGCGTCCAGCTCGACCGCGGCCTGTACGCCCCGCTGATCGTCGAGGACCCCAAGGAGCCGCTGTCGTACGACGACGAGTGGGTCGTCCTCCTCGACGACTGGCTCGACGGAGTCACCGGCACACCCGACGACGCCTTCGCCGAACTCAAGCGTGGCATGGCCGACATGGGTGACATGAGCGGCATGGACATGGGCAGCAGCCCGAGCCCCAGCAGTTCGGATACCGGCATGGGGGACATGGGCGGGATGGACATGGGCGGCTCCGCCTCCCCGTCGGCCTCGGCCTCCGCCTCCGGCGACATGTCCAAGAAGTTCATGCTCACGGGCGCCACCAGCAAGCTGCTCGGCGGTGACGCCGGCGACGTGAAGTACCCGCACCACCTCATCAACGGCCGGGTAGCGGCCGACCCCGACGTCTACACCGGCAAGCCCGGCAAGAAGGTGCGCCTGCGGATCATCAACGCCGGCTCGGACACTGCCTACCGGGTTGCCCTCGGCGGCCACAAGCTGACGATCACCCACACCGACGGCTTCCCGGTCCAGCACCAGGAGGTGGACGCCCTGCTGGTCGGCATGGGGGAGCGGTACGACGTCCTCGTCACCCTCGGCAATGGGGTCTTCCCGCTCGTCGCCCTGGCCGAGGGCAAGAACGCGAACGGCCTGGCGCTCGTGCGCACGGGCTCCGGGAGCAAACCGTCCGCGACTGTCCGCCCGAAGGAACTCGACGGCATGATCATGACGGCGTCCCAGCTGCAGGCCGCCGACGACGTGCGGCTCAAGTCCGCGAAGACCGACGTCACGCACCAGATCAAGTTGACCGGCAACATGATGAAGTACAACTGGTCCATCAACGACAAGTCGTTCGACATGATGCATCCCGAGGCGAATCCGATCCTCATCGAGGAGGGCCAGCGGGTACGGCTCGACTTCGTCAACACGACCGAGATGTGGCACCCGATGCACCTGCACGGCCACACGTACCAGCTCGGCGCCTCCGGCCCGCGCAAGGACACCGCGGTCGTCCTGCCGAAGAAGACGGTGTCCGTGTTCCTCGACGCCGACAACCCCGGCCAGTGGATGCTGCACTGTCACAACGCCTACCACGGCGAGGCCGGGATGATGGCGAACGTGGCCTACAAGGCCTGACGTTCGCCTCACGCCGCCCGGACGGGCCCGCCGAGTCCTCTCGGGCGGGCCCGTCCGGGCGGCGCACCTGTACCCCGCGTTCCGGGCGGCCCGCATCCGCAATATCGCGATCCGGGGCTGCAAGAGTCGCCTGGGATGGAGCCGCTGAAGCATGCCGTCGGCGGAGGTGCCGACTGGCTGTGCGAGACGCCGGCGAGCTGGGCCGGGCAAGCTCGAGGGCCACCTTCCCCGTCCAGTGACCTGTCCGGGCAAAGCGGCCCTCTACGACGCCACGGCGCGTCAGAGCACGCGCACCGCGCCGGTCGGCGGGTCCCAGGAGAGGGGCCTCTCGACGATGCCCGTGGACGGGTTCTCGGCTCCGACGAAGTTGCCGCCGCCGACGTACAGCGCCACGTGGTAGGCGCCGCTGCCCGCGGAGCCCCAGTAGAGGATGTCGCCCGGCTGGAGGTTGCTCAGCGAGACCGGGGTGCCCGCAGTCGACTGGTCCTGCGACACCCTCGGGAGGCTGATGCCCGCCTGCTTGAACGCGGCTTGGAGCAGGCTGGAGCAGTCCCAGGAGTTGGGTCCTGTGGCGCCGAGCACGTAGGCGTCGCCTATCTGCGCCTTGGCGAAGGCGATGACAGCGGCTGCCGAGCCGCTGGCCGTGGATGAGGAGGTGCTGGTGCTGGTGCTGGTGCTGGTGGTGCTGGTGGTGGCAGTGCTGGCGGACGAGGCCAGTGTGGTCCGCTCGGAGGAGCGTGAGGCGGCGGCCTTCTTGCGTTCGGCCTCGGCCTTCCGCGCGGCTTCGGCCTTCGCCTTGGCCTGGGCGAGGTTCGCCTTGGCCTGCTTGGCGGCCGTGGCAGCGGCCGCGTCACGCTCGGCACTCAGCTCGTAGCTGGCCGCGGCCTGCTGGGTGGCGTCCGCGGACTGCGCGACCTGAGCGGCCAGGTCGGCTGTGAGCGTGGGCAGTTCGAGGGTCTGCGTCACCGGCTCGGCGGCGTTCGCCGCGCCGGACGCGCCAGCCACTGCCAGGGCGCCGAGGACGCCACCGGCAACTCCGGCCCTCACTGCCATTCTCGACGTGTTGCGGGCGGGTTTCCTGTGGCTTGGTATCTGAGCGGTGTGGGACATGAGAACAACCGGTATCAGGGTCTCCTCCATATCTTCAAGGGACGTGGGGTGCGCCACACTTACTCAACCGCGGCCCGGAATTCCCGGCGCGCCACTCCTTATTGACGTCATAACGGACATTGGGGGCTCCACGCGCAAGGCCTCTACTAAGGCTCTTCGTTGTTACGTCCGTATTGCCCCTCGCCTTACCCTGGACCGGAGTCGGTGGCCAAGCCCGGCGTCTTGGCGGCCGGATGGTGTGACGCAGGTCACGGAATGGTGCGGCGTCGCAAGGGTGAGTTCGTCGGCAGATGATGGGCGCGCCCTGGCGCGGTGTGCGGTCGGCTCCTCAGTTCTCCGACTTGCGCGCACGGTGATCGGGGATGGGGATGACCCGCGAGTCGGAGTGGGTGGTGAACGGGGCCTGCGGCGCCTGGCCTTCGGTAAGGCGCGCGAACTTCTCGGGCCGTGCTGCGGTCCGCTGCCGGAACGGCCGCGCGTAGTCGATGAGGGGCTGCATGCGATGCCTCCTGGGCGCGCCGCGAGGGTGGCGCGTCGGTTCTTCAGGTGCGGAATGTTGCTGCGGCGGGCAAGAGGAAAGCGCCCGGGGTGCTGTGGAAGCGCAAGGGGTGCGGCGCGGCCGGGAAGGGGGCTGCGGCCGTCCGGAATCGCGCTTACCGCGGATCCGGTCGGCAGTGGAACGCGTGTGCCGCCATCGGGGGTGCCGTGTGCGTGAACAGCTGAAGGGTGAGCGTCCCTATGTCCGCTCATTTCCCCCTCCGATTCACGCCCGTGTCGGGTGTCGCGCTCACGTCATCCGGTAAAACTAAGTTACTTAGTAGATTGTTGGCTCGATCCGGGTCCGGATGCTCCGTGATCGACGCATACATGGCGCCACGGTCGGGACATCGTGCATTGACAGGGACAGTGTGTATCGATAAAGCTGGTGTCCGTCATGAGGACCTGGACGACGATCCGGAACGTCCGACGCGACGGGAAGGACACCGGCATGGCCGGCTCACTCCGTTACCCCCACCACGCCCACTCCGGTTCCGAGGAACCGCCAGAGCCCGAGGACCTGTATGCCACCCCGCCTCCCTGGGACATCGGCCGACCGCAACCGGCCTTCCTCGCCCTCGCGGAAGCGGGGGCCATCCAGGGCCGGGTGCTGGACGCCGGCTGTGGCACCGGCGAGCACGTGCTCCTGTGCGCCGGCCTTGGCCTGGAGGCCACTGGCGTCGACCTAGCCACCCGGGCCCTGCGTACCGCCGAGCAGAAGGCGCGTGAACGGGACCGCGCCGCGCGGTTCCTCCACCGGGACGCCCTGAAGCTGGGCGACCTGCGGGAATCCTTCGACACCGTGCTCGACTGCGGGCTCTTCCACACCTTCGACGGTGCCGACCGCGCCGCCTACGTCGACAGCCTGCGAACCGCGACCCGGCGCGGCGGCCGCTACTTCATGCTGTGCTTCAGCGACCGGCAGCCAGGCGAATGGGGACGGGTGCACAAGCTCACCCGGGACGAGATCGAGGCCTCGTTCGCCGACGGATGGCGCATCGACTCCATCGAACCCAGCACGATCGACATCACCACCGATCCGGACGGCATCCGGGCCTGGCTCGTCGCCCTCACCAGGATCTGAACCCGTGAGGTTCCGGAAAGGAACGCAATGCTGACCGTGGAAGCCCGAGTCGAGACCGAACGTGCGAGCCGATACCTCGACCAACTCTGCCGACATGCCCAGCAGATGGGGAATCACCCGCACTACCGGCCGGGTGCTCACGGCGGAGGTGACACGCACAGGCCCCCCGAGGTGCATCACGTCGAATGGTCCGACACCGACGGAACCGTCCGCCTGAGCCTGGGTCAGTGGTTCTTGCGGGCCGCCCCGGACGCACTGATGGTGCGTATCGAGGCCGACAGCGAGGAGAACCTGCGAAGGATGCGGGAGCTCATCACCTCACGCGTCGAGAAGATCGGCAGGCGCGACCATCTGACGGTGGCCTGGCAGCAGCCCGAAGCGCCCGGTTCTCTCCCCGGTACGGATGGGCAGACAGCTGCCCCGCATCCGAAGCTGCACGGTCCCGCAGGCGGCACAACGAACCGGTGGACCCTCAGGGCAGTCGTCGGGGTGGTGGCGCTGATGGCCGTCGCGCATCTGGTACTGGGTGGCTCCGTGCTGGCGGCCTGGAAGTGGCTGGGCTGGGGTGCCGGCGCCGTCATCGCGGCAGCCCTCCTGGCGAAGGCCATCGCAATGGCCGGCTTCGTCGCCCACCGCCGCAGGCGCACCGGGCGAGAGGGAGGCGGGCCGTCGCTGGCCCATAAGAAGCGGCAGACAAGCGCATGAGTACGCTCGAAGTCCCCGGTGCACGCCTCTACTACGAGACCCGTGGCCGCGGCCCGCTCATGCTCATGATCCCGGGGGCCAACGGTGACGCCGATGCCTTCGGCATGGTGGCGGAACACCTCGCGGCGCACTACACCGTCGTCGTCTACGACCGCCGCGGCTGAGATGTGAATCCGGGGTCCTGTGGGCAGCGTCGCTTCGGCCTCGTGGGGAGGCCGTGCTGGTCCCGGGGCCGGGTCAGGCGGGTTGCGTCGGGGCGGGTTCGATGCTGACCTCGAAGCCGAGTGCTTCGAGCTGGGCGGTCAGGCGTTTGGCGCGCTGAGCTGGACTGAACCGGCGGGTGGCCCAGTCCGGGCCCAACTCCCGGTAGGGCACATGATCGTGGACGATGTGCCAGTAGGCGACGACGATGTCGTGTCGGGTCGCACCGAGCGCCTTGTAGCCGCCGGCCCGGCCCTTGATCTGCATGTGATGCGCGGACAGGTAGGTGCCCTTGGCCTTCACCGCGCCCCACGCCGCCTCGGTGAGTACGACCTTCAACCACTTCGGGCCGGGCCGGCTGCGGCCGCCCTTCCGCTTGCCGCCCGAAGCATGATTGCCCGGACACACCCCTGCCCAGGAGGCGAGGTGGGCCGAGGTGGGGAAGGCCGACATGTCCAGACCGATCTCGGCGACCAGCACCTGGGCGACCTTCGCCCCGACCCCGGGGATGGTCTGGATCAGTTCCAGGACCTCGCCGTGCGGGGCGAGCCGGGCGGCAATCTCCGCGTCGTAGGCGACGAGCCGCTGCTCCAGCCCGTCGATATGGGCAAGGAGACCACGCACGATGACACCATGGTGCTCGACGCGGAAGCGGTGCTCGAGTGCCTCCTCCAGGGCTTCGCGTTTCGAGCGGAGCCGACCCTTGGCCAACGCGGCCAGCTCCACCGGCGAGGTCACCCCGTCCAGCAATGCCTCCAGCACCGCCCGCGAGGTCTTCGACCACACCTGCGAGGCCACCGAGGTCAGCTTGATCCCGGCGTCCTGCAGCACCTTCTCCAGCCGCTGGATCACCCGGACCCGCTCCTGGGACACCGCCGTCCGCGCCCGGGTCAGATCCCGCAGCTCACGAAACTCCTGCACCGGCACGAAGGACGGGCGCACCAGCCCGCACTCAAGGATCCGGGCGATCCACACCGAGTCGCCGACATCGGTCTTGCGGCCGGGCACGTTGCGCAGATGCGCCGCGTTGACCAGCCAGCAGGTGAACCGCCCCTCCAAAGAGGCGAAGACGGGCTTCCAGTACACCCCGGTCGCCTCCATACCGACCAGCTCCACCTCTTCGCAGGCCAGCCAGTCACCCAACTCGGCCAGCGCCCGCATGGTGGTCTTGAACGTCCGGGTCTCCGCCACCCGCGAGCCCCGCCGCTGCCCCGGAGAACGGACCGTCGCCACCACCGTGTCCCGGTGCACGTCCAGTCCGGCGCACCGCTCGAACAGCACCTGCATCCCGGCCTCCTCCGCGACAGCACCGATCAACGCGCCGCCCGGAAGGGGCCTACCGATCCAAAGAGTCTGAGATTCGCGCTCGCAGCAGCAGTCGACAATCCCTCAAGCCCCAGCGTCATACTTTTCCCCGGACTCGTGGATACCAAGCGCAACCGACGTCTGCCCGGACAGCACCCCACCAGCATGCGAACGGCGCGGCAGAGCACTCAAGCGGCGCAGGGAAGCCAACCAGCCACCGCCCAGCACGCGTTGCGCGCCCCCGGATTCTCATCCCGCCACGGTGGCGGCGCGCAGCGCAGTCATGGGTACTTTTCCCGGAGCCGGCTCGACGGTCCGCAGGACTATGACCGCCGACTCGATACCGACGCCGACGACGCCCGAAGCCTGATCGAGCACCTGAGCGACGAGCCTGCGACCATCTTCGGCAGCAGCTCCGGAGGCATCGTCGCCCTGGAGGTCCTCACTCGGCATCCCCTCACTGTTCGCACGCTCGTGCCGTACGAGCCGCCGGCTGTGCGGTATCTGCCCGACGGACAGAAGTGGCTCGACTTCTTCACCGGGCTGTACGACCTCTATCGTCGATCCGGCATCCCTTCGGCACTTGGGAAGTTCCAGGAGGAAGCCTTCGCGGAGCCGGACCGGGAAGCCATGGCCGCCGCGCGGGCCAGGGACCCCAAGCGGGGCAAGTACCTGCTCGCCAACGCCGCCTACTGGTTCGAGCACGAGTTGCGCCAGTATCCGGCGGTCCTCCTCGACCTCGACGCCCTCGCGGTGCACGCCGATCGGATCGTATTCGCCGCCGGGCAGGAGTCGCACGGCTATCCCGCTCACGAGGCGAGCATCGAGCTGGGGCGCAAGCTCGGCCGGGACGTGACCGAACTCCCCGGCGGCCACCTCGGACACGTGACCCAACCCGGTCGCTTCACCGAGGAGTTGGTGTCGGCTCTGGGGCAGGCTGACTCCGCTACGGGTTAGTCGGCGGGCGGAGCCGGGGGCCTGGTCCGCCCGCCGCGATGTGTGCTCAGCCGATGACCGGTCCTGCGCCCGGCACGATGTTCACCGGGATTCCCGGCGAATATCGCTGCTGTTCCGTCTCGTAGGGGGACGGTCCGGCGGAGCGGGCTTCACCAGCCGGGACGCTCGGTCCAGGTCCGGGGATCGCCCCCGTAGGGGCGCCGGGGATAGCCAGTCCCTCAGCTGTGCCGCCGTCGGCTTGGGGCGGAGCCGTGGCGGCTGTCCGCTCGGTTGCCTGAGGAACGGTGTCGGCCCCGGCGTCGATCGCGCCGGCGGGGACGGACGCGGGCGCTGCCACGGCTCCCGCAGATGGCAGCGGCTGCGCCGTGCCTGCCTGACCGACCCTGATGTCGGGCGGTCCTTCGGATACTTCGATGGTCAGACGCATGATCGTCCTCCGCTCGCCGGTCAGTGCAGCCGCGCGTAATGCAGCTCGTAGCCGGTGGCGACCGAGCCGGTGTTCCGGACCGTGATCCAGTAGGTGAACAGTCCGTTGCCGTCGCGCTCGATCTCCACCGAGGAGGTGACCTTCCCGCCGGCTGTCGTCGGCCGCGCCGTCCAGTCCATATGCCAGTACGGCGACCAGCCATAGGTGAACAGGTACTGGGACTGCCCCGGTTGGAGGGACCCGTTGTACTGCACGCCGGTGACGTTCAGGTCGTACGGCGTTACCTGGTGACGGTGCAGCGAGGTGTAACCACCGCCGGTGAGTTCGGTGATCTCGCCGGGCTGCGCCTCGCGGCGCAGGGGGCCGATGGTGGTGTCGACCGACAGCAGACCCTTGGTGGCGGCGCGGAAGTCCGTCTCGAACCGGCGGCGCAGTTGGTCGATCCGGTCGGCCAGGTCATGCGACCTGGCGAAGTCCTTGGTGAGCAGGCAGAAGCCGTGCTTGAACTGTTTCGGGGAAGTACCGGCGTTGGGCACCCGACTACCGTTGGCCCAGAGGAAGTTGTCGATCTCAAGTCGCTTCTTGTTGGCGCTGAACGTGTTGCCGGACACGTTGGTGATGTTCGACAGCAGGTTCATGTCGCCCACCTCGTCCGGGCCCATCGCACCCATGAGGTAGAGGTCGAGCTCGCTGTACTCCCGCTGGTCGGAAGCCAGGGAGACGCGCTGGAACTGGCCCCCGCCGATGTCCACCCAGTCGAAGATGTCGTAGTCCATGGGCGAGCGGTCGTCGTCGAACTCCGCCGCCCAGTGGGCGAATCCGCCGAGCATGTTGTCGGTCAGGTTCGGCCCGTTCTGGCTGTCCCGGTACGGAACGAAGCTGCCCCAGCGGTGTCCCTGCTCCTGCAGCATGACGTACCGCCAGGCCGCGAAGTGCCCCTGGTTGAGGAAGAGGTATCCCTGGAGTTTGTTCGTGCCGAGCGCCGGGCGGTTGCTGAAGACCGGGTAGCCGATGCCCTGCGTGTCGTTGTGTACCGGCTGGTACCAGGAGGAGCCGCCCTGCGGGGGCATGCCGCTCGCGGTGTCGGTGAAGAAGCTCACGAAGTCGTAGATGTCAGGGTTCTTGAGCCGGAACAGCTTGTAGGCCCGGACGTAGTCCACGACCGGCTGGCCGTTGACGGTCTGCACGAGGGTGCCGTCGTCCTGGATGACCTCGATGTCGCCGTAGTCGTGGATGGATCCTTGGAAGGGCAGCTCCTGTCCGCCCTGTACGGCCGTCCACTGCTCGTGCAGGCGCACCTGGTCGATGTTCATCATGTCGACGGAGTGCCGGTGGCTGTCGCTGACGCCGAGTGCTTCGGTGGGGGAGTCGGGGCCGAACGGCGCGACCACGTCGGTCCCGATGCCCTCGAACTGGCGCGGGACCAGGACGGCGTGCTCCTCCTTGCCGAGCTGCGCTTCCTCCAGCTTTTCCTTCACGTAGACGATCAGCGCGACCTGGTCGGCCTGGGCCTGGCCACCGACTCGCCGCTCGCCGATGCCGACCCCGATGACGTTGGGGTCGGCGTAGAACTCACCGCGTGCCCGCTCAAGCAGCTCGGCGGGCGTCGACCCACCGGGGATCTGATACTTCTCCGGGCCTGGCTTTGCCGTGTCCTTCGGGGACATGCGCCCCTCCCTTCCGGCGGCAGGCGACAGTCACGGAGACCCAGGGAGCGGTGGAACGAGAGCAGATCACGATCTCGGTCGAATGTCCGACCTCATCCCCCGTAGCGCGCTTCCCTCACCCTGCGCTGTGTCGTGCCGTCACTCCGGCAGTGCCGGTGTACCCGACTTTTCGGGTCTCCCCGGCATACGTCTGCCTATCAACCCTGACAAGGTGCGCAGCCGACCAAACTCGCGATCTCGATCGGACCGCAGGGCCGCCGGTGAAGAGGCCGAGCGTGGTGGTCCCAGCTCATGACCGGGCGCGGCCCTGGTGAACTAGGCGCGATCCGCCTTCTGTTGTGCGTCGTGGACAGCCATGTCGATGAACGCCAGTGCTCTGGGAGCGGCGTTCGAAGGGGTTGCCGTACAGGGGCCGCTTGGAGGTGGCGGTCGATGCCATGCCGCGCGGGTGTGCTCACGCGCCGGATCCCTCTCGGAAGTCAGTGCTCGGGGTGCCGTGCGTGGTTAGTGTGGGGCCTGTGTCCGGCTGCTGGTTTGCGGTTGTCCGACGCGTGGTCCGGACTGCGCAGCCCGGACAGTGTGACCGTGACAATGCGATCGGCCGCCGCGTCGGAGGGCAGGGCGGCAGCAGCTGTGAGGGCGTGAAGGCAGTAGGTCGCGAGCTCGTCGGGCGCGACGTCGTCGCGGACATCGCCTGTCTGCGCACCTTCGGTCAACAGGTCCCGGATCATGCCGTGGAGCTGCAACTGCGCTTGGAGGACCCGCTCGTCCTGGTGGAGGAACGCCGAGAGTTCGGTGCCGTGGTGTCCGCGGGTGTGGCGCGAGATGTGGGCGAAGGCCCTCAGGACCGCCTCGAGCCGTTCGCCGGATCCGTCGGTCTGGTCGCGGATCTCCGCCAGTTGCCCGAGGTGTTCGGTGATCCGACGGTCGTGCCAGGCGAGCAGGATCGCCTCGACGTCGGGGAAGTACTTGTACAGCGTGGCCCGCCCGATGCCGACCTGCTCAGCGATCTGAGACATCGTCACCGACCGCACTCCGTGCTCGCCGGCAAGCTCCGCGGTGGTGTTGAG
The DNA here is from genome assembly GCF_036174265.1 of Streptomyces sp. NBC_00285. Classification (NCBI taxonomy): domain Bacteria; kingdom Bacillati; phylum Actinomycetota; class Actinomycetes; order Kitasatosporales; family Streptomycetaceae; genus Streptomyces; species Streptomyces sp. NBC_00285. Next base: position 3,652,484 of record NZ_CP108055.1, on the reverse strand, counting down.
AATCGCGTCGCGCACCGCACGGCGGTGCGCATCGATCGTCTCGTTCCACAGCTTGGGCACCACATCAGTGTACGTGGCGGCGATGTCGATACGCTCTGTCTTGGGTCGTAGGCACTGTGTCTCGTAAGCTATGGGATCGTCTCGACTCCCAGGCGCAACAAAGGGCCCACTGGCGGCTGATCTGGGATCACGATCGAGGTCATGACAGCCCAGAGCCTCCCGCCGGAGCCTGCCTCGGCGAGGCCCTGGCCCCGACCGGGTCACTACGAAACGTCGTAACCCGGCAGATCCAATGTGGCCCTACAAGCGGACCCGCATCAGACCCGGACGCCGAACTCGAACGGGCCGCCTATGGTGCTCATCGACTCGTACCGGACGACCGTGCCGGTCCGCGGAGCGTGCAGGATCTGCCCGTTGCCCGCGTAGAGGCCGACATGGTGCAGATCTCCGAAGAAGAACACCAGGTCGCCTACCTGGAGATCGCTCTGCGAGTAGATACGTGTACCGATGTTGGCCTGCTGTTGCGAGGTGCGCGGTATGGAGACACCGGCCTGCGCGTACGCCCAGGAGGTGAGGCCCGAGCAGTCGAAGGAGCTGGGCCCGGAGGCGCCGTACACGTAGGGCGTACCTATCTTGGTCTGCGCGGCCTGGAAGGCGGCACCGGCTCGGCCGGAGGCTGGCTTCGCGTCGCCGAGCGCGCTGCGCGCGCTGGCGCGGCTGGCTCGCTCCTCCTTTGCGGCCAGCGCCGTCTTCTCCTGGGCGGTCAGGGTGTTGAGGAGCTTCTGCGCCTGGCCGAGCTTGGCCTGGACCTCTTTCTTCTTCTTGCCCAACTCCGTGCGGGTGTCCGCGAGGTCCTTGAGTTTGGCGGAGGCTTCCTCGCGCTGCTGGGCGAGCACGCGTTGCTTCGCCTGGACCTTCTTCAACTGCTCGACCTGCTGTGAGCTCAGCTGGTCGAGTGTTGACGCCTTGTCGAGGTAGTCGTCCGGGTTGGACGAGAGGAAGAGCTGGACCGAGGGGTCGATGCCGCCGGACCGGTACTGGGCGCTGGCCAGTGAACCGAGCCCGTCCCGCAGGGTGTTCAGCTCGCCCTGGCCGCGCGCGACCTTGTCCTGGAGATCGGAGATCTCGCTTTGGAGCTTTTTCTGCTTCTCATTGGCCCCGTCGTACTCCTCGGTCGCCTTCTCCGCCTGCTCGTAGAGGGTGTCGGTCTTCGCCTTGACCTGGTCCTTGCTCGGCTTCGGTGCGGCCTGGGCGGCCTGGGATGTCAGGGCCACGGCAGCGGCGGCGGTCGCGGTGAGTACGGTCACGCGAGTGCGGCTCGGCTGCTTGGGTCGACGGTGTGACGCCATGAAGGCGGGCTCCTTCTTCCTTCAGCCGCCTGCCAACACGCCGACGGGCGGTACGCCTCCACCGTCACTCCCAATGAGTGAACACCCGAGCGGAGGTGCGACACCCGAATCTACTAAGCTTCTTACGAGAAGTTCAAATCTTCGCGGCTCGAACTCTGTCGCCGGGCACGTCTTTTGCGCGGGACTCACTTGTTGAAGCGGAGCGATAACAGTGCATCTCGTGACGGATCTGCCAACTGGGGCATCCCGCATGTTTGTTGCGATCTCCGCGTACGCGGCTGTCGATGCGAAAGGCGGGTCCGGCCAACGTGCCTGGCAGGCTGCCGCGATCAAGCCCCCTGGGGTGGGCTGGTGGCGGTCCGATGCTCACGCCCTGCCCTGCGGAAGCGAGACCGAGCATGCGGGCGACGGCCTGGACGGCGCGGTGGAGGCCCTTGGAGCATCGCCGGCAGTTCCGGAGGGGCTGAGCCGCCTTCACCTGGATTGAGAACTACGAAGGTGACTACGACTTCCTTCCTTCGCCCACCCTCCTCGCTCGCAGAATGTGCCACCGATGAACTCCAACGCTCACCGCCGACGCCGCCCGTCCAGACGTACGCGCCTCCCCGGCCGGCTCACCGCCCACCCCAGGATTCTGGCCGCGGTGATCGCGATCGGCGTGGCATGTCTCGCCATACCCTCCCTCGTGCTGGCGAGTGGCGGCGATGCGGCGCGTGCCCGGTCGATGCCTGCCAAGTCCTCCGACGAGGACGCAACTGCCGAGGGGAAGCAGGAGCCTCCGTGGGACGGCAGGACCAAAGTGCTCGGAGACGGCTCCACGTCGTACACAGGGCCGCAGCCCGACCAGCTCAAGCCGACGCCGCTCAAGCCCGGCGAGAAGCCGCCACAGTTCGTCGTCTTCTCCTGGGACGGGGGACTGCAGGGGGATGATCAACTGTTCTCTCATTACCGGGAGTTGTCCAAGGCGTACAACACCCACATGACGTACTTCCTCACGGGCATCTACCTGCTGCCCAAGGACAAGAAGACGCTCTACCGTCCGCCGATGCACCAGCCGGGAGTGGCGTCGATCAGCTACCCGACCAACGAGCACATTCGCGCCACGCTGGAGCAGCTCAGCAAGGCGTGGGAGGACGGGAACGAGATCGGTTCCCACTTCAACGGGCACTTCTGCGGCACGCAGGGCGGCGGCGACTGGAGCGTCGAGGAGTGGAAAAGCGAGATCCGCCAGTTCTACTCCTTCATGGAGCAGTGGAAGACCAACACTGGCTACACCGACATCCCCGCTCTGCCCTTCGACCCCAAGCGGGACATCACGGGCGGCCGCGCACCGTGCCTGGAGGGGCAGAAGAACCTGCTGACGGCCGCCAAGAGCTTCGGCTGGCGCTATGACGCCAGTTCGACGGGCGACTTCCAGATATGGCCTACCAAGAAGAACGGCATCTGGGACTTCCCGCTGCAGATGCTCCCGTACGAGGGAGGCAAGTACCAGGGCCTGTCCATGGACTTCAACTTTCTGTACAACCAGGCCAACGGCGAGACCGACGGCGACCCGGCGAAGTACAGCGAGTGGGAGCAGGAGACCCTCAAGTCGTACTTGGCCGGCTTCAACCGTGTGTACTACGGCAGCCGGGCGCCCCTGATCATCGGCAACCACTTCGAGAACTGGAACGGCGGCATCTACATGAAGGCCGTCGACGAGGTCGTCAAGAACGTCTGCGTACGCAAGGACGTCCGCTGTGTGTCCTTCCGCGAACTGGCTGACTGGATGGACGTCCAGAGGCCAGAGGTACTGGAACAACTGCGCAGTCTGGACCCTGCCCAGTCACCGGACTGGACGACCGTCGTCAAGTAGCCAGAGTCGGGGCGTAGGACAGTGGTGCGGCGAGGCCGTTGCGCGAGTCGGAGCTTCCGCAGGCTTTCATCGCATGCGAGAGCGTACGTAAATCCTCATCCCGGAATCCGAGCCGCAGGTCGAAGAAAATAGGTGAAGTCCGGGGGAAAATGACGGCAGCCCGCCGCGAACAGGGGGCGGGCAGTCGTCTGATGGCCTGTACCGCGCCCGCCCCGTGGCCGCACGACTTCGCTCAGCCTGTCATGGTGGCCTTCTTGCCGGCCGGGGTGACGGCGAACCACATTTTGCTCTTGCCCTGGCCGTTCATCTGTCCGGCCTTCGTGTCACCCATGTACCGGTACAGCGGCCAGCCGCCCAGGGTGAGCTGCTTCATGCCGTCCGTGCGGTCGACGCTGCCGAGGAGAGTCTTCTCCACGCCCATCGTCCCGACAGAGTCCTGGGCCATCACCGGCATCCAGGTCTTCGCGCAGTCACCGGTGCACATCGACATGGACGGGGTTGCCTGGTCCATGTCGTATCGGTAGAGGGTCATTCCCTTGTCGTCGGTGACCACGCTGCCCATGCCCTGCATCGTCTTGGCCATCAACATGGTGGTCGTGGCCATGTGTTCGCTGCTGGAGGTGCTGCTGGCGGCCGGTGCGGACGTTGCCGGAGCCGAGGTGGCTGTGGCGACCGGGGCGACATTGGTGGGGTTCGTGCTGGAGGCGTCGTTGTTCGATGAGCCGCACGCCGCCAGCAGGAGTGTGGAGGCGAGTCCTGCGGCGGCGGCGAGGACGATGCGTCGGCGGATCACGGAGGTTCCCTTTCGCCGGGAGTCGGTTCTACTTACTCCCTTAGTACGTAGGGTCACTTCGGTCTGCTCAGCCTCTGGTGCCACATGACGGAGTCTTGACCATCGGCGGCGTTCGAGTTGGTGAGGTGCTGTCGAGCCGGATCAGCTCAGGTCACGAGCCAGGGCCTCGATGGGGTGCAGTCCCTTGCCGAACCGCATGATCGCCTCCCGGTTGGCCTGGAGCTCGCCGTAGGGCAGATACCGCACCCTCAGGTCCGCGACCCGGCTGAAGGCGGGGCGCCGGATCTGGGCGCGGACTTCCCCCTCACGCGCGTCCGGCGCGACGAGGTACATCCCGTGCGCGGCGTCCGGGTCGCCGCTGAGCGCCAGGTCGAGCATGCGCACGATCCCGGAGTAGATGGAGGTGGTGTGCTCCACCTCGAAGGCCGCGGCGACCTTCCCTTCCGGTTCGAGCCACAGGACGTCGATGAGGCTGATCGCCTCACCTGCGGGACCGCTTGCCAGCTCCGGCGGGAGTTTGATGAGACAGCCGTCCGCCAGGCGCCGCCCCTCGTGCTGGCGGTTGCGGTCGTTGGAGGCGATCCAGACCTGGAAGCCCAGCGCCCTGCCGAGGTCACGGAGCCATGCCTGCACCTCGGTGTGTGAGACGTCCTGCCGTTCGGCTTCGACGCGGGCTTTCTCAGCCTTGGCGCCTGAGCGAACCTGCTCCAGGTCGGCCTGCCAGGCGGCCCGGGCCGCAGTCGTGTCCTCGTCACCGCGCGGTGGAGCGACGTATCGCCCGGAGCCCACGTCGAAGAGCAGTCCTGCCACCGCGCCCAAGTCGTTGGAGAGCAGCCCCCGATGGCTGTCATTGAGCGCCAGGATTCCCTCGCGCATCGCGAGGTATTCGTCCCACTTCCCGAGCTTGACCTTCGCTCCGGTCAGGGCGTTGTAGCCGTTGACGATGGCGGTGTTGAAGGGGGAGGCGATGGTGGGGTGCAGGAAGTAGAGCAGGTTGGCCGCCGCAGGGCCGAGTCCCTTGATGCGGCGCTCCGCCAACGCCCTTATCGCGCCCAGGACTTGAGCTTCAGTGGTACAGCACCGGCATGTCTCCAACATCCGGGCGAACGCGAGCTGGTTCTCCCGGTCCTCGTAGATGTCGGGGATGCGCAGCTTCGGCTTCCACAGGAAGGCGTGGTCGGCGCCCTTGAACATCTGCCGCTGCTCCGCGATCGAACCGACGACGGTCTCCAGCGACGAGCCCTTGTAGACGACCCCGAAGGTGTCCGCCTCGATCTCCCGTACGACCTGCTCGATCCCGCGCCGGATGGACCGGAAGTTCTTCGTGCGCTCCTCCCACAGGAACCAGGTGCGGTAGGTGCTGCCCGGGTCGTCCCGCCACCGGCGGATGAGGGCGCCGACGGCCTCATGGTCGAGGTTGAGCACGGCGGACGAAGCGGAGGAAGGGGGAGAGATCGTCACAACAGAGCATTGTGGCACCGGATTTCGGGGTTCGTCCCACCGTGGAACAACTCAGTCGGAAGGGTGCGAGCACCCTGAAGGTCGTGCCGCCGTCGCGCGACTCCTACACGCCCGTCATCGTGGCGACGAGAAGGTGGTCGGCGTCCACGGCAGTCAGCGCCTGGGACTGACCGCCGGGCATGGCCGCGAGCTTCTTCCATGCCTTGCCGCCATCGCCGCTGCGGCTCAGCTCTCCGGACGAGTCGACGCCGAACAGGGACTTCTCCGTGGGCCAGGACAGGAACGCCTGGACCGGTTTGGCGCCCTGCCGAACGTACGGTCGCCGTCGGTGTTGGTGATGACGCGCGAGGCCGTGGTGGCAACCAGTTTGTCCCCGGCAGGGCCGGTCCTGGGCGCCGTCGACCTCGCGCCGCATCTTCTGTTGCTTCTCCAGGACTCCGTTGTACTCCTCGGTGGGAGCCTCGGCTTTCTCGTAGAGCTTCGCCACCTGCTTGCGTACGTCGTCCACCGAGGGTTCGGGAGCGGCCTGGTTCTGTGTCGGCAGGAGGCTCGCGGCGCTGCGGCCATGCCGAAGGTGGCGATCCGGGCGCGGCTGGGCAGCTTCTGCCGACGGTGCGTTCCCGTCGAGGGGGTAACTCCTCTGCGCGTCTGTGGACAGGGCGACGGGCTGCGGACGTCGGGTTGGTGCCGCGGCAACGGCCAAGGCCGGCCCGCTAGATGTGGTGTCTCAGGACGTTGGTTCCACGACGTTCGCGAACGGCTTCCGATGCACGTGGTCGGCAGCACTTAGGCGGAGGCGGAGGCCACGAAGAACGGAATGGCGACGAGGAAGCGGCCGGTCTCGGCTCGTCGGCGCTGTTCGGCGAGCCACTCGTCCGCCTGGTCGCGGCCGACGGAGCCGCTGGCGCAGGCCGGCTCGGCGAGCCTCGCGAGCAGCGACAGCATCGCGGGGTCGGTGAACACGCTGGTGTGCACCTCGACCGTGACATCGTCGAAGCCGTCGGCCAGGAGCAGGCTGCGGTACTGGCGGCCGGCGCGGGGCGTGTCCAGGAGGTCGGCGCGGGCGTGCACGATCGTGCGGGTGAGCGCCGCGTCATCCGAGTCGATCATGATGGCGTCCCAGTCCTGACCGACCAGGACGATCCTGCCGCCCGGGCACAGGATCCGTCGTGCCTCAGCCACCGCGCGCCCTGGCTCCTGAAGTACGTGGAAGACCTTGTCAGCGCGGTAGCCGCGCACGCTTCCGTCGGCGAACGGCAGATCCTCCGCTCCCGCCTCCTGGAACTCGGCCTGCGGCCACCGCTCCCGGGCCGCGGCCAGCATCCAGGGGCTGGGGTCCACGCCCACCGCGTGGATGCCGCGTTCGGCCAGCTCGGCGACGGCTCGTCCGGCGCCGCAGCCGACGTCCACGACGGTCGAGCCCGGGACGAGAGACAGCAGTTCGTAGGAGCGGGCCCGCAGTCGAGTGGCGCTCGGCATCTGGTCCGCGGCGTCGAGGACGGCCAGCAGGGCTTTGGTGTCGCGGTGCTCTTCCGCCGCTTCCTGATGCTTGGACATGGACGTCATGCTGCGACTTAATGTCGGCATGAAGTCAAGCGAAGACGGCGGCGCCGGCACGTTGAGCATCGGTGCCCTCGCGGCGCGGTTCGGCCTGGCCACGCACGTGCTGCGCCATTGGGAGGCGGTGGGCCTGCTGCACCCCGGACGGGACGCCGGCGGGCGCCGCCGCTACGGTGCGGACGACCTCACCCGCGTGGCGACGATCCTCATCCTGAAGGAGGCCGGCCTTGGCCTGAACACCATCGGGAGCCTGTCCGCAACCGTCGACCGCGCCACCCGGCACGAGATCCTGCATCCCGCGGCCGAGGAACTCCGGTCGAGAATCGCAGCCGCCCAGGCCTCATTGGTGCTCATCGAGGGCGGCCTGAACTGCGAGTACGAGGACGTCACCCAGTGCCCGAACTACCGGCGGCTCATCTCCGAGCGAGCCGGGCCCCGAAGTCCGGCCGGAGAGTCAGTGATCGAGGCCGTGGCACCAACCTCGTGAGACGACACAGCTAGAACTAAGTAGATTCGTAAACGGTGCCGCAAAGCGACTCCGAGTCGTAGGCGTCTCGCCAGGAAGGTTCAGCCGAGACCGGGCGGGCAGGCGACCAGGAGCGGAAGCAGGGGGACCGCCAGGGCCATGGCCGCGACGGAGCCCCACAGGGCGGGGTGCGGTGTCTTCCGTGGTCCGAGGATCCGCTTCATGCGGATCAGGGCGTTGGGGCCGCCCGCTGCCCATGCGCCCTTCGGGGTGCGGGCCGCGGCCATCTCGTACATCGCGGTGGCGAGCACCTCGTGGGAGTGGCGGCGCAGCGCCCGATCGTCCGCGATCATCTCCAGCAGCAGCGTGGTCTGCTGTCGTGCGTGTCGAGCCAGCGGTACCCATCGGAAGACCGAGTAAAAGGCCTCCATGGCGGCCAGGACCAAGTGGTGACGGCCCGTGATGTGGGCCTGCTCGTGTTCCAGTACGGCGTCGAGCTGCTCGGGCGTCAGTCGGTCCACGGCCGCGTCGCTGATCACGATTCGGGGATGGCGGCCGGGCAGGCAGTAGGCGGCGGGTGTGTCGTAGGGCAGCACGGTGGCACAGAGCCGGGGAGAGTGGCGGCCCACCAGGTCGACGGCCTCCCGGTGCTGCGTTCGCGCCCGACGGGCCCGTACGACGTGGAAGGCGAAGCTCGCGACGAGGGCGATTCCGATGACGGCTGGGACGCCGACCGCCAGTCGATCCGCAGTGTCGGGGTCCGGCTGTGCCGTGTTCGCGCTCAGCCCGCAGGTGTGCAGCAGGCCGACCAGCCCGGCGTGCAGGTGTTCGGTCGGCATGGCCAGGCTGTACGCGGTGAGTGCCGCCGCGATCGAGAACGAGACGGCCAGGGCATGCCACGCCGCCGCTGCCAGCGCCGGGGCCCTGTGCGGCCAGTTGCTGCGTAGGAGCAGCTGCGGGGCTGCGAAGCCCATGGCCGCCGTGTAGCCGGCCAGCGCCGGGGCCGCGTTCACGGGTTCGCCTTCGCCTGTCGTCCCACGTTCCGAAGAGCCTTGCGCAGAGCGGCGACTTCGTCCTCCGACATGTTCTCCACGAAGTGGACCAGCGCGGTCGGACGGTCCTTGCTCTCGCCCAGGCCGTCCTCCATGAGCGCGGCGGCGTACGCCTCGCGGCTGCGGACCGGCGTGTACAGCCAGGCCCTGCCCTGCTTGCCGCGCAGCAACCAGCCCTTGGTGTAGAGGATGTTGGTGACGGTCATCACCGTGGTGTACGCGACGGGACGGGTCTTGTTGATGTCGTCGACGACCTCACGCACCGTTGCCGGACGCTTCCACGTCCAGAGGCGGTCCATGATCTCCGCCTCAAGATCCCCCAGCCGTCGCATGGCCCTGACTCCCTTTCGCCACCGGATACGCAAGGCCATAGTAGACGCCTGTCCTGTCGGGCTTCCGGGGCGTAAGCGGAGGATCACGCGCGTCCGGCGAGCTCGTAGCCCGCCTCGTCGATCGCCTCGCGCACCCGGGCGTCGTCGAGGGGGGTGGCGGACGTCACGGTGACGCGCCCGGTGGCGACGTCGACCCGCACGTCGACGACGGATTCGAGTGCCGAGACCTCCTGCTTCACGGCGTTCTCGCAATGGCTGCACGTCATGCCGGAGACAAGATATTCGGTCGTCAGGGCGTCGGACACGCTTCCTCCCGCGAGGGCCTGCAATACCCTGGGTGGGTATTGGCTCCGTGTCTACTCCTGCGGCGCCCGGGATGCAAGAGGCTGATGATCCATGTCTACGATGAGGCCGTGACCCGCCTCGGACAGTTCGCGCGACCGCAATCGACGGTGCGGTCCTGCGGGCTGCTCGTGTGCGCGCTCGTCCTGGGTCTGCTCGGCATGCACGGTCTCGGACCGACGCCCGCGGTCGCCGGCGCATCCGGGTATGACCGGATGGCGGTGGTCGCGCACACGGCCGTCACGGCGTCGATGCCCGGTGGGTGCGATCACGGTGACGGCGGCTGTACGGGCCACACGGACCATGCAGACCCGACGTGTGCCTCGGCATCCATTGCCGGCACCCCTGCGGTGGCGCCGGTGCTGCTGTCGGACCCGGTGCCCTGTGCCGAATCGGCGCGAGCGGGGACATCACCGGACGGCAGCGGTTCCGACGGCGGTCGTGCTCCGCCCTCGCTCGCCGAACTCCAACTCCTGCGGATCTAGAGCAGCCCGCGCGTTGCCGCACGCCCATATGGATGCGGCGAGGCGTTCCGGCATGCCCTTCACCAGATCCGAACGCAGGAGCTCAACCATGACTGCACACCGCAGGCTCATCCGTCGTACCGCCCTCGCCGTCACCGCCGGTGCGGCCGCTCTCGTGCTGGCCGCCTGTGGCGGCAGCGGCAGCGGCAGCGGCGGTCACGACATGGGGGACATGGGGTCGATGACCTCCGACTCCAGCCCGTCCGCGACCGCGTCGGCCAAGGCCGGCGCCCATAACGCCCAGGACGTCTCCTTCGCCAAGGAGATGATCCAGCACCACCGTCAGGCCGTCGACATGGCCGAGCTGGCCACGAGCCGCGCCTCCGCGCAGGAGGTCAAGGACCTCGCCACGAAGATCAAGGCCGTGCAGGACCCGGAGATCAAGACGATGTCAGGCTGGCTCACCTCCTGGGGCGAGCAGGTCCCCGCGGACATGGCCGGCATGGATATGTCGTCCTCCATGCCCGGCGCGATGAGCAGCGACGACATGGACAAGCTGAAGAAGGCCTCCGGCACCGAGTTCGACAAGATGTTCCTCGAAATGATGGTCAAGCACCATGAGGGCGCCGTCGAGATGGCCAAGACCCAGAAGGCCGACGGCAAGTACGGCGCCGCAGTGAAGCTCGCGGACGACGTGATCACGGCCCAGACCGCCGAGATCAAGGAGATGAACAAGATGCTCGGCAAGAGCTGAGGCGGTGGCAGAAGCGGTGTGGCAGACGGTGCACGGTGCCGTCTGCCACACCGCTTTCTGTTGTCCACTTGGAAGCGCCGGTCATGGGGGCGGCCGGCGTCATCGTCGCCGACGCCGTGTGCCTCAAGCGCAACGCCATCTCGTCATCACGCGCGATGGCAGGCGGTCCGTATGACGATGGGCAAGTCAGGCTCGGACAGTCGCCCCCTGCCGTCGCGGAGATCGCTTCCCCTGCTGTGGTGGCTGCGGAGCGGACGGGGTGACGGGGAATGCGGCACGGGAGTCGATGCCCCGCACCCTGGCAGCGTATGGACCGTCCCACCCGCAGCTTCGCGGCGGGGTAGGGCTCGTGGCGCCACGCCCTGGACGCTTCGCTCGATCGTGGTGTTTCCCCAGCTTAAAAGCTTGTTGTCGCACATGACAACGATCACCGATGCGGCCTTTGCTGAAGTGTGTACGGATGCGTTTCACTTCGAGCGAGGCAACCGTCACGAGGGGGAGGATGTATGGCATGAGCGATCACAGTCATGAGCACGCTCAAGACCACATGCACGAGCGCGGCTCGGCGCACGGGCACGGCGCGGGCGGGCACGCCGGGCACTCCCACGGCGTCTCGGCGGATGCCGACCGGCGCTGGCTGGGAATCGCGCTCACGCTGATCACCGCGTTCATGGCGGTCGAGGTCGTTGTCGGCATCGTCGCCCAGTCCCTGGCGCTGATCTCGGACGCGGCGCACATGCTCACCGACGCCGCCTCCATCGTCCTCGCCCTGATCGCGATGCGGCTCGCGGCTCGCCCGGCCCGCGGCGGCTACACCTACGGCCTCAAGCGCGCCGAGATCCTCTCCGCCCAAGCCAACGGGCTGACGCTGCTCCTGTTGGGCACCTGGCTGGCGTACGAGGCCGTACGCCGTCTCATCTCGCCGCCCGAGGTTGAGGGCGGCCTGATGCTGGGCACCGCGCTCGTCGGTATCGCCGTCAATGTGGCCGCCACCTGGTGTATCTCCAAGGCCAACCGCTCCTCCCTCAACGTCGAGGGCGCCTACCAGCACATCCTCACCGACCTGTTCGCCTTCATTGGCACCGCCATTGCCGCCCTGATCGTCGTCCTGACCGGGTTCGCCCGTGCCGACGCCATCGCCACGCTGGCGGTCGTCGCGCTGATGGTGAAGGCCGGGTACGAACTGCTGTGCGAGTCAGGCCGGATCTTCCTGGAGGCGGCTCCCGCGGATGTCGACCCGGACGCGCTCGGCGACAAGCTCGTCGCTCAACCGGCCGTCGTCGAGGTCCACGACCTGCACGTCTGGCAGATCACTTCCGGCCAGGCCGCCCTGTCTGCCCACGTCCTGACCGAATCCGGCGGCGACTGTCACGCCGTCCGCCGAAGCCTCGAAGAACTCCTGCGCCACGACTACGGCATTACCCACACCACCCTCCAGGTCGACCACGCCCCCGACCCGGTCCTCCAGGTCGCTCTGCCCGGCGACGCGTCCGACGACCCGTCGCACTGCGAGGACCCGCACGGCCCCGTCCACCGGGACGGGCCGCACGAACACTGACCGTCGTGCACGTCCGCCTCTCCGCCGTGTGTGCGGGGAGTTGTCCACGCCTGCAGCCGCCGCAACGGAGTCCCCCCAGAGGATCCGCACCCATCGCCGTTTTGAGGCAGGTATCGCCGAGCACCTGAACCGCTGCACCACCGTAGCCGTCGCCCATTCCTGATTCGCGCGGACGCGCCAGTAGCCGAACGGCCCAGGCAGTGGGACCCGTTCGCCCCCTGTCCTTCGCGCGCGGCCGGCGCACACTGATGTGACACGGCCCAGGGGCGGCGGCTTCGGTATCCAGGCGTGGCTGCCTGGCCCTCCTGCCTGCTGCTCGAAGAGCCGCCCCGTGCCGGGCGCGAACGTCCTCAGAGCAGCCAAGGAGATGACGATCATGGCAGTCGCTCATGCCGCGCCCACCGAGAGCCGCGTGGTGCTGGAAGTCGACGGATTGCACTGGGCGTCAGAGAAGAGCGCGGTGGAGGCAGTGCTGGGCCGCCGGCCCGGTGTCCTGGCGGTGGCGGCGAACCCGGTGGCCCAGACGGCGACCGTCACCTTCGATCCGGCGCGCACCACGCTTGAGGAACTTGCGGGCTGGGTCAGGGACTGCGGCTACCACTGCCGGGGAGAGTCGGTCCCCGATCACGTATGCCCACCGCCGGGACCCGGCACCGGCCTCTCCGATGGCGTATCCGCCCCGATCCCTGAGCACCAGGTTGATCCGCCCTCCCCTGCACACGACATGCACATGGGACCATCGTCGGCCGCGGACCGGATGGGCAGCCCGGCCGAGGTGATGGGCCACGGCGGGCACGGCGAGATGTCGATGGCGTCGATGGTCCGCGACATGCGCGACCGGTTCCTGGTGGCGGTGGTCTTCGGGGTCGTGATCACGTTGTGGTCCCGGATCGGCCGCGATGTGCTGGGGTTCACGGTTGCGGCGCCGTTCGGGTTGCGCGACGACGTGTTTCAGCTGGTCCTGAGCCTGCCGGTGGTCCTCTACTCGACGCAGGTGTTCTTCGCCGGGGCGTGGCGGGCGCTGCGAGCCAGGACGCTGGACATGATGGTGCTGGTCGCGGTGGCGGTCGGTGCGGGCTGGGTGTACTCGGTCGCGGTGACGGTGACCGGCGGCGGCGACGTGTTCTACGAGGCGGCGACGATCCTGACCGCTTTCGTCCTGCTGGGCCACTACTTCGAGATGCGCGCCCGGGGCGGGGCCAACGAGGCGGTGCGGGCGCTGCTGAAACTGGCACCACCGGTGGCGTTGGTGTTGCGCGGCGGTGAGCCGGTGGAGATCCCCACCGACCAGGTGGTCGTGGGCGACCTCCTCCTCGTGCGCCCAGGAGCGAAGGTCGCCAGCGACGGGGTGGTCGAGGCCGGCGAGAGTGACGTCGACGAGTCGACGGTGACCGGTGAGAGCCTGCCGGTGCACAAGAGCCCGGGCGACGAGGTCATCGGGGCCACCATCAACACCTCGGGCACCCTGCGGGTGCGGACCACGAAGGTCGGCGCGGACAGCGCCCTGGCGCAGATCGTCAAGCTGGTCCAGGAGGCGCAGAACTCGAAGGCGCCGGGGCAGCGGCTCGCGGACCGGGCGGCATTCTGGCTGGTGCTGGCGGCTCTGGTCGGCGGCGTGGGAACGTTCCTGGTCTGGCTGCTGGCCGGACGCCCGGCCGGGGAAGCCCTGCTGTTCGCGATCACCGTCGTGGTGGTGACCTGTCCGGACGCGCTGGGCCTGGCCACCCCGACCGCGATCATGGTGGGGACGGGGCTGGGCGCCGGCCGCGGGGTGCTGTTCAAGAACGCCACCGCGATCGAGGCATCGAAGAAGATCGACGTGGTGGTCATGGACAAGACCGGCACGCTGACACTGGGCGCACCGCAGGTGACAGACCTGATCGCCGACGGGCTGCCCGAGGACTACGCCCTGGCTCTTGCCGCCGCCGTCGAGCGGGAGTCCGAGCACCCCCTGGCTAAGGCGGTCGTCCTGCGCGCGGGCGCTGCCGCAGTGCCGCGCCTGACCGCTTCGGGGTTCGTGAACGTACCGGGGCAGGGGGCGGTCGCAAGCGTGGACGGTCACCGCGTCGTCGTGGGCAATACCCGGCTGATGGCCGCCGAGGCTGTCGACCTGGGGGCACTGAGGGCGAAGCAGGCGGCGATCTCCGCCGGTGGACGCACGGCCGTGCTGGCTGCCGTCGACGGACGGGCCGTCCTGGTGGTCGGCATCGCGGACACGGTCCGCCCCACCTCCGCGTCGGCGGTCGCCGAACTGCACGCGCTGGGGGTCCAGGTGGTCATGCTCACCGGCGACAACGCTGCCACCGCGGCGCGTATCGCCGCCCAAGTGGGCATCACCACGGTCATCGCCGACGTCCTGCCCGGGGACAAGGCGGCCAAGGTCGCGGAACTGATGGCGGCCGGGCACCGCGTCGCAATGGTCGGCGACGGCGTGAACGACGCCCCGGCGCTGGCCCAGGCCGACCTGGGGATCGCGATCGGCGCGGGCACCGACGTGGCCGTGGAGACCGCGGATGTCGTGCTGATGCGCTCGGACCCCCTGGACGTTGCGGTGGCACTGCGGATCGGCCGGGGAACGGTACGCAAGATGAAGCAGAACCTCGGCTGGGCGATCGGCTACAACACGATCGCACTGCCGATCGCGGCCGGAGTCTTCCAGCCCGCCTTCGGCCTGGCCCTGCGTCCGGAGCTCGCGGCTATCACCATGGCCGGGTCGAGTCTCCTGGTGGCGGTCAACGCACGGACCCTCAAGGGACTCAAACTGCCCAGGCCCGCAGCGGTGGCCCCGCAAGGGCGTTCGCGGGCCGAGGAACCCGCGAGCACCCAGGGCGGCTGAGATGCCCCCCGACACCCGTGCGGGGCCCCATCCGGCGACGCTGACACGCCGACCGGCCCCGTTACGGATGCTGTGGATCACCGCCGTCCTGGGGACCTGCTTCCTCGGAGTCCGCTGGGGACTGCGGGACGCGCCACTGCTGTGGTTCGCCGCTCTGCGCGCACTTGTCGGCGGCACCGCCCTGGCGGTGGTCGCTGCCGTACAGCACCGGCCACTGCCGCGGGCCGTCGGCGGCTGGGGCAGGATCACGCTGCTGGGGCTGGTCAACGTCAGCCTCGCGTTCGTGGTCATGTTCGCCGGCATCGCCGGGCTGGCCACCGGCACCGCCGCGGTGCTCGCGAACGCCCAGCCGCTGCTGATCCTGCTGCCCGCCTGGTGGTTCTACGGTGAGCGGGTACCGGCGCGCGCCGCCGTCGCATTGGCAGTCGGATTCGCCGGGCTGCTGGTCGTCGCACTGCCAGGGGGCGGCGGCTCGGGCGCACTGTTGTCCCTGGCTGCGGCAGCCGCCGTCACCGCCGGGACGTTGATGGTGCGCCGCCTGGGCGGTATCGACATCGTGGTGGCCAGTGCGGCCCACCTCCTGATCGGCGGTGCCGCCCTGGTCGGTGCCGCAGCGGTTGTGGAAGGCGCCCCGCACATCGTCTGGACCCCGCGCTTCCTCGCTGTCCTGGCCTTCCTTGGCCTGGTCGCCACCGCGGCGACGACCCTGGCCTGGTTCGTGGAGACCACGCGGTGCCCACTGTCCTCGCTGACCCCCTGGATGTTCCTCGTCCCCGTCTTCGGCCTGCTCATCGGGTTCGCCATCCTGGGCGAACGCCCCAATGTCTGGACCGCAGCGGGGGTCGTCCTCGTCCTGATCAGCATGCGCATGGCGCTGGGGCAGCATCGCGCGACAGGCCTGGGGCCCGGGCACCTGCACGTCCCCGATCCGATACCACCCCGCCGGCAAGCAATTCCGGACTCACCGTCGCGCGAATAGGGGCCTATCCGACTCCGCCCAGGGGCCGATCGGACCCTGTGCCCGCCACTGCGACAGGGCGATTGTTGGGAGTGAAAGGAAGCGCACGGGCAACAGGCTCGGGCCCCCGAAACCAGAGGAGCGGAAACGATGATGATCTGGTCCGACCATGGCACGAGCACTTGGGGCTGGATCGCTATGTCGACAGGCATGGTCCTGTTCTGGGCACTGATCGTCGGCGTCGGCGTCCTGCTCTTCCGCTCCTTGGGGCGAACAACAGGCCCACACCACACCCACCACCACACGACCACGCCGCCGCCGTCACCCGAGAAACTCCTCGCCGAGCGCTTCGCCCGAGGCGACATCGACACGCAGGAGTACCAGCAGCGACTGACGACGCTGCAATCCACCGGGCCAAGGCCGCCACTTGCCAAACGCGGATGACATCCCCGCGGCCGAACACCGTCGCGCACGGCCACCGCCCGCTCAACCAGCACTTCGACCACGCACCCGCCCTCACCGAGGAGTCCCCGATGACCATCCACGACCCGACGCGCCATACCCCCGACCTGACCAAGGCCCCCGCCACCGGTGGCGCCCACAAGGGTGGCCACAGCTGGATGATGTACGCCATGTGCGCCCCGATGCTGGTCCTGGCCATCGCCCTGGTCGCCACCGGGGTCGTCGGCATCGGCTTCGTGTTCGTCGCGATCGCCTGCACCGCCATGATGGCCTTCATGATGCGGGGTATGGGCGGAGGCGGCCAGCACTGAGTACCCCAGGACCAAGACCCGCCGAGCAACAACGTGCGGAGCATCGGGCACACCCCGCCACGGGCTGCGCGGATTCCCGGAAGTGCCGCGATGCGTCGGGTGACGCCCATGGCCGGCTCAGATCCTTCTCTGCCTTGGCATGTCGGCGACGAGCTGCCGCGGGCCAGACCCCACCGAGCCTGCAGCACGTGTACCCGCCGCAGGGCCCGTACAACGTCCACCGCGGTCCGGACAGCCGAGTACCGAGAAGTGCCACGGGCGCAGCAGCCACGATGGGGACGCCCACCCGGATTGGGTGCGGCACCGCCTCGCTGATCCGCGACCCGGACGACGTGATCGCCGAAGGCTTCGGGCAGGCAGACGACCGGGATCCCGGCCACCTGCGGTCCTGGCTCGTCCTCGTCGACGGCGCCCGCCGCCAACTCGACCTCATCGAAGCCGAAGCCAGACGCCGCGATCCACACCCTCATCGACTTCGTTCATGTCGCCGAGTACCGGGGTTGGACTGGTGCAGCGGTTGGCGCTGAGAACGATCATGGTCCCTGAGTGGCGGTCTCCGCGTTCGGGTGGGGCTGGGTCTGGAGTCGCTGGCGGAGATCGGCTTCTTCGGCCATGAGCGGTTCCCAGGCCCGGCGGATGCGGACCGGCTTGGGTCGCGGCGGCGGGCCGTCGTCCACTGCTGCGGTCTCGGCTTCCGCGAGCGCCCGGTAGAGCGAGGCGGCTGAGGGGGACGTGCCCGCGTTCTTCCCGACCTTGATGGTGAGCTTCTTGGCGATCTCGGGGACGGGGACGCCCTTGTCCTCAGCGCGAGGGCGAAGGTCAGCATGTCGTCGTCGATGACCTTCGGGCGTCCGCCGTGGTTGCCTTTGGATGCGGCGATGACCTGGCCTTCGAGGGTCTTCTCCCGGATGTAGTTGCGTTCGATCTGCCCGGCCACGGCGAGGACGGCGAAGAACATGGCACCCATGCCGTTGGGGTCGTAAAACCCGGTGAGCGGCCCGGTGAGGAGTTCGAGCTGGATGCCGCCGGCCTGGAGCTCGGCGGACAGCGTCGTCAGCTCGGCCGCGTTCCTCGCGAGACGCTTCAGCTCGTGCACGGTGAAGATGACCGGCGTCTCGGGCGCGGCCTCCTTGAACTGGTGGGCCAGGGCGAGCGCCTTCTCCAGCTCGGGCCGGACCTTGACACGGGTGCTGATCTGCTCCTTGAAGACCTGGTGGCACTCCGCACGGTGGAGGGCTTCGAGTTGGCTCGCCAGTTCCTGGCGAGCGGTTGACGTCCTCGCGTACCCGATCCGGATTGGCCGCTCGGTGCTGGGCGCGGGCACGATCGCGAGCGCCGGTCCTTACCTCCACGCGCGGCCGGGGAGCCGGTCGGCAGGGACGGGGATCTCCGGTTCCTCGCGGAGCGCGGGGACGAGGACGAGGCGGGGGGTGTGGTACTTCGCGGCGGTCTTTCCGCCCCGGGTGCGGCGGGCGCTGCCGACGGGTGCGCCACATTTCGTGCAGTCGTGACGCTCTACCGCAAGTGCGGCCTGATCGGGCGTGAGATCTATGCGGGAAGTCTCTCGGAAGTGCCTCGCACAACATGCGGGTTTCGAGAGGACTTTTACGAACGGTGACCTGCGGAAACGTGATCACTCCGGGGGCACTCGCAGAACTTTCACGGATGGCCATTTGCGCGAGCCGCCGACGTGCCTGCCTACCGCCGGACTGTGGCCGGGCCCGCTTCGGCGGCGGGGGCGTCACGCAGGCCGAGCCGCAGGTGCTCGACGTGGAACAGGGCCTGTTCCAAAAGCTCGGCAACGTGGTTGTCGTAGAGGGCGTAGACGATGGAGCGGCCACGGCGTTCTCCGGTGACGAGCCCGAGGTTGCGCAGCAGGCGGAGCTGGTGGGAGCAGGCGGAGGCTTCCATGCCCACGGCCTCGGCGAGGTCGCCGACCGCGCAGGGTCCTTCCTGGAGGCGGGCCAGGATGTATAGCCGCGAAGGGGTCGCCAGAGCCTGGAGGGTGGAGGCGACGTCAGTGGCCCCCGCCGCATCCAGGCGCTCGCGGGGTGTGGCGTGGTTCTTGTCGTCGGCTCCGTGACCCATGGCGCCCATCCTACCGGTCACATGTGAAGACCTGTTCAGATGTTCCTGTACGGTGGATGTGTCGCCTCGCTTCCGCCCTGAAGGGTTGTTTTGTCATGCCTTCTGACCTGCTCCAGCGGCCCGGACGGGCAGCTCCGGCCCCTTCGCGTACGGCGCCGAAGCGGCGTACCCGGGTGTTCGCCCTGGCCGAGGCGCGCTGGGCCGCCGCGGCACTGGTGCTGTTCCTGATTGCGCTGCCGCTCCAGTTGACCGGCATGCCCGCCTGGGCGTGGGGCCCGCTGTACGCCGCCGCCTATGTCACCGGCGGGTGGGAACCGGCCTGGGCCGGGCTGGTGGCGCTGCGGGAGAAGACCCTGGATGTGGACCTGCTGATGATCGTGGCCGCGATCGGCGCGGCCTCGATCGGGCAGGTGATGGACGGCGCGCTGCTGATCGTCATCTTCGCGACTTCCGGCGCGCTGGAGGCTCTGGCCACCGCCCGTACCCAGGACGCGGTGCGCGGTCTGCTCGATCTCGCACCGACCGTCGCCACCCGCCTGGCCGACGACGGGAGCGAGGCGACGATCCCGACCGAGGACCTGGTGGTCGGGGACACCATCCTGGTCCGCCCTGGTGAGCGGGTCGGCGCGGACGGCCGCGTCCTTGCCGGGGCCAGCGAGGTGGACCAGGCCACCATCACCGGCGAGCCGCTGCCGGTCGCGAAGGAGACCGGGGACGAGGTCTTCGCCGGCACCCTCAACGGCACCGGCGCGTTGCGGGTGAAGGTCGAGCGGGACGCCTCGGACTCGGTGATCGCCCGGATCGTGGCCATGGTCGAGGAGGCATCCGAGACCAAGGCGCCCACCCAGCTGTTCATCGAGAAGGTCGAGCAGCACTACAGCCTGGGCATGGTCTTCGCGACCCTGGCGGTCTTCCTGATCCCCCTCGCTTTCGGCGCGGACCTGACCGGCGCGCTGCTGCGGGCGATGACCTTCATGATCGTGGCGTCGCCGTGCGCCGTGGTCCTGGCGACGATGCCGCCGCTGCTGTCGGCGATCGCCAACGCCGGACGCCATGGCGTCCTGGTGAAGTCCGCCGTGGTCATGGAACGCCTCGGGCAGGTCAACGCGGTCGCCCTGGACAAGACCGGCACCCTGACCGAGGGCACCCCCCGCGTCACCGACATCCGCCCCCTGGACGGCTCCGGACTGACCGAGGACGCCCTGCTGGCGCTGGCGGCCGCCGCCGAGCACCCCAGCGAACATCCCCTGGCCCGCGCCGTCGTCGACGCCGCCCGCACCCGCGACCTGGCCATCGCCAGCATGCGGGACTTCACCTCCACTCCCGGCGTCGGGGTCACTGCTGCCGTCAACGGTCACATGGTTGCGGTCGGCGCACCCGCCCGCCTCCTCGACGGCAACGACCACACCGGCGCGGCCCGAGCCGCCGAGGTCGCGGCCGACCTAGAGGACGGCGGTCGCACGGCCGTCCTGGTCCTGAGCGACGGCGCCCCGGTCGGCGTGCTGGGCATCGCTGACCGGCTGCGCCCCGACGCCGCCGCGACCGTCGCCGCCCTGACCACGCTGACCGGCAGCACGCCCATGCTGGTGACGGGCGACAACCCGCGCGCCTCCGCCCGCCTGGCCGCCGAGGTCGGCATTACCGGCGACGAGGTCCACGCCGGCCTGCTGCCCGAGGACAAGGTCGAAGCCGTACGGCGCCTGGAGGCCCGAGGGCGCAAGGTGCTGGTCATCGGCGACGGCGTCAACGACGCGCCCGCCCTGGCTGCCGCCCACACCGGCATCGCCCTGGGCCGCGCCGGCTCCGACCTCGCCCTGGAGACTGCCGACGCCGTCATCGTCCGCGACGAACTCGCCACCGTCCCCACCCTGATCGCCCTCTCGCGGGCGGCCCGGCGTCTGGTGGTGCAGAACCTGGTGATCGCCGGAGTGTTCATCTCCGGCCTGGTCATCTGGGACCTGGTGGGCCACCTGCCGCTGCCGCTCGGTGTGCTCGGCCACGAGGGCTCGACCGTCATCGTCGGACTCAACGGGCTGCGTCTGCTGCGCGACGCCTCCTGGAACCGCGCCGCGAAGGACATGCGGTGAGTCGCCGTACCAAGAAGGCCGCCTCAACTTCGGGGGCGGCCCGGCCCATCGTCACCGTCTGCCGCGGCTGCTGCTGCGGCACCCCGGCCAAGGTGCCGCACCTGGACCACGAAGCCCAGCTCACCGACCTGCGCATCCAGCTAACCGGAGTCGCGATGGTCCGGCGAACCGACTGCCTGGACGCGTGCGAGCGCGCCAATGTCATCGTCATCCAGCCCTCCGCCGAAGGCCGCAAGGCAGGCGGACGCCCGGTCTGGCTCGGCCAGGTCAACAACCCCGACGCCGCTGCCGACATCACTGCCTGGGTCAAGAACGGCGGCCCCGGCCTCGCCGAGGCACCTGACATCCTCGACCTCTACACCTTCAGCCCGTCCCGCCGCGTCCGCGACGAACTCGACGGCTGACAGCGGGACCGTCGTCGGCCGTCAGCACGGGCAGTCCCAACGGCGGCCACTGACATGTCTCTGCGTCTCAGAAGCTGTTGTCTTTCCGGGCGTGAGGACTGCGTTTCCGCTGGTCGGGCATAGGGTCGGCGATCCCGTGGGAGTTGTGGCCTGGTGTGCTGTCGCTGCCCGGGAGGTCGTGGATGCCGTCGGTGGTTGGGCTGTTGGAACAACGTGAGCTGGGTGCTCGCCGTCGTGTTGACGAGCTGCGGGAGGAAGCCGACCGCGTCCAGGCAGAGTTGGCCGTGGCCGAGCGGGAATGGAAGGAGTGGGCCATCGCCTGCTCGCGGGTCGGCGAAGTGCTGGCCCCGGCGGACGAGAGCGGGCAGGACCCCGCCCGGGCCGAGGGGACCGTGCCGGCCGCTGAGGAGCAGTCCGGAAAGACGCCGCGGGTGCCGGAGGCAGCGAAGACGAAGTCGCAGGTTCCGATGTGGTGTGAGGGGCTGGCCTGGTCGGTGCTGTCGGTGGACTACCAGCGGATTCTGCGGGCGCTCGCGGACCGGGCCCGGCTCCATCAAGGGCCGCTGACCTGCCAGGAGATGGCCGCGGCGTTCGGCATGGATGTGGTGCCGGCGCGGGTGGAGGCGCTACGGTCGAAGGCGAAGCGCCTGGTCGCGCGGGGCTGGCTGGCCGAGCGGCAGCCGGGCCGGTTCACTCTTGCCCAGGGTGTGACCGGGCAAGGCGGCGTGTCATGAGCAGGGCCATCGACCAGTAGACCATCGCCTCGGTGCTGGTGGTGCGCCGCTCGAAGTCGCGCACCAGACGGCGGCTTCGCATCAGGTGGGCGAAGAGACGCTCGACGATCCACCGCTTGGGCAGTACCACGAAGCCGCGCATGTCGTCGCTGCGTTTCACGATCGCCAGGACCAGCGCGAGCCTGGCCAGGCAGTACTCGACGAGGCTGCCGGTGTAACCGCCATCGGCCCAGACCAGCTCGAGGCGGTGGTGCACGTCGGCGACCTGCCTGAGCAGCACCTGGGCGGCGATGCGGTCTCCGGTGTCCGCGGCGGTGACCATCACCCCCAGCAGCAGGCCGAGCGTGTCGACCACGACATGCCGCTTGCGCCCGTTGACCAGCTTGCCGCCGTCGAAGCCCCGGCTGTCCGCGCCGACCACGGCGTCCGCTTTGACGGACTGCGAGTCGATCACCGCGGCCGTCGGCTCCGCATCCCGCCCCAGCTCCTCGCGGACCCTCACACGCAACCGGTCGTGGAACTCCTTGACCAGCAAGTTGTCGCGCCAGCGGCGGAAGAATGCGTAGATGCGGTCCCACGGAGGGAAGTCGGCAGGCATCGCCCGCCACTTGATCCCGTTGTCCACGAGATACCGGATCGCATCGAGTACAGCCCGGTGGCAGTACGCCTCCGGCCGCCCGCCGCGACCACGCATCCAGCCAGGCAACGGCAGCAACGGCCGGACGGCCGCCCACTCCGTGTCCGTCATGTCCGTCGGATAACGAGGCTTCCGCGTCCCGTTGTCGGCGGCGTTTCCGAACCGGTGAGCCAGACAGTCACACTCCCAGGTGACCACACTGGACTGCCCGGCCGTCGGCACGGAAGACTGCTGCATCAGGGGCCTCCTGCTGCTCGGTGATTCGACACCAACGAGCTGTTCAGGAGGCCCTGTCCGTATGCCCCTGGCGCCCCACGACCACCCGATCGGGACTCCCGTTCGACACACATCTCTCAAGATCGAAAAGACAACAGCTTCTCACTGACATCTACTCTGCGCTCGACACTGCCTGCGCGACTGCGGCATCGTCGTCGCCGTCCCCGAAGGCCGTCGCGTGCGCTACGAGCTGGCCGACGCCCGCCTCGGCCACGCCCTCGACGACCTGCTCGGCGCTGTCCTCGCGATCGAGGCAGACCGCACCTGCGTGGACGCCGACGAGAATGGCTGCTGCTGATGACGACGATCGCCCTCGGCCCCACCCCGACCCGTCGCGCCCAGCTCACCCGGCGCATACGCCTGCTGGTCGCCGTCAGCATCACCTACAACGTCATCGAAGCGATCGTCGCCATCACCGCCGGCACCCTCGCCTCCTCCACCGCCCTCATCGGCTTCGGCCTGGACTCGGTCATCGAGGTCTCCTCCGCGGCGGCCGTGGCCTGGCAGTTCTCCGCCGCCGACCGCGCCGTACGCGAGGCCCGCGAGAAGACCGCCCTGCGCATCATCGCGCTCTCCTTCTTCGCCCTCGCCGCCTACGTCACGATCGACTCCATCCGCGCCCTGACCGGAACCGGCGAGGCCCGGCACTCCACCCCGGGAATCCTCCTGGCGGCTCTCTCCCTGGCGATCATGCCCTTCCTGTCCGCTGCCCAGCGCCTCGCAGGCCGCGCACTCGGCTCTGCCTCGGCGGTGGCCGACTCCAAGCAGACCCTGTTGTGCACCTACCTCTCGGCTGTTCTCCTCGCCGGTCTGCTTGCCAACTCCCTGCTGGGCTGGGGCTGGGTTGATCCGATCGCCGCCCTGGTGATCGCCGCCGTTGCGCTCAAGGAAGGCCGCGAGGCCTGGCGTGGCGACGCATGCTGTGCGGTCCCCATGAGCACCGCAGGGCATGCGGAAGCCGAACAGGGCGGCTGCGGCTGCGGTCTCGGCTGCTCGTGCTGTGCCTCGGCGACGTAGGCGAACGGCGGCGACAGGCTTGGCCCGATCGCCACTGACTCTGCTGTTGCCGCCGTCATTCACTTCCTGAGGGGGGTCGGCGCTCCCGGTGGCTGGATCGGCGCCGCCCCGCTCAGGTCGTGATGGACGGTCGTATCAGCGGAGTGCCGAGCCGCGTTCCGTGAGCATGTCGGCCATGAGTTGCATCTCCGACTGCTGGGCCTCGACCATGCCCTGGGCCAGCTTGCGCTCCTGCGGGACCGTGCACTGGTCGGCGCAGGCGCGGGCCATGGTGATTCCGCCCATGTGGTGGTCGGTCAGCAACTGGAGGTAAAGGATCTCCGCCTGCTCGCCACCGGCCTTGCGGAGCTGATCGAGTTCGCTGTTGGTGGCCATGCCGGGCATGAGGGAGCCGTCTTTGATCTGATGTCCCATGTGGCCGTCGCCCTTCATCCACGTCATGTAGCCGTCGGCCGACGTCTTCGGCAGCCCCCAGAGGTCCAGCCAGCCCAGCATCATGCCGCGTTGGTTGGCCTGGGTCTGCGCGATGTCGTACGCGAGACGGCGTACGTCCTCGTTGCCGGTGCGGTCGCGGACGATGAAGGACAGCTCGACGGCCTGCTGGTGGTGGACGGTCATGTCGCGGGCGAAGCCGGCGTCGGAGGAGGCGACGGTGGGCATGTTGGATGTGTCCTTGTCGCCGTGAACGGCCACGAGCCAGAGGATCAGGCCGAGGGCGACCAGGGCTGCCACGGCGACAGCCCACGGGACGAGGGACGGCTTGCGGGTGGGCGGGCCGCCGGAGTCCGTCACGTCCGGTGCCGCCACAGTCGTGTCCCTCATGAGGCGGTCAGGCCCCCCGTGCAGGCGGCGCCAGGCTCTGGCGTCTGTGCGCCCTGGACGTACTTGGTGAGGAACTGCTCGACCCTGGGATCGGACGCCTGGTTCACGCTGAGCTGGTGGCCCCAGGCCGACAGCGTGATCGTCCCGGACTGGGTCTTGTCCGGGCTCATCAGGGTGTAGGGCGTCTTGGTGACCTTGTCGCCCAGCGTCTTGACGTCGGCGGCGGTGGCCTTGTCGTTGTATGTCACCCAGACCGCGCCGTGCTCCATGGAGTGCACGGCGTTCTCGTTGGCTATGGCCTTGGTGTAGACGTTGCCGTCGCAGGTCATCCACGCCTGGTTGTGGTTGCCGCCGACCGGTGGGTTCATCGGGTACTTGACGGTGCCCTGGACATGGGTGCGGCCGAGCTTCTTGGCGTCCCAGGTCTTCTCGCCCTGGACGGTCTTCTTCGCCGCGACGGCCCTCTGGTCCTTCTTGTCGTTGGCACCGTTGATCGCGTACGCACCCCAGCCGACCAGCCCGGCGACTATGACCGTGCTGATCGTGATGGTGATGATGCGGTTGCGGCGCTCGCGAGCCTGCTCGGCGCGGCGCATCTCCGCTATACGGGCCTTGCGGTCGGCGGAGGCCGCCTTCTTGCTGGTCTTGCTCATGACTGTGTGGTCCTCGTCCCCGCCACGCGGTGTTGTCGGGCGGCGGTGGGTGCAGGGGGTGGATGGACGAATGTCGCCGGACCGTACGTGCGAGCGCACGACGGCGTGGCATTCGTCTACGTCCGTTGCACCTGGAGGATGTGGAGGTCGGGAGCGCGACAGATCGGGGTCGGCTCGGCGGCGCGCGAGGCCGTGTCCGGCCTGGTAAGGCTGGGCATACGGGACAGGACCGCCGGCTGCGGCTGGGCGGGCGCCGCCAGCACGGCTTGTGCACCGTCGATGGTCTGTCGGCAGCAGACGTTGCCGGCCGGGCAGTCGGCCGGGTGGGCGGCTGTCGTCGTGCGGTGGGTGGCCGGGGTGCCCGCCGGGTTCGTGGCGGCGGACACGGTGGCCATGGGGGCGGCAGCCGGGTCGCTGTGGTCGTGGGCTGCGTACCCCAGGCAGAACATCAGTGCGGCAAGCAGTGTGATCAGGGCAGGGCGGAGCGCCGCGATCCGCGTGGTCTGCCACGCTCCGCGGGTCGTGTGTTGTGTCCGGCTCCCCATCGCTGTTGATATTAGGCGGTTCCTGTGGGCGAGCCGTGGCCTTCGCCCGGACTCTCAGTGGTCATGGCCGCCCTCGTCCGGTTTGGGGTAGACGAAGGTGCGGGTGACAAGGTGGTTCGGAGCGGTCAGCGCCTCGTGGAGAATCCGGCCGTCCGCGTCGAGGGTGAGGTCGAGCTGGGTGTGCTCGGCGGGATAGGCCAGGGCGAGGCGGCGGTGGCCGTTCTCGACGGGCAGGCGGGTGATCACGGGGGCGATGCCGCTGCCGTACGGCTCTGAGGCGAGGAACTCCTTGCCGGTGAGGGGGAGTTGCTTGAGGTCGCCGAGGCCGAGGGCGGTGTTGCTGGTGACCAACTCGTGCAGAGTGAAGCTCGGGGTCTTCCGCATTGCGGCGACCGCCTCCCGCAGCAGCGCAGAGTCGGGGCGGGGTGGCCAGATGACGGCGAGGCCCGCGCGGCCGCCGGCCCATTCGTCTCCCGCGGAGGCGGTGAGGGTGAGACGGCTGGTGCCGTTTCGCCAGGTCACCGGCGTGTAGAAGCAGCCGGTGCCGCAGCCGCGGAGCTTCAGTGCCCGGCGGGTGCCGCGTGGGTCGGCGAGCGTGGCCTTCAGGCCGTACGACTGCTTCTCGCTGCCGCCGATCTGGGGCGCGGTCAGGTCGATGACGAGCTGACTGGCCGCTGCGCGGGCGCTGATGCCGATCTCCCCGGCGCGAGTGCCAGCGGGCACGACGGGCCCGTCCAGCGGTGGCGCGAAAGGGAGGGACCGGTCGGCGTCGGCGGGGACGGACAGCACGGTAAGGGTGGTGGACAACGCCAGGACGACGGCGAGCAGGCCGTTCTCGGCACGGGCCGGGTGCCGCGGCGAGCCCCTCCCGGCGCGGCGCAGACGACGGCGGGCGGCGAGGGCCAGTCCCGCGACGACGGCGACCAAGGCGATCTTGATGAGCAGGACCTGCCCATACGTGGTGGTGGCGAGATCGCCGAGCGGCACGAGGAGCAGCGCGGAGATCAGCCCGCTGACCACCACGGCGGTGAACAGCCATGCGGCGAGCCGCGCGTAGGCGAGGAGGAGCGTGCGACTGGGGGAGTGTTCGCCGCGCCACGCGGCCAGTGTCCGCAGCACGTGCAGAAGGGTTCCGGCCCACAGGGCGGCGGCCGTGAGGTGGACGAACGTCAGCAGCGGGCCTACGACCGACTGCTCGGCCTGCGGGTGGGCGCGCAGCGCCTCGGCGACCAGGACGGCGCCGAGCGAGGTGACCGCCCACGCCCGGTGCCGCGCCAGCAAGGCTACGGCGGCAACGGCGAAGCCCGCGACCTCGATCAAGGACAGGACGCCGGGCCGTGTGCTGGTGAGGGAGGAGAGCGAGCCGTCCCCGAGTTGGAGGCTGGTCAGCGCGAGCGCGGCGGCGGTGCCGACCAACGTGACGGACAGGGCCCAGGAGTGTGGGCGCCGGGCAGGAGTGGCGGGGACGCGGACGGTGAGGCGTCGGCCTGCCGCCTCACCGAGCACGATCGCCAGAGCCGCGAACAGCAGCCAACGCAGGACGGTGGTGGGGACGGCGTCCTTCGCGGCCGTCGTCTGGCCGGATGCGAGGGCGACGGTGCGGGGGCCGACCGCGAATTGGTAATCGCCGGTCATGATGTCGCCGTCACGCGCGGTGACCTGCCAGTCGACGGTGTGCACGCCCTCGGCAAGGGTGGTGCTGACGGGGACGGTGACCGCTTGGTTGCCCCGGCTGAGCGCAGCAGTTCCCAGGCGGGCCGAAGGCTCCAAGCGCACGGAGGTCCCGCGCAGACTGACCGGCTGGTCGAAGACCAGGACCAGCGACTTCGGCGAGTCGGCGACAGTGGCGTCCGCAGCAGGGCTGGTGAACAGCAGGGTGGCGTGCGCGGACGCGGGCGCGGCGGCACCCAGTAGCAGGGCCAGGACGAGCGAGACGAACGAGCCGATCGCGACGACGGAGCGCCGGACCGTTGGTGCGAAAGAGGTCACCTGTCGAGGATCTCCGGTCGATGGGCGGGGGCAGCAGGCGGGGTGGCCGGCTCGCGCAACCGTCGGACCTCCTCGCGGGCGTGCCGCAGCTCCTCCTGGAGTTCGGGGTCACCGGCGTCTGCCTGGACGCCGTGGCAGGCGCGGTTCTTGACCATGAGCCGTACACAGCACCACCAGGTCAGGGCCGCAGCGAGCACGGTCGCGGTGAGCGGTAGCCAGATGCCCGTCATATCGGCCGGTCCTGCGGGGCGGCGGTGCCGGACACCTGCTCGCCGCGGAGAGCATCGATCTCCTTGCGCAGGCGGGCCAGCTCCTGGCGGTCTGCGCTGGGGCCTGTTTGCGCGCCGTGGTGGGGGCGCATCATGAACCACATCATCAGGCCCATGCCGACCGGGCACGCAAGCGCGGGGAGTATGTAGAGCAGGTTTTCCATGGCGAGGGTCCTTTGCCGACGAGCTTCTGCGGTTACCGGCAACCTTAGCTCCTAAGGAGATTAGGTTCTATATGGTGCGACGTCCAGCCAGGAGCATGCAGTAGCGCCCGATTGGGTGGTGAGCGGACAGTCAGCGCATCATGGTGACCTGGTCGGCCGGGGTGCCGTTCGGGCAGTAGTTCGACTGGGTTGCAGCCGCTGCGGGGCCGCCGACGACCAGCAGCGGCACCGCGAGCGCAACGGCCGCCGTGAGCGAACCAGCCACGATGCGCAGTCGGCTGAGCGGGCGGCACGGCTCGATGAGGCGGCGCACCCGACGGGAAGCGGTCGAGCCTCCCGCCGCGAGCGCCACCGCTGGGGCTCGCCCGCCGGCGACCGCCAGAAGGGCGGCGGCCGTGGTCAGGCGTCCGGAACGGGCGGCGGCCATGTCGTCAGCGCGCATCTCCACCAGCCGCGCGATTTCGGCCTCGGCGGTGCGGAACAGCGGGACACGGGGGAAGGCGTGGGTCAGCGCCTGTGCCCAGGCGAGTACGGCGTCGTGGCGCTCGGCCTGATGGGTGCGCTCGTGGGTGAGGACGGCCTCAAGCTGGTCGTCGTCGAGGACGCGGAGGGCGCCGGTCGTGATCACCGTACGACGGTGGCGTCCGGGCAAGCAGTAGGCGGCAGGTTCCTCGTGGTCGAGAACGACGATGCCGCGAGTCGTGTCCGGCCGCCCGACCATGTCGAGGACTTCGCGGTGCTCGCGTCGGGCGCGGCGGATTCGCACCGCCGAGTGCCCGACGCACCAGGCCGTACGCCCGAGCACCGCGAGGGTCAGCACGGCTCCGGCCGCGCCTGCGGCCGCCCCGCCGGGGGAGGCGTACTGCGCCGTCAGCGCCATCACGCACGCCTGCAGCAACTCGGCGAGGTCGGCGCTGACACGGACCGTGGGCACGGTCAGTGCGAGGCCGGCCAGCGCGGCGGCGGTGAGCGCCGAGACGCCCAGTGCCTGCCAGACCACGATGCCCAGGCGCGGGGCCCGCTCGGTCCAGTGCGCCCCGCGCAGCAGTCGCGGCGTCAGTGTGCTCAGCAGGATGGCGTACGTGAACAGGACGGCGGCGACGATCACTTCGACGCCTCCCCGGCCACGGCCTGCCCGAGCAGGCGGTGCAACTCCTCGGCCTCGCCGGGTTGCATCTGCTGCACGAAGCGGGCCAGCGTCGCGGTACGGTCCGCGGCCACGGCAAGGGCCTCGCCCATCAGCCCGGCGACGTACTCCTCGCGGCTCCTGGTGGCGCCGTACTTGTAGGCCCGGCCGTCCTTCTCCTTCGACAGCCAGCTCTTGCGATAGAGGATCTCGGTGACTGTGTGCACGGTGTTGTACGCGGGCTCGGGATCGCGGTCCAGACGCTCAAGCACCTCGCGTACGCGCAGCGGCCGACCCGCGGACCACACCGCGTCCATGATCGCGGCCTCCAACTCGCCGAACTGGGTCATCCATCCTCCTCGCTGCGCCGACACGCCATGCTTATCCTAAGCCGCCTAGGTGTCGCTCTCGCTGAGGCGGCCCCGTCGTGCGCCACGGTGCGCGATCTGTTCGACGTCGGCGGCACCGAGATCGATGCCGCCCATCGACGAACTCCTCGCCCTTCGGGAGCCCCTCACCGACACTCGTGAACGAGCCTATGACTGCTCCGGCGATGAGCCCGTCACCGTCTGCACGGTCATCGGAGACGTGTGGGGCTGGCTTGTCGCTCAGGCGGGTTTGCGGGCGGCGACGCGTTCGACGATGCCGAGTTTGGACCGGTCACGCTCTTCGATCTCCAGGCCCGCGGCCCGGACGTGTACCAGGGGGCGGCGGCACAGGTGTTCACCGCCGAGCGGCACGGTGACGAGGTCCAACAGTCGTTGGAGGATGCGGGTGGGCCAGCCCGAGCTGATGACGTGGTCCAGAAGCAGCAGGCGACCGCCAGGGCGCAGCACGCGGATCATCTCGGCCACTGCCTGCCGGTCGTCGGGGATGGCGCACAGCGAGAAGGTGCACACCACGGTGTCGAAGGAGGCGTCGGGGAAGGACAGGGCGTGGGCGTCGGCCTCGATGAGTTCGACGGTGAGCTGGAGCTGGTCGGCGCGGTGGCAGGCGTGATCCAGCATGGCCGGGCTCCAGTCGATCCCGGTGAGCCGGGTGTCGGCGGGATAGAGGGGGAGATTGAGGCCGGTGCCGACGGCGATCTCCAGGACCGTCCCGGTCGCCTGGGAGCAGGTCCGGGTCCGGCTGTCGCCGAACAGCACCCGGTCGAAGAAGCGCATCTGGCGGTCGTAGGAGGGGCGTGCTTGTCCCAGTAGCGGCGTAGCCGCTGGTGGTTGTCGCCGGTGGTGGGCATGAGGAGTGCCTATCCGTGGGTTGGGACGTCTGCGAGGTCGGTTGGCGGAGACACGTTCCCGGCCTGGGGCGTGGGGTTACCGGGGTCCGCGGCTGCAACGAAGCACTCGCTGACCACCATCGGCGTATCACTGCGCAGACCTGAGAGGCGAATTCCGGGAACTGGAGACCAAGGTCCCATCGCCAGCCGGCTCAGCCGGAGATCTCCGTGCGCTCCTGCCGGGGCCACCCGGAGTGCGTCACGGCACACCGGCGACCCGGAGTTCCAGGTGGAGTTCGTATCCGCCGTCGGACGTTGGGCCGGCGGTGATGGTGCCACCGAGGAGTTCGGCGCGCTGGCGCAGACCGATGAGGCCGTGGTGGGCGCCGGGCAGAGGGAGGGCGGGGCGGTTTGGGGCCGTGTTGGTGACGGTGGCGTGGACCGTGCTGTCCCGCTGGTGGATGTGGAGGGTGGCTCTGGCGCCGGGGGCGTGTTTGCGCACGTTGGTCAGGGCTTCCTGGACCGTGCGGTAGACGGCGCGCTGGACGGGCGGTGAAAGGTCGTCGGGCAGATCCGCGTGCAGATCGGCTTCGATGCCGCTGGTGTCTACCAGCCGCTGGAGGTCGGCGAGGGATGGCTGAGGTGTGAGCTCTGTCGGGCCGCTTCCGGCGGCTCGCAGCACGCCGACCATGTGCCGCAGTTCGTCCAGTGTCTCCACGCTGAGCCGGCGGATTGTGGCCGCGGCGTCCTTCGTCGCCGGGTCCCGGCTGCCCACCTGGAGTGCTCCGGCGCGCACGGCGATCAGGCTGACCTGATGGGAGACGGCGTCGTGCATCTCCCGGGCGAGGCGGGTGCGTTCCTGCGCCAGCACGCTCTGGGCCAGCATCCGTTGCTCGTGCTCGCGTGCCTCTGATACCTCCGTGAGGCGCAGCGACAACTCTCGTCGGGCCTGGGTGAGTTGGCCGAGGAAGACGGGTGCGGCCGCAGTCGCCAGGCTATAGGTCACCGTGATCAGGTCCGATGAGTCCGACAGGTGCACGAACGCCGGGGACGGCCACGACCACTCGGTGGTGTCGCCGACCGTGAACGCCACGGCGCAGACGGCCAGCAGGCTGCGACGCCGGTCAAGGGACGCCAGGGTGTACAGCGCGGCCAGGGTGGCGAACACCGAGTCGGTGACCAGAGTGGTCGGCAGGGTGAGCAGGAAGGTGACCAGCGCCAAGCGGCGGCGCAGTGTGAGCGCGAAGGCGGCAAGCAAGGCGCAGGCCAGGGCCGGCCGGTCGTCGGTGTCGACCTGCACCCAGACGTCAAGCAGCGAGGCTGCAATGAGCGCGGCGTCCAACAGCGGGGCAGGCGGCCTGCGGAGTTTCATCCGCCCTCCGGGTGTCCTGGTGGCCTGAGGAGGCCGGCGCGTTCGGCGAGCAGGGCGGCCTGGACGCGGCTGCCCACCCCCAGCTTGGTGAGGAGGGCGCTCACATGGTCCTTGACGGTGCCGATGCTCAGGTGCATCCGCCTGCTGATGTCGTTGTTGGACAGCCCTTCGGAGATGAGGACGAGGACGGTGCGCTCGCGTTCGGACAGGCGGTCGATGCTGCGGGCGGCTGGTTCCTGCGGGCCGTTGCGCAGGTAGCCGTCTACGACGGTGTGGGTGACCTTGGACGAGAGCACGACGCCGCCTCCGGCCAAGGCGCGTACGAGATGCGGCAGTTGGTCGGGGTCGGTGTCCTTGAGCAGGAAACCGGCGGCTCCCGAGCGCAGCGCGGTCGCCACGTACTCGTCCATGCTGAACGTCGTGAGCATGGCCACTACGGGCGGCCGCGGAAGCCGGCGCAGGTCGGCCAGGACGGTGAGCCCGTCCACGTCCGGCATCCGGATGTCGAGCAGCACGACATCGGGATCCAACTCCCTTACCGCGCGTACCGCCTGGCCGCCAGGGACCGCCTCCACCACCTCGATGTCGTCCGCGGCGTCAAGGATATGCCGGAAGCCCATACGGATCAGGGCCTCGTCATCGACCACCAATACCCGGATCATTCGCGTCCCCCCTCGCTTTGGGACCGCCGCCCGATTCCTACCACGCCCGGGACCGCCCTCGGGGTTCTCCGTGCCGGTTCCCGCCATGTGACGGAGCGGCTCCAGCCGGTTGACGGGGCAACTGTGGCCACTCGCCGGATGGGCCTGCCGCCCGTGTGCACCGACCCTGAAACGCATGACACACGACACGACGTCGGCCCCGTCTCGCATCTCCGTGGAGACGGACCGACCTCACACCGCCTCTCCTACGCCATCTACAGCACGCCTGGTGGGTATTGACCTGGCCCGTGGACTCGCGGTCTTCGGTATGTACGCCGCCCACGTCGGACCGGAGCCATCTGTGGGCGGACCGCTGGGGTTCCTGCAGGAGTTGGCGCGCGGCCGCCCCTCCGCGCTCTTCGCGGTGCTCGCCGGGTTCACGCTCGTGATCATCACTGGCCGCCCGAATCCACGGACCGGGCAGGCCGGACGCCAGGCGGTGGGACGGATCATCATCCGCGCCGTCGTCCTGATGGCCTTGGGCTTCGCTCTGACGGCCTTGGGCACCGACGTCGAAGTGATCCTCGCCTTCTACGGCCTCACCTTCCTTGCCGTCCTCCCGCTGTACCGCCTACGGGCCCGGACACTTGCGATCATCGCCGTCGCCGATGCACTGGTCATGCCCCAAATGCTGTACGTGGTACGGCAGTCGATCGAAGGCGGGAACTGGTCGGACACCGTCATCCGGTGGGATCCACTGGCCCGCCTCAGCGACACGGACGGCTTCATTGAACTGCTGTTCACCGGCGACTACCCGGTACTCACCTGGATGCCGTTCATGATCGCGGGCATGGCGCTGGCCCGGCTCGACCTCACCCGGAGCGGCGTCCGAGTCCGACTGGCCCTTACCGGCGGTGCACTGGCCGTTATCGGCTACGGCGGCTCGTGGCTGGCCCTGCATCTCGTCCCGCAAGCGCTCACCACCGTTGCCGCTGCCACGGACGGCGGTTCGGCCTCCGCGGCCTGGTGGTCCGACACGGTCGGCGACGTCACGGACGGCACTCCGGCCGCCTGGCTGCTGGTGGCCGCACCGCACAGCCAGACGACCTTCTCCATCCTCGGCAACACGGGTGTCGCCCTTGTCGTCGTGGCAGCCTGCGTCGCAGTCATGGACCGGATGCCGCGCCTCGCGCGGTTGATGGTCCCCGTCTGTGCGGTCGGAATGGTCTCGCTGACCGCCTACGTCCTGCACATCCTCGCCATCCGCGCTGTAGGTATGCAGGAAAAGACCCTTCCGGCACTTGCCGCGCTGTTCACCTTCATCGCCATCGCCATGTTGCTGGCGACCGCCTGGACACGACGATTCCGCCGCGGCCCATTGGAGCACGTGCTCCACGCCACCACTCAACCTGCTCGCCGCATCAAGTGACGTCTGGGCGACAAGACGGCGAGCACACCTCACGCCTTCAGAAGGGCGTGGGGTTCACAGGTAGAGATAGGTGACACTATTGAAATACTGTTTTGACAGGTATGGATTGGGTTCCCACTGGGCTCGGCCTGGCACCCGCCGGGCCCGGCCCTTGGTGGTTAGAGGCAGTCGCGAACGAGGAGGCGAGATGTTCCAGGGCACTATTCCAGGCCCCATGCGTGCCATCGTCCGTGAAACAGCGGCCGGTTGGCCAAGGGGTCCGGTCTATGTGCCGTGCTGCGGGAACTTCACGATCGAACGCTCCCTGGCCGGCATGGGCTTCAACCTGCGCTCGTCGGACGTGTCCATCTACACCACCGCCATTGGGCGGTGGCTCACCGGCCAGCCTGTGGGCATCCGCCTGCGGGAAGACAGTGCGGACCAACTGGGCTGGTTGGCCGAGTCAATCGACGATGGCGTCGGCACGGTCGCCACGATGATGCTCGGCACACGGTTCCTCGCGAGCGTGGGCCGCGAAGGCCTCTGGCATGAGCGGACGGTGCGTTCCTACCGCGATCAGTGGAAGACCAAGCATGCGGAGACGGTCGAGCGGCTGTCCCGCTCGGACATCGAGCTCACCTCGTACGAGGTGGAGGACGTGCGCTCCTGGCTGAAGAAGGTCTCACGCGATGCCCCGGTCTGCTCGTTTCCCCCCTTCTACGGTGGCGGCTACGAGAAGCTGTATGAGCCGCTGGAAGCCCACTTCACCTGGGACGCCCCGCAGTACAAGCCACTGTCCGACGACGATGTGGTCAGCGTGCTCGGTGCGATCACGGACCGGCCGTACTGGCTGACCGCCTCCAACCACGATGTGCCCGAGCTGCACCCGTACCTGCGCGGCGTGATCAAGGCGACGCCCCGCGCCGCTCCCTTCTACGTGTACGCCAGCGAAGCCCCTACGAGGATCGTCGCCCCGCGCCAGCCGATCGATCCGGTGAAGATTCCTCGCCTGCGCGAGGGTGATGAACTGGTTGGCCCGCTTACGTTGTCGCTGCTGAAGCCGGGCCAGTTCAACGCCCTGCGCTCCCGGTACCTCAACCCGAGGATCGCTCCCGGCGCGGCGAACCTGGCTGTTGCGGTCAGGGACGGCGGCGGGCGGCTGCTCGGTGTGTTCGCGATGGCCCCGAGCACGTTCACGCCGGACGAGGCGTACGTGCTCTCGGACTTCGCGGTCGCGCCGACCGACTACCCGCGGCTGTCGAAGCTCATCGTGCTCGCGGCCACGAGCGCCGAAGCGCAGTTGCTGTGTCAGCGGGCGTTCTCGCGCCGTATCCGGCGGGTGGCGACGACGGCGTTCAGCAACAACCCGGTTTCCATGAAGTACCGCGGGCTGCTGCGGCTGAACAAGCGCAGTCCGTCGAACGAGGACGGCTGGAAGTTCCAGCTCCAGTACCAGGGGGCCATGGGCGAGCACACGCTTGCCGAGGCCCTTCAGATATGGGCGAAGCGGTGGGGCGCCCGGACGACGAAAACGGGAGTCTGACCATGGAGGACACCACGCGCCTCGCCCCGCCGCAGATGGTGCAGGGCGACCCGCGCACGCTGACGCTCCTCGACGTCAACGCGAGGTTCCTGCCGCACGAGCAATTCCGGCAGCTCGTGGCGAACATCGAGCGCGACGGCTGTTTGACCTCGACGCCCCTGGTGTGGAACGACGCCGAGTCCGGGCGGCTGGTCGTTCTGTCCGGCAACCACCGCACGCTCGCGGCGATCGAGGCCGGCCTGCCAGAAATCTGGTGGATGCAGATCGACGAGCCGCTGCTCCGCCAACGGCAGATCGCGCTCCAGCTCTCGCACAACG
The DNA here is from genome assembly GCF_036174265.1 of Streptomyces sp. NBC_00285. Lineage (NCBI taxonomy): Bacteria > Bacillati > Actinomycetota > Actinomycetes > Kitasatosporales > Streptomycetaceae > Streptomyces > Streptomyces sp. NBC_00285. The sequence continues at coordinate 3,616,622 of NZ_CP108055.1, read as the reverse complement.
CGATTGCGGGGCAGGACGATCCGGCGATCCTTAAGGAGCTCTACGACGAGCTGGAGTCAGTGGAGTGGCGGCAGTACACGGGCTTGGACGACAAGACGTTGGATCTGCTGGAGAAAGTGGACGTTGCGTCCCTCGGGGAGGCGAACCTCGACTTCGCCAGTGTGCAGTTCATGTTCCTGCCCGATGAGTTGGAGCGGGCGGAGGCCGCGCTCGACGCGGCCAGGTCGACGGCGACGGCGGACCGGCGGTGGGTGGCAGGGCTGGAGCAGTACGAGCCGGTGCTCGATGCGCTGGAGACCTCGCGGGCCGCGTACAAGATCGGCAACTCGGCGACGGCGCTCGGCGTGATCCTCGCTGTATTCGAACGGCACCTGGCCGAGCTGGCCGAGGGCTGGTTCGACGCGGCCTCCAGGAAGCCGACCCGGGCGGGGACGGCGCCGCTGGAGACAGTGTTCGGGGCACGGGTCGTACCGGTGGAGACGGCGGTCGTCGTACGGGCGGCGATCGACCAGATGGTGAAGGACGGCACGGTGCCGGCCGACGAGCCGTGGCGGGCATTGGAAGTCCTGGCCGTGCAGCAGAACTAGGAAGGCCGTCGGCCAGGAGGTGAACGGTGGCCGAGGGCACCGTGGAGTCCTGGGAACGGCAGAGCGGGGAGTCGGTCCAGGCGTTCGAGGCGTTTGCCGTGTACCGCGATCTGGGTCCGGCGCGGAGTGTCACGAAGGTGGCACGGGAGTTGGATAAATCTCGCGCGCTGGTGGGCCGGTGGTCGCGGCAGTTCGCATGGGTGATGCGGGCAATGGCGTACGACCGGGAACAGGACCGGCTGTTCCTCGCGGAGCAGGCACAGGCGCGGCGTGAAATCGCGCGCAGGCACGCGAAGTTGGCGCAGGCCGTACAGAGCAAGGCGGTGGCGCGGCTCCAGACGCTGGACCCTCGGGAGCTGACGCCGTCGGAGCTTCTGCGTTACATCCAGGTCGCGGCGGAGATCGAACGCAGGGCCGTGGGCGAGGCACCGGCGGCCGGGACGATTGAGGAGCGGGACCAGGGCGCGGACGTGAAGGCGTTGACGGACGAGGAGCGTCAGGCCCGGATGCTCCAGCTCCGTAGGGAGTTGGAGCGTCGGCTGCCGGAGGGCGCCCAGTGAGCCGGGGCCGGGCCAAGCGCCGGATGGTCGAGGACTTCGCGGACCCGTCGCTGATGACCGACGATCAACTCAGAGCCGAGGTCGTCGAGTTGATCCGGGCCGATGAGCTGTCGGCGCGGCGGTGGGCGTGCGAGGTGGTTGGCTGTGACGGGCTGCCTCATGAGGGGTGGCGGCATCACCATGCCCGTGCGGCGCAGCGTCAGCCGCTGTGGCTGTGGACGGTGTGGCTGCTGCTCACCGGCCGTGGCTGGGGCAAGTCCCGGACGGCGGCGGAGGCCGTACGCGAGTGGGCGCAGACGCCGGGGTCGCAGATCGCGGTGATTGCGAGGAACGCCACGCTCGTGCGGGACATCTGCTTCGAGTCGCCGAAGTCGGGGCTGCTGTCGGTGTTCCCGCCGGAGGAGGTCGCGAAGTACAACTCGTCGCTCGGCGACACGGTCCTGAAGCTGACGAACGGCACGCTGATTCGTGGCTTCGGCGCAGAGACGCCGGACAACTTGCGCGGCTGGGCGTTCGACAAGGCGTGGTGCGACGAGTACGCGGCCTGGTCGCGGCACACCGCGCAAGAGGTCTACGACATGTTGTGGTTTTGCCTGCGCGAGGCAGACACCCCGCAGGTCGTCATCTCCACGACCCCGAAGCCGCTCCCACATGTGAAGCGGCTCGTCGAGCGCGGCCGCACGCAGGAGAAGGCCCACCAGGAGGGCGGCGCGCCGCCTCGGGTGGTGCTTACCCGCGGGCACATGCGGGAGAACGACGCGAACCTGTCGGCGGCAGCCCGGGAGGAGTTGGAGGAGGAGTACGCCGGTACCCGGCTCGGGCGGCAGGAGCTGTCCGGAGAGTTGCTGGAGGACGTCGAGGGCGCGCTGTGGAAGGGGTGGATGCTGGAGGTCGAGGGGTTCCGTCCTCGGCCCGAGCATCTGCCGGACCTGCAGCGGGTGGTGGTCGCCGTCGACCCGGCCACGAAGTCCCACGAGAACGCGGACATGACCGCCTTCACCGTGGCTGGACGCGGGTTCCCGGTGGAGTCGATGTACGGGGACGAGCGGCCCCGCGGGTACCTGCTGCACGCGGAGCAGGACCGGTACACGCCGACGCAGGCGATGAAGCGGGCCGCGACGCTGTACCACGAGCACCGTGCGGACTGCGTGGTCATCGAGGCGAACAACGGCGGTGACTACCTGCCTGCGCTGCTGGAGCAGGTCGATCCCACGGTGAACTGGAGAATCGTTCATGCGACGCGAGGGAAGCGGGCTCGGGCGGCCCCGGCCGCTCAGCTGTACGAGCAGGTGCGTGTCCATCACGTGGGGGCGGCGCGGGTGTTCGCGGAGCTGGAGGAGCAGATGACGACGTTCGTGGGGCAGGGGGAGACGGAGGACTCGCCGGACCTGCTCGACAGCGCGGTGTGGGCGTTGTGGGATCTGTTCCTTGATCCGACGATGCCGCCACCGCGTCATGGCGACGACCAACGTCTGAATGGGCGCCGTTGAGAGGGAAAGTATCTCTATCTGAAGTTCTGAGAATGTAGGGTACGGCGATTCGCAGGGGTGCGTGAATGTCGAGAATTCCCATGTCGATTGCGTGGAATTTTCGGGGTGTGCGGCTAGCATCTGCGTCCATGACTACAAGGATTTCGCCAGTACGCGACCGCATCAGGAAGACTCTCAAGGCCGCGAGGACTTCTGAGCCCTACCCTGTGTGGATGACCTGGCGGTCACTCGCCGTTAGGGTTTATGGGTACGGGCATCACACAAAAAGTGATGTTCAGAACATTCGCAGAGCGGCGGAGCAGATGCCCGACGTTGAGATGCTGCGCTTCAGGGAAACCGACAAGCATGCTGGCGCTCGGATTTATCCCACTCAAGAGGAGAGCTGGCTTCTGGGGTACGTGATTGATATGTACTCGGATACGATGAATGGAGTCGACTACACTTCCTATAAGCCTCCAACAGTCGATCATATTCTTGAGGCATTCAGAAACGGATGTCATCAGGAGAGGCCGATCAGAATCGACCTGCGACGTGTTGTCGCGCTGGTCAACAAGAGCTGCGGGACGGGAATCGACCCTTCGGAGCTGATGTGGTGGCGAGTTGGCTTGGAGGAGCAGAGGTGCCGCGAACGCCGAGTGCTACTTCGTACGATGCATCGAGCTCTTGAAGGATTCTGCGTTGAGAAGGAGCGACGAGAGTGGGAAGCGCGGCAAATCAACTTCGGGCCTGTGCGGGTGGATCCGTTGACAGTGACGGAGTGTCCTACGTGTCAGCGAAGCGTTGAGCCGGGCTACTTTCCGGTGCAGCGGTCCAGTACGCAGTCTCCAGTCGCGTCGGGCGAGGCATCGCTATCGGAGACATTGAGCTCCAGCACCCTCCTCTAGACGGCCACGATTCACACGAGATGTGTGCTGGTGATTCCAAGCGGGCAGGGTGAGCGTAGGCCGATGGCAGAGCGGACTATAGGCTGATCGATGGCGCGGGGCCGACGTCCGGAGGAGCCCGTGGGCCTGCGCCAATTCATGATCGATACCTGGTCTTGGCTGAATTACAAGCCAGTTATGGCTAGTGCCGGCCGTCCGGGGAACGGCGCGTTCCCGGAGCTGGCCAGAACGTGGGTGCCGCCGCACGAGTTGCGGCGGCTGGCCGCCTACAAAGTGCTTGCGTCGTACGACAACAACCAGGCTGGGCAGCTCGCTGCGGCCGGTGGCGACGTAGGCGCGTTGGAGCGCCGGGAGCTCGGCGACGCGGCCAACCTCGTGGACACCGCACTCGGTTACCTCCTGGGTTCGGAGCAGAAGGTCGTGGTCGAGGGCGCGGAGCACGCCGACGACGAGACGCCGACCCCTGGCGCGGCAGAGGCGGCTGCGGTGCAGGAGCGGTTGCGGACGTGGGCGGACAAGGAACTACTGACGTTCCGGGTGCAACAGGCGGAGCGGGCGGCGGTCCTCCTTGGGGACTCGGTGATGGTGTTGGCGTGGAACCCGCAGAAGCGGCGGCCGACGTTGCGGGTCTACGATCCGGGGTTTTTCTTCCCGCAATGGGACGACGAAGACGACGACTTCCCCAGCCGTGTACATCTGGCGTGGGAGCTGCCGGCGGACGACGAGGCCGGATTGAAGGCCCGGGTGCGCCGAGTCACCTACGAACTGGGCCCAATCGCCGAGGACGTAGAGGAGTCCGACGGAGGTGGGGCGAGGGAGTATCCGTGGGAGCCGGGCTGGAGTTCCAACGTGACGTGTTATCTCACGGACGCGGAGTGGGTGCTGGAGGACCTGAAGAACGGCGAGACGCTCGATCGGCTGCCGATGGGCAAGGCGGCGTACCGGGTGCGGCCGGACGGTACGGAACTGAATCGGCTGGACCTGATGATCGACTTCGTTCCGGTGGTGCACTTCGCGAACACGATCCCGGACGGCGGGGAGCACTGGGGGCGTTCGGTGCTCGCGCGAGTGTTGCAGGCACTGGACGAGCTGGCGGCGACGGACTCGGACAGCTCGGCGGCGTCCGCGACGACAGGTACGCCGATCATCGGGCTGGCGGGTGCACGGTTGCCGGTGGACCGGGCGACGGGCCAGCCGAAGGAGCTTGAGGTGAAGGCCGGGGCGGTGTGGCAGCTCGGCGAGACCGGGCGCATGGACGCGCTGGACACCTCGCCGCAATTGGCCGAACTGCGGGCGAGGGTGGATCACCTGCTGGAGCGGATCGCGTCGAACTCCCGCGTGACGGCAGCCGGTTTGGGGACGCTGGACGCGACCGAGGTTCCGTCCGGGTATGCGCTGAAGTTGGCGTTGGGGCCGTTGGACGCTCTGATCGGGATGATGCGGCTGGCCCGTGAGCACAAGTACCGGCTGCTGTTCAAGATGGTGCAGCGCCTGTATCAGGCGGGGCGGGCGGAGGGCTGGACGGCGGGGGAGTCGTTGCCGACGCGGTTGGCGTGGGCGCCGCACACGCCGACGGACCGGGCCGCGGTGCTGGAGGAAGTCGTCTCGGCGTTCGGGGCGGGGGTGCTGTCGTTGGAGACCGCGGTGGCGATGCTGGTGGAGGCGGGGTATCCGATCGAGGACGCTTCGCAGGAGGTCGCACGGATCAGGGCGAAGGCGGAGCAGGAGGCCGCGATGCGGATCGCTGAGACCGCGGCCCAGGGTAGGCGTGACACGGATACAGAGGATGACCAGCAGGAAGAGAAGAGTTCGTCCGGGTTTATGGTGGCTTGAGCTGCCTGCTAATCGGCCAGGTCCGGGGCATCAGCGGTTGCCCTAATCCTTTAACGGACGTCGTCGTCGTTAAAGGATTAGGGCAACCGTGACGCTTAAGCTCTGCGGGCTAGCCCGCACATCGCCTATCCTTCCAACCGGGTACCCGGTAAGTCTTAAGAGCCAGTCGTGTCTTCACGTAACTGGCCGAGACGGGGCCGACTATCAGCGGCCCGACCATGTTGTCCAGGCTGTGATTCGGCCGCGCTCAGTTCGCAGTGGGGCCCCGCTCCGCGGACAGGGCGTCACTGGGGAACGGTCCACCAGCGGCTGGCGACCGCGATGCTAGCGGCGTCGCGGTCGTCAGCTACAACAGCACGTCTACCGCCTTGGTGATCACCGCTGAGATGAGCGATCCAATGGCGATCAGGGCGAGCTCGCGCCGTCCGAGTGTGTCGACCAGTTCCCGTAAGTGCCGTCGCATCGGCTGCCTCCACTTGATCCTCCCGGACCCGTGTCCGGGAACAGGTGAGGTGGAAGGCGAGCGTGCGGTGGCACGTGGTCAGATTACGCGTAGAGCAGCCTGCGGGGGGTCTGTTCGGGAATCGTGCTTGACGGATCGTTCTCTCTCTGGCGCCGACAGGCTGGCTACACTGATCGTCAGCGCGGGGGCGCGCTCTGGAGGAGATGTATGGTTCGGCCCCTGCCGCCCCGCCACCGTCCTGTCGGTTTCCGTGACAACGGTCGGCCGATCTATCCGGTTCTCGGTGCCTCGTCGGAGGACGAGAGCAACGATCAGCTCGACGACGCGGCCGAGTCCGGCCAGGAGCAGCAAGTCACCGTCACCCAGGACCGGTTGGGCAAGATGCTCACCCGAGAGAAGGCGCAGGGGGAGCGGGCTGCGGTCAAGCGGCTGTTGGCCGCCCTCGGGTTCGACTCTCCGAAGGCGCTTACCGAGTTCGTGACCGAGCAGCGGGAGGCCGAACAGGCCGCACTGTCGGAAGTCGAGCGCCGTGAACAGGCAGCCCAGGAACGGGAGTTGCAGGCCGCGCGCCGTGAGGAACTGGCCGCAGAGCGGGAGCGGGCGGCCCTTCGCCGGGGCACCCTGGTGGCGCTCGGCGCGGAGGGCGATGACCTGGTGGACGCGGAGCGCCTGCTGGCCGTGGACGATGAGGACGCGGACGAGGCGCAGATCCAGTCGGCGGCCGAAGCCCTGCGCGCGCGCCGCCCCGAACTGTTCGGCGAGGTCCGTATCTCGGTGTCGGCGGCTCCCGCGGGTGCACCGGCAGGGCGCGGCCCGACCCGTACGACGCCGGTATCGAAGCCGGGCGCGGCCGGGCTGGAAATGGCCAAGCGCCGGGGCCTCATAGCCGAGTTCAGCGACACCGCAGCCCGCTAACGCCCGGGCGCAGATCACTTGGGGACCACGCCCCCTTCGACTTCGTGGACGACATCGCCTTGGTGGGCGGTGTGCGGAATCTGACCGCAACGTCCATGGAGACACGCACATGTCCATCCAGCCCGTTTCGAAGTCCGAGTACACGACCGCCAACCGCGAGTGGCTGGCGTCCCTGCACGGCACCGACTCCGTCGACACGATCACCCTCGACCTGACCCTGTTCTGTGAGGGCACCCACTACGTGTGCGGCGACGGCTGCGACCCCTACGGCCGGGTCCTCTCGGGCGTGCCGGTCGGCCGAGTCGCGGAGTCCGGCCTGTATGGCCCGTACGACCCGGACGCACAGTGCGGCCGTCAGATCCTGCGCGGGTTCGTAATCGCGGAGGCGCCGTTCGCACCAGGGCAGACCCGAGTGCCGGCCGCGCTGCTGTGGCACGGCGCGGTGAAGGCGTCGAAGGTCCCGGGCGGTATCGACGTGTCCCAGCTGGCGTGGCACCCGCGGGCCGCGCAGATCCGCTTCGTGTGAGCGGGGGCCTGTCGTGACGATTCAGGACCTGCTCAAGGACGTCTCAGCGATGGACCTGACGGCGTTCGCTCGCGCGATCCCGTCCCCGAAGGACTTCCTGCTCACCCAGACGATCTTCCCGACCGTGGAGATGCGGGAGGTGAAGTGGCGTACGCGGGACTCCGGCCGGTACGTGAATGCGGCGAAGTACCGGGCGTTCAACGCGTCCGTGCCGTTCGCGACCCGTGAGGCGTGGCAGACCTCCCGCGAGGGCGCGCTGCCCGCGCTGGGGCAGAAGCTCGTGGTGTCCGAGCAGGAGCAGATCCTGCTGGAGGCCTCCCACGGTTCGGATCAGGACCGGCTGATCGACCTGCTCTACGACGACGTGGAACGGCATGTGGAGGCCATCCGCTCCCGGCTGGAGCTGGCCGCCGGCGATGTCCTCGTGGACGGCAAGTTCGAGCTGGTGCAGGAGAACGGGCTGACGCTGGAGGTCGACTGGAACGTCCCCGCCGAAAACATGCCGGTCGCCGCCCGTCCATGGTCGGACCCGGCCTCCGACCCGATCGCGGACGAACTGCGGTGGATCCAGCACCTCGACGACATCGGCGCTCCGGAACCGGAGATGGTGGTCACCAGCCGGAAGGCGTTCTCGTTCCTGGCGGCCAACAACGCCTACCGGGCTGCGTATTACGGGTCGGTGAGCCCGTCGGCGACACCGACGGCGACGCTGACGCCGCAGCAGATCAACGTGGTGCGCGGCAACTACTCGCTGCCACCGATCCAGTTCTACAAGGCGCAGGTGCGGGTGGACGGCAAGCCCCGCAAGGTGCTGCCCGAGGACCTGTGGATCCTGGTGCCGCCGGAGCGAGAGAAGTGGGCGCAGACCCTGTACGGGGTGACGGCCGAGGCTCTGGTGCTGTCGCGCGGTTCGAACCCGGAGATCGTTCGGGAGGATGCGCCGGGCCTGATCATCACCCGTGGGGTGCAGGACGACCCGGTGCAGATCTGGACCAAGGGTGCCGCGGTCGGCATGCCGGTCATGCACACCCCGGACGCGCACATCGTGGCGAAGGTCCTGTGATGCGTGATCATGGGCGGCTGAAGGCCGCTGTCTACGTCAAGGACCCGACGACGTATGAGGAGTTGATCCTGCTGCCGGGCGACAGCCCGGAGCCGGAGATCGCCGTGCTCGTTACGAACCCCGACGCCTGGGACGCGCCACTGTCTCCGGACGACAGCGAGCCCGAGCCGCCAACTGATGCTTATCCGGGATCAGTTGAGGGAGTCGGCGGCTCGGAGGAGGATCCCGGACCGGCCAGTGGGACGGGTAAGAAGACGCCCGTACGTCGGTCCCGTTCGGCGTCCGGGTAATACGCTCACTGCCCGGTGCGGAGCCGGATCACCCCCGTACGGCTCCGCACCGCGCCTCACCCTGAGGATGTGCGCCTGTGGATGAGTTCCAGCGGTCGTGGCTGCTCGCGCAGGTCGGCCCGGACACAGACCCGGCCGACCTGGAACGCCGCTTCTTCCGGCTGCGGTCTGCGCGCGCGGTCGCCCTTGAGGTGCTGGCGGAGCGGCGTGCCCGACTGCTGGCCGATCCGCTGAAGGTCACTGTTGACGGCGTGGTGACCATGGACTTGCAGGAGAACCTACGGGGCATCGAGCGGCAGATCGAGCAGGTCCGTCAAACCGTGGCCCCGGATGAACCGAACGACGAAGGCGAAGCGGCGGAGCCAGTGATGATGGTCGCGTGGCTCACCCCCGCGCGTCGCTTTCGGTAGGTGACCACGCAGCAGCGACAAGTGCAGGAGGACTTGCGGGTCGTCCGTCCGTGTTCAAGGGCGGTTGGCCATTCTGCTCAGAGATATGTGGCCAACGCAGTCTCGACGCCGTCGCGGAAGGTGCGGGTGGGCTCATGCTCGGCGTCCATCGTGATCGTCACCTGTCCGTCGTCTCTGCCACGAGTTGGCGAGTGGCGAGCGTCTCCGGATGCTCATGCCCTAGCCGACGCTGTTGGAGCTGGAGAACCTGCGCATAGAGTTGCGTGGCCTCCGCAGTGCGTCCCTGGGCGGCCAAGGTGTCGGCGAGGTAACGGCGAGTCGTGATCGATCGGTAGTGGTCTTCGCCGAGCACGCGTTCCATGTCTGCCAGTCCTTCGCGCAGCAGGTGTTCGGCTTCGTCGAGTCGTTCTTGGTTGGCGATGGCCCGGGCCAGGTTGGCGCGAGTGGTCAGCGTCAGTTGGTGATCGGGTCCCATCACCCGTAGCTCAATGTCCAGGAGTTCGCGGGACATGTGCTCGGCGGTGGCGTGATCACCCCGCTCGTTGGTCCATCGGTTCAGGTCGTCCCAGGCGTCCAGGGTTCTTGGATTCTCGTCGCCCAGGAATCGGCGGGCGAGGTCGAGGGTCCGTCGGCAGATCTCCGCGGCCTCGCCCGGACGTCCCTGCATGCCGATGGACCACGCCAGGTCCACGGAGGTCGTCAGGGTTTCTCGGTGGTCGGCGCCCAGGACGCGCGTCATGTCGGAGATCAGCTTGCGGTACAGCGGCTCGGTCTCACCGAAGCGGCCCTGCTCAAGAATCGCGCCGATCAGTGCGTCGCGCGTGCGCAGGGTATCGAGGTGGTCCTCACCCAGCACCCTGCGCCGGCCGGCCAGAACGGTCCGGAAGATCTCCTCTGCTGCGTGGGGTGAGCCTGTGGCGCTCAGCGAGATCCCCAGGTCGTTGCGGGCCGCGAGATGGTCGGGGTGGTCGTCGCCGAGTCGATCGGCCGCCGCCAGGTTGGCTCGGGCCAGTCCCTCGCCGTCGCGGGATCCTTGTCGTCCGATCCCCCATAACGCGCTGAATCCCGCCCGGCTGACCGTCAACAGCATGACAAGGCTGTCGTCGTCCAGATGCGGGGCCATCCACGACACACCGGCGGACACGTGTGGAAGTAGCCGCTCCCAGGAAGCCCAGTCGCCGGGGCGCTCGCCGTCGAGCTCCCCGCCGGCCGCCGCAAGCAGCCGTACGGAGTCCGTCATGACCTCAGATTCACCCCCTGTCCGGCCGGTGAGAATGCGGGCTCGGCAGATGTCGGCAACGACGGGATGTACGACGACGTCGCTGACCCTCACCGCCGGCGTGTCCGCGACATCGATCAGCCCGACGTCGGCCAGGCCGCGCAGGGTTGAGGAGAACTCGCGGGCGTCTGTGTCGGCCTCCGGCCGCAGGAGGTCTCCCGGAATCGGTGTGGCGGGAGCGAGGCAGGACAGCAGGTACAGCACACGCCGTGCCTGCCCGAACCCCTGAGCCGCGAGCGCGTCGAGCGAGAGCTCCCAGGTCTGGGACACGGCTGCCCGTGAGTTCGTACGAAGGGAGTCGAGGTCGGCGATCACCTCCGACATCGCGGTGCTGTTCAGTGCTTGCTGATAGGCGTCGAAGCTGCGCCATCGTGCGAAGGGAGACGCCAGATAGGTCCCGGCCAGGTGCAACGCGAGTGGGAGCGCCCCGAGTCGCTTGGCCAGCGCCGCGGCCTCCTCGCCGGTGGGATCATCCACCCGGGGCGCCAGGCGGCGCAGGACATCCGCCGCGGAGAGATCGTCGAGAGCCGTCAGCACGCGCATCCGGGCCCAGGAGCCCCACGTGCGGGGATCGTTGGTGCGCGTGGTGACCACGATGTGCACGCCCCGGCTGGGCCGAACCCACCCAGTGCCCTCCCCGGGCAGTGAGACACCGTCGGCCGCCAGCCCGGTCGGCTGGTCGGCGTTGTCGAAGATCAGCACGGCCCGCTTGACCGCGCCGTCGAGGAACGTCCAGAACCGGTCGGCTGCGGTCGGCGATCCGTCCCGCACTGCCCGCGCGACGGCATCGGGCGCACCCACCAGCCGTAGGATCTCCAGGACTCCACCGCGTAGGGACAGCGGATCCGCCGCGTTCACCCACCACACCGGCCAGCCCCGGCCACGAGCCTCGGCAGCCAGCCGCAGCGCGACCGTCGATTTTCCCATGCCGCCCGACCCGGCCAGTACCCAGACTCTCGGACGCCGCCTCCTCCAGGGGCCGCCCAACGAAGTGTTCAGCTCGGCCAGCAGGGCATCCCGGCCCAGAACATCCACCGGGAGACGGCCGAACGGCACGGAGACCGGAAGCGCCCCGTCCCCTCCCGTCACCGTCCGGCGATCATCACCGGCCCGGCCATTGTGAGCATCGCGTCGATCCAGGATCGCGACACGCAACTGCCACCCGCCTAAGCCGAGTGCTGCAACCCCAACTACAGCGCCCACCATGTCAAGCAGAGCCATAGCCTCGACATTAAGGCCCAAGACACACCTCGGGGGAGAGGCACAGATCCCGTCGTCCTCCACCACCAACCCGTCACCTCTGAAGATCGCTCTTCTGCGGACGAAGTGAGCCTCGTGGCCAAGTAGCTCTGCGAATGGCCAACTATCGCGGCTGTGACTGAGCGCCCCACTTGGCCATTCTGCGCATCACGGTTGGCCACAACTCCTGAGCGTGCCACCGGGGCGGTCGCGTTGTGCTCGACGGGAGACTGCTGAACACTCGGCAGGGTGGATACGGAGCGCAACAAGGCGGTCGTTCGCGAGTTGGACGAGCTGGGCAACGGTGGCGGCGATCTTGGTCGGCTGGATGCACTGTGCACGCCCGACATGGTCAACCATGCACTGGCACCCGGTATGCCGACCGGGATCGAGGGCACGCGGCAGTTCCTGCTGCGGGCCCGCCGTGACCAGCATCCGGCCCGTTGGGTGGAGTCGCACATCGTCGCGGAGGGCGACATGGTCGTCCAGTTCGGCGTGCGGGAGCACGAGTGGCCTGGAGGAACGTTCCGAGGCTTCGATGTGCCGAGCGGGATCTACCGGAGAGACGTCGCCTTCGCCTATCGACTGGTCGATGGACGGATTTCCGAACGCTGGGCGGTACGTGACGACTTGGCGATGCTGCTACAGCTCGGCGCGCTGAAGCCTCGGCTGCACTGAGCGCCGGCCAGCGCCCCGTCAGGTCCTGCAACAGCAGAGCATCATCGTGGCCATCTGAAGCACTCAATGGCCAACCAGCCCCAGTACCCTTGCGTGCCTGCGCGCGCCTCAGGTGGCCACTCTGAGCGTTGCAGTTGGCCATGGGACAGCTTCGAAGACCGCCGATCAACCGCCCGTCGCGACGCCGTAGAGCTCGCGAAGCCGAGCCGCGATGGCCCTCGTCGCGGCTTGGTCGGCTTCGAAGAACTCACGGCGATGACTCGGATCGCTTCCAGACGCGCGAGTCCAGTACATCGGGTAGGCGGCAGTTATCAGACGTTCCACCGCCTCGATCACCGCAGGATGCAGCAGCAGAGCGGACTCATGACTGCACCTCACGGTCGCGTGCATAGCCGCTGCCTTCAACTCCTGCCCGTCATCGCTCTCGCGCCAGTCCAGACCCACCGCTTCGGCCTTTGCCAGGTGTATGGCGATCGCGTTCACCCTGCTCAGAAGGTCGTGAATGGCCGTGTGGACAGCGCGGAGCCCGTCACGTTCAAACGCCACTCGCTCCAGGCGGGCGACTTGTTGACGTTCAGCGTCGCGAACGTCCTGCACGTTCCGGGCCGTCCAGCGGTTACGGAATAGCTCAAGCAGGAAACTCGCGACGAAGCCGAGGACAAGCGTGACCAGGGGCAGCAGGACGGCGACCATGCCGCCCACCATCCCTGACCTGCCACGAGGTGTCCACGGTCGGTCAGAGCCAACACGGAGATGGACCCCGCGACGCCAAGGAACAAGCCGAGCGCCGGAGCGGCCTGCGGCTTCTGCCGCCCGGACACGGAACTGGGTATCGATCTGGAGTGAGCGGGATCATTCAGCCCAGGCTCTGCTCAAGGTGGTTGGCCTCCACGCCCGGCGCCTCGGAAGGGGCGGGCAAGCACCAGAAGCGGCTGGGTAGGGTCGTGCTACATCGAGCTGGAGAGGTAGTCGCATGGCCAACGAGATTGTGATCGCACAGACGACCATCGACGACGGGGACCAGGCAAGGGCCCTGGCGCGGGGTGCGGTTGAGAGCAAGTTGGCAGCCGGCGTTCACATCGACGGGCCGATCACCGCCGTCTACTGGTGGAAGAACGCGGTCGAGACGGCGCGGGAGTGGCGTATCTCGTACATGACGACGACGGACCTTCTCCCGCAACTGGAGGCATGGCTCTCCGAGAAGCACCCGTACGACGTTCCCCAGTGGATCACGCTGCCTGTGACCGGTGGGTCGGAGGCGTATCTGTCGTGGGTTGTTGAGGAGACAACGCAAGACTGACGAGCGACGTGCCGTGCGACGGCGGTCGTGTTCTGAGTCTGCCCGTGGACCGAACGAGGGCATCGGTTCAGGATGCGAACTGCCGCAAGTGATGGGCGAGTTCCCGCTCACTGTCGGGCAGCCATGCGGCGATCTTCGCGGCGCGTTCCTTGCCCATCGTGTTGGGCTTGGCCTGTGACGCGGCCGTGAACTGGCGGGATACGTAGACGCCTTGGTCGACGTCGCCTCCGCGCAGCAGGGCCGAGGCGAGATCACCGAGGACGACGACGCCGCCGTCCGGTAGTTCGTCCCCGAGGCGGTCGACCGCGGTGTCGGCCGTGGCGGTGAGTTCGGATCTCCTCAACTGCCCGTACACGGAAAGGGCCAACGAATCCATTCGGTACGGCGTCACGAAGCGGACCCACGCCTGTTCGCTGGTGTGATCCGCGAAGTCGTAGGCGAAGTGTGCTTGGTCAAGCGCACGCAGCGCCCCTGTCTCGTCGCCGACCGCGGCAGCTTCCTCCGCGTGCCTTCCCAGGACCCAGGCCGCGGCCGTGGCGTTGCCGTGGCCGCGCACATCCCGGGAGGCCTGGGACAAGAGTTCTAGCTTCCTCTTCGGTGTCGGAGCCCCGTAGCTTGCGTAGGTGAGGGCCAAGGCTCTGAGGGGAGGGTGCCCGGCCTTCGCCGCGCACTCGGTCGTGACGTCGTAGTAGGAGCCGGCCTTGTTGTGCTCGCCCAGGTCCCAGGCCACCCATCCGGCAAGGGCGGCGGTTTCTCCGGCTGCGATGGTGAGAGCCCGTTCGTGCTCGCCGGCGTGAGGCAGGGCTGCCGTGATCGCGTCTAGGTGCGACTCAACCGTGCTTTGCAGGCGGCGGGCGCTGAGATTGAGTTCCTGAACGTGCAGGTCGGCAGCTCGGTTGATGAGTGCGACCGCGGCGGGTGTGTCGATGCGGGAGCCCTTGCTGAGAGCGAAGGCGAGCCGCCCCCAAGGCTCGGCAGCCGCGCTTACGCCGATGGAGGCGCTGCCCAGCAGCGTGCGGCGCTTCACGTCGTCCTGGTCCTCCTCTTCACGGACGTTCCCTCTCCTCCGTCGGGCGCGGGCGGCCTTGGCCTCCCGCAGTAGTTCTTCGAAGGGGACGCCGGAAGCCACTGCGATGTGGGCGAGTGTGTGGTTCGTAGGGACGTTCTCAAACTTCTCGTAGCGGCCGATCTCCCGGCGGGTCAGGGTTGCCCGGCCGGAGACAGCGTTGATCGCGTCTGCCTGCTGCTCTTGCGTCCGGCCCGCGTCCTTCCGGAGCCGGAGCAACAGTTCGGCGAACGGATCTGTCATGAGTGTGACCTCTGTTGTGGGCGGATTTCAATCATGGCCCGAATTCCCCCCAGGATTTCCCCCCTTGACAGATTTTTCCCCCTCTGGATTCCCCTGGTAGACGGCTTCGTAGCGCGGTGCGATGGGCCCATGACCACGTTCCTTAAGTCGAGCGACCGATGCCAGCCGGTGCTGCTCCGGGGCGAGATCAAGTTAGGCGGCCATCTCTTGCCGAATCCGGTCCAGGGCATGGTCTGCGACTTCCCTGATCTCCGGCAGCCGGTAGTCCGCCGCGCGCACGATGCGCTGCAACTGGTGGGGAAGTCGCTGGCGGACAGCTTCCTCGACGGCGGTGTGCAGGGACTGCGCGGCGCTGCCATGGTCGTCGGCGGCCAGCCGTACTTGGGCCACGGTGATGAGCTCGATCACGCGCCACTGCGGGGCGACGGTGGTCGTCGGTACAGGACTGCCCTGCTCGATCAGCTGTATGGCGATGTCGGTCCTGTCGGTGGCCATCAGCCCTCGGAGACGGATCTCGTGCAGGGCGTAGGGGTTGAACAACGACGTGTGTTCGGTCTCGTCGAGGAGCCGGTTCGTCTCCCGCATCGCCTCGTCGAACAGGGGCTGGTTCCGGAGGGCGCCGGCCGCACGAGCGAGCAGCGGAAGTACGGCTGCTTTCGCCTCGTTGTGCGGTGCGACGGCAGCCGCGTGCTGCAGACGGTCGACGGCGGCTCCGTGGAGGCGGGCCTTGCGCAGTTCATTGCCGTGCATGCGCAACACGTAGGAGGTGAAGGGCGGTTCGCCGAAGTAGCGGGCGATGCCGATGCTCTTGGCGGTCCAGTGGGCGGCGGTGCTCAGTCGTTCCTCCGGCAGGACGTTGCCCAGGGCGACGCCGAGGCCGACACGGGCTCGGGCCAGGAGGTGCAGGACGTCGCGTTCCGTGTGCCCGTCCTCCATGCGGGCTTCGAGCCGGGCGACCAGGGGCCACAACTCGGCGACGGCTTCGGAGGCGTGTCCGGACTGGCGGGCGATTTCGGCGAGGCGGACCGTGGACTCGCCGAACTGGAGCATGGCGCGGTGGTCGGTGTCGGCTGGATCGGTGACGCCGACGACGTGCGGGGGCAGACAAAGGGTCTCGGCGACGTGTCGGCGGGAGCCGATGTCTTCAAGGCTTCGTTTGCCGAGTTCGAGGAGCGAGATGTACGTCTTGTCGTAGCCGAGGAGCCGCCCGAGTTCGGTCTGGTTCATGCCGTGCACGGCACGGTGGAAGCGCAGGATCGCCCCGATATCGCGGGAGGCGAGGACTGCCTCGGCCTGCGGGGTTGCCCAGTGCCACACGGTGTGTTGCGAGTGCCGCAGGACCATCGACCTGTCCATGTTCCGTCACATCCGCGCGTACCAGGCGGCGATGGACTGCTTGTATCCGTCCGGCATGGTCAGGCTGGGCACTTCGTCAGCGGTGAACATGCCGAGTTGCTTGTGCTCGTGACTCACCACGGGGGTCTTGTCCGGGGTGAGGACGGTGCAGCCGTAGGTGACGATCACGACTCGTCGGTCCGGCATGGCCACGGGCAGGGGCTGGTAGATCCACACGTCCAGCAGAGGACCGGCCTTGACTGCCCAGCCGGTCTCCTCCTCGATTTCCCTCTCCACTGCCAACTCAGGTGTGCCATCGGAGGGTTCGAGTCGCCCGCCGGGCAGTTCCCACTCCTCGCGTTCGTTCTTCAGCAGCAGTACGCGTCGGTGACTGTCAACGGCTACGCCCTTGACGGAGACGGGCCAGGTGGGGGGCGTGTACGCCATCGCTCTCCTCGGATTGCACGTACGGCCGGGGGTGGTCGGAACGTAGCACGTGGCCCGTGGCGCGAGTTGGGCGTGGGCGAATTGCCCGAGTCGACAATCTGTCGCTTTACCCCCGGTCCAGCGGCGCCGAACAGTGGGACCAATTCACCGCAGCCAAGGAGATCCGTGATGCGCCGAGTTCAGCAGCCGCACACCGATGTCTTCGTGCGCAACCGCGTCGATCTGGCTGCGCCGGGAGCTGAGGAGAAGATCGCGGGGCAGCTGCGGGACACGGGCCTGGTCACTGTCGACGGTCTCGCTTCGCGCGCTGCCGTGCTCGCCTTCGCGACGCGGACCATGAGTTTGGTGCCGCACCGCGACAGCGACTCGGACGGGCTCACCACTATCCGCGACACCGGCCGCCATGCGCATCGGACGGGATTTGCCGGGCTCGGCAACGGTCCGCTTGATCCGCACACTGAACGCTCCGGCACCCCCAATCCGCCCCGTCTGATGCTTCTCGTGTGCGGGCAAGCTGCCGCTGCGGGTGGGGAATGCCTGCTCACCGACGGACAGGCCATGCACTCCGACCTCTTCGCCGGCGAGCAGGAGGCGGGGGTTGCGCTGGCGCAAGCGCGCACCGCGTTCTTCGGGGCCGGAGACGGTCACGCCACACAGGTGTTCACCGTCCACGACGATCTGCGGGTGTCCGTGCGCCTGCGGTTCGACGGGCTGGCGCGCTGGAACCCGATAGTGCAGCCCTACCTCCCGCAACTGCGTGCAGCAGCCGGCCGTCACCAGGTCCGTCTCGCCCTGGCTCCCGGTCAGGGTTACCTGCTGGACAACGAACGCTGGCTTCACGCGCGACGTGCCTTCACTGGAGATCGGCTCTTCTGGCGTGCCCTTGGCCAGCCCCTGTTTCCCCTGCTCCGAGGGTTCGCGCCGGTCCCCGCCTCCGGCCGTACACCCATGTTTTTGGAGGCGGGATGATGACGGAGCGAGCCCAGCCGCTCGCCGCAGGAGCGAGGACGTCCCGCACGTCTGACGCCGCTCCCATCGAAACCTGGGACCAGACGGGTGAGGGCGGCTTCAAGGTCGACTTCCCTCCGGATGAGCGCCGCATTGGGCAGATGAGACGGATCACCAGGGCTCAACTGCGCCACTGGGATCTGACGATGCTGACCAACGACGCCACCCTCGTCGTGTCCGAGTTGGTTGGCAACGCCATCAAACACGGCAAGGGACTGCCGGTCGGGCTCCGAGTGCGGCACTCCGCCTACGAACTGCGTATCGAAGTGACCGACGGCACCCCTACTCCGGCCCGACTGCGCTCCGCCGACGTGACCGACGAGAACGGCCGCGGCCTGCTACTCGTCGCCGCCCTCGCCAAGGAGTGGGGGGTGAGCACCGACGGCACCATGACGTGGTGCTCCCTCGCGATCCCCGACGGGACGTCGTGATGGTCGCAGTGTCGGCTGATGCCGCCGTGCGGCTGCTGCGCCCGCGAACCTCCAACGATCACGACACGCTGGGTGTGGTCCTCTTCGGCCTTCGCCGCTCGCTCGCCGGCGAGGCGATCGACGAGCAGCTGTACGAGGACCTGGAAGCCGTACTTGGTGAGCACGCCCACCCTGACCTGTATCTGGTCGCGGCCATCGCCGCGCGCTTCCGGGAAGCGACCACCACGTTCGTGGAGATCGTTCCCTACCTCGTGCAGCCGTACCCGGTCGACGAGATTCGGCGCCTCATCTACCTGAGTGCCGAGCACCCCCACCCCGACGACGCGCCGGGCCACCTCCGACGGTTCGCCCTGGCCATCCTCGCGATTCTCGACCTGATGGGAGACACAGCCTCATGACGCGCGCTACGTCGAGGGAGGCAAACGCCAGGACCAGCACGCACGTCCCAGCCAGCCGCCTCGTGCCGTACATCACCGCACGCCAAGGCGAACAGGCCGACTCGCTGTCGAGCTTGGGTTTGCGGCCCGGCGGCAAGGGCCTGTTCTACCTGAACGAAGGACCGGGCGATCGGGACGAGCGGGGCGTCCTCTGGGCACGCTGCTCCCAGTCCCGCCACGGCAATGACATCGTCGGGAGACCGCGGTGGCGGGACGTGCACCCTTCGCGGCAGCGCGAGTGCATGGAAGAACTGCGGTGCCAGGTATGCGTGCAGCAGCCCAGCCACACCCATCTGGGATACCTGTTCCTGGCCGCGCAGCACGACACCAGGTCCACGGATGGCTGGGAAGGGCATCTCACGGCCCAGCCGCCTCTATGTCTGGAGCACGCGAAGGCCGCCGTCGACCAGTGCGGATACCTCGTGCGGGCCGGAGCTGTCGCGCTCCGGGCCAGAGTGCCGCGGCTGCACGGAGTGATCGGGACGCTCTACCGCACCGGTGCCGACGGACGCCCTGAACCCGTGGAGTTCGACAGCGAGCTGGCACGAATTCCACTCCCGTACAGGCACCGGCAGTGGACCCCGTGGTTCCTGGCCTCGCAACTCGTGCGCGAGCTACGAGGCGTCACCGTCGTCGACCTGGACGACCTCGTTTCTGCCGCTTAGAAGAAGCGGCTCCGACAACGCTGACCAGAGGAGAGGTATGCATAAGGACACCGACTTCACGAATCCGCCCCGCCGTCGTACGGGGGCGCTCGCCATCATCCGGGACGAGACCGGTGCGGTGCTCATGGTGCAGAAGAGTTACAAGGACGGAGCCTTTGGACTGCCGGGCGGCTGTGCGGACGGAGACGAGGCGCCGCACCTGGCTTGCGCGCGGGAGGTGCGCGAGGAAACGGGTCTGATCATCGCGCCGGGACCGCTCCTTGCGGTCGACTACGTTCCACGCAACGAGGAGACCGGGGCGACAGAGGGGCTGAACCTCGTCTACGACCTCGGCACGGTGCCGAGCGACACGAAGATCGTCCTGCCCGAAGCGGCCCCGGGTGAACAGCCGGAGTTGATCGGGTACCGGTTCGTACTGCTCCACCAACTGGGCGAAGTGGCCGGAGCGCACACCGAGCGGCGCATTCGAGCTGCGGTCGCGGCGCTGGAAGGCCCGTCCCTGCACCCCGCGTATCTCGTGGAAGGCCGGCCGGTCCCGTCCGACGCGTCGTGAACTTCCGTTCCCTGTCTGCGAAGACCCTGACGCCCTGCCCAGGGCGGAGGACTCACATCAGGGGACGGGCTTCCAAGACGCCGCTCTGACCGTCCCTTTGAGACTGCCGACGGCCGGAGTGGTCCCCGATGAGATCAGAGCAGAAAGAGAGTGCAACGCGTGACGAGCAACAAGAAGTCCACCGTCAGGGCCGCGATGGCCCAGATCAAGAAGGACACCAAGGACAACTCCAACCCGAAGTCGACGAACACCCAAGGGGCTCTCTCGGACCGACACGTCCGCAATCACACGCCCGACAGCCTCTACGGCGACGACGCAACCACTACCAGGTAACCGATAACCGGAACCGGCACAGCCGCTGACCACGCGCAGCGCGACGCAAGATTGCCAGCCCGTCATCGGCTTCGCGTCGGTCGCTGATGACCGTGCAACAGATGGCCGGACCTGACGCGGGCGCCATCAGGTTCATCGACGCTGCCGGGCCTCGGCCAGGTCACCGCGTCACGGATCCCGTGGGCAGCCCCCGCTCCTGGCCCCCGTGCGCGGCAGCCCCGTTCTCATCCACTGCCGCGCACGGGTTCAACTCCCTTTTGCTGAGCCCTACTTGACTCCCTTTTGTTCTCACGATCTGGAGAGTGCATTGCTCCCAGCACCGACCTTCGACAGCGTCGAAGGTGCCTACATCGCTCTGTTGCGACTCGCAACAGAGCGACCAGAGCATCGGATTGACGCACGAGGCAACGCCGCCCGTGAAGTGATCGGAGTCGGCTTCCGGCTTACCGATCCCCGCCAGCGCCTGCCGTACCTGGCCGAGCGTAAGGCGAACCCGGTATTCCAGTTCGCTGAGGCCCTCTGGTACCTGGCTGGTCGCCGGGACCTCGAAATGATCGGCTACTACGCCCCGTCCATGCGCTCCAGCAGCGCCGACGGCATCCGCCTCGGCGGATCCGCGTACGGTCACGCCCTGTTCAGCCCCGCCCGTGGCGGGCAGTCGCAGTTCGACCAGGTGATGGACCTGCTGGTCACCGAGGTCGACAGCAAGCGCGGGTACCTGCCGGTGTTCACGGCGAAGGAACTCGTCGACCGCGACAACCCCGATGTCGCGTGCCTGGCCGGACTGCACCTGCTCGTGCGCGACGGCCAACTGCACATGGTCTGCAACATGCGGGCGAACGACCTCGACTGCGGCCTGCTGTCCGACGTCTTCTCCTTCACGATGATCCAGGAGTACGCGGCCATCCAGCTGGGCCTACGACTGGGGACGTACACGCACGTCATCGGGTCCGCCCACGTCAACGACCGCAACGATGAGCGCGTCAAGCGCGTTCTGGACGAGGCCGATTCCCGTCCGGCGCCGCCCTCGTTCCACTTCCCGGCGATGCCGGAGAACACCGAGGGATCAACCGTCGCGCACGTCTTGCAGCACGAAGAGGCGCTTCGTACGAACCGGCTCCGCTACAGCGCCGAGGACATCGCGAGCCTGGACCTGGATCCGTACTGGCAACAGGTGGTGCTGCTTTTCGAGCTGTACCGGCAGATCCAGCACGACCAGGCCGCCGTGGTCGACCCGGCTGTCCTGGCCGCGCTCGATCCCGGCCTGCGCTGGCTCATGGAACACAAGTGGCCGGTCTGCACCGCGACTTCGGGTGGGGGTTCCCGGTGAGCGGCAGTAGGCCGATGAGCGGCGCGGTGGTCGAGGGCGTCGACTTCGACCGCTGGGCGGTCATCCTGTGCAAACCCGACGCCGTGGCGCGTGGCCTGGTCGACCGGATCCTCGGGATGGTCTGTGCAGCGGGAATCGCCATCTCGGACCGTCTGGACCTGATCGCCGAGCCGTGGCAGCCGCACGTCGTCTACCGGGATCTCCTCGCCGACACGGGCCGCCGTAACCTTCCCGATCTGCCGACTTTGATCGATGACGCGTTCGCGGGCCGGCAGGTCACCGTGGCGCTCGCGCACGGTGAACCCGGCCTCCATGCCCGGCTGCGCCAGTTGATCGGGCACACCGATCCGGCCCGGGCAGAGGTCGGCACGATCCGCGGTGACCTGGGCGACGACAGCCTCAAGGAGGCCGAGGCGGAGCACCGTCTCGTACGTAATCTCGTCGAGGCCAGTGACGACGCGGCCAGCGCCCGCCGGGAGTACGGGACTTGGTACGGGCCTGGCCGTCGTCTGCAGATCGCCGACTTCGACCGGTGTTCGGTGATCCTGTGCAAACCGGATGCCGTCGAACGCGGCGTGGTAGACGCCATCCTTGAGCGGATCGAGGCCGCGGTCGGCACGGTCGCAAACCGCCGCAACGTCACCGTGCAGCCGTGGCAGGCCCATGTCCACTACTGGGACCTCCTCGCCGACGCGGACCACTTCCCCGACCGGGACATCCCCACATGCCTGGACGACGCCTACGCGGGCAAAGCGGTGACCGTCGCTCTCGCCCACGGCGAACCGGGCATCCACGACCGACTGCGCCAGCTCATCGGCCACTTCGACCCACCGCGGGCGGCGCCCGGCACGATCCGAGGCGACCTCGGCCACGACAGCCTGGAGCGCGCCCTTGACGAGAAGCGCCTCGTGCACAACCTCGTGCACACCTCGGACGACGCGGACGCCGCCCGCCGCGACTTCGGCACCTGGTTCGGCGCCAACCGCCGCGGCCTGCTCATCGCCCCCACACCCATTCCCGCTCAGCCCACACCCACCGACCGCTGAACAGTCCGCGCTTGGAGGTCCTGATGACCGTTCCCGTCGTACCGCGCCGCCGTCTGCTTCCGCTCCTGACCGTGGAGCAGATCGGTGAGTTGAAGCCCGCGCTTGCTGACGTGATCGAGTACCGCAAGTCGGGGTTGTCGCTCAACCACATCGTCGGCTGCCCGCTGGAGTGCGGTTACTGCGTCCGCCACCTGTTCGACAACTTCGGTATGAAGACGCCGAAGCGCCTGATGAGCGATGAAGCCGCCGTCGCCCTCCTGGTCGGCCACCCTTACTTCCGGCCGCACCTGACACCGATCCAGTTGTTCAACCGGGCCACGGACCCGATGCTGCCGGTGGTCAAACCGCACTTGTTCGCAGTGCTGCGCGACCTCGACGACCGGGGTCTGACCAACCACGTCCTGGTCATCACGCGGTGGCGCGTGAGCGCCGAGGACTGCGCCGTCCTCAACTCGTACACGAAACTGCGCCTGACCGTTCTGGTGACGCACTCCGGCATCGACGACCCGGCCATCGAGCCGGTCAACTCGACGTACGCGGCCGACAGCTTGCGCATGCTGTACGAGCACGCCGACCGCTACCGGACCGTCCTGTACTGGCGTCCGATCGTGCCGGGTCTCAATGACTCCGACGAGCACCTGGAGCGGGCCCGCGAACTGTCCCTGCACGCCCACGCCACGGTGTTCACGGGCCTGTTCTTCCGTGACGAGATCAGGGCCTACTACGAGGCGCACGGCCTGCCGACGCCGTACGACGGGACGGCGCGGCGGAAGATCATGCCGGAGCTGGCCGAGCAGCGGATCATGGAGGCGTACGCGTCCCGGAATGAGCCCGGCGGCGCCCCGTGGGGGGCCTTGTTCCTCAAGACGAGCTGCGGCGTCGCCTACGCACACGGTGAGGCCGACTACAACGGCCACTTCGGAATCGACGAGCTGTGCCGAATCTGCCCGCCCGGGCAGATCGCCTTGTGCAAAGAGGCTTGGGTCAGGCCGGATCTGGCGGAGGTCACCCGGCAGGCGCGCGCCCTCGGCGCGACCGGCGACGTTGAGATCAACGAGCGTGCCATCGTCGTGGAGGGACTGGACGAGCCGCCCCGCTACTTCCTCCAGCACGGGTTCGGCTACCAGTGCCACGACCGCGAGAAGCCCCACCTCCACCGCCAGCACGGCCGGGCCCCCATCGGCTGGGAGGCGGAGAACGGAACCACCACGCCATGAACTTCGCCTCCTGGCCCACGCTGTTCGTCGTCGATGTCGAGGGCAACGGCACCAACCCGCCCGACCTCGTCGAGATCGCCGCACTGCCCGTCCGTGCCGGAGTCCCCGACACCACCACGGCCGGGGCATGGCTGATCCGGCCCGAACGGCCGGTCACAGCACGCGCGGCCGGCATCCACGGCCTGACCAACGAAGTCCTCGCCGACCAGCCCGTCTGGGCGCAACTCGCGGACGCGGTGCACGACTTCCTCGGCCAGAACTGGATCAGTGCCCACAACGCCCACGTCGATTACCGGGAGTTGCACCGGCACCTCCCCACGTGGAAGCCGGCCGGGGTCATCGACACCCTGCGCCTCGCCAAGGCGACCTACACGGGCCTACCCTCCTACACCCTCGACGCCCTGATCAAGCACGTAGCACCAGACCTGTCGCAGGCCCCACGGGTCGGACGACACCGCGCGACCTACGACGCCTACGCCACGGCGCAGCTCCTGCTTGCCATGGCCGGCCACTACGAGACCTGGGACCAACTGGTCGCTGCGGCCGTGCCGCCCAGTCTGCCCGGAGCCCCCGAACCAGAAGAGGAACCAACCCTGTGGTGACCACTGACCAGCCCATCCGTATCGGCTTGCTCGGCACCCACTCCACCGGCAAGACCACGCTCCTGAAGCGCATAGAGATGGAACTGCGCGCCGAAGGAATCACCGTGGGACGCACCGGCCGACTCGGCAAGCGCGCGGCAGCGGCCGGCCTTCCCAAGATGCAGCACCACACCGCCCAGTCCACCGAGTGGATCATCGCCCAGGGCATCGCCGACGAGATCGCGGCGATGGCGCAGGGCGCCGAAGTCGTCCTGGTCGATCGAGCCGCTCACGACGCCGTCGCCTACTTCCACGCCGCGCTGGAGTACCGCAGAGAAACCGCTCCCCGGGTGGAACGCGAGCGCCTTCTCACGCTCGCCGCCACCCAACTGCCTAAGTACCACCTGCTGTTGGCAACGGTTCTCGACGAGAGCGTGCCCGTCGACACCAGCCATGACTACGACCCGCGCTACCGGCGCCTCGTCGACCAGCACGTGCACCAGCTCCTGGACCGCGACGACATCCCCCACCTGCGTGTCCACAGCGACCCCGACAGCCAGGCCCACATCGTCGACGAAGCCGTGCAGAGCTGCCTGAAGGAGGCCCTCGTATGACATCCGCGCTGCCCGGGGGCACCATCACCATCGCCGGGAAGACCGTATCCAGACTCGGCTTCGGCACCATGAGCCTGACCGGCCCCGGCACGTGGGGCGAGCCTTCAGACCGTGAGACCGCGCTCAGCATCCTGCGTCAAGCCGTGAACACGTACGGCATCAGCCACATCGATACCGCCGACGCCTACGGCCCCCACACCGCCGAGCAGTTGATCCGGGACGCGCTCTACCCGTACGCGGAGCACGTGCTGATCGCCACGAAGGTCGGCATGGTGCGCCCCGGACCAGGTCAGTGGATGTCCCTCGGTAGCCCCTACTACCTGCGGGCCTGTGCGGAAGCGAGCCTGCGCCGCCTGCGAGTCGAGCGGCTGGAGTTGTGCTACCTGCACCGCATCGATCCAGAGGTGGCCCTCGACGACCAGATCGCCGTCCTGCAGGCGCTGCAAGACGAGGGCAAGATCGGGCACATCGGCCTGTCCAAGGTCACCCCCGAGGTCATCCATCGTGTGGGCAAGGATCTGACCATCGCCGCGGTGCAGAACGTCCTCAACACCACCGACCGCTTCGATGACGCGGTAGAGGTGTGCGGCGAACTCGGCATTCCGTACGTGGCCTACCGACCGCTCGACGCCGGCCTCCTCGCCCGTACCAACGGGCCAGCCGCACCCCTGCAATGGCTCCTCGACCACGGCAGCCACATCGCTCCCATTCCCAGCACCAGTCAGCCGAGCCACCTCGAAGAGATCGTGGCTGCTGCGACGGGCGGAGCCTGATGACAACAGCCGTAGCGAGTACGTTGACCAGCCCCATAGCGAGGTGCGCCGAGCAGCCGCTGATACGTGGGCGAGCGCCCTACGAGAACTGGAGGCCCCCGATCGTCTGGGCTGCGGTCCTCGTACGAGTCGAACCGGACCACCTACTCTTCAACGACATCGGTCGCGGCATGTTCGTGCTGCCCGGCGCGACACCCGAGAACGACCGGGAAGCCGAGAGCGCGGCGAGTCACGCCATGAGCGGCGTGGAGCACGGCTTGCCGATCCGTCGCCAGGTCGGGATCGACGTGACTCAGATGCGCCGAAGGAAAGTCATCGTCCATCTCTTCGCGACGGAATGGCTCACACGCGCTGACGTCTCTCTGCTTCGCTCGCTGGATCCCCGAGCAGTTCCGTCCGTGCTTCCGGTGTCGAGCTGCCTTACAGACCTGCCCGACCGGGCTCTTGGGCGGGTGGCTCTAGGGTTGATCGCCTTTCAAACCGGGCTATTCGTCCGGCTTGAGGGCGGAGTGCTACGAGCCTTTGAACCTCCGGCAGCGAGCACCTGCCCGTCGGCTGGGCCCGTGAGCTGTTCGAGGAAACCGGCCTGACCGCCCACCTCGACTATCTGCGGCGTGTTCAAGTCGTCCGCGTTGCGGCCATGAGCTGAGGCGGTACTCGCATTCCGTTGTCCGACAGCTCTCCTAGCGTCGGTTGAATGGATCGGACGAACGACACAGCCGCCGCCCGGCGCGTAGAGATCACCGCGCAGGGCGGTCGGGCCGACATCGAGATCGACGGCAACCCGATCGAACCGAGTGCCGTCAAGGCGTACTCCGTCAGCCACTTTGCTGGTGAACGGCCGGAGGTCCTGCTGCACGTCGCGGACCGCGGCGACACCCGATGGTCCGGGATGGCCCGCGTCACGGTCGCCGACGTGCCTGACCCCGGCCCGGCGGCGGCCGTCTTCCTCGACTCGATCGACCCGGAGGCACTGGAGCGTGCCGCGCTCGCGCGCCCCGACCTTGGCACCGAGCCGTTCTCACTCACGACAGCGATGCTCACCCAACTCGGGGAGTGGGCGCGTGGCCTTTGACGTGGAAGGTGTGCGGCGGGTCGTCGACCGCATCCTCGACGACAAGCTGGAGGCGTGGCGCGACAGCGCGGGCCGCGTCGACGATGTCCTTGACGAGGCCACGGGCCAGCTGGTGCAGCCGGTACCGGACGAGGAGTTGGTGTGGGACGGCCTCGGCGCGGTGATGCCGTACGGTCGCCCCGCGATCACGCAGCCGGTCGCCGGATCGGCCTCCGTCGAGCCGCCGACCACCGAGTACCAGGCCGTGTTGCCCGTCGATGCGCCCGAGTTGCGGCGGGACGACGTAATCCGGGTCGCCGGGTCCGCCCGGCCCAAGGGCCCCCGTGACCCGCAGTTGGTTGGCCGCCGGTTTCGTGTCTCCGACGAAGCGGTGGGCACCTACAGCGTGGTGCGCATCGTCCGTGTCCAGGTGATCGACTGATGGCCACCGTGAACCCGCACCCCAATACGCACCCAGATGCGGCCGCGTTCCGCGACCCGATCGCGCTGGCCGCCGCGCTCGCCCGGATGGGCCCGGCCACCCGCGCTCGCACCAGGACGATCACCCGGCATCACGCGATGCTGCTGCGGGTCCGTATCCAGCGCAACGCCAGTGGTAGGCCCGGCCCGAACGTGATCACCGGGCACTACCGGGCCTCCTGGGACGTGAGGATGCGTACGGGCGGCGGTGAGGTCACCGCCGAGGTGTTCTCCGACGCCCCGCAGGCGCGACGGCTGGAGTACGGCTTCGTCGGCGTGGACTCGATCGGGCGGCACTACCGGCAACCGCCGTTCCCGCACGTCGAGCCCGCGTTCCGGCAGACCGAGCCGGAGTTCATCCAGGCCCTCGCGGCCGGGGTACTGCCGTGACCGCCCGTCTGCCGGTGACCCGCGCGCTGGCCGCACTCGTCGAGCAGACCACCGGCCGCCCCTGCGGGATGGGTGAACTCCCGCGCGTCCAGGGCAAGTCCGGCTGGGAGCCCGCCACCGCCCCGTACACGATCCTCGATTCCCTGCCTGCCGAGTTCTCAGGTCCGCCCCTGTGGGACTGGCACGCGGACGCGGCATGGTCGTATCAGGTCACCTCCGTCGGCGAACGGGCCGATCAGGTCGAGTGGCTGGCCGACCGCGTGCGTGCCGGCCTCGTCGGCCGCGACGACGAGGGCTGGACCCATGACCTGCGCATTCCTCAACTCCGGGTCATCGACCGTGAGTTGACCTATGACGCCGGAGGAGAGCCGTCGGTGTCGGCGGCAGGAGCTATCGTGTCCTATGTACAACGCGTCACGATCACCGTGACGCCCGCCTGAAGACTCTTCAGGTTCCTCACCGCGGAGGCCCGCGCGGACGCTAGGCCCCAGGCCAGGCGACCCCCTTGGAAGTCAAGGGGCAGGGCCTCGGTACGGGACGCTGCCCCGGAAGCGGGAGCGGACCTGTGTCCCCGAAGAAGCCCACCCAGACCCGATTCCTTCGGCGCGGTATCTCCAAGATCCTCTGGGCGACGGAGATCAACGACCCGAAGTACCCCAGCCGCCGGGAGATCACGAACGCGTTCGTCCTGACCGACGCCGTCTCGGACATCGAGGGCTGGGCGCTGGAGAACGAGCCGATCGAGACCCCCGACATGGGGAGCACCTTCAACTCGTCGATCCCCGGCAACGACAAGGCCGAGAGCAGCTCGCTGACCTTCTACGAGGACCGGTTCTCCGACGAGGTCGAGCAGCAGCTGCCCAAGGGCGCCGAAGGCTACGTGATCCTGCTGCGCAAGGGCGATCTGCCCGGCTCGCGCTCGGTCGACGTGTTCCCCGTCCAGGTCGCCACACGCGCCGCGACCTACTCCACCGGCAACGAGGCCGCCAAGTTCAAGGTCGACTACACGATCACCGACGAACCGTCGCTCGACCGGCCGGTACCGCCCGCCGCTCACCCACACCCGCTGCCGGAAGACGACTGCGACCCCGAGCACGCACACGACCACAGCGACGACCATGGTCACGGGCACGACCACGGTCACGGCCCGGACGGTGATGACCGCACGGTGACCCTGTCCGACATCGTCACCACCAAGACCGCTGTCACGGTCAGCGAGCACGACAGCGACGAGGGCTGATCGTGACGCGCCGCACCCCGGACAGCCGGCCGCCTTCCTCCGCCACGTCGGCGGAGGGGGCGTGGTCGGCCAAGATGGACCGTCTCCGCCGCAGGGCCCGCCCGCAGAACCGGCTGCGGATCTGCGACGACGATGACCTGCGTCAGCGGTACGAGGACGCCGAACAGCAGGCCCGCCGCGCTCGGTTCGTCGCCGAAGCGAACCCGGGTGACGAACCGGCCGCCCGGCAGTCGGCCGACGCTGACACTGCACGGGACGAGATCCGTCAACTCCTCGACGCTGCCTCGGAGTTCCTGACCTTCCGGGCCCTGCCCCGTCCCGTGCTGGAAGAGCTGATCTCCCAGCATCCGCCGACCGAACAGCAGGCGGAAGACGGGTCGATCTTCAACCCGGACACCTTCCCCGCCGCTCTGGTGGCGGCTGCCTCCGTGGACGGCATGAGCCGCGAGGAAGCCGAGGAACTGCTCGACGGCTGGTCGACGCCGGACGCGAACGCCCTGTGGGACGCGGCCTGGAAGGTTCAGCAGGAGAGCCGGGTCGAGCTGGGAAAAGGCTGAGCCGTGATGCCGGTCTGCGCGCCGAGCTGGAGCTGTGCGAGCAGTACCGCATCCCGCACTCGCAGTTCCTCGGTGGCGACGGCCGCTGGTCCGACCTCGACCGGGCCAAGGCGATGGCGTGGGCGCAGTGGCAGCGGTCGGTGTGCCCGGAGTGCCGTACCCGGCTGCAGGAGTGGGACCACCAGCGCGGCGGCGACCCGCACGCCTACGTCACCGACACCCTGCGCTGCCCCGGCTGCGAGCTGATCGAGCAGGAACGCGATCACGTCCCCACCGACCGGTCCGGCTACGGCGTGAAGATCCAGCTCCTCCCGCGCGAGCAGTACGAACAGCGCCCCTGAACACCCCCGCACCCTGTTAGGAGGCCGCCTGCGGTGGCCGGGTTCACCCTCACGGTCGCGATGCGCGCCGAGGTCCGCGACCTGATCGCGGGAACCCGTGCTGCCTCCGGACAGATGCGCACGTTCGCTGACCGGACCGACGCCGCGAACCGTTCCCTGGCCCAGCTGGACGCCAACGGGGCACGGCTGGCTACGCAGTTCGCCGCGCTGAACCGTTCCTCCCGCGCGGCTGTGGGGGAGTTGAACCGGATCACCGCCCGCGCCGGGGCCGCCCGTACGGCACTGCGCGCAGCCGGAAACGACGGAGCCCGGTCCATGTCCCGGCTCCAGCGGGCCACCGCCGGGGCCGGTCGGCGCGGCCTGTCCACCACGAACATGCTCGCCGGCGGCGCCCTCGTGCTGGGCACCGGAGAGATCATCGAGGAGGGCAACCGCTACCAGCGGCAGATGAACCTCTTCGGTGCGGTGACCGATGCGACCGCCGCACAGATGAAGCGGGCGGCCGCCGTTGCCGAGGAACTCGGCAACGACCTGACCCTGCCCACCACGACGTCGGCCGACGCCGCCGAGGGCATGGTCGAGCTGAGCAGGGCGGGTTTCCGCGCGGACCAGTCGATCGACGCCGTACGCGCCTCGCTCCAGCTCGCATCGGCGGCCGACGTCAACGCGGCCACATCCGCCCGCTACTTGGGCGACATCATGGATCAGTACGGCCTGGGTGCTGATCAGGCGGCCAAGGCGTCGGACACGCTCGCGGCCACGGCGAACAACGCGTCCGGCTCCATCACCGACATCTACTACTCGATGCGGTACGCGGGCCCGGTCGCGAACGCGCTCGGCGTCAGCCTCCAGGACACTGCGGCCGCCGTCGGCATGCTCGGCAAGAGCGGCATCCTCGGCCAGACCGCCGGCACGAGCCTGCGCGGGATCTTCGCCAACCTGGCGGCGCCGACGCCGACGATGAAGAAGGGCCTGAAGGACCTGGGGATCGAGGCCTGGGATGCCCAGGGGCGTTTCCGCGGGCTGCGCACGGTGATCGACGGCTTGTCGAAGGCCGAACACTCCATGTCCGAGCAGGATTTCACCGCCGCCGTCACCCGTGCCTTCGGCAAGCCCGCGCTCAGTGGTGCGGTCGCGCTTGCCCATCAGGGCACCGAGAGCTTCGACGCCTTGGCCATGGCGGTCGACCAGACCGGGTCGGCCGCGTCCATCACCGCCTCGCGCGGCCAGGGCCTCGCCGGTGCGATGACGCAGCTGCGCACCCAGGCCAGGCAGACCGGCATCGCCCTGTATGAGGGGATGGCGCCCGGCCTGGAATGGGTGACCCGCCTGCTCACCCGCGGGATGTCCGGGGCCACGCCCTACCTGACCACGGCCCTGGCCTACGGCCGCGACATCGCCACCCTGTACGGCCCGGACCTGAAGGAGTCCACGAAGAACGGGATCGGGTCGCTCATCGATGAGGCCCAGCGGCTCATCGGGCCGCTCAAGGACATCGGCGAGCACACGCTGGCCACCGGACTCAACCTGCTGATCAACGCCGCGAGCACGCTGGGCGACGTCCTGGACAACGCCGCTGACGGCGCGGAACCGCTCCTGAAGGCGATCGCCGGGCTCGGTGACGATGGAGGCGCGGCGGCCGGAACGCTCGACATCATCGCCACCGTCGCGAACGTGGCGATGGACGCGGTCTCCGGGCTCTCCCTGGTTCTGGTGCCCGTCGGTCACCTCGTCGGGGGACTGGTCAGCGCGTTCGGCGCGCTGCCCGCGCCGATCCAGTCCGCCGCCCTGGCGATGCTCCTGTTCCGCCGCGTCCAGCCGACCCTGACGGGCATCGCGAACACCGTCAGTGGCCCGGTCCGCTCCGGCTTCGCCTCGGCCAACGAACAGATGCGCCTCCAGCAGTCCCTGGCGGCCGCATCCGGCGTCACCCTGTCCCGGTACGGGGCCGCCTGGGCCGCCCTCCAGGCCCGGGTCGGCTTCCTCGGCACCATGACCGCCGCCTTCCGCAGCGCGAACGGCGCCGGGGCCACGTTCACCGGCACCCTCAACGGCGTCGGCCGGGCCGCCGGTTCGGGACTGCGCTCGGCGCTCGGCGGCGTGACGAACGCGCTCGGCGGCCCGTTCGGCGTCGTCATGGCCGGGGTGTCGGTCGGCCTGGGGCTGTTGGCCGCCCGCCAGCAGAAGGCCGCGCAGGCCGCCGCCGAACACCAGCAGCGCATCTCCACCCTCACCTCGGCGTTGCGTGAGTCCGGCGGACAGATCGACTCCAACGTCCGCAACCAGGCGGCCCAGGCCCTGCTGGACACCAAGACCGGGCAGGGCCAGTTGACCAAGGTCATGGAGCAGGCCGGCGTGCCGCTGGCCAGCCTCACCGACGCGTACCTCGGACAGGGCACGAGCCTGGACGCGCTGCAGAAGCAGCTCCTCACGACCGCGAACGCCCACCGGGAGTACAGGGACCAGGCGGGTGGCAAGGTGTCCGTCCTCGACTACACCGACGTCGGTCAGCAGTACAAGGACGCCGCCGACGCGCTCGGCAGCGTCAAGGGCGAGATGGCCGAGTCGGTGAAGAACGCGCGCGACCTCGCGGCGGCGACGAAGGGGGCTGGGGACGGTACGTCGGCGTACGACCGGTTGAAGGCTGCCGTCGGGGGCCTGGCCGACCAGACGGCCGACGCCGACACCCGCACCCGGTCCCTGAAGTCGGCGCTCGACCTGCTCTCGGGCGGCCAGATCTCCCTCCAGGCCGCCGAGGCCAAGGTCAACAGCGCGGTCCTCGACCTCCAGGAGGGCGGCAAGGGCGTCAACCGCGGCCAGGGCTACGGCGGGCGACAGCTCGTCAACGAGGACAAGACCCTCAACACCACGACGAGGAACGGCCAGCAGCTCTACACCCAGCTCACCGCCCTGTCCGACGCGGCGGCCGACGCCTCCGTGGCCACCTTCGATCTCGCCCAGCGCAACGGCGAGACGCTGCCCGCCGCGCTCGCGAAGGCACGTGAGCAGATGAGCCGTGCCCGTACGGAGGCGATCGCGGCCGCGCGCGGCTATGGCCTGACCAAGACCCAGGCCGAAGGTGTCGCCGACACGCTCGGCCTGCTGCCGTCGAAGGTGTCGCTGCTGCTCCAGACGAAGGGCATGGACAGCACGTTGGCGAACCTGATCGCCGTCCAGGCGGAGTTCCAGCGGCTCCCCAACGCCAAGACGATCAAGGTGGATTCGCTCAGCGACGGTGCGCAGCAGAAGCTCCGCGATCTCGGGTTCACCGTGAAGACCGTTCCGGGCACCCGGCAGATCAGGATCACCGCGCCGACGCAGGGAGCGAAGAAGAACCTCGACACCCTGATCGACACCTTGGGTCGGACTCCGAACAGCAAGAACATCCCGGTGTCCGCGCCGACGGGCGCCGCGATCAAGAGCCTTCAGGCCGTCCAGGCGAAGCTCCGGGCCACACCGGGCGCCAAGTCCGTCATCGTCCGCGCGCCAACAGCCCAGGCGCGCAAGGAACTTGAAGCCTTGGGTTTCCGGGTGGAGAAGGTTCCCGGCACGAAGAACGTCAAGGTCACCGTCCCGACCTCGGGGCCGCGCAAGGCGGCGGACTCGATCCAGCGGCGCATCGACGCACTGCGCGGCAAGGAACTGACGGTCACCACCCGCCAAGTCACGGTCTTCGACCAGCTCACCAAGCAGACCGGAAGCACCGCCGACGCGATCGAGAAGCAGGCCGAGAACCTGCGCAAGAACGCCAACCGGCATGCCGACGGCGCCGTGGTCGACTACTTCGCCGACGGCGGCCTCACCGGCAGCACGCGCCGTGAACAGCACGTCGCGCAGATCGCACCGGCCGGGAGCTACCGCATATGGGGTGAGCTGGAGACCGGCGGCGAGGCCTATGTGCCGCTGGCGGCTTCGAAGCGTGAGCGGAGCAAGGCCATCGTGGAGACCGTCGTCGACCGGTTCGGCGGCCAGGTCGAATGGTTCGCCGACGGCGGCGTCGGCAGTGCCCGCAGCCGTGACTACAACCCGCTGCTCGCCAACTCCTTCAAGCAGGCCCGCAGCGCCGCGGCGATAGCCGGTGTCGTGCGCTCCTTCGACATCCGTACCGGCAGCGACCAGGCACGTACCCGCGTGGTCGACGCCCGTGCTGGCGGCCGCGTCCAAGTCGTCGTCGTGCGCGAACAGCAGCCGCTGATCGGCTCCATGCCGGTCACCGTCACCGACAGCGCCGCCACCCCCGAACAGATCGGCAACGAGATGATGCGCACCCTGCGCAACGCGCAGCGGGGCGGGAGAGTGTGATGACCAGAGCCCCCCACACCAGCAGCCGCCCCGAACTGGCCCCCTGGCAGTACGAGATCGGAGGCGTCGTCCTCGGCAGGGGCAGCTACGTCCCGGTCGGGGACATCGAAGGCCTCGGTGCGCCCGCCACCCGACCCCAGGACGCCGACAACCCGAACAGCGAAGGCACCACTCCCGGCCGGGACTTCTACGGCCCGCGCACCCTGCGCTTCGAGGCCGGCATCAAGACCCCCGGCGACCCGGAGAAGGCCGCCGCCATCCTCGCCCGGCTGGAACTGGCCCTCGACGACCCCGAAGCCCGCACCAGCCCGGACGGCCGTCACATCCTGCGCGGCCGGTGGCCCGGACACACAACTCGCCGTATGTACGGGCGACTTCGGCGGATGGAAGCCACCAGCACGGCAACCGCCGTGCACGGATGGATCCCGCTGGACATCGAGTTCGCGGGCCTGGACGACCCGCGCTGGTACGACGACGAACTGTCGGCGCTGACCCTCGGCCTCGACCAGGCGCCGCGCGCCCAGCGCCCGGACCGCACTGTCGACGAGACGCTGGGCCGCGGTGCCGAGTGCCGCCGCCCGGCCGACCCGGAGTACCGCCCGGCCGACGACCGGCCCGGCTGGATCACCAACCGCGGTGACGTGTCGACGTACCCCAGCCTGCGCGTGCACGGCCCGGTCGCCGGGCCGCGGATCTGGAACGCGCGCACCGGTCGCGTCCTCGACCTCGACGTGACGCTGCGCGAGGGCGAATGGGTGGAGCTGGAGACCCGGCCCGGCACGCGCTGGGCCCTGCGCAACGGCACCATCAACGTCGCCAACGACCTGAGCCCCGCATCACGTCTCGACCTGTTCACCCTCCCGCCCGGACGGTCCGAGATCGCCTGGAGCGCGAACGACCCGTCCGCCACCGCGCGCCTCGAGGTGGCGTGGCGGTCGGCGTACACCACCCTGTGAACGGAGAGCACTCGTGACGCTGCAACCCCCGATGATGGTGCGCGGGGCCGACCACTCCGCCCGGGCCATGCGCCTGATGATCCGCGACCTCGCCCGCGGCCGGCAGGGCATCGCGGAGAGCGAGGACCTGAAGGTCCGGCCGCTTCCCACACCCGGCCCCGGCATCCGGGTCGGTGACGGCTCGGCCCTCATCCACGGTGCCCGCCCCTGGCAAGGGGCCTACACCCAGAGCAACATCGGCGACGCCGAGGTCACCATCTCACCGACTGGGCCGGTCGCCCGCACCGACCTGATCGTCCTGCGGATCGAGGACCCCGAGTGGGAAGGCGAACGCGACCCCCGCACACAGGAGATCGGCTACTTCCACGTCGTCGAGGCAGTGGCCGACGATGCCTCCGCCGTGCCCGACGGGATGACCGGGATCGCCCTGGCCCGCATCACCCTGCCGCGCAACACCGCGGCGATCACCGCCGACATGATCACCGACCTGCGGCAGATCGCGAACCCGCGCACCGAACGCCTCCTACGCACCGTGCACCCGACCGCCACCGAGAAGGTGCCCGCCAAGCACGGCCAGTGGGCGGCCTGGCCCAAGGAAGCCGCCTGGGACCTCGACATCCCCACCTGGGCGACACGGGCCACCATCGTCGTCACGCTCTCCGGACTGCGCGCTGAGGCAGGCCCCGTCTACGCCGAGCTGCGCACCCGGCTGGGGGAGCGGGCCGCCAAGGCAACGGTGGTGGACGACGACGGCACGACCACCCGCCGCTCCGGAGTCACCCTGGCCGACGACATCGCCGTACCCCCTGCCTACCGGGGCAGCCGCCAGCACCTGACCGTCGAGATCAACCAGAACGACCAGTACGGCGACGGGAAGTTGGCCGTCGCGAAGGGCACGACGGCCACGCTCGACGTCGCGTTC
Organism: Streptomyces sp. NBC_00285; assembly: GCF_036174265.1. Taxonomy (NCBI): domain Bacteria; kingdom Bacillati; phylum Actinomycetota; class Actinomycetes; order Kitasatosporales; family Streptomycetaceae; genus Streptomyces; species Streptomyces sp. NBC_00285. The sequence continues at coordinate 3,580,784 of NZ_CP108055.1, read as the reverse complement.
ACGGAAGGACCCGCGTGACGATGGCCGACTACCGCTACATCGCCGTACGGGCCGCGACCGGCGATGTCCTGCACTGGAACCTGCCGCTGAGCGAGGTCGAGTACGGCCCGGAGGTATCCGGGCCCGGCTCGCTCAAGGCGACCGTGCCGACCACGTTCCGCCACTCGCTGTCCCAACTGCTCGACGCCGGCGACACCGTCCTCCTGGTCGAGCGCGACGCCCGCCTCGACTGGGGCGGGCTGCTGTGGCGCGCCGAGCCGGAGGGCAACGCGCTGCCCGTCGAGGCCTCCGGGTTCGGCAGCTACCTCCACCGGCGCTTCGACCTCCACGGCAACCTCGACGGCCGCGGCCCCTACATCGAAGCCGACCCCTGCCAGGTGATCCGAGACGTGTGGGCGTACTGCCAAGCCCAGCCAGACGGCGACCTCGGCGTGGTTGTCGACGACACGAAGTCGACCGCCAAGACCGGCACCGCGAAGGACCCTTACACCACGTCCAGGACCGACCCGCGAAACCTCGGCGAGATGGTCGACGAGATGGCCGAGATCGACGACGGCCTGGAGTGGTCGGAGACCGTGACCTGGCGCGGGCGCCGCGCCGAGCGGCGCATCCTCCTTGGAGCCCCACGGCTCGGCCGGCGCCGCGAGGACCTGACCTTCACCACCGGCGCGAACATCGTCGGCACCCCCCACGTCATCAAGGACGCCGACTCCTACGCCCAGTGGGCCATCGGACTCGGCGCGGGCGAGGGCAAGAAGCGCACGGTCGTCGTCGACGGCGTACGCAATGGCCGTCTGCGCCTGGAACACCGGCTGGAGACGAGCGAGAAGGACGCTGCCAAGCTGAAGCAGCGCACCCGCCGCGAACGTCTGGCACGCCAAGTCCTGCCCTCGCTCACCGAGTTGGACATCATCGACCACCCGGCCGCCCCCATCGACGCGCTCCGGATCGGAGACGACGTCCGTATCCGGCTGTTCGAGCCGCACACCGCATACGACGGCTGGTGCCGGATCGTCGGCTGGACCGTGAAGCCCGGCGAAGGAGAGAGCGCCGACCGCGTCGCGCTGAAGCTGGAGCGCACCAACAAGCCCGAGGACGACACGGGCGAGGAGGAGCAGTAGATGCCGGACACGATCGCCGACCTCGGCCGCCGACTGGCCCGGCTGGAGAAGAGGGTCACCAACCTCGAACGCGCCCGCCGCGCTCCCTACCCGGAGTGGCACGACCTCCCGCTGACCGGCGACACAACGGTCCCGGACGAGGAGCAGCCGCCCCAGTTCCGCGCCAACCCCTGGGACACCACGGAGTTCTGCGGCCGCATCGGCCTCGTCGGCGGGCGAGCCACCGACGACCAGCTGATCGCGCTGCTGCCCGAGGGCTACTGGCCAGAAGCGCCGCGCACGGTCGACGTCTCCTCCGACGCCGCCCGCCGCACCCTCCAGCTCGACATCACCCCCAAGGGCCTGGTCCGACTGCGAGTCCAGGGCGGCGGCAGCGTCCGCGCCACCTGGATCAGCCTCGACAGCACGTCCATCAGAACCGACCGGGACGACGTCTGACCGTCCCGCGCCACCGACACCGGTCCCAAGGCCGCCGGTACCATGACGCTCAGGTGACCCTCCACCCGCTTCGCACTCCCGAGGGACCGGACCGCTGCGGCGGCCACGGCCGACTGCCATCCGGCGCAGGGGAGAAGGACGGAGCGCGTGGCTACACCGCTGAGCGCGGACAGATTCCTGTCCGTCTTGAAGGGTGCAGGGCTCGGCGTGGTCGAGCACGGCACATGGCGCACCCACAACCGCAACACCCACGGCAACTGGGGCCCCGTGAACGGGGTCATGATCCACCACACCGGTCCGTACAGCTCCGAGAAGGACATGGTGGAGCTGTGTCGCACCGGCTACCAGGACCTGCCCGGACCCCTGTGCCACGGCGTGATCGACCGTTCAGGCACCGTGCACATGGTCGGCTACGGACGCTGCAACCACGCCGGGATGGGCGACACAGACGTCCTGCTCGCGGTCATCGCGGAGAAGAAGACCCTCCCGCGCGACAACGAGGCCGACACCGACGGCAACCGGCACTTCTACGGCTTCGAGTGCATCAACACCGGCAGCCAGCCATGGCCGTCCGCACAGCTCGACGCCATGGCGCGTGCGGCGGCGGCGGTCTGCCGCGCGCACGGGTGGAACGAACGCAGCGTCATCGGCCACAAGGAGTGGCAGCCGGGCAAGCCGGACCCCGGCGGCATCGACATGGGCGACTTCCGGGCCCGAGTGGCCCGCCATCTCAAGGCCACAGACAAGCCCAAACCGACACCCAAGCCCACCCCAAAACCAAAGCCGAAGCCCACGCCGGCCCCGACGCCCAAGCCGACCCCGAAGTACGCGGCATACCCGGGCGCTCAGTTCTTCCGCGTGGGGCGTTCCTCACCGGTGATCGCCGCGATGGCGAAGCGTCTGATCGCCGAAGGCTGCGACTCCTACGACACGCCGTCCGGTCAGGTCTGGAACGAGGCGCACCGCCGCTCGTACGCCGTCTTCCAGATCAAACGCGGCTTCCACGGCGCCGACGCCGACGGCATCCCCGGACCCCAGACCTGGACTGCCCTGCACGTCCCCCACCAGGCCGGCACCACCGAACAGACGTCGACCGTCCCGTCCCAGGAGAACGACCCGATGCCGCAGGCCCTCGCCGACATAGCCGAGCGCACGCTCGCCACCTACGTGCAGTCGCTGCTGGGCCTGATGGCTGCTTCCAGCACGACTGATCTGGTGTCCCTGTCGGCCTGGCAGGCCGCTGCGGTCGCCTCGATGCCCGCCGCGCTCAGCGCCCTGAAGTCCACCGTCGGCACGGTCCTGGGCAGGCAGGGAACAGCATCGTGGCTGACGGCGAAGCGCGATCCGGCCACACCGGAGTAGTGACCGGCCCATGACGAGAGAAGAGGAGGACGACGTGCCCGAGGGAGAGGTGGCTCTCGCCCTGGCCGAACTCCGGGCGACGGTGGAGGTCGGATTCGCCCGTATCGACGGTCAGTTGGCGCTGCTCGTCCAGCGCAGCGACCAGACGGACAAGGCTTTGGAGGAGTTGGAGGAACGGGTCAGCGCGCTGGAGAAGACCCGCTGGCCGATGCCCACTCTCGCCGTGCTGGCCAGCATCACCTCAGTGGCGCTCACCATCGTGAGCCTGCTGCGCTGAGGCGGACACGGTGGAACGCCACGTGAACGCACACGGCCCCCACCGGAGTGGGGGCCGCTGGGTCCTCTTGGAAAGACCGCCGTCACCATAGCAGCGACCGTCGGGCACGCCGGCGCCCCCGTACGGCTACGCTGACGTGCTGCATTCGCACGGACAGCGGAGGACGGGGCATGAGCCGGCGCAAGCCGTATCTGGTCGGGCATCAGGAGTTCGCCGCCCTGTACCGCGTCGATTCGAAGATGGTCGCGCAGTGGCTGGCCCCGAGCCGGAGTGTGCTGGACCCGTCGACGGCCCTGGTCGTCAGCGGGGTGCGCTACTGGCCGCTCGGCTTCGCGGCCCGGTTCGGCACGACGGCTGCGCGGTTCCGCCAGGTCGACTTGGACGTGAAGGCCCGGATCGTCGAGGAGCAGGGCGCGGGCTGGGAGCCGGACCTGGGCGACGAACTCCCCCCGATCGTCGGCCAGCAGGAGATCATCGCGATGTTCCACCTGCCCGCGCAGGGGAACCTCGCCACGACCATCGCGACAGGACGCTTCCCGCAGCACGACTGGGTGCTGTCCGGGTCGATGCTCTGGCTGCTGGAGACCGTGCTCGATGCCGTTCCGGAACTGCGCCAGAGCGGGCGGAGCGTGCCGTGGGACGCGGACGGGGAGGTCGTGGCCGCCCTGCGGGGCGGCACCTACGACGGGCCGGGCAGCCGGGTCCTGACCCGAGGACGTCACGCCACAAAGGGTCTCTGACCTGCGCAAATACTGTACATGGCCTCGGATTGCGAATAAGATATATGTAATCCCCTTGGGGGGCCGCAATTCGCTAAGGAGGCAGCAGTGCAGCTCATCGCCACGCCCGGCGGCGACGAAGTCGCCGTCATGGACGCCCGTGAGACTCTGGTCGTCGAAGGCGCGCTCTCGCTCTACGTACTCAAGCACCCCGACTCCAACGTCGCCGTCAATGCCCTGCGTGATGTCTCGCGGGCCAACGAGGTGCGCGAGGCCCGCATGGACGACCAGGCCGAGCGGGCCTCCGCCTGATCCGGTCCGGGGTGTGAAGTCCGGTCTGCCTCCGGGGGGTTGATCATCCGCGCCTCAACCCTCAAGATAGGTGACATTCTTCGAACGTGTCATCAGGGGGTGGGTATGGAAGGCGTCCAGGGCGAGACACCGGGCCTGGTCATCCACACCGTGCGGCAGCCCGAAGGGCAACCGGAGTCGATCCAGGCGCAGTTCGAGACGTTCCACCGGCTCAACCCCTGGGTGCTTCGCGCCCTGGAGACCCTGACCGCCGACTACCTGAAGCGCGGCGCGCGCCGCATCGGCATCGGGATGCTCTTCGAGGTCCCGCGCTGGCACTACGTCACGGCGACCGAGGGCGACGACTTCCGCCTCAACAACAACTTCCGCAGCCGGTACGTCCGGCTCCTCATCGAACGCCATCCCGAATGGGAGAGGGCCTTCGAGGTCCGCAGCCTGCGGACCGACTGACCTCTTGGAGAGAGCGTGACCGACGAACCATCCGCCGAACCCGCCGTAGTGGAGGGCGAGTTGGCCGAACCAACCGCGACGGCGCCCCAGCCCGTCCCTGCGAGCGCCATCACCCTGCGCGCCGACCAGGACGAGTTCGACCACAAGCAGCTCTCGACGCTGGCCCTGATAAGCCCCGGCCTGGCCGCCGCCCCGCGCGGCCACCTGGCCATGTTCTTCCACTACTGCGTACGGACCGGCCTCGACCCGTTCGCACGGCAGATCTACATGATCGGCCGCACCAACTGGAAGGCGGCCGACAACCCCGACGAGCCCGAGAAGACATGGACGATCCAGACCGGCATCGACGGCTTCCGCACGGTCGCCCACCGGGCGGCGGCGAAGGCCGGGGAGTCCATCTCCTACGAGGACACCGTCTACTACGACTCCGAGGGCAACGCCCACGACGTGTGGCTGTCGAAGGCGTACCCGGCCGCGGTCAAGGTCACCGTCCTGCGGGGCACCAGCCGCTTCCCCATGATCGCCCGCTGGGACGAGTTCGCCCCGACGTACTACGACCGCAAGCAGAGCGCGTACGTCGTGGCGAAGATGTGGCAGCAGATGCCCGCCCACATGCTGCGCAAGTGCGCCGAGGCCGGCTCGCTGCGCATGGCCGCACCGCAGGACCTCTCCGGCGTCTACGTCGACGAGGAGATGGAGCGTGCCGACGCCGAAGCCGTCGTCCGTGAGGCGCAGGAGGCGACCCGACGCCTGCGGGTGGCGGCCGGACTCGAAGCGGGCGACTCCACGGGCGGCACGTCGAGTGGCGAGTCCGGCGGCGACCCCGAGACGGGGGAGCGGAACACGAGCGCGGCGATGGCGGAGCCGAAGAAGCGGTCACGTGCCGCGAAGAACCCGGCCAAGACCACGGCCCCGGAACAGGACACCGCCACCCGCGCCGACGAGCCCCCAACTCCGGCCAAGCGTGCCCCGCGCAAGCGGACCGCCCCCGCTCGCCGCACCGCCTCCTGACCCCTGCCGACACCGGGTGCCGCCCGTCGACGGCGGCGAGGCACCCCGCATCCTCTTGGAGAAAGACCATGACCACTGTGGTCATCGCGCCCCAGCGGCCCGTCAGTCTGTGGCCCGCCGCCCACGCGGCGGACGCCCGCCGCCCCCGCTCCCAGCAGACCAAACTCGGCGCCAGCGACACCGTGTGCGCGCGCCGGGCCGGATACCTCCTGCACGGCCGCACCCCCACTGACACGGGCGAGAAGCGCAAGGCGATCCTCGGCACCTGGCTGCACGCCGGGATACTCGATGCCGCCCGCGAGGAGTACGGCTGGCTCGTCGAGCGCCGCGTCGAGGATGAGACCGTTCGGGGGCACATCGACGCCGTCCAGCTCGACAGCACGACTGCCGCACGGCTCCCGAAGCGGCTGCGCCCCACGCTCCCGGCTGAACAGACGACTGTCGAGGACGTGAAGACGAAGGGCACCTACCAGTGGGACAACGTCCTGCGGTACGGGGCGAGCGAAGCCGAGATGCGGCAGGTGTACCTGTACGCCGACCTGCTCGCCGCCGAGGGATTCGCGCGCGTGAGCGGTCAGCGCCAGCTCGCCCGGATCGGCCCCGTGCCCGTGGCCCGCATCCGCTTCCGGTTCATCAACCGCGACAACGGCGACGACCACGTACAGGAGATCGCCTACGAGGCCGACCGGGCCCGCCGCGCCCGCTGGTGGGTCCAACAGGTCCGCGCCGCCGCCACCCCGGAAGAACTCCCGCGCACGTTCCAGGGACCGGGCCTGTCCGCGATCTGCGACCACTGCCCCTTCCGCACCGCGTGCTGGGGGCCGCTCGCCACTGGGCGCTCCCCGCAGAGTCGGCTCGTCCACGACGACGAGGAACGCGCCACGGCGCTGGCCGAGTACGTCGCCGTCACCGAGCAGATCAAGCCCCTCAAGGAGCGTCAGAAGTTCCTGCGGGCCCAGCTCGACGGCTCCGAGCCGGGCACCTACGGAGGCAACGTCCTGGGTTGGAGCGGCGGCAACCCGACCAAGGTCGACGACGTCGAGGCCATGGTCGGCCTCTACCGCCGCGCGGGCCTGGAGGTGCCCATGGCGCCGGACACGGGCGCCATGAAAGCCAGGCTCAAGGAGGTGGGCATCCCCGTGCCCACCCGCCTCGACCTCGACCGGCGGACCGCGGTGAGCATCAACGTCACCGCGAGCAAGCAGTCCTGACCACCACACCAGGCCGGGGCGGTACCCGCGCGGGCCCGCCCCGGCCCCGGCGCGGCGGCGGGACGCAACACGGAGAGGTGCCGGTGAGCATCCAACTGATGGTGGTGGCCGCCTACTTGCCGAAGGAGGTGATCAACACAACGCAGAAGCTGGTACTCATGAAGATCGCGGACTCGGCCGACGACCAGACCAGGCTGGCCAGGCCCGGACTGGAGCGGATGATGGCCTGGTCCGGCGTGGGGGAGAAGCAGGTCATCACGGTCGTCACGCAACTCGTCGGCCTCGGCCTGGTCGAACGGGTCACGATCGGCCGTGTCGGCCACCGCGCCGAGTACCGCGTCTTCCCGTACGGCGTGCCGCCCATCCCCTCCACGGAGGAGCTGGCCGAGCGGCGCCGTGCGGCGCAGCAGGCCCCGACCAACCCTCGATTGGCGCGCAGCAGCACGCCGCGCCGCAGACCGTCGTCGGCAGCCCGCACCCAGCAGGACGTGACTGCTCGGCAGGAAGTTCGGGCCGCCGAGGAAGATGCGCGGGAGGCAGGGTTGCCGCAGGGGAACCCTGACGGGGCCACGGGCAGGGTCGCCCTGGGGGAACCCAGTGGGTTGCCGCAGGGAAACCGGGCGGGTTCCCCCAGGGAAACCCCTTCTCTTCCCCCTTCTTCCTCTTCTCTTCCTAACCCCCCTACCCCCACGGCCGAGGTTGTCGGGGACGCGGAGACGCATCGCGGACAGCAGAGGGCGCGCTGTGCCAAACACGCCGAGCCGGTGGGCAACTGCCGGGGATGCGGCACCAATCCGCGTGCCGAGCGGGAAGAGGAACGCCGGGAGGCAGCCGACCGTGAGCACCGTGTCCAGCAGGACTGGCTGCGGGAGTTCTTCGCCGAGCAGGAGCGCCGGGTGGCGCAGAGCGACCCGCAGGCGCTGGAGATGGCCCGTCAGCGAACGCGGGAACTGGCCCGCATGGGGAGGGAGAGGGGACGACAGACGGCGGCCAAGTCCCGCCAGGGACCGGGGCGTTCGCAAGATCGACCACATTGACGCCCCGATGTATGCCATTAAGATATAAGTATAAGTTCGGAACTCGCCGACCCCGCCCACCACTTGGAGATCACCCGTGACCATCACTCTTAGCCCAGCCCCCGACGCCTACATCGTGGTCGCCGAAGTCATCCATGGCCCTCACCTCGCCCCGCGGCTCGGTGGTCACCTGTACTGCTCGCCTGAGTGCGCCGAGGACGGTGTCCGCGAACTCGTCGACACCCTGACGCAGGAGGAGGGTGGCAGCGGATTCGTCCTGCCCTACCGGGGGCGCGCGATCGGCTGCGTCGTCACGCGCGGCGGCCGGATGTGGGCGGTGCAGATCCTCGCCCGCAGTGAACTGCCCGCCGCCTGAAGCTCTTCGCTTTCACCTGAGATAGGTGACATTTCTCAACGGTGTGCGTGCATTTCCTGCGCGCCCGCCGAGCGCACCCTCTTGGAGACCATATGACCGTCATTGCGGCACTGCCCGACCACAACCGCACCAACGACCCGCTGTGGAACCAGCTGTTCTTCAGCTACAGCCGGATCATCACCCCGCTGCGCTACGCCCGCTGGGTCACCGACGTCGAGACTGGCGGTGGCGAGTTCTTCGTGCGCGCCGACCTCACGGACGGCACGGAACTGATCATCGTCTCCGAACACAGCCTGCCCGCCGACTGCGCGGACGCGAACGGCTGGATTGCCATCCGCCGGGACGTGGAGAACCCGGACCGGCACACCGTGCTGTACGACTCCACGCCCAACGGCCCCCAGCGCCACCATCACAACAGCCTCATCCCGCTGATGGCCCGCATCGACGACCTCGACGTCCCCCGCCCTGCGCCCCGGCTGATGGTCTCGTCCACGCACACCGCGCCGTACGGCGCCAGCCACAACCAGAGCGCCGGGATCGAAGGAGCGGCCACCGCCATCGCCCGGTTCTCGGAATGGTCCCTGCGCCTCACCGATCACGAGGGCTACCGCCGGGTCTGGCAGCGGCCCGAGCCCACGACCTATCCGCTGGCGCTGTTCGAGAACGCCGGACACATCACCACCGTCCGAGTCACCCGCAGCGATGACTGACCGGCCGGGCCGCGTACCGCGCGCCACCTCGGGCGCGGACCGGTGACCTGGCTGCTGCTCGTGGGCGTCATCGGCCTGGTGGCGTTCGCGGCCCTCGGTGTCGAGGACAGCCGCCACCACCGCGCGACGCGACCCCGCCACAAGTCCTGACCGACGGCCGCCCGGCCCACCGGGCCGGGCGGCCACCTCTGGGAGACCATCACCGTGCCCCGATCCGTCCACCTGCTCTGCGGAGCGGGCGGAGACGCCACCGGCCTGCTCGAAGCCGGATTCGACCCCATCCTCGGCATCAATCACTGGCAGACCGCGGTCGACACCTTCGCGCTCAACCACCCCACGGCCGCCGCCCGGCGTGCCGACATCCAGAACTACCCCATGCGCTGGCTCCCCAAGGCCCTCGTGCTGTGGGCCTCGGTCATCTGCTGGGAGCTCAGCCCCGCCGGCGGGAGGAAGCGCCCCGACCCCGTACAAGACGCCCTGTTCGAAGAGGAGGAGCAGTGGCGTGAACTTCCCCCGGAAGCCTTCGAGTTGACGCGGGTGACCGCCTGGTGCGTGCTGCGCGCCGCCGAGGCAAAACGGTTCCCCTGCGTCGTCGTGGAGAACGTCGTCGAGTTCATCACCGGCTGGGGCCTGTTCCCGGAGTGGATCCGGTGCATGAAGAAGCTGGGCTACCGCGTCCAGATCGTCTCGGTGTCCTCCGCGCACATCGGCTCGGAGACCAACCCGTACGCCCCGCAGTGGCGCGACCGGGTCTACCTGGTCTTCACCCTCGCCGGGATTCGCCGCCCCGACCTTGCCCCACGTCCGTTGGCGTACTGCCTTCACTGCGGGCGCGACGTCCGCGCCCGCCAGAGCTGGCGCGACCCGAAGGTCAAGGTCGGCAAGTACGGCCAGCAGTACGACTACCGGTGCCCGAACACGCGCTGCGGCCATGCCCTGGTGGAGCCGTACGTCCGCCCGGCCTCCGACGTGATCATGTGGGACGACATCGGCCAGCGAATTGGAGACCGCGACCGTCCGCTGGTGCCGAACACCATGCGGCGCATCGAGGCGGGACTGGCCAAGTTCCCCCACCAGCCGTCCGTCGTCACCCTCACGCACGGCAAGGACGGAACCGACCGCGCGTTCGCTCCGGACACCAGGCCGCTGCCCGTCCGCACGGTCAAGGTGGGCGAAGCACTCCTGGTGCCGGTCGGCGGTTCGTGGAACGACACGGCCTCCTCGGCAGCCGAACCGATGCGCACCCGCATGACTCGCGAGAGCGAAGCCCTGGTCACCGTCGACCCGTTCATTGTGGAGTTCCGCAACAACTGCGACGTCGCGCCCGTGGACAACCCGCTCAGCACGCTGGCCGGGGCCCGGCACCACGGCTTGGTGGTACCCGATGGCGTTGCCGGTGACCGGGCCCGCAACACCCTGGTCATCCCGTACCGCAAAGCCGCCCCGAAGACGGCGGCCGAGCCGTTGCACACCCTGTCGACCCGGGCCTCGGCGGCCGTGGTGCGCAGCGCGCCCGACATCAAAGAGTGCTACTTCCGCATGCTCCAACCCCGCGAGCACCTGTCGGCCCAGCGGTTCCCCGAGACGTACCAGGTCGTCGGGAGCAAGGCCGCCCAGACACAGCAGGCCGGCAATGCCGTGTCCGTCAACGTCGCCCGCTGGATCGGCGAACGCCTCATGCCCGTCCTCGCCTGACCCACTCCCAACAAGAAAGAGACACCCCTGCCATGACACCCACCGCACACGACCAACTGACACTTCTCGCCGAGCAGCGCCACGAACTGGACGCCCAGGGCAAGCGCACTGCACAGGCGTACTGCCTCGCGGTGCTCGACCACATCAGCGCGAAGATCCGTACCGCCTGCCCCGAGGCGGTCTACGTGACGTTCGCCTTCTACAGCACGCGCACCCTCGACCTGCACGCCGTATTGGGCGCACAGACCAGCCCGTTGGGAACGTGCCCCGAACTGTGGAACAACCGCGAGGGCACCCAGGAGCATCCGCTCGACTACATCGCGCACGAGATCGAGTCCGACGTGCAGACCGCGCTCGCTCCCTACATCTCTCCGGCATGGGCCTCGGTCCACCACAACTCGGCCGCCGAGGGGAACTCCTGGTTGCTGGAGCTGCCTCCGGCCGATCGGGTCGCCCGCGTGGCCGAACTGGTGCGTGAGCGCCACCCGGAGGCAACCGCGGTCGTCGTCGACGGCCGCAGTGCGGGAGGCCGGATCATCGAGGTCCTCGAAGGCGTCGACGACAACGGCATGCAGGTCCGCGCCCCCCGTCCCAAGTGGTCGCCCGCCTGCGACACCGCCCTCACGCGCCTTCTCGGCCAGGTATTCGCCCTCCCGGCCCTAGCCGACCGGCACTTGATGCCCCTGCCCGGCGACTACGTCCACCCGCGCGGCGTCAGCACCAGTGATCAGGTGCGCCTGCTGCTGCTGCCGCCGACCGCCTAGCCCCGCGGGAGGCGGAGCAGATGAGTGGCATCGGGTGGGTCGCTGAGGCCCCCTGCGCCGGGGATGCCCGCTTCACGTCCGAGAAGACGGAAGCCAAAGCCCCGTCGTCGCCGCTGGTCCTCTCGCTCCTCTCCGTCTGCCGGAGCTGTCCGTTCCGAGCACGCTGCGTCGAGCTGGTCCTGCCGAAAGCAAGCCTGTTCGACGGTGTGTGCGGCGGCCGGTTCTGGCGCAACGGGCAGATCCTCGCCACCTGCGAAGGCGCGAGCCTGGGCGAGCTGTACGAGCGCGCGCGGCGCCCGATACGTCACGGCACCGAAGCCGGAGCCCGTGCCCACAACCGGCGCGGGGAGCGCGCCTGCTCCCTGTGCAGAGAGGCCGGACGGCTCGCCCAGCGGGCGCGGCGAGCCCGCAAACGCGCTTCAACGACCTGAACACCAACCCCTACAACTCCCGCGGAGACCCCTCATGTTCACCCTTCGGGCCGAGACCCTGGCGGCCATCCTCGACCAGGCCGCCCCACACCGTTTCCCCGTTGGCGACGACGCCCACGACCACGACGTCCTGGTCCTCGACTCCACCCCCGGCTACCTCCACGCGGTCGCGTGCAGCGACCGGGCCCTCGCGGTCGCCCGGACCGCGGTCGCGGGCGACGTGTGGACGGCGCCCATCGCTTATGAGGACGCCGCTGCTCTGCGCGGCTGGCTGGAGTCGTCGGACACCGTCACCGTCGAGCACGTCACGGCCGACGGCCACCACCAGCTGAGGTTCACCGAAGGCAGCGCCCAGATCACGGTCCCGGCTGCTTCCTACGTCAGCCGCCCGCCGTGGCGCTCGTTGCTGCGCATCGTGCTCGGAGCCCGTGATGGCGTCTCGGCGTACGGCCGGCCTGTCCAGCTCAGTGCCGACGACCTCTCCCGGTGGCTGAAGGCAGGCGAGCGTGGCGAGGCCATCGAGTTCCGTTCCCTGGGACCCATCGGCACCCTGGTGACGGCCGGACCCGACTTCCTCGGCCTCCAGGTGCCGCACACCGGGGACGGTCCGGTACCCGGCGAGGGATGGTCCCCGTCGCTGCGCACCCGCCGGTTCCTCTTCGCGGGACGCCTCCTTGAGGTGGGGGCTCGGTACGCGGACCTCACGGGAACGGTATGGACGGTGCCCGCGCGCCCCGGTGCTGGCGAGGAGCCCTATCTGGTCTCCGCCGACGCTGAGGTCCTGCCGATCTCCCAGGTGCTCGCGACCGGAAAGTTCCTGATCCGTCTCCCCGACTAACAAAAGATAGGTGACATCTATGAATCATGTATCGCGCATCTATGGAGGCGCGTGTGACGACACGGACCCCGGCCTCGGGCTGGGGCCTCTTCCCGCCGCGTGGCGGGCCCGCCCCTCGACTGCCGTGCTCCAGCCCGTGAATCGAAAGGAATCCGAAGTGAACAAGGCCCAACTCGTCGACGCGGTCACGCAGGCCACCGGCGACCGCGCTCACGCGACCGTCGCCGTCGAAGCCGTCCTCGACGCCATGGTCCGCGCCGTCGTCGCTGGTGAAACCGTCTCCGTCACCGGCTTCGGCAGCCTCACCCCCGAGGTGCGCCCCGCCCGCACCGCCCGAAACCCGCAGACCGGGCAGCCCGTGGAGCTCACCGCCCGCCAAATCGTGAAGTTCCGCCCCGGTGCGCGCTTCAAGCAACTCGTCGCGGGCCGCCGGGCGATGCCCGACTCCGGCATCTGCATCCGGAAGGACCCGAAGACCCCCAAGCCCGCTCGCCCGTAACCACCGTGCACCAAGGCCGCCCCGGCCCGTGCCAGGGCGGCCCCGCGAAGGAGTCCGACCGATGAACGACCGATCCGTAGGGGTCGAGATCGACGCCACCGCAAGGTGGCTCGAAGAACGAGGTATGCACGGCGCCGCCCGCCTGCTGCTCCGCGTCGCCCGCCAGAGGGACGACGCCGTGCAGCAACTCGGCCTGCACCCCACATCACCCGCACACCGGACCGGCCATGCCGAACGTGCCACCCCGCGAGACCTGGACGCCGCAGCCGAATCGGCCATGCTGCGCACCGAGTTGGCCCGCCTCCAGGCCCTGGCCGAGCGCGCAGGTTGGGTACGCGACGCGGACGCGAATCGCCTGTGGCGCTGGCGTGACGGCTGGTGGGAGCTGGGCCACCGCCGCAGGAACCCGAACGACGGCTACCACGACACCGGCTGGTACCTGTGGGGCCCGGCCGGCAGCTACGACGGCGAGTGGACCGACCGGCGCAGGGAACCGGCGATCGCCGAGGCCGAGCGACTGATCACCAAGCACCGCGCGGCGACCGGTGGGGGCTCTCGGTGACCGCCGAGCTCCAGAGCGCCCCGGTGACCCTGCCCAGCGTTCAGGCGACGGGGGAGTGGCAGCCGTGCGTCGTCGGTCTTGACCTGTCGCTGGCCTCGACGGGCATCGCCGGAAGTGATTGGGCGCGTGCGTTCCGGCCCGGGCGTCGCCGCAGCCACGAACGGCTGGACTGGCTGCTGGCGGCGGTCGCGCTCAACGTCAAGGTCGGCACGGACGGCGCGGACCTCGTGGTGGTCGAGGGGGCCGCGTACGCCCAGGGCGGGCAGGCCGGCCATCACGAGCTGGCCGGACTCTGGTGGCTGGTCACCCAGTACCTGTGGCGGTGCCGCATCCCGTACGCCGTCGTGACCCCGCACGGCCGCACGATCTACGCGACCGGCCGCGCCAACCCCGCCCAGGACTACCCGCGCAAGGACCGTGCCCGGGTAGCGAAGGGCATGGTGCGCGCGGTGGCCGTCGAGCGGTACGGCGTCGCATGCGACGGGCCCGGCCGCTACGACCAGGCCGACGCCACGATCCTCGCCGCCATGGGTCTCGACTGGCTCGGCTATCCCACCGTGCCAGTGCCCGACTCTCATCGCCGCGCCCTGGAGGCAGTGCGCTGGCCCGACCTCATTCCCGCATCGGCGAATTAGGAATTGAATTGCGGAAATTAAATTCTAATTCGAATGGGTGGATATTGCTTTTGGGGTATCTGCCATTAAGATATAACTAAGGAATTCGGGAATCGCCCGAATTGGAAAGGGATTGGAAATGCGAATCCAGAACAACGGCTGCGGCTGCGAGTGCAACCGGCCCGGCGGCTTCTGCGGAGGCTGCGGCCACGCCGGATGCGGCGGTCGACGCCGCTAGGCGGCACCAGCCCCCAGATCACTCCGCGCCCCCGGCCTCATGGCCGGGGGCGCACCCATACGCGCAAGCGTCCTCTTGGAGACCACCGCATGACCTTCACCCGAGGAATTCAGACCCTCGCCAACCACATCGGCACCGAACCCGAATATGTCGCCCGCGCCCTGCGCACGGCATCCCGCTCCCACGCGGTCATACGCGCCAACCAGTTCCAGCACATGACCGACGAGCAATTTCGGCGCCTCATAGGCAGCGACCGCCATGTCGTTGCCGTCGTCGCCAACCTCGCCCTGCGCTTCGCCGGGCGCATCGAGGACGCGTTGCTCCTCATGGACATCTACCACGCCAGCCAAGGCGCAAAGCCGCCCCGGCAGATCATCCGCAAGGGCGTCGGAACGCTCCCCGAGCACCACGACCACCCCCACGTCCAGCAGGCCATCCGCATCCTCGACGCCGCCGGACTGCCGCCCATCGTCACCGACGGCACACGCGAGCTGCGCCCCGGCTTCCAGGTCTTGCCTGCATGCGACGCGTTGCCCGGCTGGATTTTCATCGCGCCCGACCCGGACTGCGGCGACCGCACCGGCTTCGCCGGCGGACCGCTCGGCTACCTCGCCGTCATGCGCTGGGCCGGATGGGGCGTCATCACCGAACCCATGCCCTCCGGGCTGTGGGCCGTCGTCCACCCCGACCACCGCAACGACCCCTTCTCCTCCTGACCGCACCCGACCCGCTCCAGGCCGGCGTACGCGGGCCGGGGCGGCCGACCCAGAAAGGCCAACTGCACGTGAAGTTCCCGGCAGACGACGACACGCTCGCCGCATGGTCCTCCCTCCTAGACCTCACCGAAGAACAGAGGGCCAACACCCTCACGGAGATCGAGAAGACCCTGCGCCTCGGCTACGACCACCGCCCCGCCGCGCTCAGGCACTTCAGCTTCGAGGAGCTGATCGCCGACATGGGCGTCGACGAGCTGGCCCTGATGTTCCTGGTCACCGGCCTGCGCCAGACCGGTCACCCCGAAGCGGCCGAAGCCGTCGAGATACGCGCCGCCGTGGCCCAACTCCAGGCCCATCACGAGGCCGACTGAAACCCGACACCGCAGCCCCACCGCCGCCCCGGCCGCGCACCGCGCACCGGGGCGGCCCCATGCGCGCACCCAGAGGACCCCCATGCCAGACGACGACATATTCCTGCCGCGAGCTGCCACCCCCGCCGCGGCCCGGCCCGCACCCAGCTGGGCGAAGAAGGCCCCGCCCAAATCGAAGGCCGCCGTACGCCCCGCCAAGACCACCTGGCGCAAGGCCTTTGCCCCGCGCGACCCCCACGACCACGCCCGAAAGATCGCCGAGAACGTCATGGACGCTTGGTATCAGAGCCACGGCGGGAGCAGCATCGACGTCCCCCTCGGCACCGTCGCCGCGCTCGCGCTCCTGCGCCAGCCGCCGGACACCGGCACCGGCCTCGCGGACTGGATCCTGGGCCGCCAGCCGCACGAACTGCCCCAGTTCTTCAAGGAGATCTACCTCGGCCACTGGATCGAGCGCCCCGACCTGATCGACCGCGCCGTGCGCCTGCACGACTGGGCCTGGAACCCCGACCCCGACCCCCACCAGCTCCGTGCCGTCCAGGCCGTCACCCAACGCGCCGTCAACCAGGGCCTGTTGGACCTGACCGGCCACGACGACCCCTACATGCGCGCCGAGACCGACGTCCTCAGCCCGCTCCTGACCGGCCTACGCCACAAGAGCGACAAGAAGTGGCGCGGCGAGTACCACACACCGCCATGCGTCACCGACCTGCTGGCCCGCATGCTCGTCGACAAGGACTTCGCCCAGCCCGACATGGCCATCCGCGAACCCGCCGTCGGCTCCGGCACCATGCTCCGCTCTGTCGCCCAACGGCTGCGCGACCTCGGCCTCAACCCGCACGACTACCTCTGGTACGGCAACGACGTCGACGCACTCGCCGCGGCCTGCGCCGCCGTCAACACGATCGTCTGGGACCTCGGCCCGCGCGCCTACATCGGCTGCGCCGACTCCCTCGCCCTCGAAGACGGCGGCTACGCCAAGACACTCGCCGAAGCCAAGGACTCCTTCGAGCAACGCGACAAGTACCTCGACACCGCGACCACCATCGCCGCACACCGCCGCGCCTTCCGCCTCGTGGACAAGCTCACCGCCAACGAACCGGCCGCCGTATGAGCGCCGAGCACGACCTCGCACACCCCCGGGCCGCCCCCACGCAACGAAGGCGCCGACCTGCCTTCACACAGCCCCAACCCACCGGCACCGCCCACCCGATCCACCAACTCGCCCCCGACCTCGACGAGCCGTGGACCAAGGAGGACACCGACACCCCCGACCGCACCGCCACCTACACCCACCCCGAAGGCCACCGCATTGGCCTGCGCCTCCAAGGCAACGACCTGATCATCCAGACCTGGATCACCGCAGGACCCCAACTGCCACCGATCTCTGTCGGCACCGCGGAGGAGGAAGCCGAGAGCCAGGCCGCCAACGACGCGCGCCTTCAACCCGGCCGCACCTGGCACCGCATCGTCGCCCTCCGGCACACCAGCGACATCACGGCGGCCATCGACACGGTCCTGCGCGACGGGCTCATCCGCTCGCTCACCACCAAACCCAAACGCATGCACGCCGCCACGTACGGGCCCACCCCAGAGGCCGGCACCCACGCCCGGCAGACCCACACCACGAAGGAAGGAACCCAGAAGTGACCACCTCCGACCCCCGCATCGAGGTCAACGGCCCCAGCGACTATGCCGAACTCCTGCCGTTCCTCATCGGCCACCAACCCGAAGACACCATCGCCGTCCACGGCCGCATCGCCACGGGCGTCGGCACCGGGCCAACCATGACCCTGCCGCTCCCCGAGGACCCCGCCACCTGGCAGTCCACCGCCGAAGCCTTCGCGACTCAGTTTCACCACATCACCCACGACCACGGACGCCACGACGTCCTAGACATCATCGTCTTCCTCTGCGGCACCCCCCGACCCGGCCAGAGCTCCGCCGAGGCCGCCGAATCCATGCGGCCCCTGGCCGACTACTTCGTTGACGCCTTCAACAAGGCTCGCCGAGCCCCCGTCATGTCGGTCATCGCCCTCATCGACAACCACTGGTGGGCCTACGAGTGCTACCTCCCCGGATGCTGCGAGGGCGAGCCGCTCCCCGGCCCCGACGACCCCAACAGCGTGACCGCACAGCTGATCCGCCTCGACCGCACCCCCGGCCGCCGCGCCAGCGACATCACCCAGGAGTTCCTGCCCACCGAGCCGGAAGACGCCGCAGACCTGCTCCGCGCCCTCGACAACGAAGGCGCCGCCTGGGCCCAGCACTGCGCCACGTCATCCGACGACGGCACAGTGCTGCAGGCCACCCACACGCTCCTGGAGACCGCGATACGCGACTTCCGCAACGGCGCCACCGAACTCGCCCACGACATCACCGCCCGACTCATCTACGGCCTCAACGACGAATGGGCCCAAGACCACGGCCTCGAACACATCGAGGACGACGACCTCCCCCACACCCGCCGCCTGTGGGCCTTCCTCGCCCGCCACTCCCTCCCCCCGTACGAGGCCGCAGCCGTCCCCGCACTCAGCCTCCTCGCCGCCGTCGCCTGGCGCCAGGACGACCAATCCACCGCACGCTTCGCCCTCCAGCGCGCCTTGACCCTCGATCCCAACGACGAATTCGCCGACGCCATCCACGGCGCGATCAACCACGGACTCGACGCCACGACACTCCTGCCCATCGCCCGCAAGGCGAAGGCTGAACGCCAAGCCCGCGCCTGCAGCAACGACGCCCACAAGAACTGAACTACTAGCCCCCGCGGCCCCGGCCCCGCCGGGGCCGCGCCGAGGAGAAAGACCCGCGCATGACCACACCGGCCGAATCCGTCGTCTGGCTCCGCCCCGAATTCCAAGGCCGTGAAGGCGAGTTGGTCCACCTCTCCAGCGCAGCCGCCCTCGTTGGCGTCACACGCTCTACCGTCAGCAACTGGGCCAAGCGCCATGCCAACTTCCCCAAGATCGCGCTGCTGATGGGCATCGGCGCCGGACGCGCGAAGTACGTGCCCCGCAACGAGCTCCTCGACTTCGCACACGCCCAGCTGAACAAGGAGCGCGGCACCGCCCGAAAGACGGGACCCCACCGGCCCTCAGCCGTCATCCGATCCGAACAGATCTCCCACCACGAACGGCAGATCACCCGACTCACGGAACTGGAGAAGCGACAGAAGAAGGTCCTCGCGGACACGAGGCGCGCCTTGCGCAAACACCGTGCGCGCCTCGCACGGGCTCGTCAGGGACTGGAGGCCGAGATAGCGGCAGTCCACAGTCTCGACCTTGCAGAGACCACGGCGGACATAGATCGCACCGCATCACCGGACGGGCGCGTGGCGCGAGATATTCTGTGAGAACACGGCTGGCCTGCAGAAAGCCGCGCGGCTCGACCCTCGGGCGAAGAGGGCTAGTTCTTTCCCATCGGTAAGGCACTCCGCTGCTCGCGAGTTCAATCCTCCCGACTCGTCGCCACTGTGACCTGCGTTTCCGAACTCGTGGCCGTGCCATTGGTGCTCGCCGACGATGCCGCACGGGCGGCTAGTGGACACGTAGTGGACAGAAGGACCGGGAAGGATCAGGAAGGCCAAAGCAAGGGTCGATCACTCTCGGCCTCCTGGCCTGCGAAAAAGGGAAGAATGAAGCAAGATCAGGGCAGGGACTGAAAGACCTAAAAGGACTCATAATCCGTCGGCCGTGGGTTCGAGTCCCACCCGCCCCACCTGCGCAGGTTTCTGACCTGCGGAAACGTTCATTTTGTCCTGTCGGGGTGTCAACTTTCCCTGAACGGACTGAATCCGCTGCTCGTGAGTTTGATGCCACGTTGGTCTGCTTCGGCTGATGACTCTCTGACCTGCATGGACGTGCAATCGCTGAGACGGGTTCTGCTCGGCTCTGCTGCGGCAAAGCATGTATTGAGGCCCTCCTGAGGCCGGAGGTGCCCGTGAAGTGCGCCGGATGCGTTGTCCGACAAGTCGTCTGCGGGTGACTCAGGGCGTTTTGTGTGACGGCCGGGGCCTGCGGCTTCCGGGCAGTAGGTCTGGCGAGGGTCCAAGGAAACTGCCCCAACAGGAAACGGCCCGGAACGCAGGTGTAGCGGCCTTAGCCTCGATCTTGCATGACGGTCCGTCGGTTTCTCCGGCGGGCCGTTTCTCTGTTGTCGGTTGGTCGTGGGCAGGTTGATGGCCCGGCTGTCGCGTCGGGGGGCGCCGGGTTCCACTGCTCCGGTGGGGTGATGCTGTCCGCCGGGTTGATCTTGCTACGTTCGCCTACAACTCAAACGTCAGCTGCCCGCCGTTTCGAGCGCGATATGCCGGGTCTGGGCCCGGGTGCGGGTGTGGTGGTTACGGTCGTAGTGCAGGTGGCAGCCCTGGCATGGCTTTGAGGTTGGCCGGGTGACAGTTCTCCGGCGTGTGGTCGAGGTGCGCGCTCTCGTCGTCAGGATGACCCGCGAACCGGTGCCGTACACGGGCTGTCCGTGCCGGTTGGGACACCGGCCGGGGTGACTGCCGCGTCCGCACTCGCCTTCACACTCGCACCGCCAGCCGGCGCGTTCGTTGATGGCGTTGGAGATGTCCGGCCAGTCGGCGGGACAACGCTCGCGGTTCTAGGGACGGAGCGGCACGTGGGGTCACCGTTCCGCAGCGTCGAGCTGGTGGGGGACGGCGGAGGCGCGCAGGTCTTGGAGGTCGGGGATGTGGTTGTAGAGGGTGCCCGGGGAGATGCCCAGCATTTTGGCGATCGAGGTGATGGAGCGGCCGGGGTCGGGCAGCAGGTCGCGGGCGGCGCGGATGACTTCCTCGGTAGCGACGGTGGGGCGCCCGCCGACCCGGCCGCGGGCGCGGGCGGCGGCCAGGCCCTCGCGGGTGCCCTGGACGATGAGTTCGCGGATGAACTCCGCCAGAGCGGCGAAGACGTGGAAGACGAGTCGGCCGCCGGGGGTGGTGGTGTCGAGGTTCTCGTGCAGCGAGGTGAAGCCGATCCCGCGCGTCCGGAGTTCGGCGACCATGTTGATGAGGTCCTGGAGGCTGCGGCCGTAGCGGTCGAGCGACGGGACGACGAGGGTGTCGCCAGCGTCGAGAAAGGCGTGGCACGCCTTCAATTCCGGGCGGAGGGCGTTCTTTCCGGACTTCTTGTCCGAGAAGATCTTCCGGCATCCGGCGGTGGTGAGGGCGTCGATCTGCCGGTCGAGCTTCTGTCCGCCGCTGGACACCCGCGCGTACCCGATCTTGATCTCGGTGCAGACAAGCGGTTCGGCAACGAGGAGTTCGGGGTGGCCGGACGGCTCCGGAGTGTCACTCATGACCCCGGATCATGTCAGAAAACGGTGGTCGAGGGTTCTTGAATGACCCAGGTTTTTGAAGGGTTTTTTGAAGGGGCTGCGGGGTGTGCGGACCCCCGCACGGTGATCTTCAGAAAACGTTCGTTTTTTGAAGGCGAGGCTCGTCGACCCGCATCGTCTTCTTTGTTGGATGGGAGTGTCGCAGTAAGGGCGGTTGGTGCGATGCCGGGCCCTCATCAGCACCCCGGGCGAGACTCTGACGGCACGGTCGGCGGCAGCCCGGCGGGGACGCAAGGGGTCATCCCGGTTTCTGATCGATCTCGGCGAGTCGCGCCTCCACCTGGTCTCCCAATTCGATCAGCAGGTCCATCTGCGCAGGGGTCACGTGGTCGATCAGCACATTGCGCACGTCGGCCAGGTGGAGCGGGGCGGCCGCCTCGACGAGGGTGCGGCCCTGTTCGGTGATGACCACGACGGCCCCTCGCTGGTCGGTCGCACATCGCTCGCGGCGGATGAGGTTGCGGTTCTGCATGCGGGTCAGATGCTGCGACAGACGGCTCTTCTCCCATTGCAGCGCATCTCCGAGTGCGAACGACCGCAGGCGTCCCTCGGGCGCCTCGGACAGGTGTGCCAGCACCTGGTAGTCGGCGGTGGACAGCCCGCTGTGGGTGCGCAGCTGCCGCTCGACGTATTCGGACAGGCCAGCCTGCATCTTCATGAGGCTGCGCCAAGCCCGCTGTTCACGCTCGTCCAGCCATCGCGGTTCATCCATGAAGCCCACCCTACCGCTTTGGTTGACATGTTAACCAGTCCGTCGTACGGTTTGGTTAACACCTCAACCAAATGGACTTGCGGAGGTCGGAGCCGCCTACAGAAACGCGGCGACGACAGGCCGGACGTCGAAGCTGCTCTGCCGCCTCGACAGCCTTCAGCAATTACTGGAACAGGGAGCACTCATGTCTGCAGACACCCGCTACGCCATCGTGGGCACCGGAAACATCGGTTCGGCGCTGGCGCGCGTCTTCGCCCGGGCCGGAGTCGAGGTCAGCATCGCCAACACCCGCGGACCGGGCTCGATCAGCGAACTCGCCGCCTCCTGGGGTTCCACGGTCCGGGCCGTGACGCTCACCGAGGCACTGGCGAGCGACGTCATCTTCATGGCCATCCCGTTCGGCGCAGTCGAGACGTTCGGCAACGCCCTGCCCGACTGGAACGGGAAGATCGTCGTCGACACCACCAACGCGCACTACGCGCCCAACGCGGGCGACGTCCTCAAGGGTCGGCTCTCCTCGCAGTACGCGGCCGAGGTCCTGCCCGGCGCCCAGATCGTGAAGGGCTTCAACCACCTTCCCGCCCAGACGCTCGCCGCCGAAGTGCCCTCCGGCCAGGGCAAGCGCGTGGTCTTCGTCTCCAGCGACTCCGGGGAGGCCAGCTCCCAGATCGCCGAGCTCGCCCGCACGCTCGGCCTGTCGCCGGTGGAACTCGGCAGGATCGACGAAGGCGGACGCCTCATCGAGGTTCCCGGCGCACTGGTGCTCAGGAACTTCACCGAACAGCCCCTCACCTGATCGGCCGCATTCCGCCTTCCACAGGCGGTGCGGCCGGCGCCGACGAGCCGTCCCGCCTCAGCGTCTGCCGTCACCGGCCGGACCGCGGCGGCCGGCGCCCGGCCCGCGGCCGGGTTGCCGCGCAGCAGCGCTCTCCATCGATGAGACCGCACTTCAGCAACGCTCACGCGTGAACAGCAAAACCCCTGGCACACCCATCCTCCACGGATGCCGCTCCCTCACAGCTCGGGCGGTCCGAATCACTCTCCAGAAAGGCATGACCCGTGTTTGTCTTCGCCGCCGTACTGAGCGTTCTGCTCGCCGTTGTCGGGCTGGCCGCCGGACTACCGAAAGCCCTGCTCAAGGGCAGCATTCCAGCCCAGTTGCAGTCTCCCGGAGGCTTCAGCGCCCCGCTGGTCCGGTTCATCGGGCTGGCCGAGCTGGCCGCAGCCGCAGGGCTCATCGCCGGTCTCTTCTGGCAGCCCATCGGCGTTGCCGCCGCCCTGGGATTCGCAGTCCTGCTCGTCGGAGCCGTCGGCTTCCACGCCAAGTCCGGCGACTACGCCAACCCCGAGACCCGCGGCAACGCGATGGCACCCATCATCCTCACCGTCATCGCGATCGCTGCCGCCGCCACGCTCGTCCTCGCCTCCTGACCAGCGCCTGAATCCGAGGCGCCACAGCTCACCTTCCGCCCGGCAAACCCGGCCGGGTGATCGCGAGACCGCCCTCGCCACGCGGACCGCCACCGATCATCCGCATTCCCGACCACTGCTACACCTGAGGAACATCCCATGACCACTCTTCTGCACCTCGATTCCTCGCTGTTTTCCGGCGACGCCTCCTCCTCCCGCGCCGTGACCGCCGCCTTCCGCCGGACCTGGCAGGAGCACCACCCCGAGGGCACGGTCATCTACCGTGACCTCGCCACGAACCCCGTACCGCACCTCACCGCCGACGCCCACACCGCCGGCCAGACCGACCCGGCCACGCACACCCCCGCCCAGGCCGCCGCCCTCGCCCACCGGCTGACGCTGATCGACGAGCTGGAGAACGCCGACGCCATACTGATCGGCGCTCCGATGTACAACTACTCGATTCCCTCGACCCTCAAGGCGTGGCTCGACAACATCGTCCTCGTCGGCCGCACCGCCGGCGTGGAAAGCTCCAGGCTCAAGGGCACCCCCGTCACCGTCGTCGCCAGCCGCGGCGGCTCCTACGCCCCGGGCACGCCCCGCGAGGGCTACGAATACGTGCAGAACTACCTCACGGCCGTTCTGGCCGACGCGCTCGCCCTGGACGTGAACTTCATCGTCCCGGAACTCACGATGGCCGTACACAACCCGGCGATGTCCCAGCTGATCCCCCTCTTCGAAGCCTCCCGCCAGCAGGCACTGGACGACGCAGCCTCCACGGCCAAGGCGATAGCCCACCGCATCGCCGCCTAGAAACAGCGCCCTCCGGACGGCGGCCGTGAAGCACGCTTCACGGCCGCCGTGGGCGAACTCCAGCGGGGACAGGCAGTTGGCTGCCCTCGTAGGAATTTCTCGCCCCGGAGGAGCTGGACGACGCGAACCGGCGAATCGGCGAGGCGGCCGGCGCTGCCGGGCGGGACCCGAGCCGGACCAACCGGGTCTACAACCTGGTCGGTGACCGTTCGACTACGCAGAGGGTCGACCTGCTGACGAGCTGGCCGGTCGAGCACGGCATGAACGGCTACATCTTCAGCGGCCCGGTCGACGAGTCCGCGCTGCGCCCCATCATCGAGAAGGTCGCGCCCGCCGTGCGCGAGGCAGTCGCAAAGGAGCATCGATGATGACACAGCCGCAGGCGGGAACTGTCGCCGGCCGCCAGATGGTGCAGCAGCTGCTGATGGCGCATGCGCCGCTGCGCAGCGACGTCGCCGCCCTGCGCAAGGGGCTTGAGGTGCTCGATGCGGCGACCACACGCGCAGAGGACATTGAGGAGCTGCTAAGGGATCAGAAGCAGGACCGGCCAGGCTCATTCTCCCAGGCGGTCACCCCGAGTGCGATGTGCAACCGCAGCTCTCACCCTCAGATCCTTGAAGGCCGTTGCTATCGTGGGGTTGGGTAGTCCGGCTTCGAGAGGGATTCGCTGATGGAGCCATCCCACACCCGGGTCCTGGTCGAGGCGGCCTACGCAGCCGGAGCCGGTGACCGGCGCGAGGCCGCGATGACGGTGCTGAGCCTGCTTGAGCCGGTGACCCATCACGACGCCGGCGCCCTCATGCTCTGGGACCCGATGGCCCGTGCGCACCGCGCACTCGCTGTGGTCACCTACGGTGATGAAACGGTTGCCGCGCTGGGTGACCGCTATGCGGCAAGTGCCGAGAACCGGCTGGTCCGGGAGCGGCGCCTGCCGATGCGAATCGACGACGTGCCGGGCGACTACCGACGGTCCCCGATGTACCGAGAGGTGCTCGGACCTGCCGGCTTCGCAGACGGCATGACCACCTGCCTCTTCTCGGACAGCGGTGTGTACACGGGCATGCTGCACTTCTCCGCGGCGGGGCGCGGCGCGTTCCGTGATGACGCGGCCGAACTCCTCAAGGCCCTGGTACCCGCGCTGGCGCGGATGTGCGACGTGGCTCGACGGCAGACCACCGGATGCGCCATACCGCCGGGAGCGAACGCCACCCTGATCGACTACACCGGCCGTGCCTGGGCCGTCGAGTCGTGCGCCCCGGCGCTCGCGCCCACGCAGCCCGAGTTCACCGGCTTTCTGCGTCGCTTCATGGCCTCGGCGCAGGTTGCCGCGACCGGGCTGCAGGCGTCGAGCGAAGGGTGGCTCGCGCTGCAGGTCCTGAAGGTGGCCGATCCGCTGGGACGGCCGGAACCGGCCGCACTGGTGCAGGAGCTTCCGACGGCCGGCCTGCCCTATTCACTCTCGCCGCGCGAGTACGACATCCTGAACGGGATGGCGGCGGGGTTCTCGAACCAGCAGCTGGCATCGCAGCGAGACGTCTCCCTGCGCACGGTGACCACGCACGTGGAGCGGATCCTCCACAAGATGGAGCAGCCGTCGCGAGCCGGCGCGGTGGCGTCGGCGCTGCGCGACGGGATTCTCAGCTTGAACCGCTGACCGCCGCTGTCGGTAGGAATGCGTATTGAGGCGCAAGGTGGCCGAGCGCCATATTCGAGGTGAAGACAAGCCCGCGCTGTAGGCGGTCCTCACCCGCCGAGCCGGCTGTTGCCGACCCCCGCGTTCTCCCCCGCTGTCGTCGCCCACCGCGCCGACAGCCGACCGGGGCTCGTTCATCCCTCAGGAGGCCCGGCCATGAACGCTTCAGAAGCTCCCCGAACAGTGCCCGAAAGACCCGGCGGCACGGATGACGACCGCGACCGGCTGCATGAGCTCGGTTACGAGCAGGAGCTCGCACGCACGCTCAGCCTGGCCGACGTCGTCATCTACGGCCTGATCTACATGGTGCCGCTCGCCCCCGTCGCGGTGTTCGGCGTCGTCTACAACATGTCCGCCGGCGCCGTCGCCTCGGTCTACGTGGTGGCCGCGATCGCGATGCTGTTCAGTGCCGTCAGCTACAAGGAGATGGCGGTCCGGTTCCCGGTCGCCGGCTCGGTCTACAGCTACGTACGGATGGGCAGCAACCGCTTCCTCGGGTTCGTCTCCGGGTGGGCCATCCTGCTCGACTACCTGCTGCTGCCCGCGCTGCTGTGCGTCTTCGCGGCCAGCGCGATGACCGGAGTGGTTTCCTGGGTGCCCGCCTGGATCTGGGTGGTGATCTTCGTCGCCGCGACCGCCCTGATCAACATCATGGGCATCAGCGTCACCGCGACAATGAACAAGATCTTCCTCTACATCCAGCTGGTCGTGCTGGCCGTGTTCCTGGTCTGGGCAGCCGTGCTCATCCTCCAGGACCGGGCCCATCTGTCGCTCAACCCGTTCGTTCCCGCCGACGGCGGCTCCTGGTCCCTGGTCCTCGGTGCGGTTCCGGTCGCCGCCCTGAGTTACATCGGGTTCGACGCGATCTCGACACTGAACGAGGAAGCCGAGGGCGGTGGCAAAACCGTCTCCAAGGCCACCATGATCGTCCTCTACCAGGTGACCGCGCTGTTCGTCGTGCAGGTCTTCGTGGCGGGCATCCTCGTCCCGAGCGGGACGGAATTCGCCGACGGCGACCCGGTCAACAACGCCTTCTACAACGTGGTGGGCACGGCCATGGCGGGCTGGTTCAAGACTGTCCTCCTGCTGACCGCCGCCCTGATCGCGATCTTCGCTAACACCATCGCCTCCAACGCCACCTCCGCCCGCCTGGTCTTCAGCATGGCCCGCGACGGGCAGTTGCCGAAGTTCCTGTCACGGGTCAGCGACAAGCACCAGGTCCCCCTCAACGCGATGATCTTCATCGCAGTCCTGTCGGTGGGGGTCGGCATCCTCGGCGTGGAGCAGTCGGGACTGCTGATCACCCTGGTGACCTTCGGCGCGATCACCGCCTACGTCCTCCTCCACGTCAGCGTCTTCACCCACTTCGTCGTCCGAGGCCGCAGCCGCCGCTTCTTCGTCCACTGGGTCTCCCCGATCCTCGGCGCTGCGCTCCTCCTGGTCGCGCTGTGGAACGCGGACCCCAACGCCAAGATCGTCGGCTCGTGCTGGCTCGTCATCGGCCTCGGCGTGGCGGCGTACTTCAAGCTCACCGGCCGTTCGCTCGCCAGCTCCGACGCCTGACGTCGCTCCCGCTCACCGCCGGGCAGCACTCGGCATCGGCCCGAGACACCGTCGCCTGAGGCGCAGTCCCCAGCCGCCGCCCGGCGCTCGCGAGCCCCTTCAACATGAGAGAGGCACCCTCCCGTGAGCCCATCGTCCTTGTCCCGCCGCACCGCAACGGTGTCCCAGCAGCAAGAGGTGCACTGATGCGCACCAGTGCAGACCGCTCATCCGAGCTGCTCGAAGTGTTCCGTCTGCGCAGCGAAGAACGCCTGCGCAAGGAGTGCACCGACGAGGTCGTCGCTGCCCATGACGCGGCTCCGCTGGGACTGCACGACGACCGCACTCAACGCGTGCTGCGGGCGCTGCGCAGCCTGCCCGTCTCCGGCAAGCACATCGTCTTCTCCGAAGGCCCCGACGGCCCGTGGCGCGTGTCGCAGATCGTCCTGGGCATGCCCGGCAATCTGCTCCTGACCGAGCAGTCCTTCGAGGACTACGAAGACGCCATGCGGTACATCTTCACCGCGCGCCGCGCGCAACTGCTGCAGAACTAGAAAGAAACGAGGAGCTCATGGCACTCTCGAGCGGCCGCACGACGACCCAGAACGTCTTCGGCTACACCGATCGCTTCTCCGCCCGTCCCGGCGAGCAGCTGTCGTTCCACATCAGTTGCGAAGGCCCGCCGGCCTACGACGCCGCGTTGGTGCGCCTGCGACACGGCTACGACGGACAGGCAGGGCCGGGCTTCCTGGAAGCCGAGGTCTCCTCCACCATCGACGGGACGTACCCGGGGCAGTACTACACCTGTCAGCCCGGCTCCTACGTCGAGGTCCCCGACCCCAACGGCCTGCTGGCGAACCCCGACGCGCTGGTCATCCGCGCCGCCGTCTTCCCGACACTCCCGCGTGACAACCGCTCGGGAAGCCTGGGCGCCTATCGGGTCAGCCAGAGCTCGGTCGGCTTCACCGGCGAGCGCCAGGCGGTCATGGGCACCTGGGACGAGGCGACCATGACCGGCTGGGTCCTGCTGCTTGATGACGGCAAGCCGTCCTTCGTATGGAGCGAGGGCGGTCAGCGGCGGACCCTCACCCTGGAAGAGGAGCTGACGGCCCACCAGTGGTACCGGCTGGAGGTCGAACTGCCGAGTTCGGCGGGGCAGATCACCCTGCGGCAGACCCCGCTGGACCACTGCGCGGACCGGGTGGCACCGGCCGCCGCAGCCGCCGTACCCGAACAGGCGAGCGTAACCGCCTCGGGAGTCTGGACGGCTTCCTCGATGCCGTTCCGTATCGGCGCGCTGGCTCGGGCGGACGGTGACCGGCTGCTCGCGGCCACCGCGTTCAACGGGAAGATCGGTGGCGTCCGTGTCGAACGCGCCACCGACGACGCGCCCGAACCGGTGGCTGCCTGGCACTTCGGCCGCAGCCTGCGCCCCGACGGGCTGCTGCTGTGGGACGTGGTCGACGAAGGGCCGCACGCGCTGCACGGCCGCTGCGTCAACGCGCCCGTCCGGGGCGTCAGCGGGCCCACGTTCCAAGGTGTCGTGGAGGACTTCCGGCTTGCGCCCAACGAGTTCGACGCCATCCACTTCCACGACGACGACATCGCTGACGCCCAGTGGCCTGCGGCGTTCACCTTCGAGGTGCCCGAGGACCTGCCCAGCGGCGTCTACGCGGTGCGGCTGCGCGCCGAGGGCATCGAGCAGCACGTGCCCTTCCTCGTCGGGCCGGGCCGCCGGCGCAAGGACGTCGCCGTCCTGTTCCCCACGGCCACCTACCTGGCGTACGCCAACGACCGGATCGCGTTCGAGGCGGACGGCATGGAGATGCTCCTCGGGCACACGCCCATCGTCCACAAGGAAGACCTGGTACTGCAGGACCACCCCGAGTTCGGCCGCTCCCTGTACGAAATCCACAATGACGGGTCCGGCGTGGTGTTCGGCAGCGTCCGCCGCCCGCTGATCAGCCTGCAACCGCGGTACCGCGCCTCGTTCATGAGCGAAGGCCCTTGGGGCCTGCCCGCCGACCTGTCCCTCGTGCACTGGCTGGAGACCGCTGAGTGCGAATTCGACGCCCTCACCGACGAGGACCTCGACCGGGAAGGCCACGACCTGCTGCGCGACTACCGCGTCGTGATCTCCGGAAGCCACCCCGAGTACGTCACGCGGCGCGAGCTCGACGCCCTAGAGGAGTTCACCGCGAACGGCGGCAGGCTGATGTACCTGGGCGGCAACGGGTTCTTCGCGACCGTCTCCTACGACCCCGACGCCCCGCACCTGATGGAGCTGCGTCGGGCCGACGGCGGCACCCGCCCCCACCAGTCCCCCTTCGCCGAACGCCGTCACACCACCTCGGGCGAGGCCAGCGGCCTGTGGCGCAACAAGGGCAAGGCTCCGCAGCGTCTGGTGGGAGTCGGCATGGCGGCCCAGGGCTTCGACCGCTGCACCTACTACGAGCGCCTTGCGGACAGCCAAGATCCGCGGGCGGCCTTCGTCTTCGAAGGTGTCGGCGAGAACGAGGTCCTGGGCGACTTCGGCATCATCGGTGGTGGCGCGGCCGGTGCCGAGATCGACTGCTGGAACCCGGCGCTCGGCTCGCCGCCAGGAACCCTGGTCCTGGCCACCTCCGGGCCCTTCTCCGACAACTACCTGCTGGTGACCGAGGAGATCTTCGAGATGCTCCCGGGGATGGGTGGAACCGAGCAGCCGGCGGTCCGCTCGGACATGGTCTACTGCGCGCTGGAGGGCGGCGGCGGATTCTTCTCGGTCGGCTCCATCGCCTGGACCGGATCGCTTTCCCATAACGGGTACGACAACAACATCGCCAAGATCACAGGCAACGTACTGCGGCGCTTCCGCGACGAGAAGCCGCTGGAGTAAGCCGCCCTGCTCGCCTTACGTCATCTGGCTGTGCGGACCAGCACGTGGCCCAGGGGCGTAGGCCACGCTCTGGGCCGGCTTTCGCGCACCCCGGTACCCGGCACCGAGTCGGTGCCCGATTGGAGTCGGGGCACGTGGGAATTCACGGCACTGGCAGCCGGTCAATGTCGGCACCGTGCTGGTGTTGCTGTCCTCATCCCTGTCCACGTGGCCCAGCGGCTGCCGTCCGACATCGCCCTCGGCAACCGGACCACCTATGTGCCAACTGGAGACCCAGTGACCACCGTTCTGCGCACGCTGCGAAACTACATCGGCGGCGAGACCTTGGACGCCGCCGACGGGCGGACCATCGAGATCGTCAACCCGGTGACCGGCGAGCCCTACGCGACCTCGCCGCTGTCCGGCCGGGCGGACGTCGACGCCGCCATGGGCGCGGCCGCGGCCGCGTTTCCGGCCTGGCGCGACACCACCCCGGCCGAGCGACAGCGCCTGCTGCTGAGGATCGCGGACGCTTTCGAGGCGAGGACCGGGGAACTCGTCGCCGTCGAGTCCGAGAACACCGGCAAGCCGCTGGGGCTGACGGCGAGCGAGGAGGTGGCGCCGATGGTGGACCAGATCCGCTTCTTCGCCGGCGCCGCCCGACTACTGGAGGGCCGCTCGGCCGGTGAGTACATGGACGGCATGACCTCCATCGTCCGGCGTGAGCCCGTCGGGGTCTGCGCGCAGGTCGCACCGTGGAACTACCCGATGCTGATGGCGGTCTGGAAGTTCGCCCCGGCGCTGGCCGCGGGCAACACCGTGGTCCTGAAGCCGTCGGACACCACCCCGGCCTCCACCCTGCTGATGGCCGAGATCGTCGGATCCATCCTGCCCAAGGGCGTCTTCAACGTCGTCTGCGGCGACCGCGACACCGGGCGCCTGATGGTCGAACACCCCACTACGGCAATGGCCTCCATCACCGGCTCCGTACGGGCCGGCAAGCAAGTCGCTGGGTCCGCGGCCAAAGACGTCAAGCGCGTCCACCTGGAGTTGGGCGGCAAGGCCCCCGTCGTCGTCTTCGCCGACGCCGACATAACCCACGCCGTCGAGGGCATCTCGGTGGCCGGCTTCTTCAACGCCGGCCAGGACTGCACGGCCGCGACCCGCGTCCTCGTACAGGAGTCGGTCCACGACGAGTTCGTGACGGCGCTGGCAAGGGCCGCCACCGGCACGAAGACCGGTCGGCCCGACGACCCGGACGTTCTTTACGGACCGCTCAACAACGCCAACCAGCTCACGCAGGTCTCCGGCTTCATCGAGCGCCTGCCCGCCCACGCCATAGTTCAGGCAGGCGGCCACCGCGTCGGCGACAAGGGTTACTTCTACGCCCCCACCGTCGTCTCCGGCCTCAAACAGGACGACGAGATCATCCAGAACGAGGTGTTCGGCCCGGTCATCACCGTCCAGCCCTTCCGCGACGAGGCACAGGCCCTGGAATTCGCCAACGGCGTGGACTACGCCCTGGCCTCGTCGGTGTGGACCAAGGACCACGCACGCGCGATGCGCATGTCCAAGAAGCTGGACTTCGGCTGCGTGTGGATCAACACCCACATTCCGCTGGTCGCCGAGATGCCCCACGGCGGCTTCAAACAATCCGGCTACGGCAAGGATCTGTCCGCGTACGGCTTCGAGGACTACACCCGCATCAAGCACGTCATGACGTCACTGGACGCGTGACGCTCGCGCCGACGCCGCCAGTGCCAGTGGGATCGCCCCGCAGGGGCCCCGACATCCGCCCGAAGTGAGGAAGGGATCCGCTGCGGAGGAGTTCGAGAACCCCTCTGAACTGGAGCAGTATCCGGGGAAGCGGGTTCTCCTCGTCCATCCTGGACGCGTTCGGGACGCAAGGATAGAAGCAGACCGATCTCCAGCCAGATCTGGTTCGGGGCGAAGTTGTGCAGGGGGAGGTTGCGCAGCTCGGTGGCACGGGCGTTGCGGATGCGGTCCTCGCAGCGGGTGCGCTGGCGGTGGCTCAGTTTGAGGCCGGTATCGCCCCGGGGATGTTGGTAGCAACAGGCGATGGGCATGCCGTCGGCGTCGGTGACGCGGAGTTGGGCGCCGGAGTATGGGTTCCTTGCGGACGATCAGGCGCATCCCCATCCGCCAGCCCGTCAGGCAGTCCCCGGCGAGTTCGGCGACCCAGGCGCCATCGCGGATCTCGCAGCCCGGTTCGACGGAGGGTGTCCAGGCCGATGCCTGGATCTTCAGTACGGCATGGTGGACGGTGTCGGTGATGGTCATGCCGACCGCGTTGGACGGCCACCGGCCGCGCGGGGTGAGCCAGTTGAGGAACTCGCGGGTGCCGCAGCCGGAGTCGGTGCGGATCAAGGTGCGGCACCCGCGCCGGTAGGTCTTGGGGCGTTGGCCAGGGCCAGTTGAGTGGCGGTGATGTGGTCGGCGGCGGTGTTGCCGCCCGCCTTCCCCGCCCTGAGCAGGCCGACGACCGGCTCACCGGCGCCGCCCGGCCCATGGTCGACGAACCCCGTGATCGGATGGTGGCCGCTGGTCGTAGGACCGTGCCCAGTGTGGGCTTGACGCTGACGATGCCGTTGAGCGCGGCCGGAGCCTACGGTGTCGGTGCCGAGGACGATGTCTGCGATATCCACGGCGACCGCTGAGCCGGAGCCACCGGAGATCTTCTCGGGGAGGAGTGCGTAGCGGACCGGGCCGTGGGTGTCGGCGTCGTTTGAACCCAAGTTCAGGCGCCCCCGACGTGTCACACCGACAGCTCAGTCGTTGCCGTAGTCCGGTTCATAGGTGTCGAGGTATCGAGCCTCGATGCTGTCCGCTTCCTCATGCGTGAACTGCTGGGGCAAGCCGGCGCTCTTCATCTCTGCGGGCCCACTGAGAGCGAGCCCGCACACGGAGCAGGTGAGGCTCTTGGCGATCGAGATGACATCTGCATAGATTGCGCCGTCTTCGAAACGCATACGCTTGGCTGCAGCGGCACCCCGTCGAAGCGGCCGAGCTGGACGCGGACTGATTCCGGTCCTGTAGCTCGGGCTCTGTGTATACGCGTTGCTCGGTGAAAGTGCTCCCAGAGGCTCCGCCCTGGCGCCCTGGGGTGGAGTCTCTGTGCGTTGGAAGGGGAATCCGCTGCGCGCGGGTTCGATCCCCGCCTTGAGCTGGCGCGATCGTTCCCTATGCCTTCAGCACGACCCTGTCGGGCCTCATTGAGGCCGAGTTGAGGCCGTAAGGACAGGAACAGACTGACAAGGGCTGACTAGCCCCAACACGGATAACCGCATCTGACCTGCGAAAACGTCAAGAATGAGCGTTGATCGACAAGGACCGCCAAGATCCTCAAAGGACTCATAATCCGTCGGCCGTGGGTTCGAGTCCCACCCGCCCCACCTGCGCAGACTTCTGACCTGCGGAAACGTTCAATTTGTCCTGTCGGATCAGCAACTTTGCCTCAACGGACTGAATCCGCTGCTCACGAGTTCCACGGTGTCTGTGTCGCCTGTGGTTGATGCTGCCCTGACCTGCGAGAACGAGGCGGACCTTGGTTCGCGTGGGCCGTAACGGCGGCCTGCGCGAGAGGTCGAGGGCGGGGTTGAGGCCGCATTGGGGCCGAAGGTATGCGGAAAGTCGACCGCGAGGCGCGCTGCTGTGGGTGGTGGATGGCGCCGATGCGGCTGGGGACGTCTGCAGCGCAGGCGTGGAATTGCCGCCCTCTCGTAGGGCCTGTTCTGAGTTGAGGTCACGGGAGGGCTGGAAGGCTGCGTAACCAGAGGATGGACCCGCGCAGGTGGAGTCCTGCGGCATAGCTCTCGGGTGTCTTGTCATAGCGAGTGGCCAGCCCTGAGGCGGCCTTCGAGGCGCACGCCGTGTCGCCGGTGCACGCGGAGGTCACCAAACGCCTCCGCGAACTCTGCGTCGCGGGGACGGAGGCGTACCGGCTCGGCCTGGTCGCCGGGAAGGGGCTCCCCGCGGCGTCTTGAGACAACGCGCGTCTCGACGGTCAGGTGCCGCAGGCCCCGTTTCCGCCGAGGCTGATCATGGCGCGGTACAGCTGCTCCCCGGTGAGCGGCGGCGCCGGCAGCGGGTGGGCGCGGTCGGTTCGGAAGCCGTCGAGCAGAAGGTAGAGGTGGCGGCGCCAGGCGTCCGGGGCGATGGCGTGGGTGGCCTCGGTGACGCGGCTGTGCGACCAGATGACGAAGGCAAGGTCCTCGGGGGTGAGGTCGGGGCGCAGGCTGCCCTGCTCCTGCGCACGCTCGACGATGTGTACACCGAGTTCGCGGATGCGGGTCTGGGCGCCCGCCAGGCAGGCGCTCTCCGGCAACCGTATGGAGGCCAGGTCGTTGAACCCCCGGTCCTGTGACTGGAGTTCGCACATGGTCTCCAGAAAATGGCACAGCCCCGCCCAGGCGTCGTCCATGGTGACGGCCTTCTCGGCGGCCTCCTGCCAGGCGGCCAGCTTCCCGGCGAAGGTCGCCTGCACCAGGTCCAGCCGGGTGGGGAAGTGCCGGTACAGCGTGCCGATGGCCACCCCGGCCCGCTTGGCCACCTGCTCCAGGGGTGCCTCCAGGCCCTGCTCGGCGAAGCAGGAGCGGGCCGCGGTGAGCAGGGCCTCGCGATTGCGCTGCGCGTCGCGCCGCAGGGGGCGGACAGGGGCCGGGTTCCCGGCGGAGGCGGACGGACGGTCGATGGCCATGTCACTCAGCCTACCAACCGGAGGGATGCCTCATGTTCTCTGCTACAATCCAAGAACATGAGGCTACCCTCGACTTTCAGTCCTGACCGCTGTCGTGGCGGGAGATGCCCCTCATCGATCCGACCCGTCCGACCACAGGAGCACCACCCATGCCCGTCATCGCCGTCATCGGGGCAGGCCCCGGCCTGGGCCTGTCCATCGCCCGCCGCTTCGGAAAGGAGGGGTTCCAGGTCGCCCTGGTCTCCCGGACCCAGGACAAGCTCGACGCGCTCGCCGCGCGGCTCGCCGAGGACGGCATCGAGGCCGCAGGCTTCGCCGCGGACGTGACGCGTCCCGACTCGCTCCAGTCGGCGCTCGCCGCGGTCGCCGACCGGTTCGGGGCCGTCGACGTACTGGAGTACTCGCCCGCCGACCCCACGTTCGCCGGCGCTGCCGCCGTCGACGCCACGGCGCAGGACCTCCACAAGCAGCTCGACTACTACCTGTACGGAGCGGTCGCCGCGGTCCGTCAGGTGCTGCCCGCCATGCTCGAACGCGGCAGCGGCACCCTGCTGTTCTCCACGGGCGCCTCCTCGGTCCGGCCGAGCGGCGGCGCGTTCGGCAGCATCGGCGTCGCGGCGGCGGCCCTGCGCAACTACGCCATGGCCCTGGGCATCGACCTCGCCGAGCACGGGGTGCACGCCGCGCACGTGGCGATCGGGGTGTACATCGGCAGCGGTCCCGGCACCGAGCCCGAGACCATCGCCGAGCACTACTGGGACGCGTACACCAAGCGCGACCAGGCCGAGATCGTCCACACCGTCCCCGGCGGCATCAGGTGAGCACCTCCGGCACACCCGCGGCGAACACGGCCAGGCCACCCATGGTGAAAATCTTCCGGGCCGCCAACAAGGTCGTCCGGCCGCTGCTCGCCTCCCGCTTCCACAAGCCGCTGAGCGGGCGCCTGATGCTGCTCACGTACAAGGGGCACAGGACGGGCCGCGAATTCACGGTCCCCATCGGCTACTTCGACTGGGATCCCGGCACGGTGCTCGCCATGTCCTCCCAGCTCGGCTGGATCCCCAGCATGCGCCAAGGGTCCGCCGTCCGGCTGCGCATCCGGGGCCAGGACCACGGCGCTGTCCCGACGGTCGTCGAAGACCCTGAGGAAGTCGCCGCCCTGCTGGGTGAGTTCGGCCGGCGCAAAGGGCCCAAGGCCGCCAAGGGGCTGATGCTCGGCCTCCCGGGCGACCGGCAGCCCACCGACGACGAGCTGCGCACGGCCGCCGCCAAGACCCGCTTGGTCTGCTTCCGGATGGAGCCCGAGCGGCCGGGCCGGCAGCACTCGACCGGCTGATGCGGTCGACGGAGGCCCTTCTCGCCCGCAAGCACTCCAACTATGAGCGCCAGGAGTGGATCATCACCGAGGCCCTGGCCGACCGCTAGTGCTGTGACCGCATCGGTTGGCCGGGTTGGTGGTCGTGGCGGTTGGATGTGCGGTGACGTCCGATCCGATCGCTGGAGGTGCGGTGGCCGAGCCTGTGCGTGTGCGCAGACTGACCGACCAGGAGGGGCAGAAGCTGCAGCAGATCGTGCGCCGCGGCAGCACCAGCACGGTGCGCTACCGGCGCGCGATGATGCTACTGGCCTCGGCCGGCGGGAACCGGGTGCCGGTGATCGCCCAACTCGTGGCGGCCGACGAGGACACCGTCCGGGATGTGATCCACCGCTTCAACGAGATCGGCCTGGCCTGCCTGGACCCTCAATGGGCGGGAGGCCGTCCCCGCCAACTCAGCGATGACGACGAGGACTTCGTCATCGCGACGGCCACCACCCGCCCGGTCAAGGTCGGCCAGCCCTTCACCCGCTGGTCACTGCGCAAGCTCGTCGCCTACCTGCGCAAAGTCCACGGCCGGGTGATCCGCATCGGCCGCGAGGCATTACGGTGCCTGCTCGCCCGCCGTGGCATCACCTTCCAGCGCACCAAGACCTGGAAGGAGTCCCCGGACCCCGAGCGCGACCCCAAGCTCGACCGCATCGAGCACGTCCTGGACCGCTTCCCGGACCGGGTCTTCGCCTTCGACGAGTTCGGCCCGCTCGGGATCCGGCCCACCGGCGGCAACTGCTGGGCCGAACAGACCCGGCCCGACCGGCTGCCGGCCACCTACCACCGCACCCACGGAGTCCGGTATTTCCACGGCTGCTACTCGGTCGGCGACGACACGTTATGGGGCGTGAACCGCCGCAAGAAGGGCGCCATGAACACATTGGCCGCGCTGAAATCGATCCGCGCTGCCCGCCCGGACGGCGCCCCGATCTACGTGATCATGGACAACCTGTCCGCCCACAAGGGCACCGACATCCGCCGCTGGGCGAAGAAGAACAAGGTCGAGCTGTGCTTCACCCCGACCTACGCCTCCTGGGCAAACCCCATCGAGGCCCACTTCGGCCCGCTGAGGCAGTTCACCATCGCCAACTCCCACCACCCCAACCACATCGTGCAGACCCGGGCCCTGCACGCCTACCTGCGCTGGCGCAACGCCAACGCCCGCCATCGCGACGTCCTGGCCGCCGAACGCAAGGAACGCGCCCGCATCCGCAGCGAGAAAGGCATCCGCTGGGGCGGACGCCCCCTCACCACCGCAGCCAGACCAACCCGGCGAACCAACACGGTCACAGCACTAGGCACCTCCACCACCTCGGTCGACGAGACGAGCGCGCAGACTGTGAGCCGCCGCTTCGTCAAGCCCTTCGGCGAGACACGTGGCTCCCAGCCCTCCAGCTGGCCGGACCGGCGCTCCTACCTGCGCACCGGCATCGACGACACGGCCACGGGCCTGACTCACCTCGGCGCCCGCGAGTACGACCAGTGGACCGGCCGCTTCCTGTCCGCCGACCCGGTCATCGACCCGTCCGACCCCCTGCAGATCAACGGCTACGCCTACGCCGACAACAACCCGGTCACCAAGAGCGACCCGGACGGCCTGCAGGTCGCCGAGTGCTGGGAGGGCACGGCGGTGTGCCGCGGGGGAGTGCCCGTCGCGGCGAGCCGCCCGACCGAGATCAGGAAGACCCGGGCACTCACCCAGCGCACGGTCAGCGGCCGCCAGGTCATCTACGACGAGCGTGGCGTCCCGCACACACTTGGCGGGCCGTCGAATATCGCCTCGGAGAAGGTCGCGTTCGACTACATGAACGAAGACCTGCGCAACGGCGGCAAGTACTACGACGGTTCCAGGAACGGCAGCGGCACCCGGTACCTGTGGCAGGACGAAAATGGCGTACTGCCCAGGAAGGGATTGATGCACGGTCCCAACGGCGACCATGTCGCGGCCGGCGCCACGGCGGACTTCATTAAGGTCACCTGGAAGAACGGCAAGATCGTGGCCGTCGACACCTGGGACGCCAACGAGAGCAACGCCAGGGTGTTCAACGCGGACAACGTCGCCAAAACGGTGTCCAACAAGATGAACACCAGCGCCACCGGCAAGGGCCAGACCCAGAACGCCGTCTACGTTGCGCAGAGCCAGGCCGAGGCGGAGGCGATCCGGGACAAGTTCGTCGGCAACAAGCACGTTCGCGTGATCTGGCCGGACGGCGCCTTCGACACGCAACGTGTGCAGCCGCTGGTCCGCAACATCAACGGTGGGACCATCCGAATCACCCCCGGCGAGGTCACCGGGAGGGCTCCCAGCGTGCCCGATGTGCCGTCCGAGCCCAGGTCGGGCGGGGGAAGCAGAGCCGGTAGGCTCATGGGCGGTCTTGGCGTCGTCGGCGATCTGTACATGATCTGGGACGCGACACGCTCATGGCAGCGGGGCTGTGACGGGTGGCTCGTTTCCTGCGATCCGCAGCCGATGGCATGAGTGTGAACGGACCGAGGAAAGAGCTATGGCAAAAGAGCGAGTGACGGTGTGCGTTCCCCCGTGCGACCCGGGGGACGTCGTCCAGGCCATCACCGCGGTGATGGCGCCGTTCGACTACAACCGGGACGTCGGGGTTGGCGATCCGGATGTCGAGACCTGGTGGGACTACTGGCAGATCGACGGTCGGGGTTGCGAGTTCCTGGTCGTCCCGGGGCACGAGGACGACCCGCGTCTCATCCGGGGTGCCAAGGCCCTGTCCGGAGAGCCGCGCAACGTGCCGCATTCACTGTGCGACGGCGGGCCACGCGCGCTGCTGGACCTCGAAACGCCGCGTGCGCGGGCAGCCGCCGAAGCACGCCGAGCCTTCGAAGCATGGCGGGATTTCGCCAAGGCCTACCCGCCCGCCCGCTCCGCGAATGAATTCTGGGCCAGACACTTCGCTGACCCCGAGAACTATCCGAGTGCCCAGGCGTTGGAGGACTTCCGTACACAGCCGGCCATCGCGGCGCTCCTGGACACCCCGGAGTTGGAGGACCTCGTGGGCGACGACCCGGTCGCCAACCTGGGCGACGACCTCGGCATTCTGGTGCGGCACGCCGTGGACGAAGTCTTGCCCTCGAACGCCCTGCTGACTTTGGACGGACACTGGCTGGACGTCGCCAACGCCGAGCGGCGCCGCTACTTCAGCGACTACCTGATCGCCCTTCCGGCCGACGCGTACGCCGTCCGCGTGCTGTACCACGGATGAGGTGCGCTTCCGCGATGATGTCTCTGCAGGGAATATCTCTTTACGCTGGCTGAGCCCGTGTTCTGCTTGCTCAGCTGTTGAGGCTCCGGTCCGGCGACTTGGACCGGAGCCTCAAGGCGTTGGAAGGGAAATCAGTTGCGCGCAGGTTCGACTCCGGTCCTTGGGCTGGCGAGATTGCCCCCTCCTCGCGGGCCTCTTTGAGGCCGAGTTGAGGCCGCAAGGACAGGAACAGACTGACAAGGGCTGAGGGACACCCGCATGGATAACCGCACCTGATCTGCAAAGACGTCAAAAATGAGCATGGATCGACAAGGACCGCCAAGATCCTCAAAGGACTCATAATCCGTCGGCCGTGGGTTCGAGTCCCACCCGCCCCACCTGTGCATGGTCCTGACCTGCGGAAACGTTCATTTTTGGGTGGCGGATCGTCAACTTTGCCTGGACGGACTGAATCCGCTGCTCGTGAGTTCGGCCTCGTTGTCGGTGTCGGTAGTGCGGATGCCGCTGACCTGCGCGGATGTTCCAGTTCGCGGCGGTTGAACTTGCGGTACATGGCTCCTGCGGCTGGGTGGGCACTGGATTCTGGACGCCGGCTGGACGCGGGGAAACCGGAAGTGGCCGCTCCGGTGCCGAGTCATCCACTCTGCGCAGGGGTGTAGCGGAGTCGGCGCGGTGCGGTGGCAACTGGCCTCGCCTGGATCGTGCACCGCCAGTCGTCACCTGCGTCGTGGAAGGCTCGCTGGGTCGCGTCCTCGCCCTCGGTGTCCGTCCAGCCGATGTTGAGGCCGTTGACGCGGATGCGGTCCCAGCGGTGGGCGTGGGCGGCGTTGCGGGTCAGTCCGGCCAGCCCGGCCTTGGCCGCGGAGTAGGGGGCCAAGTAGGGCGGTCCGCCATGGGCGCAGTTGGAGCCGATGTTGACGATGGTCCCCGGCGCTTGACGGGTCTTCATGTCGGCCACTGCTACCTGCATCGCGAAGAACGGCGCCCGCAGGTTGATCGCCATGTGCTGGTCGAACAGCTCCGGCGTGGTGTCCAGGAGCGAGCCGCGTGACGTCAGCCCGGCCGCGTTGACCAGGCAGTCAACGCGACCACGCGCGTCCACGGTCCGTGCGACGGAGGCGCCTGCCTGCGCCGGATCGGCGAGGTCCGCCTGCACGAAAAGCGCACCCGTGTCCGCAGCGAGCTTCTCGCCCACCTCGACCCGGCGGCCGGTGAAGGCGACGGTCGTGCCCTCCCTCACAGCAGCCTGCACGATGCCGGCCCCGACGCCCTGGCTGGGCACCGTTCACCAGAACGATCTTGTCCTGAAGAAGTGCCATGAGTGCTGTGACTCTTTCAGCCGCGGCGGCGCTCGGCGCCGGCCTGCAGTTCCTGGCGTAGTCGGTCGTGGGTCCAGCCCTCGGTTAGGGCTTGCCAGACGGTGTCAGCCTGGGAGGGCGGTGCGAGACCTCCGACCGGGGGGTCGAGGTCCAGGTTGGTCGGGAAGGGGTAGCCGTCAGCAGTGGCGGCGACCACGCGGCGAAGCCAGTCCTGCGAAACCCCCTCGGCCTTGCGGCGCAGCAGCACCGGGAAGAGCGCGTTCGCCATCGCCTCGCGGTCCACTGTCTCCATGGCGCGGCCGAATGCGGAGGAGATCTGCAGCAGGTTGGCCATGCGCCGGATGTCGGCCGAGCGGTTGTGTCCGGCAGCGTGGAAGAGCGCGGGGTTGAAGAAGGCCGCATCCCCCTTGGCCAAGGGGAGCTGGACATGGTGGGCGTCGAAGTACTCGACGAACTGCGGGAGTCGCCAGGCGAGGTAGCCGGGTTCGTACTTCTGCGAGTGCGGCAGGTAGAGCGTCGGGCCGGACTCGACGGGCATGTCGCAGTGGGCGACGGCGCCCTGGAGGGTGAGCACGGGCGACAGGCGGTGGACATGCGCCGGATAGGCCGCGGCGCGTTCCTGGGTGAGGAAACCGAGGTGGTAGTCGCGGTGCACGCTTTGCGCGGCGCCGCCCGGGTTGACGACGTTGACCTGGGAGGTCACCTGGTAGGCAGGGCCCAGCCAGGCCTCGGAGATCAGCGCCAGCATGTCGTTGGCGTAGTAGTCGGCGAACACCTCGGGGGTCCGTACGGCCACCTTGTCCAGGGCGTTCCAGACTCGGTCGTTGGCGCCCGGCTTGGCGAAGTGATCGCCGCGGGCGGTCCCGTCCGCGCGCTCCTCCTCAATCAGCGCGGTGAAGGCCTCGGAAGCCCGGTCCACGACCGTCGCGTCGGGGAAAACGCCCTTGAGGACCACGATGCCGGGTCCGTCGAGGAGCGCCCGGATCAGCTCGGTCTGTACCTCGCGTCGACCGTCGGCGGTGGCCGTAAGGCTACGGAGCCGGTCGCTGTCGTAGAGGGGAACATTCTGCTCGACCCGCTCGGCCGAAGGATGATCGGCCGGGTCGGTGTCCTGCTCGACGAGCAAGCGGAACCCGTCGAGATCGCAGTCGTCCTCGGTCAGCCAAGTCCGTGATCGCGCAGCGGTGAGGGACATGCGGGGTCCTTTCGCGGTGCCTTCATTTCTGCCAGTCTTGAGGGATCACGCCCATCAATCAATCCTCTGAAATAAATCAAAAGTCCATCATCGTCTTCAGGGAACCGTCATGCGCCACCCCTACCCCATCAGGGAAATCGCCCGGCAGGCCGGACTGAGCACCGCGACGGTCGACCGGGTCCTCAACAGCCGGGGCAGCGTCACCGAAAGCACGATCAGGGAAGTGCATCAAGCGATCAAAGACCTGGACCGTCAGCAGGCCCAGGTCCGCATCGGGGGCCACACCTTCATGATCGACATCGTGATGCAGGCACCGGAGCGGTTCTCCGCCGCCGTACGCGAGGCGCTCGAGGCCGAACTGCCTGCCCTGCACCCCGCCGTCGTCCGCTCGCGTTTCCACTTCCGCGAGACCTGCCCGCCCGTCGAGATGACCGGCATCCTCGACAAGATCGCCAAGCGTGGCACGCAGGGCGTGATCCTCAAGGCTCCCGACGTGCCTGAGGTCGCCGCCGCCGTAGGGCGACTGGCCGCGGCCGGCATCCCTGTTGTCACCTTGGTGACAGACCTGCCCCACAGCGCGCGCCTGGCCTACGTCGGCATCGACAACCGCGCGGCAGGCGCCACCGCCGCCTACCTTCTCGAACAGTGGCTCGGCGATCGCCCCGGCAATGTGCTCACCACCATCAGCCGGGGCTCCTTCCGAGGCGAGGAGGAACGCGAAATGGGATTCCGCAGCGAGATGCGCCTCGCGCAGCCCAGGCGTTCCCTGGTGGAGGTCACCGACAGCGACGGTCTGGACGCCACCCAGCGCGACCTGGTGATCGAGGCGCTCAAGCGCGACGAGGACATCGTCGCGGTCTACTCGATGGGAGGGGGCAACTTTGCCACGCTGGACGCGTTCGACGCGCTGGGCAGGCCGTGTGCCGTTTTCATCGCCCACGATCTCGATCACGACAACATCAGTCTCCTGCGCGAGCGCCGCCTCTCTGCGGTGCTCCACCACGACCTGCGCCAGGACGTGCGCCGCGCCTGCCAGACCATCATGCGCGCCCACAAGGCACTGCCGGAGGACGGCCCGCCCCCGCCCTCGGCGATCCAGGTGGTCACGCCGCTCAACCTGCCGCCCGTGTGACGGCCGCATCGTTCCTCGGATGAATCCGCTGGCGCCGCCAGAACTCGGTAGTGGGTGCCACGGAGCCCTGCGGAGTTCGCGGCGGCCCGGCTGCCATGCGGCAAGGCCCTCGGGGTCGTCGAGGACCATCACAGTGGCCGTCACAGCGTGCCCGGCGTGACGGTCAACCGCCTGTGCGCCTCCGGCTTCGAAGCCGTGATCCAGGCGGCTCGGGCCATCGCTCTCGGGGGCGCCTCCATCGCCATGGCCGGTGGCGTGGAGTCCATGACGCGGGCGCCGTATGTGCTGCCCAAGTCCGACAAGCCGTTCCCGGCCGGGCACGCCGAGCTGTACTCGACCACGCTGGGCTGGCGCATGGTCAACCCGAGGATGGACCCGCAGTGGACGATCCCGCTCGGCGAGTCGGCCGAGCTGATCGCCGAGAAGCACAAGATCAGCCGTGAGCAGCAGGACGAGTTCGCGCTGGCCTCGCACCGCAAGGCGGCGGGGTCGTTTGACGCCGAACTCGCGCCGGTGCCGGTGCCGGTCCCGCGGCGCAAGGGCGAGCCGGTCGTCTTCGGCGCCGACGAGTGCGTACGGCCGGACGCGTCCCTGGAGGCGATGGCGAAGCTCAAGCCGTCATTCCGCAAGGACGCCGGCACGGTCACCCCGGGCAACGCCTCACCTCTCAACGACGGGGCCGCCGCCCTGCTGCTCGTCGACGACGAGGGCCTTGCCGCGACCGGTCGCGAGCCGCTGGCCCGGATCTCCGCGACCGGCGTCAACGCCCTGGACCCGCACTACTT
The DNA here is from genome assembly GCF_036174265.1 of Streptomyces sp. NBC_00285. Classification (NCBI taxonomy): domain Bacteria; kingdom Bacillati; phylum Actinomycetota; class Actinomycetes; order Kitasatosporales; family Streptomycetaceae; genus Streptomyces; species Streptomyces sp. NBC_00285. Next base: position 3,536,948 of record NZ_CP108055.1, on the reverse strand, counting down.
CGGACTCGCCCCCGTCGAGGCCGTAAACCGGGCCCTCGCCAAGGCGGGCAAGGGGTTTGACGACCTGTCAGTACTGGAACTGAACGAGGCCTTCGCCGCCCAGGTGCTCGGCTGCGTGGCCGAGTGGCCCGAGTTCGACCCGGCGATCCTCAACCCGCAGGGCGGTGCGATCGCCCTCGGGCATCCGCTGGGTGCGTCCGGGGCGCGGCTCGCCGGCACCGTCGCCCACCAACTCGCCCGCAGGGGCAGCGGGGTGGGTGTGGCCACGCTGTGCATCGGAGTGGGCCAGGGTCTCGCTCTCGTCCTCGAACGTTTCCCGGGGCACGCGGGTTCACTCCGCAGCCGAAGCGGTGGGTGGTCGAGCAGACTCTCGGCACCCTCATGCTGCACAGACGAGGAGCGGGGCGGTACCACTCGCTCGAACAGTTCCCACCACTCATCCGGCACCAGACGCTCAGCGTCCCCACCACGCCGGAACATCGAGCACGCCACATTGAGACGACGTCCAATAACCGGACTTACCGGTAGACCCTGCCTGGGCACGCCGCGTCCTTCCCGGTGATTTCCCGCTGCTCCCCGAGGAGTGCACCGAAGAGCCCGGCTACGGCAAGGAGCGTCTCCACGACGGCCAGGGCGAGAGCCGCGTGCATCAGTGTGAGGCTGCCGCTCTGGTAGTGGTTCTGGAGATGGTTCGTGTGATCCATCCCGGGCTGGACCGCCGGCCACAGGACATGGGTCGTCAGCATCACGACGTTGAGCATCGCCATGGCCGTCCATTCGCCTGGTCCTGACGACCGCCACAGCATGACCGCACAGCCGAGGCAGGTCAGTGCCAGCACCAGCAGGACGACGGCGAAACGGTCGACGTGCTGGCGCAGCATGGCCGCGTGGACAAAGGCGGAGATCACGGCCAGGCTCGCGGCCACCCGGCGGAGGGTCCCATGCCCTGTGGATGCGGTCATGGCCTTACGATCCGTGGCAGTGCGACGTCGTGCCGCGAGGTGCGTCGAGTGCGGGATTGCGGTCGAAGAAGCCGACGGGCTTGAGCTTGAAGCCGGTGTAGTCGACGGGCATGACCGGCCAGTCCTCCGGGCGTGGGAAGTGGGTGAGGCCGAAGGTGTGCCACAGGACCACGTCCTCGCCGTCCAGCGGGCGGTCACCGGCGACGAACGACTCCAGGCCGTCACCGCCGGGGCTCTGGTTGACGATCTCGCCGGCGGGCCACTTCTGAGCGGGGTCGTACTGCGTGACCCACAGGTGACGAGTGGCGAAGGCGCCGCGCTTGGCGATCACGCTGGACGGGTCGGCCAGCAGGGTCGGCTGTCCCTCCGGGTGGAGGGCGTAGGACACGTCCTCGCCCAGTCGGTTCTGCTTGTCGGGGTTGCTGACCAGCCACGTACGCGAGCGAAGATTGTCCGCCGTGCGGCGGGCGTCGAGTTCCGAGGTGAGCCGGGTGCGAGCCTGTCGGAAGGCGTTGCCGTGGGGGTTGGTGTCGCTGACCGGGACGGCCACTGCGTCGAGTTCGTCGACGGCATTGCGGTGGCCGTCGACCGCCAGGTCGAGGCGGGCACAGAACAGGTGCTGGTGGAAGGGGGCGCCCAGACCGGGAGCCATCTGGGTGGCGAAGCCGTCCGGGCCGGTGTAGGCGGAGGTGAAGACGATGCCGGTCGCTTTGGCCTGCAGTTCGATGGTGCCGTCGAGGTAGAGGTACCAGTAGAAGCCGTAGTCGTAGTTGCCGATGGTGAGGAAGAAGGAGATGACCAGGCGCCGTGAACGGCGGGTCTCGGTCATGCCGTTGAAGAGGTCGGTGTGCTTCCACAGCACGCCGTAGTCCTCCTCGTGCAGACAGATCGCGTTCTTGACGATGCGGGGGCGGCCCTTCTCGTCGCTGATCGTGGCGTCGAAGTACGTGATCTCTCCGAGACAGTCGCAGCCCAGCTCCAGGGAGTTGGTGTAGCGGCCGAACATGTACTCGCCCTGGTCGAAGTAGTTGATCCAGTAGCGGGCGGGAGAGGGGTCACCGTACGGGACGACCATCTCGGGGATGGACGCCCGGTAGACGACGGGGCGCACCTCACCGCCGTCGCGGAAGCCGAGCTGGTGCAGCACGAGTCCTTCACGGACATCGAAGGTGAAGCGGAACGACCAGTCCGCCCAGCTGATCAGATTGCCGTCCACGGTGAAGCTCGGGCCGTCGGGCTGGATGATCTCCAGGGCCTTGAGGTCGGTCCGCATCGGCGCCGCATGCGGGCTTGCGTCCCACTCGCCGCGCTCCATCGGCACCGCCAGTTCGGCGCTGTCGACCACCTCGAAGACCTCGCCGGCCGTCAGGTCCACGTAGGCGCACACGCCGTCGATGGGGTGGGCCCACGGCAGGTCGGCTTCGTCGAGCTGGAGGAACGCCAGCACGCGGCAGACCCGTCGAGCCGTCTCGTCCTCGTGGCCGAAGTTCCCGGCCGAGAGCGGGACGGCACGCACCTTCTGCGGGTCTACGCCCCGCTTACCCAGGGCGCTCAGCCACTCCTCGCTGCGCAGCAGCATGGCCTCGATGTCGTCGAACTCCTCGTCGAGGATGGGGGCTTGCCCCTCGCCCGCCGCGTCCACGGTCCTCGACTCGACGACTCTGCCACCCTCGCCGCTGGTGACGTCGGCCACGGCGACGGTGGCGACCGAAGTCTCGCGGTCGATGAGGATCATGTTCACCCGGCGTCGTACGGCGTCGCCGTCGCGGTGGGCGAGGACCTCGTGCTTGGGCGGCTCCTCCAGCCCGACGTACACGAACCGGGTGGTGTCCGTCGTCAGTCCGGCCTGCTGGGCGGCCAGCCGTGCGGCGTCGATCTCCTCGGCTGCGAGGAGTGACAGGGGGTGGGTGGCCGAGGGGGACGTGCCCGTCCGCTCGGTCGAGGCGGTGGCGTGGGTCATGGCGCTTCCTTTGTGAAAGTTCGTTGCTACGGAGACATCGCTTGTCGTCGGCCCGGGCGGCTGCGTTGCCGCTGGTTCAGTGGTCGTGCTGGGCGATTGCTCGCAGGAAGGCGACGGTTTCCATCTCGCGGTTGGTGGACTCCTCGCTGGACGTCCCGTATCTGCGGTTGGCGGACAGCTTCACGATGGTCGTGTTGCTGGCCGGGTCGACGTAGACGAACTGGTTGTAGACGCCGATAGCGCTGAACTCGCCGCGGTTCCCGGCTGGGATCCACCACTGGTAGCCATAGCCCAGGTCGAAGTGGTGCCCGCCGACCAGGGGCCGGCCGGGCTCCAGATGAGGGGCGGCGACGGTCACGGAGTCGCGCACCCAGTCCGCCGGGACGATCTGCCGGCCCTGCCACACGCCACCATTGCGGTAGAGCTCGCCGAGCCTCGCGTAGTCGCGGGCGGTCAGGTTGAGGCCGGCGAAGGACAGCTCCGTGCCGGCGGGGTCCACGATCCAGTAGCCGGGCTCGGCCATACCGAGGGGCTCGCCCAGCTTCTCCCGCATGTAGTCCGCGACCGAACGTCCGGTGGCCCGTGCCACGAGCGCTCCCAGCACCTGTGTCTCGCCCGAGTTGTAGCGACACAGGGTGCCTGGCTCGCTCTCGCGGACCATGGTGGCGACGAAGTCGTCGAGCGTTCCGCCGATGCCCAGCGCGGCCATGGTGAGCAGGTAGACGTCCGAGGTCGGGTCGTTGTAGTCCTCGTTCCAGCGGGCGCCCGAGGACATCCGCAGCACGTTCTTGATGGATACGCCGTCGTACGCGGAACCGGGTTGCACCGGCACGTAGGAGCTGATCGGCTCGTCGATGCTCCCGATGTGTCTTTCAGCGACCGCGATCCCGACGAGCGCCGAGAGGAAGCTCTTGGCCACCGACATCGACAGCCACTGGACGTCCGGTCCGCCGGTCAGGGCGTAGCGCTCGTACCGGGTGACGCCATCGATGAGGACGAGCAATGCCGCCGTGTCGGTGTCGGCCATGAACTCCTCGGCCGATCGCACGGTGCCGTCGAACTCGTAGGTCTCCGGCAGGCCGATCGGATCACCCTGCGGCAAAGCGTGGGGCTTGGACGAAGAAGCCATCTCGCGGGTGTCGAGCAGGTCCTTCACCCGGGAGAAGTTCTCGTGCTGCGGCGCCCCGGTGAAGAGGTTGAGATCGGCCAGGGTCTGGCGCTTCTGATCGGTCATGGTCGTCCTTCGATCGGTGAGGAGGAGATCGGCGCTCACCACTGCCCGCCTCATCGAGGGGAGTGGGCTCACCGCCGGCTGAGCCCAACGTCGGGGCTTGCGTGGACAACGGGCTGGAGCAGGGCCGATACGCGGAAAGTAGCAGTACCACTCGGTTAGGATAACCACTTGGTACGCTTATTGTCCCTTTGGCGTGGAGTGAGGATCTGTGGCGATGAGTACAGAACGGGTCGACGGGAGAACACTCCGCTTCCAGCACCGGAGACCGGAGCTACTGGCGGCGGTTACTGAGTACGTCCTGGCCCACGGCGTCACCGACCTGTCCCTGCGGCCGCTGGCCCAGGCACTCGGAGTCACCCACGCGACGCTGCTGCGGCACTTCTCCTCGAAGGAGGAGCTGATCACGAGCGTCGTGGACAAGATCCGCACCGACCTCGCCGACCGGCTGACCGGTGACGAGGAGCTGCGCGCGGCCAATTCGGCAGCCGAGCTGGTGAAGGCTCTGTGGCCGCGGCTGTGCGAGCCCCGGGAGCAGCGTCAATTCCTGCTCCTGTTCGAGATGGTCGGGTACAACGGCTGGAAGCCGGAAGGCGACCGTGGCTCGGCGCGATCGCTTGTCGGCGACTGGCTGGACATCCTCATCGGAAGGCTCATGCAGGACGGCTGGCCGTCCGAGGATGCCTCAGCACTCGCCACGCTCCTGCTCGCCCAGGTCAGGGGACTCCAGCTCGACCTCCTCGTGTCCGGGGACCGGACGCGGGTCGATCGTGCGCTCGAATTCTCGCTCCGGCTCATGGAGCGTCCGGCAGCGCGTGATACGCCGGGCTCTCACGGCTGAGGGTCGCCGTGCACGCCGTGGACGGCATCGGTCGTAGGGCAAGGCGATCAGGCGGTCTCGGGGACAGGCTGTGCGACGGCGGTCTCCAGGTTCCGTGGCCGCCGCCACAGTGCCAGGAGTACGCCAACCGCGAAGGCCCCCAGTGGTACGGCACCCAGGGCAGTCGCCAGCGTGGTCGAACCACCTATGAGCAGAGGGAAGTTCGCGACCGCGAGCACCAGGCAGCCGGCCAGGCCCAGCAGACCGAGGCCCGGGGCGACCACGGTGTGCCAGGTGCGCGGGTCCCGGCGGGTGCGGCGGAAGTAGACGATGACGGCCAGGCAGGTCAGGCTCATGAGCAGCAGGATGCCCAGGGTCGCGGTGCCGGCGAGCCAGGCGAAGACCTGGGTGACCGGGTCCATCCCCGTCACCGCGCAGACAGCCACCAATACCGCTGCGCAGGCCGACTGCAGCAGCGAGGCCATGTGTGGCGAGCCGTGCCGTGGGTGGCGGCTGCCGCTCAGCCGAGGGAGCAGGCCCGAGGTTCCCAGGGAGTGGCCGTAGCGGGCCAGTACGTTGTGGAAGGACAGGGCAGCGGCGAACAGGCTGGTCAGCAGCAGTACTTGGGCGATGTCCGCCACCGCGGAGCCGAGATGGTGCTGCATCGTGGTCAGCAGCATGCCGCCCGGGTCGGTTGTTGCCGCCCGAACGGCTTGGTCGTCGCCCCAGGCCGACACCAGCGCCCAGCTCGACAGTGTGTAGAAGCCACCGATCAGCAGAAGGGACAGGTACGTGGCGCGCGGGATCGTACGGTGCGGATCGCGGGCCTCGTCGCGGAAGACGGCGGTGGCCTCGAATCCGAGGTAGCTGGCGATGGCGAAGACGAGGCCCAGGCCGAGCGAGCCGGAGCCGACCTGTTCGGGCTGCAGGAACGCGGTGGAAAGCCCCGACGAGCCACCCCCGCGTACGACGACCACGGCGTCCAGGGCGAGAACGACTCCCACCTCGCCCAGCAGCAGGACGCCGAGCACTTTGCCGCTCACGTCGATGTGCCGGTAGCCGAGGAATCCGACACCGGCCAGGGCGACCACCGCCCACAGCCACCATGGAAGCGACGGTCCGCCGTAGTGCTGCACCAGGTCGGCGGCCACCGCCCCCAGGTAGCCGTACACCGCCAGTTGTACGGCGGTGTAGGTGACCAGGGCCAGGTAGGCGGCGCCCTGACCGGTCGGCCGGCCCAGGCCGTGCTGCACGTAGGTGTAAAAAGCGCCGGCCTGCGGCACGTGGCGGGTCATCGCGCCGTAGCCGACGGCGAACAGCAGCAGGATCACGCAGCAGATCACAAACGTGGCGGGGAAGGCGGCCCGGTCGCCCAGCGCGATGCCCAGCGGGACCGTGCCGCTGACGACGGTGAGTGGGGCGGCCGCGGCCACCACCATGAAGACGATCGAACCGGTGCCGAGGGAACCGGTCAGCGTGGGTGCCGCACGATCGGCGGACATCCGACCTCCATGAGGGAGTGGCGCCCGGGGGCGCTGGGAGCGGGGACTGCCGCACACACTGGAGCCTCGCGGTTGCCGGACCGTCACCGGAGCGTCAAGCGGCTGTCATCCGTAACGGGAAAACCGGCGCCGTTCACTCTCAGGCGAGGAAACATGCCGGACGCCTCTCCGACACGTCCGGCAACAGTCGCGCCGCTTACCGTGCCGCCCATGACGATCCAGACGGAGCAGCCCACGTTGCGTCCAGGCCCGCGCTTTCCGGGCCTGGACCGGCGCACCCTCGGGCCGATCCAGGTATTCGCCCAGTCGGTGTCCGCTGCCGCTCCAACGGCGGGGATGGCCGCCACGCCTGCGATCGCCGCATCCACCGCCGGAAGCGGCACGGTCTGGTCGTTCGTCATCGCCACCGTCGTCGCGCTTCTCATCGCCGGATGCATCGGGCAGTTCACCCGGCGCATGGCCGCCGCCGGGTCGCTGTACAGCCTGGCCGCCAAGGGCTTGGGACCCGCCGGGGCCTTCGCCTGCGCCTGCGCGCTGCTGGTCGGTTACGCACTGCTGGTCTCGGCGGCGCTCGCGGGGGCGGCGATCCACCTGCATGCGCTGCTGGGCCGTACCGGAGCGTCGGCCGGGGTCTCGGTGGCCGCCACGACAGTGCTGCTGGGCCTTGTCGTCGCGGCCTGCGCGGTCCGCGGCATCCGGCTCTCCGCCGGGGTGGTGCTGCTCGTCGAAGGGCTGTCGATCACTTTGATGCTGACGGTGTTCGGCCTCCTGCTCGGCGGCGACGTCTCTCGGCTGCCGACCCCCTCCGCGCACGCCGCGGAACCGGCCGGCGGCTTCGGCGGAGTGGCCGCCGCGGTAGTTCCCGCCCTCGCTGCCTTCATCGGCTTCGAGTCCGCGGCGGCCCTCGGAGTCGAGGCTCGCCGCCCGTTCCGCTCCGTCCCCCGCGCGGTGATGTGGACCGCAGGTGTCGCGGGCGTCATGTACGTGTGTGCGGCGGCCGTCCAGGTAAGCCTGACCGAGGACGCCCGCGTGCTGCCCCTCGGCGTCCTGGCTTCGGCACAGCGACTGCCCTGGGTATCGCCCCTGTTGGACGCGGGCATCGCCAGCTCCTTCCTGGCCTGCGCGCTCGCGACCGCCAACGCCCTGGTCCGGGTGCTGTTCTCGCTCGGTACCGAGGGCCTCGCGCCCCGTGGACTGCGCCGCACCCATCGCGTTCACCGCACTCCGCACCTCGCCATCGCGGTGGCGCTCCCGGTGACGACCGTGTTGCCGGCGGCCATGATCGGTGGCGGTGTCCCGGCCGAACGGGTCCTGGATCTGTTGCTCCAGGCTTCCACCGTCGGCTACCTTCTCGCCTACCTGCTGGTCTGCCTGGCCGTACCGCTCTTCCTGCGCAACATTGGCGAGTCGACCCCCGGGCCGGTGGCCGTCGCCCTGGCGGTCGTGCCGGTGCTGCTCATCGCGCTGGGGGCGTTCGCCGTCTCGGTGCCGGGCGGCGCGTTCGCCCTGACGTTCGCGGTGCTCGGCGCGGCGGCGCTGGCCTGGTACGGGTGGCTGCGCCGCCGCCTGCCCGACCGGCTCGCGGGCATCGGCGTATACGACGAGACGTCCATAGCCGACGTGCTCGACGACCACCCACGAACTCCCGTCCCCGGCCGGTTCAGATGAGCACCCAGGGCAACGCGCTGCACGTACTGGAACAGGTCGTGGCCGCCGGCCCCGGGGTGACCGCGAAGGAGATCTCCACCGCTCTGCGGCTGCCGCCCGCAACCACCTACCGCCTGCTCAACCTACTCGTGGCCGAGGAGTACCTGGTCCGCCTCCCCGACCTGCGGGGCTTCGCCCTCGGCCGCCGCGCCGCCCGGCTCTCCCTCTCCCAAGTGCCCGAACCCTGCGCCGCCGCCCGCGCCGTGGTCACCGCACTCAGGCACCGGGTGCGCTGGGGAGTTCACCTGGCCGCCTACACAGGCGGACGCCTCACCCTGACCGATCCCGATCCCGACCACCCGCCCACTGATGGCACCCTCCTCGCCCGCCACCCGCACGCCTCCTCCCTCGGCAAACTCCTCCTCGCCGACCAGTCCACCCGCCGCGCCGGAGCGCACGACCTGCGGCACCTCACCGAGCACACCATCACCGACACCGCTCGCCTCTCACACGAACTCGCCGCCGTATCCGACACCGGAGTCGCCAGCCAACTCGGCGAACTCCGCCTCGATCGCGGCTGCCTCGCCGTCGCCATCCGTAACCCCGCAACCAGCGTGCTCGTCGCGGGCCTCGCACTGTGCGCTCCACCCGACCGCATCCAGAAACTGGGCACCGAACTACTCCCGGTCCTCCGCGACCACGCAGACCAACTCACCCCGCTGCTCTCCTGAGACCGTGTCCTGAGTGGTGAGGCGGATGAGCCGTTTGTAGCAGCAGAGGACGGCGGCGAGTCCGAGAAAGGCCAGGTAGTTGCGGGGATTGTGTCGTAGCAGGGGCTCAAGCGTCGGTAACCGGACAGCCAGGACCGCGTCCGCTCGATGACCCAGCGGCGTCGCACTCAGCGTTCGCTGGACTCGACGCCCTTGCGGGCGATGCACCCCCCGATCCGCTTGCCGCGCAGCCAGACCCCTGCCCCCAACCTCGCCTGGAAAGGGACATCACCTCACGAACCACCCTCTGAAACCAAGACACATCCGGTGTGCAGCAAAGCCGGAAAGGGAATCCGCTGCGCATGGTTTCGAGACCCGCTCCTCAGCTAGGGAGAGGGTCCGTGAACCGAGTGCGCGTGCCCATCCGGGACGCGTTCTGGACGCAGGTTGGACACAAGGATCGGAAAAGACTGACAAGGGCCGAGAAGGGGCGAGGTGCCAAACCCCTTCTGAGCTGGGAAAACTGCCAAGATTGGCATTGATCGGCAAGGACCGCCAAGATCCCCAATGGACTCATAATCCGTCGGCCGTGGGTTCGAGTGTCACCCGCCCCACCTGTGCAGGCTTCTGACCTGCTGAAACGTTCATTTTTGGGTGGCGGATCGTCAACTTTGCCTGGGCGGACTGAATCCGCTGCTCGTGGGTTTGGGGTCCGGCGGCGTTCCGGGGGGATTCAACCCCTCTGACCTGCGGCGGAGTGGGTGATCGAGGTCGTCACTCGCCGGCCGGGCGACTCCCCGAGGGCCGATGCCAAGGCCCAGGGGCCGTACAGGGGCCGAGAGGGCGCAGCGGTGTCCAGGCCGGGCGACTCGTTGCCCGATTCACCTGCTGTGTGGGCACTAGCGGTGCGGCCGTTGGCCCTCGCGCGGACGGCCGTGAAGAACTCGTCGCCCGGGGCGTCCTTGAGCAGTTAACCCGCGCCCGCCTCGATGGCCGGCAGGGTGTTGGAGTCGGCGTCGAAGCCGACAATGACGGGACCGGCGTGGGGCTGCCCTATCGGCGCGACGGTGGCGAGGCGGCTGAGCTTCTGGCCCCCGGAGAGCACGCTCTCGTTTCCTGGGCCGCTACAACTTCACCGCCTCCACCCCGGCCGGCGGCGCCCTACGCCCGCTGCGCGACCCGGACATACTCGAACTCGACGAACTCGACGAACTCGACGAACTCGACGAACTCGACGAACTCGACGAACTCGACGAACTCGACGAGGGCGACGAGGGGTAGCGGGAGCGGACTCTGGCCAGATATGTGCGCTGACGAAGACGTACCACTCCGGTGTGTAGACGCGCTTGAATCGGTTTGCACCCGACGATGCTTTCAGCGCTTGACCTTGACGCAACGGCAGGGTTTCTACTGGCGGCATGCGAATCGGAGAGATCGCCGCGCTCGTAGGGCTCACCACCCGGGCGATCCGGCACTACCACCATGTCGGGCTGCTTCCGGAACCGGAGCGGCGCCCCAACGGCTACCGGGCCTACAGCGTCCGTGATGCCGTCATGCTCGCCCGGGTGCGCAGGCTCACCGAACTCGGCCTCAGCCTCGATGAAGTGCGCGACGCCCTCGCCGATGATGCCGGGCGCGAACTGGCCGAGGTGTTGGAGGAACTCGACGCCGACCTGGCCCGCCAGGAAGCCGACATCCGGGAGCGCCGCCGCCGGCTCAGCGCCCTGCTCGCTGAGCCGCCCGGCGCGACCGGGCCCGTCTCACCCGCCCTCGCCGCACTGCTGGCGCAGGCCCCCAGGACAGACTCTCCGAGCGCGGCCAAGGACCGCGAGTACCTCACGCTGATGGACGCCACCAGCTCCAGTAGCCAAGAGATTTTCGCGCTGCTCGGAACACTGGTCGCCGATCCCGCGGTCGTCGAACTGTATGAGCGCCTCGACGCGCTCGCCGAAGCCCCCGCCGACGATCCGCGGATCGCACCTCTGGCAGCTGACCTGATGGCAGCCGTCCCCGAGGAACTGTTCGCCGCAATCCCCGAGGACGGGGCGGTCGTGACCGGGTTCAAGGAGGCGCTGCTCGCCGAGTACACCCCCGCACAAGCGGAAGTCGTGGGCCGGCTCATGGACGCGTTCATGGAGAGGGGCCGGGGATGAACGGCCGACCAAGGGGCGTACGGGCGGCGCGGGTCGCGGTGGCCGCGGTGCTGCCGGGGGAACTGGCCCTGGCGGCCTGCCTGGTGGCCGGGGTCCGGCCGCCCGGGTGGGCGCTGGCGGGCGCCGAGGCGCTGGTGCCCGCAGTGCTACTGCTGGAAGCCTGGGTGCTGCGCTCGCTGTACGTGGCCGCGCGCACCCGCGGCGCGGACCGCCGGGCGGCGCGGCGGGTCGCCGTACAGGAGGCGGTGCCGGTGACCGTCCGGCGCCTGGTCCTCCACGAGCTACGCGCCCTCGCCTCCCTGGGGCGGTGGGTCCGGCGCGGCACGCACGGGGTGCGCCCCGGGGACCTCGCTGCCGCGTACACCGGGCCCCAAACCGCGATGATGTACGGGCTGCTCTTTGTCATGGTCGTCGAGACGGTGGGCCTGGCCTTCCTCATCCCTTGGCCAGTGGTCCACCGGGTGATCCTGGTACTCGACCTGTACGGCGTCCTCCTCGTACTGGCCCTGCACGCCGCCTGCGTCACCCGGCCGCACGTCGTGCGCCCCGACGGCTCTCTGCGGATCCGCTACGGAGCCCTCTTCGACCTCGCCGTACCGCCGGACGCGGTCGCCTCGGTCCGCGTCGACCGGCGCTACCCCGAAGGCCACCTGGTCACCCTCTCCGAAGACGGGGTCCTCGACCTGATCGTGGGCAGCCAGACCTCGGTGACCCTGAAGTTGAACCGGCCACTCCCCTTCACCCGCCCGCTCGGCGCATCGGAAGAGGCTCACACCATCCGCTTCCACGCCGACGACCCGCGCGCACTGGTCGGCGCACTCCGTCAGCCCGCCTGAGCACACAGGTTGGTCTTCGCCGAGACGTGACGCCCGGCAAGGTGCTCCCTTTTGGCTGACCGGGCTGGCCTGGTCCCACGTCTGTCATTATGACGTCAGTGGCGTATGCTGCCAGTGTAATAAATAGCAGATGGGGGCATGTGTAGGGCTTGGGAGATCGTTGTGGTCGAGCCAGCTCTTTCGTGGCTTCACAGCCTGCGCCGTACTGACCGCGACACCCTGATTCAGGTCAGCCAGGCTGTCACTGCCCTTCAGGAGGAAGGTCCCGCGCTAGGCCGCCCTCTGGTGGACACGATCAAGGGCTCGGCGCTGTCCAATCTCAAGGAGCCCCGCCCCGGCTCGGCAGGAGCCACGGAAGTGCGGTTGCTGTTCGTGTTCGACCCGGACCGCCAGGCCGTGATCCCGGTCGGCGGTGACAAGGCGGGCAACTGGACCGGCTGGTACCGCGTCGCGGTGCCCCAGGCGGAGCAGGCGTATGCGGAACATCTGAAGCGAATCGATGGAGAGGACGGGGCACGATGACTGATCACCTCAAGGACCCGCAGGCCGTCTCCTGGGGAGACCTGGCCGAGGACTTCGCCTTCACCGATGCCGAAAAGGATCAGGTTCAGAAGGGAGCTCAGGCGATGGTCCTGGCCTCTCGTGTGCACCGCCTCGCCGAGTTGCGGAAGCGGCAGCACGCCACACAGGTCCAGGTTGCCGAAGCCATGGGTGTCACCCAGGCTCGCGTCTCACGCATCGAGAAGGGGCAACTGGAGCGCAGCGAGGTCGACACCCTCGCTGCCTACGTCAAGGCGCTCGGCGGCAAGCTGAAGATCGTCGCTGATTTCGGTGACGAGACCTACGTCCTCGGCTGACCCGACCGATCGACAAGCTGTGACCCAGGTTCACGCGCAGTCCCGGGGGCACGCTCCTCGGCTGGACTGGGCGGACGCGGCTGATGCTGTGGTAAGCGTCCAACTCATCGGCCCCCAGGGGCCATTGAGGGGCCGCAAGGACAGGAACAGCTCGACAAGCACTGCACAGGGCTGACACTGACCAGCACGTCTGACCTGCAAGAACGGCCTGAATGGGCACTGATCGGCAAGGACCGCCAAGATCCCCAAAGGACTCATAATCCGTCGGCCGTGGGTTCGAGTCCCACCCGCCCCACCTGTGCAGGCTTCTGACCTGCGGAAACGTTCCTCGTGAGGTGTCGGAGCGTCAACTGTCGCTCAACGGACTGAATCCGCTGCTCGCGAGTTCGGAGTGGGGTGAGGATCTTGCTCCCTCGCCGGGCAAGCGTCGCGCTGACCTGCGGGAATGCTGACGAGCGAAGCTTGAGCCGACGAGTCGGCAACATCTTCTCGACCTCATTTTCATGATCGTAGGGACGTGTTGGGGACGCGGGGTTTCAGTGGGGCCGTCGGCCTCCGTCCGCAGGCTCTTCGTTCAGCGTCCGGAAGGCCTCCGGCCGGGGCTGCCTACCGGATTCGACCACAGCTTCGAGGAGCCTGATCGCACCGGCACCAGGACGTGAGGGGCTGGTGCGCGCGGACGGAAACTGCCCGAATTGAAACGGCCCAGGTGTTCCGATGAGTGGCTCGACCGCGGGGCCGCCGTCGCTCACGCTGTGATGCGGTCCCCAGAGGCATGGCGCGCCGACGCCGGTGGCGAGGGTGCCCAGCAGGATCCGGAGCGCGGTTTCGGGTAGAAGCGGTGGGAGGCGGACCCCGAGGTAGCCGGGAGTTCTCGACTTCGGTGGTCGTGGTCAGCGAGCCACCGACGAAGATCGCGCCGCCGAAGACGAGCAGGCGGAACGCGGTGACGATCTGCTCGGCTCAGGGCCAGCTTGTGGGGGTTTTCAGTCTTCGGCGGCGCCGGCCAAGCGCGATCACGGCGCGCACGTGCAGGAAGCGGTAGTGCAGGGTCTTCGGAGTAACTTTGGCCATGGTGCCTGTGCAGGTGAGGAGTTGGTGCCAGCAGCGCAGGTCGGCTGCGATTGCGGTGCCGGTGAGGCATGCCCGGTTGACGCGCATCCAGCGCGAGGGGAAGCGGCTGAGGCTCTCGGGAGTCGGCTGCTGGGCGCACCGCCGTGGGGCGCCAGGGCGGTGCGCCGCGGCGCCACTATGACTGCTGGTTGATGAGCCCGGCGTAATAGCCGAGGTTCCGCTCGATCTCATCGAGACCGACCTCGGCGATGGCCTTGCCCAGCTGCGGCACGCGCGCCTGGAATCCCGGCCAATTGACCGACTTGGCGAACTCCGCCCAGGACGCGCGCAGGTCGGCCACCGGCGGCAGGGTCGACCGGTTGATCTGTGCCTTCGCGCCCAGGACGGACGCCCTGTCGAAGGACGCGATGCGCGCTGCCACGCCGTTGACGAGGTCATCGAGTTCGGCGTCGGGGACGGCCCGGGTCACCCATCCGTACTTCTCGGCGCGCTCGGCGTCGTAGTCCTCGCTGGTGAGGACCGCTTCGAGCGCGCGATCCCGTCCCAGCAGCCGAGCCAGACGGTCGCTGCCGCCACCGCCGGGGACGATGCCGATCGCGACCTCGGGCTGGCAGAAGACCGCCTCCTCGAGGCTGGCGTAGCGCAGGTCGAAGGCCAGGGTGATCTCGTCGCCCCCGCCCCGCGTACGCCCGCGGATGGAGGCGATGCTGACGAAGGGGGCGCTGCTCAGCCGCGTGACGAGTTCGACCCACGTCGGGGTCCCGTCCGCGCCGTTCAACGCCAGGAGTTCGGGCACCTGGCCGAGATCGGCGTGGTTGAAGAAATATCCGGGCGTACCGCTGTCGAAGACGACGACCTGGACCTTCTCGTCCCTGCTCAACTCATCGACGACAGCGAGCAGTTGGACGACACTGTCCGCGCCGACGACGTTCACGGGCGCATTCGTGAAAGTAACGCGGCGGATCTTCGGCGCCACGGTCTCGATGCTGAACATGCTGTGCTGCGTCATGCTGTGCTCCGGTTCTGAAGTGTTCGAGTGGTGGTGGGAAGGGTTGTGTGGGCCGGCGTGAACGCGCGGTGCAGGTACGCCGGCGGGAGATTCGGCCGTACGACCCGGCTGCGCTCCACGCTGGAGAACCGCGTCGCCAGCTCGGCCGCGAAGCGGGCCGGGGGAGTCCAGGCCGCGTGGACGTAGGCGAAGGTGCTGAACCGGCCGTCCGCGCGCAGTACGCCGGTCACCGCGTCGAGGATCCCGCGCTGCCGCCGTGCGGCATGACGGTCCACGGCAGACCGGACACGACGGCGTCGACCGGATGGGGGACGAGCGCCGGCAGGTTCTCGGCGGAACCGTGGACCACCTCGACGGTGCTGTCCCGGCACCGGTCCGCGAGCCGGCGGGCGAAGACGGGGTTGAGCTCGACCGCGACCAGCCGTGTCCCCGGTGCCAGCCGTCGCCGTATCGCCTCGGTGATCGCACCGTGCCGGACCTCAACTCCACCACGGCGTCGGCGTGTTCCAGATCCAGGCCGGTGGTCATGGCCTGCGCCAGTGTCGCTGAACTGGGGGCGACGGCGACGGCGCCGGTGAGCCGGGGGCGGCGAAGGAACTCGCGCATGATCGACATGTCCGAAACCTAGGGAGCGTCTGGGTCGTCGGAAACCATCCCGAGCGCCCGACGGGGTCACCCGCCAGGACGAACCAGTCCGCTCTCGTAGGCCATGACGACGGCCTGAATCCGGTCGCGAAGGCGCAGCTTGGTGAGGATCCTGGCCACGTGAGTTTTGACCGTGGTCTCGCCGAGGAACAGCTTCCCGGCGATCTCCGCGTTGTTCAGCCCGCGGGCCACCAGGCTCAGCACCTCGCGCTCGCGGTCGGAGAGCACGTCGAGCGTTGCGTCGGTGAGCGGAGCGAGGGCACCTGTGATGTAGCGGTCGATGAGCCGCCGTGTCACCGAGGGGGCGATGACCTTGTCGCCGCGCAGGACGCTGCGGATGGCCACGAGCAGCTCGGCGGTCGGCGCGTCTTTGACGAGGAAGCCGCTCGCTCCCGCACGCAGCGAGGCGTAGACGTACTCGTCGCGGTCGCACATGGTGAGGGCCAGTACCTGCGTCCGGGGCAACGCGGCCCGAACCTGCTCGGTCGCCGAGATGCCGTCCAGGCAGGGCAGCCGTACCTCCATGAGGACGAGGTCCGGGCGCAGGGTGAGCGCCTGCGCCACTGCCGTCTCGCCGTCCCCGGCCTCGCCGACGACCGTGAGGTCCGGCTGGCCGTCCACGACCATGCGGAGGCCGGCCCGCATCAGCTCCTGATCGTCGCAGATCAGCACGCTGGCCTTCTGCGTCATGGCGCCCGGCCAAGGCCCCGGCCGGCCCCGGTGACGAGGACGGTGTGAGTGGAAAGGTTCATGGAAGGCTCCGGTGAGTCGGTCGGTGAGCAAGTGCGTCGGTGGAGGTCAGCGCGGTGGGATCGGCTTCGCACGCGCCCTCCCCGGCTGATGGCGGTCTTCGAACGCGGCCAGCGCGACGACGATTGCGGCGGCGACGACGGCCGACAGGCAGGCCGGCACCGCCGTCGTGACCGCGCATCCGACGACCAGGGCGGACAGCGTGATCAGCCGTGCCGGGCTCAGTGCGTCGAACAGGGTCGCCCCGTGCCAGGTCTGCGCTCCGATGTAGAGGGCCGGCCCGCCGAAGAGGAGCAGGTTCGTGGTGATGCCGGCGTGCTCCACCAGATGTGCGATGACCCGTTCGTCGCCCGCGGCGGCGGCGATGATTCCGGCGACGGAGGCCATGAGGCTGATGACGCCGCTGCGCCCCGCCCGCATGGGGTCCTCGGTCTGCTCGTAGTGGTGGACGACGTGTTCTGAGCGGCTGAAGAACAGCCAGAACAACGCGATGGTGCCGGTGAGCGCGACACCGCTGGTCAGCAGGGTCATGGGCGCGTACGGCGCCGTGGTGAGCGCGGTGCCGGTGGTCATGATTGTCTCGCCGAACGCGATGATCATGAACAGTCGACCGCGTTCCAGCAGGTGGCCGCCGGCGAAGGCGACCTCTCGGGAGTCCAGCCTGCGGCCGGGCAGTGGATGCGCCGCCCAGGTGCCCGCCAGCTCGATCAGGATGGCGGCGGCCCACCAGGTCAGCCGCGCGCCGCCGTGGACCGCCGCGCCGATCAGCCACAGAGGTGCGGCCGCGACGAACCAGACCAGGACGCGGATGAAGTGCTCCTGATTGACCCGGTCGAGGCCGACGGTCAGCAGCCATACGGTCCGGCCGATGTGAATGAGCAGGAAGGTGGCGACGAAGACCCAGCCGGCGTCGTCGAAGGCTCGTGGGATCGCGGCGTTCATGAACAGCCCTGCGAGCATGACCCCCAGTAGCATCCGCCTGGTCCGCGGGTTCTCGGCCGGGACGAGGGTGACCGCCCAGGTGGTGTACGCCCACGCCGCATAGACGGCGAGGTAGAGCACGAGCGCCTGGGCGGTGCCGGTCCAGGTGGGATGTACGAGGAGCCGGTGCGACAACTGGCCGATCGCGAAGACGTAGACCAGGTCGAAGAACAGCTCCAGCGGCGTGACCTCCCGGCGCGCCGGGTCGCTGGTCACCTGCACGATGACTCTCCTCAGTGCGGGAGGCGTCCCGACTTTGTCGTGCCTCCTGTGGGGCCGGTGTCCGTGTGAACGTCAGTCGGCGAGGAAGGCGCTCACCTGGCGGGCGAAGTCCTTGGCGTGCTGGAAGAGGAAGGCGTGCCCGGCGTCGCTGTAGGCGACGAGGGTGGCGTGGGTGAGGTGCTGGACGGCGGTGTAGGAGGCCAGGGCGGGGATCATCGCGTCCTGCATGCCGGTGGCGTACAGGACGGGTTGCTTGATGGACGCCAGGTCCGCCCGCACCTGCTCGAAGGGGATCTGCGCGTCCTTGCCGATCGCGGTGATCTGGCCCATGGCCGCCGCCTCGGACACGTCGGGGTGGCCGGTGGCCAGCCGGGTGGCGACCCGGGCGAGGTGTGCGTACCCGGCGGCGCGCCCGGTGTCCGTCTCGGGGAAGAAGAGGAACACCAGGTCGTCCCCGGTGACCTCGGGCTTGGTCATGGTGGCCCGCACCTTGGGGTCCGGGTCGGGAGCGCCGGGCACCGTGCCGCCGGGGTTGGCGGCCGCCACGACCAGCTTGCGGACCAGGTGGGGCCGGGTGCGGGCGATGTGCTGGGCGACGGTGCCGCCCAGGGTCCAGCCGAGCAGGTCGACCTGCGTGAGGCCGAGGGCCTCGATGAACTCGACGGTGCCGTCGGCGAGTCCATCGACGGAGTCGCGTGGGGTGCCGGTGGTGCAGCCGGTGCCGACGTTGTCGAACACGATCACGTCGTGGGAGGCGGCGAGGTCGTCCAGGAACTCCGGGTCCCACCAGTCGAGGGTCCCGCGGACCCGGTTCAGCAGGACCAGCGGGATGCCGCCCCGGGGGCCGATGCGCCGGTAGGTGAACGTCGCGGAGGGGCCTTCCACGGTGAGGTCCTTCGCCGCGTCTGCCAGATAGGTGCTCATGGCGGGCTTCGCTTTCCTGTCGCTGCGTTTCATGACGGTCTTGTGGGAGTGGTCAGGCGGGCAGGCGGTTGAGCTTGCGCAGCTGCTGATCGAACATGCGGGAAGGGACGATGCGGCGCATGGTGCGCACGCGCCCGGTCATGGCGCCGGCGGTGTAGCGCAGCTTCGGCTTGGCGTCGGTCGCCGCCGCGACGATCTCCTTGGCGACGACGGCGGGGTCGTCGCCGTCCTTGACCGCGCCGGCCATGTACTCCTCGAAGACGTGGCGCTGCTTGGCGTAGACGTCCAGGGGCTGGTCGGGTCGCACGCTGGCGGCGTCGAACGCGGTGTTGGTCCAGGCGGGTTCGACGAGCAGGGACCGAACGCCGTACTCGCGGAGCTCGTGGTCGACGGACTCCGAGTAGCCCTCGACGGCGTGCTTGGAGGCGGCGTAGACCGCCATGTAGGGCTGCGGCATGAAGCCGACGATGGACGAGATGTTGACGATCCGTCCGCTGCGCTGGGCGCGCATGTGCGGCAGGACGGCGTTCGTCATGCGGATGACGCCGAAGACGTTGATGTCGAAGAGGCCCTGCGCCTGCGCGGCGGAGCTTTCCTCGGCGGCGCCCGCCGAGCCGATGCCGGCGTTGTTGACCAGGACGTCGATCCGCCCGAAGCGGTCGATCACCTCACCGACCGCGGCGGTCACCGAAGCGTCGCTGGTCACGTCGAGGTCGAGGAAGGTCACGCCGTTGAGGGGGGTGACCTGCGAGGTGTCGCGGCTGGTGCCGACCACCTCGTGGCCCGCCGCCACCAGCGCGAGGGCGGCCGCCTTGCCGATGCCGGAGGACGCACCCGTCACGAGGGCTACCGGACGTGTTGTCGCCATTGTGGGCTCCTGATTCATGGACTGCTTCGTCTTTACGGGGGTGTGGGGGTCGCGGCGTCGGACGCGGACGCCCGTCATGCCGAGGTACGTCGCCGTCGCCGCAACCTCCAATCAGTTTCACCAATGTATCAACTTTTCATTCAAAGGCAACATGAGAGCATCAATTAAAAAGACATCCGTAGCGTTCACGTATCTCTTACGGAGGGTCACGACGTCAGCGGGTCCCCCCCCCGGAGGGCCCGCACCGCACCCGAGGAGCGCCCGCTCGAGCACTGTGGGAGGCATGCCTCTGTGTCGGTGCCCGCCCTGCTGCGGCCCTCCGGATGGACCAGGTCGGCGGCCCGTTGCGCGGCGATGCCCCGCCGGGCTCGGCTCCGGCGGGGCATCGGGCATGGGGCCGGTCTGCGGTCACCGCTCCTGTCGGCGCCGGCGACCGTCTCAGGGGGAGGGGCCGTCAGTGGTCGAGGAAGGCGTTCACCTCGGTGCCGAACTTGACGGCGTACTGGTAGAGGAAGCCGTGGCCGGCGTCCGGGTAAATGTGCAGCTGCGCGTTGGGGAGGTACTTGGCCAACAGGTGGGAGTTCTTGGCGGGCATCAGGATGTCGCTCTCGCCGTCGGCGACCAGAGTCGGCTGGAAGAGGGCGTTCAGGCGCACCAGCTTGGACTTGTCGGGGATGCCCCACTCGGACCACGCGGTGAGCTGGCGGTCGCGGGTGGCGAGGCTGGAGGGGGCGTCGGGGTCGGTGGTGCGCTGCCCGAGGCGCTGGAGGAACTCGCCTCCCGCGGCCTGGCTGGAGGCGGTGTTCTTGAAGAAGAGGAAAAGGTAGTCCTCGGGGCCCGGGTTGTCCTTCAGGGTTCGCTGCAGGATGTTCGGGTCGGATGCGCGCTGGTCCACTCCGCCCTGGGGGCCGGTGGCGGCCAGGACCACACGGCGGACCTGCCAGGGGCGGCGCAGCGCGACCTCCTGGGCGACCTCGCCGCCGAGGGAGAAGCCGAGCACGTCGTAGCGGGGCAGCCTGAGGGCGTCGATGAAGTCGATGGCGTCCAGGGCCATCTGCTGGACTGTGCTGGCGGTGGTGCCGGTGGAGCCGCCGACACCGACGTTGTCCACGAGGATGACCTCACGCTTGGCGGCGATGGTGTCGATGAGCTTGGGGTCCCAGCTGTCGAGAGTGCCGCGGAAGTGCTGGAAGAAGACCAGCGGCACGCTGCCCGCGCTGGGGTGGCCGAAGCGGCGGTACTGGTAGGTGACGCCGTTGGCGGCCTTGACGCGCAGGTTGGGGGCGGTGCTGGCGCTTTCCGCGTTCTGCGCCTGGGTGGCCGAGTGCCGCGTGCCGCCGGAGCTGGCGCTCACGGCATTGGCCATGCTCGGTGCCGTGGCGACGACAGCCGCGACGACCGACATACTGGCCAGCGCCATCGCGGTCCGCCGGGAGATACGGGTACCTCGAGTGTTTGAGGACATGCCAATTCCTTGAGTCGGGCCGGAGATCTCCCCCGGCGCGTTGAACCTGCCGTGCGCTCCGCGCATGCTCTGCGGGCGCGCGGGAGTTGGGGCTATTCCTGACCCGGCGACTTCGTCGAAAAGGGCTCGCCCCCGTACGCATGTGAAAGCCCCAACGGGTCCGGGGACCTCCCGCTTGGATGCAGACCGGAGGTCACGGACTGCGCGAGGGTGGGGGAGCTGGGAGCGGCGACGCCGGTGAGCCGGGGGCGGCGAAGAGACTCCCGCATGATCGACATGTGCTGAAGCTAGGGATCGGCAATGTCGTCGGGAGTCGTCCCGGGCGCTCGACTGCGTCATCCGCCAGGGTGAATCAGTCCGCTCGCTTGGGTCATGACGACAGCCTCTGTCCGGTCGGGCCCGAAGCGTCGAGAGCATGACAATTGCTCGGGTCATGACCGGAGGGCTTGCCCCGGAGTGGTGAATCTGTCGTGCGCCGACATGGTGAGCTGCGCGAGCCGGTGTCGCCGGCTTCCGGCCGCTGTCGCGACGCACCTGTCGAGTGGGCACCGGCGTGGAGGGCGAAAGCGTCGCCTGACCGGCGACTTCGTCGAGTCGTCGCCTGTCGGGAGGTGTGACGCAAACCCCGATATGTATCATCTATGTATCAGGTAGAGGTGCATGCGCGGCAGGGGAGAGTCAGTTATCGGGATACCCGTAGCGTTCACGTATCCTCTACGTGGGGACGAAGACGAACGAGACAGGGAGACCGCTATGGGCCGACCGCTGCGGGCAGATGCCGAGCGCAGTGTGCGTGCGATTCTGGAGGCGGCCGAGCGGGTCCTCGCCAACGACGCCGGTGCCTCCATGGAGCAGATCGCCGAGGCGGCGGGGCTGACCAGGATCACGGTGCACCGCCGGTTCGCGAATCGGCAGGCGCTGCTGGAGGCGCTCGCCGTCTCCGCGAAGCAGCAGCTCCTCGACGCCATCGGGGAAGCCCGGCCCGACTCCGCCCCCGCGCTCGTGGCCCTGTACCGGGTGACCGCGAACGTCCTGCGGGTCAAGGACACCTGGCGCTTCACCCTCAGCCACGCCACGCCCCATACCAGCGCCGCAGCCGCCATCTGGGAAGAGATCGACACCTACACCCTCGAACTCCTCGCACGAGCGCAGAACGAGGGACTCCTCGCCCCGGACGCGGACCTGGACTGGACGCGGCAGGTGTATTACGCCCTCCTGAGCGAAGCCCTCGACAGGCCGGGCGCCGACCAGGATTCAGCCGCGCAGGACCCGGACGCGCTGGCCGCACTCGTCATCGACACACTCCTGCACGGCGCGGGACCACGCGGCTGAGCCTCAACTGCTCGACAGGACGCCGGATCCACCGACCGACCGTCAGCACCGTCGAAGCGTGTCGACGACCCTCACTCACACCTGGCGGCGCTGGTTGGCCTGCGTAGCCACGCGGACGCGCGGGACGATCCCCACGGCAGCCCCCGTTTCGGCCTGCTGGGTTCCGGTGCCGTATGAGGTAGGCGCCCTCGGCTGCCTGGGGAGTCGCCCCTGGCCAGGCAGCGGGTCGGCCTACGCTTTACGCGGTCGAGGGGCTCAGGTCCAGGCAGGCGCCGGGATCGGTGGTCCCGTACGTTCGCGGACGTCCGAGAGGGCCACTCCGGGGGCGAGTTCGACCAGGGACAGGCCGTCGGCCGTGATGTCGAGGACGGTGAGGTCGGTGATGATGCGGTGGACGCAGGCCTGTCCGGTCAGCGGGAGGGTGCACTCGTTGACGATCTTCGGGGAGTCGTCCCTGGCGGTGTGTTCCATGAGGACGATGACCTTGCGGGCGCCGTGCACCAGGTCCATGGCGCCGCCCATACCCTTGATCATTTAGCCGGGTACGGTCCAGTTGGCGAGGTCACCGACCGCGGAGACCTGCATGCCGCCCAGCACGGCGACGTCGATGCGGCCGGCCGCCAGCAGGATGCCGAGCCCCCGGCCGTCCACGCCGCAGTTGTTGGAGGCCACACGCAGTCCGCCGGCGCCCTGGGCGTACAGGGCGTCGATGAGGACGGTGGGGATGCCGCACAGCCCGAAGCCGCCCACCGCCAGCGAGGCCCCTTCCGGTATGTCGGCGACCGCGTCGGCGGCCGAGGCCATGACCTTGTCCACGTTGTGCATGCCTTTCTCCCGGTGCCGGGCACTGTGTCGGGCACCGGGGTTTGGCAGAGGCGGGTTGTTCAGGGGCGGAGGCAGCAGACGGGGGAGAGCCGTCGCTCCGGCCCGCCCCCACGAGTACCGGGAGTCATCCCCTGCGGCGGGCAGATGGCAGACGGATTGGGGCGACGCCCTCGACGACGGTGTTGCTGATGATGCCGATGCCCTCGACCGTCATGGTGACGATGTCGCCGGGGGCCAGCGGCGGGGGTTCGAACGTGCCGTTGCGGCCCCAGAGTTCGGCCAGGCAGCCGCCGTTGCCGCAGGTGCCGGAGCCCAGGACGTCGCCGGGGCGGATCCAGGTGCCGCGGGAGGCGTACGCCGACATCTCCTCGAACGTCCAGGCCATGTTGGCCAGTCGGTCCTGGCCGACGGTCTCGCCGTTGACCTGCACGGTCAGTCCGAGGTCGAGGAAGCCTTCCGGGTTGCGGTGGGGTTCGAGCTCGTCGGCCGTGACGAGCCAGGGGCCGAGGGTGGTTGCAGTGTCCTTGCCCTTGGCCGGGCCGAGTTTGACCTTCATCTCGCGGCCCTGGAGGTCGCGGGCGGACCAGTCGTTGAGGATCGTGTAGCCGAGGATGTGGTCGCGTGCCTGCTCGGGGGTCAGGTCCCGGCCGGCCTTGCCGATGACGGCGGCCACTTCGAGTTCGAAGTCGAAGCGTGCGCAACCCGGCGGCACCGGCACGTCGTCGTGGGCGCCGATCACCGAGTACGGGTTGGTGAAGTAGAACGCGGGGGCTTCGTACCACTCGGCGGGGACGGTGTCGCCGTATCCCTGGGCGATGCCCGCGACATGGCTCTCGAAGGTCACGTAGTCGCGTACGGTCGGCGGTCGCAGCGGTGGCAGCAGCCGTACGTCGGCCAGGGGCAGCGGCAGGGAGCCGGTCAGGGCACGTTCGCCCGCCCCGCGCAGGGACTGCTCGCCCTCCATGACCAGATCCAGCAGTTCGACGGGGTATTCGAACGGGTGGACCTGATCGTCGGCGACGGCTCCCGCCTGCCATTTCCCGTCGTGGACGAAGGTCGCGAACCTCATGCCGGGCTCCCCTCCGCCTCGGCCGGCCGCGTGCCGCTGGGCCGGAAGCCGACGAAGACGGCGGCGATCACAGCGGCGGCCGTACAGGCGGCGGCGGTGAGGATCAGTCCGTTGTTGTAGCCGTGGGCCAGGGCGTCCGTGGTGTACGGGGCGAGCTTGGCGCTGAGCGGGCCGAGGTCGGCGGTGTGCAGGGCGATCGGGCCGCCCTCGTGCAGGACGGCGGAGGCGATGCCGTGCTCCTTGGGGGTCAGGCCCGCGTCGGCGAGGCTGCCGGTGAGCTGACTTGTGGCCATGCCGAGGGCGA
Organism: Streptomyces sp. NBC_00285; assembly: GCF_036174265.1. Taxonomy (NCBI): domain Bacteria; kingdom Bacillati; phylum Actinomycetota; class Actinomycetes; order Kitasatosporales; family Streptomycetaceae; genus Streptomyces; species Streptomyces sp. NBC_00285. Next base: position 3,512,802 of record NZ_CP108055.1, on the reverse strand, counting down.
CGGCGCCGACGATGGCGGGGCCGAGGGTCTGGCCGAGGTCGCGGACCAGGCTGGTGGTGGCGCTGGCCATGCCGGTCAGGGTGGGCGGTACGACGTTGACGGCGGCGGCGGTGAGGGCGGCGACGACCAGACCGAAGCCGACACCGTTGAGCACCAGCGGCCCGAGCAGGGGGATCAGGCCGCTTTCGTGGATCGGCACCGCGCGCAGCCACAGTTGGGCGCCGGCCAGCGAGACGAACCCGGTGACGAGCATGGGGCCGGGGCCGACGCGGTGCAGCAGGCGGACCAGCAGCGGCCAGATGAACGGGGTGATGCCCTGGACGATCACGAAGGGCACCGCGGCCTGGAAGGGGCTCTGGTGCTGGATGACGCCGAGGCGGATGCTCAGGTCGTACGCGCCGCCCAGGAAGCCGAACATGCCGATCACCGCCATCGCGGCCGACGCGGCGAAGGCCGGAATGCGGAACAGCTCCAGGCGCAGCATCGGGGCCGCGCTGCGGCTCTCCACCAGCACGAACGCGACGATGAACACGGCGAAGGCGACGAAGGACGCGACGACGGGTGCCGAGCCCCAGCCGTCGGAGGGGCCTTGGATGATGCCGTACAGGAGGGCGACCATGGCCACGGCGATGGTGATCTGGCCCGGCCAGTCGAGCGAGCGACCTTCGGGGGCGCTGGACTCGGTGGCCAGCAGCCAGGCACCCACCGCGGTGATCACGGCGAGCACGCCGGTCACGCCGAACGCCCACTGGAAGGAGGCGTGTTCGACGATCCCGCCGGACATCAGCGGGGCGATCAGGGCACCCAGCGACAGGGCCGTGGTCCAGGAGGCCAGCCCCTTGGCTCGCGCGGCCGGTGTCGGCGTGCCGGCGATGATCATCGACAGGGAGGCGGGGAAGAGCGCGGCGGCTCCGATGCCGGAGATCGCCTGACCGGTGATCAGCTGGGCTGCCGAGTCGGAGGTGGCTGACACCAGATAGCCGACGGCGGACAGCAGCGCCGCGCCGACCACCAGTTTCTTACGGCCGTACAGGTCGCCCACGACGCCGAAGGTCAGCGCGAGGACGGCGGCGGGCACCAGGAAGGCGTCACTGATCCAGGTCAGTTCTCCGCCTGATGTCTGGAGGGTGCGCTGCATGACGCCGTTGATCGCGGCGGGCAGGACCAGGCCGATCTGGGCCAGGCAGACGGCCAGACAGGCGGCGATGATCGTGCGGGTGTGGTGTGCCGTGGCGGCCGGTGGGGTGTCGGACCACGACGGGGCGGCGGATGGGTCGTAGGCGGGGACGGAGACCATGTCTCCTCCTTGGCAGGGTTGGCGGGACGTATGGCCCGAGGGGACGGCGAGGAGTACGCGCACCGGAAGGGGCGGTGCGCCGGTCGGCGGAGGGCGGGGCGTCGTCAGACGCGGGGGCAGAGCTCGGCCATGCAGCCGAACAGCCCGGGGCCGTCGAGTGGGGGCAGGGTGGGGTCGAGCTCCCGGTAGACGGTGTGCACGTTGACGGCGAGGCGTTCGCTCTCGTGCAGGTCGGCGAAGCGGCCGAGGCGGATGTCGCGGGCCGCGTCCAGGGCCGGCATTCCGGCGGTGAAGCGGGCGGTGGCCTGCTCGTGGACGTATTCGAGGTAGTCGCGGATCTCACGGACCGCCTGTTTGGTGGTGACGGGGCCGTGGCCGGGCACGACAGTGTCTGCGTCGAGGCCCAGCAGCAGATCGCAGGCGGCGAGCCAGTGGGCGAAGGGGCCGTGCCAGACGATCGGCGCCGCCCCGGCGAAGACGATGTCGCCGGTGTAGACCGTCCGGGCCTGCGGCACGTGCACGATCGTGTCCCCGGCGCTGTGCGCGGGGCCCACGTCGATGAGGCGGACCTCGGTGCCGCCGATGTTCAGGATCGTCTCGCCGTCGAAGATTCGGTTCGGGAGGGCGGGTTCGATGCCCGCGTAGTCGAAGCGGCCGAAGATCCGTCGCGCGAAGTATCCGGCGGGGCTGTCCATACCGGTCAGTGCCAGCATCTCGGCCGGACCCACCTGCCGCATGTCGGCCACGGACCCGCGGGCCGCGATGATCTCGGCGTGGGCCACGAGCTGGTTGCCGAACCAGTGGTCGCCGTTGCCGTGGGTGTTGACCACGGTGGCGATCGGCGCGGTGGCGGTCAGCGGCGTCAGCGCGTCGAGCATGGTCTTGGTCAGCCGCAGGTCGTAGAGGGTGTCGACGAGCAGCGACTTGCCCCGGCCGGTGATCAGCCCCGCGTTGCTCATGCCCCATCCGGCATCGCCCGCGATCCAGGCGTAACAGCCGTGTCCGAGCTCGACACAGCCTGTTCGGGATGCCACGGAAGCCACGTTGCCTCCTGTCTCGTCCCGCGTCAGATAGCGAGACCTCGGTATATGTTTGGACTGGAGTCCATCAATGGAGGACAATCTAAGAAGGTGGTATGGCGGCGTCAATACCCGTGCAGCCCTGTGCTGTACTGGAGGCCATGAAGATCCCGGAGGCAGGAGTCGAAGTCGTGCCCGCAGCGCCGCCCGTCGGACGCCGGGAACGCAAGCGCCAGCAGGTGCGCGATCAGCTCTACGCCGCGGCGCTGCACTTGTTCGTCACCCAGGGGTACGAGGCGACGACCATGGACCAGATCGCCGAAACCGCCGACGTTGCCCGGGCCACCGTCTTCAACTACTTCTCACAGAAGGTCGGGTTCCTCGAGGAATGGGGAGCCCGCCGCCGAGCCCGCGTCAACGAGATCCTCGGCTCCCAGCGCGCCGAGGACCTGCCGGTCGGAGACCGGCTGCGCCGTTACCTGAAGGAGATGGCCGACCTCAATGTCGCCTCCCGCGCCGAGACCACCGTCCTGATGGACGCCTCCGCGAGGTATGGCAGCCTCCTTCAGGATCCGTCCCTGGAGATCGAACTCGCCAGGATCGTCGAACAGGGTCAGCAGCGCAGGGAGATCAGGGCAGACGTCGGCTGCGACCAGGCCGGACAACTGCTGGCCGCCTGCTATTTCACGACAATCCTGCGCTGGATCCGAGAAGAACCAGCCCCCTTCGACCTCCACGAGCGACTCACGGGGGCGCTCGACATCATCCTGCCGGGTCTCCTCGTCGGCGAAGCGGCCTGACGCGGCACGTCACCTTCATCCAGCGGCTCACGCAGAGGCGACCCCACCCTTCAGCCGCCCTACGCCCCGGGCCTACTGGTGGGCCGCTGGGGCACTGCCGCCGTGGGAGGGGTACATCGCAGCCGGGGTGTTTCACCTCTGTGAGCCGACACGCGCCGATTTTCTCTACTCGGTAACCAGCCCGTCTCACCGGGACGAGCTCGCGGAGGAACTGGACGCGCTCTGCCTGCTCTCTCCCGATGGCGGCTTGGCGCTCGTGGGCGTCCGCGTCGGCGGCGGCGCTCTTCGAGCGGTTCCAGACCTCCGGCGGTCCAGTGCGGGTCACGATGGCCGTCGGGGACGTACAGGCCAACGTACGCGTCGAGCCGTTCGCGGGCTGACGATGCCCCTACGAGCAGCCGCCCGCGCTCGGTGCCGACCACCCCTCGCTCCACTCCAGGGTGCGCAGCAGTAACTCGTCCTTGGAGTGGAAGTAGTAGAGGAGATCACCGCTGCTCATGCCGGCCTCAAGACCGAGTGCTGCCATGGTGAGCTTCTCCAGACCGCGCTCGGCGATCATCTCCATGGCCGTGGCGAGCAGGTCCTCGCGGGGCGGTGCGGTGTTGCGACGATGGGTGCTTATGGGGCGGACTCCACCCGGACGGTGTCCGGGACGAGCCGGGTCTCGTAGCCGCCCGAGCAGTCGGAGGCCGTGATGGCGACCTCGGCTCCGCACGAGCAGACGCGATTGACTCCGTAGTACGGGCTCAGGCCACAGCAACCGCTGATGCGCGAGGTGTCGGGGTGAAAGCCGAGGTCGACGACGTCGAGCGGGTGCAGGACGTACGTGCCGCACGGCCCGGCGGAGACGAGTGAGCCCCGCTCGTCGGACATCCACATCCCGCCGGGCACGATTCCGTCGTACGCGTCCTCGTCCTCGCACGGCTCGAACGGCGCCCCGAACGGCAGCGGATCGACCACATAGACGCCGCGCGGCACGCTCGCCGGGCCGTGTCGTCGTCCCTCCGCGTCGGGCCTGCCGTCCCAGCCGGGGTACTCGGGCATCTCGTCGATCCGCCGGACGGGCTCGGTCAGACGGAGCCCGCAGGCGGCGCAGCACAGTACGTTCACTTGTATGTTCTACCTGACCTTCGTGGCTCTCAGGCCTTCGGCTACTGCGTGACAGGACGGTCGCCAAAGGCCGGGACAGCATGACCTTCACCGACGTGGCAGCCCGGTCTCTGGCCCTCAGTCGCAGGCAGGGTTGTGGGTTGTGGACGCGACCGGTCTGTCTGAGGCTGGTTCCGGTGGACGGGATCGCATCTTGACGTCAGGGAGGATGCTCCACCCCGGTGCCTGGGATGGAGCATCAGCGCGTCGGTAAGGGACTCCGTCGCGCGAAGGGTTCCAGCCACTCGGCTGAACTGGGCGGACGCGGCTGCTGCTGTGGTGAGCGTCCAACTCATCGACTCCCAGGGGCCATTGAGGGGCCACAAGGACAGGAGCAGGCCGACAAGCACTGCACAGGGCTGACACTGATCAGCACGCCTGACCTGTAAGAACGGCGTGAATCGGCAATGATCGGCAAAGGCCGCCAAGATCCTCAAAGGACTCATAATCCGTCGGCCGTGGGTTCGAGTCCCACCCGCCCCACCTGCGCAGGCTCCTGACCTGCGGAAACGTTCATTTTTGGGTGGCGGACCGTCAAGTTTGCCTGGACGGACTGAATCCGCTGCTCGCGACTTCTGAGCGGGGCGAGACTCTTACTCCCTCGCCGAGCAGACGTCGCGCTGACCTGCGGTAATGCTGATGATCAGGGCTTGTGCCGACGAGCCGGCAGTGCCTCCGCGGCTTCGACCTTTGATCCTGGGGACATGTTGGGGACGCGGGGTTTCGGAGGGGTCTGCTGACCACCGTCCGCGGGCCATCCACCGGCCGCCCAGGAAGCTTCCGTGCGGGACTGCTGACCAGGTTCGGGTGCAACTTCGAGGAACTCGCACCGGGGCGCGAGGGCTTGGTGCGCGCTGGGCGGAAACTGCCCGAACAGAAAAACGGCCCGGTCTGTTCGATGAGCTGCTCGAGTGGGCCGCCGTCGCCCCGCGCAGCCCATGGCTTCATGGAGATCGCTGTTCCTCGGGGGTATGGGCGCCGAGGTCTGGTCCGATGATGTCGGCCGGTTCGGCTCGAGGGCCGGGAAGTCTCCCGCCGGCCAGGGCGTCGCCGACCAGCGTGCTTCGAAGAGGGCAGGGCGTAGTACTGCGGTACTAACGGGTCCCGCCGTATTCCGTTCCGCGGTACGGGATGGTTGCCCGATACCGCTCCTACGTTGAGATCGCGGGTCAGTCAGGACCGGCTCACCCAATGATCTCTTCTCCTGGTGGGAGTACTCCGTGGCCACCTTCCTCTATCGGCTCGGCCGGCTGGCGTTCCGGCGACGACGCGTCGTCGTGATGCTGTGGGTCGCCGTCCTGGCCGCCATCGGCATCGGCGCCATGACTGCGCCCGGCACCTCCTCCGGGGCCCTGAGTGTTCCGGGTACGCAATCGCAGAAGGCGATCGACCTGCTGCGGAAGGAGTTCCCGCAGGCCTCCGCCGACGGCGCCACCGCACGTGTGGTGTTCGAGGCACCCAGCGGGCAGAAGCTCACCTCCGCCGCCAACAAGGCCGAGGTCGAGTCCCTCGTGGCGAAGCTGGAGAAGTCGCCGCAGGTGTCGGGCGTCACCGATCCCTTCACCAGCGGCCTGGTCAGCAGGTCCGGCACCATCGCCTACACCCAGGTGTCCTACAAGGTCACCCAGGCCGACGTCAGCGGCGCGGCCCACGCCGTCCAGAGCGACGTCGTAGCCCAGGGTGAGAAGGCCGGCCTGAAAGTGAGCCTGGGCGGCAACGCCGTCGAGGCCAAGGCCGCGAGCAAGGCGGCCGAGCTGATCGGTGTCGGGGTCGCCGCCATTGTTCTGGTGATCACCTTCGGCTCGATGATCGCCGCCGGACTGCCCCTGCTCACCGCCATCCTCGGGGTGGCCGCGGCCGTCCTGTCGGTCACGCTCGCCACCCGTTTCTTCGACCTGGCCTCGTCCTCCACGACCCTGGCACTGATGCTGGGCCTGGCCGTCGCCATCGACTACGCCCTGTTCATCGTCTCCCGCTACCGCAACGAGATCCGCGACGGCCATGAACCGGAGGAAGCCTGCGGACGTGCCGTGGGCACCGCCGGGTCGGCGGTCGTCTTCGCCGGCCTGACCGTGATCGTCGCGCTGAGCGGCCTGAGCGTCATCGGCATCGCCCTGCTCACCGCCATGGGGCTGGCCTCCGCCTTCGCCGTGGCCGTCGCCGTGGTCATCGCGCTGACCCTGCTGCCCGCCCTGCTCGGCTTCGCCGGTATGCGAATCATGAAGGGCAAGCTGCACACCCGCCGCATGAAGGCGCTGGAGCGCGGCGAGGGCGAGTCGATGGGTGTGCGCTGGGCGAAGTTCGTCACCCGCAACCCGGTCAAGGTGCTCGCGGTCTCGGTGGCCGGCCTGGCATTGGTGGCCATCCCCGCGATGTCCCTGAAGATGGCCCTGAACGACGACTCCGGAAAGCCCCCCGGCAGCACCCAGCGCATCGCCTACGACACCCTCAGCAAGGGCTTCGGGCCGGGCTTCAACGGGCCGCTCACCGTGGTCGTCGACGCCCGCAACAGCGACGACCCCAAGGCCGCCGCCCAGAACGCGTACACCATGCTGGGCAAGCTGGACGATGTCGCGGCCGTCCGTCCTCCCTCCTTCAACCAGGCGGGCGACGTGGCCCTGCTCGGCGCCGTCCCCAAGAGCGCCGGCACCAGTGAGGCCACCAAGAACCTCGTGGGCGAGATCCGCGGCCACGGCGGCGCCCTGCACCAGGAGACCGGCGCCGACCTGATGGTCACCGGCCTGACCGCCGTCAACATCGACGTCAGCACCAAGCTCTCCGACGCCCTCATCCCCTACCTGGCCATCGTCGTCGGCCTGGCCCTGATCCTGCTCCTGCTGGTCTTCCGGTCGATCGTGATCCCGCTCAAGGCCGCCCTGGGCTTCCTGCTCAGTGTGGTCTCGACCCTCGGTGTCCTGGTCGCGGTCTTCCAGTGGGGCTGGCTGAAGGACCTCTTCGGCGTTGATCAGACCGGGCCGATCGTCAGCCTGCTGCCCATCGTGCTGGTCGGCGTGGTGTTCGGACTCGCCATGGACTACGAGGTCTTCCTCGTCTCCCGCATGCGGGAGGAGTACGTCCACGGCGCCGAACCCATACAGGCCATCGTGCAGGGGTTCCGACACAGCGGCCGGGTGGTCACCGCCGCCGCCATCATCATGATCTCCGTCTTCTCAGGATTCCTCCTCGACGACGAGGCACTGATCAAGTCGATCGGTCTGGGACTCGCCGCCGCCGTGTTCTTCGACGCCTTCGTCGTCCGGATGACCATCGTCCCGGCGGTGATGGCCCTGCTCGGCCACCGCTCCTGGACCCTGCCGAAGTGGCTCGACCGCATCCTGCCGAACGTGGACGTCGAGGGCGAGAAACTGCGCCACACGCTCGAAGCCGAGCAGACGGACTCCGCGCCCGCGTCCGTACCCGTGCTCGCCGGTGCCGCCGCTACGGTCCACGTGGGCTCGGACGACCACCGTGCCCCCCGAGCCTTCACCGGCGTCCGCGGTTCTGACGACACGGAGACGCAGGCACCTGCCCAGAAGGCCGACGCGACGGAGCCGCAGGCACCGGCCCGCAGGAAGCTGCTGAAGAACCCGTTGCGCAGGAGTTGACGACAGCGAGCCGCAGCACCGGCTTCCGCACCGGCTCCTGACGTGGTGGCCGACTCTCACCGGCCGTCCTCCCCGCCCCGCCCGCCGGCCCGATCCCCCCGGGTCGGCGGGCGGCCCGACCTTGCGAAGGGCCCACCACCGTGCCCGCACCGAGTGCCCCCGCGCCCGCCCCACACCCGGACGAACGCCAGTTCCTCCAGGCTCTGACGAGCGATCCCGAGCAGCGGGTGATCGCGTCGGTGGTCTCCCGGCTCGCCTCGTGGCGGCGGGCCGACCGGGCCCACCCCTGGGTCCGGCGGTGGGGGGTCCCGGTGTTCTGCCTCGCGGTCGGCAGCGACGCCTACGCCAATCCCCACAACGTCAGCGACCCCCAACTGCCGATCGTCCTCGCCTTCTGCATCCCGCTGCTGTGGCGGGAACGACGCCCCCTGCTGGTCTTCGCCCTCACCACGGCCGTCTCGATCGTGTCCCTCCCTCTCGGTGTGCTGACGGGCGCGGAGTTCGCCCGGGTGGTTGCCCTCTTCAACGTCGGCCGTCACTGCAGCCCACGCCAACTGGCGGCCGCCACGGGCGTCACCCTCGTGCAACTCGTCGCATGGGCCTACTTCTTCTGGCGCGGCCGGCAGCTGGAGTACGTCACGCGTCCGGAGCCCGTGACCTTGATGGTGATGGTCGCCATGGCGGCGTTCGCGGCACTGGGCCTGCTCCTCAGGCTGGCCTACGCCTACATCGACGCACTGAAGAAACAACGCGACCAGCAGGCCCGGCTCGCCACCGCGCAGGAACGCACCCGCGTCTCCCGGGAGATGCACGACATCCTCGGCCACACCCTCGCCGTCATCGTCGGCCTCGCCGACGGCGCCGCCGCTCTCGCCGAGGCCAAGCCCGAACGCGGCGCTCAGACCCTCCGTCTCATCGGCGTCAGCGGCCGCGACGCCCTGGCCGAACTGCGCCGCCTGCTCGCCGTCATAGGCGACGACCACGACGACCACGACGGCCGGGACGGATCGCACGGCGTCCCACTGGCCCCGCAGCCCGGCCTCGCCGACCTCGACGCGCTGCTCGACCGAGTCCGCGCCGCCGGCCCCACCGTCGCCCTGCACGCGCACGGCGACCTCACCGGTCTGGCCCCCGGACTCCAGCTGTCCGTCTACCGCATCGTCCAGGAAGCCCTGACCAACACCGTCAAGTACGCCGTCCACGACACCTCGGTCCACGTCTCCATCGCCGTCGACCCCGACACTGTGCGCCTCACCGTCGAGGACACCGGCCCGCCCCGCTCGCCACGTGCCCGCCGTGGCCCGACCGGCGGTGGCCGGGGCCTGGTCGGTATGCGTGAGCGGGCCGCCCTCTACCGGGGAGAGGTCACCGCCGGCCCCAACCCGCACGGCGGCTGGACCGTCCACGCCGTCCTCCACGTGCTCGCCCCATCCAGCACCGCCACGACGACAGGAGAGAACCCATGGGAGCCTACGCACGCGCAGCTCTGGCCGGAATCGTGAGCTGCGGTGTTCTGCTCACCGCCGTCCTCATCGGACGGCCGGACGGCAACCGGGACAGCTTCCAGGACGAGCGACCGAGGCCGGGGCCCTACGTCGCGCTGGGCGACTCCTACACCTCCGGCCCGAAGATCCCCCGACAGTCAGGGACACCGGCCGGCTGCGACCGCTCCGACCACAACTACCCCGCCCTGGTGGCACGCCAACTCGGCGTGCCCGCCGCCGACTTCAGGGACGTCAGCTGCAGCGGCGCCACCATCAGCGCCCTCACCGCGCCGCAGAAGACGTCCAACGGCACCAATCCCGCCCAGCTCTCGGCCCTCTCGGCACGGACGCGACTGGTCACCCTCGGCATCGGTGGCAACGACATCGGCTTCGGCTCGACGGTCACGAAATGCGTCACGATGGGTGCGATGTACCGCGCGACCGGCAGCGGCCGCCTCTTCTCCGACGACGCGCCCTGCGAGAAGCAGTACGTCGACGGCGGCACCGACGAAGTGAAACAGAAGATCCAGGCAACCGGCCGAAGGCTTTCCGCGGCGCTGGCCGAGATCGAACGGCGCGCGCCGAAGGCCCGGGTCTACGTCGTCGGCTATCCGTCGATCCTGCCCGCCGGAGGGAAGGGCTGCGGCAGGGAGCTGCCCCTCGCACCCGGCGACGCGAGCTACCTGCACGACAAGGGGGAGCAGCTCAACACCATGCTGCACGAGCAGGCCGAGGCAGCGGGAGTGACGTACGTCGACACCTACTCACCGTCCGTCGGCCACGACGCGTGCTCGGCGCAGAAAACCCGCTGGATAGAGCCCCTCCAGCCCAGCAGCCCGGCCGCCGCCGTCCACCCGAACGCGCACGGCGAGCAGGGCATGGCCGATGCCGTGCTCCGCACGATCGCCCCATAGCAGCCGCGAGGAGGAGGAACGTAGTACTCCGGTACCGGCCGGCGTCGCCGTATTCCCGTCCACGGTGCCGTAGCGCCCGTCGATACCGCTTCTAGGGTGAGGTCCGGGCCCGGCAGGCCCGTCCGCGCAAGACCTCTTACGATCACGGAAGAGCGATCGGTCCCGGTCGGCGCTCTGCCCCAGGCGCCGCCCGCCCGCACCGCGAAGGGCACAGACCTTGACCCCCACGCCGCCACACGATTCCCGGCCCGAGCTGCCCGAGGCACTGACGAACGACGCCGAGCAGCGTGTCATCGTGTCGATCATCGCGTGGCTGTCGTCCTGGCGGTGGGCGGACCGGGCCCACCCCCGGGTCCGGAGGTGGGGCGTACCGCTGTTCTGCGCCGCCCTGGGACTGCCCTCCGTACTCCATCCTGTCGGCGGATCCGGGGTCTCCGAAGAGCTGGTCCTCACCGTCGCCGTGGCCGTTCCGCTGCTGTGGCGGGAGCGCAGGCCCATGCTGGTCTTCGCGCTCGTCACCGCCACCGCCGTGCTGACGGAGTCCACCGGGACCCTCCACGGCGCCAACGCCAGTGCCGACGTCGCCCGCATCGTGGCCCTGTTCAACGTCGGCCGCTTCGCCACCCCCGGCCGGCTGCTCATCGCCGTCGCCGTCTCCCTGACGCAGCTCGTCGCCTGGGCCGCCACGCTCTGGCGCGACGGGCAGCTGCAGTACGCCGCACGGCCGGAAATCCTCATCCTGCTGGGGGTGGTGACCGTGACGGCCATCGCCGGTCTCGGTCTCGCCACCCGCCTGGTCAACGTCGTCATCGCCGCCCTGCAGAAGGAGAAGGACCAGCAGGCCCGACTCGCCGTCGCCCAGGAACGCGCCCGAGTCTCCAAGGAGATGCACGACATCCTCGGCCACACCCTCGCCGTGATCGTCGGTCTGGCCGACGGCGCCGCGGGCCTGACCGAGGCGAAGCCGCACCGCGGTGCCGAGACCCTGCGGATCATCGCCGGCAGCGGCCGCAGTGCCCTCGCCGAACTGCGCCGCCTCCTCGCCGTCATCGGCGACGAGAGCGACCGGCCGCACGATGCCCCGCTCGCCCCGCAGCCCGGCCTGGCCGACCTCGATCCGCTGATCGAACGTGTCCGCGCGGCAGGTACGGCCGTCACCCTCGGCACCGACGGTGACCTCACCGCACCGGCCCCCGGTCTCCAGCTCGCCGTCTACCGCATCGTCCAGGAAGCCCTCACCAACACCCTCAAGTACGCCGCCGCCGACACCTCCGTCAGCGTCCGGGTTGCCGTCGGTTCCGACACGGTCCACGTCGATGTCGAGGACACCGGCCCCCCGCGCGCACCCCGGTCCCGCAGACGGAGCACCGGAAGCGGCCGCGGTCTGGTCGGCATGCGCGAGCGCGCGGCCATCTACCAGGGCCGGGTCATCGCCGGCCCCAACCGCGAAGGCGGCTGGAGCGTCCACGCCCGCCTCCTGACCGCCCCGCCCCTCCACACGACCACAACGGAGAACCCCCGCACATGACCACCGTGCTCATCGTCGACGACCAGGCCCTGCAACGCCTCGGCTTCAGCATGCTGCTGGAACAGCACCCCGACCTGACCCTCATCGGCGAGGCCACCCACGGCGCCGAAGCCGTCCGCAAGGCCGCCGAGCTCAAGCCCGACGTCGTCCTCATGGACGTCCGCATGCCCGGCATGGACGGCATCGAGGCCACCAGACGCATCGTCGAGTCCGGCGGACGCTCCCGCATCCTGGTCCTGACCACCTTCGACCTCGACGAATACGCCTACGACGCCCTGCGCGCCGGAGCATCCGGGTTCCTGCTGAAGGACGCCATGCCCGACGAACTCGTCGCCGGCATCCGCGCGGTGGCCGCCGGGGACGCCGTCATCTCGCCCGGTCTGACCCGCAAGCTCATCGATGCCTTCGGCAGCCGTCTGCCGGGCCACACGCCCGAACAGCAACGTCAGCTGGCCCGCCTCACCAACCGCGAACGCGAGGTGCTCACCGCCGTCGCGACCGGCTGGAGCAACACCGAGATCGCCGAACGCTTCTCCCTCGCCGAATCCACCGTCAAGTCGCACGTGAGCAGCATCCTCACCAAGATCGGGGTCCGGGACCGGGTCCAAGCCGTGATCTTCGCCTACGACACCGGCCTTGTCCGGCCCGCCTGAACGTGGCCGGTGGGCGTTGTCCCAGGCCCGGACGCCGGTTCCTGGGCTTCATCAGACAGCGGACGGCGCTTCCTTCGCCGCAGCAGCACGCCCCCGATCACGATCAGCGCGACCAGGGCGAGGGCAGGGCCGCCCAGGGTGAGGACGCGCTGGAGAGAGGTCGCGGCGGCGTATCCGACACCTGCTTCCGCCGTGGCCCACACACAGGCGGCGACGACGCTGTAAGGAGCGATGTGGCGGTAGGGCAGGCGGGTGACGCCCGCGGAGTGCGGGGCGAGAGTGCGCACCACCGGCAGGAAGCGGGCCAGGAAGACCGCTCGGCCGCCGTGGCGCGTCATCAGCGTCTCGGCCTGGTGCCAGGCGGCATCCGGTATCCGACGGCCTATCCGGCCTCCGCGCAGCCGGGCACCGAGGAACCTGCCGGTGCGGTGGGCGAGGAAGTCACCCGCAACCACGGCTCCGGCCGCGGCAGCGATCACGAAGGGAAGGCTGAGGGGGCCGGTGCGGGCCATTGCGCCGGCGGTCAGGAGCAGGGTGAGCGTGGGGATGAACGCGCCGACGAGAAGGATCGACTCGGCCAGGACGGCGGCGGCCACCACCGCGTACGCCGAGGCCGGCGAGATATGACCGAGGATGTCGGAGAGCGCGTTCACCGACTCGCCCAGCCGGTCTGCGGTTCGGGCTGGTCCGTTTCCGTGGAGACGAGAGGGCGTTGCAGATGCCAGACGTAGGCGGGGGGAACGTTGGCCCATACCGTCCAGCGGCCTGTGGCGTAGGTGCGCTGGTAGGCGGCCATGACGTCGTCGACGGCGGCGTGGCGTCGGGCTTCGGCTCGCGATGCCGTCAGGGCACGCGCCTTGCGGGTGCCGAGGTAGGCGAAGTAGGTCAGCGTGCCGCCGGGGTGGAGCAGTTCCATGTAGCGGGCCATGATGCGCTCGACCTGCACGGGCGGGAAATTGGTCAGCGGCAGCCCCGAGACGATCACGTCGTACCTCTGGTCGCTGTCGAGCTGCTCGACGTAGGTCTGATGCACGTTCACCTGTGCGGGCCTGGCAGCCAGGTCTGGATGCGTGGTGACGAGATGGCGCAGTCGCGCGGCGAAACGTGGGTTCGCCTCGACGATGTCCAGGCGGCTGGCTCGGGGCAGTGCGGGTATCAGGGTGCGGGTGACCGCGCCGGTGCCGGCACCGGCCTCCAGGACCGCAAGCGGGCGGGGCGCCTGAGCCCGTACGGGATCGGTCAGAGCGCGGGCCAGGGCCTTTCCGCTGGGGGCTATGGCACCCGTGGTGCGCAGATCACGGGCTGCCTCGATCAGGAACATCCAGCCTTCGGCGTTGCGCTGCGCCAGGACACGGTCGTGGGAGGTGGTCCAGTCGTTCATGGAATCAACGCTAGAAAGCAGCGACCGGCATCGGATCCGCCGTTCTGCGACGGCTTCCCCCTACGAAAGTAGGGGATGAACATCGCCGACCGCCGGACCGAACGGCGCACCGGTCTGCCTAGCATGGGCCAGGTGAGCAGCAGAGAAGGCCGCAGATGGGCGGCCTACGGGCGAGGCGCACTCGTGGGGTTGTGCGTACTGGCCGCCGCGTCGAACGACATCTCGTTCGACGGGCGCCACCTGGTCCCCGTCATCACCGCGGCGCTGGTGTGCGGAGTGGCCCTGCTCGTGCCCCGACTGCGCCGGCCGGTCGCGCCGCTGCTGGTCACCGTGGCCACGGCATGGTGGGGATGGCCATTGCTGCCGCTGCTGGCAGTCGCCCTGTTCGACCTGGCCGTGGATCGCCGGGCGCGGGTGGCGGTGGGATGTGCCGTCGCCGCCCTGGGCGCCAACCTGCTCAGCTACCGGGCCACCTCCCTGTGGACGGCGCAGACCTACGCGTCCACGCTGCTCCTCCCTGCGCTGGCCGTCCTCGTCGGGCTGTGGCTGGGTGGCCGGCGCCGCCTGGTCCGGGCACTGGCAGCCGACGTCGAGCACCTGCGCGTCCAGTCGCAGCTGCGCGAGGAAGCGGCCCGCATCGCGGAACGCTCCCGTATCGCCGCCGAGATGCACGACGTCCTGGCCCATCGCCTGAGCCTGATCGCGCTCCACACCGGCGTGCTGGCCACCAAGGGCGACATGCTGCCCGCACCGGTCGTCGAACGGCTCGGTCTGCTGCGCACGGCATCCGCCGAGGCCCTCACCGACCTGCGCGACGTCCTCGGTGTGCTGCGCGACCCCGACGCCCCGCCGGCCGGCGCCGCGCTCACACCGGTGATGGGGGACGTAGGGGAACTGGCGGCCGAGGCCCGCGCCGCCGGCCAGCACGTCGAGCTGACCACCGACGGCCTTCCCGAGCAGGCTCCCACCACCCACCGCCTGGCCGTGCACCGCGTCGTCCAGGAAGCACTGACCAACGCCCGCAAGCATGCCGACGGCGCTCCGGTGACGGTACGCATCGACTACCGGCCGCCCGCCACCCTCGTCGAGGTCACCAACCCTCCTGGCACTCCCCGCACGGACACCGTCGGCAGCGGCTACGGACTCGTCGGCCTGCGAGAACGCGTCACCACCCTCGGCGGCAGCCTGAACGCCGGACCGGCCGGCGCGGGCGCGTGGCGACTGGCCGCCCGCATCCCCCACCCCGCCGGCATCGAACAGAACGGCACCCGCACATGATCCGCACCATGATCGTCGACGACGACGCCCTGGTCCGCCTCGGCCTCGCCGACCTCCTGGACGGCGACCCCGGCATCGAGGTCGTCGCCCAGGCCCCCGACGGCCTGAAAGCCATCGAACAGGCCACCGCCCACCGCATCGACGTCGCCCTCGTCGACGTACGCATGCCCCGCATGGACGGCATCACCGCCACCGCCCGCCTGCGAGCCCTGCCCCACCCGCCGAAGGTGATCACCCTGACCACCTTCGACCTCGACGAATACGTCTACGACGCCCTCGCCGCAGGAGCCGACGGATTCCTGCTCAAGGACACCGACCCCGCCGAAATACTGCGCGCCGTCCACCTGGTGGCCGCCGGCTCGGCCATGCTCCACCCCGCCGCGGCCCGCCGCCTCATCGACCGCTACCACGCCACCAACCAACCCCAGGTCACCGCGGCCCAGGCCCGGCTGGAGCGGCTCACCCCCCGCGAACGCGACGTACTCGCCCTGCTCGCCCAGGGCGACACCAACGCCGACATCGCCGCCCGTCTCGCCATGCGCGAGAGCACCGTCAAGGCCCACGTGAGCCGCATCCTGACCGCGCTGGAGGTCACCAACCGCGTCCAAGCCGCCCTCGTGGCCCGCGACGCAGGCCTGGCCACCTGACCCGAGCATGTTGTTACTGCCAGGTCGGCATCATGGCCGCCGGGTAGCGGGAGCCGGCCGATCCGTGCGGCAGGATCTCCTGGACGCGGGCGAGGTCCTCGGATGTGAGCGTGACCTGCGCGGCGGCCACGTTCTCTTCCAGACGCTGCGAGCTGCGGGTGCCCGGGATGGGCACGATGTCGTCGCCCTGCGCGAGCTGAGCGCAGGCAACTGGCGCAGTGGGCGCGGCGGGCCAAGACCGCCCATTTCCTCGCGCTGCGAGCCCGGGGCGGCAGAGTGTCAGGTCTGGCGGGCGCGGGCGCGGGCGCGCCGGCCGACGCACCCGCCCCACGTCTATACCCCTGGGTGCAGTCCCAACCAGCCGGGCGTCGGGTCGCCCTTGACCTCGCCGAAGTACAGGGCGAAGGTCTGCTTCCAGCGCTCGATCGCGGCGCGGTCCTCCATGAAGCGGGGGAAGCCGTCCACGTGGGCGTTCGGGTACTCCCACATCGGCTTCAGTCCCGCCGGGGGTGTGATGTCGGTGCGGACGGACCAGCCGTTGAAGGAAGCGTTCTGCATCTCCTTCGACAGCTGCCAGTTGAGGAACAGCTTGGCGGCCGTGGAGTTCTTCGCCTGCTTGAGGACGGCCACGCGCTGGCCCCAGGCCATGAACGGATGTCCGGCGTCGATGGCGAACGTCACGGGAGAGGTGCTGACCGCGGACCCCGCGGTGCCGACACCGATGACCTGCTGCCCGCCGAAGACGGCATCGCCCGGGGTGTTGCTGCCGCGCGCGAACCGCACGTCCTGGGCGGCGAACTTCGCCACCCAGTCCCAGCCGTACTTCTGCACGTACAGCGTGAAGAGGTACAGCACCGCGTCGTCGTCGTGCGGGTAGGAGGAGGCGATCTTGCCCTTCCACTTCGGGTCGACCAGGTCACGCGGGGTGAGCGGTGTCTGCGAACCGACCGCGGCCGTGTTGTACATGAAGCTGAAGGCGAGCGCGGTGGTGGCCACCCAGGCGCCCTGCGGGTCCTTGAACCCGTCGTAGACCTTCGAGAATCCGGCGGGCTTGTAGTTCAGCAGGCGGCCCTGTCCCTTCCAGCGGGTGAAGTCCTGGAGGGTCTGGAGCTGGACGACGTCCGGGACGAGGGTGCCGGTGGCGAACTGGTTGTCGACGCGGACGTCCTGGTACTTGCTGTAGTCGACGATCAGCGTCAGGTCGATGTCCGGGAAGCGGGCCTTGAAGGCCGCCTTGGTGCCGTCCTGCTGGGTGGGGGTGTCGCCGCCAGCGTACACGACGAGCTTCCCGCCCTCCGCGAGCGCGGCCTGGTAGAGCTCGTCGAGCGTCCGCGTCTCCTCGCGCCCGCCCGCACCGCGGTAACCCGCCGGGGCGGCCGTGGCCGGAGTCGCGGTGGCGCCGAGGGCTCCGACGCCGAGGGCGGCACTGGTGGCCAGGACATGTCGTCTGCTGAAGGTGGGCACGCTGAGGAGGCCTCTCTCGTGGGGGGTGGTGAAGCCCGGCGCTGGGTGCGGCCAAGGTCGTCGGGCGCCCTTCATTCTTGCCTGGCCCCGCCCGGATGGGCAACGTTCCCCACAGGCTTAATCCAACGTT
This sequence comes from Streptomyces sp. NBC_00285, assembly GCF_036174265.1. NCBI lineage: Bacteria > Bacillati > Actinomycetota > Actinomycetes > Kitasatosporales > Streptomycetaceae > Streptomyces > Streptomyces sp. NBC_00285. The sequence goes on along the minus strand of NZ_CP108055.1, from coordinate 3,495,453 downwards.
CAATCGAACGATTGAACGCCCGCTGCACAACTCGGAGCTGACGCCCTACTCCGCCAGCCGCGCAGTGGACCGGCGCGGAACGAGCGTGGGAGTGAGGGTGATCTGGGCTGATCGGCGGCCACGGTCGGCGATCCGTTCCAGGAGGAGGCGTACGGCGTTCCGGCCCATCTCGCGACCGCCCTGGTCGACGCTGGTGAGGGAGATCGGGCCGAACGCGGCGAACGTGGTGTTGTCGTAGCCGGCCACCGAGAGGTCGCCGGGCACGGACAGACCGGCTTCGGCGACCGCTTCGAGCACGCCCATGGCGACGATGTCCGCTCCGGCGAAGATGGCCGTGGGCCGGACGGGCCGGGTCAGCAGTTCCTTCGTGCCCCGGTAACCGCCGTCCTGGGTGTAGCTGGTGGAGACGACGTCGATCCACTCCTCCAGCCCGTTCTGCCGCATGGCCTGGCGATAGCCGTCGGCGCGGCGGGCGTTGGGCATTTCCGTGAGGCGCGTCGGGTCGGTCTCGTGATGCTCGATGTGGGCGATCCGGCGATGTCCGAGGCCGGCCAGGTGGCCGACGACCAGGGCGGCGCCCTCGATGTCGTCGTCGGCCACCGTGTCGTACGCGGGGGATGAGCCGTGGCGGCCGATGACGACGGTCGGCACCGCGGTGCCGATGCGCTCCATATGGGCGCGTGGCGAGATCGGTGCGACCAGGATGATGCCGTCCATGCCGCGGTCGACCATCGCCTCGGTGACGCGGGCCTCCTCCTTCTCCCCGTTGCAGCCCGGGCCGAGGAGCACCTGGTACTCGGTGTCCGCGAGCGAGGCGGTGATGCCGTCGAGGATCTCGGGGAAGAAGGGGTTGCGGATGTCGGGCAGCATGACGCCGATGGTGTACGTCTGTCCGCGCAGGCCCCTGGCGCCGGCGTTCGGCCGGTAGCCCAGTTCGTCGATCGCGCGGCGCACCTTGGCGCGCATCTCGGGGCTGGCTCCGTACGCGTTGCGCAGCACCTTGGAGACGGCTGTCGTGGACACCTGCGCGTGACGGGCGACGTCGACGATGGTGACGCGTCGAGGCCGGGCCTGCGGCTCCATCCGGTTCCTTGTCCTTCGGGAAACGTTGTCGGCGAGTGTAGGGCGGAATCGCGACTTGGTGGGGCCGTCGCAGGGGCTGAGCTGCGTCGCCGCCGTAACAATCACGCAGCTTGTGCGGCATCTTGACGTCACGCAGGACGCTCTCTAGGGTCTGGCAACACCTTTGGGAAACGTTACCCATCGGCCCCCGGGTCATCCGTCCCCGCATCCGACCACCGGACCATCCGACACCTGGACCGCATCACCCACGACGACAACCGGTCGGCGCCCCGCGCAACAGTCCGCAGTGCTGGAGCCTCGATTCAACACTCTGTTTGAAACGTTTCATGAGAGGAGGTCCGTCGATGACCCTCGCCCCGCACGAGCAGCTGCCGGACCATGACCGGCCTCCGGATGCGGAGCCGGTGCCGAAGGTCCGGCGGGCGCGCACCACCCCGCCCTGGTGGTTCGCGCTGCCCGCGCTGCTGCTGTTCGCCTTCGTGGTCCTGGTGCCGAGTGTCCGCGGTGTCTACTACGCCTTCACCGACTGGGACGGTCTCGACCCCGACTTCTCGTTCATCGGCCTGGACAACTTCTCCGACATACTCGACGACCCCGACGCAATGCAGGCCATCTGGCACACCCTGCTGATCGCCGTGTCGATCACGGTCGTCCAGAACGCCGTGGGTCTGCTGCTGGCCCTCGGCGTCAACTCGGCGATCAAGTCCCGCAACGCGCTCCGGGTGTTCCTGTTCGCCCCGGCCGTGATCACCCCGATCGTCACCGCCTACCTCTGGCGCAACCTGCTCGGCCCGGACGGCGCGGTCAACAGCCTGTTCGGCGCCGTGGGGCTGGACGGCTGGCAGCAGGACTGGCTGGGCAGTCCGCAGGTCGCCTTGTGGTCGGTGATCGGAGTGATCGTCTGGCAGTACGCCGGCTACTCGATGGTCATCTTCCTGGCCGGACTTCAGTCCGTGCCCAAGGAGATCCATGAGGCGGCCGCCATCGACGGGGCGGGCCCCGTGCGCCGCTTCTGGTCGGTCACGCGCCCGCTGCTGGCCCCGGCCCTCACCATCAACCTGATGCTGTCGATCATCGGCGGGATCAAACTCTTCGACCAGGTCTACGCGTTGACGGGCGGCGGCCCCGGCCACGCCACCGACACCCTCTCCACGCTGATCTACAAGGACGCCTTCACACTCGGCGAGTTCGGCTACAGCATCGCGCTCGCCGTCGTCCTCACGATCATCGTGGCGGTCGTCTCGACCGGTCAGTACCTCGTGCTGTCCCGCAACGAGAGGACCATGTCATGATCCGCTACCGCCGCCGCACCCTCGCGCTGGAACTGGCGATGATCGTCGCCGCCCTGGTCGTCGGCTTCCCGGTGTACGTCCTGGTCAACCTGGCCGTACGCCCGGCGTCGGACACCTCGTCGCCCATCAGCCCGACCACCTCACCCACCCTGGACAACTTCACCCAGGCCTGGCAACAGGGCGCGCTCGGCGGGGCGTTGGCCAACAGTCTCCTGGTGACGGTGTGCAGCGTCGTCATCGTGCTGGCCGTCTCGTCGCTCGCGGCCTACCCGCTGGCCCGCGTAGCGGCCCGCTGGTCCCGGGGAACGTATCTGACCTTCCTCCTGGGCCTGGTCCTGCCCTTCCAGCTGGCCGCGCTGCCGCTCTACCAGACCATGCGCGACATGGGACTCCTTGGCGCTCCCTGGGCGTTGGTCCTCTTCTACTCCGGCCTGCAGGTGCCGTTCACCGTCTTCCTCTACGTCGGTTTTCTGCGCGCCCTGCCCCGGGACTTCGAGGACGCCGCCCTGATCGACGGCTGCACCCCGCTCCAGGGGTTCCGCCACGTCGTCCTGCCGATGCTCAAACCGATCACGGTGACCGCCCTCGTGCTCAACACGGTCGCCATCTGGAACGACTTCTTCACCCCGTTGCTGTATCTCAGCGGCAGCGCGCAGCAGACCATGCCGGTCGCCATCGCCGGGTTCGTCGGTCAGTACGTCACCGACTGGAACCTCATCTTCGCCGCACTGGTGATCAGCATCCTGCCCGTCCTGCTCGTCTACTTCCTGCTCCAGCGCAGCATCATCAACGGCTTCGCGGGAGGGCTGCGCGGATGACACACGCCGCCCACCCGTCCCTCATGCCCGGTGGCTCTTCCCCGAGGGGGACTTCATGAAGACACGCACACTCCCGGCCCTGATCGCGGCGCTGACATCCGTGGCGGTGCTGGCCGCCTGCAGCGGCGGTACCAAGGCAGGAGACTCCGGCGGGGGATCGAAGACCCTGACGCTCGCCTCCGTCGACCAGGGCTCCGTCGAGGACGTCGTCAAGGCCTTCGAGAAGGCCAACCCCGGCGTCAAGGTCCGCTATACCACCAGCGGCGCCGACCAGTACCAGCAGCAGATCCGCACCCAGCTGTCCTCGGGCACCGCGCCCGACGTGATGTCGGTGTGGCCCGGCAACGGCAACCCGGGCGCCACGGTCGTCCTGGCCAAGCCCGGCTACCTGCGCGACCTTTCGGACCAGCCCTGGGCCGCCAAGATGCCGGACGCCATCAAGACCGTCGCGCAGTACGAGGGCAAGACGTACAACGCGATCTTCGGCCAGAACGGCATCGGCGCTGTGTACAACGAGCAGGCCATGCAGAAGGCGGGCCTCACCCCACCCGACACCTGGACCGATCTGCTGGCCTTCTGCAAGGCCGCGAAGGCCAAGGGAACCCCCGCCTTCGCACTCGGCAACCAGGACAACTGGGTGACCCAGCTGGTCCTGTACGCACTGGTCGCCACGACCGTCTACGGCCCGGACCGCGACTTCGACCAGAAGATGCAGGCGGGCCAGGCCACCTTCGCCCGGTCGCAGTGGGCCACCGCCCTGGGCAAGTACCTGACGATGGAGAAGACCGGCTGCTTCCAGAAGAACCCGCTGGGCACGAACTACGAGGCCAGCCAGGCCCTCGCCGCCTCCGGCAAGACGCTCGGCATCATCCAGGGCAACTGGGTGATCGCCCTTCTGAAGGGCAAGAACCCGCAGGGCACGTTCACGCTCAAGGCGCTGCCCGCCACCGACGACCCGTCCCAGACCCTCATCCCGGCGGCTGCGGGCGCAGGCTACGGCGTCAACGCCAAGGCGAAGAACAAGGAACTCGCCCTGAAGTTCGTGAACTTCGTGATGGCACCCGAGGGCATGAACCTGTTCGTCAAGAAGCAGGGCGGTCTGCCCTCCCTGCCGGACACGGGGTACGTGGCGGATCCGTCCCTGGCCGAACTGTCCAAGTTCATCACGTCGGACCGCACCGTGCCGTTCATGGACCAGCTGTGGCCCAACGCCAAGGTCCAGCAGACCATGCTCAGCGGCCTTCAGGAGATCTTCAGCGGGCAGTCCACGCCCGAAAAGCTCCTCGACGAGATGGACACCGACTACAAGGCCGGCTCCTGACCACCCCCCCCAACACGCGAAGGGATGACGGTGTGAGCAATGCACCCCACCATGCGGACAGCACGGACCGTGACCTCGGCAAGAGCGATGCCCCCGGCGGAGGCCACGCGGGAATCCGCCGTAGAACCATGCTCGTGGCGACGGCCGGCGCGGTGCCGGTAGTGGCCGGCGCCGTGGGCGGCTCGGCCACCGCGCAGGCGGCACCGTCCCGCCGTCCGGACGCCGCGGTGTCCGGACTGACCGTGGAACACCGCACCGACCCCCTGGGCGTGGACGCCGAGCGGCCGCGCTTCGGCTGGCGCATGCGGTCCGCGTCGCGCGGGCGGAGCCAGGGGGCCTACCAGATCCTGGTGGCGAGCTCACGGGACAGGCTGACTGCCAGTCGCGCGGACGTCTGGGACAGCGGCCGCGTACGCTCCGCCGATTCTGTGGCTGTCCGCTACGAGGGCAGGGCGCTGAACACCTCGACCCGCTACCACTGGACCGTCACCGTCTGGGACGCCGAAGGCCGTCCGGTCGGTACGGCGCCCCCCGCCTTCTTCGAGACCGGCCTCATGAGCACCGACGGCGTCGGCGGATGGGAGGGCGCGCAGTGGATCGGGATGAAGGGGAAGGTCCCCAACTCGGCTGGGGCGCCGATGCTTCGGAGGCAAGTGGTTCTGAAGAAGGGGATCCGCGAGGCGCGGCTGTACGTCTCGGCCCTCGGCGTGTACGAGGCCTATGTCAACGGACGCCACGTGACCGTCCCGCAGGACGACGGCACCGCGATCGAACTGCTCCCCCCGGGCTCGACGAACTACGACGCGCGCGTCAACTACATGACGTATGACGTCACGGACCTCGTGACGCGAGAGCGCGCGGACGTCACCCTCGGGTTCGTCCTGGGTAACGGCTGGTACAACGGCCGTATATCCGACGGCAGTACGTACTACTCGGCGGACGGCAACGCCTTGGCCGTCAAGGCCAAGCTGCTGATCCGGTACGCCGACGGGATGTCGCAGACGGTCGTCACCGGGCCGGACGGCGGCTGGAAGGCCACCGACACCGGCCCCTACCGCGCCGACGACATCTACGACGGCCAGACCTACGACGCCCGGATGGAGCTGCCGGGCTGGACAGCGCACGGGTTCGACGACTCCGCCTGGTCGGACGTGGAGCGAGTCGCCTTCGAGGACAAGTTCCCGGACGCGCAACTCCTCGCCTACCCGGGCGAGACCGCGCGCTTCATGGACCGTTGGGACCGGCGACCGCGGTCGATCACCGTCACCACGGGGGTGACCGGGCAGGACGGCAGCCCCAACGGCAGGGGCCGCATCGTCGTGGACCCCGCCCGGACGGTGACCGACCCCGTGAAGGCGGCCTCCGCCTCGGCCACGATCGGCAGTGGCGAGACGGCCGTCTTCGACCTCGGTCAGAACATGGTCGGCGTGGCCCGCTACAGCCTGCGCGGCCCCGCCGGAGCCAAGGTCGAGTTCAGATTCGGCGAGATGCTCAATGACGACAGCACCGGCGCGGACGGCCCCGAGGGCTCCCTCTACCGGGCCAATCTCCGAAGCGCCAAGGCCACCAGCACCTACATCCTCAAGGGTGACCGGCACGGCGAGACCCACCAGGACTCCCTGACCTTCTACGGCTTCCGCTACGTGTCCGTCACGGCGACGGACACCGTCACGATCACCGGCCTGACCGGCAAGGTCGCCACCTCCGCGATCCGAGAGATCGGCACCGTCACCACCAATGACGCCGACATCAACCAGCTTGCGAGCAACATCCGTTGGGGACAGCGCGGCAACTACCTCTGGGTGCCCACCGACTGCCCGCAACGCGACGAACGCCTCGGTTGGACCGGCGACACCCAGGTCTTCTCCACGACCGGTCTGTACAACGTGGACGCCGGGGTCTTCCTCAGCCACTTCCAGGACACGGTCGTCGACTCCCAGGCCATCTACGGTACGGACAAAGCCCAGTTCACCGGGGTCGCCCCCACCGGACGTTTCAACTTCCCAGGCGGCGGCAGCGGTTGGGCGGACGCCGGTGTCATCGTGCCGTGGACCGTGTGGCAGATGACCGGTGACGCGACCATCGTCAAGGACAACTGGCCGGCGATGACCCGCTACCTGGACTGGATCCAGAAGCAGACCGGCGACACCTACGCCGGACAGGGCTCTCTCACCGGCGACTGGTTGGGGCCCCAGAAGACCAGCGCCCAGCTGATGAGCGACGTCTACTACGGCTACAGCACCCGGCTGATGGCACAGATGGCCCGCGCGATCGGCAGGACGGCCGAAGGGGCGGCCTACGACGGGCTGTTCGGACGCATCAAGCAGGCGTTCATCACCAAGTACCTGAGCACCGAGGGCGGCACGGTCACGGTCAGGTCCAGCCTCGGCGACGCCTCCCCGATCGAACCGGGCTCCGACCCCAACCAGAAGACGGAGGACAACAGCCAGACGGCGCTGCTCTGGGTCCTCAAACTCGGTTTCTACGAGACGGAGGCCCAACGCCGCACGCTCGTCGGGCATCTCGCCGACAACATCGGCAACGACGCGGCCTACAAGGCCGCGCACCCGAACAGCAGCCGGATCAAGTACGCCGAGAACACGCTGTCCGTCGGCTTCCTCGGCGTCAACGTCCTCGCCCCCATCCTCACCGACGAGGGGCGCGCGGACCTGGCGTACAAGCTGCTCCACCAGGACGCCCTGCCGTCCTGGCTGTTCTCCGTGAAGAACGGCGCCACCACCGTCTGGGAACGATGGAACTCCTACTCCAAGGAGGACGGGTTCGGGCCGGTCAGCATGAACTCCTTCAACCACTACGCCTACGGCGCGATCATGGAGTGGATGTACGCCCACATGGCCGGCATCGCCCGCGACCCGGACAGCCCCGGCTTCAAGCACTTCGTCCTGCACCCCCACATCGATCCCACCGGCAGGATCACGCAGGTGTCGGGCTCGCACGAGTCGCCGTACGGCGAGATCAGGAGCGAGTGGAAGATGGAGGACGGAGGCGGGAGCCTTGTGTACGACGCGCTCGTGCCCGCCAACAGCGAGGCGACGCTGCGACTTTCTGCCGTCTCCGCCGATGCCGTCCGCGAAGGACGGACTCCGCTGGCCCGAGTGGACGGGGTGCGTCTCCTCGGCCACAAGGACGGTGTGGCCTCGTACAGGTTGCCCTCGGGCCGATACCACCTGACCGCCCGGCTCCGCTGACCTGCCGCCCGACGCCTGTCAGGCAGGTGCCGACATCACGAAGCGGCCGTGTTCGCGGCGCCGAGGGGGCATCGCGGACGCGGTCATCGACAGCACCCGGCGAGCGGGCGTCGCGACCGCTTCGTCCGTCCCTGACCGCCGCCGCACCCATGGCCTGCTCCACCTCGCCGGCACCCTGCACTTCGACGGCACGAACGCCACGCTCCTCGCCGCCTGCCCGGCGTTCGGCTTCGCGGGCCCGACAGCGGCGAGTGCGGCGAGCCCCCCGCTGCCGCGCACGGTCGCGCGGGAGGCGGGGCCGGCCTACCGCACGCGGCTGGAGCAGGGGTGGCCGGCAGGCGTTTCCGGAACAGGGCAACCTCCAACGGTACCCAGGTTGTTGACGACATGGAGGCGGTGGCCCCGCGATCGTGCGGAGCCGTCTGCCCTGTGTCCGAATGCCGAGCGACCGAAGGCTGCGTCCATGCGTTCCCACCGATCTGATGCGTCACCTCGCCGACGCGGGCCGCGCGCGCCGCTGACCGTGGCGGTGATCGCAGCGACGGTGGCCGCCGTGCTGCTGGCCGGCGTCCATTTCCTGGGAGGTCCGTCGACGGCGGAGACGGGCGGGTCGGCCTCTCCGGCGGTGAGCGGGCCGGACGGGTCCGGGACGGGCGAGCCGGGTCTGTCCGGGGAGAGCAAAGCGGTGTACTCGTACCAGAAGGCCGTGCGGGAGAGCGTCTGGGTCGGCACCGGACTCGACTCGGACGGCGACGGGAAGGAGGACCGGGTCGCCGTCGACATCGTGCGTCCGGGCGAACCCGCGGCGAAGGGCCGCAAGATCCCGGTCGTCATGGAGGCCAGCCCCTACTACTCGTGCTGCGGCCGCGGAAACGAGAGCCAGAAGAAGACGTACGACGCCAAGGGCCGTTTGATCCGGATGCCGCTGTTCTACGACAACTACTTCGTGCCCCGAGGCTATGCCTTCGTCGCCGTCGACCTCCCCGGCACCGGCCGCTCCGACGGCTGTACCGACGCTGGTGGACGTATCGACGTGCAGTCCGCCAAGGTCGTCATCGACTGGCTGAACGGACGTGCCCACGCCTACACAACCCGTACCGGATCCCAGCGTGCCGCCGCGTCCTGGACCAATGGCGCCACCGGCATGATCGGCAAGAGCTGGGACGGCTCCGTCGCCAACGGCGTCGCCGCCACCGGTGTACGCGGGCTGAAGACGATCGTCCCGATCAGCTCCATCTCCTCCTGGTACGACGCCTACTTCTCCCAGGGGGTCCAACTGGTCGGCAGCGCCCCGACCCCTGGCACGCTGATCCGCACGGTCGAGACCGACGCCACCGGCGCCCGCTGCGCCGCCGTGAACAAGCCGCTGGGCGACCAGGCGGCCCGGTCCGGTGACTGGTCGCCGATCTGGAGCGAACGGGACTACGTGGCCGCCGCGGACAAGGTCAGGGCGAGTGTCTTCGTCGTGCACGGTCTGCAGGACCTCGCCGTTCGTCCCAAGGAGTTCGGCCGGTGGTGGGACGCCCTCGCCAAGGCCGGGGTGCACCGGAAGATCTGGCTCAGCCAGACCGGGCACGTCGACCCCTTCGACTACCGTCGCGCGCAGTGGGTGGACACGCTGCACCGCTGGTTCGACCACGAACTCCTCGGCTACGACAACGGAATCGACCGCGCGCCGATGGCTGACGTGGAGCGCACACCCGACCACTGGACCACGGACACCGTCTGGCCACCCAGGGCAGCCGCGTCCGTGACGCTGAGCCCCGGCAGGGGCGCGAAAGAAGGCGTGGGCACCCTCGGCACGTCACCCGGCACGGGGACCGCGGCCTTCACCGACGACCAGGGCCACAGCGAACTCGACTGGGCCGAGCAGGCCGCCACCTCGACCCCGGACAAGGCCGGCTTCCTCACCCAGCCGCTCGGCAAGGCCCTGCACCTGACGGGTTCACCCGAGCTGACCGTCACCGCCACCCCGACGACACCCACCGCCGGCCTGTCGGCCGTCCTCGTCGACATCGGACCGGCGACCATCCGGCAGTACGGCTCCGGTGGCCTGGGCATCACCACGCTCGTCGGCCGGACCTGCTGGGGCGCGAGCACCACCGCGGACAGCGCCTGCTACAAGCAGACGGAGGCCGACACCACGCACGTCACCTCCACCGTCTTCAGCCGGGGCTGGGCCGCCCTGGGAACCTGTGCCGACGCCCACAAGGTCGCGGCGTTGGCGCCCGGCAAGCCCTGCACTCTGACTCTCGACCTCGCGGCCACCGACCACGTCGTCCCGGCAGGACACCGACTCGCCCTGATCATCGCGGGGACCGACCGCGGCTTCGCCCAGCGGGCCGCCGACCGGCCGACGATCACCCTCGACCTGGCCCGCACCTCCCTGCGGGCAGCGGCTGTCGGCGGATCCAAGACCCTCACGGCGGCGCTGGGTTGATGGCGACCGGACAGTTCACTGTGCCCGAGCAGGCAACCGTTCGGCCACGCCGTGTGGTTGACGGGGTACGGGAGGGACGACGAGGGCAGGGGCGCGACGGAGTGAACCAATCGGCGGCGGACGGCGAGCCGGGATTCGAGGACTTCGTCGCCACCCGCGGGGACCGCTTGTACCGGGCCGCATGGCTCCTGACGGGCGACGCGCACGCGGCGGAGGATCTTTTGCAGACGGTTCTGGCCCGGGTGTGGCCCAAGTGGTCGCGCATTGCGGGGGACAACCCGGAGGCGTACACGCGCCGGGCGCTGGTCAACACCTACGCGACCTGGTGGCGACGGCGCTGGCGGGGCGAGACACCCACGCGGGACCTCCCGGAGGTCTCCCCGGCCCGGGACGTCTTCGCCGACATCGATCTGGAGCAGTCGCTGGCCTCCGTGATCCGTCAACTACCGCCACGGCAGCGGGCGGTGGTGGTACTGCGCTACTTCGAGGACCTGAGTGTGGAGGAGACCGCCCAGGTGCTGGGCTGCCGTCCCGGCACGGTCAAGAGCCAGGCCGCCAAAGCACTTCGGCTCCTGCGCCACCAGCTCACGCCGTCACATCTCCTGGAAGTCGGTGAACAGCCGTGACGCGTCCGGAAGAAGAGACGGCACAGGGGCCGGAAGAGGAACTGCTGCGCCTGATGCTGGCCCGGGCCACTCCGGCGGGCTCGAATCCCCGGCGGGTCCAGGAGATCCGGCAGCGGGTGACGGCGTACCGGCGCCGTCGTCGTATCTGGCTGGCGGGCGCCACCGCCGCAGTCGTCGTCGCGGCGGTCGGCGTGGTGGTGCAGACCTGGCCCTCCTCCCCGCCTCCGGAGCGAACTGCGGCAGCACCGCCGGCATCCTGGGTGCCGCCCGGGTTCACCGACATCCCGCGGGCCGGTCTGTCCCGGGAGCCGAGTCGGGGGTGGCAGGTCGTCCTGTCGGCGGGCGCCCGTTCAGGGGCCCGTGCCATCGTTTCGTTCAGTCCGGTTTCCCGGTCCCCGTTGACCCCTCTCAACGTGGGCGCGGTGCTGGTGTTCTACGTCCGGAGCGATGACACCGACGCGCGCGTGACGGTGCGTCAGGTGTACCCGGTCGACGACTGGTGCGAACGGGCGGGAGGGAACCGGCAACTGGTCGCCGTCCGGCCGCGGGCCGACGACGGGGGAGAGACACGGGGCGGCTACGCCTGCCTGAACGACGCCTCGCGGGCAGTGATCGACCAGGCGAGCGAGATCCTCACCCGGACGTCCGCCACCGCGGTGGGCGCGACCAGGAACTGAGTGCGGCCGGCCCCGCCGCGGGCGCGGGTCGGGTACCGAGCCGGACCAGAGGCTCAGGTGAGCGACCTGGTCGGGGTCCGTGATGACCACCAGGTCCGCGCCCGTACCGCTACCTGGCCCTCACGCCAAAGGCCCGTACAACCATGGGACTTGAAGCCGCCTGGTTTCACCCTGCGAACGTTTCTGCCCGCGGATCTTGCGAGAAGTATTGACGTCATTCATGGGATGTCTAGCATTCTCCCGATCGGCACTTCGACCGCTGTTCGGTATAGCGAACAGTCGGACTTCCGCCACACCGGCATCCGGGCAGCCCTTCACGGGCCCGACCGGAGTCGCTTGCTCAAGGATGACGAGGTCCTTATGCGCAGACGTAGTTTCAGCCGCAGACGCCCGTCCGCGGTGCTCGCCGCCGTGGTCGCGGCCCTGGCCGCGTTGGCGGCGCTGCTCGTCGCCGGTCCGGCGCAGGCGGCCACCACCAGCGACGTACGCGGTGTTGACTCCGGCCGCTGTCTCGATGTGGCGGGCGTCAGCCAGACCGACGGCGCGAACGTGCAGATCTGGGACTGCCACGGCGGCACCAACCAGCAGTGGACGCTGACGGACAGCAGCCAGCTGACCGTGTACGGCAACAAGTGCCTGGATGCCCGGGGCGGAGGCACCACGGCCGGGACCCCGGTGCAGATCTGGACGTGCACCGGCACGGAGAACCAGCAGTGGCGGGTGAACCCCGACGGCACGATCGTCGGCGTGCGGTCCGGGCTGTGCCTGGAGGCCTCGGGCTGGGGCAAGACCAACGGCACGGAGGCGCGGCTCTGGTCGTGCCAGGGCGGCACCAACCAGAAGTGGACCGGCCTGTCCGGGGCGAGCAACGCGTGCGCTCTTCCGTCGACCTACCGCTGGACCTCGTCGGCTCCGCTGGCGCAGCCGGCGAACGGGCAGCTCGCGCTGAAGGACTTCGCCACCGTGAAGTACAACGGCCAGAACCTGGTCTACGCCACCACCGCCAACGAAAGCGGGTGGGGCTCGACGGGGTTCAGTCCCTTCACGAACTGGTCGGACATGGGGGCGGCCACCCAGACCAAGACGAACCAGGACGCGGTGGCACCCGACCTGTTCTACCTCTCGACCAAGAACATCTGGGTGATGGTGTACCAGTGGCCGTCGTTCGTCTACAGCACGTCCAGCGACCCCACCAACCCCCAAGGCTGGTCCGCCCCGCAGCCGCTGTTCACCGGCAGCCTCCCCGCCGGTGAAGACGGCGCCCCGCTCGACGCGACCATGATCGCCGACAACCAGAACATGTACCTGTTCTTCGCCGGTGACAACGGCAAGATCTACCGGACGAGCATGCCGCTCGAGAACTTCCCCAGCAGCTTCGGCTCCTCGTACACGACGGTCATGAGCGACACGAACAGGGACCTTCTGTTCGAGGCGCCGGAGGTCTACAAGGTCCAGGGCCGGGACCAGTACCTCATGATCGTTGAGGCGCAGGGTTCGAACCGCTACTTCCGCTCGTTCACCGCCTCCAGCCTGAACGGTCCGTGGACCGTCCAGGCCGGCAGCGAGAGCAGCCCCTTCGCGGGACAGGCCAACAGCGGTTCCGACTGGGCCCAGGGCGTCAGCCACGGTGACCTGGTCCGCAACAACCCCGACCAGACCATGACCATCGATCCCTGCAACCTGCAGTTCCTCTACCAGGGCCTTCTCAAAGACATCCCGCCGAACACCGACTACATGAGCCTGCCGTACCGGCCGGGCCTGCTCACCTTGCAGCGCTGACCCGCCTGATCCACGGTGATCGCGATGGGGTGCGGTGCGCCGCCGCGTGGACGAGGTGTCTACGGCGCGGGTAACTCCACCTGCTGACCGATACTCACCGCCTTGAGGAACCTCAGCCGCGCGTCGGCTGGGGTTCCTCTCGTTCGTGGACTCTCATCGTGGGTACGGACCGAAGCCCTATGACGCCACCGGGGATCCCGGGATCCGCATGCCGGCCGTGGTCAGCGTCCCTGGTGGGACCCCTTCCAGACGGCCCCGGGCCAACCTCACCGGGTCCGGTGAGACGGTGCGACCGCGTCTTGGCGAAAGAAAATGATTGAGACGGCAACCTTTCCGCTCTGACTGGCCACTTGGGGGTGTACCGACGAGGGCGAGCCGTGGTCAGCGGCGCTACGCCCTCTGTGTCACCACCCGATCGGAGCATTACGTGTCATCAGAAGACCCGAGATCCGCCGAGCAGCCGATGCCTCGGGGCCGCACGCCCCGCCATGGCCGGATGCCCCTCCGCTTTGTCGCGGGGGCGGTGGCGGTGCTCGCCGCCTCGGCCGGTGTCGGCGCCTTGGCGCCCAGCGCGGACGCCGCGGCGGCCGTCGGCATCAGTGTGGATGCCGGTACCTCTTTGGGCACGGTGCCCAGCAGTGGTGTCGGCCTCAACACGGGCGTCGGCGACGACCGCATGGGGGACGCCAAGGTGACATCGCTGATGAAGGGCGCGGGAGTTCGGCAGCTTCGCTATCCCGGCGGCTCCGGCGCGGACGACTTCCACTGGAAGACCCACACCATGGGCAACGGCGGCTGGATCGTCCCCAACACCGACTTCGACAGCTTCATGGCCACCGCGAAGAAGGTCGGCGCCCAGCCGATCCTGACCGCGAACTACGGTTCCGGCACCCCCGAGGAGGCCGCCGACTGGGTCAAGTACGCCAACGTCGACAAAGGTTACGGCGTGAAGTACTGGGAGATCGGCAACGAGGTCTACGGCAACGGGCACTACGCCAACGGCAAGGGCTGGGAAACCGACAACCACGCCGACAAGAGCCCGAAGGAGTACGGGAAGAACCTGGTCGCCTACTCGAAGGCGATGAAGGCCGTGGACCCGAAGGTGAAGATCGGAGCGGTGCTCACCACCCCGGGCTCCTGGCCGGACGGGGAGAAGGCTCCCGGTGACAGCGCCGACTGGAACAACACGGTGCTCTCCCTCGCGGGAGACTCGATCGACTTCGTCATCGTCCACTGGTATCCGGGCGGCAAGACCACGGACGACCTGCTGGAGACCCCCTCCAAGATCGCCGGTGTCACGTCCACGCTGCGCTCGCTGATCGCCAAGTACGCGGGCTCGAACGCCGCTTCTGTGGAGATCGCGGTCACCGAGACCGACGCCGAATTCTCGCCCGCCAAGACCAGCCAGGCCGCAGCCCTGTTCGCGCCGGACACTTACATGACCTGGTTCGAGCAGGGTGCCACCCACGTGGACTGGTGGAACCTGCACAACGGCTCGGGCCAAGCACCCACCACCGTCAACGGTGAGACCGACTACCAGGACGGGGGCATTCTCTCCGCCGGAACCTGCGCCGGGGGGAAGTGCCAACCGACGCGCGACACGCCCTTCCCCACCTACTGGGGCATCCGCTCGCTGACCGCACTGGCGCAGCCTGGCGACACCATGGTCAAGTCGTCCTCGGGCGACTCGTCGGTCACCGTGCACGCGGTGCGGAGCAGCGACGGCGGTCTGAACGTCATGCTGACCAACAAGAGCCCGCAGAACGCGGCGCAGGTGTCGCTCTCGTACACCGGATTCACCCCGGCCGCAGGGGCGGTCACGACCGTTTCGTATGCCAAGGGAGGAGCCGCCCTGACTACGGCGAAGCAGGGCACGGCGGTCGCACAGACGCTGCCGCCGTACTCGATCACGACTCTTCAGCTGAAGCCCGCGTCGGGGACCGCCGACGCCGACAAGCCGACGCCCGCCCCCACGCCGACCGCCGCCACGCCGGTTGACGCCGACCCCGACACGACCGGCACCCGTGCGCAGGGGGAGTTCAGCGCACCCGTCGGCCAGCCGACCCCGAGCAGCACGTCCGGCGACCTGGCTTCCACCGGGGCGAGCAGCGCTGTCACGTACAGCGCCCTCGGTGGCATGCTGATCATCGCTGTCGGCGGCATGCTGATGCTGCGCGGACGCCGCAGCAGGGCTTCGCACGCAAAGTGAGACCGCATGAGTGACTGACGGCCCGGCAGCAACGCCACCCACCCGTGGCATGCGCGCCGGGCCGTCGGCCTCCGCGCCGGCGCCGGTGTCGGCGGTCAGAAAACGCACTTCCCTCCCCTGGAGCGGTCCATTCGTGATCGGTGGTCGTGCCGAATGCTGGACCGGTTCACGCTGTCGGCCTCTCGATGATCGACGTCCCAAGTCATTGCCCCAGAACTGTGAACCTGGTCGGTTCTCTGGGTGCGACCACCGCACCGTCCAGATCCGCGAGCCGTGCGGCAAGGGTGGCCTCCGCGAGCCGGGTCGGCAGTGCGGCAGTGAACTTGAGGCCGTTCAGCGCACGCGCATCCACTGCGGGAAGGCACAGTTGATCGGCGGCCTCCGAAGTGACCTTCCCCCATTCCACGGGCGTCACATCCTCGCGAAGGCGGATGCACGTGTCCGTTGGCCTCTGGAGGGGATCGGCGATCGTGGTGAGTGTGGCGGCCAGGGTGGCGTTGGCCCGGTAGCCGGCCCAGGTCCATCAGCGCACGTTGGTGTCGCCCCCGCCCCTGGCGACCACTGTCCCGTCGGGGTGGACCAGTTCCGAACTGCTCTCGCGTGCTTGGGCGAGCGCGGTCTTGGCGCGCCCGGTAAGGGTGGACGGGCGTGAGCCACTGCGGCGAAAGCCGGAGTTGAGGGGGCTACCGACAGGCGACGCCACCTCGTCGATCAAGCTCATCCCTTCGGAGGTCTTGCATACGCTCGGACGTGCCACCGTGCTGCCCCGGCAGCGGGTGGGCCGGCGTCACGCACCTGGCCGGAGCAGATGGAGTATTGAGATGCGAGAACCTAGGGTCGGCACGTGGCTTTCATCCTGGTGTGCGAAGACGACGCGGCGGTTCGCGGCATCCTCAGGCGTGCCCTGGAGCACGACGGGCACACCGTTTCCGTCGCCGCCACGGCGGACAGCCTGCTGCGCCAGCTCGCACCGGTGCCCCAGCTGGTCGTCCTGGATCTCGGGCTGCCGGACGCCGACGGCCGCGATGTCTGCCTGGCCCTGAGGGCTCGCGGCGTCGACGTGCCGGTGTTGATGCTCACCGCCCTGGACGGTCTGCATCACAAGGTGGGCGGCTTCGAGGCGGGCGCCGACGACTACATGACCAAACCCTTCGACATCCCGGAACTGCTGGTCCGCGTCCGGGCGCTGCTGCGCCGGGCTACCGTGGCGCCCGCATCGCACGAGGTCGTCCTCGATCCGGCGAAGCACATGGTGACCTACGATGCGGCGAGCATGAGCCTGACCCCGACCGAGTTCCGCCTACTGGGCCGCCTGATCGCCTCGCGGGGCGACGCGGTGCGCCGCCACGCCCTCGTCGCCGCCGGCTGGCCGCACGGGGCGCATGTCAGCGACAACACCCTCGACTCCTATGTGCGCCGGCTGCGGACCAAGCTCGGTCCGCTGGGTGTGGCCGGGCGGCTGGCGACGGTCCGCGGCGTGGGCTACCGATGGCAATGACGGGATTCCGCAGAAGCGTCGTCGCGCTCACCGTCCTGATCGCCACCGGCGTGGTCGCCATCCTGGTCGTCGTCTCGCATGTGCTGCTGAGCAGGGTGACGGACGCCGACGCGCACGATCTGGCCCGTACGCGCGCCGAGGCGGTCGCGGCGAACGTCACCGTCAAGGGCGGCCGTGTCGTGCTCACGGAGAACGGCAGTGAGGCGATGGACGAGGTCGCCTGGGTGTATGCCGACGGCCGCCTGATCGACGGGAACGTACCGGCGAGCGTGGTCAGGCGTGTCGAGGAGCTGGCGGACTCGGAGCGTTCACAGACCGCGACCGTCAGGGACTCCCTCCTGTACGCGCGGCAGGTCCCGGTCGACGGCCACCACGTGATGGTCGTCGTCCGGGTGGACCTCACGCCTTATGAGACGTCCGAGCAGCGCAGTCTGACCTTGTCGCTGATCCTTGGCGGCCTCACGATCGTCCTCGCCGGCGGTGTCGCGCATCTCGTGGTGCACCGCGCGCTGCGGGTCGTGCACGAAATGGCCGCCCTCGCCGACGACTGGGGCCATCACGAACCCGGACGCCGCTTCAACCTCGGCGTGCCCCGCGACGAGTTCGGGGAACTGGGACAGACCTTGGACCGCCTCCTGGAGCGCGTCGACAACGCGTTGGCGGACGAACGCCGGCTCACCGACGAGATCGCCCACGAACTGCGGACACCGCTCACGGTCCTGCGGGGCGAGGCGCAGCTGGCTCAGCTCTCCGGCGACCCGGTGCCGCCGGAGGCGGTACTGAGCGAGGTCGACCGTCTCGACGCGGCGATCACGACGATTCTGCGCGCCGCGCGCGCCCGCACGGACGAGGGGACCCGGTGCGATCTGCGCTCCGCCGCGCGGCAGGCGATCGGTGGCCGCGCGGTCGAGGTCGCCTTTCCCGCGAAGATCGAGGTGGCCGTGGCGCGCGACGTCGCCGTGTCGCTGCTGTCACCGCTGCTGGAGAACGGCCTGCGGCATGCGAAGACGCGTGTGTGGATCACCGCGCGCAACCAGGGTGCGGCCGTCGTGGTCGATGTCCTGGACGACGGCCCGGGGATCGATCCCGCAGACGTCGAGCGGGTCTTCGAGGCGGGTGTCACCGGCGGCGACGGATATGGGCTGGGTTTGCCGGTGGTCCGGCGCATCGCCGCCTCGGCCGGTGTGGAGGTCCGTGCGATCGCGGACGGCCGCGGTCATGTCGAGGTGACGCTCCCGGCCGTGGATGCGCTCACGTAGTCAGGTTGCTTGCAGGTTCCCCGCGTGAACCTGGCCGCATGACAACGACAACGGAAGCGCACACGCGCAGCGGGCGCCTCATGCTCAACAAGGTCCCCGAGGTCACCATCTGGTTCTGGGTGATCAAGATCCTGTGCACCACTGTGGGTGAGAGCTTCGCCGACTGGATCAACATGAAGCTGGGCGTCGGCCTGGTGAACACGGCCTGGATCTTCACCGGGGTGTTCGTGGTGGTCCTGGCCGTCCAGCTGCGGCTGAAGCGGTACGTCCCGTTCCCCTACTGGCTGACCGTGGTCGTTGTCAGCGTCACGGGGACCCTGTACACCGACATTCTCACCGACCAGCTCAACGTGCCGCTGTGGATCAGCTCCGCGGTCTTCTCGGTGCTGCTCGCGGTGGTCTTCGGCGTGTGGTGGCTGCGCGAGCGCACGCTGTCGATCCACTCGGTCACCACGCTTCCGCGCGAGTCGTTCTACTGGCTCGCCGTTCTCGTCACCTTCGCGCTCGGTACCGCGACCGGCGACTGGACGCTCGAGCTCACCGGCTGGAGCCCGGGCGCCTCGGTGCTGCTGCCGCTCGGCCTCATCGCGGCGATCACGCTGCTGTGGAAGTTCGGCGCGAACCCGGTGCTGTCCTTCTGGCTCGCCTACATCCTGACCCGCCCCCTGGGCGCGAACATCGGCGACTGGCTCGCCTCCCCGAAGGTCGCTCAGCCGGGCGAGCCGACCGGCCTCGCGCTGGGCACCTTCACCACCAGCCTGATCTTCCTCGGCCTGATCCTGGCGACCGTGGTCTACCTGACGGTGACGCGCCCGGACGTGACCGAGACCTACGAGGCCGCCCACGCCGGCCACGTCACCGGTGATGTGCGGAAGGAGCGCGTCGGTCTGGCCGGCTTCGGACTGCTCGCCGTCGCCACCACGGGTCTGCTGGTCTGGGCCCACGGCCAGCCACACACCGGCCCGGCGCCGGAGGCCGACAACACCTCCGCCGTTCAGATGGCCCCCGGCGAGGCCGTGAAGAAGTTCCCGCCCGCCAAGGTCACCGCCCTGAAGACCCTCGCCTCCACCTCGCTCAAGGACGCCCGCTCCGGGAACGCGAAGGGTGCGCACACGGCCGCACAGTCGCTGCGTGACCTGTGGGATGCCGACCAGGCCTCGCTGCAGCCGCTGGACCAGACCGGGTGGACCTCCATCGACGCCCAGATGGACAAGGTGCTGGGGACCTTCGGCATCGACCACTCGAACCCGCCCATGCCGCCCGCGCAGCAGGAGAAGGAACTGAACGCCCTCCTGACGGACATGGGCTGACAGGCCGGCCCATCCCCGCGATCTCCGTCGGGGCGGTCGAAGCCGGTGTTGACGGCTCCGACCGCCCTGTGTCTCACAGCGAGCCACCACCGTGGTCGGGAGTCGTTCGTTGGGCCGGGTTGGGGCCGAACGACCTCCCAATGGAACTTCTCGGCGAGGACGGCGGAGGTCGCTCGAGCTCGTCGGCACTACGCCGTTCCGGCCCCTCGCGTGGGCCGCGGCCCGCCATCCCCTCACCTTGGACAGGGGCGAGGGAGACGACTTCTTCTCACCCGTCTCCAACCGACGAGCCGTACGGTGAAGCGGCCTCCTACGAAATGTAGGAGAACATGATTCCGGGGCGCGCGACGACGAAAGGTGCGGGATGGCCGACGGCTCGAACGTGACGATGACCGGTGCCTCTCGCACCGGCTTCCCGCTGCGGACGGCCCGGCCTCGGCGCCGGTGGGGCGAACCTTGGCTCGCGGCGGTCGCGGGGGCTTTCACGCTCGCCCAGCTCGTCCTCGTACGACCGGATCTTGGTCTCGGCTGGGACGAGACGGTCTACGTCAGCCAGGTCAGCGGCCAGGTTCCCGCCGCCTTCTTCAGCGCGCCCCGCGCCCGCGGCATCTCTCTGCTTGCCGCGCCGATCGCGTCGTGGTCCGACTCCACCGCCCTTCTCAGGGTCTACCTGGCGGTCCTCTCCGGCCTGGGCCTCTACTGGGCCCTGCGCATCTGGCGAGCCCACGTCATGCCGCGCGTCCTGGCGCTGGCGGGTGCGCTGTTCGCCTCGTTGTGGGTGACCCTGTTCTACGGCCCGCAGGCCATGCCCAACTACTGGGTCGCCGTCGGCGCCCTGGCCTGCGTCGGCTGCTTCCTGCGCGTCCGCGCGAACGCGAGGGACCGGGCAGCCTGGTGGGGCGTGTTCGCGGGCGTGGCACTGATGGCGTGGATGCGCCCGATGGACGCCGTGTACGTGGTGCTTCCCCTGCTCGCCCTTGCCCTGCGCCGCCCCCGCCTCCTTGCCGTACTGGCCGCCGGTCTGCTGGCCGGTGCCGGTGAGTGGGTGATCGAGGCGTACCTGAGCTACGGCGGCCTCGCGCAACGCCTCTCCGACGCCTCCCGCATCCAGGGCGGCCTCGGATGGCACCTGGCGGTCGTCGACCAGGTGCACAGTCTCGGCGGGCGCACCCTGTGCCGTCCCTGCACCGGATCGGCCCCCAGCCCGGTGGTGACCCTGTGGTGGTTCGCGCTGCCCGTCCTCGCCGCGCTCGGCGCGCTCACCGCCGTCCGCGCCCGCCGCGCCCAGCCCGTCCTGCTGCCGCTGGCCTGCGCGATCACGGCCGCCGTCCCCTACCTGTTCCTCATCGGCTACGCGGCCCCCCGCTTCCTGCTGCCCGCCTACGCCCTGCTCGCCCTCCCCGTCGCCCATGGCCTCGCTCACCTGGTCGGCGCCCCGACTCGGGGGAGCGCGCGCACCGTCGCCGTGAGCCTCGTCGCGGCCTGCCTGGCGGCTCATCTGGCCGTGCAGTACGTCGTCCTGGAACACACTCTGCGCAGTTCCGCCGCCAACCGTGACAACTGGTCCCGCACCGCCTCAGCCCTCCACACTCTCGGCGTGCGGCCACCATGCCTGCTCAGCGGCTACGAGGCCGTGCCCATCGCCTTCTACACCGATTGCGGCTCGGCACAGACCGACGGTCACGACACCAGCACCACCGCGGCCGCACTGGCCCGGACCGCCCACCGGACCGCCGTCGCCGTCCTCGCCCAGCCCGGCGACCGTCCGCCCGCCTACGCGCGCACCTGGTCCATGGAGCGGGCCGGCGTTCTCCACGCCTACGTCGCTCCCTTCGTCCGGCAGGGGCGGTGACCGTGGTGACCGTGTCCGACAGCGTGACCGTGGCCGCGGGCAGGCGCCACTACGTCCAGCTGGGCGTCACCCTCGCGGTGCTCGTCCTCGCCTGCGGCATGCTCGCGGCGCACCGGGCCACCCTCGACAGCGGTACCGACCAACTGGCCGCCGCCGACGGGGAATGGCTGGTCCTCGCCTGCTTCGCCACTCTCGCCACGTGGGTGTGCGCGGCTGTGGCGCAGCAGGGGGCGGTCGTCGAGCGGCTGCCCAAGGGACGGCTGGTGGCCGCTCAGTTCGCGGCCTGCGCCGCCAACCACATCCTGCCCGCAGGGGCGGGGGCGAGTTTGGTCAACCTGCGGTTCCTGACGCGGTGCGGCCTGTCCACCAGGCGCTCGGCGACCGCGCTGGCCGTGAAGGCCGCTGCCGGCGGGATCGTCCGGTGCGTGCTGGGCGTCGTCCTGCTGGTGGCATCACCGGGCGCGGTCCCGCTGTCGGCACGCGTCCCCCACGTGCTGGTCCTGGCGCCGGTGGCGGTGGTGACCGTCGTGCTGGCGGTGGTGGCCAGCGGTCGGCTCAGGCGGGTGGTGGGGCGGGCCGTGACCGACGTGCGGGAGGTGCATCGCTCCCGAGGGCGGGCCTGCGCGCTGTGGGGCGGCTCGGTCGCGTTCGCGTTGCTGCACGCGGGCGTGGTCGTGGCCGTGGTCCACGCGCTCGGCCTCGCGTTGCCCACGAGCCATGTGGTGATGGCGTACCTCGTTGCCAGCGGGGCGGCGGCCCTGCTTCCCACGCCCGGTGGACTGGGGTCGCTGGACGCCGCGCTCGCCTTCGCGCTCACGGCCGCCGGAGCACCGGGGCAGACGGCGATCTCGGCGGTCATCGGCTACCGCCTGCTCACCGGATGGCTGCCGATGGCACCGGGCCTGCTGGTCCTGGGGTTGCTGGCCCGCCGTTCGGCGCTCTGAGCGGGTGGCGGCGCTCGTTGCCCCTCTCCCTTGTCAGGTGACCGGAATGATGGGTGACCATCGACGCGAGGGGTCCCAAAGGCGTGGTGCGGGCGGGGAGGAGGCAGGCCTGGCAGCTTTTGGGCGGGGTGGTGAACAGGCCGGGCTGCTCGCCGGGTCTGTGGACGTCCCTCGGCCTTGAAGAAACGCAGACCTGCTTGATGAAGACACGACCGCTTCTTCCGTGTGCGTTCACACATGCGCCGTTTCCGGTACGCAAGGCGCGCCTCTGATGGGCCGGGCCCTCGCACATCGCCCCAAAGAGCCGGGAGATGCACAGATGTCCAGAAGCCATGTCAGACTCGCAGCCGTTTTCGCTGCTGCCGGAGCCCTGACCGGCGTGACTGCCGTCCAGCCCTCGGCGTTCGCCGCCTCCCACCACCAGGCCCCCGCCAAGCACGTCCTGCTGATCTCGGTCGACGGACTGCACCAGTCGGACCTGGCCTGGTACGTCTCCCGGCACCCGACCTCCGCGCTGGCGCGGCTGGTCGGCGGCGGTGTGGAGTACACCCACGCCAAGACCACCACGCCGTCCGACTCCTTCCCCGGCATGGTCGCCCAGGCGACCGGGGGCGGCCCCGGCACCACCGGCGTCTACTACGACGACACCTACAACGCGGCGCTCCTGCCCGCCGGGACCACCAGCTGCAAGGCCGTCAAGCCCGGTGTCGAGGTGGACCTCACGGAGGACCTGGACAAGAACCAGGCATCCATCGACGCCGGTCAGGGACTCACCGGCCTGCCGGACAGCATCCTGTCGATGACGGGCAACCCGGCGAGCCTGATCGATGCCTCCAAGCTGCCGGTCGACCCCAAGACCTGCAAGCCGGTCTACCCGCACTCCTATCTCAAGGTGAACACCGTCTTCGAGGTGGCCCGCAGCGCGGGTCTGCGCACCGCGTGGTCCGACAAGCACGCGGCCTACGAAATCCTCAACGGGCCCTCGGGCACCGGCATCCAGGACCTGTTCACGCCGGAGATCAACAGCGACGCCCTCGGCTACCCGGCCGGCGACGACTGGACCAAGGACAACCAGGCCACCGAGCAGTACGACGGCTACAAGGTGAAGGCCGTCCTCAACGAGATCGACGGCTACGACCACAGCCGCGCCCACAAGGTCGGCACCCCGGCGATCTTCGGCCTCAACTTCCAGTCGGTCTCCACCGCGCAGAAGCTGCCCGCCTCCGACGGCCTCCAAGGCGGCTACACCGCCAAGAACGTGCCAGGACCGCTGCTGGCGAAGAACCTTGACTTCGTCAATGCGGAAATCGGTGCCCTGACTTCTGAGATCGCCAAGCGGCACCTCGCCGACAGCACCACGGTCATCCTGTCCGCCAAGCACGGTCAGTCGCCCACCGACCCCGCCGCGCTCACCCGGATCGACGACGGCCCGCTGCTGGACGGCCTCAACGCCGCCTGGAAGAAACTCCATCCCGCCGCCGGCGAACTGGTCGCGCACTCCGTGGACGACGACGCGATGCTGCTCTGGCTGACCGACCGCTCACCGGCCGCCACCGAGTTCGCCAAGAGGTACCTGCTGGCGCAGAGCGGCACCGGGACCGACATCAACGCCGCACCCAAGGCCTTCACGCGCAGCGGGCTCGGCAAGGTCTACGCCGGGAGCGCCGCGGCCCGATACTTCCACGTCGAAGCCGGTGACGCCCGTGTCCCGGACATCTTCGGCCTCGCGCAGTACGGCGTCGTCTACACCGGCGGCACCAAGAAGATCGCCGAGTACGGCGGCGCCCACGCTGACGACCTCGACGTCCCGTTGGTCGTGTCCGGCGCCTCGGTTCCGGACGGCGTGCGCGACTCCGCGAGCGTGCAGACCAAGCAGATCGCACCGACGATCCTGAGCCTGCTCGGTCTGAACCCCCGCTCATTGCAGGCCGTGCGCGAGGAGCACACCACAGCGCTGCCGGTCCGCTGACCCGTCCGGCGCGTGGTCGGCGACGAGGGAGTGACAGATCAGCCGACCTCGCTCGTTTCGGGGGTTACGAAAACCCCGGGATGACGACCGCTCGGCGATCGTGACCGAGGACGCCGTAGGCAGGTCGTGCCATGACGGCGGGGCCGCCCAGGTGGATGTCACCTGGGCGGCCCCGTGCCGGGTGGGAGTTCAGCCGGTCGGTCCTGCCGGGGTCGTGGTGGTCTTGAGGCCCTCGGTCTTGTTGGCCTGGAGGGCGAAGTCGTTGGTGAACGTCTTGCTGAGGTCCACCGATCCCGTCACGTTGCCGACCAGTTTCTCCGTCGCCAGGGAGGTCTTCGGACCGCCGGCCGGCATGATGCCGTCCGGGAGGAACTGACCCTTGTCCTCGGTGAGGGCCTGGATGTAGTCGTCCTTGGTCACCAGTTGGTTCGACACGAACGATGTTGGCAGTTTGTTCGCGATGTCGGACGCGCTGTGGGTGTTGATCCAGTGCATGGTGGCGACGAGCGCGTCGACGACTTTCTGCACGGTGTCCTTGTGCGAGTTCACCCAGTCGGTGCGGGCGAGCACACTGGCCGCGGGATAGGCGCCGCCCATCGCCGCCGTGGCACCCTGCGTGGTGGCCAGGTCGATCGCGGAGGTACCGACGCCCTTCTTCTGGATCGCGGCGACCGTCGGCTGCGTCGTCATGACGCAGTCGACCTTCCCGTTCTGCAGCGCGGCGATGGCGGTGGAGCCCGCGCCGACCGCGATCCGGTGGAACTGGCTGGTCTTGATGCCCTTCTTGGCGGCCAGGAACTGGGTGAGGGTGTCGGTTCCCGAGCCCAGGTCGGTGACACCGAGGGTCTTGCCCTTGAAGTCGGCGCCCGAGGTGACGCCCGACTTCTTGGTGCACATCTCGCGCTCGCCCGGCGCACCGGAGAGCTGGACCACGTCCTCGACGGCTTTGCCCTTCGCCTGGAACTCGATGGTGTGGTTGTACCAGGCGCCGGCCATGTCCACCTGCCCCGAGGCCATGGCCTCCTCAGCGCCGACCCCACCGTCCTGCTCGGTGCTGAGCTCGACGTTGACGCCGTACTTCTTGTAGAAGCCCAGCTGCTGCGCGAGCTGGTACGGGAGGTAGATCTGCTTGTCGAGTCCGCCGGCCATGAGCTTCACGGTCGGCGTGCCGCCGGAACCGCCGCTCGTGGTACTGGCGCTGGAGTTGCCCGAGCAGGCGCTGACCGCACCGAGGGCGAGGACGGTGAGGAGAGACGCGGCGACGGCGACGGGTCGTCTGGACATGGCTGGCCACATTCCTTTGCTGAGGTGGAACAGAGGAGGGGAGAGAGGGGGTCAGAGGGCGTTCGACGCCTCGGAGGGGGCCGGCGGGCGCCAGGACAGCAGCCGGCGTTCGAGCTTGCTGATGAGCCACTCGGCGCCGAGCACGATGACCGAGATGACGAGCATCGTGGCGAACACACCGTTGGGGTCGAAGTTGTTCTGCGCGGTCTTGATGACCAGGCCCAGGCCGCTCTGCGCGCCGAGCACCTCGCCGACCAGCGCGCCGACGATGGCGAAACCGAATGCGCTGTGCAGGCTCGCGATGATCCAGGTGAGGGCGGACGGCACGACGACGTGCCGGGTGATCTGCGCCTGCGAGGCGCCGAGCACCTTGGCGTTGGCGAGGATGTTGAGGTCGACCTCACGCACGCCCTGGAAGGCGTTGAAGAAGACGATGAAGAACACCAGTACCGCGGCGAGCAGGATCTTCGGCAGTACGCCGATGCCGAACGCGACGATGAAGATCGAGCCGAGGACGATCCGCGGGATCGCGTTGACCATCTTGATGTAGGGGCCGAGCACGTCGGAGAGGTAGCGGCTCTGGCCGAGGACGACACCGAAGACCACGCCGGTGACGGCTCCGAGGGCGAAGCCGGCGAGCGCCTCCTGGATCGTCGTCCAGATGTTGGCGTAGAAGGATCCGAACTCGGTGCCGTTCCGGAAGAGGTCGACCAGCCGTTTGGCGATGCCGGAGGGCTGCCCGAAGAAGAACGGGTCGACGATCCCCCAGGTGGTGAAGGCCTGCCAGCCGCCGATGACGAGGACCGCGAGGCCGATACGGCCCGCCCACACCAGGGCGACGCGGCGCCGCACAGCGCGCTTGGCGGCGGACGCGCC
Organism: Streptomyces sp. NBC_00285; assembly: GCF_036174265.1. Classification (NCBI taxonomy): domain Bacteria; kingdom Bacillati; phylum Actinomycetota; class Actinomycetes; order Kitasatosporales; family Streptomycetaceae; genus Streptomyces; species Streptomyces sp. NBC_00285. Next base: position 3,469,007 of record NZ_CP108055.1, on the reverse strand, counting down.
CGAGCCGTGCGCCATGGCCTTGACGGGAGCGGGCGAAACAGCGGACGTCGTGCTCATGCCGTACCTCCTGCGGTGCGTGCGTAGGCGCGCTCCACCTCCTCGCGCAGCGAGTCCCAGATCTGGTGCTGGAGTTCGATGAACCGTGGCTGGAAACGGATCTCCTGGACCGAGCCGCGCGGGCGGGGCAGGTCGATGTCGAAGACCGCCTTGACCGAGCCGGGGCTGGACGTCATGACGACGACCCGGTCGGCGAGTGCCACTGCCTCGTCGAGGTCGTGGGTGATGAAGATGACCGACGGACGGATCTGCTCCCACAGACCGAGCAGCTCGGTCGACATGATCGCCTTGGTCTGCACGTCCAGGGCGCCGAACGGCTCGTCCATGATCAGGATCCGGGGTTCGTTGATCAGCGCCGCGGCCATCGCCACGCGCTTGCGCATGCCGCCGGACAGCTGGTGCGGGTAGCGGTCCTCGAAGCCCGTCAGCCCCACCCGGCGCAGCCAGTCGCGAGCCGAGGCCTGGGCCTGCTGCCTGGGCACCCGGCGGAAGACCGGGCCCATCAGCACGTTGCCGAGGACGGTCTTCCAGGGCAGCAGCGCGTCGGCCTGGAACATGAAACTGACGCCGTCGGTGACGCCGTTCACCTCACGGCCGCCGACCTTGACCGAGCCCTCGCTGGGCCGGTCGAGCCCGGACACCATGCCGAGCGTCGTGGACTTCCCGCAGCCGGTCGGGCCCACCACGGCGCAGAACTGGCCGGGCTCCACGGTGAACGACACGTCCTGCAGCGCCGTGAACACCTCACCCGCGGGAGTGAGAAATCTTTTGGTGAGTCCGGAAATCTCGACTCGCGCGCTGTCCTGGCCGACTTTGTCGGCGGCCGGGCTCACCGCGGCATCGTTTCGCGAAGGCATCTGAGGCTGTCTCCTTCCTGACCTCGGAGGTCGAGGAAGGCAGACGCTAGAGGCCTGCGGGTGTTACGTCGCTGTTTCATCCGTATCTCGCGTTAGCCGTGTTAGCCATGCTTTTGCTCGTTCTGCTCAGCCGGCCGGGGGTGGGCAGAAGGCCGGTCACGGGGGCACAATCACGCCACCACGGGTACGGCGCAGGGGCCGCGCCCGGGCCCCGCACGACAGGCAGAGACACCCGTGACACGCATCCGTATCCCGATCGGCCGCGGTGGGAAGGGGCGGCTCTCCGCGCGGATTCTGGCCAACCAGCTGATCATCCTGGGGCTGACCGGGGTGATCGGCTTCGTGCTGTTCGCCTTCGCGCAGCGAGGCGAGATCGACCGTGCCTACGAGAAGCGGGCCCTGGCCATCGCCGAGACCACGGCCGCGGAACCGCAGATCCGCCACGCCATGCAGTACGGGGGCGGTGGCGACGTGGTGCAGACGGTGGCCGAGCGGATCCGGAAGGCGTCGGGCGCGTCGTACGTGGTCGTGCTCGACCTGCGCGGCATCCGCCACTCGCACCCCGACCCGGCGCTGGTCGGTGAACCGACGGGGGACCGGATCGTGGTGCTGGACGGCAGGACGCACGTCGGAACCGACCAGGGTGCGACGGGGCGTTCCGCCAACGGCAAGGCCCCGCTGTACGGGCCCACCGGCAAGATGGTCGGCGAGGTGTCCGCGGGGATCCCCGAGCACTATGTGCTGGGTGAGCTGTGGCGTGAGCTGCCCACCTTCGGCCTGTACAGCGCCATCGCCGTCGCGCTCGGCTCGACGGCCGCGTTCTTGCTGGCCAGACGGCTCAAGCGGACGACGTTCGGGCTGGAACTGGAGGAGATCGCCGGGCTGCTGCAGGACCGGGAGGCGATGCTGCACGGAATCCGCGAGGGAGTCGTCGCCTTCGACCCGGACGGCAGGATCACGCTGGTCAACGACGAGGCCCGGGACCTGCTAGGACTCGGCACCGCGCTCGGCAGCACGCTCGCGGAGGTCCTGCCCGACGGGCGGCTGCGCCGCGCCCTGGACGGCACCCTGGCGGGCGGCGACATCAGCGTGCTCACCGACGACCACTGCCTGGTCGTCAACCGGATGCCGGTCGCCTTGCACGGACGGGAGCTGGGTGCCGTGGTCACCGTGCGCGACCGCACCGAGATGGTCGGTCTGTTGCGCGAGCTGGACTCCGTGCGCGGGCTGACGGACGCGCTGCGTGCACAGCAGCACGAGTTCACCAACCGTATGCACACGGTGGCCGGGCTGCTGGACATCGGCGACCACGATGCCGCCTACGAGTTCGCCGTCGACACGGCCGGCGCCGAGCCGGCGCTGACCGAATCCGTACGGGAACGGATCGGCAACCCGCTGCTCGTGGGACTGATCGTCGCCAAGACCACGGTGGCCGCGGAACGCGGAGTGCGGATCGTCCTCAGCGAGGACTCCGCCCTCGGCGAGGACCCGCCGCATCTGCCTCGGCTGCTGACCATCATCGGCAACCTGCTGGACAACGCGATCGACGCGTCCGCGACCGGACCGGTGCCGTCAGGCGGTGCCGAGGTCCGTCTGTCGCTGATCGAGGCCGTCGACGCAGTGCGGGTGGAGGTGGCCGACACCGGCCCCGGCATCCCGCCGGACACCGCCGAGTCCATCTTCGAGGACGGCTGGTCGACCCGCCCGGACCGCGGCACCGCCCGACGGGGCCTCGGCCTCGCGCTCGTCCACAGACTGGTGCAGCGGCACGGTGGCACGATCGCCGTCAGTGCAGGGCCCGGCGCCGTCTTCACCGTGACGCTGCCGGTGCCCGATGCCGCGCCAGGCCCACGGGGCGCCCTGTTCACGACGGCTTCACCGGTACTGAACGGCGTCGCAGGAGGTGATCGCTGGTGATCCGGACCCTGGTGGTGGACGACGACTTCCGGGTGAGCCGCATCCACTGCGACTACGTGTCCCGCGTCAAGGACTTCGAGGTGGTCGGCCAGGCGGCGACGGTGGCCCAGGCACTGGCCGCGGTGCGCGACCTCCACCCCGACCTGCTGCTGCTCGACATCTTCCTGCCGGACGGCAGCGGACTGGACGTGCTGCGCAGGCTGAGCGGCGACGAGGGCGGCGACCGCCCCGACGCCATCATGATCACCGCCGACCGGGACATCACCTCGGTACGGATCGCGATGAAGCTCGGCGCCGTCGGATACCTGGTCAAGCCCTTCGGCGCGCCCGACCTCGCCGAGCGGCTCACCGCCTACCGGGAGCTCCAGCACCGTATGGACGCTCTGGGCACGGTCCCCGAGACCGACCAGGCCGACGTGGACGCCCTGTTCAGCGCCGCCCGGCCGCCGGCCGTGCCCCGCGTCCCGGCGAAGGGGCACTCCGCGCCGACGCTTGCCCTGCTGCACCAGACCCTGCGCGGCGCGCACGACGCCCTGTCGGCTGCGGAGGCCGCCGAACGCACCGGCGTCTCTCGCGCCACGGCTCAGCGTTATCTCTCCTACCTGGTCAGGGAGGGCATGGTCCGGCTCGAACTCCGCTACGGGGCCACCGGCCGCCCCGAGCACCGCTACCGCATCACGCACTGAGCGGACGTTCTTGTTCATCGAGCCTGTCCGCGGTGTTCACGGTGACGCAGGGCAGGGCGGGTGCCGACGGCCCACTGTCCGCACGACCCGGCTCGCGGCTGTCTTCTGCAGCAGCCCGTAGGCGAGCACCGGCAGGAGCAGGTGGGGTTTGTCGGGCAGCGTGGCGGTGATCAGGACCGCGCCTGCGCTGCTGTTGTTCATGCCGCAGGCGAGCGTCAGCGAGGAGGAGGCGGGGCCGTCCAGATGCAGGAGCCGCGCGGCGGTCCGGCCCAACAGGAAGGACAACAGGCAGACGAGCGCAGCCACGGCCAGTGCAGCGGCGAACAGGAGGGGGCGTGGGTGGGTGAGGAACGAGCCCAGGGCACCACTGGCGTTCACATAGGTCAGGACGAGCGATCCGGCCAGCGCCACGGGCACGATCACGCGCAAAGCCCGGCTGAGCCACGCCGTCGGCAGCGCGAGTCGGAACAGGATGCCGACGGCACAGGGGAGGACCACGGTGACGAGGGCGAAGGCGCCGTTGGCCGTGCGGCCGGTCGTTGCGAGCGTGTCCGCGTAGCCGTCGTCGAGGAGCGGCACCAACGTGGTGATGACCAGCGGGATGGTGAGCGGGCTGAGGAGCGTGGAGACGAGGACGAGCCCCACCATGGTGGGTTGGTCGCCGTCACCCTTGCCGGTCCATACGGTGGCTCCGGCGGCCACGGGCATCGCCACGATCAGGATCATCGCGGCGATCAGGCCGCTGCCGCCGTCGCTGTCCGGGGTGCGGTGCAGTCCGAACGCGACGACAGGGATGACCAGGAGCGGGATCACGAGGTGGAGGACCATCCCGGCCAGCAGGGTGGTCGGCTTGCGGAGCAGCCGGCCCAGTTCGCGGACGGGTACCTGGAGCCCGGCGGAGAAGAGCACCAGGGCCAGCAGCAGCGGGGCGGTGCTCACAGGCAGGCCGGTGACGGTGCCGATCGGCACGGTGTGGTCGCGACGCAGCCACAGGCCGGGGGCGGGCAGGAGGAGGGCGGCGACGTAGGACAGCACGACAGCCCGGCCGAGCCGACGGCGCAGCCAGGCCGTCACCGGGTCGGCAGGCGGTGGGGAGGCAGTCGGACGGTTCAAGGCGGCCTTCCTTCATGGCGGCGTGGGGGACGGGGCGGAACGCCGCTATGCAGGAGCCGTGATCACGAGTCGTCATGTCGCTCATAGTGCTCGGGTGAGGCGGATGGGACAGCCGATGACGCACGGCAGTCAGGATGCGTTCAGGTGTCCCGCGGCACGGTCGGGCCTCACGACGTACGAGACCTCACAGACGCCCGGGCCGTCGGAGGCCGACACACAGGTCTCGCCCTCCGGTCGCCGACCGGGCTGGAACAAGGTGCCCGAAGTCACCGTCTTCTTCCGGGTCGTCAAGGTGCTGTGTACGACGGTCGGCGAGACCGCGGCCGACCTGCTCGACGAGAAGGCCGGTCTCGGTCCGACCGGTGTGCCGGTGCTGATGAGCGCCCTGCACCGGCGCCCTCCGCCTCACCGGCCCGGTCCGCGGGGCGGGCCACGACCGGGTGCTGCACACGCCGGCTCACACCGACTGAGTCAGGGCGCCGGAATCTCCCGGTCCGCGGCGGCGGCAGGCTCCGCGGCATCTCCCGCGGGTAGGCTTGGCTGATCAGGCGATGTCGGCGGGGACGAGGCATGGGCGGGGTCGAGAAGGCGCGGGGCGGCGGGGCTGAGCGGGCGACCTCGCGGGACGTCGCCCGACTTGCCGGGGTGTCGCACACGGCCGTGTCCTTCGTCTTCAACGGGCGTGCCCAGGGCAACCTCTCCGCCGAGACACAGGAGAAGATCCGCAAGGCCGCCGCACAGCTCGGCTACCGGCCGAACGCCGTCGCCCGTGGCCTGCGCACGCGTCGTACCGCCGTGATCGGGCTGGTCACGGACGAGATCGCCACCTCGCCGTTCGCCGGGCGGCTGCTGCGCGGGGCCATGGACATGGCGTGGGGCAGTGAGCATCTGGTGCTCACCGTCGACTCCGGGCAGGACCCTCGCGCCGAGGACGCGGCCGTCGCCGAACTGCTCGACCGCAGGGTCGACGGGATCATCTACGCCGCGCTGTCGCTCCGCCGCGCACGAGTCCCGGAAGGGCTGCACGGCACGTTCGCCGTGTTCGCCAACTGTCTCCCCGAGGACGGCTCCCTCCCGGCCGTCATCCCCGCCGAGCGGGCCGGTGGCCGCAGCGCTGCCAGAGTCCTGCTTGACGCGGGGCATCGTCGTATCGCCCTGGTGGGAGGCCTGGAGGACATCGCGAGCGCGGAGCGGCTGCGTGGTTTCCGGGACGCGCTGCGGGCGGTGGGGCTGACGGCCGAGAAGGACTGGGTCGTGCGGACGGGAGGGGAGATCTCCGCCGGGTACGAGGGCGCGCTGCGGCTGTTGGACGGTGTTCCCGCCGACCGGCGGCCCACGGGCATCGTCTGCTACAACGACCGGGTCGCCGCCGGTGTCCTCCATGCCGCCGCGCGCCTGGGCCTCGACGTGCCCGCCGAGCTGTCCGTCGTCGGCTACGACGACCAGGAGCACATGGCCGCCTTCCTCAGCCCGCCCCTCACCACGATCGCTCTGCCCCATCGCGCGATGGGGGAGACGGCCGCCCGTCTGCTCCTGGACGCCATCGACAGCGGGATCGCGCCGCCCGTCACCACCCGGCGGCTGGAGTGCCCCGTCGTCACGCGGGGTTCGGTGGGACCAGCTCCCAGCCCGTGACCTCGACGTCCGTCCCGGACACCGCCAACTCCGCTGTGTCGTCGGCCCGTTGGTACACCCGTTCCGTGGCCGTCGTCCGGTCGCCTGCGAACAGTTCCAGCAGGGAGCCGTCCACCAGGATCCGTACGGTGAGGGTCTCGCCCGGCGTGGTCGGCAGGACCAGGGGGGCCGAGCCGTCCGGGCGGTCGCGTGGCCAGGCCGTGCGGTCCAGGGTCACCGTGCCGGACACCGGGTCGAGCCGCACGGTCAGTTCGGCCCCGGACGCCGCCCGCAGCAGACTCAACGTCGCCGCTGAACGGGCGGTCACCAGCAGGTCGTAGGCGAGGGGGAGTGGCCGGTGCGATCCGGGGGCGGCCGTGAACGGGACGGCAGCTCGCAGGAGTTCGAGCTCCGGAGCCGGTACGACCCGTAACGTGCCGTCCTCGTGGGTGTCCATCACCCGGGGTGCCGTGAGGACGCCGGACCAGCCCGCGCGGGCCGCCTCCTCGGGCGGGCGGGACTCCCAGGACCAGCCCCAGAGCAGGGCGCGGCCGGACTCCGTGTCCTGGAGGACGGAGGGGGCGTAGAAGTCACGGCCGAGGTCCAGCGGGCCGCCGGCCCCGCCTGCCGCGAACCTCAACTCCCCTTCCTGCAACTGGATCAGACGTCCCGTCAGATACGCCGTGCTCAGCGGGTCGCCGTCCCACAGGGCCACCGCCAGCACCCGGTCGCCCCCCGGGGTCTCCCACAGCTGAGGGCACTCCCAGCCGATCGACCGCGAACCGAAGGCACGGACCGCCGCCGCGTCCCGACCGTCCAGCAGGACCCCGGCGAACCGCCAGTCGTACAGGTCCTCACAGTCGTACACCAGGACGGACGGGGTGCCGTCGGCGTGGCCGGCGCCCATCAGGGCCCAGCGGCGTCCGGCGTGGCGGAAGACGAACGGGTCCCGGAACATCGTCACGTCCAGGCCGGGGGGTGGGCCGGCGACCACCGGGACCGGCAGTTGCTTCCACGTCCGGAGGTCGTCGTCCTCGGCCACGGCGAGGCAGATCGTGCTCAGGCCCTGGTGGTTGTGGTCGATCCCGGAGTACACCGCCGTTGGTACGCCACCGTCGTCCACCACGCAGCCGGACCAGCAGCCCGCCTCGTCCGGGCCGTCGGGCGTCGGGCGCAGGGCGATCCCGTGGTCGTCCCAGTGGGCGAGGTCGGGGCTGGAGGCGTGGCCCCAGTGGACGTTCGCATGGACGGGGGCGTCGGGGTTGTGCTGGTAGAAGAGGTGGTAGCGACCGCCCCAACGGAACGGGCCGTTCGGGTCGTTCATCCAGTTGGCCGGCGGGCGGACCCTGAAACGCGGGCAGTTGACGTCGGTCGACCGGCTCACGGAACTCAACGATTGACTCCTGCGGATGTGATGCCCTCACGCAGAGGGCGCTGGCCGACGACGAACACGAGGACGGCGGGGATCATGGAGAGGACAACTCCGGCCAGGACGACGGAGATCGAGCCGGTGCCGAGATTGCCCTGGAGGGAGACCAGCCCCAGGGGCAGCGTGAGGTTCTCGGTGGAGGTCTCCAGGATCAGCGGCCGGAAGAACTCGTTCCAGTGGTAGTTGAAGGCCAGCACGCCGACGATGGCGAGACCGGGAGCCGCCAACGGGGCGTACACCGACCGGAAGACACGCCAGGGACCCGCGCCGTCGATCATCGCCGCCTCGCCCAGATCCTTCGGCATGCCCATGAAGTACTGGCGCATCAGGAAGGTGCCGAAGGCCGTCGGGAAGGCCGGGACGATGAGGCCGAGCAGGGTGTCGGTCAGCCCCATCGTCTTCAGTTCCAGGAAGACCGGGACCATCGTGACCTGCAACGGCACCATCATCGTGGCCAGCACCAGCGCGAACAGCGCCTTCTTGAAGCGGAATTCGAGACGGGCGAAGGCATAGCCCGCCAGGCCCGCGGTGATCATCTGGCCGACCGCGATCAGCCCGGTCACCAGGGTGGAGTTCAGCGCGTACAGCCAGACGTCGATCTGGTCGAAGACCCCGCGGTAGGCGTCGAGGGTGGGGTGCGTGGGGATGATCTTCGGCGGCAGGTCGAAGGACTCCGCCGGTGTGCGCAGTGACGTCGACACCGTCCAGATGACCGGGCCGAGCGTCAACAGGGCGCACAGCGCCAGGCCCGCGATCCGGCCCCAGGGCGCCAGACCGTGCCGTACGCGTGACGCGGTGGGGCTCGTAAGCGAACTCGTACTCATAGGACTCACCCGGCTCACTGGTAGTGGACGTAACGCCGGCTGAGCCGGAACTGGAGTGCGGTGACCGCCATGATCAGGACGAACAGCAGGACACCCACGGCGGACGCCTCACCGAAGCGGAGCTGCTCGAAGGCCGTCTCGTAGATGACCATCACGACCGTGCGCGTCGAGTCGCCGGGGCCGCCCGCCGTGAGGACGTACGGCTGCTCGAAGACCTGGAGGGCGTTGATGATGCCGACCACGGACGCCACAAGCAGCGTGGGCGACAGCAGCGGCAGGGTGATGGCGAGGTGTTTGCGCACCCCGCTCGCGCCGTCCAGCGAAGCCGCCTCGTGCACCTCTTGCGGGATGTTGTTCAAGCCGCCGACGAACAGCAGGAACGAGAAGCCGAACTGCTGCCAGACGTACGCCAGGACCACGGCCGCCATCGCCCCGTTCTCCGAGGTCAGCCAGGGGACCGAGGGGATACCGACCGTGCCCAGGAGCCAGTTCACCGGGCCGAAGTCCTGGTTGAACAGGTACTTCATCACCACCGAGATGGACGCGGCGGACAGCACCAGCGGGAAGAAGAACGCCGAACGGAACACGGACCGCAGCCACTTGGGCATCCGGCCGTTCACCACGATCGCCAGCACGAGCGCGATCAGCAACTGGAGTGCGACCGCGAGCACCATGAAGACGAGCGTGTTGCGGAAGGAGACGAGGACCGTCGAATCGGTCAGGATCTCCCGGTAGTTGGCCGATCCGGCCCACCGCGGGTCGTCGATCACGTCCCACTGGAAGAGGCTGAGGACCACCGAGCCGACGATCGGTACGACCGTGAAGACGACGATGCCGACGACGGTGGGCGCGAGGAACAGTACAGCCAGGAGGCGGGTGCCCCGGGCTCGGATGGTGGTGGCTGCCGTGGACTCGGATGCCTTACCGGTCTGCCCCGTCCTGCGGTTCCTGCGGGTGCGGGCGGGCTCCGGACCCGCGGGCCTGATCTCGGTGTTCGTCACAGCTCACGCTCCATGGCCTTCTCCAGGTCCCCCTGCAGCCGGCGCAGCGCGGGACGCACCGCACCGGGGCTCGCGAGGGCGGTTCCGGTGTGCTTGATCAGCAGCTGCTCGACCTCGTTGACCTGCGGCGGGGCCGGGATCGGGCCGGTGGTGGGAATCTTGTCGAGGGTGTCGTAGAAGACCTGCCAGTGGGCCGGTCCTGTCTCCCGGTAGCGGGCCGCGTCGACCATGGAACGGCGGGCCGGAGTGGTCTGGTTGGCTGCGAAGAGCTGGGTCATCACGTCCTTGCGGGCGGTGTACTTGATGAACTCCCAGGCCTCGTCCCGCATCTTCGACGTGCGCAGCATCGCGTACCCGGCGGCGCCGAACTGGTGACGCCGTGTGCGCCAGCGGGGGAAGTACCGGACGTCGTAGTCGCCCGGTTTCATGCCCGCCTCGTGCAGGCCGCCGGCCCAGAACCCGCCCGCAGGGGTGACACCGACGCGGCCGGTGGAGAAGACGCCGACGAGGTTGCGGCCGTCACCGCCCTCGGGCCGGGTGCACAGGTCGTCCTGGATGAGGGAGGAGAGGTAGTCGTAGACCTCCGCGACCCGGTCGGAGTCCGCCAGGGGTGTCGTCCACCGGTAGCCGCCGCCCCGGCCGCGCCGCTCCGCCTCGGGATAGAAGGAGTTCCAGAGCCAGTTACCGCCGGGGGCCTTGGACTCGGTGAGGAGGTTGGTGCCGTTGGCGAAGAGCCAGGGGACCACTCCACCCCACAGCCTGTTGGTCCAGAAGTACGGGGTGAACCGGTCGCCGTTGCTGCGTTTCATCGCGCGCAGCAGCGCCGTGAAGTCGTCGTGGGTCCAGTCGTCGTCGGGGAGTTCGGCGCCCGCGCGTTCGAGGACCTGGCTGTTGAGGTACATGTCGGCCGCGTTGAACTCGACCGGCAGCTGGTGGAGGCTCCCCTCGTACATCATCGACTCGACCAGCGAGGGATGGACGTCGGCGAAGTACGAGCGCAGCTCGGCCGCGTCCCGCTTCGCCCACCGGTCCAGGGGTACGCCGAGCCGCTGGGCGAAGAGCTGCACGCCCTCGGTGGCGACGTACACGAGGTCGGGTGCCGTGCCCGCGGCGATCTGGGTGAGGATCTTGGAGAAGAAGTCCGACCAGTCGTAGGCCTGCACGGGGTTGATACGGATTTTGATGTCGGGGTGTACCTCGCGGAATCCGTCGCGCAGCGCGCGTTGCGCCTCGGGGTTGAAGGCGGAGCCCAGGGTGGCGATGACGAGCGAGCCGTCGTCGCGGCCGGGGATGTCGGCGGCGGTGAGGCGGTCCCATTCGGTCGCGACACCGGCCAGAGCGGCGGCTCCGGCGCCGTACGCGCCGTAGCGCATCAGGGCCCGTCGGGAGAGGAGCGAGTCGGTCATCGGGGAGCCTAACTCGTGTTAGCCGAGGTTGATTCCACGATGATGAGAACCCCGCTACGGCTCTGTCAAGGGATGTGTTCGGATGGGAAGTTACGTGAACGGACTGTGCGCGATGGCTTGACCTTTAACGAGTTAGGTCTACGGTTCCGGTCAGAATGAGCCGCGTCCCGACGACGATGTCGGGGAAGGGAGCCGCACGATGCGTGGCATGAAGAGGAGTTCGCCAGGTCGTCCGTCGGGCCTGCCGGGCCTGCCGGACCCAAGGGGGATTCTGTCCAGGCGGTCGGTGCTGACGGCCTCGGCCGCCGGCGCCGCCGGCACTCTGCTGCCGGGCCTCATGGGACCCGCGGTGGCGGTGCCCGACGAGGCGACGGCCGCGTGCACGGGCAGCTACCGCGCCGAGTACCACTTCACGGTCCCCGACCAGTGGATGAACGACCCGCAGCGCCCGGTCTGGATCAACGGCGAGTACCGCTACTACTACCTCTACAACCCCGACTACTCGACGGGCGGCACGACGGCCGGCACCGCCTGGCGCCTGGCCACCAGCACCGACCTCGTCTCCTTCACCGACCGGGGCATCGCCGTGCCGAAGGACACGACGTCCAACGGCGATGTCTGGTCCGGCTCGGCGGTGGTCGACACGGACGACACGGCGGGCTTCGGCGCGGGCGCGGTGATCGTCATCGCCACCATGGCTCCCGACGAGGTCACCCAGGCCCAGTACCTGTACTACTCGACGGACAACGGCCGCACCTTCACGAATCACGGCACCGCCCCGGTCCTCGCCAACCCCGGTGTACGGGACTTCCGTGACCCCAAGGTGATCCGCGACGAGGAGCGCGGGCGGTGGGTGATGGCGCTCGCCGAGAACGACAAAGTGGGCTTCTACCACTCCACCGACCTCAAGGCGTGGACGTACGTCGGCGGCTTCATCAAGGGCGGCATCGGCGTCCTGGAGTGCCCCGACCTGTTCCGCATCAGGGCGGCGAACGGGACCTGGAAGTGGGTCCTGGGCGTCAGCGCCAACGCCAAGGGCTCCGGGCTGCCGAGCACGTTCGCGTACTGGACGGGTGCCTTCGACGGTACGACCTTCACCGCCGACGCGTCCGATCCCCAGTGGCTGGACCACGGCTGGGACTGGTACGCGGCGGTCACCTTCGAAAGACGTGACGCGAACGGGGTCCTCGACCCGGCCGCACGGTACGCGATCGGCTGGCTGAACCACTGGGACTACGCGACCACCACGCCCACGATGGCCTGCGACGGCTTCAACGGCACCGACTCGATCGTCCGCGAAGTACGGCTGCAGCAGGCGTCGTCGGGTACCTACTACCTGGCGTCCCAGCCGGTGGCGGCCCTGGACAACCACGTGTCGCGCACGGTGAACCTCGGCGACATCACGGTCGACGGCACGCGACTGCTCGGCTACACGGGTACCGCGTACGAGCTGACCTGTGACATCACCTGGGCCCAACTGTCCGGTGCCGGGCTCCAGTTGCGACGGTCGTCGGACGGTGGGCGGCACATTGACGCGGGGGTCTACGGCAACTACGCCTTCGTCAACCGCGGTTACACCATCAGCCCCGACACCTCCGGCCGCTGGCAGGAGAGCCGCACGCCCTTCGACCTGTCCGCCGGCACGGTCCGCCTGCGGATCCTCGTCGACCGGACATCCGTCGAGATGTTCGTCGGCGACGGCCGGTACGTGCACTCGACCGAGGCCTTCCCCGACCCGTCCGACACCGCACTGGCGCTGTTCACGATCGACGGGCAGGCGGTGTTCCGGAACGTGGTGATCCGGGAGTTCACGGTCTGATCCGCCGAGAGGCCGCCGACGACCGGCGCGCCAGGGTTCTCCCTCCCGGGACAGGCCGCGCATCGGTACTGCGGAAGGGCACGAAAACGCCTCCGCGGGACGGTCGACATGACGACGTGCTTCGGACGGCTTCGTCAGCGCCGGATGCCCGGGGTGGCCTGGGCATCCGGCGATGCGACGCGTTACTGCATGGCTCCGTACTCATGGACCCGGTCGACCAGGGCGAGGAGTTCGGCACCCTGGGCGACGACGGCGAGCACCGTGCCGGACAGGGAGGGCGCCGGCAGGACGCCCTGAGCCTCCGTCACGTGTGCGCATACGTACCTTTAATACGTACTCCTACCGACGTCTCCCCGCCGTCCGTGGCGTTTTCTTGCGCTCATGACAACACCGAGCGTGAAAGCGCAGATGCCGGGGAACGTCAAGCTGGCGATCGTGGGTGTATGGGTCCAGGCCGTGTTGAACCTGGCGGCGGGATTCCTGGTGCTGGCCGTGGTGAACGACGCGGTGGACCACGGCCGGGACGAAGGGGCCGGGCTCCTCCGGTTCCTGGCCGTGGTGACGCTGGCGATCGCCGGGGCGCTTCTGCTGTGCGGCGTCTTCGCGCGCACGCGGTCGCACGGCATACGTGTCACGGTCATCGTCATCGAGACACTGAGCCTGCTGAGCTGCGTGGTGGGCCTGTTCCAGGGGGGCGGCGTCTCGGTTCTCCTGGGAATCGTCCTGCCCCTCGTCGTGCTGAGGGGCATCGGTTCCGCCGAGGCCAGGCGCTGGTTCGGCGGGTGAGGCACATGCCGAGGCGCATATCCGGGTCGAAGAACTCCGTCGTGCCCGTCGTCGCGGCCGTCGCCGTGACCGTCCTGCTCACCGGGGGGTGTTCGAGCGCCCACGGCACGGCCCTTCCCGGGGATCCGTCCGAGAGCGCGACAGAGTGGTCCGAGTCGCCGAGCCCCTTGCCGACCCCGTCCCCTTCACCGCCGTATCCGACCGGGGCGTCGGGCTGTCACGACAACACGGGGTGGTCGGCCGAGCAGACCAAGGACTGGGTCCGGCTCCTCATGGACACACCCAAGGAGAACTACCAGGGCGACGAGGTGACGTTGCTCAGCGTGCCGGGGTACGGCCCGCTCTGCCGGAAGATCACTGTGCAGGTCGAGTTCTGGAAACTGGTCTACGGAGTCGCGACCGTCACCGACAACGACCGGCTCTCGGACGGGAGGCGAGCCGACTACTACTTCGACATCCGCCATGTGAAGCGCGTCGAACTCCGCGTGGACGGCAGCGTCGACCGGACGGTCCTCCCGCCCGCGTCCTTCGACGCCAAGGACCGCAGCCCCTGCGAGGGCGCCCTCCTCTCGATCACCGTGGGCAAGCCGCTGAAGAGCAAGGAACTGCCCAAGGAGGTCGATGTCGGCGGCCGCGAGGACTCCTGGGGCCGCGCCACGGTGGACTTCCGGTCGGAGCGGGTCGCCGACCACGAACTGTCCGAGCCCTCGGCACCGCAGGTGTGCAGCCCGGAGGGCAAGCCCACCGCCGACCCGGCCGACGTACCCGCACCGGGCTCCCAGCCGACGGACCTCTACCCGACGGACCTCTTGCCGACGCCCGACTACAGCTTCGACATCGACGACGTCCTCCGCTCTCCCTCGCCCTGAGCCCGTCCGCGGGGTCCGGGCGGGCACCGAACGTTTCACCACATCAACAGGCCCTGCCACAAGGACACTTCGGCAGGGCCGGCCGACATCTTCCTGGGGACATCACATGCGTACACACACGGCGACCGCCGTCCTTTCCGGCGCGGTCGTGCTCTCGGCGCTCGTTCTTCCGGGTGCCGCCCAGGCGGCGGAGCACCCTGGAGCGGCGACGGGTCTGAGAGCCTTCGCCGCTCAGAGCGTCCAGCCGAAGGACGCGGTGGGCGGCACCACCTTCAAGGACGGGCTGCTCAACAACGGCAAGGACGTCGTTCTCGGCGTCACCGGCAAGAAGTCCGTTCCCGTCATGTTCACCGCCTTCGACGAGGAGGGCCTGGCCCTCACCCAGGCGTTCCTGTGGCAGGGCACCGACAGTTCGAGCACGGACACCATCACCGGCGCCCTGGGGACGGACGACGACCCAGTCTGCAATGAGACGACGGTCGAGGGCGGCTACAGCTACAGCTGCAAGGCGGTCTTCACCATCGACCCCGCGGTCGACTTCAAGGACGGCAACGGCACCGCGGGGCCCTGGAAACTCTTCCTGGGCGCCTTCGACCTCTACCTGAACATCAGTATCGACGACGACGTCGTCAGGAGCAGCATCAAGCGTGCCGCCACACTGACCGCCAACGCCTCCCCGGAGCCGGTGAAGAAGGGGAAGACCATCACGGTCACCGGCAAGCTGAGCCGCGCCAACTGGACCACGGGCAAGTACGCGGGATACGCGACCCAGCCGGTGAAGTTGCAGTTCCGCAAGAAGGGCACCAGCACCTACACCACCCTCAAGACGGTCAACACCAGCAGCACCGGCACCCTGAAGGCCACCACCAAGGCAGTCTCCGACGGCTACTACCGCTTCGTCTTCGCCGGCACCGGCACGACCGGCACCGCGACGGCGCCGGGCGACTTCGTCGACGTCAGGTAGGCGGCTCCCCGGCCGCGACCGCGGTGACCGGTCCGCGCAGGCTCACCGATCACCGCCGAGGGCACCCGGAGCAGGCTCAGTCCTGCTCGGCGCGGGTGTCCCCGAAACGGCTCCCGGTGCGGCGGCGGGCCATCAGCGTGGCAAGGGCGGTACGCGAGGAGACCCCGGTCTTGCGGAAGGCGCGGGAGACGTGGGTCTCGACGGTACGCCGGCTGACGTAGAGCCGGTCCGCGATGGCCTGGCTGGTCAGTCCCTGCGCCACCAGCTCGGCTATCTCCAGCTCCCGGGCTGTCAGGGCGGCCAGCCGCTCGGCGAGTTCGGCGCGGTCCGGTGAGTCGTACGGCGCCTCGGGGCCGCCACCGGGCGGCCGGGTGGCATCGGCGAGGCCGACCAGCATGCCGCTGCCGCCCGCCTCGGCGAGTCGGCGCCCTCGGAGCCAGGCGCGCGCACCGCTGCGGACCCGGCCGGCCGCCGCTTCCAGAGGGGCGCCGAGCAGCAGGGAGTGGGCCTCCCAGAAGACCGCGCCGCAACGGGCGCTCTCCGCCGCGGCTTCCGCGAAGAGGTCCGCCGCCGCTGCCATGTCCCCCTGAGCCAGCGGCAGATGGGCGCCGCTGCGCAGCGCGGACGACCGGAGCATCGGCAGCCCCAGCTGTTCCGCCTCCTTCCGCGCCCGCTCGGCCCAGCCGCGGGCCTCCTCGGGCCTGCCCGTCACCAGGGCGGACGTGACCAGGATCTCCAGGTAGAGCGGCCGCAACGAGGGCTGGATCCGCTGCAGTTCGGGGCCGCCCGCCTGGAGCATCGCGTCCCGCGCGCGGACCGGGTCTCCGGCCATGAGCGCGGCCCAGCCGAAGATGCACCAGGCCGTGGAGGCCCACCAGCCGACCCCGGGACCGGCCGCGGCCACCGCTTCCTCGGCGACGGCGAGAGGTCGCGGATCGCCCGGCGGGCAGGCGGCGACGAGAGCCGCGGCCTTGCTCGCCAGTACGAACGCGAGCAACTGGCCGCTGCCGATCCCGCGGGCGATGTCCTCGGCCCGGTCGGCGAGTTCCAGCGCCGAGGAGATCCGGCAGGTCTGGACCCGTACATGGGACAGGCACAGCAGCAGATGGGGCACGACATAGAGCTGACCGCTGCGGCGGGCGATGTCGAGGCCGCGCTCCGCGTGCCGCTCCGCGTCCGGGTAGTGCTCCAGGAAGGCCTCCGCCCAGCCGAGCCGGGCCAGTGGTTCGCACAGCGCGGTGAGGTCGTTGTCGGGCAGGGAGTCGACCAGGGCGGCGGCCTGGCGGGCCAGTCCGTGCGCGGCGGTCATGTTGCCCTCGTACGCCTCTCCCAGGGCGGCGACGGCCAGGACGCCCGCCTCCCCGACCTCGTCCCCCATGGACCGGGCCGCCGCGAGCGCCGCCTCGACGGCGGGGCGCACCTCGGTGTAGGAGGTGCCGCTGTCCTGGGGCGCGGCCGAGCCGAGCTCCAGGCCGAGCCGGACGACGTCGGCCGGTGCGGGGCCGCGGGCCAGCTCGCGGCGCAGCAGCGCGACGGCCTCGGTGCAGCGACCCAGGTGGCGCTCCACCAGCGCGCACAGGACGACCGCGCGCACTCGGAGACTCCGGTCCTCGGCGCCGGCCTGGACGTCGGCCGGCCGCCGCGGGGTGGCGATCAGCTCCTGGAGCAGGTCGCGACTCTCGCGCAGACCACCGCAGGCGGCCAGGGCGTGGGCCCGTCTCAGGACCAACTCACGTCGCCGGGCGGCGTGTTCGGGAGTGTGCGGAAGGTGGCGCAGGGCCACATCGAGCCAGTGGGCGCAGCTCGCCGGGGCCGTTCGGGCGGTCCTTGCGGCGGCCTCGTCGAGCACGGCCACCGCCGCCGGGTCCCAAGCGGTCAGCGACCGTTCCACGTGGTGGGCGCGCTCGGCGGCGGAGGCACCGGCGCGGGCCAGTTCCCGTGCGGCGAGCCGATGGATCTCGACGCGCCGCAGGAAGGGCGTGCTCTCGTGGACGAGGGTCCGCACGACCGGATGCCGCAGGGTCAGCAGGCCCTGCGGGGCGGAGCGCAGCAGGTCGCGCCGGGTCAGAGCGTGGACGTCGTCGGTGAACGCGGTGCCGGAGCGGTCGGTCACCCGGCTCACCATCGCGGGCGTGGCGTGTTCGCCCAGTATCGCCACGGCCTCGATGATGCCGACCCGGGAGGGGGCGAGCGCGGTGAGTTCGTCCAGCAGCAGGGTGCCGAGCCCGGGCGGCGCCGAGGACTCGGGCGTCGTACCCGCGCGGTGGGCCTGGAGGAGGGTCAGGAAGTAGAACGGGTTGCCCTCGCTCGCCGCGTACAGCGCGGTGGTCTCGGCGGGTTGCAGGCCGGGGCCGGCCAGTTCGGCGCAGTCGCGTGCGCTCAGCGGTCTCAGGCCGAGTCGGACGACCGTGCCGGTGTCGAGTCCTCGGGTGAGCCTCGCGGCGAGGGACTCGGGACTCTGGCGGTCGCGGCGGGTCACGGCCAGGACGACGGGGGCGTGCACGGGATGGCGTACGAGATGGTCCAGCAGTTCCAGTGACGCCGGGTCCGCCCAGTGCAGGTCGTCGAGGGCCAGCAGCAGTCCGGACGGGCCGGCGAGCCGGGCGAGCAGGGCGGCGGCGGACCGGTGCAGTCCGAAACGGTCGACCGCGCCGCTCCGCTGAAGGAGGGGCGCGATCGCGTCGGTCTCCTGGAAGCCGTCCAGGGCGTGCGGTTCGAGGTGGGCGAGCGCGTCGGTGAACACCTGGAACGGCACCTGCCGCTCGTACTCCGTGGCTCTGCCGCGCAGAACCGTCATTCCCCGTCGGCGCGCCCGGGCGCAGACCTCGCCGAGCAGTCGGCTCTTGCCGATGCCGGCCTCACCGGTGATGTCGACGAGCCGGGAACGGCCGCCACCGAACTCCTCGCCCCTCGCCGTGCCGTGCGCGTCGCCTGCCGCGCGGTCGAGCAATTCGTCCAACCGTGACAGTTCGACGGAGCGGCCCAGTAAGGGAGCCCCGTATCCGCCGTCCCCAACTACCGGCTCCGCCCCCACAGTTGCCCCCTGTCTTTACAATCCCCTCACACATCATTCTCTCCTGGTGATCGTCGTAACCGCTCTGTCGGCGAACCCGAACGGACAGATCTCACACACCTGTTACGCGCCGGCCCCGAGGCTTCAAGGGCGGCCGGCCGGTTCCATGACGGGCTTCCTCTCTGCTGCAGGCCGCCTGCGCCCGGGCCGGCCTCGTTCCTGTGCTCTGCGCGGGTGAGGCGACCGGATGCCAAGCCTGCATCACGTGGAACAATATTCTCTGGAAGTTGATTCCATGGAAGATAAATGGTTGGCTGGGTGGGCGGCTCACCCGAGGCCGCGCTTGCCTGCTCCAGCAGGCAGGCCCTGTCGGTCCGTACGAACCCGAGGAGCACGCGACATGACCAGCTCGAACATCGACATCGCCCGCACCTACTTCCAGGCCGTCCAGACCGGAGACATGGCCGCTCTCGGTGAACTCCTCGACGTCGACATCGTCTGGCACCAGCCCGGCGCGAACCGGTTCTCCGGCGAGCACAAGGGGCAGGGCGCCGTCTTCCAGATGCTCGGCGGGATGATGGAGGCCAGCCGCGGCACCTTCGCCATCGACAAGATCCACACCCTCATGGGCAACGGCGACCTGGTCACCGCCACCATCCACTTCACCGGCAGCCGCGACGACGCGTCGATGAGCATGGACGGCGTCGACCTCCTGCGCATCGAGAACGGCAGGATCGCCGAGATGTGGCTCTTCTCCGCCGACCCGGCCGCCGAGGACACCTTCTGGGGCTAGGGCGCGAAAGTCCCGTCTGCCCGGCGGGGTTCCGCTCCGCGTCCAGGGCGTGCCCGGCCGCCCGCAGTGTGTTGAGGGCCGCGGTCACCTCGCGTACTGACTCGGGAATCACCGACCGTTTGACCATGGCTTGTACACCGGGCGCCTGTCGTTGACCAACTGATCGGCCACGACGTTCAGGTTGTGTTCAGGCTCGGACGGGTCCGGGGCAACTCGTGTACCAGGGGCGTCAAAACTCTGGCAAAAGGGGCTGGGGCAACCGTCGGGCGTCATGCCATCGTGCCGCCATGACAACAGATCACCTCACGCACAACCAACCCCTGCGCCACGTACGTCACGCGGCGAGCAAGGTGCCGGAGGTGACCGTCTACTTCTGGATCATCAAAGTGCTGACCACGGGGATGGGCGAGACGGCATCGGACTGGCTCGCCCACCTCCTCGGCCCGATCCCGGCGGTCGGCCTCGGCGGCATCGCCCTGTCGGTCGCCCTGGCGATCCAGTTCACCGCGCGCCGGTATGTGGCCTGGATCTACTGGACGGCGATCGTCATGGTCAGCGTGTTCGGCACGATGGCCGCCGACGTGCTGCATGTCGGCCTCGGTGTGCCGTACACCCTGTCGACACCGTTCTTCATGGCCGTGCTGGCCGCAGTCTTCGCCCTCTGGTACCGCAGCGAACGCACCCTGTCCATCCACAGCATCCACACCCGGCGCCGCGAGGTCTTCTACTGGGCCGCCGTGCTGGCGACCTTCGCGCTGGGCACCGCCGCGGGGGATCTCACCGCCACGATCGGCCTCGGATACCTGGGCTCCGCAGTCCTGTTCACCGCCGCGATCGCGGTTCCGGCCGTCGCCCACCGCTGGGGCAGTCTGAACGCGGTCGCCGCGTTCTGGGCCGCCTACGTCATCACCCGCCCGCTCGGTGCCTCCGTCGCCGACTGGATGGCCGTCGGACGTCAGCGGGGCGGACTCGATCTGGGCCTGGGGCCGGTCACGTTGTCCTGGACCGTGGCCATTCTCGGCTTCGTCGGCTATCTGGCCGTCTCCCGCAAGGACATCCGACGTGACGTGACGCCGTGACGTGACGCCGTGATGCGCACCGAGCGGGGCGGCTGTCACCCGGCCGGGAGACTGACCACGAACCGTGCCCCTGGTGTGTGTCCGGGGTCGTACGTCACCTCGCCGTCGGCGGAGCGGGCGAGGCGTCTCGCCGGCGGCGGCCCGAGGCCCGCTCCGGGATGTCCGTCGCCGGGATCGGCCCGTCGGCCCGGTTCGAAGAGCCGGGCGGCGAACGGGGGCGGTACGCCGGGGCCGTCGTCGGTGATGTCGATGCGCACGCCGTCGGGTGTGCGGCAGACGCGAACGGTGATGCCGGAGCGGGCGTAGCGGCAGGCGTTGGCGAGGAGCGGGCTGACGATGCGTTCGAGGAGGCCGGGTGGCACTCCGACTTCCAGATGCGGATCGTCGGTGGTCAACGTCAAACGGCCGCGCGACCAGGAGTCGGGCGAGGCGTCGCGACGTGGGCAGGACCTCCGCGGTGCCCGGCCACTGCGTTGAAGGCGATGGTGAGGACCAGCATCAACAGGGTGGCCGTGGTGAGGGCCACGAGGGAGAGCCGGCCGCGCAGTGTGCGGGGTGCCGGCCGGTCGTGATGGGTGGCGGATACCGCTCATGACAGGCGGTGGCCGATCCCACGGGCCGTGCCGATCGTCCGGTCGCTGCCGGCCGCGCGGAGCTTGCGGCGCAGTCGGGTCAGGTACTGGTCGAGGGTGTTGTCGTGGACCTGGGCGCCCTCGGGCCAGCCCGCCCGGACCAGTTCGCGGCGGCTCACGATGCCGCCGGAGGCCGCCATGAGCGCGGCGAGCAGGCGGAACTCGGTCGGTGTGAGGTCGACCCGGACACCCCGCACGGTGACCATGTGTCGGACGGCGTCCAGTGCCAGGTCTCCCGCTGGGGTGGCGGGCGGCGGGGCGGCCCGTTTCAGGGCTGCTCGCAGGCGGGCGGCGAGTTCGGTGAGGTGGAAGGGTTTGGTCAGGTAGTCGTCGCCTCCGGCCGAGAACCCGGACAGCCGGTCGGTCAGCCTGTGATGGGCGGTCAGGAAGATGACGGGGGACAGGAATCCGTTGGCGCGCATCGCCTGGCACACGTCCCGCCCGTCGGCGTCGGGCAGGCCGATGTCGAGCACGGCGGCACAGACGTCGGTGGTGGCCAGCCGCAGGGCGGTGGCGCCGTCCGGCGCGGGCACGGTGTCGAAGTCCTCCTCGCGCAGTCCCCGCATCAGGACGTCACGCAGGGCGTGATCGTCCTCGATGACGAGAATCCTCTGGCGCACCATGCTTCCCCTGTTCTCGTGCCGGATCCGTCCGCCTGTCGGTGGTGCCCGTCGCTTTTGTTGTTCCGAGCGATGTGTCCGGATCCGTCCGCCTGTCGGTGGTGCCCGTCGCCTCTGTTGTTCCGGGCGATGTGTCCGGGTCGGAGGTGCGGGGCGTCCATCGCTCCGGCAGTCGGCGGGCCACGGCGTACATGCACACTCCCAGCCAGCCGAGGGCGAACAGCCAGCCGCCGACGACGTCGGTGAACCAGTGCACCCCGAGGTAGACGCGGGTCAGCCCCACCGAAGCGCCCCAGCCGCCGATGATCAGGATCAGCGGGATCCTGCCGCGCGGCCCCCGCACACAGACAGCGATGATCAGCAGCCCCGCGGTGACGGCCGCGGTGGTGGAGTGACCGGACGGGAAGGCCCATCCCGAGGCATGTGTGTCCCAGTCCGCGCGGGGTGGCCGTGGTCGGGTGACCGACGCCATCACCGCGTACCGCAGTGCCTGGCCCGCCCCGAGGCAGGTCATGCAGAGTACGGCTGCCAGCGTGCGTTGCCTGAGGGTGCGCCCGATGACGACTCCGGCCAGAGCGGCCAGCGCGAACGGGATGACGCCGGTTCCGGTGGCGGTCAGTCCGCGGGCGAACGCCACTGCCACCTCGGGCCGGTGGCCGACGGACCACGACAGCAGGTCGCCGTCCGCGAACAGCGGTATGCCGTCGTGTCCCACCACACCCATGGTCAGTACGCCGAGCGCCGTCCACGCGCCGAGACCGCAGCTGCCGGCCAGTTCGGTGATGTCGCCGCGCTTCATGACCCCACCGCCAGCAGTGGACGCAGGCGGGTGGCCGCGAGCCGCAGGGCGACGGCCTCCGCGCACCTGCGCAGGGCGGACCTGGTGAGCAGCACGGTGAGCGCGCCCACCACGCACCCTGCCAGCACGTCGTGCGGGTAGTGCGCGCCGACCCAGACCCGAGAGACCGCCATCGCGGCGGCGGCCACCACAGCCACCACCCCGAGCCGGCGGGAGACGAACAGCAGGGCGACGGCTGCCGCGGCGGCGATGGCCGCGTGGTTGCTGGGGAAGGACCAGTCGCCGGGCGCCGGACACGCCTCCAGCGTGGTAACCCGCAGGCTCTGGCAGGGCCGGTCCTCACGCACCAGCACCTTCAGCACGCTGTCCACCCCAAAGGCCAGGACCACGACGAACGGTACGGCGAGCGCCGTCACCGAGGCGGTGGCGCCCACACGCCGGGAGTGCCACCAGCCGATGGTCATGAGCACCGCGAAGAAGGCGAGTCCGTACGTCGACCACGCCGACACCGCGTCGTCCAGCCAAGCGGGGGAGTGCCGGGCGAGACCCACCACGTCGGTGTAGGCCGTGCCGTCGATCGAGGAGCCGTCAAGGGCGAGGATCATCGGCGTGCCTCCATCGGCTGTGCGGCCCGGCGTGAGCGGTGCGCCTCGGAGGCGACCGGAATCAGCGACCGGGCCACCGCTGGAGCGCTACGGGCGAAGAAGCCGATCAGCAGCCCCGCCCCGGCGGACAGCACCACACCCACACCCGGTGCACCGACGGCCGGCAGCAGCGACGGGACATCCAGCGCATTCACAACGAGCTGCGACGATAGGTGCGTGGCTGTGGTCATCGTCGGGAGCCCCTTCGTCGTTCTTCCGGACTGTCGGACGCGGCGAAACGGTCACACGGCGGCATCCAACAACCGACTACAGTTCTGTAGACGGTCTACTGAACTGTAGACGATGGCGGAATGAGGAACGTTCCCATGACCGACTCGAGGGATGAGAGGCGGCCGGCCGGTGAGCTCGAGGCCGCCGTCATGGCCGCGCTGTGGGCCGCCGGGGCCCCGCTCACACCTGGACGGGTGCAGGTCGAACTCGGCTCGGGCCTGGCCCGGACGACGGTGACGACGATATTGACCCGCCTCCACGAGAAGGGCGTCGTCAGCCGTGAGCGCGAGGGGCGCGGCTATGCCTATTCCCCTGTGCAGGACGCCCCCGGGCTGACTGCTCGCCGCATGCACACCGAGCTCGACCGGGACACCGACCGGGAGACGGTCCTGGCCCGCTTCGTCGCCCAGCTCAGTCCCGGCGACGAGGAACATCTGCGCCGACTTCTCGAAGGGGACGAGCGATGACGACCGCCCTGCTGCTCGTACCGTTGATCCTGCCCTTCCTCGCGCCCGCGCTGGCCCGACGGACCCTCGACCGGCTGGCCCCTGCGGCCGCGTTGTGGGTCCTCACCGCGTCGGCCCTGGCACTGGCCGGAGCCTGTGTCGTCGCGCTCGGCGCCCTGGTGCTGACGGGGCTGCTCAAACTCCCTGCCCTCGCCGCCCTCGGTGAACTCGTCCACCCCCTGCGCACCCCCTCGGACTACTTCGTCCTCCCCGCCGCCGTGGCGGCCACCGGGGTGCTCACCGTCAGTTCCTGGACACTGGGGCGCTCGGCCCTCGTGCAGGCCCGCGCCTTCCGCACCGCCCGCACACAGGCCGACTGCCGTCCAGCCGCCGGTGACCTGTGCGTCGTCGATTCACCGCACCCGGACGCGTACGCCCTGCCGGGACGACCCCAGCGCATCGTCGTCACCACCGCCATGCTGCGCAGTCTGGGACCTGCCGAGCGCGAGGCCCTCTTCGCCCACGAACGCGCCCACAACCGGTCCGGCCACCACTACTTCCTGGCCGCGGCCGAACTCGCCGCCCACTGCCACCCCGCCCTGCGTTCCACCCGGAGCACCATCCGGCTCGCCGCCGAACGGGCCGCCGACGAGGCCGCCGCCCAGGTCACCGGCGACCGGCGCCTGATCGCCACAGCCATCGCCCGCGCCGCCCTCGCCTGTCACGCCTCGCCGTCCACCCGCCCGGACTTCGCACCCGCGGCGACCACCGGCCCGGTTCCGCAACGCGTCACCGCCCTCCTCGCCCCCTCTCCGGGGCGTGCCCGCGCCAAGCGCCCCACCGCGCTCCTCCTCGCGGCATGCACGGTCCTGTCCGTCGCCGCCGGAGCGGCGGGCGTCGTGGACTTCCACCACGACATCGAGATCGCCCAGGGGGAGGCGCGTCCCTGACCGGCATGCATGCGGACGCGGCGGGGCCGGACGCCTGAGTCGGTCCCGACCCATCGGCCCACAGGCGCCGCGCGGTCCGTCGCTCACGACGCCGGTCGGCCCGGCTGCTTCGGCGCCCGCATGTCCGGCAGCGGCGTCTGCCCGGCGGCCTTCCGCTCCGCGTCCAGGGCGCGTCCGGCCGCCCGCAGCGTGCTGAGGACCGCGGTCACCTCGCGTACGGACTGCTCGGGAATCACCGACCCGATGCGCAGTTCCAGCTCCTCCTCGAAGACCTTGAGTGCCCCGTCCACCAGCTTCCGTCCCTCGGGCGTCAGCTCGACGATCGAGGAGCGGCGGTCGTCGGGATTGGCACGCCGTGCGCACAGCCCCGTCGACTCCAGACGGTCGACCACCTTGCTGGTGCCGCCCACGGTGATGGAGAACTCCTCGGCGATGTCCTGGATCCGGGACCCGGGCCGGCGCAACAGCAGGTGCAGTACCTCGAACGAGGTCAGTGGCAGGCCGTACTCGGCGCGCAACCGCCCCTCGATGCCACTCCACAGCTCGATCTCCATGGAGACCAGCTCCCGGTACAGCCGCTTCAGGTCAGCCATTACTCATCTTCCGAAGAATTATCTTCCATGGACGGTTAATTGTAGGCCATCGAGTGTTGGCCTTCCCGTCGCGGACGGGAGTTACCGCCCACGTCCCCGCCGTGCCGGAGCGGGGTTCCAGGACGCGTCGTGCGGTGGCTCCGCGCCTCCCGCTCCGGGCCGTCCTCGGCTCGACCGGCCGATGAACCCCTCCGGAGGGGTCCGGCCAAGGAGTCGGTGGCATTTCGGAACCGTCACAGGTCTTGTCACCGAGGCGGGCAACGTGCCAGTGTCCGGCCATGGTTACGTAACCATGGCCGGATTACACGAGTCCGAGTATCCGTATCCGGACCTTGGTTCCTCACTGACTCGGCTCAGGTGACGAACCCGCACTCCGCCCTCCGCGATTTCCGTCACTGGAGACGACATGACCAAGACCCCGACGCGGTCGAGAAGACTGGCCAGTGTGCTCGTGGCCGGCTTCGGCGCGACACTCATGTTGCTGACCGCCCCCGGTTCCGCCCTCGCCCAGCAGGCCCCCGAGCGGTCAGCCGCCTCAGCCGTGCCGGGGAAGCCCGTGCCGGGGAAGCCCGCGCCGAAGGGCGGTACCAGTAACTTCCGCGGAGTGAACTGGGCGGACCCGCGCGACAACTACGCCAGTGACGCCGTGGTCCCCAGCGGGCTGAAGGTGACCGACAGCTACCGCACCGTGTACCGCACCACCGAGAAGATGGTGGGCGGCTTCAAGAAGAACCTGGGCGCCAACACGCTGCGACTGCCGATCAACCCGGCGTCCGTGGGCACCACTTGGTGGAAGTCGTACCGGGCGACGATCGACGCGGCCACGGCCAGTGGTGACAAGGTCATCGTCAGCTACTGGGAGGCCGACAGCAGCAAGGACGGCCTGGTCGACGACACGGCCGCCTGGACCAAGATGTGGAACACCGTGGTGCGGGAGTACAAGCACAACCCGCGGGTCTACTTCGAGCCCATGAACGAGCCGCACGGCTACACCCTGGACCAGTGGGTGGCCGTCACCAGTAGCTGGCTGGGCCGCCACAAGGACGTCCCGCGCGGCCGTGTCGTGATCAGCGGCACCGGCTACAACGACGACGTCACCGGTGTCGGCGCGGCACCCGCACTGCGCGGAACGCTGCTGTCGCTGCACTTCTACGGGTTCTGGAACAGCTACACCAAGCAGTCCGACTGGACCGCCGACCTCGAAAAGCGCCTCGGCAAGTACACCGGCCGGACCATCATCGACGAGGCCGGCTCCCCGATGACCATCGGCCTGAACTACGGCGCGTGGAACGGCAACATCTACACCTCGTACCTCGCGGCCGTGGCCAACACCGCCCGCAGCAAGGGGATGGGACTCGTCTACTGGCCGGGGCTGCGCTTCGGCGACTCCTACTCGATCGAGTCCCTGGACTCCAAGGGCAACATGGTGGACAACAGCGCCACCGGCGTCGCGCTGCTGCGCTGGGGCTACGGCTTCGGCAAGACCCCGCCCGTCAACGACCTGCCGCCCGCGCCTCCCGGTGAGGTCCTGCGCGGAGTCGGCTCGGGCCGCTGCGTCGACGTGCCCGGCTTCAGCACCACCAACGGCACCCAGCTCGACCTCTGGGACTGCAACGCGGGCGGCAACCAGACCTGGAACTGGAACGCGGACAAGCAGCTCACCATCTACGGCAACAAGTGCATGACGGTGGGCGGCACCGGAGCCGCGGCGGGCGACCCCGTGGTCATCACCGACTGCACCGGCGCGACGGCACAGCAGTGGAACGTGAACGCGGACCTCTCCGTGACCAGCGTCGCCAACCCGGCGCTCTGCCTGGACGCGGCCGGAGCGGGCACCGGCAACGGCACGTCGGTCGACGTCTGGTACTGCAACGGCAGCAGCAACCAGCAGTGGAACAGGAGCTGACGCTGCGGAGCGGATGACGCACGTTCAGGCGCTCGGCCGGGGCAACCCGGCCGAGCGCCTGTCGGCTTCGCAGGGGAACGACATGACACCCCCGGCAGGAATGCTCACCGGCAGCACAGCACTGCAGTTCTCGATCACCTGACCGACCCGAGACCAAGGCGGTCGGGGGCGCCGGTCGGCCGGTTCAGTGGTCGTCGAGCAGCCCGGCGTCGTGCGCGAGGACGGCGGCCTGCACGCGGTTGGCGCAGCCGGTGCGGGTGAGGATCCGGCTGATGTGCGCCTTGACCGTGCCGACGCTCAGATACAGCTGATCGGCGATCTCCGCGTTGGACAGGCCCGTGCCGAGCAGCCGCAGGACGTCCCGTTCGGTGGGGGTCAGTTCGTCGGTCCGGCGCCGGGCGGCCTCGATGTCCCGGCCGGACCGCACGTGCCGTTCCAGCAGCTGCCGGGTGATCCGGGGAGCCAGTACCGGTTCACCTTTCGCGGCGAGTTGCACGGCGCGAATCAGCTCGGCGGGACCGGTGTCCTTGAGGAGGAAACCGCTGGCCCCGGCCCGCAGGGCGCGCGTCACGCTCGCTTCCTCGCCGAACGCAGTCAGCATCACGACACAGGTGCGGGGCGAGAGCCGGGCGATGTCCTCGGCGGCGGCGATTCCGTCTCTGGACGGCATCTGGATGTCGAGCAGGGCCACATCGATGTCCTGTGCGCGGCAGGCCGCGGCGGCCTCCAGACCGTCGCCCGCCTCGGCGACCACCTCGATGTCCTCGGCGTTCTGAAGGATCAACCGGATTCCCGCGCGCATCAGGGCCTCGTCGTCGGCGATCAGAACTCGGATCATCAGCTCATCCTAGAGTCGCGCACCTGCGAGGTCGTACACCGTCAGGGTCGTTCATCTCAGGACCGCGTCTGCCAGCAGCACGATCAGGAAGGCGACCGTCGGCAGGACCACGAGCAGTGTCAGACAGCCCGATCCCAGGACTCGCGGCCACGTCAGGATCTCGTCCGGCAGCGGGGCGCGCGCCCCTCTTGGTTCGATGCCGTCGTACTGGAGGCGGTTCATGTCCGGAAGGGAGCCGGCCGCGGCCCCCGTGTGCGCGGCCACGTCCAGGGGGCCGCTGTCGTGAGCCGGGAGCCGGGCCGTCATGCGGAAGCCACCGCTCGGCAGGGCGCCCGCCTCGAACGTGCCGCCGAGCAAGGAGATCCGCTCCTGGCAGCCGGCCAGCCCGCTGCGGTTTCCTCCCTGGGAGCGGCCCGCCGCGCGGGGGGCTTCGTTGCTGACGGACACCTCGATCCCGCTGTCCGTACCCCTCTGACCGACCACCACCCTGGTGGGTGCGCCGGAGGCGTGTTTCAGTACGTTCGTCAGCCCTTCCCGGACCACGCGGTGAACCGCCTGACGCGTACGGAGCCCCACCTCCGCCGTGTCGGGAAGGGACCAGTCCAGCTCGACGACGCTGCCCGTCCGCCGGGATTCCGTCACCAGAGCGGTGATGTCCGCGCGCGTTCCCGTCTCGTCCCCGGTTCTGCCCGCCGGGTCCGTGAGGTCCTCGTACCGCAGGACGCCGAGGATCTCGCGCAGTTCCGCCATGGCCGTACCGGCGGTCGTGCGCAGCAGTTCGGCCTGCCCGGCGAGGGCGGGTGCCTGCCGCGCGGCAGCGAGTTCCAGCGCCCCGGCGTGCACCGAGATCAGGCTCAGCCGGTGGCCCAGCAGGTCGTGCATCTCGCCCGCGATCCGGGTCCGTTCCTCCAACCGGGCCGTCGCGGCGGTCAGCGTGCGGGCCTGTTCCAGAAAGGCGTTGCGTTCCCGGAGCAGGCTGACGAGGGGCCGTCGCCGACCCCACAGGTTTCCCGCCAGGGCGGGGAGCAGAAGCAGCAGAACCGCCGAGACCGCGTTGTCGGCCAGTTCCGACGCCAGGTTCTCGGGCCGGACCAGAGCACGGACGACGGTGAGGACACCGACGGCGGCGCAGGCCGCTCCGACGAGCTGCCACGCTCGCCGCGACGGCGCGACACGACGGGTGGCGGACAGGACGACCAGCGGCACCACCGCCAGCGTCCACACGTTGTCACCCACGACCAGGGGAGCGGACCCCAGGATCACGATGATCGGCCGGCCGCGCCGAGCGGGCACGAGCCCAGTCGCCCACAACGCCTCCAGAACGGCCGACACCGGCCGATGCGGGGGCGCCAGCAGCAGCGGTGTCAGACAGAAGGCCGCCGTCAGGGCACAGACGAGCGACTCGACGACGACCGTACGGCGTTCGGCGGCACGCACGGAGGCCCAACTCCCGGTCACCTCAAGGCGTATCCGCCGCGGTACACCCGCCAGCGTGTGCTGCAGCCGTGCGGAGGGGCGCGACAGCTGTGTCTCGTCGGACGCCTGACTCATGATCTCCCTTTGCCCCGTCACCGTGGATCCCCCGTCATGCGCCCAGCCTCAGGCCCAACTCCGCACGCAAGGCGGCCACATCGACCTGACCGGCGGTGAGCAGGTGTACGACCGTGCCCTCGGCGCCGGTGTCCGTCGCCGACTCGTCGAGCAGCGCGGACAGCAGGTGGACCGTGCCGACCGTGGGTGACCCGTGCTCGGCGGCGGACAGCCGGGCCACCGCCACGACCCGGTCGGCGGCGGCGGACGGACGTACCCTGCCGCCGTCGGGAACACCGGCGGCCGGGATCGGCGTGGCCGAAGGGAACCGGGAGGCCGCGGAGACCAGGGAGGACTGCCGTACTCCGTGCCGACGCAGCAGGGCCGGGGCGGAGTTGGCCTGTGCGAGAGCCCCGGGCAGCGAGCGCCCGGCGACGAACAGGGCCCGGTCCAGGGCCAGTACCCCCAGCAGCAGATCCACCGGTTCCACCGCGGCGCGCCCGCACCGTACCGCCTGCCGCATGGCCTCGACGGACACCGCGAACAGAACCGGTGAGCCGTTCACGGAGCTTCCGGAGGTCCACGAAGTCAGGGCGCGGGTAAGGGGGTTACCGCTCCGGCCCAGGGTTCCGGCCCGCCGGAGGAGGGTGACGCCGCGGGATTCCGGCCCCTCGGTGTGCGCCGGTGCACTCGCGTCCGACAAGTCGATGGCGTCCAACGCGTCGGCCGCGGCGGAGAGATCCAGCCGCTCCAGGACCATGGCCTCCCGTGCCCGGCTGTCCGGCAGTTCCAGCAGGGCGCGGGCGACATGCCGGCAGCGCACCGAGATCGACCCCTCGGCGCGGGCCTTCCTGAGCGCGAGCAGCAGACAGGCGCGCATCGCCCCGGTCATCCCGGGCAGCACCCGGCCGCCTTCCGGGGCCGGTCCGCGCACACCGAGGCCGTAACGCCACCGAGCCTCACGCCAGGCGGCGTCGGCCTCCTCCTCGTCGGCTTCCGGCCGGGCTCCGGCACCGGCCGTGACCGGCACGCCGTGTGCCTCGTCGTCGCTCACCCAGCCGAGGCCCGCCCGGCCGGCGATCAGACCACTGAGCGAACCGGCCTTCCGCATCCCCGGGGCGATCGCCTCACCGGCACCGGTGTCCCCCGACACGAGTTCCCCCAGCAGGGTGTCCGTCCCCACGGCCGGCACCTCGCGCCCGACCGCCCGGCGCACCGTCTCCACCAGCAGGTCCATGACGTCCGGCTCGAACTCCGTGGTCGCCCCGCACACGGCCGTGCCGTCGTCGGCCTGAGCGTCGGTCATCTCTCGCGGTCCCATCAGTGTTCCCCTGTCAGTGCGGTGGCCCGGTCACCACGACGCTAGGTGCACCCCGCGCGACACGGCGACGGCCG
Source organism: Streptomyces sp. NBC_00285 (assembly GCF_036174265.1). Taxonomy (NCBI): domain Bacteria; kingdom Bacillati; phylum Actinomycetota; class Actinomycetes; order Kitasatosporales; family Streptomycetaceae; genus Streptomyces; species Streptomyces sp. NBC_00285. The sequence goes on along the minus strand of NZ_CP108055.1, from coordinate 3,438,196 downwards.
ACCGGCCAGACTCCCGGTCCGATCGGCCATCCGGCCACGGGACTTCATGCCCCTGCGGGGAGCGCGAGCGCGGTCGGGCACGGTGCGGGGGCTACGGGAGACAGGACACGAGAGCTCACGAAGGTGATTCCGCACGAAGGTCAGGAGGCGCCCGGCAGACTGGCGAGCAGTTGGAGCCGCTCGGCGTCCGGGCTGCCCTCGGCGGCGGTGTAGACGACCATCATCGGGCCGGGAGTTCCCGGCAGCGGGTAGGCGTCCCAGTCCAGGTTCAGCTCCCCGACCAGTGGATGCATGACGCGCATCCGGCCGCGCGTCGTCTCCTCCACGTCGTGCCTGGCCCACAGCGTGGCGAACTCATCGCTGTGGACGGCGAGTTCGCCGACGAGTTCCACGGCGCGCGGATGCCCCGGATCGGCGGCGACCTGCGCGCGCAGCATCGCGGTCAGCTCGGCGACGGTGGCCGCCCGCTCCGGGCAGGTCTGGTCGGCCTCGGGGTGCAGCAGAAGCGCCAGCAGGTTCCGCTCCGGCACCGCGAGCCGGGTGAACTCGCCCAGCAGGGTCCCGGCCAGCGGGCTCCAGGCCAGGACGTCCAGGAAGCGGCCCACGACCAGCGCGGGCGAGGGCATCGTGCGCAGCAACCGCGCTGTGGTGTCCGGTACTTCCTCGGGTTCGTACCGGCGCGCGGCACGGGCCGGTGTGCGCGCGGCGACGGCGAGGCTGTGCAGGTGACGGCGTTCCTCGGCGGTGAAGTTGAGGGCGCGCGCGAGGGCGTCCAGGACCTGTTCGGAGGGCCGTACGTCACGGCCCTGCTCCATGCGCTGGTAGTAGTCCGAACTGACCCCCGCAAGGAGGGCCAGTTCCTCCCGCCGCAGCCCGGCGACGCGCCGCCTCGGGCCGGGTTCGAGTCCGACGTCCTGCGGTCGCAGCCGGGTCCGGCGGGTCCGCAGGAATTCCGCGAGTTCGCGTCGGGGATCGTCGGTCGGGGTGAGAGGTGAGTCGGTCACGGCGCCAGTATGCCTGCGGCCCGGCTCGGGAGGGTGGGTCTGCCGGTCCCAGGAAAAGCCGGCCGACCGTGATGCCGCGCGCAGGGACCAGCATCGGTTCCACACCAGCCGACCACGGAAGGAACAGCGCCATGAAGGCCGCCCAGATCACGAGTTACGGTGCACCGGACGTCCTGCGGATCAACGAGGTCGACCGGCCCGCCCCCGGGGCCGGCGAGGTTCTGGTGGCGGTCGAGGCGTCCAGTGTGAACGGACACGATGTGATCGTCCGCGCCGGGGAGTTGAAGATGATGTCGGGGCGCCGCTTCCCGATCGGCGCGGGGCTGGACTTCGCGGGAGTCGTCGTCGAGTCCGGCGCCGGTGTCGAGGGCTGCCGGGTCGGGGACCGGGTGTGGGGCATGGTGCATCCCCGCCGGCGGCACACCACCGCGGGGGCGGCCGAGTACGTCGTCGTCTCCGCGGACCGGATCGCACCCGCCCCGGCGGACCTCTCGCCGGTCGAGGCGGCCTCCCTGGTCGTGGCGGGCGCCACGGCACTGATCGCGCTGCGCGACAGTGTGCACCTCGCGGCCGGGGAACGGGTTCTCGTGCGGGGCGCGGCCGGCGGAGTGGGCACCGCCGCTGTGCAACTGGCGCACGCGCTGGGCGGCCATGTGACCGCGCTGGCCCGCGACCGCCACGCCGGAGCGCTCACCGAACTCGGTGCCGACGAAGTCCTCGACCACGGCTCCACCACCTCGGACCGGATCGGGCCCTTCGACGTCATCGTCGACACCGTGGGAACGGAACTGCACTGCTACCGGAGCCGGTTGGCGGGGAACGGCCGGATGGTCACCGTGGGCCTGTCGGCCGCCGCGCTGCCCGCGATCGCCGCGTCGAGCGTGTACGGCTCCCGTCGTATCCGCACCTTCAGCGCCAACCCGGACACCGCAGTGCTGCGTGACGTGGCCGGCCATGTCACGTCGGGTGCGCTACGGCCGGTGGTGCACGGTGTGTACCCGCTCGCGGACATCACCGCGGCGCACGAGGCGTTCGAGCGCGGCGGCGTCGTGGGCAAGCACGTGGTCGCGGTGTCGGCGTAGCTCCGAGGACGTCGAGCGGCTCTGATCTGCCGAATCGCGGTCGGCCCGAACGGCGACGTGGGTCACGCCGTGCGCTGTTCAGGCGCACGGCGTGACCTACGGGCTGTCGGGCGTCGGCGTCAGCCGAGGAGCTTGCTCGCCAGCGTCGCCGCGTTGTACGAGCCCCAGCCGGTGGTGAAGTCCCAGCCGGTGGCGGACGAGTAGGCGCCGTTGCTGCCGCTGGTGATGTCGTGGAAGCCGGTGCCGGAGGCGGTGTAGAGGGCCGGGTTGGCGAAGCCGAGGTTGGCCTTGCCCGCCGCCGCGGCCTGCTGGTTGTAGAGGGCCGCGAAGGCCGCCCACTCGGGGGCCGCCGCGCTGGTGCCGCCCACCGCGGACCAACTGCCCTGGGAGTAGATCGAGACACCGGGGCTCGGGTTCGCGTGTGCCGAGACGTCCGGCACCTGGCGGAAGCCGCCGCCGGCGGTCTTCTGCACCGCGGTCTGCCAGCTGGGGATCTTGAAGACGGAGGACTTGCCGCCACCGCCGCCGGACCAGGCCACCTCCTTGCTGAAGGCGTTCGCCGAGGTGACGGTCAGCTTGGTGCCGCCGACGCCGGTGACGTACGGGTCGCTGGCCGGGTAGTCGACGGTGGTGGTGCCGTCGCCCGCGTCGTCGGAGCCGTCGTCACCGGAGGCCGCGTAGAAGCCGAGGCCCTGAGCGGCACCGGCCTTGAAGACGGCGTCCACGGCGTTGATGTTGGAGGTGGTGCGGGCGCTTTCGGAGGCGCCCCAGCTGATCGAGGTGGTCGGGATGCCGCTGTCGACGATGGCCTGGTAGGTGTCGACCTCACCAGCGTCGGAGTTGGGTCCCTCGAAGACGGTGACGTTGGCCTTGGGAGCGATCGCGTGCAGGACCTCGATGTCCAGCTCGACCTCGACCTGCCCGTCACCGAGTGCGCCGGAACCGCCGTCCACCTTCGACACGGTCGGGGTGGGCGAGCCCAGGCTGTAGTTGGTGTCGTACTTGGTGATGTTGGCCTGCTGGAAGCCGTCGAACTCCAGCAGCGCGATCTTCTGGCCGCTGCCGGTGTACGTCCCGGAGACGTTGTAGCCGCCCTTGAGCTGGGCCGGGGTGTAGCCGCCGCCCGGTCCGTTGCGCGGGGCGACGGTGTGCGGGGTGGCCTGGTGGCGGAGCTGGACGTGGTTGTTGAGGCCGGCCACGTCGCTGACCAGGGAGGCGATACCGGAAGGCAGGGTCGGTGCGCTGTCGTTGGCGTAGAAGGAGCGGCCCGACGCGGTGTCCTTCCACGTCGACAGCTTGGTGCCGAAGGCCTTCTCCAGCTGGGCGGCGGTGCCGGTGGCGTCGACCAGCAGGTTGCCCGAGTGGACCTTGCCGACGGTCAGGCCCTGCGCCTTCAGGTACTCCTTGAGCTGCTTGACCTCGGCGTCGGTGCGGCCGAACCGGGCCGCGAACCGGGCCTTGGTGAGGTAGTGGCCGTAGGAGGCCGAGTGCGGGTCGCTGACCTTGGCTATGAACGTGTCGAGTGCCGTGCCCCCTCTGGGGGCCAGACTGATCGCCACGGGGATCCGCTTCCCGGCCGCGACCGAACCGGTGCGCTTCGCCTGCTTGCCCAGGCCCTTCACGACGTCTCCTGTGACGGCCGCGCGGGCGGTGTGCGGCTGGGGGGCGTTCGCCGCGTAGGCGGCGGGGACGGCCGCGACGAGCAGGGCGGGCACGGTGACCAGGCCGAGCAGTTTCAGACGGGACTTCACTGTGGTCCTCCGGAGAGTGGGGGATGTCCCGGAAGCGGAACGGCTTCACCGTAGGAACACCGGGCCCACCCCCGTAAGCGGGGGAACCCTTGCGTCATGTGTTAACTGCGCATGTCACGTCAGCGGCGGGTGCCGAGAACGCGGGGGATGCGGACCCGGACCGCCTGACCGACCGTCACCGCATGGGCGGGCGGCCGTGCCTGGTCGTCGTCGGCCAGGTCGACGGTCGCCGCGCCGGTCGCGAGGACGGCCACGGCCATGGCGTGGGCGAGCGCGGTGCGGGACCGCACCCCGAACTTGCGGTACACCCGCGACAGGGCCCCCTCCACCGTCTTGACGCTGATGAACAGCTCGGCGGCGACTTCCCGGTTGGTGGCTCCGCCGCCCACCAGCGCGGCGATCCTGGCTTCCGTGGGGGTGAGTTCGGGCCCGCCGGCCTCGCCGGCGCGGTCCACGGCGTCCAGCCGAGCCAGCTCGTCCCGGGCCCGGGCCGCGAGCGGGGCGGCGCCGATCCGGGTGGCGGTCTCCAGGGCCTCGCCGAGGACCTTGCGCGCCGTACTCCTGCGGCGCGAGCGGCGCTCGACCGCGCCGAGGGCGATCAGGGTGCGCACCAGCTCGACGGGGAGGGGGAGTTGACGCAGCCGGTCCACGGCGGCGCGCAGCCGCGCGGCGCCTTCCTTCGCCCGGCCGAGCCCCGCCTCCCGCAGGCCTTCCGCCCGCTCCAGGGCGGCCGGCACGCTGCCCGGCGTGGCGGCGGACACGCGGGCGTAGGCCTCGCGGACCACCGCCCCCGCCTCGTCGTTCTCGCCCAGGACGACCAGTGCCTCGGCCAGGTCGGCGTACCAGTGCAGCAACGGCGGGTCGGCGGCGCACATCGCCGTGCCCAGCTCCCTGACCCGCTGGAGCGCCTCGACCGCGGCCGCCGCCCCCAGCGGGTCACCGCCGAGCAGTTCGGCCTGCCCCAGGACCGCCAGCGCACGCACCAGGAACAGTTGGTCGCCGTCGGCCTCCGAGGCGCGCACCGCCCGCCCGGCGAGTTCCCGGGCCTCGTGCACGCTGCCTCCCGCGGTCGCTGCCAGGGCCGCCGCGTACAGAGCGGGAGCGGCCTGTACGCCTGCCTCGGCCAGCGCCCGCGAGCAGCGGTCCGCGGTGTGCAGCGCCTCCCGGCAGTACCCGGCGCGCACCTGGACCCGGGTGAGCGTCACCAGGGTCGCCAGGACGTCCTCGACGCCCGCGAACTCGCCGATGGCCGCGAGGAGCCGGGTCAGCTGTCCGTGGGCCTCGGTCACCCGGTCGGAGTCCAGGGCGAGGATCGCCCGCATCCGGACCAGCCGCCAGCTGTCCGGGCCGCCGTCGGTGCCGCCGCTCAGGGTCAGGGCGGCTTCGAGCGCGGCATCCGCGGCGACCGGGTCACCGGCCAGGGAGCGCACCCGGGCCAGGGTCGCCAGGGCCCCGATGCGGGTGTCCGTGTCACCCGCCAGGGCCGCCTGCCGGGCATGCCGGTCGGCGGCCTCCAACTCCCCGCACAACAGGCCCCGTACGGCGGCCCAGTGATGCAGCCGTGCCTCCGACTCCGGGTCGCCCGCGGCGTCTTCGAGGCCTTCCTCGATCAAGTCGCCCGCGCCTTCGAGGGCTTGGCCGGCGTTGCGCAGCAGGATCAGCCGGGCCCGCACCCGCAGGCGCGCCGAGTCCGACTCGGCGAGGACGGTCCCGGCGGCCGCGCCCGCCTCCTCCAGCCGGCCGGCGTCACAGGCGTACTCGGCCGCGGCCAGCAGCCGGCCGGCGCGGTCGGCGGGGCGGTCGCCCGGTGTGCGGCGGGCGGCGAGCGCGGCGAGTTCGAAGGCGGTGCCGGGCGTGCCGCCCTGGCGCGCGGTCTCGGCGGCGGACGTCAGGGTGCGGGCGGTGGCCTCGTCCTCGTACGGGTGGGCGTGGGCGAGGTGCCGGGCCCGCTCCACGGGATCGGCGACCGCGCGCGCCAGCAGGGTGTGCGCCTGTCTGCGGTCGTTCTGCGGGGCGTCGGCGTAGAGCGCGGCCCGGATCAGCGGATGCCGGAAGCGTACGGTCCCCTCGGCGTCGGCGGTCGCGACGCCGAGCCGTTCGGCGGCCGCGAGGTCGGCGACCGGGTCGGGGAGCCCGGTGGCCCGCAGCACGGTGAGGCTGGGGCGGTCGGCGGCGCTCGCGACGAGGAGGGTGAGGCGGGCCGGTTCCGGGAGGGCGCGGGCCCGGGGCAGCAGGAGGTCACGCAGTCTCGGCGGTACGTCGCTGCCGTTCAGGGCCGCCCGCCCCAACTCCTGGGCGTACAGGGGGTTTCCGGCGGCGCTCTCCTGGACCGTCCGCAGGGCTGCCGGGGGCAGGTCGGTGCCCAGGTCGGCGCGCACGAGGTGGACCACCTCGGCGTCCGTCAGGGGCGGCACGGCGAGTTCGAGGGTGCCCGGCGGGCAGCAGCGCAGCCCCTCGGGCTGTCCGCCGTCGGCCACGCGTTCGGCGGCAAGCACGCGGATGCCGGTTCCTTCGAGGCGGCGTACCGCGAAGGCGAGCACCTCGGCCGTCAGTCCGTCGAGCCACTGCACGCCGTCGATGACCAGCAGAACGGGGTCCGTCGACGCCAGGGCGCGCAGGGCGTCGAGGACGGCGACGCGCAGCGCGAGCCGGCTCCGGCCGTCCTCGGGCCCCGGGTTGTGCAGCAGGGCCGCCCCGAGTGCCGTGCGGGGCTCGGGTGCGAGGTGCTCCAGGCAGCGCCGCGGCACCCGCGTGAACAGGTCGACGAGCCCGGCGAACGGAAGCCGGGCGTCGTCCTCGGCGGGTGAGCAGGACAGGACGGTGCCGGACGCGGAGGCCGTCAGGGCTGTCAGGAGCGTGGACTTTCCGATCCCCGCGGGGCCGTGGAGGAGGACTCCGGGGCGGGCCGCCGACTCGGCCCTGGCGAGGTCGAGAAGCTTGTGCCGCCCAGTCAGCGGGCGTGTTCCCATGAGGTTTCGGCAGGTCGGAGCATGTGCTCATGACAACCCTGGTGGATCACGGTTGTCAATGCCGTCCGTCACCTGTCCATGGGGCCGTCATGTTCGCCGACGGCGGTGACCGCAGCGCCGCCCCGGGACCGGGCGGGGGGACGAACATCAGCCGTGGTCCGAGCACGGCGCAGAGCGGGCCGAGGGCACACATCGCGGCGGCGCTGACGAAGGCGGCACCCAGGTGGTCGGCCTGACGGACGTGAGGACGGCTGACACCACGGCACGACAGCTCGCCGGTCAGGACGTGCGGGCGAACGGCAGGAGCGATGGTCTCGTTCAGTCCGCGTCGGCGACGACGGAGCCGATGCGATCGGCCAGGGTCGGGTCACGGCGGACCAGGAGGGCCGCGTAGCCGACGGCGGCGAGCAGGGCGGCCAGCGCCGCGTACGGGAACCAGTTGTACGGTCCGGGCTGGCCCGGCTTGGCGAGGTAGTACAGCGGGACCAGGATGGCCAGTGTGCCGAGCGCGGGCAGCACCAGGTGCCGTACCACCCGGAACTCCTGTGGCCGGTACCTGCGGTAGTACAGCGGCAGGGCGATGTTCGAGGCGAGGTAGACCAGCAGGATCAGGATGGTGCCGAGGGTCGAGGACTCGGTGAAGAAGACCACCGGGTCCATCGAGCCGTCGCCGGATCCCAGCAGGTGGCCCAGACCCCAGCCGCCGATGATCAGCAGGGCGGTGGCGGCGAAGGTGACGATCGCGTTGTTCGGTGTACGGCGGGTGGGGTGCACGTAACCGAAGAAGGACGGGAGCAGGCCCTCGCGTCCGGCGTTGAACACCAGGCGGGCCTGGGAGTTGATGCCGGCGATCAGCACGCCGAGCGTGGAGGTCAGACCGCCCAGATAGGTGAGGAACGCCAGCGCGCCCAGGGTGTGCTGGGCCACCTCGACGAAGGGGATCGGGGAGGCGCCGAGCCTGTTCACGTCGTAGCCGAAGCCGGTCACCGTGGCGTAGGCGAAGACGACGTAGCTCACCGTCATGATCGCGATGGAGGAGAACACCGCGCGGCCGACGTTGCGCCGTGGGTTCTCCGTCTCCTCGGCGAGCGCGGCCGAGTTCTCCCAGCCGACGAACAGGTACACCGCCAGCGGGAAACCGGCCGCCAGTCCCCTGAAGCCGTGGCTGATGTGGCTGGGCAGGAACGGATCGAGGGAGAGGGAGCCGCGGTGTTCCACGAGCGCCGCGACCGAGACGACGGCCAGCACCAGCATCTCCACGCCGAAGAAGTAGCCGGCCCACTTGGTGGAGACGACCACCCCGCGCAGCATCAGCCCCACGGCCAGCCCGGTGAGCAGCAGTGTCCAGATGATCCAGGGCAGGTCCACGCCGGTGTAGTGGTACAGGGTGATCTGCACGAACCCGCCGGAGATGGCGATGACGGAGGCCATCGCGATGATGTAGCCCAGGCCCGCCAGCAGTGCGGTGGTCACCGCGCTGACCGGACCGAAGGTCTTGCCCACGAAGGTGGTGAAGCTGCCCGCCGAGGGGTGGGCCCGGGAGAACTCCGCCAGCGTGTTGCCGAGCAGTGCGACCGCGATGCCCGCGGCGACGATCGTCAGGGGTGAGGCCACGCCCGCGGTGGTGGCCAGGAAGGCGAAACCGAAGAAGAAGCTCATGGCCGGGCCGACGTTGGCCATCGTGGCGGCGGCGATGTCCGCCATGCCGAGGACGCCGCTGCGCAGCCGCTGCGGCGCGTCGCCGACGGGACCCGGTGGGGACAGCGGGCCTGTTCCGGGGTCGGGCATAGCGGCAACTCCTTGTGCGGTGGTGACCTGATGGGTGCGCGGGTTCTCGACGGCCGGACCGGCCGGCCGGGCGTCAGCGGTGCCGGGAACGCTGGTGCGCCTTCACCGCCTGCACGGCCGGATCGGTCGCACCCCGGCCCAGTTCGGCGAGCAGTTCGGCGTGGCACAGGTTCTGCGCCCGGAGCACCGCGGGGTGCGGCACGGGCAGCAGCAGGCAGAGCCGGCCGAGCAGGTCGGCGGCGAACTCGCGCATTCCCGCGCCGCCGAGCGTCTCCGCGAGGTCCAGGTGGAAGCGGGCCTCCAACTCGGCCTGGCGTGCCGGGTCGTCGGTCCGTTCCGTCTCCTCGACCAGCGCCCGAAGCCCCTCAAGACGCTCGGCCGGAACCTCTCCCGAGCCGTGCGCCACCAGGCCGCATTCGAGCAGCACATGGAAGGCGTCCAGGGAGGCCGCCTCCTCGGCGTCATGCATCACGGCGACGACGGTGTCCCAGTCCTGCGCGACGAAGGTTCCGCCCGCCCGTCCGCGCCGGCGGTCGAGCAGGCCGTCCTGGCACATGCCTTCCAGCGCGCGACGGACGGTGATCTCGCTGATCCCCAGTTCCTCGGCGAGGACCCCGGCATCGGGGAGCCGGTCCCCGGGCTGCACGGAGCGCAGGCGTACCCGCAGCGCGATTCTCGACCGGACGAGGTCGGAGCCGTTCTGGCCCCCGCCGGGCAGGGCACGGGCGTGTCCCACGCCGGTGACCGGCGTCGTCCGAGCCGGGCCCGGCTGGTTGTAAGGCCCGAACTTGCCCGCTGCATTCACCACGACGCCACCCTAACGGCCTGCTGAACGCGGTCGCGGCCCGCGACGGAAGCAGTCCGGCGCGTCGGACCGGGGCCCGGCACGCGACCTCGGCCGGCCGAACCGGACCCCGGGTCCCGGGAGCGATCTCACGCCGGCCGAGGTCCCGCGCAGCCTTCTCGCCGGTGGTTCCCGCGACGGTGTCACGGTGTGGTGCACAGGGGCTCCCGGGGGGCGGGGAACGTCGGAGGAGGTTCGTCCGAAGCAGCCCGAAACAGCCGGGCCACGGCACTGCGCGGGTGTCGCGCCGGGAGTGGCGGGCCGCGATGCAGGAAAAATTAGAGCAAGGTGAACAGTTAAACAAGACCTTGTGGCGGCCGGTTCGCCGGCGGGGGAGGGGTCCGGGCCGACGGCCGGGTGGTCATGGCCCTGAGCAGGGGATTCGCATCCCGGCGGGCACCTCTCCGGGATACGTCGACGGGGGCGCGAGTGGGTGTCCGGGAGGCGCGGATGCCCCGTGGGGCGGCGCGCGGAAGCCATCGGCCCGCCGATGGCACCCTTGTTTTTTCTGATCGCCGTGAACTATTTTCCTGAACGTCACCGGGCGAACCGAAGCAGCAGACCCCGGTCGGCGGCCGTGATCCACCATGCCCTCCCCGCGACCGTGATCGCCACCCCCGACCCGGCCCCGCCCCCCGACCCGGCACCCCGCACGCCGCGCCCGGCGGAATCCACACGGCCACCCCCGTCCGATCCCGCCGGAACCGTCCCCGTCCCCGCCAGCCCCTGGATGTCGAGATGACCACACGTCCCCCTGCCCCCGCACCCGACAAGGTCACCACCGCCGAAGGCCCACCGGCAGAAGCCGGTCTGCAGGCCGGACTGAAGAACCGTCACCTGTCGATGATCGCGATCGGCGGTGTCATCGGAGCGGGCCTGTTCGTCGGCTCCGGCTCCGGCATCGCCGCTGCGGGGCCCGGCATCCTCGTGTCGTACGCACTCGTGGGCGCCCTCGTCGTGCTCGTGATGCGCATGCTGGGTGAGATGGCCGCCGCGAACCCGACCTCCGGTTCCTTCTCCGCCTACGCCGACCGCGCGCTCGGCCGCTGGGCCGGGTTCTCCATCGGCTGGCTGTACTGGTTCTTCTGGGTCGTGGTGCTCGCCGTGGAGGCGACCGCCGGCGCGAAGATCCTGGAAAGCTGGATACCGGCCGTGCCGCAGTGGGGCTGGGCCCTGCTCGTGATGCTCGTACTGACCGTCTCCAACCTCGCCTCGGTCGCCTCCTACGGCGAGTTCGAGTTCTGGTTCGCCGGGATCAAGGTCGTCGCGATCGCCGCGTTCATCGTCGTGGGCCTCCTGGCGGTCTTCGGGATCCTGCCGGGCACGCACAGCGACACCGCCGGGCTGTCCAACCTCACCGCGCACGGCGGCTTCCTGCCCAACGGGCCCGGCAAGATCCTCACCGGTGTGCTGATGGTCGTCTTCTCCTTCATGGGCAGCGAGATCGTCACCCTGGCCGCCGGTGAGTCCGAGGACCCGCAGCGCGCGGTCGCCAAGTCCACCAACAGCGTCATCTGGCGGATCGGCGTGTTCTACCTCGGCTCGATCTTCATCGTGCTGACCCTGCTGCCCTGGAACTCCCCGGCCATCACCAAGGACGGCTCGTACGTCGCCGCCCTGGACTCCCTGGGCATCGCGCACGCCGGGCAGGTCATGAACTTCATCGTGCTCACCTCGGTGCTGTCCTGTCTGAACTCCGGCCTCTACACCGCCTCCCGCATGGCCTTCTCCCTCGGCCGTCGCGGCGACGCCCCCGCCGCCTTCGGCCGCACCAAGCGTCAGGGCGTGCCGCAGACCGCGATCCTCGCCTCGGTCGTCTTCGGCTTCGTCGCGGTGTTCTTCAACTACGCCTGGCCCGACACCGTCTTCCTCTTCCTGCTCAACTCCTCAGGCGCTATCGCCCTGTTCGTCTGGCTGGTCATCTGCTTCTCGCAGCTGCGCATGCGCCGGATCATCCAGGCGGAGTCGCCGGAGAAGCTCGTCGTACGCATGTGGCTCTTCCCGTATCTGACCTGGGCCACCATCGCCCTGATCGTGTTCGTGCTCGGCTACATGCTCACCGACACCGCCTCCGGCGGCGGCCGGGACCAGGTCGTCCTGTCCACCCTCGTGGCCGCGGGCGTGGTGGTCTTCGCACTACTCCGCCAACGGCTGTCGTCGCCGGCCCGGAAGCGGTGATCACCGCTTCGTAGAAGCGCGGGGTCGCCTGCCGGCAGGCACTTGCCCGGGGTCGCTCGCTCGGGGGTCGCCTGCCGGCAGGCACTCGCCTGGGGCTGCTCGTCCCGGGGCCACACGCCGGCAGCGACTCGCCCGGGGCCGACCTGCCCCGGGGCCACCCGCCCGGTCCCACGCGGGGTCGACCCACCCCGGTCCCACCCGGGGCCGACCCACCCCGGCCTCACCCACCCGGGGTCGACCCGCCCCCTCGCCGGTGACGCGGCTCCCCTCGCGTCACCGGCTTCACGGCTGCAGCCGTCATCGTCGTTCGGCTCGCGGCGCGCGGCGCGCGAGAGCACCGTCGAAGCCCACGTCGGCCGCATGCCGGCCGTCCTGGAGTTCACGGACCGCGTCCCGGTGGAGCGAGGGTCAACGGGGCTGTTCTCTCGACGGGTTGACGGTGTCGAGGATCAACCGCACCTGGTCGGTCAGGCGTTCAGGGGTGAACCTGCCCGGGTCGGTGAGGGCGAGGCGGCCGAAGTGTTCCGCGCAGGCGACGAGCGCGTGGGCGAGGATCTGCGGGTCGAGCCGGGGCTCGCTCCGGCCGGCCACGGCGAGGGAGATCCACTGTTCCACCCGCCGCCGGAACCGTTCCCGGTCCGTCTCGATGCGGTCGCGGACCACCGCAGGCATGCTGCCCGGGGTCAGCAGGATCAGCCGCCAGGTGTCCGGATCGTCGTGGAGCATCGCGGACATCCGGCGTACCGTCTCCGCGGCGAACCCGCCCGGGTCGCGCAGCTCCCGCGCATCGGGGACCGTCGCCAGCAGCCGTGTGTAGGCGCGCGCCTGCTGGCGGTCGAGCAGGGCCAGCAGCAGGGCGCCGAGGTCGTCGAAGGCGCCGTAGACCACCGACCGGGCGATACCGGCCCGCTTCGCCACGGCGTCGATGGAGACCCGTTCGTACCCCTCGCTCACGATCACGGCGAGGGCCGCGTCGAGCAGCTGCTCGCGGCGCTCGCCGATGGGTACGCGCGGCGCGTACGGGCGCCGCCTGCGCGGCCGGTCTGCCGAATTCGTGGACGCTGACACCTTGGCAGTTTACGACACGCGTGTCTTAATTTACGACAGCAGTGTCGTAATCGAGGGGCGGCCCACGCCGCGAAGCACAGGGAGCGGCTGGATGACGAAGCTGAGGCGCAGTGAGGTCGAACCGCACGAGGACTACGGCTTCTTCGGCCCGGGCTCGGTGGTCTGGAAGGTCTGGAGCTTCCCGACCGCGCCGACCGTGGGTTTCCAGCGGGCCGTCGTGGTGGAGGAACTCGACCCGCCCTTGGTGGCCGCCGTCCACCAGACCCAGGGCATCTACCAGCGCCCCCGCACCCGTTACGACCGGACCCTTCGCTACTTCGCGATGGTCGCCTTCGGCGGGTCGCGGGAGGTGTGCAAGGCCGCGGACATCCTGGTCAAGGTCCACTCCAAGGCGATCGGCCACCTGCCCCACGGGGAGGGCACCTACGACGCCAACGACCCGGCCTCACAGCTGTGGATCCAGCTCACCGGCTGGCACTCCGTCCTCTACGCCTACGAGAAGTACGGCCCCGGCAAGCTCACCGAGCAGGAGGAGTCGGAGTACTGGGAGGCCTGCGCCCTCGCCGCGGAACTGCAGACGTGCTCACCCGACGACGTCCCCCGCACCCGTGACGGCGTCCGGGCCTACTTCGAGCGGATGCGCCCGCGCCTGTCCGCGAGCCCCATCGCCCGGCAGGCCATGAACCACCTCCTCACCACCGAGCTGGTCCTGCCGCCCACCCCGCGCTGGGCGAGGCCGGTGAGCAAGGCCGTGGCGAGGGCGCAGCGCGTCGCGACCATCGCCACCATGCCGCGCTGGATGCGTGAGATGGCCGGCATCCGGCAGTCACGCCTCCTCGACGTCCTCATCGTGCCCGTGATGAAGGTGTCCTTCGCGCTCGCCCACCTCGACGCCCGGGTCGAACTGCGCCTGCTGGAAAGGCTCTCGCCCTCCACGGTCTCGGTGATCGCCCCGGTCAGGCTCGGTGTCCCGCCGCGCAACAAGGAAGTGCTGACCCCTGCCGAGGCCCGCGCGAGGTACGGCTATGCCAAGCCCGCCGAAGCCCATCTCGAGTTCCGGGCCCTGCAGGCCGCGCGCGTCTTCGGCGAGGGCGGGGCCCCCAGCGACCAGGGGCTCGTCGAATCCCAGGAGATCCTGGGACCGCTCGCCTGACGCCACCCGCCCGTCGGCCCGCCTGCCCGCCCGTCCGTCAGCGGCGGGCCGCGCGGGTCGGCTTGCCCAGGGCCCAGAACAGGACGCCGAGGAGCATGAACCCGATGAGCGGGAGCAGCTCCGTCAGCAGGTACTTCCCGCGTTCGGCGTGGCTCCAGCCGTCCGGGGCGTAGGCGGAGCTGAACCAGTTGAACGGAGCGCCCGGCGCGACCAACTGCACGCAGGCGTACAGGACGAACGCGGTGAGCACGATGCTGATGGCGAGGGGAGCGGGCGCCTTGTAAGGGCGCGGGACCTCCGGCGCCTTGTGGCGGAGTACCGCCAGGGCCGGGAAGATGCCCAGATAGCTGACCAGGGTGGTGGAGACGGCCAGGCCCAGGACCGCGCCGAAGAGTTTCGCCGCGCTGCCGTTGGTGAGTTCGTGGGCCAGGACCAGGACGGCCGTGGAGACCAGGCCGCTGAGGATGTTGACCCGGACCGGGGTTCCGAAGCGGCTGGAAATGACCCCCAGGAAGCGCGGGGCAGCGCCGTCGTACCCGGAGACGGCGAGGGCGCGGTCGGAGCCCATCACCCAGGTGACGCCCGAGGACAGCACGGTGAGGATGAACAGGATCGCGGCCAGGTCCCCGAGCACGCTTCCGACCCCGTTCAGGGTCGCGGTGCCGTCGCCGGTGACGTGGCCGCCGTACACCGTGAAGACCTGGCGGATCGCGTCGATGAAGCCGCCGAGGCCGGTGATGGTCTTGACGGGCAGGACGAGCAGGATGCCGAGGATCGGCAGCGCGTAGAGCAGTACGGCGAGTGCGGCGCTGCGGAATACGGCGTACGGGATGTCCTTCTGGGCGTCGGTCATCTCGTCGCCCGCCGTGCTGGGCAGCTCGAAGCCGACGAAGTTGAACATCAGGACGGGCACCAGGACGACGAAGCCCGCGTACGTGGGGGAGAAGTCGCCGAGGCCGAATCCGTGCAGGCCGTGCTGGATGCCGTAGACCACGACGGTGACGGTGAACAGGCCGAGCAGGAGGAAGCGGCTCCAGGCGCCGATGGTGGGGATCCACTTTCCGACGTCGAAGGAGAGGATCGCGGCGAGGACCCCGATCCAGACGAAGGCCACGGTGAAGACGTAGAAGGCGGGGGTGCTCAGGTCCTTGCCGTCGTTGAAGAAGGTCGTGTAGGCCGTGACGGCGGAGACGGAGAGCGTGCCGCCGAGCCACACCGGGTTGGTGATCCAGTAGAGGAAGTTGTTGACGGCGCCGGCCAGGCGGCCGAAGGCGCGGCTGGTCCAGATGTAGGGGCCGCCCTCGTCGGGGAACGCGGCCCCCAGTTCGGCGGTCAGCAGGGCCGAGGGGACGAAGAACACCGCGGCCAGCACGATGAGCCAGGTGAACGACTCCGCGCCGGAGGAGGCCACCGTGCCGATGGTGTCCACGCCGACGATGGTGCACAGCAGGAAGAACAGGATGTCGAAGCGGCCGAAGTGCTTGCGCAGCTTCTGGCGTTCCGACTCGGCTGCCGTCGGCGCGCCGACCGGTTCTGAGGTGAGGGGGCCAGCGGTCACCAGGGGCTCCAGCGGATGGGCGGTACAGGCGGAATTCGGCCAATGATCGGCCTTGTCGCACAAGCTCACAAGCGTTCATTAGGAAGACTTGACTATGAATGTCTGGGCAGGGTGCGCAGTCCGCACGGACGGATGACGGTTCGGGGAAGGCTTGATCGGGCATCCCCGGGGGTAGTTGTCCTCCCCCGGGAGTAGCGGGAGAGGGCACGGTCGTCCCGGGGAGGCAGGGCAGGTGCCTCCGTGGGCACGATGTGCGGGCGCGTCTCAAGGGCGAGGCTGGTCCGTGTCGGGGAAGAGCAATCCAGGCCCGAGGAGGGCGCCATGAACCGCCAGATCCGTGTTCGTGTCAGCCGTCGACCCTCGTCCTCCCGTGACACCCGTCAGCCGGAAATCGACCGCAGGACCCCGTCGGGGCGGCTGCTGCCGTACTGATGCCGATGCCGGTTCCGCTGTGTGGGGCGGACGGCGGCGAGGTCACTTCAGGCAGTGGTCGATCGCCGTCCGCAAGGCCCGGCGCAGTGCGGGCGACGGGAGCGGGCCGCTGCCCTCGGCGCCGGCCGTGACCACCGCGGCGACCTCGCGCAGCTTGGTGTTGGAGAGCTGGGAGGCCTCCCGCAGGACGTGCCACGCCTCGTCCGAGGAGCAGGCGTGGGTGGCCATCAGAACCCCGCGTGCCTGGTCGATGACCGGGCGGGTGGCGATCGCCTGCCGGAGTTGTTCGACCTCGGTGCGCAGCAGGTCCAACTGCTGTGTGCGCTCCGCGACCACCACGGACGGCACGGGCTCCCGGTGTGTCCCGGGGCCGTGCAGCGGATCCCCGGGATCCAGGCCGGCCATCTCCAGGGCGCTGCGCGGCTGGCCGGTCCAGCCGGTCGCCGACACCGGCACGCCGTGGCGGCGGGCGTAGGTGTCGAGCACCTCCAGGAACCGGAGTCCCCCCGTGTCCATGAAGAAGACGCCGCCCATGTCCAGGTCGATCCGGCGGGTGCCGTCCGGAAGCTCCTTCAAGGCTGCGGCCAGGATGTCCGCGCAGCCGTGGACCAGCTCACCGCGTAGGACGAGCACGGCCCGGTCGTCGTCCGGGCGGCTCTCGACGGTCACGGTGTTCCGTCGCCCTGCGAGCGAAGTGTGTGCCGCTGAGCTCATGTCCGCCTCGCTGCTCCCCACAGTCGTCACGAAGTCGAGTCACCGATCGCCGCCGGAACCCGGCCCTGACCGTGGATGTGGCCGCGCGGGGTCCGACGGTGTCGGGGTTCGCCTGCCCGGAGCCCGGAAGACTACACCCGGCCCGGCGGGGCATGGCGGACGCCCGCCGGGGGTAGACGCGCTCTCGTCCAGGGTTACGGGCAGAGACGTTTCCGGAGGGGAGACGTATCGGAGGAGAGGCAGTCCGGCCAGCAGTGAGGAGTCGGTGTGGACATCCGGCACGAAGCGCCACAACACCGCCTTCCGGTGAGCGGGAGCGCGGTGACGCCCCGGTGAACGCAGTGACAGGGGCCGCGGATCAGTTTGTGCATCCCGCGCTCTTCTACCGCGACCAGCGCGAGTACCTCGCCGGGGTCGTGCCCTTCGTGCGCACGGCGCTCGCCGCCGGGGAGGCGGTGGCCGTGGCCGTGCCCACCGAGAACCTCCGGCTGCTGAAGGAGGAGATCGGCGCCGGGGCCGCCGTGCGGTTCCTCGACATGCGGGAGGCCGGGCGCAACCCGGGCCGGATCATCCCCAACGTGCTGCGCGCCTTCGCCGACGCCCAGCCGCCCGGCACCCGGGTGTCGATCGTCGGCGAACCCATCTGGGCGGGACGTACGGCCACCGAATACCCCGCCTGCGTCCAGCACGAGGCGCTGATCAACGCCGCCTTCCGGGGCCGTGACGCCACCATCCTGTGCCCGTACGACACCCGGCGGCTCGATCCGCAGGTCGTCGCCGACGCCTACGCCACCCACCCCGTGGTCGTCGACGCGGACTCCGGCCGGGAACGGCCGAGCGCACGGTACGACTTCGAGGCCGTGCACTCCCGCTACAACGAACCGCTGCCGCCGGCACCGGACGTGCCGGCCCACGCCTTCGTCGCCGATGTGCTCGGCGAGGCCCGGCACCTCGCCAAGGACGCGGGCGCGCGGCTCGGGCTCGTGCGGCCACGGCTCGACGACCTTGCGCTGGCCGTCGCCGAGCTGACGACCAACAGCGTGCTGCACGGCGGGGGTGCGGGCGTGCTCCGGGTGTGGGCCGAGGACGGGTACGTGGTGTGCGAGGTCCGCGACAAGGGGCAGCTCACCGACCTGCTGGCCGGGCGCCGGCCGCCCTCCCGGGACCAGCGCGGCGGCCGCGGGCTGCTCATCGTCAACCTCGTCGCCGACCTCGTCCGCGTCCACGCCGGACCCGACGGCACCACGGTCCGCTGCTGGTTCGCCTGCTGACGGGGACCCGGAGCTGTTGAGACGTGCGCGTTCGCCCCAGCCGCACGCCCGCCCGCCCGGGCGGCTTCCCCGGTCCCTTCTCCGAACCACCGTGAAAAGTACCAGTCGGTTGGTTTTTGCGGGTGTGGGGAAGGCAGACTGATCACGAGAGTCGTCGCGACACAGGCAGGGGTTGGTCGCATGGTCAGGCAGGAACGCGCGGAGGCCACCCGGTCGGCCATTCTCGACGGGGCGGCCCGCGCTTTCGACGCCGAGGGCTTCCACGGCACGTCACTCGCCGACATCGTCAAGGAGGCCGGGGTGACCAAGGGCGCGCTCTACTTCCACTTCGGTTCGAAGGAGGAGCTCGCCCAGGCCCTCATCGCCGAGCAGTTCAACGCACTGGAGCCGGTCGCGGAGGCCGGGAAGCCCGGCGTGCAGACCGTCATCGACACCGTGCACTCCATGGCCCGGCGGCTGGTGGCGGACGTCCGGGTGCGGGCCGGCATCCGACTGGTCGTCGACCGGAGCTCCAGGACGGGCATCGTCCACGAGCCCTACACACGGTGGATCGAACTCTTCCGGGAGTGCCTGGTGCAGGCACAGCGGCGCGGGGACGTGAAGGCGGACCTCGACCCCGGCCGGGTGGCCCGGCTCATCGTCGGTTCCTGGACCGGGCTGCAGCTCAGTTCCCAGGTCCTCAGCGGTCGGGCCGACCTGTCCGAGGAGACCACCCTGATGTGGGAGATGCTGCTGCCGAGCATCGTGCCGCCGCGGCGGCTGGAGCGGTTCCGCCCGGAGGGCAGCGCACTGGAGATGGCCTGAGCCGCCTTCACAGGGGCGACTGCCAGGTGACGGTCGTACCGGAGCCGGGCGAGGCGGCGGCCGTACCGGAGCGGGGTGCGGTGCCGTCGTCATGCACGGTCAGGCGTACGCCGCCGCGTCCGTCGGGCAGTCTCACCGTCGCGTCTACGCCGACGTCGACACGGGAGACGCCGGGGCGGCGGGAGGCTTCCGCGAGGGCCCGGCGCAGGGTGGCGAGGAGACGGGCGGCGACCTGCTCGGGGACGAGGGCCTCCACGGCGCCGGTGAAGACGGCGGACGGCTTGAACCCGAGCAGGGCGGCCGCTCCCGCCGTCTCCCTGAGCACCTTGCCCCGGAAGCTGGTCGGGGCGTCGGCGGGTGGCTGCTGGAGCGTGAAGATCGCCGTGCGGACCTCCTGGATCGTCGACTGGAGCTCGTCCACCGCTAGGCCGAGGCCGTCCTGGACGTCGGCGGCGGGGCAGCGCCGCTGGGTCGACTCCAGCATCATGCCGGTGGCGAACAGCCGTTGGACGACCAGGTCGTGCAGATCGCGGGCGATGCGGTCGCGGTCCTCGTACACCGCGAGCCGCTCGCGCTGGTGCCTGGCGTCGGCGAGGACCAGGGCGAGGGCGGCCTGGGAGGCGAACTGCACGGCCAGCAGCCGCTCGACGGGCGTGTACGGCCGGTCGCCGCGCCGCCGGGGGAGCGCGAGGGTGCCGATCAGTGTGCCGTCGGCCTGCAGCGGCAGCATCATGCTGGGCCCGAACCGGTGCCGTACGTGCGTGGTCATGCGGGGGTCGGTCGCCGAGTCCTCGATGAACACCGGTTCCCCGCCGAGCAGTTGCTCCAGTACCGCGCTGCCGGGCTCGATGGTCGTGCCGACGACGCCGCCGGGATCGTCGTACGTCGACGCCGTCACGATCTCCATGCCGCCCTCGGGGGTGCGCTGGAGGATGACGCCCGCGGCGGCGTCGGCGAGGATGCGGGCCTGCTCGGCGACCGTCATGAGGGCGTCGGCGGCGCTCTCCCCGGTGAGCAGCGCGGTGGTGACGGCTGCCGCGCCCTCGATCCAGCGCTCACGCCGGCAGGCGGCCTCGTAGAGCCGGGCGTTGCCGATCGCGCTGCCGGCCCGGTCGGCCAGGACGTGCAGGAGCTGTTCGTCCTCCGCCGTGAAGGCGTCCTCGCCGGCGAGGTGCAGGGTGCCGAAGACGCCGTCGTGGACCCGGATCGGCACGCTGATCCCGGCCGGCGGCGGTGGCACGGGCACCGGAGTGCGGATCGCGCTGAGCCCGTCCTGCCCGGGATCCGTCGTGTCCAGTGCCGCGCACCGGGCGCCGGTCAGCTCGGCGGCGCTGTCCACGATGTGCTGGAGGGTGGTGCGCAGGTCGAGGTCGGTACCGACGCCGAGGATCGCTTCGAGCAGGGGTGGGAGGGGGGTGTCGGGCACCGGGGGTGTCTCAGGTGGCCAGCGGGTCGAGCGACAGCGGCTCGATCCGGCCCTCCAGCATGTATCCGAGTCCCTGTACGGCGCAGACGTCGGGCCGTTCGGCGATGTGCACCGGCATCCCGGTGGCGTGCCGCAGCATCTGGTCGAGCCCGGGGAGCAGCGCGGAACCGCCGACCATCATGATCCCGCGGTCGGCGAGGTCGGCCACCAGGTCGGGCGGGCAGTTGCGCAGCACCCGGCCGATGCCGTCCAGGACGGCGGTCAGAGGGGTCTCGATCGCGTCCCGTACGGCCGCGGTGTCGACCTGCACGGAACGGGCGAGGCCGGTGGCCACGTCCCTGCCGTGGATCTCGGTGGAGGCGGGGCCCTGCGAGGTGAGACCGTTGCCGGACAGGGCGAGCTGCAGCGGTCGTACGGACTGGCTGGGCAGCATCAGCTCGTGCTCGTGACGCAGGTGCTGGACGATCGCGTGATCGACGGCCTCACCGCCGACGGGGATGCGCTCGGCGGTCACGATGGAGCCGAGCGAGAGCACGGCGACCTGGGTGGCGGCGGCCCCGCACACCATGATCATGGTGGCCTCGGGCCGCTCCACGGGCAGCCCGCAGCCGACGGCGGCGGCGATGAGGGTGTCCACGAGCTCCACGCGCCGTGCCCCGAGCCCGACGAGGGTCTCGATCGCCGCGCGCTGGGCCAGCGGGTCGGCGTCGTGCGGGGTGCAGGCGGCCGCCCGCAGGCGGGGCTTGCGGCGCAGGGCGCGGCGGACCTTGTCGCCGAGCAGGTGGCGCAGCATGCGCTGGGCCATCTCGATGTCGACGACGGTCCCGCCGGAGACGGGCCGTACGACGCGGATGTAGTCGGGGGTGCGGCCCGTCATCTTCTCGGCGAACTCACCGACCGCGATCAGCGCGCCGGTACGGGTGTTCACGGCGGCGGCCGACGGCTGGTCGACGACGAGCCCGGCCCCCTTCACGTACACCCGGGTCCTCGCCGCGCCCAGGTCGACAGCGAAATGGCAGCGGCGCAGCTGCTCCAGACTGGCGGTCATGGAGGTCCTCCCGAGAGCACAGACCGTGGGCCGCGCCGGGTGGCGGGGCTTAGTGGCATCGTGCGGGGACGGGGAAGGGGGCGCCTTTTCTGGGGGGCCGGGCGGGGTGCCGCTGAATGGGGGTTTTTGTCCTTTATGTCGGAAATAAGGCTGGCGTAAAGGTCGTGATGAAGGGTCAGCCACCCGTCTCCGACGGTCCGCTTCCCCCGCGGATCACCCCCAGCTCCGCCAGATCCTGCGGCCGGACCCGGAGTTGATCCGCCGTCGCCTCCGTCTCCTGCGGCGGCCGCTTCAGGATCGCGGCGGCGAGCTCCGGGGCGATGACGGAGAAGTAGCTGTCCGCGGTGGCGTACGTGTTCCCGGGCGCGGCCAGGGCGAGCGCGCCGCCGGAACCGCCCTCGCCGATGAGGAGGGTGGTGATCGGAGTGCGGGCGGCGGCCACCGCGGTGAACAGGTCGGCGATCGCGGCGCCCGCGCACTGCCGTTCGGCCTCGGCGTCGTTGGCGGCACCCGGGGTGTCCACCAGGGTGAGCACAGGGATGCCGAGGCGGTCCGCGAGCCGGATCAGGCGGGTGGCGGTGCGGTAGCCGGCCGGCCGGGTCGCCGTGCCGGCCTGCGCGGCGTACGCCACCGTACGGCCCTCGTGCTCGCCGAACCCGCACAGCATGCCCGGATCGGTGCCGCCGCAGCGGTCGCCGGACAGTGCCGTGCGGCGGGTGAAATAGGCGTCCAGATACGCCCCCGCGCGCGGACGCTCCGGGGAACGCGCCCGCAGCACCGCGGCCCAGCCGGTGGCCGGGAGCCCGGTGGCGCCGAGGGACGGGGGCACGGGGGCCGCCTCGGACGACGAGGACGTCAGCAGCCGCAGCCACACCCCGAGAGTCCCCCGCAGATCCTCCTGCCGTACGACCGCGTCCGCCGCCCCCGCCGCGACCTGCGCCTCCGCCGTGTACGCCGACGGGTCCGCGTCCGCAGGGCGGACCCGGGAACCGGCGAAACCGACCTGCGCGCCGGGCAGGGCCAGGATCACGTCGGCACCGGCCCCCAGGGTGGCCCAGCCGCCGCCCGTGGTGGGGTCGCGGAGCACCGCGACCTGAGGGAGCCCGGCCTCCCGGGTCAGCGCCGACTGGCGTGCCACCCGCTGGAGTTGGGTCAGCGCGAGCATGCCCTCC
This sequence comes from Streptomyces sp. NBC_00285, assembly GCF_036174265.1. NCBI lineage: Bacteria > Bacillati > Actinomycetota > Actinomycetes > Kitasatosporales > Streptomycetaceae > Streptomyces > Streptomyces sp. NBC_00285. The sequence continues at coordinate 3,415,934 of NZ_CP108055.1, read as the reverse complement.
TGCATACGGCTGCCGCCGGTGGCCACCAACGGGACGACCGGGAGGCGGTGTTCACGGGCGAAGACGTACGCCGCCTCCAGCCGGTCACCGGTGCCCTCGCCCAGCGAACCGCCGAGGAAGCCGAACTCGAAGGCGATCAGGACGGCCCGGGTGCCCTCGATGTGCGCGGTACCGCACACGACCGACTCGGACTCGCCGGTGCGCTCGGCGGCGCGGGCGCGCGAGACGTCGTAGCCCTGCCAGGCGAGGGGGCCGTCGGGCTTCGACTGCCGTGCGGGGTAAGGGATTTCGGAGAAGTCGTCGGCGACCAGGGCGATCACCTCGCGGGCGGACAGCCGCTCAGACATGCAGCGCCCGCTTCATGATCTTCCCCATGTCGTTGCGGGGGAGGGCGGTCAGCAGGTGGACGACCCGGGGGCGCTTGTGCGGGGCGAGACGGCCCGCCACATGCTCCGCCAACTCCCGCAGGGACGGCGGCGATCGGTGATCCGCCGGGACGATCCACGCCACGATCCGCTCACCCAGGTCCGGATCCGGCTCCCCGGTCACGGCCGCCTCCCGCACCCCCGGGTGCTCAAGGAGCGCGTTCTCGATCTCGCCCGCCCCGATCTTGTACCCCCCGCTCTTGATCAGGTCGGTGGCCTTCCGGCCGACGATACGCACGTACCCGTCCGGATCCCGCACGGCCATGTCCCCGGTACGGAACCAGCCGTCCGCCGTGAACGCCCCCGCCGTCGCGTCCGGCCGGTTGAGGTACCCGGTGAACAGGTTCGCGCCGCGCACCTGGATCTCGCCCACCGTCTCGCCGTCGTACGACGTGATCGGCGCCCCGTCCTCCTCCACGAGCCGCAGCTCCACCCCCGGCAGCGGCAGGCCCACGGTCCCGGCACGCGGTTCACCGTCCACGCGCACACTTGTGTTCATCAGAGTCTCTGTCATGCCGTAGCGCTCCACGACCCGGCGGCCGGTCGCGGCCGCGATGCGCTCGTGGTCGTGCACGGGGAGCGCCGCCGAGCCGGAGACCAGCAGCCGGGCCGCGCTCAGCGCTTTCACCAACTCCCGGTCCTCCGCCAGGGTTTCGGCGATCCGGTGGTACATCGTCGGCACGCCGAACAGCATGGTCGCGCCGTCGTTCAGCTCCCGGGCCACACCCTCCGTGCTGAACCGGCCGAGGTGACGGACCGAGCCGCCGCGGCGGAGCGGGCCGAGGATGCCGAGGACCAGACCGTGCACATGGAACAGCGGGAGCCCGTGCACCAGGACGTCGTCCGACGTCCACTGCCAGGCGTCCGCGAGCGCGTCCAGGGTGGCGGCGACGGCCCGGCGGGGGAGCACGGCGCCCTTCGGCGGGCCGGTGGTGCCGGAGGTGTAGACGACCAGGGCGGGGTCCTCGCCGTCCTGCGCGCGGGGCTCGGAGGCCGTGCCGCCGGTGCCGTGCACGTCGATGTCGATGCGCTCCAACCCCCTTGCGGCTGAAGGGAGTTCGGCGCCAGGTGCGGCGAGCAGCAGACCGGGCGCGCTGTCGCTCAGGATGTGCCCGAGCTCCTTCTCCCCCGACTTCGGGTTGAGCGGCACGGCGGCGACACCGGCCTCCAGCGCCGCCACCACGGCGACCGCGGTCTCCAGCTCCGGTGTCGCCCAGACGGCCACCCGGTCGTACCGCGCGAGACGGGCCGCCAGCGCGCCGCTCGCCGTGGCGAGTTCCGCGTACGTCAGGGAACGGTCGCCGAACCGCAGGGCTACCCGCCCCGCCGAGTCGCCGGTCAGGGCCGGGAAGAGAGAGGGCACGCGTCGTACTCCTTCAACTGTCGTTGCTCCACTGCCTACCACGCATGCCGCGCCGGACGGGCCCTACCGCCTCGCAGCCGCCAGGAGGATGTCCACCACCGGCCCCACCGACTCCGGGTGCAGGAACAGGAAAAGGTTCGGCTCGACCAACTCCAGTTCCATCACCCGCGGCTGCCCGTCGTCCCCGTCGACGAGGTCCACGCGCGCGTACAGCAACTCCGACGCGTTCGGCACGGCGGCCAGGGCGCGCTCGGCGACCTCGCGTTCGGCCGGGGTCGGCGTCCACGGCTCAAGGCCCGGGTGGGCGACCTTGTCCGCGTCGAAGGCCGTGTCAGGACTGAGGACGGCCCGCTTACGGCTGGCGTGCAGGAGCCGGCCCCCGAAGAACTGGAGCGCCCGCTCACCGCCCGCGTCGATGCCCCGCATGTACGGCTGCACCATCGCCGTGAGCCCCTCCGCGTGCATCCGCTCCAGATGCCGTACGGCGGTCTTGTGCTGTCCGGGTCCGGGCGCGTACCGCGCGGCATACCGCGCCCCCGCCCCCGAGGTGGGCTTGACGACGTACTCCTGCCCCTCGGGCAGCGACACCGGATCGCCGGGCGCGAGATAGCGCGTCGGCACCACCGGCACCCCCGCCTCCGCGAGCTCTCCGAGGTACCGCTTGTCGGTGTTCCAGCGCACGACCTCCGCCGGGTTGGCGAGCCGTGTCACCTTGCCGCACCGCCGCGCCCACGCCACGAACTCGTCCGCCCGCCAGCTGTAGTCCCAGGTGGACCGGATGACGGCAAGGTCGTACCCGCCCCAGTCGACGTCGCCGTCGTCCCAGAACACGGCGTCCGCCTCGGCGCCGGCCTCGCGCAGGGCGGCCACCAGCACCGGCAGGTCGGCGTCCTTGCTGGGCTGCGGTCGGGGGTCGTAGGTGACCAGGGCGACTCGGGGCACGGCGGATTCCTTTCCCATACGGCTGGACCTGCAGGCTAACCGCCGCGGAGGAAACCACGGGCCTCCCTTTACCTTCCCCCTCGGTGAACCCCCACCATCGAGGACGAGGAACGGAGGAGACCGTATGGAGTGGCTGACGATCGGGGTCTTCGCGCGGGCGTGCCGCCTGTCACCGAAGGCGTTGCGGCTCTACGACGAGCTGGAGCTGCTGCGTCCGGCCCGCGTCGACCCGGAGACGGGCTACCGCTACTACACCCCGGCCCAGCTGGAGCAGGCCCGCCTGGTGGCGTGGCTGCGGCGACTCGGCATGCCGCTGGCCCGGATCCGCACGGTGTGCGCCCTCCCGCCCGCTGCCGCCGCCGTCGAGATCCGCGCGTACTGGGCGCAGGTGGAGACGGACACGGCCGTACGCCGGGACCTCGCCGCGTTCCTCGTCGAAGAGCTGACGGCGGCACCGAGGAAGGACACCACCGTGCTCGAACTGCGTTACTCCGCCCACTCGGACCCCGGCCTGGTCCGGCCCGCCAACCAGGACACCGCCTACGCGGGTGCCCGCCTCCTCGCGGTCGCCGACGGATACGGCCCGGCCGGCGCCCCCGCCAGCAGTGCGGCGGTGGCGGCACTGCGGTTCCTGGACACCGGCGAGCTCCCCGGCGGCAACGTCCTCAACCTCCTGGCCGACGCCGTGCACGGGGCGACCGAGGCGGTACGGGACGTGGCCGCGGGCAACGACGAGAACGGCACCACCCTGACCGCCCTGCTGTGGACCGGCTCCCGCCTCGCCCTGGTCCACATCGGCGACTCCCGGGCCTACCTGCTGCGCGGCGGTGCCCTCTTCCGCATCACCCACGACCACACGGTGGTCCAGTCACTGATCGACGAGGGCCGTCTGACCGCGGAGGAGGCCGTCACCCATCCCCGGCGGGCGCTGCTCCTCAAGGCCCTCACCACCGGCACCCCGGACCTGCGACTGCACGACGCCGAACCCGGCGACCGCTACCTCCTGTGCTCCGACGGCCTCTGCGCCGTCGTCCCCGACGCCACCATCCGCGACCTCCTCACCGCCTCGCCCGCCCCCGAAGCGGCTGTCCACTCCCTGGTCGCCGGCGCGAACGCCGCCGGCGGCCCGGACAACGTCAGTTGCGTGGTGGCGGACGTGGTGGAGACAGCGCCCTGACGCCCTCGCCGCGAGGCACAATCACGGCCATGTCGATCTCCGGAACGGACGCGTACGACAACGAACCCCACCTGCCCCCGCTGGTCGGCCGAGCCCTCGCTGCGGCCCGCGCCCACGGCTTCCCCTACTCCTGCCGTCCCGAACAGGGCCGCCTGCTGCACGCGTTGGCGGGCGGGGCCCGGGGCCGGGTGGGGGAGACGGGCACCGGCTGCGGGGTGGGCCTCGCGTGGCTGGCCTCGGGAGCGCGTGCGGGCGTACGGCTGATCGGTGTCGAGCGGGACCCGGGCCGGGCGCGGGTGGCCGCGGAGGTCTTCGCCGACCGTCCCGACGTGCGGATCCTCCACGACGACTGGCGCCGCATCGAGGACCACGGCCCCTACGACGTCCTGGTCCTCGACGGCGGCGGCACCGGCAAGACCCCCGACGACCCCCCGGCCGACCCGGCCCGTCTCCTCACCCCCGGCGGCAGGATCGTGATCGACGACTTCACCCCGGCGACGGACTGGCCGCCCAGACACGAAGGTTCGGTGGACCGGCCCCGCATGGAGTGGCTGCGGCACCCCGCCCTGGACACGATCGAGATCCCCCTGGCCGCCGACCTGGCCACCCTCGTGGGCACCCGACACCGAACCACCGGGCCGGCCCGGGACGACCGGTAGGCGCTCAGCGCACCGTCAGTCGTTGCAGCAGGCCCCAGGTGAACTCGGCCACCACCTCGTGCCGTACGCCCTCCGCGTCCGGTGCCGTGAACGTCAGGCCCCAGCGGGTCGGGGCCGTGCCCTCCAGGGGTCGGGCCGGGGCGAAGGCGCGGGCCGCCTCGTCGACCGTGCAGGACCAGGGGGTGAGGTCGGCGAGGGTGCGCAGGTCGGGGCCCTCGGCTCCCGGCGCGCGGATCAGCCACTCGTTCCAGACTGCGCCGGTCGGCGAGAGGAGCACCTCGAAGCGGAGGTCGGCCCAGAGCGGAACGGGCCAGAGCCATGCCTCGCACTCCAGGTCGCCGATCTTCCGGGTCAGGACGGTCTCGGGGGTGCCGAGGACCGAGCGGTACCGGGAGGTGGCGGCGCGGGACCGCGGAGAGCGGACCATGGCCTGCCATCGCCTGTTGGCCTCCCGCATGTCCGCGACCGAGACGCCCAGGAGGTGCCGGGCGTCCTCCACCGGGCCCGGGTTGTGGTCGGCCATGCGGCGCAGCAGGACCAGCTGGAAGTCGTGGACGGTGAAGGGACTAGCCGGGGGCTTTCCGGAGGGCATGCTCCCCATCGTCCCCCACGGCACTGACACCGGGGCGGCGGCCGTCGGGCAGGAAGAGGACCGAGTTGACGTACCGAGGGCGGTGCAGGAAGGGCAGGACCCGGCGCAGGAGGCCCTGGGCGACCACGTACGAGGCTGTCTCCTGGTGCGCCTCCAGCGGGAAGCCGGCCAGCGGCACCCAGGTGGCGCGGGGCAGCACCCAGCCGTCGTAGCCGAGCAGGGACAGATAGGTCACCACCGGGCCGATCGGCTGGATGCGGGACTCCAGCTCGACGAAGAGCGCGGGCCGGTCACGCGCGAGGATGCCGGTCGCCCCGCGCAGCACCGCCAGCTCGCTGCCGTCCACGTCGATCTTGATGAAGCCGACGTCCTTCAGGACCAGTTCGTCCAGCGTGACGCAGCGGACGTCCAGTGCCCGGCCGTGGATGTCGCGCCGGACCAGGGAGGACACCCCGCGGTCGCCCGCGTCGTCCGGCGGCAGCCACAGCCGGGCGGTGCCGGGCCGGTCCGTGGCGGCGGCCTGGACGACCCGGACGTTCGCCGGGGCCGCCGAGGTCAGCAGCCGGGCCAGATGGGGCACCGGCTCGACCGTCACCACCTGCCGCGCCCGGCCGGCCAGCCGGCGTGTCCACGGCCCGTACCAGCCGCCCACGTCGACCGCCGTCCCGCAGTCCGCCGGGCACAGCTCGTCGAGCCGCGCGAGCTCCGGCTCGAAGCGCGGGTAGACGGCCCGGGCGGCCGCCGCGACCAGACGGGTGGGCAGGAAGGGCGCTAACCGTGCCGCCAGCGTGGTCGTCATGTAGTCGTCCCTCTCACGGGGTTCCTCCGGGGCTCACGGAGCCATCCTCTTCAGGAGCTCTTCGTGTTCGTCGTCCGAGACCTGCTCCCCGGAGGACGGCAGCAGCTGCGGGATGCCGTCGACGACCGGGTAGCGGCGGTGCAGCCGCGGGTTGTACAGGGCTTCCTCGGCGGACGCCGACCCGTTCGGCGGTACGAGGTGCAGGGGGCCCTTGTCGAGCGGGCAGGCCAGGATCTCCAGCAGCGGGTCGTCGGGATTCATGGGGGTGTCAACTCCTTGGCACCTACGGGAGGTTTGGGCGCCGGATCGTGCTTGGGCATGGCCAGCAGTACGGCGACGGCGAGTACCGTCCCCGCGAGGCGCAGCGCGAGCCGCACCGGGTCGTGGGGCAGGGACTCGCCGAACGAGAGCGTGCCGAGCACCGCTGTGTACAGGCAGGTCACCGTCGTGCACACCGGCACGATCAGCGAGGCCCGGCAGCGCTGCAGCGCCGCCTGTGACATCACCAGACCGAACGCTCCGGTGAACAACAGGAGATACGGATACGGGGACCTCAAAAGTTCAAGTACCGCTCCACCCAATCCAGTTGACGACAGATAACTCGACACGCCCTTGATCGCGAGCGAGCTGACCCCGTACAGCAGGCCCACCGCCACGCCGTACTCGACGCCGGTCGTCGGCATCCGGTGCCGGTGCCGGGTACGCCGCTCGGCGGACCCGTACAGCCACACGCCCGCCGCCAGCGACGGCACGCACACCAGCAGGATCAGCGGATACGGGGCGTCCCGGCTGACGTGGTCCGAACCCTCCTTCAGGGAGAGGACGACCATGAGCAGCGCGGCGAGGATGGCACCCAGCGCGTACCGCTCCCGCCCACTCGTCTCCTCGCCCAGCAGCCGCGACGACAGCAGGACCAGCAGCACCAGACCGGAGACGAAGATGCCCTGCGCGGCCGCGATCGGCAGCGTCCGGTAGACCGCGAGCTGCGCCCCGAACCCGGCGGCCAGCGACAGCGAACCGCCGATCCAGAGCGGGCTCCTGAGGACGAGCCCCAGCAGCTTGGCGGGGTGCCGGATCGACACCTCGGGCAGGGCGGTGAGAGCCCTTTTCTCCAGGACGAAGCCGACGCTGTACAGGGTGTTCGCCAACAGGGCCGCCGCCACTCCCCACCACATGGCCCGGGCCCCCTAGGTCTTCCGTGCGTGCAGCAGCAGGATCGACGCGAGCGACGGTCTGGCACACGCCAGCCGGTCCAGGCCCCGCAGCACCCGCGGCACACCGTGGAAGGGCGCCCCTTCCAGCCGTACGACGTCGAAGCCGGCCGCGGCCACGAACTCCCGCAGCGCGCGTGCCGTGTAGAGCCGCAGATGCCCCACGACCTCCCGTCCCGGCCTGCCGTGGATCGCCCGCAGGCTGACCTCCGAGAACACCGGCTGGACACCGGCCAGCAGGAGTCCGCGGTTGTACCAGGCCGCCAAGTTCGGGGTGGACAGCATGAGATGGCCTCCGGGGCGCAGGATGCGGCGGATCTCGTCCAGCGCGGCGTCCGGGTCGACGAGATGCTCGACGACCTCGCTGAACAGCACGGCGTCGACGGACGAGGACGCGAACGGCAGCCCGGAGCCGGTGAGTTCGCCCCGGACGGCGTACGGCAGCCGGGTGCGGGCACGTTTGAGGGCGTCCTGGGACCAGTCGACGCCGACGATCCGGTGGCCGGTGAGCAGGGGGGCCGCGGTGGCGGCCGCGGTGCCGTCGCCGCAGCCGATGTCGAGGACGGTGCGCCGGTTCCTGCCGGGGGTTCCGAGGGCCGCGGCCAGCATGCGGGCCTGGCGCAGGGAGCGGGGGGTGCCGGAGGCGACGGGGACGGCAGGATCCTCGTAGAAGTCGCGCAGGCCGCTGCGGCGCGGGGGTGCGGTGGTGTTCACGGGGCCACCTCCGTGGCGTGCAGACAGTGCTCGAACAGGTCCCTGAGGTGGGCGCCGTCACCGTGGCCGAGCAGGGACCGTGACCAGCGCAGGGCGAGATGCAGCCGGCCCGCGGTCGAGGCGGTCGTGACGGTGAGGCCGCGGGGCATCCGGGCGGGCGCCGAGAACCACACGGCGTGCGCGCGACCGGCCTCCTCGCCGAAGTCCAGCGGGTACGGGACGCGGCCGATGTTGCTGAGCAGGGTGGTCGAGGTCCAGGGTGCCGCCGCGCTTCGCAGGCCCCTGGTGAGCGCCGCCCGCCAGGCCACCGGGGTGACCGGGGCGGTGAGCAGGTGCGCGCCGTGCCCGAGTTGCGGGCGGGGGAGGGACTTGAGGGCTCGGGTGCGTTGCGCCGTGCGGCGCAGAAGCGCGGGCATGCCGGCGGGGGCGTGTGCCAACTCATCGGGTGAGAAGGGGACTTCGACCAGCCGGGTGCCGTTTCCTATCGGCATTGTCGCGTCCCTGGGGCGGTCGTCCACGGGCATGGTGATGCGCAGGGGGCGGGGAGCCGCGCCGTGTTCCCTGTTCCAGTGGGTGAGGGTCAGGGCCGTGGTGACCATGAGCTGGTCGTTGACCGTGTAGGGGGAGCCCTTGGGGCGGTGGGGGAGGGGGAGTTCGGTGACGAGGAGACCGTTGCCGGGGGACGGTTCGGGACTGCCCTGTGCCACGCGGGCGGGGCGGGCCCAGTTGGAGGGGGTGTCCTCAGGGGGTGCCGGGGGGTCGGGGGCGCGGGTGGGGGCCGGGGTGGGGGAGTTGTCCCGGCCGCCGTAGATCTCGGCGGCTGTGGCGAGGATGCGGAGACAGGCGGGGCCGTCGAGGGCGGTGTGGTTGATGGTGAGGAAGAGGACGGTTGTGTTTTGGGTGCGGCTGAGTGGGGGCTGCTCGCGCCCCGCGGCGGAGCCGCTTGTCGATACCGCCCCGCGCCCCTGAAAAGGTGGGTGCAGGCCGACTGCGTCCGACGCTTCGCTGCCCTCCACCGGTCCGGCCCCTTCCACCACCTCCAGCCGTATCGGCGGCGACAGCGACAGGGGTGGAGCCTCCTCCAGGGCGCGTGTCCGCGCGTCCCGCAGGGCGTTGCGGCCCGGGGCCGGGAAACTCACCACCTCCACATCCGGCTCCGCCGTCAGCTCCCACTCGTACCGTCGCCGGTACCAGCCCCCCGCCACCTCCCGCATCAGGATCCGCGGATGCCGGTGCAGGGCCTCCACGAACGCCTTCCGGAGCCGCGCCTGGTCCAGCCGGCCCGGCAGGTGCACCTCGATGTGGACCGTCTCCGGTTCCTCCTCCTGAAGGCAGTGCCGGGAGATCTCGTCCACCACGGGGAACGGGATGCGCCTCGGTGGGGTCATGTCGGTTCCGCCCTCCCCTTGCTCACCTCGACCGGCGGCAGTTGCTGCGTCGGCGCCTCGGGACCGGCGGCCTCCGCGGACTCCCGCACACTCACCAGTCCCGCGAACAGACCGATCAGCGCCAGCAGTTGGGCCACATGCCCGAACGCCCCGTGCCCCGCGCCCACCGGCTCGCCCGCCCCTGTCGCAGCGGCGATCCCCGCCCCCGCGAGGGCGACGAAGGCGATCGGCACCAGCAGTGCGTGCCGTCGGTACGCGAGCAGCGCCAACGCCGGGACCAGCAGGGCGAACCAGCCCGCGATCACCACGCCCACCAGCGTGAGCGCCACCGTCCCGAGCCACAGCCCGGGCGCCGGAGGCATCCGCTGCGGCTCGTCGGGGTTCGGGGACCGCCTGCGCCACAGCACGAGCCCCACCAGCACGGCCAACGCGACCCCGCTGCCGATCAGCGCCCCGTCGTACGTCGTCGCGGGCTCGTACGACAGCTTCAGCGTGCCGCCCGCCCCGGCGGGGACCCGCCAGCCCTGCTGCCAGCCGTCGAGGCGTACCGGCGACAGGGACTTGCCGTTCAGCGTGGCCTTCCAGCCGTCGTTGTAGTTCTCGTACGTCGTGAGGTACGAGGCCGCCCCCGAGCCCACGCTCACCTCGCGCCTGTCGCCCAGCCAGTCCTTGATCTGCAACTCACGGGTGAGCGAGGTGGGTTCGGCGATCGTGCCGCGGGTCAGCGTGACGGCGGTCAGGGTGAGCGGCCCGGCGTCCCCGCCCTCGACCACGTGCTCCCCGGAGGCCAGGGACAACTCGGCCCCGGACCTGGGTCCCTGACAGAGCGTCACCTTCACCGGCCGCCGTTCCGTCAGGTCCCGGATCAGGCCCGACACGCCGGTCTGGAACAGCTTCCCGTCGACCGCCACCACCGGTCCCCGGCCGCACGGCAACGAGAACGTCCGGGTGGCCTTCGGCTGCGGGGTCCGGTACTGGTCGAGAGCCGGGAGGTACGCCTCCGTGAGCCCCACCGGCAGTTGCAGATCCTCGTCGGCGACCGGGTTGTGCAGGACCAGCGGGGCCGTCTCGGTGATCGTGATGTCGAGGCGGTCGGTGGTGATCGCGGGGAAGCGCACCACCCCGTTCTCGTCGACCCCGGCGACCGTCGAGCCGTCGGGCGAGCTGATGTCCACCTCGGTGGGCCGGGTGGACAGCCCGCCGGCGGGTGCCAGCACCAACTCCGAGATGGGCTGTTTGCCGTCCCAGCTGAGGTGGATGGTGGGGCGGTCGCCGGCGATCCAGGCCGTCGTGAGGTCGCCGTCGGTGAGGTTGCGGGCGGACAGACCCGCACCGAGGGCCGCCGTGGAGTCGGCCGTCGCCGTGATGCGGTTGCGCTGGTCCGGGGCGACCTCGTACAGCAGTTTGTCGAGTTCCTCCCCGCTCACCGGCACCGCGCTCGCCTGCACCGCGTACGTTCCCGCGGTCGCCGTCGCGAAGCGGCGGTGCAGGCCCGCCTCGGTGCCGGTCGGGGAGATCCCGGCCGGGTCGGGCACCCGGTGCAGGGAGACGATCTCGGCGGCCGAGTCCGAGGTGTCCGCGTCGGTCGGCAGCCGCAGCAGCCGGGTCACCTGCACCTGCGGCAGGGTGATCTCGGAGAACCCGGCACCGGCGAGACCGGTCCGCCGCGCCACCGAGTCGACGATCGTCAGCTTCATCCAACCCGTCGCCCCCGCAGGGGCTTTGATGCGCTGTGCGGAGCCGTCGGCCCGCAGGAAGCTGGTCGCCGACCCCTTCTCCGTCTCCACCCGCACCTTCGTCGGGGCCGACCGCACGCTCTCCTGCGGCAACGGCGTCACCTTGAACGACGAGGGCATGTCGTAGGCGGGATCCGAGAACCCGATCCGCAGCCACTGCCCGTCCGGCGAGCCCGCCACGCCCTCCGTCCACGCGGTGTCCGGGTTGCCGTCGAAGGCGTTGACCGGGTCGAACTGCGGGAGATGGAACAGCCAGTTGCCGTACGACGACGCGCTCACCGAGTCGGCGCCGCGCAGTTCGGCCACCGTCTGGTGGTCGAGGCCCTTCTCCGGCAGGATCTGGTGCGGTTTCTCCCCGGCGTCCTGGGCGGCCCCGGGCGCGTTGCGCTCGTCGCTCGTGTACGTGTACGACGTGTTCGCGTTGACGAGCCCGAACCGGGTGTCCGCGCGCCGCAGTCCGTCGCCGACGATCTGGAGCGACGGGGTGCCGAGCCCCGGATGGTTGTCGCCCGTCAACACCGTTGCCCGGCCCCGCAGTTCGGTGGCCAGCGGAAGCAGGGACTCGGGTCCGCCGGACACCTGGGCGGTGTCGGCGACCGGCAGCAGCCCGGCCTGTCCGGGCCGTGGTACCCCCGAGGACTCCACCGGCCGGTAGATCTCCACCGCGCGCTGCCTCGGATACAGCCCCTCGATCTGGAGCGGGGTGTCGTGCGCGATCACACCGCCCGTCATGAGGGGCCCGAGGCCCGTCACCCGCTCGTAGCCGGACTGCTCCAGGGACCGCTTGACGACCGAGGACGACACGGCGCCGATCTGGTCGGGGTCGAGGTCGTTGCGGACGACGACGTAGTAGACGCCGGCCCGGCTCAGGTAGTCGGCCAGCCCCGGGATGTCGCCGCCCGTCATCAGCGCCTGCTCGACCGCGTCCGTCGTGCGCCGGTTGCCCGGGGTGCCGAAGGGGACGTAGTCGCGTTGCGCCCAGCGGGACTCGGCGAGCACGTCGAGGGGCTGGTCGATGGGGGAGCCCCAGGTGTAGATGCCGTGCGCGGTCGCCGGGACGACGAGGGCACGTGAGTCCGGGGAGTACCTGTCCAGCCAGTCGGCCGTGGTGTGCCAGTACTTGGGCAGCTCCTGGAAGGAACCCGGGTTCAGGATCGAGCCGTTGAGGTAGGGCCACATCAGCCCGGGCAGGACCAGGACGGCCGCGACCAGCGGGGCGTACCGGCGGCCTCTGAACTCACGTGCCCCGCGCGGCTCGGCGGCCACCCCCACCAGGTGGGCGAGGCCCAGCACCAGTGCGAGCGCCAGCCCCGGCTGGAACTTGTAGATGTTGCGGAAGGGGGCGAGGGAGCCGTTCAGCCAGTCCTGCACGAGCCCGTGGAAGGGGGCGCCGAACGCGCCGCCGTACCCCGCGAGCAGCACCAGGACGGCCGTCAGCGCGGTCAGCACCAGCCATCGCCGCTCCGGCATGTCCCGGCGCGCCAGGCCCGCGAGACCGAGGCCGGCGGCGAACGCCGAACACACGATGACGATCACGGAGGACGCCACGGTCCAGCCGGCCGGCAGCCACGCCTGTCCCAGGTGCAGATAGGCGACCCAGTTCCCGCCGCCGCGCAGGGCCTCCGTCGCCGACATGGTCTCGGTGGTGGTCCGCGCGTTCTCGACGTAGGGCAGGAAGTTCTCGCCGTAGAACCCGAGCAGCAGCAGCGGGATGACCCACCAGGCGGTCGCCAGGATCACGCCCGGCACCCACCAGGCGATCAGTTTGCGCTGCCGTGGGCCGGGCGGCCGGGAGAGGAGGTACAGCCCGACGGGGAGCAGACAGGCCAGGGTGGAGGCCCCGTTCACCCCGCCCATGAACGGGATGACCAGTGCCGAGCGCAGGGCGGCGATCCGGGCGCTGTGGCGCTCGTTCGTCAGCGGCAGCAGCACCCAGGGCAGGAAGGCGCCGGGCAGCGCGGCCGCGGACGTCGAGCCGACGACGATGGTGAAGGTCGGCCACAGCGCGTACGCGGCGGCGGCGATCAGCCGGGACGTGCCGTTGCCCACGCGCAGCCGCTCGGCCAGTCGGAGCGCGCCCCAGAAGGCCACCGACACGACCAGTGACAGCCACAGCCGTTCCACCAGCCACACCGGCAGCTGCACGGCGTGGCCCAGCCAGTAGAACGGCAGCATCGGCCACAGATAGCCGACGTACTGGTCCTGGATCCCGCCGAAGGACCCCTGGTCGTGCCACAGCTGTCCGAGATCGGCGAGGAACCGGCCCGGATCGACGCTCACACCCAGCTTGGTGTCGAAGGTCTGCCGCCCCGGATGCACCGCGAGGAACAGCACGAGGACCACGGCCCAGAACCCCAGCAGCCAGCGCCGCGACCGCGGGCCCTCCGGCGGGCCCGACCTGGTCGCGGTGGTGGGAACGGCCGCCGGAGGAGGGGCCTGGACCGTGGACGTCGTCATGGTGGACACCGCCGGAGGATGAGGAGGAGGTTCCAGGTGGCCACCTCACGGATGCCGGGAGCCCGGACGACGGTCTCCGCGAGGAAGGGCCAGTAGCGGGAGCGCGCCGAGACGACCGTGACGTCGTCGCGGGCGCGCACCTGCCGCAGGGTCGGGCCGATGTGCACGGCGAACAGGTTCTCGCCGAGGGTGTGCTTGGCGGCCTTTCCGGTACGGCGCCGATAGCGGGACCGGGCCCGTTCGGCACCCAGGTAGTGCCAGGGCGCCCACTCGTGACCGCCCCACGGGGACAGCCAGTTGGTGAACGACACGTAGATCAGCCCGCCGGGTCGGGTGACGCGGATGAGTTCGCTGAGGAAGGTCTGCGGATCGGCCACGTGCTCAAGGACGTTGGAGGAGAAGGTGACGTCCGCGGCCGCGTCCCGCAGGGGGAGCAGATAGCCGTCGGCGATCACGGTGGAGTCGGGTGGTTTCTCTCCCAGTTCCCTCGCGTCGGGCTCGAAGAGATGGGCCAGGGCGCCGCGTCTGCGGAACTCCTCGGTGAAGTACCCGCTCCCGCCGCCGACGTCGACGACGGTACGACCGGCGACGGGCCCGTCGTAGGCCTCGACCTGGTCGACGGCGTCCCGGGCCAGGAGCGCGTAGCAGGACTCGGGATCGTCCTGCTCATGGAGAAAGGCCCGGAAGAGCGTGAGGGAACGCCGCAGGGAGGGGTCCTTCGCCCGAGGTCGCGTCACGGTCCCCAGCCCCTCACCGCCTCGGCGGCCACGGCCCGGAACTGTCTGACGGTCCGATGCCACCGGAACCGGGCAGCCTGGTCGCGGGCGGCCTTGCCCATCGCCGCACGGCGGTTCCCCGACAGGGCGAGCGTGCACCAGGCGGCGGCGAACGAGGACTCGCCCTGCGCGAGCACGCCGGTCTCCCCGTCCACGACGGAGTCCCGCAGTCCGGGCACGTCGAAGGCGATGGTCGGCGTCCGGCGGGTCGCGGCCTCGGTGACGACCAGCCCCCAGCCCTCCACGGCGGACGGATGCAGCAGCAGCCAGGCCGCACAGAGCAGCCGGTGCTTCTCCGCCTCCGACACATGCCCGGTGAACTCCACGCCGGGGCCCGCGAGTTGCTGCAGGCGCTGCCGTTCGGGTCCGTCCCCGACGATCACCAGCCGGCCGCCGGTCACGGGTCGCACCCGCTCCCACAGTCTCAGCAGCAGATCGATCCGTTTGTACTCGACGAGTCTGCCCACGGCCACGAACAGCGGCTCGGGCGAGCGCTCGGTGAGGGGGCCCGGCTCCTCGACCCCGTTGTGCACGACGCGGATACGGTCCCGTTCGACACCGATCGCCCGCAGCGCATGGGCGGTCGACGGGGAGACGGCGACCAGCAGGCCCCGGTCCCGGACCGCCGCACCGGCCAGCGCCCAGTGTTCGAGTCTTCGGCCGATCCGGGCGGCCGGGGCCAGGGGCCCGCCGAACCGCATCGACCACAGGTCGGTGTGCACATGGTTGACCAGGCACAGGGTGGGGCCGCGATGCCACAGGGGCGCGAGGTACGGCATGCCGTTGCACACCTCCACCAGCAGGTCGGTCTCGCCGACCTGGCGGGCGAAGGCCGTACGGGCGCGCAGGTAGTGGCCGAACTCGCCGCCCGCCGACACGACGCGGTAGTCCCGGTAGGAGGCCGGGCCGCCGCACAGCAGGGTCACCTGGTGGCCGAGCCGGGTCAGTCCGTCGGCGAGACGGTCGACGAGCAGCTCCGAGCCGCCGGCGGCCGGGTTGCCGAGGTCACGGTGGGCGAGAAAAACGATTCGGCGCGGAGGTGGGGGAAGCGCCGAGGGATGCTGTGCGCTGTGCGGTGAGGGTTGCCGCTGCGACGCCTGGGGTGGCGACGTGTGCAGCAGATGGGGCACGTGCTGGGGCATGGGTGCTCCAACTCGTCTCAGGGTGCGGAACTCAGCGGTGGCTTTCAGGCTGGTTGTGGGGGGACTGAGTGCTTCCTAGGAGGATGGTGTGGGTGGGTTGTGCTCGGGTGGGGTGGCACAGTTTTCGCCCACCCGTTCGCCGTGGCTACTCACCTGCGTGACAATTTCCGGCGTTATTAGAGCTGACGTCCAGTCACATCGTGAGAACGGGCTCGGGCGTATCGCTCATTTCGGTGGACTCGGGACGCCTGCGCCCCCGTACCACCAAAACGCCCCCCACGGCAGCCAGTACGAATCCGGCCACAGCCGCCCCGACCGGCAACGTCTCGCCCACCGCGCGCAGTTGGTCACTGTCCCGCTTCGCCAGCCGCACCGCCTCCTTCTGGGTTGCGGTGGTGAACTCGATCTTCCGGCTGTCCAGCAGGACCACGGCGTCCTTCTTCGCGCCGGGAGCCCGCAGGGTGCGCTTCGGACCCACCTGCGCGTAGACGACCCGGCCGGTGCGCTGGTCGACGACCAGCTCGATGCCGTGGTTGGAGTACCACTCCTCGGCCAGCACCTGCGGCCGGCCCGGCTCGTCCACGATCGTGCCCGGCACCAGCCGCGTCCCGACCTTCGCCGGGGCGACCGTGCCGGTGAACCGGTAACCCGTGTACCCCTGAACCTTCTTCGTACCCTGGTATCGCAACGTCACTGTGGAACCGAGGGAGTTGTCCCACCACTGGTAGGAGCGTCGCTGCACGTCGAAGGGGAACTTCAGATAGGCCTCGCCCTCGAAGTACGGCTTCTCCCCGCAGCAGTGCACCGGCTTGGTCGTCTTACGGTCCATGACCCACCGGTGCGGGACGAACTCCAGCGCGTCGTGCGGATCGGCGGCCGGCAGCGACTTGTCGGTGTCGACGGTGGTGGTCACGTCCCACACCGCGGCCCCGTCGCTGTTCTCACTGTCCTCGACGTTGCCGCGCACCCGCTGGGTGACGGTGATGCGCTGGTCGGGGACGGTCTTCACCTGCTCGGTGTCGAAGACGCTGCCCGTGCCGCGGTACACGGCGGTCTGGTCGATGTTGATCGGGTTCAGGGCCGCCCGCGGAGTCACGTACCACGCAAGCAGTGGCGCCAGTACCAGCAGAAACGTGCCGAGTCCCAGCAGAATCAGGGAGATTGGAGAGGCTGTACGGCGCATCCGGACACTCCTGGGGCGTGGGTTGACGGAGTTCGGGTCGCTCTTAGGGCCGGGAACCGTAGGCGTCTCTTGACGGAGTGTCAATGTCTTGACGGGGCATCGGTGTCTTGCCGACACTGGCTCGACAGGCAGCGTGGGTACCGGATGGGATTCCGGGTCGGGCTCCGGGTGGGGATGTACGCCGGACCGAGCCGCTCGAGAGAGGCTGCCCCTGCGATGTCCAGACTGCTCGCCGCCGCACTGACCGTCGTCGCCGCCGCACTGCTCGCCCTCGGTGCCGCGCTCGGCATCGTCGCGCTTCTGGAGGCGACGCCCGAGCAGCCCAACACGCCACTGATCACCTACGAGCAGCCGGACCAGGGGAGTTGACACATGGCCGCCCGCCCGGCAGCCGTGAACGCCCGCTCGGCCTGGCACGACGTGCCCCGCCTCCAGGTCCGCCGTTTCGCGGCGATCGCGCTTGCCGAGGCACCGGCGCTCGCGGAGGAGATCCTCCGCGAGATCCGCCGCGAGTACCCCCATCTGCCGGTCGTCCTCGACGAGTCGGGGGAACCGATGGCCCTGGTCGGCATCCGGCGTGCGATCGAGGTCTTCGTCCAGCACTTGGAGACGGCGGAGGGCCGCCCCACCGTCCCACCGGGCGTCTTCCAGGAGTTCGGCAGGGGCGAGGGACTGAACGGCCGCAGCCTGGACTCCCTCCAGGCGATCTACCGGATGGGCGTACGCCTTGCCTGGCGCCGGTTCGCCGACATCGGACAGCGCGTGGAGATCCCGCCGCCGGCGATGTACGAACTCGTCGACGCGGGCTACGAGTACCTGGACGGCCTCGTCGACCAGTCGGTCCGCGGCTACGCCGAGGCCGCCGCACGCCAGGCGGGCGAACGCCTGCGCCTGCAGCGCCGCCTGATGGAGTTACTGCTGGCCGAACGCCACCGGGGCGACCCCGCGGACGCCCTCACGGAACGCGCGGCCCGCATCGGCTGGCCCCTGCCCGAGAAGGTGGCGGTGGGTGTCCTGATCCGCCCGGCCCGGGAGGCGGTGGCCCCCGCGGTGGGCCAGGGAGTCCTCCTGGACATGGACTACGAACAGCCCCGCATGGTCGTACCGGAGCCGGACGCGGCGGGCCGCCACGAACTCCTGCACCGGGCCCTGACCGGCTGGGCCGGCGCGATCGGCCCCCCGGTCCCCCTCGCCGACGCGGCGAAGTCCCTGCGCTGGGCCGAGGCGGCCGTACGCCTGATGGAACGCGCCCTGCTTCCCGCCGGTGAGGTCCTCTACTGCACGGAACACACGGAGGCCCTGGTCCTGCTGCAGCCCGAGGAGCTGATGGACGACCTGGCCCTGCGCTGCCTGGCCCCCCTCAGACACTGCGGCCCCACCCACGGCCGCCGCCTCGCCCAGACCCTGCTCGCCTGGCTGGAGACCCGGGGCGGCGCACCGGAAGTGGCGGCCCGGCTGGGAGTGCACCCACAGACGGTCCGCTATCGCCTCCGCCAGATCCGCGAACTGTGGGGCGACGAGATCGACGACCCGGACCGCCGCTTCGAACTGGAACTGGTGTTACGGGCACGACGCCTACGCGGAGAACTGACATGAGGGGCGAACCGTCGCGGGAGGTCAGACGCCGGCCCGGTCCTGCACCCCCGTCCGCCGGGCCACGGGCCCGTCCAGGTGGACCATCACCGTCGTGTAGAAGCGCTGCACGGCATCGTCGACGCTGCGGATGAAGCCGGCCTCGGCGTTGCCACGACTGCTCCCCATGTTCTTGAGCAGGGACAGCCGGAACCCGGTGATCCTCGCGGCGCCTTTCGGCAGCATGTCCGCCGGTTCGGGGCGCAGCCGCTCCAAGGTGCCCCGGGGGCCGCCCGGCGCGCCTTCTACCAGGGTTTCGACATGCAGGTCCGCCGGGGCTTCGGCGAGGCGCCGGATCAGGCGCTTGGCCCAGGTGAGGGGGTAACCCTGCTCGGGTGCCGGAATCTCGATGGAGGTGCGCAGTCTGCCGGTGCGCAGATCGGCGCCGATCGTGAGCAGGCCGGGTGCCTGCTCGACGCGCAGCTCCGCCTGGAGCCTGCCTTCGCTGCACAACCGGTCGGCGAGCTGCACCCGGCGGGTCCCGGGGTCGGTGCCGCGTCTGGCGCGCTGGGCCGGCAGCACCTTCTGCCCGAGTTCGCCGCCCAGCCTGAGGCACACCTGGCGCACGAGGCGCTCCCAGCTCTCGATGACTTCGAGGGCCCGGGGGTCACCCTGGCACAGGGTCTCGTCGCTGATGCCGTTGCGTACCGGCACCCAGGCCGCGCCCATGTTCTGGAAACCGTGACACCCGGAGTTCTCGTGCTGGAGATAGTGCAGCAGCTCCTGGAGCAGCCAGGTGCGCGCGGCATTGCCGACGCCCTCGTGCCGGATCAACATCTGCGCCTGATGCGCCACTTCGGCCCACGACAGATGCCAGAGCGCCACCTGGTGCTTGCGCCGCCGGTCGATCTTGACGTCGACCAGTGGGCTGCCCTCCAGCGCCACGTCGTTCGACAGTGTGATCACGGCCTCGTAGCCGCGCCGGGCGGCGATGTCCATATAGGCCTGCACCTGGTCGGCCTTGAGGGCGTTGCCGTTGGTCTTGGTCTCGACGAGGGCCGTCCACAGCTTGCCGGCCCGCTCGATGCGGATCACTCCGTCGGGCCGCCGGGGTGTGTCGCCGTGCGGCAGGGAGACCTCGGTGAACGTCTCCATACGACCGGATGGTGCCCCGAACGCGGCGGTGAGGCGCCTGCCGAACCGCGGTACCTGGGTCATCACCGACAACAGCACCGAGGTCGCGCGCATCTCCCGGTCCCGGTCGTTCTTGAGCGCGGAGACAGGGAAGAGCCTCGCGGGTCTCCAGGAGTCGTTCTCCGCCAGGGACTTCGGTGGCGTGCCGGGCGGGCTTGCCTTCTTCTTGGCCGTGCGGGGCCGGGCGGCCACTCTTGGTGCGGCTTCGTCGGTGGACCGGCGGGGAGCCGGGACGGCAGCCAGCGAGCCGGAGTCATGCGGCTCGGGAGTCGAGCCCGGGGGCGGGTCGGCCGGCTCGCCGTTCCCGGCCGGTTCCGGCGCCGCAGCGAGGGCCGTGCCGTCCACGTCCTCTTCGGCGGCCTCCGCGTCGTCGTCGATGTCGACGCCGAAGTCCGTCGCCAGCCCCGCCAGACCTGAGTCGTAGCCCTGGCCGACGGCCCGGAACTTCCAGTTGTCGTCCCGGCGGTAGAGCTCACCGAAGATGATCGCGCTCACCGTTCCGGCGTCGCCGATGCTGAACTGGAGGAGGCTGTCGCCGACCGCGTCGGACAGGGTCACCCGCAGGTCGTCCAGTTCGCCGAAGTGGGCGCCGCCGTAGCGGCTGGCGGCCACGACGAGGCGTGTCACCTCGGGCGGAACCGCGGTCAGGTCGAAGCCGATCCGGTCCTCGTTCCCGTCCTCCGTGGGTGTCTTGTCCAGCAGCTGCACGCTTCCGTCGGCCGCCACCGGGTTGTTGTAGAAGTAGAAGTCCGTGTCGCCGCGTACCTTGCCGTCCGGGCCCAGCAATAAGACGGAGACGTCCGCGTCGCCGTCACCGGCCGGGCTGCTCCAGCCCAGGCTCACGATCACCGAACCGGTGTTCTCACTCAGGGCCGACAGGGCAGTGTTCGACCCCTTGGTCATTTCGTGCACGAGATCCCCCCTGGAACCACATCCCCCAGGACACACCACGCAGTGTGATGTGCCGCACACGCACACAGTAGTCCCGGCAGCTCGTGCCCGTGTCCTCCCCGTGGGAACGGGGCGATGGGGCGTTCGTGACCTGCCTTGACCTGTCTCCCCATTGCCCGGGGAAACCGCATGTCGCTAGCCTGTGTTCGTCATGCCGATCGTCTGTTGAAATCTCGAACGCAGACGCCTTAGACGCAAAGGGAGGGTGCTGGTCGTGGGACGCCTCGTACCTGCCGTCACCCGGGCTCTCGACATTCTCGAGCTCTTCCTCGAAGGGGACGGGACGCTCTCCGCCCCCGACATCGTGCGCAGGCTCCAGCTGCCACGCACCACCGTGCACGAACTGGTGACCACACTGGCCGCCCGGTCGTACATCGTCCAGGTGCCCGGCCAGCCGGGACGCTACCGGCTCGGAGTGCGGCCGTACCAGCTCGGCAGCCGGTACGCCGAGCAGCTCGACCTCGCCGCCGAGGGCCAGCAGGTCGCCCGGTCCGTCGCCGAGACCTGCGACGAGACCGTGCACGTGGCGATCCTGGAGGGCACTGACGTCATCTACATCGCCAAGGTCGACTCGACCCACGCGGTGCGGATGGTGTCGGCCGCCGGGCGCCGGCTGCCCGCCCACTGCACCTCCGTCGGCAAGATGCTCCTCGCCTCCCTCCCCGCGCCGCAGCTCGCCTCCCGCATCCAGGGCGACGTGCCGCTCGTCGGCATGACCCCCAACAGCATCACCGACCCGGCCGCCCTGCGCGAGGCCCTCGACGAGATCCGGCAGCGCGGGATCGCCGTCGAGAACCGGGAGTCCAACCCGGACGTCTCCTGCGTGGCCGCCCCGGTCCGCGACCGCACCGGGCAGGTCGTCGCCGCGCTCTCCATCTCCGTCCCGATGATCCGCTGGAGCGAGGAGCGCCGCGTCGAACTGGAGCAGCTCGCCGCCAAGGGCGCCGCCGAACTCTCCGAGCGCCTCGGTCACCGGGGTGTGGGATGACCTACGAGATCGCGGTACGGGCCGAGGCCACCCTCGGTGAGGGCCCCACCTGGGACCCCGTCGGCGACAGGCTCCTGTGGATCGACATCCTCGGAGCCCGCCTGCACACCTACGACCCCGTCTCCGGCCGTCGCACGGTCCGTACCCTCGACCAGCACATCGGCGCCGTCAAGCCGCGCGCGGCCGGCGGCCTCGTCCTCAACCTGCGGGACGGCGTGGCCCTGCTGGACCCGGACGGCACCTTCCGCTGGCTCCACCACGAGCCGGTCCCCGGCCGCCGCGCCAACGATGCCGCCGTCGCCCCCGACGGTTCGCTGTGGGCCGGCACCATGCGCTACGACGAGGCACCGGGCGGCGGCTCCCTGTCCCGGATCGGCGGCGACGGCTCGGTGGACGTCGTCCTCGACGACGTGGCCGTCAGCAACGGCACTGGCTGGAGCCCGGACGGCCGGCTCATGTACTACGTCGACTCGCCCACCCGTCGCGTCGACGTCTTCGACCACGACGGCGGCCGTATCGGCAACCGCCGGGCCTTCGCCGGGATCGAGGACGGCGCCGGTTTTCCCGACGGCCTCACGGTCGACGCCGACGGGTGCGTCTGGGTCGCGTTGTGGGACGGGGGAGCGGTACGGCGGTACACGCCCGCGGGAGAACTCGACCGGGTGATCACCCTCCCGGCCCCGCGCGTCACCGCGTGCGCGTTCGGCGGCCCGGACCTCACCGACCTGTACATCACGACGGCACGGGTGGGCCTGGCCGCCCCGCACCCCGTGGCGGGCTCCCTGCTGGTGGTACCGGGGGCGGGCAAGGGGCTGGCGCAGCCGCTCTTCGCGGGCTGACTACTGCAGCCCCGCCTTCTTCAACTCCTCGGCGGTCAGAGGCGGTTCGGTCAGCGAGGGCTTCAAAGGACCGACCGCCGCCGCGAGCAGGACCGCCGGCGTCAGCAGTACCTCCGCCCGCCGCTCCAGTGACGTCACGTCCGTCACGCGGCGGGCGACACGCCCGTTCCCGGTGGCCGTGGACATGAGCCGGGACACGTACGCGGACACGAGCCGGTCCCGCACCGTGGGTCCGCTCTCCGTCGCCCCGGGATAGAACACGTCCTGCCCGGTGGCCAGGTCCCACGCCGCTCCGACCGGCCTGGCCACCGCCTTCTGGACCCGCCGGGACAGTCCGGCCGCGCCGAGCCCGTGGCGCCGCGTCAGGTCCCGCAGGGCCAGCGCGCTCTGCGCACCCACCGCCAGTCCGTGCCCGTAGACCGGGTTGTACGCGGCCATCGCGTCACCGAGCACCGTGAAGTTCTCCGGCCAGCGGGCCATCCGCTCGTAGAAGTACCGCCGGTTGACGGTCGTGCGGGTGAAGGAGACGCCGGACAGCGGCTCCGCCCGGGCGATCAGGTCGCCGATCAGCGGATGCCTCAGCTCCTCACGGGCGAACCGTACGAAGTCGTCGTCGGCGGGAGACGGCTCGCCGCCACGGGTGCCGTTGAGGGTGACGATCCACCGGCCGTCCTCGATCGGCAGCAGGAAACCCGCCCGCCCCGGCCCCTGCGCCTGTGTGTCGGGCTGGACGCTGATGACGGGGAAGCCGCCGCGGGCGGCCTCGGGGGCGAGGTAGAGGCGGCTCGCGTACGCCAGGCCGGAGTCGACCTCCCGACGCTCCGGTGCGGGCAGCCCGAGCTCGGCCAGCCAGCGCGGCGCTCCGGAACTCCGCCCGGTCGCGTCCACGACCAGGTCCGCCTCCAGGGTCCGTTCGCCGCCGTCGCGCTCCCGCACCCGGACCCCGGTGACGGCCTCCGCGCCGCCGGTCAGCCCCAGCACCTCGGTGCCGCCGAGCACCTCGACCCGCCCGTCCGCGAGGACCCGCGTCCGGACCGTCGCGTCCAGCAGGTCACGGCCGGCCAGGATCACATGGTGGGACTCGGGCCAGCGCCTGAACCAGCCGAACGCGGAAAGGACGACCATGTCGGTGGTGACGGGCGCCCTGCGCGCCCCCGCGTCCACGAACATCCCGGTGAGGCCGGGCAGCAGCTCCTCCATGGCCCGTACGCCGCCCGACCACAGCATGTGGGCGTGCCGGGCCTGCGGCAGGCCTCTGCGGGGCGCGGGCTCCTCGGGCAGGTCGTCCCGCTCGACCACGACGACCCGGTCGGCGAGGCCGGCCAGCGCGGCCGCCGCGAGCATGCCCGTATGGGATCCCCCGAGGACTACGGCTACCGAGGCGGGGGAGGGGCGTTCACTCATGCGTGGACATGCTCTCTGCCGGGACGGCCGCTGCGGCGCGGACCGCCTTGATCTCGTCGGTTCGGTGCAGGGCCTCGGACACGGCCTGGATCTCCTGCAACAGGTAGAGGGTGTCGGTGTCGCCCGTGCCGGGAGCGTCCGGGTCGCTGCGCCTGGTCTCGACGGCGTCCAGGATCGTCACGGCGGCGGCGAGGGCCTGGGCCCGGCCACGGTCGAGGCCGAGATCGAGGGCTGCCCGGTGGGCGCGGACGCGCAGCCCCTCGTCGAGGAAGCGCGCCAGCTGGAGGAGGGCGTCGCGGATGAACGTCTCGCGGCGGATCAGCCGCATCTCGGGGGTGGCGCGCAGGGCGAGCGGTTCGCGGCTGCCCGCGACGGTCCGCACCAGCCGGGCCAGGGGCCTGAGCGTGCGGTGGCGGCGGCGCACCAGCCAGCGCTCGTGAAGGTACTGGCCGGAGTGCGGGACGATGAAGCCGACCGCGACGAGCGTGGCGGCGATGCAGGCGGCCGACGGCGCGATGTTGGTGTTCAGCCAGTCCAGGTCGTGCCCGGTCCAGCGGGCTCCGACCGCCGTGAGCTTGGCGAGGCTGAACAGCAGGTTCGTCGCGAAGCCCGCCCCGAGGAACCGCAGCCCCCAGCGCAGCCAGGCGTCGAGACCGTCGGTGCGGATCCAGTTCCACACCAGGCGCGAGGTGACCAGGCTGGCCACCATGTGCCCGAGCAGGTAGAGAAGGATCATCTCCCGCATGTACGGCGTGTTGGCGTAGTACGTGTCCAGGTTCCGGATCTGCTCCACGGGCACGTCGGCGAGCGCGAACAGCACCCACAGCAGGACGACCACACCCGCGTACGCGCAGATCACCCAGCGGGTCGCCCGCCGGGTCCGGGCGTTGCGCTCGGTGCGGCCGTTGCGCCAGTGCACGACCAGCAGCAGCCAGGACGCGCAGAGCGCGGTGAGCAGCGAGTACACCCAGGGTGCGGCGATGTTGGGGACGCCGGTGA
Organism: Streptomyces sp. NBC_00285; assembly: GCF_036174265.1. Lineage (NCBI taxonomy): Bacteria > Bacillati > Actinomycetota > Actinomycetes > Kitasatosporales > Streptomycetaceae > Streptomyces > Streptomyces sp. NBC_00285. The sequence goes on along the minus strand of NZ_CP108055.1, from coordinate 3,391,423 downwards.
CGCGGTTCGTCCAGGCGATGGTGCTGGGGGCCGCGAAGACGAACACCGCGCAGGCGAACAGCAGCAGGCCGGCCACGGCGCGCAGCAGCGGGTCCCGCCACAGCTTGAGGATGCTGGGCAGTTTGATCACCAGGGCGGCGGTGAGGACCAGGCCGGGGAGCCAGAAGGAGACGTACAGGCCGGTGATGGAGGCGGCCGTGTGCTGCGCCAGGGCTGGGTGGGTCACCGGGCTCGGCCTCCGCGGTAGCCGAGGGATCTCTGGACGGTGTCGGGCCGCACCGCGGAGCCCGGCGAGGGTACCGACAGCCGGAACGCCGCCGCCAGCCGGTGACCGAAGTCGTCGGCCTCGGCCTCGTCCGCCTCGCGGGAGCCGTTGCGGGCGGCCACGGTCAGGGCGACGGAGTCCCAGCCGGGCCGGCCGGCGAGCGCGTGGGCCGCGGCCGTGTGATGGTGGGCGTGCCTGGCGTGCAGATGCCACAACTCATGGCCCAATATGACCAGTTGCTGCATCTCTTCGGCTCGTTCCTCCACGATGACGAGGTCGAAGTCCTGGAACTCCACCCACAGTCCGGTGACCGCGATCTCGTCGGGGATCCGCTCGAAGCGCAGCTCGACGGGCCGCCCTCCGCGGCGGGCGCTCATCTCCTGGCACAGGGCCCGGCACAGCTCCGGCACGCCGGCCGGGGGACGGGGTCTCGCACGGATCGCGGTGGTGAGGTGGGTGACCAGATCGCGCATGGCCGAGGTCGCACGGGTGCGCCGTAGCGCCGAGGCGATCCGGGCCGCACTTCTGCGCGCGCCCGCGATGTCCATCCCACCCCCTGAGCTCTCCCGCCGCCGTAGGACGGGCCGTTCGAGAGTACGCGCCCTGAACTGTCCCCGTCATGCGATCCGATTTTGCTGTGGGCCCCATTGACTAGAAAGCGCTTCCTGCTTAGCGTCCGTTCGAAGTTACGGGCGCAATTCGATATCTCGAACAGATAGGGCAGGGAATGGGACGACCTGACCTGAATCGCAGACACCTTCTCGCCGCGGCCGGCGGTCTGACCGTCGCCGCGAGCTTCGGCTTCGCGGCCCTCGGTACCGGCGCCGACGCGCTCGCCTCCGGCGCGGACACCCGAGTGCGCTACTGGAACCTCTTCAGCGGCGGCGACGGCTCCAACATGATCGCGATGCTGGACGCCTTCCGTGAGGCCAACCCGGACATCGATGTCAAGGACTCCACCCTCCAGTGGGGCAACCCCTTCTACACCAAGCTCGCCATGGCCGCGGCCGGCAACCGCGCACCCGACCTCGGCGTCATGCACATGGGCCGGGTCACCGGCTTCTCACCCGGCCGCCTCCTGGACCCCTGGGACGTCGACCTGCTCGCCAAGTACGGAGTGCGCGAGCAGGACTACAACCCGGCCCTGTGGAAGCGCGGCGTCATCGACGGCAAGCTCTACGCGCTCCCGCTCGACATCCACGTCCAGCTCTGCTTCTACCGCAAGGACGTGCTGAAGAAGGCGGACCTCCTCGGCGACGACGGCCGGATGATCCCGGTCACCTCCACCGACGAGTGGTTCGACGTCCTCAAGAAGGCCAGGGCCGTCCAGAAGAAGGGGCTCCAGACGATCGGCCTGTGGACCAACGACCAGAACTTCCAGTGGTGGTTCTTCGTCGCCTTCTACACCCAGCTCGGCGGCAGGTGGTTCGACGACGGCAACACCGAGGTCCTCTTCGACACCGACAAGGCCACCCAGGTCCTGGAGTTCCTCCGCCAACACGTCACCGACGGATACGTCATCCCCGGCGCCCCCACCGGTGAACAGTTCATCAACGGCGCCCCCTTCACCTGGGAGGGCAACTGGTCCGTGCCCGTCTTCTCCGGGGCGAAGCTGGACTACGGCGCGACCCCGCTGCCACCCGTCTTCGGCAGACAGGCCACCCACGCCGAGTCGCACGCCTTCGTCCTGCCCCACCAGGCGGGCCGCGGCGGCGCCACCAACGAGGGCGCCCACGAACTCGCCGCCTACGTCGTCACGCACGCCCTGCAGTGGGCGGCCGGCGGCCACATCCCCGCGTACACGCCGACGCTGTCCACCGCCGCGTACAAGAAGCTCACCCCGCAGAACGAGTACGCGAGCGCCATGGACCACCAGGCCACCGAGCCGAAGGTGTGGTTCGCGGGCTCCACAGGCGTCCTCGCCCAGGACCTCGGCCCGGTCGTCGTCTCCTCCACCATGGGCTCCGCCAAGCCGGACAAGGTCGCACAGACGATGAAGAGCCACCTCACCAAGCTCCTCGCCTCGAAGAACCCCATGGACGGCAGGACCGCAGCGCAGGGAGGTGCGGTCGCATGACGACCAGCGCTCACATGACGACCGGAGCCGTCGCCGCACCGGCACGGGCCAGGACCGTGACCGCCACGGCGACCGTCCGCCGCAAGCAGGGCTTCCAGCACGGCGGTTGGTTCGTCGCCCCCTTCCTGGCGCTCTTCGCGCTGTTCGTGATCTGGCCGCTGCTGCGCGGGGTCTACCTCAGCTTCACGGACGCCAACATCTCCGGCGACAGCGCGGGTTTCGTCGGCCTCGACAACTACCGCGAGGCCCTGCACGACCAGGCGATGTGGGACGCGCTCGGCCACAGCGCCTGGTTCACGCTGATGGTCGTCCCGTGCATCACGGCCCTCGCCTTCCTGCTGGCGATGCTCGCCCACCACATCGAGCACGCCAAGTGGCTGTGGCGGCTGTGCTTCTTCGTGCCGTTCCTGCTGCCCTCGACCGTCGCCGCCAACATGTTCCAGTGGCTGTTCACCCAGGGCATCGGCCTGATCAACGAGACCTTCGGACTCGACACGCCCTGGCTGACCGACAAGTCGTACGCCATGCCCGCCATCGTCATCGAGACCCTGTGGTGGACGGTCGGCTTCAGCTTCCTGCTGTACCTCGCCGCCCTCCAGGGCATCCCCGGCCACCTGTACGAGGCCGCGAAGCTGGACGGCGCCAACGCCTGGCACCGCATGGTCCACATCACGCTGCCGATGCTCCGCAACATCACCGGCCTGGTGATCGCGCTCCAGATTCTGGCCTCACTGCAACTGTTCGACCAGGCCGTCGTGATGATGGACTTCAGTCCCGGACCGGAGCTCAGCACCCGCTCCTTCGTCCAGTACACCCTCGAACAGGGCTTCACCAGCTACCGCGTGGGCTACGCCTCAGCGATGTCCATCATCTTCTTCGTGATCATCGCATTCGTCGCCCTGGCGCGGATGTGGCTGCTGCGCAACCGTGAGGAGGGCACCCGATGAGCGGCACCGAGATACGGCTCAAGCCCCGCAGTACCTGGACCCCCGGCCAGATCGTGCTCACCCTGATCGGCGTCGCCGTCTCCGCCGTCTTCGTGGCGCCGATCGCCGCGTCCCTGTTCACCTCGCTGAAGTCCGAGGCGGAGGCCGCCGAGATCCCGCCGCACTGGCTGCCTCAGGTCTGGACGGTCCAGGCGTGGCAGGCACTGTGGGAGACCGGCAACGTCAGCAACTGGTTCGTCAACTCCCTGGTCGTGTCGGTCTGCGTCACTTCCGTCGTCCTGACGGTCAGCGCCCTCGCCGGATACGGCTTCGCCCGCACCGAGTTCCGCGGCAAGAACGCGCTCATGGGTCTCGTCATGTCGGGCCTGATGGTCTCCCCGGCCGTGCTGGGCGTCCCCCTGTTCACCACGGTCCAGCAGATGGGGATGGTCGACACCTACTGGGGCATGATCCTTCCCCAGTGCGCCCCCGCCGCGATGGTCTACATCCTGTACAAGTTCTTCCAGGGCGTCCCGCGCGAACTGGAGGAGGCCGCCTTCATCGACGGCGCCGGCCGCTGGCGGGTCTTCTTCACCATCGTCCTGCCGCTCTCCCGGCCCTCCCTGGCGGCGGTCGGCATCTTCACCTTCATCGCCTCCTGGAACAACTTCCTGTGGCCCTACATGGTGACCAACAACCCCGACCTGATGACCATGCCGAACGGTATCGCGACCGTCATGAACTCCTACGGCATCCAGTGGGCCCAACTCATGGCCGGCGGCCTCATGGCGGGCCTCCCGCTGATCATCGTGTTCGTCTTCTTCCAGCGTCAGATCGTGGCGGGCGTGGCCCACACGGGTCTGGCCGGACAGTAAAGGAAGCCGAGTTGAAGCGCCTGAGATTCGCGACCCTCCTGACCGCCGCCCTCATCGCCCTGCTGCCCACGATGGCGCAGGCCAACGTCGCCTACCCCGACCCGCTCCCCCTCACCGGTCAGCAGATCATCCACGACCCGACGGTCATCCATCTCAAGTCCGGCGGCTACGTGGCCTATTCGACCGGCGGCGTGATCGGTGCCCGGCTGTCCAAGGACCTCAGGCACTGGACCGACGCGGGCAACGCCTTCGCCGAGCCACCGAGTTGGTGGTACGAGTACAACAACACCGGCGACCCCTGGGCCCCGGACATCTCCTACCGCGCGGGCAGGTACTGGCTGTACTACGCCGTGTCGAGCTGGGGCACCAACCACTCCGCGATCGGCGTGGCGACCTCCCCGAGCGGGCTTCCTGGTACCTGGACCGACAAGGGGAAGGCCTTCACGTCCGGGACGACCGACTCCTTCAACGCCATCGACCCGGCACTCGTCCGGGCGGACGGCAGGCTCTGGATGTCGTTCGGCTCGTACTGGACGGGCATCCGTATGGTCGAGCTGGACCCGCTCACGGGCACGGCCCGCCCGGACACGACCGTCCACCACCTGGCCACCCGCCCGGACGCGCCGTACGCGGTCGAGGGGCCGTACATCGTGAAGCACGGCCGCCACTACTACCTCTTCGCGTCCTACGACACCTGTTGTGCGGGAGCGGACTCGACGTACAGGATCAGGGTGGGCAGGTCGACGTCGGTGACCGGTCCGTACACCGACAGCACGGGCAAGCCGCTCCTGGAGGGCGGCGGAGACCTGCTGCTGGCAGGACACGGCCGTTACGTCGGCACGGGAGGCGAGTCGGTGTTCAGGGCAAGGGGCCAGGACTGGCTGGCCTACCACTACTACGACGCAGAGGACAACGGCACCCCGAAGCTGGGCCTCAACCGGCTCGGCTGGACAAAGCACGGCTGGCCCAAGGTCTTCTAGGGGCGCGGGGCTGCGTCAATATGCGGCTCCGCCGCGTGTGCGCGACAAGCCCCCACAAGCCTTCAGCCGCCCGCGACACAGAACCACCCCTTTCGAAAGGCGACCATGCACACCGCCCGCTTCACCCTCGACCCCGCCTTCAAGATCGGCGAAGTCAACCCCCGCCTCTTCGGCTCCTTCGTGGAACACCTCGGCCGCTGCGTCTACACCGGCATCTTCGAGCCCGGCCACCCCGCCGCCGACGAGGACGGCATTCGCACCGACGTCCTGGACCTCGTCCGGGAGCTCGGCGTCACCGCCATCCGCTACCCCGGCGGCAACTTCGTCTCGGGCTACAAGTGGGAGGACTCCGTCGGCCCCGCCGAGGACCGCCCCCGCCGCCTCGATCTCGCCTGGCGCTCCACCGAGACCAACCGCTTCGGCCTCTCCGAGTACATCGCCTTCCTGAAGAAGATCGGCCCCCAGGCCGAGCCCATGATGGCCCTCAACCTCGGCACCCGGGGCGTCGCCGAGGCCCTCGAACTCCAGGAGTACGCCAACCACCCCGCCGGCACGGCCCTGTCCGACCTCCGTGCCGCGCACGGCGACAAGGACCCCTTCGGCATCAAGCTGTGGTGCCTGGGCAACGAGATGGACGGCCCCTGGCAGACCGGCCACAAGACCGCCCAGGAGTACGGCCGGACCGCCGCCGAGACCGCTCGCGCGATGCGCCAGATCGATCAGGGCGTCGAACTCGTCGCCTGCGGCTCCTCCAGCCAGTCCATGCCGACCTTCGCCGCCTGGGAGGCGACGGTCCTGGAGGAGACGTACGACCTCGTCGACCACATCTCCCTGCACGCCTACTACCAGCCCGAGGACGGTGACGTCGACTCCTTCCTGGCCTCCGCCGTCGACATGGAGTCCTTCATCGAGAACGTGGTCGCCACCGCCGACCACATCGGCGCGAAGCTGAAGTCGAAGAAGAAGATCAACCTCTCCTTCGACGAGTGGAACGTCTGGTACACCTCCGAGTGGCACGAGATCGAGAACTCCGGCGCGCGGGACTGGGCGGAGGCCCCCCGTCTCCTGGAGAACAACTACAGCGTCCTGGACGCCGTCCTCTTCGGCTCCCTCCTCATCGCCCTGCTGCGGCACGCAGACCGCGTCACCGTCGCCTGCCTCGCCCAGCTCGTCAACGTGATCGCCCCGATCATGACCGAGCCCGGCGGCCCGGCCTGGCGTCAGACGACGTTCTTCCCGTTCGCCCAGGCCTCGCGGTACGGCCGCGGCGAGGTCCTCGACGTGCGGGCCGACTCGCCGACGTACGAGACGAAGAAGTACGGCGAGACGGACCTCCTGCACGCCACGGCGGTCCGCGCCGAGGACGGCTCGGTCACCGTCTTCGCGGTCAACCGCAGCCGGAGCGAGGCCCTGCCGCTCGAAGTCGCCCTCAGCGGCCTCGGCCTGACGAGCGTCGTCGAGCACAGCGTCCTCGCCGACGCCGACCCGGACGCCCGCAACACCCTCGACGCCCCCGAGCGGGTCGCCCCGCACCCGGCCGAGGGCACCGCGCTCCAGGACGGCACCCTCACCGCCGTACTGGAGCCGCTGTCCTGGAACGTGATCCGGCTGGCTTAGGGCCTGCGGCCGGGGGAGTCCACCGGTGTCACCGGCACTCCTCCGGCCGAGGCCCCCATCGCCTTCAGCCGTACGTCCTTCGGCCCTGACTCCGTCGTCCCGTCGGACAGCACCGCCAGGGCCAGGGTGTTGGTGCCGCGCGTGCGCAGGATGCCGTTCGGCAGGACGAAGGTGTGCTGCGGGCCCACGTCGTTGACGTACTGGCCCATGTTCCAGCCGTTGAGGAAGATCTGGACGCGGTAGGCGCGCTTCGGGTCGTCGTCGAGGGTGAGGCCGATCGAGGCGTCGATGCCGGCGTCGACGGCGAGCCGGAACGTCGTCCGGTACCAGGTGACCCCCTGGCGCCGGTCGGTGCGGGGCAGCTCCGTGGCCTCCCAGCCGTCCTCGGCGAAGCCCGGCAGGTGCCAGCCCTTGCGCTCCCCGTACAGCCCGCCGTTGTTGAGCGGCCCGCGCACCGGGTCGGGTGTCGACTCGCCCTGGATGCGCCAACTCGCTTTCGGCGCACCGCCCTTGAAGGTGACCTCCGTCAACCCCCGGGCCACCTTGTGGGAGTCGGCGGACCTGCCGTCCATGTCGTGCGCCATCCGCCGTACGAGGACGGACAGCACCCGGGGGGACTCCCCGGCAGCCGGCGGCACGTCGAACGTCGCCTTCGCCGCCCAACTCCCCTTCCCCGCCGTGCTGTTGTCCGGCACCGGCATCCGGTGCGTGCCCAGAGGCCTGCCGTCGAGCCACGCCATCAGCAGCCCCTGCGTGCCCGTGCTGTACGCCAGGGACACCGACTCCAGGTCGTCCGCGCCCGTCAATCGCCCCCGGTACCAGACGTCCCCGTAGTGGAAGCCGTAGTCGTCGGCGAAGAGGACAGGACCGTCGTTCGGGACCGGGGTGACGCTGTACGAGCTCGCGCGGTCGGCCGTCGTCCAGCCGGAGTCGTCGTAGTCCGGGGCGGCCTCGAAGTTCTCGACACGGCGCCGCCAGCCGCTCAGCGCGGGCAGCCGCACCTCGCCCACGGCGGGCACCGGGAGCTGCCCCGGCGTGGGCGGCATGTCGGCCCGCAGGCTGCCCATGGGGGTGATGGAGGTGCGCAGCGGGCGCCCGTTCCAGGTGATCCGCCCCATGCCGCGCGGCCCCCACACCTCCATGCCCGTCGCCTCGACGGTGTCGCCGGTCAGATGGGCGGTCATGCCGTCCAGGGTGGCCCCGCGCACCAGCGAGGGGCCGTACACCAGCACCGGCCCGGTCGGGGTGTCCAGCGGGAACAGCCTGAGCGCGGTCGCGTCGTCGGCGAAGACCAGCAGCAGAGGGGTCTCGCTGCCGCCGCCCTCGACGCGCACCCGGGTCAGTCCGCCGACGCCGATCGGCGCGGTGACCCGCAGGACGCCGAGGTCGTAGTTCCACGCGGGTTCCGCGTCGCCCCGGTAGACCAGCGGCTCCTCCGGGCACTCCACCAGGACCTGCGCCATCTCGCCGTACGGGGCCGTGAACACGGCGACGTCCATCCGCCCGACCTTGAGATACATCATGGGCTGCGCGGTGGCGAACCTGAGCGTGCGCACGCCCAACTGCAGGTTGGCGGTGAGCAGTCGGGCGTCATGGGCGGCGACGGTGAACGCCACGTCGATCCCGGCGTCCGGGATGGTGGTCGTGATCGGCGCGTCGGTGTCGTTGCGCACGACGTACACATGGGAGCCGGTGTCCGGGTTGGTCAGGTGGTACACCTTCAGCCGCTCGTCCGCGGCCCGGACCGCGTCCGCCCGGTCGAGCTTGGCGAAGTCCGGCACGGTCCGCAGCAGATGGCCGAGCTCATGGGTCGGGGCGAGCTTCGGGGTCTGCCTGCGCGCCTCGTCGATGGCCGCCCCGTAGTCGTACGACGTGTAGACGGCCGGTGCGGGCAGCCAGCCCCACGAGGTGCCGCCGAAGGTCATGTAGACGTTGTGCACGGTGATGCCGTTGGCGAGGTTGGTGAGCTGGAAGCGCCGCTCGTAGGCCGCGTCCCGGGTCCGCCGCGCCTCGGCGTATCCCTTGCCGTCGAAGGTGGCCCCGCCCCACGGGTCGAACCAGCCGCCGCCGAACTCCGGGACGAACCCGGGCGTCCTGGGGCTGGCCGTGGCCCCGCCCTTGAGCCCGCCCTCGCCGAAGTACCCCCAGTCCGGCGGCACTTCGGCCGGGTTCGGATAGCCGTCGAAGCCGTACAGCCAACCGTGCTCCTGGCCCTCGGTGTTGAAGGTGCCGGGCGTCCAGTAGCCGTTCCTGCCCTTGTCGTTGTGGAACAGCGGTACGTCGATCCCGTCGGCGCGCACCTTCTTGTACAGGTGGGACATGTAGTCACGGCCGAGGGGCTCGTCGACGAAGGCGTCGTACTCGTTCTCGATCTGGTAGAGCAGGACCGTGCCCGTGCCCTTGGTGAACAGGTGCCGGGACGCGATGGCGTTGACCTCGCCCAGCCACTCGTCGACGTACGACAGATAGGTCGGGTCGGAGGTGCGGGCCCGGCCCGCGGTGGCCGTCAGCCAGCCCGGGAAGCCGCCGCCGTCGACCTCCGCGTTGATGTAGGGGCCCGGGCGCAGGATCACGTACAGGCCGGTCTCGGTGGCCGTGCGCAGGAACAGGTCGAGGTCGCGGACGCCCGTGAAGTCGTACTGGCCGGGGCCTGCGGAGTGGTAGTTCCAGGCGACGTACACGCTCACGGCGTTGAAGCCGTGGGCGCGCATCTTCTCCAGGACGTCCCGCCACAGCGACGGGCTGGGCAGCCGGAAGGGGTGCATCTCACCCGACCACAGCACCAGGCGCCGGCCGTCGACCAGCAGCGAGTACTCGTCGAAGCCGACCTTGTGCCGCAGCCGGTCGGCGGCGGGCGCGCCCGGCGCGGGCCCGGTGGGCACGCTGTGGGAGGCATACGCCCGGGTGGTCTCGCCACCGCTGCCGCTCAGCGCGAAGCCGAGCGCCGTGGTGCCGGCGAGGGCGCTGAATGTACGTCTGCTCAGCTCCAAGGGAGCGCCTCCTGGTCGTGCCCGTTCCTTGTGTCCGCCCCCGGCCCGTCGCCCGGCCGATTCGCCCGTGCTGTGAGTGGTGGGGTCATTGTGATGTGGCCATTCTCTATGCCCGGACGCCGCACAATTGTCGTATGAGGATCTCTGCACGGGCGGACTACGCGGTACGGGCGGTGCTGGAGCTTGCCGTGAGGCGGGACGCGGGGCCGGTGAAAGCCGAGGCCATCGCGGCGGTCCAGGACATTCCGCACAAGTTCCTGGAGGGGATTCTCGGCGACCTCAGGCGCGGCGGAATCGTCGACAGCAGGCGGGGCGGGGGCGGTGGATACCGGCTCGCCCGCGAGGCGTCGGCCATCACTGTCGCGGACGTCATCCGGGCCGTCGACGGACCCATCGTGTCGGTGCGCGGCGAGCGGCCCACCGGTCTGGAGTACACGGGCTCCGCGCAGCCGCTGCTTCCCCTGTGGGTCGCCCTGCGGGCCAACGTCCGCAAGATCCTGGAGGGCGTCACCATCGCGGACATCGCGCAGGACGCGCTGCCCGAGCCGGTCCGGCAGCTGGCGGCCGAACCGGCGGCCTGGGAGAACCCCTGAGTCCCCCCGGTCACCGGCTCCCGGTCCGCGCGGCGAAGTCGTCGAGCAGGGCGAAGGTGCGCGCGGGCTGTTCGAGATGGGGCAGGTGGCCGGCTTCCGCCACCACCTCGAAGCGGGCGTCCGGGAAGGACGCGGCGTACTCCGCGCTGCGGGCGATCGGCCGGCGCCCCGGTGCCAGTGCGCGGGAACTGGCGGCGGCGACGTTCCAGACCGAGCAGGCCTTCGGCACGCTCGCCGGACGTCTGGTGGCCCAGGGCCTGCTGGACCGGCGCCCCGGGCGCGGCCGCCGTATCGAGCACCACCTCACCGCCGAGGGGGAACGAGTGCTGAAGGCGGGGCACGAGGTGGCGGACGCGGTGCTCGCGGAGTGCTTCGAGGGCCTGGCGGATGCGGAACGGAAGACCCTGCTGGGGCTGCTGCGCAAGGTCGAGGGCGCCTGAGACGCCGGGCGGGCGCGGCGCCCCCGCCGAGACGCCGCGCCCGTGTGCGTGCGGAACCCGCCGCCGGTCAGGCGGAGTTGACGCCGACGGTCAGCGTGGCCAGGTACCCGTCGGAGACGCTGGAGCCGAGGGCGGTCAGGGTCAGCAGGCCCGAGGAGGCGCCGCCGTCGTCGTAGACGGAGTCGTTCGCGAGCAGGGTCTCCGACGTGGTGTTCGCGGAGTACGGCGAGGTGGCCTGGACCTCGGTGTTGATGTCCGGGTCGAAGAAGAGCTGCCCGGTGTGGACGACCTCGCCACCGGTGTACGAGTCGTCGGTGAGCGTCACCTCCGTGTGCACTCGCATATGGATGTGAACGGCCCGGGAGACGTAGTGACCGGGCCAGATCGAGGTGATGGTGCACTGGCCGTTCGCGTCGGTCATCTGGCCGCCGCGCAGGAAGGTGCCGTTGTCCTCCTCCTGGTGGCCGTTGCCGCCGACGAAGCCCGAGTATTCGCCCAGCACGTCGCAGTGCCAGAGCTCGACGAGCGCGTCGGCCAGCGGCGCGCAGTCGTCGGCCTGGTCGACGACGGTGAAGGTGTACTGAACCTCGAAACCCTCCTTCTCCTCCCTGATGTCCGCCCGGACCAGGGCGCCGTCGAGCGAGTACGGACCCTCGGTGACCTCGGCGGTCAGGGTGCAGACGCTCGAGGACGCGGTGGCGGTGGCGGTTTCGGCCGCCGTGGTGGACCCGGTGGCCGTGGTGGGGGTGTCGGCCGAGGCGATGCCGGCGACCGCCAGCCCGCCCACCGCGGCGACGGCTCCGCCACCGATCAGGATGCGCCGCCGTTTGACGCCGCCGTCCAGCCGGTGCCTGCCGCCCTGCCCGGTACCGCTCACGGTGTCGCTGTCGGTGTTGCTCTCGTGGTCGTGCTCCGTGTTTCCCGTCATGAGGGAGAAGTTAGGAGCGAATCTGAAGAATTCCTTGACTTGCGGCTGTGAACAGCCTGGGAACGCACCGCTCAACGGACCCTGTTTCCAAGCGAGTTCGGACATAGTGCGCCGCCCGTCGTGTGTGGGGTTGTGAACGGGCCGGGGTGAATGGCCGGAGTTCGCACTGGTCGGGTCACAGGGCGCTCCCTACGATTCGATCGCCGCGGTGCTTCACAGAAAACACACAGGTTCTCCACGCTTCAACAGTTCAGCGACAGAGGAGAGACCCCCCATGGCAAGTGGACTGTTCCTGGGCGGCGCGATCGCCGCTCTCGTCACCGCGGCGATGCCCGCGCACAACCCGTCCGGCGGGTTCGTCGACCCGCCCCCGGACAAGATCGTCATCAACGTCGCCACGGTGAATGGTTCCGGCTGTCCCGCGGGAACGGCGGCCGTCGCCGTCTCCGAGGACAACACCGCGTTCACGGTCACCTACAGCGACTACCTCGCGCAGGTCGGCGGCAACTCCGACCCCACGGCGTTCCGCAAGAACTGCCAGCTCAACCTGATCGTCCACGTCCCGTCGGGCTTCACGTACGCCATCGCCCAGGCGGACTACCGCGGCTTCGCCGCACTCCAGTCCGGCGCGAGCGCCGTGCAGAGAGCCTCGTACTACTTCCAGGGCTCCTCGCAGACGGCCTTCAAGACCCACAACTTCACCGGCGTCTACAACGACAACTGGCAGGCGACCGACACCACCGACTGGGCCCAACTGGTCTGGGCCCCCTGTGGAGTTCAGCGCAACTTCAACATCAACACGGAGATCCGCGTCAACGCGGGTTCCTCCTCGCCGTCCAAGGTCAGCTTCATGACGATGGACTCGACGGACGGCGACATCAGCACCGTGTACCACATGGCATGGCAGCCGTGCCCGGGCAAGTGAGCCGGGACAGCTGAACGGGGCCGTCCGTCACCCAGTGGGGTGGCGGACGGTTCCCGGTCCTGGCGGCCGGTTGGCGTCCCGCAGTGTCCTGTTCGAGCACTTCGGCCGGGCGGCGCTCCGATCGTTCAGGCTTCGAGGGGTTCGCCGGCAGGTGCGGGGCTCTGGACCTCCGGTTCCGGGCCGACGCGGCCCGGCAGCAGGAGGCACAGCGGGACGGCCGCGGCGGTGAACGCCGTGGACCACCAGAAGGCTTCACCGAATCCGGAGGCCAGGTCGGCGGGTGTACGGGCGCCGGCTGTGGCCCGTTGCAGGACCATGACCAGGACCGCGATGCCCACGGAACCGCCGACCTGCTGGGCGACTCGGCTGATGCTGGAGGCGGCCGGGATCTCCTCGCGTTCCAGTCCGACGAAGGCCGCGCCCATGATCGCGATCATGGCTCCTCCCAGCCCGAGTCCGCGCACGAACAGCACGGCCATCAGTGCGATGTTGCTCGTGGAGGCGGTGACGAAGCCGAACGGCACGGTGGCCGCGAAGGTGAGGGCGAAGGCGACGACGGCGACAGGGCGCGAGCCGAAGCGGTCCATGGACCGGCCGGCCAACGCACGCGAGAGGAGGGCGCCCACGCCCGTCGGGATGAGCAACAGGGCGGCGTTCAGGGCGGATTCGCCACGTACCTGCTGCCAGTACAGCGGCAGCAGGAGCATGGTCCCGTACAGGGCGGCACCGGTCAGGAACACCAGTGCCGAGGATGAGGCCAGGGCGCGGTGGCGCAGCAGCCTGATGTCGAGCAGGGCGTCCGGTCCGTGCCGCAGTGCCCACAGGACGTATCCGGCGAGCAGGGCCACCCCGGCGAGCAGGGGTCCGGCCACCCTGAGGCCGGCCAGGCCGGCCAGGCCGTCGGATCCGGAGAGCTGTGTCAGGCCGTAGACGACGGCGGCGATGCCGGGTGAGAGCAGGAGCATGCCCACGGTGTCCAGGCGGGGGCGGGTGCCGGGCCGGGGTCCGTCGTCGGGAAGGTTGCGTTGGGCCAGGTAGCCGCCGACGACGCAGAAGGGCACGTTGAAGAGGAAGATCCAGCGCCAGTCGCCCAGGTGCAGGAGGGCACCGCCGATGACCGGGCCGATGACGGGGCCCAGGGCGGTGGGCACGGTGATCAGGGACATCACCTTGCCGATGTTGCGGCCCTTGGCCGCCTGCATGACCAGGGTGAACATCAGCACCATGAGCGTGCCGCCGCCGATGCCCTGGATCACTCGGAAGGCGATCAGGCTCTGGACGTTCCACGCCCCGGCGCACAGCAGTGACCCGGTGAGGAACATGCCCAGGCCGGCGGTCCACAGACGTTTGCCGCCCAGCATCGACTGGGCCCATCCGACGGCCGGCATCGTGGCGGACAGGGCCAGCAGGTAGGCGGTGGTCACCCACTGGGTGGTACTGAGCGACGTGTGGAGCTGCCCGGCGAGGCCGTCGATGGCGACGCTCATGATCGTGGTGTCGAAGATGACGGCGAGTGCGCCGATGATCAAGGTGTAGGTCAGATGCCGCAGGGCCGGGTCGATCCGGTCGGCGTCCGCGCCGGCGGATGGTGGCTTGGCGCCCGTGATGCTCATGAACACTCCTTAGGATAGATGGCTCTATCTTATTGGAGTCAGGCTAGGCCGCTAGGATTAGATAGGCAAGTCTATCTAGCGGAGATGGGGGTTCAGATGGCCGAGCGACGCCGCGGAGCGGCGCTGGAGGAGGCGCTGCTCGACGCGGCCTGGGAAGAACTCGCCGACAACGGCTACGCCCGGTTCACCATGGACGCCGTCGTCAAGCGTGCGGGCACCAGCCCTACGGTCCTCTACCGCCGGTGGTCGGACCGCGACGCACTCGTCCGGGCGACCATCCCCCATGTTCTGCGCAAACACATCCACGACGTTCCCGACACCGGATCCCTGCGGGAGGACGTCCTCACCCTCATGCGGGAGATCAGCGCCACCCGCCTCCAGCTCGTCACCGTCATGAGCGTGAACCTGGCCGGCTACTACCAGAAGACCGGAACCAGCCCCGGCGACCTGGTCGACCCCACCACGACAGGGCGCAAGGAAGCCGTCGACGTCCTCTTCGACCGCGCCGCCGAACGCGGCGAGATCAAACCGGAACTCCTCACCGAACGCATCAAGTCACTCCCCTTCGACCTGCTGCGCAACGAGTTCCTCACGACCTTCGCCCCCGTGCCCGACGACGTCCTCGAAGAGATCGTCGACACGATCTTCCTCCCCCTGGTGCGCTGACCGCGGCAGCACCGTGCTTGAGGAACGGATCAGCGAGGTCCGGCCCGGGATGCGGCACTCGACCGGCCGGTCCCGCTTCTGTCATCGCCCGTCTCCCGCTCCCCGGCGTCATGGAGACGGAGGGTGTCAAGCCGGAAGTACGCGCCCTGGGCCACCGGGATTCCGGCCTACGGTCGCCCAGGGCGCGTGGGGGATGAGCGGTCGCGCTAGTTCTCGACGCCGAGGGTGAGGGTGCCGGTGTAACCGGCGGTGGGCGAACTGCCGAGGGCGGTGAGGGTCAGGAGGCCGGAGGAGGCGCCGGCGTCGTCGTAGATCCCGTCCTGGGCGAGGGTGGTGCGGGTGACCGTGTTGGCCGAGTACGGCGAGAGCGCGCCGACCTTGGCGGTGATCGTCTCGTTGAAGAAGAGCTGGCCGGTGTGGAGTTCGGTGCCGCCGGTGAAGGAGCCGTCGGAGGTGAGGGTGACGCCCACGTGCACCTTCACGTGGATGTGGACGCAGCGGCCCCGGTACCAACCCGGGTAGACCGTCGTGATGTTGGCGACGCCCGCGCTGTTGGTCAGGACCCCGCCGCGCAGGAAGGTGCCGTCGTCGGGCTCGTTGTGGCCGTTGTTGCCCACGTAGCCGGAGTATTCGCCGAGCGCGTCGCAGTGCCAGATCTCGACGAGGGCGTTGCTGATCGTGGCGCAGGTGTCGTCGTTGACGACGGTGAGGGCGAGTTTGAGCGGGAAGCCGGTCTTGCCCTCGGTGATGTCGGAGCGGACGTACTGGCCGTCGAGGTAGTAGGGCCCCTCCGTCATCTCCTTGGTGAGGGTGCAGACGGCCGCGGCGGCGACGGGGGCGGTGTCGGTCGTGTCGGCCGCGGGAGTCCGCGAGGCGGCGGCGCCCACGGCGAGGGTCGCCGCCGTGGCGCCTGTGGCGACCAGGACGGTCCGGCGTCCGATCGGGTTGCGTGACGTGTCGGCCGCGGCTCTCGTGACGGTCTCGTCCACGGCGGTCTCGGTCGTGGGGGTGTCATTCATGGGGGTGTCTGTCATGAACACGGCACCTTAGGGGCGGTGTCTGTTGGTGCGCTGTCAGTTCGGCAAAGTGATGGACCGTCAAGTTTCTTGCAAGACAGGTTGCGGGACGGTTCGGGGCGGGCGCGGTAGCGTATCGGGGCGTATGCCAACAAGGAGGGTGAATGGGGCTTACCGTGCGGGTCGAACGGCGTATCGCCGAGGACTTCCCCGGTCGCGAGGGCGAGGTGGTCGGGGATCTCCTCACCGAACTGGTCAACCACCTGACCGACCGGGGGGATCAGGAGGACAAGGAACGGATCGCTGCCGCGACCCTGCTGTGCGGCCAGGGACGGGTGGACCGGATCCTCGACGCCGTTCAGCTGGCCAAGGAGGACTGGCGGGACGTGCTGGTGGGGGCGGGGCTGGCGGATGCGGGGTGGAGAGAGCGGTTGGAGGCCACGCTGGGACCGGAACGGGCGGTCGGCTGACGCCTGTCTGACGCGCCGCCGCGGGGCCGTCCACGTCCTCCGTCCCGGGAGGGAGGTGGGCGGCCCCGCGGCGGCGGTCAGGTCACGCGGGAAGCTGCGGGTCCCGGCGTTCCAGCACCACGGCCAGGGGAGTCCCCTCCCGGGTCGCCGCGATACGGCGGGCTCGCAACTGGGCTCGCGTCCGGGGACGGAACTTCGGCTCCCGGCCGCAGCCGCAGGGCTCGAAGCCCTCGTAGCGCAGGCCGGCGGCCAGGACCGCGGCCACCACGGACCACGCCTTGACGTCCCGGCGTGCGGGTGCCGCGAAGTCGTGGCCGGCGCAGGTCAGCGGCCCGGAGCAGTTCGGGCAGCGGTGTCCGCCGGGGGCGGTGGCCGGGTGCCTCTTGAACGCGACGCGGCAGGACACGCACGCGTAGTGCAGCTTGTAGGAGGTCTCGGCGTAGTGGCACACGCGGCGAACGTACCCGGTGGCGCGGCGGTCGGCGAGGCGGTTTTTGAGGACGCGGGTCACCTCTGCCGGTTACTTCTGAGGTCATCGACCCCTGTCCGGAAGCCTGCCAGGCTCACCGGCGTACACAGTCGCACCGACCGGGAGGACGCCATGACCGCCTACGCCATAGCCCACCTGCGGAACGCCGCGCCGCACCCGGAGATCGCCGAGTACATCGAGCGGATCCCCGGCACTTTCGAGCCGTACGGCGGCCGCTTCCTGGTGCACGGCACCCTGCACGAGGTGAAGGAGGGCGGCTGGCCGGGGTTCGTGGTCGTGATCGGCTTCCCGGGGATCGCCGAGGCGCGGGCCTGGTGGGACTCCGCCGCGTACCAGGAGATCGCCCCGTTGCGCTCGCGGCACATCGAGGGCGACATCATCCTGGTCGAAGGCGTTCCCGACGGCTACGACCCGGCGGTCACCGCCAAGGGGATGCGGGACGCGCTCACTTCGTGAGGTGGGCGAGGAAGTCGGCCCAGGGGGTGGGGGAGGCGGTGAGGCGGGGGCCGTCCGGGTTCTTGGAGTCGCGGATGTGGATGGTGGCGGGGCAGGTGGCCACTTCTACGCAGTCGCCGGAACCGCTGCTGCTGTAGCTGGACTTGCGCCAGGAGAGGGCGACCTCGACGCAGTCGTCGCCGGAGCCGCTGCTGTAGTTGCTTTTGAACCAGGCCAGTTCGGAGGTGCTCATAGCTCTCCTCGCATCCGTCGCAACAGGCTTGCCGAGTCCCTAATGGTGAGCGCCTGTGAACGCATCCTGGCATACCTGCTCTGGAGCACGCTGATCACTTTGGAGTCGGAGATGAGCTGCCCGCTCTCCGGCGCCTCCGTGTAGGCGAACCACCTGTTTTGCGGGTTCTCCAGCAACTGCATCGGCCCGTGCAGACCTGCGTGTGACCGTTGTACCAACGGCATGACCTGGATCTCGACGTTCCGCAGCTCGGAGACCTCCAGCAGATGTTCCACGAGCTCCCGCGTCGTCTGCGTTCCGCCCGTGCGGCGGAGAAGCAGGTGTTCCTCGATGATGAAGCTGTAGGCGGTGTTCGGCCGGTCCCGCAGCAACTTCTGACGTTCCGCCCGGGCGACCCACTGTGCCTCGATCTGCTCGTCGTCCAACGGCGGGAGTTCGTCGGTGAAAAGCTGCCGCGCATACGCCTCCGTCTGCAACAGCCCCGGAACCAACCGGCATTCATACGTGTACAGCGTGATCGCGGTCGCCTCCAGTCCCGCCCACTGCCGAAACCACGCCGCCAACCCCGGCTGCCGGGCCAGCTTCGGGAACGACTTCCGCAGCGCCCCCGTGTTCCCCGTCGCCTCCTCTCCCCGTTCCACGAGCACCAGGTCCGGCATCCGGCGCCCCAACTCCACCGACGCCACGGTGTGTTTGGAGAAGCCCACCAGGTCGCCGAACTCCTCCCGGCTCAACCCCGAATGCTCCCGCAGGGCTTGCAGCACCGCCCCGAACGTCCGCATGCTGTCCGACGACTCCGGCTCACCGCCACCATCGACCACAGTCGGTCACCTCCCGCGCCCATGGTCACGGTCCGTCACGCGTACTGTCCAGTCCGTGACCGCGTACGCTGCCGCAGCGTACGCGCGCCCCACCTGGTGAAGCACCGTCAGGACCGCCAGATTGGGCCCATGACCGCACCTCACACCCACCAACCCCCGGTTACCGTACGTACGTTCACCCAGCGCCTCAGTCCCACCCCGCGCGGTGCCCGTCTCGCCCGCCACCTCGCCCTGAACCAGCTGCACGCCTGGGGCATCGCGCACGGCACTCCGGTCTCCGACGCCGTCGCGGTGATCGTCGCCGAGCTCGCCGCGAACGCCGTCACCCACGGCCGGGTTCCGGGACGGGACTTCGAGCTGGGGCTGGCCCTCGTCACCGGCAGTGTCCGTATCGAGGTCACCGACACCCGCGAGGAGCCCTTTCCCGCCGTACGGCCGATGCGGCTGCTCGGCGACGGGGGCCGTGGGCTCGTCCTCGTCGACGCGCTCGCCGACCGGTGGGAGGTACGGGACCGGGAGCCCCCGCCGGGGAAGACGGTGCGCGCCGAGGTCGATCTGCCGAGCCGCCGTCGGCGACAGTGACTCCCGCCCCGCGGGCGGCTGTTGGATACTGGAGCGACCGGCGTGAAGAAGGGGGAGGTTCGCGTGGTGGACGGGCGTGAGGTGGATCAGGGGGAGTTGCTGGGTGTCGCAAAGGACGAGGAGCGGGCGCGTAGCCTGCTGCGCGCGTTGCGCACGCTGAGCACCGGGTCCGACCCGAAGCTGCGGGAGATGGCGGGCGGGGTGCTGCGCGGCAGACTCACGGCGGAACAGGCCTTCACCGACCCGGAGTACACGGCCGCCCTGTTCGCGGGGGCGGACAAGGTCCGGCGCGCGGGGGAGCAGCGTTCCGACGCCGAGGCCCGCGAGGCCGGCGAGCGCTTCGGGGAGTGGCAGGAAGCGCGTCGCGCCGAGGACGAGCACGATGAGAGGGACGAGCGGGACGGCCAGGACACGGCACCGCCCGGCGCGGAGAGCCGTACGGATTCAGAGCGTCCCGCGGGCCCTTGGGGGCAGTCCGGCCCCGGCGGTCTGGGCGGCTCCCGCCCGACGCGTCCCTTCGGGAACCGGTGAGCATCCCCCGCCCGACGGACGGACTCCGATCCCTCCCGTAGCGGCAGCAAATCGCGCCCCCCGTAGTACAGTTCGGCCGTCGCACGCGTGACCTGAAATGGTCCTGCCAAGGCGAAGGGGGAACGGGGATGGGAGTCGTGCTGCCCGACGAGGCGGCCTGGGTGCTGGACCTCATCGGAGTCGAGTGGCCCAATGTCGACGAGGACGACTACCGCGACATGGCCGACGGACTGCGTTCGTTCGCCTCGCAGATGCGGCAGGGCAAGGACGCGACGACGAGTGTCGTCCGCGAGTTCCTCGAAGGCAACGAGGGCATCGCGACCGCCGCCTTCCAGCAACACTGGGGCAAGGTCAGCGACGTACACCTGGAACGCCTCGGTGAAGCGGCCGACATCGGGGCGGTGGCCCTGGACGGCGCCGCCGTCGCCGTGGCCGGTGCCAAGGTCGCCGCCGTCGTCCAACTGGGCATCCTGGCCGCCGAGATCATCGCCGCCCAGGCTGCCGCGCCCTTCACGCTCGGGCTGTCCGAGGTCGGCGCGCTCGGCGCCACCCAGGCCACCCGCCTGATCGTGCGGCGGCTGCTGAAGGAGGCCGAGCACCTCCTGGTCGAGGAGCTCATGTCCGTCGCCATGGGCCCCGTCTACTCCGCGCTCGGCAACATGGCCACCGACCTCGTCATCCAGGTCGGCGCCAACGCCGTGGGACTGCAGGACGGTTACAGCCCCGGCAAGACCCTGAACGCGGGCAGCGAGGGCCTCAAGGAGGGGCTGGACGCTGCCACGGGGACCACGGGGACCTTCACCGCGAAGGGGGGAGGCGCCGCGTGAGCGACACCGTACGCAGCGACCAAGAGCTGCACGAACGGCTCGCCGACCGGATCACCTCCCAGGCCGACGAGCACGAGTCCAGCGCCCGCCCCCACCTGCGCCGCAGCCGGGCCGGGCTGAACCGGACGCGCGGCAAGGGCGCCCTCGCGGCGGCCGTCGAGACCGGGGCCGAGAAGATCCTCAAGGCCATCGAGGAGGCCGAGGACCAGCTCCACAAGCACCTCCAGGACGTGTCCAAGGGCGTGCGGGACATGGGCGACAACCATGCGCGCAACGACAAGAACATCGAGACGATGCTGCAGAGCATCGTGAAGCGCTCCGGCGACCAGGACACGGTGCGCGACGGCGGCGGGATCGGCAAGGACCGTCCGGACACCACCAAGGACCCGCACACCGTCACCGTGGAGTGGAAGCCCGGCATGCCCAAGCCGGCCTTCGAACGGAAGGCGCGGGCCCTGCAGCGGCTCGGCGAGGAGGGGAACCTCTTCAAGTTCAAGGGCAGGACCGAGGACTACCGCGACAAGGAGATCACCGCGAAGTACAAGGGCGCCCTGGAAGCGCTCATCCGCAGGAACCACAAGGACGACCCCGAGTTCGCCGAGGAGGCCGCGCAGGCCGCCCGTAAAATGCAGCCCGACCACGTCAACGAGCTCCAGACCGGTGGTCCGGACGCGTGGCGTAACCTGCGGATGCTCGACCGGACGACGAACTACGACATCGGCACACAGCAGATACGCCCGCAGATCAAGGATCTTCCGGACGGCAATCCGATCAACATCGACATCAAGTGGTGGCCAGATGACTAGCGCGAGCCCGGCGTCGTCCCGCCTGATCGCAACCGTGGACGCCCTGCGGACGGCGCTGGCGGAGAGCCCGGACGTGCTCGGGTTCACGCTCGGCGGGACGATCGACGAGGAGACGTCCGCCGCCGCGGATGCCGACGGGGTGCCGCGGGAGTTCCTGGACTTCTGCCGGGTGCTGGACGGCGCGAGCTGCGGACCGTCCGTGCAGCTCTTCGGCCTGGAGGAGGCCGAGGAGCACCAGTTCTACTGCGAGCCGGTCGTCGACTCCCCGCTGGAGCTGTCCCCGGAGAAGCTGTTCTGTGTCGGGATGACCAACGACGCTCCCGTGTTCCTCGACCGCGCGGGCGGCAGTGTCCTCGGGACCCCGGACCAGGGCGCCGACTGGGTCGACGCGGAGCGCTTCGAGCAGCTCGCGCCCGGTCTGGCCGACTTCTTCCTGGAGCGGCTGGCCGACCCCGCCGCGTACGCACGGCTCGCGCTGGTCGACGACGAACTGGTGGAGTACGACGACTGGCTGAAGCTGCTGCGCCGGGCCGGCCTCGCCGGCTGAACACACAGAGGACGAGGGGAAGAAGAGGACGCATGGCCACCCATGACGAGATGACGGAACTGTTCGGCGCGGACCGCGTGGTCACGCTGGACCGTGCCGTCGCCGAGGAGCGCGGACTGTCCGAGGCCGACGCCGAGGTGCTGTGCGACGTCGGTGTGCCCGCCTTCGTCGACGTGCTGTTCACCCTCGACACCGCCGACGACGGGCCCGATCCCTTCACCGTGGTGCCGGTCGCCGCCGGCGGCGACGAGACCCACATCCTCGTCCTCGGCGGCCCCACCGACGACCCGGCGATGCGGTACTGCCTCGACATGGACCGCGGCTACGTCATCCTCATGTCCTTCGACGCGGAACCGCGCGCCGAGATCGTGAACCGCACCCTCGCCGACCTCGTCGAGTTCCTGTACCGCTTCGCACTGCGCACCAAGCACCTGGAACAGGCCGCACCGCAGGACCGCGCGCCGTACACGGACACACTCGTGGAGTACCTCAGGGCCCGCGACCCGTACGCGTTCGCACAGCCGGACAGCTGGTGGTCGATGGTCTTCGAGCAGGTCGGCTGAGTCCTACGACGCCCACGCCGTCCCTGGAGCACGACCACTGAGGCGTGCGCGGGCCATTGACGCGCAAGAGGTTCGATTCTACGGTCCCGTCCGAAGCTCTGATCGGTGATCGACATGTCGAACATCCCCTCACTCGCATCCTGCAAAGGAGCGTCAGCGTGCGCCGCACATCGCTTCTGGCTGTTCCCGTCGCCTTCCTGCTGGCCCTGATTCCGGGCACGGCCTCCGCGTACCCCAACCCCGGGACCGTCACCGGTGCCACCACCGTCCACGACCCCACCATGATCCGCACCTCGGCCGGCCGGTACCTGCTGTACGGCACCGGCGGCGGTCTCGGCTACCGCACCTCCACCGACCGGACCGCGTTCACGGCGGGCGGCGACGCGTTCACCGCCAAGCCCGGCTGGTGGTCGTCGTACGCCACCGAGGCGTGGGCGCCCGACATCTCCTACCAGGGCGGCAAGTACCTGCTGTACTACGCCGTCTCGACGTTCGGCTCCAACAAGTCCGCCATCGGCCTCGCCACTTCGGGCACCGGCCTGCCCGGCTCCTGGGCCGACCAGGGCACCGTCTACACCTCCACCACCGCGAGCGACTACAACGCCATCGACCCGAACCTCTTCGTCGACGGCGACGGCAAGTGGTGGCTGTCCTTCGGGAGTTGGTGGACCGGCCTGAAGATGATCCAGCTCAACCCGAGCACCGGGAAGCAGCTCTCCTCCAACACCACGCGGTACTCGATCGCGGCCCGCCCGACCGGCACCAAGGCCGTCGAGGCGCCGTACATCGTCAAGCGGGGCGGCTACTACTACCTCTTCGCGTCCTACGACACCTGCTGCGCCGGCACGAGTTCGACCTACAAGGTCAAGGTGGGCCGGGCCACCGCCGTCACCGGGCCGTACGTCGACAAGAGCGGCGTCGCGATGACGAACAACGGCGGCACCCCGGTCCTGGAGTCGCACGGCCGGTACATCGGCCCCGGCGGACAGTCGATCATGAACGACTCCGACGGCGA
Source organism: Streptomyces sp. NBC_00285 (assembly GCF_036174265.1). Taxonomy (NCBI): domain Bacteria; kingdom Bacillati; phylum Actinomycetota; class Actinomycetes; order Kitasatosporales; family Streptomycetaceae; genus Streptomyces; species Streptomyces sp. NBC_00285. The sequence goes on along the minus strand of NZ_CP108055.1, from coordinate 3,368,172 downwards.
CCTGATCGTCTACCACTACTACGACGGCAACGACAACGGCACACCCAAGCTCGGCATCAACCTGCTGAACTGGAGCAGCGGCTGGCCGGTCGCCCACTGACACTGAGCCGCCCCAGTGGGTGACCCCGTGGCCGCCTCGTCGTCCGTGCGGTAACTGCCGGGCGGCGGCGAGGCGTTGTGCGCGCGGTGGGTTCAGCGGGTGTCGCCGAGCGAGACCAGCAGGGTGCGCAGGACGCGGGTGAGGTCCTCGCGGTCGTCCGGAGTCAGGCCCGCGAGGATCTTCAGCTGGTTCTGGACATGTCCCTCCACGGTGCGGTCGACCAGGTCGCGTCCCTCGGCGGTGAGGGCGATGTGCAGGCTGCGCCGGTCGCCGGGCACGGACTCGCGGGTGACCAGGCCGCGGGCGACCAGCCGGTCGATGCGGTTGGTGAGCGCGGCCGAGCCGATCATGATGCTGCCGGCCAGTGCCTTGGCTGTGAGCGGCTGCCCGCTGCGGCGCAGGGTGGCGAGGACGTCGAACTCCCACGTCTCCATGTCGTACTGCGTGAAATAGTCCTTGAGTCGGGCGTTCACCAGTCGTGACAGCCGCAGGATGCGGCCGACCGTGCCCATGGCGTCGAGGTCGAGGTCGGTGCGCTGGGCGGCCCACTGGTCCATGAACTCGTCGACGGAGTCACGCATGAGGTCACCTCCCGTTCAGGTTTAGTTTGACAGCGAAGTGTTTGACGCAAGTGTAGTTCATGGCATAGCTTCTCGACGTCAGATAGTTCGACGTCGAAAAGTCAGGGGGTAAGGTCGTGAACGCATCGAGCGTCGATCACGCCACCGTTTCCCGGGTCATCCGTTCCCGCCGCAGTATTCGCCATTACCGGCCCGATCCGGTACCGGCCGCGCTGCTCACGGAGCTGGTGGAGCTGGCCCTGGAAGCGCCGTCGAGCTTCAATCTGCAGGCCCGTTCGGTCGTGACCGTCACCTCGGAGGAGGGGCGCCGGGCGCTCACCGCGGCCACCGGTGGCCAGCCGCATCCGCAGGAAGCGCCGGTGATGCTCGTGTTCGTCGCCGAGTCCGCCGCCTGGCGCGAGGACCGGGGCGACGTGTGGGACACCGCGACGCAGCGCGGGGCGTGGTCCGAGCGATTCGCCGCCGCTTCGCCCGCCGACACCCGCCACTTCTACGAGGACCTCGCGGGCCGGGGCCTGGAGCGGGAGTACGCGGTCAAGGACGCCATGATCGCCGCGTCCTTCCTCATGATCGCCGCTGAGGCCGCGGGTTTGGCCACCAGTCCGATGAACGGCTGGGACGAGGGGCAGGTCAAGAAGGCCATCGGCATCGACGGCCGCGACGACCTGCACATCGCCCTGCTCATGCCGCTGGGCCACCCGGCCGAGAGCCGGCTTCACCCAGGACGACGGGACCGTGTGCTGACCTGCTTCAGCGAGACGTACGGCCGCTGACACCACATCACAACCAAGCGCGAACACCGCGCACCAACAGGGGGGTTGGTCTTCGTGACCACAGTCAACAAGCTCGTCCAGGTCGCAGGCGTCATCGACGCCGTCGAGGCGGACATGATCATCGCTCAGGGTGCCGACTGGCTCGGCTTCGCGCTGCGTCTGCCGTCCGGCAAGGACGACATTCCCGAGCAGGATGCCGCGGTGATCATCAAGGGCCTCGCCGCCCCGCACGCCGGCGTCCTCATCAGCTATCTCACCGACGCCCAGGAGATCAGCGACTTCTGTCACGAACTCGGCGTCGTCGCCGTGCAGTTGCACGGTGACGTGGAGACCGGGCAGCTGCGCCGCCTCAAGGAGATCCGGCCGGACCTCTTCGTGCTCAAGTCCCTCGTCGTCAAGCAGGACAACGCCGAGGAGCTGCTGAAGCTCGTCGACGACACCCACGCCTTCGTCGACATGTACATCACCGACACCTTCGACCCGAGGACCGGCGCCAAGGGCGCCACCGGCCTCACCCACGACTGGAACGTCTCCGCCGAGCTCGTCCGGCGTTCACCCAAGCCGCTGATGATGGCCGGCGGTCTGAACCCGGAGAACGTGGGCGACGCCATCCGTGCGGTCCGGCCCGCCGCCGTCGACGCGCACACCGGCCTGGAGGGCCCCGACGGGCGCAAGGACCGCGCCAAGGTCGCGAAGTTCGTCGCCGAGGCCCGCCGCGCTTTCGACGAGATCGGCTGAACGCAGCACCGAAGCAGGGGCGTCCGGACCGCGATCCGGCCCGGACGCCCCTCCCTTCGCCGTGCCCTCGTCGAGCGAGTCGAACCCAACGGACCCGAAGGAGCCCATGCCGTGACCACGGGCCACAACGTCCATCTGCTTCCGCAGACCGACCAACTCCGTGCCATCCACACGATCATCCGGGACAAGGACTGCACCCGCGAGGACTTCGTCTTCCACTCGCGCCGCGTCATCCGGCACCTGCTCGAAGCCGGCCTCGACCTCCTGCCGTTCACCAAGAAGGACGTCACCACCCCGGTCGGCACCACCTACCAGGGACTCGAGTTCGCCTCGAAGATCTGCGCGGTGCCGGTCATCCGGGCGGGCGAGGCCATGGAGGGCGAGCTGCGCTATCTCCACCCCGGCATCCGCGTCGGCAAGATCCTCATCCAGCGCGACAAGCGGACCAAGCTGCCGCACCTGTACTACCAGCACCTGCCCGCGGACATCGCCGACGGCCACGTACTGCTGCTGGAGCCGATGCTCGCCACCGGCGGCTCCGCGATCGCCGCGATCGACGTGCTGCGCGAGGCCGGGGTGCCCGAGAAGCACATCATCATGATCAACTTCCTGTCCTCTCCCGAGGGGCTGCGCCGGGTGGGCACCGAGCGTCCACAGGTCAAGATCGTCACCAGCGCGATCGAGGACCGGCTCAACGAGCACGCGTTCATGATCCCGGGCATCGGCGACTTCGGCGACCGTTTCTTCGGGACGACCGACTCCGGAGCCACCGAGTGACCAGTCAGCGCCTCGCCGCGACCTCCGCCCTCACCGCGCTCGCCCCGGCCGTCTGGGGATCGACGTACCTCATCACCACCGAGTTCCTGCCGCCGGACCGGCCGCTGCTGGCCTCCACCCTGCGGGCCCTGCCCGCGGGACTGCTCCTGCTGCTCATGACCAGGACGCTTCCCCGGGGCATCTGGTGGTGGCGGGCCGTCGTCCTGGGCGTCCTGAACATCGGTGCCTTCTTCTATCTGCTGTTCCTGGCCGCCTACCACCTGCCCGGGGGAGTGGCCGCGCTGGTCATGACGATCCAGCCGATGATCGTGCTGCTGCTCGGCTCGGCGCTGCTGAAGGACCGGATCCAGCCCGTCCATCTGGTGGCCTGCCTGGTCGGCGCCGTCGGAGTCGCCCTGCTCGTACTGCAGCCGCACGCCGGTCTCGACGGCGTCGGCGTACTGGCCGGGCTCCTCGGCGCCCTGTCCATGGCCTCCGGCATCGTGCTCACCAAGAGGTGGGGCCGTCCCGAGGGCGTCGGACTGCTGACGTTCACCGGTTGGCAGCTCACCGTCGGCGGGCTCGTCCTGCTGCCCGTCACCCTGGCCGGCGAGGGTCTGCCGGACCATCTCACCTGGACCAACGTCGGGGGCTTCGCCTACCTCAGCGTCATCGGCGCGCTCATCGCCTATGTCCTGTGGTTCCGAGGTCTGTCCCGGCTGCCGGCCCTCGCCGCCTCCTTCCTGTCCTTCGCCTCACCGCTGTGCGCGACGGTCCTCGGCTACCTCTTCCTAGACGAGACCCTGCGCCCGCTCCAACTCCTCGGCGCGGCCGCCGTCGTGGGCGCGGTCGTCCTCGCCCAGCCGCGGGGCCGGGACCGCAGACCCGCACCGGCGCCGCCCGAACGCGCGGCGAGCCGGGTCTGATCGACTCTCATCAACGATTCGGGGGAATCACCACATGAACACCGAGGCACCCATATCCGGTGTGTCCTTCAAGCCCGCGTCGCTGCGCGGCCTGCTCGCCCACCAGGCGGGACTGCGCCCCGACGACACGGCCGTAACCACCGCCGACGCAAGCCTGACCTTCCGCGAGCTCAAGTCCCAGGCCGACCGCCTGGGTTCCCGGCTCGTCGGACTCGGCGTCCTGCCCGACACCTGCGTCGGCCTCTACACCGAGTCCTCCGCGGACCTCATGACCGGGGCCTGGGGCATCCTGACGGCCGGCGCCGCGTATCTGCCGCTCTCGCCCGATTACCCGGAGGCCCGGCTCAGACACATGGTCGAGGACTCCGGCGCCCAGGTGATCGTCACCCAGCCCCACCTGCGCGAGCAGGCCCGGCAGTTGGCCCCTGAGGGCACGGTCGTCGTCGACCTCACCGACCTTGCCGAGGACACGGTGGCGCCTCTGCCGGCCCCGCGCGGCGAGCATCTCGCCTACGTCATCTACACCTCGGGCAGCACCGGCCGGCCCAAGGGGGTGATGATCGAACAGCGCAGCATCGTCTCCCAGTTGCGCTGGCTGGCCAACTGCGGACACCTCGGCCCCGAGGTGTCCATCCTCCAGAAGACGCCGATGAGCTTCGACGCGGCACAGTGGGAGATCCTCGCCCCCGCCGTCGGAGCGCGGGTGGTGATGGGAACCCCGGGAATCTTCCGGGACCCCGAGGCCGTCATCGCCATGGTCTGCGCGCACCGGGTGACCGCGCTCCAGGCCGTGCCGACCCTGCTCCAAGCCCTCGTCGACACCGAGGAGTTCGGTGCCTGCACCTCCCTGACCCGGCTCTTCTCCGGCGGCGAGGCCCTCACCCGCGCGCTGGCCCAGGAGCTGTTCACAGCTTTGCCGGGCGTCTCCCTGGTCAACCTCTACGGCCCGACCGAGACCACGATCAACGCCACCTCGCACTGGATCGACCCCGACGCCCTCGACGTCGCACCGGCCGGGATCCTGCCGGTCGGCGTGCCCGCCGACAACGTGACCTGCTACATCCTCGACGAGAACATGCAGCCGGTCGACATCGGCGAGAACGGTGAGCTCTTCGTGGGCGGCGTCCAGGTCGCCCGCGGCTACATCGGCCTGCCCGAGGCGACCGCCGGACGCTCCTCACCTCGCCGTTCAATCCGACGGAACGCCTGTACCGTACGGGCGACCTCTGCCAGTGGAACCCGGACGGCACCATCCAGTTCACCGGCCGAACCGACAACCAGGTCAAACTGCGCGGCTACCGGGTCGAGTTGGAGGAGGTGGCGTCCCGGATCGAGGAGCACACCTGGGTGCGGCGCGCGGCAGCCGTCGTCACCGACGACCCCCGCACCGGAGGCAAGTCCCTCGTCGCGGCAGTGGAGTTGAACGAGCGCACCGCCGCGGTGATGGACCAGGGCCGCGACGACGCCGCCCACCACCGGTCCAAGGCGTCCAAGGTCCAGGTCAGGGCCCAGCTGTCCAACCCGGGACTGCGCGGTCCCGCCGAACTGGCCGGGCGCCCGGTGCTCGAACTGCCGGGCCGGCAGGCCACCGAGGCGCAGCGCCGCGAGGCCTTCGCCCGCAAGACCTACCGCCGCTACGACGGCGGCGCGGTCACCGCGGACGACGTGCTCGACCTGCTCTCCCCGCGCCGTCGTACACCCCGCGTGCCCCGGGCGCTCACCGAGCTCACACTGACGGAACTCGGCCGTGTCCTGCGCTGGTTCGGCCCGTTCCGCAGCGACGAACGGCTGCTGCCGAAGTACTCCTACGCCTCGCCCGGCGCTCTGTACGCCACCCAGACGTATCTGGAGATCGACGGCCTGTTCGGGCTGTCCGGCGTCTACTACCACCACCCCGCCGACCACACGCTGGTGCGCGTCGGCGACGCGGGCCATGAGACGTCCCGTCCGGTGCTGCGGGTGCACTTCCTCGGGCGGACACGGGCCATCGAGCCCGTGTACAAGAACAACATCCTGGAGGTCCTGGAGTTCGAGGCCGGCCACATGCTCGGCGTCTTCGAGGAGGTCCTGCCCGAGTTCGGCCTCGGCATCGTCCCCGTGGGCTTCGACCCGGCGGTCTTCGACCGGCTCGACGCGGCCGACGGCGACCGGTACCTGGGCACCTTCGAGATCACCCCGCACCAGGACCGGGAGCAGCCGGACGAGGTCGAGCTGTTGGTCCAGGCCCACGGCGACCGGGTGGCGGGACTGCAGGAAGGCCTCTACCGGCACCGGGACGGCCGGCTTGAGGCGGTCGGCTCCGGGGTCGTGGAGAAGCGGCACGTCATCGCCATCAACCAGAGCGTGTACGAGTGCTCCGCCTTCGGGATCAGTGCCGTCTCCCGGGCCACCGACCCGTGGCGGCACTACATCGTCCTCGGCACCCTGCTGCACCGCCTCCAGCGCACCGCGGGCATCGGTCTGATGTCCTCCGGCTACTCCTCCAAGTCGGGCAACCCACTGCCGGCCGCCCGCCGCCTGGACGACCTGCTCGCCGCCGCCGGAGCGCCTCCCGCGCCCGCCTCGTACTTCTTCGTGGGCGGCCGGATCAGCACCGGCCAGGCCGCGCACGAAGGCATGGCCGAGGACGCCGTGCACACCCGGGGTCCGGCGGAACTGATCCGCGACGACATGGCGCGGTTCCTGCCCGACTACATGATCCCGGCCCGGGTCGTGGTGGTGAACGAACTGCCGCTGACCGCCAACGGGAAGATCGACGCCAAGGCCACGGCCGCGCTGCCGGAGGTCGCCGCGATCCGCAGCGCCGCCGAGTACGTCGCCCCCGCCACGGCGACGGAACGCTGGCTGGCCGCCGAGTGGGGCCGGATGCTGAAGTACGAGGACGTGTCCGTCCAGGACGAGTTCTTCGCCTCGGGCGGCAACTCGCTGCACGCCGTGGCGCTGGTCAACCGGATCAACCGGGAGTTCGACGCCGGTCTGCCGCTCCAGGTGATCTTCGAGTCGCCGAAGCTGGCCGATCTCGCCGCCCGTGTCGACCGCGGCGCCCCGGACACCGGCTCCCGGCTGGTGCCGCTGCACGGCGGCCCCGGCAGCCCGGTCTTCTGCTGGCCGGGCCTCGGCGGCTACCCGATGAACCTGCGACTGCTGGCCCAGGGAGTGGACCTGGACCGGCCCGTGACCGGGATCCAGGCCCACGGGATCAACCCCGGCGAGGTGCCGCACGGCACCATCCGGGAGATGGCGACGGCCGACGTCGCGGAGATCCGCCGGGCCCAGCCGTGCGGACCGTACACGCTGTGGGGCTACTCCTTCGGCGCGCGCGTGGCCTTCGAGGCGGCCTGGCAGCTGGAGCGGTCCGGCGAGAAGGTGGACAGCCTGCTGCTGATCTGCCCGGGCAATCCCGAGCTCGCGAACGAGAGCGGACGACGGTGGGGCCGCGAGGCGTCCTTCGCCAACCCGGCCTACGTCACCATCCTGTTCTCCGTCTTCGCGGGCACCGTCCACGGCCCGGCCGTACGGGCCTGTCTGCGGCAGGTGACCGACGAGGACTCCTTCGTCGGCTTCGTCCACGACCGGCTGCCGGCCCTCGGTGAGGAAACGATTCGCCGCATCACCCGGATCGTCGCCGAGACCTACGAGTTCGAGTACAGCTTCCGCGAACTGCGCGAGCGCCGCATCGAGGCGCCCGTCACGGTCTTCAAGGCGCGCGGCGACGACTACTCCTTCCTGGAGACCAGCTCCGGCTACTCGGCCGAACCGCCGGTGCTCGTGGACCTCGACGGCGACCACTACTCCGTGCTGAAGAAGCACGGAGTGGACGAACTCATCGCCCGCATCCGGGATCTGACACACCGTCACTGAGACTCCTCGCCCCGTGAGTTCCCCCGCCGCGGGGCGAGGTCCCCGACCGAAAGGGACGCGGCCGTGCCGCACATCAGCATCAGCCACTTTCCCCGCACCTTCACCGAGGCCGAGCGGGCCGAGCTGGTCACCGCACTGACCGAGACCGTCACCCGGGTGTTCGGCGTCGAGGAGGGCGCGGTGTCGATCGCCGTGGAACCCGTCGAGCCGTCCCGGTGGATCGAACGGGTGCACACACCCGAGATCGACGCCAAGGCCCACCTGCTGTGGAAGCAGCCGAACTACTCCCAGCCGATCCCCGCCGAAGGAACCCGATGAGCACCCGCATCCCGATCCACTACAGCGAAGAGGTCCGCGAGGCCCTGCACGAACGGCGGCCCGTCGTCGCGCTGGAATCGAACGTCATCACCCACGGCCTGGCCTACCCGCACAACGCCGAGACGGCGTACGAGGTCGAGGCCGCCGTCCGCAAGGGCGGCTCCGTCCCGGCGACGATCTGCGTCGAGGACGGGGCCCTCAAGGTCGGCATGACCGAGCAGGACATCGAGCGGTTCGCGTCCGGGACCGGCATCCCCAAGGTCTCCAGCCGCGACCTGCCCGTGGTGCTGGCCCGCCGGGGCCTGGGCGCGACCACCGTCGCCTCCTCGCTCGTCGCCGCCGAGCTGGCCGGCATCCAGTGGTTCTCCTCCGCGGGTCTCGGCGGCGTCCACCGTGGCGCCGAGACCACCATGGACGTCTCCTCGGACCTGATCCAGCTCACCCGCTCCAAGGTCGCGGTCGTGTGCGCCGGCGCCAAGATGATCCTCGACCTGAAACTCACCATGGAGTACCTGGAGACGCAGTGCGTCCCGGTGCTCTCCCACGGCTGCGACGACTTCCCGGCCTTCTACTGCGCCTCCAGCGGCATCAGATCCCCGCACCGCATCGACGACGAGGACCTGATCGCCGAGGTCGTCGCCACCCACTGGGCCACCGGCCACCCCGGCGGCGTGGTCGTCGCCACCCCGCCGCGCGCCGAGGACGCCGTCGACCGGGCCGAGGCCGAGGCCGCCATCCAGGACGCGCTCGCGCAGGCAGAGCGGGACGGCGTGGGCGGCCAGGGCTTGACCAAGTACCTGATGCACGCGGTCGACCGGGCCACCGGAGGCCGCACCGCCCAGGCCAACATGGCCGTCCTCATCTCCACCGCCGAGGTCGGCGGCCGCCTGGCCGCCGCCTACGCCCGCCACCAGACCGACCGCGGCTGACACCCTCGTAAAGGAAGATCATGACCTCGCTGTTCGACTCCGTCACCTTCGGCAAGATCACCCTGGACAACCGGCTCGTGATGGCCCCCATGACCCGCAACCGGGCCAAGCCGTGCGGCGGGGCCACCGAGCTGATGGCCGAGTACTACGCCCAGCGTGCCTCCGCCGGCCTGATCATCACCGAGGGCACCCAGCCCTCCCAGGTCGGCCAGGGCTTCCTCAACACGCCCGGCCTGCACCACCCCGAGCAGGTCAAGAGCTGGCGCACCGTCACGGATGCCGTGCACGCCGCGGGCGGGCGGATCGTGGTCCAGCTGATGCACTCGGGCCGCATCGGGCACCCCGCGCTGTACGACAGCGCCCACCAGCCGGTCGCCCCGTCCGCGATCGCCGCCGCCGGACAGTGCTTCACCCCGGCCGGACCGCAGGACTACCCGGTCCCGCACGAGCTGACCGCCGACGAGATCGCCGCCACCGTAAGGGACTTCGCGGACGCCGCCCGCAACGCGGTCGAGGCCGGATTCGACGGCGTCCAGGTGCACGCCGGCAACGGCTTCCTTCTGCACCAGTTCCTCGCCGAGAACACCAACCACCGCACCGACTCCTACGGCGGTTCGCTCGCGGGCCGGATCCGGCTCACCGTCGAGGTCACCGAGGCCGTCGCCGCCGCGATCGGCAACGAGCGCACCAGCGTGCGTGTCTCGCCCGGCAACACCTACAACGACATCGCCGAGGGCGACACCCAGGCGCTCTACGCGGCCCTCGTCCCGGCGCTGCCGGAGCTGGCGTTCCTGGAGGTCTGCGAGATCGTCTCGCGCCCGGTCACCCGGGCCGTGCGCGACCTGTGGCAGGGCGGTCTGGTGGTCAACCCGCACGCCACCGCGGACTCCTTCCCGGCATCCGCCGAGACCGCGCAGCAGATCCTTGACGAGGGTCTCGCCGACGCGGTCTCGCTCGGGGCCCTCTTCCTCGCCAACCCCGACCTGTCGGCCCGTATCGCCTCAGGCGGACCGTTCAACGCGGCCGACGAGTCGGCCTTCTACGGCGGCGACCACTGCGGCTACACCGACTACCCGGTGCTCGGCCGGTGACCTCCGTGACCCGTGGCGCCCGGCGGGAGATGCTCCTGTTCTCCGGCCGGGCCCACCCCGACCTCGCCGCCCGCATCGCCCGGGAACTCGGCACCCGCCTGGTGCCCACCCAGGCACGGGACTTCGCCAACGGGGAGATCTACGTCCGCTTCGAGGAGTCGGTCCGCGGTGCGGACTGCTTCGTCACGCAGTCCCACACGGCGCCCATCAACACGTGGATCATGGAACAGCTCATCATGATCGACGCGCTGAAACGGGCCTCGGCCCGCAGCGTCACCGTCGTCGCGCCGTTCTACGGCTACTCGCGGCAGGACAAGAAGCACAAGGGCCGGGAGCCCATCTCGGCCCGGCTGGTCGCGGACCTGCTGAGCGCCGCCGGTGCCGACCGGGTCATCACGATCGACCTGCACACCGACCAGATCGTGGGGTTCTTCGACGGCCCCATGGACCATCTCTTCGCCCTGCCCACCCTCGCCGACCACATCGCGGCGGGAACCGACCGGGAGCGGCTGACGGTGGTCTCCCCGGACGCCGGCCGGGTCCGGGTCGCCGACCGGTGGTGCGACCGGCTCGGCGCGCCGCTGGCCATCGTCCACAAGAAGAGGGACAAGGACGTGGCCCACCAGGTCAGCGTGCATGAGGTGGTCGGCGAGGTCGCGGGGAGGGTGTGCGTCCTGGTGGACGACATGGTCGACACGGCGGGCACGATCTGTGCGGCGGCGGACGCGCTGTACGCGAACGGCGCCGAGGACGTCATCGTGGCGGCCACGCACGGCATCCTGTCCGGGCCCGCGGTGGACCGGTTGAAGAACTCCCGGGTCAGCCGGTTCGTCTTCACCGACACCCTGCCCACGGCCGGCGCGACCGGCCTGGACAAGGTCGAGGTCCTGTCGGTCGCACCGCTGATCTCGCACGCCATCCGGGAGATCTTCGAGAACGGCTCGGTGACCAGCCTCCTCGACGAGCTGTGACGGACGGCCTCCGGCGGGGGAGACCTTGCCGGAGGCCCTTCGTCGCGAGCCTGTCGCGTCCGGGCGCGGGCTATCCCGTCTGGCCCATCCCCGCCGCGTTCGGCCAGCTCTGCGCGTTGGGCCACCCGGTGGCGGGCGCCGCGGACAACTCCTGCGGTACGCCCGCCGCCGGTGCGGTCATGCCACGCACCTGCGCGGCCGTGAGCCCGCCACGGGCCGGAACCCCCGGCGGGGTCGGCCCGCTCGGCGCGGCGAAGGGCATCGGGGCCGGAGCCATGGGCATTGGAGCAGGGGGCATCGGGGCGGGGGCCGGAGGAGGTGCGGGTGCTGCCGCCGCCATCGCCATCGGCATGCCCACCATCCCCATTCCGTCCGACTGTGCCGAGGCCACGGCGACCGGCATCTGCACCGGCTGAGGCGCCGACATCGGCGTCGGCATCGCCATCGGCATGCCCACCATGCCCATCCCCATCCCGTCCGACTGGGCCGAGGCCACGGCGACCGGCATCTGCACCGGCTGAGGTGCCGACATCGGCGTCGGCATCGCCATCGGCATGCCCATCCCACCGCCGCCGACGGCCATCGCCGCGAGGCCCTGCATGCCGGCCCCGTTGGTCTGGCCGACGAGGCGGTCCACTGCCGCCGTACCCGAGCTGTAGCTGGTCCCTTGAGCGAGCTCGGGCACGACGGCTCCCCTCCTGGTCCCGTAGAGCACCTGTTCCAGGCCGGACACCAGGCGACGCACATCCACCTGGGGGCGCACCACGAGCCGCAGGAAGCGGCTGGAGGATCCGATCTTGTTGCCGCACTCGCGGACGAGGATGCGGTGCTCGGTGAGCATCCGGTCCCGGACCACGGTGCCTTCGGCGCCCACGGGCAGGCGCACGAAGAGGAAGTTCCCCTGCGAGGGGTAGACGGTCAGCCCGGGCAGCTGGGAGAGCTGGCTCGCCATGTCGAGGCGGTCCCGGCGGACCTGGTGCAGACTCTGCGCGTACTCGGCGCCGTGCTCCTTGAGCATGAACACCACGTACTCGGCGAAGGCGTTGAGGTTCCACTTCGGCAGCATCGAGCGGACCCGGCCGGCCAGGGAGGGGTTGGCGACCATGTAGCCGAAGCGGATGCCGTGCAGGCCGAAGTTCTTGCCGAGGCTGCGCAGGACGATGACGTTCGGCCGGATCATCGCCTCCTGGACGACCGAGGGCTCCTGCTCCGCGTCGGCGAACTCCAGGAACGACTCGTCGATGACGATGAGGTCGAGATCGGCCATGGCGTCCATGAACTGCACCAGCGCGTGCTTGTGCAGGAAGCCGCCGTCGGGGTTGTTCGGGTTGCAGATGACCGCGACCCGCGTGCCCCGGGTGCGGATGAACTCGGCGTACTGCGCGAGGTCCAGGGCGAAGCCGCTGGACTCCTGGAGCGGGAACATGTCGACCCGCTTGCCGGTCTCCATCGGCTGGTCGGTCCAGCGGCCGAAGGTGGGGACCGGTATGGCGAGGGACTCGCGGACCAGCAGGTGGTCGATCCAGGTGATCAGTTCGGTGGAGCCGTTGCCCATCGCCACGGCCTGCGGCGGGAGTTGGAGCAGGTTGCACAGCTCGGCGGTGATCGTGTCGGCGCTGCTGGGGTAGTACGTGATGATGTCCTTCAGCCGCGAGGCCATGGTGTCCATCATCGCCGGGGTGGGAAAATAGGGATTGCAGGGGATACAGAAGTCCACCGGCCCCGTCCCGTCTCCGCCCTCACGCGCCAGCGCCGCCATGGACGGGCTGTGCGCAGAAGTGCTGCGGAACAACGAGGTGACGTTGTCGGCCATCGAACCTCCGTATGGGGCGGACCCGGCGGGGACGACCGGGTCCGTCGTCATTGGGTGGCCCGCGCGGGGGAGCACGGGCCACCTCTCCATACGGAAATCCGCGTGGCGCTGTTCAACGGGTGTGAAAGAAGTGTGAGTTCGGGAACCACGGGGTAGGGCCCGTCATCTCACCAGGTCAGGCACCGAACGAGTGGACCGTTGTCGTACGGTATGTCCGGCCCGGGCGCAGCACCGTGGACGGGAACGACGGGTGGTTCGGGGCGTCCGGGAAGTGCTGTGTCTCCAGGCACAGCGCGTCGCCCTGGCGGTAGGTGCGGCCGCCGGTGCCGGTAAGGGTGCCGTCGAGGAAGTTGCCCGAGTAGAACTGCAGTCCCGGCTCGGCGGTGGAGATCCGCAGCGTGCGGCCCGACGACGGGTCGCGCAGGGTCGCCACGTGCTCGGGCTCCGCGGTGACGCCCTTGTCCAGGACCCAGTTGTGGTCGTAGCCCTTGGCGAGGATCTGCTGCGGGTGGCCGGCCCTGAGGTCCCGGCCGATCGGCTTGCCCTCGCGGAAGTCGAAGGGGGTGCCCGAGACCTTGGCGAGCTCACCGGTGGGGATCAGACCCGGGTCGGTGGGCGTGTAGCGGGACGCGGCGATCTCCAGCTCGTGGTCCTCGATCGTGCCGGTGCCCTCGCCGCCGAGGTTCCAGTACAGGTGGTGGGTGAGGTTGACGACGGTGGCCCTGTCGGTGGTGGCCGCGTAGTCGATGCGCCACTCGCCGTGCCGGGTGAGGGTGTACGTCACCTTCACCCTGAGGGTGCCCGGGTAGCCCATCTCGCCGTCGGTGGACGTGTAGTACAGGTGCAGGCCGACGTCGGTGCCCTCGGTGAACGGCTCGACATCCCACACGCGCCTGTCGAAGCCCTGGGCGCCGCCGTGCAGGCTGTTCTCGCCGTCGTCGACGGACAGTTGGTAGGTCTCGCCGTCCAGGGCGAAGGCGCCCTTGCCGATGCGGTTGCCGTAGCGCCCGATCAGCGCCCCGAAGTACGGGCTGGAGTCGACGTACTCCTCGACGCTGCCGAAGCCGAGGCAGACGTTGGCGTACCGGCCGTCCCGGTCGGGGACCTCCAGGCACTGCACGATCCCGCCGTAGGACAGGACCTTCAGTCGTGTGCCGCCGTTCTCCAGCGACCAGCGGTGGACCTTCGTCCCGTCGGCGAGCGTGCCGAACAGTTCCTTCACCGGGTTCCTGCCTCCGTGGCCTTGGGGTGGGAGGACGAAGGGTCCCGCGGACGGGCTGCCCGCGGGACCCTTCGGTACGACCTGTCTGCGAACCGGCTGCTAAGAGCCGGACTTGCGCTTGTTCCACACGTCGAACCCGACCGCGGCCAGCAGGGCGAGACCCTTGATGACCTGCTGCCAGTCGGTGCCGACGCTGAGGAGGTTCATGCCGTTGTTCAGCACACCGAGGACCAGGCCACCGATGATCGCGCCGAGGACGGTTCCCACACCGCCGCTCATGGACGCGCCACCGATGAACGACGAGGCGATCGCCTCGAGTTCGAAGTTCAGACCCGCCTTCGGGGAGGCCGCGTTCAGACGGGCGGCGACCACCAGACCCGCCAGGGCCGCGAGCACGCCCATGTTGAGGAAGACGAGGAAGGTGACCTTCTTGTCCTTGACGCCGGACAGCTTGGCCGCCGGCAGGTTGCCGCCGATCGCGTAGATGTGCCGGCCGAAGACCGCGTTGCGCATGACGTAGCCGTAGCCGACCACCAGCACACCGAGGACGAGCAGGATGATCGGCGCGCCCTGGTAGCTGGCGAGCAGCATCGTGACCGCGAGGACCGCGGCGGCGATCGCGACGAGCTTCAGCAGGAAGGCGTTCCTGGGCAGCACGTCGAGCGCGAACTCCTGCTGGCGCTTGCGGTCGCGGACCTCCTGGTAGACCACGAAGGCCAGCAGCGCGAAGCCCAGCAGCAGGGTGAGGTTGTGGTAGTTGGTGTCCGGGCCGACCGCGGGCAGGAAGCCGTTGCCGAGCTTCTGCAGACCGTCCGGGAACGGGCCGAGGGTCTGGCCCTCCAGGAGGATCTCCGTCAGACCGCGGAAGAGCAGCATGCCCGCCAGGGTGACGATGAACGACGGTATGCCGAGATACGCGATCAGATAGCCCTGGACCGAGCCCGCGACCGCGCCGACCACGAGCGTCAGCACCAGTGCGATCGGCCAGGCCACGTCGTGCTGGACCGTCAGCACGGCGGCGAACGCTCCGACGAACGCGGTCAGCGATCCGACCGACAGGTCGATGTGCCCCGCGATGATCACCAGCATCATGCCGATCGCGAGGATCAGGATGTAGCTGTTCTGGAGCACCAGGTTGGAGATGTTGCGCGGCAGCAGCAGGTCGCCGTCGGTCCACACCGCGAACAGCGCGACGATCAGGCCGAGCGCGATCAGCATGCCGTACTGCCGCATGTTGCGGCGCAGGCCGTTCAGCATCAGCTGCAGCAGGCCGCCGTCGGAAGCCTGGTCCCCGCTCTTGCCGGGCGGCGCCGACGCCGGGATCTTGCTCACATCGGTGCTCATCGGGTTACCTCTTTGTCCTTCGTCATCTGGCGCATCAACACTTCCTGCGTGGCCTCGGCCCGCGAGACCTCACCCGTCAGCCGCCCGGCGGACATGGTGTAGATGCGGTCGCACATGCCGAGCAGTTCCGGCAGCTCGGAGGAGATGAAGACGACCGCCTTGCCCTCGGCGGCCAGTTGGTCGATGACCGTGTAGATCTCGTACTTGGCGCCCACGTCGATACCGCGGGTCGGCTCGTCCAGGATCAGGATGTCCGGCCCGGCGAAGATCCACTTGCTGAGGACGACCTTCTGCTGGTTGCCGCCGGACAGCCGGCCCACCGTCTCGAACACGGTCGGCGCCTTGATGTTCATCGACTTGCGGAAGCGTTCGGCGACCTTCCGCTCCTCGTGCTCGTCGACCACACCGTACTTGGCCACCTTGTCCAGGGCGGTCAGCGAGATGTTGCGGTTGATGTTGTCGATGAGGTTGAGGCCGTAGTGCTTGCGGTCCTCGGTGACGTACGCGATGCCGTGCCCGACCGCCTCCGCGACGGTCTTCGTACGGATCTCCTTGCCGTCCTTGAGGACCGTGCCGCCCGCGTGCCGGCCGTAGGTGCGCCCGAACACGCTCATCGCGAGTTCGGTACGCCCCGCGCCCATCAGGCCCGCGATGCCGACGATCTCGCCACGCCGCACGTCGATCGACACGTCGTCGACCACCTTGCGGGTCTGGTCGATCGGGTGGTGGACCGTCCAGTTGCGGATCTCCAGGGCGGGGGCCGCGTCCGTCTCGCCCTCGTACGGAGTGCGGTCGGGGAAGCGGTGGTCGAGGTCGCGGCCGACCATGCCCGTGATGATCCGGTCCTCGGTGGTCTCCGGGGCCTTCACGTCGAGGGTCTCGATGGACTTCCCGTCGCGGATGATCGTCACCGAGTCGGCGACCCGGCGGATCTCGTTGAGCTTGTGGGAGATGATGATCGAGGTGATGCCCTGCTTCTTCAACTCCAGGATGAGATCCAGGAGTTTGCCGCTGTCCTCGTCGTTCAGAGCCGCGGTCGGCTCGTCCAGGATGAGGAGCTTCACCTTCTTCGAGAGCGCCTTGGCGATCTCCACCAGCTGCTGCTTTCCGACACCGATGTCGGTGATCCGGGTCTCGGGGTGGTCGGACAGACCCACCCGGCGCAGCAGTTCGGTGGCGTGCTTGAGCGTCTCGTTCCAGTTGATGAACCCGCCCGAGGCGTGTTCGTTGCCGAGGAAGATGTTCTCCGCGATCGACAGGAACGGCACCAGGGCCAGTTCCTGATGGATGATCACGATGCCGTGCTGCTCGCTCGCTCGGATGTCCTTGAAGGAGACGATGTCTCCCTCGAAGAGGATGTCGCCCTCGTACGTGCCGTGCGGATGGACGCCGGAGAGCACCTTCATCAAGGTGGACTTTCCGGCGCCGTTCTCACCGCAGATGGCATGGACCTCGCCCTGACGGACGGTCAGTGTGACGTCCGACAGCGCTTTGACGCCGGGAAAGGTCTTGACGATCGAGCGCATTTCCAGGACGGGTCCCGCCATGGTCGTGCCTTTCAATCAGAGGAGTGGTCCGACAGGGCTGACTACTTGAGCTCGCCGGCCTTGTAGTAGCCGGTGTCGACCAGTTCCTTGGTGTAGTTGCTCTTGTCGACGCTCACCGGCTGCAGCAGGTAGGCGGGGACGACCTTGGCACCGTTGTCGTACGTCTTGGTGTCGTTGACCTCGGGCTTCTTGCCCTTCAGGACGTCGTCCACCATGGCCGAGGCGACCTCGGCGAGCTTGCGGGTGTCCTTGTAGACGGTCTGCGTCTGCTGGCCCGAGATGATCGACTTCACCGAGGCGAGCTCGGCGTCCTGGCCGGTGATGACCGGGAGCGGCTTGCTCGCGGAGCCGTAGCCGTCCGACTTCAGCGCGGCGATGATGCCGATGGAGATGCCGTCGTACGGCGAAAGGACCGCGTCGACCCTGCCGCTGCCGTAGGTGGAGGTGAGGATGTCCTCCATGCGCTTCTGCGCGGTGGCACCGTCCCAGCGCAGCGTGGTGACCTGGTTGATCTTGGTCTGGCCGGACTTGACGACGAGCTTCTTGCTGTCGATGTACGGCTGCAGCACGCTCATCGCGCCGTTGAAGAAGTACTTGGTGTTGTTGTCGTCGTTGGAGCCGGCGAACAGCTCGATGTTGAAGGGGCCCTTGCCGGACTTCAGACCGAGCTTGTCGACGATGTAGCTGGCCTGGAGCTCGCCGACCTTGGTGTTGTCGAAGGACGCGTAGTAGTCGACGTTCTTCGTGCCGAGGATCAGACGGTCGTAGGCGATCACCGGGATCTTGGCGTCGGCGGCCTGCTGGAGCACGTTGTTCAGGGACTTGTTGTCGATGGCCGCGACGATCAGGCCCTTGACGCCCTGCGTGATCAGGTTCTCGATCTGGTTGACCTGCTGGTCGGGGTCGTCCTCGCCGTAGACCAGCTTGGTCTTGTAGCCCTTGGACTGGAGGTTCTTGACGACGTTGTTGCCGTCGGCGATCCAGCGCTCGGAGGACTTGGTCGGCATCGCGATGCCGATGGTGCCTCCCTTGGCGCCGTCGGTCGACGACTTGCTGCCGCCTTCGCTGTCCTGGCCGCAGGCGGACAGGGTCAGGGCGAGGGAGGCCGCGCCGGCTATGGCGGTGAGTGCGGCACGACGTGTACGCATGATCATCATCCTTGATGTCGGGACAGGCTGTGTCTTGTCGGGTGGTGCGCTCCGGGAGGGAGGTGTGGGCTCCGACCGAGAGAAGAGTGTGTGATTCTGAGCGACTGCGTCGACTTCTGTAAGGGAGTCTGTCCGAAACGTTATGAGGGTGTTTCGAAACGCTTCAGATCACCCGGCAGCCGCGAACCGAGCGGCGCCATGTCGCCGTCCGCCCCGTGCCGCGCGAGCAGGTCCAGGGCGAGCCGACCGCGCCGTACCCGCTCCCGGGCCGTGCTCAGGGTCAGGTCGCGCAGGTGGTGACCGTACGGGTAGATCCCCGGGGTCTTGGACAGGCCGAACTTCAGGTACAGCGGTGCGCCGCGCCGGATGAGCTCGGCGACCTCGTACATCCGTACATAGCCGCCGAGATCGTCGGGGGCCTCGATGTACATGTCCATGGGAGCGGCCGACACCCGCCGGATCTCGGTGAGGTGATCGAGCGTCAGATCGCTCGGCACGTTCAGGGAGTCGGCGCCCAGCTGCTCGTACACCGCGAACGCGGCCGGGTTGACGGGTCCGACGAGCGCGCTCAACTTCAGTGTGGTGTCGGCCGGGATGATGCCGGCGACCCGCGCCCGGTGCAGCGTCCACAGCACGCCCTCGTCGGCGACGAGGAGGCACTGCACGCCCAACTCGGTTGCCCGGATGGCGTCTTCGACACAGCCGGCCACCGCGTCGTGACCTCTGGCCCTGAGTCCCGCGCCGCCTGAGTCGGTGCGCGCCGAGGCGCCGATGTCCCAGGTGCCGCGCGGGCCGGTGAACAGGCAGAGCTCGACGTCGCGTTCACCGGTGGCCTTGACCATCTCGGTGATCTCGGAGTCGGTCAGCATCCAGATGCCGCTGCCCTGGCTGATCCGGTGGATCGGCACGTCGAGGCGCCCGGCTTCCTCCAGGACGACGGCCAGCGCTTCCGGGCCCTCGCACGAGGGGATCTCGGTGCGCCAGCGGCCGCCGCCGGGGAAGGTGTGCGGCGAGGCGTCGGCGGGGTCGAGTGCGGGCGCGCCCAGGCCGAGAGCGGCGAGGGCCTGCTCGCCGGGTCGGCGGGCCGCCGGGGCGGAAGCGTCGGTCGTCACAAGCTTTCCTTCTGGTTCGGTATCTCGGACAAGGTTCGCGGCTCAGGTCGTGCGGGGCTGGGTGTACACCGGTGCGGGGTGGTCAGGTCACCCCGCACCGGCGTACGGCTATGGGCGGAGCAGCACCTTGCCCACCATCGGATCACCGGACCCGACCAGTTCGATCGCCTCGTGGAACCCGTCGAGCGGCAGCTCGTGGGTGATCAGTGGCAGCGGATCGAGCAGACCGGCCCCGAACACCCGCACCGTGTGCGCCCAGGCGCCCGGCGGGGCCCCGAAGACGGTCTGCACCTCCAGTTGTCGTACAACCAGGTCCGTGGGGTCCAGACCCTCGGCGCCCGCTGCCGGGATGCCCGTCAGGACCAGACGTCCGCCGCGCCGCAGCAGACCGGCACCGGTGCGCGCGGCCGACGCGGACCCGGCGGTCTCGATGACGACGTCGAAGCCGTCGGGGAGCTCCTGGTCCCTGGTGCGGAAGTCGCTGGCACCGAAGGCCTTCGAGAGATCGGCCCGGTCGTGCCGCGTCCCCACCACGAGCAGCTCGCCCGGCGAAGCCGCCTTCAGGAACTGGATGGCGAACATCCCGAGCGTTCCCGTGCCCACGACGGCCACGCGCTCGCCGGGCAGGGCGTTCGCCTTCAGTGCGGCGGCCGCGACACAGGCCGCCGGCTCCAGCAGAGCCGCGGCGGTAAGGTCGGCGTTGTCGGACAGGACATGGAGCAGACGTGCAGGCAGGGTGAGGGTGGCGGCCATCGCGCCCGGGTGGGTGAACCCGGTCTCCTCGTACCCGGCGCTGCACAGGGTCGTCTCGCCCGCGTGGCAGCGGTCGCACACCTGGCAGTTGCGGAAGCCCTCGCCGACGACCTTGCGGCCTACGAGAGTTGAAGGCACACCGGTCCCCACCGCCTCGACCGTCCCGGACCACTCGTGGCCCGGAGTGAGGGGATAACGGACGTATCCCTCGGGCCGGTTGCCCTGGTACACCTCACGGTCGCTGCCGCAGATCCCGACGGCGTGGACGCGCACCAGCGCCTCCCCGGCGGCGGGCTCGCGCGGGGTGTGCTCGTCGATCCGGTGCTCGCCGGGTGCCTCGACGACGACCTCAAAGCTCACTTGGAGCCCTTTGGCCTGCGCTGCTCCCAGCCCTCGGCCCACAGATCGAACCGTGCCTGCTGCTGCGGGAACTCGGCCGCCGCGTCGACGTCCAGCTCGACGCCGAGACCGGGCTTGTCGGAGAGGTGGAAGTAGCCGTCCACGACCTCGGGCGCCCCCTTGACGACCTTCTTGATCTCCGCGTCGGCGAAGTCGTTGAAGTTCTCCAGGATCTTGAAGTTCGGGGAGGTGAAGCCCACTTGGAGGGAGGCGGCGGTCAGCACCGGGCCGCCGACGTTGTGCGGGGCGACGAGCACGTAGTGGGTCTCCGCCGTGGCGGCGAGCTTCCGGGTCTCCCAGATGCCGCCGATGTGGCCGACGTCGGGCTGAATGATGTCCACGGCCTGGCTCTCGAAGAGCTCGCGGAACTCGATGCGGTCGTGGATCCGCTCACCGGTGGCCACCGGGATGTCGACCTTGGCGGCGACCTTCTCCAGCGCCTTCAGGTTCTCCGGCGGGCAGGGCTCCTCCAGCCACGCGGGCTTGAAGGGGGCCAGGTCCTTGGCCAGCCGGACGGCGGTGGCGGGGGAGAAGCGGCCGTGCATCTCCAGCATCAGCTCGGTGTCGGGGCCGATGGCGTCCCGTACGGCCTCGATGAGGGAGACCGCGTACAGGCTCTGCTCGTGGTCCAGTTCGAAGTGGCCGGTGCCGAAGGGGTCGATCTTGAGCGCCCGGTATCCGCGCTCCACGACCGTCCGGGCGGCCTTGTGGTACGCCTCCGGGGTCCGCTCGGTGGTGTACCAGCCGTTGGCGTACGCCTTCACCCTGTCGGTGACCTTGCCGCCCAGGAGCTGCCAGACCGGCACCCCGAGGGCCTTGCCCTTGATGTCCCAGCAGGCCATCTCGATCACGGCGATTCCGGACATGACGATCTCGCCGGCCCGCCCGTAGTCGCCGTACTTCATCCTCTTGACGAGGTCCTCGACAGAGAACGGGTCCGACCCGAGAATGTGGTTGGTCTGCGCCTCGTGGAGGTAGCCGAGCAGTGCGTCGGTGTGGCCCAGCATGCGTGTCTCACCGACGCCGGTGAGACCCTCGTCCGTGTGAACCTGGACGTAGGTCAGGTTGCGCCATGGCGTTCCGACCACATGCGTGCTGATTCCCGTGATACGCACGTCAGCTGCTCCCTAGACTTTCTGCCCGTTCGAAATATCGGCTCACGTTCGAAATGCTGGCTCGACGGTAAGGACGACCCGGTCGGGGTGTCAATGGGCCGAAGGTCCGAAGGCGAAACGTGTCCGACATGAGGCCGAGCGGCACTCGTCCGCCCCGCGGACGCGTCGGGGACGCGCCCTGGGGCGCAGTGGGACGTACCGCCATGATCGGCCGCCCTCTCGGCATCCGTGGCGGCCGCGTTACGCAACCGTGACGACTTCCCGCCGCAGCCCTCTTGACCGAGATGAATTGTTAGCGCTCACAATAACCTCCGCATTCACCGATCGATGCCCAACGGCATCTGAGGGGGTATGAGCGTCGTGTCGGCAGTGCTCCAACTGTCCCTACCAGCAGCTTTCTTGGGAATGTCCGGAATACCGGAGTGACCTGGACGGCACGCCATCGTCCGTCCACAACGCAGTCCCCGTCAGCCGGCGATCACCAAGGAGGTGCGACCGTGAACCACTTGCAGCTTCGGCCGCCCACCATGGCCGACGTGGCCCGCGTGGCCGGGGTGTCCCACCAGACCGTCTCCCGCGTCCTGGGGGATCACCCCAACGTGCGCAAGGAGACCCGCGCCAAAGTCCTGCGTGCGATCGAGGAGATGGGCTACCGCCGCAACTCCTCCGCGCGGGCCCTGGCGACCAGGCGCACCCGGACCCTCGGAGTGGTCTCGGCCAACACCACGCTCTACGGGCCGGCCAGCACCCTGTTCGCCCTTGAGGAGGCGGCCCGCGCCGAGGGGTACACCGTCTCGACGGTCAGTCTGCGCAAGCTGGTCGTGGAGACGCTGTCCGAAGCCCTGGACCACCTCAGTGAGGGGGGCGTGGAAGGGGTGATCGTCCTCGCCCCGCAGCGGTCGGCGACCGAGGCCCTCGCGGAACTCCGGCACCCCTTCCCGGTGGTGGCCGTGGGTACCGGGTCCGGCGCGGAGGTCCCCAGCGTCAACGTGGACCAGCAGCTGGGCGCCAGGCTGGCCACCGGTCATCTGCTGGCCGCCGGACACGCCACGGTCTGGCATCTCGCCGGGCCCGAGGACTGGCAGGAGGCGGTCGACCGGACCGTCGGCTGGCGGTCCGCCCTCGAGGCGGCGGGTGTCGAGCCGCCGACGCCGCTGCAGGGGGACTGGAGTCCGCTGTCGGGCTACCGTGCGGGCCAGGAACTGGCCGGCTGGGTGGGCCGTGGACTGACCGCCGTCTTCGTCGCCAACGACCAGATGGCACTGGGGGTGTTGCGGGCACTGCGCGAAGCGGGGGTTCGCACTCCGCAGGACATCGCGGTGGTCGGCTTCGACGACATCCCGGAAGCGGAGTTCTTCGCCCCACCGCTCACCACCGTCCGGCAGGATTTCGCGGCTGTCGGCAAGCGGAGCATCTCCCTGCTTCTGGACCTGATCGAAGGCAGGTCCCCCTCGGGCTCGCAGGGGGTCTTCATCGAACCCCAACTCGTCGTCCGTGCCAGTACTTTTCCGCACACGCCCCAGCTGGGGGACGCTCCCGGCTGACGTGGCACCGGCCGATCTCGTTCGCACATCAGTGTGATCGATATTTCGAATAATGATCGACAGGCTGGACATCAGCGGAGTCGGTCCCAAGCACCAGGGTCCATCGAGTACCAGCGGTCCAACCTCGGACCGGCTCTTCAAAGGAGAAGAAACATGCTCAACAGGAGAAACTTCCTCACTGCGGCGGTCGGCGTGGCAGCCGCGGGCTCCCTGGCGGCCTGCGCCAAGGAGGACAAGAGCTCCACCGGCACCTCCTCCGGTGGCAGCAAGGCGATCACCCTCGGCTTCTCCCAGGTCGGCTCCGAGAGCGGCTGGCGCAGCGCCAACACCGACTCGGTGAAGGCCGCGGCCAAGGACGCGGGCTACAACCTGAAGTTCTCCGACGCCCAGCAGAAGCAGGAGAACCAGATCTCCGCCATCCGCAGCTACATCGCGCAGAAGGTGGACGTCATCGCCTTCTCCCCGGTGGTCGTCACCGGCTGGGACGCGGTGCTCAAGGAGGCCAAGGCGGCGAAGATCCCGGTGGTCCTCACCGACCGCTCCGTGGAGACCTCCGACCAGTCCCTGTACGTCACCCTGGTCGGCTCCGACTTCACCGCGGAGGGCCGTCGCGCCGGCAAGATCCTGGAGAAGGTCCTTGCCAAGGCCGGCGTCAAGGGCCCGGTGAAGATCGCTCAGCTGGAGGGCACCACCGGTGCGGCCCCCGCGATCGAGCGCGCCAAGGGCTTCAAGGAGGTCATGGACGCCGACCACGCCTCCGACTGGAAGATCGTCGTCAGCCAGACCGGTGACTTCACCCGCGCCGGCGGCAAGCAGGTCATGGCCGCCTTCCTCACGTCCAACCCGGACATCAACGTCCTCTTCGCGCACAACGACGACATGGCCATCGGTGCCATCCAGTCCATCGAGGCGGCCGGCAAGAAGCCCGGCAAGGACATCCTGATCGTCTCGATCGACGGCGTGAAGGACGGCTTCGTCGCGATGTCCGAGGGCAAGATCAACGCCATCGTGGAGTGCAACCCGCTGCTCGGCCCGCAGCTGATGGAGGTCGTGAAGACGGTCCACGACGGCGGCTCGGTCGAGCGCTGGATCAAGACCAAGGAGGGCGACTTCATGCAGGACCAGGCGAAGGCCGCGCTCCCCTCCCGCAAGTACTGACCGACCTGATCCACCGGCGGGGCCTCCGGCCGACCGGGATGTCGGTCGGCCGGGCCCTGTGGGCCTGCAGCGCTCGGCTTCCACGAGGAGCGCTGCCGTGACTCCGCCTCCGCGAGAGGGGCTTGCAGCCCTGAAGCTGCGGTCCAGCCCGAACCGGCCCCTTGCGGGGCGCAGTCGAAGCAGCACGGTATGAATTCACCCACTGGGCAAAGCCGGTGGCATCCTCATTAGGAGAGGTATGGCAGAGCCGCAGCCCGTCCTGGAGATGACGGGCATAGTCAAAGAGTTTCCGGGCGTAAGGGCTCTGTCGGGCGTCGACTTCCGCCTCTTCCCCGGCGAGATCCACGCCCTGATGGGTGAGAACGGAGCCGGGAAGTCCACTCTGATCAAGGTGCTGACCGGGGTCTACACCCTGGACGGCGGCACCATCACCCTCGACGGGAAGTCCGTGCGGATCGGCAGCCCGCTGCAGGCGCAGCAGGCCGGCATCAGCACGGTCTACCAGGAGGTCAACCTCTGCCCCAACCTGTCGGTGGCGGAGAACATCTTCATCGGACGTGAACCGACCCGCGCGGGCCGCATCCAGTGGAAGCGCATGCGCAGCGAGGCGGCCAAGCTCGTCGACCGCCTCGGCCTCGACATCGACGTCACCGCGCCGCTGTCCGCGTACCCGCTGGCCGTGCAGCAACTGGTCGCGATCGTACGGTCGGTGGGCACCGGCGACAGCGACGGCGAGGGCTCCGGCACCAAGGTGCTGGTCCTGGACGAACCGACGTCCAGCCTCGACCGCGACGAGGTCCTCGAACTGTTCCGTCTGATGCGGCAGTTGAGGGACGAGGGCGTAGCGATCCTGTTCGTGTCGCACTTCCTCGACCAGATCTACGAGATCTGCGACCGGATGACCGTCCTGCGTAACGGCACCCTGGTCGGCGAGCACATGGTCCGCGACCTCGACCAGGTCGGGCTGATCGAGCTGATGATCGGCAAGGCCCTGGACCAGCTGGAGGAGCTCCACGACCAGCAACTGCACGCGGACGTCGGTGAGTCGCTGCTGAAGGCGGAAGGCCTCGGCAGGAACGGCGGTATCGCCCCCTTCGACCTGGAGATCAACAAGGGCGAGGTCGTGGGCCTCGCCGGCCTGCTCGGCTCCGGCCGTACCGAACTGGCCCGGCTGCTCTTCGGCGCCGACCAGCCGGACAGCGGCACGCTGACCGTCGGCGGAGAGGCGGTCTCGATGAGCGCCCCGAACGACGCCATCGGCGCCGGCATCGCGTTCTGCTCGGAGAACCGCAAGACCGAGGGCCTGGTCCCCGACCTGACCGTGCGGGAGAACATCATCCTCGCGCTCCAGGCGTCCCGCGGCTGGACCCGGCCCATTCCGGCCGCCCAGCGCGACGAACTCGTCGCCAAGTACATCAAGGCGCTGGACATCCGGCCCGCCAACCCCGAGGCCAGGGTCGGCCAGTTGAGCGGCGGCAACCAGCAGAAGGTGCTCCTCGCCCGCTGGCTGATCACCCAGCCGAAGCTGCTGATCCTGGACGAGCCGACCCGAGGCATCGACATCGGCGCCAAGACGGAGATCCAGAAGCTGGTGGTCTCCCTCTCCGAGGACGGCATGTCCGTGCTGTACATCGCGGCCGAACTGGAGGAGGTGCTCCGGCTCAGCCACACCATCGGAGTGCTGCGCGACCGCAAGCTGGTGGCGCAGCTCACCAACGGGCCCGAGATCACCACCAGCAAGATCCTCGAGACCATCGCGAGCGGAGAACACCAGTGACCACCCCCACCCGCTGGCGAGCACTGACGCGCCATCACCTGTTCTGGCCGGTCGCGGTCCTGGTTGCCCTGCTGCTCGTCAATGTCCCCTTCACGCCCGGCTTCTTCGCGATCCACATGACGAACGGCCACCTCTACGGCAGCCTCGTCTCGATCGTGCTGTTCGGTTCGCCCCTCATCCTGGTGGCGGTCGGCATGACCCTGGTCATCGCCACCGGCGGCATCGACCTCTCCGTCGGCGCGGTCGTCGCCATCACCGGGGCCCTGACCTGCTCGTACATCAGCGACCAGGCTGACCAGAACTCCCTGTCCGGAGTCTTCCTGGCCATGGGCATCGGCTTGGTGGCAGCGGTCGTCTGCGGTCTGTGGAACGGCTTCCTGGTCGCCCGGATGGGCATCCAGCCCATCATCGCGACCCTCATCATCATGGTCGCGGGCCGCGGTGTGGCCCAGCTGATCACCGACGGCCAGATCATCACCATCAACAGCGATCCGTACCAGCTGATCGGCGGCGGCTACTGGCTGACCCTGCCCTTCTCCATCTTCGTGGTGGCGGCCGTCGTCGCCGTCACCGTGGCGCTGACCCGCCGTACGGCCCTCGGCCTGCTCGTCGAGGCGGTCGGCGGCAACGCCGAGGCCAGCCGTCTGGTGGGCATCAGGTCCCGCCGCATCAAGATCATGGTGTACGTGTTCTGCGCCCTGTGCGCCGGTATCGCGGGCCTGATGATCAGCTCCAACACCTCGGCCGCGGACGGCAACAACGCCGGCCTGTGGATCGAGCTCGACGCGATCCTCGCCGTGGTGATCGGCGGGACCTCGCTGCTGGGCGGCCGGTTCTCCATCGGCGGCACGGTGATCGGGGCCCTCGTCATCCAGACCCTGACCACCACGATCTACACCATCGGCGTACCGACCCAGACCAACCTGGTCTTCAAGGCCGCCGTGGTCATCGTCGTCTGCCTGCTGCAGTCCCCGAAGTTCCGCGCCAAGGTCTTCGGCGCCCGCGCCCGGTCCGCCGCGCCGGCCGAACCCGCCGCGGTGGCCGACGCCGCTCCCAAGATGGAGGTGTCGTGATGAGTGCGACCACCCGGACCCCCACGACACCGGAGAGCCGTACCGCATCAAGGTCCGCGCGGCTGCTGGGCGACCGGCGGCTGCCCGTCCTGGTCACGGCCGGTCTGTTCCTCGCGATGTACATCGCCGGCCTCGGCCGCTACCAGAACTACGGCTTCGGCGAACCGCAGGTGTTCCTCAACCTGTTCATCGACAACAGCTATCTGCTGGTCGCCGCCGTCGGTGCCACCTTCGTCATCATGTCCGGCGGAATCGACCTGTCCGTGGGTTCCGTGATCGGCTTCACCACCATGCTCACGGCCTGGCTGGTGGAGGACGTGGGGCTGCCCCTGCTGCTCGTCGTGCCCATCTCCCTGGGCGTCGGCGCGTTCGGCGGCTTCCTCATGGGCTACGTGATCCACAACTTCGAGATCCAGCCCTTCATCGTGACGCTCGCCGGCCTCTTCCTCTTCCGGGGCCTGTGCCTGGTCATCAGCAAGGAGTCGATCGCCATCACCGACTCGGCCGTGAGCACGCTGGCCGAGACACGGATACCGCTGGGCCTGGGAGACCTGTCGATCGGTGCCGTGGTGGCGCTGGTCGTGCTGGGCGTCGCCTTCTACGTCCTGCACTACACGCGCTTCGGGCGCCGGGTGTACGCCATCGGCGGCAACGAGCAGTCGGCCCTGCTGATGGGCCTCCCGCTGGGCGGCACGAAGATCGCGGTCTACACGATGAGCGGCTTCTGCTCCGCGCTCGCCGGCCTCCTCTTCATGCTGTACATCCAGTCCGGTGACCCGCTGCACGCCGTGGGCATGGAACTCGACGCGATCGCCGCGGTCGTCATCGGCGGCACCCTGCTGACGGGTGGCTCCGGCTACGTCCTGGGCACCCTCTTCGGCGTCCTCGTCCTGGGCCTGATCAAGAGCATCATCCAGTTCGAGGGCACGCTCAGCTCCTGGTGGACGAAGATCGCCACCGGGGTGCTGCTCTGCGCGTTCATCCTGGTCCAGCGCGCCATGACGGCCCGCAAGAAGACCTGAACCGAGGGGGACACGGGGCGCTTCGGCGTTCTCCCGACGTCGGTTTCGGCGCGATGGGGCGGATCATCCGCAATGCGTCGCGCCGAAACGGCGGTCCGCACACAACCTTCACGGAACTTCTCGGGAATCCTGCTCACAGGACCCTTAATGTTCCCGCGTCATGGACTACTGCAACCCGTGCCGACGGCACCTCAATGGCGCCCTCGCCTGCCCGGGGTGCGGCACCTCGATCGAGGCGCTGCGCGCGTATCCGGCCCAGCTGTACATACCCGCCCAGGCCCAGCCCCCCTCCCTGCCGCAGCAGGCGTACGCCGCGTACGGCACCGAGGGTCAGTACGGCGGAGCGGGCGACCCCCACGGGGGCGCGTACGCGGGCCACGAGGCCGGGATCGCGGCCGCCACGGGCGGGTACGGCGGCCAGGACGCGCCCGGAGCCTACGACGCGGGCACCGATGCCTCGTACGGCGGAGAAGCCGACACGGACGCCCGGTCCGACGCGGGTGACAGCCTGGCCGAGACGGTCGAGCCGACCGGCGGGCGGGCGTCGCGACGGCGTGCGCGAGGCCGAGCCGATCGTGTGGGTGCGGACGCCGGGAGCCACGATGTCTCCGGGGCGCCCGAGGGCGATCACGGCCATGACGACGAGTACGACGAGGACGACCCCGACGCCGCCGAGGGCGGGGCGAGTCGCCGAGACCGCAAGGCGGCGGCGCACCGTCGGCGACGCCGCCGGACCCTGTTGATCGTCACGGGCTTCGTGCTCGCGGCCGGCGGTCTGAGCCTCGCCGAGCTGGGCATGGACGCCCCCGGTTCCTCCCCCAAGCCGGCCGCGGCGGGCGGGGAGTCCGCCGAGGGCGGGGCCTCCCCGCAGGCGAGCGAGTCGGACTCGGCGGCCGCCCACTCCAGCGGAACCGTTCCTTCGGGCTCGCCCTCCCCGACGGACTCCACCTCCCCGTCGGCCTCGGCGTCGAAGAGTGAGGACGACAGGGTCAAGGACGCCGAGAAGGCGGCCCAGTCGGCGTCGGCCGCGGCTCCGGGCGGTCCGGGCGCCACCCCGACGTCCACGGCCACGGGCGGTGCCTCGACCCCGTCCGCCGATCCGACCACCGCGGACCCGACGCCGGCACCCTCCGCGTCGTGCGCCCGCTTTCTGTGGTGGTGCACGTAGGGGTTGCGCCCGCGGTGATGTCGGCCGCGGCCCGGTGGGGGCCGGTCGCGCAGTTCCCCGCGCCCCTGGGCCGGTTCAGCCGGACACACTGTGCCTGCACCCACTTGGGGGCGCGGCGAACTGCGCGACCGGCCACAACGCTCCCGCCGCCCCCGCCCTACGCCCCCAGCATCCGCCGCAACAGATCCCGCAGCGACTCCCGCTCTCCCTGCGACAGCCCGGCGAGCGGCTCGCGTGCGAAGCGCAGTCCCTCCCGCAGCTCCCGTGCCACCCGGCGCCCCTCGTCCGTGGCCGCCGCGACCTTGACGCGCCGGTCCGCCGGGTCGGGGCGCCGCTCCACCAGCGCCCGCGCTTCGAGCCGGTCCACTATCCCGGTGACGTTCGACGGCTCGCACTTCAGTTTCTGGGCCAGCTTGCGCATGGGCAGCGGCTCCCGGGACAGCAGACTCAGCAGCCGCGCCTGCGCCCCGGTGAGCGCGTGCTCCGCGGCCGCGTCCTCGTAGTCCGAGTAGAAGCGGGCCACCACGTCGCCGATCAGCTCGACGACCTCCAGGGCCAGCGGGTCGGGTCGGGTCGGATCAGCAGTGGACATGCGCTCCAGGATACCGCGTTACTTGACAACATGAAATATTCAGAGGCATGGTTGTTTCAGGTACTGAAGTAAATGGAAAGGTCCTGGCATCATGATCAACCGCGAATGGCACCTCAACTCCCGCCCGGTGGGCGTACCCAAGCCCGAGGACTTCGCCCTGGTCGAAGCCGAGGTCCCGACCCCCGGTGAGGGCCAGGTGCTCGTCCGGAACAAGTACCTCTCGGTCGACCCCTACATGCGCGGCCGCATGAGCGCCGCGAAGTCGTACACCGCGCCCTTCGAGCTCGGCAAGGTCATGCAGGGCGGCGCGGTCGGCGAGGTCATCGAGTCGAACGTGGACGGCATCGCCGTCGGCGACCACGTCCTGCACTTCCTCGGCTGGCGCGAGTACGCGGCCGTCCGCGCCGAGAGCGCCGTCAAGGTGGACGCGGACGCCGCGCCGCTGTCGACGTACCTCGGCGTCCTCGGCATGACCGGCCTCACCGCCTACGCGGGTCTCCTGCGCACCGCCTCCTTCAAGGAGGGCGACTCGGTCTTCGTGTCCGGCGCCGCGGGTGCCGTCGGCGGCCAGGTCGGCCAGATCGCCAAGCTCAAGGGCGCCTCCCGGGTGATCGGCTCCGCCGGCTCCGACGACAAGGTGAAGCTGCTCGTCGAGGAGTACGGCTTCGACGCGGCCTTCAACTACAAGAACGGCAAGGTCGCCGACCAGCTGCGCGAGGCCGCCCCGGACGGTGTCGACGTCTACTTCGACAACGTCGGCGGTGACCACCTGGAGGCCGCCATCGGCTCCCTCAACGTGGGTGGCCGTATCGCGATCTGCGGCATGATCTCGGTCTACAACAACACCGAGGCCGCTCCCGGCCCGCGGAACCTCGCCCGTCTGATCCAGACCCGCGGCCGCATCGAGGGCCTCCTGGTCGGCGACCACTACGACCTTCAGCCGGAGTTCGTCTCCGAGGTCGGTCCGTGGGTGGCGTCCGGGCAGCTCAAGTACCGCGAGACGGTCGTCGAGGGCATCGAGAACAACCTGGAGGCGTTCCTCGGGGTCCTGCGGGGCGACAACACCGGGAAGATGATCGTCAAGCTGTAGTCGCGGGACCGACCGCGTGACGTACCCGGGTCGGAGCTCGTTGGCCGTGCACGGGCGGAGGCCGCACTCCTGGACGTGGGGTGCGGCCTCCGCTCCTGTCATACGGTGAGCGCCGCCTGGTGCACGGCCCTCACCAGCCGCTCGTTCTCCGGTGCCGCCCCTCCCGGGAACGCCATCCGGCGGCGGGTGTAGCCGTAGGCCAGACCGCTGCGGGGGTCGGCGAAGGCCTGGGAGCCACCCGCACCGCTGTGGCCGAAGGCGCCGGCGCCGAGGAACGGGTGCCACATGTCGGCCGTGGCCTGGAAGCCGAGGCCGTAGGACTTGTGGGCCCGGGCGACGAGGTCGTAGCCGACGGAGTGGATCTGGCCGACCTCGGCGATCGTGTCGGGCTTCAACAGCGGTGGACGGTCGGACCGTTCGCTGATCGCCGCGGCGTACATGCCGGCCAGGCCGCGGGCGGACGCCACTCCGCCCGCCGACGCCGGGCCCTTCGCGCGCACAGCACGGGAGTTGGCGTAGTCCACCAGATCGCCCGGTTCCGGCACCTGCTGGTTGAAGGCGATCGCGGTCAGGGTGTGCGGTGCGGTCGGTGCCGCGTCCAGCAGCGCCTGCTGTTCGGCCGTCGGGGTCATCGGCTGCGCGGAGCGGTACCGGGGTTCCAGCGAGGCGGGCAGGCCCAGGTGGAAGTCCAGTCCGTACGGGGCGCGGATCCGCTCCTCGTAGATCTCCTGGAGCGTACGGCCCGTCGCGCGCCGCACGATCTCGCCGCTGAGCGCCCCGATGACGAGCGCGTGATACCCGAAGGCCGTGCCCGGACGCCAGAACGGCTTCTGGTCCGCCAGCCGTTCCGCCATCGCCCGGTCGTCGGCCAGCTCCTGCGCGGTGAACCCGGCGTCCAGGCCGACCACCCCGGCCCGGTGCGACAGGAGCTCGCGCAGGGTGAGCTGGCCCTTGCCCTCGGCCCCGAACTCCGGCCAGTAGTAGGTGACTTTGCGGTCCGGCTCCAGCGTGCCCTCCTGGACGAGGAGCGCGACCACCAGATGGGCGGCACCCTTGGTCGACGAGAACACGCCGTAGAGGGAGTCGGGCCCGACCCCTTCACCGGCCCACAGGTCGACGACCTGCCGGCCATGGACGTACGCGCTCAACTGCCCCTCGTAGTCGGGCCGTTCGCGCGCCACGGACGCGGTGAACTCCTCGCGCACCGCCTCGAAGCCGTCCGCGACCGTGCCGTGGATCTCCTGCGTCATCCGCTCTCCTCAGCCGCTGCTCGTGTGTGCCATGGTGAACAATGCCCGTCCGACCTGGGCGAACTCCCTCTCCGGATGATCCCGGAAAAGGGACTCGCGGGTGGGGGTCTCGGGATCCGCAGTCGCGCTGTTCGGGGTCGGCAGCGGCACGCCGGCGAGGGCGGTGAGCAGGACGGCTCTCGTGATGTGCACGCATACCTCCTCCGGAGCTTCCTGAGATCGGTACGGCGAGATGTACCTGTTCGACTCAATCGCAACCGGAGGGAGTCGGGGACACGGATGCCCCGGATGGCGCATCCCCTGCCCACCGGACGGGGCATGCTGAAGGCAGCGGAAGCGGGCGGCGCGCGAGTCCCACAGGAGATGCCCATGGCAACGATCCCTTCGCTCCCCAGCAGGGACGACGTGCTGCGCATGGCACGGAGCACCACCGACATCACCGGCCAACTCCTCGACACGGCCTCAAACATCACCAGGATCGCGATCAACACCCTCGACCCGAGGGACGGTTCCGGCACCGAGGCGTTGCGCGTCCTGCGTGAGACGACGGCGGAACTGGCCGAGGCGAGCGCGTCCCCGCAGGCCCAGGAGGCGTTCTACCGGATCGTCGACACCCTCACCCGGCTCGGTACCGCGGGCGCCCCGCTGGCCGTGCATCCGGTGAGCGAACCGGCGCAGGCGCTCCTCGCGGCGCTCGGCGACAGCCTGCTGCCCGTCCTGGACGCGGTGGAGCCGGCGGTCGAGGAGTTCGCGACGGCGCTCGGCGACCTGGTGGAGGCGGCCTCGCCGCTGCTCCCCGTGGCGGCGGGCGTGGCCGCGGGCATGCTGCTGGCCCTGACCCCGCTGATCCGGGCGGCGGCCGACGTACTGCGTGACTCGACGCCCGAACTCCGCCGTGTCGCCGACGCGTTGACGGCCGCGGCGGCCCCGTTGATGCCCCTCCAGGTGGCCCTGGCCGAGCGGGCGGCCGCCGCCGGTGCCGGGGTCGTACGCGCGACGCTCCCGCCCCTCGCCGACCTGACGGACGCGGCGGCGGCGACCGCGAAGGCGGCCCGGCCGGTGCTGATCGCAGGCGAGGAACTTTTCGTGACCGGCCTGGAACGCCTCCAGCCCGCGCTGACGGCCGCCGCCTCGCGTACCGGCAGTGTGGCCCGGGCGGTGGCGGTCAGGGTGTCCGCGGCGGTGTCCCCGGCGGCGCAGCAGGGGATGGTGGTGGCCGTGTCCCCGGCGTGAGCGGCACCCGATAGGGTTCCGGCCATGCGTGATCTCGGGACGGGCTTCCACTATCTCCTGAAGGGCCAGCGCTGGGTTGCCCGGCACGGCAAGCAGTACGGCTTCGGCCTGATCCCGGGTCTGGTCACCCTGGTGCTGTACGTGGCGGCCCTGGTCGCACTGGCCACCTGGGGCGAGGACTTCGTGTCCTGGGCGACGCCGTTCGCGGACGACTGGTCGAGCCCCTGGCAGGGCCTGTTCCGCGGCTTCCTCACGGTGGTCCTGTTCGCCCTCGCCCTGCTCCTCGCGGTGCTGACCTTCACAGCGGTCACCCTCCTCGTCGGCCAGCCCTTCTACGAGAACCTCTCCGAGAAGGTCGACCGGGACGTGTCCCCGGACGGCACGGCCCCCGAGTCCGGCCTCCCCCTCTGGCGCGAGCTGCTGATCTCGGCGCGGGACAGCCTCCGCGTCCTCGTCCGCGCCCTGCTGTGGGCCGTTCTGCTCTTCGCCCTGGGCTTCATCCCCTTCGTGGGCCAGACCGTGGTCCCGGTGATCGGCTTCTTCGTGACGGGCTTCTTCCTCACCGAGGAACTCACCGGGGTGGCCCTCCAGCGCCGAGGCGTCGAACTCCGCGCCCGCCTCGCCCTCCTGCGCTCCCGCAAGACCCTCATCTGGGGCTTCGGCACCCCCCTCGCCGTAGCATTCGTGGTCCCCTTCGTCGCGGTGTTCCTCATGCCGGGCGCGGTGGCGGGCGCCACGCTGATGGCGCGGGAACTGCTGGGGGAGGAGACCCGGGGCGACAACCAGGAGGACGGCGATGAGGAGACGGGTGTCCGGTCGGCCCGGGACCTGACGTGACGGTCCGCCCGGCGACCACCGCGGACGCGGACGCCGTCTTCCTGCTCCTGCGCGACTTCGCCACCACCCACCGCCCCGGCCAGGAGCGCTTCGCGGCCGTCACCTTCCCCCAGGTCCTGCGGGCCGCCGCCGAGAACCGTGCCGAGTTCCTGGTCGCCGAGCAGGAGACACGGATCGTCGGATACGCCTACGCGGCCAGGATGCCCACCCTGTTCGCGGGCGGCACCGTGCTCGAACTCCTGGAACTCGCCGTGGCCCCGTCGCGGCGCGGCCGGGGCACCGGCTCCCGGCTCGTCCGCGCGGTCCAGGCCCGTGCGCGGCAGGCGGGCGACGTGGAGGTCACCGTACCGACGCGCAGGGCCGCCGACTTCTACCGCCGCCTGGACTTCACGGAGACGGCGGCCCTCCTGAAGTGGCCCACCCGCTCCGAAAGCCCTACGCCCCCGCCGCCACCACCAGAATCGCCCGCACCTGCGCGATGATGTCCAGCCGGTTCCGCACGAAGTCGGGATCGGTGACCTCGGTGGTGTTCCCGGTCCCGAACTGCAGCACAGGCGTGTGCACATGGCCGCCCGGCAGGGTGTCGTGCAGCCCCAGCCGGTCCCGGAGCAGCGTGGCCCGGTAGGCGATCTCGTTGGAGAGGTAGTCGCCGCCGCCTCCGGCCCGGGCCGCCGATCCCGGGGTGGGGCCGTCCGCCCGCACCACGGGCTCCGTCCCGCCCGCCGGGATCTCGGTCACAGCGGTGTGGTCGTAGACCGGGAAGCGCCCGGTGTCCGCGTCCACGATCGCCTTGTACGGCAGCGTCGTCGTGGTCCACTGCGGCTGCGAGGCCGGATCGGCGACCGGGACCGTCCCCGTCACCCCGACGGTGTCGTTGTCCGGGAACCCGCCCCGCCAGGCCCCGTTGGTGCGCTCGACGTCGAACCGCCCCACCCGCCCCTGGCTCACGGTGGTGAAGAGGTCCACCTTCTTCAGATACGGCCGCAGCGCCCGCTCCACGGTCCCTTCCGTGAAGTCCTGCCACCGCACCGGGAAGACGACGGTCTCCACCCGCGCCGGCCCGTCGGCCGTCCGGATCACCGTTCCGTCCAGCGCCAGCGCGGTCGCCCCGGACGGATTGGAGATCCGTATGTCCCGGTCGAGCGTGAACGGGTCGAACCCGGTGACGAGCACCCGCTTCAGCCGCTCGCCGCCCGGATACCGCACGGCGGTCTGCCCCCGCGAGGTCCGCTCCAACTCACCCAGCAGGGCGTCCCGTTGCCTGTCCGACAGCCCGAACGCCGGTTCCCAGGTCCGCACTTCACGGGTCATCCCCAACCGGGCCCAGTACAACGGCCGGTCGTCGTCCCGGCTGAGGTCCCCGCCGGCCGGCCCCCGCCCCTGCGCCCGGTCGACGGCCCGCCGCCACAACGCGGACCCCTGCCCCACGACCACCTTCCGCGCCTCGGCGTAGGAACGCGTCGCCCCGAGCGCCCGCGTGAAGCGGAGCGGCACTGCGTCGAACCCGGACCGCTCCAGGATCTCCCGCGGCACCGCCCCGTCCAGCCGCTGCTCCTCCACCGTGGGCGAGGGCGCGGTCTCCGCCACCGCTGGGCTCGCGGGGACCGCCAGACCCGCCAGAACGGTCAGTCCAAGGATGCCGATCCGAACACGTAGGGATATCAAGGGAGTTCAGGTCCTTCCGTCGCTGTGGGGCGCGCGTGGTACCGGACGACGGCAGTATCGCGTGACGGAAGTGGTCTACGCCATGGGGAGCCCGGCCGGAGCGGTCGCCGGGGGATACTGCCGTGCATGAAGGCAGCCAATCTGGGCGTTCTCTTCCTCATCGAGCTGGGCGCCCTGGCGGGAGCCGCGTGGTGGGGCTTCACTCGTGACGTGGCGACCCCCGTGGCCTGGCTGCTCGGCCTCGCCGCACCCGGGCTGCTCATCGCCCTGTGGGCCCTGTTCGGGGCCCGGAAGGCGCGGCACAGGATGCACGGCGTCGCCCGGTTCGGCTTCGAGGCGCTGTGGTTCGGAGCCGGAGTGCTCGCACTGCTGGCCGTCGGGGACACCGCCGGGGCGGTCACGCTGGCCGGCCTCGTCGTGGTCGGCAAGTCGCTGGCGGCGGTCTGGGGACAGTGACCGGCCGGGCCGGGCCGGTCAGGTCACCGGCTCGCCCAGCAGTGTGAGGAAGTCCCGGAACGCCCCCGGCATGTCCACCGACTCCGGGTCCAGCAGCCACTGGTACTGGAGTCCGTCCATCACGGCGACCAGCAGCGGCGCGGTCCGCTCCGGAGTGAGGCCGTTCGGGAGCCGTTCGCCGTACTCGGAGCGCAGGGCCGTCACCATCGACGCACGCACCCTGGTGTAGCGGCCGGTGAAGTACTCCCGCGTGGGATGCCCCTCCGTCACGCTCTCGCCGAGCAGCGCCGAGAAGGTCTGGATGATGCCGGGCCGCATGGCGTTGTACTCGACGAGGGAGGCGAGCAGATCGACCCGCCAGCTGCCGTCCGGCAGGGCGTCCCACTTGTCCCGCTCCTTGAGCACCGCGACCAGCAGCGCGTCCTTGGTGGGGAAGTGGTGCAGCAGGCCCTGCTGGGTCAGCCCGACCCGCTCGGCCACCGCGGCCAGGCTCGCGCCCCGGTAGCCGCGCTCGGCGATGACCTCCAGGGCCGCCCGGACGATCTCCGCCCGGCGCTCCTCGCTTCTGGTCCTGGCGTTCATGGCGTCACCGTACGGCATGCCGACCACCCTAATATAACGACAGGGTAACGAAACCTACCGTTCACCAGGTAATCCATGCACGATGTCGGGGACGGACGGACTTCAACGAGGAGGCACCGCCATGGCGGCACCCGAGGCACCCGAGGCAGCCGAAGGACCCGGGGGGACCACCCCCGCCGACCTGGCCCGCGAGGCGGCCGTCGAGGCGGCCCTGGGCCGGCTCGGCCTGGACGCCAAGGCCCGGCTGCTGGCCGGCCAGGACATGTGGACGCTGCCCGCGCTCCCCGACATCGGCCTGGCCTCCCTCGTCATGTCCGACGGCCCGATCGGCGTCCGGGGTGTGCGCTGGAGCGCCGACGACCCGTCGATCGCCCTGCCCTCCCCGACCGCCCTCGCCGCCACCTGGGACCCCGAACTAGCCCGCAGGGCAGGCGTACTGCTCGCCCAGGAGGCCCGCCGCAAGGGCGTGCACGTGCTGCTCGCCCCCACCGTCAACCTCCACCGCTCCCCGCTGGGCGGCCGCCACTTCGAGGCCTACAGCGAGGACCCGTACCTGACGGGACGGATCGGCGCCGGGTACGTGCGGGGCGTACAGGAGGGCGGCGTCGGCACCACCGTCAAGCACTTCGTCGCCAACGACGCCGAGACGGACCGCTTCACGGTGAACAACCTGGTCTCCGAACGCGCCCTGCGCGAGCTGTATTTGGCCCCCTTCGAGCACATCGTCGAGAACGCCCACCCGTGGGGCATCATGACCGCGTACAACACGGTCAACGGCACGACGATGACCGAGCACCACCACCTCGTGAACGAGGTCCTGCGCGGCGAATGGGGCTTCGACGGCTACAACGTCTCCGACTGGATGGCCGCCCGCTCCACGAAGGACGCCATCGAGGGCGGTCTCGACGTCGCCATGCCCGGCCCGACCACCGTCTACGGCGAGGCCCTCGCGCAGGCCGTGCGGGACGGCCGCGTCGAGGAGGCCACGGTCGACACCGCCGTACGCAACGTGCTGCGGCTCGCCGCCCGCGTCGGCATCCTGGACGGCGCCGAACCCGTCGTCACCGAACTCCCCGGGACCGTCGACGGCATCGAGCTGGCCCACGAGATCGCCCGCCGCTCCTTCGTGCTGGTCCGCAACGAGGGCGCGCTTCCGCTGAGGACGGGCACCGTCGCCCTCAGCGGCGCCGCCGCCCGCGACGCCCGGGTCCTCGGCGGCGGCTCCGCCACCGTCTTCCCGGACCGCATCGTCTCCCCGCTCGACGGCCTCACCGCGGCCCTCCCCGACGGCACCGTCAGCTACGCCGTCGGCGCCGACCCCAGCACCGAACTGGCCGTCGCCGACAAGGGGTTCACCCTCGAAGCGGTCTGCCGCGACGCCGACGGCACCGTGATCGCCACCCGCTCCGCCCCGAGCGGACAGATCCAGTGGATGGGCTCGGACCTCCCCGAGGGCGTCACCCACGACCGTCTGCACACCGTGGAACTCACCGGCGCCTTCACCCCCCGCGAGACCGGCACGCACACCTTCGGCATCAAGGGCCTCGGCGCCTTCACGCTGGTCGTCGACGGCACCACGTACTACGACGACGTCCAGCGCACCGACAAGGACGACCCCTTCGTCTCCTTCTTCGGCGCCCCCGAGCCCCGCGCCCACGTCGAACTGACCGCGGGCGAGCCGGTCGACGTGTCCCTGACGTACACCGTCGTCCTGCCCGAGAACGTCCCGATGAAGGTCGTCGGGTTCTCCCTCGCCCACCGGGACCCGCAGCGCGACCCCGACGAGTTGATCGCCGAGGCCGTCGAGGCGGCGCGGAACGCCGACACGGCCGTCGTCGTGGTCGCCACCACCGACCGCGTCGAGTCCGAGGGCTTCGACCGCCGGGACCTGACCCTCCCGGGCCGCCAGGACGACCTGGTCCGCGCGGTCGCCGCCGCCAATCCGAACACCGTCGTGGTCGTCAACTCCGGTTCCCCGGTGGAACTGCCCTGGCGCGAGGACGTCGCCGCCGTCCTGCTCGGCTGGTTCCCCGGCCAGGAGGGCGGCGCCGCCCTCGCCGACGTGCTGACCGGCCTCCACGAGCCCGGCGGCCGGCTGCCCACCACCTGGGGCACCCTGGCCGACGCCCCCGTCACCCGGGTCGCCCCCTCCGATGGTGAACTCCCCTACGACGAGGGCGTGTTCATCGGGTACGCGGCCTGGGAGAAGGAGGGCCGCACCCCGGCCTACCCCTTCGGCCACGGCCTCGGCTACACCGACTGGACCTACGAGTCCGTCGAGGTCCAGGGCGCCACCGTCCGGGTCCGGCTGCGCAACTCGGGCACCCGCCCCGGCCGCGAGGTCGTCCAGGTCTACCTGGCACCCGCCGAGCCCGACGCCGAGCGCCCCGCCCGCCGGCTCGCCGGATTCGCCGGAGCCGAGGCCGGCCCGGGGGAGAGCGTCGAGGTCACCGTGCGGCTGCCGCGCAGGGCCTTCGAGATCTGGGACGACAAGACCTCGACGTGGTCGCATGTGAAGGGTTCGTACGAAATCCAGGTGGGTAGCTCGATCGAGGACCGCCGGGTCACCGCGACGATTAACGTCTGATCCCAGGGGGCACAGCCCCCGCACAAGCAGCCCCGGCCCGGGACCTGACCCCTGGGCCGGGGCTCGTCTCTGTCTACCGGCTCGTGAATCCGTAGACCGTCTCCGAGCGGTAGGTCTCTCCCGGCCGCAGCACCGTGCTCGGGAACTCCGGCCGGTTCGGGGAGTCGGGGAAGTGCTGGGTCTCCAGCGCGATGCCGTCGCCGGGTGCGAAGGGCTCCGGCAGATGGTCCGCGGTGTACAGCTGCAGCCCCGGCTCGGTGGTCGCCACCGTCAGCACCCGGCCGGACGCGGGGTCGTACAACTCGGCGACCTCTTCGGCCTGTTCGCTGATCCCCTTGTCGAGCACGAAGTTGTGGTCGTAGTCCGCGCCGACCTTGCGCGCCTCGCGGAAGTCGAACCGGGTGTCCGCCACCTCCGCGACGCCCGTCGGGATCAGATCCGCGTCGACGGGGGTGAACCGCGAGGCGGCGATGCGCAGTTCGTGCCCGCCCGCGTTCCCGGAACCGGCCAGGTTGAAGTAGCTGTGGTTGGTCAGGTTCACGATGGTCGGCGCGTCGGTGACCGCCTCGTACGCGATCCGCAGCGCCCCCGACCCGTCCAGGCTGTAGGTCGCGGAGACCTCAAGGCGTCCCGGGAACCCCTCTTCGCCGTGCGGGCTGACCCGGCTCAGCCGCACCCCGTGCTCCCCGGCGGGCGCCATTTCCCACACCCGCTTGTCGAAGCCGTTCTCGCCCCCGTGCAGGGAGTTGGGTGCGTTGTTGGGCGCGAGGGCGTACGTCAGCCCGTCCAGCTCGAAGCGGCCGCCCGCGATCCGGTTCGCGTACCGGCCGACGAACGCCCCGAGATACGGCCCCGAGTGCTCCAGATACCCGTCCAGGCCGGCGAACCCCAGCACCACGTCCGCCGTACGCCCGTCCCGGTCCGGCACCTCGACGGACTGCACGATCCCGCCGTACGACAGGATCCGCACCCGGACGCCCGCGCGCTCCAGGGTCCGGCGGTGGACCGGCGTGCCGTCGGGAAGTGTGGCGAAGAGTTCGTTCATGTGCGGAACTTTAGGTCACGGACCTGACCTTGCGGTATGCGATCTCCGCCAGCCGTGCCTGACCGTCCACACTCGGATGGAACCAGTCCCAGTGGCTGAGCTGGTCGGTGCCGAACCGGTAGGCGTACACCGCGCCCCCGTCGTACCGGCAGTGCGCGTCCTGCGCGCACACCTCCTTCAGCACGGCGTTGTACTCCTGCACCCGCTTCTGCACGGTGTCGCGCCGCTCGGTCGCCGCCGCGTCCACGGCATCCGCGTCGGCCAGCATCGACGGACACACCCCCAGCTTCCACACCTGCTTGCCCATCGGGTTGGTGCGCCCCTGGGACCACAGCCGCTTGAGGTTCGGCACGCTCGCCACGTACACCTGCGCCTTGGGCGCCTTCCCGCGCAGCACGCTCAGCGCGTCCTCGAAGTCGGCACGGAAGCCGGCCACCGACGTCATCGCCGCCGTGGAGTCGCGGCAGGCGTCGTTGGCGCCCGCCATCACCGTCACCAGCTCCGGCGCCCGGGTGGCCGCCTGGGCCATCTGCGTGGACAGGTCGGCCATCCGCGACCCGGACACCGCGTAGTTCCAGCTGTGCCCGGCCGCCTTCGCCTTCCCCAGCAGCCGCACCGCGAGCGAGTCGACCTGCGCGCTGCTCCCGGTCGCCCAGGACACGTCGGGGCAGTCCGTCAGGATGCCGCACGCGTCGAAGCCACGGGTGATGGAGTCGCCCACGGCGGCCACCGACCCGGGGCTGCTGTCCCACGCCGGGGAGGGCTTCGGTGAGGGCTTGGCCTTCTGGGTGGGGCCCGCGGAGTCGCCCCCGACGGCATCACACCCCGCGACGCCCACAAGTGCCGCCGTCAGGACGGCGACAACGGCCCGTGAGCGGTGGCCCTGCTTGCGCATCCCTTGGTGCTCCCCTCGTGAATACGGTGGTCCTCTCATCACAACGCACGGGAGTTCCCGCGGCCGGGAGGGAACGGCCGGGACCCCTGCCAGCGTCCTGCCGGGTGAATGGCGGGCGTTTCGGGGCACTGGGACCGACGGTACGTCACACTCCTTGCGCCGCCGCACGGTAGCCTCGCCATCAACGTGGCTGCCTGGCATCGCCGCCATGCCGGCCAGCAAGACTTGTCCCGCTCTGCCCGGAGGTCCCGGTGACGACACGTGGAGTTCTGTACGTGCACTCCGCGCCGCGCGCGCTGTGCCCGCACGTCGAGTGGGCCGTCGCCGGGGTGCTCGGCACACGCGTCAACCTCGACTGGATCCGGCAGCCGGCCGCGCCCGGCACCTGGCGCTCGGAGTTCTCCTGGAGGGCCGAGGCGGGCACCGCGTCGAAGCTCGCGTCGGCCCTGAGAGGCTGGCAACTCCTGCGCTTCGAGGTGACGGCCGAGCCCTGCTCCACCGCCGAGGGCGAGCGCTACAGCTG
Organism: Streptomyces sp. NBC_00285; assembly: GCF_036174265.1. Classification (NCBI taxonomy): domain Bacteria; kingdom Bacillati; phylum Actinomycetota; class Actinomycetes; order Kitasatosporales; family Streptomycetaceae; genus Streptomyces; species Streptomyces sp. NBC_00285. The sequence goes on along the minus strand of NZ_CP108055.1, from coordinate 3,326,178 downwards.
CACCCCCGACCTCGGCATCTTCCACGCCGTCACCGGCATCCACGGCGACATCCTGATCCCGGAGGACCGCCTGCGCGCCGCCCTCACCCGCTCCCAGCGAGGCGAGACGGACCTGGAGGCGGAACTGGCCAGGCTGCTGGGCAAGCCCTGGGACGACGAGCTGGAACCGTTCAGGTACGCCGGTGAGGGAGCACCGGTCCGCTGGTTGCACCAGGTCGTCTGAGGCTTCCGTACATGTGAAGGGCCCCCACCGACCGGTGGGGGCCCTTCACGTTGCGCGGTGACGGTTCTCAGATCGTGCGGAACGCCAGCACCACGTTGTGCCCACCGAACCCGAACGAGTCGTTCAGGGCGGCGATACGGCCCTCGACGGGCAGCTTGCGGGCCTCACCGCGGACGACGTCGGCGTTGGCCTCCGCCTCCGGGTCGAGGTTCTCGATGTTGATGGTGGGCGGAGCGATCCGGTTGTACAGCGCGAGAACCGTCGCGACCGTCTCCACGCCGCCCGCGCCACCCAGCAGGTGACCCGTCATCGACTTGGTGGCCGAGACCGCCATGTGGTCGGCGTCGTCGCCGAACACCTTCCGCAGCGCCTTCAGTTCGGCGATGTCACCGGCCGGCGTCGACGTGGCGTGCGCGTTGACGTGGACGATCTCCGCCGGGTTCAGGTCGGTGCTGTCCAGCAGGTTCTGCAGGGCCTGCGAGATTCCGCGGCCCTCGGGCTCCGGCTGCACGATGTCGTGGCCGTCGGCGGAGATGCCCTGCCCGACCGCCTCGGCGTACACCCGCGCACCGCGCTTGGCGGCGTGCTCGGCGGACTCCAGGACGACGACGCCGGCGCCCTCGCCGAGGACGAAACCGTCACGGCCGATGTCGTACGGACGCGAGGCGCCCTGGGGGTTCTCGTTGTTCTTGGACATCGCCATCATGTTGCCGAACGCGGCGATGGGCAGCGGGTGGATCGCCGCCTCCGTGCCCCCCGCGACGACGATGTCGGCGCGGCCGGTACGGATCATCTCGATGGCGTAGCCGATGGCCTCGGCGCCCGAGGCGCAGGCGGAGACCGGGGTGTGCACGCCCGCGCGGGCGCCGACGAGCAGCCCCACGTTGGCGGACGGGCCGTTGGGCATCAGCATCGGCACGGTGTGCGGGGAGACGCGGCGGACGCCCTTCTCCTTGAGCACGTCGTACTGGTCGAGGAGGGTCGTCACACCGCCGATGCCGGAGGCGATGACGGTACCGAGCCGGTCGGGGTCGACCCCGCCGACCGAGCCGTCCTCACCTGCCCTGCCCTCGAATCCGGCGTCGGCCCAGGCCTCCTTGGCCGCGATCAGCGCGAACTGCGCCGAGCGGTCCAGGCGGCGGGCCTGCGGACGGGGAATGACCTCGGTGGGTTCCACCGCGATCTGTGCGGCGATGCGGACCGCCTGCTCGGCGGCCCACTCCTGTTCCAGGGGCTTGACGCCGGACTTGCCGGCGACGAGGCCCTCCCAGGTTGAGGCTACGTCGCCACCCAGCGGTGTGGTTGCGCCGATACCGGTGACGACCACGGTGCGATTGGTCGGGCTCACGGGAAATCTTTCTCCAACGGTACGAGGATTAAGCGGCGCCACCGCCGGGTGGCGGGGCCGGTCAGCGTCCGGCCCAAGCAGTGGCTCAGGCCTGGTGCTTGAGGATGTAGCTGGTCGCGTCGCCGACCGTCTTGAGGTTCTTGACGTCGTCGTCCGGGATCTTGACGTCGAAGCGCTCTTCGGCGGCGACGACGACCTCGACCATGGACAGCGAGTCGACGTCCAGGTCGTCGGTGAAGGACTTGTCCAGCTGGACGTCCTCAACCGGGATGCCGGCGATCTCGTTCACGATGTCTGCGAGACCGGCGACGATCTCTTCCTGAGTGGCGGCCATTTGGCGCTCCTTCTTTTTCTTTTCCAGAGGGTTGGCAGTGCTTCCCGAGCCGGACCGGGTGATCCGGCACGGAGTGCCTAGGGGAGGGTAACGACAGTGGCGGCGTACACGAGACCCGCCCCGAATCCGATGACGAGCGCGGTGTCGCCGCTCTTCGCCTCACCGGTCGCCAGAAGCCGCTCCATGGCGAGCGGAATCGAGGCGGCCGACGTGTTGCCGGTGGTGCGCACGTCACGTGCGACCGTGACGTGCTCCGGCAGTTTGAGCGTCTTCACCATCGAGTCGATGATCCGCTCGTTGGCCTGGTGGGGAATGAAGACATCCAGTTCGTCCGGGGTGATCCCGGCCGCTTCCAGCGCCTGCTGGGCGACCTTCGCCATCTCGAACACGGCCCAGCGGAACACCGCCTGGCCCTCCTGCGTGATCGCAGGGAACTTGCCGGAACTGTCGTACTCGTTCCACGGTACGGTCTGCTTGATGGTGTCCGACTTGTCGCCCTCGGAGCCCCACACGGTCGGACCGATGTGCGGTTCCTGGGAGGGGCCCACGACGACCGCGCCCGCGCCGTCACCGAAGAGGAAGGCCGTCGCGCGGTCCTCCAGGTCGGTCAGGTCGGACAGCCGCTCGACGCCGATGACGAGGACGTACTCCGCCGAACCGTCGACGATCATGCCCCTGGCGAGGGTCAGACCGTAGCCGAAGCCCGCGCAGCCCGCCGAGATGTCGAAGGCGGCGGCCTTGTTCGTGCCGAGCTTGTCGGCGATCTCGGTCGCGACGGCCGGGGTCTGCTTGAAGTGCGAGACCGTGGAGACGATCACGCCGCCGATCTGCTCGGCGGAGATCCCGGCGTCCGCGATCGCCTTGCCGGACGCCTCGATCGACATCGCAGCCACGGTCTCCTCGTCGGAGGCCCAGTGCCGGGTCTGGATGCCGGAGCGCGAGCGGATCCACTCGTCGGACGAGTCGATCGTCTCGAGGATCACCTCGTTCGGCACGACCCGGGTGGGGCGGTAGCCGCCGACACCGAGGATGCGCGCGTACGGAGCGCCCTTGCTGGGCTTGATCTTCGACATTGCTCTCGGCTCCTGTTCAGGCACTGTGCTCGGCGATGAGCTCGCGAGCAGCGTCGAGGTCGTCGGGGGTCTTCAGGGCCAGCGTCCTGACGCCGGGCAGTGCGCGCTTGGCGAGGCCGACCAGCGTGCCGCCGGGGGAGACCTCGATGAACGCGGTGGCGCCGAGCTCCTTGAACGTCTCCATGCACAGGTCCCAGCGCACCGGGTTGGCGACCTGGCCGACAAGGCGCTCCAGCACCTCGGCGCCGGTGCCGACGGCCTTGCCGTCCTTGTTCGAGACGTACGTCACGGCCGGGTCGGCCGGTGCCAGGTCGGCGGCGGCCTTGGCCAGAGTGTCGACCGCGGGGGTCATGTGGCGCGTGTGGAAAGCGCCGGCGACCTTCAGCGGGACGACCTTGCGGACACCCTCGGGCTTGTCCTCGTTCAGCACGGCGAGCTGCTCCAGCGTGCCCGCGGCGACGATCTGCCCCGCGCCGTTGACGTTCGCCGCGGTCAGGCCGAGCTTCGCCAGGTGCGCGACGGAGACCTCCGGGTCGCCGCCGAGCAGCGCCGACATACCGGTCTCGGTGATCGCGGCGGCGTCGGCCATGGCCAGACCCCGCTTGCGTACGAGACTGAGGGCGGCGGTGTCGTCCAGGACGCCCGCGAAGGCGGCTGCGGTGATCTCGCCGACACTGTGCCCGGCGACCGCGCCGGGGGCGATGTCCGCGACGGCGCCGAGTGCCGAGGCGGACAGGATTCCGGCCGCGACCAGCAGCGGCTGAGCCACCGAGGTGTCGCGGATGGCGTCCGCGTCGGCCTGCGTGCCGTAGTGGACGAGGTCCAGTCCGATGGCGTCGGACCACGCGGCGACGCGGTCCGCGGCACCGGGGAGTTCGAGCCAGGGGGTCAGGAAGCCGGGCGTCTGGGCGCCCTGGCCGGGAGCGACGAGTACGAGCACTCTCACACTCTCTCTTGTGGGCGGCCCTAGCCGCCCGTGGGGACAGGGACGAAGAACGAGAGGGGGTTTTGTGGACCCCCGACAAAATCCTAGGCCTGGAGATCCCCGTCGGCCAGACGCCCCAGGATGAGCGCGATCCGCAGGGTGAACGCAGACCGTACATCGGAGGGCGACCAGCCGGTGACGTCAGTCACACGTCGAAGCCGGTAGCGCACGGTATTGGGATGCACGAAGAGCATCCGGGCCGCCCCCTCCAGACTGGACGCCTGTTCGAGATAGACGGAGAGAGTCTCCAGGAGCGCGGAACCGGCCTCCTCAAGTGGTCTGTAGATCTCCTCCACCAACTGATCGCGCGCACTCGGATCCCCGGCCATCGCACGCTCCGGAAGCAGGTCGTCCGCCAGGACCGGGCGCGGGGCGTCCTCCCAGGCGCTGCACGCCTTGAGCCCGGCGGCGGCGGCCTGCGCGGAGCGGGTCGCGGCCAGCAGGTCGGGTACGACGGGTCCCGCGACGACGGGCCCGGCCGCATAGGGCCCGATCAGCGACTTGGCCACGGCGAGAGGGTTGTCGCTGCCGCCCGCGATGACGACGAGCCGGGTCCCGAGCACCCCGGTGAGGACCTGGAGCTTGGCGTGCCGGGCGGCCCGCCGGATGGCCTCCACGGTGAGCTCGGAGTCGCCGTCCGGGGCGGTCCCGAGGATGACGCACACATGTTCGGGGGCGTTCCATCCGAGCGCGGCGGCCCTGCTCACGGCACCCTCGTCGGCCTCCCCGCTCAGCACCGCGTTGACGACCAGCGACTCCAGGCGGGCGTCCCAGGCACCGCGTGCCTCGGCGGCCTGGGCGTAGACCTGCGCCGTGGCGAAGGCGATCTCCCGGGCGTAGACGAGCAGGGCCTCCCGGAGCACGGACTCGTCACCGGGGGCGGCGACCTCGTCGATCGCGCTCTCCATGACCTCGATGGTCGTCCTGACCATCTCCACGGTCTGGCGGAGCGTGATGGCGCGGGTCAGCTCACGTGGAGCGGTCCCGAAGACGTCGGTGGAGATGGCCTGCGGGGCGTCGGGATACCGGAACCACTCGGTGAAGGCCGCGATGCCGGCCTGGGCGACCAGCCCGATCCAGGAACGGTTCTCCGGAGGCATGGCCCGGTACCACGACAGCGTCTCGTCCATGCGCGCGATGGCCTGCTGCGCGAGAGACCCGGACGACTTCTCCAGCCGCTTCAGGGTCGCGGCGTGGGCATGGGCGCCGGGCGCTGCCGGATCGGACTTGCGGGATACGGATTCGGGCACATGGACAAGACTGCCTCATCGGAGCGCCGGCGCGCGCCGCCGGGTACCGACTACGGCACCCGGGGCGGCCCGTCCCGGGGCTACCGTGGTGCCGTGACGGACGTACGGCGCGCGACGGAGCGCTACCTTGGCGGGGATCCCGGAGCCGGGATCGAGTCGTGGCACGCCTTCTCCTTCGGGCCGCACTACGACCCGGACAACCTCCGCTTCGGCGCGCTGATCGCCTGCAACGAGGAGCGGCTCCTGCCCGGGGCCTGCTTCGACGAGCATCCGCACAGCCACACCGAGATCGTCACGTGGGTGGTCGAGGGCCGACTGACCCACCGCGACTCCACCGGGCACGAGACGGTGGTCCACGCCGGAGACGTCCAGCGGCTGAGCGCCGCCGCGGGCGTCCGGCACGTCGAGCGCAACGACGCCGAGACCCCGCTGACCTTCGTGCAGACCTGGCTGGCGCCCCTGGAGCCCGGCGGCGAGCCCTCGTACGAGATCGTCCGCGGGATCGCCGACTCGACGCCGTACGCGATCCCGGCGGCGGGCGCGATGCTCCATGTGCGGCGGCTGGCGGCGGGGGAGCGGACCGCGGTGCCCGACGGGCGGTACGTCTACGTCCATGTCGTACGCGGTGAAGTGCAGCTGGACAGGCAGAAGTTGGGGCCCGGCGACGCGGCCCGGGTCACCGACGCGAAGGACCTGGACGCGGTGGCCGTGAGCCGGGCCGAGCTGCTGGTGTGGGAGATGTCCTAGAGATCCGCGAGCACCGCGTCGGTGAACGCCGGCCACGTCTCGACGGCCCACGGTCCGAAGGCGCGGTCCGTCAGGGCCACGCAGGCCACCCCGGCGTCCGGGTCGATCCACAGGAACGTGCCGGACTGGCCGAAGTGCCCGAAGGTGCGCGGCGAGGACGAAGAGCCCGTCCAGTGAGGGGACTTGGAGTCCCGGATCTCGAAGCCGAGGCCCCAGTCGTTGGGGTTCTGGTGGCCGTAGCCGGGGAGCACGCCCTTGGTGCCCGGGTACTGGACCGTCATCGCCTCCGCGACCGTGCGCGGGTCCAGCAGTCGCGGTGCCTGCACCTCCGCCGCGAAGCGGAGCAGGTCCTCGACCGTCGAGGCGCCGTCCTTGGCGGGGGAGCCCTCAAGGGTCGTCGAGGTCATCCCGAGCGGTTCGAGGACCGCCTGCCGCAGGTACTCGGCGAAGGGGATGTCCGTCGCCTTCGCGAGGTGGTCGCCGAGCTGCTCGAAGCCCGCGTTCGAGTACAGCCGACGCTCCCCGGGCGGGGCGGTCACGCGGTGCTCGTCGAAGGCCAGCCCCGAGGTGTGCGCGAGGAGATGACGCACCGTCGACCCGCTCGGCCCGGCCGGCTCGTCGAACTCGATGGCCCCCTCCTCGTACGCGACCAGGGCGGCGTACGCCGCGAGCGGCTTGGTGACCGAGGCCAGCGGGAAGCGCCGGTCGACCGGGCCACGGGTGCCGAGGACCGTACCGTCGGCCCGCACCACCCCCGCCGCGACGGTGGGAACCGGCCAGTTCTCGATCAACGCGAGGCTCTGCAAGGACATGCCGTCGAGCCTAAGCCGCTCAGAGCGTCAGCATCATCGTGGGGTCCGGCTTGTGGACGAACCCGAGAGCGGCGTAGAGCGGCTCGGCCTGCGGGGACGCGGTCAGCATGACCTGACCGGCACCCCGCTCACGGAACCACGCCAGCAGTTCGTCCATGCACGCGTGCGCGTACCCGCGCCGGCGGGCGTCCGGGTCGGTGGCGACGCTGAACACGTACCCGGACAGCCCGTGCGGGCTGCTCGCCTTCCCGATGCGGTAGTCGACCGTCCCGGCCACCAGCGCGGCCAGCGCCCCGGGCCGCTCCGGGTGGTCGACGACGAAGGCCGCGAAATCGCCGTCGGCGTCACCCAGCCGCTCACACAGGGACGGCAGGGCCTCCGTGTGCCACGCTGTGGACACGTCCCCGCCGGGCAGCGCGTCGATCATCACCTGGCGCAAACGCAGTACTTCTTCGGCGTCCTCGGTCGTGGCACGGCGTACGAGACTCATGTCCCGCACGCTAACCATGCGAGCCGCGCGCCGTCCTGTGGATTTCTTACCGGTTCCGCTTGCTTCGAGTGCACTCCAAGGTCATAGCGTTGGGGTCATGACGGTGATGGAGACCACGGGTACCAGGACCGACAGCTGCGCGGCGCCGCCGCACCCCCACCGGCGCCCGGCGGGCGAGGACAGCTACACGATCAGCGAGGTCGTCGCCTTCACCGGCCTGACCGCGCACACCCTGCGCTGGTACGAGCGCATCGGCCTGATGCCGCACATCGACCGCTCGCACACCGGCCAGCGCCGCTACAGCAACCGCGACCTGGACTGGCTCGACTTCGTCGGCAAGCTCCGGCTCACCGGCATGCCGGTCGCCGACATGGTGCGCTACGCGGAACTGGTGCGGGAGGGCGAGCAGACCTTCGGCGACCGTTTCAAGCTGCTGGAGACGACCCGCCGGGACGTACTGGCCCGGATCGCGGAACTCCAGGACACCCTCGCCGTGCTCGACCACAAGATCGGTTTCTACGCCGAGGCCGGCAGCGCCGACCGGGAGAAGGAGAAGGCAGGATGACGAACGGCAGGATCCCCACCGCACGACTGGGCGAGAGGGGCCCGGAGGTCGGAGTCCAGGGCCTCGGCTGCATGGGCATGAGCTTCGCCTACGGCCCCGTGGACGCAGATGCGTCCCGGGCCACCCTGGAGCGGGCCCTGGAGCTCGGCGTCACGCTCTACGACACGGCGGACGCCTACGGCCAGGGGGAGAACGAGAAGTTCCTGTCCCCGTTCTTCAAGGCCCACCGCGACGAGGTCGTGATCGCCACCAAGTTCGCCCTGGCGATACCCCCGGACGACCCGACCCGGCGGATCATCCGCAACGACCCGCCGTACATCCGCCAGGCCGTCGAGGCGAGCCTGAAGCGCCTGGACGTCGACGCGATCGACCTCTACTACATGCACCGGCGCGATGTGAACGTGCCGATCGAGGACTCCGTCGGCACCATGGCCGAGCTGGTGCGCGAGGGCAAGGTCAAGCACCTGGGCCTGAGCGAGGTCACCGCGGCGGAGCTGCGTGCCGCCCAGGCCGTCCACCCCATCGCCGCCGTGCAGTCGGAGTGGTCCCTGTTCAGCCGTGACATCGAGGCCCAGGTGGTCCCGGCGACCCGTGAACTGGGCGTGGCACTCGTCCCGTACTCCCCGCTCGGCCGTGGCTTCCTCACCGGGTCCTTCACCGACGCCGACAAGGAACTCACCGCCGACGACTTCCGCCGCCGGCAGCCCCGCTTCACGGGCGGCAACGCGACGGCGAACGCGGCCCTGCTGGAGCCGATCCGCACGGTGGCCGAGGCCCACGGGGTCTCCCTCGCGCAGATCGCCCTGGCCTGGGTCCAGCAGCAGGCATCGGTGCACGGCCTGACCGTCGTCCCGATCCCGGGTACCCGCAAGCCGGGCCGGGTGGAGGAGAACACGGCGGCGACGGGCATCGAACTCACCAAGGAGCAGCTGGAGCTGCTGGAGCCGATCGCGGCACAGGTGGCCGGCGACCGGTACGCGGACATGCGGTTCTCCTCGGCGGGCCGGGAATGAGCTAGAGCTCCGCCAGCAACTCCGCCTTCTTCACGGAGAACTCCTCGTCGGTGACCAGCCCGGCCTGGTGCAGCTCCCCGAGATGACGGATCCGCTCGGCGATGTCCGCGGGGTCCCGGCGTGGCACGCTCGCCGCCGGGACCGCTGCCGCAGGCCCCCGCTGCCGTACGGCCGCCAGGACCGCCGCCGCGAACGGCAACGACTCGTGCACGGGCCCGTACCCCAGCCCGAACACCACCGCCGCCGGATCCTGGTCCGCCTGCGCGGGCCCCTGTTCCGCGCGCAGCAGCCGCAGATGCCCTTCGAGCACCTCCGGCGAACGCCACTCCACCCCGCTCAGCTCGGACACCTGGAAGCTCTGGTCGCCGGCCTTCCACTTCGCCGACGACGCTCCCGTCCAGAACCAGCGGAAGTGCACGGTCCGGCCGTCGAAGGACGCCTTCCCGTCATAGGCCTTGAACTGCAACGGCACCTCGGGGGCCGGTACCAGGAACCGCTCGGCGGGCTCGTCGTCCTCTTTGAGCAGCGCGCGCAGCTCGTCCGCGTAGTACTCGGCGAGCGTCTCCTTGTCGGCCGGCAGCACCAGCCGGTACGGATCGCACCCTTCCTTCAGCTGCCCCGCCGCCGCCTCCATGAGCGGGTCCGCCCCGGGCCGCGGCTCGGCGTGCAGGACCACCGTGCCCCGCTTCCCGGGAGTCAGCGTCACCCCGGAGATCGCCTCCAGGGGAATCCGTCGCTCTCCCAGTGCCTGGAAGAGCTTCGGTGTTCGAATCCCCCGTTCGTAGCGGATGAGCACGGAGTCGGACTCGAACTCCCAGGCGGCATGAAATCCGGCCAGTACGTCACCCATGCGGGTCATCGTATTCGGCACGAGCTCCTTCGTCCCCTCCTCGCGCAGACCGCAGTTCCTGCAGTCTCTACGCGCGTCCGGCCGTGGCCGTGCCGGACAAACCGGCGCGACAGGCTTCGTCCTCGTGGGCGCACCGCACCGAGCGGTACGCGCCAATGCCGATCTCGGCGAAGTTGAGCAGGCTCTCCGTTCCGGGTTCGAAGTAACCGGCGTGCCCGTCGGCACCCCGTGCGGACAACACGCGCGCACCGAACGCGGAGGACACCGGGTCGGCCCCGTGGCCGAACCCGCCGACCTCCAGGTACGGCACGTCCTGGATCCAGTCGTCGGTGTCCCGCATCGCCCACACCTGAGCGGAGGTGCGCAGGTGGGAGGCGTTCGCGACGCGCATCCCGGGGCTGCCGGCCACCGCGATGTCGGCCACCCTGCGGGGCAGCGTGTGCGCGGCCACTCCGCACACCACGGAGCCGTAGCTGTGGCAGAACAGGGAGACCGGCGAGGTGCCGGGCAGCGCGCGCACCAGTGCGTTCAGGCGGACGGCGCCGCCCTCGGCGCGCATCGCGGTGGCCGAGTCGATGCCGAGCCCGGCGGGTGCCGTGTAGTCGGCCCAGGCGATCACCGCCGTCCGCGTGGCGGGACTCGCCTCGCGCTCGGCCCGGTACAGGGCCTTGGCCATGCCGACGGGGGCGGAGTAACTGCGGTTGCTGCGCTGGAAGGTGAGCAGATCGGTGTCGACGCCGGGCACGACGACGGAGATCCGCTCCGCCGTGCGCAGGTCGCCGAAGACCTCGGCGACCCGGCCGGAGCCGTCCGGGTCGAAGGCGAGGATGTGACGCTCCGGGGCCGTCAGCGACTCGAAGCGGTGCATACGGCGGCCCGCCTCCTGCTGGCCCTCGGGCGTGAGCAGGGGGTTGTGCATACGGGTGCGCTCGACGCCTCGGGCCTTCAGGAGCGCGAGGCGGTTGGCCTGGTAGCGCAGTCCGACGGGGGCGCCGTTCATGTTGCCGACCGCGAGCGGGTAGCGCTGGGCGAGACGGACCCGGTCCGGCGAGGTGAGCGACGCGAAGAACCGGGTGAGCTGCGCGGGGGAGGCGGTGTCCGGATCCGGCAGCAGGTTTCCGTGGAGGTGGCCGTGCGCCCAGGATTCGAGGGAGGCCTGCAGCGGTGTGGCCTCCCTCTGGTTGCGCAGCGCGGTCCAGCCCGTGGTCGCCAGCATCACGAACACCACGGCCAGCGCGAGCAGTGCGCGCCAGACGTTGAGTTGCGGGGAGGTGTCGAAGGAAGTCACTGAAAGGACACACTAGGAGAACGAGACGGTCTCGGGTTAATCGAGTGACGGGGATCACGTATTGGTGTAGGGGGGCCACTTGCCGGTCAGTGCGGGACCCAGCAGTTCGAGATACGAGACCGTCAGCTCGCGCATCGCCTCCAGGCTGACGTCACCGTCCGCCAGCCACTGGCGCTCCGTGACCCGCATGACACCGCTGAAGACGGCCACCAGCAGCCTGGGCCGCGGGTCGGTGCTCCCGTCGAGGCCCTCGCGTTCGGCGAGCACGCGCGTGAGGACCTCCTCGGTCTCCGCGGAGCGCCGCAGATGGGCGGCGAGCAGTACGGGCGTCGACTCGATCACCCGGTACATGCCAAGGAACCGCTCCACGGGCACGACCGCGTCGACGACCTCGTGCAGGGTGCCCCAGCCCTCCAGTACGGCCTGGCGCAGCGCCTCCAGCGGAGGCTCGTGCGCGGGGCGCGCGCGTACGCCGTCGACGAAGTGCGCCACCGTCATCTCGTGGAGAGCGAGCGCCGCCTCCTCCTTGCCGGCGAAGTAGCGGAAGAAGGTGCGCTGCGAGACCCCGACCTCGTCGGCGATGTCGTCGACGGTCGTCTGCTCGTAGCCCCGCTCGGTGAACAGCTCGACGGCGACCCGCAGCAGCGATTCGCGGGTGCGCTGTTTCTTGCGTTCGCGCAGAGTTTCCATTGGTGTCAGTTACCGACTTGTGAATTGGTTTGTCAATTGTCAGTGGCTGTCACTAGCCTCGAACGCATGACTAGTCAGACCACCATCGACCCGACGGGACCGGGGGACAGGGCGTCACAGTCCCCGTCGGACCAGCCGCCCGCCACCGGGCTGCGCGGCCATCCCTGGCTCACCCTCCTGACCGTGGCCGTCGGAGTCATGATGGTGGCCCTCGACGGCACCATCGTGGCCATCGCCAACCCGGCCATCCAGTCGGACCTGAAGGCGAGCTTCGCGGACGTCCAGTGGATCACCAACGGCTACTTCCTCGCCCTGGCGGTCGCCCTGATCACCGCGGGCAAGCTCGGTGACCGCTTCGGCCACCGCCAGACCTTCCTGATCGGTGTCGTCGGCTTCGCCGCCGCCTCGGGCGCGATCGGCATGTCCAGCAGCATCTCCGCGGTCGTCACCTTCCGCGTCTTCCAGGGACTGTTCGGCGCCCTGCTGATGCCGGCCGCGCTCGGCCTGCTGCGGGCCACCTTCCCGGCCGAGAAGCTCAACATGGCCATCGGCATCTGGGGCATGGTCATCGGCGCCTCCACCGCCGGCGGCCCGATCCTCGGCGGCGTCCTCGTCGAGCACGTCAACTGGCAGTCGGTGTTCTTCATCAACGTGCCGGTCGGCGTCCTCGCCCTCGTCCTCGGCGTGCTGATCCTGCTCGACCACCGCGCCGAGAACGCCCCGCGCTCCTTCGACATCCTGGGCATAGCCCTGCTGTCCGCCGCCATGTTCTGCCTGGTCTGGGCGCTCATCAAGGCCCCGACCTGGGGCTGGGGGGACGGACTGACCTGGACCTTCATCGCCGTGTCCGCCGTGGGCTTCGTGCTGTTCGCCCGCTGGGAGACCAGGGTCAAGGAACCGCTGATCCCGCTGGCGCTCTTCCGTTCCGTCGCGCTGTCGGCGGGCGTGGTCCTCATGGTCCTCATGGCGATCGCGTTCATGGGCGGCCTGTTCTTCGTGACCTTCTATCTCCAGAACGTGCACGGTATGAGCCCGATCGACGCCGGTCTCCACCTGCTCCCGCTCACCGGGATGATGATCGTCGGCTCCCCGCTCGCGGGCGCGATGATCACCAAGCTCGGCCCGCGCATCCCCCTGGCCGGCGGCATGGCGTCCGTCGCGATCGCCATGTTCGGGATGTCCACGCTGGAGACGGACACCGGCAGCGCCACCATGTCGCTCTGGTTCGCCCTGCTCGGCCTCGGCCTCGCGCCCGTCATGGTCGGCGCCACCGAGGTCATCGTCGGCAACGCCCCCATGGAGCTCTCCGGTGTGGCCGGCGGTCTCCAGCAGGCCGCGATGCAGATCGGCGGCAGCCTCGGTACGGCCGTCCTCGGCGCGGTGATGGCCTCCAAGGTCGACGGCGACCTCGCGGCCAACTGGAAGGACGCCGGCCTCCCGGCACTCACCCCGGCCCAGCTCGACCAGGCCTCCGAAGCGGTCCAGGTCGGCGTGGCGCCGGTGGCCAAGGGCACCCCGGAGGCGATCGTCGCGAAGATCACCGACGTCGCCCACGACACCTTCATCTCCGGCATGAGCCTCGCGTCCCTGGTCGCCGCCGGCGTCGCCGTGGTCGCCGTCTTCGTCGCCCTGCTCACCAAGCGCGGTGAGAACGCCGAGGCGGGCGCGGGCGTCGGCCACATCTGACGAACCCGCAGGTCACGCTTGACGGAGCGTCAGCGTTCTTCCCCTATCAGGATGACGAGGCTAAAGATTTCTCGCCTCCGGCACGCGCCGCAGGTCACAGTAAGTCAAGTCCTCCGCACGGCACGCTCGTGGAACGCGGAGGGCGGACGGCGCTGCGGCGCGCTGCCGGAGGGGGGCGGCGCGCCGCAAGGCCGGAGGATTATCGGCCGTGGCGGGGGTACCCGATTCATTGAACCCGAGACCAACCCAACCAACCAAGGGCGTCAGGGAGTTGATGATGGCGGGCTTCGGACACGGAACGCGCAGGTACCCCCGATCAAGTGGCCGGACGAGGTCACGGAGCGGGCCGGATCGCGCGACGCTCGGAATCATCGGAGTCATCTGCGCGATCGCGGGATTCTTCGTGCTGGGGATCATCCTCGGCCCGGTCGCGATCGTCTGCGGCTGGCTTGCAATGGGCCGCACCTGGTCGGGCGGCAACCGCGCCTGGCCGGCCCTGGTCGCCTTCGTGCTGGGCGCCATCGACACGCTCCTGGCGATCATCTGGCTCGTCGGAGCGGCCACCCCGGGCAGCGGGTTGTTCTGACCCGGGGCGCGTGAGGGAAGGGTCCCCGGTGGGACGACCGGGGGCCCGCCCGCATGCCACGAGCGAGCCGGCACCGACGCGGGGCGCCCGCCGCAGGCCTTCGATCTGCGGCCGCGAAGTCGTTGCCCAGCCTCGGAGAGAATCCGCACACCGACCCGCGACCTCGACGCCCTCGCGCACTGCTCGACGGAGTGCGCGGGGCCGTGTCCTCGGAGTTGTCGCTGGGCCCTCCACGGGAGGTCGTGCGCGGGCCGCGGCCCCGGAGTTCTCGTTCAGCTTCCGACGGATGTCCTGCGCAGGGCCTCGACCTCGGCGCGCAGGGCGCGTACCTCGTCCGTCAGTGCGCGGATCGCCTCCGTCTGCTGGCGTTCCTCCACGTCGTCCTTCTCGAACCGTTCGATGAACCACGCGGCGATGTTCGCGGTCACCACACCCAGCAGGGCGATCCCGGACAGCATGAGCCCGACCGCGATCATCCGGCCAAGACCGGTGGTCGGGGCGTGGTCGCCGTAGCCGACGGTCGTCATCGTGGTGAAGGACCACCACACCGCGTCACCCAGCGTCCGGATGTTCCCGTTCGGCGAGTCCCGCTCCACCGAGAGCACGGCCAGCGACCCGAACATCAGCAGTCCGACGACCGCCCCGCCGACGTACGTCGTGACCTGGATCTGTGAGGCCATCCGGGCCCGCCGTCCCACCAGCATCAGCGTGGAGACGAGACGCAGCAGTCGAAGGGGCTGGAGCAACGGCAGCACGACCGCGCACAGGTCCAGCCAGTGGGTGCGGACGAACTCCCGCCGACGCGAGGTGAGCGCGAGCCGCACCAGATAGTCCGCGGCGAACGTCCCCCACACCACCCACTCGACCACCGTGCACGCGAACGTCACCGACGGCCCGGCAGAGGTGTCCACGATCGGTACCGCGTAGGCGAGGGCGAACAGCACGGGCAGCCCCAACAGAGGCCGCTGCGTCCACTGTTCCCACCGCTCCTGCGCCGATTTTTGGTGCATGAGGGCATCGTAAAGAAACGGTAAGGGCGGTGGGACCATGTGGTCCCACCGCCCTCGCCGTTCACCGCTCGAGCCGAGCGCAGCGGCTACGCGTCGCCGCCCGCCGCTCCCGGGTCCGCCGCAGCCACGTCGAGCAGCTGGTACCGGTCGATCGCCTGCTTCAGCACCGACCGGTCCACCTTGCCCTCCCGCGCCAGCTCGGTCAGCACGCCCACCGCGATCGACTGCGCGTCGATGTGGAAGAACCGCCGCGCCGCACCCCGGGTGTCGGCGAAGCCGAACCCGTCGGCGCCCAGCGACTGGTAGGTGCCCGGCACCCAGCGGGCGATCTGGTCCGGAACCGCCCGCATCCAGTCGGAGACGGCGACGAACGGCCCCTGCGCACCGGCCAGTTTCCGCGTCACGTACGGCACCTGCTGCTCCTCCTCGGGGTGCAGCAGGTTGTGCTCCTCGCAGGCCACGGCGTTACGCCGCAGCTCGTTCCAGGAGGTCGCCGACCAGACGTCCGCCTTGACGTTCCAGTCGTCGGCGAGGAGCTTCTGCGCCTCGACCGCCCACGGCACGGCCACACCGGACGCCAGGATCTGCGCCGGGACCGACCCCGAGGTGCCCTCGCTGAAGCGGTAGACGCCCTTGAGGATGCCCTCGGCGTCGACGTTCTCGGGCTCGGCCGGGTGCTGGAGGGGCTCGTTGTAGAGGGTGAGGTAGTAGAAGACGTTCTCGCTGTCGGGGCCGTACATCCGGCGCAGACCGTCCTGCACGATGTGCGCGATCTCGAACCCGAACGCCGGGTCGTACGCCACACAGCCCGGGTTGGTCGAGGCGAGCAGCTGCGAGTGGCCGTCGGCGTGCTGCAGACCCTCACCGGTCAGGGTCGTACGGCCGGCGGTCGCACCCAGGACGAAACCGCGCGCCAGCTGGTCCGACATCTGCCAGAACTGGTCACCGGTGCGCTGGAAACCGAACATCGAGTAGAAGACGTAGACCGGGATGAGCGGCTCGCCGTGTGTCGCGTACGCCGAACCCGCGGCGATCAGCGAGGCCGTGCAGCCCGCCTCGGAGATGCCGTCGTGCAGCATCTGCCCGGTCGGCGACTCCTTGTACGCGAGGAGCAGTTCGCGGTCCACCGACTCGTACTGCTGGCCGAGCGGGTTGTAGATCTTCGCACTCGGGAAGAACGAGTCCATGCCGAAGGTGCGGTACTCGTCCGGCGCGATCAGCACGAACCGCTTGCCGATTTCCTTGTCCCGCATGAGGTCCTTGAGCAACCGCACGAACGCCATGGTGGTGGCGATCGACTGCTGCCCGGAACCCTTCTTCACGCTCGCGTACGTCTTGTCCTCCGGCAGCGCGAGCGGCTTGGCCCGCACGACGCGTGTCGGGACGTAACCGCCGAGGCCCTGGCGCCGGTCGTGCATGTACTGGATCTCTTCCGAGTCCCGGCCAGGGTGGAAGTACGGCGGCAGACCGCTCTCCAGCTCCTTGTCGGAGATCGGCAGGTGCAGGCGGTCGCGGAAGCCCTTGAGGTCGGCGACCGTCAGCTTCTTCATCTGGTGCGTGGCGTTGCGGCCCTCGAAGTTGGGGCCCAGCGTCCAGCCCTTGACGGTCTTGGCGAGGATGACCGTCGGCTGGCCCTTGTGCTCCACGGCCGCCTTGAACGCCGCGTAGATCTTCTTGTGGTCGTGACCGCCGCGGCCCAGGTGCAGGATCTGGTCGTCGGTCATGCCCTCGACCATCGCGCGCAGGCGCTGGTCGTCGCCGAAGAAGTGCTCACGGATGTAGGAGCCGGACTCGGTGGCGTACGTCTGGAACTGGCCGTCCGGTGTGGTGTTCATCCGGTTGACGAGGATGCCGTCGCGGTCCTGCGCGAGCAGCGGGTCCCAGCTCCGGTCCCAGATCAGCTTGATCACGTTCCAGCCGGCGCCCCGGAAGACCGACTCCAGTTCCTGGATGACCTTGCCGTTGCCGCGCACCGGACCGTCGAGACGTTGCAGGTTGCAGTTGACGACGAAGGTCAGGTTGTCGAGGCCCTCGCGCGCGGCGATGGTCAGCTGGCCGAGCGACTCCGGCTCGTCCATCTCGCCGTCCCCGAGGAACGCCCACACATGCGACTTGCTGGTGTCGGCGATCTCGCGCGCGTGCATGTAACGGTTCATCCGCGCCTGGTAGATCGCACCGATCGGGCCGAGGCCCATCGACACGGTCGGGAACTCCCAGAAGTCCGGCATCAGCCGCGGGTGCGGGTACGAGGACAGGCCGTGCGGCGCCTTCGACCTCTCCTGGCGGAACGCGTCCAGGTTCTGCTCGCTGAGCCGGTCCAGGAGGAACGCGCGGGCGTAGATGCCCGGCGAGGCGTGGCCCTGGAAGAAGACCTGGTCGCCGCCGTCGCCCTCGTCCTTGCCGCGGAAGAAGTGGTTGAAGCCGACGTCGTAGAGGGACGCGGAGGACGCGAAGGTGGCGATGTGACCGCCGACGCCGATCCCGGGACGCTGGGCGCGCGAGACCATCACGGCCGCGTTCCACCGGGTGGCGTTCAGGACCTTGCGCTCGATCTCCTCGTTGCCCGGGAAGAACGGCTCCGCCCTGGTGGGGATCGTGTTGACGTAGTCCGAGCTGCGCATCTCGGGCACGGCCACGCGCTTCTCGCGGGCCCGCTCGATCAGCCGCAGCATCAGATAGCGGGCCCGCTCCCGGCCGCGCTCGTCCACAGCGGCGTCGAGGGAGTCGAGCCACTCCTGGGTTTCCTCGGGATCGAAGTCAGGAACCTGACTCGGAAGGCCACCAATGATGATCGGATTGCGATCGGATCCGGAAGCCACGCTGTTCCTTACCTGTCAGAGGGCCGTATTTCTGCATGTCTGCACCGCTCCCCATCGTGTACCTCGGGGGGCCAAACGTCATCTCTACTCCGGGGTAACCCGGGGCCTCGGACCCGGGTATGGTTCCCAAACACGCAAAGAGGGCAGAAGGGTGTGGCGTGCGTCACGACACGAGCGGGATGATGTGCCTGGAGTTGCGTCGACACGTTCCGGAACGTCACCGTTTCGGCGGTCTGAAACGCCGGGTACTTGCGCGATCCGTCCCGCCCGTGTGGACTACGGCCAATCAATGCTTCGCGCACGCGCGTGGCTAGAACTCCCCCGGCGCCCTGTACGGGCCTGGGGGGACCCCCATTTGAAGACATGATCAGGAGGCAACCCGTGAGCGCGACCGCGGACCACGCGGAGACGAGCCCTGCCGTAAGGCTGGGGTTCCAGCCCGAGCAGGTGGTCCAGGAGATCGGCTACGACGACGACGTAGACCAGGAACTCCGCGAGGCCATCGAGCAAGTCATCGGCAGCGACCTTGTGGACGAGGATTACGACGACGTCGCCGATGCCGTGGTGCTCTGGTTCCGTGACGACGACGGCGACCTGACCGATGTGCTGGTGGACGCCACCACGTACATCGAGGAGGGCGGCTCGATCCTGCTGCTGACGCCGAAGACCGGCCGTGAGGGCTACGTGGAGCCGAGCGACATCTCCGAAGCCGCGACGACGGCGGGGCTGTCCGCCTCCAAGAGCGTCAGCGTGGGCAAGGACTGGAGTGGCAGCCGGCTGGTGACCCCCAAGGCGGCCAAGTCCAAGAAGTAGCCCTGAAGGAACCCCGTGGAAACGGACGGGCCGGCGCGACCGGTCCGTCCGTTTCCGTGCCCTGATCGCTGCGTAGGGTGGGTCCGTCACTCGAACAGCCCCCCGAAGGGACATCCACGCGATGGCGATCCAGGTCGGCGAAAAGGCCCCCGACTTCGAGCTCAAGGACAACCACGGCAGGACCGTGAAACTGTCCGGTTTCCGCGGCGACAAGAACGTCGTGCTGCTCTTCTACCCCTTCGCATTCACCGGCGTGTGCACCGGTGAGCTGTGTGAGCTGCGTGACAACCTGCCGCAGTTCTCCGACCGCGACACCCAGCTGCTCGCCGTGTCCAACGACTCCATCCACACCCTGCGCGTCTTCGCCGAGCAGGAGGGCCTGGAGTACCCGCTGCTGAGCGACTTCTGGCCGCACGGCGAGGTCTCCCGCGCCTACGGCGTCTTCGCCGAGGACAAGGGCTGCGCGGTGCGCGGCACCTTCGTCATCGACAAGGAGGGCGTGGTCCGCTGGACCGTCGTCAACGCCCTGCCGGACGCCCGGGACCTGAACGAGTACGTGAAGGCGCTCGACACCCTGTGATTGTTCGCCTCCAGGGACTGCGTGGGCCGGGAACCCCTCACTAGGATCGAATCGTTGATCCGACAGCATCCGACATCGAACGCACTACGGGGCTCCCGGCCCCAGGACATCAAATGGAGGACCCGTGGGAGTCAGCCTCAGCAAGGGCGGCAACGTATCGCTGACCAAGGAGGCCCCGGGCCTGACCGCGGTCATCGTCGGTCTGGGCTGGGACGTCCGCACCACGACCGGCACCGACTTCGACCTGGACGCCAGCGCCCTGCTGGTGAACGCGGCCGGCAAGGTCGCCAGCGACGCGAACTTCGTCTTCTTCAACAACCTCAAGAGCGGGGACGGCTCGGTCGAGCACACCGGCGACAACACCACCGGTGAGGGCGAGGGCGACGACGAGGCGATCAAGGTCAACCTCGCCGGCGTCCCGGCCGACGTCGACAAGATCGTGTTCCCGGTCTCGATCTACGACGCCGAGAACCGCCAGCAGTCCTTCGGCCAGGTGCGCAACGCGTTCATCCGCGTCGTCAACCAGGCCGGCGGCGCCGAGATCGCCCGCTACGACCTCTCCGAGGACGCCTCCACGGAGACGGCCATGGTCTTCGGGGAGCTCTACCGCAACGGCGCCGAGTGGAAGTTCCGCGCCATCGGCCAGGGCTACGCCTCGGGCCTGCGCGGCATCGCGCAGGACTTCGGCGTCAACGTCTAGGACCGGCCCCGGTCTCCTCGTCCGGCGTCGCACGGTTTGCGTGCGGCGCCGGACGTGCAGGAACAGCACAGAAGCACACTCTCGGGGAGGGAACAGCAGATGGGCGTCACGCTCGCCAAGGGAGGGAACGTCTCCCTGTCCAAGGCCGCACCCAACCTCACTCAGGTGTTGGTCGGGCTCGGCTGGGACGCGCGCTCCACCACCGGAGCCGACTTCGACCTCGACGCCAGCGCCCTGATGTGCGGGGGCGGGCGGGTCCTGGGTGACGAGTACTTCATCTTCTACAACCAGCTCAAGAGCCCGGACGGCTCGGTCGAGCACACCGGCGACAACCTCACCGGTGAGGGCGAGGGCGACGACGAGTCGCTGCTGATCGACCTCTCCAAGGTGCCGCCGCAGTGCGACAAGATCGTCTTCCCGGTCTCCATCCACGACGCCGACAGCCGGGGCCAGACCTTC
This sequence comes from Streptomyces sp. NBC_00285, assembly GCF_036174265.1. Taxonomy (NCBI): domain Bacteria; kingdom Bacillati; phylum Actinomycetota; class Actinomycetes; order Kitasatosporales; family Streptomycetaceae; genus Streptomyces; species Streptomyces sp. NBC_00285. Next base: position 3,305,857 of record NZ_CP108055.1, on the reverse strand, counting down.
GGTCAGGTCAGCAACGCCTTCATCCGCGTGGTCAACCAGGCCGACGGCCAGGAGCTCGCCCGCTACGACCTCTCCGAGGACGCCTCCACCGAGACCGCGATGATCTTCGGCGAGGTCTACCGCTACCAGAACGAGTGGAAGTTCAGGGCGGTCGGGCAGGGATACGCGTCGGGCCTGCGGGGTATCGCACTCGACTTCGGGGTCAACGTCTCATAACGCGTTATGAGCAAAAGCCGGGGCCGGGTGGGCGGTGAAGTGGGGCCGACTAGACTTCGGCTTCAAGTCTTCGTAAAGCCGAGTGCGGCACGGGGGAATCCCGTACACGTACGGATTGGGTAGCCAGTGGTTCTCAAAACCTTCGGCTGGTCGTTCGCGGTCACCGCGCTCGGCCTGGTCGCTGCCGTCCTCTACGGGGGGTGGGAGGGCTTCGGCGTCGTGGCGATCCTCTCCATCCTCGAGATCTCCCTGTCGTTCGACAACGCGGTGGTCAACGCCGGGGTCCTGAAGAAGATGAATGCCTTCTGGCAGAAGATCTTCCTCACTGTCGGTGTCCTGATCGCCGTCTTCGGCATGCGGCTGGTCTTCCCCGTCGTGATCGTCGCGGTCACCGCGAAGATGGGGCCCATCGAGGCGGTCGACCTCGCCCTCAACAACAAGGACCACTACCAGCAGCTGGTCACCGACGCGCACCCGGCGATCGCCGCGTTCGGTGGCATGTTCCTGCTGATGATCTTCCTGGACTTCATCTTCGAGGACCGTGACATCCAGTGGCTGCGCTGGATCGAGCGGCCGCTGGCCAAGCTCGGCAAGGTCGACATGCTGTCGGTGTGCATCGCGCTGGTCGTCCTGCTGGTCACCGCGTTCACCTTCGCGACCAACGCCCACCAGCACGGCGGGGCGCATGTCGACAAGGCACAGACCGTCCTGATCTCCGGTATCGCGGGTCTGATCACCTACATGATCGTCGGCGGTCTCTCCGGCTACTTCGAGGACAAACTCGAAGAGGAGGAGGAACGCGAGCACGAGGAGGAGGAGCGGGCCGAACGCGAGGGCAAGCCCAAGTCCGCGGTGCTCATGGCCGGCCAGGCCGCGTTCTTCATGTTCCTGTACCTGGAGGTGCTGGACGCCTCGTTCTCCTTCGACGGTGTGATCGGCGCGTTCGCGATCACCAACGACATCGTGCTGATGGCGCTGGGCCTGGGCATCGGCGCGATGTACGTACGGTCGCTGACCGTGTACCTGGTCCGCCAGGGCACCCTCGACGACTACGTCTACCTGGAGCACGGCGCCCACTACGCGATCGGCGCGCTCGCGGTGATCCTCATGGTCACCATCCAGTACCAGATCCACGAGATCATCACCGGCATGGTCGGTGTGATCCTGATCGGCTGGTCCTTCTGGTCGTCCGTGCGCCGCAACAAGGCGCTCGCGGCCGCCGAGGGAAAAGCCCAGGGCTCGGACGAGAAGACTGAGGTCCCGTCCGGGGTGTGACACCCTTCCTGGTGAGGAACGCTCTGAGCGGGGCGGCCGGTCTCCGGCCGCCCCGCCGGTTTTCCAGGTGACGCCGGTTTTCCAACGCGGACGTAGGGGCGGGAATGGGCTTCTTGGACGGACTTCGGGGCGGCCGCGAGGTCGACTTCGACTCGGGCAGCGCGGCCAGCAACGCGATCGAACTGACCAAGCGGCACAACCGGGTCTCGCTCACCAAGCAGGGTGCGGCGACCGGGAACCTGCGCATCAACCTGACCTGGCGGATGCGGACGTCCGACATCGGCGGCTCACAGCGCGAGTCGCTGCTGCGGCACCCCTTCAAGGCGCTCAGGCCGCCGGAGGTCCTCGGACACAGCCAGAGCATGGTCAACGTCGACCTCGACCTGGGCTGCCTGTACGAACTGGCCGACGGGACGAAGGGGGTCGTCCAGCCGCTGGGCGGATTCCTGGGGGACGTCAACGCACCGCCGTACGTGAAGCTCAGCGGGGACGACCGGTTCGGGTCGGCGTCCGGCGAGACGATGTACGTGAACCTGGACCACTGGGAGTCCATCAAGCGGCTGCTGGTCTTCGTCTACATCTACGACCAGACACCGGCGTTCGACCGCACGCACGCGATCGTGACGCTGTACCCGAGCAACGGCCCGCGGATCGAGATAGGCCTCGACGAGCGGCATCCGCAGGCGCGGTCGTGCGCGGTCGTGATGATCGAGAACGTCAAGGACGAACTCGTCGTACGGCGAGAGGTGCAGTTCGTGTACGGCTTCCAGGGCGAGCTCGACCGGCTGTACGGGTGGGGACTGCAGTGGGGGCGCGGTTACAAGGCGAAGGCGGACCGGTGAGCTCCGCCGCGCGGCGCGTCCCTCACCGACCGATGAACTGCGGGCCCTGCGGAGGCATACGGAACTCCGCCGCCGCTGTCGGAGCCATCGGCTGCGGGTAGCCGTAACCCGATGCCGCCGGCACCGGGGCGGTGGCCGGAGTCGGCGTCTGCGGGTAACCGTAGGCCTGCTGGGTGGGGACCGACGTGGCGGACTGGGCCGGCTGTTCCGGGGGGAGCGGGAACGACGTGGGCTCCGGTCCGGCCCCGACCTCCGGGGAGTCGGACTCGTCCACCACGATGCCGAAGTCGGTGGCCAGGCCCTGGAGGCCCTCTGCGTAGCCCTCGCCCAGGGCGCGGAACTTCCAGCCTTCGCCGCGGCGGTACAGCTCACCGCAGATCAGGGCCGTCTCCTCGCCCGTCTCCGGCTTGATGTCGAAGCGGACCAGCGGTTCACCGTCGGCGACCGCGGCGTCGTACAGCATGATGCGCAGGCCCTGTACGCGGCCGAAGGTGGCGTTGTCCGTCGAAGCGACCAGGAGAATCTGGCTGACGTCGGGCTCGACACCGGCCAGATCTGTCTGGATCGTGTCGGTGGGGCCCTCGGCGACGCGCTTCTTGCCGAGGAGCCAGACCTTCCCGGAAGGGTGCCGGGGCTGGTTGTAGAAGACGAAGTCCTCGTCGGACCGCACACGGCCGTCGGGGCCGAGGAGAAGCGCCGAGGCGTCGACGACCGGGACCCCCTGCCCGGGCGCCCAGCACAGTACGGCGCGTACCGTGGTGGCTTCCAGCGGGACGTTCGACCCCTTCAGCATCGCGTGCGTCATGCGGTCATCCTGCCCTCTCGGTCCTGGTCACGACAACGCGGGGGTGAGGACGCCGGTTCATGCCGTCCCGGCGTCGACATGGCCATGTTTGTCTGCGTTACCTGAAATTCATGCCCGGTGGGAACCTCAGACATGGGTACCTACGTACTATTACCGGCCACCTGTGAACCGTTCACAGGTTGCACAGCTGCCACGGGGGAGTCATATGCGGCATTTTGGGCACATCGCCCCTGAGGTGCGCCAGCACCTCTTCCACCAGGAGCCCTGCGAGTTCACCGCGGACTCCCCGTCCCGGCTGCTCTCCGCGGCTCTGGGCGCCACGCTCTACAGTCCGGCCACGCGGCCGCGGCTCGCCGACGACATCGTCAAGCAGACCGGGCGCGGCGTGGTCTCGATGGTGCTGTGCCTGGAGGACTCGATCGGCGACGAGGACGTCGCCGAGGGCGAGGAGAACCTCGTCCGGCAGTTCACGGACCTCGCGGAGCGCGGCGTGGACCTTCCGCTGCTCTTCATCCGGGTCCGTCACCCCGAGCAGATCCCCGATCTCGTGCGACGCCTCGGCCCCGCCGTCCGGCTGCTGTCCGGATTCGTGCTCCCGAAGTTCACCGAGGAGCGCGGGATCCCCTTCCTGGAGGCGATCTCCGCCGCCGAGGCCGCGAGCGGACACCGGCTGTTCGCCATGCCCGTCCTGGAGTCGCCGGAGCTGCTGTACCGGGAGACGCGCGTAGAAACCCTGGAGGGCATCTCCCGAGCGGTCGACAAGTACCGCGAGCGGGTCCTCGCGGTCCGCCTCGGCGTCACCGACTTCTGCTCCTCCTACGGCCTGCGCCGCGCCCCCGACATGACCGCCTGGGACGTCCAGATCATCGCCTCCGTCATCGCCGACGTGGTGAACATGCTGGGCCGCGCCGACGGCACCGGCTTCACCGTCACCGGGCCGGTCTGGGAGTACTTCCGGGTCCAGGAGCGAATGTTCAAGCCCCAGCTGCGCCGCAGCCCCTTCCTGGAGGGTCAGGCCGAGGAACTGCGCGAGGCGCTCATCGAGCACGCCATGGACGGCCTGCTGCGCGAGATCACCCTCGACCAGGCCAACGGCCTGCTCGGCAAGACCTGCATCCACCCCTCCCACGTACTGCCCGTGCACGCGCTGTCCGTGGTCAGCCACGAGGAGTTCAGCGACGCGCAGGACATCCTGCGGCCCGAGCGCGGCGGCGGGGGCGTGCTGAGGTCGCAGTACACGAACAAGATGAACGAAGTGAAGCCGCACCGCGCCTGGGCCGAGCGCACCCTGCTGCGCGCCGAGGTCTTCGGGGTGGCCAACGAGGACATCGGCTTCGTCGAACTGCTCGCCGCCGGAATACCCGGCTGACCGTCTGTGAACACCAAGGGACGCATGAACAAGGCAGTGAACGAGGGGGCACCGGGCGAGGTCTGGTCGGGGACGTGGGTCGCCGACCGGCTCGGCGTCGAACTCGTGGGTGACACCGGGCTGACGGACCTTCTGGGGCTCGCGCTGCGGCGCAACCCCAAGCGGGCCCATCTGCTGGTCTCCAACGTCCTCGGCAAGCACGTACCGCAGTCACCGGCGGTGGTCTACGGCCACGGGTTCACCCTGGGCCGGCGGGTGCGGGAGCTGCTGGGCGACGAGGAGGCCGCCCGCGCGGTCGTCCTGGGCTACGCGGAGACGGCCACCGGACTCGGGCACTCCGTCGCCGACGGCGTCGGCCTCGCCCCGTACCTCCACTCCACCCGCCGTCCCGTCCCCGGGGTCACCCCCGCGGGCGGCTTCGAGGAGTCCCACTCCCACGCCACCTCCCACCTGCTGCTCCCGGAGGACCCGGACCTGCTGGCGGGCGACGGTCCCCTGGTCCTGGTCGACGACGAGTTCTCCACGGGCAACACGGTCCTGAACACGATCAGGGATCTGCACGCGCGGTATCCGCGCGGCCGGTACGTCGTGGTCGCCCTGGTCGACATGCGCTCGGAGGCGGACACGGGGCGCCTGGATGCCTTCGCGCGGGAGATCGGCGCGAGGGTGGACCTGGTGGCGGCGGCCTCGGGCACCGTACGCCTGCCGGAGGGGGTGCTGGAAACGGGGCAGGACCTTGTAGCAAGGTTCGAGGTCACCCACCCAGGGGCGCGGGGAACTGCGCGACCAGCCCCCACGCACCCGCACCCGGCGATCCACCGAGTAGACCTGTTGTGGCCCCGGGACCTTCCGGACGGTGGTCGCCACGGCTTCACCCCGGCCCACCGAATACGCCTGGAGTCCGCCCTCCCCACGATGGCCGCCAGACTGGCCGACGCCCTCCCGCCGGAGGCAACCCGCGTCCACGTCCTCGGCTTCGAGGAGCTGATGTACGCCCCCCTGAGGCTCGCCCGTGAGCTGGAGCAGGTCTTCGACGCCGAGGTGCGGTACTCGACGACCACCCGCTCACCCGTACTGGCCGTGGACGACCCGGGATACGCGATCCGCACCCGCCTCACCTTCCCCGCCCACGACACCCCCGCGGACGGCCCCGGCGACCGCTACGCGTACAACGTCGCCGGCGCCGGATTCGACGCGATCGTCGCCGTCGTCGACTCCACCGCCGACACCCCCGAACTGCACGCCCCCGACGGCCTGCTCGCACAGCTGACCGCGCACACCCCGCATGTCGTCCTCGTGGTCGTCCCCAGCCGCACCCCCGAAAGGCCCCCCATGCTCCCCGAGCCCCTCCGCGGCCCCGCCTTCTCCTCGTACGCCCCGGAGGACGTCGGCTGGCTGCTCCAGGACCTCTCGGACGTCACGCTGGAGGCGCCGACCGAGGAACGCGAGGAGGCCATCCAGAGCGGCGGCGCGCACTACGCCGAGTCGCTGCCGATGGAGTACCAGCCCAGCGAGCAGTACCAGGAGCTGTTCCGGACGGCCCTGAAGGAGTCCTCCGTGCGGCTCGCCGAGGCGGTCGGCGCCGTGACGGAGATCGTGCTCCAGGAGCGCTCGCCCCGCCCGGTCCTCGTCTCCCTCGCCCGGGCCGGCACCCCCGTGGGCGTGCTGATGCGCCGCTGGGCCCGGTTCCGCCACGGCCTGGACCTGCCGCACTACGCCGTCTCGATCGTCCGCGGCCGCGGGATCGACGCCAACGCCCTGCGCTGGCTGGCCGAACACCACGACCCCGCCGACGTCGTCTTCGTCGACGGCTGGACGGGCAAGGGTGCGATCACCCGCGAACTGGCCGCCGCGATCGAGGAGTTCGAGGCGGAGGGCGGTCCCGTCGGCTTCGACCCGGAGATCGCCGTACTGGCCGACCCGGGCTCGTGCGTGCGCACGTACGGCACTCGGGAGGACTTCCTCATCCCCTCCGCCTGCCTCAACTCCACGGTGTCCGGCCTCATCTCGCGTACGGTCCTGCGCGCGGACCTGGTCGGCCCGGACGACTTCCACGGCGCGAAGTTCTACCGCGAACTCGCCGGCGTGGACGTGTCGGTGGACTTCCTGGACGCCGTGGTCGCCCGATTCCCCGAGGTCGCCGAGGCGGTCGGCACACAGGCCAAGGAACTCCTGGCCGGCGACCGGGAGCCCACCTGGGAGGGCTGGGCGGCCGTCGAACGCATCAGCGAGGAGTACGGCATCCACGACGTCAACCTCGTCAAGCCGGGCGTCGGCGAGACCACCCGGGTGCTGCTGCGCCGGGTGCCCTGGAAGATCCTGGCGCGGGCCGGGGCGGGCGCCGACCTGGAACACGTACGCCTGTTGGCCGGGCAGCGAGGTGTCCCGGTCGAAGAGGTCGCCGAACTCCCTTACACCTGCGTGGGGTTGATCCACCCCAAGTACACGCGGGGCGCGACGGGTGCCGACGGTACGGCGGTGGCCCTCTGATGACGACCCAGGCCCCGGTGCTCGTCGCGAGCGACCTCGACCGCACGCTCATCTACTCCGCCGCCGCTCTCGCGCTGACCATGCCGGACGCGCGGGCGCCCCGGCTGCTCTGTGTCGAGGTGCACGAGAGCAGACCGCTGTCGTACATGACGGAGACGGCGGCCGCACTGCTCTCCGAGCTCGGGGACGCGGCGGTCTTCGTGCCGACGACGACCCGCACCCGCAAGCAGTACCAGCGCATCAACCTCCCCGGCCCCCCGCCCACTTACGCGATCTGCGCGAATGGCGGCCACCTGCTCGTCGACGGCGTCACCGACCTCGACTGGCACGCCCGGGTCACCGCCCGCCTTGCCGAGGAGTGCGCCCCGCTGGACGAGGTCCGCGCCCACCTGGAGGAGACGGCCGATCCGCTCTGGGTGCGCAAGCACCGCCTCGCCGAGGACCTCTTCGTCTACCTCGTCGTCGAGCGCGAACTGCTGCCCGAGGACTGGGTGAAGGAGCTCTCGGTGTGGGCCGAGAGCCGCGGCTGGACGGTCTCCCTGCAGGGCCGCAAGATCTACGCCGTCCCGAAGCCGCTCACCAAGAGCGCGGCCATGCGCGAGGTGGCCCGGCGTACGGGCACCTCCCTGACACTGGCCGCGGGCGACTCCCTCCTCGACGCCGACCTGCTGCTGGCCGCGGACCGGGGCTGGCGGCCGGGGCACGGGGAGCTGGCGGACGCGGGCTGGACCGCTCCGGCGATCACCGCGCTGCCCGAGCGGGGGGTGCTGGCGGGGGAGCGGATCCTGCGGGAGTTCCTGAAGGCGTCCCGCCCGTAGCGGACGCCGGCCGCCGCCGCAGTCGTACGACGACGAAGACCACGACCGCGACGGCGGCGGACGCCAGGACGATCTTCGAGTAGGCGGACACGAGGTCGGTGACCTGGGTCCAGTTGGCGCCCAGGGCGTGGCCCGCCAGCACGAACGCCGTGTTCCACAGGGCGCTGCCCAGCGTGGTCAGCGTCAGGAACACGGGCAGCGGCATGCGTTCGACGCCGGCCGGGACCGAGACGAGGCTGCGGAAGACCGGGATCATCCGGCCGAAGAACACTGCCTTGGTGCCGTGCCGCAGGAACCAGGCCTCGGTCCTCTCCACGTCCGAGACCTTCACCAGGGGCAGCCGGGCCGCGAGCGCCACCGTGCGGTCCCGGCCGAGCAGCGCACCGACGCCGTACAGCGCGAGAGCGCCGATCACCGAGCCCGCTGTCGTCCACAGCAGCACGGCGACCAGGCTCATCCGGCCGGTGCTCGCCGCGAAGCCCGCGAGGGGCAGGATCGCCTCGCTCGGGATGGGCGGGAAGAGGTTCTCCAGGGCGATGGCGACCCCGGCGCCGGGCGCGCCCAGCGTGTCCATGAGGCCGTTGACCCAGCCGATGACTGACATGGGCCCACGCTAGGCAGGCGCACCTGAAGGCAGCCTGAAGCGGCTCCCCGACGAGGCTTTCCTACGCGGTCAGCCGCAGCAGCCTCCGCCGCAGCAGCCGCCCCCACCGCCCGCCGGAGGTGCGGGGGCCGACGCGGACGCCGAGCCGCCCACGGCCACCGTCGACAGCAGCTTGACCGTGTCGTCGTGGCCCGAGGGGCAGTCGGCGGGATCGGAGGACTGGGCCATCGGGCGGCTCAGTTCGAAGGTGTCGCCGCAGGTCCGGCAGCGGTACTCGTAACGAGGCATGCGCACAGGTTAACCGGCGATCCGGGATCGTCGTAGGCCGTCAGTGTGCGCCCCCGCGCTCCTCGCGGATCCGGGAGACCACCCCTGCCACGGACTGCCGCACCGCTTCCGTCTCGGTCAGGAAGTGCCAGTAGTCGGGATGGCGGCCCTCCAGGCCGCCGATCGCCCGCTCCAGGCGCGCCACCGCCTCGTCCAGCGGGCGCGCGTCCCGGGGGTCGGGGGTGGTGCGGCCGCTCATGGCGAGGCGCTGGGCGTCGCGGAGGGCGAAGCGGGTGCGGTCGATCTCCTGCTGGGGGTCCTTCTGCACGGCGTTCAGCCGGCGCAGCCGGTCGCCGGCGGCGGAGACGGACTCGTCGGTGGTGTTGAGCAGGGCCCGGACCGTGGAGAGCAGGGAGGTCGCGTCCGGCCAGCGCTGCTCGTCGCGCGCGGCCCGGGCCTCCCGGAGTTTGAGTTCGGCCTGGGCCACGTTCTGCGCGGCCTGGTCGGGGACGTGCTGGAGGTCCTGCCAGCAGGCAGCCGTGAAGCGGCGGCGTAGTTCGCTCAGCACCGGGTCGACCTGGCCCGCGCGGGTGGTGAGGGCCTCGGCGCGAGTGCGCAGGGAGACGAGCCGGTGGTCGATCTCCGCGGCCCGCTCCGGCAGCCGCCCCGCCTCCACCCGGATCGACTCGGCCTCCCGGGCGACCCGCTCGGCCCGCTCCAGGGTCTCCGGCACGCCGTGCTGCCCGGCACCCTGGTTGAGCTTGGTCAGCTCCGGCCCGAGAGCGGCGAGCCGGGCCGCGAGGTCGTCCGCCTTCAGCCCCGACTCCCGGACCGCGTCCAGGGCGTTGGAGGCGGCCAGCAGTCCCTGCCTGGCCCGCTCGACGGCCGGGGCGAGCCGGGCGAGCTGGGTCTCGGCCTTGCCGAGCAGCGGGCCGAGGCTGTCGCCGAAGCGGTCCAGCTCCTTCTTGACGTTGTCGAGGTCGTCCTTGGCCCGGGTCAGCTCCGTACGCGCGCGTGTCGCGACGGCGGCCTCCAGTTCGTCCCGGTCGAGGTCATGGGCGTCGACGGCCTCGATGTAGCGCCCGCTCGCCTCGTCGATCCGCCCGCTGATCGCCTGGAAGTCGGCGACCGCCCGCCGGGCGGCGGGGGAGTCGTCGACGGCCGTGATGGTCTCTATCGAGATCCGCAGATCCCGCTGGGCCGTGTCCAGTTCGTAGAACGCGGCCGCGGCGGCGTCCTTCGCGGCCTGCGCCTCGGCCCGCTGGCTCTCCGCGCGCCCGCCGAACCAACGGCGGGTGCCGCCCCCGGCGAACGCGGCCGGCAGCGCGAGGGCGACCAGCAGAGGCAGACCGACGAGGGTGAGGGTGTCCCTGAGCGCCTGGCCGTGTGCGCGCGGCACCATCGACGACGAGTACGGCTGCGATGGTGTCGCCGTCACATCCCTCTCCCGTGCTGTGTCCGTCCTGGCGGGGCCCGGTGCCATTCTCCCACCGGTAAGGGACGAACACACGCGCCGGTCAGTTCGCGGTTCGGACCGTGACTTTGCCGTCTCCGCTCTGGGCGGACACGACGTGCCCGCTGGAGTCGGACCGGGGCACCGAGACGTCGACACCGCCGTCACCGGTTTTGGCGTCCACGCGGTAGGTGGCCTTCGGTACCTCGATGGTCACCGAGCCGTCGCCGCTGCGGGTCTCCACCCGGTCCGGTACGGCGCCGAGTTCGAGGTGGACCGAACCGTCCCCGCTGCGTGCGCTCACCTGGCGGGAGGTGACCGCCGCGCGCATGGAACCGTCGCCGGTGCGCAGGTCCAGCGGCCCGCTGGAGTCGGTGACCCGCACGGACCCGTCCCCGGTGCTGATGCTCAAGGGCTGGGTGAAGCCCCGGGCGTGCACGCTCCCGTCCCCGTCCTCGACCTTCACGGTGATGTCACGCGGCACCTCGATGCGGTGCTTGGCCGCGCAGTCGGCGACGACACCGCTGCACTTCATCCGCAGCACCAGTCGGTCGTCCTTCATCGACCAGGTCACCTTCGGGTCCTTGCCGACGGCGACGGTCCCCTGGAACCAGCGGGTGACCTCGACGGTGCCCGACTTGGTGGCATCGGCGGCGACGATCTCCAGCGCCGAGTCGTCGGAGTCGACGGTGAGGGTGCGGCCCTGGAGGGCGAAGGAGCGGTGGTCGGGGGTCTTGTCGTCCCCGGCGGAGGCACCGCAGGCGGTGGCCCCCGCGACGACGAGCGCGACGACCCCGGCCGCGGTGGCGGCACGTACGGGAACGGAACGGACCATGACGATCTCCCCCTGAACTTGCCCTGGACGGGCGGTCGCGGGCAGTCCGCGACCCTGCTTCGACCCTAGGGACCGCGGCTCCTGCGGGGGATCCGGGTCGCTCCCGGATCCGGGGTGGGGTTTTCCCCCGTACCAACCCTGAGCCGATCCCTGTGCCGACCCTGACTCCGTCGGCCACCGAGAAAGGGTTTGCAGGGCAGGGGCCCGGGCAAGGTAGGCTGTCGACTCGTCTCGGGTGCGTAGCTCAGGGGTAGAGCGCCTGCCTTACAAGCAGGATGTCGGCGGTTCGAAACCGTCCGCGCCCACACGAGGAGAGGACCCCGGCCGATCTCGGCCGGGGTCCTCCGTCGTTCTGCCTGTCCGTCCCTCCGCGCGTTCAGCAGGTCTCCTGTGCGCGGGACTCGTGCGCGTGTTTGAGCCCGGTGCGGGCGTCCACGCGTTTCGGTGCTGCCACGTCCGTCCAGAAGCGGTGGGTGGTGACGAAGACCGCGAGTTCGTGTTCACGCCGCCGGAGCTTCTCCACCTCGGCCTGTTCGTCCGGGGTCCAGCCGGGCGAGGCGGGGCGCTCCACCTTGCGCCAACCGTTGTCGTCGCTGAAGCCGTCCAGCGGTACGACCGACCAGGGCAGCCGCTTGAGCAGGGCCGACAGCTCGGCCCGGACCTGATGCAGCTCCTCCTGACCGGCGAGGAGGTCACTCGGAAAGTCATAGGTCTCAGCCACGGCACAATGCTACGCCTGTTCGATTTTGGGTGGCGAGTGGCTTCCGGAGGTTCATGCGAACGGGTGTGACCGGACGACGGCGCTCGGGAGAAGCCGCGGGACCGCATGCCTGCGGTAATCGAGGCGAGTCGGGGTAATGGGACGTCGATCAGCCGCTGGTGAGAAGGAGCCGAGATGACCGACGACGCCTACCTGTTCCTGCTCGACGACGCGTCCGCACAGCTCGGGGTGGCCCCCGCGGCCGTCGGTGAGCTCGCCTGCATGGACACCCCCGCGGTCCGCGCGTGGCTGGACGCGCAGGGCAGCACGCCCACCTCCCCGCACCTGCGGCTGCTGCCGCCCGAGGAGACGGCGGCGGTACCCGAGGAGGCGGAACGGCTGCCCGTCCCACTGAGCGACGAGGAACTGAGCCGGGTCCGCCACGCGATGGCACCGGAGCCCCTCGTCGGCGTCGAGGAGGAACTGCTCGCCTATCGCGACAGCGCGGACGGCCGGGACGGCCTGATCGGACGCGCACTGGCCGCCGGCGTGGCACCCCACCGCATCGTCGAACTGACAGGAGTGGACCCGGCGACGGTGACGGCCGCGGCGGAGGGGTGAGGGCGGGGCGTGCGGTGGGCCGTTGGCGGTGGTCTCTGACGGCGAGGTGAATGGTCGGCGGGGGCCGTGCTGCTGACGGCTTGACGGCGGGCGGACGTCAGCGAGTGGGGTGGACGGGCAGCGGTGCGAGGTGACGGGGGTGGCGCGGGTGGTCGGTCCCGTGGGTCGGGGCCGGTGGTCGCGGGGTGGCTTCGGCCGTCGTCGGGGTCAGACTCCCGGGCCGGGGTCGGGGTGGACGGCTGACTCCGCGCCCGCGCGGGCCGCTTCCAGCTGGGCGGCGAACGCGATGCCGAGGAAGAGCGCGACGGCGGTGAGGTTGGCCCACAGCAGCAGGGCGATGAACGCGGTGAGCGGCCCGTACAGGGCGCCGAAGGCCCCGCTCTCCTCGACGTACAGCGCGAGCAGCCAGGTGGCCGCCACCCACAGCAGCAGATGTACGGCCGAACCGAAGGCCAGCCAGGTGTAACCGGGCTGCACCCGACGGGGCGACCAACGGAAGATCACGGCGGAGGCCACCCAGGCCAGCGCGAGCCCCACGGGGATGTCGAGCACGCTCCACCACTGCGGTCCGCTGCCCGTCCGCCCGGTGGATTCCGCCACCGCGTCACCCACGGCGTCGCCGGCGACGAGCACGACGAACCCGAGTACCAGGGGCAGACCGGCGGCGAGCGCGAGCACGAACCCGCGCGTGTACTTGCGCGGGAAGGGCCGATCGCGCTCGATGCCGTAGATCCGGTTGGCGCCGCGTTCGATCTGGCCCATGGCCGAGGCGAGGTTCAACAGCGCGAAGCCCAGGCCGAGCCAGAGGGCGAGCGTGCTCCAGACACCGCCCTGCGCGGTGCGCCGCGTTCCCTCGAAGGCGTCCTCGACGATCGCGGCGCTGGCGCCCGGCACGATCCGGCCGAGTGTGAGCTCGATGATCCGGCCCACGCCCTCCGTGCGCACCGAGGTGGCCAGCCCGACCAGCGCCACGGTGCACGGAACCAGCCCGAGCACCACCTGGAAGGCGAGGGCACGCGCGTTGGTGAAGCCGTCCGCGTAACGGAACCGCGCGAAGGAGTCGACCAGCAGCCGCAGCCCCCCGTAGTGGCGCAGGGCGGTGAACGCCTCGTCTCCGGAGAGCTCGTCCCCGATCATGTCCCGGGTCTGCGGGACGGTGACGACGGTTCCCATGGTGCGGACTCTCCTTGTCGTACGGCTGCTTCAGGTCAGGTGCCCCATCAAACCCTCTGCCCGACCTCGTATGTCCAAGGGCCTTCCCTTCTTTGTCCATGGACCGTCCGCGGCCCCGACGCGAGGGTCGGGCCATGGACGCGAAACTCCAAGAACGGCGACGGATGCCCAGGGGGCTCGTCGCGCTGGCGGTCGGCGGGTTCGGGATCGGTCTGACCGAGTTCCTGATCGCGGGGCTGCTGCCGCAGGTGGCGTCGAGTTTCGCGGTGTCCGAGGCGGTCGCGGGCCGGCTGATCTCCGGATATGCGTTGAGCGTCGCCGTCGGTGCGATCGCCCTGACCGCGGCGACGGCACGACTGCCCCGGAAACAGGTCCTGGTCGGCCTGGTGGTCCTCTTCGTCGTCGGCAACCTGCTGTCCGCGATCGCACCGGACTACGAGGTCATGATGCTGGGGCGGATCGTCGCGGCGCTGTGCCACGGGTCGTTCTTCGGCATCGGATCACTGGTCGCGCGCAGCCTGGTCGCGCCCGAGAGGAAGTCCCGCGCGGTGGCCGTCATGTTCGCCGGACTGACGGTCGCGAACGTGCTGGGCGTGCCGTTCGGCGCGCTCGTCGGGGAGCGCTGGGGCTGGCGGGCCGCCTTCTGGGCGGTGACCGCCATCGGCCTGCTCGCGCTCGCGGGCATCGTCGCCTTCGTGCCGGGCCGCGCCGCGGAGGCCCCGCCGACGTCCTGGTCGCAACCGGCACCGCCCACCGGCCTGCGCGCCCAGGCCGGAGCGTTCCGGTCGGCACAGGTGTGGCTGACCCTGCTGGCGACCGCGCTCAGCTACGGCGGGATGTTCGGCGCGTTCAGCTACCTCGCCTACACGTTCACCGAGGTCGGAGGCTTCTCCTCGACGGATGTCGCCTGGCTGCTCATGGTGTACGGCGTCGGCCTGGTCGTCGGGAACCTGGTCGGCGGGCGGGCCGCCGACCACGACCGTGACCGCGCGCTGCTCCTCGCGCCGGCCGGCCTCACCGTCACCCTGGCCGTGTTCGGACTGCTGGCGGCCAACGCCGCGGCATCGGTGGTGCTGGTGTTCCTGATGGGGGTGTTCGGGTTCGCCGGCGTGCCCGGAATGATCACCCGCGTCACCGACTACGCGCAGGGCGCGGCACTGGCCGCCGGCGCCAACGTGTCGGCCTCCAACCTCGGCAACGCGCTGGGCGCCTGGGCCGGAGGCCTCGCGATCACGGCGGGCCTCGGCTACACCGCACCCCTCTACGTCGGCGCCGGTATCGTCCTGGTCTCCGTCGCCGTCATGGCCGTGGCCGCGCACCTGGCCCGGCCTGCGGGGCGGGTGCGCGGTTCCCGCGGGGGCGGGGCCGTCCCGACCTCGTCCCGATGACTTCCTGACGGGTGGGCGGGTCGGGGCCGTTTCGGTGGGTGGGGGTGTTGTCAGACCCGGCGTCTAGCCTGAAAGGCATGGCAGCGGTAGAGGCGGAAGCGCAAGCGGAGCAGGTGCGGCTGGTGCCCTGGGCGGAGGGCGACTTCTGGCTGCTGGAGCGGACCAACAGCCCCGAGATGACCGCGCACCTGGGCGGTCCCGAGAGCGGGGAGAAACTCGTCGCGCGGCACCGGCGGTACGTCGAGCTGTCGTCGGGGCAGATGTACCGCGTCGCGCTCGCGGAGGGCGGGGAGACCGTCGGTTCGGTGGGGTTCTGGGAGCGGGTGTGGCAGGACTCCGCGATATGGGAGACGGGGTGGGGGATCCTGCCCGAATTCCAGGGGCGGAGGCTGGCCGCGCAGGCGGCCCGCGCTGTCGTGAAGGAGGCACGGGCCGCAGGCCGGCACCGGTATCTGCACGCGTTCCCGAGTGTGGAGCACACCGCGTCGAACAGCGTCTGCCGCCGGGCGGGCTTCACCCTGCTGGGACAGGCCGAGTTCGAGTACCCGAAGGGGCACTGGATCACGTCGAACGACTGGCGGTTCGACCTGGCGGGCTGAGACCGGCCGCCACCGGCCGCCGGCCACCGGTCGGCGACGGCCGGGGCAGGATCTCAGCGGGCGGCGGCCGCCAACTCCCCTACCACCCGGGCCGCGACGGGCACCTTCACCCCGTGCCGTTGCGCCGCGCGCAGCAACGCCCCTCCGATGGCGTCCAGTTCGAGCGGGCGGCCCGCCTCCGAGTCGCGCTGCATCGACGACTTCGTCCCGGGCGGGAAGGCGTCGTAGCGGGCGAGGGCCTGGGCGGGGTCGGAAGGACCTCCGCAGGCCGCGCTGACCGCCGCCGTTTCCCCGACCAGGGCGGCCAGTTCCTCGCGATGGCGGGTGCGTACGTCACCGAGGGGCAGAGCGTGCAGGGTGGTCAGGAGGGCGAAGGGCGCGAGGAAGGACATCTTGGCCCACAGGGCGGCCGACTCGTCGTCCAGGACCCGGGTGCCGGGACCGGCTGCGGCCAGAGCGGTGGCGAGTGCGTCGAGACGTTCACGGGGGACGTCGTCGCCGGCCAGGTCGACCTCGGCGAAGGGACTGCCGTGCTCGATGACGCCTGGTGCGACCCTCGTCGACTCGACCCGGATCACCGCGGGGGCGACCCGGTCCGGACGGTAGCGGCTGCGGAGGGCCGCCGGGTGTTCGACGCCGTTCAGGAGGGGGACGACCAGGCCGTCGCCGAGGACGGTGGACGGTACGCGGTCGAGAGCGGCGGCCAGGGAGGTGTGCTTGACGGCGATCACGCAGGCGTCGACCGGCTCGCGCAGTTCGGTGTCGGCCTCCACGCGGGCCGTGAAGTCGCCGAACGCAGCGCTGCGGACCTGGATGCCGGTCGTGCGAAGGGCCTCAGCCGTGTCGTCGCGGGCCAGGCAGATCACGCGGTGTCCGGCGCGGGCCAGGAGAGCGGCGAGGAGGCCGCCGGTACCGCCGGGTCCCAGGACGGCCACGGTCAGATCCTGGTGTGGCGGGTCGTACGCGATCTCGCGCGCCATGTCGGAGTGTTCCTCTCGTCGGTCGGCCCCGGAATCGGTGGCCGCCTCGTTGAGGATCATGGCATCGAGCGGGGGCGGTGAGAAGCGTCGATTCGCCGGAGGCGGGAGCGGTAATCCGGCGGCGGAGGGAGACTGTCGGTATGTGCCGCAGCATCAAGACGCTTCGTCCGCCTGTACTGCCCGAGGAGGCGACGGAGGACGAGATTCGGGCCGCCGCGCTTCAGTACGTGCGAAAGGTGTCGGGCTTCCGGGCACCGGCCGCGCACAACCAGGAGGTGTTCGAACGGGCCGTGGAGGTGATCGCGGAGGCGACAGCGGAGTTGCTGGCCGGACTGGAGGTACGAGGGGCGGTTCGGCGCGAGGCGGGATGAGCCTTGCAGACACCGCTCGTGCCGCCGGTGCCGGTGACCCGCCAGGGCCGGGAGACAGGCGAACAGCCCCCGTCGCCCCCGTTACCCGGCCTCCGCGACCACCGGCTGCCGACGCATCACGAAAGCGGCGCCCGCCCCCGCCCCGAAAAGCGCCGCCACCGACACCGCCGTCGCCAGCCATGTCGCTCCCAGCCAGTGCGCGCCGAAGTACCCGAGGGCCACGCTGTACGCCGCCCAGGAGAGGCCGGCGAGGGCGGACCAGGGGAGGAAGTCGCGGGCTCGGCGATGGGCCGTGCCGGCCAGCAGGGAGACCACCGAGCGGCCCGCGGGGGCGAAGCGGGCGAGGACGACCAGGGCGCCGCCGCCCGTTGTCAGCGCGGCGCCGAGACGTTCCTGCGCGGTGGTGAGGCGACGCGAGCGGGCGATCGCGCGGTCCAGGCGCTCGCCGCCGCGCCAGGCGAGCCGGTAGGCCGCCAGGTCACCCAGTACGGACGCCGTCGTCGCGCAGAGGATGAGCGACATGACGTCGGGGACCCGACCGGTCGCCGCGCTGCCCGCGGCCGCCGCCGTCGCGGCCGTGATGACCAGCACACCGCTCGGCAGCAGCGGCACGAACACGTCGAGGAGCACCGACAGCGCGACCATGGCGTAGATCCATGGACTGCCGGTCAGTGACCCCAGATTTTCCAGCACCGCGACTCCCCGTGATTCCCCCGTAGACAGCCATACAGCGTACGCCCAGGGTGTGACCGGAGATTCACGGGGGGCTCATGGGATGGGCGCGGCATGTTCACCCGGCTGCCGCGTCCGGGGACGGCCGGGTGAACGTCCCGTAGCGGGGGCCGCCGGCGCTGCCGGGACTGCCAGAGGTCTACGGCCCCTTTGCCCCGGAGGGCAGGGCTGCCTGAACTTGCTGGTGTGCACGGCCCGGTCGGTCGGGGCCTGCCGGTTTGTGCGGCCGGTCGGTCGGGCCTGCCTGACGCGGCGATGATCACTTCGGCAGGTGGGCCGACGCGCCCGAATACGGCACTCCCGGCGGTTGTAGGCCGACCCGGCGCCGGACGGTCGGCGTGGGCCGGGCGCGGCGGTGCCCTCCCCGCGAACTCGGACAATGCGGGGAGGGCACCGTGTGACGTCGGCTCAGACCGTTACCGGCTCCGCGGCCGGCCTCCGTTCCTGTGCCGAGCGTTTCGTGAACAGCCGGTCCAGGCCGAACGCGCCGGACCCGGTGAAGACCAGCAGCACCAGGGCCCAGCAGAACATCGCGGCGGCCTCGCCGCCGTTCTGCATGGGCCACAGGGCCATCGGCTGGTGGACCTTGAAGTACGCATACGCCATGGACCCCGCGGCGACGAATGCGGCGACGCGCGTGCCCAGGCCGAACAGCACCAGGCCGCCGCAGACGAGTTGGATCACGGCCGCGTACCAGCCGGGCCAGGTGCCGGCACCGACGGTACCGCCGTCGGTGCCGGCGGCTCCGCCGAGTACGCCGAAGAGCGCGGCGGCACCGTGACAGAGGAAGAGCAGGCCGACGACGATGCGGTAGAGGCCGAGGGCGTATGGCTGGGCGCTGTTGAGGCGTCCGGTCATTGTGGGGGACTCCTTCGGTCGGGTCGGTCCCACAGGGGGGTCGCCCCAGGGGGATGGAACCGAGTGAGCCATCCACGGTAGGTGCCCCTGATTCATGCTTGCAAGTTCAACATTTAGCCATCCGTTTGCCCCAACTGTCCCTGCTGTTCCAGTCGGAGCTGCACGTGGAGCGCCTGTCGTCACCGATCCTGGCGTCCGAAAGTGTGACCGAATTTACACCTGGCCGCCCGCCCGTCGCGGGCATCCGGGTGCCCGCCCGCCAGGGGTGCGCCGGACGTGAACTGCCCGACATAGAAGGGTTTTTGACGGTCAATCAGCAAAGGTGGACCGGGACTTCTCCCGGCCGCTCTCCCCGGTGAGTCGGGTCTCCGAGACCGTCCGCAGCCGCGCCCGCCCCTGGTCCCCGTCCCCCTTTCCCTCCCGCGCCTGCTCCAGCCGCAGCTTCGCCGAACGCCCGCTCAGCGTCAGCGTCATGAGCTGGTTGCCGAACCAGGGACCGCCCGTGTGCCGCCAGGAGACCGGCGGCCGCTCGCAGCCTCCGTGCCGGGCGAGGCGCCGTCCGAGCGCCCGTGCCGTGCCACTCCAGCCGAAGCGGAAGCCGAACCGGATCCAGCTGGGCACGGAGTTGTGGACGGGGGAGCAGGTGAGCTGGAGGACGAGGGAGTCCGGTCCGCCGGTGTACCACGTGGGCTCGGCCACATACGCGTGGTGCACGTCCCCCGAGAGCACCAGCACCGTCGCCGGCGCCTCGGGCCCCGACCCCACCTCGGCGATCAGGTCCGCCAGCGCCGTGAAGGACGCCGGGAAGGCCGCCCAGTGCTCCAGGTCCGCCTTGCGCCGCAGATCCTCCCCGAACCGGGCCCAGCGCGCCCCGCGATCGCCCCGGCACAGCGCGGCGTCCCACGCCTCGGCGTCGTGCACCAGGTGCGGCAGCAGCCAGGGCAGCGAGGTGCCGATCAGGAGGTGGTCGTAGGAGTCGCGCTCCTCCAGCACCTGTTCGCGCAGCCACTCGGCCTCGCCGGGGTCGAGCATGGAGCGGCTCTCCTCGTCGAGGACGCGGGCCGCGCGGGAGTCGACCATGAGCAGCCGCACCCGGCCGAAGTCGCGCCGGTAGCTCCAGCGCACGGAGGCGGCGTCGGCCTCGGCCCTGGCGGCGAAGGCACGCAACTCGTCGGTGCCGTCCGGGGATTCGCGTACCGCGGCGTAGAGCGGGTCGGTGGCCAGCTCGGCCGGGGTGAGGTTGCCGAGGTGCTGGTACACCCAGTACGACATCAGACCGCTCAGCAACCGCTCCTGCCACCAAGGGACTTCGCGCATGTCCGCGACCCAGGACGCGGAGGTGTTCCAGTCGTCGATGACGTCGTGGTCGTCGAAGATCATGCAACTGGGCACGGTGGACAGCAGCCAGCGCACCTCGGGGTCGAGCCAGGACTCGTAGTAGAGGTGGGTGTACTCCTCGTAGTCCGCCACCTGGTCGCCCGGCGGGTCGCGGGGATCGCGGCGCGCGGCCAGCCAGCTGCGGGTGGCGGGGGAGGTCTCGTCGGCGTAGACCTGGTCGCCCAACAGCAGGAGCACGTCCGGCCGTTCGCCGTCCGGCTCGGCGGCGATGCGGGCCGCGAGGGTGTCCAGGGCGTCCGGACCGACGGGGTCCTTCTCGCCTTCCGGGGGCGCGGCCCAGCGGCAGGAGCCGAAGGCGACGCGGACGGTGCCGTCGGGCTCGGTCGTGCGGATGACGGACGCCGGGAACGGGGCGTCGGGCAGCGGCCACACGCGTGTGCCGTCCAGGAACACCTCGTAGGTCCGCTCGGTGCCGGGTGGGAGGCCGTCGACCGGGACGAGGGCGTAGTGGTGGCCCGCGACCTGGAAGGTGCGGGTTCGGCCACCGGTGCCGTCCGAGCAGCGCACCTCGGCGGTGCACGGACGGCTCGTCTCGACCCAGACGGTCGCGGACGAACCGTCGACGTACCTCAGCAGTGGGCCCAGCCGCAGATCCGCCACGTGATCCTCCTCCGTCGCCCCGTACGGTACGGAACGACGGAGGTCCGCGGGGAGGGTCCGTTACGCAATCGTCAGCAGCTTGCGAGGTAGTTCGTCAGCGCGGTCTTCTCCGCCGAGTCGACCGAGAGGTCGTAGTAGTACTTCACCTGGACCCACGCACGGACGTAGGTGCAGCGGTACGAGGTGACCGACGGCATCCAGGTCGCCGGGTCCTGGTCGCTCTTGGACTGGTTCACGTTGTCCGTCACCGCGATGAGCTGCGGGCGGGTGACGTCGTTGGCGAACCCCTGGCGCTGCGCGGTGGTCCAGGCGCCGGCACCGGAGTCCCATGCCTCGGCGAGCGGGACCAGGTGGTCGATGTCGAGGTCCGAAGCGGCGGTCCACGTGGCGCCGTCGTAGGGGGAGTACCAGCTGCCGCTGGTGGCGGTGCAGGCGGAGTTTGTGACGACGTTCGTACCGTCCCGCTTGAGGATGTACTCGCGGGTGTTGCAGGTGCCGCTGATGGTGATCCACGTCGGGAACAGGTCACGGTCGTAGCCGGTGCGGTTCTCGGTGGCCACGGTGAGCGAGGCGAGATAGGTGCGGGCGGTGGCGGCGCTGACCGGGGTGGGGAGGGCGGCGGAGGCGGTCGGGCCGTTGAAAAGCCCGACGGAGGCTATGAGGGCGGTCAGGGCTCCGAGTATGCTCAGCCGTCGACGCGCGTAGAACTTCGACATGCGAACTCCCTTGGGGAGGCGGGGGTGTTGGAGCGCGAGCGCTCGAATGCTCGCGGCTCCGTGTTGCGGGGAGGTGTGCGTTCGGTTAGAAGTTAGTGACGCGTACATGACACGACAAGGTTTATGGCGAAACGATCACGTACGATGGACGGCGTTGAAGGGGAGTAGCTCTTCGCCGGACCGTCGACATACTGCTCAGCTCGTCTGAGCCGGCGCCCGGAGGCAGGTCTTCAGGGACCGGCCAGCGAGACCTTCGGCCAGTAGTGCACTGACTGTGTGCTGCCGTGCCGAGGCGTCGTGTTTCAGGAACACTCTCGGTGGGGCGGCCCCGACCGATTGAGGACCCTTGATCAGCTTCACCGTGACGGCCGTCGTCTTCGGCGTCGTCTTCCTCGCCGAACTGCCCGACAAGACCGCGCTCGCCGGCCTCGTCCTCGGCACCCGCTACCGCGCCTCCTACGTCTTCGCCGGTGTCGCCGCCGCCTTCGCGCTGCATGTCGCGCTCGCCGTGGCGGCCGGCAGCGTGCTGACCCTGCTGCCGCAGCAGATCGTGCAGGCGCTGACGGGTGTGCTCTTCCTCGGCGGCGCGGCCGTCCTGCTGCTGAAGAAGGATGATGGCGACGAGGAGATCCGCAAGCCGCAGGACCAGTCCTTCTGGAAGGTCGCCGGGACCGGGTTCATGCTCATCCTCGTCGCCGAGTTCGGAGACCTGACCCAGATCATGACGGCCAACCTCGCGGCCCGTTACGACGACCCGCTCTCCGTCGGCCTCGGCGCGGTGCTCGCTCTGTGGGCGGTGGCCGGTCTCGGCATCGTCGGCGGAAAGGCCCTGATGAGGCGGGTCCCGCTGAAGCTGATCACCAGGATCGCGGCCCTGCTGATGCTGGCGCTCGGGCTGTGGAGCCTGTGGGAGGCCGTGGCCGGCTGAGCTGAACGGTGTGTGAACTGTTCCGGGAGGCGGTGGCGGGAACCGCCTCCCGTTTTGTATCGTGGATGAACAAAGTGGCTCCCGCTCGTTCACCCTGACCGGCGGGCGGGGCCACCTTGTCCCTCCGGGGGCGTGCGGGGGAGACCCCCCGGAGCCCGCCCCTCACCCCGCGTCCTGGAGCTGCCGATGACGGCCACCGCCGCCCCCACCGTGCTCACCGCCCGCGCCCTCCTGCTCGACATGGACGGCACCCTCGTCAACTCCGACGCCGTGGTGGAACGCATCTGGCGCCGCTGGGCCGAACGGCACGGGCTCGACGGCGACGAGGTCATGAAGGTCGCCCACGGCCGCCAGGGCCATGCGTCGATGGCGGTCCTGCTGCCCGACCGGCCCGTGGAGCAGAACCTCGCCGACAACGCGCTCATGCTTGCGGAGGAGACCGCCGACACGGACGGTGTCGTGGCGATACCCGGCGCGTCCGAGTTCCTGGCCTCCCTGCGGGGGCTGCCGCACGCGCTGGTGACCTCCGCCGACGTCGCGCTGTCCACGGCCCGGATGGCAGCGGCGGGGCTGGGACTTCCGGAGATCCGCATCACGGCCGAGTCCGTCGGCGCGAGCAAGCCCGACCCCGAGGGGTTCCTCAAGGGCGCCGCAGAACTCGGTGTCGCACCCGCCGACTGCATCGTCTTCGAGGACTCCGGGGCCGGCATCGCCGCGGGGAAGGCGGCCGGCATGCGCGTCGTGGGCATCGGGTCACGGGCCGGCCTCCACGGCCCGGACGTCGTGGCGCGGGATCTGACACGGGTGCGGGTGGAAGCGGCAGAGGACGGCACGATCCGGCTGTTCGTCGGGTAGGTCACCCTGGACGGCGGGGCGATCCGGGTCTCCGGCGGGCGGATCTCCGGGGCGGCTGCGCGGGCTACGGCTCCTTGGTCTCCGACTCCAGCCGTTGGCGTGTCGCCAGGTCGTACACCCCGGACTCCGGTACCTGCATGCCCCGGGTCGACTGGTACCGGCTCACCGCGTCCTCGACGCCCTCGTTGTAGTGCCCGCTCGCTGTCCGCGAGTACAGGCCGGCCTGGGTGAGCCGCAGTTCGAGCTCGACGACCTCCGGTCCCTCGGACCCCCGGCGCAGCACCGGCGGAGCCGCCTCGCGGGCCGCGTCCGAGCCGCTCGCCGTGCCGTCCGTCGCGGTGGTGGCGGTCGGCGTGGCCGTCGGCGCGGCCGACAGGGACGGTGTCGGGGAGGTGCCGGACCTCGACGGGGACGCGGAGGCCGACGGGCTCGCGCTCGCCGTGGGGGACGGGAGCGCGGAGGACGGACGTACGGACGCCGCGGCCTTGGACGGCGACGCCGACGCCGACGCCGCGGTCGTCGTCGAGTCCGGGACCGCAGGCCGTACGTCCTGCGGCGCCGCCGCGTCCCGCACCGGGGACTCGTACGTGAACAGCCCGCTGGCGAGACCGGCCGCCGCGACCACCGCCACGACCGCTGCGGCCGTGGCGAGGAGGACCATACGGCGGCGGGCGCGGCGCGGTTGCCCGTCGCTGTCCGGGGCGGACGGGTGTCCGCCGCTCTGGAACAGGCGCAGATCGGTGGGGCTCGCGGTCGTCGGCGGGCGGGCCAGGAAGGCGGGGAGAACCGAGGTCGCGTCAGGCGCGGGTGCCGCCGGGGTCACGGCGCGCAGCGGCATCGTGGCGTCGGCGGCGGGGCCCGCGGGCCCGGGCACCCTCGGCAGGGGGGCGGTCTCGTCGTCCAGTTCCACGTACGGCCGTATGCGCAGCGGATCGAAGTCCTCCGCCGCGGCCGCCTCCGCAGTGCGTGCGTCGCGCAGCGCGTCCGAGGCGCGCTGTGTGCACCCGCAGGACGGGGTGTTGTCCATCGCTCTGGGCGCCCCGCACTCCGGGCACAGATGACTGTTCGACTCCGCCATGTGTCGTCCCTCCCCTCACAAGCCCCTGAGATTATGCAGAACCCCTCCACACTCACATGTCGGAAGCCCCCGGAATACCGGCTTCCAGCAGGACTCAACGGGCCATAAGCGGTTACACCGACCAGGATGGTGACGTGACGAGAGTCCCGGGAGGTCTGCATGGCCGCGGATATGCACGGTTTGACAGGTGATGTGCCGGACACGCGCGAGGAGCACGTGTCAGGCAACGTCCTCGTCTCGATCGGGGCCCTGCTGCTCGGGATGCTGCTCGCCGCGCTGGACCAGACGATCGTGTCCACCGCGCTGCCCACGATCGTCAGCGATCTCGGCGGGATGGAGCACCTGTCCTGGGTGGTGACCGCGTATCTGCTGGCCTCCACGGCGGCGACCCCGTTGTGGGGCAAGCTCGGGGATCAGTACGGGCGCAAGCGGCTCTTCCAGACCGCGATCGTGATCTTCCTGATCGGGTCGGCACTGTGCGGAATGGCTCAGGACATGACCCAGCTGATCGCCTTCCGTGCCCTGCAGGGGCTGGGCGGCGGCGGGCTGATGGTGTTGTCCATGGCGATCGTCGGCGACCTCGTTCCGCCACGTGAACGCGGGCGCTACCAGGGGCTGTTCGGTGCGGTCTTCGGCGCGACGAGCGTGCTCGGGCCGTTGCTGGGCGGCCTGTTCACCGAGCATCTGAGCTGGCGGTGGGTCTTCTACGTCAACCTGCCGGTGGGCGCGGTCGCCCTCGCCGTGATCGCGGTCGTGCTGCGGATCCCGCGCAGGTCGACGAAGCATGTCATCGACTACCTCGGGACCTTCCTCATCGCCGCCGTCGCCACGTGTCTGGTGCTGGTGGCCTCACTGGGCGGCACCACCTGGGGGTGGACCTCGCCGCAGATCGTCGCACTCGCGGTACTGGGCGTGCTGTTGGCGGTCGTGTTCGTCGGCGTCGAGCGGCGGGCAGCCGAGCCGGTGCTGCCGATGAAGCTGTTCCGGATCCGGACCTTCGTGCTGTCCGCCGTCATCAGTTTCATCGTCGGGTTCGCGATGTTCGGGGCGATGACCTATCTGCCGACCTTCCTCCAGGTGGTGCACGGCGTCTCGCCGACCATGTCCGGTGTGCACATGCTGCCCATGGTGTTCGGGCTGCTGCTGTCCTCGACCCTGTCCGGACAGATCGTCAGCCGGACCGGGCGTTGGAAGGTGTTCCCGGTGGCCGGGACCGCGCTCACCGCGGTGGGACTGGTGCTTCTGCACCGGCTCGACGAGAACAGTTCCACCTGGGTGATGAGCGCGTACTTCTGTGTGTTCGGACTGGGGCTCGGTCTGGTCATGCAGGTGCTCGTGCTGATCGTCCAGAACGCCGTCTCGTACGAGGACCTCGGCGTCGCCACGTCCGGTGCGACCTTCTTCCGGTCCATCGGGGCGTCGTTCGGTGTCGCGATCTTCGGGACCGTCTTCGCCAACCGGCTCGGGGACAAGCTGGCCGACGCCCTGCAGGGGGTCCGACTGCCGCCCGGCGTCTCGGTCTCGGGGCTGGAGGCCGATTCCCGGGGGCTCGCGGAACTGCCGGCCGCGGCGCGCCCCGCGGCGCTGCACGCCTACGCCTCGTCGATCACCGACGTCTTCCTGTACGCCGCCCCCGTCGCGCTCCTCGGGTTCGTGCTCGCCTGGTTCCTCAAGGAGGACCGGCTGCGCGGGTCCGTCACCGCGCCCGACGTCACCGAGACTCTGGCCAGCAATCCGGTGGAGCGGTCCTCGTACGACGAGGTGTGCCGGGCGCTGTCCCTGCTGGGGACACGGGAGGGACGCCGGGAGGTCTACCGGAAGATCACCCTGCGGGCCGGGTACGACCTGCTGCCCGCGGCGAGCTGGCTGGTGCTGCGGATGCGGCGGTACGGCTGGGTGGAGCCGGCGTTGCTCGCCGGGCGTACCTCCGTGCCCTTGAGCGTGATCATCAAGGCGGCCCGGCAGGTGGAGGAGCGGGGGCTCGCGGCGCGGCGGGGGCCGGAGATGCTGCTCACCGAGCGAGGCAGGGAGGTCGCCGAGCGGCTCGCGGAGGCTCGCGAGGCGTCGTTGGCGGAGCTGCTGGGGGACTGGTGGGGGCCCGACCGGCCCACGGATCTGACCCGGTTGGTGAAGGAGCTCAACGACGAGTTGTGCGGGTCCGACCGGGAGCAGCCGTACGAGGGTGGCGCTGCACGGGCGTGACGCCTGCGGCAGCCGTGCGGGCGTCGGCACCCCCGTCCGGGCCGCGCCGGGCCGAACCCGGCGCTCGCCCGGCAAGGCTCCGGGACCGGGCGGCCGCCCCCGGGGTTCAGGGCTGGTGAACTCGGCACTCCGGTCGGTCCGTAGGCGCACACACGGGGCCGACCGCCGGTAACTGTCCGGTGGACGGGGTGAGTTCGCAGCCGTGGGTTCGGCCGGCTCCCGTTCCGGTGCGGGGAGTTTCAGGGTCGACGGTCCAGGTCATGGCCCGATTCGCGCCTACACATATGCGGAGACGGTTTGGAGAAGACGTTCGCGGCTACCCGACAGATATGTCAACTGGCCTGATCATCGCTCTGATCGTGATCGTGGCGGCCGTCCTTGCAGTGGCGGCCGTCCTGACCCTGCGTGGTCGAGGTCCGCAGCACGGCCGGGGCCTGAAGCGACGCTTCGGGCCCGAGTACGGCCGGACCGTGGCCCGCCACAACGGAGACGAGAAGGCCGCCGAACGCGAACTCACCGAACGCGTGGAGCGGCACGGATCCCTGCGCGAGCAGCCCCTGGACCCGGCCGAACGCCAGCGGTACGAGGCCCGCTGGACGGCCGCCCAGGAACGCTTCGTCGACTCCCCCCGGGAAGCCGTCGTCGAAGCCGACCAGCTGCTCGCCGAACTCGCCGAGGCCCGGGGTTTCCCGGGCGGCGGGCAGTACGACGAGCAGTTCGCCGCGCTGTCCGTGCACCACGCGGACCACGTGCACGGCTACCGGCGCGTGCACTCGGTGGTCGGCGCGCACGCGAACGCCGGGCGGGACGGCGACGGACGGGTGGACACGGAGGACATGCGCGCGGCCATGGTCGAGGCGCGGTCCCTCTTCGACGAGCTCGTCGGTCCGCCGCGCAGCCGCGAGGAGTCCCGTACGTCGACCGACGAGTCCCAGCTGCGCGCGGGTCAGCCGCACGACAGCCGCAGCGACGGCAGGGGCCACCTGCCCGGGGCATTCAACAAGCGTCACGCGAAGGGGAGTTGAGTGACATGACGGATGCCACGAGCAAGTCGGGTGCCGACGGTAACCGGGGCGAGGGCAGGACCGGCAGGGGCACGGGCGCCGACCCCACGGGTGCGCACAGCCCCCTGGTGGCCCCCACCGAGACCGAGACGCCGGACCTGGATCCGGCGACGGGACGCCGGACGGACGCGTCGCGAGACGGGCGCGGAGAGCCGGCGCCGGACGGGACGACCCCGGCCGGCCGGGACGGCCGGGGCCCGCTGGGCGCCGACCGTGTGCGGGCCGACGAAGGCGTGCGGAGTGACGGCGTGCGCGGTGACGGGGTCCGCAGTGGCGGCGGAGACCGCGACTCGGCCCTCGGCGGCGCCAGGGGCACCGGGTTCGCCGGCAGCTCAGGCGAGGACTCCGAGCGCAGCCTGCGGGGCGCACCCGGCCGTGAGAGCGGGCTGGGCCGGGACGCGGGCCCCGAATCCGCCACCGGTGCCAGGACGGGCGTGCACAAGGAGTCCGCCACCGGCGTTGCGACCGGCGTGCACAAGGAGTCCGCCCACGAGTCCCGGCTGATGCCGCACGACGAGGGCGACAAGCTCAGCTCACGGCTCCAGCACGCGGTCGCCGGGTTCGTGGACGAGCCCCGGTCCGCCGTCGAGGAGGCCGACCAGGTGCTGGAGGAGGCCGCGGCCCGGCTCGCCGACGCCGTGAAGCAGCGTCGCCGTACGCTGCGCAGCTCCTGGCAGACCGGTGACGCCGGTCAGGACAAGGCATCCAACGTCTCCAGCGCCTCCGACACCGAGCAACTCCGGCTCGTCCTGCGGGACTACCGTGAGCTGGCGGAACGGCTGCTGCGCAGCTGACGCGCCGCCGATACCGTACGAACGGCCTGCTGCCCGGAGTCGGGCGGCGGGCCGTTCTTGGGTACCTTGCACCGGACACCGCCGCGCCGGGCGATTTATCATGCGGCGGCGGTGGTTCAACGGGGTTGCCGCGCAAGGACCTTTCAGGAGGAGCGCACGTGCTCGAACTCACCATGGCCGTCGTCACCGCGGCGGAGGAGGGTGCCACGGCCGGGATGCAGATGACCGACGCGCCCAGTGACCCGGGCACCGTGCTGCGCGTGGGCCGGGACAAGACCGTCTGCCGGCTCGCGACGCCCGACGACTGGCTGTTCGTCTCCCGGGTGCACCTGGAGTTCCTGTGCGGGCCCGAGGGCGTCTGGCAGGTCACCTGGCTCCAGGGGTCGCAGCCCGATCCCTCGTCCGAGGTACAGCTGGTGGCCGGTGCGTACGCACAGCCGCTGGTCTACGGCGGCAGCGTGACCCTGCCCCGGGGCGGCAACGGCGAGATCGTCATCCGTGACCGCACCGCCCCGCGCAGTGTCAACGTCGGCTTCTATCACGAGATCTGAGGACCCGGGGGGCAGCACGCGTGCGCGTCGCGCGTGCTGGTCACTCGTGCGGGTCAGGGCTGTGGCTACGGCAGTACCCGTGCCAGCGCGAAGCCGTCGTAGCCCTTGCTGCCCACCGTCTGGATGGCCGTGGCGCTCAGCTTCGGGTGCCGTCCGATCAGTTCGAGGGCCGTGCGGGTGCCCTGGACGTCGGGGGCCGGGTTGTCCGCGTCGGCGACCCGGCCGCCCCGTACGACGTTGTCGACGACGATCAGGCTGCCGGGGCCGGTGAGTTCGAGGGCCCACTCCACGTAGTGCGGGTTGTTGCCCTTGTCGGCGTCGATGAAGACCAGGTCGAAGGGGGGCGGGTTCTCGGCGGCCAGCCGCGGCAGCGACTCCAGGGCGGGACCCACCCGCACCTCGACGATGTCGTCGAGGTCCGCGCGGGCGAGGTTGCGGGTCGCGACCTCGGCGTGGACCGGGCTGTACTCCAGGGAGACCAGGCGGCCGTCGGCGGGCAGGGCGCGGGCCAGCCAGATGGTGCTGTAGCCGCCGAGGGTGCCGATCTCCAGGATGGTGCGGGCGCCCTGGATCTGGGCCAGGAGCTGGAGGAGCTTGGCCTGCGGCGCCGTGACGGCGATCGATGGGAGACCGGCGGCCTCGCTGTTGTCCAGGGCTGCCCGGAGCGCTTCGTCCTCCGGCGTGAGATGGGTGGTGAAGTAGTCGTCGACGTCGTCCCAGAGCTGCGACTCGCTCATGCACCGATGCCTTTCGTATGGCTAGTTAGATCCACTAACTAGTTGCGCTAACGAATATAGTCGCGCTCCTGTGCCCTGTCAGGGAGTTTTCCGTTCGACGGCCGGCGCCGACCCCGGCAGCGGCCGTCCCGCCGACTCCGTCATGAACCACACCGCCACACCGCCGATCACGGCCGCGGCCATCATGTAGTAGGCGGGCATCATCATGTTCCCGGTCGCGCCGATCAGGGCGGTCACCACCAGCGGGGTCGTGCCGCCGAACAGGGACACCGAGACGTTGAAGCCGACCGACAGGGAGCCGTAGCGCACCCGGGTCGGGAAGAGGGCCGGCAGGGCCGACGGCATGGCCGCCGTGAAGCAGACCAGGAGAAGGCCCAGCGCACCCATGCCGAGCGCGATCGCGAACAGGCTTCCCTGGCGGATCAGCAGCAGGGCCGGGACGGACAGGAGCAGGAAGCCCGCGCAGCCGGCGGCGATCACCGGGCGGCGGCCGACCCGGTCGCTCAGGGCGCCCGCGAAGGGCTGCACGACCATCATCAGCGCCATCACGGCGAGGACGACCAGCAGGCCGTGCGTCTCGTCGTACTTCAGCTCGCTGGTCAGGTAGCTCGGCATGTACGACAGCAGCATGTAGTCGGTGACGTTGAAGACCAGGACCAGTCCGACGCAGAGCAGCAGGGTCCGCCACTGACCGGCGATCATCTCCCGCAGCGGGACCTTCGGGCGGCTCGACTCGGCCTTCTCGACCTCCGCCGCGAACGCCGGGGTCTCCTCCAGACGCAGCCGCAGATACAGGCCGATGGCGCCCATCGGGCCCGCGATCAGGAACGGGATCCGCCAGCCCCAGGACACCAGGTCCTCGGTGGACAGCAGTGCCGTCATCAGCGTGACCAGACCGGCGCCGGCGATGTAACCGGCCAGCGTGCCGAACTCCAGCCAACTGCCGAGGAAACCGCGCCGCTTGTCGGGGGCGTACTCGGCGATGAAGGTCGAGGCACCCGCGTACTCGCCGCCGGTCGAGAAGCCCTGGACCAGGCGGGCGGCCAGCAGAAGCAGCGGGGCGCCGACGCCGATCGAGGCGTAGGACGGGATCAGGCCGATGGCGAAGGTGCCGGCCGCCATCATGATCATGGTGACGGCGAGGACCTTCTGGCGGCCGACGCGGTCGCCCAGCGGGCCGAAGACCAGGCCGCCGAGCGGACGGACCAGGAAGGCCGCGGCGAAGGCGCCGAACGTCGACAGGAGCTGGGCGGTGGGATTCCCGGACGGGAAGAAGACCTTGCCCAGGGTGACCGCGATGTAGCTGTAGACGCCGAAGTCGAACCACTCCATCGCGTTGCCCAGCGCGGCGGCCTTCACGGCGCGCTTCACGAGGGCCGGGTCGACGACGGTGGTTTCGCGGCTGTCGGGGCTGTCGGGGCTGTCGGGGGTGCGGACGGAGGGCGTGAGGGGAGGGGCGCTCGGCAAAACTTCGCTCGCCTGCCTTTCGACGGGGACAAGGGCAAAAGGCGACCTTAGGGGGACTTGCCGGGATCACATCGCGCCCCCGAAAGGTCACTGAGGGTGCATAAGCATGGTGTATGCAGGCACTTAGTCCTCGATCCGATACCCGGCTTTGCGCATTGCATGTGTTCCTTCTCGCGTCTCGCGCACATGACCGCGCCCTCTGCGGGCTATCGTCATTCGGGCAAAACGGTAAATAACGTCTGACGAAGCCCGGGTTGTCCATGTCTCTCTCAGGGGTGAACGCGGGCCGCGGCGTTCGCAGAGGGAAACGGCTGAGCGGGAGGCCGACGCGGCGTGGCGAACGCAGAGCACGGAGAGCGACCGGCCGAGGTCTTCGGCGAAGTCACCACCGCCCACGCGCACATCGGGGCCCAGGCACGGCTCGGCGCGCCCCGGCTCGCCCCGTGGCTGGTGGCGGCCGTCCTCGCCGTACGACAGATGGCCGTCGTCCTCAGCACGGCCAGAGGCGAGCGCCGGACGGACCTGGAGACCTGGGCCGGCCCGGACGGAGTCCTGTATGTGAAGGGTTCGCTCCACGACTCGACGCAGTTCACCGGTACCCCGTTCGGGGGACTCGTCCTCAAGCCCCTCGCCGGTGCCGCCGAACAGGCCCTCGGCCGGGGCTGGACCTTCGGCACCCTGCTCCTGGTCGTCGCCCTCGGCCTCGTCGTCGCCCGCGCCCTGCCCCAGCCGGTCGACCGCCGCACCTCCCTGCTCGCCGCGCCGGTCGCGATCAGCCTCCTCATGCTGTCGCTGCCCGTGCGCAACGCACTCCACCTCGGGCAGGCCGGCATCATCCCGGTCCTGCTGGTGCTGGTCGCCTGCTTCGCCGTCCGCGGTGAGCGCGTCAGCGGTCTGCTCATCGGCGTCGCCGCCGCCCTCCAGCCCACGGTCCTGCTCTTCGCGGCCCTGCTCTGGTTCACCGGCCGCCGACGGGCCGCCCTGACCTCGGGCGCGACCTTCGCCGCGAGCACCGCGTTCGCCTGGGCTGCGATGCCGCACGACTCGTACACCTACTGGGTGCGCCACGTCGCCGGCGCCGGTCTCGGCGGTGCCGCCGACGGCCTCGCCAACCAGTCCCTGCACGGTCTGCTGCTGCGGCTCGGTCCGAACGGCCCGCTGGAGATCGCGCTCTTCCTGGTGCTGGGCGCGGCGGTCGCGGTCCTCGGCGTGCGGCGGGCCGTCGGGTACGCGCGCGACGGGCAGTTGCTGCTCGCCGTCGCGATCACCGGCTGCGCGGCGATCGCCGTGCAGCCGACCACCTGCCGGCACCAACTGCTGTGGGTGCTCCTCGCGGTCGTCGGACGGGTCGGCAGGCGTGCCTGCGACCGGTACGTGTGGCCGGTCGCCGTCGTGGTGGTGATGACGCTCCCGGCGAAGATGCTGCTGCCGCACATCTCGGCGGTGTACACCCTGCGGGACAACGCGGTGCTGCTGGCCGCGCTCGCCGCCGCCATGGTGATCCCCTTCCTGTCGCGGACCTCGCCGTACTACCGGACGCCGATCCCCACCGAGTACGCGACTGTCGTTCCGTCCCGCTGGAAGCGCGTCCCGCTCCTGCCCTTCCTGCGCCGGGCCCTCACCCGCCCGAGCCTCCTGCTGGAGATCCTGCTCATCCGCGTCGTCTACGCCGCCTACGGCCAGGTCCGGGTCGCGGTGACTGCCGACCGGGCCACCGCCGAGCACCACGGACACCAGATCCACTCGCTCGAGAAGTGGCTGTCCATCGACATCGAGCACTGGGCCAACCACGCCGTGGCGCGGGCGGATCGGCTGCGCGGCTTCTTCGATTTCTACTACGAGTCCTTCCACTTCGTCGTCCCGCTGGCCATCCTCGCCGTGCTCTACGCCCGCCGCCCCGTGGACTACCGCTGGGCCCGCTCCGCACTGGGCCTCGCCACTCTGCTCGGCCTGATCGGCTTCTGGCTGTACCCACTGGCGCCGCCGCGCCTGATGCCGGGACTCGGCTTCATCGACACGGTGCACGGCGTCCAGGACTTCTCCAAACCGGACTACGGCGCGCTGACCGAGGTCGCCAACCAGTACGCGGCGATGCCCTCCCTGCACTTCGGCTGGTCCCTGTGGTGCGGCATCGTGATCACGGTCCTGGCGCCGAAGTGGTGGATGAAGATCCTGGGCCTGCTGCATCCGCTGTTCACGGTGTCCGCGATCATCGTGACCGCCAACCACTGGGTCCTCGACTCGGCCGGCGGAGCCCTCGTGATCGGTGCGGGCTTCTCTCTGACCTACCTGCTGTCGGGACCGCGCAACACGATCAGGCACCCGCAGGCCGCTGAGTGCCGAGGCGGCGCTTTTCAGTTGTCGTGATCTGCGGGATCGCCGGGCCGCGCGGCGGTGCCGACCGCCGGTGTTCGGGGAGGAGCCGGAGCTTGACGGTGTGGTGACGTGGGCGGGGCGGTGGCGGGCTCGTCGGGCCGCAGGGTGCGCGGTCCCGCTGACTTCGGTGGCACGGGGCGCAGCGCGTCCGGGGGCGGAGATTGACGGCCTCGCGGAGCAGGCCGGCCGTCGAGGGGTGAAAGACCGCGCCGACGGAGCGTCGGGTGGCGGCAATTGTCTGCTTGAAGCTGATGCGCGAGAAAGGAAGGTGCCCGCGTTGTGGGCCTCGGCGGCCACCTGCTGGAGGTGCGCCGGCGGCCGCGGCGGCAGGGACCGGGTCCGTTCCTCCGCGCCGCCGGCCTCGTCAACGGCGTTGCGGCACTTTCGAGCCTTCTCGAATCATCTGTACCCCGAACTTGTATTCGGCTGAACTTGGCCACGGCGGAAGGAAAAACCGCCCGAGCGACCAGGATCACCGAATGGGAGAGTTGCTATGAAGCGCAAGCTGGGTGTGGCCATCGGTATTGCCGCTCTGTGTGCCGGAGGCGCGATCGGAATGACGGGGACGGCGCACGCGGCGGAATCGGGGGCGCAGGTCACGTACTTCGTTCTCTACGAGGACGACAGCTACGGCGGCCGGCACGCCAACTTCTCCGGCTCCGACATCGAGCTGAACAACAAGTACTGGTCGGGCAGTACCTCCGCGTTCGCACAGAACGGTGGCAGCTCGATGAGGAACAACACCGGTTCCTACGTCGGTCTCTGGGACATCGGCTCCACCTGCACCGGTGCCTCCTACACCGCCAAGCCGAACAGCGTGGACTCCGACTTCAGCAACAACTCGTTCGACAACAAGGCCAGCTGCGTCAAGTTCCTGTGATGTTCCGGGGCGGTGCCGGTCACTCCGGCGCCGCTCCGCTTTCCCTTCCCCGAGGTGGATGAATGACCAGGTACCGGCTGGCGGGAACGGCCGTCCTCGTGCTGCTCGTCACGGCCTGCGCGGCCTCCCCCGAGGCGACCCGGGGAACCGTTCTCGCGGCGGCCCCCGCGCCGACGCAGGAGGTCAGGAACCTTCTCCTGCCCTATGACCGCTACCAGTTGTCGGTCAACGAGATCTATCTGATCGAGACCGCCAAGGACTACCTGACCCGCGACTGCATGCGCACGCGGGGCCACGACTGGCAGGTCATCGGCGACCGCAAGGAGTACACCGATCTGCGCAACCGTCGCCGGTACGGTGTCATCGAGATGCCCGTCGCCAGGGATATGGGCTACAAGACCAATGCCCGGCTTCTGGGTTCCACCGAGGTCACCGCCCAGAAAATGGACCGCGAGGCACGTATGGGTGCGGCCGCGAGAAATGCCGCGACGGATCCCGTCGACGGCTGTTACAAACTGGCCGGCGACCGACTGGCACGCGGAAACGAGGAGAACGAGGACCTCGTGAACAAACTGAACGTGGAGAGCCTCGACGAGGCACGCGAGAGTTCCCGCGTGGCACCCGCCCTGAGCGCCTGGGTGCAGTGCATGGCCGAGAAGGGGCACAAGTACAAGGATTTCTACGCCTCCGCAGAGGATCCGCGTTGGGCGAAATCTAAAACCCCGTCCGCCGCGGAGCTGGAAACAGCGGAAGCGGACGTTTCCTGCAAAGAGCGGGCCGGTCTCGTGAAACTGCTCACCGAGACGGAGGAGAGCATCCAGAAACGGGAGATCCGTCGGCACAAGGCCTACTTCGAGAGCCTCGCGGCGGCCAAGGAACGCCATCTCGCCGCCGCCCGAGCCGTCATCCGGCGAGGCTGACCGGGCACCGGCTCACGGATGGGGACGGTTGAGGAACCACACCGTCCAGATCACCGCGCCACACAGCACCGCGATCCGGAACACCAGCCACCATCGGCTGCGCACGAAGCGCCGCAGCGGGATCAGCACCGGCCGGAGGAAGCGGCCGCTGCGCAGGCTCGCGGTGAGGAACTCCCGCTCCAGCGGCGTCAGATCGGCGGCGGGGCCGTCGACGCCGATGAAGGCGTCCCGCGCCGACAGCAGCCGCGTCCCCCGGTACAGGGCGTCCGGATCCCGGTCCAGCTGCTGCCACTCCCGCGCGGACTCCGTCAGCCGCCGTTGCAGACGCAGCCGCTCACGGTCGGTGTCCACCCAGGCCCGCAACCGCGGCCAGGCGGTGATGAGTGCCTCGTGGGCGAGGTCCACACCGGTGCCGTCGACCGTCACCAGCCGCGCCCGCACAAGCGCTTCGAGGACGGCCTCAGCGTCCTCGGAGCGGACCAGTTCGGCGCGGTCGGCGGGCCGTCGGGTGTCCGGCGCCCCGTCGCCAGGGGTGATCAGCCGCAGCAGTGTCACGCGGGCGAGCTCCGTCTGTGCCTCGGTGAAACCCGCGAAGACCTCCTCTGCCGTGTGTGCCACGGCTCCCTGCACCCCGCCGAAGCCCTCGTAGGCCTCCAGGGTCAGGGTGCGGGCCCGACGGCGACGCCACAGCTCCAGCAGCGCGTGCGACATCAGGGGGAGGGCACCGGGCTCCCGTGCCACGTCCGAGACCATCCGGGCGGTCAGTGCCCGCTCCACGACCAGCCGTCCCGCCCTGGCCGGCCGCACGATCGCTTCGCGGACCTGATCCGGGGTCATCGGACCCACCAGCAGACTGGCCGCGTTGAGGGCCTCGACGAGTTCGTGGTGGTCGGTGCAGCGGCCGTAGAAGTCCGCGCGAATCGCGACGACCACGCGCAGTCCGGGCCCGGGGCCGTCCGAGAGGGGACGCAGCAGCTCGTGGACGAACTCCGCCCGCAGCTCCGGGGTGCGGCAGAGGGTGAACACCTCCTCGAACTGGTCGACCATCAGCACGGTGTCCGCGTCGCCCGCCGCCGGCCGCAACAACGCGGAATGCGTGGGCAGGGGAGTCTCGCCCGGCGTGCAAACCCGGATGACCGCCGTCCGTCCTTCCGCCTCGCCGAGTCCGCGCAGCGCGGGTACCAGTCCCGCCCGCAGCAGTGAGGACTTGCCGCTGCCCGACGCCCCGACGAGAGCGACGAAGCGGTGTTTGCGGACGAGGCCGACGAGGTCGTCGACGAGCTGCTCGCGCCCGAAGAACAGGGCGCCGTCCGCCGCTTCGAAGCGAGCCAGCCCACGATAGGGCGCGGGTTCCTCCTCGTCGTTCGCGACCGGCAGGGCCGCCAGTTCCTGCCAGCGGCCCTCCCACTCCCGCGTGTTGCCTCCGCAGGCGGCGACATACGCCAGGGCCACCGGCAGGGAGGGCAGCCGTTCGCCCGCGGCCGCACCGGACAACGTGGGCGCGGAGTAGCCGGTGCGCCGGGCCATCTCCCGGTAGGTGGGGCTGCCGGCCGTCCGGCGCAACTCACGCAGCGCGTAAGCGAAACGCTCCACCGGCCCCGCCGCCGGATCCAGCGGCTTCTCGGAACGGCCCACCGCTTCCCCCGCCTCTCCCGTAGTCGCTCACCCCGCACCAGGCGAACCTCGGGTCACGGTAGGTGCAACGGTATTGATAGGCACCCTGGACGGTGGCTGACCATCAATTATCCGGCCAATTGACTGTGGATCATCGATCCCTCCGGCCCGAGGAGCCAGTCTTGGCCACGGCACAGCACCTCGCCCCCGCCCGCCCGTCCGCAACACTCCGGCCGTCCGGCCCACGCCTCCTGACGCCGTCGTATGCCGTCCTCACGGGCCCCGCCGTTCTGACCGTGCTGCTCGGACTGTGGGGCATCCGCCGTGCGGGAACGTTGTGGCAGGACGAGGCCGTGACCTATGACATGGCCCACCGGAGCCTGCCCGACCTGTGGGCGACGCTGGCGCACGTCGATGCGGTGCACGGTCTGTACTACCTGCTGATGCATGGCGTGTTCGCCGTGTGGGACGGCGGTCTGGTGGCCCTGCGGCTGCCGTCCGTGCTGGCCATGGCCGGTGCCGCGGCCGGTGTCGCCGCGCTGGGCCGCCGGCTCGCGGGGGCACCGGCCGGGCTCGCCGCGGGCACGGTGTTCGCACTGCTGCCCGTGGTCCAGCGGTACGCGCAGGAGGGCCGCTCGTACGCGCTGGTCACTGCGATCGTCGTGGCACACACCTGGACCCTGGTCCGGGCCTGCGCCGAACCCGACCGTCGCCGTTGGGCGTGGTACGCCGGGGTGGGAGCTCTCGCCGCCGCGCTGCACGAGTTCGCGCTCCTCGCGCTCGTCGCCCATGGCGTGGCCCTGCTCGCCGCCCGGGCACCGCGCACGGCCGTCAGGGCATGGGCGGCGGCCTCCTGCGGCACGCTGACGGCGACCGCGCCCCTGGTGCTGCTCAGCCTCGGCCAGGCACGGCAGGTCGCCTGGATCGAGCCCCCCTCAGCCGGTGCCGTCCTGGGCTTCCTGCTCACCGCCGTTGCCGGAGCGGCCTGCGCGGCGGTGCATCGTCGTACGCCCCAAGCCCCGCCCTGCACCGGGACTCACCGAACCCCGCACGACCCCGGCCTCACCGCCGTGGCCCTGCCGCTGCTCCTGCTGCCACCCGCCGTGCTCCTCCTCGTCTCAGCGGTCAGGCCGCTCTACGTCGACCGGTACGTGCTGTATGCCCAGGCCGGCCTCGCACTCCTCGCGGGCGCCGCCCTCGGCACGCTGTGGCGCTCGGCGCGGGCCCGCGTGCCGCTGGTGCTCGCGGCCGCCGGGATGCTTGGCGCACTGGCCCCGGCGGGGCAGCACCTGCGCTCCCCCCAGAGCCGGGCCGACGACGTCCCGGCCGTCGCCCGCGCGCTGCGCGCCGCGGCGTCACCAGGCGACGGCGTGATCTTCCTGCCGGGCTCCCGCCGGGTGTGGACCCTCCAGCGGGACCCGGCCGCCTATGGCCTGACCGACATCGCCCTGGCTTCCGCGCCCCACACCTCGCACACGTTGTACGGCGACGAGTTGGCGCCCGCGGGCATTCGACGAGAGATGCTGCGCGTCTCACGGATCGTGGTGGTGCGCGAGCCCGCGCGCGAGCGTCAGGAGTCGAACGAGCGGGAGGAGACGAAGGAAGCGGTCCTGCGTGACCACTTCACGCGGTGCGAGCGCCGCCTGGTCGGCACGGCCCGGATCGACGTGTACGAACGGGGTGAGAACTGTTGACCCCGAGGACATCCGACGACCGGCAGACCCCCACTTCTGCGGAGGACACCATCACTCAGCACCTGGACACCGCGGAGACGCTTGCCGACGGTGGTGGCCCCGGGCCCGCCGCGCCCGGTGCGGTCCGGCCGGTCGACCGCATCGGCAGGGCGGCGTCGGTCGTGGTCCCGGCCGTGGCCGCACTGGTCTCGGGCCTGTGGGGGATCGGCCGGCAGGACAGCATGTGGCGCGACGAGTCGGTCACCTACCAGGTCGCCCACCGCTCGCTGGGCGACCTCTGGGGCCTGCTGCACCACATCGACGCCGTACACGGTCTGTACTACCTGCTGATGCGTGCCGTGTTCGTGGTGTGGGACGGCGGTCCGGTGGCCCTGCGACTGCCGTCCGTGCTGGCGAGCGTCCTTGCGGCGGCAGGCGTCGGGGCGATCGGCGCCCGGATCGCCGGGCCCCGGAGCGGCACACTCGCCGGACTCGTCTTCGCGCTGCTGCCGGTCACCCAGATGTACGCGCAGGAGGGCCGCTCCTACGCCCTGGTCACTGCGGGCGTCATCTGGGCGACGTACTTTTTCGTCCGCGCCACCGACGCGCCCGGCACCCGGGCCCGCTGGTGGACGGCGTACGGTCTCACGCTCGCCCTGGCCTGCTGGCTGCACGAGTTCGCGGCACTGGCCCCGTTGGCGCACGGGCTGACGCTGTGGTGGTCGCGTGTGCCGCGGCCGGTGTGGCGGGGCTGGGCGATCACGGGTGTCTGCGTGGCGGTGAGCGTGCTGCCGCTGGCGGTGGCGAGCGCGGGGCAGGCGGAAGCGCAACTGGGCTGGCTCGGGCGCCCGAGTGCGGGCATGTGGTTGCAGTTCCTGGCGATCTCCGCGGCGGGCGCGCTTCTGTGCCGATTCCCGGGGCGCCGAGGCTCCGCCCAGGCCACCGTTCTGGCCCGGCTCGCCCTCCCGTTGCTGATCGCTCCGACCGGTCTGCTGATGGCGATCTCGCTCGTGAAGCCCTGGTACGTCGACCGGTACGTGCTCTACACCATGGCCGGGCTGGCGCTGCCGGCCGGCGCCGCGCTGTCCCGGGCGATCGGACTGCGGCACCGGCTCGCCCCCGCCGCCCGCGCGCTGACCGCCGGTCTGTCTGTGGCC
The DNA here is from genome assembly GCF_036174265.1 of Streptomyces sp. NBC_00285. Lineage (NCBI taxonomy): Bacteria > Bacillati > Actinomycetota > Actinomycetes > Kitasatosporales > Streptomycetaceae > Streptomyces > Streptomyces sp. NBC_00285. Next base: position 3,266,451 of record NZ_CP108055.1, on the reverse strand, counting down.
GTGGCGGTCGCCGTCCTGCTGCCGTGGTCGCTGCTGGTCCGCTCGCCCGAGAGCCGCAAGGACGACGTCGTCGCGGTCGCTAGCACCGTGGAGAGGGCAGCGCGAGAGGGCGACGGCGTGCTGTTCATGCCGTCGCGACGCCGTGAGTGGCTGCTGTCGTACCGCAAGGTCTACGGCCGCCTGGACGACCTGGCGCTCGCTGCTTCCCCGGCCGCCTCGCGGACCCTCCAGGGCACCGAACTCCCCGCCGCCGAGATCCGCCGTCACATCCTGGCGTCGGACCGCGTCATCGCCCTGATGGATCCCCCGGGCCAGCCACTCGACCCGTTTTCGCAGGAGGAGGTCAAGCGGAAGACGCTCAGGACCAGTTTCGAGGTCTGCGAACGAATCCCCGTGCAAGGCGCGCAGGTCGTCGTCTACGCTCGCCCCGGCCATTGCATGCCGTGACCGAACTCGAAATTCTTGGAATATTCACCATGATGGAGCAGCTCGGTTTCCCTGAAATGTGAGAACGCCTGGGATTTCTATTCCGTACCCGGATTCGGGTCTCGTTTCAGTCAGCGGCGGCATCTATTGCGTCGTATCCGTTCAGCGAATGACGTCTTTCAGGGTGGCCGGCGATCGGGTGGCAGGAGCCGTGGCCGCAGCGCGCCCTTCACGCAGATCGCCGCCGGGTTCGGTATCCCGGTCGGCCCCGCGCGCGCGGCCTCCCGCGTACCGATCCCGGCCGACCGTGTCTTACGTCGGCTCCGGCGCGTGCGATGCGCCCGAATCGAATGATGTTCAATCGCGGCGGCGTCCTCCCCCGGGGGGCGGCAGCGTTGAAAGCTCTCAATGTTTCGACGTCGCTAGAATGTCCCTTGTATGGCGAATTCGATTGGGGGTGTGCATCCCACCGCGCCCCATTTATTCCCCCTCAGGTAGCTGCATGGGAACGAAATGATCTGGTGCGAGCCCAAGGCCTGTGTGAGGATCCGAGCGAAGGTAGGCGATCGGTGACTTGGTCGTCTGCGTGCCGTGGACGGCAGGGGGAAGAATGATTTCTGTTCGCTTAGGTGCCGATGCTTTGACCAGTACGACTTTCGAGATCTCACCGCTCGCCCAAATGGGATTCCAGCTCGGTTTCGGTCGTATGGCCGCCGTCGGCGGGCACCGGATGGAGCAGGGCCCGGTCAAGGAACTCCTGGGCCGCAACGATCTGCAGTTGATCTCGGCGATCCGTAGCGACGTACGAACCTATGTTCCTGGCTTCATGTTCGCCCAGGCGGAATCCCGTGGTTCCCTCGAAGAAGAACTGTCTCAGGTGGCCTCGACCCCGAGCGGCACAGTCGCGCGTCAGATGGGCAGATTTCTGAGGCGGGCGCAGGCGGCGGAGCGGTCGGAGTCCGTCGAGACCCGCAGGATCCTTCGGTTCCTGGAGTCCGGAGAGCGACGTTTCGCGCAGCGCGTGGCCTGGGAACTCGGCCAGTTCTGGGCGGCGTTCATGTCGACCAGGTGGAACGCTGTCCGCGCGCAGGTGGAGGGGGACATCCAGCACCGGGCGGCCTCCATGGCCCGGCGCGGGCTGAGATCAACCCTCAACTCCCTGCACCCGTCCTTCTCGTACGACTCGGGCGCACTGTCCATCCAGGACGACCTGAGCAGGAACCTCGTCGAGTCCAGACGGATCGTGCTCCACCCCTCGCCCCTGGTGACGACCTGGATACTGCGGGACGACCCCTGGGGAGAGAGCGGAACCCATCTCGCCTACCCGGTGGGCAGTGCCGTCGAGGAAACCGGATCCCCGGTGGAGGAGGGCATGGTGACGGATCCGCTGGGTCAGGTGATCGGGGAGTCCAGGCAGTTGCTGCTGGCCGACCTGGGCAGCTCCCGGACCACCACCGAACTGGCCCAGCGCCTCCACATGAGTGCGTCAACCGTTTCGTATCACCTGCTGAGGCTGCATCGCGTGGGCCTGCTGAGCCGGACACGCGAGGGTAGCCGGGTCTATTACCAGCGGTCGCCGGAGGCCGATCGGCTCATCGCACGCCACCACGGCCGGGCGGTGGTCAGACCTTCGCACCCCTCCGGCACCGAGGGCGCGATGCCGTCCCTTCGGGTGCCGATCGGGGCGGCGTCCATGACGACCACCTGACCCGGCGCACCCTCCGTCGAACTGCGGCAGGACAGGGGCAGGGTGTGGAGAAGCTCCCCGCACCGGCCCCCGGCCTCACCTGGACTGCGCCGGCGGGCCGACGGCGCTGGAAAGCCGTCGGCCCGAGTTCGGGGGTGGTACTTCGCCGTACGTCAGCCGAGGGTGACCTGCAGCTCCTTCACTCCGTTGATCCAGGCCGAGCGCAGGCGGCGGGGGTCACCGGCCGCACGGAGGTTCGGCATGGCGTCGGCTATGGCGTTGAAGATCAGGTCGATCTCCAGAACCGCCAGGGACTTGCCGAGGCAGTAGTGCGGGCCTCCGCCGCCGAAGCCGAGGTGGGGATTGGGGTCGCGGGTGATGTCGAAGGTGTCGGGGTTGTCGAAGACGTCGGGGTCGTGGTTGGCGGCCGCGTAGAAGATGCCCACGCGGTCGCCCTTCTTGATCTGCTTCCCGCCCAGTTCCGTGTCCGTGGTGGCCGTGCGCTGGAAGGAGTTGACGGGGGTCGCCCAGCGGACGATCTCCTCGGCGGTGGTGGCGGGACGCTCCCGCTTGTAGAGGTCCCACTGGTCGGGGTGGGTCAGGAAAGCGTGCATGCCGTGGGTGATGGCGTTGCGGGTCGTCTCGTTGCCCGCGACCGCGAGCATCAGCACGAAGAAGCCGAACTCGTCGGAGCCCAGGTTGCCTTCGTCCTCCGCCGACACCAGTGTCGTGACGATGTCCTTCGCCGGGCACTGCTTGCGGTCCGCCGCCATGTTCATCGCGTAGGCGATGACCTCCATGGCCGACTCCTGGCCCACCTGCTCGCTGATCGCGTACTCGGGATCGTCGTACGAGATCATCTTGTTGGACCAGTCGAAGATCTTGGCGCGGTCGTCCTGCGGGATGCCGATCAGCTCGGCGATCGCCTGGAGCGGGAGTTCGCAGGCGACCTGGGTGACGAAGTCGAAGGAACCGGTGTGGGCGCGCGCGGCCTCGACGATCGCGTGGGCGCGGTCACGGAGCCGTTGCTCCAGGGCACGGATGGCCCTCGGGGTGAACACGCGCTGCACGATGCCGCGGACGCGGGTGTGTTCAGGCGGGTCCATGTTGAGCAGGATCAGGCGTTGCGCGTCGATCGCGTCCCGCTCGATGCGCTCGTTGAAGCGGATGATCGCCGTGTTGAGGGAGGAGGAGAAGATCTCGGGGTGCGTCGAGACGTACTTGACGTCCGCGTGCCGGGTGACCGCCCAGTACCCCTCGTCCTGGAAACCGGCGACGTTGGCCGACTGGGGGATCCAGCGCACCGGTTCGGCCCGGCGCAGTTCGGCGAACTCCGGCAGCGGTACGCGGCTTTGCAGCAGATCGGGGTCGGTGAAGTCGAACCCGTCGGGAAGCGCTGGACAGGTCATCGGCACTCACTCCAGCTGTCTGGAAGCTTTCTGACGGACCATCAGGAACAGAGCTGCCGTGAAGGTAGTAACGGGTTCTATAAGTGGCAAGGGGTACGGAGCCCCCAATTGTGTGCACGACCCTTGCGGTGGTGGGTGGCTCGTCAGCAGACTGCAGGAAGCGCCAACTAGAACACGTACTAGTTCTCAGTTTCCCGTACTCAGTTCTCAGTTCTGAGGGACCCGTTCGGAGGAGAGGACCCGCACCCATGGCCGCCGAACCCGTGATCGTCGAAGCCGTCCGCACCCCCATCGGCAGGCGCGGCGGCGCGCTCGCCAATCTGCATCCCGCCTATCTGCTGGGCGAGACCTACCGTGAACTCCTCGGCCGTACCGGCATCCCCGCCGACGCGGTCGAACAGATCGTCGGCGGCACGGTCACGCACGCCGGTGAACAGTCCATGAACCCCGCGCGCACGGCCTGGCTGACGGTCGGGCTGCCGTACGAGACGGCGGCGACGACGGTCGACTGCCAGTGCGGCTCATCCCAGCAGGCCTCCCACATGGTCGCCAACATGGTCGCGGCCGGGGTCATCGACGTCGGCATCAGCTGCGGTGTCGAGGCGATGTCCCGGGTGCCGCTCGGCTCGGGGTCCAAACACGGACCGGGAAAGCCCTTCCCTGACGAGTGGAACGTGGACCTGCCCAACCAGTTCGAGGCGGCCGAACGGATCGCCCGGCACCGGGGGTTGACCCGCGAGAACGTCGACTCCCTCGGACTGATCTCCCAGGAGCGGGCGGCCGTCGCCTGGTCCGAGGAGCGCTTCAAACGGGAGACGTTCGCCGTCCAGGTGCCGACCACCGAGGACGAACAGCGGGCCGGACAGGGCATGTGGCGGCTGGTCGACCGGGACGAGGGACTGCGCGACACGTCCATGGAGGCGCTGGCCGGCTTGAAGCCGGTCATGCCGACGGCGATCCACACCGCGGGCAACTCGTCCCAGATCAGCGACGGAGCGGCGGCGATCATGTGGGCGTCGAAGCGGATGGCGCGGGCGCTGAAACTGAAGCCCCGGGCGCGGATCGTCGCGCAGGCCCTGGTCGGCGCCGACCCGCACTTCCACCTCGACGGGCCCATCGACGCGACCCGTGCCGTGCTCGGCAAGGCGGGCATGTCGTTGAAGGACATCGATCTCGTCGAGATCAACGAGGCCTTCGCCTCGGTGGTGTTGAGCTGGGCCCAGGTCTTCGAACAGGACCTGGAGAAGGTCAACGTCAACGGCGGCGCGATCGCCCTCGGACACCCGGTGGGCTCCACCGGGGCCCGGCTCATCACGACGGCCCTGCATGAACTGGAGCGCGCGGACAAGGAGTTCGCACTGATCACGATGTGCGCGGGGGGCGGGCTGGCCACCGGCACGATCATCCAGCGGCTGTAGAGGTCCAGTTGACGAAGGTGGTGAAGACGGCGGGGTCGATCGTGAGGATCGGTCCCGCGCCCGGCTCCGACCCCGTTACCGCCGGGGGCTCGCACCCGGGGGCCGGGTGCATGTCGACGAGGCGCTCAGCGCGAGGGCGCCGGCGGCCGGCGAAGCATGGTCCGAGACCTGGCCCGGAAGGGGGCCGATGCCCGTGATGGCCCACCAGCCGCCTGCGTCCAGGAAGGTCGCGCCGTCGGCATCCACGTCGTCGCGCAGGTGCCATCCTCGTTCTTCGAGCCGGCGCACCACGCGCATCAGGTCCTCTTCGTCGGGCTCCGTTCGGGAGAAGGCCGTGGAGTCCGCCACGCATTCCCGGTTCATCGGATCCTTCTGGACGGTCAGTCCCAAGTCGAAGGCTTCGGTCGCATAACGGAAGTCTCCGATCACTTCGTCCCGGGTCTTCTCTCCCCGGGAAGGTCGTGGGGAGGGCGCTGAGGACGGAATCGGGGACGACGACGCCGAGCGCCGGGCGGAAGAGGGGGCCTCGGACCCCGGGTTCGATGAGGCGGCTGTGTCCGCGTCTGCCTGGCAGGCCGTGGCGAGCAGTACGGCAGCCATGGCTCCCACAGTCCGCGCATGCCTCAGTACACCCACGTCTTTCCCCCCCGTTGAACGGTCCGGTGTCAGGAACCAGGCAGAGCCCCAGAGTCTGCCATGGACATGCTGCTGTTGTTCGTGGAAGGCCTTCGCCTGACCTGACCACGGTGACCCCAGCCGCGCGTGACACCGATGAGTTCTTCTCGCCGTGGCGGTCCCCCCCTTCAGGAGAAGGAGGTGTTCGCGATGGGCGCGACGGCACTGCAGGAAGCTCTGGAGCGACTCGGGGTTCTGGTGGGGGAGTGGGTGGTGGAGGCCGAGTTCCCCGGGCAGTCGGTCGGGGCCGGGCGGAGTGTGTTCGAGTGGGCGCTGGACGGGCGGTTCCTGGTGCAGCGGACCGAGGCCCCGAACCCCGCGCCGGACAGTACGGCGATCGTGTCGGTCGAGCCGGAGACCGGGGCGTACACGCAGCACTACTTCGACGCGCGGGGGGTTGTACGGCTGTACGCGATGACCTTCGACGGCGAGGTGTGGCAGCTGCTGCGTGAGGAGGAGGACTTCTCCCCGCTGCCCTTCAGGCAGCGTTTCACCGGGCAGCTGAGCGCGGACGGCGACAGCATCCACGGCGTCTGGGAGCGGTCCAAGGACGGGGCGGCCGAGTGGGAGACGGACTTCGGACTGACGTACCGAAGGAGCCGCTGACGTGAGGCCTACGGCGGAGAACGCCCGCGGGATCGTCGATGCGAGCCGGTACCTGGTGCTGGCCACGGCGGACGAGGAGGGGCGGCCCTGGAGTACTCCGGTCTACTTCGCGCACGTGGGATGCCGGGAGTTCTTCTGGGTGTCCTCGCCGGATGCCGTTCACTCGCGGAACATCGCGGTCCGGCCCGAGGTGGGGATCGCGGCCTTCGACTCCTCGGCGGAGATCGGCACCGGGCAGGGCGTGTACATGTCGGCCGTCGCCGCCGAGATCGTGGAGGGAGCGGAGGGCGCGCTGGAGGTCTTCTCTCGGCGGTCACTCGGGCACGGTGGGCGGGTCTGGACCCTCGACGACGTGCGCGGCGACTCCGGGATGCGGCTGTACCGGGCGGTCGCCGGGACGCACTCGATGCTGGCGAAGGACGGTCGGCCGGATCACCGGGTGCCGGTCGATCCGGGGTGAGGTGCGATCGGTCGGGGCGGGCGGCGCGGGGAGAGAACGGCCTGGCTTGCATTGCCGACGGTGTCGGCGGGGGTGGAGTGGGGCGCGGAGCTACCCGAGGCGTTCGATCGCCGTCGTCGTCTCCGCCGCGGACGCCGTGTCGCCGGCCGTGGTGAACAGGCGGTGGGCCTCTGTTAAGTGGACGCGGGCCTCGGTGAGTTCGCCGCAGTGCTCCAGGGCCGTGGCGAGGCCGGCGAGGGCAAGGGCCTGGAAGCGGTTGGTGCCGCCGTGGGTGACGGGAGCCATGACGGCCCGGAAGGCATCCACTGCCTCCGACCACCGCTCCAGGGCGAGCAGGTCGCGGGCTATCTGGTGGCGGAGGATGGCCTCGGTGAACTCCTGGAACCCGGGAACGTCACCGGCCCGGGTGCCGAGCAGGGCCCGGTGGACGGCCAGTGCCTCCCGGGCGCGGCCCGCCTCCCGCAGGGCACTGCCGAGGACGCGCCGGGAGACCGCCAGGCCCGCCTCGTCACCGGTGCGGGCGAAGAGCTGTACCGCGTCCTCGGCGGCTTCGGCCGCCTCCGCGGGGCGCCCGAGGCTCATACAGGCCCCGGCGATATAGGTCGACGCCCAGGCCTGCTGTGCGATGTCACCCGCCTCCGTCGCCAACTCCCGTGCGCGCAGGGCATGTTCCAAGGCCTCCTGGTGCCGTCCATCTGTCACCGCGTACGTCCAGGCCAGGCAGTTGAGCTGGTAGGCCTCGGCCGCCCGGTCGCCGAGCGCGGCCGCCGACCGGACACCGTGGGAGAACAGGGTGCGCCACTCGGGCCAGGCGTCCCAGCGGTCCGAGAACCAGTACAGGGTGCGGGCCGTGTGGAGGATCTCCCGGTGCCGTGCCGCCGCGGACATCACCGGCAACGCGCCTGCCCAGTGGGCGCGTTCGGCGGTCAGCCACTCCTCGGCCTCCTCGGCGGACGCCGGGGTGAAGGGGGCGGGCTCGGCCGCCCACGGCTCCGGCGCGCCCGGCGCCTCGAACAGGCGGCCCGCCATCGAGGCCGAGCGCAACAGCCAGTCCGCCATGCGCAGCCGGACGGTGTCCGCGGCTTCCTCCTCGTCCCGCAGCCGCTCGCGCGCGAAGAGCCGCACGAGATCGTGGAGGGCGTATCGGCGGGGCGCGGTCTCCTCCAGCAGGCCCCGGTCGACCAGCAGGTCGAGGGAGTCCTCGGTGGTGAGCGCGTCCTCACCGCTGAGGACGGATACGAGGTCCGGACCGGTGTCGTGGCCGGGCAGCAGCGTGAGGCGGCGCAGTAACAGCCGGTGCGGCGCGGTGAGTTGGCTGTAGGAGAGGGTGAGGGCGCCACGGACCGCGAGGTCGCCCGCGACCAGCCCGCTCAACCGGCGTTCCTCGTCCGCGAGTTGGCCGACCAGCCGGGCCGGGGTCCAACTCGGGCGGCTGGAGAGGCGGTTGCCGACGATCCGCAGGGCCAGTGGGAGGTGACCGCACAGCTCGGTCAGCCGGGTGATCGCCTCGGACTGTCCGTCGGTGCGCGGGGCGCCGAGGATCCGCTGAAGGAGCCGCGCCGACTCCCCGCCGCTGAGCCCGCCGAGCCTGATCCGCCGCACCCCTTCGAGACCGGCCAGTGGCCGTCTGCTGGTGACCAGCACGAAACCGCCCTCGGCGTCCGGCAGCAGCGGCCTGGTCTGGGCCTCGTCGGCCGCGTCGTCGAGGACGACCAGGGCACGGCGGGTGGTGAGCGTGGCCCGGTAGAGGGCCTCGCGGGCCGCGACGTCGACGGGGATCCGCTCCGGTGGATGACCGAGCGCCGTCAGCAGGAGGACCAGCGCCTCGCCGGCCGGCAGCGGCGAGTCGCTCATGCCGTGCAGTTGGACGCAGACGCAGCCGTCAGGGAAGGAGCCGGACAGCCGGCGCAGCGCTTCCGCGGCGAGCGTCGTCTTGCCCTGCCCGCCCGGCCCGAAGAGCACCACGGCACGCGTGCGTGTGCCGATCGCCAGGGACTCCAGCTCGGCCAGCTCCTGCTCCCGGCCGGTGAAGTCCGGGACGGTCCGCAGGAGATACGGCGAGGCGGGCGCCCCCGAGCGTTCCCGGCCGGCGTCGGCCAGCCGTTGGAGGCGCTCGCGCTCTTCGGCGGTGAGCCGGAGGGCGACGGCGAGCGCCTCGACGGTACGGCGCTGAGGGCCCCGGCTGCGGCCGCGCTCCAGGTCACCGAGTGCGCGCACGCTGACCCCGGATGCCTCGGACAGTTCCTCCAGGGTCAGCCGGGCGGCCCGGCGCAGGGAGCGCAGCATCATGCCGAAGGCGGTGCCGCCGTGCGGGGCCTCGGACGGTGCTGGTGCTGGATCATGACTGGTCATCATGACAATTAGACCAAGTGCTCTCTACTTCCGCCTGTACTTCTGCCTGGTTGCCTCCGGCCCGCCGTGGTGAGCTGGAGTCTCCGCAACGAGAGGACGAACCCACATGCCGTACATCACCGTTGGTGAAGAGAACAGCGCGCCGATCGAGCTCTACTACGAGGACCACGGCACCGGACAGCCCGTCGTCCTGATCCACGGCTACCCGCTCGACGGCCACTCCTGGGAGCGGCAGGTCCCGGAGCTTCTGGAGGCCGGCCACCGGGTCATCACCTACGACCGCCGCGGCTTCGGCCGTTCCTCGCAGCCCACCACGGGCTACGACTACGACACCTTCGCCGCGGACCTCGACAAGGTGCTGACGAGCCTGGACCTGACCGACGCGGTTCTCGTCGGCTTCTCGATGGGCACCGGCGAAGTGGGCCGCTACCTGGGCGCGTACGGCTCGGGCCGGGTCGCGAAGGCCGCCTTCCTGGCCTCGCTGGAGCCGTTCCTGCTGAAGACCGACGACAACCCGACCGGCGTTCCCCAGGAGGTCTTCGACGGGATTCTGGCGGCGGTCACCCAGGACCGGTACGCCTACTTCAGCGCCTTCTACCAGGACTTCTACAACCTGGACGAGACGCTGGGCAGCCGGATCAGCGAGGAGGCCCTGCGCAACAGCTGGAACGTGGCCGCGGGTTCCTCTGCACACGCCTCGGTGGCCTGCGTGCCGACCTGGACCACCGACTTCCGGGCCGACGTGGCGAAGGTCGACGTACCGGCACTGATCGTGCACGGCACCGGTGACCGCATCCTGCCGATCGACTCGACGGGACGGCCCTTCCACGCGCTGCTGCCCTCCGCCGAGTACGTCGAGATCGAGGGCGCGCCGCACGGGCTGCTGTGGACGCACGCCGAGGAGATCAACGCGGCGCTGCTGGCATTCCTCGCCAAGTAGGTCGCAAAAAGCGGGGGTTACTCGCGCCCCGAGGCGGTCACCGCCAGCACTGCCACCAGCCCCGCCGCGATCGCCAGCGGAATCCCCAGACCGTGGTGGAGCACCAGCCACGCGCCCAGCGCGGCCCCGGCGACCATCGCGATCACGGACGCCGTGCGGCGGGGAGAACGGGTGCCCGGTCCGCCGCCCGCACGGGAATCCGCTGCGAGGCCGGTCAGCGTCATGGTCAGCACGGTCGTCGTCAGGTCAGGGACACCGAGCCTGCGGACCGTGGCGTTGCGCAGGCCCATGGCGAAGGCGGTGACCGCGATGAGGGTGTAGACGGTGGCCGTGGCGCCGGGCGCGGCGAACGCGGCCACGGCCGAGACACCCAGGAGTACCGCCTCGGCGGCGAGCGTGAGCCGGGCCCAGGTCCGGCGGGAGCCGCCGCCGAGCCGTACGGCGACCCGGCCGCCCACGACAGCGCCCACCACGAAGCACGCCAGCGAGGTGAGCGTGTGCGCCACCGAGAAGCCGGGCGCGCCGGCCGCGGCGAAGCCGAGCACGACCACGTTGCCGGTCATGTTGGCGGTGAAGACGTGTTCCAGGCCCAGATAGCTGACCGCGTCGATCAGCCCGCTGACCACCGTCAGCCCCAACAGCACGACCACCAGGCGCAGTCCACGCGCCTCGGGGTCGTCGGCTGCCTTCGCGCCGGTCGCCTTCGCGTCGGTGCTGCTCTGTTCGCTCATCGAGTCTCCGGACAGCCGCATGGGCAGGGTGCACTCAAGTCCACCACGGATGCGGGGGGCTCTCGGATGCCGGGGTGAGACGCGCGTCCGTAGCGTCGAGGACATGAGTGATGAGACGCGCACATCCCATGAAACTAGGGTGAACCGCCGGACGCGGAGGGGACTCGCCGCAGCGGCGGCCCTGCTGCTCGCCGGGCTCGCCGCGGCCCCGGTGGCCACAGCCGCCGGCGAGCAGCCGCACCGCACGCTCCGCGGTGACCTCATCTCCGTCACCCCGGTCGCCGACCGGGACGCGGGGGCGGTCCGGGCGTTCCTGGGCGGACAGGACGTCGCCGCCGACTCGGTGCGGTACGGCGTGCGGGCGTACCGGCTGACCTACCGGACCGTCGACCCGTACGGCGCGGACACCATCGCGACAGGGCTGCTGACGCTGCCCAAGGGCGGCGCCCACCGCCTCGGCCTGGTCTCCGACACCCACGGCACGATGGTCGACCGCGACTACGCGCCCTCGGCGAGCGAGGACTTCGGGCGGGTGCCGTCGTATCTGAACGCGAGCGCGGGACGTGCCGTGGCCGCCCCCGACTACCTAGGCCTCGGTAGCGGCCCGGGCCCGCATCCGTACATGGACACCGCCTCGTCCGTGACCGCCTCCGTCGACATGCTGCGCGCCGCCCGTACGGCCGCCGACCGGCTCGGCCGACCGCTCACCGGGGACGTGTATGCGACGGGCTTCTCCCAGGGCGGACAGGTCGCGATGGCGCTCGGAAAGGCGCTGCAGCAGGGCGCCGACCCGCATTTCCGGCTGAAAGCGCTGGCACCGGTCAGCGGGCCGTACGACCTGGCGGGCCAGGAGATGCCCGCACTGTTCGACGGCCGCGTCAACGACGTCAGCGGGGTGCTCTACATCGCGTACTGGCTGGTCGCACAGAACCGCCTGCATCCCCTCTACGAGGACCCGTCCGACGCCTTCCGAACGCCGTACGCGAGCCGTGTGGAGAGCCTTCTCGACGGGAGCCACGAACAGGAGGACGTCATCAGGGGACTCGCGCCCTCGGTGAGGCAGCTGCTCACGCCCGCCATGTACGAGCGTCTGCGGCACCCGTCCGGTGCCGTGCTGGACGCGATGCGCGCCGCCGACCACACCTGTGCCTGGAAGCCGGACGTGCCGGTGCGGCTGTACGCCGGTGACGACGACACCGACGTGCCCATCGGCAACACCCGCGCATGCGCCCGCACCCTCGCCGGTCAGGGAACGAGGGTGCGGGTGGTCGATCAGGGGGCCGTGGACCACTTCGGTTCGGCAGTGGTCTCGGCCCCGCAGGTGGTGCGGTTCTTCGACGGCGTACGGCGGTGATCCGCGCGGCGGCTCAGTACCAGCCGTTGGCCTGCCAGAAGGCCCAGGCGGCGGTCGGGCTGCCGTAGCGGGAGTTCATGTAGTCGAGGCCCCACTCGATCTGGGTCTCGGCGTTGGTCTTCCAGTCGGAGCCGGCGGAGGCCATCTTGGAGCCGGGCAGGGCCTGGACCAGGCCGTAGGCGCCGGAGGAGGAGTTCGTGGCGTCGACGTCCCAGCCGCTCTCGTGCTCGACGATCTTGCTGAACGCGTTGTACTGCGCGGCGTTCGGGATCATCTTGTGCGCGATGGCCTTGGCCTGGGCGGACGAGTTGGTGGTCGCCGCCTGGGCCGGCGCCGCGGTCAGTACCAGACCGGCGGTGGCGGCGGCCATCGCGACGGTGGTGATGGCCTTCTTCGGAGAAGCGATGCGGCGGGCGATACGGGAGACGGACACGGAGAACCTTTTCTTCGGGGACGGGGGTGCCGCTCGCAGACCCGGGGGACATGCGTCGGCGCCGAGGCCCGTGGGCTTGTCGGCGCCGTGCGACGTGATCCAGAGAAACAGGCTCGGAGGGCGTCCGCAATGACCCCTTTTACTAGTTGTGGTCGAATCGCCGGGAAAGGTCACCTGTGTGACCCGGCTCTCAAAGCGCAGGTCAGAGGGGGTGCGGACAGGGTGTTATGTCTGAAATGTTCCTACTGTTCCCGTTAGTAGGTGAGGTGGGTCATGTGGGGCGCTTCACCGCTCGGGCGCCTCGAATGTGACCGGGGCCTCGAAGGCCGCGCGGCGGGTGGCCCGGCGCAGGGCCCTGAGGAGGACCGGGCCGAGGGTGAGCGTCAGGACGACGGTGACCAGGGCCCGGCCGAGGTCCCAGCCGAGGGACGTGGCCAGGCAGTAGGTGACGAAGCGGGCCAGGTTCGCGGGGACGCCGGCGTCCGGGTCGAAGGCGATGTTCGAGGCGAGGGCGCCCATGAAGGGCCAGCCGGCCATGTTCATGGCGGTGCCGTAGGCGAAGGCGGCGAGGAAGCCGTAGGCCGCGAGGAGGTGGACCTCGGCGCGGCCCCGGATCCGGACGGGGCCGGGGAGCAGGCCCGCGCCCATCGTGAACCAGCCCATCGCCAGCATCTGGAACGGCATCCACGGGCCGACCCCGCCCGTGAGCAGGGCCGACGCGAACATCGTGACGTTGCCGAGCGCGAAGCCGAAGCCGGGGCCCAGGACCCGGCCGCTGAGCACCATGAGGAAGAACATCGGCTCGATCCCGGCGGTACCGGCGCCGATCGGCCGGAGCGCGGCGCCGGTCGCCGCGAGCACCCCGAGCATCGCCACGGCCTTGGGCCCCAGCCCCGACTCCGCGATCGCCGCGGCGAGAACCGCGACGAGGAGGACGAGCAGGCCCGCGAAGAGCCACGGGGCGTCCTGGGTGTGGGTGCCCACCTGGGATGTGGGCGGGGCCAGGAAGGGCCAGCCGAAGGCCACGACCCCCACGGCGCTGACCAGGGCGAGGGTGACGAGGGAACGGGGGCCGAGACGGACGGCCCGGGTCGTGGCGGGGGAGACGGGCGTGGGAGAGGGGCGGGTCATGTCAGGGCGGCGGGTCATGCCAGGGCCTCCCTCACCTGGGCGACCGTGAGCCACCGCTGCGGGGCCAGGATCTTGCTGACCTGAGGGGCGAAGGAGGGGGAGGACGTGATCACCTCTGCCGCCGGACCGTCGGCGATCACCTCTCCCTCGGCCAGCAGGATCACCCGGTGGGCGAGCTCGGCGGCCAGTTCCACGTCGTGGGTGGCCAGGACGATCGCGTGGCCGGTGGCGGCGAGTTCCCTCAGCAGGCCGACCAGGCGGGCCTTCGCCGAGTAGTCCAGGCCCCGCGTCGGTTCGTCGAGGAGCAGGAGGGGTGGGCGGGCGGTCAGGACCACCGCGAGGGCGAGGGCGAGCCGCTGCCCTTCGGAGAGGTCCCGGGGGTGGGTGTCGTCGCTCACGCCGGGGAGCAGGGTGTCGACCAGGGCGCGGCAGGAGCCGGTCGGCGCGTCGGCGTCGGTGTCGGCGGCCCGGCATTCGGCGGCGACCGTGTCGGCATAGAGGAGGTCCCGGGGCTCCTGGGGGACGAGGCCCACGCGGCGGACGAGGTCGCGGGGGGTGGCGCGGTGGGGGTCCGCTCCACCGACCCTGACCGATCCGGCGGAGGGTTCGACGAGACCCACCAGGGTGTTGAGGAGAGTGGACTTTCCGGCGCCGTTGCGTCCCATGAGGGCGATGGTCTCGCCGGAGGAGATGGTGAGGTCGATGCGGTTCAGGGCCTGGACGCGGGCGCGGCGGACGGAGAGGTCGTGGACCGCGGCCAGGGGGGAGGTGGTGGGTGCGGGTGAGGCGGATCGCTTTCGGAACGTCGGCCGTCGGAGCGTCTTGTTGTGGCTCCCACCCGCACCACCTGAACCACCCGCACCGCCCGCGCAACTTTCGTTGTCGGGTGCGGGTGCGCTGTCCATAGGTGCGTGCCCGGACAGCCGCTCCCGCAGTTCCCCCGCCCGCCGCCGCGCGTCCCGGACCGTCAACGGCAGCGGGGTCCAGCCCGCCAGCCGGCCCAGCGCCACCACCGGCGGGTACACCGGGGACACGGCCATCATCTCGGCCGGGGTGCCGAGCAGGGGAGGTTCCCCGGGGGCCGGGAGGAGGGCCACCTGGTCGGCGTACTGGATCACGCGCTCCAGGCGGTGCTCGGCCATCAGGACCGTCGTGCCCAGGTCGTGCACCAGGCGTTGGAGGACCGCCAGGACCTCCTCGGCCGCCGCGGGGTCCAGGGCCGACGTCGGTTCGTCGAGAACCAGGACCCGGGGGTGCGGGGTGAGGACCGAGCCGATCGCCACGCGTTGTTGCTGGCCGCCGGAGAGGGTGGCCAGGGGGCGGTCCCGGAGCGGGACCAGGCCCAGCAGGTCAAGGGTCTCCTCGACCCGGCGGCGCATCACCGTCGGCGGCAGACCCAACGACTCCATGCCGTAGGCGAGTTCGTCCTCCACCGTGTCCGTCACGAAGTGGGACAGGGGGTCCTGGCCCACCGTGCCCACCACGTCGGCCAGTTCGCGGGGCTTGTGCGTACGGGTGTCGCGGCCGGCCACCGTGACCCGGCCGCGCAGGGTGCCGCCGGTGAAGTGCGGGACGAGGCCGCTCACCGCGCCGAGGATCGTGGACTTGCCGACCCCCGACGGGCCCACGAGCAGCACCAGTTCACCTTCCGGCACCTCGAAGCCGACGCCCCGCACCGCTGGTTGGGCCGCACCGTCGTACGTCACGGAGACATCCTCGAAGCGGATCACGACGACGGCTCCTTGGCGGCGGGGGCGAGGAAGGCCGGCAGCAGACCGACCAGGACGGCCGCGGCGGGCCGGACGGGGAGGACCGGGGCGACCAGGGGGAGTACGCCGGGGTGCAGGGCCGCCGGATCGCCGGCACCCGCGAGGAACATCGCCGCCGCCACGGCCGCGCCGGAGCCGGCGACCAGCAGGGAGCGGGAGTTCCAGCGGTCCGGACGGTAACGGGTGCGCGGAGTGCGGCGACCGCCCAGCCGCAGCCCCGCGAGTGCGGCGGCCAGACCGGCGACGAGGACGGGGATGCCGTACGTGCCGCCCTCGGCGGTGAGGAGGCCGTAGGTTCCCGCGCAGACACCGAGCAGGCCGCCCACGGTGAGGGCGGTCGTCGTACGGCGCACTCGGGGCGGGACGTGTGCCGTACGGCCGTAGCCGCGGGCGTCCATGGCCGCGGCGAGGGCGACCGAGCGCTCCAACGCGCCCTCCAGGACCGGGAGTCCGACCTGGAGGAGGCCTCGGACACCGGAGTCGGGGCGGCCGCGGAGACGGCGGGCGGCGCGCAGGCGCTGGACGTCGGCGATGAGATGGGGGGCGAAGGTGAGCGCCACCACCACCGCGACGCCGAGTTCGTAGAGGGCGCCGGGGAGGGACTTGAGGAGGCGGTGGGGGTTGGCGAGGGCGTTCGCCGCGCCCACGCAGATGAGGAGGGTGGCCAGCTTCAGGCCGTCGTAGAGGGCGAACACGAGGGCTTCCGCGGTGACCCTGCCACCGAGGCGGATGCCCTGGGCCCAGTCGGGGAGCGGGAGTTCGGGGAGCGTGACCAGCACATGGGTGCCGGGGACCGGGGAGCCGAGGGTGATCGTGAAGACGAGACGGATGAGGAGGACGGCGAGGGCGAGCCTGACGAAGGCGGAGTAGGAGCGGGACCAGGGGGTCGGTCGGCGGCAGGTCGCCACCACATAGGCGGAGACGACGATCAGGAGGGTCAGCAGGAGGGGGTTGGTGGTACGGGTGGCCGCGACACCGAGGCTCAGCGACCACAGCCACCAGGCGCCGGGGTGTACGGGTGCCCCCGCCGTCGTTCGGACGGGGCCGCCGCTCTCCGCGAACCGTGAGCCGCCCGGAGCGTACGACTGCCCGGTACTACCCACGTCGACGCCGCCGCGCCTGCCACACCGCTGCCGCTCCCAGCGCGACGATCGCCGCCGACCCCGCCAGCAGACCCACCGACGGACCCCCGTCCGGCCTGCTCTTCCCCGAACCCGCCTCCTCCTGCGCCACCTGCTCCCCGCACCCCGCCTCCGGGTATCCCGCGATCGCGCAGAGCAGGGCGTTGCTGCCGTACCGCAGGGGCTTCGCCACCGCGGCCAGAGCCTCCGCGGTGGTGGCGTCCCTGGGGACCGACGCACACTCGGTGCGGCGCGACGGCGGCACTTCTCCGGGCGGGGCGTCCGCCGGCGTACCGAAGTCGAGGACCAGGGCCAGCCGCTTATGGCCGTCCAGCGCCGGTGTGTTCGCGCAGATCGTCCCGAACGACGCCGTCCCGCGGGGTGTGACCGCGCTCGCCGAGTCCTTGCTCACCGCGAAGCGGAACCCCTGGACGTCACCGTCCGAGGGGACCGCCGTCGACGGGCCCTGCGTGGCGTACGTCCAGGTCGTGCCCGTGCGGTCCCAGAAGGACCAGTAGCGGTAGCCGGCGGCGTGCGCGGGGCTCATGGCGGCGAGGAACAGGCCCGTCAGGAGGGAGAGGACGACCGCCCGGCGGGTCACGGCTGCTTCCTCTCGTTGCGGCTGCTGAGGAGGAAGCCGATGCCGGCCCCGGCGGCGAGACCCGCGCCGACCACCCACCACACGGAGGTGCCGGAGTCGTCCCGGGACGCGGTGGCCGGCGCCGGGCCCGTCGCGGTCAGCCGCTTCACCAGGTCCGTGCCGCCGAAGTCGCGGGGGTCGGCGCCACAGGCCCGCGCGGCGAGGATCAGCTGGGCGTAGGCCGCCGGGCCGCTCTGCGCGGCCCACTTCGCGGAGTTCCGCTCCAGCCAGCGCAGCGGACCCGCGGCCGCCGTCGTCCCGCCCCGCGCGGCCAGCGCCACGACCGCGTCGGCCGTGTTGCCGTAGTCGGGCTGGTCCTCGGCGCCGGGGAGGACGGACTGCAGATAGCCCTCCTTCGCGACCGCCTTCGCCAGGTACGCCGCGCCGTTGGCCGCCGCCCGCTCCGGGGTGGGGTGGGCCGCGTCGGCGCAGGTGAGGTCGGCCGGCGCACCGGCCTTCGCCGACGTCATACCCAGGCCCAGCACACCGACGACGGCCGCCGCCGTGGCGTCCGCGTTGGCCGTGAGCTTGCCCTTCTTGTCGGGCTGGTAGGCGAAGGCGCCCCCGTCGGCGCACGGCAGGGACAGCTTCAGCAGGGCGTCGTAGGGAGACCTGCCGTCCTTGAGGACCTTGGCGGGGTCGGCGCCGGAGGCGTTCAGCGCGCCGATCACCACGGACGTGGAGTTGGCGTCGCTGGCACCGCCGGGCGCGTACCCCCAGCCGCCGTCCTTGTTCTGGACGGACTTCAGCCAGGTCACCGCCTTTGCGGTCCTGGTGTCGTGGCCGCCGAGCGCGGACAAGGCCTGGACGGTGGCGGCCGTGCTGTTGGTGTCGAGCATGAGCTTGGCGTCGCAGGGTTTCGACGGGTCCGCGCGGAACGCCGCGAACGCGCCGTTCGCGCACTGCTGTCCGGCCAGCCATCCGACGGCCGCGGTGGCGGGCTCCACGTCCACCTGGTGCTGGGCGATCAGGGCGAGGGACTGGCGCCAGACCCCGTCGTAGGTGGGGTCGGTGCTGCCGTACAGCCCGGAGGGCAACGCGGGAGACGGGGACGGGGAGGCGGCGACGGCGGGCGTGGCCGTGCCGATCACGACGGTGGCGGCCAGGACCGCGGCGCTGTGGCGGACGTGCATGATCGGCGGATGCCCTTCTCACGGAAGGAGCCGGACAGCACGGGAGGACCGCCCCCGGGCGGCTCGGCTCCGTATACCTCGACGGTGCCGCGCACCGGCCGGTTGCCGGTGCACGTGAGCCGGTCACGAACCGTGCGGGGCAGTCCGGCTCACCGCCGGGAGGCGGATCACGGTTGCGGGTCAGCGCCGGAATTGCACCGGCTTCCCCCTGTACGGGTGTGATGACGACCTGGCCACTGTACTCGCCCGTAGGCAGGCCCCTGAGAGCCGCCTGTGCGGCCTCGGCGACGGCGCCCTCGCCCCCGCGCCGCTCCCCGCCCAACGGCTAGACGGCCACGTACGTCACCGGCTCGGTCCCCGTCACCGCCTCCGCCCGGCCCAGCTTCACCAGGCGCCGCAGATGTGCCTCGGCCTCCGAGACCGCGATGGTCCTCGACCCGTACGGGATCTGCTCCCAGGGCCGGTTCCACTCCATGCGTTCGGCGAGCTGCCAGGGGGTGAGGGGCTCGGCGAGGAGGGAGTGCAGGTCGGTGAGGCGTTCCTCGTGGTGGGCGAGCAACTCCCGTACCCGGGAGGCCGCGTCGGTGAAGGCGTACTGGTGGGCGGGGAGCACCTCGGCGGGGGCGAGGCGGCCGACGCGTTCCAGGGAGTCGAGGTAGTCGCCGAGGGGGTCGGTGACGGTGGCGTCGTCGGGGTCCTCGTACAGGCCGATGTGCGGGGTGATCTCGGGGAGCAGGTGATCGCCGGAGAACAGGCGGCCGTGGCCCGGGAGTTCGGCCGGGTGCTCCTCCTCCAGGTGCAGGCAGACGTGGCCGGGCGTGTGGCCCGGGGTCCAGATCGCGCGGAGCCTGCGGCCGGGAAGGTCGAGGAGTTCACCGGGGACGATCTCGCGGTCGGGCAACGCGGGGGAGAAGCCGGGGAGTTCGCGGCGGCGGGCGGTGCGCAGCGGCGCCACGTGTTCCTCGGGGGCGCCCGCCGCCTCCAACTTGGCCGTCATGTAGGTGAACCAGCGCTCGGCACGGGTCTCCCGGGTGCGTCGCACGATCGCGGAGTCCGCCGCGTGCATGGCGATCCAGGCGCCGGAGGCATCCCGCACCGCGCCCGACAGACCGTGGTGGTCGGGGTGATGGTGGGTGATGACCACACCGTGGATCTCACCGACGGCGGTCCCGCACGCGGTCAGTCCCTCGGCGAGGGTGTCCCAGGACGCCGGGTCGTCCCAGCCGGTGTCGACCAGCACCGGCCCGCGGTCGGTGTCGACGACGTGGACGAGGGTGTGGCCGAGGGGGTTGTCGGGGATGGGGACCTGGATGGACCGGACGCCGCCGCCGTGGTCGTGCACCTGCGCCATGGGCTCCCCAATCACCGCGTTCCCAGCACTATAACTAGAACGGGTTTCGACGGTAGCCCGAGGTCACCAACAGCCGTGGTGCGCGGGCCGTGGACTCCTCCGAGTGGAACTGGTATCAGTTCCGTATCTGATGGATCGTCAGTAAGCCGCCTCAGGGAGGCAGTCGCCATGGCCGAGCTCTTGGAACACGGACAGCTGTTCATCGGCGGGGAGTTGACCGACCCCCTGGGCACCGACGTCATCGAGGTGATCTCCCCGCACACCCAGGAGGTCATCGGACGGGTGCCGCACGCCTCCCGGGCCGACGTGGACGCGGCGGTCGCCGCAGCGCGCACCGCCTTCGACGAGGGACCCTGGCCGCGTATGACCCTCGACGAGCGCATCGAGGTCGTCACCAGGATCAAGGACGGCATCGCGGTACGGCACGAGGAGATCGCCCGCGTGATCTCCTCCGAGAACGGCTCGCCGTACTCCTGGAGCGTCCTCGCACAGGCCCTCGGCGCGATGATGGTCTGGGACTCTGCGATCACGGTCGCGCGCGGCTTCACCTACGAGGAGCAGCGCGACGGAGTCCTCGGGAAGATCCTCGTGCGCCGCGAGCCGGTCGGGGTCGTGGCGGCCGTGGTCCCGTGGAACGTCCCGCAGTTCGTGGCCGCCGCCAAACTCGCGCCCGCGCTGCTCACCGGCTGCACGGTGGTGCTCAAGCCGTCGCCCGAGTCGCCGCTGGACGCGTACATCCTGGCCGAGATCACCAAGGAGGCCGGGCTGCCGGAGGGCGTGCTGTCCATCCTCCCGGCCGACCGCGAGGTCAGCGAGTACCTGGTGGGACACCCGGGGATCGACAAGGTCTCCTTCACCGGGTCGGTGGGTGCGGGCAAGCGTGTGATGGAGGTCGCGGCCCGCAACCTCACCCGCGTGACACTGGAGTTGGGCGGCAAGTCGGCGGCGGTCGTACTGCCGGACGCGGATGTCGAGGCGGCCGTCGCCGGTATCGTGCCGTCCGCCTGGATGAACAACGGACAGGCCTGCGTGGCCCAGACCCGCATCCTGCTGCCCCGCTCCCGCTACGACGAGTTCGCCGAGGCCCTTGCCGCGGCGGCGAGTTCACTGGTCGTCGGCGACCCGCTCGACCCCGCCACCCAGGTCGGCCCGCTGGTCGCCGAGCGCCAGCAGCGCCGCAACCTCGACTACATCCGCATCGGCCAGGAGGAGGGCGCCAAGATACTCACCGGCGGCGGCCGTCCGGCGGGCCTGGACCGCGGCTGGTACGTCGAGCCGACGCTCTTCGGGGACGTCGACAACGCGATGCGGATCGCCCGCGAGGAGATCTTCGGCCCGGTCATCTGCCTTCTCCCGTACGGTGACGAGTCCGAGGCCGTCAAGATCGCCAACGACTCCGACTACGGCCTGTCCGGCAGCGTGTGGACGGCCGACGTCGAGCGCGGCATCGACATCGCACGGCGGGTCCGTACCGGCACCTACAACGTCAACACCTTCAGCCTCGACATGCTCGGCCCCTTCGGCGGCTACAAGAACTCAGGCCTGGGCAGGGAGTTCGGCCCGGAGGGATTCGGCGAGTACCTGGAGCACAAGATGATCCACCTGCCGGCCGGCTGGGAGGCGTGAAGGATGGAGGCGTCTCCCGCACGGGCGAACCCGGGCGTGGGCACGGGGGACCGCTGGCACGTCGAGGTCGACCGCTCGCTCTGCATCGGCTCGGCGCAGTGCGTGCACACCGCCCCCGACGGCTT
This sequence comes from Streptomyces sp. NBC_00285, assembly GCF_036174265.1. Lineage (NCBI taxonomy): Bacteria > Bacillati > Actinomycetota > Actinomycetes > Kitasatosporales > Streptomycetaceae > Streptomyces > Streptomyces sp. NBC_00285. Next base: position 3,245,064 of record NZ_CP108055.1, on the reverse strand, counting down.
CCGCCTCGACTCCGCCCGCCAGTCCCACCCCGCCGACCCCAAGACCGACGCCAACGAGAAGATCCTGGCGGCTGCCGAGAACTGCCCGGTCGAGGCCATCATGATCTCCCTGCTGGGCAGCGGGGAGCCGGTGTTCCCGCCCGAGGAGTGACGGCGTACGCTCCTGCGGTCGTCGTGGGAGTGGGGTGGCATGGAGAAGTCCGAGGCCAGGAAGCTGATCGAGCAGGCGCGCGCGGCCTGGGACGCCGAGGACTGGCTGCGCGCCGCCGAGTCGTACGAGCGGGTGCTCGCGCACTTCCCTGACCTGAACGCGAGCGCGGTGTGGTGGTACGACGCCGCGCTCGCCCACAAGTTCCTGCGGAACTGGGCGAAGGCGTACGACCTGGGCCGTGAGGCCGCGGCCCGGGCTCCGCGCGGCGAGGGCGACCCGGCGTACTGGAACCTCGGCATCGCCGCCACGATCCAGCGGGACTGGGCGACGGCCCGGGAGGCCTGGACCGGCTTCGGCATCGAACTCCCGGACGGCGAAGGGCAGATCGACGGCCGCTTCGGCCTCGCCTGCGTACGGCTCGACACCGGCGGCGAGCGCGAGGTCGTCTGGATCGAGCGGCTGTGCCCGACCCGCGGCCGGGTCGTCAACGTGCCCGTCTCGGGCGGACGGCGCTACGGCGAGATCGTCGTCCACGACGGCGAACCGAAGGGCGAGCGGGTCGTCGACGGCTCGACGTACCCCGTCTTCGACGAACTCCTGCTCTTCGAGGCGTCCCGACTACCCACCCTGGAAGTCACGGTGGCGGCGGGTGAGGCGGCCGACCTGGAGGCACTCGTCGACCTGTTCACCGAGCACGGCTTCGGCGCCGAGCCCGCGAGCAGCGTCCGCCTCCTGTGCGCCTGCTGCAGCGAGGGCACCCACGAACAGAAACGCGACGTCGACGCCGGCGCCCAGCAGGTCTCCCTCGCCGCCCCCGAGGACGAGGCCCGGCAGCTCCTCGATCGGTGGGCGGGCGGCGCAACGGCGACCGGGCGGAACTGGAGTGGGCTCACGGTTGTCGGCTAGGGCCGGGGCGACCGGGGCCGGACCTCCGTGAGGTCGATCAGCCGGCACACCGTCTCGATGTCTATCTTCACCTGGGCGATCGAGGCGCGGCCCGAGAGCCAGGTGATCAGGGCGGAGTGCCAGGTGTGCTCGATGACCCGGACCGCCGAGAGCTGCTCGGGGGTCGGGTCGTCGAGGCCCATGGCGTCCAGGACGATCAGGGTGGTCTGGTGGGAGACCTGGTCGACCTCCGGACTCACACTGCGGTCCGCGAAGGTCAGCGCGCGGACCATCGCGTCGGCCAGGTGCGGCTCGCGCTGGAGCGCCCGGAAGGCCCGCATCAGCGTCTCCGCCACCCGCTCGGCCGCCGTCTCCCCCTGCGGCGGCTTCTTGCGGAGCGTGCCGTGCATGTGCTCCAGCTGGTCCTGCATCGTGGCGACCAGCAGATGGATCTTGGACGGGAAGTAGCGGTAGAGGGTGCCGAGCGCCACCTGCGAGGACTCCGCGACCTCCCGCATCTGCACCGCGTCGAACCCGCCGCGGCTCGCCAACTGCGCGCTCGCGTGCAGGATCCGGCGGCGCCGCGCCTCCTGCCGCTCGGTCAGCGGCGCGACGTCGGACCGTGCGGTACCGGCTTCCACTCTGCCCGACTTGGCCACCTTGTCCACCTTGGTCTCCGTGGTCACGGAACCCGTTTCCGTGACGGTCCGTGAGAGTTCGCGATCACACAGCATGGCAGGGTGCCGGGTCGTAGGGCGGTCGCGGTGTTCGTGGCGTGAATCACCTGATCCACCCCTCACAGGGCCCCTACCTGCCGGTAGATTCAGAGCCTCCTGAACGATCAAGTCTGAAACTTGTTCTAGATTACCGTCTCGTCGTAATCTCGCGGGACAGTGCAGGCAGAAGGGGGCGCAGAGTGACCGCTGAGGCCAGTCAGGCGGGGTCTTTCGAGGACCTGGCCGCCGACGGCGAGCGACCGCTCCGAATCGCGCTCCTCACCTATAAGGGGAACCCGTTCTGCGGGGGCCAAGGCGTGTACGTACGGCACCTCTCGCGCGAACTGGCCCGCCTCGGCCACCGCGTCGAGGTCATCGGCTCCCAGCCGTACCCGGTCCTCGACCCCGGGTACGAGGAACTGAGCCTGACCGAGCTGCCGAGCCTGGACCTCTACCGCTCCCCGGACCCCTTCCGCACCCCGAAACGCGACGAGTACCGGGACTGGATAGACGCCCTGGAAGTCGCCACGATGTGGACCGGCGGCTTCCCCGAGCCGCTCACCTTCTCACTGCGGGCCCGACGCCATCTCCGGGCCCGCACTGGTGAGTTCGACGTGGTCCACGACAACCAAACCCTCGGCTACGGCCTGTTGGGCGACATCGGCGCCCCTCTGGTGACCACCATCCACCACCCCATCACCGTGGACCGGCAGTTGGAGCTGGACGCCGCCGAGACCCGGCAGCAGCGATGGTCCAAGCGCCGCTGGTACGCCTTCACACGCATGCAGAAGCGGGTGGCCCGTCGCCTGCCGTCCGTGCTCACCGTCTCCGGCACCTCCCGCCAGGAGATCGTCGACCACCTGGGCGTCCGCGACGACCGCATCCACGTCGTCCACATCGGCGCCGACACCGACCAGTTCTCGCCGGATCCGTCCGTGCAGGTCGTCCCCGGCCGGATCGTCACCACCTCCAGCGCCGACGTCCCCCTCAAGGGCCTGGTCTTCCTCGTCGAGGCGCTCGCCAAGGTGCGCACGGAACACCCCGGGGCGCACCTCGTGGTCGTCGGCAAACAGCCCGAGGAGGGCCCGGTCGCCGCGGCGATGGAGCGCTACGGCCTCCAGGGCGCCGTCGACTTCGTCAAGGGCATCTCGGACGCGGAACTGGTCGACCTGGTCCGCTCCGCGGAGGTCGCCTGCGTGCCGTCGCTCTACGAGGGCTTCTCGCTTCCCGCGGCCGAAGCCATGGCCACCGGAACCCCGCTGGTCGCGACGACGGGCGGCGCGATCCCCGAGGTCGCGGGCCGCGACGGCGAGACGTGCCTCGCAGTGCCGCCGGGGGACGCCGGCGCGCTGGCGGCGGGCCTGAGCCGCCTGCTGGGCGATGCGGACCTGCGCGCCCGACTCGGCCGGGCCGGCCGAGAGCGGGTCCTGACGAGGTTCACCTGGGCGAAGGCCGCGGAGGGCACGGTGTCCCGGTACCGCGAGGCGATCGCCGGCTCCACCGCCGGCGCGACGACCCGCACCGAGGCCGCGGCACCAGGCGGCACACCGACGACCACCCCCCGAGTCACCGACGCCGATATCCATCCCGAAAGCAGGGCCACGTGCTGACCGTCGACTTCTCCCGGTTCCCGCTCGCGCCGGGCGACCGCGTCCTGGACCTCGGCTGCGGGGCCGGCCGGCACGCGTTCGAGTGCTACCGGCGCGGCGCGCAGGTCGTGGCACTGGACCAGAACGCCGGGGAGATCAGCGAGGTCGCGAAGTGGTTCGCGGCGATGAAGGAGGCCGGGGAGGCCCCCGAGGGCGCCACCGCCACGGCGATGGAGGGCGACGCCCTGGCCCTGCCCTTCCCCGACGAGTCCTTCGACGTCGTCATCATCTCCGAGGTGATGGAGCACATCCCCGACGACAAGGGCGTACTCGCGGAAATGGTCCGGGTGTTGAAGCCCGGCGGCCGGATCGCCATCACCGTCCCGCGCTACGGCCCCGAGAAGGTCTGCTGGGCACTGTCCGACGCCTACCACGAGGTCGAGGGCGGCCACATCCGCATCTACAAGGCGGACGAACTGCTCGCGAAGATCCGCGAGGCCGGCCTCAAGCCGTACGGCACCCACCACGCGCACGCCCTGCACTCGCCGTACTGGTGGCTGAAGTGCGCGTTCGGCGTCGACAACGACAAGGCGCTGCCGGTGCAGGCGTACCACAAGCTGCTGGTCTGGGACATCATGAAGAAGCCGCTGGCCACCCGGGTCGCCGAGCAGGCGCTCAACCCGCTGATCGGCAAGAGCTTCGTGGCGTACGCGACCAAGCCGCACCTGCCCGTCGTGGACGCGCGGTGACCACTCCCCGCACCGAACACCTCGTCCTGCCCGGAGTCCTCACCGCCGACGAGGCCGCCACGACCGTCGCCGGGATCCTGGCCGTGCAGCGCGACGACGGGGCGATCCCGTGGTTCCGGGGGCACCACCTCGACCCGTGGGACCACACCGAGGCCGCGATGGCGCTGGACGCGGCGGGCGAGCACGAGGCCGCCGAGCGAGCCTACGAGTGGCTCGAACGACACCAGAACGAGGACGGCTCCTGGTACGCGGCCTACCAGGACGGGGACTTCACCAAGGTCACCGACCGGGGGCGCGAGACGAACTTCGTCGCCTACGTGGCCGTAGGGGTGTGGCACCACTATCTGTCCACCGGCGACGACACGTTCCTCGACCGGATGTGGCCGATGGTGTTCGCGGCGACGGAGTTCGTGCTGGGGCTCCAGCAGTCGGGCGGGCAGATCGGGTGGAAGCGCGAGGACGACGGCAGGGCGGTCGCCGACGGGCTGCTGACCGGGTCGTCCTCGATCCACCACGCCCTGCGATGCGCCCTCGCCATCGCCGAGCAGCGCGAAGAGGCGCAGCCGGACTGGGAGTTGGCGGTGGGCGCCCTGCGGCACGCGATCCGCAGGCACCCGGAACGCTTCCTCGACAAGGACCGCTACTCGATGGACTGGTACTACCCGGTCCTGGGCGGGGCGTTGACCGGCGCGGAGGCCACGGCCCGCATCGAGGCGGGCTGGGACCGCTTCGTCGTACCCGGTCTCGGAGTGCGCTGTGTCGTCCCCAACCCGTGGGTCACCGGCGGCGAGTCGGCCGAACTCGCCCTGGCCCTGTGGGTGACGGGCGAGTCAGACCGGGCGCTGGAGATCCTCCAGTCGATCCAGCATCTGCGGGACGCGGAGAGCGGTCTGTACTGGACCGGGTACGTGTTCGAGGACGCGGCGGTCTGGCCGCGGGAGCTGACCACGTGGACCGCCGGGTCACTGCTCCTTGCCGTCGCCGCGCTCGGGGGGCACGAGGCCACCTGTGCGGTGTTCGCCGGCGACCGGCTGCCGGTGGGGCTGGACCCGGACTGCTGCGCCTGAGGCTCAGGGGGTCTTGTCCGGCGGCGGGTACGGGTTGTGTGGTTGCCCGCGCAGTTCCCCGAGCCCCTGGGTCGGCCTTGCTGCACCCACTCAGGGGCGCGGGGAACTGCGCGACCAGCCACGACGGGCGCCGCAGATGACGACGGCACCCCTGGTGGAGCGTTCAGTGGCGGTGCGCCCGGTTGGCGATCGCGTGGCCGACGAACAGATAGACCACGGCGGCCAGGCCGTAGCCCGCGACCACGCGTGCCCAGGCCTTGTCGAAGGTGAACAGGTCGTAGGACCAGCCGGCGAGCCAGCGGGCGGCATCGTGGATGAACTGCACGAAGTCGTTACCGGGGTTGGCGTCCAGCAGGTACATCAGGATCCACAGGCCCAGGATGAGGGCCATGATGTCGGCGACGATCGCTATGACCGTCCCAGCTGAATTGGCACCACTGCGTGTGTGAGTGGACATGGTGTTCGAATGGCCCCGAATTCCCCGGCGAAACCTGCCGTCACGCGTTGAGCTCCGCCAGCACCCGCAGACTGTGCGGATCGGGCGCGAGCGCCAGCAGGTCCGTCACCGGGCCCTTGCGCCACAACTCCAGCCGCTCGGCGATCCGTTCACGCGGGCCGACCAGGGAGATCTCGTCGGCGAAGGCGTCCGGGACGGCGAGCACGGCCTCCTCGCGGCGGCCCTCCAGGAACAGCCGCTGAATTCTGCGCGCCTCCTCCTCGTACCCCATGCGGGCCATCAGGTCGGCGTGGAAGTTGCGGGCCGCGTGGCCCATGCCGCCGATGTAGAAACCGAGCATCGTCTTGACGGGCAGCAGCCCCTCGGCGACGTCGTCGCAGACCCGCACCTGGGTCATGGGCGCGACCAGGAAACCCTCCGGGGCGCCTGTGAGCGAGTCCGCGTACACCTCGGGCCGCTCCGGCGACCAGTACAACGGCAGCCAGCCGTCGGCGATCCGGGTCGTCTGGGCGACGTTCTTCGGACCCTCGGCGCCCAGCAGGAGCGGCAGGTCGGCGCGCAGCGGGTGGGTGATCGGCTTCAGCGCCTTGCCGAGACCCGTGCCGTCCGCGCCCCGGTACGGCAACGGATGGAAGCGCCCGTCCACTTCGACCGGCCCCGCACGCCGCAGCACCTGCCGGACGACCTCGACGTACTCCCGGGTCGCGGTCAGCGGCGACTTCGGGAACGGGCGGCCGTACCAGCCCTCGACGACCTGCGGCCCGGACAGCCCGAGGCCCAGCATCACCCGCCCGCCGGAGAGATGGTCCAGGGTGAGGGCGTGCATGGCGGTGGTGGTCGGCGAGCGGGCCGCCATCTGGGCAACCGCCGTACCCAGCTTGATCGTTGAGGTCTGTGCCGCGATCCAGGTGAGCGGCGTGAACGCGTCCGACCCCCACGACTCGGCCGTCCACACCGAGTCGTAGCCGAGCCGCTCCGCCTCCTGGGCCAGCGGCACATGGCCGGGGGCGGGGCCGCGACCCCAGTAGCCGAGCGCAAGTCCGAGTCGCACGACGCCTCCTGACGGTATGTCAGCACTTCGAGCCGCTCGCGAATGTACGGCAACGGCCCCCCGCCCGGAAGGGCGAGGGGCCGTCGTACGACCTGGAGAGGACTCAGCCGCGCTGGATCCCACTGGTGTCCTGGAGCACACCGCGGCGGCCGTCCTGGGTCTGGGCGACCAGGCTCGGACCACGCTGCTCGACGGCCAGGTACCAGGTACCCGGGGCGAGTTCGGCGATCGGCGTCGCCGAACCGTCCTCCGCGAACAGCGGGCGCGGCACCGGCACGGCGAACCAGAACGGCGAGAACTCCGCGGCCGGCGGCTGCGGTGCCTGCGGCTGGGGCTGCGCGCCGAACGGCTGCCCTGGCTGCGGCTGTCCGCCGTAGGGCTGCCCCGGCTGTCCCGGCTGCCCCTGCGGTCCGGGCTGGCCCGGCTGCTGGGCGCCCGGGTAGCCGTAACCGCCGGGCGGCTGGGCGCCGTAGGGCTGCGGCTGGGGCGGCTTCGGGGCCGGGATCAGGGCGGCCTGGAGGGCGGGGACGAGCGGGGAGGCGACCGCTGCCCCGGCCATGACCAGGGTCGCGACGAGAGCGAGGATCAGGCCGATGCCGGCGCTGATGGTGTCCGAACTGGAGCCGTAGTCCGCGGCACTCAGCGGGTCGAACACGTTGCCGAGTGCGCTCCAGGCGGCGAAGACGGTGAACGCGGTGCCCACCTGGCCGAGGTCGAGCCCCGCCACCTTGGGCAGCTGCGGCAGGCCCCGCGCCGCTACGACGAGGGCGGCACCGATGATGCCGGCGAGGACGACTCCCATCACGAACGGGCCGCTCGCCCAGGCGCTCGGGAGATCGGCGTCGTCGGAGGCCCCGTCGACCGAGTAGAAATCGAGGAACGACGCGATGAACAGCAGTACCGCTGCTCCGATCACCACGCCGTCGCCTCGAGTGAGGGAGCGGATATTCACTTCAAGTCCTTCGTAGGTCGTCTCGTCGTCGGTAGACCTTATCGTCCGCCCGCGCGGAGCGTACGACGGGATCGGAGCCCCGATCGTCACCCGCGCAGGAATCTCACGATTCCCTCAGAGATTCCTTGCGCGGCCTTCTGCCGCCAGGCGCCGCTGGTGAGTTGGGCGGCGTCCTTGCGATCGCGCATGTTGCCGCACTCGATGAACACCTTGGGGACCGTCGAGAGATTGAGACCGCCCAGGTCGGTGCGGGTGACCAGGCCGGTACCGTGACCGACGTAGTTGGAGGGCCCGCTGCCCGTCACGTGTCCGAAGCCGGCCGCGACGAACCTGCCGAGCGCGGCCGAAGGGGCCACGATCCGGCGGGTGTCGGCGATGCCCTTGTGGACGCGGCCCGGCAGGATCACGTGGTAGCCGCGCTGTCCGGCGGCCGCGCCGTCCGCGTGGATCGACACCACCGCGTCGGCCTTCGCCCTGTTCCCGATCCGGGCCCGCTCGTCCACGCACGGCCCGTACGGACGGTCGCCGTCCTGTGTCAGCTTCACCGTCGCGCCCTGCTTCTCCAGCAGCGTGCGCAGCCGGTGGGCCACGTCGAGGGTGAACTTGGCCTCCGCGTAACCGGAGTTGGTGGACGTCCCCGTCGTATCGCATTCCTTGCGGTTCGTGCCGATGTTCACCTTGCGGTTGATCTCGGCCGTGTGCCGGAAGTTGGTGAGGTTGTGCCCCGGGTCGATGACGATCACCTTGCCCCTGAGCGGGGTGGCGCCGAGGCCCTTGGCGTCGGCGCCGTTCGAGGTGAGAGCCGGGGGAACGAGCGCTGTCCCCGCCGTCGGGGACGCGGCCACCCCGCTCCCGGCGGGCGCGGAGCCTTCGTCGGCCGCACCGCTCACCCCCGCGTGGACGAGCCACCCGAGCAGCGCGCCCGGCACGAGCACGGCAAGCGCGACGGTGAGGGGACGGCGCCGGGGACGGCGGGGCTGGGGGGACTCGAATTCGGGGCCTGCGTACGACACGACAGCCACCTTAGCGCTGGGTCACCGGCACGGCGGGGCGGTGGCCGGTGAGCGGGTCCCTTCATCCGAACGGCACCGCCGGTGTCGCTCACGGCCGACCGATATGCCGAGAATCGCCCATGAGATCACCTGTGCGTGCGATATCCAGCGTCCTCATCACCGTCGCCGTCGCCGGGGCGGTCGTACTGGGCGCGCCGGTGGCCCAGGCCGCCCCGTTCCCCTGCACCCCGCCCGAGGACGCCTGTGCCGTCGACTACATCTACGGTCAGCCGGGCGTCGGTACGGGCAATGTCATCCAGACCCCGGTCGACATCGACATCAACGTGAAGCCCTGAGGCCCGCAGCGCCTCAGATCCCCGCACCCACCCGCCGCAGCACGCGCAGCGTGCCGGTGGCGGAGACCTCCGTGAACGCCCCCGACCGCAGGGCCCGCAGATAGATCCGGTACGGCGCCTGGCCGGTGAACTCGTCCTTCGGGTCCGGGTGCACGTCGTGGATGAGGAGCAGCCCGCCCTCCGCGACGTGCGGCGCCCAGCCCTCGTAGTCGGCGCTCGCGTGCTCGTCGGTGTGGCCGCCGTCGATGAAGACGAGGGCGAGCGGGGAGTTCCAGATCTTCGCGATCTGCGGGGAACGACCGACCAACGCGACGATGTGGTCCTCCAGGCCCGCCTTGTGCAGGGTCCGGCGGAACGTCGGCAGGGTGTCCATCAGGCCGATCTCGGGGTCGACCGTCTCCGGGTCGTGGTACTCCCAGCCGGGCTGCTGCTCCTCGCTGCCGCGGTGGTGGTCGACGGTCAGCGCGGTGACACCGGCCGCGCGGGCGGCGTCGGCGAGCAGGATCGCGGAACGGCCGCAGTACGTGCCTACCTCCAGGAGCGGCAGCCCAAGAGCACCGGCCTCGACGGCGGCCGTGTAGAAGGCGAGGCCCTCGTCCACCGGCATGAACCCCTTCGCCGCCTCGAACGCGGCCAGGATCTCGGGCTTGGGCGCCGCGGTCATGGGCGGGAGCCTTCCGGTCGTACGGGTGTGTGGGCGCCCCATGCTGCCGTACCCCCTGGTCGGCGGGCGACAGGGGGTACGGCGGTTGTGGTCGGGGATCAGGGAGCGTCGGAGATGTCGAGCTTGTTCACCTTGATGCGGGTGGTGTCGAACTCCCAGGTGACGAAGAACTTGCCCGGCGCGTACTCGTCGGCCATCGGGTACGTGTCCCAGCCCTTGCCGGTGCCGGCCGGTGTCGTGTCCTCCTCGCTCGCGAGGCCGTCGGCGAACTTCTTGGCGGCGCTCCAAGCCGTCGCGCCGGGGCGCTTGGTCTTGTAGTAGAGGGCCAGGCGGGTATTGGTGTCGCCGGTCGTGTAGATGTACAGGAGCTGGCCGTTGCTGTCCTTGCCGAAGTAGCTCCTGGCCGCATTGTTGCTCGGCAGGCCGGTGGCGGCTGTGAAGGCCGTCCAGTTCGCGCCGCCGTTGGTGCTCGTGGCCGTCATGGCGTTGGCGTTGTCGGCGCGGGCGACCATGATCAGCGTGTTCGGGCTGTCCGGCGAGACGACGATCTGGTTCTCACCGGCCTTGACACCGGTGGCGTTCCCGTTCGCGACGGTGCCGCCCTTGGTCCAGGTCTTCAGGTCCGGGTTCGTGGCGATCAGCACCCCGTTCTCGCGGCCCGTGCCCCAGTAGGGGAGGACGGTGTTGCCGTTGGCCAGCTTGATCGGGCGGCCGGAGATGGCGAGGTTGCCGATGGTCGGCATGGTGACGGGGTAGTCCTGCCACGTGTGGCCCTCGTCGGTGCTGCGCTTGACGACGGTGGCGGCGATCGGAAGGCCGTCGTTGTTCCAGGTGTCGCCGTCGTTGTCCTCGTCGGTCGGGTCCGCGATCGGGGTGCGCCCGAGGAACGCGAACAGCTCGCTGCCCGACTTGTAGAGCATGACGTAGTGCCAGGCGTACTGGTCGGTCTCCTGTGCCAGCGTCTGGGGGCGGCTCCAGGTCGTGCCGCCGTCGGTGGTGTAGGCGTACCGCATGTAGCCCATGTCCCGGTTGCCGGGCCTGAGGCCTTCCCGCCATGCCACGACCGCGTTGTTCGCGCTCGTGCTGATGATGTCCGGGGTGCGGGGGCCGTCGCCTCCGGTAGCCGTGTTGATGTACACGGACTTCTCGGCGGACGTGCCTTCGGCGGAGGCCGGACCCGGCAGGAGGAGGCTCGTCAGGACGGCGAGGACCAGCGCGGTCAGAACTGCGGTCCAGGCCCGCTTGCGGGTCACCACAGCCACTGCCGGTCCAGGTTCGGGCTCGTGGCGTTCACGGCGTCGCAGTTCCACTGGATGGCCTACGTGCCGGCGGTGGTGGTGCCGTTGGGGATGGCGAGACACAGGCCGGTCTTCGCGTTTCTCAGCTGGTCGATCCCGTCGTGGACCCAGACCTGCTCGTCGTTCTGCTCGTCGTCGCACGGCCACTGGACGGCCTTGACGCCGAGCGTCGTGCTCCCGCTGGGAATGGCCAGGCACTGTCCGCTCGCCTTGTTGACCACGTGGTTGCCACCACCGGTCATCGGCTGTAGCGACCAGTAGTTACTGTCGCTGTTGCTGCACGACCACTGGATCATCACGGTGCCGCTTGTCTGGCTGGAACTCGGATTGGCCAGGCACAGTCCGGTGCCCTGGTTGTAGAGGCGGGCGTAGACGGGGGTGCCGGCCGCTGCGGCGGTCGCCGTTGTCGCGGTGGTCTCCGCCGCCGACGCCGTGGCGGTCAGGGTGGAGCCCGCGAGGAGGGGCGTGCTCAGCAGGGCGGCGGTCGTCACAGCGACGACGTGTCTTCTCATTCGGATCTTCTCATTCGGAACGTTCCTCGGTTGCTGTTCGACGAGCAGGGAGCGGCCCTCCCCCGTGATGAGGGCCGCTCCGTTGTCTCCTACCAGAGCCAGCTCTGGTCGGCGCTGGTGGAGCAGGTCCACTGGATGGCCTCGGTACCGTTGGTCGTGCTGCTGTTGGGGATGGCGAGGCACTTGCCGCTGTTCAGGTTGTGCAGGCGGTCGGCGCTGTCGTAGATCCAGATCTGCTCGCTGCCGCCGTTGCAGGTCCACTGGATGGCCTGGGTGCCGTTGGCCGTGCTGCTGTTGGGGATCGCGAGGCACTTGCCGCTGTTCAGGTTCCGGACCAGGTAGCGGTCGCCGTTACCGCCTTCCACCCACTCCAGCTGCCACTGCTGCTCGCTGTTGCCGCTGCATCCCCACTGGATCAGGCCGACGCCGTTGGCCGTGCTCGCCTGGGGAACCGCCAGACACTTCAACGTTCCCGAGTTCAGGAGGGTGGCGTAGGCGGTCGCTCCCGCGTTGGCGGGAGTGGAGAAGGCCAGGGCGCACACGGCTGTGGCGGCGACTGCCGCGACTCTCGTGATCGTTTTCATGAACATGACGGCGATGGCTCCTTTGTGTCAGTTGAAGTGATCGGTCGAGTGCGACCGCCTGATCAGCATGGAGGTGGCCATCGGGACTGTCGTTAGCGATGCGTCCACTGCGACTTGGCGACGCGTCTACAGCCCTCTGCCCGTGCCCCTGGTTCCCGCCACGGCTCAACGGCCCTACGGTCTACGGCTGTTCGGCCGCCGCCCCGAACCGGTGCTCCCTGGGCGAGAGGCCGTAGGCGGCGCGGAAGGCGCGGGTGAAGTCCGAGGCGCGGGGGAAACCCCAGCGGGTCGCGATCGCGTGGATCGGCGTGGCAAGCAGCATGGGGTCCGCCAGGTCCCGGTGGGCCCCCTCCAGCCGTCGGCTCCGGATCCACGCCGCGACTGTCTCGCCCTGCGTCTGCTGCTGGAACAACCGGTGCAGATAGCTGAGCGAGATGTGGTGTGCGGCGGCGATCAGCGGTGGAGTGAGCTCCGGGTCGTGCAGGTTCTGCCGGATGAACTCCTGGACCCGCAGCCTCATGACCTGCCCGCGGGTCTCCGGCGACAGTGCGGCCTCCGCGTCCAGCGGCTCGGCGAACCAGACCGACAACAGGTCCAGCAGAATCGTGCCCAGACGCGATGTCGCGGACGGGGGGAGGAAATCGGCCTGCCGGTCCAGTCCGACGAGGAAGTCCGCCACCAGGGCACCCGTTCCCTCCCGCGCCGACAGCGGCCTGCTCAGCAGTGCCTCGACCCGGTCCGGTGACACGGGCAGCAACGCCTTGGGCAGCTGCACACCCACCGCGGTGATGACGTGCCCGCGCTCGGTGCCCAGCGATCGCACGTCGCACGGGCGCGAGGTGTCGCACACCCACAGGTCGCCCGTGCTGTAGGTGTTGGTCCGTCCGGCATGCTCGAGGCTGATCCTGCCCCCGCGTATCAGCGACAGCTGGTACTGCTCGGGGTCGTGCTTGCGGATCAGCTTCGGGTTGCGCCGGAACCGTGTCGGCGCGAAGACCGTGGGCCAGACCACCACCGGACCCAGCTCAAGGAACCGCTGCTCCGCCCGGTAGTCGGCGAAGTGGTCACTGATCACCTCGCTGGGGGCGATCGTCCGGCCCATCAGCTCACGCCAGTAGTCGAATCTGTCCGTCACCGGCACGTCCGTGCTCTTGAACAGCGTTCCGATCATCCCGTCCCCGTCCCCGTCCCCGCCCTCGGTCTCCGTCGGAGCCTGTCGACGACTCCGCCCCGCCAGGATTATCGGCCGTCGTACTCGGCGGAGGGACCCTGAGCGGGGCGGGGCGGGGCGGGCGGGGCGGGGGAAGGGCTGGGTCAGCGAACCGCGGCCGTGTCCGACGGCAGCGACAGGTCCATGTCGACCGCGGTGTCGTCGCCGGCGTGGGTTGCCGACGAGGCGAGCGGCCCGTGGCCGGTGGCGCGGGCGGCCAGGACGTACGCGCCGCCGGTCGGCACCACCAGCGCATAGCTGCCGTCCCCATCCGAGAGCGTCGCCCCCGCCTGCCGCCCGCGCCGGTCGATCAGCGTGACCTTGGCGCGCGGGACCGGGGTGCCGGCGGAGTCCAGAACGCGGCCGCGGAAACCGCTGAGCTTCTTCTCGGCGCGCTCCAGGTTGGCGTCTTCCTCGCTGCTCGCGCGCAGTTGCGGCGCACGGTTCGGGTTCGGCAGGAACAGGGCCATCAGCAGGCCGATCGCCACCGCGCCGGTCGCGATGAGGAAGGACACCCGGAAGCCGTGCATGGTCGGTACGGCGACACCGCCGACGTTGTTCGCGGTGTTCGCCAGCACCATTCCGATGACGGCGCTCGACACGGACGTACCGATGGAACGCATCAGAGTGTTGAGCCCGTTGGCCGCCCCCGTCTCCGAGGCCGGCACCGCGCCGACGATCAGGGCGGGCAGGGAGGAGTAGGCGAGACCGATACCGGCGCCCAGCACGACCGCGATCACGAGGCTCTGCCAGGCGGCGCTCATCAGGCCGAGTCCGGCGCCGTAGCCGATCGCGATGATCAGCATGCCGAGGATCAGGGTGACCTTGGGGCCGTACTTGGCCGACAGCCGGGCGTACACGGGAGCCGTGAACATCATCGTCAGGCCCAGCGGGGCCACGAGCAGACCCGCGGTGACCATCGACTGGCCGAGTCCGTAGCCGGTCGCCTTCGGGAGCTGGAGCAGCTGGGGAAGGACCAGTGAGACGACGTAGAAGCTGACGCCGACCATGATCGACGCGAGGTTGGTGAAGAGGACGGCCGGGCGGGCCGTGGTGCGCAGGTCGACCAGCGGGGCCTTCAGCCGCAGCTCCATGACGCCCCACAAGACGAGGACGAGAGCGGAAGCGGCGAAGAGACCGAGCGTGGTGCCGGAGGTCCAGCCCCAGTCACTGCCCTTGGTGATCGGCAGGAGGAACAGGACGAGGCCGGCGGAGAGACCTATCGCGCCCGCCACATCGAAGGTGCCCTCGGCGCGCGCCGGGGACTCCGGTACGACGAGGAGGGTGAGGGCGATCGCGAACGCGCCGAGGCCCGCGGCGCCGTAGAAGAGGGCGTGCCAGTCGGCGTGCTGGGCGATCAGGGCCGCGAGCGGCAGGGCGAGACCGCCACCGACGCCGATGGAGGAACTCATCAGGGCCATCGCCGAGCCCAGCTTCTCGCGGGGCAGCATGTCCCTCATCAGGCCGATGCCGAGGGGGATCGCGCCCATGGCGAAGCCCTGCAGGGCACGGCCGGCGATCATCGTGAGCAGGTCGCTGGTGAGCGCGCTGACCAGGGCGCCGACCACCATCACGGCGAGGCTGAGGATCAGCAGGCGGCGTTTGCCGTACAGGTCGCCGAGGCGGCCCATGATCGGCGTGGCGACGGCGCCCGAGAGCAGGGTGGACGTCAGGACCCAGGTGGCGTTGCTGGGCGCGGTGCCCAGCAGCTGCGGCAGGTCCTTGATGACCGGGACGAGCAGCGTCTGCATCACCGCGACCACGATGCCCGCGAAGGCGAGCACCGGGACGACAGCGCCGGACGCTCTCCGGGTGGGCGGCTGGTCGGTCGGCGTGTGCGTCATGTGAGGGAGGCCTCCGGGCCTGGAAGTCGGGTTACGTGT
Organism: Streptomyces sp. NBC_00285; assembly: GCF_036174265.1. Classification (NCBI taxonomy): domain Bacteria; kingdom Bacillati; phylum Actinomycetota; class Actinomycetes; order Kitasatosporales; family Streptomycetaceae; genus Streptomyces; species Streptomyces sp. NBC_00285. The sequence goes on along the minus strand of NZ_CP108055.1, from coordinate 3,229,948 downwards.
GGCTTGAACTACGTATGCATGGGCAACTATTCCGATGCTTCGGCGTACTAACGATTTCTTTATGTTCTCTTGGGGAAATGCGGGGCGGACGGGGCGTGGCTCGGCCTCGTGGCCGCCTCGGGTGGGGTGACCGTGCGCGGTCGCGCGCCTCGGCTTTCGGAAAACTTCATCGGGTGAGGCAACGGTCCTGGCAGCTCATGGACTCCTTTAGACATCTAGGAGGTGCCCATGGGGGATCGGAAGCAGGCTCGGGACGAGGAGTTCCAGAGCTTTGTCATCGGCCGCTGGCCACGGCTGATGCGAACGGCATTTCTCCTCACGGGGGAGCAGCACGCCGCGGAGGACCTGGTCCAGTCAACGCTCGAACAGGCCTACGTGGCCTGGCGCAGAGTCGGCTCGGCGGACGATCCGGAGGCGTATGTCCGGCGCGTGATGGTCAACGCACACGCACGAAAGCACCGCAGGAAACTCAGGGAGTTCCTGGCGCCCAAGGACGACTCGGGGCTCGTGCGCGAGGTCGCCGACACCGGTGACCGCATGGCCCAGGCCGATGACCGCAGCGCCCTGCTGAAGGCTCTGGCCAAGCTCCCGCCCAGGCAGCGGGAGGCGGTGGTCCTGCGCTACTGGGAGGACCTGACCGAGACACAGACGGCCGAGGCGATGGGCTGCTCGGTCGGCTCGGTGAAGAGCAACGCGGCCAAGGGGATCGCGAAACTTCGCGCCATACCCGCGCTGGCCGACATGGTGACGCAGGGAGGGCGTAAGTGATGAGCGCGGACCGGGAGAGGAACCACGACATGAGCGACAGCGACATCGCCCTCCTGCTGGCCGACGCCACCGACGAGGTCGAGATCGGCATAGCCCCCTACGAGGCGGTGATTCGCGGCGGCCGTCGGCGCAGGGCCCGCCGCTGGGCGGTGGCCGCGGCCACGGCACTGGTGCTCGCGGGCTCCTCGGCGACGCTCGCGGTGGCGGGGCTGCCGGGCGAGGGCGGGGGGCAGGTGACACCGGCTGCCACCCGGCCGGAGCCGGCCCCGTCGCATGTCTTCCACGACAAGCCCCACCGCACCACGCTGGCGACCGGAACCGACGACGGCAGGAAGTGGAATGTCGTCATCAACGTCTGGGACGCACCCCGCGACACCACCCAGGCCGAGGCCCAGCTCAGCGCGATGGCCCTGTACGACGAAACCCCGCCGGTGGGAGGGGGAGCCTCCGACCTGGTCGGCAAGATCACCTACTTCGTGTACCGCGGCTACGGCAGCAAGATGACCAAGATCATGGAAAACACGGTCTCCCCGTCCGACGCCATGACCGGCACGGATCTCATCTCCGGGTCCCTCCCGCTGGAGCCCGGCGCCAAGGCGGACGTACGTCTCGTCGTCGGCTACGTCGCCAGGACCGCCCACCGCGTCAACTGCACCTGGACGGACGAGACGGCGACGGTGGTGGAGCGGGCCGCCGCGGGGGCCGGCACCGACATCCCGGCGATCCGGTCCCCGGAGGGCTCCCCCTACGACTGGTTCGTGTGCCTGGCGCCGAAGGGTGCCGAGTACAGAACGGCGGAGGTGATCGGATAGGGGCTCACAGCCACCCCTGCTGCCGGGCCGCCCGTACCGCCTCCATCCGGTTGCGGGTGCCCGTCTTGCCGATGGCGGAGGAGAGGTAGTTGCGGACGGTGGACTCGGAGAGGTGGAGCCGGTCCGCGATGTCGGCCACCGTCGCGCCGTCCGTGGAAGCCTTGAGGACATCGCACTCACGGGCGGTGAGCGGGTTCGGGCCGGCGCTCAGGGCGGCCGCGGCGAGCCCGGGGTCGATCACGGTCTCGCCGGTCAGAACCCGGCGAATCGAGGCGGCAAGTTCCTCCACGGGGCCGTCCTTGACGAGGAAACCGGCGGCGCCCGCCTCCATGGCACGGCGGAGGTAACCGGGTCTGCCGAAGGTGGTCAGGATCAGTACCCGGCAGTCCGGCGCCTGGTCGCGCAGCTCGGCGGCGGCGTCCAGACCGCTCATGCCCGGCAACTCGATGTCGAGAAGCGCCACGTCCGGGCGGTGGATCAGAGCGGCGTCCACGATGGCGTCGCCCGCCGCGACCTGCGCCACCACCAGGATGTCCGGCTCCATCCCGAGCAACAGCGCGAGCGCCCCGCGCATCATGCCCTGGTCCTCGGCGAGCAGCACGCGGATGGACCTGGCGGGGCGGTGGTCCCGGGGCATCTCGTTCACGGCCCAAGCGTAGGGCGCCCGGCGGGGAGCGGCAGGGCTGCAGCTCCATTGCGCTGACGCGCAGGATCCTTGAGAACTGAAGAGCGGGTGGCTTTCGGGGGGCGGATGGGGTGGTCGGGAAGTGGACGGAGGCCGAAGAGCCGGAGAGGGCCGACGAGTGGGCGAGGGTCGAAGAGTGGCTGGGCTCATGCGGCATCACCCGGGCAGGTCCTTGGCCGCATCCCCTCCCCGGGCCTCGCGCACGGCCCTCGCCAGGTCATCGGGGTGCATCGGCCCCGGCCCCGTCACCCCCACCGGCGTCACCGCCTCGACCGGCAACTCGGCCCGCACCACAAACCCGCCGCGAGGCCCCGGTCCGGCCTCCAGTCGGCCGCCTGCCGCGGCGAGCCGCTCCGTGAGCCCCTTCAGGCCGGTGCCGCCGATGACCGGGGCCGGACGTGGGTTCGGAGCCGGGGCTGGGGCGGAGTTCCGAACCGGAGCGGAAATCGGAGCTGGAGTAAGGGTCGGAGTGGCCGGGGCCGGAGTCGTGACCGGCGGTTCCGCGTGGTCGCTCTCAGCGGCCGGTGTCCCCGTGGCCGGCCCCGTGTCCGCGGGCGCCCCGGGGCCATCGTCCCAGACACGCAGACGCACCCGTTCCGCCGAGCCCGCGACGGAGATCTCGCACCGCCTGGCCCCGCTGTGCCGTACCGCGTTGGTCACGGCCTCGCGCACCACCCATCCGAGCAGCACCTCGGTCTGGGCGGCGAGCGGGGGACCGGAAAGGCGTACGACGGGCTCGATGCCCGCGGCGCGCAGGGCGGAGGCGGCCCGGTCGAGGTCCGCGCTGAGGCTGCCCTCGCGGTACCCGGTGACGGCCTCGCGGATCTCGGTGAGCGCCTGGCGGCCGACCGACTCGATGTCGGACACCTGGAGGAGCGCGGCGTCGAGATCACGCGGGGCGAGCCGGCGGGCCGCCTCCGACTTCACCACGATCACCGACAGCGTGTGACCGAGCAGGTCGTGCAGATCGCGGGAGAACCGCAGCCGTTCCTCCTCGACCGCACGCCGGGCCAGTTCCTCGCGGGCTTCCCGCAACTGCCGTACCGCCTCCGAGAGGGACATGATCGCGGCCGTCACCATTGTGGAGATCCATGTGCCGTAGGCGGTGTCGAGGCCGCCCCAGCCCTCGCGGAGGACGGAGGCCGTGCCCGCGACCACGGCGACCACGGCACCGACCCAGCGCAGATGCGGCAGCCGTACGACCGCGCCCGTCGCGAGCCCGAACAGGGGGAAGAACAACAGCCAGTTGCCGCCGTATCCCATCGCCAGACCGCAGGTGACCAGCCCCATCAGCACCAGCGCCACCCGGGTGGAGAGCGCGTCGCGGGTCTTCTTGTGGAAGGCGCGGAAGGCGACGTAGATGTAGAGCGAGTTGAAGGCAAGCAGCCCGAGAGCGCCGATCCACGCGTTGGGGGTCTCGCCCTTGAAGAGGTTGGAGAAGGCACCCATCCCCAGCAGCAGCCACGGCAGCAAGCCGAAGCCACTGCCGCCCACGACCGCGTTCGCGGGAATCTCCCCGGCCTTCAGCGCGGCCTTGTACTCGGCATTGAGGCGCTTCTTGTTCGCCTTGTAGTACTGCTGGTGCTCCTGCGCCCCGCGGGCCCCCTCGCGGATCTCGTCCACGCGGCACGAGAGTTTGCGCGACCAGGACATGACTGTTCCTCCGCTCACACGTTTCCGGCGTGCCGCCGGTACGACAGGACAGCGTACGAACCGAACAGCAGCAGCCACACTCCCAGCACCAGGACCGCGCCGGCCGTGGGCGCGTGGCCCGCAGCGACCGACCCGCCCAGCTCGGCGAAGCGGTTGGTGGGGGTGTACGCGGACAGCGTGCGCAGCCAGCCCGGGAAGAGGGCGACCGGGAACCACAGGCCGCCGAGCACCGCGAGGCCCAGGTTGCAGGCCATGTTCGCCACGCCGGTGGTCTGCCCGGTGAGCCGGTAGCCGTTGCCAAGACCCAGCAGAGTGAACGGCACCGAGCCCAGCCACAGCAGCACCGCGATCGCCGCCCACTGCCAGAGGGCGAGCCGTACGCCGTTGACCAGCCCGCCCGCCGTGAGCACGGCCACGATCGCCGGCAGGACGGTCACGGAACCGGTCAGGGCCCGCCCGAGGACCACCTGGCGCGGCGGCATCGGTGTCACCCGCAGCTGCCGCAGCCAGCCGATCGCCCGGTCCTCGGCGACCCCGCCGCCGGTGTTCAACGCCGATCCGACCGCACCGTACGCGGCCATGCCCACCATGGCGCCGGTCCTCCAACCGGACTCGTCGGCGCCGAGATTGGTGAACAGCAGGTACATCATCACGGGCATCGCGATGCCGCCGATCACGAAACCGGTGTCCCGCAGGGTCCGGCGGGTCTCCAGCCACAGGTAGTCGAGCATCACATCGCCTCCAGGACCGACGAGGTGACCTGCGGGGAGTGCCGTGCGGTGAGCGCGAGGAACGCGTCGTCCAGTGAGGCCGGGGCGACCGTCAGGCCACGGATCGCACCCAGCTCGGCCAGGGCGATCACCGTCGCGTCGGAGTCGTCGGTGCGCAGCCGGGCCCGTCCACCGCGTACCTCCACCGACCGGACGCCGGGAAGAAGGCCGAAGCCCGCGGTGTCACGGCCCGCCGCGTCCACGGTGACGAGGCTGCCGCCCGCCGACCGCCGCAGCTGCTCGCCCGTGCCGTCCGCGACGATCCGGCCGTGGTCGACGACCAGGATCCGGTCGGCGAACGCGTCCGCCTCCTCCAGGTGGTGGGTGGAGAACAGGACGGTGTGGCCACGGCGGGCGTACCCCCGTATCGAGGCCCAGAAAGCGTGCCGTGCCTCCACGTCAAGGGCGGCGGTGGGCTCGTCCAGGACGATCAGTGCGGGGTTCCCGGCGAGCGCCACGGCGAACCGCACGCGCTGGGTCTGGCCGCCGGAGAGCCGGTCCACGCGCCGCTCGGCGAGCTCGGTGATCCCGGCCAGCTCCAGGGCCTCGGTGACGGGCAGCGGTGCCGGATAGCGACCGGCCACGAAGGCGACCAGCTCGCGGACGGTGACCCGTGGGACCGCCCGCGCCTCCTGGAGCATCGCGCCCACCCGGCCGGTCCGCACCGCGTCGGCAGGGGTCGCGCCGAAGAGCCGTACGGTGCCGGCGTCGGGCTCGTTCAGGCCGAGCAGCAGAGAGATCGTCGTCGACTTGCCGGCACCGTTGCGGCCGAGCAGCGCGACGGTCTCGCCGGATGAGATCTCCAGATCGATCCCGTCGACGGCGCGTACGGCGCCGAAGGTCTTGACCGCACCCGTGAAGGCGATGGCTGTGCTGGTCGCTGTCATGACGTCGACGCTACGAACTTGCCCCGCCCGCCCGGCAGATGCGCTTGTACGGAATCCGGCAGGACAAATGTCCCGGGTGCCGGACGGGAGGGACGGACGGGCCTGGAGGCCGACGGGCTCGGGACCGGCAGGCCTGGGAACAGACAGACAGACAGACGGGCCTGGGCCGAGGAGCTTGGATACCGGCAGGCTCTGGGACCGACGGGCTCGGGGACGGGGGCCTGGGGGCCGAGGGACTTGAGTACCGGCAGAGTCGGGACCGGCAGGCCCGGTACCGACGGGCTCGCGAACAGACCTGGACGCGAACAGACCCGGGGGCCGACACACCCGACCACGAACAGACCTGGACGCGGGCAGACCCGCGGGCCGACACACCCGACCACGAACAGACCTGCCAACCGACGCACCCGTGGAGCCACCCACCAAACCTGACACCCCGTCAGGAGCCTTCACAAGTGCGGTGTGCTCGGCTATACAGAGGTCGCCGGACTGGAACGCGTTCTAGATCGGCCCGCGACGACCTCGGTGCGGCCGACGGTGCGGACGGCCGTACCGGGGTCTTGAGTCCGCCACTGTCAGGAGCCGTATGCCCATCGATGCCGCCAAAGCCCTCGCCGCCGAACCCCGGACCGGCGAGATCTCCTGGACCTCGAAGGACGTCCAGCTCTACCACCTCGGCATCGGTGCCGGGACCCCCGCGGCCGACCCCGACGAACTGCGCTACACCCTCGAATCCCGCCTGCACGTCCTGCCCAGCTTCGCCACCGTCGCCGGCTCGGGCTCGCCGGGGGTGATCAGCGGACTGTCGATGCCGGGCATCGAGGTCGACCTCGCCCGCGTCCTGCACGGCGGGCAGAGTCTCGTGATCCACCGGCCCCTCCCGGCCGCGGGCACCGCCACCGCGACCAACCGGATCGCCGCCGTGTACGACAAGGGCAAGGCCGCGGTCCTGGTCATGCGGACCGAAGTGGCCGACACCGAGGGCCCGTTGTGGACGAACGACGCCCAGATCTTCGTACGGGGAGAGGGCGGCTGGGGCGGTGACCGCGGCCCCTCCGCCCGCCTGGAACCCCCGGCCGGCGAGCCGGACCGGACCGTCGAGCGCCCGATCCGCGAGGACCAGGCACTGCTGTACCGCCTCTCCGGCGACTGGAACCCGCTGCACGCCGACCCGGAGTTCGCGAAGGTCGCCGGGTTCGAACGGCCCATCCTGCACGGGCTGTGCACCTACGGCATGACGCTGAAGGCAGTCGTCGACACGCTGCTCGGCGGGGACGTGACCCGGGTGCGGTCCTACGCCACCCGGTTCGCCGGGGTCGTGTATCCGGGGGAGACCCTGCGGATCCGTATGTGGCACACGGCGGAGTCCACCCGGGTCGCCGTCGGCGCGATCGAACGGGACGACGCGCCCGTCCTCGCCGACACCATCGTCGAACACTCCTGAACCCTGGATGACCCTGAGGGGAGCCGCACCATGCGCGCAGCCGTACTGCACGAGATCGGCCAGGAAAAGCTCGAAGTCCTCGACGACGTCGAGGCGGTGGGGTTCGGGCCGGGCAGGGTCAGGATCCGGGTACGGGCCACGGGGCTGTGCCACTCCGACCTGTCCGCGATGGGCGGGGTCCTCCCGCAGCCCGCGCCCTTCGTTCCCGGGCACGAGGGCGCGGGCGAGATCCTCGAAGTCGGGGAAGGCGTCAGCCACTTGAAGCCCGGCGACCGGGTCGTCGTCTGCTGGCTGCCCGCCTGCGGAGTCTGTCCCGCCTGCAAGCGCGGCCAGACCGAACTGTGCCTGGCCGGGTTCATGAACGCGGGCACCCCCAACTTCAGGCGCCCCGCCGGGGACATCTTCGGCTTCGCCGGCACCGGCACCTTCGCCGAGGAGGTCGTCGTCGACGCGGGCTGCGCGGTGCCGATCCCCGACGACGTGCCCTTCGACATAGCGGCGCTGATCGGTTGCGGGGTCACCACCGGACTCGGGGCCGCGCTCAACACCGCCGATGTGGAGGCCGGTTCGTCGGTCGCCGTGATCGGCTGCGGCGGTGTCGGCATCTCCGCGATCCAGGGTGCCCGTCTCAAGGGCGCCGCCGAGATCGTCGCCGTCGACCCGGTCGCCTCGCGCCGGGAGGCCGCCCTGAAGTTCGGCGCCACCCGGGCCGTCTCCCCGGAGGAACTGGCCGACGCCAAGCAGCAGGTCACCGCGGGCGAGGGCTTCGACTACGTCTTCGAGGTCGTCGGCAGGTCGGCGACCGCCCGCACGGCGTACGACACCACCCGGCGCGGCGGCACCCTCGTGATCGTCGGCGCGGGAGCCATGGACGACAACCTCCAGCTCAACATGTTCGAGCTGTTCTTCGACGAGAAGCGCATCCTGCCGTCGATGTACGGCGGTGGCGACGTCCTGCGCTCCTACGAGCGGACCATCGCCCTGTGGCGGGCCGGCCGCGTCGACCTGGACGGCCTGATCACCCACCGGGTGCAGCTGAGCGAGATCAACGAAGCACTCGACCAGATGCGCACGGGCACCTCCCTGCGCACGTGCATCGAGATCTGAGGGCCGCGATGGCGATGCCACTGCCACTTGAGGGACTCACAGCGATCGTCACCGGCGCCGGCCGGGGGCTGGGCCGGGCCGAGGCGCTGGAACTGGCCCGGCTCGGCGCGGCCGTGGTCGTCAACGACTACGGACAGTCGGGCCGTGACGGTTCCGGTGAGGCCTCCGCGGGCCCCGCCGAGCAGGTCGCCGAGGAGATCCGGGCCTCGGGCGGACAGGCCACCGCCCACACCGGAGACGTGGCCGACCACCAACAGGCGGGAAAACTGGTCGAGTCGGCGATCGCCGAGTTCGGCAGGCTCGACATCCTCGTCAACAACGCGGGCATCCTGCGCGACCGCATGGTCTTCTCCATGACCGAGGGCGAGTGGGACGCGGTGATCCGGGTCCATCTCAAGGGCCACTTCAATACGACCCGGTTCGCTGCCGCACATTGGCGTGAGCGGTCCAAGGCGGCGAACGGGCAGGTCTACGGCCGTATCGTGAACACCTCCTCGGAGGCCTTCCTCGCCGGGTCCGCCGGACAGCCCAACTACGCGGCTGCCAAGGGCGGAATCGTCGGACTCACCACCTCGACGGCACTCGCGCTCGCCAAGTACGGCGTGACCGCCAACGCCATCTGCCCGCGTGCCCGCACCCGGATGACCGAGGACGTCTTCGCCGGTTTCGAGCAGCCGGAATCGGGACTCGACCCCCTCGCCCCCGAGCATGTCGCCCCGCTCGTCGGCTACTTGGCCTCGCCCGCCGCCGAGCGCGTCAACGGCCAGTTGCTCGTCGTGCACGGAGGGATGGTGGTGGTCGTCGAACGGCCTCGGGTGCAGGCCAAGTTCGACAGCAAGCAGGACGTGTTCACCTACGACGAGCTGGACGCCCTGCTCACCCCGCACTATGCGCGGCGGCCGACGGGGGAGACGTTCGCGGCGGCGGAAGTGCTGGGACTCAAACGGGAGTAGGCCGGTCTTCCGGCGCGGCGGACGCGAAACGGCCCCGCCCCTCGTACGAGAGGCAGGGCCGTGTGTCGTCCGCCGTCAGGCCGCGATCTCGGTCTGCTCGACCGACTTGCGGTGACGGCCACGTGGGGCCGACTCGCTGTCCTGGACCGAGACCGGACCCCGGTGCTTACCGTGGCCGGTGGGCTCCTGGACGTCGGCAGTCGAATGGTTCGTGCTGGCGTCGCTCATCGGAAGTAATTCACCCCGTCAACATGATCTTTCTTACAGCGGGGCGATTTTAACCAGCGGACCACGGAGCGAATCCAGACGGCCGGACCAACCGGCACTACTTCGTTACAAGATTGCCCAACGGGGCTTGCTGCAAAGGCACCGGACGGGCCACGACAGGCTCCGGAGGACCCGGTTCCGGCGACCGGGCGCCCACGCCGCCGCTGCCACCGTCCCCGTCCGGATCCTCCGAGCCCGCGTCCCCCGCCCCCGTTTCCCCCGGGCCCCCCGCTTCCCCGCTGAGGGCCCCGCTCCTCGATGCCGCCGCCCACCGCGCCACCCCGCACGGCGCGTCCGCCGTGGCGTACGGCAGCAGCAGCTCCCCGTCCTCGGTCCACAGTCCCGCGCCCGCCAACCACCCCTCGGGTGCCGGGAGATGCTCGACCTGCCGGGCCGCGGGCCGCCACACACCCACCCAGCTGCCCATTGGGCCGTCGACCCGCAGCGCCACCCCGCAGCTCTCCGGCATCAGGACCTGCCCCGGCTGGATCGCGAACGGCGTCACCGTGCAGTCCGGCACCCGCAGGCACTCCGGGAAACGCACCGGCAGCGTGCTGCCCAGCACCCCCCAGCCCAGCCGCTCACGCCCCGGCGAGGGCGCGTCCGAGGAGATCAGCAGCAGCCCGCTGTCCGGGTCGGCCAGCAGCAGCCGGTCGTTACTGCCGTCGGCGATCTGCAGCAGCGGCGACACCTCACCGCCCCGCTCCAGATCGACCACGACGGACTTGGTGCGGCCGCCCACCTCACGGTCGAGCACGAGCATCCGCCCGGCCGCGTCCAGCCACACCCCGCCCGAGCAGCGCCCCGGGATCTCCGCGAGGTGCTCGGGCCCGAAGGCACCGCCCGTCACCAGCCACACGGCACTGGAGCGCCGGCCCACGGCGAGGGCGTACGCCTTCTCGCCGCCCGGCGCCGGCGGCAGCAGCCGTAGGACCGTCCCTTGGTCCGGGCACTCGACCGCGCCCAGCGGCAGCTCGCCGGTGGTGGGGCCGGTCGGGTACAGCAGCGAGAAGTTGTGCCGCCCGTCCGCGAACCGCCTGATCAGCACCCGTCCGTCGCTCATCGGGTGCACTTCGGTACCGGGCTCCTCGGGCTGGTTGCCGGGCAGCGGCACCGCGTACGGCTCGGGGCCGTCCAGGGTCCAGCGCTCCGGGAACAAGGAGTCGCCGTCGCGGGCGAGGCGGGCCGCGTAGGAGCCGTCGACGGTGATCACGCAATCCGTCCGCGGGCTCTCCCCGTCGTCCCCGTCCTCGTCCGCCGCCGCGGGCTCGATGGCACAGGCCGTCATCGTCTGGTCACCTCCGGCCACGAACGTAGTTTTCGCACGCACAGACGTGGGACCGGCAAGCTTTCGCTTCACACAAAGGGATGGCCCAGGAACGATTCGCCTGAGGAAACCGGGACGACTGTGCTCGCCGGGGCCCGGGTTCCCGGAGACCGACGGCACAGGTTCTACCGGGAAGAACAGGCAGGTAGCCTTTCCCCGTGCCCCGTCTGTCTGAAGTCATCGCCGCGCTGGAGGACCTGTGGCCCGCCGAGCGGGCCGAGTCCTGGGACGCGGTCGGCACCGTCGTGGGCGATCCCGACCAGGAGGTCACGCGAATCCTGTTCGCCGTCGACCCGGTCCAGGAGATCGTCGACGAAGCGGTGAAGCTCGACGCGGACCTGCTGGTCACCCACCACCCCCTCTACCTGCGCGGTACGACGACCGTGGCGGCCTCGCACTTCAAGGGCCGTGTCGTGCACACGTTGATCAAGAATGACATCGCCCTGCACGTGGCCCACACCAACGCGGACACCGCCGACCCGGGCGTCTCCGACGCGCTCGCCGGCGCCCTCGACGTCCGTGTCGTACGGCCCCTGGTGCCGGACCCGACGGATCCGTCCGGGCGCCGGGGCCTGGGGCGCGTGTGCGAGCTGGACTCCCCGATGACCGTGCGCGAGTTCGCCGCGAGAGCCGCCGAGCGCCTGCCCGCCACCGCGCAGGGCATCCGCGTCGCCGGTGACCCCGAGGCGGTCGTACGGACGATCGCCGTCAGCGGCGGTTCCGGCGACAGCCTCTTCGACCAGGTCCGCGCGGCCGGCGTCGATGCCTTCCTCACCGCGGACCTGCGCCACCACCCGGTCTCCGAAGCGGTCGCCCAAGGCCCCCTCGTGCTGCTCGACGCCGCGCACTGGGCCACCGAGTGGCCCTGGTGCGAGCTGGCCGCCGCCCAGCTCGACGAGATCTCCGACCGCCACGGCTGGGACCTGCGCGTGCACGTCTCCAAGACGGTCACCGACCCCTGGACCAGTCACTCCCCTTCACCTGGAGCCCCCAACTGAACGCCGCGCCCGCCGACCAGATCCGCCTCCTCGACGTCCAGGCCCTCGACGTCCGCCTCCAGCAGCTCGCGCACAAGCGCAGGTCGCTCCCCGAGCATGCCGAGATCGAGGCGCTCACCAAGGACGCCACCCAACTGCGCGACCTGCTCGTCGCCGCGCAGACCGAGGAGAGCGACACCGCCCGCGAGCAGACCAAGGCGGAGCAGGACGTCGACCAGGTCCGCCAGCGCGCCACCCGCGACCAGCAGCGACTGGACTCCGGTGCCGTGACCTCGCCCAAGGACCTGGAGAACCTCCAGCGCGAGATCGTCTCCCTCGCCAAGCGCCAGGGTGACCTTGAGGACGTCGTCCTGGACGTCATGGAGCGCCGCGAGTCCGCGCAGGAGCGGATCGCCGAGCTCACCGAGCGCGTCTCCTCCATCCAGACGAAGATCGACGACGCGACGTCCCGCCGGGACACGGCGCTCGCATCGCTGGACGGCGACGCCGCCACGGCGACCAAGGAGCGCTCGGTCGTCGCGGGCACCGTCCCCGCCGACCTCCTCAAGCTCTACGACAAGCTCCGTGAGCAGCAGGGCGGCATCGGCGCGGCCAAGCTGTCCCAGCGCACCTGCCAGGGCTGCCGCCAGGAGCTCGCGATCACCGACTTCAACGAGATCCGCGCCGCCGCACCCGACACCGTGGTGCGCTGCGAGAACTGCCGTCGCATCCTGGTGCGCACGTCCGAGTCCGGTCTGTAAGGAGCTTCAGACGTGCGGGAGTTCATCGTTGAGGCCGACGGCGGCTCGCGGGGCAACCCCGGGCCCGCCGGGTACGGCTCCGTGGTGCTGGACGCGGTGACGGGGGAGACCCTGGTCGAGACGTACGAGTACCTCGGCGTCGTCACCAACAACGTCGCCGAGTACCGGGGACTGCTGGCGGGGCTGCGCGCCGCGCACGACCTCGACCCGACCGCCTCCGTGCACGTCCGCATGGACTCCAAGCTGGTCGTGGAGCAGATGTCGGGGCGCTGGAAGATCAAGCACCCGGACATGAAGCCGCTGGCCATGGAGGCGGGGCGGATCTACCCACCCGGGCAGGTCACGTACGAGTGGATCCCGCGCGAGCAGAACAAGCACGCGGACCGGCTGGCCAACGAGGCGATGGACTCCGGGGCGTCCGCCAGCTCGGTGCGGCGGGGGGCGGTTGTGGGGGCGAGTTCGTCTGTGAGGGCGAGTTTCTCCGTAACGAGTTCCGCTGTGACCGTGACTTCCTCCGCAACGACTTTCTCCGCGGCGGCGGGTTCCTCTGCGGCGGGGCCGGCGAAGTCCCCCGGCGGTGGAGCGGCCGGCGCCAGGTCGACGGCCGATGTGCGGGCGGCTCGCAATGTGGCGAGCCCGGGCTGGGCCCCGGCCGACATGGGCGCGCCCGCCACGTTCGTGCTCCTGCGGCACGGTGAGACCCCGCTGACCCCGCAGAAGCGGTTCTCGGGAAGCGGCGGTACCGATCCCGCTCTCTCGGACGTCGGCAGGGAGCAGGCGCAGAGGGCGGCGGAAGCCATGGCCCGGCGGGGCACGATCGAGTACATCCTCGCCTCGCCGCTGACCCGTACCCGGGAGACCGCCGCTGCCGTGGCCGACCGGCTCGGCCTGGACGTCACCGTCGAGGACGGGCTGATCGAGACCGACTTCGGCGCCTGGGAGGGCCTGACCTTCGGCGAGGTGCGCGAGCTCTACCCGGACGACCTGAACGCCTGGCTGGCCGACCCGGAGGCCGAACCGACCGGCGGCGGCGAGAGCTTCACGGCCACGGCGACCCGGATCGCGGCGACCAGGGACAAACTCGTGGCGGCGTACGCGGGCCGCACGGTCCTGCTCGTCACGCACGTCACCCCGATCAAGACGTTCGTACGCCTCGCGCTGGGCGCCCCGCCCGAGTCCCTGTTCCGCATGGAACTCTCGGCGGCCTCCCTGTCCGTGGTGGCCCACTACGCCGACGGCAACGCGAGCGTGCGACTCCTCAACGACACCTCACACCTGCGCCCGTAGCGTCCTCAGCCCGGCGGCCTCCGGGGCCAGCGCCGCCACCCGCCTCAGCCCGGTGTTCTGATGGGCCTGCGCCTGTGTCCGTCCTCAGCCCGGCGTCGCGGCCTGTAGTTCTGCTCGTCCTCAGCCGGTGGCCTCGCGGGCAGTGCCTTTACTCGCCCTCAGCTCGCGGCGCCGTGGGCCAGCGCCTCCACCCGTCCTCAGCCCGGCGGCCTCTCGGGCCAGCGCTTCCACCCGCCCCCAGTCCCGCGAGGCGACGGCGTCCGCGGGCAGCATCCAAGTCCCGCCCACGCAGCCGACGTTGGGCAGGGACAGATACTCCGGCGCGTTGCCGGGCCCGATCCCCCCGGTCGGGCAGAACCGCGCCTGCGGCAACGGCCCGGCGAGCGACGTCAGATACGCCGTACCGCCCGCAGCCTCCGCCGGGAAGAACTTCATCTCCGTCACGCCCCGCTCCAGCAGCGCCACGACCTCCGACGTGGTCGACACTCCGGGCAGGAACGGCAGCCCCGACTCCCGCAGCGCCGCCAGCAGTACGTCCGTCCACCCCGGGCTGACCAGGAAACGCGCCCCGGCGGCCACGCAGTCGCCCACCTGGTCCGGCGTGAGGACCGTCCCGGCCCCGACCACCGCGTCCGGCACCTCGTCGGCGATCGCCCGGACGGCGTCGAGCGCGGCCGGCGTGCGCAGCGTCACCTCGATCGCGGGCAGCCCCCCGGAGACCAGTGCCCGGGCGAGCGGCACGGCGTCGGCCGCGTCTATCAGGACGACGACGGGGACGACGGGCGCGATGTCGAGCAGCGAGGCATGCGCGGAGGAGGCCATGGCGTCATCCTGCCGAAGCGATGCGAGGTGCGCAAAGACCGTTGCGCGCTCTGCAATGGAACCCTTTGGGTGAGCCTCAGTGGATCTCGTCCACCAGCACATCCAGGGCCCACGCCTGCCCGGCCTTCGCGGGTGTCTGCGCCTCCACGACGTACCCGAGCTCCCGCAGCGCCTCCACCAGCTCGGCGGGCCCCTTCGGCGACATCCCGGCCGACAGCAGACTCCGGACCATCCGCCCCTTCGTCGCCTTGTTGAAGTGGCTGACGACCTTCCGGGTAGGCGCGTGCAGGACCCGCACGGTCGCCGTCCGCCCCGCGACCTCGCCCTTCGGCTTCCACGCGACGGCGTAGGCGGAGGACCGCAGATCGAGCACGAGTCCGTTCCCGGCGGCTTCGGCGACAACGCCGGCCATCGGAGTACGCCAGTGCGTGCCCAGCGCCTCGAGCCCCGGCAGCTTCACCCCCATCGAGCAGCGGTAGGAGGGAATCCTGTCGGTCACCCGTACCGCACCCCACAACCCCGAGAACACCAGCAGTGAACGCCCGGCCCGCCGCTTCGCGGCCGCGTCGAGGGAGGCCAGGTCGAGAGCGTCGTAGAGCACACCCGTGTAGATCTCCCCGGCGGGCCGTGCTCCCGCGGTCCTGAGCTCGACGTTCTTCGCGACCTCGCCCCGCAGCCCCTCGCTCAGCCCCAGCACCTCGCGCGCCTTCTCCTCGTCCCCGGCACACAGCTCCAACAGCGCGTCGAGGACCGACTCCCGGCTCTCGTTGAGCTCCGGCAGCGAGAGCGACTCCAGCTTCAGCGGGGCGCCACGACCGGAGGACGCCTTGCCTTCGGAGGGAGGCAGCAGGACCAGCACGGAAGATCTCCTTCTGTTGAACTCCGCCACAGCGTACGGCGTGCCCGTCGGTGCGCCCGGCCCTACGCTCGCTGTATGCCCCGCCGCCGCATACGCGTGACCGACGTCCCGCTGGAGGCCGCCTTCGACGCCCTGCGCACCGAACTCGGCGTGCCGTCGGACTTCCCGCCCGACGTGACGGAAGAGGCGAAACGGACGCCTCCGCTGCAGGCCTACGACGACGCCACCGACCTCCCCCTCCTCACCATCGACCCGCCCACGTCCACCGACCTCGACCAGGCCATGCACCTGTCCCGGCAGGGCACCGGCTACCGCGTCCGGTACGCCATCGCCGACGTCGCCGCCTTCGTCGTACCGGGCGGCTTTCTCGACGCGGAGACGCATCGACGGGTCGCCACTCTCTACTTCCCCGACGAGAAGGTCCCCCTGCACCCGCCCCTGCTCAGCGAGGGCGCCGCGAGCCTGCTCCCGGACCAGGTCCGCCCGGCCGCCCTGTGGACGATCGACCTCGACGAGGAAGGCCGTACCACCGCGGCCGACGTGCGCCGGGCCCTGGTCCGCAGCCGGGCCAAGCTCGCCTACGAGGGCGTGCAGAGGGCGATCGACTCCGGCACCGCAGAGGAACCACTCCTTCTGCTCAAGGAGATCGGTGCGCTCCGGGAAAGGCTGGAGGTCGAACGCGGCGGCATCTCTCTGAACGTCCCCGAACAGGAGATCGTCGAGCGGGACGGCACGTACGCACTGACCTACCGCGCCCCGCTGCCCGCCGAGGGCTGGAACGCCCAGATCTCCCTGCTCACGGGCATGGCGGCGGCGGACCTGATGCTCACTCACGGCACGGGAGTGCTCCGCACGCTCCCGGCCGCACCGGACGGCGCGGTCGGCCGCCTCCGCCGGACCGCCCACGCCCTGCACATCGACTGGCCCCACCATGTGTCGTACGCGGAACTGGTGCGGTCCCTGGACCCGGCGATCCCCCACCACGCGGCTTTCCTCCTGGAGTGCACGACGTTGCTGCGCGGCGCCGGCTACACGGTCTTCCGCGACGGCGTCCTCCCGGCCATCACCACCCACGCGGCCGTGGCCGCCCCCTACGCCCACTGCACGGCCCCGCTTCGGCGTCTGGTCGACCGCTATGCCTCGGAGATCTGCCTGGCAGTGGTGGCAGGGGAGACGGTGCCGGACTGGGTTCGGGCCGCGCTGGACGCACTGCCGGGTGAGATGACCGAGGGGTCACGGCGGGCGAACAAGGCCGAGCGGGCGTGCGTCGACATCGTCGAGGCGGCCCTGCTGAAGGACCGGGTGGGCGAGGTGTTCGACGGCTGCGTGGTGGACGTCGACGAACGCCGACCGACGGTCGGAACCGTGCAGTTGGAGACGCCGGCGGTGATCGGGCGGGTGGAGGGGACGGGGCTGCAACTGGGGGAGCGGCTGCGGGTGCGACTCACGCAGGCGGATCCGGCGGCGCCGAAGGTGCGGTTCGCTCCTGCCTGAGTTCCTGCTGGCAGGCCTCCACGGTCGAGCGCTTCGTTCGCGGATGCCGGCCCCCGTCACGGTCGACGCCGCCTGACGCCGCTCGTGATCGTGTGCCACGATCGAGGGAACGATTCCCGATCTCTCGGACAGGTGATCTTCCGATGTCCCAGCCTGGTGAGCGACAGAAGGAGGGGCGTGACATGACTGCCATGGCCCATGAGCCGCTCGCTCAGGAGGAGGTCCTGCTGGAGGGCTTCCTCGCTCTGGACACGCCGGAGGGCTTCCGGGCCGAGCTGATCGATGGGGAGATCGTTGTGACGCCGCCGCCGGACGGGGAGCATGAGAAGTACATCAGCAGGCTCGTGCGGCAGGTGATCAAGCAGTCCCGGACGGACATGGACTTCTCCGGAAACAAGGGTCTCCTACTGAAGAGCGGCGAAGCCTGTCCCAAGAACCACGTGGTGCCCGACGTGACGTTCGCTCCCCTTGGCCTCGACCTTTTCGCGCATGCGGGATCCTGGATGCCATGCGACGGCGTAGCCATGGTCTTGGAGGTGACGTCCACGAAGCCCAAGGCCGACCGTGAGGCCAAGCGCCGCTGCTACGCACGCGGCGGCATTCCCCTCTACCTTCTGGTCGACCGGGACGCAGGCTCGATCACGCTGTTCAGTGACCCGGAGAAGGACGACTACCGCGAACTCCGCACCCGGCCCTTTGGCAAGCCGCTCACCTTCCCCGCCCCCCTTGCCTTCGACCTGGAGACCGCGGACTTTCTCTGAGCTCTGCGGTGTTGCCCCTTGAAAACATTGGACAGGGGGCGGCGCCGCATGGAACAAGCACTGTGGACGAGAGCCAGGCTGGGCCGCTGCGGCCCCCCGCTCGACCTCCTGACCGCCCGCTTCGACAAGCACATCTACGCCCCCCACTCCCACGACGAGTACACGATCGGCGTGTGCGTGGGCGGCTCGGAGATCATCGACTACCGCGGCGGCCACATCCGCACGGGCCCCGGCTCGATCGTCGTCCTGGCTCCGGGGGAGATGCACACGGGCGGCCCCGGCACCACCACCGACGGATACGCGTACCGCGCCCTGTACGCGGCGCCTTCCCTCATGTCTGCCGAGGTCGACCTCCCCCACTTCCGCGAACCACTCCTGGACGACCCGGAACTGGCCGCGGCCCTCCTCTCCGCCCACACCGAACTCAGCGCCTGCCCCGACCCGTTGGAGACGGAGTCCCGCCTCCCCGGGCTGTTGACGGCCCTGGCCTGCCGCCACTCCACGGCACGCGTGACGACCCGCGTGATCCCAGGCGCGGACGCGGTGGCGAGAGCGGTACGCGACCGCCTGGCCGACGAGTTGCTCTCACCCCCGTCCCTCGCCGACCTGGCCGCCGACCTGGGCCTGTCCCGCTACCAACTCCTCCGTGCCTTCCGTACGACGACGGGGGTGCCGCCGTACGCATGGCTGGCCCAGTACAGGGTCGGCAGGGCTCGCGTCCTGCTGGAGTCGGGCCGGCGCCCGGCAGAGGTGGCAGGTCTGGTGGGCTTCGCGGACCAGGCACACCTGACGCGCTGGTTCCGCCGGGTGCTGGGGGTGACCCCGGCGGCTTACCGCAACAGCGTTCAAGACGGCGGCCGTCCACGACGCTGAACATGACCGCATGACTGCACGCGGCTGGTTCCTGTTCTCCCTGATGGGAGTGGTCTGGGGCATCCCCTACCTGATGATCAAAGTGGCGGTGGACGCCCCGCTGTCCACGGCGACGGTGGTGTTCGTACGCTGTGCCGTGGGCGCGCTGCTCCTGCTGCCGTTCGCGATCCGGCAGGGAGGTCTGACGTCGACCGTACGGTCGCACTGGCGCCCCATGCTGGCCTTCGCGGTCATAGAGATCATGGGCCCCTGGTACACGCTCACGGACGCGGAACGCCACCTCTCCAGCTCCACCGCCGGTCTGTTGATCGCGGGCGTACCGATAGTCGGCGTGGTCCTGGCCCGCTTCTTCGGCGACACGGAACGGCTGGGCGTGCGGCGGGTGACGGGCCTGGGGCTGGGCCTGGCGGGTGTAGGGGTACTGACGGTCCCGCACCTGACGGGAGGCGACGCGAAGTCGATGGCCGAGGTGCTGGTGACAGTGGTGGGGTACGCGACGGCGCCCCTGATAGCCGCGCGCCACCTGAAGGACGTCCCCTCCCTCCAGCTCACGGCACCGTGCCTGGCCCTCGCGGCCCTGGTGTACGCCCCGGGCGCGGCACTGACCTGGCCCTCCTCCATGCCCTCCGCCTCGGTCCTCGCCGCCCTCGCGGGCCTCGGCGTGATCTGCACGGCGGTGGCCTTCGTCGCCTTCCTGGAACTGATCAAGGAGGTCGGCCCGACGAGGGCGACGGTGATCACGTACGTCAACCCGGCGGTGGCGGTGGTGGCGGGTGTGCTGTTCCTGTCCGAGCCGCTGACTGTGGCCGTTGGCGTCGCCTTCGCCCTGATCCTGACGGGCTCGGTCCTGGCCACGGCGGGCCCGGTCAAGGTCACCGCGGAACCATCCTGCTGCGAGTCCCCGGTAACATGGTCCCCACGGCAGACGAGCCGGGCGGACGGCCGCGTGGAATCCTCCCTCGGAGGACTCCCCGAGGAACGTCCGGGCTCCACAGGGCAGGGTGATGGCTAACGGCCACCCGGGGTGACCCGCGGGAAAGTGCCACAGAAAACAAACCGCCGGGGACCTCGGTCCTCGGTAAGGGTGAAACGGCGGTGTAAGAGACCACCAGTGCCCAGGGCGACCTGAGCAGCTAGGTAAACCCCACCCGGAGCAAGGTCAAAAGGGAACACCCCGGTGTTCCTGCGGGAACGTTCGAGGGCTGCCCGCCCGAGTTCCCGGGTAGACCGCACGAGACCGGCGGCAACGCCGGTCCTAGATGGATGGCCGTCTCCCCGGCCGCCGCGAGGCGCCCGGGCGACAGAACCCGGCGTACAGCCCGACTCGTCTGCCGCTTCCGCTCTCGCCTAGATATCAGGCTGGTGGATGTCCTTTCGGCCTTCCCTGTGAGCTGCGCCGTTTGTGGGTCTGGAGCGCTGGATTGGGCAGTCTGTCCCGTGCCGGGTTCAGTGGCTGTACTGGTGACGGTGGCTGCCCGTCGACATCGCCCATTCCTGGCAACATCTCCTCATGGGCGTTGGCCTGCCTCGGTGCCTTCGTGTACGCCGGAGGTTGGAGCACCCCGCGGCGGATCAACTCGGCCATGTCGATCAAAGGGCCACTCAGGACTCGTTCCAGTAGTGAGGCCTGTGCGGGCTCCAGCCTCGTCAACTGCTGAAGTACTTTGAGTACTTCGGTAAGTTCATTGCTCCATCCTGGTTTCCAGCGCTCGCTGCGGATCTCGTCCAAGTCGCTGAGGTTACGCCCCTTGGCTTTACCGCAGCGTGCGGCGAGCCAGCTGTCCAGTACCTTTCGACCGCCCACGTCGTAGTGCCGTATGCGTTCGCTGACGCCCAGGAAGACTCCTGTGCCAACCAGTAGTGCCTGACGTTCTGAGTCATAGGAAAGAGAATGTGGAAGATCTGATGGGTCGACGCGTACTGAATATGTGACGGACTCCGTTCGGTTCCCGTCGTCCTCGTTACTTTCATTGTTGAACAATTCACCGAACGTCGATGCGTGAATAAGTTTCCGCCCGATTCGTGTGGCGTCGAGCCATAGCTGGCGGTCAGCGGTGATCGGAATTCTGACGCCCGGCGAATTAAGCTCTCCAGTGAATCTCTGAGTGAAGGCAGGGTGTGCCGTGATGCCTGCGATATATGCAGCTAAGTCGGCTGCTGAGACTGTGGCTAGGCCGTACGAATTTTCCAGGTGCGCCAGTAGGCCGGGAGCAATGTTGGGTGAGCCGTCTGGATGCAGCAAAGGAAGCACTCTGCCGCCGTCGTTGTTGAAGCAATGCATGTCCGGGATCAGGCTGGAGAAAATCACGGCGGGCCCTGATTTTATAGGCCGACTATGCTGTTCGATGAGGAAACACTGGTCATCGTGGTCTGCGTCCCAAAGGCCTGGTCTAGGGTAATCGATGACCCTGCTGTCCGGAATGACGAACTGCCGGTCAAAGCTCCGGTGGAGGATCTGCTTCAGAGGTGGGCAGTCTCCCTGTTCATATATGAGTGGCTGCTCGGGTTGGTTGGGCAGTCGATAGGTGACGGTGCTTTCTAATTTTCGATCGCGGGATTCGCTGAAGAGTAGTCGCTTCACTTCTGTTTCGGGTTCGTGAATCAATCTGCTCCAGCGTAGCCGTAATTTCTCCTCGTCGACCCCGTAGACCCATGTTCGTTTCGTCTGCATACCTTGTCGCGACCACGGCATGATATCGCTCAGTGCGGGAAAATCGGCCCATCGGGTTGTTGGGGCGGGCGTGAAGGGGTCCTGCTTCGCCGAATGGCATGGCTGCCATTCTGAGCTATCGACGTGCAATCTGGATAGTTGTCCTAGCTTTTCTTCCCGAGTGCCAGTCGCTGCCGTGTAGTGCACAGGTGCGAGAGCCTTCGGATCTGAGTCATTCCTGCGGACAAACAGTGCTATTGTCAGCTCCTGTTGAACGCCGGGAAAGAACCTGGTTCGGACCGGAGGTTGCTTTCCCTCGGGGGTCAGGTCGATGATCCAACCCTCTGAGCAGGTTGTGCGCAGGTATTCCCGCATCCCCTTGAATCCGGGACCTCGAAGGAAACCAGCAGTGGTGACGAAACAGACTATTCCTCGGTGATGCGCCGGACGGTGCTGTTCGAAGACCTTGTAGGTGGCCCAGCGCCAGAAGTACACATAGAGGTTCTTGAGCTTCTTCTCGTACAGGCCGTTGGCGCCTCGCAGTCGGAAGCGATCCAATAGCGGTGGGCCGTGCCCCTCAGATCCTTTCTCGATCCAGCCGCCTTCGCCTTGAGCATCCTCGCGATCAGGAGGGTTCCCAAGGACAACCGTTACTTGCTCTTCTCGCTTGATATGATTCGCAGCTTCGGTCTCCCTGCGTAGAACATCGGCTCCAGCGCCGCTGAATAGGGTGGGGTGGCCCCAAGGGTCTGCGAGGGTGTCATTCAGGTGCAGACGAAGGTCATTTAACTGGGTGTCGGAGTCATGGGCACGCAGGGTCTGTGAGATACGCATCTGTGCCACGGCGTAGGCGGCCATCTGCTTCTCAAATCCTATGAGTCGCTGCGAGAGTTCCTCGACAGCCTCGGCCCGGAATCCCTCGTTTCCCTCAGCGGAGCGACGCTCGGCGACGAGGTCGATGATCGAACTGAGGAAGGTGCCTGTACCCATTGCTGGATCGATGATCGTCACTCGGGAATCGGCGAAACCTTGGGAGCAGCCCAGACTCCGGCACAGTACCTCGTCGACGAGTCGCACCATCTCTTTTACTAGAGCGGCGGGCGTGTAGTAGGTACCCGAAGCTTTGCGGAGATCGGGGTCATATTCCTGAAGGAAGTGTTCGTAGAGAAGTACATGAGCATCGGGTTCGCCTTCAAGGATGGCATCCCAGTCCACTGCATGGATGACTCGCACGAGAACGTCGAGACTGTTCTTGAACTGCTTGCCGACATGGTCTGTGAGAATCTGTAGAGCTTTTCCCATCACTGTGTGCTCGGCGCCCAGTAACTCGCCGATCTCGTGTAATCCGTGATCGGTCAGGGATATCTTATCGGCGCGTGCGAGGAGTAGTGCGAAGGTGACGGTCTGGGCGTAGCGGTCAGAGAAGGCCGTTTTGTGGTCTCGCTCATCGGTGTGCGGGAAGAGGAAGTTCTCCCACGTTTCTGCCAGCTCGGTGAACGGGCGGCCTGGGCCGCGTCGGGTTCCACTTGGGCCGCTGATGTGCTCTTCTTCCCGGAGCCTGTCATGGACCTCGGCCCGTAAGAGTCGGCACAGTGGCGCTATGGTGGTGACCAGTTGTCGTACTGTCGTCAGCGGACTGGGCTGCCAGAGCAGGAAATCGCGGAGCATCTTCTCGAATGCCTCGCCTGTGCTGCCAGGGGCTCGTAGTCGGCGTCCGGCCCGATATATATCGCCTTCCAATTGGACAGAGCGTCCCTGTTGTTGGCCCTCCTGATAGAGGAACCAAGTCTGTCCGTTGGTGTAGATGACATTCGGGAGGCGAGACATGGCTTCCCACTGTTTCCTGTCCCTGCCGCGTAGGCCGCCTGGACTTATGTCCCTCTTTCTGGGACTTTTCAACTCCACATAGCCAAAAGTGCGTTGTTTGTTCTCGCCGAGACTCGCGGCAAAGTCGGGGCGAATGCCTAGATCCGTCAGACGGGCCTCAGGGTGAAGGCGCAGGTGAAGCCCCAGTTCTGTGGCTGCCGCGCCGAGCAGTTGCTCGACCGCGCTGCGGATCCCGGCTTCATGCTCGCCTACGCCCAACACCTGCTTGCATTGTGCGCCGAAATCGGCGACGACTCGCTCGATCCAACTGCCGACCCCCATGTACGCCCCCCGAGAAAACACTGCGGGGCGCGTCGGCTGCAAGGTGCGGCTCTCCGGATGCGCGCCCGCATGCATCGCGTTGATCATGCTGGTGTCGTGCGAACTGGCCTCGAAAGCCTGCCCATGACAGGTCGAAGCCAATCGTTCCAGGAGCGCTGTGCTGGTTGAGAGCTTCCGGAGTCGGCTCGGCGATCAGACCTGCGGATCCACTGAACGCAGTAGTTCCAGCAGCCCCTGTGCGGGAAGCAGCTGATCGTCGGTGATGGGGTGGGGACTGAAGTGCATCAGGCTGTTGCGAAAGTTCCGGCACTCCTCCAGCGTGGTCAGACTGAGGGGGGTCGCCACCTGGCCCTTGCCCTTACCCCGCGGTGGTGATGAGCTCGTTGAGTAGCTGTTCCAACAGGCTGTTGTCGCCGAGGAAACTTTTCACCGAGGCGTCCTCGTTGCGCTGGGGGTCTGTGCCCGACCAGTTCAGGGCATATCCCGCGTCCGTGCTGAGCTGGGCCAGGAACGCCCGCTGGGCACGGCCGTTGCCCTCGCGGAACGGGTGGAGGACGTTCATGTCGCCGTACAGCTCGGCCAGTTGGATGACGAATTCCTGCCGGGGGAGATTTTGAAGCTGACCGGAGGAGGCGAGACGGCCGAAGACCTCTCCGGCGTAGGGCACCAGGTTTCTCGCCGGGCAGAACGGTGTGCGCTTGGCGATGTTCACGGTGCGTAACTCGCCTGCCCATGGATAGATGTCACCGAAGACCGCGGCATGGATCGCTTGGAGATGGCCGAGGTCGTACGCGCCGGGTAGGGGACGTTCGGCGAGCATGACGAGGTGCGCCCGAGTGATGTCCGCCTCCGCTGCCGCGAGCAGTTGATGGTCGGTGATACCGAGCTTGTTGCGCAGCACGCCGTTGGGCATGGCGTACGGATCGTTCATCCTGCCTGCCGCTCCGACGTCTGTCGGTGGCGGGCGATCGCGCGGGAGACAAGGCTGTCCGCGTCGAGGTCGCCCTTCACGTACGCCTCGGTGTCGCGGTCGGAGGCATTGGAGGCATGGAGCCCCTCGGCCTCGATAGAACCGGTGGCTGAGGCGACGGCTGCACGTCGTGCCGCTCGGCCGCTCAGCGCCTCGAAGGCCTCGACGGATAGGAGGACGCCCTGGGGCTTGCGGTGGGCGCCGATCAGGACCGGGTCGGCATCCGCGCCGGACTCCGACAGGTCAGTCAGGATCCGCGACAGTCGTGCGCGCGCGTCGCTGACGGTCACGACCTCAGGAATCTCCATGCTGTCACCGTACCCATATAGAGGCTTGATTCTGTACAGATTCTAGTACGGATTCCGGTGAGTGTCCCGCCTCGGGCGGCCCTGGAGGTATCCCCAACCCCGTCCCGGAGGCTGTCACCAGCCGAGACTGCGAGGTCCTCGCCGATGTCGGCGGGGTTGAACTGGACCACCGGTGCATCGCGTTGCAGTGATTCTCCCCGGCGTACAGCCCGACTCGTCAGGGGCCCTTTTTGTCAGGCCGGGAGCTTGATCGAATCTCGGTCCGTATCGGATTGAAACGGACCTCACGGTTACGAACGTAGCCACGAAGGTAGCCACCCACGAGGCTCCTGTGGGCACTCGTCCTGATCACTGGGCTGCGGTGACTCTCCGCGCATTACAGCCCGGCTTGGAGGTGGTTGTACGTACGCCGGATCTCCTCGACGGCGACACGGCACAGAGCGCGGCAGGACGGCCGGCTCTGGGGAACTGTGGATGGGCCGGACCCGCGAGGACACGCCGGACAGCGCCGAGGGCCGTTCGCATCCGGTCGTGTCGTGGACGGGGCCAAGACGCGCCTCGATTCTGATTCGAGGCTCCGCGCGCACAGTTCCCCACACCGGTTTCGCCATCCGATGGGCGGAGTCGACGTTATGGACCTGGGGGCACGATGCGCATCATCGACCTGTCGTCGCCGATCGACGCGGAGGGCTGGGAGCCCGACCCGATCCGCCACGACATCATGACGCCCGCGGAGGGCGCCGTACACATGAGCCAGGAGATGAAGAAGCATTTCGGCCTGGAACTCGATCCGTCCGAACTGCCCGGGGGCGAACTGCTCTCGCTCGACACGCTGACGCTCACCAGCCACACCGGCACGCACGTCGACGCGCCTTCGCACTACGGCTCCGTCGGTACGCCCCGGGACATCGACCAGATGCCGTTGGACTGGTTTCTCCGCCCCGGCCTGGTGCTGGACCTGAGTGACGTCGGCACCGGTGTCATCGGCGTCGAGAGGATCGAGGCGGAGCTGGTCCGGACCGGTTGCCGACCCGCACCGTTCGACATCGTCCTGCTGCGTACCGGCGCGGACCGGTACGCAGGGACCCCGGAGTACTTCACTCGGTTCGCCGGTCTGGACGGTCCGGCCACGGACTTCCTGCTGGACCTCGGGGTACGGGTGATCGGAACCGACGCCTGGAGCCTCGACGCGCCGTTCGGCCACATGATCGAGAAGTACCGGAAGACCGGTGACTCGTCGGTGTTGTGGCCGGCGCACTTCGCGGGGCGCCGCAGGGAGTACTGCCAGATCGAACGGTTGAGCGGCCTCGACATGCTGCCCGGAACGAGCGGGTTCCGGGTCGCTTGCTTCCCGGTGAAGATCAAGCGTGGCGGAGCGGGCTGGACCCGGGCCGTGGCGCTGGTGGATGAGTGACCCGGCAGGTGCGAC
Source organism: Streptomyces sp. NBC_00285 (assembly GCF_036174265.1). NCBI lineage: Bacteria > Bacillati > Actinomycetota > Actinomycetes > Kitasatosporales > Streptomycetaceae > Streptomyces > Streptomyces sp. NBC_00285. Next base: position 3,203,936 of record NZ_CP108055.1, on the reverse strand, counting down.
TGTTCTGCTTCCCGCACGCCGGTGCCGGGGCCTCCTGTTTCGCCCGCTGGCAGGGGGTGCTCGGGGACGTGGCCGAGATCGTCCCGGTGCCGCTGCCCGGCAGGGGCGGCAGCGTCCGCGAACCCCGCATCACTGCTCCGGAGCCGCTCCTGGAGATGCTCATGGAGAGGCTCGGACCGCTCCTCGACCGGCCCTTCGTGCTGTACGGGCACAGCCTCGGCGGTCATGTCGCCCACGCGTTGGCCCAGCTGATGGCGGCCACGGGCCCGGTCGTGCCGGAGTGCGTCGTGCTGGGCGCGGTACTGCCGCCGCACCGTCCCTCGCCGCTGCTGCCCCCGTCCGTCGCTCCGCCCTGTGACGAGGAGTTGGTGGATCGTCTGGCGGCGCACGAGATGCTGCCGCCGGCAGTACTGGACGGGCCCGCGGGCGGTATCTGGCGGCGCAGCGCCCTGCCGGTGCTCCGGGACGACTTCCGGCTCGCCGAGGCACTTCGCGTCCGTGACACCGGCCCGCTGCCGGTACCCGTGCTGGCCGTCGCCGGCAGCAGGGACACGGTGGCCCCGGCCGCGTGGGTCGCGGAGTGGCGGCAGTACGCGGCCGGGGGATTCGCGATGCGGACCGTACCGGGCGGGCATCTGTTCGTCCGCGAACGGCCGCTGCCGGAACTGCTCCGGGCGGAGATCGGGCACCTGGCAGGTGGGTTCCGCTGCGGGTCGAGCACGAATTGAGGGTCCCGGCGCATCGTCGATTTCACAGACAACCGAGCGATCACAGACAACCGAGCGATCACAGACAACCGTGCAGATCGCCCGAGGATCGAGCAGGTCGCCAAGGGATCGGACAAGTCACCCAGGGTTCGAGCAGGTCACACAGGACCGAGCAGAGAGGAAAGGCTCGTGAAGACAGCGCGCGTCCGTCACCACAGTCGGGCGGTCCGGCCGGTAACAGGGCGGACAGGCGGTCCGCGATGAGCAGGCGTGTGGCCGTCACCGGCATCGGGGTGGTCGCTCCTGGGGGCAGCGGGGGGATCGAGGCCTTCTGGTCGCTGCTGTCCGAGGGCCGTACCGCCACCCGGCCGATATCCCTCTTCGACGCCTCCTCGTTCCGCTCCCGGATCGCGGCCGAGGTGGACTTCGACACCGCCGCGGCGGGCCTCACCGTTCAGCAGGTCAGGCGCATGGACCGGGCGGCCCAGTTCGCCGTGGTCAGCGCCCGGGAGGCGGTTGCCGACAGCGGCCTGGAGCTCGGCTCACTGGATCCGCACCGCATCGGCGTCACCATCGGCAGCGCGGTGGGTGCCACGACCGGTCTGGACGTCGAGTACGACGTGGTCAGTGACGGCGGGGCACGCTGGCACGTCGACCACGAGTACGCCGTACCGCATCTCTTCGGCTACTTCGTGCCCAGTTCCTTCGCCGCCGAGGTGGCCTGGTCGGTGAACGCACAGGGGCCGACCGCGGTGGTGTCGACCGGCTGCACCTCGGGCCTTGACGCCGTGGGGCACGCCGTGGAGCTGATCAGGGAGGGCAGCGCCGACGTGATGATCGCGGGTGCCACCGACGCCCCCATCTCACCGATCTCCGTCGCCTGCTTCGACGCGATCAAGGCGACGACACCGCGCAACGACGACGCCGAGCACGCCTCCCGGCCCTTCGACCGTACCCGCAACGGCTTTGTGCTCGGGGAGGGTTCAGCGGTGTTCGTCCTCGAGGAGCTGGAGCGGGCGCGGGCCCGTGGGGCGCACGTCTACGCGGAGATCGCCGGGTTCGCCTCCCGCAGCAACGCGTATCACATGACCGGGCTCCGCCCCGACGGCGCTGAGATGGCCGAGGCGATCACCGTTGCCCTGGACGAGGCCAGGATCGGCGTGCACGAGGTGGACTACATCAACGCACACGGATCCGGCACCAAGCAGAACGACCGGCACGAGACAGCGGCCTTCAAGCGCAGCCTGGGACATCACGCCTACGAGACGCCCGTCAGCTCGGTGAAGTCGATGATCGGGCACTCCCTGGGAGCCATCGGCTCGTTGGAGATCGCGGCTTCGGCCCTCGCCATGGAGCACGGCCTCATCCCACCGACCGCCAATCTGCACGAGCCCGACCCGGAGTGCGACCTGGACTACACCCCGCTCACCGCCCGCGAGGCGCGCGTCGACACGGTTCTGAGCGTCGGCAGCGGCTTCGGCGGCTTCCAGAGCGCGATGGTCCTCACTCGGCCCGAACGGAGGTCCATGTCATGACCGACTCCCGCACCGAGCCGCCGGTCTTCACCGGGCTGGGGGTGGCGGCGCCCAACGGACTGGGCACGGAGGCCTGGTGGCGGGCCACCCTGGAGGGGCGCAGCGGCATCGGTCCCGTCACCCGCTTCGACGCCTCCGGATATCCGGCGAGGCTGGCGGGCGAGGTGCCGGACTTCGATCCGAAACGGCACATCCCCAGCCGGCTGTTGCCGCAGACCGACCACATGACCCGGCTCGCGCTCACCGCGGCCGAGGAGGCGCTGAACGACGCCAAGGCGGACCCGGCGCAGCTGCCCGAGTTCGCCGCCGGCGTGGTCACCGCGGCGTCGGCGGGCGGCTTCGAGTTCGGCCAGCGTGAGCTCCAGGCGCTGCGCAGCAAGGGCGGTCAGTACGTGAGCGCGTACCAGTCGTTCGCCTGGTTCTATGCCGTCAACACCGGTCAGATCTCCATCCGGCACGGGCTGCGCGGGCCCAGCGGGGTACTGGTGACCGAGCAGGCGGGCGGCCTCGATGCGGTCGCCCAGGCCCGCCGTCAGCTGCGCAAGGGAAGCCGCATGATGGTCACCGGAGGCGTGGACGGAGCCATCTGCCCCTGGGGGTGGACCGCCCAGCTGTCCGGCGGGCGGCTGAGTACCGTAGCGGATCCCGACCGCGCCTATCTGCCGTTCAGCGGCGCGGCGCGCGGTCATGTGCCTGGTGAGGGCGGCGCCATTCTCGTGTTGGAGGACGCGGGTGCCGCTCGGGAGCGGGCGGCCAGGGTCTACGGCCGGCTCGCCGGGTACGCCTCCACCTTCGACCCCGGGCCCGGCCGCGAAGCGGATCCGGGGTTGCGTCGCGCGGCCGAACTCGCTCTGGACGAAGCCGGGTTGGCGCCCGAGGAGATCGACGTGGTGTTCGCCGACGCGGCAGGTGTGCCGGAGCTCGACCGTCAGGAGGCGGAGGCCATCGGCCGTGTCTTCGGCCCGCACGGGGTGCCCGTCACGGCGCCCAAGACGATGACCGGGCGGCTGGCCGCGGGCGGCGCGGCCCTGGACCTCGGTGCGGCCCTGCTGTCCCTGCGCGACGCGGTGATACCCCCCACCGCGAACGTCGAGGGTCCGGCCGGGGGTTACGCGCTCGACCTCGTCACGGCCGCGCGTCGCGGCCCGGTCCGTGCCGCCCTGGTGCTGGCGCGCGGCCAGGGCGGATTCAACGCCGCCATGGTGGTGACTCAGGACCGCGCCGACGCACCCCGTTGATCGAACTCGTCTGTCCCCATACCGATCCGTAGAACGAACCGAAGGGGCCTGCCATGGCTGAGATGACGCTGGACCAGCTGACCCGCGTGCTGCGCGAGTGCGCCGGAGAGGAGGAGGGGGTGAACCTGGAGGGTGACGTCCTCGACACCACGTTCACCGATCTGGGGTACGACTCCCTGGCCGTTCTGCAGACCGTCGGTCAGATTGAGCGCGAGTACGGCATAAGCCTTCCCGACGAGACCATCGCCGAGGCCGGCACGCCGCGGCTGCTGCTGGCCTTCGTCAACGAGTCGCCTGCCAGTGCCGCCTGATCCCGACACCTGAACGACGACGACGGCGTCCGCCCGGAGCTCACTGCGCTCCGGGCGGACTGCGTCGTCGTACGGACCGGGTCAGTCCAGGTCGTCGCGGTGGATGTAACGGTGCTTGACCAGCCACCCCTGCGCGCCGCGTACCAGCAGGTCGCGGCAGCCCGTACTGGCACGCAGTTCGGGGCGCCCGCCGCGGGGTGTCTCCAGCACCTGCGCGTAGCAGGTCACCAGCACCTCGTCCGGCTGCCGCGGCTCCACCGAGAGCATGCCGAGCCAGTGCCGGCGCTGGATGCCGCGGGCCGTGAAGTCGTCGACGGCCCTGCGGGCCGCGGCGGCGACAGCGGAGCGGCCGGCGGCGGGCTCCGGGAAAGCGTTGCCGTCGAAGACGCCGTCCTCGGTGAAGGTCTCGGACCACCTCTCGGCCTCACCGTCGTCCAGCAACTGCATCTGCCGGGCGTAGAACTGCTGGATGTCCTGGTACAGCACGGCGGAACCCGAATCGGCGGGCGTGGTGCCGGTGACGGTCATGTGCGAGTCCTCCTGGCGGGTACGGACGGGAGCCCGCGAGAGACGCGGGAACGGTTTCGACGATGGTGAGGGCGGAACCTTCACGCTCCCTCGACGCCTGCTGGAGCGGCCCGCCGGCCGCCCGGCCGCCGTCCAGCGCTCTTCGACCCCCGTTCGAGCCCTTCCGGTCACCGTGGACTTCGACGACATGCGGAGGGAAGTGCTCAAGATGGCGGGAGAAGAACGGCGGGTCGCCCTGATCACGGGGGCCACCAGCGGGATCGGGCTGGCCGTGGCCGAGGATCTGGCGAGGAGCGGCCTGGCCGTATTCCTCTGCGCCCGGGACGCGGACGCGGTCAAGCGGACCGTGGAGGAACTGCGGTCCGCGGGCCTCGACGCGGACGGCACACCGGCGGACGTGCGCGACCTCGACTCGGTGCGGTCGCTGGTGGGTTCCGCAGTCGAGTCGTACGGCCGTGTCGACGTGCTGGTCAACAACGCGGGGCGCAACGGTGGCGGGGTGACGGCGGATCTCGCCGACGAGCTGTGGTACGACGTGATCGACACCAACCTCAACAGCGTCTTCCTGGTCACCCGGGAGGTGCTCAAGCAGTCCGGGATGCAGGACCGCGCCTGGGGCCGGATCATCAACATCGCCTCCACCGGCGGCAAGCAGGGGGTCGTGCTCGCGGCGCCCTACTCGGCGTCCAAGCACGGCGTGATCGGCTTCACCAAGGCCGTCGGCAAAGAACTGGCCCAGACCGGCATCACCGTCAACGCCGTCTGCCCCGGCTACGTCGAGACGCCGATGGCCCAGCGGGTGCGCTCGGGTTACGCGGCCGCCTGGAACACCACCGAGGACGAGATCCTTGAGCAGTTCCAGGCGAAGATCCCGCTGGGCCGCTACTCCACCGCACAGGAGGTGGCCGGTCTCGTCGGCTATCTCGCCACCGACACCGCGGCGTCCATCACGGCACAGGCGCTCAACGTCTGCGGCGGGCTCGGGAACTACTGAGCATCGACCAGGAAGGGACGATTCACGTGTCCGAACGGCACGCTGCCCTGCACACGACCGAGATCGACGCCCCGGCCGGGACGGTCTACGAGATCATCGCCGACGTGACCCGCTGGCCGCAGCTCTTCACCCCGAACGTGCACGTCGAGCACCTCGGCAGGGGCGAGGGCACCGAGCACATCCACATATGGGCCACTGCCAACGGCTCGGTCAAGAACTGGACCTCACGCCGGGAACTGGACCGCCCGCGGCTGACGGTCGCCTTCCGGCAGGAGATCTCCGCCCCACCCGTCGCCTCGATGGGCGGCACCTGGGTCGTCCTCCCCGAGGGTGAGGCCCACTGCCGGCTGGCGCTGCGCCACGACTTCACGGTCGTCGACAACGACCCCGACGGCGTGGAGTGGGTCAACAACGCGCTGGACCGCAACAGCGCGGCCGAGCTGGCCGGCATCAAACGGGTCGCCGAGGACCGTGCAGGGCTCGACGAGGTGATGTTCGCCTTCGAGGACACCGTGCACATCGCGGCGGACGGCGCCCTGGTCTTCGATTTCCTCAACCGGGCCGACCTGTGGCCCGAGAGGCTGCCGCATGTCGCCCGTCTCGACTTCGCCGAGGAGGAGCCCGGAGTCCAGGTGATGGCGATGGACACCAAGGCGGCGGACGGTTCGGTGCACACCACCGAGTCCGTGCGTGTGGTCTTCGGCACCGACCGGATCGTATACAAGCAGACCACGGTCCCCGCGCTGATGAGCGCACACACCGGCTGCTGGACGATCGTGCCGGCGGGCGACGGAGTCGACGTCACCTCGCACCACACCGTCATCGTCAAGCCCGAGGCCGTCGAGAAGGTGCTGGGCACCGGCAAAACCGTGGCGGACGCGCGTGCGTATGTCCGGCACGCGCTGAGCACCAACAGCCGGGCCACGCTCGGCCACGCCAAGGAGTACGCGGAGAGCCCGCGCGGCTGAACAGATCGGAACAGGCCGGCCGACAGGCCGTGAGCGGCCGGGCGGAGGGAGACCTCGGCCCGGCCGTCCCGCTGTCGTGTCCGGCTCGATCGGCTTTCGAGTGAACCCTGTTGAGCTGTGCGGTGACGCCGGCAACAAGGCCTTCGGGCCAGGAACGCGAGGAGAAAACCCATGGGTGGTCCGCACTTCTCGGACGAGATGCAGAAGACCCTCGCCTGGTACGAGCGGATGCGCCGGGACGAACCGGTCAGCCACGACCCGACGTCCGGGCGGTGGCGGGTCTTCCGCTACGCGGACGGCTTGAAGGTGATGCAGGACGCGGAGACGTTCTCCAATGACATGAGCGAGTTCATGCCCCCGGTGGAGGAGCTGATCGCTTTTCAGAAGGGCAACTTCCAGAACATGGACATGCCCCGCCATCGCGAGCTGCGTGGGCTGGTCAGTCAGGCCTTCACGCCCCGCTTCGTGGCCGGGCTGGAGACGCGGATCAGGGCGGTGACCCGGCAGCTGCTGGACGCCGTCGACGCGCGGGGCGGCACCATGGACGTGGTCACCGACCTCGCTCATCCGCTGCCGGTCACGGTCATCGCCGAGGTGATGGGCCTGCCCCGGTCGGATCACGAGCTGTTCCGTAGCTGGGCCTACGCGCTGCTCGTCGACAACGGCGTCGACGCCATCCGCAGCGAGGCGGGTGTGACCGCCATGGCCCCGTACATCCGTGAGATGAACGACTACCTTACCCGGCATGTGCGGTGGCACCGGGACGAGCCGCGCGACGGGCTGATCAACGACCTGATCCGGGCCGAACTGGACGGCAGGCGCCTGGACGACGTGGAGATCGTCGGCTTCCTCGGGCTGCTGCTGATCGCCGGGTTCCTCACCACGAGCGCGCTGATCGGCAACGCGGTGCTCTGCTTCGACGAGCACGCCGAAGTGACCGCCAAGCTACGCGAGGACCCCGCGCTGCTGCCCGCGGCCATCGAGGAGGTGCTGCGCTACCGCTCGCCACTCATCTGGCTGGACCGCAGGGTGGCGGTGGACACCGAGCTGAGCGGGTACCGCATCTCCAAGGGCGCGCTCGTCAGCGTGGCGCTGGTGTCGGCGGCAAGGGACGGTGAGGCCTTCGCCGACCCGGACACGTTCGACATCGGCCGGCGCTCCAACCGCCATCTGTCCTTCGGCAAGGGCGCGCACGTCTGCCTGGGTGCCCCGCTGGCCCGTCTGGAGGCGCGGGTGGCACTGACCGAACTGCTCACCCGCTACGAGTCGTTCGAGGTCTCCGGCACCGAACCGGTGCAGTTCCACGATCCGGAGGGCCTGCTGGCGCCGAGCAGGCTGCCGTTGCACATGCGCACCGCGTAGCACGGCGCGACGGTGAAGCCCCGGAGACCTCGGACGAGGTCTCCGGGGCTTCACCGTCGCGTCCTAGCCGCAGAGCCCTTCGGCCAGCGAGCGGTAGAAGGCCAGCACGCCCGGTTCCTTGGGGCTGAGGTGGCCGCGTCCGGCGTAGCGCGAGCCGACCCCGCGCTGCACGGCCTCCAGACCGGTGCGGTCCTCGGCGTTGACCCGTGCGGTGAACTCCTCCAGCGGCCCGCGCAGGTTCTCCAGGCCGGCCTGCTCGACGATCCGGCGTGGCATCAGCGTGCCGCCGCGCACCACGGTGCGGTCCAGCGAGGCCGGGATGAGGCTGAGCCAGGCGATCGTCTCGCCGAAGGTGGCGACGCTGCCGCAGGGGAAGACGCGGAAGCTGTAGAGCGTCTTCTGCTCTTCCTCGGTGAGCGGCAGCACGGTCGGCTGCACGGGGTTGCCCGCAGGGCTCAGCAGCCGCGAGACCACGGGTGAGTCGAAGTGCACCCGCATATCGATGCCGCCGGTCATCAGGGGCTTGACGGTCTCGGGGTGGAAGCCGATGGCGTGGTAGTTCTCGTGGCCGTTCTCCACGGCCACCTTCCAGTTGCAGTGCCAGTCCTCGGTCCAGGTGGAGATCTGGACCATGTCGTCGAGCCGGTAGTTCTCCATCTCCGTCTCGACGACGGTCAGTTCCGGGGCGAGGGGCCGTGCGTGCGGGTCGAGGTTGACGTAGACGAAGCCGTGCCACTCCTCGACGGCGAAGCCGGGGAGCCGGCACGACGCCGGGTCGAAGTCGGGATTGCCGCGCATGTGGGTCGCGGCGATGAGCCGGCCGTCCATGTCGTACCGCCACAGGTGGTACGGGCACGTGAGGTCCTTGGCGTTGCCCTGCCCCTTCTCGACCAGCGGCATCAGCCGGTGCCGACAGACGGGTGAGGTGGCGTGCAGGGCGCCGTCCGTGGCACGGGCCACGAGGACGGCCTCGCCGGCGACGTCCAGGGCCACGTAGTCCCCGGGCGACGCGAACTGGTCTGCGTGGCCCACCAGTACCCAGGAACGGTGGAAGATCCGCTCGCGTTCCAGTTCGTACAGGCCGGGATCGGTGAACGCCCGCGGCGGCATGCTCAGTTGCGGCGGCACCGGAGCGAGATACTCGCGCAGCTGCGTCAGCAGCTCGGCGGTCTCCTCCGTGTGCACGGCGGCTGGACCGGTCGTGACGGTCATCGTGACTGCGCCTCCTCGCGCCCTTCTTCCGGGGTGATCGCGCCCAGGGCCTTCCACGCCTCGTCGTCCATCCAGGCGGGGATGCTGGTCTCGCCGTTCACGCCCTTCTCGATGAAGGCGATGTTGTGGTAGGTGTGCACGCCGATCACCTCCGACTGGGTGATCGTGCGGGGCTCGTCGGGTTTCGGGGCGAACTCCGCGTAGTGGATGTCGTCGAGCAGCCGCTTGAGCAGCCCCATGGAGGTGTCCGGCGCGGTCGTCGGCCCCGGGGTGCCGCCGAACCGTGGCCAGTACGACGTCTGCAGATCCTCGATCACGTACAGCCCGCCGGGCTGCACATACGGGAAGAGCGCGTCGAACGAGACGCGCACATGCTCGTTCTCGTGGCTGCCGTCGTCGATGACGATGTCGAACGGACCGTGTTCCTCGGCCAGTTCACGCAGGGCTTCGGCGTCGCCCTGGTCGCCGGTGAGCGCCTTGAGCCGGTCCTGGTCCAGTGCGGACTTGTCGAACAGATCGAGGCCGTAGACCATGCCACGGTGGAAGTAGCGCTTCCACATCTTCAGCGACGGGCCGCCCAGGGCACCCGCGTAGCCGCCGATGCCGATCTCCAGGATGCGCACCGGGCGGTCGCGGTACCGGGCGAAGTGGTTCTCGTAGTGCTGCGTGTACCAGTGGAAACTGGCCCACTTGTCCGAGCCGTAGCGCACCGAGAGCGCGCCGAGGCCGGGCGTCTGGCTGGTGCAGCCGGACAGCAGTGTCCCGCCCGCCTGATGGGTGGAGTCGAGGATGTCCCGCAGTCGGCTGAAGTCGGCCGGCCGTTCCGGGAGGAAGACGTCCGTGAAGTCACCGCTGTGCTGCGCGTGCAGCGGGCCGTACAGGCGGTGTACCAGGTCGGCGAGGGTGAACTGCAGGTGCCGGCGGATACACACCGACGGGTCGTCGTCACCGATGACCCGGATCGGTTCGCCGCGGGACATGCGCAGCACCGTGCGGTGGGTCTCCTCGCCGTGGCCGACCTCCAGCGCGATGTCCACGGGCATGGTGTTCACGGGGTCGTCACAGCGGAACAGCACCTCGTCGACGAGGACCGTGACAATCCGCGCCAGGCCGACTTCCTTGACCAGCGCGGCTGTTTCGGTGTCAGGTGCGGTCCCGCACAGGGTGAGGCGCCCGGCAAGGCTCTGGGTGGTCATCTGACGGATACCCTCTCTGCGGTCGAAACCAGGACGGATACGCGGGCGACCCTAGGGGCCGCTGCTTGAAGGGAGGTCAAACCCGGCTCGTGAGGCCGGCCGCCGCCGGCGGCGCACGGGCGTCGCGGACGACGCCTCGGCGGGACGTGGACCGCGGTGCGAAACAGCTCGCGAAAGGTCCCGGCAGCCGCCGAAGACCTTCGGCTTCGGCACCCGGGAATTCCGGAACGCTCAGCGCCCGCACGGTACCGGCTCCATCGAGCCGCTCACTGGACGGAGAGGGCGCCGTCGACCGCCAGGACGGTGCCGTTCGCGTACTGCGCCTGCGGCGAGGCCAGTTGGACGATCCACCAGGCGATCTCCTCGGGGGTTCCGACGCGGCCCGCGGGGATCCGGTCGTGCATGTCCTTGATGAACGCCGCGTAATGCTCTGCGGGCATGCCGTTGCGCGTCGCCATGCCGGTGTCGATGACGCCGGGCGCGACACCCACCACGCGGACCCCGCGCGGGGCGAACTCCAGGGCCCAGGTCCGGGTGAGGAAGTCGAGGGCGACCTTCGTGGCGCCGTACACGGACATGCCGGGCCAGGCGCGGCGCCCGAGCGAGCCTGCGGTGGAGAGGTTGACCACCGTGCCGGAACTCGCGGACAGCGCGTCCAGGGCACGCCTGGTCAGCAGGAACGGTGCGCGCAGGTTCGTGGCCAGCTGGACGTCGAGGGTCGCGGTGTCGAGGTCATCGAGCGTGCTGTGCACACCAAGGGCGGCGTTGTTCACGAGCACGTCGAGCCGTCCGTACCGCTCCAGCGCGGTCGTGACCACCGTGTCGGGGCCGTCGTCCGCGGTGATGTCGGCGGTCAGGGTGCTGATCGTGGGCTGCTCCCCGGCGGTCTCCCGGAGTGGTCCGGGCGTGCGTCCCACCACCAGGACGTGCGCGCCCTCCATGGCGAAGGCCCGGGCCGTGGCCCGCCCGATGCCGCTCCCGCCTCCGGTGACGACGACGGTCCTGCGCTGCGTGTGCTTCATCTCCTCGGTCACGGTCGCACCGTAAGAACCCTCGCTCGAACACCGCTCGACGAGCGGGGTCCGCCGGGTCCAGCCGGAATCGAGGGCGGGCGTGTGGGGTGTGCGAAGCAGCAGGCCTGTCGAGGGCCGGTCCGACGGAGGGAAGAGGGACGAGATGAGCGAAGGCACGCCACACCGGCCGCCACCGGGCCCCGTGGCGGTGGGCACCGACGATCCCCGCTATGCCGACCTGGTCAACGGTGTCAACCACCGCTTCACCGGCACCCCCGAGCACATTCGCGTCGTCGGTGACACCGAGCAGAGCGTCCTCGCCGTGCAGGACGCCGTCGACGCCGGTCTGCACATCGGCGTCCGCAGCGGCGGACACTGCCTGGAGGACTTCGTCGACGGGCCGGGCACCCGCTTCCTCATCGACATGTCGCAGATGGACGCCGTGTACCACGACCCCGCCCGAGGCGCCTTCGCCGTCGAGCCGGGCGTCCAGCTGGGGGCGCTCTACCGTGCCCTGTACAAGGGCTGGGGCGTCACCGTTCCCGGCGGCTCCTGCCCCACGGTCGGCGCCGGGGGACACATCCTCGGCGGCGGGTACGGCCCGCTGACCCGGCTGCACGGCTGCGTGGTCGACTACCTGCACGCGGTGGAGGTGGTCGTCGTGGACGCCTCCGGCACCGCTCGCGCGGTGGTCGCGAGCCGTGAGGACGAGGGTGCCCTGCAGGATCTGTGGTGGGCCCACACCGGGGGCGGCGGTGGCAACTTCGGCGTGGTCACCCGGTATTGGCTGCGTGCGCCGGACGTCTGTCCCGGCGCCGGTCCCGGTACTCTGCTGCCCCGCCCGCCGGCCACCGTCCTGGACAGTCTGGTGACCTGGTCGTGGCAGGACATGACCGGAGACCGCTTCCGGCGGCTGATGCGCAACCACGCCGAGTGGCACGAGCAGAACAGCGCGCCCGACTCCCCGTACGCGAGCCTGTTCAGCGTGCTCGGCGTGATGCACAGGGCGTCCGGGATCATCATCATGAGCACCCAGATGGACGCCACCGTGCCGGACGCCGCGTCGCTGCTGGACGGCTATGTCGACGCGCTCGCCGACGGGGTCGGCCCGCGCCCCGCGCACACGGTGCGGACCAGGCCCTGGCTGCAGTCGATGCTGCAGCCCACCCTGCCCGACACGGTGACGGGCATGCGCTCCAAGGGCAAGGCGGCCTATCTGCTCAAAGGCTACGAGGACGGACAACTCGACGTCCTGCACGAGGCGTTGACCGACGCCGACTACGGTCACGCGAGTGCCGGTGTGCTGTTCATGTCGTACGGCGGCAAGGTGGCCGAGGTGGCGCCGCAGACCACCGCGACGGCGCAACGCGGTGCCGTGATGAAGGCGTTCTACGTGAGCCTGTGGCAGGACCCCGCGCAGGACGCCCGGCACCTGGCCTGGATACGGGAGCTGTACCGGGACGTCTACACAGAGACCGGCGGTGTGCCTGTGCCCGGCGAGCAGAGCGACGGCACCTACATCAACTACCCGGACATCGACCTGGCAGATCCCGAGTGGAACAAGTCGTCCGTGCCCTGGCACACGCTCTATTACAAGGACAACTACCCCCGGCTCCAACGGGCGAAGGCGCACTGGGACCCGCGGGACGTCTTCCGCCACGCGCTGTCCGTCCGGCCGCAGGAGGCCTGACCGGTCCGGCGGGCGGAAAGGGGGCGGCCCGGTGCACTCCGTGGTGCACCGGGCCGCCCCTGCTCACTGCTGCAGTGTGTTCTCCCTGCCGTTCCGGTACGAGGTCGAGTCGAAGGCGCGCGGTTCGGCGAGCGGGATGACCTCGAACGACAGGTGCGGGCTCAGCGGGTTGTCGTAGAGGTGGGTCAGCAGCTCCTCGTGCGAGGCCACGTCGTAGACGAGGAGCCCGCCCGAGGCGCCCACGCGGACCCAGCTGTGCCGGATCACCCCTCGCTCCACCAGTTCGCGGGTGTAGGCGAAGCCCTCCGGCAGCCGGGCCCGGAACTCGTCGGCGCTGATCCCCGAGGGGGCCTGGGTGGCGAGAACTGCGAACAGAGTCATGGGTGTTGATCCTCCTGGGAACGTGGGGAAAGCGGGACGGCCGGGAGTACGGGTCACGTGGCGGCCGTGCGGTGCTGTGCAGCCAGGCGCTCCAGCACGGGTACGACCTCGTTGGGGGCGGGCTCGGCCGTCATCTCGTCGCGCAGCGCCTGCGCCCCCTTCGCGTACGACGGCTCGTGCAGCAGCCGGTCGAGGGCCGAACGCAGTCCGGCCGGGTCCAGTTCGGCGGGCGGGACGAACACTCCGGCACCCACCTCCTGGGTGCGGCGGGCCCGGTGGATGTTGTCCCACATCGAGGCGAGGACCAGTTGCGGTACGCCGTGGACCGCCGCGGTCGCCCAGGTGCCGGCCCCACCGTGGTGCACGATCGCCGCGCACGACGGCAGCAGGACGTGCAGCGAGGCGAAGTCGACCACCCGGGTGTTGTCGGGCACGGTGGTCAGCCGCTCGCGCTCGGAGTCGTCGAGGATCGCGACGATCTCGGCGTCGAGGTCGGCCACGGCCTCGAAGAAGTCGTCCGCGGTGACGGCGCGACCGTCGGGCGAGTCGATGGTGCGTACGCTCAAACCCTTCGTCAGACAGATCCGCGGTCGGTCGGGCGCGACGCGCAGCCAGGGCGGCACGGTGGCGGGCACCGGGCCGTTGTAGGGGACGTACCGCATGGGCACGGTGTGCTGTCCGGGGGCCAGCCGCATGCTCGCCGGCATCTGGTCGACGCGCCACTGACCGGTCACGGTCTCCTCGGTGAACTCCATGTCATACCGGGCGAGTTGGCCCGCGAGCCAGTGCCGTACCGGGTCTGCCTCGGGGGTGCGCGCGGCGTCCACCCCGTTTCGGGCGTGGTGGCCGAGCAGGGTCTGGCGCATGTGCAGGAACAGGTCGGGTCCCCACAGCAGCCTCGCGTGCGGGACCCCGGTGACCTGTGCGGCGACGGCGCCGGCGAAGGTGAAGGTCTCCCAGATCACCAGGTCGGGCCGCCAGGCGCGGCAGAACGCGACGAGGTCGTCGATCGTCTCCTCGTCGTTGATCCGTGCGTAGAACGCCGAAGTCATCAGCTCGTTGCTGGTGCGGAGGAACTCCGCGTCCACCGGTTCGTCCAGGCTGCCCACGAGGTCCCGGCCCTCGTGGTGGGCGTAGATCCGCGGGCCGGCCGCGGCCATGACCCGGGCGAGCTCCGGGTCCCGGCCGACGGGGACGGCGGTGAGCCCGGCAGCGGTGATGCTGTCGGTCAGCGGGGGCTGGGCGGCCACCCGTACTTCGTGTCCCGCTGTCCGCAGCGCCCACGCGAGCGGGACGCAGCCGTTGAAGTGGGCGTCCAGGGCGGGCGCCGCTATCAGTACGCGCATGGGTGCCTCTCCGACCGAGGTTGACGTGGCCGGGGCAGGTTGTCTCCAAGCGCTCGAAGACTCCTGGAACCTCGCTGAGCCGAGCGGGCAGGGGAGGGCTGGACAAGGGGGCCCGGCGACCGCTCGCCGAATCGAATTACGCCCGGATCGGCGGGGCCCTGCCCCATTTCGGAGATCCATGTATATGGAGTGGCTGTGGCTTGACAGAATGCCGTTCTTCTGGTCTCGAAATTATCGAGAAATGGGATTTGACTTTTCCTCGAATATCGTGTCCTGCGATACCTGGAAGAAGGGTCGGGGAAATGTGGCGACCGTTTCGTGAGACGGTCGCCACCGCAGGTCGAGCCTGCCTCGACCCGCCGCTCCTAGCCTCGGACCCGCTCGTCCGCCACGGCGGAACGGGATCCTGCCCACTCGGCCATGAAGGAGCGCACATGCCGGCGCAAGCCCCACGTGAACTGGAGAACACCCTCATCGGCCTCGCCGACCGCCCGGACGCAGAGGCAGCCGCCCGGCTGACCGAGCTCGGCGCCGCCGACTGTGCCCAGACCCTGCTGCGCGAACTGGTCTCGCGCGCCGCGCTGTTCCCGGAGCCCGTCGGCAAGACGACGGTGAAGGTGAGCCTGCGCCTGGGCGGCGAACTGCTCGGCTGCGGAGTCACGCTGGGCGGCGGCGTCGCCGAGGTGGTGCCGAGCGCCCCGCGGACAGCGGTCGCGAGCCTCGCCCAGGACCTCGTCGAGCTGCTGCGCGCCGTGTACGGAGCGCCGGGCCGGTACACGGCGACCCTGGAGCTGCACGTGGCCGAGCCTGACCGGCCCCTGTTCGACCCGGCCGACCCGGCGCACGCGGAGCGGGCGGCCGCCGTCACCGCGCTGCATCAGCTGGCCGCGGCGATCGGCGGCCGGGAACAGTCGCTCGACGAACTCGCGGTGCGTTTCGGCTCCGACAAGTGGGGCGGGCACTGGTACACCCCGCACTACGACCGCTACTTCGCCCCGCTGCGCAGGCGTCCGGTGACCGTGCTCGAGATCGGCATCGGCGGCTACGACGCCCCCGACCAGGGCGGCGCCTCGCTGCGCATGTGGAAGCACTACTTCCCGCGCGGCACCGTCTACGGCCTCGACATCCACGAGAAGCACGGCATCGCCGAGCCCCGCCTGGTGCCGCTGCGCGGGGACCAGGGGGACGTGCGGTACCTGGAGGGGCTGGCCGAGGGCCTCGGCCCCTTCGACATCGTCATCGACGACGGCAGCCACCTCAACCACCACGTCCTGACGTCCTTCCGGACCCTCTTCCCGCACGTGCGGCCCGGTGGCCTGTACGTGATCGAGGACGTACAGACCGCCTACTGGCCGGGCTGGGGCGGCAACGCCACCGATCTCCACGACTCCGGCACCTCAATGGGCCTGGTCAAGAACCTGCTGGACGGGCTCAACCACCAGGAGCGGCAGCCGGACGCCGACGCTGCCGGGCCCTCGTACACCGACCGCAACGTCAGCGGTGTCCACGTCCACCACAATCTGGTCGTGATCGAGAAGGCGGTCAACACGGAACAGGGGGCGCCTTCCTGGGTGCCGCGCGACGTCGATCCGGAAAGCTGGTACACCGACGCCGCGAAAAGCAATTAGATTCGGCCCCGGATCTCGCCGTCCTGCGGGATCGGATCCAGCTGTACTGTGAAATCGGGGCAACTCTCGGGGTATCCTGCACAGCGCTTTTCCGAATCCGCGATTTCGAGGAGACAGGATCGCTCATGGGCCGGCCCGAAATTCCCGGTCAGTTGCAGGCGACGTTCGTTCCGGACCCCGAGGTGCCCGGGAAGGGGAGGATGGCCTTCTGGGGAACGCCGTGGCCGGCGACGCACGCCGCGGCCCTCGGACTGGTGCCGCACACCGCGTCCGGCACCGGATCCGGCGCCGTCCTCCCCGTGGTGCTGCCCGACGGTGACCAGATGGTGGGTGCGGAGGTACCCGCCCTGCTGGTGCCGGTCGGCGAGACGCTTGCCGCTCTCGCCGGCCTGCACACGACGGGCCCCGTGTCCGGCGGGCAACAGCCCGGCCCGTCCGTGCACGCCTGGGCCCTCGCCGCGAGACTCGCCCTGGAGCACGTGGTCGCCGGACATCTGACCCCCGTGTTGTCCCCCGGCAGGGAGGACCGCGTGCACGGGCACTGGCGCGCCGACTGCGGGGGCGACCCGCGGCTGGCGGCCCTCGCCGAGGCGCTGCCGGCCGCCGCGCACGCACTGCGGCTCCCGCCGCCCGGCACAGTGGCCGAGGACGGCGCCGACGAGCTTCGGGTCTGTGCCCCGCACACCCTGCTCGGCGCGTTCTGCGACGCAGTCGCCGATGTCTGTGCCCGGGCCGGGGACAGCGTCGGTGCACCGGACGACCGGCCGCACGTCACGTCGGAGAGCCGCGCCGGCGACTGGCCGGGGGCCTGGCTGACGGCCCTGACGGCCGGAGCCGAGGCGGCCGCAGTCGAGGCGCCCGGCGCGCCCTCGGCCGACCGGATCGCGGACTGGGCCGCCTCCGGCGCCGACGAGCGGGTCGCCGTACGGCTCTGTCTGCGGCTCGGGGTGCCTGCCGGGCCGGACGCGCGGTGGCCTCTGACGTTCCACCTCCAGAGGGTGGGTGAGCCGGCGGCGCTGGTGCCCGCCCAGCGTGTGTGGACCACCGAAGCCACCACGCTCACCCTCGGAACCGGCGTCCTGGACCGGCCGCAGGACGTCCTGACCGAAAAGCTGGCCCTGGCCGCGCGTACCTTCCCGCCCCTCGCGGGCGTCTTGTCCCAGGGCCATCCGGTGCAGGCCATGCTGACCCCGTTCGAGGCCGCCGGACTCCTCGGCGACGGTGGCACCGCGCTGCGGATGGCCGGTATCGAGGTGGTCGTCCCGGACGGACTCGACGCGCCGGGCAATGTGCTCGGTCCACGGCTGCGGGTGGGTGTCCGGCGCGGAGGCTCCGCAGACCGCAGGAACGGGGCGAGCCCGCACGGCCGTACCGTCGCCTGCCGTTGGGAGGCCGTTGTCGGCGGCGAGGTCCTGACCCATGACGAGGTCCTCGCCCTGGCCGAGCGCGGTGAGCCCCTCGCCCCGTGGCGGGACCGGTGGGTACGGGTGGACTGCGCACAGGCCGACCGGCTCGCCGCACTCGTCGGCACCAGCGGGCGGCTGGCGATGGTGGAGGCACTGTCCGTCGTGCTGTGCGGCCGTCGTCACACCGAGGAGTTCGGTGACGTTCCGGCGCTGGCCGACGGGTCGGTCGCGGACATCGTGGCCGACCTGCGCGACGCGGCCGACGCCGGCGAGCCCGAACTGGCCGGGGTGCGTGCGGAACTGCGTGACTACCAGCGGCGCGGTGTGGCCTGGCTGCAGAGCCTGACCGGGCTGGGGTTCGGTGCGCTGCTCGCCGACGACATGGGCCTCGGCAAGACCCTCCAGGCCATCGCGCTGATCGCGAGCCGCACCGGTGAGCGACCCCACCTCGTGGTCTGTCCCACCTCCGTGATGAGCAACTGGGAGCGCGAAATCGCACGGTTCACACCGGAGTTGACGGTCCGTCGACACCACGGTCCGCGACGCGCCACCGCCGCGGACGAGTTCCGGGCCGACGAGGTCGTCGTCACCAGTTACGCCCTGCTGCGTCTGGATGCCGAGCTGCTCACGTCCGTGGACTGGAACCTCGTCGTCCTCGACGAGGCGCAGCAGATCAAGAACCACACCGCGCGGACGGCCCGTGCCGCCACCCGGCTCGCCGCCCGGCACCGCGTAGCCCTGACCGGTACGCCGGTGGAGAACCGGCTGTCCGAACTCTGGTCGATCATGCACTTCACCAACCCCGGACTCCTCGGCTCGCACCGCCGCTTCAAGGAGCGCTTCGCCGACCCGATCGAACGCGACGGGGAGAGCGGGACCGCCGAGCGGTTGCGCGCCGTGATCGCCCCCTTCGTGCTGCGCCGGCTCAAGAGCGCGGTGGTGGCCGAACTCCCGCCGAAGCTGGAGTCGACGGTCGCCTGCAACCTGACCGCGGAGCAGGCCGGTCTCTACAAGGCCGCGGTGGAGGCGGCCCTCGACACAGAGGAAGGACTGGGGACCGGCTTCGCACGCCACGGCAACGTGCTGCGTCTGCTGACCGAGCTCAAACAGATCTGCAACCACCCGGTCCAGTACCTGCACCGGGGCCGACAGACCCGCGACGATCAGCTCGTGGGACGCTCCGGCAAGCTCGCCCGGGCCACTGAGATGCTCTCCGAGGCGGTGGCGGCGCAGGACCGCGTACTGGTCTTCACCCAGTACCGTGTCATGGGCGAACTGCTCAGCCGTCATCTCGCCGCCGAACTCGGCCTGGGCCACGTGCCGTTCCTGCACGGCGGCACCCCGGTGGAGGAGCGCGACCGCATGGTCGAGGCGTTTCAGCACGACGAGACGGCTTCTCCGATCCTCGTCATCAGCCTCAAGGCGGGCGGCTTCGGCCTGAATCTCACCCGGGCCTCGCACGTCCTGCACTACGACCGCTGGTGGAACCCCGCCGTCGAGGAGCAGGCCAGCGACCGTGCCCACCGCCTCGGCCAGACCAGAACCGTCCATGTGCACAAGCTCGTCACGGCGGACACCTTGGAGGAGCGCATCGACGCCCTGCTGGAGAGCAAGCGCTCGCTGGCAGACGCGGTCGTCGGCATGAGCGAGACCTCGCTCTCCGAACTCGACGACGCGGCCCTCCGTGACCTTGTCCAGCTCACAGAATCAGGAGTCGACGAGTGAGCCCGGCAGCAAGCAGTACCCGGTCCGACAGCAGGCAGCAGCCCGCGGCCGCCGCAGCCACCTCGTGGAGCAGGCGCTGGATCCGCACTCTGGAATCACTGGGCGCGACCTACCCCAACACCAGGCTGCCGCGCGGCCGTTCGCTCGCGCGCAACGGCGCCGTGCAGGGCCTCGTGGTCCGGCCGGGCGAGGTCATGGCCCGCGTGGAGCAGGCCAAGGGGGCCTGGCCGGTGACGCTGACACTGCCGGTGTTCACCGACGACCAGTGGGCGCACGGTCTCCGCTTCCTGGCCGGGCAACTCCAGCACACGGCGAGCCTGCTGGAGGGCCGCATGCCGGAGAACGTCGACGAGACCCTGGGCAGGGCGGAGCTCGCCGCCTTCCCCCGCCGGGGCGAACTCTCCTCGCGCTGCGACTGCCGGGACACCGGCGACCCCTGCGTCCACGGCGCCGCCGTGCACTACGCCTTCGCCGAGGCACTGGAGGACAACCCCTTTCTGTTGCTGGCCCTGCGTGGCCGTAGCCGTGAGGAACTGCTCGCGCAGCTGCATGCCGCCCGTAACGACGGCGCTCTGCCCGAGCGCGCCGGCCGCACCGGTGTCCCGGCGGCCGAACTGCCGTCGGGGGAGGCGTTCTTCGCGGTCGGTGACCTCACCGCCGTACCGCTGCATCCGCAGCGGCCCACCGACCCGGCGGCCCGGTTGCGCCGCCTCGGCCCGCCGCCCGGCTGCACGGTGGCCGACGCGGAGCGGCTGGCCGCGGTCGTCGAGAGCGCGGCCGCCTGGGCGTGGGGGCTGGAACAGGGAGGGTGAGGCACCGGTTGTCGAGCGTTCGTCGAGCAGCCGGCGACAGGATCGGGGCACGGACCGCAGTCCGACCGCCCCGATACCGACGTGGAGAGGCCGCATCGATGATCACGTTCGTCAACCGTTTCGAAGTGCACGGTTCCGTCGAGGAGTTCGAGCGGGCGTTTGACGCCACCTCGGTGTTCTTCTCCGCTCGTCCCGGCTTCCTCGGGCATCGCATGCTCCGCCATGCCGACCAGCCGGGGCGGTACGTCAACGTCGCCGAGTGGGAGAGCCGGGAGCGCTTCGAAGAGGCCCTGGCCCACCCGGAGTTCCCGCCGCACGCCAAGGCCCTGAGGGTGCTCGCCACCAGTGACCCGAACCTGTACACCACGGTCCTGGACCGAACAGCACCGCGGTGACGCGAGCCGGTGTCCCGGGGCCCCGGTGCGGGCCGCGGGACACCGGCTCGTGCCGCCCGGCACCGGTCAGTCCACAACGAAGGGCAGCTGCGCCCGCAGAGTCCCGGGCAGGGACTCACCGCTCAGGACCGCCTGGTGCATGCGCTGGAGCCGGTGACTCGGCTCCACACCGAGCTCCATGCGCACACACTCGCGCAGGCGGCGGAACTCCTCCATCGCCCGCCAGGTGTTGCCGGAGCAGTAGAAGGCGGTCATCAGCTGGGCACGCAGGTTCTCGTTCAGAGGATGCCGGGCGGTCAGGACGCGTAGCTCGGCGATGAGCGACGAGTACCGGCCCAGCCGCAGATCGGCCTCGATGCGCTGCTCCAGTACCTGCATGCGGGACTCCTCCATGCTGATGGCCTCGAGCTCCAGCACCACCCCGCGTGGTACGTCGCCCAGTGCCGGTCCGCGCCACAGGTTCAGCGCCTTCCTGAGCAGGTCGGCCGCCGTACAGGGGTCACCGGTCTCCAGTGCTGCGCCTCCGCGCAGCGTCAACTGCCGGAACTCGGCCGAGTCGTGGCTCTCCACGGTCGGCGTCAGGCGGTAGCCGCCGAACGAGGTGGCGAGGACGTCCTTCGGAGTGAGGGCGGAGCCGGGGGCCAGGGTCCCGGCGATCTGGCGGCGCAACTGCAGAATGTACGTCTGGAGCGTGGTGGCGGCGCTGCGTGGCACCGCGTCCCCCCAGACTTCCTCCATGAGGGTGCTCACGGGTACGGTGTGGCCTGCCCGCAGCGCGAGCATGGTGAGGACCTGACGCGGTTTGCCGGCGGTGGGGACGATGGACGAGTGGTTGTGGTCTACGGACAGCGGTCCCAGGACCCCTATTTTCACGAGAACGCTCCGATCCGGTCCATGGTGTGGGGTACTTCGGAGCGTTCCACCTGCGCACCGGCGGATCCAGGACAGCGGACACCAATGGCGTGGGAATTGCACATCGCCGCCATGTGCATTTCTCACCTCCACCGCGTCAGGTGCCGTACGGCGGACAGAACGACTCCGGGGCCGGCTCGCATGGAGCGGCCCCGGAGTCGTTCGGGGGGTGTCGAGGAGGGATCAGCCCTGGCCCTTGGCCGCTGTCCGTTCCCTCGCGGCCTCTTGGGTGCCGGCCTTGGCCCGCAGGGCCACCGGCTTCCAGAAGACCAGGATCAGGAGGCCCACGACGGCGAGGGCGGCCGTCACCAGGAAGACCGTGCCCATCGAGTCGGCGAACGCCTGCCTGAGCGGGTAGGAGACGGCACGGGGCAGCGTCTGGAGCGCGGAGGTGTCGTGCACGACGTCCTGTGCGGCGCCGGTGTTCCCGGAGTCCAGCGCCGTGACCAGCTGCTGAGTGGTGTGGTCGTGGGTGCCCTGTGCCGCCCGGGCGACCTCCTGCTGATAGGCGGTGTCCCGTAGCGCCGAGTTCACGTGGTGTGTGAGGGCCGACGGGGTGAGCGCGAACCAGACGGAGAGCAGGACCGCGACACCGGTGGTGCCGCCGATCTGCCGGAAGAACGTGGCCGTCGCCGTGGAGATGCCCAGGTCCCGGGCGGGCAGGATGTTCTGCATCACCAGGGTGATGGGCTGGCTGAAACAGCCGATGCCGAGGCCGAACGCGAAGGTCACCGGCAGCAGGGCCGCCAGGTTCTCCGTCCCCGACAGGGCGTACAGGAGGAACATGCTGACCACTGTGAGGATCGCGGAGGCGACCGAGTGCACCCGGTACGTACCGGTGCGGGAAATGATCTGCCCCGATGTCAGTGCCCCGGCGATGGTGCCGGCGATCATCGGCAGGAGCAGTGCGCCCGCCCGGGTCGGCCCGGCTCCGAGCACCACCTGGAAGTACTGCGGTACCAGGCTGAAGGGGACCAGGACCAGGGCACCGAGGACGAAGGCGAGCACCGCGCCCTGGGAGAACTGGGTGTTCCGGAAGACCCGCAGCGGCAGCAGCGCGTTCTGGTCCATCCGTTTCTCGATCCACAGGAACAGCAGGGTGCCCACGCCGAACACCACGATGCAGACGACGGACCGGCCCGACCGCCAGCCCCACTCCTGGCCGAACTGGGCGACGACGAGCAGCGGGGTCAGCGCCACGGTGAGGGCCGCACTGCCGATCCAGTCGATCCGCACGCCCTCGCGCCGTGCGTGCTGGATGTTCAGGACCCGGTACACGACGAACAGGGCCACGAGCCCGAGCGGAACATTGATCAGGAAGGCCCAGCGCCAGCCGGTGATGCCGGCGATGGTGTGGGAGTTCGCCAAGACGCCGCCGATGAGCGGACCGATGACACTGGAGCCGGTGAAGACGGCCAGGAAGTAGCCCTGGTAGCGGGCGCGTTCCCGGGGTGCGACGATCTCGCCGAGGATCGTGAACGCCAGCACGCTCAGGCCGCCGGCACCGATGCCCTGTACGGCTCGGAAGACCGCGAGCTCGTACATCGACGTCGCACACGCGCAGGCGGTCGAGCCGAGCATGAAGACGGAGACCGCGAACAGATAGGCCGGCTTGCGCCCGAAGAGGTCGGACAGCTTGCCGTACAGCGGTGTGACGATGGTCGAGGTGACCAGGTAGGCGGTGGTGACCCAGGCCTGCTGCGAGTAGCCACCGAAGTCGTCGGCAATGACCCGGATCGAGGTCGCGACGACCGTCTGTTCCATCGCGATCAGGAAGATGCCCATGAGCAGCCCGGACACGATGTACAGGATCTGCCGATGGGTCAGTGCCGCAGGTGGTGACTCGGGCTTCTGCATGGTGGGGCGGTCAGCCATGATGCGTACTCTCTTCTGGTCGATCACGGTGGGACACGCGCGACCCGGACGGGGCGTCGGGCACCGTCACCCGACGCCGTCGTCAGGCCCTACCGGTCACAGGTCAGACCCGCTCGTAGAAGCCGTCGAGACGGCCGCGTGCCAGCACGTCGCCCGCGGCTGCCAGCACGGCCCGCGGTTTGGCGGAGTCCGGCACGGTGTCGCTCCGGCCGACGGTCAGCGGCGTGCCCAGGGCGAACAGCTGGAAGACGTAGCGGTGCGGGCCGTGGCCCTTGATCGGGGCGGGCCCCAGGTAGCCGCGACGTGAACCCGAGCTCAGCAGCCGCACCCCGTCCGCGGGGGTGTCGGCGTGGAGGCCGCCCTGGGGGAGAGAGGTCAACGAGGGGTCGAGCAGGGCGATTCCGTGGTTGTACGGCAGCGCCATCGGCGCGTCGGGATCTTCGATCACCAGCAGCAACTGGACCGTCCCGGTGGGCGCCGGCTCCCAGGTCAGGGCCGGTGAGAGGTCCTGGCCGCCCAGACGCTTGCCGGCGTGGAGGGTCGGGATCGGCGCCTCGTGCACGAAGTCGGGACTGCTGAGCTCCAGCGTGTCCTCGCCGCCCAGGTTCGGCGCGTTCCAGGCCAGGCCCTCGTCCCCGGCCCGCTTGTTCTTCAGCAACTTGCCCATCACTGCCATCAGTTACTCCTTGACGTGCTGTTGTCGGGTCGGTGTGGTCATCGGGTGCGTCACAGCTGTCTCGTGGCGGCGGGCGCGAGCAGGGGCGCGGCGAAGCGGCAGATCTCCTCGGCGCCGTCGAACTCCTGCGTGGTCGGTTCGTCCCAGTCGTCGCCGACGTCGGCGCCCGGCCAGTTGTGGCCGCCGCCGAACACCGTCCAGGCGACGACCCTGGTGCCTCCGACCCCGCCGTCGGTGGTGACCCGGCTTGAGAACTCCGTGGTGCGGGTGGTGTCGGCGCCGGGCGGGCATCGGTTGGTGGCACGCCAGTGCTCGGCCGTCTCGTGCAGGGAAAGCGTCCGCCCGAGCCGTTCGCCCCGGCGGCCGCGGCGCCGGGAATATCCCGGGCCGATCGGCGCGACCATGTCGGCGGTGCCGTGGATGAGCAGTGCCGAGACCGCGTGGGTCGGCTCCGTGTCGAGCAGGGCCGCGGGAAGTCCACCGGCCACGGCCGCCACGACGGCCACCTGGTCGCTCGCCTCCAGTGCCAGCCGGTGCGCCATGAACGCGCCGTTGGAGATGCCTGTCACGACGGCCCGGTCGGCCGGTGTGCCGTAGCGCGCGGCGGACCAGTCGATGATCGTGCGGAGGAAGGTGACGTCGTCGACCTCGGCGAGGTCGGCGCCGGTCACGCCGCGGCCGTCCGCCCAGCCGCCGCCGAGACCGTCCGGGTAGGCGACCGCGAAGCCCCAGGTGTCGGCCTGCCGGTCGAAGGTCGTCCACTCGCGCATGATGTGTCCAGTGACGTTCCACTGGTGGCCGTGCAGCACCAGGACCAGCGGCATCAGCCGTTCAGCCGGCAGGACACGCGGCAGCCGGAGCGCGAAGTCGCGGTACCTCCCGCCGATCCTCAGCTCGCCGACGACCAGGTCGCCATCGAGTGACATCTGAGTTCATACCCCCATGTATCCACAGCAAGACGGCATGACTGTGACGGTGTTCGGTGTGGTCGGGACGGACGCCGGGCGGCCCGTGGCCGGTGTGTGCGGTTCCGGCGGGCCGGGGTGGCATCGCCGATTCCTGGTGCGCCTCGGGACAGGACTGGTTCCTTATACACCGGAATCGCAGGCACTCGCACAGGAAGATAACGGGCAAAGCGCCCTAACCGTCCCGGAGTTGTGACAGCCGTCACTTCGACGGTCCGTCGGACCGGCGGCCGTGATGGTTCATGGCCCGCTCGATACATCCTCGAGCATCCCCATAGCCGCCGTCGCGAGGATCGGCCCACTGGACGATGTCCTTCGCCAGGACGAGAGGGTGCCCTGTGACCGGTACGAGACTTCCGTTGGCCGACATCAGAGTCATCGACGTGTCCACTCTGCTTGCCGGACCGTTCGCCGCCAGACTGCTGGCCGACTACGGCGCCGAGGTGATCAAGGTCGAGCACCCGTCGGGAGATCCGTTGCGCAGGTTCGGCAGCTCGAAGGACGGTGTCCCGCTGTGGTGGAAGGTCTTCAACCGCAACAAGAAGAGCGTGGTGCTCGACCTCGCCGACACCGAGGACGCGGCACGGTTCCTGGAGCTGGCGGCAGACGCCGACGTCGTCATCGAGAACTTCCGGCCGGGCACCCTGGAGCGGTGGGGCCTTGGCCCGGACGTGCTGACCGAGGTCAACCCGCGGCTGGTCCTCACCCGGGTCACGGCGTTCGGCCAGGACGGACCGTACCGGCGCAGGCCTGGATTCGGCACGCTCGCCGAGGCGATGAGCGGCTGCGCGGCCATGTCCGGCGAACCGGACGGACCTCCCCTGCTGCCGCCCTTTCCGCTGGGCGACGCCGTCGCCGGCCTGCACGCCGCGTGCGCGACACTGATTGCGTTGCGCGCCGCCGACCGGCTCGGCCACGGCCAGACCGCGGACGTCGCCATTACCGAGACGCTGATCAGCTCCCTGGGCGCCCAGCTCACCGAGTACGACCAACTCGGCGTCAAACCCGCCCGGTTGGGCAACCGCTCCAACAACAACGCCCCACGTGGTGTCTACCGGTGCCGGGACGGGCGGTGGGTGGCACTGTCGGCGCCGGCGCTGTCGGTGGCCGAGCGTGTCATGCGGCTCGTCGGCCGGCCCGAGCTGTGCGACGAGGCGTGGTTCGCCCAGGGGGCCGGCCGCGCCCGGCATCGGGATGTCATCGACGAGGCGGTCGGGAGCTGGATCTCGGCGCACGACCGCGACACCGTACTCGCCGAGTTCGAACGGGTCGAGGCTGCGGTGGCACCCGTCTACGAGGTCGACGACATCGCCGAGGACCCGCAGTTCCGGGCGCGATCGCTGCTGGCCCGGGTGCCCGACGCCGACCTGGGCACGGTGACCATGCCGACCGTGCCCTTCCGGCTGTCGCGGACCCCCGGAAGCATCCGGTGGGCCGGCCCGCGCCTCGGTGAACACACCGAAGAGTTGCTGCCCCGCTCGCGGAAGGAGCGGAAGGAGGAGGCGGGCGCATGAACGATCCCAGGGCGGAACACCCCGTCTACCGGAGCTGCCTGTATGTGCCGGGCCACCATCCGGACCGGATCACCCGGGCCTACGAGTCCGAGGCGGACGCCGTGATCATCGACCTGGAGGACGCCGTACCGGTCACGCACAAGCCGCTGGCCCGGGAGACGGCCGCCGCCATCACCTCCGGGCAGACCCCCAAACCGACGTTCGTCCGCCTGAACTCCATGCGCTCGACGCTGTGCGAGCAGGACGTGGCGGCTGTCACAGGCGTCGGTCTCACCGGTGTGCGGCTGGCGAAGACCGAGTGGCCCGAGGAGATCCGGCAGGTGGCCGAGATGCTGGGGGAGGCGGGCAGCGCGGCCGTCATCCATGTGCTCATCGAGACGGCCTGCGGGCTGGAGAACGCCTACCAGCTCGCCACTGCCTCGCCCTCCGTCGGCATGCTCGGACTGGGCGAGTCGGATCTGCGGGCCGATCTGTACGCCGACATGGACGGTCCCACCATGGACGCGGCCCGCAGCCGGGTGATCATCGCGTCCCGCGCGGCGGGCCTGCCCAACCCGCTTCAGAGCGTGTTCCCCGATCCGCGCAACCCCGAGGGACTTCTCGCCACGAGCA
This sequence comes from Streptomyces sp. NBC_00285, assembly GCF_036174265.1. Classification (NCBI taxonomy): domain Bacteria; kingdom Bacillati; phylum Actinomycetota; class Actinomycetes; order Kitasatosporales; family Streptomycetaceae; genus Streptomyces; species Streptomyces sp. NBC_00285. The sequence goes on along the minus strand of NZ_CP108055.1, from coordinate 3,176,935 downwards.
TCCACGGGAAGCGGCTCGGCTTCATCGGGCGTATGGCCATCCACCCGTCGCAAGTGCCGATCATCCACGGGGTGTACACCCCTCAACCGCACGAGATCGAGGAGGCGATGGAGATCTGCGCGGCAGCCGCGCTCGCCGAGGAACAGAACCGGACGATCGTGATCAACAACAAGGGAAAGATGGTGGGACCGCCCGCGGTCGCCAACGCACAACAGACCCTTCGGCTGGCCAAGGCCCTGGACCTGGTGGGGAACGCGACGTGACACGCACTTCGGATGTGACAGGCCGGACAGAAGCGGCAACTACGCTGCAGCAGTCAGGAGTTGACGACCGCACCGCCGACCCGCTGCTGGCGGCGCTGGCCGCGGGCGTGGAAGCGATCGACCTCGCCCAGCCGCTGGCCAACGGAATGCCCTGCTCGCCGAACCACCCCGGTTTTCGCATGGTCCTCTCGCGCCGCCACGGGGACATGGTGCGTGCGGACGGCGGCTCCGCGGCGAACGAGGTGATCGTGACCGGCGGTCACGTCGGCACCCACATCGACGCGCTCGCGCATGTCTCCCAGGACGGCCTGCTGCACGGTGGCCTGGACGGCGCCGAGGCCCAGACCGGCGGCGCGTTCGCGGTCCACGGCATCGACGCCGTCCGGCCCCGGCTGTGTCATGGCGTGCTGCTGGACGTCGCGGCGCTGCACGGTGTGCAGCGCCTTCCGGGCGGCTACGGCATCACGGCCGAGGACCTGGCCGAGGCAGCGGACCGGGCGAAGGTACGGCCGCGTCCGGGCGGGGTCTGCCTGGTCAACACCGGCTGGAGCACGCTCTGGTCCGATCCGCCCGGCTATCTCGGCCTCGACTCGGGCGTGCCCGGCGTGACCCCGGACGGCGCGCAGTGGCTGGCCCGCCACGAGATCGTCGCGGCCGGCGCGGACACCTCGGCGTTCGAGCAGGTGCATCCCGGCCGCGGGCACGCCACGCTGCCGGTGCACCGGATCCTGCTCGTCGAGCACGGCATCCACATCATCGAGCACCTCCGACTCGGGGGACTTGCCGCTCGCGGACTCGCCGAATTCGCATTCGTGCTGGCGCCGCTGAACATCGTCGGCGCGACGGGCTCGCCGCTGCGCCCGCTCGCTCTCGTGAGCGGTGCCCGATGAGCGGCGCCGTGCGCGGGCTCGTGGACGACGTGGCCGACTTCGCCGCGGAGGCGGCGCGGCACGGTCTGCCGGCGCGGCGGCGGGAGGCCACGACACGCGCCGTGCTCGACACCGTGGGCGTCATGGTCCTCGGCTCGACACAGCCGATCCGGCACACCGTGCTCGCCGTGACCGGCCAGTGGGGAGCGCTGCCCGAGTCCACCGTGATCGGGCACCCCGAACGCATGCCCGGCGCCTCGGCCGCCTTCGTCAACGGCACCCTCGCGCACTGCATGGACTTCGACGACACACACCTGCCGTCGGTGCTGCATCCGAGCTCCTCGGTCGTACCCGCCGCGCTGGCCGTCGCCGAGGCCGCCGGCACCGACGGCCCGCGCCTGCTGGACGCCGTCGCGGTGGGCACCGAGGTGTGCATCCGGCTGGGCATGGCGGGGTATGACGAGGAGCGCCGCAACTCGGTCTTCTTCGACCGCGGTCAGCACGCGACCAGCATCTGCGGCGCCGTTGGCTCCGCCGTGGCCGCGGCGATGGTGCTGTCCGGCGACGCCGCCACGATCGCCGCCGCCGGGAGCATCGCGGCCAGCATGTCCAGCGGGCTGATCGAGGCCAACAGGACCGGCGGCACGGTCAAGCGGATCCAGACCGGATGGGCGGCGCACTGCGGGGTGACCGCGGCCCAGCTGGCGGTCGCCGGACTCACCGGGCCGCCCACCGTGCTCGAAGGACGGTTCGGGTTCTTCCGGGCCTTCTGCGGCGAGCGCGCCTGGCCGCAGCGGGTCACCGACGGGCTGGGCGACCGCTGGCACGCAGACCAGCTGCACGTCAAGCCCTACCCGTGCAACCACTTCACCCACACCGTCATCGACGCCGCACTCGAACTGCGGCGCCGTGGCGTGCGGCCCGCCGGTGTGCGCGCCGTCGAACTGGGCGTCGCGGAACCGGTGTTGCGGACCATCGCCGAACCGGCCGCCGCCAAGGCCGCTCCCGCCACCGGGTACGCGGCGGCGTTCTCCGGCCCCTACGCCTTCGCCGCCGCGCTGGCCGGCGGCGGCGGACTCGGCGTCCATGTCCAGGACTTCGACGACACCGCGGTCCGCCGCGCCGACGTACTCGAACTGGCCGCCAAAGTCCGCTGCCACGCCGATGCCGAATGCACGAGAATCTTCCCCGACCAACTGCCGTCCAGGGTGACGGTGCACCTCGCGGACGGCCGCACGGAACGAGTCTCCTGTCTCAGCAACAGGGGCGGGCCGGGCCGGCCCCTGACCGACGCCGAGCTGGACCTGAAGTTCTCCCTCAACACCGGGACCGGATACGACCCCGCCGACACGGCCGCGATCGGCCAGGAGATTCGTCGGCTGACCACGACCCCCGACGTTCGACCGACCATGAAACTGCTCAGAACGCATCACTGTGGAGGTATGCCGTGACCGGCCCCAGCGCGGACCCGAAATGGGCGATCCTGGAACCCGCCGCCCATCCGACCGACCCGGACGCCTACCTCAGGGCCGCCCTGGACTGGCACTTCGGCGCCGAGACCGGTTCGCCCTTCTGGTTGCGCCGAGCCGAGAAGCTCGACTTCGACCCGCTACGGGACGTGCACGGCTACGAGGACCTGGCGCTGTTTCCCAACGTTGTCGACGAACTGCGGCACGTAGCCGTGGAGGACCTGATCCCCCGCGGCTACGGGCCGAACCCCCCGATGCCGAAGGTCTTCGAGACCGGTGGCACCACCGGCGCGCCGAAGCGCGTCATCCTGATGCCGGACTGGGTCGAGGCCGCGCTGGACCGGATGCTCGCCGGTCCGGTCTTCGCAGGACGCGAACCGGCCAACATCCTGGTGGCCGCACCGACCGGCCCGCACAAGATCGGCTCCCAGTACGACTGGGTCGTCGCGCGGCAGAACACGGTCAAGTTCGCCGTCGACATCGACCCGCGGTGGGTCAAGAAGCTGATCAGCCAGGGCAAGGACGACGAGGTCAAGGCGTACGTCGAGCATGTGCTGGACCAGATCGAGCATGTGCTGGAGAGCCAGCACGTCGGCATGCTCGTGACCACCCCGCCACTGCTGCGCGCATGCGCGGGCCGCCCGCGGCTCGTCGAGCTGATCAACGCCAAGATCGAGGTGGTGTTCTGGGGCGGTGCCCACATGACGGTGGACGAGCGGTTCCAACTCGCCTACGAGCACTTCCCGAACGTCCGGATGGTCAGCAGGTACAACAGCGCCCTGATTCTGGAAGGCGCCCGAGAACGCGAGGGGGCCGACGCGGACACCGACATCACCTACGACCCGCGCAGCCCCGTGGTGACCTTCCGGGTGATCGACCCGGAGACTCTGCGGCCCGTGGCGTACGGCGAGCGAGGGCAGGTCGTGATGAACCACATCAGCAAGGGCATGTTCCTGCCCAACAACCTCGAGCGGGACAGCGCCGTCCGGGTCGAAGGCCGGCCAGGTCAGATCGGTGACTCGGTGGCCGGCCCGAAGCCGGTCGACACGTTCGGCGGCGAACGGGTGATCGAGGGCATCTACTGATCCGCGGGCCGGCCGGGGCAGGGGGCTCACCCCCCTGGGCCGGCCGGCCTTGTCACGGCCGAATCCGGTGCGGTGTCGGCTGCGCCGGACTCCAGGGCGCCCAGCCCGGCCGCCCGTCCGCGGCCAGTCCCATCAGCGCGGCCTGCTGCTGGGCACCCACCGCGCGATCGACCTCGGTGCCCTCCGAGCCCTGCGGATCGATGAACAGCGTCGGCTGGTCGACTCCGTGCACCGCCTTCCCGGCGAACAGCGGGTTCTGGGCTATCGGCGAGACGGTGGGGCTGTAGTCGTACATCTGCCACCAGCCGCGGCCGCCGGCCGTGTGCGCGGCGGCGAGCAGACGCTCCGCCGGCTCGTAGTACAGCTTCTCGGTGAGGAACTCCACCTTCTTGTCGTGGTTGTCGCCGACGTCCGGACCGGAGTGCTGCGCGTACATCGTGTCGACCGTGTCCGGCGAGAAGATGTCGTACGCCCGTGCCTCGTCCGCGGTGACCGAGAGCAGCACCGGCACCTCGGCCAGCCGTCCGTCGGCGACGGACTCCAGCGGCGGCCTCGGCACGACCGTGCCGTCGACGAACGGCTCGTAGTGCACGCGTCCGTCGCTCTTGAGGAGCTTGCGGTGGACGTGCCGGACGCCCACGTTGGGCATGGCGGCGAGCGCGGACGGAGTGCCCGCCAAGGCTCCCGCCGCGGCCAGGAACCGTTCCGCCCGGCGCGTCACTTCGTCCCTGGGCACCAAGGACTCGGCGTTCCCGCTGTAGAGGGCCGCCTTGTGGAACAGGCCGTGGGCCTGCGGCGCGCCCAGCAGCGTGCCCACGTCGGAGCCGCCCGAGGACACGCCGAAGATGCAGACGTTGCCCGGATCGCCGCCGAACCGGGCAATGTTGTCGCGGATCCAGCGCAGCAACAGGATCTGGTCGAGGACGGGCAGGTTGGCACTGTCGACGAAGTCCGGATCGAGGCCCCCGAGGTACAGCCAACCCCAGGGACCGAGACGGTAGTTCGCGGTGACGATGACCGCGTCGTGCCGGGCGGCGTAGACCCAGGCGTCCATGGAGGGCGAGCTGCCGCTGCCGTACACGTGGGCACCGGGGTGCAGCCAGACCAGGACCGGCCGGGATCCGCCATCGGCGGCCGGCGACCAGATGTTCAGGTTGAGACAGTCCTCCTGCTCGACCGCGTCCTCGTGCACGACCTGCCACGACATACCGGAATAGATGGGTACTTGCCAACTGATCGGGCCCCAACGAGTGGCCTCCACGCGGGAGTTGGGCTCTGCCGGGACGGCCGGGCGAAACCGCCGCTCGACCCGTCCGTACGGCACACCGCGCCAGTTGGGCACGTCGCGGTCCAGGAACCCGCGTACCGGTCCCGATGTTGTCTCAACTGTCAGGTCGTTCATCGCCGGTACTCCTCAGGATCGACAGGTGCTGGCCGGGCACGGCTGCCCGGCAGATGCTCACAGCGCGCCCTCGACTCCCGCTCAAGAGTTCATCGACGGCCGCACGAGCACATCCCCGCCCGGATTCGTGCGGCATGCGAACAGGGGATCAGTTCACGCCATCCCGCACGACCGGCCTGGATTGCTGCCGTTGATCTGTAAACGGAACCCCCCTAGGCTGAATCGTCTGCGTGACACCAACCGGGCTTTACGGGGGGCTGGACGGGTGTACAGGGGACTTCGCGAAACGACCGGATGGCTGTACTGGGTACTCGGCATGGCCACGGTCCAGTGCGGGATCGGACTGATCGGCCTGTTCGTCATGATGGACGTCGAGTCGAGACCGGACGTCATCGCGTGGTTCGTGTTCCTGCCGTGGATCGTCGCCCTGCAGATGTTCCACAGCTCGCCCTTCGGCCAGCGACTGGGCTTTCGGCGGGCCATCTGGACCATCGGCCTCCAGGAGGCGCTGATCTATGTGCCACCGCTCTTCTTCAGCGTGCAGTGGCCCGGTATGCCCGGGTTCGCTGCGGCCTGCGCGCTCGTGGTCCTGCGCGGATGGGTGGGTGACGTCCTCTTCGTCGCGAACGTGGCGGGCGCCTGGGCGCTGGGCTGGCACAGCGGACTGTCGTACAGCGAGACCGCTTGCGTCACCGCCGTCACCGTGGTCATCGGGCTCGGTGACGCCGCCCTGATCGGGCTGAGTTGGAGGCTGGGCCGGATCAGCCGCCTGGAGTCGGGCATCGTCCGCGGAGCGGCGCAGGACGAGAGGGTGCGCATCGCGCGCGACCTGCACGACCTGTTGGCCTCACGCCTGACCACCGTCACCCTCAGGGGAGAGATGGTCGACCGGTACGTCGGTGTGCAGAACGACCGCGCGCGTTCCGAACTGCGGTACATGATGGGACTGACCCGTGAAGTGCTGCGCGATGTGCGGTCGTTGGCGCACGATTGCTGGGATCTGAGCCTCGTTGAGGAACTCGACAACGCCCGTCTCGTACTGAGCGGCATCGGCATCGAGGTCTCCGTGGTGGGCGACGCGGATGTCGTCGAGGGCGAGGCGGGGATCCTGTTCGCGGTGACGATGCGCGAGGCCGTGGCCAATCTGCTGCGGCACAGCAAGGCGACCTGCTGCCACATCACCCTCCGCTGTGTCGGAGACCGGGCCGAACTCCTGGTCCGGAACGATGGCGCCCGGAAGCCCACTCGACGCATCGGCTCGGCCAGTGGCCTCGGGCTGGGAAACCTCGCCGCCCGTGCCGCCGCCACGGGCGGTTCGTGCACCGCGTCGATCTCTCGTGACGGGTGGTACACCCTCACCGTGAGTTGTCCGAGAGGTGCGACGCCGGAGTGCGGGAGCCCAGCAGCCACCCCGCTTCGCGAGCAATCCGGACCGCATCCAGCCGACTTCGTGCGCCGAGTTTCATGACACACCGGCTCAGGTAGTTGCGGACGGTTCCGTGCGACAGCCGGGTCGCCTCGGCGATGTCCGCGATGTCCAGTCCCTCCGAGGCCCGGGTGAGGACCTCCGTCTCCCGCGAGGTGAGCGGGTTGCTCCGGGCCTGCCACGCGGAGAGCATCAGTTCCTGCGCGATGACGCGCTGCGCCGCCGCCACCTTGCGGATCGCCGACGCCAGGGCCCCGGGTGACGCGTCCTTCAGCAGATAGCCGGTGACCCCTTGGTCCAGGGCCCGGCGCACCGTGCCCGGGCTGTCGAGGCTGGTGAGGAGCAGGACGCGGCACTGCGGGAACCTCTCCTGTAACTGCCCTGCCACCTCAAGTCCGTTCATGTCGGGCAGATTGATGTCCAACACGGCCACGTCCGGGCGGTGTTCACGCGCGAGCCGCAGCACCGTCCTGCCCTCACCGGTGTCCGCGACGACCTGGATGCCTTCCTCAGAGCTCAGCAGGGAGATGAGCGCTCCCCGTATCAAGTGTTCGTCCTCGGCGATCAGAACACGTATCACTGTTCCCCCTTTGCCCATCCGGCTGGATGACGGGCTGGTCCCGGGTTCCCCGAGGCCGATCACCGTCGATCAGCGGCGGCGTCAGGATAGTACGGGCGGAAGTGGTCACCGGATGATTCCGGCCCTCCACGGGGAGCGTCCGGCGAGCGTGCTCGATGATGCCCACGACAAGCTCGTCCAGGGTGGCCCCGGCCAGCGGGTCGGACCAGATCGACGGGTATACCGCACTCACCATGTCGTGTCACCGCCACTCCAGGTGCCGGGTCCCTCCCGGCCGCTTCCGGAACTGTGGGCCCGGGAACTGGAATGCGACTGGACCAGGGCTCGCCACCGGCTCGTACGCCCGACCGGTTCCGTCTCGACCGGTTCTGTAGGACGCGCCGCTACCGTCGGCGCCCCGGACGGCGATTGAGAGGAACGAGCAGTGGTGAGCCGTGTAACCAGTGGGGCGTTCCGTGCGTCGGCCCTTGCCGCTCTTGGGCTGGCGACGGTGGCAGGTGTGACCGTACCGGCGGGCGCCGCGCACGCGACGGTGCGCTCCTCGCCGGTCGGCGTGTGGGAGGGCACGGTCCGGCACGGCGCCGGGACGGACGACCTGGTGCTGGCCCTCCATGCCGACGGCTCGGTGTGCCTCGCGGTGACCGACGTGCCGGACGGCGGCAGGGCTCAGGGCGCGGGGAGTTGGCGGGCCACGGGGACGGACTCCTTCTCGTACGTGGTGAAGGAGTGGCTGCTCGATGCGAACGGGGCCGTCACGGGCTCCGTCGACATCGATCAACAGGCCGTACAGCGGGCGGAGACGTTCGACAGCTCGGGGATCTCGAAGATCTACGACGCACAGGGCACCTACGTAGCCTCCACCGAGGCCGAGGTTTCCGTCCGCCGGGGCGGCAGCCGGCCGGACTGCCGCTGACCGGACGCCCCGTCGGCCCCTGTCCCTTCCCCGGAACCGACCAGCCCACTACGACCTTGGGGAGCGTTGTGTCCCGTCGTCCGTTCACCTCGGAGTCTGTGTGGGAGCCGGAGCTCAGGGCGCTCCTGGACGAGGGCGTCAAGCCGGACACGGACGACCACCGTCTCCTTGTCAACCCGAACGGTCGCTTCGGCCGTGAACTGCCCCGGTTCAGCTGGGAGAGGACGGACCGCGTGGACGCGTCGCGCAAGGCCGCGGGACTCTGACGTGCGCATCGCCGTCACCGGTTCCATCGCCACAGACCACGTGATGACGTTTCCCGGGCGCATCGCCGACCAGCTGCTGGTCGGCCACCTGGACCACGTCTCGCTGTCCTTTCTGGTGGACGAACTGGAGATCCGGGACGGTGGCGTGGCCGCCAACATCGCCTACGGGCTGGCCGGCCTCGGGCACCGGGCGCTGCTCGTGGGAGCGGCGGGCGTGGACTTTCGCGACCACGGGGCCCGGCTCGCGGGCCGCGGAGTCGACATCTCCGGCGTGCGCCTCTCCGCCACCCGTCCCACCGCCCGATTCCTGTGCACCACCGACCCGCACGGTAACCGGCTCGCCTCCTTCCACCCCGGAGCGATGGCCGAGGCCTGCGACATCGACCTCGCGGAGGTTGTCCGTCGCTGCGGTGGGGCCGACCTGGTACTCGTCGGCGCCGACGACCCGTCGGCGATGCTCCGGCACACACGGGCCTGCCGAGACCTGAGTATCCCCTTCGCCGTCGGCCCCTCCCAGCAGTTGGCCCGACTCGGCGGCGCCGACATCGGCGAACTCGTCGACGGCGCCGACTGCTTGTTCACCGATGAATACGAACGCGGGCTCCTGCTCGGCAGGACCGGCTGGACCGAGACAGAGGTGCTGCGCCGGACCGGTACCTGGGTGACCACCCTCGGCGGGCAGGGCTGCCGTATCGACCGGGCAGGTCGGCCGACCGTGTGTGTCCCTGGCGTGACGGCGACCCGGGTGGTGGACCCCACCGGCGTGGGAGCCGCCTTCCGGGCAGGTTATCTGGCGTCCCTGGCCGAGGGCCTGGCCGCGGAGCGCTGCGCGCGGCAGGGTGCGGCTCTGGCCGCGCTGGCTCTGTCGGCCGTGGGCACCCAGACGTATGACATCGCCCCCGACGACCTGGACGCTTGTTGAAAAGGCCTCTGCGGGACGTCGTACACCGGTCCGTGCGCCACTCCCGGACGTTGCCGGACATGTTGTACAGGTCGAAGCCGTTCGCCTCGAAGGTTTTCACCGGGGCCGTGCCCCGACAACCGTCCGCCGCCGTGGCTGTGGCGGTAGCCGTATGAATGCGCGGAGGGACGGCGCTCACTCCACGATCGCCATCCCACGGTCCGTCGGGTTCAGCCGGCGCCCCCCGTCCGCCGTGCACGTCACGACGTCCTCGATTTGTACGCCGAAGCGGCCCGGCAGGTACACCCCGGGGCCGATCGAGAAGCACATGCCGGGGGCGAGCAGGGTCTCGTTGCCCTCGACGACGTACGGCGGTTCGTCGGTCGTGATGCCTGTGCCGTGACCGGTGCGGTGGGCGACGTACGAGCCGTGGTCCGCGTCCTCGATCACCCGGCGTGCCCTGCGGGCGATGTCCTGGCAGGGCACGCCGGGGGCGACGGCCTCGAACGCCGCCTGCTGGGCCGTACGGACGAGGTCGTGGGCCGTGTGTTCGTCCTCCGTGGGCTCGCCGACGTGGACCGTGCGGGCGAGTGCGGAGCCGTAGCCGTCCTTGAGGCCGGCGAAGGCGACGACGACCGTGTCGCCGTGCTCGATGATCCGGGCGCCGGGCTCGTGGAGCGCGTTCGCGCTGTTCGGGCCGGAGGCGACCATCGTGAAGTCGACCTGGCTGTGGCCGTGTTCGCGCAGGAGGTGGGCCAGGTCGGCGGCCACGTCGGTTTCGCGGCGGCCGGTGAAACGGACGGACAGGAGCTCCTCGTACGCCGCGTCCGCCGCCGCTCCCGCCGCCGCGAGACGGGCCACCTCGTGCTCGTCCTTCACCGCGCGCAGCAGCGGGAGTACGACGGTCAGCGGGCGGTAGGTCGTCAACGGCAGGGCCTCCTGGAGGCCGAGGAGGTGCAGGGCCCAGGTCGTGTCGCAGACGCCGTAGCGGCCGTTGGGGAGGAGGAGGCCGGTGGCGGCGGCGTACGGGTCCTGGCCGTCGCTCCAGTCGGAGATGCGCAGGGCGCCCGCGCCGGGGGCGGCCTCCGCGTCGGGGCGTTCCAGGGCCGGGACCAGCAGACGGGGTTCGGAGCCGGGGATCAGGACGAGGAGGGTGAGGCGCTGCGTCACCGCGGTGGGGCGGTGACCGCACAGCCACATCATGTCGGGGCCGGGGGTGACGAGCAGCCCGGCCAGGCCCACTTCGGCTGCTGCCCTGACCGCCCGGGTCATCCGGGCCGCGTAGTCCTGTTCTGTGAAGGGGGCGGGGGTGTCGTTCACGGGGCTCCTCCGACCGCTGCCGTCGTCCGGTTCATCGTCCGAGGGGTGCGGTGCGGGGTGCCCGGGGGCGTAGGCCGATCGGGTGAGGGGTCAGGCTGCTCCGGGGCCGAGTGAGCGCTCCGTCACCCGGGTCAGATGGCGGTGGAAGATCTCCCTGGTGTCGGGCGTCAGCGTGCGCAGCGCCACCAGCGCCGTGATGACGACGTCGCACAGCTCGCCCTGTACGTCCTCCCAGGTGTGGCTGACGCCCTTGCGGGGGTTCTGGCCCATGGCGCCGATGACGGCCTCGGAGACCTCGCCGACCTCCTCGGAGAGCTTCAGCATGCGCAGGAGGAGACCTTCGCGGCCGCCCACCGGCTGATCCCTCTCCAGCCAGGCCCACAGGGCGTCGACGGATGTCCAGAGGTCCTCGGGAGGCGTGCCGTGATCAGTCATGCGGAACCACTCATGCGGAGCAGCTTCCCACGGGCCGTCACTCCCCGAACAACGCCTCCTGCTCCTCGAACAGGGCGGTCTGCGTGTCGCCCTCGCCCTTCTGCTCCCGCAGTCGGCGATTGCGCGCCCCCACGACCAGGGCCGTCACCAGTCCCGTCGCCCCGAGCGCCGCCGGCACCATCCAGCTCCGGTTGACGGTGTGGCCGAGTGCGTGGTCCAGGGAGAGCCGGCCGGGGCCCGTGACGGCGAGGCCGGCGGCTGTGAGGCCCAGCGTGGCCGCGTACTCGTAGCCGCCGCTCTGGGCGAAGAAGCCGTTGGGCACGTGGACCGCGGACGCGCCGGCCATCGCGCCGGCCGCCGCGGCACCCGCCGCCGGGGTCGCCAGGCCCAGTGCCAGCAGGGTGCCGCCGCCCGCCTCGGCCAGCCCCGCCGCCGTCGCGTTCGCCCGGCCCGGCGCGTATCCGACGGACTCCATGAACTGGCCGGTTCCCTCGATGCCGCCCCCGCCGAACCAGCCGAGCAGCTTCTGCGCGCCGTGGGCGGCCAGCACACCCCCGGTTCCCAGCCGGAGCAGCAGCAGGCCCAGATCACGTCGGTCGTAAGCGGTCACGATGACTCCCAGCACGAAAGGTGGAACGGGACCCCCCTCGCGTTTCCACCGTTGCACCGCTCACACCTGCCCGGAAACCCGCGCCGCCGTTCGGGTGGCGGCCTCGCGGGTGCGGTGTGAGTCTGGCTGGCATGACGATTCAGACCGCCCGACTCAGGGACCCGGCCGTCCGCGCCTTCGTCACCGCCGTCAACTCCCATGACCGTGAGGCCTTCGGGGCGCTGCTCGCGCCCGGCGCGACCATGGCGGACGACGGCAGCGACCGTGACCTCGACGAGTGGGCCGACCGGGAGATCTTCTCCTCCCACGGCCACCTCGACGTCGACAACGAGTCCAACGGCGGCCGTTCCCTCCTCGCCCACTACCGCAACGACGCCTGGGGCGAGATGCGCACCCGCTGGGACTTCACCGTCGGCGACGACGGCAGGATCGCCCGCTTCGAGACCGGGCAGGCATAACTTCCCGTACGGCCCTTGCCCTGGAGCGCACTCCAACTCCTAGCGTTCATAGGCATGGAGATCACACGCACGCTCGGCCGTTCCACCATCGAGGTCAGCGCACTCGGCTTCGGCTGCTGGGCGATCGGTGGGGAATGGCAGAACGCGGAAGGCCAGCCGCTCGGCTGGGGCAGGGTCGACGACGAGGAGTCCGTACGGGCGGTCCGGCGCGCCCTCGACCTGGGCGTCACCTTCTTCGACACGGCGGACACCTACGGCGCCGGGCACAGTGAGCGGGTGCTGGGACGGGCACTGGGCAAGCGCCGGGACGACGTCGTCCTCGCCACCAAGTGGGGCAACGTCTTCGACGAGGACACCCGCACTCTCACCGGCAGCGACCACACCCCCGCCTACGCCCGCCGTGCGCTCACCGCGTCCCTCGCCCGTCTGGGCACCGACCGCATCGACCTCTACCAGCTGCACCTGTCCGACCTGGACCCGGCATACGCGGCCGAACTCCGGGACGCCTGCGAGGAGTTCGTCAGTGAGGGGCTCATCCGCGCGTACGCGTGGAGCACCGACGACCCGGCCCGTGCCGCGGTGTTCGCCGAGGGGGAGCACTGCGCGGCCGTACAGCACGCGCTGAACGTCCTCCAGGACGCGCCCGACATGCTGTCCCTGGCGGAGGAGCTGGACCTCGCCAGCATCAACCGCAGCCCGCTCGCGATGGGGTTGCTGGCCGGGAAGCGCCAAGGGGCGCAGGACGCCGGCGACATCCGCAGCAGGCCCCCGGCCTGGCTCCAGGGCTTCGGCGACGGCTCGGCGGCCGACCCGCAGTGGCTGGCGCGGATCGACGCGCTGAAGGACATCCTGACCGGCAACGGCCGTACCCTCGCCCAGGGTTCACTCGCCTGGCTGTGGGCCCGCAGCCCCCGCACGGTCCCGATCCCGGGGTTCCGTTCCGTGGCCCAGGCCGAGCAGAACGCGGGCGCGATCGAGCAAGGGCCGCTCACCGCCGAGCAGTTGACCGAGATCAACGTGCTTCTGGAACGGTGAGCGGCCCGACCCCGACGAACGACCGCTACCCCTGCGCGAGCGAGCGCTGCGGCTCCTGCTCGGTCAAGGTGATCTGCCCCGCCTTGATCGTCGCGAGCCGCGGCGACCGGCGCGCGATCGACGAGTCGTGGGTGACCAGGATGAAGGTCAGCCCGTACTCGTGCCACAGCCCTTCCAGCAAGGCCATGATCTCGTCCCGCATCGACTCGTCGAGGTTGCCGGTCGGCTCGTCGGCGAGCAGTACCTTCGGCTTCTTCACCAGCGCACGGGCGATGGCCACGCGCTGCTGCTGCCCGCCGGACAGCTCGGACGGCGCGTGGGCGAGCCGTTCAGCGAGGCCGACCGAGCGCAGGGCCTCGGCCGCTCGCTCACGCCGCTCCGGACCCTTCACTCCCAGCGGGACCAGCGCCGTCTCGACGTTCTCCTGCGCGGTCAGCGTCGGGATCAGGTTGAACGACTGGAAGATGATGCCGATCTTCTCGGCGCGCAGCCGGGTCAGCTTGGCCTCGCTGATCTTCGCGAGGTCGACGCCGTCCAGCTCGACGCTGCCCTCGGTCGGCCGGTCCAGTCCGCCGATCATCTGGAGCAGGGTCGACTTGCCGCCGCCGGTCGGGCCCTGGATGACGAGCTGGTCGCCGTCCTCGATGGTGAGGTCGACGTCGCGCAGCGCCTCCACCGTCTCCTTGCCGCGCGTGTAGCGCTTGGTGACGCCGGTGAGTCTGTACATGAGAGCTCCGTAGAGGGTCCGTGGAGAGGAAGTTGGGGGTGGGGCGCCGCGTCCCGGGGGAGTGGAGGCGGCGCCCCGGCACAGGGGGTGCTACGACACGCTGCGCAGCGCGTCCGCCGGCCGCATCCGGGAGGCACGCCAGCCGCCCATCGCCCCGGCGATCAGACCACCGGTCACCGCGAGGCCGACCGCGAGCGCGATGGTGGTCATCGAGACCGGCGCGGTCAGCGCGATCTCCATGGTGCTCTGGGTGGACTGCCGGCCGGGGCCGCCGCCACCGCCCGGGCCGCCCGCACCGCCGCCGGTGTTGCCGAGCTGCGCGGTCAGCTTGGGGCTGATCATGGTCACGGCGTACGCGGCCGCGAGGCCCAGGCCGATGCCGAGGGCGCCGCCGAGCAGGCCGTTGACCATCGACTCGCCGACGACCTGCCGGGTCACCCGGCGGCTGGGCCAGCCGAGCGCCTTCAGCGTGCCGAACTCACGCACCCGGCGGGAGACCGCCGAGGAGGTCAGCAGCGCGGCCACCAGGAAGGCGGCGACGAGCACGGCGATGGAGAGCCACTTGCCGACGCTGGTCGCCAGGTTGGAGGCGGTGGACAGGGAGCCGGACACGGTCTCCGCGAGGTCGGCGGAGGTCGTGACGGTCGTACCGGAGATGTTCTTCTGGATCGCCGCCTTGACCGTGTCGATCTGCTTGGAGTCGGTCGCCTTGACGTAGATCGTGGTGACCTGGTTCTTGGCGTCGGCCAGCGTCTGGGCCTGCTTCAGCGGCAGGTAGACGTCGGTCGTGGACTCGCTGCTGTCGGGCGTCGCGATGCCGATGATCGTGTACTTGGTGCCGGAGATCTTGAAGGTCTTGCCGACCTTGTAGGAGTTCTCCTTGGCGTACGACTTGCTGACGACCGCGACCTTCGCGTTGGTCTGCGTGGCCGTGAAGGTCTTGCCGGTGGTGATCTTGGAGCCGGCCAGCGGGCCGAGCGTCTGGTCGCTGACGTCCACGCCGGCGACGGAGTAGGAGTTCACGTCGAAGTTGGCGCCGCCGCCCTGGACCTGCGGAGCTGCGGTGCTGTTACCGCTGCCGCCGTTGCCGCCGGGGCCGCCCTGGCTCTGGGAGGAGCCGCTGCTCTGGGACTGCGCCTTGCCCTGGGTGAAGGAGCCGTCGACCTTGGTGACGTTCAGGGTCAGCGCGCCCACCGCGCCCGCCACGCCGCTCTGCTTGGTGACCTTGGTGACCACACTGGACGCCAGGGCCTGACCACCCTGGGTCGTCACGCGGTCGGAACTCTGGGTGTCGTCGCTGTCGTTGGAGTTGGCGTCGAACTGGAAGTTCGGTCTGCCCGAACTGCTGCCCGTGGGTGCCGTCCTGGTCTTGGTGACGGTCATGTCGGTGCCGAGGCCGTAGAGCGACTTCAGGACCTTGTCCTGAGCCTGTGTCATACCGGCCGACACCGAGTTGACGGTGATGACCAGCGCGATACCGAGCGCCAGACCCAGAGCGATGACGAGGGCCGCCTTCTTGCGCCGGCCCAGCTCGCGCTTGAGATAGATGCCAAACATCCCGTTCCTCGAAGGTTCTTGGCGCCCGCTGTGGGCGCGCCCTCAAGGTATGGACGAAGGATTGCGGGGCCGTGAGTAAGGGATATGTGCGGGCTGAGAAGGGATGTGCGTGAGCTGAGAATGTGCGGCGGCCGTCCACGGACCGGTGTGCACCCCGAGGTCCACCCCCACCCGGTCCATGGACGGCCGCCGCCTCCCCCCTCGGGCGGTAGGCGGAATGCGATCCCTCCATATGTGTAGCTCTTATGGAGTAGATGTGATGAGCATAGGCCGCCGACCGGCGCCGGAGAGGCCGGACGAGCAGATTCCGCTTGTGTAAATCGACACCCCGGCCGCACCACGCACCGCTCGGCCCCGCGTCCCGCACCGCTCAGCCACGCCCCACGTACGGCATCGCCGTCGCCAGTACGGTCGCGAACTGCACGTTCGCCTCCAGCGGCAGCTCCGCCATGTGCCGCACCGTGCGCGCGACGTCGGCCACGTCCATGACCGGCTCCGGCGCCACCTCCCCGTTGGCCTGGAGCGCCCCGGTCCGCATCCGCCGGGTCATGTCGGTCGCCGCGTTGCCGATGTCGATCTGCCCGACCGCGATGCCGTACGGCCGCCCGTCCAGCGACAGCGCCTTGGTGAGGCCGGTCAGCGCGTGCTTGGTCGCGGTGTAGGCGACGGAGTGCGGCCGGGGCGTGTGCGCCGAGACCGACCCGTTGTTGATGATCCGGCCGCCCTGCGGATCTTGTTCCTTCATCTGCCGGTAGGCCGCCTGCGCGCACAGGAACGCCCCGTTGAGGTTGGTGTCCACCACGTGCCGCCAGGCGTCGTACGGCAGCTCCTCCACCGGCACCCCGCCGGGACCGAACGTCCCCGCGTTGTTGAACAGCAGATCCACCCGCCCGAACCGTTCCACGGTGGCGGCGAACAGCGCGGTGACCTCGTCGGGGCGCGAGACGTCCGTGGGTACGGCGAGAGCGGCACCCTCGGGCAGCAGTGCCGCCGTCTCCTCCAGCGTCTCGGCCCGTCGCCCGGCCAGCGTCACCGACCAGCCCGTACGCAGCAGTTCCACGGCCACCGCGCGGCCGATCCCGGAGCCCGCGCCGGTCACGACGGCGGTCTTCGCGTTGTTGGTGTCCATGGGCTTCTTGGTGTCCATGGGCCCGCAGCGTAGGTGAGCCCCCGCGCCCCGGAAGCGACTGTCCGCCATCCGGGTGCTGCCGCCCCCGTGAGCGTGTGTCGTCGCCGGGTCGCCCCCTTCTCCTCCCTCAACTGTGACGGGAGGAAAAGAATGACCATCACATCAAGCCGGTCGCAGGGGCACACTCGTGAACTGCGCGCCGCTCGTTCCATCGGCCGCCGCCGCTTTCTGGGCCTCACCACCGCGGCCGCCGCACTCGCCTTCGCCGTGGACCTGCCCGCGACGGGCACGGCAGCCGCGGCCGAACTCGACGCGGCACGCATCGAATATTTTCCCTTCACCCTCGGTGTCGCCTCGGGAGACCCGCAGCCCACCTCGGTGGTCCTGTGGACCCGGCTCGCGCCCTCCCCCTACCAGCCGGACGGCGGACTGCCCGCCGAACGCGTCGACGTCGACTGGCAGGTGGCCGAGGACGAGACGTTCGCGACGATCGTGGCCAGGGGTACCGCCGTCGCGCACCCGGAGTTCCACCACACCGTGCACATCGAGGTCGAGGGCCTGGATCCGGGCCGTGTCTTCCACTACCGCTTCCGCGCGGGCACCTGGATCAGCGAGACGGGCCGCACCCGCACGGCGCCCGCCGCCGACAGCCCCGTCGCCTCGATGACCCTGGCCGCCGTCTCCTGCCAGGCCTACCACGACGGCTACTTCACCGCTTTCCGCCACCTCGCCGAGAGCGACGTGGACCTGGTCCTGCACCTCGGCGACTACCTCTACGAGTACGCCGTCGACGCGGTGGGCGGCGCCCGCAACTACACCGACCGCGTCCTGCCCAAGCGGTTCGACCACGAGACCGGCACGCTGGAGGACTACCGGCTGCGCTACGCCCTCTACAAGACCGACCCCGACCTGCGGGCCGCGCACGCCAGGCACCCCTTCGTGGTCACCTTCGACGACCACGAGACCGAGAACAACTACGCCGGCTCGATCCCCGAGAACGCCGTCCCGCCGGCACAGTTCCTGCTGCGCCGCGCCGCCGCCTACCGCGCCTACTGGGAGAACCAGCCACTGCGCGCGCCACAGTTGCCCGTCGGCCCCGACATGCAGCTCTACCGGCGCCTCCAGTGGGGCTCGCTGGCCCAGTTCGACGTCCTCGACACCCGCCAGTACCGATCCGACCAGGCCTACGACGGCGCACAGCACGTCCCCGGCCCCGACTCCGAGGACCCGGCACGGACCATGACCGGCGCCGCCCAGGAGAAGTGGCTGCTGGACGGCTGGCGCGACTCCGGGGCCCTGTGGAACGTGCTGGCCCAGCAGGTCTGCTTCTCCGGCCGCAAGGTCGACCTCAACCCTGTCGCCAAGGTCTCGATGGACGCCTGGGACGGCTACCCCGCCTCCCGCCGCCGCGTCCTCGACGGCGTGAAGGCGGCCGGGATCGAGAACCTGATGGTGCTCACCGGCGACCTCCACCGCGGGTACGCCTTCGACATCAAGGACGACTTCGGCGACCCCCTCTCGCGCACCCTCGGCACCGAGATCGTCGCCACGTCCGTCACCAGCGGCAAGGACGGCAGCGAGAGACCCTCGAACTGGGCCACCTACCTGACCGCCAACCCCCACCTGAAGTTCTACGACGGCAGACGCGGCTACGCGACGGTCACCCTCGGCCGCACCGAGGCCCGCGCCGACTTCATGACCCTGCCGTACGTCACCACCCCCGGGGCGCCCGTCACCACGGCCGCCTCCTTCGTCACGGAGGTGGGAAAGCCGGGGCTCACACAGGCGTGACGGTCCCCCCGGCGGTCCCGGCCGTGTCCCCGGCAGCCTCTCCCGGGTAGCGGACGCCGATCCGGTCCCGTACCGCGTCGAGCGTCCGCATCACCGCGAGGGTGCCCTCCAACGGCACCAGCGGCGACTGGGTCTCACCGGCCCGCAGCGCCCGCATCACCTCGCGGGCCTCGTGCTTGAGGCTGTTGCGGGGGCCGTCGGCCGGGTCGGCGACGAACTCCTCGGGGTCGCGCCCGTCGCGGTGCAGGACGAAACGGTCCGGGTGGAAGAAGCCGTTCGGGATGTCGATCCGGCCCAGCGAACCGGTCACCGAGGCGGTCGTGCCGGTGCCGCCGGTCAGGGAGCAGTGCAGCGAGGCGAGCGCCCCGTCGTCCCAGGACAGCAGGGCGCCCGTCTGGAGGTCGACGCCCTCCTCCGACAGCACCGCCTTCGCCGTGACGTCGGAGGGCTCCCCGAGCAGCAGGTGCGCGAACGACACCGGGTACACCCCGAGGTCGAGAAGCGCGCCGCCGCCCTGCGCCGGGTCCCGCAGCCGGTGCGAGGGAGGGAAGGGCCCGGCGAGCCCGAAGTCGGCCTGCACGGTGCGTACGTCACCGATCGCGCCGTCGTCGACGAGGGCCTTGAGCCGGCGGATCAGCGGGTTGCAGTACATCCACATGGCCTCCATGAGGAAGCGGTCGTGGTCCTTCGCCAGAGCGACGAGTTCCCCGGCCTCCCGGGCGTTGAGCGTGAACGCCTTCTCGCACAGCACGTTCCGCCCGGCGGCCAGACACAGCCCGGCGGCCGCACGATGCGCAGCGTGCGGAGTGGCGACGTACACGACATCGATGTCCGCGTCCTCGGCGAGGGCGCCCCAGTCGCCGTACGCCCGCCCGATTCCGAACCGCTCCGCGAACGCCTTCGCCGAGGCCTCGGACCGGGAGGCCACCGCGACCACCTCCGCGTCCGGGAGATCCACCAGGTCCGCGGTGAAGGCGGCCGCGATCCCGCCCGTCGCCAGAATCCCCCAGCGCACGCTCTGTTCCGTCATGCCCGGCTCCGCCCTCGCTCACGTGGCCATCGCCACCTTGTACGAGCTGAGAGCATAGGTGGCGGACCCATCGAAGAGGGAGGGGCACATGCCCGAGCTGGGCGCACCGACACCGCACCTGGAGCAGCAGACGGACGTGAGACCGGACCCGGGCCCGGCGGCGTCCGCCGTCGCCGCACGCCGCACCGGCCTGTTCGTCACCCTGCTCCTCGGCGGTCTCACCGCCACGCCACCGCTGGCGATGGACATGTACCTGCCCTCGCTCCCGGAGGTCACCGGCGCCCTGCACGCGCCCGCCGCCACCGTCCAGCTCACCCTCACCGCCTGTCTGCTCGGCATGGCGCTCGGACAACTGGTGGTCGGCCCGATGAGCGACCGCTGGGGCCGCCGGCGCCCGCTGCTGGCCGGTCTCGTGGTGTACGTCGTCGCCACCGCGCTGTGCGCCGTCGCGCCGACGGTGGAGTTCCTGGTCGGCTTCCGGCTCGCGCAGGGCCTCGCGGGCGCGGCGGGCATAGTCATCGCCCGGGCCGTGGTCCGCGACCTGTACGACGGCGTGGCGATGGCCCGCTTCTTCTCCACCCTCATGCTGATCGGCGGGGTCGCGCCGATCGTGGCACCGCTGATCGGCGGGCAGATCCTGCGGGTGACGGACTGGCGGGGCGTGTTCGTGGTCCTGACGGCCATCGGCGCGCTCCTCGCCGTACTGGTCTGGGTCCGGCTGCCGGAGACCCTGCCCCCGGCCGAGCGCCACACGGGCGGCGTCGGCGAGGCCCTGCACTCGATGCGCCGGCTCCTGTCCGACCTGCCCTTCACCGGCTACCTGCTCACCGGCGGCTTCGCCTTCGCCGCGCTGTTCGCCTACATCTCGGCGTCGCCGTTCGTGATCCAGGAGATCTACGGCGCCTCTCCGCAGACGTTCAGCCTGCTGTTCGGCGTGAACTCGGTCGGGCTCGTCGTCGTCGGCCAGATCAACGGCAAGGTGCTGGTGGGACGGGTCGGCCTGGACCGGGTCCTGGGTGTGGGCCTGCTGACGGTGACCGCGGCGGCCGCCGCCCTGCTGCTGATGTCGACCGGCGTGTTCGGTGAGGTGGGCCTGGTGCCCGTCGCCGCCGCACTGTTCGTCCTCATGTCCGCGATGGGCGTCGCCCTGCCCAACGCCCAGACCCTCGCCCTGCTGCGCACCAAGCACTCCGCGGGCTCCGCGTCCGCCCTGCTCGGCACGTCCTCCTTCCTCATCGGCGCCGTCGCCTCCCCCCTGGTCGGGATGGGCGGCGAGGACACGGCCGTCCCGATGGCCGTCGTCCAACTGGTGGCGGCACTGGTAGCGCTCACCTGTTTCATGGCAATGTGCCGTCCTTGGAACAGGCGTGCGACTACGGAGGAGGAGGAGAACTGAGCGCACCGAGACTGCGCACCGACACACCGGAACGGGCCGGGCTCGATCCCGGTGAACTCCGTCGGCTCGTCCGGGAGTTCCACACCCTCACCACCGGTGAACGCCCCTGGTCCGCGGGCGCCGTCCTGGCCGCCGGGCGCGGCCCGGTGCTCGCCGTGGAGGAGGCGTCGGGCTGGGCCGTCCGCTACTCCTCCTACGACCCCGAGACCGACGCGGGCGTGGAACTGCCCCCGGAGGAACGCGTCCCGATGCGCGTGGACACCCCCTTCGACCTGGCGTCCCTCACCAAACTGTTCACAGCCGTGGCGGCGGTCCAGCAGCTCGAGCGGGGCACGCTGGGCATCGACGCGCGGGTGGGCGCCTACCTGCCGGACTTCACAGCGGCGGCGACCTACGGCATCACCGTCCGTGAACTGCTCACCCACACCTCGGGTCTGCGGCCCGAACTCCCCTTCCACGACTGCGCCGACGACGAGGAACGCCTCGACCTCCTGCGCGCCGAGCCGCCCATCGGCGTCCCCGGCACCTACACCTACTCCGACCTCAACCCGCTCCTCCTCCAGCACGTCCTCGAACGCATCACCGGCCGCACCCTCGACGTCCTCGTCCACGAGGGCATCACCCGCCCCCTCGGCATGACGGACACCCGTTTCGGCCCCTGCCCGAAGGCGGCGGCCACGGAGGACCAGCGCCGGCCGTGGGCCAAGGCGGACCGGGGGATGCTGCGGGGCGTCGTCCACGACGAGAACGCCTGGTCCCTGGGCGGGGTGGCAGGCCACGCGGGCCTCTTCTCCACGGCCCAGGACCTGGCGATCTTCTGCCGCACCCTGCTGGCGGGCGGCGCGTACGGCCCGGCCCGCATTCTCGGCCCCGACTTCGTGGAACTCCTCCTCACCGCACCGGGCCTGGGCTTCGCGATCGACCAGAAGTGGTTCATGGGCGACCTGGCAGGGCGGGGAGCGGCAGGCCACACGGGCTTCACCGGCACGTCGCTGGTCCTGGACCCGGTCACCGACACGTTCGTGGTGCTCCTCGCCAACACGGTCCACCCGAGAAGACGCCCCCCGGACAACCGGCCGAGGGCGGACGCGGCGACGAGGATGGCGCGAGCGGTCAGGGGAGCGTGAGGTTTTCAGCCCGTCCGGCGTCTTTCAGCCCGTCCGGCGTTTGAGGACGAGGCCCCGCAGGGCCGACGGGGGGCGGCGGGGGCGAGAAAAAGCCCTCAGCGCCCGCCCATAGAATCACCGGGTGACCGCCCCCGCCCCCTCGGCCGAAACCCTCCGCGCCACCCTCGCCACCCTCCTCGACGGTCTCCCCCCGAAGCAGGCGGCGCACGCGGTGGACCGCCTGATCGCGAACTACCGCGGAGCCACACCCACCGACGCCCCGATCCTCCGCGACCGCGCGGACGTGGCCGCCTACGCCGCCTACCGCATGCCCGCGACCTTCGAAGCGGTGCACGCCGCGCTGGAGGCCTTCGCCGACGCCACCCCCGACTGGGCTCCCGCCGGCCACACCGACGTCGGCGGCGGTACCGGCGCCGCCACCTGGGCCGTCACCGCCACCTGGCCGGGCACGCGCACGGTCACCGTCCTCGACTGGTCCGACCCCGCCCTTACCCTCGGCCGTGAGATCGCCGGCGCCAACCCGGCCCTCAAGGACGCCCGTTGGCAGCGCGCCAGGATCGGCAAGGACCTCACCCTGGCCCCCACCGACCTGGTCACCGTCTCCTACGTCCTCAACGAACTCACCCCGGCCGACCGCACCGCGCTCGTGGACACCGCGGCGGCCTCGGCGCAGACGGTCGTGATCGTCGAGGCCGGCACCCCGGCCGGCTACGCCCGTGTGCTGGAGGCCCGCGACCGCCTGCGCGCCGCCGGTTTCCGCATCGCCGCCCCCTGTCCGCACAGCGCCGCCTGTCCGATCGCCCCCGGCGAGGACTGGTGCCACTTCTCGGCGAGGGTCAGCCGCTCCTCCCTCCACCGCAAGGTCAAGGGCGGCTCCCTGCCGTACGAGGACGAGAAGTTCAGCTACGTGGCGGCCACCCGCCTCCCGGCCACCCCGGTTCCCGCCCGGGTGATCCGCCGCCCCCAGATCCGCAAGGGCCAGGTCCTCCTCGACCTCTGCGAGTCCGACGAACACCTGACCCGCCGTACGGTCACCAAACGCCACGGCGACCTGTACAAGGCGGCGCGGGACGCGGCATGGGGCGACCCCTGGCCGCCGCCGTAAAGCCGGTCCGCGTCCGGACCCGCAAGGAGACGCCCGCGACGAGACGCCCCGTCTCACCTCCCTGCTACGGTCGCCCCATGGTCAAGCAGCCCGCCCCCGACACCGCCCGCCGCAGCGAGAGGTCCCGCCGCGCGATCTACGAAGCCGCCCTCGCCCTCGTCGGCGAAGTCGGCTACCCGAGAACCACGATCGAGGGCATCGCGGCCCGCGCGGGCGTCGGCAAGCAGACGATCTACCGCTGGTGGTCGTCGAAGGCGGAGGTGCTGCTGGAGGCCTTCCTCGACCTGAGCGAGCAGGCGGCCCGGGAGGCCGGTCCCGACGACACCTACACCATCCCGGACACCGGTGACCTCGCCGCGGACCTCAAGTCCGTACTGCGGCTCACCGTCGACCAGCTCAAGGACCCCCGCTTCGAAGCACCGTCCCGCGCCCTGGCGGCCGAGGGCGTCGTCGACGAACAGCTCAGCCGGGTCTTCGTCGCCAAGCTCCTCGCACCGTCACTGCAGCTGTACGTCGACCGGGTGCGCTCCGCACAGGAGGCCGGCCAGGTCCGCCCCGAGATCGACCCGCGCATCGCCCTCGAACTCTGGGTCTCCCCCCTCGCCCAGCGCTGGCTCCAGCACACCGGCCCGATCTCCTACGACTACACCGACACCCTCGTCGACTACGCCCTGCACGGCCTCGCACCCCGCTGACGCGGCCCGGTACGTCCCCCTGATGTCGGTTCCGGGCCCCCGGAGCAAAGGAAGATGGGACGATAGGGCATGCTGTTCCGCACAACAGCTAGGCGAGGGTGGTATATGAGCGCGGAGTCGGAAGGCCGGACCGGCCTGCGGGGCAAACTCTCCCACTGGCTGCACGCACGGGGGCCGAAGGCGGCCGCCGGGGACGCCGGTGGCCGTGAGGCGCTGCTGCTGGCCGCCGCCGCAGCGGGCCTGCCGCTCGCACCCGCCGCGCATCCCGCCGCCGACTACCGGTGCTCCTGCGACCGCGTGGGATGTCCCACTCCCGCCCGCCACCCGGTGTCGTTCGCCTGGCAGACGCAGTCGACCACCGACCGCACACAGATCGAGCGCTGGGCCCGGCACCAGCCGCAGGCCAACTTCATCACCGCGACCGGCATGGTCCACGACGTCCTGGACGTCCCCCTGGAGGCCGGCCTCGAGGCCCTGCAGCGGCTGCTGGCCGACGGCATCGAGGTGGGCCCGGTCGCCGAGAGCGACGACGGCCGGCTCCTCTTCTTCACCCTCACCCGCGGCACCCCCGAGGACGAGGACGAGTGGTGGCCGTGCGAGCTGGACTGCCACCCCGAGACCGCGGACGAACACCCCGGCCTGCGCTGGCACTGCCGCGGCTCCTACGTCCTCATACCGCCCGCCCGCCTGCCCGGCGACCAGGCCGTGCACTGGGTACGCGGCCTCGAACACCCGCTGCCCGACCCGCTGAGCCTCCTGGAAGTGCTCACCGACTGCAGCGCCCGCCATGTCGGCGAGGAGCCGGACCACGAGAGCGCGGCCTGGCCCGTGCGCCGGTAGCGAGCCGCCCGCCGGTTCCTACGAACCGTCGGCGGACGTCAGCCCCTGGATCCGCCCGAGCAGGTCGACCCGCTGTCCGCCCGCGCCCTTCGCCGGGTCGAGGGCCGCCTGGTTGGAGACGAACTCCATCGTGAGCGACTGCTTGATCTCGCCGGTCGTCAGCGCGAGCACGGCCGTGCCGGGCGTGGGGATCGCCGCACCGGAGTGGGCCGTCTGCTTCTCGTAGTGGTGCGTGGCGAAGAACACCAACGCCCCGCCGTCCTTCGTGCGCAGCGCCAGCGGTGTGTAGCCGCCGTTCGTCAGCGGTTCGTCGATGTACTGGGTGGCGAGGCCCGGCCTGGCGGCGTCCTTGGTCCGCTCCGAACGCCACACGCTGGTGTGCGTGCCGTCCGCGAAGACGTCCCCGCCGCTCTTCAGATAGCCCGCGTAGTCCTTGCTCAGGTCCCCGGGTTCGGCGGCCAGATCGGTCGTGTTCGCCGGAACCGCCTCGGCCCAGCCGTCCGCGTCCTTCTTGAACTCCGGCACCTTGCCCTGGGTCACCAGGGTCAGATAGGCCACCTGGAACGGCTCGTTCAGACCGTTGCGGGTGAACACGAGCAGCCAGCGCGCGCTGCCGCCCTTGTTGCCGGCCGCGTCGGCGACGAACCAGCGAGGCCAGCCCGCCTTCTTCGGGATGGTGTACGTCACGTCCGACAGCTTCAGCGGCGTGTGCGAGGCGTTGCCGCCCGGGCTGCTCGTCTTGCCGGCCTTCAGCCGCGCCGCGTCGATGGCGGCGAGCGCGCCGGTGACATGAGCGGCGTCCAGCGAGCTGTCGTACGCCTTGTCCGCCGCGTTGTACGCGGTGGTGAACTGCTGGAGTGCCCTGGCGGCCTCCGCCCTGGTCGTCGCGGGCAGTACCTCCCGCTCGCCGTGCACGACCATGCAACCGCTCGCCGTCAACGACAAAGCGGTCACAGAGGCTGCTGTCAGTGCGCTCCGGTCAAGCCTGCGGAGCCTTCGAGGGCCGCGATCCCTGCTCATCAGGTGCCTTCACCTTCCCCTTCCCGGAGGCGAACCCTACCGGGGCGAGGAACAGCGCGAGCGTCGGGATCAAGTACAGCAGCCACACCGTGACCTGAAGGACAGTCGGGTCCGGCTGGAAGTTGAACACGCCCTTGAGGAGGGTGCCGTACCAGCTGTCAGGGGCGATGGTGTCGCTGATGTCGAAGGCCTTGTTGTTCAGGCCCGGCAGCCAGTCGGCCTCCTGGAGATCATGGAAGCCGTACGCCAGCACGCCCGCCGCCACGACGACCAGCATGCCGCCGGTCCACGTGAAGAATTTGGCCAGGTTGATGCGCAGGGCGCCGCGGTAGAACAGCCAGCCCAGGACGACCGCCGTCAGGATGCCCAGGGCCACCCCGATCAGCGGGCGCGGGGTGCCGTCACCGGCCGCGCGGACCGACGCCCACACGAACAGGGCGGTCTCCAGGCCCTCCCGGCCGACCGCGAGGAACGCGGTGGCGACCAGGGCCCCCGTGCCCATCGCGAGGGCCGCGTCGAGCTTGCCGTGCAGCTCGGACTTCAGGTGCCGGGCGGTGCGCCGCATCCAGAACACCATCCACGTCACCAGGCCGACCGCGAGGAGCGACAGGGAGCCGCCGAGGGCCTCCTGCGCCTCGAACGTCAGCTCCTGGGAGCCGAATTCGAGCGCGCACCCGAAGCCGAGGGCGAGCGCGACCGCGACGCCGATGCCGATCCAGATGGGCTTCAGCGCGTCCCTGCGGTCCGTCTTGACCAGGTAGGCGATGAGGATGCAGACGACGAGGCTGGCCTCGAGACCCTCGCGCAGGCCGATCAGGTAGTTGGAGAACACGGGCTAGGCCTCCTTGGAGAACAGGGTGCTGCCCCACCAGTCGTCCTTGTCGCGGACGCCGGGCGGGACGGCGAAGACCGCCGAACCCACGTGCTGGATGTACTCGTTGAGCGCGTCGGTGGCCAGATGACGCTGGATACGGATGAAGCCCTCCCGCACGTCCTTCATGTACGCCAGGAAGAACAGCCCCGCCTCCAGCCGGCCGAGGCCGTCCGTGCCGTCGGTGAAGGAGTAGCCGCGGCGCAGGATCGTCGCCCCGTGGTTGGAGTCGGGGTGCGCGAGCCGGACGTGCGCGTCGGGCTTCATCGCGGGCAGGAACGGCTTGTCGCGCTCCTTGGCCCGGCCGACCGGAGCACCCTCGCCCTTGTCCCGGCCGATGATGTCCTCCTGCTCCTGCAGGGGGGTGCGGTCCCAGGTCTCGATGTGCATACGGATCCGGCGGGCGACGAGATACGAGCCCCCCGCCATCCAGTCGGAGTCCTTGCCGTCCGTCCACACGAACTTCTTCAGCCGGTCCGTCTCCGTCCCCGCGATGTTGCGGGTGCCGTCCTTGAAGCCCAGCAGGTTGCGCGGGGTTTGCGCGTCGGGTGTCGTCGACGACGTCTTGCCGAAGCCGAGCTGCGACCAGCGGATGACGACCTTGCCGAAGCCGATCCGGGCGAGATTGCGGATCGCGTGCACGGCGACCTGCGGGTCGTCCGCGCAGGCCTGGACGCACAGGTCGCCGCCGCTGCGGTTCCTGTCGAGGTTGTCGCCGGCGAACTGGGGGAGATCGACGAGGGCTTCCGGTTTCTGCCCGGCCAGGTCGAACCTCTCGAAGAGGGACGGTCCGAAGCCGATCGTCAGCGTCAGCCGCGAGGGCTTGAGGCCCAGCGCCTCACCGGTGTCGTCCGGCGGGGCCTCGGCGAGACCGCCGTAGGCCCCTTCGCCGACCGCCTTGCCGGCGGTCATCCGCCGGGCGGCCGCCGTCCAGTCCTTCAGCATCTGCACGAACGCGGCGCGGTCGTCGGTCGTGACGTCGAACGCGGCGAAGTGCAGCCGGTCCTGGACGGGCGTGGCGATGCCCGCCTGGTGCGTGCCGTGGAACTCGACGGCCGCACCGGTTGCGGCGGCGGTCGGCTCCAGGTCGTCGCCGGTGCGGGTCATCGCGACCGCGCCCCCGGCCGCGGCGGCGCCGAGCGCGAGCCCGGCACCGCCCCAGCCGATCAGCGCACGGCGGGAGGGAGTTGTGTCCGTCATGGCCCCTGCCTCAGGAAGACTTGGTGACGACGGCGGCGGCGAGCTTGGACAGCGGCTCCGCAAGCGCGTTCACACCGTCCGACAGCCGCTTGCGATCGTTCTCGCCGACCGTTTCGTACGAGACGAAGCCGTCGGACGTCTTGTCGGTCCGGTAGCCGTCGAGCAGCGTGTTCAGCGCGGCGAACTGCTTGTCGAGCTCGGTGACCAGGGCCGCGTCGTTCTCCTTGGCGACCGGCTTGAGCAGCTCGTACGCCTTCTGCGCACCCTCCACGTTGGCCTTGAAGTCGCTCAGGTCGGTGTGCGAGTAGCGGTCCTCCTCACCGGTGACCTTGCCGGTGGCGACCTCGTCGAGGAGTTCCTTGGCGCCGTTGGCCATGGAGGTCGGGGTGATGTCGGCCTTGCCGACCCGCGTCTGCCAGTCCTTGAGGTCGGTGACCAGCTGGGCCGCGAGGGTCTTCTGCTCGGCGCCGATCTTCTTGTCCTGCCAGAGGGCCTTCTCCAGCGCGTGCCAGCCGGTCCACTTCTGGCCCTTCTCCAGGCCGTCGGCGCGGGTGTCCGTCTCGGGGTCGATGTCCCCGAAGGACTCGGCGATCGGCTCGGTGCGCTCCCAGCCGACGCGGGAGGGGGCGTAGGCCTTCTTGGCCGCGTCGAGGTCGCCGGCCTTGATGGCGGCGGCGAACGTCTCCACCTTCGGGATCGTCGCGTCGGCCTGCTCCTGCGCGTACTTGCGGTACGCGGCGACGGCCGCGTCGAGCCGCGGGTCGCGCGCGGCCACGCTGCCGCCCGTGGCCTTCACCTTCTGACGGATGCCGTCGCCCTTCATGCCGGGCTTGCAGGCGATCGTGTAGTCGCCCGCCTTGACCTCCGCGGTGACCCGCTGCTTGGTGCCGGGCCCGATGTTCTCCCGCTCGCTGACGATCCGGTCGTCCGGGAAGAGGAGGTAGACCTCGGTGACCTTGGAGCCCTTGTTCTCGATGGCGAGTTCCAGGTGACCGGCCGGGAACTCCTTCGTGGAGACCTCGCACTTGCTGTCGGTGGCGGTCACGTTGACGACGCGGCCGCTGTCGCCGGAGCTTCCCTTCTCCGTGCACCCCGTGACGGCGGTCAGGGCCGCCACGGCGGTGGCGGTGACGACGGACAGTCTGGCGGCTCGCATGCGGGCTCCTGGTATGGCTGAAACAAAGGCGTGATGGTCACACAGATAGCGGTGAGGCTGACCTAACTTATCTGAGGCTTACCTGAGTGATACCGCGGGATGGCCTAAAACAGACACCAAGGGAAGGTCAAAGGAGATTCAAAGGTTCTGTTCCCAGCCGTGTCCGGTGACGGAGATCACCAAGCGTCCTCACTCCGCGGACGTGCGGATCCGAGGCCCTCGCCGCAGTGCTTCAATCTCCCCGTGACTGATTACGACGTGCTGCGCGTCTTCTGTGCACCGAACGGCGGCTACGGCAATGAGCTGGGCGTCGTCCGGGAGGGGTCCGTGATGCCGGACCGGGACGAGCGGCAGGCGTTCGCCGCGAAGCTCGGGTTCAGCGAGACCGTGTTCGTGGACGACCCCGAGCGCGGTGTCATCGACATCTACACGCCCTCCGTGCGGCTGGCGTTCGCCGGATATCCGTGCGTCGGGGCGGCCTGGCTGCTCGACGTGCCCGAACTCGTCACGCTCGCCGGAGTCGTCGGCACCCGGCTGGACGGCGAGTTCAGCTGGATCGAGGCGCGCGCGGAGTGGCCCGCGCCGCGCACCTTCCGCCAGTACGGCACCGCCGCCGAGGTCGACGACCTGACCGTCCCGCCGCCAGGGGAGTGGGTGTACGCCTGGGCGTGGGAGGACGAGGCCGCCGGGCGGGTCCGGGCCCGGGGATTTCCCGGCCGGGGCGACGGGGTCGAGGAGGACGAGGCCACGGGCGCCGCGGCCCTCCAGCTCACCGACGCACTGGGCCGCGCCCTGAACATCGTCCAGGGCGCCGGCTCGCAGATCCTCACGGCCCCGCAGCCGGGCGGTTGGGTGGAGGTGGGGGGACGGGTCTTCCTGGAGCGCTGACGCTCACGCCGACAGCGGGAACTCCTCGCCCAGCGCCCGGAAGACGTTCGTGTTCAGCGCGAACGCCCGCTTGCACTCGGCCACGATCCGCTGCTTCTCCAGGTCGTCCGCGCGCACCGCGTCCAGGAGTTCGCGGTAACCCCGCTTGAAGGCGGCGGGGTTGGGGATGTCCTCGAAGACGTAGAAGCGGACGCCGTCGCCCTTCTTCTCGAAGCCCCAGGTCCGCTCCGCCCGGTCGCGGATGATCTGGCCGCCGGAGAGGTCGCCGAGGTAGCGCGTGTAGTGGTGCGCGATGTATCCGGCGGGCCAGGACCGCGCGCACTCGCGCACCCGGTCCGCGTAGGCCTGGGTGGCGGGCAGCGCCGACGCCTGCGCCCGCCACCGCGGGCCCCGCAGGTGCGCCAGGTCCCGCTCCAGCGCCCGCAGCCGGAACAGCTCGGGCCGGATGAAGCCGCCCGCCACCGGGTCCGCCCCGAGCTTCTCGGCGCTGGCCTCCAACGCCTCGTAGACGAACCACAGTTGCTCGGTGTAGCGCGCGTACGCGTCGACGCCGAGCCTGCCTCCCAGGAGGTCGCTCATGAACGTCGAGGTCTCCGCCTCCACGTGCTGCTCGTGGGACGCGGTGCGGATGAGTGACGAGAACGAGTTCATGGGGAGATCCATAGCCAGATTTTCTATGGTTAGGCTTACCTAAGTCAACGAGTTGCCGACCTTCTGTCGGTAACTTTTCCGACAGTGTGTCGGCAAAAACCCGTCCGGGCAACAGAAAGCCCGCCCTCCCGAGGGAGAGAGCGGGCCGTCGGTCGCGGGCGGGGGCTACGGCAGCGTGAGGATCTCCGCCCCGGACTCCGTCACCACCAGCGTGTGCTCGAACTGTGCCGTCCGCTTCCGGTCCTTCGTGACGACCGTCCAGCCGTCGTCCCACATGTCGTAGTCGTGTGTCCCGAGCGTCAGCATCGGCTCGATCGTGAACGTCATGCCCGGCTGGATGACCGTCGTCGCGTGCGGGCTGTCGTAGTGCGGGACGATCAGGCCCGAGTGGAAGGACGAGTTGATGCCGTGGCCGGTGAAGTCACGGACCACGCCGTAGCCGAAGCGCTTGGCGTACGACTCGATGACCCGGCCGATGATGTTGATCTGTCGGCCCGGCCTGACCGCGTTGATCGCGCGGGTCAGGGACTCCCGGGTGCGCTCGACCAGCAGCCGGCTCTCCTCGTCGACCTCGCCCACCAGGTACGTCGCGTTGTTGTCGCCGTGCACCCCGCCGATGTACGCCGTCACGTCCAGGTTGACGATGTCGCCGTCCCGGAGCACGGTCGAGTCCGGAATGCCGTGGCAGATCACCTCGTTGAGGCTCGTGCACAGGGACTTCGGATAGCCCCGGTAGCCCAGCGTCGACGGGTAGGCGCCGTGGTCGCACATGTACTCGTGCGCCACCTTGTCCAGTTCGTCGGTGGTCACCCCGGGAGCGATGATCTTCGCCGCCTCCGCCATCGCCCGCGCGGCGATGCGGCCGGCGACCCGCATCGCCTCGACGGTCTCCGGGGTCTGCACCTCCGGTCCGGTGTACGGCGTCGGCGCGGGCTTGCCGACGTACTCGGGGCGACGGATGTTTCCGGGCACGGAACGGATGGGAGACAGCTCCCCGGGCACGAGCAACGACTGGCCAGACATGCCGACGAGTCTATCCAGCGCCGATGGGGGAACATGTCGGTGGCGAGAGGAGCAGGTCATGCCCTTGTTCAAGAAGCGCACGGTCGGCAAACCGGGCGAGTGGTACTACTGCCTGCAGCACAAGAAGGTCGAGGAGGGCCCCGAGTGCCCGGCCAAGGACCGGTTCGGGCCGTACGCGACCCGCAAGGAGGCCGAGCAGGCGATGGCGACGGCCCGCGAGCGCAACCTGGAGTGGGAGAACGACCCCAAGTGGCACGACGCCACCGCGACCGCCGAGGACGACTGAGCGGGCCGCGACCGGTCCCGGCGCGGCTGCCCCGCGTCTGATCACGCCTCCATGGGAGCCGGCGCGGCTGCCTCACGTTGCTTCCGCAGCCGCGTCGCATGCTCGTTCGTGCGCACGTCGTACGACATCAGCCCCGGCAGACACAGCGCGAGCAGGCCCACGGCTCCCGCACACAGCAGGCCGCCCGACCACACCGACGTCCGCACACCCCACCACGAGGCGAAACCGCCGGCCCTGACCTGGCCGACGGTCGGCCCCACCGAATACGACAACAACTCGATCCCGGCGAGCCGCCCGCGCAGCTCGTCCGGGATCGTCTGGTTCCACATGGCCCCGCGGAAGACCCCGCTGACCATGTCGCAGCCCCCGGCCACGGTCAGGAACAGCAGCACCAGCCATACGTCCCCAACACTGCCGGCGGCCGCGATCGCCAGGCCCCAGAGCCCGGCCGACAGCACCACCATCCGGCCGTGGTGGTGGACCCGCGAGGTCCAGCCACTGGTCAGGCTCACCAGCAGCGCCCCCAACGGCACGCTCGCGTACATCAGCCCCAGCGACCACTCGGCGTTCAGCTCGTCCGCCAGGAACGGCAGCAGGGCCAGCGGCATCGCCAGGAACATCGCGGCCAGGTCGACGGCATAGGTACCGAGGAGTTCCTTGCGGCCCCAGGCATACCGCGCCCCCTCCGCGATGGCCCTGAGCGACGGCTTCGCGGCCTCGTGGGAGGCGGGGGAGGCAGCGATGCGCACCATGAGCACGACCGAGACCACGAAGGTCAACAGGTCGGCGCCGTACGCCCAGCCGAGGCCCGCGTACGCCACCACCACGCCCGCCAGCGCCGGGCCCGCGACCCCGCCGACCGTCCAGCGGAAGGAGTTCAGCGAGGCCGCCGCCGGGAGGTGGTCGTGGGCCACGATCCGGGGCCACAGGGAGTCGAGCGCGGGGCGCTGTACCGAGACCAGGGCGGAGGAGAGGGCGGCGACCACGTACAACGGCCAGACGGTGGGGTGCGGGAGCAGGGCGTTGACCAGCAGGCCGACGCTCAGCAGGCCCTGTCCGGCCTCCGTCCACACGATCAGCTTCCGCTTGTCCCACGCGTCGGCGAGCGCGCCGCCGTACAGCCCGAAGACGAGGAGGGGCACGAGTTCCACGGCCCCGATCGCGCCCACCGCCGCCGCCGAACCGGTCAGCTCCTTCAGCTGGACCGGCAGCGCGACGAACGTGAGGAAGCTCCCGAAGTTCGAGACCAGCCCCGCGTACCACAGCCGCCGGAAGTCCCGGGAGGCCCGCCACGGGGCGAGGTCGGGCAGCATCGCGCGAAGGCCGGAAGGGGCGTCGGGGGGTTCTGGGGCGTCGTGGGTGTCGTCGGTCACGAAGGGCCATGGTCGGGGGAGGAGCGGGGGGCGGGCAAACGCTTTTCGGCGGGTACGCCGTCCACCTCGCGGCGGGTCGGCGGGTCGGCTCACTGGCTCAGGGGCGACCGCCGGCTTCGTGTCACCAGCCGGCCGGCGGGGGTGCCGTCAGGTGGTCGGCCAGGCTCGACAGACGGTCCCGGAACCGTCGTTGGCCCCGGGGTGCGGGCACGGCGTTGTCCCCGGCCGCCGCGCTCACCAGATGCTGCACGGTGTCCAGATCGAGATCCGTGGCCTCCGGCACGGCGAGCGACTCGTGGGCCATCGCGGCGAGCTCGCCCTCGCCCGGCCCGAGGGACAGGATCGTCGCCCCGGCCCGCCGGGCGTCGTGGACGTGTTCCAGCAGCGGGGCGCCCGGCCCCGCCGGGGACACCACCAGCAGGGTCTCCCCGCGCCGGGCCGCCGCGAGCCGGCCCGGGCCGACCGACAGATGCGCCGGGTCGGAGGCCCGCGCGTCGTGCCGTACGAGCGTCGGCGCCAGCTCCGGAGTGCCCGACCAGGCCGCCTCGTCGACCAGATGGGCCGCCAGGTGCCACGGTTCGTACTCCGGTGTCCCGACCAGCAGCAGGCCGCCGCCGTGCGACACCACCGACCCGCGCAGCACGCCCCCGAAGCGGCGGGTGGCTTCCAGCCACTCGGTCCCGGCGAGCACTTCACGCAGCAGCGCGACCCGTACGGCGTCCATGGGGCCGCATCCTGCCGCAAACGGCCCTCTGCGACCCGGGGTTCACCCCGGATTCGCCCGAACCGGGCAAGGGGACGGCCCGCCCCCGCACTCCGTTCCCGCCGACAGCGAGCGGACCGCGTTCCGGGGGGTCCCCCGTGACGCGGCTCACCTGACCGGCCGGGTCCGGCGGGGCGCACGTAAAGTCGGCCCATGACCTCTACCGACAGTGCTGCACAGCCCCCCGCGAAGGCCCCCGCCAAGGACCCGTGGGACCTCCCCGACGTCTCCGGTCTCGTCGTCGGCGTGCTCGGCGGGACCGGCCCGCAGGGCAAGGGCCTCGCCTACCGGCTCGCCCGGGCCGGCCAGAAGGTGATCATCGGCTCGCGGGCCGCCGACCGCGCGCAGGCCGCCGCCGACGAACTCGGCCACGGCGTCGAGGGCGCCGACAACGCCGAGACCGCGCGCCGCAGCGACATCGTGATCGTGGCCGTGCCCTGGGACGGCCACGGCAAGACCCTGGAGTCCCTGCGCGAGGAACTCACGGGCAAGCTGGTCGTCGACTGCGTCAACCCGCTCGGCTTCGACAAGAAGGGCGCCTACGCGCTGAAGCCGGAGGAGGGCAGCGCCGCCGAGCAGGCCGCCGCCCTGCTGCCGGACTCCCGGGTCGCCGCCGCCTTCCACCACCTGTCGGCCGTGCTGCTCCAGGACCCGGAGATCGAGGAGATCGACACCGACGTGATGGTGCTGGGCGAGGAGCGGGCGGACGTGGAGATCGTGCAGGCGCTCGCCGGCCGCATCCCCGGAATGCGCGGCGTGTTCGCGGGCCGGCTGCGCAACGCCCACCAGGTCGAGTCGCTGGTCGCCAACCTGATCTCGGTGAACCGCCGGTACAAGGCGCACGCGGGGCTGCGGGTCACGGACGTTTGAGTCCTCCCCCTCGTGAACGAGGGGGATTCCTGGCTCAGGCCGCCTCCTGGAGCAGCGCTCCGGGAGGTCTTACGCCCTCGACACCAGCCGGGTTGAGACCAGCCCGGACGAGCATCACGCGGGCGGAGTTCTTGTCTCTGGGCGAGACGGCTCTGCACGCGGTGCAGGTGTAGGTACGTTCTGACAGCGGCAGTGCGTGCTTGGCTCTCGCTCCGCAGTGCGCGCAGTCCATGGTGGTGTGTGCGGGGTGCACGAGCCGGACGTCCCGCCCGTGCTTGCGGCCCATCTCGGTCAGGGCCTGCTTGGTCGCGCCGATGGCGGCGTCGGCCGCCTTGCGGGCCATCGAGGACTTGGCGAGGAACCTCGGGCGGAAATCCTCCACCGCGATCGCGTCATGGTCGCGGACGACCTTCTTGGCCCACTTGCGACCGGTGTCCTCCCGCTGCCGGGCGGCCTTCTTGTACGCCTTCGCGCGCAGCTTCCTGGCCTCGCGGTAGCCCTTCGAGCCGGGCTGCCCCTTGGCGGGTTTGCGGCGGGCCATCATCCGGTCGTACCGCGACAGCTTCGCCTGGGCTTTCCTGCCGTGCTGGGCGTGCGGGAGGTCGTGGGCGTCCGAGGTGGTGGTGGCGGTCTCCTTCACGCCCCAGTCGACGCCGATTACCGCGCCCGTCGAGGGCAACAGCTGAATTTCGGCCGGGACGACGAACGAGGCGTACCAGTGGCCGACACTGTCCAGGTACACCCGCACGGAGGAGGGTTCGGCGGGCAGGTCCCGCGACCACACGACCGTCAGCACGATGTTGCCCGCCAGGTGCAGCAGGCCGTCCTGGAGCCGGAAGCCGCGCTTCGTGTAGTTCAGGCTTGGGTCGGCCTCGTGCTTCTTCTTCCACCTGGGCATTCCGGCCCGCTGCCGCTGGGGCAGACGATCCCGCACGTCCTTCTGTGCCTTCGCACGGGACTTGCCGAAGTCGCGGATGATCTGCTGCTGAGGAACCGACGAGCCCTCCCGCAGCCACGCAGTGCGGGAGCGGGCCTCGGTCAGCATTTTGTCGAGTTGCGCGGGACCGCACGTCCGCTTGCCCTCGCCCTCGGGCCGGTGCTGGTTCCAAGCGTGCTCGGCCCTGGACTTGGCGACACACTCGTTCCACACCCACCGGCACCGGCTCCACTCGGCTTCCAGGGCCGTGCGGGCGGTGGACGATACCCGCAGACGGAACGTCCACCGGGCATGCGCGGCAGCCTGTGCGACCGCCCCCACTCCCGCCACGCCCCTCACCCCCTCCACACCCCCGGACCGGAAGGCCGCAGCCTGCCGACGTCTTGTGAGGAGACCGTATGTGCGACAACCGCACGCCCATCCCCTGATCGCACAATGAACACTCCAACCAGCGACTACCGGCACACGCGTTCGCACTCCCCGCTCCGCAACACCGGGATGCCATTCCTCCCCGGCGTAAACACCGGGGCATCCTGACAAGAAGAGAGGTGAGCCGATGGGGGACACTGGTCGCCGTAACGCAGCAGTGTCCCCCTGACAGGAGCCCGTGGAAATGCCCCGCCTCGCCCTCTACGCCCTCACCGTCTGCCTCCTCGCCGTCGCCGCGGCGGTCGTGTCCTTCGTCCAGGGCAGCTGGCTGGGCATCGTGTGGGTGCTGCTGGCGGGGCTGTCGTCCAACATGTGCTGGTACTACGCGAAGCGCGAGAAGATCCGCCGGTCGGTCACTGGCTGACCTGGCAGAACTGGCTCGTGTCCTCCCAGAACCGGTACAGGTTCTGACCGCAGTACGAGTCGAGGTCGCTGATCCCGAGGCTCTTGAGGATCGCGTCGATGATGTCGAAGAAGGCGCTGTTGACCGACGGCACCCACAGCAGCGCGAACACGAACAGCAGGCCGAACGGCGCGAAGGGCTCCACCTGGCGCTTGATGCCGTACGACAGCCAGGGCTCGATGACGCCGTAGCCGTCCAGGCCCGGCACCGGCAGGAAGTTCAGGAGCGCGGCCGAGACCTGGAGCAGCGCGAGGAACGCCAGGGCGTACCGGAAGTCGCGCGGTACGCCGTCGAGGGCGTCCAGCCAGAACGGGGCCGTGCACACGACGGCGAACAGGACGTTGGTCAGCGGGCCCGCCGCCGAGATCAGACTGTGCCGCCAGCGGCCCTGGATCCGGTTGCGTTCGATGAAGACCGCACCGCCGGGCAGACCGATGCCGCCCATGATCACGAAGATGACGGGGAGCACGATGCTGAGCAGGGCGTGGGTGTACTTCAGCGGGTTGAGGGTCAGGTAGCCCTTGGAACCGACTGTGATGTCGCCGCTGTGCAGGGCGGTACGCGCATGTGCGTACTCGTGCAGACACAGCGAGACGATCCATGCGGCCGTCACGAACAGGAAGACGGCGACACCCGGCTTCTCGGCGAAGCCGCTCCACGTGGCCCAGCCCGTCACCGCCGTCACGGCGACGATCCCGAGGAAGACGGGGCTGATCCGCCGTTCGCTGTGGCGGGTGGTGGCGGTGGTCATGGGGCTCCCTGGACTGGACATGCGCGCGGTGGGACTGCCCGACGGTACCGGGCACAGGTGAGAACGTCTCGCGGTGGGGCGGGGGTTCCGTGTGGACCGGGGGTGTTGGGTGCGGGTTCGGGTGCGGGTTGGTGGGGGCGGGCGTTTTTTGCGCAGTTCCCCGCGCCCCTATTACGCCTGAGGGTGCGTTGTGGGTCGGGGCCGGGGTGGGGGGTGTCCGTCCTCGGTCCGGCGGCTCGGCCTCTTGAGAAGTGCTCTGCAACGGACGCCGGCCGCTGCGGGCGGACACCCCCCACCCCGTCCCCTTCACGCCGTACGCGTCTGCACGCGCGTCCACCGTCCCCACCCAGGGGCGCGGGGAACTGCGCGACCAGCCACAACGCACCCGCAGCCGCCCGATCCCCGAACCCGGCACCCCCCTGGGCGCCCGGCCCGAGCCCAGCGCGGCTGTCCGCGGGGAACTGCGCGACCGGCCACGACGGGCCCGCAGCCGCCCGACACCCCGCTCCCTAAACCCCGTGACCGGCCCCGTCCTCACCAGAGACAATGGATCCCGTGCGCTATCGCATCCTCGGCACCACGCAGGCACTCCGTTCCGACGGCACGTCCGTCCCGGTCGGCGGGGCGCGGCTGCGTGCGCTGCTGACCGTTCTCGCGCTGCGGCCCGGCCGTACCGTCCCGGTGAGCGTTCTGGTGGGCGAGGTGTGGGACGGCGACCCGCCCGCCGACGCGACGGGCGCGGTGCAGGCGCTGGTGGGGCGGCTCAGGCGGGCGCTCGGGGCGGAGTCGGTGGCCTCGGTGGAGGGCGGGTACCGGCTGACCGCGATGCCGGACGACATCGACCTGCACCGCTTCCAGCGGCTGGCCGGTGACGGCACGCGGGCGCTGGCCGACGGCGACGCGGCGAAGGCGGCCGTGGCCCTGGACGACGCCCTCGCCCTGTGGCGCGGCCCGGCGCTCGCGGACCTGCCCGACCGTACGGCCGAGGCGGCCCGCGCCGAGGCCCTTCGCCTGGACGCCCTCCGGGCCCGGCACTCCGCCGCGCTCGCCCTCGGCCACGCCGACCGGGCCCTGCCCGAACTCACCGCCCTGTGCGACACCCACCCCCTGGACGAGCCTCTGCAGTCCCTGCGCCTGCGCGCCCTGCGCGACACGGGCCGTACCGCGGAGGCACTGGCGGCGTACGAGTCCGTACGGCAGTTGCTCGCGGACCGGCTCGGCGCGGACCCGGGGCCGGAACTGCGTTCCCTGCATGGGGAGTTGCTGCGCGCCCCGGCAGCCGCCCTCGCGGCCGACCCGGACGCCGGACCGCCCGCCTCCTCGTCGAGCCCGGGCACCCGCACCCCCTCCACATCCATCGCCCCCGCACCCCCCGGCAACCTCCGCGCCCGGCTGACCTCCTTCGTCGGCCGGGAAGCCGACATCGAGGCGATCCGGGGTGACCTCGCGACCGCGCGGCTCGTCACCCTGCTCGGGCCGGGCGGGGCCGGGAAGACCCGGTTGTCGCAGGAGGCCGCCGAGACCCTGGGGCACGCGGTGCAGGACGGGGTGTGGCTCGCCGAACTCGCCCCCGTCGACGACCCGGACGCGGTGCCGGAGGCGGTGCTCACCGCCGTCGGTGCCCGCGAGACCGTGCTGTACGGCGCCGGTGCCGAGGCGATGCGTGCCGCCGGGAGCGACCGGCACGACGACCCCGTGGAGCGGCTCGCCGAGCACTGCGGCAGGCGCCGCATGCTGCTGATCCTCGACAACTGCGAGCACGTCGTCGAGGCGGCCGCCCGTCTCGCCGAGACACTCCTGGAGCGCTGTCCGGGGCTGACGGTGCTGGCCACCAGCCGTGAACCCCTCGGTGTGCCGGGGGAGTTGCTGCGCCCCGTGGAGCCGCTGCCGGAGCCGGTCGCGCTACGGCTGTTCGCGGACCGGGGCACCGCGGCCCGGCCGGGGTTCCGCGTCGACGACGACGCCGAGGCGTGCGCCGAGATCTGCCGCCGTCTCGACGGCCTGCCGCTCGGCATCGAGCTCGCCGCCGCCCGGCTGCGGATGTTGACGCCACGTCAGATCGCCGACCGTCTCGACGACCGCTTCCGCCTGCTCACCTCCGGCAGCCGTACGGTGCTGCCCCGGCAGCAGACGCTGCGGGCCGTCGTCGACTGGTCGTGGGACCTGCTCGACGAGGAGGAGCGGGACGTGTTGCGACGCCTGTCCGTCTTCGCCGGCGGCTGCGACCTGGAGGCCGCCGAGGCCGTGTGCGGCCCCGCCGCCCTGGAGTCGCTGGGCTCGCTCGTCGACAAGTCCCTTGTCGTGGCGGCCCCTTCGGGCGACGGCGAGATGCGCTACCGGCTCCTGGAGACCGTCGCCGAGTATGCGGGGGAGCGCCTCGACGAGACGGCCGGCCTGCGCGCCGACGCGGAGCGCGCGCATCTGACGTACTACCGCGAACTCGCCCGCACCACCGACCCGTTGCTGCGCGGGCACCGCCAACTCGCCGCCATCGGACGCCTGGAGCGCGAGTACGAGAACCTGCGCACCGCCCTGCGCCGGGCCGTCGCCGACCGCGACGAGCAGGAAGGGCTGTGTCTGATCCTGTCGCTGGCCTGGTACTGGCAGATGCGCGACCTGCGTATCGAGGCCCGCAACTGGTCCCGGGAGGTCCAGACTCTCGGCCCCGACCCCTTCACCGAGCCCGTCCGCCCCGCCGTACCGGTGTGGGAGCGCTGCACGGACACCCCGCCGCCGTGGTCCGGCGAGGTTCTGGAGGAGGCCCGGCGCGGCGCCCATCTCGTCCATCTTGCCTGTATGGACACCGAGTTGGACGCCTGGCAGAACCAGCACGCGCAGTCGAAGCTGCGTGCCATCGCCGCCACCTACCAGCCCGGCATGGCGCAGACCTGCCGGATGCCGGGCTCCCTGTGGTTCTTCGCGATCATGCTCACCGGGGACATGGACCGGCTGCGGGACGTCATCAGGGCGACCGTCGACACCTGCCGGGCCACTCCGGGCTACGAGTGGGAGCTCGCCGCCGCCCTGCAGTGGCGGGCGAACCTGCTCGCCAACCGCTCCGACTGGGCGGGCGACGCCATCCAGGACGCCGAGGAGGCGCTGGACATCTATGAGCGCCTCGGCGACCTGTGGGGCACCGCCGAGGCGTTCTCCGCGCGCGCCGAGGCCCATGAGCGCAAGGGCGAGTGGCACGCGGCCGCCGCCGACTACGGGACGGCGATCGAGCGGGCCGAACAGCTCGGCGCCCGCGCCCAGAGGTCCGTGCTCAACGCCCGGCTGGGCAGCGCGCTGCTGGAGACCGGGGAGGCCGAGCGCGGCGAACGTCTGCTGCGCGAGGTGATCGCCGACCAGGACGGTGCCCGCAACGAGGCGATGCCCGCCGCCCGGATGTTCCTCGCCGGGCGGCTCGGCCTGACCGGCCGCATCCCTGAGGCACGCGAGCAACTGAAGCTTCTGCGCGAGCAGTTCGGCATCGCCCACTTCGTCATCTTCGACGCGTTCATCCTCGGCTCGGAGGCCTGGCTGGAGGCGGTGGACGGCTGCTACGAGGAGTGCCTGACGCTGGCCCGCCGGGCTCTGGAGAAGTCCGAGGACCCGCTGGCCCTGACCATCGCCCCCCATATGCGCACCATGTACCTGCACACCGCCGCTCTCGCCCTCGCCGGGGCGGAGGGCGGCGCCC
Source organism: Streptomyces sp. NBC_00285 (assembly GCF_036174265.1). Classification (NCBI taxonomy): domain Bacteria; kingdom Bacillati; phylum Actinomycetota; class Actinomycetes; order Kitasatosporales; family Streptomycetaceae; genus Streptomyces; species Streptomyces sp. NBC_00285. The sequence goes on along the minus strand of NZ_CP108055.1, from coordinate 3,136,203 downwards.
GGGCCGGCGACGGCGCCCGCTGTCTCAGGGCGGGGGACGTGCTGCTGCCGGCCGGCCATGTCCCGACGACCATCGAGCGCTCCGTGCGAGGCAGTGCCGAGCAGGAGCTGCGCGCGGTACTCGGTGACGCCGCCTACGAGTCGGCGTACGCGGAGGGCGACGGACTCTCCCCGCAGGAGGCCGCCGCCCTGGTGTGACGCGCACCGAACCCGAAGGTCAGCTCTTCGTACGGAACTTGTGGATCGCGTACGGTGCCGCGACCGCAGTGATGGCCGCCGACCAGCCGAGCGTCACCCACAGGTCGTGGGCGACCGGGCCGCCCACCATCAGCCCGCGGGCCGCGTCGGCGAGGGTGGACAGCGGGTTGTAGTCGGTGAAGTGCTCGAGCCAGCCCGGCATGGAGTTCGTCGGCGCGAAGATCGACGAGCCGAACTGCAGCGGGAACAGCACCAGGAAGCCCATGGCCTGCACGGACTGCGCGTTCTTCAGGACCACGCCCAGGGTGAGGAACACCCACATGATCGACGAGGCGAACACGGTGGCCAGACCGACCGCCGCGAACAGCCCGCCCCAGTGGTTGATGTGGAAGCCGACCAGGACGGCGACGATCATGAGCACGGTGGTCGCGAACAGCATCCGCAGCAGTTCTACGGAGATCTTCGCGAACAGCACCGAGCCGCGGCCGATCGGCAGGGACCGGAAGCGGTCCATGACACCGGAGTTGAAGTCCTGGCTGAAGCCGGTGCCGACGCCCTGCGAGAGCGTCATGCTCATCATCGCGATCATGCCGGGGATGACGTACTGCACGTATCCGCTCTGTCCGCCGCCCAGGGCCTGCCCGATGGAGCCGCCGAAGACGTACACGAACAGCAAGGTGAAGACGACCGGCATCAGCAGCGCGTCGAACATCGACTCGGGGTCCTGCCGGATCCACAGCAGGTTGCGGCGGACGAGAGCGCCGGTGTGACGCAGATGGCTGCGCAGCGGGATCCGGGCGTCGGTGTCGATCGTGGTGGCGGTGGCGGTGGCGGTTGCGGCGCTCATACGGCGACCTCCTCGCGGTTGTCGGCGGGCAGGGTGTCCTGCGGGGCGCTGGCGCGGTGGCCGGTGAGGGACAGGAACACCTCGTCCAGGCTGGGCAGTTCGGTGCTGATGGAGGAGAGGGTGATGCCGCGCGCGGTGACGGCGCCGACCACGGCGGTCAGCTGCTCGTCGCTGAGGATCGGGACGACGACGGTGCCGCTGTCGGCGTCCACGGCGCTGGTGGCGAGCCCGGTGATGCCGAGTTCGTCGATCCACCCGGCGAGCGGCCGCAGCTGCAGCGGGTCGACGGGCCGCACCCGCAGCGAGCGCCCGCCGACCTTCGCCTTGAGCTCCTCGATGGCTCCGTCGGCGATGACCTTGCCGTGGTCCACGACGGTCAGTTCGGAGGCGAGCTGCTCGGCCTCCTCCATGTACTGGGTGGTCAGCAGGACGGTGACGCCGTCCCCGACCATCCGTTTGACCTCGTCCCACACCTCGAGGCGGGTGCGGGGGTCCAGGCCGGTGGTGGGCTCGTCCAGGAAGAGCACCTGGGGTCGGCCGATCATGGATGCGGCGAGGTCGAGCCGGCGCCGCATACCGCCGGAGTAGGTACTCGCCGGCCGCTTCGCCGCGTCCGTCAGGGAGAACCGCTCCAGCAGCTCGTCGGCCCGGGTGCGGGCCTCCTTGCGGGGCAGGTCGAGCAGCCGCCCGATCATGTAGAGGTTCTCCCAGCCCGGCAGCTTCTCGTCCACCGAGGCGTACTGCCCGGTGAGTCCGATCACCCGCCGCAGCTGCCGGGGCTGCCGTACGACGTCGTATCCGGCGACGGTCGCCGCCCCGGAGTCGGGGGCGAGGAGGGTGGACAGAATCCGTACGAGGGTGGTCTTGCCGGCGCCGTTCGGCCCGAGCACACCCCGTACGGTGCCCTCGCGCACATCCAGGTCGACGCCGTCCAGCGCCTTGGTCTCGCCGTAGTGCTTGACCAGCCCCCGTACGGACACGGCGGCGTTTCCGCCCTTGGGGTTCTTGTCGATTCGCGTCATACCGAGGACGGTGCCAGCCCCCGCCGACAAACCACCGACAGGTCGCCTACAGGGACCTACAGGCCGCCGACACGCCCGGCAGAGCGAAGGGGCGCCCGGGTTGCCGGGCGCCCCTTCGTCGTACGACCGCTCAGTGGTGCACGGCCTCCGCGTGCTCCGGCAGATGGGCCGCGACCAGGCGCTCCCGGCCGGTGGACACGGCTCCGCGGCGGCGGTCCACGGTCGTGGCCACGCCCGCCACCCCGAGGCCGAGCACGGCCAGTGCAGCGCCGGTCAGGGCGGGGGACGTCACGCCGAGGCCCGCGGCCAGGGCGAGGCCGCCGATCCAGGCGCCGCCGGCGTTGGCCAGGTTGAAGGCGGCCTGGTTGGCGGAGGAGGCCAGCGACGGGGCGGCCGACGCCTTCTCCATGACCATGAGCTGGAGCGGGGAGCCGGTGATGAAGGCCGCGGTGCCCAGGAGGACGACCGCCACCGCCGCGCTCCACGGCGCGGACATCAGCAGCGGAAACAGGGCGAGGACCACGACCAGCGAGGTCAGACCGCCGAACAGGGTGCCCCGCAGCGAGTGGTCGGCCAGCCGTCCGCCCAGCAGGTTGCCCGCCGTCGCGCCCACGCCGAACAGGGCGAGGAGCAGCGTCACACTGGAGCCGGCGTATCCGGCGGAGTCCGTGAGCATCGGCGTGATGTAGCTGTACGCGGCGAACAGCGCGCCGAAACCGGCGACCGTCGTGCCGAGCGCCAGCCAGACCGGGAGGGACTTCAGGGCGGCCAGTTCACCGCGCAGGCCCACCCGGGGCGCGTGCGCGTGGTCGTGCGGGATCAGCAGGGCCAGCGACGCTATCGCCGCCAGGCCGATCGCGCTGACGCCGAGGAAGGTCGCCCGCCAGCCCAGGTGCTGGCCCATGAGGGTGGCGACGGGCACGCCCGCGATGTTGGCGAGGGTCAGGCCGAGGAACATCAGGGACACCGAGCGGGCCTTGCGTTCCGGCGCCACCATGCCGGTGGCGACGACCGCGCCGACACCGAAGAAGGCGCCGTGCGGCAGTCCGCTGACGAACCGCGCGGCCAGCAGCCAGCCTTCGCCGGGGGCGAAGGCGGAGGCCGCGTTGCCGGCCACGAACAGTCCCATCAGAGAGATGAGGACCGTGCGGCGGGACATGCGGGCGGTGACCGCGGCGAGCAGCGGGGCGCCGATCACCACGCCCAGTGCGTACGCGGAGACCAGGTGACCGGCGGTGGGGATCGAGATGTTCAGGTCGTCGGCGACATCGGGCAGCAGGCCCATCATCACGAATTCGGTGGTGCCGAGACCAAAAGCGCCGACGGCCAGTGCGAGCAGGGCCAAGGGCATAGAAGAGCCGAGCCTTTCAGGGGAGAGCGGAGTTCCGTACCAGTTTATGTTCAAGTACGGAACAAATGCTCCCCGGCCCCCTATTCCAACGGGGTCCCGGCAGGTTACGAGGACGTGGCGATGTTCACACGCGCGGCCACCGGCAGATGGTCGCTGCCCGTCTGCGGCAGCGTCCACGAGCTCACCGGCTCCACGCCCTGCACCATGATCTGGTCGATCCGCGCCATCGGGAACGACGCCGGCCAGCTGAACCCGAAGCCGCTGCCCGCCGCGCCCTGTGTGGAGCGCATCTGCGAGGTGACGGCGTTGAGCGCGCGGTCGTTCATCGTGCCGTTGAGATCGCCCAGCAGGATCTTCCTGGGGAGCTTCTCGTCCGCGATGGCCTCACCGAGCGCGTTGGCGCTCTTGTCACGCTGCCGGGCCGTGAACCCGGCCGCCAGTTTCACCCGTACGGACGGCATGTGCGCGACGTACACCGCGATCCGCCCCTCCGGAGTGGTCACGGTGGCGCGCATCGCCCGGGTCCAGCCCAGCTTGATGTCGACGGCCTGCACACCGGTCATCGGGTACTTGCTCCACAGCCCGACGGTGCCCTCGACCGCGTGGTACTTGTACGTCGCCGCCAGCGTCTTCTCGTACACCGGTACGGCCGCCGTGGTCAGCTCCTCCAGGGCCACCACGTCCGCACCGGAGGCGGCCACGTCCCGGGCGGTGCCGGTCGGGTCGGGGTTGTCGGCGTTGACGTTGTGCGTGGCCACCGTGAGATCGCCGCCGGTGGCGGACTTGTCGGAGAGCAGCCCGCCGAAGACGTTCAGCCACACGACCGCCGGCAGCAGTACCGCGATCAGGGCGGTGGCGGACCTGCGGACGAAGCCGAGCACGAGCAGCACCGGGACGAACACGCCCAGCCAGGGCAGGAAGGTCTCGGTGAGGCTGCCGAGGTTGCCGACCGCGTTGGGGATCTGCGCGTGCAGCAGCATCACCAGGGCGATCACCACCGCGAGCGCGGCCAGGACGATCCCGCGGCGCCAGATCCGCCGGTCGCCGCGCCAGCCGGAGACCGTACGGCCGAGCCGGCGCCGGAACCGGTCTCTGCGGCGCTCGGGCCCCGAGCCGCTGTCCGCCGTCTCCCTCACGTACGCCTGCTGCGCCATACCGTCGCCTCACTACCTGCCGTGCACACCGTTCACCCCGTTGCCGTGGGGTGTCAGACACCCCATAAGACCCTAGGGGATGATCGGCTTTCATCTCGTCGTCCCATGACGACCGTACGGGGGCGATGACGTACAAGTCGGCTTCCCGAGTTCCGTGTTCCCGATGGGAAAGCGCCCTCTGTGACGAAACGCGCACACTCGGGCTGCCGGGCGAGGAACCGGCACAGGGGCCGCGCACCGACTCCGGGGCTAGGAACTGACGGGGCGTAGCCCTTCGAGCACGGTGTCGACGATCTGCTCCGAGAGGCCCTCCGGCAGGTCGGCCTCGGGCTGCATGATGGTGCGGAACAGCATGGGGCCGAAGAACATGTCGTTGATCAGCTCGACGTCGACGTCCGTGCGGAGTTCGCCGTTGTCCTGACCGCGCCGCAGGATCTCGGCCTGGAGTTCACGGCGGGGCGCGACGACGATCGCGTGGTACGCGGCCCAGATCTTCGGGCTGCTCTTCATCTGGGCGTGGACGTTGTGCAGCAGGGCGGAGGAGCGCCTCAACAGCCCGCGCCGGCGCAGCTGTTCGAGGAGGGCCACGAGGTCGTCGCGCATGGAGGTGCCGGGGAGGTCGATGTCCGGCGGCTCGGCCGCGCGCAGGACGTCGACGAAGAGCTCCTCCTTGCCGCTCCACCGGCGGTAGATGGCGGCCTTGCCGACGCCGGCGGTACGGGCGATCCGCTCGATGGACAGATCCGACAGCGGCAGGCCGTCCTCCAGGAGCCCGACCACTCCTTCGAGGATGGCCCGCTCCACCGCCTCGCTCCGGGGGCGGCCTCTGACCGACCCGGCCGGCACGTCGGAACTCGGCGGAACACCGGCGGGGCTGCTCACGTCACTCCCGTCCTCTCGCTTCTGTGGGCTGAGGTGATTCTCCCCCGCGTACGATCCCGCCGACGCCTCGCACGCCCGCGGCCCCCCGGCCCTGGCCCCCCGGCCCCCGCGTCACTCCGTGACGGTCACCAACTCCTGCTCGTCCGAACCCTTCTGAGGACCCGCCGGCCGGCCGGGCAGGAACAGCCACACGACGAGGGCGCCGACCAGTGCCACGCCCGCTCCGCACAGCGCGGTGACGTGCATCGCGTGCAGGAAGGCGTCGTTGGCCGAACCGACCAGGGCGTCGCCGCGCGGGCCGAGCTTCTCGGCGACGCCGAGCGTGGCCTCGATGGACTCGCCCGCGGTGTGCCGTACACCGGCCGGAACCACTCCGAGCTTGTCCTCGATGCCGTTGCGGTAGGCCGTGGAGAGCACCGAGCCGAGCACGGCGATACCGAGCGCGCCGCCGACCTGGCGGAAGGTGTTGCTGAGTGCGGACGCGGAACCCGCCTTCTCGCGCGGCAGGGCCTGCATGATGACGACGCTGGTCGGCGTCATGATGTGCGCCATGCCGGTGCCCATGAGGAAGAAGATCACCTCCAGGAGCCAGATCGGCGTGTCCGCCTCCAGCGCGGCGAACGCCATCAGCATCGCGGCGATCAGCAGCATTCCGCCCGTGGTCGTCGCCCTGTTGCCGAAGCGGTCGACGACCAGCCGCGCCCGGGGTGCGAAGACCAGCTGTGCCACGGCCAGCGGCAGCATCAGCAGACCGGTCTGCAGCGGCGAGTAGCCCCGCACGCTCTGGGTGTAGAAGACCGAGAAGAAGGTCACACCCATCAGCGCGAAGAAGACCAGACCGATGGCGCCGATCGCGGCCGAGAAGACCTTGTTCTTGAAGTACGTGACGTCGATCGACGGATGGTCGCTGCGCTTCTCGAACACCACGAAGGCGACGAGCACGGCGACACCCGCGCCGATGGTGGCCAGGACGGTCGCGTCCGTGAAGTCGGCGAGCTGGCCGCCCTTGATGATGCCGTAGACGAGCAGGACCAGGCCGATGACGGACAGCACGACACCGATGGGGTCGATACGGCCGGGGCTGGGGTCGCGGGAGTCGGGCACCAGCCACAGCATCAGGCCGAGGGCGAGCACCACGATCGGCACGTTGATGAGGAAGACGGAGCCCCACCAGAAGTGGTCGAGGAGCACACCGCCGGTGATCGGCCCGATGGCGATGGCGAGTCCGACGCCGCCCGCCCAGATGCCGATGGCCTTGGGCTGCTCGTCACGCTCGAAGACGTTCATCAGGACGGCGAGGGTGGCGGGCATCACGAACGCGGCACCGAGACCCATCAGCGCGCGGAAGGTGATCAGCTCTCCCGGCGAACCGGAGGAGGCCGCGAGCGCGGAGCCGACGCCGAACACGACCAGGCCGCCGAGCAGGACCTTCTTGCGGCCGAGCCGGTCGCCGAGCAGGCCCGCGGTGAACAGGAGACCGGCGAAGACCAGGGTGTAGGCGTTGATCGCCCATTCCAGTTCGCTCTGGGTGGCGCCGAGGCCGGTAGGAGCCGGGGTCGAGATCGTCTTGATGGCGACGTTCAGGATCGAGTTGTCGAGCACCACGATCAGCAGGCTCAGCATCAGCACGCCGAGGATCGCCCAGCGGCGCCGGTGCACCGCTTCCGGTATGCGGGAATCAGGGACTGCGGTAGTCATGAGGGCGAGCGTAGCCCTATTACGATACGGAACCGTCTCGTATCGTAAATCCTTTACCGAGACCTTACGTGCCTGAACGGTCACACCGACCCCCTCTGGCCCTCCCTGGCACGAGGTGCCACCATGGAGGTGATCCGGGGACGCCGTGAGGGTGCCTCGAGATGACGTAAGGAGCCGTTGCAATGACGCAGCTTTCGGCTGTCCACAGCAAGCCTTCCGACGGCAGCAAGGCGCTGTACGGAGGGAAGGGCACCCGCCGCATCACTGTTCGGGACATCGCCCTCGCCAAGGAACGCGGCGAGAAGTGGCCCATGCTCACCGCATACGACGCGATGACCGCGTCCGTCTTCGACGAGGCCGGCATCCCGGTCATGCTCGTCGGCGACTCGGCGGGCAACTGCCATCTCGGCTACGAGACCACCGTGCCCGTCACGATGGACCAGATGACCATGCTGTCGGCCGCCGTCGTACGGGGCACCTCGCGCGCCCTGATCGTCGGCGACCTGCCCTTCGGCTCCTACCAGGAGGGCCCGGTGCAGGCGCTGCGCTCGGCGACCCGGCTGGTCAAGGAGGCGGGCGTCGGGGCCGTGAAGCTTGAAGGCGGCGAGCGCTCGCACGAACAGATCCGGCTGCTGGTCGAGTCCGGCATCCCGGTCATGGCCCACATCGGCCTGACCCCCCAGTCCGTCAACTCCATGGGCTACCGCGTCCAGGGCCGTGGCGAGGAGGCGGCCCAGCAACTGCTGCGCGACGCCAAGGCCGTCCAGGACGCGGGCGCGTTCGCGGTGGTCCTGGAGCTGGTCCCGGCGGAGCTCGCGGCCGAGGTCACCCGGGTCCTGCACATCCCGACCGTCGGGATCGGTGCCGGTCCTGAGACCGACGCGCAGGTCCTCGTCTGGACCGACATGCTCGGCCTGACCGACGGCCGGGTCCCGAAGTTCGTCAAGCAGTACGCCAACCTGCGCGAGGTCATGACCGGCGCGGTGAAGGCCTTCGCGGAGGACGTCGTCGGCGGCACGTTCCCGCTGGACGAGCACTCCGTCCACTAGGGCCCGACGGCCCGTCTGAGCCATAGCGGCACCATGCGCCCCGCCGATCTTCCCCCGTCGGCGGGGCGCCCCGTTTTCCAGGTCAGGAACCGGCCTACTGCCCGTGTGTCGTCGTCGGCGACCGGGATGCGGATCGCCCAGGAGACCTTCGACGTGGAGATGACCGGGAGGAGCGAGGGGCGGGGGAGCGCGCCGATACCTCCCGGGGGCGTGCCCCCCACCGACTAGTCGAAGCGGCTGAGGTCCCGCAGCCAGGCCTTCGCCGAACCGTCCGACGGTGCCCGCCAGTCACCGCGCGGCGACAGCGACCCGCCCGCCGAGACCTTCGGCCCGTTCGGCATGGCCGAGCGCTTGAACTGCGCGAACGCGAAGAAGCGTTTGCAGAACACCTCCAGCCACCGCCGGATCTCCGGCAGGTCGTACGCCCCGCGCTTGGCCTCGGGGAAGCCCGGGGGCCAGGCACCGGCATCGGCGTCGTGCCAGGCGTGCCAGGCCAGGAAGGCGATCTTCGACGGCCGGAAGCCGTACCGCAGCACATGGAAGAGCGTGAAGTCGTGCAGCGCGTACGGGCCGATCTTGGACTCGGTGGACTGCATCTCCTCGCCCGGCACGAGCTCCGGGCTGATCTCGGTGCCGAGGATCGCGGCGAGGATCTCACCGGTCTCCTCCTCGAACTGGCCGCTGCCGATGACCCAGCGGATCAGATGCTGGATGAACGTCTTCGGCACGCCCGAGTTGACGTTGTAGTGGCTCATCTGGTCGCCCACGCCGTACGTGGACCAGCCGAGCGCCAGTTCGGAGAGGTCACCGGTGCCGAGCACGATGCCGCCGCGCTGGTTGGCGAGCCGGAACAGGTAGTCGGTTCGCAGCCCGGCCTGGACGTTCTCGAAGGTGACGTCGTACACCGGCTCGCCGGCGGCGAACGGGTGGTCCATCTCCTTGAGCATCAGCCGCGCGGTCGGTGTGATGTCCAGCTCGGCCGCGGTGACGCCGAGGGCAGCCATCAGCTTGTGGGCGTTGTCCTTGGTGTGGTCGCTGGTGGCGAAGCCGGGCAGCGTCCAGGCCAGGATGTCGCTCCGCGGACGCCCTGCGCGGTCCATCGCACGGGCGGCGACGATCAGCGCGTGCGTGGAGTCGAGGCCGCCGGACACCCCGATGACCACCTTCGGGCCGCCGATCGCCGCGAGCCGCTGCTGCAGTCCGGCGACCTGGATGTTGTAGGCCTCGTAGCAGTCCTGGGCGAGCCGGTCGGCGTCGGCGGGCACGAACGGGAAACGCTCCAGACGGCGCCTGAGGCCCAGGTCGCCCGAAGGCGGGTCGAGTTCGAACGACACCGTACGGAAGTCACCGGTCCGCGCCCGGTGGGTACGCCGGTTCTCGTCGAACGTGCCCATCCGCATCCGCTCCTGCCGCAGCAGGTCCAGGTCCACGTCGGCCACCGCGTACTCGTCGCCCTGCGGGAACCGCTCGGTCTCGGCCAGCAGGACGCCGTTCTCGTGGATCATGGCCTGTCCGTCCCAGGACAGGTCGGTGGTGGACTCTCCCAGACCGGCCGCCGCGTAGACGTACGCGGCGAGACAGCGGGAGGACGCCGAGCGGCACAGCAGCTTGCGGTCCTCGGCCCGTCCGACCGTGATCGGGCTGCCGGACAGGTTGACCAGGACGGTGGCACCGGCGAGGGCGGCCTCCGCGCTGGGCGGCACCGGCACCCACATGTCCTCGCAGATCTCCGTGTGCAGCACGAGACCGGGGACGTCGGCCGCCTCGAACAGCAGATCCACGCCGAACGGTACGGTCTCGCCGCCGACCCGGATCGAGCCGCCGCGTTCGTCGGCGCCGTCGCCGATCTGCCGACGCTCGTAGAACTCGCGGTAGTTGGGCGGGTACGACTTCGGTACGACACCGAGGACCCGGCCGCGGTGCACGATCACCGCGCAGTTGTAGACCCGGTTGCGATGGCGCAGCGGGGCCCCGACGACCAGCACCGGGAGCAGGTCGGCCGAGCCGGCGACCACATCCCCGAGGGCCGTCTCGGCCTCGTCGAGCAGCGCGTCCTGGAGCAGCAGGTCCTCGATGGAGTAGCCGCACAGTCCCAGCTCCGGGAAGACGGCGACGGCGACCCCTTCCGCAGCGCACCGGCGCGCGTGGCGCAGTACCGCTTCGGCGTTGGCGGGCGGGTCCGCGATGACGGTGTGACCCGTACACGCGGCGACGCGTGCGAACCCGTGCTGATAGATCGACCAGAAGTTCAAGGCAGGCACACGATCAGTGTAATCGTCAGAGCGACGCGATGGGGTGGAGGGGGGTGTGGGTCGCTTCACGCGGGGCCGGGCGGCCGTCCGAGGTCATCACTGGCTGACGGTCGGGCAATGATCTTCCGATGCCCATTGCTGAATTGTCATGAACTTGCCTTGAATGAATCCATGAATCATGACGATACGGGCCGGACGGCCGGCAGGTCCGGATGGGGCTGGTTCCTGGCCTGGCTTCTCGTGGGGGCGTGTGCCGGCATCGGCCTGGCCGCGATCCTGACGGTGGGCGCGGTCTTCGTCGCACTCGCCGCGGCGGCCGCCGTGTTCCTGCTCCGCAAGGGGCCTCGAAACGCTGTCGTGGGAGCCGTCTCGGGGGTGGCCCTGCCGGTCTTCTACCTCGCCTACCTGAACCGGGGCGGTCCGGGGGACGTGTGCCACGCGGTGTCGGGCGGGCAGACCTGCACCGAGGAGTACACCCCGGTCCCGTTCCTCGTCGTCGGGGCACTCCTGCTGGTCGTCGGTGTCGTGATCCACCTGATGGCCGGCCGCGGTGGGGGAGACGACCACGTGCCGGGCAAGTAGAGCGCGCCCGCGCTGCCGGCGAATCCGGCACAGACGGACGGGCCCGTCCCCGGAGGGTTTCGCCTCCGGGGCTGGGCCCGTGCGTGTAACGCCGGTTTGAGCTTGTTTCCTGCGAGGAACCCCGGGTGTTGACGCCTGGAGGAATCGCGTCCTGGTTCAGGCGGCGCGGAGCGCCGCAGCGCCGTGACGTCTGCTCGGCCGCGGAGCGGCCGGGTCTCTCGTCCGGTCAAGGCGCCGACCCACGACCATGCGTGTCATTCGTTCAGATCCACTTCGAACGTGCAGTGGCCTGTCGTCCGGGTGTGTACGTTCGGTGATTGTGATGCTGGTGGTGCAGGTCAAGCTGCTGCCGACGCTCGAGCAGGCGGCGGCACTCGAGGCAACCCTGCACGCCTGCAGGCGTCAGGCACCCGCGACCGGGAGCCCGGTCAGTGGTCGAGTGTCCCACTGCGTGTAGCACGCGAGGGCCAGCACCGCGAAACCACCGGTGATGAGGGTGGCCGTCATCGAGCCCGAGGGCTGCAAGAGGATCGCCCAGGGGCGTGCGCCCCGGTTGTCGGCGGCGCCTGCCAGCAGGTTGGGCAGGGCTACGACAAAGACGGTGAGCCAGGCGGCACGAGTGCCCACGCCGACCGAAGTGAGAACCGCCACTGCAGTCAGCAGCACGGCGTTGCGCAGCATGACGCCGTGCCACGCGGGGGCAGCGAGCGGCAGCATGGCGGCCGTGGCGGCTACGACGCACATCAGAACGGTCGTGTACCAGATCGCCCGGGCGCCGCACAGACGCCATCGGGGGGCCCGGGCTTCCAGGCTGGGCATCGGATTATCCATGAGGAGCCCGATCGCGAGCGCGGCTACCGCGGGCGCCAACGGGGCCAAGGGCTGCCGCGCCGCCATCGCCAGGGTGGGCACGCTGCCTGGGGTGACCACTGCGGCCAGCAGGATTGCAAGACCCGCGGCGAGCAAAGCTGTTGGCGGGCAGCGCGCCGCTGCGAAACCCAGGGCGGGCTTCACGGCGCCCGGTGTCGGTTTCACCTGGTCACCCCGTTCGGGTAGTCGGGAGCCGCCGGGTCACAGGCCCATGCCTGGGTGTAGGCGTCCTGGACCCAGGCCCGCTGCGCAGCGGTGTCCAGCGCTCGCAGTTGCTGCACCGGTTGCGGGGGATAGCGGCCGGGTGCGTCCGTGCCGAACTCCCGCAGGAACCAGCCGTACAGGACGGCCTGCCGCTCCACCTGTCCGCTTGTCGGATGGGCGCAGCCAGTCTGGATGGTGGCGGCCATGACCAGAGCGGCCGGGGGTACGTGCGTGCGCCCGTTGACTGCGTCGACGGAGATGACGCCGTCGTGAGGGTCCGGGATCCTGACGGATTCGCCCGCTGCGATGACGTAGGTCGTCGGTGGCTCGATCCCCAGTGCCCGCATACGTCGTACGACTGGAGCCAGACCGCTGGCAACCCGGGCGTACAGCGGCTCGAAACCGTCGCCGGCGCACACGGTCAGTCCATTGGCCTGGCGTGCGCAGTCATCAGCTGCGACGGCCGGTTTCCAGTACGAGCGGCCGGAGGCTGCCGCGGGCACCGCGGTGCACAGGGAGAGGACCAGCCCCGCTACTAGCAGGCCTCGCCGAAGGGCGGTGGACAGCAGCTGGCCGAGGACGACGACGAGCACGCCTGCATAGACGGCTGCCTGCAAGGTGTAGCTCGACGTCACAGGCCGCCAGCCCAGGAGGCTGCTCGCGGAGGTGAACCACATGATGCGCTGGGCCTCGGCGCCGGACAGTACGACGGCGACCAGGGCGAGGGTCAGCAAGGGCGCCGCGAACACCCAGCGCGTGTACCAGCCGACCAGGGCACCCAGAGCGCAGAACCCCCAGACGGCGATGTACTGGACCGCGATGATCAGCGGTTCGACCGGGCCGATGGCATGGGAGACGAAAGCGGCGGTGAGGTGGACCGCCAGGAAGAGGGTGTGCAGCAGGGTCCACCAGGTCGCGGCTCCGGCCCATACGGCGAAGACGTTGGCGCTGCCGCGTGAGGGGCCAGTGTGGAACGCGTCCAGTCGACGGCGCGTGAGCCATGCCTCCCATGCCGTGACCCCGGCGACCACGGCTCCGCCGAATACCAGCCACTCGCCCGCGAGTGTCGTCGCCCACGGCCACTCGAAGCGGAACCGCGGGCTGGGGTCGCTCATCCGCAGAAGTGCCTCGATCACTGCGGGAACCGCCAGGAAGAAGGGCGCATAGGAAGTGCGTGTCCAGATCCGCCACAGTGTCACAGCGGATCACCCCCGCGAGGGCCGGTGAGTTGCAGGAATGCCTGCTGCAGGGATCCTGAGCCGCCGCCGGCCCGCGTGGACAGCTCCGACACCGGGCCGGTGAAGAGTGCTGTGCCCTCGCTCAGGACTACGAGATTGCCGCCCATGGCCTCGGCGTCCTCCAGGAGGTGGGTGCTGACCACGACGGTCGTCGTCCGTGCCAACTCCGGCAGTAGTAGGCGTAGTTCGGCCCGTTGGTGCGGATCGAGTCCGGCCGTCGGCTCGTCCAGGAGCAGCAGTGAGGGGTTGTGGACCAGAGCCTGCGCGATACCGGCGCGGCGCAGCATGCCGCCGGAGAGCGAGCGCATGCGGTCGCTGGCGCAGTCGTCGAGGCCGACGCGTTCCAGCGCTCGCCGGACGCTGCTGCTTCTGACCGCGCGTGGTACGCGATGCAGCCAGGCGAAGTGCGCGACGAAGTCCGCCACAGTGAACCGGGGTGGGAAGCCGAAGGACTGTGGCAGATATCCGACGCTGTCCGACGGAGCACTGATGGCGCCCTGCTGCGGGCGGAGTTCCCCGAGGATCAACCGGAACAGGGTTGTCTTTCCGGCGCCGTTGACACCCGCGATGAAGTTCATACCGGGTGTGAGTACCGCACTGACACCGTGGAGGACCGGGCGTCTGCGGTAACTGAAGTGGACATCGGTGAGGGTGACGTCTGGTTGCATGGCTGCCGATCCGCTGAAAAGGTGGGGGATCGATGCGCGGGGCGGGTCACAGTCGCCCCGCGCATCCTCGGATCAGTTCATCGCCCGGTACGTCGCTGACCGGTGCGAGGAACCGATCAGTTGTAGTGCGAGCCCCGGATGATCGTGGCCGTGCACTTGTCCTTGTGCCACTTCACGTCGATGCAGCCCTTGAAAGCGCCGCGGCCGCTGTTGTAGGTGGGGTGGACCTCGTCCCACTGATACCAGTACTGCCAGGTGCTGTTCGCATTCTCCCGGCCAGTCTCGCTGTTGTCCGTGTGGTACCAAGCCGTCGTGCAGCTCGCGCTCGACATCGACGTGGGGTAGCAGCTCTGCGTGTTGCCGTACCAGTCGGCTCGGCCGTACACGCCGCGTTCCTGGTCGGGATCCCCGCCTGGCTCCATGAGGTGGATGAGAGCCTCGATCCGGGTGCCGCGGTTCAGGTCCTCGACCACGCCGCGGAAGTGACCGCCCCACCGGACGGTGTCGCCGTACCCGGTGGCGGAGTGGTCCGGCCAGCTGCCTCCGGGCATGGTGGACGCCGCTGCGGCGTTGCTTACGATCCCGGTGGTGTTGTCGGGCGTGTTGGTGAAGATCGAGTGACTGAGGGCTGGGGAGTCGGTTTCCTGCTCGGTGAAGTCGGCGTCGAAGGTGGCGTCGACAGGGTCGGAGTCGTCCGCGAAGGCGAGGACAGTGGGGCCGGCGACGAGGGTGGCGACGGTCGCGACCCCCAGAGCGGCCATGCGGAGCGATGCAGAAGTGCGTCTCACACTTTTTCCTTCGTCAAGGCGCCCGCAGGTCATGCGGGCGCGAGGGATGTAGTGCTGATGCCTGCAGGCATTTGATCTCGCCCGTAGATCTTCCACTTCCGGATATTGAATCCACAAGAGCCGCATAGGTAATTGATGAAGATCTGAGATCAGAAGCAAAGCGTCCGGTAAAAAATGGAAGTGATAATGTAAAGCGCGCTCTTTGGGTACTCAGGTTGAACTCGTAGAGCCTGTGGGATCGTGACGATTCGTGATCCCTGTGGTGCGACCGGATCATGAGGTAAGCGCAGCGGGGCGGGTGTACGCCCTCCGGGCAGGAGAAGCGGGAGCTGCTGAGGTTGGAGGCGGCCGAGCGGTTCGAGCGCGGTGATGAGGTCAAGGTGATCGCGAAGGACCTGCGGGTCACGGAGCGCACGGTGTGGCGGTGGCGCAAGGTCTGGCGCAAAGGCGTGATCACGGCGCTGGAGTCGAAGGGGCCGGTGTCGCGGGAGCGGCTGTCGGTCCGGGAGTGGGACCGGCTGGAGGCCGAACTGGAGCGGGGGCCGTTGGCCTACGGCTTCAGTGATGACCAGCGGTGGACGCTGGGCCGGATCAAGACGCTGATCGGCAGGCTGTTCCACAGGGGCTACACGATGCTGGAGCGGATGCTTTGCGGGCAATTCGCGGATGCCCGTGCTCTACTGAATATCTATGGAGACCAGTGTCAGGGGGTGGGACCTTGTTACGTCAATGGCCAGGGTCCTGGGGAGCGCAACTCAAACGCCTCGCGCGGAAATGGGGTCTGGCCCCTTCCGGGGCAGGCTCAGCGAAACGGGAGGAAGGGGCTCCCGAAAACCAAGAGGATGCCATGTCATCGGGTGCGTGGGACGTTGTGACGAGGCGCTGTCTGCAATGCGGCAGTACGGAGACGACAAGTCCGGTCTGTGGGCTCTGCGGTGCTCCGTTGCCGCGTTGAAGTGCGTACACAGCACCGGATGGGAGAAAACCGGAAGAAAGCGTCAGGCGTGCCCGGCAGGCACCTTCTGGAAGCTGCCGGAATCCCGGTGCGACCGTGCAGGGAAACGCGTTGCGCCCGCCTCCCGGGAGGGGAGACGGGCGCAACGCCACGGTATGGCTTTCAGTGGCGCTTGTACGAGTCCACGTAGCCGTTCGAGGGCGAGCCCACGCCGGTGACGTCGTCGTAGCCCTTCACCGCGGACAGCGAGCTGTCCTTGCCGAGGGAACGGACCGAGGTGGCCAGGCCGTCCGTCGCGTCGGAGCCGTTCAGGAAGTCGATGCGCGCCACGGCGAGACCGGACCCCGTGGGGTTGTCGGTGACGTCGTGGAACACCTTCGAGCCGTACTTGGCGTAGATCGACGGGTTCGCGAACCCGATCGCCTTACCGCCCTGCGCCTGCTGCGCCAGCGCCTGCACGGCCGCGATCACAGGCGAGGCCAGCGAGGTGCCGCCGATGCGGTACTGGCTGTACTGCTGCGACCCGTCCGGGAAGGTCTGCGTCTGCCCGACCAGGAAACCGGTGTTCGGGTCGGCGATCGCGGAGATGTCCGGGACGACGCGGTTGCCGGCGGCGTTGTTGGCCGTGGCGAGCGCCTTCGGGACGACACCCTTCTGGTAGAAGGGCTCGGCGACCGTCTTGCTGGTGCCGCCGCCCGCACCCGAGGTGAACGCGCCGGGGAAGTTCGTCCAGCTCTTGCCGTCCGTGGACAGCGTGGCCTTCTCGGTGCCCCAGCCGGTCTCCCACAGGTACTTGTCGCCCTTGCCGACGGCCAGCGAGGTACCGCCGACCGCCGTCACCCACGCCGAGTTGGCCGGGGTGTCGACCTGCTT
This sequence comes from Streptomyces sp. NBC_00285, assembly GCF_036174265.1. Classification (NCBI taxonomy): domain Bacteria; kingdom Bacillati; phylum Actinomycetota; class Actinomycetes; order Kitasatosporales; family Streptomycetaceae; genus Streptomyces; species Streptomyces sp. NBC_00285. The sequence continues at coordinate 3,119,573 of NZ_CP108055.1, read as the reverse complement.
CACCTTGGTGTTGGCGACCTCGTCGCCGTTGTCACCGGAGGAGAAGTAGAAGCCGATGCCCTCGACCGCGCCCAGCTGGAACACCTGGTCGTAGGCGGCCGCGAGGTCCGGCGTCTGGTTGGCCTCGATGTCGCCCCACGAGTTGGAGACGATGTCGGCCAGGTGGTTGTCGACGACCTTGCCGAGCGAGTCGAGCAGATCGTCGTCCATGCAGGAGGCGGCGCCCACGTACGTGACGTCCGCGTCCGGCGCGACCGCGTGCACGGCCTCGACGTCGAGGGTTTCCTCGCCGTACCAGCCGGCCGCATCGCATTCCTTGACGCCGGTGTGCGTGTAGTCCTTGGGCAGCACCTGGTGCAGCTGGGTGGTTTTCCAGGCCGCGTCACCGTTCTTCTTCGCGTAGGTGGCCGCGTCGAAGGCGATGGTCGGGGACGCGTACGCGTCGGTGATGGCGACCCGCACCCCCTTGCCCGTGTACTTGCCGGCGCCGTACGCGGCACGCAGCTGCTTGCCCGTGTAGCCCTGGATCGCGTACGGGATCTTCGTGCCGTAGGCCGAGGGCAGCGTGGTCGCGGTCTTCGAGCCGTAGTACGAGGAGAACGGTCCGGAGTTCTTGAACACGGCGTCCGGCGGCGGCAGCTGGTCCTTGGAGCTCGCCTTGTGCGGCGCGTTGTCCAGGCCGGTCACCGTCAGCACGGCGCCGTCGAGGGCGGCCGGCGCGGAGGCGGTCTTCACCGGGGCGCGGTAGGTCTTGGCGCCCTTGGTGTAGTTGTGCAGCTGGGTCCCGAAGGCCTTCTCGACGGCGGCCACGTCACCGCTGACGGCGACGTAGTGCTGCGTGACGCCCGTGACCTTCAGGCCCGCAGACGTCAGCCAGGACTTCACCGCGGCGACCTGTGCCTTGGTCGCGCCGAAGCGTGCCTGGGTCTGCGCGGCGGTCAGGTACTTGCCGTACGACGCCGAGGCCGGGTCGGCCACGGCCTTCGCGTAGGCGGCGAGGCCGGCGGCGTCCTTGCCGGCGAGGTAGACCCGGGCGGAAACCTTGGCGCTGTCCGAGGTGGCGCCCTTGTCGGCCTTGGCCGTGGCCCACGCGGGCTTGGTGCCGGCCAGCGTGTCGCGGTTCGGGCTGTCCGCGGCGTGGGCCGCGGGTATGCCCAGCGCCAGCGCGCTCGCGAGCATCGGCAGTGTCGCTGCCAGGCTCACTCCGGCGCGCACCGTGGCGCGATTGGATCTCATGGAACCCCCTGTGCGGTTCGTCGCGAGTGATCACTCGACGGTCTCGTCACTCTTTCGATGAACCGTTCATGCCAGGGGAATGCGAGTGTCAAGACGAGCCCAATTAACCTAATGACAAAGCCATTTGAGGGTTAAGTCGCCGCGAATACCGAGGGTTATCCCTGTACAGCCCTCTAGGAACGCGCTTTCGCCCCCCGCTCCTTCAGCATCCCCGCCATCAGGTCGATCTCCGACTGCTGCGCGTCGACCATCCCCTGCGCGAGCCGCTTCTCCACCGTGACCGTGCACTTCTCGACACAGCCCTTCGCCATGTGGATGCCGCCCTTGTGGTGCTCCGTCATCAACTGCAGATAGAAGATCTCCGCCTGCTTGCCGTTGAGGGTGCCCAGCTTCTTCATCTCGCTGTTCGTCGCCATGCCAGGCATCAGCGAACCCTCCCCGGCGGAGGGCATGTCACCCATGCCCATCCACGTCATCGGCGGATCCGCGGACACCTTCGGCAACTGCCACAGATCCAGCCAGCCCAGCAGCATGCCGCGCTGGTTGGCCTGGGTCTGCGCGATGTCGTAGGCGAGACGGCGAACCTCGACGTCCTTGGTGCGGTCACGCACGATGTACGACATCTCGACGGCCTGCTGATGGTGCACGGCCATGTCGCGCGCGAAGCCGGCGTCCGCCGACGCGGCGGCCGGGGTGTCGCCCGAGCCGCCGTCCTCGGCCACGGCATAGGTGATCGCGCCGCCCGCGACGAGTACGCCCGCCACGGCCACGGCGACTGCCGCGGACCTCACTGCGACAGACCGCTCGTGCACGCCGCGCCCGGCTCGGGCGTCTGCTGGCCCTGCACGAACTTCTCGAAGAACTTGTCGACGTTCGGGTCGTCGGCCCCCGTCACCGTCCGCTGGTGACCCCACGCCGACAGCATGATCGGGTCCTTCTGCTTGTCGTCGGGACTCATCAGCGTGTACGGCGTCTTCTTCACCTTCGCCGCGAGCGCCGCGACGTCGGCCTTCGGGGCCTTGCTCGTATACGTCACCCAGACCGCGCCGTGCTCCAGGGAGTGCACGGCGTTCATGTTGTTGAGCGCCTTGGCGTAGACGTCGCCGTTGCAGTTCATCCACACCTGGTTGTGGTCTCCGCCGACCGGGGGCTCCATCGGGTACGTCACGGTCTTGGCGACGTGGGTGCGGCCCAGGGTGCCCTTCCAGGTCTTCACCCCGTCCGAGCCCGTAACGAAGTGCCCCGCCCCCTTGGAGTCGGCCGCGGTGCTCGTGCCGTCGTCCGACTGCGACTGCACCAGCACGACGGCGCCGGTGACCAGGGCGGCCACGACCACCACGCTGGCGGTGACGACGAGGATCCTGTTGCGGCGCTCCCGGGACTGCTCTGCGCGCCGCATCTCCTCTATGCGTGCCTTGCGTGCCGCGGAGGTGCTCTTCTTGGCGGAACCCATGAGGTGTGTCCTTCTGGGGGAAAGGGGCTGGACGGATGGTGACGATCGGTCCGCTGATCGTAGTGGGGCGGGGGTGGCATCTCGTAGGGAGTCCGCAGGAAACCCGTGACGCGCGGTGAGACGCGAACGGCCGGGCATTACGTATGTCAGTCCGAGCAGGCAAGATGGGCGGTGGAGCAGTGCATCCGCCGGACGTGAGGCGTTCATTCCTGGGTCGCTCGGACGATCAAGGTCGGCAACGCGCATGAAATGGTGTTGTGGTGTGATGCTCAGGTGCCCGACCGCCTCCTGCGGGACAGGGAGACAGGCGGCCTGACCAGCAAGGATGGGGAAGCGGAAGATGGACAAGCAGCAGGAGTTCGTGCTCCGGACATTGGAGGAGCGCGACATCCGGTTCGTACGCCTGTGGTTCACGGACGTGCTGGGCTTCCTCAAGTCCGTCGCCGTGGCCCCGGCGGAGCTGGAACAGGCCTTCGACGAGGGCATCGGATTCGACGGCTCCGCGATCGAGGGATTCGCTCGCGTGTACGAGTCCGACATGATCGCCAAGCCGGACCCGTCGACCTTCCAGGTACTGCCCTGGCGCGCCGAGGCCCCCGGAACGGCCCGGATGTTCTGCGACATCCTCATGCCGGACGGCTCCCCGTCCTTCGCGGACCCCCGGTACGTGCTGAAGCGTGCCCTGGCGCGCACCTCGGACCTGGGCTTCACCTTCTACACCCACCCGGAGATCGAGTTCTTCCTGCTGAAGGACCGGCCCCTGGACGGCTCGCGCCCCACCCCGGCCGACAACTCCGGCTACTTCGACCACACCCCCCAGAACATCGGCATGGACTTCCGCCGCCAGGCGATCACCATGCTCGAGTCGATGGGCATCTCGGTCGAGTTCTCCCACCACGAGGGCGCCCCCGGCCAGCAGGAGATCGACCTGCGGTACGCGGACGCGCTCTCGACGGCGGACAACATCATGACGTTCCGCCTGGTCATGAAGCAGGTGGCGCTGGAGCAGGGCGTCCAGGCGACGTTCATGCCGAAGCCGTTCTCGGAGCACCCCGGCTCGGGCATGCACACCCACCTCTCCCTCTTCGAGGGAGACCGGAACGCGTTCTACGAGTCCGGCTCGGAGTACCAGCTCTCCAAGGTCGGCCGCTCCTTCATCGCGGGCCTGCTGAAGCACGCCGCGGAGATCTCCGCGGTCACCAACCAGTGGGTCAACTCCTACAAGCGCATCTGGGGCGGCTCCGAGCGCACCGCCGGCGCCGGCGGTGAGGCCCCCTCCTACATCTGCTGGGGCCACAACAACCGCTCCGCCCTGGTCCGCGTCCCGATGTACAAGCCCGGCAAGACCGGCTCGGCCCGCATCGAGGTCCGCTCCATCGACTCCGGCGCCAACCCGTACCTCGCGTACGCCATGCTCCTGGCCGCCGGCCTCAAGGGCGTCGAGGAGGGCTACGAACTGCCTCCGGGCGCCGAGGACGACGTCTGGGCCCTCTCCGACGCCGAGCGCCGCGCGATGGGCATCGAGCCGCTGCCCCAGAACCTGGGCGAGGCACTGACCCTCATGGAGCGCAGCGACCTGGTGGCCGAGACGCTGGGCGAGCACGTCTTCGACTTCTTCCTGCGCAACAAGAAGTCGGAGTGGGAGGAGTACCGCAGCGAGGTCACCGCGTTCGAGCTGCGGAAGAACCTGCCGGTGCTGTAGGGATTTCTGCCGAAGGGGGCGCGGAGAGTGAAACCGCGCCCCCTTTGGCATTGCCTACTCCGCCGCCTGCTGCGCCAGTACCTGGTGCAGCGGCTCCGTCTCGCGGCGCTTGTACTCCTGGATCGCCCAGCCGTTGCCGTCGGGGTCCTTGAAGTACATGAAGGTGGCGCCGTCCCGCGGGGCGAACTGGACCGGTTCGCTCACGTCCAGGCCGCGGGAGGTCAGCTCCTCGTAGGCCGTCTTCGCGTCCGTGACGCACAGTTGCATGCCGTGGTACGTGCCGGGCTGCGGGGCTCCCGTCGGAATCTGGAGGCCGTCCACCAGGGCGATGGAACAGCCCGATCCGGGCGGGGTCAGCTGACAGATCCGGACGCCCTCCATCACCTCGCCGTCCAGGTCCACGTGGAAGCCGACCTTGTCCCGGTAGAACTCCTTGGCCCGGTCCACGTCCGTGACCGGCAGCAGGATCACTTCGAGGCTCATGTCCATGGCGTGACTCCCTTGTCGACGTCAGTACGGCCGTTCGGCCACAAGCGCCACCGCGTGCGGCCGAACGGCTCCCCTTACCGAAGCCGAAAACCGTCCGCGGCGCCACCGCGTGGACGACGCCGAGTGCCGGCCCGTGACGGAACGGGCCGTCCCGCACCTCGAAGCGCAAGGAACCGCCGTACTCCGCCTCCCGCACCGCGGCCGGCTCGTGCCGCCTCGCTGAGCCGGACACCCGGACCGTTCCTGCCTGCGGACGGGACCTGCTCGGGCCTGGAGAGACGACGAGCCGCTCGGCGAGCGGCCGTGGCCCGTCCGCTTGAGGCGCACTCGCGTCGAGGCGCACTCGCACGACCCGGCCCAGCCCTGCCGCGGCGCACCGCCGGGCCCCGTGCCGGTCGGAAACCATCCGCCCGCGTCCCGGCGCTCATCCCCGGCTCTCCGGTTAGGCTCGATCGATACGACCTTGATCGGACGGGAGGCCGGGGATGACGGCGGCGCCGGGGCGCAGGAGCAGTACCTTCACGCGGCTGCTGCGGCACGGTTTCACCGATCCGTCGGCCGCCGAGCGGCTGTTGGAGAGCGGGGAGCTGAGCGCCGTACGCAACGACCCGGTGCTGCTGGAGGCCCTCGGTGCGACCGCCGACCCCGACCTCGCGCTGCTCGGCCTCGTGCGGCTTCTGGAGGCGCAGCCCGGCCGCGAACTGCTCGACACGGTGATAGCGGCGAAGCCGTTGCGGGACCGGCTGCTCGGGGTGCTCGGCGCGTCCGCCGCGCTGGCCGAGCATCTGGCCCGGCACCCCAGCGACTGGCAGGCCCTCGTCACCTACGAGCCCCGCGATCTGCACCCCGGCGTGGAGGAGTTCGAGCGCGAGCTCGCCGGGGCCACCGACCCCGTCGCCCTGCGCGTCGCCTACCGCCGCTGTCTGCTGTCCATCGCCGCCCGTGACGTGTGCGGCACCACCGACCTCGCCGAGACCGCCGCCGAGCTCGCCGACCTCGCCACCGCGACCCTGCGCGCAGCGCTCGCCATAGCGTGTGCGGCCGCCCCGGACGACGCCGCGCTGTGCCGGCTCGCGGTGGTCGCGATGGGCAAGTGCGGCGGCCATGAGCTGAACTACGTGTCCGACGTCGACGTCATCTTCGTCGCCGAGGTGACCGAGGGCGCCGACGAGGGCAAGGCCCTGCGCGCCGCCACCAAGCTCGCCTCGCACATGATGCGGGTGTGCTCCGAGACCACCGTCGAGGGGTCGATCTGGCCCGTGGACGCCAATCTGCGGCCCGAGGGCCGCAACGGCCCCCTCGTCCGCACCCTGTCCAGCCACCTCGCCTACTACCAGCGCTGGGCCAAGACCTGGGAGTTCCAGGCCCTCCTCAAGGCTCGCCCGGTGGCCGGCGACCTCGACCTCGGCGAGCGGTACATCGCGGCCCTGGAACCCCTCGTCTGGAAGGCCGCCGAGCGCGAGAACTTCGTCGCCGACGTGCAGAAGATGCGGCGCCGGGTCGTCGAGACCATCCCCGTCGGCGAAGTGGACCGGCAGTTGAAGCTCGGTCCCGGCGGCCTGCGGGACGTCGAGTTCGCCGTGCAGCTCCTCCAGCTGGTGCACGGCCGCGAGGACGGTTCGCTGCGCAGCGGCACCACCCTGAACGCGCTCCAGGCGCTCGCCGCCGGCGGTTACGTCGGCCGCGCCGACGCCGCCCAACTCGACACCGCCTACCGCTTCCTGCGCTCCATGGAGCACCGCATCCAGCTGTTCCGGCTGCGCCGTACCCACCTCGTCCCCGAGGACGAGGCCGACCTGCGCCGACTCGGCCGCTCACTCGGCCTGCGCACCGACCCGGTGACCGAGCTGAACCGAGAGTGGAAGCGGCACGCCTCCGTCGTACGACGGCTGCACGAGAAGCTGTTCTACCGGCCGCTGCTGGACGCGGTGGCCCAACTCGGGCCTGGCGAAGCACGGTTGAGCCCGGTGGCGGCCCGCGAACGGCTGGTCGCGCTGGGGTACGCCGATCCGGCCGCCGCGCTGCGCCACCTGGAGGCGCTCGCCTCCGGCGTCACCCGCAAGGCCGCGATCCAGCGAACTCTCCTTCCCGTGCTGCTGGGTTGGTTCGCCGAGTCCGCCGACCCGGACGCCGGACTGCTCAACTTCCGCAAGGTGTCGGACGCGTTGGGCAAGACCCCCTGGTACCTACGGCTGCTCCGGGACGAGGGCGCGGCCGCCGAGAACGTCGCCCGCGTCCTGTCCGCCGGACGTCTCGCCCCCGACCTGCTCATGCGTGCCCCCGAAGCCGTGGCGCTCCTCGGGGACGGCGACGGCGGCGGCCTCGACCCGCGCGGACGGGCCGGTCTCGAACAGGAGATCCTTGCCGCGGTCGGCCGCGCCGACGGAGCCGTACAGGCGGTCACCGCGGCCCGTGGGGTCCGGCGCCGCGAGCTCTTCCGTACGGCCGCCGCGGACATCGTCGGCTCCTACGGCACCGAGACCCAGCCCGCCGAACCGGACCAGGGCGCCCTCGTGGACAGGGTCGGCGACGCGGTGTCCGACCTGACGGCCGCCACCCTCGCCGGCACCCTGCGCGCGGTGGTCCGGGGCGGCTGGGGCGACACCCTGCCGACCCGGTTCGCCGTGATCGGCATGGGCCGCTTCGGCGGCCACGAACTCGGCTACGGCTCCGACGCGGACGTCCTGTTCGTGCACGAGCCGCGCGACGGCGTCGACGAGCGGACGGCCTCCGAGGCCGCCAACAAGGTCGTCTCCGAGATGCGCAGGCTGCTTCAGATCCCGAGCGCCGACCCCCCGCTGCTCATCGACGCCGACCTGCGCCCGGAGGGCAAGTCCGGGCCGCTGGTGCGGACGTTGACGTCGTACGCCGCCTACTACCGCCGCTGGTCGCTGGGATGGGAGTCGCAGGCGCTGCTGCGGGCCGAACCGGTCGCAGGGGACGAGGAGTTGGGCGGTCGCTTCATCGAGCTGATCAACCCCCTGCGCTATCCGGCGGCCGGCCTCGGCGACGACGCGGCCCGTGAGATCCGGCGGCTGAAGGCACGTATGGAGTCCGAGCGGATGCCGCGCGGCGCCGACCCCAAGCTGCACACCAAGCTCGGGCCCGGCGGGCTCTCCGACGTCGAGTGGACTGTTCAGCTCCTCCAGATGCGGCACGGCGCCACCGAGCCGGGCCTGCGCACCACCCGCACCCGCGCGGCGCTCGCCGCGGCGCAGGGCGCCGGGTTCATGTCGGCGGAGCACGCCGCGATTCTCGACGAGGCGTGGGTGCTGGCCACCCGGGTGCGCAACGCCGTGATGCTCGTGCGCGGGCGGGCGGGGGACACCTTCCCGACGGAGGCACGCGAACTCGCCGCGGTGGGGCGGTACCTGGGCTACGGACCGGGGCACGCGGGCGACATGCTGGAGGACTACCGGCGCACGGCGCGGCGGGCCCGGGGCGTGGTGGAGGAGCTGTTCTACGGGGCGTAGCGGGCATTGCTTCTCGGACGTGGCAGGCAGCCCGCTCGGGCGTCGCGCGGTGGGCGTCCGGTCAGGGGCGCGTGGGCAGTGATGATCTGCCCCGGTTCCTCGCCGGTACCGTCCTCGGCAGTGTGTACGGCAGTGCGCCGTACCAGATCACCGTCACCGCGAAGCCGAACGTGAGGCACAGGATGCCGCCCACCGCGTCGAGCAGGAAGTGGTTGGCGGTGGAGACGATGACGAGGAGGGTCGTCGCCGGGTAGAGCAGGCCCAGGACGCGTACCCACGGCACCGACGCCAGCGCGAAGATCGTCAGGCCGCACCACAGGGACCAGCCGATGTGTATGGACGGCATCGCGGCGTACTGGTTGGACATGTGCTTCAGGTCGCCGGAGGCCATCGAGCCCCAGGTCCGGTGGACCGCCACCGTGTCGACGAAGTGGCCGCCGGTCATCAGCCGCGGCGGCGCCAGCGGATACAGGTAGTAGCCGACCAGGGCCACGCCCGTCGTCGCGAACAGCACCGTGCGTGTCGCCGCGTACCGGCCGGGATGGCTGCGGAAGAGCCACACCAGGACGCTCAGCGTCACGATGAAGTGCAGCGTGGCGTAGTAGTAGTTCATCCCGACGACGAGCCAAGTCACCGAGTTCACCGCGTGGTTGACGGACTCCTCGACCGCGATGCCCAGATGGTGCTCGGTCCGCCAGATCCAGTCGGCGTTGCGCAGCGCCTGCGTCCTCTGCTCCGGCACCGCGTTGCGGATCTTCGAGTACGTCCAGTAGCTCACCGCGATCAGCAGGACCTCGAACCAGAGACGCGGCCGGCGCGGCGAGCGCAGTCGACGCAGCGGACCCGGCCGGTCCGGGGCCGTGACGGGGCCCGGAAGGGGCGCGTTCCCACGGTCTTCCAGACTGGTCACGGTCAAGTCACCCATAGAGACAAAGTCTGCCAGAAATGGCCTAACCCACCGATCATCCCCGGGTCGGTTTGTACCCGCATGTCCTGCAGCGGGCGGACCGTCCCGTTCTCCTACCGGTGCAGTGGGCGGACCCCGGTTTCTCCGTCCTACGGACGACCGCGTTCCCCAGGGGCCGAGGCCGTCGAACCCCGCACGACCAGCTCCGGCATGAACACGAACTCGCTGTGCGGCGCGGGCGTCCCGCCGATCTCCTCCAGCAGCGTGCGTACCGCGGCCTGTCCCATCGCCGGCACCGGCTTGCGGATCGTCGTCAGGGGCGGGTCGGTGAAGGCGATCAGGGGGGAGTCGTCGAACCCCACGACCGAGACGTCCCGCGGCACGTCCAGGCCCCGCTGCCGGGCCGCCCGTATAGCGCCCAGCGCCATCATGTCGCTCGCGCACACCACCGCCGTGCAGTCACGGTCGATGAGCGCCGAGGCGGCCGCCTGACCGCCCTCCAGGGTGTAGAGCGAGTGCTGGACGAGGTCCGCCTCGACGGTCGCCGCGGGCAGGCCCAGCAGGTCCTGCATGGTGCGGACGAAGCCCTCGATCTTGCGCTGGACCGGCACGAAGCGCTTCGGCCCCAGTGCCAGGCCGATCTTCGTGTGCCCCAGCGACACCAGGTGTGTCACCGCGAGTGACATCGCCGCGCGGTCGTCGGGGGAGATGAACGGCGCCTGCACCTTCGGCGAGAAGCCGTCCACCAGCACGAACGGCACGCCCTGCGCGCGCAGCTGCTCGTAGCGCTGCATGTCCGCGGTGGTGTCGGCGTGCAGCCCGGAGACGTAGATGATTCCGGCCACGCCCCGGTCGACGAGCATCTCGGTGAGCTCGTCCTCCGTGGAGCCGCCCGGGGTCTGGGTGGCCAGGACCGGTGTGTAGCCCTGCCGGGTCAGCGCCTGGCCGATCACCTGGGCCAGAGCCGGGAAGATCGGGTTCTCCAGTTCCGGGGTGATCAGGCCCACCAGGCCCTCGCTGCGCTGCCGCAGCCGGACCGGACGCTCGTAGCCCAGCACGTCGAGTGCGGCGAGCACGGTCTGGCGGGTGGTGGCGGCGACGCCCGGCTTGCCGTTGAGGACGCGGCTGACGGTCGCTTCGCTCACCCCCGCCTGAGCGGCGATGTCGGCAAGCCGTGTGGTCACGGCACCGGACTGTACCGGCCGTTTCGTCATCGCGGTCCCTCAGTTCTGGTCGGCGCCCCTCGTCCCGCAAGGGGATGATTCCCGCACGAGAGAGTGATGGCAAGAGCTTGCAGAGTCTTGCACGATCCGTGATCGCCCCGCTCAGCACCGCTCAACCTCGTAGAACAAGGGCCTCTCGACGGTCGGGAAGGAGTCACGGCGACGTAATTTCCGCAGTTTCTTGCGGTTTTTTGCTGCAAGCTCTTTCGCAAGACTTGCATCGCTGTTACGTTCCCACTCGCCCGGCGGCCGCAGCGGCGCAGTCGGCAGACGGAGACGGTAGTAAACGGGACGGTCTCCGCAGCACACGGGCTTTCACCCTCAAGGAGAACTCATGCGGCGTGGCATAGCGGCCACCGCGCTGGTGGCGTCTTTCGCCCTCGCGGCGACGGCCTGCGGCGGAAGCGACAGCGGCGACAAAGCCGACGGTCCGGTCACCATCACCTGGTGGGACACCTCCAACGCCACCAACGAGGCGCCGACGTACAAGGCCCTGATCAAGGACTTCGAGGCCGCGAACAAGGGCGTCAAGGTCACGTACGTCAACGTGCCGTTCGACCAGGCGCAGAACAAGTTCGACACCGCCGCCGGTGCCTCCGGCGCCCCCGACGTGCTGCGCTCCGACGTCGGCTGGACCCCCGCCTTCGCCAAGAAGGGCTTCTTCCTGCCCCTCGACGGCACCGAGGCCCTCGCCGACCAGGCCAAGTTCAAGCCGAACCTGATCGAGCAGGCGAAGTACGACGGCAAGACCTACGGCGTGCCGTTCGTCACCGACACCCTCGCCCTGGTCTACAACAAGCAGCTCTTCGCGAAGGCCGGCATCGAGGCCCCCAAGACCTGGGACGACCTGAGGACCGCCGCCGCCACGATCAAGGCGAAGACCGGCGTCGACGGCTACTGGGGTTCCACGGCTGCCTACTACGCCCAGCCGTTCCTCTTCGGTGAGGGCACCGACACCGTCGACGCCTCCGCCAAGAAGATCACCGTCGCCTCGGCCCCCGCCAAGAAGGGCTACGGCACCTGGCTGAGCCTCTTCTCCGGCAAGGGCCTGCACAAGGCCGACACCACCGCGGACGCCTACGCCCACATCCAGGACGCGTTCATCAACGGCAAGGTCGCCGCGATCATCCAGGGCCCGTGGGAGATCACCAACTTCTACAAGGGCTCCGCGTTCACGGACAAGTCCAACCTCGGCATCGCCACCGTCCCGGCCGGTTCCACCGGCAAGGCGGGCGCCCCGACCGGCGGCCACAACCTCTCGGTCTACGCCGGCTCGGACTCCGCCCACCAGAAGGCGGCCGAGAAGTTCGTGGGCTTCATGACCTCCGCGAAGTCCCAGACGCAGATCGCGCTGAAGAACTCCACGCTGCCCACCCGCGACGACGCCTACACCGCCGAGGTCAAGGCCGACCCGGGCATCGCCGGCTACCAGACGGTCCTCGCCTCCGCCCGGCCGCGGCTGGCCCTGCCCGAGTACAGCTCCCTGCTGACCCCGCTCGACACCGAGCTGAACAGCATCGCGGGCGGCAAGGAGTCCCTCGACAAGGGTCTGAGCAACGCCGAGGCCGCCATCGCCAAGCTGGTGCCCGACTTCAGCAAGTGAGCCCGCGTGGCCGCCGGATCTCCCGAGCGCACGGGGGAGGGATCCGGCGGCCACCGGCCTGTGCCCGGCCAGCCGTTTCGCCCAGCCACTTCTCAGAGCCGTAGAACTTCCAGAAGGTGTCGAACATGACAGTCGCCATCGACCGCGCCACCGGCAAACGCCACGGTGACCGCGCGCCACGGCCCGGGCTGGGCCAACGCCTCCGACACGGCTACCAGAAACACTGGTACGCCTACGCCATGATCGCCCCCGTGGCGATCGTCCTCGGCGTCCTCGTCATCTACCCCCTGGTCTACGGCGTCTACCTCACCCTCACCGACGCCAACAGCCTCAACACGGCCCGCACGATCGGCGTCAACCACATCGACGCCACCTACAAGTTCATCGGCCTCGACAACTACGCCGACATCCTGTGGGGCCCGACGGCCTACGACCGCTTCTGGTCGCACTTCATCTGGACGATCGCCTGGACGGCACTGTGTGTCGCCCTGCACTACTGCATCGGGCTCGGCCTCGCGCTGCTGCTCAACCAGAAGCTGCGCGGACGGACCCTGTACCGGCTGATCCTGGTGCTGCCGTGGGCCGTGCCGACCTTCGTCACCGTCTTCGGCTGGCGCTTCATGCTCGCCGACGGCGGTGTCATCAACCTCGCCCTGGACGCACTGCATCTGCCCTCGCCGTCATGGCTGGAGGACACCTTCTGGCAGCGGACCGCCGCGATCATGGTCAACACCTGGTGCGGTGTGCCGTTCATGATGGTCTCGATGCTCGGCGGCCTCCAGTCCATCGACGCCTCCCTGTACGAGGCCGCCGAGATGGACGGCGCGAGCGCCTGGCAGCGCTTCCGGTACGTCACCCTGCCGGGGCTCAGAAGCGTCAGCTCCACCGTCGTACTCCTCGGCATCATCTGGACGTTCAACCAGTTCGCCGTGATCTTCCTGCTGTTCGGCAACACCGCGCCGGACGCGCAGATCCTCGTCACCTGGGCCTACTACCTGGGCTTCGGACAACAACCGCGTGACTTCGCCCAGTCGGCCGCGTACGGCATCCTGCTGCTGGCCGTCCTGATCGTCTTCACCTCCTTCTACCGCCGCTGGCTGAACCGCAATGACCAGCAGCTCGCGATCTGAGGCAGGAGTCCCCATGAGTACGACCGCAGTCGAGACCCCCGCCCAGGCCGGCGAACGGAGCCCCGAGGCCCCGCGCCCGGTGCGCCGCCGCGGCGAGAACAGCCCCGCCGGCTCCCTCGTCTCGCACGGCATCCTGATCGTCGCGAGCCTGATCGCACTGTTCCCGATCGTCTGGCTGGTCTTCCTGTCCCTCGGCCCGGACAAGGACGACTACCTTCACCCGGGCGGCATCTGGAAGAAGATGACGTTCGACAACTACTCGTTCGTCCTTCAGCACACGGCCTTCTTCGACTGGCTGAAGAGCTCGCTGATCGTCTCCCTGGGCACGACCCTGATCGGTGTGCTGATCGCCGCGACCACGGGTTACGCCGTCTCCCGTATGCGCTTTCCGGGCTACCGCAAGTTCATGTGGGTGCTCCTGGTCACGCAGATGTTCCCGGTGGCCGTACTCATGGTGCCGATGTACCAGATGCTGTCGGACCTCCGGCTCATCGACAGCTACCTTGGACTCGTCCTCGTCTACTGCTCGACCGCGGTGCCGTACTGCGCCTGGCTGTTGAAGGGGTACTTCGACACCATCCCGTTCGAGATCGACGAGGCCGGACGCGTCGACGGGCTGACCCCCTTCGGCACGTTCGCGCGGCTGATCCTGCCGCTCGCCAAGCCGGGGCTCGCCGTCGCCGCGTTCTACAGCTTCCTCACGGCGTTCGGCGAGGTCGCGTTCGCTTCGACGTTCATGCTGTCCGACACCAAGTACACGTTCGCGGTGGGGCTGCAGAGCTTCGTGAGCGAGCACGACGCCCAGCGGAACCTGATGGCCGCGACCGCGGTGCTGATCGCCATACCGGTGTCGCTGTTCTTCTACCTCGTGCAGAAGAACCTGGTGACGGGGCTCACGGCGGGCGGCACGAAGGGCTGACGCCGGTTCGACAGCGCCCCTCAGGGGCGCGGGGAACTGCGCGACCAGCCACGACGGCGCCGCACGATACCAATCTGCCTCACCACCCTCAGACCCGAGGCGGCCGCAGTGTCCATCCGACCCCGCTGTCACTGCGGCCGCCTCGCCACTTGACGACCCCCATGCCCCCCTTACGTTTCAAGGACGCCATGAGCCAGCACCACTCCGCCGTCGCCCCGACCCCCTACCCCGCCAAGGCCAAGCGCAGCGACTGGTGGCGGGACGCGGTGATCTACCAGGTCTATCCGCGCAGCTTCGCCGACAGCAACGGTGACGGCATGGGCGACCTGGAGGGCATCCGTTCCCGCCTGCCGTATCTGCGCGACCTCGGCGTGGACGCCGTGTGGCTGAGCCCCTTCTACGCATCCCCGCAGGCCGACGCCGGCTACGACGTCGCCGACTACCGGGCCGTGGACCCCATGTTCGGCAACCTCCTGGACGCCGACGCGCTGATCCGCGACGCCCGCGCGCTGGGTCTCAGGATCATCGTCGACCTGGTGCCCAACCACTCCTCCGACCAGCACGAGTGGTTCAAGCGGGCGGTCGCCGAGGGGCCCGGATCGCCGCTCAGGGACCGCTACCACTTCCGCCCCGGCAAGGGCGAGAACGGTGAACTGCCGCCCAACGACTGGGAGTCGATCTTCGGCGGACCGGCGTGGACGCGGGTCGCGGACGGCGAGTGGTACCTCCACCTCTTCGCCCCGGAGCAGCCCGACTTCAACTGGGACCACCCGGCCGTGGGCGACGAGTTCCGCTCCGTCCTGCGCTTCTGGCTGGACATGGGAGTGGACGGCTTCCGTATCGACGTGGCGCACGGCCTGGTCAAGGCGGCGGGCCTGCCCGACCTCGGCTCCCACGATCAGGTCAAGCTGCTGGGCAACGATGTCATGCCGTTCTTCGACCAGGACGGCGTGCACGAGATCTACCGCCAGTGGCGGCTGATCCTCGACGAGTATTCCGGCGAGCGCATTTTCGTTGCCGAGGCGTGGACCCCGACCATCGAGCGCACGGCGAACTACGTCCGTCCCGACGAGCTCCACCAGGCCTTCAACTTCCAGTACCTGAGCACCGCATGGGACGCCGACGAACTGCGCGGGGTCATCGACCGCACCCTGGAGGCGATGAGGCCGGTGGGCGCCCCGGCCACCTGGGTGCTGTCGAACCACGACGTCACCCGCCACGCCACCCGCTTCGCCAACCCGCCCGGTCTCGGCACCCAGATCCGCACGGCCGGCGACCGGGAACTGGGGCTCAGGAGGGCCCGCGCGGCCACCCTGCTGATGCTCGCCCTGCCCGGCTCGGCGTACGTCTACCAGGGCGAGGAGCTCGGCCTCCCGGACGTCGTCGACCTCGCTGACGAGGTCCGCCAGGACCCGGCGTACTTCCGGGGCGCCGGCCAGGACGGCTTCCGCGACGGCTGCCGGGTCCCGATCCCGTGGACGCGCACGGGATCGTCGTACGGTTTCGGCGAGGGCGGCAGCTGGCTGCCCCAGCCGTCGGCCTGGGGCGAGCTGAGCGTGGAGGCGCAGACCGGCGACCCCGACTCCACCCTGGAGCTGTACCGCTCGGCCCTGGCCGTGCGTCGCGCCCAGCCGGATCTGGGCGCGGGCAACGCCGTGGAGTGGCTGAGGGCGCCCGAGGGTGTTCTCGCCTTCCGGCGCGGCGAGTTCGTCTGCGTCGCGAACACCAGCGGTGAATCGGTGACGACTCCCGCCTACGGCCGGCTGCTCCTCGCGAGCGGGGACGTGGCCGAGGTCGACGAGGACGCGAAGATGCAGGCCGACACGACCGTGTGGTGGACGACGGCCTGAGCACCCACAGGGATCACCGGGCCTCGGGAGGGGCCCGGTGATTTTTTTCGTCCGGCGTGTCGATCGGCGGGAGGCGCGTTCGACGCTTGGGTGAAAGGGCGAACAGCGCCCCGCACCCGAGGAGAGATCATGCAGATCCGCGCCCGTCTGAGCATGAGTGCCGATGGCTATGTGACCACGCCGAGCGGCTGGCCCGCGCTGACCGCCGATCCCGCGTTCGTCCCCGGGCAGAGCCACGGCATCCGGGATTTCCTGGCGGACTGCGAGGCCGCGCTCATGGGCCGTACGACCTTCGAGCCCGCGCTGACCAACAGCCGCTGGCCGTGGCCCGACCTCGACGTGTTCGTGCTCGGTTCGCGCCGCCCGGACGGCACCCCGGACCATGTCACCACCGACAGCGACCCGGTGCGGCTGCTGGAGAAGCTCCGCGCGGCCAACCGGGGCGGCGACGTTCACCTCATCGGCGGCCCGCGCACGATCGGCACCTTCCACGCCCTCGGCGCACTGGACCGCCTCGAACTGGTCGTCCTGCCCCTGCTGTTCGGCGGCGGGACACGGCTGACCCCCGCGCTGAGCCCCGAGACCGGACTGGTCTTCCAGAGCCAGCGTGCCCTGCCCGGAGGGGCTGTGGAGATCGTCTACGCCTGCGAGGGCAGCCGCAGTGACCTTCCGGGCAAGCCCGCCAGTCAGCGCTGAGCCGGGAGCGGGGCAGTCGAGGCGGGCGCGCCAAGACCTGTGAAACTTCTTGCCGCCTCTTTCAAGACTCTTGCTGTAAACATTTCGTGAGCGGTACGTTCTCGCCGACGCCAGGCAAAGACGCCCGGCCGTCACGCAAGGAGAACCCCCACGTGATATCGAGATGGTCCACCACCGCGTCCGCCGCCGCCCTCGCCGCCTCGGTCGCCGTCCTCGCCCCCACCACGGCCCAGGCCGCCCCGCCCGGCACCAAGGACGTCACCGCCGTCCTCTTCGAGTGGAACTTCGCGTCCGTGGCCAGGGAGTGCACCAACACCCTCGGCCCCGCCGGATACGGCTACGTCCAGGTCTCCCCGCCCGCCGAGCACATCCAGGGCTCGCAGTGGTGGACGTCGTACCAGCCGGTCAGCTACAGGATCGCCGGACGGCTCGGGGACGCCACCGCCTTCCAGAACATGGTGAACACCTGCCACGCCGCGGGCGTGAAGGTCGTCGTCGACACCGTCATCAACCACATGTCCGCGGGCAGCGGCACCGGTACCGGCGGCTCGTCGTACTCGAAGTACACCTACCCGGGTCTGTACTCGTCGTACGACATGGACGACTGCACGTCCGCGGTCACCGACTACACCAACCGCGCCAACGTCCAGAACTGCGAACTCGTCAACCTCGCCGACCTGGACACCGGCGAGGAGTACGTCCGCGCCACCATCGCCGGGTACATGAACGGCCTGCTCGGGCGCGGTGTCGACGGGTTCCGCATCGACGCGGCCAAGCACATCCCGGCGACCGACCTCGCGAACATCAAGTCCCGGCTGAGCAACCCGTCGGCGTACTGGAAGCAGGAGGTCATCTACGGCAGCGGAGAGGCCGTCCAGCCCACCGAGTACACGGGCAACGGGGACGTCCAGGAGTTCCGCTACGCCTTCGACCTCAAGCGCGTCTTCAACAACGAGAACCTCGCCTACCTGAAGAACTACGGCGAGGGCTGGGGTTACCTGAACAACTCGGTCGCCGCCGTCTTCGTGGACAACCACGACACCGAGCGCAACGGCTCCACGCTCAGCTACAAGGACGGCGCGAACTACACCCTCGCCAACGTCTTCATGCTGGCCCACCCGTACGGCGCCCCGGACATCAACTCCGGCTACGAGTGGTCCGACAAGGACGCGGGACCACCCAACGGCGGTTCGGTCACCGCCTGTTGGCAGGACGGCTGGAAGTGCCAGCACGCCTGGCCGGAGATCCTGCGCATGGTCGCCTTCCGCAACGCGACCCGCGGCCAGTCACTCACCGACTGGTGGGACAACGGCGGTGACGCGATCGCCTTCGGGCGGGGCGCCAAGGGGTACGTCGCCATCAACCACGAGTCGGGCAGCCTGAGTCGGACATACCAGACGTCGCTGGCGGCGGGCACCTACTGCAACGTGCAGAACAACACGAGTGTGACGGTGGACTCCAGCGGCCGGTTCACGGCCACCCTCGGCTCCAATACGGCGCTGGCGATCTACGCCGGCAAGTCGAGCTGCTGAGCGTCACACCCGCGACGGTCCGGGGCTGCCGGGGCTGCAATTTCTTTCCGGATGTTTCAGGACTCTTGCTGTAAGCCTTACGGCGGCGATACGGTCGCGCGGGGTCGGACCCACAGAGCCGTCATCGCAAGGAGTCCACGTCAGTGATACCCAGATGGCCGGTGCCGTCGAGGCGCCGCACCGCGCATGCCGGACGGGTCGCCGCGGTCACCGTGATCGCGCTGGCCGCAGCGCTCGTCCAGCCGCTGTCCGCCCGGGCGGACACCCCGCCCCCGCCGCCCTCCGACGCGAAGCTCGCCGCGGAACCGGCCCGGCACGACGACACCCGTGAGCAGTTCTACTTCGTCCTCCCGGACCGCTTCGCCAACGGAGACACGTCGAACGACCGGGGCGGGCTCACCGGTTCACGGCTGAGCACCGGCTACGACCCCACCGACAAGGGCTTCTACCAGGGCGGCGACCTCAAGGGCCTCACCAAGAAGCTCGACTACATCAAGGACCTCGGCACCACCTCCATCTGGATGGCCCCGATCTTCAAGAACCGGCCCGTACAGGGGACGGGGAGCAACGCCTCGGCCGGCTACCACGGCTACTGGATCACCGACTTCACCCAGGTCGACCCACACTTCGGCACCAACAAGGACCTTCAGACCCTGATCGCCAAGGCGCACGCCAAGGGCATGAAGGTTTTCTTCGACGTCATCACCAACCACACGGCCGACCTCGTCGACTACGAGGAGAAGTCCTACAGCTACCTCTCCAAGGGCGCCTTCCCGTACCTCACGAAAGACGGTGAGCCGTTCGACGACGCGGACCACGCGGCCGCAGGCAGGACGTTCCCGAGCGTCGACGCCGACTCCTTCCCGCGCACCCCGACGGTCACCAGCAGCGCCAAGGTCCCGTCCTGGCTCAACGACCCCACGATGTACCACAACCGCGGCGACTCGACCTACGCCGGTGAGTCCACGACCTACGGCGACTTCTCCGGCCTCGACGACCTGTGGACCGAGCGTCCCGAGGTCGTCAGCGGCATGGAGAGGATCTATCAGCGCTGGGTCAGGGACTTCGACATCGACGGCTTCCGGATCGACACCGTGAAGCACGTGAACATGGAGTTCTGGACCCAGTGGGCCACGGCCCTCGACGCCTACGCCGCCAAGCAGGGCCGCAAGAACTTCTTCATGTTCGGCGAGGTCTACTCCGCCGACACGGCGATCACGTCGCCGTACGTCACCCAGGGCCGCCTCGACGCCACGCTCGACTTCCCCTTCCAGGAGGCCGCCCGGCAGTACGCCTCCCAGGGCGGCAGCGCGCAGTCCCTCTCCAAGGTCTTCGGCGACGACTACAAGTACACGACCGACAAGGCCAACGCCTACGAACAGGTCACCTTCCTCGGCAACCACGACATGGGCCGCATCGGGTACTTCCTGAACCAGGACGACCCGAAGGCCACCGACGCCGAACTCCTCGCCAAGGACAGGCTCGCCAACGAGCTGATGTTCCTCAGCCGCGGCAACCCCGTCGTCTACTACGGCGACGAGCAGGGCTTCACCGGCTCCGGCGGCGACAAGGACGCCCGCCAGACGATGTTCGCGTCGAGGACTGCCGACTACCTCGACGACGACGAGATCGGCACCGACCGCACCCACGCGAGCGACGCCTACGACCGCAGCGCGCCGCTGTACCGGCAGATCAGCGCGCTGTCCAAGCTCCGCAGGGCCAACCCGGCGCTGACGGACGGCGTCCAGGAGGAGCGGTACGCGGCGGACGGGGCCGGGGTCTACGCCTTCTCCCGCACCGACGCCAGGACCGGCCAGGAGTACGTCGTTGCCTTCAACAACGCTGCCGAGGCCCGGTCGGCGACCTTCGCGACCGGTTCGGCGGGCATGAAGTTCCTTGGCGTGTACGGCACTTCGGCCGGCGTGACCTCCGGCGCGGACAAGAAGATCACGGTCACCGTCCCGGCCGGTTCCGCGATCGTCCTCAAAGCGGCCGGCTGGCTCGCCGAGCCCGCCACCAGGCCGACGATCACGATCGAGGCCCCGGCCGCCGGAGCCACCGGCACCGTCGAACTCGCCGCCGACGTGCACGGGGGACAGCTCAACCGGGTCGTCTTCGCCGCCCAGGTCGGAAACGGAAAGTGGCGGACGCTCGGCTCCGCCGACCACGCCCCCTTCAAGGTCACCCAGACCATCGGCAAGGACGTTCCGGCCGGAACAGCCCTGCGCTACAAGGCGGTTGTGATCGACTCGGCCGGCCGGACCGCCGGTGCGACCGCTGAGAGCGGCACCGGCACCCCGCCCGCCGAGGAGACCCCCACCGCCTCCTCCCGCGACTACGCGGTCGTCCACTACAAGCGCACCGACGGCGACTACACCGACTGGGGCCTGTACGCGTGGGGCGACCTCGCCGACGGTGAGTCCACCACCTGGCCCGCCGGCCATCCCTTCGTCGGCCGGGACGCGTACGGCGCCTTCGCCTACGTCAAGCTGAAGCCGGGTGCCTCCAACGTCGGCTTCCTCGTCGTCGACAAGGACGGCAACAAGGACGTCTCCGCCGACCGCACGATCGACGTGACCCGGACCGGTGAGGTCTGGATCGAGCAGGGCAAGGACGCCGTACACACCGAAAGGCCCGACTACCCGGCGCAGGACACGTCCAAGGCGGTCATCCACTACCACCGTGCCGACGGGGAGTACGACGGCTGGGGTCTGCACGTCTGGACGGGTGCCGCGAACCCCACCGACTGGTCGAAGCCACTGGAGCCGGTGCGGACCGACGCCTATGGAGCGGTGTACGAGGTTCCGCTCAACGACGGCGCCACCAGCCTCAGTTACATCCTCCACAAGGGTGACGAGAAGGACCTGCCCACCGACCGGTCCCTGGACCTCACGGCGGACGGCCACGAGGTGTGGCTGCTGAACGCCCAGGAGAAGTACCTGCTCCCGCAGCCCGCCGGGTCCGCCGCCGCGCTCGACCTCACCACTGCCAAGGCAATCTGGATCGACCGGAACACGGTCGCCTGGAACGGCTCCGAGGCCGCCGCCTCCACCCAGCTGCTGTACTCCCACGACGGCTCGATCACCGTGGACGGCGGTGCGCTGACCAGCGACGACGAGAGGTGGCTGCGACTGACCAGGACCGCCCTCACCGACGCGCAGAAGGCCAAGTTCCCGCATCTGAAGGACTACACGGCCTGGTCTGTCGACCCCCGCGACCGCGACCGGGTGCGTCAGGCCCTGAGCGGCCAGCTCGTGGCCTCCCAACGAGCCGCGAACGGAGCGGTGCTGACCGCGACCGGCGTGCAGATCGGCGGTGTGCTCGACGATCTGTACCCCGCCGCCACGAAGGCCGAGTTGGGTCCCGTCTTCCACAAAGGCCGCCCCACGCTGTCCGTCTGGGCCCCCACCGCACAGTCGGTCCGGCTGGAGATCGACGGAGCCCTCGTCGGGATGAAACGGAACAGCACCACCGGCGTCTGGTCCGTCACCGGCCCGGCGTCCTGGAAGGGCAATGCCTATCGGTACGCCGTGAAGGTCTGGGCGCCCAGTGTCCGCAAGGTCGTCACCAACAAGGTCACCGACCCCTACTCGGTGGCCCTCACCACCGACTCCGGGCGCAGCCTCGTCGTCGACCTGGACGACACATCCCTGGCCCCGGCCGCCTGGTCGACGTACCGGAAGCCCGCGGCCGTACCGCTGAGGGACGCCGAGATCCAGGAGCTGCACATCCGGGACTTCTCGACAGCGGACAGGACCGTGCCCGCAGCGGACCAGGGCACCTACCTCGCCTTCACCGACAAGGACAGCGACGGCTCCAGGCACCTGCGTGAGCTCGCGAGGGCGGGCACGTCGTACGTGCACCTGCTGCCCGCCTTCGACATCGCGACCATCCCCGAACGCCGCCAGGACCAGACGAGTCCCGACTGCGACCTCGCCTCCTACCCGGCCGACTCCGACGCACAGCAGGCGTGCGTCGCGAAGGCCGCCGCGAAGGACGCCTACAACTGGGGCTACGACCCGTACCACTACACGGTCCCCGAGGGCTCGTACGCCACCGACCCGGACGGCACCGGCCGCACGGTCGAGTTCCGGAAGATGGTCAAGTCCCTCAACGAGGACGGCCTGCGGGTCGTCATGGACGTCGTCTACAACCACACCGCGGCGAGCGGACAGGCCCCCACGAGCGTCCTCGACCGGATCGTCCCCGGCTACTACCAGCGGCTCCTCGCCGACGGCTCGGTGGCCACCAGCACATGCTGTGCGAACACCGCGACCGAGAACGCCATGATGGGTAAACTGGTCGTCGACTCGATCGTCACCTGGGCCAGGGAGTACAAGGTCGACGGCTTCCGCTTCGACCTCATGGGCCACCACCCCAAGGCCAACATCCTGGCCGTCAGGAAGGCCCTCGACGCGCTGACCCTCACAAAGGACGGCGTCGACGGCAGGAAGATCATCCTCTACGGCGAGGGCTGGAACTTCGGCGAGGTCGCCGACGACGCCCGCTTCGTGCAGGCCACGCAGAAGAACATGGCCGGCACGGGCATCGCGACCTTCTCCGACCGCGCCCGTGACGCCGTACGCGGCGGCGGCCCCTTCGACGAGGACCCCGGCGTCCAGGGCTTCGCGTCCGGGCTGTACACCGACCCCAACACCTCGACGGCGAACGGGACTTCACCGGAGCAGAAGGCGCGCCTGCTGCACTACCAGGACCTGATCAAGGTCGGGCTCTCCGGCAACCTCGCCCGGTACCGCTTCACCGACACCGACGGCAAGGAGGTCACCGGCGCCCAGGTCGACTACAACGGACAGCCCGCGGGCTACGCGGACGCCCCCGGTGACGCCCTCGCCTACGCCGACGCGCACGACAACGAGTCCCTGTTCGACGCGCTGACGTACAAGCTGCCCGCCGGCACCGGCGCCGACGACCGGGCCCGGATGCAGGTCCTCGTCATGGCCACGGCCGCCCTCTCACAGGGCCCGGCGCTCTCCCAGGCGGGCACCGACCTGCTGCGCTCCAAGTCACTGGACCGCAACTCCTTCGACAGCGGCGACTGGTTCAACGCCGTCCACTGGAACTGCGAGGACGGCAACGGCTACGGCCGCGGACTGCCCATGGCCGCCGACAACGCGACCAAGTGGCCGTACGCGAAGCCCCTGTTGGGCTCGGTGAAGGTCGGCTGCCGGCAGATCGAGGGGGCCTCGGGCGCCTACCGGGACCTGCTGAGGATCCGTACGACGGAGAAGGCGTTCTCGCTCGCCACAGCCGACCGGGTGCAGTCGCAGCTGTCCTTCCCGCTGTCAGGGAAGGACGAGACACCCGGAGTGATCACGATGGAACTGGGCGATCTCGTCGTCGTGTTCAACGCGACGCCGAACGCCCGCACCCAGCGTGTCGACGCCCTTGCCGGACGCACATACCGGCTGCATCCCGTACAGACGGCAGGGGCGGATCCTACCGTCAAGGGGGCGTCCTACGAGAAGAAATCGGGGACCTTCGCCGTTCCGGGGAGAACCGTGGCCGTTTTCCTTCGTCATCCCTAGCCGAACGCATTACCTTGGTGGAGCAGACCCCGAACCCCGGTCTGCTCCACCGGTGTTGCCCGAGGGGTGACAGATGGAAGCCAAAGGCAAGCTGACAGGCACGACCGTGCTGGTCGTGGACGACGTGGAGGCCAGCCGGTACGCCATGGGCACCGTGCTGAGCCGCGCCGGTCACCGGGTCGTCCCGGTCGCCACCGGCGGCGAGGCCCTCGCCGAACTCGACGTACGACTGCGCAAGGGCACCCTTCCGGACGTGGCCCTCGTCGACGTGGGCCTGCCGGACATGAGCGGCTTCGAACTGTGCCGCCTGTTCAAGGAGCGGCCGCACACGGCCGGGATGCCCGTCGTGCACTTCTCGGCCGCCGCCGTGCCCCCGGCCGTGCACTGTGCGGGCATGGACACGGGCGTCGAGGCCTATCTGAAGGTGCCCGCCGAGCCGCTGGAGATCGAGGCGGTGGTCCGCTCCGCCATACGCAACGCACAACTGCGGGCCGGTGACCGGGCGTTGGTGCGACGGCTCACCCTGCTGTCGGAGACGATCGTCACCATCCAGTCGGCCCGCACTCTCCAGGAGCTCTCCGACGCGGCCGCCGAGGGTGTCTCGCGGCTCACCGGCACCCCCGCCGCCGTCTTCGTCCTCGACCAGGACGATCAGCTCTACCGCGGCCTGTCCCGGGACCGCATCGCCGTGGCTCTGCCGGACGAGAACGCCGGCCGGGCCGTGGCGACCCTGCTGCGCCGCCTCACCCGGGGACAGGCCGGAGTGCAGCTCACCACCGTGCCCGCGCCGCTGTGGCCCGCAGGGTTCTTCCGGCCAGGCGTCGAGCACGACGCCCGACTCGCGGTCGTCGCCACCGAGGACGGCAGGACACCGGTGTGCCTGGCCGCGCCCGCGCGCGGGATGCGCCGGATGGGACTGGAGGGCGAGACCCTGCTCGCCCAGCTGGCCCAGGCCACCGCGCTCGCCGCCCAGCCGCTGCTCATGTACAAGGTCGAGCGGCATGTCGCCCTCACCCTCCAGCACAGCTTCCTGCCCCAGCCGCACCGGCTGCCCGAGCTGCCGGGCCTCGACGTCGTGGTCCGCTACGTCCCCGCCTCCCGGCAGACCGAGATCGGCGGTGACTTCTACGCCGCGCTCCGCGTGGACGAGGGTGTACTCACCGCGGTCGGCGACGTCGTCGGGCACTCGCTGGACGCGGCGACCGTCATGGTCGAGCTCCGGCACGCGCTGCGCGCCTACGCCGTCGACGAGAGCGACCCGGCCGTCCTCGCCGAGCGCCTGGACCGGACGCTCCAGCGCTACCACCCCGACACCACGGCCACCGTCTGTCTGGCCCTGATCGACCCGGAGACCGGCCGCACCCGGATCGCCAACGCCGGCCACATCCCGCCACTGATCGTCCGCGACACCGGCACCGCCGACTACGCCAAGGCGGCCGGACCGCTGCTCGGTGTGGGTCTGCACCATCCGCCGGCCACCGAGATGTACCTCGAACCGACCGACCGGCTCCTGATGGTCACCGACGGCCTCATCGAGACCCGCGGCACCGACCTCTCGGCCTCGCTGGAACACCTGCGCGCGGCCGCCGCCGGTGCCCTTCCCGGCCTGGACGCCCTGTGCGACACCCTGCTGGACACCTTCGGCCACGACCGTGAGGACGACATCGCCATGCTGGCGCTGCGGCTACGCTGACCTGTGCCGTCGTAGAACAGGAGTGCCCATGCCGCAGATCACCGTCGACCACTCACGCTTCGTCCCGCTCGACCGGGAGGCCTTCGCGCGGGACCTGCACAGCGCCCTCGTCGAGATCGCGGCCGCCAAGCCGGAGGCCTGCAAGACGCAGTTCCGGGTGAGCGAGGTCACCGCGTTCGGGTACGAGGACCCGGGGGAGTACGGACACGCCGTCGTGCACGTCACGCTGGGCCTGCTCGCCGGGCGCACCGAGGCGACCAAGGCCAGGCTCACCGAGGCTGTCCTGGAACTGCTGAAGAAGCACGTGGAGGACGACGGCTCAGCGGTCCTGCACGCCTCGGCAGAGGTCCGGGACCTGGACGCCTCATACCGGAAGTTCGAGCGCTAGTCCGCTCAGGAAGCCAGCGAGATCAGCCGGGCGGCGAGGTCGGTGAACGGGCCGTCGTTCGGCTCGTCCTTCAGCATGTGACGCAGCAGCGCGGTCATCTCCTCGTCGAAGGCCGCGCTCACGGCGGCCAGCGCCGCGAAGTCGTGCACGAGCTTCAACTCCAGCTCGGCGCGCGGGATACGGCGGCCGTCCAGCCAGATCAGAGCCGTCGACTCGACGAGCGAGATCCAGGACCGGACGACCAGTTCCAGTCGCGCGGGCGGATCGTCCACGCGCAGATGCGAAAGGATCTGGTCGTACGCGATCTGCCGGACGGAGTCGACGAGGACGTTGGTCGCCGAGGAACCCACCGCGGGGCCGCCTCGCATCAACGCCGAGAAGCCGGGCCCGTGTTGGTCGACGAAGTCGAAGAACCGGCGCATCACCCGCAGCAGCCGCCCACCCAGCGACCCCTCGTGCGGCTCCTCGAACCGGCTCGCCAGATCCTCCGCCGCCCGCTTCAACGCGGCTTCGTACAGGCTGAGTTTGCCGGGGAAGTAGTGGTAGACCAACGGCCGTGAGATACCGGCCGCCGACGCTATCTCGTCGATGGAGACCTCGTCGGGCGAACGACGGGCGAACAGTTCGAGGGCGACGCCGATCAACTGCTGACGCCGTTCCTCGACTCCCATTCTTCGACGGACCCCGGTAGTCATGCGAACACCTTACCGATCGAAAAAGGCCCGGAACGGCCCGGTCCGGCCAGCGGTGTTCACATGTCCGGCACGAGTCGGCACGTTTTGCTCCTACCGGAGCCCACTGACCGACCGCCCGTTCCGCAGAGTCCCCTTCAGCTCGGCCTGGGCTCCCTGCTTCACCCGCGCGGCCAGCAGATGACCGTCAGCCGTCGCCCGGACCCCGCCCGTGGCGCTGATCGACGACGTCCCCCGGCTGCCCGCCGCCAGCAGGTACCAGGACCCCGCCCCCGACTTCCACAGCACCCCGGCCAGCACCTGCGGATCCTTCGCCCCGCACGACGGCACGTTCTGCGCCTTCGCCGCGACCGCCCCGTACGTCCCGCCCGGCGTGTGGAACTGGGCCAGCACCAGCTCCCCGCCGCCCTGCCAGGTCTCGGCCCGGGTGCACACCCAGTCCGCCGTACCGCTCGCGTCGGGCAGCTGCTGGGCCGCGTACGCCCAGGTGTTCACACTGCGCACGCCCGCGGAACGCATCGCGCCGAGCGAGCAGGCGTACGGCGCCCAGGCACGCAGCGCCCCCGCTCCGGAGGTGTCCTTCACGGACCCGGGACGGCCGGTGGTGAGGCGGGCCGGCACCAGCTCACCGAGGTCGGTGAAGAGCCGGGTGCCGGAGGCGTCCGTCAGCTGGAGCACGTTCCAGGAGGTGCAGGCGCCGCTCTGCGCGGGGCCGGCCATCGGTGCGGTCGCGCCGCCGGACAGCGTGAGGTCCATGGCGCCGGCGCCCGGCTTCAGCAGGTCCCGCTCGGCGGCCCCGGTCACCCAAGGCGCCGTCAGATAGCGGACGTTGCCGTCGGACCGGCCCAGGACGACCGCGCCCGCCCCGGCCCGGTCCGCGCCGTCGACCCGCGCGAAGTCGAGGGCGGCGCCCTTGGTGCTGTCCCTCAACTCGGCA
Organism: Streptomyces sp. NBC_00285; assembly: GCF_036174265.1. Taxonomy (NCBI): domain Bacteria; kingdom Bacillati; phylum Actinomycetota; class Actinomycetes; order Kitasatosporales; family Streptomycetaceae; genus Streptomyces; species Streptomyces sp. NBC_00285. The sequence continues at coordinate 3,092,104 of NZ_CP108055.1, read as the reverse complement.
TAGCGGACGATGCGCAGACCGTCGTAGAGGATCACCACGCGCGCGTTGTCGACGGTCCCGGCGTACAGGAGCTGCGGCGGGCCGGACGGGCCGCCCGACGGGGTGCCGGGCGTCGCGGAGACCTGGACGGTCTCGCCGGGACGGGCCCAGACGGCGAGGGCGCGGCGCAGCAGGGCCGAGTCGCCGCTGAGGTCGCCGCGCGCGGGCCACACCGAGAAGTCGGTGCGGGCCGAGGACTCCCACGCGCCGGCCGGGACCTTGAGCAGCAGGGCCGGGTCCAGGGCCGCCTGAGCGGCCGGGTTCTGCGCGTAGGCGGGCGCGGCGGCGCCGTCGGGGCCCCAGCCGTCGCCCGGCATGCCGAGCAGTGCCCCGCACACGGCGACGGCCGCGGCGGCGGCGAGCGCGGCCTTCATGTGCTGCCGGCGCCGCATCAGGTCGGTGGGCCGGGCCTGCAGCGAGCAGGGGTCGAACTCGGGGGAGTTCAGCAGGGCGTACTGCGCGGTGACCTCGTCGGCCTCGTCGAGCGCCGTGTCCACGTCCGCGACGCCCGCCGCCGTCAGGACCTGCCGTACGTCGCCGTCGGGGAGCTTCTCCAGGCCGCGCAGCACATAGGCGGCGCGGGCCGGACCGGAGAGCGCCGACAGGCTCTGGTCCAGGGCGAGTTCGTCGGCGCCCCCGGAGCGCGGGAAGAGCCGCAGGCCCCACACGTGGGGGAGCAGCGGCGGCAGCTGGGAGCGCTTGGGCCACGCCGTGCGCCTCCGTGGCAGGCCCGCCTCCAGCGCCGTACGCACCACCTGGTGGCGGACGAAGGCGTAGCCGGGGTCGCCCTCGCGGCCGGCCGACTGGGACGGGATCACGGGCGCTGCGGCCCGGCCCCGGGGCAGGGCACGCTGGGTGAGGGCGTGCGCGGTCAGGACCCGCCGGTTGCGGCCCAGGCCCGGCGGCAGCACCAGATAGGCGAGCCGGACCAGCCGTGGGTAGTGCTCGACGAGCGCGGCCTCGGCCTGTTCGACGTCGACGACGGGGTCGGAGGCGGAGCCTGAGGCGGGTGCGGGGCGCGGGGCGACATCCTGTGACTGCACGTTCAGCAGAACGAGCGAATCGTCGGATGGTCACCGCCACCCGGGTGGATCAGCCCTCGGGGTCGACCAAGGCGCGCGCGTAGTTCGCCATCGACCGCTGGTAACGCGGCAGATGGGGTGCGAGCGCGCCGAGGACCAGCGACAGCCCCTCGCGATCGCGGCCGAGGCTGGACAGACACAGGGCGAGAGTGGCCCGTACGGCGTCGTCCAACTCGTCGGACGGCCCGTCCAGTTCGGGCGTGAGCAGCTTGACGCCCTCCTGCGCCTGCCCGATGTTCCGCAGGGAACTCGACAGTTGGATCTTGGCCCGTCGCCCCTTGTAACCCCTCAGACCCTTCGCGAGCGCCTCCCGGTACAGCGGGGCCGCACTGTCCGAGTGCCCCGTCGAGTCCCAGGCGCAGGCCCGCTCGAAGGGGCCGTCCGGACTGCCGTCCGGCAGCTCGGCCACGAGCGCGTCGATCACGGCCCGGAAATCGGCCGCCCGCTCCTCCGGGAAGTCGTCGAAGGTGTCCCACGCGGCGGTCACTCGCTTTTCCCAGTCCTCGTTCACCGGCACACTTTCGCACAGCCGTACCCTCGGTGACACCCGGATTTGAGCGTCCCGCGCCTCACAGCCGTATGGGAGGAGACGGGCCCCCGCCGGGGTCCGTCGACGTGACCGTGACCGGAGGAACAGATGAGGTTGACCCGACCGATACTCGCGCTGACCGGCGCGGCCGCCGTGCTGGCGCTGGCGGGCTGCGGAACCGGCGGTGACGCGAAGGTCGCAGCGGTGCCCTCCGCGGCCACCGGCAGCCTGGAGCACCTGGCCGCCGAGGTGAAGTGCACGCCCACCATCCAGATCGACGCCGACGAACTGCGCCAGGCCGTGTGCAAGAAGGCGGCGAAGTCCCCCGGCAAGTTCATCCTCGCCACCTTCGCCACCGACCGCGGCCAGCGCGAGTGGATCAACGGGGCCAAGGACTACGGCGGTCACTACCTCGTCGGCCGCAAGTGGGTGGCGGTGGGCGAGACCACCAAGACGGTGACGACGCTGCGCGCCACGCTCGGCGGGGACATCGAGGAGGGCACGGACCACTCGGCGCACACCGGATAGCACCGGATCCGTCCGGACGCGGACATAAGGAAGCCGGCGGTGGGAATCCCACCGCCGGCTTCCTTATGGGCTAGCCCTGGATCACTGGCACTTCTTGCCGGTGTTGATGCAGTTGACCATCTGGTTCATCGTGTTCTGGGAGAAGAAGTTGATGAAGTCGTTGTGGTCGGTCACCGGCTTGTGCAGGTTCTCCGGGAAGCTGTCCACCGCGTACGGGTTGACGACCGTGCCGTTCTGCAGCTTCGGGGCCGGGACGTTGTAGACGAGCCGGACCTGGAGCTGCGGGATCGCCTTGAAGCCGTTGGCGCAGGTGCCGTCGGCCTGGACGAAGGACACGTGGGTGCGGTGGTTGGCGCTGTCGGCGTTCTGACCGTCCCAGCAGCTCTGGAAGTCGGTCGTGCGCACCACCTGGCTGCCCTGGGGGCAGATCGGGTACTTGTCGTGCAGCTGCACCTTGTTCTCGAAGCCGGTGCAGGACCAGTTCACGTTGGCGTTGGCGTTGCCGTTGACGAAGGCCTTGGCGTCACCGGTGATGATGCGAAGGGCGTTCGGCATCGCGACGACGTTGCCCTTCTTGTTGCCGACGAACTTGATCTGCGCCTGGGAGGCCTGCAGGATCTTGCCGACGTTGCCTTCCTTGCCACCGCCGTCGGCGTTCTGGTCGAAGTCCTGCGTGCCGTTCTGCAGACGCAGCACCGGCCAGAAGTACGACGACTTGTCGCCCTGGTTCTGGCAGCTGGTCTGAGCAGCCTCCAGCTCCTGGTCGCTCGCGAACGCGTCGTTGCTCTGGTTGCCGACGTAGTCGTGCAGGTGGTGGGCACCGTTGGCGACACCGGGAGCCACGATCACGTTGTCCGTGTTGTGGTTCTTGTTCGCGTTGGTGCCGCACTTGGTGGTGAAGGAACCTCGCGAGCCCGAGTTGCCGTTCGCGGGGAGGCCGTTCGCACCCACACCGAGCTGGGCGTTGGCCTGGACCTTGGTGATGTCCACGAAGTCGGCCGCGACCGGGCCGTTGCCGCCCTGACCGCCGTTGCCCTGCTGCTGGCCGCCGGCCTGCTGGCCACCGTTCTGCTGCTGGCCACCGTTGTTCTGCTGACCGCCCTGCTGCTGGCCGCCGGCCTGCTGGCCACCGTTCTGCTGCTGGCCGCCGTTGTTCTGCTGACCGCCCGCGTTACCGGCGTTGGTCTGCGCGTTCTGCGTGGTGCAGGCCGCCAACTGGCTGAGCGAGGTGTTGAACTGGCCACCGACACGCTGGACGTCGATGCGGATCCGGTCGATCGTGGCCGCCCGCTTCTCCTTCAGGGGGCCGACGATGGCGTTCTGGACGAAGCCGGCGTCGCCGGCCTGGGCCTGGCGCGTCGAGGCGAGCCGGGCGTAGGCCTCGGTGATCTGCTTGTCCAGATTCGCCAGCTCGGTGGCCACGCCGTTGCGGGCCGCCTGTGGCACATTCGTCAGCTTCTGCCCGACATCGGGGCAGGAGATGGTCGCCACCTGCGCGGCGGCGGCCTTGGTCTGATTCTGGGACCAGCTGTTGCTGTTGTTGGACTCATGCGCCGAGGCGTAGAAGTTCGCCCAGATCAGCCCGCCCCCACCGAGCGCTAGGGCCGCCGAGGCGGCTATGGCCTTGCTGGCCATCGACGACCGGCGTTTACGTGTGTTGCGTCCCATGGAACTCCTCTGACTTCCTTTTCCGGGCCATCGAGGCGCCCGACAGGAGTGAAGCGGCTCCCTCCCTTACGCACGTGGTCCCAAGGGTGTTCAGCCGCCACACAAACAAATCAGAGGTTTGCCGGGCTCCTGGGTGGCAACAGTCCTGTGAGCAGCAGGAGTTACAGAGAATGAGGAACCGGTCACCGATCCCGGTCGAGAAACGCGAGCACCGCCAGAACGCGGCGATTGTCATCGTCCGACACCTCAAGACCCAGTTTGGCGAAGATGTTGGCGGTGTGCTTGGCGATCGCCCGTTCCGTGACGACGAGCTTGCCGGCGATCGCCGCGTTGGTCCGCCCCTGCGCCATGAGTTCCAGTACCTCCCGCTCTCGGGGCGTGATCCGGCTGAGCGGCTGGTCCCCGGCCGTCCGGCGGGCCAGCAACTGCTGGATCACCTGCGGGTCCATCGCCGTACCGCCCGCCGCCACCCGCCGTACCGCCTCCACGAACTGCTCCGCGTCGAAGACCCGGTCCTTGAGCAGGTACCCCACCCCACCGGTGCCGTCGGCGAGCAACTCGCGCGCGTACAACTGCTCCACGTGCTGCGAGAGCACCAGCACCGGCAGCCCGGGCCTGTCCCGGCGGGCGGTCAGCGCGCACTGGAGCCCCTCGTCGGTGTGCGTCGGCGGCAGCCGTACGTCGACCACGGCGACGTCCGGCTCCAGCTCGGCCAGCGCGCGGGCCAGCTCGGGCCCGCTCTCGACGGCCGCGGCGATCTCGAAGCCGTGGGCCTCCAGGAGCCGGACGAGCCCGTCGCGCAGCAGGAAGAGGTCTTCGGCCAGGACTACGCGCAAGGGATCTCCAGGGTGACCATGGTGGGACCGCCCGCGGGTGAGCTGACGGCCAGGACGCCGTCGAATGTACCCAGTCGGCGCTCCACCCCGGCCAGCCCCGAACCGGCCGCGATCAGCGCGCCGCCCCGGCCGTTGTCGGTGACGGAGATCCGCAGCATTCCCTCTGTGTGATGCAGGTCGACCCAGATCCGGTCCGCGCCGGAGTGCTTGACGGCGTTGGTGAGGACCTCGCTGACGGCGAAGTAGGCGGCCGACTCCACGGGCGCTTCGGTCCGGCCGTCGAGCTCCACCGTCACCTCGGTGGCCACCGGAAGCCGGAGTGCCAACGCCCGTACGGCGTCGCCCAGTCCGCGCTCGGCCAGCACCGGCGGGTGGATGCCGCGCACCAGGTCGCGCAGTTCGGTGAGCGCGTCCACGGAGGACTGACGGGCCTGCGCGAGCAGCCGCTTGGCCTGCGCGGGGTCCTTGTCGAGGAGCATCTCGATGGTGCCGAGGTCCATGCCCATGGCGACCAGCCGGGCCTGTGCCCCGTCGTGCAGATCCCGTTCGATGCGGCGCAGTTCGGCCGCGGAGGTGTCCACGGCGTCCCGCCGGGTCTCGGTCAACACCTTCACCCGCTCGGCCAGTTCGGCCTGGCTCGGGGCGAGGACGGCCCGGGTGAGCGCGAAGTGGACGTGCAGCAGGCGGGCGGTGAAGAAGTGGGCGAGGACGAGGAGGACGACGGCCAGGGCGCCGGCGGTCAGCGCGGAGGACTGGTCGTCGACGCGCACGAAGCCGTACCACCAGCCGCCCGTCTCCGACAGCGGCCGCCACAGCCCGGCCGCGACCGCGAAACCCTCCAGCGGGTAGAAGAGCAGCGCCGCGGGCAGCAGTGCCGTCACGAAGCCCGCCGTCATGTCCACCTGCAGCCACCGCAGGTCCCGCCAGGTCGCCGGATCCTGGAGCAGCGCGTACGTCCTCCTCCAGGGGTTGGCGCCCTCGGGCACCGGCCGGTACGCGGACGGGATCCGCACCCCACCCCACTCGGCGGCGAGGACCCGCCGCCAGTCCGCGAAGGCCCGCACGCCCCTCAGCACCCAGGGGGTCGTGAACACCCCGATCCCGACCGGCACGAGCACGATGGACACCACGCTGAGCGTGAAACCGAGCACCGCCCCCGGCAGCGACACCAGCGCCAGCGCCAGCCCCCGCACGGCCGCGAGTCCCATGCCCCGCGCCCTCGTACCCCTGCCGGCGTTCCGCGTCTCGATGGTCATGCGGCCAGTCTGGTCGAGCGGGAGACGGCGGTCACTGGGCCTGGCCGCCCGATCCGGAGGTGGTGCCAGGTACACCCTTTGCATACGAGGCGCACCGGCCGCCGGCGCTGTGTCTCCGTATCGACTTTCCCGGCCGCCGCCGATGCTCACACGGTGAATCGCGCCACAGCACCACCAGGTAACACGGGGTTCACATTCGAGCAATGACCGGGAAATCGCCTGTTGACAGGCTCGCGGGCGTACGAGAGGCGGCGATTCAGTGCCGCAGCGCCGCTGCACCCGCAAGTGCGCCCAGACATACCCCCGAAGGATGTGGCCCCGTGAGCTTCAAGGCTGAGTACATCTGGATCGACGGCACCGAGCCGACGGCCAAGCTGCGTTCGAAGACCAAGATCCTGGCCGACGACGCCAAGGGTGCTGAGCTGGGGATCTGGGGCTTCGACGGGTCCTCCACGAACCAGGCCGAGGGGCACTCCTCGGACCGTGTCCTCAAGCCGGTCTTCACCTGTCCCGACCCGATCCGCGGCGGCGACGACATCCTCGTCCTGTGCGAGGTCCTCAACATCGACATGACGCCGCACGAGTCCAACACCCGTGCCGCGCTGACCGAGGTCGAGGCCAAGTTCGCCTCCCAGGAGCCGATCTTCGGCATCGAGCAGGAGTACACGTTCTTCCAGGACGGCTACCCGCTCGGCTTCCCCAAGGGCGGCTTCCCGGCCCCGCAGGGCGGCTACTACTGCGGTGTCGGCGCGGACGAGATCTTCGGCCGTGACGTCGTCGAGGCGCACCTGGACAACTGCCTGAAGGCCGGCCTCGCGATCTCCGGCATCAACGCCGAGGTCATGCCCGGCCAGTGGGAGTTCCAGGTCGGCCCGGTCTCCCCGCTGGAGGTCTCCGACCACCTGTGGGTGGCCCGCTGGCTGCTCTACCGCACCGCCGAGGACTTCGGCGTCTCCGCCACCCTCGACCCCAAGCCGGTCAAGGGCGACTGGAACGGCGCCGGCGCGCACACCAACTTCTCCACCAGGGCGATGCGCGAGGGCTACGACGCCATCATCACCGCGTGCGAGTCGCTCGGTGAGGGCTCCAAGCCGCTCGACCACGTCAAGCACTACGGCGCCGGCATCGACGACCGTCTGACGGGTCTGCACGAGACCGCCCCGTGGAACGAGTACTCCTACGGCGTCTCCAACCGTGGCGCCTCGGTGCGTATCCCGTGGCAGGTCGAGAAGGACGGCAAGGGCTACATCGAGGACCGCCGCCCCAACGCCAACGTCGACCCGTACCTGGTGACGCGTCTGATCGTCGACACCTGCTGCTCCGCGCTGGAGAAGGCCGGCCAGGTCTGATCCCCGCCGCTGCTTCACGAGGGGCGCCCACCGGTTGCGGTGGGCGCCCCTCCGCATTTCCGAATGCCTGGTGGGGTGAGCCGTATCACGCCGATTTCACGCCAAGGAAGTGTCCAGGCAGTGAGAGGAGACTCCTGCTGCGGGCCGGTGTCTGCTTCAATGAGCTCATGGCCAGCTTCCAGAAGTACACCGCGACGGGTCGCCATGACCTCGAGCCCTTCTGGCCCTCCCGTCAGCACCACGACTTCGACCGGGTGTGTTGCCGCGCGATGAACGCGCCGGCCCTCTAACGCCGTACACCCGGCCTTCGGCCAGCGCGCAGTCGACGTACGTCTCCTGACGACCTTCTCGCGCGAAAGAGCTGACCTCTCATGGCGAACACTCGTTCTCTCTCCACCGCCCCCCTCACCGCCCCGTCCGAGAGCGGCGCACGGCACCGGCTCCGGGCCGTCGGCCCGGACGACGTCCTGAACGTCGCGGACTTCCTCCCACCGGGCGCCACCTGGCTGCCCGCCCCCCAGCACACCCTGCCCGCACTGCCGGGCCGGCCCCCGATGATCGGCTACCTGGTACTCGTCCCGGCCGACCAGCGCCCCGCCTTCCTCCCCGAACCGCCGCAGCCGCTGCCGGCACCGCGGGGCGAGGACACCCTGGCCCCGCTCGTCCGCATCGACACCGTGCAGCGCACCGCCGCGGTGAACGGCACCGAACTCGACCTCACCTACCTGGAGTTCGAGCTCCTCGCCCACCTGGTCCAGCACCCGCACCGGGTGCACACCCGCGACCAGCTGGTCACCACGGTCTGGGGGTACGGCCACGTCGGTGACGGCCGGACCGTCGACGTCCACATCGCCCGGCTGCGCCGCAAGCTGGGCGCGGACTTCCGGGGCGCGATCCAGACCGTGCGCCGGGTCGGCTACAAGTACACCCCGCCGACCGGCGGCTGACCCGTCTGCCGACGGCAGATTCCCGTTCCGTTCCGCGGCCCCACGGGGCACAGTCACCGGTATGAGACTTCTCCTGCTGGGTGGCACCGAGTTCGTCGGCCGGGCCGTCGCCGAGACGGCCCTGGAGCACGGCTGGGACGTGACCGTCTTCCACCGGGGACGGCACGCACCCGTGGCCGGGGTGCGGTCGCTGCACGGCGACCGCACCGAGCCCGACGGACTCACCGCCCTCTCCGGAGGCGGCACCTGGGACCTGGTCGTCGACACCTGGTCGGCGGCGCCCCGCGCGGTCCGGGACACGGCGCGGCTGCTGCGGGACCGCGCCGACCGGTACGCGTACGTGTCGAGCCGCTCGGTGTACGCCTGGCCGCAGCCCCCCGGGTTCGCCGAGGACGCGCCCCTGGTCGAGGGCGCCGAGCCCGACGCGGACGAAACCGACTACGCGCGGGACAAACGGGGCGGCGAACTGGCTGTCCTCGACACCTTCGGCGCGGAGCGCTCCCTGCTCGCACGGGCCGGCCTGATCCTCGGCCCGTACGAGAACATCGGCCGCCTGCCATGGTGGCTCGGCCGTATCGCCCGCGGCGGCCCGGTCCTCGCCCCCGGCCCCCGGGACCTCCCGCTCCAGTACGTCGACGTCCGCGACCTGGCGCAATGGGTGCTGGGGGCCGCCGTGGCCGGTCTGAACGGGCCGTACAACCTGGTCAGCCCGCCGGGCCACACGACCATGGGTGAACTCCTCGACGCATGCGTGGCCGTGACCGGCTCCACCGCCGAACTCCGCTGGACCACCCCGGACATCGTCCTCGGCGAGGGCATCGACCCCTGGACCGAACTCCCGATCTGGGTTCCGCCGGACACGGACCTCCACGACACCCTCCACGCGGGGGACACCTCCCGGGCCGGTGCGGCGGGCCTGCGGTGCCGCCCGGTCACCGAGACCGTGAGCGACACCTGGCGCTGGCTCCAGGAGCTCGGTGGGGTGGCCCCGCAGCGAGCTGACCGGCCGGTGGTCGGGCTCGATCCGGAGAAGGAGGCGAAGGCGTTGGCGCTGACGCTGGGGGAGGGGGAGGCGCGGGTTCCTTAAGGCGTTGCGCGTCGGGTGGCTGCGGGCCGGTGGGGGCTGGTCGCGCAGTTCCCCGCGCCCCTGGGGGGTGGGGGCGGCGCTGGTCACCCTTCGTGGAAACGGCGGTCCTGCTGTTCGTGGCCGCGAACAGCAGGACCGTCACTCACCGGGCGTGGCCGGTGTCACCCCACCTTCTCGATCACGGCCCGGCGGATGAGGAACTTGCCCGGCTCCCGCACCTCTTCGAAGGCCGCGTTGTTGAGCAGGGCACAGCTGCCGGAGACCGAAGTGACCTCCACCGTCGTGGACTTGTTGTTGTCCAGGTTGGTGACCTTCAGTTTCGTACCGGCCGGGAACTGGTTGCTGGACGCGGCGGGCGCACCGGCCTCCCCGGACAGCGTGACCGTCGAGCCGTTGCAGACCTGCTGCCCCGAACCGGCGTTCCCCGTCGAGGGGGCCTGGGACGCGGGAGGGGCCTGAGCGGCGGGTGCCGACGCGGAGGCGGTCTGCGAAGGCTGTTGCTGTGCGGCCTGGGAGTCCTGAGCCGACTCCCCGACCACACAGGTGGACGCCTTCTGCTGGACCTCGATCTGCGCGATCACCGCTTCCCGGTTGGCGATCCGGGCCGCCGACTGCGCGTCGGGAGCGGCCCGTTGGCCCTCGATGAACCGCTGGTTGTTGCCGAGCGCGGTGGCGAGCCCCTGGCAGACGGTGGACTCCGCCGCCGTCTGCGGACTCTGCGCGGCGTTGGAGGTGCCGGCCAGGACGAAGGCCCCACCGCCCGCCACCGCCGCCGCGCTCACCAGCAGCGCGACCTTCTTCTTCGTACCGAGTGTTCTCCTGCGCGACATCCGCGCCTCCTGCGAGGTAGGGGAGCGTACGCCGCCATGTACGAAATACCGAACGAGGTTGCTCAGCCGTCACGGGAGACGTGCGACGTAACCTGCGTCACATCCCGTCATTTCCTGGCCAGGGCGTCCCGTACGGCGTCGTCGGTGCGGGCGACCAGGGCAGAGCCGTCCTCCGCGGTGATGATCGGGCGCTGGATGAGCTTGGGGTGCGCGGCGAGTGCCTTGATCCAGCGGTCGCGTGAACTGCTCTCCCGGGCCCACTCCTTGAGCCCGAGTTCCTTGGCGGCGGCCTCCTGGGTGCGGGTGATGTCCCACGGTTCGAGGCCGAGCCGGCCGAGCACCTCGCGGATCTCGTCCTCGCTCGGGACGTCCTCCAGATAGCGGCGGACGGTGTACTCGGCGCCCTCCGCGTCGAGCACTCCGATCGCGCTGCGGCACTTCGAACAGGCCGGATTGATCCAGATCTCCATGCCGCCAACGGTACGCGAAAACCCGTCCTCCACCTGCGTCACAGCACCCCCGACAGCCTTGTGGCCAGGGGCTTTTGTCAGTGCCGAGAGGTAGAATAGAAGCAGTGTTCGAGGGTGTCGCCGGAGCCCCGGGGGCCGCCCTTACCGCGACAGGAGGATGCCTGTGCCCGCTGCCGCACTGAAGCAGAAGCCGTTGCCGACCCAGTCCACCGCGAAGCACCCCGTGCTGCTCGACCTTCCGTACACGCCTGTGGAGAAGCGCCCGTTGCCGCCGGGCCGCCCCCGCGAGTGGTACGTCACCCACAACCGCCGCCTCAAGGCGATGCGACTCGCGATCGCCCTGCTCGACTGCGGCGTCCTCATGCCGAACCAGGCCCGCAACGAGACGATCCGGGACACCGCCGAGATGATCGGCGTCCACCCGCCGTCGGACACGACGTGCCACATGGTGCGGGCCCTGATGCGGTACGCGCGGTAGCCGTGACGCCGGGCGCCCCTGTGACGGGGCGCCCGCTGTTGCGGTCAGCCGCCGGACTCGGCCAGTTCCCTCTCCAGCGGGTTCCGGAAGCGCGGTGTCACCCGGGTCGAACCGACCCACCCGCGCAGCCGGTCCGCCTGCGCGGCGATCGCCTCTCTCTCCTCACGCCCGATTCCCTCCGGGGCCAGCAGGCGCCAGACGATCTCCCCGTCGGGACGCTGACCCCAACCTCCCACCACCCGCCCGTTCCACCACACCGTCGGACCCACGTTGCCGCTCCCGTCGAACAGTGCGGGCCGCAAGGACGGGGCCAGATACCAGTCCCGCTGCTGCCAGCCCATCGCCGTCGGGTCGAGGCCGGGCAGCAGCGCCGCCCAGGGTTCGGCGGGGCCCGCGACCGGGTCCGCGTCGCCGTCGACGACATAGGCAGGGCCCTCGTCGACGGACACCGTCACCGCGCGGATCGCCGTGAGGGCACGGCGGACGTCGGTCACCTTCCAGCCCGTCCACCACTGCAGGTCGGCCTCCGTGGCGGGACCGCACACGCTGAGCCAGCGCCGCAGCAACCCGGCCTGCGCCTCGGCCACGTCCAGTTCGGGATGCGGCGGTGCCACCGCCCAGCGGAACTGCGTGGAGGTCCAGGAGCCGAGGGGGCGGCCGCGGACCACCTTGCCCTCCACGCCGAGCACCTTCAGCAGCCGGGTCGAGACACTGTGGACGCCCTCGTAGCTCTTCCCGGCCGCGTACACGAACTGCTCCCGCAGCCGCGGCTCCTCCACGCCGAGCTCCGAGGCCGTCGCCTGCCCGCGCCGGGCGAGCGCGGCCAGCGCCGACTCCTCGACCTCCTTCAGCCAGGTCGCGTCCGGGGCACCCGCCTTCGCCATGTCCTTGAGGAGCTTGGCCCGTTCGCGGGCGGCCACCGTGAGTCCGGTGGAGGCGTGCACTACCGCGGTCAGCTCGGCGGGGAACGCGAACACCGTGTGCCGCATGCCGTGCATCCGCACCAGCGACCGGTCCTCGTACAGCGCCCGCTCGGTCTCGGCGACGGTCCCGGCGGAATCCGTGAGCCGCGCGCCGACCGCCAGATACACGGTCGCCGGATCGGACCCGTGCAGGGCGACCAGAGCGGCGGCCACCTCCTCCGGACTCCCCACGCGAGCCCCGCCGGCGAGCTGCTGCCGCAGCCCCAGCCGCCCCCGCCGCTCGGCCACCCCGATGTACCGCACCCCGTCACCCAAGACCATGGGGCCCATCCTGACCCAGGCCACTGACAACGACCCCCTTCAGGGGCCGCGGACCACAGACGAGCTGCCGCGTCCCGGCGGGACACACAGTCACCCGATCGCCGTACCCGGCATGCGTACCTCCCCGCTCCGGCTCTTCACTGCGATCAGGAGGTGCAGGCACCGGGAACCTGGAGGCGGGCGTGACGCAGAGGCAGGGCGCATGAACACCTCCGGCGCGGCCGGCACTCCCACCGCCCGAGCCGACCGCGGCCGTGCCGCCCGCAAACGCGTCGGCCGTTCCGCGCACGCCCTCTGGATCCCGTCCGCGGACCGCCGGGACCCCGTCGCCGTACTGGAACGACAGGGCCGTGACCGTCTGCCGGAACTGCTGCCGATCCGGTACGGCAGGATGTCGGCCTCACCGTTCGCCTTCCTGCGCGGCGCCGCCGCCGTGATGGCCGCCGACCTTGCCGCCCAGCCCCACACCGGCCTCACCGTGCAGCTCTGCGGCGACGCCCACCTGCTCAACTTCGGCCTCTACGCCTCCCCGGAACGCTCCCTCCTCTTCGACCTCAACGACTTCGACGAGACGTTCCCCGGCCCCTTCGAGTGGGACGTCAAACGACTGGCCGCGAGCATCGTCGTGGCCGCCGGGGAGAACGGGCACAGCGAGGCCGAGGCGCACCGGGCGGCCCGGGAGGCGACCACCGCGTACCGCACGTCCATGCGCCAGCTGGCCCGGATGGGCGAGCTGGAGGTCTGGTACGAGACCGTCGACGCCGACAGCCTGCTGCCCCTCGTACGCTCCGGCCGCCATCGCCGCCGCGTCGCGTCCAGCCTCACCCGGGCCCGGCGCCGCACCAGCCTTCAGGCCCTCGGCAAGCTGACGGAGACCGTCGACGGCCGCCACCGCATCATCAGCGACCCGCCGCTCCTCGAACCCGCCGGCACCCTCGACACGGCGGGCCTGCGCAAGCTCTTCAGCGACTACCGCTCCACGCTCTCCGAGGAACGGCGGCTGCTCTTGGACCGCTACCGGTTCGTCGACGCGGCCCGCAAGGTCGTCGGCGTCGGCAGCGTCGGCACCCGCTGCTTCATCGTGCTGCTGTCCGGGCGGGACGCCGACGACCCGCTGTTCCTCCAGATCAAGGAGGCGCGGGCATCCGTACTGGAAGAACACCTCCCGCACGGGCCGTACGTCCATCCCGGACGCCGTGTGGTCGCGGGCCAGCGCCTGCTCCAGGCCGCGAACGACATCTTCCTGGGCTGGATGAGCGGACCCCAGGGCCGCGCGTTCTACTGGCGCCAACTGCGCGACATGAAGGGCTCCGCGGACGTGGCCGGCATGCCCCCGGCCGACCTCACGGCCTACGCCCGTCTGTGCGGGACCACCCTGGCCCGCGCCCACGCCCGTTCCGGCGACCGGATCGCCATCGCCGGATATCTGGGCACCGCCGAAACCTTCGACCACGCGATCGCCGACTTCGCCCTCACCTACGCCACCCGGACGACCAGGGACCACGCGGCCTTGACGGCGGCCATCGCGGCGGGCGTCGTCGGAGCGGCGCCGGGTGAGTAGGCGCGGGTGCGCGCGGGGGCGGCGTGCGCCGCCGACCCGGACCACCCCCGTCACCCGTACCGCTCCACCAACCCCCGCACATACGCCTCCAGCCGCCCGCCCAGCACCCCCGGAGTCAGATCGGTCCGTCCGAGCTCGCGCCACGGGCCGGCGAGCTTCGCCGCGTCGGGGCAGTAGGCGAGGGCGTCCAGGAGCCTCCAGTACAGGTGGTCCGGCCCGTCGGCGAGGCCGCGGCCGCCGTGCGCCTCGTACCGTTCCCGGAAGCCGAGGCCGTGTTCGGGGCCGTGGAGGAGTGCGAGGGCAGTGGAGCAGTGGGCGACGTCGAGGTCGGCCGGTCCCCACGAGGTCTCCACCCAGTCGACCACCCCGCTGACGGCGAGCCCGGAACCCGACCCGGTGAACAGCACGTTCCCGGGGTGGAAGTCCCGGTGCAGGAAGCACCCTTCGTACGGCGGCGGGTCCCGGCGGATGACGTCCACGGCCCGTTCCCACAGCGGGCCCCGCACCCCTCGCACCTTCTCGGGCGACGTCCACGCCTGATAGGCGCGCGGCCGTTCCTCGGGAACGACCCGGTGGATCCGGACGAGTTGGGCCGCCAGCAGGTCCAGGCGGCGCTCCAGTTCCTCTTCGTCGACCCGCACGCGGCCCGGCAGCCGGGACATCAACAACGAGGGGTGGTCGCAGTGTTCGGCCGTGGCGTCGACGGCGATCGGCGCGGGTGCCGGAACGCCGTCGCGAGCGGCGAGCAGCGCGAGGACCGATGCCTCGCGGTTCAGAAGCCCGGGCGCGTGGTGGCGGAAGAACGGCTTCACGAACGACCGCAGGACCAGCTCGGTGTCGTCGTCGAGGGTGAGGCGGCGCATCTGGGAGCTCCAACCTCCGGACAGGAAACCGGTGTCGACGACCGACCGGCCTTCGGGAAGCTGCTTGGCCACCCACCGCCGGGTCGCCGTCCACCCCCGGTCGCCGAGGCCGGTCAGCAGCGCCGTCACCAACTCGCGCCGGTCGTCCGGGTGATCATGCAACCATGCCCCCAACCGGTGATCCGCGTGGGGCAGTTCGAGGCGCCTGAACTGGGACCGGAAGACCAGCGCCTCCTGCACGGCCTCGGTCACCTCCGGCGGGATCACCGCGTCCGTGCCCGGCACCGCGAGCACCGCCCGCCCCTGATGGGCCCGCAGCACATCGAGGGCCGGTGCCCGGCGCCAGCTGTCCGGACGCCGGATGATCTCGCTGAACCTCCCGTCGCCGCGGCCGAACGGCACGTCCCAGGCCTCGGCCGCGTACACGGCGGGCGCGCACAGGGCGAGCGCCGCGACCCGCTCGCCGTAGTGCCGGGTGAGGTCGGCCACCGTCTGCCCGCTCATGCTGAACCCGACCAGCACCAGCGGACCGTCCGCCGGAGCATGCGCATCGATCACGGCGACCGCCTGCTCGAACCGCCTGCGCAGACTCAACTCCGCCAGCTCACCGGTACTTTCGCCGTGCCCGGAGAAGTCGAAGGCGAGCGCGCTGCAGCCGTGCGCCACGAACTCGTCGAGCAGCGGCAGGAGTCGCTCCGCGCTGCCGTTCCCGGCTCCGTGCAGCAGGACGACCGTCGCGGCCGCGGCCCGGTCGCCGCCGCCGTCCCGGACGCCGTACAGGCGCTCACCGTCGTGTTCCTGAGTGAAGGACTCGGGCATGGCGGCGACTCCAGGGTGCGGGGAAAGAGCTCACGCAGGGCAGGCGCCAGGCCGCCCCTCCGGCGCTACTCTTCTACACCACAACCACGTACACGGAGGCCCGTCATGGGCACCATGGTCATTTCCGGGACCGTCGTCCTGGTCGTCCTGGGCTTCGGGAACCACACCTGGTGGCTCGTAGCCGTAGCCGTGCTCTTCCTGTACATGCAGTACGGCCGCAGCGGCCGTGTCGGCCGGGGCGCCTCCACGTCCTCGCCGGGCGGCTCGGGCGGGGGAGCCTCGGGCATGACGCCCGGCAGTTACCGGGCGTACCGCGACCGCCGGGACAAGCAGGCCAGGTGGGAACGCCGTTACCGCCGCGAGCACCCCATGGAGGCCCGCCGACAGGCGCGCGAGAGAAAGAGCTAGGAGCTCAGAGGCCGGGCGCGCCCCACACCGGGAACCAGCGGTTCAGGTCCTGCTCGATCCGCAGGTCGTTCGTGAGCGCGGCCTTCACCCGCAGCTCCAGCGGGTTGTCGCGGCGCTGCCCGTCACCGGGCAGCGGGGCGAAGGGGAAGAACGTGCCGCGCTTGTAGAGGTAGACGAGCGCGAGCGACCGGCCCTCGGTGTCGTGGAACCCGGCGAGCGAGCACAGCAGTTGCGGCCCGAAGCCGTTGACCTCCATCGAACTGTTCACCGCGTGCAGGTCGTTGACGAGTTGCGGCAACTGGTCCGGGGTGCGCTCGGAGACCAGCCAGGAGTAGCCGAAGTCGTCCCGCCGCAGCTCCACCGGCGGGCCGTCGCGGTCGGCGTCCGCGTCGAGCAGGGCCTGGACCTCCCGGTGCGTCTGCTCGAAGGCGGCCCCCTCGACCGTCGCGAAGCACACCGCTCCGCGTCCGGTCGGCGTGAGGGAGACCGCCGCCTCCAGCGTCACGGCCGCCGACGGCAGCGCGAAGAGCTGGTCGAGATCGGGCGCGACAGGCTTTGTGCGCCCGAGCAGGATGTCCAGCAGCCCCATCCTCAGCCCGCCTTCCCGGGCTCCGCGGCCTCACCCAACTCGGCGGAGATCCGCCCCAGTTGATCGAGCCGCTGTTCCAGGGACGGGTGCGTCGAGAAGTACCGCTCGATACCGGGCTCCTTGCCGGTGGCCGGGGTGAAGTAGAAGGCGTTGAAGGCCTGGGCCGTGCGCAGGTCCTTGGTGGGGATCCGGGCCAGCTCGCCGGAGACCTTGGTGAGTGCGGACGCCAGCGCCGAGGGCCGGCCGGTGAGGTGGGCCGCGGCCCGGTCCGCCGCCAGCTCCCGGTACCGCGACAGCGCCCTGATCAGCAGGAAGCTGAGCGCGTACACGGCCGCCGACACACCCATCACGGCCGCGAAGATCACGGCAGTGTTCTGGTCCTTTCGCCCGCCGAACACCTGGCTGTAGAAGGCGAACCGGACGATCAGGCCGGCGATCACCCCGAGGAAGGACGCGATGGTGATCACGGCGACGTCCTTGTGCGCCACGTGCGACAGCTCGTGCGCAAGGACGCCCTCCAGCTCGGCCGGATCCAGCCGCCTGAGCAGCCCGGTCGTCACGCACACCACGGCGTTGTCGGGGTTGCGCCCGGTGGCGAACGCGTTGGGCATGTCCATCGTGGACACCGCGATCACCGGCTTGGGCATGTCGGCGATGGCACACAACCGGTCGACCACGGCGTGCAGTTCGGGATACTCCTCCCGCTCCACGACCCGTCCGCGCATCGCGAACATCGCGATCTTGTCGGAGAACCAGAACTGCGCCACGAACATCACGGCGATCAGGCCCACGACCAGCAGCCAGGATTTCAACAACACGATCAACGCGGCGAAGAACGCCACGTACAGCAGTCCGAGCAGGAACATCGTGACCGTCATCCGCACGGTCAGCCGCCGGTCGCTCCGGAAACGACTCCGCATCTGCACCACCCCGCAGTCAGGCACTCGTCCCACCTTCCAGTGTGCACCCGGCCCCGGCCATGAAGCGGTCGCGATCAGCCCTAGGGCCAGCAAAGGCTCAGCCCTTGAGGCCGGTTTCCCACCGGCGCGTCCTGAGCACGTGGTCACTCAGGAGATGGCGCACCCGCCCCAGCAGCTCACCCACCTCGTCCGCCCCACGCGGCACATCCGCAGTCGGGTGCCAGCGCTGCACGGACTGCCGGGCCCAGGCGCGCAGCCGGTCGTCCGGATCGTCGACCAGTGCGACGGCGGCCCGCAGCCGTACGAGCCCGCCGTGCGCGGTGAGCAGCCGGAACGCGGAGACCCGCGTCCCACGGGGCCGCTCCCCAGCCGGCTGCTCCAGCAGCCACCCGTCGTCCAGCAGCCGCGCGGACGGCAGCAACGCCAGGGTCGCCTCCCGCACGACAGCGGGCGCGGAATCGTCGAGCAACGCCCGCAGCCGCCGTACGTCCAGCGTCCGCAACCCGCCGCTCCTTCACCCGCGGAGATCCGTGAGACCGGCCTCAGTACGGTCGGAAGTTCGCGTATCCCAGCACCAGGATGAGCACCGCCATACTCCCGAGGACGATCGCCGTCGACCGCCAGGACGAGCGGCTCGGTGTCCTCGGCCCCGGGTCCGCTCGGAAGGGCTGGGGCTTCGGCGGGTTCTCCTTCCAGCGGGCGGCGAGCATCCGGGCCCGCGCGGAGGGCTCCTTGAGCTCGGCCCCGTCGGCCCACCTGATGTCGAACTCCCGCTCGCTGTCGTCGTCCTGCGCGGACATCGCCGTCTCCCCCGTCGTCCCCTGTCGAACAGCTGTGCAGGAAACGATACGACGGCGCCCCCGTCCCGGGAAACCGGAACGGGGGCGCCGTAGGACGGTCGCAGGCCCGCCGTGGGACGGCCTACGTGCCGATCACACGTCGAAGTACAGCTCGAACTCGTGCGGGTGCGGACGCAGCTGCAGCGGCGCGATCTCGTTGGTGCGCTTGAAGTCGATCCACGTCTCGATCAGGTCCGGCGTGAAGACGTCGCCCTGGAGGAGGAACTCGTGGTCGGCCTCGAGGCGGTCGAGGACGGCCGGGAGGGAGGTCGGGACCTGGGCGACGCCCGCGTGCTCCTCGGGAGCCAGCTCGTAGAGGTCCTTGTCGATCGGCTCGGCCGGCTCGACCTTGTTCTTGATGCCGTCGAGGCCCGCGAGCAGCAGGGCCGAGAAGGCCAGGTACGGGTTGCCGGAGGAGTCGGGCGCACGGAACTCGACGCGCTTGGCCTTCGGGTTGGAGCCCGTGATCGGGATACGCATGGCCGCGGAGCGGTTGCGCTGCGAGTACACCAGGTTGATCGGCGCCTCGAAGCCCGGGACCAGGCGGTGGTACGAGTTCACCGTCGGGTTGGTGAAGGCCAGCAGCGACGGGGCGTGCTTGAGGATGCCGCCGATGTAGTAGCGGGCGGTGTCCGACAGGCCCGCGTAACCGGCCTCGTCGTAGAAGAGCGGCTGGCCGCCGGTCCACAGCGACGAGTGGATGTGCATGCCCGAGCCGTTGTCGCCGAAGATCGGCTTCGGCATGAAGGTCGCGGTCTTGCCGTTGCGCCAGGCCACGTTCTTCACGATGTACTTGAAGAGCTGGAGGTCGTCGGCCGCGGCGAGCAGCGTGTTGAACTTGTAGTTGATCTCGGCCTGGCCGGCGGTGCCCACCTCGTGGTGCTGGCGCTCGACCTGGAGGCCGGACTTGGCCAGCTCCAGGGAGATCTCGGCACGCAGGTCGGCGAAGTGGTCGACCGGCGGGGTCGGGAAGTAACCGCCCTTGTAGCGGACCTTGTAGCCGCGGTTGTTGTCGACCGCACCGGTGTTCCAGGCGCCCGCCTCGGAGTCGATGTGGTAGAAGGACTCGTTGGCGCTGGTGGCGAAGCGCACGCTGTCGAACACGTAGAACTCGGCCTCGGGGCCGAAGTACGCCGTGTCGGCGATACCGGTGGAGGCGAGGTAGGCCTCGGCCTTCTTCGCCACGTTCCGCGGGTCACGGCTGTACTGCTCGCCGGTGATCGGGTCGTGGATGAAGAAGTTGATGTTCAGCGTCTTGTCGCGGCGGAAGGAGTCGACCCGGGCGGTCGACAGGTCCGCGCGCAGCGCCATGTCGGACTCGTGGATGGCCTGGAAGCCGCGGATCGACGAACCGTCGAACGCGAGCTCCTCGTCCGGGTCGAACGCCTCGACGGGCAGCGTGAAGTGCTGCATCACGCCCGGCAGGTCGCAGAAACGGACGTCGACGAACTTGACGTCCTCGTCCGCGATGAACTTCTTGGCCTCGTCGGCGTTCTGGAACATCCAGCTCCTCCTACTCCCGACCGTTCCTGGGCCGGGGTGGTAGTTCGTTCGTGCGGCCAGTGCGGTGGCACACGCTGTCCACGACCCTAGGGACGGGTGGTTTCTCGGGCGTGACCCATTTGTTTCGCACAAGTTAACCGGACATCGTCGGCACCGCCCCACCTGTCCGTATCCCGAAACGCGCGCAGTACCGTGGACCCGTGGACAACAGGGATGCAATCGGATCATGGCTCTCCGGACCCCGCGCGGCCGCCGAGGACGCCGGTGTCGACTTCGGATACCGCGGACAGCAGCTCGGACTGCCGGAGCAGGGGCCGGGTTCGATCGCCCGTCCCGGCCGGCGCCTGGGCGCACTGGCCGTGGACTGGGCGATGAGCGTCCTGATTGCATCCCGGCTGATCACGCAGAGCTACAGCGGCCAGGCGACCTCCAACTGGGCGCTGCTGGTCTTCTTCGTGATGGGTGCCCTCACGGTCGCCACCATCGGTTTCACCCCGGGCAAGCGTCTCTTCGGGCTGCGCGTGGTCGCCCTCGACACCGGCCGGGTCAGCCCCCTGCGGGCCCTTCTGCGCACGGTCCTGCTGTGCCTCGCCCTTCCGGCCCTGATCTGGGACCGCGACGGCAGGGGCCTGCACGACAGGCTGGCGAAGACCGTGGAAGTGCGCATCTGATCGGATACGGCTGACGCCCCACCTCTGGTACGACGATGGGGGCGCCCGGAGTGATCCGGGCGCCCCCATCGTCGTACGAGAAGACTCAGCGGGACCTGCCGCCGCCCTTCGGGAGCTTCATGCCCTTGGGCATCGGTCCCTTCGGCACCGGCATGTTGCTCATGAGGTCGCCCATCGCCCGCAGCCGGTCGTTGGTGGCCGTCACCTGGGGGCCGGTCAGCACGCGCGGCAGCTTGAGCATCGTGGTCCGGACCTTCTTGAGCTCGACCCGGCCCTCGCCCGTGCCGACGAGGATGTCGTGCACCGGCACGTCCGCCACGATGCGGTTCATCTTCTTCTTCTCGGCGGCCAGCAGGCTCTTGACCCGGTTCGGGTTGCCCTCGGCGACCAGCACGATGCCGGCCTTGCCTACGGCCCGGTGCACCACGTCCTGGCTGCGGTTCATCGCCACCGCGGGGGTCGTCGTCCAGCCCCGGCCGATGTTGTCCAGGACGGCCGCCGCCGCTCCGGGCTGGCCCTCCATCTGACCGAAGGCGGCTCGCTCGGCCCGTCGCCCGAAGATGACCGCCGTCCCGAGGAAGGCGAGCAGGACGCCCAGGATGCCGAGATAGACCGGGTGGCCGACCAGGAAACCGATCGCGAGAAAGACACCGAGGATGAGGATGAAGACGCCCGCGAGAACCAGGCCGATCTTCTTGTCGGCCTTCCGGGTCATCTTGTACGTCAGGGCGATCTGCTTCAGTCGCCCGGGGTTCGCGGCATCCGCCGCACTGTCACTTCTCGCCATGCCCCGAAGTCTACGTGGCCCCGGAGGCGCCGACGACGGCAGTGCCCGCCCTCCGGGAGGAGGGATCAGGAGCGGGCGCTGTACGTGTC
This sequence comes from Streptomyces sp. NBC_00285, assembly GCF_036174265.1. Lineage (NCBI taxonomy): Bacteria > Bacillati > Actinomycetota > Actinomycetes > Kitasatosporales > Streptomycetaceae > Streptomyces > Streptomyces sp. NBC_00285. Next base: position 3,070,712 of record NZ_CP108055.1, on the reverse strand, counting down.
GGTGAGCGTCTTGGTGAGCGTCTGCTCCAGGATGTGCTGCGCCTCGACCCTGTCCTTGGCGCGGCGGCGGTCCGCCTGGACGGACGTCCAGGCATTGCGGCGGGCGGTGCGCTGACCGCTGCTCAGGAGCAGCGATTCGACGGCACGGAGTGCATCGGTGAACGACGGGATGGCGGTGGCGCGAACGGGCGCGGCCTGCATGATGGAGGTCCCCCCTCGGGATGGCGGCTCTGGTGAGTGGTGCACGGGGTGTACAGACAGGGTCACTGAATGGTGTTACCAGGGCGTGACCGACCGGTCAAACGCCGATGAAGCCTTGATGCGCTGCCCGAAAACACCGACGCGGCCCTGTAGGCCCCCTATCTGCGGGGACGTCCAGAACCGCGCCAATCAGCCGCCACCGAGCGGTTGTTGCTTGTGCTGGGATTCACACACACCGGGTGGCACTCAGTGCCATCAGACGGCCTGCGAGGCGACGTACGCCCCCCGCTTCTCCACGGCCATCTGGTAGAGCCGGCCCGCCCGATAGGAGGACCGGACCAGCGGCCCGGACATCACGCCGGAGAAGCCGATCCGGTCGGCCTCCTCCTTCAGCTCCACGAACTCCTGCGGCTTCACCCAGCGCTCCACCGGGTGGTGACGCACGCTCGGCCGCAGGTACTGCGTGATGGTGACGAGCTCGCAGCCGGCGTCGTGCAGCTGCTGGAGCGCCTCACTGACCTCCTCGCGGGTCTCGCCCATGCCGAGGATCAGGTTCGACTTGGTCACCAGGCCGAAGTCGCGGGCCTCGGTGATGACCTTCAGGGAGCGCTCGTAGCGGAAGCCGGGGCGGATCCGCTTGAAGATCCGCGGGACCGTCTCCACGTTGTGCGCGAAGACCTCGGGGCGGGACTCGAAGACCTGCTGGAGCAGCTCCGGCACGGCGTTGAAGTCGGGGGCCAGCAGCTCGACCTTGGTGCGGCCGGCCTCACGGGAGGACGTCTGCTCGTGGATCTGGCGGACCGTCTCGGCGTACAGCCAGGCGCCGCCGTCCTCCAGGTCGTCGCGCGCGACGCCGGTGATGGTGGCGTAGTTGAGGTCCATGGTGACCACGGACTCACCGACGCGGCGGGGCTCGTCGCGGTCCAGCGCCTCGGGCTTGCCGGTGTCGATCTGGCAGAAGTCGCAGCGCCGGGTGCACTGGTCGCCGCCGATGAGGAAGGTCGCCTCGCGGTCCTCCCAGCACTCGTAAATGTTGGGACAGCCGGCTTCCTGGCAGACCGTGTGCAGGCCCTCGCTTTTCACGAGCTTCTGCATCGCGGTGTACTCGGGACCCATTTTCGCCCGGGTCTTGATCCACTCGGGCTTGCGCTCGATGGGGGTCTGGGCGTTGCGGACCTCCAGGCGCAGCATCTTGCGTCCGTCGGGGGCGACTGCGGACACGACCGGCTCCCTAGCGTTTGATTCTTCGGCGTTGTTCAGGGTACGCCCGTTGATTTGAAAGTCTGCGGCGGTGTTCAGGCTGCCGGTGTCTTCTCGATCACCCTCGGCCTGAGTTCCGCGTTCTCCAGTACGTCCCGCAGGTGCCGTTCGGCGACGGGCAGCACCTCGTCGATCGTCACGTCCCGGCCGAGCTCGCCGGCGAGGGAGGCGACACCGGCGTCGCGGATGCCGCAGGGGATGATCCGGTCGAACCACTTGTTGTCCGGGTTCACGTTCAGCGCGAAGCCGTGCATCGTCACGCCCTTGGCGACACGGATGCCGATCGCCGCGATCTTGCGGTCCTCGCGGCGCTGCCCGGCGTTGGAGGGGGCGTACTCCGGGCCGTTCATGCGCGGGTCGAACTCCTCGTCCGTGAGCCGGGGGTCGAAGTCCAGGGAGAGCCCGCCGATCGCCGGACGCGTCCCGACCGGGTCGCCGAGCACCCATACGCCACTGCGGCCCTCGACCCGGCTGGTCTCCAGGCCGAACTCCGCGCACGTGCGGATCAGGGCCTCCTCCAGGCGTCGTACGTGCGCCACCACGTCCACCGGACGCGGGAGCTTCTGGATCGGGTAGCCCACCAGCTGGCCCGGGCCGTGCCAGGTGATCTTGCCGCCGCGGTCGACGTCGACGACCGGGGTGCCGTCGAGGGGGCGCTCGCTGTCCGCGGTGCGCCGGCCCGCCGTGTACACGGGGGGGTGTTCGAGCAGCAGGACCGTGTCGGGGACCTCGTCCTCGAACCGCGCCGCGTGCACCCGGCGCTGCTCGTCCCACGCCACCCGGTACTCGACCGCGTCCGCACCGAACCCCATGCGGACGAACCGCAACCCACTCACGGCAAGCGCCTCCCTAGAAGGTCGTAAGGCACGAAGCGTGCCTACGCCACTGTACGTCCGGCCCGTGGGCGTCAGCCCTGGGGGCAATCCTCACACGATCGGATGAACGAGCGTCGAAGTGTGCGATCGTCTGCTCACTCTCCGCTACATTCGCGCCGTTCGCAGAGGCCATAAGGGCTGCTCACAGGCAATCCGGGCACCACGTACGACGTGACGGCCCGAAAGGCAGGAGACCGCACCGCAGATGACGGAACGACCCGCGCAGCGCACTCCCAACCGACAGCTCGCCGCGCTCATCGCAGAAGCGGGGTTCTCCAACGCGGGTCTCGCCCGGCGCGTGGACCAGCTCGGACTCGAACACGGGCTGGATCTCAGATACGACAAGACATCCGTGACCCGATGGCTGCGCGGCCAGCAGCCCCGGGGCACCACACCGGCCCTCATCGCCGAGGTCTTCACCCGCAGACTCGGCCGCCGGCTCTCCGCGCAGGACCTGGGCCTCGACGCCTGCGCCCCCGTGTACGCCGGCCTCGAGTTCGCCGCGGGTCCCGAGGAGGCCGTCGACATCGTCAGCGGGCTGTGGCGCAAGGACTCCGGCAGCCATGCCGAACTGCGCAAGATCGCCTTCACCCCGGCCGGCCTGGTCGTGCCGAGCCGCGACTGGCTGATCGGCCGCCCCGACGACCGGGTCGCCCGCGGTGAGCCCGCGATCCGGGTCCCGGCCCAGGGGCGCCCGGTGGTGCCCCGGCAGCGCTCGCAGTCCGAGCGCGGTCCCGGCCAGAAGGTCACCGGGGGCGACATCGCCGCGCTCGGCTCGGTCGGCGACCTCTTCCGCTCCCTCGACGACCAGTACGGCGGCGGCCACGCCCGGCAGGCCCTGGTGCGCTACCTGGAGCACGAGTGCGAACCGATGCTGCGCGGCACGTACGGCGAGACGACCGGCCGCAGACTCTTCGCCGCGGCTGCCGACCTGACCCGGCTCGCGGGCTGGACGTCGTACGACATCGCGGCGCACGGACTCGCACAGCGGTACTTCGTGCAGGCGCTGCGGCTCGCGCAGGCCGCGGGGGACCGGGCGTACGGGGCGTACGTACTGGTCACGATGAGCCGGCAGGCCGTGTATCTGGGGCACGGGCGGGAGGCGATCCAGCTGGCGCGGGTGGCCCAGCAAGGGGTCGGCACCAACGCTCCGCCGGTCGTGCAGGCGCTGCTGCACTCGGCTGAGGCACGGGGGCACGGGGTACTGGGGGAGGTGCGGGCCTGCACGGCCTCACTGGTGCGCGCGGAACGCTCCCTGGAGACAGCGCGCCCGGCCGACGAGGTCCCGCACTGGGCACGCTTCTTCGACGAGGCGCAACTGGCGGACGAGTTCGGCCACTGCCACCGGGATCTGCAGCAGTTCCGGGCGGCGGCGCAGCACGCCGAACGCTCGCTCCAGCTGCGGGCGCCGGCGTACGCGCGCAGCCGGTTGTTCTGCCGGGTGGTGCTCGCCTCCGCGCGCCTCGGTCTGGGGGAACTGGACCAGGCCTGTGCGCTCGCGGCCGAGGCCGCCGGTCAGGCGGCGGAGATGCGGTCGGTGCGGGCGATCGAGTACGTACGGGACTTCGAGCGGCGGCTGGAACCGTACAAGGACGCGGCGCCGGTGCGCAGTTATCGCGACAAGGTCGCCGCGCTGGGGTGAGGCCCGCCTCGGCGTGACGCTGCCGTGCGTCGGACACGGCCCCGCGCCCCCTTCGGGGCGCGGGTGGACCCCCTTGGTCTCAAGCCGCCTGTACTGCCGGAGCCGGGTCCGCGGTGTCCGTCGAGGCCGCCGCTCCCAGGTCCGTCAGGACCGCCGTCGCGGCCCTGTGCGCTGAATGCAACGCACCCTGGAGCGTGCTGGTGTCGCGGTGGTCGCCGCAGACGTACAGGCCCGCCAGCAGGCGGACCGGGCGGCGCAGGTCGTGCGGAGGGCGCATCGCGGGGACCGCCTCGGCGGTGTGGTGGACCGCCACCGTCTCCCAGCGGTGCGTCGGCGTGCCGTACAGGCGGGCCAGGTGGGTGCGCACCGCCGTCTCCAGGTCCGGGGGAGGGGTCCCGAGGACCGTCGAGGAGATCAGGGCCCGGCCCGCGGGGGCCCGGCTCGGGTCGACCTCGCTGATCACCGTCGTGTGCGCGACGGGGCCGCCCCGGTCGGCGTCGAGCAGCAACGCGGAACCCGTGCGGGGCGGTTCGTCCGTCGTGTGGTGGACGACCGTCACCGGGTGGAACTCCGGGACCCGCAAGCCCGGCAGCAGTTCCGCCGCGGCCCGCGCGTCCGTCGCCAACAGCACCGCACGGCACCGGATCTCCCCGTACCCGGCCGTGGTCACCGAGGTCGTCGCGACGGACGTGACCCGCACCCCCGTGTGCACGGTCCCCGCGGGCAACGACTGCGCGAGCAGCTCCACGAGCGTCTCGGCGCCCCCCTCCGGCACACACAACCGCCCGCCCGCGAAGGCCCGCAGCGCGAGGTCCGCGCACCGGCTGGACGTGGTCAGGGCGGGGTCGCACAGCAGGGCGGCGAGCAGCGGACGCAGAAAGCCGTCGATCGTGCGGGCGGGCACCCCGCGTGCCGCGAGTGCCTGTCCGGCGGGCTGCTCGGGACGGGCGAGAAGCCGCTCCACAGGCGTGTTCGCGAGCCGGACGAGCGCGGCGCCGAGCCGGGCCTGGTCGACCGCGCCCCCGAGCGGCGCGACCCCGCGGGCACCTCTGGCCGCAGGCCCCTGACCGGCACCGGGCGGCATCCCGACCGTCCCCCGAGGGGCGCTCGCCAGGGCGCGCACCGCATGCAGTGCGCCCCTCGCGCTCCCCGCGCCCGCCGGAGCGTCCACGCGGTGGTGACGCCCGTCGGCGTGCAGCAGGACCCCCGGTGCGAAGGGGCGCAGCACGAGCCCGTCGAGCCCGGGTGTCAGCCGTAGTTCGGGATACGCGGTGGACAGCAGCTGCCCGATCCGGTCGAGCCGGAAGCCGTCGACCTTCTCGGTCGACATGCGGCCGCCCGCACACGGGGCGGCCTCCAACACCACGACGGTCATTCCTGCGCTGGTCAGCCGATGCGCGGCGGAGAGCCCGGAGACCCCGGCTCCCACGATCACGACGTCTGCCTGGTACGCGGGCTCAAGCACGTGCCCCTCCTCGAGGTTGCGCGGCCGATGGGGGCGTGATGCCCCCGACAGGCTCCGGGGATACCCGAGTTCGGGTCGAGGGTAGGACTGGGACCGGTCAAGAACAGTCGCGCATCAACAGAGCACGGTCGCACGCCGGTCGCATCTCGTCACAGACGGTCGCCGGCGGCGTGCGGCGTCACTCGTGGCGGCCGGCGGCGTACGACATCTCCAGTGGCCGTCACCGACGCCGTGCGGCGTCCCCCGTGGCCGTCACCGGCCTCGCGCCGTGGACTCAGGCGGCCGCCCGGATCGCCCCGTCGATCTCCGGGAACGCGAACGTGAACCCCGACTCCAGCAGTCGCGTCGGCCGTACCCGTGCGCTGCCCAGCACGTCCCCGGCCATCTCGCCGAGCACGGTCCGCAGCACCGGCGCGGGCACCGCGAAGAGGGTCGGCCGGTGCAGCACACGGCCCATCGCCTCGGTGATCTCGCCGTTCGTGAGGGGTTCGGGAGCGGTGAGGTTGAACGGTCCTGACAGCCCGTCGGTCTCCAGGAGATGGCGGATCGCGGCCACCTCGTCGTGCAGCGCGATGAACGACCAGTACTGGCGTCCGTCGCCCATGCGCCCGCCGAGCCCCGCCTTGAACAGCGGGAACAGCTTGCCCCAGGCTCCGCCCCCGCGGCCCACCACGAGGCCGGTGCGGGTGAACGCGGTCCGTACGCCGGCCTCCTGCGCGGGCGCGGCCGCCGCCTCCCACTCCACGCACAGTTCGGGCAGGAAGCCCTTCCCTGCGGGCGAGTCCTCGTCGACGATCCGGTCGCCGGTCTCGCCGTAGTACCCCATCGCGCTGCCGTTCACGAAGACCCTCGGCGGCTCGTCCAGCGAGGCGACGGCCTTGGCGAGGGCGGTCGTGCCGTTGACCCGGCTGTCGTGGATGCGGGTCTTGTACCCGTCGGTCCAGCGCCGCGAACCGACGCCCGCCCCGGCGAGGTTGACCACGGCGTCGCATCCGGCGAGCCCGGCCGTGTCCACCCGACCGGCCTCGGCGTCCCAGCGGACCTCGTCGTCGCCTCGGGGGTCCCGGCGCACCAGCCGCACCACCTGGTGCCCGTCCGCGGTGAGGGACCGCACCAGAGCCGAGCCGATCAGACCGGACGCCCCGGCCACCGCGATTCTTGAACGTTGCATGACTTCATCCTGCCTGGTGGGTGCATAAAAGCGATGTCTGGTTCTGGTACCCCCGCCGTAGGGTGGCGCTCATGTCCCAGCTGTCCATACGCCTCGCACTGCCCGACGACGACGAAGAACTGGCCCGCCTCGACCACGCCGAATGGTCGACCCTGCACTCGGTCCAGGGCCGGCCCAAATCGCCGAACGGGCCGTTCTTCGACGAACGTCACCTCCCCGACGACTGTATGGTCGCCGAGGCCGACCGCCGCATCCTGGGATACATCCGCCTGGGCCTGCCGACCGGACTCGAGGCCAACGCCCATGTGCGTCAGATCCAGGGCTTCGCCGTCGGTGCGGAGGCCCGCGGCCGTGGCGTCGGCCGGGCCCTGATCCGCGCGATCACCGAGGAGGCCCGCCGCCGCGGCGCCCGACGCCTCACCCTGCGCGTCCTCGGCCACAACGCACCCGCCCGGGGGCTCTACGAGTCCGAGGGCTTCGCGGTCGAGGGAATCCTGCCCGAGGAGTTCCTGCTGGCCGGGGAGTACGTCGACGACGTGCTCATGGGGCGCAGTCTCTGACCCCCGGAAACCCGGGCGAGGACCAGGTCAGGAACTGATCAGGTCGCCCGTGTCGACCGGGGCCGTGGCGTCCGCCGCGCGCTTGGCGTCGACCCCGACCTCGTCGGCCGTCAGGACGTAGCCCGTCTCGTCGTCGGAGGTGGAGCGGGCGAAGACCACGCCGAACACCTTGCCGGACGTGGTCAGCAGTGGGCCGCCGGAGTTGCCGGGGCGGACGGTCGAGCGGATCGAGTAGATCTCCCGGGTGACGAGGGAGTTGTTGTAGATGTTCTGCCCGTTGGCCTTCACCCGGTTGGCCACGGTGGCCGCCTGGAGGTTCAGGTCGCCGTCCTGCGGATAGCCGGCGACCACCGCGGAGTCGCCCCGCGCGGCGCTGTCGTCCCAGCGCAGGACCGGTGCCCGCAGATCCGGGACGTACAGCACGGCCACGTCCTTGTCCGGATCGAAGAAGACCACCCGTGCCTCGTACACCTGCCCGACCCCGCCGATGCGCACGCTCGGCCGGTCGATGCCGGCCACCACGTGGGCGTTGGTCATCACGTGCCGCGGCGCGTACACGAAACCGCTGCCCTCGCGGCCCTGGGTGCCCGAGGAACCCTCGATCTTGACGGTGCTGAGCTTGGCGGCGTTCGTGGCGGCGGCCGTGACGCTGTCGCCGGTCGGCTTGGCGACCTCCGCCGTCGACTCGTTCTCGAACGGGTTGAAGACCTGCGGGAAGCCCGCCTCGGTGAGCGCGGAGGTGGCCCGCGCGAACCAGGACGGAGTGGTGTCCGGCATGGCGTCCTGGACCGTGCCGAGCAGGGCGGAGTCCCGGATGGCGGTGGTCACCAGCGGGGACGAGGACGCGCCCAGGACACTCGCGGCGACCCACGCCACGATCATCACCGACACCGAGTTGGCGACCGCCCCGCCCACCCCGTCGGCCACCCGCAGCGGCCCCCGGTCCAGCTCCCGGCGCAGCCTGAGCGCCAGCCGGCCCGCCAGCTCGTGCCCCACCGCGGCCGGGACCAGCACGGTCAGCACCGCGGTCACCGTCGCCGCCGTGCTCCCCGGCGTCACCAGATCCATGATCCAGGGCAGTACCCACACGCCCACGATCGCACCGCCCACGAATCCGGCGAACGAGACGCAGCCGGCCACCAGGCCGCGCCGGTAGCCGGAGGCCGCATAGGCGGCGATCACCAGCAACAGCAGGATGTCGAGCAGGTCCACGGGGCCGCCTTTCTCTCAGATCCTTTAGTACGCGGGCGAAGGGCTCAGTGATCAGCCACGCGCACGCGTGCCGCCCCGAACCGGCCACGCGCGTGTGCACCTGGGAAAACGTCGCGGGCCGGGACGATGGTTCCACCGGGTGGCACAGCACACATCGCGGACGGAGCGGATCCGGCCGACAGTGGGACCATGCGTGTCCGAAGATCGCGGGGGATGCGAAGGCGCCGGGCGACCCGGATACGCCACGCGGTGCGCCTGCGTCACGTGGCCCGCACACGGCTCACGCGGCGGCGAAGCCCCGCAGCCCGCACCGGGCCCACGATTCTCGCCCGGGTGCCCCGCCCGCTTCTCCTGGTGCTCGCCTGCGTCCCCGGTCTCACCGTCGCCCTCGTCCTGGTGCTGTGCGCGAACGGCGTCGAGCGGGCGGCCGCCGGGCCCGCGAGTACCGTCGCCGGGGCCCGGCACGGGCTCGTCGCGCACACCGCGGCCAGGCCGCACATCGTGCCGAGGTCGGTGTGGGCGAAGGGCGCCGGCGAGGCGAACACCGCCGCCCGCACCCCGCCCGCCCCGCGCTACGACGACAGGGTGCTCGTGGTCTTCGTGCACCACACCGACTCGCCCAACGGCTACGACTGCTCCGACGCGCCCCGCATCATCCGCTACCTCGCCGCCGGCCAGATGGGCGCCCGGGACTGGGACGACATCGGCTACAACTTCCTCGTCGACCGCTGCGGCACCATCTATGAGGGCCGTGCGGGCGGCGTCGACCGTCCCGTCACCGGTGCCCACACCCAGGGCTTCAACCACCGCACGACGGGCATCGCCGCCCTCGGCACCTTCACCGCAGGCGTCCCCGTCCCGCGGGCGATGACCGACGCGATCGCCGCCCTGGCCGCCTGGAAGCTGGGTCTGGCCGGAATCGACCCGCGCGCCACGGTCCGGCTGACCTCCAGCAACAGTCTCAGCCGGTACGCCGCCGGGACGGCCGCCGAACTCCCCGCCCTCGCCGGCCACAACGAGGGCTACATGACGACCTGCCCGGGCGCCGCCCTCAGGGCCCGGCTGCCGGAGATCAGGGAACGGGCGGCCCGGCTGCAGGGCAGGACCTGACACACCGCGCCGCAGCGCGCCCACGACGCCGACCCTGTGCGCCCGTTCAGGCCCCCCGTCACCTGCGCCCGAGATAGACCCGCAGCGCCCGTTGGAGCACCCTGCCCTGGATGCCCACCGGCCGTTCCCACTCCCCGAGGTACTCCACGACCCGGCCGCCCGCCCCCGTCTTGAAGCGGAGCCGGCCCAGCAGACGGTCCCCGGACAGGGAGGGGGTGACGGAACGCAGGTCGTACGTCTCGGCGCCCGCCGCCCGCGCGTCGCACAGCATGCGCCACAACAGCGCGCTGCTGGGCCGCAGTTCCCGCCCCCGGCGGCCGGACGCGGCGTAGGAGTGCCAGACCCGGGAGCCGACGTTGATCATCAGTGCGGCGGACAGCACCTCGCCGTCGTACTCGGCGAGATAGAGCCGCAGCCGGTCGGAGTCCTCGGCGTTCAGCGCCTCCCACATACGCCGGAAGTACTCCGGAGACCGGGCCCGGAAGCCGTCGCGGGCCGCGGTCACGGCGTACAGGCGGTAGAAGTCGGGCAGGTCGGCGGCGGTGCCCCAGGAGACCCGGACGCCCGCCGACTCGGCCGTGCGCAGGGACTGCTCGAAGTGGGGTGCGAGCGCCTCCCGCAACTCGTCCACCGAGCGGCCCGCGAGCGGGATGTGACAGCCGTAGCGCGGCTGGCCGGGACCGAGTCCGCTGTCCTCGTCCTGCGCGCACCGCCGCCAGCCGAGCTGCCGCAGCCGCTCCCCGGTGTCCAGCGCGAAGCCGTCGACACCGGCCGCGGGCAGCTCACGCAGGTGGTGGACGTCGGGGTCGGCGATGCCCGCCGTCACGGTGTCCGCGTCCCAGTGGCGGACGACGACCGGCGGCCCGATCCGGACCGAGAACGCCCCGCGCTTCTCCAGGTGCGCGACCATCGGGTCCAGCAGGCGCTCCGGGCGCGGGCCGTGCCAGTCGATCGCGGGTCCGTCGGGGAGGTAGGCGAGAGAGCGCCGGGTACCGGGCAGCGGCCGGTACAGCACCAGTGCCGCCGCGGCCATCACGTCCCCCTCGAACCAGCCGACGCTCTCCGCCAGCCAGTCGGGCTTCACGTCGGCCCACTCGGGGATCTGGAGATGGCTGGCGTCGGGATGCAGCCGCAGGTGGGCGAGATGGTCCTCGCGCGTGATCTCGCGCACGTACGGGCTGGTCATGGGCGGGGTGCTCCTGTTCGGGGCGGCCAAGGTAAGCCGGGAGTCACGGCGGCGGTCAAGAGCCCGAGGTCTCACAGGTTCCTCGTAGGCGACTCAAGGATCACGCCGAAACTGCCGCCCTATCGTCATGCACACGCACTGACCGGAGGTGGGGAAGAAATGAACAACAGTCACACCGACACCACGGAGAAGACCGGCGGCTGGACCGGGAGCGCCCGCGGACCCTGGGCGGTCGTCTGCGCCGTCGCGGCCGTACTCCTCGGCCCGGCGGCCGTCACCGCGAGCGCCCTCGACCAGGCCAACGCGGCCCCGATGCACCACGCGGTGAGGGCCGACCAGACGCAGGCCTACATCCCGACGGACACGACCCGCCGCCGCGCCACCGCAGGAATGTGAGCGCTCAGGCCCGGAAACGCTCCCACAGTTTCGGACAGCGCTCCGCCAGCACCCGGTCGCTCTCCAGGTCCAGCGGCGTGCCGAGCGGCTCGGCGGCCGCGGGCGGGATACCGAGGTCGGGAGCGACGGTCCCGGTGAGCTGTTCGTAGGCCTCGTCGGCCGCGAAGCCCAGCTCCTCGCCGTCGCCGTCGATCTCCTCGTCGAAGTCCTCCAGGAACCCGGCGAGCGAGTCGGGGTCGTGCACGGCCCCCTCGTACACCTCGCGCCCCTGGCCGATCAGCCAGCAGCGGAAGAAGTCGAAGGCGTCGTCGCTCGCCCCGTCCAGCAGGATCCACGCGGCGGCCCAGAGGTCCCAGGTGTACGCGCGGTTGTAGCGGGCCTCGAAGTGACGGGCGAAGTCGAGGACCATCTCGGGGTCCAGCGCCAGCAACCGGTCCACGAGCAGGTCGGCCTGCTCCTCGGGGTCGCCGTCGGCGGCCTCGCGGGCGCCGTCCACCAGCTCCCAGAACTCCGTCTCGTCCATCACGGGTCCAGCATCGGGCCTGAAGGAGTGGGGCGCACGTGGAGTGCGGCGGATTGTTATGTCCCTAACAGAGTCCTTCACGTCCTGTACAGCCTCGCCAGACGTACGGCGTCCCTCGCGAACCGCGCCCGCAGGCTCTCCGGAGCCAGCACCTCGGCCTCCGGCCCCAGCGAGGCCAGCTGCGCGTGGGCGACCTCCTCGGACTCCACCCGCAGGGTCACCGTCACCCACCCGTCCCCGTCCGGCGCCCGGGCTGACGCCAGCGCCTCCCGGGCGGTGACGGTGTCGACGGCGTACGGCAGGGCGCGCACCCCGCCCGCGGACAGCCGGACGACGACCTCGGCGTGCAGGATCGACCGCGCGAACTGTTCCGCCCGCTCCTCCCAGAACCGGGGCAGATCGAACTCCCCGTCCCGCTCGAACCGCTCCTCGCCCGCCGTCACCGCGGTGAACCGGTCGATCCGGTACACCCGGAAGGAACCGTCCCCGGGGATCCGCGCGCACAGGTACCAGACCCCCGCCTTGAGCACGAGCCCGTACGGCTCCAACTCCCGCTCCACCTCGGCCGCCCGGCTCCGGTAGCGCGCGGTGAACCGCCGGTCGTCCCACACCGCGTCCGCGACGGCGGGCAGCAGCTCGGGGGACTTCGGCTCGGCGAACCAGTTCGGCGCGTCGAGATGGAACCGCTGAGCGGCCGTACGGGAGGCGTCGCTGAGGGAGGGCAGGAGGGCGGCGGACACCTTCAGCCGGGCGGCGGAGGCGGTGTCCTCCAGGCCCATCTCGCGCAGCGCCCCCGGCACACCGGAGAGGAACAGGGCCTCGGCCTCGCCGCGGGCCAGCCCGGTCAGCCGGGTCCGGTACCCGCCGATCAGCCGGTACCCGCCGGTCCGCCCCCGGTCGGCGTACACCGGGACCCCCGCCTCCGACAGCGCCTGCGCGTCCCGGGTCACGGTCCGCTCCGACACCTCCAACTCCCGCGCCAGCTCGCCCGCGGTCATGGAGGACCGCGACTGGAGCAGCAGGACCATCTTGATCAGGCGGGCGGCGCGCATACCTTCATGATGCCGGGACCCACTGACAACGAGGGGGCACGGCAGCCGCCGTACCCCCTCGACGAGCGTCGGCCCCTACAGGCCGTACTTCTCGCGTGCTTCCTTCACCGCGGTCGCCTTGACCTCGCCGCGGCGGGCGAGCTGGGCCAGGGCCGCGACGACGACCGACTCGGCGTCGACGCCGAAGTGGCGGCGGGCGCCCTCGCGGGTGTCGGAGAGGCCGAAGCCGTCCGCGCCCAGGGAGGACCAGTCCTGCTCGACCCACTGCGCGATCTGGTCGGGGACCTGACGCATGTAGTCGGAGACCGCCAGCACCGGGCCCTCGGCGCCGTTCAGCGCCTGCCGGACGTACGGCACCCGCTCCTCGCCGCGCAGCAGGGCCGCGTCCGCCTCCAGGGCGTCCCGGCGCAGCTCCGTCCAGGACGTCGCCGACCAGACGTCGGCCGCGACCCCCCACTCCTCGGCCAGCATCCGCTGGGCCTGAAGGACCCAGTGGATCGCGGTGCCGGAGGCGAGCAGCTGGACGCGCGGGGCGTTGGCCGCGGCCACCTCGACACCCGCCGACTCGGCCGTGTTGAAGCGGTACAGGCCCTTGACGATGCCCTCGTCGACGCCGGAGCCGGACGGCTTCGCCGGCTGCGGGATCGGCTCGTTGTAGACCGTCAGGTAGTAGAAGACGTTCTGGTCCTCGCCCGGGGCCGCCTCGCCGTACATACGGCGCAGTCCGTCCTTGACGATCGTCGCGACCTCGTACGCGAACGCCGGGTCGTACGACAGCGCCGCCGGGTTCGTCGCCGCGATCACCGGCGAGTGGCCGTCCGCGTGCTGCAGGCCCTCGCCCGTCAGCGTCGTACGGCCCGCCGTCGCGCCGACCAGGAAGCCGCGGCCCAGCTGGTCGCCGAGCTGCCACATCTGGTCGGCCGTGCGCTGCCAGCCGAACATCGAGTAGAAGATGTAGAACGGGATCATCGTCTCGCCGTGCGTGGAGTACGCGGTGGACGCGGCGATGAAGTCGGCCATCGAACCGGCCTCGGTGATCCCCTCGTTGAGGATCTGGCCGTTCTTGGCCTCCTTGTAGTACATCAGCTGGTCGCGGTCGACCGGCTCGTACGTCTGGCCCTTGGGGGAGTAGATCCCGAGGGACGGGAACAGCGACTCCATGCCGAAGGTGCGCGCCTCGTCGGGGACGATCGGCACCCAGCGTTTGCCCGTCTCCTTGTCGCGGACCAGGTCCTTGACGAGACGGACGAAGGCCATGGTGGTGGCCACGTTCTGGGTGCCCGAGCCCTTGTCGAAGGACGTGAAGGCCTTCTCCGCCGGCGCGGGCAGCGGGGCGAGCGCGTGCGTACGGCGGGCCGGGGCCGGACCGCCGAGGGCCGCGCGGCGCTCCTGGAGGTAGCGGACCTCGGGGGAGTCGGCGCCCGGGTGGCCGTAGGGCACCACACCGTCGACGAAGTCGCTGTCCTTGATGGGGAGTTCGAGCAGATCGCGCATCGTCTTGAACTCGTCCACCGAGAGCTTCTTCATCTGGTGGTTGGCGTTCTTCGACGCGAAGCCCTCGCCCAGGGTGTGGCCCTTGACCGTCTGGGCCAGGATCACGGTCGGCGCGCCCTTGAACTCGACGGCGGCCTTGTAGGCGGCGTACACCTTGCGCGCCTCGTGGCCACCGCGGGACAGGTGGAAACACTCCAGGATCTTGTCGTCGGACAGCAGCTTCGCCATCTCGGCGAGCGCCGGGTCCTTGCCGAAGAAGTCCTGGCGGATGTAGGCGGCGTCGCGCGTCTGGTACGTCTGCACCTGCGCGTCGGGCACCTCACGCAGCCGCCGTACGAGCGCGCCGGTGGTGTCGAGCGCGAACAGCTCGTCCCACGCACCGCCCCACAGCGACTTGATGACGTTCCAGCCGGCGCCGCGGAACTGGGCCTCCAGCTCCTGCACGATCTTGAAGTTGGCGCGGACCGGGCCGTCGAGGCGCTGCAGGTTGCAGTTGATGACGAAGGTCAGGTTGTCGAGACCCTCGCGGCTCGCGAGTGCGAGGGCGGCCGTCGACTCCGGCTCGTCCATCTCGCCGTCACCGAGGAAGGCCCAGACGTGCGAGTCCGTGACGTCCTTGATGCCGCGGGCCGTCAGGTAGCGGTTGAAACGCGCCTGGTAGATCGCGGAGAGCGGGCCGAGGCCCATCGACACGGTCGGGAACTCCCACAGCCAGGGCAGGCGGCGGGGGTGCGGGTACGACGGGAGGCCGTCGCCGCCCGACTCGCGGCGGAAGTGGTCGAGCTGGTGCTCGTTCAGCCGGCCGTCGAGGAAGGCGCGGGCGTAGATGCCGGGGGAGGCGTGGCCCTGGATGTAGAGCTGGTCGCCGGACCCGTCGGCCTCCTTGCCCTTGAAGAAGTGGTTGAACCCGGTCTCGTAGAGCCAGGCCGCGGAGGCGAAGGTGGCGATGTGGCCGCCGACGCCGTATTTGCTGCCCCGGGTCACCATCGCGGCCGCGTTCCAGCGGTTCCACGCGGTGATACGGGCCTCCATCTCCGGGTCACCGGGCAGGCCCGGCTCGGCGGCGGTGGGGATGGTGTTGACGTAGTCCGTCTCGAGGAGCTTCGGCAGCGCGATGCCGTTGCCCTCCGCCCTCTCCAGCGTGCGGCGCATCAGGTACGCGGCACGGTGCGGGCCGGCCGCCTTGGCGACCGCGTCCAGGGAGGCCTGCCATTCGGCGGTCTCCTCGGGGTCCCGGTCGGGGAGCTGGTCGAGCTCGCTCGGCTGGATGGCGTAGGGGTCGGTCATCACGCCGCCTTCCTCAGTCGAAGGGGGTTCCCTCAAGCAGGCAGGGTTTCGGGGGTGCCCTTTGTCTTTGGCAGGACAGGGCGGCGAGCCTCTGTGAAGGCCCGTCGGCGACTGTAACTCGCTGATCGATGATCGATCAAAGGGTTGAGGGGCAAAACTTCTCGATATCGAGAAAATAGGCACGCGGTGCCTTCGGTGATGGCACCGGGTGACTGCTGTTGTGTGGGGTTTTTGCAGGTCGGGGGCGTTTGAGCGGGGGCGCGCTCGGGTGTTCGGCAACCGTGTGCGGGCGGGTGTGCGGGGTGGCGGTACGACCGCGTCGGCGAGGTGGAGACCGAGGCCGGGGTCGAGGAGGCTCGGTCGGTGTTCGTGTCCCCCGCGAAGGATCAGGGCGGCCGCCGTGAATGCTGCCGGCCAGGGGGCACCGAAGCGGTCGTCACGGCCTCGGCGCGCACCCCAGCACGTGCGCCTTCACGATGTCGGCGATCCGTGGATCCCGCCTGCGGAACGCCGCCACCAGTTCCTCGTGCTCCTCGGCGTACGACTGCTGGACCGTCCCCAGCCAGCGGATCGACAGAGCCGTGAAGACCTCGATGCCCAGGCCCTCCCAGGTGTGCAGCAGCACCGAGTTGCCGGCCGCCCGCACCAGCTCCCGGTGGAAGCCCACCGTGTGCCGCACCTGCCCCGTGCCGTCCGACTCCCGGTCGGCCTCGTACAGCGCGGCGACATGCGGTTCCAGGGCCGAGCAGTCCTCCGCCAGCCGGGCCGCCGCCAGCTCCGCGGCGATCGCCTCCAGACCGGCCCGGACCGGGTAGCTCTCCTCCAGGTCGGCCGCCGTCAGGTTCCGCACCCGTACGCCCTTGTTCGGCGCGGACTCGATCAGCCGCAGCGACTCCAGCTCGCGCAGCGCCTCCCGCACCGGCGTCTGGCTGACCTCCAGCTCGGTCGCGATACGCCGCTCCACGATCCGCTCGCCCGGCTGCCAGCGCCCGCTGACGATCCCCTCCACGATGTGCTCGCGGATCTGTTCGCGCAGCGAGTGGACGACGGGCGCGGTCATGAGAGCTCCTTAAGGGCGTTTGACGCTTAGACAATAAGGCCGAGCACCCGTCCGGGAGGGGCGCACGGGGGCGCTTCCCCGCAGGTGAGACGAGGCTTACACGCTCCCAGTCGCACGGCTTCTGTCAAGTCAGGGAACCTCCCGGGCTCCAGAAGTGTCGCGTTCGGCAGGGGGTTCCCGCGCGGGGCGCCCCTTCGCACCACAGGGGGACGGCATGGACATCGGGGGACGGCGGCACCTGGCCGCGGCGGTCGTGATCGGCGCGATCGTCGCGGTGTCGGGCTGCGCGCAGACAGCCACGCGGGCGACGACGGAGACGGGGCCGAGCGGCACGGGGCCGCGCAGCACAGAAGCGATCACGGGCCTGGCGGGCGCCGCCGGCAGCGGTGCGGGCGGTACCGGCGCCGCCTGTGTCTTCGTCAAGCCTGACGGGGCACAGAAGTTCGGCCACGTCGGCTGGGGCTTCAAGGTCCCGGGCACCGGCCGCTGGGTCTACGGCGCCGTGGAGAACCCCAGCGCAAAGCTCTACACCCCGCCGGGCGACGACATCGGAGCCTGGCACGCGGAGGGTTCGTACGACCGCATGCTCAGCGATATGTCCAGGGACGCCCTCCCCCACGCTCGAACAACCTCGCGCGGGGGGACCCCCATCCCCGGGCGGGCCGAGCACCCCTACAGCCGCTACCGCTGCACCAGCTCCTCGACCCACGACGTGAACAACGCACGGGCCGCGATCCGCACCGTCGAGGCCCGCGGCTTCCTGGTCGGCGTCGACCCGCGAACCGGGGAACTCACCTCGCGGGACTGCCTGGACGCCACGTACGACGTCCTCAAGGCGTACCGCACGAAGCACCTCACCCGCGCGCCCAGGCTGTCCATCCCCAACGTGTGGGTGGAGGAGCTGTGGGGCTGGTCGGACAAGAAGCTGACGCCCCGGTGAGACGACGGTGCCCCCGTCCCGAGAACTCCGGACGGGGGCACCGCGCAGCACCAGGTGGCTTACAGGCCGAGCTCGACCTCGAACTCGCCCGCCTCCAGGATCGCCTTGACCGCGGTCAGGTAACGGGCCGCGTCGGCGCCGTCCACCAGACGGTGGTCGTAGGAGAGGGTCAGGTAGGTCATGTCGCGGATGCCGATGACCGTGCCCTCCTCGGTCTCGATGACCGCCGGACGCTTGACCGTGGCACCGATACCGAGGATCGCGACCTGGCCCGGCGGCACGATGATCGTGTCGAAGAGCGCACCGCGCGAACCGGTGTTGGAGATGGTGAAGGTCGCGCCGGACAGCTCGTCCGGAGTGATCTTGTTCGCCCGGACCTTGCCCGCGAGCTCGGCGGTGGCCTTGGCGATACCGGCGATGTTGAGGTCACCGGCGTGCTTGATGACCGGGGTCATCAGGCCCTTCTCGGAGTCCACCGCGATACCGATGCTCTCGGTGTCGAAGTAGGTGATCGTGCCCTCGTCCACGTTGATCCGGGCGTTGACGGGCGCGTGCGCCTTCAACGCCTGGGCCGCGGCCTTGACGAAGAACGGCATCGGGGAGAGCTTGACGCCCTCACGGGCCGCGAACGAGTCCTTCGCCCGGGCACGCAGCTTCATCAGACGTGTGACGTCGACCTCGACGACCGACGACAGCTGCGCCTGCTCGTGCAGCGCCTTGACCATGTTGTCGCCGATGACCTTGCGGATGCGCGGCATCTTGACGGTCTGGCCACGGAGGGGAGAGGCCTCCAGGCTGGGTGCCTTCTTGGCGGCGGCGGCCGGGGCAGCGACGGCCGGAGCCGGAGCGGCGGCGGCCTTCGCGGCCTCGGCGGCGGCGACGACGTCCTGCTTGCGGATACGGCCACCGACGCCGGTGCCCTTGACGGCGGCCAGGTCGACGCCGTGCTCGGCGGCGAGCTTGCGCACCAGCGGGGTCACGTAGGCGCCGTCGTCACCGGAGGGTGCGGCGGGCGCCGGAGCCGGGGTGACCGGAGCCGGAGCGGCCTGCGCGGGCGCCGGGGCGGCCGGAGCCGGAGCAGCGGCCTGGACCGGAGCCGGAGCCGGGGCGGGCGCCGGAGCCGCGGGGGCGGGTGCGGGTGCCGGAGCGGCGGCAGCCGGGGCCGGGGCGGCGGGTGCCGGAGCAGCGGCCGGAGCCGCACCCGGGGCGCCGATGACGGCGAGCTTCGCGCCGACCTCGGCGGTCTCGTCCTCGCCGACCGTGATCTCCAGCAGCACACCGGAGGTGGGCGCCGGAATCTCGGTGTCCACCTTGTCGGTCGACACCTCCAGCAGCGGCTCGTCGGCCTCGACCGAGTCGCCGACCGACTTCAGCCAGCGGGTGACGGTGCCCTCGGTGACGGACTCGCCCAGGGCGGGCAGGACGACGTCCGTGCCCTCGGCGGAACCGCCGCCGGACGCGGCCTCGGCGGTGGGAGCGGGCGCCGGAGCGGCCTGCTCGGTGGACGGGGCTGCCTGAGCCGGTTCGGGAGCGGGCTCGGCGACCGGCTCGGCCGCCGGGGCCGGGGCAGCGGCGGGAGCGCCGGTGCCGTCGTCGATGACGGCCAGCTCGGCGCCGACCTCGACGGTCTCGTCCTCGGCGACCTTGATGGAGGCCAGGACGCCGGCTACGGGGGAGGGGATCTCGGTGTCGACCTTGTCGGTCGACACCTCGAGCAGCGGCTCGTCGGCCTCTACGCGCTCACCCTCGGCCTTCAGCCAGCGGGTGACAGTGCCCTCGGTGACGCTCTCGCCGAGCGCCGGAAGGGTTACGGAAACCGCCATGGTTTCGGTTGCTCCTTACGAATTGCGGAAGTCTGAGTCGCTTCTCGACCGAGGGATCAGTCGTGCGAGTGGAGGGGCTTGCCCGCGAGGGCCAGGTGGGCCTCGCCGAGCGCCTCACTCTGCGTCGGGTGGGCGTGGATGAGCTGCGCCACCTCGGCGGGCAGCGCCTCCCAGTTGTAGATCAGCTGGGCTTCGCCGACCTGCTCGCCCATGCGGTCGCCGACCATGTGGACGCCGACCACGGCACCGTCCTTGACCTGGACGAGCTTGATCTCGCCCGAGGTGTTCAGGATCTTGCTCTTGCCGTTGCCCGCGAGGTTGTACTTCAGGGTGACGACCTTGTCCGCGCCGTAGATCTCCTTGGCCTTGGCCTCGGTGATGCCCACGGAGGCGACCTCGGGGTGGCAGTAGGTCACCCGCGGGACGCCGTCGTAGTCGATCGGGACGGTCTTCAGACCGGCCAGACGCTCCGCCACCAGGATGCCCTCGGCGAAGCCGACGTGCGCGAGCTGGAGCGTGGGGACCAGGTCGCCGACGGCGGAGATCGTCGGGACGTTGGTGCGCATGTACTCGTCGACCAGGACGTAGCCGCGGTCCGTCGCGACGCCCTGCTCCTCGTAGCCGAGACCGGCGGAGACCGGGCCGCGGCCCACGGCGACCAGCAGGAGCTCGGCCTCGAACTCCTTGCCGTCGGCGAGGGTGACCTTGACGCCGTCGGCGGTGTACTCGGCCTTCGAGAAGAAGGTGCCCAGGTTGAACTTGATGCCGCGCTTGCGGAACGCGCGCTCAAGAAGCTTGGAGGAGTTCTCGTCCTCAAGAGGGGCGAGGTGCTTGAGACCCTCGATGATCGTGATGTCGGTCCCGAAGGACTTCCAGGCGGAGGCGAACTCGACACCGATCACACCGCCGCCGAGGACGATCGCCGACTTCGGCACGCGGTCCAGGACGAGAGCGTGGTCCGAGGAGATGATCCGGTTGCCGTCGATCTCCAGGCCCGGCAGCGACTTCGGCACGGAGCCGGTCGCCAGCAGGACGTGACGGCCCTCGACACGGCGGCCGTTCACGTCGACGGAGGTCGGGGAGGAGAGCCGCCCCTCACCCTCGATGTACGTCACCTTCCGGGAGGCGACGAGTCCCTGGAGGCCCTTGTACAGGCCGGCGATCACGCCGTCCTTGTACTTGTGGACCCCGGCGATGTCGATGCCCTCGAAGGTGGTCTTCACACCGAACTGCTCGCTCTCGCGGGCCTGGTCGGCGATCTCGCCCGCGTGCAGCAGGGCCTTGGTGGGGATGCACCCTCGGTGCAGGCAGGTACCGCCGACCTTGTCCTTCTCGATCAGGGCGACGTCAAGCCCCAGCTGCGCCCCGCGCAGGGCCGCGGCGTAACCGCCACTACCACCGCCGAGGATCACTAGGTCGAAAACGGTGCTGGCGTCGTTCGCCACGTCACGTCCTCCATGCATGTGCGCCGTACGCCGGTCTCCAGTGACCGCGCGGCGGCTGGTGTCCGGCCGCTCTTTCTCGGCCCTGTGGTGGGGGCCCTGTCCTGCCGAGCCCCATCTTCGCACTTGTCGGCCCTGAACGAGACGCCGGGCCGGGGTGTGAGACACCACACGCTCACATGTGAAGCAGGGCCGCCGCTGAGACACCGACGGACGGCGAGGCCGTATCAACCCCCAGTCCCGCCACGCGCACACGACCGGCTTCCCCGCTCAGAGACGGACGAGGGCCAGGGCAGCCCACCCAGGGGCGCGGGGCTGTGTCGATATGCGGCTCCGCCGCGCGGACGCGACCGGCGCCCCGGGGCGGAGGAGGGCCAAGGCAGCCCACCAGGGGCGCGGGGAACTGCGCGACGAGCCACAACGGGCCCGCAGCCGCCCACGCCCCTGGGGAACCGGGCTATCGGGCGGACGTCACCCCAGGTCACCGGAGCCGACCAGCTCCGCCAGCCGCACCAACGTACGCACCGCGGTCCCGGTCCCACCCTTCGGCG
Organism: Streptomyces sp. NBC_00285; assembly: GCF_036174265.1. NCBI lineage: Bacteria > Bacillati > Actinomycetota > Actinomycetes > Kitasatosporales > Streptomycetaceae > Streptomyces > Streptomyces sp. NBC_00285. Next base: position 3,049,462 of record NZ_CP108055.1, on the reverse strand, counting down.
TGTACCCGAACGGCCCACCGTCGTTGAACGCGGGACCCGCGATGTCGAGGTGCGCCCAGGTGATCCCCTCGCCCACGAACTCGCGCAGGAAGAGCCCGGCGACCAGCCCGCCGCCCATCCGCTCGCCCATGTTCGCGATGTCCGCGGTGGGCGAGTCCATCCCCTTGCGCAGGTGCTCCGGCAGCGGCATCGGCCACGCCGGCTCGCCGACCTCCTCCGCGGCCTCGTACACCGCCGTACGGAAGGCATCGTCGTTCGCCATGATCCCGAACGTCCGGCTGCCCAGCGCCACCATCATCGCGCCGGTGAGGGTCGCGACGTCCACGATGGCGTCCGGCTTCTCCGCCGACGCGGCCCACAGCGCGTCGGCCAGCACCAGCCGGCCCTCCGCGTCGGTGTTCAGCACCTCCACCGTCTTGCCGCTGTACATCCGCAGCACGTCACCGGGCCGCGTCGCGGACCCCGACGGCATGTTCTCGGCCAGCGCCAGCCAGCCGGTCACGTTGACCTCAAGGCCCAGACGCGCGGCCGAGACCACGGCTGCGAACACCGCGGCCGCCCCGCTCATGTCGCACTTCATCGTCTCGTTGTGGCCCGGCGGCTTCAGCGAGATGCCGCCCGAGTCGTAGGTGATGCCCTTGCCGACCAGCGCGAGGTGCTTTGTCGCCTTGGACGACGTGTACGACAGCTTCACCAGCCGCGGCCCCGACGCCGACCCCGCGCCGACGCCGAGGATGCCGCCGTAGCCGCCCTTCTCCAGGGCCTTCACGTCGAGCACCTGCACCTTGAGGCCGTGCTCCTTGCCCGCGGTCTGCACGATGGCGGCGAAGGCCTCGGGGTTCAGGTCGTTCGGCGGCATGTTGATCAGGTCGCGCGCGCGGTTGAGCTCCTCGGCGACGGCGGTGGCCCGGGCGAGCGCGGTCTTGTGCGCGGCGTCCCGCGGCTTGCCGCCCAGCAGCGCGGCCTCGGCGAGCGGGGCCTTGCTGTTCTTGGCGGCCCTGGCACCGCCCGCGTTGTTCTCCTTGTAGGTGTCGAAGGAGTACGCCCCGAGCAGCACGCCCTCGGCGACCGCGCCGACGTCGCCGGCATCGGCCAGCGGCAGCACGAACGCGGCCTTCTTCGCGCCGGTCAGGGCGCGGGCGGCCGCGCCGGCGGCCTTGCGCAGGGTCTCCGGGGCGAAGGCGGAGTCCTTCTCGGGCTCGGCGCCCAGACCCACCGCCACCACGAGCGGGGCCTTGAGGCCGGAGGGCGCGGGCAGCTTCGTCACCTCGCCCTCGGCGCCCGAGGCACCGAGGGTTTCCAGGACGCCGGCGAGGCGGCCGTCGTAGGCCTTGTCCACGGCCTCGGCGCCCGGCGCGGGGACCGGGCCGTTCGCGCCCTTGGCGACACCGATCACGATCGCGTCGGCCCGTAGGCCGGGCGCCGCGGCGGTGCTGAGAGTGAGAGCAGTCACGGTGGTGAATTCTCGCTTCCGATGTGAGGTTGCTGTGGTCGAGCGGGTGGGTCGACCGGGCCCGACGGCCGACCCTGTCTCTCGTCCGGGAATCGTCCGAGCGCGGGTACCGATCGGGGCCTTCACCCCTGTCGGCGACCACCCGGGACGAGCCTACGCTCGGGGCGGTGGCCGATCGTTCCTGCGGTCCGGCTCCCCCGCCTCCTGTGAGGTGGGTCACACCCACCTGATTCCGGCGAGCGTACCGCCCGACGCTCGCGTCATTGCCACGGCCCTGGAGCCCACCCCTTGAAACGCCTTCCCCTGCTCGTCACCCTGCTGCTCCTGACGGCGGGCTGCTCGGCCGCCCCCGACTCCGGGCCCGGTGAGGCCCGTTGGCAGCCCCGGCCCGGCGTCGCCTGGCAGTGGCAGCTGACCGGCCGTGTCGACACCTCGGTGGACGTGCCGGTGTACGACATCGACGGCTTCGACCAGTCCAGGTCCGTGGTGTCCGCCCTGCACCGCAAGGACCGCAAGGTCATCTGCTACCTCTCCACGGGCGCGTGGGAGGATTGGCGGCCCGACGCGAAGAAGTTCCCGGCGTCGGTGACAGGCCGTGGCAACGGCTGGGAGGGGGAGCGCTGGCTCGACATCCGCCGCACGGACGTGCTGGAACCGCTGATGGCCGCCCGCTTCGACATGTGCCGCACAAAGGGCTTCGACGCGATCGAGCCCGACAACATGGACGGTTACAAGAACCGCACGGGCTTCGCCCTGACCGCGGCGGACCAGCTCCGCTACAACCGGCTGATCGCGAAACTGGCCCATGAGCGGGGAATGGCGGTGGGGTTGAAGAACGACCTCGACCAGATCCCGGACCTGGTCGACGACTTCGACTTCGCGGTCAACGAACAGTGCGCGCAGTACCACGAGTGCGGGGACATGAAGCCGTTCATCACGGCGGACAAGGCGGTCTTCCACGTCGAGTACGAACTCCCGACGACCCGCTTCTGCGCGGACTCCCGCCGCCTGAAGCTGAGTTCGATGCTGAAGAAGTACGAGCTGGGGGTGTGGCGCAGGCCCTGCTAGCGGAACTGTCAGGGGTTCATGGACAGGACCACCAGAGCCGTCGTCGCCGCCGCCTCCGCCAGCCCTCCGAACACGTCCCCGGTCACCCCGCCGAAGCGGCGCGTGCAGTGCCGCAACAGAAGCTCGGCCACGATCACGGCGGCGGCGACCGCCAGCACCGAACGGACGAGGTCGTACGGTCCGAAGAGCGCCCCCGCTCCGGCCGCCCCCAGCACCACCGCGGCGGCCACCGGCACCGCCGCCCGACGCGGGACGACCCCTGCCACCGCCGCCCCCAGCCCCTCCGGCCGCGCTGCCGGCACCCCGGCACGTGCCGCCAGGGTCAGCGCGAGGCGGGCGGCCGTCGCCGAGACCACCGTCGCCACCGCACCCCGTGCCCAGGAGTCGCCGTACGACTGCGACAGCGCGGCCACCTGGGCGAACAGCACGAAGACGAGGGTGATCACACCGAACGGGCCGATGTCCGACTGCTTCATGATCCGCAGCGCGTCCTCGGCGGGCTTGCCGCTGCCCAGGCCGTCCGCCGTGTCGGCGAGCCCGTCGAGATGCAGGCCCCGAGTGAGAACCGCGGGTACGGCGACCGCGGCGACCGCGGCGAGCAGCGCGGAGGCGCCCAGGAACAGGAGCAGAAGTCCCAGCGCGGCCGACAGACCGCCCAGTACCACCCCGACCAGCGGAGCGCACAGCATGCCGCCCCGTGCCGCCTCCCGGTCCCAGCGGGTCACCTTCACGGGGAGCACGCTGAGCGTGCCGAAGGCGAAGCGGAGGCCGTCGAGGGGGAGGCGGGTCATGGACACGCCCGCAGGGTAGCCCGGACGCCGGATCCGCCGGGCGGCCCACCCCGGGCCCCGGGAGACTGGGCCCATGGGCCACTGGCTGCACCGCAACATCGTCGAACCCGGCAAGCTGCCGCTCCTTCTCGCCCTGACCGCGTTCGTGTTCACCTTCCTGATCACCCGGGTCATCACCCGCCTCATCCGGGCGGGCAAGGGCCCCTTCGGCAACGTCAGTTCCGGCGGAGTGCACATCCATCACGTGGTTCCCGGTGTGGTGCTCAGCGTCGTCGGCGGCTTCGGCGCGGTCGCCAGCGGGCGGTACGGCTTCGGGGCGGCGGTGTGCGCGGTCGTGTTCGGGATCGGCGCGGGTCTGGTGCTGGACGAGTTCGCGCTGATCCTGCACCTCGACGACGTCTACTGGAGCGAGGAGGGCCGCAAGAGCGTCGAGGTCGTCGTCCTCACCGCGGCGCTGGTCGGCCTGGTGCTCGCGGGCTTCTCGCCGTTCGGCGTCAACGACGTGACGCAGGCGGAGGCCCAGGACCGCGGCGGCGTCATCACCAGCGTGGTGGTCAACTTCCTCTTCGCGATGCTGGTCCTGCTCAAGGGCAAGACCCGGATGGCGATCTTCAGCGTGATCGTCCCGCTGGTCGGACTCATCGGCCTGGTCCGGCTGGCCCGCCCCGGCTCACCCTGGGCCCGGCGCTTCTACGGCCGCCGCCCGCGCGCCCGCGCCCGGGCCACCCTGCGCGCCTACCACCGCGACAAGCGCTGGGCGGGCCCCCGCAGAAAGTTCCAGGACCTGATCGGCGGCAAACCGAACCCGACGACACCCCCACCTCTGGAACGCCGCTGACGCGGTGCGGGCGCCGACGCGATGCCGGTGCCGGGCCGGCGGGCGCGACCGTTTGTCATCGGCCGGACGACTCCGGGGCACCCGGCACCCGTCCTCAGCGCCGTCGCCCGGGCCCGGGCCGCAGGTGCCGGGCTCTGATCGACGGCGCCCCGGCCCTGGCGTCCTGCCCGGCTCCGCCCTCGTCCTCGGGTCCGGAAGGGGCTCCGAAAGCGTCCCTGTCCTCGGGTCCGGAAGGGGCTCCCCAATCGCCCCCGGAGCGGGCTCCGGACCCGCCCCCGACACCTGTTCCGGACCCGCCCCCGGAACACGTTCCGGAACGGTCCCCGACAACGCCCCCGGAACGGGATCCGGACCCGCCCCCGGAACGTCGCCGGCGGGTCGCCGAGACTGCGCACAGCACGCACATCGCCGCGATCGCCGCCAGGTGTTCCTTGCCGGCGAGGTTTCCCTTGACCAGCACCTCGACCACCATGGCGCCGACCACGACACCCGCGGTGAGCCGGGCGCCGTAGCGCCAGCCCAGGAACACGGCGAGGCCCACCACGGCCGCTGAGGGGCCGGTGTCGACGACATGCGCGTCCGAGGCGTACAGGCCGAACAGGCTGTCGGGACCCAGCCCGATGCCCACGCGCGCGTACAGCGTCCCGGCGAGCGTGGCCGTGTACGCCAGCGCGAGCGTCCGCCACCGGCCCAGCCCGATCTCGGCGAGCCCGAACACGAAGAGGATCTGCGCCAGCGCACCCCACACCGGCAGGTCAAGGGCGGGTACGAACAGTGAGAGGGGGGTGCGCAGCAGGGCCAGCCACAACGGGTCCGCGGCGCGCACGCCACCCACGTCCTGGACGAAGCCGTAGCCCCACGACTGGTTGTGCACGAAGTGCAGGGCCGCCGTCAGAGCGACGGCCAAAAGCGCCATGGGGACCACCCGCCACCTCCGCCGGAGCAGGGCCTCGCGCACGGTGACGTACAGCGGCCCCCACTCCACGCGTGCCCAGCGGGCGAGTGTCTTCATCCCATGGTCCTCATCTGTGCGTACTCAGGTGCTCCCGACGCCGTAGCCACCTCGGCAGTCCCGGCACCTCCAGGAACCCCTCCGCACGGGCCGAGGCGAGGCCGATGCGGGGCAGGTCCGCGCTCTTCTCGAAGAGCAGGAACCGCGGCTCCCAGATGGGCCGGTACTTGGCGTTGGCCCGGTACAGCGACTCGATCTGCCACCAGCGGGAGAAGAAGCTGAGCAGCGACCGCCACAGCCGCAGCACCGGTCCGGCGCCAAGACGTGCGCCACGTTCGAAGACCGAACGGAACATGGCGAAGTTGAGTGAGACCTGGGTGATCTGAATCTCCTGGGCCCGGTTCAGGAGCTCGATGACCATGAACTCCATGAGTCCGTTCTCGGAGTCGCGGTCCCGGCGCATCAGGTCGAGGGACAGCCCGTGCGGCCCCCACGGCACGAAGGAGAGCACCGCTTTCAGCTCACCGCTCGCGTCCCGGCACTCCAGCGCCACGCACCGCCCGTCCTCCGGGTCCCCGAGCCGTCCCAGCGCCATGCTGAACCCGCGCTCGGTGGCCCCGTCCCGCCAGTCGTCGGCCCGTCGTACGAGAGCCGCCATCTCGTCGGCGGGGATGTCCTCGTGGCGCCGGATCCGTACCGTGTACCCGGCCCGCTTGACCCGGTTGTAGGCCTGCCGGACGGTCCGCATCGCCCGGCCTTCCAGGGTGAACTCGGCGACCTCGACGATCGCCTCGTCGCCCAGCTCCAGCGCGTCCAGGCCGTGCCGCGCGTACACCGTCCCGGCGTCCTCGCCCGCGCCCATCACCGCGGGCAGCCACCCGTGTGCCCGCGCCTCGGCCAGCCACGGCTCGATCGCACCCGGCCAGGCCTCCGGGTCGCCGATCGGATCACCCGAGGCCAGCGACACCCCGCCGACGACCCGGTAGGTGACGGCCGCCTTGCCCGTCGGCGACCACACCACGCTCTTCTCCCTGCGCAGCGCGAAGTACCCGAGCGAGTCCCGCTCGCCGTGCCGCGCCAGCAGTTCCCGCAGGCGCCGCTCGTCGTCCTCGGTGAGCGGGTCGACAGCACGCCGGGAGCGGAAGGCGGCGTAGAAGACGGCCAGCACGAGGACCGTGCTGAGCACGTTGATGACGACGTTGACCCAGTTCGGCGTCAGGATCCCGTCGAAGCGGGAGTCGTCGGCGGCGACGGAGACCAGCCGCAGCGTGCCGTACCACCAGCGTTCCGTGAAGCTCGACGACCTCGACGCCTCGTTGGTGGCGGTCACCAGCAGCGCGGCGAGCAGCGAGGACACCAGCAGGCCGCCGACGGCGACCGCGGCGGCGAGCCGCGGGTTGGACCGGTCTCCCTTGGCGTAGAACTCCCGCCGTCCGGCCAGCAGTGCGGCGACGAACGCGGCGGTGAGGGCCAGCGAGATCCAGTTCTGCGCGTACCGCCGGATCTCCGGGAACACCATCGCGAACACGAACAGTGCGAGGAACGCCCCGGACACCACCAGGTTCAGGATCCACGCCGCGCGCTTGCGCCGTCGCATGGTGATGGCGAGGAAGGCCGTGAACACCCCGGAGGCGAAGCCCGCCGTCAGCAGATACGGCGTGAAGTAGTCCTCCTGGTTGTGCCGCCGTACGTCCTGCCCCAGCGAAACCCACGCCGCGCTGAGGAAGTTGACGAACGCGACGACCCGCAGGTACCAGACGGCGAACCCGGCCGCCCGCCGGGAGGCGGTGGTGGAGGGCCGCCGGGCACCGGTGGCCGGTTCCGGGGGCGGTTCGGCGGGCTGGTCCTGCTTCGCGGCATTTCGGACGTCTCCCATAAGGGGCGATCATGCCCCTTGCGCCCACGCTTGGGCAGCCGCGGCACTCGCCTGTCTCTCTTTTCCGCCGCGAGGACGCGAGGCAGCCGCGCCGCCAGCCCCTGCCTACTCGTCCTTCTTCTCCACCACAGCGTCCACGGCCTCCGCCGCCTCCTGCGTCTCCTGCGCCTCCACCGTCTCCGTCTCCGGCTCGTGCTCGTCCTCGGCGGGCGAGGGCTTCTCGGGCAGTTCGGCGGCCAGCGCCGCCGCGGCCTGCACCAGGGGCAGCGCCAGCAGCCCGCCCGCGCCCTCGCCGACCGTCACGCCGTGGTCGAGCAGCGGTTCCAGGGCCATCCGGTCCAGTGCCTTCGCCTGTCCCGGTTCGCCGCTGTTCTGCCCGGCCAGCCACCAGTCCGGGGCCCGGAACGCGATCCGCTGCCCCACCAGGGCGCAGGCGGCCACGACCACCCCGTCCAGCACCACGGGCAGCTTCCGCACCGCGCTCTGGAGCAGAAAGCCCGTGATCGCGGCAAGGTCGGCGCCGCCCACCGTCGCCAGCAGCTGCAACTGGTCCCCGAGCACCGGCCGCGCCCGCCGCAGCGCGTCCCGGATCGCGGCGCACTTGCGCATCCACGCCAGGTCGTCGATCCCGGTCCCGCCCCGCCCGGTCACGACGGACGCGTCGGTTCCGCACAGCGCGGCGACCAGCACCCCGGCCACCGTGGTGCCGCCCACGCTCACATCGCCGAGCACCACGAGATCGGTCCCGGAGTCGGCCTCCTCGTCGGCCACCGCGACCCCGGCCCGGAAGGCGGCCTCCGCCTCCTCCGAGGTCAGGGCGTCCTCGATGTCGATACGACCGCTCCCGCGCCGCACCCGGTGCCGTACGACGTCCTTGGGCAGCTCGGCCGGATCGCAGTCCAGCGCCATGTCGACGACCCGCACCGGCACGCCCAGCCGCCGCGCGAGGACCGACACCGGGCGGCCGCCCTCCAGGACCTCCCGCACCAGCTCCGAGGCACTGCCCGCGGGACGCCCGGAGACGCCCTGGTCGGCGATCCCGTGGTCACCGGCGAACAGGACGACCCGCGGCCGTTCGATCGGCCGTACCGGAACGGCCGACTGCGCCGCGGCCAGCCACTCACCCAGTTCGTCGAGGCGGCCCAGCGCCCCGGGCGGCACGATCTGACGCTCCCGGCGCGCCTCGGCGTCGCGACGCACCCCGCCGTCGGGGCGCTCGATCAGATCGGAGAAGTCGTCGAGATTAAGCGAGCTCATTCGCCGAACAGTACCGGCCCTGATCGAACACGGGGGCGCCACGTGGCCCTGGTGTCATTGCACCCTGGATCGGGATCCCATACGTTCCGGTTTGTAGCGAATTGCCATGCGTCTCCGGGAGGCCTCATGAATGCATCAACCGCCCCTTCCGTACGGCGTCTTCGCTCCACCGCCCGCGCGATGCTGCCGTTCCCCGAACCGGAGAGCTGGCTGGACGTGCAGACGGGGGACGCGGACTTCCCGGAGGCGGCGAGAACGTTCTTCCCCTACACGGCCTTCGACGGCCTGGACCTCACACCCCGCGTGGTGCACGCCCAGGCGATCGAACGCCTGGAGGAAGCCCACCTGGGCCGGCTGACGGACCCGCAGATCACCACCCGCCTCCGGGCCCGTTACGACGTGGTCAGCCTGCTGAACCAGAGCCCGGGCCCCGAAGGTCTCCGGGCCGCCCTCGCCGTCCTGCGTCCCGGCGGCCACCTCCTCGTGGAGTCCCCGGACGACCCCCGCGCCGAACTGGAGTCCCAGGGCTGCACGATCGTCACCACGACCCGCAGATCCGCGCACGTACCGGAACGCGTGACGACCCGTCTGACCCGGGTCCTGCCCCCGAGAGCGACCGGACCGCTGATCCCGACCGCGAGGGCCCTGGACCACACCCTCGCCCTCCTCCTCGCCGGCACCCGCTACGCGAAGACCTACCGGGTGATCGCCCGCAAGAACGCGGAGGCGGACAACGCGGACGCCGGGAGCACGGACACCGGCCGCCTGGACGCGGGCAGGGCGAACGCGGGTCGCGACGCGGACATCGACCGCACGGACGCAGCCAGCGCGGACGCCGGGAGCGCGGACGCCCGCAGCGTGGACACCGGCCGTATGGATGCAGCCAGGGCGGACGCAGTCGGCGCGGAGTCGGGCAACGCGGACACCGGGAGCACGGGCACCGCCTGCGCCGGCCCCGCGGAGCGGCCCGCGCACGCCTCAGCCCCGTAGCACCAGCGCCTGTCCCGCCACCACCAGCACCACCTGCTCGCACTCGCCCGCGAACGCCGCGTTCAGCCGCCCCAGCTCGTCCCGGTACCGGCGTCCGGACGCGGTGGCCGGCACGATGCCCGAGCCCACCTCGTTCGTCACGGCGACCACGGTCCGCCGTGCGGCCCGTACCGCCTCCGTCAACTCCCGCACCCGTGAACGCAGTTCACGCTCCCCGCCGTCGGCCCACTCGGCGTCGTCCCACGCCCCCACGGCGTCCATCGCATCCGTCAGCCACAGCGACAGACAGTCGATCAGCAGCGGCGCCCCGTCGTCCTTCAGCAGCGGCACCAGGTCGCAGGTCTCGGTCGTACGCCAGGATCCGGGCCGCCGCTCCCGGTGCACGGAGACCCGGGAGGCCCACTCGGTGTCCCCGTTCCGGGACCCGCCGGTCGCGACGTACAGCACCTCGGGAAAGGCCTCCAGGCGTCGCTCGGCCTCCACCGACTTCCCGGACCGCGCCCCGCCCAGCACCAGCGTCCGCCGCGGCACATCCGGTACGTCCTCGTAGGCCCCGACCGTCAGCGTCGTCCCGTCGGGCACGGCCCGCGCCCCGGCGGCGGCCAGCCTCCGGCGCAGCTCGGCGCCGGGAGGCACGTCGTGATCGAGATGGACGGCGACGACGTCGGTCGTGGGCCCGACCGCCCCCACGGCCCGCAGCCGGGCCAGCGCGTCCGGCCGTCGTACGACATCGGCGAGCACCAGGTCGTACGACTCGACGGCCCCCTCCTCCAGCCCGGCGGGCGCACCACCCGGAGGCAGATACAGCGCCCGCTGCCCGTCGGGCCCGGTGACGGCGTACCCGGTCCCCGGCGCGTCCATGGCGACGGCCCGCACCCGGTGGCCCGTCAGCAACGCCAGCTCCCGCCCGTCCGGCACCCGCCCCGGCTGCGGAATCCCGGCAGGCACCTCGACCGCGGGCCCGTCATGCGGATGCGACAGCAGTACCTGCCGTACGCCTGCGAGCGAATGCCCCGCGCGGGCGGCGGCGAAGGCGGCACCGGGGGTCAGATCGAGCAGCAGGGCCCCGTCGACGAGCACCGCGGTGGCACCACGGGCGTCCGCCCCGACGGCGACGGCGCAGGCGGCGCAGGGACAGCCGGGGCGGGGAAGGCCGTCGGGGGCACCGGTACCGAGAAGAGTGAGTTCCACGAGCCGATTCTCCCCGGTGCCTGTTGATCTTGCTCGCGCAGAGGTGCGTTCAAGTGGCGCGGGACCGCGTCGACATCAGGCCCACGGACGACGAACTGTCGCGATCTTGTTCCGTCCGACCCAGCGGAGCGCATAGGCTCGACCACGGAACGTGCCCATACGAGGGAGGCCTGCATGGCGACATGGATCTGGCGGTTCGAGAAGGCCGACGGCGCGGAGACCCAGCCCGCGGTGGAGCCGGAGGAGTTCACCACCCAGGGAGACGCGGAGTCCTGGCTCGGTGAGTACTGGAAGCCCCTGCTCGCCGGTGGCGCCGAACAGGTGCGGCTGTTCGAGGACGCCACGGAGATCTACGGCCCGATGAGCCTGCGCGCGGCCGAGGAGGCGTGACACGGACGGGCGAGGGCCGTCGCACACCCTCGCCCGCCTCCTCCGCCTCTGCTCACCCGGCGTCACGTCCACGGCCCTCGCGCCTCCGTCACGCGTGAAGGCCACCGACGTCTGATCCTGGTGTCGTCATTGCCGCTGTCGCCCTCGCCGGAGGGTCCGGCCGGGCGCCGGGACGATGCCCTGGACGACGCTCGACGCCACCGACACCCGAGCGGCGATCCTGCGGCGAAGCCGATGTGGCTGGTCCGAGCGGGCTCAGCCCCGCACGCCGCAGAGATGCAGCAGCGCGGCGACCCCCCGGTACGGATCCGTCCGCCCCGCCCGCTCCTCACAGGCCAGCAGCGCCTCCGTGTCGGCAGGGACCTCCGCGTCGTCCGTGGCCGTGTCCGTGAACACCCGCACGCCGTACCAGGCCCGGAGCGGCGCCCCGATGCCCGCGAGCGTCGCCGTCAGCGTGCTCAGCCGGTCGGCGCGAACGTCGAGGCCCAGGCGGTTCCGGTACGCCACCGAGTCGAAGGCGTCCCACGTGCCGGCCCAGTCCCCGGCCAGCCCCGGCCGCATCGCCAGCGCGTCCGCGTTCCGCACGAGCAGCGACAGCAGCCCGCCCGGTGCCAGCATCCGCGCCAGTCCCGCAAGCAGCGGATCCGGCTCCTGGACGTACATGAGCACACCGTGGCAGAGCACGACGTCGAAACTGCCCGGCAGGAAGTGCACCCCGGTGTCCCTGCCGTCGCCCTCGATGATCCGCATCCGCTCCCGGATGCCCTCAGGCTCGGCGGACAGGGACTCCCGGGCGGCCGCGACCATCCGTGCGTCCTGCTCGAGCCCGGTCACCTGATGCCCGGCCCGGGCCAGCCGCAGCGCCTGCGTGCCCTGGCCCATGCCCACGTCGAGCACCCGCAGTCGCTGTCCGACCGGGTACCGCCCGACTATCTGCTCGTCGAGCTGCCGGGCCACCAGCTCCTGGCGTACGACGTTCCGCAGCCCGCCCAGCTTGTCCAGCCAGGCATCCGCCGCGCCCCCGGAGAAAGACGTCGTACTCAGGGCCGCTCTCCGCGCTTGACCTGCGGCTTCGGTAGCCGGAGGCGACGCATCTGCAGAGAGCGCATGAGGGCGTAGGCGACCGCGCCCTTGCGGTTGTGGTCCGGGAAGCGCTCGGCGAGCTGCTTCTTCAGACGGAAACCGTTGAGGATCGCGTCGAGCACGATCAGCACGATCACGACGAGCCACAGCAGCAGCGCGATGCTCTGGAGCGCGCCCACCCGTACCACGCTCAGCACGAGGATGACCACGGCCATCGGGAGGAAGAACTCCGCCACGTTGAACCGGGAGTCGATGAAGTCGCGGGCGTACTTGCGCACCGGGCCCTTGTCCCGTGCGGGCAGGTACCGTTCGTCGCCGCCGGCCAGCGCCTGGCGCTGCCTCTCCAGCGCCGCACGCCGGTCGTCGCGCTGGCGCTTGGAGGCCTCCTTGCGCGTCGACGGCGTATTGGCGACGCTGCGGCGCTGGGGCTGGGCCGCACTGCGCTTGGGCGTGGGCCGACCCTTCGGGGCCTGGGGGTCACGGATCTGCTTGGAGTCGGTCAGCTGCGCCTTGTCGGCGACGGCGGCCTTCTCTTCCTTGGTGGCACGGCTACGGAACACAAAACCCAAGGGTAAGGGGTGTCCGGGGTTGGACCCCAGCCCGCTGGGGAACGATCCGGCAACACCAGTCGTCATCCAGGGGGACGGAGGGGACGTCCGGTGACCGGAAAACAGACCTGTTCGGATCCATGCCGATCCGTGCGGACCCTGAAGGTCACCTACTCCTCACGCCGGAGCAAGGGATTGGTCAGTCGTCCTTGGGGATGACCGCATCCGTCCCGGAACAGTGCGTCAATGGATGCAGGGCCCGTACTGTGGGTTCTGTCGCAGAACTGGTGCTGGAAGTCCGTCAGAAGGGGGCGCGCGAAGCCCATGAGCGGTGTCATGAAGCGTATGGGGATGATCTTCCGCGCGAAGGCGAACAAGGCCCTTGACCGGGCCGAGGATCCGCGCGAGACCCTCGATTACTCGTACCAGAAACAGCTGGAGCTGCTTCAGAAGGTACGCCGGGGCGTGGCCGACGTGGCCACCTCCCGCAAGCGTCTGGAGCTCCAGCTCAACCAGCTGCAGTCGCAGTCCTCGAAACTGGAGGACCAGGGCCGCAAGGCGCTCGCGCTCGGCCGCGAGGACCTCGCCCGCGAGGCGCTGTCCCGTCGTGCCGCGCTCCAGCAGCAGGTGACGGACCTCGAGACGCAGCACTCGACGCTGCAGGGCGAGGAGGAGAAGCTCACTCTTGCGGCCCAGCGTCTCCAGGCCAAGGTGGACGCCTTCCGTACGAAGAAGGAGACCATCAAGGCCACCTACACGGCGGCCCAGGCGCAGACCCGGATCGGCGAGGCCTTCTCCGGCATCTCCGAGGAGATGGGCGACGTGGGCCTGGCCATTCAGCGGGCCGAGGACAAGACGGCCCAGCTCCAGGCCAGGGCCGGTGCGATCGACGAACTGCTGGCCTCCGGCGTCCTGGACGACCAGTCCGGCATGCACAAGGACGACATCCAGGCCGAGCTGGACCAGCTCTCCGGTGGTACGAATGTGGAGCTGGAACTCCAGCGCATGAAGGCGGAGCTGGCGGGAGGCTCCCCGTCGCAGCAGGCGATCGAGGGCGGCACCGGACAGGCGCAGTCCCCGCAGCAGCCGCAGGACACCCCCCGCTTCGACAAGCAGTAGGGGCCACGCCGAGGAGGGCGACATGATCGTCAGGATCATGGGGGAGGGTCAGGTGAGGCTGGCCGACAGCCACCTCGCCGACCTGGACAAGCTGGACGACGAGCTGTTGGCCGAGATGGAGAACGGCGACGGTCCGGGCTTCCGCCGCACCCTGAAAGCCCTCCTCACCAGGGTCCGCGAACTGGGAGATCCCCTCCCGGACGACTCCCTGGAACCCTCGCAGCTGATCCTCCCCGCCGAGGACGCGACTCTGGAAGAGGTCCGGGACCTCCTGAGCGACGACGGCCTGATCCCGGGGTGACTGCGGCCACCCCGATCCACGGCCACCACCGGTTCCGGGGTGGACAGGCCCCCTCTACTGTTCACACGTGAGCCGCACACTCGACCGCGTCCGCAAGCAGCTCAAGGCCCACCCCTTGGCACTGGACGCGATACTCGCGGCGGGCGTCCTCGTCTGCATGGTGGCCGGCTCCTTCGTCGCGCCCCATCAGAAGGACGCCGTCAGCTGGAGCATCCACACCCCGGCCCCGCTCAGCCTCGTCCTCATGGCCCTCGGCGCCACCGCCCTGGTCTTCCGCCGCCGCGCCCCCCTCATGGTTCTCGCCTTCACCGGCACCGTCTCCCTGATCGAGTCCGTCACCGGTGATCCCCGCGCTCCCGTCGCCATGTCCGCGGTCATCGCCCTGTTCACCGTGGCCTCCAGTACCGACCGCCCCACCACCTGGCGCGTCGGCCTGCTCACCATGACGGTGCTGACCGGCGCCGCGATGCTGGCGGGCCCCCTGCCCTGGTACGCCCAGGAGAACCTGGGCATCTTCGCCTGGACCGGTATCGGCGCCACCGCGGGCGACGCCGTCCGCAGCCGGCGCGCCTTCGTCCAGGCCATCAGGGAGCGCGCCGAGAAGGCCGAGCGCACCCGCGAGGAGGAGGCCCGCCGCCGGGTCGCCGAGGAACGCCTGCGCATCGCCCGTGACCTGCACGACGTCGTCGCCCACCACATCGCCCTGGTCAACGTCCAGGCCGGAGTCGCCGCCCATGTGATGGACAAACGCCCCGACCAGGCCAAGGAGGCCCTCGCCCACGTCCGCGAGGCCAGCCGCTCCGCCCTCAACGAACTCCGCGCCACCGTGGGTCTGCTCCGGCAGTCCGGTGACCCCGAGGCCCCCACCGAACCCGCCCCCGGCCTCGCCCGCCTCGACGAACTCGTCGGCACCTTCCGCAACGCGGGGCTACGGGTCGAGGTCGCCCGCACCGACCACGGCACCACCCTCCCCGCCGCCGTCGACCTGGCCGCCTACCGGGTCATCCAGGAAGCCCTCACCAACGTCCAGAAGCACGCCGGTGCCGAGCCGAAGGCCGAGGTCAGCGTCGTACGCGTCGGCCCGAACGTGGAGATCACGGTCCTCGACAACGGCACCGGCGAGGAGGACCACCCCGACAACGGCGGCGGCCACGGCCTGCTCGGCATGCGCGAGCGGGTCACCGCCCTGCGCGGCGCCCTCACCACCGGCCCCCGCTACGGAGGCGGTTTCCGCGTCCACGCGATCCTGCCGGTCAAGACCCGAACCGTAGCCAGGGACCAACCAGGAGAGCCCGTATGACGATCCGTGTCCTGCTCGCCGACGACCAGGCGCTGCTGCGCAGTGCCTTCCGGGTGCTCGTCGACTCGGAGCCGGACATGGAGGTGGTCGGCGAGGCGTCCGACGGCGCCGAGGCCGTACGGCTGGCCGGACAGGAGCGCGCCGACGTGGTCCTCATGGACATCCGGATGCCCGGCACGGACGGTCTCGCGGCCACCCGCATGATCAGCGCCGACCCGTCCCTCGCGCACGTCCGTGTGGTCATCCTGACGACCTTCGAGGTCGACGACTACGTCGTGCAGTCCCTGCGCGCCGGCGCCTCCGGCTTTCTCGGCAAGGGCAGCGAGCCCGAGGAACTCCTCGCCGCGATCCGGGTCGCGGCCGGCGGCGAGGCACTGCTGTCCCCGGCCGCCACCAAGGGCCTGATCGCCCGCTTCCTCGCCCAGCGGGACGTGGACGACGAGCACGACCCCCTGCGCTCCGAACGCCTCGCCGCCCTCACCCACCGCGAGGGCGAGGTCCTCGTCCAGGTCGCCGGTGGCCATTCCAACGACGAGATCGCCGAGCGCCTGGAGGTCAGTCCGCTCACCGTCAAGACCCACGTCAACCGGGCCATGGCCAAGCTCGGCGCCCGGGACCGGGCCCAGCTCGTGGTCATCGCGTACGAGTCGGGGCTGGTACGTCCAAGGGTGGAGTGAAAACAAGTTCCGCGGCGATGTCGAGAACCCGCGCCCCGTTCCGTCCCCGTGGTGAGAGCGACCGGAACGCGTCGCATCAGGACCGAGGAGAGACACCATGGCCAAGTACCTGCTGCTGAAGCACTACCGTGGCGCCCCGGCTCCGGCCAACGACGTGCCCATGGAGAAGTGGACGCCGGAGGAGATCACGGCGCACGTGCAGTACATGCGGGACTTCGCGGTCCGACTGGAGGAGAGCGGGGAGTACGTCGACGGACAGGCGCTCGCTCCCGAGGGGGAGTGGGTCCGGTACGACGGTGAGGGACGCCCTCCGGTCACCGACGGGCCGTTCGCCGAGACCAAGGACCTCATCGCCGGCTGGATGGTGATCGACGTCGACAGTCACGAGCGGGCCGTCGAACTGGCCGGGGAGCTGTCCGCCGCCCCCGGCGCGGGCGGCAAGCCG
The DNA here is from genome assembly GCF_036174265.1 of Streptomyces sp. NBC_00285. Lineage (NCBI taxonomy): Bacteria > Bacillati > Actinomycetota > Actinomycetes > Kitasatosporales > Streptomycetaceae > Streptomyces > Streptomyces sp. NBC_00285. The sequence continues at coordinate 3,033,183 of NZ_CP108055.1, read as the reverse complement.
ATCCACGAGTGGCTGGAACTGCGCCCGTTCTACGCGGCGGATCCCAACGTCGCGGACTGCCACGCCGGTGGATGAGGCCCTGCTCAGGAGCCTCACGCCCAGCGTGCTCGCCGTCCTCGTCCGCCGCGGAGCCGACTTCGCGGCGGCCGAGGACGCCGTGCAGGACGCGCTCGTCGAGGCGGTCCGCGTCTGGCCGGCCGACCCGCCGCGCGATGCGAAGGGCTGGCTGGTCACCGTGGCCTGGCGGAAGTTCCTCGACGCGACCCGGTCGGACTCCGCCCGCCGCCGCCGTGAGGACCGTATCGACGAGGAACCGACGCCCGGGCCCGCCCCCGGCGTCGACGACACGCTCCAGCTGTACTTCCTGTGCGCCCATCCCGCGCTGACCCCGTCCTCCGCCGTCGCCCTCACCCTGCGTGCCGTCGGCGGGCTCACCACCCGCCAGATCGCCCAGGCCTACCTGGTCCCCGAGGCGACCATGGCGCAGCGGATCAGCCGCGCCAAGCGGACGGTCTCCGGCGCGCGCCTCGACCAGCCCGGTGACGTCGCCACCGTGCTGCGCGTCCTCTACCTGGTCTTCAACGAGGGCTACTCCGGCGACATCGACCTCGCCGCCGAAGCCGTCCGCCTCACCCGGCAGCTCGCCGCCGCCATCGACCACCCCGAGGTCGCGGGACTGCTCGCCCTCATGCTGCTCCACCACGCCCGGCGCGCCTCCCGCACCACTCCCGACGGCGGTCTGGTGCCGCTCGCCGAACAGGACCGCACCCGATGGGACACCTCGGCGATCGCCGAGGGCGTGGCGATCCTGCAGACCGCGCTGGCCCGCGACCGGCTCGGCGAGTTCCAGACCCAGGCCGCCATCGCCGCCCTCCACGCCGACGCGCCCACCGCCGAGGAGACCGACTGGGTGCAGATCGTCGAGTGGTACGACGAACTCGTCCGCCTGACCGACAGCCCCGTCGTCCGCCTCAACCGCGCGGTCGCCGTCGGAGAGGCCGACGGACCCCGGGCGGGCCTCGCCGCCCTCGCCGCGCTGGACGACTCCCTGCCCCGGCACACGGCGGTCGCGGCCTACCTCCACGAACGCGACGGCGACCCGACGACAGCGGCCCGTCTGTACGCCGAGGCCGCTCACCGGGCACCGAACCTGGCCGAACGCGACTATCTGACCCGCCGGGCGGCCCGTCTCAACAGCCGCGGCAGTCACTGAGGGCACCCTCCGCTCCCGTTACATATGCTGTGCCCGCGAACTGCCGCACGCGGAAGGGGATTCGGGCGTGCCACTGCACAAGGACGACCCGAGATCGGTCGGCGGGTACAAACTGGTCGACCGGCTCGGTGCCGGAGGCATGGGCATCGTCTACCGCGGCCGGACGCGTTCCGGGCGCGAGGTCGCCGTGAAGGTCGTCCACGCCCAGCACGCCGAGGACAAGGTCTTCCGCGCCCGTTTCCGCCAGGAGATCGAGGCCGTCCGCAAGGTGAGCGGTGCCTTCACCGCCCCGGTCGTGGACGCCGACCCCGAGGCGGTACGGCCCTGGATGGCCACCCAGTACGTACCCGGCCGCTCCCTCGCCGACCGGATCCGCGAGCGGGGCGCGCTGAAGGACGGCGAACTGCGGCAGCTGGCCCTCGGACTGGTGGAGGCGCTGCGGGACATCCACCGGGCCGGCGTGGTGCACCGCGACCTCAAGCCCGCCAACGTCCTGATGGCCGAGGACGGACCCCGCGTCATCGACTTCGGCATCTCCCGCGCCGCCGAGAACCACAACACCCTCACCGAGACCGGGCAGATGATCGGCACCCCGCCCTTCATGTCCCCGGAGCAGTTCACCGACGCCCGCACGGTCGGCCCCGCCTCCGACGTCTTCTCGCTGGGCGCGCTGCTGGTGTTCTCCGCCACCGGGCGCGGGCCGTTCGACGCCGACAGCCCCTATCTGACCGCCTTCCGGGTCGTCCACGAGTCACCCGTCCTCGACGGCGTGGCACAGCCGCTGCGCGCGATCCTGGAACGCTGTCTGGCCAAGGAGGCCGCGGACCGGCCCGAACTCGACCGGCTGGCCAAGGAGTTCGCGGACACCCTGCCCGAACCGGGCCCCGGCGAACCGGCCACGGTGACCCTGCGCGCACAACTGCTGCGCGCCGCCGAGGAGACCTCCGCCGAAGGGGACCCGGCCGCGAAAACGAGGTCCGGGCGCCGCAGCCGTGTCCGCCGCCCCCTGCTCGTGGCGACCGGCACTGTGGGGGTGCTGGCCCTGGGACTGCTGGGATACCTGCGGTTCGGACCGGGTTTCGCAGACAGCCCCCGGGCGGCGAGTCCCGCCCCGACCGTGGCCTCCCGGTGGGCCGCGGTCCCCGCAGGCTGGCAGCCCTGGGAGACGACGGTGCACGAGACCTCGCCGCGCGGCGAGGCCGAGGCGCTGGGGGTGAAAACCGGCGACCCGGGCGACGCCACCTGCGGGAGGTACGAGGACGCGGTCTACTGCGCCGGCAACAACATCCTGCCGGTACGCCTCGACGGCCGTACCGGCAAGACCGTCTGGCGCTTCTCCCTGGCGCCCGCCGACTCCGAAGGGACAGGGCTGAAGAGCTTCACGCTCCTCGGCGTGCGGGACGGCGCGGTGCTCGTCCGGCAGGTCGTCTACCCAGCGGCCGGCGCCGGGGACGGCACGGTCAGCATTGTCGCCCTCGACGCGGACAGTGGCGAGAAACTGTGGGCCCGCAAGGTGAACGACACGAGCGTCGACCTGGCCATGTCCGGCGACCTGGTCCTGACCACCGACCTCGACGGCCGGTCGGTGACGGCCCGCGACCCGCGCACCGGCGCCGACCGGTGGACCGCGCAGATGCCCGCCGACAGCTACTGCATGTTCCCGGCGGCCGGCTCCGGCCTGTACGCGCACTGCTTCCCGGGTGACGAGAGCCGGTCCGCAGTGGTCCTGGAGCTGAACCGGAGTGACGGATCGGTCGTCAGGCGGCTGAAGACCCCGTACACGAGCGGCCTGCTCGGCGTCGTCCAGGGCCGGCCGGCCTTCGTGATCGGGGGCACCACCGGTCCGGCGCGCCCCGAGGACCTGACGTTCGGCAAGGTCCTGCTCCTCGACCCGGACACCGGCGCCGGCACCACGACCAAGCTGTCGCAGACCTACGAGGGCTCGGTGACGCTGGCCGCCGACACCCTGTGGATCGCCGAGCCCGACGGCCAGGTGACCGCCGTGTCCCCGCTGACCGGAAAGCAGCTGTGGCAGACCCGGACCGGCGCCGAGGGCTCGGGCCAGCCCACCTACGACAGCCGCACCCGCACTCTGTACCTGGTCAGTACCAGCGGCCGGGTCGCGGCTCTCGACGCCCGCGAGGGCACGCTGCTGTGGGAGACGGGCGCGCACGCCGAGCAGCTCGCGAGCGGCGACGTGATCAAGTCCGAGGTGCTGCCGTACGGCGGGGCGCTGATCGCCGGCACCCCGGACGGCACCGTCTTCAGCCTCGACCCCGCTCACCCCACGGCGTCGGGGTGAGCGGGGGCCGCGGCTGCCCTACGGCAGTGCCAGCATCCGCTCCAGCGCCAGCTTCGCGAACGCCTCCGTCTCCTTGTCGACCTCGATCCGGTTGACGAGCTTGCCCGCGGCCAGCGACTCCAGGGTCCAGACCAGGTGGGGCAGGTCGATGCGGTTCATGGTCGAGCAGAAGCAGACGGTCTTGTCGAGGAAGACGATCTCCTTGCCCTCCGGCGCGAAACGGTTGGCGAGCCGTCGTACGAGATTGAGCTCCGTGCCGATGGCCCACTTGGAGCCGGCCGGGGCCGCCTCCAGCGCCTTGATGATGTACTCCGTCGAGCCGACGTAGTCCGCCGCGGCCACGACCTCGTGCGTGCACTCGGGGTGAACGAGGACGTTCACCCCGGGTATCCGGGCGCGTACGTCCTCCACGGACTCCAGCGAGAAACGCCCGTGCACCGAGCAGTGCCCGCGCCACAGGATCATCTTCGCGTCCCGGAGCTGCTCGGCGGTCAGGCCGCCGTTCGGCTTGTGCGGGTTGTAGAGGACGCAGTCCTCCAGGGACAGGCCCAGGTCCCGGACCGCGGTGTTGCGGCCGAGGTGCTGGTCGGGCAGGAAGAGGACCTTCTCACCCTGCTCGAAGGCCCAGTTCAGGGCGCGCTCGGCGTTGGACGACGTGCAGATGGTGCCGCCGTGCTTGCCCGTGAACGCCTTGATGTCCGCCGAGGAGTTCATGTACGACACCGGCACGACCTGCTCGGCGATGCCGGCCTCGGTGAGGACGTCCCAGCACTCGGCGACCTGCTCGGCCGTCGCCATGTCGGCCATGGAGCAGCCGGCGGCGAGGTCCGGGAGGACGACCTTCTGGTCGTCGCCCGTCAGGATGTCCGCGGACTCGGCCATGAAGTGCACACCGCAGAACACGATGTACTCGGCCTCGGGGCGCGCGGCCGCGTCCCGGGCCAGCTTGAAGGAGTCGCCCGTGACGTCGGCGAACTGGATGACCTCGTCACGCTGGTAGTGGTGGCCGAGAACGAACACCTTGTCGCCGAGCTTCTCCTTGGCCGCGCGGGCACGCTCGACGAGGTCGGGGTCGGACGGCGAGGGCAGATCGCCGGGACACTCGACGCCCCGCTCGCTCCTCGGGTCGGCCTCACGGCCGAGCAGCAACAGGGCGAGCGGAGTCGGCTGTACGTCGAGCTCCGTGGTCTGGGCGGTGGTCACGACACGCACCCTTTCTACTTTTCGTCGAACTGACGTTATCTATCATAGCCTGCTTCACGTCACTTTGACGATCGTCATAACGTCGATGTGACGTGAATCCCCCTCGGGGGCCGACCGGACATTTTCCGACCGCCAACGCATGTGCGAGCATGAAGGAGGCGCCGGAAAACCGGCGTCCGGCCCGGAATGAATCCGCGGCCTTGCCGGTTGCACCAGTCGGCAAGCAGTCTCCGTACAACCCGGGAGAGATGTAGATGTCCGTATCGGACGAGACCGGCACCGTCACCGACGGCATCATCCTGTCCGACGCCGCCGCGGCGAAGGTCAAGGCCCTGCTCGACCAGGAAGGCCGTGACGACCTGGCCCTGCGCGTCGCCGTTCAGCCCGGTGGCTGCTCCGGCCTGCGTTACCAGCTCTTCTTCGACGAGCGCTCGCTCGACGGCGACGTCCTGAAGGACTTCGACGGCGTCAAGGTCGTCACCGACCGCATGAGTGCCCCGTACCTGGGCGGCGCGTCCATCGACTTCGTGGACACCATCGAGAAGCAGGGCTTCACGATCGACAACCCCAACGCGACCGGCTCCTGCGCCTGCGGCGACTCCTTCAGCTAAGTCGGCGCGGACCGGCTTCGGCGCAGACAGACAGAAGAAGGCGGCGGCCCCCTCCGAAGGGGCCGCCGCCTTCATGCGTCCTCAGGGCTACCGGGCCCCGGAGGTCTCCGGCAGCCGCGCCGAGCCCGCCTTCTCCAGCGGGATCGCCTTGCCGTCCGAACCCACGACCTCGCGGTCACCGAGCGGCTCGTCCAGGGTCACGGTCTTCTGGATCTCCTTGGCGATCATGATGCAGACCTTGCCCTGCCACGGCGTCTCGGTCACCGTGACCGTCACCTTGCCCGAGCTCTCGCTCGCCGTCGCCGCGTAGTCCCCGCACACCCCGCCCGTGAAGCTCACGGTCAGCTGGTCGCCGTCGGCAGAGTAGCCGTCCACCTTGACGTCGCGCGTCTTCGACGTGGAGGTCGGGTCGCCGGAAGGCGCCGTGGGGGTGGCGGGCGCGGAGGGCGTCGCGGTCGCAGGCGAGGCGATGTACGTCGGGTCGACCGCCGGATACGTCACCGTGAAGGCGTCCTGCGCGCCCGCTGCCCGCACCTCGAACAGCCAGGACGGCACGAGCGCCTGCCGGCCGTCCACGAGGTGCGAGGCCAGTCCGAACACCGCCTTCTCGACCGTGAGCGCGTTGCCCGCGGCGGGGCTCGCCGTCGACTCCCCGCAGGGCGCCTCCAGCCGGTCCTTCAGCGGTACGGGACTGGCGCAGCCGCCGATGCCCATGCGGTGGTCGGTGCCGGGCACCTTGTTCAGCAGGCCCAGCGTCTTCTCCGCGCTCAGCACGGGATACGTGTCGCTCTTGACCGGCGCCTTCAACTGACCGGTGCCGCCCACCACTTCACCCTGCGCGTTCACGGTGACGCCGGTCGACCAGCCGTACGTGGGCAGTCCGCCCACCACCGGATCGGCGTTCACGACCCGCTGGGCCCCCAGGACCTGGCTCGCGTCGAGCTTCGCGCCGTCCTGGCCCACTGCCTTCAGTACCGGCGCCGCGGCCTTCTCCGCGACCGCGACCGTCACGCTCACCGGATCACCGACCGAGCCGTCGAGGCCGCACACGGTGGCGCTCTTGCAGTCGTCAGTGACGGGGGAGTAGCGCTGGAAGGTCCACGCGCCCGGCGCCTGCCGGTTCACCGTGAGCACCGGACCCGAGCCGTCCATGACCCCGATCCGCCAGAACTGCCCCTGCGCCACCGGAGTTCCGTCGACGCCGAGCGCCTTGGCGAGCCGCGCCACGTCGGCCTCGGCGACCTGTCCACCGGTGCGGTAGACGGGCGCCGAGGCGGGCCCCTGCGGGAGGCTGCCGTCGACGCGGTAGGTCGCGCCGTACGGGTTCGGCTCCCCGGGCGCGATGCCGTTGCCGGTCCCGCCGCTCGCGCCGTAACCGTCGAGTGCGAGGGGCGGGGGAGTGTCGTCGCCGGACGCGCCGGACGTGGTGTCCTTGCCGGACCCTCCGGAGGCGCCGGCGGCGAGATACGCCCCTCCGCCTCCGACCAGCAGTACGGCGGCGGCGACAGCGGCGACGGCGACGGGCGACCGCCGCCGAGCGGAACGGAGATCGTCGGACTCGCCGTCCCGGGCGACCTCGGTATCGGGGGCCGGGAGTTCATCCGGTTCGTCGGCGGCAGCGACGGCCGGGGTCCCGGAGATGCCGGAGATGTCGATGGGCGGGGAGTCGTCCGTGTCGGCGTCGGCGATTCCCTCGACGTCCTGCGCCGGGTCCCCGGAAGCGTCCTCGGTGTCCCCGGCGCCCGTCTCTCCTGCGGGAGCATCCTCGGCGTCCCCGACCTTCCGGTCGGTCCCGGCTCCGGCGCGGCTCTCCGTCTCCGCGGCGCCCGCCTCCCCCATGGGGAGGGACTCGGCGCGGCTGGGCTCCTCGTCACCGGAAACCGCGTCACCGGAAACCTCGGTGCCCGGTTCCTCGTCAGCGCCGCTCACGTGTTCCGCGCCGCCCGCATCCTCCGGGCCGCCCGCATCCCCCGCGCCGAGCGCTTCCGTGGCGTCGGCTTCCCGCGCGACAGGAGCTTCCGCAGCGCTCCCGTCCCCGCCGCCGGAGGCCTCGGCGGAGGCGCCGGTGTCGTCGTTGTCGGGTCGCTCGGTGTCCACCGCATCGCTCCTTCTGCTGCGCAACTGTCCCTCGACCCTGACCCGACCCTGTCAAAAAGGTCGGCAAAAGGGTCGTATCCCGCATCCCCTTTCCGGGGGACGGCGATGGGACGCAGCGGGGGAGCGCGCGGTTCCCTTCTGCGCGCTGACTCGCGCGCCGTGCGTCAGTCGCCGTACTCCGACATGGCGTCCAGCAGCCGGGCGGAGCCCTCGGGAACGGTCACGCCGTGGATGAGGGAGGGAGACACCGGGAGGGAAACGATTCGGTCGGGCGCCGCCCAGTGGGGTGCCATCCGGGCGCAGTCGCCGCGCAGCGAGGCGAGGCCCCCGTCCACGTCGGCCGGGGCGGAGGCGTACAGCTCGAGGTTCGTCATGACGGCACCGTATGCACGTCGGAGCCTGCGAAGAAAGATCTACTATCGGGTAGTTTTTCCGGCTTGGCCGAGCAGTCGACCGCCTCGCGGTTCCCTATACGGACCCGGTAGCGTTAAACGTCAATTCACCCTCCCTCAGGAGAGTCCACGCCGTGCGCATCGCAGTCACCGGCTCCATCGCCACCGACCACCTCATGACCTTCCCCGGCCGTTTCGCCGACCAGTTCGTCGCGGACCAGCTGCACACGGTCTCGCTCTCCTTCCTGGTCGACAACCTCGACGTACGCAGGGGCGGCGTCGGGGCGAACATCGCCTTCGGGATGGGACAGCTCGGCACGAACCCGATCCTCGTCGGGGCCGCGGGCTTCGACTTCGACGAGTACCGCGCCTGGCTCGACCGGCACGGCGTCGACACCACGTCCGTCCGGATCTCCGAGACGCTGCACACCGCCCGCTTCGTGTGCACCACCGACGCCGACCACAACCAGATCGGCTCCTTCTACACGGGCGCGATGAGCGAAGCCCGCCAGATCGAGCTCAAGACGGTCGCCGACCGGGTGGACGGCCTCGACCTCGTCCTCATCGGCGCCGACGACCCCGAGGCGATGCTCCGCCACACCGAGGAGTGCCGTTCGCGCGGCATCCCGTTCGCCGCGGACTTCTCCCAGCAGATCGCCCGTATGAACGGCGACGAGATCCGGATCCTGCTGGACGGCGCCACGTACCTCTTCTCGAACGAGTACGAGAAGGGGCTCATCGAGTCCAAGACCGGCTGGTCCGACGCGGAGATCCTGGCGAAGGTCGGGCACCGCGTCACCACGCTGGGCGCGCAGGGCGTGCGGATCGAGAGGACCGGCGAGGAGCCGATCGTCGTCGGCTGCGCGGAGGAGGAGCGCAAGGCGGACCCCACGGGCGTCGGCGACGCCTTCCGCGCCGGGTTCCTGTCGGGACTCTCCTGGGGCGTCTCGCTGGAGCGGGCGGCGCAGGTCGGCTGCATGCTGGCGACCCTCGTCATCGAGACGGTCGGGACGCAGGAGTACCGGCTGCGCCGGGAGAGCTTCATGGAGCGGTTCACCAAGGCATACGGCGACGAGGCCGCCGTCGAGGTCCAGGGGCATCTGGGCTGAGCCCGTCGGGGTGCGCGGGCGCCGATCATGCCTGGTGCGGCGCCCGCCGCACCTCGACCCGGCCCCGCGCCCCGGACGGCGTCACCTGAGCCGGCGGACCACGTACGCCGTTCCGCTCTCCTCCGGTTCCTCTCCCACGTACTCCTGCTCCCGCATCTCGCACCAGGCGGGGATGTCGAGGCGTGCGGCCTCGTCGTCGGAGAGGATCCGGACCGTCCCGCCCACCGGGACGTCCCCGATGACCTTCGCCAACTCGATGACCGGGATCGGGCAGCGCTTGCCCAGGGCGTCGACGACCAGGGAGTCCTCGCGGGTGACGGCTGACGGAACCGGCGCGCCCAGCTTCTCCCGGACTCCCGCCACCGCCCCGGGCAGCACCTCCAGGAAACGGTCGACCTCCTCGGAAGCCGTCCCCCACGGCAGGGAAACCCTCACATTTCCCTCACTCAGCACTCCCATCGCTTTGAGCACATGGCTCGGCGTCAGCGTGCTGCTCGTGCAGGACGATCCGGAGGAAACGGAGAAACCCGCCCGGTCCAGCTCGTGCAGCAACGTCTCCCCATCGACATAGAGACACGAGAAGGTGACGATCCCCGGCAGCCGCCGCTCGGGATCCCCGACCACGTCCACGTCCGGGACCAGCCGCGACACCCGTGCCCGGATCCGCGCCGTCAGCTCCCGCAGTCGTACGGCCTCTTGTGCCGCCTCGGCCCGTACCGCCCGCAGTGAGGCCGCCGCCGCGACGATCGCCGGCAGGTTCTCGAACCCCGGCGCCCGCCCCGACTCCCGCTCGTCGGCGGGCCCGGACGCCGCGAACCGCACACCCTTGCGTACGGCGAGCAGGCCCACCCCCGACGGCCCGCCCCACTTGTGGGCACTCGCCGTCAGCACCGACCAGTCACCCCCGACCGGTCCCCACCCCAGCGACTGCGCCGCGTCCACCAGCAACGGCACCCCCGCCTCCCGGCACAACCCGGCCACCTCCGCCACCGGCTGCACGGTGCCCACCTCGTGGTTGGCCGACTGGAGACACGCCAGTGCGGTGTCCTGCCGGAGCTCGGCCGCGTAGGCCGACGGGGCCGCCGCTCCCGCCCGGCTGACGGCCACTCGGGTGACGGTTCCGCCGTCCGCCTCGTGGGATTCCGCGGCCTGGAGCACGGAGGAGTGTTCAACAGCTGACACGATCAGGTGACGTCCGACGCGACGGCGACCGGCCAGCACCCCGGCGATCCCGCTGTGCACGGCCCGCGTCCCGGACGGCGTGAACACCAGCTCGTCCGGCCGGCACCCCACCGACTCCGCGGCGGCCTCCCGGGCGGCGTCGAGCAGCATCCGGGCCCGCCGCCCCTCCCGGTACAGCCGCGCGGGATCGGCCCAGCCGTCGTCCAGGGCGGCCAGCAGGGCCTGACGTGCGACGGGATGGAGCGGAGCGGCGGAAGCGGCATCGAAGTAGGACACACGGCAACGCTAAGCGGCCCGGAGCCGTGCGGGGCCACGCGCGGGCGACCACCTGGCCCACGCAGTCGCAAACACGCCCGAACCCCCCACCCGTTGGGCGCTTTCGAGTGACCGCCCGCGCGTATGCCACCCTCCCCGCGAACCCCCGAAGAGCGTCGGCTAGGGTTTGGTCCGCATAAACATCCAAACCCCTGCCCGACGCAGGGCGGCGACCGACCCCCGATGAAGGCAGGCCGCAGCCAACACGCGCGGGCGAGACTCTCGGGAAGGCGCTACGTGAGTCCCAACGGCTCCGACCGCTCGCCGCGGCGCCCGATGCGGCGGAAGCTGCTGCAGGCAATGACCGCGGGCCTGGTCCTGGCGACCGCCACCGGTTGCACATACAAGGACTTCCCCCGCCTTGGTATGCCCACCCCGACCACGGAAGAGGCTCCGCGAATCCTCTCCCTGTGGCAGGGATCCTGGGCAGCCGCGCTGGCCACCGGCGTGCTGGTGTGGGGCCTGATCCTGTGGAGCACGATCTACCACCGGCGCAGCCGCACCAAGGTCGAAGTTCCTCCGCAAACCCGGTACAACATGCCCATCGAGGCGCTGTACACGGTCGTTCCGCTCGTCATCGTCTCGGTCCTGTTCTACTTCACGGCCCGTGACGAGTCGAAGATCCTCAGCCTCAAGAAGAACCCCGACGTCACCGTCAACGTCGTCGGCTACCAATGGAGCTGGGCCTTCAACTACATCGAGCCCGTCGCGGGCTCCACGGGCGACGCGAAGACCGACAAGAACCTGGACGCGATTCCGACCCGGTTCAAGAACGCATTCCCGGCGAACGCCGGCGGCGTCTACGACTTCGGGACGCCCGCGACGAAGAACCCGCAGACCGGCAACCCCGGCCCGACCCTCTGGCTCCCCAAGGGCAAGACGGTCCGCTTCGTCCTCACCTCGCGTGACGTCATCCACTCCTTCTGGGTGGTGCCGTTCCTGATGAAGATGGACGTCATCCCGGGCCACACCAACTCCTTCGAGGTGACTCCGAACAAGGAGGGCACCTTCATGGGCAAGTGCGCCGAGCTCTGCGGCGTCGACCACTCCCGGATGCTGTTCAACGTGAAGGTCGTCTCCCCCGAGCGCTACGAGCAGCACCTCAAGGACCTCGCGAAGAAGGGGCAGACCGGTTACGTTCCCGCGGGCATCGAGCAGACCGCCCACGAGAAGGACCGGGAGACGACGAACCTGTGAGCATCCTCAACGAACCCCAGGGTGCCGCCGAAGCAGGGTCCCACTACGCGGACGAACTGCCGGTCCGGCGCCAGAACCGCGGCAGCGTGGTCATCAAGTGGCTCACCACCACTGACCACAAGACGATCGGCACGATGTACCTGGCCACGTCGTTCGCGTTCTTCCTCATCGGTGGCGTGATGGCGCTCTTCATGCGCGCCGAGCTGGCCCGGCCGGGTCTGCAGATCATGTCGAGCGAGCAGTTCAACCAGGCGTTCACGATGCACGGCACGATCATGCTGCTGATGTTCGCGACGCCGCTGTTCGCCGGTTTCACCAACTGGATCATGCCGCTGCAGATCGGCGCGCCCGACGTGGCGTTCCCGCGGCTGAACATGTTCGCCTACTGGCTCTACCTGTTCGGCTCGACGATCGCGGTCGGCGGCTTCCTCACCCCCTCGGGCGCGGCCGACTTCGGCTGGTTCGCCTACTCCCCGCTCTCCGACGCCGTCCGCTCCCCGGGCATCGGTGCGGACCTGTGGATCATGGGTCTGGCCTTCTCCGGCTTCGGCACGATCCTCGGTGCGGTCAACTTCATCACCACGATCATCTGCATGCGCGCGCCCGGCATGACCATGTTCCGCATGCCGATCTTCGTGTGGAACGTGCTGCTGACCGCGGTGCTGGTCCTGCTCGCCTTCCCCGTTCTCGCCGCCGCGCTCTTCGCGCTGGAGGCGGATCGGAAATTCGGGGCACATGTCTTCGATGCCGCCAACGGCGGAGCGTTGCTGTGGCAACACCTCTTCTGGTTCTTCGGCCATCCAGAGGTGTACATCATCGCCCTGCCGTTCTTCGGCATCATCTCCGAGGTCATCCCCGTCTTCTCCCGCAAGCCGATGTTCGGCTACATGGGTCTGATCGCGGCGACCATCGCGATCGCGGGTCTGTCCGTGACGGTGTGGGCGCACCACATGTACGTCACCGGCGGTGTGCTGCTCCCGTTCTTCTCCTTCATGACGTTCCTCATCGCCGTACCGACGGGCGTGAAGTTCTTCAACTGGATCGGAACGATGTGGAAGGGGTCACTGAGTTTCGAGACCCCGATGCTCTGGGCCACCGGCTTCCTGATCACCTTCACCTTCGGTGGTCTGACCGGTGTCATCCTGGCCTCGCCGCCGCTGGACTTCCACGTCTCGGACTCGTACTTCGTGGTGGCGCACTTCCACTACGTCGTCTTCGGCACCGTCGTCTTCGCGATGTTCTCCGGCTTCCACTTCTGGTGGCCGAAGTTCACCGGCAAGATGCTCGACGAGCGCCTCGGCAAGATCACGTTCTGGACGCTGTTCATCGGCTTCCACGGCACCTTCCTGGTCCAGCACTGGCTGGGCGCCGAGGGCATGCCCCGTCGTTACGCCGACTACCTGGCGGCCGACGGGTTCACGGCCCTGAACACGATCTCGACGATCAGCTCGTTCGTGCTCGGCCTGTCGATCCTGCCGTTCCTCTACAACGTGTGGAAGACGGCCAAGTACGGCAAGCCGGTCGGCGTCGACGACCCGTGGGGTTACGGCCGCTCGCTCGAGTGGGCGACCTCCTGCCCGCCGCCGCGGCACAACTTCCTCACCCTGCCGCGGATCCGCAGCGAGTCCCCGGCGTTCGACCTCCACCACCCGGAGATCGCCGCTCTCGACCAGCTCGAGAACGCCGGTCACGGTGAGAAGGCTCTGGCCGGCGACGGCGGCAAGGAGGCCGGCAAGTGAAGATCCAAGGACGGATGTTCTTCTGGCTGAGCATCTTCATCCTCGCCATGGCGATCGTCTATGGCGTGTGGTCGAAGGAGCCGGCCGGTACCACCGCGCTCTTCCTGGCCTTCGGCCTGTCCATCATGATCGGCTTCTACCTGGGCTTCACGGCCCGACGGGTGGACGCCGGCGCGCAGGACAACAAGGAGGCCGATGTCGCGGACGACGCCGGCGAGGTCGGGTTCTTCAGCCCGCACAGCTGGCAGCCGCTCGCTCTCGGCTTCGGCGGCGCCCTCGCCTTCCTGTCGGTCGCGATCGGCTGGTGGCTGCTGTACTTCTCGGTGCCGGTGCTCCTGATCGGCCTGTACGGCTGGGTCTTCGAGTACTACCGCGGTGAGAACCGCACGCAGTAGCACGAATCGAGCCCAAAAGGAGCCCGGACACTCCGTCAGGAGCGTCCGGGCTCCTGCTTTTGCCGCAATCAGGGTCCCTCGTACGAGTCACCCGGCGTGCCGGAGTTGACGGCGCTCCCTAGCGTGAAGTCATGAACCAGGCACCGCGTACCCGCATCGTCGTCAGCTGCACCCTGCTGGTGATCGCCCTAGGCGTCAGCGCAACCGCCTGCGGGTCCGACGGGAACCCGCTGGCGGAGGCGCCGTACGACGCGGCGGACCAGATCGCCTTCAGCGCGCCCACGGGCAACGGGAAGAAGGCCGACCCGGACAAGCCCCTGGAGGTCACCGCCGACGACGGCGACGGGCGCCTCACCGACGTCACGGCCGCGGACGCCACAGGGCGCCATGTGGCGGGCGAACTCTCCGCCGACGGCACCCGGTGGCGCAGCACCTCCCCGCTGGCCGCGAACGCCCACTACACGGTCCGGGTGAGCACCGAGGACGACGACGGGGCGCCGGGCCGCAAGGTCCTCGACTTCGACACCAGCAGGCCCGTGGGCAAGAAGCGCCTGACGGTCACCTTCGGCCCCAAGTCGGGCTCGTACGGCGTGGGCCAGCCCATCACCGCGGCACTGGACAATCCCGTCAAGGACAAGGCGCAGCGGGCCGTCATCGAGCGCGCCCTCAGGGTCGACTCCACGCCCGCCGTACCGGGCGCCTGGTACTGGGTGGGCGACAAGGAACTCCACTACCGCCCCAAGGAGTACTGGCCCGGCCACGCCACGATCCAGGTCCGCAGCGACCTGGAGGGCGTCAAGATCGGCGACCGGCTCTGGGGCGGAAAGGCCAAGCCCCTCAAGCTGACCACCGGTGACCGCATCATCGCCGTGACGGACGCCTCGTCACACTCGATGAAGGTCTACAAGAACGGCGCGGTCATCAACGAACTCCCGGTCACCACCGGCAAGCCCGGCTTCGAGACCCGCAACGGCGTCAAGGTCGTGCTGGGCAAGGAGTACTTCGTACGTATGCGCGGTACCAGCATCGGCATCGCCGAGGGTTCCTCGGACTCGTACGACCTCCCGGTCTACTACGCGACCCGCGTCACCTGGAGCGGCGAGTACGTGCACGCCGCCCCCTGGTCCACCGGTTCCCAGGGCTACGAGAACGTCAGCCACGGCTGCACCGGCATGAGTACCTCGAACGCCGAGTGGTTCTTCGACACCGTTCACGAGGGCGATGTGGTGAAGGTCATCAACTCGAACGGCGACACGATGGAGACCTTCGGCAACGGCTTCGGGGACTGGAACCTGGACTGGAAGAAGTGGCGCACGGGCAGCGCCCTCCTGAAGGGCACCCCGGACGCCCCGAGTGCCGACCAGACGGCAAGGCTGCGACCGACGGCGGTGTGACCTGCCCGCGCGCGGGGGGCGTAACCAGCCGCAGACGGCCCGCAGCCGCCCGAACGCGGAAGTCCCCGTGTCCTTAAGCGCTCAGAGCCTTCCGGTCCCGCAGCAGGGAAGCCAGCGCCGCCGCGAACTCCACCGGATCCACCGGGTGGGTCACCGCGGCCTCCGCCCGGCTCCACGTCGCCAGCCACGCGTCCTGCGGCCGCCCGATCAGCAGGAGCACCGGCGGGCAGTCGAACACCTCGTCCTTGATCTGCCGGCAGATCCCCATGCCGCCCATCGGCACGGCCTCACCGTCGAGGACACAGACGTCGATCCCGCCCTTGTCCAGCTCCTTCAGCACCGCCGCGGGCGTGGCGCACTCCAGGAACTCGATCAACGGAACGTCGGGAGCCGGTCGCCGGCCGGCGGCGAGCCGTACCTGCTCGCGGGTGTTGGAATCGTCGCTGTAGACCAGCACCGTGGCGGTCGGCTGCATTGTTCCTCCGTGACGTCAGCGTCGTAAGGACAGGCCCGTTGGCCCGGATGCTACTCCCTTGAACACCACGTCAACACCGGTATGGAGCAGGGAGACACTCCGAACGGCACCCCCCGGAGTGAGGGCGGGATAAGCGACCGACATAATGTCGGTCGTGGCGACAGCAACGACAGTAGAAACCGGGCACGCGCACCCGTCGGTCAACCGGCCGAACCTCACCAGCGTCGGAACCATCATCTGGCTGAGTTCCGAGCTGATGTTCTTCGCGGCCCTCTTCGCGATGTACTTCACCCTGCGATCGGTGACGGGTCCCGACCACTGGAAGGAAATGGCGTCCAGCCTGAACTTCCCGTTCTCGGCGACGAACACCACGATCCTGGTGCTCTCCTCCCTCACCTGCCAGCTCGGCGTCTTCGCTGCCGAGCGCGGTGACGTGAAGAAGCTCCGGGGGTGGTTCATCATCACCTTCATCATGGGCGCGATCTTCATCGGCGGTCAGATCTTCGAGTACACGGAGCTGGTGAAGAAGGACGGGCTCTCGCTCTCCTCCGATCCGTACGGCTCGGTGTTCTACCTGACCACCGGCTTCCACGGCATGCATGTGACGGGAGGCCTGATCGCGTTCCTGTTCGTCCTCGGGCGTACCTACGCGGCCAAGAGGTTCACCCACGAACAGGCGACCGCGGCCATCGTCGTGTCCTACTACTGGCACTTCGTCGACGTCGTCTGGATCGGCCTCTTCGCCACGATCTACATGATCAAGTAGCCGGGCCCGCTCCCAGACATCGCAAGCATCGACGCAGAAGATCCTGACACCGGGGTAATCCGTGAAAAAGCTCTCCGCACGACGACGCCACCCGCTGGCTGCGCTCGTCGTCCTACTCCTCGCGCTGGCATGCACCGGGGGGCTGTACGCCGTGTTCGCACCCGCGAGCAAGGCGCAGGCAGATGAAACCGCCCAGTCCCTGGCCATCGACGAGGGCAAGAAGCTCTTCGCCGTAGGCTGCGCCAGCTGCCACGGCGCCGGAGGTCAGGGCAGCTCCGACGGCCCGAGCCTCGTGGGCGTCGGCGCGGCGGCCGTCGACTTCCAGGTCGGCACCGGCCGTATGCCGGCCCAGCAGCCGGGCGCGCAGATTCCGCGCAAGAAGGTCATCTACTCGCAGGCCGAGATCGACCAGCTGGCGGCGTACATCTCGTCGCTCGGCGCGGGTCCGACGGTCCCGACCGCGGCGCAGTACGGCCCTGACGGCGCCGACATCGCCAAGGGTGGCGAGCTGTTCCGTGACAACTGCACGCAGTGCCACAACTTCACCGGCAAGGGTGGTGCGCTGACGCACGGCAAGTACGCGCCGAGCCTTGACGGCGTCGACCCGAAGCACATCTACGAGGCCATGCAGACCGGCCCGCAGAACATGCCGTCGTTCCCCGACACCACACTGTCGGAGCAGAACAAGAAGGACATCATCGCGTACCTGAACGCGGTCAACGGCGACGACACCGTGAGCCCCGGCGGTCTTGAGCTGGGCGGTCTCGGCCCGGTCTCCGAAGGCCTGTTCGGCTGGATCTTCGGCCTCGGCGCGCTGATCGCGGTCGCCATCTGGGTCGCCGCTCGGACCGCAAAGGCCAAGAAGTCATGAGTAGCCAAGACATTCCAGAAGAGAACCTGCCCGCTGAGCAGGACGCGCACGGCGCGGTAGGCGTCGCGGACGACAAGAACCCGTTCGCCGACCCCGGACTGCCGCCCCACGAGCACCGGGTGCAGGACATCGACGAGGCGGCCGCCAGGCGGTCCGAGCGCACGGTGGCCATGCTCTTCACGGTCTCGATGCTCGCCACGGTCGGGTTCATCGCCTCCTACGTGGGCATCCCGCACGACAAGTCGATCTTCGTCTTCCCGATCGGGCACATCAACGCGCTGAACTTCGCGCTGGGCCTGACCCTCGGTCTCGCCCTGTTCTCGATCGGCGCGGGCGCGGTCCACTGGGCCCGCACCCTGATGTCCGACGAGGAGGTCGCCGACGAGCGTCACCCGATCGAGGCGTCCCCCGAGGTCCGCGCGAAGGTCCACGCGGACTTCAAGCAGGGCGCCAAGGAGTCGGCACTCGGCCGCCGCAAGCTGATCCGCAACACGATGTTCGGAGCGCTGGCCCTGTTCCCGCTCTCCGGCGTCATGCTGCTGCGCGACCTCGGCCCGCTGCCCGGCACCAAGCTCCGCCACACCCTGTGGTCCAAGGGCAAGCTGCTGGTCAACGTGAACACCGACCAGCCGCTGCGTGCCTCCGACATCGCGGTCGGCTCGCTGACCTTCGCCAGGCCCGAGGGCCTGGAGGAGCACGACGAGGACTTCCAGACCGAGATCGCCAAGGCCGCCCTGATGATCGTCCGCATCCAGCCGGACAACATCAAGGACAAGCGCGAGCTCGAGTGGTCGCACGAGGGAATCGTCGCGTACTCGAAGATCTGCACCCACGTCGGTTGCCCGATCTCCCTGTACGAGCAGCAGACGCACCACGTGCTCTGCCCTTGCCACCAGTCCACCTTCGACCTCTCCGACGGCGCCCGGGTGATCTTCGGTCCCGCCGGTCACGCCCTGCCGCAGCTGCGGATCGGCGTGAACGAAGAGGGCTACCTTCAAGCGCTCGGCGACTTCGAGGAGCCCGTCGGCCCTGCATTCTGGGAGCGCGGATGAGCACTACGAACTCCACCGACTCGCGCTCGCGCGAGAAGGCCCCGGCCGGCGAGCGTGTCGCCGACTGGGCCGACGGACGGCTCGGGATCTACTCCCTTGCCAAGTCCAACATGCGCAAGATCTTCCCCGACCACTGGTCGTTCATGCTGGGCGAGATCTGCATGTACAGCTTCATCATCATCATCCTCACGGGTGTGTATCTGACGCTGTTCTTCCACCCGTCGATGAACGAGGTGGTGTACCACGGCAGCTACCCCCCGCTGCAGGGGCAGCTGATGTCCGAGGCGTTCAACTCGACCATGCACATCTCCTTCGATGTGCGCGGTGGTCTGCTGATCCGGCAGATCCACCACTGGGCGGCGCTGATCTTCCTCGCCGGCATGTTCGTGCACATGATGCGTGTGTTCTTCACGGGCGCGTTCCGCAAGCCGCGTGAGGTCAACTGGCTGTTCGGCTTCCTGCTGTTCGTCCTGGGCATGTTCACCGGCTTCACCGGTTACTCGCTCCCGGACGACCTGCTCTCCGGCACCGGTGTCCGCTTCATGGAGGGCGCGGTCCTGTCCGTGCCGATCGTCGGCACGTACCTGTCGTTCTTCCTGTTCGGCGGAGAGTTCCCGGGCGGCGACTTCGTGGCCCGCTTCTACTCGATCCACGTCCTGCTGCTGCCGGGCATCATGCTCGGCCTGATGGTGGCGCACCTGATCCTGGTCTTCTACCACAAGCACACGCAGTTCGCGGGCCCCGGCAAGACCAACAACAACGTGGTCGGCATGCCCCTGCTGCCGGTCTACATGGCCAAGGCCGGAGGCTTCTTCTTCCTGGTCTTCGGTGTCATCGCGGTCATCGCGGCGATCGCCTCCATCAACCCGATCTGGGCGATGGGCCCCTACCGTCCCGACCAGGTGTCCACGGGCGCCCAGCCGGACTGGTACATGGGCTTCTCCGAGGGCCTGATCCGTGTCATGCCGGGCTGGGAGATCAACTTCTGGGGTCACACGCTCGTCCTGGGCGTGTTCATCCCGCTGGTCATCTTCCCGCTGGTCCTGGTCGCGATCGCGGTCTACCCGTTCATCGAGTCCTGGGTCACCGGCGACAAGAGCGAGCACCACATCCTGGACCGCCCGCGCAACGCCCCGACCCGTACGGCGTTCGGTGTCGCGTGGATCACCTGGTACCTGGTGCTGCTGATCGGTGGTGGAAACGACCTCTGGGCCACCCACTTCCACCTGTCGATCAACGCCATCACCTGGTTCGTCCGGGTCGCGTTCTTCGTCGCCCCGGTCCTCGCGTTCATCGCCACCAAGCGGATCTGTCTCGGCCTCCAGCGCCGCGACAAGGACAAGGTGCTGCACGGCCGCGAGTCCGGCATCATCAAGCGCCTGCCGCACGGTGAGTTCGTCGAGGTCCACGAGCCGCTCAGCCAGGAGCAGCTGCACACGCTCACGGCGCACGAGCAGTACCGCCCGGCCGAGATCGGCCCGACGACCGACGAGAACGGTGTCGAGCGCAAGGTCAAGGGCTCCGAGAAGCTGCGCGCCAAGCTCAGCGAGTCGTACTACGGCGAGGAGTCCCAGATCCCCAAGCCCACCGTCGAGGAGTACAAGGAGATCACGAGCGGCCACGGCCACCACTGATCGCTGCGCTCGCCACGCGCGGTAGAAGGGCCCCGTCCGAACACCGGACGGGGCCCTTCGCCGTGCACCGGGCTGGATAGGGTGGGGGCAGACTTCTCTACGACATCTGGAGCGGCCCCATGAGCGCTGTGACCCCCGCTGGAGGCGACACCGCGGCGGGCCGTTCCTGGCCCGCCCTGCTCAACGGCCTGCTGGACGGCCGTGACCTGTCCGCCGACGACACCGCCTGGGCGATGGACCTGATCATGCGCGGTGAGGCGACGGACGCGCAGATCGCCGGTTTCGCGGTGGCGCTGCGGGCCAAGGGCGAGACCGTCGAGGAGATCACCGGGCTCGTCCGCACGATGTACGAGCACGCGAACGTGATCGAGGTGCCGGGACGGACCGTCGACATCGTCGGCACGGGCGGCGACGGCGCGAAGACGGTGAACATCTCCACGATGTCGTCGATCGTCATCGCCGGCACGGGCGCGAAGGTCGTCAAGCACGGCAACCGGGCCGCATCCTCCGCGTCCGGCGCCTCGGACGTCCTGGAGAAGCTCGGCGTCAATCTGGAGCTGACGCCGAAGCGGGTGGCCGAGGTGGCCGAGGAGGCCGGGATCACCTTCTGCTTCGCGGTCAAGTTCCATCCGGCACTGCGTCATGTGGCCGCCGCGCGAGGGCAGTTGGGGATCCGGACCACCTTCAACGCACTCGGCCCGCTGACCAACCCGGCGAGGGTGAAGGCTCAGGCCGTGGGAGTCGCCGACCCCCGTCTGGCGCCGCTCATCGCCGGGGTCCTGGCCGAGCGGGGCAACTCCTCCCTCGTCTTCCGCGGCGACGACGGGTTCGACGAGCTGACCACGACGTCCACGTCCCGGGTGTGGATCGTCCGCGACGGCAAGGTCACCGAGGAGAGCTTCGACCCCAGGGACGTCGGCATCGAGCTGGTCCCGGTGGAGGCGCTGCGGGGTGCGGACCCCTCCTACAACGCCGACGTGGCGCTGCGCCTGCTGGACGGCGAGACGGGGCCCGTACGGGACGCCGTACTGCTGAACGCGGCGGCCGGGCTGGTGGCCCTGGACCCCGGCCCCGGGACGCTCGCCGAGCAGTTGCGGGCCGGGATGGACAGGGCCGCGGAGTCGATCGACTCGGGCGCGGCGAAGCGGACGCTGGAGCGCTGGGTGGCCGCGAGCAACGCATAGCAGGGCATCGCGGTCCCGTAGTTCGGACACCGGTTGCGGGACCGCGATCACTTCCCGTACGTTTCTGTACCAGGTCATGAGTGACAGTCATGAGGCCCCGGCCGACTGTCCGGCAACCCTCCGTCCGTGGCGGGGTGCCCCGGGTGAAGACCAGGCCGTAGGCAGTGAGGTCTACGGCAAGCGCGGGCCCCTCTCGACACCAGGGGTCCTGGTCGTTCGAGGGAGTCTTCCGTGAGCAATCGAATGCGATAGGGCCGCCGAGCCCCGCCTCCGCGCACCCATCTCACCTTTCTCTTTCACGGGAGTTCCCCATGTCTGTCTCCACCGCTGCCCCCGTCCAGACCATTTGTGCCCAGTTGCCCGTTCTGGGCAGGGATGTCACCGTGCCGCTCGTCACCGGCGGCGAGGTCACCTACGCGGCGCTGGACTACGCGGCCAGCGCACCGGCCCTCCAGCGGGTCTGGGACGACGTGGCGGCGTACGCGCCCTACTACGGCAGCGTGCACCGCGGTGCCGGCTACCTCTCCCAGCTGTCGACCGACCTCTTCGAGAACGCCCGCAGGACCGTCGCCGAGTTCCTCGACTGCCGTGACGACGACCAGCTGGTCTTCACCCGGTCCACCACCGACTCGCTCAACCTCCTCGCCGCCGCTCTCCCCGCCGACTGCCAGGTCTTCGTCTTCGAGACCGAGCACCACGCGAGCCTGCTGCCCTGGCAGGACGCCCGGGTCAGCTACCTCGACGCCCCGCGCACCCCGCGACAGGCCGTCGAGACCCTGGAGAGGGCCCTCGCCGTCCGTGACCCCCAGGGCCCGGCCCTGGTCTGCGTCACCGGCGCCTCCAACGTCACCGGCGAGCTGTGGCCGGTCCGCGAGCTGGCCGCCGCCGCCCACGCGCACGGCGCCCGGATCGTCCTCGACGCCGCCCAGCTGGCCCCGCACCACCCGGTCTCCGTGCAGGACCTCGACGTCGACTGGATCGCGTTCTCCGGCCACAAGCTGTACGCCCCCTTCGGCTCCGGCGTCCTCGCGGGCCGGGCCGACTGGCTGCGGGCCGCCGATCCCTACCTCGCCGGCGGCGGCGCCAGCCGCAAGGTCACCCGGCGCGAGGACGGGGGAGTGGACGTCGAGTGGCACGACACGGCCGCCCGCCACGAGGCCGGTTCCCCCAACGTCATCGGCGCCTACTCCATCGCGTCGGCCTGCAAGGCGCTCACGGAAGCCGGCTTCGACAGCCTGGTGGCCCGCGAGCAGTACCTGATCTCCAGGGTTCGTGAAGGACTGGCAGAGGTCCCCGAGGTCCGTGTCCTGTCCCTCTTCGGCGACGACGCCCCCCGCGTCGGCGTGATCTCCTTCGTCGTCGAGGGCTGGAACAGCTCCCACTTCGCCGCCGCCCTGTCCGCCGAGTACGGCATCGGCGTCCGCGACGGCCTCTTCTGCGCCCACCCCCTCCTGCGCACCCTCCTGGGCAGCGACCCGCAGGCCCAGGGCGAGTGCGGGGCCCCCGAGGCCGCGCCCGGCGAGAAGTCCCTCAACGCGATCCGGGTGAGCTTCGGCGCGGGCACGCCGGACGAGCACGTCGAGCGGTTCGTGCAGGCTGTGAAGGAACTGGTCGCGGACGGTGCGAAGTGGACGTACCGCACCGAGGACGGCCGCTGCGTCCCCGCCGTCTGACGTACGGACGGCGGGCGCGCGTATACGCTCCCCCTCGGCAGCCGTACGAAATGCAGGGGGAGCACGGGGTGCAGGAGCTGCGCGAGACGGACCCGCGGACCATCGGGCCCTACGGGGTCCTGGGCAGACTCGGGTCCGGCGGCATGGGCGAGGTGTATCTCGCCGAGGCGCGGGGCGGGCTGCGGCTGGCCGTGAAGGTCGTACGGGCCGAGCACGCCGAGGACCGCACCTTCCGCGCCCGGTTCCGGCACGAGGTGCGGGCCGCGCAGACCGTCGGCGGGGCGGGCACGTACACCGCGCGGGTCGTGGACGCGGACACCGAGGCCGCGCGACCGTGGATGGCGACCGAGTTCGTGGCCGGGCCCAACCTGCGCGACGCGGTGCTCGACCGGGGGCCGCTGCCCGCGGACGCGGTACGGCTGCTGGCCGCCGCGCTCGCCGAGGCCCTCGCCGCGATCCACGGCAAGGGACTGGTGCACCGGGACCTCAAACCCTCCAACATCCTGCTCTCGCCGGACGGGCCCCGGGTCATCGACTTCGGGATCGTGCGGGCGCTGGAAGGGACCGCGCTCACCCGGACCGGCGTGGTCGTCGGGTCGGTCGGCTATCTCTCGCCCGAGCAGATCCGCAACGGCGCCCAGGTGGTGCCGGCCAGTGACGTCTTCTCCCTGGGCGCGGTCCTCGCGTACGCGTCCGGCGGGAAGGAACCGTTCGGCGAGGGGCAGGATTCGGTCGTTCTGCTGCGGATCCTGACCGGGGACGTCGATCTGTCCGCCGTACCGGAGGAACAGCTGCCGCTGGTGGAGGCGTGTCTGCGGGACGACCCCGGCGCGCGGCCGACGACCGCGGAGCTGGTCGCGGCCGCGGGGCACACCCCGGGCTCGCTGCGCGAGCAACTGCGGGCGGGGTGGTACGCCCCCGGTGCCGTGAAGGAACCCGAGGCCGCTCAGGGCGGTGCGCGCTGGGTTCCCGCGCACGACTCGGGAGAACGGGAGAGCCGGGTCGAGTACGTGGCGCCCGCGACCGTCGCGCACGTCCCTCCGGTCACCCACGTCTCGCCGACGCCCGCCCCGCCGTCCCGGCGCCGGCTGCTGCGGGCCGTGGCGGGCGGTGCCGGGGTCGTGACGGCCGGCGGCGTGGGCGGCTGGCTGTGGCTGCGGGACCCGTCGGACTCCGTCAAGGGCGGGGCGGGGGCGCCCGGTACGGGGTCCAAGGCGCCCACGTCCGCGACGGGCTGGCAGTACAAGGTCCAGGGGCTCGGCGGGCGGCGCGGCCCCTGCGCCGCGATCTCGCCGGACGGCACGCGGGTGTACGTCGGTGGCGCGGACCGCTCGCTGCACGCGCTGGACCTGGACGGGCGGACCGTCTGGCACACCGCGCTGGGCACCGAGACCATGTCTCCGCTCGCCACCGCCCAGGGCGTGTACTGCCTGCTGGAGGACGACCAGGAGGGCGCCTCCAAGCTGTGCGCGCTCGGCAGGGGCGGCAAGGTCCGCTGGACCAGGGCGTTCGCCTCGAACAGTCAGTTCCTGGTCACCGAGGGGCAACTGATCCTGGTGTCCTACGGCAACGGTTCGGACGCGGGCGGGGTGCGGGCCTACGCCCCCGACGGCAGCGTGCGCTGGTCCACGCCGACCGGACCGGCGCCCACCGGTGAGCCCCTGGTGGCGGACGGCGTGGTGTACGTCGGCACCTTCGGGGACCAGGTGCAGGCGCTGGACGCGAAGAGCGGCAGGCGGCTGTGGGCCACCAAGGCCGGCGCCGACCCCGGGCGGCCCGCGCTGGTCGGCGGCACACTGCTGGTCGGATCGGGCGGCGAGCAGATGCTGCACGGCCTCAGCCGCGCGGGCAAGCCGCTCTGGGACTCGACCAACAACAAGGTGTACGGGGGCCGCTACCTCACCTGCGTGCCCTTCGCCGGCCTGGGCGTCACCGCGTCCGACTTCGAACTCGTGGCCCTGGACCCCGCCGACGGGTCGACGGCGTGGTCCTTCCAGTTCACCGATGAGGGAAGCCAGTACAGCAACCCGACGGTCGTCGGCGACACCGTCTACGTGCGCCGCGGCTCGACGCTCTACGGGGTCGACCGCAAGGGTCGGCAGATGTGGCAGAAGCGCGTCGAGGGCGGGGCGTCCGTCGGGACCCAGAGCCCGGTCGTCCGGGGCGGCCGCGTGTACGTCGCCACCGCCGACGGCATCACCGTGCTCACGCTCGACTCCTAGCCGTCGAGGCCGATCGCGAACGCGGCTTCCAGGTCGTGCTGGGAGTACGTGCGGAACGCCACGTGGGTGTCCGTGCCCTCCACGCCGGGGATCTTGCTGATGCTGCCCGGGATGACCTCGGCGAGGTCCTCGTGCTGCTTCACCCGGACCATGGCGATCAGGTCGTAGGTGCCCGTGACGGAGAAGACCTCACTCACGGATTCCAGTGCGGCGATCCGCTCCGCGATCTCGGGGATCCGGTCCACGCTGGTCTTGATGAGGACGATCGCGGTGATCACGGTGTGTTCTCTCCCTCGGGGGCCGTTGCTGGGGCGGCCTTCACTCTAGTCGTACGGCCGAATCGCACCCAGGCGAAGACCAGGCCCAGGCCGAAGCCCACCAGGTGGGCCAGATAGGCCACCCCCGGCCCCTCGCTCGCCCGGCCCGCCGCCAGCCACTGCAGGGACGCCCAGAAGGGGAGGACGACCCAGGCGGGGAAGCGCAGCGGGAGGAAGAAGAGGAAGGGCAGGAGACTGGTCACCCGGGCCCCGGGGAACAGGTACAGCACCGCTCCGAGGACCGCGGAGATCGCCCCGGAGGCCCCGACCAGGGACTGCTCGGAGCCGGCGTTGGCAGCTGCGTAGCCCACCAGTGCGAGGTAGCCGCAGCCGACGTAGAAGAGGAGGAACTGCATGCGGCCCAGGCGTTCCTCGGTCATCACCCCGAAGACGTACAGGAAGAGCATGTTGCCCAGCAGATGCACCCAGCTGCCGTGGATGAACAGGGCGGTGGCCGGGGTGAGGGCGGCGCCGGGGGAGCCCTGGAAGAGCTCGGCGGGGACCACGCCCCAGCGGTGGAAATAGGCCTGCTGGGCGGCCAGGAGCGAGTCTCCGGTGCCGTACGACGGGTTGAGGCCCGAGGCGGGGCCGGCCAGGAAGATGAGGCAGCACAGGGCGATCAGGCCGTAGGTGACCGGTGCCGGCCCCCACAGCGACCCGCGTGGTCCACCGACCGTCACTCTCCGGTTGCTGATCATGAACACAGAGCATGACGTAACGGGACGCAACCGAACAGACCGCCTCGCCGCCGTGGACGCCCGAGCGGCGAGTACCCGCCAGGCCTTAGGGTTACGAGCCACACACCGGGGACCCCGGTTTGTGGCGGACAATAGAGGCCTAGAAGGAAAGAGCACAGCCACGATGACGGTTCCCCTCCCGACCGCCTCGACGCGGTGGCGCTGCACCCTCTGCGGCAATCTCACGCGCTTCGATGTGACCCGTTCGTCGAAGGTGGTCGAGTACGTCCACCTCGACCTGGCCGGGGAACCGAAGGTCGAGGAGCGCGAGGTGGTCAGTGAGACCATCGAGTCGGTGCGGTGCCGCTGGTGCAACGCCGTGGATCAGGTGGAACTCGTGGACAGGCCGGGCGCCGACTCCTGAGCGGAGCGGCCCCCGCGGGCATTTTGGGGTGTGACGGATGGTGGAGACCACAGGCGGGGAGCCGGGCGACGGCGCCGCCGAGGTGCTCGACCGTCCGCTGCCCGACGGTGTGCGGCGCAGGGTCGTGCACATCGTCTCGGACGGCTTCGGCGGCCTGACCGTCGGGGAACTGCCCGCACAGCTGCGGCAGTACGCGCGCTTCGCACCGAACCGTCGGGCCAAGTTCGCGGGCAACGCGATGGCGGCCGCGCTGGAGACCGATCCGCTGTTCCGTCAGCGCATCGGGGAGAAGTTCAGAGAGGCCCAGCCGGAGCTTGCCGGTGCCCTCGACTCCGGTGCTCCGCCCCCGGCCGCGGATCCGCTCGATGTGGCGGCCGCGGCCTACGTTCTGCGGCCCACCGGCTGGGTCAAGCTGGTCGCCGCAGCAGGCGAGGAGGCCCAGCGGGCGGACGCCGAGCGGGCCGACGAGGAGAGCCGCGCCGAACTGGAGCGGCTGCGCGAGGAGCTCACGGCCGCCCGCAGTCAGACGCGGACCGAGACCGAGCGGATGCGCGGCGAGCTGGAGTCCGCCAAGAAGGAAGCCGAATCGCTTCACCGCAAGCTCCGCGCGGCACTCAGTGACGTCAAGCGCGGCGAGGCGGCCCTGCGCAAGCTGCAGGCCGAGACGGAGACCGCCCGCACCGAGGCGCAGGTCCAGGTGTCCGCCGCCGAGAGCGAGAGCAGGCGTCTCAAGGGCCGCCTCGGGGAGGTGGAGACCGCGCTGGAGGCCACGCGCCGAGCGGCACGGGAGGGGCGCAGCGTCGAGGACATGCGCGTGCGGCTGCTCCTCGACACCGTTCTGGACGCGGCCCAGGGGCTGCGGCGGGAACTGGCGTTGCCGCCCGTGTCCGTACGACCCGCCGAGACCGTGGACGCGGTCGAACCGGGACGTATGACCCCGAAGGACATCGCCGCGCGGGCGCTGTCCGAGAACGACCCCGCGATCCTGGACCAGCTTCTGGCCCTGCCCCAGGCGCACTTGGTGGTCGACGGCTACAACGTCACCAAGACCGGCTATCCCCAGATGCCGCTGGAGAAGCAGCGTCTGAGGCTCCTCGGGCAGCTCTCCCAGCTCGCCGCGCAGACCGGGGCGGAGGTGACCTGTGTCTTCGACGGGGCCGAGCTGGTCGCGCCGGTGCTGCTCGCGCCGCCGCGCGGGGTGCGGGTGCTGTTCTCCAAGCCGGGTATCACCGCCGACGAGTTGATCCGTCAGCTGGTGCGCGCCGAGCCGCCCGGGCGGCCGGTGATCGTCGCGTCGACCGACCGTGAGGTCGCCGACGGGATCGCGAAGGCGGGAGCGCGGCCGGTCGCTTCTGCGGTGCTTCTGAAGCGCTTGTCCTAAACCTTGAAGTTCCAGGTTTAATGCCCGAATTGGCGGGATCGTCACGCAACGTAGCGTCAACCGGGTATGACTGCATGTGAGTTATGGGTCACGAATGCATGCCGTGACGAGATTTTGCTCCTGAGGATTTGATCTGATCACAGGAAGGTCACTAATGTCTGGGCTCGAACCTCCGAGCGGGTGATCACTCAAAAGAAGGAGTTCACCTCCGTGGCGTCCCACCGTCGACCCAAGCAGCCGAGCCGTACGCGCGTGACCGTGCTCACGACCGCAGCCGCTGCCGCCGTGGCCCTCAGTGCCAATGCCGCCAATGCCGCGCCGAGCGAGAAGCCGAGCAAGGACGAGGTCAAGGCGAAGGTCGACGCGCTCTACGAGCAGGCCGAGCAGGCCACCGAGAAGCTGAACGGCGCCAAGGAGAAGCAGGAGACGCTCCAGAAGGAGATCTCCACCATCCAGGACAACGTGGCTCGTGGCCAGGGCGACCTGAACGAACTCCGGGACTCCATGGGCCTCGCGGCCGCCGCGCAGTACCGCACCGGCTCCATCGACCCCTCGCTCCAGCTGTTCCTGTCGTCGAACCCGGACGACTACCTGGACAAGGCCTCCACCGCGGACCAGCTCAGCTCCCAGCAGGTCGAGGCGCTGAAGAAGATCCAGGAGAAGCAGCGCGAGCTGGCCCAGGACCGCGCCGAGGCCTCCGAGAAGCTCCAGGACCTCGCGAGCACGCGCACCGAACTGGCCAAGCAGAAGAAGGCCGTTCAGGGCAAGCTCGCCGAGGCGCAGAAGCTCCTCAACTCGCTGACGGCCGCCGAGAAGGCCGCGCTCGCCGCCGCCGACTCCCGCGCCAGCCGCTCCGCCACCGAGCGCGTGGACCTCGGTGACGCCCCCGCGTCCTCCGCCCGGGCCCAGGCGGCCTTCAACGCCGCCCAGACCCAGCTCGGCAAGCCGTACGTCTACGGCGCCACCGGCACCGCCTCCTACGACTGCTCGGGTCTGACCTCCTGGGCCTACGCCCAGGCCGGCATCACCATCCCGCGCACCTCCCAGGCCCAGGCCAACGCCGGCACGCGCATCTACAGCATGAGCGACCTCAAGGTCGGCGACCTGGTCATCTTCTACGGCGACCTGCACCACGTCGCCCTGTACGCGGGCAACGGCCAGGTCATCCACGCCCCGCGCACCGGCACCGTCGTGCGCTACGAGTCGATCAACAACATGCCGTTCCAGTTCGGCGTGCGGATCTGACACACCACGGCCCGACCCCCGTTCGGGCGAATCGCGACAACCTCATCTGACTCCACGCCCCGCCCATGACCTGCGTCTGAGGCGGGGCGTCACGTTATGCACCTCTTGAGGTCTTTGGCCGGGCCCCGTTCCCGGGGCTACTGTCTGCCGCGTTCTCGTCCGCCAATGGAAGGAGCGCGGCCTCCGTGGGGTCCCATCGCCGCCTTGTCCAGACGTCCGGGTTCAACCGGGGCGCCGGTGTCGCCCTGTGCGCACTGTCCGCGGCGGCCGCCGCGCTCGGTGCCGTACCGGCGCACGCCGCCCCGTCCGAAGGCACCCGGGCCGAGGTGGACCGTCTCTACGAGCAGGCCGAGCAGGCCACCGAGGCCTACAACAAGGCCGACGAGCGCGCCGACTCGCTGCGCGAGGAGGTCGGCACCGCTCAGGACGGTATCGCCCGGCAGCAGGAGCGCATCA
Organism: Streptomyces sp. NBC_00285; assembly: GCF_036174265.1. Lineage (NCBI taxonomy): Bacteria > Bacillati > Actinomycetota > Actinomycetes > Kitasatosporales > Streptomycetaceae > Streptomyces > Streptomyces sp. NBC_00285. The sequence goes on along the minus strand of NZ_CP108055.1, from coordinate 3,003,657 downwards.
ACTCCATGCGGGAGTCGCTCGGTTCGCTGGCCGGGGCGCAGTACCGCTCCGGCGGACTCGACCCGTCCCTCGCGCTGCTGTTCTCCGACGACCCGGACGACTACCTCGACAAGGCCGCCGTCCTCGACCGGATCAACGCCCGCCAGGCAGGTGAGCTCAAGGACCTCCAGGAGGCCATGCGCGAACTCGCCCAGGACCGCACCGAGGCGGCCCGCAAGCTCGCCGACCTGGAGACGAGCCGCAAGGCTGTCGCCTCCCACAAGCGGACCGTGGAGAGGAAGCTCGCCCGGGCGCGCGCACTGCTCAACTCCCTGCCGTCCGACGAGCGCGCCGCGTACGACCGGGCCTCCCGCTCGGGCCGCGACGAGCTGCCCGACCTCACCGGTGCCGTGGCGCCCTCGGGCCGGGCGGCCGCCGCCGTGGCCGCCGCGCAGTCCGCGGTCGGCAAGCCGTACGTGTGGGGCGCCAACGGGCCGGGCGCCTTCGACTGTTCGGGCCTGATGCAGTGGTCGTACGCCCAGGCCGGGGTCTCCCTGCCACGCACCTCGCAGGCCCAGCGCTACGCGGGCCGCCAGGTCCCGCTCTCCGAGGCCCGGCCCGGCGACCTGGTCACCTACCGGGGCGACGCCAGTCACGTCGGCATGTACGTCGGCAACGGCCAGGTCGTCCACGCCCCCTACCCCGGCGCCCCGGTCCGCTACGACCCGGTGGGCATGATGCCGGGCGCGACGGTCACGCGCCCCTGACCGGGAACCCGTGAGCCCGTACGATCGGGAAACATGGCTGGTCGAAGGCGGGCGTCGGGACACGGTGCCGTGGTGGTGTGCCTGCTGCTCGTCTCCCTCGTGGCGTGCGGCGGCAGGCCGACGGCCGCCGACACCGCGAGGGCCGACGTACAGCACGTCCTCGACCGGAGGGCAGCCGCGGTCCTGGACCGGGACAGTGCGGCGATAGCCGAGACCGGTGCCGCGGGCTGGTTCCAGGACGTCAGCGCGGTACCGCTCGCCACCTGGTCCTACAAGGTCACCGGCGTGCACCGCGACGGCTCCACGGCCACCGCCGACGCCGAACTGCGCTACCAGGTCCAGGGCTACGACCGGGCCCCGGTCACCGCCGCCCGCGTCCTGGACCTCTCCCTGGACGCGTCCGGTCAGTGGTACGTCGTCAGTGAGAAGCCCGCCACGAAGGCCTCGCAACAGCTGTGGGACCAGGGTGAGGTGACCGTGGTCAGGGGGAAGCGCAGCCTGGTCCTCGGCGTCGGACAGTCCGGCGAGAAGCTGCACACCTTCGCGGAGCTGGCCGACCGGGCGGTGCCGGCCGTGTCGGACGCCTGGGGCACCGCGTGGTCCCGCCATGTCGTCGTGCTCGTACCGAAGTCCCTGGAGGGCATGGCCGGCCTGCTCGGCTCGCCCGCCTCCTCGTACCGCGGGATCGCCGCCGTCACCACCGGCGAGACGGGCGCCCCCGCGCAGGCGCCCGCGGACCGGATCATCGTCAACCCCGACGCGTACGGCCTCCTCGGCACCCTGGGCCGGCAGGTCGTGCTCACCCACGAGACCACCCACGTCGCCACCCGCGCCGACACCTCCGCCGCGACCCCGCTGTGGCTGTCCGAGGGGTACGCGGACTGGGTCGGCTACCGCGGTACCGGGCGCACCCCGGCCGAGGCCGCGCCGGAGCTGGGGGAGGCCGTTGCCGAGCGCCGGGTCCCGGCAGCCCTGCCGTCCGACGCGGACTTCGGCTTCAGCGGCACCGCGACCGGGCTCGCGCTGTCCTACGAGGGCGGCTGGATGGCCTGCCGGATGATCGCGGACCGGTGGGGCGAGGCGAAGCTGGGCGAGTTCTACCGGGCCGTGGGTGCCCACGGGAAGCGGCCGGGCGCGGTCGAGGGGGCCCTGGCGAAGGTGCTCGACACCGACCTCGCCGACTTCACCGCGGAGTGGCGGCAGTACCTGCGCACTCAGCTCGGCTGACCGGGCGACTCGACGGCCTCCGCGGGCGAAACAGGTGCCGTAGGGCCAGTCCGCCGTCGGGGGCGGACAGTCCGGTTCAGGACGACGCGGAGGCCTCCTGGGCCGGGGCCTCGGTCTGATCCGGGGCCGGGAGCGCCGGGGCCGGCGTCGGGACCGTCGCCCTCCACAGTTCGCGCATGCCGATGACGGTGGCGAGGACCAGCAGGCCGTTGCGGACGAACAGGAGGGCGATGCCGCGCGGGGTGCTGCCCACGACGTCCGCGAACCAGATCGGGAACTCCAGGACCGTGACGAAGCACGCCGTCAGCACCAGCGCGGCCGGCACGCCCATCCCGCTGGCGCGGAAGCACAGGCACACCGCGGCCAGGCCGACCAGCCACACCATGTACTGCGGGCTGATCACCCGGCTGGTGGTGGTGAACATCAGCACCGCCACCAGCGCCGCGTCGGCCGCCGTGTGCGCTTCGAACCGGGTGGCCGTCAGCCGCCACAGCAGCAGCAGACCGAAGGCCATGCCGGTCAGGGTGATCGCGGCCGTGCTGACGAGGGTCACCCAGGGGCCGAGGAACTCGACCGAGCCGTAGTTGAGCAGGACGGAGCCGTTCCAGCCGTAGTGGCGGGCGATGTGGAAGACCAGGGAGCCCAGCGACTCCACCTCGGTGCCCCGCTCCCGCTGGAAGTTCAGGAAGGCGAAGGCCCCGGGCATCGCGACGGAGAACAGTCCGGCCACGACCGCGACCGTCACCGCGGCCGAGGCCCAGACGCTGCGCCTGCGGATCCCGACGAGGATCAGCGCCGGCCACACCTTCAGCAGTGCCCCGAAGCCCACCAGCGCCCCCGCCACCCGCGGATGCCGGGCGGCGGCGAGCACCGCGGCGACCGCCACCGCGGTCACCATCACGTCGTAGCGGGAGTAGACGGTCGGGCCGAGCAGGGGTACGCCCGCCACCCACACCCAGGCCCCCCGCAACCGCCGCCCGGGGCGCCGGCCCGCGTACAGCAGCAGGAGCAGGACGACCAGGTCGGCGGCGAAGGCGATCAGGAAGAATGCCTGTGTGTACTCCAGGAAGGGCAGCAGGGCGGGAGAGAGGATCGCGAGGGCCGCGGCGGGCGGATACTGCCAGGTCACGTCGGACTGCGGGAACGTTCCGGTGCGCAGGACGTCGTACCAGCCCTGGTAGATGACCGACACGTCACTGGTGACGTCCGGGCCCGGGAAGACGTACACCTTGTAGACCCACAGCAGGAGCAACAGCCTGGTCACGCCCCAGGTCAGCAGCAGTCCGGTCAGAGACCGCCGCCCGGCCTTCGTCTCCACGTGATCCCCTGCCGTTCTCATCCGCACCTTGAGGGGAACATGATGTCCCGCCCTCCTGTGAGGGTGCCATAAACGCGGCCGTGCCCGGCTGTGAGCAGCCGGTTCGGTAGGGTCTGCGGCGATGCACAAGACCCTGATCGTGACGAACGACTTCCCGCCCCGCCCCGGTGGCATCCAGGCGTTCCTGCACAACATGGCGCTGCGGCTCGACCCCGAGCGCCTCGTCGTCCTCGCCTCCACCTGGAAGCGCGGCCGGGAGGGCGTGGAGGCCACCGCCGCCTTCGACGCCGAGCAGCCCTTCACCGTCGTACGGGACTCGACGACCATGCTGCTGCCGACGCCCGGGACCACCCGCAAGGCCGTCGGGCTGCTGCGTGAACACGGCTGTACGTCGGTGTGGTTCGGGGCGGCCGCGCCGCTCGGGCTGATGGCACCGGCGCTCAGGCGGGCGGGTGCCGAGCGGCTGGTCGCCACGACCCACGGGCACGAGGCGGGGTGGGCCCAACTGCCCGCCGCACGGCAGCTGTTGAGGCGGATCGGGGAGTCGACGGACACCGTCACCTACCTCGGCGAGTACACGCGCTCGCGGATCGCCGGGGCGCTGACGGCGCGGGCCGCCGGGCGGATGGTGCAGTTGCCGCCCGGGGTCGACGAGAAGACCTTCCACCCCGGGTCGGGCGGCGAGGCCGTGCGGGCGCGGCTGGGGCTGACGGACCGGCCGGTGGTGGTGTGTGTCTCGCGGCTGGTGCCGCGCAAGGGGCAGGACACGCTGATCCTCGCCATGCCGCGGATTCTCGTGCAGGAGCCCGACGCCGTCCTGCTGATCGTCGGCGGCGGGCCGTACGAGAAGGAGTTGCGCAGGCTCGCCCGGGAGACCGGGGTCGCCGACTCCGTGCGCTTCACCGGAGCCGTGCCCTGGGCCGAACTGCCCGCGCACTACGGCGCCGGGGACGTGTTCGCCATGCCGTGCCGGACGCGGCGGGGCGGGCTCGATGTCGAGGGGCTCGGGATCGTCTATCTGGAGGCCTCCGCGACCGGACTGCCCGTCGTCGCCGGGGACTCCGGAGGCGCCCCGGACGCCGTGCTCGACGGTGAGACCGGCTGGGTCGTGCGCGGCGGTTCGGTCGAGGAGGCCGCCGAGCGGATCGTCGTCCTCCTCGGCGACGCGGAACTGCGGAGGCGGATGGGGGAGCGGGGACGGGAGTGGGTCGAAGAGAAGTGGCGATGGGATTTGTTGGCGGAAAAGTTGAAGACGTTGCTATAGCCGGAGGCGGATAATCCGCCGATGCTGCGCGCATGACAGGAAAACTGATACAGCGTCAGCTGAGTAGACGTCAGATCCTTGGTATGGCCGCTCTTCAGACGGCGGCCACTCTCGGCTTCACCCGCGTCGGGCTCCAGTCGGCCCGGGCGGACGAGCCCGCCGCGGTCGAATCCGCACCCGCGATCGTCGTCGGCTCCGGCTACGGCGCCTCCGTCGCCGCCCTCCGCCTCGGCCAGGCAGGCATCCGCACCCTCGTCCTCGAGATGGGCCGGCTCTGGAACACCGCCGGGCCCGACGGCAAGGTCTTCTGCAACACCGCCAACCCCGACCAGCGCTCCATGTGGTTCCGCACCCGCACCGAGGCCCCGCTGGCCAGCTTCCTGTGGCTGGACGTCGTCAACAAGGACATCAACCCCTACCCCGGCGTCCTGGACCGGGTGCACTTCTCCAACATGTCCGTCTTCGTGGGCCGCGGCGTCGGCGGCGGCTCCCTCGTCAACGGCTCGATGGCGGTCACCCCGCTCCAGACCTACTTCGCCGAGCAGTTCCCGACCGTCGACACCGCGGAGATGTACAGCACGTACTTCCCACGCGCCCGCGCCATGCTCGGCGTCAACACGGTCGACCCGGCCTGGTTCGAGTCGACCGAGTGGTACCAGTTCACCCGGGTCTCCCGGAAGCACGCCACCAACACCGGCCTCAAGACCACCTTCGTGCCCAGCGTCTACGACTTCGGCTACATGCAGCGCGAGGCCGCCGGCACCGCCACCAAGTCCGCCCTCGGCCAGGAGGTCATCTACGGCAACAACTACGGCAAGAAGAGCCTCGACAAGACGTATCTGGCGTCCGCGCTCGGCACCGGCAACGTCACCATCCACACCATGGAGAAGGTCACCGGCATCAGCCGGGCGAGCAACGGCAGTTGGGTGCTGAGCGCCGAACGCGTCGACGACACCGGCGCGGTCGTGGAGACCAAGCAGTACGGCTGCACCTATCTGTTCCTCGGCGGCGGCAGCCTCGGGACCAGTGAACTCCTGCTCCGGTCAAAGCAGTCGGGGACGCTCCCGGCACTGGACACGAGCGTCGGGGCCGGCTGGGGACCCAACGGCAACACGATGCTCGGGCGCGCCAACCACCTGTGGGACACCGTCGGCGCCAACCAGTCGACCATGCCGGTCATGGGCATCGACGACTGGGCCAACACCGACAACCCCGTCTTCGCGGAGATCGCCCCGCTGCCCACGGGACTGGAACACTGGGTCAGCCTCTATCTGGCGATCACCAAGAACCCGCAGCGCGCCAGGTTCTCGTACGGCAGCGGCGGGCTGGGCCTCGACTGGAGCGCGGCGCAGAGCGCGGTCTCCTCCGGCATGGCCAAGAAGCTCTTCGACCGGATCAACTCCGCCAACTCGACCATCTACCGGTACGACCTCTTCGGATCCCCCAGCAGAGTCTTCGCCGACGACTTCACCTACCACCCGCTGGGAGGCTGCGTACTGGGAAAGGCAACCGACAACTACGGCCGGGTGAAGGGCTATTCGAAGCTGTACGTCACCGACGGCTCGCTGATCCCCGGCAACATCGGGGTGAATCCGTTCGTCACCATCACCGCGCTCGCCGAACGCACCATGGCGCGGGTCCTCGCCGAGGACACCGCGCCATGACCTGCTGCGAGAGGGCGTACTACTTCGCGTAGATCGCCTCGATCTCGTCCGCGTAGTCCTTCGCCACCACGTTCCGCTTGAGCTTCAGCGACGGCGTCAGGTGGCCCGTCTCCTCCGTGAACTGGGAGGACAGAATGCGGAACTTCCGCACCGATTCCGCCTTCGACACCGCGGCGTTGCCGTCGTCGATCGCGGCCTGGATCGCCGCGTTCAGGTCCGCGTCCCCGGCCAGCGACGCCGCGGTGGAACCCGCCGGCTTGCCGTGCTCGTCGGCCCACCGGCCCAGGAACTCGTCGTCGATGGTGATCAGCGCGCCCACGAACGGCCGCCCGTCGCCCACCACCATGCACTCGGCCACCAGCGCGTGTGCCCGGATACGGTCCTCGATCACGGCCGGGGCGACGTTCTTGCCGCCCGCGGTGACGATGATCTCCTTCTTGCGCCCGGTGATGCGGAGGTAGCCGTCCTCGTCGAGGGTGCCGATGTCCCCGGTGTGGAACCAGCCGTCCATCAGCGCCTCGGCCGTGGCGGCCTCGTTGTTCCAGTAGCCCTTGAACAGGTGCTCGCCGTGCAGCAGCACCTCGCCGTCGTCCGCGATCCGGATCACCGAACCGGGCAGCGGCTGCCCGACCGTGCCGATCTTCGTGCGGTCCCAGGGGTTGAAGGCGGTCGCGGCACAGGACTCGGTCAGGCCGTAGCCCTCCAGGACCGTGAAGCCGATGCCGCGGAAGAAGTGCCCGAGTCGCTCGCCCAGCGGGGCACCGCCGGAGATGGCGTACTCGCCCTTGCCGCCGAGGACCGCGCGCAGCTTGCTGTAGACGAGTTTGTCGAAGGTCCTGTATTTGATCTTCAGGCCGAGGGACGGACCCGACGGGGTGTCCAGGGCCCTGCTGTAGGCGATCGCCGTGTCGGCGGCCTTGTCGAAGATCTTGCCCTTGCCGTCCGCCTGCGCCTTGGCGCGCGCCGAGTTGTAGACCTTCTCGAAGACACGCGGGACGCCCAGGATCAGCGTCGGCCGGAAGGACGCCAGCTCGTCGGTGAGGTTCTTGATGTCCGGGACCATGCCCAGCTTGATCGGCGCCATCATCGGCGCGATCTGCACGAGCCGCCCGAAGACGTGCGCGAGCGGCAGGAAGAGCAGCACCGAGCACTCGCCGGTGCGGAACAGCGGGCGCAGCCGCTCCACGATGTTGCCGCACTCGGCGAAGAAGCTGCGGTGGGTGAGCACGCAGCCCTTGGGGCGGCCGGTGGTGCCACTCGTGTACACGATGGTCGCCGGGTCGTCGGCCTTCGCCAGCGAGCTGCGCTCCTCGACGGCCGCGTCGCTGATGTCCTTGCCCGCGCGGCCCAGTGCCTCGACCCCGCCGCCCTCGATCTGCCAGACGTGCTTGAGCGCGGGCAGACCCTCGCGCACCGATTCGACGGCCGCGGCGTGGCCGTCCAGCTCCACGACGCAGGCGGTCGCGCCCGAGTCGGAGAGGATCCACTGGATCTGCTCGGCCGAGCTGGTCTCGTACACCGGCACGGTGACCGCGCCCGCGCTCCAGATCGCGAAGTCGAGCAGCGTCCACTCGTAGCGGGTACGGGACATCAGACCGACCCGGTCGCCCGGCTGGACGCCGGAGGCGATGAGCCCCTTGGCGGCGGCGTGCACCTCGGCCAGGAAGACCGTGGCGGTCACGTCCTGCCACTGGCCGCCCGCCTTGCGGGCGATGACGGCGACATCGGGGTGCTGCGCGGCGTTTCTCCGGACGATGTCGGTGAGATTGCCGTCCGCAGGGACCTCGTACAAAGCCGGAAGGCTGAACTCGCGCAAGACTGCTGCTCCTCATAGGGCGCCGGCGCCACGACGTTGTGCGATGCGACGGTGCGGTCCACGGCTCGGGCAGTGCTCGGGGTCCCCAGTGGTTTCAGCCACTGGTTGAAATCCTGAGCACGGCTGGACTGCCCGGACGTTACCCGCCGGTATGGCCTCTTCGACAGGGGGGCCGGGCGAGATGTTCGCCGCGTCACACGGATGGGGGTTCTCCCACGAAGACTAGTCCACCTACTTACTGACTGGCCAGTAACCGCAGGTCCCGTCGCCACTGTTCACGTTTGCCCCACACGCTTACCCTTGATCGTCATGGCACCCACACCCGCCGGTAACGGCCGAACCCGTGTCCACGTGGTCAGCGACGTCCACGGCAACGCCCGTGACCTGGCCGGCGCCGGCGAGGGCGCCGACGCCCTGATCTGCCTGGGTGACCTCGTCCTTTTCCTCGACTACGCCGACCACTCGCGCGGGATCTTCCCCGACCTGTTCGGCGTGGAGAACGCCGACCTGATCGTGGAACTGCGCACCGCCCGCCGCTTCGAGGAGGCGCGGGAGCTCGGGGCCCGGCTCTGGGGCGGGATCGGCGCGGACCGCGCCCCCGTGATCGAGAAGGCGGTGCGCAAGCAGTACGCCGAGATGTTCGCGGCCTTCCCGACACCGACGTACGCGACCTACGGCAATGTCGATATGCCGTCGCTCTGGCCGGAGTACGCCGGGCCCGGCACGACCGTGCTCGACGGCGAGCGGGTGGAGATCGGGGGACGGGTCTTCGGCTTCGTCGGCGGCGGGCTGCGGACACCGATGCGCACGCCCTACGAGATCAGCGACGAGGAGTACGCAGCGAAGATCGAGGCGGTCGGCGAGGTCGACGTCCTGTGCACGCACATCCCGCCGGAGGTGCCGGAGCTGGTCTACGACACGGTGGCGCGGCGGTTCGAACGGGGGAGCCGGGCGCTGCTGGCCGCCATCCACCGCACCCGCCCCCGCTACTCGCTGTTCGGTCACGTCCACCAGCCGCTCGCCCGCCGGATGCGGATCGGGGCGACCGAGTGCGTGAACGTGGGGCACTTCGCGGGGAGCGGGAAGCCGTGGGCGTTGGAATGGTGAGGCACCGAGGCCGGTGGGGGTGAAGTCGGGCGTTCACGTGCGCGGTAGCCTTCACGCTGCACACACGTGCGTATGACGGTCTCGGACCGGGATCTCCTTGTCCGGGATCTTTCTTACCGGCCCGCATCTGGAGGAGCCACCGCGATGGCGGAACACACCAGCTCGAGCATCACGATCGAGGCGGCACCGGCCGACGTCATGGCGGTGATCGCCGACTTCGCCCGCTATCCGGACTGGACCGGTGAGGTGAAGCAGGCGGAGGTGCTGGCGACCGACGCTCAGGGGCGCGCCGAGCAGGTCCGGCTCGTCATGGACGCGGGGGCGATCAAGGACGACCAGGTACTCGGGTACAGCTGGACCGGGGACAACGAGGTGTCCTGGACGCTGGTGAAGTCCCAGATGCTGCGGTCGCTCGACGGGTCGTACGTGCTGAAGCCGGCCGGGGCCGGGGCGACCGAGGTCACGTATCTGCTGACGGTCGACGTCAAGATCCCGATGCTGGGGATGATCAAGCGCAAGGCGGAGAAGGTCATCATCGACCGGGCGCTGGCCGGGCTGAAGAAGCGGGTGGAAGCGGGGAAGTAGGGCTTCGCCGGTTCGCTGTCGGCTGCGGGCCGGTGGGGGCTGGTCGCGCAGTTCCCCGCGCCCCAGGTGGGTACGGCCCGCCACCGGCCCGCAGCCGTGACACCGCACAACCGGGGTGAACCGCGGCGTGAGTTACGGTTCACGCCTATGCGCACCATCCTGATCACCGGGCCAGGCGGCAGCGGACGTACGACCGTCGCTGCCGCCACCGCGCTCACCGCCGTCCGAGAGGGCACCCGCACCCTCGTCCTCTCCGCCGACCGCACCGACACCCTCGGCACCCTTCTCGGCGTACCCACCGGAGCGGCCCCCGTGCAGGTCGCCCCCCGTCTCACCGCCTGGCGCCCCGACGCCACCGCCGGTTTCCGGGACGATCTCGCCGGGTTCCAGGACCGTGCCGCCAAGGTGCTCGACCTGCTCGGTGCCTCCCGGCTGGACCCGGAGGAGGTCACCCCCCTCCCCGGTGCCGAGGAACTCACCCTGCTCCGCGCCCTGCGCGACGCGGCGCTCTCCGAGCGGCACGACCTGCTCGTCGTGGACCTTCCGCCCACCCAGCAGGCCCTCGCCCTGCTCTCCCTGCCCGAGGAACTCCGCCGTTACCTGCGCCGCCTGCTTCCGGCGGAGCGCCAGGCGGCCGCGGGCCTGCGCCCCGTGCTCGGCCGGCTCGCCGGTATCCCCATGCCCTCGGAGTGGCTGTACGAGACCGCCGCCCGCTGGGACACCGAACTCGGCGCGGTCGAGGCCGTCCTCGCCGACCGGCACTGCGTCCTGCGGCTGGTGGCGGAGCCCGGCCCCGCCGGTGCCGACGCCGTGCGGTCCGCCGGGCTCGCCCTCGCCCTGCGCGGTCTGCGCCCCGACACCCTGGTCGCCAACCGCGTCGTACCGCAGGAGTGGCCCGCCGCCCTGGTCGCCCAGCAGCGCAAGACCCTGGAGGAGTGGCAGGAGTCGTACGACGTCCGTGCCGTCCGGCACCTCGGCCACGATCCGCGCGGCGCCGACGACCTCACGGCCCTCTCCGTGTCCGAGGTCAACGGCACGAGCTCCACCGTCGAGTGGCCCGTCATCGACCAGCTCGCCGAGGACGGGGTGCTGGTGTGGCACATCCCGCTGCCCGGCGCGATACGCGAGGAACTGGACCTGGTCCGGCGCGGCGACGAACTCGTCGTCAGCGCGGGGCAGTTCCGCCGGATCGTGCCCCTGCCCTCCGCCCTGCGCCGCTGCACCGTCGCCGGTGCCGCGCTGCGCGAGGGCGAGCTGCGGATCCGGTTCGAGCCGGACCCGGAACTGTGGCCCCGGACCCCGTGAACCGCGTACGCCCATTCGGGTAACGTCGTAGGGACGAACCGTAGTCAGGAGTCCGTCATGAGCGAAGAGCTCCCCGCGTCCGACGCCGACGATCACGAGACCGTGGACGCCGTGGACGAGGTACGGGCGACCGACGCCGACGCGTGGTCGACGGCGTGCGCCGAGGACCTCGCGGCGGAGAAGGCCCGCCGCCGCACCCAGTACGGCCCGCCCCCGGGCTCGGCCGCCGAAGAACTGCGCAAGCTCGTGGACAACGTCGCCGAAAAGCTGTCCGGCCTTCAGTCCCCGCTCCTCGGCGGCATCGCCGGACCCGCCGCCCAGCAGGTGGTCAAGCAGGTCGTCCAGCAGGCCAGGGCCGCCGTCGAGCCCGTGATCGAACGCAACCCGGACGTCTTCGACCACCTCGCCGCCGCGGGAGGCGAGCTACTCGCCGCGTACCGTTCCGCGGTCCAGGCGCAGGAGCAGCGCTGGACGGCCCGGAACGCGAACCCGCGCGACCTCGACGACCGCGGTGACGACACCGGCCCCGGCGAACGCATCGACCTGGACTGAAACCCCCTGACGGCAGGGGCTCGGGTACGGTTGGCCGTAGCGGGGCTCGACCGAAACTGAGGGATTCATGGGACTCACCATCGGCGTCGATATCGGCGGCACGAAGATCGCGGCCGGCGTGGTCGACGAGGAAGGCAACATCCTCTCGACCCATAAAGTGCCGACCCCGGGAACGCCCGAGGGCATCGTGGACGCCATCGCCTCGGCGGTGGAGGGCGCGCGCGCCGGGCACGAGATCGTCGGCGTGGGCATCGGCGCCGCCGGTTACGTCAACCGCCAGCGCTCCGAGGTCTACTTCGCGCCCAACATCCTCTGGCGCAACGAGCCGCTGAAGGAGAAGGTCGAGGCCCGTGTCGGCCTCCCGGTCGTGGTGGAGAACGACGCCAACGCGGCCGCGTGGGGCGAGTACAAGTTCGGCGCGGGCAAGGGCCACCGCAACGTCATCTGCATCACGCTCGGCACCGGCCTCGGCGGCGGCATCATCATCGGCAACAAGCTGCGCCGCGGCCACTTCGGTGTGGCGGCCGAGTTCGGTCACATCCGCATGGTCCCGGACGGCCTCCTGTGCGGCTGCGGCTCGCAGGGCTGCTGGGAGCAGTACGCGTCGGGGCGGGCGCTGGTGAGGTACGCCAAGCAGCGTGCCAACGCCACCCCCGAGAACGCGGAGATCCTGCTGGGTCTGGGCGACGGCAGCCCCGACGGCATCGAGGGCAAGCACATCTCCATGGCCGCCCGTCAGGGCGACCCGGTGGCCGTCGACTCCTACCGTGAGCTCGCCCGCTGGGCAGGCGCCGGACTCGCCGACCTCGCCTCCCTGTTCGACCCCTCCGCCTTCATCGTCGGCGGCGGTCTCTCCGACGAGGGCGAACTGGTCCTCGACCCGATCCGCAAGTCCTACAAGCGCTGGCTGGTCGGCGGCAACTGGCGCCCGGTGGCCGACGTCATCGCGGCCCAACTGGGCAATGAGGCGGGCCTGGTGGGCGCGGCGGACCTGGCGAGAGAGCCGGACCCGATCATGTGACTTTCAAGGGCAGGGTGACTGTACCCACCCAGGGGCGCGGGGCCCCGTATAAACATGCGGCTCCGCCGCGTGGGCGCGACCAGCCACGATGCACCGGCAGTCGCACACGATCCTCGCGCCCCGAGTCATCGGGCGTAAATTGATCCACATGGTTCTGGTCAAGGTCCTGAGCTACAACATCCGCTCGATGCGAGACGACACAGCCGCACTGGCCCGCGTCATCAAGGTCTGCGAGCCAGATCTCGTACTGATCCAAGAAGCCCCCCGCTTCTTCCGCTGGCGCAAGAAGCTGGCACGGCTCGCGTCGGCCTCAGGACTGGTCGTCCTCACCGGCGGCGGAAGCGCGGCGGGACCGGCGATCCTGTGCAACCTCCGCGCCACCGCCGAGCGCACCGAGGACGTCCTCCTCCCCCTCGTGCACGGCCAGCACCGACGGGGCTTCGCCACCGCGGTCGTCCGCGTCAAAGGCGCCAGGCTGGGCGTACTGAGCTGCCATCTCTCCCTGCAGAAGGACGAGCGGTACGACCAGGCAGGCATGCTCCTCGACCGGCTGGCCGGCATGGGCGTGGACCATGCCGTCGCGGGCGGTGACCTCAACGACCGCCCGGGCGGCTCCGCCTTCGAGCGCATCGCCGCCAACCTCCAGGACTGCTGGGCGATGAGCCCCCGCGGCGGCGAACACACCTGGACCCGCACCGATCCGCCCCGGCGCATCGACGCGATCTTCGCCACGAAGGACATCGAGGTGCTCGGCTGCGGAGTCCCCACGGACGTCCCGGGAGTGACCGGGACAGACCTGAGGGCGGCCACCGACCATCTCCCGGTCCTGGCCACCCTCAGAATTCCCGCGAACTGAGCGGAACGGTTGTTCAGAGCTAGACGACGGCCCCGCGCCCGGGGCCGTCCTCGTCCTCTTCGTCGGTCCGCATCCGCGTCACCAGCGTGACGAAGCCGCCGAGGAAGCCACCGATCCCCACCGTGGCCAGCCACCACGTCATCTCCCAGCCGAGCAGTACCGCGACCAGCAGGACGAGCGGCCCGCCCAGCACCCCCAGCCACGCGAACTTCGCGGTGGTGTCGGCGGCCGGCAGCGGCGGCGGCTCCGGCGGGACGAAGTGCCCCTCGTCGTCCTCCTCGAAGTCGTCCTCGGACGCGTCCGGGGCGTTGTAGTCGCGGGGCCCGACGCCGGGTGCGAAGGAGACGGAACCGCCCAGCGGCTTCGCCGACTTCTCGTCCTTCTTCGGCTCGTCCTTCTTCGGCGTCGCCGCCGTCGCCGTCGGCTCGTCGTTCGTCCCGGTCTCCAGCAGCGCGAGATCCTCGACCGACTTGAACGGCTTCGTGCCCGGCGGGTCCGGCGGCTCGTCGCCGTACCCGGCGACGATGGCCGCCCACGCGGCACGCTCGTCGAAGGGGACGCCCTGCTCGTCCGGCTCGTGACCCTCGCGGTCCTCGCGCTCGGAGTCGTGCTCAGCCACGTGCGGCCGTCCCTTCGCTGCCGATGCCGGTGGTGTGCCGGCCGATGAACGCGAGGCTCTCGTCGAAAATCCGCTCCGCATCATGGTCCAACGTCGCCACGTGGTAGCTCTGTTCCAGCACGATCTCAGTTACGTCCGTCGATGACACCCGGCTCAGCACACGCGCGGAATCGGCCGGCGGCACCACATGGTCCTGGGCGCTGCGCAGCACCAGCAGCGGCTGGGTGACCTGCGGCAGCTCGCCGTCGACCTGCCGGAAGAAGGTCCGCAGGGAGTGCGCCGCGTGCAGCGGCACCTTGTCGTACCCCAGTTCGACACTGCCCTCCTTGGCGATGTCGCTGGCGATCCCGGGCGCCGTACGGACGAAGTGCCGCGCCACCGGAAGGGCGTAGGGCGCGAGGCCGTGCATGCGGTTCGCCGGGTTGACGACCACGACACCGCGCACCGTGTCCCCGTGCTTGGCGGCCAGTCGGAGGGCCAGGGTGCCGCCCATGGACAGACCTGCCACGAACACGGAGGTGCAGCGCTCGCTGAGGGCGCGCAGCTCACGGTCCACCTCGGCGTACCAGTCCTGCCAGCCGGTCAGTGCCATGTCCTGCCAGCGCGTGCCGTGCCCGGGCAGCAGCGGCAGCGAGACCGTGAGGCCGTGCTCGGCGAGGTGCTGGGCCCAGGGCCGCAGCGACTGAGGGGAACCGGTGAAACCGTGACAGAGAAGGACACCGGCCTCCCCGCCCTCATGGCGGAACGGCTCGGCTCCGGGGAGGACCGGCACCTAGGTCTCCTGTTCATGAAAGAAGCATCAGCAAGTCCAGGTGAGGTTCACCGTACGCGACCGCACTGACACCGACCAGGGCCGTCGGGCTGTTTGCCAGGTCCCCGGGTTAAGGTCTGATCCACGGAAACAGGAGGCACTCGGTTGTTGTACGGCACGATGAAGGTCGCCATCGGCGGGCCGCTGAAGGTCGCCTTCAGGCCCTGGGTGGAAGGCCTCGAGAACATTCCCGCCGAGGGCCCGGCCATCCTGGCGAGCAACCACCTGTCCTTCTCCGACTCCTTCTTCCTGCCCGCGGTCCTCGACCGCAAGGTCACCTTCATCGCGAAGGCCGAGTACTTCACGACACCCGGAGTGAAGGGCCGCCTGACGGCCGCCTTCTTCAAGGGCGTCGGCCAGCTCCCGGTGGACCGCTCCGGCGCGCGCGGCGCGGGCGAAGCGGCCGTCAAGAGCGGGGTCGACGTCCTGGAGCGCGGCGAACTCTTCGGCATCTACCCCGAGGGCACGCGCTCGCCCGACGGCCGCCTCTACCGCGGCAAGCCCGGCGGCCTCGCGCGCGTGGCGCTCGCCAGCCGTGCCCCGGTCATCCCGGTCGCCATGATCGACACCGAGAAGATCCAGCCTCCCGGCAAGGTGATGCCCAAGCTGATGCGCCCGGGCATTCGCATCGGGGAGCCGCTGGACTTCAGCCGCTACCAGGGCATGGAGCACGACCGTTTCGTCCTGCGCGCGCTGACCGACGAGGTCATGTACGAGATCATGAAGCTCTCCGGCCAGGAGTACGTCGACATCTACGCGACCGCCGCCAAGCGGCGGATCTTGGAAGCGGCCAAGGCCGAGAAGGCAGCCAAGGCCGACAAGACGGCTCTTGTGAAGGCCGAGAAGGACAAGCCCGGTACCACCGCGTCCTAGGATCCTGGGACAGGGCGGTCCGGGCCGGGGGTGGGGGAGATGGCCAAACAAGTACGCGTCATGCGCATGTCGGTCGAGCAGCCGCTGTGGCGTGCGCTGACCGGGTACCGGGTGCTCACCATGCTGTACGCGGTCGGCCTCTTCGCCACCGCGTACGACGAGTTCGACCGGCCCGGCATCGCCATCACCTACTACGTCGTCCTGTGCGTGTGGACGCTCGCCACGCTGCCCCGCGTCCAGAACGCGGCCGCGTGCACCAAGCGTTTCCTCGCCGTGGACCTCGCGATCGCGGTCACCGGGATCGTCCTGACCCCGCTGGTCGTCAACGATCACCACATCGACAGCGGTGGTCCCACCCTGCCGTCGATATGGACCGCCGGTTCCGTCCTGGCGTTCGCCATCAAGGGCGGCTGGCGCTGGGCCGCGCTCGCCTCCACGCCGGTCGCCGCCGCCAACCTGATCGAGCGCGGCCACCCGGCCCGCGACACCGTCCACAACGTGATCCTCGTCTGGGTCGCCTCCATCGCCATCGGCTACGTCGTCGAGGTCGCCCGCGCCTCCGAGCGCACCCTCGCCCGCGCCCTGGAGATCGAGGCGGCGACCCGGGAACGCGAGCGGCTGGCCCGGGACATCCACGACAGCGTCCTTCAGGTGCTGGCCATGGTGCAGCGCCGGGGCACGGTCATGGGCGGTGAGGCGGCCGAGCTGGGCCGGATGGCCGGTGAGCAGGAGGTGGCGCTGCGCACCCTGGTCTCCGGCGGCCTGACCTCGGTCTCCCGGATCTCGCGCGACGCGGCGCAGGGTGCGGTCGTCCACGTCGTCGACGACGAGCGGGACGATGACGAGCCGGGCGGCCCGCTCGACCTGCGGGCGCTGCTCGCCCCGTACGCCTCGGCGAAGGTCTCTCTCATCGAGCCCGGCGCCCCCGTCCCGCTGCCCCCGCCCGCCGCGCGGGAGCTGGCCGCGGCCGTCGGGGCCGCCCTGGACAACGTGCACCGGCACGCCGGTGAGTACGCGCGCGCGTGGATCCTCGTCGAGGACGAACCCGACGAGGTGATCGTGACCGTGCGGGACGACGGACCCGGCATCCCCGAGGGGCGGCTCGACCAGGCCGAGGGCGAGGGGCGGCTCGGGGTGGCCCAGTCGATCCGGGGCCGGCTGCGTGACCTCGGCGGCAGCGCCGAGCTGATCTCCCCTCCGGGGCAGGGCACGGAGGTCGAACTGAAAATACCGAAGGTCTCACGGGGTAAGGCAGGACAGCGATGAGCGACCAGGGTCCGATCAAGGTCATGGTGGTCGACGACCATCCCATGTGGCGCGACGCGGTCGCCCGGGACCTGGCCGAGGCCGGCTTCGACGTGGTCGCCACCGCGAGCGACGGCGACCAGGCCGTGCGCCGGGCCAGGGCCGCGGGCCCGGACGTGCTGGTGCTCGACCTGAACCTGCCCGTGAAGCCGGGCGTCCAGGTCTGCAAGGAACTCGTCGGCCACAACCCGGCGTTGCGTGTCCTCGTACTGTCGGCGAGCGGCGAGCACGCCGACGTACTGGAGGCCGTGAAGTCGGGCGCGACCGGCTATCTGCTGAAGTCGGCGTCGACCGAGGAACTCCTGGACGCGGTCCGCCGCACGGCCGTCGGCGACGCCGTCTTCACGCCCGGCCTCGCCGGTCTGGTCCTCGGCGAGTTCCGCCGGCTCGCCTCCGACCCCGCGCCCGCCTCCGACCCCGACCGGCCCAAGGCCCCGCAGCTCACCGAGCGCGAGACCGAGGTGCTGCGCCTGGTCGCCAAGGGCCTGAGCTACAAGCAGATCGCCGAACGCCTGGTCATCTCCCACCGCACCGTCCAGAACCACGTCCAGAACACCCTCGGCAAGCTGCAACTCCACAACCGGGTCGAGCTCGTCCGGTACGCCATCGAACGAGGCCTCGACGACGAGTGAGGCGCACGTCACACTGACCCTTCGTCAGGCACCTGCGGCGAAGGGAACTGTCCATGCGCGTCGGAGTACTGACCGGAGGCGGCGACTGCCCCGGCCTCAACGCCGTCATCCGGGCCATAGTCCGCAAGGGCGTTCAGGAGTACGGCTACGACTTCACCGGCTTCCGGGACGGCTGGCGCGGTCCGCTGGAGGACCGCACCGTACGTCTCGACATTCCGGCCGTCCGCGGCATCCTGCCCCGCGGCGGCACCATCCTCGGCTCCTCCCGCACCAATCCGCTGAAGCAGGAGGACGGCATCCGCCGGATCCAGGACAACCTGGCCGAGCGGGAGGTCGACGCGCTGATCGTGATCGGCGGCGAGGACACCCTCGGCGTCGCCGCGACCCTGTCCGACGAGCACGGCGTGCCCTGTGTCGGCGTACCGAAGACCATCGACAACGACCTCTCCGCCACCGACTACACCTTCGGCTTCGACACCGCGGTCGGCATCGCGACGGAGGCCATCGACCGCCTGCACACCACCGCCGAGTCCCATATGCGGGTCCTGGTCTGCGAGGTGATGGGCCGTCACGCCGGCTGGATCGCCCTGCACTCCGGCCTCGCGGGCGGCGCCAACGTCATCCTCATCCCCGAGCAGCGCTTCGACGTCGACCAGGTGTGCGCCTGGATCACGTCCCGCTTCAAGTCGTCGTACGCCCCGATCGTGGTCGTCGCCGAGGGCGCCATGCCGAGGGACGGTGACGTCGTCCTCAAGGACGAGTCGCTCGACTCCTTCGGACACGTGCGCCTGTCGGGGGTCGGCGAATGGCTGGCCAAGCAGATCGAGAAGCGCACCGGCAAGGAGGCCCGCACGACCGTGCTCGGGCACGTCCAGCGCGGCGGCACCCCCAGCGCCTTCGACCGCTGGCTCGCCACCCGCTTCGGCCTGCACGCCATCGACGCCGTCCGCGACGGCGACTTCGGCACGATGGTCGCCCTGCGCGGCACGGACATCGTCCGCGTCCCGATCGCGGAGGCGACCGCGCAGCTGAAGACGGTGGATCCGAAGCTGTACGAGGAAGTGGGGGTCTTCTTCGGCTGAACGGCGGGGGCGGGGTGGTGGGCCGCCGGTTCGGCCCACCATCCACGGACATCCTTCCTACCGGGCCGGCCGCCGCTCCGAGAACGTGCCCCGCAGCCGGCCCACCAGCTCCCGTACGACGGCGGCGCCGTTCAGGGTCAGGACCGACTCGGGGTGGAACTGCACGCCGGCGAAGCCGGGCCCGCGCACGGCATGGACCTCACCGTTGCCGGCCCGGCTGACCTCGATGCCTCGGGCGGCCAGTTCCTCGGCCGTCCCGTCGTCGCAGCGCGCCACGAAGCTGTTGTAGAAGCCGACGGTCTCCGGCCGCCCGAACAGATCGACCGTCACCTGCGCGCCCTGGTACGGCACTTCCTTCCGTACGATCTCCAGGCCCAGCTCGGCCGCGATCAGCTCGTGGCCCAGGCAGACGCCGAGGACGCCGTGCCGGTGCTCCCAGACGACGAGCGCGGTCAGGTCCCGCAGGAACCGCATCTTCGGGTCCCTCTCGTCGGCGGGGTCACCGGGGCCGGGACCCAGGACGACCGGACCCTCGTGCGCGAGGACCGCTTCCCTGAGACCGGGCTCGTCATACCGCCGTACCGTCACCTCCAGGCCGCTCGACCGCAGCACGTGCGCCAGCATCGCCGTGAAGGTGTCCTCCCCGTCGACGACGAAGGCGTGCCCGCTGAGCTCCTTGAGCGGTTCCTGCATCCGCAGCCAGAACGGCGCGAGGGAGGTGCGGCGCCCGTCGAGGGCGGCACGCACGCGTGGGTCGTCGGAGAGAGCCACGCGCGTGTGCTCCCCACGCGGCCGGGACGGTCGTACGCCGAGAGCCGCCAGCACCCCCGCCGCCTTCGCGTGGGTCTCGGCGACCTCGCTCGCCGGGTCCGAGCCGCGCACCAGGGTCGCGCCGACCGGGACCCGCAGCCGGCCGTCGGCGGCGATGTCGGCGGTGCGGATGAGGATGGGGGAGTCCAGGGTCTGCGCCCCGCCGGAATCCCGGCCGAGCAGGGCCAGCGCGCCCGCGTAGTAGCCGCGGCCGCCGACCTCGTGCCGCTCGATGACCCGGCAGGCGTTCTGCACCGGCGAACCGGTGACGGTCGCCGCGAACATGGTCTCCTTCAGGACCTCCCGCACGTCCAGCGAGGACCTGCCGCGCAGTTCGTACTCGGTGTGCGCGAGGTGCGCCATCTCCTTCAGCCGGGGTCCGATCACGACCCCGCCCATGTCGCCGACGGTGCACATCATCTTGAGTTCCTCGTCGACGACCATCGACAGCTCCTCGATCTCCTTGCCGTCAGCGAGGAAGTCGAGCAGGTGCTCGGGGGTCGGGCCCTCGGCGGGGTAGCGGTACGTCCCGCTGATCGGGTTCATGACGACGGTCCCGCCGGTCATCCGGACGTGCACCTCGGGGCTCGCGCCGACGAGTGTGCGCTCCCCGGTGTGGACGACGAAGGTCCAGTACGCGCCCCGTTCGCCTTCGAGGAGCCGCCGGAACAGGGCGAGGGCGTCGGCGCGGGAGAACCCCGGGATCTCGCCCTCGTACGTCCGCCTGATCACGAAGTTGGCGCCCTCGCCGCGCCCGATCTCCTCGTCCAGGACCCGCCCGACGATCCTCGCGTACTCCTCGTCGGCCACGTCGAAGCCGCCGTTCTCGACACGGACCTCGTGCGCGGGGAGCTGGGCCAGGGCCTCCTGGAGGGACAGCGAGTGCGTCTCCTCGGGTGTCAGCACCGCGAGCGGCGTCCCGTCGTCCCGCACATCGAAGCCGCGCTCGCGGATCTGGCGGAAGGGGACGAGCGCCAGGCCCTCGTCGGGGAGGTCGGCGAGACGGTCGTAGGAGGTGACGGGGCCGAGCAGCAGCTCCACCGTGTTCTCGTCATGCCCGGGCGTACGACGTCGGAGCAGGGCGAAAGGGCGATCGTCGTCCAGCAGCTGTGACAGGTTCATGGTTCCTCAACCCTCGATGTCGATGCAGGTGAGGAACGACCCCGGAAACGCCGAAGGCCGCCCCTCGGGCGGCCTTCGCGAAGTCTTGCGTACGCGCAGTCAGTGGGCCGCCGGATGAGCGGTCCACCACCAGGTCTGGATCGAATGCGCGAACATGGGACGCACCATACCCCAGGTCCGTACCGGGCGACGCGTGTCTCATTTCCTGGGCATGGCACGGGAGCCATGACACGACCCCGTAATGTTGACGTCGTGACCGTGAACGCTAAGACCAGCGCCAGCGCTGGCAACACCTGGCGAGACCTGCCCGCGGCGCAGCAGCCCGAGTACCCCGACACCGAGGCTCTGCGCGCAGTGATCGCGGACCTCGAGTCGTATCCGCCGCTCGTCTTCGCGGGCGAGTGCGACCAGCTGCGCGCCCGGTTGGCGGCCGTCGCCAAGGGAGAGGCGTTCCTGCTCCAGGGCGGCGACTGCGCCGAGGCCTTCGACGGCGTGTCCGCAGATCAGATCCGCAACAAGCTGAAGACGCTGCTCCAGATGGGCGCCGTGCTGACGTACGCCGCCTCGGTGCCGGTCGTCAAGGTCGGCCGCATCGCCGGCCAGTACTCCAAGCCGCGTTCCAAGGGCACCGAGACCCGCGACGGCGTGACCCTGCCGACGTACCGCGGCGACTCGGTCAACGGCTTCGACTTCGACGAGAAGTCCCGCATCCCGGACCCCGAGCGCCTGAAGCGGATGTACAACGCGTCCGCCTCCACGCTCAATCTGGTCCGCGCCTTCACCACCGGCGGCTACGCCGACCTGCGTCAGGTGCACGCCTGGAACCAGGACTTCGTGAAGTCGTCCCCCTCCGGCCAGCGTTACGAGCAGCTGGCCAGGGAGATCGACCAGGCGCTGAACTTCATGCGGGCCTGCGGGACCGACCCGGAGGAGTTCAAGACCGTCGAGTTCTACTCCTCGCACGAGGCGCTGCTGCTGGACTACGAGTCGGCCCTCACCCGCGTGGACTCGCGCTCGGGGCAGCTGTACGACGTCTCCGCGCACATGGTGTGGGTCGGTGAGCGCACCCGGCAGCTGGACCACGCGCACATCGAGTTCGCCTCGCAGATCCGCAACCCGATCGGCATCAAGCTCGGCCCGACGACCACGGCCGAGGAGGCGCTCCAGTACATCGAGCGTCTGGACCCCGACCGCGAGCCGGGCCGGCTGACCTTCATCGTCCGCATGGGCGCCGACAAGGTCCGCGACAAGCTGCCCGAGCTGGTCGAGAAGGTCTCCGCCTCCGGCGCGACCGTGGCCTGGATCACCGACCCGATGCACGGCAACACCTACGAGGCGGCCTCCGGCCACAAGACCCGCCGTTTCGACGACGTGCTCGACGAGGTCAAGGGCTTCTTCGAGGTGCACAAGGGCCTCGGCACCCACCCGGGCGGCATCCACGTCGAGCTCACCGGTGACGACGTCACCGAGTGCGTGGGCGGCGGCGACGAGATCTTCGTCGACGATCTGCACCAGCGCTACGAGACGGCCTGCGACCCGCGGCTCAACCGCAGCCAGTCCCTCGACCTGGCCTTCCTCGTGGCGGAGATGTACAGGGACCAGTGACCGGGGCACCTGTTACAGGAGCATGAAGTGGGGCGTGGATCACATACGATCCACGCCCCGCACCACTTTTGCGGCCCCTGAGCGCCGGGTAAGGTTAGGTTAGCCTCACCGATTTAATCGGGACGGGCGCGACTTATCGATCCAGGCCGGGAGGTGGACCGCGTGTACATCTGCAGTTGCTTCGGCGTCACCGAACAGCAGGTCAAGAAGCACGCGGCGGACGGTGCCTGCACCCCTCGCCAGATAGCGTCCGCCTGCAAGGCGGGTACCGACTGCGGATCGTGCGTACGCCGGATCCAGGCTCTCCTGGGCAGGGGTGCGTGCCCCCGGCCCGACCTGGCCGACCAGGGCCGGCCGGTCCTCGCCGGCGTCACCGAACTCGAAGAGGCCGCCTAGCTCTCCGGCTGCTCGATCAGCTGCGCGATGTAGAGCGCCTCGCCGAGCTTCTCCAGAAGCTCCAGCTGCGTGTCGAGATAGTCGATGTGGTGCTCCTCGTCCGCGAGGATCGACTCGAAGATGTTCGCCGACGTGATGTCGCCCTTGGCGCGCATGACCTCGATACCGCGCTTGAGGCGGTCGATGGCCTCGACCTCGACCTGCCGGTCGGCCTCGAACATCTCCTTGACGGTCTGGCCCACGCGCACGTGGAACAGCCGCTGGTAGTTCGGCAGACCCTCCAGGAAGAGGATGCGGTCGGTGAGCACCTCGGCGTGCTTCATCTCGTCGAACGACTCGTGCCGCGTGTACTTCGCGAGCTTCGTCCAGCCGAAGTTCTCCTGCATCTTCGCGTGCAGGAAGTACTGGTTGATCGCGGTGAGCTCGCCCGTGAGCTGCTCGTTGAGGAATTCGATGACCTCGGGGTCGCCCTGCATCGCAGAGGCTCCTTCCGACCGTGGGGAACTGGCAGATTGCGCCGCATCCTTGCATCGGCGAAGAAGATCGTCCAGTAAGTCTCCACTTAGTAAGTAAGGGCATGCTTAGTCCAGTCTGTGGTGCATTGGGTAGTGGCTGGTCGGGTGCATCGCCTCTGGTCTGTCAGGATGGAAGGCATGGGGCAGCCGGTGGAGAGCGAGAGTGGAGCAGCGGCGCACTCCGAGCTTCCGCCGGGGCAGCGGATCCAGCGCGGCTGGCCCGTCACGCACTACGGTCCGGTTCCCAGGTTCCGCCCGGAGCGCTGGGAGTTCGGGGTCTTCGGTGCCACCGCGGACGGCGAGAAGTACTCCTGGAACCATGAGGAGTTCGCGGATCTGCCGTACGCCACCGTTGTGGGCGATCTGCACTGCGTGACGAAGTTCAGTATGCTCGGCAGCGAATGGGGCGGAGTCCCCACGCGGACGGTCCTGGAGATCGCTCCGCCCGCGCCCACGGTCACCCATGTGATGGTCTGGGCCGAGTACGGCTTCAGCTCCAACCTCCGCCTCGCCGACTTCGCGTCCGAGCGCGCGATCTTCGCCACCCACAAGGACGGGGAGCTGCTGACCGCGGAACACGGCTTCCCGCTCCGGCTCGTCGTCCCCCATCTGTACGCCTGGAAGGGCCCCAAATGGGTCCGCGGCGTGGAGTACATGACCGCCGACCGCCGGGGCTTCTGGGAGGAGCGCGGCTACCACAACGTCGGCGACCCCTGGAAGGAACAGCGGTACTCGTACCAGGAGGAGCCCGGGGACGGGCCCGAGCTCTGACTCCCGGTTCCCCGACTCCCGGCGTACGTCAGTGGTGGTACTGGTGCACCACCGCGTGGCCCTTGCCCCGGCCGATCGTCCACTTGTTGACCGGCGTCGTGATCACGAAGGCGACGGCCAGGGAGATCGCCAGCGTCGCCCAGAACAGCAGGTCGCCCAGTCCGGCGTCCATCGCGCCCGGCCACAGCACGATCACTCCGTTGTCGACCAGTTCCATCACGGCGATGGACAGCGTGTCCGCTGCCAGCGCCACCCGGACCGCCGTCCGCAGGCCGACGCCCGCCTTCAGGACGCCGCGCAGGGTCAGTGAGTAACCGAAGAGGAACGCGAGCACGATCGCCAGGACGGTGGTGGGCAGGTTGCCCCAGCCCAGCGCGGTACCGACCACCATGCCGAGCACCTCGCCGATGGCGCAGCCGGTGAGGCAGTGAAGGGTGGCCTGGACGGCGGTGGCCCAGGTCGCGGTGGATGGCGCCATGTCGTGGTGGTGCGTCTCGTCCTGTTCGTGGTGTGTGTGCGCCTCGTGCTCCATGGAAGCCCCCAATAGCGGATGACGGTTCCTGCCAGTGCGGGAACCATATACCCCCCAGGGGTATTCCTCGACGTCTCAGTCGTCCCGGAGTTTCTTCAGCCGCTCCACGTCCGCCGCGTGACCCTCCTTGCCACCGGGCGTCTCGATGACCAGGGGTACCCCCTCGGTGGCGGGGTGGGTCATCAGCGCGCGGAACGGGTCCTCGCCGATGTGGCCGGAGCCGATGTTCTCGTGGCGGTCCTTGTGTGCGCCGACCACGTCCTTGGAGTCGTTGGCGTGGATCAGCTTCAGCCGGCCCTCGCCCACCGTGTCCACCAGCAGATCGAGCGTCTGGTGCATCCCGCTCGGGCCGGTCAGGTCGTGCCCGGCGGCGAAGATGTGGCAGGTGTCCAGACAGACGCCCAGCTTCGGGTGGGCGTCCAGCGCCTCGAAGTACGGGCCGAAGTCCCAGGTCCGCGAGCAGAGCGAGGCCCCCTGGCCCGCGGTGGACTCCAGGAGCAGATACGGGTCGTCGTCGTGGGTGAGCTCGTCGAGCAGCGGCAGCAGGTACTCGCGGACCTGCTTCAACGCCACGGAGCGGTCCCGGCCGCCGGTTGCGCTGCCGGTGTGCACGACGACGCCGAGGGCACCGATCTCACGCCCGCGCCTGAGGGAGTGCCGCAGCGACTCCACCGACTTCTCCGCCGTCGCCTCGGTGTGCGAGCCGAAGTTGATCAGGTACGGGGCGTGGACATACGCCGGGATCGACTCCTCGGCGCAGGCCTCGCGGAACGCCTCGTCCTGGCGGGGGTTGCCGGGAGGTGCGGCCCAGCCGCGTGGGTTGGCGACGAAGACCTGCACGGTTTCGGCGGCGAGGTCACGGGCGTAGGACAGGCCCACGGAGTTCAGACCGCCGGCCACGGGGACATGGCCGCCGACGGGGTTGCGCTGAGTTGTCACCGGTCAAGGGTGCCATTGCCCGCGGCGCCGGTACGGCTCGGGTGGACCTGGGGGCCCGGGGCCGTATCGGCATCGTCAGCGGATGGTGATCGTGATCGACGACCCCTTCGGCGCCGTGTCCCCGCCCTCCACGGACTGCTTCTTCACGGTGTCGCCGAACAGACCGAGCAGACCCCGGTCCTCGTCGACCTGGAAGCCCTTGGCCTCCAGCTCAGCCTTCGCGTCGTCGACGCTGTCGCCGGTGACGTCCGGGACCTCGACCATTTCGGGGCCCTTGGAGATCGTCAGCGTGACGGTGTCGCCGTCGGCCGCCTGGCTGCCCTCGCCGGGGCTCTGCCGGGCGACCTGGCCCGCGTCGTCCTCGGAGTTGACCCGGGTGGCGGCGACCTTCACCTTCAGGCCTGCCTCCGCCAGGTCGGCCTTCGCGTCCTCCAGGTTCTCGCCGGTGACGTCCGGGACGTCGACCGGGGCGCCCTTGCTGACGGTGAGTGCGATCGCGGAGCCGGCATGCAGCGTGGTGCCGTCGTCGGGGTCCGTGCTGATCACGAAGCCCTTCGGGACGTCGTCGCTGAACTCCCGGGTGACCATGCCCGGTTGGAGCCCCTCGGTCCGCAACCGGGCTTTCGCCGTGCCCAGTGCGTCGCCCTGAACATCGGGCACCTTCACGGTCTGCGGGCCCTTGGAGATGGTGATCGACACGGAGTCGTTGTTCCGTATCCGGACACCCACCCCCGGGTCGGTTCTGATGACGGTGCCGCGCTTCACGGTGTCGCTGTAGGCGTAGGTGACCTTCCCGGTCTCCAGTCCGGCCCCGTCCAGGCGGTCCCGGGCCTGTGCCTCGGTCTTCGCCAGCAGGGTCGGGACCCGGGTGAACTGGCCGGAGTTGATGTACCAGACACCCGCCCCGAGGCCCAGGGCCAGCAGGACCGCGGCGACGATCAGGAGCGGGCCGCGCCGTGAGCTGCCGGACGATCGTCCGCGCCGGGGCGGCAGGGGCGGAGGGCTCTCCAGGCGGCTGGTGCGGTGGTACCGCGGCTCGTCCTCGTTGACCGGCAGCGGGCGCGGGACGGTCAGGGTGCGCGGGATCACGCTCGTGCGGTTCTCGGCGCCCGCGTAGTCCGCGGCGAGCGCCTGCGGCGGCACCGCGTCCAGCTGGTCGGTGCTCAGCCTGCTGTGCGCCTCGCGGGTCTGCGCGAGCAGCGCCACCGCGTCGTACGGCCGCAGGTCCGGGGTGCGGGCGGTGGCCGACACGACCAGCTCGTCCAGTTCGTACGGCAGTCCCGGGACCACGGCCGAGGGCGGCGGGACGTCCTCGTGGAGGTGCTTGTACAGCACTATGGCGGGGGATTCGCCGGAGTGCGGAAGGTCGCCGGTCAGCATCTCGTACAGGACGACACCGCACGCGTACACGTCGACGCGGGCGTCGGCGGTGCCGGGCTGCTCGATCTGCTCGGGCGAGAGGTACGAGACCGTGCCGAGGACGGTTCCGGTGGTGCTCGTCACTGTGTTCACGGACCGCACCAGCCCGAAGTCGGCGACCTTGACCCGGCCGTCATCCCCTATCAGGACGTTCTCCGGCTTCATGTCCCGGTGCACGAACCCGGCGCGGTGGGCGGCGCCCAGGGCGGCGAGGACCGGCTCCAGGATGTCGAGGGCGGCGCGCGGCTGCAGCGCCCCGCGCTCGCGAAGTACGTCCCGCAGCGTGCAGCCGGCGATGTACTCCATGGCGAGGTAGACGTACGACCCGTCGGTGCCCTGGTCGAAGACCTGCACGACGTTGGGGTGGGCGAGCCGGGCGACGGACTTGGCCTCACGGATGAAACGCTCGACGAAGACGCCGTCCGCCGCGAGCGCGGGGTGCATCACCTTGAGGGCGAGCACCCGGTCCAGACGGGTGTCCACGGCCCGGTAGACCGTGGCCATCCCGCCGACCGCGATGCGCGCGTCCACGCGATAGCGGCCGTCGAGCACCTGCCCGACCAACGGGTCCTGAAGGGTCGTATCCACGCAGGCGAGTGTACGAGCCGCCGCTGACAGTCCATCCGGTTCGGGCGGGATAGGGGTGGTACTGCAGCCGTCCTGTGACGCAGATCGCACGGATCGCCTCCGCCGCTGCGGCGACCGTTCGGCTGCGGCCGGGTGGGGGCCGGCCGCGCAGTTCCCCGCGCCCCCGGGTGGGCGTAGTGGCGGCCGTTTGGGCAGGTGAGGCGGTGTTCGGTCGGCGGTTGCGGGTGGGGGCTGGTGGTGCGGTTGCGGGTGCCCGCCGGCGTGCGTAGTGGCGGGCGGTAGGGCCGGGGTGAGGCGGTGTTCGGTCGGCGGCGGTGAGCGAGAGCCGGGGTCGGTCGGCACCCGTGCCCGATTACCGGAAAGCAGGCCGTTCGGGGTCCAGCGCGGCCAGGCCCTCTGCCGGAGACGACGCCTCCGCGAAGTGCCGCCGGGGGATCCGGCCCGCCCGGAACGCGAGACGCCCCGCCTCCACCGCGTGCCGCATCGCGTGAGCCATCAGCTCCGGCTCCCGCGCCCGCGTCACCGCTGAGGCGAGCATCACACCCGCGCATCCCAGCTCCATCGCCAGCGCGGCGTCGGACGCGGTGCCCGCCCCCGCGTCGAGGATCACCGGCACGCGCGCGTGCTCGACGATCAGCTGGAAGTTGTGCGGGTTGCGGATGCCGAGGCCCGAGCCGATCGGCGAGCCGAGCGGCATGATCGCCGCGCAGCCCACGTCCTCCAGCTTGCGGGCCAGCACAGGGTCGTCGTTCGTGTACGGCAGCACCGTGAAGCCGTCGTCGACCAGGACCTCCGCCGCGTCCAGCAACTCGATGGGATCGGGGAGCAGCGTCCGCTCGTCGGCGATGACCTCCAGCTTGATCAGATCGGTGCCGAGCGCCTCGCGCGCGAGGCGGGCCGTCAGAACGGCCTCCCCGGCGGTGAAACAGCCCGCCGTGTTGGGCAGGACCCGGATGCCGAGCCTGGTGAGGACGGACAGCACGGAACCGTGCACCGAGGGGTTCACGCGCCGCATCGCGACCGTGGTCAGCTCGGTGCCGGAGGCGACCAGCGCCCGCTCCAGCACGTCCGGGCTGGGCGCCCCGCCGGTGCCCATGATCAGCCGGGACGAGAAGGACGTACCGCCGATGACAAAGGGATCGTCGGCCATGGGTCAGCCTCCTTGGACGGCGGTGAGGACTTCCACGCGGTCGCCCTCGGCGAGGGACGTCGAGGCCCACTGCGCGCGCGGGACGACGGTCTCGTTGAGCGCGGCGGCGACTCCGGAGGGTGCCGGGGCCAGCGCCCCCACGACGGTGTCGAGGGCCGTGCCGGGGGCGCACTCCCGCGGCTCCCCGTTGACGGAGATGTTCATGCCGGCTGCTCCACGAGATTCAGGAAACGCCTCGGGGTGAACGGGCGGGCCACCTCCGGCAGTTCACCGGTCGTCAGGACGTGCGCCATCGCGTCCCCGGTGACCGGCGTCAGCAGTACGCCGTTGCGGTAGTGCCCCGTGGCCAGCAGGAGGCCGGGCAGTTCCGTCGGACCGAGCAGCGGGGCGTTGTCCGGTGAGCCCGGGCGCAGTCCCGCGCGGGTCTCCGTCAACGGCAGCTCGGTGATCCCGGGGACCAGTTCGTGGGCGTCCCGCAGCAGCTCGTACACGCCGCCCGCGGTGACCGTCGTGTCCCAGCCCAGTTCCTCGCTGGTCGCGCCGACCACCAGCTCGCCGTTCTCCCGGGGCACCAGGTAGACCTGGCTGCCGCGCACGACGGCCCGCACGGTACGGCTCAGGAAGGGCGCGTACCGCGGGGGCACGGTCAGTCGCAGCACCTGCCCCTTCACGGGCCGCACGGGAGGCAGTACGTCGTCCGGGACGCCCGTCAGGCGTCCGCTGAGACTCCCGGCGGCGAGCACCACCTGCCCCGCGTCCAGTTCGGCGCCGTCGGTCGTGGTGATCCCGGTGGCCCGGTCCCGTACGACACGAAGGTGTGCGGCCCACGCGCGGTGGAACACCACGCCCGCCCCTTCGCACGCGGCCAGCAACGCGCGCGTGAGGCGCCTCGGATCGACCTGGTGGTCGCCGTCCACCCGCAGCCCGCCCCGCACCCCCGGCGCGAGCATCGGCTCCAGGCGTCGGCACTCCCGGCCGGACAGCCACTCCGACTCCAGCCCCGACTGCCGCTGCAGCGTGTGCAGTTCGCGCAGGTGGGCGCGGTCATCGGCGTCCAGGGCGACGGCGAGTGTGCCGCAGCGGCGGTAGCCGAGGTCGTGCCCGGTGAGGTCGGTGAGCTCGGCCGCGAAGTCGGGGTAGCGGCGGGCCGAGGCGAGGTTCAGGCTGAGCAGGGTCTGCTCGCCGTAGTGCAGTTCCGTGACGGCGGCCAGCATTCCTGCGGCCACCTGGGCGGCCCCGCCGCCCGGCTCCGGGTCCACGACGGTCGTGGTGAAACCGCGTTGCGCGGCCCGCCAGGCCGTGACCAGGCCGATGATTCCGCCCCCGACGACGAGGACGTCTGACGTACCTGAGGACATGGGCGTCCAGCCCCTCCCTTCGCCGGCATGACCCGGATCAGGTTCGTACGGTCGGAGGCCGCCAGCCTCCCTCTCAGCCCGGTGCGTCCGGGCTCCCGCGAGTGCTCTACGTTGGCCACCCTAGCCCTATGCTCCGCGCCTCAGTAAGGGAGCCTGCCGCCATGCCCCGCTCGCTGGACGGCCTCGTCCTCGCCCCGGTGGTCGACCAGGCCCCGGGGCAGGTGGGTACGCGGACCCGGTTCACGTACCACGAGCAGGACGGGGCGATCTGGGCGGATTACGCGGGCGGCGACGTCGTCCGCGGGCATCTGGTCGGCACCCGCGCGGGAGACCGTCTCGACTTCCGGTACGTGCAGCTCAAGCACGACGGAACGACGTCCTCCGGGCACTGTCTCTCGACGGTCGTCGAAGGCCCCGACGGCCGGGTGCGGTTGGAGGAGACGTGGGAGTGGGAGTCGCAGCCGGGCAGCGGGACGAGCGTGGTGGAACAGGTCGACGAGGTTGTGCAGCAGGTCACGGCGCACGCCCCCTGACTGACTGATTGTCAGTTGACTATGGTGATCAAATGAGCGAGCAGACGCAGGCGCAGGCGCAGCAGCGGGTGGTCGTGGTCGGTGCGGGCATGGCCGGCGTTCAGTCCGCGGTCGCTCTGCGTGAGCAGGGCTTCAAGGGCACCGTGACGGTGATCGGCGCGGAGCCCCATCAGCCCTACGACCGTCCGCCGCTGTCCAAGGCGGTCCTGCTCGGCAAGGCCGAGGGCTCCGCCTTCGACGTGGACTTCGAGGCCCTCGGCATCGAGCTGCTGCTCGGCCGCGAGGTCCTGGGCGTGCGCCCCGACGCGCACGAGCTGGACACCGAGGCCGGGACCGTGCCGTACGACGTCCTGGTCCTCGCCACCGGCGCCGAACCGGTCCGGCTGCCCGGCACGGAGGGCGTGCCCGGAGTGCATCTGCTGCGCACCCTGGACGACGCCGAGCGGCTGCGCCCGGTGCTCCGCCTGCAGCACGACATCGTGGTCGTCGGTGCGGGGTGGATCGGCGCCGAGTTCGCCACCGCCGCGCGTGAGTCGGGCTGCGCGGTGACGGTCGTGGAGGCCGCCGACCGGCCGCTCGCGGGCGCGCTGCCCGCCGAGGTGGCAGCGCCGATGGCCTCCTGGTACGCCGACGCGGGCGCCTCCCTTCGCACCCACACGCGTGTGGCGCGCGTCGAGCCCGGCGCGGTCGTCCTCGACGACGGTTCCCGGGTGGCGGCGGGCGCGGTCGTGGTCGGGATCGGCGCCCGGCCGGCCACGGCCTGGCTCGCCGGTTCCGGCATCGAGCTCGGCGCGCACGGCGAGGTGGTCGCCGACGAGCGGCTGCGCACGTCCGCGCCGGACGTCTACGCGGTCGGTGACTGCGCCTCCTTCCCTTCGTGGAGGTACGGCGAGCGCCTGCTGGTCCATCACTGGGACAACGCCCTTCAGGGCCCGCGCACGGTGGCCGCCGACATCCTGGGCGAGACCCCCACGGTCTACGACCCGGTCCCGTACTTCTGGTCCGAGCAGTTCGGCCGCTTCGTCCAGTACGCCGGCCACCACGCGTCCGCCGACGCGACCCTGTGGCGCGGCGAGCCGTCCGGCCCCGCCTGGACGGTGTGCTGGCTCCGGGAGAACCGCCTGGTCGCCCTCCTGGCGGTGGGCCGCCCGCGCGACCTGGCCCAGGGGCGCCGCCTGATCGAGGCAGGCACGGAAATGCGCCCGGAGCTGCTGGCGGACCCGGCGAGGCCCCTGAAGGCGGCGACGGCGTGAGCGACGGCGGTGCCACGTCGAGCCCGGCAGCACCCGGCCCCTGTGAACCCGCCGCCGACCCGGTCGCCGGCGCTGGTCCTTGCCCGAGTCGGGGCTCGGCGGCACGGCTGCCCACGCCCGGCTCACTGGCCGGGGGCGGCCCGCGAGTCGAGGTGAGGCTCGGCGGTACGCCTCGTTCGCCCGCCGGGGTGGCCCGCGCGCAGGCGAGTCGTCCAACGGCAGTGCTCGGCCGTGTCCGGTACCGCCCGGGCCCGGCGAACCACTGTCGGACAAGGTGTCGGCCGTCGCCCGAGGCGGCCCGGAACGGTCCGTCGGCGCCTGGTCGCGCACTCCTCGTTCGCCCGCCGGAGGCGCCCCGGCTTCCGACTGTCAGTGCGGGATGGCAGGCTTGATCCCGTGACCGAGATTGACGCAAAGACCGATGCACTCGTCCCTGCCTGGCTCACCCTCCCCGACATCGCGGAGCTGCTCGACATCGAGGTGACGCGTGTGCGGCAGCTGATGAAGGACGGCCAGTTCATCGCCGTACGCCGTGGTGAGAACCGCGCGCTGCACGTCCCCGCCGCCTTCATCGACGTGGCCGAGCAGAAGGTCGTCAAGGGCCTGGCCGGGACCTTGACGCTCCTGAGGGACGACGGCTTCTCCGACGAGGAGATGCTGGAGTGGCTCTTCACCCCTGACGAGAGCCT
The DNA here is from genome assembly GCF_036174265.1 of Streptomyces sp. NBC_00285. Lineage (NCBI taxonomy): Bacteria > Bacillati > Actinomycetota > Actinomycetes > Kitasatosporales > Streptomycetaceae > Streptomyces > Streptomyces sp. NBC_00285. Next base: position 2,971,194 of record NZ_CP108055.1, on the reverse strand, counting down.
GCCCGGCACCCCCGCGCAGGCCCTGAGCGAGAATCGCGGTACGGAGGTGAAGCGCCGGGCCCAGGCGCTCGCCGTCTGATCCGAACCACACCGTCGTACGGGCCGTGACCGCCGAGGCCACGGCCACGGTCCCGCACGGCCCGTACACCGCCCGACCCGGGGGAGACACACGCATGCCCGACACCGCCCGCGACCAGCTGGCCGACGCCCGCGTCTACCTCTGCACGGACGCCCGCAGCCGCCAGGGCGACCTCGCCGAGTTCCTGGACGCGGTCCTGGCCGGCGGCGTCGACATCGTGCAGCTGCGGGACAAGGGCATGGAGGCGGCCGAGGAGCTGGAGCACCTGAAGGTCTTCGCCGACGCCTGCGCCCGGCACGGCAAGCTCCTCGCGGTCAACGACCGGGCCGACGTCGCCCACGCGGCCGGGGCCGGCGTACTCCACCTCGGCCAGGGTGATCTCCCCGTCCCCGCCGCCCGCGCGATCCTCGGCGACGGCATCCTCGTGGGCCGCTCCACGCACGCCGAGGCGGAGGCCGCCGCGGCCGCGGTCCAGGGCGGTGTCGACTACTTCTGCACCGGCCCCTGCTGGCCGACCCCCACCAAGCCCGGCCGGCACGCGCCCGGCCTCGACCTGGTCCGGTACACCGCCGCGCTCGGCACCGACCGCCCCTGGTTCGCCATCGGCGGCATCGACCTCGGCAACCTCGACGAGGTCCTGGAGGCCGGCGCCCGCAGGGTCGTGGTCGTCCGGGCGATCACCGAGGCGGACGACCCCGGTGCGGCAGCGGCGGAGTTCGCGAAGCGACTCCGACACCCGGTGTAGTCGCGCCGAGGGCCACCACGATCCCGCCGTATGTCCGAGGCGTGTCCGAAGGGTGGACAACAAGTCGACAAAACCGGCAAATTTCCCCGATTCGGTTGGGCGGCAGCTGCCCCCTGACTAACCTGCGGGTATGGCCTTCGGAACCGCATCCACCAGGACTGACCGCGCGCGCACCGTGCGTGACATGCTCGCCGCAGGCAAGACGACGTACTCCTTCGAGTTCTCGGCGCCGAAGACCCCCAAGGGTGAGCGGAACCTGTGGAGTGCGCTCAGGAGGGTCGAGGCGGTCGCCCCGGACTTCGTCTCCGTCACCTACGGTGCCGGTGGCTCCACCCGCGCGGGCACCGTCAAGGAGACCGAGCAGATCGTCGCGGACACCACCCTGACCCCGGTCGCCCACCTCACCGCGGTCAACCACTCCATCGCGGAACTGCGCAACATCATCGGCCAGTACGCCGACGCCGGGATCCGCAACATCCTGGCCGTGCGCGGCGACCCGCCCGGCGACCCCATGGGCGACTGGCTCGCACACCCGCGGGGGCTGACCTACGCCGCCGAACTCGTCCGGCTCATCAAGGAGTCGGGCGACTTCTGCGTCGGTGTCGCGGCCTTCCCGGAGATGCACCCGCGCTCCGCCGGATGGGACGCCGACGTCACGCACTTCGTCGACAAGTGCCGCGCCGGCGCCGACTACGCCATCACCCAGATGTTCTTCCAGCCGGAGTCCTATCTGCGGCTGCGTGACCGAGTCGACGCGGCGGGCTGCTCGACCCCCGTCATCCCCGAGATCATGCCCGTGACCAGCGTGCGGATGCTGGAGCGGCTCCCGCAGCTCAGCAACGCGATCATCCCCTCCGCCCTGGAAGAGCGGATCCTCACAGCCAAGGACGATCCGGCCGCTGTACGCTCGATCGGAATCGAGTTCGCCACGGAGTTCTGCGCACGTCTGCTGTCCGAGGGAGTGCCCGGACTGCACTTCATCACGCTGAACAACTCCACGGCGTCCCTGGAAATCTACGAAAACCTGGGCCTGCACCATCCACCGCAGGCCTAGACCGGCCGCACGGCCATACGACACACTGCGTAGCGGTCACTGGGAGAGGGGCGTACATGGGCTGGACGGTCCTCTACATCGCGTTCGGATTCGTCGCGCTGTGGCTGCTCGGCGAGGTACTGCTGCAGTACAAGGCACGACTGCGCTGGCGGGTGCTCGCCTTCGCAGGCTTCCTCGGCGTGGTCCTCGGCGTGCTGATCTCGCAGGTGATCGTCATCGGGCTCGGCGCGATCGCCTTCGCGGTCGGCCAGACCTACGTCACCCTGTCCTTCCGTCGCGGCTTCGAGCAGGGCTGGGCGGTCAACCCGCCGGCTGCGCTCGGTGGTCTGACCGGCGGCAAGAAGAGCCGCCGGGAGCGCGGCCGCGACGAGTCCGGCCTGGGGGTCTCCGACCCGGAGTCGGGTGACGCGGCCTACGGCGACGAGGCCGGATACGACCAGAGCCGGCCGGACAGCGTCGGCTACGGGCACGACGACGACTACGACCGCGACGACGTCTTCACCCCCGCGCGCTCCGCCGGCCCCACGGCCGCCGAGAGCGCCGCGGTCTACGAGCCCCAGCCCCTGCCCGACGACACCGGCTCCTACGGCGTGTACAGCGATCAGGCCTACGCCGGTGACCAGTCCTACGGGTCCGCGGACCAGGGCCAGGACCAGTACGCGGCGGCCGCCGCCGACCAGACGTACGGCTACGACGGCTACTCCGGCTACGACCAGCAGCAGTACGGCTACGACCAGGCCGGGCAGCAGCAGTACGCCGCCTACTCCGACCCGTACATCGGCACCCAGACCTACGGGGCGGGGTCGTACGACACCTCCTACGGCGGTCAGCAGCAGTTCGCCCCGCAGGACTACGGCCAGGACCAGTACGCCGGGTACGGCGGCGAGACCCCGGCCGGCGGCGTGTGGGTGCCGCAGCAGCGCACCGACGAGTACGGCGCCGAACTCCCGCAGGAGCAGCAGTACTACCAGGACAACGGTCAGGAGCAGAACCAGGGGCAGGGCCAGGGGAACGGGTACGACGAGCAGTACCGCTTCTGATCCCGCGGCTCCTCACTGAGAACCGCGGAACTCCGGCCCCTCCACGATCAGCCCGGCCACCAGCGCGCCCGACATCCCGGCGTGGGGGAGGCCCCCGCCGGGATGTGACCAGCCTCCGGCCGTGAACAGGCCCGGCATCGCTGTGCTGTTGGACGGGTGCAGGGTGCCTTCACCACCCGCCAGTGAGGGCGGCGGAACGGCACCGCCCTCGGCACCCGTCTCCCGCTCGGTGTGCACGGGCGTCCGCACCTCGCGCCACAGCACCCGCTCACGCAGCCCCGGCAGCGCCCGCTCCGCGGCGGCGACCATCTTGTCCGCGAAGGCGTCGACGACCGACGGCGTGGCCCAGTCGTGCCCGCGCCCGCACGGCACCGTCGCCGTCAGCACCACCGACTCGTGCTCCGCGTCGGGACGCAGGGCAGGGTCGTCCGGCCGGTCCACCCGCACGGTGGGTTCCGGCATCTCACCGTGCCGGAACAGGTCCAACTCGTCCCCGGGCTCGGGGCCGTACACCACCGTGCGGTGCACGGCGTGCGGGTCCCGCGCGCCCCGCAGCGCGAGGCACACCACCACCCGGCCCGGGTGCAGGTCCTCGCCGTCGGGAGGGACGTCCTTCGCGCCGTAGAGCTCGCGGCCCGGCACGAGCCCGCGCAGCCGCCAGGGCCCGGTGCCGACGACGGTGTCCGCCTCCGCGACCGTCCCGTCGGCGAACTCCACCCCCGCCGGGCGGCCGTCCTTCTCCAGAACGGCGGTCACCTCGGCGCCGAAGTGGAACTCGACCCTGCGCTGAACGCACCGCTCGTACACCGCGCGCGCCAACTCCCGCATGCCGCCGCGCACATACCAGGTCCCGAAGGCGTGCTCCATGTACGGCAGGATCGCCGCGCTCGCCGGAGCGGTACCGGGGTCGACGCCGTACGCGAGCGCGTGGCCGTCCAGCAGGGCCGCGAGGCGCGGGTCGCGCAGCTCCCACGCACCGATCTCGTACAGAGTGCAGGCGCGCCGGGTGCGCAGCCGCCGCTTGTGCGGCACCGCCGGATAGGGCTCGTCCATCAGCACCGGCCAGTTGGGCCACAGCGGCTCCTCCAGGAGCGGCCTGCGGGTACGGTCCCAGGCCTCGCGGGCCCGGATCAGGAAGTCGCCCCAGCGTCCGCCCGCGCCCGCGCCGAGGGCTTCGTCCAGAGCGGCGACCACGCCCGCGCGGGAGGCGTTCGGCAGGGACACCTCGGTTCCGTCCGTGAAGACATGCCGCGACGACGGGTCGACCTGGACCAGCTCGACGGCCGACTCCAGCGGCTCCTTGCCGGTCTTGACGAACAGATCGCGGTAGACCGCGGGCAGCGTGAGCAGCCCCGGTCCGGTGTCGAAGGCGAAGCCGTCCCGCTCGAAACGGCGCACCGCCCCGCCGTACGTCTCCGTACGCTCGTACACCGCCACCTGGTGGCCCGCGACGGCCAGCCGGGCAGCGGCTGCCATCGCGCCCATCCCGGCGCCGATCACCGCAATCCTTGCCATGCCTGCGACTTTATCGACCCCCACTGACACTCCGGCCACGCCCGGTCAGCCGGGTGGTCGTCCCGTCCGCGCCACGAGGCGTCTCTCCTCCCGGCGCTGGGCCCTGCGGCGCCGGAACCTGCGGATGCGGGAGATCAGGAAGAAGAGCACCGTCAGGCCGGCCACCAGCAGCACACCCGCGATGACCGCGGCCGCCTGCGGGTGGAACATCGCGAACGTGACGATGCCGCCGACGCCGAGATCCTCGGCCAGGCTCAGGACGATGTTGCTGAACGGCTCGGGGGAGGCGTTGACGGCCATCCTGGTGCCCGCCTTGACCGTATGGCTGGCCAGCGCCGTCGAACCGCCGATCAGGCCCGCCGCCACGTCGGAGAGCGAACCGCTCTGCCCGGCGAGCAGCGCCCCGACCCATGCGCCCGCGACCGGCCGGACCACGGTGTGCACCGTGTCCCACGCGGAGTCGACGTACGGGATCTTGTCGGCCACCGCCTCGCAGAGGAACAGCACGCCCGCCGCGACGAGGACCTCGGGGCGCTGAAGGGTCTCCGGGACGTCGTCGCTCAGCCCGGTCGCGCCGAACACGCCGAGCAGCAGCACCACCGCGTACGCGTTGACACCGCTGGCCCAGCCACTGGTGAACACCAAGGGGAGTACGGACACGGACGCGATCGTAACCAGTCGGCGACAAGGAGTCCTGGGGTTGAGTGCGGACGACTGAGTATCCGTACCTAGGGGGTGAGATGAGTACGCGCGCGGATGGGCTGCGGCCTGCGCGGACGAGAGAGTTGAGCCACGGCGAAGGGGAACGGCTCCGGCACCGGCGACACGGGGCGCCGGAACGGAGCCGCCCCGGATCCGCTCCTTCCGTCGGCCGAGGCCGGCGGGAGCGAGGCACGGGGGATCCCCGGATCCGGGGGAACGACCGCGCGGGGCCCGACGGGGGCACGGGGGAAACGGGGAAGCACGAGAAGGCGCCGGTTCGAGGTGGCCCGCGGGGGACGCGGCCACAGCGGACCGGCGCCTTCGTCCATCATCCCCGGCGCCCGCTCACCCGCCCCTGAAGCAGCCGCGACAGCGCCGCGTGCACGTCGTCCAGGGAGCGCTCGGGCTGGAACGCCTGCCAGTCCAGGGCGGCCACCAGGACCATGCCGACCAGGGCGGCGGCGGAGAGTGGGACGTCGATCTCGTCGCTGAACTCGCCGTTCTCGATGCCCTCGCGCAGCACGTCCTCCACCACCGCCACGGCCTGCTGACGGACCACCATGAGCGTGGACTGCCAGGCCCTGTTGGTACGCCACAGCTCGGCGACGTAGAGCTGGGTGAAGGCCGGATAGCGGTCGATGAACACCAGGCCGGCCCGGATCATCGCGTCCAGGGCGTCCACCTTGCCGCCGCCCGCGCGTGCCGTGCTCTCGGCCGCCTCCCTCAGGGAGGCAGTGAGGAGACCCACGCCGTGCCGCAGCAACTCCTCGAAGAGGACGGACTTGCTCGCGAAGTTGTAGTAGACCGTGCCCTTCGCGACCCCGGCCCGCTCGGCGATCTCATCGACCGTGGTGGCGGAGAAGCCCTGCTCGGCGATGAGCGTGACGGCCGCCTCGTAGAGCTTCTGCCGGGTGGCCTCGCGGCGCGTACTGACGCCCGCCCTGGCGCTGCTGCTTTCCATGCTTCTGATTCTCACAGGTGAGGCGGCCCCCGAGCTCACGGAAGGGCTCACAGGGTCAGCTCCGGGTGCAGCCGGTCCAGTGTCCACACCTGCCGTCGGCGGGCCGACAGGGCGGTCAGGGCGAGGGCGCCCGCGGTGAAGGCGACGAGCACCACGCACGCGTGCCACACCGGAGTCAGACCACCGCCCGTGATGAGCCTCCTGAGGGCCTCGACGACGTAACTCATGGGCAGGAACGGGTGGAGCGCGTTGAAGAAACCGGGACTCGTCTGGACGGGGTAGGTGCCGCCAGCCGAGGTCAGCTGGAGCATCAGGAGGGCGAGGACGAGGATGCGGCCCGCCGCTCCGAAGCGTGCGTTCAGCCATTGGACGATCGCCGCGAAGCACGCCGTGACCAGGAACAGGAAGCCCACTGTCCCGGCCGCCCGCACCATCTGCAGGCCGACCGCCCAGTGCAGCACCGACATCAGGGCCACCGTCTGGAGCACCCCGATCGCCAGCACCGGCAGCCAGCCCGCCAGCGCGATCCGCCAGGCCGGGGCACCGGCGGCGAGCGCACGCCGGTTCATCGGCGTGATCAGCATGTACGCCACCATCGCGCCCACCCACAAGGACAGCGGGATGAAGTACGGGGCGAAACCGGTGCCGTAGTTCGGTGCCTTGTGCAGGTCCCTGGAGACCAGCTGGACCGGGTCGGCCATCACGTCGGTGCGCTGGTCGCGGTCCTTCCTGTCGTAGTCGGGGATCTGCGAGGCGCCGTCGTGCAGACCGTCGGAGAGCTTCCCGGAGCCGTCGGCGAGCTTGTACATACCGCCGCTCAGGTCGTCGGCACCGGTCTTGAGACGGCCGACACCCTCGTCCAGGTCCTGCGCGCCGGTGCGCGCGGTGCCGAGGCCCGTGTGGAGCGTCCTGGCTCCGGCGGCGACCTTGACCGCGCCCTCGTTCAGCTTGTTGATCTTCGATACGGCGTCGTCGAGGTCCTCGGAGAGCCGGGGCGCCCGGTCGGCGAGCGTTCGGGCCTGCTGCTGGAGGGTGGCCAGTTGTCCGTCGAGCTTCTTGAGGTCGCCGTTCTGGTCGGCGACCAGTGCGTCGACGTCGTCGGCGACCTTCGCCACGTCGTCGGCGGCCTGCCGCGCCTTCTTCAGGTCGGCGCAGGCGGCGTCAGGCAGTACCGGGTCCGTGCAGCGCGCCTTGTAGACGGCGTTCAGTGTGTCGGCGGCCGTGTGCGCGCCCTTGGCGGCCGCTGGAGCGGTCCTCACCAGCGTGTCCAGGTTGTGGCGGACGACTCCGGCAGAGTCGGCGACGAGCCTGGCCGTGTCGCCGATGGTCTTCTCGTTGTCCCGGAGGAAGGGACCCACCTTGTCCGCGACCCCGTTGACCTTCCCGGCGAGTGTCCGGGTGCCGTCGGCGACCTGCTGTGCCCCGTCGGCCAGGTCACCCGAGCCGGTGTCGAGCCTCGTCAGTCCGTCGGAGAGCCGGGAGCTGCCCTGTCGGGCCTTCGTCAGACCGGAGGCGAGATCCTCGGAGCCCTGTTCCGCCTTGCCGATGCCGCCTTCCAGGTCGTCGGCCCCGTTCGCGGCCTTCACCGTGGCGCCGTGGATGTCGGAGAAGGAGATGAAGATCCGGTCCAGGAAGGACCGTGAGGCCTTGGTGGACGCGGCCTGGCGGACCTCGGCGAAGACCGTCCGCGAGATCTGCCCGACGATGTAGTTGTTGGCGTCGTTCGTACGGACCTGGAGTGCGCCCGTCTCGGGGGAGTCACCCGCGCTGGAGGCGATCCGGCGGCTGAAGTCGGCCGGCATGGTGAGCGACAGGTAGTACCTGCCGTCCTCGACGCCCTCCCGAGCCTCGGTGGCGCTCACCTGGTGCCAGTCGAAGACCTGACTGTCCCGCAGCCCCTTGGTGATCTGGTCGCCAGCGGCGAGTCTGCTGCCGTCGGCGGTGGCGCCCTTGTCGTCGTTCACGAGGGCGACCGGGATGCGGTCCAGGCGGCCGTAGGGGTCCCAGAAGGACCACAGATACAGGGCGCCGTACAGCAGCGGCAGCACCAGCAGGGCCACCAGGGCGGCACGCGGCAGCTTCCCCCTGCCGAATCGGCGCAGCTCAAGCGCGGCCAGTCGCGGCGAGCGCATCGGCTTCCTCCTTCCGTGTCCCGGGCTGTGTGTCCTCTCCGGGCTCAGGTCGCGTGGACACCGTCACGGCGTCCGCCGGGGCCTCGCTGCACACCGCCACGACCGTCGTCCCGGCCGTGGCGAGGGACCTGAGCAGCGCCCAGGCCTCGGCCCGCTCGGCGTCGGACAGCTTCAGGTCCAGGTCGTCCACGGCGAGCAGCCCCGGGCGGCCGATCAGGGCCAGGGCGATCGACAGCCGCAGGGCCTCCAGCCGCTCCAGATCGCGTACGGCGGTCCGCGCGCCCTTGGGCAACGTCTCCCGGTCGAGCCCGGCGGCCGTCAGCGCGGTGTCGACGCGCAGCTTCGCCTCGGCCGTACGCCCCCCGCGCGGCCGTAGCAGCGCGCGCACCGAGTCGCCGAACCGGTGCTGCAACAGCGCCCGTTCGCGCAGGTGCTCGCCCACGGTCAGTGCCGGGTCGAGGTCGGTGACCCCGGCGACATGCGCGGGCGCGCTGAACCGGCGCACCGCCGCGAGCTGCTTCGGGAGCTGTGCTCCACCCACGGTCGCGGTTCCCTCGGTGGCCTTCATCCGTCCGGTGAGCGCGAGCAGCAGGCTCGTACGGCCGGACCCCGAGGGCCCCTCGACGGCGATCAACGCACCGGGCTCCGCGGCGAGGTCGATCCCGCGGAACGCCCAGCCGCGGGGCCCCTTCAACCCGAAACCCTCGGCCGTCACAGCGACTCCGTCCACGGCCACCCCCCTGATCCTCTTGAACCCGAAACTTTTTGAACTGACTGGTCAGTGCAAAAACTAACCCGAACCTTCGATCGAAGCAAAAGACCAGGTCAGAACGGATTGTCAGTGGCATACCTCACGATGGGCACATACGGCACTCCGTAGCGCGATGTGCCGTCAACCAGACGACAGGAGGTTCGTCATGGCCAGCTACCACGCAGCCGCCGCCCGTCGGCGCCGCGCCACCGGCCCTGCCCCCTCACTGACCGGCCCGGCGAGCGACGTACACCCCGTGCTGCGCCGGGCGACCGCCCCGCCCGCCGCCCTCGACCTGCTCGCCCAGGCCCGTGCCGGCCTCGACGAGGCCTCGGCGCTGGAGACGCCGAACGAGCGCTATGCCACGGCCCATCTCGCAGCCCTGCGCACCGCGGCCGCCGTGCTCGCCGCCCGGGGGCGCCCGGAACCGACGTCCAGGCGCCGCGCCAAAATACGCAGCGCCTGGGAAGTCCTTCCGGAGATCGCGCCCGAACTCGCCGAGTGGAGCGGGCTCTTCGCCTCCGGGGCCCGGCGCCGCGCCCGCGCGGAGGCCGGCATCCAGGGCGCGGCGAGCCGCCGGGACGCCGACGACCTCATACGTGACGTGGCGATGTTCCTGCGCCTCGTCGAGCGGATGCTGGTGCTGCAGCCGGTCCTGCCCCAGCCCCGCCAGGACGCGGACGGGCCGGAGGAGCCCGGCCGCGACACCCACCGCGACTTCCCGGACGCGGGCTGACCGGGCGGCCAGGGCCGCGGTCGGAGCCAGGGCCAGGGCCGGGACCGTGACCGCAGCGGTGGGGCGACCTTCGGTCCGGCGGGCGGGATCACCGCGCGATCCACCCCCGTGGCCGGCCGGGTGGGACGTACCCGGTGGCCCGGGCTGCGATGACCGGCCGCGGTACCCGAGGCAATAGGGTGGGGAGCGCCTTGAGCCTTCCCCGTCCACGCCCCCGGCCGGGGAGGCACCCCGATCCGCTCCGCCGTGCAACAGGCGGTGCCGCGCCGAGGAGTCAACTGCCGTGCCGGACCCGCTGCGACCCCGCGCCTCCCTCCGTACCGCCGTGGTCTGGGAGGTCCTCCAGGACGCCCTCGACCGCCGGGTCAAGGCCACGGGACGCCAGGCGCTGGACGTCCTCGACACCGGAGGCGGCAGCGGCAACTTCGCGGTGCCCCTCGCCCGCCTCGGGCACCGGGTCACCGTCGTCGACCCCAGCCCCAACGCGCTGTTCGCGCTGGAGCGCCGCGCCGCGGAGGCGGGTGTCGCCGACCGGGTGCGGGGTGTCCAGGGCGATGTCCACGGTCTCTTCGACGTGGCCGAGCGCGGCGCCTACGACGTGGTGCTGTGCCACGGCGTCCTGGAGTACGTGGACGACCCGGCCGAGGGCATGACCAACGTGGTGGCCGCCCTGCGCCCCGAGGGCGTCCTCAGCCTGCTCGCCGCAGGTCTCGGCGGCGCCGTGCTCGCGCGGGCCCTGGCCGGTCACTTCAAGGAGGCCCGGCAGGCGCTCCACGACCCGGACGGCCGCTGGGGCGACGGCGACCCCGTGCCGCGCCGCTTCACCGCCGAACAGCTCACCGCGCTCGTCGAGGGCGCGGGCCTCACCGTGGGCGCCGTGCACGGCGTGCGGGTCTTCGCCGACCTCGTCCCCGGCGTGCTCGTGGACACCGAGCCCGGTGCCCTGGAAGCGCTGCTGAAGCTCGAGGAGGCGGCGGCCGAACTCTCCGCCTTCCACTCCGTGGCCACCCAGCTCCACGTGCTCGGCGGGACGCGGGAGGCCGCCGGGGCCTGAGCAGCCTCCTGCGCCGTACTGCTGATCAGGTACTTGATGGCACATGGAGTACGCCACAGGCCCCCCGATCGGGCGCTCAGCGCCGTATGATCGAGGGAGACCGCCCGGCATGACGGGACGGCCGCTGGGGAATGACAAGATTCAGCGGCCGGAGCGCTCATGGCGGATCCCGGTCGGCCAATTGGCGCAGAGGGGCGGGTTTCACGGGGGCGATTCCCTGCCTATCCTGAAGGGACCCCCGAGTCGCCCCGGCGACTGCACGATGAGGAGGACGACGTGCCGCTCTCGGAGCACGAGCAGCGAATGCTCGAGCAGATGGAGCGAGCGCTGTACGCCGAAGATCCCAAGTTCGCGACAGCGCTTGAGGGAAGCGGGCTGCGTACGTACACCCGGCGACGGGTCTACCAGGCGGTCGCCGGCTTCCTCGTGGGTATCGCGCTCCTCATGGCCGGTATGGTCGCCAAGCAGGTGTGGCTCAGCGTGGTGGGCTTCCTGGTCATGCTGGGCTGTGCGGTGCTGGCAGTGACCGGGTGGCGCAAGGCCCCCAAGCCGGGCGAACAGCCCGCCGCGGGCGCCCCGCACGCCCGTCGCCAGGGACGCCAGAAGCGCTCGATGATGGACCGGATCGAGCAGCGCTGGCAGCGGCGCCGCGACGAGCAGGGCGGCCAGTAGCCGCGGCCCTGCCGCTCCCGCAGAACTCCTGAGGGGGTGACCTCACCCGGCAAGGTGGGGTCACCCCCTCAACCCATGCCCTCAACCCTCAGGACGTCTCCGGCAGCACGGTGGCCCGGGCCTTCGAGAGGCCCGGGCCACCGGCGTTCCGTCGCCCGTAGGCGCGGCTTTCAGCCTTCCTGACCGGACGGCTTGCGCAGCGTCGGCCGGGCCGCCGCCACGCGTGTCCTGACCTCGGCCCACCACTCCGACGCCGCCCACACCACTCGTGCGGTCGAACGCGGCGCGAGCAGTGCACGCATCCGCGTGCCCCTGCCGACCGACCCCCGCAGTCCGCCGATCACCCGGTGGACGTCCTGGGTGAGGCCGACCGTCGGCAGGGGCCGCGGGGCGTAGAGCACCTGCTCCACGGCGTCCGCCACCCGGTGCACCGAGGCCGCGGCCGTCGGTTCGAGATGCCCGAGCCGTACGATCCGCGCCGCCGCCCTGCGTGGTGTCTGCGAGTCGTCCGGCGTGATCCCGAAGTCCCAGGCCGTGTCGGTCAGTTCCTGCCAGGCCGCCAGGGTGTGCGCGGCGGCGTCCGCCTCGCTGCGGCCGTGCGCACCCAGACGTACCGAACGGGCGCGCAGCCGCAACAGCATCGGTGACAGGGGGATCGCGAGACCGGCCAGCCCCACGACCATCCAGAACAGCAGCTTCAGGTACCACCACTGGCCGCGTACGGCCCACCAGGGGCCCCCGCCGTCCTGGGCGGCCGCTGCCGCGGGAGACGCGCTGTCGCACGCCTCCAGCTTCCGCAGCTGGGCCGAGCAGTTGTCGCTCGCCGAGGCTGAGGCCGACGGAGCCGTGGACGACCCCGCGGACGGCCGTGCCACGTCGGGAGGCAGGTTGCCGGTGGCGTCCGGGACGGTGTACGAGGGCACCGTGCCCCGGGTCGGAGTGGGCTCGAAGCGGGTCCAGCCCACTCCCTCGAAGTACAGCTCGGGCCAGGCGTGGGCGTCCTTGAGCCCCACCGACACCGAGCCGTCCGCCTGCGGGACACCGGGTGCGAAGCCCACCGCGACACGGGCCGGAATGCCCAGGGAGCGGGCCATCGCCGCCATGGCGAAGGAGAAGTGGACGCAGAAGCCCTGCTTGTCCCGCAGGAAGTTGGCGATCGCGTTGGGCCCGTCGCCGACCTCCACATGGGTGTCGTACTGGAAGCCGCCGTTCACCGCGAAGTAGTCCTGGAGCGCGACCGCCTGCTCATAGGGGTTCTTCGAACCCTCGGTGACCTGGCGGGCGGTCGTGGCGACCACCCGGGGCAGCGAGTCGGGCAGTTCGGTGTACTCGCGCTGGATGGACGGGGGAGCGGCCGGTGCCGCCGCGAGCTGCTCGGCCGTCGGCTCCACCTCCAGGCTCTTCACCTGGTACGTCAGCCCGCCCGTGTTCTGCCCGTGGTCCCCGACCAGCGCCATGCCCTCGGGCTCGTACCGCCAGCTGCCCCGGGTCTTGACGCCACTGGGCGGATACGGCATCGGCAGGTAGTTCTGCTGGTACCAGCTCGCCGCCGAGACGGTGGTCTCGATCTCGGTGCGCTTGACGTCCGAGCCGAGGCCGACCGGGGTGGGGAAGTCGTCCGGTACGCCGGTGATGGACCGCTTGGACGGCTTCCAGGTCCGGCCGTCGAAGTCGTCGAGGGAGACGATCCGCAGGTACAGGTTGGAGACGTCGGTGTCCTTCCCGGTCTGCACGGACAGGGCCTGGCGGTCCTCGTCGACGTTCAGGCTGTCGCGCAGGGTCAGCAGGGGGTTCACCGCGGAGATGGTGCCGCCGTTCCCGTTGCCCACGCCCACACCCGCGCCGGCCGCGTCCAGGAGACCGCCGCTCATCGTGGGCAGGGCGATCGGCACCACGAGGGCGATGCCCAGCGCGACCGCGCCGATGCGCCGCCCGGTACGGACCGGTGCCACCGGGCCGGAGTCACCGCCCGGTACCCGCGACGCCCCGCCGAAGACCCGGCCCCACTGCGAGAGCCGTTCGCGGCCCTCGGCCAGGAGCAGCAGCAGATAGCCGGCCGCGGCGAGCAGGAACCACAGCCAGTCGCCCCCGCCGTCGGACAGCCCCGCGGCGACGGAGTACAGCGCGAGCAGCGGCAGGCCCGCCGGGGCCGCGCTGCGGAAGGTCACCGCGATGGTGTCCACCGCGAGCCCGATGATCAGGACACCGCCGAACACCATCAGCTTGATGCCGTCGGACTCCAGCGGCGCCGGGATCGCGTACCGCGCGATGTCGTCGCCGCCCTGCTGGAGCAGGTCCCCGAAGTGCAGGAACACGCTCGGGCCGGGGATCAGTCCGAGGAAGGCCTGAGAGCGGGCGAAGATCAGGGTCAGCATGACCAGCGTGACGATCGTCTGGGCCGCCACCGTCAGCGGACGGGCCAGCGGTATCCGCCGGGTCACCGCTCCCACCACGGTCTGCACCCCGAGCAGGAAGGCCGCCTGGATGATCCAGGTGACCGGCTCGACCAGCGGGAGCAGAGCGCACGCGGCCATCAGCGTGGCCGCCCACGCGCACAGCGCCAGTCGTGCCCGCCCGCTCATCACGATGCCTCCCCGGCGCCGGCCGCACCGACGCCCGTGCGCTCGCGGTCCGCGAGACGCCACAGCTCCTCCAGCGAGGTGCCGCGCGGCACGCCCAGTGCGGTCCAGCCCGCCTCGCGCAGCATCCGCAGCCGTTCCTCGTGCTCCTCCACCGGCGCGGGCCCGTCGGCCGGTTCGCGCACCCAGCTCTCGCTGTCGAGCACGAAGGCGAGCGCACCCCCGCTGCGCTGCCGCATCTTGGCGGCCACCGCGGCCTGTTCCTCGTCGAGGTCCCCGAAGAAGGCCACCAGCAGCCCTTCGTTCCCGCTGCGCAGCACGTCGTACGCGAGCGACAGCCCTGTGCCGTCGGAGTGGTCGATCACCGCGAGAGTGTCCATCATCAGTCCCGCCGCGTCAGCCGTCCCCTGGCTGGCGCCCGCGAAGCCGTCGGCGCCCTCACCGGGCACGGAGTTCCCGGTGTCCGTCAACAGCCGCACGGAGAAGCCCCGTTCGAGCATGTGGACCAGGACGGAGGCGGCTCCCGAGACGGCCCACTCGAAGGCCGAGTCCGGGCCCGCGCCCGCGAAGGCGATGCCCCGGGTGTCCAGGAGCACCGTGCAGCGGGCGCGCTGGGGCTGCTCCTCACGGCGGACCATCAGCTCGCCGTAGCGGGCGGTGGAGCGCCAGTGCACGCGGCGCAGGTCGTCGCCGTAGCGGTAGCCGCGCGGGATCACGTCGTCCTCGCCGGCCAGGGCGAGCGAGCGCTGCCGTCCGTCGCCGTACCCCCTGGCCTCGCCGTTCAGCCGCACCGGCGGCAATGCCTCCACGCGCGGGATCACGGTCAGGGTGTCGTGCGTCGAGAAGGAGCGGGTCAGCTCGCACATCCCGAACGGGTCGGTCAGGCGCAGCTGGAGCGGGCCCAGCGGGTAGCGGCCGCGCAGGTCGGAGCGGACCCGGTAGGACACCTCGCGGCGGCCGCCCGGCTCGACCCGGTCGAGCACGAAGCGGGGGCGCGGGCCGAGGACGTAGGGCACCCGGTCCTGGAGCATCAGCAGGCCGGTGGACAGCCGGGAGACGTTGTCCATCCGCAGATGGACGCGCGCCTCGCTGCCGGCGGGCACGCGCGCGGGAGAGAGCCTGCGGCTGCCCGCGACCCGGTAGCGGGTGCGGTAGAGCACGCCCGCGCACACCAGGGGCAGCACGGCCAGCAGCAGGCCGACCCGCAGCAGGTCGCTCTGGCCGAGGACGTAGGAGCAGATGGCCGCGGCGATGCCGGCGGCGAAGAAGGAACGGCCCCGCGTGGTCAGACCGGCCAGCGCCGTACGGATCCCGCCCTTGTCGCCCCGGTCGGCCTCGGCATGGCCGGAGCTGCCAGGGCCGCCGGAGCTCATCACAGACTCCGCGGCGGCTGCTGCGGATACGAGGGCGCGCCGCGGCCGATCCCGAGGCCGCCCTGCTGGGGCGCGGCGGGCACCGGCGTGCGCTGGAGGATCTCCTGCACGACCTGCTCCGCGGTGCGCCGGTTCAACTGGGCCTGGGCGGTGGGCAGCAGCCGGTGGGCGAGGACGGCGACGGCGAGCGCCTGGATGTCGTCCGGCAGCGCGAACTCCCGGCCGCTGAGCGCGGCGGAGGCCTTGGCCGCGCGCAGCAGGTGCAGCGTCGCGCGCGGGGAGGCACCGAGTCTGAGGTCGGGGTGGGTGCGCGTGGCGGAGACCAGGTCGACGGCGTACCGCCGGACCGTCTCGGCGACGTGGACGCCACGGACGGCCTCGATGAGCTTCACGATGTCGTGCGCGTGGGCCACCGGCTGAAGGTCCTCCAGCGGGCTCACTCCGCCGTGGATGTCGAGCATCTGCAACTCGGCCTCCGCGCTCGGGTAGCCGACGGAGACACGCGCCATGAAGCGGTCGCGCTGGGCCTCGGGCAGCGGGTAGGTGCCCTCCATCTCGACCGGGTTCTGGGTGGCCACCACCATGAACGGGTGGGGCAGTTCGTAGGTCTGCCCGTCGATGGTGACCTGGCGCTCCTCCATGGACTCCAGGAGCGCGGACTGGGTCTTCGGCGAGGCACGGTTGATCTCGTCGCCGATCACGATCTGCGCGAAGATCGCACCCGGTTTGAACTCGAAGTCCCGGCGCTGCTGGTCCCAGATGGACACACCCGTGATGTCCGAGGGCAGCAGGTCGGGCGTGAACTGGATGCGGCGCACCGAGCAGTCGATGGACCGCGCCAGGGCCTTGGCCAGCATGGTCTTGCCGACGCCTGGGACGTCCTCGATCAGAAGATGTCCCTCGGCGAGCAGCACGGTCAGCGAGAGCCGTACGACCTCGGGCTTCCCCTCGATCACGCCCTCAACCGAACTGCGTACCCGCTCCACGACGGCGGTCAGATCAGTGAGGCTCGCTCGATCGTCATAGGTGGTCACCCGGCCCTCCTCGGCCCGTACGTTCCGGGCCGACGCTCTGTGACGCGTAACCGGCCCACCCCGAATCACGGACACCACACGTGAAACGCTCAGCGTGATGTCACACCCGCATTCTTGCTGCCGTTACCGATTCGTGTCACTCGACTGTGGACAACTGGCTGCACTATGTCGGTCTTGCGGTGTTCTGGGCACCCCAAGCGTCGAAATCAACAGCCGAACGACAGCTTCGGCCGCCCGTCAGGCGGGGTCGATCTCGCGCAGCAGGCCCGTCTTCACGTCGAACACGAAGCCGCGCACGTCGTCGGCGTGGAGCAGGAACGGTGAGGTGCGCACCCGCTGCATGGACTGCCGTACGTCCTGGTCGACGTCCCGGAAGGCCTCCACCGCCCATGCGGGCCGCTGGCCGACCTCCATCTCCAGCTCGGTGCGGAAGTCCTCGGTGATCGCCTCCAGACCGCAGCCGGTGTGGTGGATCAGGACGATGCTGCTGGTGCCGAGCTTGCGCTGGCTGATGGTGAGCGAGCGGATCACGTCGTCGGTGACCACGCCACCCGCGTTGCGGATGGTGTGGCAGTCGCCGAGCTCCAGACCGAGCGCGGCGTGCAGGTCGAGACGGGCGTCCATGCAGGCCACGACGGCCACGTGCAGGACCGGGCGGGCGTCCATACCGGGGTCGGCGAACGCGGCGGCGTACCGCTCGTTGGCATCGACCAGGCGGTCGGTCACGCTGCCGTCGCGGGATATGGCGCCTTCGGTGGGAACGGATGCGGAAGTCGTCATAACCATGACGGTACTGGTCACCGGCGTCCCGGTCCTGCCGTGAGAAGGGAAAAAGAGCGTCATCACGTCCTAGGTGTGAGGTACCCCACACGGAGTCCCGGGTGCACCCGAACGGGTGGTTTCCGGCCTCTCGTCGCTTCGGGGCGGGACCGCTGCGCGACGCGCAGGCCGGTTGATTGACCGCGAGACCCCGTGGACTAAAGTGACGCGAAGCGGGAGGCGAGGCCTCCTTGCTGACACTCCCCGGAGGCCCCCGGCTCACGCACGGGCGGTCTCCCCACGTGCGCGGCGCGTACGTACGGCTCGGCCTCCTCCCGCTCCCGGTCGGCTGACGCTTCCGGCGCCGGCAGGCCTCCCCTTCACCGGGACCCCGCGTGCCGGGGAGAGCGAGGGAACCGGCGGTGCGCACGGCCCGCCGGACCTGAGAGGGCCCCTTGAGCCAGAGTCGACACGTCCCGGTGATGCTCCAGCGGTGCCTGGACCTGTTGGCCCCCGCCATCGAGCGGCCCGGAGCGGTGGTCGTCGACTGCACGCTCGGCCTCGGCGGCCACAGCGAGGCCCTGCTCCAGCGGTTCCCCGAAGCCCGGCTGGTCGCCCTGGACCGGGACAAGGAGGCCCTGCGCCTGTCCGGCGAGCGGCTCGCGCCCTTCGGCGAGCGCGCGACCCTGGTGCACGCGGTCTACGACGAGCTCCCGGACGTCCTGAGCAGGCTCGGCATCGCCCACGTCCAGGGTGTCCTCTTCGACCTCGGCGTCTCCTCCATGCAGCTCGACGAGGCCGACCGCGGCTTCGCCTACGCCCAGGACGCGCCGCTCGACATGCGCATGGACCAGACGACCGGCATGAGCGCCGCCGAGGTCCTCAACACCTACCCGCCGGGTGAACTCGTGCGGATCCTCAGGGCGTACGGCGAGGAGAAGCAGGCCAAGCGGATCGTGTCCGCGATCGTGCGCGAGCGGGCCAAGGAGCCCTTCTCCCACAGCGCAAGGCTCGTCGAGCTGATCCGGGACTCCCTGCCGCAGGCCGCCAAGCGCACCGGCGGCAACCCGGCCAAGCGCACCTTCCAGGCCCTGCGCATCGAGGTCAACGGCGAACTCTCCGTCCTGGAGCGGGCGATCCCGGCCGCGGTGAAGTCCCTCGCCGTCGGCGGCCGGATCGCCGTGCTGTCGTACCACTCGCTGGAGGACCGGCTGGTCAAGCAGGTCCTCGCGGCCGGCGCCGCCATCACCGCCCCGCCCGGGCTGCCCGTCGTACCCGAGCGTTACCAGCCCCGGCTCAAGCTGCTCACGCGCGGTGCCGAACTTCCCACGGAGGAAGAGGTCGCCGAGAACCGGCGAGCGGCACCGGCGCGCTGCAGGGGCGCCGAGCGAATCAGGGAGTCCATCGAGTGAAGTGCATGAGGTGCGTGACGGGTGTGAGTGGGTTCGGGAACCGGACTCACTGGAGGACGTGTGAGTAGGAAACCCGAACTGAGAGGGAGGGCGGCCAGGTTCGCACGCCTCTTTCCCGGCACGGCGAGCCCCGGACAGGCGGCCCGCGCCCCCTTCGTGCTTCTCGTGGTCCTTCTCCTCGGAGGTGGCCTCATCGGACTGCTGGTGTTGAACTCCGCGCTCAGCGAAGGGTCGTTCAAGCTCAGCGACCTCCAGAAGGACACGAAGAGCCTCACCGACGAGCAACAGGCCCTCCAGCGGGACATCGACGCCTACTCCGCGCCCGAGGCCCTCGTGCGCCGGGCCCGCGAACTCGGCATGGTGCCCGGCGGCGACCCGGCGTTCCTCGACCCCGACGGCACCGTCAAGGGCGTCCCGTCCCCCGCCTCCGGCGCCGAACCGGCCTCCGTGCGGATGCCGCTGGTCCTCGCACCCGAGGCGATCGGCAACGCGGCCGTCCCGACGCCGGCGGTGAGTCCCACGCCGACGGACGCCCTGTCGCAGGCCCCCGAGGCCGCCGAGACCCCCGGACCCGCCGTACCAGCCCCGGAAACCGCCCCCTCCGAAGCGCCGCCCTCCACGAACCCGACCCCGACCCCCGGCAGGTGACGGAAGTGTCCGACGATTTCGGCAGGCAACCGCCGCGCCGCCGCGTGCCCGGACCCGCGCGCCCCGAGCGCTCCGCCCGCCCTGTCGGCCGGCCGCGCCCGGGTCCCGGAGCCCGCCCGGCCCGCCGCCCTGCGGCACCCCGCGCCGCGGCGCCCAAGACCATCCGCCTGGGCAGCCCCCGCCCCCGGCTGCGCCTGGTCGGCCTCGCACTGACCCTCGTACTGAGTGCCTTCGTCGTACGGCTGCTCCAGGTGCAGGCGGTCGATGCCAGCACCTATGCCGCCAAGGCCGAGCAGAACCGGTACGTCGGCTACACGCTGGCCGCCGAGCGCGGCGGGATCACCGACCGCGACGGCGTGGCCCTCGCGACCAGTGAGGACGCGTACGACATCACGGCCGACCCCACGCTGTTCGCCCGCAAGCAGCTGAAGATCGACGACGGCCCCGAACAGGCCGCCGCCCTGCTCGCCCCGATCCTGGGGCAGGAGCAGGAGACGATCGTGAACAAGTTGCGGCCCAAGGACAAGAAGCTCCGCTACGTCCTGCTCGCGCACCGCCAGACCCCGCAGGTCTGGAAGCAGATCAAGGACCTCAGGTCCGCGCTGGCCGACAAGGCGGAGACCGACCCGGGCACGGCCAACGTCCTCGCGGGCGTCCTGTCCGTGCCGACGACCAAACGCGTGTACCCCAACGGCGATCTCGCCGCCGGGATACTGGGCTGGGTCAACGCCGACGGCAAGGGCGGCGGTGGGGTCGAGCAGCAGCTGAACACCCTGCTGGCCGGCAAGGACGGCAAGATCCGCTACGCCCAGTCCGGCGGCCGTCAGGTGCCCACCGTGGGCTCCACCGAGACCCCCGCGGTACCCGGCAGTGACGTCGAACTCACCATCGACCGCGACATCCAGTGGGCCGCGCAGAACGCCATCACCGACCAGGTGAAGGAGTCCGGTGCGGACCGCGGGTACGTGATAGTGCAGGACACACAGACCGGCCAGGTCCTCGCCATGGCCAACGCGCCCGGCTTCGACCCCAACGACCTGAGCAAGGCCAGCTCGGTCAACATGGGCAACGCGGCCCTCCAGGACGCCTACGAGCCCGGTTCCACCGCCAAGGTCATGTCGATGGCCGCCGTACTGGAACAGGGCGTCGCCACCCCGCTGACGCATGTGATCGTGCCCAACCGCCTGCACCGCGGCGACCGGCTCTTCAAGGACGACATCGACCACGCGACCTGGTACCTCACGCTCAACGGCGTGCTCGCCAAGTCCAGCAACATCGGCACCATCCTGGCGACCGGACAGCTCGGCAAGACCCAGACGCAGGCCAACCAGGTCCTCTACTCGTACCTGCGCAAGTTCGGCCTCGGCAGCTACAGCGGGCTCGACTTCCCCGGCGAGACCCCGGGCATCCTGGCCAAGCCCGCCGACTGGTCGACCTCGCAGCAGTTCACGATTCCTTTCGGCCAGGGCGTGTCCCTCAACGCGATGCAGGCCGCGTCCGTCTACTCGACGATCGCCAACGGCGGTGTCCGCGTCGAACCCACGCTCGTACGCGGCACGAAGGGGCCCGACGGACGCTTCACCCCCGCCGCGACCCCCAAGCAGACAAGGGTCGTCAGCGCGAAGACGGCCAGGACGCTCGCCAAGATGCTGGAGTCGGTCGTGGACGACCAGGAGGGCACCGGCGGCAAGGCGCGCATCCCCGGCTACCGGGTCGCGGGCAAGACGGGTACGGCCAACCGCGTGGATCCGGCCACCGGCAGGTACAAGGGCTACACCTCGTCGTTCGCCGGCTTCGCGCCCGCCGACAAGCCCCGCATCACCGTCTACTGCGCCATCCAGAACGCCACCAAGGGCAGTTACTTCGGCGGCCAGATCTGCGGACCCGTCTACAAGCAGGTCATGGAGTTCGCGCTGAAGACCCTCCAGGTCCCGCCCACGGGGGCGAAGGCCGCGAACCTGCCCGTCACCTACATGCCCTGATCAGCACCTCGGAAAGGCCACCAGGAACCACCTCGTGACGACGAACACCCCCGATTCCGGGAACCAGGGCGCGCCCCGCACCTCGCTCGCCCGTCGCCCACCAGCACCCCTGCCCGACTGCGCTGTGCGCGGGCCCTCTTTTAGCTCCGAGGCGGGTGAGCCCGGTACGCTCACCGCCGTGTCACACGCCGATCAGTCCCAAATCACCCAGAAGGGCGCACCCGTGACCTATCCGGGACCGCCCCGGCCGGTCCAGGTCTCCGCAACACCCCTCGCGGAGCTCGCCGATCAGCTGGGTGCCGCCAGGCCGGAGAGCGCCGCGCAGGTCACGGGCATCACCCATGACTCGCGCGCGGTGCGCCCCGGCGACCTGTACGCCGCCCTCCCGGGCGCCCGTCTGCACGGCGCCGACTTCGTCGCCCAGGCCCTCGGCCTCGGCGCGGTCGCGGTGCTGACCGACCCGGCCGGCGCCGAGCGCGCCACCGCGAGCGGACTTCCGGCACTGGTCGTCGACGACCCGCGCGCGCGGATGGGCGAACTGGCGACCACCATCTACGGCCGCCCTGGCGCCGACCTGCTCCAGATCGGCATCACCGGCACCTCCGGCAAGACCACGACGGCATACCTGGTCGAGGGCGGTCTGAAGACCTCCCTCAGCACCGGGCTCATCGGCACCGTCGAGACGCGCATCGGCGACGAGCGCATCAAGTCCGAGCGCACCACGCCGGAAGCCACCGATCTCCAGGCCCTGTTCGCGGTCATGCGCGAGCGCGGGGTGGAGGCGGTCGCGATGGAGGTCTCCAGCCACGCGCTGGTGCTCGGCCGGGTCGACGGCTGCGTCTTCGACATCGGCGTCTTCACCAACCTCAGCCCGGAACACATGGAGTTCCACTCCGACATGGAGGACTACTTCCGGGCGAAGGCGCAGCTGTTCACGCCGAAACGCAGCCGTCTCGGCGTCGTCAACCTCGACGACGAGTACGGCCGTCGGCTGGCCGAGGAAGCCACGGTCCCGGTCGTCACCTTCTCCGCCGAGGGCCACCCCGACGCCGACTGGCGTGCCACGGACGTCCAGGTCGGCCCCATGGACTCGACGTTCACCGTGATCGGCCCCAAGGACGAGCGGATCACCGCCAGGTCACCGCTCGCGGGCCCCTTCAACGTGGCGAACACCCTCGCCGCGATCGTCGCGCTCGCCGCCGCGGGACTCGACCCGCAGACCGCCGCCGACGGCGTCGCCGCGGTGCCGGGTGTGCCGGGCCGCCTGGAACGCGTGGACGCCGGACAGCCCTATCTCGCGGTCGTGGACTACGCCCACAAGACGGACGCCGTCGAATCGGTCCTCAAGGCGCTCCGCAAGGTCACCGAGGGCAAGGTGCACATCGTGCTGGGCTGCGGAGGCGACCGGGACCGGACCAAGCGCGGGCCCATGGGCGCCGCCGCGGCCCGCCTCGCCGACACCGCCGTACTGACCTCCGACAACCCCCGCTCCGAGGATCCCCTCGCGATCCTCGCAACCATGCTCGAGGGCGCGGCGTCCGTGCCAGTACACGAGCGCGGCGAGGTCCAGGTCTTCGAGGACCGGGCCGCCGCGATCGCCGCAGCCGTGGCCCGTGCGCGGCCGGGCGACACCGTACTGGTCGCCGGGAAGGGCCACGAGCAGGGCCAGGACATCGCCGGGGTGGTCCGTCCCTTCGACGACCGCCAGGTGCTTCGAGAAGCCATCCAGCAGACCCAGGGATGAACTTGTGATCGCCCTCTCTCTCGCCGAGATCGCCTCAGTCGTCGGCGGGCAGACGCACGACATACCGGATCCGTCGGTGCAGGTGCACGGGCCCGTCGTCATCGACTCCCGGCAGGTGAAGGACGGCACACTGTTCGCCGCCTTCGTCGGGGAGCGCGTCGACGGCCACGACTACGCGGACCAGGCCGTCCGGGCGGGCGCGGTGGCCGTACTGGCCCAGCGCCCCGTCGGGGTCCCCGCGATCGTCGTCCAGGACGTCCAGACGGCTCTCGGCGCCCTCGCGCGTCATGTCGTACGACGGCTCGGCGCGACCCTGGTCGCCCTCACCGGCTCGGCCGGCAAGACCAGCACCAAGGACCTGATCGCCCAGGTGCTCCAGCGCAAGGCTCCGACGGTGTTCACGCCGGGCTCGCTCAACAACGAGATCGGGCTGCCGCTCACCGCGCTCACCGCCACCGAGGAGACACAGTTCCTCGTCCTGGAGATGGGCGCCCGCGGCATCGGCCACATCAGCTACCTCACGGATCTGACGCCCCCGAAGATCGGCCTCGTCCTGAACGTCGGCACCGCCCACATCGGCGAGTTCGGCGGCCGCGAGCAGATCGCGCAGGCCAAGGGCGAACTCGTGGAGGCTCTTCCGGAGGACGGCGCCGCGATTCTCAACGCCGACGATCCCCTCGTAAGGGCCATGGCATCCCGTACGAAGGCGAAGGTGATCCTTTTCGGAGAGTCCGGCGAAGCGGACGTACGCGCCGAGAACGTACGACTCACGGACAGCGGACAGCCCGCCTTCAGCCTTCGCACACCCTCCGGTGCAAGCGAAGTGACCATGCGCCTGTACGGTGAGCATCACGTGTCGAACGCGCTCGCCGCGGCCGCCGTCGCCCATGAGCTGGGCATGTCCGCCAGTGAGATCGCCACCGCGCTCTCCGAGGCGGGCTCCCTCTCCCGCTGGCGTATGGAGGTCACCGAGCGCCCGGACGGCGTGACCATCGTCAACGACGCCTACAACGCGAACCCCGAGTCCATGCGAGCGGCCTTGCGCGCGCTCGCTGCGATGGGCAGGGGCCGGCGGACCTGGGCGGTGCTCGGCAAGATGGCCGAGCTCGGGGACGAGGCGCTCGCCGAGCACGACGCGATCGGACGGCTTGCCGTCCGGCTCAATGTCGGCAAGCTCGTCGCGGTCGGGGGCAGGGAAGCGTCCTGGCTGCAACTGGGCGCATATAACGAGGGTTCGTGGGGTGAGGAGTCGGTGCACGTGTCCGACGCACAGGCGGCGGTCGACCTGCTGCGCAGCGAGTTGCGCCCGGGAGACGTCGTCCTCGTGAAGGCGTCCCGGTCGGTCGGTCTGGAGAGCGTCGCCCAGGCGCTGCTCGATGCCGAGGGTGAGGTTTCCGCCCGATGATGAAGCAGATCCTGTTCTCGGGAGTCATCGGCCTCTTCCTGACCATGGTCGGCACTCCGCTGCTGATCAAGCTGCTCGCGCGCAAGGGTTACGGCCAGTACATCCGGGACGACGGCCCCCGCTCGCACGGCAGCAAGCGCGGTACGCCGACGATGGGCGGTATCGCCTTCATCTTCGCGACGGTCGCCGCCTACTTCCTGTCCAAGGTCATCACCGGCTACCCCCCGACCTACTCGGGCCTGCTGGTGCTCGGCCTGATGTGCGGCATGGGTCTGGTCGGCTTCCTCGACGACTACATCAAGATCGTCAAGAGGCGTTCGCTCGGCCTGCGGGCCAAGGCGAAGATGGCCGGCCAGCTGATCGTCGGCATCAGCTTCGCGGTGCTCGCGCTGATGTTCCCGGACGTCCGCGGCAACACCCCGGCCTCGACGAAGCTGTCGTTCATCACGGACTTCGGCTGGAAGATCGGCCCGATCCTGTTCGTGGTCTGGGCGCTGTTCATGATCCTCGCGATGTCGAACGGCGTGAACCTGACGGACGGTCTGGACGGCCTCGCAACAGGCGCCTCCGTCCTCGTCTTCGGCGCCTACACCTTCATCGGCGTCTGGCAGTTCCAGGAGTCCTGCGCCAACGCGGGCACCCTGACCAACCCGAACGCCTGTTACGAGGTGCGAGATCCGCTCGACCTGGCGGTCATCGCCTCGGCGCTGATGGGCGCCTGCCTCGGCTTCCTGTGGTGGAACACCTCGCCGGCCAAGATCTTCATGGGTGACACCGGTTCGCTGGCCCTCGGCGGCGTCCTCACGGGCCTCGCGATTCTCTCCCGCACGGAGCTGCTGGTCGCCATCATGGGTGGCCTCTTCGTCCTCATCACCATGTCGGTGGTCATCCAGGTCGGCTCCTTCAAGCTCACCGGCAAACGGGTCTTCCGCATGGCCCCGCTCCAGCACCACTTCGAACTCAAGGGCTGGTCCGAAGTACTCATCGTGGTCCGTTTCTGGATCATCCAGGGCATCTGTGTGATCGTCGGCCTGGGTCTCTTCTACGCGGGATGGGCAGCAGAAAAGTGACCTCCTCGGCGCCCGTCGACTGGCAGGGCAAGCACGTCACCGTCGCCGGGCTCGGAGTCTCAGGCCTCCCGGCGGCCAAGGCGCTGCACGCGCGCGGGGCGAACGTCACGGTCGTCAACGACGGCGACGACGCACGCGCGCGTGAGCAGGCCGCCGAGTTGGAGGCGCTGGGCATCACCGTGCGCCTCGGTGACGGCGCGACCCTGCCCGAGGGCACCGGACTCGTCGTCACCGCACCGGGCTGGAAGCCGGACAAGCCCCTCTTCACGGCGGCCCGTGAGGCCGGTGTCGAGATCTGGGGCGACGTCGAACTCGCCTGGCGGCTCAGGGGTCCCGACGCGGCCCCCTGGCTCGCGATCACCGGCACCAACGGCAAGACGACCACCACTCAGATGCTGGCGTCGATCCTCAAGGCTGCGGGCCTGCGCACCGCCGCGGTCGGCAACATCGGAGTCTCCGTACTGGACGCGGTACTCGGCGACGAGCAGTACGACGTGCTGGCCGTCGAGTTGTCGAGCTATCAGCTCCACTGGGCCCCCTCCCTGCGCGCCCACTCCGCCGCCGTCCTGAATCTGGCGCCGGACCATCTCGACTGGCACGGCTCCATGGAGGCGTACGCCGCCGACAAGGGCCGCGTCTACGAGGGCAATCGGGTCGCCTGCGTCTACAACGTCGCCGACAAGGCCACCGAGGACCTGGTGCGCGAGGCGGACGTCGAAGAGGGCTGCCGGGCCGTCGGCTTCACCCTCGGCACTCCCGGGCCGTCGCAACTCGGCGTCGTGGAGGGCATCCTGGTCGACCGCGCCTTCGTCGAGAACCGGCAGAAGAACGCCCAGGAACTCGCCGAGGTCTCCGACGTCCGCCCGTCGGCCCCGCACAACATCGCCAACGCCCTCGCGGCGGCGGCCCTCGCACGCGCTTTCGGGGTGCCCGCGAGCGCCGTACGGGACGGGCTGCGGAACTTCACCCCGGACGCCCACCGCATCGCCCACGTGGCCGATGTGGCCGAGGTCGCCTACGTCGACGACTCCAAGGCCACCAACACCCACGCGGCACAAGCCTCGTTGGCGGCGTACGAATCGATCGTGTGGATCGCGGGCGGGCTCGCCAAGGGCGCGACCTTCGACGAGCTGGTCGCCAAGTCGGCAAAGCGGCTTCGCGGGGTCGTACTCATCGGCCAGGACCGCGCCCTGATCCGTGAAGCCCTCGCGCGACACGCCCCGGAAGTACCCGTGGTCGACCTCGACCGGACCGACACTGGGGCGATGCTCGCGGCTGTCCGGGAGGCTACGCGCCTCGCCGTCTCAGGTGACACGGTGCTGCTGGCCCCGGCCTGCGCCTCGATGGACATGTTCGCCAACTACAACAAGCGCGGTGACGCGTTCGCGGAGGCGGTTCGCGAACTCGGCTCCTGACCGACGCAGCGGAGGCGTTGATGCCCACCAGCCGTACCGGCAGGCCGCCCGTGCAGCGGGCGCCCCGCCGCCCCGCAGTCTCCCGGCCGCCCCGAGGCAACCCCGTGCGACGGCTGTACGGCAACGCCCGGCGCGCCTGGGACCGGCCGCTGACGGCCTACTACCTGATCCTCGGCGGCAGTCTGCTGATCACCGTGCTCGGCCTGGTGATGGTCTACTCGGCCTCCCAGATCACGGCCCTGCAGATGTCGCTGCCGGGATCCTTCTTCTTCCGCAAACAGTTCCTGGCCGCCGTCATCGGCGGCGTCCTGATGCTGGTCGCCTCACGGATGCCGGTCAAGCTGCACCGGGCGCTCGCCTATCCGATCCTCGCGGGCGCGGTCTTCCTGATGGCCCTCGTGCAGGTGCCGGGGATAGGGATGTCGGTCAACGGCAACCAGAACTGGATCTCGCTCGGCGGCTCCTTCCAGATCCAGCCCAGCGAGTTCGGCAAGCTCGCCCTCGTGCTGTGGGCGGCCGACCTGCTCGCCCGCAAACAGGACAAGAAGCTGCTGACCCAGTGGAAGCACATGCTGGTGCCGCTCGTGCCGGTCACCTTCCTGCTGCTCGGGCTGATCATGCTCGGCGGCGACATGGGCACGGCGATCATCCTCACGGCGATCCTGTTCGGTCTGCTGTGGCTGGCGGGGGCGCCGACCCGGCTGTTCGTCGGAGTGCTGTCGGTCGCCGCCCTCATCGGTGTGATCCTCATCAAGACCAGCCCGAACCGCATGGCCCGGCTCGCCTGCATCGGTGCCACCGAGCCCAGGTCCGGCGGCGCCGACTGCTGGCAGGCCGTGCACGGCATCTATGCGCTCGCCTCCGGCGGAATCTTCGGTTCCGGGCTCGGTGCGAGCGTGGAGAAATGGGGCCAACTACCCGAAGCCCACACCGACTTCATTTTCGCCGTCACCGGTGAGGAACTGGGCCTCGCGGGGACGCTGTCGGTGCTCGCCCTCTTCGCGGCTCTAGGCTATGCGGGTATCCGCGTGGCCGGACGCACGGAGGATCCCTTCGTCAGGTATGCCGCGGGTGGCGTGACCACCTGGATCACCGCTCAGGCGGTGATCAACATCGGTGCGGTGCTCGGCCTGCTGCCGATCGCCGGCGTCCCGCTCCCGCTGTTCTCCTACGGAGGTTCCGCCCTGCTGCCGACCATGTTCGCCGTCGGGCTGTTGATCGCGTTCGCGCGTGACGACCCCGCCGCGCGGGCGGCGCTGTCGTTGCGGCAACCTCGCTTCGGCAGAAAGCGGGTGGGAGGCGCCGTGCCGGCACGGGGGCCTCGGAGATGGAACACGATGCGACGGCGTGCCCCGGTGGCGCGTTCGTCCGGAGAGCGGTGAATTTCGGTGCATGTCGTACTCGCCGGTGGGGGGACCGCCGGCCACATCGAGCCGGCGCTCGCCCTCGCGGATGCCCTGCGCAGGCAGGACCCGAGCGTGGGGATCACGGCTCTGGGAACGGAACGGGGGCTGGAGACCAAGCTCGTCCCACAGCGGGGCTACGAGCTCGCGCTCATCCCTGCCGTCCCGCTGCCCCGTAAGCCCACCCCTGAGCTGATCACCGTCCCGGGCCGGCTGCGCGGCACGATCAAGGCCACCGAGCAGATCCTGGAGCGCACCAAGGCCGACGCCGTCGTCGGCTTCGGCGGCTACGTGGCGCTGCCCGGCTATCTCGCCGCCAAGCGCCTCGGTGTGCCGATCATCGTCCACGAGGCCAACGCCAGACCCGGTCTGGCCAACAAGATCGGCTCCCGGTACGCCGCCCAGGTCGCCGTCGCCACGCCGGACAGCAAGCTGCGCAACTCCCGCTACATCGGGATCCCGCTGCGCTACTCCATCGCCACCCTGGACCGGGCCGCCGCCCGGCCCGAGGCCCGGCGCATGTTCGGCCTCGACCCCAACCTGCCGACGCTGCTGGTCTCCGGCGGCTCGCAGGGCGCGCGGCGCCTGAACGAGGTCGTCCAGCAGGTCGCGCCCTGGCTCCAGCAGGCCGGGATCCAGATCCTGCACGCGGTCGGCCCCAAGAACGAACTGCCGCACGTACAGCAGATGCCGGGGATGCCCCCCTACATCCCGGTAAGTTACCTGGACCGGATGGACCTCGCGTACGCCGCGGCCGACATGATGCTCTGCCGCGCGGGCGCGATGACCGTCGCCGAACTCTCCGCCGTCGGGCTCCCGGCCGCCTATGTCCCGCTGCCCATCGGCAACGGCGAACAGCGGCTGAACGCCCAGCCGGTGGTCAAGGCCGGCGGCGGAGTGCTGGTCGACGACGCGGAGCTGACGCCCGACTGGGTGCGGGGCAACGTCCTGCCCGTGCTCGCCGACCCGCACCGGCTGTACGAGATGTCCCGCGCAGCCGCCGAGTTCGGCCGCCGGGACGCCGACGAACTGCTCGTCGGCATGGTGTACGAGGCGATCGCCTCGCAGCGCCGTTAGGACCCGTGTACGAAGGGCAGGAAGCGTGGCCGGATCGACAACCGCCGAGCGCGGTGAACGCCAGCAGGAGTCATCCGGCCCGCCTCCCGTCCGGCGGTTGAGGGTGCGTCGACTTCGTGTGATCATCATCCTCGCCGTGGCATTCGTGCTTGTTTCCGCCGGCTCCGTCTGGCTGTTGTACGGCTCCCAGTGGCTGCGCGTTGAACGGGTGTCGGTCTCGGGAACCGACGTGCTGACTCAAAAGCAGGTGCGCGAGGCCGCCGCCGTGCCGGTCGGATCGCCGTTGATTTCCGTCGACACCGACGCGATCGAGGCCCGACTGCGCCGAAAATTGCCCCGAATTGACGCGGTTGATGTGACCCGTTCCTGGCCTCACGGAATCGGGCTGAAAGTGACGGAGCGTACTCCGGTTCTGCTTGTCCAAAAGGGCGGAAAGTTTGTCGAAGTGGACGATGAAGGTGTCCGATTCGCCACGGTTTCCCAGGCCCCGAAAGGCGTTCCCGCACTGGAATTGACGCTCACTCAGCCAGGTTCCCGCGCCGCGAGCCTGCGCCGCTTCGGCGAGAGCCGGCTCGTGCGCGAAGCGGTGCGCGTGGCGGGTGACATTCCGGCCGCCGTCGCCCGCGCGACCCGTTCCGTCAAGGTGCGTTCGTACGACGACATCTCGCTGGAGTTGAACGACGGGCGGACCGTCGCCTGGGGCGGCGCCGAGGCGGGCGCCGCGAAGGCGCGCACCCTCATCGCTCTCATGAAAGCCGCCCCGGATGCGCGGCACTTCGATGTCAGCGCTCCCACCGCCCCTGTGTCATCAGGGAGTTGACGCACATTGGTGCAGGCCAGCACCCTGGTTGGGCACCGCTATGGCTGATCACATAGGGTGAAAAGAAAAACGGGAGGTTCGGCGTGTTCGTTGAACGTGCGCCACTTGTCGACTTAGTGTCCTGTTCAGAAGACTCCAGAGAACAGACACACTGGTAACCCTAAACTTCAGCGTTAGGGTTCGGGTCGGCACTACGGACCGTCCCATTCGGCATCAGTCGTCGGATCGCACACACCCGCGAAGCGACGACACGTAACTCGAGGCGAGAGGCCTTCGACGTGGCAGCACCGCAGAACTACCTCGCAGTCATCAAAGTCATCGGTGTCGGCGGCGGTGGTGTCAATGCCATCAACCGGATGATCGAGGTCGGTCTCAAGGGCGTCGAGTTCATCGCCATCAACACCGACGCGCAGGCGCTGTTGATGAGCGACGCCGACGTCAAGCTCGACGTCGGCCGTGAACTCACCCGCGGACTCGGCGCCGGAGCCAACCCGGCCGTCGGCCGCAAGGCCGCCGAGGATCACCGCGAGGAGATCGAGGAGGTCCTCAAGGGGGCCGACATGGTCTTCGTGACGGCCGGCGAGGGCGGCGGCACAGGCACCGGCGGCGCGCCCGTCGTGGCCAACATCGCCCGCACCCTCGGCGCCCTCACCATCGGCGTGGTCACCCGTCCGTTCACCTTCGAGGGACGGCGCCGGGCCAACCAGGCCGAGGACGGCATCGCGGAACTCCGCGAAGAGGTCGACACCCTCATCGTCATCCCCAACGACCGCCTGCTGTCCATCTCGGACCGCCAGGTCTCGGTGCTCGACGCCTTCAAGTCGGCCGACCAGGTCCTCCTGTCCGGTGTCCAGGGCATCACCGACCTGATCACCACTCCCGGTCTGATCAACCTCGACTTCGCCGACGTCAAGTCGGTCATGTCCGAGGCGGGTTCGGCCCTCATGGGCATCGGCTCCGCCCGCGGCGACGACCGCGCGGTGGCCGCAGCCGAGATGGCGATCTCCTCGCCGCTCCTGGAGGCGTCCATCGACGGCGCCCGCGGTGTGCTGCTCTCCATCTCCGGCGGCTCCGACCTCGGCCTGTTCGAGATCAACGAAGCGGCCCAGCTGGTCAGCGAGGCCGCCCACCCCGAGGCCAACATCATCTTCGGCGCGGTCATCGACGACGCCCTCGGTGACGAGGTCCGCGTCACCGTGATCGCCGCCGGCTTCGACGGGGGGCAGCCGCCGACCCGCCGGGAGACCGTCATGGGCTCGTCCTCGACGTCGGCCCGCCGCGAGGAGCCCACTCCGGTACGGCAGACCGAGAGCCGCCCGTCCTTCGGTTCGCTCGGCAGCGTCACGCCGAAGGAGGACCCGCAGCCCGCCCCCGAGCCGGTCGCCGACCTTCCGGTCGCCCCGCCGGTTCCGCCGTCGCGGACCTACTCCGACAGCGCGGCCGAGGAACTGGACGTGCCGGACTTCCTGAAGTGATAGGACAGCGCGAGAGCGCGAGCGGCGCGCACTTCGCCTTCACCGACAGGTGGGGCGGGGTGAGCGCCGCTCCGTATGAGGAGCTCAACCTCGGCGGGGCGGTCGGCGACGACCCCCAGGCCGTGGGGACCAATCGTGAACTGGCTGCCAAGTCACTGGGACTCGATCCCACGCGGGTGGTCTGGATGAACCAGGTGCACGGGGCGGACGTCGTGGAGGTCTCCGCGCCGTGGGGCGAGAGGACGGTGCCGGAGGTGGACGCGATCGTCACCGCCGAGCGCGGTCTCGCCCTCGCCGTCCTCACCGCGGACTGCGTGCCCGTCCTGCTCGCCGACCCGGTCGCCGGGATCGCCGCGGCGGCTCATGCGGGCCGGCCCGGCATGGTCGCCGGAGTCGTCCCCGCCGCCCTGCGCGCGATGACGGAACTCGGCGCCGACCCCGCCCGGATCGTCGCCCGCACCGGCCCCGCGGTCTGCGGCAGGTGCTACGAAGTGCCCGAGTCGATGCGCGCCGACGTCGCCGCCGTCGAACCCGCGGCGCACGCCGAGACGAGTTGGGGCACACCCGCGGTCGACGTGACCGCCGCAGTGCACGCGCAACTCGACCGGCTCGGAGTGCGCGACCGACAGCAGTCGCCGGTCTGCACCCTCGAGTCCGGTGACCATTTCTCGTACCGTCGCGATCGCACCACGGGGCGACTCGCGGGATATGTCTGGCTGGGCTGACAGAACATGATGGACCGCAGGGACGAAATCGCCGCGAACCTGGCGAAGGTGGAGGAGCGCATCACCGCCGCGTGTGCGGTCTCCGAGCGCAAGCGGGAGGAGGTGACCCTCATCGTGGTCACCAAGACGTACCCCGCGAGCGATGTACGGATCCTGTCGGAGCTCGGCGTGCGGCACGTCGCCGAGAACAAGGACCAGGATGCGGCGCCCAAGGCTGCCGAATGCGCGGACCTGCCGCTGACTTGGCACTTTGTTGGCCAGTTGCAGACCAACAAAGTGCGATCCGTGGCCGGTTACGCGGATCTCGTGCAGTCCGTCGATCGTTCGAAGTTGGTGACGGCCCTCTCGAAGGAGGCCGTGAGGGTCGGGCGCGAAGTGGGATGTCTCATCCAGGTCGCGCTGGACGCCGGGGCGAGTGAGCGAGGGGAGCGGGGTGGCGTGGCGCCGGGCGGGATCGAGGAGTTGGCCGGACTCGTGGCTCGCGCCCCGGGGCTGCGGCTCGACGGGCTGATGACCGTCGCTCCGCTCACCGGTGAGTACGCGGGACGCGAACAGGCGGCGTTCGAGCGGTTGATGGATTTGTCGACCGACCTGCGCCGATCCCATCCGGCTGCGAACATGGTCTCCGCAGGGATGAGTGCGGACCTCGAACAGGCCGTGGCGGCAGGGGCGACACATGTACGCGTCGGCACCGCGGTACTCGGAGTCCGTCCCAGGCTCGGGTAACGTCGCCAGGAAGTCGGACCACAGCAGAAAATATGGTCATTACCGCCGGAGGGCGGTCGTAACGACCTCGTGGATCGCGGGCACTTGGCAGTCGTCAGCCGATCCACCACAGAGCGGAGGACTCAGAGAATGGCCGGCGCGATGCGCAAGATGGCGGTCTACCTCGGCCTCGTGGAGGACGACGGGTACGACGGCCGCGGGTTTGACCCCGACGACGACTTCGAGCCCGAACTCGACCCGGAGCCCGAGCGGGACCGCCGACGGCACGAGCCGTCACACCAGTCTCATCAGGCACTTCAGCCCGAAAGGGACGAATCGGTCAGAGTTGTGCACTCTGCGGCGCCGCGCGACCCGGTGTCCCGATCCGCTTCGCCGGCTGCGGAATCGATGCGCCCCGCGCGTATCGCGCCCGTGGCATCTATCACACAAGAGCGCGCAAGCCTGGAGAAGAACGCACCGGTGATCATGCCCAAGGTCGTGTCGGAACGAGAGCCTTACCGGATCACCACGCTGCACCCCCGGACCTACAACGAGGCCCGTACCATCGGGGAACACTTCCGTGAGGGCACCCCGGTGATCATGAATCTGACTGAGATGGATGACACAGACGCCAAGCGACTTGTCGACTTTGCGGCCGGTTTGGTGTTTGGTCTTCACGGCAGCATCGAGCGGGTGACGCAGAAGGTGTTCCTGTTGTCGCCTGCTAACGTCGATGTCACGGCGGAGGACAAGGCCCGCATCGCAGAGGGCGGGTTCTTCAACCAGAGCTGAGACGCAGGACCGGAATCAGCAGTACGAGCAGTACCCAGCAGCACGGAAACAGGGGAGAGGGAAGCACCAGCAATGAGCGTGGTTGTTCAGATCGTCTACATCGCGCTGATGTGTTTCCTCATCGT
Source organism: Streptomyces sp. NBC_00285 (assembly GCF_036174265.1). Classification (NCBI taxonomy): domain Bacteria; kingdom Bacillati; phylum Actinomycetota; class Actinomycetes; order Kitasatosporales; family Streptomycetaceae; genus Streptomyces; species Streptomyces sp. NBC_00285. Next base: position 2,937,210 of record NZ_CP108055.1, on the reverse strand, counting down.
GCTCATCTTCCGGTTGGTCATGGACTACGTCTTCCAGTTCGCCCGCTCGTGGCAACCCGGCAAGGCGATGGTGGTCGTTCTGGAGGCCACCTACACTGTCACTGATCCACCGCTCAAGCTTCTGCGGCGAGTTATCCCGCCGTTGCGTCTCGGGGGCGTGGCGCTCGACCTGTCCTTCTTCGTACTGATGATCATCGTCTACATCCTGATCTCCGTCGTGAGCCGGCTGTGAACGATACGGTCTTGCCGAATGCCGACGACTACGTTGAGGTGAAGAGATGCCGTTGACCCCCGAGGACGTGCGGAACAAGCAGTTCACGACCGTCCGCCTCCGAGAAGGCTATGACGAGGACGAGGTCGATGCCTTCCTCGATGAGGTCGAAGCCGAACTGACCCGCCTGCTCCGCGAGAACGAGGACCTGCGCGCCAAGCTGGCCGCTGCCACGCGCGCTGCTGCCCAGAACCAGCAGAACATGCGCAAGCCCCCGGAGCAGGACCAGCAGGGCGGCATGCAGCAGGGCGGCATGCAGCAGGGCGGCATGCAACAAGGTGGCATGCAGCAGGGCGGTATGCAGCAGGGTGGGATGCCCGGACAGGGAATGCCGCAGCAGGGCATGCGTGGGCCCGGTCCCGGTGCCCCCGTCCCGGCCGGCATATCTGGGCCGCCGCAGCAGCAGATGGGCGGCCCCATGGGCGGCCCGCCCCAGCTGCCGAGCGGTGCGCCGCAGCTGCCTCCCGGCGGCCAGGGTGGCCCGCAGGGTCAGGGTCAGATGGGCCAGGGCCCCATGGGTCAGGGTCAGATGGGCCAGGGCCAGATGGGTCAGGGTCCGATGGGCCAGGGCCCCATGGGCGGTCCGATGGGTCAGGGCCCCATGGGTCAGGGCACGATGGGCGGCCAGCCCATGCAGCAGCAGATGGGTGGCCCGATGGGCGGCCCCATGGGCGGTCCGATGGGTGGCCCCGGTCAGGGCCCCGGTGGCGACAGCGCCGCCCGAGTCCTCTCGCTGGCCCAGCAGACCGCCGACCAGGCGATCGCCGAGGCCCGTTCCGAGGCCAACAAGATTGTCGGCGAGGCGCGTTCGCGTGCCGAGGGCCTGGAGCGGGATGCCCGTGCCAAGGCCGACGCCCTGGAGCGGGACGCGCAGGAGAAGCACCGCGTCGCGATGGGCTCCCTGGAGTCCGCTCGCGCCACGCTTGAGCGCAAGGTCGAGGACCTGCGCGGCTTCGAGCGCGAGTACCGCACGCGTCTGAAGTCGTACCTCGAGTCGCAGCTGCGTCAGCTGGAGACCCAGGCCGACGACTCGCTGGCTCCGCCGCGGGCCCCGGCGACCGCGTCGCTGCCGCCGTCCCCGGCGCCGTCCATGGCTCCGGCGGGCGCCCCGTCCTACGGCAACCAGGGCATGGGTGGCGGCCCTTCGCCGGCCGGTCCGTCCTACGGCGGTCAGCAGCAGATGTCGCCCGCGATGACCCAGCCGATGGCGCCGGTGCGGCCGCAGGGTCCCGGCCCGATGGGCCAGGCTCCCTCGCCGATGCGTGGGTTCCTCATCGATGAGGACGACAACTGACGGCCTCTAGTACGCCTTAGGCGTCGGCGGCGTTCAGGGCGGGGCCCCGGATTTTTGATCCGGGGCCCCGCCCTTTTACGCGTGTTGATCACGGTGTCGCCCACCTGCGTACGTCCCGGGTACGCGGAAGGCCCGGTCCCTTGCAGGGGGACCGGGCCTTCCGCGTCGGCTCACGCCTTGCGCAGGCGGAACGTCAGTGACAGGCCCTCGTCGGTGAACGGGGTGCCGTAGGTGTCGTCCGCCTCGCCCTGGGCGAAGGCCGTTGCCAGGACCTCGTCGGAGATCAGGGGCGTGTGCTCGGACAGGGCCGCGACGACCGCCGGGTCCGTCGCCGTCCAGCGCAGGGTGATGCGGTCGGCCACGTCGAGGCCGCTGTTCTTGCGGGCCTCCTGGATCAGGCGGATCGCGTCACGAGCCAGGCCCGCCTGGCGGAGCTCCTCCGTGATCTCCAGGTCCAGGGCGACCGTCGCGCCCGAGTCGGACGCCACCGACCAGCCCTCGCGCGGGGTCTCCGTGATGATCACCTCGTCGGGCGCCAGCGTGACCGTCTCGCCGTCGACCTCGACCGACGCCGTGCCCTCACGCAGGGCCAGCGAGAGCGCGGCCGCGTCGGCGTTGGCGACGGCCTTGGCCACGTCCTGGACGCGCTTGCCGAAACGCTTGCCCAGGGCGCGGAAGTTGGCCTTCGCCGTGGTGTCGACGAGGCTGCCGCCGACCTCGCTCAGGGACGCCAGGGAGCTGACGTTCAGCTCCTCCGTGATCTGCGCGTGCAACTCGCGGTCGAGGGAGTCGAAGCCGGTTGCGGCGATGAGCGCCCGGGACAGCGGCTGACGGGTCTTCACGCCCGACTCCGCGCGCGTGGCCCGGCCCAGCTCGACGAGCCGGCGGACCAGGACCATCTGCTTCGAGAGCTCAGGGTCGATCGCCTTGAGGTCCGCCTCCGGCCAGGTGGCCAGGTGCACGGACTCCGGGGCGTCCGGAGTGACCGGCACGACCAGGTCCTGCCAGACCCGCTCGGTGATGAACGGGGTCAGCGGGGCCATCAGCCTGGTGACCGTCTCGACGACCTCGTGCAGGGTGCGCAGCGCGGCCTTGTCGCCCTGCCAGAAGCGGCGCCGGGACCGTCGTACGTACCAGTTGGACAGGTCGTCGACGAACGCCGACAGGAGCTTGCCGGCGCGCTGGGTGTCGTACGCCTCCAGCGACTCGGTCACCTGGTCGGTCAGCGCGTGCAGTTCGGACAGCAGCCAGCGGTCCAGGACCGGGCGGTCGGCCGGGGCCGGGTCCGCCGCGGAGGGGGCCCAGTTCGACGTACGCGCGTACAAGGCCTGGAAGGCGACCGTGTTCCAGTAGGTGAGGAGCGTCTTGCGGACGACCTCCTGAATGGTGCCGTGGCCGACGCGGCGGGCCGCCCAGGGGGAGCCGCCGGCCGCCATGAACCAGCGGACCGCGTCGGCGCCGTGCCGGTCCATCAGCGGGATCGGCTCCAGGGTGTTGCCCAGGTGCTTGGACATCTTGCGGCCGTCCTCGGCGAGGATGTGGCCGAGGCAGACGACGTTCTCGTACGAGGACTTGTCGAAGACCAGGGTGCCGATGGCCATCAGCGTGTAGAACCAGCCGCGGGTCTGGTCGATGGCCTCGCTGATGAACTGGGCCGGGTAGCGGGACTCGAACAGTTCCTTGTTCTTGTACGGGTAGCCCCACTGCGCGAACGGCATCGAACCCGAGTCGTACCAGGCGTCGATGACCTCCGGCACACGCGTCGCCGTCTGTCCGCAGTCGTCCTGGGGGCAGGCGAAGGTGACCGCGTCGATGAACGGGCGGTGCGGGTCCAGGTCCGACTGGTCGGTGCCCGTGAGCCCAGTCAGTTCCGCGCGGGAGCCGACGACCGTGAGGTGGTCGTCCTCGCAGCGCCAGATCGGCAGCGGGGTGCCCCAGTAGCGGTTGCGGGACAGCGCCCAGTCGATGTTGTTCTGCAGCCAGTCGCCGAAGCGGCCGTGCTTCACCGTCTCCGGGTACCAGTTGGTGTTCTCGTTCTCCTGGAGGAGACGGTCCTTGACGGCGGTCGTGCGGATGTACCAGGACGGCTGCGCGTAGTAGAGGAGCGCGGTGTGGCAGCGCCAGCAGTGCGGGTAGCTGTGCTCGTACGGGATGTGCTTGAAGAGGAGGCCGCGCTGCTGGAGGTCCTCGGTGAGCTTTTCGTCCGCCTTCTTGAAGAAGACGCCGCCGACCAGGGGGACGTCCTCCTCGAAGGTGCCGTCGGGGCGGACCGGGTTCACCACCGGCAGGCCGTAGGCGCGGCAGACCTTGAGGTCGTCCTCACCGAAGGCGGGGGACTGGTGGACCAGACCCGTACCGTCCTCGGTCGTGACGTACTCGGCGTTGACCACGTAGTGGGCCTCTGCCGGGAACTCCACGAGCTCGAACGGACGTTGATAGGTCCAGCGCTCCATTTCGGCACCGGTGAAGGACTGGCCGGTGGTCTCCCAGCCCTCGCCGAGCGACTTGGCGACGAGCGGCTCGGCGACCACGAGCTTCTCCGCGCCGTCGGTCACGACGACGTAGGTGACCTCCGGGTGCGCGGCGACCGCCGTGTTGGACACCAGTGTCCAGGGGGTCGTCGTCCACACCAGGAGCGCGGCCTCACCGGCGAGCGGACCGGAGGTGAGCGGGAAACGGACGTACACGGACGGGTCCACGACCGTCTCGTAGCCCTGCGCCAGCTCGTGGTCCGACAGGCCGGTGCCGCAGCGCGGGCACCAGGGGGCGACGCGGTGGTCCTGGACCAGCAGGCCCTTGTCGAAGATCGTCTTCAGCGACCACCAGACGGACTCGATGTACTCCGGGTCCATCGTGCGGTAGGGGTCCTGGAGGTCGGTCCAGTAGCCCATGCGGGTCGTGAGCGCCTCGAAGGCGTCGGTGTGCCGGGTCACCGACTCGCGGCACTTGTCGTTGAACGCGGCGATGCCGTACGTCTCGATGTCCTGCTTGCCGGAGAAGCCGAGCTCCTTCTCCACCGCGAGCTCGACCGGGAGGCCGTGGCAGTCCCAGCCGGCCTTGCGGGCCACGTGGTAGCCGCGCATGGTGCGGAAGCGGGGGAAGACGTCCTTGAAGACGCGCGCCTCGATGTGGTGGGCGCCCGGCATGCCGTTGGCGGTGGGCGGGCCCTCGTAGAACACCCACTCGGGGCGGCCCTCGGACTGCTCCAGGCTCTTGGCGAAGACCTTCTGCTCACGCCAGAAGTCGAGCACGGCGTGCTCCAGCGCGGGCAGGTCGACCTGGGCGGGCACCTGGCGGTACGTCGGCGTTGTCATCAGCGAGCTTCCTCCGGCGGACTTGCTGCCTTCCGTCCGGAGGGACGAGAGTCCGTGCGTCGATTTCGACGCGCTCCCGCGGTACCACCCTCCTTGGCCCGCCGACACGTGGTGTGCGTCGGTGAGCCCCCTCATTGGGGTCGCGATGCCGGGTCTACCAGCCCCTGCGGCCCGTGGGCCGAGCCCACTGATCCAAGGCTTTCTTCCGGCGGCTCCGGGGTGATCTTCACGTCGCGCTCGCCCCCGGGCTTCCACCGTCCCCGGGTCGCTCTGGGCTGCGTACGCCGCTACTCGTCCCCATCCACGCTTCTCGCACCGCCCAGTGTACGGCGCCCCGAGGACAGTGGCCGACCGGTTTTCCCGGCCCGGACGCGGAGACCGCCGTGGTGCTCGGAGTGACCCGAATGGAGCGGCACGGGTGCTCGGGATTCCGGCACGGGCGGTCCGGCGGATTACCCGGCGGGGAGCTGGGCACAACGCATGCATGCCTACTGCCCGGCAGGCCTGGGACGGGCGGATCGGGCGGCGTGCCCCGTTGCCGCGGGACTGAAGTCGATTTATCGTCCCAGCACGATGCGCGAGCAAGATCACAACATGTGAAGGGGCCGCGGCATGGTGGCGAAGAAGACCGCCGCAGAGCAGTCGGCGTCGGGCCGGTCCACGCATGTCTCCGGTGGTGCGGCCAAGGGCGCGGGCGCGAAGAAGAGCACCCGGGCCGCGCCGTCCGCGGCGGCGAAGGGCGCCGTGAAGAAGGCGGCCGTGCAGAGCACACGCGCGGGTGCCGGGAAGGCCGCGGCCGATGAGGAGGGCGCGGCCGGAAGACCGGACACCGAGGCACCGGTCGGCGGGGCTTCGGACACCACCAAGGGCGTCGGCAAGGCCTCGGTCACCAAGAAGGCACCGGTCACCAAGAAGGCCCCGGCCGCGAAGAAGGCTTCGGTCACCAAGAAGGCGGTCGCGAAGAAGGCGGTCGCCAAGAGCACGGTCGCGACGAAGAGCGCGGCGAAGAAGACGGCCGCGAAGGACTCCGCGGACGGCAGGACGGCCGCCACGGAGGCCGGTGCCCCACAGGGAGACACCGGGCAGGACACCTCCGGGAAGAGCACCCTCACCAAGAGGGCGGCCAAAAAGAGCACGGCCAAGAAGGCGGGCGCGGCCGAGGCCGCGAAAAAGACGGGAGCCACGACGGTGGTTGCGAAGAAGACTTCTGGCACGGCCACGGCGGCCAAGACCGCCCTACCCGGCGCGCGTGCCGCCGCGTTGGTTCCCGGCGAACTCGCGGTGCGCCCCGGTGAGGACCCGTGGACGCCTGAGGAGGTCGAAGAGGCGCACGCGGAACTCACGGCCGAGGTCCTGCGGCTGCGCACCGAGATCGCCGCCTCCGAGGAGTCCCTGGTGGGGCTCATGCGGGACTCCGGGGACGGAGCGGGCGACGACCAGGCCGACACCGGGACCAAGAACATCACGCGCGAGAGCGAGATGGCCCTCGCGGCCAACGCGCGCGAGATGCTCCTGCAGGCCGAGCGTGCCCTTGGACGGCTCGACGCCGGCACCTACGGTCTGTGCGAGAACTGCGGCAACGCCATCGGCAAGGCACGGATGCAGGCCTTCCCGCGGGCCACCCTGTGCGTGGAGTGCAAGCAGAAGCAGGAACGCCGGTACTGAGGGTCCCAGTGGGCGTGTCGTACCCTCGTCCTCAGTCAGGTACCTAGGTCGAGGGACTCACGTGACAGAGGCGGAGCGCATCATCGGTACGCCGGATACCCCAGAGGCGGCGGGGGCCGAGCCGGAGCAGGACCAGACGGCGCGGCCCAGGGGCAGGCGCCGTATCGCCGTGCTGTTCACGGTGGCCGCCTTCGCGTACGCCCTCGACCTGATCAGCAAGATGATCGTGGTCGCCAAACTGGAGCACCACGAGCCGATCGAGGTCATCGGGGACTGGCTGAGGCTGGAGGCGATCCGCAACGCGGGCGCCGCCTTCGGTTTCGGCGAGGCCTTCACGGTGATCTTCACGGTGATCGCGGCCGCCGTGATCGTGGTCATCGCCCGGCTCGCCCGCAAGCTCTACAGCCTGCCCTGGGCGTTTGCGCTCGGCCTGCTGCTCGGCGGCGCGCTCGGCAACCTCACCGACCGGCTCTTCCGCTCGCCCGGCGTGTTCGAGGGCGCGGTCGTCGACTTCATCGCGCCCAAGCACTTCGCGGTCTTCAATCTCGCCGACTCGGCGATCGTGTGCGGCGGCATCCTGATCGTGCTGTTGTCGTTCAAGGGGCTGGACCCCGACGGCACCGTCCACAAGGACTGATCCGCAGGCGCCGGTCGGGGCTGTCGGTGCGGTCCTGCATACTCGACGGGTGAGCACCGTTCCCGATATCCGTACCCTGCCCGTGCCCGACGGCCTGGAGGGCGAGCGCGTCGACGCCGTCATCTCCCGCATGTTCGGCTTCTCCCGCACCAAGGCCGCGGAGCTCGCCGCCTCGGGGAAGGTCACGGTCGACGGGTCGGTGGTCGGGAAGTCGGAGCGGGTGCACGGCGGGGCCTGGCTCGAAGTGGAGATGCCGCAGGCGGCCGCGCCCGTGCAGATCGTCGCCGAGCCGGTCGAGGGCATGGAGATCGTGCACGACGACGACGACATCGTCGTGATCGTCAAGCCGGTCGGCGTGGCCGCGCACCCCTCGCCCGGCTGGACCGGGACGACCGTGATCGGCGGGCTCGCCGCCGCCGGGTACCGCATCTCGACCTCGGGTGCCGCCGAGCGGCAGGGCATCGTGCACCGGCTCGACGTGGGCACCTCGGGTCTGATGGTCGTGGCCAAGTCGGAGCGGGCGTACACCTCGCTCAAGCGGCAGTTCAAGGAGCGCACGGTCGACAAGCGCTACCACACGCTGGTCCAGGGCCATCCGGACCCGACCAGCGGCACCATCGACGCGCCCATCGGCCGCCACCCCAACCACGACTACAAGTGGGCGGTCACCGCCGAGGGCAAGCCCTCCGTGACGCACTACGACCTCATCGAGGCGTTCCGTGCGGCCTCCCTGCTCGACGTGAAGCTGGAGACCGGGCGCACCCACCAGATCCGCGTGCACATGGCGGCCCACCGCCATCCCTGCGTCGGCGACCTGACGTACGGCGCCGACCCGACGCTCGCCAAGCGGCTGCGGCTGACCCGGCAGTGGCTGCACGCCGTGCGGCTCGGCTTCGAGCACCCCGGGGACGGGGAGTGGGCGGAGTTCGCGAGCGAGTACCCGGAGGATCTGCAGCAGGCCCTGGCCCTGGTGCGTGAGGAGACCTACGGGTGAGCACGCGCGCGTACGCGGTCCGGGTCGCCGAGGATCTTGCCGACCGTGAGGCCTGCTTCGCGGTGCGCAAGGAGGTCTTCGTCGGCGAGCAGGGCGTGCCCGAGGATCTCGAGTACGACGCCTACGACGCCGTAGCGGTCCATGTGCTGGCCGTGCGGGAGGACGGTGAGCCGATCGGGGCCGGGCGGCTGCTGTACGGCGAGGCGGCGGCCGGGAAGACCGGCGGCGACATGACCGTGGGGTCGCTGGGGCGGCTCGCGGTGACATCGGCGGCGCGCGGACTCGGAGTGGGCGCGACGCTGGTGCGGGCCGTCGAGGACGCGGCACGCGCGCGTGGGCTGGCGGCTGTGGATCTGCATGCGCAGACGCACGCGCTGGGGTTCTACGAACGGCTGGGGTACGTGGCGTACGGGCCGGAGTACCCGGAGGCGGGGATGGCGCACAGGGCCATGCGGCGCGTTCTCTGACGGTCTCCAGGAGCGGCGGCCGAAATGGTCCGGGCGTCCAGGGGCAGACTGAAGGGACCGTTGGTTCGTCGAGCTGCCCGGAGTACTGACCGTGGATCAGTTGGCCCTGTTGTTCGTGTTGTTGCTGGGGGCTCTGATCAGTGTCCCGGTGGGGGACCGGTTCGGGTTGCCGGCGCCGGTTCTGATGACCTTGCTCGGCATAGTGCTCGCGGTGCTGGACTTCGTGCCCAATGTCGAGATCCCTCCCGAGCTGATCCTGCCCATCCTGTTGCCGCCGTTGCTGTACGCGGCGGTGCGGCGGACCTCTTGGCGTCAGTTCGCGGCCAACAGGCGGCCGATCTTCCTGCTCGCCGTCGCGCTCGTGTTCGTCACGACCCTGTGCGTGGCGGTCGTAGCCCACTCGATCGTGCCCGGGCTGCCGATCGCCGCCGCCGTCGCGCTCGGTGCGCTGGTCGCACCGCCCGACCCGGTCGCCGCGACCGCGGTCGCCGGGCAACTCGGGCTGCCGCGCAGGCTGGTGTCCATCCTGGAGGGCGAGGGGCTCTTCAACGACGTGACGGCGATCGTGCTCTACCACGTGGCCGTCGCCGCCGCCGTGAGCGGCTCGTTCAAGCCCGGGGAGGCTGTGTTCGAACTGGTGCTCTCCGCGGTGGTCGCCGTCGCCGTGGGGCTCGCGCTGGGCTGGGGCGCCAACAAGCTGATGGACCTGCTGGGGGACGCCACCCTCCAGATCGGGCTGACGGTCCTCGTGCCGTACGCCTCTTATGTGCTCGCCGAGGAGCTCCACGGGTCCGGTGTGCTCGCGGTGCTGACCACCGCCCTGTTCATCGCCGAGTACGCCACCGACGCCGACGACGTGATGACCCGGCTCGCCGGGCACACCTTCTGGTCCATCGTCGACACACTCGTGACCGGCGTCGCCTTCGGGCTCATCGGACTCGAACTGCACAATGCGATCCGGACCGCGTCCGGACGCTGGGGCGAGATGCTCGGCTGGGCCGCGGCGATCGTGGCCGTGGTGGTGTTCGTACGGCTGCTGTGGCTGTTGCCGGCCTCCTGGCTCGCCAGGCGGCTGCACGCCAAGCGGGACATCGACGAGGAGATCCCGATGGGCTGGCGGGAGACCGTCGTCATGTGGTGGTCCGGGATGCGCGGCGTGGCGTCCGTGGCGCTGGCGCTGGCCATTCCGCTGGAGACCGACTCCGGGGCGGGGTTCCCCGATCGGGACGAGATCGTGTTCATCGCGTTCGGGGTGATCATGGCGACGCTCGTGCTGCAGGGGCTGACGCTGCCGTGGCTGGTGAAGCGGCTGGGGGTGCGGGCGGACAGCGAGCGGGAGATGGAGTTCGAGAAGGTCCTCGCCGTTCGCGCGGCGAAAGCGGCCAAGAAGCGGCTGCGGGAGATCGAGAGCGTGGAGGAACTGCCGGAGGAACTGTCCGAGCAGATGCTGCGGCGGGCGTTCGAGATCGGGGTGCGGATCTCCCCCGAGATGGGGGACGAGGAGCGGCGCGAGGCCCGGCGGCGGCTCAAGCGGATGCGGCGGATCCAGGCGGAGATGCTGAGCGCGGCGCGGCACGAGGTGCTGGCGGCGCGCAGTGAGCCGGGGGCCGACCCCGAGATCGTGGACCGGGTGCTGCGGCATCTGGACGTCCGCAGCATGCGGTGACGTGCTTGCGACAGTCATGTGAATCCGTGGGCCCGTCGGCGTTCCGTTTGTAGGGTCCCTTGTATGGCTCGCAATGTAGTGATCAGCGGTGGCGGTACGGGAATCGGACGCGCGGCGGCGCAGGTGTTCACCGCGGAGGGGGACCGGGTGCTGCTGTTGGGGCGGCGCGCCGAGGTGCTGGAGAAGGCCGGGGTGCCCGGGGCGCTGACGTACGCCGCCGATCTGGGCGACGTCGACGCGGTGCGCGGGGTCGTCGCTTTCGTTGAACGGGAGTTCGGGACCGTGGACGTGCTGATCCACGGCGCCGGGGGCACCGGGCAGCTCGAACCGCCCGTGGAGAGCGCCGATCCGCTCGACGCCGTCGTGCACAACTGGACCGTGAACTTCCGGCTCAATCTGCTGACCGCGGCGCTGCTCACGGAGGGGTTGAAGGACCGGCTCGCCTCACCGGGCGGGCGGGTGCTGTTCGTGAGTTCCATCGCCGCGTACCGAGGCTCCGGGAACGGGGCGTACGGGGCGGCCAAGGCGGGGCTGCATCCGTACGCCCATGATCTCGCCCGGGAGTTGGGGCCGCGGGGGATCACCGCGAACGTGGTGGCGCCCGGGTACATCGAGGACACGGAGTTCTTCGGCGCGGCCATCGACCCCGCCCGGCGGGAACGGCTCATCGGTGACACGTCGACGGGGCGGGCGGGGACGCCCGAGGATGTCGCCGCCACCCTGCGGTGGCTGGCCTCACCGGGGGCCGGGCATGTGACGTCGCAGGTCGTGCAGGTCAACGGTGGGGCCGAGCGGGGGCATTGAGGGTGTCCCTGTGCGGCCGCGCGCCCACGCATCGCCGACCCCACATGGACACGGCCCCCGCGCCCCTGGGTGGGGCGCGGGCACCCGGCGGCGCGAAGGGACCGTCAGCCGCGTCCTGTTCGAGGCGGCTCGTGGGCCCGGCGGGGTGCCTCGCCGTTGCGTGAGTTGCGGAGTCCCGGTGCCAGTGTCGCGTCCGCCGTGTTGACCCGGGGCAACGCGTACGGATGGTGGTCCGTCAGCCAGCGGACCATCTGCTCGCGGACCGTGACCCGTACCGTCCAGATGTCGTCGGCGTCCTTGGCGGTCACCAGGGCCCGTACCTGCATGGTGTTCGGGGTGGTGTCGGTGACGGCCAGGCCGTAGTCGCGGCCGTCCCAGGAGGGGCACTCGCGCAGGATGTCCCGCAGCCGCTCGCGCATCAGCTCCACGGGGGCCGTGTGGTCGACGTGCCAGAACACGGTGCCGGTCATCTGCGGGGTGCCGCGGGACCAGTTCTCGAAGGGCTTCGAGGTGAAGTACGACACCGGCATGGTGATCCGGCGCTCGTCCCAGGTCCGCACGGTCAGGAAGGTCAGGGTGATCTCCTCGACGGTGCCCCACTCGCCGTCCACCACCACCGTGTCGCCTATGCGCACCATGTCGCCGAAGGCGATCTGCAGGCCCGCGAACATGTTGCTGAGCGTCGACTGGGCGGCGACACCGGCGACGATGCCGAGGATTCCGGCCGAGGCCAACAGTGAGGCACCGGCCGCGCGCATCGCGGGGAACGTCAGCAGCATCGCGGCCACGGCCACCACGCCGACGGTGGCGGCGACCACCCGCATGATCAGCGTGACCTGGGTGCGCACTCGGCGGACCCGCGCGGCGTCGTGATGGGCGCGCGCGTAGCGGGTGTACGTCGACTCCACGATCGCGGCGGCGATCCGGATCACCAGCCAGGCGGTCGCCCCGATCAGGACGAGCGTCAGCGTCTGGCCGATGCCGGCGCTGTGCCGCTCAAGGACCCGGGCCTCGTCGTACGACCCTCTCAGCATGGCCGCGCACAGGACGAGCTGGTAGGGGATGCGGCCGCGGCGCAGCAGACCCCACATCGGGGTCTCGCTGTGCCGTGCGTCGGCCTTGCGCAAGAGACGGTCGGTGGCCCAGCCGATCAGCAGTGTGAGCAGCACCGAGCCGCCGATCACGATCAGTGGGCGGAGTACGTTCACCATGACCCCGAACCTAACCGGCCCGGGGCGGTCATGAACATGTGACTTCGGCCGCGGAGTGGGTACGCCCGCGCGTGGGCACCCGACGGCACTGTCAGTACCGGCTGGCACCATGGGCTCATGAACATCATGCTCTTTCACTCGACCTACGGCCTTGGGCCCGCCGTCCGTCAGGCCGCCGACCGGCTGCGGGAGGCCGGGCACGAGGTGTGGACGCCGGACCTCTTCGAGGGGCGCACGTTCGAGACGGTCGAGGAGGGCATGGCCTTCAACGAGAGCATCGGCAAGGACGAACTGCTCAAGCGGGCCGTCCTGGCCGCCGCGCCCTATTCCGAGCGCGGCCTGGTCTACGCCGGCTTCTCGCTCGGCGCCTCGGTCGCACAGACCCTCGCCCTCGGCGATGAGCGGGCCCGCGGCCTGCTGCTCCTGCACGGCACGTCGGACATCTCGCCGAACGCGACCGTGGACGACCTTCCGGTCCAGCTGCACGTGGCCGAGCCGGACCCCTTCGAGACCGACGACTGGCTGAGCGCCTGGTATCTCCAGATGGGCCGCACCGGCGCCGACGTGGAGGTCTACAGATACGCGGGCGCCGGCCACCTCTACACGGACCCGGACCTCCCGGACTACGACGAGGAGGCCGCCGAGGCCACCTGGCGGGTGGCACTCGGCTTCCTCGGCACGCTGTGACCTAGACCGGCGTGTACGTCCGCTCGACCTTCTGCGTGCCGGTCCGCGTGCGGTAGGACCGCGCCCAGGACGAGGTCGCGTCGGCCTTCGTCTTGTCGGACAGGACGTAGTAGTCCATCTGCGCCCGGTCGGCGGTGATGTCCAGGACGCCGTAGCCGTGGCGGTCGGTGTCGACCCAGTGGACGTGCCGGTTGGCGAGCTGGATGATCGGCGCGGCGAGCGCGGTGACCGTGCCCTCGGGGACCTTCACCAGGTCGTCGAGGTTGTCGGAGGTCACCGAGGTGACGACGAACTCCGTGGCGGCCGAGGCCGACAGCGGGTAGGTGCCGGCGTCCACGGGCACGTCGTTGGCCCACGCCATGTGGATGTCGCCGGTCAGGAAGACGGTGTTGCGGATCGCGTTCGCGCGCAGGTGGGCGAGGAGTTCACGGCGGTCGTCCGTGTAGCCGTCCCACTGGTCGGTGTTGAGGCCGAGGCCCTCCTTCGGCAGGCCGAGGAGCTCGGCCAGCGGCTTCAGCAGGTCCGCCGAGAGCGAGCCGATCGCGAACGGCGAGATCATCACGGAGTTGCCGACCAGCCGCCAGGTCGTGTCGGAGGACTTCAGCCCCGCCTTGAGCCAGTCCAGTTGGGCGCGGCCCGTGATCGTACGGTCGGGGTCGTCGACCGAGCCGTTGCCCACGGCGACCTGCTGGGAGCGGAAGGACCGCAGGTCGAGCAGGGAGAGGTCGACCAGCTTGCCGAAGCGCAGCCGGCGGTAGGTGGTGCCCGCTATCGCGGGGCGCACCGGCATCCACTCGAAGTAGGCCTGCTTGGCGGCGGCCTGACGTGCCGTCCAGGTGCCCTCCGCGCCCTCGGTGTGGTTCTCGGCACCGCCCGACCAGGCGTCGTTGGCGAACTCGTGGTCGTCCCAGATCGCGACGACGGGGGCGGCCGCGTGCAGGGCCTGGAGGTCGGCGTCGGTCTTGTACTTCCCGTGCCGGGTCCGGTAGTCGGCGAGGGTGAGGATCTCGTGGGTCGGCGCGTGCTGCCGTACGACGGTGTCCCGGGTCCCGTAGTCGCCGGTGCCGTACTCGTAGATGTAGTCGCCGAGGTGCAGCCAGGCGTCCAGGTCGCCGCGGGCCGCGAGATGGCGGTACGACGAGAAGTAGCCGGCCTCCCAGTTGGCGCAGGAGACCACGCCGAAGCGGAGGCCCGTGACGGACGCGTCCGCCGCCGGCGCGGTGCGGGTGCGCGCCGCCGGGGAGTCGGTGCCGCCGGCCGAGAAGCGGAACCAGTAGTCGGTCGAGGGCGTGAGGCCTCGGATGTCCGCCTTGACGGTGTGGTCGGAGGCGGCGGTCGCGGTCAGGGAGCCCTTGGCGACGACGGCCCGGAAGGCCTTGTCCTTGGCGACGGTCCAGCTGACCTCGGTGTCCGGGCCGAGCCCGGAACCGGGGACGGCGTCGGTGGCCGGGGTCACCCGGGTCCACAGCAGGATGCCGTCCGGGAGCGGGTCTCCGGAGGCGACGCCGTGCAGGAAGACGGGGGCGTCGGCCGCGCGGGCCGGCAGGGCGGCGGCGAGCGGGGCGGCCAGGACGGCCGTGGCCGCCGCGGCCTTGACGACCGTACGGCGGCGCGGGTTGAGGGAGTTGGCGGGCACGTTCGATCTGTATCGACTGGTCACGGCCGATCAGGTTACTGATCGGTACGCGCGAGAGCGGGCGAACCGGGAAAAGTTCGCCCGCTCTTTGTCTCAAGGCCTCTTCGACGCCTGAGGGCCTCTTCGGCCGGAGGGCGCGGTCAGGCCTTCAGGGCCGCGTCGAGCGCCGTGGTGAAGTCGGCGACCGTCATCGGCGCGCTCTTGCCGTCGGAGCCGGTCAGCGTCTTGCCGTCCATCTTCAGGGTCGGGGTGCCCGTCACGCCGTCCTTGTTGAACTTCTCGGACATGACCAGGGCCCACTTGTCGTAGGTGCCCTTCTTCACTGCGTTCTGGAAGGCCTTGTTGTCCTTCAGTTCCGGGACGGTCTGCGCGATCTTGATGAGGTAGGCGTCGTCCTTGAACTTGTCGGGGCCGTCCTCGGCGGGGTGCCACTTCGTGGAGTACATCGCGGTCTTGTACTCCTGGAACGCCTCGGGGCTGACGTTCAGCGCGGCACCGAGGGCGCTGAGCCCGTTCTTGGAGCCCTCGCCGCCGAGGTTGCCGTCGAGGAAGCTCGCGCCGACGAACTGGATCTTGAACTTGCCCGCGTCGAAGTCCTTCTTCACCGTCGTGCCGACGGTCTGCTCGAACTGGGCGCAGACCGGGCAGCGCGGGTCCTCGTACATGACCAGGGTCTTCTTGGCCGTGCTCTTGCCCATGACGACCGTCGTGCCGTTGGTGCCCGTGCTGTTGGCCGGCTTGACGAGCTTGTCGTTCTTGGCCTCTTCCCAGTAGCTGGGTTTGTTGCCCTGGACGACCGCGTAGCTGATGCCGCCGGCTATCGCCAGGACGCCGACTATGGAGCAGGCGACGATGACCTGCCGCTTGACCTTGTCGCGCTTGGCCTGGCGCTCGCGTTCGACGCGCAGCCGCTCGCGGGCGGCGGTCTTCGCCTGCTGGCTGTTCCGCTTGCTCATGGGTGATCTCCGTAAGGGGACGCGCACACGTCGTGTGCGGGGTACGTAGGGGGACTGGTGGTGCTCAGTGCTCTTCGGGCTTCAGGCGAAAGCAACCGAGCACGGCGGTCCACGCCGTCCCAGGGAGTGCACGAGGATCTCTTCGAGAACGACGGCCGTACGGCGGCCCGGCCGCACCGGCCGGATCGTCTCCGGCGCCGTCCGCACCCGCAGCGCGGCGGCCACCAGCAGCAGCGGCCGGAAGGTCGTGGCGGACACGGCCCGTAGCAGCTGGGCCAGGGCCCGCTCGCCGCGGCGCAGCCAGGTGGCCGCGAGGAGGCCGACGACGATGTGCGCACCGAGCAGCAGCCAGGCGGTCCGCGGGTCCGCGTGGGCCAGCAGTCCGCCGAGCCGGTCGGTGTCGGTGCCGGTCATCCGGGCCAGCGGCGAGCCGACGCCGGTGCCGTCGCCGCAGAACAGGTCCCAGCCGACCGAACGCAGCGGGCCCGTGACCGGGCCGCCCGCGGCGCCGTAACAGACGTGCTGGCCCGTGGTGAAGACGGTGTCGGCGGCCAGCTCCAGCGGGATCAGCACGGCGGCGATCCGCCCGAAGCCGCGCTCACGGCCGGCCAGCCCGTATGCGAGCACGAACACGACGACGGCGACGGCCGCCACCGTGTTCAGCGGCAGGGGGGCCCGGGACAGCAGTACGTGCGACGCGGTGCTGAGCGTCACGACGAGTGCCGTGAACAGCGCCGCGCGGAGCGCTCGTAGCGGGGTCCCGGATATGTCCATAGCGTGGAGAGTCTGACACGCGGGCCTGTAAGGGACCCCTAAAGGGTCCCTGTGAGCGGCCCTATCGTTATGGGGCTCGTCGTGAGGCCTGTCACAGACCAGGAATGCGGCCGTTGCGGAACAGGTCCACGAAGGTCTGGTGGTCGGCACGCGCGCGTGCGCCGTAGCTGTGCGCGAAGTCGACGAGGAGACCCGCGAAGCTCTCCTCGTCGGCCGCGATCGCGGCGTCGATGGCCCGCTCCGTGGAGAACGGCACCAGGGACTCGCCGGACTGGTCGTCCGCCGCCCCGTGCATGGTGGCGGTGGCCCGGCCGAGGTCGGCGACGACCGCCGCGATCTCCTCGGGGTCGTCGATGTCGCCCCAGTCCAGGTCCACGGCGTACGGCGAGATCTCGGCGACCAGCTGGCCGGCCCCGCTCAGCTCGGTCCAGCCCAGCCACGGGTCGGCGTGCTGCTGGAGGGCGCGCTGGGAGATCACCGTGCGGTGGCCCTCGTGCTGGAAGTAGTCCCGGATCGCCGGGTCGGTGATGTGCCGGGAGACGGCCGGGGTCTGGGCCTGCTTGATGTAGATCACGACGTCGTTCTCCAGGGCGTCGCTGTGGCCCTCCAGGAGGATGTTGTACGACGGCAGCCCGGCCGAGCCGATGCCGATGCCCCGGCGGCCGACGACGTCCTTGACGCGATAGGAGTCCGGGCGGGCCAGGGAGGTCTCCGGCAGGGTCTCCAGATAGCCGTCGAACGCCGCGAGGACCTTGTAGCGGGTGGCCGCGTCCAGCTCGATGGAGCCGCCGCCGCCCGCGAAGCGGCGCTCGAAGTCACGGATCTCCGTCATCGACTCCAGCAGGCCGAAGCGGGTCAGGGAGCGGGCGTCGCGCAGCGCGTCCAGAAGGGGGCCCTCGGCGGTGTCCAGGGTGAAGGGCGGCACCTCGTCGCTCTTGGCGCCGGTGGCCAGGGCGTGGATCCGCTCGCGGTACGCGCCCGCGTACACCCGCACCAGCTCGCTGATCTGCTCGTCGCCGAGCGCCTTGGCGTACCCGATCAGCGCGACGGAGGCGGCGAACCGCTTGAGGTCCCAGGTGAAGGGGCCGACGTAGGCCTCGTCGAAGTCGTTGACGTTGAAGATCAGCCGGCCGTTGGAGTCCATGTACGTGCCGAAGTTCTCCGCGTGCAGGTCGCCGTGGATCCACACGCGCGAGGTGCGCTCGTCGAGGTACGGGCCGCCCCGCTTCTCGGCGTCCAGGTCGTGGTAGAAGAGCCCGGCGCTGCCCCGGTAGAACGCGAACGCCGAGGCGGCCATCTTGCGGAACTTCACCCGGAACGCGGCCGGGTCGGCGGCCAGGAGCTCGCCGAAAGCGGTGTCGAAGACGGCAAGGATCTCCTCGCCGCGGTGCTCGTCGTTGAGCTGCGGTACCGACATCGCGGGGTGCCTCCTGGTGCATGTGTACGACAGCGTTTCTGTCGTCTCTCCAACGGCCGGGTCCGGGTGAAAGTGCCCGCGACCCTCGCTGTGAAGGTACGCGGGGCGACCCCCTGAGTGTCAGTGCCGAGGCATACACTTCGACGCTGTCCCCCGAACTGTCGCCGAGTGTTTTCCATGGAGGCCATGCCGTGTCAAAGCCGCCGTTCACGCACCTGCACGTCCACACCCAGTACTCCCTGCTGGACGGTGCTGCGCGGCTCAAGGACATGTTCGACGCGTGCAACGAGATGGGCATGACCCATATCGCCATGTCCGACCACGGCAACCTGCACGGGGCGTACGACTTCTTCCACACCGCGAAGAAGGCGGGGGTCACCCCGATCATCGGGATCGAGGCGTACGTCGCGCCCGAGTCCCGGCGCAACAAGCGCAAGATCCAGTGGGGCCAGCCGCACCAGAAGCGGGACGACGTCTCCGGTTCCGGTGGCTACACCCACAAGACGATGTGGGCCGTGAACAGCACCGGCCTGCACAACCTCTTCAAGCTCTCCTCGGACGCGTACGCCGAGGGCTGGCTCCAGAAGTGGCCCCGGATGGACAAGGAGACGATCTCTCAGTGGTCCGAGGGGATCGTCGCCTCCACCGGCTGTCCCTCCGGCGAGCTCCAGACCCGGCTGCGCCTCGGGCAGTACGACGAAGCACTGAAGGCGGCCTCGGAGTACCAGGACATCTTCGGCAAGGACCGCTACTTCCTGGAGCTGATGGACCACGGCATCGAGATCGAGCACCGGGTCCGTGACGGCCTGTTGGAGATCGGCAAGAAGCTCGGCATCCCGCCGCTGGTCACCAACGACTCGCATTACACGTACGCGCACGAGTCCGTCGCGCACGACGCCCTGCTCTGCATCCAGACCGGCAAGAACCTCTCCGACCCGGACCGCTTCCGCTTCGACGGCACCGGCTACTACCTGAAGTCCACGGACGAGATGTACGCCGTCGACTCCTCGGACGCCTGGCAGGAGGGCTGCGCCAACACCCTCCTGGTCGCCGAGATGGTCGACACCGCCGGCATGTTCGAGGCGCGGAACCTCATGCCGAAGTTCGACATCCCCGAGGGCTACACCGAGGTCTCCTGGTTCAAGGAGGAGGTCCGCCTGGGCATGAACCGCCGCTTCCCCGGCGGCGTCCCCGACGACCGGCAGAAGCAGGTCGAGTACGAGATGGACGTCATCATCCAGATGGGGTTCCCGGGCTACTTCCTCGTCGTCGCCGACTTCATCATGTGGGCCAAGAACCAGGGCATCGCGGTCGGCCCAGGCCGAGGCTCCGCGGCCGGCTCGATCGTCGCCTACGCCATGGGCATCACCGACCTCGACCCGATCCCGCACGGCCTGATCTTCGAGCGGTTCCTCAACCCCGAGCGCGTCTCGATGCCCGATGTCGACATCGACTTCGACGAGCGTCGGCGCGTCGAGGTGATCCGGTACGTGACGGAGAAGTACGGCGCCGACAAGGTCGCCATGATCGGCACCTACGGCAAGATCAAGGCGAAGAACGCCATCAAGGACTCCGCGCGCGTGCTGGGTTACCCGTACGCGATGGGCGACCGCCTCACCAAGGCCATGCCCGCCGACGTCCTCGGCAAGGGCATCGACCTCAACGGCATCACCGACCCCTCGCACCCGCGCTACAGCGAGGCCGGCGAGATCCGCGCGATGTACGAGAACGAACCGGACGTCAAGAAGGTCATCGACACCGCGAAGGGCGTCGAGGGCCTGGTCCGGCAGATGGGTGTGCACGCGGCCGGCGTCATCATGTCCAGCGAGCCCATCGTCGACCACGCCCCGATCTGGGTGCGGCACACGGACGGCGTGACCATCACGCAGTGGGACTACCCGCAGTGTGAGTCGCTCGGCCTGCTGAAGATGGACTTCCTCGGCCTGCGCAACCTGACGATCATGGACGACGCCGTCAAGATGGTGAAGTCCAACAAGGGCGTCGACCTCGACCTGCTGTCCCTGCCGCTCGACGACCCCAAGACCTTCGAACTGCTCCAGCGCGGCGAGACCCTCGGCGTCTTCCAGTTCGACGGCGGCCCCATGCGCTCCTTGCTGCGCCTGATGAAGCCCGACAACTTCGAGGACATCTCCGCCGTCTCCGCGCTCTACCGTCCCGGCCCGATGGGCATGGACTCGCACACCAACTACGCGCTCCGCAAGAACAAGCTCCAGGAGATCACCCCGATCCACAAGGAGCTGGAGGAGCCGCTCCAGGAGGTCCTGGCCGTCACCTACGGCCTGATCGTCTACCAGGAGCAGGTGCAGAAGGCCGCCCAGATCATCGCCGGCTACTCACTCGGCGAGGCCGACATCCTGCGCCGCGTGATGGGCAAGAAGAAGCCCGACGAACTGGCCAAGAACTTCACCATCTTCCAGGCCGGCGCCCAGAAGAACGGCTACAGCGACGAGGCCATCAAGGCCCTGTGGGACGTGCTGGTCCCCTTCGCCGGATACGCGTTCAACAAGGCGCACTCCGCCGCGTACGGCCTGGTCTCGTACTGGACCGCCTACCTCAAGGCCAACCACCCCGCCGAGTACATGGCCGGGCTGCTCACCTCGGTCAAGGACGACAAGGACAAGTCGGCCGTCTACCTCAACGAGTGCCGGCGCATGGGCATCAAGGTGCTCCCGCCCAACGTCAACGAATCGGTGCACAACTTCGCCGCCCAGGGCGACGACGTGATCCTCTTCGGCCTGGGGGCCGTGCGCAACGTCGGCACCAACGTGGTCGAGTCGATCATCAGGAGCCGCAAGGCCAAGGGGAAGTACGGCTCCTTCCCCGACTACCTCGACAAGGTCGAGGCGGTCGCCTGCAACAAGCGCACCACGGAGTCGCTGATCAAGGCGGGTGCCTTCGACACCCTGGGCCACACCCGCAAGGGCCTCACCGCCCAGTACGAGCCGATGATCGACAACGTGGTCCAGGTCAAGCGCAAGGAGGCCGAGGGCCAGTTCGACCTCTTCGGCGGTGACGAGGACAGTGCCGAGCCCGGCTTCGGGCTCGACGTGCAGTTCACCGAGGACGAGTGGGACAAGACCTATCTGCTCGCCCAGGAGCGCGAGATGCTCGGTCTGTACGTCTCCGACCACCCCCTCTTCGGCCTGGAGCACGTGCTGTCCGACAAGGCCGACGCGGGCATCGCCCAGCTCACCGGCGGCGAGCACTCCGACGGCGCGGTCGTCACCATCGGCGGCATCATCTCGGGCCTCCAGCGCAAGATGACCAAGCAGGGCAACGCCTGGGCGATCGCCACCGTCGAGGACCTCGCCGGTTCCATCGAGTGCATGTTCTTCCCCGCGACCTACCAGTTGGTGTCGACCCAACTCGTCGAGGACGCCGTCGTGTTCGTCAAGGGCCGCCTCGACAAGCGCGAGGACGTGCCCCGCCTGGTCGCCATGGAGCTCCAGGTCCCGGACCTGTCCAACGCGGGCACCAACGCGCCCGTCATCGTCACCATCCCGGCGCTGAAGGTCACCCCGCCGATGGTCAGCAGGCTCGGGGAGATCCTCAGCCACCACAAGGGCGAGAGCGAGGTCCGCATCAAGCTCCAGGGCCCCAGCAAGACCACGGTCCTACGGCTGGACCGGCACCGGGTGAAGGCGGACCCGGCGCTCTTCGGCGACCTGAAGGTGCTGCTCGGACCGTCCTGCCTGGCCGGCTGAGGGACCGGGATGGCACCGGCACAGGTCAAGGTCATGCAGAGGGGCGCACCCCGCACGGGGTGCGCCCCTCTGTGTGCCTGGGTCTCAACAACCCTTTATGCAGATGTCAGTTGTGCCCGAAGCTCTTCTGCCGTCCTTTGCGGGCGACATCGCCGGGGGTCACCTGGGTGGCGCGCTGCTCGGTCTGCGCCTCCATCGAGGACTGCTGGGCCTCCTCGCGGCCACGCTCGGACTGCGGCTGCTTACGGTTCTGCTTCTTGTTCTTGGCCATGACGGTCTGCCTCCTGAGGGGGATCTAGGGGCCAGGGCCGGGACCAGATTCACATAGGCTGACAGTGGGCGCATTTCGGATAATTACCGTGTGTGACAGGGAATGTCGCCACGCGATGCCCTGAAACGCCACGCCGAAGATCGAGTTCGGGCCGTTAACCCTTGCGTGGTCGGGCAGACTCGAAGCAAGCCCGAAGCAAACCTCCCGGAAAGAGGGTGGATCGCGTGGACCGCTGCATCGTCCTGGTGGACGCCGGGTATCTGCTGGGGGCCGCCGCCAGTCTCCTTGCCGGGGAGCCCTCCCGTTCCCGCATCACCGTCGATCACGCCGCCCTGGTCCAGGGACTGCGTGACCGGGCCGAGTCCGACACCGAACGACCCCTGCTGCGCATCTACTGGTTCGACGGCGCCCCCGACCGCGTCCCGCAGCCCGAGCACCGCAGGCTGCGCGTGATGCCCCGGGTCACCGTCCGGCTCGGCGCCCTGACCCGCAGCGACGGACGCTGGGCCCAGAAGGGCGTGGACGCCGCCATGCACGCCGAGCTCACCGAGCTGGCCCGCAACCGTGCCTGCTCCGACGTCGTCCTCGTGACCGGCGACGGGGACCTGTTGCCGGGCATGATGGCCGCCAAGGAGCACGGGGTCGCCGTACACCTGTGGGCCGTGCAGGCCGCCGACGGGGACTACAACCAGTCCGAGGACCTGGTCGCCGAGGCGGACGAGCGGCGGGTGCTGGACCGCACGTGGATCACCAAGGCCGTCCGCGCGAAGGAACTCGGCGGGGTCTGCGCGCCGTCGCCGGTGCCGCGGCCCGAGATCGCCGCGATCCTCTCGGCGCCGCTGCCCGAATCCGTGCCCGCGTCCGAGCGGACCGCGCAGGAGAGCGAGCACGCCTCGGCGGCCCCCTCGGAGAACGGCACACAGGAGCGGGTCCCGGCGCCGAAGGGCGTGCCGACGCCCAAGGACCTCGCCGCGCTGCGGGCACCCGGCGCCCAGGTCGCGCAGCATCCCGCCAGCGCGACCCTGCGGTGGTCCTCCGACAAGGGTTGGGTTGACCGGCCCGGAGGCGCCGCCGAGCCGCCCGAGGTCGCCGCCATGCCGACGCTCGCACAGCTGACCACCGCCGAGCAGCGCTGGGCCGATCGTGAGGAGGACATCACCACGGTCGGTGGGGACCCGTTCGAGGTGGGGCAGGTCTTCGCGCGGCGGTGGATGGAGCGGTTGGGGGACCAGGGAAAGCTGCAGCATCTGTCCGGGATGTACCCGCGCGTTCCGCACCGGATCGACGGAGAGCTCCTCAGGTACGCGGCGCGGTTCGGGCTGCTCGCGCACAAGGACGACCAGATCGACGAGCACGACCGTTACGCGATCCGGGCCGGGTTCTGGCGGGAGATCGATGTGCGGACGACCGCGGAGCACGCGCCTGCCGGTGAGTGAGCTCCGCGGCGTAATTCGGTAGGAGAGTCGCCCCGGGAACGGCGGAGCGCTCCCGACCCCGTAGTCTCGTTCCTTGTGAGTACGCGCGCGACACAGGCACTTCGGCATGGTGGTGATGTCGTGTGTGCGGTGCGCGGGCTGACCAAGACCTATCCGGCGGTGCGCGGGCGGCGCGGGGCGCCGGGGACACCCGAGGTGCGAGCCACCGACGACGTACGGCTCGACATCCGGCGCGGTGAGATCTTCGGGCTGCTCGGACCCAACGGGGCCGGCAAGACCACACTCGTACGGCAGCTCACCGGGCTGATGCGTCCCGACCGCGGCAGCGTCGAGATCCTCGGGCACGACATCGTGCGCCACCCGGACCGGGCCTCGCGGATCCTCGCCTACCTCGGCCAGGACTCCACCGCCCTCGACGAACTGACCGTCTCGCTGGCCGCCGAGACCACCGGACGCCTGCGCGGCCTGGAGGCCCGGCAGGCACGGGCCGAGCGGGACGCCGTACTCGACGAGCTGGGGCTCACGCCCCTCGCCGGACGGCCCCTGAACAAACTGTCCGGCGGCCAGCGGCGGCTCGCGTGTCTCGCGGCGGCCCTCGTGGGGGCACGGCCGCTGCTCGTGCTCGACGAGCCGACCACCGCGATGGACCCCGTGGCGCGGCGCGCGGTGTGGTCCGCCGTGGACCGGCGCCGGGCCGAGCACGGTACGACCGTGCTGCTCGTCACCCACAACGTCATCGAGGCGGAGACGGTCCTGGACCGGGTCGCCGTCCTCGACCAGGGGCGGGTCATTGCCTGCGACACACCTTCCGGCCTGAAGGAACAGGTCGCAGGAGAGGTCCGCGTCGACCTGGTGTGGCGCGAGGCGGCCCCGCTGCACGTCCCCGAGGTCGCCGCACTCCAGGACCGGGCCGTGGCCTCAGGGCGCCGCTGGACGCTGCGGCTCGTCCCCGAGGAGGCCCGCGCGGTCGTCGCCACCGTCACCGGCGGTGCCGCCTTCGCCGCGCTGGACGACTTCACGCTCACCACGCCCAGCCTGGAGGACGTCTACCTGGCGCTGGGCGGGGCCGCGCGGCAGGGGCTGGTGAGGGCTTGAGCACGTTGAGTACGCGGACCGTCGCGTCCGTACGTCACAGGGCGAGTGCCGGAGCGAAGAGGAGCAGAGCCACGTGAGTGTCGTACCCGCCGAGGCTCTGCCGGGCGGCGCCCTGGCCGTCGAGGAGACGGGCCGGGCCGTGGCCGCCGAACTCGGTCCGCGCGCGCGGCTGTGGCCGTCGCTGGCGGCCGTGTACCGGGCGCAGCTGTCCCGCGCGCGGGTCGCGCGCATCCCGCTGCTGTTCGTGGCGACCTTCCAGTCGATCGGGATCATGATCCTGATGCGGGGAGTCGTGGACGGCGGGGGCGAGGCGCAGTCCGTGGTCGCCGGGGCGTCCGTGCTCGTCGTCGCGTTCGTCGCGCTCAACCTGCTCGCGCAGTACTTCGGGCAGCTGCGGGCGAGCGGCGGGCTCGACCACTACGCCACGCTGCCGGTGCCGCCGGCCGCCGTGGTGCTGGGCGCCGCGGGGGCGTACGCCTCCTTCACCGTGCCCGGGACCCTGGTCACCGCCGTCTTCGGATGCGTGCTGTTCGGGCTGCCGCTGGCCCATCTGTGGGTGCTGGTGGCAGTGATCCCGCTCGCGGGTGCCGCCCTGGCGGGACTCGGCGCGGCGCTCGGACTGCTGGCACCGCGGCCGGAACTCGCCACGCTGCTCGGGCAGCTCGGGATGTCCGCCGCGCTGCTGCTCGGAGTGCTGCCCGCCGACCGGATGCCCGAGGCGGTGCGGTTCGCGCGGGACCTGCTGCCCTCGACCTACGGCGTCGAGGCCTTCGCACGGACCTTCGGGCCGCATCCCGACTGGGCCTTCGTACTCGGTGACCTCGCCGTGTGTGCATGCGTCGGCGTGGCCTCGCTGGCCGTCGCCACCTGGGCCTACCGCCGGGCAGCCGTCCGGTGACGCGCCGCACAGCCGGGCCTGGCACGATGTCAGAGTGACCGCACCGTTGACGCCTCCTCCGCCGCCGCACGAACCGTCCTCGCACGATGTGTGGCAGGCCCCGCCTGCCGGCTACGCGGCTGCCGTCGAAGCGCCGTACGGGCAGGGCGGGCCCGGGATGAAGACCGAGCTGATCGAGGCCGCGGTGATCACGGTGGCCGTGGCGCTCGCCGGGGCGCTGCTCGGGGTGCTGTGGTGGTGGCTGGCCCCGCACGTGCCGCTCGTCGGGAGTGTGGACGAGCAGGGGAACTGGGTCGTCTACCTCAAGGACACCGAGGGGGAGCAGGCGGTGGGCGCGGACGGCACGTTCGTCCTGCTGGCGCTCGCTCTCGGGGCGGTGAGCGCGGTCGCCGTGTTCCTGTGGCGTCGGCGGGGCGGGGTGCCGCTCGTGGTGGGGCTGGCCGTGGGGGCGTTCCTCGCATCCCTGCTCGCATGGCGGGTGGGGATGTGGCTCGGGCCGTCGTCCGATGTGCTCGCCCATGCGAAGTCCGCGGGCAAGGGAGTGACCTTCTCCGCGCCGTTGAAGCTGGGCGCGAAGGGGGCGCTGCTGGTCTGGTCCCTGGCCGGGCTGCTCGTGCACCTGGGGCTCACCGCGCTGTTCGGACCCCGGGATCCCGAGCCGGTGTACGTGCCGGTGGTTCCGCAGGACGGGTACGGGGCGCCTGTGCAGTAGGGGCTTTTTTCGCCCCCGCCGCCCCTTCCCTTCCCGGGGGGCTGCGCCCCCAGACCCCCCTTCGGCCCAAAGGGCCTCGCACTCAAGCGCCGGACGGGCTTCTACGCCGGGCGGCTGCCGTGGTTCGAACGGCCCTTCTTGGTGCGCCACTTGCGCTTGCGTGTTTTCTTCGACATGCCCTCTGTGCTTAGTCGAGGAAGGGGACCTCGTCGAGGGGTCACGCGCGGGCGATGGGGGCGAGGACCGCGTTCGTGAGGTGGACCAGGTCGGTCGGCGCGAGTTCCACCTCCAGGCCCCGGCGGCCCGCCGAGACGCAGATCGTGTCGTGGGCGGAGGCCGAGGCGTCCAGGACCGTGGGGAGCCTCTTGCGCTGGCCCAGGGGGGAGATGCCGCCCCGGACGTAGCCCGTGGTGCGTTCGGCGAGGGTCGGGTCGGCCATGGCGGCCCGCTTGCCGCCCGCCGCCGTCGCCAGGGCCTTCAGGTCCAGTGAGCCCGCCACCGGGACCACCGCCACCGTCAGCGTGCCGTCCACGTCGGCCACCAGGGTCTTGAAGACGCGGTCGGGGGAGACGCCCATCGCCTCGGCCGCCTCCTCGCCGTAGGACGGGTGGGAGGGGTCGTGGTCGTAGGCGTGGACCGTGTAGGGCACCTCGGCGGCGGTCAGGGCCACCGTCGCCGGCGTGCCCCCGGACTGCTGCTGCTTCTTCGGCTTCTTCGCCATGGACGGGTTCCGGCCTCAGTTCAGACTCGTCGGGCCGCGCGTCAGCTCCGACGCCGGCAACGACGGAAGATTACGGATGATCGACGTCTCCGCGCGCAGCAGTTTCAGTTCGTCGCGGAGGCGGGACGCGGTGTCGGGCGCCTGGAGGAGGCGCTGCTTGGTGGGGGTGTCCAGCATCATCGCCGCCGCCACCAGGTACGACACCACCGACGGTTCGTCGGGGAGGTCCGCGCCGCTCGACAGGGAGCGTTCCCGCGCCCCCGCCAGGCGTTTCTGGTACTGGCGGAAAGCCCGCAGCACTCCCTCCGCCAGCGGCCCGGACTCGTCGCCCGCGGCCTCCGGCAGCTCCTCCAGCTCGGCCGTCAGGAAGGGGCCGGAGGCGTCGACGGACACGAGACGGGCCCGGGTCGTGCCGGTCGCCAGGACCTCGAACGTGCCGTCCGCCCGTTCCCGTACCGTCGCCGCGTCCGCGACGCAGCCGACCGCGTGGAACGCCTTGACCGGGTCCTCGCCGAAGCCGGCCGTGGGGCCGCGTTCGGGCTCGGCGGCCTGACCCGGCAGGCCCGGCGCGCTGGGCGCGACCTCGTGGCCGTCGCGGATCGCCACGACGGCGAAACGGCGCGGCTCCTCCTCGGGCGTCTTCAGCAGTTCGCGCATCATGGCGCGGTAGCGCTCCTCGAAGACGTTGAGAGGAAGCACGAGCCCCGGGAACAGTACTGAGTTCAGGGGGAAGAGCGGGAGCCGCACGGTGGTCACGGCGCCAAAGCCTAATGGCCTCCGGAGCGGACACGTCCCCCGTGCTCACTCCGCGGATGGATCAACGCATGCCGCCGGACCTCCTCGCGGACCTCCAGGAACCTGCTCAGCGGGTCCTCCGACGTCCTGCTCCACGGGAACGAGGTCGCGTACGGGCCGATCAAGCGCAGCTGCTCCAGGGCGTCCGTCCAGCGGCCGAGGCGCACCAGGACGTACACCAGCTTGTTGCGGATCTCGGCGGGCCACGGGTCGGCCGCCGCGAGCGTGGCGGACAGGTCGATCGCCCGGTCCGCCGCCGCGTCCAGCCGCTCACGCGTCACCGCCGTGCCGCCGTCCGTCAGACAGGCGAGGGCCGCCCGCACGGGCAGCGCCTGGACGAGGGAGCCGGGCGGGGAGTCCTGCGCGGCCAGGTCGGCGAAGTCGAAGCACTCGCGGTACGAGCCGCGCCAGGAGGCCGACAGATAGCGCAGGGCGGCGACATGGCAGCCGTAGTGGAGCG
The DNA here is from genome assembly GCF_036174265.1 of Streptomyces sp. NBC_00285. Taxonomy (NCBI): domain Bacteria; kingdom Bacillati; phylum Actinomycetota; class Actinomycetes; order Kitasatosporales; family Streptomycetaceae; genus Streptomyces; species Streptomyces sp. NBC_00285. Next base: position 2,909,304 of record NZ_CP108055.1, on the reverse strand, counting down.
GGGCGCGTCTGAGGGCCGCCTCCCACAGTTCGCCGAAGTAGGTGGGTCCGGCCTGCGAGCCGCGCGCGTGGTCCAGGGCGAGCCGCCACGGCACCGGGTCGCGGTCGTCGCAGCGCGCGGCGGCCGTGATCAGCGGGCTCAGCTCGCGCAGCAGCTCCGCCCTGGCCGGCGAGTCCCAGGCACGGTCCACCGCGAGCTGGGCGGCAAGGAGCAGCCGGTCCGGGTCGTACGGGGCCTCGGCGTGCCAGGCGTCGTACCACTCGGAGCGTGAGCGGGCGAAGGCGGCGAGCCGCCGGACGTACCGGTCGCGCAGTTCCCAGGCGGCGCTCGCGCGGGTCGCGGCGAGCAGCTCGGCCGCCCGCCCGTAGGTGCCCTGCCCGGCCGCGACCAGCGCGGGGCCGAGCCGGTCGTCGGGTGCGTCGAGCAGTACCTCGTCGTCGGCGGACAGTCCGCCGGTGAGATACGGGGCCATCCGTGTCGCGCGGATGAAGGGGGGCAGCAGAGCCATGGTGTCGACCATTGAAGGACCGCAGGTGGACACTGCGCCAGTGCGAACGTGCAACTCGTGGAAAGTTGTACGCCGGAAAGTCAAGGGACATTAAAAAGGTGACCGTTGAACAACCTCCTGACCAGCGGTCTCACCGGTTCCTCTCACTGCCTTGTCGATTTCTCCACAGTCCCCGCTAGCCCCGCCGCAGCAGTCTCGTGGCCCCCGCCGCCACCGTGGTCGCCAGGATCCAGCCGACGAGAACCATCGCCGCCGCCAGCCACTGCCAACCGCCGCGCAACTGCCAGAAACCGACCTGGCCCAGGTCGATCACCGGAAGCAGCAGGTCGAGGGCGAACAGCGCCGGGTTCCAGGCCGGATGGTCGCCGCCCTTGAGCGGCGGATGGCTCGCGTGTGCGAACGCCATGGAGCTCGCCGCCCACAGCACCGCCATCCACACGGCGGCCCGGCCGGGCCGGTACCCGTAGGCGACCGTCCAGTCCTGGATGTATCCCCACACCTTGGCGGCCAGTGGCAGGCTCTCGCGGCGCCGCCGCTGCTTGGCGAGCAGCACCTCGCGCGCGTCCTCGTCCTCACCGCCGGTCCGCAGCACGGCGGCCAGCCGCTCGTACGGCTCCGGGTTGTACTCGGCGGTCGCCGCCGCCACCCACTCCAGCCGCTGGGCCAGCGGGAAGGGACCGTGCGGTACGAGGTTCTCGTAGACGAAGCCGCCCATGTGCAGACTGCCCGGGCCGGGCCAGGCGGTCGCCCGGTCCACGAGGTTGCCGACCCGCGCCCCCGAGAGGACCACCTTGCCGCGCTGCGGCTTCTCGCCGAGGAAACGCAGCTCCGGCGCCTGGACGCGGCGCAGCGACAGCTCCTGCTCGTCGGTGAAGGTGAACCGGGCCCGCTCCAGGTCGACCGCGTCCCCGAACCGCCCGTCGTCCAGCCGGATGCCGCCCTGGCACTCGAAGCGCTGGATCCGCGTCCCGCGCGCGGGAGTCGCCCCGCTCAGCATGGAGGCGCCGACGCCCGCCGGGGTCAGGTACAGGGTGCGCCCGACGGTCAGCTGGGGGGCGTTCAGCGCGAGCCGGGTGTACGGGTTGACCAGTCGGGCGCCGCGCAGGCTCAGCGAGACGCCGATGGTGGCGCTGCGCAGGCTCAGCTCGCCGTGCGACTCCAGGAGCTCGGCCTGCAGGTCCTGGCCCACCGTCATGCCGTCGGCGGCGATCGAACGGCCGCTGCGGTCGCGGTAGACGATCGCCTGGTTCATCAGCAGGTCCGTACCGATGTGCGCGTCGGTCAGCCGTACGCCGTTGTGGAACCGGCAGCGGGGCAGGTGCAGATCGCCCTCCGTGTGCACCCGGGCCGCCTCCAGGCGCGGCACGGAGCAGTCCACGAACCGCGCGGTGGTGAAGCGGGCCTCCGGCAGCAGGATCTCCCGCTCGAAGCGGCAGCCCTTCATCTCCAGGTACGGCACCACGGTGCCGCCCGCGAGGTCCAGGATGCCGCTGATCTGCACACCGGTGAGCTTCAGGGACGGCACCCGGCCGGCGAGCGCGGGCGGGCCGTCCAGGAGCAGCCAGCAGACGATACGCGCGCGGACCGTGCGCTCGGGCCCCCAGGGGTGCCCGCCGTGCGGGTCGTCCACGACGGTGTCGCCGCTGCTCAGGTCGTACACGGTGCCGTTGCGGAAGGCCTGCCACATGCCGGCCTCGGCGGCGGTCAGATCGTCCGGCAGGTCTCCGCCCCGGATGCCGGCCCCCTCGGTCACGTCTCTGTCATCCCCTCGGCTGCTCACGGGTTTCGCACAAACGTTCATGCCCGCTCGGTGACCTCACGAACGCTAGACGTGAAGGGGATCTTCCGGGTTGCGTATCAGCCACTGGAATGCGCGAACGGGCCCTGATGCGGGTCTGAGAGAATTGACCGCGTGATCTCCCGAATCGATCTGCGCGGCGACGTCCTCCCCGAGGGCCCCGCCCTGCGCGACCTGCTGCCCCGAGCCGACTTCGACGTCTCGGCCGCCCTGGAGAAGGTGCGTCCGATCTGCGAGGCCGTGCATCATCGGGGCGACGCGGCGCTGATCGACTTCGCCGAGAAGTTCGACGGGGTCCGGCTCGACCGGGTCCGGGTGCCCGCGGAGACCCTCACGCGCGCGCTGGAGGAGCTCGACCCCGCCGTGCGCGCGGCCCTGGAGGAGTCCATCCGCCGCGCCCGGCTCGTCCACCGCGAGCAGCGCCGGACGAACCGCACGACACAGGTCGTGCCCGGCGGCAGCGTCACCGAGAAGTGGGTGCCCGTCGACCGGGTCGGGCTGTACGCGCCGGGCGGCCGGTCGGTCTACCCGTCCTCCGTGATCATGAACGTGGTGCCCGCGCAGGAAGCGGGGGTCGAGTCGATCGCCCTGGCCTCCCCGGCCCAGGCCGAGTTCGACGGACTTCCGCACCCCACGATCCTCGCCGCGTGCGCGCTGCTCGGTGTCGACGAGGTCTACGCCGCCGGTGGTGCGACGGCCGTCGCGATGTTCGCGTACGGCACCGAGTCCTGCCCGCCCGCCAACATGGTCACGGGGCCCGGCAACATCTGGGTCGCCGCCGCCAAGCGCTACTTCACCGGCAAGATCGGCATCGACGCCGAGGCCGGCCCGACCGAGATCGCGGTCCTCGCCGACGACACGGCCGACCCGGTGCACGTCACCGCCGACCTGATCAGCCAGGCCGAGCACGACCCGCTCGCCGCCGCCGTCCTGGTCACCGACTCCGTCGCGCTCGCGGACGCCGTCGAGAAGGAGCTGGAGACCCAGGTCGCGGCCAGCAAGCACATCGAGGACCGGATCGTGCCCGCCCTGAAGGGCCGGCAGTCCGCGATCGTCCTCGTCGACGGCATCGACGAGGGACTCAGGGTCGTCGACGCGTACGGCGCCGAGCACCTGGAGATCCAGACGGCCGACGCCGCCGCGGTCGCCGACCGGGTCCGCAACGCGGGCGCGATCTTCATCGGACCCTGGGCGCCGGTCTCGCTCGGCGACTACGCCGCCGGGTCCAACCACGTGCTCCCGACCGGTGGCTGCGCCTGCCACTCCTCCGGGCTGTCCGTGCAGTCCTTCCTCCGCGGCATCCACATCGTCGACTACACGAAGGACGCGCTGGCGGACGTCGCGCACCACGTGGTGACGCTGGCGGAGGCGGAGGACCTACCGGCCCACGGGGCGGCGATCAAGGCCCGGTTCGGGTGGAAGGTACCGGCGAGCAAGTGAACTTCGGAATCGACGATCTCCCCGTACGGGACGAGCTGCGCGGCAAGTCCCCCTACGGCGCGCCCCAGTTGGACGTCCCCGTACGGCTGAACACCAACGAGAACCCCTACCCGCTGCCCGAGCCGCTGGTCGAGCGCATCGCCGAGCGCGTCCGCGAGGCGGCCCGGACCCTCAACCGCTACCCGGACCGGGACGCGGTCGAGCTGCGCACCCGGCTCGCCGGATACCTGACGGACACGTCCGGTCACGAGGTGGGCCTCCCCAACGTCTGGGCGGCCAACGGCTCCAACGAGGTCATCCAGCAACTGCTCCAGACCTTCGGCGGACCCGGCCGTACGGCGATCGGCTTCGAGCCGTCGTACTCGATGCACGCGCTCATCGCACGCGGCACCGGCACCGGCTGGATCTCCGGTCCGAGGCGCGAGGACTTCACGATCGACCTCGCCGCCGCCGAGAAGGCGATCGCGGAGAACCGGCCGGACGTCGTGTTCATCACCACGCCGAACAACCCCACGGGCAACGCGGTCCCGCCCGAGACGGTCCTCGCGCTGTACGAGGCCGCGCAGGCGGCGAGGGCCGAGACCGCCGGGGCGATCGTCGTGATCGACGAGGCGTACATCGAGTTCAGCCACGGCGACTCGCTGCTGCCGCTGCTCGAAGGACGGCCGAATCTCGTCGTCTCGCGGACGATGTCGAAGGCGTTCGGAGCGGCGGGCCTGCGCCTCGGCTATCTCGCCGCGCACCCGGCGGTCGTGGACGCCGTGCAGCTCGTACGGCTGCCCTACCACCTGTCGGCCGTCACCCAGGCGACCGCGCTGGCCGCCCTGGAGCACACCGAGACGCTGCTGAAGTACGTCGAGCAGCTGAAGGCCGAGCGGGACCGGCTGGTGGACGAGCTGCGCGCGATCGGCTTCGAGGTCGTGGACTCGGACGCGAACTTCGTGCAGTTCGGGCGGTTCGACGGCCCGGGTGGTTCGCACGCGGCCTGGCAGAAGATTCTCGACCGGGGCGTCCTGGTCCGGGACAACGGCATCCCGGGGTGGCTGCGGGTCAGCGCCGGCACCCCGGACGAGAACGACGCGTTCCTCGACGCGGTCCGTGAGTTGACGAAGGAGCAGAGCACATGAGCCGCGTGGGACGAGTGGAACGGGTCACCAAGGAGACCTCGGTCCTCGTCGAGATCGATCTCGACGGGTCCGGAAAGGTCGACGTGTCGACAGGGGTCGGCTTCTACGACCACATGCTCGACCAGCTCGGCCGGCACGGTCTGTTCGACCTCACCGTGAAGACCGAGGGCGACCTGCACATCGACTCGCACCACACCATCGAGGACACCGCCCTCGCGCTCGGCGCCGCCTTCAAGCAGGCGCTCGGCGACAAGGTGGGCATCTACCGCTTCGGCAACTGCACGGTCCCGCTGGACGAGTCCCTCGCCCAGGTGACCGTCGACCTGTCCGGCCGCCCCTACCTCGTGCACAACGAGCCCGAGAAGATGGCGCCGATGATCGGCGAGTACGACACCACCATGACCCGGCACATCCTGGAGTCCTTCGTCGCCCAGGCGCAGATCGCCCTGCACGTGCACGTGCCCTACGGACGCAACGCGCACCACATCGTGGAGTGCCAGTTCAAGGCGCTGGCCCGGGCCCTGCGCTACGCCAGCGAACGCGACCCGCGCGCGGCCGGCATCCTCCCCTCCACGAAGGGCGCGCTGTAAGCCATGACAGGACTCTCGACCCTCCTGATCGTCGTCGGCCTCTTCCTGGCCGGCGGCATCTACTCCTTCGCCAAGCAGCAGATGCCCAAGAGCCTCATCGTGCTGCTCTCCATCGGCGCCGCGATGTGTCTGGTCTCCGGCGTCCTGAGGCTGGAGGTGTGGAATTGAGCGCTCCGTCGAAAAGCACGAAGAAGGTCGTCGTCTTCGACTACGGCTTCGGCAACGTGAGGTCAGCCGAGCGCGCCCTCGCCCGCGCGGGAGCCGACGTCGAGATAACGCGTGACTACGACAAGGCCATGAACGCGGACGGGCTGCTGGTGCCGGGCGTCGGCGCCTTCGCCGCCTGCATGAAGGGTCTGCGCGAGGCCCGCGGCGAGTGGATCATCGACCGCAGGCTGTCCGGCGGGCGCCCGGTGATGGGCATCTGCGTCGGCATGCAGATCCTGTTCGCGCGCGGCATCGAGCACGGCGTGGAGACCGAGGGCCTCGACGAGTGGCCCGGCACGGTCGAGCCGCTGAAGGCCGACATCGTGCCCCACATGGGCTGGAACACCGTCGACGCGCCCGCCGGCTCCCAGCTGTTCGCCGGCCTGGACGCGGACGCCCGCTTCTACTTCGTGCACTCCTACGCCGTCCACGACTGGTCGCTGGAGACGCTCAACAAGGCGATCGCCGCGCCCAAGGTCACCTGGTCGACGCACGGCAGGCCCTTCGTGGCCGCCGTGGAGAACGGCGCCCTGTGGGCCACGCAGTTCCACCCCGAGAAGTCCGGTGACGCCGGAGCGCAGCTGCTGAACAACTGGATCGGAACCCTCTGATGCCCTCCAAGCTCGAACTCCTCCCCGCCGTGGACGTCCGCGACGGCCAGGCGGTCCGGCTCGTGCACGGCGAGTCCGGCACGGAGACCTCCTACGGCTCACCTCTGGAGGCCGCGCTGTCCTGGCAGCGGGCGGGCGCCGAGTGGCTGCACCTGGTCGACCTCGACGCGGCGTTCGGCACCGGTGACAACCGGGACCTGGTCCGCCAGGTCACCGAGGCGATGGACATCAAGGTGGAGCTGTCCGGCGGCATCCGCGACGACGCCTCCCTGGCCGCGGCCCTCGCCACCGGCTGCACCCGGGTGAACCTCGGCACGGCCGCCCTGGAGAGCCCGGAGTGGGTCGCCAAGATCATCGCCGAGCACGGCGACAGGATCGCGGTGGGTCTCGACGTCCGCGGTACGACCCTCAAGGGCCGCGGCTGGACCCGCGACGGCGGCGACCTCTACGAGACGCTGAAGCGCCTCGACTCCGAGGGCTGCGCCCGGTACGTCGTCACCGACATCGCCAAGGACGGCACCCTCCAGGGCCCGAACCTGGAGCTGCTGCGCAACGTGTGCGCGGTGACCGACCGCCCGGTGGTGGCCTCCGGCGGGGTGTCCTCCCTGGACGACCTGCGGGCCATCGCCGAGCTGGTACCCCTCGGTGTCGAGGGCTCCATCGTCGGGAAGGCCCTGTACGCGAAGGCGTTCACCCTGGAAGAGGCCTTGGAGGCGGTGGCCAAGTGAGCGAGCTGCGACGCGTGAAGACCGGCGCGCCCTGGGAGGACACCTTCGGGTACTCCCGCGCGGTGGAACTGCCGAACGGCCTGGTCCTGGTCTCCGGCTGCACGTCGGTGGTGGACGGTGAGATCGCCGGGGGCGGTCCCTACGAGCAAACGGTCAACGCTTTCAACGTCGCGTTCGCCGCGCTGGAGGAACTGGGCCTGGGCCGCGACGATGTGGTGCGGACACGCCTGTACATCACCCACGCCCGGGACGTGGAGGATGTGGGCCGCGCACACAAGGAACTGTTCGACGCTGTCCGGCCCGCCGCATCCATGATCATCGTCTCCGGTTTTGTGGACCCGGATCTGGTCGTCGAGGTCGAGGTCGAGGCGTACCGAGGGGAGAGCGCGGAATGACCCTCGCGGTACGCGTCATCCCCTGCCTGGACGTGGACAACGGCCGGGTCGTCAAGGGCGTCAACTTCCAGAACCTGCGGGACGCGGGCGACCCCGTCGAGATGGCCAAGGTGTACGACGCCGAGGGCGCCGACGAACTGACGTTCCTGGACATCACCGCTTCGTCGGGAAACCGCGAGACGACCTACGACGTGGTGCGCCGCACCGCCGAGCAGGTCTTCATCCCGCTCACGGTCGGCGGCGGTGTCCGCACGGCCGAGGACGTGGACAAGCTGCTGCGGGCGGGGGCCGACAAGGTCGGCGTCAACACCGCCGCGATCACGCGCCCCGAGCTGATCAAGGAGATCGCCGAGCGGTTCGGCCGGCAGGTGCTGATGCTGTCGGTGGACGCGCGGCGCACTTCCGCAGGCACGTTCGAGGTGACCACCCACGGCGGCCGCAAGGGCACCGGCATCGACGCCGTCGAGTGGGCGCACCGGGCCGCCGAACTCGGCGCCGGCGAGATCCTGCTCAACTCGATGGACGCGGACGGCACCAAGGACGGCTACGACCTGGAGATGATCCAGGCCGTCCGCAAGCACGTGACCGTGCCGCTGATCGCCTCCGGCGGAGCGGGGAAGCTCGGCCACTTCCCGCCGGCCGTCGGGGCGGGCGCCGACGCGGTGCTCGCGGCATCCGTCTTCCACTTCGGGGATCTGCGGATCGGCGAGGTGAAGGGTGTGCTGCGCGAGGCGGGGTATCCCGTGCGGTGACCTCTGAAACGGTTGCGTGACGCTTTTAGGCGTTGAGTAAGCCCCGGCCGCCTGGTGGCCGGGGCTTACTTGCGAGCAGTTACGAAAGAGAAGTTGCGCAAAATATATTGCGCAACTTTTCTTTCGTATCTATGGTCGGAGGCATGGCAAGCACGGAGAACCGCAGGATCAAGGACGTCGGGACGCTCAAGGCGCTGGCCCACCCGTTGCGGGCGAACCTGTACCGGCTGCTGTGCATCAAGGGCGTCGCCACCGCCTCACAGCTCGCGGAGAGCGTCGACGAGGCCGTCTCGCTGGTCAGCTACCACCTGCGCAAGCTCGCCGAGCACGAACTCGTCGAGGAGGCCGAGCCGCGGAGCGGGGACGGCCGGGAGCGCTGGTGGCAGCCCGCCTCGGACGGGGTGAGCATCCGGGACGAGGACTTCCGCGATGACCCCGGGAAGGCGGCTGCGCACATGGCGGTCACCCGGCTCTTCCACGAACAGCGGGCCGACCTCTACCGGCGTTTCCTCGACGAACGGCCCACCTGGGGCTCCGAGTGGAATGCCGCGGCCCCGGACAGCGAGTCGTGGCTGCGGCTGACCGCGAGCGAACTGGACGGCCTGCGCGCCGAGCTGGAAGCCCTGGTCAGGAAGTACGACGAGAAGGGCCGGTCCGCCGAGGCCGCCGGCGACACCGAGGGGCGCGAGAACGTCGCGCTGTTCATGTACGGATTCCCGTTCCGCGCCTGACGTCCCGAGAGGACACCTTCCCGTGACCACCACGTGCACAGCCGTGCCCGCCGCCCCCGAACTCCCCGCCCACCGCGACGGCAACGTACTGCGCTGGCTCGCCGCCTACACCTTCTCGATGATCGGCGACAGCGTCTACTACATCGCCCTGTCCTGGGCGGCCGTACAGGCCGGCTCGCCCTCGCAGGCCGGTGTGGTCATGGCGGTGAGCGCCCTGCCGCGGGCCCTGCTCATGCTGGGCGGCGGAGTGATCGCCGACCGGCTCGGGCCGCGCAAGGTGGTCATCGCGAGTGACGTGGTGCGTTGCGCGGCCGTGCTGGCGGTGGCAGGGCTGCTGTTCCTCACCAGCCCGGGACTGTGGCCGCTGGCCCTGCTCGCCCTGGTCTTCGGCACCGTCGACGCGGTGTTCATGCCGGCTGTGGGCGCCCTCCCCGCGCGCGTGACGAGTCGCGGACAGCTCGCGCGCGTGCAGGGCATGCGGGGGCTCGGCATCAGGTTCGCCAGCGTGGTCGGCGGGCCGCTCGGAGGGCTCGGGGTGGCGGTCGGCGGGGCGGCGGCCGCGTTCGGGCTCGCGGGGCTGCTGATCGCCGTCTCCGTGCCGCTGCTGATCACCGTGCGGATGCGGGAGCTGCCCGCCGATGACAAGGCGGCCGCACAGGGGGGTACCGCCTGGCGCGACCTGGTGGGCGGCCTGCGCTACATCCGCGGCCACCGCGTGCTCGCCCCCCTGATGGTCGCCATAGCCCTCGGCGACCTCGGCTTCGTCGGCCCGCTCAACGTCGGCCTCACCCTGCTCGCCGACGAGCGCGGCTGGGGCGCCTCGGGCATGGGCTGGGTGCTGTCCGGCTTCGGTGTCGGCGCCGGTGCGGCCGCCCTGCTGCTGACCGTGCGGGGCCGTCTGCCGCACGCCGGCCAGGTGGCGGCCTGCGCCATCCTCGCCGGGTCGGTCGCGATCGGCTCTCTCGCCTACGTCCCGTCCGTCCTTGCGGCCGTTGGCGTCGCCCTGCTGATCGGGCTGCTCGCGGGGCTCAGCGGCGCGATGTGCGGCGCGCTGCTCCAGACTCAGGCCGAACCCGCCTGCCTGGGTCGCGTCACCGCGGTGTCCGGCCTGGTCAGCCTGGGCTTCGCCCCGCTGAGCATGCCCCTGTCGGCCGCCGCCATCGGGGCCTGGGGCACCGGCCCGGTCTTCGTGGTCAGCGCGGTGGTCTGCGGCCTCGGCGGGGTCGTCGCCCTCGGCGTGAGGGACCTGCGCCGGGCCGAACTGCCGAGGTGACATGCGGGACTTGCGCCGGGCGGAACAGACTGGGCGACGTGCGCTCTCCGCGCGAGGCCGAGGTGTCCGATCCGCCTGCTCCGCTCCCGCGGAGTCACCCGAGCTGCCTGCTCCGCGCCATGGCTAGGTGTCCAAACCGTCCGCTCCGAGCGGGGCCGGGCTGAGCCACCAGCTCCGCCTCCCGACGCGCTCGAGCGACCGCCGCCGGTCGTCGAGGGTTTCTGAGGTCGCCGTCAGATCCCGAGTTCCTTCGCCTCGTGCAGCCTGGCGATCGCGTCCTTGTCGCCGTCCAGCTCGACCTCGGCCGCGTTCTGCCTGCCGTACAGGAACAGCACCAGCTCCGACGGCTCGCCGGTCACCGTCACGACCGGCGCGCCGCGGTGGGCGACCGCCGTCTGGCCGTCCGGGCGGCGCAGCACCAGGCCGGTGGGGGCGCCGCGGCCCATCAGCCGGGCGGTGCGTTCCAGACGGGACCACAGGGCGTCCTGGAAGACCGGGTCGAGCTCGCGCGGCGCCCAGTCCGGGCGGGCGCGGCGGACGTCCTCGGTGTGGACGTAGAACTCGACTGTGTTCGACAGCTCCTCGACCTGCTTGAGCTGGAACGGCGAGAAGCGCGGTGGGCCGGTGCGGATCAGCTGGATCAGTTCCTCGTACGGCTTTTCGGAGAACTCGGCCATCACCCGGTCCAGACGGGACGCGAGCTGCTTGATCAGCAGCCCGCCGGCGGCGTCGGGACGGCGCTCGCGCACCACCACGTGGGCCGCGAGGTCGCGGGTGAGCCAGCCCTCGCAGAGGGTGGGGGCCTCCGGGCCCTCCGCCTCCAACAGATCGGCGAGCAGAAGTCGTTCACGCTTGGCGAAAGTCGACATGCAGTCAGCCTACGACCCCCGGAGGGGTCCGCACAGTGGACACCGCGCCAAGCTTGTCAGTGGCGCGCGGCACAATGGCCACATGACCAGCACGCCCCAGCCCAGCAGCCTCGACCCGGAGATCGCCGCGCGCCTCAAGCGCAGCCCCGACGGGCTCGTCCCGGCGATCGCCCAGCAGTACGACACCGGTGAGGTGCTCATGCTCGGCTGGATGGACGACGAGGCCCTGCACCGCACGCTGACCACCGGCCGCTGCACCTACTGGTCGCGCAGCCGCCGTGAGTACTGGGTCAAGGGCGACACCTCGGGCCACTTCCAGTGGGTCAGGTCCGTCGCCCTCGACTGCGACGCCGACACCGTTCTGGTCAAGGTCGACCAGGTCGGCGCCGCCTGCCACACCGGCGCGCGCACCTGCTTCGACGCCGACGTACTGCTCAAGGACGCCGGTTCCGGCGTACCGGCCTCGGATCAGTAAGGTCAGCCGCCATGGACCTCGAGACCTTCCGCAAGCTGGCCACCGACCGCCGTGTCATCCCCGTCACGCGCAAGCTCCTGGCCGACGGCGACACCCCCGTCGCCCTCTACCGCAAGCTCGCCGCCGAGCGTCCCGGCACCTTCCTGCTGGAGTCCGCGGAGAACGGCCGCTCGTGGTCCCGCTACTCGTTCGTGGGCGTGCGTTCCGCGGCCACGTTGACCGCGCGTGACGGCCAGGCCCACTGGCTCGGCACCCCGCCCGTCGGCGTCCCCGTCGACGGGAACCCGCTCGCCGCCCTCCGCGCCACCATCGAGACCCTGCACACCCCGCACCAGGAGGACCTGCCGCCCTTCACCGGCGGGATGGTCGGCTATCTCGGCTACGACATCGTCCGCCGCCTGGAGAAGATCGGTCCCGGCGAGCGCGACGACCTGCAGCTCCCCGAGCTGACCATGCTGCTCACCAGCGACCTCGCCGTCATGGACCACTGGGAGGGCTCGGTCCTGCTGATCGCCAACGCGATCAACCACAACGACCTCGACACCGGCGTCGACGAGGCCTACGCGGACGCGGTGGCCCGCCTGGACGCGATGGAGGCCGACCTGTCGAGGGCGGTCGCCCAGCCCGCCGCCGTCCTGCCGCCCTCCGAGCTCCCCGAGTACACCGCGCTCTGGGGCGGCCCCGACTTCCGGGCGGCCGTGGAGGACATCAAGGAGCGCATCCGGGCCGGCGAGGCCTTCCAGGTCGTCCCCTCGCAGCGCTTCGAAACGCCGTGCACGGCAAGCGCGTTGGACGTGTACCGGGTCCTGAGGGCGACGAACCCGTCGCCGTACATGTACCTGTTCCGCTTCGACGGCTTCGACGTCGTGGGCTCGTCCCCCGAGGCGCTGGTCAAGGTCGAGGACGGACACGCCATGGTCCACCCCATCGCTGGCACCCGGTGGCGCGGGGCGACCCCGCAGGAGGACCAAGCCCTCGCCGACGAACTGCTGGCCGACCCGAAGGAGCGCGCCGAGCACCTGATGCTGGTCGACCTCGGCCGCAACGACCTGGGGCGGGTCTGCGAGCCCGGCTCCGTCGAGGTCGTCGACTTCATGTCCGTGGAGCGGTACTCACACGTGATGCACATCGTCTCGACCGTCACCGGCAAGGTCGCGCAGGGCCGTACCGCCTTCGACGTGCTGACGGCCTGTTTCCCGGCCGGCACGCTCTCCGGGGCGCCGAAGCCCCGCGCGATGCAGATCATCGACGAACTGGAGCCGTCCCGGCGCGGGTTGTACGGCGGCTGCGTCGGCTACCTCGACTTCGCGGGCGACTCCGACACGGCGATCGCCATCCGCACCGCCCTCCTGCGCGACGGCACGGCCTACGTGCAGGCCGGCGCCGGTATCGTCGCCGACTCCGACCCGGTCGCCGAGGACACGGAGTGCCGCAACAAGGCGGCGGCGGTGCTCCGCGCCGTACACACGGCGAACCGGCTCGGCAAGTAGGGGTCTTCGCCGGGGAATGGGGCGCTTCTCACGGGGCCCCGGGTGCCCGTTCGCCCGGGGTTCGGGTGATAGTGGGGTACGTGACTGCTGTACCGCACCCCCGTTCCGAAGCCGCAGGACCCGCCAGGGCCGGCCGCCTCAGTCTTGCCGTAGCCCTGCTGGCCGGCGCGCTCGGCGCCGCCGTGGCGCTGCTGGCCACCCGCCAGCAGTGGTCCGAGGGCACCGCGACCGTGGCCGGCGGCTCCTTCCCCCTGACCGCCCGGGGCAGCGACGTGACCGGAGTCCCGGCCGCGCTGGCCATAGTGGGCCTTGCCGCGCTCGTCGCCGTGTTCGCCGTACGCAAGGCCGGCCGCCTGCTGGTCGCCGCGTTGCTCGCCCTGTCCGGCGCCGGGATCGTGACCGCCGCGCTGATCGGGGCGAGCGATTCCTCCGCGCTGGACGAGAAGGCGGCCAAGGCGTCCGGCGACACGTCCGCCACGGTCGCCTCGCTCAGCCACACCGCCTGGCCGTACGCCGCCGTGGTGGGCGGCGCGCTGATCCTGCTGGCCGGTCTGCTCGCCCTGCGCTACGGGCGGCTGTGGCCCGCGATGTCAGGCCGGTACGAGCGCGACGGGGCGCCCCGGGTGCGCCGTCGGGCCCCGGTGGTGGATCCCGACCGGCCGGAGGACATCTGGAAGGCGCTCGACAGGGGAGAGGATCCGACGGGGGCGTAGTGGTCGCCCGCGAAGCGTGACCCCGGATCACTTTGTGCCCCCGCGTGCGGGACAATGACTTCGAGCGTCCGGCTCGGACATGTACTTCAGCACCTAGGAGCAAGCAATGGCGGGCAGCAGCCACGGTCACACCCCGGCCGCCTGGACCGGTGTCACCATCATCTTCATCGGTTTCTGCGTCGGGGGCGCCTTCATGGTGATGGCCCAGCCTGCGGGCTTCTGGGCCGGTATGGCGATCGTGGTCATCGGTGGTGTCATCGGCTGGATCATGAGCGCGATGGGGATGGGTATGCCCAAGGACGCCCACAGGCCGCTCGTCACCTCGCGACCCGAGCAGGCGAACGCCGACAGCTGACACGCGGACACGAACCCCGTCGAGGGGCGGCCGGGCGAAATCGCCGGGGCCGCCCCTCACGCGTTCGGGCGGCGGCGGGGGAGAATGCCGAAGTGAACGCCGACAGCCAGCGAGTGGCACCTCAGACCAGTCTGCCGGGACGCCTGGCCGTCCCGGCGGGAATCCTCGCGGCCGTCGCCGGGGCCTTCGCGTACGTGGGGGCTGTCGACCCCAACCAGCCCGGCCACTACCCCGTCTGCCCGCTCTACCGCCTCACCGGCCTCTACTGCCCCGGCTGCGGCGGACTGCGCAGTGCGCACGCCTTCGTGCACGGGGACTTCCTGGCCGCCCTCCAGGACAACGCGCCGGCCGTTGTGGGCTATCTGGGGTTCGCCGTGCTGTGGACCGTCTGGGTGGTCCGTGCGGCCCGCGGCCGGCCGCTGCGGCTCGGTCTGGGGCCGGTGCACCTGTGGACGCTGGGGACATTGCTGCTGGTCTTCACGGTTGTCCGGAACCTGCCGTTCGGTGGCTGGCTACATCCTTGATCAACTGGTGAATGTCCAGGTAGTGGGACCGACGTCAACCGGATGTGAGGCCAACGCCCTCCTGCGGATACCATCGCAGTGACCACCTCTTTTTCATCGGTCGCTGGAATTGTCAACCGTCTGGAAGGGGGCCGCTCGCGTGAGTGTGCTCGACGAGATCATCGACGGCGTCCGTGCCGACCTCGCGGAACGGCAGGCGCGCGTCAGCCTCGACGAGCTCAAGGAGCGCGCGGCGAAGGCTCCCGCGGCCAAGGACGGCGTGGCCGCACTGCGCGGCGACGGCGTCAAGGTCATCTGCGAGGTCAAGCGCTCCAGCCCCTCCAAGGGCGCGCTCGCCGCGATCGCCGACCCGGCGGCCCTGGCCGCGGACTACGAGGCGGGCGGCGCGGCCGTCATCTCCGTCCTCACCGAACAGCGCCGCTTCGGCGGCTCGCTGGCCGACCTGGAGGCCGTCCGCGCCCGCGTGGACATCCCGGTCCTGCGCAAGGACTTCATCGTCACGTCGTACCAGCTGTGGGAGGCCCGGGCGTACGGCGCCGACCTCGCGCTGCTCATCGTCGCGGCCCTGGAGCAGCCCGCCCTGGAGTCCCTGATCGAGCGCGCCGAGTCGATCGGTCTCACCCCGATCGTCGAGGTGCACGACGAGGACGAGGTCGAGCGGGCGGTGGACGCCGGAGCGAAGATCATCGGCGTCAACGCGCGTAACCTCAAGACCCTCGAGGTCGACCGCGGCACCTTCGAGCGGATTGCCCCCGAGATCCCGGCCGGCCTGGTCAAGATCGCCGAGTCGGGCGTCCGGGGCCCGCACGACCTGATCGCCTACGCCAACGCCGGCGCCGACGCGGTTCTGGTGGGCGAGTCCCTGGTGACGGGCAAGGACCCGAAGAGCGCGGTGTCGGACCTGGTGGCGGCGGGCGAGCATCCGGCTCTCCGGCACGGGCGCGGCTGATCACCGGCTAGAGTTGGCCCGATGACTCTCACCGTGACGACCGCAGACAGCCACGCGCGCCTCGCGCGCGGCTGTCGTCCTCGCGGCTGTCGCGCACCGGCCCGCCGGGTGCACGGCCGCCGGGTGCGGTACGTCATCGGTGATGAACCCGGGCAGGTCAACGGCCGTCGATGGCAGCGCGCCCTCTAGGGGCGCGGGACTCTGTTCGATGTGCGGCCACCGCCGCGCGGGCGCGACCGGCCACAACGGCCCCGCCGCCGTCCGACGTCTCCGCCCCACGGCTCTCAGTGTCTTTTTCACGCACTCACCGTGAGGTTCAGCCATGCCCAGCGAGTTCTTCATCCCCGACCCCGAGGGTCAGGTCCCCAGCGCCGAAGGCTACTTCGGCGCGTTCGGCGGCAAGTTCATCCCGGAGGCCCTCGTCGCCGCCGTGGACGAGGTGGCCGTCGAGTACGACAAGGCCAAGCACGACCCCGAGTTCGCCCGCGAGCTCGACGACCTGCTCGTGCACTACACGGGCCGCCCGTCGGCGCTCACCGAGGTGCCGAGGTTCGCCGAACACGCCGGTGGCGCCCGGATCTTCCTGAAGCGGGAAGACCTCAACCACACCGGCTCCCACAAGATCAACAACGTGCTCGGCCAGGCCCTGCTCACCAAGCGCATGGGCAAGACCCGTGTGATCGCCGAGACCGGCGCCGGCCAGCACGGCGTCGCCACGGCCACGGCCTGCGCCCTGTTCGGCCTCGACTGCACGATCTACATGGGTGAGATCGACACCCAGCGCCAGGCCCTCAACGTAGCCCGGATGCGCATGCTCGGCGCCGAGGTCATCGCCGTGAAGTCCGGCAGCCGCACCCTGAAGGACGCCATCAACGAGGCGTTCCGCGACTGGGTCGCCAACGTCGACCGCACCCACTACCTGTTCGGCACGGTGGCCGGCCCGCACCCGTTCCCGGCCATGGTGCGCGACTTCCACCGGGTCATCGGCGTCGAGGCCCGCCGTCAGCTCCTGGAGCGCGCGGGCCGGCTCCCCGACGCGGCCGTCGCCTGCGTCGGCGGCGGCTCGAACGCCATCGGCCTCTTCCATGCCTTCATCCCCGACACGGACGTACGCCTCATCGGCTGCGAGCCCGCCGGGCACGGCGTGGAGACCGGCGAGCACGCGGCGACCCTCACCGCGGGCGAGCCCGGCATCCTGCACGGCTCCCGCTCCTACGTCCTCCAGGACGAGGAGGGTCAGATCACCGAGCCGTACTCGATTTCGGCCGGTCTGGACTACCCGGGCATCGGCCCCGAGCACTCCTACCTCAAGGACACCGGCCGCGCCGAGTACCGCGCGGTCACCGACGACGCGGCGATGCAGGCCCTGCGCCTGCTGTCGCGCACCGAGGGCATCATCCCTGCCATCGAGAGCGCCCACGCGCTGGCCGGGGCCCTGGACGTCGGCAAGGAGCTCGGCAGGGACGGGCTGATCGTGATCAACCTGTCCGGCCGCGGTGACAAGGACATGGACACGGCCGCGCGCTACTTCGGCCTGTACGACACCGACGCCGAGGTGGCCGCGAACGCCGCCGACATCGCTGAGATCGAGGGGGACGCGAAGTGAGCGGCACCATCCAACTGCTGTCCGACACCCTCGCCGCCGCCAAGGCGGAGGGCCGTGCCGCGCTCATCGCCTACCTCCCGGCCGGGTTCCCGACCGTGGACGGCGGCATCGAGGCGATCAAGGCCGTCTTCGACGGCGGCGCGGACATCGTCGAGGTCGGACTGCCGCACAGCGACCCCGTCCTCGACGGCCCGGTCATCCAGACCGCCGACGACATCGCCCTGCGCGGCGGCGTCAAGATCGCGGACGTCATGCGCACGGTCAAGGAGGCCTACGAGGCCACCGGGAAGCCGGTGCTCGTGATGACGTACTGGAACCCCATCGACCGCTACGGCGTCGAGCGCTTCACCGCCGAGCTCGCCGAGGCGGGCGGCGCGGGCTGCATCCTGCCCGACCTGCCCGTGCAGGAGTCGGCGCTGTGGAGGGAGCACGCGCACAAGCACGGGCTCGCCACGGTCTTCGTGGTCGCGCCCAGCAGCAGGGACGCGAGGCTCGCCGAGATCACCGCGGCGGGCAGCGGGTTCGTGTACGCGGCCTCGCTGATGGGCGTCACGGGGACCCGGGAGTCGGTCGGGGCGCAGGCACAGGACCTGGTCGAGCGGACCCGGGCCGCCACCGCCGGTGCCGATCTGCCCGTCTGCGTCGGGCTCGGTGTCTCCAACGCCCGGCAGGCCGCCGAGGTCGCGGGCTTCGCCGACGGCGTCATCGTGGGCTCGGCCTTCGTGAAGCGGATGCTGGACGCGCCGGACGACAAGGCCGGGGTGGAGGGCGTCCGCGAACTCGCGGGCGAGCTGGCGAAGGGCGTGCGCCGACAGGCGTGACTCACCTGGCGTAACGGGACAATCGGTCACTCGAACGGGTGGACCTGGGGCCGGGGAGGCGCGGTGCGCCTCCCCGGTTCGTTCTGCGGGTGTGAGCGAGAAGAACCGTGAGGGAAAGCGCACCGCCCGGGAGCGGCTGGCGGAGGAGCGCGAGAAGCAGAAGTCCGCGGAGAAGCGGCGCCGGGTGCTCGTCGTGGGCGCGAGTGTCGTGTGCGTCCTGGGTCTCGCGGCGGCGATCGGCGTCGTCGCGGCCAACGCGGGCAAGGACAAGGACAGCAAGGACGCGTCGGGGCCGGTCGTGGCGCCGTCGGGGGCCAACGGCCAGGACAGCCTGGCCATCCCGGTCGGCAAGGAAGGCGCCAAGTCGACCCTTGTGGTCTGGGAGGATTTCCGCTGCCCGGCCTGCGATGCGTTCGAGACGGCGTACCGCCCGGTGATCCATGAACTCACCGGGTCCGGCAAGCTCAAGGTCGAGTACCACCTGGCGACGATCATCGACGGCAACATGGGCGGCACCGGCTCGCGCAACGCGGCCAACGCCGCGGCCTGCGCCCAGGACGCCGGGAAGTTCCCCGGCTACCACGACGTGCTCTACGAGAACCAGCCCGTGGAGACGAGCGACGACTACTCCAAGAACGAAAAGCTCCTGGAACTGGCGAAGAAGGTCGACGGGCTCGACACGCCCGCGTTCCGCGCCTGCGTGGAGAAGGGCACCCACAACAGTTGGGTGGACAAGTCCGCGGCGGCGTTCCGCAGTGGCGGATTCTCGGGCACGCCGACCGTGCTGTTCAACGGCAAGAACATCTACCAGGACCGGACGATGACTCCGGCCAAGCTGAAGCAGCAGGTGGAGGCCGCCGACAAGGGGTGACAGAAGGGGTGACGGGAGGTGAGGGCGCGGGCGGGTCCTCACACCCTCCTGTTATGGACCCGTTGCCGGGCCGCCTGCCGTGGGCCCGGCCTGGCAGGGTAGCGTCGACCCTGCCATGGAACTTGCCTATATTCCCAGCCCGTCGCGCGGGGTGATCCACCTCGGTCCCATCCCGCTGCGTGGCTATGCGTTCTGCATCATCATCGGTGTCTTCGTCGCTGTCTGGCTCGGCAACAAGCGTTGGATCGCCCGCGGCGGACGGGTCGGCACGGTGGCCGACATCGCGGTCTGGGCCGTGCCGTTCGGTCTGGTCGGCGGCCGCCTTTACCACGTGATCACGGACTACGAGCTGTACTTCAGCGAGGGCCGTGACTGGGTGGACGCCTTCAAGGTCTGGCAGGGTGGTCTCGGTATCTGGGGCGCGATCGCGCTCGGCGCGGTCGGTGCCTGGATCGGCTGCCGCCGCCGGGGCATCCCGCTGCCGGCGTGGGCCGACGCCCTCGCCCCCGGTATCGCCCTCGCGCAGGCGATCGGCCGCTGGGGCAACTGGTTCAACCAGGAGCTGTACGGCAAGCCGACCGACCTGCCCTGGGCCCTGCACATCACGTCCTCCACGGACGGCCGGGTACCGGGTTACTACCACCCGACGTTCCTGTACGAGTCACTGTGGTGCGTCGGGGTCGCGCTCCTCGTCATCTGGGCGGACCGCCGCTTCACGCTCGGACACGGACGGGCCTTCGCGCTGTACGTCGCCGCGTACTGCACGGGGCGCGGCTGGATCGAGTACATGCGGATCGACGACGCCCACCACATCCTGGGCCTGCGGCTCAACGTGTGGACCGCGATCATCGTGTTCCTGCTCGCGGTGACGTAC
The DNA here is from genome assembly GCF_036174265.1 of Streptomyces sp. NBC_00285. NCBI lineage: Bacteria > Bacillati > Actinomycetota > Actinomycetes > Kitasatosporales > Streptomycetaceae > Streptomyces > Streptomyces sp. NBC_00285. The sequence continues at coordinate 2,889,597 of NZ_CP108055.1, read as the reverse complement.
TTCGTGCTGTCGGCGAAGAAGCGGCCGGGCCGCGAAACCGTGGTCGAGCCGGCTGCCGAGGACTCCGAGGACGCGGCCGAAGAGGGCGCGAAGGCCGACGGCGGCGAGAGGACCGAATCCAAGGCCGATGCCGACTCCGAATCCGGCTCAGCCGAGCTGACGGACGAGGCGGAGACCGAGACCGCTGCCGAGACCGAGTCCGCGAAGAAGACCTGACGGTCTGTCGTACGTCGACGAGGGCGCCCCGGGATCCGATCCCGGGGCGCCCTCGTCGTAGGTCAGCGGCGGTGGGTCAGGGACAGGGTGCGGTGGGCCTGGGCGACCACCGCCGCGTCGATGAAGGTGCCGTCCGGGAGGGCCTGGGCTCCCTGTTGGGCCTCTGCTGCCTTGAGGACGGTTTCCGCCCGCTCGATCTCCTCGTCCGTGGGGAGGTAGGCGCGCTCGATGACCGGGAGCTGGCGGGGGTGGATCGCGGCCCGTCCCAAAAAGCCCAGGGCGCGGCCGTGGGCGCAGGAGGTCCTGAGGCCGTCCAGGTCCCGGGTGTCGGGGTGGACCGACTGGGGCGGGGGCGGCAGGGCCGCGGCTCGCGCGGCGACCACGACCCGGGAGCGGGCCCAGTCGAGGCCGGTGTCGTCCCGTAGGCCCAGGTCGGCGCGGAGGTCGGCCTCGCCGAGGGCGATCCCCCGGAGGGCGGGGTGCGCGGTGGCGATGTCGTAGGCCCGCTCGATGCCCAGGGCCGATTCGAGCAGGGCGTACAGGGGCGGACCGCTTCCTTCGGCCGTGGCCGTCGTCCTCGCGACGCGGGTGATCTGGCCGGGGGTCGTGACCTTGGGCAGGCGCAGGCCGCAGAGCCCGGGAAGGGAGGCCAGCGCGGCCAGATCCGCTGCGGCCAGGGGACCGTCGAGGGCGTTCAGCCGGACGTGGACCGGGATCGGCTGGGGGTCGGTGAGGCGTTCGGCGGTGGCCTGGCGGGCGTACTCCTTGCGGTCCGCCGCGACCGCGTCCTCCAGGTCGACGACCACCACGTCGGCGCCGGCGGACAGGGCCTTGGTGACGATGGCGGGGCGATCGCCGGGGACGTACAACCAGGTGAGTGTCGTCATACGGACCCCTCCTCGCGCAGGGTGGCCAACTCGGCTTCGGCCAGGCCCAGTTCTGTCAGAACCTCCTCCGTGTCCGCGCCGTGCGGGCGGCCCGCCCAGCGGATCGCGCCGGGGGTCGAGGAGAGGCGGAAGAGGACGTTCTGCATGCGCAGTGGGCCGAGGTCGGGGTCGTCGACGGTGGTGACGGTGTCGAGGGCCTGGTACTGCGGGTCGGCCATCACGTCCCGGATGTCCTGGACGGGTGCGACCGCGGCCTCCGCTTTCTCGAAGGCCGAGAGGACCTCGGTGCGGGTGCGTCCGGCGATCCAGGAGCCGACCGCCGCGTCCAGCACGTCTGCGTGTTCCGCTCTTTGGGCTCCCGTCGCGAACCACGGCTCGTCGATCAGCTCGGGGCGGCCGACCAGCCGCATCACGCGTTCCGCGATCGACTGGGCCGACGTGGAGACGGCGACCCAGGTGCCGTCGGCCGTGCGGTAGGTGTTGCGCGGGGCGTTGTTGGCGGAACGGTTGCCGGTGCGTTCCTGGACGTGGCCGAGCTGGTCGTACCAGGTCGGCTGGGGGCCGAGGACCGTCAGGATCGGCTCGATGATCGCCATGTCGACGACCTGGCCCTCGCCGGTGCGGTCGCGGGCCGCCAGTGCCGTCATCACCGCGTAGGCCGTGGCCAGGCCGGCGATGGAGTCGGCGAGTCCGAAGGGCGGCAGGACCGGGGGCGCGCCCGGTTCGCCGGTGATCGCCGCGAAGCCGCTCATCGCCTCGGCGAGCGTGCCGAAGCCGGGGCGGTGGGCGTAGGGGCCGAACTGACCGAAGCCGGTGACCCGGGTGAGGACCAGGCGGGGGTTGACGGCGGACAGCTCGGGCCAGCCGAGGTCCCACTTCTCCAGGGTGCCGGGGCGGAAGTTCTCGATGACGACGTCCGCCGTCTCGGCCAGGCGGAGGAAGGTGGCCTGACCGCCCGGTTTCGAGAGGTCCAGCGTGATCGTGCGCTTGTTGCGGCCCAGGAGTTTCCACCACAGGCCGATGCCGTCCTTCGAGGGGCCGTGGCCGCGGGAGGGATCCGGTTTCGTCGGGTGCTCGATCTTGACGACCTCCGCGCCGAAGTCGCCGAGCATGGTGGCGGCCAGCGGACCCGCGAACAGGGTGGCCAGGTCGAGGACGCGGAGACCGGTGAGGGGGGCGTGGGTCATGGGCGGGCAGTCTCCCGGTGGGTGAGGTGGGCCAGGGTGTCGAAGCCGGTGCCGTTGAAGTCGGCGACGGAGGTGGCGAGACGGTTCTTGAGGGGGGCGGTCCAGCGGTCGGGGAGGTGGTCGGGGGCGCCGGTGAGGAGGCCGGCGATGCTTCCTGCCGTGGCGCCGTTGGAGTCGGTGTCCCAACCTCCGCTGACCGCACGGCAGATGGAGCCGGTGAAGTCGCCGCCGGCGTGGGTGAGGGCGGCGGCGATCAGCGCGGTGTTGGGAATCGCGTGGACCCAGTGGTGGGTTTCGGCGTGGGTGGCGTGGAGTTCGTCCACGACGTCGTCGAAGTCGGCGTGTTTCCCCGCGAGTTGCACGGCGTGGGTGATCGCCTTCGCCAGACGGGAGTTCGGGGGGATCACGGTGAGGCCGGTGTTCAGGCAGGCATGGATGTCGGTGGTACCGGACGCGGCCTCGGCGATCACCGCGGCCGTGAACATCGCCGCGTAGACGCCGTTCGCCGTGTGGCTGAGGGTGGCGTCCCGGTGGGCCTGTTCGGCCGCCGCGGCCGGGTTGCCGGGGTTGGTCCAGCCGTGGACGTCGGCGCGGATGAGAGCGCCGATCCATTCGCGGAAGGGGTTGCGGTGGCGGGCCGTCCTCGGGGGTTCCAGGCCCTGGAGGAGGTTGCGGTAGGCGACGCGTTCGGCGGTGAACGTTCGGCCCGCGGGGAGTTCGTCGAGCCAGCGGGTCGCCACGTCCGTGGTGGTGAAGGCCCTGCCGTGGCGTCGCAGCAACAGCAGGTTCAGCAAGGGGTAGTTGAGGTCGTCGTCCTCGGGCATGCCGTCGATGTTCTCGGCGAGGGACGTGGTGGCCGAGCGGCGGTTCCACGGGTGGGCGGTGAGGAGTTCGGCGGGTACGCCCTTCGCCGTGAAGTAGGTGTTCAGGGGCCAGTTGCCGGTGGACCGGGCGAGTCGGCGGATGGCGTCCAGGGGGAGCTTCTCCACCGGTTTGCCCAGTAGGCAGCCGACCGCCCGGCCCAGCCAGGCCGCTTCCAGCGCGGCCACGGACGGAGGCGCCGTGGGAGTGGGGGCGGGCCAGTCCGGGCACAGGTTCCGGATCCTTCTCAGATCCGTTGGCTCGCTGTCCGCCAACGTGCTGGGCAGGTCGGCCAGTTCGTCCAGCAGGTCCTCTGCCAGCTGCCGCAGATACCTCGACGCGGGCTGCCCGGAGGCGCCCGCCCGCAGCGGGGCGTCGGGGCCGCCCGCGGCCCGCCATCTCGCCGCGACCGAGGACGGCTCCCGGCCGTCCTGGGACGCCTGGCGCAGTTCGTGGCCGAGCAGGTCCTCCGGCTGGACCCAGGTCAGTCGGAGCATCTCGGGCCTCCGAGCGCCGCGAACGCCGCCTCGTGGCTTCGGCGATGGCGTACATCCTGCGCGAAGATCTCCCCGGTCACGGCCGTCAGGGTCGCCGCCGGTTCCCAGAGGTCCAGGCGGCTGGCTTCCGCGACCGTCTTGGACCAGTCCTCCGGGACCGGGGAGCCGAGCGCGCCGGCCAGCGCACCGGCCATGGTGGCGATCGAGTCGCAGTCCCTGCCGTAGTTCACCGAGCCGAGAACCGCCTGGCGGTAGTCGCCGCCGGCCACCAGCAACATCCCCAGGGCGATGGGGAGTTCCTCGATCGTGTGGAGACGGGAGGGGCGGCGGGCGCCGAGGGAGGGGGCGCGGTAGTCGGGGCCCACGGTGTCGTAGGGGGCAACGGCCTCGCGCAGGGGTCGTAGCGCCGATTCGACGTCCGTGTGCCGGCCGGCCACTTCGCAGACCTGCTCGATCGCGGTACGCGTGCCGTCCTTCGCCAGGGTCAGACAGGCCGTGACGACCGAGTCCGGTGTGGCGTCCGGGGTCGCCGCCGCGGCCACCGCCGCCGCGAAGACTCCCGCCGCCTCCCGGCCGTACGACGACTGGTGGGCGGCCGCGATGTCCAGGGCCTCCGCGTAGGCGGCCCGCGGGTCGGCCGCGTTGACCAGGCCCACGGGGGCCATGTACATCGCCGCGCCGCAGTTGACGATGTTGCCGACGCCCGCTTCCCGCGGATCCACATGGCCGTAGTGGAGGCGGGTGACCAGCCACTTCTCCGCGAGGAAGATGCGGTGCAGGGGCAGGGCCTCCGCCTCCAGTTCCGGGATCCAGCGGGGGTTCGTCATCAGGTCGGGGACCAGGTGGTCGGCGATCGCGTAGGCGTCGAGGTGGCCTCTGACGCGGTCGTAGACGCGGATCAGCGCGTGGGTCATCAAGGTGTCGTCGGTGACGTGGCCGTCGCCCTTGTGGTACGGGGCGATGGGGCGGGCGGTGCGCCAGGCGTCGCCGTTCCAGGGGCCGACGATGCCGTGGACGCGGCCGGCGTGGCGTTCGAGGATCTGGTCGGGGGAGTAGCCCTCGACGGGACCGCCGAGGGCGTCGCCGACCGCCGCACCCACGAGGGCGCCGGTGATCCTGTCCTCAAGGCTGTGCTCTGGATCGGTTTCTGGTTTTTTGGGCGTCATGCGCCGAATCATCCTCCCGGGAGGGGCGGTTGTGCGGATTCCAGGAGTCCGGCGAGTTCCACGAGGTCCGTTCCGGTGAGGCGGGGGAGGGCGCAGCCGGAGAGGGTGCGGCAGGTGGCCCGCCAGGAGGCGGGGATCGCGGCGGCGCCGCCCAGTGCGCCGGTCAGGGCCCCCGCCAGGGCGGGGGCCGAGTCGGCGACCCGGGAGAGACAGGCCGCGGCCGGGACCGCTTCGGCGATCCGGCCGCGGGCCGCGGTGGCCAGGGCGAGGGCCACCGGGACGGTTTCGGCGGCCGCGATGCCGTAGCTGTAGACGTGGTCGACGATCTCGTGTTCCAGGGCGGGGATCAGGGCGAACGCGCTGTCGGCGGACCGTGCGAGGTGCAGGGCGTGACGGGCATTGCGGCCGATCTCGGTGTCCTCGGGGAGTTCGGCGAGGGCCGCTGCCACGCAGGTGTCGACGGGTGCGCCGGTCAGGGCGAGGGACAGGGCCGCGGCCATCGCCCGGGCGCCGTGCACCCCGTCGCCGTCCTGGGTGTAGCGGGCGTCGAACTCGGCGAGATCCGCGGCGAGTCGGGGGTCGCCGAGGTGGGCGACGGCGAGGACGCAGGCCCGGACGCAGGCCGCGTCGTCGAAGTAGTGGGGGTTGTCGTGGCCGGTGGCGGGCGGGCGCAGACCGGCCACGAGGTTGCCCAGTCCCGCCCGTACGGAGATACGGGCGCGCAGCGGGAGGACGGCGGACTCGATCTCGGGGGCACGGTCCGCCGCCGCGGCCACCTCGGCGGCCAGGGCGTTCCAGGTGAGGTCGATCGCCGCTCTGGTACGGCGTTCTCGGGTCAGGTCGCCCAAGGCCGTGTCGTCTCCCGCGCGCAGGAGGGCTTCCGCGGTGAAGGCCGCCCATTCGGCGTCGTCGGAGGGGCCCAGGCGCAGCGGCTCGGGGGGCTGGTTCAGGGCGATGGGGACGGGGAGGGTGGTGGTGGCGTTCTGCTCGGCGAAGGTGTCGAGTTCGCGGGTGAGGCGGCGGGTCCAGTCGGGCATCCGGGCCGCTCGGTGGCGGGCGGCCGGCCAGCCGGCGGCGTCGCCCGCGGCCAGGCCCAGGAGGAGGCCGACGGTCCTTTCGGCCTTGTCCCCGCGGGTTGCCTGCGGCAACCGGGCCGCGTCGGGGTCCTCGGTTCCCCGGCTCCCACCGGCACCATCCGCATGGCTTTCCTGGTCGGGTGCGGGTGGCCCCTGCGGGGCGTTCCCGTCGTCGGTGGCAGCGGCTGAACTCCCGTTCGCTGTGAGGGAGAGGGCCGCCGTCTCGTCCCACGGTGCCGGTGGGGTCATGAGGACACCTCCGTGTCGTTGTCCGCCGCGAGTGCGAAGGCGTTCGGATTCGGCTGTCCGCTCCACTTCGTGTCCTCGCCCGCCACCAGCAGTTCCGCCACGTCCAGGACGTGATGGCCCGCCATGGAGGGGAGGCAGCTGCCTCGCGCCGGGCCGATCGCCGATGCCCAGTCGGCCGGGATGGCCGACGCGCCCCTGGTCGCGCCGGCCAGTGCGCCCGCCACCGCGGCCGTGGTGTCGGCGTCCCTCCCCATGTTCACCGCCGTCAGCACCGCCTCGCGGAAGTCGCCGTCGGCCACCGCGTAGGCCCCGAAGGCGAGGGCCACCGCCTCCGGGGCCAGGTCGGTCCACGGATAGCCGCCGATGACGACGCAGGAGCGGACCGCCCGTTCGCCCCGGTGGGCCACCGCCACGGCACGGCGCAGGGAGCGGGCCGTCCAGCTGTCGTCCGGGATCACCGCCAGCGCCGAGGCGACCACCGCGATCGTCGGGGCGCCTGCCATCGCCGCCGCCACTCCGGCCGCGACCGCCTGGCCGCCGTAGATGCCCTCGCCGGCATGGCTCACCGAGCCGTCGATTGCCACCAGGCGGGCGGCCTCCGCGGGGCGGCCCGCCGCGAAGACCCCGAAGGGGGCCGCCCGCATGGCCAGGCCGTCGCTCCAGGCGTGCCGGTGCTGGGCGGAGATGGGGGCGGCGAGGCCCCGGCGGAGGTTCTCCAGCGTGCCGCGCTCACTGAATCCCGCGCCCCGGAACGGGCCCTCGTCGCGGTCCGCGATCCACTCGTGCCAGGCCGCCTCCACATGGGAGGGGGTCAGGGCCGAGCCGTGGCGGGCAAGGAGCAGGCCGGAGAAGATCGCGTACTCCGTGTCGTCCGTGCCGGCCGGCTCGTCCACCACGTATCCCTCGATACGGCCCCAGCGGGCGCGGATCTCCGACGGCTTCATGTTCTCGGCGGGGGCCCCGAGGGCGTCTCCGACCGCGAGGCCCAGCAGGGCGCCGCGGGCCCGCTCGCGGAGTCCGGCGGCGCCCTGGGGCGCGGGGACCGAGGGAATGCAGGCGATCGATGCCATACGCGGCCTCTCCACAAGGACAGACGGTGTTCCGCGCGCGGGCGGAACCATTTGCCCATGTGTCCCACCATCGGCGGTTGACCTGAGCCTCCAGAGCCTCAGCATCACCCGGTCGACATATGAGCGCTGTCGCGATCGTCTGTGCATTCGAAGGTAAAGGTGCTGGTTAGCCCAGCCTTTCCTTGCTGGCGGGCGGGAATGGCCCGTCGTACTGTGGTCGTTGTTAAGAATTAGAATATGTCCAAAGTTAGCTTTGGCTTAGCTTTCCTGGGGGACCGGAATGGCCATCATCGACATCGAAGCGCCGCTGCACGAGGCACACCGCGACAACCACACGCACCGGGACGTGAACGGCGGCTGGCTGCGGCCCGCCGTCTTCGGCGCCATGGACGGACTCGTCTCCAACCTCGCCCTGATGACCGGTGTCGCCGGCGGGGCCGTCGGTCAGAACACCATCGTGCTGACCGGACTCGCGGGGCTCGCCGCCGGCGCCTTCTCCATGGCCGCCGGTGAGTACACCTCCGTCGCCGCGCAGCGCGAACTCGTCGAGGCCGAACTGGACGTGGAGCGGCGGGAGTTGCGCAAGCATCCGCAGGACGAGGAGGCCGAGCTCGCCGCCCTGTACGAGGGGCGGGGTGTCGAGCCCGCGCTGGCGCGCGAGGTCGCCCGGCAGCTGTCGAAGGACCCCGAGCAGGCCCTTGAGATCCATGCCCGTGAGGAACTGGGGATCGATCCGGGCGATCTGCCCTCCCCGCTCGTCGCCGCCGTGTCCAGCTTCGGGTCCTTCGCCCTGGGTGCGGTGCTGCCGGTGCTCCCGTATCTTCTCGGCGCGACCGTGCTCTGGCCCGCCGTGCTGCTGGCCCTTGTCGGACTGTTCGCGTGCGGTGCCGTCGTGGCCAGGGTGACCACCCGGACCTGGTGGTACAGCGGCCTGCGGCAGTTGGTCCTGGGAGGCGCGGCGGCCGGTGTGACGTACGCCCTGGGCAGTTTCTTCGGAACGGCCGTAGGATAGATCGGTTGCTACTTATGCGGTGGTCCGCATAAGTAGCCGTTACTCGCTGGTTTCGAATGCTTAACCACTGGGCATGAGCCACAAGCGCTACGGGCAATGACGCTTACGGCGCGCTCGCGGGGTCGATGACGACACCCTCCCCGCTCCCTGGGCCGACGGACATGGATCTGACCGATCAGTCCGGCTCGGTCCCCACATACTTCAAGCCACGTGTGCGACACCCCCCTCGCGCCCCGTGGCGTCCGCATGTTGGAACGGAGTATCCGGTTCCCGAGATCCGCTCCATCATGTAACCTGCACGAAATTTTGCACAACGCAGAGGGCCAACGTCGTCCCTCGGCAATCTGAATATGCCAATTGACGACGACGGGAGAGCCGATGCGTACGCCGCGCCAGCCGTCCCAGCACTCCACGAATGGCCAGAAGTGGTCCTTCATGGATGCTCGCCCTGCTGCGCAGGGTATGTACGACCCCCGCAACGAGCACGACGCCTGTGGCGTCGGCTTCGTGGCCACCCTCACCGGCGAGGCGAGCCACGCGCTGGTCGAGCAGGCGCTCACGGTTCTGCGCAACCTGGAGCACCGCGGTGCCACCGGCGCCGAGCCCGACTCGGGTGACGGCGCGGGCATCCTGTCCCAGGTTCCGGACGCCTTCTTCCGTGAGGTGGCGGACTTCGAGCTGCCCGCGGCCGGCGAGTACGCGGTCGGTATCGCCTTCCTGCCGGACGACGGCATCGAGGACGCCGTCTCGAAGATCGAGACGATCGCCCACGAGGAGGGCCTGACGGTCCTCGGCTGGCGCGAGGTCCCGGTCGCCCCGCAGCTGCTCGGCGCCACCGCCCGCTCCACGATGCCGACCTTCCGTCAGGTGTTCGTCAGCGACGGTTCCTCGGCGGACCTCGACCTCGACCGCAGGGCCTTCGTGCTGCGCAAGCGCGCCGAGCGCGAGGCCGACGTGTACTTCGCGTCGCTGTCCGCGCGGACGATCGTGTACAAGGGCATGCTGACCACCGGCCAGCTGGAGCCCTTCTTCCCGGACCTGTCCGACCGCCGCTTCGCCTCCGCGATCGCGCTCGTGCACTCCCGGTTCTCCACGAACACCTTCCCGTCGTGGCCGCTCGCCCACCCGTACCGCTTCGTCGCGCACAACGGTGAGATCAACACCGTCAAGGGCAACCGCAACTGGATGGTCGCCCGCGAGTCCCAGCTCGCCTCGGACCTCTTCGGAGGCCGGGACACCCTGGACCGGATCTTCCCGATCTGTACGCCGGACGCCTCCGACTCGGCGTCCTTCGACGAGGTGCTCGAACTCCTGCACCTGGGCGGCCGTTCACTGCCGCACTCCGTGCTGATGATGATTCCGGAGGCGTGGGAGAACCACGACTCCATGGAGCCCGCCCGCCGCGCGTTCTACGAGTTCCACTCCACGATGATGGAGCCCTGGGACGGCCCGGCCTGTGTCACCTTCACCGACGGCAAGCAGGTCGGCGCGGTCCTCGACCGCAACGGCCTTCGCCCCGGCCGCTACTGGGTCACCGACGACGGCCTCGTCGTCCTCGGCTCCGAGGTCGGCGTCCTGGACATCGACCCCGCCAAGGTGGTCCGCAAGGGCCGCCTCCAGCCCGGCCGGATGTTCCTCGTCGACACCGTCGAGCACCGCATCATCGAGGACGACGAGATCAAGGCCGGCCTCGCCGCCGAGCGGCCGTACGCCGAGTGGCTGGAGGCCGGGGAGATCGAACTCTCCGACCTGCCCGAGCGCGAGCACATCGTGCACACCCACGCCTCGGTCACCCGCCGCCAGCAGACCTTCGGTTACACCGAGGAGGAGCTGCGCGTCCTGCTCGCGCCGATGGCCAAGGCCGGTGCCGAGCCCATCGGTTCGATGGGCACCGACTCGCCGATCGCCGCGCTCTCCTCACGCCCGCGGCTGCTCTTCGACTACTTCACCCAGCTGTTCGCGCAGGTCACCAACCCGCCGCTGGACGCGATCCGCGAAGAGCTGGTCACCTCGCTGCGCAGCTCGCTGGGCCCGCAGGGCAACCTGCTGGAGCCGACCGCCGCGTCGTGCCGCACGGTCACCCTGCCGTTCCCGGTGATCGACAACGACGAGCTGGCCAAGCTCATCCACATCAACGCCGACGGCGACATGCCCGGCTTCAAGGCCGCGACCCTCTCCGGCCTGTACCGGGTCTCCGGCGGCGGCGACTCCCTCGCCGCGCGCATCGAGGAGATCTGCGCCGAGGCCGACGCCGCCATCGACAACGGCGCCCGGCTGATCGTCCTCTCCGACCGCCACTCCGACGCCGAGCACGCGCCGATCCCGTCGCTGCTGCTCACCGCGGCCGTCCACCACCACCTGATCCGCACCAAGCAGCGCACCGAGGTGGGCCTGCTGGTCGAGGCCGGTGACGTCCGCGAGGTCCACCACGTCGCCCTGCTGATCGGCTTCGGCGCCGCGGCCGTCAACCCCTACCTGGCGATGGAGTCCGTCGAGGACCTCGTCCGCGCCGGCACCTTCCTGTCGGACATCGAGTCCGAGAAGGCCATCCGCAACCTGATCTACGCCCTGGGCAAGGGTGTTCTGAAGGTCATGTCCAAGATGGGCATCTCGACCGTCGCCTCCTACCGCGGCGCCCAGGTCTTCGAGGCCGTCGGCCTCGACTCGGCCTTCGTCCAGAAGTACTTCAGCGGCACCGCCACCAAGATCGGCGGCATCGGCATCGACGTCGTCGCCAAGGAGGTCGCCGCCCGGCACGCCAAGGCGTACCCCGCCTCCGGCATCGCGCCGGCGCACCGCGCCCTGGAGATAGGCGGCGAGTACCAGTGGCGCCGCGAGGGCGAGCCGCACCTGTTCGACCCGGAGACGGTCTTCCGCCTCCAGCACTCCACGCGCGCCAACCGTTACGACATCTTCAAGAAGTACACGGACCGCGTGAACGAGCAGTCCGAGCGCCTCATGACGCTGCGCGGACTCTTCGGCTTCAAGTCGGACCGGCCCTCGATCTCCGTCGACGAGGTCGAGCCGGTCTCCGAGATCGTCAAGCGCTTCTCCACCGGCGCCATGTCGTACGGCTCCATCTCCAAGGAGGCGCACGAAACCCTCGCCATCGCCATGAACCAGCTGGGCGGCAAGTCCAACACCGGTGAGGGCGGCGAGGACGCGGACCGGCTGTACGACCCGGCCCGGCGTTCCGCGATCAAGCAGGTCGCCTCCGGCCGCTTCGGTGTGACTTCGGAGTACCTGGTCAACGCGGACGACATCCAGATCAAGATGGCCCAGGGCGCCAAGCCCGGCGAGGGCGGCCAGCTGCCCGGCCACAAGGTCTACCCGTGGGTCGCCAAGACCCGGCACTCCACCCCGGGTGTCGGTCTGATCTCCCCGCCGCCGCACCACGACATCTACTCCATCGAAGACCTCGCCCAGCTGATCCACGACCTGAAGAACGCGAACCCGCAGGCGCGGATCCACGTGAAGCTGGTCTCCGAGGTCGGCGTCGGCACCGTCGCGGCGGGCGTGTCCAAGGCCCACGCGGACGTCGTCCTGATCTCCGGTCACGACGGCGGTACCGGTGCCTCCCCGCTGACCTCGCTGAAGCACGCCGGCGGCCCCTGGGAGCTCGGTCTCGCCGAGACCCAGCAGACCCTGCTGCTCAACGGACTGCGTGACCGCATCGTCGTCCAGACCGACGGTCAGCTCAAGACCGGCCGTGACGTCGTCATCGCCGCGCTGCTCGGCGCCGAGGAGTTCGGTTTCGCAACCGCACCGCTCGTCGTCTCCGGCTGCGTCATGATGCGCGTCTGCCACCTGGACACCTGCCCGGTCGGCATCGCCACCCAGAACCCGGTACTGCGTGACCGGTTCACCGGCAAGGCCGAGTACATCGTGAACTTCTTCAAGTTCATCGCCGAAGAGGTCCGCGAGATCCTCGCCGAGCTGGGCTTCCGCACCATCGAGGAGGCCGTCGGCCACGCCGGGACCCTCGACGTCGCGCGTGCCGTCGACCACTGGAAGGCGCAGGGCCTGGACCTGGCCCCGCTCTTCTACGTGCCCGAGCTGCCCGAGGGCACCGCGCTGCACCAGGTCATCGCGCAGGACCACGGCCTGGAGAAGGCGCTCGACAACGAGCTGATCAAGCTCGCCGCCGACGCCCTGGCCGCAGACTCGGCGACCGACGCCCAGCCGGTGCGCGCCCAGGTCTCCATCCGCAACATCAACCGCACGGTCGGCACCATGCTCGGCCACGAGGTGACGAAGAAGTTCGGCGGTGCGGGCCTGCCCGAGGACACCATCGACATCACCTTCACCGGCTCGGCGGGCCAGTCCTTCGGCGCCTTCCTCCCGCGCGGTGTCACGCTGCGCCTGGAGGGCGACGCCAACGACTACGTCGGCAAGGGCCTCTCCGGCGGCCGGGTGATCGTCCGTCCCGACCGGGGCGCCGACCACCTCGCCGAGTACTCGACGATCGCGGGCAACACCATCGCGTACGGCGCGACCGGCGGCGAGCTGTTCCTGCGCGGTCGCACCGGCGAGCGCTTCTGCGTCCGCAACTCCGGTGCCACGGTCGTCTCGGAGGGCGTGGGCGACCACGGCTGCGAGTACATGACCGGCGGTCACGCGGTCGTCCTCGGACGGACGGGCCGTAACTTCGCGGCCGGCATGTCCGGCGGCGTCGCCTACGTCATCGACCTCGACCGGGACGACGTCAACGTCGGCAATGTCGACGCCATAGAGGCTCTGGACGACACGGACAAGCAGTGGCTGCACGACGTGGTGCGCCGCCACCAGGAGGAGACCGCCTCCACGGTCGCCGAGAAGCTGCTCGCCGAGTGGGACACCGCCGTGGAGCGCTTCAGCAAGATCATCCCCAGCACGTACAAGGCAGTGCTCGCCGCCAAGGACGCCGCCGAGCAGGCGGGACTCTCCGAGTCCGAGATCACCGAGAAGATGATGGAGGCGGCGATCAATGGCTGACCCGAAGGGCTTTTTGAACCACGGCCGTGAGGTCGCCAAGTCCCGCCCCGTCGACGTACGTCTGAAGGACTGGAACGAGGTCTACGTCCCCGGCTCCCTGCTGCCGATCATCAGCAAGCAGGCCAGCCGCTGCATGGACTGCGGTATCCCGTTCTGTCACAACGGCTGTCCGCTCGGGAACCTCATCCCCGAGTGGAACGACTACGCCTACCGCGAGGACTGGGCGGCCGCGAGCGAGCGTCTGCACGCGACCAACAACTTCCCCGAGTTCACGGGCCGGTTGTGCCCGGCCCCGTGCGAGTCGGCGTGTGTGCTCGGCATCAACCAGCCGGCCGTGACCATCAAGAACGTCGAGGTCTCGATCATCGACAAGGCCTGGGACAGCGGCGACGTCGCGGCCCAGGCCCCGGAGCGCCTGTCCGGCAAGACCGTCGCCGTCATCGGGTCGGGCCCCGCCGGTCTCGCCGCCGCCCAGCAGCTCACCCGGGCCGGCCACACCGTCGCCGTCTACGAGCGCGCGGACCGCATCGGAGGCCTCCTCCGCTACGGCATCCCCGAGTTCAAGATGGAGAAGCGGCACATCAACCGCCGTATCGAGCAGATGCGCGCGGAGGGCACCCGCTTCCGCACCGGCATCGAGATCGGCCGCGACCTCAAGGCGACCGACCTGAAGAAGCGGTACGACGCCGTCGTCATCGCCGCCGGCGCCACGATGGCCCGTGATCTTCCCGTCCCCGGGCGGGAGTTGAAGGGCGTCTACCAGGCGATGGAGTACCTGCCGCTGGCGAACAAGGTCCAGGAGGGTGACTACGTCACCGCCCCGGTCTCCGCCGAGGGCAAGCACGTCGTCGTCATCGGCGGTGGCGACACCGGCGCCGACTGCGTGGGCACCGCCCACCGCCAGGGCGCGGCCTCCGTCACCCAGCTGGAGATCATGCCCCAGCCGGGCGAGGAGCGGAACCCGGGCCAGCCGTGGCCGACGTTCCCGATGCTCTACAAGGTCACCTCCGCGCACGAGGAGGGCGGCGAGCGGGTCTACTCCGTCTCCACCACCCACTTCGAGGGCGACGAGGACGGCAACGTCCAGTGGCTGCACCTCAGCGAGGTCGAGTTCATCGAGGGCCGGCTGACCCCGAAGCCGGGCACCGAGCGCAAGATCCCCGCCCAGCTCGTCACCCTCGCGATGGGCTTCACCGGCACCGACCGGGACAACGGCCTGGTCGAGCAGTTCGGCCTGGACCTCGACGAGCGCGGCAACATCGCCCGCGACGCCGACTTCCAGACCAACGTGCCGGGTGTCTTCGTCGCCGGTGACGCGGGCCGCGGCCAGTCGCTCATCGTGTGGGCGATCGCGGAGGGCCGTTCGGCCGCCCGCGGCACCGACCGCTTCCTGGCCGGCGCGAGCGAACTGCCCGCGCCGATCCGCCCGACGGACCGTTCGCTGATGGTCTGACGGTGACACAGGGGACCTGACGGTCCCTCAACGAACTCCCGTACAACGGCGTACGGGCGGGCTCTCCGGGGGACATCCCCCGGACCCCCCGAGACGGCGCCTGCCCTCCACGTCCCCGACCGGACCGGAAGGCGGGCGCCGTCGCATGTCCTCTCACGGAACCCGGTACGTCTCCCCGTACACCTGCCACTCCAGCGGTGGCGTCAGGTGCAGGTTCCCCTCGTTCAGGAACCACCTCTGGGCGGTGTCGACGCGGGAGGTGTCGATGTCCGCCTTGCGCGTCTTCATGGCGGCCCGGCGGACATCGAGGAAGGCGTTCAGGTAGGCCTTCTCGGACCCGCCCTCGGCCGGGCTGTCGGCCTGTTCGAGGGCGCGTGCGCGCAGGCCGTAGAAGCTGCCGGCGTCGGTGCCGGGGCCGTGGAAGACCATGGCGTCGTAGTAGACGAACTGGCCGAGCGCACCGAGTCCGTCGAGCTTGGCGAGGCGGACGGCGGGGTCGAAGTAGACGCGGTCGCGTTCCGTGTCCTGGGCCTTCTGGAAGGCCGGCAGGGAGGCCTCCGCCTTCCACGCGGCCGTGAAGCCGGGGTCCAGGCCCTCGTGGGAATCGCTGCCGTCGACCGCGCGCAGGGCGGGCAGGTAGGCGGCGAGGCCGTTGCCGGGGTGGTCCTTCGTGTAGCGCTCGACGAGGGTGAGCAGATCGTGGGTGCCGGTGCAGAAGCCGATGAGGCCGGCCGTGTAGCCCTGGCCGTCGCCGATGTCCTCGATGTAGGCGTAGGCGCTGCGCCATTCGAGGGTGGAGTTCTCGGCGCTCGCCACCAGCTGCTGGGCGAGCTCCTTCTCGGCGGGGGCGTCCAGGCCCGGCGGCGGGCCGGCGGGCGTCTCGTCGTCCTGTGGGCTCGCTGACGGCGTCGGTGTCGGTGTCGGCTGTTCGGCCCGGGCCTTGGCGTCCAGGGGGTCCCTGGCGTTCTCGGCCGGCTGCGACCGGTGGGCGCCGAAGGGACCCGCCCGTCCCGTGTCGGACTGTTGGGGCGTGAGAAAGCAGACCGACGCCGTCACGGCCACGGGGACGGCCGCGAAGAGCAGTACTCCGGCGCGTTTCACTGGGCTCCCGTCAGCTCGGCGACCTCGGCGCCCCAGGTGCAGGTGCGCACGGGGAGCGTACGCGCAGGCGAAGGCGGCCGCATCGCGGGAGAGCCGACCGAGGAGGTGGCGCAGGCGAGCGCGTCGGGGCCGATGAGGACCTGCATGACCCGGGGCACGGCCGTGATCCGTCCGGCCGACGCCGTCCGAGCACGCCACGCCGACCGCGCACCGGCCGCGCTCAGGGCAGTGAGGCCCGACGGGGGGCCGCTGTCGCTTCCTCGTCCAGGTCCCTCAGCGGCGGCGACCATCGCTGAGGACGGTCGCGCGGCACTCGTCGGGGGTGCCCCACGCGGTGCGCAGCGCACGGGCCTTGGTGAGCCGGAGGGACAGGTCGCACTCCGCCGTGTAGCCGATCGCGCCATGGAGCTGGAGCGCGGTCCGGGCGGTCCGGTACGCCGCCTCGCAGGCCGTGACCTTGGCGGCGGCGACGTCCGAGGGGGTCATGGTCAGGGCGGCGCCGAGGAGCAGGGGGCGCGCGAACTCCAACGCGAGCTTGGCATCGGCGAGTTGGTGCTTGACGGCCTGGAAGGACCCTATGGGTGCGCCGAACTGGGTGCGCTGCTTGACGTGGGCGACCGTCATGTCGAGGAGGGCGAGGCCCGCACCGAGGGCTTGGGCGGCAGTGGTGAGGCGGGCGGTGGTGAGGGCGTGGGCGGCGGCCGCGGTCACCTGGGGACCGACGGCGAGGAGTTCGCCGCCGGGGGGGAGGTGGGAGAGGCGGCGGGCGGGGTCGAGGGAGGCACGGGGCGGGCCGACGGGCGGGGGTGCGAGGTGCAGTTCCGCCCCCGAGAGCGTCAGCCGTACATCCGCCATGTCGGCGTCCAGCGCGTACGGCCCCGTGGCCCAGGTCGCCGTCGACTCGCCCGAGGCCAGCGCGGGCAGCAGGCGCTTCGCCGGGCCGGTGTCGTCCAGCGACGCGAGCAGTGTCGCCGCCGCGACCGTCTCCACCAGCGGGCCGGGAACCGCGTGTCGCCCCAACTCCACGAAGGCCACGGCGAGTTCCACGGGACGGGGGCCCATGCCCTCGTAGGTCTCCGGTACCGCCAGGGCGAACACGCCCGCGTCGGCGACACGGTGCCACAGTGTGCGGCCGCTGTCGTGGTCGCCGCGGCTCCAGTCCCGTATCACGCGGGGCGTGTCCGCGGCCGTCAGCATCGCGTCCAAGGAGGCGGCGAACGCGCGCTGTTCGGAGTCGAGCAGAAACCGCATCACCGGCGTCCCTTCGGCAGGCCCAGAACGCGTTCGGCGATGATGTCGCGCTGGATCTCGTTCGTGCCGGCGTAGATGGGGCCGGCCAGCGCGAAGACGTACCGCTCGGCCCACTCCGTGTCCGCGAACTCGCCCTCCTCGCCCAGGAGATCGAGGGCCGTCTCGGTGAGCGCGATGTCGTACTCGGACCAGAACACCTTGTTGAGGCTGGACTCGGGGCCGAGCGCGTCGCCGTCCAGGAAACGGGAGGCGGCGGCGTAGGTGAAGAGCTGGTAGGCGCGGGCTCCGATCAGGGCGTCCGCGACCCGGTCCCGGGTGTCCCGCGGGCTGCCCTGGGTCCGCCACAGGGTGTGCAGACGCTCGGCGGCCGCGAGGTAGCGGCCCGGGGAGCGGAGCATCAGCCCGCGTTCGTTGCCCGCTGCGGACATCGCGATCCGCCAGCCCTGGCCGGGGGCGCCGATGACGTCCGCGTCGGGTACGAACACCTCGTCCAGGAAGAGCTCGGCGAAGGCCGGTTTCCCGTCGAGGCGGCGGATCGGGCGCACGGTGACACCGGCGGCACGCAGGTCGAACATCAGGTAGGTCAGGCCCTGGTGGGGTCTGGGGGTGTCCGGGTCGGTGCGGAACAGGCCGAACGCGCGGTCCGCGAAGGCGGCCCGGGAGGACCAGGTCTTCTGGCCGCTGAGCAGCCAGCCGCCCTCCGTGCGCACGGCCCTCGACCTCAGGGATGCCAGATCCGAGCCCGCCTCCGGCTCCGACCAGGCCTGCGCCCAGACCGTCTCCCCGGTGGCCATCGGCGGCAGTACGCGCGCGCGTTGCTCCGGTGTGCCGTGGTCGAAGAGGGTCGGCGCGAGGAGGCTGATGCCGTTCTGGCTGACGCGGCCGGGCGCTCCGGCCGCGTAGTACTCCTCCTCGAAGAGCAGCCAGCCGATCAGTCCGGCGTCCCGGCCGCCGTACGCCGTCGGCCAGTTGACCACCGGCCAGCGGTCCGCCGCGAGTTCCGCCTCCCAGGCGCGATGAGCCGCGAAGCCCTCCTCGGTCTCCAGGGAGGGCAGGGGAGCGGCGGGCACATGCGCGCGCAGCCATGCGCGGGCCTCGGCGCGGAAGGCATCCTCCGCCTGCGTGAACGCCAGATCCATGGCCACCCGTCCTTCCCTAACAAGTGTTTGGTAGGTTAGCGTGACGTCATGACAGGCGTCGAGAGTCCGGTGTACGAACCGGGGCACGGGCTGCTGAAGGGACGCACCGCCGTCATCACGGCCGCGGCCGGCGCGGGCATCGGCGGGGCGACCGCACGCCGCTTCCTGGAGGAGGGCGCGCGCGTCCTGATCAGCGACGCGCACGCACGCCGGCTGAAGGAGTACGGCGCCGCACTGGCCGGGGAGTTCGGCCCGGACCGGGTCGCCGTGCTGCCCTGTGACGTCACCGACGAGGAACAGGTGCGGACGCTGTTCGAGACCGCCGTAGGAGAGCACGGCAGGCTCGACATCCTCGTCAACAACGCGGGCCTCGGCGGCACTTCGGCCCTCGTCGACATGAGCGACGACCAGTGGACCCGCGTCCTGGACGTCACGCTGACCGGCACGTTCCGCTGCACCCGGGCGGCCCTGCGGCTGATGAAGGACTCCCGTGACTCCCACGGCGGAGTGATCGTCAACAACGCCTCAGTCGTCGGCTGGCGAGCCCAGGCCGGCCAGGCGCACTACGCCGCCGCGAAGGCCGGCGTGATGGCCCTGACCCGGTGCGCAGCCGTGGAGGCCGCCGAGTACGGCGTACGCGTCAACGCCGTGTCACCGAGCCTCGCCATGCACCCGCACCTGGTGAAGGTGACGTCGGCGGAGCTGCTGGCGGAACTCACCGCGCGCGAGGCCTTCGGGCGGTACGCGCAGCCCTGGGAGGTGGCCAACGTGATCGTGTTCCTGGCGTCCGGCTACTCCTCGTACATGACGGGCGAGGTCGTCGCCGTCAGCAGTCAACACGCCTAGGACAATGGACGATGTGCCGACCAAGAAGAAGCCCCAGGTGAGCGCCGCGGCGCCCGCCCGCCGTCGCGAACTCCTCGACACCGCCGCCGAGGTCTTCGCCGAACAGGGCTACAACGCCACGACCGTACGCAAGATCGCCGACCACGCGGGCATGCTCGCGGGCAGCCTCTACTACCACTTCGACTCCAAGGAATCGATGCTGGAGGAGATCCTGCGGACCTTCCTCGACGAGCTCTGGGACGGCTACGACACCGTCCTGGACGCCGAGCTGGGCCCCCGCGAGACCCTGGAGGCCCTGGTCACCGAGTCGTTCCGGGAGATCGACCGGCACCGCGCGGCCGTCGCGATCTACCAGAAGGAGAGCAGGCAGCTGGTCGCGCAGGAACGGTTCGCGTTCCTCGCCGAGTCGCAGCGCAGGTTCGAGAAGGCCTGGCTGTCCACGCTGGAGCGCGGGGTCGCGGCCGAGGTGTTCCGGGCCGACCTCGACGTACGGCTGACGTACCGGTTCGTGCGCGACACCGTGTGGGTCGCCGCGTCCTGGTACCGGCCCGGCGGACAGCACAGCCCGGAGGAGATCGCCCGGCAGTACCTGTCGATGGTGCTGGACGGGATCGCCGTACGCGAATAGCCCTTTCAGAGCAGGGAGTTGCCATGGCCGAGGCCTACATCGTCGAAGCGGTCCGTACGCCCGTCGGGCGGCGCGGGGGAGGACTGAGCGGGGTCCACCCGGCCGATCTGGGCGCACATGTGCTCAAGGCGCTGATCGCGCGCGCGGGCGTGGATCCCGCCGCCGTCGAGGACGTCGTGTTCGGGTGCCTGGACGCGGTCGGCCCGCAGGCCGGGGACATCGCGCGGACCTCGTGGCTGGCGGCCGGACTGCCCGAGGAGGTGCCCGGGGTGACCGTGGACCGGCAGTGCGGGTCCTCGCAGCAGGCCGTGCACTTCGCCGCGCAAGGTGTGCTGTCCGGGACGCAGGACCTGGTCGTCGCCGGCGGGGTGCAGAACATGTCCATGATCCCGATCGCCTTCGCGACCCGGCAGGCCGCCGAACCGCTCGGACTGACCCAGGGGCCCTTCGCGGGCAGCGAGGGCTGGCAGGCGCGGTACGGGGACCGGCCGGTGAACCAGTTCGTCGGAGCCGAGACGATCGCCGCCAAATGGGGCATCAGCAGGCAGGATCAGGAGGAGTTCGCCCTGCGCTCGCACCGGCGGGCACTGCGGGCCATCGACGAGGGGCGCTTCGAGCGCGAGACGGTGGCCTATGGCGAGGCCGCCGTCGACGAGGGCCCGCGCCGGGACACCTCCCTGGAGAAGATGGCCGCCCTGAAGCCGGTCATCGAGGGCGGCACCGTCACGGCCGCCTGCTCCTCGCAGGTCTCCGACGGCGCGGCCGCCATGCTGATCGCCTCGGAACGGGCGGTCCGCGAACACGGCCTCACGCCACGTGCCCGCGTCCACCACCTCTCCGTGCGCGGCGAGGACCCCATCCGCATGCTCACCGCCCCCATCCCGGCCACCGCCCACGCCCTGAAGAAGACCGGCCTCACCATCGACGACATCGACCTCGTCGAGATCAACGAGGCCTTCGCCCCGGTCGTCCTGGCCTGGCTGAAGGAGACCGGGGCCGACCCCGACAAGGTCAACGTCAACGGCGGCGCGATCGCCCTCGGACACCCGCTGGGCGCCACGGGCCTGAAGCTCATGACGACCCTGCTCCACGAACTGGAACGCACAGGCGGCCGGTACGGACTCCAGACGATGTGCGAGGGCGGCGGGCAGGCGAACGTGACGGTGATCGAGCGGGTGTGACGGTCATCCAAGGTCTCTGAGGGCCTCCAGAACCTCCTCCGCCTCCTTCACGATCCGTGTCACCAGTTCCGCGCACGACGGCAGGTCGTCGATCACCCCGGCGACCTGGCCGGAGGCCATGACGCCGAGATCCGTACGGCCGTCGACCATCGCGGACCTGAGCAGCATGGGCGTGTTGGCGGCGAGCAGGACCTGGCTCCAGGACAGGTCCTTGCCGTGGCGCATCGCGAGGCCGTCGCGGGCCATCGCCCGCCAGGTCAGCCCCGACAGTCTCCGGAAGCCGGCCGCTCGGTGCACCGCGTGCCAAAGGGCCCTGGCCCGGCCGGAGTTCTCCAGCGTGGTCACCAGGTCGGTGCGGAGCATGCGGTGGGGGAGTCCGTCGACCGCCCGGGTCACCGTCACGTCCTTGACCGTCGCCGCCAGATAGCGCGCTTTCACCGCCTCCGGCACCGTCGAGTCCGAGGTGAGCAGGAACCGGGTGCCCATGGCGACGCCCGCCGCCCCGTACGCGAGCGCGGCGACCAGGCCCCGCCCGTCGAAGAAGCCGCCCGCCGCCACGACCGGGATGTCCACCGCGTCCACGACCTGCGGCAGCAGCACCGTCGTCGCCACGTCCCCGGTGTGCCCGCCGCCCTCCCCGCCCTGCACGATCACCGCGTCCGCGCCCCAGGCCGCGACCTTCTCGGCATGTCGGCGGGCCCCGACGGACGGGATCACGACGACCCCCGCCGCCTTCAGTTCACCGATCAGCGCGGCGGAGGGCGCGAGCGCGAAGGACGCCACCCGCACGCCCTCGTCGACGATCACCCGCACCCGGTCCCCGGCGTCCGCCGCGTCGGCCCGCAGATTGACCCCGAAGGGCGCGTCCGTACGGGACTTCACCTCCCGTACCGCGTCGCGCAGTTGGCCGAGTGTCATGGTCGCGGAGGCCAGGATGCCGAGCGCGCCCGCGTTCGCCGTGGCGGATACCAGGCGTGGTCCGGCGACCCACCCCATCCCGGTCTGCACGATCGGGTGGCGGACGCCGACCAGCCGGGTGAACGCGGTCTCCATCAGCTGCCGACCTCCCGGGAGCGGGTGTTGTGCGGGTCGAGCACCTCGCGGATCAACTCCAGCTCCTGGTCCGTCGGTTCACGGGTGTACGGCACCTCGTCGGGGATCACCGGGTCGAAGCCGGTGGCCTGTCTGACCTGGTCCACGGTGACCCCCGGATGCAGCGACGCCAGCCGCATCGCGTGGTCCGGCGTCGCGAAGTCGAAGACGCCCAGGTCGGAGACGACCCGGGGGATCCGGTGGTAGCGGGCTCCGGCCGCACGGTCGTACCCCACCCCGCACACCATGTCGACCTTCTCCACGAACACCCGCCGGGAGTGCCTCGGCACCCAGTAACTGGTCGGGTTGTTGAGGGTGTTGACCGGCGCTCCCCGCACCCCGAGCAGCTGTCGCGTCGGCCGGGCCCAGTCGCCGATGCAGGAGATGTTCTGGTTGCCGTACCGGTCGATCTGGCTCGCGCCCATCATCACGTGCCGCCGGCCGCCGGTGACCAGGGCGAGGTGCTGTCGGTACGGCAGCCAGCCCTCGACGGTGCCGTCGTCCCGCACGAGCATCGCCTCGCCGTCGGTGAGGAGGAGGTCGGGGGAGAACGTCCGCCGGGCCAGGCGGGCGCCGACGGAGGGGATCAGGCCCATCGGGCTGGCGAGGATCTCACCCCCGCCGCGCCAGGCGTCGGCGCAGGCGATCACGCAGTACTCGCTCCGCGTCACGGTCACGGTGTCGTCCCCTTCAGATGGCGCTCGGCGAACTCCGGCCAGGGTGTGCTCGCGTACTCCTTCTGTGCGGCCTCGTCCCGGCCGTAGTCCGGTGCGCAGGACGTGAAGTGCGCTCCGTTCGGAGCCTCGACGACACCCGTCACCGTGTGCCGCCTGACCAGGAGCGACTGGAGGGCCGCCCCCTTGGTCAACTCGGCGGTGTCGACGACCTGTTCGCACGAGACGTAGGCCGCGCCGGCGGCCTCGCAGAACAGGTCGTCGAAGTACGGGTCGGGGCCCAGGTACTGCGCGTTGCCGAGCCGGTCGGCACGGTTGAGGTGGACGAGGGCCGCGTCGAGACGCAGCGCGGGCATGGCGACGAAGGTCTCCCCGTCGTCGTACGGCGATGTCACCGTGCGCAGGCCGGGGTTGACCCGCATCACGTCCGAGCCGATGCCCGCCCGCACCGGCAGGAACGGCAGCCGGTTCGCCGCGGCCCGCAGCCCCCACATGAACATGGCCTCGTCGATCTCCATGAGCTCGAAGGCGCCGCGCTCGCGGGCCGCCCGGTAGTGCGGTTCCAGGGGGATCGAGTCGAGGGTGACGAAAGGGGCGACCAGTTTCCGTATCCGGCCGGCGGCGGCGAGCATGCCGACGTCCGGGCCGCCGCAGGAGACGACCGTCAGGTCGGTGACATCGGAGCGCAGCAGCGCGTGGACCAGGGCCATCGGCTTGCGGCGGGAACCCCAGCCGCCGATGCCCAGGGTCATCCCACTGGCCAGCCGGGCGACCGCCTCGTCGGCGGACATCGTCTTGTCGCTCACGTCCCGTCCCTTCCGAACCTGTCGCGGACCCGGTCGGCGACCCCGGCGACGCTCGCCTCGAAGGTGAAACCCTGCTCGAAGCGGTAGCTGCGGCGGACGTCGACGGGGTCGATGCCGTTGATCGCGGCCTTTGCGAGGCGCAGCAGCTCGCCGTCCTTGGCGGCAATCTCGCGGGCCAACTCCACTGCGGCGGCGGACAGTTCCTCGCGGGGGACCACTCGCCACACCGAGCCGTGCGCGTGCAGCTCGGCCGCCGTCACCGTGCGCGAGGTGTAGTACAGGGCGCGCATCAGATGCTGCGGGACCAGGCGGGACAGATGGGTGGCTGCGCCCAGCGCCCCGCGGTCCAGTTCGGGCAGTCCGAAGGTGGCGTCCTCGCTCGCCACGACGACGTCCGCGTTGCCCACGAGCCCGATCCCGCCGCCCAGACAGAACCCCTGGACGGCCGCGACGACGGGTACCTCGCACTCGTACACCGCCGAAAAGGCCTCGAAGCAGCCGCGGTTGGCGCCGATCAGGGCGCCGGGCCCCTGGCTCTGGAGCTCCTTGATGTCCACGCCCGCGTTGAACCCGCGCCCCTTCGCGGCCAGGACCACGCACCGTACCTGCGGGTCGCGGCCCGCGGTGCGCACGGCGTCGGCCAGAGCGAACCAGCCGTCCACCGGGAGGGCGTTCACCGGCGGGAAGTCGACCGTGACGACGGCGACGCCCTCTTTTTCCAGCCCCTTTTCCGGGGGCGAGGTGGAGACACCCATGGAAGCATCAGCTACCTTTCCACCAAACGTTTGTTAGGTGAGAAGGGTAGCGGCGAATGGAGCTGAACGGGAAGGTCGTGGTCGTCACCGGCGGGACCCGGGGAGTCGGCGCCGGTATCGCCCGCTCCTTCGTGGACGCGGGGGCGGAGGTCGTCGTCTGCGCCCGCAGGCCCCCCGAAGTCCCCCTGCCGGCAACACGGTTCGCGCAGGTCGACGTCCGGGACGCCGACGCCGTGGGGCACTTCCTCGACGGACTGCCGCGGCTGGACGTACTGGTCAACAACGCGGGCGGGGCGCCCTACCGGCTGCTCGCCGACAACCGTCCCGAACGGCACGTCCGCGTACTGGAGTTGAACCTCCTCGCCCCGCTGACGGTGTCCCTGGCCGCCTACGAGCACCTCAAACGCAGCCGCGGCTCGATCGTCATGATCGGGAGCGTCAGCGGCGGTCGGCCCTCACCCGGCGCCGCCGCGTACGGGGCCGCCAAGGCGGGCCTGGAGAACCTCGCCCGCTCGATGGCCGTGGAGTGGGCGCCGGACATCCGCGTGAACACCCTGGTCGTCGGGATGGTCGACACCGAGCGGTCCTCCCTCTACTACGGCGACGAGGAGGGTATCGCCGCCGTCTCCCGCACGGTCCCGCTCGGCCGTCTCGCCGATCCGTCGGACGTGGGAGCGGCGGCCGTGTTCCTCGCCTCGGACGCCGCCGCCTACATCAGCGGGGCCTCCCTGCTCGTGCACGGCGGCGGCGAGCGGCCCGCCTTCCTCGACGCCACCAACGCGACAACCGTCGGCAACCCTCGGCAAGGAGACGTGAGATGACCGGAATCTGCGACGGCCGGGTCGTCGTCGTCACCGGCGCGGGCCGCGGCCTCGGCCGTGCCCACGCCCTCGCCTTCGCCGCCGAGGGCGCCCGGGTCGTCGTCAACGACCTCGGCGTCGGCCTCGACGGCACACCGGGCCCCGACAGCCCGGCCGCTCTCGTGGCCGAGGAGATCCGCACAGCGGGCGGCGAGGCGATCGCACACGGCGGTGACATCGCGAGCAGTGCGGGGGCCGAGTCCCTGATCACCACCGCCCTTCGGACGTACGGCCGCCTCGACACCCTCGTCAACAACGCCGGGTTCCTGCGCGACCGGATGCTCGTCAACCTCGACGAGGACGACTGGGACGCCGTGATGCGCGTACACCTGAAAGGGCACTTCCTGCCGCTCAAGCACGCGGCCGCGCACTGGCGGGCGGAGGCCAAGGCGGGCCGTGCGCCGACGGCCCGGGTCGTCAACACGTCCAGCGGGGCAGGCCTGTTGGGCTCCGTCGGGCAGGGCAACTACAGCGCCGCGAAGGCCGGGATCGTCGCCCTGACCCTGGTCGCCTCCGCCGAACTCGCCCGCTACGGCGTCCAGGTCAACGCGATCGCCCCCGCGGCCCGCACCAGGATGACCGAACGCACCTTCGCCGACACGATGGCGGCCCCTTCGGCAGGCTTCGACGCGATGGCCCCGGAGAACGTGTCCCCCCTCGTCGTCTGGCTGGGCTCGGAAGCGAGCGCGGGCGTGACCGGCAGGGTCTTCGAGACGGAGGGCGGCCGCATCACGGTGATGGAGGGCTGGAGCCCGGGCCCGAGCGCGGACAAGGGCGCGCGGTGGACCCCGGCGGAGGCGGGAGAGACGGCACTGAAGCTGTTGGGGGAGGCCGGGACACCCGAGCCGGTGTACGGGGCGTGACCGGATCGACCCAGGGGCGCGGGGCTCTGTTGGATGTGCGGCTACCGCCGCGCGGGCGCGACCAGCCACAACGCACCCGCAGGCGGCCCACACACCCTAGGTGTCGCACTCCAGCACCGTCCGGCACAGCGCACACCGCGCCCGTACCCGCCCCCGCACCGGCACCCGGATCCGCTGATGACAGGTGGGGCAGGGGAACGACACCCGTAACCCGCCCCCGTCCGGCGTGAACGCATACGGCACCCCCGGCCCGGGGCCGGACCCCCCGTGCCGCCGGTCACGCGCGTACCGCCGCCGCCCCGCCCACCCCGCCGCCGTGAGCGGGGGCTGCTGTTCGTCCTCCCGGGCCCGGGCCATCCCCTTCACATACGCCGTGTACGCCTGCGCACTGGTGAACCACACCGACGGATCCTCACCGAACACCAGCGACCGCTTCGCCAGCACGTACCCGAACTCCTCCGGCGTGAGATACCCAAGCTTCTGCGACGAGGCCGCGTCCTCCCGGTACGCGTCGAGCAGCAGCCACCCCGCCCCGAGATACGTCGTCGCCGTGTCCGTGAGGATCTCGTTGTCCCCCGTCCCGGGATAGGACAGCCCCAGCCGGTGCAGATACACATGCATGATCTCGTGCGCGAGCGCCGCCCCGATGTCCCGCCGATGCGTACGGAAACGGTCGTTCAGCTCCACGAAGTACTCGGGCCCCGCGGTCAGTTCGACGTTCGCCGCATGCGTCATCTCCCGGAACCCGACGACGAGCCGGGCATCCGGCAGCCGGTAGTGCCGCACCAGCTCCCGGGCCACCCGCTGCGCGCCCAGATGAAGATCGTCGGTGTCGCAGAACGCCACGTCCACCGGCGCCACACTCGTCGCGAACGTCTGGACGGTGTCGTACGAGAGCCGTTTCCACAGTGCGGTGATCGACGCCCGCACCTGCTCCAGGTGCGGATAGCCGTGCTCGACCGGTCCGTCGTTCGTCACGCCGGTACCCCCAGGACGCCCAGAACCCGATACCACTCTACGAGGATGCGCCCGGAATATCGCCGGCCGTATCCGGCGCCCGCAGCCGGAGCCCCGGGCCGCCCGCCGGCGCCCCCTCCAGTTCCAGCACCCACACCTCGTTGCCGCCCTCCCGCAGCACCGGCCCGGGCACGTACAGCGACCGCTGCGGGCCCACGGACCAGTACCGGCCGAGGTTGAAGCCGTTGACCCACACGAACCCACGGGTCCAGCCCTCCAGCTCCAGCACCGCGTCCCCCGCACCCCGCACGCTCACCTCACCCCGGTACAGACCGGGTGAGCCGTCCTCGGGGACCCCGCCGAAGTCCAGGCCCGCAGGCGAGTCCAGCGCGTCCAGCCGCAGCCCCCGCGCCCGCACCCCGTGCAGGAACTGCCGCTCGTGCAGCAGCCCCCCGGTGATCCCCTTGCCCTCCCCGCTCCTCGGCCCGTAGTTGACCCGCCCCAGCGACTCCACCCACAGCTCCACGCGCGCGTGCCCCGCCACCGGCTCCTTCAGCCGCACGTCGTCCTCGCTGAGCACCCCGGCCCGCTCCCCGTCGACGTACACCACCGCCAGGTCCCGCAGCCCGCGCACCGTCAGCGGATACGGCTGCCGCGGACCCGGCACCGTCACCTCGTACCGCACCAGCCCCCGGTCGACGTCCAACTCCTCGAAGCCCGGCGGGACAGGGCCCTCGACGGACGGCCCGCCCCGCGCCTCCAGCACCGTCGCCAAGGACGCCCACCCGGCCACCCCCACATCCCCTGGCGCCCCCAACACCGCTGGTGCGGGCGGCAGTTCGGCCACCGGACCGTACGCGGACAGCACCTCACGAAAACGCCAGAACTTCTCCGTCGGCCGCCCGTACTCGTCGATCGGCGCGTCATAGTCGTACGA
This sequence comes from Streptomyces sp. NBC_00285, assembly GCF_036174265.1. Classification (NCBI taxonomy): domain Bacteria; kingdom Bacillati; phylum Actinomycetota; class Actinomycetes; order Kitasatosporales; family Streptomycetaceae; genus Streptomyces; species Streptomyces sp. NBC_00285. Next base: position 2,861,859 of record NZ_CP108055.1, on the reverse strand, counting down.
CGTCACGTCCGGCTCCAGCGGACCGTCGTGCAACGCGCCCCCGCCCCGGTTCGCGCCCGCCCAGCCCGCGAAGTTGGTGCCGCCGTGTGCCATGTACAGGTTCACCGACGCACCGCACTCCAGGATCTCCCGCAGCGTCGCCGCCGCGTCCACGGCATCCCGTACGACATGCTCGCCGCCCCAGTGGTCGAACCAGCCGCACCAGAACTCCATGCACATCAACGGGCCGTCCGGGCGGTACCGGCGCAGCACGTCGAAGGCCGTGCGGGCGCCCGAACCGAAGTTGACCGTGGCGAGGACACCGGGAACCGAACCACCGCTCAGCATGTGGTCCTCGGCACCGTCCGACGTGCACAGGGGAACGGTCACGCCCTGAGCGCGCAACAGCTCGGCCAGCCACCGCAGATACCCCGCATCGGAGCCGTAGCTGCCGTACTCGTTCTCCACCTGCACCATGAGCACCGGGCCACCCCGGTCGATCTGCCGCGCCACGACCTGCGGGAGCAGCCGCCCGAACCAGCGCTCCACCTGCCCCAGATACACCTCGTCGCTCGTACGCGCGTGGCCCTTCAGCCAGTGCGGCAGCCCACCGTTCTCCCACTCCGCGCAGATGTACGGGCCCGGACGGACGATCGCCCACAGCCCGGCCTCCCGCGCCGCGTCCAGGAACCGGCCCAGCGCCTGAACGTCCCGGACGTCACCCGGGTGCGGCTCGTGCAGGTTCCACGGCACGTACGTCTCCACGCAGTTGAGGCCCATCGCCCGCAGCATCGCCAGCCGGTGCCCCCACTGCGCCTCGTGCACCCGGAAGTAGTGCAGCGCGCCGGACAGCAGCCGCACCGGCCGCCCGTCCAGCAGGAAATCGCTTTCACCCGTCGTGAACTCGCTCATAGGCTCCACCCTCACCACTGGCGGCGCCCCCGTCCATGGACAAAGATCAGCGCTGCTTGGACCGAAGCGCATGCAAGGAGCGCGATGTACCACACCTGGATGCGGTTCCTCACCCCCAGCCCCGTCCACCACCGCCTGGGCCTGGTCTGCCTCGGCGTCGGCCTCCAGCACGGCGCGCTGCCCACCGTCGGCCCCCGCACCCTCGACAGCCACGTCGCCGTCGTCGTCAGCGCCGGCACCGGCTGGTACGAGACCCCCGACGGCCGGCGCACGACGGTCACCGCCCCCGCCCTGCTCTGGCTCACACCCGGAGTCCCGCACCGCTACGCACCCGACCCGGAGATCGGCTGGGACGAGGGATTCGTCGGCTTCACCGGACCCGCGACCACCACATACACCGAACTCGGCTACATCGAACCGGACCGCCCCGTCGTACCCCTCTCCGACGCCACCGGCCCACGCGCGGTCATCGCCCGTATCGTGCGGGCCGCCCGCCGCGACAACCCCCTCCTGGAGGTGGAGACCGGCGCCGCCGTCCACGAACTGCTCGTCACGCTGCGCCGCGCCCGCGCCGACCTCGCACCCGACGGCGACCCCGTCCTCAAGTTCCTCGCCCGCGACGCCTTCAAAGCCATGTCGGTCGCCGACCACGCCGGCCGGCACGGCATGACCCTCGCCGAACTGCGCACCGCCGTCCGCCGCGGCGCCGGCTGCAGCCCCAAGGACTACCTCCTCGGCATCCGCCTGGGCCGCGCCAAGGAACTCCTCGCCGCCACCGAACTCCCCGTCGCCTCCGTCGCCCGCCGCGTCGGCTACGACGACCCCGCCTACTTCTCCCGCCTGTTCACCCGCCGCGTCGGCATGCCCCCGATCCGCTTCCGCGCCCAGGAGAGCCGCGCGGTCCCCGGCGGCTGGAGCAACCAGGTCCCGGACCCGGACGATCCGCCGACGATCAGGTGATCCCGTCCGCCGTTGCGCTCACCCGCCGCGTCGGCATGGCCCCGATCCGCTTCCGCGCCCAGGAGAGCCGCGCGGTCCCCGGTGGCTGGAGCAACCAGGTCCCCGACCCGGACGATCCGCCGACGATCAGGTGATCCCGTCCGCCGTTGCGCTCACCCGCCGTGCCGGCAGGGCACCGGTTCGTTTCCGCGCCCGGGAGAGCCGCACGGTTCCCGTCTGGTTCGTCGCCGGGCAGGACCGGACGGCCCCCGTCCGCTTCCGTGTCCGGGAGGGGCGCACGCCCCGTCCGCTTCCGCGCCCAGGAGAGCCGTGCGGTCCCCGGCGGCTGGAGCAACCAGGTCCCCGACCCGGACGATCCGCCGACGATCAGGTGATCCCGGGCCCGTAGGGTTGTCGCCCATGACCACCAGCAACAACGCGACCGGTGCCGTCGACCCCGCCGTCCGCGAGGAGCTCGCCCGGCTGCGGAACAGCATCGACAACATCGACGCGGCCGTCGTCCACATGCTCGCCGAACGCTTCAAAGCCACCCAGCAGGTCGGCCACCTCAAGGCCCGCCACCAGCTGCCGCCCGCCGACCCGGCCCGCGAGGCCCGCCAGATCGAGCGGCTGCGCACCCTCGCCGAGAACGCCCGACTCGACCCGGCCTTCGCCGAGAAGTTCCTGAACTTCATCATCGCCGAGGTGATCAGGCACCACGAGCGCATCGCCGAGGACACCCTGAACGACCCCACCCCGTCCGCCGGTTGACCTCGGCCGCCACCCCGGGGACGTGACACGGCGGCCCGCACACGGCATGCTGCCCGTGCACTCCTTGTCAGCCTGCGAGCACTCCGCGTCAACGCGCGGGCGTACGCTGACTGTCCGCGAGGGAGGGACGTCGGGCCATGCCGTCGGATTCCAAGATCCTCATCGTCGACGACCACGAGGACACGCTCTACGCCCTGGAGAGCGCCCTGGCCCCCCTGGGCTACCAGCTCGGCCGGGCCACCAGCGGCGACGAAGCCCTCAAGCAGGTACTGCGCGGCCAGGTCGGCCTCCTGCTCCTCGACGTACGCATGCCCGGCGTCAGCGGCCTGGACGTGGTCCGCTACATGCGGCGCCTGGAACAGACCCAGCACATCCCCGTCATCCTCCTCACCGGCTTCGGCCCCGACCACGAACTGACCTCCGCAGCCTTCAGCCTCGGCGTCGCCGACCTCGTGATGAAACCCATCGACCCCTGGGCCCTGCGCACCAAGGTCCGCTACCTCTTCGACGCCCACCGCCGCCACCTCGCCCTCACCCAGGAAGTGCGGGAACTGCGCGCCCTCGTCAAGGACCACCCCGACGACAAGAAGGACCCGGACCACATCGGCGTAGGCGTAGGCGTCGAGGGCGGGCAGGGCGCCGCCCACCCCGCCCTGCCCCACCCGGACGCCAGGGTCCCGGTGCAACGCGGACAAGGAGCGCACACCGGGGAGCTCAAGCCGGACCGGACATAAGGCATGTACCGATCCGCCTCTGTGAGTTGCCCGTGCCATCAGGCAGCATGTCCTGCATGTCCGTACTGACGCGCGACGAAGCGCAGACCCGTGCCAAGCTCCTCGACGTTCACGACTACACCATCGCGCTCGACCTCAGCACCGGCGACGAGACCTTCGAGTCCCGGACCGTCGTCCGGTTCACCGCGCGCGCGGACGCGGACACCTTCGTCGAACTCAAGCCGGCCGAACTGCGCGAGGCCACCCTCGACGGCCACCCCCTCGACCCGGAATCCCTCGACGAGAACCGTCTCCCCCTCACGGGACTGGCCGCCGGCGAGCACGAACTGCGCATCGACGCCGTCATGCGGTACTCCCGCACCGGCGAGGGCATGCACCGCTTCACCGACCCCACCGACGGCGAGACCTACGTCTACACCCAGCTGTTCATGGACGACGTCCAACGCGTCTTCGCCGCCTTCGACCAGCCCGACCTCAAGGCCGTCTTCGACCTGTCGGTCAAGGCCCCCGAGAACTGGACCGTCCTCGCCAACGGCATCACCACCGACCTCGGCGAAGGCCGCTGGCAGGCCGCCCCCACCCCCCGGATCTCCACCTACCTCGTCGCCGTCGCCGCAGGCCCCTGGCACTCCGTGCACACCGAACACCGCGGCCTGCCCTTCGGCATCCACTGCCGCCGCTCGCTCGCGCCCTACCTCGACCCCGACGCCGACGAACTCTTCGAGATCACCAAGCAGTGCTACGACCGCTACCACGAGAAGTTCGAGGAGCCCTACCCCTTCGACTCCTACGACCAGGCGTTCGTCCCCGAGTTCAACGCCGGCGCCATGGAGAACCCCGGACTCGTCACCTTCCGCGACGAGTTCGTCTACCGCTCCGCCGTCACCGACACCGAACGCCAGACCCGCGCCATGGTCATCGCCCACGAAATGGCCCACATGTGGTTCGGCGACCTCGTCACCCTGCGCTGGTGGGACGACATCTGGCTGAACGAGTCCTTCGCCGAGTACATGGGCTACCAGACCCTCACCGAAGCCACCCGCTTCACCGACACCTGGACCGACTTCGGCGTCGTCCGCAAAGCCTGGGGCTACGACGCCGACCAACGCCCCTCCACCCACCCCGTCGCCCCCGAGAACGTCGACGACACCGCCTCCGCCCTCCTCAACTTCGACGGCATCTCCTACGCCAAGGGCGCCTCCGCACTACGGCAGTTGGTCACCTGGCTCGGCGAGAAGGACTTCCTCGCCGGCATCAACACCCACTTCAACCGCCACAAGTTCGCCAACGCCGCCCTCGCCGACTTCATCGACTCCCTCGCCTCCGCCACCGAACGCGACGTCCACGCCTGGGCCGACGCCTGGCTGCGCACCACCGGCGTCGACACCCTCCGCCCCACCATCACCCGCGGCGAGGAAGGCACCCACACCCTCCAGGTCGAGCACAAGGGCAGCCGCCCCCACCGCATCGCCGTCGGCCTCTACGACCAGGACGTCACCGACCAGGCCCGCCACCTCGTCCTGCGCGAACGCCTCGACCTTGACGTCCCGCACCACACCCCCCTGCCCATCGGCAAACGCCCCGCCCTCCTCCTCCTCAACGACGGCGACCTCACCTACACCAAGGTCCGCTTCGACACCGAGTCCTTCAAAACCGTCACCGAATGCCTCTCCGGCCTGCCCTCACCCCTGACCCGCGCCGTCGTCTGGAACGCCCTGCGTGACGCCGTCCGCGACGGCGAACTCGCCCCCACCGCCTACCTGGAAGCGGCCCGCGCCCACCTCCCGCACGAGACCGACCTCGCCCTCGTCCAAGGTGTCCTCGCCTTCGCCTCCACCTACGTCACCGACCGCTACGTCACCCCCGACCAACGCCCCGCCGCCCTCGCCACCCTCTCCTCCCTGTGCCGCGACCTCATCCGCCGCACCGAGGACGGCGACAACCCCGGCCTGCGCCTCATCGCCGTCCGCCACCACATCGACGTCGCCGCCCACCCCGACACCATCGCCGCCTGGCTCGCCGACGGCACGGTCCCCGGCGGCCCCGAACTCGACCCCGAGCTCCGCTGGCGCGTCCTCGCCCGCCTCGCCGTCCTCGGCGCCACCGACGACACCGCCATCACCGCCGAACTGGATCGCGACCCCTCAGCCGCAGGCCAGGAAGGCGCCGCCCGCTGCCGCGCCGCCCTCCCCACCGAGGATGCCAAGGAACGGGCCTGGCAGGCGATGTTCACCCACGACGACCTCTCCAACTACCTGTTCACCGCAACCGCCCAGGGCTTCTGGCAACCCGAACAGACCGAACTCGTCCAGCAGTACGTACCCCGCTACTACGACGACGCCGTCGCCCTCGCCACCCGCCGCGGCCCCGCCATCGCCGACGCCGCCGGCCGCTGGGCGTTCCCCGACCACGCCATCGACGCCGACAACCTCGCACTCGGCGAGGCATGCCTGCGCGACGCCGACCTCACCCCCGCCCTGCGCCGCAAACTCACCGACCAACTCGACGACCTCGCGAGGGCCCTGCGGGTGAGGCAGGCGTAGATCTGATTTTCCTCGTACGGGAGTACCCCCTTTCGGGTCAGGATCGTTGAACTCTCCGGGCGCGCCCACGCAACCGCGTCCAAGCTGGAAGCCCCCAGCGCCCCCGGAGGTCGACGATGCACACGCCGCCCCTCGCCTCGGGCCCCGAAGGCCGTGACGCCCTGCGCCCGTTGCTCGACACGGTCCTGGACGCGCTGGGAGAGGGCGCGCGCCTGAGGGGCGGGCCACTTCCGGCCGGAGGCCCTTCGGAGGTGGCGGAACGGGTGCGGGCCGAGGTGGGGGACGTACTCCCCGAGGAGGGCGATCGGCAGGCCCTACATCAGCTGGTACGCGCCTTGGCGGGAGGCTCCGCGGACCCGGCGAACCCCTTGTGCGCGGCCCACCTCCATTGCCCACCCCTTGCGGTCGCGGCAGCAGCAGACCTGGCTGTTTCAGTCCTGAATCCCTCTCTCGACTCCTGGGACCAAGCCCCGGCGGCATCGGAGCTGGAGTCACTGGTGACACGTCATCTTGCGAGAGAGGTGTACGGCGAGACACCCAGGGGCGCGGGGAACTGCGCGACCAGCCCCCACCGGCCCGACGCCTTGATGACGACCGGTGGCACGGAATCCAACCAACTCGCCCTACTCCTGGCCCGGGAGACATACGGCCCCGACGTCCGCCTCGTCTGCGGTGAGAACGCCCACCACTCCCTCCCCAGGGCCGCCTGGCTCCTCGGCATGCCCGACCCGATCATCGTCCCCACCCCCAACGGCACCCTCGACCCCGCAGCCCTCGAAACGCTCCCGCCCGGCCCGCTGCTCATCGCCGCAACAGCGGGCACCACCGACGCCGGCCTCATCGACCCACTCCCCGAGATCGCCCGCCTCTCCGCGGCGCGCAAGGCCCGCCTGCACATCGACGCGGCCTACGGCGGAGGGCTCCTCTTCAGCGCACGGCACCGAGACAAACTCACCGGCATCGACAGCGCCGACACCGTCACCCTCGACCTGCACAAACTCGGCTGGCAACCCGTAGCCGCAGGCCTCCTCGCCGTCCGCGACAGCAACGACCTCGCCGCCCTGAACCAACGCGCCGACTACCTCAACGCCGACGACGACACCGAAGCCGGACTGCCCGACCTCCTCGGCCGCTCCCTGCGCACCACCCGCCGCCCCGACGTCTTCAAGATCGCCGTCACGCTGAAAACCCTGGGCCGCACGGGACTCGCCGCCCTCGTCGACCAAGTCTGCGCACAGGCACAGGAGTTCGCCCAGCTCATCGACGAGCACCCCGGGTTCGAACTCCACGAACCCCCCACCATCAGCACAGTCCTGTTCCGCCCCACAGACGCCACCGACGACACCGTCGCCGCCGTACGCCGCAGGCTCCTCGACGAAGGCCGCGCAGTCCTCGGCCGGACCCGCGCAGACGGACGGCTCTGGCTCAAAGCCACCCTCCTCAACCCCACCACCCGGCCGGACGACCTCGCCGGACTCCTGAACATCGTGGAAGGAACCACACCCCGATGAACCCCCACCCCCCACACCACGAGCCCGACGCACCCCGCGACCTCGTCGGCATCGGCATCGGCCCCTTCAACCTCTCCCTCGCCGCCCTCGCCCAGCCCCTCACCGCACTCGACACCGTCTTCTACGAACAAAAACCCGCCTTCGACTGGCACCCCGGTCTGCTCATCGACGGCGCCACCATCCAAGTCCCCTTCCTCGCCGACCTGGTGACCCTCGCCGACCCCGCCAGCCACTGGACCTTCCTCAACTACCTCAAAACCCGCGAGCGCCTCTTCCCCTTCTACTTCGCCGAGCGCTTCCACATCCAGCGCGCCGAATACGACGCCTACTGCCGCTGGGTCGCCGAAAACCTCCCCGGACTGCACTTCAGCCACCAGGTCGACGCCGTCCGCTTCAACCCCGAACGCGACGTCTTCGAGGTCGACTTCACCCAACTCGACGACAACGGCGAAGCGGAGGCACTCGGCCGTACCTACACCAAGAACATCGTCCTCGGCATCGGCACCGAACCCTACGTACCCGAACCCCTCAAACCCCTCGTCGAAGCACCCGGCGTCCCCGTCATCCACGCCACCGACTACCTCGACCACCGCCACACCCTCCTCGCCGCCGACCACGTCACCGTCATCGGCTCGGGCCAGTCAGGCGCCGAAGTCTTCCTCGACCTCCTCAAAAACCGCCCCACCGGCCGCGAAAAACTCCACTGGCTCGGCCGCACCGAAGCCTTCGCACCCATGGAGTACTCCAAACTCGGCCTCGAACACTTCACCCCCGACTACACCCGCTACTTCCACGCCCTGTCCGAAAGCGCCCGCGACCGCCTCAGCACCACCCAATGGCAACTCCACCGAGGCATCGACGCCGACACCATCGCCGCCATCCACGACGAGCTCTACCGCCGCACCCTCCACGGCGGGTGGCCCGACACCGTCCTCACCCCCGGCGTCCGCGTCCGCACCGCAGGCCGCATCGCCACCACAAAAATCGAACTCCACCTCGAACACATCCAGCAGAACACCCGCTCCCGACTCACCACCGACGCCGTCGTCCTCGCCACCGGCCACCGCGAACGCCCCCTCGACCGCATCCTCGCCGGACTCGACCCCTACATCCGCCGCGACAGCCGCGAACGCCCCCGCATCGACGAACAGTTCCGCCTCGTCCTCGACCCCTCCGTCACCGGCGCCGACTGCCACGTCCACGTCCAGAACGCCGAACGCCACACCCACGGCGTCGGCACCCCCGACCTCGGCCTCGCCGCCTGGCGCAGCGCGACCATCCTCAACACCATCACCGGCAAAGAGCCCTACCCCCTCCCCACCCGCACCGCCTTCACCACCTTCGGCCTCGAACCCCGCCCCCTGATCCCACCCGCCCGCACAGCCCGCACACTCACCCCCCTCGTCGAAGGACGATAAGAAAACCCACGCCTGCGACGACAGCCCCACACGCCAACGGCGCCGGCGCGAAAACCCACGCCGACGCCATTGACACAAACCCACCAGCCCTACAAAAGGCCCCCCTAGAACACCGGCACACCGTCCCGCGTAAGCCGCCAGTCCACCGACGCGAAGTCCTTCGGATCCAGCACACCCTTCGCGGTCACCCACTCCGCGATCCGCGTACGGATCTCCGTCGACTCCGACCACACCTCGGTGGCCGACGCCACATGCGGAAACGCCCCGCCACCATTCGCACGATAGTTGTTCACCGCGAACACGAACTTCTCCGCATCCGCCAACGCGGCACCCTTGTACATCACATTCCTGACCCGCGAACCCACCGCCTGCGCAATGTCGATGTCGTACGACAACCCCGACACATAGTCGTAGTTGTAGTCCGGCCGGCCGCCCGCATTCGTCAACTTCTCCACGTCGACCACCGCACCCGCAGCCGTCTGCACGAAATACCCCGCCGAATACTCCAGATACGCCTTGATCTGCGCACCCGTCATCAGCTTCGCCACCAACGTGTTGTCATACACATACAGACTCGACAGATCCCGGATCGTCACCTTCCCGGCCGGGATCTCCGACGTACGCGAAAACGGCGACGCCTGCGCGATCACCGGCAGCGACGCATACTCCGTCGACGCCAACGCCGCCCTGACCACATCCTCCTGCACCCGCGTGATCAGATCGATGATCGGAGCGTCCTTGTACCGCGCCTCGACCGTCGTCAACGCATCCGTCGCCGTACCGACAACCTGGTTCACATACTTCACGACGACGTCATGGTCCGCCTTCAGCAGCTTGGTGATCCTCGGGTCGTCCGCGACCGAGTTCGAGTTCAACACCTTCGACGACACCGACTCGACCGACCAACGGCCCTTCTCCAGGACCAACTCCACGTCGAACAACGACAACCGCTCCGCATACGCCAACGGCTCCGACAACACGACCGTCTTCCCGGACTTCGCGTTGGTGACCTTCAGCTCCGGAATCTCCACATGCGCATGCCCGACCAGAATCGCATCGATCCCAGGCACCTGCTGAGCCACCAACGCCGCCGAATTCTCCACATACGGCAACTGATCACCGTACGAAGAAGTCCCCGACGAACCCGAATGCGCCGACACGATCACCACATCCGCACCCATCGACCGCAGCCTCGGCACCCACTTCGCCGCCTGCTCCTCAAGACCCGGGAACGTCAACTTCCCCTGCACATAAGCCTTGTCCCAGATCGCGATACCCGGATTCGTCAGCCCCAGCACCGCCACCTTCACCGGCGGCGCGCCCTTCACATGGAACTTCTTGATGAAGAACGGCGGGAAAGCGGGCTTCAGCGTCTTCGCGTCCAGCGCGTTCGCGCCAAGCAGCGGGAAGTCACACTGCTCCTCGAACTTCCGCAGCGTCTCGATGCCGTAGTTGAACTCGTGGTTGCCCAGCGCCACCGCGTCGTACCCGATCGCGTTCATCGCCGCCGCCATCGGGTGGACCGGACCACCCTTCGCGGTGATCGGATCGACCTTCGCGTAGTAGTACGTCAGCGGCGTCCCCTGGATCGTGTCGCCCGCGTCGAGCAGCAGCGTGTTGCAGCGGCCCTTCTCCGCACGCACCTGATTCACCAACGTCGAGATCCGCGACAGACCCTGCGCATTGCCCGCCGCGTCCTTGTACTCCGCGTCCTTGAAGTAGTCCCAGTTGAAGACATGACCATGCAGGTCAGTAGTGCCCATGACAGTCAGCGAGTACCGCTTCACCGGCTTCCTCCCACTCTCCGCCGCCTGCGCGGCAGGAGCCCCCACGGCACCCGCCAGCGCGACCCCCGCTCCGGTCACAGCGGACTTCTCCAGGAACTTTCGGCGGTTCAAGGCCATGTCTTGATCTCCTCGGGAAACAGTCAACAACGCGCGTAGATTCTGACCCGAGCATGCTGAACGGCAACAGACCCCACAGGTTTCGATCTGATGACTCAACCCACGAAAACTGACACAGTGAGTCGTTATGACCGTTCCCTACGGCACCCCCGACGCACCCCGCATCGCCGTCCGCGGCGAAGCCCACCTCGAAGTCGACCCCGAAATCGCCCGCATCACCATCACCGTCGCCGCCCGCGGCAAAGACCGCCGCACCGCCCTCGACGACCTCACCCACCGCAACACCACCGCCCTCAACCTGCTCAAAACCTACGGAGACGCCGTCGAACGCCTCGAAACCGGCTCCTTCTCCGTCACCCCCGAACTCAAAGAACACGGCCGCAGCGAACGCATCCACGCCTACCACGGCCGCGTCCACATCACCGCCGAACTCACCGACTTCACCGCCCTCGGCGAACTCACCACCAAACTCGCCGACCTCGACCTCACCCGCGTCGACGGCCCCTGGTGGGCCCTGCGCCCCACATCACCCGCCTACCGACAAGCCCGCCAACAAGCAGTACGAGAAGCAGTCCAACGAGCCAAGGAATACGCGGAAGCCCTCGGCACCTCACTCGCCGCCCTCCTCGAACTCGCCGACATCGGCACCGAAGACCCCGAACCCCGATTCGTCGGCAAAGCCAGCCGCTCCCGCTCCATGGCCTTCGAAGCCCAAACCGCCGGCGACACCGGAGCCGCCCCACTCGACCTCGAACCCCAACGCCAACACGTCCACGCCCACGTCAACGCACGCTTCACCATGGCACCACCAACACTCTGAAAGCCCCCCACCGCGCACCCCGGCCCCCGCCAACAACCCTTCACCCAAAGGCTGTTGAGCGGCCATACACACCCAATTCCCTACCCACCGGTAAGGCCTAGGCTCACACCATGCGCCGCGCAAAGATCGTCTGCACCCTGGGCCCCGCCACCCACTCGTACGACCAGATCAAAGCCCTGATCGACACCGGAATGGACGTAGCCCGCTTCAACCTCAGCCACGGCACCCACACCGAACACGAGGAGCGCTACCACCACGTCCGCAAAGCCTCCGACGAGACCGGCCACAGCGTCGGCCTCCTCGCCGACCTACAAGGCCCGAAGATCCGCCTCGGCCACTTCACCGAAGGACCCGTACTCCTCGAACGCGGCGACACCTTCACCATCACCGCGGAGGAAGGCGCGGAGGGCGACCAGCAGTCCTGCGGAACGACACACAAAGGCCTCGCCTCAGACGTTCACCCCGGCGAACACATCCTCGTCGACGACGGCAAGGTCTGCCTGGAAGTCACGTCGGTGGACGGACCCCGCGTCCACACCAAGGTCATCGAAGGCGGCATGATCTCCGACCACAAGGGCCTCAACCTCCCAGGAGTCGCCGTCTCCGTCCCCGCCCTCTCCACCAAGGACGAGGAAGACCTCCGCTGGGCCCTGCGCATGGGCTTCGACACCATCGCCCTCTCCTTCGTCCGCAGCGGCCGCGACATCGACGACGTCCACCGCATCATGGACGAGGCGGGACGCCGGGTCCCCGTCATCGCCAAAGTGGAGAAACCCCAGGCCGTCGAAGCCATCGACGACATCGTCGCCGCCTTCGACGGCATCATGATCGCGCGCGGCGACCTCGGCGTGGAGATGCCCCTGGAACAAGTCCCCATCGTCCAGAAACGCGCCATCAAACTCGCCAAACGGAACGCCAAACCGGTCATCGTCGCCACCCAGATGCTCGACTCGATGATCGAGAACTCCCGCCCGACGAGGGCAGAAGCATCCGACGTCGCCAACGCCGTCATCGACGGCACCGACGCCGTGATGCTCTCCGGCGAGACCAGCGTCGGGAAGTACGCGATCGAAACGGTCCGCACGATGGCCAAGATCGTAGAAGCCGCCGAAGAGGACATCCTCGCCAAGGGCCTCCCACCCCTCACCGAACGCAACAAGCCCCGCACCCAAGGCGGCGCGATCGCCCGAGCGGCAGCTGAAATGGGCGACTTCCTCAACGCCAAATTCCTCGTCGCCTTCACCCAGTCCGGCGACACCGCCCGACGACTCTCCCGCTACCGCTCCCCGATCCCCCTGCTGGCCTTCACCCCGGAACCGGCGACGCGCTCACAGCTGAACCTGACGTGGGGCGTGGAGACGTTCCTCGGCCCGCACGTCGACTCCACGGACGCGATGGTCGACCAGGTCGACGAGTTGCTGTTGCGGCACGGGCGGTGCGAGAAGGGCGACGTGGTGGTGATCACGGCCGGTTCGCCGCCCGGAGTGTCCGGGTCGACGAACCTGGTCCGGGTGCACCACATCGGCGAGGACGACAGCCCCAAGTAGTCAGTGTTTCGGCCCTACATGGGCGTCCATCAGGGCCACTGAGGCTTTGCGGGCGATGGAGATGTTGCGAGCATTTGCCAACTTCCAGTCGACACCCACCTGGTCAAGGGTGTCGGTGAAGAGCCGCATGACGTCGCCCGACAGGTTGGTGAAGAAGTACCGCGGGTATTCGTAGCGCTTCTCCTTGCCGGCTACGAGGCGGGTCGTCCAGTTGGTGATGCGGCAGCCGTCGGAGTGGATGAGGCCGCGGATGAACTCCCAGGGGTGCGCGTCGACGATCTCCTGCTGCCAGGGTTCGAGGGCGATGACGCGCTCATGCTTCTTGCCAGGGCCGTGCTGGGGGAAGAGATTTGGCCAGTGGCGTGAGTAGCTGGTCACCATCCTGTAGCCCTCACTTTGAACGGCGTAGACCCCAATACCCGGGCGAACTTGGGTGATGGCTTCACGGCACATCTGGATGAGACCGGGCCAGGCATCGGCGCACGCGATGCGGAGGTAGTAGCCGGCGCTACGCGGGTGTGCACTGATGCAGCCGTCGCCCAGGTAGAGGCCCAGCAGATAGGAGTAGGCCTGATTGTCGGAGGGTGGTCCAGGGTCCGGGGATGCGATACGCGGTAACGGCTCAAGGCGTTGTTGCCAGGATCGGATTGCGGCTCGTGAGATTCCCGTTTGTCGGCTGACGGAATTCAGGCTGCGACCCTGTGCTACCAGTGCGAGGGCTCGCTTGCGTGTGCTGACGTCGTACATGCGGCCACTCTGTGAGAGTGATCGCCGCGACACGCAGCAAAAAGCGGATGTTCACGAGAACGTGGACATCCGCTTTAAGGTGACTCCTTGGAATCCAAGGAAATGTGCCCCGAGTCGGATTCGAACCGACGCTGGATGGGTTTTGAATCCATGGCCTCTACCGCTGGGCTACCGGGGCCCACCTTCGATACGAAGGTCAGCGGTCACCCGCTGTGCCCCCACCATATCGCAGCTAGGTACGCTCTTGGGAGCAGTACCCCCGCCCCTGAACGAGGAGCCCCCGTGACCGCCCCCGAGTCGCCCCAGCCCGTAGACGCGCCCGACGACGACAAGTCGCACGTGCCTCCGCTGACGACCCGTGTCGTCATTGCCGAGGACGAGGCGCTGATTCGTCTCGATCTCAAGGAGATGCTGGAGGAGGAGGGCTACAGCGTCGTAGGTGAGGCCGGTGACGGTGAGCGGGCTGTGGAGCTTGCCCGTGAGCACAGGCCGGACCTTGTGATCCTCGATGTGAAGATGCCCAAGCTGGACGGCATCTCCGCTGCGGAGAAGATCGCCGAGGAGCGGATCGCTCCGGTGTTGATGCTCACGGCGTTCTCGCAGCGGGATCTGGTGGAGCGGGCGAGGGACGCCGGTGCGATGGCGTATCTGGTGAAGCCGTTCAGTAAGAGTGATGTGGTGCCGGCGATCGAGATGGCGGTTTCTCGGTTCACGGAGTTGCGGGAGTTGGAGAACGAGGTTGCTGATCTCACTCTGCGGCTGGAGACGCGCAAGTTGGTGGATCGGGCGAAGTCGATCCTGCAGACGTCGTACGGGCTGACTGAGCCGGCTGCGTTCCGGTGGATTCAGAAGACGTCGATGGATCGTCGTATGTCGATGCAGCAGGTTGCGGAGGCGGTCATTCTGGATGCCGACGAGAAGAAGGCCGGCAAGGGCTGAGGTCGGCTGGTCGCGAAACGAGGCCCGCGCCCCCGGAGAATCGGGGCGCGGGCCTCGTCGTATGCCTGGGCGGGTGTCAGTCTTCGCCGAGGTAGGCCTTGCGTACGGATTCGTCGTGCAGCAGGTCCTGTCCGGTGCCGGAGAGGGCGATGGTGCCGATTTCCATGACGTGGCCTTGGTCGGCGAGTGAGAGGGCCGCTTGGGCGTTTTGTTCGACGAGGAGGATCGTCGTGCCCTGGGACTTGAGTTCGATGATGGTGGCCATGATTTTCTGCATCATGATGGGCGACAGCCCCATGGAGGGTTCGTCGAGCATCAGGAGCTTGGGCTGGGACATGAGCGCGCGGCCCATGGCGAGCATCTGCTGTTCGCCGCCGGAGAGTGTGCCTGCTGCTTGGTTGCGGCGTTCTCCGAGGATGGGGAAGAGGTCGTAGGCGCGCTGGATGTCCTTTTCGATGCCTTCTTTGTCTTTTCTGAGGAAGGCTCCGAGTTGGAGGTTTTCGAAGATGGTGAGGCGCGGGAAGATGTGCCGGCCTTCGGGGGAGTGGGCGAGTCCGAAGGAGACGATCTTGTGGGCGGGGACGCCTTTGAGGGGTTTGCCGTCGAAGAGGATCTTTCCGGAGGTGGGCTTGAGGAGTCCGGAGAGGGTGCGGAGTGTCGTGGTCTTGCCGGCGCCGTTGGTGCCGATGAGGGTGACGACCTGGCCGGCTTCGACGCTGAAGGAGATGCCTTTGACGGCTTCGATCTTGCCGTAGGAGACGCGGAGGTCCTCGACTTCGAGGAGTGCGGTCACTGGCCTTCTCCCTTGGTGCTGGTGGTGCTTTGTGCTTCGGCTGCCTCGACTTCGGCGGCTTCGGCTGCGCCGGGGTCGCCTTCGAAGGGTTCTCCGAGGTAGGCGGCGATGACGCGTTCGTCGGCCTGGACGACTTCGGAGGTGCCTTCGACGAGTTTTTCGCCTTGGACGAGGACGGCGACGCGGTCGCTGAGGTTGAAGACGAAGCGCATGTCGTGCTCGATGAGGAGGACGGCGACGCCCTTGTCCCGGATGGCGAAGACGAGCTCTTCGGTGGCTCGTGTCTCCTGGGGGTTCATGCCGGCGGTGGGTTCGTCGAGGAGGAGCAGGCCGGGTTCGCTGGCGAGTGCGCGGGCGATTTCGAGCTTGCGTTGTTCGCCGTAGGGGAGGTTGCGTGCGAGGTGGTCGCGTTTACTTTCGAGGCCGATGAACTCGAGGAGTTCCATGGAGCGTTCTTCGCTGGCCTTCTCCGCCTTCTTGAAGCCGGGCCCGCGTAGGAGGGCTGACCAGAGGCCTTCTTTGGTGCGGGTGTGGCGGCCGACGAGGACGTTTTCGAGGACCGTCATGTTGGCGAAGAGGCGGATGTTCTGGAAGGTGCGGGCGATTCCGGCCTGGGTGACGAGGTGGGGCTTGGGGGGAAGGATCGTTCCTTTGTAGGAGACGGTTCCTTCGGTGGGGACGTAGAGGCCGGTGAGGCAGTTGAAGAAGGTTGTTTTGCCTGCGCCGTTGGGTCCGATGAGGCCGACGATTTCGCCTGCGTTGACGGTGAAGTCGACGGAGCGGACTGCGGTGAGTCCGCCGAAGCGCATGGTGACGTTGCGGGCTTCGAGTACGGGTGTGGTCGGTGTTGTCATCGTGCTCATGCCCCCGCCTTGGTCACGGTGGCTGGTTGGCCGGTCAGTGTGGTGGTGTCGGGTACGTCGAGTTGGCCGGTCTCGTGGAATTCGAGTTGGCGGCGGCGGTTGGCGATGATGCCTTCGGGCCGGAAGCGCATCAGCAGGATGAGGGCGATGCCGAAGGCGAGCAGTGACTTGTCCTGGAGGAAGACGAGCTTTTCCGGGAGCAGGTAGAGGAGTGCTGCGCCGAGGAGTGGGCCTGCGACTGTGCCCATGCCGCCGAGGACGACTGCGGCGAGGAGGAAGGCGGAGTTGGGGGGTGTCGAGCCTGCGAACTGGTACGGCGTCGGGACGACGCTGTAGGTGACGTGGGCGCTGACGGTGCCGGCGAGGCCGGCGAGGGAGGCGCCGAGGGCGAAGGCGATGAGTTTGACGCGGAAGCCGTTGATGCCCATGGCGGTGGCGGCGGTTTCGTCTTCGCGGATGGCGATCCAGGAGCGGCCGATGCGGGAGTCGGCGGCGCGGGTGTAGACGAGGACGACGATGGCCATGATGAGGACCATCAGCAGGTAGTAGTTGGCGAAGCGGCCGAGGGTGATGCCGCCGATGTCGTGGGCTTTGCCGAGGTCGAACCCGAGGAGGTTGAGGTCGGGGATGGCGGGGATGCCGTTGGGCCCGTTGGTGATGTTGGGGCCGGATTCGCCGTCCATGTTGTTGACGGCGATGCGGAAGATCTCTCCGAAGCCGAGGGTGACGATGGCGAGGTAGTCGCCGCGTAGCCGCAGGGTGGGGGCGCCGATGAGGACGCCGAAGAGGAGGGATGCGGCGGCGCCGGTGATGGCGGCGAGCCAGAAGGGGAAGTGGACGCCGGAGAAGCGGGAGAACTCGGAGCCGGAGACGAGGGCGGCGGTGTAGGCGCCGACGCCGAGGAAGGCGACGTATCCGAGGTCGAGGAGTCCGGCGAGGCCGACGACGATGTTGAGGCCGAGGGCGACGGTGCCGAAGATCAGGATGTTGACGCCGATGTTGGCGTAGTGGTCGTCGGTCTGGGTGAAGGGGAACGCGATCGCGGCGGCGAAGCCCATGGCGAGCGTGAAGCTGCGGTTGCGGGCGACGGTTGCGGAGAAGCGGTCCATGAGGCCTGCGGTGTGCAGGGCCCAGACGGCGAAGACGACGACGATGAGGTAGCCGATGAAGAGTTCGCCGTATTCGGTGTCGATGCCGTAGGTGAAGACGGCGAGGCCGATGATCGTGGCGACGGTGATGAGTGCGCGTTCCACCCAGGGGCTGAGGGGTGGGCCGGCGGGGATGTGGTCGGGTTTGGCGATGTATGCCTTGAGGAGCGCGTCGGTGTTGGCGGTGCCGTGCTCGGGGAGGGCGAGTGCGCCGATGACGGGGAGGAGGGAGGCGATGGCCGCGATCCAGGCGCCGGGTTCGAGGTTGGCGAGTCCGCCGAGTTCTGCGGCGATGGAGATGACGGTGTACCAGGTGACGCCGAAGGCGCCGAGTGCGGTGAGGACGAGTGGTGCGTTGTTGCGGGCGGGGATGAGTCCGCGGAGTCCTGGGGTGCCGTAGGCGGCGAGGGCGAAGAGTGTGGTGAGGAGGCCGGCGATGAGGGTCAGCCATTGGAGGCCGCCGGGGTAGCCGGAGATCGTGAGGTCGCCTGGGAACTCGCTGGTCCAGGTCCAGGCGAGGAAGGCGGAGACGGCGGTGGCGATGCCTCCGGCGAGGAGGAGTGCGCGGGCGGCCGTGGGGGGGAGCGGGATGAGGCGTCGGGTGGTGGTGTCGGTCATCGTGATCACGCCCTGTCCGCGACGCGTTCGCCGAGTAGGCCTTGTGGTCTGACGAGGAGAACGATGATGAGGAGCGCGAAGGCCCAGACGTTGGCCCAGCTCTGTCCGCCGAGTTTGTCCATGCCGGGGATGCCGTCGATGTAGGCGGAGGCGAGGGTTTCTGCGACGCCGAGGACGAGGCCGCCGAGCATGGCGCCGTAGATGTTGCCGATGCCGCCGAGGACTGCTGCGGTGAAGGCCTTGAGGCCCATCAGGAAGCCCATGCGGTAGTCGATGCTGCCGTATTTGAGGCCGTAGGCGACGGCGGCGACGGCGGCGAAGAAGCCGCCGATGGCGAAGGCGATGACGATGATGCGGTTGGTGTCGATGCCCATGAGCTGTGCGGTGTCCGGGTCCTGTGCGGTGGCCTGCATGGCGCGGCCGGTGCGGGACTTGCGGACGAAGAAGGCGAGGCCGGACATGCAGACGACGGCGGCGACGACGAGGAAGATGTCGGCGTCCTTGATGGTGATGGAGCCGATGTCGTGGGTGTTGTCGAGGCCGGGGAAGGCGACGGCGCGGTCGGCGCCGGGGTAGAAGTTGCGGACGACTTCCTGGAGCGCCAGGGAGAGGCCGATCGCGGTGATGAGTGGTGCGAGCCGTGGTGCTCCGCGCAGGGGCCGGTAGGCGAACCGTTCCGCTCCGACCGCCATGAGGACGGCGACGAGTCCGCCGCCGACGAGCATGAGGGGGACGGCGACGGCCATGGAGATGCCGTCGGGGAGGATGTAGAAGTAGACCGTGAAGGCGCCGAAGGCCCCGGTCATGAAGATCTCGCCGTGCGCGAAGTTGATGAGCTGGACGATGCCGTACACCATCGTGTAGCCGATGGCGATCAGCCCGTACATCGAGCCTAGAAGCAGCCCGTTGGCCAGCTGCTGCGGCAGGGTGTTCACCGCGTGGCCTCCATTGTCACTGGTGGTCGTGTGCACTGGTGGTGTGCAGGGGTGGGGTGTGGCAAGGGCCGCGCGGTCGGGGTCCCCTTCCGCGCGGCCCGTGGTGGTGCTGTTGGTGCTGTGGGGGCCTGGGTCAGCCGAGGTTGGCGGTGCCGGTCTTCACAGCCTTCCACGCGCCCTTGGTGACCTGGTAGACGGTGAGCTGCTTGTTGGTCGTGTCGCCGTACTGGTCGAAGGAGACCTTGCCGGAGATGCCTTCGAAGTCGGACTTCTGGACGCCGTCGACGACGGAGGAGCGCAGGGCGTTGATGTCGGTGGGGACCTTGCCGCCGTTGGCGTCGACTGCGGCCTTCACTGCCTTGATGATGGCGGTGGTGGCGTCGTAGGAGTACGCGCCGTAGGCGCCGTAGTCACCCTTGTAGCCCTTGGACTTGTAGGTCTCGATGAAGGTCTTCGCGGCGGGCAGGGTGTCCGCGGGGACGCCGACCGCGGTGGCGAGGTCGCCTTCGGTCTCGGTGCCGCCGGCCTCGATGTAGGTGGAGGCGAACATGCCGTCGCCGCCGAAGAGCGGGATCTTGACTCCGCCGTCCTTCATCTGCTTGGTGATCAGCGCGGATTCGTCGTACTGGCCGCCGTAGTAGAGGAGGTCGGCGCCGGAGGTCTTGATCTTGGTGACGAGGGAGCCGTAGTCCTTGTCGCCGGTGTTGACGTGGTCGGTGCCGACCACGGCGCCGCCGAGCTTCTTGAACTGCTCGTTGAAGATCTTGGCGAGGCCGGCGCCGTAGGTCTGCTTGTCGTCGACGACGAAGACCTTCTTCTTCTTGAGGCCGTTGTACGCGTAGTCGGCGGCGAAGCTGCCCTGCAGTTCGTCGGTGGTGGCGGTGCGGAAGTACGTCTTGTAGGGACGCTTCTTGTCCGTCTGCCAGTTCTTGCCCTGGGTCAGGGCGGGGTTGGTGTTCGAGGGGGAGATCTCGACCATGTTGGCCGAGGCGAACACCTGCTGCATCGTCTGGGCGACGCCGGAGTTCAGGGGGCCGACAGCGCCGACGGCGGTCTTGTCGCCGGTGATGGCGGTGGCGTTGGACTGGCCGGTGGCCGGCTGCGCCTTGTCGTCGAAGGCCTTCAGCTTGAAGGTGACGCCGGGGACGAGCTTGGCCTTGTTGGCGTCGTCGACGGCGATCTGAGCGCCGTACTGGATGCCGAGACCGGTGGTGGAGTTCTCGCCGGACAGCGGGGCGTCCACGCCGATGGTGAGGGTGGTGGTGCCCCCGTTGTCGCTGCTGCCGCCCTTGTCGTCTCGGGAGCCACAGGCGGTGAGCGTCAAAGCCCCCGTCGCCATGACGGAGGTGAGAATCACCAAAGAACGTCGCACAATCAGTCCTCTCCGCAGGCACGTCCGTCCTCGTGGGTACGGTTGGTGCCGCGCTGGTACCGAACTCCCGATGGAGCGGTGACTGGCCGTGACTCTAAGCCCGGTTTGCAGGCAGGGGCATCGCTGTGCGCGGGCTTGTGACTTTCTTGTTATGACGTGGTGGATGGTGGGCTTCCGCGAAGGGGGCTCTCAGCCGGTTTGGCGGAATTTACGAGCGGTCCGTATTTTGAGAACCTGCACTTCCGCTTGGCCGTGGGGCCTGTGGCGTCGTGATGGGGGTGCAGGCGCTGCGCAGGAGCCCGGAAAGGGCGTCGGAGTACGCGCTGCCGAAGATGAAACTATGGTGTTGTATTGCGCGCGCGTTACGCAGCGTTACGTCAAGGAATAGTAGGTCGGCGTTCAGGGGCAGGCCGGAGCAGTCGGAAACCGTTATCTCCACGGTGACCCGGCGTGTCGTGCCGGCGTGCACGGTGAAGGTGTCGGGCAGGGCGTGGGCGGTGAGTCCGGCGAGGGCGGCTCCGGTGACCCGGAGGGTGACGGGTGGTCCGCTGCGGACGTCGACGGCGAACCGGAACAGTCCGCTGGTGGGGTGAGTGCCGGGGGTTCTGGGGAGTCCGGCGGACCCGAGGTAGCGCCAGGCGGTGACGTTGGCGGGCCAGGGGGCGGGGGTGTCCGGTGGTGCGGGGTGGTCGTCGGACAGGGCGCGGGGGAGGAGGATTCCGGCTGTGAGCAGGGTGAGCGCGGTCGTCCCCAGGGCGGTTCTGCGGGCCCTGGGTGACAGGGTGTTCCACCACGTGTTCCAGCGGTCCGTCAGGCGTGGTTCGTCGACGCCGATGACGTCGTGACTGTCCCCCGTCTGCGGTGAGTTGACGGGCTCGACGGGGCCGATACCGGTCATGGGAGAACGGTAGGGGAGTCGGGGGACGGTGCCCAGTCGGTGGGTGGGGTGCGGCTAGCGGGCGGGGGCGTCGCGCAGCAGGCAGGTCAGGCGGGCGGTGCAGACCCGTCGTCCTTCCTCGTCGCTGATGACGACCTCGTAGGTCGCGGTGGAGCGTCCTTGGTGCACGGGTGTGGCGACTCCGGTCACCAGTCCTGAGCGGGCTCCGCGGTGGTGGGTGCAGTTCAGGTCGACGCCCACGGCGATCTTCGAGCTTCCGGCGTGCAGCATGGCGCCGACGGATCCGAGGGTCTCGGCGAGTACGGCGGAGGCGCCGCCGTGGAGCAGTCCGTAGGGCTGGGTGTTGCCCTCGACGGGCATGGTGCCGACGACCCGGTCGGCGGAGGCCTCGATGATCTGGACGCCCATGCGGGTGCCCAGGTGCCCGGCGGAGAACATGGCGACGAGGTCGACGCCGAGTGCGGCGTACTCATCGATGACTTCTTGGGGGAAGGTGACGTGCTGCTGCTCGCCCATGGGGCCGGGCTCCGTTCGTCCTGGTCGCTACGACCGCCTGTGCTGAGCAAACGCTCAGTCGGTTGTCGATTGTTCCAGACGCACGACGACGGACTTGCTGGCCGGGGTGTTGCTGGTGTCGGCGGTGGCGTCGAGCGGTACGAGGACGTTGGTCTCGGGGTAGTACGCGGCCGCGCAGCCCCGTGCGGTCGGGTAGTGCACGACCCGGAAGCCGGGCGCCCGTCGTTCCACGCCGTCCTTCCATTCGCTGACGAGGTCGACGTACGAGCCGTCGGCGAGGTGGAGCTGCTGCGCGTCCTCGGGGTTGACCAGGACCACGCGGCGGCCGTTCTTGATGCCCCGGTAGCGGTCGTCGAGGCCGTAGATCGTGGTGTTGTACTGGTCGTGGGAGCGCAGTGTCTGCAGCAGCAGGCGGCCTGCGGGCAGTGCGGGGTACTCGACGGGTGCGGCGGTGAAGTTGGCCTTGCCGGTGGCGGTGGGAAAGCGGCGTTCGTCGCGCGGGGCGTGCGGCAGGGTGAAGCCGCCGGGGTGGGCCACGCGCGCGTTGAAGTCCTCGAAGCCGGGTATGACGCGGGCTATCCGGTCTCGTATCGTCGCGTAGTCCTTCTCGAACTCCTCCCAGGGTGTGCGGCTGTTCTCGCCCAGGACCCGGCGGGCCAGCCGGCACACGATGGCGGGCTCGGACCGCAGTTGTCCGCTCGCGGGCTCCAGGCGGCCGCGGGAGGCGTGCACCATGCCCATGGAGTCCTCGACGGTCACGAACTGCTCGCCGCCGCTCTGGAGGTCGCGCTCGGTGCGGCCCAGAGTGGGCAGGATCAGGGCACGCGCGCCTGTGACGGCGTGCGAGCGGTTGAGCTTGGTCGAGACGTGCACGGTCAGCCTGGCGCGCCGCATGGCGGCCTCGGTGACGTCGGTGTCGGGGGAGGCGGAGACGAAGTTGCCGCCCATGGCGAAGAAGACCTTGGCCTCGCCGTCGCGCAGGGCGCGGATGGCGCGGACGACGTCGAAGCCGTGCTCGCGCGGCGGGGCGAAGCCGAACTCCTTCTCCAGGGCGTCCAGGAAGGCGGGTGCGGGGCGCTCGAAGATGCCCATGGTGCGGTCGCCCTGGACGTTGGAGTGGCCGCGGACCGGGCAGACGCCGGCGCCGGGGCGGCCGATGTTGCCGCGCAGGAGGAGGAAGTTGACGACCTCGCGGATGGTCGGCACGGAGTGCTTGTGCTGGGTGAGGCCCATGGCCCAGCAGACGATGGTCCGCTCGGAGGCGAGGACCATGGCGAGGGTTTCCTCGATCTCCGCGCGGGTGAGGCCGGTCGCGGTGAGCGTCTCGTCCCAGTCGGCGGCGCCTGCGGCCTCGGCGAACTCCTCGTAGCCGTGGGTGTGTTCGCGGACGAAGGTCTCGTCGACGGCGCCCTGCGTCTGGAGGATCAGCTTGTTGAGGAGGCGGAAGAGGGCCTGGTCGCCGCCGATGCGGATCTGGAGGAACTGATCGGTGAGGGAGGCGCCCTTGAGCATGCCCTGGGGGGTCTGCGGGTTCTTGAAGCGCTCCAGGCCGGCCTCGGGCAGCGGGTTGACGCTGATGATCTTCGCGCCGTTCGACTTGGCCTTCTCCAGCGCGGACAGCATGCGGGGGTGGTTGGTCCCCGGGTTCTGTCCGGCGACGATGATCAGGTCGGCCTTGTAGAGGTCGTCGAGCAGGACGCTGCCCTTGCCGATGCCGATGGTCTCGCTCAGCGCCGAACCGGACGACTCGTGGCACATGTTGGAGCAGTCCGGCAGGTTGTTCGTGCCGAGCTCGCGGGCGAAGAGCTGGTAGAGGAACGCGGCCTCGTTGCTGGTGCGTCCCGAGGTGTAGAAGACGGACTCGTCGGGGGAGTCGAGGGCGGCGATCTCCTCGGCGACGATGTCGAAGGCACGCTCCCAGCTGATGGGTTCGTAGTGAGTGCCGCCCTCGGGGACGTACATGGGGTGGGTGAGCCGCCCCTGCTGGCCCAGCCAGTAGCCGCTTCTGTTCGCCAGGTCGGCGACGGGGTGCGCGGCGAAGAACTCCGGGGTGACCCGGCGCAGGGTGGCTTCCTCGGCGACCGCCTTCGCGCCGTTCTCGCAGAACTCCGCCGCGTGGCGGTGTTCCGGCTCCGGCCAGGCGCAGCCCGGGCAGTCGAAGCCGTCCTTCTGGTTGACGCGCAGCAGGGTCAGGGCGGTGCGCTTCACACCCATCTGCTGCTGCGCGATGCGCAGTGTGTGCCCGATGGCGGGCAGTCCCGCCGCCGCGTGCTTCGGTTCGGTGACCTGAGGAGCGTCCTGAACCGGATCACCCTTGGGCGGCTTCGTGGCCATCGGACTCTCTCCTTCGCACACACGTGTGAGGTACGTCTCCGATCCTCGCACGCACCGGTGACAACGGTGTTTGCCGGGCGGTCGGGAAGCGGCGACGGGTGTGCCGTCGGCGGCGGGCGGGCCTGACTGTCAGTGGGGCGTGACAGGATCGGGGGCGTGGCAGAGACAGCATCGAAGAAGACCGACAACAGCCCCGGCGGCAGCCGTCCGCGCCTGATGCTCATGGACGGGCACTCGCTGGCCTATCGCGCGTTCTTCGCGCTGCCCGCGGAGAACTTCACCACCGCGACCGGCCAGCCGACGAACGCGATCTACGGCTTCGCGTCGATGCTGGCGAACACGCTGCGCGACGAGGCGCCCACGCACTTCGCGGTGGCCTTCGACGTGTCGCGCAAGACCTGGCGTTCCGAGGAGTTCACGGAGTACAAGGCCAACCGCTCCAAGACTCCGGACGAGTTCAAGGGCCAGGTCGAGCTGATCGGCGAAGTCCTCGACGCGATGCAGGTCTCGCGGTTCGCGGTCGACGGCTTCGAGGCCGACGACGTCATCGCGACGCTGGCCACCCAGGCCGAGGCCGCGGGCTTCGACGTGCTGATCGTCACCGGTGACCGTGACTCCTTCCAGCTGGTCAGCGAGCACACCACCGTGCTGTATCCGACGAAGGGCGTCTCGGAGCTGACCCGGTTCACCCCGGAGAAGGTCGTCGAGAAGTACGGGTTGACGCCCGCCCAGTACCCCGACTTCGCGGCGCTGCGCGGCGACCCGTCCGACAACCTGCCGGGCATTCCCGGCGTCGGCGAGAAGACCGCGGCCAAGTGGATCAACCAGTTCGGTTCGTTCGCGGAGCTGGTCGAGCGCGTCGAGGAGGTCAAGGGCAAGGCCGGGCAGAACCTCCGAGACCACCTGGAGGCCGTCAAGCTCAACCGCCGCCTCACCGAGATGGTGCGCACGGTCGAGCTCCCCAAGACGGTCACAGAACTGGAACGCGCCCCCTACGACCGCAAGTCGCTCGCGATGATCCTTGACACCCTGGAGATCAGGAACCCCTCCCTGCGGGAGCGGCTGCTGGCCGTCGACCCGGGTGCGGAGGAGGCCGAGGAGAGCCCGGTCGCCGCGGCGGGCGTGGAGGTCGACGGCAAGGTCCTCGGCACCGGCGAGCTCGCGCCGTGGCTCGCGGAGCACGGCACGCAGCAGCCGCTGGGCCTCGTCACGGTCGACACCTGGGGCCTGGGCACCGGCTCGGTCGCCGAGGTCGCGCTCGCCGCGTCCGGAGGGGCGGCCGCCTGGTTCGACCCGTCCCAGCTCGACGAGGCCGACGAGAGGGCGTGGGCGGCCTGGCTCGCCGACGCCGACCGGCCCAAGGTGCTGCACAACACCAAGGGCGCGATGCGGGTCTTCGCCGAGCACGGCTGGAGCATCGGCGGCGTCGGCATGGACACCGCGCTCGCCGCGTACCTGGTCAAGCCGGGCCGCCGGTCCTTCGACCTGGACGCGCTGTCGCTGGAGTACCTGGGCCGGGAGCTGGCCCCCGCCGCCGCGGCCGACGGGCAGCTCGCGTTCGGCACGGACGACGGGGCCGAGGCCGAAGCACTGATGATCCAGGCGCGGGCCGTCCTCGATCTGGGCACGGCCTTCGAGGGGCGCCTGGAAGAGGTCGGCGCCGCGGACCTGCTGCGTGACATGGAACTGCCCACCTCCACCCTGCTGGCTCGCATGGAGCGGCACGGCATCGCGGCGGACCGGGCCCACCTGGAGGCCATGGAGCAGATGTTCGCGGGCGCCGTCCAGCAGGCAGTGAAGGAGGCGCACGCGGCGGCCGGACACGAGTTCAACCTCGGCTCGCCCAAGCAGCTCCAGGAGGTCCTCTTCGGCGAGCTGGGCCTGCCGAGGACGAAGAAGACCAAGACCGGCTACACCACCGACGCCGACGCCCTCGCGTGGCTGGCGACCCAGACGGACAACGAACTGCCGGTGATCATGCTCCGGCACCGTGAGCAGGCCAAGCTGCGGGTCACCGTCGAGGGCCTCATCAAGACGGTGGCCGCGGACGGCCGTATCCACACGACGTTCAACCAGACCGTCGCGGCGACGGGCCGGCTGTCCTCGACCGACCCCAACCTCCAGAACATCCCCGTCCGCACGGACGAGGGACGGGCGATCCGGCGGGGATTCGTGGTCGGCGAGGGCTTCGAGTCCCTCATGACGGCGGACTACAGCCAGATCGAGCTGCGCGTGATGGCCCACCTCTCCGAGGACGAAGGGCTCATCGAGGCGTTCACCTCGGGTGAGGACCTCCACACCACGGCGGCCTCCCAGGTCTTCGCCGTCGAGGCCGACGCCGTCGACGCGGAGATGCGGCGCAAGATCAAGGCGATGTCGTACGGGCTCGCGTACGGACTGTCGGCGTTCGGGCTCTCGCAGCAGCTGAACATCGACGCGGGTGAGGCGCGGGCCCTCATGGACGCCTACTTCGAGCGGTTCGGCGGAGTGCGGGACTATCTGCGCCGGGCGGTCGACGAGGCCCGGGCCACGGGATACACGGCGACACTGTTCGGGCGTCGGCGCTATCTCCCCGACCTCAACAGCGACAACCGCCAGCGGCGGGAGGCGGCCGAGCGGATGGCCCTCAACGCGCCGATCCAGGGCACCGCGGCGGACATCGTGAAGATCGCCATGCTCAAGGTGGACGACGCGCTGCGCGAGGCCGGCCTCACCTCCCGGATGCTGCTCCAGGTCCACGACGAAATCGTCCTGGAGATCGCACCGGGGGAGCGCCAGAGGGCGGAGGAGATCGTCCGCCGCGAAATGTCGGCCGCGGTCCATCTGAACGTGCCGCTCGGCGTCTCGGTGGGCGACGGCCCGGACTGGGAGTCGGCAGCGCACTAGCCTGCGGCGGCCTCGGCTTGTGCGGGTTCGGCTTGTGCGGGTTCGGCTTGTGCGGGTTCGGTGGGGGCGGGGGTTTTGCGCAGTTCCCCGCGCCCCTGGATGCCTGCGGCGGCCTGTTTCGGTTGGGTGGGGGCCGGTGTAGCGCGTGCGGGTGTGTTGTGGGTCGGGGACGGGGTGGGGGGTGTCCGTCCTCGGTCCGGCGGGTGCTGTTGCTTCAACAGTTCTGGATGACGGACGCCGCGGGCTCCCCAGGGGCGCGGGGAACTGCGCGACCAGCCCCCACCGGCCCGCACCCGCCCCACGGCCCGGCGAGGCAGCTCCTCGGACGCCCGGCCCATCACTCGCGTGGACGCCACAACAACGCCCCCCACCCCACCCCCGGCCAGGATGCGGTCATGGGTATACGCATACTCCACCGCCGGACGGCCCCCGCACGGACGCAGGCACAGGCGCACGCCGACAAGGCCCCCTCGCCCGCACGGCACCCGGTCCCGCTCCACGCGGCCACCGCAAGCACCGCCCGCATCCCCGTCGACCCGGTGATCCTCCTGCGCCGGGCACAAGCACGGGCCAGGGCCGCGGGCCCCCGCATCCCGGCCCGCCTCGCCACCACCCTGCGCCACGCCACCGCAGACCTACGGCACCGCCTCACCCGCCACGACGAGGACGCCGTAGAAGAAGCGGAGAGTGCGCAAGCCTCCGGCAGTCGACTGTGGGCCGAGCTGGCGCTCGGTTATCTGGCCCTCGCCCTCGCCCTGCTGCCCAGGTCCCGTCCGATGTCCACGATGACGGTGTTCGTCGCGGCGGCCGGCACCGTCAGCGGGAGACCGGAAGAGCCGTCTCTTCCCGGTCGCCGGGCACCGGCGCCGGAGCCGGGCGCCACAGCCTGACCCCCACGGCGTACACCAGCACTCCGAGGACCAACCCGGCCCCGACTCCGAAGCACAGCGTCGGGATCAGTTCCAGGAGCTTCGTGCCGGAGTCCCGGTCGGCCCACCACCGTGAGGTCCGCTGCACCGCGCCCGCCGTCACGCACCCGCCGATCACGGCCAGGGCCCACCACCGGTCCCGCACCGACAGTTCGGGGACCCCGGCCGGCTCGGCCGTCGCGGGTGCCCGCCGCAGCGCGTACCCGCAGCACAGGGCGATCACGAGTGCCGCCACCGTCGAACTGCCGTACTGGAGATACCAGTACAGAGGCGACCCGGCCACCTCCCGGCCCAGGACGGGCAGCAGCCGCATCCCCCACCGGTCGAAGTGGGTGAACGCGTCCCACACGACATGGGTGAGCGCCCCCAGCGCGGCGGAGACGTACCAGCGCACGACCAGCCTCGTACGCACACGCGCGCGTGGCGTTCCGCAGCCGAGCAGGGTCGCCACCGCGCCCTGCCGTCGCCGGGGGAGCAGCGCCACCAGCGGCTCACGCAGCAGCAGCCACAGACCCACCAGTGCCCAGGCGATGAGGACGTCGACCGTGAAGACACCCGGGAAGGAGTGCGTGACGGTGCCGAACTCCATCGCCCCGGGAACGGCACTTGCCGCGAAATAGGTCATGTCGGGCGAGAAGGAGCCGGCCACGAGTACGGCCGGAACCAGTCGGCCCCGACCGGTTCCGTCGGACCGCACCGCGGGCAGTACCGCCGCCGCGTGGCTCAGGGTGAACGGCAACGGGGCTCCTCGCGACGGGCGTTGGCCGGGCGGCGGCCCGGGTGATCGGTCCCGCCCAGTATGGGCGATGCGACCCCGCACCGATCGAACATGGCCAACCGGTGAATAACGGGCGCGAACCGGTGTCCGAGAAAAGGAAGTTGTCGTAGGGTCGCACGGGTCACCGCGCTGGAGAGCCCGATCGAACGCGCACCTCAGGAATTACCGCGCGTCACGGGGGCAACCTCAAGGGCGGCTCGACTGTCACTACTGGACGAGAGCGACAGACGGAGACGGGCGTTCGTGCGCCCACGGGAGGGGTTCACCTTATGGCGGCGCAATTCGGCAGGAGGCTCCGCAAGGGAGCGGTGACCACCGCCGTGGCCGCGGCCGCGGTCGCGGCACTGGCCGCTTCCCAGGCCCCGGGAGCGACGGTCGACGACAACGGCAGATCGACCGCCGCCGACGCCCAGCCCTCCCCCGACGCGACCGCCGGTGACGGCACCGCGACCGGCAACTCGCCGTACTACACGGACCTGCCGCCGCTGAACACCCCGAGCCCGGTGCCGACCGACGGCACCTCCGGCACCACCACCCCGACCGAGGCCGAGGCCGGGATACCCGCGACCGTCCTCGCCGCCTACAAGCAGGCCGCTGCCGAGCTCCAGGAGTCCAAGCCCGGCTGCAACCTGCCCTGGCAGCTCCTCGCCGCCATCGGTCAGGTCGAGTCGGGCCAGGCCCGCGGCGGCCGGGTCGACGCGGACGGCACCACGACCTCCAAGATCCTCGGCCCGCAGCTCGACGGCAACGGCTTCGCGCTCATCAAGGACACCGACAACGGTGCCTACGACGGCAACAGCGCCTACGACTCGGCCGTCGGCCCGATGCAGTTCATCCCCTCCACCTGGGCGTGGGCCGGCCGCGACGGCAACGGCGACGGGGTGAAGGACCCGAACAACATCTACGACGCCTCCCTCGCCGCCGGTCACTACCTGTGCCGCAACGGCTGGGACCTGTCGGCCGGCGGAGACTTGGCCAAGGCGATCCTCAGCTACAACCCCTCGCAGGACTACCTGAACACGGTCCTGTCCTGGCTGGAGTACTACCGCAAGGGCACCTACGAGGTTCCCGACGGCACCGGCACCGTCCCGGGCAGCCGCAGCGACGGCGGCGACGGCTCGTCCCCCACGACGCCGTCGACCACGACGCCGGGTACGTCCACGCCGAACACGCCCGGCACCGGCTCGCCGAGCCCGACGCCGCCCCCGACCACCCCGCCGCCCTCGGGGACCCCCACCCCGCCGGCCCCGACGACTCCCCTCACTCCGACCGAGTCGGTGGACCACCTGGAGGACTCGGGCACCGCCAAGCTCACCGCGACGGCCGGCGACGCGTTCACCGGGAAGATCAGCACCAAGGCCGAGAACGCCGCAGGCATGGGCGTCCCCAAGGTGCGGATCCGCTTCACGATCGTCGGCGACACCGACGCCACCTTCACCGGCGGCGAGAAGGTCGCGACCGGCCTCACGGGCGCCTCCGGTGTGGCCACCGCGCCCGCGCTCCAGGCGGGCGAGACCACCGGCGCCTTCACGGTCCGCGCGACCCTCATCGGCCGTACCGTCACCGGCCCGGACTACACGGCCACCGTGACCCAGCGCGTCGCCGACACTCTCGCCCGGACCACCACGACCGATCTGACCTGCACGCCGAGCGGTGAGTTCGCCGACGCGGTCCAGGTCAAGGCCACCTACAAGGGTGCCGTGGCCGACAAGGTCGCCGCCACCGCCACCCTCATCACGTCGGCCGACGACGCCACCGAGAACGACAAGGGCCCCTACTTCAAGGACGCCGACGGCAAGACCGTGCGCACCTTGACGGGCCTCACGACGGACGCCGACGGCCTGCTGAAGCTGCCGCAGCTCTACGCCGACACCGCCACCGGCACCTTCGTGCTCCGCATCACCACCGCGGGCGGAGCGACGCTCGACGTGAAGCTGACCGTGGCGGTGGCCACCACGGACACTGCCACGGACACCGCCGTGAGCCCGTCGCCCAGCCCCAGCGCGAGTTCGTAGGACACCGGACCCACCTCGAAGGGCGTCCTCGCCGCCACGGCGGACAGGGCGCCCTTCGTCTGTGCGCGACGTGTTCTCATCTCGCCCGCCCGTTGCTACCGTGCCGGATCTGACGATGTATCAGTTCCCGTTGGCAGGGAGGCACCCATGCGCGCCCTGATCGCCGCCGCGACCGGTCTCGCCCTCGCGTTCGCACTGATCCTCGCCATCACCGCGATGGGGCAGACGACGGGCAAGACGTCTCCGAAACCGTTGCTGACCACGGTGCCCGCACACCCGTAACCGCCCGTCCGGGAGGCCGAGATGCGCCGCAAGACCAGCCTGGTCCTGCTCGCCCTCGCCGTGTTCTTCGCGGCGCTGTCCCCATTGATGCGCTGGTACGCCTTCCCGCGCCTGGCCAAGGTCCCCGCCAACCAGTACCAGGACATGGTCCTGGAGGCGAAGAACGTGACCCTCCTCGACTACAACAACGGAATG
This sequence comes from Streptomyces sp. NBC_00285, assembly GCF_036174265.1. Classification (NCBI taxonomy): domain Bacteria; kingdom Bacillati; phylum Actinomycetota; class Actinomycetes; order Kitasatosporales; family Streptomycetaceae; genus Streptomyces; species Streptomyces sp. NBC_00285. The sequence continues at coordinate 2,830,533 of NZ_CP108055.1, read as the reverse complement.
AAGGAGAAGAAGGTCCCCAAGGTCACCATCGTGCAGACCCTCAAGGGCAACGTGGAGGCCTCGGAGAAGATCGAGAAGACGGCCGGGAAGGACGTCGTGGTCTGGGACGGCCTGTCCTATGTCGTCGGCCCCGACGGCAAGATGGTCTCCAAGATCCCCGAGCGTTACATCTTCGACGCCCACACCCAGGACCCCGTCCACGCCACCGGCGAGATGGTCGACGGCGACCCGGTCAAACGCGAGGGCATCGAGTTCAAGTTCCCGTTCCTGACGGAGAAGCGGGACTACGAGTACTTCGACGCCCAGGCCCGCACCTCGGCCCCCATCCACTACAAGGGCACCCAGAACTTCCGCGGCGTCGACGTCTACTACTTCGAGCAGACCATCCCCTGGACCCAGGTGCCCTTTCCCAAGACCATGCCGATCCAGGGCATCACCCCCGCGACCATCGCCAAGACCGGCACCACCCGCTGGTACACCACGGTCCGCAAGTTCTGGGTCGAACCCCTCACCGGCGCCCCCGTCAACGGCGAGGAAGTCCACAAGGAGGAGCTGCGCGGCGGCACCCTGCTCGGCGACGGCGGCAAGGTGACGGTGTTCGCCGGCGACGTGAAGATGCGCGAGGACTACATCAGGCACACGGTCGACCTGGTCAAGTCGAACCGCACCCTGATCCTCCTGATGACCTCCTACCTGCCCTGGGGCTTTCTGACCCTGGGTGTCCTGCTCCTTGCGCTGTCGCTGTGGCTGGAAGCCCGCGGCCGCCGTTTGGCCCCCGTGAGTGCGGACGTACCCGAGCCGGTCACGGCCTGAGCCGCGCGTTGGTGTGCCGCGTCGGCTCGGCGCCCGCCGGGTCCTCGGGCCACGGATGCTTCGGATACCGGCCGCGCAACTCCGCCCGCACCCCCTTGTAGCCGTCCTTCCAGAAGGAGGCGAGATCGGCGGTGACGGCGGCCGGCCGCCCGGCGGGGGAGAGGAGATGCACGAGGAGGGGAACGCCGGCGACCCGGGGCGACTCCTGGAGCCCGAACATCTCCTGCAACTTCACGGCGAGGACCGGCTGCTCCGGGTCGCCGTAGTCGATCCGGACTCTGGACCCACTCGGTACGGTGACCCGCTCGGGTGCCAGTTCGTCGAGCCGCGCGGCCTCGCCCGAAGCCCAGGGGAGCAGGCGCGTGAGTGCCCCTCCCGCGTCGATGCGTGCCAGGTCGGCGCGGCGCCGGGCGCGGCTCAGCTCCGGCTCCAGCCATTCGTCCACGCGCGCGTGGAGCGCGTCGTCGCAGACGTCGGGCCACGGGGCGCCGGCGTGGTGGTGCAGGAACGCGAGCCGCTGCCGCAGTACGTCGGCGTCGGGCGTCCACCGCAGTACCCGCAGCCCTTCCTGGCGGAGCCCTTCGAGAAGGGCCTCGCGTACGAGAGCGGGGTCGGCGTTCCTGAGCGGCCGCGCCGCGAGCTCGATGGCGCCGAGCCGCTCCACCCGCCGCGCCACGACATCCCCGTCGGCCCAGTGCACCTCCTGGCGCTCGGAGTGCAGCGACGCCGCCGCCGACCGGGCCGTGTCCTCGTCGATCACGGCGGCGAGCTGCACACGCGCGTGGCCCTTGCCGACGGGACGGTCCGCCACCGCCACGGCGATCCAGGGTGCGCCCCGCAGAGGGGATCCGTCGCGGAGCTCGGCGCGGGTGCCGGAGGCCATGAGATAGGACTCCCCGTCCTTCCGGGCCACGCGCTCCGGAAAGGCGAGCGCGGCGACGAGACCGTCCTTTCCCGCGTCCGTGTGCCGGAGGTCCGCCGAGGAGGCGCGGCCGTCCCGTCCGGCATCCGGCTCGCGGAAGTCCGCCGAGGCGGTCCGAAGGCGCCGCACCTCCGTCCGCCAGCGCCCCGCGTAGGAGTCGCCGCCACGCCGAGCAGCCCGCAGGGCGGCCGCCAGGTCGTCGCCGTATTCCCGGGGCGGCTCCTCCGACAGCAGCGCGATCACCTCGGCCCCCGCACCGGAGGTGTCCAGCAGCGCCCGCCCCAGCCGGGGATGCAGTCCCAGACGGGCCAGCCGTGCGCCCCGGGCCGTGGCCCGGCCGTCCGCGTCCACCGCTCCGACGGCCCTCAGCACCTCGCGCGCCGCCGCCATCGCGCCACCCGGCGGTGGGTCCAGCAGCGCGAGACCGGACGCGTCCGGATCGCCCCAGCAGGCCACCTGCAACGCGAACGCCGTCAGGTCGGCCACCTTGATCTCCGGCGCCGGGAAACGCGGCAACCGGGCGTCCTCCGCCTGTGCCCAGCACCGGTACACCGCGCCGGACGCCTCACGCCCCGCCCGTCCGGCCCGCTGCCGCCCGGCCGCCTGTGAGGCCCGTACCGTCGCCAGCGCGCTCAGCCCGCGCGCGTGGTCGACGCGCGGCTCGCGCGCCAGCCCCGAGTCGACGACCACCCGCACTCCGGGCACGGTCAGGGACGACTCGGCCACGGAGGTCGTCAGGACCACCCGGCGCCGCTCCCCGCCCGTCAGTACCGCGTCCTGCACGGCCGCCGGCGCCCGGCCGTGGACCTGGAGCACCTCCACGTCGCCGAGAGCGCCCAACTGCCCGGCCACGCGCGCGATCTCGCCCACGCCCGGCAGGAAACACAGCACGTCCCCGTCCCGCTCGGCCAGCGCCCGCCGTACGACCGACGCCACGTGTGCGAGCAGTACAGGGTCCACGCGCAGGCCGTGCGGCGGCCGTACGGGACGGGCCGGCGGCGCCCACACGACCTCCACCGGATGCAAGGCGCCCGCCGCCTCGACCACGGGCGCGTCGCCCAGCAGCCGCGCCCACCCCTGCGCGTCGGTCGTTGCGGACGCCGCCACCAGGCGCAGCTCCGGGCGCAGGGTCTGCCGTACGTCCCACAGGAAGGCCGCCGTGGTGTCCGCGTCCAGATGCCGCTCATGGCACTCGTCGAGCACCACCACGTCGACGCCGGCCAGTTCCTGGTCGCGCTGGAGCCGTTGAAGCAGCACCCCCGTCGTGACGACCTCCACACGCGTGTGCCGTCCGGCCACCCGCTCGCCACGCACGGTGTAGCCGACGCTCCCGCCGACCTGCTCGCCCAGCAGCCATGCCATCCGCCGCGCGGCCGCGCGGGCGGCGATCCGGCGGGGTTCGGCGACGACGACCCTGCGCGCGGGTGCCCCGGCGTCCAGCAGGCCCGCCAGCGCCAGTGGCACGAGGGTCGTCTTGCCGGTGCCGGGCGGCGCCACGAGGACGGCCGTGCCGTGTTCCTCCAGGGCGTCGCTCAGCGCGGACAGGGCACCGCGTACGGGAAGGACGTCCAGGGCGTCGTAACGGATCACGCCCCCAGTGTCGTACGGCCGCCCGAAGGTCGGCGTACGTCAGTCCCGTTCGCAGACGAAGATCGCCGAGCCGGGGATGAGGTTCCCGCGCAACGGGGACCAGCCGCCCCACTCCGAGGTGTTCCAGGCGGGCCACTGCGGCTCGACCAGGTCGACCAGGCGGAAGCCGCCGGCGACCACGTCGCGCACCCGGTCGCCGATCGTGCGGTGGTGCTCGACGTACACCGCGTGGCCGCTGTCGTCCTGCTCGACGTAGGGCGTGCGGTCGAAGTAGGAGGCGGAGACGGTCAGGCCCTCGGGGCCCGGCTCGTCCGGGAAGGCCCAGCGGATCGGGTGCGTGACCGAGAAGACGAAACGGCCGCCCGGGCGCAGGACGCGGCGCACGTCCTTCAGGACCAGCACCGGGTCGGCGACGAACGGCATCGCGCCGTACGCCGAGCACACCAGGTCGAAGGAGCCGTCCGCGAAGGGCAGCGCGCCCGCGTCGGCGCACACCAGCGGGAAGGACGTGCCGATGCGCAGGGCGTGCTGGAGCTGGCGGTGGGAGATGTCGAGGGCGACCGGGCGGGCGCCCTGCACGGCCAGCCAGCGCGCGCACTGGGCCGCGCCGGCGCCGATCTCGAGGACGTCCTTGCCCTTGAGGTCCTCGGAGGGGCCCAGCAGTTCCGCCTCCACCTCGTCGAGACCCTCGGGGCCCCAGACGAAACGGTCGTCGCCGAGGAACGTGCCGTGCTCGACCTGGTACTCGTCGGCGTTGCGGTCCCACCAGCCGCGGTTGGCCCGGGAGCTCTCGGTGACGTCCGCGTCACGCCGGGTGGCCTCCGACTCGTCGTCCGGGCCGGTCGGCTGCTGGTGTGCTGCGGGCTCTTGGATGATCGGCTCCCTCGTACTAATCTGCGGACTCTTCCGTCGCACCCGTCGCGACGACGTCACGAATGGGACGTCATCGGGTCCGCGTGGCCTCGTGAGACATGTTTTGCGCCGGGTATGCGGCGATCCGCCCCGGGTGTGCGCCTTCGCGCATTGACCCTGTCCGGCTGCCCCCGTATGCTACAAGTTGCGCTGCGGGCCTGCGCACCTCAGACGTAGCAGGTTGCGCTCGCATCTGTCGTATGTCCCCTCGGTTTTCGAGGCGCCACCGGATTTTTTCCAATGTGGTGCTTCCTTGGCTGTCCGGCTTCTTCAGAGCGACACGGGCTCCCGGCGTAGCAGTACCTACGACTCACCGTCCGTACCGGAGCCCTTTCCCACATGACGAGCAGCACCGAGACCACCGCCACCACCCCGCAGGTTGCGGTCAACGACATCGGTGACGAGGAAGCATTCCTCGCCGCTATCGACGAGACGATCAAGTACTTCAACGATGGTGACATCGTCGACGGCGTCATCGTCAAGGTTGACCGGGACGAGGTTCTCCTCGACATCGGTTACAAGACCGAAGGCGTCATCCCGAGCCGCGAGCTCTCGATCAAGCACGACGTCGACCCCAACGAGGTCGTCGCCGTCGGTGACGAGATCGAAGCCCTTGTTCTCCAGAAGGAGGACAAGGAAGGCCGCCTGATCCTCTCGAAGAAGCGCGCCCAGTACGAGCGCGCCTGGGGCACCATCGAGAAGATCAAGGAAGAGGACGGCATCGTCACCGGCACCGTCATCGAGGTCGTCAAGGGTGGACTCATCCTTGACATCGGCCTCCGTGGCTTCCTGCCGGCTTCCCTCGTCGAGATGCGCCGCGTCCGCGACCTCCAGCCCTACGTGGGCAAGGAGCTCGAGGCCAAGATCATCGAGCTGGACAAGAACCGCAACAACGTGGTCCTGTCCCGCCGTGCCTGGCTCGAGCAGACCCAGAGCGAGGTCCGCCAGACCTTCCTCACGACCCTGCAGAAGGGCCAGGTCCGCTCCGGCGTCGTCTCCTCGATCGTCAACTTCGGTGCGTTCGTGGACCTCGGTGGCGTCGACGGTCTCGTCCACGTCTCCGAGCTCTCCTGGAAGCACATCGACCACCCCTCCGAGGTTGTCGAGGTCGGCCAGGAAGTCACCGTCGAGGTCCTCGACGTCGACATGGACCGTGAGCGTGTCTCCCTGTCGCTGAAGGCGACGCAGGAAGACCCGTGGCAGCAGTTCGCCCGGACCCACCAGATCGGCCAGGTCGTGCCCGGCAAGGTCACGAAGCTGGTTCCGTTCGGTGCGTTCGTCCGCGTGGACGAGGGCATCGAGGGTCTGGTCCACATCTCCGAGCTGGCCGAGCGCCACGTGGAGATCCCGGAGCAGGTCGTCCAGGTCAACGACGAGATCTTCGTCAAGGTCATCGACATCGACCTCGAGCGCCGTCGCATCAGCCTCTCGCTGAAGCAGGCCAACGAGGCCTTCGGTGGGGACCCGGCTTCGGTCGAGTTCGACCCGACGCTCTACGGCATGGCCGCGTCCTACGACGACCAGGGCAACTACATCTACCCCGAGGGCTTCGACCCCGAGACCAACGACTGGCTCGAGGGCTTCGAATCCCAGCGTGAGGTGTGGGAGACCCAGTACGCCGAGGCGCAGACCCGCTTCGAGCAGCACCAGCAGCAGGTCATCAAGTCCCGCGAGGCCGACGCCGCTGCTGCGGCCGAGGGCGGCGACGCTGCGGGTGCGGTTCCGGCTGCGGGCGGTAGCGGCGGTGGCGGCGGCGGTAGCTCGTACTCCTCCGAGGGTGCGGACACCTCCGGTGCGCTGGCGTCGGACGAGGCGCTTGCCGCGCTTCGCGAGAAGCTGGCCGGCGGCCAGAGCTGAACGCTGGACCGCTGAGGTTTAGCAGGTGACTGAAGGGCCGTACCTTTCGAGGTGCGGTCCTTCAGCGTTGTACGGGTTCGTTGTTCGCTGCGGGCCGGTGGGGGCTGGTCGCGCCGTTCCCCGCGCCCCTTGGAGGGGCGCGCTGTTCGTCTGCCGGGTCATGAAAAGGGCGTAAGAGATGGCCTGATCAGGGCCCTGGGTGGGAATGCCGCTGTTCCAGGGCGTGTTGAAGCGTATGAACACGAGGAGGAGCGGTCACTGTGCTTGATCCGCAGGGTTTGTACGCATGGGAGCCCAAGGGCCTCGCCGTCGTCGACATGGCGCTCGCCCAGGAGTCGGCCGGCCTGGTCATGCTCTACCACTTCGACGGATACATCGACGCGGGCGAGACCGGCGACCAGGTCGTCGAGCGGCTGCTCGACACGCTGCCCCACCAGGTCGTGGCCCGTTTCGACCACGACCGGCTCGTGGACTACCGAGCCCGCCGTCCGCTGCTCACCTTCAAGCGGGACCGCTGGACGGAGTACGAGGAGCCCACCCTGGACGTGCGGCTCGTCCAGGACGCCACCGGAGCGCCCTTCCTGCTGCTGTCCGGCCCGGAGCCGGACGTGGAGTGGGAGCGCTTCGCCGCGGCCGTCCAGCAGATCGTGGAGCGGCTCGGCGTGCGGCTGTCCGTGAACTTCCACGGCATCCCCATGGGCGTCCCGCACACCCGGCCCGTCGGCCTCACCCCGCACGGCAATCGCCACGATCTCGTCCCCGGCCACCGCAGCCCCTTCGACGAGGCGCAGGTACCCGGCAGTGCCGAGGCCCTGGTCGAGTACCGGCTCATGGAGGCCGGTCACGACGTCCTGGGCGTAGCGGCCCACGTGCCGCACTACATCGCGCGCTCGCCGTACCCGGACGCGGCTCTGACCGTCCTGGAGGCCATCACGGCCGCCACCGGCATGGTCCTGCCGGGCATCGCCCACGCTCTGCGCACCGACGCCCACCGCACGCAGACCGAGATCGACCGCCAGATCCAGGAGGGCGACGAGGACCTCGTGGCCCTCGTCCAGGGTCTTGAGCACCAGTACGACGCGGCGGCGGGATCGGAGACGCGGGGGAACATGCTGGCCGAGCCGGTGGACATTCCGTCGGCGGACGAGATCGGGAAAGAGTTCGAGCGCTTCCTCGCGGAACGGGAAGGCGACAACTGATCCGCGGGAAGCGTCTAGGCTGCCGGGCATGTTGAAGGTGGGCCTGACCGGCGGTATCGGTGCCGGCAAGAGTGAGGTGTCGAGGCTCCTCGTGGAGCATGGTGCCGTCCTGATCGACGCGGACCGGATCGCACGCGAGGTCGTCGCGCCGGGCACGCCCGGCCTCGCCGCGGTCGTGGAGGCCTTCGGTGAGGACGTGCTCGCCGAGGACGGCAGCCTGGACCGGCCCGGACTGGGCTCGATCGTCTTCGCCGACCCGGACAAGCTCGCCGTACTGAACTCGATCGTGCACCCGTTGGTGGGCGCCCGCTCCCGTGAGCTGGAGTCGGCCGCCGCCCAGGACGCGGTCGTCGTGCACGATGTCCCCCTCCTCGCGGAGAACGCCCTCGCACCGCTCTACGACCTCGTGATCGTCGTCGACACGAGCCCCGAGACCCAGCTCGACCGGCTTCTCACACTGCGCGGCATGACCGAGCAGGACGCACGCGCGCGCATGGCCGCCCAGGCGACGCGCGAGAAGCGCCTGGAGATCGCGGACGTCGTGATCGACAACGACGTCCCCCTGGAGGAGCTGCGGCACCGCGTGCGGGACGTATGGGCGGATCTCGTACGGCGAGTGCGTGCGGACCGGGGCGCGGACGAGGCCGTTTCTCCTGAGGCGCCCCGGGAGCCCCAGGAATAGCGTCTCGCTGTCCGGGCGTTGAACCCTTCCAGTGAGGGAAGGACTCTGCCGTGCCCGAGACCAGCGGTTCGACCGGACGTACTCCGGAGACGCATGTCATCGACTTCCGTGCCGCCGAGCAGTTGCTCGCCGCACGGGATCCGCGGGGCGCGGTGAAACTGCTCGACCAGGTCATCGCCGCCCACCCGGAGAACACCGCGGCCCGGCTGCTGCGCGCGCGTGCCTTCTTCGCGGCCGCGCAGCTGCGGCCCGCCGAGCTGGAGTTCACCATCGTGCTGGAGCGCGAGCCGGACAACGCCTTCGCCCACTTCGCGCTCGCCCGCACCTACGAGCGGCAGGGCCGGCCCGACCAGGCCAGGCGCCACTTCAGGCTGGCGGCGGCGCTGGACCCGAAGCCGGAGTTCCTGAAGGCCGCGCGGTTCGACTCCTGACGGCCGCCTCGATGTGCCGCGGCTACCGGGGGCGGTTCTCCGGCGGCCGGTACGGCGGGATGCCGGGGCCCGGCTGGTAGTGCGGGCCCTGGCGGATGTGCCGGAGGATCAGCGCCATGTCGACGGTGATCACCAGCCACAACACGCCACAGGCGACAGCCCACCCGGGCCGTCCCGCCAGCGCGAACGCGGCCGTGCCGAAGACCGTCCAGACCAGCCCCCACACGCTCAGCCAGAACCGCGCCCGCAGTGCACTGCGCGCTGTCGTCGGCTCACTGCCCGTACGCATCGGGATCATCGCTCCTCCTTGCAACGTACTCTTCGGAACGGACGCTGACCAAAGGGTCGAAAAGGAGGTCACCGCGTGCTTCCGGACGCCGACGAACTGGCCGAGGTGCTGGTGGAACTCGCCGTGCCGCACGAGGACGTCAACGAACTCGTACGGATGGGCCGACGGGTCATGGACGACCCCGAGCTTCGGAGGTTCCTGGAGCACTCCGTCGACGAACTCGTCCGGGGCCTGGGCGAGGCCGAGGACCCGGTCGTCCTGCCCGACCTCGACTGGCCGGCCGGCGCCCTCCAACGCTGCTTCCCTGCCTACGTGTTCGTGGCGGCGCTGCCCCACGCGCGCGAATACCACCGCGCCCGCGGTATTCCGGACGACGTCTCCCGGCGCACCCTCGCCGACCTCGGGCGGAACATGGCCGTGCACCGCAGGCGGTACGGCAGGGCGGGCGTGCAGTCACCGCGCTGGCTGACCCGGCACTTCCGCGGCGAGCTGTACCAGCTGGGGCGGCTCCAGTTCGAGCGGATGCGGTACGGGCCCTGGAACAGACGGGCGCTGGCCGCTGCCGGACCGGACATCGCCACCGGCGCGCCCTGCCTCAGTGTCCACGTCCCCGACTTCCTCGGCCCGCTGTCCCCCCAGTCCTGCGATCGCTCACTCGCCCTGGCCGGCGAGTTCTTCCCCCGGCACTTCCCGGAGGAGCCCTACCAGGTGGCGCTGTGCCATTCCTGGCTGCTCGACCCGCAGCTGAAGGAGTACCTGCCCGCGGACTCCAACATCGTCCGGTTCCAGGAGCGTTTCCGGCTGGCCCCCGAGGACGAGAGGCCGGAGGACAGCGAGCCGCTGCAGTTCGTGTTCGGGGACGCGGAGCTGCCGCTGGACAGCCTGCCGCGGCGGACGGTGCTGGAGCGGGCCGTCGGCGATCACCTGCGGGCCGGCCGGCACTGGTACATCGGGCGCGGGTGGTTTCCCCTGACGGAATTCGGTCCCGGCGCGGCGATGAGTTCCTGAACGGGCGCGGGTCTATCCCGGTGACAGCACACGGACCGCTTCCCCAGGAGACCCCGATGTCCGACACCACCGTCCCCGTCCCCCGCACCGCCGCTTCCGCCGTCGCCGACGCGCCCGTCATCGCCGAGTCCCCGACCTCCCGTGGCCGCCGGGCCCGGATCGCCCTGCGCACCCTTCAGGTCGTACTCGCCCTCTTCTACGTCATCGCGAGCGCGCTTCCCAAGCTGATCGCGCACCCCTCCGCCGTCGAGGGCTTCGACAAGATGGGCTGGGGCAGCACGGGGATGTACATCATCGGCGTTCTCGAACTGGCCGGTGGGATCGCCCTGTTGATTCCCGTCCTGCAGTCGGTGGCGGCCGTGGCGTTGAGCGGGCTGATGGTCGGCGCGTTCGTCGTCCAGCTCACCTACTTCGACGGGGAGAACGCGGCGACCCCGCTCATCCTGATCGTCCCGCTCGCCCTGATCGCCTGGGCCCGGCGCCGGCACAACGCGGATCTGCTGCGGCTGGTACGACGACGGGCGTGACGGCGAGCCGTCCGTCGGCCACCGCGGTGAGGCCGGTCCCTGCCCTTCGGTAGGGGGCGGCCTCATGGCGGTGGCCGGACGCATGCCGGGCTGTCGGCTGCCGGGCTGCCTGGCTGTCGGGGCGCGGGCGGCGTCGGTGGCCTGAGCGGGAGTCTCGTCTGCGTGCCGCGCATGATCGTGCGCGGGTGCGGAGCTGGGGCCGGAGCCTGGAACTTCGGCTCAGTTCGAGCGTTTCGTTCTGCCAGAGCTTCCGCCCCTGCCAGGGTTGCCGGCCTTGCCCGAGGTGCCGCTACGGTCCGAGCGGCGTGCTCTGTCGAGGTGCCCTGCCTTGTCCGCGCGGCGGGGTGCGTCCGCGCGGGCGGGGGTTGCCGAGCCGTCGGGGTCGGCCGGGGTCTCGGACCCGCCCGGGCCGCCAGGGTCGCCCGGTCCGGCGAAGCGGTTGCGGCGGCTGCCTTCCGTGAGGCCGCGCAGGCGTTCCAGATCGCGGCGGTCGCGCTTGGTCGGGCGGCCGGCACCGCGGTCGCGGACACCTGCGGGAGCGAAGGCCTCGCGAGGCGGCGGCGGGGGAGATTTGTCGACGTAGCACTGGGCGGCCACGGGAGCGCCGACCCGCTTGCGGATCAGGTGCTTCACGACGACGATCCGTTCCAGGCCGTCCTGGCGGACACGCACCTCGTCGCCGACGCGCAGGGAGTGGGCGGGCTTCACCCGGTCACCGTTCACATGAACATGCCCGCCGCGGCAGGCGGTGGCCCCCGCGGAACGGGTCTTGACCAGCCGCACGGACCAGATCCAGCTGTCGGTGCGCACGCTCTCGCCGTTCTGCGGAGCGGCGGCCTTCGCGGCGGCGACGGCGGCGGCGATCTTCGGGTCCGGTGCGTCGGGGGCGACGGTCACCGGGGGCGTGGGGTCCGGGGCGGTGACATCGGTGCCGGGACCGTCGAGTCCGTCGGGGCTGTCGGTGGGCGCGGGGCTGTCGGTGGGCGGCTCGGCCCTGCCTGTCCCACCGGTCCCGTTGTCGTCCGTACGTTCCACAGCCATGCCCTCGACCTTAGTACCCGGGGTCGTGCACCCCGGGTGGGTTTTCCGGCGGGCGCCCCGTTGCTGTCCGGTCGCGGCCGTACCGTGGACCCGTGGATGCCCTAGCCGCTCTTGACCGCCGGATCGCGGGCTGCCGTGCCTGTCCGCGTCTGGTCGACTGGCGTGAGGAGGTGGCACGTACCAAGCGGGCCGCCTTCGCCGACTGGACGTACTGGGGGCGCCCGGTGCCCGGATTCGGGCCGCCGGACGCGCGGCTGTTGATCGTCGGGCTCGCGCCGGCCGCGCACGGCGGGAACCGGACGGGGCGGATGTTCACCGGTGACCGTTCCGGTGACGTGCTCTACCAGGCGCTGTACGACGTCGGGCTCGCCTCCCGACCCACGGCCGTGACCGCGGAAGACGGCCTGGAACTGTACGGCGTGCGGATCACCTCGCCCGTGCACTGCGCGCCGCCCGACAACAAGCCGACCCCCGGCGAACGCGACACCTGCCGCCCCTGGCTGGTCCAGGAGCTGAACCTGCTGCGGCCGACCTTGCGTGCCGTGGTCGTGCTCGGCGCTTTCGGCTGGCAGGCCGTACTGCCCGCGTTCAGGGAGGCGGGCTGGAACGTGCCCCGGCCGCGGCCCGTCTTCGGACACGGCGCGCGCGTGCCGCTCGACGGCCTCGAACTCTTCGGCTGCTTCCACGTCAGTCAGCGCAACACCTTCACCGGCAAGCTCACGCCGACGATGCTCCGGGACGTGCTCGGCACAGCGGCGGAGGCAGCCGGGCTGCCGGGAAATGGCGCGACGAGGTCGGCGCAGGGCGGCTAGGGTCGCCGGATGCCTCTTTACCCGGAGATCGAACCGTACGACCACGGCATGCTCGACGTCGGTGACGGCAACCGCGTGTACTGGGAGACCTGCGGGAACCCGGACGGCAAGCCGGCGGTCGTGCTGCACGGCGGGCCGGGGTCCGGCTGTACGCCGTGGGCGCGCCGGCTGTTCGACCCGGCCGCGTACCGGATCGTGCTGCTGGACCAGCGCGGCGCCGGGAGATCCACGCCGCACGCGAGCGCGTACGACACCGACATGAGCGTCAACACGACCCCGCATCTCATCGCCGACCTGGAGCTGCTGCGGCGGCATCTGGGGATCGAGGGGTGGCTGGTGTGGGGCATTTCCTTCGGGTCGATGCTCGGGCTGCGGTACGCGCAGACACACCCGGAGGCCGTGACGGAGCTGGTGCTGACCGGGATCGCGACCGCCGCGAGTCCCGAAGTCACCCTGATGACCAGGGGACTTGGGAAGATCTTCCCGGCGGCGTTCGAACGGTTCATCGGGGAGTTGCCCGTCGAGGAGCGGTCCGGGAACATCCCCGCCGCATACAACCGGTTGCTGGAGTCGCCCGATCCGCAGGTCCGCGAGCGGGCGGCGCGGGCGTGGACCGACTGGGAGACCGCGATCGAGTCCGCGCCGCCGCGGTCGGTGCCGCGTTACGAGGACCCGGTGTTCCGCCAGGGATTCGCCCGTACCGTCACCCACTACTGGGGCAATGACCACTTCCTGGGCGAGGGCAACGACGAGGGTGTCGTCCTGCGCGACGCGCCTGTGCTGAAGGACATTCCCGGCACCCTCGTCCAGGGCAGTTTCGACTTCGGCAACCTTCTCGGCACCGTCTGGCGTCTCCATCACGCCTGGCCCGGCAGCGAGTTGTCGGTGATCGACGACGGCGCACACTTCGCGGGGGAGCGGGGCGTGGACGTGATGGTGGCGGCGACGGACAAGTACGCGCGCGGCTGGACCCGTCAGATCATCTCGGCCGTGTCCCCGAACAGCTGACGTACCGTCGACTCGTAGTTGGTCCGCACATGCGCGAGGGCGTGCGCGCGGGCCCGGTCCGGGTCGCCGGACGCGATCGCCTCGTACAAGTCCCGGTGCTCGACGAGGAGTTGGGGCCACTCCTCGTTCCGCCGGGTCATCCAGCGCAGTCGTCCGGCAACCGGTTCCAGGGCCTCGACCAGCAGACTGTTGCGGGCCATGGCCACGATGCTGTCATGCAGCCGGCTGTTGACGTCCGTGATCGTCTCCGCGTCGTCCGCCTCGGTCGCGGCCGCCGCCAGGTCGAGGAGCCGCTCGACCTCGGCGAGGTCCTGCGGGGTCGCACGGGCCGCGGCGAGACCCGCCGCGTACACCTCCAGCGCCTCGCGCAACTCGAAGAGTTCCTTGACGTCGTTCGGGGTCAGCCGCCGGACGACCGTGCGGCGCGGGGTCTCGAAGTGGACGAAACCCTCGGCGACCAGGGCGCGGATCGCCTCGCGGACCGGCACCCGGGAGACCCCGAAGCGGTCGGCGAGCTCCCGCTCGACCAGCCGGTCGCCCGGGCGCAGCCCGCCCGCGATGATCTCCTGCCGCAGGGTGGCCAGGACGCGTTCGCGGACGGCGCCGAGGGGCTCGATGTTCGTCGTGGAGCTCATGGAGCCATCTTCGCCGACTCCGGAGCTGTTTTACGGAGCGTTAACGGAGGCGACATCGGTCAGAACTCTTGACGGGAGGACTATGGCGGCAGTTTGGTATACCAAAACCGGATGCCAGGCGGCCGCCATCCTCCTGTCCCCCTTGTCCCTGGAGGCCCCGTGTCCCTCGCCGACCGTGCCGAAGCCACCGGCATCTCAGCGTTCGTCCCCGATCCCCGGCTCACCAACGAAGACCTGGCACCCGCAGGCAAGCGGAACTGGAAGGTCTTCGACCTCTTCGCCATGTGGATGTCCGACGTCCACAACCTGGGCAACTACACTTTCGCGGCCGGTCTGTTGGTCCTCGGCATGAACGTGTGGCAGGTCTTCACATCCCTGCTCGTCGGCTTCGTGATCATCTACGTCGGCATGAACTGGATGGGCAAAATCGGCCAGCGCCACGGCGTGCCGTTCCCCGTCATCAGCCGCATCAGCTTCGGTGTGTGGGGCGCCAACATCCCGGCCCTGATCCGGGCCGTGATCGCCATCATGTGGTACGGCATCCAGACCTACCTCGCCTCCGTCGCGGTCAACGTGATGCTGCTGGCCGCCTGGCCGGGCCTGGAGTCCTGGACGCACAGCTCCTTCCTCGGCCTCGACGCCCTCGGCTGGGTCTCCTTCCTCTCGCTGTGGCTGATCCAGGCGCTGATCATCAGCCAGGGCATGGAGTCGGTGCGCAAGTTCCAGGACTTCTGCGGACCGGCGATCTGGCTGGTCATGATCGCGCTGGCGATCTGGGTACTGGCCAAGGCCGGCTGGAGCATCTCGCTCACCAGCACCCCGCACCCCGTCTCCGTCGGGGAGCAGTGGCGGCAGTGGTTCGGCGCGATCGGCCTGATCCTCGCCACCTACGGCACGCTGATGCTCAACTTCTGCGACTTCTCCCGCTTCGCGCCGGACTACAAGACCGTCCGCCGCGGCAACTTCTGGGGCCTGCCGATCAACTCCACGGCCTTCGTGGTCGTCTCCGTCATCGTCACCGCGGGCTCGCTGGAGGTCTGGGGCCAGGCCATCACCGACCCGGCCGAACTCGTCGCCAAGGTCGGCAACACCTGGGTCATGGTGCTGGGCGCGCTCACCTTCGCCGTCGCCACCATGGGCGTCAACATCGTCGCCAACTTCGTCTCACCGGCGTACGACCTCGCCAACGTCTGGCCGCAGAAGATCACCTTCAAGATCGGCGGCATGATCAGCACGGTCGCCGCACTGGTCGTGACCCCGTGGAACCTCTTCTCCAACCCCACGGTCGTCAACTACTTCCTCGGCGGCCTCGGCGCCTTCCTCGGCCCGCTGTTCGGCGTGATCATGCTCGACTACTACTGGGTCAAGAAGGGCCGCGTGAACGTCGACGAGCTGTTCAACGCCGAGCCCGGCTCCCCCTACTACTACCGCAAGGGCGTCAACCCCAAGGCCCTGTGGGCGTTCCTGCCGGCGGCGGCCGTCGCGGGCGTCCTCGCCCTGGTGAAGACGTTCAGCGACGTGGCCCCGTACTCCTGGTTCATCGGTACGGCGCTCGCGGCCGGGCTGTACGCCCTGCTGTGCCGGGGCGAGCAGGCCACTCGCGAGATCCCCGAGGCCGTGGAGGTCTGAGAAACGTGCGGATCGCCGTCACCAACTGCAACACCACGCAGGAGATGACCGAGGAGATCGTACGAGGTGCCCGGGCCGCCGCAGGCCCGGGCACCACCGTGCTCGGGCTCACCCCGCAGTGGGGACCCGAGTCCGCGGAGGGCTGGCTCGACAGCTACCTCTCCGCGGCGGCGGTCATCGACCTGCTGCGCACGTACGAGGGTCCCCCCTACGACGCCGTCGTCATGGCCGGCTTCGGCGAGCACGGACGGGAGGGCGTCCGGGAGCTGGTGGACGTACCGGTCGTCGACATCACCGAGGCCGCCGCCCATCTGGCCTGTCTGCTCGGCCGGCGCTACGGCGTCGTCACCACCCTGGAACGGTCCTGCGGGCAGATCGAGGACAGCCTGGAGCTGGCGGGGGTGGGGCGCAACTGCGCCGCCGTCGTCGGAACGGGGCTCGGGGTCCTCGACCTGGGCGACGCCGACCGCACGGAGGCCGCTTTCCTGGTGGCCGCCGAGCGGGCGCGGGACGCGGGCGCCGAGGTGCTGGTGCTGGGATGCGCCGGGATGACCGGGCTGCAGCGGACCGTGGGGGAGAAGCTCGGGCTTCCGGTGGTCGACGGGGTGGGGGCGGCGGTCAAGCTGGCGGAGTCACTGGTGGGACTGGGACTGAGCACCAGCCGGGCGCGGAGCTACGCGAAGCCGGTGCAGAAGAGACGGGCGTGGGGATCGCGGTCGGGCTGACCGGGGGAGGCCGGCGTGGTCGGGTTGACCGGAGGAGGCCGCCGTCGTCGGGCCGGTTGTTCTCAAGGGCGCCAGACGTATCGCACATCCGGCTCCCGCTCCTCGTTGCCGCTGCCGTCGGTGCGTTCGGCCTCGACGAAGCCGTGACGCTCGTAGAAGCGGTGGGCCGGCTTGTTGACCTGGAAGGTCCACAGGGCCAGCCCCCGTGGGCTGCGCTCCTTGGCGAGCGCGACGAATTCGTCGCCGATGCCGCGTCCCCGCCAGCCGGGGTCGAGATACAGCTGGGACAGCAGATCGTCGGCGAGGACCATGAGCCCCACGACCTGTCCCTCCGCCGCAGCCACCCACGTCTCGCGAAGCGGCACGACAACGTCCCGGATATAGGCGCGCACCTCGTCGTCGGAATGGGGCCGCACCACCGTCGGCAGCGCGGCATCGAAGGAGCGCAGATAGACGTCGGCCGTGGCGGAGGCGTCGGCGGCAGTGGCCCGACGGATGACGATCGCGCTCACCGTGCTGCTTCTTCCGGCACGACGGCCGTCGCCGTGATCTCCACCAGCTGGCCCGAGTAGCCGAGGCACGCGACCCCGATCAGCGTCGACGAATGCGGCCCGGAGCTCAGTCCGGACGCCTCGACGACCTCCCACACCGTGGACAGCACCGCGGGCTCGCTGCTCACGACGTACACATCGGTCGACAGCACATGCTCCAAGTCGCTGCCCACCGCCTGTAGTTGTTCCCGCAGGTTCGCGATCACCCGCTCGGCCTGCCGCGCGGGATCCCCCTCACCGACGAGGTTCCCCTTCGCGTCCAGCGGAACGGACCCGGCGAGAAACGCCAGCTTCGTGCCGGCCTCGACGACGGAGGCGTGGGCGTAGGTCGGCGGCGGGAAGAGCGCCGGGGCGGTGACGCGCTGGATCACGTGGACTCCTGGGGCGAACGGCGGACAACTTTCCGATCATCGACGGTGCCGGGCGGGACCGCACCTGAATTTCCGCGGCGCCTGCGTGCGTGTCACAGGGCCGGGAGCCCGCCGCCGTACGGACTCCGCACCCGCCACCCCCTGCTTCGCGCCACCCCCTCGAAGTCGGCGATCCGGTGGGCGAGTGCTTCCGGCTCGCCGATGTCGCACCAAGGATGTGACCTGGCCCGTTCCTCCTCCCCTCGCACCAACGGCCGTCCGCGCACGGCCAGATGCAGTGCCAGGGTCGAGCGCGCGTACAGCCGTACGGCATCGAGCCGGTCCGGCGTCCCGCGGTACTCCTCGCTCTCCCGCAGCCACAGTCGGCCGCCCACGCTCCCGGCGACGAGGACCGGGACCGGCCGCCCCTCCTCGCCGGTCACCAGGAACGTCAACTCCCCCTCTCCGCTCTCCTCGACCTCGTACCGAGGCAGCTGCGACAGCCGGGCGAAACCCAGCGCGTGCTTCCAGGACGTGACCCACAGCCCGCGTCGGAGGTAGTAGCGGACGGCCGGCTGCCAGGTCCAGTACGTGTCCAGCCGGTATCCCCGCAGACCTTCGGCGCGGCAGGCGTCGTAGACCAGGTCGAGCACGGCCGAGGCGAGCCCCCGCCGCCGGGCGACCGGATGGACGTAGAGCGAGGTGATGCGCACCGCGCCCACTCCGACCGGGCAGGTGTCGACGGCGACGGTCCCGATCGGCCTGCCACCGCGACTTCCCGGAGAGCGGATCCAGTACCTGACCCGGACGTCGTCGGTGCGCCCGTGCTCACGCCCGGCCGCACCCAACCGCAGCCGCCACCGCTTCTCGCCCGTCACGCTGAGCGAGTCCGGGTCGACGCACTCGCCGAAGGCGCCCTCGGCGAGCGAGGCGAGTTCCCAGAGCCCGAACCGGTGGCCCTCGCCGAACGCCATGGGACGCAACTCGGGGCGGGCGGCGAGGCGTTCGTGAACACGGGCCACCTGATCGTCTTTCATGCGCCCGGAGCGTAGGGAGACACACCGCCCGCCGGCACCCTCCGCACCCACTCCGCCCGGCTGTGTCATCCCGGCGACGGACCACGCTCCTGCGCACACGACCGGCGTTCGCACTCGTGTGCAAGCTCCGGGTAGGTCCGGGCGATGGCCGTGTGGATCCGGCGCCGCAGCAGTTGCTCCGCGGCCACGCGCCCGGTGCGGCCGGACAGCTCGTCGAGGATGCCGTCGTAGCGGGCCAGGCGATGGCAGAGGTAGTCGACCTTCCAGCTGTCCGGCGTGCCGGACCCGGGCTCCCGGCCCCTGTCCCGATGATCGCGGTGCTCGACGGCGAGCGCCGCCAGTCTGTCCGGGGCGAGCACCGGCACGTCGATCGGCTCCGCCGCGATCCGGGCGAGCACCTCCCGCCGCCTCCGCAACGCCGCGTCCTTCACCGCGGCGGAGCGCCGGGCCGCGGCCGCCGAGACAGCCTTGAACTCCTCGCTCCGCTCGGCGGCCTCGACCCGCTCGATGCTGTAGAGACGGGACTGCGGAGCTGTACGGAAATACGGGTTGGTGCGCCGCAGATCGGGCTCCCCGAGCAGTCGGCGGATCATGCCGGCAGTCCAGCCGCGGATCCGCAGGCCGGCCGCGGAGACATGGGTGCGGGGAGGCGGTGCCGCCTCCTGGCCGCCCTGACCCGCTTGATCCTTCTCGTGTGTCGTCATCAGCGCTTCCCTCGTCGTCATAACTCTGAGTGACGACTTCATTGATAACGCGCGGCACTGACAATCGCCTCGGAGGCCGGGATCGTCGGGCTGCCGGCGCGACGGGGCGAGAACCCACGGGAATGAGGACCCACGGGATGAGGACCCACGGGATGAGGACCCGACAGAATTGCGTGGAGGCGGCGGGCGCCACTCCGTACGCTGCGCCCATGTCCGCCACCCCTCGCTCCGACGCCGCCTTCCTCGACACCGTCGTCGACCGCCTCGCCGCCCTCCCCGCCGTCCGGGCCGTGGCCCTCGGCGGCTCGCGCGCCCAGGGCACCGAACGGCCGGACAGCGACTGGGACCTGGCCCTCTACTACCGAGGTGACTTCGATCCCGGCGAGCTCCGCGCGGTCGGCTGGGAGGGCGAGGTCTCCGAGGTCGGCGAGTGGGGCGGCGGTGTCTTCAACGGGGGCGCCTGGCTGACGATCGACGGGCGGCGGGTCGACGTCCATTACCGGGATCTCGACGTGGTGGAACGGGAGTTGGCGCAGGCGCAGGAGGGGCGGTTCCGGGTGGAACCCCTGCTGTTCCATCTCGCGGGGATTCCCACCTACCTGATCGTGGCCGAACTCGCGATCAACCAGGTGCTGAGAGGGGCATTGCCGCGACCGTCGGCATACCCCGACAAACTCCGCACCTCCGCGGCCGACCGCTGGCAGGGCACCGCCCACGCCACCCTCGCCTACGCCAAGGCCAACCACGCCCCGGCCGGCCGGCTCACCGAGACGGCAGGAGCACTCGCGACGGCCGCCGTACAGATGGGGCACTCGGTGCTGGCCGCGCGAGGGGAGTGGGTGACGAACGAGAAGCGGCTGCTGGAACGGGCCGGACTTCGAGCGATGGACAGGATCATCGAGGCTGTGCGGCCGGACCCGGAACGCCTGCTCCGGGCCATCGCCGACGGCGAGGAACTCTTCTCCGCCGCCCGGTCATCGGCCCCGGGCCCGACCTGACACAAGGGCCCGACGCCGTGGTCCGCGGGACGCGGAGTATTGCGTTCATAAAGAACGTGGCTCCTGCAGACATCGTCACACGTGAGTAACACAAGTGTCCCGGACCCT
Organism: Streptomyces sp. NBC_00285; assembly: GCF_036174265.1. Taxonomy (NCBI): domain Bacteria; kingdom Bacillati; phylum Actinomycetota; class Actinomycetes; order Kitasatosporales; family Streptomycetaceae; genus Streptomyces; species Streptomyces sp. NBC_00285. Next base: position 2,810,705 of record NZ_CP108055.1, on the reverse strand, counting down.
CCAAGAACACGACCTACCGTGGAGACCACAGCCCACCACTGCCCGGCCACCGTCGCCCGAAGGCACACCCCGCCTCCCCCGACGACAGGAGCCCTGTGTCACCCGCCCTACCGCTCTGGCTCGCCCACGCCCTCCGTGCTCAGCGGGGGCCGATTCCCTGGAACGCCGTGGTGCGGGGTGTGCTGTCCGCCGGGCCCCTCCTCCTCGTCGCCGTGCTCGCCGACCGGACCTCCCTCGGTGTCGTCGCCGCCATCGCCGCCATGCTCGCCGGGATCAACGACCGGCCCGGCAGCCGACGCGTCTCCGTCAAGAGGATCGGGGTGCCCGCGCTCGCGGGGGCGGTCGGGATGATCGTCGGGACGTACGCGGGGGAGTACGTGGGGGCCGTGACCCTCACGGTGCTGCTCACCCTCGTCGGACTGGTCGCCGGTGGCATCAGTGCCGTCGGGCCCGTCGCGTCCGGAGCCGGTACGCAGTTGCTCGTCGCCTCCGCGATCGGGGCCGGGATGCCGTTGCCGGAGGACGGCCGACTGCGTGCGGTCGTCTACCTCGGCGGGGCCTGCTGGCTGCTCGGGCTGCGGCTCGCGCTGCCGACGCCCGGCGCGATCGCCGGGGACTTCCGGTTCGACGGGGAGCGTGCGGCCGTAGCGGCGGTGTACGAGGCCGTCGCCGAGCTCCTCGACGCCGCCGGGAGCGACCAGGCCACCGCCCGCCGCGTCGCGCTCACCGCCGCCCTCGACCACGCGCAGGACGCGCTCGCCGGACCCCGGCTGCGGCGGCACGCCAGTTCCTCCGCCGAGCGGCGGCTGCACGCGCAGTACGCCGCGGCGCTGCCCCTGGCCGAGGCCGCCACCGCGCTCGCCTGGGCCGGTGAGGCGGTGCCCGGACGGGCCTCCGCGGCGCCCCGGCGGCTCGCCGTCGCCGTACGGGAGAACGGGCACACCGGGCCGTTGCCCGCGCCCACCCGGTCGGCGCCCGCGCTGCGCGCGCTCGACGACGCGCTGCTGCGGGCCGCCGAGGCCTTCGACCGGGGCCGGGGCGGCGATCTGCACACGCGCCGGCTCACCTTCCGTGCCCTGCTGCGGCACGTCTTCGGGGCCGGCGGGCGGGAGTACGGGCTGCGGGTCGCCCTCTGCTTCGGGGCCAGCGTCGCCGTCGCGCAGGCGCTGCACCACTCCCACTGGTACGGGGAGCACCAGCACTGGTACTGGCTGCCCGCCACCGCCGTCTTCCTCGTCAAGCCCGACCTCGGGCCGCTCGTCTCCAGGGTGCTGTGCCGGGCGGCGGGGACCGTGCTGGGGGCGCTGGTCTTCGCCGGGTTCGCGCTCGTGCTGCCGCGGCCCGAGGGACTCATCGCGCTCGTCGCCGTCTGCGGGGCGCTCATTCCCGTGGCCACCCGGCACTTCGCCGCGCAGACCGCCGTCGTCACGGTCCTCGTCCTGGCGCTCGTGATGGTCGGCGGCGAGCCGCAGGCCTCCGCCGGCCGGATCATGGAGACCCTGCTGGCCTGCGCGATCGTGCTGATCGTGGGGCATCTGCCGATGCCGGGACAGCGGGGCGGGACAGTACGGTCCCGGCTGGCAGCGGCGGGCGGTGCCGCGCAGGCGTACCTCGCGCACGTCCTGCGGGAGACCGACGCCGAAGATTCCGGAGTCTTGCGGGAGGCCGGTGCTGAGGGCTCGGGAGCTTTGAGGGAGGCCGGTGCTGAAGGCTCGGGAGTCTTGCGGGAGGCCGGTGCTGAAGGCTCCGGAGCCGTACAGGACACCGGTGCCGAAGACCTGGGAGCCCTACGGCACACCGGCGTTCAGGACTCCCGTGCGCTGCGTTGGACCCTGCGCCGTGAGGCCTACCGTGCGCTTGCCGAGGCGCGTGCCGCCATCGCCCTCGCCGCTGCCGAACTCCCCGCGCTCGCCCGGCATTCGGAGGGCGCCGACGAGATCGTCGCCGTGCTCGAACGGCTCGTCGACACGACCACCGCCTGCGCGGTCCACCTGGACGACTCCGGGCGCCTCACCCCTCGGCACGTCCGGCGGCTCGCCGAGCTCCTCGACGAACTCGGCGAACTCGACCGGCCCGCCGAAGGGGCCGCGCGAGTGGCGGTCCGGCTGCCCGAACTGCCCCTGGCCGGTTAGGGCGTCCCGCGAAAGTCCCGCCTGCGCGGCGGCGCCCGGCACGCACTCCCTCAGAGGGGGGATCCGCGGCCGTGCAGTCGAGCGCGCACCCGATACAGCCGGCATCGGGTGCGCGCCTCCGCCTTGCGATCGCACGCACCCGCCGGCGCCGCGTCCCCGACCTCACGGGTGCCGGTACACCCAGGAGTCACACGCGCACCCACACCGGCGCGTGGTCCGAGCCCGCCGCGTCCCGCCGGGCCGACGGATCCGCCCCCACCGACGGCAGTCGCATCGCGTCCCCGCCCGGCAGCCCCGTGCCCGCCTCCCGCACCCGGTGCACCAGACGGTGGCTGCACAGGATGTGGTCGATCAGCTCGCGGCGCCCGGAGTTGACGCGGGAGAAGCGCTGCTCGGCGGGGATCAGCGGGGCCGTGTCCCACAGCCGGAACGCATCGCCCCTGTCGGGCATCCGGTAGCCGGCGGTACCGATCTCGGAGCCGGGCGGGCCGAGCAGGATCTGGGTGGTCGCGGCCTGTACCTCGTCGTTCAGGTCGCCGAGCACCATCACATCCCGCTCGCGTCCGTCGCCGTCGAGCAGGTCGTCGGCCAGCGCCCGCAGCGCCGTCGCCTCGGCCGCCCGGCGATACAGCGCGTACGCCCCGTAGCGCGCCCGTTCGCCCTCGTCACGCGGCTGGAAACGGCCTCCCGGATAGGACAGCAGCTTCGACTTCAGGTGGGCCACCGCCACCCGCAGCGGCCCGCGGTCGGTCTGCGTCTCCACGGCCAGGAACCCGCGGCCCGACTCCGCCACCGTCGCAGCCCCGTCGTCCCCCTGCACCGGGTGCAGCTTCGGCGGGAAGGCAGTGGTGTCGGCCAGCACCTCGAACGGCGTACGGGAGATCACGCCCACCCGTATGCCCCTGCCGTCCGGGTGCCGCGAGGTCTCGACGGTCCAGCCGCCGCCCAGCAGGCCGACCAGGTCGCCGAGCGCCTCGGGCTCGCCGACCTCCTGCACGGCCAGCAGCGTCGGGTCCAGATCGGTGACCGCGGCGGCGAGAGCGGCGAGCTTCGCCTCGTAGGCGGCCTTGTCCTCCGGGCCGTACGGGCCGCCGGGACGGTACAGGTTCTCCAGGTTCCAGGTGCCGAGGAGCATGCCGGGCTCCCTTCAGAAGCCGGTACGTCGGTCTCGGAAGCCGTTCCCCCCGAGGCCGTGATGCCCAGGGTGCCGGGCCGGGCGGGGCCGCGACAGAGGCCCGACCGGATGCGTGGTTCGGCTCACGCGCAGCGCCTATGACGTCGTACGTTGGCGTGATGACCGCCTCTCCCACCGTCTCCGCCACCGACGCTCCCGCCGAACTCATCATCTCCGGATGCACGGTCCTCGTGCACGACGATCAAGAGCGGATCGGGTTCGAGGAGGACGCGGCCGTCGTCGTACGGGACGGTGTCGTGGAGTCGGTGACGAGCGCCGACGCCGTGCGCGACCTGCCCGCCGTCGAGCGGATCGACGCCCGGGGCCAGGTCGCGATGCCGGGGCTCGTCAACTGCCACACCCACGCGCCCATGGTCACGCTCCGCGGGATCGCCGAGGACCTGCCGACCGAGGAGTGGTTCAACGACGTCGTCTGGCCCGTCGAGTCCAACCTCACCGCAAGGGACGTGGAGTTGGGGGCGCGGCTGGCCTGCGCCGAGATGATCCGGGGCGGTGTCACCTGCTTCGCCGACCACTACTTCTCGATGGACGCCGTCGCCGCCGTCGTCGACGAGTGCGGGATCAGGGCCCACCTGGGCGAGGCCTACTTCTCCTCGCAGGGACCCCAAGGGCGGGAGAAATCCCTGGAGTTCGCGCTACGGCACCGCGGCGGCGCCGGTGGCCGCATCACCACCGCCCTCGCCCCGCACGCGCCCTACACCGTCGACGACGCCGACCTCGCCGTGACCGCCGACCTCGCCCACGAACACGGTCTGCCCGTCCACCTCCACGCCTCCGAGAACCGCGACCAGGCCGAGACGAGCCTCGCCCGGCACGGCGTCACACCCATCGAGGTGCTTCGGCGCACCGGGATCCTCGACACGGACGTCCTGATCGCACACGGCAGCGGCATCCTCGACCGCGACCTCCCGGTCCTCGCACATGCCGCGGGACGTACGGCCGTCGCGACCGCTCCCCGCGGCTACCTCAAGTTCGCCTGGCCCACCACCACCCCCGTCCGCGCCCTGTACGACATCGGCATCCCCGTCGGACTCGCCACGGACGGCGCGGCCTCCAACAACTCCCTCGACGTGTGGGAGTCGATGGCGCTCACCGCGCTCCTCCAGAAGTCGACCACCGGCGACCCACGCTGGCTGACGGCACGTCAGGCCCTGCACCATGCGGGCCCCCAGAGTGCCCGTGCGGTCGGACTCGGCGACGTCGTCGGCACCATCGCGGCGGGCCGGCGCGCCGACATCATCCTGGTCGACCTCACCGGCCCGCACACCCAGCCCGTCCACGACCTCGCCGCCACCCTCGTCCACAGCGCCCGCTCCTGCGACGTCCGCACGACGATCGTCGACGGCCGTGTCCTGATGCGGGACCGTGAGCTGCTGACCATCGATGTGGCCGCTGTCGTAAGGGAGTTGGGGGAGCGGATGCCCGCGCTGCTCGACCTGAGTCATGGCAGGCGGATCCAGAACTACAAGACCTGAAATCCGGTCGCGGAGAAGTACTTTGACGCCAACCATCGGTGACCGGGCGGTCACGGCAGGTGGTTTCACGCTACACATGAAGGCCGGGACACACCTGTCTGAGGGGGAGGGCCGGCCTGGTGGAGCTGACGATCGACGTCGCTGTACTGCTCGCTGTCATTATCGTTCTGCGGCTGCGTCGACGAACGCACGCCCGCAGCCGCAACGACGAGAAACTGACCGTGCTCATCGTGCTGGTCTTCGGCATCCTGATCGCTCCGACCGCCTTCGGGCACAGCGTCGCGGACGTCGTCGGCCAACTCGCCCAGGGGGTCACGCAGGCCGACGGCCCGTGACACCGAGGCACTGGGCCGATGCCGATGCCGATGGAAAGAATCTCCCGCGCCGCCGATGAGTTCCGCCCCGACCGACGGTCACCACCCCGAGCGGACCGTTGTACAGGAGGGGCCCATGTCGCTACCGGAGATCGTCTCGCGGGACGAATGGCGCGCGGCGCGCGCGGAGTTGCTGGTCAGGGAGAAGGCGGCCACGCGGGCGCGGGACGCGCTCAACGCCGAGCGGCGCAGGCTGCCCATGGTCGAGGTGGAGGAGGAGTACGTCTTCGAGGGTGGCGACGGCAAGGCCACCTTGCTCGATCTCTTCGAGGGGCGAGGCCAGCTCGTCGTCTACCACTTCATGTTCGCGCCCGAGTGGGACGCGGGGTGCCGCAGCTGCTCCGCCTTCCTCGACCAGATCGGACATCTGGTTCATCTGCGGGCACGGGGGACGACGTTCGCGGCCGTGTCGAGAGCGCCGTACACGAAGATCCTGCCGTTCAAGGCGCGGATGGGCTGGACGATGCCCTGGTACTCGTCGGACGGCGCCGGGTTCAACCACGACTTCGAGGTCACTCTGGAGATCGACGGGAAGCCGGTGGAGCGGCCCGGCATCAGCTGCTTCCTGCGCGACCGCGACCGGGTCTTCCACACGTACTCGACCTATGAGCGCGGTCTGGACGGGCTCGGCTCGACCACCACCTTCCTCGATCTCACCGCGCTGGGACGGCAGGAGGAGTGGGAGGAACCCAAGGGGCGCGCGTCCGCTCTCGGGGCGCCCGCGGGCTCTGTACGCATCCGGTATCACGACGAGTACGAGGACTGACACGGAAGGTGAGATTATCCGTCGTACGGTGACAGGATCCTCACACTCCGGGGTGAACCCGTGTCAGCTACGTCTCAGTACGGCAACTCAGCGAGGCTATCCGGCTCTGGAAGGCGTTAACTCCTACAAGCACTCCTACGGGTGAGTGCAACGCTTTCTGGAGGTGCAGGGTGGTGAACGGGCGAACAGTGCTCGAACGCTTTCCCGCTGGCGGGCCGCGAGGATCGTGGCCGGCGGAGGAGTTCGCGCACGCGAGGCGACTCGAGGGAATGGCGGCCGAGGTCGTCATGGACCTCGCCACGGACATGTTCCTGGTGATCGTCCCGGGTGCGGAGGCGGCCGACGCCGTCGCATGAGGTCAGCCCGCCTCCTTGGCGGGCACCTTTGCCGTGAACTGCTCGGCCTGGAGCGAGTACAGCTCCGCGTAGACACCACCGGAGGCCAGAAGCTCCTCGGGCGTACCCGACTCCACGAGTCGGCCCTGCTCCAGCACGTGCACCAGGTCCGCGTGACGTACGGACGCCAGCCGGTGCGTGATCAGGACGACCGTCTGGCCGGTACCGGCCAGTGCGCGGATCTTCTCGAAGACCTCCAGTTCGGCCCGCGCGTCCAGGGCGGCCGTCGGTTCGTCCACGATCAGGATGTGCCCGCGCCGGTAGGCGGCCCGGGCGATGCCGAGCCGCTGCCACTGGCCGCCCGACAGTTCGTGCCCGCCGCTGAAGTTGCGGGCCAGCAGCGTGTCCAGGCCGCGCGGCAGATCCTCCAGCACCTCGCCGGCGCCGGCCTCCGCGACCGCGCCCGACACCCGCTCCTCGGTGAGCGGCACCGAGGAGCGGCCCACCGCCACATTGACGCGGGCGGTGAACGGCCACCGCTTGAAGTCCTGGGCGACCATCGCGACCCGCTCGGCGAGCAGCTTCCGGTCCGCGTGCGCCGCGTCCACGTCGTCCCACAGGATCCGCCCCGCTCCGGGGGCGTACAGGCCCGCGAGCAGTTTCACCAGGGTGGTCTTGCCCGAGCCGTTCTCCCCGACCAGCGCGACGATCTTGCCGAGCGGCAGGGTGAGCGTCACGTCGTCGAGCGCGGGGCGGGTCGCGTCACCCGGGTAGGTGAAGGTGACGTTCTCGAAGCGGATCTCGTGCGGATCGTCCGGCAGTGCCGTGCCGCCCGCCGGGATCGCCCACTGGGCCGCCTCCACGTAGAGCCGCTGGAGGTCGCCGACGAACAGGGCTTCCTCGTGCAGTGCGTTCATCTCGATGACCAGGGTGTTCAGGCTCTGTGAGCCGGCGCGCACGGCGATCACGGCCGTACCGGCCACCGACAGCGCCATCGCGCCCGCCAGCAGCAGCCCGCCCAGTGTCGCGTACGTCGCCACCGTCGCCAGGCCCGTCCAGGTCGCCGCGATCAGCCCCGTGCGGGCGGCGAGGCGCGCCAGTCGGGCCTGCTCCGTCTCCGCTGTCTCCGCCATCGCGCGGTAGTGCCGGAGCAGGAACGGGCCCACCCCGTGGACCCGGATCTCCGGCGCCGCCTCCGGCTCGATCAGCAGGGCGCCGAGCAGTCGGCCCGCCCGCACGTGCTGCACCCAGGTGTGGAAGGACTCGTACTGGCGGCGCGCGATCGTCAGCGCGCCCCACCCGCTCGGGATCGTCATCGTGACCAGCAGCGGCAGCAGCGCCGGGTGCAGCACCGTCAGCACGCCCGCCGCCGTGATCAGCGAGATCATCGCGTTCACCACACGGGTCGCGAACGAGATCATCCGACGGGCCGAGGTGGCGCCGTACTGCGCGGTGTCCAGCAGCTTGTGGAAGGCGTGATCCTCGATCGCGGCCAGCTCGACGGTCGCCGCCTGCTCCAGATACCGCTCGGTCGCCACCCGCTCCACCTTGGGTTCGAGGCGGCCGGTGGCATGCGTCGACGCGGCCCGCAGCAGTGCCCCGACCAGCATCACGGCGGCCATGGTGACGAGTGCGGGCACGGCACCCCGCAGCCGGTCCTCCAGCGCACCCCCGCCGATCAGCCGTCCCAGCACGATGTTGACGGCGAGCAGGCTCACCGCCTGGGTGAGACCCCTGGCCACCTCGGCGACCAGCACGGTCCGCGCGGCCCGTCGGTCCGCTTGCCAGGCCAGCCGGAAACTCGCCGACAACAGCGAGGGCAGCCGCGCCACCATGGCCCGCAACCCCAGCTCCATGAACGCGTCGGAGTGCGAGTTCCACCCGCCGTCGTACCGCAGCGGCCCCCCGAAGAGCAGTCGCTCCGACTCGGAGACCCCGGGTTGCTCGGTGCCACGCCGTTTCCCCACCGCGGACCTCCCCGATCGTGAACGGGGCAACTATGGCGGGGTCGGCTGCAAGGGGGGAGGGCGCAGAAGGAAGTGCGGTGAGAGCGCGGGCGCACACCTTGGAGCGGGGGCGACATGGAGTGGGGATGGCGGCCGGAGCGGGGGCGACATGGAGTCGGGGCGGGGGATGCCGGCCGGCCTGGGGGCGTGGGTCCTGTGCCACCGGCCTCAGCACCCGGCCGTACCCGAACGGTGGCCCAGCCCGGGCCTAGCCGGCTGAACTGACCGGCCGGGACCAGCTGGGGATCGTCCCCGTCAGCCGGCACAACGCCAGGTACAACGGTATCGGCGGCGTGTACGGCAACGTCCCGTCCGGCCGGTGCACGAGGTCGGGTACCACCGGGGCGTCCGGAACGACCGCCCCGGTGGCGTACTGAGCGGGCGCGGGCCAGTCGAGCGCGTAGTCGGAGTCCGCGGGGACCAGCCACCACCAGTGCGCGTCATCGGCGTACACGCACCCGACCCGCGGCAGCCGGGGCACCAGCTGCTGCCCCAGCAGCGCCGGCACCCTCACCGCATCGCAGCCCAGCGGCACCGTCATCCCCTCCGGGACGGCCAGCTTCCGCGGTGTCCCCGGTACCTCCAGCCCACGTCTGAGGCGGACCAGCGTGTCCAGGGTCAGCACCTGGCCGCCGGATCCGCTCCTCACGCCCATGCGCTCGCGTCCCCCGTCCCGTGATCCCGGGCTTCCCCGTCGGGCACCGCTCTGTGATGCTCCTCGGCCTCGTCACCCCGGCCAGGGCCCCCGGAGGGAAGCGGCTTCGGGCGGGCCCCCCAACCCAGGTCGTTACGCGGTCCGGTGTCGTCGAGGGGCTCGTCCGCCTTGCGCGGCAGCTCCGCCCAGACGAGCAGGCCGGGGCCGTGCTCATGGGCACCCCACGCGTGACAGAGGGAGTCGACGAGGAGCAGTCCCCTCCCGTGCTCCTCATCGCCACGCTGCGGCGACGGGTGGGGCTCACCAGGCGCGCAGCCCTCGTCACGTACGGCTATCCGGACCAGGTCGTCAGCGTCGTGAAGCTCGCAGACCACACGACTGCTCGCGGTGTGCACGATGGCGTTGGTGACCAGCTCGGAGACGACGAGGGCGGCCGAGTCGCAGGTGTCCTCGCAGACCGACCAGTGGGTCAGTCTGGCCCTCGTCAGGCGTCTGGCCTGCGCGGGGGAACTCGGATGCGCGGTCAGCTCGAAACGGAACCGGCGCCGGGCAGCAGATCTCTCGGGCCGCACTCCCGCGGCGGCACCGAGACCCTGGGGACGGTCCGCGGCGGCGTCTGTTCCTAAGGGCGGGGACGGAATCACGCTTGCCACTATCGCCCCGTCGTGAACACTTGGCAAGTGTCACTCTGAAAAATGCAGAGTGCCGTGTGACGCGGTGAGAGGCCGTGGCACACTGCTCGCAACAGCATCTTGAGCGGCGCCAGTTGGGATCACCGAAGATCCGTACGCATCCGACTTCGCATCAGACTTCGTATCCGTACAAATCTTCGAATCAGGTCTTCGAATGGCGCCGCTGGGCTGTCAGCATGCAGGTGGCTGTGCCATGGGACCCCCGTACGCGACTTCGTGGAGGTGGAGCGTGAGTGAACCGCGGTCCGCGCCGACCGTCGGCCAGGTCGTCCTCGGTCGGCGCCTGCTGGACCTGCGGGAACGCGCAGGGCTCAAGCGCGAGGAAGCCGCCCGCGTCCTCCGCGTCGCGCCCGCCACCGTCCGCCGGATGGAGATGGCCGAGGTCGGCCTCAAGATCCCCTACCTCCAGCTCCTGCTGAAGGCCTACGGCGTCGGCGACCAGGAGGCCGAGGACTTCGTCCAGCTCGCCGAGGACGCCAACCGCCCCGGCTGGTGGCAGCGCTTCCACGACGTGCTGCCCGGCTGGTTCTCGATGCACGTCAGTCTGGAGGGCGCGGCCGCGCTCATCCGCGAGTACGAACCGCACTTCGTGCCCGGTCTGCTCCAGACCGAGGACTACGCGCGTGGCGTCCTGCGCTCGGGCGCCATCGGTCAGACCAGCCCCGAGGACATCGAGCGCCATGTCGCCCTGCGCATGGAACGCCAGGGACTGCTCACCCGTCACGACGCGCCCCGGCTGTGGGTGGTCATGGACGAGACAGTGCTGCGCCGCCCTGTCGGCGGCCCGGAGGTGATGCGCGCCCAGTTCGACAAACTGCTCGAGGCAACGAAGCTGCCCAACGTGACGCTCCAGGTCGCCCCGTTCGCCAACGGGCCGCACCCCGGCACGTACGGGCCCTTCGTGCTCTTCCGATTCGCCGTGCCCGAACTTCCGGACATGGTCTACAGCGAGTACCTGACCGGCGCGATCTATCTGGACGCGCGAGTCGAGGTGGCGACCCACCTCGAGGTCATGGACCGCATGGCGGCGCAGGCCGCTACGGCACATCGCACGAAGGAGATCCTCCGGGATCTCCGCAAGGAGTTGTGAATGAACCGCATCAAGTCGCCGCGCATGTCCGTCTACAACGGGATGCCCGCCCGGGAGCTGGGGAGCGAAGGCTGGCACAAGCCCTGGAGCGGAGGCAACGGCGGCAACTGCCTGGAGGCGATGAAGCTCGCCGACGGCCGGATCGCCGTCCGCCAGTCCACCGATCCGGACGGACCGGCGCTGATCTACACCACCGACGAGATGACCGCGTTCATCGAGGGTGCGAAGGCGGGGGTGGCCGACTTCCTGCTGTCGTGACGTGATGGTCCGACGCTCGCTCGACTTCTGTTCTTTTCCTTGGTGATGAATTGACAGGCGCTCGACTAATGATTGAGATCGACACCCACCGGGTGAGCTGAGCTCGCCCCAGCTCTCGGCCCGCGCATGCTGTGACGGCGCGGGCCGAACGCATCTTCCTGCACCGTTCGGCGGTGGGAAGCATGGCGAATCGGGGGCACGGAGTGGGGTATGCCCGGGACCGCTGTTGGCACCGGAACCTACGCCTCACCCGGCGGCAGCGCCCCGCACAGTGCCTCCAGCGCCGCCCCGTACGCGTGCTCGGAAGGCGTTGCGTACCCCACGACCAGACCGTCGCGAGCCGGCATGTCGGTGTCCGGGTGGCGGAACTCCGCGAGCCCGTCGAGGGCGACGCCCTGCCAGACCGCGGCCTTGACGGCGGACCGTTCGGTGCCCGGCGGCAGCCGCAGCACCGCGTGCAGCCCGGCCGCGACCCCACCGGCCTGGATGTGCGGCGCGTGCTCGGCCAGCGCGGCGACGAGCCGGTCCCGGCGGCCGCGGTACCGCTGCCGCATCCGCCGCACGTGACGGTCGTAGGCCCCCGAGGCGATGAGGTCGGCGAGGGCCAGCTGGTCGGGGATGCTCGCCCAGCCCTCCCGCTCGCCCTTGGCCGCCAGGACGTCACCGACGTACCGCTCCGGCAGCACCATCCAGCCCAGCCGCACCGCGGGCGACAGGCTCTTGCTGACCGAGCCGATGAGGATCACCCGCTCGGGGTCGAGGCTCTGCAGGGCGCCGACGGGCTTGCGGTCGTAGCGGAACTCCCCGTCGTAGTCGTCCTCCAGCACCACCCCGCCACGCGCGCGTGCCCAGTCGACCACCGCCGCCCGCCGCTCGGCGTGCAGCGGACCGCCGGTGGGGAACTGGTGCGCGGGCGTGAGCAGTACGGCCCGTTCCCGTCCCAGCCGGTCGACGCGTGCGCCGTGTTCGTCGAGGGGAAGCGGCACGGTCCGTACGCCCGCGGCCGCGAGCAGCTCCCGGTGGAAGGGGAGCCCGTACGCCTCCACGGCCAGCGGACCGCGCAGGATCTGCCCGGCCTGACCGGCCGGTCCGCCTCCGCCGAAGAGCAGCCGCAGGGCGTGCGCGAACCCTGAGCAGACGACGATCCGCTCCGGCTCCGTCCGCACGCCACGCGCGCGTGCGAGGTACTCGGCGAGAGCCGCCCTCAGCTCGGGGCGTCCGGCGGGGTCACCGGGACCGAAGACCTCGTTGGGCGCACGGTGCAGGGCCCGGCGGTAGGAGGCGAGCCAGGCGGCCCGGGGGAAAGCGGAGGCGTCCGGCGTGCCCTGACGCAGGTCGTGGCGCGGGCCACGCGCGCGTGGAGGCGCCTTCGGGGGCGGGGGTGCCTTCCGGGGAGCCGACGTCCTTCGGGGTGCGGATACGGCGGTGCGGAGCGGCTCGGTCCGCTCGGCGACCCGGGTGCCCGAACCCTGGCGGGCGGTCAGCCAGCCCTCCGCGACGAGTTCGGCGTAGGCGTCGGCGACCGTGTTGCGGGCCACGCCGAGGTCGACGGCAAGTGAGCGGTACGGCGGCAGCCGGGTGCCGGGTGCGAGCCGCCCACTGCGTACGGCCTCACGCAGGGCCCGGATCAGCGCGGCGCGCCGACTCCCGGGCGCGGAGAGCTCCAGGTGCAGGTCGGAGCCGATCCGCTCCGCGTAATTGACCCATGATTTCGCCATGGAAATGCACCCTACAGCCGGTCTTTCCGGCCCATAAATTGGTACCCATGACGACGAACACGAACACGAACGTGACAGGTGCGGGCCGGCTGAACTTCGCGAAGGCCGCCCCCAAGGTCTTCCGTGCCCTGATCGGCTTCGACGCGGCGGCCCGTGAGGGCCTGGACCCCGCGCTCGTCGAACTGATCCAGATCCGCTCCTCCCACCTCAACCGCTGCGCGTACTGCCTGCACATGCACACCAACGACGCCCGCAAGGCAGGCGAGACCGAGGACCGCCTCCACATGGTCCCGGTGTGGCGCGAGGCCCGTCACTTCTTCACCGAGAAGGAACAGGCGGCCCTGGCCCTCACCGAGGCGGTGACCCTGGTGGCCGACGCCGGCGTCCCCGACGACGTCTACGCCGAGGCCGCGGCGCGCTTCGACGAGCAGGAACTGGCCCACGTACTGTCCCTGATCCTCACGATCAACACGTGGAACAGGGTGGCGCTGGCGACGGGCAAGGTGGCAGGCACGGACGAGCGGATCTGAGCGACGCGAGCCCGCCCGCTCCCGGTGGACGAGTGCGACGGACCGAGGGTGTGACACCGCCGGACACACCGCACCCGCACCCTCGGGCTGTACGACCTGCGAGGTCCCTACACGGTCATAGGCCGGTCGTACGGTCCGATCGGCGCCGGCAGCTGGGAACTCCCCGTCAGATACCGATCGACCGCCGCCGCGACCGCCCGTCCCTCCGCGATCGCCCACACGATCAACGACTGTCCCCGAGCGGCATCCCCCGCCGCGAACACCCCCGGCACGTTCGTCCCGAACCCCGCATCCCGTGCGACCGTTCCCCGAGGTTCCATCCGCAGCCCCAACTGCGCCACCAGCCCGTCCCCCCGGTCCGGCCCGGAGAACCCGAGCGCGAGCAGCACGAGGTCGGCGGGCAGCGTCCGGCCCGTCCCCTCCACCGGCCGCCGCGTCGCGTCCACCTCGACGAGGTGCAGCGACCGCACCTGCCCGTCGGCGTCCCCCTCGAAGCGCAGCGTCGACGCGGCGAACAACCGCGCGTCCGCGTCCGCCGCGGGTGCCGTCTCCAGGTCCCGAGCCTCCTCGTGCGCCGCCGACAACCGGTAGATCTTCGGATACGTGGGCCACGGCTCGGCATCCTCGTCCCGTTCGGCCCCGGGCTGCCCGTAGATGTCCAACTGGGTCACGGAGGCTGCCCCTTCACGCACCGCGGTCCCCAGGCAGTCGGCCCCCGTGTCACCCCCGCCGACGATGACGACATGCTTTCCGGCGGCCGACATCGGGGAAACCCCCAGATCCCCCTCGCACACCCGGTTGGCCAGCGGCAGATACTCCATGGCCTGCTGGACCCCGGCCAACTCCCGCCCCGGTACGTCCAGTTCACGCCAGGCCGTGGCCCCCGTGGCGATCACCACCGCGTCGTACCGCGCCCGCAACTCGGCCGCCCCGACATCGCGGCCGACCGCCGTGGACGTACGGAACTTGGTCCCCTCGGCCCGCATCTGTGCGATCCGCCGTTCCAGGTGGCGCTTCTCCAACTTGAACTCGGGGATGCCGTAGCGCATCAGTCCACCGAGCCGGTCGTCCTTCTCGTAGACGGCGACCGTGTGCCCCGCCCGCGTCAACTGCTGTGCCGCCGCGAGCCCGGTCGGCCCCGACCCGATCACCGCGACGGTCCGTCCGGACAACCGGTCCGGCGGCCGTGGTGGCGCGAATCCGAGTTCCCAGGTCCGGTCGGCGACGGCCACCTCGACATTCTTGATGGTGACCGCCGGCTGGTTGATGGCGAGCACACATCCCGCCTCGCACGGCGCAGGGCACAACCGCCCCGTGAACTCGGGGAAGTTGTTCGTCGCGTGCAGCCGGTCGGCGGCCTGCCGCCAGTCCTCCCGGGAAACCAGGTCGTTCCACTCCGGGATGAGGTTCCCGAGCGGACAGGCCTCGTGGCAGAACGGAATGCCGCAGTCCATGCAACGGTCCGCCTGCCCGCTGATGATGGGCAGCAGCGCCCCGGGGACGTACACCTCGTCCCAGTCCCGGACCCGCTCCTCGACCGGCCGGCGAGGCCAGTCCCGGCGAGGCGTCGTCATGAATCCCTTGGGATCGGCCATGGCCGTCTTCCTTGCTCGCGCAGGTGACGCCGACGCGGCGCTGACGTGGTCGGCGGGCCCGGTGAGTCAGGCGTGCCCGATGCGTCCGGCGTGCGCGAGGTGTCAGTCGTGTCCGGCGTGTCCGTTCGTCATCGGGCGGCACGCTCGCGGAACTTCTTTCGGCCACGATACGACTCATCGGCCACGCGCGCAGAGCGCCGGAAGACCGCCGGGACAGCGCTTTTCGACGGTCGGGGGAGGGGGTGGGCGCGACGCTCACGGGTCGTGGGTCACGGGTCGAGGGTCACGGCTCGTGGAGAGTGGGCGCGACGCTCACGTGAGGGCCAGGATGTACGCCAGCGCCGCTGCACCCGAGGCGGCCGCGCGCACGTGGTTCCACATCGTCCACTCGCGCACGAACGTCGGCCAGTACGCCGCGGCCTCCGGGGTGCCCGGGTCCAGCTTGAGCAAGGCGTCGTTGCGCGGGACGTTCGCCACCATGGTGAGCCCGAACGAACCGAACAGATACAACACGCTGCCCACCAGCAGCTCCACCGTCCCCTTGTCCGGCCACAGTACGAAGGTCACCACCGCGATCATCGCGGACAGCACCGCCGAGCCGGCGAACAGCGCCATGAACGGCGGCCGCACCGCGGTCACATTGATCGCGTTCATCGCGGCGACACCCTGCGCGGGCGGCAACGAGGCGAGCCCGCTCATCACGAAGGTCGAGAACGCGCAGAAAACGCCGGCCACCAGCCCGGTCCCCAACACCCCCAGCACGACCAGCACGAAGTAAGGCCCATCGATCGTCTCCACGCCGGCTCCCGCCTCCGGCCGAGCCCCAGGCCCGGCACCACCCGTCCCCACCAGTGAATCCCGTCCCATCCCTGCCCACCATGGCCATTCCGCGCACCGCCATACGCAAACGTCCACACTCAGCCGGTCTCTCAGCCCCGTGGCGCCGACCGACCGCATCGGAAGCCCTCAGCTTCCTCTTCCGGCTGCTCAGCCGCCCCCGCACCCCGCCACCCCCTCAGTACCGCCTCCACATCCGCCGAGATCCGCCGCCGCGCCTCATGCCGCGCCACCCCGCTCATCAGCAACGCGTCGTACGACGTGTCCACATGCCGCACGGCCGCCATCACCGCCGACACCACCGCCCCCTCCGACAACGCCCGCCCCGCCGCACTCCGCCCCACCCGCCCGCTGCCCCGCAGGGACGCATGCGAGGCGATGACAGCGGCGCGGTCACCCGGGCACCCGGGAAACCGCCGCCGTATCTCCGCCGCGAACGCCTCCGCGAACCGCACGTCCGCCACCGCCCGCCGCCGAGCGTCCCGCGCCCGACGCCGTCGCCGTGCCTCCGCGTCCGCGAGGCACCGCTCCTCGGCCCGCACCAGCCCGGCCTCCTCGACGAGGACGCCCTGCCGCTCGTAACGCCCCTTGCGCCGGTTGAAACGCACGACGACCGCCGACAGCGCACTCTCCTCCCGAGACCGACGCGTGAGCGCCGTGTCGCCGCGCGGAAGGAACACCAGATGCCCGAGGTCGGCACAGTCGAGACACCGCGGCGACCCGCCCTCGACGACGAGCAACGCCAGCGGCCCGCCCCGGCACTCCGCACAGTGCCGTCTCCGCAACGGCTGGACAACGAGGGGTCCGCCACCCGGCGGGGGAGTCACAAGACCTGCCATGAGGGGTTCATTCCCCAGGCCCCCCTCACCACCGACACCACAAGCTCCAAGTGCGGGGCGGACGGCGGGGCGGCGGAAAGGCAGAGCGGCAGAACAGAGAACGCCCGGTGCAGCCCCCTCCGCGCCGCCCCCGCGTCTGGAGCGACACCGACCTCCCGTACCTGCTCGCCGCCCACCGGACCCGTGAACGCGACGCGACCTGAGCATCCGCTGACGCATCATGGCCGTGTGCGACTCGAAGCGATCACCTGGGACCGGCTCGCCGACCAACTGGCCGACCGCCTCCTCGACCTGGAACCGGCCGACGGCAGCCCCTGGCCCCGCGTCGCCCTCGACGGCGCCCCGGCGGCCCGCCCAGGTGACCTCGCCGAACGCGTCCGCGAGGCCCTGCGCATACGCGGCCGCCCCTCCCTCGGCGTCGGCATGCAGGGCTTCCTGCGCCCCGCCTCGCTCCGTCTGGAATACGGCCATCACGACCTGGAGGCCTACTACGACGGCTGGTTCGACGTCGGCGCACTCTGGCGCGAGGTCTTCGGGCCCCTCGAACCCGGCGGCGACGGCCGGGTCCTGCCCGACCTGTGGGACCCGGCCACCGACCGCGCCACCCGCAGCTCCTACGTCCATCTCCCGCCCGGCGGCGTCCTGTTGCTCCATGGCCCCCTCCTGCTGCGCCACTGGTTCCCCTTCGACCTGACCGTCCACGTCCTCCTGTCCGAGGGCGCCCTCCGCCGCCGAACCGAGGAGTCCGACCACTGGACCCTCCCCGCCTACGAGCGCTACGCCGACGAGACCGACCCCGCAGGCACGGCCGACGTCCTCGTCCGCGCGGACGACCCCCGCCACCCGGCGTGGAGCGGCTGACCCGGCCGTACCCGTACCCGAGCCCGTACTCGATCGCGTACCCGTCCCGGGGAAGAGCGGGGCCATTGCGTCCGACCGATGGCCCGCTTCCGGCCGCCGTCAGCGTGCAGTCGCGCAGTTCCGGGTGCGAGCCCCCGGTGGCGCGGCGAGAATGTAGGGCGCCGGGACTTGCGGCGCCCCTCCGCGCCGCGCCGGCCGTCCGGCACCGGGAGGTACTCCATGACCACCGCCGGAGACATCATGCACCGGGGTGCACAGTGGATCCCCGCTCACGAGACCCTCGACCGCGCCGCCCAGCTGATGCGTGAACTCGGCGTCGGAGCCCTGCCCATCAGCGACGCGAACGAACGGCTGTGCGGCATCCTCACCGACCGCGACATCGTCATCGGCTGTGTCGCCATGGGCCACGACCCGGCGAAAGTGACCGCGGGCGAGATGGCCCAGGGCACACCCCGCTGGATCGACGCGAGCGCCGATGTCGACGAGGTGCTGCACGAGATGCGGGAGCACCAGATCCGCAGGCTCCCCGTCATCGCCGACAAGCGCCTCGTGGGCATGATCAGCGAGGCCGACCTGGCCCGGCATCTGACCGACGAACAGATCGCCGGATGGGCCGAGAGCGTCTACGCGCGCACCTCCACCACCCACTGAGCCACCGCGCGGTCGCTCCCGCTCACAGCCAGCCGTTGCGCCGGAAGCCGCGGTACAGCACGCCGCACGCGACGGCTATCACACCCATGACCAACGGGTAGCCGAACGTCCAGTGCAGCTCCGGCATGTGGTCGAAGTTCATGCCGTACACGCCGCAGACCATCGTCGGAACGGCGATCACCGCGGCCCAGGCGGTGATCTTCCGCATGTCCTCGTTCTGCGCGACCGTCACCTGCGCGAGGTGGGCCTGCAGGATCGAGTTGAGCAGTTCGTCGAAGGCGGCGATCTGCTCCTTGGCGCGCAGCAGATGGTCGGAGACGTCACGGAAGTAGGCCTGTATCTCCGGGGCGACCACCTGGATCGGCCGGGTGGAGAGTGCCTCGAGCGGGCGGCTCAACGGGACCACCGCCCGCTTCAGCTCCAGGAGTTCCCGCTTGAGCTGGTAGATGCGGCCCGCGTCGACCCGCCCGCCGTTCTCCGCGAACACCGCCATTTCGACCAGGTCGATGTCCGACTGCATCGAGTCGGTGACGCGCAGATAGTCGTCGACGACATGGTCCGCGATCGCGTGCAGCACCGCGGCCGGTCCCTTCGTGAGCTGCCGGGGGTCGGACTCCAGCTCCTCGCGCAACGGGCCCAGCGATCCGTGGCTGCCGTGCCTGACCGTGATCACGAAGTCCTGGCCGACGAACACCATGATCTCGCCGGTGTTGACCACCTCGCTCGTGGCCGTGAGTTCCTCGTGCTCCACGTAACAGACCGTTTTGAACACCGCGAACAGGGTCTCGCCGTACCGCTCCACCTTGGGGCGCTGATGTGCCTCGACCGCGTCCTCGACGGCCAGCGGGTGCAGGTCGAAGAGGTCCGCGATGCCCTCGAACTCGTGGTTCGACGGCTCGTGGAGGCCGAGCCAGACGAAACCGTCACGGGTCTTGCGCAGATGTTCGACGGTGTCGACCAGATCGCCGTCCGTGGGGACTCGTGTCCCCTCCCTGTAGGTCACGCAGTTGACCACCGACGTGCCCAACGGGGAGCGGGCATGGTGGCTCAGGTCGACGCGCGGACGCCGCCGGGCCAGCCGGGCCACCTTGCTCAGGCCGCTGACCCTGCCAAGGCCCGTGACCTTTCGCAGATTCCCTGCCATGGACATCTGGATCTCCTCGCGTGGATCTCCGTGCGACGCGGTTCTGCGTCCTGGCGAGCCAGTTTGCCAGGTCGACGTAAGCGGCAGGTGAGCCTGTGGACAAGGCCCATTCCGCTTGGTTCCCGCCTGTGGAAAACCCGGGCCCGTCCGAAGAGGTACCGGTTGTCCCGTCGCGTCGCCTCCTACCGACAAGCCCGACAACTGGGATCATCGCCGCATGACACGAACCGACGGGTATCTCCTCGACAACCGGCAGATGGAGGCGGCGGAACGCTTCGACGCCTTCGCCACCCTCTTCGACCCCACGACCTTCCGGCATCTCGAAGGATTCGGTGTCGGGCCGGGCTGGCGCTGCTGGGAGGTGGGCGCCGGAGGCACGTCCGTGGTGTCCTGGCTGGCCAAGAAGGTCGGCCCGACCGGAAAGATCGTCGCGACCGACATCGACACCACCCGGCTCACGGCCGCGGCCCGCCCGCCGGTGGACGTACGCGTCCACGACGTGAGCGCCCAGGAACCGCCCGGGGAGGGCTTCGACCTCGTGCACGCCCGGCTCGTCCTCGTCCATGTGCCGGACCGCGAACGGGCGTTGCAGTCGATGATCAAGTCCCTGCGCCCCGGCGGACGACTCCTGCTGGAGGACGCCGACCCCGCCCTCCAGCCCCTGACCTGCCCCGACGAGTACGGCCCCGAGCAGCAGCTGGCGAACCGGCTGCGGCAGGGCTTCCGCCGACTGCTCGCCGACCGCGGCGCCGACCTCTCCTACGGCCGCACACTCCCGCGCCTGCTCCGCGAGGCCGGCCTGCGCCAGGTGGCGGCCGACGCGTACTTCCCGCTCGCCTCGCCTGCCTGCGCAGCCCTGGAATCCGCCACGATCCGCCAGATCCGCGATCAGTTGGTCACGGCGGGCCTCGCCACGGACGAGGACATCGACCAGCACCTCGCCAACGTCGCCACCGGCACCATGGACCTGGCCACGGCTCCCCTCATCTCGGCCTGGGGGCGCAAGGCGTAGTAGGCACAGGGGAGAGCAGGAGGGAGGGAGCGGGAGCCGGGTCGCCCGGCGAGGCGTCAGTCCGGCAGCGGAGGTCTCCCGCCCACCCGCTCCACCGCCAGCGACCCCGCCCGGCATCCTGCCGCCGCCGCGTCCTCGGGCCCGGCGCCCGCCAGCAGGGCCGCGAGGAACGCGCCCGTGAACGCGTCGCCGGCCCCGGTGGTGTCCCGGGGCGTCGCCGCC
Source organism: Streptomyces sp. NBC_00285 (assembly GCF_036174265.1). Lineage (NCBI taxonomy): Bacteria > Bacillati > Actinomycetota > Actinomycetes > Kitasatosporales > Streptomycetaceae > Streptomyces > Streptomyces sp. NBC_00285. Next base: position 2,790,318 of record NZ_CP108055.1, on the reverse strand, counting down.
ACGGCGGGCACGTGGGCGAACACGGTGCCGGACCGGGCGATCAACGCACCCTGCGCACCCTGCTTGGTGACCACCAGCGGGACATGGCGGCTCAGTTTGGCCGCCGCGTCCGCCGCGTCGGGCAGCCCGGTGAGCAGACACGCCTCGTCCCGGCTGGGCAGCAGGACGTCCACCCCCTCCACCAGCGCGAGGAAGCGGTCCACCCCCAACTCCCCGAGGAACCCCGCCGACGCCGGGTCCAGACTCACCGGCACGCCACGCGCGTGTGCCGACTTCAGGGCGACCGCCACCAGTGCCCGGCTCGGTTCCGAGAACAGGAGATAGCCCGACAGGTGCAGTCGCGCCACTCCGTCGAGCAGCGCGTCCGACCAGTCGTCCGGCTCCAGCCGCAGCGACGCCCCGCTGTCGGTGAGGAACGTCCGCTCTGCGGCCTCACCCGTGTCCACGAGGCAGATCACGGTCCCGGTCGGTGCCTCCGCGTCGACGACGAGCCGCGGCCGTACGCCGCACGCGGCCAGCTCCCGTTCGTGCCACGCGACGGCCTCCGCACCCACCCGCCCGAGCAGCCGCACCTCGGCACCGCCCCCGCGGGCGGCCCAGCAGGCCACGTTGGCGCCCGCCCCGCCCGGCACCGTGCGGATCGCCGCGACCGTGTCCGTACCCGCGGCGAGTGGCCCCCGATGGCGGGCCACGATGTCCGTGATGACGTCCCCGACGACCAGGAGGGCACCATCCGGACGAGGCCGCCCGCGCTGTCTCTCCGCTGCAGCGTCCGCGTCGCGTCTCGGATCGTTGACTCCTGCGCCCGTGACGGCGATCCCCGACGCGTTCGCCGCAGTGGCGGTGCCGGGCCCGGGCCGGTTCGCGGCCGTGCCGTGTCGGGGCCGGTCCGTCGTCACGCCCCGGCCCAGGCCGCCGCGATCCGCCCCGCCAGGCGTACGTTGCCCCGCACCGCTGCCAGATTGGCGTCGAGCGAGGCGCCGTCGGTGTGCCGTACCAGGTAGTCCAGCAGGAACGGCGTGACGCCCTGCCCGGCGACGCCCGCCTCCTCGCATGCGTGCAGTGCCTCCGCGAGCACACGCGCGTGCAGCCCCGGATCCAGCTGCTGCGCCTCGGGCACGGGGTTGGCGACGATCAGCGAGGACTCGGGCCCGTCGAGCGCGTCCTGGGCCCGCATCACGTCCGCCACCTCGTCCGGTGTGTGCAGCGTCCACTCCACGGGGTGCCCCGAGTCGGAGAGGTAGAAGCCCGGGAACCGGTCCGTGGCGAACCCGGCCACCGCGACTCCCAGGGTCTCCAACCGCTGCAGGGTCGCGGGCACGTCCAGGATCGACTTCACTCCCGCGCACACCACGGTGATCCGCGTACGCGCCAGCAGACCGAGGTCGGCCGACTCATCCTGTGTGACGGTCCACTCCCGGTGCACCCCGCCGAGCCCGCCGGTCGCGAACACCCGGACCCCGGCCAGGGCCGCCAGCTGGGCCGTCGCCGACACCGTGGTCGCCCCGCTCGCCCCGGTGGCGACCGCGAGCGGCAGATCGCGGTGGCCGAGCTTGCGGATCCCGTCCTCGTTGGCGACCCGCTCCAACTGCTCCTTGTCCAGGCCGACATGGGGGCGCCCGTCCAGCACCGCGATCGTCGCCGGTACGGCTCCCTCCTGCCGCACGACGTCCTCCAGCTCCAGCGCCACCTGCAGATTCCGCGGACGCGGCAGCCCGTGGGCGATGATCGTGGACTCCAGGGCCACCACAGGTCGACGCGCGTCGACTGCCTCGCGCACCTCTTCGGACATCACCAGCATGACGGTCCTGCCTTCTGTCGATCGGTCTTCCCTCATCTCTGGCAGGCGGCACGTCCGGTCAAACCCTTGCGGGCTGTGGAGGAGGACACCAGCCTGGGGTGCATGACGGACAACTCGATACGTCTCGACCATGTCGTGCTCTGGGTGGAGGACCCGGTGGCATCGGCCGACTTCTACGAGAAGACGCTCGGCATGGAATCCCTGAGGATCACCGACTACGCCGCGGGGGCGGTGTCCTTTCCCTCCGTACGGCTCAATGACGAGACCATCTTCGACCTCATGCCGCTCACCATGGCGGAACACATGAAAATGGTCCCTGGCGCTGCCAAGAGCGCGGGACACCCCGTCAATCATGTCTGCCTGGCCCTGCCCGCCGACGATTTCCAGACACTCCGCGCCGGCCTGGAGGAACAGTCCGTGCCCCTCTCGGACGTGTCCCACGACTCCTTCGGTGCCCGTGGAATGGCTCGGCGCAGCTTCTACTTCCGCGACCCGGACGGGAACGTCTTCGAGGTGCGCCACTACGACTGACGGTGACGGGGGCACGCGTGCGTGCGCGTGGCCCCGCCCCACCGCGAGGGGTGTCAGCCCGGCCGGAATCCGCTCAGCACCCCACGCGGATCGAGTACGTACCCGCGGCTTGCGCCCTGGTCGAAGTCGGTGTTGCCGCGCGGTGCGTTCTCCAGCCCGATGTCCGTGGCGTCGACCGCCTTGGCGATATGCACACGGCCGTGCAGGATCGCCCGGAGCAGCCCGGAGCAGCCCGGAGCAGCAGCTCAGAACAGAGGCCGGGGCAGCACGCCCTCCAGCGCGAGCAGTTGGCGCTTGGTCTCCAGGCCGCCGCCGAACCCGCCGATACCGCCGTCCCTCTCGACGACCCGGTGACAGGGCACGACGACCGGTAGCGGATTGGAGCCCATGGCCACCCCTACGGCCTGGGCGGCGCGGGGCTGGCCGACTCGCCCGGCCAGATCGCCGTACCCGACGACCTGGCCGAACGCCACACTTGAAGCCAGCTCGCGCAGTACCTGGCGGTTGAAGCCCGAGATCAGTGACCAGTCCAGGGGCAGCTCGAAGTCATGCCGCTCGCCGGCGAAGTACGCCTCGACCTGGCGTATCGCCTCGGCCAGCAACGGGGAGCCGGGCGCCTCGACGGGCTCGGTGCCCAGCCGGGACGCGAGCCGCTCCAGCGCCTTGTCGCGCACCGCGCCGGTGGCGTGGAAGACCACGTTGACCAGCCCCTCCCCGGTGGCGGCGAGCAGCAGCGGGCCGATGTCCGTGCCTACGACGGCCCACACGACCTGCTGCTCTTCCTGCCCATGGCTGTTCATGCGACCACCGTACGGGCCGCCACTGACAATGCCCTGTGACCTGCGGAAACGGACTGTCAGTCGGGCAGTGCGCGCAGTACCACGTCGGGCTTGTTGGTGATGATGCCGTCCACGCCGTGCCCGGCGACGAGCCGGGCGGTGTCCGCGGTGTCGACGGTCCATGTGAAGACCTTCAGCGGCTTGCCGTGCGGTCCGGTGAAGGCGTGCACCGCGGATACGTACGCCGTCGAGGCGGAGCGGTGCGACGGATTGATCTGGTCGGTGAACATCGCGTACGCCGCCAGGTCCGCCACGGCCGGCGCCCCGAGGAAGCCCGTCTTCACTCCGGGCTTCAGCTGGTGGACGGTCCGCAGGGCGCTTGTGTCGAAGCTCTGGACCACCAGCCGGTCCCGGTGCCTCCGGTCCAGCCACCCCTCGTTGCTGAGGAGCTTTAGGGTCTCCCGCTCGATGCCTGGGTACAGCTCCGGATTCTTGAGTTCGAGGAGCAGCTTCTGATGGTGAAGATCGACTCGGTGCAGGTACTGCTCCAGGGTCGGCACGTGCACGCCCGCGTAGGAGGCGCCGAACCAGCTGCCCGCGTCCAGGCGCGCGATCTCCGCGGCGGTGAGGTCCTTCACCTTCCAGGGCGCCTTGCCCGGGAACACCTGCTCGACGTCGGTGGTGCGCCGGAGGCTGTCGTCGTGGAGGACGACGAGTTCGCCGTCCCTGGTGCGCTGGACGTCGTTCTCGACCCAGACGGCGCCGAGCGCGGCGGCCTTGTCGACGGCGGCCAGGGTGTTCTCGGGGGCGCGGGCGGAGGCGCCCCGGTGGGCGATGACTGCGGGCGGCGTGCCGTCCTCGACCGCCCGGACGTCGGTTGCGGGAAGGAGAAGGGCGGCGGTCCCCAGAAGCGCGGTGGTCATGGCGGTCGCGGCACGCGCGTGCATACGTACTCCTCGCGTCGAGCAATCACGTACAGCACAACTGTGACAGCACCGGGTCATCGGCAACCGGGTACAGAATGGCCACATCCTGAATGGGCTCGACCCAAGTCCGCACACTGGTGCCGCACAACTGGGGCAAGGACGTGTTTCTTTGCCGGAAAATCGTTCGACCATTCTGGTGGGGGTCATACTCTCTGCCTCAACCCCGACCGCCCGGGCGGTACTGGGAAGGGACACATTTCAGGGATTTCCAGGAGCAGGACGGCGAAGGGCAGCCGCGCATGCAAGGCACGGTCGACGGATTCAGCTACGGACTCGTCACACCGCTGGTGGCTTACCTCATGGCCTGCCTCGGCGGTGCCCTCGGCCTGCGCTGCACCACCAGATCCATGCTGGTCAGCCGGTCCTGGCGACCCGGCTGGCTGGCCCTCGGCTCGGCGGCGATCGGCTCCGGCATCTGGACCATGCACTTCGTCGCGATGATGGGGTTCAAGGTCCGGCAGGCGCCGATCCACTACGACCGGGCGATCACCTTCGCGAGCCTCGGCGTCGCCATCGTCATGGTGGGCGTCGGGGTCTTCATCGTCGGTTACCGAGGGGCGCGTGGCACGGCCCTGATGACCGGCGGCGCCATCACCGGACTGGGCATCGCCTCGATGCACTACCTCGGCATGGCCGGCATGCGACTGAACGGGCAGCTGGAGTACAACACGCTCACCGTCGCCGCCTCAGTCGTCATAGCAGTCGCCGCCGCCACGGCCGCCCTGTGGGCCGCCGGACAGGTCCGGGGGTTCCTGTGGAGCGTGGGCGCGAGCCTCGTCATGGGGCTCGCCGTCACGGGCATGCACTACACGGGCATGGCCGCGCTCAGCGTCCACGTGCACAGCTCGTCCGCCCCCGTCGCGGGTGACTCGCCCGCCTCCCTGCTCGCGCCGATGATGATCGGCCCGCTCGCCTTCCTGCTGCTCGCGGGAGTCGTCGTGATGTTCGATCCGCTGATGGTGATGGGCAAGCCCGTGTGGTCCCCCGCCGAGAACAAACCCGGTGTGCCCGCACGCGAACTCGTCCAGCACTCCGCCGACGGCCGGCGCCCCGCTCTCCGCACCCGCCACGACGTGACCCACCGCGACTCCCGGACCCCGCAGAACCGCTGATCCACCGGCTCCGGCGCCGCTCGGAACCTCTGATCCGGCCGCGTTGTCAGTGGGGGGTCGTACGGTTGACTCCATGCGGCCCGTTTCCCACATCGAACGCACGGTGGCGCCTTTCGAGGTCGTCAGTTCCTACCAGCCCAGCGGCGACCAGCCGGCGGCCATCGCCGAGCTGGCCAAGCGCATCGAGGCAGGTGAGAAGGACGTCGTCCTGCTCGGCGCGACCGGCACCGGAAAGTCCGCCACCACCGCGTGGATGATCGAGAAGCTCCAGCGCCCCACGCTCGTGATGGCACCGAACAAGACGTTGGCCGCCCAGCTGGCCAACGAGTTCCGCGAGCTGTTGCCGAACAACGCCGTCGAGTACTTCGTCTCGTACTACGACTACTACCAGCCCGAGGCGTACGTCCCGCAGTCGGACACCTACATCGAGAAGGACTCCTCGATCAACGAGGAGGTCGAGCGACTGCGCCACTCCGCGACCAACTCGCTGCTCACCCGTCGTGACGTCATCGTGGTCGCCTCCGTCTCCTGCATCTACGGCCTCGGCACCCCCCAGGAGTACGTGGACCGCATGGTCCCCCTCCGGGTCGGCGACGAGATGGACCGCGACCAGCTGCTGCGCCGCTTCGTGGACATCCAGTACACACGCAACGACCTGGCATTCAGCCGTGGCACCTTCCGGGTCCGCGGCGACACCATTGAGATCTTCCCGGTCTACGAGGAACTCGCCGTCCGTATCGAGATGTTCGGCGACGAGATCGAGGCGCTGTCCACCCTCCATCCGCTCACCGGCGAGATCATCAGCGACGACGAGCACCTGTACGTCTTCCCGGCCTCCCACTACGTGGCCGGCCCCGAGCGGCTCGAGCGGGCCGTCACCGACATCGAGAAGGAGCTGGACGGGCGCCTCACCGAGCTGGACAAGCAGGGCAAGCTCCTGGAGGCCCAGCGGCTGCGCATGCGCACGACGTACGACCTGGAGATGCTCCGCCAGATCGGTTCCTGCTCCGGCGTCGAGAACTACTCGATGCACTTCGACGGCCGCGAGCCCGGTTCCCCGCCGAACACCCTGCTCGACTACTTTCCGGACGACTTCCTGCTCGTCATCGACGAGTCGCACGTCACGGTGCCGCAGATCGGCGCCATGTACGAGGGCGACGCCTCCCGCAAGCGCACCCTTGTCGACCACGGCTTCCGGCTCCCCTCCGCCCTGGACAACCGCCCCCTGAAGTGGGAGGAGTTCACGGAGCGCATCGGCCAGACCGTCTACCTGTCCGCGACGCCCGGCAAGTACGAGCTCTCGCGCGGAGACGGCGCCGTGGAGCAGATCATCCGCCCGACCGGCCTCATCGACCCCGAGGTCGTCGTCAAGCCCACCGAGGGCCAGATCGACGACCTGGTGCACGAGATCCGCAAGCGCACCGACAAGGACGAGCGCGTCCTGGTCACCACGCTCACCAAGAAGATGGCCGAGGACCTCACCGACTACTTCCTGGAGCTCGGCATCCAGGTCCGCTACCTGCACAGCGACGTCGACACCCTGCGCCGTGTCGAGCTGCTGCGTGAGCTGCGCGCCGGCGAGTTCGACGTCCTGGTCGGCATCAACCTCCTGCGGGAGGGCCTCGACCTGCCCGAGGTGTCCCTGGTGGCCATCCTCGACGCCGACAAGGAGGGCTTCCTGCGCTCGGGTACCTCCCTGATCCAGACCATCGGCCGCGCGGCGCGCAATGTCTCCGGCGAGGTCCACATGTACGCCGACAAGATCACCCCGGCGATGGAGAAGGCCATCGAGGAGACCAACCGCCGTCGGGAGAAGCAGGTCGCGTACAACAAGGAGCGGGGTATCGACCCCCAGCCGCTCCGTAAGAAGATCAACGACATCGTCGCGCAGATCGCCCGTGAGGACGTGGACACCGAGCAGCTGCTCGGCTCCGGCTACCGCAAGGGCAAGGACGGCAAGGCGGCCAAGGCGCCCGTGCCCGCCCTCGGCGGCAAGGCGGCCAAGGGCAAGGCCAAGGAGACCGTGCCGACGGACCGTCCCGCGGCGGAACTCACGGGGCAGATCGAGGAGATGACCGCACGCATGCGTGCGGCCGCCGCAGACCTCCAGTTCGAGATCGCGGCCCGGCTGCGCGACGAGGTCTCCGAGATGAAGAAGGAACTCCGTCAGATGAAGGAGGCGGGCCTGGCCTGACGTCCATCGCACTGTGTTGCAAGACCGACACAAAGTGCGGTCCGGGCCGCGTCACCGTCATCGGCCCTGCGTAGGGTTCTGGACTACCGCGGGCACCGCGGCAACAGGGGACAGCAGCGAGAGGGGTTCGGCGCGTGACCGTCAACATGACCAAGGGTCAGGCCATCAGTCTGCAGAAGAACGACGGAGGCAGCCTGACCGCGGTGCGCATGGGCCTCGGCTGGCAGGCCGCCCCCCGGCGCGGCCTGTTCGGCTCGCGCACGCGGGAGGTCGACCTCGACGCCTCCGCCGTCCTGTTCGCGGACAAGCAGCCCGTCGACGTCGTCTTCTTCCGCCACCTGGTGAGCGACGACGGCTCGGTCAAGCACACCGGTGACAACCTCGTCGGCGGTGTCGGCCAGGGCGGGGACGACGAGGCCATCCTCGTTGACCTGGCCCGTGTGCCGGTCCACATCGACCAGATCGTCTTCACCGTGAACTCCTTCACGGGCCAGACCTTCCAGGAGGTGCAGAACGCCTTCTGCCGCCTCGTCGACGAGACCAATGGCGAGGAACTCGCCCGCTACACGCTCGACGGGGGTGGTTCCTACACCGCCCAGATCATGGCGAAGGTCCACCGCACGGGCCCGGGCTGGACGCTGACGGCCCTCGGGACGCCGGCCAGCGGCCGGACCTTCCAGGACCTGATGCCGGCGATCCTGCCGCATCTGTAACCGGCCCGCGAGCGGCATCGGACCGACACCATGACACAGGGGGACAAGGCGATGACGGCCGAGCTGGTGCGGGGTCAGAACCACCCGCTCTCCCAGGCCCGTCTCGAGATCCGGATCACGGCCGGAACGCCGGTCGTGGCCGGAGCCACGCTCGGCGACGAGCACGGCCGGGTACAGGGCGTGGAGTGGGTCGTCCACCCGGGCGCCCCCACCCTGCCGGGTCTCGAGGTCTCGCGGCAGGCGGCTGCCGATCACCGTCTCGCGGTCGATCTCGGCGCCGTGCCGGAGGCCGTCCACCGGGTCCATGTGCTGCTCGCCCTGCCCGCGGCGGGCGGCCCTGTGCGCTTCGGCGCCGTCGCCGCCCCGTTCGTCGCGGTGACAGGCCTGGACGGCATCGAGCTCGCCAGCTACACCATCACCGGCCTGGACGCCGAGTCGGCGGTCGTCGCGCTGGAGCTCTACCGCCGCCAGGGCGCCTGGAAGGTGCGTGCCGTCGGCCAGGGGTACGCGGGCGGTCTCGCCGAACTCCTCACCGATCAGGGCCTCGCACAGGCCCACCAACTCGCGAGCGGCATCCACGAGGCGGTGGCCCGGGGGCTGGCCCGCGCGGTACCGATGGCTCCGCCGGTCATGGCGGACGGCGACCGTTCCCGGCAGACCGCCACCCCGGCGCCGGGCCCGGACCAGGGATCCTCCGCGGCCCACGGCGCCTCCGGTGCCGTACCGCCGCAGCCGCTGTCGCCGTACGGCACACAGCCACCCGGCATCCCGCCGCAGCCGTCGGCCCCGACCGGCGGCCCGGTCCCCGGCACCCCGCAGCCCACCGCTCCCTACGGCGCGCAGGGCATCCCGGCCGCAGGTGCGGCACAGCCAGGTCACGCCCAGACGCCCGCGCACACCTCCGCCTCCGCCCAGCCACCGTCCCCCTCGGCCGGTGGCCCGATCGACTACAGCCATCCCCGGCGGCAGGACGCCGCCCCGCCGACCCCTCCGCCTCCCGTGCCTCCCGCCCGGCCCGGCCAGCCCGCGCAGCCTGTCGCCGGGGACGCGACCGGCTGGTCCATGGACGAGCGGCTCTACAACCAGGTGTGGGGCATGTTCGAGGATCTGGCCCGGTCCACGGCCGCCTACCGTAGTGCCGTCGACTTCGCCGACTCGCGGATGGAGAAGGAACTCGACGCGGCCCTTGCCGATCCGCGCAGCCGGATCGGTGGACAGGGCGACGCCGCGCGGGATGCGGCTCGGGCCAAGTACACCCAGCTCGTCGAACAGGCCCGCGCGGCCTACGACCGGGATCTCGCCCAGCTCACGGCCGAGTCCGAGGTGGTCGAGCCCGCCCTGCCGCCGGCGTACGCCCGTTGGGACAACCCCGTCTGGCACGGATACCGGGTGCCGTTCGAGGTGCCCATGGCGGTGCGCCTGGGTGATCTGCATCTGCCGGAGTGCGCCGAGCTGCGTATCCCGATGCTGGTCAGGCTGCCACTGGAGCGCGGTCTGTGGATCGACAGCGGAGCCGTCGAAACCCTCGACGGCTCGTTCCTGGATGCCCCCGAAGTGCATCGGCTCGCCATGGACACGGCCGTGGCCCTCGCGGCCCGGCTCCTCGCCGTCCACCCCGCCGGCGACTACACGCTGCACGTCATCGACCCTGCCGGCTCGGGAGCGCAGGCGCTCGTCCCGCTGGCGCAGACCGGCGTGCTCGCGGCCCCGCCCGCCGTCGGTGCCGCGGGTGTGGCGGAGGTCCTGGCCCGGCTCACCCAGCGCGTCGACCTGGTGCAGATGGCGGTGCGCGGCGGCGCGGCCGACTCCCTCCCGCCCGGCGTCGACACCTCCGAACAGCTCCTGATCGTCAACGACTTCCCGCACGGTTTCGACGACAGGGCCGTGACCCAGCTGCGCTACCTGGCGGACGAGGGGCCGTCCGTCGGCGTCCACCTGATGATGGTCGCGGACCGTGAGGAGGCCGCCGCCTACGGCCCGCTCCTGGACCCGCTGTGGCGCTCGCTCATGCGGCTGACACCGGTGCCCGACGACCACCTCGCCGACCCGTGGGTCGGGCATGCCTGGACGTTCGAACCCGCTTCCGTCCCGCTCGGCAGCCAGGTGCTCCAGCAGGTCCTCAATCAGGTCGCGACGGCCCGTGCCAAGTACACGTAAAGCCGCCCCCACCAGCTATTTTGACCTTTCTTTTGCCAATCGCTTTACCTTTACTTGGTGATTGAGGTACGGTTGAAAGCACGGAGGGGAGTACTCCCTGTCGACCGCGGCGTTCCCGTCAATACGGATCAGGCCTGATCCCGGGGCGCCGGCCCACCGTGGGTGGAAGAGACCTCCGGCAGCGCGACGACGCTGGTTACTTGCCGTTACGTATTGCCGGAGGAACTGTGGATGTTTCCGTGACCCTGTGGGTCCTGACGATCGTGGGCCTCGCCGCCCTCATCACGGTCGACTTCTTCATCGGCCGCAAGCCGCACGACGTGTCCATCAAGGAAGCGGGCATCTGGACGGTCGTCTGGATCGCCCTGGCCGGCCTCTTCGGTCTCGGCCTGCTCGTCTTCGGCGGTGGCCAGGCCGGCGGAGAGTTCTTCGCGGGCTTCATCACCGAGAAGTCCCTGAGCGTGGACAACCTCTTCGTCTTCGTCCTGATCATGGCGAAGTTCGCGGTGCCCTCGCAGTACCAGCAGCGGGTGCTCCTCGTCGGTGTCCTCATAGCCCTGGTGCTGCGCGCGATCTTCATCGCCGCGGGCGCCGCCATCCTCGCCAGCTTCGCCTGGGTCTTCTACATCTTCGGCGCCTTCCTCATCTACACCGCCTGGAAGCTCATCCAGGAGGCCCGCGCCGACGAGGACGACGAGGAGTTCGAGGAGAACAAGCTGCTCAAGGCCGTCGAGCGCAGGTTCGGTGTCGCCGACCGGTACCACGGCACCAAGCTGTGGATCGAGGAGAACGGCAAGCGGGTCATGACCCCGATGCTCGTCGTGATGCTCGCCATCGGCACCACCGACGTGCTGTTCGCGCTCGACTCGATCCCCGCGATCTTCGGCCTGACGCAGGACCCGTACATCGTCTTCACCGCCAACGCGTTCGCTCTGATGGGCCTGCGTCAGCTGTACTTCCTCATCGGCGGCCTGCTGAGGAAGCTGGTCCACCTCAGCTACGGCCTCTCGATCATCCTGGGCTTCATCGGCGTCAAGCTGGTGCTGCACGCCCTGCACGAGTCCGGGGTCCATGTCCCCGAGATCAGCATCCCGGTCTCGCTCGGCGTGATCTGCGCGGTCCTGATCGTCACCACGATCACTAGCCTGATGGCTTCCAAGAAGCAGGCGGCGGCCGAGGCCGCACAGGCGGGCACCGAAGGCGCCTCGAAGGACAGCATCGAGGCCTGACCACGGCCGGGCACCAAGCATCACCACCGGGAGCGGGACGCGGCGAATTGCCGGGTGCCGCTCCCGGTGCTTGTTTGGTTCCAGAGCGCGTTCCCCGGCCAGGGGGCGCCGTGGCCGGCTGGAGACACTCATGAAGTTCGTGCAGATCGTCGGTTTCGAGACCGAGCGCCTGGAGGACATGAAGCAGGTGCTCCAGGAGGCGGAGCAGCACAACGCGGGCAAGCCGGGTGGCCCGACGTACCGCATGCTCCTGAAGGACCGAGACCACCCCAACCGCTATGCGGCGCTGCTCGAATTCGAGTCGTACGACGAGGCCATGCGCAACAGCGACGCCCCCGAGACCGGCGAACTGGCAGAGAGGCTGGGGGCGCTGTGCATCGGTGACCGCGTCTACACCAACTACGACGTCCTGGAATCGGGCGAGCTCAAGTAGCGCCGGGCATAGTGCGCAGCCGGTTCGCCTCTGCGACGATCTCTGCATGCTCGCCAGGCTCACGAACAGATGGACGTCCGCAGTTCCGGTGCTCGCTGTCCTTCTGCTGGTGTTCACCTGGGGCCGCGATCTGCCAGGCGCGGCCGTCGCCCTCGTGACGCTGGTCCTCGCGGGAGCCGTACTGGCCGCCGTGCACCACGCCGAAGTGATCGCCCACCGGGTCGGCGAGCCCTTCGGATCACTCGTCCTCGCCGTCGCCGTCACGATCATCGAGGTCGCCCTGATCGTCACACTGATGGCGGACGGCGGCGACAAGAGTTCGACCCTGGCCAGGGACACGGTCTTCGCGGCCGTGATGATCACCTGCAACGGCATCGTCGGCATCAGTCTCCTCGTGGCCTCACTGCGCCACGGCACCGCGGTCTTCAACCCCGAGGGCACCGGCGCGGCCCTCGCCACGGTCGCCACCCTGGCCACGCTGAGCCTGGTGCTGCCGACGTTCACGACGAGCAAGCCGGGCCCGGAGTTCTCCACCACCCAGCTCACCTTCGCCGCGCTCTCCTCGCTGGTCCTGTACGGCCTGTTCGTGGCGACCCAGACCGTACGGCACCGCGACTACTTCCTCCCGGTCACCCACCAGGGCGAGGTCATCACCGCCGACGACCACGCCGACCTGCCCACCGCCCGTACCGCGCTGATCAGCCTGACCCTGCTGGGACTGGCCCTGATCGGGGTCGTCGGTCTGGCCAAGGGCGTCTCGCCGACCATCGAGTCCGGGGTCTCCAAGGCCGGCCTTCCGCATGCCGTCGTGGGCGTGATCATCGCCCTGCTGGTGCTGCTCCCCGAGACCATCGCGGCCCTGCGCTCCGCGCGCCGCGACCGCGTGCAGACGAGCCTCAACCTCGCCCTCGGTTCGGCCATGGCCAGCATCGGCCTGACCATCCCCGCGGTCGCCCTGGCATCCGTCTGGCTCTCCGGCCCGCTCGTCCTCGGCCTCGGCGCCACCCATATGGTGCTGCTCGCCCTGACCGTGGTGGTGAGTTCGCTGACCGTGGTGCCGGGCCGGGCGACACCGCTCCAGGGCGGTGTCCATCTCGTGCTGTTCGCGGCCTACCTGGAGCTGGCGATCAATCCGTGACGGCAGATCGCTCCATGACCGGCTCGGCCACCGCGACGGGCACCGGACGCGTCTCCGGCAGCAATGCGAAACACCCCAGACTGAGCAGCGCGATCCCGGTCAGATACGCCCCCACCCCCCAGGGCACCCGCCCGCCCTGCTCCACCAGAGCCGTCGCCACGATCGGCGTGAGCGCGCCTCCGATCACCCCGCCGAGGTTGTAACCGACCGCCGCGCCGGTGCAGCGCACCCGCGGCTCGTACAGCTCCGGCAGGTACGCGGCGATCACCGCGAACATCGTGATGAACGCGATCATCGCGCCCAGGAAGCCGAGGAACATCAACAGCGGCTTCCCGGTCGCGAGCAGCGCCACCATCGGGAACATCCACAGCGCGGCCGCCGCACACCCGGCCAGACACAGGGGCCGCCGCCCGTACCGGTCCCCGAGCAGTGCCGCCACCGGTGTGAGCGAGCCCTTCACCAGCACCGCGGCCATGATGCAGGTCAGCATGACGGTACGGCTCACCCCGAGCTGCTCCGTGCCATAGGCGAGGGACCAGGTCGTCACGGCGTAGAAGATCGCGTACCCGACGGCGAGCGCTCCGGCCGTCAGCAGAACGAGCCGCCAGTGGTCGCGCGCCACCTCGACGAACGGCACGCGCGCGTGGTCGTCGAGCTCCAGGAAACCAGGGCTCTCCGTGAGCGAGGCGCGCAGCCACAGCCCCACCACCGCCAGCACCCCGGCCGCCCAGAACGGCACCCGCCAGCCCCACTGTGCGAACTGCGCCTCGGACAGCGTGGCCGACAGCGTCAGCACCACCCCGTTGGCGAGCAGAAAACCCAGCGCGGGCCCCACCTGCGGGAAGCTCGTCCACAGTCCGCGCCGCTCGGCGGGCGCGTGCTCCGCGATCAGCAGGACGGCACCGCCCCACTCCCCGCCCAGCCCCAGTCCCTGAAGAAAGCGCAGCACCAGGAGCAGTACGGGCGCGGCCACGCCGATCGTGTCGTACGTCGGCACACAGCCGACCGCGACGGTCGCGGCGCCGGTCAGCAGCAGTGAGGCAACGAGGACCGGACGCCGTCCGTGCCGGTCCCCGATGTGCCCGAACAGCACCGACCCGAGCGGCCGCGCGAGGAACCCCACGCCGAACGTCCCGAAGGCGGCCAGTGTCCCCGCCACCGGCGAGAACGTCGGGAAGAACAGCGGCCCCAGGACCAGAGCCGCGGCCGTCCCGTAGACGAAGAAGTCGTAGAACTCGATGGCCGTTCCGGCGAGCGAGGCGGCCGCGAGCCGCGGCATGGAGGGCGCCCTTACGGGGCGTACGTCGTGCATGCCGCGTCAACCACCCTCAGTCACCAGGGGTTACGGGGCGTGCGAGCGGGTGCGGGCGGAATCAGTACGTGACGGTGATGCGCCGGGCGGGGCCGTCGACGCGGACGACGCCGCCGTAGGGGATGACCAGTTGGGGATCGGTGTGCCCGTAGTCCACATCGAAGACGATGGTCGTGTCGGGGGCATACATGCGCATGACCCGAAGCACGGCCTCGCGCTGGTCGGTGGCGTAACGAGCCGCCTCCTCGGGGCTGTTGGGGTGCTCGAAGGACCAGCTCTTGGGGCGTCCCATCAGCAGCGCGGAGAAGCGTTCCAGCAGTCCGCGCTCGCCCATGTTCCGCAGCGTGCTGAAGACCTCGACGTCGCTCGGCATGTCCTCCGAGGTCTCCAGGAGCAGCACTCCGCCGTCGTACACGCTCAGGTCGCGTGCGATCTCGCGGTCGGCCATCAGCAGCCATCCGAGGATCTCCAGACAGCCGCCCCAACTGCGGCCCTCCACCACCCGGTCGGCGTTCACCCAGGTCCAGCCGCTGCCGGGCCGCGTCTCGGGCTCCGCGTCGAAGGTCGCGGGGTCCGCCCAGTCGCGGTTGACGTCGTTCCAGCGCTCGGCGGCGGTGAGTTCGTACGTGCCGGAGGTGAACAGCGCCGCCCGCAGGGAGGCGGCGGTCAGCGCGTCCATGGCCACCGGGCGTCCCAGCGCGGTCATCACGGTCGCCCCGTGGAACCCGACGATGCCGGTGCTGTACAGGTACGCCAGCAGGTTCGTGTTGTCGCTCATCCCGAAGAACGGCTTCGGGTTCGCCCGGATCAACTCCCGGTCCAGGAACGGCAGCACGGTGATCTGGTCGTCGCCGCCGATGGACGCCATGACCACCTTGATGTCCGGGTCGGCGAACGCCGCGTTGACGTCGGAGGCGCGGTCCTTCGGCGTCGAGCCCATCCTGCGGGTCGTCGGATACTCGACCGGTTCGAGCCCGTACTCCTTGCGCAGCCGCTCCAGGCCCAGTTCGAAGGGGCGCGGGAAGAGCCCGGGCAGGCCGGCGCCGGGGGAGATGACGGCTATGCGGTCGCCGGGCACCGGCTTGGGCGGGTACGAGATCGTCGTCATGCGGGGAGGGTACGGGCCGCACCGCGCGCCCCGCACCGTGATAAACCGGGACCTGAGCAGCCGCTCCCACCGGACCGGAGGAACCGTGCCCCGCACCCTTGCCAGCGCCCCGATCATGATCCTGAACGGCCCCAACCTGAACCTGCTGGGTCAGCGTCAGCCGGAGATCTACGGCAAGGACACACTGGCCGACGTCGAGGCACTGTGCGCCAAGGCGGCGGCCGCGCACGGCGGCACGGTGGACTTCCGGCAGTCCAACCACGAGGGGGAGCTGGTCGACTGGATCCAGGAGGCGCGGCTGAACCACTGCGGGATCGTCATCAACCCCGGTGCCTACTCCCATACGTCGGTGGCCATCCTGGACGCGCTCAACACCTGCGACGGACTGCCGGTGCTGGAGGTGCACATCTCCAACATCCACCAGCGCGAGTCCTTCCGGCACCACTCCTACGTCTCGCTGCGCGCCGACGGCGTCATCGCGGGATGCGGGGTGCAGGGCTACGTCTTCGGAGTGGAGCGGGTCGCGGCGCTGGCGGGGCCGACACGGGCCGACGTGTAAGGACCGACGTCCTGGACGCGCGGTCCTTACCGCTCCTACAGGCGCCCCGCCTCAACGATCCGTCGCAGGAAGCGCTGAGTGCGCTCCTCACGCGGGTCGCCGAAGATCTGCTCGGCACTCCCGCGCTCCAGCACCACGCCCGAGTCCAGAAAACAGACCTGGTCGGCGACCTCACGCGCGAAGCCCATCTCGTGCGTGGCAAGCACCATGGTCATGCCGTCGCCCTTAAGGTCGCGCACGACGTTCAGCACCTCGCCCACCAGCTCCGGATCGAGGGCCGCGGTGATCTCGTCGAACAACAGCAGCCGGGGACGTACGGCGAGGGCCCGCACGATCGCCACCCGCTGCTGCTGACCGCCGCTGAGCCGGTCGGGGTACTCGCCCGCCCTCCCGGCGAGCCCGAGCCGCTCCAGGAGCTCGCGTGCATGCCCCTCGGCCTCCGCGCGGGCCACGCCGTGCACCCGGCGCGGGGCCAGCGTGATGTTCTCCAGAACCGTCATGTGCGGAAAGAGGTTGTACGCCTGGAAGACCACGCCGATACGGCGCCGTACCGCGTCCTGGTCGGCGCGCGGATCGGTGATCTCCTCGCCGTCCAGCCAGATGGCGCCGTCGTCGATCTCCTCCAGGAGGTTGGCGCAGCGAAGCAGCGTCGACTTGCCCGAGCCGGAGGCGCCGATCAGCGCGGTCACCGTGTGCGGGGCGACCTCCAGATCGACGTCCCGCAGCACGACCGTGTCGCCGAAGGTCTTGCGGACGGACTCCATCCGCAGCACCGGTGCGTCGCTCATGTGGTCCCTCCCTGGGCCTGCCGGCGGTCCATCCGTGCCGTCACCCAGTCCGTGAACCGGGTCATCGGGATGGTCAGCGCCACGAACACCAGGCCCGCGACGATGTACGGCGTGTAGTTGAGGCTGCGCCCGACGATGATGTCGGCGGCCCGTACGGCGTCGATCGCGCCGCCGATCGACACGAGACCGGTGTCCTTCTGGAGCGACACCAGGTCGTTCAGCAGGGGCGGCACCTGGCGGCGTACCGCCTGCGGCAGCACCACGTACCGCAGCGCCTGCCGGTTGGAGAGCCCGAGCGAGCGGGCCGCGGCGCGCTGCGAGGGGTGCACGGACTCGATGCCGGCGCGGAACACCTCGGCCACGTACGCCGAGTACGTCAGCGTGAGAGCGGTCCCGCCCAGCCACACCGGGTCGACCGTCACGCCCTGGAGCCGCAGCGCCGGGACGCCCAGGACGACGATCATGAGGTTGATGATGAGCGGGAGCCCGCGGAAGAAGTCCGTGTAGGCGGCGGCCAGCACACGCAGCGGGAAGAAGACCGGTCCGCGCAGCGTGCGCGCGATGGCGATCAGCATGCCGAGCACCAGCACGGCGACACCGCAGATCAGCAGCAGCCGGACGTTCAGCCACAGCCCTTCGAGGACCTTGGGGAACGCCTCGCGCGCGTACTGACCGTTGAAGAACGTCTCCTTGGTGCGCGGCCAGCCGGGCGCGCTGACGACGACCACGTAGAGAACCACGGCGGTGACCAGGGTCGAGACCGCGGCGATCGCCGTCGCGCGGCGGGTGCGGGCACGTTTGAGACGCTCCCGTTCGACCCGCCGCTGCGAGGGGGTGTAGGAGTCGCCCGTGTCCTCCTGGCCGGCCTCGTCCTTCGTGAGCGTCACTTGAGCACCGGGGCGTCGACGGCGTCCGACAGCCACTGCTGCTCCAGCTTGGCGAGCGTGCCGTTCTTGCGCAGTGTGTCCACGGCGGCCGTCACGCAGGAGGTGAGCGCGCTGCCCTTGTCGAGCACGAGCCCGAACTGCTCCGGTGTGCCGCCCTGGTTCTCGAACTGCCCGACGATCGTGCCGTCCGTCACCTCGGCCGCCGTGATGTAGAAGGCGGTCGGCAGGTCGACGACGATGGCGTCCACCTGCTTGTTCTCCAGCGCGGACTTGGCCTGGTCGTTCTTGGCGTACGCGGCGGCCTCCCGGGTCGGCTTCACCACGTCCTCGATGTAGTTGAGGCTGGTCGTGCCGACCTGGGCGCCCAGCTTGAGGCCCTTCAGATCCGCGATGCTCGTCGCCTTGGCGGCCTTGGAACCCTTGAGCGCGATGACGGCCTGGCGCACGTCGTAGTAGCCGGACGAGAAGTCCACGGCCTTCTTGCGCTCGGTGCTGATCGACACCTGGTTGATGTCGAAGTCGAAGGTCTTCTCCCCGGGCGCGAAGGCCTTGTTGAAGGGGACGCTCTGCCAGACGACGGCGCTCTTGTCGTAGCCGAGCTGCTTCGCCACGGCGTAGGCGACGGCCGACTCGAAGCCCTTGCCGTTGGCGGGCTTGTCGTCCTTGAACCACGGCTCGTACGCGGGCTCGTCGGTCGCGATCGTCAGCTTGCCGGAGGTCCGGGTGGCCAACTTGCCCTTGGCGCATGTGGTGCCGGTCGACGTCGAGGCCTTCGAGCTCGCGTCGTCCTCCGGCTGCGGAGCGCAGCCGACGGCGGTGGCGAGCAGGGCAATGGAGGTCGCGGCGGCGGCGCGGCGCAGTGCGCGAGGGGCGATGTGCATGGCGGGAGAGTGACAGTCCACTGTCCCGTTTGTCGAGGTCACAAGGCCAATTGTCCGCATATTGGGAACGGGTGTTTCGTTTCCGTGAACACTTTTCGGCCAGGAGGCCGGGGCCGCCGGTCGAGGGCGGGGATCGAAAGACCGGCGGCCCGTACCGCCCAGGAGCCGTCTTCCTGTGCGGGGCTGCCTCCAGTTGACTGCGCAACCACCTGCGCCGGGAGCGCGCGTGTAACACCGGCTCGTGTGAATCGTTCACACGGGGCGCGTGAGCCGAAGCGGGGGCGCCGGCCGCACGCCGGATCGGATTCGGACGCGCAGGCAGGAACGCATTCAGAGGCGCCCGCCGGTGTTCACCACCCCCGCGCGTGCCACTCCGGAAGATGCGGCCTTTCCGCGCCCAGCGACGTGTCGTCGCCGTGCCCCGGGTACACCCAGGTCTCGTCCGGCAGTTCGCCGAAGATCTTCGTCTCGACATCGTGGATCAGGCTGGCGAACGCCTCCGGATCCTTGCGGGTGTTGCCCACGCCGCCCGGGAATCCGAAAGGCACTTGTCGGGTAATACTTGACCATGGCCGCCACCGTCACCGCGCTCCGCATCCTCGTCTTCCTCTACGCCCGGATCAGCGAAGACCCGCTCGACCAACGCCGCGGTGTGGGCCGCCAGCTCAAAGACCTCCGCCACTGGGCTGTCGAGGAGATCGGCGGCGAGATAGCCGGCGAGTGGGTCGAGAACGACCGGTCCGCCCACAGCGGGGAAGAGCGTCCCGAGTACGACAAGATGATGGCCGCCGCGCTCGCTGCCGCACAACAGCCGGGCGTGCGGGTCGTTGTCGGCGCCTACCACCCTTCCCGGCTGTGGCGGCTGCGCGTCGAGCGGGCGCAGGCCATCGAAGACCTGCGAGGTGTCAAGGCGTTCGTCGGCTTCGAGTCCGGCGGCTACTTCAACATGGCCAAGGCCTCCGACCGCTCGCAGCTGGCGAATCTCGGCGAGAGCGATACCGCCGAGTCCGAGGTGAAGTCGGAGCGCGTCGCCCGTGCCGCGCTCGAGCGCGCCGAGGAAGGCCGCGCCAACGGGCCCGTTTCCTACGGCTGGCGCCGCGTCTACCGGCACGACGACGACGGCAAGGTCATCGGCTTCGACGACATCGAGCATCTCGAGCAGGCTGGCACCGTCCGCGAAGCAGCCCGCCGACTCCTCTCCGGAGAGGCGCAGATGGCGATCGAGGACGACTTCAACGGCCGCGGCCTGCCCGCCCCCGGGACGGGCATGAAGCGGAAGAAGCGCAGCATCCTCCAGAACGCAGACGGCCGGCGCTGGGGCAAGGGCAGCGTGAAGAAGCTGGTCCTGCGGAAGGCCAACATCGGCGTCCGCGTACACCAGGGCCTCGAGTACAAGGCGGCGTGGCCGGCGCTGCTGTCCATCGAGCAGCACGCCCGGCTTGAGGACATGTTCGCCGGCGGCGAGGCGACGAGCAGCAGCCCGGGGCAGCGTAAGCACCTGCTGACGTGGGGCGAGGTGGCGACGTGCGGGCCGTGCGGCCAGCAGATCCGGGTGGCCCTGCGCGGGAACGCCAAGCGCGGCACGAAGAAGCCCACCTACATCTGCGACGGGAAGGGCTGCGTCGGGCGCAACGAGGAAGCCCTCAACGGGTACATCGACGGAATCGTCATCGAGGTGCTGTCCGATCCGGCCGCCGCGGACATCTTCGCCGGCGACAGGTCCGGCGCCCTGGCCGCGATGGAGCGGGTCGAGGCGCTGCGGATCCGACAGGGCCTGGCGGCCGACGACTACGCGGACGGCAGCATCACCCGCGACCAGCTGCACCGGATCACGCGGAAGCTGGCCGACGACATCACGGCCGCGCAGGCGGAGGCGAAGAAGCTGCAGCCGGTCGACCTGACCGCGCTCGACGGGCTGATCGGCGAGCAGGTGCGGGAGAAGTGGCCGGCGCTGACCGTACAGCGAAAGCGGCGCGTGCTCGAAGCGTTGAGCTTCCGGGTGCGGATCCACCCGACCTCGGTCCGCGGCCCCGGCTTCGACCACACCACCATCGACGTCGGCTGGCACGGCAGGGAACTCGCCGCGTAGGCGGGCCCGGTGCCTATGTGGCCGCCGATTCGGAGGGGACAATGGAGTCAGTACCTCCGAATCGGCACCTGTGGAGCCCGAGTTGACCATGATCCGAGAGAGGCGCATCCCGCCCGACGCGCTCGGCCCGATGCTTCGCGCTGCTCGCGGCCGTGCGCGCCTGTCGCAGTCCGCTGTTGCCACGGCCGCAGGGGTACGGCGGGCCTACGTCACCAAGCTGGAGGACTCCGCCCGGTGTCCGTCCCTCGCCGTGGCGCAGGCCCTGTGCATCGTGCTCGCCCTCGACGACGACGAGGCGGCTCTCCTGCTCGGCTGCGCGGTCGACGATGCCGGCCACAACCACCCAGCGCGTACTGGCGCATGACGAAGGGGCACGCGAGCTGCGTGCCCCTTGCTGCCTGTCGCACCGCGCGAGACGGCCTCAGACATCCGGCATGCTGTGGCCATGAGAGAAGTAGTTGTCAACGGCTTGATCGCGGGGCCGTTGGGGATCGTCATAGGGTTCTGCCTGTCGTACTTCCAGCAGCGGCGCTCCGACAAGAAGGCCGAGCGGGCGCGCCTTCTCGCCCTGATGCAGCAGCTGGTCGTCGAGATCATGGATCTGGAGCGGGCGCGCAGGATCTACCGCGAAGCCCACTTGAGCCGCAGGGCCAAGTTCCGCACCCTGTCGGTGGCCGGAGTGGAGTTCTGGTCGGCATGGAGCGCGCGGGGCCGGAACTGGGAAGCGGCTTCCGCAGCGCTGGCGCCGGCCATGCGGATCGTAGATGCGTGGGACCGTCGCACCCTCACTGAAGGTGTCGAGATGACCGCGCACATGGCGCGCGTGTCGGCGGTTGGACTTCCGCTGGGGATGGTGGAGGACAAAGCCATGGCCGGGGCAGCGCAGCGGCTGATGGATGCCGCGCTGGAAGACAAGGGCGACGAAGAGATCACGGCAGCTGTCCGCGAGCTGAGGGCAGCTTTCTACGGCAAGGCCGACTGACGGGCTGGCATCCGCCCTGCCGCTCACAGCCCCATGACGGGGTTGTCCTCCCACGGGTCGCCTTCGTCGAAGTACCGGGCCAGAGAGGTCGAGTTGTCCGCCCAGCCGCCTTGCCTGGCGGTGCGGACCAGGGAGGCGCCGCCGCGCTGTGCTGCTGTGGCGAACCCGCGGCGCAGCGAGTGGCCGCGCCACCGCCCCTCGAACCCGGCGGCTTCCGCCAGGCGCTCGATGACGTCCGAGGCTGCGTCAGCAGTGAGCCGGCCGGACGGGTCACCGATCGGCTTGCCTCGCCGCATCATCGGCGGGGCGATACGGCCGTGGCGGTCGATCCGCACGAACAGCGGCCCTTCGGTGCGGCCCGCCTCGCGCATGGCGGTGATCAGAGAGCGCAGGGCGCGCACCGGGCAGGTGGCGGGGTTCTTGCCGTAGGGGATGGCGGAGTCAGTGAACTTCTTCATCTTCACGCGGTAGATCGAGATGATGTATCCCTCGTCGCACTCGGTCGGTTCGCCGATGTCGAGACCGATCAGCTCCGAGGAGCGTGTCGCGGCTGCGTAGCCGAGGAGCAGCATGGCCGCGTCCCGTTTTCCGATGAGGGTGTCCCGATCGAGGACGTCAAGCATCTTCCGCAGCGCGGTCGGCAGCGCCGCCTTGACCTGACGCTGCTTGCCTCCGGGCTTCTTGTCGATGGCCAGCTGGTGCTTGTACCCGGCGATGACCGTGCGGGCGCCCTTCGTCTCCGGCTTCGGCAGGTTCAGCTCTGCATGCATGGTCGTGATGGCGGACAGCATCCGCTCAAGGGAGCTCGGCGCCGAGGGCCTGCCCGTGCGCGGCCGGGGCGTGCGCGTCAGATGCGTGACGTACTCGACGAGCATTTCCTGCGTCGCCGGCAGCGGCTGCTCGCGCCGCTTGGCGCACCATGCGAGGTATGCCTCCCGGTCTTCGCGGTACGCCCTCCGTGTGGAGTCGGCGCGGCCGGCGGCGAGGGCGGCCCGCGCCTCGGGCGACAGCTGCCGGACTGCCAGTGCAGCCGGCTGCTCGTGGCGCTCCAACTCGGTCATGAACTCCCCCTCGCTACTGCCCCGTTCTAGCTCCAGAGAATAAAGATTATCAGTAGCCAGGGGGGATCCCTAGGGATCTCTCGCGGCGGGAACGGAAAAAGGCCCGCACCGTGATGGCGCGAGCCTTTAGGTCTCGGTTGGCTACTCCTCGCCCGTCTGCTTGAGGCTGCTCCCGGGCCCCTCTTTCTCGATCCGGTACAGCACCAGCCGGGGCCCTGGTTCGGCGCCCGCGCGCCCTTTCGCGCTCGGGCCGAGCCATCCGTCCTTCCGGGCCCGGGTCACCCATGTCCGCAGGGTCTCCTCGGGCCGGCCGAAGCGCTCCGCCATGCGCTTCATGCCGCCTGCGGGCTTACCCGGCGCAGTCTCTTCCAGGTACGTCTCGGCCACCTCGCGCAGAAGATCGGAAGTGATCGGGGCGCGGCCTCCGCGGCGCGGCGTCTTATCGTCGCCCTCGCCGAACAGCCCTTTGGCCGGCTCTTGTCCGAGAACCAGACGTGTGGCTTCCTTCGCCGCTGTCTCCCAGGCCGCGTTCAGCCGCACGGCGGCAAGGACTTCGCCCACCGGGATCTTGCGGAGCAAGCCGCCAGTCACTCCGCTCGAATCGCCCGCCGGGGTGATCTGGAGGCGGGAAATTACGAGCCCGCGGGAACCCCGGGTTACATCCCCGAATACGGACCAGCCCTCACCCTCCGGGGTGTAGCTGAAGTGCGCGATGACGCCTGCGTCGGCGTCGTCGAGCGGGTGGTACAGGCGGACCGGCAGGGCTTGGGTGGCAGCCTCCCGGACTGGCTCCATGCGCCGCAGGACTTGGGCCCGCTCCGCGCTGATGAAGCCGCTTGGTGAGCGCGGTGGCGGGGTCGAATCGGGGTTGGTCACTTGCTGAGCATCTCAACTGGCCGTTCCCATGGTCAACAGGCCAGCCCGGCGGGTGTGTGATGCAAGCGACCAACCATGTTGCAGGGGTGGCTTGACTGGCTACCCACCACCCTGCATGCTTGGTCACATGGCCGCAACGACAGCGGAGAAAATCCGCTCCAGGCTGCAGGTTCGCCGTGCCCTGCCCGCCCCGGAACAGCGACGGGCGATCAGGGAAGCGGCTGGCCTCACGCAGAAAGAACTTGCTGACGCCGTCGGTGTAAGCCGACAGGCAGTCACCCAGTGGGAGACGGGCGCCCGCAGTGTTCCGCGCGGGAAACTGCTCGATCGCTACGTCGAGGCCCTCGAAACGCTGAAGGCCGAGACGGCCGAAGTCGCCGCGAAGGCTGCCTGATGGCCGACAACGAAGAGGCCTACGAGTGGGTGGAAGGCGGAACCCTCTGGCTTCGCCCCGCGCCTGGGGAGTCGGTTGCCGACTTCGTCAAACGCGCCGCTCGCGCTCGGGGCCCCCTCACTGACGCCGAGAAGGTCGCGCTCCGCGACGTCTTCGCGCCCGTCCTCGACCAGCCCCACAGCGAAGCCGCATAGAAGCGGCCCCCACCAGACCGGCGCGACAACGCCAGTCGACGGGGGCCTAGCCCGATCCATTACACGCCGAAGCCCCGGGCTTGATCGCTCGGCCAGAGCGCCCAGGGCTTCAACAGAAAGGACTACCAGCATCATGACACAGCCCATCCGGCTCGCCATCTCCGAAAGCAAGGGCGCCATCCCCGGCGGCTGGCGCGAGGACACCGGCGGCAAGGCCGTCCTAACGGCCGACTGGGGCAGCGTCTGCCCCGGGTGCGACAAGGTCCCCGCGGCCGGACAGCGCATCACGAAAATCTTCTACGCCTGGTGGCACGCCAGCTGCGGCGCCGCCTACCTCCGCTCGACCGCGGCAGACGAGGCCTGGCTCGCTCTCGCTCACCAGCTGGAGCGCAGCCCCTCCAAGTTCAACAACAGCGAGACCAAGGCGATCACCCGCAACCTGCTCCGCATCGCCGGGCGTTCCTTCACCGTCCCCGACGAGGGATGGGGCGACAGCGTCCACGGGCGCCAGGTCGCCGTGAAGTCGGCGGGCGACGACGAGACGCAGTTCGCGGACGTCATCAGCGGCTACGACGACAACGACCTGCACGCGGCCGTCATGCAGGCCGAGCAGCTCAACCCCGGCGTGTCCGCCTCCCTCATCGGGCTCAAGGCGTGGGCACAGCTCGACGCCGAACAGCAGGCGAGGCATCTGCCCGAACTCCTCGCCGCCTACGTCGAACTCGGCCGGACCGCGAGCGCCGCCTGATGCCCCGGCCGCGCTCGACCGCGGGCGCGGCCACCCAATCGCGGGACCGCTCCCCAGGAGTCACCCTCTCGGCCCCGCACCCGCGAACGGACATGAACGTGACCACACGACACAGGGGCTCGGAGCAAGCCCCGGACCCCCGCCTGACGCCAGTCACGGCGCCGCATGCATCCATCACCAGCGTGAGCGGCGACGGTCAGGAAAAGGCTGGCGAATGGCCACCCACTCCGGCTGCCGAGCAGCTGCGCCGGCGTCGCGAAGCGGCCTCGCGCTGCGAGCCGTCCGAGTGCGGCCACCGTGACCCGCTCGACTGCACAGCGGCCGGCTGCGGCGAGACGACCGCCGGAGATCCGGAGTCCGAGTCTGAGCGTGAGGCCGCCGAGGTGAGCGACTTCGCCCAGTTGTGGGCGAACGCCCGTACCGCGTACTTCGCCGGAGGCTTCCCCAAATACGCGTCCGGGGAATGGCGCGCCCTGCACCCCGACGACCCTCGGCGCCTGGCCGCCGCCCTGGAAGCAGCAGAGATGTGGCGCAAGTTCGGCGACGAGGAGGCGCTGATGCAGTGGTTCCGTGAGGCCGCCCGGTCACGGCCGTCCATCGCCGACCGACGAACGCGGGCCGAACTCGACGCCGCTGCCCGGCCGAAGCCGGCGCACCAGCTGCGCGCCACCCCCGGCTGGCCGCCCGTCGCAGTTCCCGGACAGCCCGGCCGCTACCTCTGTGCACGTCAGGAGAAGGCGGCTTGACCACGCAACTCGACCCAGCCCTGTTCTGCGCCCACCCCGTGAACGGCCGGACGTGCGACAACCAGTCCAGCAGTCACGAACGCGGCGCCCTCGGCCACCCCTTCAAGGCCCCCGAGGCTCAGCCCCCCTGCGCCGAGCCTCCCCCTGACGACATGTGGAACGGAAAGGAAGACGCCACCAGGCCGACGACTGACCTGAGTTCTGCGGAGTACTTCGAGGCGCGCGTGCGAGCCCTAGAAGGAGAACTCCTCGACTCGGCAGCGCTCGACAACATCGAGCCGCTGGAGCCCGTCATCACGGACGTCCTGTACAGGGACACGCTCGCCCGGGTCTACGGGGCATCCGGCACCTTCAAGTCGTTCATGACGCTCGACTTCGCCGGCTGTGTCGGAAGCGGGATGGCGTGGCACGGCCAGGAGGTCACGCAGGGGCCCGTCATCTACCTGGTGGCCGAGGGCATGAGGGGCATCCGCAAGCGGGTGCGCGCCTGGGAGCAGCATCACCAACGCAAGATGACCGGCGTCTTTTTCTTGCCGCGCCCCGTACAGGCCATGGATCCCGAGTGGCTGGTGCTTGTCGAATTGTGCAGGCGCCGCAAGCCCGCACTTGTCGTCATCGACACCCAGGCCCGCGTCACGGTCGGCATCGAGGAGAACTCCAACACCGAGATGGGCCGCGTTGTCGACCGGATGGAACAGCTACGAGGGGCGTCCGAAGCCTGCATCCTCCTGGTGCACCACACCGGTCACGACGGCGACCGCGGCCGAGGCGCCACCGCCGTCAAAGGCGCCCTGCAGACCGAGTTGGGAGTCGAGCGCACCGGCAAGGGCCTGCTCGACACGCAGATCAAGTTGAAGACCGGAAAGCAGAAGGACGACGAGGAACTTGGCGACGTCGTCTTCGGGTTGCATCAGATCGCCCTGGACGGAGAGACCAAGGAAGACGGCAGTCCCGTGACGTCCATCGTCCTGGTGCCGCTCAATCCCGTCTCACAGCCGCAGGCCCGCACTGGGCAGCAAGGCCGAATCGAGGAGATCGCGGCAGCACTGGACGCCGCGAAGGTGCCAGTCGATTGGGGGCGCGACCGCCTGCGCCACAAGTGCAGCGCCCTCGGGATCAAGGCAGAGAACAAGCTGCTGTCCGAGGTTGCTGACTTCCGCAAGAACCGGGCAAATCACCTGTCCGCAAACCTGTCCGCCGACCTCGGAGGGACAGGACAGGATGAATAGGGCAATCCACCTGTCCGGTAGAAGCGGACAGGTTTCCGAAAACTTGCAGGTCAGACCTGTCCGGGACAGGTTGCGGACGGGTTGCGGACAGGGCATGACAGACGACCTGTCCGCTCCGCTCCCCTCCTTTAGGGAGCGGACAGGTCGGACAGCCCCACTTCGCCAGACTCTCCAGACCCACCGCCCTCACGTCGCATGGGGATCTCGCGGGGGCCTCCCATGAACATGCAGCCCTGGCTCACACGCGCCGACCGCATCAGAACGAACGACGGCTACACATACGTCCACTTCGCCCAAGACCTGGTCCAGCAGCTCAGTTGGACCGGCGCCGTAGATGTCGCCACAGCACTCCGGGGTCACGTCTACGGCTCGCCAGGGCGTAGCGAACTCCACACAGATGTCAGGCCCCTCTACGACCAGCTCGGCTGGGAGCAGTCCGCCCTAGTTGCCGCCTGGTTCCGAGACGCACGCGATCGCCCCCGAAAGCGCAAGCCCGGATGGCCCGGCCCAAGCATCCACAGCGAAGGAGTCTCCGCATGACTGACCGCACCCTCACCCACGGTGCCCCCACCGCGATCACCGACGACATCAGCGCCCACGGGTACGCCATCCTCCAGACCCGCATCGAACGCATCCCCAAGCTGGTCAGGGGCCTCCCCTGCCAGGAGCCCGACGGCTGCACCAAGACCGCGACGCTCGCGACCCTCGCCGTCGAGAAGGTCGTCGAGCCCGACGGCCCGCTCGGCCTCTTGCTGGCGAAAGCCGAGGACGGCAACCCGCTGTGCATCGTGACCTGCGACGAGCACCGTCACGAGGCCAGCCACGACCTGTACCGCGACCTGACGGGCCGCATGCGACCCGACGGAATCCGAGCCTTCGACGCCCCCGGCCAGTACCTGAGTTGGCACTGACGCACACCGGCCGGCCCCGCGGGAATCGGGGCCGGCCACCCGTCCAGCATCCACCAGGAAGGGAGCGTCATGACCTATCGCACCGATGGGGGGTCGTCATGACCTCCCACGTCGAGCAGGCCATAGCCGCCCGCATCGCCCGCGTCCGCGCCGAGGAAGAGCGCAAGCGGAAGCAGCGCGAGGAACTCGCCGCAGCCCGAGCCGCCGGTGTCGGCCGCCGGCACGCACAGAAGCTCTACCGCCAGGCCCACGCACAATCCCAAACCCCCGAGGACCCCATGCCCGCCGCACTCCGGTCGATCCACTGCCCCGCCTGCCGCTGCGAACGCGTGGCCCGCCTGGTCGCGACTGTCGTCGTCAGCCGGAACCCCCACAACGTCATGCACTGCACGGCCGACGACTGCGGACTGCAGTGGCTCGTGCGCGCCGAACGCCCCCGCACCGCCCCGGTAGCGGCCTGAACACCTGGAAAGCCCCATGACCCCGAACCATCCCGCCGAGGTGACCGCAAGGCCCCTCGTCACCGCCGGCCGCACGCAGCTACTCGTCGACTGCCCGACCTGTGGAGGCGCGCACCGCCACCTCGTCACCGGCCTGCGCCGCAGCCCATGCGGCACCAAATACCTGGTCACTAGCCGAGAGACCCCCTCGAAGGAAGCCCCGTGAAGCGCTACCGCTGGCACCCCTGCGGGGATCGCCACACGACATGGCTGGGGCTCGGCGGCTGCATCTGGCCAAACGGCGTCGTTGCGGGCGACGGCCCGTTCGCTGCTGTCAGCTGCGGAGCCCGCGACATCGTCCTGTACCCCACCGCCGGACAGGCGTGGGCCCGTAAGCACCGCCTCGACCGCGAGGGCTGCCGGGTGAAGTGTCACCAGCACCACGACGTCATCTTCATTGAGGGCGCGCTCGGGAACGCCAAGCCGACGGCCGCCGTCACCCGCCACGCCACAACACACGCCGCGCCACCCGGACCCAAGTCCGACCGGCCCACGTGCGGCCGGCCACGGACGAACGGCGAGCCGTGTCAGCGACCCCAAGGCTGGGGGGCCGACCCCGGGCAGCCCTGGTGCCGGGATCATGGAGGCTCGATGGTGGAGCGCCGAGCGGAAGCCGAGCGGATCGCGGAGCGGGCGCTCGTGTTCGCTCAGCTCTCCGAAAAGGCCCGTACAACCGGGCTGACGGCCGAGGAGCAGCAAGAGGCGGAGGCCGCCGCGCGGGACGTGCTCACGGCCCGCGGGAGGCGCCGCGGCATCTCGCCGGCGGGGCTACTCGCCTACCCTTCCGGGTCGCCTGTTGTTGAGGTTCCCGGTTTGACTGCCCACTCGTTGGGGTTCCTGATTGCCGCGTTGTCTCGATTCCCTGCTGGGGGTGCGTGATGCCGGGTGAGCTGATCTCGCGGCGTGGCCTTCAGGCGGCGGTGGCTTTGGTGACGGCGGCGAATGCGGGGATGGAGATCCCGCAGGCCGACCTGTTGGGCGAGACACCGGCCGAGGAGGCGTTGACGGCTTTGGTCGTGCTGTCGGCCTGCTTCTTGAGCTTCGGTCCTCCGTCGACGCCGGGTGTGGCGCTCAGGTCTGCGGGCCGGATCGCCGGGCGCCTTGAGGTCGGAGAACAGGGGGAGAGCGGGTGACGGGGCTTCGTGGTGACCGAGTGCAGCCTGCCCGGCTGTGGGATGCGGTCGTCGTCCCTGGACCGCTGTGCGCTGA
Source organism: Streptomyces sp. NBC_00285 (assembly GCF_036174265.1). Lineage (NCBI taxonomy): Bacteria > Bacillati > Actinomycetota > Actinomycetes > Kitasatosporales > Streptomycetaceae > Streptomyces > Streptomyces sp. NBC_00285. The sequence goes on along the minus strand of NZ_CP108055.1, from coordinate 2,760,771 downwards.
ACTCGCCGCTGCCCTGGACCTGTTGGAGGCGTTCGTGCGGGGTACGCCGCCGCCTGCGGCCTGCCGGGCGGCGCGGCTGTCTCGGGCGGCGCTGGCGGTCCGTGAAGCTGCCCGAGAGGCTGCGGTCGACCATCAGCGTCAGCAGACGCGCCGAACTATCGCAGCCGCAAGCACACCGGCGGCCACAGTTCTTACGTCTGCGTCAGCTCCGGCACCATCGAATGCAGGTGAAGAGATCACGACCGAGCAGGCCGCGTCGCTCACCGGGTTGACGGAGGGCCGTATCAGGCAACTCGCCGCCGCTGGAACGATTCGCGGTCGGAAGGGTTCCCGGGATGTGTGGCTCCTCGACCCGGCGGACGTTCGCGCGTACCGCGAGCGCATGAGGAGGAGCGGCACCCATGGCGGCACTGACACTGAACGAGCGGCTGGCTGAGGCGAAGCACGAGGCGGAGGGCCTGCGCGAGCAGCTGGCGCACGCCGAGACAGACCTCGCCGCGGCCCTGGAAGACCAGGACTTCGCCGCCGCCGAGAGGCACAAGACAACCGCCGAGGAGCTGCGGCAGCCGGTTCTCATCGCCGAGGCGCACGTCCGGGCGCTGGCGGAAGGCGTGCAGGAGCTGGAGGCCCACCGAGCTGCCGAGCAGCGCGCCGCGCAGGAACGAGTACAGCGCGAGCAGGCGCAGACGCAGTTCGAAGAGGCCACCGCCCGCGAGGCCGCGGCGATGGAAGAGATGGACGAGTACCTCGCGCAGTTGCGGGCCGCCTACGGGGCACTGCGTCAGATCGTGGGCGACGCGACCGCCGCGCAGCAGAGGGCAGGGCAGGCCCGCCTCGATGCGCACTATGCAGGTATTGCCGCGGGTATCTGGCCGCAGGACGCGGCAACGCCGGCGATGCCGAATCGCGCGTCGGCCTACCTCGACTACAGCCCGGTTCTGCTGCAGATCATGCGCACGCCGGATCTTCCTTCCTGACGGCTTGCCGCCTCGGGGCGTCAAGCTCACCGTCCGGGTTCCTGGTTGCCCGGGTAGCGGATGTAAGGCCGTTGAGCGGGTCGCCTTTCGCCCGCAGTGACGCGGCCTGCGCCACGGGGACTGGCATCCCCTCCCGTCCCCACATCGCGACCTTGAGGAGTCGACGTGACCGAGACCCCAGACGACCGAGCGGACCGCTGGCGTGCCTACCGGGCGGCCCTGTTTCCCGAGGCCCGCAGGCGCCATGGTGAAGGGCTCGCTGCTCGCCGTCAGGCCCGCGAGTCACAACTGCGCGCGACCGTCGACCAGGCCGTCAGTGAGGCGCTGCTGAAGCAACTGCCCAGTGCTGTGGCGCAGTTCAACGAGGCCGAGTCGACTTCCGAGCTGCCGGCGAAGCCGCTGCATGAGATGGACCCCGAGGAGTGGCGGGTGCATGCCGCCCACTACGGCCCGCAGGCGTTCGCGCGGCAGCCCCGGCGGCCGAGGACTATCGGCGAACTCGTCGCGGGCCGGGCCGAGGGCGACAGCGAGGCGTAGGCCGTGGCGGAGTTCGTGAACGGCCCGGTGGTGGTGCTGGACGGTGCCGACTGCCTGCACCTGGCGCCGTTGCTGGCCCGGGGCCTGAAGGAGCAGGGACGGCGAGACGGGGGTGTTCCGCCTCGCCTGCAGGCCATCGCGGAAATGGTGCTGGCCGGGGCTCGCACGTATCGGGCCGCGGCCCTGGCAGGTTCCGATGCCGGAACTGATCAGTTCCGCGATGGCGTACCGGATGCACCATGCGTCTCGTCAGCCCTCCGGCTGACCGCCGAAGAGGCTGCCGGACTGCTGCGATGCTCTCCCGGCTATGTGCGAAGGCTTTGCCGACAGGGGACGCTCGCGGGCGTCAGAACGGCAGGCAAAGGCGCGTGGCTGGTCGACGAAGCGGCGGTGTTGGAGCGGGTCGGCGAACGACGGACGGAAGCCGCGTGAGTCATGGTCGCCGCTGTACCGCAGAACTTGGCCGACAAGTACGGGCATTGGACCGGCCGGATCCCGGGCGACGTGCTGTCAGCCCTGACGGTCGAGCAGCTGGCCGGGCGCCTGCAACGGGCGCAGGGTCGCCTCGATACTGCGATGGCGCCGACCGGTGACGGCGACATTCCCGCGGCGACAGCTGAAGCCGAGGAGATCTTGGCTGCCCCGGTATCCGGGGCGATGCCGAACGGCCCGCAGACGTCCGCGCTGAAAACCGTAGGGATCACAGGCGCCGACATGGACCAGCACGGCAGTTGGATCTCGCGAGTTCCGGACGACCTGCTGCTGAAGATGGACCGTCCGGCAGTGCTCCGCAGGGCCGAGCTGGCGGTGACCGAGTACGGGCGCACGGGCAGTCTCGCGGCGGCGGACCGCATTCTGAAGGCGGACGCGCACGTCGTGCCCAGCGTGCCGATGACGGCGGCGGCGCAGGCCGCGTACCGGCGGGGTGTGCGTGAGGATCTGGCGCGCGATTACGGCCGTTGGATCGCGGACGTGCCTGACGAGGTTCTCGTGAAGCTCGATGCGGCCGAGCTCGTCGACCGGTGTGAGCACGTCAAAGGCCTCACGAAGCGAGGTGCCGAGGACCCCATGCCGGGCGCGATTCACGGCTACCTCGATCGGGCTCGGCAGGTGTTGACGGCGCTTCCCCGGGGCGAGGTCGAGGCGGAGGCGGCGCGCCTGAACAAGGCGGCAATGCTCTCCGATGACCGGCGCCTGGCGCAGGGCTACATGGAGCGGGTGGCGCAGCTGCGGGAGGCGAATCCGCAGCCGCCAGCCGTGGCGCGTCCGGCGTGGCTCGGCAAGGCGGTGCGAGGCCCGGAGCCTCGACCAGCGCCCAGTGTGCTGTACAAGGCAGCCGAGCCCGCCAAGAAGGCGACGTCCGCAAAGAAGGCTCTCCCGGCAAAGCGGCAGCAGAGCTCCGCGGCGAAGGCGGACAGCGCGCGGATCGGCTTGGGTCTCAAGGCTCTTGAGGCCGCACTGCTCCTGCTGAAGCAGAACCCGGACCTGAACAAGGCCGATGACCGGACGCAGCGCACGGTCGACGAACTGCTCGAAGTCGTCGACCAGCTGCTCTGACCACTGACTCCGGCCGGCATGGATCTCCGGCCGGTGCCCGACCAATGCCCCGCCTTCGGTTCCAGTCCGAGCTGGCGGCGTATGTCGGGCAGTAGCGGGGCCGGCGGTTGCGCTCACCGCTGGCCCTGCGGTCACCTTCACGCGTTCTCTCCGTGGCCCCCGTACCGCATCGCGGCCGGGTATCGGCGCATCCAGGGGATGGGTAAATCGGGGCACTTAGCAGCATGATGTGCGAATGACGTCAAACTTGTATGAAGACGATGCGGTCATCATCGCCGGTTCGACCGAGATACCTGTCCGGGCCCGGCTCAGTAAGAACTACACAGAGGAGTTCGGCGAGGTGTGGTCCGGCTCCCTGATCACCGACGATGGTTCTGACCTCTACCCGCTCCACGATAACGATGATCTCGTACTCCGCATGTCGGACGGGCAGGAGGGCCGCTTCACGGCCGATTGGGTCACGACGAACGGACGGAACGGCTTGATCCACCTCGAAGGCATGGGGCTAGCCCCTTTCTGATCCGTGACGGGTTAACAGCTCGAACGGGGGCGCGAATGCGCGACGTAGGGTGTGCCTCGTGCTGCTCTACCACTTCACTGACGCTGAGCACTGGAACGGAATCCTGGCGGCCGGCGAGATACGCGCCACGTGGCAGCGCCGGAACAGCCCGCCCACCGTTCACCTCTGCCGCGACGCCGACCCCGAAGCACTTCCGTGGGCTTTGCGGGACCGGCGACTCCGCATCCTCGTCCGCGTGCCCGATGCGGAGGTGCACTACTGGCCCGACTGGGCGCCCTCGCACTTGAGGCCGGAAGAGGAGTGGTCTCTGCTTGCCTCCAGCGACCCGAGCAAGACGAGTGTTCCTAACCAGTGGAACGGGAAACCAGAGGAGTGGTTCGTCGTCGAACGGGCCGTGCCGATCGCCGAGTGGGAGGAAGCCATCGACCTCGACACGCGTTCCTGCCTCTGGCCCGAAGGTCCGGCCCTCTGACTACTCAGATGTTGCGCGGCGAGCCCGGCGTCCCTTGTAGGAGCGGGCAGCGTGGCTAAGTCTGCCGATGGCGTCGTCCACGTCACGGTCTGCCTGGATGCGCGCAGGGGACTTCGGCTTCTCCGCGTAAGCGGTCACCAGCTTGCCCAGAGCGTCGGTGACCGCGGTGGACGCCTCGCGCAGCTTGGCGTCGTTGAGCATGGCGGTCTGCGCGGCGGCGGCGGCCATGCGAGACAGTGGGCCGGTGACGAGAGCCTCCTCGGCGGCATCAGATGCCCGCCTCCACGCCAATGCTGAGGCCAGCCCGTCGGCCGTTCCGTGGAAGATGCGGTCGTCCCTATAGCCGGCGAGGATCTGAGCGAACGAGTGTCCCAGTGTGGCCACGATGGACCGCTTGTCCCGCCAGCGGGCCTCCCAGATCGCCAAAGCGGCCTTAGTGTCGAAGGCCGCTCGAAGCAGCTCTTGCGCGGCAGCGCGTGCCTTGTCGGCTGCCGCAGCTCGCCGGGATGCGCTGTCTTTGAAGTGGCCGGCCGCGAGGCCCGCGACGAAGACGACGAGCGACGCGGCGCCACCGATCACGGCGGCCCATATCTTCGAATCCACGGCTGGTCACTCTGTCACGGGCGATACGGAGACCGCGGGCGCCGCGCCGTGGCCACTAGGTGCAGGTGTCCGTCCGTCGCCCCTGCTGCTTGCCGAGGCCCGCGTGACTGGGCTCCGCTGCTCTCTGGGCAAAGGATGATCGCTGCCGTCAGTTGCTGCCGCGGCGGTTGGAACCCTTCACTACGTTGGGGTACGGATCCTTGGCGCGGATGCGCCGTGCATGCAAGCTCTCTGGCTCGGAATGCTGGACGGCCTGCTGACGCCCTGCCGCCGGGGCCGAGAGGTTACCGCTCTACCGCCTGACGGGCAGCCTGGCGCTGGTGGCGTGCGCTGATGCCCATCTCGACGAGGTGAGCGATACCGAGGCCAAGGTAGACGGCAGCGACGACCAGGAGCCAGACCATGATCACGGCCATGTAGGCGAGCATCATGACGAAGGCGACGATGGGGCCGCCGCTGATGTGGAACGGCTCGGGAAGCCGCATGCCGACGCGGATCATGATGTGCCTCCCAGCCGGCCGGAGCCATGGCTAGGTGTTTGCTCTCTTCCTACAGTAGGCCTTCCGTCAGAAGACGGAGCCGATGAGTCGCCCTCTAACCGCATAGGTGATGCGGTTAGAGGGCCCGTGACCTGCATCTTTATGGGCCTGATGGCACCCGCTTGGCACACCTCTCCTGCCCGGCAGGAGCATCCCGGCAGCATCCGGGCGACGGCTAGTTGTGCGTCCCCAGCTTGGCGGGCAGGGCTGGGGCGTCAGTCTTGTAGACCTCTCGGATTCGGGCGGCTACCGCGTACTGGGCCCGGCCGAGCTGGTAGCGCGCCTGGTGCATGGTGGTCATGATGGGGCTGCCGGCCAGCGCTGCAGGCACGCAAGCGCGGACAGTAACGTCGTGGGCGTCGCCGACGAGCTTCCGGTCATCGTCATCGAGTACGAGGTCGCCGAGCCGTTTTACCTTCGTGTCGGCTTCGCTGAACTTGCCGGCTGCTGCCCGAAGGTCTTCGGGCAGAGATTCAGATTCCAAATGAGCCTTGTAGATCAAGGCCGCGTCCTGCAACTCACCGAGGGCGGCGTACAGGTCATTTAGGTGAGCAAGTTCAAATTCCTCGCGTCGATCCAGCCGCACCTGGGCGCGCTCCAACTCGCGGAGCTCTTGCTCCCGCCGCCGCTGCGCCTTCTCCAGCCTGGAGGCGGTCCACTGGTTAAGCAATGCGCCAAGTACGAGGGTCACAACGGACAACACCGCCGTCACGGTCCATTTCCAGTCCACGACCGGAGCCTACGGCGGCAGCCCGGACCGCGTGCTGAAGCGCTGTGAAGCGCTCACTCGGCTACCTTCGCCGGCCGGGGACTGGCTGCCCGCCCTCCAGTGCTCACGGGGTACGAGAGTGGACGCAGTGCTCACGGCGCTCAAGCCATACCTTGACCGGCAGAAGGAGCAGCAGTGACCCGCAACATCCGCCTCAGCAAGGAACTTGCCGCCCAGATCCGTGCCACCGCAGCCAAGCTCGACGTCGCTAACCTGCCTGCGGACGCCGACACGGCGCAGGACATCATCCTGGAGCTCCGCGAAGCCATCCTCGAACTCCGGGAACCGATCCGCGCCCTCCTCGACGTGGCGTCCGCCAGTGGCGACGAAGACATGGGTGAGGTGCCCGCCAACGCAGACCGGGCACTGCGACGGCTCGCCGCCGAACTGCTGCACGCGACACAGGAGGACTGATCGGAAGCCGTGAGACGACGAAGGGCCCGCACCCATTCCGGGTGCGGGCCCTCTTTCGCGTCGACTACTCGGTCTCCTTGGGGTGACCGCGGCAGGCGTCCTTCACCCAGCACGTCTTCGCTTCGTCGTCGTACAGGTACCAGATCCTGCCCGCCCCTGTTACCTCCAGCTGCCACTGCGGGAGCGTGCGGCCACTGTGCGTGCCAGTGGCGAACTCCCGCTTCATCCTGCTGTGGCGGCCGTTCGGCGGCTGATTGCAGCAGCCAGGATTGTGGCGCATCTGGTCGTAGGCCCAGCGAAGGTTCGCCGGCTCCTGGCGCCTGAAGTCCTCCCAGCCTTTCGCAGCCTCGGAGGTCGCCAGGACGATGCGGTATTCGTCGTCGATCGGTGGGGGAGCGGCGTCGTCGCCTCTCTTAGGTGTCACCAGGCGAGTATCTCACTCAGTTGGCGGCACTTCCGGCGGCTCGGCGTCGCCGAAGTCCCCCTCTGTGGGGGTCAGTAGCCGCTTTGCCAGGTCGGGATCCGAGTACACCTCGGCCGTCGCCTTCCAGGAAGCGATCACCGGGGCCAGGGGGCCGACTGTCCCCAGCTCGGTTGCAGCCCTGGCCGTGTCCATGAACTCGATCAGGAACTCCCGCACCGCTTCGCCGGGCAGAAAACGCACCCAGGGGAACGCCTCAGGGAAGACGCTGGTCAGCATCTCGACAGCCTTGGGGTCACTCTTCATCAGGGCGACGAACATGCGCGTCGTCGACCCAACGACCTCAGTCACCTGCTCGGCCCGCTCTGCGGTGGTGAGGTACAGGTCCTCGCCGTCGCGGCGGTGCAGGGTCAGCCCCTTGCGGGCGTTGTCCTGCAGGAGCGCGACGGTGTCTTTGGGCTTTTGGATGAGCTCAGAGAAGTTCGCTTCGGCAGGCGCAGTGGTCATACTTGGAAGGTACTTCAAAAGTCTGTGAGAGTCTATTAGAGTTTCACAGGTTCTAGCATGCTTTAGCATGAACGCACCTATAAAGGTGCAGGTCAGCAGCTTGGGTCATCGGAGCCTGACCCAAGCGAGTACTAGGGCCTCCGGGTCAGCCTTCCGTCCAGCCAGCCCCGCACCGGCGCATACACCCCACCCGGCACCAGCTTCCCGTGCAGGTGCCGCCGAGTCGGGCGTCAAACAGGCTTGGCGTACTGGTTGGGCACTCGCTCGCCCTGCGCCTGCACCCAGCGGATGTGGGCGGCCGTCATGCGCGGCGACTTGCCGACATTGGTGTGCGGGATACGGCCGTCTCGGATGGCCTCGCGAACCCACCACTCGGTCTTGCCGAGGATGTCGGCGGCCTGTTCAGGGGTGAAGCAGCGGAGTTCCAGGTCGGCGGCCGTCTGGCGGACGGTGAGCTGCTCGACTGCCTCGGCGAGACGGAGTATGGCATCCGCTAGGCAGCGTTGATCATCGTTGCATTGGCTGGGACCGTTCCCCACGTGTGCCCCGTTCGATCCATTTCTTCAGGATGAATCGGCCGAAATCTGCATCCTCTAACCCCACCAACGGGTGGTCTTCTCTCGGCCCAGCCTGGACATCCATGAGGCATGGCTCGAACGCCCAGAATCGGCGAGGCCGCTCAGTGGACGCCGTTCTCCGGCCGCACCCTCTGGAGTGGGCGGCGTACCGGCAAGGGCTCCCAGGGTCAGCGCCGGGACGGCCGGTTCATCTACTCGATAGCGGAGATCGACGCCTTCAACGAGCCGGAACTCGAAGGCTCCGCCGCGATCAAAGCCGAGCGCGCCCCCGACTCCCGGCCCACGGAGTCACGACTGTCGAGACCACGGGGAAGGAAGTAACTGGTGCCAACCCGAGGACGTATCAAGCAGAGCCCCCCGGAAGGCTGCCTCTGGATCGAGGGTGCCGCCGAGTACCTCGGCAAGGCCCCCAGCACGCTCAAGAAGTGGCGCCTCCTCGGCAAGGACAAGGAAGCTGGCATGCCCAGCTTCATGGTCGGCGGCTTCATCACCTACAAGATCGCCGACCTGGACGCCTACCTCGAAGCCCAGTACCAGGCCGCCAGAAACCCAGCACTGATCCCTGAGATGAGACCGCCAGAATCGCGCCTCTCGCGGCGGCAGGGTAGTCAAGGGCGACGCGGAGCGACGTAGGGCGTGGCGGTTCGCAGTGCAATCCCAACTCGGCCAGCGGATCTCAACGCTCCATACTTCGACGTCCGTGAGGTCGCCTGGCTCATGAAGTGCAGCGTTCGCACCGTCCGGCGCCGGCTCGCGGCCGGGAGGCTCGCCCACAGCCAGGAGGCGAAGGGTGGGCTCGTTCTGATCAGCCGGGAGGATCTCGCCCGCTACTACGAGGCCAACCGAATCAAGGCACTGAAGCGGTGTCGGCCGCGGTGAGGGTTGGGCCAGGCGCCTGGGGCGTCTCGGCCCGAACGTGCCCACCCCTATGAGCTCCTCGGCAGGACCTGGAGGCGCCCGGTCCATCGCTGGTCCCGGACCGGCGGTAGACCGCCCTCAGGCCGCCCTAGGGCACGGGGTGGACCGCCCGACAGGCCGGGCATTCTGGGTGCTCGCGCGCTGCTCGCGGGTGCTCCGTTGCAGGTCACAGCCGCTCGGGTTACTGCTCGCGGGGTGCTCGCGATTTCGGCGAGCAGTTGCCCGAGCATCTGGTCGAGCAGCTGTGACCTGCGGTCGAGCAGTAGCGAGCACCTCGCGAGCAGTTCCGATACCGGGATGTACCGGGCGTGAAATTGGTCTAGTTCGATCTCTGTGACGTCCCTGCTCAGTCGCTGCTCAGGATGTGAAGGTGCAGGTCACAGCTGCTCAGTCTGCTGCTCAGTGCCTGCTCAGAGCACCGGTTGAGCAGGCGCTGAGCAGGGTTCTGAGCAGACGCGACCTGCGGGTCTGTGGCCCTGAGCAGCGCTGAGCAGGGTGGATAGCGCCTGGATTGCCCCGTCTTGCGGGGTGGATAGTGGATCTCCCGGGGTGGATGGAAGCCGGATGGTATCCACCCGGCAGTCGGGTGACGAGACGGGGCAAAGTGGGTGGACAGCCACCCGGGCAGCCGCCCGGAAGATCCCGCTTCGCCCAGGACAGGCACCCGGACAAACGATCTCCGAGGTAGGACGCTGTCCGGACAGTGTCCACCCCCTGTCCTACCCTCTGTCCGGGGTCAAACCGGGACATGTCCTGCCGGCCGTCCACCTAGTTTGTGCCGATGTATACCCTGCCGAAACCCTGCCCTGACCCTGCATCGCTGCAGGTCGACCCTGCCCGCGACCCTGTCGGTTTCTGGCAGGGTACGGACCAGCCCGTACCCCTCCGGGCAGGGTCCTGGCAGGGTTTCGGCAGGGTCGGCCCTGCGGAAAGGCAGGGTCGGGGCAGGGTGCATAGCGGGGCAAGCTGGTCTGCCGGGAGGCCGGACGAGGTCTACTGAAACGCAGGTCGAGGTCGGACGGAGGTCTGACAGACGATCTCCATTCCTTGATCATCTGTCAGACCTTGTCCGACCTCTGGCAGACCTGGATATGCGGGCAGAGTGGTCGTTACGCAGGTCGTGACAGGTCGTTATCGCCGTCACGACGACAAGCCCCAGAATCACAACCCATCACGACCTCCGTAACGACGGCCATCAGGGGCGTCACGACCCCATCACGACCCTGTCTGACCTGCGTGACTACCCGGGTCACGCAGGTCAGCGGCCCGGAGGCGAGGCGGAGGTGTGACCCCCCAGGTCAGACCCGTGACCCGGGCGTGACGCCCGGCAGGAGCCCGGTTTACACCCGGCGCAGACCCGGCAGGGGTACCCAGATTGTGGGTACCCCTGCCGACCTTCTGCCGGGGTCCCGCCGCCCTGTTGCCGGGCCTGCGCCAGGTGTCTGCCGGGTCGTCGTCCACTCGTTCACCCGCCCGTTCACCCGGGGCCGGCAAGTGAACGAGGACGGCTCTACGCGCGCACGTGTGCGCGTGCGCGTGGGGGCGCGTAGAAGTCAAGGGCCCACGGGTGAACGGCTTGAGCCGAGCCGTTGAGCCATCCAGCTTCACCTGCCCGTGGGCACCGAACTAACCCCACTAACGAGTGATCTTCGACAGTGGTCGCCGGGGACAGCAATGGAGCATGGCACTCGATCAAGAACAGCCGACGGACACCAGCGAAGCCACGATGCGACGCGACGGCTACATGACGCCGGCCGAAGCAGCGGAGAATCTCGGTTGCAGCAAGCGCTGGCTCCTCGACGGACTCAACAAGCACGGCTTCCCACACACCAAGATGGGTCGCGCGAAACTGCTCAGCCCGGAAGACCGGGAGCAGATCCGTAAGCTCTGCCGCGTCCCTGCCGAGCCCGCGAAGATCGCGGTGTTCCGCCGCAGTCGCAGACGGGGCCGTACCCCTCGACGCCGAGCCTAGCCAGAAGGCCCCGTACCGTGCCCAGTGGAGTGCGGGCGCGGGCCGGGGCGCGCGGCTGCTCCGGTTACTGGCCGTCCTCGTGCATCTCGCCGCTGAGGATGTCCCGGGCCATCTGGGCGATCATGTCCCGGCGGGTCGTGGACCCCATGGTCGGTGCGGGGTAGTCGGCGGGCAGTCCGCGCTCCACTGCGTCCACGATGTCGTTCACCCGAAACGTGATGTCGGTGTCGGTCGCGAGGTGGGCAACGCTCTCGACAGCCTTCTCGGTACGGGAGATCAGATCGTGAACCAGGGCCTCATAGGGGTCAGTCATGGGGTGGATCCTCTCGTGCGTCCAGCCCTTGCGGGAAGCGGGGTACGGACCAGTCCGACCCCTTGGGCGTAAAGGGCTCGGAGCCCATGGGCGTAAAGGGTTGTGCGCGTCCCGTCGCGGCCCGGAAACGGGCGGGGATAGATCGGTAGCGACCTGCGGGGACCGGTGCCCCGAGGAGGGGGACCGAGCCCCGGAAGCGGCCGGGGGTAGATGTGGAACACGCTGCGGGAAGCACCCCCGCGGAGGGCTGTTGATTTGGATCGCACGCTGCGAACTTTTCGCCCCGTCGAGGGGTGGGTGTTTGGATCGCGACCTGCGGCCGATGCACCGTCCGCGAGGGTGGGGGGAGATCGGTCAGATGCTGCAGCGATGCACCCTCACCGGAGGGTGGGCATTTGGTTTGGACGCTGCACGAACACGGCCCCGCGGAGGGGTCGAGCACTTGCGATGCGAGCTGCAGGGTCGTTGGGATTCCACCTGCAGTTGAAGCCCCGCCAGGGGGGTGCGTTGAGCGCAGACCCTTTTGGGATTTGACCTGCCGTCGGAGCCCTCCCGAACCCCCCTCGCGAGGAGGGGGCATTTGAGGAACACGCTGGCAACTCTTCGCCCTCTCAGACCCCCTCGTGGGGAGGTCTTGATTAGGGATTCGACGTGCTACTTCGGAGCCACCAGGAGGGCCGTCGCGGGCGGCCCGGCAGGCACCGGTACGGGACCCGGGCACGGCTTGTGCGCCTCGTCCTTGTAGGAGGCGGCACCGCAATACCCGCACCAGGCGGCGGAGTCCTGCCAGTACGGGTCCTCCAGCCACACGTGCGTCGACCACGGGCCGCCGTCCGCGTACCGCTCCGGGGTCGGGACACCCTCCAGGGCCATCATGCCGTCACCGGCTTCACCGGCTTCACCGGCTCAGCGACGGCCGCGGACACGGCCTGCTCGACCGTCTTCGACAGCTGCCGGCCGATCCGGCGAGCCTCCTGCGCGGCGTAGCGCTGCCGTCGCGCCGTCGGCTCGTCGTAGGAGCAAGAGGCGGCGAACTCCGCCATGTCGGCGACATGGGCGCGGATCGCCGCGTGCGCGAGCGGCTGGTAGTCGACGGGCACCAGGTCCTCGCCGAGCCGGCGCCGCTTCAAGTCGCGGGCCACCCGCAGGGCCGCCGTCTCCAGTGCCCCGGGCCGCGGGGTGCCGTAGGGCTCCTCGTCGACGTCGATGAGCGCGTACAGGTACGGCTGGCCGGTCTCCTGCACCTCGTAGCAGAGCGGCATCCGGCCCCGGTACAACTCCAGGATCGCCGCGTGCTCCTCGGGGATCTCGACGAGCTTGCCGTCTTCCTGCGGGTAGAACATCGGCGGAGTCTTCACGACCGCGCTCCCTTCCGTGCGGCCATCCAGTCGCGGGCCTGCTCGACGCGCGCGGTGAAGGCCTTCAGGTCTCGGATGAACTGGTCGCACTCCTCGACGTTCAACTCCGCGTAGGGGCCGAACAGGTCGCCCTGGTCGAGGACGAGCATCCCGTCCTCGTCGCCCGGCTCGGGCATCTCGGGCAGGCACAGGCTCGCGGTGAGCTTCAGGTCACGGGACGACAGGTGCACCTGGTCGTCCGGGATGCCGACCTGCATGTAGGCGGAGCGGTGAAAGATGTCGTCGATCGGGTCGTCGCCGTGGTCGATGACGCACCACTCCGGGCACGTCTTCGCCTGGGGAACATTTGTGGAACGACCTGCGGTCTTTGTGGCCATCACTGGCCCCTTTCGAGGATGCGGTCGAGGAGGGCGGAGAAGTGGCGGGCGCCATACCGGTCGTCCGTCGCGCGGGCCACGATCAGGAGGTCGGCGACGCGATCGGCCGATGGGAGTTCGGCCGGGCCGCACACACGCATCGCGGCGTCCTCGGTGGGTCGGCGGATGGTTGTGGCGCTCATGCGGTCAGCTCCCAGTTCTCGGGCCGGTAGACGGCCAGCAGCAGCCAGACGAGGGGCCACGGCAGGTTGTCGGCCTTGGCGAGGTTGCAGCGCTCGCAGGCGAGCACCAGGTTGTCGACGTCCCATCCGGGCCAGATGTGGTGCGGGATGAAGTGGTCGAGGGTCTTGCGGCGCATCGGCCGGTGCCGGAAGTGGCGGTGGCAGTAGAAGCAGCGGGACCCGTGGCGGGACCTCAGCTCGCAGTGCAGGGCGGTCCGGAGTTCCGGGGTGAGGCGCACACGAGCGGCGCTCATGACGCCGCCCCAACCCTCTGACGCTTGCTGCTCTTGCTGTTCTGGCAGGCCCGGCAGACGCGGGTGCCGTCGGCGAGGAAGCCCACAAGCTCAAGGTCGTCGAGCGGGTGCCCTGCCGAGCAGTGCTTGGCGGTCGGGTCGGACGCAACCCCTTCGACGCGAACGCCGCCTGAGTAGCGGGCCGGCGGCCAGCCGCTGCACGACCGCCAGCTGCCACCTCCGACGCGCTCCAGCTCGGCGCGGAGCTGGCCGACCACCCGGCAGGCCTCTTGCAACTCCATTAGGGCTTCGTCGCGTTGCTGCTTGGCTTCGGCCTTGCGGACCTCGTTCCGCGCCGCTCGCGCCGGATCGGATGTGGCGCCCCCGCGGGGCCTCATTGAGGCGACCTTGGTGTGCAGCTTCCGCCACCGGTCGGAGGCTTCCGTCATCCGTTCGTGAGCCGTCTCCAGCTCTTCAGCAACCATCGCCAGCATGGGATCGCCAGCCGCGTAGCGGTGCTCGTTGAGCCCGTCGAGGGCGACGGATGCCGGGTCGTTCAGGTCGGTGACGAACGAATGCTGGTGCGCGAACAGGGCCTGATGCGTCCAGACTTTCCGCTGCGCCATCGTCATCAGCAGACCGAACGCCTTGTCTACTGGGCGCCCCTTGTTCAGGTGCTCCCACAGCGCGATGAACGCTTCCTGCGCGAAGTCCTCGCTCTGGCTGACGAGCGTCAGGGGGAGACGCCGCTTGAGCCAGCCGGCGAGCTCGTGGAAGTGCTGGCGGTGGAGGGCCTCGAACTGCTCGGCGATGCCCTGGTGGGTGGCGGCGCTCATCGGGCGGCCTCCGTGCGGGGAAGGTCGAACGGGTACGGCAGCTCGGGGCCGCCGACCCAGCGGAAGCTGTACTGGAGCCAGGCCTCCCGAACCGTGTCGAGCGCGGCCCGGTAGGCGTCGGCGTCCGTGCGGGCCCCGGCGAGGATCTGCTGCCGCCAGTCCGCCAGGACGACGAGCAGCTGCTCGACGCACTCCTGCGGGGCGTCACAGTCCGACGGGCCGTCCTGCCCCTGCGGGTACTCCAAGGCGAACAGGACGTCGCCGTCGAAGCCGTCGAAGCGGGCCGCGTAGTCGATGCCGCTCACGACTCACCCCGCAGGCGGATCGCCTCTGCGGCGACGTTCTCGAGAACCCGGGCCGCCGACCGCAGCCCCTCGGCGAGCTGAGGAATGTCCTCGGCGGCGAAGTCGTCCGTGCAGCCCAGGTCCACGGACACGACCGGGTGCGGCCGGATCTCCAGGTGCGGGGCGTGGCTGATGGCCGCGTGCAGCAGGTGCACGCGGCCGGCGCCGTCCGTCGTCGCCGCAGCCTTCACCCTCGTCGAGTTGTGGGTGATGTCCGCCCGGTGCGGGTTGGGCTGCCACGAGTGGCCGATGCACCAGGCCGGCTCCGGGACGGTGACCTCGCCGTGGTCGACGGTGTCGAGGGTGACCGTGCCGTCGCCGTAGCGGGGCGCCCGCCGTACCGGCTCAGGCCTGCGGGGCGGATACGCACGGTCGAGGGCGGCGGCGAGTGCGTCCATGACGGGCTGCGCCTCAGGCGGATAGGCGGTCAGCTGCCCCTGCCTCACGTACCGGTCGAGCTCGATGACGGCCGCGCCGTGCAGCCATCCCTCGACCTCGCCCCGCACCTCCTCGACCGTCAGGTCCTCGGCGTCGCGGTCCGGGGCGATCTCCGTGAAGCCGATCGACAGAGCCGTCATCAGCTGCACACGGGACAGGGCGTAGGCCACACGCACAACCACGTCCGGGGCGATGTCGTCCCCGTCGCCGAACACCTCGGTCGGACCGAACGCGGGAAGGTTCTCGTAGCTCACGCGGCACCCCCGCGGACCCGGCGCAGCGCCTCGTCCATGCACGGGTCGGAGTCGCCGGCCGCCTGGTTCGCCTGGCGGGCGATGCGGGCCTGGTGCCGCAGCTCCGACGCGAAGCCGATCGCGTCGTCCGCCAGCTTCTCCGCCATGGCCGGGGTGAGGTGGCAGTAGTTGTTGCCCCCGCCGTCCTGCATGGTGATGTGCGCGGCCCGGAACTCCGGCTCCCTGGCGGCCGGGTCAGCCTCGACCCAGGCGAACATCTGGATCGGGTAGGCCCCGTAGCTGAAGGTCGGCACCTTCAAGAGGGCCTCGTCGCCGCGGTGCATGAGGTCCGACAGGTCACGGACCGGCTCGTCGACGTGGTCCTCGGTGCACCACGTCGGGTCCTCGATCAGCACGATCACCGAAGTGTCTTCGGTGGCGCCGACCTTGGCGGGCACGAACCGGTGACCCGGCTTCGGCGTCGGCATCGGGTAGAGGTTGGACGGTACGGTGTTGGACACGGCTGTTCTCCCTGGTTGAGAGGGGTTCGGCCCAGGCCCCGGAGGAAGGTCAGAGCTCCCCCGGGGCCGCCGCTTGTGCGGCGGCCGTGGGATGGAAGGTCTGAGGCCCGTCAGGCGGGCAGGAGGGCGGCGGCGCCGTCGATGGCGTCCGCGAGGCGACGCAGCTGCGCCGTGAACTCCGCGGCGGCCGCCTGGTCTCGCATCTCGCGGCGGATGTTCAGGCTGGTCATGTTGTAGGCGAAAGCCACGATGTGCGGGCCGCTCTCGTCGGCCACCAGCTCCGCGGGCAGGGACACGTCCTCGCCCTGGAACTGCACCTCACCGAGCTGCGCGGTGCAGGTGCTGTCGTAGTGCCAGGTGCCGTCACAGCCGGGGATGCGGCAGGCGGCCGGGATGGTCTCCGCCTTGACGGCCGGGGCGAGCTCCGTGACGAGGTACTCCGCCGTCCGCTTGTACGTGGTGTACGCCTCGTTGAGGATCTCGGCCTCGGTGGGCAGGTAGCCGTTCACGCGGCGCCACTTCCCGGAGACGAGGGACCAGGCCCGGCGGGGCTCGGCACCGTTCGCGGTGCGGTAGATCTTCGCCGCGGTGCGCCCGAAGGCGGATCCGTAGCGGTCGGCGAACTCCTGGTCGATGCCGCGGCCGGTGAGGTAGCGGCGGGCCAGCAGCATGCCGGCCGAGATCGCGGTGTAGAGGACGCCGAGGTCAACAGCCTGGGCGGCGTTCAGGTGGCACTGGCGGGGCGTGAGAGCATGGCTCACAGCGGGCTCCTGTTGATGGCAGGTGTTCCGTTAGGCCCGGGTCGGTGTTGGTAGCACCGGCCTTGGGCCGTCCCCGTTTCCGGGGTTGTTCTTGTAGGTACGAAGCTAGCCCCGTTGTACCTACAAAGCAAGCTACTCGCCAAAGAATCTTGTACCCACAAATTAGACGCGCGTGTCTGGAACTCGTAGGTACAAGGCGGTACCCTCCGACCATGAACCCCGAGCCGGAGACCGAGTACGATCCCGCGCGGAACTTCCGCGCTCCCGCTAGCGAATGGACCCCCTTCGAGGTCGCTACGCGCGCGATGCACCCCGAGGGGCGCAGCCCACGCGGGAAAGTCCTTCGGGAGTTCATGCGCTGGTACATGCGGCGGCCGGGGGCCAAGCTGCCGGAGCGTCCGCCGGCCGGACCCTGGTCCACACCGACCGACAGTTGAGTCGCGGATATCCATCACGTGTCGCCCCTCGGTTCGGGTGAGTGCGATCACCCCGAGGGAAGCGCAGAGACGGCATGTGACGGCAGCCTGAGCAGCGATCACTCATAGATCACTCACATGCACAGGGGAGGGGCGGTCATGGCCACCCAGCAGCAGCCGGCCGAGGCATTCATCGCGGAGCTGAAGCGCTGGAGGGACATCCGCGGACTCGCGCAGACCGCCCTCGCCGCCCTGGTCGGCTACACGCCCTCGTACATCTCGAAGGTTGAGGGCGGCCGGCAGCATCCATCCGCTGCGTTCGCTGCGGCAGCAGACCGCGAACTACGGGCAGGCGGGGCGATCCTGAGGGCCTACGGCGACCTCGGGCCCCGCACCCCCACCGCACACGCCGCAGGCCCGGAGAACGGCACAGGCGACGCGCATGCCGCGAACCTGATCGTCGAGCACGAAGACACCTCGCTGCACTACGACGGCCGCGTCTACCGCGCCACTCAGCGCCGGCGCCTCTACAACGACAGCCCGGACCCCATCGCCCGCTACCTGATCCGCATCAGCGTCGACCGCTTCCCGGGCGACCCTGAACGATCGAACGCCCACTTCCGGGAACACCCGCTCACGTGGGACGAGATACAGCTGTCCGCCAGCATCGGCGGCGAACCGATCGGCTGGCGCGTCCAGCACGACCGCGACGCCTTCAAGGAGCTGTGGCTTCTCTTCGAGAACGACAACGGCCGCTACCCGCTCTACCCCGGCGAGTCGACGTGGCTGGAGTACAGCTACACCGTCGGCGACGACAAGTGGGGGACCTGGTTCCAGCGCGCGGTACGCCTGCCGACCCAGCTGCTCTCTGTCCGCCTCGACTTCCCCGCCGAGTTCGACCCGCAGGTGTGGGGGACCGAGACGACGATGACGGCCGCCGCCCTGCCGTTCCGTACCGCCATACGCCAGACGCAGGAGGACGGCCGGAGCGTCTTTGCGTGGAGCACCGAAGACCCGCCCCTGCACGCCCGCTTCCGGCTGGAATGGAAGTTCCGCACCCGACCCGACCTTGAGGAGAACCCGCACGCCATGGAGACCGCCACGACTGCCAGCGCGAGAATGCACGCCGTTGGCGTCGTCCAGGACGGCGACCCGATCCTGACGAAGACAGCCCGCCGCTTCGTCCTGCCCGACGAGGCCGAGGACGCCCGCCGGGTCGTCGCCGAGCTGGTCTCTGCATGCGAACGCGCATCGAGCGTGCACGTCTTCGGCAAGGGCATGGGAATGGCGGCCCCGCAGATCGGCATCGACCGGGCTGCGGCGATCGTCCGCACCCCCGACGGCGAATCGATCACCTTGCTGAACCCGCGGATCGTCGAGGAGTCGCCGGACACCGACGAGCAGTACGAGGGATGCCTGAGCTTCTTCGACGTGCGCGGCATGGTTCCCCGCCCACTCGCCATCAGCGTCGAGCACACCGACATCGACGGGCAGCAGCGCATCACCATCTTCGAGCAGGGCGTAGCTCGTCTCGTCGCTCACGAGGTCGACCACCTGCACGGCATGCTGTATCGCTCGCGGATGCGGGAGGGCGTCGACCCGATTCCGGTCTCCGAGTACCGCGGCACGGGCAGCGGCTGGCGGTACGCCAAGTCGGCGGAATGACCGGCGAGGACGCCACACGGGCCCGTGTCGCGCTCGCCGTGGTGGTGGAGGCCGGCAGGGTGCTTCTGGCCCGTCGCGTGGTCGCCGAGGGCTCTCTCTCGTGGGTGTTTCCTGGGGGCGCGGTCGAGCCTGGGGAGAGTGCCGAGAGGGCATCCGTGCGGGAGGCTGCGGAAGAAGTCGGTGTCGTGGTCGAACCGGTGCGCATTCTGGGTGAGCGGGTGCATCCAGGGACCGGCCGGCATCTGGTGTACGTGGCCTGCCGCTTCATCTCGGGCCAGACGAGGGCGGCTAGCGCTCGGGAGGTCGCCGAGGTCGAGTGGGCCGGGCGGGCGGCACTTCAGGCGCTCGTGCCACAGGGATTTTATACCCCTGTGCAGGACTACCTCGACGGCTCCCTGATGTGAGCCATGCGCACATCGGAGCGGGCTGGACGCTTGGTTTGCCGCGATGGAAAGTGGCAGGTCAGGGGGCTAACGGGATCAGTACGCTAGCCATATGGTCGTTCAATAGTTCGAATCGTCACATAGCGTCCAGTGCTTCACTCGACCACTTACGAGATGTCAGTGATGGCCATTACGCTGGGGCTGTCTGGGGGAGAGTCTCGTTTGCCACGCCACCCACCAACGCTACTTTTTTGCGTCTGGTCTACCGTGGAGATATCGAGACGAGACGAAAGGGGGCAGCCATGGGAAGCGCGAACGACGTCGCGGCATACGTCCTGTCCAAGACGGGTCCGGTGTCCGCGATGAAGATGCAGAAGCTCTGCTACTACTCCCAAGCATGGTCCCTCGTCTGGGATCAGGAACCGCTCTTCGAGGACCGCATCGAGGCCTGGGCTAACGGGCCTGTCGTGCGGTCGCTGTACGCACAACACCGCCTCCAGTGGGAGATCCAGTCGTGGCCTTCGGGCAACCCTGACAACCTCACGGCGGACCAGAAGGCGTCGGTCGACGCAGTCCTCAAGGCGTACAGCAAGCTCACCGCGCAGCAACTCAGCGACCTCACCCACAGCGAGCGTCCGTGGATCGATGCCCGCGCCGGCCTCGCGCCGATGGTCCGCAGCGACGCCGAAATCACCCAGGACTCGATGCGCACCTTCTATGCTTCTCTGGCCAGCCGAGCAGACACGGATACTGTCTGATCTGCCGCGTCAGGGGAGCGTGTGGGGAACGACAAGAAGAACACCAAGAAGGTTCCGTCAGCCGCAGTGCCGACGGAACCTTCTCGTGTACCCCGGCGGCTGCAAGGCGTCGCAGTGCCCGGCGAGATGGACGAGCAGCACCCGGTATGGCGGATAGCCCTTCTGGATCGAGACCACGACGGCTCATGGTCATGGAAGATCACAGACCAGACGCTGATCAAGATCGTGGACTTCATGGCCACGATGGAGCGCCTCACGTGGCGTGAGATCCGCCAGATGCAGACCGGCGGTGACCGGAGGCGCGGCCCGAAGCACAAGTCGATCCCCCGCAACCATCTGTGCAAGGAAGCCCAAGAGCGACTCGTGGAGCTGAATCTCGACGACTTTGACGAACTCTTCCGGTTCCGCACGGGCAACATGGAACGCCTGTGGGGCGTCCTCATCGGTGACAACCCGCGGATCTTCTATCCGATCTGGTGGGACCCGGAGCACAAGGTCTGTCCCAGCGCGGATCGATAGGCGCGCAACCGCCTGAGAGCATAGGGCAGTGCAGCCTTCGGGCGCGCCGGCAGACAACGGCGCTGCCTGAACACCATGACCGGGCAGGACCCTTTTCGTTTCGCATTCCGTTTCGGCGCCGCAAGGCCCGACGCCTACCAGCCGCGCGCCCACCACTCCGCAAGGTGCGGGCGCTCCGCGCCCAGCGTCGTGTCGTTGCCGTGACCGGGGTAGACCCATGCCTCGTCAGGCAGCGTGAACACCTTGGCTTCGAGCCCGCTCATGAGGCTCTTGAACTCCTCGGGTTGTGTTGTCCGGCCAGGGCCGCCCGGGAAGAGACAGTCCCCGGTGAACACGTGCGGATGCCCGTGCGGGTCGTCGTAGACGAGGGCGATCGAACCCGGCGTGTGTCCGACCAGGTGACGAGCGGTCAGCTCCACCTGCCCCACGTGGATGACGTCGCCGTCCTCGACCGGGACATCGGTGGGCACGGGGATGCCGTCGGCGTCGTCCCGGCCCGCGTACGTACGCGCGTGCGTGGCCGCGACGACCTCGGCGAGCGCCTGCCAGTGATCGCCGTGCTGATGCGTGGTGACGACGGAGGCGATGCCGTCGTCACCGATCGTGCCGAGCAGGGTGTGCGCGTCGTTGGCGGCGTCGATCAGCAACTGCTCGTCGGTGGCCCGGCAGCGCAGCAGATAGGCGTTGTTGTTCATCGGGCCGACCGCGATCTTGGTGATCATCAGGTCCTTGAGCTCATGCACGTCGGCGGCCCCGCCGACCGTCACCTGTCCGCTGTACGTCATGGCGGTCAGCCTAATCCGTTCCCGGGGGTGTGCCGACGGGATGTGCGACTGCCGTGCGTTCACCCGGGCCGGTGCCCGCCACCGGCGATGACGGGGTCGGCCGTCAGCGGCGGACCAGTACCGCGTGGGTGACCTTCGGTGAGCTGACCAGCTTGGCGACCTGGTATCCGTCGATCCCGTCGCCCAGGTCGTCCAGCAGTCGCTCTCCGCGCCCGATGAGCATCGGTGCGATCGCCAGGTGGAGCTCGTCGATCAGTCCGGCGCGCAGGTACTGCCGGATGACCGCCGCCCCGCCGCCGATCCGGACGTCCTTGCCGTCCGCGGCGTCGAACGCGCGCCGGAGCACCGTCTCCGACGGCTCGTCGGTGAAGTGGAAAGTGGTTCCGCCGGCCATCTTCAGCGACGGGCGCAGATGGTGGGTGTGCACGAAGACGTCGTGGTGGTAGGGCGGGTTGTCGCCCCACCAGCCCTGCCAGGACTCGTCCTCCCACGGGCCGCGCTGCGGACCGAACATGTTCCGCCCCATGATCGTGGCGCCGATGTTCCGGTCGCCGCGGACCAAGTGGTCGACGTCGGTTCCGGTCCTGCCCGCGGCCGAGTCCTCCATCGCGGAGGAAAGCCAGCTGTGCAGCTCGTCGCCCCAGCCGACACCGTCGCCGAACGGGGCGTCCAGTCGCTGGTTCGGGCCGGCCGCGAAGCCGTCGAGCGAGATCGTCACGTTGTGCACCCGGACCTTGGGCATGGCCTTCACCTCTCGTGGAGTGTCGTTCTCTCACCTCTGCGTCGTACAGGGCCCGCCCGGATCGACATCCCCGCCCACGTTTTCCTCCCGAGGGCCGGAGGCGCGGGGTGCTACAGCGGGGGCAGCGACGGCAGGGTGCCGCCGTGCACCCTCAGCAGCGTGCCGTCGCGGCGGCCGGCGAGCCAGCCGAGCAGGTCGGCCCGGCGCCCGGAGACCACGAGTGCGGCTTCCTCGTGATGCCCGGTCGGGCTCCGGCGGCCGTCGTCCTCCTCGATCAGGAGGGCCGGTAGGCCGGGGTGGCCCCGGAACCGCTCCGCGAGGAAGTCGATCTCACGCTGGGTGAACTGCTCCGGGAGGTCCTCCAGCTCGTACCCGATCCCGAGGTCCACGTGGTGCAGCTCCACCTCGGCCCACCGCCGGAACGGCACCCGGGACGCCGAGTCGGTGACCCCGTTGCGCAGTTCCACCGTGCGGGACCAGTCGGCCGGCTCGGCCCCCGCCTCCTGGAAGCGCGCGGCGCTGTCGCGGAGGTCGGCCTCCTGGACGTCCAGGGGGCGCGGGGCGTCCCGCTCGATGTCGGCGTCGCGCGCGTCCGCGGAGGGATACATGGGCCGTCCGTGCAGAACGTTCACGAGGGCGTCGGCGTTCCGGGAGAGATGCGCGAGGACATGTCCGCGGCTCCAGCCCGGCAGCCGTGACGACTCGGTCACCGACGCGTTGTTCATTGCGGCGGCTGCGGTCAGCAGCCGCTCGGTCGCGCCACGTACAGACTCCAGGTCATGAGCGTGATCAATCATGCTGCCGACCCTAGCCCCGTCACACCTTTGGGTGAAGGTGGTGAAGCAGTGCCGGAAATCGAATGCACGTGCTATATGGTCGGGTGCGGCGTCGGGCATGCTGGAGGGCCGGGGATTGTTATGCCTCCGGGGAATCCGACCGGCGTTGTCAGTGGCTCCCCCTAGTCTGAGAAAGCACGGGGGCCCCGCCCCTGTCACCACTCTCTAGAAAGGTGCGGACCGGCGTGGCCGACCGTCTCATCGTCCGTGGCGCGCGCGAGCACAACCTGAAGAACGTCTCGCTCGACCTGCCTCGCGACTCGCTCATCGTCTTCACGGGCCTGTCCGGGTCGGGCAAGTCCTCCCTGGCCTTCGACACCATCTTCGCCGAGGGTCAGCGGCGCTATGTGGAGTCGCTCTCCTCGTACGCCCGCCAGTTCCTCGGCCAGATGGACAAGCCGGACGTCGACTTCATCGAGGGCCTCTCGCCCGCGGTCTCCATCGACCAGAAGTCGACCTCGCGCAACCCGCGTTCGACGGTCGGCACCATCACCGAGGTCTACGACTACCTGCGTCTGCTCTTCGCGCGCATCGGCAAGCCGCACTGCCCCGAGTGCGGCCGTCCGATCGCGCGCCAGTCGCCGCAGGCCATCGTCGACCGGGTCCTGGAACTGCCGGAGGGCAGTCGCTTCCAGGTGCTCTCGCCGCTGGTGCGGGAGCGCAAGGGAGAGTTCGTCGACCTTTTCGCCGATCTCCAGACCAAGGGGTACAGCCGCGCGCGCGTGGACGGCGAGACCGTCCAGCTCTCCAACCCGCCCACGCTCAAGAAGCAGGAGAAGCACACCATCGAGGTGGTCATCGACCGTCTCACGGTGAAGGACTCCGCCAAGCGTCGTCTCACCGACTCCGTCGAGACCGCGCTGGGGCTGTCCGGGGGCATGGTCGTGCTCGACTTCGTCGACCTCCCCGAGGACGACCCCGAGCGTGAGCGCATGTTCTCGGAGCACCTGTACTGCACGTACGACGACCTGTCCTTCGAGGAGCTGGAGCCCCGCTCCTTCTCCTTCAACTCACCCTTCGGCGCCTGTCCCGAGTGCACCGGCATCGGCACGCGCATGGAGGTCGACCCGGAGCTGATCGTCCCGGACGAGGACAAGTCCCTCGACGAGGGCGCCATCCACCCCTGGTCCCACGGACACACCAAGGACTACTTCGGCCGCCTGCTCGGTGCCCTCGCGGACGCGCTGGGCTTCCGGACGGACATCCCCTTCGCGGGGCTGCCGCAGCGCGCCAAGAAGGCCCTGCTGTACGGCCACAAGACGCAGATCGAGGTCCGCTACCGGAACAGGTACGGCCGCGAGCGCGTCTACACGACGCCCTTCGAAGGCGCCGTCCCCTTCGTCAAGCGCCGGCACGGCGAGTCCGAGAGCGACGCCAGCCGTGAGCGCTTCGAGGGCTATATGCGCGAGGTGCCCTGCCCCACCTGTGAGGGCACCCGTCTGAAACCGCTCGTCCTCGCGGTCACCGTCATGGACAGGTCGATCGCCGACGTCTCGGGGATGTCCATCAGCGACTGCGCGGACTTCCTGGGCGAGCTGAAGCTCAGCGCCCGCGACAAGAAGATCGCCGAGCGGGTGCTGAAGGAGGTCAACGAACGGCTGAAGTTCCTGGTCGACGTCGGCCTGGACTACCTCTCGCTGAACCGCGCGGCCGGCACCCTCTCCGGCGGCGAGGCCCAGCGCATCCGTCTGGCCACCCAGATCGGCTCAGGGCTCGTCGGCGTCCTGTACGTCCTCGACGAGCCGTCCATCGGTCTGCACCAGCGCGACAACCACCGGCTCATCGAGACCCTGGTTCGGCTGCGGGACATGGGCAACACGCTCATCGTCGTCGAACACGACGAGGACACCATCAAGGTCGCCGACTGGATCGTCGACATCGGTCCCGGCGCGGGTGAGCACGGCGGCAGGGTCGTGCACAGCGGCTCCCTGAAGGAACTGCTGGACAACGACGAGTCGCAGACCGGCCAGTACCTGTCGGGCAAGAAGGCCATCCCGCTGCCCGACGTCCGGCGCCCCCTGGACCCGTCCCGCCGGCTCACCGTGCACGGCGCCCGCGAGAACAACCTCCAGGACATCGACGTGTCCTTCCCGCTGGGAGTGTTCACCGCGGTCACCGGTGTCTCGGGGTCCGGCAAGTCGACGCTGGTCAACGACATCCTGTACACGCACCTGGCCCGCGAGCTGAACGGCGCCCGGAGCGTTCCGGGACGGCACACGCGTGTGGACGGCGACGACCTCGTCGACAAGGTCGTCCACGTGGACCAGTCGCCCATCGGCCGCACCCCGCGGTCCAACCCGGCGACGTACACCGGTGTCTTCGACCACGTCCGCAAGCTGTTCGCCGAGACGACCGAGGCGAAGGTCCGGGGCTACATGCCCGGGCGTTTCTCCTTCAACGTCAAGGGCGGCCGCTGCGAGAACTGCGCGGGCGACGGCACGATCAAGATCGAGATGAACTTCCTCCCGGACGTCTACGTCCCGTGCGAGGTCTGCCACGGCGCCCGCTACAACCGGGAGACCCTGGAGGTCCACTACAAGGGCAAGTCCATCGCCGACATCCTGAACATGCCGATCGAGGAGGCCACGGGGTTCTTCGAGGCCGTTCCCGCGATCGCCCGCCACCTCAACACCCTCAAGGACGTCGGGCTCGGTTACGTCCGTCTCGGCCAGGCCGCGACCACTCTCTCCGGCGGCGAGGCCCAGCGGGTCAAGCTCGCCAGCGAGCTCCAGAAGCGGTCCACCGGCCGTACGGTCTACGTCCTGGACGAGCCCACCACCGGTCTGCACTTCGAGGACATCAGCAAGCTGCTGACGGTCCTGTCGGGCCTGGTCGACAAGGGCAACACGGTCATCGTCATCGAGCACAACCTCGATGTGATCAAGACGGCCGACTGGGTCGTCGACATGGGCCCCGAGGGCGGTGCCGGCGGCGGACTCGTCGTGGCCGAGGGCACTCCGGAGGAGATCGCCGGGGTCTCTGCGAGCCACACCGGCAAGTTCCTGAGGGAGATCCTCGGGGCGGACCGCGTCAGCGACGCCTCCTCGGTCAAGGCTCCGCGCAAGCCGGCCGCCAAGAAGGCCACCGCGGCCAAGAAGACGGCCGCCGCCAAGTCGACGGCCCGGAAGACGGCGACGGCGCGGACGACAGCGGCCAAGAAGACGACCCGGGCCCGCAAGGCCTGAGACACCTCAAGGAATGACACGAACGGGCGGTGCCCCGCGGGAACTCCCCGCGGGGCACCGCCCGTTCGACCTGCGACGGCCCTTCCTCCTGCGGCCGGACGGTCCTAGAGAGCGCCCACTTCGGACGCGTACGGCGGCTCCGCGCCCGCCCGCGAGCAGGTGATCGCCGCCGCGCGTGCCGCGAATCGCAGCAGCCGGGTCCAGTCGCCGACGCCCAGCTCTGCGAGTGCCGCCGGGGACAGCGCGTCGAGGGTGGCAAGGCCGTGCAGCAGCGCCGCGTTCACCGTGTCGCCGGCGCCGATCGTGTCCACGACGTCGACCTTCTCGCCCGGCACGGGAAGCGCCGCCCCGTCCCGGGTGAACACGGTCAGCCCGTCACCGCCGTGGGTGATCACGACCGCCGAGGGCCCCGCGGCCAGCCACTCGCGGGGGGTACCGCCCAGCCACAGGGCGTCCTCCTCGGAGAGCTTGAGCAGGGACACCGACGGCAGCCAGCTCCTGAACCGGGCCCGGTAGGCGTCCGCGTCGGGGATCAGCCCGGCCCTGATGTTCGGGTCGAGCGCGGTGAACACACCCTGCGCGGCAGCTGTCCGCAGCAGTTCCTCGTACGCGCTCGCCCCCGGTTCCAGGACGAGCGAGCAGGTGCCGAAGGACACCGCGCGGGTGCCCACGGGGAGTTCGCCGGGTGCCGTGAACAGGCGGTCGGCGGTCCCGTCGACGTAGAAGGAGTAGGCGGCCGAGCCGTTGGCGTCGATGGTGGCGACCGCGAGCGTGGTGGGTTCCGCACCGCGCTGCACGGCGGACACGTCCACCTTGGCCTCCCGCAGCCCCTGAAGCAGGGCCTCGCCGAAGGCGTCGAGCGAGGTCCGGGAGCAGAAGGCCGTGGAAGAGCCGAGGCGGCCGAGGGCCACCGCGGTGTTGTAGGGGCCACCGCCGAGCGCCGGCTTGAGACCCGCGAGGGCGCCCCGGCCCTGCGGTACCAGATCGATCAGGGCCTCACCGGCGACGACGATCACGAGACGGTTCCTTTCCTGGACTGCGAGGACCGCGCAGGCTGCGAGACCTGCGAGGGAGTCGGGTGCTTCGGGGCCGGCCCGGAGAGCGCGGACCGCTCCCCGGAGTCGGGGCAGCCGCACGACGTGCGGTGGACGAAAGTGCAGGCCAGGCGCACGGTCCGGGCGGGCCGGTCCGGCACGGCGAGGCGGTCCAGGAGCACCCGGACCGCCCGGGCGCCGATCTCCCTGCTGGGCTGGGCGATCGCGGTGAGCCGGGGGGAGAACAGATCGGCCCAGGCGAAGTCGTCGAAACAGCACAGGGCGAGGTCGTCCGGTACGGAGAGGCCGCGTTCGCGCAGGGAGCGCAGGGTGCCCATGGTCATCGTGTTGTTGGCGGTGACGAGTGCGGTGGGCGGTGCGGCCAGGGAGAGCAGGGCGGCCGTGGCCCGTTCGGCTCCGGCCGACTCGGAGTCGCCATGGGCGACGAGGTGATCGTCGTAGGGGAGACGGGCGGCCGTGAGGCCCTGCCGGTATCCGGTGACCCGTTCCGCGGTGGTGCTGAGCCCTGGCAGGCCGGCCACCAGCCCAATGCGCCGGTGACCGAGTCCGGCGAGGTGGGCGACCAGGCGGGCCGTCGGCCCGGTGTTCTCGGCGCAGACCTGGTCGAAGCGCTGCGGACCGCCCCCGGGGGAGTCGACCAGCCGGTCGAGGAACACGGTCGGGACCTCGTGGCGCCCGAGGTAGGCGACGAGTTCGCGCGGGTCCACCGAGGGCGCGACGATCATGCCGTCCACGCGCCGCTCGTGCAGTAGTTGAACGACCTTGCGCTCATGCTCGGGGTCGTCGTGCGGGTCGGCGATGAGCAGGCTGTAGCCGTGTTCCAGGGCGTTCGCCTCGACGCCCTGAAGGATCTCCGTGAAGTACGGATTGCTGATCGCCGACACCGCGAGCCCGATGGAACGGGTGCGCGAGGTCACCAGGGAACGGGCGAGGGTGTTGGGGGTGTAGCCCAGTTCGTCGACGGCGTCCAGCACCGCCTGGCGGGTGTGCGGCAGGACCGGTCTGGTGTCGTTGAGGACGTGCGAGACGGTCGCCACGGACACTCCCGCGCTGCGTGCCACGTCGGCCATGGTCGGCATCGAGTCCCCCTCCCGGAACGGCGGCCCACGGCCGGAAGATATCCCATCGGACGCCGCACGTAAACGCTTGCGCAAGCGTTTACGTCGCGTCACCGACCTGACGTCACGCCACCCACCGCTCCGGCTCTCCTCGCCACCACCCTGGCTGTCACTCTCGTCGGCATCCCGTCACTCCCAGTCCCATCCGATCCCCACGATCCCCGACCGCACCCGCGGCTCGACGAGGTGGACCGAGTGGTGGTGGCCGGTGAGGGACAGTTCCTGGCGGCCGCTGCGGGGTGCCGCGGGGGAGTGCTGGGCGAAGCGGTGGCAGCGCCGCGGCAGGGCGTTCTCGTCGAACCGGACCTGCAGCGCGTACTGGCCCCCGGGCGAGCCGAAGCCCCGGACGTACTCACGGGACGCACCGGCCGTGCCGTCCTCGACGCGGTAGCGGAAGAGGAACGTGTCCCCTGCCCGCAGCCGTGCGTCGAGGAGCAGCTCGGCCACGAGCACACCGGTGTCGTGGTGCGAACGGACGCGCCCGGTACGGCAGTTCTCCAGCGCGTGCACGGTCATGAGCTCCGGCACGCACCCCGGGTCGCCGTGGTGGACGGCCATGAAGCGGTCGACGCCCTCCCGGTGGGCGCGCACGATGTGGTGCGACTCGCGGCTGCCCAGTTCCCGGCGCGGCCCGATGTCTATCCGCTCGTGGTGGCCGAGGGTGTGCAGCCCGCCGTCGAGGGGCGAGTCCAGCTCGTCCAGCAGCTGTTCGAGAACGCCCGAGGCCGCGAGGAGGGAGCGGTAGGAACGGGCCGCGGGCCGCTCGCCGGCCGACCGGTCCTCCTGCTCGGCGAGCAGCCGGATCAGTGACTCCTCCGGCAGCTGAAGGATCTCCTCCAGCGCGCGTACGGCCCGCAGCGACTCGGGGCGCTGCGGGCGCCGGGCTCCCTGCTGCCAGTAACTCAGGCTGGTGACGCCGACTTTGACCCCGTATCGAGACAGATGGTGCTGGACGCGCTGCAACGGCAGCCCCCGGGCGGCGATCGCGGCACGCAGCGCTACGTGGAAGGGGCCGCCGCGCAGGGCCGTGTCCAGTTCCGCGTCGGCGAGGGTCACGACGTCCGCGTGCTGTGTGGCGTGCGGCATGCAGGGGCCTTTCTGTGCAGGTCCGGGCGGCTGGTCAGGCCGTACGTGAGGATGCCCCGGGGCCGTCCGCGGCAGTGCCGGGGGAGGCTGCACATCCGTACGCCGTCGTTCCCGGTCCCGAGTTCCCCCGCATTGAAGCGTGTTGACCAAGTCCCGACAACACCTGTCGCCGAACGGCGGCGCACTCACGGCTGGATGGGGGCGCACTTCACGCCGTGCTGGGGGCGGGGTCACGGCCGGACGGGGGCGTGTTCATAGCCGGGTCCCCGGCCGGGCTCACGGCCGTACGGCGGCTCGCGCCCTCAAGTGGGCGTGGGCTACCCCTCGTTGTCCAGCAGCTCGCGGATCGCCCGCGCCGACAGTGCCGACTTGGGCAGGAAGCCGCGCGCCGCACTGGCGGCGACCAGTTCCTCGAAGTCCTCCAGCGCGTGCGTGGAGATCAGGATGACGACGGCGGAGACATGACGGGCCAGCTCCGTCGCCACGTCGAAGCCGTTCTCGCCGTCGAGGTCGAGGTCGACCAGAACGACGTCCGGGGTCAGCTCGGCGGCCCGTGCCAGAGCCTCCGTACCGGACAGTGCGACGCCGACGACAGGTATCCCGTCGCGTTCCAGCAGACTTCGCGCGGCCTGCAGGAACCGGATGCTGTCATCGACGAGAAGACAGCGCATGGACATGCGGACAGGGTCCCAACCGGCGGGTGATTGCGCTTTCCGGCTAGCCGGAAAGAGTCGGGGCGGATTGCTTCCCGGCACCTGGTATGTGCTCAAGTCCTTTGCCGGTTCCGACAGTTCCCGTTCACGCAGCGCAGCGGAAGGTGACTGGGGGTAGCATGTGGGCTGCCCTGGGGAGGCCGCGCAAGGCCGGTCGAGTGGGGGTGTGCGATGAAGGCGCCGCTCGAGAACGTCGGAGAGTTCGCAAGGGTCCGAGGGCGTCGTGCCCTGGCCTCGGGGCTGGTGGCGGCCGCGCTGCTGCTCGTCGCGTGC
This sequence comes from Streptomyces sp. NBC_00285, assembly GCF_036174265.1. Classification (NCBI taxonomy): domain Bacteria; kingdom Bacillati; phylum Actinomycetota; class Actinomycetes; order Kitasatosporales; family Streptomycetaceae; genus Streptomyces; species Streptomyces sp. NBC_00285. The sequence goes on along the minus strand of NZ_CP108055.1, from coordinate 2,730,818 downwards.
GGTGGCGCAGGAGACGGCGACAAGGGCGAGCGGGCCCGTACCGACACCACCTGCGACGGCAGGATCGACGGCACCGCGCAGGTCACGGTGTGGTTCCACGCGGGGCCGAGCGCCGAGTCCACCACCCTGCGCCGCCAGGTCCAGGACTTCAACACGTCACAGCGGCAGGTACGGGTGGAGGTCGTCACCCTTCCCGAGCAGCGGCCGTACAACGAACTCGTCCTCTCCGCCGCGGCCAGCGGCGATCTGCCGGACCTGCTCGACTTCGACGGGCCGCGGCTCTACAGCTACGCCTGGTCCGGCAGGATCAAGCCGATCGACTCCTGTCTGTCCGACGGCCTCCGGGAGGATCTGCTGCCGTCGATCCGTCAACAGGGCACCTACGCCGGACGGTTGTACGGCATCGGCACCTTCGACTCGGGGCTGGGGCTGTACGTGCGGCCGTCGGTCCTGAAGAAGGCCGGCATCCGTATCCCCGAGGGCCCGGCGGACGCCTGGACCGCCGGCGAGTTCACGGGCATCCTGCGCACCCTGCGCGGGGCGGGGTACCGCCACCCGCTCGACATGGGGCTCGTCCACGCGCGACCCGGCGAGGAGTGGAGCACCTACGGCTTCGCACCGGCGGTGTGGTCGGCGGGCGGGGAGCTCATCGACCCCAGGACGTTCCGGACGGCCGACGGCTTCCTCAACGGACCCGCGTCGGTCAGGGCACTCACCACCCTGCAGAACTGGGCCGGGGAAGGGCTCGTCGAGCCCGGCAGGAACGACCAGGCGTTCGATCAGGGGCGCAGCGTCATCTCCTGGACCGGCCACTGGCGGTACCCGGACTACGCCGAGCACTTCCCCGGTGACGTGACGATCGTGCCGCTGCCCGACTTCGGCGAGGGCACCGTGACCGGGATGGGCTCCTGGCAGTGGGGCCTCACCTCGGGCGGGGCCGACGGCGACGCCGTATGGCGCTTCCTCACCTATCTGCTCAAGCCGGACCAGATCCACCGGATGACCGAGGCCAACGGCGCGATCCCGGCCACGGACAGCGCGGTGAAGCTGTCGCCGGAGTACGCCGAGGGCGGCGCCGAGCATCTGTTCATCGAGCAGTTGAGGGGCGGGGTGGCCCGGCCGAGGCCGCGGACGCCCGCCTATCCGGCGATCACCGAGGCGTTCTCCAGGGCCTTCCCGAAGATCATGATCGACAGGGCGCCGGTGAAAGCCACCCTGGACGAGGCGGTCGAGGCCATCGACAAGGACCTTGCCGCCCACGACGGTTACCCGAGGAACGGATCATGAACCACCACCGCCCGACGTCACGGAACCGGCCCCCGGAACACATGGACGGCAGCGGAGTCCACGAGCATGCTGAGGAAATCGCGGCAGCCGGGCCACGCCGGACCGTTCGATGCCGACAGGCGCGGTACGCCGACGGGGAACCGGCGCCGGCGCCGTCCACGAAGAGGTGTTTCGCATGACGGAAACCCACGGCACGGCACCCGGAACAGACGCCATCTGAGGCCCGGCCATGCGCCACTCACCGCTCAGACGAGACCCCCGGGCCCCGCAGCGCGTCCCGCTTCTCGCCCGGCTGCGCGTCGGACGGAAGCTGATGCTGCTGGTCCTGCTGCCGGTGGCCGGACTTCTGGTCTTCACCGCGTTCAGCTCCGTGAGCCAGTGGCGGGAGGCGCGGACCCTGCGCGACTTCCACACCGGGGCCCAGGTGTCGTCCGCCACGGCCGAGGTCGCCGACGCCGTCGCGCGCGAACGGCTCGCCGCGGTCAAGGCCCGCCTGCGTCCCGGACCGGGCACCCTGGCCGAGCGGACCGAGGCCGAGCGCACCACCGGCCGGGTCCTGGAGCGCACGGTGGCCCACACCGCCCCGTGGTCCGGATCCGACGTCGTCGGCGATCTCGACGCCCTCGGCCGTCAACTGCACTCCCTGCACGCCCAGACGGCCACCGGCTCGCTCACCGCACCCGACATCGCCGAGCAGTACGGCAACGTCGAGGCCACCCTGCTCCACGACGTCGCCGCGCTGGAGTCCGGCCGCCCCACCCGGGCGTCGGGCCGCGCGGCCGACGCCCACATCGCGCTGCTGCGGGCCATCGAGGCCGCCGAACGCGAGCAGGCGGAGGTCGCCGCGCTGCTCGCCGGGCCCGCGGGCCGGCCCACCGGCGCCGGACGCTGGCCCGCCCTGGAGACGGCCCAACTGGACGCCTTCCGGGAGAACACCTCGGCCGACCTGCGCACCCGGCTGTACGTCATCCAGTTCCAGGACGCCGGCCGGGCCGTCCGCGAGGTCCGCGACCTGCTTGCCACCGCCCGCCCGGAGAACGCCTCCTGGCCCTCCTACGAGCGCTGGCTCGCCGACTCCGGCGCCCGCATCGAATCCCTGCGCGGCATCCAGGAGCGGGCCGCCCGCGCACTCGACATCACCGCCGGTCACGACCGCCGCAGCGCGGAGACCCGGGTGGTGCGCGACCTCACCCTCTGCCTGGTCGTGCTCGCCCTCGTCACCTTCCTCGCCCTCGCGCTCAGCCGGTCGATCACCCGGCCCCTCCGCCAGGTCTCCGCGGGCGCCCGGGCACTGTCGTACGGCGATCTCTCCTACGACATCCCGTACACGGGCCGCGACGAACTGGGCGAGGTCGCCGACACCTTCCGCGAACTGAGGGTGACCACCGAGCGGCTGGCCGCCGAGATCCGTGCCATGAACACGGCGATCGACGACAACCGCCTCGAACACCGCGCCGACGAAGGCGCCTTCGAGGGCACCTGGAGCCAGCTGCTCGGCGGCATGAACGGCGCCATGGCGTCCTTCGCGGCGATGCACGGCCGGCGCGAGAAGGCCGAGCAGGAACTGGCGAGCATCTTCAACCTCTCACTGGACCTGCTCTGCATCAGCGGGGTCGACGGCTACTTCAAGCGGGTCAACCCGGCCTTCGAGCGAACCCTGGGCCGCCCGCGCGAGACGATCCTGGCGACGCCGTTCCTGGAGTTCGTGCACGAGGAGGACCGGGACTTCACCCGGCAGGCCCTCGCGCGGCTGTCGAGCGGCGTCGAGGTCGCCGAGTTCGAGAACCGCTATCTGCGGGCCGACGGCACCGAGTGCTGGCTGCAGTGGAGCGCCCGGCCGGTCCCCGAGGAGGGCCTCGTCTACGCCACGGCCCGGGACGTCACCGAGAGGCGCCGTACCGCGCGGGAGCAGGCCGCCCTGCGCCGCGTCGCCACCCTGGTGGCCCAAGGAGCGCCGCCGTCCGAGGTGTTCGCGAGGGTCGCCGAGGCGGTGGGGGACCTGCTGGACACCACCGCGGCCGTGCTGCGGCAGGAGTCCGACGGCAGCCAGACCGTCCTCGGTACCGTGCTCGGCCTCCCGGCGGAGCTGGAGGAGGCCACGCGCGAAAAACGCAGACAGGCGGGCCGCGAGGCCGTCGACGAGGTCATCCGGACCCGGCGCGCCGCCCACGTCGGGCATGCCGTGGGCGCCCCGATCGTCGTCGACGACCGGCTGTGGGGCTTCGTGCTCGCCGCCTCCCGGCGGGACCCGCTGCCCGCAGGCACCGAGTCGCGGCTGGCCGACTTCACCGAACTCGTCGCCACCGCCATCGCGAACGCCGACGGCCGCGACCAGCTGACCGCCTCACGCGCGCGCGTGGTGGCCGCCGCGGACGCCTCCAGGCGGAGCTTCGAGCGCGATCTGCACGACGGGGTCCAGCAACGGCTCGTCGCCTGCCAACTGGATCTGCGGCTGGCCGAGACCCTGGTGACCGACCCGTCCTCGGAGCTCGCCGAGCAGCTGGCGCACGTCGGCAAGGGCCTCGACGACGCCTTCCAGGACCTGCTCCAGGTGGCTCGCGGCATCCACCCGGCCATCCTGTCCAAAGGCGGTCTGGGCCCCGCCCTGCGCTCCCTGGCCCGCCGCTCCGCCGTCCCCGTCGCGCTCGACCTGAAGCTGCCCGCGGCCCGGCTGCCGGAGCAACTGGAGGTGGCCGCCTACTACGTGACGTCCGAGTGCCTCGCCAACACGGCGAAGCACGCGCACGCGCGTGTGGTGGAGGTGGCGGCGAAGACCCGGGACGGCTTCCTGGAGCTGACCATCCGCGACGACGGCGTCGGAGGTGCCGACCCGGGCCGCGGCTCCGGCCTCATCGGGCTCACCGACCGGGTCGAGGCGATCGGCGGCAGGTTGGCCGTCGGCAGCCCGCCCGGCGAGGGCACGACCCTGGATGTGCGGCTGCCCCTGGGCGGGCCCCCGCCGGGCGGGTGACCGCCCGAGGCGCACGCCGGGGAATCGGTCCAGGTGGGGGAGCCTGAACGCGGTGACGTCGCGTACGCCGCGGGCGGTCCGTTCGGACGGAGACATCCGTCCGGTTCGAGGGCCTGTCGTCACGTTCCCGGCTGCCCGGTGACGTCCTGCACGCCCTGTCGCCGCACCGGGCACAGACCCACGTACAACCACGTACGAGGGCCCGCCCGGCACGCCGAGAGCACGCACCTGCCGCCGCGAGGCCCGCTCGTCGGGCGGACCACGCGAGTGTGACGACAGGCCCTAGCTGCGGTGGGTTTTGCCGGCCTGTGCGGTCAGCAGGCGCTTGGCGCGCACGATGTCGGGATCCCTGGGGTCCAGGTCGCCGAGCGCGCCGTACGCCTCGTCCGGGTGTCGGCGGACACGGACCGGTCGCCGCTGCTTCTCGATCCGTGTCCGCCGCATCTTCCGCACCCTTCGGCCGTACGACCCGCCGTCCCTCGCCCGGGACGGCCGGCCGGACTGCATCTGCACTGGTTCGAGAATCCCCCGGACACGCCCGCATGTCGTCACGGCAGGCCTCCAATTCCGCTTACGGCTAGCCGTAACCCCACGGGTGGGGCAGGCTGTTGGGGCGCAGGCAGCGGGCGGGCCGGGGCGGCTCGGACCGCGGACGGCGCACCGCGGAGGCCGGGCAGGGGGGACCGGGGCCATGGACGACGTATCGCAGCGGCCGGCACGGGGACGGGTGGTCCTCGCCGATGACGACATCCTGCTCAGGGAGGGCCTGGCCAGCCTGTGCGAGCGCCTCGGGTACCAGGTCGCGGGCCAGGCCGGCGACGCGGCCCGGCTCCTGGAACTGGTCGACGAGGAACGCCCCGAACTGGCGATCGTCGACATCCGGATGCCCCCGGACCACTCGACGGAGGGCCTCAAGGCGGCCCGCACGATCCGGGAACGCCATCCCGACACCGGCATTCTCGTCCTGTCGGCGTTCGTCGAGGTCGAGGACGCCCTGGAACTACTGGTGAGCGGCCACAAGGTCGGCTATCTCCTCAAGAGCCGGGTCACCGTCGTCGAGGAGTTCACCGAGGCACTGGAGCGCATCCAGCGGGGCGGCTCGGTCGTCGACCCGTCCCTGGTACAGGAACTGTTCGCCGCCCAGCGCCGCGACGACCCACTCGCCCATCTCAGCTCCCGCGAGCGCGAGGTCCTCGCCCTGATGGCGGAGGGCCGCTCCAACGCCGGCATCGGCCGCCGCCTGTGGGTCACCGAGGGCACCGTCGAGAAACACGTCCGCAGCATCCTGGGCAAGCTCGCCCTCACGGAGGACACCGACGACCACCGTCGCGTCCTGGCCGTGCTGACGTTCCTGGAGTCCCGCTAGCCGTCCTCCACAGGCTCGTCGGAGTGTCAGCCCTCGCCAGTAGGGTGGGAGACATGGCCGATCCCTCCAGCTACCGCCCCAAACCAGGGGAGATCCCGGACTCTCCCGGGGTGTACAGGTTCCGCGACGAGCACCGCCGGGTGATCTACGTCGGAAAGGCGAAAAGCCTGCGCCAGCGCCTGGCGAACTACTTCCAGGACCTGGCGGGCCTGCACCCCCGCACCCGCACCATGGTGACGACGGCCGCGTCCGTGGAGTGGACCGTGGTGTCCACGGAGGTCGAGGCACTCCAGCTGGAGTACTCCTGGATCAAGGAGTACGACCCCCGGTTCAACGTCAAGTACCGCGACGACAAGAGCTACCCGTACCTCGCGGTGACGATGAACGAGGACTTCCCACGCGTGCAGGTGATGCGTGGCCAGAAACGCAAGGGCGTCAGGTACTTCGGGCCCTACGGACACGCGTGGGCGATCCGCGACACCGTCGACCTCCTGCTGCGCGTCTTCCCCGTTCGCACCTGCTCCGCCGGCGTCTTCAAGAACGCCACCCGCACCGGCCGCCCCTGCCTCCTCGGCTACATCGGCAAGTGCTCGGCGCCCTGCGTCGACCGCGTCTCCGCCGACGAACATTGGGACCTGGCCGAGGAGTTCTGCGACTTCATGGCCGGCCGCACCGGCACCTACATCCGCCGTCTGGAGAAGCAGATGACGGACGCGGCCGACGAGATGGAGTACGAGCGGGCGGCCCGCCTGCGCGACGACATCGGGGCCCTGAAGAAGGCCATGGAGAAGAGCGCCGTCGTGCTCGCCGACGCGACCGACGCCGACCTGATCGCGGTCGCCGAGGACGAGCTGGAGGCCGCAGTCCAGATCTTCCACGTCCGCGGCGGACGCGTCCGGGGCCAGCGCGGCTGGGTCACCGACAAGGTCGAGGAGATCACCACCGGCGCCCTCGTCGAGCACGCCCTCCAGCAGCTCTACGGCGAGGAGAAGGGCGACGCGGTCCCCAAGGAGGTCCTCGTCCCGGCCCTGCCCGACCCGGTCGAGCCGGTCCAGGAGTGGCTCACCGGGCGCCGTGGCTCCAACGTCTCGTTGCGCATCCCGCAGCGCGGCGACAAGAAGTCCCTCATGGAGACCGTGCAGCGCAATGCCCAGCATTCGCTCGCCCTGCACAAGACCAAGCGCGCCTCCGACCTGACCACGCGCTCGCGTGCCCTGGAGGAGATCGCCGAGGCCCTCGACCTGGACAGCGCCCCGCTCAGGATCGAGTGCTACGACATCTCCCACCTTCAGGGCGACGACGTGGTCGCCTCCATGGTCGTCTTCGAGGACGGGCTGCAGCGCAAGAGCGAGTACCGCAGGTTCCAGATCAAGGGGTTCGCCGGGCAGGACGACGTCCGGTCCATGCACGAGGTGATCTCCCGCCGCTTCCGGCGCTATCTCGCCGAGAAGGAGAAGACGGGGGAGTGGGCCGACGGCGAGGACACGTTCACCGAGGAGGACGGCCGCCCCAAGAAGTTCGCCTACCCGCCCCAGCTCGTCGTCGTCGACGGCGGACAGCCCCAGGTCGCCGCCGCCAAGAGGGCGCTGGACGAGCTGGGCATCGACGACATCGCCGTCTGCGGCCTCGCCAAGCGCCTGGAGGAGGTCTGGCTGCCGGACGACGACGACCCGGTCGTGCTCCCCCGCACCAGCGAAGGCCTGTACCTTCTGCAACGGGTCCGCGACGAGGCCCACCGCTTCGCGATCACCTACCAGCGCACCAAGCGGGCCCAGCGCTTCCGGTCGAGCCCCCTCGACGAGGTGCCCGGCCTCGGGGACACGCGCAAGCAGGCCCTGCTGAAACATTTCGGGTCCTTGAAGAAACTACGATCCGCCACCATCGACCAGATCTGCGAGGTCCCCGGTATAGGCCGCAAAACGGCCGAGACGATCGCCGTGGCCCTCGCCCAGGCGGCCCCGCCCGCGCCCGCCGTGAACACGGCGACTGGAGAGATCATGGATGAGGAGGAACCCGGCACCACGGGTTCCGGTGGGGAGCCCGTGACGGCGGGTGCCCCGGACGAACGACGGGGGCAGGAGACATGAATGTGAACGAGCACGAAGAACAACAGGACCAGAGCGGGGACGACGCACAGGTGAGCACGGGCGCACCCCTCGAATCGGCCGGAGTCCCGGAGACGGCCATCCCCGAGCTGGTGATCATCTCCGGGATGTCCGGCGCCGGCCGCTCGACCGCCGCCAAGTGTCTGGAGGACCTCGGCTGGTTCGTCGTCGACAACCTGCCGCCCGCGCTGATCCCCACCATGGTGGAACTCGGCGCCCGCTCCCAGGGCAACGTCGCCCGGATCGCGGTCGTCGTCGACGTCCGCGGCCGACGCTTCTTCGACAACCTCCGTGACTCCCTCGCCGACCTGGCGGCCAAGCACGTCACCCGGCGCATCGTCTTCCTGGAGTCCTCCGACGACGCCCTGGTGCGCCGCTTCGAGTCGGTGCGCCGCCCGCACCCCCTCCAGGGCGACGGGCGCATCGTCGACGGCATCGACGCCGAGCGCGAACTCCTGCGCGAGCTGCGTGGCGACGCCGACCTGGTCATCGACACCTCCAGCCTCAACGTCCACGAGTTGCGCGCCAAGATGGACGCCCAGTTCGCCGGCGAGGAGGAGCCCGAGCTGCGGGCCACCGTCATGTCCTTCGGCTTCAAGTACGGCCTCCCGGTCGACGCCGACATGGTCGCGGACATGCGGTTCCTGCCCAACCCGCACTGGGTGCCGGAACTGCGCCCCTTCACCGGCCTCAACGAGGAGGTGTCGGCGTACATCTTCAACCAGCCCGGTGCCAAGGAGTTCCTCGACCGCTACGCCGAGCTGCTGCGCCTCGTCGCGGCCGGCTACCGCCGCGAGGGCAAGCGGTACGTGACCATCGCCATCGGCTGCACCGGCGGCAAGCACCGCTCGGTGGCCACGTCGGAGAAGCTCGCCGCGCGCCTCGCGGCCGAGGGTGTGGAGACGGTGGTCGTGCACCGGGACATGGGACGGGAATGACAGGACGTTCTTCCCGGCTGAGCAGGCTGCGCCGGGCGGTGCCCGAGGGGCGGGTGAGCCGTCCCGTCGAGGCACGCGGCGCCAAACCGCGCCGCCGCGGTGCCCAGCCCAAGGTGGTCGCGCTCGGCGGCGGCATGGGCCTGTCCGCGTCGCTCGCCGCCCTGCGCCGGATCACCGGTGACCTGACCGCCGTCGTCACCGTGGCCGACGACGGCGGCTCCAGCGGCCGGCTCCGCGACGAGCTGGGTGTGCTGCCGCCAGGCGACCTGCGCAAGGCACTGGCCGCGCTGTGCGGGGACGACGACTGGGGCCAGACCTGGGCCCGGGTCATCCAGCACCGCTTCCAGTCCAAGGGCGACCTGCACGAACACGCGGTGGGCAACCTGCTGATCGTCGCCCTGTGGGAGCAGCTCGGCGACCATGTCCAGGCCCTCGACCTGGTCGGCAGGCTCCTGGGCGCGCACGGGCGCGTGCTGCCCATGTCCGCCGTACCCCTGGAGCTCCAGGCCCTGGTCAAGGGGCACGACCCGGAGCGGCCCGAGGACGTGGACACCGTACGGGGGCAGGCGACCGTGGCCCTGACGCCGGGCGAGGTGCAGTCCGTGCACGTCGTGCCGCACGACCCGCCGGCGGTCCCCGAGGCGGTGGAGGCCGTGCGGGACGCGGACTGGGTGGTCCTCGGTCCCGGCTCGTGGTTCTCCTCGGTCATCCCGCACCTGCTGGTGCCGGAACTCCTCGACGCGCTGACCCAGACGAAGGCGCGCCGGGTGCTCTCCCTGAACCTCGCTCCGCAGCCGGGAGAAACCGATGGCTTCTCCCCGCAGCGTCATTTGGAGGTTTTGGGACGACACGCCCCTAAACTCGCCCTGGACGTGGTGCTGGCCGACCAGGCCGCCGTGCCCGACCGCGATTCCCTCACCGATGCCGCCAAGCGGTTCGGCGCCGCGGTCGAGCTGGCGCCGGTGGCCTGGCCCGACGGCACCCCGAGGCACGACCCGGAGCTGTTGGCCGCCGCGTACGACCGTATTTTTCGGATGCATGGAAGGATCGGCCCATGGCGATGACGGCAGCGGTGAAGGACGAGATCTCCCGGCTTCCCGTCACCCGGACCTGCTGCAGAAAGGCGGAGGTCTCCGCTGTTCTGCGGTTCGCCGGCGGCCTTCACCTGGTGAGCGGGCGCATTGTGATCGAGGCGGAGCTGGACACCGCGATGGCGGCCCGTCGGCTCAAGCGGGACATTCTGGAGATCTTCGGCCACAGTTCCGAACTGATCGTGATGGCACCGGGCGGGCTGCGCCGCGGCTCGCGTTACGTCGTCCGGGTGGTCGCGGGCGGTGACCAGCTGGCCCGCCAGACCGGCCTGGTCGACGGCCGCGGCCGGCCGATCCGGGGTCTGCCCCCGCAGGTCGTCTCCGGCGCCACCTGTGACGCCGAGGCCGCCTGGCGCGGGGCCTTCCTGGCGCACGGCTCACTCACCGAGCCCGGCCGCTCCTCCTCCCTGGAGGTGACCTGCCCGGGTCCGGAGGCCGCGCTGGCCCTGGTCGGCGCCGCCCGCCGGCTGTCCATCGCGGCCAAGGCCCGCGAGGTCCGCGGGGTCGACCGGGTCGTGGTCCGGGACGGCGACGCGATCGGCGCCCTGCTCACCCGGCTGGGCGCCCACGAGTCGGTGCTCGCCTGGGAGGAGCGCCGGATGCGCCGCGAGGTGCGCGCGACGGCGAACCGGCTCGCCAACTTCGACGACGCCAACCTGCGACGATCCGCGCGCGCGGCCGTCGCCGCCGGGGCCCGGGTCCAGCGCGCCCTGGAGATCCTCGCCGACGACGTGCCCGAGCACCTGGCCGCCGCGGGGCGACTGCGCATCGAGCACAAGCAGGCCTCCCTGGAGGAGCTGGGCGCGCTCGCCGACCCGCCGCTGACCAAGGACGCCGTCGCCGGCCGTATCCGCCGACTGCTGGCGATGGCCGACAAGCGGGCATCCGACCTCGGCATCCCGAGCACGGAATCCAGCATCACCGAGGAGATGGCCGACAACCTGGTCGGCTGACTCTCGCTCACCACGCCGGTGCCGACGCCCACTCGGGATGTCGGCACCGGCGTTTGCGTATCCGTGAGGCACCCTTGACTCGATCATGAACTGTCATGAGCCTGGCATCTGTTCGCTGCTGTGGCGGACCACCGCAAGGGGGGCTCATGAGACGAAGAGCGAGACCGATCCTCGCTGTTGGCGCACTTCTGCTCGGCGGCGCGGGTATCGCACCCGTCGCCCATGCCGCGCAGAGCGCAGGTTCTCCTGATCCAAGCGAAGTCAAGGTCTTCCGCGCCGAGGTCACCAGCGGGCAGGTACCCCTGCTGCTGGCGGCCGGGCAGGACGGCCAAGAACTGAGCGAGCAGGTGCCCGCCAAGGGCACCGCGACCGTCGAGGTCTACCTCACCGACCAGGAGGCGGAGAAGCTCGAAGGGCAGGGCGTCGAGCTCACTGAGCACACGCTGACCGCCAAGGCCGAGGCCCGCGTGGACAAGGCCGCCGAGGGCGTGTTCCGGCCGTACAGCGGAAAGGGGGGCCTGCAGGAGGAGATCCTCGCGACCGCCCGCGCCAACCCCGGGCTCACCAAGGTCGTCTCCATCGGCAAGACCGTGAACGGCAAGGACATCCTCGCGCTCAAACTGACCAAGGACGCGAAGAAGTCCAAGGACGGCGCCAAACCCGCCGTTCTCTACATGTCCAACCAGCACGCGCGCGAGTGGATCACGCCGGAGATGACCCGCCGGCTGCTCCACCACTACGTCGACCACTACAAGAGCGACAAGCGCATCAAGAAGATCGTCGACTCCACCGAGCTGTGGTTCGTCCTGTCGGCCAACCCCGACGGCTACGACTACACCTTCCAGAACGCCGACAACCGCCTGTGGCGCAAGAACCTGCACGACAACAACGCTGACGGCACGATCGGCGTCGGCGACGGCGTCGACCTCAACCGCAACTTCTCCTACAAGTGGGGTTACGACAACGAGGGCTCGTCCCCCAACCCCACCAGCGAGACCTACCGCGGCACGGCCCCGTCCTCCGAGCCCGAGACCAAGGCCCTGGACGCCTTCGAGAAGCGGATCGGCTTCGCGTACGGCATCAACTACCACTCCGCCGCCGAACTCCTCCTCTACGGCGTCGGCTGGCAGGTGGCCACCGACACCCCGGACGACGTCCTCTACAAGTCCCTCGCCGGCACCCCGGACAACTCGGCGATCCCCGGCTACCGCCCGCAGGTCTCCTCCGAGCTGTACACCACCAACGGCGAGGCGGACGGCCACGCCTCGAACGTCAACGGCCTGGCGATGTTCACCCCCGAGATGTCGACCTGCCAGACCGCCTCGGACCTCGACCCGAACGACCAGTGGAAGGCGGCCGACTGCCAGTCGGTCTTCAACTTCCCGGACGACGAGAAGCTGATCCAGCAGGAGTTCGAGAAGAACCTCCCCTTCGCGCTCTCGGTCGCCGAGACCGCCGCCCACCCCGACCAGCCGGCCTCCTCACTCGGCCTGAAGGCCGCCGACTTCACCCCGAAGCCGTTCACCACGTCCTACGCGCGCGGCGCCGACCAGGAGGTCTCCGTCGTCGTACGCAGGTCCGTGCGCGACAAGGAGCTCAAGTACCGCGTCAACGGCGGCCGTACACAGCACATGGCCCTGCGGGCCTGGAAGGGCGGCGAGACGTACGGCGGTGACGACAACCTCTACTTCGACGAGTACCGGGCCAAGATCGCCCACGGCGATCCCGGTGACAAGGTCGAGGTCTGGTTCACCGGCGCGACGAAGGGCAAAAAGCCCACCTCCAGCACGCACTTCACCTACACCGTGGCCGAACGGCCGCGCGCGGACGTGCTCGTGGTGGCCGAGGAGGGCGCGAACGCCACACAGGCGCAGACGTACGTCGACGCGCTGAAGGCGAACGGCCGCAAGGCGATCGTCTGGAACGTCGCCACCCAGGGCGCGCCCGACGCGCTCGGCGTGCTGGACCACTTCAGGTCGGTCGTGCACTACACGGGCGCGGCCGTCCCGGGCAATCCCACCCAGCTCCAGTTGCGCGCCTTCCTCAACGAGGGCGGCAAACTGGTCGAGGCGGGCGAACGGGCCGGCGGCAACGTCGACCTCGGTGGCGGCACCCTGTCGAACGACTTCAGCCAGTACTACCTGGGCGCCTACACCCGTACGACCTTGCCGGGCGCCACCGCCTTCCAGGGCAGCGGCAAGCTCGCCGGGGCCTCCGGAGCCCTCGGCGCCGCCCCGGGCAACCCGCTCGACGCGGCCGGATCCTTCAGCGTCACCTCGGACAACCTGCCCGTGGCGACCTACCCGCAGTTCGCGAGCGCGGGAGCGGCCGCCTATCCCGGCACGCCCAACCCGTACGGTCCCTACGAGGGTGCGTCCATGGCCGCCGTCACGCACAGCGACTACGCCTGGGACCGCCTCACCCGCACCATCGACCTCACCCAGGTGACCGCCGCGCAGGCGCCCGCACTGCGCACCCGGCTGCTGTGGGACACCGAGGAGGGCTACGACCACGCCGTCCTGGAGGCGCACACCGCCGGGGCCGAGGACTGGACCACCCTCCCCGACAAGGGCGGCGCCACCACCAACGCCGTACCCGCCGAGTGCGGCGCCGGGTTCTTCATCGCGGCCCACCCCGCGCTCAAGCGGTATCTGACGCTCGGTACGGACGGCTGCACGGCCACCGGCACCAGCGGTCAGTGGAACAGCTTCACCGGGGCGTCGGCGGGCTGGCAGGAGGTCTCCTTCGACCTCTCCGCGTACGCGGGCAAGAAGGTCGAGGTCTCCCTCAGCTACATCACCGACCCGGGCTCGGGCGGCCGGGGTGTCCTCGCGGACAACGCGTCCGTCGTCATCGGCGGCCAGGCCGTGGAGACCGAGGGCTTCGAGACCTCGCTCGGCGCGTGGAGCGTGCCCGGGCCGCCCGCGGGCAGTCCCGCGGTCGTGCAGGACTGGGGGCGCGTCGGAGAGCTGTTCAAGACGTACGGCGCGGTCACCACGGACGACACCGTGCTGCTGGGCTTCGGCCTGGAACACGTCACCGCGGCGGCCGACCGCACGGCCCTGCTCGGCAAGGCACTCGCGGCCATCGGCGGGTGAACCCGGGATGACCCGACGCGGTCGTTCCGGGTGACCGGAGCTTTCGGTCCGGGGCGGTCCGTACCCCTACTGGCGGGTACGGACCGCCCTGCCGTGTATGGGGCATCTCGATGTCACCGCGCCGGTCTCAGGGAGGTAGGGTCGGGGGTGGTCGGGGACATCCCATACAGCTCGCCGGAGTCGAACCCGGCGTACCAACGAGGAGATCGGTTTCGTGACGATCCGCGTAGGCATCAACGGCTTTGGCCGCATCGGTCGTAACTACTTCCGCGCGCTGCTGGAGCAGGGTGCTGACATCGAGATCGTGGCTGTCAACGACCTGGGTGACACCGCGACCACCGCTCACCTGCTCAAGTACGACACCATCCTGGGCCGACTCAAGGCCGAGGTGTCGCACACCGCCGACACGATCACCGTCGACGGCAAGACCATCAAGGTGCTGTCCGAGCGCAACCCCGCCGACATCCCGTGGGGTGAACTGGGCGTCGACGTCGTCATCGAGTCGACCGGCATCTTCACGAAGAAGGCCGACGCCGAGAAGCACATCGCCGGCGGCGCGAAGAAGGTCCTCATCTCGGCTCCGGCCAAGGACGAGGACATCACCATCGTGATGGGCGTCAACCAGGACAAGTACGACGCGGCCAACCACCACGTCATCTCCAACGCCTCCTGCACCACCAACTGTGTGGCGCCGATGGCCAAGGTTCTCGACGAGAACTTCGGCATCGTCAAGGGCCTGATGACGACGGTCCACGCGTACACGAACGACCAGCGGATCCTGGACTTCCCGCACTCGGACCTGCGCCGCGCCCGCGCCGCCGCCGAGAACATCATCCCGACCACGACCGGTGCCGCCAAGGCCACCGCGCTGGTGCTCCCGCAGCTCAAGGGCAAGCTGGACGGCATCGCGATGCGCGTCCCGGTCCCGACCGGCTCGGCCACCGACCTGGTCGTGACGCTGCAGCGCGAGGTCACCAAGGACGAGGTCAACGCCGCGTTCAAGAAGGCCTCCGACGACGGCGACCTCAAGGGCTTCCTGACCTACACCGAGGACCCGATCGTCTCCTCGGACATCGTCGGCGACCCGTCGTCCTGCACCTTCGACTCCTCCCTGACCATGGTCCAGGAGGGCAACACGGTGAAGATCCTCGGCTGGTACGACAACGAGTGGGGCTACTCCAACCGCCTCGTCGACCTCACGGTCTTCGTCGGCAACCAGCTCTGATCCACAGAGCAGGCACTTTGATGTGAGAGCAGGGCTCGGGCGGCGCAGGGACGCGCAGTCCGAGCCCTGACTCGCGTACGGACCGGCCCTCTCAGCATCACGAGCACCACCAGTCATTCGGGAGCCCTCTCAATGAAGACGATCGACGAACTTCTCGCCGAAGGCGTGGCAGGCAGGCGGGTTTTCGTCCGCGCCGACCTGAACGTGCCGCTCGACGGCACCACGATCACCGACGACGGCCGTATCCGCGCCGTGCTGCCCACCGTCAAGGCGCTCGCCGAGGCGGGCGCCCGCGTGGTCGTCGCCTCCCACCTGGGCCGCCCCAAGGGCGCCCCGGACCCGGCCTTCTCGCTCGCCCCGGCCGCCGCGCGCCTCGGTGAACTCCTGGACGCCTCCGTGGCGTTCGCGACCGACACGGTGGGTGAGTCGGCCACCGCCACGGTCGCGGGCCTCGCCGACGGCCAGGTCGCGGTCGTCGAGAACCTCCGCTTCAACGCCGGAGAGACCTCCAAGGACGACGCCGAGCGGGGCGCCTTCGCGGACCAGCTCGCCGCTCTCGCCGACGTCTACGTCGGCGACGGCTTCGGCGCGGTGCACCGCAAGCACGCTTCGGTCTTCGACCTCCCGGGCAAGCTCCCGCACTACGCCGGCTACCTCATCGCCACCGAGGTCGGCGTCCTGAAGAAGCTCACGGACGACGTCCAGCGCCCGTACGTGGTCGCGCTCGGCGGCGCCAAGGTCTCCGACAAGCTCGCCGTCATCGACGAACTCCTCGGCAAGGCCGACCGCATCCTCATCGGCGGCGGCATGGCGTACACCTTCCTCAAGGCCAAGGGGTACGAGGTCGGCAAGTCGCTCCTCCAGGAGGACCAGATCCCGGCGGTCCTGGAGTACATCGAGCGCGCGGAGAAGACCGGCGTCGAGCTGGTGCTGCCCGTCGACGCCGTGGTCGCCCCCGGGTTCCCGGACCTGAAGACCAAGGCCCCGAGCGGCGCCACCACCGTCGCCGCGGACGCGATCCCGGCCGACCAGCTGGGCCTGGACATCGGCCCGGCGTCCGGCAAGCTGTACGCCTCGAAGATCACCGATGCCGCCACCGTCTTCTGGAACGGCCCGATGGGCGTCTTCGAGCACCCCGACTTCGCCGAGGGCACCAAGGCGGTCGCCCAGGCACTCCTCGACTCCCCGGCCTTCACGGTCGTCGGCGGTGGCGACTCCGCCGCGGCCGTCCGCATCCTGGGCTTCGACGAGAACGCATTCGGCCACATCTCGACCGGCGGCGGCGCCTCCCTCGAATACCTCGAGGGCAAGACGCTCCCCGGCCTCGCCGCACTGGAGGACTGACCCCGCATGACCACTCGCACGCCGATCATGGCGGGTAACTGGAAGATGAACCTCAACCACCTCGAGGCCATCGCGCACGTCCAGAAGCTCGCCTTCGCCCTCGCGGACAAGGACTACGAGGCCGTCGAGGTCGCCGTCCTGCCGCCCTTCACCGATCTGCGCTCCGTGCAGACCCTGGTCGACGGCGACAAGCTCAAGATCAAGTACGGCGCCCAGGACCTCTCGGCGCAGGACTCCGGCGCCTACACCGGTGAGATCTCCGGCTCGATGCTGGCCAAGCTGAAGTGCACGTACGTGGCGGTCGGCCACTCCGAGCGCCGTCAGTACCACGCGGAGACCGACGAGATCGTCAACGCCAAGGTGAAGGCCGCCTACAAGCACGGCCTCACCCCGATCCTGTGCGTCGGCGAGGAACTGGAGGTCCGCGAGGCGGGCAACCACGTCTCCCACACCCTCGCCCAGGTCGAGGGCGGCCTCAAGGACCTGTCGGCCGAGCAGGCCGAGTCCGTCGTGATCGCCTACGAGCCCGTGTGGGCCATCGGCACCGGCAAGGTCTGCGGCGCGGACGACGCCCAGGAGGTCTGCGCCGCCATCCGCGGGAAGCTCGCCGAGCTGTACACCCAGGAACTGGCCGACCGGGTCCGCATCCAGTACGGCGGCTCCGTCAAGGCCGGCAACGTCGCCGAGATCATGTCCAAGGCCGACATCGACGGCGCCCTCGTCGGCGGGGCCTCGCTGGACGCCGATGAGTTCGTCAAGATCGTGCGCTTCCGGGATCAGTAAGTAGGCCCCGGCGGTAATACGTCGTACCCTTGCGGGGGCATGGTGGGAAGCCGCCATGTCCCCGTCGTTCATCCGAATCCGAGAGAGTTGGTCCAGCCGTGGTTTTGGGGTTCTCGATCGCCCTGATCGTCTTCAGCGGGCTGATGATGCTGCTGGTACTGATGCACAAGGGGAAGGGCGGCGGCCTCTCCGACATGTTCGGTGGCGGCATGCAGTCGTCCGTCGGCGGTTCCTCGGTCGCCGAGCGCAACCTCGACCGCATCACTGTGATGGTCGGTGTGCTGTGGTTCGTGTGCGTCATCGTGCTCGGCCTGCTCATGAAGACGAACAGCTGAGCGGCCACGCCACACACAGCACGTACATTCCGCACGTAAGGCCCCATGTTCGGTACGCGCAGCTGAGCGCGGCCTATCATGGGGCTTGCGTCTAGGTGTGAGGGCTGTAACTCCAATCACTGGACGCGCGTTGGGCCTTACGTAGACTGAGGCGCTCGCAACGAAGCGAAACGCCGACTCGCTTCGCGGCACCATCACGCAGGGAGTTACGACCGTGGCAAGTGGCAACGCGATCCGTGGTAGCCGGGTCGGGGCGGGGCCGATGGGCGAGGCCGAGCGGGGCGAGTCCGCCCCGCGTCTGCGCATCTCCTTCTGGTGCTCCAACGGGCACGAAACGGTGCCCAGCTTCGCCAGCGACGCGCAGGTGCCCGAAACCTGGGACTGCCCACGCTGTGGCTTTCCCGCCGGACAGGACCGGGACAACCCGCCGGCTCCGCCGCGCACCGAGCCGTACAAGACGCACCTCGCGTACGTACGGGAGCGGCGCAGCGATGCGGACGGTGAGGCGATCCTCGCCGAGGCGCTCGCCAAACTGCGGGGCGAGATCTAGAAGTCGAGAACCGGCCGGGCACCGAGAGGTGACTGGCCGGAGCCGTTTCACGGCTGCTGTCCCGACGCCGGCCAGGCCGATTGTCAGTGGCGGCCTCTACGGTTTGTGCATCGAGGTGTGATGCGCGGACCGGGAGGGGGAGCCGTGATGTCGGTCGAGGCGACGGGCGGATCCGCGAGGCGCCGCAGGACTGGGACCGGCGCGTCTCCCGCTGAGAACGCGAACACCGGGCCCCTCCCAGGAGGGACCCGGCGTTCAACCGCCTTCTCGAAGACGGGTGTTACGACGAAGCAGGCGGATACAGCGACCTCGGCAGCTGGGAGGCCGCCGCCGAGTCCAGCAGCCACAGGGTGCGGGCCCGGCCGCGGGCACCGGCCGCCGGGGCCTGGATCTCGCCCGCGCCGGACAGGGCGATCGCCGCGGCCTTCGCCTTGTCCTCACCGGCCGCCAGGAGCCAGACCTCACGGGCCGCGCGGATGGCGGGCAGCGTGAGGGTGATCCGGGTCGGCGGAGGCTTCGGGGCGCCATGGACCCCGACGACCGTGCGCTCGGTCTCCCGTACCGCCGGGAGTTCCGGGAACAGGGACGCCACGTGGGTGTCCGGGCCGACGCCCAGCATCAGGACGTCGAAGGTCGGCACCGTGCCATGGTTCTCGGGGCCCGCCGCCCGCTCCAGCTCCTCCGCGTACGCGGAGGCCGCCCCGTCGGCGTCGTCGCCGTGGGGACCGTCCGACGCGGGCATGGCGTGCACGCGCTTCGGGTCCAGCGGTACGGAGTCCAGCAGGGCCTCGCGGGCCTGCGTGACATTGCGCTCCGGGTCGCCCTCGGGCAGGAAACGCTCGTCGCCCCACCACAGGTCCAGGCGGCCCCAGTCCACGGCGTCCCGGGCGGGCGCCACGGCGAGGGCGGCCAGCAGGCCGTTGCCGTTGCGCCCGCCGGTGAGGACCACCGACGCCGAGCCCCGTGAGGCCTGCGCGTCCACGATCTTCGTGATCAGACGGGCCGCGGCGGCCTGGGCCATCAGCTCCTTGTCGCGGTGCACGACCAGCTGCGGGGTGCTCACTTCCCCGCCTTCCCGGACAGCCCGGAGGGGACCGGCTTCAGCGAGGGCGCCGTCGGCCCTTCCTTCCCGGCAGCTTTCGCAGGGCCCTCGACAGGGGCTTTGACGGCGATTTCCGCGGAGGTTCCGGCTGGGGCCTGCTCTGCGGAGACGGTGTCTGCGGAGCGGGATTCTCCGGCGCCGGAGCCGGTGTCTCCTTTGGCGGCCGGTTCCGGAAAGGGCGCCGACGTGTTCAGCTTCTCCACCCCGAACCGCAGCGCCGACGCGTATGTGTCGTCCGGGTCCAACCTGCGCAGCTCCTCGGCGATCAGCTCGGCCGTGTCCCGGCGCTTCAGCGCCACCGCACGGTCGGGCTGCCCCTGGATGGAGAGCGTGGCGAGCGAGCCGTCGGCACGGTCCAGGACGATCGGACCGCTGTCCGTGTGCAGCCGTACGGCCGTCAGACCAGGACCGCCCGACAGGGACCGCCTCACCGGCACGTCCAGCCGGTCCGCCAGCCACATCGCCAGCAGTTCGCAGCTCGGGTTGAACTCCTCGCCCTCCACCTCGACGGCCGCCACCTCGCAGGTGACCTGGTCGAGCGCGGCGGCCAGCATCGAGCGCCACGGGGTGATGCGGGTCCAGGAGAGGTCGGTGTCCCCCGGGGTGTAGGTGCCGGCGCGCGCCGACAGCTCGCTCACCGGCTGCTCGGAGGAGTACGTGTCGGTGACCCGGCGCTGAGCCAGCGCGCCGAGCGGATCGCCGGCCGGGTCCAGCGGCGCGGCCACCGGCCACCAGACGACGACCGGCGCGTCCGGCAGCAGCAGCGGAAGGACGACCGACTGGGCGTGGTCGACGACGTCGCCGTACAGCCGTAGCACCACCGTCTCGCCGGTGCCCGCGTCCGCGCCCACCCGTACCTCGGCGTCGAGGCGGGACTGGGTGCGGTCGCGGGAACTCCGCGACACCCGCTTGATGACCACGAGCGTGCGCGAGGGGTGCTCGCGGGACGCGTCGTTCGCGGCCTTCAGGGCGTCGTACGCGTTCTCCTCGTCGGTCACGATGACCAGCGTGAGCACCATGCCGACGGCCGGTGTGCCGATGTCCCGGCGGCCCTTCACCAACGCCTTGTTGATCTTGCTGGCAGTGGTGTCCGTGAGGTCTGTCTTCATGGCCGGCGCCAGCTCCGTCCCTCTCGTGCGAGCATTTCGTCCGCCTCGACCGGTCCCCAGGTGCCGGAGGGGTACTGGGCGGGCTTGCCGTGCCGGTCCCAGTACTCCTCGATCGGGTCGAGGATCTTCCAGGACAGCTCGACCTCCTCCGTGCGGGGGAAGAGGTTCGAGTCGCCGAGCAGGACGTCGAGGATGAGGCGCTCGTACGCCTCGGGCGAGGACTCCGTGAACGACTCGCCGTAGGCGAAGTCCATGGACACGTCCCGGATCTCCATGGAGGTGCCCGGCACCTTGGAGCCGAAGCGGACGGTGACGCCCTCGTCGGGCTGGACGCGGATGACGATCGCGTTGGAGCCGAGCTCCTCGGTGGCCGTCGTGTCGAAGGGGGAGTGCGGGGCCCGCTGGAAGACCACCGCGATCTCGGTGACCCGGCGGCCGAGGCGCTTGCCGGTGCGCAGGTAGAACGGCACACCCGCCCAGCGCCGGTTGTCGATCTCCACCTTGATGGCCGCGTAGGTGTCGGTCTTCGACTTGGGGTCGATGCCCTCCTCCTGGAGGTAGCCGACCGCCTTCTCGCCGCCCTGCCAGCCCTCGGCGTACTGCCCGCGCACGGTGTCGCGGCCCAGATCCTTCGGCAGCTTCACCGCGCCGAGCACCTTGGTCTTCTCCGCGGCCAGCGCGTCCGCGTCGAAGGACGCCGGCTCCTCCATGGCGGTGAGGGCCATGAGCTGGAGCAGGTGGTTCTGGATGACGTCACGGGCGGCGCCGATGCCGTCGTAGTAGCCGGCCCGGCCGCCGATGCCGATGTCCTCGGCCATCGTGATCTGCACGTGGTCCACGAAGGACCGGTTCCAGATCGGCTCGAACATCGTGTTGGCGAAGCGCAGCGCCAGGATGTTCTGGACGGTCTCCTTGCCCAGGTAGTGGTCGATGCGGAAGACCTGGTCCGGGGCGAAGACCTCCTCGACGGTCGCGTTGAGCTCCTCGGCCGACTTGAGGTTGTGGCCGAAGGGCTTCTCGATGACCGCGCGGCGCCAGGAGCCGCTCGACTGGTCGGCAAGACCGTGCTTCTTCAACTGCTGGATGACCACCGGGAAGGCGCCCGGCGGCACGGACAGGTAGAAGGCGAAGTTGCCGCCCGTGCCCTGTGCCTTGTCCAGCTCCTCGATGGTGGCGCGCAGCCGTTCGAACGCGTCGTCGTCGTCGAAGGTGCCCTGGACGAAGCGCATCCCCTGGATGAGCTGCTGCCAGACCTCCTCGCGGAACGGCGTACGGGCATGCTCCTTGACCGCGTCGTGGACCTCCTGCGCGAAGTCCTCGTTCTGCCATTCGCGCCGGGCGAAGCCGACCAGCGAGAAGCCCGGCGGCAGCAGACCCCGGTTCGCAAGGTCGTACACGGCGGGCATGAGCTTCTTTCGTGACAAATCGCCCGTGACGCCGAAGATGACCAGGCCCGACGGCCCCGCGATACGCGGGAGCCGTCGGTCGGCGGGGTCACGCAGCGGGTTGCTGCTCGACAAGAGTTCAGCCCTCCGAAGGGGCGAGGCGCCGAAGCTCCGCCTCGGTCGACTTGAGCAGGTCGTTCCACGCGTCCTCGAACTTCTGGACGCCCTCTTCCTCCAGCAGTACGACCACCTCGTCGTAGGAGATGCCGAGCTTCTCCAGCGCGTCGAGCTCGGCGCGGGCCTGCTCGTACGTGCCGGACACCGCGTCGCCGCGGATCTGGCCGTGGTCCTCGGTGGCGAACAGGGTGGCCTCCGGCATGGTGTTCACCGTGTTCGGCGCCACCAGCTCGTCGACGTACAGCGTGTCCTTGTACGCCTTGTCCTTGACACCGGTCGAGGCCCACAGCGGACGCTGCTTGTTGGCGCCCGCGCTCTCCAGCGCGGTCCAGCGCTCCGTGGAGAAGACCTCCTCGTACGCCTGGTAGGCGAGGCGCGCGTTGGCTACGCCGGCCTTGCCGCGGGCGGCCTTGGCCTCGTCGGTGCCGAGCGCGTCGAGCCGCTTGTCGATCTCGGTGTCCACGCGGGACACGAAGAAGGACGCCACGGAGTGGATCTTCGACACGTCCAGGCCGCGCTCCTTGGCCTTCTCCAGGCCCGCGATGAACGCGTCCATGACCAGGCGGTAGCGCTCCAGCGAGAAGATCAGCGTGACGTTGACGCTGATGCCGAGGCCGATGACCTCGGTGATCGCCGGGATGCCCGCCTGGGTGGCGGGGATCTTGATGAGGGTGTTGGGGCGGTCGACCAGCCAGGCCAGCTGCTTGGCCTCGGCGACGGTCGCCTTGAGGTTGTGCGCCAGGCGCGGGTCGACCTCGATCGAGACCCGGCCGTCCTGGCCGTCGGTGGCGTCGAAGACCGGGCGCAGGATGTCGGCGGCGTCCCGGACGTCCGCCGTCGTGATCATGCGGATGGCCTCTTCGACCGAGACCTTGCGGAAGGCCAGGTCGGAGACCTGCTGGTCGTAGCCGTCACCCTCCGAGATCGCCTTCTGGAAGATCGACGGGTTGGTGGTGACGCCCACGACGTGCTGCTGGTCGATCAGTTCGGCGAGGTTGCCGGACGTGATCCGCTTGCGCGACAGGTCGTCCAGCCAGATCGCGACGCCCTCCTCGGAGAGGCGCTTGAGTGCGTCTGTCATGGAATTACATCTCCTACGGTCGTGTGTGAGCGTCAGCGCTGGGCGGCGGCGAGGGATTCCCGGGCCTTGGCGGCCACGTTCTCGCCAGTGAAACCGAACTCCTGGAAGAGGACCTTGCCGTCCGCGGAAGCACCGAAGTGCTCCAGGGAAACGATGCGACCGGCGTCCCCGACGTACTTGTGCCAGGTGAGGCCGATACCCGCCTCGACCGCGACACGCGCCCTCACGGCCGGCGGCAGCACGCTGTCCCGGTACCCCTGGTCCTGCTCCTCGAACCACTCCACGCACGGCATGGAGACGACACGGGTGGGCACACCGTCCGCTTCGAGCTGCTCGCGCGCCTCGACGGCGACGTGCACCTCGGAACCGGTCGCGATCAGGACGACCTCCGGAGAACCGGTGGAGGCCTCGAACAGGACGTAACCGCCCTTGACCGCGTCCTCGTTGGGCGCGTACGTCGGCACGCCCTGACGGGTCAGCGCCAGGCCGTGCGGGGCGCCCTTGCCGAAGACCTTCGTGTAGCGCCTGAGGATCTCGCGCCAGGCGATCGCGGTCTCGTTGGCGTCCGCCGGGCGGACCACGTTCAGGCCCGGGATCGCGCGCAGCGCGGCGACGTGCTCGACCGGCTGGTGGGTGGGGCCGTCCTCGCCGAGACCGATCGAGTCGTGCGTCCACACGTACGTCACCGGCAGGTGCATCAACGCCGAGAGCCGCACCGCGTTGCGCATGTAGTCGGAGAAGACGAGGAACGTGCCGCCGTAGATACGGGTGTTGCCGTGCAGCGCGATGCCGTTCATCTCCGCGGCCATGGAGTGCTCGCGGATGCCGAAGTGGATCGTGCGGCCGTAAGGGTTCGCCTCCGGCAGCGGGTTGTCCGCCGGGAGGAACGAACTGTCCTTGTCGATCGTCGTGTTGTTCGAGCCCGCGAGGTCGGCGGAGCCGCCCCACAGTTCGGGGATCACGGCGCCGAGGGCCTGGAGCACCTTTCCGGAGGCGGCACGCGTGGCGACACCCTTGCCCGGCTCGAACACCGGGATGAAGGACTCCCAGTCCTTGGGCAGTTCGCCCGTGGCGATCCGGTCGAACTCCGCGGCGCGCTCGGCGTTGTTGTTCCGCCACTCCTGGAAGGACTTCTCCCACTCGGCCTTCGCCTGACGGCCGCGCTCCAGCGCCTGCCGGGTGTGGTTGATGACCTCGTCGGAGACCTCGAAGGACTGCTCCGGGTCGAAGCCCAGCACCCGCTTGGTGGCCGCGACCTCGTCGGCGCCGAGCGCCGAGCCGTGCGCGGCTTCGGTGTTCTGCGCGTTCGGGGCGGGCCAGGCGATGATCGAGCGCATCGCGATGAAGGACGGGCGGTCCGTCACCCGCTTCGCGGCCTCGATCGCGTCGTAGAGGGCGTTCGGGTCGAGGTCGCCGTCCGGCTTCGGGGCGACCCGCTGGACGTGCCAGCCGTACGCCTCGTACCGCTTGACGGTGTCCTCGGACACGGCCGTCTCGGTGTCGCCCTCGATCGAGATGTGGTTGTCGTCCCACAGCAGGACCAGGTTGCCGAGCTGCTGGTGGCCGGCCAGCGAGGACGCCTCGGCGGAGATGCCCTCCTGGAGGCAGCCGTCACCGGCGACGGCGAAGACGAAGTGGTCGAACGGCGACTCGCCGGCCGGGGCCTCCGGGTCGAACAGACCGCGCTCGTAGCGGGCGGCCATCGCCATGCCGACGGCGTTGGCGACACCCTGGCCGAGCGGTCCCGTCGTGGTCTCGACGCCCTTGGTGTGCCCGTACTCCGGGTGGCCGGGGGTCTTGGAACCCCAGGTCCGAAACGCCTTCAGGTCGTCCAGCTCCAGACCGAAACCGGCCAGGTAGAGCTGGGTGTAGAGGGTCAGGGACGAGTGGCCGGCGGACAGCACGAAGCGGTCGCGCCCGACCCACTCGGGGTCGGCCGGATCATGCCGCATCACCTTCTGGAAGAGGGTGTACGCGGCGGGGGCCAGGCTCATCGCCGTACCGGGATGGCCGTTGCCGACCTTCTGTACGGCGTCGGCGGCCAGGACGCGGGCGGTGTCGACGGCCCGCTGGTCCAGCTCGGTCCACTCGAGGTCTGTGGTGGTCGGCTTGGTGCTCACCCTGGGTCAGGGCTCCTCTCCACATGTCACGCATGTCGAATGCCGGTGCGCGGGACGCCCGGTCTTTGTCGAGCCTACCCCCGCAAGTACGTGCGTTTTTTCGAGCCATTCCAGACTGCCGGGACTCTCGGGGATCCGCCTCCCGACTGGCCGGGAGCGCATTCGGCAACTGAATACGGAGCTGCTCATCGGAGTGCTCAACCGAGTGGCGGCGAGCTCTTCCGGGGGAGTCGTCGGACACGACCCGACCCCCGCGAATGTCGGGGTATGGGCAACGTCTACAGTGGCGTGGTACGCGCGGGCCTTTACCGGGACTTCACACGGCTGAGGCCTGCTGGGATGTCTCTGTAGGGGTGTGCGTGACGGCCGTCGAATCCCGTCCAGTCGGTGTGCTGGGGGAGAGCAAGAGCTCGGGTCACCGGCCGTTCGGGGCCCGTGTCAAGGCGTTCGTGGCGCTGACCAAGCCTCGGATCATCGAGCTGCTGCTCATCACCACCGTGCCGGTGATGTTCCTGGCGCAGCAGGGTGTGCCGGACCTGAAGCTGGTCCTGCTGACCTGCCTCGGCGGCTACCTCTCGGCGGGCGGCGCCAACGCGCTGAACATGTACATCGACCGTGACATCGACGCGCTCATGGACCGCACCTCGCAGCGACCGCTGGTGACCGGCATGGTGTCGCCGCGCGAGTGTCTGGCCTTCGGCATCACGCTGGCGGTCGTCTCGACACTCCTGTTCGGCCTCGCCGTCAACTGGCTGTCGGCCTGGCTGTCGCTCGGAGCGCTCCTCTTCTACGTCGTCGTCTACACGATGATCCTCAAGCGCCGTACCTCCCAGAACATCGTGTGGGGCGGCATCGCCGGCTGTATGCCGGTCCTGATCGGCTGGTCCTCGGTCACGAACTCCATGTCGTGGGCGCCGGTCATCCTCTTCCTGGTCATGTTCTTCTGGACGCCGCCGCACTACTGGCCGCTGTCCATGAAGGTGCGGGAGGACTACGCACGCGTGGGCGTGCCGATGCTGCCGGTGGTCGCCTCCAACAAGGTGGTCGCCCGGCAGATCGTCATCTACAGCTGGGTGATGGTCGCCGTCTCCCTGCTGCTGACCCCGCTCGGCTACACCGGCTGGTTCTACACGGCGGTCGCGCTGCCGGCCGGCGGCTTCTGGCTGTGGGAGGCGCACGGGCTGCAGAACCGCGCCAAGGCCGAGGTGACCGGCGGCAAGCTCAAGGAGATGCGGCTGTTCCACTGGTCGATCACCTATGTGTCGATCCTCTTCGTGGCCGTCGCCGTGGACCCCTTCCTGAGGTGAGCGTCACGTCGCCGCCCCTTCTACCGGTCGGTAGCATCCTGGGCATGGCAGACACGCAGCAGGTTGACGCGAAGGCCGAGCGCAAGGTCGCCCGGCTCGCCAAGCAGATCAGCGCCTTCTCCAAGGAGCACGGCGGCGCCGAGGGCCAGTTGGCCCACATCGGTGAGCGCGGCACCCGGATCGTCCTCGTCGGTGAGGACGGCGGCTGGGGCGACCTGGTGGCCCCCTCGCACGACATCGCCGAGAAGGCCGTCGAGAAGTCCGGCATCACCGTGCACGAGGAGTTCGACGGCGAGTTCGCCGCGAAGGTGAAGACGGGGCCGTACGAGTGGAGCCGGATGGCGGGCCTCCAGCTCGGCGGACCGGCCAACGGCTGATCGAGCGCGTCCCCTTCTCCGTGGATGAGCCGTCCCAACCCG
The DNA here is from genome assembly GCF_036174265.1 of Streptomyces sp. NBC_00285. Lineage (NCBI taxonomy): Bacteria > Bacillati > Actinomycetota > Actinomycetes > Kitasatosporales > Streptomycetaceae > Streptomyces > Streptomyces sp. NBC_00285. The sequence continues at coordinate 2,704,072 of NZ_CP108055.1, read as the reverse complement.
CGAAGCGTTTCGCACGGGGTGTGTGACAGCAGCACCTGATGCCCGGTTCACCCGTTAGGACCTGTGAGCAGTGCCACGGTCCTGACACGGGGAGCCCGGATGATCGAAACGCCGTCCCTCGTGGACCAGTACTGCCACGGCGTACTGAGAACGGAGCTGGGTCTCGGCACCTTCGAGGCCCAGCTGGCCCGCACCGAGGGCCCTCCCGCCCCGGGCACCACACTGTTCGACACTCAGACGGGCTTCGCCCTACGACGCTGGTGTCCGCCGCTCCTCGGTCTCGAACCGCACTGTCCGCCCGCCCGCTATCTGGCCCGGCGCCGTGAACTGGGCGTACTGGAGACGGGCCGCAGGCTGTTGCGCGGCAGCGGGATCACGACCTACCTGGTCGACACCGGGCTGCCGGGCGACCTCACGGGACCCACCGAACTGGCCACCGCGGCGGCCGCCGAGACCCGCGAGATCGTCCGCCTGGAACTCCTCGCCGAACAGGTCGCCGACACCTCCGGGACCGTCGAGTCCTTCCTCGCCAACCTCGCCGAGTCGGTGCACGGCGCCGCCGTGAACGCGGTGGCCTTCACCTCGGTGGCGGGCGTACGGCACGGCCTCGCACTGGCGCCCGAGCCGCCGGGGCCGGGCGAGGTGCGGGGCGCGGCAGGCAGGTGGCTCGCGGGCCGCCGGGTGGGCGGCGAACTGTCCGACCCCGTGCTCCTACGACACCTGCTGTGGATCGCGGTCGCCTCCGGCCTGCCCCTCCAACTGCACGCCGGGCTCGGCGAACCGGGCCTGCGCATCGACCGCACCGACCCCGTCCTGCTCACCGACTTCGTCCGCGCCACTGCCGGCCTCGGCACCGACCTCGTGCTGCTGCACAGCTACCCCTACCATCGCCACGCCGCCCACCTCGCCGGCGTCTTCCCGCACGTCTACGCCGACTCCGGCGCCGCCCTGGTCCGCACTGGCGCCCGCGCGGCGACCGTCCTCGCGGAGACCCTGGAGCTGGCCCCCTTCGGCAAGATCGTCTTCTCCAGTGGCGCCCACAGCCTGCCCGAACTGCATGTGGTGGGCGCCAGCCTCTTCCGCGAGGCACTGGCCCGGGTGCTGGGCGGCTGGGTCACGGAGGGAGCGTGGTCGGCGTCGGACGCACAGCGGGTGGCCGGCCTGATCGCGGCGGGGAACGCGCGGAGGCTGTACGGGCTGGAGTGAGCTGTACAGGATGGGTGGATGCAGACAGAGGTGTTACTGGACCGCTTCCTCAGCGGACTGGCCCCGCTTGCCCCCGTCGCCGTCTGGGCCCACGGCTCGCTGGCGGGCGGCGACTACCAGGAGGGCCGCAGCGACCTGGACCTGATTGCCGTACTCCCCTCGATCACACCCCGTACGGTGTGGCGGCTGGCCAAGCTGCACGCCCGGCTGCGGGCCGAGCCGCTGGCCGGGCAGCTGCACTGCACGTACCTGACGCCTTCCGCCGATATCGATCGCACTCACCTCACCTGGGCGCACTCGGAACTGTTCAAGCGGCCGGTGAGCCCGGTGACTCGGCGTGAGCTGCACACCTTCGGGCGCGTCCTGCACGGGAAGCCGCCGACGGACCTGCTGCCGTCGGTGACGGACCGGGAACTGGCCGACTTCGTGATCCGCGACCAGCGCGACTTCTGGCGCCCGACCCTCGACAACGCCGAGCTGTGGACACGGGATGTGTGGGTCGACCTGGGACTGCTGACGTTCGCCCGAGCGACCGTGACCCTGCGCGAGGGCCGGCTGATCTCCAAGCGTGAGGCGTTGGAACTGCTGCCCGGGCTCGGGGCGCCCATAGAGGTAGTGGAGGACATCCGGGGGCGCCGCTACGGCGATCCTGTGCCCACCGTCGAGGACAGGGCCGCGCGGACCCGGAGCTACCTGGGCCCGGCGATCGACGGGCTCGTGGCGGCGTACGGCTGAGCGGGTACATCGGGCAGCTCGCCCCCGTCCCGCTCGCGCAGGGCCAGCAGCACCCGGAGCACCGCGATCCACACCAGGGCCGAGCCGAGCATGTGCAGGCCGACCAGGAACTCGGGGAGGTCGGTGAAGTACTGGACGTAGCCGATGACGCCCTGCGAGAGCAGGACCAGGAAGAGGTCGCGGGTGCGGTCCAGGGGGTTCTTCGGGGCGTCGACCGCCTTGAGGATGAACCACAGGGCGAAGGTCAGAGACACCACGATCCAGGCCAGCACCGCATGCACCTTGCTCACGGTCTCCCAGTCCAGCGGCATCCGCTCGACCTCGCTGGAGTCGCCGGCGTGCGGTCCGGCGCCGGTCACGACCGTGCCGACGAGGATCAGCAGGGCGGCGGCGGCGACCAGGAACCACACCAGCTGCTGCACCGGCTTGCCGACCAGCGGGCGGGGAGCCTCGTCGCCCTCGCGGGTGCGCTGCCACATCACCGCGGCGACCGTGATCAGGGCCGTCGTGGCGACGAAGTGGGCGGCGACGGTGTACGGGTTGAGCCCGACCAGCACGACGATGCCGCCGAGGATCGCGTTGCTCATCACGATCCAGAACTGCGCCCAGCCCAGCCGCGTCAGGCTGCGCCGGTACGGCTTCTCGGAACGCGCCGCGATGATCGCCCACCCGACGGCGGCACACAGCACGTACGTCAGCATCCGGTTGCCGAACTCGATGGCGCCGTGGAAGCCCATCGCGCGGGTCGTGGTCAGCGAGTCGTCGGTGCACGTGGGCCAGGTCGGGCAGCCGAGCCCGGACCCGGTCAGGCGCACCGCACCGCCGGTGACCACGATGACCACCGCCATGACGAGCGCGGCGAGAGCCGCCCGCTGAACCGTCCGAGGGGTCGGGGTCCAGCGTGCGGCGATGAAGGCGAGCGGGTTGCGGACGGCCGCTACGGCGTCGGCGCGGGTCACGTTTGGCACCCGCCCATCGTAGGGGGGACGCTTGTGCACGGTTTCACGAGGGTCGCCGTTTCGGTGCGGCGCGGCCTGAGGGGTCGGTCACAGGGACTGACGGATGCGGTCCGCCTCGGCCCTGAGCCGGTCGGCTTCATGCTGGTCGCCGCGGTCCGCGACGCAGTCGGCCAGGTGTTCGTACACGGCCATCAGAACGGGGTGGTCGCCGCCGAGCGCGGTACGGAAGATGCCCCCCGCGTCCCCGAGCACCCGCTCGGCCTCCGCGCCGCGGCCCTCGGCGCGCAGCACCGGTCCGAGCCGGGTCAGCGACTTGGCGCGGTAGTAGTGATGCTCGCCGTAGGCGCGTCGATAGATGGTCTCGGCCTGCTCGAGCGTTCGTCTCGCCTCTGGGATCCGCCCCTGTGCGAGCCGCAGCGAGCCCAGCTTGTTGAGGCATGCCGCGTACTTGTGCTCCTCGGCCTCGCTGCGCTTGCTGTGGAGCTCCACCACCGGACCGAGAATCGCGTCGGCGCGTGCCAGCTCCGAACCGGCCCGGCGCAGCAGATCGACGCGGCGCAGGGGCTGCAGGGTGCGTCGCGCCGCCTCCCGGTGCTGCTCGCCGCGCCGACGCAGCACGTCGGCCAGGAACTTGGCTACCTGCGCGGTCTCGAAGTCCTCCGGCCCCCGGTGCGCCCCGAACATCTCCAGCGCTGTGTTGAGCTGTTCCTCCGCCGGTTCGAGCTGCCCGCGGTCCTGGGCGACGATGCCGAGATCGCGCTGCAGCATGGCGCGGAAGAGCGTGTACTCCGGCGGTTCCTGGTTCCCGCGGCTGGGGATCCTCTCCTTGGCGCGCTCGTAGTGGACGACGGCCTGGGCGAGCTGGCCCGCGTTGCGATGGATCAGTCCGATCTCCTGCTCGGCGACGGCCCAGTCGAGGCTCTCCTCCCGCCAGACCTGCCCCTCGTAGATCTTCACCGCCGTCTGCACGGCTTCCAGGGCCTCCGGGAAGCGGTTGTACTCGCGCATGATGCCGCCCAGCTGTCGCTGGCACTGGGCTCGTAAGCGCAGGAAGGCCTCTTCCTCGTGAGCCTCGCACAGATCCAGCGCCCGACGGCACTCCCGCTCGGCGGCGTCCAGTGCCGCGAGCAGGTAGTGCTGGCGAGCCACGGCGTACCTGGCGGTGGCGCGGGCGAGTTCGTGGTCGTCTCCGAACTCGCGCAGTTCGGCCTCCTGCTCGAAGAAGTCCAGGGCCCGCACCCAGTCGCAGCGGTGCTCCTGATATGTGCCCACCCGGTGCAGCAGCCGGGCCAGCGCCTCGGGGTCCTGGGAGGCGCCGAGCCCGCCGTCCGCGTCGTCACCCCAGGCCAGCTTGTCGATGACGGCCTCGACGTGCGACATCAGCCTTTCGCACAGGGGCCGGGCGGCCAGCAGGTCCGGGGTCGTGGGGAAGCAGGCCTCCACAAGACGGACCGCCGCCTGGGACCACTCCAGACGCTCGGACAGGCTCAGCCCGTCATGGATCAGTGTCTGGACCCGTGGGTGCATGCCGTAGGCGGCCGATCCCTTGCGCCAGTCGCCGCTGCGGGTCAGCAAGGAGTGATCCACCAGCAGCAGCACCTCCCGGGTGAAGGTGACGGGATCGTCCATGATGGTGCGCAGACGGGCGGGGAGGACGGACCGGTGCTGGGTGAGTGTCGTCCGTCGGACGTCCTCCGACGCCAGGAACGCGCACAGCCGCAGCAGGTCGACGGCGGCGGGCGAGGCCTCCGAGACCCGGGCGATGGAGAGCCGGAAGGTGCCCTCGACCGCGGCGCCGCCCGGCAGGTCGCGCAGATACTCGGCCACGGTGATCTCGGCCTGCGCTATGTAGGCCGCCGCCTGGTCGAGGGCCAGCGGCAACCAGCCCAGCTGGTGACCGAGTTCGGTCAGTGCCCTGTGGTCCTCGTCCGTGAGCTGCTCGGACGTGATGCCGAACCGGCGCCGTAGGAACTCGACACCTTCCTTCTCGGGGAAGGCCCTCAGTTCGATCGGGCCCGAACTCAGGCCCGCCCAGCCCTGGTGCTGCTGGGTGGTGATGAGTACTTCGCCGTCACCCTCGGAGGGCAGCAGACTGCGCATCGAGTCGTCGTACGTAGGCCATCCGTCGTAGACGAGCAGCCAGCCCCGCTGCTCGCGCAGCCGGCTCCACAGGTTCATCAGGACGACGTTCTTGCTCTCTTGGTCCGGGATGCCCACATACTGCGCGAACTCCAGGAGTTCGGTGCGCAGGGTGTCGGGCCGGGAGGCGTTGAGCCACCACGTCAGGGTGTGCCGGCTCAGCTCGTCGTGGGCGTAGGACACGGCGAGTTGCGACTTGCCGGCGCCGGTCGCGCCGTAGAGCACGCACAGGCGCGGGACGGGCCGTTCGTTCTTGTCCCGACGTCCTCTGGCAGGGCCCTTCAGGACGTTCACGATCCGTTCCTTCTCCACCGCGCGGCCTGTGAAGTACATGCTGAGCATGGGAAGGTTGTTGGGTGGTCCTTGCTCTGTGCCGATCGGTTCCGGCGCTGCGTCGTCGGACTTCTTGTGCGCATGCGCCACACCCGCTGTCAGGCCGACGAGCATGGCGGCGCCGGCGGTCAGCACCCACAGCAGTGGTTGATCGGAGTCGACCGTCTTGGCGGCGACGCTGAGAAAGGCGGCCACCCCGGCCCCCGTACCAGCGGATAACGTGACCACCCATGACCGCATGCGACCCCCCGAAGTCGCTCTGCCCACCGCGAGCACACACTCGCGTTTGAGAGTGAATGTCATCTAATCTTCAGTTTCCCCTTCTTCCCTTCTTCGCAACCGGTGAGCAACCGATTCGTTAAAGAGGCGAACGGCGAGCCGCGCCGTGCAATACGATCCCGGCTCGCGAAAGTTTGTTCTGCCGTTTACCGGGTCCGGCCCGAGCACGGTGGCGAGGGCGCCCGGAGGCGGCAGTGCGACAGGAGAGCGGTTCACGGACCCCGAAAGGGCTGGACATCGCCCTGGTCCACTGGGCGTTTCCGCCCACGGTCGGCGGGGTCGAGTCCTATCTGTGGAACTGCTCCCGGCTGCTGGCCCGGCAGGGGCACCGGGTGACGGTGTTCACAGGGACGCCCGACGCGAGGACGCCTCCGGGAGAGGGGGTCGAGGTGCTGCGGCACCCGGGGCTCGATCTGTCCCGGGCCACGGGGGACAGTGCGGAGCGGCAGGCCCTGCGGGATTGGTTCCGCGCGGAATTGTCCGAGCGGGAGATCCAGTTGGTGCACGGCCACAATCTGCACCATTTCTCGTCGGCTCCGGCGGAGGCGCTGCTCGAGCTGCGGGACTCGCTGGGGCTGGTGCTGATGCATACCTACCACAGCATCTGGAGAGAGACCGAGAGCGTTCGGCTGGCCCGGCCGTGCAGTCGCTTCGACGTGCACTTCGCGGTCTCCGAATTCCTCCGGCAAGCCTGCGCGGATGTGCTGGGCGTGACCTGTGCGAAGCCGATGTACCTCGGCATCGACACCGAGCCCTATCTGCAGGTTCCGGAACTTGTCGATCCGCCGGAGAACGACGAGGCCGTCATTCTTCTGCCGGCTCGTCTCATTCCTGACAAGGGTGCGGAGATGGCGGTGAAAGCCATGGCCAAGGTCATCAAGGAGGATCTGCCGGTCCGGCCGTATCTGGTTCTCATGGACGCCCCGGACTCGATCGATTTCCATGGCGAGAAAGTCGGATTCCGTGATTCCGTGCAGGAATGGGTGAAATTTCTTCCGGAGCCTGATCGAGTGCGTTTTGAGCGGGCAGGCGTGGACGGCATGGTCGACCTGTACTCCCGGGCGCGGGTGGTGGTCTGTCCGTCCCTGTTCGCCGAACCCATGGGGCTTGCCGCACTGGAGGCGATGTGCGCCGCGCGCCCGGTGATCGCCACCGAGGTGGGTGGCCTCGCGGAGGGCATCGGGGAGCACGATGTGTCGGGATTCCTGGTCGCTCCCGGGGATGTCGACGGCCTCGCGGACTGCATTGTCCGTCTGCTGCGCAGCCCGGGCCTGGCCAGAGACGTCGGCCTCGCCGCGCGCAAGCGGGTGCGGGAGGACTTCGACCTCGAACACCGACGCCTGCCCCCGCTGATCGGCGCGTACGCCGACGCGCTCAGGGTCGCTCCGCGCCGAAGGTGGCCGCGGGACCTCCTCACCCGTGCGGTGGATCGGTGGGGTGCTCCCAGCCGGCGGGCAGCCCAGTCACCTTCACCCCGCCCGAGCGGGTCGTCCCGATCTTGAGCGTCGCCCCGGCCAGCCGTACCCCCATGACCGACATCGGTCCGAGAAGTTCTGCCGGCATCGGACGGAGCCGCAGTGTCCGGTCCGAGGCGTCGGGGTGCAGCCCGAGCAGGGCGGAGAGGAGCGCCACTCCGGAGGCGGCCGACCAGCCCTGTGGGCGGCAGGCGGCGGGATACGCCAGGGGCGCGGGTGAGCCGGGGGTGCGGTGGTCGCCGCCGTAGAGTTCCGGCATCCGGTACTCGAAACGTGTCGCCGCGTCCAGGAGGCCGTCCGTGAGCGCGTAGGCCTCGGTGTGGCAGCCGGCTGTGCACAGTCCGTGGATCGCTATCGCCGTGTCATGGGTCCAGACCGAACCGCCGTGGTAGCTCATCGGGTTGTAGCCGCCCAGGGCCGCGGAGCGGCTGCGCAGCCCCCAGCCGGAGTTCAGCTCGCTCGCGGCCAGCCAGGCCGCCACGTCCTGGCAGCCGTCCGCGTCCAGGATGCCCGTGGACAGCAACTGGCCCATGTTGGACGCGGGACCGCTGACCGGCTTCCGGCCCCGGCCGACGGCGATGGCCACGTAGCGGGCGGCCGGGCCCTGCGGGGACGGTAACCAGAAGGCGTCGGCGAAGCGTTTGCGCAGGGACGCCGCCCAGGTGCGCAGCCGCTCGGAGGCCTCGACGCGGCCTCGGGACGACAGCAGTCCGGCCAAGCCGGTCGCCGCCTCGTAGGCGTATCCCTGCACCTCGCACAGCGCCAACGGCGGCTCGATACGGCGGCCTGCCGCGTCCCGGACCGCGTCCTCGCTGTCCTTCCACGACTGGTGACGCAGCCCTCCGGCTCGCGGGTAGTAGCGCAGGAAGCCGTCGTCGTCGTCGTTGCTCGTCTCCACGACCCAGTCCATGGCCCGTTCCGCGTACGGCAGCAAGGCGTCCGTCTCCGCGTCCGGCAGCCCCCAGTGCCAGGCATCGACCAGGAGGGACACGAACAGCGGGGTCGCGTCGACCGAGCCGTAGTAGCGGGACGGCAGGCGCAGTCCGTGGCCGTGTTCGGCATCGGCCGGGCGCAGTTCGTGCAGGATGCGGCCCGGTGCCTCCTCCCGGAACACGTCGTGCGCCGTGCCCTGTCGGCGGGCCAGCGCCCACAGGGTGCCGCGGGCCAGGTCCGTGCCCAGGGGCAGCATCATCCGCGCCGACCAGATCGAATCGCGGCCGAAAAGTGTCAGGTACCACGGGCACCCCGCCGCGATGAACTGGTCCTCCGGGTCCGTGCGGTCGGGATCCGCCAGGCGCAGCGCGCGCAGGTCACCGAGGCCGTGGCGCACCAACTCGACCAGTCGCCGGTCCCCCTGCACGACGGGCTCGGTCCAGGGCGCCGCGGAGCGTGGGGCTTCGGGGTGACCGGGCGGGGCGGGAACTGCTCCGCCGGCGACGGTGAGCCCGATCCGCCGGCTCTCGCCGGGTCTGAGCAGCATCCGGGGCCATGCGAAGGTGCCGCCTTCCGGGCCGTCGGTGACCTCCGGCAGCGCGCCGTCGCCCGTGGCGCGGACTTCGGAGCGGGCCGTGTCCGTCCGCCATTCCAGGCCGGTCGCGTCCTGAACGACCGTGCAGCGTATGGCGGTCTGCGGATCGCCGCGCTTGACGGCGGCGATGTCGGCGAGGTCGGTGGCGAGGGCGAGCTCGACGCGTAATCGGCGGGTCGTGACGCCGACGTTGCGCAGGAGGACGGTCTCGCCCTCACCCGCGGTGCGTACCCGCTCGATGATCACGGTGGGGTCGTCCGTGCGGGCCCCGGCATAGCGGTGGACGGAGCTGAACCGCACCCGGTCGGGGCCCAGTGGTTGCAGCCCGATCGGCTCGGGTTCCCGGCCGTCCACCAGCAGGCACGCGGTGTGCAGAAGCCTGCGGTCGTGACCGTAGAACCCGTCCGCGCGCACGCCACGCAGTTGTCCGTCCCGTGGTGAGGCGGCGAAGGACGGGGCCGCGACGCAGATCACCACGTCGTGCAGCAGAGGTTGTAGTGCTCGCACACTCGACGAATCCGCGGACTCGAACATTGTGCGTCTCTTCCCGCTCTCCGCGAACGTCACTCCCAGCGGAAGAACTTCCCGGCCAACGCCAGCCCCACAACCCCCCACACCGCCAGGATTCCCAGATCCCCCCACGGCGTTCCGGCCCCGTGCTGCAGCACGTCCCGCAGGCCGTCCGAGAGGGCCGAGATCGGCAGCAGGCCGAGGACGTCCTGGGCGCCCTGGGGGAACTTGTCCAGGGGGACGATGACTCCGCCGCCGACCAGCAGGAGCAGGAACACCAGGTTGGCGGCGGCCAGCGTGGCCTCCGCCTTCAGGGTGCCCGCCATCAGCAGGCCGAGGCCGGAGAAGGCCGCCGTGCCCAGGATGAGGAGCAGGAGGACTGCGAGGGGGTTGCCGTGCGGGTTCCAGCCCAGGGCGAGGGCGATCACCGTCAGCAGCGCCACCTGCAGGATCTCCGTGACCAGGACCGACGCCGTCTTCGCCGTCATCAGACCCCAGCGGGGGAGCGGGGAGGACGCCAGGCGCTTCAGCACGCCGTAGCGGCGTTCGAAGCCCGTGGCGATGGCCTGACCCGTGAACGCCGTGGACATGACCGCGAGGGCGAGGATGCCGGGGGTGAGGAAGTCCACCGACCTGCCCGTGCCCGTGTCGACGATGTCCACCGAGCTGAAGAGGACCAGGAGCAGGGTCGGGATCACCACCGTCAACAGGAGCTGCTCGCCGTTGCGCAGCAGCATCTTCGTCTCCAGGGCGGCCTGGGTCGCGATCATGCGTCCCAGGGGTGCCGCGCCCGGCTTCGGCGTGTGGAGACCGGTGGCCGTCACGTGCGCAGCTCCTTACCCGTCAGTTCCAGGAATACGTCTTCCAGCGTGTGCCGTTCGACCGAGATCCGCTCCGGCATCACCCCGTGCTGCGCACACCACGACGTCACCGTCGCGAGCAGCTGCGGGTCGACCTTGCCGCCGACCCGGTAGGAGCCGGGGGTCAGCTCGACCGCTGTGCAGTCCGCCGGGAGCGCCTTGAGCAGGGACCCCACGTCCAGGCCCGGGCGGCCCATGAAGCGCAGGGTGTTCTCCGCGCCGCCGCGGCACAGCTCCTCCGGGGTGCCCTGGGCGATGACCCGGCCGCCGTCGATGATCGCCACGTCGTCGGCGAGCCGCTCGGCCTCGTCCATGTAGTGCGTGGTGAGGATGACCGAGACGCCGTCCGCGCGAAGGTCGCGGACCAGGTCCCAGGTGGCGTGGCGGGCCTGGGGGTCGAGGCCGGCGGTCGGCTCGTCCAGGAACACCAGCTCCGGGCGGCCCACGACCGCCATGGCCAGCGCCAGGCGCTGCTGCTGGCCGCCGGAGAGGCGGCGGTACGTCGTCCTGCCGCAGTCGCCCAGGCCCAGTCGCTCGATCAGCGCGTCCACGTCCAGCGGGTGCGCGTGCAGCCGGGCCACGTGCCGCAGCATCTCGTCGGCGCGGGCACTGGAGTACACGCCGCCGGACTGGAGCATCACCCCGATCCGGGGGTGCAGCTCGCGAGCCTGGCGCACCGGGTCGAGGCCCAGGACGCGGACCGTGCCGGAGTCCGGCGTGCGGTATCCCTCGCAGGTCTCGACGGTCGTCGTCTTGCCCGCGCCGTTGGGCCCGAGTACGGCGGTCACGCCCGCCCGGGCCACCAGGTCGAGGCCGTCCACGGCGGTTTTCGTGCCGTACCGCTTCACCAGGGCGTGGACCTGGACCACGGGCTCACTTCGCATGGGACCCGAGTCTAGGTTCGCCGTCCGCGCCGCAGACGGCCGGGTGCAGGATCTCCACCCGGGTCCCCGCCGGGGTCCCCGCCCCGGGCGTACCCGAGCACGTCCTCCCGCGAGCGGTGCAGCGTCAGCCACCGCTGCGCGTACCGCACCGCGTCCGCCACCGGGAACAGTCGTACGTCGGCCGCGCCCACCTTTCCCCGTACGACGACGGACCGCCGGTCCCGCTCGAAGTCGTAGCCCAGTTCGTCGAAGCGGTCGGAGGTGATCGACACCTCCGTCACCACCTCCCAGCCGGCCGCTCCCGGGCGGCCGACCCGCACCAGTGGGGTCGGGACGCGGTACTCGGCGAGATGGAAGCTCGTGCACGTGTCGTAGCCCGCGCCGAGGAGCAGCACGCGTGCGTGCATCGCCTCCAGACGGGCGAGCGGGCTGTGCTCGCCCAGGCGGCAGTCGTGGGCGTGGCCGTCGACGACCTCGTGGGCGCGGGCGCCGATCGCCGCGAAGGAGGTCTGCGGGTGCGCGCTGCGCAGGGCACCGGGCCAGGTGCGGACGGTCTCCGGGATCACGCCGACGCCGCGGGAGGGCGTGACGAGGGGGTCGTAGGCGGGCATGGCCCTGCGGATCGTGTCCCACCAGTCCTCGGGCACCGGAGGGTTGCTCCACAGGGCCGGGTCCGAGAGTTCGCCGGTCTGGGTGGGGACCACGAGCGTGCCGTCCGGGGCCAGGATGTCGAGCAGGCCCTGGACCACCGCGACGGGTCCTCCGCAGACCCAGCCGAGGGAGCTGAGGGAGGAGTGCACGAGCAGGGTCTCGCCGCTGCGGACACCCAGTTCGCGCAGCTCCGCCGCGATGCTGCCGCGGGTGACAAGAGGGCCGGTGGGAGGTGGTTTCGGCATGCTTCGGGAGTGTCCCCGACCGGCCGCCGAAAAACCACCGCTTTGATCGATCAAAGATCGTTCCCGCAGGTCAGGTTAGGAATACCTAAGTGATGCATGGCACCGTCCGGCGGACGGGGTGCGGCTTGCCTGGTCCTGAGGAATTACGCAACAATGGTGTTGTGAAAAACGTCGGCGAGGCTCGGGCGACCCCCACGGGGGCCCCACAGGAGGAGCTCGCGACCGGTGAGCGGTCCACCCGCAACCGCGTCGCGCGATCCATCCTGGACCTCGGCCCCTCGACCGTCGCCGAGCTGGCCGGACGGCTGGGCCTGACACACGCGGCCGTACGACGCCATCTGGACGCGCTGGTGGCCGACGACGTCGTGGAGGCACGCGAGCAGCGGGTGTACGGCGCGCGGACGCGTGGCCGCCCCGCCAAGGTCTTCGCGCTCACCGACTGCGGCCGGGACGCCTTCGACCAGTCCTACGACAAGCTCGCCGCGGACGCCCTGCGCTGGATCCAGGAACGGTTCGGCGGGGACGAGGCGGTCGTCGCCTTCGCCCGCGCGCGAATCGCCGAGCAGGCCGCCGGGTACCGCGAGGCCGTCGAGGCCGCCGCCCCCGAGGAGCGCACCGAAGCCCTGGCCAGGGCGCTGAGCGCGGACGGGTACGCTGCTACGGCGCGCAGCGCACCGGTCGGCGAGCAGCTCTGCCAGCACCACTGTCCGGTGGCCCATGTCGCGGAGAAGTTCCCGCAGCTGTGCGATGCCGAGACGGAGATCTTCTCGCAGCTGCTCGGGACGCACGTCCAGCGGCTCGCGACCATCGCCCACGGTGACGGCGTCTGCACCACGTTCATCCCCAAGATTTCCAAGAACACCCATAACGCATCTGCAAGCACGGCCGGGAGGAACCCCGCATGACTCTCCCCACGGAGACCGCCCACCCTGAGCTCGAGGGCCTGGGCACGTACGAATACGGCTGGGCCGACTCCGACACCGCCGGCGCCTCTGCGAAGCGCGGTATCAACGAGGACGTCGTCAAGGACATCTCCGCAAAGAAGTCCGAGCCGGAGTGGATGACCAAGCTCCGCCTCAAGGGCCTGCGTCTTTTTGAGAAGAAGCCCATGCCCAACTGGGGCTCGGACCTCTCCGGCATCGACTTCGACAACATCAAGTACTTCGTGCGCTCCACGGAGAAGCAGGCGGAGTCCTGGGAGGACCTGCCCGAGGACATCAAGAACACGTACGACAAGCTCGGCATCCCCGAGGCGGAGAAGCAGCGCCTCGTCGCCGGTGTCGCGGCCCAGTACGAGTCCGAGGTCGTCTACCACCAGATCAACGAAGAGCTTGAGGCGCAGGGTGTCATCTTCATGGACACCGACACGGCGCTGAAGGAGCACCCGGAGCTCTTCAAGGAGTACTTCGGGACCGTCATCCCGGTGGGCGACAACAAGTTCGCGTCGCTGAACACCGCGGTGTGGTCCGGCGGCTCCTTCATCTACGTGCCGAAGGGCGTGCACGTGGAGATTCCGCTCCAGGCCTACTTCCGTATCAACACGGAGAACATGGGCCAGTTCGAGCGGACGCTGATCATCGTCGACGAGGGCGCCTACGTGCACTACGTCGAGGGTTGTACGGCGCCGATCTACTCGTCGGACTCCCTGCACTCCGCGGTGGTCGAGATCATCGTGAAGAAGGGTGGCCGCTGCCGTTACACGACCATCCAGAACTGGTCGAACAACGTCTACAACCTGGTCACCAAGCGCGCCGTGGCATACGAGGGCGCGACCATGGAGTGGATCGACGGCAACATCGGCTCCAAGGTCACCATGAAGTACCCGGCCGTCTACCTGATGGGCGAGCACGCCAAGGGCGAGACCCTCTCCATCGCCTTCGCGGGCGAGGGCCAGCACCAGGACGCCGGCTCCAAGATGGTCCACATGGCGCCGAACACCTCCTCCAACATCGTCTCCAAGTCGGTGGCGCGAGGCGGCGGCCGCACCTCCTACCGCGGTCTCGTCGAGATCGGCGAGGGCGCACACGGCTCCAAGTCGAACGTGCTGTGCGACGCGCTGCTCGTCGACACCATCTCCCGCTCCGACACGTACCCCTACGTGGACGTCCGCGAGGACGACGTGTCCATGGGCCACGAGGCGACCGTCTCCAAGGTCAGCGACGACCAGCTCTTCTACCTGATGAGCCGGGGCATGACCGAGTTCGAGGCGATGGCCATGATCGTGCGCGGCTTCGTCGAGCCCATCGCGAAGGAACTGCCGATGGAGTACGCCCTCGAACTCAACCGGCTGATCGAGCTGCAGATGGAAGGTGCGGTCGGTTAATACCGGTCTTCTGTAAAGCAGCAAGCGAATTCTGACGCAGGAAAGAGAGCAGACCGACAGCCATGGCTGAGGCTCAGAGTATTCCGGTGGGGTCGACCACCGCCGGCGCGGTGGCCGTTGCCGCCGAGTCGACCGTCGCCACGCGCATGAGCGCGCCCCCCTCCTTCGACGTGGCGGACTTCCCGGTCCCCCACGGCCGCGAGGAGGAGTGGCGGTTCACCCCGCTGGAGCGGCTGCGCGGGCTGCACGACGGCACCGCGATCGCCACCGGCGACGGCGTGAAGGTCGACGTCCAGGCTCCCGAGGGCGTCATCGTCGAGGCTGTCGGCCGTGACGACGCCCGCCTCGGCAGGGCCGGCACCCCGGTGGACCGCGTCGCCGCCCAGGCGTACTCGGCGTTCGAGGAGGCCGGCGTGATCACCGTCCCCAAGGAGACGGTCCTCACCGAGCCCGTCCGGATCGCCGTGCACGGCGAGGGCGGCACCGCCTTCGCCCACCAGGTGATCGAGCTGGGCGCCTTCGCCGAGGCCGTCGTCGTCATCGACCACACCGGTGACGCGGTCCTCGCCGCCAACGTCGACTACATCGTCGGCGACGGCGCCAAGCTCACCGTCGTCTCCGTCCAGGACTGGGACGACAAGGCAGTGCACGTCGGCCAGCACAACGCCCTGATCGGCCGGGACGCCACGTTCAAGTCGTTCGTCGTCACCTTCGGCGGCGACCTCGTACGACTGCACCCGCGCGTGGCCTACGCCGGGCCCGGTGGCGAGGCCGAGCTGTTCGGCCTGTACTTCACGGACGCCGGCCAGCACCAGGAGCACCGCCTCCTGGTCGACCACAACGTCCCGCACTGCAAGTCCAACGCCGTCTACAAGGGCGCGCTGCAGGGCGAGGGCGCCCACGCGGTGTGGATCGGCGACGTGCTCATCGAGGCCACCGCCGAGGGCACCGACACGTACGAGATGAACCGCAACCTCGTGCTGACCGACGGCGCCCGCGTCGACTCCGTGCCGAACCTGGAGATCGAGACCGGCGAGATCGTCGGAGCGGGACACGCGAGTGCGACCGGCCGCTTCGACGACGAGCAGCTCTTCTACCTGATGGCCCGCGGCATCCCGGCCGACGACGCCCGCCGACTGGTGGTCCGCGGCTTCTTCGCCGAACTGGTCCAGCAGATCGGTGTCGCCGACATCCAGGAGCGGCTGCTCGAGAAGATCGACGCGGAGCTGGAGGCGTCGGTCTGATGCCGGCCTTCGTCCGCGCCTGCGGCTTCGGTGAGCTGGAGGAGGACACCCCGAAGCGGGTGGAACTCGACGGCACGCCGGTCTCGGTCGTCCGTACCGGGGGAGAGGTGTTCGCGATCAACGACATCTGTTCCCACGCGAACGTCTCGCTCTCCGAGGGCGAGGTGGAGGACTGCCAGATCGAGTGCTGGCTGCACGGCTCCGCGTTCGACCTCAGAACCGGCAAGCCGTCCGGTCTTCCCGCGACGCGCCCCGTCCCCGTATACCCCGTAAAGATCGAAGGGGACGACGTTCTCGTTTCCCTCAACCAGGAGTCCTGAGGCACCCATGGCAACGCTTGAAATCCACGACCTGCACGTCACCGTCGAGGCCGACAACGCCACGAAGGAGATCCTCAAGGGCGTCGACCTCACCGTGAAGCAGGGCGAGACGCACGCCATCATGGGCCCCAACGGCTCCGGCAAGTCGACCCTCGCCTACTCGCTCGCGGGTCACCCGAAGTACACGATCACCAAGGGCACCGTCACCCTCGACGGCGAGGACGTCCTGGAGATGTCCGTCGACGAGCGCGCCCGCGCCGGCCTGTTCCTGGC
Organism: Streptomyces sp. NBC_00285; assembly: GCF_036174265.1. Classification (NCBI taxonomy): domain Bacteria; kingdom Bacillati; phylum Actinomycetota; class Actinomycetes; order Kitasatosporales; family Streptomycetaceae; genus Streptomyces; species Streptomyces sp. NBC_00285. The sequence continues at coordinate 2,688,108 of NZ_CP108055.1, read as the reverse complement.
CATGCAGTACCCGGTCGAGATCCCCGGCGTCTCCGTCTCCAACTTCCTGCGCACCTCCGCCACCGCCATCCGCGGCGAGGCCCCCAAGCTGCGCACCTGGGTGAAGGAGGTCAAGGAGACCATGCAGCGGCTCCACATGGACCCCGCCTTCGCCGAGCGCAACGTCAACGAGGGCTTCTCCGGCGGTGAGAAGAAGCGCCACGAGATCCTCCAGCTCGAACTCCTCAAGCCCAAGATCGCGATCCTCGACGAGACCGACTCCGGCCTCGACGTCGACGCGCTCCGGGTGGTCTCCGAGGGCGTCAACCGCGTCCGCGAGACCGGCGAGGTCGGCACCCTGCTGATCACGCACTACACGCGCATCCTGCGCTACATCAAGCCCGACCACGTGCACGTCTTCTCGGGCGGCAGGATCGTCGAGTCCGGCGGTGCCGAGCTCGCCGACAAGCTGGAGAACGAGGGCTACGAGGCTTACACGAAGGGTGGCGCATCCGAGTGACACAGCTGCCGGGCCTCCTCGACACAGAGGCGATCCGCAAGGACTTCCCGATCCTGGACCGCATGGTCCACGACGACCGGAAGCTCGTCTACCTGGACAACGCGGCGACCTCGCAGAAGCCGCGCCAGGTGCTGGACGCCCTGAGTGAGTACTACGAGCGCTACAACGCCAACGTCCACCGCGGTGTGCATGTGCTCGCCGAGGAGGCCACGGCGCTGTACGAGGGAGCGCGCGACAAGGTCGCGTCCTTCATCAACGCGCCGAGCCGCGACGAGGTGATCTTCACCAAGAACGCCTCCGAGTCGCTCAACCTCGTGGCGAACATGCTGGGCTGGGCCGACGAGCCCTACCGCGTGGACGACGAGACCGAGATCGTCATCACGGAGATGGAGCACCACTCCAACATCGTGCCGTGGCAGCTGCTGTCGCAGCGCACCGGCGCGAAGCTGAAGTGGTTCGGCCTCACCGACGACGGCCGTCTCGACCTGTCCAACATCGACGAGATCATCACGGAGAAGACGAAGATCGTCTCCTTCGTGCTGGTGTCCAACATCCTGGGCACGGTCAACCCGGTCGAGGCGATAGTGCGCCGGGCGCAGCAGGTCGGCGCCCTGGTCTGCATCGACGCCTCGCAGGCCGCGCCGCACATGCCGCTGGACGTACAGGCCCTCCAAGCCGACTTCGTGGCCTTCACCGGTCACAAGATGTGCGGCCCGACGGGCATCGGCGTGCTGTGGGGCCGCCAGGAGCTCCTGGAGGACCTTCCGCCGTTCCTCGGTGGCGGCGAGATGATCGAGACCGTGTCGATGCACTCGTCGACGTACGCTCCCGCCCCGCACAAGTTCGAGGCGGGCACCCCGCCGATCGCACAGGCGGTCGGTCTGGGCGCGGCGATCGACTACCTCTCCGCGATCGGCATGGACAAGATCCTCGCCCATGAGCACGCGCTCACCGAGTATGCGATGAAGCGGCTCGGCAACGTCCCCGACCTGCGGTTCATCGGCCCGAGCACGGCCGAGGACCGGGGCGCGGCGATCTCCTTCACGCTCGGCGACATCCACCCGCACGACGTGGGCCAGGTCCTCGACGAGCAGGGCATCGCGGTCCGGGTCGGCCACCACTGCGCGCGGCCGGTCTGCCTGCGGTACGGAATTCCCGCGACCACGCGAGCGTCGTTCTATCTGTACTCCACGCCGGCCGAGATCGATGCTCTGGTCGACGGACTGGAGCACGTACGGAACTTCTTCGGCTGAGGAGATTGGCGAGCGATCGCATGAAGCTTGATTCGATGTACCAGGAAGTCATCCTGGACCACTACAAGCACCCGCACGGGCGTGGTCTGCGGGACGGTGACGCCGAGGTGCACCACGTCAACCCGACGTGCGGCGACGAGATCACCCTGCGCGTGAAGTACGACGGTACGACGATCAGCGATGTCTCGTACGAGGGCCAGGGCTGTTCGATCAGCCAGGCATCGGCCTCCGTGCTGAACGAGCTCCTGGTCGGCAAGGACGTGTCCGAGGCTCAGAAGATCCAGGAGACCTTCCTGGAGCTGATGCAGTCCAAGGGCAGGCTCGAACCGGACGACGCGATGGAGGAGGTGCTGGAGGACGCGGTCGCGTTCGCCGGTGTCTCCAAGTACCCGGCCCGGGTGAAGTGCGCGCTGCTGAGCTGGATGGCGTGGAAGGACGCGACGGCCCAGGCTCTGGGTTCGGACGCCGCCGAAAGGAAGACGGCATGAGCGAGACAACGATCGAGATGAAGCCGGCCTCGGAGGACGAGGTCCGCGAGGCGCTGTACGACGTCGTCGACCCCGAACTGGGCATCGACGTCGTCAACCTCGGCCTGATCTACGGCATCCACATCGACGACGCCAACATCGCGACGATCGACATGACCCTGACGTCGGCGGCCTGCCCGCTCACGGACGTCATCGAGGACCAGGCCAAGTCCGCCACGGACGGCATCGTCAACGAACTCCGCATCAACTGGGTGTGGATGCCGCCGTGGGGCCCGGACAAGATCACGGACGACGGCCGGGAGCAGCTTCGGGCGCTCGGGTTCAACGTCTGAGACACCCCGTGCAGTTCACGGAAAAGCGGCGGCACCTGTCGGGTGCCGCCGCTTTTCCGTGCTCGGACGGAACTCAGGCCAGCCCGTCCACCAGCTGGAACGACGAGTCCTGGAGGTACTGCGGGCTGTACTCGAAGCGTTCCAGCTTGACCACGAAGTTCTCGTGGCGGAGGAAGTAGCCGGGGTAGTTGACCGACTCCAGCATCTGCGCGCCGGAGTACGCGGCCTCGCGGGGGCAGAAGGTGGCGTCCTTGGGGAAGAGGCCGGAGCCGTCGTTGCGTTCGGCCCGCAGCACGAAGTTGCGGTGACGGAGGTACTTGCCGTCGTGCGTGACGAACGAGTAGCAGGACGCGTCGGCGAGGCCCTTGACCAGCTTGAAGGTGGAGTCCTCACGGGACTCCGAGCCGCTGACGGAGTCCAGGCCCACGTAGCCGTCGTCCACGTGCCAGTACCGCTGCGGGTAGTTGACCGAGCGGACCGAACGGTAGGTCGCGGAAGGCTTCGGCTTCGACGAAGCGCCCTTGGAGGCCGTCGATTTGGGTGGCTTCGGGGTGACCGTGACGGTTGCGGTGGGGCTCGGGCCCTGCTGCCGGGGGTCCAGGGGGCTGGGCGACACCGACGAGAGACCGCTGTCGCCCTCCGGGGCGGCGGCCGCGGGCTGCGAGGCGAAGGAGATCAGGCCGGAGCCGTCGTCCCGCGCGGTTTTTGACGGTGTGTCGATCGCCTTGTTCGTGGCGACCACCGCCGCCACGCAGGTGACGATCGTTACCACTGCCAGCGCTCCGGCGAGATAGAGCCTTCTGGTGCCGGGTGTACGGGCGGTGTCCAACGTCCAGCCGTTCTCCCAGGGGCGATCCTGGGGCGGCCGGGACTTTTCTTCGGGCATGCGCTGTTCCTCCGGCGCGGCGGGCTACGACGGCCGCTGCTGTGGTGGCGCGGTATGTGAATGGTGAAGCACTGCTGCTTCCGAGTGAACACTAGTGGTTACCGGGGCCCCCGAGCAGCCTTTTGAACCGGCTGGTATCCACTTTCGCCGCTCGCCGGGTTTCAGTTCCGCATCGAGGGCGACGGCGGCGTGGCGGTGTGATCACGTCTGCCCCTGCTTGTCCCGTACGGCCGGGTCCTCGTCCTCCAGACGTCAGTGCGAGGTGTCCCGGGGACGGCACACGACCGGTGTGTGTGCCCGGAGATGACCGGGTCCGCCGTCGGGAACGCCTCCAGTCGGGCAGCCGCCCGCGGCGACTGACGCCCAGTCGGATGATGGTGTGACGCCGGATCGGGTGAGGGGCCGGCATCGGTACGGGAGTCGGGGGTCCGGAACCGCGCCGCGTTATGTACGCTTGTACACATGGGATACCTGATGCTCGCCGGAGCCATCGCCGCCGAGGTCGGAGCGACCACGGCCATGAAGTACACCGAAGGCTTCAGCAGGCTCGGACCCTCGCTGCTGACCGTGCTCGGTTACGTCCTCTCCTTCGCCCTGCTCGCCCAGACCCTGAAGACGGTGTCGGTCGGCACCGCCTACGCGATCTGGGCCGGGGCGGGCACCGCGACCATCGCGGCGATCGGCATGTTCTTCCTCGGGGAGGGCATGACGGCCACCAAGGCCGCCGGGGTCGCGCTGATCATCGTCGGCGTGGTGGTGCTGAACCTGGGAGGGGCGCACTGATGGCCCGGCGTCACGACCCCGAGCGCCGGCAGCGGATCATCGACGCGGCCATCCGGGTCGTCGGCGAGAAGGGCCTCGCGGGACTCAGCCACCGCACCGCCGCCGCCGAGGCCGATGTGCCGCTCGGCTCGACGACGTACCACTTCAAGAGCCTCGACGAGCTCATGGTCGCCGCGCTGCGCCGGGCCGGCGAGGGCTTCGACAAGGCGGTCGCGGCGCACGGCGCCCTGGACGACCCCGGCGGCGACCTGGCCGCCGGCCTCGCCCGCGTCCTCGGCGACTGGCTCGGCGGCGACCGCACCGGCGTCGAGCTGGAGTACGAGCTCTATCTCGCCGCGCTGCGCCGTCCCGCCCTGCGTCCCGTCGCCGCCGAATGGGCCGACGACCTCGCCGCGCGCCTGGCCCACCGCACGGACCCGGCCACGGCACGGGCGCTGGTCGCGCTGACGGACGGGATCTGCCTCCAGGTGCTGCTGACGGGGGTGCCGTACGACGAGGAGTACGCGCGGGAGATGCTGGCCCGGGTGATCCCCGACGGGCCGACCGACCACGGTTGAACGCCGGTCCGGACCGGTCGGCAGCGAGCGGGTTCCTGGGTGCGGGGCGTGCGGGGCGTGCGGGGCGTGCGGGGGTACGGGGGCGTGCGGGCAGTTGCGGCAGCCTCGCCGAGGGGTGCGGTCGGCGCTGAGTTACTCGGCTCCGAGCCGTTGCCCAGCCGCCCCGAGCCGCCGTCCGGTCCACGCCGGCCCACCCCCCCCAGCCCGTACCGCCCGGCTCATGAGACGTCCCGTGCGTGGGTTCGCATCGCGTGCCTCCCGGCGGTTAGGTTTTCCTCATGACCGACACGACTGTTCCGCGCACCACCGGCGCCATCGCCGCAGGCCTCGCCACCGTCGCCGCTGACGGCACCGTTCTCGACACCTGGTTCCCCGCCCCCGAGCTCTCCGCCGAACCCGGCCCGGCCGGTACCGAGCGGCTGTCCGCGCAGACGGCCGTGGAACTGCTCGGCGAAGGCGCCGCCAAGGCCGTCGGACCGGATGCCCGCCGTGGCGTCGAGGTGGTCGCGGTCCGTACGGTCATCGCCTCCCTCGACGAGAAGCCGCTCGACACGCACGACGCCTACCTGCGCCTGCACCTGCTCTCGCACCGCCTGGTCAAGCCGCACGGCCAGAGCCTGGACGGCATCTTCGGCCTCCTCCCCAACATCGCCTGGACCTCGCTGGGCCCGGTCGCCGTCGACGACATCGAGAAGGTGCGCCTCAACGCCCGCGCCGAGGGCCTGCACGTCGCCGTGACGAGCATCGACAAGTTCCCGCGCATGACCGACTACGTGGCGCCCAAGGGCGTCCGCATCGCCGACGCCGACCGGGTCCGCCTGGGCGCGCACCTCGCCGAGGGCACCACCGTGATGCACGAGGGCTTCGTGAACTTCAACGCGGGCACGCTCGGCACGTCGATGGTCGAGGGCCGTATCTCCGCCGGCGTCGTGGTCGGCGACGGCTCCGACATCGGCGGCGGCGCCTCCACCATGGGCACGCTCTCCGGCGGCGGCAACGTCCGTATCACCATCGGCGAGCGCTGCCTGATCGGCGCCGAGGCGGGCGTCGGCATCGCGCTCGGCGACGAGTGCGTCGTGGAGGCCGGGCTGTACGTCACGGCGGGGACGCGCGTGACCATGCCCGACGGCCAGATCGTCAAGGCCCGTGAGCTGAGCGGCGCCTCGCACATCCTCTTCCGCCGCAACTCGGTCACCGGCACGGTCGAGGCCCGCCCGAACAACGCGGTCTGGGGCGGCCTCAACGACGTCCTGCACAGCCACAACTGAGCCCGCGAGGGCACTGCGGAAGTCGCCGTGGAGGAGAACCTTCCTCCACGGCGACTTTTTTTCGTGGTGGTGGCATAGCGGCGGGCCACGGCACGCGTCACAAGGGGCGGAGGGGCGACGCACAGGCGTCGCCGAGGAAGAGAAGGTGACGATGAATGCCGAAGGGCTGGAGAGTTTCCGGGACTTCGTCGACAGCAGGTCGTCCGCCCTGCTGAAGACCGCTGTGCTGCTGTGCGGGGGAGACCAGCACGCCGGTGAGGACCTGCTCCAGAACGCCCTCGTCAAGGCGGCCGGGCGCTGGCAGCGGATCGACGAACCCGAGGCCTACGTACGGCGGATCCTCTACCGCCAGCAGGTCAGCCGCTGGCGGCTGAAGTGGCCCCGGCGGGAGGTCAGTGTCGCCGAGCCGCCCGAACCACCGGGCACCGGCGAACCCGGCGCCGACACGGCCGCCGCGGCCGAACTGCGCCTCGTGATGCGGCAGGCGCTGTCCCGGCTCACCGCACGCCAGCGGTCCGTGCTGGTGCTGCGCTACTTCGACGACCTGCCCGAGGCGGAGGTGGCACGGCTGCTGGGCTGCTCGGTCGGCACCGTACGGTCCACCACCCACCGCTCGTTGGCCCGGCTGCGTTCGCTGGCCCCCGAACTGGCCGCCCTCGGCGAGGCCGACGCCGAGAGGTCCGCATCGCGTGACTACTCGCCCGTGGAGGTGCGTTCGTGAACGTCGACGATCTCGTGCGCGACGCCCTGCGCGAGCAGGCCGCTCAACAGGCCCCCGCGGCAGGGGGTTTCACCGACCGGGTGCTGTCCTTGCGCCGGCGCCGCCGTACCCGCAGGATCGCGGTCGCGGCCGCGGCCACGGCCGCTGTGGTCGCCGTGGCGGTGGCGGTGCCGCTGCTGGACTCAGGCAAGGAGGACGTGCGGCCCTCCGGCGGCATCGTGGTGGAGAAGAAGACGAAGGCCCACCCCGACCAGTCGCCGCCGCGCGACGAGATCTCCGTCGGAGGCACGACCCTGGCCGGGTACTTCGTCCCGGAGACGGTGAAGAAGACCGCGGACAGCGCCGTCTACGAGCGCACCTACCACCTGCTGAACCCGAAGACGGGCAAGTACGCCAAGGCCGCGGACTGGTCCTGGATCGCCCTCGCCCCCGGCGGGAGGACCGCCGCCGTCCTCGAACGGGACCTGCCCGCCTCGCGGATCGGCCTGCTCGATCTGGCCACCGGCAAGGTGGAGCGGTGGATCCCGGTCGACCACGGTGTCGGCGGGCTCGCCTTCTCCCACGACGGCCGCAAGCTGGTCGCGACGACGTACAGCCAGAACCCCGACCGGCGGGTCAAGGTGGAGGGCAACGTCGAATGGGGCCAGCCGCAGACGTCGAGCCGCACCGGCTTCTACGTCCTCGACGTGGCATCCGGGAAGGGCGACTGGACCGAGATCAAGCTCGTGCGCGACTCGCACGACCCGTTCGAACCCATGGTCAACAGCCGCCAGGACTTCTCCCTCACCGCCGACGGCCGGTACGTCTGGGAGGGCCGCCCCATGGAGCCCGGCTATGCGTTCTACGACCTCACGGGCAAGAAAGTCCCCGTGCCGACCGGCTACAAGTACCTGGACTGGTCCGTCGAAGCGGGCAGGTCGCCGAACGGCGGACTCGTCGCCAGTTCGTTCGCCGGGAAGAAGTGGCAGACCTCCTCCTACGTCGTCAACGCCCTGACCGGCGCCAAGACCGAGGAACGCGGCCAGCAGTTGCTCGCCTGGGTGGGCGAAAGCCGGCTCATCGCCTGGGACATCGGCAGGAACGACAAGAACGAGTTCCACCAGCGGCTCGTGCTCGTCACCCTCGGCAGCGACAAGGAAGTCCCGCTCAGCGGCTTCCGCGAGGGCCACGACGGGGACGCCGGACGCTGGGAGCCGCTCTTCGCCCAGCCCTGATCAGGGGGCGGCCACGAGCCGTTCGTACTCCGCCAGCAGCCCGTCGGCCGTCTTCCGGTCGGCGGGCCTCAGCGGGGAGCGGACCGGGCCCGCCGGCAGACCGAGGGTGTTGAGGAGTGCCTTGGCGGTGACCGTGCCGGGCAGGTCAGACGACATCATCAACTCGATCAGCGGCGTGGCTCGTTGTTGGAGGCGGGCGGACACGGGGGTGTCGCCCGCCTCGAACGATTCCAGGACCGCCGCGACGTGCGCCGGGACGACGTTGGCGACCGTGCTGACACAGCCCGCCCCACCCACGGCGTACAGCGCGAGATTGTGCTCGTCGCAGCCCGCGTAGTACGCCAACTCCGTTGCGTTCAGCACCTTCTGGGTGCCGAGGAAGTCGTAGGAGCAGTCCTTGACCGCGACGATCCGGGGGTGTTCCGCGAGCCGGATCACCGTCTCCGGCTCGATGCGGATGCCGGTGCGGCCCGGGATGTCGTACAGCATGACGGGCAGTCCTGAGGCGTCCGCGATCTCCCGGAAGTATGCCTCCAGCGCATCCTGCGGCGGCCTGCTGTAGTAGGGGCTGACCACCAACACCCCGTCCGCGCCCGCCTTTTCGGCCGCCAGGGTCAGCTCGACGGTGTGCCGGGTGTCGAAGGTGCCCACCCCCGCCACGACCGACGCATCCTCGCCCACGGCCTCCCGTACCGCCGTCACCAGTGCCGCCTTCTCCGCGTCCGTCGTGGTGGGCGACTCACCCGTCGTGCCGGACAGGACGAGCCCGTCGCAGCCCTCGCTCACCAGGTGTGCGGCGAGCAGCTGTGCGCCGTCGAGATCGAGGGCGCCGGTCTCGTCGAAGGGCGTGATCATGGCGCAGAGGGTGCGGCCGAAGGGCGGGGCGGTGGGTGTCATACGCGTAGTCTCGACAGGGCGACCGTGAAGCTCCACTTAATTCTTCTACGATGTACCGCTAAGGGATGCTGTGAGAAGGCCCTATGTCCAACCGGACTCGCATAGGTCACCATGGCGAGGACGGTGCACGACCCCAGGTCCTGGAGGCGTCATGAAGCTCGGCAAGGCACTCGCCACCGGAGTCGCGGAAGAGCGGCCGGAGATCCATGAGGAAGAGCTCGAACTCCCTGAGGAGATCATGGAGTTGAGGGCCCCCGAAGAGGTTCCGGCAGCCCGGTGAGACTGCGGCTTCCGGAGGAACGCCCGACGGAGCCGCCGACCGGATTCAAGATCGCCCACCCGGTGCTGTCGCAGGACGGCGGCCGGGCCGGGTTCACCGGTGTGTCGCTCGGCGGCGCGCTGCCGTACGGAGCCCTGGCCGACGCGTCCTGCGTCTACGGCCTGCGGCACCGGGCACCGAACCGCCGCTGCGACTGCGGCTTCCACTGCGTGCACGACCGCGCGGCGGCCGAGGCACTGCTGTGCACGGCCGAGCACCGCACGGCCGTCCTCCTCGACGTCCTGGTCCTCGGCCGCTATCTCCGCTTCGAACTCGGTTTCCGCTACGCCCGCCAGCGGGTGCGTACGGCCACCGTCGGACCCTGCGCCTGCGGCACCGTCGCCGCGGCGCTCGCCGACGCCGGCTGGGGCAGACCGGGATGGCGGGCACTGGCCCCCTCCTGTGCGGGCTGCCTCCGGGGCCGTACGTCCGTCTCGCTCGCCGGGTTCGCCCGGCTGGCCGGGGAAGGGCTGCGGGTGGTCGCCGGGTCCGCGGTCGCCGGACCTTATCTGCCGGAGGGACTCGGCGTACCCGAACTCGCCGCGGAGGCCGCCCTGTTGCAGGCCCGGCTCGACTGGTTCCAGGGCCAGCTGGCCCGGCTCGGACAGCACGGTCCGGGCGGCGGCCCGCAGGGGTAGCGGGAGCCGGGCCGGGTACCCGGGTGCTCCGACCGAGAGGAGGCGGAGCACCGTGACCGGAACCACGGCCCCCAGGCCGGCGCTCGACGAACACCACTCAGTGGGCGAACTCGTCGGGCAGGCCACCGAACAGGTTTCCCTGCTGGTACGGCAGGAGGTCGCCCTCGCGAAGGAGGAGCTGGCCGCGAAAGGCCGGCGCGCCGGAAAGGGCGGCGGGCTGCTGGGCGCAGCGGGTGCCTTCGCTTACGCGGGGCTGCTCGCACTGGCCGGAACGGCCGTCGCCGCCCTCTCGCTGGTGCTGCCGGTCTGGGCGTCGGCACTGATCGTGACGGCCGTGCTGTTCGTGATCGCCGCGGTGCTCGCCGCGACCGGCCGAGCCCAGCTGCGCCAGGCCACACCCCCCACGCCCGAGCAGGCGCTCGACAGCGTCAAGGCCGACGTCGAGGAGATCAAGGAGAGGGCGCACCGATGACGGACCGGACACCAGCGCAGAGCACGGGCGCCGACGCCGCTCAGGCGGTCGGCGCCGAAGGACCCGAGGAGCTGCGGCGCCAGATCGAGCGGACCCGCAGCCGACTGGGCGATACCGTCGAGGAGTTGGCAGGAAAGATGGACGTGAAGGGCCGCGCGCGAGCCCGGGCGGCCGATCTCAGGGACAAGGCGGGCGCGATGACCGTCCAGCTGCGCAGCACCGCTGCGCAGGCCGGTCACACCGTGCACGACAAGGCCACGCAGGCCGGCCACAAGGTCCACGGCAGGGCAACGGGCACGAGTCACGAGCTGGAGCGACGGGCACAGCGCAGTGTGCCCGCACCGGCGCGATCCCTGGTCATGACGGCGGTACGGCGTCCGCGGCCGGTGCTGATCGTCGGCGCGGCGGTGGCCGTGGTCGTCGTGGTGGCGTGGCGGTACCCCAGGAAGTGAGCCCCAGGAAGTGAGCCCCAGGAAATGAGCGGTGCGCACATGCGCACAAAGGTGGGCGCGGGCCGTGAAGCCCGCGCCCACCCTTGTGTCCTGTGTGTGCTGTCACCGGCCGCGCTTCGCCCGCAGCTTCGCCGGCCACTTCCTGGTGTCCCGGGGCTCCACATAGGGCTCCTCCGTCGGCGTGTGCTCGCCGGAGGTGATCGCCCGTTCCCGCGCGAGCTCTGCGTCGAACTCCAGGCCCAGCAGGATCGCCAGGTTGGTCAGCCAGAGCCACACGAGGAACACGATGGCGCCCGCGAGTGTGCCGTACGTCTTGTTGTAGGAGCCGAAGTTGGCGGCGTACAGCGCGAAGCCCGCGGACGCGGCCAGCCAGACCAGGGTGGCGAGGACGCTGCCGGGGGAGATCCAGTGGAAGCCGCGGCCACGGACGTTGGGAGCGGCCCAGTACAGCAGGGCGATCATCAGGACGACCAGCAGCAGGAGCACCGGCCACTTGGCTATGCCCCACGCCGTGATCGCCGCGTCGCCGAAACCCACCGCCCGGCCCGCCCGTTCGGCGAGCGGGCCCGTGAACACCACGATCAGCGCGCTCGCCGCCAGCATCAGCATCAGCGTCACGGTCAGCGCCAGCCTCAGCGGCGTCAGCTTCCACACCGGCCGGCCCTCGGGCAGGTCGTACACCGCGTTGGACGTACGGATGAACGCGGCGACGTACCCGGACGCGGACCACAGGGCGGCGAGCAGTCCGAGGATCGCCAGGACGCTGCCCGTGCCCCCGCTGTCGCCGAGCTGGACCACCGCGTCCCGCAGGATGTCCCGGGCCGGGCCCGGCGCGAGGTCCCCGATGTTGTCGAGGATCTTGTTCGTCGCACGCTGTCCCACCACCCCGAGCAGGGACACCATCACCAGCAGTGCGGGGAACAGTGACAGGACACCGTAGTACGTCAACGCCGCTGCCCGGTCGGCGAGTTCGTCGTCCAGCAGCTCCTTGAACGTGCGCCGCACCACGGCACCCCACGACCGCTTGGGCAGCTCGGAGGGGCTTTCCGGCTCCGGCTTCTCGGCCGTGCCCACCTTCTCGGCCTTCGCGGCCCTGTCGTCCTTCTCGTCCATGGGCAGGCGGGTCTCCCGAACGGGCCGTTCGAATCGGCTGCTTGACCTGAATCCTGGTCGAGGTTGCAAGGTCGTCGGTATGACACGTCGTACCGAAACGCATCCGGACCTCACCGACCCCCACGTCGGCGCTCCCTTCTTCAGCCACTGGCGGGTGGGCACGCCCGAGCGGCAGGAGCAGGCTGTGGAAGTGATCGCGCGCACCTGGGAACGTCGGCCGTGGCCCGCCGCCGGCCTGCTCGGCTACCACGTCTACACCGGGCACGACGGCGAGACCCTGATGCACTACTCGCAGTGGGCCGCCGAGCAGGCGTACGAGTCCTTCGTGAAGACGCACCGGCAGGAGCGCGTCGACGAGATCGACACCCTGGTGCCCGGCATCGAGCGGCTGAGGCTCGACCGGTACCGGCACTACCGGAGCAGGGTCCACGACGGTGACACACGAGTGCCGGGGTGCGTCGTGGTCGTCGACATCGAGTTCGAGGGGCCCGACCCGGACCGGCAGCGCACCTGGACCGACGCCGTCCTCGAGGCGCTGGAGAGCGAGCCGACCGCGCATCCCGGTGGCATCTCCGCCCACTTCCATCTGAGCACCGACGGCAGGAGGGTCCTCAACTACGCGGGGTGGGAGAGCGCCCAGGCGCACATCGACGCCCTCGCCGGACCGGGCGAGGGGATCGGTTCGGCCACCGGCCTCTGGGAGCGGGTGCACACCTGGCCGGGCCTGAAGAGCGGCACCGTCAGCCGCTACGACCACGCTCTCGGGCTGCTCCCGCACTGAGTCGTCCGAAAAGCAGAACTGTCTGGACAAAAAAAGTGTTCGGTGAGACGGTGGACCCATGCTGGATGTCACCGTGATCGAGGACCCCGAGGCCGCAGCCGTCTCCCTGGACCCCATAAGGGCGAGCCTGCTGGCCGAGCTGGCGGCCGGACCCGCGTCGGCCGCCATGCTGTCCGGCAAGGTCGGGCTGCCCCGGCAGAAGGTGAACTACCACCTGAAGACACTGGAGCGGCACGGCCTGGTCGAACTCGCGGGGGAGCGCCGCAAGGGAAACGTCACCGAGCGGCTGATGCGGGCGACCGCGGCGTCGTACGTGATCTCGCCGCTCGCCCTCGCCGCCGTGCAGCCCGACCCCGACCGTTTCCGTGACCAGCTCTCCGCACGCTGGCTGCTCGCACTCGGCGCCCGCCTCGTGCGGGACGTCGGCTCGCTGATCACCGGCGCGACGAAGGCGCGGCAGCGACTGGCCACCTACGCGCTGGACGGTGAGGTGCGCTTCGCCTCCGCCGCCGAACGGGCCGCTTTCATCCAGGAGTTGACCGCCGGGGTCACCGCCCTGATCCGCAAGTACGACGTCCCGGACACCGAGGGCGGCCGGGATCACCGGATCGTCATGGCGGTCCATCCGACGCTCAAAGAGACCGAACCCGCCCCCAAGCAGACCGAGTTGGAGTAGATCGATGTCCAAGGAATTCGAGATCGCCCGCGAGTTCGAGGTCGACGCCACCCCCGAGCAGGTGTGGGAGGCGTTCACCGCCGGAACCGGCGGTTACCTGTGGCCCATGGAGCCGCCCGAGCCCCGCGTCGGCGGCACGGGCCCCTTCGGGTCCAAGGTCACCGTCTGGGATCCGCCGCACCGCTACACCAACCGCGTCGAGAACGTCGAGGGCATCTCCGAGCAGAGCCTCAACCAGCTCGACTACACCGTGGAACCCCGTGACGAGGGCCGCCGGGCCTGGGTGCGGTACGTGCACAGCGGGATCTTCGTCGACGACTGGGACAACCAGTACGACGGCGCCGCCCGGCACACCGACTTCTATCTCCACACCCTGCGCGAGTACCTGACGCACTTCGCGCCGAGGCCGGTGGCCTTCGCCACCTTCGACGGCCCCGAGGCGTCCAGGGCGGCCGATGCCCTCGCCGTGGTGGGGCAGGCGCTCGGTGTCGGGGAGGATGTGGCCGCCGGTACCCGGCTGACGGTCCACGGGCCGGACACCTTCGACGCCGTGGTCGACTTCCGCAACCCGTACTTCATCGGCCTGCGCACCGACCGGGGCCTCACCCGGATCTTCGGGCGCAACCACTGGGGCCACCCGGTCGGCATCTCCCTGCACGACTTCGCCTCCGACGCCGACATCAAGGAGTGCGAGACGCAGTGGCAGGACTGGCTGAACGGCGTGTTCACCCAGTCCTGATCACTGTTCCTGTTCCTGCTGCGAAGGGCTACGGCTGGAAGCGCAGCACCTGCGGGTCGTGGTCGCTGATCTGGTCGTTGAACTCCGAGTTGATGTGCACGCTGTCGTACTCGAGGTCGCAGCCGCGCCGGATCGACGGGCTGACCAGGATCTGGTCCAGGACCTGCTGGTTGCCCTGGTAGTCGTAGGTGTAACGCTCGCTCGCGGGCAGCGACTTGATCGCCGACCAGAGTTCGCCGTCGCCCTCCAGGATCTTCGCGGTGTCGGAGAACTCGAAGTCGTTGATGTCGCCGAGGGCGATGACGTCCGCGTTCTTCTGGACGTCGAGGATGCTCTTGACGAACGCGTTGACCAGCGTCGCCTGCGCGTGACGCTGGATCTCCGAGCTGCGCGGCACCGGCTGGGTCGCCGAGGTCAGACCCTGGTCGCCGCCCTTGGAGTTCAGGTGGTTGGCGATCACGAAGACCGTACGGCCACGGAAGACGAACTCGCCGGCCAGCGGCTTGCGGCTGGACTTCCAGGCGTCGTTGGCCGGGTCGATCCGGCCGGGGGAGGCCGTCAGCTGCGGCTTGCCGTGCACCTTGGTGACGCCGACGGCGGTCGTGGAGTCGCCGCCCGCGCGGTCCACGAAGGACACCCGCTCCGGGTTGAACAGGAACACCTGGCGGATGTTGCCGCCCGGCTCGCCGCCGTCCTGGTCGTTGACCGGGTTGATCGAGCGCCAGTCGTACTTCGGGCCGCCCGCCGCCACGATCGCGTCGATCAGCTTGTTCACCGTGACGTCGGCGGCGACCGTGCCGTCGTCCGTCGCGCCGTTGTTGTCCTGGATCTCCTCCAGGGACACGACGTCGGGCGACTTCAGGTTGTTCACGATCGCGGAGGCGTGCTCCTCGAACGTGGCGTCGGACGGGTCGAGGTTCTCGACGTTGTACGTCGCGACCGCGAGCTCGCCCTTCTTCTGCTTCTTGGTCGTCTCGCGGGCCAGACCGGCGCTCTTCAGCGTCCCGATCTGGTTGGCGACCAGGGTGTAGCCGCCGAACTGGTTGTAGTCCAGCGGGCCCGCGGTGGCACCGGTGAGGACGTCACCGACGTTCGCGACGGGGAAGGCGGAGGTCGCGCCCAGGGACTGGATCTGCAGCCGGCCGGTGTTCTGCGAGGTGTAGGAGCCGTAGAGCGTGCCACCGCGCCTGGTGGTGTTCTCGCGCGGCTTCACCGTCACCCACAGCTCGGTGTACGGGTCGCTCGCGCCGACCACGCGGGTGTCGGCGACCGTGACGTTCATGCCCTCGAGGGACTCGTAGTAGTCCAGGGCGTACTTCTTCGGCTGCAGTGTCAGGCCGTTGATCGAGTTGGCCGCGGCCGTATCGCCCGCCGGGGCGTACGCGGCCGGCACCGACTTCGCGTCGACGACCGTGGCGGCCGGGACCGCGTTGCCGCTGGAGACGACGCTGACGGTCGGCTTGGTGATCTCGGTCACGGACTGGTTGCCGCTCGACGTGCCGCCCGGGACGTACTCCGAGACGGTGCCGGTGACCGTGACGGCGTCACCGACGGCGACCTTCGGCACGGAGCTGGTGAAGACGAACACGCCCTCACTGGTGGCCGGGTCGGCATCGGGGTTCGGATCCTGGATCCAGAACCCCTTGGAGGAGCCGTAGGTGCGCACACCGGTGACGATTCCGGCCACGTCCGTGACCTTCTGACCGGCGTACGGGGATATCCGGGTCGCACCCTGGATGTCATGGATGGCCACGCCGACCGCGTGGGCGGGCGAGATCAGAACGACCGTGGAGGCCGCGGACAGGGCGGCGACGGTGAGCGCGGCGAGACGTGCGGACTTCTTGCTGGGCAACGGAATCCCTCCGGGGACGTGCGTTGGGCGCCGGGACGAGGGTGGCGGCGGAACGGTGGGAGCGGCGACCGGTGGGGCGGTGACCACGCGCGTAGAAAAGTACGGTGAACAGATGTCCGCCCCGTTTCTACGCGCGTAAATCTCGTGCCTGGTCAGGCCAGTTGTCAAGGTTTCAGCCATGTACAGAACCAGTCGCAGAGATGAACCGGGCGGCATGGGTGGATATCCGTCTAGGCTGAGCGACTGAGTCGTACGGCGTCCGGATGGCCGTACGGCCCGCCGTCGTTCTTCGGCCGTACTCCGGTGGTACGGCCTTCAGAGGCGCCCTAGGAGAACCAAGCCGATGTCAGACAGCTCCCCCCTGCCGCCGGTGCGGCTGCACCCCGAAGCTGAGCTGGCGCGAGACGCCCTGTCCACGCCGTTGCTCGCCCGGGCCGCCCGGCTCGCCCGCTGGGCCGGCGAGGACACGCGGGTCGACGCCGGGGGCGGACTCGTCGAGGAGCAGTTGTCCGCGGCGGCCTCGGAACTCGCTCTGACCGGCGAGGACGCGGCGGCCTACGCGAGTGAGGCATGGCGGGTCGCCGTCGACACCGGGCTCGTGGAGATCGTCGACGAGGAGGCGGGCACCGTCACGGCGGGCGAGGACCTGGCCCTGCTGACCGGGTCGCCGCAGGAGGTGCTCGCGGTGTGGCTGACCGCGCTGGAGACGGTGCTGGCCGACGCGAGCGTGCCCGACCTGGACGACCTGGTCGACGCGATGGACGACGGCGGCGAGGTCGACTTCGCCTCCCTGGACTGGGACCCGCAGGCCGAGCAGGAGTTCCTGGACGGGGTGCTCGGGAACCTCTACCTGCTCACCGTGAGCGAGGACGGTCCCGGGGACGGGCCCGTGCCGCTGCCCGCGCTCGCCGCGTCCATGATCGTGCCGAGCGACATGGGCGAGCCCACGAACGACGTCCTGGAGCAGGTGTCCGACGCGATGATGCGGCTGGACGACCAGTTCCGGGTCCTGGAGCCGGTGGGGATCGTCGAGTACCAGCCCGTCGACGAGGCGTTGATGGCGGACGCCGACGAGGAACCCGCCACGGCGGTCGACGACACCGACGTCTCCCGGTACGGCATGGTGCGGCTGACCCCGCTCGGGCTGTACGGGCTGCGCTCGCGGCTGCTGGAGGCGGGGATCGCCGCGCCCGCGGTCGGCGACCTGGCCGACAAGGGAGCGGACGTGCTGCTCGACGGCACGTCGTCGTTCCCGGCGGCTGCCGCGCAGGCCGAGACCGAACAGTGGCTGGACCGGCGTGAACCCCTCGCTGCGGCACGGGAGTTGCTGACCGCGGCCCGGGGAGGCGACCGGGGAGCCCCGCTGCGACGGCTGCGGTGCCAGCAGGCGCTGTCACTGGTGGGCATGGCCGCGGAGCCCGCGCTGCGGGAGGTCCTGGACGACTCCGAACTGGGCGGACTGGCACGCGTCTGGCTGGCTGAGCGGGGGTTCCCGGACGTGCCCGCACCGTCCGAGGACCTCGTCTTCTGGCTGACCGTCGACACGATCGCCGCGCAACTGGCCGCCGAAGGCAACTCCGACGAGCTCCGGGGACTGGTGGAAGGGCTGGCCCAGCAGCACGGCGGCTTCTTCGCGGCGGCCTGGAAGGTCGACCACCCGGCCACCGCGGATGTGCTGGAAGCGATGGGGCGGCTGCACCCGGACAAGCGGGTCGCGAAGGAAGCCCGGAAGGCGGCGTTCAAGGCGAGGTCACAGCAGGGGGGTTGAGAGCGGCCGGGGGACGCGGTCCTGCCTGCTGTGACCTGCGGTGTGCCCGCTGTGACCGGCGCCCGGGCCTGCTGAGGTCGACGACACCGTCTGCACGGCGGAGCCGCACAAGGGCACGGACCCGCGTCCCTATAGGGGAGCATGCCCTGCCCTTTATTGATTCATTGAAGTTGGCCCGCTGAAGTCGCCTGGTGTTCAACCGGTGTTCAGGCATGGGCGAGACGGTTGCGCCGACTCGAGGTCCGCCACCCTCCTCGGCATACCGACCGTCTCAGGAGACACCATGTCGCTCACCCGCAGGGACTTCACCAGCAGAACCGCGCTCACCGGCGCCGGGGTCGCGCTGGCGGGCAGCGTCGGCGCCCTCGCCACCGCGCCGAACGCACTCGCCGCCACCGACGTCGAGAGCGAGGGGGCGCAGACCGCGGGCGCCCACGGCGGTGTCGGCTACGGGCCGCTCGTCTCCGACCCGGACGGCCTCCTCGCGCTGCCCGCCGGGTTCAAGTACAAGGTCATCACGTACAGCGGCAAGACCAAGCTGGAGTCGGGCGAGTTCACCCCCTCCAACCACGACGGCACGTCCACCTTCGACGGCCCCCGCGGCACCACCCTCCTCGTCAACAACCACGAGCTCGCCGGGCCCCGCGCCAACTGGCCGCACCCCGTGCCGCTCATCGACGGCCTGGTCTACGACCCCGCCGCGGCCGGCGGCTGCACGGTCGTCGAGGTACGCCCCGGCGGCAAGGTCGCCGAGTGGGTCGGCATCGCCGGCACCGCCACCAACTGCGCGGGCGGCAACACCCCTTGGGGTACCTGGCTCACCTGCGAGGAGACCGAGGACAAGGCCGGCACCAACGGCTTCACCAAGGACCACGGCTACGTCTTCGAGGTCGACCCCAGCGACCGTCGCGCCAACAAGAACCCCCACCCCATCAAGGCGCTGGGCCGCTACGCCCACGAGGCCGTCGTCGTCGACCCCAAGCGCGGCCACCTCTACCTCACCGAGGACGCGTCCAACCCCAACGGCCTGCTGTACCGCTGGACCCCGCCCGAGGGCTTCTGCCACGGCCACGGCAAGCTGCGCACCCTCGCCGAGAACGCGGGCGTCCTCCAGGCCTTCAAGTGCTTCGACTCCGGCGGCAAGTTCGTCGACGACCTGTCCCGCGCCACGAAGATCGGGACGGTGTACGGCGTCGACTGGGTCGACGTCCCCGACCGCGACGCGCGGACGACCTCCGTCCGCAAGCAGTTCACCGCCGGCCAGGTCACCCGAGCCCGCAAGCTCGAAGGCATGTGGTGGGGCGACGGCGGCACCTACATCGTCTCCTCGTTCGCCCGCACCGAGAGCCCCGTTCAGCACGACGGAGCGGTCTGGTTCTACGACCCCAAGCGCCGCACCCTCACCCTGAAGGTCCTCCTCGGCGTCAACCCCGACCCCTCCGTCGACGGCGCCTTCGACGGCCCCGACAACATCACGGTCTCCCCCTACGGCGGCCTCGTCATCGCCGAGGACGGCGAGGGCGTCCAGCACCTGTTCGGCGCCACCGAGAGCGGCCGCACCTACCCGATCGCCCGCAACGAACTCAACATCGGCACCGAAGAGGACCCCGAATACAGCGAGTTCACCGGCGTAACCTTCTCACCCGACGGAAGGACGCTGTACGCCAACATCCAGACGCCCGGAATCATGCTGGCGATCACGGGGCCGTGGAAGCGTCAGAAGCGCGGCTAGAAGAGCGGCTGAATTTAATTCGCTCGCCCGTCCCGCGGCCCGCCTCCTAGAGTGATGAACGTCCAGGTGCGAAGGCAGGACCTACTTCCACTCATAATGGGGCGGCCGCGGGTTCGAGTCCCGCCATCGGCACAACGAGCCGGTGTAGCTCAGGGGTTAGAGCACCTAATGTCGGTTCCGCCGATCTGAACTCTGGACACCACAACTTCATGCACCTCCCGGTGCGAGTATTTTGATCTCGGGAGGCGCAGCTCTTGGTGGGTGCCCGGTGCGCAGGCAGCGGATACTTCGGGAACTGGTGGGGGGAGATCCCTCATGCGGGTTCGAATCCCGTCATCGACCCGTGGTCGGTGTGGCGGAACGGAAGACGCGCCAGTTTATAAGCGCCGCAGTCGACTTCGACCTCGGACACCCTCCTTTTGCTGTGCCTCCCTCCGAAACCGACAGGAATTCGGGGGAATTCACCATGGCGCGATTCAACAAGAAGGCCGCGCGGGCCCGTCCCACTTCGCGGGTCACCTCGACGGGACGCGTTCTGCGCACCTACGAGGGCGGCCGAGGCCGTGAGCGTGACGCCCGCTCCGAGCTCTTTTTGCTCGCGGTCGCCAACTTCGTGTCCCAGCAGACCTGCTACGAGTCCGGCGCCGACCGCGACGACCGGTTCGCCGCGCTGGTGCGGCAGCTCGCCGTCACCGACTCCACCTGGACCGCCGGCCTGCTCGGCTGGCTGCGCGGCGAGGGCAACCTCCGCACCGCCTCGCTCGTGGGTGCCGCCGAGTACGTGAAGGCGCGCCTGGACGCGGGCGCCACCGACGGCCCCTCGAACCGGCAGGTCGTGGCGTCCGTACTCCAGCGGCCCGACGAGCCAGGCGAGTTCCTCGGGTACTGGACGGCGCGGTACGGCCGTAACGTCCCGAAGCCAGTCAAGCGCGGAGTCGCCGACGCCGTACAGCGGCTCTACAGCGGCAAGTCGCTGCTGAAGTACGACACCGCGTCCAGGGGCTACCGCTTCGGCGACATCCTCAACCTCGTGCACGCGGCCCCGGACCCGGACAAGCCGTGGCAGGGCGAGCTGTTCCGCTACGCCCTCGACCGGCGGCACAACCCGGACACGGCCGTGCCGCCCGAGTCGAGCCGGGTGCTCACCGCGCACCGCGAGCTGATGGCGGTGCCGGCCGGCCGACGGCGTGCCGTGGTCACGTCCGAGGGTGGGGTGGAGCGGCTTGCCGCGGCCGGGATGACGTGGGAGGCCCTGGCGGGCTGGCTCCAGGGACCGATGGACAAGGCGGCCTGGGAGGCCGTGATTCCGTCCATGGGTGCGATGGCACTCGTGAGGAATCTCCGGAACTTCGACGAGGCGGGCGTATCGGACGAGGTCGCCGCTCAGGTGGCGGCGAAGATCAGCGACCCGGCCGAGGTGGCACGGTCGCGGCAGTTCCCGTTCCGGTACCTCGCCGCATACCGGCACGCGCCCTCGCTGCGCTGGTCCTACCCGCTGGAGCGGGCGCTCGGCCACTCGCTGGCCAACGTGCCCGCGCTCCCGGGCCGCACCCTGGTGCTCGTCGACCGTTCCGGCTCGATGTGGGCGCGGCTGTCCGACCGCTCGCAGCTCAACCGGGCCGACGCGGCGGCGGTCTTCGGCACGGCGCTCGCGCTGCGGGCGGCGGACGCGGACCTCGTCGAGTTCGGCACCACCAGCCGGCGTCTCACCTTCGGTGAGGGCGAGTCGGTGCTGAAGATCCTGGACCGCTTCGGCGACCTGGGCGGCACCGACACCACCTCGGCCGTCCGCGCGCACTACCGGGGGCAGGACCGGGTACTGATCGTCACCGACGAGCAGTACACGCACCACCGCCACGGCGGCCCGACCGAGCAGATCCCGGCCGAGGTACCGGTCTACACCTGGAACCTCGCCGGTTACCGGGCGGGCCACGGCCCCTCGGGCACCGGCAACCGCCACACCTTCGGAGGCCTCTCGGACGCGGCCTTCCGGATGGTTCCGCTGCTCGAAACGGCCCAGGACGCCAACTGGCCCTGGGCCGCCTGAGCCCCGAGCGTGTGACCCGCACTTCACGGGGGTGCGGGTCACACTCATGTCCGCGCCCCTTGTCCGCGCCCCGCTCTGACATCTAACATTTCAGTTCATGGACGCCATACGCCCGCTCGCCCGCACCCTGCTCAGGGACCGCGCCTACGCATCCATCAGGGACGCCATCGTGGCCGGGGAGATCGAGCCCGGGGCGGTGGTGCGGGACGCCGAGCTCGCCGAGCGGCTCGGGCTGTCGCGCGCGCCGGTGCGGGAGGCCTTCGCGCGGCTGGTCGATGAGGGGCTGCTGGAGAGCAAGCCGCAGAGCTACACGCGGGTGACCCAGGTCGTCGCCGCAGACGTGCGGGACGCCGCCGCCGTGGTCGGGGCCATGCACGAGCTGGTCACGCGGGCCGCCGTGCCCCGGCTCTTCGCCGCCGACATCGAGACGATGCGTGCCGCCAACGAACGGTTCGCGGCCGCCGTCCGCGCCGGTGAAGTGGACGAAGCCATCCGGGCCGACGACGAACTGCACGACGTCCTCGTCCGCGTCAGCGGCAACCGCGCGGCCGCCGCCACCGCCGCCCGCTACACCCCGCTCATCCGCAGGCTGGAACGCCGACGCTTCGGCGAGGGCGGCAACTGCCGTTCGGCAGGCCTGCACGACCGGCTGATCGAGGCCTGCGCGGCCGGAGAGGTGGACGGAGCCGTCCGGGTCACGGCGGAGATCTGGCGCGGCCTGGCCGAGCTCGCCGACAGCGACTGATCCCTCCCAGGAGGGCCCCACCCCGTCTCAGGAGGACCCCATGCCCCTTTCGTCCTACGACCGTTACCCCCTCCTCTTCGGCCCGTCCCCCGTCCACCGTCTGGAGCGCCTCACCGCGCACCTCGGAGGCGCCGCCCTGTGGGCCAAGCGCGAGGACTGCAACTCCGGGATCGCGTACGGCGGGAACAAGACCCGCAAGCTGGAGTACCTGGTCGCCGACGCGCTCGCCAAGGGATGCGACACCCTCGTCTCGATCGGCGGCATCCAGTCCAACCACACCCGCCAGGTGGCCGCCGTCGCCGCCCATGCCGGGCTCAAGTGCGTGCTCGTGCAGGAGAGTTGGGTGGACTGGCCGGACGCGGTGTACGACAAGGTCGGCAACATCCTGATCAGCCGGCTCGCCGGGGCCGACGTACGGCTGGTGAAGGCCGGGTTCGGGATCGGGTTCAAGGAGAGCTGGGAGCAGGCGCTCAGGGATGTCGAGGAGGGCGGCGGGACGCCGTACGCCATTCCCGCCGGTGCCTCCGACCATCCGCTCGGCGGACTCGGCTTCGCCGCGTGGGCGTACGAAGTCGCCGATCAGGAGCGCGAGTTGGGCGCCTTCTTCGACACGGTCGTGGTCTGTTCGGTGACCGGCTCCACGCAGGCCGGCATGGTCGCGGGGTTCCGGGCGCTGGAGGAGACGGGCGGTCGGCCCCGGCGCGTTCTCGGCATCGATGCCTCCGCCAAGCCCGTCGCCACCCGGGAGCAGATCGCGCGGATCGCCCACGGCACCGGTCAACTCATCGGCGTACAGAAGGAGTTGACCGAGGATGACGTGGAGTTGGACGAGCGCTACCACGCGGGAATCTATGGCATCCCCGACGAGGCGACCCTCGCCGCCATGCGCCTCGCGGCCCGCACCGAGGGGATGGTCACCGACCCGGTCTACGAGGGCAAGTCGATGGCGGGCATGATCGACCTGGTCGAGCGCGGCGAGATCGGCGCGGACTCCACCGTGCTCTACGCCCACCTCGGCGGACAGCCGGCGCTCAACGGGTACAGCGCGCTGTTCTAGACCGGGCCTGAGCGTGTTCACGTGATGGCTGGATACAGTGCACGGTATGTGGACCGACGAACAGCAGCGGGAGCCCGGCCCCGACGGTTCCGGCGGTCCGCGTCGCCGGGCCACGATCCACGACGTCGCGAAGCTGGCCGGGGTGTCCCGGCAGACCGTCTCGCGGGCCGTCAACGACAAGGGTGAGATTGATCCGGACACCAAGGCGCGGGTGCTCGAAGCGGCTCGGATGCTGGACTACCGGCCGAGCCGTTTCGCGCGGGGTCTGGTGCGCAAGGGGACGGTGACCGCGGGTCTTGTCATTCCGGATCTGATGAACCCGTTCTTCCCCGAGGTCGCGGCCGGGGTGCTGGAGGCCGCCGAGGAGCGCGGCTGGCAGGTCGTGGTGTGGGACACCCGCACGGACGGCGCCAAGGAGCGCGAGGCGCTCAGCGTGCTGTCCCACCAGGCGGACGCGGTGGTGGGGTACTTCAAGAACGACGACGAGGTCCTCGCCCGGCACCTCGGTGGCATGCCGCTCGTGCTGTTGGAGCGCGGTCCGCACCAGACCCGGTTCGCGGCCGTCGGCATCGACGCCGCCGCCGGCCTGGAGCAGGGCATCGCCCATCTGGTCCGGGCGGGTCACCGGCGGATCGGCATGCTGGACGGCGACCGCGTCGAGGCTCCCGGGCCCCGGCGGGAGGCCTTCCTCGCCGAGGTCCGCCGGCACGGGCTGCCGGTCGACGACAGCTGGGTCGTGCTCTCCGCCGGTCACGGCGTCGCGGGTGGCGAGGCGGCCATGGAGCGACTTCTGGACGCCCGGCCCGAGACGACGGCGGTGTTCGGCTTCAACGACCTGATCGCCGTCGGCGCGATGCGGGCCGCCCGGCGCCGGGGCCGGCGGGTGCCGGAGGACCTGGCTGTGCTGGGCTTCGACGGACTCTCCCTGGGCGAACTGGTGGAGCCCGCCCTCACCACCCTGCACCTTGACAAGCGCCGGCTGGGACGGCTGGCCGTCGAGCAGGTGGCCCGTCTGCGCGCGGGCGAGGAACCCCTGACCGGCGCGGCCGCGTGGGTCGCTCCCGACCTGATCGTGCGCGCTTCGGCCTGAGTCCGGTGCGACTGCGGGCCGGCTGTCCGTTCGGCGAGGGCGCAGCATCCGCGCATCCGGGACGGCGTGTGCACCCCATGTCCATACCGCCGACACCTCGCCTCCTCACCTGAAGCCTCGTCAGCAGATAGCGCTCGCAGGTGTCTTGACTCCTGTTTTCAGCCCCCCCGATACTCGTCGGCAACGTTCACGTGAACGTTCACGGGAGCTTTGACATCGTTGTCCTCTCTTGTCCCGGAAAGCGAGTGCGCGCCCATGCCACACCGAACGATGTCCCGCAGGCGCCTGCTCGGCGCCTCACTCGGCGGGGCCGGTGCCGCTCTGCTGGGTCTGTCGGGGTGCGGGAGCGCGAGCGGCTCGATCTCCGCGGGCGCCGACCACCTGACGATCTGGTACTGGAACGGCTCACTCAGCGACAAGCTTCTCGCCACCTCCGCACGTGGAGTGCCCGGCGTGAGCGGACTGAAGGTCAAGGGTGCGTCGATCGCGGGCGACTACCGGGGCAAGCTGCGCACCGTCATGGCGGCCCGCGCCTACGTCCCGGACCTGGCCTGCGTCAACACCCCGCTCGGGGACTACTTCCCCGACGAGAACGAGTTCTTGGACCTCAGGAGTCTCGGCGCGGACGCCGTCGAGGACGACTACCTGCCCTGGAAGTGGAAGAGCTGCATCAGTCCGACGGGCCGGATGATCGGCTTCCCGCTGGACGCCGGTCCCACCGCGCTCTACTACCGCCGCGACCTGTTCGAGCAGGCCGGTCTGCCCACCGAACCGGAGGAGGTCGCCGAGGCCGCCTCGACCTGGGAGAAGTACCTCCGACTGGGCAAGACCCTCAAGGCGAAGGCGCCGAGCCACCCGTATCTGGTCTCGCAGATCGCGTACGTGTTCCGGATGGCGCTCTACCAGAGCCCCAAGCAGTTCGTCGACGCCGACAACCGCTTCATCGGCGACCAGGAACACGTGAAGCGCGCCTGGGACCTGGCCGTCGAGACCTACCGGCAAGGGCTGAGCGCCCGGACCCTGGACAGCACGCCCGACTACAACTCGGCCATGAGCAGCGGCCGTATCGCCTCGATCAACAACGCGGTCTGGTACATGGGCGGTCTCAAGGACACCGCGCCCAGGACCTCGGGGAATTGGCGGCTGACCACCATGCCCGACGGTCCGGCGAACTATGGCGGGTCCTACGTCGGGATCACCCGCTACTGCCGTGATCCGGAAGGGGCGTTCGCCTTCCTGAAGTGGATGCTCGGGCCCGAGAACCAGCTGAAGAGCTATCAGGAGATGTCACTGTTCCCCACCACCCCGGCCGTCTACTCCGAACCGGCGATGCGTGAACCGGACCCGTTCTTCGGCGGACAGATCCCCGTCGACGTCTTCGGACCGGCCGCCGAGAAGGCCCCGGTCCTCTTCATGAGCGCCTACGAGAACACCGCCAACACCCCGGTCTACCAGGAGCTGACGAACGTGGAGACGCTCGGCAAGAACCCCGACAGGGCGTGGCGGGACGCCATGAACGCCGCCGAGCGGGCGCTCGCCCAGCGGGGGGTGAGCTGACATGGCCACACTGGCCCAGGCGCCGACATCCGACAGCACCGAGGAGACGTCCCGCGCACAGGTCCCGCGGGGCCGGTGGCGGCGTCACCTTCCGCCGTACCTCGCGATCTCGCCGTACTACATCCTCTTCGTCCTCTTCGGCGCCTTCCCGGTGTTCTTCTCGCTGTACCTGTCCTTCCACGACTGGGACGGCATCGGGGACATGAAGTTCGTCGGGCTCAGGCAGTACTACTGGCTGCTGCACGACTCGGTGTTCTGGCACTCGATCGTGAACACCTTCGAGATCTGGTTCATGTCCACGCTGCCGATGCTGTTCCTGGCGCTGGTGCTGGCGTTCCTGCTGCACTCGCAGGTGCGGTACTCGTCGGCCTGGCGGGTGGCGTACTTCATCCCGAACGTCACCTCCATGGTCGCCATGACCATCGTGTTCGGGTCGGTCTTCGCCCAGGCGGGGCTCGCCAACTCGCTGCTCAAGGTCGTCGGGGTGGACGGTGTCGGCTGGCTGACCTCCTCCCTGGGGATCAAGTCGGCGATCTCCCTCATGGTCATCTGGCGGTGGGTCGGCTACAACGCCCTGATCTTCCTGGCCGGTCTCCAGGCCATCCCGAACGAGCTGTTCGAGGCCGCGCGGGTCGACGGGGCGAACAGCCGCCAGGTGCTGTTCCGGGTCGTGGTGCCGCAGCTCAGGCCGGTGATCCTGTTCGCCATCATCACGTCCACCATCGGCGGCCTCCAGATCTTCACCGAGTCGCAGGTGCTGTTCTATTCGGACGACCCGGGCACCGCGGGCGGTCCCGGCCAGGAAGGCATGACGATCGTGCTCTATCTGTGGCAGAAGTCCTTCAACGACCTCCAGTTCGGCTACGGCGCCGCGATGGGCTGGGTCCTCTTCGCGCTGATCGCGGTCTTCGCCGTCATCAACTGGCGGCTGGTGTCCGGGGGCGACCGTGACGAGCGCCGCGGCATCCCGCTGCTGCGCAAGGGAGGCCGCAATGGCCGCTGAGCACGCAACGTCCAACGCGGGCCTCGCGATAGGCGCCGGCAGCAGGAGGACCCGGATCCTGGTACGGATCGCCCTGCTCCTCGGGGTGCTGGTCTCCCTCTTCCCGTTCTACTGGCTGGTGGTGATGGCCTCCGTCTCCACCCAGGAGATCCTGGCCTACCCGCCCCGTCTGGTGCCGGGCACCCAACTCCTGCACAACATGCGGGAGGTGATCGACCGCATCGACTTCTTCACCTCCCTCTTCAACACGGTCGTGGTGGCCACGGTCGGCACGCTGCTGGTGCTGTTCTTCGACTCCCTGGCGGCCTTCGCCTTCGCCAAGTACGAGTTCCCGGGCAAGAAGATCCTCTTCGGCATCCTGATGGCGACGTACATGATCCCGTCGCAGCTGGCGCTGGTGCCGCAGTTCGTCACCATGGCCGAGTTCGGCTGGGCGGGCACACTGAAGGCGCTGATCATCCCGGGGGCGGCGAACGCCTTCGGCATCTTCTGGATGCGCCAGTACGCCCAGAACTCCCTGCCGGACGAACTCCTCGACGCGGGCCGGATCGACGGCGCAGGGTTCTTCCGCCTCTACGCGCAGATCGCCCTGCCGCTGTTCCGGCCCGCACTGGCCTTCCTCGGCATCTTCACCTTCATCAGCCTCTGGAACGACTACATCTGGCCGCTGGTCGTCATGGTCAACCCCGACAAGGTCACCCTCCAGGTCGCCCTCGCCAACCTCAACATCGCCTACAACACCGACTACGCCGTGGTGATGGCCGGAGCCCTGATGAGTGTCCTGCCGCTGATCGTCGTCTTCCTGATCGGCGCCCGGCACTTCCTGCGGGACCTTGCGGCGGGGGCGACGAAGATGTGAGCGCGGGTGGGTAGGGTCCCGGGATGGGAAAGGGTGAGGGCGTTCCGGAGAAGGTGGCCTGGGTTCTCGTGCGTGACGGGCGGGTGCTCGTGACACGCAGCCGCGGTGTGGATGTCTTCTACTTCCCGGGCGGGAAGAGGGAGCCGGGCGAGTCCGATGCCGAGACCTTGGCGCGCGAGATCGTCGAAGAACTCCGGTCCCGGGTCGATACGACCACGATGGTGCACGTCGGCACCTTCGAGACGCGGAGGGACGACGGACGCACCGAGTTCCGGATGATCTGTTACACCGCCGAGTGCACCGGTCCGCTGGTTGCCTCGAGCGAGATCGAAGAGACGGACTGGTTCGGCTACGGCGACCGTGAGCGGGTCTCGGCCGTGGACCGGATGGTGTTCGACGCGCTGCACGCCTCCGGCCTACTGCCCTGAGGGGACAGGCCGGGGTTCGGTACCATGCGGGGAGAGTCTCCGGTTCGCGAGGAGTATCTGGATGACGCCGGTCAGGCCCATGCGCGCGGACGCTCGGCGCAACTACGAGCGGTTGCTGAAGGCGGCGGCGGAGGCCTTCGCCGAGCATGGGGAGGGTGCGTCGCTGGACGACATCGCCAAGCGGGCCGGTGTGGGGTCCGGGACGCTGTACCGGCATTTCCCCACGCGGCAGGCCCTGCTGGAGGCGGCGTACGTGGACCGCGTCGAGGGATTCGCGCGCCGGGCCGACGAGCTCGCGGAGGAGTTGCCGCCGGGGGAGGCACTGGCGGAGTGGCTGTACGAGCTGTGCGTCGGGACGGTTCAGGTACGCGGGCTGAAGACGCTGCTGGGGTCGGCGGTGGCGGACGCGAGCGATGTGGTGCTCACGGTGTGCGGCACGCATGTGCGGGGGGCGGCGACGCGGCTCGTGGAGGCGGCGCGGGCGGAGGGGACGCTGCGGGCGGATGTCGAGCCGATCGAGTTGCTGCGGCTGGCGCACGGGGTCGTCGGCGCGGCGGAGTTGGCGGACGGCGGGGGCGAGTCCATCCGGCGTTACCTGTCACTGCTCACGGAGGGGCTGCGGGCGTAGTCGGTCGTGGGTCAGCCTGCCAGCCGCGCTTTCCAGATCTCCTCGCTGGGCCATTGCCGGGCCCAGTCGGCGGAAACCTCCGGATAGTCCTGGTGGGCATGCCGGGGCGCTTGAATCTCCAGCAGGTCCTCGACGACGAAGCCGCAGGATCGAAGCAGGCGAAGCATCTCACCATGCGGCAGGATGAACTCCACGTGCGATTCCCGGTGCAGCCGGGTCAGGCCGAACTGCCCGCGGGACAGCGTTGTGGACACCGGTCCCTCGGACGGCACGCACAGCGCGAACAGCGGTGAGTAGCGCATGAAGACCAGCCGGCCACCGGGAACGAGGAGCCGGGCCGCCTCCGGGATCCACTGGTAGGGGTCGCACCACAACGAGGCGCCGAATTCGCTGATCGCCAAGTCGAAGGTGTTGTCCTCGTAGGGCACCTTCTCGGCATTGCCCAGGACCAGCGGGAAGTCGATGCCGAACTCCGCCTGCATCGCGCGAGCGGTGGCGAGCTGCTTCTCCGAGAGGTCGATCCCGACCGGGTGGGCGCCCGCTCCGGCGAGCCAGGCGGAAACGTACGCGGTACCGCAGCCCAGCTCGATGGCGCGCATCCCGTCGATGCCGTCGGGAAGGACGCGGGCCTGCGACTCGGGGGTGGCCCACAGTCCCCAGGACGGTTCCGCGCGCGCCCAGTGATCACGGGCGAGCGGCCCGTGCCACGCGGCCGCCTCGTCGTCCCAGAAGCGTCGGTTCTGCTCCAGATGGTCCGCAGGGCCGTCATGAGTCATGAAGGCATTCGATCGAAGATGCCGGTGCTGCGGCAACGCAATTACACAGTCGGCGGGGGCCGACTCGCGCAGGCCCCCCCACCACTCACCGCCTGGCCATGCACCGCATCGTGCACTACAGCGCCTGCGCCGCCGGTTTCACCATCCCCCTCACCGTGCGGGACTTCACGAAGTCGCCGATCGCCGTCATCTCCCACTCGCCGGAGAACTGCTTGATCATCTTGGCCATCATCACGCCCGTCTGCGCCTCCGCGTTGGTGAGGTCGAAACGGACCAGTTCCTCTCCGCTCGCGGCGTCGATGAGGCGGCAGTACGCCTTGGCGACCTCGGTGAACTTCTGGCCGGAGAAGGAGTTGACCGTGAAGACCAGGCCGGTGACGTCCTGCGGGAGACGCCCGAGGTCGACGACGATCACCTCGTCGTCGCCGCCGCCCTCACCCGTGAGGTTGTCGCCGGAGTGCTTGATCGCGCCGCCGACGATGGACAGCTTGCCGAAGTAGCAGCTGTCGATGTGGTTGCGCTGCGGCCCGTAGGCGATGACGGACGCGTCTAGGTCGATGTCCTTGCCGCGGAACGCCGGCTCCCAGCCGAGACCCATCTTGACCTGGGAGAGCAGCGGACGACCGCCCTTGACCAGGGACACGGTCTGGTTCTTCTGGAGGCTGACGCGGCCCTTGTCGAGGTTGATCTTCCCGGCGCCCGGAGCGACGGCGGGCGGAGCCGGGGGAGCGGCGGGCGCCGGCGGCGCGGCGATCCGGGGGTCCATGGCCGGGGCGGGCGGAGCCACCGGGGTCTGCACGGTGGGCGTGACCGGCGGAGCCACGGGTGCCGGGGCGGGCGCGGGCGCCGGTTCCTCCACCGTCACGCCGAAGTCCGTCGCGATGCCCGCCAGACCGTTGGCGTACCCCTGGCCCACCGCCCGGGCCTTCCACGCGCCGTTGCGCAGATAGATCTCCACGACCACCAGCGCCGTCTCCGCGCCGAGCTGCGGCGGCGTGAACGTGGCCAGCGCGCTGTTGTCGTCCGCGTTGCGGATCGTGGCTGTCGGCTCGATGCCCTGGAAGGTCTGGCCGGCCGCGTCCGGGCTGGCGGTAACGACGATCTTCTCGATGCCGGGCGGTACGGCCGCCGTGTCGACGACGATCGCGTCGGGGGTCGTACCGCCGCCCGAGCGGTAGGTCACGCCCGGCCCGGTCGGCTGGTTGTAGAAGATGAAGTCGTCGTCGGAGCGCACCTTGCCGTCGGCGGTGAGCAGCAGGCCCGATACGTCGAGCCGCACGGGTG
Organism: Streptomyces sp. NBC_00285; assembly: GCF_036174265.1. Lineage (NCBI taxonomy): Bacteria > Bacillati > Actinomycetota > Actinomycetes > Kitasatosporales > Streptomycetaceae > Streptomyces > Streptomyces sp. NBC_00285. The sequence goes on along the minus strand of NZ_CP108055.1, from coordinate 2,657,194 downwards.
CGGCGACGTCCACCGTCACGCGGGCGGCGGACAGGGGGATGTTCGAGCCGGGGGTCATAGCTGTCATGCCCCGTGAACGATCGGGCCCACTTTGCCGTTCCCTTACCCGACGGCCAAATGGGGGCCGGGAGATCCGAAAGGCTTACGGCACCACCACGATCTTCCTCCCCACCCCCGCCGCGAACTGGTCCAGGGCCTGCGGATACCGCTCCAGAGGCAACCGGTCGCTGATGAAGATCTCCGGGTCCAGGACGCCCGTCGCGAAGAGTTCCGCCGCGCGTTCGAAGCTGTGCAGGACCGCCATGGAGCCGGTGATGGTGATCTCCTGGTTGTAGATGCGGTACGGGTCGATCGTCACCCTGGTCGCGTAATTGGCCACCCCGAACTGGAGGAAGGTGCCCGCCTTGGCCACCCGTTCCAGGCCGTCCTGGATCGCCGCCGCGTTGCCCGTCGCGTCGACCACCAGGTCCCAGCCCTGTGGGCGGTCCAGCTCGTCGGGGTTCGCGGCGGACGCCGAGACGCCGAGCCGGCGGGCCGTCTCCAGGCGGGCCGGGTTCACGTCCACCATGTCCACGCTCGCCGCGCCGGTCCGTTTGGCCAGCTCCAGCATCATCAGCCCCATCGTGCCGGAGCCGTAGATCAGGACATGGGCGCCGAGCCGGGACCTCAGGACGTCATAACCCCGCACCGCGCAGGACAACGGCTCCACGAGCGCCGCGTCCTGGGTGCGGATGTGCTCCGGCAGCCGTACGCAGTTGGCCACCGGCGCGAGCGCGTACTGTGCCGCGCCGCCCGCCGTCGTCACTCCGATCGCGGCCCAGCGCTCGCAGAGGTTGTTGTGGCCGGTACGGCACTGTCGGCACTCGTAGCAGTACAGGGACGGGTCGACCGCGACCCGGTCGCCGACGGCCAGCTCGGTGACCTGGGCGCCGACCCCGACCACCGCGCCCGCGAACTCGTGGCCGGGCACGATGGGCAGCTCGGGGGCGAACTCGCCCTGGAGGATGTGCAGGTCGGTGCCGCACAGGCCGCACGCGGCGACCTCGACGACGACCTCGCGCGGGCCCGGCGTCGGGTCCGGGACCTCGGTGACGACGGCACGGCCCACGGACTCGATGACGGCGGCCTTCATTTCACGGCTCCCAGTGACAGGCCCTGGACCAGTTTGTCCTGGGCGGCGAACCCCGCGGCGAGTACGGGCAGGGAGACGACGAGCGACGCGGCGCACACCTTCGCCAGGAACAGGCCCTGGCTGGTGATGAAGCCGGTCAGGAAGACGGGGGCGGTCTCGGCGACCACGCCCGTCAGGACCCGGGCGAACAGCAGTTCGTTCCAGCTGAAGATGAAGCAGATCAGGGCCGTGGCGGCGATGCCGGGCAGGGCGATGGGGGCCACCACGCGCGCGAGGATCGTGGGCAGACGGGCGCCGTCCACGCGCGCGGCCTCGATGATCGCGACCGGAACCTCGGCGAGGAAGGACTGCATCATCCAGACCGCGATCGGCAGGTTCATCGACGTGTAGAGAATGACCAGCAGCCAGATGTTGTCGAGCATGTCCGTGTTCTTCGCGAACAGGTAGATGGGGAGCAGGCCCGCCACCACCGGCAGCATCTTCGTCGACAGGAAGAAGAACAGGACGTCCGTCCACTTCCGGACCCTGCGGATGGACAGCGCGTACGCCGCCGGGAGGGCGAGGAGCAGGACGAACAGGGTCGAGGCCAGCGAGGCGACCGTCGAGTTGATCAGCGCCGGCCAAGGGCTCGCGCCGCCGCCGGTGCCGAAGAACTCGCGGTAGCCGTCCAGGGTGAGGGCGGCGCCGAAGGAGGGCGGGTTGGTGGCCGCGTCCGCCTCCGAGTGGAAGGACGTCAGGGCCATCCACGCGATGGGCAGGAAGAAGACGATCCCCAGGAGCCAGGCCACCAGTCCCAGGCCGCGCCCTTTGCGTTGTGCGGTGATCGTGCTCATGCCCGGCCCGCCTCCTCACGGAACAGGGACGACACCACGCGCAGGGCGAAGGTCGCGATGATGATCGAGCCGATGACGACCAGGACGCCGGCGGCCGAGGCGAGGCCGTTCTCGTGGGCCTGGTAGAAGCTCTGGTAGACGGTGTAGGGCAGGTTCGCGGTGCCCAGGCCGCCCGAGGTGATGGTGAAGACCGCGTCGAAGTTCTGGACGATGTAGATCGAGCCGAGCAGGGCCCCCAGCTCCAGATACCTGCGCAGGTGCGGGAGCGTCAGATAGCGGAACATCTGCCAGCCGCTCGCGCCGTCCACGCGCGCGGCCTCCATCTGCTGCTGGTCGCGGCTCTGGAGTCCGGCCAGCAGGATCAGCATCATGAACGGGGTCCACTGCCAGATGAGGGACGCCTCGACCGCGAGCAGCGGGGTGTTGGAGATCCAGTCCGGCTGTGGGCCGCCCACATAGTGCAACAACCCATTGAGCAGGCCGTATTCAGGGTTGTAGAGCACATGTTTCCAGAGGAGGGCGGCTGCCACCGGGACCACCAGGAAGGGGGCGATGAGCAGGGTGCGGACCACTCCCCGACCCCGGAAGCGGCGGTCGAGCAGCAGCGCCAGGAGCAGCCCGAGGACCAGGCTGACCAGGACCACCGTCACCGTCAGCAGGACCGTCGTCCACACCGAGTGGCGCAGGTCCGCGTCGGTCAGCACCTCACGGTAGTTGTCGACGCCGGTGAAGTGGCGGGCCTTGGGGTAGAGGGCGTTCCAGTCGAAGAAGGAGATCACCACTGTGGCCACGAAGGGCAGTTGGGTGACCACGATCATGAAGATCAGGGCGGGGAGCAGCGGGGCCCGGGTGGCCCAGGCCCGCAGTCGGGCCTTGGACGGGTCCGGGGTGCGTACGTGCGCGGTGGCCAGGGGGGCCGTGGTGGTCGCGGTCATCGTCCCTCGTACTCCTCGGAGATCTTCTCGGCGAGCTGCTGGGACCTCTTCAGGGCCGCCTCGACGGACTGGCGTCCGGCGACGGCCGCGCTGATCTCCTGGGAGACCTTGGTACCGAGATCGGTGAACTCGGGGATGCCGACGAACTGGATGCCGGGCGCCGGGCGCGGCTGCACCCCCGGGTCGTTCGGCCGGGCGCCCTCGATGGCCTGCTTGGTCATCTCCTGGAAGGAGGCGGCCGATTTCTGGTACGCCGGGTTCGTGTACGTCGACGCGCGCTTGCCCGCCGGGACGTTGGACCAGCCGATCTCGTCGCCGACCAGTTGCTCGTACTGCTTGCCGGACGCCCAGGAGATGAACTTCCAGGCATTGTCGGGATTGCGGGAGGCGTTCTGGATGCCCCAGGCCCAGGTGTAGAGCCAGCCGGAGGACTCGGTCTTCTCGACGGGCGCGGGGGCGTAGCCGAGCTTGCCCCTGACCGGGGAGTCGGCCGCCTCCAGCAGGCCGGCGGCGCTGGTGGCGTCGTACCACATGGCGACCTTGCCCTGGGTCATGTTGTTGAGGCACTCGGCGAACCCGGACTGGGCGGCGCCGGACTCGCCGTGCTCGCGGACGAGGTCGACATAGAACTTCGTCGCCTTCTCGAAGGCGGGTGAGTCGAGCCGGGCCTTCCAGCCCTTGTCGAACCAGGTGCCGCCGAAGGTGTTCACGACCGTGGTGAGCGGGGCCATGATCTCGCCCCAGCCGGGCAGTCCGCGCAGACAGATGCCCTTCATGCCGGACTCGGCGCCGTCCGCCGCGGCGGCCAGGTCGGCGACCTGGGTCCAGGTGGGGTGGGCCGGCATCGTCAGGCCCTTCCTCTCGAAGACGTCCTTGCGGTACATGAGGAAGGACGACTCGCCGTAGAAGGGCTGGCCGTAGAGCTTGCCGTCGTCGCCGGTCAGGGACTGGCGCATCGGCTTCAGGATGTCCTGTTCGTCGTACGCGGGGTCCTTGGCCACGTACGAGTTCATCTCGTGCAGCCAGCCGTTGCGGGCGTAGATCGGGATCTCGTAGTTGGACAGGGTCGCGACGTCGTACTGGCCCGCCTGGTTGGCGAAGTCCTGGCTGATCTTGTCGCGGACGTCGTTCTCGGGCAGGACGGTGAAGTTGACCTTGATGCCGGTCTCTTCGGTGAAGCGCGGGGCCAGTTTCTGCAGCTCCGTCATCTGGGAGTTGTTGACCATCAGGACGTTGACGGAATCGCCGCCCGACCCGGTCCCGCCGGCTCCGACCCAGCAGCCGGAGAGCAGCGGGGCGAGCAGCGTCCCTGCGGCGGCCATGGCGAGCGTGGCTCGCGATGGCCGTCGTCGGCTCTGGGTTCGCATGGATCGCTCCTGGACATAGGGGGGTAAAAGGGGCTTCGCCGGGTATGCGGAACCCCTGTTGAACACATCGGTCGGAACATCAGACGCGGATGACCTGCGGCCCGAGGAGCGAGTACCGGTGGGCCTCGGAGGAGGGCAGCAGTGTGCTCGTCACGATCGCCTCCAGCGCGCCGATCTCCGCGAACCGGCAGAAGCTGACCGCGCCGAACTTGGTGTGCACGCCCGCGAACACCGTGCGGCGGGAGGCGCGGATCGCCTGTGCCTTGACCTCGCTGACCGCCGGATCGGGCGTGGTGAGGCCGTGTTCGCGGGAGATGCCGTTGGCGCCGATGTAGGCCAGGTCGAGGACGAAGCCGGCCAGCATCTTCGTCGTCCAGTGGTCGACGGTCGCCAGGGTGCCGGGGCGGACCCGGCCGCCGAGCAGCAGTACGGAGGTGTTCTCGGCCTCGGCGAGACTGCCCGCGACCGGCAGGGACGCGGTGACCACGGTCAGTGGCCGGTCCCTGGGCAGAGCCTCGGCGATGAGCTGTGGGGTGAAGCCCTCGTCGACGAAGACCGTCTCGGCGTCCCCGAGCAGCTCGGCCGCGGCGGCCGCGACCCGGCGCTTCTCGGGTACGTGGCTGGTGGCCCGGAAGGCGAGCGTCGTCTCGAACCCGGCGCTCTCCACGGGATAGGCCCCGCCGTGCGTGCGGCGGACCAGGCCGTGGTCCTCCAGGGCGCGGAGGTCTCTTCTCACGGTCTCTTTGGCGACACCGAGTTGAGTGGCCAGGGTGTTGACGTCGACGGCGCCTGTGGTGCGAGCGGCACGGACGATTTCCCGCTGGCGTTCTTCCGAGGTGCTCGTCATGCGGTCACCCGCCCTCCTGTCGTGCTGCCCGTTCGGGCCGTATGCAGGAAGTTGTACAGCGGGTGGGTGGTGGTGACCAGGTCTGTTGCGGGAGCGATCCTGTCCGTGTGTGCCCGTTCGGGCGGGCCGAGCCCACGGGGGGCGGGGTGTGCGGTCGGACGGCGGCTGCGGGTTCGTCGTGGCTGGTCGCGCAGTTCCCCGCGCCCCTCGAGTGGCGCTGTCGCGCCACAGTCAGGGGCCGTCGGCCGTGCCCGGATATGCCTGCGGGCGGGCCCGTTCGGTGCCCGCCCGCTGATGTCAGGGGTGTCAGTACGGCCAGATCGGCGGGTCCGTCACGAACTGGCCGCCCAGGTGGGCGTGTCCCTCGTTGCCGTCCTGGAGCTCGCCCTGTTCGGCGATCAGCTTCTCCGCGTACGGCTCGGAGTCGTCCTGCGGCTTGTAGCCGAGCGCCCGCGCGGTGCTCAGGTCCCACCACAGCCGGGTGTTGGCGGAGGAGCCGTAGACCACGGTGTGACCGACCTCCTGCGAGGTCAGCGCCGCGTGGAAGAGGCGGGCGCCGTCGGCCGGGCTCATCCACAGCGAGAGCATGCGCACGCTGGTCGGCTCGGGGAAGCAGGAGCCGATGCGCACGGACACGCTCTCCAGGCCGTGCTTGTCCCAGTAGAACTGCGCGAGATCCTCGCCGAAGGACTTGGACAGGCCGTAGAAGGTGTCCGGGCGGCGCGGGGCGTCGATCGGGATCAGCGCACTGGGATCGAGAGGTGTGTCGCCCCGCGGGCGGGGGTTGTAGCCGACGGCGTGGTTCGAGGACGCGAAGACGATCCGGGGCACGCCCTCCTCGCGGGCGGCCTCGTAAAGGTTGTACGTGCCCTCGATGTTCGCCTTGAGGATCTTCTCGAAGGGGGCTTCCAGGGAGATGCCGCCGAGGTGGATGATCGCGTCGACGCCTCGCACGGCCTCGCGCACCGCAGCTTTGTCGGCGAGGTCGGCGACGACCGCGTCGGGCTCGCCCTCCACGGGGCGCAGATCGAGCAGGCGCAGGGTGTAGCCGTAGTCCGGGAGCAGATCCCGCATCAGGGTGCCGAGCCCGCCGGCGGCGCCGGTGAGCAGAACGGTACGGGGAGCGGGCATCCTCGGGTCTCCTTGGGACGACGGCCGTATGAGTGCACGGTATTCACATTCATGGACAAGCTAAGGATCATTGCCCGGTTGCGTCAAGGGTGGCGCGACCCATGTTCATAAATGTAAACTCTGATCAGTATCCCGCACGCGTGTTTTTCGTGATCACTCGTATCGCCCGTGCTACTCGTTCTAGGGAGAGCCTGTGACGTCTGCCGACCTCGTCCATCGACTCGGCATCCCCAGCGGGCCGCTGTTCTTCCCGGTCACGCCGTACGGCGCCGACGGCTCGGTCGACCTCGACACCTACCGCGCGCATGTGCGCCGGGGCGTGGAGGAGGGCGCCGCGGCCGTGTTCGCGTGCTGCGGCACCGGGGAGTTCCACGCGCTCACGCCCGAGGAGTTCGAGACGTGCGTCCGGGCGGCCGTCGAGGCGACGGCGGGACGCGTACCGGTGATCGCGGGCGCCGGATACGGCACCGCGCTCGCCGTGCGGTACGCGCGCCTCGCCGAGGCGGCCGGGGCCGACGGGCTGCTCGCCATGCCGCCCTACCTCGTGATCGCCGGGCAGGAAGGGCTGCTGCGGCACTACCGCGAGGTGGCCGCCTCGACCCCGCTCCCGGTGATCGTCTACCAGCGCGACAACGCCGTCTTCACTCCGGAGACCGTCGTCGAACTGGCCCGCACGGACGGCGTCATCGGTCTCAAGGACGGCCTCGGCGATCTCGACCTGATGCAGCGGACCGTCAGCGCCGTGCGCACCGAGATCCCCGGCGGCGACTTCCTCTACTTCAACGGACTGCCGACGGCCGAGCAGACCCAGCTCGCCTACCACGCCATCGGCGTCACCCTGTACTCCTCGGCCGTCTTCTGCTTCGCTCCCGAGGTCGCCCTCGCCTTCCACCGCGCGCTCACCGACGGCGACCGGGCCACGGCCGACCGGCTCCTCGACGGGTTCTACCGCCCCTTCGTCGAACTGCGCGCGCGTGGCCGCGGATACGCTGTCGCGCTGGTCAAGGCGGGCGTACGGTTGCGCGGACTGGAGGTGGGCGAGGTCCGGCCCCCGCTGCACGAGCCGGCGGAGGACCATGTGAAGCAACTCGCGCGGATCATCGAGCGCGGTTACGAACTCCTGGAGGAGCAGCAGTGAAGGCGTCGACGTTCGTCTACCCCTGGGACGTCAACGGGGACCCGGAGGCCGCGGCCCGCATCGCCGCCCTCGGCGTACGGCAGGCCACCCTCGCCGCCGCCTACCACTCCACCCGCGCGCTGACCCCGCGCCACCCCCGCCACCGCATCGTCACCGCCGAGCACGCGTCCGTGCTGTACCCGACGGACGACCGCTGGCAGGGGCGTGCGCTGCGCCCCTACGCGGCCGGCGACTGGGCCCCGGGCGACGCCTTCGGCGAGGCCGCCGACGCGCTGTCGGCGGCGGGCCTGGAGGTGCACACCTGGGTCGTCCTCGCGCACAACTCCCGCCTGGGCGCCGAGCACCCGGACACCTCCGTGGTCAATGCCTACGGCGACCGCTACCCGTGGGCCCCCTGCATCGCACAGCCCGCCACGCGCGGGTACCTCGTCGACCTCGCCGTCGAGGCGGCCGTGCGCCCGGGCGCGGCCGGCACCGAGCTGGAGTCCCTCGGCTGGTACGGCCTCCAGCACCTGCACGCGCACGACAAGACCGGCGGGGTCCCGCTCGGCGATGCCGGGATGTACCTCATGGCGCTCTGCTTCTGCGCGACCTGCCGGGCGGGTTACGGCGAACAGGGCGTCGACGCCGACGAGTTGGCGTCGGCCGTACGCACCGCCCTGGAGCCGCTGTGGCAGGGAACCGCCACCGACGAGGGCTGGCCGACGGTCGAGAAGCTGCTCGGCGCGTCGAACACGGCGGCCACCCGTGGGTGGCGGGACGAGACCGCCCGCACCCTCCAGGAGACGGCGGTCCGGGCGGTCCGGGCGGCCGCTCCCGAGGGCTTCCAGATCCTGCTGCACGCGGACCCCGTGACCTACCACGTCGGCGCCAACCCCGGGGTCGACCCCGAGCACATCCTGTCCGTCGCGGACGGTGTCGTCGTGCCCTGCTCGGGCGGGCCGGGCCTGCTCACGCCCTTCGCCCGGGCCCGGAAGGACGCGGTGATCGCCGCCAACTTCCCCGTCATCTCGGAGATGGGCGGCAGCCCGGGCACCCTCGCGGCGGACGTGGCCCGGGCGCGGGACCTCGGGGCGACCGAAGTCCGGCTGTATCACGCCGGGTTGGCGTCGGACGGTGACCTGGAGGCGATCCGCGAGGCGCTGGCAGGCCTCTGAAACAGCGGTACGGCTGTCGCGAGCCACACCACGCCGAGGACGGCCGACAGCGGCCGCTGGCCGACCAGTTCGACCAGGGCCGCTCCGACGGCGAGGCCGAGCACGTTCGGGGCGTACACGAGGGTGTGGGCCGTGGCGACCGTACGACCCAGCAGCGCGTCCGGTGTCTCGCGCTGCACGGCGGTGAGGGCGGCGATCAGCACGCAGGGCAGGCCCGCGCCGATGGCCGCGCTGCACGCGAGGGCGAGCGGGTCGGAGGGGATCGCCCGCAGCCCGGCGGCGACCGCGGTCAGGGCGATGCCGTACGCGGCGAACCGGCGTTCGCCGAGCCGGCGCAGAGCGGGCCCGGAGACCAGCCCCACCGCCACGGATCCGGCACCCTGGGCGGCGTACAGCGCACCGGCGTACGCGGGGGAGCGGCCGAGGCCGTCGAGTACGGCGTAGATCAGGGCGCCGTTGAGCCCGGCGAAGAGCATGGTGGTGCCGCCGGCCAGGATCAGGGGGCGCAGTGTGGGGTGGGCCCATATGTGGCGGACACCTACGGCTGCCGCGGTCCGCCCGCGTGACTTCGGGCGACCGGTCGCGGTCGAGCGCTGCCCGCACGGCGGTGACCCGCTCCCGGTGACCGGCGCGGGGTCGGCGGCCTCCGCCACGGTCGCCGCCCGGCCGGGCCTGCACCTGAACGTGCGCGCCCGCTTGAACAGTGGCGTGGGGGAGTCCGGTCGGGGCTCGTGGGGTCGCAGGCGGGCGTACAGGAGCGCGGCGATCACGAACGTGATCGCGTCCAGAAATGCGACACCCGGACCGCCGTAGACCGCGTAGAGACCCACGCCCGCCAGGGGGGCCACCAGCTTCATGCCCTCCGTGATCGCCGTCCGCAGCCCGTTGAAGTCGCCGAGCAGGGCCGGGGCCACCGCCCTGGCGACCAGGGCCGACTCCGCCGCGTCATGGACCACGCCCGCCGCGCCATAGACGAAGAGGACCGTGATGACGATCCACACGCGGTCGGGGGCGCCGACGGCGAAGAGGGCCGGCAGCAGCGCCGCCGGCAGGAGGTTGGCGCCGATCAGCAGGGGTTTGCGGCGGACCCGGTCGGCGAGCGCCCCGAACAGCGGGCCGGCGAGCGTCGGCGCCCACATCGCGAGCATGCACAGTGCGGCCAGGCCGTCCGAGCCGGTGAGCTCCTTGACCCATACGCCGGACACCAGCCACAGGGCCGAGGTGCCGAAGCCGGAGACGACGACAGCGGTGAGGAACACAGCGGAGTCACGGTCGCGCAGAACCGTCCATGTCTTCCATGTCTTGGTCATGCCTGGACATCGTGGGTCTAAGGCCCCGGTGCCGGGATGGGGCAGGTGCCGTAGATGTGGGAACGGGCGATGAGTTCTCGGGCCGCGGACGGTCCACCCCTCACGACACCGGAACCGTTGCCCGGACATCACGAGGAGCGCCGCATGACCGTCCCGACCCTGGACCTCGGACCGCAGACCCGCGCCATCGCCCGTCTCGCCGACGCGGTCACCGATGATCAGCTGGGGAACGCCACGCCGTGCCCCGAGCTCGCGGTGCACAATCTGCTCGGCCACCTGCTCCACCTCGCCGCCGCCTTCCGTGACGCCGCCCGCAAGGACCTCGGTGTCACGACCGACACGCCCCCGACCGCCTCCGTCCCGGACATCGGCCCCGGCTGGCGCGAGGAACTTCCCAAGGTGCTCGACGAACTCGCCGAGGCCTGGCGCGACCCGGCCGCCTGGACCGGCATGACCCGGGCCGGCGGCTTCGACATGCCGGGCGAGGTCACCGCTGCCGTCGCCGCCGACGAACTGATCGTCCACGGCTGGGACCTGGCCCGCGCGACAGGCCGCCCGTACGACCCGGACCCGGCCGCGCTCCAGGTCTCGCACGACTTCCTCCAGGCCTGTGTCGACGATCCCGGCCGGGGTGCCATCTTCGGCCCGGTCGTCCCGGTCCCGGCGGACGCCCCGCTGCTGGACCGGACCCTGGGGCTCAGCGGGCGGAACCCGCGGTGGACGCCGTAGACGCCGGTACGAGAGTGCCGTAGAGGAACGGAAACGGGCGGCGGGCGGGGAGGCCCGGACCGTACGCTCCCCACCATGCCGCCCCTCAGTCTCACCGTCCTCGGAACCGCCTCTCCGCATCCGGGACCGGGCCGCCCCTGCTCCGGCTACCTGGTGCGCGGCGGGGGCGCCGAGGTATGGGTGGACGCCGGGCCCGGCACTTTCGCGGAGTTGCAGCGGCACACTGATCCCTCCCGGCTGACGGCGATCTGGATCTCCCATCTGCACGCCGACCACAGTGCCGATCTGCTGGCCGCCGTCTACGCCTTCGTCTACGGCGGGCTCACCCCGCCCGCACCGATCCCGGTGTACGCGCCGCCGGGCTGTGCCCACCGGCTCGCCGGGTTCTTCGGACGGTCCGACATCCGTTTCCTCGACGGTGTCCTCGACTTCCATCCCCTGTACGACGGCCATGTCGTCCGGCACTGGAACCTCCGGCTCACCACCCGGGCCGTCGTCCACGACGCCGAGGCCTACGGACTGCGCGCCGAGTGCGCGGGGCGCGTCCTCGCGTACTCGGGGGACAGCGGGCCCTGCGGTGCCCTCGTCGAACTGGCCGCCGAGTCGGACGTGTTCCTGTGCGAGGCGGACATCGACCGTCATCGCGAAGGCGAACAGGTCCACCTGACTCCCGAGGAGGCGGGCGACCTCGCCCGCAAGGCCGGTGCGCGCGAGCTGATCGTCACCCATGTCGGACCCACGCTCACCAGGGAGGCCGCGACCACACGCGCGGCCGTGGCCTTCGCGGGGCGGACCAGTACCGCGTTCGAGGGTGCCACCCGTCTCGTCTGACGCGTCCGCACAGAAACTTCGGCTTCCTCTGCCGGAAGCATTGACGAAACAACACCGTCCTCTTACCTTCAACCCGTCGTACTTCGTACGTCATATATGAGACGCGATACGCGAGATCAGATACACAAGATCCGATACGCGAGATCCGAGAGGCGCGCATGACCTCTGTGCCCACGCCGATCCCCTCCCGCACGCAGTACGTGCAGGAAGAGATCAAACGCCGCATCCTCACCGGGCGCCTGACGCCGGGTCAGGCCCTGGTGGAGACCGAACTCGCCGCACAGTTCGGGGTGTCGAAGACCCCGGTGCGCGAGGCGCTCAAGACCCTGGCCGGAACCGGGCTCGTCGTGATGAACCAGTACAAGGGCGTCACGGTGCGCATGGTGGACGCGGACATGGCGCGCGAGGTCTACGACGTCCGGCTGCTCCTCGAACCCGAGGCGCTGAAGCGGGCCGTGCGCCGGGGAGCCTCGCTCGACGACGCCCGTGACGCGCTGACCCGGGCCGACGACGCCACCGACACCGCCGAACGCTCCCTCGCCAACCGGGATTTCCACCGTTCCCTCTATCTGCCCTGCGGCAACCCGCTGCTCGGCCGGATGCTCGACGAGGTCCGCGACCAGGCGGCTCTCGTCTCCGCCGTCGCCTGGGCGGCCTCGCCCTCCTGGGAGCGGGAGGCCGGTGAGCACCGGGAGATCCTGCGGCTCGCCCTGGAGGGCGACGCGGACGGCGCGGCCCGCGCCCTGCACGCCCACATCGCATCCTTCGTCGAGCGAGCGTTCCCCGGAGTGATGGACCAGGAAGGTCAGGAATGAGCAGCGAGACGTATCGGACCCAGCGGGCGGCCCTGGCCGACGTGGTGGCGATCCCGGTGACGCCGTTCGCCGAGGACGGCACCGTCGACCAGGACGTGCACCGGGCCCTGCTGCGTCGGCTGCTCGACGGAGGGATCACGACCCTCACCCCCAACGGGAACACCGGCGAGTTCTACGCCCTCACCCCCGAAGAGCGCCGACTGGTCACGGAGTTGACCGTCGACGAGGCCGGGGAACGCGCGAACGTCCTCGTCGGCGTCGGTCACGACGTGCCCACCGCCGTCGCCTCCGCCCGCCACGCCCGTGAGCTCGGCGCGGGGATGGTCATGGTCCACCAGCCCGTCCACCCCTACGTCTCGCAGGCAGGCTGGGTCGACTACCACCGCGCCATCGCCGAGTCCGTGCCCGAGCTGGGTGTCGTCCCGTACATCCGCAACGCCCAGCTCAGCGGCGACCGCCTCACCGAACTCGCCGACGCCTGCCCGAACGTGATCGGCGTGAAGTACGCCGTCCCCGACGCCGCCAAGTTCGCCGCCTTCGCCCGGGACGCGGGACTGGAACGCTTCGTGTGGGTCGCCGGACTCGCCGAGCCCTACGCCCCCTCGTACTTCTCCGCGGGCGCCACCGGCTTCACCTCGGGGCTCGTGAACGTCGCCCCCGCCGTTTCGCGGAACATGATCGAAGCGCTTCGGTCCGGGGACTACCTGGCCGCCATGAAGGTCTGGGAGCAGATCCGCCGCTTCGAGGAGCTCCGCGCGGCCAACGGCTCCGCCGACAACGTCACCGTCGTCAAGGAGGCCCTCGCCTCCCTGGGTCTGTGCCGCCGCGAAGTGCGCCCGCCGAGCCGCGAGTTGCCCGAGAGCGGGCGCGCCGAGGTCGCCGCGATAGCCGGCGGGTGGGCCGTATGACCGACAGGGAGCGAATGAGACCGGAGGAACTGCGCAGCCACCACTGGTACGGCGTCGAGGGCCAGTTGCGGACCTGGTCGCACAACGCCCGTATGCGCCAGCTCGGTTACGAGGCGGAGGAGTACCGGGGCCGCCCGGTGATCGCCGTCCTCAACACCTGGTCGGACATCAACCCCTGCCACGTCCATCTGCGCGAGCGCGCCGAGGCCGTCAAGCGGGGGGTGTGGCAGGCCGGGGGCTTCCCGCTCGAATTCCCGGTCTCCACACTCTCGGAGACGTACCAGAAGCCGACCCCGATGCTCTACCGCAACCTCCTCGCGATGGAGACGGAGGAGCTGCTGCGGTCGTATCCGATCGACGCGGCGGTGCTGCTCGGCGGCTGCGACAAGTCGACGCCCGCGCTGCTCATGGGCGCGGCCTCGGCCGACGTTCCCTCGCTCTTCGTCCCGGCGGGACCGATGCTGCCGGGGCACTGGCGCGGTGAGACCCTCGGGTCCGGCACCGACATGTGGAAGTACTGGGACGAGCACCGCGCGGGCAACCTGACGGACTGCGAACTGCGCGAACTCCAGGGCGGATTGGCGCGTTCTCCCGGCCACTGCATGACCATGGGGACCGCGTCCACGATGACCGCCGCCGCGGAAGCCCTCGGCATGACACTGCCGGGCGCCTCCTCGGTCCCGGCCGTCGACTCCGGGCACGAGCGGATGGCGGCCGCCTCCGGACGCCGCGCCGTGGACCTCGCCTGGACCGGCCTCAAGCCCTCCGAGATCCTCACCCACGAGGCCTTCCAGGACGCCGTCACCACGGTGCTGGGGCTCGGCGGCTCCACCAACGCGGTCATCCACCTGATCGCGATGGCGGGACGCTCCCACGTCTCCCTCACCCTCGACGACTTCGACCGCATCGCCCGCACGGTGCCGGTGCTGGCGAACGTACGGCCCGGCGGACAGACGTACCTCATGGAGGACTTCTACTTCGCCGGCGGGCTGCCCGCCTTCCTCTCACGGATCACCGACCTGCTGCACCTGGACCGGCCGACCGTCAACGGCACCCTGGGGCAGCAGCTCGAAGGAGCCGTCGTCCACAACGACGACGTCATCCGCACCCGCGAGAACCCGGTCGCGAGCGAGGGTGGGGTCGCCGTACTGCGCGGCAACCTCTGCCCGGACGGCGCGGTCATCAAGCACGTCGCCGCCGAGCAGCACCTGCTCAAGCACACCGGCACCGCGGTCGTCTTCGACGACTACAGGACCATGCAACGCACCATCGACGACCCGGCGTTGGACATCACCGCCGACAGCGTGCTGGTGCTGCGCAACGCCGGACCCAAGGGCGGCCCGGGCATGCCCGAGTACGGCATGCTGCCGATCCCGGAGCACCTGCTCAAGCAGGGCGTGCGGGACATGGTCCGGATCTCCGACGCCCGGATGAGCGGCACGAGTTACGGCACCTGTGTACTGCACGTGGCGCCCGAGTCGTACGTCGGCGGACCGCTCGCCCTCGTCCGCACGGGGGACAGCATCACCCTCGACGTCGAGGCCAGGTCACTCCAACTCAACTTGAACGACGAGGAGTTGGAACGCCGAAGGGCGGAGTGGACGCCGCCGCCCGTGCGTTACGAGCGCGGCTACGGCGCGCTCTACAACGAACAGATCACGCAGGCGAACATCGGCTGCGACTTCGAGTTCCTGGCACGGCCGGGCACCTCGCCGGACCCCTACGCAAGCTGACCCGAGCCCCATGGGGGCGCGGGGCTGTATCGACATGCGGCTCCGCCGCGTGAGCGCGACAAGCCACAACGAGTCCGCACCCGCCGCACAACAGCAAGAGGCACCCCGTATCGCGACAGGGGCGGACCTCCGCATATCGAGAAAGCGCTTCCCGTACGACCACCGCACGACGTACCGAGAACGGAGAACAGTCATGGCCCAAGCCGCTGCCGTGGCGAAACCGCCCGCGTCACCCCGGCGACGCCGTGCCTCCGCCACGCCGCGCAGGCTGCCGTACCTGCTGATCGCGCCGGCGGCCCTGCTGATGCTGGGCTTCATCGCCTACCCGGTCATCAGCGTCTTCTACTACAGCCTCCAGAACTACAACCCCACCAAGCCGTGGCGGAACGGGTACGCGGGCTTCGACAACTTCGTCCAGATCTTCACCAAGGACCCGCAGTTCTGGGACACGCTGACCTTCAGCGCCAAGTGGGTCTTCGTCGAGGTCGGACTCCAGCTGCTGTTCGGCCTGGCGCTCGCGCTGATCGTCAACCAGTCCTTCGTGGGCCGGTCGATGGGCCGCGCGCTCGTCTTCTCCCCGTGGGCCGTCTCCGGCGTGCTGACCTCCGCGATCTGGGTGCTGCTCTACAACTCCCAGACGGGCGTGACCCGTTACCTCGCCGACATGGGCATCGGCTCCTACGGCACCAGCTGGCTGTCGGACACCTCCACCGTCTTCTCGGCGGCGGTCGTCGCCGACCTGTGGCGCGGTGTCCCCTTCTTCGCGATCCTCATCCTCGCCGATCTGCAGTCCGTGTCGAAGGACCTGTACGAGGCCGCCGAGGTCGACGGGGCGAGCAAGATCAAGCAGTTCTGGCACATCACGCTGCCGCACCTCAAGGACGCGATCGTCCTGTCCACGCTGCTGCGCGCGGTGTGGGAGTTCAACAACGTCGACCTGCTCTACACGCTCACCGGCGGCGGCCCGGCGGGGGAGACCACGACCCTGCCGCTCTACATCGCCAACACCTCGGTCGACGCCCACAACTTCGGCTACGCGTCCGCCCTGACCACGGTCGCGTTCGTGATCCTGCTCTTCTGCTCGATGGTCTATCTGCGGCTGAGCAAGTTCGGAGGCGGTTCCAAGTGATCACCAAGGAGGCCACCGAGGTCGCCCCCGTGCCCGTGCGGAACACGCCCGAGGCACCCCGCCCGGTGAAGCGCCGCCGCAGCTGGGACGAGGCCCCCCGCTGGCAGATCTACACACCGCTGTCGATCTACCTCGTCTTCACGCTCATCCCCTTCTACTGGATCCTGCTCTTCGCGCTGCGCCCGGCAGGTTCCACCTCGCTCGTGCCCTGGCCGATCACCTTCGACCACTTCGAGAAGGTGTGGACGCAGCGGTCGTTCGGCACCTACTTCGAGAACAGCGTGTACGTCGGCCTCGCCACCCTGGTGATGACGACCCTGGTGGCCCTGGCCGGCGGTTACGCCCTCGCGAGGTTCGACTTCAAGGTCAAGAGCGCCTTCATGCTGGCCCTGCTGTGCTCCCAGTTCGTGCCGGGCGCGCTGCTGCTGGTCCCGCTGTTCGAGATCTTCGCCGAGCTGAACATGATCAACTCGCTGGGCAGCGTCATCATCGCGGAGACGGTCTTCCAGCTGCCGCTGTCGATGATCCTGATCAGCAACTTCATCAAGAACGTGCCGTACACCCTGGAGGAGGCGGCCTGGGTCGACGGCTGCAACCGCCTCACCGCGTTCAGGATCGTGGTGCTCCCGTTGTTGCGGCCCGGTCTGATCGCGGTTGGTTCCTTCGCCTTCGTGCACTCCTGGAACCACTTCCTGTTCGCCCTGATGTTCCTCAACAACCAGGACAAGCAGACGATCCCGGTCGGCCTCAACACCCTGATGAGCGCGGACAGCGTCGACCTCGGCGCCCTCGCGGCGGGCGGCATCATCGCGGCCGTCCCCGTGGTGATCGTGTTCGCCTTCATCCAGAAGTGGCTGATCACCGGCTTCAGCGCGGGGGCGGTGAAGGGATGAGACTCGGTCGGGTCGCCCTGGGCGGCGTGGTGCTGGGCCTGCTGGGTGTCGTCGTGCGGGCCGAGGGGCGTGCCGTCGGCCGAGTCCTGCTGGGGGTGGGCGACGCCCGGGTGTCCGAGGCGGCCGGCCGCGGTGGAGCCGGGGCGTTCGCGGGCCGGCCCGTGGGTGTGCGCACACAACCGGTCCCCGGGTCTGGCGAGGAGGCACGAATATGAGGGTCCGTCAGACCGCCCTGACCACCGACTTGTCGGGACGCACCCGCGACTTGTCGGGACGCACCCGCATCCCCGCCCACGCCCGTACCCGCGACGCCGACCTCGTCAGGAGCCGGAACGCCGGCACGAGGGAGCAGACCGGCGGCCTCTCCGACGGCGGTCCGGCGGACCTGCTCGCCGTGTGCCACACCCACGGCTCCGGCAGCGGGCGTGAGCTCACGGCCGACGTCGGCCGGACGCCTACCCTGCACTCAAAGTTCGACAGCGCCGAGGCAGCCGACCGAGAGGTGGCGCACGGCGCGGGCGCAGGGAGGACCCCATGAGCACCGTAGACATCGTCCTGGCGGGCGCGCGCGGCCACGGCCGCTGGCACCTGGAGAACATCCGCCGGCTCCAGGACAAGGGAATCGTACGGCTGGCGGGGATCTGTGAGCTGACCCCGCTGACCGGCGACGAGATCCCCGAGGGCCTGGGCGCGCCCGAGCAGTCCGCTGACTTCGGCGCGCTCCTCGACTCGACGGGCGCCCGGATCGCCGTGATCTGCACGCCGATCCCGACGCACACCGACCTGGCGCTCCTGGCGGCACAGAGGGGCGTCCACATCCTGCTGGAGAAGCCCCCCGCCCCCTCCTACGCCGAGTTCCGCCGCATGGCCGACGGGGTCGCCGCGGCCGGGGTCGCCTGCCAGATCGGCTTCCAGTCGCTGGGCTCGCACGCCGTGCCCGCGATCCGCGAGCTGGTCCAGGAGGGCGCGATCGGCGCGCTGACCGGGATCGGCGGAGCCGGTGCCTGGGCGCGTGCGGAGGCGTACTACCGGCGGGCACCCTGGGCGGGCAAGCGGCGGATGAACGGCGTCGACGTCATCGACGGCGCGCTGACCAACCCCCTCGCGCACGCCGTCGCCACCGCGCTGGCCCTGGGCGACGCGAGCCGTGCCGAGGACGTCACCCGCATCGAGACCGAGCTGCTGCGGGCCAACGACATCGAGTCCGACGACACCTCCTGTGTCCGCGTCACCACCTCGGCCGGTCTCACGGTGACCGTCGCGGTGACCCTGTGCGCCGAGGAGCCCGGCGAGCCGTATGTCGTCGTGCACGGCGACCGCGGCCGGATCACCTACTGGTACAAGCAGGACCGCGTACTGCTCCAGCGGGCCGGCCGCGGCCCCGAGGAGTACGAGTACGGCCGCACCGACCTGCTGGAGAACCTGGTCGACCACCTCACCGACGGCACCGGCCTCCTGGTCGTCCCGGACGTGACCGGTGCCTTCATGAAGGTCGTCGAGGCGATCCGGCTGGCCCCGGACCCGACCCCGCTGCCGGCCACGGCCTGGCAGCTGCTCCCCGACGAGGAGCGCCGGGTCGTGCCCGGCATCGACGGGCTCGTCGAACGCGCCGCCGACACCCTCGCCCTGTACTCCGAGCTGGGTGCCGGCTGGGCTCCGCCACATGACGCGAACGAGGTGAGTACATGACGACCCCCGACTTCCCTGTCCTGTGTGTCGCGGGCCGCCCGGTCGGCCGTTACGTCACCCGGCCCGAGCTGTCCGCCCGGCTCTCCCCACGCCCCTATCTGCACCCCGTCACCACCCTGGCCGGCACGGCGGTCACCGAACTGAGCCCCGCCGACCACATCCACCACCTCGGCGTCGGTGTCGCGGTTCCCGACGTCGAGGGGCACAACTTCTGGGGCGGCCGGACCTACGTCCGCGACCAGGGCCCGACCGAGCTCGACAACCACGGTGCCCAGCGCCACAGTTCCTTCCAGCTCCGCGACCCGGACGGCTTCGTGGAGGAGCTGCGCTGGGTCGCCACCGGGGGCGAGCTGCTGCGTGAGCGCCGTACCGTCGCGGTCACCGAACTGACGGGCACCGCCTGGGCGTTGGACTTCACCTTCTCCCTCACCAACGTCACCCAGGCCGCCCTGTCGATCGGCAGCCCGGCCACCAACGGCCGCCCGGGCGCGGCCTACGGCGGCTTCTTCTGGCGGGCCCGCAAGGAGCAGGAGGCGCCGGACGTCTTCACCGTCGACCGCGAGGGCGAGGGCGCGATACACGGCACCCGCGCCGACTGGGTCGCCCTCACGGGCCGTAGCTGGACGCTCGTCTTCGCCGGGGCCACCGAACGGACCCGGCGGGACCCGTGGTTCGTGCGCGCCGGCGAATACCCGGGCGTGGGCTCCTCGTTGGCCTCCCAGGAGCGGCTGGACGTGCCGCCGGGCGAGACCGTCGTACGGCGGATCGTCACCGTCGTGGCCGACGGACGCCTCCCGCGCCTCGAAGCAGCGGCCCTGGTACGGAAGGCGGTCAGCCAGTGACGTACTCCCGTCCGACCTTGCCAGGGACGCATCCGAGCCCGTCCCTGCCGGCCATGTACTCGAACTGCGACGGACGCCTCCCGCGGCTCGAAGCGGCGGCCCTGGTACGGAAGGCGGTCAGCCAGTGACGTACCCGAACCCGGCCCGGCCGGCGACGTACACGAACCCGGTCCTGAACGCCGACTGGTCCGACCCCGACGTCATCCGTGTCGGCGACGACTTCTACCTCACCGCCTCCAGCTTCGGCCGCGCCCCGGGCCTGCCGCTGCTGCACTCCCGCGACCTGGTCAACTGGACGCTGATCGGCCACGCCCTCGAACGCCTGGAACCGGCCGCGGAGTTCACCAGGCCCCGGCACGACTGCGGGGTCTGGGCGCCCTCTCTCCGTTACCACGACGAACGGTTCTGGATCTTCTGGGGCGACCCCGACCAGGGCATCTTCCAGATCAACGCCCCCGAGATCAGGGGCCCTTGGACTCGCCCGCACCTCCTCAAGTCGGGCAGGGGCCTGATCGACCCGTGCCCCCTGTGGGACGAGGAGACCGGCGAGGCCTACCTCGTGCACGCCTGGGCCAGGTCCCGCTCCGGCGTCAAGAACCGGCTCACCGGTCACCGGATGGATCTCGACGGCCGTGAACTCCTCGACGAGGGCAAGGTGATCGTCGACGGCGATCGGATCCCCGGCTGGTTCACCCTCGAAGGCCCCAAGCTCTATCAGCACGACGGCTGGTTCTGGATCCTCGCCCCCGCGGGAGGAGTCGAGACCGGCTGGCAGGGCGCCTTCCGCTCACGCGGGTTCTTCGGGCCCTACGAGGAGAAGGTCGTCCTGGAGCAGGGGGACACCGACGTCAACGGCCCCCACCAGGGCGGCTGGGTGCGCACCCCGTCCGGCCAGGACTGGTTCCTGCACTTCCAGCAGAAGGGCGCCTACGGCAGGGTCGTCCACCTCCAGCCCATGCGCTGGGGTCCGGACGGCTGGCCGGTGCTCGGCGAGGCGGGCACCCCCGTCGCCGTGCACGAGAGGCCCGACCTGCCGCCGCAGCCGGACGCGGCGCCCGCCACCGACGACGACTTCCCCGGCGGACGTTTCGGCCGACAGTGGCAGTGGACCGCCAACCCGCAGCCCGGCTGGGCCACCCACCACTCCGGCGACGGACTCCGGCTCACCTGCGTCCGCTCGGCCGACGCGCACGACCTGCGCAGAGTGCCGAACCTTCTCACCCAGCGGCTGCCCGGCACACCCTCGGCGGTCGAGGTGGAACTGCGGTTGCACAGCGAGGAACCGGGGGCCCGCGCCGGACTCGCCGTTCTCGGTGACGCATTCAGCTGGATCGGACTCCAGCGGGGGGCCGACGGCGCCGTCCACCTCGTGCACCGGTTCGCCGAGGGCGTCGCCGAGCAGGAACGGGACGCCGAGCACCCCCGGCCCGCCCTCGCCGAGAAGGTACGGCTGCGGATCGAGATCGGCACCGGGGCGCGCTGCAGGTTCTTCTGCGACCTCGGCGACGGCCCGCAGCCCTCCGGGCCCGTCTTCGCCGCCACGCCCTGGCGCTGGGTCGGCGCGCTGCTCGGACTGTTCGCGCTCGCGCCCGTCGGAGGAGGGCACGCCGGCGCGGCAACCTTCTCGCACTTGAGGATCGACCACCTGTAACGCACCGAACCCGTAAGCCTGTTGGGAGCCGCAATGACGCAGCACCTGCATAGCAAGCGCTTGCAGAGACCGGGGTACGGCACCGTCGTGGCCGCCGTGCTCGGTCTCGCGGCTGCCCTGGGTCTCGGGGCGGCAGGAGAGGCGAGGGCCTTGGCGACGACCGCCGTCGGAACACCGGCTTCGGGGGCCACGGCCTCCGCGGAGCAGTTAGAGGGCCGGCCGCACGGCTTCGCCTCCCTCGCGGGCGGCACCACAGCAGGGGCCGACGGCAAGGTCGTCACCGGGCCGCGGCAGCGGACCGGCGTGACCCTGCACGTCCCGGACGGCTACCCGACCGTGCAGGCCGCCGTGGACGCCGTGCCGGACGGGAACACCGTGCCGGTGACGATCGCCGTGGCGCCGGGGGTGTACCGCGCCAAGGTGTACATCCCCGCGACCAAGCCGAACATCGTGCTCCGGGGGACCGGACGCGACCGGTCCGACACCGTCATCGTCTACGACACGCCTGCCGAGTACGGCGGTTCGACGGGCAGCGCGACGGCTCGGATCGCCGCGAACGACGTCACCGCCCGCCACCTCACCTTCAGCAACGACTTCGACGAGGCCGCGGTCGAGCTGAAGGGCGAGCAGGCCCTCGCGATGAAGACGACCGGCGACCGGATCGTCTTCGAGGACACGGCCTTCCTGGGCAACCAGGACACCCTGATGACCGACAGCCCCAAGCTGGACGTGATCAGCCGGGTCTACATCCGCGACTCGTACATCGAGGGCGATGTCGACTTCCTCTACGGCCGTGCGACCACCGTCGTGGAGCGGTCCGTGATCCGCCTGCTGAGCCGGGGTTCCACCACCAACAACGGCTATATGACGGCCGCTTCGACATGGACGGGCAATCCCCACGGGTTCCTGATCACCTGCTCGAAGGTCCTGAGCGACGCGCCGGAGCAGTCCTTCCACCTGGGACGGCCGTGGCATCCGGGCGGTGAACCCGCCGCCGTGGCCCAGGTGTTGATCCGGGACACCGAGCTGCCGGCAGCGGTGAAGTCCTCGCCGTGGACCGACATGAGCGGCTTCTCGTGGAAGGACGCGCGGTTCGCCGAGTACCGCAACTTCGGGCCGGGGGCCTCCCCGAGTGCGGACCGGCCGCAGCTGAGCGCCGCCGACGCGAGGACGTACACCGTCGCGAACCACCTCAAGGGCACGGACGGCTGGGCCCCGTACGCCCGCCACTGACTTCCCCCCACACCTTCATTTCTCCGCTGGAACCAGAAGAAGAAGAGAGCCGACCAATGAAGATCAGCATCCGCAGAAGCAGGCGCGCTGCCATAGCCGTCGCCCTCGGGTCCGTACTGGCGCTCACCGCCACCGCCTGCGGTGACAACGGCAGCGGGTCCGGCGGCGACAAGGGCGACGAGGGCAGCGGCAAGGGAAAGATCGTCTTCTGGGACAACAACGGCGGTGTGCGCACCGACGCCTGGAAGGCGATCATCGCCGCGTTCCAGAAGGCGAACCCCGGCATCAAGGTCGAGTACGTCGGCATCGCCTCCACCGAGTACCAGTCCAAGGTCGACACCGCCATCCAGGGCGGCGGCCTGCCGGACGTCGGTGGCGTCGGTGCGGCCATGCTCGCCGGGTTCTCCGCGCAGAAGGCGCTGGAGCCGCTGGACGACCGCCTCGCCAAGTCCTCCCTGAGCGGCAAGCTCAACGAGAACATGGTCGCTTCGCTGAAGGCGGCGGGCGGCGGGGACGGGACCCTGTACTCGATCCCGACCTCCGCGAACAACGGCGTGCTGTACTACCGGACCGACCTGTTCAAGAGGGCCGGCCTCGACGAGCCGACCACCTGGGACAAGTTCTACGAGGCCGCGCGCAAGCTCACCGACTCCAAGAAGAACGAGTTCGGTTACACCATCCGCGGAGGAGCCGGGTCGATCGCCCAGGCCCTGGACGCCTCGTACGGGCAGAGCGGGATCACCTCCTTCTGGAACGGCGACAAGACCACCCTCAACGACCCGAAGAACGTGGCGGCGTTGGAGAAGTACGCGGCGCTGTACAAGAAGGACACTCCGGCGGCCGACCTCAACAACGACTTCACCAAGATGGTCGCGCAGTGGGACTCCGGCACCATCGGGATGCTGAACCACAACCTGGGCTCCTACCAGGACCATGTGAAGGCGCTCGGAGCCGGCAAGTTCCGGGGAATTCCGCAGCCGATCGGCGCCTCCGGCAAGCGGGTCCAGGTGTCCAACCCCGTTGACGGGCTCGGGGTGTTCAAGAGCTCGAAGAACAAGGAAGCCGCCTGGAAGTTCATCGAGTTCGCCACCTCGCGCGCGGAGAACTCGGAGTTCAACAAGGCGGCGGGACAGGTGCCGTCGAACAACGACGCCGCCAAGGACGCGTGGATCTCCCAGGCGGAGCCCACGAAGCTCGCCGCCGCCGCGCTGACCGACGGCTCCACGAGCATCGTCCAGTTGCCGTACTACCTGCCCGACTGGAACACGATCTCCAAGGCCGACAACGAGCCGAACTTCCAGAAGGTGCTGCTGGGTGACATGAGTGCGAAGAAGTTCCTGGACACCATGGCCGACCAGCTGAACACGGCCCAGGCGGAGTGGAAGGAACAGAACGGCTGAGAACCCGGGTGGTTGTTGTCGTGGGGAGCTGCGGGTCCGTCGTGGCTGGTCGCGCAGTTCCCCGCGCCCCTGAAAACAGGAAGGTGCACCGAAAATGTCTCTTACCCGCAGACAGGTCACCATGGCGACGATCGCCGCCGTGCCCATCGCTTTCAGCGCGACCGGTACCGCTCAGGCCAAGGAACAGCGCACCCTCTACATCGCCGGTGACTCCACGGCAGCCCAGAAATACGCCGACGCCGCGCCCGAGACCGGGTGGGGTATGGCTCTCCCCTTCTTTCTGCACAAGGGTCTCCCGGTCGCCAACCACGCGGTGAACGGGCGGAGTTCGAAGTCCTTCGTCGACGAGGGGCGGCTCGACGCCATTCTCGGGCTGATCAGGCCCGGTGACTTCCTGGTCGTCCAGTTCGCGCACAACGACGAGAAGACCGCCGATCCGACCCGGTACACCGAGCCGTGGACGACGTATCAGGACTATCTGCGCCTGTACCTCGACGGCGCCCGCGCCAAGGGTGCCCGTCCGGTGCTGGTCACGCCCGTCGAGCGTCGGAAGTTCGACGCGAGCGGCAACGCCGTGCCGACCCACGGTGAGTACCCCGCCGCGATGCGTGCGCTCGCAAAGGAAGAGGGCGTGGCGCTGCTCGACCTCCAGGCGCTGTCGCTCGCCCTGTGGCAGAAGCTCGGGGTCGAGGAGACCAAGCGGTACTTCAACTGGACCGCGACCGAGCAGGACAACACGCACTTCAATCCGCCGGGTGCCATCGCGGTGGCCCGGCTCGTCGCCGGTGAGCTGCTGCACCGGCGGGTGCTGGCGCCCCGGGACGTGCGCCGGCTCGACGCCGAGATCCCTGAGTCCTGGATCACCTGGCCGTCGCCGGCCACTGCCTGACCACTCCTTCTCCTCCTTCTTCGCAGTCGAAAGAGAGCCGCACAATGAACACACACGCATGGCATGGGCATGTCATAACAAAGGCGATGGCCGTGGCAGGCTGCGCCGCCCTGGTCCTCGCGGCCACCGGCACCACCGCCCAGGCCAAGGGGCATGACGTCACCCGCGAGGCCCTCGCCGCGAACGACGGCTGGGGCTCCGACGGCACCGGTACCACCGGGGGCGCGGCCGCCGACGCCGCCCACGTCTACACCGTCACCGACTGGGCTGGCTTCAAGGCCGCCCTCGCCGCAGGCGGCACCACGCCGAAGATCATCAAGGTGAAGGGGACCATCGACGCCGTCTCCGAGGGCTGCGACTCGCTCGCCGCGCCCGGCTACGACTTCGACGCCTACCTGGCGAAGTACTCGCCCGAGGCCTGGGGCCTGGACACCGACCTGAGCGCCGAGCCCGCAGGCAGCCCCGAGGGACTGCGCCGCGTCTCCGCCGCCAACCAGGACCAGACCATCAAGGCGAACGTCCCCGCCAACACCACGATCATCGGGGTCGGCAGGAACGCCGGCTTCAAGGGCGCCAGCCTCCAGATCAAGGCCGTCGACAACGTCATCGTCCGCAACCTCACCTTCGAGAGCCCCATCGACTGCTTCCCGCAGTGGGACCCGACCGACGGCGACAAGGGCAACTGGAACTCCGAGTACGACACCGCCGTCGTCTACGGCTCCACCCATGTGTGGCTGGACCACAACACGTTCACCGACGGATCCCACCCCGACAGCGCCGCGCCGACCTACTTCGGCATGCTCTACCAGCAGCACGACGGCGAGCTGGACATCGTCCGCGGCGCGAACTACGTCACCGCCTCCTGGAACGTCTTCGCCGACCACGACAAGACGATCCTGATCGGCAACAGCGACAGCGAGTCCACGGCGGTGGGGGACCGGGGCAAGCTCAAGGTCACCTTCCACCACAACCTGTTCTCGGACCTCGTCGAGCGCGCACCGCGCGTCCGCTTCGGACAGGTCGACTCCTACAACAACCACTTCGTGGCGAACGCCGACTACTCCTACAGCTTCGGCATCGGCAAGGAGTCCCAACTCGTCTCCGAGCACAACGCGTTCACGCTTCCGACGGGTGTCAGCGCGGCCAAGGTGCTCAAGCGGTGGAACGTCTCGCCGCTCACCGCCGACGACAACTACGTCAACGGCACGCCCACCGACCTGATCGCCGTCCACAACGCGGAGATCCCCGCCGAGACCCTTCAGTCCGGTGCGGGCTGGACGCCCACCCTGCGCACGAAGATCGACCCGGCGAAGAAGATCCCGGGGATCGTCGACCGGGGCGCGGGCGCCGGACGCATCTGCTGACACGCCCCCCCGAGACCGGCCGGGGCGGAATCCAGCGGCCGCCCCGGCCACCTCACCACACCCCCCACGCGAGGTACCCCCACCACTGAGCCGCGTTTCCAAGGAGCACCCGCATGTCCTCGCCCCACATACAACTCCCCCTGAACAGAAGGGGATTCCTGCTCGCGAGCACCGGAGCGGCAGCCGCGCTCGCCCTGACGCCGGCCGCCGCGTCCGCCGCCGCCCCGGCCGCCGGCAGACGTCCCTTCGGCCGCTTCGGGGCACCGGCCGCGCGGCTCACCCCGCAGACGCTGTACGTCGACCCGCGGGGCCGCGGTGACCACACCACCGTCAAGGCCGCCGTCACCGCCGCCACCGGCAGCGGCTGGACGCTGGTCCTCGCCCCCGGCACCTACCGGGAGACCGTCGCCGTCGACGTCACCCGGACCGAGGCGACCTGGATCGGCGCCTCCGAGGACCCACAGGACGTCGTGATCGTGTACGACAACGCGGCCGGCACACCCAAGCCGGGCGGCGGCACCTACGGCACCACCGGATCGGCCACCACGACCGTGCAGGCCGCCGGCTTCACCGCCCGCTGGATCACCTTCGCCAACGACTGGCTGCGCGCCGACCACCCCGACATCACCGGCACCCAGGCCGTCGCCCTCAAGGTCCAGGGCGACCGCTCCGCCTTCCACCACTGCCGCTTCCTCGGCCACCAGGACACCCTGTACGCCGACTCGACCGCCCTGACCTCCTTCGCCCGCCAGTACTTCGCGCACTGCTACGCCGAGGGAGACGTCGACTTCGTCTTCGGCCGGGGCACGGCAGTCCACGAGGACTGCCACTTCCGGACCCTGAACCGGACCGACCTTGCGGCAGCGCCGTACGGTTTCGTCTTCGCGCCCTCCACGGCGGGCGCCAACCCGCTCGGCTACCTGGTCACCAGGAGCCGTGTCAGCAGCGAGGCCCCGGACGGCTCCTACAAGCTGGCCCGCCCGTGGGTCCCGAGCTCCGACACCACGGCCCGTCCGTCACTCGTGGTCCGGGACACCCGGCTCGGCCCCGGCATCGACGCGGCCGCCCCTTACGCCAATATGTCGGACGCCTTCCCCTGGCAGAACCAGCGGTTCGCCGAGTACCGCAACACCGGCCCCGGCGCCAGGATCACCGTCCCGGAGAACCGGCCCCAACTCACCCGCGAACAGGCCGAGTCGGCGACCAGAGAGGCCTACCTCGGCGACTGGAAGCCGTGGAAGGAGACGTGCTGAGATGCTGCGCAGACGCACGCTCCTCACCGGGATCGCGGGCGGCCTGACAGCGGCCGCCTCCGCACCCGTCTTCGCTTCCGGCCGCCATGTCCTGCATGTGCACCCCGGCGACTCCGTCCAGGCGGCCGTCGACGCGGTCACCGGCCCGGGCCGGACGGTCGTCGTCCACCCGGGGACCTATCGCGAGGTGGTGAACATCCCCGCCTCCGCAGCGGAGCTGACCGTGCGCGGCGCCACCCGCGACCCCCGTGACGTGGTCATCGTGTACGACAACGCCAACGGCACCCAGAAGCCCGACGGTTCGGGCACCTACGGCACCGCAGGCTCCGCCACCTTCACCTCCGCGGCCCCCGGCCTCACCGTCCGCGACCTCACCCTCGCCAACGACTGGCTGCGCGCCGACCACCCCGACATCACCGGCACCCAGGCGGTCGCGGCCTACACCTACGGCGACCGCACCCACTTCGACAACGTCCGCCTCCTCGCCCACCAGGACACCCTGTTCGTCGAGACGACCGCGCTCACCTCCTTCGACCGGCAGTACTTCCACCGCTGCCACATCGAGGGAGACGTCGACTTCGTCTTCGGCCGGGCCACCGCCGTCTTCGAGGACTGCCACTTCCACACCCTCCGGCGGGACGTGAACTTCACCCCCAAGGGCATGGTCTTCGCCCCCTCCACCGCCCGCGCCAACCCGTACGGCATCCTCGCCGTCCGCTCCCGCTTCACCTCCGCTGCAGAGGACGGGGCGTACAAACTGGCGCGGCCGTGGGTCCCGTCGTACGAGACGACCGCCTGGCCGTCCCTCGTCGTGCGGAACTCCCGGATAGGCCCCGGGATCGACCCGGTCGCGCCCTACACCAACATGCGCGAGGCCTACCCGTGGCAGACCATGCGCTTTGCGGAGTACGGCAACTCCGGCCCCGGCGCGGTCGTTCCGGTCCCGGAGAACCGGCCGCAGCTGACCACCGCCGAGGCCGCCACGCACACCAGGCGGAGCTACCTCGGGAACTGGAGGCCCTATGAGCGCCCGTGACCCGAGGGGCCCCGTCGGCAGGCGGGCGTTCGTGGTGGGCGCCGGAGCGGCCGTGCTGGCCGGAGCCGCGGTGAGCCCTGCCGAGGCCGGGGTCGTGGACGGCCCGCTGCCCGACTTCCACCCGGCGCTCAAGCGGGAGCTGAACTTCCCACTGGCCAGGGGGCGTTCACCGATCCGAGACTTCAGGACCTGGCGGGCCCGAGCCAGGGCGGTGGTCGAGGAGCACCTCCTCGTCGACCGCGAGGACGGCACCCCGTACGCACCCGAATTCGGCAGCCGCGCCCAAGGGGACGGATACACGCGGGAGTTGGTGACCCTCTCCCTGACCCGTCACGAACGCGTCCGCGCCGCCCTGCTCACCCCGCAGGGCCCGGGCCCGTTCCCCGCCGTGCTGCTTCTCCACGACCACGGGGCGAAGTTCGACATCGGCAAGGAGAAACTGGTCCGGCCCTGGTACGACGACAGCCGGCTCGCCTCCGCGCAGGCCTGGACGGACAAGTACTTCAGCGGTCGGTTCGTCGGCGACGAGCTGGCCCGGCGCGGCTATGTCGTCCTGTGCGCGGACGCGCTCGGCTGGGGCGACCGCGGACCGGTCGCGTACGACCAACAGCAGGCCCTGGCGAGCAACTTCTACAACCTCGGCTCCTCGCTCGCCGGACTCATGGCCCGCGAGGACGCCCGCGCGGCCGGCTTCCTCGCCGGTCTCGACCGGGTGGACGCCCGCAGAGTCGGTGCCGTCGGGTTCTCCATGGGTGCCTACCGCGCCTGGCAGACCGCCGCGCTGACCGACCACATCGCGGCCACGGCGTCCGTCTGCTGGATGACCGGCCTCAAGGACATGATGGTGCCCGGCAACAACACCCTGCGCGGGCAGTCGTCGTACTACATGCTCCACCCCGGGCTTCCCCGGTTCCTCGACTTCCCCGACGTGGCGAGCATCGCCGCACCCAGGCCGATGCTCTTCTTCAACGGCGGGCTCGATCCGCTGTTCCCCGCCGACGGCGTACAGGTCGCCCACGACAAACTGCGCGCCGTCTGGCACTCCCGCCACGCCGAGGAGCGGTTGCACCTGAAGACCTGGCCCGACCTCGGCCATGTCTTCGTCGACCGCATGCAGGACGAGGTCTTCGGCTGGCTCGACGCCGTCCTGTGACCCCGCCCCGGACAATCCCCTCCCCGAACAGCACGACGGAAAGGACCCGCACTCCATGTCTCGTCGTACCGCTCTCATCGCCACGGCAGCCCTCGCCCTCGGCTCCGGCCTCGCCGTACTCCCCACCCAGGCCCAGGCCGCGACGGTCGTCGTCAGCAACTCGACCGACCTGTCCAACGCCATCAAGAACGCCACCGCCGGCACCGTCATCCAGGTCCGCGGCGGCACCTACTACCCGACGGCCACCCTCCAGTCCACGGCCAACGGCACCTCGTCGTCCGCGATCACGCTCACCGCCTACGGCTCGGAGACGGTGAAGATCGACGGGTCCTCGCTGCCCGCCGGCGACTGGATCTTCAAGCTGACCGCCGACTACTGGAACGTCTCCAACATCACCTTCCAGAACTCCCCGGACAGCGCGGTCGTCTGCCAGTCCTGCACCGGGACGGTGTGGAACAACATCAAGACGATCAACGGCAAGGACTCCGGCTTCACGCTCACCGGCGACGGGACCGTCAACAACACGGTCAGGAACATCGACTCCTACGGCAACTACGACGCCGCGAACCACGGGGAGAACGCCGACGGCGTCGCCGTGAAGTTCGGCTCCGGCACCGGAAACCTGATCACCGGGGCTCGCCTCTACAACAACTCGGATGACGGGATCGACTTCTGGTCCTTCTCCTCGCCCGTCACCATCGAGCACACCTGGTCCATGGGCAACGGCGTCAACCGCTGGTCCGACTCCGCCTTCGCGGGCGACGGCAACGGATACAAGCTGGGCGGCGACGGCGAGGTCGTCGCCCACGTCATCAACAACTCCGCCGCCTGGGGCAACGCCGGCAACGGCTTCACCGAGAACTCCAACACCGGCGCGATCGTCATCAACCGCACCACCGCCTACGCCAAAAGCAAGTGGGGCTACTACTTCGCCACCAGCTCGGCGAAGCTCGGCAAGAACCTCGCGGTGAGCAACAGCGGCGGCTCGGTCAGCAAGGGCTCCAAGGTCTCCTCGTCCGGCAACAACTGGGACAGCGGCATCAGCACCCCCGCCTTCAAGTCGACGGACGCCTCGACGACGTACAACGCCCGCAGCTCCAGTGGCACCCTGCCGGCCACGACCTTCCTGACGACGGGGAGCACCACCATCGGCGCCACGATGAACTGATCGCACCGTTCAGGGCCCCGCCCCGGGGCGCTTGACCCGTTTTTTACCCGGCGGGTCTCGCGCCCACGGGGGTGACGCGCGTAGAACCTCTGTCATGCATAAGACATTGCGTATCGCTGCCGCCACCACCGCCTGTGCGGTCGTCGGCATCGCCGTGTACGGCGCCGGTGCGGCCACGGCCCACCAGTCCACGGCCAACTCCACGCACGAGCCCTACAACATCGGGCTCCTGGTCAAGGACATCGACACCTACTACGGCACCACGGCCGACGCCAACGGCATCTACCAGGCGTCTCCCGACAGCCAGTACGCCAAGGACCTCGCGGCCGTCGACAAGGCCGTGAAGAAGCAGATCGACCAGGCCGCCCGCAAGACGCAGCACCACAAGGGCCACAAGCCGGCCGTCGTCTTCGACATCGACGACACGCTGCTGCTCAGCCTCGACTACGAGAAGCGCTACAACTACACGTACAACCCCACCACTTGGGCCGACTACGTGAACAAGGCCGACCGCCCGGGAGTCTTCGGCAGCGCCGAACTGGTGCAGTACGCCGAGAAGAAGGGTGTCGAGGTCTTCTACAACTCGGGCCTGAGCGAGGCGCAGCGCTCCGCCGCCGTCCAGAACCTGAAGAAGATCGGCGCCGATGTGAACCTCGACGCCGACCACGTGTTCCTCAAGGACAAGGCCAACCCGCCGTCCTACCTGAGTGCCTGCGCCACCCCCGGCACCTGGACCTGCACGACCGTGCAGTACAAGGGCGGCACCCGCAAGCACATCGAGCAGGACCTCGGGTACGACATCGTCGCCAACCTCGGTGACCAGTACTCGGACCTCGACGGCGGCTACGCCGACAAGACGTTCAAGCTGCCCAACCCGACGTACTTCGTCAGCTAGTTCCGCACCGGCCTGATCCCTTCGAGGGTCGGCACCACCGGTTCGATCGACCCGTCCGCCGCGAACCTCATGCGGTCGATGGTCGTCTCCCGGTGCATGCCGTCCCCGCCCGCCTTCCCCGGCCCGTTCAGGGCGAACCGGTGATAGACGATGTACCAGTCGTCGGTGCCGGGGACGTTGACCACGGAGTGGTGGCCGGTGGCGAGGATGCCGTACTCGGGACGCTTGGACAGGATCGTCCCCCGCTTGGTCCACGGACCGAGCGGGGACGGTCCCGTCGCATAGGCGACGTGGTAGTTCTCGCTGCGTGTGTCGTCCTCGGACCACATGAAGTAGTACGTGCCGTTCCGCTTGATCACGAAGGATCCCTCGCGGAAGTTGTCCGGGGTGATGTCCTCGATCCTCGCCGGGTCGTACGACACCATGTCGTCGTTCAGCGGCACCACGTACCCGTGCCCGTTGCCCCAGTAGAGGTACGACGTCCCGTCGTCGTCCGTGAAGACGGCCGGGTCGATCATCTGGCCCTTGAGCGCACCGCCCTTCGCCACCAGCGGCTTGCCCAGCGCGTCCTTGAAGGGGCCCGCGGAGGAGTCCGCCACCGCCACACCGATCTGCTGCTCGGCGCAGAAATAGAAGTAGTACCTGCCGTCCCGCTCGGCGATCGCCGGCGCCCACGCGTAGGTGTCGGCCCAGGACACGTCCGCGCCGAGGTCGAGGATGACGCCGTGGTCCTTCCAGTGGACCAGGTCCTTCGACGAGTACGCCTTGAACCGCGTCCCGCTCCAGCCGTTGAAGCCGTCGGTCGTCGGGTAGATCCAGTACTCGCCGTCCAGATAGTGCACGTCCGGGTCGGCGTTGAGACCGGGCAGGACGGGACTCCCGGTCCGCACGGCCTCGATCGTCCAGCTGCGGGTGGTGCCGTCCGCCGCCGTCACGGTGTACGTCTGCGGCCTGCGGAAGTCGCGCCGGGTACCGGACCTGGGGCTGACGCTCGCGCCCTCGCCCACGGCGATCTGCGGAGCGAGGTGCGAGAGGTCGGTGTCGGTCTGCACCGGCAGCACGACCTTCGCGGCGGACTCCGTGACGATCGCATACCCCTTCTGGCCCTTGGCCGTGGCGTCCACCATCGAGGTCGGAGTGGACGGATACGCGGACAGCAGCCGGTCGTACTCCTTCTGCGTCACCGGAAGTACCGTGCCGTGCCGGGGACTTGCGGGCAGCTGGTAGTTCGTCGACGGCGTCCACGTACCCGAGTCGAGGTCGGTCGTCTCGAAGGGCACGTAACCCCGGCCGCCGTACTCGTCGATGAACAGGTACCACTTCTTCTCGGTGTTCGACCGGAACACCGTCGGCCCCTCGCCGCGGGTCATCGCACCGCTGCCGATGCAGTCCGCCACCAGGTCGTACTTCGTCGACGTCAGACTCGTCGACTTCTCACCGGTGATGAACTTGGCGCAGGGCGAGCTGGAGGCGGGGTCCCGCTCGTCCTTGGTGTAGCGGTAGTAACTGCCCCTGTGCTTCACGACCGTCGAGTCGATGACGGAGTAGCCCGGGTCGTCCCAGACCTTCGGCTCGCTGAAGCTGCGGAAGTCCTTCGTCGTCGCGTACAGCATCTTGTTGTACGTCGATCCCGTGTGGCCGGGGTCGTCGTCGGCGTACAGCTTCGACGCCCAGAAGACGACGTACTCGCCGAGGCTGTCGTCCCAGTAGGCCTCCGGCGCCCAGGTGTTGCCCGCGTTGCCCGGGGCGACCTCGGCCAGCCGCTGGTCGGTCCAGTGGACCAGGTCGGTGGACTCCCAGATCATGATCGACCTGCTGCCGTGGCGCTGGACGTCGTCCCAACTGCCGCTGCTGTTGCGGTACATGCGCAGATCGGTGGCGATCAGATAGAACCTGTCGCCCTTGGGGGAGCGGATCACGAACGGGTCGCGCAGACCCTTCTCGCCGATCGTCGACGTCAGGACGGGCCTGCCCTGGTTCAGCTCGCGCCAGTGCAAGGGGTCGTTGCCGCGGCTGAGAGCGTAGCGGATCTGCTCGCCGTCGGCGGTGCCCTCGCCGGTGAAGTAGGCGAAGAGATAGCCGGCGTACTTGGGAGGGTTCACGGGTGGTGCTCCTGAGTGGGCGGAACCGGGCGGTGCGGTGAGAAGGGCCAGGAGTAGCGAGAAACAGGCAACGAGGAGGATACGAGAGCGCATGTCGCTCCTGCGAATGTGGGGGTGTGGGGGTTTGTGTTGAGGGCTGTGCGCGCCTTCGGAGTGTCACCAGTGCGAAACAGCACGTCAATCGATGAGCGTGCGCTGAGAAGCAGCGAAAGTTTCGGTTGTTGGGGCCGAGGCCGCTTCGGCGACGAGAAGGTGCGGATCGACGGGGCCAGGCTGCCCGCGACGACCTTCCTGGCCACCGGCTCCGGCACCCTCGGCTCCACGATGAACTGAAGGACGCGACCCGAACGACGAAACGCCCCGCCTGTCGTCACAGGCGGGGCGTTCCTCGTGCCGGCCGAGGGGGGCTCTGCCGGCAACTGCCGGCCGAGGGGGGCTCAGGCCGGCAGGTCTGTGGAGTCGGACGACGTGCCCGCGCTCAGGTGGGCACTATGAGGGACGTGAAAGGTGGGCGAATGGTTGTGCCCATGGGGGAACCTGTGGTGTTCAAGGGGGCTGTGCTCCGTCATCAGGGGACCTTCTGCCCTGTTGGTTGCCGCTGACGACGGATCGGTTGCCTCACCGGTGGGTGATTTTCAGCCGGACCGGTGAAGAGCCGGTCAGGAGTCCCCGTCGTCCTGCGCGGCGAAGCCGCCCTTCACGGCGAGGTCGCCGGACTTCGCGGTCGCCGTCACCGTGTAGCTGTCGTCCTTCGCGTCCCGGCCGCCGCGCTGATGGTTGTACTGCCCTGCGAACACCCACTCGCCCTTGGGGACCGTACGGCCGTCCTTGAGCACCCAGGTGTAGACGAGGAAGCCGTCCTTCTCGGCGACCGTCAGCGTGAAGTCGCTCTCGGGCGGCGAGCGCCAGGCTCCGGTGTCGGTGACACCGCCGGTCTCGGCGATCTTCAACTGAACGGTGAGCGTGGTGAGCTGCTCGGAGGTCTTGAAGGTGACATTGCTCTGCGCCCAGAAGTCGTTGCTGTGCTGGCCCACCGAGCCGTCCGACCAGAGCGGGCCGTCCTCGGTGCCGGTGGCCCGCGCCCCCGCAGGGGTGCTAGCCGTGGGAGAGGGCGTGCTGCTGGGCCGCTCGGCCTTCCGCGTGGGGGTGGTGCCCGGCGTCGGGTTCGCCGGCGGGAGGGGTGCGCGGCTCGTCGCGTCGGGCGACGGGGTGGGTGTGTCCGAGGTGGCGACCGATTTCTGTGCGGGAGTCCCGTCGTCCTTCACCGCGGACGCCACCGCGTAACCGCCGAAGCCCAGCACACAGGCGACCGCTGCGGTCGCGCTCACCACCCGCACCCAGCCGTAGAGCGGCGGCCGGGTCGCCCGGTGGTCGGGGCGGGTCTGCTCCGACATGCCACGCTCGACCCGGGCCAGGATCAGCTCGCGGTTCGGCTCGTGCGCCGCGGCCGAGTCCTTCAGCCGGGCGCGCAGATCGCGGTGCACGTCCCGCTGCATGGTCATCGGTCCCTTCCTCCGGCGTCACCGGTGCGCACCATCGCGGCGTGCATCGTCACCGGAGTCCTCTGCGTGCCGAGCAGGCGCTGCAACTCGGCCATCCCCTTCGAGGTCTGGCTCTTAACCGTACCGACAGACACACCCAGGGCCAGTGCCGTGTCCTTCTCCGAGAGGTCGAACGCGTGCCGCAGCACGACACACGCCCGCTTGCGGAACGGCAGCCTGCGCAGGGCCTCCTGGACGTCGATCACGCCCGCCACATCCGGGTTCTCAACCTTCTCCTCGCGCTGGGACCAGAACAGGGCGACGCGCCGGCGCTCCCGGACCGCACTGCGGATGCGGGTACGGGCCAGGTTGGCGACCACCCCACGGGCGTAGGCCGCCGGATGGTCGGCCGCGCGCACCCGGTCCCAGCGGTGCCACAGCGCCAGCAGCGCGTCCGCGGCCAGGTCGTCGGCGGCGTCCGGCTCGCCGGTCAGCAGATGGGCGAGGCGGGACAGTTCGGCGTAGTGGCGCTCGAAGAAGGCATGGAATTCCACGGAGGCGGCGTCGTCGACGACAGTGCCCACGGGCTACCTCTCCTCACTATGTGTGTCATGTGTATGACATGTGGCTATTCCGGGCACGCCAGGGCGAGATCGGGAAGCGTAGCAGTGATCCCGTGCAGGTTCTCGTACGGGTCTTCGAACGCTGTCTGACCGTTCGGGAACGCCTCTATGGTGCGCCGAGTCCGATTCCGTAACACGGAGAAAACCTGAAACGGGTTCGGCGCGGGAACAATCCAGCCAGCATCCGCACACGTTCATTCAGGCATCGAGGAGCAGGAAACATGTCCGTCGACCAGTACTTCAGGATCTCCGAGCGGGGGTCCACCTTCGCCCGTGAGATACGCGGCGGCTTCGCCACGTTCTTCACGATGGCTTACATCCTTGTCCTGAATCCGATCATTCTCGGCAGCGCCAAGGACAAGTTCGGACACCAGTTGGATGCGGTTCAGTTGACCACCGCGACGGCGCTCGTGGCCGCGGTGATGACGATCATCATGGGCGTCGGGGGCAACCTGCCGCTCGCTCTGGCCGCCGGGCTCGGGCTGAACGCGGTCGTCGCCTTCCAGATCGCCCCGCTGATGAGCTGGGACGACGCGATGGGGCTGGTCGTCCTCGAAGGCCTGCTCATCTGCGTGCTGGTGGTGACCGGACTGCGCGAGGCCGTCATGCACGCCATCCCGCAACCGCTCAAGCAGGCCATCAGCGTCGGGATCGGCCTGTTCATCGCGTTCATCGGCTTCGTGGACGCGGGATTCGTGAGCCGCATCCCCGACGCCGCGAACACCACCGTGCCGGTTCAGCTGGGCGGTACCGGGGCGCTCACCGGGTGGCCGATCCTCGTGTTCTGCCTCGGGGTGCTGCTGACGATCGGGCTGCTCGCCCGCAAGGTCAAGGGCGCGATCCTGATCAGCATCGTGACCATGACGGTCCTCGCGATGATCATCAACTCGATCGCCGACGTCAAGGCCTGGGGGCTGACCACCCCGGCGTGGCCCGACAAGATCGTCGACACCCCCGACTTCGGACTGCTCGGCCACTTCAGCCTGTTCGGGGCGTTCGGTGCGTCCGGTGTCGGTGTGGTCACCGTCGTCCTGCTGATCTTCACGCTGATCCTGTCCGACTTCTTCGACACCATGGGGACCGTCGTCGGCATCAGCGCTGAGGCGGGGCTGCTGGACGAGGAGGGGAAGGTACCCAACCTCGGCCGGGTGCTGCTGATCGACGGTGCGGCCGCGGTCGCCGGCGGTGCGGCGTCCGCCTCCTCCGCCACGGCCTACATCGAGTCGGCGGCGGGCGTGGGCGAGGGCTCACGCACGGGGTTCTCGAACCTGGTCACCGGCGGCATGTTCGGGCTCGCGCTGTTCTTGACCCCGCTGCTCACGATCGTGCCCCTGCAGGCCGCCGCGCCCGCCCTGGTCGCCGTCGGGTTCCTGATGATGACCCAGGTCAAGCACATCGACTGGGACAAGTACGAGATCGCGATCCCGGCGTTCCTGACCATCGCCGTCATGCCGTTCACGTACTCGATCACCAACGGGATCGGGGCCGGGTTCCTGGCCTACGTCGTGATCAAGGTGGTGCTGGGCAAGGCCAAGGAGATCCACTGGCTGCTGTGGGCCACCTCGGCGCTGTTCCTCGTGTACTTCGCGATCGACCCCATCGAGCAGGTGCTCGGGGCCAAGTAACCACCGCACGGGCTCAGTTCTTGAGGGCCGCCTCCATCATGGCCTTGGCCACGGGGGCGGCCAGACCGTTACCGCTCACCTCGGACCGGGCCGCGTTCGACTGCTCCACCACCACCGCCACGGCGACCTCCTTGCCGTCGGCCTTGCCGTAGGACGTGAACCAGGCGTACGGCGTCTTGCTGTTGTTCTCGCCGTGCTGGGCTGTGCCCGTCTTGCCGCCCACCGTGACACCGTCGATCCTGGCGTTGGTGCCGGTGCCGTCCTGGATGACGGACTCCATCGCCGACTGGAGCTGCTCCGCCGTCCGCGAGCTGACGACCTGCCGGGTGCTCGCCTCGTCGTCGTAGTTCTTCAGGACGTCGCCGCCGCTGTCGGTGATCGTCGACACCATGTGCGGCGAGACCAGCTTGCCGCCGTTGGCCAGGGCCGCGGAGACCATGGCCATCTGGAGCGGGGTGGCCGTGACGTCGTACTGGCCGATGCCGGTCAGGGCCGTCGAGGACTTGTCCATGCCGGAGGGGTAGACGCTCTCGTAGGCCCGCACCGGGACGTCCTGCGAGCCGTCGTTGAAGCCGAACTTCTCGGCCATCGCCCTCACCTTGTCCTGGCCGAGGTCCACGGCCATCTTCGCGAAGACGGTGTTGCAGGAGTACTCGAGCGCGACCCGGATCGAGGCGTTCTCACAGGGTGCCGAGGAGTTCTCGTTGCCCAGCGGGGTCACCGTGCCCGGCAGGGTGTACGGGTCCGGGCTGTCTGTCTTCTCGTCCACCGAGGAGTACAGGCCGTCCTCCAGCGCGGCGGACGCCACCACCAGCTTGAACGTCGAGCCCGGCGGCAGCGGCTGGCGCAGCGCGCGGTTGGTCAGCGGCTTGTCGGAGTCCGCGTTGAGCTGCTTCCAGGCACCGCCCGCGGTGTTGGCGTCCGTCAGCGAGGACGGGTCGTACGACGGCGTCGACACGACCGCCAGGATCTTGCCGGTCTCCGGGTCGATCGCGACGGCCGCGCCCTTCGTGTCGCCGAGCGCGTCGTACGCCGCCTTCTGCACGGCGGGGTCGATCGTGGTGACCACATCACCGGGCTCGGCCCGCTGGTTGGTGACCGTGTCCATGACGGTCTTCAGCCGGCTGTCCGTGCCGTTGAGGAGGTCGGCGTAGATGCCCTCCAACTGGGTCGGGGCGTACGCCTGCGAGGCATAGCCCGTCACCGCCGCGTACAGCTTGCCGTTCGTGTACGTCCGCTTGTACGCGAGGTCGCCGCCCGTCGTCCTCTCGGACCCCGTGACCGCCTTTCCGGCCACGATGATGTTCCCGAGCGGCGAGGAGTACGTCTCGATCGCGTTCCGTCGGTTGTCGCTGTCGTCCGCGAGTGCCTGGCCCTCGTAGAACTGCACCCAGGTCGCTCGGATCAGCAGAGCGAACACCAGGAGCAGCGCGAAGACCGATGCGCGCCTGATCGTCTTGTTCATCCCACAGACAGGACGATCAGGCGGAAGCGAATCGTTCCCATGCGTCCGCTTTTCTCATCGGACGTTCATCCGCCGCTGCTTGTACGGCCGGTGTCAGGCGTCCAGCATGAGCACGAACTCGTCGATCTCCGCGCCGCGCGCGTTGGCGTACCCGGAGGCCCGGGCGGTCACCCGGAACCCGCACTTGTGCAGGACCCGCAGCGAGCCGTCGTTGTCGGTGGCCGCGCGGGCGTACAACGGGCGCTCGGGCACCTGGGCGAGCAGCTCCCCGAGAGCCGCCGTGGCGATGCCCCGCCCCCAGTAGGCGCGGTCGATCCAGTAGGTGACCTCGCGCTCGCCCGGCTCGCCGTACACCGCCGCGCTGCCCACCACGTCCCCGTCCGCCAGAACCGTGCGGTGCACGGCGTCGGAGGCCCGGATCCGTTTCCAGTGGGCGTCGAACGCGTCCCGGTCGGTCGGGTCCTTCGGGGTGAAGGCCGCCATCCGCAGGGACTCGGGATCGTTCATCTGCCGGTAGAAGACCGGCAGATCGCTGTCGTGGACCTCTCGAAGCGCGATCTGCATGCCTCAGAGCCTACGGGTGGCCAGTGTCAGCCGGTCCCGCGCGTCGAACAGCGCGTCCTTGACCAGCTGTTCGTGGGCCGGGGTCAGCCGCGCCACCGGCACCGAGCAGCTGATCGCGTCCCGCGCGGGCGTGCGGTAGGGGATCGCCACACCGAAGCAGCGCAGCCCCAGGGTGTTCTCCTCGCGGTCCACCGAGAAGCCCTGCTCCCGGATCTGGTGCAGCTCCTCGATCAGCTTCTCCCGGTCGGTGATCGTGTGCTCGGTGAGCGCGGGCAGGGTCTCCGGCAGCATCTTGCGGACCTGCTCGTCGGAGTACGTGCTCAGCAGCGCCTTGCCGAGGGAGGTCGAGTGCGCCGGGAGCCTGCGGCCGACCCGGGTGAAGGGCCGCAGGTAGTGCTGCGACTGACGGGTGGCGAGATAGACGACGTTGGTGCCGTCCAGCCGCGCGAGGTGGATGGTCTCGGTGGTGTCGTCGGACAGCCGGTCCAGCGTCGGCCGGGCCGCCGCGACCACCTCGTCGCCGTCGATGTACGAGGTGCCGACGAGCAGCGCCCGCACCCCGATGCCGTACCGCGTGCCCGTCGCGTCCGTCTCCACCCAGCCCAGCTCCACCAGCGTGCGCAGCAGCATGTAGAGGCTGGACTTGGGATACCCGACGGCCTCCTGGACCGCCGCCAGAGAGTGCATGCCGGGGCGCCCGGCGAAGTATTCGAGCAGTTCAACCGTCCGTACCGCGGACTTGACCTGTGCCCCGCTGCCCGTCTCGCCTGCCGACATCGCCCTTGACCCCTTTGTTGGACGAGAACCAGAGATATAGTCTCCAGCAGCATATTCACCACCGGAGACAGCGTTCAGCATATCGAACGTTCCTGGTGGATGACCCGGATACATGTGGAGGGACCTGCGGTGGCAGCAGCACCAGTCTGGAGTGTCGACCCCCGAACCGGGAAGCAGCGCGAACAGGTTGCGGTGGAGGCCACAGCCCAGGAGGTCGACGCCGCCGTCCGCGCCGCTCACGACACGCGCGCGTCCCTCGCCGACCGCACGGTCCGCGCGGCCTTCCTGCGCACCGCGGCCACCAAGCTCGAAGAGTCCAAGGACCATCTGGTCGAGGCCGCCGACGCCGAGACCGCCCTCGGGCCGGTCCGGCTGACCGGCGAGCTCGCCCGCACCTGCTACCAGCTGCGGGCCTTCGCGGACATCGTCGACGAGGGCGAGTTCCTCGGTGTCGTCGTCAACCACCCCGACGACACCGCGACCCCGCCGATCCCGGACCTGCGCCGCTACAAGATCCCGCTGGGCGTCGTCGCCGTCTACTCGGCCTCCAACTTCCCCTTCGCCTTCTCCGTGGCCGGCGGTGACACCGCGAGCGCGCTGGCCGCGGGCAACCCGGTCGTCGTCAAGGCCCACCCCGATCACCCCGCGCTGTCCGAGCTGGTGGCCGCGGCACTGCGGCGGGCCGCCGGCGAGCACGGCATCCCCGCCGGTGTGGTCGGCCTCGTCCACGGCCTCGACGCCGGCATCGAGCTGATCAAGCACCCGCTGGTCGCCGCGGCCGGTTTCACCGGCTCGGTGAAGGGCGGCCGTGCCCTGTTCGACGCGGCGGCCGCGCGGCCGGTGCCGATCCCGTTCCACGGCGAGCTGGGCTCGCTGAACCCCGTCGTGATCACGGAGGAGGCCGCCGCCGAGCGGGCCGACACCATCGGCGCCGGACTCGCGGGCTCCATGACCCTCGGGGTCGGCCAGTTCTGCGTCAAGCCGGGCCTGGTCCTCGTGCCCCTGGGCGCGGCCGGCGACGGCCTGCTGAAGTCCCTGACCGACGCCGTCAGCGACACCGACGCGGGCGTCCTCCTCGACCACCGCATGCGGGACAACTTCGTCGCCGGGGTCGCCGAGCGCGCGCAGCTGCCCGACGTCGAGTCGCCGGTGACGCCCGGAGCGGGCGGCGAGCACACGGTGAGCGCGGGCTTCCTCACGGTGGCGGCCGAGAAGCTGACCAGCGAGGGGGCGTACGACCTGCTCCTGGAGGAGTGCTTCGGCCCGGTGACCGTCGTGGCCCGCTACGAGGACGACGACCAGGCACGCGCCGTGCTGTCCCGCCTCCCGGGCAACCTCACCGCGACGGTCCACCTGTCGACGCAGGAGGCCGCGGGTAAGGGGCGGGGCGCCGAGATCCTCGCGGAGCTGACCCCCCTCGCAGGCCGTGTCCTGGTCAACGGCTGGCCGACGGGCGTTGCGGTGGCCCCCGCCCAGCAGCACGGCGGCCCGTACCCGGCGACGACCTCCACGTCGACGTCCGTCGGCGGTACGGCGATCGAGCGCTGGCTGCGGCCGGTGGCGTACCAGAACACGCCGGAGGCCCTGCTGCCGCCGGAGCTGAGGGACGACAACCCGCTGGGGCTGCCCCGCCGCTTCAACAACCGTCTCGAGCGCTAGGCACCCGACGCGCGCACGCGGAGAGGGAGCTGGAAAACTCTGAGGATGGACGTCGAACTTCCCGAACTCCCCTTCTCTCTCCGCACCTACGGACCCGACGGGCACTGGGTCCACGAGGACGGGATGCTCTCCGGCTGGGCCGGCCCCCGGCAGGACCGGTTCGTGCCGCCCACCGGGGAGGGACTCGATCCCGCCGCCGACGCACCACGGCTGCTCGGCGCCCCCGAGGGGGACTTCCAGCTGATAGCCCGCGTCACCGTCGGCTTCAACGGGTCGTTCGACGCGGGTGTGTTGTACGTCCACGTCGGGGAGCGGGCCTGGGCGAAACTCTGCCTGGAGAACTCCCCGGACGTACCGACCGTGTGCACGGTCGTCACCCGGGGGCACTCCGACGACTGCAACTCCTTCACCGTGGACGGCAGTTCGGTGTGGCTCCGGATCAGCCGCACCGGCCGCGCCTTCGCCTTCCACGCCTCCCGGGACGGCAAGCGCTGGACCTTCGTCCGCCTGTTCACCCTGGGCGACGAGAAGGAGACGGGCGCGGCCCTGGTCGGCTTCATGTCCCAGTCGCCGATGGGGGAGGGCTGCGTGGTGACGTACGACCACATCGAGTTCAGGCCCGCCTGGCCGGACGACCTGAGAGACGGAAGCTGAGCGTCACGCCGGGCTACGGGAATGCGAGCCACTGCTTGAATGTTCACCGAGTGAGCGGAGGGAGTCTCCGCAGTCGTCCGACCTGGAGAGAGCCGAAGACATGCGCGTCGAGATCTGGAGCGACATCGCCTGCCCCTGGTGCTACGTGGGCAAGGCCCGCTTCGAGAAGGCGCTGGAGGCCTTCCCGCACCGTGACGGTGTCGAGGTGGTCCACCGGTCGTTCGAGCTGGACCCGGGCCGGGACAGGAGTGACGTCCAGCCCGTCCTCGCCATGCTCAGCAAGAAGTACGGCATGAGCCAGGCCCAGGCCCAGGCCGGCGAGGAGAACCTCGGAACCCAGGCCGCCGCCGAGGGCCTCGCGTACCGCACCCGTGACCGCGACCACGGCAACACCTTCGACCTGCACCGCCTCCTCCACCTCGCGAAGGCGCAGGGCAGGCAGGACGAGCTCATCCAGATCCTCTACCGGGCCAACTTCGCCGAGGAGAGGTCCCTGTTCAGCGAGGGCGACGAACGGCTCGTGGAACTCGCCGTCGAGGCAGGCCTGGATGCCGGCGAGGTCCGCACGGTCCTCGCCGACCCCACCGCCTACGCCGACGACGTCCGCGCTGACGAGCGCGAGGCCGCGGAGCTCGGCGCGAACGGCGTCCCCTTCTTCGTCCTGGACCGCAAGTACGGCGTCTCCGGCGCCCAGCCCGCCGAGGTCTTCGCCCAGGCCCTCACCCAGGCCTGGGGCAACCGCTCCCCGCTGCAGCTGATCGACCAGGGCGACGCGGGCGCTGAGGCCTGCGGCCCCGACGGGTGCGCCGTACCGCAGCAGCACTGACAAACGCGCAGGTCGGCGCGGACGTATAAGCGTTCCTTCGCGAAACCACGTAGAGAATCGCAATGGACCGAGAGGTCTCCCGGGCCCACAGTGGGTCCATGGAGACCTTCGAGAGCCTGGTCCGTGCCGAGTTCGCCCCGAAGAACACCTTTCTCAACACCGCGAGCAGCGGCCTGCTCCCCGCCCGAACCGTGACCGCCCTCCAGGGGGCCGCTCTGATCCGCGCCGAGGGCAGGCCGCTTGATCCGCTGTTCGAAGACGTGGAGATGTCCCGTGCCGCGTTCGCCCGGCTGGCCGGTGTCCCGGTCACGAGGGTCGCGGCCGGGGCTTCTGTCTCCACCCACTCGGGCCTGGTCGCCGCGTCGCTGCCCGCCGGTGCCGAAGTCCTCACCGCCGAGGACGACTTCACCTCCGTCGTGAACCCCTTCCACGCCCGCGGCGACCTCAAGGTCCGCATGGTTGCGCTGGAGCGGCTCGCCGACTCCGTCCGCCCCGGCACCGCTCTCGTCGCGGTCAGCGCCGCCCAGTCCGCCGACGGCCGGATCGCCGACCTGCCCGCCCTGCGCGCGGCGGCCACGGAACACGGCG
This sequence comes from Streptomyces sp. NBC_00285, assembly GCF_036174265.1. Classification (NCBI taxonomy): domain Bacteria; kingdom Bacillati; phylum Actinomycetota; class Actinomycetes; order Kitasatosporales; family Streptomycetaceae; genus Streptomyces; species Streptomyces sp. NBC_00285. The sequence goes on along the minus strand of NZ_CP108055.1, from coordinate 2,613,369 downwards.
CCCGCACCTACGTCGACTTCTCGCAGGCCGCGGGATGGCTCCCGGTGGACGCGCAGTCCTACGACTACACCGTCTCCACCACCTTCAAGTGGCTGCTGGGCCCGCACGGCGCCGCCTTCCTCGTCGTGCCCGAGGACTTCGGCGATCTGGTGCCGGTGCTCGCCGGATGGGTCGCGGGGGAGGTCCCTTGGGACAGCTGCTACGGTCCCATCGCCGAACTGGCCCACTCCGCCCGGCGGTTCGACATCAGCCCCGCCCTGTTCACCTACACGGGAACACGTCGCTCCCTCGAACTCCTGGAGGAGCTGGGCGTGGACGCCGTACGCACCCACGACCTCGCCCTCGCCGACCGTTTCCGCACCGGACTCGCCGACCTCGGCCACGCCCCCCTGCCCGCGCCCGGCTCGCCGATCGTGTCGGTGCCCGGACTCGGCGGGCGGCAGCCCGAGTTGAGCGCGGCGGGCATCGAGGTGTCCAACCGGGCCGGCAACCTGCGCGCCTCATTCCATCTGTACAACACGGTCACCGATGTCGACCGGATTCTGGACGCCCTGTCTCACTGAACCGCTGGCGCCGGACCGCCCGGGACGCCAGGAAGGGGCACCAAGGGGTGGTGGTGCCGTGGAGTCCACGGGCGGGACGACGCCCGTGCAGCAACCCGCAGACGCGGAGCTGCACCGGCGGCTGGTGTACGGCGACGAGTCCGCGCTGGCCGAGGCGCACGGGATGTACGGCGGCCTGGTGCGGGCGGTCGCGGTGCGCGTGACCCGGAGCGGGGCCGCAGCCGAGGACGTGGCACAGGAGGTCTTCGCGCAGCTGTGGAGCAGGCCGTACGCCTTCGACGCGCCCTGGGCAGCCTGCGCACCTGGCTGTCGCTGCTCGCGCACCGCAGGGCCGTCGACTGGGTGCGCGGCGAGGCCCGGCACCACAAGGACGCCCGCGCCGACGACCTGGCACTGCATGCCGTCCCGGACTCCGCCCCGGGCCCGGCCGAGGCGGTCGTCGACCGGGAGCGCTCCCTTCTGCTGCACACCGCACTCGCCGAACTCCCGCAGCCACAGCGGGAGGTGGTGCACCTCGCCTGCTTCGCGCCGGACATGGTCCCCCGGGAAGCGACAGGCGACGCGGCCGCCGTACGGAACGTACTGGAGCGGGCCGCGTCGCTGTCGTGGCTGTGAGGGTCGACTCACCGTGGCACAGGGCTACTTCACCGGAGTGAAGTCCCTCGCGCCGATGAACTCAGGACGCCGTACGGGAGCCGCGAACGGCTCGACGGCCTGGTTCTCCACGCTGTTGAACACGATGAACACGTTGCTGCGCGGGAAGGGTGTGATGTTGTCCCCGGAGCCGTGCATACAGTTGCAGTCGAACCAGGTGGCCGAACCGGCCTTGCCCGTGAACAACTTGATGCCGTACTGCGAGGCCATCTCCGTCAGCGCCTCGTCCGAGGGCGTGCCCGCGTCCTGCATCTGCAGGGACTTCTTGTAGTTGTCCTTCGGAGTGGCCCCCGCGCACCCGAGGAAGGTGCGGTGCGAGCCCGGCATGATCATGAGGCCGCCGTTGGTGTCGTGGTTCTCGGTCAGCGCGATCGAGACGGACACCGTGCGCATGTTGGGCAGGCCGTCCTCGGCGTGCCAGGTCTCGAAGTCGGAGTGCCAGTAGAAGCCGCGGGCCCCGAAACCGGGCTTGACGTTGATCCGCGACTGGTGGACGTAGACGTCCGAGCCGAGGATCTGCCGGGCCCGGCCGACGACCCGCTCGTCGTGCACCAGCTTCGCGAACACCTCGCTGATCCTGTGCACCTCGAAGACGGACCGGATCTCCTTGGACTGCGGCTCGATGATCGAGCGCTCGTCCGCGCGGATCTCCGGGGCGCTGATGATCCGCTCCAACTCGCGCTGGTAGACGGGTACTTCATCAGGCCCGATGATCTGGTCCATGGCGAGGAAGCCGTCGCGTTCGAAGGACTCCAGCTCGGCCGTGGCGATCGGGCCCGGTGTGTCGGGCGACGACCACAGGACCGGGTCCTTGCGGGGGATCGACACCTCGGTGGCGCCGCGGCTGGGGTAGAGATCGGTGACGGTGGTCATGCGGTCACACCTCCTCGGGTTCGGTGAGCAGCGGGTAGACGCCGTTCTCGTCGTGGTCCTCCCGGCCGGTCACGGGCGGGTTGAACACGCAGAGGCAGCGGAAGTCCTCCTTGACCCGCAGCGTGTGCCGCTCGTGCCCGTCCAGGAGGTACATGGTCCCGGGCGTGATCGAGTGGGTCTGCCCGCTCTCGTGGTCGGTCAGCTCGGCCTCGCCCTCGACGCAGACGACGGCCTCGATGTGGTTCGCGTACCACATCGACGTCTCCGTACCCGCGTACAGGATGGTCTCGTGCAGTGAGAAGCCGACCCGCTCCTTGGCGAGCACGATGCGTTTGCTCTCCCAGGTGCCGGAAGCGGCCTTCACATGCCGGTCGGTGCCTTCGATGTCCTTGAACGAACGGACGATCACGGTGCTGCGATGCCTCCTAGATGGACGGTGTGCTGAGAGGGGTTCTCAGACGGTTTCCCGGACGGCACGGGCGAGGACGCTCAGTCCCTCGTCCAGTTCCTCGGGGGTGATCGTGAGCGCCGGAAGCAGCTTCACGACCTCGCTCTCGGGGCCCGACGTCTCGATGAGCAGCCCGAGTTCGAAGGCCCGGTGCGCGATCTTCCCGGCGCGTGCCTTGTCGTGGAACTCCAGGCCCCACACCAGCCCGCGCCCGCGGTACTCCTTCACGTCGGCGAGGTTCTCCTCGGTGATGGAGATGAAGGCCTGCTCGACCTGCTCCCCGCGCTTCCTGGTCTGCTTCTCCATCGCGGAACCGTCCGCCCAGTACTGCTCCAGGGTGGCGGTGGCGGTGACGAAGGCCGGGTTGTTGCCGCGGAAGGTGCCGTTGTGCTCGCCCGGCTCCCAGATGTCCAGCTCCGGCTTGAACAGGCACAGGGACATCGGAAGGCCGTAGCCGCTGATGGACTTGGACACGGTGACGATGTCCGGGACGATGCCCGCCTCCTCGAAGGAGAAGAAGGCACCGGTGCGGCCGCAGCCCATCTGGATGTCGTCGACGATGAGCAGCATGTCCTGCCGTTCGCACAGCGCGGCGAGCGCCTGCAGCCACTCCTTGCGGGCCACGTTGATGCCGCCCTCGCCCTGCACGGTCTCCACGATCACGGCGGCCGGCTTGTTGAGCCCGGACCCCTGGTCCTCCAGGAGCCGCTCGAACCACAGGAAGTCCTCGACGGCGCCGTCGAAGTAGTTGTCGAACGGCATCGGCGTGCCGTGCACCAGCGGGATGCCGGCACCGGCCCGCTTGAAGGCGTTGCCGGTGACGGCGAGCGACCCCAGCGACATGCCGTGGAAGGCGTTGGTGAAGGACACGATGGACTCGCGTCCCTTGACCTTCCGGGCCAGCTTGAGGGCCGACTCCACGGCGTTGGTGCCGGTCGGGCCGGGGAACATCACCTTGTACGGCAGGTCGCGCGGCCGCAGGATGTGGTCCTGGAAGGCCTGCAGGAACGCCCGCTTGGCGGTGGTCGACATGTCGAGCCCGTGCGTGACGCCGTCCCGCTCCAGGTAGTCGATCAACGCCCGTTTCAGCACGGGGTTGTTGTGGCCGTAGTTGAGTGAACCGGCGCCGGCGAAGAAGTCCAGGTACGCGTGGCCGTCCTCGTCGTACATGCGGCTGCCCTGCGCGCGGTCGAAGATGGTGGGCCAGCCGCGGCAGTAGCTGCGTACCTCGGACTCGAGGGTCTCGAAGACGCTGAGGTCGGGCTGGGTGATGGTCACGACGAATCGCTCCTCGGTGCGTGGGGGAGAGTGCAGGGCTGGCGTGAGGGGGAAGTGCGGGGTGTCGGTCGTCAGGGGGAGAGGGGACCGATGCGGTAGAGGACCTCGGGGTCGTGCGGCCCGTCGGGGAACAGGCTCGTGTCGAACAGCACCTCGCGCTCCAGGGCGGCGCCACGGCGTTCGGCGAACGCCGTGAACAGCCGCTCGGAGGCGGCGTTGCCGGGCGTGATGGTGGTCTCGAGGGTGGTCAGCCCGCGCTCGGCGGCGAGCCGCGCGGTCAGTCCGTCGAGCAGGGCGGCGGCGAGTCCGCGGCCGCGGTACGCCGAGTCCACCGCCACCTGCCAGACGAGCAGGGTGCCGGGCCGGTCCGGGCGGACGTACCCGGTGACGAAGCCGACCGGCTCCCCGTTCTCGTTCCGTGCGACGGCCGAGGTGGCGGCGAAGTCGCGGCACCACAGCAGATAGCTGTACGACGAGTTCAGGTCGAGGACCTTCGAGTCGCGGGCGATCCGCCAGAGCGCGGCTCCGTCGGCGACCGTCGGCCGGTCGATTTGCAGGTCTGCTTGTGCGGCAGTCATGCGAATTGAATTTACCGAGGGAAATTCAAAATTGCATCGCCGGGTGGGGTTACGGCCGGGCACTCCATGTGTTATCACGCGGGCGCGTACGAACGCGCGAGAGTCGCCCGACCTGCCCCGTTATGACCCGTAAATAAGGGACGAATTGATCAACATGTGTAACGCGTCACAGCGATGTAACCTCCGCGAGACCCACCCGAATTCCTCCCGCCCGCGTTCGCAGAATCTTTGCGTTTAGGTCCGAGAAAAGCGGGCAGGAGAATATGGGAAGCTGTTCTTCGATAAACTCCACAATTACTCTCGGGATTATGCTCCGGTAACCCCGTTTATGCCTTCTCGTAAGACTGTCGGCGTGTCCGCTTCGGCGCGCGTGCCGAAGCGGGGCGGTCAGTGCCAAGCGGTGTCCGTGGCGCGCAGGGCCGCCTCCACGTCCACCGTGAGCCCCTGCTCCGTCAGTGCCGCACCCAGTGCCGCGAGGCTCGCCCGTACCGCTCCCCGTGTCGCGTCCACCCCGTAGTGGTTGACCCGGATCATCTCCTTGGACAGCGCACCCCCGCCCGCGGCCAGCGGCAGCGCGGGGTCGGACGACAGTGCACGGGACACCAGTTCCGAGGCGACGGTCCCGGCCGGTGCCCGCAGTGTGGTGGCGACGGGAGCCGCCTCGTGATCCGCGTGGACGTACGGCTCCAGGCCCCCGCCCAACGCCCGCGCACCGGCCCGCGTCGCCGCGGCCGCCGCCCGGTGCCGGCCCATCACCGCGTCCAGGCCGTCCGCCTCGATCCGCTCGACGCACGCCTCCAGCGCCAGCATCTCCAACTGCGCCGGAGCGTGCAGCAGGGCCTTGCGGCCGCCGTCGATCCAGCGCTCCTTCCAGTCGAGCAGCGAGAGATACGACCGTCGCGGCGCCGCCGGGTTCGCGGCCATCCGCGCCCACGCCCGCTCGCTCACCGACACCGCCGACACACCCGCGGGCCCGCCCATCGCCTTCTGCGCCCCGATCACGCACAGGTCGACACCCCACGCGTCCGGCAGCACCGGCTCGGCCCCGACGGAGGCGACCGCGTCCAGATAGAACAGCGCCCCCTGCCGCCGTACGACCTCCCCGATCTCCGCGACCGGATTCGTGTTGCCGGTCGCCGCCTCCGCGTGGACCAGCGACACGAAGTCGATCTCCGGGTGCTCCGTGAAGGCCGCCGAGATCTGCCCGGCGCTCACCGCCGTGTGGAAGGGCACCGAGAGGTCGATCACGGTCGCGCCGCAGTCGCGCAGCCAGTCGCCGAAGGTCTGCCCGTAGGGGCCGGTGACGATGTTCAGCGCGGTCGTGCCCGGACCGGCCGTACCGCGGATCGCCTCCTCCAGCGGCAGCAGGGCCTCGCCCTGCATGATCACGACGTCCTGCTCGGTGCGCAGCAGCCGCGCCACACGGTCCTCGATGGAGGCGAACTGCGCCGCGCTCAGCGGGGCCAGGTCCAGGAAGGGGTGTGTCACGACGGTGCTCTCTTCGCTCTCTGGGGTAGAGGTGATCGAGGGTAGTCCCCTGGGGCACCCCACCTGAACTGGCGACTTCTCAGGCTGAACGGCCTTGGAACCACCGGTTTGATTTGAGAGACCCAAACTTCTCCTTATAATCGGAACCCACAGTTCCCGCACAGGAGGCCTTCCGTGAACAACCGCTCCGGGCGCCGGCCCCGCGTCCTGGCCGTCACCACCGCGACGGCGGGGCTCCTGCTCGTCGCTGTCACCACCTCCGGGTGCACCTCCACCGACGACGGCGGCAGCGGTTCGAAGACCGCCGCGGGCGGGGTCGAACTGGTCAAGGCCGGTCAGCTCACCACCTGCACCCACCTGCCGTACCCGCCCTTCCAGTCGGAGATCGACGGCAAGGTCCAGGGCTTCGACGTCTCGATGATCGACCTGGTCGCCAAGAACCTCGGTGTGAAGCAGGAGATCCTCGACACCCCCTTCGAGAACTTCAAGACCGGCGCCCTGCTCAACTCGGGCGGCTGCGACCTGGCCGCGGCCGGCATGACCATCACCGAGGAGCGCAAGAAGAACGTCGACTTCTCGGACCCCTACTTCGACGCCACCCAGGCCCTTCTGGTCGCCAAGGGCAGCGGGATCGCCTCGCTCGCCGACGTCAAGTCGAAGAAGGCGAAGCTGGGCGCCCAGGCGCAGACCACCGGAGAGGACTACGTGAAGGCCCAGGGCTTCGACCCGGTGTCCTTCGAGTCCTCCGACGCCGTCCTCAACGGCCTGCGCGCCGGCCAGGTCAAGGCCGTCGTCATCGACTACCCGGTCGTCCAGGGCTGGCTGAAGACCAAGGCCAACGCGGACGCCTTCCAGCTCGCCGAGCAGATCAACACCGGTGAGCAGTACGGCTTCACGGTCAAGAAGGGCAACACCAAGCTGCTCACCGCCGTCAACAAGGCGATCTCGGACGCGAAGTCGGACGGCACGTACAAGAAGCTGTACGAGAAGTGGATCGGCCCGTACAAGGAGTCGGCCGCGTCCCCCTCCGCCTCATGACGGCGGCGGACACACAACTCCAGCCCCGCAAAAAGGGACTGACCCGACGTCAGAAGCGCAGCCTGTCGCGCGGCGCGCAGTACGTCGTCTTCGTCGCCGTCGTGATCGCCTTCGCGGTCTCGGCGGACTGGGGGCGGCTGAAGAACCAGTTCGCGCAGGCGGACATCGCCGGCCAGATGTTCCCGGACGTCATCACGCTGGCGTTGAAGAACACCGTGCTCTACACCCTGTCCGGCTTCGTCGTCGGACTCGCCCTCGGCATGGTCATCGCGCTGATGCGGCTGTCGTCGGTCGGCCCGTACCGCTGGTTCGCAGGCGTGTACATCGAGATCTTCCGCGGTCTGCCCGCCCTGCTGATCTTCATCTTCATCGGCGTCGCGGTCCCGCTGGCGTTCCCGGGCACGGAGATCATCGGCGGCACCTACGGCAAGGTCGCCCTCGCCCTCGGTCTGGTGGCGGCGGCCTACATGGCGGAGACGATCCGCGCGGGCATCCAGGCGGTGCCCAAGGGGCAGTTGGAGGCGGCCCGTTCGCTGGGCTTCTCGCCGGCCCGGGCGATGATCTCGATCGTCGTCCCGCAGGCGTTCAGGATCATCCTGCCGCCGCTGACCAACGAACTCGTGCTGCTCTTCAAGGACTCCTCGCTGGTGCTGTTCCTCGGCGTCACCCTGGAGGAGCGCGAACTGTCCAAGTACGGCCGTGACCTGGCCAGCACGACCGCCAACTCCACGCCCATCCTCGTCGCCGGCCTGTGCTACCTGCTGGTGACGATCCCGCTCGGGTTCGTGGTCCGTCGTATGGAGACGAAGGCCGGGGAGGCCGTGAAATGAGCGAGGAGTCCTCTTCGGCGCGTCCTTCGGCGCGTCCGGAGATCGAAGTGCGCGGCCTGCACAAGTCGTTCGGCGACAACGAGGTCCTCAAGGGCATCGACCTGGAGATCGGCCCGGGCGAGGTCGTCTGCGTGATCGGTCCGTCGGGCTCGGGCAAGTCGACGCTGCTGCGGTGCGTGAACCTCCTGGAGGAGCCGACCAAGGGGCAGGTCTTCGTCGGCGGCACCGAACTCACCGACCCCGACGTCGACATCGACGCCGTACGCCGCCGTATCGGCATGGTCTTCCAGCAGTTCAACCTCTTCCCGCACCTCACGGTGACCGAGAACCTCACGCTGCCGCAGCGCAGGGTCCTCAGGCGGGGCAAGGCGCGGGCCGCACAGGTGGCCGCCGAGAACCTGGAACGCGTGGGTCTCGCCGAGAAGGCGGACGCCTACCCCTCCTCCCTCTCCGGCGGCCAGCAGCAACGGGTCGCGATCGCCCGCGCGCTCTCCATGGGTCCCGAGGTGATGCTCTTCGACGAGCCCACGTCGGCCCTCGACCCGGAGCTGGTGGGCGATGTGCTCGCGGTCATGCGGATGCTCGCCCGGGAGGGCATGACGATGATGGTCGTCACCCACGAGATGAGCTTCGCCCGCGAGGTCGCCGACCGGGTCGTCTTCATGGACGACGGAGCGATCGTCGAGGACGGCCCCCCGGACCGGGTCATCGGCGCCCCGAGTCATGAGCGCACCCGCCACTTCCTCTCCCGCCTCCTGAACCCCGCGAGGGCCGACGTGGAGGAGAACGACACCTGAAAGGGACATACGTTCCCCTGGTCCACACAGCCTGATAACCGTCATCATTCGGGCATGACGACACTCGACAACACGGGCGATTCCGCAGCGGGCGGCACCCTGCCCCCGCTGCCGGAGAACTGGGAGCGCTGCCTGGCCGTGGCGGCGCATCCCGACGACATCGAGTACGGGACGGCGTCCGCGGTGGCCCGCTGGACGACCCAGGGCAAGACCGTCACCTATCTGCTGGTCACCCGTGGCGAGGCGGGCATCGACGGGCTGCACCCGGACGAGGCGGGTCCGCTCAGGGAAGCCGAGGAGCGGGCCGGAGCGCGCGAAGTGGGCGTGACCGACGTGGAGTTCCTCGACCACCGCGACGGGATGATCGAGGAGGGCTCGGCCCTGCGCCGCGACATCGTGCGGGCGATCCGCAGGCACCGGCCGGAGGTGGTGGTGACGGGGGCGTACACCGTGCGGATGGTCGCCGGCGTGGTCAACCAGGCCGACCACCGGGTGGTGGGCCTGGCCGCGCTCGACGCGGCACGCGACGCCGGCAACCGGTGGATCTTCCCCGAACTCGCCGACGAGGGGCTCGAACCCTGGGGTGGCGTCCGGTTCGTGGCCGTCGCCGGCACCGACCGTCCCACCCACGGCGTGGACGTCACCGGTGAACCGCTGGAGCGGGGCATCGCCTCACTGACCGCGCACGCCGAGTACACCAAGGGCCTCGGAGCGGGAGCCTTCGAGCCGCGTCCCTTCCTGACCTGGGCGGCCCGGCTGGGCGGAGCGGCCCTCGGAGTCGAGGCCGCCGTCGTCTTCGACGTGCACCAGCTCGCCTTCGAGGGACCACCGCCCTGGGTGGAGTGACCGCTGCTCTTTGAGGGGCCGCCGCCGTGGGTGGAGTGACCCCGGGCTGGCTAGTGTGCGGTGCATGAGCGATCGCACCGTGCTGCACGTGAAGGGCCGGATCCTGGCCGGTCCCGAGGATGTCCGGGACGAGTTGTGGGTGGTCGGAGGGCGGATCTCCTACGACCGTCCCGCCACCGCCCGCGACATCCGCACGGTGTCGGGCTGGGCGCTGCCCGGCCTGGTGGACGCGCACTGCCATGTGGGCCTGGGCGCTCACGGCCCCGTCGACCAGGACGTGGCCGAGAAACAGGCCCTGGCCGACCGGGAGGCCGGCACCCTGCTGATCCGTGACGCGGGATCGCCCTCCGACACCCGCTGGGTCGACGACCGCGCAGACCTCCCGAAGATCATCAGGGCGGGCCGCCACATCGCCCGCACCCGCCGCTACATCAGGAACTTCGCCTGGGAGATCGAGCCGGAGGACCTCGTCACGTATGTCGCCCAGGAGGCCCGCCGGGGTGACGGCTGGGTCAAGCTGGTCGGCGACTGGATCGACCGTGAGGCCGGCGACCTGGCCCCCAGCTGGCCCCGGGACGCCGTCGAGGCGGCCATCGCGGAGGCCCACCGGCTCGGCGCCCGGGTCACCGCGCACTGCTTCGCCGAGAACTCCCTGCGGGACCTGGTCGAGGCGGGCATCGACTGTGTCGAACACGCCACGGGTCTCACGGACGACCTGATCCCGCTCTTCGCCGCGCGGGGCGTCGCGATCGTCCCGACCCTCGTCAACATCGCGACCTTCCCGAAGCTGGCGCAGGGCGGCGAGTCCAGGTTCCCCCGCTGGTCCGCCCACATGCGCCGCCTCCACGAACGCCGCTACGACACCGTCCGGGGCGCCTACGACGCCGGCATCCCGGTCTACGTCGGCACGGACGCGGGCGGCACCCTCCCGCACGGCCTGGTCGCGGCGGAGGTCGCGGAACTGGTGACGGCCGGCATCCCCCCGCTGGACGCTTTGTCGGCGACGACGTGGAACGCCCGGACATGGCTGGGGCGACCCGGCCTGGACGAGGGCGCGCCGGCCGACCTGGTGGTGTACGAGCAGGACCCCCGCGCGGACGTACGCGTGCTCGCGGACCCGTTGCGGGTGGTGCTGAACGGGGCCGTCGTCTGATGTGAGCCAACTCCCGCTCGCGGAAGGGGAGTCGAAAGCGTGCCCGGATGCGCCACGATCGTGTGAACTCCCGTGGGACCGCTGTCGAACGGCGGACGGTGCGACATCCTTTCGAGGTCCCAAGCGCGTTCTCTCTGGGGGTCCCACCACCTTGAACAGCACCTACTTCCGCATGCCCGCACGCCGTCTCGTCACCGTCGCGACGGCCACCGCCCTGGCCGCCGGTCCCGTGGCACTGACCGGTGCGGGCACCGCGCACGCGACCGGCGGGCAGGGCCGTGCGAGCGCCGTCGTCCTGCGCACCGGGCTCGACGTCTCCCTGCTCGACAAGACCGTGAACGTCCCGCTCGCGGTCGCCCTCAACGAGGTCCAGGCACCGCGGAGCGCCAGGCGGACCGCGCTGACGGCCGAGTTGGACGGGGTGGACGGCGGACAGCCGTTCCGTGTGCTCGACGCCGAGGTCGCCGACGCGAAGGCGACGGTCACCGGCGCGAAGGCCGAGGCGTCCACCGAGCTCACCCACGCCAGGCTCCATGTGCCGGGCCTGCCGCTGCTGTCCCTCGTCGAGATCGAGGGCGTCACCTCCAGAGCGACCTGCGAGGCCGGCCGGACCCCGACCGCCACCTCGAACGTGCTCGGCGCGGTGACGGTCCTCGGCAGGAAGGTCACGGTCACCGCCGGCGGCCCCACGGACGTCAAGGTGCCCGGCATCGGCGAGGTCCGCCTCGACCTGTCCAAGCGCGCGACCACCTCGCGCACGGCCGCCGCCACGGCGCTCGAACTCACGGTGTCCGTCAACCCGTTGAAGCTCAACGTCGCCGACGTCGAGGGCACCGTGACCCTCGCGAAGGCGACCTGCGAGGCACCGGCGCCTCCCGCGTCGACGCCTCCCGCGGACGACACCGAGCCGCAGGGCGGTCCCGTCAAGGAGGCGGGCCTGGCCGAGACGGGCGGCGGCTCCCTGGCGCCGTACCTCGCGGGCGGGGCGGTCGCCCTGCTCGTGGCCGGCGGGGGAGGGCTGGCGCTGGCACGGCGCCGGCGCTGACAGCGGGCCCTCGCCCGGGGCACCGGTACTCACCCGGATGGCGCAGTGGCCGTATCTCTGGGACCGTGGGACGAGGGGCAGCACCGCAGGGGGGTGTAGGAGGTCCCCATGCGCGTCGCACCGTTGACCGGTCTGGTGGCCGTGGTGATCACGGTCGTCGGCTTTCTCCTGTTCGGCGACACCCCCGGGGTCGGCGCCTCGGGCCGAGAGGTCAGGTCGTTCTACGACGACCACCGGGCGCAGGTCGGGGTGAGCCTGTATCTCCTGGCCGTCGCCGCGGTCCTGTTCGTCTTCTTCGCCGCCTACCTGGCCCGTGTGGTCCGGGACGTCCTCCCGGCCGGCGGCGGCTGGCTGCACCGCGTCGTCCTCGCGGGCGGCGTGCTGCTCGCCGCGGGCTTCCTGGTCGGATCCGCCCTCACCCTGGCCCTGCTGGACCTCGCGGACGAGTCGTCGGCGGCCGGTCCGGCGCTCCAGGCGCTGAACGCCGTCAACGAGGACTTCTTCATCCCGTTCGTCGCCGGTATGGGGCTGATGCTGCTGGCCGCGGGCCTGGCCACGGTCCGTGCCGCCGGTTCGCCCCTGCCCCGCTGGCTGAGCTGGTCCGCCGTCGTCCTCGGCGTGCTGGTCTTCATCCCCTGGGTCGGCTTCTTCGCCTTCATGCTGGCGGGCGTGTGGGTGGCCGTCACGAGCGTCCTCCTGGCCCGCCGACCCGCAGTCGACTGAGAGCGTTTTCATCCGTTCCTGCCTCATGAGGAACCGCTCTGACATGCGTCAACTCCCCATCTTTGTCAGAACTGTTGACCCATGCATGAAAACGTTTTAACTTCCTCTTCGCCCAGACCGACCGGGAAGAGGGAGCGCCTTGGCAGTTGTCCGACGAAAAGGTTTCCAGAGCCGGGCTCTGCTGCTCCTGATGCTGCCCGGCCTCGCCTACTTCCTGCTCTTCCACTACGGCGCGCTGGTCGGCAACGTCATCGCGTTCAAGGAGTACGTCCCCTTCGACGGGCTGTGGGGCAGCCCCTGGACCGGAGGCGGCAACTTCCAGCGGATGTTCGAGGACACCGCCTTCTGGGACTCGGTGCTCAACACGGTCTGGATCGCCGTCCTCCAGCTCGTGTTCTACTTCCCGGTCCCGCTCGGCCTCGCCCTGCTGCTGCACAGCCTCACCTGGAGCAGCGTCCGCCGGTTCGTGCAGTCGGTGGCCTATCTCCCGCACTTCATCTCGTGGGTGATCGTCGTCGCCCTCTTCCAGCAGCTGCTCGGCGACACCGGACTGCTCAACTCCGGCCTCGACGGCATGGGGTTGCACACCGTCGACATCATCGGCAACCCCGACGCCTTCAAGCCGCTCGTCGTCGCGCAGGTCATCTGGAAGGACGCCGGCTGGGGCACGATCATCTTCCTCGCGGCCCTCGCCCAGGTCGACGAGCAGCAGTACGAGGCCGCCGCGATCGACGGCGCCGGACCCTGGCGGCGCTTCTGGCACGTCACCCTGCCCGCCGTCCGCCCGGTGATCGTGCTGCTGCTGATCATGCGGCTCGGCGACATCCTCTCCGTCGGCTTCGAGCAGATGCTGCTCCAGCGCGACGCGGTCGGCCCCGAGGCCTCCGAGATCATCGACACCTTCGTCTACTACCGGGGCATCGTCGGCGGCGACTACGGATTCGCCGCCGCGGCAGGGCTGTTCAAGGGCGTCGTCGGCGCCCTCCTCGTCTACGCCGCCAACAAGGTCGCCCACCGCCTGGGCGAGCAGGGGGTCTACAAGTGAGCGCTGGTTCCCGCACCTCCGCCCGTCCTGCTCCCGCTCCGTCGAAGCCGGTGCGGCGCAGCCCCGTCCGGCGTCCGCCCGGCCGTCGCCCCTCCACCCGCCCCAGCTGGCTGGAGAGGCCGCGGCCCCTCACCCAGGCCGCCAAGGCGGTGGCCCTGGCCGTGGTCGTCCTGCTGGTGTGCGTGCCGTTCCTCGTCATCGTGTCGACCTCACTCGCCTCCACCGACGAGGTCGTGGCCAACGGCGGCTGGGTGCTGTGGCCGACGGACCCCTCACTGAAGGCCTACCGCGACATCCTCGACGGCGGCATCGTCACCCACGCCCTCGGCGTCAGCGTCGGTGTCACGGTCGTCGGAACCCTGCTGAGCCTCCTGTGCACGGTCACCCTCGCCTACGCCCTCGCCCGCCCCGGCGTGTTCGGCGGCCGGCCCGTCCTGCTGCTGGTCCTGTTCACCTTCCTCTTCCCGCCCGGCATGATCCCGAGCTTCCTGCTCGTCAAGGAGCTGGGCCTGCTGGACAGTTACGCCTCCCTGGTGCTGCCCGTCCTGGTGAACGTCTTCAACCTGGTCGTCCTGCGCGGCTTCTTCCAGGGCATCCCCGACGAGCTGTACGAGGCCGCGCGACTCGACGGGGCGGGGGACCTCAGGGTGCTCGTCTCCGTCGTACTCCCCCTGTCCAAGGCCGCGTTGGCCGTCGTGGGGCTCTTCTACGCGGTGGCCTACTGGAACTCCTGGTTCTACGCCTCCCTCTACCTGGAGAGCGACCACTGGCCCCTCCAACAGGTGCTGCGCACCTACGTGGTGGCCGGCTCGGGGCTCACCGACGCCACCACAGGGGAGGGCACCGTCACCGCCCCGCAGACCGTGCAGATGGCGGTCCTCGTGATCGCCACTGTGCCGATCCTGCTGATCTACCCCTTCCTCCAGAAGTACTTCACCAAGGGCGTGCTCACCGGCGCCATCAAGAGTTGACCCAAGCCGTCCCAAGCAGACACGAGGTGAAACACCCATGCCCAGCCTGTCCCGACGCACCCTGCTGCTGTCCGCGGCGGCGGTCTCCGTCCCCGGTGTGCTGACCGCCTGCTCCACCGGATCCGGCGACAGCGACGTCTCCAACGCGGGCAAGAAGCTGGCCCCCTGGCCCGCGTACAGGCCCGCGAGCGGCCCCAAGCCGGACCTCGCCGCCACCGAGGCCGGCGTCCAGGCCGGATACACCGCCTACCCCACCGACCTCGTCAGGTCCGTCGCCCGCACCCCCGGCGACGGCTCCACCGTCAAGGTCATGTCGGTGTCCTTCGGCACCCCGCCCAAGCCGGCCTCGGCCAACCGGTTCTGGGCGGCCGTCGAGAAGGCGCTGGGCGTGAAGATCGAGTACACGATCATCTCCCAGGCCGACTACCAGAAGAAGATGGCCACGGTCATGGCGGGCGACGCCGACGCCCTGCCCGACATCATCAACATGTTCTCCGGCTTCGTCCTGCCCCGTGAGGCCGAGTTCGTGCAGCGCCGCGCCGAGGACCTCACGCCGTACCTCTCCGGCGAGGCCGTCGCCGACTACCCCAACCTCGCGGGCATCCCCACCCACGCCTGGAAGGACATGGGCCGCATCGGGGGCCGCATCTTCGGCATCCCGCTGGAACGCCCCCTGCCCGGCTCCACCCTCTGGACCAACCAGGGCCTGTTCACCGACGCCGGCATGAAGCAGGGCTGGACCTCCGAGGACTTCGCCGCCGTGGCGGGGCGGGCGACGAGCGGCCGTACCTACGCGCTCGGTGCGGCCCAGGGCTCCCTGTTCGGCAACGCCGTGCATTCCGCCGCCCACAACGCGCCCCAGAACTGGGCGGTCACCAAGGACGGCACGTTCCAGCCGGGCTGCGCCGACGACCGCTACAAAGCCGCCATCGCCTTCCAGGCCCGGCTCCGCAAGAACGGCTCCTACTACCCCGACGCCACCTCCGTCTCCCAGATCGACCTCACGACCCTCTTCTACAACGGCACCGTCGGCTCCATGCAGGACGGCTTCGGCGCCTACCTGCCCAAGTACCGTGAGACGAAGGGCAAGTTGACCCCGGCGGCCGCCCTGCCGTACAGCGTCGGTGGCGAGCCCGGCGGGATCGTCGCCGCCCGCCGCTCCTTCGGCTACACGGTCCTGAAGAAGGCGAAGAAGGAACGCGTCGAGCTGCTCCTGCGCATCCTCGACCACCTCGCCGCCCCCTTCGGCAGCCAGGAGTGGGAACTCGTCCACTACGGCGTCGAGGGCACCCACTTCACCCGCGGCGACGACGGCTCCCCCGAGCCCACCGAGCTCGGCGAGGTGGAGAACAACACCAACCTGCCGTTGAAGTACCTCGCCGAAGGCCCCCAGGTGCTGTTCGTGCCGGGCATGCCCGATGCCGTACGGGCCCTGCACGCCTGGCAGCAGAAGGTGGTGCCGATTGCCATCCGCGACGCCTCCTTCGGGCTGCAGTCCCGGACCAGGAACGCCCAGGGCACCACGCTCAAGGCGATGCTCGACGACGCCGTCACCGGGATCGTCGCGGGGCGGCTGCCCCTGTCGGAGTGGGACGGGGTGGTCAGGAAGTGGCGTGCTCAGGGCGGCGACAGAATGGCGGCGGAGCTCGCGAAGGACTTCGCGGCCAACACGTGAGGCGCCGCCGGTGGAACACAGGGCGCGGGGGATGGAGAACGGGATGACGGGCAAGGGACGGGTCACGATCCGCGAGGTCGCCGAGCGGGCGGGAGTGTCGATGGCGACGGCCTCGCGCGCGCTGAGCGGCAACCATCCGGTGCCGGCCGCGACCCGGGCCCGTGTCCTGCGCGCCGCCCGCGACCTCGACTACGTCGCCAACGCGCACGCCCGGGCCCTGGTCGGCGGCGGCCGCAAGATGGCCGCCGTCGTCGTCCGGCAGGTCACCAGCCCCTTCTACGCCCAGGTCGCCGAGGGCGTGGAGGCGGAGGCCGCCGACCGCGGATGGCTGTGCGTCGTCGGGGCGACCGGCGGGGATCCGCAGCGGGAGATGGAGTTCGTGCAGCTGATGCGGGAGGAGGGGGCCCGGCTGGTGATCCTCGTCGGCGGGGTCGTCGAGGACGACGCGTACCGGGAGCGGGTGGCCCACTACGCGCAGGCCCTCGACTCCTCGGGGGCCCGGCTCGTCCTGTGCGGCCGTCCCGCCCCCGACCCCGAGACCCCGGCGCTGGTCGTCGAGTTCGACAACGAGGCGGGGGCCCGGGCGATCACCGGGCATCTGCTGTCGGCGGGGCACCGGCGGATCGTCTTCCTCGGGGGGCTGCCGGGCAACACCGCGCTGGACGCCCGGGTGGCGGGATACCGGGCCGCGCTCGCCGAGCACGGGGTGCCCGCGGCGGCCGCACGGGTCGTCGACTGCGGGCTCGGCCGGACCGCCGGTCTGCGGGCGATGGCCGAACTCCTCAAGGAAACAAGGGAGTTCACGGCTGTCGTCGCCGGGGACGACATGGTCGCCGCAGGCGCGCTGCGCGCCATCGCCGACGCCGGGCTCGGTGTTCCCGACGACATCTCCGTCGTCGGCTACAACGACATCCCCCTGGCCGAGGACTTCAACCCGCCCTTGACCACGGTCCGTACACCCGCCGAGGAACTGGGCCGGGCCGCCGTGCGCATCGCACTGCGCGACCCCGAGCACGCCGCCGGCAGCCACCATCTGCTGGGCACCCACATCGTCGTACGCCGAAGCGTCGCCCCACCCCCTGCCGACGGAGGAATCACCCCCGTATGACCGCGCCGTACGTGTCGCTGCCCGCCCTGCCCCCGGACGACCTCGCGCTCTCCCCGGTCACCGGCTGGACCCGCGCCCACTGGGAGGCCCTCGCCGACCGGCTCCTCGACGGGCTCCTGCCCTACGCCACCCCGGGCTTCGCCCAGTACCGGCTGCCCGGGCCGCCCAGCCACTCCGGGGCCTGGTCCGACGGGCTGGAGGGGTTCGCCCGGTCCTTTCTGCTGGCGGCCTTCCGGATCGCCGGATCGAAGGGGCGGGTCGGTCCCGAACTCATCGAACGGTATGCCGCCGGGCTGGCCGCGGGCACCGATCCGCAGCACCCCGAGCACTGGCCGCCGATCGCCGACCGCAGCCAGCCGATGGTCGAGGCGGCCTCGGTCGCCCTCGCGCTGCACGAGTCCCGGCCCTGGCTGTGGGACCGGCTCGACGACGGTGTGCGTGGCCGGGTGGTCGAGTGGCTCGGCCGGTTCGTCGGGGCGAGGGTCAACGACTCCAACTGGAGGCTGTTCCAGGTGATCACGGAGGAGTTCCTCGCGTCCGTGGGCGCCCGGCACAGCCGGGCGGAGATCGACGCCGGACTCGCCCGGCTGGACGACTGGTACCGGGGCGGCGGCTGGTACACCGACGGTGACGGCAAGAAGTTCGACTACTACAACGGCTGGGCGCTGCACCTGTACCCGGTGCTGTGGTCGCGGATCGCGGGACCGCGCGCCGACCCGGGCACCGTGGCCCGGCACCGCGCCAGGCTGCGGGAGTTCCTCGGTGTCCACCAGCTCTTCCTCGGCTCCGACGGCGCCCCCGTCCACCACGGCCGCTCCCTCACCTACCGCTTCGCGGCCGCCGCCCCGCTCTGGGCCGGCGCCCTCGCCGACGCCACTCCGCTGCCGCCCGGCCGCACCCGCCGCCTCGCCTCGGGCACGCTGAAGCACTTCACCGAGCGCGGTGTCCCCGACGAACACGGGCTGCTCACCCTCGGCTGGTACCGGCCGTTCCCGGGGGTCCTCCAACGCTACTCCGGCCCCGCCTCCCCGTACTGGGCCAGCAAGGCCTTCCTCGGGCTGCTGCTGCCGGAGGACCACCCGGTGTGGACGGCCCCCGAGGAACCCGGCCCCGTCGACACCACCGACTCCGTCCTCGCGCTGACCGCCCCCGGCTGGCTGATCCACTCGACCACGTCCGACGGGATCGTCCGCCTCGTCAACCACGGCACCGACCGCCTCCCGCCCCCGCCCGCGACGGACGCCGACAGCCCGCACTACGCCAAGCTCGCGTACTCCACCGCGACCGCCCCCGACACCCCCCTCGGCCCCGACAACCACCTCGCGCTGATCGCCCCGGACGGCACCCCCTCCCCACGCGGCCGCATCCACCCGCTGGGCTGCGAAGGCCGTACAGCCGCCTCCTGGCACGAGGCGTACGGCCATCACGTCGAGACGGTGAGCGTGGTGCACGGGCCGTGGGAGATCCGCGTGCACCGCGTCGACGAGACGCACAACGGCCGGGTCAGAGAAGGAGGTTGGGCCCTCGCCGACGACACCGCGCCGCCCGTCGCCGAGTCCGGGCCCGGCTGGGCACGGGCCCGCCGCACCGACGGTCTGACCAGTGCCGTCGTGGGGCTGTACGGCTGGGGCGAGGGCGCCGGGACGGTTGTGGCAGCCGAGGGTGTCAACGCGTACGGCCGGTACTCGGCCACCCCCGTCCTCGAAGGCACCGGGCCGCTTCTGGTCACCCTCGTGACGCTCGGCACCGGCCCGTACGCCGGGGCGAGTGCGCGGGTCGACGGCGCGGGGGGTGTGGAGGTGCGGTTCCCGGACGGGGTCAGGGAGCGGGTGGACCCGTAGCGGAGGGTGTCATTCTCCGCGCGGGGTCGTCAGCCCTTCGCCAGCGTCACCGCCTGATCGAGCGCCTGCAGCAACCGGTTCACCGTCACCCGGTCCCGCACCGCGAGCCGAAGCCACTCCTCGCCGAGCCCCGGGAACGTGTCCCCGCGCCGCACCGCGAAACCGAGGTCGCGCAGATGCCGTCGGACGGCGGCGGCCTTCGGCAGTCGTACGAGGACGAAGGGGCCCTGCGCCGGTTCGACCACCCGGAGTCCGTCCGGGGCGAACTCCCGTAGCCCGGCGACGAGATGGGCCCGGTCCGTGGCGATGCGGTGCGCCGCGTGGGCGGCCTCCGCCAGCGCCCGGGGCTCCATGCAGGCCCGGGCCGCGGCGAGGGCCGGTGTGGAGACCGGCCACAGGGGCTGGGCGCGTTCCAGGGCGGCGATCGTCTCCGGGGCGGCGAGGACGTAGCCGATCCGGAGCCCGGCCAGACCCCATGTCTTCGTCAGGCTGCGCAGGACGACGAGTCCGGGCACGTCGGTGCGGCCCGCGAGCGCCTCCCGCTCGCCCGGCACCGCGTCCAGGAACGCCTCGTCCACCACCAACGTCCGCCCAGGTCGGGCCAGTTCGGTGATCGAGGCGGCCGGATGCAGGACCGACGTGGGGTTGGTCGGGTTGCCGATCACGACCAGGTCGGCGTCCTCGGGGACGGCTCCCGGGGTGAGCCGGAAGCCGTCCCGCGCCCGCAGCAGCACCCGGTCGACCGCGTGTCCGGCGTCCCGCAGTGCCGCCTCCGGCTCGGTGAACTGCGGGTGCACCACCACCGGGTGACGAACCGTCAGCGCGCGGGCGAGCAGCACGAAGGCCTCGGCGGCGCCCGCGGTCAGCAGCACCCGTTCCACGGGCACCTCGTGCCGGGCCGCCACCGCCGCCCGCGTCCCGCGCCCGTCGGGATAGGCGGCCAGCCCGGTCAGCGACTCCGCGATCCGTTCCCGCAGCCACGCCGGGGGAGTGTCCGCGCGGACGTTCACGGCGAGGTCGGTGAGCCGTGCCCCGTCGTCCCGCACCTCGGCGTCGCCGTGGTGGCGCAGGTCGTGGCCGCCGGAGCTGTCAGTGTGCATGGGAGTGGGCGCCATGGTGATGCCCGTGGTGGTGGCCGTCGTCGTCCGGATGGAAGTGCGGCTGCTGCGGCAGACCCACCTTGTCCTCGAAGCCGGGCAGCGCGATGCGGTACACGCACGAGTCGCAGTTCATCCGCAGATCGCCCGCGACGGCCTCCCGGTACCGCTCCATCACCAGGTCGAGCAGCTCCGGCTCCGGACCGATGACCTCCGCGGAACGCACCTCGACCTCGGGGTGCGCCGCCGCCCAGCCCTCGGTCTGCTGCTTCACCCGGTCCGGCAGGATCCCGGTGAACAGGAAGTAGGGGAGCACGACGACCCTCTTCGCGCCCAACGCCACACACCGGTCGAGTCCGCTCGGCACGTCCGGCGCCGCCAGCGACACGAACGCCGTCTCCACGCCCGCGTAGCCGCGCCCCTCCCACAGCAGCCGGGCCGCCTTGTACACCTCGGCGTTGGCGTCGGGGTCCGTGGAGCCCCGGCCGACGAGCAGCACGGTCACGTCCGCCCGGTCCAGGGGAGCGCGGCCCCCGACGGCGCCCAGCGCCTCGTCGAGCCGTCGCTCCAGCACGGTCAGCAGCGCCGGATGCGGGCCCAGCGGACGACCGTAGGTGTACGAGATCCCCGCGTGCCGCTCCTTCTCCCGGGCCAGCGCGGCCGGGATGTCACCCTTGGCGTGTCCGGCGGACACCAGCATCAGCGGTACGGCGGCGAACCGGCGGACGCCCCGCTCCACCAGCTCGGCCACCGCGTCGGCCAGCGGCGGCGGGGACAGTTCGATGAAGCCGCCCGCGACGGGCAGTTCGGGGTGGCGGGCCCCCAGCTCCCGGACGAAGTCACGGAACGCCTCGGCGCCGGCCTCGTCCCGGGTGCCATGACCGGCGATGAGCAGGGCGGGCTGGGGGGTGGTCACGATGTCTCCTCGGTCTTCTGGGAAGGGGTCTTCCGGGCAAGGGGCTGCTGGGTAAAGGGGTGGTACAGCAGGGCGTTGAGCGCGGCGGAGGCGACCGCCGAACCGCCCTTCTCGGACACGTTGCTCACGGCGGGCAGTCCGCTGCCGCGCAACGCGGCCTTGGACTCGACCGCACCGACGAAGCCGACGGGCAGCCCGATGACCAGGGCCGGGGCCGCGTCCAGGGTCAGCAACTCCTCCAGCGCGGTGGGGGCGTTGCCGATCACCCAGATCGCCCCCGGGCCGACCTGCTCGTGGGCGAGACGGATCGCGTGGGCCGAACGGGTCAGCCCCGGACCGGACTCGGCGTCCCTCAGCCGGCAGACGGTCTCCCGCCGGGTGATGCCCGCCGCGACCATCTCCACATCGGTGACGACGGGCGCGCCGGAGTGCAGCGCGGCGTGCGCCTTCTCCAACTCGCCCTCGTCCATGACGAGATCGCCGGCGTACTCCAGATCGGCGGCGGAGTGCACGACCCTCTCCACCACCGCCCGGGTCAACGGCGGGAGGTGCGAAGTGTCCAGGCGGGCCCGCATCCGCCGGTAGGACTCCACCTCGATCGGGTGGACGACACGGTTCACTCGGCACCCTCCTGCCAGCGGTAGCCGCGCGGTGTCACCATGCGCCCCGCGATATTCCGGGTCGCCGTGTTGCCGACGGTCACGACCGTCATCATGTCGACCGTCGCCGGGTCGAGGGCGGCCAGGGTGGTCAGCCGGCCGGACTCGTCGGGCCGCGACGCGTTGCGTACGACACCGACCGGCGTCGCCTCCTCCCGGTGCTCCGCGAGGATCGCCAGCGCCTTCGGCAACTGCCAGTCCCGGCCCCGGGAACGGGGGTTGTAGAAGGTGACCACGATGTCCGCCTCGGCCGCCGCACGCACCCGCCGCTCGATGACCTCCCACGGCGTGTGCAGATCCGAGAGGCTGATCGACACGTGGTCGTGGCCCAGCGGGGCGCCCAGGATCGCGGCCGCCGCGAGAGCGGCCGTCACGCCCGGGACGCCGACCACGTCGATGTCGTCGGAGGCCTCGGCGAGCGCGGGGGAGGCCATGGCGTACACACCGGCGTCCCCGCTGCCGATGAGCGCGACCGCCTGTCCCTTCCGCGCCTCGGCCACCGCGGTCCGGGCCCGCTCCTCCTCGGCGCCCAGCCCCGACTCCAGGACCCGGGTGCCGGGCCGCAGCAGATCACGGATCTGGTCGACGTACTGGTCGAGCCCGACCAGCACCGAAGCACGCCCGAGCTCCGCCTTCGCGCGGGGCGTCAACAGGTCCCGGGCACCCGGACCGAGCCCGACCACCGCGAGCCGGCCGCGCGCGGGACGCCGTACGACGGCACAGGTCGCCATGGCGGGCTGCGCGGCCGACTTCCGCTTGGGGACGAGGAGTTCACCGCCGTTCAGCAGCGCGGCCGCTTCGGCGACGGAAGGGGTCCCGACGGCGGCCAGGGGCGCGTCCGAGGGGTTGGGCACCTCGACGGCGGCCAACTCCTCGGCGGAGTGGGTGACCAGGGGCACGCCGAGCCGCTCTGCGGCGGCCACGATCCCGGGCTCCTCGGCCTTGGCGTCCACGGTGGCGAGCCCGGCGACCGACCTCACGGACAACCCGGCCTCGACCAACGAGCTCTCGATCAGCTCCAGTACCTCCTCGACCGGTGCGCCCCTGGAGGCCCCGACACCGACGACGAGGGTGGGCGGACGCAGGACGACCTCCCGCTCGGAGGGTTCGACGAGACGGTCCGTCACCCGGATGCCGTACGCCCCCTCCGCGGCCACCGGCAGCGGGGGCAGCGGCCAGGCCGACTCGTTGTGCAGGGCGACGGGTTCGCCGTCCAGGAGCGCCCGCGAAACGGCCGCCACCGCACCCTCCACCGGCAGGCCGAGGGTGTCCAGCCCCGGCAGCCCCACCGCGTCGGTCGCCGTCGTCACCACGGGCTCGGCGCCCAGCAACTCCCCGACCTGGTGGGCGAGTTCGTTGGCACCGCCACCGTGCCCGCCCACCAGGGACACGGCGAACCGCCCGCCCTCGTCGACACACACCACACCCGGGTCGGACGCCTTGGCGTCGAGCAGCGGCGCGATCAGCCGTACGACTGCTCCCGTCGCCAGGAAACACACGAGCTGCTCGCACTCCGCGAACGCCCGCCGTACGGCGTCCCCCGCGGGCCCGTCGTACACGCGCGTGCGGTCCGGCCATGCCGCGGCCAGCCGGTCGCGCGCCGCCGCCCCCGCCGCGGTGGCGGAAATGAGGCCGATCACAGAGCAACTCCTTCACGAGAGACGGGGCTTCCGGCGCCGTGCCGGGCCCCCCACAGCAGAAAGACCGGGTTGGTCGCCGCGAGCCGGGTCACGTCCCCGGGCAGCGGCGCGAGCCGGGACGACTGCAGCAGTACGCCGTCGCAGCCGAACCCGGCACCGGTGAGGGCCGCACGCACGGCCGGTACCCGGTCGAGCGCGGCCATGGCGACGACGACGCTCCGCCGGGCCCGCCGCGCGCAGACGGCGACGATGTCCGCCAGCTCCCGCCCGCCCCCGCCGACGAACACGGCGTCCGGGTCGTCGAGTCCGGCCAGCGCGTCCGGCGCGGACCCGTGCACCACCCGTACGTCGACCTCGTGTGCGGCCGCGTTGGCGCGGATCCGCCCGACACCGTCGGGGGTCTTCTCGACCGCGACGACAGCGGCACCGAGCCGCGCGCACTCGACGGCCACGGAACCGGAGCCCGCGCCGACGTCCCACACCAGATCGCCGAGCCGGGGCCCGAGCCGGGCCAGCGCCAGCGCCCGCACCTCGAACTTGGTGATCATCGAGTCCCGGTGAGTGAACTCGCCCTCCTCCAGGGCCCATCGGCCGGGCGCGGCGGCGGGCCCGGCGACCGTGCGCACGGCACCGAGCGCCCGCGACTCGTCGAGGCACAGCACGACACTCACCGCAGAACCCCAGTCCCGGGCGGCGGCCTCCACAGGGGTGACCCGCTCCACGCGCTCGTCGCCGGTGCCGATCGCGGAGGCGACGACCAGGACCCGGGCGTCGGCGGTGAGCGCGGCTCCCAGCTCGGCGGGACCGGCTCCCGGCCCCGTCAGCACCGCCACTTTCGGCCGTGCCCGGCACACGTTGACGGCCGTCCGCAGATCACGCCCGTGCGCGCTGACCACCACGGCGTCGTCCCAGGGCAGTCCGACCCGCGCGAAGGCGGCGGCGACGGACGACACCCCGGGCCGGACATCGAGCCGCCCCGCACCGAACCGCTCGGCCAGCACCCGCACGATCCCGAAGAACCCGGGGTCACCGGAGGCCAGCACCACGACGCGGCTGTCCTTCTCCAGGTGCCGTTCGACGACGTCCAGCGCCGGAGCGAGCGGACCGAGGACGACCTGCTCGGCGTCGGCGGGAACGGGCGCGGCGGCCAGATGCCGGCGCCCTCCCACCACGAGCCGGGCACCGGCCAGCTCCCGGGCCGCGGGCGGCGCCCCCGTCCCCGTACCGACGACCGTGATCAGGCCACTCACGTGCTCGCACCCCGCGCCCGCAGCTCCCGCCGGGCCTCCGGGTCCGCCTTGCGGTACCCGTGGAAGTGACCGGGGTGGTACAGGTGCGACCGGGTGCCCTCGGCGTCCAGGGCCGGGCCGACCAGGAACAGCGTGTGCTTCCAGAGCTTGTGCTCCTTGACGGTCTCCTCCAGCGTCTCGATCGTGCACCGCACGACCAGTTCCTCCGGCCAGGTCGCCTGATAGGCGACGACGACCGGGGTGGACGTCGGATAGCCGCCCTCCAGCAGCTCCCGCACCAGCTGCCCGCTGCGTGCCGCGGACAGGAAGAGCGCCATGGTGGTGCCGTGCTTGGCGAACTCCCGCACCTCCTCCCCGGGCGGCATCGGCGTCTTGCCGCCGCCGAGCCGGGTGAGCACGACGGACTGCGCGACCTCGGGGATGGTCAGCTCCCGCTGGACGAGCGCGGCGACGGCCGAGAACGCGGAGACACCGGGCACGACCTCGGTCCCGATGCCGATCCGCGAGCACCGGTCCAGCTGCTCCTGCGTGCCGCCCCACAGGGCGGGGTCGCCGGAGTGGATCCGGGCGACCTTGAGACCCTCCTCGCGTGCCCGCTCGTACACCGCGACCACGTCCTCCAGCGACATGGCCGCCGAGTCGAGGATCTCCGCCTCCGCGCGTGCGTGTTCGAGGACCTCCGCCTGCACCAGGCTCGCGGCCCAGATCACGACGTCGGCCTCGGCGATGGCGCGCGCGGCACGGAACGTCAGCAGATCGGCGGCGCCGGGGCCGGCACCGACGAAGGTCACCTTGCCGGTGGGGGCATCGGCCATGGGAATCGGTCCTCTCGTTGCAAAAGGTGTCAAGGATGTCGCCGGGGCGACGGCAGGATGTGCGCGAACGGGGGTTGATCGGATACCAAGGCCCTATGGCGGTCTTCGTCGCGCTCGGCGCGTTCCTGATGACGCTGGCCGGCGGTTGGACGGCACAGCGCGTGACCGACCGCCGTCATCTGGTCCTGGGACTGGCCGGCGGCCTGATGCTCGGCGTGGTCGGACTGGACCTGCTGCCGGAGGCGCTGCACGCGGCCGGAGGCGAAGTCTTCGGCGTACCGGCGGCCCTGCTCCTCTTCGTGGCCGGCTTTCTGCTGGCCCATCTGGTGGAACGCCTGCTGGCCGCCCGCCAGGCGGCGCACGGCGGCGAGGAACGGGAGGAGCACGGCGGGCGGGTGCCCGAGGTGGGCCTGACGGCCGCCGGCGCGATGGTCGGCCACAGCGTCATGGACGGCGTGGCGATCGGCGCGGCCTTCCAGGTGGGCGGCGGCATGGGCACGGCGGTCGCGCTGGCCGTGGTCGCCCACGACTTCGCGGACGGCTTCAACACGTACACGCTCACGAGCCTGTACGGGAACGCCCGCCGCAAAGCCCTGACCATGCTGGTCGCGGACGCGGTGGCCCCGGTCGTGGGCGCCGCCTCGACGGCGTTCGTGACCATCCCGGAGGGCCTGCTCGGCGGCTATCTCGGCCTCTTCGCCGGCGCACTCCTCTACCTCGCGGCAGCCGAGATCCTCCCCGAGGCCCACCACGAACACCCCGCCCGCTCGACCCTGCTGTGCACGGTCGCGGGCGTGGGCTTCATCTGGCTGGTCGTGGGCCTGGCCGGCTGATCCGCGGGGGCGGGGGGCGGGACTGCGTCCGGGTATGGGTCCGAGCCCGAGGGCGGGTTTCAGCCCAAGGACGGGTCCGGGTCTGCGGCCGGGGCCGGGGTTCACAGCTTGCCGCCCCGTGTGCCGTCCCGTCGCGCGGGTGCGATCAGGGTGGAGAGGTACGGCAGGGGAGCCCCGTCGAGCTCGCCGGCGGGACGGATGGACTCGGACTCCAGCCCGAGCGCCGATCCCCATACGGCGTCCTCGATCCGCCCGGTCTCCCTGAGCGCCTCGGCCACCTCACCGGCCTGCCGCCCGAACTTGTACGCGACGACGGTCCCGGGCCCGTTGAGCGCGTCCTTGAGCACGGCGGAACCGGCGGTGACGGGCACGAGCGTGAGCGGTTCGGTGCCCTCGGTCAGTACCGCCCCGGAACGCGCCGCGAGATCCTGCATGGCGGTGATCCCGGGGACGGTCTCGACGACGACGTCCGGCACGAGCTCGCGGATGGTCTGCGCGAGATAGGTGAAGGTGGAGTAGACGTTGGGGTCGCCGATGGTCGCGAAGGCGACGGACGCGTGCGCGGCCAGTAGCTGGGCGACCCGCTCACCGGCCGCGTCCCAGGCGGCCTCGCGCCGGGCGTGGTCACTGCGCTCGTTGAGAGCGAAGACGACCCGGACGATCTTCTCCTGGGACACGTAGTGCAGAACGGTCGCCTCGGCCCGCCCCCGCTCCCCGCTGTCCATGACCGGCACGACGACCACGTCGGCGGCGCGCAGGGCGTTGACACCCTTGACGGTCACCAGCTCCGGATCCCCGGGCCCGACCCCGACCCCGATCAACCTGCTGCTGCTCATGACGTCCGGCACCTCTCCACGAACCTACGGGCGACACCGGGCTCCGAGGCCCAGTGCGTGTGCAGATAGCTCGCGTGCACACCACGCTGTACGAAACCTTCCAACCGCCGCCGGGGCACCCGTACCCCCCAGGCGGCCGCGTCCCCCGCCCCCGGCTCCACGACCGTCCGGTGGAACTCGTGCCCCCGCATCCGGGTCCCGGCGACGGCGAGCGAACTGTCACTGACGGCGACGGCGTCCCGGTAGCCGAGGGTGAGTGTCTCCTCCATCCGCGCGGAGGCGTCGAGCACCCCGCACATGGGCTGCCCGTCGAGTTCGCGGCACAGGTAGAGCAGCCCGGCGCACTCGGCGGCGACGGGAGCGCCGCTCTCCGCGAGCGCGGAAACGGCTGTGCGCAGCGGCTCGTTGGCGGACAGTTCAGCGGCGTACACCTCGGGGAACCCGCCCCCGATGACCAACCCGGCGGTCCCGTCGGGCAGTTGCTCGTCGTGCAGGGGGTCGAAGACGACCACCTCGGCTCCGGCGGCGGTGAGCAGTTCGCTGTGCTCCGCGTAGGAAAAGGTGAAGGCGGGCCCCCCGGCGACGGCGACGACCAGCCCCTCCGGCGTTTGAGGAGCCGGGGTCCAGGGGGCGGAGCCCCCTGGGAGCGGGGTCGAAGGGGCGGCAGCCCCTGGGGACGGGACGGGAAGGGGCGGCGGGGGCGAGAAACCCAACACCTCAGCCGCGTCCCAGGCCGCACACGGCAATGCCCCCGCACCCCGCGCCAGCCCGACCAACGCCTCCAGATCGCACCCTTGAGCAACCTGTTCCGCCATCGCCGCGACCGCGTCCACCGCATCCGCCCGCCGCTCGGCGACCGGCACCAGCCCCAGATGCCGGGACGGCGTGTCCACCTGGGCCACCCGCCGCAACACCCCGAACACAGGCACGCCGGCCGACTCCAACGCCTCCCGCAACAACGCCTCATGCCGATCGGAGGCGACCTTGTTGAGGATCACGCCCCCGACCCGCACCTCCGGATCCCAGGACGCGAACCCGTGCACCAGCGCGGCGACCGACCGGGACTGCGAGGAGGCGTCGACCACCAGCACCACCGGCGCCCGCAGCAGCTTCGCCACATGCGCGGTGGAGGCCAGCTCTCCTTCCCCCGCGGCCCCGTCGAACATGCCCATCACGCCCTCGACGACGGCGATGTCACACCCCCGCGCCCCGTGCAGGAACAGCGGAGCCACCAGCTCCGGCCCGCACAGGTAAGCGTCGAGATTCCGTCCCGTCCGTCCGCTCGCGAGCGCGTGATACCCGGGATCGATGTAGTCCGGGCCCACCTTGTGCGGGGACACGGCGAGCCCCCGCGCGGCGAACGCGGCCATCAGCCCCGTGGCGACGGTGGTCTTGCCGCTCCCCGAGGAGGGCGCGGCGATGACCAGCCGGGGGACGGAGGACGTCACCACTCGATGCCCCTCTGCCCCTTCTGCCCGGTGTCCATGGGGTGCTTCACCTTGGACATGTCGGTCACGAGGTCGGCGAATTCGACGAGCTTGTCGGGCGCGTTCCGCCCGGTGATGACCACGTGCTGGGTCCCGGGCCGCTCCCGCAGCACGTCGAGCACCTCATCGGTGTCGACCCACCCCCAGTGCATCGGATAGGCGAACTCGTCGAGCACATACAGCTTGTACGTCTCGGCTGCCAGATCCCGCTTGACCTGCTCCCAGCCCTCCCGGGCCTTCTCCTCGTTGTCCATCTGAGCGTCGCGCTGGACCCAGGACCAGCCCTCGCCCATCTTGTGCCAGTCGACGGACCCGCCCTCGCCGCTGGCACCGAGCACCCGCAGCGCGTTCTCCTCGCCGACCTTCCACTTCGCCGACTTGACGAACTGGAACACCCCGATCGGCCACCCCTGGTTCCAGGCCCGCAGCGCGAGCCCGAACGCGGCGGTGGACTTCCCCTTCCCGATGCCCGTGTGCACGACCACCAACGGCCGGTTACGACGCTGACGGGTCGTCAGTCCGTCCTCCGGCACCACACTCGGCTGTCCCTGAGGCATTACGCGGCCCTCCTCTGTACGTCCTTCACCAGACCGGCGATCGAGTCGGCCCGCAACTCGTCCAACGTCACCGCGGTACCGCCCAGTTCACCGGCGAGCTGCCCGGCCAGCCCCAGCCGCACGGGCCCGGACTCGCAGTCGACGACGACGGAGGCGACCCCGCCGGCGGCGAACAGCCGGGCCGCCCGCCCCGCCAGGGCGACCGGCTCGGGCCCTCCGGTGGCCCGCCCGTCCGTCACCACGACGACCAGCGCCCGCCGGGCGGGATCCCGCAACCGCTCCACCCGCAGCACCTCGTGCGCCCGCAGCAGCCCGGCCGCCAGCGGCGTACGGCCACCCGTCGGCAGCGTCTCCAGCCGGGCCGCCGCCGCGTCCACGGACGACGTCGGCGGCAGCGCGACCTCCGCGGCCGACCCCCGGAAGGTCACCAGACCCACCTTGTCCCGCCGCTGGTACGCGTCGAGGAGCAGCGACAGCACGGCCCCCTTCACGGCGCTCATCCGCTGCCGCGCCGCCATCGACCCCGAGGCGTCGACGACGAACAGCACGAGGTTGCCCTCGCGCCCCTCGCGCGTCGCCTGCCGCAGATCGTCACGCCGGACCACGAGACCGCGCCCGGACCGCCCCCGGGCCCGCTGATGCGGAGCCGCGGCCTGCACGGTGGCCGCCAGGTGCAGCTTGGTCAGGGCACCGCGGGGCCGCCGCGCGCCGGTCGTCCGCCCGTGCTCGGTCCGGGCCCGCGACCGCCGCCCGGCGGCACCCTCACCGAGACCGGGCACGCTGAGCACCTTCGTGCGGAACGGCTCGGAAGCCCGCGCGGCGGACTGCTCACCCGAACCCGCGCCCGAGGCCTGCGGCTCACCGCCCTCGCCGGCCTCCGGCTGCGCACCGGAATCACCGTCGGCCTCCGGCCCGTCGGACGGCGGCGGCTGCCCGCCGTCTCCACCACCGTCACCGGGCCCGTCCGGATCCGGCTCGTCGTCGTCCTCGGAGCCGCTGAACTCCTCCAGCGTCTCGTCCAGCCTGTCCTCGTCGAGTCCCGGCGCGTCGAAGGGATTGCGCCGCCTGCGGTGCGGCAGCGCGAGCAGCGCGGCCTGCCGTACGTCCTCCGCGAGCACGTCCGTCCGTCCGGCCCATGCCGCGAGCGCGGTCGCCGTGCGCGCCATCACGATGTCGGCCCGCATGCCGTCCACCTCGAACGCGGCACAGGTCGCCGCGATCTGCCGCAGCGCCCCGTCACTCAGCCGGACCGACGGCAGCAACTCCCGCGCGGCGACGACCCGTTGCCGTACGGCCGTCTCCTCGTCCGCCCAACGGGCCGTGAAACCGGCCGGATCGTCGTCGTACGCGAGCCGTCGCCGTACGACCTCCACCCGCTGGTCGGGCTCCCGGGACGCCGCGACCTCGACGGTCAGTCCGAACCGGTCGAGCAACTGCGGCCGCAGCTCGCCCTCTTCGGGGTTCATGGTGCCCACGAGCAGGAACTTCGAGGCGTGCCGCACGGAGACACCCTCCCGCTCCACGTACGACGCCCCCATCGCGGCGGCGTCGAGCAGCAGGTCGACGAGGTGGTCGTGCAGGAGGTTGACCTCGTCGACGTAGAGGATCCCGCGGTGCGCGTCCGCCAACAGCCCAGGTTCGAAGGCCTTCACGCCCTCCGCCAGCGCCCGCTCGATGTCGAGGGCGCCGACCAGCCGGTCCTCGGAGGCGCCGACGGGGAGTTCGACCATGCGGGAAGGACGCGCGACGCCGTTCCCGCTCTCGTGCGGGCCGTCCGGGCACGAGGGGTCGGGCGCGGACGGGTCGCAGGAGAAACGGCAGCCGGCGACGACCGCGACCTCGGGCAGCAGCGCCGAAAGGGCGCGCACCGCCGTCGACTTGGCCGTGCCCTTCTCGCCGCGCACCAGCACACCGCCGACCGCCGGTGACACGGCGTTCAGCAGCAGCGCGAGCCGCAGGTCGTCCTGGCCTACGACGGCCGTGAACGGAAACGGGGTACTCACTTCTCGTCACCTTCCAAGTCGCCTTCAAGCTCCAGGTAGGTGGCCCGCAGCCGCTCCAGGGTGTCCGCGTCCGGCTCGGCCCACAGACCGCGCTCGGCGGCCTCAAGGAGCCGCTCCGTGATGCCGCGCAGAGCCCAGGGGTTGGACTTCTTCATGAAGTCCCGGTTCTCCGGGTCGAAGACGTACTCCGCGCTGAGCTTCTCGTACATCCAGTCGTCGACGACGCCGGCCGTGGCGTCGTAGCCGAAGAGGTAGTCGACGGTCGCCGCCATCTCGAAGGCGCCCTTGTAGCCGTGCCGCCGCATCGCCGCCATCCAGCGTGGGTTGACCACCCGCGCCCGGAACACCCGGTGGGTCTCCTCGCCGAGCGTCCGCGTCTTCACCTGGTCGGGAGTGGCCGAATCACCCACGTACGCCTCGGGGTTGGTGCCCGTCAGGTGGCGCACCATCGCGACCATGCCGCCGTGGTACTGGAAGTAGTCGTCGGCGTCGACGAGGTCGTGCTCACGGGTGTCGACGTTCTTCGCGGCGACGTTGATCCGCTTGAACGCGGTCTCCATGTCGCCGCGCGCCGCCCGCCCGTCGAGCCCGCGCCCGTAGGCGTAGCCGCCCCACACCGCGTACACCTCGGCGAGGTCGGCGTCCGAACGCCAGTTGCGGGCGTCGATCAGGGGCAGCAGCCCCGCCCCGTACGCCCCCGGCTTGGACCCGAAGACACGGGCCGTGGCCCGCCGCCGGTCACCGTGCTCGGCGGTGTCCTCGTCGGCGTGCGCCTTCACGAAGTTCTGCTCGGCGGGCTCGTCCAGCTCGGCGACCTGGCGCACGGCGTCGTCGATCAGCCCGACCACGTGCGGGAAGGCGTCCCGGAAGAAGCCCGAGATCCGGACGGTGACGTCGATGCGGGGCCGCCCGAGCTCCGCGAGGCCGATCACCTCGAAGCCGGTGACCCGCCGCGAGGCCTCGTCCCACACCGGACGGCAGCCAAGGAGCGCCAGGATCTCGGCGATGTCGTCGCCCTGGGTGCGCATCGCGGACGTGCCCCAGACCGTCAGGCCGACGGACTTCGGGTAGTCGCCGGTGTCCTGGAGGTACCGCTGCACGAGGGAGTCGGCGAGCGCCTGCCCGACCTCCCAACTCAGCCGGGAGGGAATGGCCTTGGGGTCGACGGAGTAGAAGTTCCGGCCGGTCGGCAGGACGTTGACGAGTCCGCGGGTGGGGGAGCCCGACGGACCCGCCGGGACGTAACCGCCGTTCAGAGCCTTCAGGATGTGGTCGATCTCGTCCGTCGTGCGGGCGAGCCGGGGCACGACCTCGGCGCAGGCGAACTCCAACACCGCCACCGCGTCGGGGAGTTCGGTGCCGAGGACGTCACGGACGAGGGACGCGGCCGCCGTCGTGTCCCAGGACAGGTCCTCCATCCGCTCCGCCATGCGCCGGCACAGCTGCTCCAGCAGGTCGATCGCGTCGGAGGCCGTACGGGACGGGCCCTCGACGAGGTCGGACAGCTCGACCGGGACCTTCACCGGGGCGCCCGGCTCGGCGAGCAACTCCTTCTCGACGAGCCCGTAATGGGCCGCGAGGCACGCCCTGAGCCCCGGCAGGGCGTTGGCCTGACCGCCCCACACCTGCGAGGCCCGCAGCACGGCGAGCACGAGGTTGACCCGCGGCTCACCCACCGGACCACCGCCGAGGATGTGCAGCCCGTCACGGATCTGCACGTCCTTGATCTCGCACAGATAGCCGTCGATGTGCATGACGAACTCGTCGAACGCCGTGTCGTCCGGCTGCTCGTCGACATGCAGGTCGTGGTGGAGCTCGGCCGCCTTCACCAGCGTCCAGATCTGCGCCCGGACGGCCGGAGCCTTGGCCGGGTCCAGGTCGGAGACGAGGGCGTACTCGTCCAGCAGCTGCTCCAGCTTGGCCAGGTCGCCGTAGGTGTCGGCACGCGCCATCGGCGGCACCAGGTGGTCGACGACGGTGGCGTGTCCGCGCCGTTTGGCCTGGGTGCCCTCACCGGGGTCGTTGACGATGAACGGGTAGATCAGCGGGAGTTCACCGAGTACGGCGTCCGGCGCGCACCCGCCGCTGAGCCCAAGTCCCTTGCCCGGCAGCCACTCCATCGTGCCGTGCTTGCCCATGTGGACGACCGCGTCGGCGCCGAAAGAGTTCTCGAGCCATCGGTAGGCGGCCATGTAGTGGTGCGACGGCGGCATGTCCGGGTCGTGGTAGATCGCGATCGGGTTCTCCCCGAAGCCGCGCGGCGGCTGGATCATCACGACGACGTTCCCGAACTGCAGCGAGGCCAGCACGATGTCGTCCCCGTCGACGTACAGCGATCCCGGCGGCTCACCCCACGCCTCCAGCATCGCGTCCCGCAGCTTCGGGTCGAGCGTGTCGAACCACGCCCGGTAGTCGGCGAGCGGCACCCGCGCGGGCGCCGACGCCAGCTGGTCCTCGGTCAGCCACTCGACATCGTGACCGCCGGCCGCGATGAGCCGGTGGATCAACTCGTCGCCGCCGGAGGGGTATTCGGTGAGCGAGTACCCGGCGTCCCGGAGCGAGTCGAGCACCCGCACCGCCGAGGCGGGAGTGTCGAGACCCACCGCGTTGCCCACCCGCGAGTGCTTGGTCGGATACGCGGTGAAGACCAGCGCGAGCTTCTTCTCCGCGTTCGGCTTGTGCCTCAACCTGGCGTGCCGTACGGCGATCCCGGCGACCCGCGCGGCCCTCTCCGGGTCGGCCACGTACACCGGGACGTCGTCGGGCCCCTGCTCCTTGAAGGAGAACGGCACGGTGATCAGCCGCCCGTCGAACTCCGGGATGGCGACCTGCATCGCCGCGTCCATGGGGGACAGGGCGGCATCGGAACCGGCCCACTGGGCCTTCGACGACGTCAGGCACAGTCCCTGCAGCACCGGCACGTCGAGGTCGGCCAGCGCACCGATGTCCCAGGCCTCCTCGTCACCGCCGGCCGAGGCCTGCGAGGCGTGGGTGCCGCCGGCGGCGAGGACGGTGGCGACGAGGCAGTCGGCCTTGGCCAGGAGCTCGTAGAACTCCGCGTCGGCCCCGCGCAGCGAACCGCAGTACACGGGAAGGGCGTTGGCGCCCCTCGCTTCGACCGCGTCGCACAGGGTGTCCACGAAGGCGGTGTTGCCGCTCAGTTCATGGGCCCGGTAGAAGAGCACGCCGATGGTCGGACGGCCCTCCTCGAAGGCGTACGAGCCGTGGACGCCGTACTCCGGCATCTTCTGCGGCTCGACGAACCCCTCGCCGGTCAGCAGCACCGTGTCGGAGAGGAACCGGGCGAGCTCGGTGAGGTTGTCAGGGCCGCCCTCGACGAGGTATTTCAGCGCCTCGGCCACGACACCGGCCGGCACCGACGAGTCGGCCATCAACTCGGCGTCCGGGACGGCCTCCCCGCCCAGCAGCACGGTCGGGATGCCCGAGGCCTTCAGTGCGGCCAGCCCGTCCTCCCAGGCCCGTTTGCCGCCGAGCAGCCGTACGACGGCGATGTCCGCGCCGTCGAGGAGTGCGGGCAGTTCGTCCATGACGTCGACGCGCGTCGGGTTGCCGATCCGGTACCCGGCATCCGAGGCGGCCCGGGCCGCCAGCAGATCCGTGTCGGCGGTCGACAACAACAACACTGTGCTCATGCGGGCGCTCCCGGTGGAATGAAAGGCAGTCCTTGCGGCGCGCCGGACTCGATGAGCCGCCACAGCGCGTCCGTGTCCGCGTGCTGTTCGATCAGGTCGCCGAGCCGGTCGAGCTGCTCCTCGCGCAGCGCGGCGAACGAGGTGTCGGGGGCCGGCACGAACCGGCGGCCCGCGGCGGCGGCCACCTCCCGCAGGAACGCCCGCCGGAACCCGTCCGACTCCAGCGAACCGTGCCAGTGCGTGCCCCAGGTCTGGCCGACGCGGACGCCGTCCAAGAACGGCTCGCCCCCGCCGATGGTGGCGACCCCGTGATGGATCTCGTACCCCTCGACGTGCTCGCCGAGGGCTTCGCCGACGGGGCGTGTGAGGGTCTTCTCCCGTGCGAACCGCACCCGCACGGGCAGGACTCCGAGCCCCTCGACATGCCCCTGACGGCTCTCGACCTCGTCCTCGATGTGCTCACCGAGGATCTGGAACCCGCCGCAGATGCCGAGGACGGGCCGCTGCTCCGCGGCCCTTCTGACAAGGGCGTCCGCCAACCCCCGCTCCCGCAGCCACTCCAGCGCGCGGACGGTCCCCCGGGTCCCCGGGACGACGACGAGATCGGCGTCCGCCAACTCCTCCGCCCGGTCCACGAACCGCACCACGACGCCGGGTTCGGCGGCCAGGGCGTCCACGTCGGTGAAGTTGGACATCAGGGGAACGGCGCAGACGGCGACGCGCAGCACGTCCTGGCCGACGGGCGGAGCGGTGTTGGACTCCCGGACCGTCCCGCGCAGCGAGACCCGCAGCCCGTCCTCCTCGTCGATCCCGAGCCCGTGCCGGAACGGCAGCACCCCGTAGGTGCGCCGCCCGGTGAGCCCGTGGAGCATGTCGAGCCCGGGTTCGAGCAGCGAGACGTCCCCCCGGAACTTGTTGACGAGGAACCCGGCGACGAGCGCCTGGTCCTCGGGGGAGAGCAGCGCGACGGTGCCGAAGAAGGAGGCGAACACCCCGCCCCGGTCGATGTCCCCGACGACCAGCACGGGCAGCCCGGCATTGCGGGCGATCCCCATGTTGACGATGTCGGTGCGCCGCAGATTGATCTCGGCCGGACTCCCGGCACCCTCACAGATCACCGCGTCATACGTGCCCCGCAACTCGGCGAGACAGTCGAGCACGGTCCCCAGAAGCTGCTGCTGCCGCCCCCCGTGATACCCCCGGGCACTCAACTCGCCCACGGGCTTGCCGAGCAGCACGACCTGACTGCTCTGCTCGCCACCGGGCTTGAGCAGCACGGGATTCATGAGCGCGGTCGGCTCCACCCGGCAGGCCTGCGCCTGCATGGCCTGGGCCCGCCCGATCTCGGCGCCCTCGCGCGTGACGAACGAATTGAGTGACATGTTCTGCGCCTTGAAGGGCGCGACCTTCACTCCCTGCCGCACCAGCCACCGGCAGATCCCGGCGGTGACGACACTCTTGCCGGCGTCGGAGGTGGTACCGGCGACGAGAAGCCCCCCACCGCTCATGCCCCACGTCCCTTCACGACGATCCGCGCGACGGCACCGACGCCGAGCGCGAGCAGCCCCACACGCCGCGAGAGCCGTGCGGCGCGCTCGATGTCGGCGGCGGCGACAGCGCGCCCTCCTTGATTCAGCACGGGCCGGTGCTCGACCCGCCCCGCGTACGACAGCGTCCCCCCGAGCCGGACACCCAGGGCGCCGGCGAACGAGGCCTCGACAGGACCGGCGTTGGGACTCGGATGCCTGCCGGCATCCTCCTGCCAGGCCCGCACCGCACCCCGAGGACTGTCCCCCGCGGCAGCGGCGAGTACGGCGGTCAGCCGCGCCCCCGGCCACCCGGCGAGGTCGTCGCACCGGGCGGAGGCCCACCCGAACCGCCTGTACCGGGGCGACTTGTGCCCCACCATGGCGTCCAGCGTGTTCACGGCCCGGAACCCGAGCAGCCCCGGCACCCCGCCGACGGCGCCCCACACGAGGGCGCCCACGACGGCGTCGGAGGTGTTCTCGGCCACGGACTCGACCACCGCCCGGGCGATCCCGTCGGCGTCGAGTGCCTGAGGGTCGCGCCCGCACAGATGAGGCAGCCGGTCCCGGGCCGCCTCGACGTCCCCGGCCTCCAGCGCCCGTCCGATGACCCGGGCCTCCCGCACGAGCGAAGTCCCGCCCACGACGGCCCAGGTGGCAGCTCCGGTGAGCACGACGGAAGCGGTGCGGGACGGACGTACGACATGCTCCGCGACGGCGCCCAGCGCCACCGCGCCACCCACACACACGGCGGTGTGCAGCGCGCCCCACCCCCGGTGGTCCCGCCACAACGCCCGCTCCACGGCCCCGGCCGCCCGCCCGAACACGGCGACCGGATGTCCCCGGCGCGGATCGCCGAGCAGCAGGTCCCCGAGAAGTCCGGCGGCGGCGCCGTACGCGAAGACGCGATCGGCACGCACGGGGTCAGCCCGCCGTGGGGTCGGGCAGCTTGCTGGTGCTGTACCTCGAAGGGCAGGCGGGCATCGCGATATGTCCTCACTCAGGGTGTCCACGCCCTGGTTCGACGAGACCGACGGCGAGAGTTCCTGGCTCCCGGGGCTACCTACCCCGGTCACAGTGGCGGGACCGCGCCGGACTTGCACCGGCTTCCTCTGCTGCCGTCGTACATGGCTCCGGCAGTCCACCACGCACCCGAACGGCAGTCAACTTGCTGTTGACCTGCGGCGGGAGAGTGTGCAGAACCCCACACCGCCGGTCCGGGGGACGGCGGACCCGCCGCACACGGACGGCCGGGCGGGTACGGAACCAGAAGTTCCGTACCCGCCCGGCCGTCGGGCGATCGGTGCCGTCAGGCCACGATCAGATAGATCCCGTACGCCACCGCCGCCGCGCAGGCTGCGAAGCAGGCGTACGCGCCGGTGACCGCGAGGGCCGCCGAGTCACCCTGGGCCGTGGCCCTCTCCTGACGGGAGAGGCCCATGATGCCGAGGGTGAACAGGGCCACGAGGCCCACGGTGACCACGAGGCTGACGCCGAAGACGGAGCCGAGCGCTTCCCAGTCGATCTTCATGGTGAGGCTTCCTTAGCGCGGGGTGCGGGCTCAGACGGCGGCCGGCGGGGCGGCCGGCTCCGAAGCGGTGGCAGTGGCAGGGGCCAGGATCGTGGCCGTGAGGCCCTCGGCCGGCGTGCCGGTGGGCGGCGGGGCCACTGCGGCGATCGCCGTGGTCACCACGCCGGCCGGCTCGTCGGGGACGACGTTCGACGCGTCCACGATCTCGCGCCGCGAGATCTTCCAGATGGCCGCGCTGGAGGCGATGAGGAAGACCGCCACCGCCGCCGTAC
Source organism: Streptomyces sp. NBC_00285 (assembly GCF_036174265.1). Classification (NCBI taxonomy): domain Bacteria; kingdom Bacillati; phylum Actinomycetota; class Actinomycetes; order Kitasatosporales; family Streptomycetaceae; genus Streptomyces; species Streptomyces sp. NBC_00285. Next base: position 2,575,340 of record NZ_CP108055.1, on the reverse strand, counting down.
CCCCGTCGCCGAGGTTCGTGACCGACTCGGCCAGGGCGCCCACCAGGGCCGCCGCCGGGAGCGTCAGGCACCAGGCGACCAGCATGCGGGTGGCCGTGGACCAGCGGACGATGCCGCCCTTGCGGCCGAGGCCCGCGCCCATCACCGCACCGGAGACGGAGTGCGTGGTGGAGAGGGAGAAGCCGAGGTGGGAGGAGGCCAGGATGACGGTGGCCGCGCTGGTCTGGGCGGCGAAGCCCTGCTGCGGCTGGAGGTCGGTCAGGCCCTTGCCCATGGTGCGGATGATGCGCCAGCCGCCCAGATAGGTGCCGAGCGCGATGGCGAGGCCCGCCGAGAGGATGACCCAGGTGGGCGGGTCGGAGTCGGGTGCGACGACGCCGCCGGCGACCAGGGCGAGGGTGATGATGCCCATCGTCTTCTGCGCGTCGTTCGTGCCGTGGGCGAGCGAGACCAGGCCGGCCGAGGCGATCTGCCCGGTGCGGTAGCCCTTCGCGGCGGCCTTGCCGTCGGCCTTCCTGCCCAGCCTGTACGAGAGGCGGGTGGCCAGCATGGCGGCGACGCCCGCGACGATCGGCGCGGCGATCGCCGGGATCAGGACCTTGGTGACGAGCGCGTCACCGTGGACTGCGCCCGTGCCGGCCGAGGCGATGGTGGCGCCGATCAGACCGCCCATCAGGGCGTGCGAGGAACTGGAGGGCAGACCCACCAGCCAGGTCAGCAGGTTCCAGAGGATCGCGCCGACCAGTGCGGCGAAGATGACCTCGGGACGGATGCCGCTCTCGTCGACGAGACCCTTGGAGATCGTGTTGGCGACCTCCACGGAGAGGAAGGCGCCCACAAGGTTCAGCACGGCGGACATGGCCACCGCGACCTTGGGCTTGAGTGCACCGGTCGAGATGGTGGTGGCCATCGCGTTGGCGGTGTCGTGAAAACCGTTCGTGAAATCGAACGCGAGTGCGGTGATAACCACAATCGCGAGGATCAGCGAGAAGTTTTCCATTTACCCAGGCAATCGTTCGAAGTCATTGGTGAGTTGAACGTAGGTAACCTGGGTGAACGGAAGATGAACTGAGCAGGGCCGCACGGTGACCGGAGTGAGCGTCCTTCGGTATGTCGTACCTTCCTGACCCCGCACGGCCCAGGTGCCTCAGGGCTACGACCCCCGGGCGAACTTCTTCAGCCGGCTCGCGGACCCGTTGAAGAGATTCTGATCACCCGGCAGGCCGCCGCTGTTGTCGTACTGCCAGATCGTCCAGTTCGACCATCCGGCAGGCAGGGCACCCGCGTCCGCCGAGTGGTAGCGGGCCACCCACAGCGCGTGGTTCGAGGCGAAGGCGCCGCTGCCGCCCGTGCAGGTGTTCCACCAGTGGGCGGTCGTGTAGATCACCGGACGGCGTCCGGTGAGCCGCTTCACCTCGGCGCTGAACGACCTGATCCAGTCGACCATGCCCGCCGGGCTCAGGCCGTAGCACTTGTGTTTCCTGTCGTACGGGTTGTATTCGACGTCGAGCGCGGGCGGCAGCGTCCAGCCGTCCGCGGACCAGGCGCCGCCGTTGCGCACGAAGTACGCGGCCTGTGCCCTGCCCGACGACTTGTCCGGCAGCGCGAAGTGATAAGCGCCGCGGATGATGCCCGCGCCGCGCGCACCGTCGTACTGCTCCCCGAAGTGCGGATTGCGGTAGTCGGTCGACTCGGTCGCCTTCACGTAGACGAACTCGGCGCCCCCGGCCCTGGCCTTCGGCCAGTCGACGTTCTTCTGGTGCGACGAGACGTCGTGCCCCCTGGGCAGCCCCGCCGCCGAGACCGGCGCCCCGGCGAGCGCCATGCCGCCCACGGTGAGCGCGGCCACGGACACGGCCAGGGCGCGGGTTCGGTGAAAGGCCATGAATCCCCCGGGAATGGCGTCGTGCAGGACAAAGCCCAGAGAGTACGGGAAAGGTAATGCATTACGGACGATCTCAGGCCACGCCACAAAAGAAAGGTGTGTATGCCGACATGAGCCTTTCCGGAGACCGGGCTTCCGACCCGAAGTGCCCCGGCCCGAGGCGGCCCGGCACCGCGGGCTGGCAGGATCGCGGCATGGCTGAGGAGCAGCAGGATCCGCGGGACGTACGAGGCGTCGGAGCCGGCGCACAGGACGCGTTCGAGTCGTGGGGGAGAGGTGTGCACGCCGAGGAGGCCGACGCCTGGGAGGAACTGGTCGCCACGGCCCGCCGCACCGTCTCCGACGGACTGGTCGTCGGCACTTCCGGCAACGTCTCGGTGCGCGTCGGGGACACGGTCCTGGTCACGCCGTCGGGTGTGCCCTACGACCGCCTCACGCCGGACGACGTGACGGGCGTCGACCTCGACGGCACCCAGGTCCTCGGCAGCCTGGTCCCCACGAGCGAACTCCCCATGCATCTCGCCGTCTACCGCAGCACCGACGCCGGCGCGGTCGTCCACACCCACGCCGTGCACGCCACGGCCGTCTCCACCCTGGTCCCCGAACTCCCGGCGATCCACTACATGGCCGGCGCGCTCGGCGGGCCCGTCCGTGTCGCCCCGTACGCCACCTACGGCACCGACGAGTTGGCCGAGAACATGCTCCACGCCCTCGCCGACCGCTCCGCCTGCCTCCTCCAGAACCACGGCACGATCGCCTACGGCACCACCCTCGCCCAGGCCTACGACCGCACGGCCCAACTGGAGTGGATGTGCCACCTGTGGCTGACGGCCCGCTCCCTCCCGGACCTGACCCCCAACCTCCTGACGGAGCAACAGGTGGCGGAGGCCGGGGAACGGTTGCGGGGGTACGGGCAGCGGGGGTGAACGGTCCCGTCACCCGGGCGCCGTTCGGTGGGTCAGCCCCCAACGCACCCGCGGCCGCCGACGGCGCAAAGGGGCGCGGGGAACTGCGCAAAAAACGCCCGCCCCCACCGAACCCGCACAGGCCGCCGCAGGCACCCGCACCCGCCCACTGGCCCATCCCCGCCCCCACCGCGACACTGAAAGGCGTGCGCAGTGTCAAAGCGACGGCCGCCGCCGTCACCGCAGCCCTGGCAGCCGGCGCGGCCGGAATCGTCGCCGGGAGGATCGCCGGCGACGCCGGACTGAAGGCGCCACCGGGCCGGCCGCTGCCCGGCGAACCCCGGCTCACCGTGCACGCCACGGCCGCCGGCCGCATCGCCCTCACCCGCGACCTCGCCGCCCTGCGCCCCGGCACCTACGGCCTCCTGGGCGACGCCTCGCACGCGACCGTCGGCCCCGTCCTCGCGGAGGAGCACCACTCCGCCGACACGGTCGTCCGGCGCCTGGAGCGCGTCACCCACGGCACCCTGAAACCCGGCGACAAGGTCTGGCTCACCCCGAACGCATACGTCGGCGACCCGAAGTCCGCCCTCGGCATCGACCACACCGACATCGACGTCCCCGGTGAACTCGGCTCGCTGCCTGCCTGGTTCGTCCCCGGCGTACGGGACACCTGGGTCATCGCCGTCCACGGCCTCGGCTCGACCCGCGAACACGCCCTGAACATCCTGGAGTTCCTGCACCGCCACCGCTTCCCGGTACTCGTCCCCGCCTACCGCGGCGACGAAGGCGCCCCCCGCCCGCCCGACGGCCTGAACCACTTCGGCGAGACCGAGTGGCGCGACCTGGACGCGGCGATGCGCTACGCCGTCAGCCACGGCGCCCGCCAACTCGTGCTGCACGGCTGGTCCACCGGCGCCACGATGGCCCTGCGGGCCGCCGCCCGCTCCGGCCTGCGCGACCGCGTCAAGGGGCTCGTCCTGGACTCCCCGGTCCTCAGCTGGGAGCGGACCCTGCGTGCCCTCGCCGCCGCCCGCCACACCCCCGGCGTCCTCCTCCCGCTCGCGGTACGCGCGGCACAGGGTCGCGCCGGCCTGCCCAGCGACGACTCGGGTCTGTACACGAGCCGCGGCGGCCCGTACACCGACCGCACGACCGACACCGACACCGACACCGACCGGACCGACGTCGGCCCGGGCCACGCCAGGCGCACGCCCCCGACACTGGTCTTCCACGGCCCGGACGACACGGTCGCCCCCTGGGACCTGTCCCGCCGTCTCGCCGCCACCCACGCCGACCGGATCACCCTCCACACGGTCCGTCAGGCCCCGCACGCGGCGATGTGGAATGCCGACCCCGGCGCCTATGAGGAGGCACTTCGCCGCTTCCTCACGCCCTTGATGTGACATCCCGGCACCCCCGCAGAACCCCGCCCGGCATCCCGGCCCCACCCGGTTCCGCAGGTTCCGTTTAAGCGCGTACTACTGGCCTGATCCCGGCGTATGCCCCTCCGCGCGGCCCCGGCGTTGGCCCTGCCCGTAGCCCGCGGTGACATTCCGTTTGGGTTTTCGGACCGTCAACCGGAAGACTGCACCCGTGACGTCCCGTATCCCGCGCGACTCCAGGCTTCGACTCGTCCGCCCGCGACCCCTGGCCGCCGCCCCCTCAGCTGTGAACCAGCGGCGCCCACGCCGCCCCGCGCCGCGCCCGCCGGAAGGCACCCCGGCGCCCGCGGTACTGGCCAGAATGGCGCGCTCCGGTCTGGCCGACGCGGCCCGCGTCGCCCACTGGGCCGACGACGCCCTCCGCCCCGGCGGGGACGGCACCGGCTCCGACGGCAAGGGCACCCTCTCCGACGAGACAGCCGCGCGCGCGGCCGCGGCCCTCGGCCTGACCGCGACCCGGATCCGCGCCGCCTGGGACACCGCCCGCCTCGCCGGACTCGTCGAGGTGCACGGCGACACCGCACGCCCAGGCTGGCGGCTGCGCGCCTGGGACCGTGACGACAGCGCCGTACTGCGCGGCTGGGTCGCCCTCTTCGACGCCTGGTCGCTCGCGTTCCCCGAACCCACGGACCGCGAGCCCGCTGCCGTCGCCGAAGTCGTCTCGTCCATGCCCCAGGTGCTCTCCTTTCTTCAGCTGTCCGCCGGGCCCGTCCCCGTGGAGCAGCTCCTGGACCTGCTGGAGCAGCGCGTCACCGAACTGCGCACCGCGCGCTGCGAGATCCCCTACGGCCCCCAGCCGGAACCGGAGACCGAGGCGGCCGCCCCGCAGGACGCCCTGCTGGCCCCCCTTCTCGACTGGGCCCTGCGCGCCCTCGCCTCCGTCGGCGCCCTGACCTACGGCGACGGGCAGGCCACTCTCACCCCGCTCGGCAGCTGGGCGGTGTGGGTCAAGCTGGAGCAGATCTGCGTCGCCGCGCAGAGCCCCGCCGGCAACATCGAGGTCGCCGCCGACGAGATGCTCCGCGGCTGCGCCCAACTGCGCCCCAACGCGGCCCGCGCCGAGTACCGGGCCTGGCTCGCCGCCCGCACCGTCGGCAGCGCCGTCACCGAACTGCTCGGCGCGGCCCGCGGCGACGACGCCCTGCTGCGCGGCCTCGCCTTCGAGGCCCTGCGTGTGGTCGGCGCCCCCGCCGAGCCCGACGTCCGCTCCGTGGCCGACGAGCCCACCCTGCGGCCGTACGCCCTGCTGTGGCTGGCGGAGCACGACGGCATCGACCCGGAGGACGCCCACGAGGTCCTCACCCGCGAAGAGGCCACCTGGCTGTGGGTCGACACCGCGGCCGCCGTCGCCGACCACGGCGAGGCCCCGATGCTGGTCCGGCACCTGGAGTCCGCGCTCCAGCCCACCGTCCACGCCCTCCTGAACGAGGTCAGGGCCGTGGGTCACCCGCGCACCGTGCAGGTCCTGGTCGCCCTCGCCGCAGCCCACCCCGACCCGGCCCTCGCCAAGGCCGTCCGCCGCGCCGCCTTCCAGGTGCACACCGGCGGCAGCTAGGGCCCGCCGCGTCCGTCGACGGCCGCCCCGTCGCGGTGTCCGGCACGCTCCCTGGAGGGGGCACCCCCACTCGCCGCGCCGGCCGAGGGCTCACCCACGTCCAGTACGAGGGACTCCGGCCGGCACACCGAGAGAATGCTCGGACGCCGCTCCTCGACGGGCAGACGCTGCCGGTCGCGGCACCGGCGGGCGCTCAGGCCTCCATGTCGGGGGCGTACGTCCCGAAGCTCCACACATTGCCCTCGGCGTCCCGGGCCATGTAGTCCCGGGAGCCGTAGTCTTGATCCGTCGGGGGCATCAGAATCTCCGCGCCGTGCTCCACGGCACGGCGATGATGTGCGTCGACGTCGTCCACGACGACGTACACCCCGGACGGACCCGCGTCCTTCATCACCTTGTCGTAGGCGCTGCTGGTCCCCTTCGAACCGAGCATCACAGCCCCGTTGCCCTGCACCAGCTCGGCGTGTGCCACCAGGCCGTCCTCGCCCTCGTACACCGCGAGTTCGGTGAACCCGAAGGCTTCCGTGAGCTGCCTGATCGCCGCCCGGGCGTCCGCGTACCGCAGTGTCGGGTAGATGCTGGGCCGCCCGCTGCTCGAACCTGCCATGCGATCACTCCTTTGTGACCAGAAACGTGGACCAGGAAACAGACCTGGAAGCCGGGACCGGAAACCGGAGAGTCAATCCGTCGACCAGTCTGGCAGCGACCACTGACAACAGCCTCTGGGCAGGGCGGACGGCTCAGCGGAAGGTGTCGCACCGTGCCATGTCCCCGGTCCGGTAGCCCTCCCGGAACCACTGCTGGCGCTGCTGCGCAGACCCGTGCGTCCACGTCTCCGGCGTCACCCGCCCCTGGAACCGTTCCTGGATCCGGTCGTCGCCCACGGCCGCCGCCGCGTCCAGACCGTCGGTGATGTCGGCCTCGGTCAGGCTCGTGATCAGCGGCCGCCCGGTCGACTCGTCCTTCGTCGTGGTCGCGTGATGGGCCCACACCCCGGCATAGCAGTCCGCCTGCAGCTCCACCTTCACCGAGTTGCTGTCCGCGCCCGCACGTCCGTCCTGCGACCGGCTCAGCGTGCCCGTCAGGTCCTGCACGTGATGGCCGTACTCGTGCGCGACGACATAGGCCTGGGCGAAGGCTCCTCCGCTCGCCCCGAACTTCGACCGCAGTTCGTCGAAGAACTCCAGGTCCAGATAGACCTTCCGGTCACCGGGGCAGTAGAAGGGCCCCACCGCCGAGGTCGCCGACCCGCACGCGGTACCGACCTGCTGACTGAAGAAGACCGTGGGGGAGGCCGTGTAGGTGGCGCGGCGGCGCTCGAACTCCTGGTCCCAGTAGTCCTGCACGCTGTTGACCACCGCCACGATCCGGCAGTCGTCCCGTGTGTTCGCGTCCTGCCCGGTGTGGCAGCTCCGCTGGACCTCGGCAAGGCTGGACGCGGTGCCCGCGGGCTGGGAACTGCCGTCGGTGAGGCCGAGCTGGTCCGGCCCGACCCCGAGGAACAGCCCCAGCACCAGCGCGATCAGTCCGACGACACCGCCGCCGACGGTCGCCCGGCCGCCCGGGATGCGGCTGCCCCGCACGTCCTGCACCTCGGAGGTGTCCAGCCTGGCATCGTCGTCGAACTGCATGCGGACTCCGCCCTCTGCGCGCACCGGCCCCTTGCAGGGCATCTTTGCCCGGCCACCCGTCCCCGGCCTCGGAGATACACCCGGACGAGGGACGACAACCCGGACCGATCGGATGCCCGAAGGGAGACCAACCGAACACCCGAACGCAGAAGAAGTGCTTGCACGGCCCCGTTAGACTTGGCCCATGGCCATTCTCCTCGCGCATTAGACGGCGGGAACGTCCTCAGCCGCCCTTCCCGCCACCAACCCGCCCTGGAGTCTGTCCGTGATCTCCGCCACCGGTATCGAGCTGCGCGCCGGCGCCCGAGTCCTCATCGAGTCCGCCACCTTCCGGGTCGCCAAGGGCGACCGCATCGGCCTGGTCGGCCGCAACGGCGCGGGGAAGACCACCCTGACCAAGTGCCTCGCAGGCCAGGGCATCCCCGCCGCGGGCCAGATCACCCGGTCCGGCGAGGTCGGTTACCTTCCCCAGGACCCCCGCACCGGCGACCTCGACGTACTCGCCCGGGACCGCATCCTCTCCGCGCGCGGACTCGACGTACTGCTGAAGAAGATGCGCGACAACGAGCAGCGCATCGCCAACGGCAGCGGTGCCACCCAGGAGAAGGCGCTGCGGCAGTACGAGCGCCAGGAGACGGAGTTCCTCACCAAGGGCGGATACTCCGCCGAGGCCGAGGCCTCCACCATCGCCGCCGCGCTGAACCTCCCCGACCGGGTGCTGGGCCAGCCCCTGCACACCCTCTCCGGTGGTCAGCGCCGCCGTATCGAACTGGCCCGGATCCTCTTCTCCGACGCCGACACGCTGCTCCTCGACGAGCCGACCAACCACCTCGACGCCGACTCGATCATCTGGCTGCGCGACTACCTCAAGACGTACCGCGGCGGTTTCATCGTGATCTCCCACGACGTCGACCTGGTCGAGACGGTCGTCAACAAGGTCTTCTACCTGGACGCCAACCGGGCCCAGATCGACGTCTACAACATGGGCTGGAAGCTCTACCAGCAGCAGCGCGAGGCGGACGAGAAGCGCCGCAAGCGCGAGCGGCAGAACGCCGAGAAGAAGGCCGCCGCCCTGCACTCGCAGGCCGACAAGATGCGCGCCAAGGCCACCAAGACCGTCGCCGCGCAGAACATGGCCAAGCGCGCCGACCGGCTGCTCGCGGGCCTCGACGCGGTGCGCCAGCAGGACAAGGTGGCCAAGCTGCGCTTCCCCGAGCCCGCCCCCTGCGGGAAGACCCCGCTGATGGCGGAGGGCCTGTCGAAGTCGTACGGCTCGCTGGAGATCTTCACCGACGTCGACCTGGCGATCGACAAGGGCTCGCGCGTGGTCATCCTGGGTCTCAACGGCGCGGGCAAGACGACCCTGCTGCGCCTGCTCGCCGGGACCGAGCAGCCGGACACGGGCGCCGTCGTCCCCGGCCACGGTCTCAAGCTCGGCTACTACGCCCAGGAGCACGAGACCCTCGACCCCGAGCGCACGGTCCTGGAGAACATGCGGTCGGCGGCCCCCGACCTCGACCTCGTCGAGGTGCGCAAGACGCTCGGCTCGTTCCTGTTCTCCGGCGACGACGTCGACAAGCCGGCCGGTGTCCTCTCCGGCGGCGAGAAGACCCGGCTGGCGCTCGCCACCCTGGTCGTCTCCTCGGCGAACGTCCTGCTCCTCGACGAGCCCACCAACAACCTCGACCCGGCCAGCCGCGAGGAGATCCTCGGCGCGCTGCGCACCTACAAGGGCGCGGTCGTCCTGGTGACCCACGACGAGGGCGCCGTCGAGGCGCTCCAGCCGGAGCGGATCATCCTGCTCCCCGACGGCGTCGAGGACCTGTGGGGTGCCGACTACGCGGATCTGGTCGCCCTGGCCTGATCGAAAGCGTGATCCACGGGGTGATCCACGGCGTATGGATCATTCGGCCGATCCGTGATCCATCATCTGTGTGAGATCTCCTCGTACCGAGGTGTGTCCTACATCCATTTCGCGGCCGGGCCCTTTATCGACAAGGGCCCGGCCGTCGCACGTCTCTGACCTGGGACTTCACGATATAACCCGTTCGGGGGTACGAACGCGGCTGTGTGGAATCACAGATTCCGTATGTGGGGACTCGCTCCTGTCGTCAAAACCAGGTCTTACGGACCTTGCCGAATGGGTGGCCATGAACGCCTGGAGGGGTGATCATGAGGGGACCAGAGCGCACTTCCTATGAGGAGGCACGGGTGGCCGAGACTCTGAAGAAGGGCAGCCGGGTAACCGGCGCCGCGCGTGACAAGCTCGCGGCAGACCTGAAGAAGAAGTACGACTCCGGTGCGAGCATTCGGGCGCTGGCCGAAGAAACCGGCCGCTCGTATGGCTTCGTGCATCGGATGCTCAGCGAATCGGGCGTCACGCTTCGTGGGCGTGGCGGAGCGACGCGGGGCAAGAAGGCCGCATCGTCCTGAACCGGACGGCCCATCGGCTTCGATGGTGACCACCCGGTCGGTCGACCGACCGGCCGGGTGGTTACTGTGCAGTCACTTAGCAGCGCTCTGCTGACCGCACGCATCGGAGGCACCCCATGGCTACGTCCACTCAGGATGGCCAGGAACTCGTTCCCCTGCTCGACAAGGACGGCGTGAGGCTCACCGTCGAGGACTCCCTCGCCACGGTGACGCTGACCAACCCGGCCAAGCGCAACGCGCAGAGCCCCGCTCTGTGGCGAGCGCTCGCCGAGGCGGGTCGGCTCGTGCCGGGCTCCGTCCGTGTGGTGGTGCTGCGCGGTGAAGGCAAGTCCTTCTCCGCGGGGCTCGACCGGCAGATGTTCACGCCGGAGGGGATCGAGGGCGAGCCGTCGTTCATCGAGCTCGCCCGCAGTGGTGACGCCGAGATCGACGCCGCCATCGCGGAGTTCCAGGAAGGCTTCACCTGGTGGCGGCGCAGTGACGTCGTGTCCATCGCCGCAGTACAGGGGTATGCCATCGGGGCGGGCTTCCAGCTCGCCCTCGCCTGTGACCTGCGCGTCGTCGCCGACGACGTGCAGTTCGCCATGCGCGAGACCAGCCTCGGCCTGGTCCCCGACCTCACCGGCACCCACCCCCTGGTGGGCCTCGTCGGTTACGCCCGGGCGCTGGAGATCTGCGCCACCGGGCGCTTCGTCACGGCCGAGGAGGCGGTGAGCACCGGCCTCGCCAACATCGCCGTCCCCCTGGACCGGCTCGACGGCGCCGTACGGGACCTGACGGCCGCGCTCCTGTCCGCCCCCCGCGACGCCGTCATCGAGACCAAGGCGCTGCTGCGGGGCGCCCAGGACCGCACCTACGACGAGCAGCGCGGCGCCGAGCGAGCGGCTCAGACGCGCCGGCTGCGGGACCTGGCCGGCGTCGGCGAGTAGGTCCTCAGACCTCCACGGCCGTCACCAGCACCGCCACCGTCGGACGATCCGGCAGCACCTCAGCCACGGCGGCGCGGACGTCCCGGGCCACGTCCAGGGCCCGGCGGTCCGCGCCCGTCGCCAGTTCCACACGGACATGGCGGCGCCCGAGGGAGCCGTCCCCGCTCTCCCGCTCCCCGATGTGCACCGGGCGCCCCAGCAGCCCGGTCAGCCGGACCGCACCGGGGACTGCCAGCGCGGCCGCGGCAGCGAGGGCCTCATCACCCGGGCCCGCCTCCGCAGGTCGCGGCGGCTCGGACCGTCGTACGGGAGACGGTTCGGCGTCCACGTCCAGCAGGGCCGTCACCCGCAGGTCCACCGCGCCGAGCTCCAGCCCCAGCAGCTCGGCCGCCGCCCGCGCGAGCGCCGTGCGCAGGAGCTCCGACGTCACCGGCAGCGGCTCGGCGGGCGTCGCCCCGAACTCCGCGGTCAGCCGCAGCGGGCCGGGCGGCAGCGCGCCGGGCGGCGCCGGTACGACGGGCTCGTACGTGTCCTCAGGGTCGGCGAGGCCGGTCCGCAGCGCTCCCAGCCGTACGTCCCGCAGGTCCGCCGCGGCGGACCGCAACACCGCGTGAGCCGCCTCCTCCGAGATCCAGGCCCCCTCGCGCGGCCCTCCCAGGGGCAGCAGCCGCCCCGGCCCGAGGTGGTGCCGTACCGCCCGCGTCCACTGATCCGCAGTCATTGCTCTAGCCTGCCGCATCTCCGGGGCGCGATCGCGCAACGGCACTTACGGTGGTCGAAGGACGACGACCGGAAGGGATGTACGGCGATGACCGACATGACGCAGAGCCCCGAGGTGGAGACGTCTGCGCAGCCCCGCAAGGCGATCAAACGCGGCGGCGGCGACCCGGCGACCCGTGGGCGGACCACCATCGCCGACGGCGTCGTGGAGAAGATCGCCGGGCTCGCGGCACGCGATGTCCTCGGCGTGCACGCGATGGGCAGCGGGCTGAGCCGCACCTTCTCGGCCGTACGGGACCGGGTGCCCGGCGGGTCCAAGTCCGTGTCCCGCGGAGTCAAGGCCGAGGTCGGCGAGGTGCAGACCGCGCTCGACCTGGAGATCGTCGTCGAGTACGGCGTCTCCATCGCCGACGTGGCCCGGGCGGTGCGGGAGAACGTGGTCGCGGCGGTGGAGCGGATGACCGGCCTGGAGGTCGTCGAGGTCAACATCGCGGTGAGCGACGTGAAGCTGCCCGACGAGGAGGACGAGGAGCCCGAGCCCCGCATCCAGTAGCACGGACCACACCCCGAGGGATCGTTAGGGAGCGCACGATGAGCATGGCCGTGGTCGGCATGATCGCCGGCATGGCGCTGGGATTCGCCGGGTATTTCGGCGGGTTCGGCGCCTTCCTGCTGGTGGCGGCGCTGGGCGCCATCGGCTTCGTCGTCGGCCGGTTCCTGGAGGGGGACCTGGAGGTCGGCGACCTCTTCCGCAGCCGTGACGACCGGCGTGACCGGCGGCGATGACGTCCGTGAGCGGCGCGGCCGACGAGACGGGTGAACTCCGCAGACCCCGGACCGCCACCGCCGTCCCGCCCGGCGAGCGCGGCGCGACGAACATCGCCGACCGCGTGGTCTCGAAGGTGGCTGCACAGGCGGCCCGCGAGGCGCTCGGAGAACTCCCGGCCGGGGCCGCGCCCCCTTACACCACCGTCATGGTCCACCACGGAACCGCCCGCATCCGCATGCACCTCGAACTGGCCTACCCGTGCGACATCGGCGCGCTTTGCCGCGCGGTGCGTCAGCAAGTGGTCGAGCGGGTAGTCGCGTTGGTGGACATGGAGGTGTCGGAGGTGACCGTCCAGGTGGAGCGGCTGCATCCGGCACAGGCGTACGGCGCGGCACAGGGGAGGGCGCGATGAGCGAGCCCCAGGGCTCCGAGGGCACCACACAACGACTGCCGGTCATCGAGCGGGCGGCGGAAGGGGACGGGCGAGACCGGTCCGCGTCGGCCGCCGCGTACGGACCACCGGAGGGCGGGGCGGGCGGCGAACGCCGCTTCTGGTCGGCGCGCAGGGTTCCGGCGGGCATCGTCGCCCTGCTGGTCCTGCTCGTCGCGGGTCTCTTCCTGTACGACATCGCGGCCGTCCGGGCCCATCGCCCCGCGATGCACTGGCGCCACGAACTCTCCCGGCAGCTCGCCGAGCGCCCCCTGGACGACCCCTGGGTCCTGGTCGGCGCGGGTGTCGCCGCGGCTCTGGGCCTGTGGCTGATCCTGCTGGCCGTCACACCCGGCCTGCGAGCCGTCCTGCCGATGCACCGCACCCACTCCGACGTCCGCGCCGGCCTGCACCGGGACGCGGCCGCCATGGTGCTGCGCGACCGCGCCATGGAGGTCTCCGGGGTCCAGTCCGCCCAGGTGCGGATGAGCAGGACGAAGGCCGACGTCCGCGCGGTTTCCCACTTCCGCGAACTGGACGACGTACAGGCCGACTTGGACCTGTCGCTCACCGAGGCGATCAGGGCACTGGGCCTGGCCCGGCCCCCGGCCCTCTCGGTGCACGTGGCACGGACGACGAGGAAGGGCTGAGGCCGATGCTGAGGACCGTCAACCGCGTACTGATCGCCCTGGTGGGCCTGGTACTGCTCGTCGGCGGCGGCTCGGTGCTCGCCGTGGGCCTCGGTCTGGACCCGCCGTCCCGGTGGATCCACGACGGCAGGCACGACGTACTGCTGAGCGACGCGCAGCGCACCCGCTGGAACGGCGACGGCTGGTGGTGGCCGACGGTCATCGCCGCACTGGCTCTCGTGGTGCTCCTGACCCTGTGGTGGCTCACGGCGGTGCTCCGCCGGCGCCGGCTCACCGAGGTGCGCGTCAACACCGGCGACGGCGAGGGCGCGCTCCTGAGGGGCCGCGCCCTGGAAGCCGTACTGGCGGGCGACGCAGGGCAGTTGGACGGCGTCCAGCGAGCCCAGGTGGGCCTGACCGGCCGCCCGGACGCCCCGGAGACCCACGTACGCCTCCTGCTGGAACCGCATGTGGACCCGGGGGCGGCCCTGCACCACCTGACGACTCAGGCCCTGGCCCACGCCCGCGATTCGGCGGGGCTGGAGTCACTTCCGGCGGAGGTCCGCATGACCGGCGTCAAGCACAAGGCGGAAAGGGTCGGTTGAGGCTTCCGAGGGCGCGGTGAACTGCGCCCTCGTCCTCCACCGGGCCGCAGCTAGAACCCGTGCCGCATGCCCCCGTCGACCGGCAGCATGACCCCCGTCAGATAGGAAGCAGCCGGAGACAGCAAGAACGCCGCCGCCCGGCCGAACTCCTCCGGCGTCCCGTACCGCCGCAACGGAATCCGCGACTCGTTCGCAGCCCGGGTGGCCTCCGGATCCGCGGACAGCCCGTCCAGCTCGCGCACGCGATCCGTGTCGATCCGGGACGGCAGCAGCCCCACCACCCGGATGCCCCGCGGCCCCAGTTCGTCGGAGAGGGACTTGGCGAACCCGGCGAGACCGGGCCGCAGCCCGTTCGAAATGGTCAGCCCGGGAATCGGCTCGTGCACCGACGCCGACAGCACGAACCCGATGACGCCCCCGGCGTCGAGTTCCGCCGCGGCCGCCCGGGCCAGCCGGACCGCTCCGAGGAACACGGACTCGAACGCGGCCTGCCACTGCTCGTCGGTGTTGTCCGCGACGAAACCGGGCGCGGGCCCGCCGACGCTGATCAGCACCCCGTCGAACCGCCCGAAGTGCTCCCGCGCCGCGGCGATCAGCTGTTCCGGCGCGGAGGGATCGGCGTTGTCGACGGCCACCCCGACGGCGTTCGGCCCCAGCTCGGCCGCCGCGGCCACCGCCCGCTTCTCCTCCCGGCCGGTCAGTACGACCTTCGCCCCGTCGGCGACCAGCTCGCGCGCGGCCGCGTTGCCGAGCCCGCGGGTCGCTCCGGTGACGATGTACACACGGTCCTTCAGTCCAAGATCCATGGCTTCTATCCTGCCTCCTCGTCCCCGTACAGGGTGAGGGCGGTGTTCACCAGCCCGATGTGGCTGAACGCCTGCGGGAAGTTGCCGAGCTGGACGCCGGCCACCGGGTCGTACTCCTCGGACAGCAGGCCCACGTCGTTGGCCAGACCAAGCAGCCGTTCGAACAGGTCCCGCGCCTCCTTCGTACGGCCCGTCATGTGCAGGGTGTCGGCGAGCCAGAACGAGCACACGAGGAACGTGCCCTCGCCTCCCGGCAGCCCGTCCACGGGCGTCTCCTCGGCGCTGTACCGCCGTACGAACCCGCCGTGGTCCAGCTCCGCGCGGACCGCGTCGATGGTGCCGACGACGCGTGGGTCGTCGGGCGGCAGGAAGCCGACGCGGGGGATCAGCAGCAGGGACGCGTCGAGTTCGCGCGAGCCGTAGTACTGGGTGAAGGTGTTGCGTTCGGGGTCGTAGCCCTTCTCGCACACCTCGCGGTGCACCTCGTCGCGCATCGCGCGCCAGCCGTCCAGGTCGCCGCGCAGCTCGGGGTTTTCCTCCAGCGTGCGTACGGCCCGGTCGGCGGCGACCCAGACCATCACCTTCGAGTGGACGAACTGCTGCCGGCCGCCGCGCACCTCCCACAGCCCCTCGTCGGGCTGCCGCCACACCTCGCGCAGGAACTCCAGGAGCGCGCACTGCAGGGACCACATGTGCGGCTTGGCGGGCAGGCCCGAGCGCCGGGCCAGCGACAGGGAGTCCATGACCTCGCCGTACACGTCCAGTTGGAGCTGGTCGACGGCCTCGTTCCCGATGCGTACGGGCTTCGAGCCGCCGAAACCGGCCAGCCACGGCAGTTCGGACTCGGGCAGCCGGCGCTCGCCCGCGAGGCCGTACATGATCTGCAGGTCCGCCGGGTCGCCGGCGACCGCGCGCAGCAGCCAGTCGCGCCAGGCCCCGGCCTCCTCCTGGTAGCCGCAGGACAGCAGGGCGCCCAGGGTGAGGGTCGAGTCGCGCAGCCAGCAGTAGCGGTAGTCCCAGTTGCGGACCCCGCCGAGCTCCTCGGGCAGTGAGGTGGTGGGGGCGGCGACGATGCCGCCGGTGGGGGCGTAGGTGAGGGCCTTGAGGGTGATCAGGGAGCGGACGACGGCATCCCGGTGGGGGCCGTCGTAACGGCACCGGGCAGCCCAGGCCCGCCAGTCGGCGACGCTGGCCTGAAGGGTCTCGTACGGCTCGATCAGCGGCGGGCGCGGTTCGTGCGAGGGGTGCCAGGTGAGGACGAAGGCGACCTTCTCGCCCGCCTCCACCGTGAACTCCGAGTGCGTGCCGAAGTCCTCGCCCCAGGTGTGCACCGCGGGTTCGCTGCGCAGCCACACCGAGTCGGGCCCCGCGATCGCCACCCGGTGACCGTCGGAGCGGCGGACCCACGGCATGACCGAACCGTGGTCGAAGCGGATCCTGAGGGTGCTGCGGACGGTCACCGTCCCGCGGAGCCCCTCGACGACGCGTACGAGGTCGGGGGCACCGTCGCGCTGCGGCATCAGGTCGGTGACCCGCACCGCGCCCTCGTCGGTCTCCCACTCGGTGTCCAGCACGAGAGTGTCGGGGCGGTAGCCGCGCCTCGTACAACGGTCCGCCCCCTTCGGGGCGATCCGCCAGTGGCCGTTCTCCTCGTCGCCGAGCAGCCTGGCGAAGCAGGCCGCCGAGTCGAAGCGGGGCAGGCACAGCCAGTCCACGGAACCGTCCATGCCGACCAGGGCCGCGGTCTGTTCGTCGCCGATGAGGGCGTAGTCCTCGATACGGGGGTGCACGAAGTGCGGGTTCCCGGCTGGTCGCGGGGGCAATCAGGGGTGCGGCCGGGGGAGTGACGCCGTGGTGCCGGAGAAGATCACCCCCGGGTGCGCCGGAGTCTGGTTCAGCACCCACAGGCCGATCAGTGTCGCCAGCGCGAACACGACGGCGATGAGGACGGTGAGGACGAGCCGGCGGCGGCGCTCGCGGCGCAGCCACTCGCCGCGTGCCGTGCGATAGGCGTCGGGGGCCGCGTGCACCCCGCCCGCCAGCGCGGCGAGGGCCTCCTGGAGCTCCTGCTCGGTTCGGTCCGGGCTGGTGTCATGCGACGGGGTCGCGTCTCGATGCGTCATCGCCGGGCCTCCATCGCCTGGGTCAGGGCGGCGAGGCCGCGTGCCGTGTGGGTCTTGACGGAGCCGCAGGAGATGCCCATCGCGGAGGCGATCTCGCTCTCCTTCAGTCCGAGCCAGTGCCGCAGCACCAGCGCCTCGCGCTGCCGGGCGGGCAGATGCTGGAGCGCGTCGATGAGGACGCGCTGGTCGTCGTGGAGGAGCGCGGTGCTCTCGGCGGACGCGACGAGCTCGCCCACCGACGTCGGCGGGTTCTCCACGTGTCTGCGGGCGACCTGGAGGTGCCGTATCCGCATCCGGGTCAGATTGCAGACCGTGGAACGCAGATAGGCCTCCGCGGCCTCGGTGTCCCTCAGGCGCCGCCACTTCCGGTAGATCTGGTAGTAGGCCTCGGCGACCACGTTCTCCGGGTCGTCGGCGCCGAGCAGCACGGCGAGGCGGAGCATCGAGGCGTAGTGCAGCTCGAACAACCGGGCCACACCGGCCTCGCGCTCCAGCTCGGCAGGGTCCGCCGCGGCGGGGGCGAGCGGCACCGGTGGCGGGGTGCCGTGTCTCAGATGCTGTCTCACGGGTGGTTCGCTCCCGTCTCGGGGCGCCGCCTGACGGTCAGGCGCGACGGTAGGTCGGTGAGGTCGGCGCCGCGCGGGACGCCGAGACGTTCGAGGACGGTCGTCCCGGCGAGGGCGACGGCCAGGTTCAGCAGGAGGGCGACGAGCCCGGCGTAGATCTGGAACGGACCGGCACCGATCGACGAGAACCCCTCGCGTACGACCAGGAAGGTGCCGGCCAGCATGCCCGCGCCCCATCCGGCGAGCAGGGCCCGCGGATGCAGCCGGCCGGTGAACAGGCCCACGGCGACGGCCGGGAAGATCTGCAGGATCCAGACCCCGCCGAGGAGTTGGAGGTTGACGGCGTCCTGGTCGCGCAGCCCGAACACGAACGCCACCGCGCCCACCTTCGCCGTCAGTGACACCGCCTTGGCGATCCGCACCTGCCGCTTGGGCGTGGCGGTGGGGTGCACGTACTCGACGTACACGTTGCGGACGAAGCTGGTGGCCGCCGCGATCGACATCACCGCGGCCGGCACCAGCGCCCCCACGGTGATCGCGCCGAACACCAGCCCGGCCAGCGGCCCCGGCATCAGCCGGTCCACCAGCATCGGTACGGCGGTCTCGGCGCCGCCCGCAGGCGCCCGGACCCCCGCCGCGAGCGCCGCGATCCCGAGAAACCCGAAGAGCGCGAGCAGCCCCGTCCAGGCGGGCAGGGCCACCGCGACCTTGCGCAGGGTGCGGGGCCCGTCGGCGGCGAAACCGGCGGTCAGGACGTGCGGGTACATCAGGAGGGCGAGGGCGGAACCGAGGGCGAGGGTGGCGTAGGCGGGCTGCTGCTCGGGGGAGAGCAGGAGTGCCGGCCCGCCGAGGCGTTCGGCCGCCCCGTCGAACACCTTGCCCGGTCCGCCGAGCCGTGCCAGGACCAGCCAGGTGACGGCGGTGAGCGAGACGAAGACGGCGACCGCCTTGAGCGCCGAGATCACGGTGGGTGCCCGCAGCCCGTGCCGGTAGGTGGCCACCGCCAGCCCCGCGAACAACGCCACCATCACCAGGTCACCGGTCGCGCCCCGCGGGTAGACGCCCCCGGCGGTCAACACCGCCCGTATCCCGAGCAGTTGGAGCGCCAGATACGGCATGGTCGCCAGGATCCCGGTCAGCGCGACCACCAGGGCCAGCGGCGGCGAACCGTAGCGGCCGCGCACGAAGTCGGCGGCGGTGATGTAACCGTGCCGGCGGGCCACCTCGCCCAGACGGCTGAGCAGCACGAAGGCGATCGGACAGACGATCACCGTGTACGGCACCGCGAAGAAGGCGGCGGCGCCGTTGCCGTACGCGAGACCCGGCACGGCCGTGAAGGTGTACGCGGTGAAGATCGTGCCGCCGAGCAGCAGCCAGGTCCACACCGGGCCGAGACTGCGGTCGGCGAGCGCCCAGCCCTCCAGGGACGGCAGCCGGTCGCTGGGGCGAAGCCGGCGCGCGGTCACGGCGAGCAGCGACGCTCCGCCGATCACGGCGAGGAACGTCGCGGTCATGGCGCTGTCGGCCATGGTCACCGTCCTTGGTGTGTCTGTGCCCTCGCGCTTAAGTTGCGCGGACCGCCGGTTCGGATGACGGACATCGGCGGGAAATCTTCCCGGAATTCGCTGTCAACCGTCTGCGGGAGGTGGGCAACTCTTGCACAGACCGACAGCGACGGGGAGAGGAGTGCGGGGCATGGCACAAACCGGTCATCACCGGCTACGGCGCGTCGCGATCGCCGTACTGCTTCTCGCGCCCGCCGCGGGACTGCTGTGGGTTCCGATGTACGCCGGTGCGGAGCCGCGCCTGGCGGGCACGCCGTTCTTCTACTGGTACCAGCTCGCCTGGGTGCCGGGGTGCGGTCTGTGCCTGCTCGCCGCGTATGCGCTGTCGGACCGACATCGCCGCTGAGTCCGCTGTTTCCGCTCCCGTTCTCCGTCTCGACCTCCGTCTCGATTCCTGCCTCTTGTTCCACCGTTTCCGGTGAGGAGCCGCCATGCCCGAAACCGTCCTTCAGCCTGCCCTTGAGGCGCCTGAAAAGTCACGTATGTCGCCTCGTTCGATCCTTTTGTGGGCCGTTGTCGCGCTGCTCGGCGCGGTCGCCTGGGGCGTCCTCGCACTGGCCCGCGGCGAGAGGATCTCCGCGGTCTGGCTGGTCGTCGCCGCGCTCGGTTCGTACGCGATCGCCTACCGCTTCTACTCCCGCTTCATCGTCCGCCGCGTCCTGCGACCGGACGACCGCCGCGCCACCCCGGCCGAACGCCTCGAGGACGGCGTCGACTTCCATCCCACCGACCGCCGGGTGCTCCTCGGCCACCACTTCGCGGCGATCGCCGGTGCGGGACCGCTGGTCGGCCCCGTCCTCGCGGCACAGATGGGCTACCTGCCCGGCACCCTGTGGATCGTCGCCGGAGTGATCTTCGCGGGCGCGGTGCAGGACATGGTCGTGCTGTTCCTGTCCATGCGCCGGGACGGCACGTCGCTCGGGCAGATGGCTCGGGCCGAGATCGGCCGGGCCGGCGGGGCGGCGGCCCTGATAGCGGTCTTCGCCATCATGATCATCCTGCTGGGGGTGCTGGCCCTGGTCGTCGTGAACGCCCTCGCCCACTCCCCGTGGGGCACCTTCTCCGTCGCGATGACCGTCCCCATCGCCCTGTTCATGGGCTTCTGGATGCACCGCATCCGCCCCGGCCGGGTCGTGGAGACCAGCCTCATCGGCGTCGCCCTGCTGCTGCTCGCCATCGTCGGCGGCAGCTGGGTCCAGGAGTCGTCGCTGGCCTCCGCCTTCACCCTCAGTCCGACGACCCTGGTCTTCTGCCTGATCGGCTACGGCTTCGTGGCGTCCGTACTCCCGGTGTGGATGCTCCTCGCCCCCCGCGACTACCTCTCCACCTTCATGAAGATCGGCACGATCGCGCTGCTCGCGGTCGGCGTCGTGGTCGCGGCCCCGGTCCTGCGCGCGGACGCGGTGAGCGACTTCGCCTCGTCGGGGGCGGGGCCGGTGTTCGCGGGGTCCCTGTTCCCCTTCCTGTTCATCACGATCGCCTGCGGCGCCCTGTCCGGCTTCCACGCGCTGGTCTCCTCCGGCACGACGCCGAAGCTGATCCAGAAGGAGTCGCAGGTCCGTCTCATCGGCTACGGCGCCATGCTGATGGAGTCGTTCGTCGCGATCATGGCGCTGATCGCGGCGGCGACCCTGGAGCCCGGCCTGTACTACGCGATGAACGCCCCCGCGGGGCTGCTGGGTACGACGGCCCAGTCGGCCTCGCACGCGGTGGCGGGCCTCGGTTTCATCATCACACCCGACCAGCTGACCCAGGCCGCCAAGGCGGTCGAGGAACAGTCCCTGATCGCCCGGTCCGGAGGCGCCCCGACCCTCGCGGTCGGCATGTCGGAGATCTTCTCCGGGGTGTTCGGCGGTACCGCCATGAAGGCCTTCTGGTACCACTTCGCGATCATGTTCGAGGCACTGTTCATCCTCACGACGGTCGACGCGGGCACCCGGGTCGGACGCTTCATGCTCCAGGACATGCTCGGCAACGTCTGGAAGCCGGTCGGCCGGGTCAACTGGAAGCCCGGTATCTGGCTGTGCAGCGGCCTGGTCGTGGCGGCCTGGGGCTACTTCCTCTACACCGGCGCCACCGACCCGCTCGGCGGAATCAACCAGCTCTTCCCGCTCTTCGGTATCGCCAACCAGCTCCTCGCCGCGATCGCACTGGCCGTGTCCACCACCGTCCTCGTCAAGTCCGGGAAGCTGCGCTGGGCGTGGGTGACCGGGGTCCCGCTGGCCTGGGTGGTCGCGATCACCTTCACCGCGGGCTGGCAGAAGATCTTCTCCGACGACCCGCGGGTCGGCTTCTTCGCCCAGCGGGCCAAGTACGCGGACGGCATCGACGCGGGCCAGGTGCTCGCGCCCGCCAAGACCCTCGGCGACATGCACACGGTGGTCACCAACTCCACGGTCGACGGGGTGCTGATCGCGGTGTTCCTGCTGCTGGTCGCGGTCGTGCTCGTCAACGCGGGGACGGTGTGCGCACGGGCGATCCGCACCCCGGGAGCGCTGCCGACCACCGAGGCACCGTACGTCGAGTCACAGCTCGCCGTGCCCGCCGAACCGAGCCATGAGGCCATGGCGGGGACGCGTCCGTGAGGGGCCGACGGAGGGTGTCCGGGGGGTGGGGAGTTCGGGGCACCCGGGCCGTTCGGTCGGGGGCTTGGTGCGCGGGGTGGCGGTCGCGGGTTGCCGTGTCCTTCGGGCCGGCCGTCCGGCGATCGGCCCGGGCCGTCCGGTGGTATCTGCGGGAGCTGACCGGGGAGGCGGAGTACGACCGCTACTGCGAGCGGCATCTGCGCCACCACCCGATCGCGCCGGTGCCGACCCGGCGCGAGTACCAGGTGCTGCGCACGCGGCACCAGGAGGCCCACCCGCAGGGCCGCTGCTGCTGACGCCGTCCACCAGGGAGCGCGGGGCGGGCACATGACCCGGTATCCGTGGGAGCTGCTGCCCGAGCCGGAACGCACGTTCGTCCACTGGCGGGACCGTCCGGGAAAGTGAGCGCTGCCGAGGGGCTCGTCCGCGACGGTGAGGGTTACACCACGGCCGGTTCCGCCGCCGTAGGGCTGTCCTGATCCGCCTTCTCCCGGCGCTCGCGGAGCTCACGACGCACGAGGATCACCCAGCCGATCGGCACGCCCACGGAGAACAGCCACCACTGGATGGCGTACGCGTAGTTCAGCGCGGCGTCCTCCATGCCGGGGTTGCTGCCCATCAGCTCCGGGATGTCGCCCTTCGGCTCGGGCGCGGTCTGGGCGATGTAGCCGCCGAGCACCGTGACGCCCAGCCGCTCCGCCTCCTGCTCGCTGTTGATCAGCATGACCTGCCGGTCCGGCAGCCCCTTGAGGTTCTTGATACCGCTCGCCGCGGTCGTCTCGTCGGGCATCAACCGCCCGGTGACGGTGATCTGCCCCGCGGGCGGCGCCGGGATCTTGGGGAACGCGGTCTGGCTCGGGCCGTCCGAAGGGATCCACCCCCGGTTGACCAGCAGCACCTTGCCGTCGTCGAGGACGAACGGAGTCAGTACGTGGTAGCCGACCTCGTCGTCGGAGTTGGTGCGACGCCGGACGACGACCTCGTCCCGGGTGTCGAAGTGTCCCTTCGCGGTCACGCGGCGATACCGGTCGTGCGTGGTGACCGTGTGTCCGGGCGAGGTCATCCGCTCCACGGGCACCGCCTTCGCGGACAGCGCGTCCGAGACCAGCTGGTTGCGGGCGGTGCGCTCCTCGTAGCGGTGCATCTGCCAGATACCCAGCCTGATCATCGTGGGGATGAGAAGGAGGGCGACCAGTGTGAGGATCACCCACTGCCGGGACAACAGGAAGCGGTACACCCCACGACCGTACAACTCGGACCTTGCGGTGCTCGCACAGGGGTGTGGAAGGACGTGGTGGCCGACGCCGGTCCCCCGTCCTGCGCGGGACCCAGGGCCTGCCCGACGGTGCGGCCGGCGCTGTCGACTTGCGAGTGCCCGATACGCCCTTGACGATGCGGTTTATGACACGTTGCGAAGTGTGCGGGAACGACTACGAGCTGGCGTTCACCGTGGAGACCCGGGACGGGGCACGCCACGTCTTCGATTCGTTCGCCTGCGCGATCCATCGCATGGCCCCCATCTGTGAGCACTGCCGGGTCCAGATCATCGGCCAAGGTGTCGAGGTGGACGGCCACTGGTTCTGCGGCGCGCACTGTGCCCGTGCGGAGGGCAAGGCCGGCATCGTGGACAAGGTCGGCTCTGCCGTGTAGGCCGACGGGGGTCTTTGCATATGGGTCGGGTCCGGGTGGATGAGGAATGGGCTCGGAATCGCGTCCGCCGAGAGGACGCCTGGGGCGCCTCCTACGGCCGTCGGTGCGCCGTGGTCACGGCGCGGGCGAGAGGGCACCGGGCGAGTCGTACGGCAACCACCCGCCCGTCGGCAGCCACTCCTCGGCGAGCGAGCACCCTTGCCGTCCGGTCACCCCTCCCGTCCGGTCATCCCTTCCTTACGGTCATCCCTCCGACGCCGGCTCCACGTCCCTGAGGAGCTGTCCGAAGGCCGCCTCGTCGACGACCGGGGTCCCGAACTGCCGTGCCTTGACGACCTTGGAGGTGCCCGAGTCCGGGTCGTTGGTGACGAGGAGGCTGGTCAGCCGGGAAATGCTGCCGGCGACATGCAGGCCTGCCTCGACCGCCCGGTCCTCCAGCAGCTCGCGCTCGGTCGAGGTGTCCCCGGAGAACGCGATCCGCATGCCCTGTTTGAGAGGCTTGCTGTCCTCGTACCGCCCGGGGTTCGGATACGGGCAGGCGGGCCGCTTGCGGGCGGGCCGCCAACTGGTCGGCCGGTAGCTGCCGTAGCCCGCCTGCTGCCGGGGCACCGCATGGTCGGTCCACTCGGTCAGCGGCCGGCACTCGTGCAGCGGCAGCCGCACGCTGCGGGCGGCCGCGGCGTGCAGGCTCGGCCGGAACGCCTCCGCGAGCACGCGCGCGTCGTCGAGGGCGTGGTGCGCCCGCTGTTGGACGACGCCGAAGTGGGCCGCGAGCGACTCCAGCTTGTGGTTGGGCAACGGAAGCCCGAGCTCCTTGGACAGGACGATGGTGCACAGCCGTTGACGTACCGGCGCCTCACGCTTGGCGCGCGCGTACTCCCGGGCGATCATCTGCCAGTCGAAGACGGCGTTGTGCGCGACCAGCACCCGGTTCTCCAGGCGGGTCGAGAACTCCTCGGCGATGTCCTGGAAGAGGGGCGCGTCGCGCAGGGTGTCGCTCGTCAGACCGTGGATCCACACAGGTCCCGGGTCGCGCTCCGGGTTGACCAGCGTGTACCAGTGGTCCTCGACCTCGCCGCGGGAGTCCAGCCGGTACACGGCCGCGGAGATTATCCGGTCGTCCCGGGCAAGGCCGGTGGTCTCCACGTCAACGACCGCGTACCCCTGGGGATATGCGGTCGGCCACGCCGTGGGGGAGGACGCTGCGGTCGTGTGGTCTTCGAGCATGGTCCCTGAGGATACGGGCCGCGACTGACAGTCCCTCACGGCGGCGTCGGTACCGGGCCCGCGGCGGCGGGGGTGCGATCCTCCGGAGGTGACCGACGAGGGTGTGAGTGGACCGGCGCACGGCGAGGCGCACGGCGGAGCGCTCGGCGCCCGCCTCAACTGGCTGCGGGCGGCCGTCCTGGGGGCGAACGACGGCATCGTCTCCACGGCGGGGCTGGTGGTGGGTGTGGCGGGCGCCACGAGCGACCGGGAGGCGTTGCTGACGGCGGGCCTGGCAGGGTTGCTGGCCGGGTCCATGTCCATGGCGGCGGGGGAGTACGTGTCCGTCTCGACCCAGCGTGACTCCGAGCAGGCCGCGTTGGCCGTGGAGAAGCGGGAGTTGAGGGAACAGCCGGAGGCGGAGCTGGAGGAGCTGACGGAGCTTCTGGAGGAACGGGGCCTGTCGCGTGACGTGGCCCTCGAGGCGGCTCGGCAGCTGACGGAACGGGACGCGCTGCGCGCCCACGCGCGTGTGGAGCTCGGCATCGATCCGGACGACCTGACGAATCCCTGGCATGCGGCCTGGGCGAGCTTCCTGGCGTTCACGGCGGGAGCGGTACTGCCACTGCTCGCGATCGTGCTGCCGGAAGCGGGGTGGCGGGTGCCGGTGACCGTGGTGTCCGTACTGGGGGCGTTGGTGCTCACCGGGTGGAGCAGCGCACGGTTGGGGGCGGCGGCTCCGGGGCGGGCGGTGCTGCGCAATGTCGTGGGCGGGGCGCTGGCGATGGGGGTCACGTACGGGGTGGGGGCGCTGTTGGGGGCGGCGGGGGTCGGTTGACGAAGTGGCGGTCCTGCGGGAGGAGGCCGGCGGCGGCGCGCGCGGGCCGAGTCCAAGTCGGCCACCGGGCACCGTGGTTGATCCGTCGGCTCCGGCAGCGACCGCACCGGATTCGGGGCCGGCCCCGCAGACGGTCGCGGCCTCCCTTGGCGGAGATCACCAAGAAGCAAGCGCGTGCCACCGTCAATACTTGTAAGTAACAACGTCTAGCCGTGCCCGACCGGCGGTTCTACGGTGCACGCATGCCCAACCTCCCCGACGTCGTGGTCTGGTCCATACCGGCCTTCGTACTGCTCACCGTGATCGAGATGATCAGCGTCCGGCTCCATCCCGACGCCGAAGGTGCCGCGGCCGGTTACGAGACGAAGGACGCCGCCACCAGCATCGGCATGGGCCTCGGCAGCCTCGTCTTCGACTTCCTGTGGAAGATCCCGATCGTCGCGCTCTACACGGCCCTCTACGAGTTCACCCCGCTCCGTGTACCGGTCCTGTGGTGGACGGTCCCCCTGATGCTGCTCGCGCAGGACTTCTTCTACTACTGGTCCCACCGCGGCCACCACGTCGTCCGCATCCTGTGGGCCTGTCACGTCGTCCACCACTCCAGCCGGAAGTTCAATCTCACCACCGCGCTGCGCCAGCCCTGGACGACCCTGACCGTCTGGCCGTTCTACGTCCCCCTCGTCGCCGCCGGTGTCCACCCGGCCGCGCTCGCCTTCTGCTCCTCCGCGAACCTCGTCTACCAGTTCTGGATCCACACCGAACGCATCGACAAGATGCCCCGTTGGTTCGAGTTCGTGTTCAACACCCCGTCCCACCACCGCGTCCACCACGCCTCCCAGGGAGGCTATCTGGACCGCAACTTCGGCGGGATCCTCATCATCTGGGACCGGCTCTTCGGTTCGTTCGTCGCCGAGACCGAACGGCCTGTCTATGGGTTGACCAAGAACATCAACACGTTCAACCCGATCAAGGTGGCCACCCACGAGTACGTCGCGATCATCAAGGACGTCAAGAGGGCGAGCAGTTGGCGGGAGCGCGCCGGCCGGATCTTCGGGGGTCCGGGCTGGGCCCCGACACCGGCGCCGGACACGGCCGAGGAAACCGTGTCCGCGTGAGCCCGGCGAGCACCCACCGCACCCGCTCCGCACTCCTCGCGGCCTTCGCCCTCGCCACCGCCGTCGACCTCGTCTCCCTGGCCGTGGGCCTCGACCCCGGGCACACCGTCGCCAAGCCCCTGCTGATGCCGCTCCTGACCGCATACGCCCTTGCGTCCGGCGCACCCCGGCTCCTCGCCGCCGCGCTGCTGTGCGGCTGGGGCGGTGACGTCCTGCTGTTGTCCGACGCCGACCCCGCCTTCCTCGCGGGCATGACCTGCTTCGCGGCCGGCCACGTCTGCTACCTCGCGCTCTTCAAGGGGTACGGCAGCCCACACGCGCGCGTGGCCGTCCTCGCACCCGCCTACGCCGTCGCCCTGGTCGTCACCGTCGTAGCACTGTGGCCGGACCTGCCCGCCGAACTCCGCGTGCCCGTCGCGGGCTACAGCGTGCTGCTGACGGCGATGGCGTGCGCGTCGGCCGTGCGGTTCGGACTCGTCGCCGGGCTCGGCGGCTCGCTCTTCCTGCTCTCGGACACCCTCATCGCGACCGGCGTCGCCGACTGGCCCCAGCTGCCGCGTCCCGATCTCTGGATCATGCTCACGTACATCGCCGGGCAGTTCCTGCTGGTCACCGGCGTCCTGCGTACCCTCGAAGCGCGTTCGCGGCCGAGGGCGACATACGGCGAGGTGCGCTCGACCACACCCTGAGCGCCAGTCCGTAGCGACATCCCCGAGCCGCTGCCCGACGGGCTGTACGGCACCGCCGGCTATGCGGCTATGCGGCTATGCGGCAGGGCGGCGATGGATGAACGCGTGCCCTCAAGATGCTCGTGGCCGACCGGAGACGCCGCGACATCACCAGCGGATCGGATGCGGCAGGGCCGTCAGCAACCCCGAGATCACGACCACCAGCGCCAGCGCGACGACCTCCAGCCGCGCGGGGACACAGACGGTCAGCGGGTCGGGGGCGCGGCGCAGCCGGGTCCGGGCCCACAGGGCGAGCGCGGCGACGACCGCCACGAGGAGCATCTTGGCGAGCAGGACGCGCCCATAGGCCGTGTCCGTCAGCTGTTCCAGGATCGTGCCCGGAGGCATCCGGCGCAGCGAACTCCAGACGCCTGTCGCGGTGATGGCGGCGAGCAGAACGGCCGCCAAGCGCGCGTAGAGCCCGATCAGCGCCGCGCCCCACACGGCGGAGCCCGACTCCGAGAAGCCCCCGGGACCGGCGGGGCCCGACTCCGCGGCACCCCAGTGGCGCAATGTCCGCAGCACATGCAGCAGTCCGCCCGCCCACAGCGCCGCGCAGGTCAGATGGACCAGCGTCAGCCCGGAGCCGATCAGCGGACTGTGCTCGGCCGGGGGATGGGCGCGCAGGGCCTCCGCCATGATCACGGCGGCCAGGGGCCACACCTGGAGGGCCGGTCGGGCCGAGCGGGCGCACAGAGCGGCCACGAGGAACGCGTTGACCTCCAGCAGGGCCAACTTGCCGTCCCGCGACTGGTACAGGCCGCCGACGTCGATCTCGGAGAGGCTGTGCGGCACCAGATTGCCGGTCGCCACGACCGAGGCGAGACCGAGTGCGGCGACGAGACCGGCGGCAACCGCGTAGGGAGCCCAGGAGCGTGGCGCGTACGGGGGAGCGCCGGGCACCGAGCGGGCCAGCCGGGCCGCGAACAGCTCGCCCAGGGGCACACACAGCGCCGCGAACAGCACCGTCCGCAGCAGGGCCACGCCACCCGCACCGGGCGCTGCGGCCTCCCCGGTGCCGTGCAGTGCGGCTGATGGGCCGAACAGGGGTATCAGTACGGCCAGGACCACCAGGACGAGGACGGCGATCGCCCGGCCGGGGCCGGGCCGCCGCGCGGGTCCGTGTGGGTCGGTCACCTCGTCTGTGGGTCTTATCAAGGTCATCTCACGATCTTGACCAGAACGGACGGAACCGGGCAACTGCAGGGAATCGGGTGTCGATATGACATTCCGTGCACGAATACGCTCCCGCTCCGGCCGTCGCTCACGCCCAGCGCGCGGCCTCAGTGCCCCATGGCGCCGGTGGCCGGGCCCAGTTTTCCGGGCCGCCTTCGAAGGAGACCGGCGACAGCGCGTACCGCAGTCGCCCGAGCGCACTGTCCGCCTCCGACAACCACGCCTTTGGGCCGTCGTACGAGTCGTGCCCGGCGTCCCTCGTGTCCATGCCGTCCACGCCGTCCATGCCGTCCACGCCGTCCACGCCGTTCATGCCGTCCGTCAGCCACTGGGCCGTCCGTGTCAGGGCCAGCCGCACGAACCGGCTCCCGCCTTCCTGCGACTGCTCGGTCAGTGCCCGCAGCACGGCGGCCGCCAGAAGGTAGCCCGTCCCGTGGTCGAGGGCCTGCGCGGGCAGCGCGCCCGGCCGTTGCGCCGACCCCTCCAGTACGGCGATCCCGGTGGCCGCCTGCACGAGGCTGTCGAAGCCCCGCCGTTCACACCACGGCCCGTACGCACCCCACGCCGACAACTGCGCCACGACCACCCCGGGCCGTCGCTCCGCCAGTGCCTCGGGGGACAGCCCGAACCGGTCCAGCGCACCCGGCCGGTACCCGGTGACGACCACGTCCGCCGCCGCGAGGAGCTCCTCGAAGGTCTGCCGGTCGGCGGCCAGGTCGAGGGCCGCCGACCGTTTCCCGAAGCCCGTGTCGGCGTGCTGGTCCGGCAGTTCGGGGAGCCGGGGCGCGTCCAGGCGCAGTACGTCCGCGCCGAGCAGGGCGAGGGTGCGCGTAGCGACCGGGCCCGCGAGGACCCGCGTCAGATCCAGAACCCGCAGTCCGGCCGCCGGAAGCAGGGCGGCGGCGTCGATCGGCGTGAGCGTACGTACGCGTGCCGCGTCCAGCCGTCCCTGTTCGACCAGGGGCCGCTTCGCCACCTCGGCCGCCTGCGGGTGCGCGGCCCACTCCTCGGGAGAACGCAGTGCCACGGCGAGACCGCCGGCCGCGTACACGGCTTCCTCGACGTCGAGGGCCGACCGCTCGGCTAGCGCCGCCTCGACGGCCGCCACGTCCTCCGGCACCCTCAGCACGTCGAGCAGACGCGCACGATGGTGCGGGTAGTTCGCGTGGGTCCGCACCCACCCGTCCGCCGTCCGCCAGAACCGTGAAAGGGGTGCGAAGGCGACGGGCGCGCGACCGTTGATCAGTAGATGACGCTCGCTCAGGAAAGCCGTGGCGACCGCCCCGTCGTCCACCCGCACCGTCGGCACCTCGGCGAGCCCGGCCCTGCGCGCCCCCAGTTCGGCGGCGGCCGACGCGCACTCGGCCACACAGGCACGCGCGAGCTCCTGCACGGGAAGGCGCCCCTGAAGAGCGCCCTCCCGCATCACCAGCTTGATATCAGTCATGACTGCACTATGCAGCATTGATCACAGTATTGACTGAATCAATATATTGACGAGTGCTGATCGCCCCGTCCGGCTACTTCGTCACCGCGTCCAGAGCGTCCACAGTGCCCCAGCCGTAGAAGCCGTTGCGGTTCTTCGACCCCTCGCACACCGCGTCGACCTTGCCGTCGCCGTTGATGTCGTACGGGTCCGTGCACGGTGTGGCGTCCGCCTCCGCGTACAGCAGAGCCTTCACCAGGGCCGGCGGGGCGTAGGGGTGTGTCGACTTGATCAGGGCGGCCACGGCCGCGACGTGCGGCGAGGCCATCGACGTACCGGCCATGTAGCCCCACTTGCCGCCGGGCAGCGTGCCCAGGATCAGACCGCTGGTCGCGGGCGGCTTGGGCGTCTGGTAGGCCGTCGAGTCGCCGCCCGGTGCGGCGACGTCGATGACGCCCAGGCCGTAGTTGGAGAAGGACGACTTGATGCCCTTCGCGCCCGTCGCCGCGACCGTCACGACACCCGGCAGCTGGGTCGGTATGTCGAAGCACTCGGAGGGGTCGATGACCCGGTCCGAGGGGGTGCCGTCGTTGGGCGAGACAGGGTCGGTGATCTCGTCGGCCGCGAGGTCGTAGTTCTCGTTGCCGGCCGCGGCCACATTGACCACGCCCTTCTTCTCCGCGTACCGCGAGGCCCGGGTGATGGCGTCCACGAGCGCCTTCTGGTCCGGGTCGTCGGTGCAGTTGAAGTACCAGGGGTCCGTGTAATAGCTGTTGTTGGTGACGTCGACACCATGGGTGGCCGCCCACATGAAGCCGCAGACCACGGCCTCCGTGTAGAAGTAGCCGGCGGTGGTCGAGACCTTGATGCCCGCCACCTTCACGCCCGGCGCCACGCCCGTCATGCCGACGCCGTTCTTGGCGGCCGCGATCTCACCGGCCACATGTGTGCCGTGCGGGCTCTCCGCGGCGCTCGGCCGCCACGCCCCGTCGGTGGTGTCCGGCTTGCCCGTCACACAGTTGACCGACGCGGCCCGGTCGAAGTTCGGCGCGAGGTCCGGGTGGGTGTCGTCCACACCGGTGTCGATCACGGCGACGGTCACCTTGCTGCTGCCGAGCGACTTCTCGTGGGCCTTGTCCGCCTTGATGGCGGGCAGGTCCCACTGCAACGACTCCAGCGGGTCCTGACCGGCGGTGGCGGCCGTCTTCGCCGCGGCGACCTCCGTCGCGCTCAGCGTCCTCGGCGTCCCCAGGTCGTCCGTCGACTGCGCGGGCAGCGGCGCGTTGCGCGTGTTGCCCGCCGACTCGACGCCGCGGACCTTGCGGATCGTCTTGGCGAAGTCGGGGTTCGACGAGTGGACGACGATCACGCCGATCCGGTCGTACGACGTCACGATCGTGCCGCCGGCCTGGCCGATGGCCTTCTTCACCTGAGCGGAAGGAGCATGCCCGGAACGGACGTTGACGACATAGCTGAGCGCCGTCCCGTCCGCGTCGGCGGAGGCGAGGATGTCGTTCACGGCGCCGGTGACACCGGCCACGGTGCCGGGAACGTCGGCCGCGGACGCCGTGGCGCCCGGCAGGAAGGCCATGGCTGTCGCCATCGTCATGCCGAGCGGGATCGCGATCGCGCGCCGATAGCGCGAGTGGGGCCCTGTCATGATGAAGATCTCTCCAGTTCGTTCTCGGTACAAGCGGTCCGTGCGGGTGGTTCCGTGGCTGCCGACCGGCGGGTCACTTGACCGCGCGCAGCGCGTTGACGATGCCGAAGCCGTAGAAGCCGTTGGCCCGGGTGCCGCCCTCGCACACCGCGTCCTGCGTCCCGTCACCGTTCTGGTCGTACGACGCCGGGCAGCTCGTGGCGTTCGCCTGTGCCTTGAGCAGCGCCTGCAGCTGGGCCGGGTTCGCCTTCGGGTGCGTCGACTTCAGCAGCGCGGCGACGCCCGCGGCGTGCGGCGAGGCCATCGAGGTGCCCTGAAGGAAGCCGTACCCGCCGTTCGGCAGGGTGGACAGGATGCGGCCGTTCTGCGAGGGCGTGTCCGGGATCTGGTAGAGCCGGTCGCCACCGGGCGCCGCGATGTCGATGACACCCTTGCCGTACGAGGAGTAGTACGACTTGAGGTTCTTGACGCCGGTCGCGCTGACCGTGACGACACCCGGCAGCTGTGTCGGCACGTCGAAGCACTCGTGCGGGTCGACGGTCCGGTTCACCGGTGTCGAGTCGTCGGGGCTCGACGCGTCGACGATCGCGTCGGAGTCCAGGTCGTGGTTGGAGTTGCCCGCCGACGCCAGGTTGAGCGTGCCCTTCTTCTGGGCGTACAACTGCGCCCTGTTGACCGAGTCAACAATGGCCCGCTGATCGGGATCGTCCATGCAGTTGTACAGCCATGGATCAACGTAGTAGCTGTTGTTCGTGATCTCGACGCCGTGGTCGGCGGCGAACACGAACGCGCACACGACGCTCTCCGGGTAGAAGAGGCCGTTGCTCCGGTCGGTCACGTTGATGGCCGACACCTTCACGCCGGGGGCGACCCCGGCCACACCGATGCCGTTACGGGCCGCGGCTATCTCACCGGCCACGTGCGTGCCGTGGTAGTCGTCCGCGGTGTACGGCCGCCAGGCGCCCGCGGTGGTGTCCGGGACACCACCGTCGCAGTTGGCCGACTGGGAGGCGGAGAAGTTCGGCGCGATGTCGGGGTGGGTGTCGTCGACACCGGTGTCGATCACGGCGACGGTCACCTTGCGGCTACCCGGGTTGATCTTGGCCGCCTTGTCGGCGCCTATCGCACGCAGGTCCCACTGGTCGGCCTCGAGAGGCTCACTGTCCGGCGTGGCGGCCGAGGACTTCGCGACCTTCGCGGCCTGCGCGTCCGACAGGACCTGGACCGCGCCCTCGTCCGTCGTGCCCGCCGGGGTCAGCGGCGAGGTGCGGGTGGCACCGGCCGACTGCACTCCGCGCACCGTGCGGATCCGCTGGGCGAAGTCCGCGTCGGACGAGTGGACCACGATCACGCCGATCTTCTCGTACGTGATCACGACGGTGCCGCCGGCCTTCGGGATCGCCCGCCGCACCGACGCGATCGTGCGGTGGTCCACCTTGGTGTTGACGACGTACGACAGATTCGTCGCGTCCGCGGCCCGTGCGGTGGACTGCGCGGCGGGAGCCGCCGAGGCCGCCGAGGGCAGGAAGCCGAGCGAGGCCGTGAGGGACAGCACGACGGGCACGGCGAGCGCGAGGCCGGATCCTGAACGTGCCGAACGTCTGGAACGCGGCTGGGACATGGGGTCTCCACATCATCCGGAAACGAAACCTGCCCGAGCCACAGGTGGTGTTCGGGCAGGTACATGACGGTTGGTTCAGGCCGAAGCTATCTCCCGAAGTCGCTGGCCAGCAATGACTTCCCCAAGGTGAGTTAGGAAAGAAGCAAAGTGAGTTGAACCGGGCCCAGCGCGGCGCCGTGACCTTGAACAGGGAACGCGAGGACACTCGCCCCCGATCCCCGTCACCACCGCACCCGCAACGCGAGGAGAGATCGTGTCCACCGACGCACCGCCCCCCTCGAAAGAGCAGCACAAACTCCCCACCACCGCGGAGTTCACCGAGGTTCAGGAGAGCGCGGAGTTCGGTGAACTGCGCCGCTCCTACCGCTCCTTCGCCTTCCCGCTGACCGTCGGCTTCATCGCCTGGTACCTGCTGTACGTCCTGCTGTCCAACTAC
Organism: Streptomyces sp. NBC_00285; assembly: GCF_036174265.1. Lineage (NCBI taxonomy): Bacteria > Bacillati > Actinomycetota > Actinomycetes > Kitasatosporales > Streptomycetaceae > Streptomyces > Streptomyces sp. NBC_00285. The sequence goes on along the minus strand of NZ_CP108055.1, from coordinate 2,541,903 downwards.
GCGGGCGACTTCATGGGCACCAAGGTCGTCGGCAACATCAACGTGGCCCTGGTCCTGGGCCTCGGGCAGTTCCTCACCACCTTCCTCATCGCCTGGTGGTACTCACGCGTCGCCGCCGCCAAGTTCGACCCCAAGGCCGACGCCATCAAGTCCCGGATGGAGGGCGGCGCATGAGCCCCGCGATCACCCTGGCGGCCGGAGAGGCCAGCCAGCACCGGCCGCTGATCATCAGCCTGTTCGCCGTGTTCGTCCTCGCGACCCTCGTCATCACCGTCTGGGCCGGCCGGCAGACCAAGGACGCGGCCGACTTCTACGCGGGCGGACGCCAGTTCACCGGCTTCCAGAACGGCCTCGCCGTCTCCGGCGACTACATGTCCGCCGCTTCCTTCCTCGGCATCGCGGGCGCCATCGCCCTCTTCGGCTACGACGGCTTCCTGTACTCCGTCGGCTTCCTGGTCGCCTGGCTCGTCGCCCTGCTCCTGGTCGCCGAACCGCTGCGCAACTCCGGCCGCTACACGATGGGCGACGTCCTCGCCTACCGGATGCGCCAGCGCCCGGTCCGTACGGCGGCCGGCACCTCCACCATCGTCGTCTCGATCTTCTACCTGCTGGCCCAGATGGCGGGCGCGGGCGTCCTGGTCTCCCTGCTCCTCGGCATCACCAGCGACGCCGGCAAGATCGGCGTCGTCGCCCTGGTCGGCGTCCTGATGATCGTGTACGTCACCATCGGCGGCATGAAGGGCACCACCTGGGTCCAGATGGTCAAGGCCGTACTGCTGATCGCGGGCGCCCTGCTGCTGACCTTCCTGGTGCTGCTGAAGTTCGACTTCAACGTCTCCGACCTGCTCGGCTCCGCCGCCGACAACAGCGGCAAGGGCGCGGCCTTCCTGGAACCGGGCCTGAAGTACGGCGCCACGGGCACCACCAAGCTGGACTTCATCTCGCTCGGCATCGCCCTGGTCCTCGGCACCGCCGGCCTGCCGCACATCCTGATCCGCTTCTACACGGTTCCCACCGCCAAGGCGGCCCGTAAGTCGGTCATCTGGGCCATCGGCCTCATCGGCGCCTTCTACCTGATGACCCTCGCCCTCGGGTTCGGCGCCGCCGCGCTCATCAAGCCGGACGAGATCATCGCCTCCAACAAGGCGGGCAACACCGCGGCGCCACTGCTGGCACTGCATCTGGGCGGCGTCGACTCCAACTGGGGCGCGATCCTGCTGGCCACCATCTCGGCGGTCGCCTTCGCCACCATCCTCGCGGTCGTCGCCGGCCTCACCCTGGCCTCGTCCTCGTCCTTCGCGCACGACATCTACGCCAACGTCATCAAGCGCGGTCAGGCCACCGAGAAGCAGGAGATGAGCGCGGCCCGCTGGGCGACCGTCGGCATCGGCGCCGTCTCCATCCTGCTGGGCGCCCTCGCCCGCGACCTGAACGTCGCAGGGCTCGTCGCCCTCGCCTTCGCGGTCGCCGCCTCCGCCAACCTGCCGACGATCATCTACAGCCTCTTCTGGAAGCGGTTCACCACCTCCGGAGCCCTGTGGTCGATCTACGGCGGCCTCGTCACGGCGGTCGGCCTGGTGCTGTTCTCGCCGGTCGTCTCCGGCAAGCCCAGCTCGATGTTCCCGGACGTCGACTTCCACTGGTTCCCGCTGGAGAACCCGGGGATCATCTCCATCCCGGTCGGCTTCCTGCTCGGCATCATCGGCACCTACCTGTCCAAGGAGGAGCCCGACAAGGGCAAGTACGCGGAGCTGGAGGTCCGGTCACTGACCGGCACCGGCGCCCACTGACACACCCCGTGAGCGGCCGCGTCGTAGGTCTCTACGACGCGGCCGCCCCGTACGTCGTGGGATCGGGCCCTGTCGATGTCAGTGACGTCACGTAGGCTCGCAAGTGACGGAAACGAAGAATCCCGCACTGATCCGCGACGAGGGAGGGGGCCCACGTGCTCATCGACACCTACGGCCGGGTGGCCACCGACCTGCGCGTCTCGCTGACCGACCGGTGCAATCTGCGGTGCACGTACTGCATGCCGGAAGAGGGCCTGCAGTGGCTGGCCAAGCCCGATCTGCTGACCGACGACGAGATCGTCCGCCTGATCGACATCGCCGTCACCTCCCTCGGTATCGAGGAGGTCCGCTTCACCGGCGGTGAGCCTCTGCTGCGCCCGGGTCTCGTCGGCATCGTCGAGCGGGTCGCGGCCCTGGACCCGCGCCCCCAGATGTCCCTGACGACGAACGGCATCGGCCTCAAGCGCACCGCGACCGCCCTGAAGGCCGCCGGCCTGGACCGGGTCAACGTCTCCCTCGACACCCTGCGCCCGGACGTCTTCAAGACCCTCACCCGCCGCAACCGCCACCAGGACGTCCTGGAAGGCCTCGACGCCGCCCGCGAGGCGGGCCTGACCCCCGTCAAGGTGAACTCGGTCCTGATGCCGGGGCTCAACGACGACGAGGCCCCGGACCTCCTGGCGTGGGCGGTGGAGCACGACTACGAGCTGCGCTTCATCGAGCAGATGCCCCTGGACGCCCAGCACGGCTGGAAGCGCGACGGCATGATCACCGCCGGGGACATCCTGACCTCCCTGCGCACCCGCTTCGACCTCACGGAAGAGGGCTCACAGGAGCGGGGCTCGGCGCCCGCGGAGCGCTGGCTGGTCGACGGCGGGCCGCACCGCGTGGGCGTCATCGCCTCGGTCACCCGCCCGTTCTGCGCGGCCTGCGACCGCACTCGCCTCACGGCCGACGGCCAGATACGCACGTGCCTGTTCGCCCGCGAGGAGACCGACCTGCGAGCGGCCCTGCGCTCCGACGCCGGTGACGAGGAGATCGCCCGCATCTGGCGCGAGGCGATGTGGGGCAAGAAGGCGGGAGCGGGCCTTGACGACCCGACGTTCGTCCAGCCGGACCGTCCCATGTCGGCGATCGGCGGCTAGTCACGGCCAGGGCTTGCGGCGAAAGCCTTCTAGGCCCCTTCGGGAGCCTGCCACTCCCCGAACTTCACGACGTCCTTGAGGAACCCGCGCACCCCGAGGAACTGCGACAGATGCTCCCGGTGTTCCTCACAGGCAAGCCACGTCTTGCGCCGCTCCGGCGTGTGAATCTTCGGGTTGTTCCACGCGAGCACCCAGACCGCGTCGGCACGACAGCCCTTGGCGGAACAGACAGGGATTTCGTCACTCACGGATTCGTCTCACAAGCGGGGGAAAAGGCGACGCCGAGCAGCCACGGGGGGAGCTGCCCGGCGTCGGTCTGTCGCTCCGACGGGGGATGCGGAGCGCGTACGAAGTATGTCACGGGTAACCCTTGGCCCGGCACTGGAACAACATGATTGATCTGAGCTTTTCTTGAGCTTGGGGCTGAGAACACCTCTCACGTCTGCTCGTGCGGTTCCCCCCGTGCACGCGACGCCGACCCGCCCGCGCCGTCCTCCGGTGCGGGTTCCGCGGAGTCCCCTTCCGCCCGCGGCGGCGCGATCATCGGCCGCATCGGGACGGTCACGAAGGTCGACGGCAGAGAGGGTGCGTTCTCCCGCCCCGCGTTGGCGATGACGACGGAGATATAGGGCAGAACGGCCCCGAGCACCAGCGCGACGATCGCGACGTGCCGTTCCACGTTCCAGAGGGTGGTCGCGAGCACCACCGACACCGTACGGGCCGTCATCGAGATGACGTACCGGCGCTGACGTCCCCGCACATCGTCCTGAAGGCTCGAGCGGGCTCCGGTGATCCGGAACACCTCGGCGCTGCCGCCGCCATGCTGCTTCCGCATCACGTTCCACCATCCGCCCGCATCGGACTCTCCCCACCGCGCATCCGCTCCGGACCCGGTGGAGATACCGGGTACGGACGCCTTCCACGTTACGCCGCGCCTGCGCCGCCTACGAGACCGGGGCATCTCGCGCCCGGGCGAACGACCTCACCCGCGGCACGTACGGACGCACCCGACATGCGCCGTACCGGGAACGGACCGACACTGGCCCTAATGCTCACGTAGAGCCGTACGAGGAGGCAGCCATGGGCTGGTTGTGGGCGATCATCGTGGGATTCGTGCTGGGTCTGATCGCGAAAGCGATCATCCCCGGAAAACAGCACAGTCCCCTCTGGCTGACCACCATCTTCGGCATGCTGGGAGCCATCGTCGGCAATGCCGTCGCACGGTGGGCGGGCGTCGACGCGACCTCCGGCATCGACTGGAGCCGCCACGCGTTCCAGCTGATCGCCGCGGTCATCATCGTCGGCGTAGGCGACATGCTCTACATGGCGACGCTGGGCAAGCGGAAACAGCGGACCTGAGAGCCCGAACGACGAAGGGGGCACCCTCCACCCGGAGGATGCCCCCTTCGTCGTACCAGGACTACGCGGAGGTGACCTCGACCGCCGCCAGGTTCTTCTTGCCCCGGCGCAGCACCAGCCAGCGACCGTGCAGCAGGTCCTCCTTGGCCGGGACGGCGTCCTCGGCGGTGACCTTGACGTTGTTCACGTAGGCCCCGCCCTCCTTCACCGTCCGCCGGGCGGCCGACTTGCTGGCCACCAGACCGACCTCGGCGAACAGGTCCACGACGGCGCCCAGCTCGGTGACCCGGATGTGCGGAACCTCCGAGAGGGCCGCGGTCAGTGTCCGCTCGTCGAGACCCGTCAGCTCGCCCTGCCCGAAGAGGGCACGGCTCGCGGCGATCACCGCTGCCGTCTGGTCGGCGCCGTGCACCAGCGTCGTCAGCTCCTCGGCCAGTGCGCGCTGCGCGGCCCGGGCCTGCGGACGCTCCTCGGTCTGCTTCTCCAACTCCTCCAGGTCCGCACGGGACTTGAACGACAGGATGCGCATGTACGTCGAGACGTCCCGGTCGTCGACGTTCAGCCAGAACTGGTAGAACGCGTACGGCGTCGTCATCTCGGCGTCGAGCCAGATGGCGCCGCCCTCGGTCTTGCCGAACTTGGTGCCGTCCGCCTTGACCATCAGCGGCGTCGCCAGACAGTGCGCCTCGGCCTCGGGCTCCAGCTTGTGGATCAGGTCGAGACCCGCGGTGAGGTTGCCCCACTGGTCGCTGCCGCCCTGCTGGAGCGTGCAGCCGTACCGCCGGTAGAGCTCCAGGAAGTCCATGCCCTGGAGCAGTTGGTAGCTGAACTCCGTGTAGCTGATGCCCTCCTGGGACTCCAGCCGGCGCGCGACCGAGTCCTTGGTCAGCATCTTGTTGACGCGGAAGTGCTTGCCGATGTCCCGGAGGAACTCGATGGCCGACATCCCGGCCGTCCAGTCCAGGTTGTTCACCATGACCGCGGCGTTCTCGCCCTCGAAGGACAGGAACGGTTCGATCTGCCCGCGCAGCCGGCTCACCCAGGTCGCGATGGTCTCCGGGTCGTTCAGCGTGCGCTCCGCCGTGGGGCGCGGGTCGCCGATCTGGCCGGTCGCCCCGCCCACCAGGGCCAGCGGGCGCAGACCGGCCTGCTGGAGCCGGCGCATGGTGAGGACCTGGACCAGGTGGCCGACGTGCAGGCTGGCCGCCGTGGGGTCGAAGCCGCAATAGAACGTGACGGGACCGTCCGCGAGCGCCTTGCGCAAAGCGTCCTCGTCAGTGGACAGGGACCACAGTCCTCGCCACTTCAGCTCGTCGACGATGTCCGTCACGGTTCTCGCATCTCCTCGAAAGATCCTCGGGCAGTCGAGTGACTACCGGTTACGAGGTTATACGCCCTGACTGACAGAACTCATATTGAAATCCGGCACCCGCAGCGCCGGCATCGCGGCCCTGGTGAAGTAGTCGCTCCACTCCCTCGGCAGCGTCTTCTCCGTCCGCCCCGCCTCCGTCGCCCGCCCCAGCAGGCCGACCGGCGACTCGTTGAACCGGAAGTTGTTGACCTCACCGGTCACCTCGCCGTTCTCGACGAGGTACACGCCGTCCCGGGTCAGCCCGGTGAGCAGCAACGTGGCCGGGTCGACCTCGCGGATGTACCAGAGGCAGGTCAGCAGCAGCCCGCGTCCGGTGTTCGCGACCATGTCCTGCAGGGAGAGGTCCGAGCCCCCGTCGAGGACGAGGTTGCCGGCCGCCGGGGCGACGGGCAGCCCGGTCAGGCCCGCGCTGTGCCGGGTGGTCATCAGGTGTGCCAGTTCGCCCGCGCGGACCCAGTCGGTGGCCGCGACCGGCAGACCGTTGTCGAACACCGACTGGTCGCCCCCGGAGGAGTGCGCGACCACGAAGGGCGCGGACTCCAGGCCGGGCTCGTGCGGGTCGCTGCGCAGGGTCAGCGGCAGCTCGGTCAGCCTCTCGCCGACCCGGGTGCCACCGCCGGGCTTGGAGAACACCGTCCGCCCCTCGGCCGCGTCCCGCCCCGACGCCGACCACAGCTGGTAGATCAACATGTCCGCGACCGCGGTCGGCGGCAGCAGCGTCTCGTACCGCCCGGCGGGCAACGGGACGCGGCGCTCGGCCCATCCGAGGCGTACGGCGAGTTCGGCGTCCAGCGCCGCCGGGTCGACGTCCTTGAAGTCCCGCGTGGAGCGTCCGGCCCAGGCCGAGCGCGTACGGTCCGGCGACTTGGCGTTCAGCTCCAGCGTGCCGTTGGGCTGGTCGTGGCGCAGCCGCAGCCCCGTGGACGTGCCCATGTACGTCGACACGAGCTCGTGGTTGGCGAAGCCGTACAGCTCGCGGCCGCCCGCACGCGCGCGTGCGAAGGACTCGCCGAGCGCCGGGGCGAAGTCGACGAAGGCGGCCGAGGACGTCTCGGCGGGCGCGTCGGTGAAGTCGGGGGACTCCGGTACGCCCGAGACCAGCGGCTGGGCGTCCTCGGCGGGCGCGGCGCCGCGCGCGGCGGCCTCGGCGGCCCGCACCAGCGGCTCCAGCTCGTCGGCGGTCACGGCCGACCGCGAGACGACCCCGGAGGCGGTGCCCTCCTTGCCGTCGACGGTCGCGATGACCGTGAGCGTGCGCCCGCGCGTGACGCCGTTCGTGGTGAGCGCGTTGCCCGCCCAGCGCAGGTTGGCCGTCGACTGCTCGTCGGCGATCACGACACAGCCGTCGGCCCGGGACAGTGCGAGGGCCCGCTCGACGATCTCGTGCGGCTTGTTGGTGCGGGCGCTCATCGACCGGCCTCCTGAGTGGTGTTCAGAATGTTGACGCCCTTGAAGAGGGCCGAGGGGCAGCCGTGCGACACCGCTGCGACCTGCCCCGGCTGGGCCTTGCCGCAGTTGAAGGCGCCGCCGAGGACGTAGGTCTGCGGGCCGCCCACCGCGGCCATCGAGCCCCAGAAGTCGGTGGTGGTCGCCTGGTAGGCGACGTCCCGCAGTTGCCCGGTGATCCGCCCGTTCTCGATCCTGAAGAACCGCTGGCCGGTGAACTGGAAGTTGTAGCGCTGCATGTCGATCGACCAGGACCGGTCGCCGACGACGTAGATCCCGCGGTCCACGCTCCCGATCAGGTCCTGCGTCGACATCCCGGCCGGATCCGGCTGCAACGACACGTTGGCCATGCGCTGCACGGGCACATGCCCGGGGGAGTCGGCGTACGCGCACCCGTTGGACCGCTCGAACCCGGTCAGCTTCGCGATCCGCCGGTCCAGCTGGTACCCGACGAGCGTGCCGTCCTTCACCAGGTCCCAGGACTGGCCCTCGACGCCCTCGTCGTCGTAGCCGATGGTGGCGAGGCCGTGCTCGGCGGTGCGGTCACCGGTGACGTTCATCAGCTCGGAGCCGTACCGGAGCTTCCCGAGCTGGTCGAAGGTGGCGAAGGAGGTGCCGGCGTAGGCGGCCTCGTAGCCGAGCGCACGGTCCAGCTCGGTGGCGTGGCCGATGGACTCGTGGATGGTCAGCCACAGGTTGGACGGGTCGACGACGAGGTCGTACAGGCCCGACTCGACGCTCGGCGCGCGCATCTTCTCGGCGAGCAGTTCCGGGATCTGTTCGAGCTCGCTCTCCCAGTCCCAGCCGGTGCCCGTGAGGTACTCCCAGCCGCGCCCGACCGGCGGTGCGATGGTCCGCATGGAGTCGAACTCACCGCTCGACTCGTCGACGGAGACGGCCGTCAGCTGCGGGTGCAGCCGGACCCGTTGCTGCGTGGTCACCGTGCCCGCGGTGTCGGCGTAGAACTTGTTCTCGTGCACGGTGAGCAGCGAGGCGTCGACATGGTTGACCCCGTCCGCCGCCAGCAGCCGTGCGCTCCAGTCCGCGAGGAGTGCCGCCTTCTCCTCGTCGGGCACGGAGAACGGATCGATCTCGTACGACGAGATCCACGTACGGTCGGCGTGCACGGGCTCCCCGGCGAGCTCCACGCGCTCGTCGGACCCCGCCGCGCGGATCACCTGGGCGGAGAGCTTCGCCATGGCCACGGCCTGCGAGGCGACCTTGGCGGCGGCATCCAGTGTCAGGTCCACGCCGGACGCGAAGCCCCAGGTCCCGCCGTGCACGACCCGCACCGCGTACCCGAGGTCGGTGGTGTCCGAGGACCCGGACGGCTTGGCGTCCCTGAGCCGCCAGGACGCGCTGCGCACCCGCTCGAACCGGAAGTCCGCGTGCGCCGCGCCGAGCGCACGCGCGCGTGCCAGCGCGGCGTCGGCGAGGGCACGTAGGGGAAGCGCTGTGAAGGCTTCGTCGATGGTATGAGGCACCTGGGTCTCTTCCTGTCGGGGTGAGGGTGGGCGACGGCTGCTCCGATCATGTCGCGGCGGACGGTGCGCGGACCACACGTTTCCGACCGCTGTCCGCATCTTTCTGTAGGGACCCGACAGTGAGCCCCCTGAGCCACTGTCGGTGCCCGAATGTCCTCGGGAGGGAGCGGCCCGATAGGTTTTCGGAGAAGCCGCCTGTCGTCCACGGAGTTCGGGCGGGTGTGTCAGACCCCTATGGAAAGAGTGATCCGTTGAGCCGCTCGGTTCTCGTCACCGGAGGCAACCGGGGCATCGGCCTCGCCATCGCCCGCGCATTCGCCGACGCCGGCGACAAGGTCGCCATCACGTACCGCTCGGGTGAGCCGCCGGCCGGCTTCCTGGCCGTCAAGTGCGACATCACCGACTCCGAGCAGGTGGAGCAGGCCTACAAGGAGATCGAGGCCGAGCACGGCCCGGTCGAGGTTCTGATCGCCAACGCCGGCATCACCAAGGACCAGCTCCTGATGCGTATGTCCGAGGAGGACTTCACCTCGGTCATCGACACCAACCTCACCGGCACCTTCCGTGTGGTCAAGCGCGCCAACCGCGGCATGCTGCGCGCCAAGAAGGGCCGCGTCGTCCTGATCTCCTCGGTCGTCGGCCTCTACGGCGGCCCCGGCCAGTCCAACTACGCGGCCTCCAAGGCAGCCCTGGTCGGCTTCGCGCGGTCCCTCGCCCGTGAGCTGGGCTCGCGCAACCTCACCTTCAACGTCGTCGCGCCCGGCTTCGTCGACACCGACATGACCAAGGCCCTCACCGACGAGCAGCGTGAGGCCATCGTCAAGCAGGTGCCGCTCGGCCGTTACGCGCAGCCGGAGGAGATCGCCGCGACGGTGCGGTTCCTCGCCTCGGACGACGCCTCGTACATCACTGGAGCCGTCATCCCCGTTGACGGCGGACTGGGAATGGGTCACTGATCACCATGAGCGGAATTCTCGAGGGCAAGCGCGTCCTGATCTCCGGTGTGCTGATGGAATCCTCCATCGCCTTCCATGCCGCGAAGCTGGCCCAGGAGCAGGGTGCCGAGATCATCCTGACCGCGTTCCCGCGGCCCACGCTGACCGAGCGCATCGCCAGGAAGCTCCCCAAGCCCACCAAGGTCATCGAGCTCGACGTGACCAACGACGAGCACCTCGGGCGGCTGGCCGACCTCGTCGGTGAGGAGCTCGGCGGCCTCGACGGTGTCGTGCACTCCATCGGCTTCGCGCCGCAGGACGCGCTCGGCGGCAACTTCCTGAACACGCCCTTCGAGTCCGTGGCCACCGCCATGCACGTCTCGGCGTACTCCCTGAAGTCGCTCACCATGGCCTGCCTGCCGCTGATGCAGAACGGCGGCTCGGTCGTCGGCCTCACCTTCGACGCGCAGTACGCCTGGCCGCAGTACGACTGGATGGGCCCGGCCAAGGCCGCCCTGGAGGCCACCAGCCGCTACGTCGCCCGCGACCTGGGCAAGCAGAACATCCGCTGCAACCTCATCTCCGCGGGCCCGCTCGCCTCGATGGCCGCCAAGTCCATCCCCGGCTTCAGCGATCTGGCCGCCGTGTGGGACAACCGCTCCCCGCTGGAGTGGGACCTCAAGGACCCGGAGCCGGCCGGCAAGGGCATCGTCGCCCTGCTGAGCGACTGGTTCCCGAAGACCACGGGCGAGATCATCCACGTCGACGGCGGGCTGCACGCGATCGGCGCGTGACGCCGGCGCCGATGCCCGGACGAGCCTGAGGGCCCGCACCTTTCGAAGGTGCGGGCCCTCGGCGCTCACGCCGCCGGCCGGTGCGGGACCGGAGCGACACGGTCCCCGCGCGGAGTCACCCGTTCGGCCCACCGGCCGCGCGCGGACGCCGCACAACTGGGCACTCTGGATTACGCGTTCACCCGCGCTCCCCTCCCCAGCCCGGCCGAGGAGGTCCCCTTGTGCGTCTGTCCCGCAGCCTGGCCTCAGCGATCGCAGCCGTCTGCCTCGTGATGTCCCTGCCGTACGACGCGGTCCCGTACGACGCGACCTCTCACGACGCGCTGCCGCACACACGTGTGGAGGCGCGCGGGGCCGTCGCGCCGGAGCCGTTCGGCGCCTCCTGCCGCAGCAAGGTCACCGGCTCGCGTGTGACCGCGTACTGCCACAACCCGTATCCGCGCACCGACGGCGTCACCCTGCACATCGAATGCGAGCGCTGGTGGGACCTCGACAGCGACGCCGCCCAGGTCGAGGCCGGCCCCGCGCAGACCGTACGGCTGGCCGGCCGGTGCTGGAAGGAGATCCGCTCGGTGTGGGTCAGCCACCGGAAGATGGCGCGCTGAACCGGCCCGGACGGCACACGAGCGGATAGCCGGCCGCCTCCTCCGCCGCGGACGCCGGGTCGCCCGCGCGGATCGCGTCGACGAGCCGGGTGTGGTCCATGTAGGTCTCCGGCGTCAGCTCCTCGCCGATGTCCTCACGCAGCCAGTCCCGCAGCACCTCGCCGAGGTCCGCGTACATCTCGGTCATCACGTCGTTGTGCGAGGCGGCCACCACGGCCAGATGGAAGGTGGCGTCGGCCGTCACGAAGGCCTCCGTGTCGCCCGACTCCCAGGCCTCCTCGCGCCGCACCAGGAGCGCGTCGAGCTGCTTGAGGTCCTTCTCGGTGCGCCGCTCGGCGGCCAGTCGCGCCGCCGACGACTCCAGCGTGGAACGCAGTTCGGCGACGTGCCGCGGTTCCGCGTCGGCGAACCTGCGGTGCATCACGCCCGCCAGCTCGCTGGTCGCCACGACATACGTCCCCGAGCCCTGGCGGATGTCCAGCAGGCCGTTGTGCGCGAGCGCGCGGACCGCCTCACGGACGGTGTTGCGCGCGACCCCCAGTTCCCCGACCAGTTCGGGCTCCGTCGGGATCCGGGAGCCGACCGGCCACTCGCCCGAGGTGATCTGGTTGCGCAGCGCGGCGATGACCTGCTCGGACAGTGCCGAGCGGCGGGGATGGCTCAGGGGCATGGCACACCTTCGCACGGGCGGGACGGAAGAAGACGCCCCGGGGATGGACAACCAATCATCCTATGATTCTATGATGGACGTCATGGCACGTGACGAAACCCGGACGGTGAAGTCCACGACCGCACACCCTTCCGCGACCGCTCGCAACTCCGCGCCAGGTCGCAGCTCCGCGACCGCGCCGGAGGAGGGGGCCGCGGTGCCCGCCACGCGCGTGTGGGCGGTGCGCCTGGTCGTCGTCGGCATCGTGCTGTCCGCGCTCAACCTGCGCCCCGCCATCACCAGCTTCGGCGCCCTCCTCGAAGAGGTGCGCGACGGCCTCGGCATGAGCGGCAGCCTCGCGGGCCTCCTCACCTCGGTGCCCCCGCTGTGCTTCGCCGTCTTCGGCGTCACGGCCCCCCGCCTGGCCCGCCGCTTCGGTGCCGGCGCGGTGGTGTGCGCGGGGATGGTCGCCATCACGGCGGGCCTGCTCATACGGCCCTACACCGGCTCCACGGTGGGCTTCCTGGCCGCCAGTGCCCTCGCGCTCATGGGGATCGCCGTCAGCAACGTCCTGATGCCGGTCATCGTCAAGCGGTGGTTCCCGGACCGGGTCGGCTCCATGACCGGCCTGTACTCGATGGCCCTCGCCCTCGGCACCGCGGCGGCGGCCGCCGTGACGGTGCCGGTGACCGAGGCACTGGGCGGGAACTGGCAGGCCGGGCTCGCCGTGTGGGCGGCTCTGGCGGCGGCGGCCGTACTGCCGTGGATTCCGCTCGTACGGGAACGGGAGGCGCCGCCGTCCGGACAGGGGCCCTCGGGCAGCGAGCAGGCACAAGGCGTGTCCCGGCACGTACACACACGCGTGGACGGCGCGGGACCGGTCCGGCACGTCCACGCGCGTGTGGAGCAGTCCACCCTGCGGATCACCCGGAGCCGTACCGCCTGGGCGCTCGCCGTCTTCTTCGGGCTCCAGGCCACCGCCGCCTACATCACCATGGGCTGGATGGCGCAGATCTTCCGGGACGCGGGCGTGCCCGCGGGTACCGCGGGACTGCTGCTGGCCGTCACGATGGTGATGGGGGTCCCGCTGGCCTTCGTCATCCCGCGCGTGGCCACCAGGCTGCCGCGCCAGGGCCCGATCGTGATCGTGCTCGGCGTCTGCGGTCTCGCCGGATACGCGGGTCTGTATCTCGCCCCGGCCGCCGGCGCCTGGGCCTGGGCCGTGCTGCTCGGCATCTCCAACTGTGCCTTCCCCCTGGCCCTCACCATGGTCGGGATGCGGGCCCGAACCGGCGCGGGCGTCGCCCAGCTGTCCGCCTTCGCGCAGAGCACCGGCTATCTGATCTCCATCCCCGGGCCGCTCCTGGTCGGCGTGCTCTACCAGCACAGCGGGGGCTGGGGACTGCCGATCGGGCTCATGATCGGCCTGATGGTCCCGCAGATGGCGGTCGGGGTGCTCGCGGGCCGCGACCGCACGGTGGAGGACGAGGCGGCCCGCTGAGGTCACCCCGGAAGCCTGGGCAGGAGTCCGGGGTGCGAGACTGGCCGTATGCCAGTGCTCGACCCGAACCCCCAGAACGGCCAGAAGAAGATGTTGCTGGTCTTCGGCTCGTTCCTCGCCATTTTCGTGGTCATCGCCATCATCGCGACGATCGCCTCGCCCTGATCCGATCACCCGCTCCCCGGCCCGGCGGTGGGGTTAGCCCCCCTGTCCCCTAGGGGGTGAGTGTCAGGGTCAACTGGGTGGATCACCGGATGGGTTGAGAGCCTCCGGTTCCGTACCTTCGAGTTGTGACCGCGTTCCGTGGGTCACCGCCCACCGGCCACTCGAAGACAGCGGAGGCACCCATGTCGGCCCCTACGCACACCCCGCCCCTCTCGGCGTCCCGGGGCGGCGTCGACATCCGGCTGCCCTGGTGGGCCCTGGCCCTCCCGACGCTCGCCTTCGTCGTGCTCCTGGCGCTCATCCTCAACCCCTCCGATGCGCACGCGGCCTCCGGCAGCCCCGCCGTCACCCAGTTCCTGGAGCGCGTACAGCAGCTGATAGCGCGCTGAGCACGGACAAAGCCGCCCGTCAACTCCCTGCGCCCCATGGCCTGTTTCGTGCGAAGCTGGTTCCCATGAGCGTCGCAGAACCCCGCAGGATCGTCCTTTTCCGGCATGCGAAAGCCGACTGGCCCGAGATGACCGACCATGAGCGGCCGCTTGCCGACCGGGGCCGAAAAGATGCAGCGGAAGCCGGACGGCGAATGGTCGACTCGGGCATCCCCTTCGACCTGGCCCTCTGCTCCACCGCGACCCGGACCCGTGAGACCTGGAAGCTCGCCGTGCAGGAGTTTGCGCACCGGCCGAAAACCGTCTACGAGGAGCGGATCTACGAGGCCTCTCCCGGCGAGCTGATCGCCGTACTCAACGAGACCCCGGACGACGTGCACAACGCCGTCCTGGTCGGCCACAACCCGGGCGTGCAGGGCCTCGCGGACGTCCTGGCCGGCACCTCCGAGGGTGACTCCCGACGCCGGATGGACGGCCGCGGCTTCCCGGCCGCCGCCTTCGCCGTCCTGTCGTTCAGCGGCCCCTGGAAGGCCCTGGAGCCGGGCCTGGCCACCCTCGTCGACTTCTGGGAGCCCTCCGACTGACGGACCCGAGACCTAACTCGCGCGAGACGAGACGCGACAGGGCCCGGCACCGCGAGGGTGCCGGGCCCTGTCGATCCGTCGGTCAGTCCTCCTCGTGCGCGTCCGCCGCCTCGACCTCTTCGCGGGTGACACCCAGCAGATAGAGCACCGTGTCCAGGAAGGGCACGTTCACCGCGGTGTGCGCGGCCTCCCGCACCACCGGCTTGGCGTTGAAGGCGACCCCGAGTCCGGCCGCGTTCAGCATGTCCAGGTCGTTGGCACCGTCCCCGATCGCCACCGTCTGGGACAGCGGCACCCCCGCCTCGGCGGCGAACCGGCGCAGCAGCCGCGCCTTGCCCGCGCGGTCCACGATCTCCCCGGTGACCTTGCCGGTGAGCTTCCCGTCGATGATCTCCAGCGTGTTGGCCTGGGCGAAGTCCAGCCCGAGACGTTCCTTCAGATCATCGGTGACCTGGGTGAACCCGCCCGAGACGACGCCGACCTGGAAGCCGAGCCGTTTCAGCGTACGGATGAGGGTGCGGGCGCCCGGCGTCAGCCGGACCTCGCTGCGCACCTTGTCCACGACCGAGGCGTCCAGCCCCTCCAGGAGTGCCACGCGCGCGTGCAACGACTGCTCGAAGTCCAGCTCGCCGCGCATCGCGGCGGCCGTCACCTCGGCGACCTGGTCCTCGCAGCCGGCGTGCGCGGCGAAGAGCTCGATCACCTCGTCCTGGATGAGCGTGGAGTCCACGTCCATGACGACGAGCCGCTGGGCCCTGCGGTGCAGACCGGCGGCGACCACGGCCACGTCGACGCCGAGCTTGGCGGCGTCCGTCACGAGAGCGGTGCGCAGCGGCTCGGTCTCCACGCCGGACACCGCGAACTCGACCGCTGTGACCGGGTACTTGGCCAGCCGGAAGATACGGTCGATGTTGCCGCCGGCCTTGGCGATCTTGGCGGCGATCGCCGCGGTCGCCTCCGCGGTGAGGGGGTGGCCGAGCACGGTGACCAGTGAACGCCCCAGCCCGCGCGGCCGGTTGTCGCCGAGGCCGGAGATGATCTCCGTCTGCATCTTGATCGACTCCGCCCAGCTGTGGACGGTCGCCCGAAGGTCACCCTCCAGCGCGCGGGGCGGCGCGGTCACGAGCGCGCACAGCACCATTCGGCCACGGGTGACGACCTGCTCGATGTCGACCACGTCGACCGAGTAGGCGGCGAGGGTGTCGAACAGGCCTGCCGTGATGCCCGGCCTGTCCTTCCCGAAAATCTTGACGAGAAGGGTGGGGTCGTCGGGGGACGGGTTCTGTGAAGCGCTCATGGTGTTCCCACCGTATCCGGCACCCCGTGCCTCCTGCTCCTGCGGTCCGTCTGACGGACACGGAACAGTCGGTGTCGAAAAGGTGGCGTGCTCCTTGCCTGCGGGACACGGCTCGGCTGCGGCGGGTGCTCGGGCGACGGTTCAGTCACGCCGTCGATGCACGCCCACGGACGCCCACGGACGCCCTCTCGGCAGCCGCCGCGCTCGGTGGCGCCTTCGGCATCGGCCGAGCCAGGCCCGTCTCAGCGCCGTCCCTTCGGTTTCCCCGGCGGGGGCGGGGGCGGCGGCGGTGGGGGCGGGGGAGGAGGAGGCGGTGGCTGTCGGCCCTCGTCCCCGGAGGACGGTCGCCGGCCACCGGGCCGCCGCCTGGGGGGCCGTTGCGGTGAACGAGCGGGCTGGTCGATCGGCCGGGCCATGGTCGGGGCGCCGTAGACGTTGTCGGGCGGTGCCGCGTCGCCGGTTCGGCGCGGCTCGTCCGGTGGCCGGGAGTTCTTCTCAGGAGACCGCCCCGCCTCCTGCGGTCGGCCGCCGCCCCCTTCCGAACCCTCACGTCCGGGCCCTCCCCGACGATCCTCACGACGCGGCCATTGCCCGTCGCCCTCCCGGCCCGGTTCGCTCCGACGGTCCTCGGACTCCGGCCCCCGCCCGCCACCAGGCGGGGCATCCTCGGGCTCGCGCAACTCGCCGGGAATCCGCAGGTACGGGTTCGTCACCGGATTCGGAGGCCGATAGGGCGTAACGGGCACGTAGGGCCCCGTCTCACCGCCGTGGACCCCTGCCTCACCGCTGTGCGGCTCCGGCCCACCGCTGTAGGGCCCTGCCTCGCCGCCGTACGGCCCCACGGCACCTCTGTTCGACTCGGGACCACTGTCATACGGTCCCGGCGCGCCCCCGCCGTACGGTCCCGCCGCACCGTGGTTCGGCACCGGCCCGCCGCTGTACGGCCCGCCCTCGCCGCCGTACGCTTCGGCCCCGCCCCCCTCGTACGACCTCGCTCCACCCCCCTCGTACGACCCGGAACCGCCGCCCTCATACCCCCCGGCTCCCCCCGCCCCGCCGGCGTAAGCCCCACCCTCACCGGCGTACCGCGGCCCCCCGGCAAGCCCAGCCCCCGGGCCGCCCGCCGTCCCCGCACTCGGACCCGCTTCCACCACCGCAAAGTCACGCAGTGCCAGTCCTGCGGCCTGTGACCCAGCCGCCCCGGTCGCGCGGGCCAGCAACGCCCCCGCGGCCCCCGCTCCCGCGCCCCACAGCGCCCCGAGCAGCACCGCCATGCCGAGCTGACCCCGCAACGCGATACCGGCGCCGAAGGCGTCGAATCCCAGGACCGACAGCGAGGCGTCCACCGACACCTGCGTCAACCAGGCGAGCAACGGCAACGCCAACGCGGTAACGACCCCCAACCGCACCGCACACCGCCCGGCGAAACCAAGAGCCCCCGGCTCCCGACCGCCCCCGGCACCCGAGTCCCACCCCTGCGCGGCCCCGCCACGGGTCCCCGTACCCGCCCCGCCCAAGACCCCCACCGGCGTTCGCACGGCGGTGAGCACGCCCGCCAGCAGCATCATCAGCGCCGCCCCCACGCCCAGCAGCCACACCCGCCCGTCCAGGTCCGCCAGCCGCGCCAGCGTCGCCGACTGGTCGGAGTCGGAGTTGAGCAGCTGGTCCAGCGGGTCCGGAAGGAAATTGGTCAGGACGCCCGTCGCCCGGCCGTCGAAGGGGACGAACAGGCCGATGGGGATGCCCAGCCACACCCCGTTCGGCGCTCCGAGCAGCGCCGCTCCCGCGATCCGCTTGGGGTGGTCGTCGCCGATGGCCGCGTACACCGCCGCCGAGAGCCCCGCGGCCACCGCGACCAGCAGGACCATCACGAGGGCCGACACGGCCGGCCGTACGACCCGGTGCACGGCCTCCCAGCCGCGCGGCAGCGGTGTACGGCGGGACGCCAGCAGCGCGATCAGCAGGATCCCGGCCGACCAGCCGAGCCCGCCGAGCAGGGTCGCCGCGGTGTCCACGGTGAAGCCGACCGCGGCCTTCGCGTCGATGAGGTTGCCGATCTGGTCGGGCAGCAGCCCGCCGATGTCCCCGACGTCACCCAGCCCGGGGATGTCGAGGCCGCCCCCGCCCGCGCCGGGCAGCTTGTCGAGGCCCAGGGAGGCCCCGTCGATCGTGATGACGTCGTGGCCCGCCCAGGCCAGCCCGCCCAGCATCGCCACGAACAGCGCGATCACCGAGCCCGCGCGCGCGAGGAGTTCCGACGGTGCGATCACCGCTCCGGCGGCCCGCAGGGACCGTAGGAAGAACCAGGACAGAAGCACCGCGCCGACCAGGCTGACACCCAATGGCGTGATCTCGATGGCGGTGGCCGCCTCCGCTCCCGTCAACCCGAACGCGGACACATCACCGGAAGGCGTCACGGAACCGCCTGCCGCAAGGGCTACGACAGCCGCGGTCATCGGCCCCAGGGAGGCGGTGGAATCGGCCTCCAGCAGATGCAGACCGAGTGCGGCCGTTCCCGCCATCCCGATCAACGCCCAGCTCACAGAGGCGATCGCGGACAGCAGGATGTCGCCCCACGGCAGCCTCACGCCGCCGTGCTGCGCGCTCTCGTCGCTCATGGACGCACTCATGGCAGACCCCCCGATCCGCGGCGCGGCTGAGACCGCGCTTGTCCCCCTCGCGTGGATTACCCACTCTCCGGGTCGGTTTCAACCCCGTCAACGGAACCGGCCGAAGCGTGCGAACGTGGTCTTCTCGGGGCTCGGGTTTCGGTCAGGAGGCGGATCCTGAAATGGTTCCCGACGATGTTCGACATCCCTACACTCCCTGTGTCGGGGGCAATTCGGGGGGACTACTCAGTGGGGCTTGGAGTGCCGGAACTCGTACTGGAAGCGAACGGACGCACCTGGACGCTCGATCCGTCCAGGCCATACAGCCTCGGGCGCGATCCGCAGGGGGACATCGTGTTCGACGACGCCAGGGTGTCCTGGCGTCACGCCACGATCAGCTGGAGCGGGCGCGGCTGGGCCATCGAGGACCACGGCAGCACCAACGGCACGTTCGTGCACGGGCAGCGGATCCACCAGACGGAGGTCGGGCCCGGCTCCGCCGTACATCTGGGCAACGCGAGTGACGGCCCGCTGCTGGACTTCACCGGCGCCGCGGCCCCGGCCGCGCAGCCCCAACCCCGGCAACAGCCGTACGCCGCGCAGGGGGTTCAGGGCGCGAGCCCCGGCTGGGCCCAGCAGACACCGCAGCAGGCGGCCCCGCAGTCGGCCTCGCAGCAGTCTCCCCAGCAGGCCCCCCACCAGTCCCCGCAGTCCGGCTGGCCACAGTCGCAGCGGCCGTCGCAGCCGCACTCGCAGTCGCCGCAGCAAAGTCACCCACCGCAGCAAGGGCACCAGCCGCCGCAGAAGTTCCCGCAAAAGCAGGGCCCCGACGCGGGCGTCGGCGCCGGCGCCCCGCCGGTCTACGGCGACCGCAGCCCGACCACGTTCCACCAGTTCACCATCGGCCGCATCATGCGCATCGGCCGTGCCCTGGAGAACGACCTGGTCGTCTCCGACCTCCAGGTCTCCCGCAACCATGCCGAGTTCCACTCGACCCCCGACGGTCGCATGGAGATCCGCGACCTCGGCTCGCACAACGGCACGTATGTCAACGGCCAGCCGATCACCAAGGGCGGTTCCGCGCTGCTCGGCCCGACCGACATCGTCGGCGTCGGCCACTCCACGTTCCGGATTGTCGGCGACCGTCTGGAGGAGTTCGTCGACACCGGTGAGGTCTCCTTCTCCGCCCGTCACCTCACCGTCACCGTCGACGGCGGCAAGCAGATCCTCAAGGACGTCTCCTTCGGCGTCCCGGAGAAGTCCCTGATCGCGGTCATCGGACCGTCCGGTTCCGGCAAGTCGACCCTGCTCAAGGCGCTCACCGGCTACCGGCCCGCCAACCAGGGCGACGTCCTGTACGACAACCGCGACCTCTACAAGCAGTTCGCCGAGCTGCGCCAGCGCATCGGTCTGGTCCCGCAGGACGACATCCTGCACAAGGAGCTGACCGTCAAGAAGGCCCTCAAGTACGCGGCCAAGCTCCGCTTCCCCGCCGACACCACGAGCGAGGAGCGCGACCACCGCATAGGCGAGGTGCTCCGCGAACTGAAGCTGGACGTCCACAAGGAGAAGAAGGTCACCGCCCTCTCCGGCGGCCAGCGCAAGCGCGTCTCGGTGGCCCTGGAGCTGCTCACCAAGCCGTCCCTGATCTTCCTGGACGAGCCGACCTCAGGCCTCGACCCGGGCATGGACCGCGATGTCATGCAGCTGCTGCGTGGCCTCGCCGACGACGGCCGAACGGTCCTCGTCGTCACCCACTCGGTGGCCGAGCTGGCGCTGTGCGACAAGCTCCTGGTGATGGCCCCGGGCGGCTCCGTCGCCTACTTCGGCCCGCCGGAGGAGGCACTGAACTTCTTCGGCTACGACACCTGGGCCGACGTCTTCTCCGCCTTCGAGAACTACCGCGACTACGACTGGGCCGGACGCTGGAAGGGCTCGCAGCACTACCAGATGTACGCCGCGGACATCGACGCCGTTGCGCCGCAATCCGTACAGACGCCTCCGATGCACGGTATGAAGCCGCCGAAGCCACAGGGCTGGATGGGCCAGTTCGGGACGCTCGTGCGCCGCTATGTCTCGGTGATCGCGTCCGACAAGGGCTTCCTGGCCCTGACGGTGATCCTGCCCCTCGTCCTCGGCGCGGTGAGCCTGCTCATCGACTTCGGCGACCCCCTGCTGCCCAAGCCGATCGACCCCAGGACCAACCTCCCCGAGCCGAACAGCACGGCCACCACCGTCCTGCTCATCCTCGCGGTCGGCGCCTGCTTCGCCGGCGCCGCCAACTCCGTCCGTGAACTGATCAAGGAACGGGTCATCTACGAGCGGGAGCGGGCCACCGGCCTGTCCCGTTCGGCGTACCTGATGTCCAAGGTGTTCGTGCTCGGCGTGATCACCGTGCTGCAGGGGCTGCTGGTCGGCGTCATCGGCTTCGTCAGCCGCGGACTCCCGAAGGAGGGCCTGGTCCTCGGCAACGCCACGCTCGCGGAGCTGTGCCTCCCGATCATGGGCCTCGGGTTCACCTCGATGATGTTCGGCCTGATCATCTCCTCGCTGGTGAAGACGTCCGAGAAGACCATGCCGCTGCTCGTCATGTTCGCGATCGTCCAGGTCGTCTTCACCGGCTGTCTGTTCACCCTGAACGGCAAGATCGGCGTCAACGAACTCTCGTACCTCATGCCGTCGCGCTGGGCGGTCGCCGCGGCGGGCGCCACCCTGGACTTCAACAAGGTCAACCCGCCCGTCAAACCGGGCGACTCGACCGACCCGCTGTGGGACCACACGATCAGCGCCTGGGGCCTCGACATGATCGCCCTCGTCGCCATCGGCGTGGTCTGCGGCTTCTTCGTGGCCCGCTTCCTGCGCCGCCACGAACCCGAGGTCATGCGGAAGTAGCAGGTCTCCCACGACGGCGAAGGGCGGCACCCCGGCTGGGGTGCCGCCCTTTCTGTCCGCCTTCTTCGCGTACGAGAGGTCCGCGCGGCCTCAGTACGCGCTGTTCACGTTGTCGATCGAGCCGTACCGGTGGAACGCGTAGTTCGCGGAGGCGGTGATGTTGGCGACCGGGTTGTACTGGCTCCAGGACGTGCCGGAGACGTGGTAGGCGTCGAAGGTCGGCTTGATGATCTGCAGCAGACCGATCGACGGCGTGCCGTTGATCGCGTTGATGTCCCAGCCGTTGATGGCGCTCGGGTTGCCCGAGGACTCCCGCATGATGTTGCGGTAGAGGCCGTTGTAGCTGCCCGGGATGCCCTTGGACTTCATGATGTCCAGGGACTGCTTGATCCAGCCGTCCAGGTTGTCGCCGTAGCTCCTGGGCGCCGCGGCCTTCAGCTTGGCACGCTGCGCGGACCGGCTCGCGGCCTCCTTGGCCTTGCGCGCCTTCGCGGCCTTCTTGGCGGCGGCTGCGGCGGCAGCCTTCTTCTTCGCGGCGGCCGCGGCCTTGGCCTTCGTCTCGGCCTTCGCCTTCGTCTCGGCGGCCTTGCCCTGGAAGGTCTTGGCGGCGAGCTGCTCGCTGACGTCCGCGTGGAGGCCCTTGAGCTGCTCGGAGGTGTAGGTCACCGGGACCGAGGAGGTGGCCGCCTCCGACGTGGTGGTCTCCGCGTTGCCCGGCACCGCGCTGAACGCGATGGCGGCGGCGCCGAGCGTGGCGACACCTGCGACGGCGATCTTGTGGCGCTTCGTCAGCGCACGACTATGACCACGGGTGAAAGTGTTCTTGGGCATGCGGATGGACCTCTTCGAATAGCGCGGAGGTCGCTCGCTGTCCGGCGGGGGACACGGGTGCTTCCGGCACAAACGCCGCGGTCGAAACCCGCGGCGTTGAGCGACGAGAGCCATTCTTAGCGGCCGCAAAATGCCAGGGCAAAGGTGTGACGTACGATCCCGGGTAGTGGACCGGGGGATGGCAAAACGGGACAGACTGGAACGTCTGCCCCGTTCACGACGGAAGCCTGTGTCTCCTATCTGTCTTCGTACGTGATCTGCGCCCTATGTGCGGGCTCACACCGAGCGGGAGGCGGTCTCACCGTTAGTTGCTGCAGCAATGCTCTGCGTGAGGACCCTCCTCCGGGAGGAGGAGATGCACGTCCCCGAACTCGTGCCAGAGGTAGTGCCCGCGCAGCGCCTCCTCGTAGCCACGGTCGACCGCCGCCCGCCCCGCGACCGCCTCCAGCATCAGCAGATGCGAGGCCTCCGGCTCGTGCAGTCCGGTCAGCAGCCCGTCCACCACCCGTACCCCGCGCTCCGGGGTCACCACGAGATCCGTCCACCCCGCACGCGCGCGTACGACCCCGTCGGCCCCGGTCCCGGCCGCGGACTCCACGGCCCGCACGGCGGTCGTCCCGACGGCGACGACCCTGCCGTCCGCGGCCTTCACCGCGTTGATCAGCCGCGCGGAGGCCCTGGGCACCGAGTACCGCTCCGGATACGGCGGCTCGTGGGCCTCCGCCGAGGCCACACCCGTGTGCAGGACGACCGGAGCGAACTGCACACCACGGCTCACCAGCTCCGCCACCAGCCGCGCGGTGAAGGGCCGGGCGGCACTGGGCATCTCGGCGCTGCCGGCGCCGTCGGGGGAGGGGAGGGCGAAGACCGTCTGGTAGACGGACAGCGGCTGGTCCCGTTCCGTATAGGAATAGCGAATGGGCCGCCCGTACCCACGGAGCAGGCGGTGGACCGCCGGACCGCCCCCGACGCCCGCCACCCCTCTCACCCGCGCCCACCACAGCCGTCCACTCGCCTCGCTCAGCCTCTCCTCCAGGACCACGCGGACACCCGCGGGCAGCCGCACCTGCGTTCCCGCGGGGCCGCCCTCCCGCGCGCGTGTGGTGCCCGTGCCGTCCGGCTCCCGCAGCTCGACGGCCCACCGCCCGTCGTCCCCGAGGACCGAGAAGTGCACCACCACGCGTGCGTGCCCGATCCACGCGTCCACGGCGGCGGCCCGCGTGGGCGAGGTGTTC
This sequence comes from Streptomyces sp. NBC_00285, assembly GCF_036174265.1. NCBI lineage: Bacteria > Bacillati > Actinomycetota > Actinomycetes > Kitasatosporales > Streptomycetaceae > Streptomyces > Streptomyces sp. NBC_00285. The sequence continues at coordinate 2,518,821 of NZ_CP108055.1, read as the reverse complement.
ACGACGAGCAGATCCCCGGCCCGCAGCAGGGACGGCAACTCCCCGAACCCGTGGTGCGACACCTCTGTCCCACGCGACACCAGCAGCCGTACGGCATCCCGGTCGAGCCCGGGGCCGCGCTGTTCGGCCGGTACGCGCGCCGACAGCTCCTCGGGCACCCGCACCGTGAGCGTCATCGCCGGCCCTCCAGCAACGCCGGCGCCCCGTACCGCCCGCTCACCGGCCGCTCGTCCAGCAGCCGCAGAAAGGCCGGCACCACACGGGCCGGCTCCAGCCGTGGATCCCGGTCCTCGGGTACGGCCGCCGCGTACAGGTCCGTCGCCATGTCCCCGGGGTCGACGGCCCACACCCGCAGCTGAGGCTCCTCCTCGCCGAGCACCGCCATGAGGTGGTCCAGGGCGGCCTTCGACGCCCCGTAGCCGCCCCACGTCTCGTACGCCTCGGCCGCCGCGTCCGAGCTGACGGCGATCACCGCCCCGGCCGCCGCGGCCCGCAACAGCGGCAGCGTCTCCTGGACCAGGCCCAGCGCGGCCACTACGTTCACCTCCAGCGCGCGGCGCAGCCCGTCCAGGGCCAGCCCCTCCAGGCGGGCCAGCGGCTCGGCGCCCAGCGCGCTCGCGTTGTTCACCAGCAGATCGACGCCGCCGAGCTTCCAGGCCGCGGCCACCAGCTCGGAGCGGTGCGCCGGGTCCGTGACGTCCCCGGGCAGGGCCGTCACCCGGGTCCCCTGCCCGCTCAGTACGGCTGCGGTCGCCCGCAGCACCTCCGTGTTCCTGGCGTCGAGCACCAGATCCCAGCCCCGCGTCGCCAGGGCCTCGGCGAGCGCCCGACCCAGCCCCTTCGAGGCCCCCGTGATGATCGCAACCGGCATGGCACGCCCTCTCGTCTCCCACCGCCGCCACCGGGCGGTGACCTCACCGTAGGAAGACCACCCCGAGCCCCGCCTCGGGCGCGGGTCCCGAAACAGCGGGTCCCTTCGTCCTACGCCGCCGGCCCACCGACCGCGGGCCGGGACCCGTCGGCGGATCAGGCCGGCTGCATCGAGCAGTGCGGCCCGGCCGAGCCGAACCTCGGCAACCGATCGACAACGCCGCAGGTGCGAGTGGCACGACCCGCGACGCCGGCATGCTCCACCGGGCAGGTCCTAGGTCTCGCGCCCGAGCCGACTGCCGTCACCGGTCCGATCCCCGCTGTCACACCCCGCCGGTACCGTGAGGTCATGAGTCAAGGCCCCCGGTCCGGCCTCGCCGCGGTGAGTTCCGCGTTGCTGGCCATGAGCAGGCACCTGGAGGTGCGCGACGTCCTCAAGACGATCGTGGCCTCCGCCCGCGAACTGCTCGACGCGCAGTACGCCGCCCTCGGCGTCCCGGACGACCACGGCGGCTTCGCCCAGTTCGTGGTCGACGGCGTCAGCGACGAGCAGTGGAAGGCCATCGGCCCCCTCCCGCGGCAGCACGGCATCCTCGCCGCGATGCTCCACGAGGCCACCCCCGAGCGCCTCGCCGATGTCCGCGAGGACCCCCGCTTCGGGGGCTGGCCGTCCGCCCACCCCGACCTGGTGGACTTCCTGGGTCTGCCGATCCGCGATGGCGACGAGGTCATCGGCGCCCTCTTCCTCGCGAACAAGAACTGCCCCAAGCCGGAAGGCGGTTGCGGCTTCACCGAGGACGACGAGGAACTCCTCGCCATCCTCGCCCAGCACGCCGCGATCGCCCTCACCAACGCCCGCCTCTACGAACGCAGCCGCGAGCTCACCATCGCCGAGGAGCGCTCCCGCCTGGCTCACGAACTGCACGACGCGGTCAGCCAGAAGCTCTTCTCCCTGCGCCTGACCGCCCAGGCCGCCACCGCCCTCGTCGACCGCGACCCGACCCGTGCCAAGGGCGAGCTCCAGCAGGTGGCCGCGCTCGCCGCCGAGGCGGCCGACGAACTGCGCGCCGCGGTGGTCGAGTTGCGCCCCGCAGCTCTGGACGAGGACGGTCTGGCCGCCACCCTCCGCACCCACATCCAGGTGCTGGACCGCGCCCACACCGCGCGCGTGACCTTCGCGGCACACAGCTTCCGCGCGCTGCCCGCCGCCCAGGAGGAGGCCATGCTCCGCGTTGCCCAGGAGGCCCTGCACAACGCGCTGCGGCACTCGGGGGCGGCACATGTCGATGTGACGGTGGACCGGTGCGGCGGCGGAGCCGTCCTGCGTGTCACGGACGACGGCAGCGGATTCGAACCGACGGCGATTCGCCGCGTGGGGCGCCACCTCGGTCTGGTCTCCATGCGGGACCGGACGAGCGGGGTCGGCGGCACGCTCACCGTGGAGTCGGCGCCCGGCAAGGGCACCACGATCGAGATGGAGGTACCCGGTGGCTGACGCGATCAGGGTCCTGCTCGTCGACGACCACCAGGTCGTCCGCCGCGGTCTGCGCACCTTCCTCGAGGTGCAGGACGACATAGAGGTCGTGGGGGAGGCGGCCGACGGTGCCGAAGGTGTCGCGCGCGCGGAGGAACTGAAGCCCGACATCGTCCTCATGGACGTCAAGATGCCGGGCATGGACGGCATCGACGCCCTGCGCAAGCTCCGCGAACTGAACAACCCCGCGCGCGTGCTGATCGTCACCAGCTTCACCGAACAGCGCACCGTGGTCCCGGCCCTGCGCGCGGGCGCCGCGGGATACGTATATAAGGACGTCGACCCCGACGCCCTGGCCGGTGCCATCCGCTCCGTGCATGCCGGCCACATCCTGCTCCAACCCGAGGTCGCGGGCGTCCTGTTGTCCCAGGAGGAGAACAACTCCGGCCAGGGCCGAGGCGGTTCGCTCACCGAACGGGAGCGCGAGGTGCTCATGCTGATCGCCGACGGCCGCTCCAACCGGGAGATCGCCCGCGCGCTGGTGCTCTCCGAGAAGACCGTCAAGACCCACGTCTCGAACATCCTGATGAAGCTCGACCTGGCGGACCGCACACAGGCGGCACTGTGGGCGGTTCGCCACGGTATGGCCGGTTGATCCAAGCAACGTCGGCAATACGGAGGGTTCCACTCCGGACTGAGATTCATACCGTCGTGGGAATGTCCCTCGAATGGCGCATCCTTCGCGGATCTCCGCCGTTCTCCAGTGCGTGCTGCGGCGACTGCCGCGGCAATCGCTAGGAGGGCTTAGAAGTGAAGAACCTGAAGAAGGCAGCGGCCGTGACGATGGTGGCCGGCGGGCTGATCGCCGCCGGTGCCGGTATGGCCTCCGCCACCGACGGGTCGCACGCCGACGGCAACGCCGTGGGCTCGCCCGGCGTCGTCTCCGGCAACCTCGTCCAGGCCCCGGTCCACGTCCCGGTGAACGCGGTCGGCAACAGCGTCAACGTCATCGGCGTGCTGAACCCCGCTTTCGGCAACCTCGGTATCAACCACTGACTCCCCTCGTCGAGCGAGCAGTGACTTCGGCCTCCTGGGTGCCCCGCGCACCCGGGAGGCCGGTCCGTTTGTCGTGCGAATGATCCGAACGGTCAGACCCGCTCGAATCTCCGTACCGTCCTGTTTCTCTTACGCGTTGACCAACACACGACCCGCGGCCGGGTCGGACCGCAAACGCAGGAGGAACGCTTCTCATGAACATCGCCAAGAAGGCCGCCGTGGCCCTCACCGTCGCCGGTATGGCCACGGGTGCCGCTGCCGGTGCCGCTTTCGCCGACGCGGGTGCCGACGGCGCGGCCATGAAGTCGCCGGGCGTCGGCTCGGGCAACCTCGTCCAGGTCCCGGTGCACGTCCCGGTGAACGTGGTCGGCAACACCGCCAACGTCATCGCTCTGCTGAACCCGGCCTTCGGCAACACGGGTGTGAACGACTGACGTCCGGTCCCAACTGCTGGGCCTCACAAGTCGACGGAGACTTGTGGGGCCCTTGCTGTTGCCTCAGCAGAAACAGTCGGCCGCATGTCGACGGCGGCCCGCTGGGGGCTGGTTGCGCAGCCCTCCGTGCCCCAGGGCAGCTCCAGTAACCGCGAGCAGTCCGTGCACGCGGATCACCGCGCCCCCCGCTCCCGTTCCTCCACGTATGCGTTGTAGGCAGCCACCTGCGCCCGCCTCGCCGTCCGCTCCACCGGTCGCAGCGCTTCCCCCCGAGCCCGCATCTCGGCGGAACTCACCGCACCCCCATGTCCGTTCTCATGAGCGAGCGACACCAGCAGCCCCACCCGCTGAGCGAGCTCCAACACCCGCACCGCCCGCGGCGGGTACCCCGGCGCCAGAACCTCCCGCCCCCGCTCGGCCCGAGCCCGGTACGCATAGAGAGCCGCCTCGGCCACCGGTCCGGACCCGGCCACATCCAGCCGCGACAGCACCTCCGTCGCCTCCCGCAGGGCCTCCGCGAGCTCCCGCTCGGCTTCGCCCAGCGACGGCACATCGGCCGGCGGCGCCTCCCGCACCGGCAGCACATGCCACACCACCTCGACATGCACATCCCCCGAGGGCCCGGCCTCGTACACCTCCGGCACCAGGCCCAGCGCGACGCCGTAACAGATCACCGCCTCCTCCGCCTCCAACGCGCGCGCGTTGAAGTCCGGCGGCCCGCTCAGCCCCAGCGGATGCCCCGGAGCCGGCAGCGCGACCCGCAGGCCGGTGACCCCGAGCGACCGCAGTCGCCCGAGCGCCAGCGTCAGACCGACGGCCGCCGTCTCACCCGGCAGCCCTTCGACCCGGTGTACGGCATCGTCACCGACGATCGCCAGCACAGCGTCGTCCGGTGAGACAAGTCCGGCCAAAAGACCGTTTCCCCAAGCGGCAAGGCGTCCAGAGCGCGGTTCCGAGAGCATGCCTCCACCCTAAGGACCGGACCGATGGAAGGGAGCGGCCGACCAGTGGCGTAGATTTCATCGAGGGCTGCGCCGATTGCGCGCACGCGACAGCCGAGACGCCGACACCGGTCACACAGCAAGGGGAGACAACGCGCTCATGAGCGATGTTCTGGAGCTTCAGGACGTATCCGTGGTTCGTGAGGACCGGGCTCTGGTGGACCAGGTCTCCTGGTCGGTCAAGGAGGGCGAGCGATGGGTCATCCTCGGCCCCAACGGCGCCGGCAAGACCACGCTCCTGAACCTCGCCTCCAGCTACCTCTACCCCAGCAAGGGCACTGCCACCATCCTCGGCGAGACCCTCGGCAGGCCCGGCACCGACGTCTTCGAACTGCGCCCCCGCATCGGCATGGCGGGCATCGCCATGGCCGACAAGCTCCCGAAGCGCCAGACCGTCCTGGAGACCGTACTGACAGCGGCGTACGGCATGACCGCCGGCTGGCAGGAGGAGTACGAGGACATCGACGAACAGCGCGCCCGCGCCTTCCTCGACCGCCTCGGCATGAGCGACTACCTGGACCGCAAGTTCGGCACCCTCTCCGAGGGCGAGCGCAAGCGCACCCTCATCGCCCGCGCCCTGATGACCGACCCCGAGCTCCTCCTCCTCGACGAGCCCGCCGCCGGCCTCGACCTCGGCGGCCGCGAGGACCTGGTCCGCCGCCTCGGCCGGCTCGCCCGCGATCCGATCGCGCCCTCGATGCTCATGGTCACCCACCACGTCGAGGAGATCGCCCCCGGTTTCACCCACGTCCTCATGATCCGGCAGGGCAAGGTCCTGGCCGCCGGGCCGCTGGAGCTCGAACTCACCTCGCGCAACCTGTCCCTCTGCTTCGGCCTCCCTCTCGTCGTCGAACAGGTCGGCGACCGCTGGACCGCGCACGGCCTGCCACTGTCGTGATCACGTGAAGTACCCGCAAAAACACGGGTAAGAAGCCCACCCCCGCTCCATCGCGCCCTGTCCGAGGGGGTACCCGCGGACCTACCATGACCACGTGAACGACATCAACGCATGGGTGTGGTGGCTCGTCGCGGCGGCAGCGCTCGGCATTCCGCTGGTAGTGACCGCGATGCCGGAGTTCGCCATGTTCGCGGTGGGCGCCGTCGCTGCGGCGGTCTCGGCCGGACTCGGCGGTGACGTCGTCGTCCAGGTGCTCGTCTTCGTCGTCGTCTCGGTCGCCCTCATCGCCGTCGTACGGCCCATCGCGAACCGGCATCGCTCACAGCGCCCCCAACTTGTCACAGGCATCGACGCGTTGAAGGGGAAACAGGCCGTCGTCCTGGAGCGCGTCGACAACACGGGCGGTCGGATCAAGCTCGCCGGCGAGGTCTGGTCGGCCCGCTCTCTCGACACCGGCAGTGCCTACGAAGTGGGCCAGGAAGTGGATGTCGTCGACATCGAGGGAGCCACGGCGATCATCATGTGACCTCGCAGGATGCAACTGAACCGAACGCACCACGTGTCACACGACGGTCTGTCAGACTCGACCAGCAAGATCTTCAACAACCATAAGATCTTCCGAAGAACACCGAGGCGGAGAAGGGCACGGGGAGCACGATGGAACCTGTCATCATCGTCTTGATCATCCTGGTGGTGTTGGTCTTCATCGCCCTGATCAAGACGATCCAAGTCATCCCACAGGCCAGTGCGGCCATCGTGGAGCGCTTCGGCCGCTACACCCGGACGCTCAACGCGGGACTGAACATCGTCGTCCCGTTCATAGACACCATCCGCAACCGCATCGACCTGCGTGAACAGGTCGTGCCGTTCCCGCCGCAGCCGGTGATCACCCAGGACAACCTGGTCGTCAACATCGACACGGTCATCTACTACCAGGTGACCGACGCACGGGCCGCCACCTACGAAGTCGCCAGCTACATCCAGGCGATCGAGCAGCTCACCGTCACCACGCTCCGCAACATCATCGGCGGCATGGACCTGGAGCGGACCCTGACCTCCCGCGAGGAGATCAACGCGGCCCTGCGCGGCGTCCTCGACGAGGCCACCGGCAAGTGGGGCATCCGCGTCAACCGCGTGGAACTGAAGGCGATCGAGCCCCCGACCTCCATCCAGGACTCGATGGAGAAGCAGATGCGCGCCGACCGTGACAAGCGCGCCGCGATCCTGACGGCCGAAGGTACCCGCCAGGCCGCCATCCTCACCGCCGAGGGCGAGAAGCAGTCCCAGATCCTGCGCGCCGAGGGTGAAGCGAAGGCGGCAGCCCTCCGCGCCGAAGGCGAGGCCCAGGCCGTCCGCACGGTCTTCGAGGCCATCCACGCCGGAGACCCCGACCAGAAGCTCCTCAGCTACCAGTACCTCCAGATGCTCCCCAAGATCGCTGAGGGCAACGCCAACAAGCTCTGGATCGTCCCCAGCGAAATCGGCGACGCCCTCAAGGGCCTCTCCGGAGCGATGGGCAACTTCGGCAACCTCGGCGGCGGTTCGGGCGGAGGCAACGGCGGCTCGGAACGCCGGGAGAACCCGCCGATCGACTGAACAGGCATTTCCGTACGACAAAGGGGCCCGCCTTCTCAGTGAAGGCGGGCCCCAACGCACTTAGGGGCGCTGGGAACTGCGCGACCAGCCACAATGAAGCCGCAGCCACACCGCACCGATCTCGAAGAGACGACTAGGCGGCGTCCCGCGCCAACCACTCCGGCAGCGCCGAGAAGTCCTCGTGCCCCAGCGACAGCAGCATCGCATCCGCCGGCGTCGGCTCGAACGGCTTCCGCAGCAACGGCATCCCCGCCTCCGCCGGAGTCCGGTTCGCCTTGCGGTGGTTGTCCTCCGCGCAGGAGGCCACCGTGTTCAGCCAAGTGTCCTGACCACCCTGCGACCGCGGCACCACGTGGTCCACAGTCGCCGCCCGCCGCCCGCAGTACGCGCACCTGTGCTGGTCACGTACCAGAACACCCCGCCGAGACCACGGGGCTTGTCTTCGGAAGGGCACTCGCACATACCTGCACAACCTGATCACCCGGGGCGCCGGTATGTCGACAGCGGCACCGCGCATGCGCAGTTCGGGGTGGGACTGCTCGACGACGGCCTTGTCCTGAAGCACCAGAACGACGGCGCGGTTCAACGTCACCGTCGACAGCGGCTCGAAGCTCGCATTGAGTACCAGCGTGTCCCGCATGACCAGCCCACCTCCCGTGCGCACCGGCCCACCCCCAGGCGGGCTTGGGCTTGGATCAACTCTGGCCGGGCACGCCGAGATGGACAACGCAATAAAAATGCCCGCCTCTGATCAATTCCATGACCAGAGGCGGGCAAACGTCCCATGAACGTCAGGCTTCGGCGGGCACTTCGTACTCACCGATCAACTGGGCACGGGCGATCGCGTGGAACCGCAGGTTGAAGCCCACAAAAGCCGGAGAGGCATCGGAAGCCGGCCCGAGCTTCTCCTGGTCCACGGCGTACACCGTGAAAACGTACCGATGCGGCCCGTCCCCGGCCGGCGGAGCGGCCCCACCGAAGTCGTTCGACCCGTAGTCGTTGCGCGCCTGTACGGCACCCTCCGGCAGACCCTCGAACTTCCCGCTGCCCGCACCCACCGGCAACTCGGTCACCGAGGCGGGGATGTCGAACACCACCCAGTGCCAGAACCCGCTGCCCGTCGGGGCGTCGGGGTCGTAGCAGGTCACGGCGAAGCTCTTGGTCCCACCCGGAAACCCCTCCCAGCGCAGCTGCGGAGAGGTGTTGCCGGCCGCGTAGACCTGAGCGTCCTTGAGGGGTGCGCCCTCGGCGACGTCCTCACTCGTGACCGTGAACGACGGCACGGGCGGATGGAAGTCATGGGGGAGCGGCCGCCGCTTGAGCTCGGTCACCTCGGTACCTCCTGAGCGATCATCCGGAATCAGTAGTTCCCGATCCTAGAACCAGTTGCGCTTGCTGCCGACCTCGGACAGCCACTGGTTGAGGTACCCGGCCCAGTCGGTGCCCTGGAAGTCGTGCACACCCACCTGGAAGGACCGGAAGGTGTCGCTGCCCTCGCTGAACAGCCCAGGCTTCTTGTCCATCTCCAGGATGACGTCCATCGCGTTCCCGTCCGCGACGAAGCTCAACTCGACCTGGTTGAGCCCTCGGTACTGCTGCGGCGGGAAGAACTCGATCTCCTGGTAGAACGGCAGCTGCTGGCGCGTCCCGCGGATGTGCCCGCGCTCCAGGTCCGCGTTCTTGAAGCGGAAGCCCAGTTGCATGAACGCGTCCAGGATCGCCTTCTGCGCCGGCAGCGGGTGCACGTTGATCGGGTCGAGGTCACCGGAGTCCACGGCACGCGCGATCGCCAGCTCGGTCGTCACACCGACGTTCATGCCGCGCAGCGCCTGCCCGTCGATCATCGTGATCGGTGTCTCCCACGGGATCTCCAGCCCGAACGGCACCGAGTGCACCGCGTTGGGCTGCAGCTCGAAGGCCCCGCCGAGCGACACCTTCGTGAACTCGATGTCCTGCTTGTACTCCTGGTCGCCGCTCTCGACCTCGACCTTGGCCTGCAGCCCGACCGACAGCCCCTCGATCCGCTGGTCGACGGACCCGCCCTGGATCCGCACCTCACCCTGGACGACACCACCCGGGACGACGTTGACCTCGGTCAGCACCGTCTCCACCGAAGCCCCACCGGCACCAAGGCTCGCGAGCAGCTTCTTGAACGCCATGTCTCTCCTTACAACGCGCGGATTCCTGATCCCTACAAACGCGATCCGGCCGTGGTCGGTTCCGGGCCCTCACCCTGGCAAGCGGACGGACCCTTGACCACCCCTTGGCACACCCCGTCTGGACTACGCTCGTACGCCATGATCACGCCCCCGGACCGTACGCCACTCACACGAGAGTTCTTCGACCGCCCCGCACTGGACGTCGCCCCCGACCTCGTCGGCCGCACCCTCGTCCGTACGACCCCGGACGGCCCGATCGCGGTGCGTCTCACGGAGGTCGAGGCATACGACGGTCCGAACGACCCGGGCTCCCACGCCTACCGCGGCCAGACGCCCCGCAACAGCGTGATGTTCGGTCCGCCCGGGTACGTGTACGTCTACTTCACCTGCGGCATGTGGTTCTGCATGAACCTGGTGTGCGGACCGGAGGGTCGCGCGAGTGCCGTCCTGCTCCGCGCAGGCGAGGTCCTCGAAGGCGCGGACCTGGCGCGCAAACGTCGATTCTCAGCCCGAAATGACAAAGAACTGGCCAAAGGACCGGCTCGCCTCGCCACCGCCCTGGGGGTGGACCGGGCTCTGAACGGCACGGACGCCTGCGAGTCGGGCGAGACCCCGCTGCGGGTGCTTGCCGGCACCCCGGTTCCCTCCGACCAGGTACTCAACGGCCCACGGACCGGAGTGTCCGGAGACGGGGGCGTGCACCCCTGGCGGTTCTGGGCCGCCAACGACCCGACGGTGAGCCCCTATCGGGCCCATGTCCCGAGGCGCCGCTCAAGTTGACTCGCTCTTGGAAGATGCGTAACGTGGCCCGAGCCGCTTGACCCGGGTACGGCAATCGCCTGCAGCCGGAAGCGGCCAAACCACTACCTACAACTTCCCCTCAGCGGGGGCGATTTCGGTGTGCTCGCATGCTCGAATTCGAACTCGCAGAACTCGATTATGGGTTGCGGAGGGAATCCGCTAGCGTAGTGAATGTCGAAAGGCCCCGCCGACAGGGATTCAGTTCCGAAAGGCCCTGAGAAAATCAGGACCGAAAGGATCTGGTAGAGTCGGAAACGCAAGACCGAAGGGAAAAGCCCGGAGGAAAGCCCGAGAGGGTGAGTACAAAGGAAGCGTCCGTTCCTTGAGAACTCAACAGCGTGCCAAAAATCAACGCCAGATATGTTGATACCCCGTCTCCGGCCTTCATGGTCGTAGATGAGGTTCCTTTGAAGAATACACAGCGAGGACGCTGTGAGTGACCGCCTTATTCCGGTGGTTGCTCCGCTCTCGTGATGTGTGCACCCGATTACGGGTAAACATTCACGGAGAGTTTGATCCTGGCTCAGGACGAACGCTGGCGGCGTGCTTAACACATGCAAGTCGAACGATGAACCACTTCGGTGGGGATTAGTGGCGAACGGGTGAGTAACACGTGGGCAATCTGCCCTTCACTCTGGGACAAGCCCTGGAAACGGGGTCTAATACCGGATATCACTGCTACGGGCATCTGTGGTGGTTGAAAGCTCCGGCGGTGAAGGATGAGCCCGCGGCCTATCAGCTTGTTGGTGAGGTAATGGCTCACCAAGGCGACGACGGGTAGCCGGCCTGAGAGGGCGACCGGCCACACTGGGACTGAGACACGGCCCAGACTCCTACGGGAGGCAGCAGTGGGGAATATTGCACAATGGGCGAAAGCCTGATGCAGCGACGCCGCGTGAGGGATGACGGCCTTCGGGTTGTAAACCTCTTTCAGCAGGGAAGAAGCGAAAGTGACGGTACCTGCAGAAGAAGCGCCGGCTAACTACGTGCCAGCAGCCGCGGTAATACGTAGGGCGCAAGCGTTGTCCGGAATTATTGGGCGTAAAGAGCTCGTAGGCGGCTTGTCACGTCGGGTGTGAAAGCCCGGGGCTTAACCCCGGGTCTGCATTCGATACGGGCAGGCTAGAGTGTGGTAGGGGAGATCGGAATTCCTGGTGTAGCGGTGAAATGCGCAGATATCAGGAGGAACACCGGTGGCGAAGGCGGATCTCTGGGCCATTACTGACGCTGAGGAGCGAAAGCGTGGGGAGCGAACAGGATTAGATACCCTGGTAGTCCACGCCGTAAACGGTGGGAACTAGGTGTTGGCGACATTCCACGTCGTCGGTGCCGCAGCTAACGCATTAAGTTCCCCGCCTGGGGAGTACGGCCGCAAGGCTAAAACTCAAAGGAATTGACGGGGGCCCGCACAAGCAGCGGAGCATGTGGCTTAATTCGACGCAACGCGAAGAACCTTACCAAGGCTTGACATACGCCGGAAAGCATCAGAGATGGTGCCCCCCTTGTGGTCGGTGTACAGGTGGTGCATGGCTGTCGTCAGCTCGTGTCGTGAGATGTTGGGTTAAGTCCCGCAACGAGCGCAACCCTTGTCCTGTGTTGCCAGCGTGCCCTTCGGGGTGACGGGGACTCACAGGAGACCGCCGGGGTCAACTCGGAGGAAGGTGGGGACGACGTCAAGTCATCATGCCCCTTATGTCTTGGGCTGCACACGTGCTACAATGGCAGGTACAATGAGCTGCGATACCGTGAGGTGGAGCGAATCTCAAAAAGCCTGTCTCAGTTCGGATTGGGGTCTGCAACTCGACCCCATGAAGTCGGAGTTGCTAGTAATCGCAGATCAGCATTGCTGCGGTGAATACGTTCCCGGGCCTTGTACACACCGCCCGTCACGTCACGAAAGTCGGTAACACCCGAAGCCGGTGGCCCAACCCCCTTGTGGGGAGGGAGCTGTCGAAGGTGGGACTGGCGATTGGGACGAAGTCGTAACAAGGTAGCCGTACCGGAAGGTGCGGCTGGATCACCTCCTTTCTAAGGAGCATCTAGGCTGCCGGGCTTGCCCGGTGGTCCAGGGCCATTACGTCGGCATACGTTCGACGGTGGTTGCTCACGGGTGGAACGTTGATTATTCGGCATCGTCAGTCATCTCGGGCTGCAAGTACTGCTCTTCGGAGCGTGGAAAGCTGATCATGAGTGGCGGGGATGCCGGGCACGCTGTTGGGTGTCTGAGGGAATGAAATTCCCTCGATGCCGGCCCCAGTGAACTCCAGCTCAGGTTGGGGGTGATGGGTGGCTGGTCGTTGTTTGAGAACTGCACAGTGGACGCGAGCATCTGTGGCCAAGTTTTTAAGGGCGCACGGTGGATGCCTTGGCACCAGGAACCGATGAAGGACGTGGGAGGCCACGATAGTCCCCGGGGAGCCGTCAACCAGGCTTTGATCCGGGGGTTTCCGAATGGGGAAACCCGGCAGTCGTCATGGGCTGTCACCCATACCTGAACACATAGGGTATGTGGAGGGAACGCGGGGAAGTGAAACATCTCAGTACCCGCAGGAAGAGAAAACAACCGTGATTCCGGGAGTAGTGGCGAGCGAAACCGGATGAGGCCAAACCGTATACGTGTGAGACCCGGCAGGGGTTGCGTGTGCGGGGTTGTGGGATCTCTCTTTCACAGTCTGCCGGCTGTGAGGCGAGTCAGAAACCGTTGATGTAGACGAAGGACATGCGAAAGGTCCGGCGTAGAGGGTAAGACCCCCGTAGTCGAAACGTCAACGGCTCGTTTGAGAGACACCCAAGTAGCACGGGGCCCGAGAAATCCCGTGTGAATCTGGCGGGACCACCCGCTAAGCCTAAATATTCCCTGGTGACCGATAGCGGATAGTACCGTGAGGGAATGGTGAAAAGTACCGCGGGAGCGGAGTGAAATAGTACCTGAAACCGTGTGCCTACAAGCCGTGGGAGCGTCGCGCATCAAGTTTACTTGGTGCGTCGTGACTGCGTGCCTTTTGAAGAATGAGCCTGCGAGTTTGCGGTGTGTTGCGAGGTTAACCCGTGTGGGGAAGCCGTAGCGAAAGCGAGTCCGAATAGGGCGTTTCAGTAGCACGCTCAAGACCCGAAGCGGAGTGATCTAGCCATGGGCAGGTTGAAGCGGAGGTAAGACTTCGTGGAGGACCGAACCCACCAGGGTTGAAAACCTGGGGGATGACCTGTGGTTAGGGGTGAAAGGCCAATCAAACTCCGTGATAGCTGGTTCTCCCCGAAATGCATTTAGGTGCAGCGTCGTGTGTTTCTTGCCGGAGGTAGAGCACTGGATAGGCGATGGGCCCTACCGGGTTACTGACCTTAGCCAAACTCCGAATGCCGGTAAGTGAGAGCGCGGCAGTGAGACTGTGGGGGATAAGCTCCATGGTCGAGAGGGAAACAGCCCAGAGCATCGACTAAGGCCCCTAAGCGTACGCTAAGTGGGAAAGGATGTGGAGTCGCACAGACAACCAGGAGGTTGGCTTAGAAGCAGCCACCCTTGAAAGAGTGCGTAATAGCTCACTGGTCTAGTGATTCCGCGCCGACAATGTAGCGGGGCTCAAGCGTACCGCCGAAGTCGTGTCATTCCAGCACATACCCCCAACGGGGGCTGGGATGGGTAGGGGAGCGTCGTGTGCCGGGTGAAGCTGCAGCGGAAGCTAGTGGTGGACGGTTCACGAGTGAGAATGCAGGCATGAGTAGCGATACACACGTGGGAAACGTGTGCGCCGATTGACTAAGGGTTCCTGGGTCAAGCTGATCTGCCCAGGGTAAGTCGGGACCTAAGGCGAGGCCGACAGGCGTAGTCGATGGATAACCGGTTGATATTCCGGTACCCGCTGTGAAGCGTCAAACATTGAATCAGGCGATGCTAAGTCCGTGAAGCCGTTCCGGACCCTTCGGGGAATGGAAAGTGGTGGAGCCGGCGAACCAGACTTGTAGTAGGTGAGTGATGGGGTGACGCAGGAAGGTAGTCCATCCCGGGCGGTGGTTGTCCCGGGGTAAGGGTGTAGGACGAATGGTAGGCAAATCCGCCGTTCATTAAGTCTGAGACCTGATGCCGAGCCGATTGTGGTGAAGTGGATGATCCTATGCTGTCGAGAAAAGCCTCTAGCGAGTTTCATGGCGGCCCGTACCCTAAACCGACTCAGGTGGTCAGGTAGAGAATACCGAGGCGTTCGGGTGAACTATGGTTAAGGAACTCGGCAAAATGCCCCCGTAACTTCGGGAGAAGGGGGGCCATCACTGGTGATCCGATTTACTCGGTGAGCTGGGGGTGGCCGCAGAGACCAGCGAGAAGCGACTGTTTACTAAAAACACAGGTCCGTGCGAAGCCGTAAGGCGATGTATACGGACTGACGCCTGCCCGGTGCTGGAACGTTAAGGGGACCGGTTAGTCACATTTCGGTGTGGCGAAGCTGAGAACTTAAGCGCCAGTAAACGGCGGTGGTAACTATAACCATCCTAAGGTAGCGAAATTCCTTGTCGGGTAAGTTCCGACCTGCACGAATGGCGTAACGACTTCTCGACTGTCTCAACCATAGGCCCGGTGAAATTGCACTACGAGTAAAGATGCTCGTTTCGCGCAGCAGGACGGAAAGACCCCGGGACCTTTACTACAGTTTGATATTGGTGTTCGGTTCGGCTTGTGTAGGATAGCTGGGAGACTGTGAAGCGGGCACGCCAGTGTCTGTGGAGTCGTCGTTGAAATACCAGTCTGGTCGTGCTGGATGTCTAACCTGGGTCCGTGATCCGGATCAGGGACAGTGTCTGATGGGTAGTTTAACTGGGGCGGTTGCCTCCTAAAGAGTAACGGAGGCGCCCAAAGGTTCCCTCAGCCTGGTTGGCAATCAGGTGTTGAGTGTAAGTGCACAAGGGAGCTTGACTGTGAGACCGACGGGTCGAGCAGGGACGAAAGTCGGGACTAGTGATCCGGCGGTGGCTTGTGGAAGCGCCGTCGCTCAACGGATAAAAGGTACCCCGGGGATAACAGGCTGATCTTCCCCAAGAGTCCATATCGACGGGATGGTTTGGCACCTCGATGTCGGCTCGTCGCATCCTGGGGCTGGAGTCGGTCCCAAGGGTTGGGCTGTTCGCCCATTAAAGCGGTACGCGAGCTGGGTTTAGAACGTCGTGAGACAGTTCGGTCCCTATCCGCTGCGCGCGCAGGAATATTGAGAAGGGCTGTCCCTAGTACGAGAGGACCGGGACGGACGAACCTCTGGTGTGCCAGTTGTCCTGCCAAGGGCATGGCTGGTTGGCTACGTTCGGGAGGGATAACCGCTGAAAGCATCTAAGCGGGAAGCCTGCTTCGAGATGAGTATTCCCACCCCCTTTGAGGGGTTAAGGCTCCCAGTAGACGACTGGGTTGATAGGCCGGATCTGGAAGGCGGGTAACCGCTGGAGGTGACCGGTACTAATAGGCCGAGGGCTTGTCCTCAGTTGCTCGCGTCCACTGTGTTAGTTCTGAGACAACGAACAGTTGTCGGCTAGAGCTTGAACCACACAACAGAAAAGTGTGCTTGTTCGCTCGAAACCATTAGGGTTTCGGTGGTCATAGCGTGAGGGAAACGCCCGGTTACATTCCGAACCCGGAAGCTAAGCCTTACAGCGCCGATGGTACTGCAGGGGGGACCCTGTGGGAGAGTAGGACACCGCCGAACAATATTTGGAGGACCCCTGGTCCCAGCGTTCAGCTGGGACCAGGGGTCCTTTTGTTTTTAGAATGCTTGCAGTGCCGAAGACAGGAGTCACCATGTCCACCAACTCTCCCGACGACCGACCGGAGCGCGACCAGCAACGACGGGACAGTGGTGACCGTGGTGATCGAGGCAACCGGGGGGACCGTGGCGGCTTCCGCCGCGACGACAACCGCGGTGGCAGCGACCGCGGCGGCAATGACCGTGGTGGCAATCGCGGTGGTGGTTACGTACGCCGTGACGATCGTCGCGATGACAACCGTGGCGGCGGCAGCGACCGTCGCAGCGATGACCGTGGCGGGGATCGTGGTGGTTTCCGGCGTGATGACAACCGCGGCGGCAGCTACGCACCTCGCCGTGACGACAACCGCACCGGTAGCGGTGACCGTGGTGGTTTCCGGCGTGACGACAACCGCGGCAGCAGCTACGCGCCCCGCCGTGATGACAGTCGTGGTGGTGACAGTCGTGGTGGTGATCGTGGGGCTCGTCCTCCGTTCCGCCGTGACGACCGGCCGGCTGGTCCTCGCCGGGACGACCGTGACCGTGGGTTCCAGCGGGACGGTGACCGGCCTGCCTTCCGTCGCGATGACCGCGGAGACCGTGGCGAGCGCGTAGAGCGCCGCGACGACAACCGCGGCAGCAGCTACGCGCCCCGCCGTGACGACAACCGCACCGGTAGCAGTGACCGTGGTGGCTTCCGACGCGACAATGATCGCCGCGACGACCGTCGCAGCGATGACCGTGGTGGTTTCCGCCGTGATGACAACCGCAGCGGTGGCGGAGATCGTGGTGGCTTCCGCCGTGATGACAGTCGTGGTGGTGATCGTGGGGCTCGTCCTCCGTTCCGCCGTGACGACCGGCCGGCTGGTCCTCGCCGGGACGACCGTGACCGTGGGTTCCAGCGTGACGGTGACCGGCCTGCCTTCCGTCGCGATGACCGCGGAGACCGTGGCGAGCGCGTAGAGCGCCGCGACGACAACCGCGGCAGCAGCTACGCGCCCCGCCGTGACGACAACCGCACCGGTAGCAGTGACCGTGGCGGTTTCCGCCGTGACGACAACCGCACCGGTAGCGGTGACCGTGGCGGTTTCCGCCGTGACGACAACCGCACCGGTAGCGGTGACCGTGGCGGTTTCCGACGTGACGACAACCGCGGCGGCAGTTACGCGCCTCGCCGTGATGACAACCGCAGCGGTGGCGGGGATCGTGGTGGTTTCCGACGTGATGACAACCGCGGCAGCAGCTACGCGCCCCGCCGTGACGACAACCGCAGCGGTGGCGGGGATCGTGGTGGCTTCCGGCGTGACGACAGCCGTGGTGGAAGTGGTGGTCCCCGTAGGGACGATCGCGGTGGGCGGCCCGGTGGGTTCCGTGGGCGGGATGACCGGGGAGGTGGCGACGACCGGCGTGGCGGTGGGCGCTTCCGTGAGGAGCGTGACCGGGATCGTGAGCCGATCAAGCGGCTGCCGATTCCCGAGGACGTCACCGGCGACGAGATCGACAAGGACGTACGACAGGAGCTGCTGAGCCTGCCCAAGGGGCTTGCGGAGGATGTCGCCAAGAACCTGGTGATGGTCGCCCGGCTCATCGACGAGGACCCGGAGGGCGCGTACGCGTACTCCAAGATCGCCCTGCGGCTGGCGTCGCGTGTGGCCGCCGTACGGGAGGCGGCCGGGTTCGCGGCGTATGCGAACCAGAAGTACAGCGAGGCTCTCTCCGAGTTCCGGGCCGCGCGGCGGATGACCGGGAACGTGGAACTGTGGCCGGTCATGGCCGACTGCGAGCGGGGGCTCGGGCGGCCGGAGAAGGCGCTGGAGATGGCCGGGGCGCCCGAGGTGCACAAGCTCGACAAGGCCGGGCAGGTCGAGATGCGGCTCGTCGCCGCCGGTGCCCGGCGTGACATGGACCAGTTGGATGCGGCCATCGTGACGCTCCAGAGCCCCGAGCTTGCCTCCAACTCCGTGCAGCCGTGGACCGCGCGGCTGCGGTACGCGTACGCCGACGCGCTGCTCGCGGCCGGTCGGGAGGACGAGGCGCGGGAGTGGTTCGCCAAGGCCGTGGAGTCCGACAAGGACGGCAGCACGGACGCCTCCGACCGGCTCGCCGAGATGGACGGGGTGGAGTTCGTCGACGCCTTCGACGAGGCTGAGGCTGAGGGCGACGCCGAGGGTGACGTCGAGGTCGAGGGTGACGCTGAGGTCGTCGTCGAGAAGGCCGTAGAAGACGAAGACGATGACGAGGGCGACCTCAAGGACTGAGGGCGGCGGTGGAGTGAGAAGAAGGGGCGGGATCCCGGGATCCCGCCCCTTCTTGCGTCATACGTCCAGGGCGCGAAGGACCAGTCCCGACGCCGGCTTCGGGCCGAACGACGTCGACTTGCGGGGCATCGTGACGCCCTGGCGGGCGAGGTCGCGGACGACCTCCTCGCGGACCGGGTGCATCAGGACCGCGGTGCCGCCGTCGCGTTCCGCCTTCTTGACCGTGGCGGCGGTGTCGTGGATGTAGGCGATGCGGGCGGGGTCGTCCTCGGGGATGTGCCAGATGTGGGCGAGGAGGGTGGCGTGCAGGACCGTGGCGTCCAGGGTGCGCCAGGCGGTGGGGCGGTCCCCGGGGATCGTGCGGGACAGGAGATCCGGGTCGGGGCGGTCGACGAGGTGGAAGGCGCCGTCGCCTGCGAGCAGAAAGGCGTTGCCCGCGCAGGCCGCGTCGGCGAGGGTCTCCAGTGCTTCCGCCAGGGGAACATCGAGGTGTCGTACCCGGAAGAGGCCGTCGAGAAGGGCGAGGGACGTGGCCACCGGGACACCGTGCAGAAGGCGGTGGATGGCTCGGACGCGGAGGGGGTAGCGCGCTGTGTCGACGAGGAGGACCAGGCCGTGGTCCCACGGGCTCGGCGAGGGGTGCTCCGCGCGTAGCCGACGGTAGGTCGCCCAGCGGTGGTGGCCGTCGGCGATGAGGGCCTGGTGGTGGGCCAGGTCGGTCTGGATGCGGGCCAGGTCGGCCGGGTCGGTGACCGACCACAGGCGATGGCTGTAGCCGTCCTCCGTGGTGGTGGAGAGCAGCGGTGTCCGCTCGGCGGTGCGTTCCACGAAGTCGGCGGTGGAGCCGTTGCCGCGGTAGGTGAGGAGCAGGGGCTCCAGGTTCGCCGAGGTGGCGCGCATGAGGGCAGCGCGGTCGGCGACGACGTGCGGCATGACGTCCTCGTGGGGCAGGACGACACCCTCCGACGGGTCCGACAGGCGCAGGGTGCCGATGATTCCGCGCTGCAGCAGGCCGGCGCCGTCGTGCTGTTCGTAGACGTACAGGCCCGGTTCGGGGTCGGCGGCCAGGATCCCCTCGGACAGCCAGCCGCGCAGCGTGCGGGCCGCCTGTTCGTTGCGTTCGGCCGGGGTGGTGGCCTGCGGGAGGATCAGCCGGACGATGTTGTACGGGTCGTTGGACTGGAGTTGGTGCAGGCCGTCGGGGCGGACCACGACGTCGTACGGCGGGGATGTCACGGCGGCCAGGCTGCCGACCCGGTCGGGGTCGTAGCGCAGGCCTCGGAACGGGGTGAGTTCCAGGCCTCGGCGCGCTGTTGCTTCCGGGTGACCTGCTGTGTTCATCCCGGCATCGTACGGGTGTCAGTGGCATGGGGGATGATCGGGGGAAAGCCGTCGAACTAGGAGCGATGCGGAATGAGCCAGGGCGTGAGGACGAGGCCCGAGGGCAGTGGGCAGGCTCTGAACGAGGCGTACGACACGGCGCTGCTCGACCTCGACGGGGTGGTGTACGCGGGTGGGAACGCGATCGCGCACGCGGTCGAGTCGCTCGCCACCGCGCGTGAGGGGGGTATGCACCTCGCCTACGTCACCAACAACGCGCTGCGTACGCCCGATGCCGTGGCCGAGCACCTCACCGAGCTGGGGATACCGACGGGGGCAGACGACGTCATCACGTCCGCCCAGGCGGTCGCGCGGCTGATCAGTGAGCAGGTGCCGGCCGGGGCGCGGGTACTCGTCATCGGTGGCGAGGGGCTGCGGGTGGCCTTGCGCGAGCGGGGGCTTGAGCCCGTCGAGTCGGCGGACGACGATCCGGCGGCGGTCGTGCAAGGCTTCGGCGGGCCGGACCTGCCGTGGGGACGCTTCGCGGAGGCCAGCTACGCCGTCGCGCGCGGGGTGCCCTGGTTCGCGTCCAACACCGACCTCACGATTCCGAGCGGACGTGGCATCGCGCCGGGCAACGGCGCCGCGGTGGAGGTCGTGCGGATCGCGACCGGTGCCGAGCCGCAGGTCGCGGGCAAGCCGTTGCCGCCCATGCACCGGGAGACGATCCTGCGTACCGGTGCGAAGAAGCCGCTCGTGGTCGGAGACCGGCTGGACACCGACATCGAGGGCGCGTTCAACGGAGAGGTCGATTCGTTGCTCGTGCTCACCGGCGTCACCGACGGCGCCCAGTTGCTGGCTGCGCCGCCCCAGCACCGGCCGACCTATGTGGACGCCGATCTGCGGGGGCTGCTCACCGGGCAGCCCGAGGTCACCGAGGCGGGTGACGGCTTCCGGTGCGGTGGCTGGACGGCGACGGCCGGGACGGAGCGGCTGGAACTCGACGGTGACGGCGAGGCGCTGGACGGACTGCGTGCGTTGTGCGCGGCGGCCTGGACAGCGGGGGGAGAAGCGGCCTGCGAGCTGGACGGGGGCAAGGCGCTGGCCAAGCTGGGGTTGTGAGCCGTGGGGGCGGGCAGGCGTTCCTGTGATCCGGGTGCGGCCGGCCTCGGGATCGTGACCGATTGGCAGGGTAGGCTAACCTAACCTGGTGTTGGTCGACAGTCCTCCCGAACAGCGCGCGGAGACCGCCCCCGCGCCCCCAACCCGCCGGGCGATACGAGTCCTTGGGCTCCTCGTCTCCGTCGTGATCCTGTTGCTCGTCGCGGTGGCGAGCATCGCGATCGGGGCGAAAGGGCTGTCCGTCGCGCAGGTCTGGCACGGCCTGTTCGAGGACACGGGGACCTACGGCGACGTTGTCGTGGCGGACCGGCTGTCGCGGACCGTGCTGGGACTGCTCGCCGGCGCCGCGCTCGGCCTGTCCGGGGCGGTGCTCCAGGCGCTCACCCGCAATCCGCTGGCCGACCCCGGGCTGCTCGGCATCAACGCGGGCGCGTCCGCCGCGGTTGTCACCGCGATCACCTTCTTCGGCGTCACCTCACTCAACGGCTATGTGTGGTTCGCCTTTCTCGGCGCGGCAGCGGTCGGCGCACTGGTCTGGTTCCTCGGCGGCAGCCGGGGCGCCACCCCGGTACGGCTCGCGCTGGCCGGCACGGCGATCAGCGCGGCTCTGTACGGCTACCTCCAGGCCGTGATGATCACCGACGACCAGGCCCTCAACAAGATGCGTTTCTGGACGGTCGGTTCGCTGTCCTCGGCGAGCAACTCGACCATCCTCCAGGTGCTGCCGTTCCTCGTGGCCGGCTCGCTTCTGGCCCTCGCGCTCGCCCGGCCGCTCAACGCGATGGAGATGGGCGACGACACCGCCAAGGCCCTCGGCGCCAACCTCAACCGCACCCGGGCGCTGGCCATGCTCTCCGCCACCGTGCTGTGCGGTGCCGCCACCGCCGCCTGCGGACCGATCGTGTTCGTCGGCCTGATGGTGCCGCACATCGTGCGCTCCTTCACCGGACCCGACCTGCGCTGGATCCTGCCGTACGCGACCGTCCTGTCGCCCGCGCTGCTGCTGGGCTCCGACGTCCTCGGGCGGATCGTCGCCCGGCCCGCGGAACTCCAGGTCGGCATCGTCACCGCGCTCATCGGCGGGCCGGTCTTCATCTTTCTCGTACGACGGCGGAGGACGGCGCAGCTGTGAAGACCAACCGTGCCCTCAGGACCCCCGGCGGACTCTCGGTCCGGGTGGACGTCCGGGCCGCTGTCGTCGTCGGCCTGATCCTGCTCGCCGCGCTCACCGCGAGCGTCGTGCTGATCGGCACCGGCGACTTCCCGATCCCCGCCGAGGACGTCCTCAGGACCCTGCTCGGGAACGGCAACGCCGGTCAGGAGTTCATCGTCAACGAGCTACGGCTGCCCCGGGTCCTCGTCGGGCTTCTGGTCGGAGCCTCGCTCGGGCTCGGCGGTGCGCTGTTCCAGGCCATCTCCCGCAATCCGCTGGGCAGTCCGGATGTGCTCGGGCTCTCCCAGGGGGCGACGGCCGGGGCGCTCACGATGATCGTGCTGTTCTCCGGGAGCGCCGCTCAGATCACCGCGGGCGCGCTCGTGGGCGGCCTCGTCACAGGGTTCGCGATCTATCTGCTCGCCTGGAAACAGGGGGTGCACGGGTATCGGCTGGTCCTGGTCGGTATCGGTGTCTCCGCGATCGTCACCGCGGTCAACGGCTATCTGCTCACCAGGTCCACGCTCACCGAGGCGGCCCAGGCCGTCGTCTGGATGACCGGTTCGCTCAGCGGCCGTGACTGGGCGCAGGTCTGGCCGCTGCTATGGCTGTGCGCCGTCCTCGTCCCGCTGGTCCTCGTCAACGCGCGCGGCCTGAGGATGATGGAGATGGGCGATGACGTCTCGAACGCCCTCGGCGTGCGTGTCGAGCGCGTACGGCTGCTGTTGCTGGTCGCGGCCGTCCTGCTCACCGCCGCCGCCACCGCGGCCGCGGGGCCGGTCAGCTTCGTCGCGCTCACCGCACCGCAGCTGGCCCGCCGCCTGACCCGCTCGCCCGGCCCCAACCTGCTTCCGTCGCTGTGTATGGGCGCCACCCTCCTGGTCACCGCCGACTGGGTCTCGCAGAAGGTCTTCGGGGCCGACCAGCTGCCCGTAGGCGTGGTCACCGGAGTCCTCGGCGGCGTCTACCTGCTGTGGCTCCTGGTCACCGAGCGCAAGGCGGGCCGGATATGAGTGCCGGGATCATCCACGGCAGCGGACCGAACAACACAAGGAGCACCGTGAACCGCCTGTCCGCCGACAACGTCACCCTCGCCTACGACCAGCGCGTCATCGCCGAGCAGCTGTCGGTGGAGATACCCGACCACTCCTTCACGGTGATCGTCGGCCCCAACGCGTGCGGCAAGTCCACGTTGTTGCGGGCACTCTCGCGGATGCTCAAGCCCAGCCGGGGCAAGGTGCTGCTCGACGGGCAGGCCATCCAGTCGATGCCGGCGAAGAAGGTCGCCCGCGCCCTGGGCCTGCTCCCGCAGTCGTCGATCGCGCCCGACGGGATCACCGTCGCCGACCTGGTCGGCCGCGGTCGATACCCCCACCAGGGCATCCTGCGCCAGTGGTCCACCGAGGACGAGCGGGTCGTCCAGGAGTCGATGCGGCAGACCGGCGTCGCCGAGCTCGCCGAGCGGTACGTCGACGAGCTGTCCGGCGGTCAGCGGCAGCGGGTGTGGATCGCGATGGCGCTCGCCCAGCAGACCCCGCTGCTGCTGCTCGACGAGCCGACGACCTACCTCGACATCCAGCACCAGATCGACGTTCTCGATCTCTGTGCCGAGCTGCACGAGGAGCAGGGGCGGACGCTGGTCGCCGTCCTGCACGACCTCAACCACGCGGCCCGGTACGCCACGCATCTGATCGCGCTCAAGAACGGCAGGATCATCGCCGAGGGTGCCCCCAACGCCATCGTCACGGCCGACCTGGTCGAGGAGGTCTTCGGGCTGCGCTGTCAGGTCATCGACGACCCTGAGACGGGGACACCGCTGGTGGTGCCGGCGGCCCGCAAGGCACGCATGCGCGTGGAGGCCGTCAGCGAGACCGTGGGTGCTACAGAAGCTTCCTGAGCTGGAACAGATCCCTCAGACCGGCCTCCAGCTTCACCCGACCCGAGCCCCAGGCCTTGGCGAAGTTCAGTTCGCCGTTCACCAGGGCCACCAGGTCGTCACCGGACATGGTCAGCCTGATCTGCGCCTTCTCCTTCGGCGGGCCCTGGAGGGTGTCCCGCACCACGATTCGGCCGCCCGTCATCCGGCCGACGAAGGTCACGTCGAGATCCGTGATGCGGCAGCTCACCGAGCGGTCCATCGACGCCGCCGAGGCGGCGTCCCCCTCGGCGTTCCGCATGGTGTCGGAGAGCTTCTCGAGTGCGGCGCGGCACTCCTCGATCGTGGCCATCGCGATCGACGGTACCCCAGGGGTTCGAGGTAGCGTCTGGGCATGAGCGACGCAGTTCCGGAGACGGAGAATCTCCAGGAGGCGGTGGAGCCGGAGTACGACCCCGCTGCCCCCGCCCCTTTGAACGTGGCCCGCACCCCGACCGGCAACGCCGAGGTCGACGCCCGGCTGGAGCGGTTGGGCGACGCCGACCACCTCGCGACGGACGGGCACGTCGAGGTGTACGAGGATGTACACCGGGGGCTGCGCGACGCGCTCACCGCGCTCGACGCGCGCCCGGAACCTCCGGCGCCCTCGCCGTCGTATGACCAGAGGGCGCCTTCACCCTCGTATGGCACTAGGAGCTGAACCGAACGTGGCAGGAGTCGCACGACGTCGTCTGGACGCGGAGCTGGTCCGGCGGAAGCTCGCGCGCTCGCGCGAGCACGCCGGTCAGCTGATCGCGGCCGGGCGGGTCACCGTCGGCAAGACCGTCGCGACCAAGTCCGCCACCCAGGTGGAGACCGCGGCCGCGATCCTGGTCCAGAGCGACGACAGTGATCCCGACTACGTGTCCCGGGGTGGGCACAAGCTTGCGGGTGCCCTTCAGGCGTTCGTGCCGCGCGGGCTGGTCGTCGAAGGACGGCGGGCGCTGGACGCCGGCGCGTCCACCGGCGGTTTCACCGACGTGCTGCTGCGGGCCGGCGCCACACACGTGGTCGCCGTCGACGTCGGCTACGGCCAACTCGCGTGGTCTCTCCAAAGCGATGAACGCGTCACCGTCAAGGACCGTACGAACGTACGCGAGTTGACGCTCGAAGCGATCGATGGGGAACCAGTGGATCTTGTCGTGGGGGACCTGTCCTTCATCCCGCTCGGACTGGTACTGCCCGCCCTGGTGCGGTGCGTGAAGCCGGACGCCGACCTGGTGATGATGGTCAAGCCGCAGTTCGAGGTGGGGAAGGAACGGCTGGGCAGTGGGGGAGTGGTCCGCAGCACGCAGCTGCGGGCCGAGGCCGTGCGCGGGGTCGCCGGGAAGGCGGCCGGGCTCGGGCTCGGGGTGAACGGTGTGACGGCCAGTCCGTTGCCCGGGCCCTCGGGCAATGTCGAATACTTTCTGTGGCTGCGTGCCGGGGCGCCCGCCTTGGACCCGGCCGATGTCGACCGTGCAGTTGCGGAGGGGCCGCGTTGAACCAGAACCGAGCTCGAACTGTTTTCCTGCTCGCCCACACCGGGCGGCCCGCGGCCATCCGCAGTGCCGAACTGGTCGTGAAGGGGCTGATGCAGTCGGGGATCGGCGTGCGCGTCCTGGAGTACGAGGCCGCCGACCTGCCGCTGCCGCCCGAGGTGGAACTCGTCAAGGAGGCGACCGCGCAGTGCCTCGAAGGGTGCGAGCTGCTCATCGTGCTCGGCGGTGACGGGACGCTGCTGCGCGGCGCCGAGTTCGCCCGGGCCTCCGGGGTGCCGATGCTGGGCGTCAACCTGGGCAGTGTCGGCTTCCTCGCGGAGGCCGAGCGGGACGACCTCGACAAGGTCGTCGACCGGGTGGTGACCAAGTCGTACGAGGTCGAGGAGCGCATGACGGTCGACGTCGTCGTTCACCGGAACGGGGACATCGTCCACACCGACTGGGCGCTGAACGAGGCGGCCGTGCAGAAGGCCGGTGCGGAGAAGCTGCTCGAGGTCGTGCTGGAGATCGACGGACGCCCGGTGACCGGGTTCGGGTGCGACGGGATCGTGCTGTCCACGCCCACCGGGTCCACGGCCTACGCGTTCTCCGCAGGCGGGCCCGTGGTGTGGCCCGAGGTGGAGGCGCTGTTGATGGTCCCGATCTCCGCGCACGCGCTGTTCGCCAAACCGTTGGTGACCTCGCCGAACTCCGTGCTGGCCGTGGAGTTGCTGCCCCATATTCCGCCGGGTGTTCTGTGGTGTGACGGGCGGCGGACCTTCGAGTTGCCGCCGGGGGCCCGGGTGGAGGTCCGGCGGGGGGCTGTGCCCGTGCGGCTGGCTCGGCTGCACCACGCTTCGTTCACGGATCGGCTGGTGGCGAAGTTCGCGCTGCCGGTTTCCGGGTGGCGGGGGGCGCCTCACTAGCCAGTTGTGGGGGCTGGTTGCGGAGCGTGCGCGGGTGCCCGTGATTCGTGGTTGCTCGCGCAGTTCCCCGCGCCCCCAAAAAACCTCCACTCGCCCGAGTGACAGGGGGCCTCGCATCTCGTTGCCCCGACCTCGTAAGGTCGTCACCGTGCTGGAAGAGATGCGGATACGGTCGCTCGGAGTCATCGACGACGCTGTCGTCGAGTTGTCACCCGGGTTCACCGCCGTCACCGGTGAAACGGGTGCGGGCAAGACCATGGTGGTCACGAGCCTGGGGCTGTTGCTCGGTGGACGGGCTGACGCGGCGCTCGTGCGGATCGGGGCCGAGAAAGCGGTCGTGGAGGGGCGGATCAGTGTGTCCGCCGGTGACTCCGTGGTCGTACGGGCCGAGGAGGCCGGGGCGGAGATCGACGACGGGGCGCTGCTCATCAGCCGTACCGTTTCCGCCGAAGGGCGGTCCCGGGCCCACCTGGGCGGCCGGTCCGTGCCGGTCGGGGTGCTCGCCGAGCTCGCCGACGAGCTGGTCGCCGTGCACGGGCAGACCGATCAGCAGGGGCTGCTCAAGTTGAGCCGGCAGCGGCAGGCGCTCGACCGGTACGCGGGCGACGCGGTCACCGTGCCGCTGGCCAAGTACACCGAGGCCTACCGGCGCCTGCGGGCCGTCTCCGTCGAACTGGACGAGATCGTCACCCGCGCGCGTGAGCGGGCCCAGGAAGCCGACATGCTGCGGTACGGGCTCGACGAGATCGCCGGTGTGGAGCCTCGGACCGGGGAGGACGTCGAGCTGGCCGAGGAAGCCGAGCGGCTCGGACACGCCGAGGCACTGGCATCGGCCGCCACGGCCGCTCACGGCGCCCTCGCCGGGAATCCCGAGGACCCTGAGGGCATCGATGCCACGACGCTCGTGGCGGGCGCTCAGCGGGCTCTGGAGGCCGTACGGTCGCACGACCCCGCCCTTGCCGCACTCGCCGACCGGATCGGGGAGATCGGCATCCTGCTGGGCGACGTGGCCGGCGAGTTGGCGGGATACGCCGACGACCTGGACGCCGATCCGCTGCGGCTGTCGGCCGTGGAGGAGCGCCGGGCCGCTCTCACCGCGCTGACGCGGAAGTACGGCGAGAACGTCGCCGCCGTGCTCACCTGGGCCGAGCAGAGCGCCGCGCGGCTCACCGCACTCGACGGCGACGATGAGCGGATCGATGAGCTGACCGCCGAGCGGGACGCGCTCCGGGCCGAACTGGGCGGGCTGGCGCAGGCGTTGTCGGATGCGCGAACGGATGCCGCGGAGAGGTTTGCGGCGGCGGTGACGGCAGAGCTGGCCTCACTGGCGATGCCCCACGCGCGCGTGTCCTTCGACATCCGTCAGACCGAGGACCCGGAGGGCGTGGAGGTCGGCGGGCGCACCGTCGCCTACGGGACGTCCGGTGTCGACGAGGTCGAGCTGCTGCTCGCCCCGCATCCGGGGGCGCCGCCGCGGCCCATCGCCAAGGGCGCGTCCGGTGGTGAGCTGTCGCGCGTGATGCTGGCCGTCGAGGTCGTGTTCGCGGGGACGGACCCCGTGCCGACGTACCTCTTCGACGAGGTCGACGCGGGTGTCGGCGGCAAGGCGGCGGTGGAGATCGGGCGGCGCCTCGCGCGGCTCGCGAAGACCGCGCAGGTCGTCGTCGTGACGCACCTGCCTCAGGTCGCCGCCTTCGCCGACCGGCAGTTGCTGGTCGAGAAGACCAACGACGGGATCGTCACCCGCTCCGGTGTGAAGGTGCTGGAGGGCGAGGACCGGGTTCGGGAACTGTCCCGGATGCTCGCCGGGCAGGAGGACTCCGAGACGGCCCGTGCGCATGCGGAGGAGTTGCTCGCCACGGCTCGGGCGGACGCGTGAGGTCGGATGGGTGCGCTCGGTCGTATCGGCTGCGGGCCGGTGGGGGCCGGCCGCGCAGTTCCCCGCGCCCCTGAGGGGGTGGGCGCAGAGTGGCGTGCGTGCCTGAAGCGGGCTCGGACGCCGTGCGCTCACTCTTGTGAGTGAGCGCGACTCGCCGCGCACACCCTTGCGGCCGCTCTCCGTATGCGCGGAACACCCGTACGTCCTGGCATCCTTGGGGGAGAACCCGTCACGCGTAGGAAGCGCGCGGTACACCCTTCCGCTCGATCCCTTCTGTACGTTTCCTCGTGACCGTCCGACCCGAACCAGGAGCCCCGGCCACGTGACCCCCGTGAGCAGCCACTCACCGCACGGCCAGTCGCCGCTGCGCACCGTGCAGGTGCTGGGCGGCGGCAATGCCGGCGCCAGCGCGCATGTGCGCTCCCTGACCTCGGGGCTAGTCGAGCGGGGCGTGCGGGTCACGGTGTGCGCCCCCGCCGAGGCGGATCGCACCTACGACTTTTCCGGGGCCGGTGCCGAACACGTGCACGTGCCGCGCAGCAGCGATCCGACCTCCGTGGCGGTGCTGCGGGCGGCGTGCGCGGATGCGGACCTGGTGCACGCGCACGGGCTGCACGCCTCGTTCCGCGCGGTGCTGGCGCTCAGCGGGCGGCGGACTCCGCTCATCGTCACCTGGCACGACCGGGCGTACGCCGAAGGCGCGCGGGCTCATTTCGTACGCCTCCTCGAACGCCGGGTCGTCAAGGCCGCCTCCGTGGTCCTCGGTTCCACCTCGGTCCTCGTGGACCGGGCGCGCAGGACGGGTGCGCGGGACGCGCGGCTCGCCGCGGTGGCCCTGCCCGGACCGCGCGAGGCCGTCGAGCAGGAGGATCCCGATCGGCTGCGGCCGAAGGTACGGGCCGAACTGGGGGCCACCGGCAGGCCTTTGCTGATGGCGGTCGGCGCCCTGGAGCGGAACCGGGGCTACGAGACCCTGCTGGACGCCGCCCGCGCGTGGCGTCTCCTGGACCCCGTGCCGCTGGTCGTCGTCGCGGGGGAGGGGCCGCTGCGGGCCGTCCTGCAGAGCCGAATCGAGGAGGAAGAGCTGCCGGTTCGGCTCATCGGCCGACGCGACGACATCGCCGAACTGCTCGCGGCGGCCGACCTCGCGCTCCTGCCGAGCCGCTGGGAGGCCCGCTCGGTGCTCGCCCAGGAGGCCTTCCACGCGCGCGTGCCGCTCGTCGCGACTGCGGTCGGCGGCATCCCCGAACTCGTCGGCGACGCGGCCGAACTCATCCCGTACGGCGACCCGGACGCGCTCGCCGAAGCCGTCGTACGGCTGCTCGGGAATCCCGAGCGGCAGGACCTGCTGAGGGAGCGGGGTGTGCGGCAGGCGGCGACCTGGCCCACCGAGGACGAGACCGTCGCTCAAGTGCTCAGCGTCTACGACGAGTTGACCCAGCCCCGGCCGCTGCTCTAGGGCGCGTGCCTGCGCGCCCGCAGTGCCAGGCTCAACGCCAGTACCGTCTGCGGGTCGTCGAGGTCCGTGCCGAGCAACTCGCCGATGCGGGCGAGGCGGTTGTAGAGGGTCTGCCGGTTGAGGTGGAGTTCGCGGGCCGTCTCCGCCTTGCGGCCCGCGTGTGCCAGATAGGTCTCCAGGGTGGGCAGCAACGGCGGCTTGGAGCGGCTGTCGTGGGCGCGCAGCGGGCCGATCGCGCGGTCCACGAAGGCCGCGAGGTCCGGGTGGTCACGCAGCCGCCACAGCAGCAGATCGATGTCGAGGCGGCGGGCGTCGTACCAGGGGCGGTCGGACAGGCCCTGCGCGGCCGTCGCCGTCTCCGCCGCGTGCCGCAGGCCCGCCGAGGCCGCCGCCCAACTGCCGGCCACGCCGACCACGACCACGGGCGGCTGGGCGCCGGGCCGTTGCATCCCGGCTCGCTCCACACCCGCCCGCAGCGCCGCAGCGACCCGGTCCGCGACCGCCGACCGCTCCGACTCCGAGCGCAGGCCGAGCAGCACGAGCACACGGCCCTCGACCGGCCGTACCCCGAGCAGGACCGGCACACCGACCGCGGCCAGTTCCTCGGAGACCGCCCGGGCCAGGACCGCCCAGCCACCGCCCGGGGAGAGGGCGTCGCCGAGCCGCATCACCACCGGCAGCAGCGGACCCGTGCCCGGCCTGAAGCCCAGCACGCGCGCCTGTGCGGGCGCGTCCGTGGCGGTGATCCTGCCTTCGGCGAGGTCGGTGAGGAAATCGCCGCGGCCGCGTGCCGCCAGCTCCTCCTCCTGGCGGGCCTGCATCAGGACGACGGCCAGGATGCCCGCGGCGCGCTCGGCCGCCATGCGGTGCACCGGCCCGAGCGGAGCCCGTACCGGAAGCAGCACCAGCCGCGCCCGTACCGAACCCGCGCCGGGCCCGCCCCCGGGCACGTCCACGAGAGCCGAGCCGGACGGCGGCGAGTCCCTGTGCTGGCTGCGCAGCCCCTCCCACACCTGGAGCGGGTCGGCACCCTCGGGACCCGCCCCGGCGGCGTACAGGAGCCGTCCGTCCGGCGTCTCCAGGAAGACCGGATTGCCGCTGAAGTCGGCCAGGATGCCGAGCACCTGCGGGACACCGCCGCCGCCCAGCAGAGCCTCGGTGCAGCGCCGGTGCACCTCCTCCGCGCGCTGGAGCAGCGCGTAGTGGCCGTTGACGATCTCGGTGTGGATCTCCTCGGTGACCGCCACGAACGGCACCTCGCGGTGCAGTTGGACCAGCGGCAGGCCGGTCGCGCGGGCCGTGTCGACGAGGGACGCGGGCAGTCGGGTGAAACGCGGGCCGAGCTCGACGACCAGGGCCGCGATACCGCGCTCGGCCAGCGTGCGGACGAACGCGCGCTGTTCGGCGGGACGGGTGCCGAGACCGTAGCCGGTGGTCAGCAGCAGCTCGCCGCCCTTCAACAGCGAAGCGATGTTGGGCACCTCGCCCGCGTGCACCCAGCGCACGGTCCGGTCCAGCCGGTCCGCGCCCGCGAGGATCTCCGGGAGCCCGCTGCGCAGACCGGGCAGCTCCAGCGCCCGCTGCACGGTGATCCCGGCGCCCTGGGTGTCGAATCCGCTGCTCGTAGCGCTGTCCATGAGCCGGACGCTACCCGAGGCGTGCCCGACCCCCACGGATCAGCAGGTCAACCGCCGTACGCCCCCGACGCCGTCAGCCGCAGCGCCGTGTCGATGAGGGGGACGTGGCTGAAGGCCTGGGGGAAGTTGCCCACCTGGCGCTTGAGCCGGGGGTCCCACTCCTCGGCGAGGAGACCCAGGTCGTTGCGGAGGGCGAGGAGCTTCTCGAAGAGCTTGCGGGCCTCGTCGACCCGGCCGATCATCGCCAGGTCGTCCGCCATCCAGAACGAGCAGGCCAGGAACGCGCCCTCGTCGCCCGGCAGACCGTCGAGGTTCTCGCCGACGCCCGAGGTTGTCGGGTAGCGCAGGATGAAGCCGTCCTCGGTGGACAGTTCGCGCTGGATCGCCTCGATGGTGCCGATCACGCGCTTGTCGTCCGGGGGCAGGAAGCCCATCTGCGGGATCAGCAGCAGGGAGGCGTCCAGCTCCTTCGAGCCGTACGACTGTGTGAAGGTGTTGCGCTCCTTGTCGTAACCCTTCTCACACACGTCCCGGTGGATGTCGTCGCGCAGATCACGCCACTTCTCCAGGGGGCCGTCCGCGTCGCCGGACTCGATGAGCTTGATGGTGCGGTCGACGGCGACCCAGGCCATCACCTTGGAGTGCACGAAGTGCCGGCGCGGGCCGCGCACCTCCCAGATGCCCTCGTCCGGCTCGTCCCAGTGCTGCTCCAGGTAGCGGATCAGCTTGAGCTGGAGCAGGGAGGCGTAGTCGTTGCGGGCGAGGCCGGTCATGTGGCCGAGGTGCAGGGCCTCGGTGACCTCGCCGTACACGTCGAGCTGGAGCTGGTTCGCGGCGCCGTTGCCGACCCGGACCGGCCCGGAGTTCTCGTAGCCGGGCAGCCAGTCCAGCTCGGCCTCGCCCAGCTCGCGCTCGCCCGCGATGCCGTACATGATCTGCAGGTTCTCGGGGTCGCCTGCGACGGCCCGCAGGAGCCACTCGCGCCAGGCACGGGCCTCCTCGCGGTAGCCGGTGCGCAGCAGCGAGGACAGGGTGATGGCCGCGTCCCGCAGCCAGGTGTAGCGGTAGTCCCAGTTGCGGACACCGCCGATGTCCTCGGGCAGGGAGGTGGTCGGGGCCGCCACGATGCCGCCGGTGGGGGCGTACGTCAGCGCCTTGAGGGTGATCAGCGAGCGGATCACCGCCTCGCGGTAGGGGCCGTGGTACGTGCAGTGCTCGACCCACTCGCGCCAGAAGTCCTGCGTCGCCTCCAGCGACTGCTCGGGCTCCGGCAGCGGGGGCGGCTGCTTGTGCGAGGGCTCCCACGAGATCGTGAACGCGATCCGGTCACCCGGGGCGACGGTGAAGTCCGAGTACGTCGTCAGGGACTTGCCGTAGGTCTCGCACTCGGTGTCGAACCACACCGAGTCCGGGCCCGCCACGGCGACCGTGCGGCCCTCGTGCTTGTGGACCCAGGGGACGACGCGGCCGTAGGAGAACCGCATGCGCAGGGCCGAGCGCATCGGGACGCGGCCCGAGACGCCTTCCACGATCCGGATCAGCTGCGGGGCGCCGTCACGCGGGGGCATGAAGTCCGTCACCCTGACCGTGCCGCGCGGGGTGTCCCACTCCGACTCCAGGATCAGGGAGTCGCCGCGGTAGCCGCGTCGGGCCGCGGTGGGGGGTTCGGCGTCGGCCGCGTGCGCGGGGCCGAGTCGCCAGAAGCCGTGTTCCTCGGTGCCCAGCAGGCCGGCGAAGATGGCATGCGAGTCGAAGCGGGGCAGGCACAGCCAGTCCACCGTGCCGTCCCGGCAGACCAGGGCAGCGGTCTGCATGTCTCCGATGAGTGCGTAGTCTTCGATGCGCCCGGCCACGTGCAACTCCAGTCGAACGGCCACGTCACCCCCTCAGTGAAAAAGGGGGCTGTCGCTTGGTGCGGTCAAGGGGGTCGTTGTAAAGCGTCGTTGAGCGGTGAAGCAAAACAGGCCTGCCGCCGTGAGGCAAAACGACAACTGTTGCTCAACGAACTGACGAGCTCTCGTTGTTCCGGCGCCTACGGGTGGGGTGGTCCCGTTTTTCCGGCCGCTCGGCAGCGAGTGTCCGAGCAGGATACGACGCACGTAGATGATCTGTGTGCCGCTCCGGGCAACGCGGATGAGCCGAACGGGTGAGCAACGGGTGAGAACCGGGGGCGCTCGTGCACGTCCGTGTCCACGCGTGTGCGGAGCGTGGCCGGAAGCCATCTCCTCGCGGCGCTGATACCCTGGTAGCCCGTGGCCCGGGTGGCGTCTGACCCCCGAACCGCACCTCCAGATCGCGACCACGGGAGCCCCCTCTTGGCCATGACCGCTGCTTTTCGAAACAGCACAGCCACGACGACCAAGCACATCTTCGTCACTGGGGGTGTCGCTTCCTCGCTCGGCAAGGGCCTGACGGCCTCCAGCCTCGGCATGCTGCTCAAGGCGCGGGGCCTGCGCGTCGTGATGCAGAAGCTCGACCCGTACCTCAACGTCGACCCGGGCACGATGAACCCCTTCCAGCACGGTGAGGTGTTCGTCACCAACGACGGCGCCGAGACCGACCTGGACATCGGCCACTACGAGCGCTTCCTCGACCGTGACCTCGACGGCTCGGCGAACGTCACCACCGGCCAGGTGTACAACACCGTGATCGCCAAGGAGCGGCGCGGCGAGTACCTGGGCGACACCGTGCAGGTCATCCCGCACATCACCAACGAGATCAAGCACCGCATCCGCCGTATGGCGACGGACGAGGTCGACGTCGTGATCACGGAGGTCGGCGGCACGGTCGGTGACATCGAGTCGCTGCCGTTCCTGGAGACGGTCCGCCAGGTCCGGCACGAGGTCGGCCGTGACAACGTCTTCGTCGTCCACATTTCCCTCCTGCCGTACATCGGACCGTCGGGTGAGCTGAAGACGAAGCCGACCCAGCACTCGGTTGCGGCGCTGCGCAACATCGGTATCCAGCCGGACGCGATCGTGCTGCGGTCCGACCGCGAGGTGCCGACCGCGATCAAGCGCAAGATCTCGCTGATGTGCGACGTCGACGAGTCCGCGGTCGTCGCCTGCCCCGACGCCAAGTCGATCTACGACATCCCGAAGACCGTGCACAGCGAGGGCCTGGACGCCTATGTCGTCCGCAAGCTGGACCTGCCGTTCCGGGACGTGGACTGGACGACCTGGGACGACCTGCTCGACCGCGTCCACAACCCCGACCACGAGATCACCCTCGCCCTGGTCGGCAAGTACATCGACCTGCCCGACGCCTACCTGTCGGTCACCGAGGCGCTGCGCGCCGGCGGCTTCGCCAACAAGGCCCGCGTCAAGATCAAGTGGGTCACCTCCGACGACTGCAAGACCCCGGCCGGCGCCGCGGCGCAGCTCGGTGACGTCGACGGCATCTGCATCCCGGGCGGCTTCGGCGACCGCGGTGTGCTCGGCAAGGTCGGTGCGATCAAGTACGCCCGGGAGAACAAGGTCCCGCTGCTCGGTCTCTGCCTGGGCCTGCAGTGCATCGTGATCGAGGCCGCGCGGAACCTGGCCGACATCCCGGACGCCAACTCCACGGAGTTCGACTCGGCCACCGGCCACCCGGTCATCTCCACCATGGCCGAGCAGCTCGACATCGTCGCCGGCGAGGGCGACATGGGCGGCACCATGCGGCTCGGCATGTACCCGGCCAAGCTCGCCGAGGGCTCCATCGTCCGTGAGGTGTACGACGGCAAGGAGTACGTCGAGGAGCGGCACCGTCACCGTTACGAGGTGAACAACGCCTACCGGGCCGAGCTCGAGAAGAAGGCGGGCATCCTGTTCTCCGGCACCTCGCCGGACGGCAAGCTCGTCGAGTACGTCGAATACCCGCGTGATGTCCACCCCTATCTGGTCGCCACGCAGGCCCACCCGGAGCTTCGCTCGCGGCCGACGCGTCCGCATCCGCTGTTCGTGGGCCTGGTGAAGGCCTCGGTCGAGCGGAAGACTTCGATGTAGCACGACAGTTGTACGGTGGCCGGGGCGCGCGCATTCAATCGGCGAGTGCCCCGGCTTCTTTTGTGCACGTGGGGAAGGACAGGGCATGACGATCAAGGACACCCCGCAGGAGTGGGAGATCCGGGCCACGGAGACCCCCTTCGTGGGCAACAAGACCTCCGTCCGCACCGACGAGGTCGTCATGCCCGACGGGTCGGTGGTCCGCCGTGACTACCAGGTCCACCCGGGTTCCGTGGCCGTCCTCGCCCTCGACGACGAGGACCGGGTCCTGCTCATCCGCCAGTACCGGCACCCCGTACGGCAGAAGCTGTGGGAGATCCCGGCCGGACTGCTCGACGTGCCCGGTGAGAATCCGCTGCACGCGGCCCAGCGGGAGCTGTACGAGGAGGCACACGTCAAGGCGGAGGACTGGCGGGTGCTGACGGACGTCTACACGACTCCGGGCGGCTGCGACGAGGCGATCCGGATCTTCCTGGCCAGGGGGCTGTCCGAGGCCGAGGAGGAGCGGTTCGAGGTCGAGGACGAGGAGGCGGACATGGAGCACGCGCGTGTGCCGGTCTCCGAGCTGGTGCGCGGGGTGCTGGCGGGGGAGTTGCACAACAACTGCCTGGTCGTGGGCGTGCTCTCGCTGGTGGCCGCCCGGGATTCCGGTGGGTTCGACGCGTTGCGTCCGGCTGAGGCGCCGTGGCCTGCGCGGCCGTTCGAGGATTGATGCGGTGCGGGGTTCGCCTCTCGGTGGGGCGGTGTTGCGGGGTGCCGGTCGCGTTGAGGTCTGTCGCGGCCCGCGGTGGACCCGCCGATGTCACAGCCCCGCGCCCCTGACATCGGAACCGTCCCCTGACATCGGAACCGCCCAAACCGGCAATCCTATGATCCGTTGATCCGATCAGGGGACTCTCCGTCCCATACCGCCGCGCTCTGCCAGGAACGTTGCAGAGCGTGAACTAGGCTCTGAATGCCCGAACCGGGGTCCCGGCGGGCTTTGCGCGTGCGGTGGACGGGAGTGTGGCCCGTGACGGATCAGGCGGTGGACGCAGGCGGTGTGCAGCTGTCGGCCGAGGGTCATTTCCTGGGCCGGGAGCGGGAGTTGAAGGAACTCCGGGCCGATATCGAGCGCGCCGGGCTGGACACCATCTCGGGGCGCAAGGCTCCTCGCGCACGCGTGCTGCTCATTGCGGGCAGGCCGGGTTCCGGCCGCACCGAGCTCGCCGAGGAACTCGTACGGCAGGTTGCGCAGCGTTACCGGGACGGGGTGCTGCGCGCCCGGCTCAGCGAGCCCGACGGCACCCCCGTTCCCGTCGAGCACACCGCCCGTGAACTGCTTGCCGCGCTCGATGTGTCGGCGCCCGCCGGGGCCTCGGAGGACGACCTCACGGCGGTGCTGCGCGAGGCCCTCGCCGACCGGCGTGCCCTGCTCCTGCTGGACGACGCGGTGACCGCGGAACAGGTGGACGCTCTGCTGCCGGATACTCCGGAGTGCCTGGTCGTGGCCGTTTCGGGAGGCCCGCTGACCGGGATCGCGGACGTCCGCCCCTGCACTCTCGGCGGGCTCGACACCAAGTCCGCGCTGGACCTGCTGTCCCGGCACACCGGGGCGGTCCGCATCACCGTCGATCCGCGTACCGCCGAGGGCCTCGTCGAGGAATGCCAGGGCCATCCCGCCGCGCTGATGCTGGCCGGGGGCTGGCTCGCCGCCCGCCCCAGCGCCGCCGTCGCCGATCTGGCCAAACAGTTGCATGCGGAGAGTGACGAAGGGAACCCGCTCAGCCGGGTCTTCAAGCTCGTCTACGCGTCCCTGCCCAGTCCCGCCGCCCGGATTCTGCGACTGCTCTCCCTCGCGCCGGCCGGCCTCATCGACCCGCACACCGCCTCCGCGCTCGCCGGCTGCTCGGTGGACGGCGCCCGTTCCACCCTCGACGACTTCGTCGCCCTCGGCCTGCTGCACGTCGTGGACTCGCCGCTGCCGCAGTACGTGGTCCCCGGCTGTCTGCACCCGCTGTTCAAGGCCCTCGCCGGCACCCAGGACCGCCCGGCCGAGCTCCAGCTGGCCCGCGCCCGCATGCTGGAACGGACCGTACGGCTGCTCCAGTCCTCCCGTGCGATCACCGAGACCGACAATCCCGACGCCCGCGAGAAGCTCCAGGACATGCCGCGCTCCCTGCGCTTCCCGAGCCCCAGGGCCGCCGAGGACTGGCTGCGCGTGCGCAGGTCCGCCCTGCTCGCCGCGGCCCGGCTCGCGGTCGCCGACGGGGAGCTGGACACCCTCGCCCGGCGTCTGATGTCGCAACTCGTGCGCACGATGGTCGCCCACTTCGGGATGAAGGCCGCCGCCCCCGACCTCTACGGCATCCACGGCCTCGTCCTGGACGTGGCCGAGCGGCGCGCCCTGCCCCGTGAGAAGGCCGCCGCCCTGCTGAACCTCGCCGACCTGGACGCCCAGACGGGCCGGACCCGGGAGGCGCTGGCCCGCTACCGGGAGGCGCTGGACGCCGGACGGGAAGCGAACGACCCGTATGCGACCGGCCGGGCGATGGAATCCGTAGGCGGCGCGCATCTGGAGCTCGGTGACTACGACCGGGCCGCCGACTGGTTCGGCCGTGCCCTCGCCCAGCGGCTGGCCCGGGACGAGCGTGCCGAGGCCGCCCGGCTGTACGGCCGTATCGCCGCCGCGCACACCTATGCGGGCCGCTACGGCGAGGCGGTCAGGAACTGGCGGGCCGCGCTCGCCGGACACCGCAAGAGCGGCGATGTCGCCGCGCACGCACGGGCGTTGAGCGAACTCGCCCGCGTCCAGGAGTACGCAGGACACCCCGAGGAGTCGTTGCGCACCTGCCAGGAGGCCGTCGAGTGGGCCGGGCGCGCCGAGGACGTCCGGCTGCAGGCCGCGCTCCAGCTGAGGCTCGCGGACACCCTGGAGCGCCTCGGCGATTCCGCGGCCGCCCAGCTGCACCGCGGCGCCGCGGATCTGCTGCTGGGGGAGGTGCTTTCCCAGGGGGAACCGGGGCCGGAGCAGGCCGACGAGCCGGAACACGACGCTAATGCCTGCGAAATCCGTAGTACATCTGCTGAAGATTGATGCAATGAAAGGCTAGACAGCGGGAACGCCTTCATTAGACTGGCTCTGCCGCACCTTCTCCTGCGGTGTCTCCTGGTGTGCTCGTGCATGCCTGGGTATGTGTTGCATTGCCCCACATCCACTGAGCCAAGGACCGTGATCCACGTGAAGGTCGGCATCCCCCGCGAGGTCAAGAACAACGAGTTCCGGGTGGCCATCACCCCCGCAGGTGTGCACGAACTGGTGCGCCACGGCCACCAGGTCGTCATCGAGCGGGGCGCCGGCCTCGGTTCCTCCATCCCGGACGAGGAGTACGTCGCCGAGGGCGCCCTGATCCTGGAGACCGCCGACGAGGTGTGGGCCACCGCCGACCTGCTGCTGAAGGTCAAGGAGCCCGTCGCCGAGGAGTACCACCGTCTCCGCAAGGACCAGACGCTCTTCACCTACCTGCACCTGGCCGCCTCCAAGGAGTGCACCGACGCGCTCATCGAGTCCGGCACCACCGCGATCGCCTACGAGACCGTCGAGCTGTCCTCCCGCGCGCTCCCGCTGCTCGCCCCGATGTCCGAGGTCGCGGGCCGGCTCGCCCCGCAGGTCGGCGCCTACCACCTGATGCGCTCGGTCGGCGGTCGCGGTGTCCTCCCGGGTGGTGTCCCCGGCACCCAGCCCGCGCGGGCCGTCGTCATCGGCGGCGGGGTCTCCGGGTGGAACGCCACGCAGATCGCCGTCGGCATGGGCTTCCACGTCACGCTGCTCGACCGTGACATCAACAAGCTCCGCGAGGCGGACAAGGTCTTCGGCACCAAGGTCCGGGCGATCATGTCCAACGCCTTCGAGCTGGAGAAGGCCGTCCTCGACGCCGACCTCGTCATCGGCGCCGTCCTCATCCCCGGCGCCAAGGCCCCGAAGCTGGTCACCAACGAGCTCGTGGCGCGGATGAAGCCCGGAAGTGTCCTTGTCGACATCGCCATCGACCAGGGCGGCTGCTTCGAGGACTCCCGGCCGACCACCCACGCCGAGCCGACCTTCCAGGTCCACGACTCGGTCTTCTACTGCGTCGCCAACATGCCCGGCGCGGTTCCCAACACCTCCACCCACGCGCTCACCAACGCGACGCTGCCGTACATCGTCGAACTCGCCGACCGCGGCTGGGTGGAGGCGCTGCGCCGCGATCCCGCGCTGGCCAAGGGCCTCAACACCCATGACGGCAAGGTCGTTTACCGGGAGGTGGCCGAGGCGCACGGTCTGGAGCACGTGGAGCTCGAGACGCTGCTCGGCTGACCCTCTGACCTCGCCGGATGGCTAAGTCACCTTTTCGTAAAGGCGATACGTCAACAAGGCGCGTCAACGACGCACGCACGGCCGGACCTTGCCCGAGAAGGTCCGGCCGGATGTGTGTATGGTCACTTTGCGACTCTCGGTCAACTCGCGTCGAACGTAACCCTTGAACCGATTCGTACACCGGCGGAACCTGCCGTGCGACGGCCGTACGCCCTTGACAGCGGGATGTTTCATTGCCGACACATCCTGCCGGGTCCGGCGGATTGTGTTGCTGTGAACACCCGACACGCCATAGAGTCGCCAACCGTCGGCATGGTGACACGCTGACCTTGTCTAGAAGTTTCCTGGTCTCCAAGGAGGTAAGACGACTTGTGAATGAGTCGACATTTCTTCCCGGGGGTGGTCAACCAGGAATGCCCGCCGAGGCCCAGGGCCCCGCGGGCTTCGAGGCTGTCGGCTCCGTCGCGGTGCGCACCTTCGCAGCCCATCAGAGTCCGCGCACCGTGCGGACAGCACACCAGAGCATGGATGGCCATCACGTGAACGCCATGGCCGGCGACGGAAGTGGCGCGCCCCACAACCACTTCGCCGACTACGACGAACTGCCCGAGGGGCACTTCTACGACCCCGACGCCGAGTACGAGCCCGATCCGGAGTACGCGGCCACGCTCGCGCCGGACGCGGCCCGTCAGCGCCGTGAGCGCGTGGGTCCGACCGGACGCCCGCTGCCCTACTTCCCGATCCCGGGTCCGCTGACCAGTCACGGCCCCGCGACGATCATCGCGATGTGCAACCAGAAGGGCGGCGTCGGCAAGACGACGTCGACCATCAACCTGGGTGCCGCGCTCGCGGAGTACGGCCGACGCGTGCTGCTCGTGGACTTCGATCCGCAGGGCGCGCTGTCGGTGGGGCTCGGTGTCAACCCGATGGAGCTCGACCTCACCGTCTACAACCTGCTCATGGAGCGGGGCATGGCGGCCGACGAGGTCCTGCTGAAGACCGCGGTTCCCAACATGGACCTGCTGCCGAGCAATATCGACTTGTCGGCGGCGGAGGTCCAGCTGGTCTCCGAGGTCGCCCGCGAGTCGACGCTGCAGCGTGCCCTGAAGCCGCTCATGGCCGACTACGACTACATCGTGATCGACTGTCAGCCTTCACTGGGTCTGCTCACGGTCAACGCTCTGACGGCTGCGCACAAGGTGATAGTGCCCCTGGAGTGCGAGTTCTTCGCCCTGCGAGGGGTCGCACTGCTGACGGAGACCATCGAGAAGGTCCAGGAGCGGCTCAACCCGGATCTGGAGCTCGACGGCATCCTCGCCACGATGTACGACTCGCGCACCGTGCACAGCCGTGAGGTGCTCGCGCGTGTCGTCGAGGCGTTCGACGACCACGTCTACCACACGGTCATCGGGCGCACGGTCCGCTTCCCGGAGACCACGGTCGCCGGTGAGCCGATCACCACGTACGCCTCCAACTCCGTCGGCGCCGCCGCCTACCGTCAGCTCGCCAGGGAGGTGCTCGCCCGGTGTCCCGCCGAGTGAGTCTGCCGGGGGCCGACGAACTGTTCCGTACGACAGGGGGGATGGCGCTCCAGGCGTCCACCCCCCGGCGGGGGGCCAACGGCGAGGCCCGGGTACCGGCTCCCGCGGGCGACTCCGACGGGGCGGCGTCCGACGACGCCCCCCAGTCCGTGCCCGCGCAGGGCGGGGACGGCAACGGGGCCGAGCATGTGGCGGTCGACGCCGACTCGGTGGAGGCGGGCGAGTCCCGTCTCCGGGCGGCTGCCGCGGAGCGCACAGCCCGACGTCAGGAGGCGCAGGAAGGTTCAGCCCAAGCCTCCAACGGTGTCCAGCAGCGCGGCAAGCGCGGCCGGTCGCCCTCGCGGCGGCCGAGCGGCCGGGAGCGCCACGACGAGAAGATCACCGTGTATGTGTCGGCCGAGGAGCTCATGGATCTGGAGCACGCGCGTCTGGTGCTCCGGGGTGAGCACGGGCTCGCGGTGGACCGCGGACGGATCGTGCGCGAGGCGGTCGCCGTGGTGCTGGCGGATCTGGAATCCCGCGGGGACGCGAGCATTCTCGTACGACGGTTGCGTGGGCGCTAGCGGTAGCCTGCGAGGGCTATGACCTCGAACGACGTTCCCGTGCCCGGCGCCGGTGGCGCTGCCGCTCGTCGGCGTGTGCTGGGGCGGGGGCCGGGATCGCCGGCCGTTGCCGCACCGGCGGACGTGGCGCAGAGCGAGCCGCTTGCCGAGGGCGAGGCTGCCGCTCCCGCCCAGGCGGCCGGGCACGAGGACGGCGTCGGCGATCCGGCGGAGCCGCAAGCCAGTGACCCTGGCGAAGTCGGCCCCGGGGAAGCCGAACCCGGGGAGGTCGAACCCGGGGACGAAGCCTCCGACGGTGTCTTCAAGGTGCGGCTCGCCAACTTCGAGGGGCCCTTCGATCTCCTCCTCCAGCTGATCTCGAAGCACAAGCTGGACGTCACCGAAGTGGCGCTCTCCAAGGTCACCGACGAGTTCATGGCGTACATCCGGGCGATGGGCCCGGACTGGGACCTGGACGAGACGACCGAGTTCCTCGTCGTCGCGGCCACCCTCCTCGACCTCAAGGCCGCCCGGCTGCTGCCCGCCGCCGAGGTCGAGGACGAGGCGGACCTGGCGCTCCTCGAAGCGCGGGACCTGCTCTTCGCGCGGCTGCTCCAGTACCGCGCGTACAAGCAGATCGCCGACATCTTCAACCGGCGTCTCGACGAGGAGGCCCGGCGCTATCCCCGTACCGTCGGGCTGGAGCCGCACCACGCGGAGCTGCTGCCCGAGGTGGTCATCAGCATCGGTGCCGAGGGGTTCGCGAAGCTCGCCGTGCAGGCGATGCAGCCCAAGCCCAAGCCGCAGGTGTACGTCGACCACATCCACGCGCCCCTGGTGAGCGTCCAGGAGCAGGCGGGGATCGTGGTCGCACGGCTCAGGGAGCTCGGTGAGGCCAGCTTCCGTCTGCTGGTGGAGGACGCGGACGACACCCTGACCGTGGTGGCGAGGTTCCTCGCGCTGCTGGAGCTGTACCGCGAGAAGGCCGTGGCGCTGGACCAGGAGACCGCTCTGGGGGAGCTGATCGTGCGGTGGACCGGCGGGGCGGGGGAGGCCGCGCCCACCGTGACCGACGAGTTCGACCGACCGCCTGAGCCGCCCAAGGAGGACAAGGCGTGAGCGAGGAGACCACCGAGGTCCGGACGGGGCCCGTCAGTGTCGCCGACCTCGATCTGAAGCCGGCTCTGGAGGCCGTCCTCATGGTCGTGGACGAGCCCGCGACCGAGGAGTACCTGTCGAAGATCCTGGAGCGGCCGCGGCGGCTGATCGGCAAGGCGCTCAGGGAACTCGCGGACGACTACACCGCGCAGGGCCGCGGCTTCGAGCTGCGGTACGTCGCGGGCGGCTGGCGTTTCTACACCCGCGCCGAGTACACCGCGGCCGTGGAACGCTTCGTCCTGGACGGGCAGCAGGCCCGGCTCACCCAGGCGGCGCTGGAGACGCTGGCGGTGGTCGCCTACCGCCAGCCGGTCAGCCGCAGCAGGGTCTCCGTGGTGCGCGGAGTGAACTGTGACGGCGTGATGCGCACCCTTCTCCAGCGGGGTCTGGTGGCGGAGGCGGGCACGGAACCCGAAACAGGTGCGATCCTGTACGTGACGACGAACTACTTCCTGGAGCGGATGGGCCTGCGCGGTCTGGACGAGCTCCCGGAGCTGGCGCCCTTCCTCCCGGAGGCTGAGGCGATCGAGGCCGAGACGCTGGAAGGGGTCCCGTCGTTCGATCCGGACGCACCGGATGCAGATGCAGACGACTCGACGACGACGGAACTTTGATGCGAAGCAGTGGCAGTGGCAGCGGCAGGAACAACGGGCGCGGCAACCCCCGGGGAAGCAGCGGGGGCGGGAAGCCCCGCGGGACGGGTGGCGGTGGCTCCCAGCCGAAGGGCGGGGCGGGGCGGGACGACAGGCCGAAGCGCGAGGGCAGTCCCCGTCCCGAGGAGCGCCGCTACGACGTGGGTCCCGGCGCCACCCACGACGGTCCGAAGTCCGGGCGCGGTGCCTCCGCGCGCGGCGGGGCCAAGGGCGGCCCCAGGCAGAGCCAGGACACCGGGCGTGGCCGTTGGGTCCCGGCGACCTCCCGCGAGTACGAGGCGCGGGCGGAGGAGCGCAACCGTGAGCGGTACGCGGGCAAGAAGGACGTGAAGCCGCCGAAGACCTTCCCGGGCGCCGAGCAGGAGGGCGAGCGGCTGCAGAAGATCCTCGCCCGCGCGGGCTACGGCTCGCGGCGGGCCTGTGAGGAGCTCATCGAGCAGGCGCGGGTCGAGGTCAACGGCGAGATCGTCCTGGAGCAGGGCAAGCGGGTCGACCCGGAGCATGACGAGGTCAGGGTCGACGGCCTGACGGTGGCGACGCAGTCGTACCAGTTCTTCTCGCTGAACAAGCCCGCCGGTGTCGTCTCCACGATGGAGGACAACGAGGGCCGGCAGTGCCTCGGCGACTACGTGACCAACCGCGAGACGCGGCTGTTCCACGTGGGCCGGCTCGACACCGAGACCGAGGGCGTCATCCTGCTCACCAACCACGGCGAGCTGGCGCACCGGCTGACCCACCCCAAGTACGGCGTGAAGAAGGTCTACCTCGCGCACATCGTGGGCCCGATCCCGCGCGACCTGGGCAAGCGGCTCAAGGACGGCATCCAGTTGGAGGACGGGTACGCGAAGGCGGACCACTTCCGGGTCGTCGAGCAGACCGGCAAGAACTACCTCGTCGAGGTGACCCTCCACGAGGGCCGCAAGCACATCGTCCGCCGCATGCTCGCCGAGGCGGGCTTCCCGGTCGACAAACTGGTGCGGGTCGCCTTCGGTCCCATCACCCTGGGCGACCAGAAGTCGGGCTGGCTGCGACGGTTGTCCAACACCGAGGTCGGCATGCTGATGCAGGAAGTCGATCTGTAGTCCCCGACACACGCGCGTGCGGCCGGTTCCGGACTTCTCCGGGACCGGCCGATGCGTTTCGGGCCTTCCGCGGGTCTGTATCCCTGACGGAGGGAGCGAGGATGGACGCGAGGACCGGTATCCGCGACGAGGAGCACCCGGAACCGCTGGAGGGTCGCGTGCGGCCTTCGCGGCGCGCGGGACTCCCCGGGGCCCAGGAGGCCCCTGTGAGGCCACGGAGGGGCCGTTCCGGCGGTCCGGCGGAGGTGCTGTCATGAGTGCGGGAGAGCTGCTGGAGCGTTCGCTCGCCTACGCGCTGGGCAGCGTGGCGGAAGCGGGGAGTGCGGGGCTCGGCAGGGGGACGCCCTGCGCCGAATGGGATCTGGGGGACCTGCTGGGCCATCTCGACGACTCCCTGGACGCGCTGTACGAGGGGCTCACCGGTGCGCGGATCGGGCTGTTCCCGCACGCCGACCGGGTCTGCGGCTTCCGGTCACGTGCGCGTGCCGTGCTCGGCGCGTGGGCGGCCGGGCCGCCCGAGGACGTGCTGGTGGGTGAACGGC
Organism: Streptomyces sp. NBC_00285; assembly: GCF_036174265.1. NCBI lineage: Bacteria > Bacillati > Actinomycetota > Actinomycetes > Kitasatosporales > Streptomycetaceae > Streptomyces > Streptomyces sp. NBC_00285. Next base: position 2,473,846 of record NZ_CP108055.1, on the reverse strand, counting down.
CGCTGGACGTACGGGTGATGGCCGCTGTCGGCGCCGTCGAGATCACCGTGCACGGGTGGGACGTGGCCCGGGCGTGCGGGCAGCGGCGGCCCATCCCGGACGGCCTCGCGGCCGAACTGCTGTCCGTCGCCCGGTGCGTGGTGGGGGAGGAGGACCGGGGCGTGCGGTTCGCCGCACCGGTCGCCGTGCCGTCCTGCGCAGAGCCCGAGGTCCGGCTCCTCGGCTTCCTCGGGCGCCGTTCCTAGGGCTTGTCGAACCCCGCCCGGCCCCTTTATAGTCGTAACGACTATTAGTCATTCTGACCATAAAGGGGGCGGGTGCGAGTGGACTACGACAAGTACGCCCACGAGCCCTTCGCCGTCACCGTCGATCTCGCCGTCCTGACCGTCGCCGAAGGCGCGCTGCACGCGCTGCTCGTGGAGCGGGGACAGGAACCGTACGCCGGACGATGGGCGCTGCCCGGCGGGTTCGTGCACCCGGACGAGTCCGCGGAGACCGCCGCGCGGCGCGAACTCGCCGAGGAGACCGGCCTGTCGGACCTCTCCGGGCTGCACCTGGAACAGCTGCGGACCTACAGCGACCCCGACCGCGACCCACGCATGCGGGTCGTCTCCGTCGCCTTCGCGGCGCTGCTTCCCGACCCTCCCGAGCCGCACGGCGGCAGCGACGCGGCCGAGGCCCGCTGGGTGCGCTACGACGAGACAGGGTCGCTGGCCTTCGACCACGACCGGATTCTGGCCGACGCCCACGACCGCGTCGGCGCCAAGCTCGAATACACCTGCCTCGCCACCTCCTTCTGCCCGCCCGAGTTCACCCTCGGCGAGCTCCAGCAGGTGTACGAGACCGTGTGGGGGACCGCCCTCGACCGGCCCAACTTCCGCCGCAAGGTGCTCGCCACGCCCGGCTTCGTCGAAGCCGTTCCCGGCGCCGCGCGTCTGACCGGCGGCCGCGGGAAACCGGCCGCGCTCTACCGCGCGGGACCGGCCACCACCCTGCACCCCCCTCTCCTTCGACCGTCCCCGGAAGGACGCCCCGCATGACCACGATCCTCACCAAACGCGCCGCCACCGGAACGCTCGTCGGTCTGGCCCTCGGGGACGCCCTCGGCTTCCCGACCGAGTTCAACAGCGTGCCGTCGATCCTCGCCAAGTGCGGGCCGTGGCGGGAGATGCAGCTGTCGACACCGGCGATCGTCAGCGACGACACACAGATGACGCTGGCGGTGGCGAGGGGGCTGCGGACGGCGATGGACCGGGGGGTGCTCGGGTCCGACATGGCCGAGCCGGTCCGCCGGGAGTTCATCGCGTGGAACCGCTCCCCGGAGAACAACCGCGCCCCCGGCAACACCTGCCTCAGGGCGTGCGACCTGCTGGAGCGCACGGATCTGCCCTGGCAGGACGCCAGCCAGATCGGCTCCAAGGGCTGCGGCGCCAACATGCGCGTCGCTCCCGTCGGACTCGTCCCCGGGCTCAGCGACGAACAGCGCGCCGGTGCCGCCCAGTTGCAGGCCGCGCTCACCCACGGGCACCCGACCGCGCTCGCCGCGTCCGACCTCACCGCACGTGCCGTACGGCTGCTCACGCGGGGGGCCGAGCCCGGTGAACTGGTCGGGATGCTGCGGTCGTACGCCGAGGCGAACCGGGGCCGGTACCACCAGCGTTGGCTCGGCGACCTGTGGACACGCAGTCAGGACCCGACGTCCGGGCAGTTCATCGCGCGCGGCTGGGACGAGTGCCTGGCGATCCTCGACCGGCTCGACGACGCCGTGCGCACCGCCTCGCCGGAGGAGGACCCGTGCCTGGCCACCGGGGCCGGCTGGATTGCTGAAGAGGCCCTGGCCACCGGGCTGTTGTGCTTCCTGCAGTTCCCGGAGGAGCCGCTGACCGCTCTGCGCCGGGCCGCCTGCACCTCCGGCGACTCCGACTCGATCGCCTGCCTGACGGGCGCCTTCGCAGGCGCCCACCTGGGTGCCGAGGCATGGCCCGTGGAGTGGGCCGACCGGATCGAATACGGCAGCGAGCTGGTGACCCTCGGGGCGCTCTGGGACGCCTGAGCGCCGGGCCGTCCGCTAGGCGAGCTGGATCGAGTCCCCGCTGACGGTGATCTGCTGCTCCGGCAGCGGCTTCGCCGCCGGCGGGTTGGCCACCGAGCCGTCCGCGATGTTGAACTTGCTGCCGTGGCACGGGCAGTTGATGGTGCCGCCGGACACGCTCGTCACCGCGCAGCCCTGGTGGGTGCAGATGTTCGAGAAGGCCTTGAACTCGCCCTTTTTCGGCTGTGTGACGACGACCTTCTCGTCCTTGAAGATCTTCCCGCCGCCGACCGGGATGTCGCCCGTCCTGGCCAGTTCGGTGCCGGCCGACGCCTCCACCGAGCTGGACCCGGAGTCACTGTTGCCGCCGTACTGGCCGCAGCCGACGGTCAGCGCGGTGGCGCCCGTCGCGAGAAGGGCCGTGCGTCGCGTCGGGCTGTGCGTCATGTCGTCACTCCGAAGGTGCGGAAGAACCAGAGGGCCGAGGTCAGCCAGAGGATCGTGAGCGCGCTGAAGACGAGCCCACCGATGATCGGCAGCAGCCAGCCGGGAAGTCGCTCCGAGCGGAGCAGCAGCATCTTGGCACTGAAGACACCGAAGAAGAAGCAACCGAAGAGGGAGTGCCACAGAACGCGTGATTCGTACGACTGGAAGCCCAGCGCGTACAGACAGTGCACCGCGACCGGCACCGCGACGAGGAACGCGACGCGACCGGACCAGCGGTGCAGGGTGGAGGACCAACTCGGGCCCGGCAGCTTGCCGTAGACCATCAGGGCCGAGACGAGCTGCACGATCGCGAAGAAGAACGCGACCGTCGCGAGCCACGACTTCACCGCGCCCGTGCTGCTGAAACCCGCGAGATTGAAGGCCGTCCCCGTCGGGTCGTGGACCTTGCCGTAGGCGCCCAGGGCGACCGCCACCGCGGCGGCCACGAGGGCGGGGATCAGATAGCGGGCCGGGCCGGGGCGGCGCTCGGGTTCGGGTGCGGGCCAGCTCTGGGTGGCCGCGTTCGGGTCGACGGTCATGATCGGCTCCCTCGGGCGAAGGTCAGGGGTGTACCGGGCGGGCCGTGAGCTGCTGTCCGTCGACCGTCACCGCACCGGTCTCCGGGTCGATCTCGGGTGCCGCGGACCGCTTGCCGTCGCGCGTGAGGATGCCGACCTGCTCGCCCTTCGGCAGGACGATCCAGCCGCCCTCGATCTTCGCGCCGGCCACCGTGCTGTTCGCGCGGTACAGGCCGGACGGCTTCTTCGCCCTGTCCACGGTGAAGGCGTAGCGTCCGTTGCCGACGCCCGCCGTGCCGCGGATCTCCTTGACGCCCTTCACCGCGGCGTCCAGGCGTGCGCCGCCCTTGCCGGTGAGGTGCAGGCTGCCGTCGTCCTTCACGTCGCCCTGGAGCCACGACTCGATGTTGTGGCCGTCACAGACGTACGCGATCGCCTTGTCGTCGCGCACCGTGATCGCGACGGCTGAGGAGTCGTCGTCCGTACGGCCCGCGTAGACCCCCTCCTGCACAGGTGTGCGGGACGGGGACGGGCTGGGCGGGGCGGACGATTTCGGTGGTGCGGTGTTCGGTGACGCCTTGGTGCCGGGTGACGGCTTCACGGACGCCGATGTCGGCTTCTCTCCCGTGGTGGCGTTGAGCGAGAGCATGAACAAGCCGACCAGCAATCCCACAAGCAGTGTGAGCAAGGGTCCGGAACGCTTCATCTAAGGGGCCTCCCCCGAGGCGAGTTTCCTGTTATCAGAGCGGACGTGCGGCTCCTAGTCCAGAGGCGCACGGGCATGTTTTCACCCCAAGTAGCGGAACTGCGACATTCGGGTGACATTGACACGGTCGGACATCGGAAACGGCCGCCGGAGTTGCCACCGGGACGCGCGTCTCACGGGGCGGGCGCCGCCCACCCGTCCCGCACGGCCTGACTAGGCTGGATGGACAGGAACCGAACACCAGCAAGGAGCAACGCCGTGGCGGTACGAGCGGTCCGGGGCGCCGTCCAGCTCGAACAGGACGAGGCCGGCCACATGGACGAGCAGGTCGGGGCGCTGCTCACCGCCATCATGGAGCGGAACGAGCTGACCGCCGACGACCTGATCAGCATCTGGTTCACGGCCACGCCCGATCTGCACAGCGACTTCCCGGCCGCCGCCGCCCGCAAGCTGGGCATCGTGGACGTCCCGCTGATCTGCGCCCAGGAGCTCGACATCGAGGGCGCCATGCCCCGGGTCGTCCGTGTTCTCGCGCACATAGAGTCCGACAGGTCCCGCGCCGACATCGCGCACGTCTACCTCGGCGCCGCGGCCGCCCTGCGCAAGGACATCGCCCAGTGAGAACCGCGCTCGTCATCGGCACCGGGCTCATCGGCACCTCCGCGGCACTGGCGTTGGCCGGGCGGGGCGTCACCGTGCACCTCGCCGACCACGACCCCGAGCAGGCGCGAACCGCGGCCGCGCTCGGCGCCGGCACCGACGAGACGCCCGAGGGGCCCGTCGACCTCGCGATCGTCGCCGCGCCGCCCGCGCACGTGGCCGCAGTGCTCGCCGACGCCATGCGGCGCGGTGCCGCTCGCGGGTACATCGACGTGGCCAGCGTCAAGGGCGGCCCACGGCGGGAGCTGGAGGCACTCGGGCTCGACCTGTCCCCGTACATCGGCACGCATCCGATGTCCGGGCGGGAGAAGTCCGGGCCGCTGGCCGCCAGCGCGGATCTCTTCGAGGGCCGGCCCTGGGTCCTGACGCCGACCCGGGACACCGACACCGAGGTGCTGAATCTCGCACTGGAGCTGGTCTCGCACTGTCGTGCGGTGCCGGTGGTGATGGACGCCGACGCCCACGACCGCGCCGTGGCGCTCGTCTCGCACATGCCCCATCTGGTGTCCAGCATGGTCGCCGCGCGGCTCGAGCACGCCGAGGAGGCCGCCGTACGGCTGTGCGGTCAGGGGATCCGGGACGTGACCCGGATCGCCGCGTCCGATCCCGCGATGTGGATCGACATCCTCTCCGCGAATCCGGGCCCGGTGGCCGATCTGCTCACCGATGTCGCCGGTGATCTCGAGGAGACGGTGCGGGCGCTGCGGGCGCTGCAGTCCGCGGACGAGGCCAAGCGGGGCGAGGGCGCCTCCGGGGTCGAGGACGTGCTCCGGCGTGGGAACGCCGGGCAGGTGCGGGTGCCGGGCAAGCACGGGTCCGCTCCCCGGGCGTACGAGGTCGTGGCCGTGCTGATCGACGACCAGCCGGGGCAGCTGGCCCGGATCTTCGCGGACGCGGGGCGGGCCGGGGTCAACATCGAGGACGTGCGGATCGAGCACGCGACGGGGCAGCAGGCCGGTCTCGTGCAGCTGATGGTGGAGCCGCAGGCCGCGCCGGTGCTGTCGGCCTCGTTGCGGGAGCGGGGCTGGGCGATCCGGCAGTGATCCGCCGGATCATCCGCCTGTAAGACGGGCCCCGGGGAGCCAGTAACCTTGTCCGGGGCACAGTCACGCCCCCACACCACCCGCCACACCGCACCCGAAAGGTGTCCCCCCGTGGAAAACGGCGTCGCCCGGCCCGTGATCGTCGCCATCGACGGTCCCTCCGGCACCGGCAAGTCGAGCACGTCGAAGGCTGTCGCCGCACAGCTGGGCCTCAGCTACCTGGACACCGGCGCCCAGTACCGGGCGATCACCTGGTGGATGGTGACCAACGGGATCGACATCGAGGACCCGTCCGCGATCGCCGCCGTCGCGGGGAAGGCGGAGATCGTCTCCGGCACCGACCCGGAGAAGCCGACGATCACGGTCGACGGTGTGGATGTGGCCGGTCCGATCCGGACCCAGGAGATCACCTCCAAGGTCAGCGCCGTGAGCGCCGTGCCCGAGGTGCGGACCCGGATCACCGAGCTCCAGCGGTCGCTCGCGGCCTCCGCCGAACAGGGCATCGTCGTCGAGGGGCGGGACATCGGTACGACCGTGCTGCCCGACGCCGACCTCAAGGTCTTCCTCACCGCCTCCCCGGAGGCCCGTGCCGCCCGCCGCAGCGGGGAGCTCAAGGGGGCCGACGTCAACGCCACCCGTGAGGCCCTGGTCAAGCGGGACGCGGCCGACGCCGGCCGCAAGACCTCGCCGCTCGCCAAGGCGGACGACGCGGTCGAGGTGGACACCACCGAGCTCACCCTCGCGCAGGTCATCGAGTGCGTCGTGACCCTGGTCGAGGAGAAGCGGGCCGGGAAGTGACTGCTCCCTCCGAAAAGGGCGCCGAAGTAGGTCGGCGCATCGGCGTCGGCCTGATGTACGGGCTGTGGAAGCCGCGTGTCCTCGGCGCATGGAAGGTCCCCGCGGCCGGCCCGGTGATCTTCGCGGTCAACCACTCGCACAACATCGACGGCCCGATGGTCATGGGCGTGGCACCCAGGCCGACGCACTTCCTGATCAAGAAGGAGGCGTTCGTCGGCCCGCTCGATCCCTTCCTGACGGCCATCGGACAGCTCAAGGTGGACCGCTCGGTGGCCGACCGCGGGGCGATCACCCGGGCGGTCGACGTCCTGGCGGCCGGCGGCGTGCTCGGCATCTTTCCGGAGGGCAGCCGGGGCGAGGGCGACTTCGCCTCCCTGCGCGCCGGGCTCGCCTACTTCGCCGTCCGCAGCGGCGCGCCGGTCGTCCCGGTCGCCGTGCTGGGAAGCTCCGAGAAGCCGGGGCGGTTGTTGAAGGGGCTGCCGCCGCTGCGCAGCCGCGTCGACGTCGTCTTCGGCGACCCCTTCGAAGCGGGCGACGGCAGCGGGCGGCGTACACGCAAGGCACTCGACGAAGCGACCGAGCGCATCCAGAAGCAGCTCAGCACCCACTTGCAAAACGCCAGGCGCCTCACCGGGCGCTAGGCGACACTGAGTAGTGGATCGACCCGGCCCGAGGGCCGGACCGGTCCACCGATCACCACGATGAACGAGGTACGGACTTCATGAACGACCACATCCACTCCGAGGGCTCTTCCGAAGAGCAGGACCACGGAGCGCTTGGCGACGCCGAGTACGCGGAGTTCATGGAGCTCGCCGCGGTAGAGGGCTTCGACGTCGAGGACGTCGAAGGGGCCATCGAGGCCGCCGGTCACGGGCCGCTGCCCGTGCTGGCCGTCGTCGGCAGGCCCAACGTCGGCAAGTCGACTCTGGTGAACCGCATCATCGGGCGCCGCGAGGCCGTCGTGGAGGACAAGCCCGGCGTCACCCGCGACCGCGTCACCTATGAGGCCGAGTGGGCGGGGCGGCGTTTCAAGGTCGTCGACACCGGTGGCTGGGAGCAGGACGTCCTCGGGATCGACGCCTCGGTGGCCGCGCAGGCCGAGTACGCGATCGAGGCCGCCGACGCTGTCGTGTTCGTCGTCGACGCCAAGGTCGGTGCCACCGACACCGACGAGGCGGTCGTACGGCTGCTGCGCAAGTCCGGGAAGCCGGTCGTGCTGGCTGCCAACAAGGTCGACGGCCTGAGCGGCGAGTCCGACGCGGCGTACCTGTGGTCCCTGGGCCTCGGCGAGCCGCACCCCGTCTCCGCGCTGCACGGCCGGGGCACCGGCGACATGCTGGACGCCGTCCTGGAGGCACTGCCGGAGGCGCCCGAACAGACCTTCGGCACCGCCGTCGGCGGGCCCCGCCGCATCGCCCTGATCGGCCGCCCGAACGTCGGTAAGTCCTCGCTGCTGAACAGAGTGGCCGGTGAGGAGCGGGTCGTCGTCAACGAGGTGGCCGGCACCACCCGTGACCCGGTCGACGAACTGATCGAACTCGGCGGTGTCATCTGGAAGTTCGTCGACACGGCCGGTATCCGCAAGCGGGTCCACCTGCAGCAGGGCGCCGACTACTACGCCTCGCTGCGCACCGCCGCCGCCGTCGAGAAGGCCGAGGTGGCGGTCATCCTGATCGACGGCTCCGAGTCGATCTCGGTCCAGGACCAGCGGATCGTCACCATGGCCGTCGACGCGGGCCGTGCGATCGTCCTCGCCTACAACAAGTGGGACACCCTCGACGAGGAGCGCCGCTACTACCTGGAGCGGGAGATCGAGACCGAGCTCGCCCAGGTGGCGTGGGCGCCCCGCGTCAACGTCTCGGCGCGCACCGGGCGCCACATGGAGAAGCTGGTTCCCGCGATCGAGACCGCGCTCGCGGGCTGGGAGACCCGCGTCCCGACGGGCCGCCTCAACGCCTTCCTCGGCGAGCTGGTCTCCGCCCACCCGCACCCGGTCCGGGGCGGCAAGCAGCCGCGCATCCTCTTCGGCACCCAGGCCGGCACCAAGCCGCCGCGGTTCGTGCTCTTCGCCTCCGGCTTCATCGAGGCGGGCTACCGGCGTTTCATCGAGCGCCGGCTCCGCGAGGAGTTCAGCTTCGACGGCACTCCGATCCACATCTCGGTGCGGGTGCGCGAGAAGCGCGGCGCCAAGAAGAAGTGACGCAGACATGAGGAAGGGCGGCCCCGCCCGGGGCCGCCCTTCCTCATGTCTCAGAGCCCTCGGCGAGGGCCGGGCGGCAGCGCCGCCGGGACGTGGTGCATCCCCGTGTGCTGCTGCCCGATGTGTCCCACCCGCTGCCACTGCGACTGCTGCCGGGCGCTGAACGCCCCCGCGCTGTAGGCACTGTACGAGCTGCTGAACGAGCCCGAGGCGTGCGGAATGTTCCCGAACGCGGTGAAGCCCAGCTCCTCCTCGCCGCTGCGGTCACCCGGCAGCGAACGGAAGGTCTTGACGTACTCGGAGTAGAGCGCGTCGTAGATCGGCGTGGCCGATTGTCCGCCGGAGAACCGGCGCGGAGCGTCGTATGGGTGCACGTATGTCCAAACGACAGCACGTACCAAGGGATGCGGCCGACATGGGGCTTTCGCGAGGGATGCCCCGTACTGACGCCCGCCGGACGGCGGTTCGTCCTGGCCGCTCAGGTGCCCGCCAGGGGCATGGCCGCCGCGACCAGTTTGCCGTTCGCCGCCGCCTTGTCGAGCGCGCCGCGCAGCAGGTCCTCGCGGGGCTGGCGCCCGATCGAGCCCGCCGGTGCCGCGAACATCAGCACCTGCTGGTGCTTGTTGGCGGCGGCCCGCCAGCTCTCGGTGACCTGGAGCGGCTGGTGCGCCTGCCACCAGGCCACCGGCTGACCGCCGTTCGCCGACGGCTGGAGCACCGCGTGCAGCTGGCCCACCGCGAGCAGCACGGACCACCCGTGCAGCACCGACGGAACCGACTCGATCGCCGTCAGCGGCATGAACCCCTGCTCGATCAGCAGCGGCAGGAAGTCGTCGCCGAGCCCCGTCTCCCCGGGCCGCACGATCGGGCCGGTCGGCTCCACGACCAGCGCCGGGTGCAACTCCCCGGAGATCAGGACGAGTCCGCTGGTCACCCCGAGCACCGCCTGTTCGGGTACGACCCGGTCCGGATCCAGGTCGACGGTGTCGCCGGTGATGGACTTCACCGCCCCCTGGAGCTGCTCCTCGGTGACCTGGACGACCTGCGAGGGCAGGCAGCTGGCGTGGGCGAAGGCCAGGACGGCCGTCTCGTCGCCGATGAACAGGACGGTGCTGGTGCGCTCCTGTTCGGAGTCGCCCTGGGTGCGGCAGGACGTGCAGTCGTAACTGCCGGGGGCGTTTTCTCCGGCGAGCAGCCGGTCGGCTTCTTCGTCGCCGATCTCGGCGCGTACCTCGTCGCTGACGTCGAGCATGCGCGGCACGGGTGACTCCCTCGGGATGTGGTGCGTGGCGGGGCCGGGTGGCTCCCGGTCCGTGAACCGGGCGGGTCCCGGGCTCATGAAGAAGACAACGGGTGATCTGTGGCGGGAGTCACGCTCCACGGCGAACGGAATCGAACCATTGACAGCGCAGGGTCACAGCTGGTGCGGAATCCGCCACGCATGATCAATTCCTGGGAGAACCAGGAATGTTGGTTGCGTGTGGACGGGTCCCGGATCGTCAGGGCGACTGGCCGGCACATCATGAAATCGAGGGCCGTCCCGGTCGCGGTCGCAGCTCCGCCGCCTCTCCGCCGAACACGACCGTGCCGCGCCGCAGTTCGTACACGATCGCCCTCGCGCCGTGCAGCGCGGGCGGCAGCCGTTGTTCGGCCACGACCACGCACGCGTCCAGAGCGGCGAGGAGTGCGTACGTGCGGGCCGCGACCGCGGGAGACATGCCCTGGGCGGGTTCGTCCACGAGGACCACGCGCGCGTCGGACAGCAGGGCGCGGGAGATCGCCAGCATGCGCTGCTCGCCGCCGGAGAGGGTGCCCGCCCGGCGGGGCAGCAGCGGGGCCAGCTGCGGGTAGGCGTCCAGGGCCGGGTCGGGGGCGGGGGCGGCGAGTTCGAGGTTCTCGCGGACGGTGAGGGAACCGAACACCGCCTGGCGCTCGGGGACCAGGCACATCCCGCTACGGGCCCGCTCGTACGCCGGTACGCGCGTCACGTCCACGCCGTCCCACACCACCGCGCCGCCGGACAGTGGGACGGTTCCGGCCAGGGCGCGCAACGTCGTCGTACGGCCCGAGCCGTTGCGGCCCAGCAGAACGGTGAGGCCGGGACCCGGGGCGGTGAGGGTGATGCCGTGCAGGGCCTCCAGAGGGCCGTAGCGCACGCGCGCCTGGCGGAGGGAGATGGCCGGGACGGCTGCTGTCATACGGCGGTCTCCCGGGCGTCGAACGAGTCCAGCACCTGGGCCGGGGGGCCGGAGGCGATGATGCGGCCCGCGGTCATGACATGCACGACGTCCGCGAGGTCTGCCACCAGGTCCAGGTCGTGCTCGATCACGAGGAGGGCGGTGCCGTCGGCCGCCAGGGCCTTCAGGACGCGCGCCAGCGCGGTCACCTCGGCGGTGTCCAGGCCGGCGGCGGGTTCGTCGAGGAGCAGGACGCCCGGGGTGCCGGCGAGGGCTCTCGCCAGTTCGACCCGGCGGAGGGTGCCGGTGGGGAGGCCGGCGGCGGGCGCGTTTCGCAGGGGGCCGTCGAGGGCGAACAGTCTCAGTGCGCGGTCCGTTGCGGCCGGGTCGGTGATGTGGCCCTGCTCCGCACCCACCTGGATGTTCTCGGCGACCGTCAGGGTCGGGAAGACGGCGAGTTGCTGGAAGGTGCGGGCGATGCCGAGGCGGGTGCGGGTGTGGGGGGACAGGCGGGTGATGTTCCGGTCGCCGTAGCGGACTTGGCCTCGGGAGGGGCGCAGGGTTCCCGCCAGGCAGTGGAAGAGGGTGGATTTCCCGGCTCCGTTCGGGCCGATGATCGCGGTGATGCTGCCCGGCTGGACGGTGAGGTCGACTCCGTCGAGGGCGGTGAAACCGTCGTAGCGGGCCCGGAGGTTGTGAGCGGTGAGGACTGCCCGGCGTCCGGCCGGGTGCGTGCTCTCACCCGCACCGTCCCGGCGCGTCCGGTGGTCGGGTGCGGGTGGCCCCGACGGGGCTGAGGCGCCGCCGGCGGGTCCCGGTGCGGGGGGTCGTCCGGGGCGGGGTGGGTGGGGTTCGGTCGCGGACGGATCGGTCTGGCGGGGCGCGCTGGATTCGGGTTCGCCGGTCTCGGCCTTGCGGGGTTCGGTGTTGTCGGTGTTCGTCCGGCGTGGTGGGTCGGGGTTGACGCCGCTGGTGTTCGTCCGGTGTGGCGTGCTGGGTTCGGTGTTGTCGGTGTTCGTCAGGTGGCGTGGGCCTGGTGCGGTATCGCCGGTGATCGCCCGGTGGGGCGTGGCGGGTTCGGTTGTGGGGGTGGTCGGGGGAGCGGTGCTCTGAGGTGGTGGGCGCAGGTGGCTGCGGGCTCGGAGGCCTGTTGCTGTCAACGTCGGGTGCCGTCGGGGTCGCAGTCTGCGGATCGCCTCGTAGGGGCCCCCGGGGAAGCGGCCCACCAGCACCGCCAGAACGCCGATCAGCGCCGCCGCCACCCCGCCTCGCGCACCCGCGTCCAGGCCGACGAGCAGGGCCGCCGCGGCGAGGGCGCCCAGGGTGCTGTCGGCGCCCATGACCACCACCGCCGCGAACCAGAGCAGGCCGCGGACGGGGTCGTAGGCGGCGGGGTCGAAGGCGCGGAGGCCCATGCCGAGCATTCCGCCGCCCAGGGCGGCCAGGGCGGCGCCCGCCACGAAGGCGAGGAGCTTCAGGGAGCGGATCCGGACGCCCGCCGCTGCGGCGCCGGACTCGTGGTCGCGCAGGGCGGCCAGTGCTCTGCCCGTGCGGCCCCGGCGCAGCACACGGGTCGTCAGGAGGGCGAGGGCCAGCAGGGCCAACTCCAGGACGTAGTACGCGCGGTCGCCCTCGAAGCCGGCCGGTCGGTCCAGGGACAGGCCCGACGTGGCGTACGGCTGGGCGAAGACGAAGCGGCTCACGCCGACGCCGACCGCGAAGGTCGCGAGGGCGAGGGCCAGGCCCTGACGGGTGATCGCCGGCCAGCCGGTCAGGAGGCCGAGGGGCGCCACCAGGACCACCGCCACCGCCAGGGCGGCCAGTTCCGGAAGGCGGGGCAGGCCCGGGAAGCGGCCCGCCGCGAGGAGGGAGGTGAAGAGGGCGCCCAGGCCCGCGTACGCCGCCTGGCCCAGGGAGATCTGGCCGCCCCTGCCCGTCACGACGACCAGGGAGAGCAGTACGACGCCCAGCGCCGGGACCTGGACGGAGGTGTGGAGGTCCGAACCCGCGAAGCCCAGGGGCAGCAGGAACAGCACCGCCGCGACGATCCACGCGCCCTGAGGCGTCGACACGCGCGCGGTCGCCGTGCGGGGGAGCGCGTCCCGGGTGCCGATGCGGGGGAGCGCCAGGGCCGCGATCAGCAGGGTGACCACGAAGAGGTTCGCGCCGACCGCCTGGAGCAACGGTTCGGCCCAGCCGGACGGGTGCAGTCTCGTCAGCTGGCTCTGGGCCACCCCGACGCCCAGCGCGACCACCACGGCCACCGGCAGGCTCCGCATCCGCGCGGCCACCGCGACCGCGACCACCTCCATGACGAGCAGGGGCAACCCGTACGGGTCCAGGCGGACGTACGGGGCCAGCAGGACGCCCGTCAGGCCCGCCGTGAACGACCCGAAGGCCCAGCCGGCCGCAGCCACCCGGTCCGCGTCGATCCCGCCGAGGACGGCCAGTTGCCGGTCGTCCACGACGGCCCGCAGCTCCCGTCCCAAGCGCGTCCAGCGGATCACCGCGCCCACCCCCGCGGCCAGGACCAGGGCGACCGCCAGCTGTCCCCACGGGTCGGCCGACACCAGCTCCGGAACGTCGTCACGGGCGCCCTGGCCCCACACCAGCGCGGCTCCGCCCACGAGCAGCACGAAGACACCGATGGAGGCCACCAGGGTCTGTGCCGGATCGCCGCCGAGGACGGACAGGGGCCGGAAGACGAAACGCTCCAGCAGCACGCCGAGCGCCGGTGCCAGGAACAGGAGAGTCATCGCGGCCCCCGCCCACAGCGGCCAGCCCCACCCGACCACGCACTGGCGCAGCACGTACGCGCACACCATGGCGATCGCGCCGTGCGCGAAGTTCAGCACCCCGGTCGCGCGGTACGTCACGATCAGGCCGGTCCCGGTGAGTGCGGCCGCGCTGCCGACCGACAGCCCGGCGAGGGTGAGGTCGTAGGTCAGCGAGGACATCAGTCGGTTTCCTCGACGGGTTCGCAGATGGGGCACGGGCCCAGTTCGCCGCTCGCCAGGAGCTTGGCGTCCACCGGGACCGACTCCACCTTCCCGGCGACCAGCGGGCAGTCCGCGCGGTGCCAGAGGGTGCCGCCGGGCACCATCAGCAGGTCCCCGCTGACCGCCAGGGGCGCGATGACCGCCGTGTCGGACTCCTCGGCGTCGGCGGGGTCCGCGGCGACCAGGAGGCCGTACAGCTCCTCCACGCGCGCGGTGGCGAGCGCGCTGCGGCCATGGGCGAGGAGCACCGCCCCGGCGACGATCAGCGCGGCACCGGGCACCGTGCAGGAGGCCAGGTAGGGCAGTTGCCGCTCGGCGTAGCGCTCGCCCGAGACGCCGTACCAGCCGAGGACGCACAGGACCGCGCCCGCGGCGAGCGCGGCCCAGCCGGTCCACAGGACGGGGTGCGCGGTCCGCAGTCGGGCTGTCCGCATCTGTGGCTCCCACATGTCGCGTGCCTGTCCATGTCAGCCAATCTTTTGCACTATGCCTTCTGGAAGCCGACCCTGAAAGCTCCGGGCGCACTCGGTCCGGACCGACACCCGGTGGTGAGCCAGATGGTTCTCGGGAGCGACCGCAAGCGGGCGAACGGCAGCCGGGGGCTGATGGCGGTGGGGTTCGTCCTCGCCGTGGCCCTCACGGCGTGCAGCGACGACAGCGGTGGCGGCAGCGACAGCCCGCCCCCGACGCCCACGGTGGAACGGACGACGCTGTCGCCCACCCCCTCCCCGAGCGGACCCGCCGACCGCGCGGCGGCCGAGAAGGAGATCAAGGAGAACTGGCGGAAGTTCTTCGACCCGAAGACCTCGACCAAGGACAAGCAGGCCGTCCTGGAGAACGGCGAGCAGATGGGTCCGGTGCTGCAGGCCTTCAGCGGCGACCAGCGGGGCGGTCAGGTGGAGGCGAGGGTCACTAAGGTCGAGTTCACGAAGCCGACCGCGGCGACCGTCACGTACACGCTGCTCCTGAACGGGGCCACCGCCCTGCCCGACGCCTCAGGAACGGCCGTCGAACAGGACGGCGCCTGGAAGATGTCGGTCAACACCCTGTGCGCGCTGGTCCAGTTGAGCGGCAATGCCACGGCGTCGGCTCTTCCGGGCTGCTGAGGCCGCCGCCGCGGTCCTGCTGCTCGTGGTGGGCACGGCGTGCGGCAGCCGGCTGCCGGAGAGCGACTTCGGGCACGGGGAGCGGACGGCGCCCGGCCAGGACGGCGCCCCGATCCGGGTCGGCATCATCACCAGCGTCACCAGTCCGGTCGGCGGCAACGCCTTCACCGGCCCGCGTGACGGCGCCAAGGCGTACTTCGAGCGTCTCAACGCGCGCGGGGGCGTCGACGGCCACAGGGTCGAGGTGCGCGAGTGCGACGACGGCGGCAGCGGGGTCGGCAACAACGCCTGTGTGCACCGGCTGATCGACGAGGACAAGGTGGTCGCCCTGGTCGCGACCACCGCCCTCGACTACGCGGGCGCCTCCCGCGTGTCCCGCGCGCGCGTGCCCGACATCGGCGGCCAGCCCATCGGGTCCGCCTACGACACCTGGCCGCACCTCTACGGCGTCTACGGCAGCCTCGCGCCCCGCGAGGGCACCACCGGCTGGGGCGGGAACCAGTACGGCGGCACCGAGGTCTACCGCTACTTCAAGCGCGAACACGGGGCCCGTACGGCCGCCGTCGTGTCCTACAACCAGGCCGCGTCCGCCGCCTACGCCCGGCTCGTCGAGCAGGGACTGAAGGCCGAGGGCTACGAGGTCGTCACCGAGCAGGTCGACTTCGCGCTGCCCAACTTCCGTGCCGTGGCGGCCGACCTCCGGGAACAGGGCGTCGACCTGGTCTTCGACGCCGTCGACAGCCACGGCAACGCGAAGTTGTGCGAGGCGATGGACCGGGCCGGCGTCCAGGTCACCGCCAAGGTCACCAACGTGCAGAACTGGACGTCCACCGTCCCGGACGACTACAAGGACGCCCCGCGCTGCCGCAACGCCCTGTGGGCGACCGGGTCCAGCCGGAACTACGAGGACACCGGCAACGCGGCCGTACGGGAGTTCAGGGACGCCACGAAGGGCCTGAAGACGCACTCCCAGTGGCAGTTGGAGGGCTGGGCGGCCGCGATGTGGTTCACGGACGCGGCGAAGTCCTGCGCGGCACGGGGCATCACGCGCGCGTGCGTCGACGCTTTCGTGAACCGCAGCCGGGGCTACACCGCGGACGGTCTCCTCGTCCCCGTCACCTTCGAACGCCTGGCCGATCCGCCGGCGTCCCGCAGGGCCTGTCTGTCGGTGGCCCGCTGGGAGGACGGCCGGGGCTGGGTCTCCCAGGGCGACATGGACAGCACCTGCTTCGACGTCCCGCAGCTGCCCTACCGGCAGTGAGTCACGCGCGCGTGCAGAGGCAGTGAACCGAAGAACTCCCTGACGTCACCGGCCGGCAGCTCGGGGACCTCCAGGGCGGCGAAGTGGCCGCCGCGGTCGAACTCCGTCCAGCGGGTGACGGTGTTGGCCCGCTCCGCCCAGCGGCGGATCGCCACGTCCTCGCCGAAGTCGGCCACCGCGGTCGGCACCCCCGAGGTCGCCGCCCTGGGCGCCGTAGCGTTGAGGGCGGCCTCGTGCTTGCGCCAGTCGTAGGCGCCCCGCCAGTAGGCGGCGAGATCGTGGAGATACGGCAGGGAGGCGCCGTACTCCCAGCCGGCGCCCGGGAGTTCGTCGGGCCGGCGGGTGAGGTCCAGCCGGGTGTGCAGATCGTCGAGCTGTGACTCGGGGATGGCGATCCGGAAGGGACGGGTCTCGCGAGTCTCGCCGGTCTCTGTGGTCGCGCCGTTGTCTGCCATGAGTCCAAGGCAGGAAGGTTTGCGGACAGGAGCTGTCCGCGATGGCTGGCAGACTCGGCATCATGTTGGAGACCTCGGCACGACTTCTGCGCCTGCTGTCGCTTCTGCAGGCCCACCGCGACTGGTCCGGCGCGGACCTGGCCGAGCGCCTCGGCGTCACTTCGCGCACCGTCCGCCGGGACGTGGACCGGCTGCGCGAGCTGGGCTACCCCGTCAACGCCAGCCCCGGCACCGGCGGCGGCTACCAGTTGGGCGCGGGCGCCGAGCTGCCCCCGCTGCTCCTGGACGACGACGAGGCCGTCGCGGTCGCCGTCGGCCTGCGCACGGCCGCGGGACAGGGCATCGAGGGCATCGGTGAGACGTCGGTGAGGGCCCTCGCCAAGCTGGAGCAGGTCCTGCCGAGCCGGCTGCGCCGCCGGGTGGGTGCCCTGAACGCCTTCACCGTGCCGATGCTGCGCGACCCGAGGCCCTCCGCCGTCGACCCGGGCGTCCTCACCGAGCTCGCCAACCTCTGCCGGGACGCCGAGCGCCTGCGCTTCGAGTACAGCGACCACGGGGGCACCCCCAGCCGCCGTACCGTGGAACCGCACCGTCTGGTGTGCAGCGAGCGGCGCTGGTACCTGGTCGCCTGGGACCTGGACCGCGAGGACTGGCGGACCTTCCGCGCCGACCGGATCACGCCCAGACCGCCGCACGGGCCCCGTTTCACGCCGCGGCCCCCGCCCGCCGAGGATCTCGCCGCGTACGTCTCGCGAGGTGTCTCCACGCGCGCGTACGCCTCGCACGCCGTCGTACGGCTGCTGGTGTCGAAGGAACAGGCCGCCGAGCGCGTCTCGCCGAGCGCCGGGGTGCTGGAGGAGGAGGGGCCCGACAGCTGCATCCTGCGGACCGGCGCCGCGAGCCTCGACGTGATGGTGATCCATGTGATGCTGACGGGCTTCGAGTTCGAGGTGCTGGAGCCGGACGGGCTGACCGAGGCGATCAGGACGGCGCACGGCCGGCTCGGTCGTACTTTGGCCCGGGCCGCGGAGCCGGGGCCGAGTACTCCGGGGGCTCCCGGTGGACCGCACCGGCGTCATGAAGTCCTGCCGTGGCGGCCGGGGGGCGTAGGGGGGTTCTGTGCTGGAACCGTGTATTTCTTATGCGGCGTCAGCTTCCGTGGCACTGTCCGGAATCTACGGGCAAAGGGGTCCTGACCACTTCTCCGGCAAGCCTTCTCGCAGGTCATTCCGGGAAGTCGTACGGCGCGCGGGAATTTCGTTCGAATACCCGTGGAAGGGCTGGGGAAACGCCCGTCCGTGTGACACAGCGCTAGGGAAGCCGGCGTCGTGATCCTGTGACAGAAGCGTGACAGGAGGGGAGCGGGACCCGTACTTCCCCGGTCGCCGGACAGGGCCTAGCGTGGCGCCATGGCACCCATTCCCACACCCTCCGCCGAACCCGACGACAGCCCGGACACGTACGTCGGCCTCGACTCCGACTCCGCCGAGCGGCTCGCGCGCGAGCGGGGCTGGCCGACGGTCCGGTCGTTGCCGCCGGGCGCGATCATCACGATGGAGTACCGCGCGGGCCGGCTCAACTTCGAGGTGAAGGACGGCCGCGTCGCGCGGGCCTGGAAGGGCTGAGAGCCGCCGTACGACGACGAAGGCCCCGGTTCCCTGTGAGGGAGCCGGGGCCTTCGCGCGGGGTGGTGGTGCGTACCTGCCCCGCTGGTCCGAAGGGGGAGGTCAGCCGCCCGGCACCGGCCGGGTGGACTGAGACGGCGTGCCGCGCACGACGCGGTCCGGATGCGGCGGGCGGCGGCTGCCGACCGGGGTGACCGGGGTGCGCTCCGAGCGGCTCGTGTGCGGGCCCTGGGCCAGATAGGCCGGTGACCTGGTGATATGTGCCGGTGCGGTGGCCTCGCGGGCCGCCGTCTCGTTCTGCGGGGCCGTGAGGGGCTTGAGCCGGGCGGGCGCGGCGACGGGGGTGACCGGAGCGGGGGCCTTCACGCCGCCGCGGGCCCGCCAGCGGTCGCGCAGGTCGAAGGCGTAGTCCTCGGTGCGGGCGATCAACGGCTCGAACCAGGGCAGTGCGAGCAGGATCAGCAGACCCGCCACCCAGCCCAGCACGACGTCGCTCAGCCAGTGCGTACCGAGGTAGACGGTGGCCATGCCCACACCCAGCGAGGTCACCGCGGAGATCGCGGACAGCCAGCGGCGGGCTGCCGGGGTGGAGGCCAGATACGCCAGGATTCCCCAGGTCACCACGGCGTTAGCGGTGTGACCGCTGGGAAATATATCCCCGCCGAGACCCATCTCGTTCGAGCCGATGACGGTCGCGTAATGCGGCCCGAGCCTTCCCATGCCGTACTTGGCGGCGCCGACCGTGATGTTCAGCAGCAGCAGGGACGCGCCCAGGGTCAGCAGCGGGCGCAGGGTGTGCTGCCGCCAGGAACGCCAGCCCAGCCAGGCCGCGACCATCACCGCGGTGGGGCCGCGCTGGCCCAGCACCACGTAGTAGTCGACGAACCAGTGGATCGAGGCCCACTGCTGGTAGGGCCGGAAGAACATGACCTGCCAGTCGAGGCGGACCAGCCACGAGGTGGTCACCACCAGCCATACGATCGTCAGGTAGAAGGCCAGGGCGGCGACGGCCAGGACGGTCCGGTGCCGGCTCGTCCTGGGCACGCTGAGGTGAGCCGGCCGCTCCCGCTCACGGTCCAGCCTGGCGAACACCCGGTCCAGACGGGTGGGGTTTCGTTCGGTACGCACTCAATCGACGTTACAGCGAGTGAGCTCTGTTCCCTGTCGAATCAACGGCTTTGTGATGACGATGTGATGTGGGATTCCTCTCAGGCGGCCGTTTATTCCGGTGATTCCGCAAAGGCGGGCGGCTGCGCCCTTCAATTCCTTTGATCATTCCGGGTCCGGTTTTATGGCCCTTATGAATTCGTTCACCGAATCATGGGGTGGAATTCGTCCGGCGCTCATGGGTGTTCCGCGTTCGGTCAGGGCGGACCGGAGCCGTTCAGCCAGAACGCGCCGTACAGGGCGGACGCGGTGGCGATCGACGCCACGACCACGACTGACCTGCGCGTACGTGCACGGGACAAGGCCAGGGCGAGGGGGAGCAACAGAGGGAAAGCGGGCATCAGCAGGCGCGGTTTCGAGCCGAAGTAGCTCGACGCGCACAGGGCGAGCGCCGTGACGACCCCCGCGTACACCAGGAGCGGCAGCGGCTGGCCCTGCCGCACACAGACGACGTACAGCCACACCACCATCCCGACCCCGACGATCAGCCCCGCTCCGGCCAGGGCCGACGGGAACGACGTGAACTTGTCGGCCACGAAACGCGCGAAGGCGTACCCGCCGTCGAATCCGTTGCGCCAGCCCGCCTGGACGTCGAGGTAGCCGAGCGGCCCCCCGCCGGTGCGGTGCCCGACCCACAGGACGTAGGCGGCGGTGCCGGCAGGGGCCAGCGCCAGGCCGAGGGCGCGGCGCAGGGACAGGGCGGAGGTGTCCTCGACGTCGGCGGCGGTATCCGCCCGGTTCCGTACGAACGCGGCGGCGATCCCCGCCGCCCACACCGCCGCGACCACCGCGATCCCCACCGGCCGGGTCAGACCCGCCAGGCAGGCCAGGGCGCCCGCCGTCACCCAGCGGCCGGTCAGGACCGCGTACAGCGACCAGGCCGCCAGCGCGGTGAACAGCGACTCGCTGTACGCCATCGACTGGACGATCCCGACGGGCAGAACGGCCCACAGGAGGACCGCGCAGACGCCGGCCCGGCGGCCGTACACGTGGTCCGTCACCGCGAAGACACCCCAGGCCGCGGCGAGCGAGGCGAGCAGGGAGACCGCGAAGCCGGCGTCGGCGTACGACAGCGGGGTCACCGCGGCCAACAGCCGTTCCAGCCACGGCAGCAGCGGGAAGAACGCCAGGTTCGAGTGCACGTCCCCGTCGGGCAGTCGCACCTCGTAGCCGTAACCGAGTTCGGCGACCCGCGTGTACCAGAGCGCGTCCCAGCGGGCCGTCAGCAGCGTGTACGCGCTCTTGTCGCGGGCCGCGCTCCACAGGGCCAGGGCGATCAGGCCCAGGGCGCGTACGGCCGCGTAGCCGAGCAGCGCCGGGGCGGCTCGGCGCAGGGCCGGTTCGGTGCGCGTTGCAAGATCGGTCACGGGCCCGATTATCGACCGCGCGCCGAACCGGCGTGTCCGCAGGGGCACGGAGAGGGGGTGCGGAAAGTGGTGTACGCCACACGTGTCGAGTCCGGAGTGTGAGAGGTCCGCCACTGGGCCGACGTACGAACTCGCGTACGCTGACGTGTCACCCGCCGTTCGCTGCGCGGGCCGGAGACTCCGCTCCTCTCCGGCCGAGATCACGGGGAGTCCCCACCCCGTGCCCCGCCGAACGCGAGGGAACATCTGGGAGGTACGTGCATGTCCGGGACGACCACGGCCGCCGCAGCGCTGCGCCGCCGGGCGGCCGGGGCCGGTGCCAACCGCTGGGTCGTCCTCGTCGTCCTCTGCGTCAGCCTGCTCCTGGTCGCCCTCGACGCGACCGTGCTGCACGTGGCGGTTCCCGCCGTCACCGAGGACCTCAAGCCCGGCGCGATGCAGCTGCTCTGGATCGTCGACGTCTACCCCCTCGTCTGCGCCTCGCTGCTGATTCTGTTCGGCACGCTCGGCGACCGCGTCGGCCGCAGACGGGTCCTTCTCCTCGGCTACGGCCTCTTCGGCGTCGCCTCCGGTCTCGCCGCCCTCGCGGACACCGCCCAGGTGCTGATCCTCGCGCGGGCGCTGCTCGGCGTCGGCGGCGCGATGATCATGCCCGCGACCCTGTCGATCCTCCGCCAGGTGTTCCCGGACCGGCGGGAGCGGGCGCTCGCGATCGGCATCTGGAGCGCGGTCGCCGCGGTCGGCGCGGCGGTCGGACCGCTGCTCGGCGGCTTCCTCCTGGAGCACTTCTGGTGGGGCTCGGTCTTCCTCATCAACATCCCGTTGATGCTGATCAGCCTGCCGGTGGGCCGCCTGCTGCTGCCCGAGTCGAAGGGCAGCGCGCAGGGCCCCTGGGACGTCGTCGGCGCACTGATGGCCGCCGCCGGCCTGTTCGGCATGGTCCTCGGCGTGAAGCGGCTCGGCGGCGCCGAGTTCGACGCGTTCACCGCGGTGCCGCTGATCGTCGGTGCGGTGCTGCTCGTCCTCTTCGTACGACGGCAGCGCCGGCTCACCCATCCCCTGGTGGACCTGCGGATGTTCGCGCGCCCGGCGTTCAGCACCTCGGTCTGCTGCATCGTGCTGGCGATGCTCGCGCTGGTCGGCCTCGAACTGATCGCGGCGCAGTACCTCCAGCTGGTCCTGGACCTCTCCCCGCTGCAGACCGGGCTGCGGCTGCTGCCTCTGACCGTCGCGGCGATGGCCGCGGGGCTGGCCGGGGCGCGCCTGCTGCGCAGGTTCGGGCCGCGCCGGATGGTCAGCGTCGGGTTCTGCCTCACCGCCGTGGCCGTGCTGCTGCTCACCGCGATGGACGAGGCAGACAACACGGGGCTGCTGCTGGCCGGGTTCGTCCTGCTCGGGTTCGGGCTGGAGACGACGCTCTTCGGGGCGTACGAGTCGATGCTCAGCGAGGCGCCGCCGGAGCAGGCGGGCGGGGCCGCGGCGATCGGCGAGACCTCCTACCAACTGGGTGCGGGCATCGGGATCGCCCTGCTCGGCAGCGTCATGAACGCGGCCTACGCGCCCGGGCTCTCGGGCGTGCCCGGCGTCCCGGAGTCGGCGTCGAAGTCGGCGGGACACTCCCTGGGCGAGGCCTACGACGTCGCCGGACGCCTGGGCGGATCCCCGGGCGAGGCCCTGC
The DNA here is from genome assembly GCF_036174265.1 of Streptomyces sp. NBC_00285. Lineage (NCBI taxonomy): Bacteria > Bacillati > Actinomycetota > Actinomycetes > Kitasatosporales > Streptomycetaceae > Streptomyces > Streptomyces sp. NBC_00285. Next base: position 2,451,568 of record NZ_CP108055.1, on the reverse strand, counting down.
GCCGGGCCGCCCGGGACTCTTTCGTGCACGGGCTGCACGTGACCTTGCTGGTGAGTGCGGGGTTGTTGCTGCTGGGCGCGGTGATGGCGCTGCGGCTGCCGCGTGCGATGCAGTGCGGTGAGTCCTCGGCGGCGGTGGAGCTTCCGGCGCCCCGGGAGGTCGGGAAGGTCGGCGAGGTCGCGCAGCCCCGCGTCTCGGCGTGACCGGCGCTCTGGCTGTGCGGGACACCGCGCTGTACCGTCGGCCACGGAAGTTTAATTAGCGGTGCTAGTTTCGAGGCGCCGCCCGCTGGAGCCCGTCTGCCGGAGGATGTGCCATGCCCCCGTTCGACCCCGCCGACCCCCTCGGCATCGACGACCTGCTGGACCCGGAGGACCTGGCGATCCGCGAGACCGTGCGGACCTGGGCCGCCGACCGCGTCCTGCCCTACGTCGCCGACTGGTACGAGAAGGGCGAGCTGCCCGGGATCAGGGAACTGGCCCGTGAGCTCGGCGGGATCGGCGCCCTCGGCATGTCCCTGGACGGATACGGGTGCGCCGGCGCCTCCGCCGTGCAGTACGGACTCGCCTGTCTGGAGCTGGAGGCCGCCGACTCCGGGATCAGGTCCCTCGTCTCGGTCCAGGGCTCCCTCGCCATGTATGCCGTCCACCGCTTCGGCAGCGAGGAGCAGAAGCAGACCTGGCTGCCCCGCATGGCCGCCGGTGAGGTCATCGGCTGCTTCGGGCTCACCGAACCCGACCACGGCTCAGACCCCGCAGGCATGCGGACGTACGCCAAGAGGGACGGCACGGACTGGGTCCTGAACGGGCGCAAGATGTGGATCACCAACGGGTCGGTCGCCGGGGTCGCCATGGTCTGGGCGCAGACCGAGGACGGGATCCGCGGGTTCGTCGTGCCGACCGACACGCCGGGCTTCTCGGCGCCCGAGATCAAGCACAAGTGGTCCCTGCGGGCCAGCGTCACCAGTGAGCTCGTCCTCGACGACGTGCGACTGCCCGCCGACGCGGTGCTGCCGGAGGTCGTCGGGCTGAAGGGCCCGCTCAGCTGTCTGTCGCACGCCCGGTACGGCATCGTCTGGGGCGCGATGGGGGCGGCACGGTCGTGCTTCGAGACCGCCGTCGACTACGCCAAGACGCGGGAGCAGTTCGGGCGGCCGATCGGCGGCTTCCAGCTCACCCAGGCCAAACTCGCCGACATGGCGGTCGAACTGCACAAGGGAATTCTGCTCGCCCACCATCTGGGGCGGCGCATGGACGCCGGCCGCCTGCGTCCCGAGCAGGTCAGCTTCGGCAAGCTCAACAACGTCCGCGAGGCCATCGAGATCTGCCGTACGTCACGGACGATCCTCGGTGCCAACGGGATCTCCCTCGAATACCCCGTCATGCGGCACGCGACGAACCTCGAGTCGGTGCTGACGTACGAGGGCACCGTCGAGATGCATCAGTTGGTGCTGGGCAAGGCACTCACCGGGTTGGACGCCTTCCGGTGATCCCTGCCTGGGGCAGGGCCGGCGAGCGGCCCTGCCTCAGCTCTGGTTGAAGAAGCCGTCCGTGCGGTGCTGCGCGGGATCGCCGTTCACGATCTCGGTGTTGGCGGGGGTCAGCAGGAACACCCGGGTGGACACACGCTCGATGGAACCGCGCAGCCCGAAGATCAGCCCGGCCGCGAAGTCGACGACCCGCTTGGCGTCGCCGGCCTCCATCGCGGTGAGGTTCACGATGACGGGGACCCCGTCACGGAACAGTTCGCCGATGGCCCGTGCGTCCCGGAAGCTGTCCGGGGTCACCGTGCCGATCCGGCGGCCCTTCTCCTCGGCGACATCCGTGGCCACCTTGACCCGCGGGTCGGTGACCCAGGCATCCCCGGGCTGTTCGGTCCCTTCGGAGTATCCGTCGTCGTCGTAGTAACGCTCGTCTTCGTTGTCGTCAACGAGGCCCAGCCAGGCGCTCGCTTTGCGCACCGATCCCATGGACGCCTCCTCTCACAGCGGTCTTCTCTTGCTTCTGTTTCCCTATGGTCATCCATGATGCGGATCGCGCGCCAAGTGAATAGCCGCCGCGCGGGGGGTTTGTGACGGTACTGGTGCACAGCGAATCCGTCGAGAGCCCAGGTACCCCAAGGCTCGCATCCCATACGGCTGCTGACTGTGAGTGAAATATGATTCTTCACGGCGTATGGGTGATGGACGGAGCGTACGGGTGAACGGGCGGCCGGTACGATGCCGCCGCCCAACACCGCACTGACCACGGGGGATCGTCATGTTCGGAATCGTCAGGCCCTGCACTCGTCGGCTCGGAGAAAGCCTCAGGAACCAGTGGATGGCCCATTTGTGCGGGCTGTGTCTCGCTCTCCGCAAGGATCACGGCCAGTTCGCACGGGTCGTGACGAACTACGACGGCTTGCTGATATCGGTTCTGACGGAGGCTCAGACCGGCGGCGAATCCGGCGGAAGGCGTACGGCGGGACCGTGTCCGTTGCGGGGAATGCGGACCGCGTCCGTCGTACAGGGCGAGGGAGCACGGCTCGCGGCAGCCGTCTCGCTGGTGCTGGCCTCGGCCAAGGTGCGGGACCATGTCGCCGACGGCGACGGGATGCTGGCACGGCGGCCGGTGGCGGTCGCGGCGCGGAGGGTCGCCGAGGGATGGGGGCGGGCCGGGGAACGGACCGGGCTCGACGTGGGGTTCGACACGGCCGTACTCGTCGACGCGGTGGACCGGCAGTTCGGCATCGAGGCGCTGGCCGGGCCCGGGACGCCGATTCTGACGGTCACCGAGCCGACCGAGACCGCGACGGCAGCCGCCTTCGCGCATACGGCCGTGCTGGCGGGGCGGCCCGGGAACGCCCCGGCGCTCGCCGAGGCCGGGCTGCTCTTCGGGCGGCTGGCGCATCTGCTGGACGCGGTGGAGGACCGGGAGGCCGACGCCGCGTCGGGGGCGTGGAACCCGCTCACCGCCACGGGGACGTCCCTGGGGGAGGCGCGCAGGCTCGCCGACGACGCCGTCCACGGGGTGCGGCTCGCGTTGCGGGAGGCCGAGTTCGCCGACCCGGCGCTGGCTCATGTGCTGCTGGTGCACGAGCTTCGCAACTCGGTGGAGCGGGCGTTCAGCGCGCCACCGGAGCCGCCGTCCCGACGGGAGCGGCGGGGGCTGGTGGCGGGGTGCGCGGTCTGGGTGGGGCTCGCCTGCACCTGTCAGATGTGCTGCGGGACGTTCGAGGATCCCTGGAGCGGACAGCAACGGGACGGGGCGTGTCGTGGCACCGACTGCGGGGACTGCTGCGACTGCTGTGGCTGTTGCGGGGACGGATGCGACTGCGGGTGCGACTGCTGAGGGCAGTTCCGGCGGTGAGATCTCCGACGAGGCGTGCGCATGGTGGGGCGGTCTCCTGTGGGCGGGCAGCGCTGGGTGAGGGGAGGCGCGTGTGAAGGCGGAGAGGGCAAAGAAGGCCGAGAAGGCCCGCCAAGGGGAGAACGTGAAAAGGCGCCCCAGGGAATCAGGGCGCGCAGTGGGTCAGCTCAACAGGAGGAGGACCACACGCGACCGAAGTCGATGTGGGAGCGCCTGACCAGCCACTGCTGTGAATGCATGGGGTAAGTGGAACAGGCATCCGGTGGGGCGTCAACTGACCTGAGACGTACGGCTCACAGTATGGACAGCCTTGACAGGGCCGGGAAACGCACCCGTAGTCTCAAGGGGCGGTCCTGCTGAGGGGCTCGGCCGCACACGTGTGAAGGCACCCGTCCGAGTTCGACGACTCGATGTCACGGAGCCCTCGCATGTCCTGCGACACCCTCGCCAAAGCCCCCGCCGCACCGGACACACCGGATCACGCGGATTCCCCGCACACCGTCCCGCAGCGCCGCCCCGACCACTGGCCGGCCGCATTCGCCGTCCTCGTGCGGCTCGCCCACCACCGCGCCCATCGGGTCATCCCGCTGCTGATGGCGGGCATCGTCCGGTACACCCTCGTCACCTCGGTGCTCGGAGTGGGCCGGTACATCGTGGAGAAGCATCACGCACATGGCTCGGAGCGCACCCGATGAGGGGCTCGCTGGTGATAGTCGGGGCCGGACCGCGGGGGACCGGGCTGATCGAGCGGATCGCCGCCAACGCGCCCGAGCTGTACGAGGGTTCGGCCCACCAGGGGCTCGACATCCATCTGGTGGACCCGCATCCGCCCGGCGCCGGACGTATCTGGCGCGGGGCGCAGTCACCGCTGCTGTGGATGAACTCGCACGCCGAGGACGTCACCATGTTCACCGACGAGACGGTGGACATGGCAGGCCCCGTGCGCCCCGGCCCCACACTGCACGAGTGGGCCGGCATCGACGGCCGCACCTTCGCGGACCGGCAGCTCCAGGGCGGGTATCTGCGCTGGGTGCACGAGCAGGCGGTGGCGGCTCTCCCGGACGGTGTCACCGTCCACCACCATCCGCGCCGCGCCCTGCGTGTCAGCGGGCCGCGCGAGGGCAGACAACAGGTCTGGCTGGAGGGCCGCCCGAGACCGCTCCACGCCGACCTCGTCGTCCTCGCCCTGGGCCACCTCGACGCCGAACTCGACGACGAGCAGGTCGACTTGGCGGCCTACGCCCGCACCCACGACCTCGTCCACCTCCCGCCCGACTTCACCGCCGACAGCGACCTGTCCGCGCTCGCGCCCGGCGAACCCGTCCTGGTCCGCGGATTCGGGCTCGCCTTCGTCGACCTGATGGTGCTGCTCACCGAGGGCCGGGGCGGACGCCACGACGGGGACACCTACCTCCCGTCGGGGCGGGAGCCGGTGCTGTACGTCGGATCGCGGCGCGGAGTGCCGTACCACTCGAAGATCGGCTACGACTGGACCGGTGAGCGGCCGCCGCTGCCGCGCTTCCTGGGGCCGGCGCAGATCGACGAACTGCGTGCCCGGCCGGGGGGCTTCGACTTCGGGCGGGACGTGTGGCCGCTGATCGAGAAGGAGCTCGGGTTCGCGCACTACCACCGGCTGTTCACCGCGCATCCGGAACGGACCGCGATGTCCTTTGCCGACTTCGACGAGAAGTACGCCGCCATCGACGACCCCGTCGAACGGGAGACCCTGGCCGCCTCGGCCGTGCCCGACCCCCGTGACCGGCTCGACCTCGACGCGCTCGACCGGCCGTTGCAGGACGTCCGGTACGCGACGCACGAGGAGCTCCAGACGGGGGTGCGGCAGTATGTCGAGGCCGACCTGAGACGCGGTCATGACTCCGCGTACAGCCCGGACCTGGCCGTCTTCCTCGGGCTGCTCTCCGTCTACGGGCAACTGGTCCGGCTCGGGGACATCGGCCGACGGTGGCACGGCTTCTTCAGCTACCTCGCGTCCGGACCGCCCGGGCCCCGGCTGCGGCAGTTGCTCGCGCTGTCCCGGGCCGGGGTGGTCAGGTTCGTCGGGGCGGACATGGAAGTCCGCGCCGAGGACGGGCTGTTCCGGGCGTCGAGCCCCACGGTGCCGGGGCACTCGGTCGAGGCACGGGCCCTGGTGGAGGCCCGGCTGCCCGAGCCGACGCTCCGCCGGGCCCTCGACCCGCTGCTGCGCGAGCTGCACGCCGAGGGGGCCGCCGAGAGCCCGGACGGGCTGCTGCGCGTGGACCGCGCCGACGGACGCATCCTGGACCGCTCCGGCCGGCCACACCCACGGCGCTTCGCCCTCGGACCGCACACCGACGGACGGACACCCGGCGCCTTCACCCGGCCGCGTACAGGCGGGCCCGCCTTCAGACAGAACGACGCGACCGCACGGGCCGCGCTGCTGTTCCTCGGCGCGCGCACCGGCCGCGCGGCCGCCTGAGCCACCCGGACAGCCCACGTTGCCCGCACATGAGGGAAGTCAAGCGATGAGTGTCATGGTCGACATCAGATCCGTCCACAAGAGCTTCGGCCCGCTGAAGGTGCACAAGGGCATCGACCTCGAGCAGGGTCCGCCCGCCGGTGTGCTGGACAACCCGCGGCACGAACGCACGCGGGACTTTCTCCCGGAGGTGCTCTGATGCTGCATCTCGCCGCCGCTGTCGACCGGCCCACCGGCTACGACGCCGCCTCCTACGTCGACCTCGCACAGCTCGCGGAGCACGGCGGGTTCGACTTCGTCACGCTGCACGACACCTTCGCCCGGCCCGGCCCCGACGCCCTCGCCGTGCTGTCGGGCATCGCACCCGCCACCAGGCGGATCGGCCTGGTGCCCACCGTGACGACCACGCACACCGAGCGCTTCCAGGCGCAGGCCGCCGTCGCGGCCCTGGACCGGATCAGCGGGGGCCGGGCAGGCTGGCGGCTCGACATGTCGGCCACCGAGGATGAGGCCCGCCTCCTCGGCAGCCGGCACCCGGCTCCGCTCGGCCTCGCCCGTGCGGGGGGACCGGCGTCCCGGGCCGACGCGCTGGGGCAGAAGGCTGGTGAAGTCGCCGCCGCGGCCGCGGCGTTGTGGGACAGCAGGGAGGACGAGGCCGGGCCGCAGGACGTGCCGAGGGGCCGTCCCGCCGACCGGCACACGCCGTACCCCGTCGGCTTCCGGGACGCGGCCTTCTTCGCCCAGGGCCCCTCGACCGGGCCGCGGCCCCCGCAGCGCCACCCGGTCCGGGTGGCCGACGCCACCGACGCAGCCGCCTGGCAGACCGCCGCCCGGTACGCCGACGTGGTCCTGGTGCACGCCGCGAGCGCCGCACAGACAGCCGCCGCACGAGATCAACTCCGGGCCCAGGCCGCCGGGTTCGGCCGCGACCCCGACGAACTGCGGGTCCTCGCGAGCCTGCTCGTCGACCTCGGCGACGGCGAGTACGCGGCCGAACCGGGCCACGGCGGGGGCGGTCCCCGGCAGACCGAGCGGGGACCGTTGTACCGGGGCGGCCCTGTCGACCTCGCGGAACTGATCGCCACCTGGTACGCCGAGGGAGTCGTCGACGGCTTTCACCTCACGCCCACCGAGCCGTTCCGAGACCTGGAACGACTCGTCAACGGCACGGTGGCGCTGCTCCGGCACCGCGGACTGTTCCGCACCTTCTATCCGGGCGGCACGCTCAGGGAACACCTGGGCCTCACCGGGCCCGCCCGCCAGTAGGGGGTTCGTGTCCGCCGTACGACCCGCGCCGGAGGTTCCGGATCGGCTCGCGTTCGCCCTGTGACCGGCGCTGGTCGGTGCCGGGGCGCGTCACGCCGTACGGCATGCGGCGCACCGCCCGGGTCCCGCATGCGGGCGAGGGCGGGTGCTCAACCTCCCGGTCCGGGACGAGGGTTCGCGGTGGGCGGTTTTCGGCGATCCAGTGAGCGGGGACAGCGGCTGCCGATTCCGGTTCCTGTACCCGGCCGCGCCGGACGCGGAAGGCTGCGCGACGGCCGACGTGAACCGGGCGGTGCTGCCACCGTGCGCCTTCGCCGACCACTTCATCTGTCCGTTCCCGCCGCCGGACGACACCCTGGGCGTCGCCGTCCCGGCGGGGAGCGCGCCCTGGCCCGGTGAGCGGCCGATCCCTCCGGATCGCAAAGGTGTTTCAAAGATTGACGGCCGAAAGGCGCCCTTGCGCCTACCGTCCGTTCGGCCGAATACTCCCCCTCAGCGCTTGTCAGGGGCACAACGTGTTCGAAAACCGGACACGCTCGCCCCAGACTGCGCCTCACGGGCCCCGACCCCACGCGGGCCCCCGAATTCCCCTGGGAGGGAATGAAACGTGAGGATCAAGCGCACCACCCCCCGCAGTGGCATCACCAGACGGACCCGGCTGATCGCCGTTTCCACCGGACTCGTGGCCGCGGCCGCGATCGCGGTCCCCAGCGCGAACGCGAACTCCGCCACGCCATTCAGCACGGCCGAACTCAAGAGCGCCAGTGGCTCGGTGCTCAAGGCGGACATCCCCGGCACCGCCTGGGCCGTCGACAGCAAGACCAACCGCGTGGTCGTCACCGTGGACAGCACGGTCTCGCAGGCCGAGATCGCCAAGATCAAGGAGCAGGCCGGCGGCAACGCCGACGCGCTCACGATCAAGCGGACCCCGGGCAAGTTCAACAAGCTGATCTCAGGCGGCGACGCCATCTATGCGAGTAGCTGGCGCTGCTCCCTCGGCTTCAACGTCCGCAGCGGCAGCACCTACTACTTCCTGACCGCCGGTCACTGCACCGACGGCGCGGGCACCTGGTGGTCGAACTCCGCGCACACGACCACCCTGGGCGCGACGGCCGGGTCCAGCTTCCCGACCAACGACTACGGCATCGTCAAGTACTCCACCAGCTACCCGACGTCGTCGATCTCCGGCACCGTCGGCAGCGTCGACATCACCAGCGCAGCCACCCCGAGCGTGGGCACCACGGTCAACCGCCGCGGTTCCACCACCGGCATCCACAGCGGCCGGGTCACCGCGCTCAACGCGACCGTCAACTACGGCGGCGGTGACGTCGTCTACGGCATGATCCAGACCACGGTCTGCGCCGAGCCCGGCGACTCCGGCGGCCCGCTGTACGGCAGCAACGGTGTCGCCTACGGTCTGACCTCCGGCGGCAGCGGCAACTGCTCCTCCGGCGGCACGACCTTCTTCCAGCCGGTCACCGAGGCCCTGAGCGCGTACGGCGTCAGCGTCTTCTAGGACCGGGAGCAACGGCCCTTGTCGCAGCCGGCACCTGGTGAGCCCCCGTACGCGGTTGTCGTACGGGGGCTCACCGCGGTCGGGGCGCGGTTCCTTCCGGGGCGGCGCACAGCCAGTCCAGTACGGCCGGCAGAGCCTGGAGCGCCCCGAAGTGACCGGCGTCCGGCTCCAGGACGGGGCGCACACGGGGGATCCGGTTCGCGAGCCACTTGAAGTGGCCGGCCGGGAAGAACGTGTCCTGGGCGCCGTGCCACAACAGCACGGGCCGGGTGACGGCCGCCGGGTCGAAACCCCAGGTGCTGAGCAGGGCGAGGTAGTCGTCGAGCCAGCCGTACGCCGAACCGCGCAGCGCCTCGCGGTATCCGCGCAACAGCATCTCCCCGACGGCCGGGGTGGAAACGATCTGCCGGTCGGAGTCGGTGAGCCCGTCCCGGACGGAGACGAGCAGCTGTGCGGGGTCCCGGCGGATGTCGGCGGCGCGGGTGGCGAGCCGGCCGGCGAAGGCGAGCGGGTCGGTCAGCGCCAGGGTGAACTCCTCGACGTTGGACTCGGCCATGCCGTCGAACCAGCTCAGGTCCCGCGCGTCCGGCGGTGCGGGTGAAGCCAGTGCCGCCGCCCGTCGCACCCGGGAGGGCAGCAGCGCGGCGCAGGCCAGGGCGTGCGGGGCGCCGCCGGAGCGGCCCAGGACCGAGAAACGGTCGAGCCCGAGGTCGTCCGCCAGGTCCGCCACGTCCCGGGCGGTGTCGGCCACGCGCCGTCCCGGCAGGCGGTCCGAGTCGCCGTAGCCGGGGCGGTCGTAGGAGATGAACCGCGCTGTCGGATGCGCGGCGACGACGTCTTCGGGTACGACTCCGGAGCGGCAGCCCGGGGTGTCGTGCAGCAGCACCACCGGTGTGCCGTCCGGATCGCCGTACTCCTCGACCGCCAGCCGGCGGCCGTCCTGTGTCCTGATTCCGTGGACCACCTGTGTCCTCCGTCTCCCCAACGCGAACATCTCGGAGTTACCGTCGAAGTACACACCTTGAGCGCCTGGTTCGGACCCTGGGGGGCCGCAATGGTCGAGGAGCTGGTGGTGGCGGGCGTGACGCTCGTGTCCGCCGGAGCGGTGTACGCGATGGCAGCCGCGCGGGTCGTCAAACAGTACGAGCGGGGCGTGGTCTTCCGCCTCGGCAAGCTGCGGCCCGACGTGCGCGGGCCGGGGTTCACGATGATCGTCCCGGGCATCGACAAGCTCCGGAAGGTCAACATGCAGATCGTGACCATGCCGGTGCCGGGGCAGGAGGGCATCACCCGGGACAACGTCACGGTGCGGGTCGACGCCGTCGTCTACTTCAAGGTGACCTCGCCGGCCGAGGCGATCGTCCGGGTGGAGGACTACCGGTTCGCGGTCGCGCAGATGGCGCAGACCTCGCTGCGGTCCATCATCGGCAAGAGTGAACTGGACGAGCTGCTCGCCAACCGCGAAAAGCTCAACCAGGGACTGGAGTTGATGATCGACAGTCCGGCCGTGGAGTGGGGCGTCACCATCGACCGGGTCGAGATCAAGGACGTCTCGCTGCCCGAGACCATGAAGCGGTCCATGGCCCGGCAGGCCGAGGCGGACCGGGAGCGCCGGGCGCGGGTCATCAACGCGGACGCGGAGCTCCAGGCGTCGAAGAAGCTGGCCGAGGCGGCCAAGGAGATGTCCGAACAGCCCGCCGCGCTGCAACTGCGGTTGCTGCAGACGGTGGTTGCGGTGGCCGCGGAGAAGAACTCGACGCTGGTGCTGCCGTTCCCGGTGGAGTTGCTGCGGTTCCTGGAGCGGGCGCAGCCGGCGGTGGCGCCCGCGCAGCCCGCGGAGCCCGTGGCGCCGCCGACTGCGCGGCAACCGGTGCAGGAGCAACTTCCGTCCCCTGCGCCGCGTCCCGATCCTGCCCCCGAAGAGTCGAATTCAAGACAGGACTAGACCTCACGCACAGCTGATGGGTTACTCGCACGTAGTGTTTGCAGTGCGAATTCGCCTGGTGTGACTGTGCACGGTCAAATCAAAAGGGGCGCGCAACCGCGTTCTACGCGCGTCCTGAAGTCAACCTTGTGCGCCCCCTGGGGGGTTCGGAAGAGTAGGCGCTTGTCAACCAGCCTTCCGGTCCAGGGAATCCCCACACTCTCCTGGACCGACCCCCCCCCACAGGAGGACGCGAGTTGAAGCACCGACGTATACCCAGGCGGCGGATCGTCGTGGCAGGCGCGGGTGTTGCCGCGCTGGTCGCCGCGGGAGTCACCTTGCAGACTGCGAACGCCAGCGAGGCGCCGGCCTCGCCCGAAGTCAAGACCCTCTCGGCCCTCGCGGCCGGAAAGCTCGCCTCGACGCTCGGAGCCGACCTCGGCGCGGACGCGGCCGGAACGTTCTACGACGCGAAGACCAAAAGTCTCGTGGTGAACGTGCTCGACGAGGACGCGGCGCGGACCGTGTCGGCGGCCGGGGCCTCGGCGAGAATCGTGGCGAACTCCCTCGCCGAGCTGAAGAGCGCGCACACGACGCTCAAGAGCGACGCGACCATCCCGGGGACGTCCTGGGTGACCGACCCGACGACCAACAAGGTCGTCGTCACCGCCGACCGTACGGTGTCCGACGCCGAGTGGGCCAAGCTCACGAAGGTGGTCGACGGACTGGGCCAGGTGGCCGAACTCCAGCGCACGAAGGCGGAGTTCAAGCCCTTCGTCGCGGGTGGCGACGCGATCTCCGGGTCCGGCGGGCGGTGCTCGCTGGGGTTCAACGTGGTCAAGGGCGGCGAGCCGTACTTCCTGACCGCGGGGCACTGCACCGAGGCGATCTCGACCTGGTCGGACTCCAGCGGCAACGAGATCGGCACCAACGAGGTGTCGAGCTTCCCGGACAACGACTTCGGGCTGGTGAAGTACACGGCCGATGTCGCCCACCCCAGCGAGGTGGACCTCTACAACGGGTCCGCGCAGGCGATCACGGGAGCGGCGTCGGCGACCGTCGGTCAGTCCGTGACACGCAGCGGGTCCACGACCCAGGTGCACTCCGGGAAGGTCACCGGGCTGGACGCGACCGTGAACTACGGCAACGGGGACATCGTGAACGGGCTGATCCAGACCGATGTGTGCGCGGAGCCCGGGGACAGCGGCGGGTCGCTGTTCTCCGGCAGCAGCGCGATCGGTCTGACGTCGGGCGGCAGCGGTGACTGCACCTCCGGCGGGGAGACGTTCTTCCAGCCGGTGACGGAGGCGCTGTCGGCGACCGGGACGTCGATCGGCTGACGGTCCGGCACTGTGGAGTCCCGCCCCTCGTGTGAGGGGCGGGACTTTCGCGTGTCCCCGGCCGCCAGACGAACCTGCCCGGCCGACCGACGGCGGCCGCGGGGCGGAGGCGCGCTGCTTGGCCGCACCCCCGCGAGGCCGAGCCGTGCCGAGCCCCGGCGAGCCGTGCCGTGCCCCCTGTACGTGAGCGCTGACGGGCAGGTCCGTTTGGCCACCGGGGTCCTGCGCGGTCTGCGCCCGGGCCGCGATCCCAACTGCTCTGCCCTGCGGGGGAGGTGACGGAAGGGCGTCTGTTTCCGGACGCTGCTCACTCTGCCAAAGAATCGATGATGTGTTCGAACACGGTCGCTGACCGGGACTGATGGGGTTAGAGTAATCGAACGAGCGTGCGATAGCGATATCGGACGTATGGCTGAAAAGGGGTGGAGTGGTGGAGGTATGGCATGACGGGCTTCGCCCATCTGCACGTCGCGTCCGGTTACTCCGCCCGCTACGGCGCCTCCCACCCCGAACAGCTCGTCCGGCGGGCGGCCGGGCGAGGCATGTCCGCGCTCGCGCTCACCGACCGGGACACGGTCACCGGGGCCGTGAGATTCGCCCATGCCTGTGCGAAAGAGGGGGTCCGGCCGGTCTTCGGTATCGACCTCGCGGTGGAGGCCCTGGCGCCCCGGCCGCCCGTCCGGTGGCACCGCACTCCGGCCCGCGGTGGCGCGCACGTCGTCGAGCCGCCGTTGCGGTTCGTCCTGCTCGCGCAGAACCGGGCGGGCTGGGCACGGCTGTGCCGCATCACGTCAGCCGCCCATGTCGGCGCTGTGTCCGGTACGGCGCCGGTGGTGCCGTGGGAGGCGCTGCGTGAGTACGGCGGTCCAGGCCTGACCGTTCTGCTCGGACCGCTCTCGGAGCCCGTGCGGGCGCTGTCGGTGGGCAGGGGGGACGTCGCGATGAAGCTGCTGGCGCCCTGGAAGGAGATCTTCGGAAGTGGGGTCCGATTGGAAGTCGTTGCGCAGAAACGTTTCGGCACAGGTCCGGGATCCCTGCGCCTGGCCGCCCGCACCCTCGTGCTGGCCGACCGCACCCGCACCCCCGCCGTGCTCTCCAACGCCGTCCGCTACGCCGACCACGACCAGCACCGCCTCGCCGACGTCCTGGATGCCGCACGGCTACTGAGACCGATCGACCGGCGCCACTTGGACAGCCGACAGCGCTGGCTCAAGGACGAGAAAGGGATGGAGACCGTCGCGCGAATGATCATCGAATGTGCCGGAGCGGACATCCGCCGGACCCGCCGTCTGATGGCGGACACCGCCGCCACGGCAGCCGAATGCACCGTCGATCCGGTCGAGGACCTCGGGCTCGGCGCCCGGCACTTCCCGGAACCGTGGCTCTTCGGCGCCAGGCCCCGGCCGGACGGGGCCGCACAGTTGCTGCGCCGACAGTGCGAGGCGGGCATGGCCCGACGCGGCCTCGACCGTGACCGGACGGCGCTCGACCGGCTGGACGAAGAACTCAAGGTGATTTCCACGCTGGACTACAACTCGTACTTCCTCGCCGTCGGCCAGGTCGTGGCCGACATCCGGGCCAAGGGCATCCGGGTCGCGGCCCGCGGCTCCGGCGCCGGCTCGCTGGTCTGTCACACGCTGGACATCGCCACAGCCAACCCGCTCGACCACCGCCTGCTGTTCGAACGCTTTCTGAGTGTGCGCCGGGCTTCGCTGCCCGACATCGACATCGACGTGGAGTCCGCCCGCCGGCTGGAGTGCTACGACACGATCTTCGAACGGTTCGGCAAGGAACGGGTGGCGGTCACCGCCATGCCCGAGACCTACCGGGCCCGCCGCGCCCTGCGCGACACCGGCCTCGCCCTCGGCATCGCGCCCGCGGACGTCGACCGGATCGCCAAAAGTTTCCCGCACCTGCGTGCCTCCGACATCACCGGCGCCCTCGCCGAACTGCCCGAGCTGCGTCAACTCGCCGCCGAGGCGGACCGGTTCGGGCCACTGTGGGAGCTGGCGGAAGGCCTCGACTCCCTGGTCCACGGCATGGCCATGCACCCCTGCGGAGTCGTCATCAGCGACGCCACCCTCCTGGACCGGCTGCCGGTGCAGCCCACGCCCCAGGGCGACTACCCCATGGCCATGGCGGCGAAGGAGGAGATCGAGGCGCTGGGCAACATCAAACTCGACGTCCTGGGCGTGCGGATGTTGTCCTCAATGGCTCACACGATCACCGAGATCGAACGGGTGACCGGCAATCGCATCGATCTGGACGACCCGAAACAGGTGCCGCTCGACGACGTCTTCGCCTTCAAGCTCATCCAGGACAGCCGGACCCTGGGCCTGTTCCAACTGGAGTCGCCCGGCCAGCAGGATCTTCTGTCCCGGCTTCAGCCGCGCGACCCGCAGGACGTCATCGCCGACATCAGCCTTTTCCGTCCTGGTCCGGTCGCAGGCGGCATGCCCGAGCGGTACATCGCCGCCCGGCACGGCGGCACGCCTTCTTACGCCCATCCTGACCTGGAACCCGTCCTCGCCGACACCTACGGCGTGACCATCTGGCACGAACAGATCATCGAAACCCTGTCGGTCATGACCGGCTGCGACTACGCGCTGGCGGAGATCGCCAGGCGAGCCCTCGGCGACAAGAACCGGCTGCCCGGCATCAGGGACTGGTTCCACGGCCTGGCACGCGCGCGTGGCTACAGCGCGGCCGTCCGGGACGAGGTGTGGAAGACCGTCGAGGCCTTCGGCGCGTACGGCTTCTGCCGCGCCCACGCGGTCGCCTTCGCGGTACCCGCTCTGCAGAGCGCCTGGCTCAAGGCGCACTACCCGGCATTCCTGCTGGCCGGCCTCCTCGAACACGACCCCGGTATGTGGCCCAAGCGCGTCCTGGTCTCCGATGCCCGCCGTGGCGGCGTGCAGATCCTGCCCGTCGACATCAACCACTCCCAGGTGAAGCACACGGTGGAGAAGACCGACGGGGACCAGTGGGGCGTACGGCTCGCACTGTCCGGGGTGCGAGGCATCAGCGAGGAGGAGTGCGCCCGGATCGAGGGGGGACAGCCGTACGGATCGCTGTCGGACTTCTGGCAGCGGGCCCACCCCAGCCGCCCTGTCGCCGAACGCCTCGCCGAGATCGGCGCCCTGAACTGTCTGCACGACGGCCGTCTCACCCGACGTGATCTGCTGCTCCAGATCGCCGAGTTGCATCGGCAGTCCCGCACCCGGTCCGCGCACGAGGGTCAACTGCCCATCGATGCGGGCGCAGTCGGCGGCACGGAACCCAGCGGGCTGCCGGAGATGACCGGACGCGAGGCCCTGAGCGCCGAGCTGAACACGCTCGGCATCGACGTCTCCAAGCACCTGATGGAACACCACCATCGGTTGCTGCGTGAGGTCGGCGCGACCGACGCGGCGCACCTGGCCGGGATGCGCGCCGGTCAGCAGGTTCTCGTCGCGGGCGTACGGGCCTCGACCCAGACCCCGCCGATCGCCAGCGGCAAGCGCGTCATCTTCGTCACCCTGGAGGACGGTTCCGGCCTGGTCGACCTGGCCTTCTTCGAGGACTCCCACCCGGCCTGCGCGCACACCGTCTTCCACAGCGGCCTGCTGCTGGTGCGCGGCACGGTCCAGGTGCGCGGCACCCGCCGTACCGTCGTCGGCTCCATGGCCTGGGACCTCGACGAGATCGCCGCCGCCCGTCGCGACCACGGTCCCGAGGCCGCCCTCGCCCTCCTCGGCGAGACCCGCCCGCACCCGACCCCCGCCCAGCAGCCGCATCGCACTCTGATCAACGGCACCACCGGCGCGCGCCTGCACCCCTATGCCGACCTCCAGCCTGCCGGCACCCGCTCCGCCGACCTGAAGAAGTTCGGCCACCGCAGCCCGGGTTCTCCAGGCTGAGTCGAAGAGGTTGATGGGCGATTTGGCCTGCACGGACGCGAAGGCGTACTCGTGGTCGATCGACAGTTCGGCCGCCGTGGCGATCGCATTGGCCGCCGGTTCGATGACCCAGCACTGCCGGATCGGCAGGTCCGGGTCCAGCTTGTGCTTGGTCGCCTTCACGGCAGGGCTGCCGTGGTACTCGACGACCGAGTCCTTAAGGATGTCGCGGACCTCGATGTCGACCTCCTCGCCCCGACCGTGCCGCAGACCGACGGCGCCCTGCACCCGGCCGTCGAGGTGTCCGGCGACCGGCCGGTCCGGGTGCGCGATCCGGCGCGCGATGAGGACCCTCAGCCGCCCTGCGAGTTCGTGTGGGCGCCGCGATCCCGCCGGGTAGCCGGCCGGCAACAGCCTGATCCACTCTGTCACCACGTGGTGCAGGTCCGGCATCTCCCGCGCCAGCGAGGCGTCCTGTGCCGCCGCGACCGTCGCGTCGACGTGGGTGCAGAAGCTGCCGATGGCGTGCCGGTACGTGCGGCACGATCCCACCCGGAAGCCCGTCGAGGCCGCCTCGCGCACGTGCGGTGTGCAGGTCACTATTTTGTGGTCGAGGCACCTTCCCGGACCGTGCGTCGACGACAAGCCGACTGGCCACCACGGGGGTAGGGCAGATCACAGCCCGGGGAGTCAGCTGTCCAGAACATTGAAGGCGAGATCATAAAGGCCCAGTCCTTTCGGCCCGGCCGGCAGGACGCCGGCATCGAGCCGGGCGTATGCGGACCCGCCCGGTGCGCCTATGCGTGACCGAGAGGTGCGTCACTTCCGCCGTCGATGAGGTGCGCCTGGGCTTTGCTGCCGTGGAAGTCGCGGGAGCGCTGCGCGGTGCCGAAGCCGCCGTAGGGGTAGCCGCCGCGCGTGGGTGCGCTGACGGTGTCGAGGGCTGCGGTGCTGTCTGCGTCGAGGTGCAGTTCGGCCGCCCCGAGGTTGTCGGTGAGGTGGGTGAGGGTGAGGGTGCGGGCGCCGACGATGGGAGCGGCGACGGAGGGCTGGTCGGCTGCCCAGGCCAGGGCGACTTGGCTGGGCGTGTTGCCGGTCTCACGGGCGATGTGGACGACCGTGTCGATGGTGTGCCAGTTGCGGTCGGAGGCGGCGTACTCGGCGGAGACCCACTGGTAGAGCTTGTCGTCCGAGCCGGCGCGGGTGTCGGGGGCAGGGGTGGTGCCGCGCTGGTACTTGCCGGTGAGGAAGCCGCCGGCGAGGGGGGACCAGGGCAGGAGGGAGACGTTGTTGTGCAGTGCGGCGGGGATGACTTCGTATTCGCTCTCCCGGGAGAGCAGGCTGTACTGCTGCTGGAGTGTCACGGGCATGTGGGTGCCCATCTGCTGTGCGGTGGAGAGGGTGAGCTGGAGCTGCCAGCCGGTGAAGTTGGACAGTCCCAGATAGTTGATTTTTCCCGCGTGGACGGCGTCGTCGAGGAAGGACAGCGTCTCCTCGATCGGCGTCAGAGGGTCCCAGGCGTGGATCTGGTACAGGTCGACGTGGTCGCGTCCGAGGCGGCGCAGGGAGGTGTCCAGCGAGCGCCGCATTTGTCGGCGTGTGGAGCCGAGGCTGTTGACGTCGGTGCCGGTGCCGAAGCGGCCCTTGGTGGCCAGGACGACGCGGTCGGTGACGTCCGTGGGGCGGCTGGCGAACCAGCGGCCGATGATCTCTTCGCTGCTTCCACCGCCGTAGACGTTGGAGGTGTCGACCAAGTTTCCGCCTGCGTCCACGAACGCGTCGAGGAGCGCGAACGCTTCGTCTTCCGGGGTCTGGACGCCTAAGTACATGGCGCCGAACGCGATGCGGGAGACGGCGGTTCCGGTGTTGCCGAGCTTGCGGTACTCCATGGTGCTCCTTGTCGTTGTGCGGCTCACGCCGCGGTGGGGGAGAGCTGCGGCGGGCCCGGGACCACCGGGACGGTTCATGACACCGGCCGGAGCCAACGACTTCAGCCCGCTTGGCGGATGGTGGAGGCTCGCCGGGCGGTTCAGTGGTGCCGGGGGTGCGTGGTGAGGGTGTCGAGGTTGATGGTTCCGCGCTGCAGTTTCGCGTCGTGGGGTGCGTTTAGTCCGGCATTGGCGATGTACAGCTGGTTGCCGCGTACGGCGGTGGTGGTGGGTGAGGCGAGGCCGTCGTCGACGGTCAGGGCGCTCTCGTGGGCCCCGTTCGCGTGCACGACGCTGACCCGGTCGGTCGGGTCGTTCTGAGCGGCGAAGACCGTGTCGGAGCGGTTGTTGAGGAAGGAGAAGTCGTCGAGGTCGGGGAGGTTGTCGGCGACTGTGCGGATGGGGCCGGGGGTTTCGTGGGCGGTGACGGGGATCCTCAGCAGCGTGCCCTGGTTGAAGTTGCTCACCCATACGGCGCCCTTGTGGAAGCGGACGCCGTTCACGCCCAGCTTCAGTGATGCATTGGGGTCGGGCGCGAGCTCCGGGCCGGTCAGCCAGACCCTCGCCGCCCCGCCGGAGACGGGCACGGCCCACACCGTGCCGTTCAGGCTGTCGGCGGCGTAGAGGGTGCGGCCGGCCTGATCGATGGCCAGGCCGTTGGGCAGGCCATCGGGGAGGGCGGCCAGACGCTGGGGGCGGCCGTGTGGGGGCAGTTTCCAGGTCCCGTTCCGGGAGGCGTCGTCGGAGTCCACGTTGTAGTAGACGGTGCCGTCGTCGCCGCGGGTATTGCCGGTGATCTGATCGCCCAGGTGCCCGCCGACGAGGGTGGTGCGCTGCCCGGATGCGGTGATGTGCACGAGCTTGGGCGGCTTGTTCGCGGGGACGCCCAGCATGGACACGGTCAGGGAACCGTCCGGGTTGGTGGTGATGTTCTCGGGTGAGTCGCCGGAGGCGAAGTCGAACGCGGCCGCGGTCTTCACCCGGGTGATGACCGGCTGCGTCCGGTCTCCTCCGGTGACGGCGGACGCCGACGGGGCCGAGACGAGAACAGTCGCCAGAGCGGGGATTGCTGCGGCGTGAGCGAATCGCATGCGCATGGTGTTGCCTCCTGTGGAAGCGGCCGGAGGACGACGCGGTGGTGCCGTACGTCTTTTCGGACCGAGCGGTGTCCCAACCGGCCGTCTGGTGGCCGGGGAAGGGACTACGGGAGCGAGTCGCGGCGCGGCATCAGGTGTCGAACCGCACCCCGCCGAGCCACGTGACCTTTTCGGGGTCGTGGTGGTCGAAGATGCGGCTGCGACTCGTGTCCAGGCCGGCGATGCGTGCCATCTCGTCGGTGGTGAGCTGGAAGTCGAAGACGTCGAGGTTTGCTGCCATGCGTTCGGGCCGTACCGACTTCGGGATCGCGACGATCTCGCGCTGGACGAGCCAGCGAAGGGCGATCTGGGCGACGGACTTGTCGTGGGTGCGGGCGATGTCGACGAGCACGGGGTTGTCGAAGAAGCCCTGACCGCCTTCGGCGAGCGGCCCCCAGGACTCGTGCTGGACGCCGTGCTCACGCATCAGGTTCTGGTCGCCCGCGCGCTGGAAGAAGACGTGCGTCTCGATCTGGTTGACGGCGGGGACGATTTCGTTGTGGGTGATGAGGTCGGCGAGCCGGTCGGGGTGGAAGTTGCTGACGCCGATCGCCCGGGTGCGGCCGGCCCGGTTGAGGTCTTCCATGGCCCGCCAGGCGCCGTAGTAGTCGCCGAAGGGCTGGTGGATCAGGTAGAGGTCGAGGTGGTCGATACCGAGGCGGTCGAGCGAGCGGTCGAAGGCGCGCTTGGCGCTGTCCTGGCCGTAGTCCTGGATCCACAGTTTCGTGGTGATGAACAGTTCGTCGCGGGGGATGCCGCTGGCGGCGATCGCCCGGCCCACGGCGCGTTCGTTCTCGTACGCCGCGGCGGTGTCGAGCAGGCGGTAGCCGGCTTCGAGCGCGGCCTCCACCGCCTGCTGGGTCTGGTCTTCGGGGATCTGGAAGACGCCAAAGCCGAGGATCGGCATCTGCACGCCGTTGTTGAGGGAAACCTGGGGGATCTTGCTGTTCATGGCGGAGACCTTCGCTTTCTGGCTGTGGGGGCGTCGGCCGGGTAGCAGCCGTCTGCTCAGCGGTGCTTGACGCCGGCCTGGGCGGAAGGGGCGAGGGTGGGTTCGGTGACGGGGACGTCGCCCAGGGCCTGGTCGACGGCCGCCAGCAGGTCGTCCGACAGCTTCACGCCGGAGGCGGCGGCGTTGGCGTGGACCTGTTCGGGGCGGGAGGCGCCGGTGACGGCGGAGGCGACTTCGCTGCGGCGCAGGACCCAGGTGTCAGCTCCGCGCTGATGCCGCCTTGCGGTGGGAGGCGGCCAGCAGGCCCAGCGGCAGCAGGGCCGCGAGAGCGAAGGCGAAGCCGGTCAGCGACGGGCCTTTGAGGCCCAGGCTGGAGGTCAGGGCGATGCCGCCGAGCCAGGAACCTGTGGCGATGCCGACCTGGAAGGCGGACGTGGCCAGGGCCATGGGCAGGGACCGGCCGGCTCCGGCGATGCGGACGACCTCGCCGACGACGATGGGGTTGCAGGCGAAGCCGGCCGCGCCGAGCAGCACGACCAGGACCACGGCCACGACACTGTTGGTCGCCCACAGGGTGATGGCACCCAGGATCGCGGCCGTGACTGCGGTGGCCGGGATGAGCGTGGTGTAGGGCCGTCGGTCACCGAGGCGTCCGCCGACCGTGGTGCCGGCCAGCGCACCGATGCCGAAGCCGAGCATCGCCAGCGGTACCACGGAACTCGCGAGGTGGGCCCGCTCGGTCAGCAGCGGGGCGACGTAGCTGTAGGCACCCATGATGCCGGCCTGGATGAGCGCGATGGCCAGGTAGACCAGCCACAGGCGCGGATGCTTGAGCGCGGCCGTCTCGGCGCGCAGGGAGCTGTCGGCACGTGTGGTGTCGGCGGGCAGCCGGCGAGCCACCACCACGGCGGCGGCCACGGCGAGAGCGGCGAGCATCCAGAAGGGTGCCTGCCAGCCGCCCAGCTGGCCGGCTGCCGTACCGAGCGGGACGCCGACGATGTTGGCGAGGGTGATGCCGCCGACCATCACGCCCGTGGCACGGGTACTGGCGGCCGGTCCCGCGGCGGCGGTCGCCACCACCGCGCCCACGGCCCAGAAGGTGCCGTTGCCCAGCGCGGCGGCGACCCGGCCGACGAGCGCGAGCCCCAGGCTGGAGCTGAGCGCGCTGACGACGTGACCCGCGGCGAAGACCAGCAGCGCGGCGACCAGGGCCGAGCGACGCGGCAGGCGCCGGGTCGCAATCGACATCACGGGCGCGCCGATCATCATGCCTACGGCGAAGGCGGTGATCAGCGTCCCGGCGCTGGAGACGCTGACACCGAGAGCGCCGGAAATCTCCGGCAGCAGGCCGGAGACGACGAACTCGCTGGTGCCCATGATGAAGGTGATGGCACCCAGCAGCCACACCACCGGCGGCAGCTTGACCTTCCCGGCAGGCGCTGCTGTGCCGCCGTCACCCGTGAGGGGTGCGGTGGCCGAGTGATCCGGCTTCGTGGACGAGGGGGAACTCACTGACGATCCTTTCAGGCGAGCCGGCGCGGGCCCCGGTCATCCGGAGGCGTTCCGGCAAAGCGGCATGCGCGCCGTAGGTGGTGCGGGCGGAGCACTTCTGGCCCGCCGCAATCCACCAAACCAGCAGCCGAGCCCGGCAGGCAGTCACGCTTGTGAGGGGTAACAGCAGGGACCCCCTCATGGCGAGAACGTAAGCGTGTACACGGCGAATCGGGGTAGCGGCCGCGGCACGGGAGGCGGGCCGTCCTCACCGGTCCTCGCGCAGGTGGTCAGCACCGCCGCACGCCGGGCGGAGCAGCTCGAGCCGGACCGTGACGGTGACGTGCCGAACGCTGCCCGACTTGCATCTGACGTTGGCGTCAGGTTTTAGCGTGGTGGCTGTTGGCGTTCCGCAGCTCGCTGTGGACATCGCCTCCTTACGTCAACGATCTTCCGCGTCTGCTGTGAGCAGGTGCGACCGACACAGGGAGTACTCATGCGCGCAGCTGTGTACCGTTCGCTCGGCGGCCCGGACGTCGTCGAGATCGCCGAGGTCGACAAGCCTGTTCCGGGCTTGAGCGAGATTCGTATCAAGGTCCAGGCGGCCGCGCTCAATCCGACCGATGTGGCGGCCTGGAGCGGGGGCTTCTTCACCGCTCCGCCGGAGGGGGCCGCCTATGGCCTCGGCTGGGATGTCGCCGGCATTGTGGACGCCGCGGGCCCGGGTAGCCACTGGGAGCCCGGGCAGAGCGTCATCGCGTTCAGCCACGGCTTGCCCCTGGGGCTGAACCGGGGCCAGGCCGAGTACATCGTGGTTCCTTCCCAGGCGATCGCCGCGGCGCCCGCGGGTGTCGACCCCGCCCACGCCGCCACCATCCCCCTCAACGGCCTGACCGCGGCCCAGTCCGTCGAGCTGCTCGGCATCCAGGCGGGCCAGACCGTGCTCATCACCGGGGCGGAGGGAGCGGTCGGCGGCTACGCGGTGCAGCTGGCCAAGCGCCGGGGAGCCGTGGTCATCGCGACCGATCTCTCGCCCGAGGGCGAGTTCGCGACGAAGGTGGCGGGGGCCGACGTGTACGTGCCGGCGTCGCAGCCGCTCGTCGAGACCGTCCGCACGGTGCGTCCCGAAGGAGTCGACGCCGTTCTCGACACGGCAAGGCTGGGGCAGACCGCCATCGGGGCGGTGGCGGACGGTGGCAGGTTCGTGACCACGCGGCGTGACGCCCTTCCTGAGGCCGAGCGGGGGATCCGGGTGCTGCTGACGCAGGTCGGCCCGGACGGAGCGATGCTCACCACGCTGTCCGATCTGGCCGCGGCGGGAGACCTGGCGCTCCGCGTGGCCGAGACCTACCCGCTGCAGGAGGCCGCGCAGGCATACGCGCGCATGATCAAGGGCGGGCTCCAGGGGCGTGTTGTCCTCGCCATGGAGTGAGTACGACGCCCACCCTCTTGTACGACGGCCTCTGTCCCCGCGGGGACAGAGGCCGTCGCTGTCCGGTACCGGACGCACAGGCCGGGGCGAGGCCGTGCAGCCAGGCGGTCGACGTTTCGCGCGCGGCGACCCCACCGAGGTGACGATGGGGTCGGTCACTGAGGCGGTCCTGGCGCACACCGTTCATCAGCGGTGTGCGCCGGCACGGCCTCAGGCGGTACTGGCGGCAGCGCCGCCGCGTACGGGGTGGCTGTGGTGCGGGTGGCTGGGGTCCGTCGCCACCTCGATGATCTCGTCGAGGCGGGCGCGCACTGCCGTCAGGTCGCCGATCTGGCGGTCGATGCGGGCCCGTTCGGTGATGAGGGTGTCGCTGAACCCGACGGGCGAGGGGCCCTCGTTCATGCACCGCGGCAGGACCTCGCGGACGAGCCTGCTCGACAGGCCGGCGGCGTACAGCTGCTGGATCATCCGGACCCGGGCGACCGCGCCCTCCGGGTACTGCCGCTGCCCCCCGCCGGTACGGGTGGCGCCGAGCAGCCCCTGCTCCTCGTAGTACCGCAGCGCCCGGACGCTGACTCCTGCCTGTTCGGCGACCTCTCCGATCCGCATCGCTCCTCCTTGCAGGCTCAGCATCGTGTCAGAGTTGCATCTGACGTCAGTGTGAGGTTTCAGCGTAGCTGAACTCGACATCACGGGCCCTTCTTCTCGTCCGGCAGCAGCGTGCCGGACCACGGTCGATCAGGCGGACACATGCCGAGGCGCATGCCGTCCGTGGAGGGCATGCGCCAGGTCTGTGGTCCCGGCGGTGCCGGGAGGCGGGGCGTCAGTGACGGGGCAGGAGGGTGCGCAGACGGGCGGCGTGCTCGTCGATCGACTGGGGGCCGTTGCTGGTGAGCAGGCGGACACTCTCCTCCCAGATGACCTTGATGGCGGTCGGGTTGGTGGTCGTCTCCACCTTGTAGCCGGCGTTCCTGAGGGCTTCGTCGATGAAGTAGCCCATCCGTACCTTCTTGCCGGGGATCTTGAGGTAGCCGTTGCTGAGGACGAAGAGTTCGGCGGATTTGGCGACCGTGGTCACCCGCACGCCGTTGAAGGCGTGGTCGAGGTCGGTGATGACGGTGCCGTCAGCACCCACCCGGTACTTGGCCGAGGCCATGGCGATGGGGGCGTGGCAGATCAGCGAGATCAGCACCCCGTTCTCCCGCAGGGTGTGCAGGAGTTCGCCGAGCCAGGGGTTGTCGACGAAATCGACCATGGGGGCGTGGCCGCCGGGCATGTGCACGAAGTCGAACGCGCTCAGGTCGAAGGCGTCCTCGGGGTCACGGTGTCTGAGCACGATCTGCTCGATGGACTGGTAGGTGTGCTCCGGCAGGTCCTGCATCGACTTGACCAGGTCGTCCCGCAGCACCACGACCTCCTTGTCACTGCCCGGCAGCGACTCGGAGACGGGAAGGCGGCCCAAGTAGCGGCGGGCGAGGGCGAGTTCGCTGTCCCGGCGGGCGACGAGTTCCGGCCGCTTGGCGCGGAAGGTGTCGACATCGAAGCGGAAGACCTGTGCGGCGGTGGCCGAGACCGTCGCGGAACTGAACTTGTCCGCGGCGTGCATCGACAGGGCCAGGCCGTTGATCTCCAGCTGCGGGACGAGCCCGCCGGGGGTGGCGAAGGTGAAGTCGTACTCGTCGCCGAATTCCTTGAGGATCTGCGCCAGCTCGACCAGGTAGAACCCGGTGGAGACGCCGGGGTGGCCTGCCGGTGCGGTGAGCGGCAGAAGAGCAGCCGAGGGGACGACGATCAGTGCCTTGGGCCTGGACGAGGTGGGGGTGTTCATGGCGGGGCCTTCTTTTCGCTGTGCGAGCTGGGGGAATGGAGGGCGCGCTTATCGGTCACGGACCGTCGCGCCGTGGTGAGCGACCCTTGGATGTCAGGCGGCGGTCGCGGCCGGTGTGTAGACCACGGCGGGGTCCAGAGCCAGGTTGGCCTTGGCCCGCGCAGACAGCGCGTCGGCGATGACCTCGGACTGCTTGGCCTCGACCCCGTCGAGTGCGGCCCTGACAACGTCGGCCGGATCGTTCTTCTCGAACGGCTGACCTTTAGCCATGTCGGTGTCGGTGGGTCCCAGATACAGGCCGGTGACCAGGGTGTTCTGCCGCGAGAGTTCCAAGCGGACACTGTTGGTCAGGCTCCACGCGGCGGCCTTGGCCGCGCTGTAGGCACCCCAGTGCTCGGAGGGGACCCAGGATGCGACCGACAGGACGTTGACGATCGCTCCGCCGCCACCCGCCCTCAGGATCGGGGCGAAGGCCCGGATCATGCGCAACGGGCCGTAGTAGGCGGTGTCCATCTCCAGTTCGATCTGGTCCAGGTCACCGTTGACCAGGCCATTGATGGTGATGATGCCAGCATTGTTGACCAGCAGCGTCACGTCCGAGGCGGCTTCCGCCACGGCGGCGACGGAGGCCGGGTCGGTGATGTCGAGCGCCAGCACCTCCGCTCCGGGCAGATCAACGCGCTCGGGGTTGCGCGCGGTGGCGTACACCTTCGTCGCTCCCCGCTCCAGCAGCTGGGTGACGAAGTGGCGGCCGAGGCCGCGGCTCGCACCAGTGACAAGGGCGACGGAGTTGGCGATGTGCATGGGGAGTGGTCCTTCACGTAGGTATGCATCGTCGGAAACGCCCTGATGGGCCCGACAACAGCCACGCTAGAACCTCACGCTAACGTCAGGTGCAAGTCTTTTCCGGGTGAGACCTCCGCGAGAAGACAGACGCCGCTGCCTCACGGTGATCCCCGCGCCGTCGCGCGGGCGGGCGCCGGCCGACCAGCAGCACCGGGCCGGAGTCGGGCCGGGTGGCTTCAAAGCCTGGCCTGGGTGCGGGATTCGGAATGCTGTCCGCCCCCGGCCTGCGGTGACTTCCGTGCGGCACGGACGCGACGGCGGCGCGGGGCGTGTAGAGCTGGGCGAAGGTGGTTTCCTCCCAGCCGCATGTCCGTCGATCCCCGCCGCCCAGCGTCTCCTCCAGCCCTTCGCGCTGTCGACTGCGGTCTTGATCGTCGTTCGCGGGCGATTCTTCTCGAGGCTCGCGAGCCGCAGGATCACCTCATGTTGTGCCACGCCGGGCGTCGGGGGAGTGGTGGGTGACGAGGAGCTGCCAGGTCAGTTCGGCCATCTCGTTCGGTGTGCGGGGGCTGTCGCGTTGGAGCCAGTCGGTGGCCACGCCGAGGAGTGCCCCGGCGGTGAATGCGGCGGGTACGTCGTGAGGGATGTCGGTCGTCGAGACGCTGTCCGGCGCAGCGCCGGCGTTGAGGCGCACCGTGACGTGGACGCTGGAGCAGATTCGGCTGCGGATGTGGTCGATGACGCGGGCGCTGCCCTGTGGTCCCAGGAGGCTGCGGTAGAGGCCGGCGTGTTCGGCGAGGTTCTCGAAGAACGCGACGAGTGATCGGGCGGGTTCCGCATCCGGGGCCGCCAGCGCGGGGTCGAGGGCGGGGAGGGACTCGATGAGGGTGTCGATCGTCGTGGTGCAGGCGGCCTCGGCCAGTTCGTGCACATCCCGGTAGTGGTCGTAGAAGGTCGTGCGGTTCACCCCGGCCTGTTCCGCCACGTCCGCGACGCTGATCTGCCCCAGGTCCTGCTCCTCGACGAGCTTGATCAGTGCTCCCTGCAGGGCTGCGTGAGTACGCCGTACGCGGCGGTCGCCTGCCGGCGCGTTCCGTCGGGACGTGGTCATGGCCCACACTTTACCTAACCGACAGATGTTGGTTTTCCAACGAGTGTCGGATATCGTGTTATCTGAAGTAGAGCTTCCGGTCGAATGACGAACCCCCATGAAGCTCACCGTGGACGAACCCAAGTGCGTGGGCGCCGGGCAGTGCGCCCTGATCGCCCCGACGTCTTTGATCACCGGGAAGAGGGAGACCTCGTCGTACTGCTGACCGAGGCTCCCGGGGGACTGGAGGAGGCAGCCCTTGGTACCGCAGGACTGATCTGCCCCGCCGCGTTCCACCCGCAAGGGGTGAGAGCGCGGACGACGGTCCCCAGTTCGAGATGGCGGGTCGACATCAGACCCGCAAATCCGCCACGAGGCGTTACCGGCAGACGATCGCTGCGGCGCCGAAACAGACAAGGAGTAGTGCAATGCAGGGACTCAACACAAAGCGCATCGTCGTCGCCGGAGGGGCGTCCGGGATCGGCGCGGCCACGGCCGAGCGGCTCGCGGCCGAGGGCGCGGCGGTCGTGGTCGGTGACGTCAACATCGACGCGGCCGAGGCCACCGCCAAGCGCATCACCAGTACGGGCGCAACGGCTTTCGCCGTCGAGTTCGATCTCGCCGATGAGCGTTCGGTTCGTGCGCTCGTCGACACCGCCGTCTCCCAACTCGGAGGCGTCGACGGCCTCTACAACGTCGCCGCCGACGTCTCGGCGGAGACCTTGGGCCGTGACGGCGATCTGCTCGACATGGACCCGGCGGTATGGCGGCGCACGCTGGAAGTGAACCTGATCGGCTTCGCGCTCACCAGCCGCGCAGTCCTTCCCCTCCTGCTGGAACAGGGCAGTGGTGCCATCGTCAACACCTCCTCCCTCGCGGCGCACGTGGGCGACCATCAGCGCGCGGCGTACCAGACGAGCAAGGCGGGGATCAACGCACTCACCCGGCACATCGCCTCCCGCTGGGGCAAGCAGGGCATCCGCTGCAACTGCGTGTCTCCCGGAATCGTCCTGACCGAATCCGCGCAGACGATGGCTCTGAGCCCGGAGGCGCTGGAATTCACCCGCATGACGCTTCCCAGCCCCCGCTTCGGCAAGCCGGAAGACCTGGCCGGCATCGTGGCGTTCCTCCTGTCCGACGACGGCGAGTGGATCAACGGGCAGGTCTGGTCGGTCAACGGCGGTGCGATGCTCCGCGAGTAGCGACCACGAAGTCCTGCGAGCCCTTGGACCTGCTCGCGGTTTTGACCGTGAGGTTGAGACAGGTCTTGGCCCAGTCGACGAGGGCGCCGGCGCAGGCGCGGTCGGGTACAAGTAGTTGCGCTCGAAGTCCGCGCAGCCTGCGGTCGCCGTCTCCAGGCCGCCCGCGCTCGCGTCGACCAGGTGGGCCGCAAAGACGGCGCGGCCCTCAACCTCCAACGCGTCCAGTCCGTGGTCTTCGTGCTGTCCGTGATGTCACGGACCCGGGAAACGCCACCGGCTACGTCCAGACAGGGTTCGAGGGCATCTCGAACCCGGCTCAGTCCGTCGGCAACGTCTTCACCTGGCTCGCTGACCAGGCTGAGTAGCCCCCACCCCTTACGCCCCTCCTGGAGCTCATATGATCCGCCACCTGATCCTCTTCAAGCTCAACGAGGGCGTCGAGCGCGATGACCCGCGGGTCATGAAGGGTGTGGACGCCCTCCGCGCGCTCGACGGCAGCATCAAGGAGATCCGCTCCTGCGAGCTCGGCTGGAACTTCACCGACCGCCCCATCGCCTACGACTTCGCGGCCAACTTCGCGTTCGACGACGCGGACGCGCTGCACACGTACTTCGAGCACCCGGACCACCAGGCGGGCGTGGCGCTGTGGCGCGAGATCGCCACGTGGATCATCGCCGACTACGAATTCTGAGCCGTCCGCCGAACTCTCGAAGGGTACGGCCGCGCCTTCCCGCCCCGCACCCGCACGGTGCGGGGCTTTTACACCCGCTGCGCCTCCTGTCTTGAACTCTCGCTCAACAGCCGGAGCTGACGTGACGCCGGGTGCGACGGGCGTGAGATGCAGCGGGCCGAACGGCCTAGGGGCGGTGCCGGGGCGGGGAGTCCCGCAGATGCCGACCGGGGTCAGTGCTCGGTGTCGGCCTCGGAGGCGGCCGCGTCCCGGTTCTGGCTCGCGGCCCAGCTGGCCAGAAGCTTCAGGGCGTCAGCGGCCGGGGTGCCGGGGTCGGCGCTGTACACGGTGATGGACAGCCCCTGTTCTCCGGGCAGGTCCAGGCTTTCGTGGACCAGTTCCATCTCACCGACCGCCGGGTGGTGGAACCGCTTGGTTCCCTCGGTGAAGACGTGCACGTCGTGCGCGCCCCACAGGGTGCGGAAGGCGTCGCTACGGGTGGACAGCTCACCGATCAGGTTCGACAGCTCCCGGTCGTAGGGGTTCTTGGCGACCTCGACCCGCAGCACCCCGACCCCGTCGCGGGCCACGCGTTCCCAGTCGGGGAACAGCCGGGTGGCGCGGGGGTCGAGGAAGACGAACCGGCAGGTGTTGACCGGCTCCACCTCGAACACCTCGCTGAACAAAGCGCGGGCGAGCGGGTTGGCCGCCAAGATGTCCATGCGGTTGTTGCGCACGTACGCCGGCTGGTCGTGCAGGGCCTCGACGATGCGCAGCACGCTGGGCCGCACGATGGCCTTCTTCGGGCGGCGCCGGACCCGGGCCGCACTGGTGTTGGCCGCCCGGGCCAGGGCGTAGAGGTGATCCCGCTCGGTGTCGTCCAGCCGCAGCGCCTGGGCGAGGGCGTCCAGGACGCTGTCGGAGACCCCGGTGAGGTTGCCGCGCTCCAGGCGCGTGTAGTACTCGACGCTCATCCCGGCCAGCATCGCGACCTCACCGCGGCGCAGCCCGGGCACCCGCCGCTGCCCGTACACCGGCATGCCCGCCTGCTCCGGCGTGATCTTGGCGCGGCGGGACTTGAGGAATGCGCTGACTTCGGCCCGATTGTCCATGGAACCCAGCGTAGGAAAACAAAGCGATCAGTGGGGGTCCCTGTCAGTACCCCTCACCGCACGGACCCCCACAGCAGGGCTGGAGGCGATCCCCTGGAGATTGCTCCACTCCGCGGGTCCCGCCCGGGGTGGCGCCGCAGCGGCGAGTGGGGCAGCCCGGCGGGTTGCGTATGACGTCCGCCGATCACGGGTCCGTGCTCGTTCCAGTGAGGGTAGGAGATGCGGCCTCGGCCCCCGACCGGAAGGCCGCGGGCATCACCCGCCGCAGAATCCCGTCCGCCCCGCGGTCACCTGGCGCACCGACGTCGGACGGCCGTGCCGATGTCCCGTGGCGCCGTCCGGCTGTGTGGTGGGGGCGGGAAGCCCGCCGAATGTTTCCGGTTGTTACTCGCGGAGCATCGCGCCGCCGTTGACCGACCACACCTGTCTCGTCCACGTCGGCGGAGACTCCGCACGTGCTCGGCGCACACATTCTCGTCATCGACGTCGACTTCGAAGTCGACGGTCCAGCCGAACTCCTCGATGCCCTCCGCACGATCGGCAATCGCTGCCACGCAACACAACAGCGGCGATGACAGAGGAGCGGCTCACCCAGGCTCATCAAAGAAGAGCCGCTACCTGACGAGAGTCGCGGTGTTCGAATTCAGTTCGATATATTGTTCGCGGGAAGGGTGGACTCACTCATCCTGCAGCTGGAGACGGGCGGCATGCCATGAAGCGTCTGTGCCCGATTCCTCTGCGTCGGCGAGCCCGGCATCAAAGCTCTGACTCTGACGCGGTGGCGAGACAGCGTGAGGCGTCTGGTGAACCCGGGGAGCGCAGGATGACCACACGCCGGCGGTACATCGCCCACCTCCACCTGCACGCAGCGCTGACCGAGGATCGATACGCCGATATAATCGAACTGATGTCCGGTGTCACGCCCCACGTCCAGACCGTCCCGCCCAATGCCGTCCAGCTCGATCTGACGTCGGCGCTCCGGTACTTCGAGCTGTCCCCCTATGACGTCGTCCAGCTGGCGAAGCTCCGTCTGAAGGCGCTGTACGACATCGACAGCAGCGCCGGGCTCGCAGGAAACCGCATGCTGGCGGCCATGGCGGCCGACGCGTCCGCGCCGGGAGACACCACCTGGATCCCCGCCGGGCAGGCGGCCGACTGGCTGTATCCGCGGCCGGTCACCGCGCTGCCCGGGATCGGCCGCACCACATCGGAGGCGCTCGGCAAATACGGACTGCACACCATCGGCCAGGTCGTCGACCTGCCCGCCGGAACCCTGCCGCGACTGCTCGGCGCAGGTCCCGCCCGTCTGCTGGCCGAGCGCGCCCGCGGACATGACCCCCGTCCGGTCGCGCCGTCGGAACCGGCGGCACATCTGGTCGCCGACCTGGCGTTGGAGCGGGACTGCCTCGACCCGGCGCAGCATCACCGGGCAGTTCTGGGACTCGCCGACCAGATCGGCCAACGCCTGCGCGGCGAACGCCAGATCACCAGTCGGCTCACCCTCACCGTGCGGTACGCCGACGGCAGCTCGACCACGCGCACACGCGCCCTGCCGGAGCCCACCGACCACTCGTCCGTGCTCGTGACGGCTGCCCTGGGTCTGCTGAACGCCCTCGGGCTCCAGCGGGCGAGAGTCCGCGCCTTCGTGATCCGCGCCGATGCCCTGCTGCCGGCCGACAGTGCCTACCGCCAGCTCTCCCTGGACCCCGGCGACGATCGCGCCCGCGCAGCCGAAGCCGCCGCCGACCGAGCCCGGCGACGCTTTGGGCCCGCTGCCATTCGTCCAGCGACTCTGGCCGACTGACTGCTCCGGGCTCCACCATGCGTTCGAAGCCGTCGCGCCTCGGGACTGAACCCGGCGTACCGCCTAATGGGAGCTACGGAGCCGGGGAATGCTCGGTGCCGTAGCCGCCGGCAGGTGAGCACTACCGCCGCCGGAACCAGCAGTTCCACCTGCCGGTCCGACCTCGGGTTTCACGGCGTCAGGACGTCGGGACCGTCCAGCACCCCCGGTGCTCAAGCGTCGTCGCATGCTCCTCTGCGCAAACGGCCGCAGGGCATGTGCCGACGCCTGACCACCAGGGGGCAGCTGACAGCGGAACCCCGCTGGGACTGTCAGACGACCATCCACTGGTAGTTCGCGCTGGAGGCGCAGGTCGACTGGTCCAGGGCCGCGCCGTTGTCGCCGGATGCCCCGGCGACCTCCAGGCACTTACCGCTGTGGACGTTGGTGAAGGTGACGTAGCCGCCGATCACCGGGGTCCTCCGCCACAGCTGGTGCGAGGCGCCGGTGCACGTCGACTGGACGACCGCCGCGCCGTCGGCGGTGGAGGCGCCGGAGATCTGGAGGCACTTGCCGCTGTTGACGTTGACCAGTTCGTAGTCGTGACCCACCGGGGTCGACACCCACTGCTGGTTGGCGCCGGAGTTGCAGTAGCCGGAGTTGACCGATGCCTCGTCCGCAGTGCTGAGGTACCAGACGTCCGCGCACTTGCCGCTGTCGGCGTTCAGCAGGTGGTTGTTGGCGGCACCGAGTGGGCCGGCGATGACGGGCCAGCCGCCCGCGAAGGTCACCCGACGGATGTCGAGGGTCTCCTGTCCGGAGTTGTCGCCGTCGTAGTAGTGGTAGGCGAGGAAGTCGGACTTGCCGTCTTCGAAGGCGTCGGCGCCACCCGCGGCCACCCTGGGATAGGCGCCGGTGAGGACGGTGGTTCCGCCGTTGGAAGCCATGTCGGTGCCGCTCTGGTCCAGGTAGGGGCCGGTGATGCTGGTGGACCGTCCGACCACGGTGTAGTAGGTGCTGTTGACCCCGTTGCAGCACCCGCCCTTCGAACCGAAGAGGTAGTAGTAGCCGCCGTTGTGGATGATCGTCGGGTTCTCGATGTTGATGGCGATGTGCCGGAGGTCGTTGTCAGCGGTGGACAACTTGCCGGTGCGAGGGTCCAGGACGTGCATGTACGTGCCGCTGCCGGTCCAGGAGCCCCAGGAGATGTACAGCCGGCCGTGGGAACCCTTCTCGACGTTGGGGTCGATGGGGTAGTTGACGTCCGTGACCATGCCCTGGTCGGTCCACGGGCCCTCGATGTGCTTGGCGGTGGCCAGGCCCATCACCGCGTAGTTCGTGCCCCATCGTGAACCGGCGTAGTACAGGTGGTACTTGCCGTTGAAGTACGCGATGTCGGGGGCCCAGATGTTCGGCGGGGTCGCGCCGAGCTTGCTGGTGATCCACGACGGCGTCGTCTCCCAGACGTTGCCCACCTTCGTCCAGCCGGTCGCCGCGGTGCGGGCGCACGTCTTGCGGATGGTGATGGACCCGCTGGGATTGAGGGGGTCGTTCTCGAACCCGGTGGAGAAGCCGTAGTGACAGTGCCCCACCTTGATGACACTCGGGTCGTGCATCCGGATGTCACCGCTGAGTGCCTTCGCCTGGCCGGCGGTGACCAGCCCTATGACTGCCACGAGGGCGGCCAGGATCGCGGCAAGGGTGGGAGAGACACGACGTCTACGGACTTCGGGGTATGCGCCTCCGGCGTCATGGCTGGTCATACGAGACTCCTTTGTGTCGCTCAGGCATGGGTGCGACCGCTTGGCCGGTGTTCCGCCGCCGGTTCACGGACGTCCCCATCCCGACGCGGACCCGACGCGGACCCCGTGCGTCCCTGCCCCTTCACCGCCGCCCGGGCGTGGGGGCGCCCGGGCAGCGGCTGTCCGTACCGGCGATGGAGACGTCGGTGACGGTTCTGGTGCGAGATGCCGGGGCCGGTTGTCATGACGTCGCGACTGCCTCGGCGGTGAGAGAAGGACGGCGGGCGGGGCTTACCTGTACGGGGCCTGGCCATGTGCTCCGAGCAGAACCGGAGCACATGGCCAGGCCCTTGCATGGCCGCTACGGCTGAGGGGAGTTCGCCGCGTGGGCCGGCATTCAGAGCCGAAGAGCGGATTGATACGCTTCAATCGCTTCAGCGGTGTGAGGCTGGCACTCTCCGGGCCGAACGTCAAGAGTTCCCGCAGTCATCCTGCAGGCCGCAGCAAGTCCTGGGCCGGATGCCGCTCCTGTGGCCGGGCCCGTCGAGCAGACACCGCCGAGGAGCGCGGCAGTTCGCGGGGCATATCAGCGAAACGCCGTGACCTGGCCGTATGCTCTCGCAGCCACCAAGTGTCAGGGCGTGTGCGCGAGAGTCATTGGAGCGCTTTAACGTGAGCGTGTATCCTGCGTCTGTTCACACCGGCTGGGCCCCGTCAGTGACGTGCCCAGTTCGCATGAGACCGGAAGCCGAGGAGCGTCGTGGCAGCCGCAGGTCCACGAGCAAATGGACATGCCGGTCCGAGCATGCAGGATGTCGCGAAGGCGGCGGGCGTCTCGCTCGGCACGGTCTCCAACGTCCTGAACCATCCGGCCAAGGTCAGCCCCGTGACGGCGCAGCGCGTGCGCGAAGCCATAAGCCGGCTGGGTTTCGTGCGCAACGACGCGGCCCGCTCACTGGCCTCGGGGTCCAACGACAGTGTCGGCATGGTGCTCGCGGACATCGAGAACTCGCTGTTCATCGACATGGCGCACGGAGCGCAGGAGGCGGCCCGCGCGGCCGGCCTCAACCTCCTGCTCGCGAACACGACGTGCGACATGGGACTCCAGAACGACTACCTGGACGTCTTCGACGAGGCCAGGGTGACCGGCGTACTGCTGGCCCCCATGGAGGACTCCACCGACGGCATCGCCCGGATGCGCTCGCACGGACGTCAGATCGTGCTCCTCAACTTCTCGCCGAAACCGGGCACTTGCTGCTCGGTGCTCGTCAACAACGAGCACGTGGGGTATCTCGCGGCCCGCCACCTCATCGACACGGGACGCACCAGGCTGGCGTACGTGGTCGCGCACGACGACTACCAGCCCGTGCGTGACCGGCGCAGAGGGGTACGCGCGGCGGTCGAGGAGGCCGGCGGACGCGTGACGCTGGAGGAGATCGACAGCGCAGGACTGACCACGGCGCACGGGCACGAGGTCGGCCGGGCTCTCGCCGGGCGCCGGCCCGACGACCTGCCGGACGGTCTCGTCGTCGTCGCCGACGAACTGGCCAACGGCATCATCCACGAGCTCCACACGGTGGCCGGCATCGGCGTGCCCGACCGGATCGCGATCATCGGGTGCGAGAACAACCGGACGGCCGGTTCCGCCGCCGTTCCCCTGACCGCGGTGGACCTGCCGGGGCGGGCGATGGGGCAGGAAGCGATGCGGCTGCTGATGGACGAGGTGGCCTCGGGCGCGCAGCACCGCCACGCCACCGTCGTGCTCGAACCGGAGCTGATCGTCCGGGCCAGCGCACCGCGCTGATTCGCCCACCCGGTCCGCGGACCGTCCCCCCCCCCGTCTCCGATGCGGGGGACGGTCCGCGGGCGCGCCCGATTCCTGACGCGGTGGGCACATTGCGGTTCGGAAATACCGGCGAATCATCCTTGACATGGTCGCGTAGCGGGCCGTAGGTTCCGGGGCAACATTGAAGCGCTTCAATGCGCTGTGCACCGCGAGGAGTCATCCCGTGCACCACACCCTCAAGCCCCGCAGCCTTGCTGTCCTGGCAACCGCCACCTCCGCCGGTCTTCTGCTGAGTGCCTGCGGCAGCGGTTCGAACGCGTCGAGCGGCGGCGCCAAGGAGTTCAGCCTCACCATCAACGATGACAACCACATCGTGCAGCAGGAGCTCACCACCCTGAGCAAGGGCTCGTGCGCGTCGCAGAACAAGGCTCTGCCGTTGAAGATCCAGACGCTGCCGATCGGCAACGTCGACCAGAAGGTGCAGCTTCTCGCCGGGCAGAACGCCCTGCCGGTGCAGTTCGCGGCGGGCGGCACACCGCAGCTGACCAAGACCCTGGACAAGGCGGGCCAGGTCCTGGACCTGGAGAAGACGCTCAAGGACCTCGGGGTGTGGGACGACCTCCAGCCGGCGGCGATCAAGACCGTCGAGAACCTGTACGGCAAGTTCAACGTGATGCCGTACCAGTTCAACATCGAGGGCATCTGGTACAACAAGACGCTCTTCGCCGAGCACCATGTCGCCACTCCGGCCACCTACGACGAACTGGTCGCCGCCGCCGCGAAGTTCAAGAGTGCCGATGTCACCCCGTTCTCCGCGGACGGCAAGGACGGCTGGCCCCTCACCCGCCTCGTCAGCGGCTACCTCTACCGGGAGCTGGGCCCCGACGCCCTCCAGGCGGTCGCCGACGGCAAGGCCAAGCTGACCGACCCCGCCTATGTGAAGGCCGCGCAGGCCATCGCCGACCTCGGCAAGGCGGGCTACTTCGGCAAGGGCGTCGGCTCGATCGACTACGACACCGCGGTGCAGCAGTTCCTCACCGGCAAGGCCGCCATGTTCTACATGGGCAGCTGGGCGCTCGGCGACTTCAACGACAAGACCAAGAACAAGATCGGCGCGGCCAACGTCGGCTTCATGCCGTTCCCGACCGTCGCGGGCGGCAAGGGCAGCGCGGACCAGATCCCCGCCAACGTCGGCCTCCCGGTCGCGGTCTCCGCCAAGTCCTACAACGCCGAGGTCGGCGACTGGCTCTCCTGCATCACCAAGAACTACGGCGCGGCCTCGCTCAAGGACCAGGGCACGGTTTCCGGGTTCAAGCCGGGCGGCGACACCGGCACCCTCCCGCCGCTCACCCAGACCGTCCAGGACACCATCACGAAGACCAAGACGAGCACCCTGTGGTTCGAGGCGCTCTTCAACACGAAGGCCACGGAGACCAGCCAGACGAACGCCGCGCCGCTCGTCACCGGCTCCCTCTCGGCCAAGGACTTCATGCAGAAGATCCAGACCGATCTCGACAACGGCTGACCCCTGCGCACCACCGCCGTCCGCACCGAACCCTTCGTGAGAGAGCCGTCATGCGTTCAGTTCTGGGAGACCGCCGTGCCATCGCCGTCCTGCTGGGCCCGGCGCTGCTGGTGTACACCCTGGTGATGCTGGTGCCGATGGGCTGGTCCCTGGGCTACACCTTCTTCAAGGGCAACGTCATCGAGGGCTTCACCTTCGACGGGTTCGGCAACTTCGAGAAGCTCTGGCACGACCCGCAGGCGCACTCGGCACTGTGGTTCACGTTCAAGTACGGACTCGCCGTCAGCGCCGGGCAGGTCCTGTGCGGATATCTCCTCGCCCTGCTCTACGTGTTCGTCCTGCGCAGGTCGTCCGCGGCCGTCCGGACGCTGGTGTTCTTCCCGGTGATCCTCCCGACGGTCGCGGTCGCCCTGATGTTCCAGAAGCTCTTCGCCGTCGCCCCGCAGAACGGCCTGGCCAACGTCGCCGTCGAGGGGCTGGGCATCCACCACGGCGACTGGTTCGCGAGCGCCGGCGGATCCTTCATCGTCCTCGTCGTCATGGACGTATGGCGCTCCATGGGCTTCTACGGCGTCCTCATCTTCGCCGGGCTCCTCGACATCCCCGAGGAGACGCTCGAGTCGGCGCGGCTGGACGGCGCCACCGGATGGCGGCTGATCCGGCACATCGTCCTGCCGCTGTCCGCACCCGTACTGCTGTCCTCGGTCGTGTTCAGCATCAACGGCACCCTCAAGGTGTTCGACTCGGTCCTCGCCCTGACCAACGGCGGACCGGGCAGCGACACGACGCCCCTGACGCTGTACATGTTCCGCACCGCGTTCTCCTACGGCGACTACGGCTACGGCAGCACCATCGCCTCCCTGCTCACCGTGGTCTGCCTCGGCGTCACCCTCATCATCTTCCGCTTCTCGCGACGCGACCTGACCAAGGGCTGAACCCCCATGACCGACACCATGACGGCCCCGCCGCGGAAACTCCTGCCCAGCCCACGGTCCGCCACCACCCGCAAGCCCGGGTACGCCCGGCGCCTGACCCGCAACCTGCTCGTCGCCCTGCTGGTGGTGATCGAACTGGCACCGCTGGCATGGCTGCTGCTCAGCTCCTTCAAGACCCAGTCCGAGTTCGTCAACGACCCCGCCTGGACGCTGCCCGGCAAGTGGGACTTCGGCAACTACACCGAGGCGTGGACGACCGGCCACGTCGCCCTCTACGTGCGCAACAGCCTCCTGGCCACGGTGCCCTCCCTCGCGCTCATCATCGTGCTGGGCACCGCCGCGGGCTTCGCCCTGGAGGTGATGATCTGGCGCGGCCGCCACCAGGTCCTCCTGGTCTTCCTGCTGGGCATCATGGTGCCGAGCCAGATGATCCTGCTGCCCCTGTTCCGGGTGTACTTCCAGTCCGGACTGTCCGGCACGATGTGGCCACTGATCATCACCTACACCGCGGTCGGCCTCCCGCTCACCGTCTTCATGATGGCCACCTACTTCCGGGCGGTCCCGCGCGAGCTCTTCGAAGCCGCCACCCTCGACGGGGCGAGCATCCTCACGGCCTTCTGGCGGATCGGGTTCCCCGCCGTCCGCAACGCCGTCTTCACGGTCGCGCTGGTGCAGTTCTTCTTCATCTGGAACGACCTGCTCATCTCGCTGACCTTCACCACCGACGACGACCTGCGCACCATCCAGGTCGGGCTGCTCAACTTCACCGGCCAGTACGGCGAGACGTCCTACGGCCCGCTGTTCGCCGCCATCAGCATCAACGTCGTAGGCGCCCTGGTGCTCTACCTGCTCATCAACCAGCGCATCATCAAGGGCCTCACCGCCGGGGCGGTGAAGGGATGACCCACCAGTCCCTACCGGCCGTGGCCGCTCCGACCACGGAGCACCACCGGGAGCCGTTCGGCATCGGCGAGTCCTCGCCCCGGCTCTCCTGGAGGACCGCGGCACCTCCCGGCTGGACACAACACGCCCACCAGATCGAGATCACCCGCACCGACCGAACGCACCGCACCCCCTGGGTGACCTCCGAAGCATCCGTCCTCGTCGACTGGCCGGACCGGCCACTGGCATCGCGGGAACCCGCCGAGATACGCGTCCGGGTCCGCGGAGCCGACGGCGCGGCCTCCGACTGGAGCCCGGCCCTGCGCCTGGAGACGGGCCTGCTGGAGCCCACGGACTGGACCGCGCACGCGATCTCGCCGCAGCGCGAGTCGGTCGAGCGGCTCGACGGCGAGCGGCGTCCACCGCTGCTGCGCAAGGACTTCCAGGCCGGCGCGGAGGTGGAGCGCGCACGGCTGTACGTCACCGCCCACGGCCTGTACGAGATCGAGATCAACGGCCGTCGGGTCGGCGACCACACCCTCGCCCCCGGCTGGACCAGCTACGACCACCGACTGCGCTACCAGACCCACGACGTCACCGAGCACCTGCGCGCCGGCGACAACACCATCGGCGCCTGGCTGGCCGACGGCTGGTACCGCGGCCGACTGGGCTTCAACGGCGGCCATGCCGACCTCTACGGCGACCGCGTCGCCCTCCTCGCCCAGCTGGAGATCGTCCACCGGGACGGGACCGTCACCGTCGTCGGCACCGACACGTCCTGGCGGGCCGGCCGGGGACCCCTCCTGTCCTCGGGCCTGCTCGACGGTGAGACGTACGACGCCCGGCAGGAACGGCCCGGCTGGTCGAGCCCCGAATTCGACGACGGCGACTGGTCAGCGGTGGACGTCGTCACCCGGAACCCGGCGACCCTGGTCGCGCCCACCGGCCCGCCGGTGCGCTGCACCGAGGAGATCGCCCCGGTGCTGGTGACCGCCCTGGACGGCGACCGGCTCCTGGTGGACTTCGGGCAGAACCTCGTCGGCAGGGTCCGTGTCACGGTCTCCGGCCCGGCCGGGCACACGGTCGTCATCCGCCACGCCGAGGTGCTCCAGGACGGCGAACTGTGCGTACGCCCCCTGCGCGGCGCGATCTCCACCGACCAGTACGTCCTGCGGGGCGGCGGCCGGGAAACCTGGGAGCCGCGCTTCACCATCCACGGCTTCCGCTACGCCGAGATCACCGGCTGGCGCGGCGGCAACCCCCACCTGGACATCACCGCCCGCGTCCACCACACCGACATGGCCCGCACCGGCTGGTTCGAGTGCTCCAACGACCAGGTGAACCGGCTCCACGAGAACGTGGTGTGGAGTCTGCGCGGCAACTTCGTCGATCTCCCCACCGACTGCCCGCAGCGCGACGAACGGCTCGGCTGGACCGGCGACATCCAGATCTTCGCCCCCACCGCCGCCTTCCTGTACGACTGCCACGGCATGCTCGCGTCCTGGCTGCGCGAT
Source organism: Streptomyces sp. NBC_00285 (assembly GCF_036174265.1). NCBI lineage: Bacteria > Bacillati > Actinomycetota > Actinomycetes > Kitasatosporales > Streptomycetaceae > Streptomyces > Streptomyces sp. NBC_00285. The sequence continues at coordinate 2,412,045 of NZ_CP108055.1, read as the reverse complement.
GTCGCCGTGGAACAGCACGCCGACGGGACCGTGCCCTGGTACGTCCCCGAGATACCGGGCGGCGAGCAGTGGACCCCGGCCAGACCGGGCGCCGGCTGGGGCGACGTCGTGGCGCTGACTCCGTGGGATCTGTACCGGGCCTCAGGCGACACCGGTCTCCTCGCCGCCCAGTACGACAGCGCACGGCGATGGGTCGACCTCGTCACCGAACTCGCCGACGAGTCGGGCCTGTGGAACCGCGGGTACCAACTCGGCGACTGGCTCGACCCGTTCGCACCCCCCGAGGACCCGGGAGCGGGCCGCACCGACCGGCACCTCATCGCGAGCGCGTACTACGCGTGGTCCCTGCGCCATGTCGCCTGGACCGCCGGTGTCCTGGGGCGCGTCGACGACCGCCGCCGCTACGAGGAACTCGCGGATCGCGTCCGGCAGACCTTCGTCGCCGAGTACGTCGGACCCGGCGGTCTGATGACCAGCGACACACAGACCGCCTACGCCGTCGCCCTGCAGTTCGACCTCCTTCCGGGCCCGGCGACCCGGGCGGCGGCGGGGCGCCGCCTGGCCGACCTGGTCGCGGCGGGCGGACACACCATCCAGACCGGTTTCATCGGAACCCCGCTGGTGGCACCCGCGCTGAGCGCCACCCACCACGACGACAGCGCGTACGCCCTGCTCCTCCAGCATGAGTGCCCCTCGTGGCTCTACGCGCTCAAGCACGACGCCACCACCGTCTGGGAGCGATGGGACAGCATGCTGCCCGACGGCACCGTCAATCCGGGCGAGATGACCTCGTTCAACCACTACGCGCTCGGCGCCGTCGCCCAGTGGCTGCACACCACGGTCGCCGGGCTCGACGCGAGTGCGCCCGGCTACCGCGAGGTCGTCTTCCGGCCCCGGCCGGGCGGCGGCATCTCGTGGGCGAGCGCCGCCCACGAGTCGCCGTACGGGCGGGTGGCGATCCGATGGGAGCTCGCAGAGACGCAGCTCACCGTCGAGACGACCGTGCCCACCGGCGCGACCGGACGCATCGAATGGCCCGACGGAGGCGTGACCCTCCTGCCCACCGGGACCACCAGCACGCGTCGGCACCACCTCGCCTCCGACCCGACATGACCCACTGAGCCACAGCGACACAAAGGAGTCTCGCGTGACCAGAAGTGACACCGAAGAGCCCCGCCCCGGCAGACGCGGCAGGGCCCGACGTTCCGCTCTCGCGTCGATCCTGGTCGCACTGATCACCCTCCTGGGCCTGGCCACGGCCGGTCCCGCCCAGGCCCTCAGCGGTGACCTGCGCATGCACGACCCCAGCCTCATCAAGGTGGGCAGCTGCTACTACGGGTTCTCCACAGGGTTCGAGAACGACTCTCTCAACCCCAGCGGATCCATCACCGTCCGCAAGACCTGTGCCGGCACCGCCGCCTCCGGGTGGACCAAGGTCGGCAACGTGTGGTCGTCGACCCCGTCCTGGATCACCGCCAAGCTGGGCTCGACCCCGCCGAACATCTGGGCCCCCGACATCAAGTACTTCAACGGCGCCTACCACCTGTACTACGCCGGTTCGCTCTGGGGCTCGAACTACGCGGTGATGGGACTCGCCACCGCGACGAACATCGAGGGCCCGTGGACCGATCAGGGCCTGGTCACGGACGTCAACTACCCGATCGACCCCAACGTCGACTGGGGCCCGGACGGCCGGCTCTACATCTCCTGGGGCTCCTGGACCGGCTCCGGCACCTACATGCACGTCCTGGACCAGTCCACCGGCAAGCTCTCCACCACCGACAACAACCTGTGGCACATCGCCGTCAACATCGAGAACCCCACGATCATCCTCGACGGCGGCTACTACTACCTCTTCGGCTCCAAGGGCCTGTGCTGCAGCGGAGTCAGCAGCACCTACTACACGGTGGTCGGCCGCTCCACCAGCATCACCGGCCCCTACCTGGACCAAAGCGGCACCGACATGGCCTCCGGCGGCGGGACCACCGTCCTCACCGGCGCCTATCCCAGGGTGGCCGCGGGTGGCGCCGACGCCTACGACGACGGCACGTCGAAGTTCCTCGCCTACCACTACTACGACGGTGACAACTCCGGACAGGAGACCCTCGACATCCGCCAGGTGACCTTCGCGAACGGCTGGCCGGTCCTCGCCGGACCGCTCGGCGCGGCCAACAACCACCTGCTCAACCGGAACAGCGCCAAATGCGCGGACGTCTGGTCGTTGAGCACGGCGGACGGGGCGGCCGTCAACTCCGGGAACTGCAACTCCGGAACCAACCAGCAGTGGGTGGCGACGGCCGTCGGCTCGAACTACCGGCTGGTCAACGTCAACAGCGGCAAGTGCCTGCAGATCTCCGGCGCCTCCACCGCCAACGGAGCGGTGGCCGTCCAGTCGACCTGCACCGGTGCCTCGCACCAGCTGTGGACGAGGACGGCGGTGATCGGCGGCTACGTCACCTTCACCAACGTCAACAGCGGCAAGTGCCTGGAGGTCGCCGGGGCGTCCTCGGCTAACGGCGCGGCCCTGGACCAGGCCACTTGCAACGCCGGTGTCAACCAGCAGTGGATGGTCGTCTGACACCAGGAACGACCTCCTGAGCCGCCGGGCGCGCATCTTTCGGCATCGGTCTGTCGGCTCAGGCGTCCAGGAGCAGGTCTCAGGCCCAGCGGGCCGGGAGTTCGGAGAACTCCCGGCCCGCTGTCGAGATCCTGGCGTACGGATGGGATTCGGCGAGCCCGGGCCGGGCCGGCAGCTCGGGGTCCGCCGCCACGACATGAATCCGTGAGCGCAACGTCGATGACGGCCGCGGCGAGCAGGCGTCCGGCGGCGAGGCCACGGGCGCAGTCCGGGTGGAAACAGTCTTCGCGTCGATCGCCGTGGGCCAGGCCTCCGGCAGCGGATCGGCCGAACGGTCGAGGGGGCCGCGGATCCGGCCCGCGATCCTGACCGTTCGGCCGAGGCGTGCGCCCGGGGCCGCGGGCGAGGGTGGAGCCGCATCCTCACCACGGACACCAGGAGTACGCGATGCAGCGCAGTAAATTCCTCGTCGGCATCGTCGGCGGTATGAGTGCCGTGGTCGCGCTCGGCGGACTCGGCACGTATCTGCTCGCCGGAACCGAGTCGACCACCGGGCTGGACGACCACACGACGAGATCGGTGGACGGCCACCGGGCGCTCGCGGCGGACATCGTCGCGGGCCGCACCGAGAGCAAGTACCACCCGCTGCCCTGGGTCGGCGCCAAGGTCTCCGACGTCACCTGCCCGACCGGCCTCAAGGCCGTGACCGGAGCCACCCTCACCTGCACCGGCAAGAAGAACGACGGCGCGACCGTCAAGATCCCCGTCCGGGTGACCAGGGCGGACGCCACGAGCGTCACCTGGAAGTTCGAGCGCTGAGAAGGGCCCACCACACACCATGAGCACCGTCCTGGCCGGACACGGCCTCGTCAAGAAGTACGGCTCCACCAGCGCGCTGGCCGGCGTGGACGTCGAGGTCCGTGAGCGCGACTCACTGGCGATCATGGGCCCCTCGGGGTCCGGCAAGTCGACCCTGCTGCACACCCTCGCCGGGATCATCCGCCCGGACGGCGGCCAGGTGCTGTTGCGCGGCGAGCGCGTCGACAACCTGGGCGAGAACAGGCTCAGCGCACTGCGCCGCAAGCGGTTCGGGTTCGTGTTCCAGTTCGGTCAGCTGCTGCCGGAACTGCCGGCGGAGGAGAACGTGGCTCTGCCGCTGATGCTGGAGGGCGTCCCGCGCAAGGCAGCCGTCGAGCGTGCCCGCCGCTGGTTCGCGCCGCTGGGCCTGGAGGGGTTGGAGCACCGTCGCCCCGGACAGCTCTCCGGCGGCCAGGCCCAACGGGTCGCCATCGCCCGCGCCCTGGTCGTCGAACCGGACGTCGTCTTCGCCGACGAGCCCACCGGCGCCCTCGACCAGACCACCAGTACAGAGGTCATCCGGCTGCTGACCTCAGCCACCCGGGACACGGGCGCCGCCCTGGTCATGGTCACCCACGACGCCGACGTCGCCGCCCACTGCGACCGGATCCTCCAGGTCCGCGACGGCCGCATCAGCGGCCACAGCCAGTACACCGTCGCCTGAACGGCAGGAGATGCCATGCGTTCCCCCGTCCTGCCCCTGACCTGGCACCTCGCCAGATCCTCCGGCCGTCGCGGCCTGCAGTCCCAGCTGCTCGCGGCCGGCGCCGCCGCCGTCGGCTCGTTCCTCCTGCTGGTGATGACCGCCGTCGCCCTGGGCGCCGGCGCCCGCGCCGACCACACCACGTGGCGCACCCCCGACGCCGTACCGGCGAAGCGGGCCACAGCCGTCCAGGCCACCACCACGACATACGTCCGCCACGAACCGGTCACCGTCGTGAACCTGGCCCAGCTGCCCGGCCGCAACCCGACGCCGGCGCCGCCCGGTCTGAGCGGATTCCCGAAGCAGGGCGAGGTGTACGTCTCCCCGTCCCTGGCCGCACTGTTGCACGAACTGCCCGCGAGCCGACTCGCCGACCGCTTCCCGAAGACGACGTCCTACGGCACGATCGGCGCCGCCGGTCTCGCCTCGCCCGACGAACTGGTCGCGGTGGTCGGACGGGCCCCCGGCGACCCGGCCGTCTCCAAGGCCGCCGGGGAACAGAGCTACTACGACGAGGGGATGAGCGAGCGCGCAACGGTCTCCGGGTTCTCCGGCACCAAGGAGAACGTCTTCACCGGCGCCGACCAGGGGACCGTGCTGATGGGTGTGGTGCTTCTGGTCGTTCCGGTCGTCGTGCTGGCCTCGGCCGCGGGACGGCTGGGTGCGGCCCGGCGCGAGCAGCGGCTCGCCGCGCTGCGGCTGGCCGGGGCGACCCCGCGGCAGATCCTCGCCATGACCGCCGTCGAGGCGTCCGGAGTCGGCGCGGCCGGGGCCCTGGCGGGTGCGCTCGCTTACACGGCGCTGCTGCCCGCGCTCGCCGAGCTCCCGTACGGCGTCGGCGCCTGGTACATCGGTCAGTTGTGGGTGGGATTGCCGTGGCTCGCGGCGGTGGTGCTGGCCGTGACCGCGCTGATCACCGTCAGCGCGGTGACCACGCTGCGTCAGGTGGCCACCTCGCCCCTGGGCGTGGCCCAGCAGGCGAACCCGCGCCGCACCCGCGCGATCCGGCTGGTGCTGTTCGTCGTGGTCCTGGGCTACATCTGGGCCGGCACGAGCGACGGCGGCCAGTTGAAGCCCCGGCAGTTGGTCGCCATGCTGTTGCTCTTCTACGGCGCGTTCTGGCTACTGGGTCCCTGGGTCGTGGACCGGCTGGGCCGGATCGTGGGCCGCCGCGCCGTCCGCCCGGCCACACTGCTGGCCGCGCGCCGGCTCAGTGACGATCCGCGTGGGGCCTGGCGGACGGTCAGCGGCCTGGTGCTCGCGGGGTTCGTGGCCGGGTTCTTCTCCGTCAGCACGCTGGATTTCGAGGGGCCGAGCCACGAGGGCCAGGTGGCCGTGATCACCGCGAACGCCGCAGACGCCCGGCACGCCGCCACCGAGGCCCGTACCGCGCTGCGCCGTACGGGCGTCAGGGCGACCGTCTCCGAGGTGAGGGAGGACGACTACGACAGCCTGCTGGGCGGTGCCACCGGCGTGATCGCCCATGTCTCCGGCAGCCAGGCGGACATCGACACCGCTGTCACCGCCCTGACGCCCGTGGGGTCGGGCAGGTACCCGTTCACGCAGGAGTACGTCTCCGCGCCGGACGACACGGTCATCGCCCGCATCGCCACCGTCAGCACCGCCACCCTGGTCCTGAGCTTCCTTGTCGCAGCCGCCTCCGCCGGCCTCACCGCGGCCGCGAACGTCCTCGACCGGCGTCGGATCTACGGCCTGCTGCGGCTGGCCGGCACCCCGCTGAAGGTGCTGGACCGGGCCCGAGTCCGCGAAACGGTCCTCCCGTTGGCGGTCCTGGCCGGCGGCACCACCGCGATGGGCGTCTTCGGCGCCATGCAGCTCAACAAGGCGGCTGGTACGACGGTCAACGCCTCCGGTGCCGTGCAACTCGTGACCTGCGCGACCCTCGGCGCGCTGGCCATGCTCGCTGCCATCGCCGGCAGCAGGCCGCTGCTGCGGAAGGTGACGGCGGGCCCGGCACAGACGGCGGACTGACGCCCGCACGAGGCGAACGCCCCGCGACGCGGACCCGGCGGGGATCAGGGCGACATGAATCCCCTGCCGGCGCCGGCTGCAGTGGTGTCTCGGGCCTCGATCCGTTCGTCGAGGGCGCGCGGACCGGGCGGGGGAGTCGCCTGCCGGAGGTCGCCGAGGGCCATGGCGCCCCTCTGGCGAGGTGACCACGGCGTCGGGATGCCCCCGCCACCCACGCCGCGGCTGCTCTATCGGGATGCCCCCGCCACCCACGCCGCGGCTGCTCTATCGGGATGCCAGGCTCCGCAGGACTGCCGAGGAGACCGCGGTGGGCAGGACGCTCAGGGTACGAACCAGGGCGGTCGTCGCCCAGGGGAAGTACGCCTGCGCCGGTTCTCTCTCCAGAGCACGGATGACGTGGCGTGCCGCGCGCTCTGTACTGACCTGGAAGGGCTTGGGCAGGCTGTCGGCGTTGACCCGGTCGGTCGCCACGAAGCCGGGGTGGATGCTGGTGAACCGGATGCCCTTGGGCGCCAGTTCGACGCGCGCGGCGTCGATGAGCGTGCGCGCGGCCGCCTTCGCGGCGGAGTAGGGGCCTTGGCGGGGGATGCCCATGAGCCCTGCCAGCGAGTTGGTGTGTGCGATCAGGCCACCGTGCGGCTGGTCTCCCATCTGCGCGATCAGCGGGATGAGGTAGTTGACGACGACGTCGTAGTTCAGCGCCATGATCCGTGACACGTCTGCCACGGTGACCTCGTCCATCGACATGTCCGGTCCCTGGCCGGCGTTGAGCAGGGCCACGTCCACCGAGCCGTACTCGGCGACTGCGGCCGCCACCACGTCGGCGGCCGCCTTCGGGTTCAGGGCGTCGGCGGCAATGTCCAGGCAGGCGCTGCCGGCCGCACGTACCTCCTCAGCCAGGGCTGCCAGCTCGGGGGCCCGTCGTGCCGTGACGACCAGACGGTTGCCGCCGTGGCCGAGCCGGCGCGCGACCTCCGCGCCGATCCCCGACGAGGCGCCGACGATCAGAACGGTCCTGCCCGTGATGCTTGCCATGGTGTTCCTTCGCTTGCTGACGCTTCACCACGCCTGGCGGCGTCCAGACGCCGTTGGACCGGTGCTCAGGCCGGGTTCGACGTGCCGGTGACGACGTCCACCGCGTGGCGGCGGTGGGCGGCGAACAGGGGGAGGGCGGTCTGGGGGTCCCGGGCGCGCAGGGCGGCGGCCAGCGCGTGGTGCTCCTGGGGGATGCAGGCGAGGTAGCCCTCGGTGCTGAGGCCGATGCGGGTCAGCAGGAACAGGTGGACCTGGCAGCGGATGGTCTCCCAGGCCGCGGCGAGACGCTGGTGGCCGGTGGCGGCGAACACGGCGTCGTGGAAGGCGATGTCGAGGCGGACCATGGCGTGCGGGTCCGTCGTGCGGTCCATCACGCCGGTCGCCTTCTCGATGGCCGCGAGGTCCTCGTCCGAGGCGCGTGCGATGACCTGCTGGACGGCGAGGTCCTCAAGCGCGCCGCGCAGGCTGTCGAGCTCGGCAACATCCTCGGCGGACAGTGTCGTGACCACGGTCCCGCGGTGCCAGGCGCAGTGCACGAGCCCCTCGCGCTCCAGTACGCGCAGAGCTTCACGCACCGGACCCCTGCTGACCTGGAGTACGCCGGACAGTTCGACCTCGCGCAGTGGTGCCCCGGGGGCGTATGCACCGCTGAAGATCGCCTCGCGGATCCGGTCGGCGACCTCGTCGGCCAGTCCGCGGCGGCGGGCGGGGGCCACCGCGCGATCTCCTGCGAGTTGCGTCTTCTCCATGTCGCAATGTTAACATCCTTGCGTTGTCTCAATGTCAACATTGAGACAACGCAAGTCGATGAAGTCGATGGTCCAGCCAGGAGAGGCGATTTCCTTGAAGGTGTTCCAGATCGGTGCCGCCGGAGGTGTCGGCAGGAGGCTCGCCGGCCTGCTGTCCGAGCGCGGCGACGAGGTGACCGGCATGCACCGCAGTCCGGCCCAGGCCGACACGATTCGCGCGACCGGGGCGACGCCGGTGACCGGCGACCTGATCGCCGACTCCGTGGCAGAACTCGCCCGCAAACTCGCCGGTCACGACGCGGTGGTGTTCTCGGCCGGCGCCCACGGAACCGGCATGGACAAGACCACGCTCATCGACGGCAAGGGCCTGGAGAAGGCGGCCGCCGCGGCCGAGAACGCCGGAGTCCCGCGCTTCGTCCTCGTCTCCGTGTTCCCCGACGCCCTGCGCGGCGCTGCAGCGTCCGAAGGCTTCGAGCACTACGTCAAGGTCAAGAAGAGTGCCGACGTCCATCTCACCCGCACCAGCCTTGACTGGCTCATCGTCCGCCCCGGCACCCTGCTGGACGGATCGGGTACCGGGCGGGTCGCTGCCGGGCCCGCTGTCGAGTACGGCGACGTGCACCGCGAGGATGTCGCCGCGTTCATCGACGCCGCCCTGCACGAGCCCGCCCTCACTCGCGTCATCGTCGAGCTGACCTCCGGCGACACCCCCGTCGCGGACGCGGTCGCCCGCCTCGCAGCCACCTGACAGCCACACCCAACACCCCTGGGCGACCCTCAGAGCGTCGCGGACGCCCTCGATCAGCCCGCCGACGCCACCGTCAACGACCTGATCATTTCGCCCACCCGTCAAAACTGGTAAGCGTCAGCCACTTCACTCCATGCGTCACGGAAGGAACCCCGGATCCATGTCCGTTCTCGCCTCCCCCATCCCCCGATTCCACCTCGCCGTCCCGGTCGACGACCTCGACGCCGCCCGCCGTTTCTACGGCGAGACACTCGGCCTGGAGCAGGGCCGCAGCGCCGACACCTGGGTGGACTGGAATCTGCACGGCCACCAGTTCGTCACCCACCTCGCTCCGGCCCGCGCCGGACAGATGCACAACCCGGTCGACGGCCATGACGTCCCCGTACCGCACTTCGGGCTGATCCTGACCATCGACGCCTTCCACCGGCTCGCCGACCAACTGCACGCCGCCGACACCGAATTCGTCATCGAGCCCTACGTGCGCTTTGCAGGCGAAACCGGCGAGCAGTGGACGATGTTCCTGCTCGACCCGGCCGGCAACGCCCTGGAGTTCAAGGCGTTCGCCGACGACTCCCAAGTGTTCGCTACGCCACTTCGCTCGGACCCCAGCAACTAATGGACCGGTGCCGCGACAACCGGGACCGCCCGCGGACCGGCACTGCGAGCAGGCGCTGGGCGGGATCGGCTTCACCGCTGAGCACCCGCGGCACGCCGTCTTCCCGCCGCGAGGCCCCCGCAGCCACAGGGTGTGGGCTGGGCCGCCCGGAACCTCGTCGGCGGCGCGGCCGGCGGTGCCGGTGCCGGTGCCGGCAGGGGCCTCCCACCAACTCGCCCTCGACCCCGTCGACGACGGACTCCGCTGCGTCGAGGAGGCCGCGGACCGGGGCCGGGCCAGGTTCGGTCCGCTCGCTGTGCCGGCGGGAGCGCCGGCGGCGTAGTGGTCAGTTGGCCCACGGGGGAGTGATGCGGGTGCCGTCGGCCAGTTCCGCCTCCAGACCGATGGAGGTCGTGACCCAGGAGATCGCGGTGTGGGCGGTCGGGTTCTCGACGGCCAGGGTCGCGCCGGGATTGATGATCACCGTGTCGCCGGCGGTGATCCGGTGGATGGTGCCGTCGAGGGTGATCAGGAGCTCGCCGATGAGCAGATGGAAGATCTCCTCGCGGTTGACGGTGTGCGCCGGAGCCTTCGTCCCCGCGGGGATCTCGCCCCGCCAGGCGCAGAGCTCCTTGGCGCCGCTCAGGGGAGTGGCGTACGAGACGAAGCGGGCGCCGTGGATCTCGTGGGTGACGGCGTCGGACGAGCGGACTACGGGCATGGGTGGCCTCCGGGACGGGTCGAGTTATGGTCAAGCAGCTTGACTATATGGACTCATAGTCAAGCTGCTTGACCAATTCGTCAACGGTGTTTCAATGCGTGAGTGCAGAACTCCGAAGCCCTCGCCCTGTCCGCCGCCCTGCTCGCCGCCGCCGGCGATCTGACGCACCGCATCAACGACGGGGTCGTGGCCCGGGGGTTCGAGGCGCGGCCCGCCTGGGGTTTCGCGTTCACCCGGCTCGCGCCGGACGGAGCCACCGCCACCGAGATCGCGGCCCATCTCGGGGTGACCAAGCAGGCTGCCAGTCAGCTGGTCGACGAGATCGTGCGCAAGGGGTACGCCGAGCGGCGGCCGCATCCCGCGGACGCGCGGGCCCGGCTCGTCGTACTGACCGAGCGGGGGTGGGCCTGCACCCGTGCGGCGGAGGAGGCCGCCGCCGAGGCCGTACGGACGTGGGTCGACGTACTCGGTGAGAGTGAAGTGCGCGCGTTGTGCGAGCGATTGGGGCGCATTGCTCCCTATGGTCCCATCAGGCCCGCCTGGTGACGGTTCATCAGCAGATGCAGTCGACGCGGTTATCACTGGAAGTTTTTACTGACGCGTAACTTCACAAGTGCACTACTCGTCCGTAACTTTCGAATTGAACAGCATCCTCGTGATCCGGGTCACAGGGCGTAAGGCCATCGCACCTCCCTTGAGCCGCAAGGAGATCACACGATGCTGCCCTGGAAACGACTGCTCAGACCCCTCACCGCTCTCCTGCTGACCACCGCGGTCGCCGTCGTCCCCGCCGCCGGTGTCGCCCAGGCGGCCGCCGCGCCCAGCCACGGCTGGAACGACTACTCCTGCAAACCCTCCGCCGCCCACCCCCGCCCCGTCGTCCTCGTCCACGGCACCTTCGCGAACTCCACGGACAACTGGCTGGCGCTCGCCCCCTACCTGGAGGACCGCGACTACTGCGTCTTCTCCTTCGACTACGGCCAGCTGTCCGGCGTCCCCCTGATCTACGGTCTCGGTCCGATCGACAAGTCGGCGGAACAGCTGAAGACCTTCGTCGACAAGGTGCTCGCCGCCACCGGCGCCGCCGAGACCGACCTCGTCGGCCACTCGCAGGGCGGCCTGATGCCCCGCTACTACCTCAAGTTCCTCGGCGGTGCCGCCAAGGTGAACGCCCTCGTCGGGATCGCCCCCGACAACCACGGCACCACCCTGTCGGGCCTCACCAACCTGCTGCCGTACTTCCCCGGCATCGGGGACTTCCTGACCACCAACACCCCCGCCCTCGCCGACCAGGTCGTCGGTTCCGCCTTCCTCACCAAGCTCAACGAGGGCGGCGACACCGTCCCCGGCGTCAGGTACACGGTCCTCGCCACCAAGTACGACGAGGTCGTGACGCCGTACCGGAGCCAGTTCCTCAGCGGATCCGGCGTCAACAACGTGCTGCTCCAGGACCTGTGTCCGCTCGACCTCTCCGAACACGCGGCCATCGGACTCTTCGACCGGATCGCCTTCCACGAGGTGGCGAACGCTCTCGACCCGGCGCATGCCTCCACCACCACCTGCGCGTCGGCGTTGAGCTGACCGATGCCGGGGCCTGTCCGGCCTGAGCCGCCCGACAGGCCCCGGAGTTCATGCGCTCAACGGCCGTGCCGTCCCGCGCCGTTCACCGCCCGCCGCCGGACCGAACCGAACAGGAGCGCCGCGCCGGCCGCGAGAACGGCCGCACCGCCCATCGCGAGATACGACGTGCTGCCGTTCCCGCCCGTCTCGGCCAGGCGCTGCGAAGTGCCCGCCGCCTCGGGGCCGTTGACGTGGGTGCTCACGGTGTCCGTCACCGGCGCCGCCGACGTGCTCGCGTCACTGTCACCGTGCCCGTGGTGCTCGACCGTCGACTCACCGGCCCCGTCCTCGATCTGCTCCTCGGAGGGAGCGGAGGCGCTCGGGGCAGGGGCCGAACCGCCCGCCGCGCCGCCGGAGCCGCCGCCGAACGTCACGTCCGAGCAGGAGTAGAACGCCTCCGGGCTGTCCGAGCGCTGCCAGACCGCGTACAGGAGCTGTCTGCCGGAGCGCTCGGGGAGGGTGCCGGAGAACGTGTAGAAGCCGCCCGAGGCGACCGGGTCGGTGGCCGTCGCCACCGGGTTCGACAGATCCAGGTCGTCCCAGGCGAGCGGCTGCGAAGGGTCGTAGCCCGGCTTGGTGAGATACACCGTGAAGGTGCCCTTGTGCGGGGCGGTCACGCGGTACTCGAAGGTGTACGACCCGCTGTGCACGCTCGTCGCCGGCCAGTCGGCGCGGGCCAGGTCGAGGCCTTTGAACTCGTCGTTGCCCGCGCTGCACAGCCTGCCGTCCGGGATCAGTGCCTGGTGCCGCCCGTTCGCGTCGCCGATGCGGATGCCGTTCCAGTCGTAGAGCGCCTGGGTGCCTCCCCCAGAGGGGGTACCCCCAGCCGTGACCGCCGCCCGGCACGCGTCCGATGTCGGGTTCTCGGGGCCCTCCGCGTAGCACTGCGAGACCCGGCTGACCGGGTCGCCCATCGAGCCGTGTGCGGCCGCGGGCGCGGCGGCCAGCGCGGTCAGGGCGAGCGGGGCCATCGCGACGGCGGCGACGGCCTTGCGGCGTGCGGGCATGGGGGATCTCCTCGGAACCGGAACTGACGGGTGCCGGATCAAAGAAACCGTGAAATCACCGGCCTGTGACGGCCGGTGGCGATCTTTATGGCCCTCTTAAGGGAGTGCTGAGACGGAGATCAGGTAGGTAGCGTGCGCGCATGACGAACGAGGAGATCCGGCTCGCCGAAGCGGCCGACGTGCCGACCGTGAAGGCCGTGACCGACGCGGCGTTCGAGCACTACATCGAGCGCATCGGGCACGTGCCGCAGCCCATGGAGCGGGACCACGCGGCGAACGTGGCCGGGGGACGAGTGTTCGTCACAGGGGACCCCGTGACCGGGCTGGTGGTGATCGAGGAGCACGCGGACCATCTGTATCTCGACACCGTCGCCGTCCGTCCCGGAGCCCAGGGGCAGGGCGTGGGAGGACGGCTGCTGCGGTTCGTCGAGACACACGCGCGTGCGCATGGGCTGCCCGAAGTCAGGCTCTGCACGAACGCGCTGATGTGGGAGAACCAGAAGATCTACCCGAAGTTCGGCTACGAAGTCGTGGAACGGCGAGTGGACGGGCCCTATGACCGCGTCCACTACCGCAAACGACTGGTCTGACACGGAGCACGGCAGCCGCCGTCAGCCGTCGGGCCACCACGTGCGGGCGATGTCCTTGCGGACCTCGGGCCGTCCGGCGGGGCGCGCGTCGGCCTCCTCGCGGATCCGGCGGACGTCCGTCCTCTTCAGGGGCTTCTGCACGGTGGTACGGCGCATGGCTGCCTCCTTCAGTGCCTACCGAGTTCCGCGTTCTCACGGAGGTAGACCCTTTGGGGGAGAGTTCCTCATCGGTCCCTGGTCTGTCAGTGGCGGCTGTCACGATTCGAGTGTCAGTGGCGGGTGTCACTCTTGGGCGTATGACGGAGAACCGGGGTGGCGGCGGGGCGGCGGGCGTGGACTGGGATGCCGAGGCGGCATCCTTCGACGAGGAGCCGGATCACGGACTGCGTGATCCCGAGGTGCGCGGGGCCTGGGCCGAGAGGCTGCGTGACTGGCTCCCGATCGATGCCGGTGACGTCCTCGACCTCGGGTGCGGGACCGGGAGCCTGTCGCTCCTCGCGGCCGAGCAGGGACACCGTGTCACCGGGGTGGACCTCTCCCCGGCGATGGTCGGACTGGCTCGCGCGAAGCTCGCCGGGCGTGACGCGGTGTTCCTGCTCGGTGACGCCGCGACGCCCCCGGTGGGGGAGCAGCGCTTCGACGTGGTGCTCGCACGGCATGTGCTGTGGGCGCTGCCGGATCCCGGCCGGGCGCTGCGGCGGTGGTGGGGATTGCTGCGGCCGGCCGGGCGGCTCGTGCTGGTGGAGGGTGTGTGGGGGAAGGCCGGGATACCGGCCGACGCGGTGGCCGGGCTGGTGGAGCCGTTCGGCGGCCAGGTGCTCGTGGAGAGACTGTCGGAGAACTCCGCGTTGTGGGGCAAGGACGTGGACGACGAGCGGTACGCGGTGGTGGTGAGGGGCGACTAGGAGATCGGCGGCCAGTGCTGTGTGTCGGCCGTGGGTTCGTCGTGACGTGTCGCGCCCCGTGGCGGAGCCGCAGATCGGTTCAGCCCCGCGTCCCTGAAGCGGTGGGCCAACGCCTCCAGCTCGTCCAGGGCCGTCGTCGCGGCCGACGCGGCCTCCGGGTCGCTCTGCGCCAGACCGCTCTCCTCGAACTCGTCCTCGTCCAGGCGCAGTACGTCCCGGCCGTCGGCGGAGACCCACAGGTCGAGGTCCAGGTCCTCCACGACCAGCTCGGCGCCGTCCAGTGTCGCCGGGCGGGTGATGTCGCAGTACCAGCCCTTGAGGGTGCCGTCGGCCGTGCGGACCTCCTTCACCGCGTACCAGCGGTCGCGCCAGTAGTGCTCGGTGAAGACGTCACCAGGCTCGAAGCGTACGAAGCCGAAGTCGCGCACATCCTTGCCCGCCCAGGGGGCGCGGACGGTGATGCGGGTGCCGTCGTCGGTGAGGAGTTCGGCCTCGTAACGGATCTTCGTGCGGCCCGCCTTGACCAGAACGACGTCCAGGAGGGGCTTCGGGTCAGGTGAGTTCGCGGACATGACGTACCTCCGTGGCGCGGATCTCGTATCCGAACCACTTGTTGATTGCGAGCATGGGTTCGTTTCCGGCGTCGTTGCCCGTGAGGGCCTCGGTGCAGCCGGCGGCGCGGGCGCGGTGCAGGGAGTGGTTCTTGGCGAGCTTGGCGAGGCCGCGGCCGCGGAAGGCGCGGGCGGTGCCCGTCATGGCGGTGGCGTAGCGTCCCGTGCCGTCCGTATGGGCGGCACTGAAGGCGGCGGGGCGGCCGTCGACGAGGACGACCGACGTCAGGGCGTGGTCGAGGAGCGGGTGCTTCCAGCTCTCCTCGATCCACATGTCGTAGTCCGTGAGCTCGGCCTCGACATCGCTCGGTTCGTCCGACGTGGTCTCCGCGTCCAGTTCGAAGAAGGGGCGGGGGTCGGCAGCGAAGTCGGCGGCGGTCCGCAGCTCGACGCCCGGGGGAGGGGACTGCAGCGGGGGCAGCGTGCCGTTCGCCAGGTCCAGGCCGAGGAAGTGGGCGGAGCGGCTGGCCCGGTAGCCGCGTTGTTCGGCGAAGGCGCGGTGGTGCGGCTCGTCCAGGACCCAGGAGAACAGCCTGCTCGCGCCGTGCGCCGCCAGGTACTCCTCGGCGGTCCGGACGAGGAGGGCGCCGGCGCCGCGCCGGGTGCGGTCCGGGCGTACGTACACGTTGAGGTAGCCCTGGCCCGGCTCCGGGTTGTCGTGGGCGAGGCCGAGCTGGGCCGTGCCGATCACCTCGCCGTCCTCCTCGGCGACCAGGGACCGGTAGCGGGCGTCGGGATGGGTGTGGACGAGGCGGTGCAGGACACCGGCCGGGGTCCACAGCACGAACGGGAGGGCCAGATGGCGGGCGCGGGCGAAGTTGTCGACGTCGGCCGGGTCCTGTGGGCGCAGGTCGCGCACGATCACGGTCATGAAGGCGCACGCTACGTGGGGGGCTTGCCCGGATGCCTCTCATTTTCCGGCGGGTGCGGGACAATCGGCTGGTGACCCTGAAGATCCACATCGACGACAGTGCGCCGCCGTACGAACAGGTGCGGGCGCAGATCTCCGAGCAGGCGCGGGCGGGGGTGCTGCCCGTGGGGTACCGGCTGCCGACCGTGCGGGGGCTCGCCGAGTCGCTCGGGCTCGCCGCGAACACCGTCGCCAAGGCGTACCGGGCGCTGGAGAGTGACGGCGTGATCGAGACGCGGGGGCGCAACGGCACGCTCGTCGCCGCGGCGGGCCCGGCCGCGGAGAGGGAGCTGGCGTCGGCCGCCCAGGCGTACGTGGAGCGGGCGCGGCGGCTCGGGCTGGACGAGTCGGCGGCTCTCGCCGCCGTCCGGGACGCGCTGCGGGCGGGTTACGGGGAGGGCTGAACAAGAGCCCCGAACGTTGCCGCGTCCCGTACGGCGGCACCGTTCGGGACGTTGTCGAAGTGCGCGTACACGTCCTCGCCCCGCCAGGCCACGTCGTGCGGGACCGTCTGCCCCGGCGCGGCCCTCAGAGGTACAGGCCGGCGTCGGCGTCTCCCCGCGGTTCGGGCAGCGTCGTCGGTGACGTCCCCCGGCGCAGCGCGTACAGCTCCGCCAGGGTCGCGCCCTCGCGGCCGACGCCCTCCTCGGTGCCGAGCCAGCCCGTCGCCTCCCCGCGGGTCAGCGGGCCGACCTCGATGCGGGCCAGACAGCGGCCGGGGCGGACGACGGCGGGGTGCAGCCGCTCCAGGTCCTCGTTGGTCGTCACCCCCACCAGGACGTTGCGGCCCTGGCCGAGCAGCCCGTCGGTCAGGTTCAGCAGCCGCGACAGGGCCTGGCCCGCCGTGTGCTTCGCCTCGCCGCGGATCAGCTCGTCGCAGTCCTCCAGGAGCAGGAGCCGCCAGCGGTCCTTGCCGGCCGCGTCCTCCTCGCCGATCGCGATGTCCATCAGATAGCCGACGTCGCTGAACAGGCGCTCCGGGTCCAGGACGCAGTCCACCTGGCACCAGTCCCGCCAGGAGCGGGCGAGGGTGCGCAGGGCCGAGGTCTTGCCGGTGCCCGGCGGGCCGTGGAGCAGGAGCAGGCGCCCGGCGATGTTCTCCGGAGTCGTCTTCATCAGGCGGTCCATGGCGTCCGCGACCGGTGCCGTGTAGTTCTCCCGGACCTCGTCCCAGGTGCCCGCGGAGATCTGCCGGGTCGTGCGGTGCGGGCCCCGCCTGGGGGAGACGTACCAAAAGCCCATCGTCACGTTCTCCGGCTGGGGCTCCGGCTCGTCCTTCGCACCGTCGGTGGCCTGGTCGAGGACCTTCTTCGCCAGCTCGGGTCCGGTCGCCGTCACGGTGACGTCGGCGCCGCGGTTCCAGCGGGAGACGAGCAGGGTCCAGCCCTCGCCCTCGGCGAGCGTCGCGCTGCGGTCGTCGTCGCGGGCGATGCGCAGCACCTTCGCGCCCGGCGGCAGGAGCGTGGCCCCGGAGCGGACCCGGTCGATGTTGGCCGCGTGGGAGTACGGCTGCTCGCCCGTCGCGAAGCGGCCGAGGAACAGCGCGTCGACGACGTCCGACGGGGAGTCGCTGTCGTCGACGTTGAGCCGGATCGGCAGCGCGTCGTGTGGGTTCGCAGACATGCGGCCCATGATCCGGCACAAGACCCCTCATACGCACCCGGTTTCCGCGGTGCACCGGTTGGGCCGCGGGCGTCCCGTGCTTCCGGTCCGTCCTCCGTCTGCTGTTACAGAGCTGTGCATCCACGACCTCTGCCCGCGCAGGCGTGTTCGCGGATACCGTTGTCCCCGATGGCACGTCATGGGTGGAATTCGGGGGCACTGCGGTGGCGGCTCACCGCTCTGCTCGGTGTGGGCGTGGCGGCTCTGGCGCTGCTCGTGACCCTCCTCAACACGCTTCCTGGGAACGGCGCGGGCACCGACGGCACATCACGCAACGGCGACAAGGTCCACGGCGCTCCGACGACCACGCCGGACGCCGACACCCCGGACGTGGGCTGGGGGTTCACGCACACCCAGTTCAGCGCGGACGAGGGCAGCTCCGCGGCCACCGAGCGCGTCGAGGGGATGCTCGCCGACGCCGGCGGGCTGCCGCAGAACCAGGCCATCATGGGCTGGGGTGCCGACAACCCCGAGCCGGTGAAGGGGCGTTACGACTTCGAGGACCTGGACCGGCGCGTCGACTTCGTCCGTGCCTCCGGCTCCACCCCGGTGCTCACCCTGTGCTGCGCGCCGGACTGGATGAAGGGCGGCAAGGCGGGCGTCGGCAGCACCGACTGGAGCAAGGCGGCCCTGGAGACCGCCCCGGAACCGGCGCACTTCAAGGACTACGCCGCGCTCGCCGCGACCGTCGCCAAGCGCTATCCGGACGTACGGCACTTCATCGTCTGGAACGAGTTCAAGGGCTTCTGGAACGACGGCGAGGCCCGCTGGGACTACGAGGGCTACACCCAGCTGTACAACCTGGTCTACAAGGCACTGAAGAAGGTCAACCCCGAGATCATGGTGGGCGGGCCGTATCTCGTGATGGACAGCGTCGACCCGCGCTCCACGAACGCCTCCACGGCCTTGAAGGGTCCCTGGGGCGCCATGGACCAGCGGATCGTGGACGCCTTCGACTACTGGAACCAGCACAAGGCCGGCGCCGACTTCGTGGTCGTCGACGGCTCCAGCTACACCAACGACGACGAACTGCTGCCGAACGAGTTCGCGGCCACCGACAAGTTCACCGCGGTGAGCCGCTGGGTGCGGCAGCAGACCGGGAACCTGCCGCTGTGGTGGGCCGAGTACTACGTCGAGCCCGCCGACAGCCGGGACGAACGCGAGGGCTGGTCCGAGAGCCGCCGTGTTGCGGTCCAGGCCGCCGGAATGATCGCGCTGGCCAAGGGCGGCACCACGTCCGCCCTCTACTGGAACCCGGAGAACGAGCAGGGCACGGACTGCGCGGGCTGCCTGTGGACGCCGACCAGCGGCGCGGACGGCGGCCGGGAGCTGCCCATGTTCGGCCTGCTGAGCCGCTTCAGCGCAGCGTTCCCGCCGGGCACGCGGTACCGCACGGCCGCCGTCGCCGCGGACGACGTGCCCAACGTCCGTGTTCTCGCCACCGACAGGACGGTCCTGGTCGTCAACACCCTGAACCGGAAGATCAGCGCGCAGGTCGACGGCAAACGGTTCGACATGCAGGCGTACGAGGTCAAGTGGCGCAGCCGCTGAGCCACTTGACCCCTTTCGGGCAGCGCGCCTACTTCATCGTCAGGAACCGCTGGACCAGCGCGGCCAGGAACACCGCGAGCAGGGGCAGCGAGAACCAGAAGCTGCTCTGCAGCCACCGCAGCTGACGCACACTCGGCCGCACCGCGACCCGTACCACCTCACGGGCCGACAGCAGCAGGATCAGCGCCAGCGCGGCCAGCGCCCCCACCACCGACCAGGAAGTCCAGGTCACCTGCGGCCCGATGGGCCCCGGATCGGGCCGCGGGACCTTGCCCGCGGGCTGGTCCCGCAGCGCGTACATGGTCACGTCGTCGTTGGTGACGACCCGCTTGAGCTCCTTGCGGTTGTCGAGGTTCTCGAGCAGCCGCGGCTCCCAGGTCCGCGAATAGCCCACGTCCAGCCGCAGATACGTGACCTGACTGACGTTGACCATCAGATACGAGTTCGGGCCCGCGTCCTTCAGCGCCTTGACCAGGCTCGACACCAGCACCGGGTCGGGCGGCGCCAGCGTCGGCACGTACGACACCTTCTCCATGTCCTGCGTGCCCCACGGCATCGCCGGCGTCACGTTGTTCACCGTGTCGTTGGACAGCCACAGCACCCGGACCGTCGGGTCGTCGTGGGCGTAGACGTAGTCCATCGCGGCGACCTCGCCGGGCTGGATCCGCTCGAACGGCTCATTGCCCCAACGGGCGACCAGGAAGCCCCCGATGAGCAGCAGACCCGCCATGAACGCGGCCACCGGAGCGAGGCTCACCCGGTCCCGCTCGCGCTCCTTGGCGGTGACGCCGGTGCGCGGGAAAAGCGCCAGCGCGGCGAGCAGACCGGCACCCGGCAGGGCGAACATGAAGACGCGCAGCGCCATTTCACCGCCGTACGACTGCATGCCGAAGCCGAGGAACGGGATGAACGTGAGGACGAGCAGAGCAGCTTCCCGGTACTTGTGGTCGCGCCGTCGCCACCAGCCGTAGCAGGCCAGTGCCATGACACCGCCGGCCAGCAGGACGCGTACGTACAGAACCAACTTGTGCGTCGAACTGCCGCCCTCGATACGGCCGGAGACCGACGAGGACACGTTGCCGCCGACGCCGCCGACCCCGCCGAACAGGTCGTCGAAATGGCCCGACCAGTACGGTTCGGCCATGTAGCAGATCCAGGCGGTCACCATCACGGCGAACAGCACGGGCAGGCCCCGCAGTTCGCTGCGGCGGAACACTACGAGTGCCGCCAGCACACCGAGCATCATGAACGGGGTGAGCTGGTGGGCCGGCACGCTCGCCGCGAACAGACCGATCAACACCGCGAGCAGAACAGCCCGTTGGCGTCGGTTGGTCGGTTCGACCTCCGCCTCGCCGGGGCGCCTCTTCGTCCAGATCACACGGGGTGCCCGGAACCAGACGAGCAGGACGGCCACGAACACCAGGTACAGCAGATAGGTGAAGCCCTGCGGGGAGAAGTAGTCCTGGCCCACCCAGCCGCTGAGCACGAAGATCCAGATGCCGGTCCACTTGGCCCGCCAGCTCGCCCGCATGTGCCGGACGAGCAGGAACATCGGTACCAGGTAGGCGAGTTGGATCGCGGTCGGCCACCATCGGATGACCTCGGTGAAGTCCGTGACCCCACAGGCCCGCGCGACGAACGCGGCCACCGCGAAGAAGCCCGGCCAGCTCCAGCGCGCGTCCAGGTCGGGGACCGCGGAACCGGTCCGGTCGATGTAGTCGATGAACCCGAGGTGCTGCCAGGCCGTCGCGAACCGGGGCTCCACCTCGATCACCGCGGGCAGCGCGTGCAGGGAGACCACCGTCGCCACCAGCGTGACCAGCAGCAGCGCCTTGTGCTCACGGCCCAGCCACAGCAGCGAGGCGAAGACCACGACCAGCAGGGCCGCTCCGAGCAGGGTCGCCGGCGGCAGGATCGAGATCAGCCCGAGCCCGCCCATCCGGTCCAGGTCCGACTCGCCCAGGCGGGCCGCGGGCACCCAGTACAGCAGGAGCGCGGCGACCAGCACACAGGCGAGGACGACTCCGCTCCGGGTGGGCCGCAGCCGTTCCCGCCATGAGCGCGGCGGAAGCGGTCCCGGCGGCTGCGCCGACTCCGTGGGGAAGGCCGCCTCTTCCCTTACCTCGGGTTCCGCTCCCGGTACGGCTTCCTGGCCGGCGTCGAAGGTCACCTCGAACGGTGCGTCCACCTCGGGCTCGGACGGTCCGAGGGAGGACTCGGAGCCGGGCTCCCGGTTCTCCACGGGCAGTCCGGGGTCGGGCAGCTTGCGCAGCGCCCAGGTCGGCCGGTCGCGAGCCGGCCGGTCCACGGGCGTGCCGGTGGGCGGGGTGCCGGGGCCCGGGCGTACGTCGGGGCGGCGTTCCTGGTGGTCGAAGTCGACGTGTATGCCCAGGGCCAGGGTGTCCTGGTCGAGCGCCCAGCCGGGGCGGCGGGTGCGGCCGGTGACCGTGACCTCGCGTGCCCCGAGGTCGGCGAGATCACCGTCGGGAGCGGCGCCCGCGGGGATCTCGGCGGCCGGTGCCTGCCGGATCGTCCGGTACAGCTTGGGTGCGGCGATCGTGACGATCACCGCGAGCGAGGAGATCTCGGCGACGCCCGCTCCGGTCAGCCCCATGCGGGGCAGCAGCAGCAGCGTCAGGCCGAGCACCAGCACGCACAACAGGCCCTGCATCCAGGCGAGTCCGGCGGTGCGGCTCTGTGCGCGCAGTACCGCGAAATAGGTCTCCATGACGACCCGGAGCACCGCGCCGATTGCGAACCAGCGCAGCAGCGGGGTGGCCGCGTCCGCGTAGCCCTCGCCGAACACGCCGAGGATCCAGGGCGCCCCGAAGAACAGGACGGACGCCACCGGCAGCATGATCCGGACCATCCGTTTGAGCGCGGCACGGGTGTTGGCGGCCAGCCGTCCCGGGTCGTGCGAGCCCTCGACGGTCAGGGAGGCGCCCATGTTGATGGCGAGCAGGTTGCAGGTGCCGCCGATCGTCGTGGTGATGTAGAAGTACGCGTTGTCCTCGGAGCTGACCTGCGAGGCGATGATCACCGGGATCAGATAGACGACGGCGAGCGAGAACAGCGATCCGGTGTAGTCGCCGGCGAGGAAGCGCCCGATCTCCTTGAGTGACGGCGGCTGGGTGCGGCCCTCGGTGGCCTTCACATGCCGGGGCACCAGACGCCGGAACACCAGCCAGCCCAGCGGCAGTACGGACATCGCGATGGCCGCGACCCAGGACACGAACACTCCGGCCGTGGGGATCGCCACCGCGAAGGCGACCAGCAGTCCCAACTTCACGGCGGAGAACACGGTGTTGCCGACCGGCACCCAGAGCGCGTTGCGCAGCCCTGTGAGCACACCGTCCTGGAGTGTGAGCACGTTCCAGGCGATGACGGCCGCGATGAACCCGAGGCCGTTGAGGGGCCCGTGCAGGAAGCGGTACGACGGCCCCCACACGTCCAGCGTCAGCAGGAAGACGACCGCGGCCACTGCCACGATCAGCGAACTGCCCGCGTACGTACGGAAGATGAGCCGCCCCGTGGCCCGGCCCGCCACCGGGATGAAGCGGGCCAGCGCCCCGGTCAGGGCGACCGCGGTCAGACCCGCGAGGAACTTCATCGCGGCGATCGCGGCGGACCCCTGGCCGACCGCGGACTCGGAGTAGTAGCGGGCGGCCGCCAGCCAGAAGCCGAGGCCGAGCACCGCGGAGATACCGGTGTTGAGCATCAGGGCGTACGCGTTGCGGAACAGCTGGTTGCCGCCGCCGGCGCCCCTGCCCAGTCCGGGCAGCCGAAGACGGCGCCCCGACTGCTCGGGCGCCTTCGCCGCGGTCGACTCGGGCTCGGTCGTGGTCGTCGTGTCAGACACGGGAACGGGAGACCTTCCGCCGGACCTGTCGTGCTCTTCGGACCAACGCGTACCCCTTGGTGAGGGCACGGTCCCTGGCGAAGTCCCGGGCGATCGCACGGCCCTGGACGAGCCGCTCGAACTCCTCGGCCGTGGTGCTGCGCCGCACGGTGAGGCGGGTGAGCGCATACGGCCCCTGGCGCCGGCGTGCCAGGCCGTTGTTCACGGCGAGCGCCTGGCCGTACCCGGTCTCGCGCACCGCCTGACGCACCCGGCGGCTGGAGTAGCCGTACGGATAGGCGAACGAGGCCGGTACGGTGCCGAGTTCGTCGGTGACGATCTCCTTGGAGTGGATCAGCTCATGGCGCAGCGCGGTGTCGTCGAGCTGGTCGAGCTCGGGGTGCGTGTGGGTGTGGCCGCCGATCTCCACGCCCGCCGCGGCGAGTTCGCGGATCTGGTCCCAGTCCAGCATGGTGTCCAGGCCGCCGCCGGTGTCGTACGCACCCCGGATCCAGCCGGTGGAGACGAACACCGTCGCCGGGAAGCCGTGCTTGGCGAGCACGGGCAGCGCATGGCGGTGCACGCCCTCGTAGCCGTCGTCGAAGGTGATCAGGACGGGCCGTTCGGGCAGCGGGCGGCCGTCACGCCAACGGGCCGCGAGATCGGCGACCTTGACCGGCGTGAGTCCCGCCCCTCCGATCAGTTCCATCTGCTCGGCGAAGGACTCCGGGGACACCGACAGCACGCGGGTGGCGTCGTTCGGGTCGGTCGCGACCGCGTGGTACATGAGGATCGGTACGGGCGGCTCAGGCATGCGTTCCCCCCTCGATCTCCGCGACCGTGAACGTGGCTCCTCCCCGCCGGGCCCGGACGCTGCCGACGACATACCCGCCGGCCGCCGTCAGCACCCCGGCGACGATCGCGCCCGCCCGGCCCGCGCCCCCCGGCCGGGACAGCGCGGCGTCCCGCAGTCCGCGCACCACCCCGGACGGCAGTACCCGGGTGGTGTAACGGCGCTCGGACTCAAGTCCCTTGCCCGCGCCGACACTTCGGGCCACCAACGCCTTCGACAGGCCCTCGGCGTACGCGCGGACACGGAAGTACCCGAAGTGCTCGCGCGCCTCGGGCACCCGGTGATGGATCACCGCCCGGTCGTCGATCAGCAGGACCGCGTCCGGTCTGGCCCGGCTCAACCGGATGCACAGCTCCGTCTCCTCGCAGCCCAGCGGGCGCTTGTCGCCGTCCCGTCCGATGCCGGTGGCGAAGCCGCCGGCCGCGTCGAAGGCGCTGCGACGGAAGGAGGCGTTGCCGCCGAGGACGTTGCGCACGCGGACCAGGCCGGGCTCAATGCCCTTGTAGGTGCAGCCGACCACCCAGTCGAACTCCTCCGGGAACCAGGCCGGCCTGCGGCCCGACGCCCAGATCGGCACCGTACGGCCGCCCACCGCCATGACCCGCGGGTCGGCGTAGCCGGCCGCGAAGTGGCGCAGCCAGTCGCGCTCGGCGACGGCGTCGTCGTCGAGGAAGGCGATCACCGCGCCGCGCGAGGCGGCGATCCCGGTGTTGCGGCCCGCGGACAGGCCGCGGGGGCCCGCGTTGGCGAACAAGCGGACCTCCCCGACTTCCTTGTACTCCTTGGCCAGCCGGTCGAGCAGCGCCGGATTGTGGTCGACGACCAGCAGCGTCTCCAGGGCCGTGTACGACTGCGTCCGCACCGAGGCGACCGCCGCGAGGATGTCCTCCCAGCGGTCCTCGGTGTACACGCAGATCACGACGGAGATGTCGGGACCGCTCAAGACACCTCTCCCCGGTGCGAGTCGAGCATCGGCGAGTGGTGGATACGGCGACGCAGCGCACGCCGGTTGGACCGCTCCCCGAGGATCACGTTGAGCACCCGGAACCCGTCCCGGACCGCCCGCAGGTTGCTGGCGCCGTGGATGCGGAGGTACTCGTAGCTCGGAATCTCCTGCACCTTGAGCCCGGCCTTGACCACCCGGATGTTCATCAGGGTCTCCACCTCGAAGCCCGTGCAGTCGAGGTCGATCTCGTCGAGGCAGTGCCGCCAGAACGCGTTGTACCCGTAGCAGAGATCCGTGTAGCGGGCGCCGAACTTGCGGTTGACGATGGTGCACAGCGCCCAGTTGCCGAGCTTGCGGATGAAGGTCATGTCGTCGGTGCCGCCGCCGTTGGCGAAGCGGGACCCCTTGGCGAAGTCCGCGCCCGAGACGAGGGCGGAGACATAGGAGACGATCTCGTTGCCGTCGGCCGAGCCGTCCGCGTCGATCATGACGACGATGTCACCGGTGCAGGCTTCGAACCCGGTGATCAGCGCGTCCCCCTTGCCCTTGCCGTGCTGCTTCACGACCTTCACCTCGGGCCACAGCCCGCGGGCCACCGCGACGGTGTCGTCGGTGGAGTTGCCGTCCACGAGAACCACTTCGTGGATCCAGTCCGGCAAGGTCTTGAAGACGTACGGAAGGTTCTCCGCCTCGTTCATGGCGGGTATGACCACACTCACCGGTGGCGCTATGGCCAGGTGAGTGGAGATCGGTCGGTACCGGCTGGCTACTGGCCCACCCTGGCCCGTAGTCGGCGGGCGCAGAACTGAACTCATGAGTCTGTTTCCCTCTCGTCCGGTGGACCGCCCGCCCCTGGGCGGTCCGGCTTTTTACTCCGGTTCGAAAGGGGGGTTCTCACTCACGGCATGCCGGAAGGAATCTCCGTACCCGCCGGGTGAGCTGGCAAAGCTGGCCGACCGCCGTCGTGCTGTGCCTGATTCAAAGAAACGACAGCCGGTCGCGCGGCACGACTCGGTCACCTGTGCGGCCACCGAGCACGGCACCCCCCTACCGCGCCCCGCGTCCCCCCGTCGCGGTCCTTGAGCCCTCCCCTAGAGCCGCTCGATGACGGGACGATGCGGGTGTGATGTATGACGGTATTGACGATTGAACCCCTATGGCAAGACCTGGAACGAGGCCTCACGTTTTTGTTGGTTTGACCGTTACAGACGGAACCGTACGGATCTTTCCCACCTTCTTCAAAAATCTGTCGGCGGGTTCGAACAGCTCCGGCCGCGTCACCACGGCGTTGCGCAGTGCCCGTACCGGAACCCGGCGGACGCGGTGTAGCGCCGCGATCGGGTGCCTACGGGTCACCCACCCCTCCGACACGGTCAGTTCCCGTGTCTTCAGGGAGTCCTTGTACTCCTTGTGGCCCCGGCCCAGATCGAGGTACGCGATGCCGTCGGCGGCGGCCGCCTCGGCCATGCGCAGATGCAGGATCAGGCCCGGCGAGTAGGTCGCGTACTCCGGGTCGTACGCAGGGAACCAGCAGGCCAGCACGCGCTCGGTGCGCAGCCCGAAATGGGCGGCGACCGGCTTCCCGTCGGCGTACAGCACCGACAGGATGCCGGCGAACGAGTCGGAGCGGGTGTGGAACAACTGCCGTACGAGCCCGGAGATCCACTGGTGGGCGAAGCGGTCGCTGCGGCCGGTCCTGCGGTACTGGGCGGACTTCCAGCCCATCAACGTGCGCAGAACGGCCGGATCGCGCTCGTCGTGGACGTAGCGCACCTCGCTCGCGGCGCGGTGCAGCCTGCGCTCCTTGGCGAGGGTGGTCCTGGTGAACTTCGGTGAGCGCTTGCGCAGTTGGGCCAGATACGTCTCGTAGCCCTGGTCCACGTCCAGCACAGGGGAGGGGAAGCCACGGGAGGCGTCCGACTCGAACGGCCCCTGTTCTTCCACCAGATGGTCGAACTCCCACACGGCGAGCCCGCAGGAGCGCAGCAACTCCCTTGCGTCCCAGGTGAATCCGGGCCGGTGCACGAGGCCCTGGGCGTCCGAGATGCCGAGGCCCACGGCCCGGCCGACGCCGGCGGCGGTGCGCTGGTACGGAAGGAACGCGACGGGCTCGTCGCGCTCCCGTACCACCGCGATCCGCACGCCCCGTCTGTACCGGCCCACCGCCAGCGTGAACTCGGGGGACAGGAACGGGTTCGCGAGCCCGGGCGAGCCCTGCAGATGGGCCTTGGACTGCAGGGCCGTCCACGCCGCCCGGTCGGCGGCACTCAACTCGCCGGGGCGGTACACGTCGATGTCCATGTCAGTCGTCCCGGCCCTTCGCCGTACGGCGCCGCGGGACCAGCACCAGCAGCAGGATGAGGGAACTGATCACGGCCATCGCCACGACACCGCCGCGCGCCGACCAGCGATGGGTGGCCAACATGCCCTGCGCGACGAGCATGTTGAGGACGACCGAGCCGGCCAGCGCGGTCAGCGCCCGGGCGAACGGATCGAGGCCGCGCAGCACGGCGGCTATGCCGGCGGCGGGTGCCGCGAGCAGGAAGAACAGCACGAGCGGTGCACGCAGTGGTGAGTCCGAGCCGGTGAGCGCGAGCAGCGCGCCCAGTCCCCCCGTTGCGGTCGCGGCGCCCGCGAACAGCGGTGTGAGGTCTCTGCCCGATTCTCTCGGAGATGTCCTGATACGCGTGAGGTGCATGGGCGACGTTTCCCCCCAGAAAGCGCCGGATGCCGGACTTCAATGTCGCTCAGTGGGGCGGGGGCCGTCAAGACGGGGAGGCCTGTTGCTGGTACGGACTTGGGTGGGACGTGCCTGTCGCGGCGATGCGATCAGCGACGGTTTTGGCATGGACACTTCCCGTCGGTGGGCGCAGTTGCTACGACGGATGTGGCAGAGATCCTGCTAAAGGGAGGTTCCATGAGACGTTCCCGATTTGCCGCTTACGTCGGCTCGCTCCTCCTCGCCCTCGCCGCCGTCCTCACCGGGACGGGCACCGCCCACGCGGCCGAAGGCCCCTATGTGGCCCTGGGGGACTCGTACTCCTCGGGTGTCGGCGCCGGCAGCTACCTCGGCTCCAGCGGTGACTGCAAGCGCAGCACGAAGGCCTACCCCTACCTCTGGGCCGCCGCCCACTCACCCTCGTCGTTCGCCTTCACGGCGTGCTCGGGCGCTCGAACGGGTGATGTTCTGGCGAACCAGCTGACGCCGCTCAGCTCCGCCACCGCCCTCGTCTCGATCAGTGTCGGCGGCAACGACGCGGGCTTTGCCGACGTCATGACGACCTGTGTGCTCCAGTCCGACAGCTCCTGCCTGGCCCGGATCAACACCGCGAAGGGGTACGTCGACTCGACGCTGCCGGGCCAACTGGACAAGGTCTACTCGGCGATCAGCGGCCGGGCCCCCAACGCCCGCGTGGTCGTCCTCGGCTACCCCCACTTCTACAAGCTCGGCGCCACCTGCCTCGGCCTCTCCGAGACCAAGCGGAAGGCGATCAACGGCGCCGCCGACTACCTCGACACCGCGGTCGCCAAGCGCGCCGCGGACCACGGCTTCGCCTGGGGCGACGTCCGCCCCACCTTCACCGGGCACGAACTCTGCTCCGGCAGCGCATGGCTGCACAGCCTCAACCTGCTCAACATCGGTGAGTCGTACCACCCGACCGCGGGCGGCCAGTCCGGCGGCTACCTTCCGGTACTGAACAGCGCGGCCTGACCCCCTCAGGGGGACGAAGTGGGGGAGGCCGCGCCCGTCGGGGTCGGGGTCGGGGTCTCCTTCACGCAGGTCAGGGAGAACGGAACCGAGTTGGACGTCTCGTGGACCGGGTCGCTGACCTCCACGCTGATGACGTCCTCGAACGTACCGCTGTCGTCCTGCGTGGTGATGAACCGCCGGTCCTGTTGTGTCCTGTCACCGCCGGCCGGGAACGTGAGCGTCTTCCAACTGCCGTTCACCGAGCCGTTCTTCGACACCCAGCGGTAGGTCACCGTCGCCGGGAGCCGGCCGACCGTCAACGTGGCCGTGAAGCCGGGTGCCGCCGACTTTCCGGGTGGGCAACTGCCGGAGTAGTCGGTGTTCGTGCCCGCCAGCGAGACGTCCACGGACTGCCGCGGGGGCGCGCTCGTGGTGCTCTCCTGCTGACTGGAGGGCGGGTTCTCCTTGCCGGTCTCGTCCGTGGAGGTGTCGGTCTGCGCGGGTGAACTCACCGACGAGCCGGGGTCCTTGGCGGTGTCCCCGTCCTTGTCGCCGTTGTCCTTGTTCAACAGCGCGTACGTCAGCCCCGCGATCGCCAGCGCGAGGGCCACCACGCCCGCGATCAGCACGAAGCCCGCACGACGGCCCCGGTCCGGGGGCCTGGAGGCGGTGGTGGCGGGAGTGGAGACCGGTGTGGGCGCCGGCCGGTACGGGGTCGTCGCCGGTTCCTGCGGGAAGGGCGCCGCGACGGTCGGGGGATACGGCGCGGCCTGCACGGCGCCCGTGCGGGGGGTGCCTCCGGCGCCGATGATCCGCAGCTCCTGCTCGGCCTGCTCGGCCGGCAGCCGCTCGGCAGGATCCTTGCGCAGCAGGCCCTCGATCACCGGGGCGAGCGGACCGGCCCGGTACGGCGGCGGCAGCTCCTCGTCCACGATCGCGCGCAGGGTGCTCAGCGGGGTGTTCTGCCGGAAGGGGGAATTGCCCTCGACGGCGGCGTACAGCAGCACACCCAGCGACCACAGGTCGGACTCCGGGCCCGGAGTGCGGCCCAGCGCCCGCTCCGGGGCGAGGAACTCGGGGGAGCCGATGACCTCGCCGGTCATCGTCAGCGCCGAACTGCCCTCGACCTGGGCGATGCCGAAGTCGGTGAGCACCACACGGCCGTCGTTCGAGAGCAGTACGTTGGCGGGCTTCACGTCCCGGTGCAGCACCCCGGCCTCGTGTGCGGCCCGTAGCGCGGAGAGCACCTCGGCACCGATGTGCGCGGTTCGCTGCGGACTCAACGGGCCCTCGGCGTCCAGGAGTTCGGCGAGCGAGACGCCCCGCACCAGCTCCATGACGATCCACGGCCGGCCGTCCTCGGTGGCCACGTCGTACACCGTCACCACGTTGCGGTTGGTCACCCGCGCCGCCGCCCACGCCTCGCGTTCGAGGCGGGCGTACATCCGATCGACCTCGTGCGTCGCCAGTCCGTGCGGGGCGCGCACCTCCTTGACGGCGACCTCACGGTGCAGCACCTCGTCGCGGGCGCGCCACACGGTTCCCATGCCGCCCTCGCCGAGCGGGGACAGGAGGCGGTAGCGGCCCGCGATCACTCGTTCACTGCCCGGATCTTCGGACACGGACGTCCCCCACTTCACACTCCGCTCGACTTCGCATGATTTCTCCACAAACGTAGCTCAGCCGAGTGCGGATGCCGCCCCCTTGAGCACCAAACCAGCCCCAAGAGCCACGACGACGAAGGCCGACATCAGCGGTGCGGTCCGGCGCACCAACGCGGTCAGCGGGCTCGCCGCCAGGCGGGGGCGCCGGTCCAGCACCCGTGTGACTCCGCTACCCAGCCTGACGACGACGAATCCGGCCGCGGTCAGAGTCAGGGCGAGCCCGACGCCGTACGCCACGACGAGCAGCAGGCCGAACCAGGCCTGTCCGAGCGCGGCGGCGCCGACGAGTACGACGACGGCGGAGGGGCTGGGTACGAGACCGCCGGCGAAGCCGAGGAGGATCGTGCCGCGGACGGTGGGGGCGACGGCGTGGGTGTGGGTGGAGCCGCCGTGGGTGTGTTCGAGAGCGTCCGAGTGGGGGTGCGGGTGATCGTGGGTGTGTCCGTGTTCGTGCGCGTGGTGGTGACCGTGATCGTGGCTGTGCCCGGGCGTGGGGGAGTGCGTGTGGGCCTTCGCCGTCGCCGGGGCGGCCTCGGTGTGGGCGGCGACCAGGACCAGGGAGCGCTCCTCGACCTTCTCGGCCGCGTGCGGGTGCTCGTGGGTGTGGCCGTCCGGTCCGTGCGGGTGTTCGTGGTCGTGGGTGTGCCCGTGCCCGGGGCCGGCCGGCTGCTGGTGAACGCGGCTGCGCAGGGCCCGTCGCAGCAGGGTGACGCCCGCCGCGGTCACCATCACCCCGCTCGCGATGCCCAGCCAGGCGATCACCGAGGGCGCCGCCGCCGAGCCGGCCGTGACCAGCAGGCCCAGGGCGACCACGCCCAGGGTGTGGGTGATCGTCACGGAGGCGGCCAGGGGCAGGACGTCCTTCATCCGGGCCTTGCCGCCGCGGGCCGCGGCCACCGCGGCCATCAGCGTCTTGCCGTGGCCCGGGGCGAGCGCGTGCATCGCACCCAGGACGACGGCGATGAGCAGGGCGAGCGCGGCGAAACCGACGGTGAGGTCGTGGCGGGCGACCAGGGAGTCCAGGGCACGGGTCCAGCGGTCCGCGCCGCGCGGCAGGACCGAGGCGGCCGGGGCGTCCGACCGCGCCTCGGTGAGCGCCGGTCCACCGGGCCGCACACGCAGGGAGGCGGTCACGGTGTCGGCGGGTGAGGAGAGCAACTCCGTCGGGTACGTGGTGAGTTCGTCCGAGACCGACTTCGTGGGCACGTCCGACTTGGCGAGCGTCATCCGGTCGCCGCGCGCGGTGATCTCGCGCCAGCCGGGGCCGGAGTCGGTGCCCGCGCTGTGGAAACCGAGGGTCACGGTGGCGTCCTCGGGCACCGGGGCGGTCAGCCGGCACTCCACGCGGAGGGTGTTGAGCCCGGCCTGACCGGGACGCAGGCGCGCGTGACTGCTCTTGGCGGTGAGGACGACGGTACGGCCGTCGACGGTGACCTTGCCGCCCTCGGCCGCCTTCTGGCAGCGCTGTGCGGCCCACTCGGTCATGCCGAGCTTCTCGATGTCCGGCTTGGCCTGGGTGGCCGGGATCTCGGCGAGGTCCTCGACGTGGTCGACGCGGAGTTCACCGCGGGCGGCGACGAGACCGTCGTAGCGATTGACGGTGAAGTTGCCGAGGGGGTGTGCGCTCGCGCTGCTGGAAGGGAGCAGCGCGAGCGCACAGGCCGCCGTCAGGACGGCCGTGACGGACGCGAACAGACGGCGGGGCCTCACTTGGACGCCCCCTTGAGAGCCTTGCGGGCCTCACGGGCGCCGAGGGGGGAGAAACCGGGGTTGAGCTTCAGGGCGGAGGCGAGATGGCTCCGGCCTTCCTTCCGGTCACCCGCGGCGAGTTCGATGATGCCGCGGTGGTAGAGGAAGGAGGCGTTGCGATAGCCGGTGGCGGTGGCCTGCCGGGTGTAGGGCAGGGCCTCCTTGTCACGGCCGTTCACGTGCAGGGCCCAGGCCAGGGCGTCCGCGGTGTGCACGGTGTGCCGGCGGGCCCACTCGGCGCGGGCGGCCTTCAGAGCGGAGGCCTTGTCGCCGTGGTCGGCGGCGGCGAGCGCGGTGTCGAGGTCGGCGTTGACGCCGTTGGCCCGGGCGAGGGCGATCCAGGCGTCCACGAGGGCGTACTGGTCCTGGGCCTTCGCCTTGTCGCCGTCGCCGCCCCGGTCCTCGTACAGCTCCCCGAGCTCGACGAGCGGCCCGGGCAGCGGATAGCGGGCCACGACGTCCTCCATGCCCTTGATCGCGGCGGCCCGGTCCCCGCTCGCCGCCTGGGCGCGGGCCCTGCCCTCCAGCGCGGGGAGGTAGGTGTCGTCGGCGGCGAGGGCGCGGGCGTAGTCGGTCAGGGCCGTCTTGTAGTCGCCCTGGTTCCAGGCGAGTTGGCCCAGGGCGCCGGCCACATAGGCGATGTCGCCCGGCGTGGACGCCGTGGACAGCGCCTGCTCCAGGACGCTGCGGGCGGTGCGGACGTCGCCACGCAGCTCGTGGACATAGGCGTAGCGGGTGAACACCGGGATGCCGGGCCGCAGTTCGTCCGCGAGGTCGGCCGCCTTGGACGCCTCGTCGTAGCGGCCGAGTTCGACGAGGGCGTCGATGCGGGAGGAGAGGGCCCGCTCGCTGTAGGGGTTCTCCTTCAAGGTCCTGTCGGCGTAGGCGAGGGCGTCCTTGAAGTCGTGCCGGGCGGCGGCGAGCGCGGCGAGACCGGTGAGTGCCTGCTCGTTGCCCGCCGACAACTTCAGTGACTTCTTCAGCACTTGCTGGGCCTGCCGGTACCGCGAGGGGTCGCCCTTCGTCCGGGCCTGCTCCACGTAGGCCAGCCCAAGGCCGGCCCAGCCGCCGAAGTCCTTGGGCTGGCTGCGCAGATGGGCCTGGAGCGCGCGGATGCTCGCGTCGAGATCACCGGCGGCCATCAGTCCGGGGGAGACGGCCGAGGACGAACTGGCGACGGTGGCGGTGCCGCCGTCCCGCAGCGCCCCGAAGGCGATCGACCCGCCGGTCAGAGCCACGGCCAACAGGGCCGCGCACCCGGCGAGTTGAGCGGCCCGCCACCGCCGTCCGGTCTCGGAGACCCGCCGCACGGACGTGACCTTCTCCTCGTCGACAGGGACGGAGGGCGCCTCGGTCTCCGACGACCCGTCGTGTTCACCCTGCGCCGCGCTGTCGGTCGTAGACCCGGACATGGCCCTCTCCTGATTCGTTCGTGTTCGTGTGTCGCGGCGCGGCCCGCACGGTGGGGGGACGAGTTCGTGCGGGCCGCGCCAGTGGGGGTGGAGAGGTGGCCTAGTAGGCGCGCTCTCGCATCCGGCGCCACCACATGAGGGCCGCCCCGATGAGCGCGATACCGGCGGCACCGCCACCCGCGGACGCGGCGATCAGCGTCATGTTGTCCGATCCGGAGGACCCGGCCGGGGACAGCGCGTCGCCGAGCTGGTTACGGACGTCGTTCCCGCCGCTCGTCCCCTTCGCCAGCGGCCCACGGGAACCCTCGGTCGGCAGCGCCACGTACGGGAAGGACTTCTCGAAGTCCTTGTCGTTCTTGTCGACCGCGTCACCGAGGTCGTTCTTGGACCCGACCAGCTCACCCTCGACGACCTGCAGCGAGGCGTCGATCACGTCGTCGGTGAGCCGGCGCCCGTTCGGGAACCCGGCGTTGTCGCCATCAAGCACACCGAGCCGCTTCGGAGAATCGGTGGGCTTGATGGACGTGTTGAGGCGCAACTCCTCCGCGGGAGTCACGTAGGGGGGCTGGTTCAGCCCCTTCACACCCTTGAGGAAGACGTCCACGAGGTCGTTGCGCGGCTCCTTCGGGGCGGGGATCTTGTAGATCGCCTCGATGAGCTTGGGCAGTTCGGGGTTGGTCACGTTCTTCAGGAACTGCGCGTCGTCCTTGGGCGAGGACGCGTTGAACTTGTCCTTGTCCTTGAGCGGGTTGACGACCTCGTTCACCAGCGGGTTGCCGAGGCGTGAGACCTGGGAGTAGTAGCCCTGCGCGTTCTTGCGCTGGGTCGTCGACCAGATGCCCACGATCGGCTGGTGCGACGACTCGGCGATCAGCTCGGTCGGGACCTGCAGGGCGATCGAGTTGACGTTGTAGCCCTTGAGCGTGTCGTTGCCGACCTCGCTGAGGTTCCCGCCGTACAGCAGGTCGAAGACCCGCAGGTCCGCGAAGAACGGGTCGTCGGCCTGGCCGGCGAACGCCGTCGAGTCGCCGGGAAGCTTGTAGACCGCCTGGTCGCGCAGCTTCTCGTAGTTCGGCATGGACGCCTTGCCGACGTTCGACGGCGCCACCGGGATGTCGTCGGCGACCTTCGTCTTGTACTCGACCTTGCCGTGCTTCAGCCGGAAGAGCTCGATGTCGTACGTCTGCGTGACGTTCAGGTCGGGGTCGTCGAGGCTCTCGACCACGCCGGTGTTGTACAGGAACGACTTCTTGTTCTTGACGTGCGTCTTGAAGGTGAAGCGGTACAGCAGGTCGTCCCGTGCATCACCGTTGTTGTCGATGTGGAGGTCGTACTGCGCGTCCTCGGCGAACTGGTAGAAGTTCGGGCCGCCGCCGGGCTCCTCGAAGGGGATCCAGTTGGCGACGATCGTCGTCGAGTCGGGCTTGTCCGGGCTGACGAACGCGTACACGTCCGTGTTGTCGTACTGCGGCTGCCCCGAGATCAGGGGTGCCTCCCGGTGACTGGAGGCGGAGGCCGCCCCGGGTTCCAGCGTGGCCACACCGGCGGCTACGAGCCCCCCGGTGGCCAGCGCGCCACAGATGAGGGTCGCGATGCTGCCGCGTCCCGAGCCGCTCCTGGAGATAGGTGTCATGCCGTCCGTCCTCAGTCCAACTTGCCTGACGCTCGGTGATTCGGAGCGGTGGGCGGGCCGGATTGGTCGAATCTCAAAACTTCTTTTCTGCTGCTCGACCCGCACTTTCGGCCTTCTCATCCGTAACCCCATCCGGAGGTGTGTTCGTTGCGAGTACCACGTGGGACGGGACAGCCCAGGTGCGGTTTTGCGGGAGGGGGCGACGAGTTGGAGGCGGACGAGCTTCTGGTGCTCGTGGCAGGCGGGGACCAGAGGGCATTCGAGGAGCTCTACGGGTTCGTGGCCGGGCCCGTCTTCGGACTCGTACGCCGGGTGGTGCGTGATCAGGCGCAGTCCGAGGAGGTGTCACAGGAAGTGCTGCTCGAACTCTGGCGGTCCGCCGCGCGGTTCGACCCCCGCAAGGGCAGCGCGATGTCCTGGATCCTCACCCTCGCGCACCGCCGCGCCGTCGACCGGGTGCGCAGTGCCCGTGCCGCGGGCGAGCGTGAGCAGCGGGAGGCGAACCGGGCCCACCCCCCTGCCTTCGACCACGTGACCGAGGAGGTCGAGGCGGGCCTCGAACGCGAGTGGGTGCGCCGGTGCCTGGAGCGGCTCACCGAACTCCAGCGACAGTCCGTCACCCTCGCCTACTACGACGGCTACACGTACCGTGAAGTGGCCGAGCGGCTCTCCTTGCCGCTGGGTACGGTGAAGACGCGGATGCGCGACGGGCTGACCCGGCTGCGCGAGTGCTTGGGAGGTGTCGCATGAGTCTGAGTGACCGGTTCCGCAGCGAGGACCTCCATTCCCTGGCGGCTCCCTACGCGCTCGACGCGCTGGAGCCCGCCGAGCGGATCCGTTTCGAGCGGCACCTGGGAGGCTGCGACAGCTGTCCCGCCGAGGTGCGGGTGCTGTCCGAGGACGCGGTACGGCTCGCCTGGTCCGCGGCGGCCCCGGCGCCGCCCGCGATGCGCGACCGGGTGCTGGCCGCCGTGCGAGCAACCGCGCAGGAGCCCGTCTCGCTCCGGGAACCGGGCCCGCACCACGGGTTCGACCGGCAGCGGGAGCCGGTGCGGCCGCGCGAGGCCGACCGGCACCGAGGGCCCGCACGGCAGCGGGGACCGGGACGTGCGCGCAAGTCGCAGTTGCCGGCCCACGTGTGGGGGACCCAGCCACTTCCCAGGCAGCGGCGGCGGCCCCTGTTCGTGCCCTTCGCGACGGCCACGGCCGCCGCTGCGCTCGCCGTCGCCTCCCTGTTCGCCGTCCAGGCCAACCGGACCCAGGGCGAACTGGACGCGCAGAAAGCCCAGGCCAGTGAGATCGCCCACGTTCTGCAGGCTTCGGACGCGCTCGCGACCCGTGGCCAGGACGCACAGGGCCGCATCATCGGAGTGATCGCTTCCGCATCGGAGGGGCGCGCGGTCGTCACCCTGAGCGGGTACAGCGCGCCCCCGAGCGGCCGCGTGCGCCAGTTGTGGCTCATGCGCCCGGGCGAGCAACCGCGCTCCCTGGGGCTCTTCGCCACCGACACGCCCTTGGTCGCGACCGGACTCGACAAGTCCGCAACATCACTGGCTGTGACGGTCGAGCCCGGCGGGGGCTCACCGCAGCCCACTACCCAGCCGGTTGTCCAACTCGCCCTGAAATCGGTTGGATTCGGAGAGTAATCAAAGAGGGGTCGTCAACGCCCTTATGGGGAAGGTGAATCCTGTGAGGCCGATACACGAGTGCCCCGACGGGGCGATAGGGTTAACCTGCCCGGGCCGGGTGGACTCGTACGGGTGGGGAGTGACATGGAACAGATAGCAGTACGCAGGGCGAGGGTTCCTGCGATCACCTGCGGGAGCAGCGCGACCAGTTCGCGCCTCGACCGTCATCTCTCGGTGCTGTCGGGACCTGCTGTCCCGCAGCGAGAGGCGGCCGAGGCGACGTTGCTGATGCGTGAGCTGACCGCGCGTGACACCACCAAGCAGCGCAGCGACAGGGGAGTGCGCGTACGCCGCGTCTCGCTGTTCGCGCCGCTGCGTCGACTGACCCGTTCGCTGTTCGGCGGCCGCTGAGCCGTACCGGCCCTCCGGGGTCACGGTTCAGAGGTTCCCGACCCGCGCTCGGCGGTCGTGCCATCCCGGCGTCCCGCTGCGCTCCCGTCCGTCATCCCCACGGCATGCAGCGGCGCCAGGTGGATTCGCCGAGTGCGGGACACGTCCCCGGCT
Source organism: Streptomyces sp. NBC_00285 (assembly GCF_036174265.1). NCBI lineage: Bacteria > Bacillati > Actinomycetota > Actinomycetes > Kitasatosporales > Streptomycetaceae > Streptomyces > Streptomyces sp. NBC_00285. The sequence continues at coordinate 2,375,232 of NZ_CP108055.1, read as the reverse complement.
CACCCCACCCCACCCGTAACACCCCTGCCCTGTACGTGCGTTGAGTCCGGTGGCGTGATCAGCCCCGGCCGCGCCCGTACCGGCGTACGGCCAGCGGTGCGAAGACCGCGAGCAGCACCGCGCACCACATCAGCGACCCGGCGATCGGATGGGCCACCGGCCAGGCGGCGCCCTCCGGCACGGGCGCGTTCCCGAACAGGTCCCGCAGGGCCGTGGTCACCGCGCTGATCGGGTTCCACTCGGCGAGCGTGCGCAGCCAGCCGGGCAGACCCTCGGTCGGGATGTACGCGTTGGACAGCAGCGGCAGGATGAACGTCGCGCCGCCCAGCTGACCCGCGGCCTCCTCGCTCCCGGTGAGCAGGCCGAGGAAGATGCCGATCCAGGTGGTCGCGAACCGGAACATCAGCAACAGCCCGACGGCGCCCGCCGCGTGGAGCGCGGACCCCTCGACGCGCCAGCCCACCGCGAGCCCCACCAGCAGGAGCGGCACCATGCCGACTGCTGTCACCGCCACGTCCGCGACCGACTGCCCCAGGGGTACGGCCGCCCGGCTGATCGGCAGAGTGCGCAGCCGGTCCGTCACGCCCCGGTGGACGTCCTGGGCCGCCTGGAACATCCCGGTCATGATCCCGTTCGCCGCCGTCGCCACCAGCAGTCCCGGCACCAGGAAGGACCGGTACTCCGCGCCTGGCATCGCCAGCGCGCTGCCGAAGACATAGCCGAAGAACAGCAGCATCGTGATCGGCATGGTCTGGGTCAGGATCAGCAGTCCCGGGTTGTTCCGGACCCGCCGCAGCTGACGGCCCACCATCGCCGTGCCGTCGTAGGCCAACGTGCTCATGCCGCACGCTCCTTCGTGAGTCGCAGGAAGACGTCGTCGAGGGTCGGCGGCCGGATGCTCGCGTCCAGCAACGGCACGCCGGCCATGTCCAGTTCGCGCACCAGACGGGGCAGTGTGAGTGTGGTGTCCCGGGTGACCGCGCCGACCGAGTTGCGCTCGTGGTCGAACGACGGTTCCCCGCCGGTGAGTTGATCGAGCACGCCGGCCGCCTTCACCAGGATGTCCGCGTCCGCGACGACGATCTCGACGTGTGCCCCGATCAGCGCCTTCAGCTGGGACGGTGAACCCGTGTGCGCGACCCGGCCCTTGTCCACCAGGGCGATGTCGTGGGCGAGCCGGTCGGCCTCCTCCAGGTACTGCGTGGTCAGCAGTACGGTCGTGCCGTCCGCGGTGAGATCGCGCACGGCGTCCCAGATCAGGTTGCGGCTGGCCGGGTCGAGCCCGGTCGTCGGCTCGTCGAGGAACAGGACCTCGGGGCGGCGGATCAGGCTCGCGGCCAGGTCGAGGCGGCGACGCATGCCGCCCGAGTAGGTGGATGCGGGCCGGTCGGCGGCGTCGGCCAGCCCGAAGCGGTCGAGCAGCTCGGCGGCCCGTTCGGCCGGCCCCCGCACCCGGTGCAGCCGGGCGAACAGCCGGAGGTTCTGCCGTCCGGTGAGGTCCCCGTCGACCGACGCGTCCTGCCCGGTCACGGAGATGGCCCGGCGTACCGCCGCGGGCTCCCGGACGAGGTCGTGCCCGGCGACCCGAGCGGAACCGGCGTCCGGCCGCAGCAACGTCGTGAGCAGCCGTACGGCCGTGGTCTTGCCCGCGCCGTTGGGGCCGAGGATGCCGCAGACCGTGCCCGGGGCGACCGCGAGATCCAGCCCGCGCAGGGCATGGACCTTCCCGAAGCGCTTCTCCAGACCTTCACTAAGTACAGCGTACGTAGAAGTCATGGGGTGACCATAGCGCACTACGTACGCTGTACGTAACTAGGATGGTGGCCGAGGTGATGACCGATGGCAGGCCGAGCGGCCGTACCCGAAGTGATCTGGGCGCGTCCCGAGCGGACGGGGCGTGGTCCGAGGCCCGCGCTCACGCGGGCCGACATCGCGGCCGCGGCGGTGCGGCTCGCCGACGCCGGTGGGCTGGAGGCCGTGTCCATGCGGCACATCGCGGCCGAACTGGGCTGCGGAACGATGTCGCTGTACAACTACGTCCCCCGTAAGGAGGACCTGTACGAGCTGATGATTGACGCGATCGGTGCCGAGCACGACATCCCCGAGCCCACGGGCGACTGGCGCGCCGACATGATCCGCAACGCGGAGGAGACCCGCGCCATCATGCGCCGGCACACCTGGGTGCCGCGTCTGATGTCGGGGGTCTACGGCTTCAGCCCCAACTCACTGCGGTACCTGGAGCACTGCCTGGACTGTCTCGAACCGCTCGCCGTTCCGTACGGCGTGAAGATGGAGCTGGTCGCCCTGCTCAACGGCGTCGTCACGACGTACACGGCCAACGAGATCGCCACCACCGAACGTACCCGTTCCATGCCCTGGTCCGAGGAGGAGGAGAACGCGGTCCGGATCGCCTACCTGGGCGGTCAGGTGGCCACCGGCGCGTATCCGCGGCTGGCCGCGGCCTTCATGGAGGACAGCGGGCCGATCGATCTGGAGGCGGTGTTCGTGCGGGCACTGGAACGGGTGCTGGACGCCTTCGACCCGGGCCCGCGTTAGATCAGCGCGAGCTGCCCCTCCGGCCCCTCCTCGTGGCCGTCCAGGACCGACGCCGGCCGGCGTGCCGGCTCCGGCACCGGGAGCACGCCCGCCCCGCGCAGGTCGGCCGCCGTGATCCGGGACGTCAACTCGTCCCACGGGGGCTGGAGTTCCGCCAGCAGGGCCAGCGCGGCGATCAGCTCCAGCAGCTCCGACGTCCACGTCTGCGGCCAGGTCGCCGGGCGGATCGCCGCCAGGGTGCCGGGTTCGGGCTCCGTGACCCGGGCCGTGAACCACTGCTCCAGGACCCGCACGCCGGCCACCTCGAAGTCCCAGGCCTCGGGTGGTACCGGCGAGATGCGGCCCTCGTCCAGGAGCAGGGCCTCCTCGTTGCGGTCGTAGGCCAGGAGCACCGGGCGCGAGGGGAGCGGCGCGCGGACGTAGGGACGGCGGCCTCCGGGCAGCTTCGGGCGGTCGCCGTGCCGTCGCATCAGCCAGAGGGTGCGGCGGCCCCACTCGACGCCGCGGGACCAGAGTCCGGGGTCGTCGGTGAGCGGGACGGTGAGGTCGGGGCGGACCGCCGCCAGGATCCAGCCGAGGACGTCCGGGGGTGCCACCTCGATTCCGAGCCGGGTCCGCAGGTGCTCCAGCAGGCCCGGGGACAGGTTCGGTTCCGTGCCGCCCGGGCGCCGGTACAGCGGGCGGATCCGGCCGGGCCGCAGCAGCGGGAGCACGGAGGTCGCGAAGAGCCGGGCGCCCTGCGCGTTCGCGGGCGTCTCCACCACGAACACCTGGTCGTCGTCGGCGACCCGCCACAACTCGGGCCGGGCCGCGTCGATCAGCCGGTGGTCCGGGATCAGCCACTGCTCGTCGAAGGGCGCGTGCAGGACCCGTACCGGCTCCGGGCAGGGGCCTGAAGCGCGCGCGAGCCTCTCCGTGCCGCCCGTCCGCCCAGGCAGCTGCCCGACCGCCGAGCGCAGGGTGCGCGAGCGCGTCGGCTCGAACAGGGCCTCCCGGTCGGGACCCTCGGCCTTCAGCAGGGCGTCCCAGCGGGCTTTCAGGGAGGCCGCGTCGGGGCCCGTCGGCCACCCCCGGCCGAGCCGCGGCGGTGCGACGGACCACGGCATGAGGTCCGCCAGCGGCGGAGCGTCGTCGTGCGTCACGCTGGGCATCGTACGACCAGTGACGGACAGTGGGTTCATGTGGCGTCCAGAGTCACCGTGAAGGAGAACCGGTCCCCCCGGTAGTGGATCACCGCCGCGTCCAGCACCCGGCCGTCCGGGTCGTAGGTGACTCCGGTGTAGTGCAGGATCGGGCTGAGCAGCGGGACTTGGAGCAGACGCGCGGTCTCCGGGTCCGCCAGCCGCGCCTCCACGGTGTCCGTGATGCGGCTGATGTCCGCGCCGACGACGTCCTTGAGCACCTTCGTCATCGGCCAGCGCAGCAGGTCGGACGGGTCGATGCGGGCCGCGAGTTCGGGCCGGACGTAGTTGCGGGCGTGGTTGGTCGGCTCGCCCGTCCGCTCGTCGCAGCGCAGCCGGTGGTACGTCGCCACCTCGTCGAACTCCGGGAAGTACTCGGCGAGTTCGGTCGGCACGGACGACTTGCCGTGCTCCAGCAGTTCGGTCGTCATGCCGGACTGCTGGGCCACGATCGCGTCCACCGAGCCGAGCAGCCGGACCGGGGCGCCCCGGCGGGCGTCCGGCTCGATGAAGGTGCCCCGGCGGCGGTGCCGGGTGATCAGCCCCTCGTCCTCCAGCTCCTTGAGCGCCTGCCGCATGGTCAGCACGCTCACGCCGTAGTGCCCCGCCAGTTGTTCCTCGGTGGGCAGGCGGAGGGGGTCCTGGGGTGAGCGGCCGAGTATCGAGGCGCGCAGGGACTGCGACACCTGGTACCAGAGCGGCAGCTTGCGGTTCAGGACGATCGAGTCCGGAGCGAAGGAGGTCACGGGCTATCCGTACCTTCCGCGGATCGGTCAGTGCAACGGGCGGAAGTGACGTTCGAGGCCCCGCCACACGTCGTCGTAGTGCGGTTGGAGGTGGTCAGCCCGGGCCGCGTGCGCGGTGAGCGTCACCGGCCACCGCGTCTCGAACATGAAGGCGAGGCCGTCGTCCACCTTCTGCGGCTTGAGTTCGGCCGCGCTCGCCCTGTCGAACGTCTCCCGGTCGGGTCCGTGCGCCGACATCATGTTGTGCAGGGAACCGCCGCCCGGCACGAAACCCTGCGCCTTCGCGTCGTAGGCGCCCTCGATCAGGCCCATGTACTCGCTCATCACGTTCCGGTGGAAGTACGGCGGCCGGAAGGTGTCCTCGCCGACCAGCCAGCGTGGCGCGAACACCACGAAGTCGACGCCGGCCAGGCCCGGGGTGTCCGACGGGGACGTCAGCACGGTGAAGATCGACGGGTCGGGGTGGTCGTAGGAGACGCTGCCGATGACGTTGAAGCGGCGCAGGTCGTAGACGTACGGCACATGGTTGCCGTGCCAGGCGACGACGTCGAGCGGTGAGTGGTCGTAGGTCGCCGTCCAGAGGTTGCCGCAGAACTTGTTGACCACCTCCACCGGCCCCTCGACGTCCTCGTAGGCGGCGACGGGGGCCCGGAAGTCGCGGGCGTTGGCCAGGCCGTTGGCGCCGATCGGGCCGAGGTCGGGGAGCTGGAAGGGCGCCCCGTAGTTCTCGCACACATAACCGCGGGCGGAATCGCTGAGCAGCTCCACACGGAACCGCACCCCACGAGGGATCAGCGCCACATGTCCCGGCTCCACATGCAGCAGCCCGAACTCCGTGCGCAGCAGCAGCCCGCCGCGCTCCGGGACGATCAGCAGCTCGCCGTCGGCGTCACTGAAGACGCGGTCCATCGAGTCGGTGGCGTGGTAGAGGTGCACGGCCATGCCGGTGCGCTGGGTGACGTCGCCGTTGCCGCCGAGGGTCCACAGGCCGGCGAGGAAGTCCGTGCCCTCCGTGGGCTGCGGCAGCGGGTCCCAGCGCAGCCTGTTCGGGTCCGGGACCGACTCCGTGAAGGGGGCGGTGCGGATCCGGCCGTTGTGGGTGTGCGTGAACGCCGGGTGCGCGGCCGACGGACGGATCCGGTACAGCCACGAGCGGCGGTTGTGGGCGCGGGGCTCCGTGAACGCCGAGCCGCTGAGCTGCTCCGCGTACAGGCCGAGGGGGGCGCGCTGCGGGGCGTTGCGGCCCTCGGGCAGGGCGCCGGGGACGGCTTCCGACGCGTGTTCGTTGCCGAAGCCGGAGAGGTGGGCCAGGCCCTCGGCGGTCTTCCGCGCGTTCCCGCGCGCGTCGGCCGCGTCCCCGCCCGAGGTCGTTGCGTCCCCGCTCATGGTCGCTCCCTTGCGGTCTGATTCCTATGCATCACCGTAGGATTGCGGTTGCCGTGGCGCAAGAGGGGTCGTTCCGTGGAACCGATTTCCCGTCCGTGACCTCCTCAGGGAGGAGGACCGGAACCAGACCCCAGGGGGATTCGCGGTGTCGTACCCGTGTTCTAGGCTCCCGGGCATGTCGTGGACGCGGGGACTCCTTGCCGTGCTCGCGGTCTGTGTCCTGCTGGTGACCGGATCCGTGAGCTGTGGCACCAGTGGGGCACAGGACCACAAGGACGGCCAGTCGGTCTCACCGGTGGGCAAGGTCCTCGGCAACACCGACCACGAGGGGCGGCACTACCGCGAGGTGGACCAGGGGAGCGCCCCCGACGTCGGCATAGAGGTGCAGCCGGGCACGGACGACTGCTGGTCCGTGCGCCTGGACGTCGAGAACTTCGTCTTCTCGCCCACCGGTACGACGTCCAGGGCGGTCTCCGGCCACGGCGTGGCCGTCCTCTTCGTGGACGGCCACCCCGTCACCACCCTGCGCACCCCCGCCTACCGACTCGACGCCGGGTACGTCCCCCAGGGCACCCACAAGGTCACCGCCCGGCTGTACGCCGACGACGGCACCGTGTGGGCCGTGGACGGCGACCCGATCGAGAGCACGGCGGACGTCACGGCCTCGGAGCCACGATCTACGGCTAACACGGCTACGGCTGGCACGGACGGCGGCTCGGAGTCGCAGAGCATGACCGGCGCGGGCGGCGACGGCACGCAGTCACAACTCACGACCAGTGCGGGTGCCGGCGGATCGGAGCCGCAACTCAGGACGGCCGCGGGTGTCGGCGGCACGCAGCTGGACAGCATGACCGGCGCGGGCGGCCGTGCCTCCCAGTCGCGCAGCATGACCAGTACCGGCAGCGGCGCCTCGGAAGTGCAGGCCGCGGCGAGTACCGGCGGTGGCCGGTGACTGCCCCAGGGTCCCGGCCCCGTACCAGGTGGCAGGGTTCACCGGACCACGGCGGAAAGGCATCATGAAGCCCGTGCCCCAAGCGACCTCGCTTCGCCGCGCCCCCGTGCAGCGGCGCAGTGCCGAACGGCTGACCAGGATTCTCGACGCCTGCGCCGACCTTCTGGACGAGGTCGGCTACGACACCCTGAGCACGCGGGCCGTCGCACTGCGCGCCGGCGTGCCCATCGGCTCGGTCTACCGTTTCTTCGGCAACAAGCGGCAGATGGTCGACGCCCTCGCCCAGCGCAACCTGGAACGCTTCACGGTCCGCGTCACCGACCGCCTCGCGGAGTCGGGCGAGGGAGGCGGCTGGCGTATGGCGATGGACGTCGTGCTCGACGAGTACCTCGCCATGAAGCGCACCGCGCCCGGCTTCTCCCTCGTCGACTTCGGCAACCAGATCCCCGTCGGCGCCCGCCACGCGGAACCCAACCACCGTGTCGCCGACCGGCTCACCCAGCTTCTCTCCGGCTATCTCTCCCGCGAACCGGACGACGACCTGCGCCGCACCTTCCTGATCGCCGTGGAGACCGCGGACACCCTGGTGCACCTGGCCTTCCGGATGGCGCCGGACGGTGACGAGCAGATCATCCAGGAGGCACGGGAGATGCTGCGGGCGTATCTCGCGCGGGTGCTTGACTGACGCTCCCGCGGAATTCGCCGGACAAGGCCTCCCCACCGTTCATACCGGTCGGTATGCTCATCCGGACAGGCACCGCTGCCCCCAGGAGGACCCGTGTCCCGCACCGCCCTGCGAATCTGTCCCCTGTGCGAGGCCACCTGCGGGCTGACCCTCACCATCGAGGGAACCCGCGTCACCGGGGCCCGCGGGGACCGTGACGACGTGTTCAGCAAGGGGTTCATCTGCCCGAAGGGGGCCGCCTTCGGGGCCCTCGACGGGGACCCCGACCGGCTGCGCACCCCCCTCGTGCGACGCGACGGCGAGCTGTGCGAGGCCACCTGGGACGAGGCCTTCGACGCGGTCGCCGCCGGGATCAGGGCGGTCGTCGACGGCCACGGAGCGAACTCCGTCGGGGTCGTCCTCGGCAACCCCAACGTCCACACCATGGCCGGCGCCCTCTACCCGACGGTGCTGCTCGCCGGGCTCGGCACCCGGAGCATCTTCACCGCGTCCACCGTCGACCAGATGCCCAAGCACGTCTCCAGCGGGCTGTTGTACGGCGACGCCAACGCCATCCCGGTGCCCGACCTCGACCACACCGACCATCTGCTGCTCATCGGCGCCAACCCCCTGGAATCCAACGGGAGTCTGTGCACCGCCCCCGACTTCCCCGGCAAGCTCAAGGCGCTGAAGGCCCGCGGTGGCACCCTCACCGTCATCGACCCCCGCCGCACCCGCACCGCGAGGCTCGCCGACCGCCACATCGCCGTCCGGCCCGGCACCGACGCACTGCTCCTCGCGGCGATGGCCCACGTGCTCTTCGAGGAAGGCCTCGTGGACCCGGGGGAGTTGGCCCCGCATCTCCAGGGGCTCGACGAACTCCGCGAAGCCGTGGGGGACTTCCCCCCCGAGGCCGTAGCCGCCGCCTGTGACGTGGACGCCGGGGTGACACGCACCCTCGCCCGCGAACTCGCCGCAGCCCCGACGGCCGCCGTATACGGCCGGATCGGCAGCTGCACCGTCCCGCACGGCACCCTGGCGAGCTGGCTCGTCGACGTGCTCAACATCCTCACCGGCAACCTCGACCGGCCCGGCGGCGCCCTCTTCCCCCAGGCGGCCACCGACCGGACACCCCGTCCCGCCGGACCCGGTCACGGGTTCGCCCTCGGGCGCTGGCACTCCCGGGTGAGCCGACACCCCGAGGCCAAGGGGGAGTTGCCGCTCTCCGCGCTCGCCGAGGAGATCGACACCGCGACCGCGGAGGGCGAGCCGGTCCGGGCGCTCATCGCCGTCGCCGCCAACCCCGTGCTCTCCGCCCCCGACGGCGACCGGCTCGACAAGGCGCTCGGTTCGCTCGACTTCATGGTCAGCGTGGACCCGTACCTCAACGAGACCTCGCGCCACGCCCACGTCGTACTGCCGCCGCCCCCGCCCTCCCAGAGCCCGCACCACGACTTCGCGTTCAACACCCTCGCCGTACGCAACCAGGTCCGGTACACCCGCCCCGCCGTCCCGCTGGAGCCCGGCCGGATGGCGGAGACGGAGATCTTCGCCCGGCTTATCCTCGCCGCGACCGGCATGCACGGCGCCGCCCCGTCCGCCGTGGACGACCTGGTCATCGGCCAGACCCTCGGCAAGGCGGTCAAGGAGCCCCACTCTCCCGTGCACGGCCGCGACCCCCGCGACCTCACCACCGAACTGGGCGGCGACACCGGCCCCGAGCGGCGGCTCGACATGATGCTGCGCCTCGGCCCCTACGGCGACGGCTTCGGCGTACGGCCGGACGGCCTGAGCCTGACGAAGCTGCTCGCGCATCTGCACGGCATCGACCTCGGGCCGCTGGGGTCCCGGCTGCCGCAGCCCCTGAAGACCAGGAGCGGCAGGGTCGAGCTGCTGCCGCAGCCGATCGCGGACGATCTGCCCAGGCTGCGTGAGGCTCTGCGGCACCGGGCCGACGGCCTGGTCCTCATCGGCCGCCGGCACCTCCGCTCCAACAACAGCTGGATGCACAACGTCCCCGCGCTCACCGGCGGCACCAACCGCTGCACCCTGCACATCCATCCCGAGGACGCCGAGCGGCTCGGCCTGACGGACGGCGCCCCGGTGCGGATCAAGGGCGCCGGGGGCGAGGTGGTCACCGAGGCGGAACTCACCGACGTCGTACGCCCCGGCGTGGTCAGCCTGCCGCACGGCTGGGGTCACGACCGTCCCGGGAGCCGGCTCGGCCACGCCGCCAAGGACCCCGGCGTCAACGTCAACCAGCTCCTCGACGGCAGCCTGCTCGACCCGCTCTCGGGCAACGCGGTCCTCAACGGCGTACCCGTGGAACTTGCCGCCGTCCTGGCCCTGTGAGCAGTGCAAAGCTGTGACCAGCAGTTTTGCGCTTATTGCTCGCACGTCAACGTCTTGTTAACGCCACTTGACGGGACCTAACGTCAACGCACCGCCGACTCTGGTGGGAGTTCAAGGGCGAACGTTAGGTATCCACTCATGTTGACCATCCTCGGCTTCGCCATGATCGCGACCTTCCTGGTCCTGATCATGATGAAGAAGATGTCGCCGATCGCGGCGCTCGTGCTGATCCCGGCACTCTTCTGTGTCTTCGTCGGGAAGGGCGCCAAGCTCGGTGACTACGTCATCGAAGGCGTCACCAGCCTCGCCCCCACCGCGGCGATGCTCATGTTCGCGATCGTCTACTTCGGTGTGATGATCGACGTCGGCCTCTTCGACCCGGTCGTCCGCGGCATCCTGAAGTTCGCCAAGGCCGACCCGATGCGGATCGTCGTCGGCACCGCGATCCTCGCCGCGATCGTCTCCCTCGACGGTGACGGCTCGACCACCTTCATGATCACCGTCTCCGCGATGTACCCGCTGTACAAGCGCATGAAGATGAGCCTGGTCGTGATGACCGGTGTCGCCGCCATGGCCAACGGCGTGATGAACACGCTGCCCTGGGGCGGCCCGACGGCCCGCGCCGCCACCGCGCTGAAGCTCGACGCCAGCGACATCTTCGTCCCCATGATCCCGGCCCTCGCCGTCGGTCTGCTGGGCGTCTTCGTCCTCTCGTACGTCCTCGGCATACGCGAGCGCAAGCGGCTCGGCACGCTGACGCTGGAGGAGGTCCTGGAGCCCGCGGAGTCCGAGACGGTCCTGGTGGGTGCCGGTACCGGCACGTCCGGCACGTCCGGCACATCCGGCACGGGCAAGAGCGCGGCGGGAACCGGCGGCACGGGCGCCTCTGACGCCGATGACGCCGCCGACGAACTGAGGCGCTTCCAGGTCCTGGACCCGAACCGGCCCACCCTGCGCCCCAGGCTGTACTGGTTCAACGCGCTGCTCACGGTCGTCCTGCTCACCTGCATGATCATGGAGTGGCTGCCGATCCCGGTGCTGTTCCTGCTCGGCGCCGCACTCGCGCTCACCGTGAACTTCCCGCACATCCCGGACCAGAAGGCCCGCCTGGCCGCCCACGCCGACAACGTCCTCAACGTCTCCGGCATGGTCTTCGCCGCCGCCGTCTTCACCGGCGTCCTGCAGGGCACCGGCATGGTCGACCACATGGCCCGCTGGATGGTCGACGTCATCCCCGAGGGCATGGGCCCGCACATGGCCCTCGTCACCGGCGTCCTGAGCCTTCCGCTCACCTACTTCATGTCCAACGACGGCTTCTACTTCGGTGTCCTCCCCGTCCTCGCCGAGGCCGGCGCGGCGCACGGCGTCACCCCGCTGGAGATGGCCCGCGCCTCGCTCGTCGGCCAGCCGCTGCACATGTCGAGCCCGCTCGTCCCGGCCGTCTACGTCCTGGTCGGCATGGCCAAGGTGGAGTTCGGCGACCACACCAAGTTCGTGGTCAAGTGGGCCGCGCTCACAAGCCTGATCATCCTCGGAGCAGGCATCCTCTTCGGAATCATCTGATCAGTCCGTGAACAACGTCATCATGAGGCCCGGTGGGAACCGCGGCTGGCTGCTTCGCCTCGTCATCGCCTTCAGCTTCGCGCAGGGGGCGGTGTCGATGGCCCGGCCCGCCGTCTCCTACCGGGCTCTGGCGCTGGGCGCCGACGAGCAGGCGGTCGGCGTCATCGCCGGCGTGTACGCCCTCCTGCCCCTCTTCGCCGCCGTACCCCTGGGCCGCCGCACGGACCACGGGCGTTGCGCGCCCCTGCTGCCGGTCGGAGTGGTCCTGATATCCGGCGGCTGCGCGCTGAGCGGCATCGCCGACTCCCTGTGGGCGATGGCCGTCTGGAGCGGGGTGATGGGCCTCGGGCACCTCTGTTTCGTGATCGGCGCCCAGTCGCTCGTCGCCCGGCAGTCCGCCCCGCACGAACAGGACCGCAACTTCGGCCACTTCACCATCGGTGCCTCCCTCGGCCAACTGGTCGGCCCGATCGCGGCGGGTGCGCTGATCGGCGGCTCCGACATGGCGGGCACCAGCGCGCTGGCGCTGCTCGTCGCGGGTGCGGGTGCGGCGGTCGCGTTCACCTCTCTGTGGCGGATCGAGCACCGCGAGACGGCCGCCAACTCTCTTGCCGGAGAAGGCGATCGTGTCTCCGTGCGGCACATCCTGCGGGCCCGGGGCGTGCCCGGAGGCATCTTCGTGAGCCTGTCCGTGCTGTCCGCCACCGACATCCTCACCGCGTACCTCCCGGTGGTCGGCGAACACCGGGGCATCGCCCCCTCGGTGATCGGCCTGCTGCTGAGCCTGCGCGCGGCCGCCACCATCGCCTGCCGTCTGGTACTGACTCCTCTGCTACGGCTGCTGGGGCGAGCGTTGCTCCTCACCGTGACGTGTCTGCTGGCGGCCGTGCTGTGCGCGGGCCTCGCGCTGCCGGTCCCGGTGTGGGCGCTGGCGGTCATGCTCGCCCTGCTGGGCTTCTGTCTGGGCGTCGGGCAGCCACTGTCCATGACGACGGTCGTCCAGGCCGCCCCGGACGGCGCCCGCTCCACCGCCCTGGCCCTGCGGCTGACCGGCAACCGCCTCGGTCAGGTCGCCGCACCGGCCACCGCGGGGCTGGTCGCCGGGGTGGTGGGCGTGGCGGCGCCGTTCGTGATGCTGGGGGCGTTGCTGCTGGTGTCCTCGGGGGTGGCGTTGCGGTCGTCGGGGCGCCCCGACGGGACCGAACCGGCCCCGGGGGAGCGGCCGATGCGCCCGCGATTGCGCCGCACGAGCGATATCTGACGGCGCGCCGGGCGTCGATGCGTCGACCGCTGCGCGCATCAAGGAGAGTTCTGCCGAACGAGCGATTTGTATGGAAATCGTCTGAATCGGAGGAGCGCGCATGCCCACCCTGACACTCCCACGTACCTTCCGCGTCCACGCGGGTGCCACCGTCGTCCTCACCGCCCTCGCGGCGGCCGGCGCGTCGTGGGTGGTGGCGCCGACCGCGTCGGCTGCAGGAGAGAACGGCGACATCAGGATCCATCACGTGGGCGTGCCGTTCGGCGTCTCGAAGGATGATTCCCGGGTCTGCAAGTTCTACCTGGATGCCGTCAACTTCGACGCCCTCACCACCATCAACTACACCATCACGCCACAGCCTCCGCTGCCCAGTGCCGCGACCGTCAGCGGCCTCGTCCAGATCGCGGGCGGCGCCGGCCACACCGAACCGCTGGGGGTGGCGGACGGGCAGCACAAGATCGCCTGGACCGTGGGGGGCGTCACCAAGGAGAAGGTCTTCCGCGTCAACTGCCACGAAGGCAAGCGCGACGCGGAGCGTCGGCCGGGCGACCGGATCGAGGACCAGCAGCGTGACGGCGCGGGTTGGGGCCAGAGCGACCACAACGGTCCGAAGGGAGGCGTGCACGCGGGCGGCGGCGGTCTCGTCGACACCGCGGCCGCGTTCGCGCCGGTGACCGCCGCGGGGGTCGTCGGCCTGGTGGCGGTCGGCGGCGTCGCGTACTTCCGGATGAACCGCCGTCGGCCCAATGGCGCCGCGTAGGCGCAGACGAAGGCCCTGGTACCGGACCCGCGCCTACCGACTCGCCAGGACGGCCCTGCTCACGGTCGTCCTGGTGACGGTAGGGGTTCGATGCGCGGGGGACGACAAGGCGACGGCACCGCAAGGGCCCGACGGTCAGGACACCGTGGCGGCCGGAGCCCCGGGCGCGGAGGCGGCCGGTGGGCCGACCCCCTCCGCCCGCCCTGCGCGCCGCCCTACGCGCACGCCCCCGCCCCGTCCGCTGCCCCGGTCCAGGCCGACGTCCTTCCGCATCCCGTCACTGGGTATCGGCGCTCCGATCACGGGTATCGCACTGATCAAGGGCAGGGAGCTGGCGACGCCACCGGTCGACAAGCCGAAGCTCGTGGGCTGGTACGAGGGCGGCCCCACGCCCGGAGAGTCCGGCACGGCGATCGCCGTGGGCCACCGCGACACCAGGACCGGCCCCGCCGTCTTCGCCGCGCTCGCCCAGGTGAAGCCCGGCAACGTGATCGAGGCGGGGCGGGCGGACGGACGCACCGCCGTCTACACGGTGGACCGGGTGAAGGTCTTCGACAAGGCAGGCTTCCCCGACAAGGAGGTCTACGGCCCGGTCCGGCGCCCGGAACTCCGCGTGATCACCTGCGGCGGATTCTTCAACCGGCGGACCGGGTACAGCAGCAACGTCGTCGTCTTCGCCCACCTCACGAAGACCCGTGGGCCGCAGCCGCTGAAGAGCGCCCCGGCCCACTGAATCCGACGGTCCGTTTTCTCGCCGCGTGGGCCGGTGCAACGATCCCGCCCAGTCTCTTCCCCCGGGTGCGCGCATTCCGTTAACTTCCGTGACTCACAGCCCCGTTCGAACCGCACGGGGTCTCTCGACCGCGGAGCACCAGCGCCTGATTCAGCCCTCGGGGGCACTGCCATGACACGCGCCATCTCGCTGCACGACGTGAGCAAGACCTACACACGAGGAACCCGGGTGGTGGACCGGCTCTCGCTGGACGTCAGGCCCGGCGAGTTCCTCGTCCTGCTCGGCCCCTCCGGCTGCGGCAAGTCCACCGTGCTGCGCATGATCGCCGGGCTGGAGGAGATCACCGAGGGGCAGCTCAGGCTCGACGGCGAGTTGGCCAACGACCTTCTGCCCTCCGAACGGCGGATGGCGATGGTGTTCCAGAACTTCGCCCTCTACCCGAACATGACGAGCCGGGGGAACATCGGTTTCCCGCTGCGCATCGAGGCCCCCGGCGAGGACCCTCGTTCACGCGTGGACGCCACCGCCCGCATGCTGGGCATAGAGGACATCCTCGACCGGTACCCGGGCCAGCTCTCCGGCGGTGAACGCCAGCGCGTGGCGATGGGCCGGGCCATCTCCCGCCACCCCTCCGCCTTCCTCATGGACGAGCCCCTGTCCAATCTCGACGCCAAGCTCCGTAACCACCTGCGCGCCGAAATCGTGGGCCTCACCCGCAAGTTGGGCGTCACCACGGTCTACGTCACCCACGACCAGGCCGAGGCCATGTCCCTCGGCGACCGGGTCGCCGTCCTGCGCGGCGGAGTCCTCCAGCAGATCGGCACCCCGCGCTCGGTGTACGCGCTGCCCCGCAACGTCTTCGTCGCCGCCTTCATCGGCACCCCGCGCATCAACCTGCTGCGCGGTCTGGTCCGGGCCCCGCTGGACGGCGCGATGACCATCAGCCTCGGCAAGCAGTACCTGCGGCTGCCCGAACCCCTGTGTCTGGACCACCAGTTGCTCCGTGTCCAGCAGGGCCGCGAGGTGATCGTCGGCCTGCGTTCGGAGGCGATCCGGATCGCCAAGCCCGCCTCCGCCCGCCCCGGGGAGATGCCGATCACCGGTCTGGTGGAGCATGTGGAGTTCCAGGGCCACGAGGTCCTCGTCCACTTCAACACCGGCTCCAGCCCCGCGTTCGTCCCCGACCTGGAGGCTCCCCGCCCCGCCGCGCGGCCGACCCGGCGCCGCCGCCGCGAGGGTACGGTCCTGGACCGCATCAGGGACCGTGCGGGCTCGCTGCGGGCCGGCCCGGTGGTCGTCATGGAGGACCCGCAGGACACCGCGCCCGAACCCGCTCTGTCCGACGGTCACCTCCCCGGCGACCTCGTCGTCCGCACCACCCCGGACATCGACCTGCGCCGCGGCATGCAGGTCCCCCTCCTCGTCGACATCTCCCACCTCTTCGTCTTCGACCAGCACGGCGAACGGATCTGCCCCTCCCCGGCACGGGTTCCGGATCTGGACGCGTGAGACGCCGGGCGAGTCGGCCCGGACGGGTGGGGGGAGGCCGGCCGAGCCGGTGCCGCGACGCGGGGAACCACCTGGACGCGCAGGGCATGCCCCGCCCGCCGCGCGGCGGGCGGCCGACTCGCGCCTGAACCGCCCGGCCGTCGCCGGTGCCACCCGTGCGCCCACCGCTGCGGTCGGAGCCGCCTGCCCCCGAGTGTCGGCGTCGGCAGCGGTGGTCCGGCGTGCAGGGGCCACGCGGCCACCCCGCCGTCAGGCCCGCCGGGCCCACGGGAATGCCGTCGCGCACGACACCGTGGGCAGGGTGTGCGACGCGTGCCGACCTCTGATGTCCTTGCAGGGTCAGGCCCCGCCCTGGCGCGCGAAAACTATCGCCGCTAGTTTATGAGGCCGGACGACGACACGTCACGGCCCAGCCCGGGAGGACGCACCATGAAGGCGCACGACGGTATGTACATCGACGGCGAGTGGCGCCCGGCCGCCGGACCGGACGTGATCGAGGTGGTGAACCCGGTCGACGAACAGGTCGTCGGCACCGTCCCGGCCGGCACCGCCGAGGACGTCGACACCGCCGTACGGGCCGCCCGCGCCGCCCTCCCGGCCTGGGCCGCGACCGCACCCGCCGAGCGGGCCGCCCGCCTGGCGGCCCTCCGGGACGTCCTGGCCGCCCGCAAGGACGAGATCGCCGAGACCGTCACCGCCGAACTCGGCTCGCCCCTGAAGTTCTCGCAGAACGTCCACGCCGCCGTGCCCATCGCGGTGGCGGCCTCCTACGCCGAGCTCGCGGCGACCCACCCCTTCGAAGAGAAGGTGGGCAACTCCACGGTCCACCAGGAGCCGATCGGCGTGGTCGGCGCGATCACGCCCTGGAACTACCCGCTGCACCAGATCGTCGCCAAGGTCGCCCCGGCCCTCGCCGCGGGCTGCACGGTCGTCCTCAAGCCCGCCGAGGACACCCCGCTGGTCGCGCAGCTCTTCGCCGAGGCGGTCCACGAGGCGGGCGTTCCGGCCGGAGTCTTCAACCTGGTCACCGGTCTCGGACCGGTCGCGGGGCAGGCGCTCGCCGAGCACCCGGACGTGGACCTGGTCTCCTTCACCGGCTCCACCGCGGTCGGACGGCAGATCGGCGCGAGTGCCGGTGCCGCACTGAAGAAGGTCGCCCTGGAACTCGGCGGCAAGTCCGCCAACGTCATCCTGCCGAGCGCCGACCTCGCCAAGGCGGTCAACGTCGGCGTCGCCAACGTGATGTCCAACTCCGGCCAGACATGCAGCGCCTGGACCCGGATGCTGGTGCACACCGAGCAGTACGACGAGGCCGTCGAACTCGCCGCCGCGGCCGCCGCGAAGTACGGCGAACGCATCGGACCGGTCGTCAACGCCAAGCAGCGGGCGCGGGTGCGCGGTTACATCGAGACAGGCGTGGCCGAGGGCGCCCGGCTGGTCGCCGGTGGCCCCGAATCCCCGCGTGAGCAGGGCTACTTCGTCAGCCCGACCGTCTTCGCCGACGTCACCCCGGACATGAGGATCGCGCAGGAGGAGATCTTCGGCCCGGTCCTGTCCGTCCTGCGCTACGAGGACGAGGAGGACGCCCTGCGCATCGCCAACGGCACGGTCTACGGCCTCGCCGGTGCCGTCTGGGCCGGTGACGAGTCGGAGGCGGTGGCCTTCGCCCGCCGGATGGACACCGGGCAGGTCGACATCAACGGCGGCCGCTTCAACCCCCTTGCCCCCTTCGGTGGTTACAAGCAGTCCGGGGTGGGCCGCGAGCTCGGCTCGCACGGGCTCGCCGAGTACCTCCAGACCAAGTCCCTGCAGTTCTGAGGAGCCGTCCCATGGTCCGTGCCGCCGTCCTTCCCGCCGTGGGCGCACCCCTGGAGATCACCGACATCGACCTTCCGGACCCCGGCCCCGGCCAGGTCCGCGTCCGGCTCGCCGCCGCCGGGGTCTGCCACTCCGACCTGTCCCTGTCCAACGGCACCATGCGCGTCCCCGTCCCGGCCGTCCTCGGCCACGAGGGCGCGGGCACGGTGGTCGCCGTGGGGGAGGGGGTCTCCGGGGTGGTGCCCGGCGCCGCGGTGATCCTCAACTGGGCTCCTTCCTGCGGGAGTTGCCACGCCTGTTCGCTCGGCGAGGTGTGGCTGTGCGCCAACGCGCTCACCGGTGCCGCCGACGTCTACGCCCGCACCGCGGACGGCACCGACCTCCACCCCGGCCTGAACGTCGCCGCGTTCGCCGAGGAGACGGTCGTCTCCGAGTCCTGCCTGCTACCCCTCCCCGAGGGCATCCCCCTCACGGACGCGGCCCTGTTGGGTTGCGCGGTCCTCACCGGATACGGCGCCGTCCACCACTCGGCGCGGGTCCGGAAGGGCGAGACGGTCGCCGTGTACGGCGTCGGGGGAGTGGGCCTCGCCGCACTCCAGGCGGCCCGCATCGCGGGAGCGTCGAAGATCGTCGCGGTCGATGTCTCCCCGGCGAAGGAGGAGTTGGCGCGCGCGGCCGGAGCCACCGACTACGTGATCGCCTCCGACCACACCGCCCGCGAGATCAGGGGCCTCACCGGCAAGCAGGGCGTCGACGTGGCCGTGGAGTGCGTGGGCCGCGCGACGACCATCCGCACCGCCTGGGACTCCACCCGCCGCGGCGGCCGTACGACGGTCGTCGGTATCGGCGGCAAGGACCAGCAGGTCACCTTCAACGCCCTGGAGATCTTCCACTGGGGCCGCACCCTCGCGGGCTGTGTCTACGGCAACTCGAACCCGGCCGAGGACCTGCCGGTGCTCGCCGAGCACGTGCGGGCGGGCCGGCTGGATCTCGGGTCGCTGGTCACGGAACGGATCGCGCTGGACGGGATCCCGGCGGCGTTCGACAACATGCTGGCGGGGAAGGGCGGCAGGGCGCTGGTGGTGTTCTGAGCGGCGGGTCGCCCGGGGCCCCGCCTCAGGCTCCGGGCAACCCTCGCGCTCGGGCGGGTCTCGTTCACGCGGCGTCCGAGGCCTTCTCGGGCCGCGGCTCCGAGGGCGTCGTCGGGGCCGCGGCCGGGCGCCGCGCACGGGACACCGCCACACCCGCGAGACACAGCACCCCTCCCGCGAGCGTGAACAGGCCCGGAACCTCGCCCAGGGCCAGCCAGGACATCAGGACGACCAGGGCGGGGACCGCGTACGTGGTCGCGCCCATGCGACTGGCGGTCGTACGGGCGAGGGCGTACGCCCAGGTGGTGAACGCCAGGGCGGTCGGGAAGACGCCCAGGTAGACCATGTTGAGCGTCGCCGAGGCCGGGGCGTCGGCCGCGTCCGACACCAGCCGGCCGGCGAACGGGAGGCAGACCACGGCGCCCACCAGGCATCCGAACGTGGTCACCTGCAAGGGGCTCGCCGAGTCGAGCGCGGGCTTCTGGGCGACGACTCCGCCGGCGTAGGCGACCGCGGCCAGCAGGCACAGCACCACACCGAGGACCGAGGAGCCGCCCTCGCCGGACATCGACAGGCCCACGGTGACCGCGCCCGCGAAGGACACCGCCATGCCCGCCAGCAGCCGGGGCGGCATCGCGTCCCTGAGCAGACGGGCACCGAGCAGCGCGATCAGGATCGGGCCGATGTTCACGACCAGGGCGGCGGTGCCCGCGTCCACCTGTTGCTCACCCCAGTTCAGGACGACCATGTAGAAGCCGAACCAGAGGACTCCGGAGACCGCGATGCCGCGCCAGGCCGGGCGAGGTGGCCATCCCACCCGCCGTATGAGGCACATCGCGCCCAGGGCCAGTACGCCGGAGAGAAGCCGCCCAAGGGCCAGCGCGCCCGGCGAGTACGCGGCGCCCGCGCTCCGGATCGAGACGAACGCCGAGGCCCACAGGACGACGGTGACGGTGGCTGCCGCGGCGGCGAGGAGTTCGGTACGGCGGGGGTTCATCATGCTCCTGAGGTTAGGAAGGCAGGCGTTCGAAAGCTCGCGGATTTCGGACAGGCCGTCTGCCGCCGGCTGTGGCTCCCCGAAGGGGCGTTCAGCGCAGCGCCGGTCCAGGTATGCCCAGCAGCTCCGACAGCGCCTGTTCGCCTGCTGCCGTGACTTTCACCGCCCGCTCCGAGCCGATGCGCATGCACCAGCCCTCGGCAAGGACATGCCGGCACAGGGCCGCTCCGGCCACTCCCGCCAGATGCGGGCGGCGCTCCGTCCAGTCGAGACAGGCCCGGGCCAGGGGGCGGCGGGTCCCGTGGTCGAGGGAGATGCCGGTGGCCCCGAACCAGGCGAGACCCGCGTCCGTGAGGGCGAACCCCGTGTCCTGTCGCAGAAGTTGACGCGCCGTCAGGGCCTCGGTCACGGCGATTCCCAAGCGGCCCGCCAGGTGGTCGTAGCAGGTGCGGCCCCTGGCCATCGCCGAGCCGGCACTCGACTCCCTCAGGTTCCGCGGGCGTTGGACCGGGTCCGGGGAGACCTGCGCCGCCAGGTCCTCGATCAGGTGGGCCACCCGCGCGTCGGTCAGCCGCACATAGCGATGGCGGCCCTGCCGCTCCTCCGTCAGCAGTCCGCCCGCGACCAGCTTGCCCAGGTGCTCGCTCAGCGTCGACGCGGCGACTCCGGCGTGGCGGGCCAGCTCGCCCGCCGTCCAGGCCCGGCCGTCGAGGAGGGCCAGCAGACAGGTGGCCCGGGTCTCGTCGGCGATCAGGGCGGCGAGCCTCGCCAGCCGCGACGCCTGCGGGTCTTGGGTCATGGGATCCAGCATGCGCCCCGAACGGTTCGGTCACCGCCGAAGTGTCGTCACACCGGCTGGCGCACCTGCTCGTACTGCTGCGCCAGCCCGTCCAGCAGCGCCCGGAGTCCCGTCTCGAACGCCCGCTCGTCGATCTTCTCCTGCCGCTCGGCGAGGAGGTGGGCCTGGCCCAGGTGGGGATAGTCGGCCGGGTCGTAGGCGCTCGCGTCGTCCACGAAGCCCCCCGCGAAGGAACCGAGCGCCGAGCCCATGATGAAGTACCGCATCAGCGCGCCGATGGACGTGGCCTGCGCCGGCGGCCAGCCCGCGTCGACCATCGCGCCGTAGACGGCGTCTGCGAGGCGCAGTCCCGCGGGGCGGCGGCCGGGGCCCTGGGCCAGCACCGGGACGATGTTCGGATGGTCGCGCAGAGCGCTGCGGTAGGAGAGGGCCCAGTCGTGCAGCGAGGTCCGCCAGTCGCGGTCGCCCTCGAACAGCGACAGGTCGACCTGGGTGCTCACCGAGTCGGCGACCGCCTCCAGGATCTCGTCCTTCGTGCGGAAGTGGTTGTAGAGCGACGGGCCGCTGACGCCGAGTTCCGCCGCCAGCCTGCGCGTGGACAGGGCAGCCAGGCCCTCCGCGTCCACGAGCGCGCGTGCCGTCTCGACGATCCGGTCGGTGCTGAGGAGGGGCTTGCGCGGTCGGGCCATGGCCCACATAGTAGGGCTGCGGAACAGAAACTAGCAGTGCTAATTTAACGGTACTCTCTCAAGTGAGGTGATCTCGTGGTCCACCTGGGACTCAGCGAGGAGCAGACCGCCGTCCGCCAACTCGCCAGGGACTTCGTGGACCGTGAGATCGCCCCCCACGTGATCGCCTGGGACCGCGCGGAGGAGGTGGACCGCGCGATCGTCAAGAAGCTCGGCGAGGTCGGCTTCCTCGGGCTGACGATCGACGAGGAGTACGGCGGCTCGGGCGGCGACCACCTCGCGTACTGCCTGGTCACCGAGGAGCTCGGGCGCGGTGACTCCTCCGTGCGCGGGATCGTGTCCGTCTCGCTCGGCCTGGTCGCCAAGACCATCGCCGCCCGGGGCGACGAGGAGCAGAAGCGGCGCTGGCTGCCGGGGCTGACCTCCGGCGAGTACGTCGGCTGCTTCGGCCTCACCGAGCCGGGCACCGGTTCCGACGCGGGCAACCTCACCACCCGAGCCGTACGCGACGGCGACGACTACGTCATCGACGGCACCAAGATGTTCATCACGAACGGGACCTGGGCCGACGTGGTCCTGCTGTTCGCCCGGTCGACGGACGCTCCCGGCCACAAGGGCGTCTCCGCCTTCCTCGTCCCGGCCGACACCCCCGGCCTCAGCCGCCGCACCATCCACGGCAAGCTCGGCCTGCGCGGGCAGGCCACCGCCGAACTGGTCCTGGAGGGGGTGCGCGTGCCCGCCTCCGCGATGCTAGGCGAGGAGGGCAAGGGCTTCTCCGTCGCCATGTCCGCGCTGGCCAAGGGGCGGATGTCGGTGGCGGCGGGCTGTGTCGGCATCGCTCAGGCCGCCCTGGACGCGGCCGTCCGATACGCCGGTGAGCGCGAGCAGTTCGGCAAGCCGATCGCGGGTCACCAGCTGGTCCAGGAACTCATCAGTGACATCGCCGTCGATGTGGACGCGGCCCGGTTGCTGACCTGGCGGGTCGCCGACCTGATCGACCGCGGACTGCCCTTCACCGTCGAGTCCTCCAAGGCCAAGCTCTTCGCCTCGGAGGCCGCCGTACGCGCCGCGAACAACGCCCTGCAGGTCTTCGGCGGCTACGGCTACATCGACGAGTACCCGGCGGGCAAACTGCTGCGCGACGCCCGCGTGATGACGCTCTACGAGGGCACGAGCCAGATCCAGAAGCTGGTCATCGGGCGGGCGTTGACGGGCGTCTCGGCCTTCTGAGTACCCGTCTGAGTATCCGGACGGATGTGACCGGGACCGTGGTCGTCGAGACTCGGGCCATGAGTGAGACACCGGTCAAGCAGCAGAACACGGCCGCCTTCTACGGCCAGGCCGTCGCGTCCTTCGCCGTGGCCATGACCGCCACGGCCGTCGGGATCTACCGACTGCACGCCGATGCCTGGGTGCGCGGCTTCCTCGCGATCGCCGTCCTGTACCTCGTCACCTCCGCCTTCACGCTGGCCAAGGTGATCCGGGACCGTCAGGAAGCCGGCCAGATCGTCAGCCGCGTCGACCAGGCCCGCCTGGAGAAACTGCTCGCCGAACACGACCCCTTCGAGAAGCTCTGACCTGGCCCGTTCCCAGGCCGAGCGGGGTGGCTAAGCGCTCGCTCAGGTTCGGCGGTATGGTGGTGTCTCCGACAGTGGAGAGGGGCGTGCGATGACTACGGCGGAGGAGACGGCCGGCGGCGAGACGTCGGCGTGGGGCGAGGTCACGCCCGACGCGGCGCGGCGGCTGCTCGTCGCCGCGGTGGAGGCGTTCGCCGAGCGCGGCTACCACGCCACCACGACCCGGGACATCGCGGGCCGGGCCGGTATGAGTCCCGCCGCGCTCTACATCCACTACAAGACCAAGGAAGAGCTGCTCCACCGCATCAGCCGGATCGGCCACGAGAAGGCACTGGAGATCCTCCAGGTCGCGGCCCGCCGCGAGGGCACCGCGGCCGAGCGGCTCGCGGCCGCCGTGAGCTCCTTCGTCCGCTGGCACGCCGGCGGCCGTACCACCGCCCGGGTCGTCCAGTACGAACTGGACTCGCTGGGCCCCGACGCCCGCGCCGAGATCCTCGCGCTGCGCCGGCAGTGCGACGCCGAGGTGCGCGGGATCATCGAGGACGGCGTGGCCTCCGGCGAGTTCGACGTGCTGGACGTCAGGGGGACCACCATCGCCGTCATGTCGCTCTGTGTCGACGTGGCCCGCTGGTTCAACCTCGACGGCCCCTGGACGCCCGACGAGGTCGGCGCACTGGACGCCGACCTCGTACTGCGGATGGTGGGCGCGGCGACGTAGCCGCTCAGAGGTAGTAGCGGGAGACCGACTCCGCCACGCACACCGGCTTGTCGCCGCCCTCGCGTTCCACGCTGAAGGCGACGGTGACCTGGACGCCGCCCGCCACGTCGTCGACGCCGGTGATCCGCGCGGTCGCCCGCAGCCGTGAACCCACAGGCACGGGCGCGGGGAAACGCACCTTGTTCGTCCCGTAGTTGACGCCCATCTTCACGTTCTCGACCTTGATCAGCTGCGGCCCGAAGAGCGGCAGCAGGGAGAGGGTGAGATAGCCGTGCGCGATGGTGGTGCCGAAGGGGCCCGTGGCGGCCTTCTCCGGGTCGACGTGGATCCACTGGTGATCGCCCGTGGCCTCCGCGAACAGGTCGATGCGCTTCTGGTCGACCTCCAGCCAGTCGGTGTGTCCCAGCTGTTCGCCCACCGCCGCCTTCAGGTCGTCGGCGCCCGTGAAGATCCTCGGCTCTGCCATGTCCCGCCTCCTCGCCACATCATGTCTAAGCGACTGCTTAGCATGGTCGGCCGCGGGGCCCGTGTCAACGGACCGCGGGGGTGACCGGCCCGCTGATCGCGGAAGGCGGCGTGGGTAGGGTTCGAGGGGTGCCCCAGATTCCCGAGAAGATCCATGAGCTCACTGTCGGCCAGCTCGCCGCCCGCAGCGGCGCCGCCGTCTCCGCCCTGCACTTCTACGAGTCCAAGGGCCTGATCGGCAGTCGCCGCACCACGGGCAACCAGCGCCGCTACTCCCGCGACGCACTGCGCCGGGTCGCGTTCGTCCGGGCCGCGCAGCGCGTCGGCATCCCGCTGGCCACGATCCGTGAGGCCCTTTCCGAACTCCCCGAGGAACGCACCCCCACGCGCGAGGACTGGGCCCGCCTCTCCGAGGTCTGGCGCTCCGAACTCGACGAGCGCATCAAGCAGTTGAACCGCCTCCGCGACCATCTCACCGACTGCATCGGCTGCGGCTGTCTCTCCCTGGACACCTGCGTCCTGTCCAACCCGGACGACGTCGTCGGAGACCGGCTGACGGGCTCACGCCTGTTGGCGGAACGGCCGCGCAGCCGATAGGGCGACGTACGCAGGGAGCGATCACGGGTCGGGAACAGGTCGCTGTCGGGGGAGCGGGTCCTGGGCCGGCCGTACACGCCCCGCCCGTCTCCGCGCCCCGGAGTGGGCCCGACCTGGCGATATGCGTCGGGCTCCTGAACCTGCCCTACGACGAGCGCCGGGCCCATCCGTGCTGGACCAGCCCCTCGGTCACCAACTGGGCGTTGGACAGGGCCCGTTGGCCGTCGGGCAGCAGCAGGGTGTCCTCCAGGCCGATCCGGGTCGCCAGCCCGAGCCGCCCTGCCAGCCGCAGCACCGGCCAGGCGCCGCCGTCCTCGCCGTGCAGCAGCACAGCGCGGCCGTGCGCGGCGCCGAGCGTGGTGAGAAGCGTGCGCGCCGATGCCTCCGGCGCCGTCGTGTCCGTCACCTCCGCCAGAACCCGCAATACCCTCGGTCCGAGCGGGGACACGGCGAACCGCTCCGCCGCGTCCGTCCCCGACCAGATGCCGGCCTCCACGCCGACCCCCAGGCCGATCAGTGCGGCGGCCACCTCCTCGGCGCCCGGCTCGTGCCAGTTGACCGAGGCGTGATCGGGAAGCACGCTCCAGTCCCGGACGCGGGCGAGCCGGGCCGCGGGGTCCCGTACGGTCCAGGCGCCGGTGGTCACGCCGACCGGGACCGACACGCGTGCCCGGATCGCCTCCAGCGTCACCGCGAGCACGCGCGGCGACAAGGTGTCCTGCCCGCACGGCGTCTTGGGGTGGACATGGATGTCCACGGCGCCCGCCGCGACGGCGTCGGCCGCCGACTGCGCCATGGTCTCGG
Source organism: Streptomyces sp. NBC_00285 (assembly GCF_036174265.1). NCBI lineage: Bacteria > Bacillati > Actinomycetota > Actinomycetes > Kitasatosporales > Streptomycetaceae > Streptomyces > Streptomyces sp. NBC_00285. The sequence goes on along the minus strand of NZ_CP108055.1, from coordinate 2,350,014 downwards.
GAGTGAGCGGCACCGCCGTACCGTCGGCGGCTCCGCGCGGACCGTTCAGACACACCTGCACCATTCCCCCATGGTGCCGGTCGGCACTGACAGGTCGATCCGGAGGGATCGGCCGGACAGCGGCCTGGCGGATCGAACCGGACAAAAAGGGGTGCGGCATCCCCGGCGCACCCCGGCGCGCCACTCGCTCTAGGCCGGCACCAGCAGCCGTCCGCGCCTGGCGTCCGCCAGGGCTTCGGGCGTGAGTACGGGCCGCGGGACCAGGATTCCGCATTCCGTGCAGACCGGACCCGTCGAGGGTTCGTGGTCCAGTTCGTACTTCCAGGCGAGCCGGTCCCCGTCGCACGCCGGGCACACCGCGCCCGGTTCGCGTTCCAGTGCGGAGATCAGCCGGCGCAGCACCTCGGCCAGCGATTCATCGGGGTGGACCCGGGGGTCGTCGCACCATGCGACACCGAAGCCGCCCCAGGTCAGCCGGTGCCAGTCGTCCACAGTGCCGGGCCTGCGCAACCCGTCGTGCTTCTCCTTCTTGCGTCGCTCGGCGAACTCCACCTCGTAGGCCAGCCAGACCGAACGCGCGTCCTCCAACTCCTCCAGTGCGGCCACGAGCCGCGCCGGGTCGGGGGAGCGGTCCTCGGGACCGAATCCTGCTCGGGAGCACAAATGGTCCCAGGTCGCCCTGTGCCCGTAAGGAGCGAACCGCTCAAGGCACTTGCGCAGCGAATAGCGCCGAAGCGCCAGATCGCACCGCGGGTCTCGCACCTGTCTCGCCAGACTCCGGAAACCGGCCATCGCCCTGCACCTCCGTCACACCTGCACCTGTACTTCGGTCAACTTCGGCGTCGCCGTACGGACTTCGTACGGCGTTGCCGAATAGACGTATCGACAGGCGATTTGGCTCCATCCGATTTCCGATGCCCCCCATAAGCCCACGCACCCCTGCCAAAACTTGACGCATGTTCATCTTCACTACCGGGGATACCGGCGGTAACGTCCCGGCACACCCCCCGTCGGTTGGAGCTGCCATGCCACGGCGCACCTCGCGCACCCTCCTTGACAGACTGAGAACTCCCGGCAGACTCTCCGGGTTCCTGAAGTCGGCATCCGTATGCGTCCTGGTTGCCGCTCTTTTGTCCCCGCTCGCCCAGACGACAGCCACGGCGGCGGCCTCCAACGACTACTGCGGCGGACAGTGCTCCGACATCCTGCCGCCCGGTGAGAACGGCAACGCGACCCTCGCGCAGGTCCTCCTCAACCAGGCCTTCGGCACCCAGCCCGACCACGCCGAGGACCAGCTCGGCCCCTACGCCAACCTGGCCAAGGGCTACTCCACGCTCACCAATTCCACGATCAACACGTTCTTCAACGACGCGTCGTTCGGGGTCGCGTCCGATCAAGTCGCCTCCACCGAGAAGCCCGCGAACCGCACCGACGTGACGATCGTCCGCGACAAGAAGACGGGCGTACCGCACATCACCGGTACCACCAGATACGGCACGGAGTTCGGCGCGGGCTATGCCGCGGCTGAGGACCGGCTGTGGCTGATGGACGTCTTCCGGCACGTGGGGCGCGGTCAGCTGACCTCCTTCGCCGGCGGTGCCGCCTCCAACCAGGGCCTTGAACAGCAGTTCTGGCGCGACGCGCCCTACAGCGAGGCGGATCTGCAGGCGCAGATCGACAACGCCGTCGCCACCAACGGCGCCCGCGGCCAGCAGGCCCTCGCCGACGCCAACGCCTACCTCTCCGGCATCAACTCCTACATCGACGCCTCCGACAGCGGCCGCTACTTCCCCGGCGAGTACGTGCTGACCGGCCACAAGGACTCCGTCACCAACGCCGGCACGATCGACCACTTCAAGATCACCGACCTGGTCGCGCTGGCCTCCGTCATCGGCGCCCTGTTCGGCTCCGGGGGCGGCGGCGAGGTCAACAACGCGATCTCGCTGATGGCCGCCCAGCAGCAGTACGGCGTGGCGAAGGGCACCGAGGTCTGGGAGTCCTTCCGCGAGCGCAACGACCCCGAGGCCGCCCTCACCGTCCACAACGGCGAGAGCTTCCCCTACGCCACCAAGCCCGCCGCCCCGCAGGGCGAGGCGCTGCCCGACGCCGGTTCGGTGAGCACCGTGCCACTGGTCTACGACGCCTCGGGCACCGGCGCCGACCAGAGTGCGAGCGCGGCCTCCGCCACGGCCACCGCGAACGCCCTCACCTCGGCCAAGCGCGGCATGTCCAACGCCCTCGTCGTCAGCGGGAAGTACACCGCCAGCGGCCACCCGGTCGCCGTCTTCGGCCCGCAGACCGGCTACTTCGCACCCCAGCTGCTCATGCTCCAGGAGATCCAGGGCCCGGGCATCAGCGCCCGCGGCGCGTCCTTCGCGGGCCTGAGCATGTACGTCGAGCTGGGCCGCGGCCAGGACTACGCGTGGTCCGCCACGACCTCCGGCCAGGACATCATCGACAGCTACGCCGTCGAGCTGTGCCAGGACGACTACCACTACCTGTACCACGGCACCTGCACGGCCATGGACATGATCGAGCAGAAGAACACCTGGGCCCCGACCACGGCCGACAGCACCGCCGCCGGGTCGTACACGATGCGGGTCTATCGCACGAAATACGGTCCGGTCGAATACCGGGCGACCGTCGGCGGCAAGAAGGTCGCCTACACGACCCTGCGCTCCTCCTACATGCACGAGGCCGACTCGATCATCGGCTTCCAGATGCTGAACGACCCGGACTACGTCAAGAGCCCGCAGACCTTCCAGAGTGCGGCGCAGCACATCAACTACACCTTCAACTGGTTCTACGCCGACTCCACGCACACCGCGTACTACAACAGCGGCAACAACCCGGTGCGCGCGGCCGGTGTCGACGCCGAGTTCCCGGTGTGGGCGCAGGCGGCGTACGAGTGGAAGAACTGGGACCCGGCAACCAACACCGCCGACTACACCCCGGCCTCCGCGCACCCCAACTCCATCGACCAGGACTACTACATCTCCTGGAACAACAAGCAGGCGCTCGACTACTCGGCGGCCTCCTGGGGCGACGGGTCCGTGCACCGCGGCAACCTTCTCGAGGACCGGGTGAAGAAACTGGTCGCCGCGGGCGGGGTCACAAGGGCCGCGCTCGTCAAGGCCATGGCGGACGCGTCCCTGACCGACCTGCGCGCCGAGGACGTGCTCCCGGACCTGCTGAAGGTGGTCAACAGCTCCACGGTCACCGACTCCACGGCAGCGGCCGCGGTCACCAAACTCCAGGCGTGGCTGACCGCGGGCGGCAAACGCACCGAGACGTCGGCGGGCTCGAAGAAGTACGCCGACGCCGACGCGGTCCGCATCCTCGACGCGTGGTGGCCACTGCTGGTGCAGGCGGAGTTCTCCCCGGGTCTCGGCAGCAACCTGTACACCGCCCTCACGGCCAACCTGTCAGTCGACGAGTCCCCGTCGGCCGCACACGGTCCCACCGGCGCCCACGCGGGCAGTTCCTTCCAGTTCGGCTGGTGGAGCTACGTCGACAAGGACATGCGCTCGGTGCTCGGTGAGTCGGTGAAGGGCCCGCTGGCGAACACGTACTGCGGCGGCGGCAGCCTCAGCGCCTGCCGGGACATCCTGATCAGCACCCTGAAGACCGCGTCCGGCAAGACCGCGGCCCAGGTCTACCCCGGCGACACCCTGTGCTCGGCGGGCGACCAGTGGTGCGCCGACTCGATCGTCCAGCGCACCCTGGGAGGCATCAAGCACTACAACATCAGCTGGCAGAACCGTCCGACCTTCCAGCAGGTGGTGGAGTTCACCACGCACCGGTAGGCGTACGGCGGTGCGGCGGCGGGTCAGTGCACACGGCCCGCCGCCGGCGGAAGGGCCGCACGTCGTGGGTCATCGGTACAGGAGGTAGTTCTTCCGGATCCGGCGGAACGCCGCCAGTTCCTCCCGCCAGCCGGCCACGACCTCGTCGGTGCCCGCACCGCCGTCGATCATCGTGCGCACGAGGGTGGAGCCGGTGAGCCTGTCGATCCAGTTGTCCGGGCGCCAACCGAAGCCGGACCAGGTCCTCTTGGCGGTCACCAGAAGGGCGACGCCGGTGCGGACGGGGTCGTACGCGGGTCTGTCGTGCACATGGATCTGGATGCCGCCCACGGTCCTCCCCTGGAACTTGGAGAAGGTCGGCGCGAAGTAGGCCTCCCTGAAGTGCACGCCGGGCAGGCCCAGTTCGTTCGCGGCGTCGGCCCAGCGGCCGTCGATGCCCTCGGCGCCCAGCAGTTCGAAGGGGCGGGTGGTACCGCGCCCCTCGGAGAGGTTCGTGCCTTCGAAGAGACAGGTGCCCGCGTACACGAGTGCGGTGTCGGGGGTCGGCATGTTCGGGCTCGGGGGGACCCAGGGGAGGTTCCAGGCGTCGTAGAACTCGGAGCGTCTCCAGCCCGTCATCAGGACGGTGTCCAGGGGGACGGGGGAGTTGAGGAACTCGCCGTTGAAGAGGCGGGCCAGTTCCGCGACGGTCATACCGTGCGCCTGGGAGATGGGCTGTCTGCCCACGAAGGTCGCGAACTCCCTGTGCAGGACGGGGCCGCGGGCCTCACGGCCGGTGACGGGGTTCGGGCGGTCCAGGACGACGAAGCGTTTGCCGGCGAGCCGGGCCGCCTCCATGCAGTCGTACAGGGTCCAGATGTAGGTGTAGAAGCGCGCGCCCACGTCCTGGATGTCGAAGACGACCGTGTCCACGCCGGAGGCGGTGAAGACGTCGGCGAGGGGAGGGCCGCTCTTGAGGTACGTGTCGTAGACGGGCAGGCCGGTGGCCGGGTCGTCGTAACGGCCCTCGGAACCACCTGCCTGGGCGGTGCCGCGGAAGCCGTGCTCGGGGCCGAAGACAGCGGTGAGGCGCACCCTTTCGTCGGCGTGCATGACGTCGACGATGTGGCGTACGTCGCGGGTGACGCCGGTGGGGTTTGGAGCTGCTGCCGTTGGAGTGCGTTCAAGAGGGTTTGGGTGAGCGGGAGTGAGAGCTGTTGGTCTGTCTTGTGTCACGCGCCTCGGTGGTGGTGTCGGTTTCAGTGGGGAACTGGCGTTCTCGCATCGAATGCGTGACCTTCATGGGAGGCGCTCGTTTCCCCTGGCGACGGGATCTTCGGGCGGGGGTGACAGGGTGGGTGAACTGAGGAGTCTCGCTGCGCCGTTCGTTGCGTCCGGTCCCAGCGGTGTGGCCGTCCGGACCCGCCTCAGGGAGCTGACACCCGACGACGAGATGGTGCTGCGGCTGGTGGGCGGGCATCTGGGGTCGCTGGCCTCGAAGGATCTCAAGGCTCGTTGCCGGGACGGCCTTTCGTATTCCGGTCAGGCGTGGGCGGTGCGTAAGCGGGAGCTGACGCCTCTGTCGTCGTCGCGGTGGGCGGGCAGTATCACCAAGGCCACGCACGACCAGTGGGCGCTGGCCCGCCGTGGCCAGTGGGCGCACCTGCAGCACCTGGAAGCGGGCATCCGCACCATCGAGAACCGGCTGTCCCAGCCGGTCGGGCAGAAGGGGACGAAGAAGGCGCCCGGGGGGTACCGATCGGCGCGGGAGTGGCATGCGAAGTCCCGGCGGCTGCGGGTGCTTGAGGACCGGCTGACGGCAGCGCGGGCCGACCGTGAGGCCGGCATCGTGCACGTCGTACGCGGCGGCAAGCGTCTGGCCCGTACCCGCCACCACCTGGAGGCGGCCCACCTGACTGGGTCCGCGTGGCGTGGGCGGTGGGAGGCGGAGCGCTGGTTCTGCCAGGCGGACGGTGAGTCCGGCAAGCGCTACGGCAACGAGACGATCCGCATCAGCCCCGACGGTGAGGCGAGCATCAAACTCCCCGCCCCGCTCACCCATCTGGCGAATGCCCCGCACGGACGGTATGTCCTGGCCTGCCGGGTCGCGTTCGCGCACCGGGGCACCGAGTGGGCGGATCGCGTCGCGGCCAACCGGGCGATCGCCTACCGCATCCACTACGACGCCGACCGGGACCGCTGGTACCTGACGGCCGCCTGGCAGCTGTCGCCCACCCCCACCGTCCCGATCGAGGCCGCGGTCACGCACGGCGTGATCGGCGTCGACATGAACGCCGACCACCTGGCCGCCTGGCGCCTCGACACCCACGGCAACCCGACCGGAGCCCCGCGCCGCTTCTTCTACGACCTGACCGGCACCGCGCCCCATCGTGACGCCCAGGTCCGCCACGCCCTGACCCGCCTGCTGCACTGGGCCCGCGCTTGTGGGGTGCAGGCGATCGCGGTGGAGGATCTGGACTTCGGCGCGGAGAAGACCCGGGAGAAGCATGGGCGTAGGAAACGCTTCCGGCAGCTGATCTCCGGCCTGCCCACCGGTCAGCTCCGCGCCCGGCTGGCGTCGATGGCCGACGCCACGGGTATCGCGGTCATCGCCGTCGATCCGGCCTACACCTCGAAGTGGGGCGCCCAGCACTGGCAGAAGCCCCTCGCTACGACGACTCGTAAGACCACTCGCCATGAGGCTGCTGCCGTGGCGATCGGAAGGCGCGCCCAGGGACACTCGATCCGGCGACGGACGGCACCGCCCCCTGCTCACCGGAGTGATGAGCAGGGGCATCGGACCGTCCAGGCTGATCGGCGTGTTCCCGGGCGTGAGGGAACCCGCCCCCGCATCCCCGGACCACGGACGCGATCCGTGAGCGCCGGACGCGGAGCGAACGCGGGCAACCAGAACGCCCAACACCGTCCGGGGCGTTCGGCCGAGCATGAGACCTGGCAACAGGACTCACTCCCGCTCAGTCCCTAGGAACGGTTGGTGACGACTCCGACCTTCTGGCCGTGCAGGGCTGCGTAGCCAGATGCGGCCAGGTTCTCGAAGCCGGTCCGCCTGCGGCTGGGCTGGGCGGCGGAAGCCGGTGGGGTCGAGGTGAGTGACGCTGCTGCCGTTGTCGCTGCGAGGAGGGCTCGTCTGGATAGGCGCATGTGGTGCACGGTAGGGGCTCCCGCGGGTTGTGGGGAGGGTGCCGGTAGGACGTGGCTGGTCGCGCAGTTCCCCGCGCCCCTGGGTAGGTTTCGCTCACCCTTTCCATGAACATACCGACCGGTTAGTCTGGGCCTGCAGTCGAGCCGTAGTCGAAGGAGACCGATGGTGGAAGCCCTGCACGATGCCGGAGTGGTTGTCACCGGAGCGGGAGGTGGCATCGGGGCTGCGCTTGCGCGGCGGTTCGCCGCTGAAGGGGCCCGGGTCGTCGTCAACGACCTGGATGCCGGACGGGCCAAGGCCGTGGCCGAGGAGATCGGCGGGATCGCCGTCGCCGGGGACGCCTCCGACGTGGTCTCCGACGCTCGCGACGCCCTGAACGGTGTCGTCGACGTCTACTGCGCCAACGCCGGTGTCGCCTTCGGAGGCGGGAACGCCGACGAGCCGCTCGACGAGAACGCCTGGGCGGCCTCCTGGGACGTCAACGTCATGGCCCACGTGAGGGCCGCCCACGCGCTGCTGCCCGGGTGGCTGGAGCGGGGGAGCGGGCGGTTCGTGTCCACGGTGTCCGCCGCCGGGCTGCTGACCATGATCGGGGCCGCCCCCTACGCCGTCACCAAGCACGGGGCGCTCGCGTTCGCCGAGTACCTGTCGCTCACCTACCGCCACCGCGGGATCAAGGTGCACGCGATCTGTCCGCAGGGCGTGCGCACCGACATGCTGGCCGCCACCGGCAGCGCCGGGGACCTGGTCCTCAAGCCGACCGCAGTGGAACCGGAGGACGTGGCCGAGGCGCTGTTCCGGGGGATCGAGGAGGACCGCTTCCTGATCCTGCCGCACCCCGAGGTCGCCGCGTACTACCAGGCGCGGGCCACCGACCCCGACCGATGGCTGGCCGGCATGAACCACATCCAGCAGAAGTGGGAGGAGACGCGGTGACCGACTCCCGATACGCGGCCAAGCCCTGGCTGGGACTGCTCAGCGAGGCCCAGCGTGGCCCGATCGAACCCGCCGACTCGCTGGTGCACGCCCTTCGCCGGGCCGTCGCCGAGGAGCCCGAGCGGCCCTTCCTGGCCTACTTCGACGGCCGGCTCAGCTATCGCGAGGTCGACGAGCTCAGTGACTCCGTCGCCGGGCACCTCGCGGCCCGTGGACTGGAACCCGGGGACCGGGTGGCGGTCCTGCTGCAGAACTCGCCGCACTTCGTCGTCGCGCTGCTCGGTGCCTGGAAGGCGGGCGCCACCGTGGTGCCGGTCAACCCCATGTACAAGTCGGGGGAGGTACGGCATGTGCTGCGGGACGGCGAGGCGGTCGCGCTGATCTGCTCCGACCGGGCCTGGGAGTCGTATCTGCGCGAGACGGCCGCCGACTCGACGGTGCGGATCGTGCTCACCGGGTGCGAGCTGGACTTCCAGACCCGCGGGGACGCACGCGTGCTCGGCTTCGAGCGGCAGCCGCGGGCCGAGGACGCCGACGATCTGACCGAGGTCGCCCGCGCCGGGCACAAGGCGCCGGACGGCCGCGATCCCGGGCCCGCCGACATCGCGCTGATCAGCTACACCTCGGGCACCAGCGGCACCCCCAAGGGCGCCACCAACACGCACGGCAACATCATGTACAACGCCGAGCGGCAGCGGACCGGTCTCCTGCTGCCCGAGGCCCCCGTGTACTTCGCGATGGCGCCGCTGTTCCACATCACCGGGATGGTCTGCGAGCTCGGGGCGTGTCTGAACAGCGTGGGCACGCTCGTGCTGGCGTACCGCTTCGAGGCGGGCGTGGTCCTGGAGGCCTTCGCCGAGCACCGGCCGCACTACACGGTCGGCCCCTCGACCGCGTTCATGGCGCTGGCCGCGCACCCGGACGTCACCCGCGAGCACTTCTCGTCGTTCGTCAACATCTCCTCGGGCGGGGCACCGCTGCCGCCCGCCCTGGTGGAGAAGTTCCGGGCCGGCTTCGGGCCGTACATCCGCAACGGCTACGGGCTGACCGAGTGCACCGCGCCCTGCGCCTCCGTGCCGCCGGAGCGGGAGGCGCCCGTCGACCCGGTGTCCGGGACGCTGGCCGTGGGCGTGCCGGGGCCCGACACGGTCGTACGGATCGTCGACGACAGCGGCGTCGAGGTGCCCTTCGGGGAGCAGGGCGAGATCGTCGTGCGCGGGCCCCAGGTCGTGCCCGGCTACTGGCGGCGGCCCGACGCGACCGCCGAGACCTTCCCGGACGGCGAACTGCGCACGGGCGACATCGGGTTCATGGACCCCGAGGGCTGGCTGTACGTCGTCGACCGCAAGAAGGACATGATCAACGCGTCCGGCTTCAAGGTGTGGCCGCGCGAGGTCGAGGACGTGCTGTACACCCATCCGGCGGTGCGCGAGGCGGCCGTCGTCGGGGTGCCCGACGGGTACCGCGGAGAGACCGTCAAGGCGTACATCAGCCTCCGTCCGGGTGCCGAAACCGACCCCGATGCGCTCGCCGCCTACTGCAAGGAGAGACTGGCGGCTTACAAATACCCGCGGCAGGTGGAGATCCTGCCCGACTTGCCGAAGACGGCCAGTGGGAAGATCCTCCGTCGGGAACTCCGTTCCCCACCGCAGAACAGCGCATGACCTCACGGAAAGCAGGTGGCGGCACAGTGCCCAGGACGACGGACGGAGACGGTACGCCCGTCCCGCAGCGGCTGCTGGCCGCCGCCACCCGGCTCTTCGCCGAACAGGGCTACGACCGCACCTCCGTGCAGGAGATCGTCGAGGCGGCCGGCGTCACCAAGGGAGCGCTGTACCACTACTTCGGTTCCAAGGACGACCTCCTGCACGAGGTGTACGCGCGCGTGCTGCGCGTCCAGCAGGAGCGCCTCGACGCGCTCGCGAACGCAGACGAGCCGATCGAGAAGCGCGTGCGGGCGGCGGCCGCCGACGTCGTCGTCACCACGATCGACAACCTCGACGACGCGATGATCTTCTTCCGGTCCATGCACCACCTCAGCCCGGAGAAGAACAAGCAGGTGCGCGCCGAGCGGCGGAAGTACCATGAGCGGTTCCGTGCGCTCATCGAGGAGGGCCAGGACGCGGGCGTCTTCTCCAAGGCGACCCCGGCCGACCTCGTCGTGGACTACCACTTCGGCTCCGTCCACCACCTGTCGACCTGGTACCGCCCGGACGGACCCATGAGCCCGCAGCAGGTCGCCGACCACCTGGCCGACCTGCTGCTGAGGGCCCTGCGGCCGTAACGTCCGCGCTACTCGTCGGGCGTGGGGCCCAGTCCGGCCTCGCGGGCCCACGCCGCCGCCCCGGCGCGGTCGGCGACGCCCAGTTTCGTCAGGACCGCGGAGGTGTGGTTGCTGACCGTCTTGGGGGAGAGGCCGAGCCGGGCGGCCACCACCGAGTTGGGCTGTCCGTCGGCGATCAGCGTCAGCACGTCCCGTTCCCGCGGGGTGAGCGTCGGACACGGATCGATCTGCGGCTGCGGACGGCCGAGCTGCCCGAGCACGCGCCGCGCCACCCCGGGCCCGAAGATCGCCTCGCCGGCGGCCACCGCCCGGATCGCCCGGACGATCTCGTCCTGCCCCGCACCCTTGAGGACGTAGCCGCGGGCACCGGCCCGCATCGCCGCGAACACCGAGTCGTCCTCCTCGACCATGGTCAGCATCAGCACCGCCACCGACGGGGCGACCCGGCCGATCTCCCGCGTCGCCTCGATGCCGTTCTGATCCGGCATCCGGATGTCCATCACCATGACGTGGGGGCGCAGTGTCACCGCGGCCCGTACGGCCTCGCGCCCACTGGCCGCCACACCGACGACCCGGACCCGCGGGCTCCCGTCCCGCACCGACTCGAGCAGTGCGGCAAGACCCGTACGCACCACGGGGTGGTCATCGGCCAGCACCACCCGCAGCGCATCGCTGTTCTCCGGGCCGCCGTCCCGGCTCCCCGCCGGGACCTCGGTCTCCCGGGCGCCGGGCGGCGTGTCGGCGCGTGTCGCGTCGTCGCCACCCGGGTCCGTCCGGTCCTGCGCATGCCGTGTCATTGCACCGTCCCTCACAGCGGCAGCCTCGCCGTCACCCGTCCTCGGCCCGCCGTGCAGCGACCGCCGAGTTCCGCCGCGCGTTCCTGCATCGACGTGATGCCCACACCCGCCTGCCACGGTGGATCCCCGGCAGCGGGCGTGCCGTCGTCGCACACCTCCAGCCACAGGCCGTCACCGATCCCGATGCGCAGGTCCACGCGCGAGGCGCGGGCGTGCCGGGCGGCGTTGGTGAGGGCCTCGACCGCGATCCGGTAGGCGGCCACCTCCACGGCGGCGGGCAGCACCGGCAGCCGGTCGGGGGCCTGGATCCGCACCTGCAGCGGGGTGCCGTCGGCACGGCAGGACAGCCAGGCGGCACGTTCCCGCAGGGCGCCGAGGAGCCCCAGCTGGTCCAGGTCCGGCGGCCTGAGCCCGTCCACCAGACGCCGGACCTCCCCGACCGCGCCGCCGATCTCGGCCCGCAGCTCGGCCAGCAGACCGAGCGCCCGCTCCTGGTCGAACGCCAGCAGGTTGCCCACCGCGTCCACCTGGAAGGCCGCTCCGGCGAGCGTCGGACCGAGCCCGTCGTGCAGATCGCGGCGGATGCGCCGCCGTTCCTCCTCCTGCGCGGCGACGATCCGTTCCCGGGACACCTGCAACTGCCGGGTCAGGTCGGTCGCGTACAACGCCGCCGCGAGCGGAACCGCGAGCAGCTCCAGGACGGCCAGATCCGCCGGGGCCGGCTGCTGCTCCCCGGGGCGCAGGCCGACCACCAGCTCGCCGACGTCGTGGCCGTCGTAGTCCAGCGGGACGGTGTGCACGGCCCCCGCCGGGACTCCCCAGCTCCCGCTCCCCGTCCCCGACCTGGAGTCGACGCGCGCGTACGGCACCCGCAGCGCCTCGCCCACCGCCTCCGGCACCGCACCCACCCCGGTCCCCGCGAGCCGCTTGCCGATGCGGGAGACCACGCGTACAGGATCGTGCCGCTCGCCGTACAGGGCCCGGTCGACCATGCGCTGGAGTCCTCGCCGGGCGGGCTCGAAGGCGACTGCGAGGGTGACCGTGACGAGGGCCGGGCCGAGCAGTTCGGGCAGCGGGGCGAGCTGGGACTGCACGAAGGCGACCAGGCCGACGTAGGCGGCGATCACGCCGAGGGTGAGCGCGCCGTACAGCAGGCTCCGGGAGACGACGACACGGATGTCGAGCAGCTCGTGGCGGACCACGGCGATCACGATGGCGGCCGGCAGGAACAGGGTGCAGCACGACGTGTAGACCGCGGGAAAACCGAAGATCTGCAGCAGCACGCTCAGCGCCAGCGGTGTCATCCCGGCGATCAGCCACAGCAGCCGGCGCCGGTCCTGCTCCCCGCCGCGCCGGTAGCGCATGGTCATGGCGGCGAACACGGCGGTCAGCACCAGACAGGCCTTCGCGGTCTCCACGTGTCTGAGCACGGGCAGCCAGCCCTCAGGAGCCGGAAGGTACGAGGGTGCGGCCGGCGTGCCGAGGAACAGCCCCCAGTCGTCCCGCGCCCAGACCGCGAAGTCGAGCGGCGAGGACAGCAGTTGCAGCGCCAGGACCCAACGCCAGCGACGGTCGGGCAGCCGTCCGTCGGGAAACAGGAAGAACACGAAGACGAACGCCCACGAGCTGCCGATGATCCAGGTGTGCCGCCCGGTCGTGACGACCGCGCGCAGCAGTTCGGGGGACCATCCCAGCCGCAGCCCCTCGACACCCAGACCGATCGACAGACCCGTGAACGCGTGACCCAGGCCGTACCCGATCAGCAGCCAGCCGATGGGGTTGCGCGGGCGGTGCAGCGCGATCACCGTGCCGCAGACGGGGTAGGCGAAACCCACGGCCAGGTCGACGACCATGTCGTAGCGGACCAGGTCCCGTGCCGGGACGTCCGCCATCACCAACATCACGGCCCCGGCCGTCACTTGGGCGAGTGCGAGGCCCAGCAGGGCATACGCCGCCACCGTGCGCCGCCGGTTTCGCCCCCGCCCGTCCTTCATGCCCTCATGGTCCCGGTTCGGCCGCCCGGGTGTCATGGGAACGGTTCCCGGTCCACCCGGGAGAGGTTCCGGGGACCGCCCGGCCGTTCCCTCTCAACTCCCGGCCGCTGAGGGCGCGATGCTCATGGCAGGAAAGCAGGGACTACGGGGGAGAACGAACCATGCTGACACTGAACCGACGCCTGACCGGCGTCGTGCTGGGCTCGCTGCTCGCGCTGGGCACCGCCGCCGCGGTACCGGCCGCGGCGCAGACCTCGGCGGCGCCGTCGCAGGCCCGGGCTGCCGCGTGCGGCATCGCGGTCAACGAGGCGCACATCAACGGGCGTTGGAACGCCCTCGGCGGGGCCGGCGGCTGGCTGGGCTGCCCGAGGAGCTACACCAAGGACGTCTACCTGAACGGCGTCTACGCCGGCAAGCGCCAGTACTTCGACTACGGCAACGTCACCTGGTCGCCGCGGCAGGGACAGAACATGGTCGTGGCGGCCTGGGAGGACGGCGGCTACGCCTACTTCAACTGGAACACGACATCGCCGTACCGCTACGACAGGTTCCTGATCCGCTACACCAGCGCCGCCGACCCGAACGGTACGCAGCGCGAGGTGGGCGGCGGGACGTCCGGCCGGGTGCGGGTGCTGCAACGCACCACGGGGTCCTACACGTTCCGCGTCGAGGGCTGCGACGTGGGCGTCTTCGGGCACACGTGCCGCCAGGGCTGGACGCTGAGCGCGTCCACACCCAACTGACGTCACCGCGGGGGAAATCGGGGGAACCAGGGCTGGAGGGGCGGGTGCGCCTCTCCAGCCCTTGCCTCGTCACCGGCCCGTGTTTCAGGCCCGCCTTACAGGATCGTCAGAGGTACTTCTTCAACTCCCGCCGCGCCAGCGACCGTTGGTGTACCTCGTCCGGGCCGTCCGCGATCATCAGGGTGCGGGCGCCGGCGTACAGCTCGGCCAGCGGGAAGTCCTGGCTGACGCCGCCCGCGCCGTGCAGCTGGATCGCCCGGTCGATGACGTCGACCACCGCACGCGGCGTGGCGATCTTGATGGACTGGATCTCGGTGTGGGCGCCCCTGTTGCCGACCGTGTCCATCAGCCAGGCCGTCTTCAGCACCAGCAGCCGCAGTTGCTCCACGGTCACGCGCGCGTCGGCGATCCAGTTGTGCACCACGCCCTGCTGGGCCAGCGCCTTGCCGAAGGCCGACCGGGAGACCGCCCGCCGGCACATCAGCTCGATCGCCCGCTCGGCCATGCCGATGAGCCGCATGCAGTGGTGGATCCGGCCCGGTCCGAGACGGGCCTGGGCGATGGCGAAGCCGCCGCCCTCCTCGCCGACCAGGTTCGCGGCCGGTACGCGCGCGTGGTCGAAGACCACCTCGGCGTGGCCGCCGTGGGAGTGGTCCTCGTAGCCGAAGACCTGCATCGCGCGCTTGACGGTGACACCAGGGGTGTCACGGGGCACCAGGATCATGGACTGCTGGCGGCGGATGTCCTCGCCGTCCGGGTCCGTCTTGCCCATCACGATGAAGATCTTGCAGTCCGGGTTCATCGCCCCGGAGATGTACCACTTGCGGCCCGTGACGACGTACTCGTCGCCGTCCCGCTCGATGTAGGTGGTGATGTTGGTGGCGTCGGAGGACGCGACCTCCGGCTCCGTCATCGCGAACGCCGAGCGGATCTCACCTGCCAGCAGCGGTTCCAGCCACTGCTTCTTCTGCTGCTCGTCGGCGAACTGGGTCAGCACCTCCATGTTGCCGGTGTCGGGCGCCGCGCAGTTCAGCGCGGTGGGCGCGAGCTGCGGGGAGCGGCCGGTGATCTCCGCGAGCGGGGCGTACTGGAGGTTGGTCAGTCCGGCGCCGTACGCCGGGTCGGGCAGGAAGAGGTTCCACAGGCCCTGGCGGCGGGCCTCGGTCTTCAGCTCCTCCACCACGGCCGGGGTGTCCCACGGCGAGGCCAGCTGCGCGCGCTGCTCCTCCGCGACCGGCTCGGCGGGGTAGACGTACTCGTCCATGAAGGCGAGCAGCTTGGCGCGCAGCTCCTCGGTGCGCGCGTCGAACGCGAAGTCCATGCGGATCAGCCTTCCTGGATGCCGTCGTGAAGCGTGGTCAGACCGTGCTGGATGAAGACCGGGACCAGGTCGCCGATGCGGTCGAAGCCGCCGCCGACCGTCTGGCCCAGGGTGTAGCGGTAGTGGATGCCCTCGAGGATCACGGCGAGCTTGAACCACGCGAACGCCGTGTACCAGGACACCGCCGTCACGTCCCGCCCGGAGCGCTCGGCGTACCGCGCGATCAGTTCGGCCGGATCCGGGTGCCCGGCGGCCTCGGCGGTCGTGGAGACCGGGGAGTCGGGCGTGCCCAGCGGCATGCTGTACATCACCAGCAGGCCGAGGTCGGTGAGCGGGTCGCCGAGGGTCGACATCTCCCAGTCGAGAATCGCCTTGATCCGGTCGTCGTCGCCCAGCAGGACGTTGTCGAGCCGGTAGTCGCCGTGCACGACCGTGGCCGCCGGGGACTCGGGCAGCCGGCGGCCGAGCGCCGCGTGCAGCTCGTCGATGCCGGCCAGGTCGCGGTTGCGGGAGGCGTCCAACTGCTTGCCCCAGCGGCGCAGCTGGCGGTCCAGGAAGCCCTCGGGGCGGCCGAAGTCCGCGAGGCCCACCTCGGTGGGGTCCACCGCGTGCAGCTCGACGAGCGTGTCGACGAGGGACAGCACGGCGTCGCGGGTGCGCTGCGGGCCGAGCGGGGCGAGCTGGTCGGCGGTGCGGTACGGGGTGCCTTCGACGAACTCCATGACGTAGAAGGGCGACCCGGGCGCCGCCTCGTTCTCGGGGTCCTCGCACAGCAGGACCGGTTTCGGCACCGGTACGTCCGTGGGGTGCAGGGCGCTGATGACCCGGTGCTCGCGCTTCATGTCGTGCGCGGTGGCCAGGACATGGCCCAGCGGGGGCCGGCGTACGACCCACTTCGACGTGCCGTCCGACACCGCGTACGTGAGGTTCGACCGTCCGCCCTCGATCAGCCGGCCGGTCAGGGGACCGTGCACCAGGCCGGGCCGCTCGCGGTCGAGCAGTCCGCGCAGCCGGTCGAGATCGAGTCCTGGCGGATGATCGGGGCTCATCGGGGCTCCTTACGCGCGCGTGAACGGGTACGACCATCATGCCGACTGGTCGGTATGCCGTCCAGGGGGGACGGTGAACGTGATCCGGCACACGATAGGCCGACAGCTCCCCGCCCGGTGCGGCGGGGAGCTGTCGGCGGTGCGCTCTCGGTCAGGTCAGTGGTCGTCCCAGTGGCCCTCGTGGGCGGCGTGCCGGTGGCCGTCGTGGAGGTAGTCGACGTGGTCGCCGTGCAGGACGCTCTCGTGTCCGCAGTCCTGGCCGTGCCGGTGCTCGTGGGCGTCGTGCAGGACGTGCTCACCGGGCTCGCACTCGTCCCAGTGGCTCTCGTGCTCGCGGTGCAGATGCCCGTCGTGCGCGTAGTCGACGTGGTCCTCGTGCGGCACCTCGGTGTGACCGCAGTCCCTGCCGTGGGTGTGCGTGTGGGAGGCGTGTTCGTGGTGAAGGGTGGTCATGCGGCTCACCTTCGGCTTCGAAGCGACGGGCGATGTCGACGGCCAGGCTGCCACGGGAGGGGTGCATATCGGCAGATTCGGCACGCGCGGCGCGGCCCCGACACCGCCCTGCCCCGCACGACCGGAACGGCCGCCTACCGGAACGGCCGCCTACCGGAACGGACGCCTGCCGGAACTGGCGCCTACCGGAACGGCCGCCCACCAGGCCCGCCGCTCGCGAGCACCGGCACCCTCCAGGCCCGGGGCCCGCGAGCACCGCCACCCACCAGGCCCGCCACTCACCAGGCCCGCCACCCGCGAGGCCGCCGCCCGCCCGCACCGCCCCCCCCCACCGGGCCCGGGGCCCACCAGCCCCCCACCAGACCCCGGCGCCGGCTCAAAGCACCAGCGCCGCCCCGCACGCTGCCAGCGCCATCGTGCACAGGGCCGCTGCCGTGGCGTGGCCCGGGGTGAGGGCGGGCGGTCTGCCGGTCGATGCCAGGGTGTGGATGCGGTGGTGGGCGAGGTAGAGGAAGCCCAGCCACAGGACGCAGCACAGGGTGCAGGCGACGAGGTTCGCGGGGGACGACCCGCCGTGCAGGGCGGTCTTCGCGCCGAGCACGGCACACGCGGTGGCCGACAGGGTCGTACGGCGCCAGGCGAGCCGGGTGCGTTCCGGCTGGAGACCCGGGTCGCGCTCCACGGCGGCGCCCTCGCTCACCCCTCCCACCCGACGAGCACGACGAACACCATGGCCACGGCGACGACCGCGACCACCAGGCTCAGCAGGGCCGGGAACCGTGACGTCGGCAGGTCCTCCCCCCGCCGCATGGCCCGCTCGCACCGCACCCAGTGGTTGACGGCCCGCAGCGAGCAGAGCACCCCCGCCGCGAGCAGTGCGAGCGCCAGCCCGACCCGCCAGCCCCAGCGCAGGTCGGGCAGGAACTGGTCCACGGCGAAACCGCCGCCGATCAGGGCGAGCGCGGTCCGCAACCAGGCCAGAAAGGTGCGTTCATTGGCCAGCGAGAACCGGTAGTCGGGGGTACGGCCTTCCTGCCGGATCTCCTCGGGGGCGAACCAGACGCGGACGTTCCGTGCGAAATCGATCACGCGCACGAGCCTATCGGGGGCGGATGGTGAGAGTGTCGTCAGCGGCGTCGACCGCCGGTCCGGCCACGCGTGTTCCCAGGGCTCAGGGCTCCGGCGGCAGTCAACCCCGGTCGGCATCCATCGGACCCGACCGAGCCCGACGAACCTCACCGAGCCCGACCGAGCCAGGTCAGCCCTTCGCCCGGTACCCCCGCAACCGCTCGTACGCCGCCAGCCCGTCCGGCACCCACTCCCACTCCCCGAGCCGTGCCTCCACCTCGTCCTCCGTCAGGAAGTCGTGCCAGGCGACCTCCTCCACCTGGGGGCTCACCGGGAGCTCGCAGCGCACCTGGTAGACGGCCGACCACCAGGTCTGGCCGGCCCCGTCGTCGTAGAAGAACTTGAAGAGGTACTCCGGGCGCGGAAGTCCGCTCACGCCCAGTTCCTCCTCGGCCTCGCGCAGGGCCGCCTCGTCGTAGGACTCGCCCGCACCGACCACCCCGCCGACGAACATGTCGTAGAGGGACGGGAAGACCAGCTTGGTGGGCGTGCGGCGGTGGACGAAGAGGCGGCCCTCGGCGTCCCTGGCCTGGATGAAGACGCAGCGGTGGCGCAGCCCCTCGGCGTAGGCCCTGCCGCGCGGGGACCGGGTGACGACGACGTCGTTCTCGTCGACGATGTCGAGGATCTCGTCAGCAGCGCTCATGCCCCCCATCCAAGCAGGGGCACGCGTCAGCTCGGCTGGAGGTTCCGCGCAGGTTCCGACTGGGCGGCTCCACAGGGCATCGCGGGGTGCATCCCCAGCAGCACGATGCCCGTGACGACGGCCGCGAGCCCCAGCGCCTCCCAGGTCAGCGCGCCGGTGTCGGTGTGCAGCCGGTCGCCGAGGAAGCCCACCCCGCAGACGATCCCGGCGAGCGGCTGGGCCGCGGTCAGCGCGGGCAGCGACATCCGCAGCGGCGCGGTCTCGAACGCGCTCTGCACCAGGACGAGCCCGGTGACACCGAGAGCCAGCACGGCGTACGGCTGCCAGCCGGTCAGCAGTTCGGCGAGGCCGCCCTCGGAGAAGCGCTGGCCGCTGACCCGGGTGAGGGCGTCCTGGACGCCGTACAGCAGACCGGCCGCCAGGGCCAGCAGGACCGGGCCGGAGCCGAGGCGGGAGCGCTTGGCGTAGGTGGTGAGCAGCAGGGCGAGGCCGGTCATCGCGCCGATGATCAGCCAGTGCCGGAAGGGATCGGTGACCGCCGCGCCGCCGCGGGGCTCGCCCGCCACGATGAACGCGCTCACCCCGCCCGCGAGCAGTGCGAGGCCCGCCCAGCCCTGGCGGCCCAGCGGCTGCCGGGTCTGCCTGCGGGAGAGGGCGAGGGCGAAGAGCAGGTTCGTGGCGAGGAGGGGTTCGACCAGGGAGACCTCGCCCCGGCTCAGCGCGATCGCGCCCAGCACCATGCCGGCCACCATCAGCCCGATGCCGCCGAGCCAGCGCGGCACCTTCACGAGGTCGAGGAGCAGCCGGGGCGAGAGGAAGTCGCTCAGCGGGGCCTGACGGGCCGCGTTCTGCTGGAGCACGAAGCCGAAGCCCAGGCAACAGGCAGCACTCACGGCGAGAGTCAGAACCAGAACCGACACGCTGTGTACCTCGATCGTCCGGCCGGGCAGCGGGGGTAGTCGCCGACTGTAGCGTCCCAGTACCCGGCTTGTTCCTGGGAGTACCCGCATTCCGGCCGTCGACGCGGTCGCCGCGCCCTCACGGTGGGCGGGGGGTCTCGCCATGGTGCGGTGCGCGGGAGGCGGGCGCCATGGCGTACGCCACAGATGTGGGGTCTTGACCCGGTCCCACCAGCACCGGACTGTCACAACTTCCCCATGCGTATGGAGAGTTGACGCGTGTAACGTGCCTTCGACCCTTGACGCAAACCATAGGTGGGGGGTTGGCTGTCCGTGATCAATCGATGGCGGTGCGAATCAGCCCGCCGGCCTGCCCACATCGGTTGTCGGCCTGCCCGCGCCGAGCCGGGCAACCCTTGCGCACCACCCACCACGAACCATGTTCCGTGAGGAAAGCCCACACGGTGTCCCCGCCCCCACCTCCCTTCGGCCGCGGCCGAAAACGCGCCGCTCAGGCCTTCGACGCGGCCCTTGACGACGCCGAACTCATCGACGCGCGCGCCGCGTTGGCGCAGGGCAGATGGCAGGCGGTCCGGACACTGCTCACCCGGACGGGAGACGAGTGGGACCGGCGCGGCCACCGGGTCACGGTTCTCGCCGCGGAGCCGTACAGCCACGCCTGGGCCCGGGACTGGCTGGTCGCCGAGCCGGACTCCGCCGACGCCGCCGTGCTGCTCGCCCTCGCCCTGGTCCAGAGTGTCCGGCGGGGCAAGGGGAAGCCCGCTCCCGCCCGCGAGGCCTGCCGGACCGCGGCCCGGCTCGCGCCCGCCGACCCCACCCCCTGGCTCGGGCTGCTCCTGCTGGAGCGCGACCTCGGTGCGGCGGACGAGGTGGCCGACGTCTTCGGCGAGATCCGGCGACGGCACGCCGACCACCACCACGCCCACCATCTGATGGTCGCCCGGCTCGCCGAGCGCCGCGCCGGGACGGGTCCCGACCCGCTGCACGAGGTCTACGACTTCGCGAACTGGGCCGCCGAGCAGGCCCCCGCCGACTCCCCGCTCGCCATCCTGCCGGTCATCGCGCACACCGAGCGCTACCGGGCCCTGGCCGCCGCCGGGCACGAGCCGGGCGATCCCGCCGCCTCCGGGCACTGGACCGGACGCCGGGCCCGGCAGGTGATGAAGTCCGCCTTCGACTGGTGGCTGGAATGGGAGCACGAGGGTCACCCCCGCCGCCTGGTGGACCTCAACTTCCTCGCCCACGCGAAGGTCTGCGAGGGCCGCGGTGCCGAGGCCGCCGCCCTCTTCCACCGCATCGGCGAACGCCCCACCCCGGCCCCCTGGTCCTATCCGGACCGTGAGCCCTACTCCGCCTTCCGTGCCGCCCGAGACCATGCGCTCGGCACGGTGTGAACCCCCTAACCCCCAGAAGGACGGCCCTTATGACCACCGAGAGTTCCCGTACGAGCAGACCGCCCGCCGACGGCATCAGTACGTTCAAGGGACAGGACCGCGCTCTGCGCGCCGGGCGCCTGGGCACCGGGGGCCTGCTGCTCTCCGTCCTCGCCGCGACCGCTCCCCTCATGGTGGTAGCGGGTGTCATGCCCACTACATTCGCGGTGATGGGGATCGTCGGCCAGCCCCTGCTCTACGTCATCCTCGGCGTCGTTCTCGTCCTGTTCAGCGTCGGCTACGCCGAGATGAGCCGGCACGTCCACAACGCCGGCGCCTTCTACGCCTACATCTCCCGCGGCCTCGGCGCCACGGCCGGAGCCGGCGCGGCCCTCGTCGCCCTGGTCGCCTACAACGCCCTCCAGGTCGGCATCTACGGCATCTTCGGCTTCGAGGTCTCCGGCCTGTTCGCCACCTACACCGACCTGTCGGTGGCCTGGTGGATACCCGCGCTGGTGGCCGCCCTGGTCGTCGGCGCACTGGGCTGGCTGAAGATCGACGTCAACGCGCGCGTGCTCGGCGTCCTGCTGATCATCGAAGTCGCCCTGGTCGTCGTCTTCGACATCGCCGCCGTCACCGACCCGGCGGCCCAGGGCCTGTCGCTGCACGCCTTCAACCCGGACACCCTCAGCGGTGCCGGCGTCGGCACCGCCCTGTGCTTCTGCATCGCGGCCTTCCTCGGCTTCGAGCAGGCGCCCGTGTACGCCGAGGAGACGAGCCGCCCGCACATCCTGGTGCCGCGCGTGATGTTCCTGGCCGTCGGCGGCGTCGCCGTGTTCTTCGCGCTCAGTTGCTGGGCCCTCACCGTCGCCACCGGCCCGTCGGCCATCGTCGCCGAGTCCCAGAAGCAGAGCGCCGGGCTCCTCTTCGGCCTCACCGAGTCCCGCCTCGGCGGCACGTTCACCGATGTCCTGCACGTCCTGTTCGTGACCGGCATGTTCGCCGCCATGCTCAGCTTCCACAACGTCGTCGCCCGCTACGCCTTCGCCATGGGCCGCGAGGGACTGCTGCCCGCTGCGTTCGGCCGCACCAACAGCGCGAACGGCGCGCCCGGCACCGGGTCGCTGCTCCAGACCGCCGTGTCCGTGGTGGTCGTGGTCGTCTTCGCGATCACCGACGACAAGCCCACCGGCGACCCGACCGTGCCGATCCTGCAGCTGTTCACCTGGTTCGGCAACATCGGGTCCCTCGGCGTGATCGTGCTGATGGCGGCCGCCTCCGCCTCCGTGGTCGCCTTCTTCGTCCGGCGCGGTGCCGCGGGCGCCCAGGCCTGGCGCCTTGCCACCTCCGTCCTCGCGGGGATCGCCCTGCTGGTCATCGCCGTCTACACGGTCAAGGACTTCGACGTCCTGGTCGGCGCCGGTCCGGGCTCCTCCCTGAGCTGGCTGCTGCCCGGCATCATCGGACTCGCCCTGGTGGCGGGCCTTGTGCAGGGCCTGCTGTTGAAGGCCCGCAATCCCGAGGCGCACGCCCGGATCGGGCTCGGCAACGAGGCGTTCCAGCTGGACAAGGCCGCGGAAGAGGTGTCGTAGCCCCCGGATCCGGACGCTCCCTGAGATCCGGGTGAGAAGTGGTTACCAAAGTCTGACGAGCACCCGCGATTCCTGGCCCCCCGGGGGTCGCGGGTGTTCGAATGGATGCGTGAACTCCGGACAACCCGAGGAGCAGCGCGGCAAGCCGGTCGGCCGCCGTGTCCTCCTCGGCACCCTCGGCCTGGGAGCGCTCGGCGTGGTCGCCGCCCCCACCCTGCAACGCGGCCTGGAGGCCTTCCTCGGCAGCGCAGCCGACAAGGACCCCACCGGCCTGACGGGACTGCTCCCCAACGGGGGCGGCTTCCGCTACTACTCGGTGACGTCGTCCGTACCGCACAAGGACGCCCAGAACTACCGCCTCACGATCGACGGCCTGGTCTCCCGCCCGCGGTCGTACACCCTGGCCGACCTGCGCGCCCTGCCCCAGACCCGGCTCGTCAAGGACGTCCAGTGCGTGACGGGCTGGCGGGTCCCGGACACGCCGTTCGAAGGCGTACGGCTGTCCCGGCTGCTGGACGCCGCCGGAGTGACGGCGAAGGCCGGCGCCGTCCGCTTCAGCTGCTTCGACGGGGCGTACACCGAGAGCCTCACCCTCGACCAGGCCCGCCGCTCGGACGTCCTGGTCGCCCTGCGCATGCAGGACAAGGACATCGGCCACTCCCACGGCGGCCCGGTCCGCCTCTACGTGGCCCCCATGTACTTCTACAAGTCGGCCAAATGGCTGTCCGGCATCACGGTCACCGAGGACGTGGAGCCGGGCTACTGGGAGGACCGGGGCTACGACGTCGACGCCTGGGTCGGCAAGTCGAACGGGCGGGACGATGAACCTACGAACTGACGCCCCGCCCGCGACTCGGGTCCGCCGCTTCGGCCGCAGCCAGAAGTGGGTCCACCGCACGACCGCCGCACTGATGGGCGTGTGCGTGGTGACGGCGGCCTTTCTGTACATCCCGCAGTTCGCCGAACTCGTCGGCCGCCGCGAGCTGGTGGTGCGCGTCCACGAGTGGGCCGGTCTGGCCCTGCCCGCACCGGTCCTGGTGGGCCTCATCTCGCGCGCCTTCCGCGCCGATCTGGGCTTCCTGAACCGCTTCGGCCCGCACGACCGCGTCTGGCTGCGCGCCGCCCTGCGCCGCGACAAGCGCCGGGTGTCGCGGCCCGCGGGCAAGTTCAACGCGGGCCAGAAGGTCTACGCCGCCTGGATCTCCGGCGCGAGCCTCGTCATGCTCGGCACGGGCCTGCTGATGTGGTTCACCCATCTCACCCCGATCCAGTGGCGCACCAGTGCGACCTTCGTCCACGACTGGCTCGCCCTGACCGTCGGTATCGTCCTCGCCGGCCACATCGGCATGGCACTCGGCGACCCGGAGGCACGCAGGGGGCTGCGCACCGGCTCGGTGGACAAGGAGTGGGCGGACCGCGAGCACCCCCTGTGGCGGCCGTGACCGGTGCCCAGGGGGTGCGGGGGATGCTCTCGTCGCCGTATCCCTAAATGATCAGGGAGAGCAGCAGGACCAGGCCTCCCGCGACCACCGAGATGATCGTCTCCATGATCGACCAGGTCTTGATGGTCTGGCCGACGTCGAGGCCGAAGTACTCCTTCACCAGCCAGAACCCGGCGTCGTTGACATGGCTGAAGAAGAGCGAGCCGGCGCCGATGGCGAGGACGAGCAGGGCCGTGTGGGTCGTCGACATGTTCGCGGCCAGCGGGGCGACCAGACCGGCCGCGGACACCGTGGCCACCGTCGCCGAGCCCGTCGCCAGCCGGATCACCACCGCGATCAGCCAGGCCAGCAGCAGGGCCGGGATCGACCAGTCCTCGGAGATGTCCAGGACCATCCGGCCCACACCGGAGTCGATCAGGGTCTGCTTGAAGCCGCCGCCCGCGCCGACGATCAGCAGGATGCCGGCGATGGGCGCGAGGCCCTTCTCGACGAGCGGGGTGAGGCGGTCCTTGCCGAACCCGGCGGGGCGAAGCAGCGTGAAGATGCCCACGAGGACCGAGGCCAGCAGTGCGATCAGCGGGGAGCCGACGACGTCGAAGACGCGCTGCACGGTGTTGTCGGGGTTGTCGATCACGATGTCGACCAGTGCCTTGGAGAGCATCAGGACGACCGGGAGCAGGATCGTGGCGAGGGTGGCACCGAAGCCCGGACGCTTCTCCAGCTCCTCGGTGGCGCGCTGCGGGACCATGCGGTCGGGAGCCGGGACGTCCACCCAGCGGGCCGCGACCTTCGAGAACAGCGGACCGGCGACGATCACCGTCGGGATGGCGACCAGCACGCCGAGCGCGAGCGTGACACCGAGGTTGGCCTGCACCGCGTCGATGGCGACCAGCGGGCCGGGGTGCGGCGGGACCAGGCCGTGCATCACGGACAGGCCGGCGAGGGCCGGGATGCCGATGCGCATCAGGGAGTAGTTGCCGCGCTTGGCCACCATCAGCACGACCGGGATCAGCAGCACGACACCGACCTCGAAGAACAGCGGCAGACCGATGACGGAGGCGATCAGGACCATCGCCCACGGCATGGAGCGGCCGCCGGCCCTCGCGAGGATGGTGTCGACGATCTGGTCCGCGCCGCCGGAGTCGGCGAGCATCTTGCCGAGGATCGCGCCGAGGGCGATCAGCACGCCGACACCGGCGACCGTGGTCCCGAGGCCGGTGGTGAAGCTGGTGATGGCCTTGTCGAGGGGCGCCCCGGCGACCGCGCCGAGCACGAGAGTGCCCAGGGTCAGCGCCAGGAACGCGTGGAGCTTGAACGTGGTGATGAGTACGACGATGACGGCGATGCCCGCCAGTACGGCGATGCCCAGCTGAGCGTGACCGGCCGAGGTGATCGGCTCGGGCACGTCCGCTGCCAGCATCTCGACGCTGAGTCTGGTCACGGAGGTTCCCTTGCAGGTACGGGGGTGTGCTTCGGAAAAGGGGTGACGGGGTGTTACGGGTGTCCGGCGAGCGCCTGGGCGGCCCGCTCGGTGATCTCCTCCGGACTGCCGGACACGTCCACCACGACCCCGGCCTCGTCCCGCTGGAGGGGCTGGAGCGTGGCGAACTGAGAGTCCAGCAGCGCGGTGGGCATGAAGTGCCCCTGCCGGTGCGACATCCGGTCCTCGATGAGGGCCCGGTCGCCCGCCAGGTGTACGAAGACGACCCCGGGTGCCTCAGCCCTCAGCCGGTCACGGTACGACCGCTTCAGCGCCGAGCAGCTGACCACCCCGCCGAGCCCGGCCCGTCCGTGCGCCCAGGAACCGATGGCGTCCAGCCACGGCCACCGGTCCTCGTCGGTGAGCGGGGTGCCGGCCGACATCCTGGCGATGTTGGCCGGCGGGTGGAAGTCGTCGCCCTCGGCGTAGGGAACGCCGAGCCGGGCCGCGAGCAGGGGACCGATGGTGGTCTTCCCGGTGCCCGCGACGCCCATGACCACGACGACAGGGGAGGTCCTCATCGCTGCCTCACTGTCTGGTTTCGTCTTCGACAAGGTGTGTCAACGCAACTGAAACCGATTAGGTACGACGAATTCAAGAGTCTGTACCAAATAAGTCTGACTTTTTGGCGCTGTGATGTGCCCCGTACGCTGAGTGCATGACCACATCGGGCCGGGGGCTGCACGGGCAGGTACTGGAATCCCTCGGCCCCGCGATCACCGCGGGCGAGTACCCGCCGGGGAGCGTTCTGCGCACCGACGAACTGGCCCAGCGTTTCGAGGTCTCACGTTCGGTGATGCGCGAGGCGGTCCGGGTCCTTGAGTCCATGCACCTGGTCGAGTCCCGCCGCCGCGTGGGCGTGACGGTGCGCCCCAAGGCCGAGTGGAACGTCTACGACCCCCAGGTCATCCGCTGGCGGCTGGCAGGCGCCGACCGCCCGGCGCAACTGCGCTCCCTCACGGTGCTCCGCTCGGCGATCGAGCCGGTGGCGGCGGGCCTGGCCGCGAAGAACGCGACGGCCGAGCAGTGCGCCGAGCTCACCAGATGCACGCTCGGCATGGTCGCCAACTCCAAGGGCCACCGGCTGCAGGGCTACCTCTTCCACGACATCGCCTTCCACCGCGTGGTCCTCAACGCCTCCGGCAACGAGATGTTCGCCCACCTCGGCGACCTCGTCGCCGAGGTCCTCACCGGCCGCACCCACCACGAGGTCATGTTCGAGGACCCCGACCCGGCCGCCGTCACCCTCCATGTCCGCCTCGCCGAGGCGATCCGCGAGGGCGACGCCGGTCACGCGGAGGAGCTGACCCGCGAGATCGCGGCGGGCGCCCTCCACGAGCTGGACATCCTGGCGCCGTGACCCAGCCGCCGTGACCCAGCCGCCGTGACTCAGTCGAGGAACTCCCCGTCGACGTACACCCAGGCCCCGTCGACCCGTTCGAACCGGCTGCGTTCGTGCAGCGAACCGCCCTCGAACGAGGCCCGGAAGGTCACCGTCCCGGCGGGGTGGAAGGCCGATCCGTCACTCGTCCCGAGGATCTCCAGGCCGGTCCAGCGCATACCGGGGTCGAAGTCGACGCCCTGCGGCCGGGTCCGCGGATGCCAGGTGCGGAGCAGATAACCCTCCTCGCGCCGCACGAAAGCGCAGTACCGCGAGCGCATCAGGGACTCGGCGGTCGGCGCCGCGGCCTCACCCCGGTGGAAGCGGCCGCAGCAGCCGTCGTAGGCCTCCGCGAGACCGCAGGGGCAGGACGTGGCGCGGGGCCGGGGCTTCGAGGTACGTCGGGACATGACCACCATTGTGCTGGCGCGGTAGCCGTGCTCCCGACCGCCTATGCCGACCGGGCGTCGGTGGGCGGGTCCGCGGGGCGGGCCGGGAACATCGTCGGCAGCGGGGGCAGCGGGGGCAGCGGGGGCAGCGGGGGCAGCGGGGGCAGCGGGGGCAGCGCGGCGCCGTAGACCCACGCGTCGATCAGCCCGTCCCGACCGTCTACGCCGACCCGGCGTTGGAGGGCGGATGCGCGGGGCGGGCCGGGATCATCGTGGGCAGCGGCGGCAACGCGACGCCGCGCACCCATGCGTCGAGCAGCCCGGTCAGCGGCTCGTCCGCGTACCGGTTGACATGAGCCGTGAACGTCGAGGTGGTCACGGCCCCGCCCCGGTGCAGTCCCGCCCAGCCGCGCAGCATCCGGAAGAACGCCTCGTCGCCCATCGCGCAGCGCACCGCGTGCACGGCGAGCCCGCCGCGTTCGTAGAGCCGGTCGTCGAACATCGACTTGCGGCCCGGGTCGGCCAGCCGCAGATCCTGGGGGAGCGAGGACACCAACCGGTGTGCGGCGGCGGCCAGTTGCTGGGCGGTACGGCCCCCCGAGTGCTCCGACCACAGCCACTCGGCGTACTTGGCGAGCCCCTCGTTCAGCCAGATGTGCCGCCAGTCCGCGATGGACACGCTGTTGCCGAACCACTGGTGCGCCAGCTCGTGCGCCACCAGCCGCTCCGAACCCCGGGCCCCGTCCACGTGGTTGGCGCCGAACAGCGACAACCCCTGCGCCTCCACGGGCACATCGAGCTCCTCCTCCGTGACGACGACCGCGTACTCGTCGAACGGATAGGGCCCGAACAGCTCCTGGAACAGCTCCATCATCTGCGGCTGCCGGGCGAAGTCCCGGGAGAACTCCGGCAGCAGATGCGCCGGGATGTGCCCGTGCTGCGGCACTCCGCCGGGACCCGGATCGCCGAGCAGCACCGTCTGGTACTTGCCGATCGACAGCCCGACGAGATAACTGGACGTGGGCGCGGCCTGCTCGTACACCCAGGTCGTCGTGGACGCCCTGGTCGTACGGGTCAGCAGCCTGCCGCCCGCCACGACCGCGTACGCGGACGGCGTGGTGATCGAGATCTGGTACGACGCCTTGTCGGCGGGCCGGTCGTTGCACGGGTACCAGGACGGCGCCCCGATCGGCTGGCTCGCCACCAGCGCCCCGTCCTCCAGCTCCTCCCAGCCGAGGCCGCCCCAAGGACTGCCGACCGGCTTGGGGTTGCCGGACCAGTGCACCTCGACGGTGAACGCGGCCCCGGGCCGCACCGCCTTCCCGGGCCGGATCCGCAGCTTCCCGCCGCGGTGCGTGTAGTGCGCCTGCCGGCCGTCCACCCGCACCCGGCCGATCTTGAAGTCGGACAGGTTGAGCATGAACTCGGCCAGCGGCGAACGTCCCGCTATGGCGTTGATCCTGGCGCTCCCGGACAGCCGGTTCGGCCCGGGGCGGTAGTCCAGCGCGAGCTCGTACCGGTGCACCCGGTACCGGGCGTCACCGTGGTCCGGGAAGTACGGGTCCGAACCCGCCGGTTGCTGAACTGCCACTGCCGCTTCTGCTCCCTGCGCTGCGTTGCCACTCGGATGCGTCGTCACACCGCTCACCGGACCCGAGTGGCCCGCTTTCAGGGACGCCATGCCTCGATCGGGTTGCCCAGCCAACGGGTGTCGTCCGGAACGGACTCCGCGGCCATGACGAGCGACGCGGGACCCAGTGTGGTGCGGGCCCCGATCGTGCTGCCGGGCAGCACGATCCCGCCAGGGCCCAGCGTGGCACCCTCACGAAGAACAACAGTATCCGTCCGCAAGATCCGGTCGTGGAAGAGGTGGGTCTGGAGCACACAGCCGCGGTTCACGGTCGCCGCGTCCTCCAGGGTCACCAGATCGGTCTCCGGCAGCCAGTAGCTCTCCACCCAGACGCCCTTGCCGATCCGCGCGCCGAGCCCCCTGAGCCACGCCGTCATCACCGGCGTACCCGGCACGGAGCCCGCCAGCCACGGCACCGCGAGCACCTCGACGAAGGTGTCCGCGAGCTCGTTGCGCCATACGAAGCCGCTCCACAGCGGGTGCTCCCCGCTGCGGTGTCGCCCCACGAGCAGCCACTTCGCGGCCATCGACACCAGACCGGCCAGCGCACCGGCCGCGAGCAGCACCACGCCGGCCAGCAGCCACGCCCACGGCCCGAGGGCGCACAGCGCGGCCACCGTCAGCACGGCCACGCCCGCCGAGCAGAACACCGGCACGATCCGGCACAGCTCCACGAGCCCGCGCGCCCACAGCAGCCCCGCCGACGGCTCGTACGTCCGGCTCTGGTCGCTGTCGGCCGAGTTGCGGGGCAGCTTCACCGGCGGCAGCCCCAGATACGACGTGCCCTTCTTCGCCTTCTTCGGCGTCGCCGACAGCACCCCGACGAGCCCGCCGTCCGGCACGGTCCGCCCCGGCGCGGTCATCCCCGAGTTCCCGAGGAACGCCCGCCGCCCGATCTCCGCACGCCCTATCCGCACCCAGCCGCCCCCCAGCTCGTACGGCGCGGTCAGCGTGTCGTCGGCCAGGAACGCGCCCTCGCCGACCGTCGTCAGGCTCGGCAGCGCGAGCACGGTCGACACCTCGGCGCCCCGCCCGATCCGCATCCCGAGCAGCCGCAGCCACACCGGCGTGACCAGCCCGGCGTACAGCGGGAAAAGCGTCTCGCGCGAGAGGTCCATCAGCTGCGTCACGGTCCACGCCTGCCACCCGATCCGGCTGTGCGTCGGATACGTCCCCTCGCGCAGCCCCAGGCTCAGCAGACGGACGCCGACCAGGAGCAGCAGCGCGTACGCGAGACCGAAGGCCAGCGTCGCCGGGACGAGGGCGAGGAAGGCACCCGTCAGGGGAGAGCCCCCGGCCAGGAACGGACGGGCCACCAGGAAGGCCGCGCCACCCGCCAGCACCGGCAGCAGAGTCAGCGCGAGGCCGGTGATGCCGTACATCACCCGCCAGTACGTGCCCCGCACCGGCCGTTCCTTCGGCCAGTTGCGCTTGGCCTTGCCGAGCTTGACCGCGGGCGCACCCGCCCAGCGCTGACCGGTCGGGATCTGGCCGGTGACCGCAGACCCCGGCGCCACCTCGGCCCGCTTGCCGACCCGGGCACCCGGGAAGAGCATGCTGCGCGTGCCGACCACGGCGTGAGCGCCCACCCTGACCGCGCCGATCTCCAGCCGGTCGCCGTCCAGCCACCAGCCGGACAGGTCCACCTCGGACTCCACGGCGGCGCCCCGTCCCAGCCTGAGCATGCCCGTCACCGGCGGCAACGAGTGCAGGTCCACGTCCGGACCGATCTTCGAACCGAGCGCCCGCGCGTACCGCTCCAGCCAGGAGCCGGTCAGCGAGGTCGCCCCGATGAACTCGGCCAGCCGCTCGGCCGTCCACAGCCGCAGGTGGACGCTGCCGCCGCGGGCGTAACGGCCCGGCTGGACACCGCGCAGCAGCAGCCGTGCCCCGCCCGCGGCGATCGCGAGCCGTCCGGGCGGGCTGAACAGCAGCAGCGCCCCGGCACCGACCAGCCACCATGAGGTGCTGGGCAGCCAGGAGTACGGCAGGACGTTGCCGAGCGCGGCCAGCGGCACCAGCCAGCGCAGCCCCATGAGGGTGAACAGCGGGACCAGGACGAGGAGCTGGATCACCTGGGCGCTGCGGGGCACGGGTGCGATCACCCGCGTCGTCCCGTCGCCCTGGGAGGACTCCTCCAGATGGCGGGCCAACTTCCGCAGCGTGGGCTGCTGGTAGATGTCGAGGACGGCCGCGCTCGGGTACCGGGTGCGCAGCCGGGTGGTCAACTGGGCGGCGGCCAGACTGCTGCCGCCGACCGCGAAGAAGTCCTCACGGGCACTGGTCACCGGGATGCCGAGGACTTCCGCCCACTGCTCGGCGAGCCAGGCCTCGGTACCGTACAGCTCCTCGGCGGGGCCGCTGGTTCCGAGCCCCTCCAGGGGCCAGGGCAGCGCGCCCCGGTCCACCTTGCCGGAGGTCCTGGTCGGCAGGTCCTCGACGGGGGCGAGCAACGGCACGAGTGCGGCGGGCAGTTCGGCGCGCAGCTTCGCGACGGCGGCCGCGTGGTCCCAGCCGTCCTGCGTGACGACGTAGCCGACGAGGAGCTGGTTGCCGCTGCGGGCGGTGCGCACGGCGGCAGCCGCTCCCGCGACCCCCGGCAGCGCCTGCAGCGCGGCATCGACCTCGCCGAGTTCGATCCGCCGGCCACCGAGCTTGATCTGCTCGTCGGCCCGCCCCAGGAACACCAGCCCCTCGGGCTCCGCCTGCACGAGGTCACCGCTGCGGTACGCCCGCTCCCAGCCCAGCGACTTGAGCGGCGCGTACTTCTCCGCGTCCTTCTCGGCGTCCAGGTACCGGGCGAGCCCGACCCCGCCGATCACCAGCTGCCCGCTCGCGCCCATCGGCACGGGATCCCCGGCCTCGTCGACGACGGCCAGCTCCCAGCCGTCCAGCGGCAGTCCGATCCGGATCGGCTCCTCGCCGCTCATCAGCGAGGCACACGCCACGACGGTCGCCTCGGTGGGCCCGTAGGTGTTCCACACCTCGCGCCCCTCCGTCACCAGCCGCTGCACCAGCTCGGGCGGGCACGCCTCACCGCCGAAGATCAGCAGCCGTACGTCGTTGAGGGCCTCGGGCTCCCACAGCGAGGCGAGCGTCGGCACCGTCGACACGACGGTGATCTCCTGCTCGACCAGCCAGGGCCCGAGGTCGGCGCCGCTTCTGACCTGTGACCGCGGCACCGGCACCAGACAGGCCCCGTACCGCCACGCCAGCCACATCTCCTCGCAGGACGCGTCGAAGGCGACCGACAGCCCCGCCATGACCCTGTCACCGGGACCGATGGGGTCGTCGGTGAGGAACAGCGCGGCCTCGGCGTCCACGAACGCGGCGGCGCTGCGGTGCGAGACGGCCACACCCTTGGGCCTGCCGGTGGAGCCGGAGGTGAAGATGATCCACGCGTCGTGCTCGATGCCGGGCCGGGCGGCGGGGGAGTCGGCGCGCCCGTTGACGGTCAGTGCGTGCCCGGCGCCGACCACGGCCCGGACCTCCGCCTCCCCGAACACCAGCTCGGCCCGCTCGTCGGGGTCCTCGGCGTCCACGGGGACGTACGCGGCACCCGCGGCCAGCACGGCGAGGATCGCGACGTAGAGGTCGTTGGTGCCGGACGGAACCCGGACGCCCACCCGGTCGCCGAGCCCGACCCCGGCCTCGGAGAGCCGCAGCCGTAGCCGCTCCACCTCCACAGCCAGGGCGCGGTAGGTGAGCCGGGCCGTCCCGTCGTCGAGGGCGAGCTCGTCGGGGTAGGACCGGACGGACGCGTCGAAGACGTCGACGAGGGTGCGGGGGGAGGCGGCGGGGGCCCCGGAGAAGCGGGCGGTGTCACCGAACTGTTCGCGGATCTCTGCGCTGAACTCGTCCTTGAGCAAGCCGAGAGCATTGCTCTCGTGTGTGGCTGCCATCGGTCCTCGCGTCTCGATCCCGGAGGCCTCCGGGGCGCTGGCGGGCCGCAGGTCTGCCTGGGGTTGTCCGGCTCCAGCTCGTAACAAGCCGGAAATTTTAGTACGACGCTAGGCTCATCCCCCCGAAACGGCCACTTGGGAAGGCCGTCCGGCGCCGTGAGCGCACCCAGCGCACGCCTTTGACCTGGTGATCTTCACACCCAGCGAGAGATGCCCCACATACGGCGAGCGAAGGGGAATCGACGCGTCCATGAACACTCTCAGGCCGTGCGCCGTTGCACGACGAATCCCCCGGCCGCTGAGCGGCCGGGGGATTCGGCTGGTGTCCGAGGGGGGACTTGAACCCCCACGCCCGATAAAGGGCACTAGCACCTCAAGCTAGCGCGTCTGCCATTCCGCCACCCGGACAAGGTGTTTGTCGCACGAGGTTTCACCCGCAGCGACGAAGGAAACATTACCAGGCTTTCGAAGGGGTCCGATCACCCCCTGTTCCCGTCCCGGGGCTCGCGTGAACGGCGTGTGACGGGCCGGACCCGGTCTTGGGGCGGACCGGGTGGCGGGGAGAGGATGAGGGGAACCACCAGCAGTGACAGCGGGAGGAAACACCGTGAGCGAGACCGACACTGGCAGGAGCGTCGCCGGCGAGGACGAGGTCGTGGACCTGTGCCGCGAGCTGATCCGGTTCGACACCAGCAACTACGGCGACCACTCCGGCCCGGGCGAGCGCAAGGCGGCCGAGTGGGTCGCGGAAAAGCTCGCCGAGGTGGGTCTCGACCCGCAGATCTACGAGTCGCACCCCGGCCGCGCCTCCACGGTCGCCCGGATCGCGGGCGAGGACCCGTCCCGGCCCGCGCTGCTGATCCACGGCCACCTCGACGTCGTCCCGGCCAACGCGCAGGACTGGACCCACGACCCGTTCTCCGGTGAGGTCGCCGACGGGTGCGTGTGGGGGCGTGGCGCAGTCGACATGAAGGACATGGACGCGATGACCCTGGCGGTCGTCCGCGACCGGCTGCGCAGCGGACGCAGGCCGCCCCGGGACATCGTCCTCGCGTTCCTCGCCGACGAGGAGGCGGGCGGCACGTTCGGCGCCCGGCACCTCGTCGACAACCATCCCGACCTCTTCGAGGGTGTGACCGAGGCGATCAGCGAGGTGGGCGGCTTCTCCTTCACGGTCAACGAGCAGCGCAGGCTCTACCTGATCCAGACGGCCGAGAAGGGCATGCACTGGATGAAGCTGACGGTGGCCGGCACCGCCGGGCACGGGTCGATGATCCACCGGGACAACGCCATCACCGAACTGTCCGAGGCCGTCGCGCGGCTCGGGCGCCACAAGTTCCCGGTGCGGGTCACCAAGACCACCCGGGCCTTCCTCGACGAACTCGGCGACGCGCTCGGCACCGAGCTGGACCCGGAGGACATGGAGGGCACGCTCGCCCGGCTCGGCGGCATCGCCAAGCTCATCGGCGCGACCCTCAGCAACACGGCCAATCCCACCCAGCTCGGCGCCGGCTACAAGGTCAACGTCATCCCGGGCGAGGCCACCGCGCACGTCGACGGGCGCTTCCTGCCCGGCTTCGAGGAGGAGTTCCTCGCCGACCTCGACAAGATCCTCGGCCCCAAGGTCAGGCGCGAGGACGTGCACTCCGACAAGGCCGTCGAGACCACCTTCGACGGCGCGCTCGTGGACGCCATGCAGTCCGCGCTGGTCGCGGAGGACCCGGCCGCCAAGGCCGTCCCGTACATGCTCTCCGGCGGCACCGACGCGAAGTCCTTCGACGAGCTGGGTATCCGCGGCTTCGGCTTCGCGCCGCTCAAGCTGCCCCCGGAGCTGGACTTCGCCGGCATGTTCCACGGTGTCGACGAGCGGGTGCCGGTGGACGGCCTGAAGTTCGGCGTGCGCGTTCTCGACCGTTTCATCGACGCGTCGTGACCTCCGTAATCGGCAACCTGTACGGAACTGACTGAGAAGAGTGAATGCGCTCATAAGCTCGTAGCTCCATTACTCCCTCCTCGTTACAGGTGATGCGATCCGCTGCTTGGGATCGCATTGCCAACAAGGAGGAATAATGATCAAGAAGATCGTCGCCGCTGCGGCTGCCACCGGTGGTCTGGTTCTCGCGGGTGCCGGCCTTGCCGTCGCCGACGCCGGTGCCCAGGGTGCCGCCATCGGTTCCCCGGGCGTGCTGTCCGGCAACGTCGTGCAGGTGCCTGTTCACGTCCCCGTGAACGTCTGCGGCAACACGGTCTCCGTGATCGGCTTGCTGAACCCCGCCTTCGGCAACACCTGCATCAACAAGTGACGTTGTGCCTCGCCCTTAGTTAACAGGGTTGAGTCTGTCGGCCCCGGAGCGCGTGCCATGCGCTCCGGGGCCGACCGGCCTTTTCGAAGGGGAGAAGAGCCGCGCAGCAGCGGCATTTCCAGACAACGTCGAAGGCAGGGATTCAGCACATGCGACAAGTCACCCGCAAGGGCCTGATGACAGTGGCGGCCGCGACCGGCGTGATCGCCGCCGCGGGAGGAGCCGCCCACGCCGACTCGGGCGCGAGCGGATCAAGCGTGAACTCACCCGGCGTGCTGTCGGGCAACACCGTGTCGGCGCCGGTGCACGCGCCGGTGAACGCCTGCGGCAACACCGTGGACGTCGTCGGGGTCCTCAACCCCGCCATGGGCAACAGCTGTGCCAACAAGAGCGGCGGGTCGCACGGCGGATACGGCGGCTCGGGCGGCCCGGGAAGTCACGGCAGCCAGGGCGGTCACGGGCACGGCGGACACGCCGGCCACGCCGGCCACGGCGGTTCAGGGGGCTCGGGCGGCTCAGGGGGCGCGCACGCCGGCGGACACACCGGCGGTTCGCCCGGAGTGGGCTCGGGCAACCACGTCGAGGTACCGATCGACGCCCCCGTGAACGTCTGCGGCAACAGCGTCGACGTCATCGGCATCGGCAACCCCGCGATGGGCAACGACTGCGGCAACGGCTCCGGCGGCGGTCACCACACCCCGCCCGGCGGCAGCCGGAACATCCCGCCCGGCAACCCGGGGCACCCCGGAATCCCGGGCAACCCCGCAAACCCCGTGGAGCCCGGTCCCCCCGGTTCTCCGGTTACCCCGTCCGTCCCCGGCACTCCGGGCGGCGGCACCCACGGCAACCACCCCGGCACCCAGACCGTCAGCCAGCCCCTGGGCAGCGCGGAACTCGCACACACCGGAAGTGACCTGCCGATCGGCCTGGTGCTCCCGGTCGGCGCCGGTGCGCTGCTGGCGGGCGCGGTCCTCTACCGCAAGGCGCGCGCCTCGGCCTAGGGCCGCGCGCCGCGTGCCCCCGCAGGGGGCGCGGCGAGTGAAACGGAGCGGGCCCCGTCGTGGCGGGGCCCGCTCCGTTCGTCGTGCCTCACCACGTGGCCCGCACCTGGCGGATGATCCGCCGGCGCAGCCGCACCCTGCGGCTGCCATCGCGCATCAGGCTCAGTCGGTCCAACTCCCAGTGTCCGTACTCGGCATGGTCCGTCAGCAGACGTGTGGCGTCCTTGCGGGATACCCCCCGCGGCACGTACACGTCGGCAAATTCGTATTCCGGCATCGCATCTATTGTGCGGGCCGGGGCCCGGTACGGATAGCGTCTGCTCTATGTCTGATGCTGTGCAGCCCACCGCTGCCGAGGTACGTGCCGCCGCCGAGGCGGTCAAGACCGCGCTCGACCGCCACCTGGCCGCGGTCGAACGGAGGTCGGGGGAGGACGACCCCGCCGTCTACGAGGCCTTCAACGAACTGGCCGCGGCCGCCGAGGTGTACGACGAGCTGCTCTACGACCGCTACGACGAGGTCACCCCCTTCGAGATCCCCGGCGCCGAGGACGCCCCGCCGTACACCGGCCCCGAGGAGCCGAGCGCGCTGAGCGTGCTGATCCGCCGTGACTACGCCGTGGCGGAACCGCAGCGGCTGATGGCGCAGGCCCAGCGGGTCGAGGCGGCCGACGACGGTCTCGGCGCGGAGGCCTCCAGCACGGTGCACGGTGCGCTGGGGGTGCTGTTCGGCGAGTTCGAGCCCGACGAGATCGCCTCCCGGCACAAGGAGTTCGGTCTGGAGGAGGGCGACTCGACGCTGTGGGTGACCGCGGCGGACGAAACGGCCGACCCCGGGGAGTGGCTGGAGGCGCCGTTCGAGCAGGTCGACGCGGAGCGGGTGGTGTGCCGCTTCGACGTCAGCGCGGTCTTCGACGACGACCTTGACGACGAGGCCGACGACGAAACCGACGAGGCCGACCTCGAGGACGATCTCGACACGGATCTGACCGAGGACGAGGACCTGGAACCGCTGGACGCGGATCGTCGCTGAGCGGATGTGCTGAGGTGGACGCGCTGAAGCAGGTGTGCTGACGCAGCTGTACTGACGAGTGCGAGGGCGGTGGGCCCGGAGGATCTTCTCTCTCCGGGCCCACCGCCCTCGTTCCGGTGGGGTCAACCGGCCGTCGGCGTCTGCGGTGCGAGGAGGACGGGCAGCCGCGTCGTCCGGGGCTTGGCCGGGATCTCGGCCACCGCCCGCGGAAGCGCCTGGTCCACGCCGTGCACCACGGAGAGGTGACGCGCAGCCCTGCCGAACGCCGTGTAGACCCAGGGGCGGGTGAGGGCCTGGGCGGCGTCGCCGGGCAGGACCGCGACCACCGCGGGCCAGCGGCCACCCACCGCCTGGTGCGCGGTCAGCGCCCAGCCGTGCCTGACGGACTGCTCCACCTGCTCCTTCGGTACGACGACGGGCTCGTCGGCGCAGGTCAGGTGCAGGCCGTCCGCGTCAGCCCGCACCACGCGGCCCGTCAGGGTACGGCCCGGTGCGGGGGAGTAGGCGATGCGGTCGCCCGGGTCGAATCCGCCGAAGCGGCCGGGACCCGGGTTGAGGCGTTCCTTCAGGGCCGCGTTGAGCACGCGGGTGCCCGCGGCGCCGCCGTGGCCCGGGGTGATCACCAGGGTCTCCTCGGCGGGGACGCCGATCGCCCGGGGCACCGAGTCCGCGACCAGCTGCACTGTGCGGTGCACGGCCTCGCCCGCGTCCCGCACCGGCACGATCACGACCTCCTTGCCGGGGGCCTCGACCTGGTTCAGTTCGCCGATCCCGATGCCCGAGACCAGCTCGCCCAGCGGCCCGGGATCCGGCCTTCGCGAGGCGACCTGCGGGCAGATCCGTGCGGCGAGCAGATCCGCGAACACCCGCCCGGGACCCGCCGACCACAACACCGACGGGTCTCCGCCCAGCACCAGCCGCGCCCCGTCCGGCAACGACTCCACGAGCAGCGCGGCCGTCTCGACATCCAGCTGAGGCGCGTCGAGCACGACGAGCAGGTCGAGGTCGAACGCCCCGTCGGCGTCCCGGCCGGGCCCTTCGGCACCGGTGAGGAGACCGGCGACGGTGGCGACGGGCTGGGCCAGGGTGTCGTCTGAGGGGCCGTCGTGCGGTTCGCCCTCGCCCGGACCGGGGGCGCCCTGTCCACCGGCCGTGAGCAGGCCGGCGAAGAGGTCACGCCCCAGTGGGCTGTGCGTGGCCGCCCAGGCCCGCAGCCCCAGGCTCCGCGCCGCCTCCAGCAGCGCCGCCGGCTCGGCCCGGGACGCCTCACCGCCGGTGTGCAGGACCAGACCGGCCGTCGCGACCGCGCGGATCAGCTCGGCCGCACCCTTGGCCGACGCGGCGGCGCGCTGCCAGTCCTCCGCCGAACCGTCCTCCTTGGGCACGGAGTTGATCACCCGGGCCAGTCCGTCGGCGAGGCTCTCCTCCGCGAGGGCGTAGCGCTCCAGGCCGACCAGGATCCGGACGGGACGTTCCGCGCCCTCCGGGTCGTTCTCGTCGCTCTCCTCGGGCTCCGGTGCGGTCGGGTCGAGGGCGTCCTGGAAAACCAGGGCCTCGGCCTCGGCGATGGTGCTCTGTACGGCCGCGTCGGCGTCCTGCACGCCCCGCTGGGCCAGCGCGGCGATGAGCGCCGGCATCTCCAGCGCGGTGTGCCCGGCGAGCGCCGCCTGCTCCAGGAGCCAGACGGTGACCGCCCGTCCCCGCCGCTCGTCGTCAGGCTCGCACTCCGCGCCGAGCAGTGCCCGCGCGAACCCGTCGGCCTGCTCGGGCCGTACGCCGGAGACCCGCAGCAACTGCCAGGGATCCGCTCGCAGTTCGTCGTCCGCCGCTTCCCCGAACACCGCGGCGACCTGCGGCGCGAGGTCCTCCGGCGCACCGCCCTCCACCAGCACCCGCCGTACGGCCTCCACGGCCTCGGGAGCGGGCCCTGCCCCGGAACCGGCGACCTGGCTCCCGGCTGCTTCGGCCGACACCGGCCGGGGCCGCGCCGGTTCCTGGGCCGGCCTGCGCGGTGGTTCGGGCTCGCTGAACACGGCGGCCACGGGCTTGGCCCCGCTCTCCACCGCCCGCACGGCCGCGAGGAGGTCGGCGGCCTTGCCTCTGAGTCCGGCCCCGCTGTCGACGGGCCCCGACCTCTCGGCCTTCCGCCGCGCGATCCGCTCCCGCTCGACCCGCTGCGCCGCGAGTTCGGCCTCGGCCTCGGACAACTGCGCCTTGGCGGCGCCGTCCGCGTCGCCGGCGGCGGAATCGCCGCTCACACCCTCGGTGTCGGCCGCATTCGATGCGTCGCCGTCCTCAGGATCCCCGGTCGCGTCCGCGTCGGCACTCTCCTCCGCGGAAGCGCCCGGTGTCTCCTCCGTGCCCTCCGGCTCCGTCGCCTCGCCCCGTGTCTGCGGCTCGGTCTTCTCCGTGGGCTCCGGCTCCGTGCTCACAGCGTGCTCCAGTCGTGATCGGGATAGCGGTGCACGGGTGCCGACACATCGTCGAGCGCCCGGCAGATCTCGTCAGGAAGACTAAGGGCCTCCACTGACAATGCCGCCGTGAGCTGCTGCGAGTTGCGCGCGCCGACGATCGGCGCCGCCACCCCCGGCCGGTCCCTGACCCAGGCGAGGGCCACCTGCAGCGGAGTGACCGCGAGCCCGTCGGCCGCCGTGGTCACCGCGTCCACGATGCGGCTCGCCGTGTCGTCGAGATAGGGCGCGACGAACGCCGCCATGTGTTCCGAGGCACCGCGCGAGTCGGACGGCGTGGTGTTTCCCCGGTACTTGCCGGTCAGGACCCCGCGCCCCAGCGGTGAGGACGGCAACAGCCCGATACCCAGGTCCAGGGTGGCCGGCAGCACCTCGCGTTCGAGGCCGCGCTGCAGCAGCGAGTACTCCAGCTGTGTGGCGGCGAGCCGGGTCCGCACCCCGGGCGCGGCCAGCTGCCAGGTTCCCGCCTTGGCGAGCTGCCAGCCGGAGAAGTTGGAGACTCCGGCGTAGCGCGCCCGGCCGCTGTTGACGGCCAGGTCGAGGGCCTGGAGTGTCTCCTCCAGCGGGGTGCAGGGGTCGTAGGAGTGGATGTGCCACACGTCGACGTAGTCCGTGCCGAGCCGGGCCAGCGAGTCGTCCAGCGCGGAGAGCAGATGCCCGCGCGAGCCGTCGACAGGGCGGTTCGGGTCGGCCACGCTGCCCGCCTTCGTGGAGATGACCAGGTCCCGGCGCGGGACCAGCCCTTCTATGAGGCGGCCGAGCAGGTACTCGGCCTCCCCGTCGCCGTACACGTCAGCCGTGTCGACGAGTGTCCCGCCCGCCTCCCAGAACGTTTTGAGGAGGTCAGCCGCGTCGTGCTCGTCGGTGTCCCTGCCCCACGTGAGGGTGCCGAGTCCGATGCGGGACACGCGCAGGCCGGTACGGCCGAGATGCCTCTGCTCCATGAACGCCGAGATTACTGGCCAGAGCATGCCTCGTGGGGGCCTGTGGACAACCGATTCCCACAGGTGCGGGGCAAGTGGGCCCGGTCACCGGCACGGGCCTCGACCTGCCCCGGTCCGCACTGCCACGCTAAGGTCTGCGGCAAGGGACGTTACTGATCGGTAAGGGGAATCGGCCATGCAGCTCGGGATCAACCTCGGCTACTGGGGCGCCGGAATGGACGCGGACAATCTCTCCGTCGCCCAGGAGGCCGACCGGCTCGGATACGCCGTCTGCTGGGCGGCCGAGGCCTACGGCTCGGACGCGGCCACCGTGCTCACCTGGGTCGCCGCGCAGACCGAGC
Source organism: Streptomyces sp. NBC_00285 (assembly GCF_036174265.1). Lineage (NCBI taxonomy): Bacteria > Bacillati > Actinomycetota > Actinomycetes > Kitasatosporales > Streptomycetaceae > Streptomyces > Streptomyces sp. NBC_00285. The sequence goes on along the minus strand of NZ_CP108055.1, from coordinate 2,309,514 downwards.
GCATCGACGTCGGCTCGGCCATCTTCCAGATCCCGGCCCGCCAGCCGGCGATGACCGCGATGACCGCCGCCACCCTCGACTCGCTGTCCGGCGGCCGCTTCCGACTCGGCCTCGGCGTCTCGGGGCCGCAGGTCTCCGAGGGCTGGTACGGCGTCAAGTTCGACAAGCCGCTGGCACGCACGCGTGAGTACGTCGAGATCGTCCGCAAGGCCATGAGCCGCGAACGCCTCACCCACGACGGCGAGCACTGGACGCTCCCGCTGCCCGGGGGGCCCGGCAAGCCCCTCAAGCTCACGGTCCACCCGCAGCGCGAGCACATCCCGCTGTACATCGCGGCGATCGGTCCCAAGAACCTGGAGCAGACCGGCGAGATCGCCGACGGCGCCCTGCTGATCTTCCCCTCCGCCGAGCACCTGGAGGACACCGCGATCCGCTATCTGCGCGCCGGGCGGGAGAAGGCGGGCAAGACCCTCGACGGGTTCGACATCGCGCCGACCCTTCCGCTCGCCCTCGGCGAGGACAAGGACGTGGCCGCGCTCGCCGACACCTTCCGCCCGTACACCGCGCTGTACGTCGGCGGCATGGGCAGCCGCAAGCAGAACTTCTACAACCAGCTCGCCCAGCGCATGGGCTTCGAGTCGGCGGCCGCCGAGATCCAGGACAAGTACCTCGCCGGCGACAAGGACGGCGCCGCGGCCGCCATCCCGCACGACCTGATCGACAAGACGGCGCTGCTCGGCTCCGTGGACCGCATCGCGGACCGGATGAAGGAGTACGCGGCGGCCGGCGTCACCACGCTGACCCTGGCCCCCGCGGGCTTCACGCTCGACGAGCGTCTCGCCGCACTCCGGGCCGGCACCGAGGCCCTGGAGCGAGCCGGGCTCGCATAGGCCGCGGTGCTCCGGATCAGCTCGGTTCCGTGGGCCGCAGTGCCCCGCGCAAGCGCCGTGGCCCACGGAACGATCCGGCCGCCGATCAACGCCGGACCGGCGGATCACGCAGCCGATGCCGGCGGTCCCGCCTCGCGTGTGCGTGGTTCGGCCGCCGGAGGTTTCCACGGCCGTGGTGGGGGCTCGGGGGTCTTCCCCGCCACGGCCGTCACATGAGTCAACGCGCCCGCGCCCGCGCGGTTACGCCCCCGGAGTGACTCCGGCAGTCCTCCTTTTGGCGGAGTTGTCCGACACAGCTGTTGCAGCACCCATCGCGCCGCATTTGACTCGTTCTTCGCGGATTTGCCGCGGAGTCCGGCGGAGAGGTGCCACACGATGCTTTCGGCCAAGAGCCTGTTCCAGGAGATCATCGACGACGACGAGTCGTTCCGGCTGTTCTGCTCCATCGCGGCCAGTGGGGAGTCGCAGGGCGGCTGGGAGAACGCCCGCATCGCCGCACTCGTGCCGCAGAGCGAGCGCGACCTCGTCCCCAAGATCACCCGGCACGGCGCGGACGAGGACAAGCACGGGCGGATCTTCAACGCCCTGATGAAAAAGCGCGGTCTCCGACCCGTCCCCGTCCCGCCGGAGACGGACTACACCATGCTCCTGGAACGGCACGGCATCGGCCTCGCCCACGAGAAACTCAGGAGCGACGAGCCGCTCACCGTGCAGGACATCGTCACCTACCTCGCCCACAGCCGCGTCACCGAACAGCGCGCCGCCGAGGAGATGGAGCTGCTGCGCAAGCACTTCGCCGACCACCCCGACCTCGGCCGGGCGGTCCGGATGATCTCCGGTGACGAGGACAACCACCTCGCCTACTGCCACGAGGAACTGCTGCGCTTCGCCCGCGCCGGTCACGGCCGTGCCATCCAGCACAGGCTCAGGGAGTGCGCGCTGGCCGAGATCCGCGTCTACCGGGACGTCAGCCTCGCCGTGATGGCCCACATGGGACGCATCCTCGGCTGGCCGCGGCCGAAGTCGGCGGTGCTGGCCGCGGGCATCCACGCGGTGTACGCCTATGAACGTGCGGCCGGCTGGCGCCGCATGGTCTCCCTGCGGACACCGGAACGCCGCGACGCCCTGGGCGGCCCGGCCACCTCGGCCCCCGAGTTCGCCTGAGCACCCGCTACAGCCAGCCCCGACGCTTGAACGTCTGGTACAGCAGCACCTCCAGGGCGCCCATCAGCGCGATCACCGCCGGATACGACCACACCCAGTGCAACTCGGGCATGTGCTCGAAGTTCATGCCGTAGATCCCCGCGATCATCGTGGGGATCGCGGCCATGGCCGCCCACGCGGAGATCTTCCGCATGTCGTCGTTCTGCCGGACGCTCATCTGCGCGAGATGCGCCGACAGGACGTCCGACACCAGCCTGTCCAGGCCCTCCACCGACTCGTTCACGCGCGCGAGGTGGTCGTTGACGTCCCGGAAGAAGGGCCGCGCCCTGTCGTTGACGAACGGCACCGTCGCGCCGTAGGACTCCACACCCGCGAGCCGGGTCAGGGGCATCGTGAGCGGGACGGTGGCCCGGCGGAACTCCAGGATCTGCCGCTTGAAGGTGTAGATCCGGGACGCGGTGTCCCGTGAGCCGCCGCCGTCCGGTGAGAACACCTCCGCCTCCAGCTCCTCCAGGTCGGTCCCCAGTTCCGTCGCCACCTCCAGGTAGTGGTCCACGACGGCGTCGGCGACCGCGTACAGCACCGCGGTGGGTCCCTTGTCGAGGAGGCGCGGTTCCTTCTCCAGACGGTCCCGTACGGTCTTCAGCGGCGAACCCACGCCATGACGGACCGTCACCACGAAGGCGTCGCCGAGGAAAAGCATGACTTCGCCGGTGGAGACGGCGTCGCTCTCCGGCTCGTACACGACGGGTTTGAGGACGACGAACAACGAGTCGTCGTAGACCTCCAGTTTGGGCCGCTGATGGGCCTTGAGGGCGTCCTCCACGGCCAGTGGGTGCAGTCCGAACTCCTTGGTGACCAGCTCGAACTCGTCCTCGGACGGTGCGTGCAGCCCGATCCAGACGAACCCGCCCGCCGCCCGCGCCCCGTCCAGCGCGTCGGACAGGTCCTCGGGCCCCTCCGTCCGGTGCCCGTCCCGGTAGATGGCACAGTCGACGATCACGGAGCGTATTCTCCTGTCGCTCGGACGCCGTCGCATTCCGGCGTACGCCTACCCTGGGCCGCATGCCCACGTTGATCCTTGTCAGACACGGACGCTCCACCGCGAACACCGAGGGGCTGCTCGCCGGGTGGACACCCGGGGTCGCCCTGGACGAGCGCGGCACCGCACAGGCCGCCGGGCTGCCCGCACGGCTGGAAGGCGTGCCGATCTCCGAGGTCGTCGCCAGCCCGCTCCAGCGCTGCCAGGAAACGGTCCGGCCGCTGCTGGACGCCCGGCCCGGCCTGTCGTCGCACAGCGAGGAGCGCATCGGGGAGTGCCACTACGGCGACTGGTCCGGCCGCAAGCTCGCCGAGCTCATGGGTGAGCCGCTCATGGAGGTCGTCCAGACGCATCCCTCGGCGGCCGCGTTCCCCGGCGGCGAGTCCATGCGGGCCATGCAGACGCGCGCGGCGGAGGCCGTACGCGAGTGGAACGCGCGCGTGGAGCGCGACCACGGCGCCGACGCCGTCTATCTGATGTGCTCGCACGGCGACGTCATCAAGTCGCTCGTGGCGGACGCACTGGGACTTCATCTCGACCTCTTCCAGCGGATCTCTGTAGAACCGTGTTCCATCACCGTCATCCGTTACACCCGTCTGAGGCCGTTTCTCGTCCGCCTCGGCGACACCGGTGACTTCGCGTCCCTCTTGCCGCGCGAGGAGGCCGCCGGCGGTGACGCTCCGGTCGGTGGTGGTGCGGGCGCACCGTGATCGTCGGGCGCAGTAGGGTGAAGCGATTCACCCGAGCGCGTTCACGCATGGACGTTCCCGCCGTTCCCCTACTCACGAATCCAATGGAGACAGGACGTGTCCCGTCAGGTGTTCCTCTATGACCCGCCGGACCGCTTCGTGGCCGGCACGGTCGGACTGCCCGGACGCCGTACGTTCTTCCTCCAGGCCACGGCCGGCCCCCGAGTGACCAGCGTGGCCCTGGAGAAGACACAGGTGGCCGCCCTCGCCGAGCGGATGGACGAACTCCTCGACGAGGTCGTGCGCCGCAGCGGCGGCAGTGCCTCCGTCCCGGCCGTGCCGCCCACCGTGATCTCCGACACCGCCCCCCTCGACAGCCCCGTCGAGGAGGAGTTCCGGGTCGGCACCATGGCCCTCGCCTGGGACGGCGAGGAGCAGCGCATGATCGTCGAGGCGCAGGCGCTCGTGGAGTTGGAGGCCGACTCCGAGGAGGACCTCGCCGAGGCCGAGGAGAAGCTCCTCCAGGACGAGGAGAACGGGCCCCCGATGCTGCGGGTCCGGCTCACCGGCGCGCAGGCCAGAGCCTTCGCCAGACGTGCCCTGGACGTCGTCAACGCCGGGCGGCCGCCGTGCCCGCTGTGCAGCCTCCCGCTCGACCCGGAAGGACACGTATGTCCGCGCCAGAACGGATACCGCCGCGGAGCGTGACCACGGCACAGGTGCTCGCCAGGGGTGAGCTGACGGTCCGCGGACAGATCCGGGACGCCTCCAACGCGGTGCTGCAGTGCTCCGTCGAGAGCGAAGGCCAGGAGCTGCTCTGCGTCTACAAGCCGGTCCGCGGCGAACGCCCCCTGTGGGACTTCCCGGACGGCACCCTCGCCCAGCGCGAGGTCGCCGCCTACGAGGTGTCCGAGGCGACCGGCTGGGGCCTGGTGCCGCCCACCGTGCTGCGGGACGGGCCCTACGGCGAGGGCATGTGCCAGCTGTGGATCGAGGGCGTACCGGGCACCGAACTGCTCGCCCTGGTCGACGCCGAGGAGCCCGAGCCGGGCTGGAAGGCCATCAGCCTCGCCGAGGTCGGCGAAGGGAAGACCGCGCTGCTGGTGCACGCGGACGACGAGCGGCTGCGCAGACTCTCCGTCCTCGACGCCGTGATCAACAACGCGGACCGCAAGGGCGGCCATCTGCTGCCCGCCGAGGGCGGTCGCCTCTACGGCATCGACCACGGCGTCACCTTCAACGCCGAGAACAAGCTGCGCACGCTGCTGTGGGGCTGGGCGGGGGAGCCGTTGACGGGGGAGGCGGTCGACGTCCTCAAGGGCCTCAGGGAGGCCCTGTCGGGGGCGCTGGCCACCCGGCTGGCCGCTCTGATCACCGCCGCCGAACTCGACGCCACGCGCGCGCGTGTCGATGAACTGCTCGCCACGGGCAAGCACCCGGAGCCGAGCGGTGAGTGGCCGGCCATCCCCTGGCCGCCCGTATGACGTGACCTTGCACACGGTCCGGGACCGCGCAAGAAGGCCTCACCGGCCATCCGGACCGGTCCGGTTCGTATACGGAACATCCGTCCGGTTAGGCTCATGACATGCATGCCTGGCCCGCTTCCGAGGTCCCCGCCCTGCCTGGTCAGGGCCGCGACCTGAGGATCCACGACACCGCGACCGGCGGTCCGGTCACCCTCGACCCCGGTCCCGTCGCCCGTATCTACGTCTGCGGCATCACGCCGTACGACGCCACCCACATGGGGCACGCGGCGACCTACAACGCGTTCGACCTCGTGCAGCGCGTGTGGCTCGACACCAAGCGCCAGGTCCACTACGTCCAGAACGTCACCGACATCGACGACCCGCTGCTGGAGCGCGCCCAGCGGGACAGCGTCGACTGGGCCGCCCTGGCGGAGAAGGAGACGGCCCTCTTCCGCGAGGACATGACAGCCCTGCGGATGCTGCCCCCGCAGCACTACATCGGCGCGGTCGAGGCGATACCCGGCATCGTGCCGCTCGTCGAGCGGCTCCGGGACGCCGGTGCCGCCTACGAGCTCGACGGGGACACCTACTTCTCCGTCGAGTCCGACCCGAACTTCGGGAAGGTCTCGAACCTCGACGCGGCCGCCATGCGGCTGCTGTCCGCCGAGCGCGGCGGCGACCCGGACCGTCCGGGCAAGAAGAACCCCCTCGACCCGATGCTGTGGATGGCCGCCCGCGAGTGCGAACCCAGCTGGGACGGGGCCTCGCTCGGCCGCGGACGGCCGGGCTGGCACATCGAGTGCGTCGCGATCGCCCTCGACCACCTCGGCATGACCTTCGACGTCCAGGGTGGCGGCTCCGACCTCGTCTTCCCGCACCACGAGATGGGCGCCTCGCACGCCCAGGTGCTGACCGGCGAGTTCCCCATGGCCAAGGCGTACGTCCACGCCGGCATGGTCGCCCTCGACGGCGAGAAGATGTCCAAGTCCAAGGGCAACCTGGTCTTCGTGTCGCAGCTGCGGCGTGACGGCGTCGACCCCGCCGCCATCCGGCTGGCGCTGCTCGCCCACCACTACCGGTCCGACTGGGAGTGGACCGACCAGGTCCTCCAGGACGCCCTGGACCGGGTCGGGCGCTGGCGTGCCGCCGTCTCCCGGCCCGACGGTCCGTCCGCCGAGGCGCTCGTCGAGGAGATCCGCGAGGCCCTCGCGAACGACCTGGACGCGCCCACCGCGCTGGCCGCCGTCGACCGCTGGGCCGCCGCCCAGGAGGAGCGGGGCGGCACCGACACGGGCGCGCCGGGCGTGGTGTCACGGGCGGTGGACGCACTCCTCGGCGTGGCTCTCTAGGAAGCCGTACGGAAGGGGCGCTGCCTGCTCGCGGAACCCGCGGCGGGAAGCGCCCCTTCGTCTGTCACGTGTCACGCGCGGGTCAGATCCGCTGGATCCGCACGCTGCGCAGGACGTTCGGGGACTGGGTGTCCCAGATGCCGATCACCTGGTGACCGAAGGCGAACGCCTCCTGGATCTGCTGGTGGATCTGCGGGCTCGGGCTGTTCAGCACCCGGAACTGGCCGTTGATACGCAGGAATACCTGCTGGGGCTGGCCCTGGAGCGGGTGCACGATGTCGATGAAGCCGCCTGCCACACCGGCGGCGAGCGACTGCGACTGGACCTGCTGGATCACCTGCTGGACCACGGACTGGGCGAGCTGCTGGAGCTGCTGCTGGTTCTGCTGCTCCATCTGCTGCGCCTGCTGGTCCTGCTGCTGCGACTGGCCGTAGGGCTGCTGCTGTTGCTGCCCCTGCCCGCCCACCAGCTGTTGCAGCAACTGCTGGTAGGGCTGCTGCTGACCGAGCTGCTGGAGCTGCTCCAGGGTGCCGCTGCCGCCCTGCTGCTGGCCGAAGCCCTGGCCTTGCTGCCCGAAGCCGTAGCCCTGCTGTTGCCCGTGGCTCTGCTGGTCGAAGCCCTGGCCCTGCTGTTGATAGGGCGATGTGCTCGGGAACTGCTGTCCCTGCTGCTGACCTTGCAGTCCCTGCTGGCCCATCTGCGGGGTGATGCTCATGCGATGTCACCTTCCCATTGATGTGACGGGACGTGCCGTGCCGTGCCGGATCGTCAGCCGGTGAGCACCAGGCCGACGATCTCGTCGTCCGAGAACCACACCCGGACGTCGGGCCGTCCGCCCGCGAAGGCGGCGTGCACCGCCTGCCGGATCTCGGGCGACGGGTTGTTGAGGTTGCGCCACGCGCCGGCCACGAACAGCCGGAGTCGCGGCGGGAGTTCACCTGGGTAGGGCAGGAGTTCGTCCCAGTACCGCTCGGCCCGGCCCGAGCCGACCGCGTCCGGCAGCAGCCGGGTGACCGCCGCCTTGATGTCGGGCCTGCTGCCGATCCGCTGCGAGGCCGGCCGGCCCGGCGCGTCCTGCTGCGGGGAGCCCGTGGCGCGCAGCACCGTACGGGCGCGGTCCGGGGACATCGGCGGCCGGCCGGCCGCCTTCAGCATGCCCTGGAGTGCGGCCAAGGCGCCGACCACCAGCGGGGACGCGGAGGACGTCCCGGAGAACGTGTCCGTGTACCAGGCGATCTCCTCGGGCCCGCCCTGCAGATCGCCGGGCTTGTCCCAGGACCCGCCGGTGGTGGTGACCTCGCGTCCCCAGCCCTGCGCGTCCACGCGTGCGCCGTAGTTGGAGAACGCGAGCCGGGAGCGGTCCGGGCCGTGGTCGCGGCCGTGCGTGCCGGGCGGCGGGGCGCCCGCGCCGACCAGGACCGCTCCGGACGACTGGTTGGAGAGGTTGAACGGGTTGCGCCACCACTCGGGGAACTCGTCGGGGCGGCGCTCGTAGACGGCGTCGTCGAGGGACTCGCCGCCGTTGCCCGCGGCCGCCACGACGAGAACGCCCCTGGCGGTCGCGTACCGGACGGCCGCGTAGTCGTCCGGCCACCACTCGATCGGGATGTAGCCGCGCTGGTCGTCACGGATCTCGTGGTCGAACCGAGGCCCGGGGCGCTGCAGTTCGACCAGGACGACGTCACCGGGCCCGAGCCGGTCGGCCGCCGCCTGGATCGCGGCCGCCGTGCCGATGCCCTGGAAGGACGCGGCCGCGGTCACCGCCTCCGGCACGATCCCGGCCACTCCGCGCTCACCCGGGTCGCCGCCGATCACACCGATCACGGCGGTGCCGTGGTTGCGCCAGGCGATGTCGGCCAGCGGGGTGCCGACGACGACACCGGCGAGCTTGGCGGCCAGGTTCTCGTGGCCCAGCTGCCAGGCGCCCTCGACGTCGATCACGGTCACCCCCTGGCCCGTCCCGCCCGGGCGCTGCCAGGCCCAGTGGGCGTCGATCCCGTCGGGCGCGGGACGCAGATAGCCCTGCCTGCCGGTGAAGTCCGGCGTCACCGGCGCGCCCTCCTTCAACCGGCGGTCGTCGTCGGCCACCGTCGCGGGCACGGCCGGCGGTTTGACGTACGCCGTGTCGATGCCGGGCAACGCGGCGATCCGCGCCCGCAGTTCCCCGGCCCGGCTCTCACCGCCGCGCACCCGGTAGAACCGCGCGAGGTCGGGCACGTCCTCGGCGCCGGTGCCCGTGACGTTGTGCTGGAGACGCTCCTCGCTGCCGAACAGCGGCTCCAGGGCGAGCTGTTCGTCGCTGAGGAACATGGCGAGGGCCGACACGTCGGCACCGGCCGCCGAGCGGACGCCCTGTGCCCCGGCGCGCAGCCGGGCCTCGGGGCGTGCGACGACGATCAGTTCCTGTTCGGCTCCCCGGTAGGTGAACCCCGCTCCGTCGGGTCCCGGCCCAGAGGCTCCCGGGCCCTGTGGTGGCTGTACCTGCTCGGTCATCGGGTATCGCTCCCTTCGGTCCGTGCGGGTGCTGCGGGTTCCTTCGGGGAGACAACAAAGCACCACAACGACGGCTCGTCCAGCCTCCGTTCGCCAACTCGGTTTGGAACAAGTTGAATTGGGTAACGTGTGCAATCCGTCCGGAAACCGATGTCACGTCACAATCCGGCCGAAGCCTGTGGAGGCCACCGTCATGTGATGGGGTGGGAGGGTCGCTCGACTGTTCGGCCGGCCATGCGCCGGCCTCCTTGCGGAAGGACGCACAGTGGCACGCGCAGACCGCTCCTTTGCACGTCGCACACTCCTGACCACGACCGCCGTGCTCTCCGGCGCGGCCCTGCTCGGCGGTACCGCGCAGGCGGCCGAAACCCGGCACGCCGCGTGGCCCGCGCAGTTCCCCCTCCCCGACGGCTTCCAGCCCGAGGGCATCACCATCGGCGCGAAGCCGTACGCCTACTTCGGCTCCCTCGCCAACGGCGACGTCTACCGGGCGAGCCTGGCCACCGGACGCGGCGAGGTCGTCGCGAAAGGCGCCGGACGTCCCACCGTCGGTCTGAAGATCGACCGGCACGGTACGCTCTTCCTCGCCGGCGGCGACAGCGGTGAGATACGGACCGTCGACGCCCGCTCGGGCAGGACCGAGCAGGTGCACGCCACCGGCGGCACCTTCGTGAACGACGTGGTCCTCACCCCGGGTGCCGCCTGGTTCACCGACTCCTTCAAGCCGGTGCTCTACAAGCTGGCCAAGGGCGCGGTGGAGACCGTACCGCTGACCGGGGACTGGCAGCAGGGACCCGACTTCACGGCCAACGGCATCGAGCGCACGCCCGACGGCCGAGCCCTGCTCGTGGTGAACGACTTCGCGAACGGCGGCGCTCTCATGCGGGTCGACCCGGGCACCGGCGCCGCGCGCGTCGTCGACCTGGGCGGGGCGAAACTCCCCAACGGCGACGGCCTGTTGCTGCTCGGCCGGACCTTCTACGCCGTCCAGCAACGACAGAACGCGATCGACGTGTTCCGGCTGAACGACGCCGGTACCAGGGGTACCGCGATCACCCGCATCACCGACCCGCGCTTCCGCATTCCGACCACGGTCGCGGCGTGGGGCGCGCGACTGTATCTGCCCAACGCGCGCTTCGACGTGGAGCCGACGCCGGAGACCGACTACGACGTGGTGTCCGTGCCGCAGGTCTGACACGGGTGAGGGCGGTGCGCATCCCGCGCACCGCCCTCACCCGTCCGGTCTGCCTCAGTCCTGCGACGACGAATCCTCGTCGCCCGGCTCCGTTCCCGGCTCGGTCTCCGGCTCGGTCCCGGCTTCCGGCTCGGCCGTGGTCTCGGGCTCGGTCTCCGGCGTCGACGGTCTGGGCGGCTTCGTACGACCGCCGGGGCCCTCCCACAGATATGCCGTGCTGTCACTGCCGTCCGCGGTCGCGTGGCCGCCCGGCTGACCGCCGTCCCGGCGCCGCAGATACCGCTCGAACTCCCGGGCGATCGCCTCGCCCGAGGCCTCCGGCAGCTCCGCGGTGTCCCGGGCCTCCTCCAGCGTCTGGACGTACTCGGCGACCTCGGTGTCCTCGGCGGCCAGCTGGTCGACGCCCACCTGCCAGGCGCGCGCGTCCTCGGCCAGCTCGCCCAGCGGGATCCGGACGTCGATCAGGTCCTCCAGCCGGTTCAGGAGGGCCAGCGTCGCCTTCGGGTTCGGCGGCTGCGACACGTAGTGCGGTACGGCCGCCCACAGCGACACCGCGGGCACACCCGCGTGCGTGCACGCCTCCTGGAGGATGCCGACGATGCCCGTGGGGCCCTCGTACTTGGTCTCCTCCAGGTCCATCCGCTGGGCCAGATCCGCGTCGGACGTGGTCCCGCTGATCGGAACCGGACGGGTGTGCGGGGTGTCACCGAGCAGCGCGCCCAGGATCACCACCAGCTCCACGCCCAGTTCGTGGGCGAAGCCCAGCAGCTCGTTGCAGAACGAACGCCATCGCATCGACGGTTCGATACCTCGGACGAGTACGAGATCGCGCGGTTTGTCACCGCCGACGCGGACCACCGACAACCTTGTCGTCGGCCACGTGATCTTGCGCACCCCGCCGTCCAGCCACACCGTGGGGCGGTTCACCTGGAAGTCGTAGTAGTCCTCGGCGTCGAGCGCCGCGAACACCTCGCCCTTCCACTCCCTGTCCAGATGCGCGACCGCGGCGGAAGCGGCGTCGCCGGCATCGTTCCAGCCCTCGAACGCGGCCACCATGACCGGGTCGACCAGCTCGGGTACTCCCTCGAGCTCGATCACCCAGGCCTCCTTCCGACGTGCCCTCGCTTAACGTGCCAACCTTACGGCGTCCGGCGGGGGCGCCCGCAGCCCCCTTGCACGGGGGAGTGAACGATCACTGCCCCGATAGCGCCCCGGGAACACCCACCCGACGCGGCGCCCCTCGGACGCTTCTCACTGACTTCTCACAGCGTGGACCGCAGCCACTGCTCCACGCTCGCGATGTGGACCGTCGCCCACGAGCGGGCCGCCTCACCGTCCCGGTCGCGCAGGGCGGCGAGGATCGCGCGGTGCTCGTGGAGGGTGCGGCTGACCGCGTCCTCCTGGGTCAGACCGCGCCAGATCCGGGCCCGGGTGGTGGGGCCGGACAGGCCGTCGAGGAGGGAGCAGAGGACGGAGTTGCCGGAGCTCTGCACGATCCCGCGGTGAAAGTCGAGGTCGGCGGCGACCAGTTCCTCCACCGACGGGCTCTCGCCGAGCTTGTCCAACTGGGCGCTCAGCGCGTCCAGTTGCTGCTCGCTGATCCGGGCGGCGGCCATCGCGGTCGCCGCCGGTTCCAGGATGCGGCGCACCGCCAGGAACTCCAGGACCGTGTCGTCGCGGTGGAAGTCCACGACGAAGCTCAGCGCCTCCAGCAGGAGTTGCGGATCCAGGCTGGTCACATACGTGCCGTCGCCCTGCCGCACGTCCAGGATCCGGATCAGCGACAGCGCCCGCACGGCCTCCCGCAGCGAGTTGCGGGACAGCCCCAACTCGGAGGCCAGCTCGCTCTCCTTGGGGAGTCGGTCGCCGGGGCGCAGCGCGCCGGAGACGATCATTCCCTTGATCTTCTCGATCGCCTCGTCGGTGACAGCCATGACCGGCCTCCTTCTCACCCCGCGGGTGCCCTGAGACGTCGGATGTCTCAGCCTCATTATGGGCGCTGCTCAGACGAGCGCCTCCAGTTCCGCGATCACCGCTTCCGCGTCGAGCGTCCGCAGTGCCCGGTCCCGCATCAGCACCCGCCCGTCCACGACGGTGTCACGCACGTCCGCCGAGTGGGCCGCGTACGCCAGCGTCGACCACGGGTCGTGCAACGGTCGCAGATGCGGCGCGTTCAGGTCCAGGACGATCAGGTCGGCGCGTTTGCCCGCCTCCAGCGTCCCCAGTTGTTCCGCGAGCCCCAGCGCCCGCGCGCCCTCGATCGTCGCCATGCGTACGGCCCGCTCGGCGTCGACCGCCGTGGGATCGCCGCCCGCCTTGTGCACGAGCGCGGCCTGCCGGACCGCGCCCAGCACGTCCAGCGAGTTGGAGCTGACCGCCCCGTCCGTGCCGAGGCCGACCGTCACCCCCGCGCCCAGCAGGCGCGGAACCGGTGCGATCCCGCAGCCCAGTTTGAGGTTGGAGACCGGACAGTGCGCCACGGACGTGCCGGTGCGGGCCAGGGCCGCGATCTCCGGACCGGTGAGGTCCACGGCGTGCGCGAGCAGCAGGTCGGGGCCGAGCAGGCCCAGTGAGTCGAGCAGTTCGACCGGCCGCTTGCCGTGACGCACCTCGACGGTGGCGACCTCGGTGGCGTTCTCCGCCGCGTGGATGTGCAGCAGCGCCCCGAACTCCCGGGCCAGGGCGGCGATCTCGGTCAGCTGGCCGGGGGAGAGGGTGTAGGCGGAGTGCGCGAAGACGACGGGACGGCGGCCGCCCCGGGCCGGTCCTCGCGCCTCCAGGTCCCGCCGGGCCCACGCGAGCCGCTGCCCGTACCCGAGGCCGTCGGGCGGTTCGGGTACGTCCATGAAGGTGGGGCCGCTCAGCAGCCGCCAGCCCGCCTCCCGGGCCGCCTCGTCGGCCGCCTCGTGGAACCAGTACATGTCGAGTGCCGAGGTCACCCCGGCCCGTATGCTCTCGGCGATCGCGAGCCGCACGGCCGCAGCCACGTTCTTCGGCGTGAGGAGTTCGGCCTCCGCGGGGAGCACCCGCTCCAGGAAGCCCTGGAGGGTGACATCGTCGGCGCGGCCGCGCAGCAGGGTCATCGCCAGATGGGTGTGCGTGTTGATGAGCCCGGGCAGGACGAGGCAGCCGCCGGCGTCAATGGACTCCTCGGCTGTGAACCCGGTACACAGCTCTTGTGCGGGACCGACGGCGACGATCACGCCCTCGTGGACGGCGACCGCCCCGCTGTGAACAACGCTTCCCGCCTCGTCGACGGTCAGAACGTCACCGCCGTGCACCAGCAGGTCGATGTTCACAGGGCGTCCCCCGCCTCACGTTCCTCGTGCGCCTCCGCCAGCAGCCGCAGCGCCTCCAGGGACACCACCGCGCCCCGGTCGACACCCACCGCGACGACCTCCCGGTGGGGGTCGTACACGCTGGCGCCCTCGTCGTCCACCAACTCGTCCGCGTTCGCGCCGTCGACGACGAGCACACCGCCCGCGACGAGGCCGCGCAGGGAGGCGATGACCAGCAGGGCGGACAGCTCCATCTCGATCGCCGCGAGCCCCGCGCCCTCGTAGGAGAAGAGCGGGAGGAGCCCGGGCTGGAAGGCCGCGCGTGTCCATACGATGCCCCGGTGGTGCGGTGCGCCGACCGCGCGGGCCGCACGCTGGAGCGCGAGCACCGCCTCGGGCGCGGAGACCGCCGGGTACTCGGGCGGCAGAAGCTGCTGCGTGACGCCGTCGTCCCGCACGGCCGCCTCCGCGATGACGAGATCGCCGTCACCGATGCCCGGCCTCATCGCGCCCGCCGTACCGAACCGCAGGACGGTGCGGATGCCCGCGTCGGCGAGCTCCTGGAACAGCAGAACGGCCCCCGGCCCGCCCACGCCGTGCGAGGCGACGGTGACCGGCAGCCCCTTCCAACTCCCGCTGAACACCCGGTACTCGCGGTGGTACGACACCTCCTGGGCGCCGTCGAGGAGTGCTGCGACGGCCGCCGCACGGGCCGGGGCGCCGACGACGACCGCGTGGGCCGGGAGCCCGGTGCGGGGGATACGGGTGACGGGCAGCAGGTCCTGGCTCATGAGGCGGCTCCGGAAGGAGAAGGCGTACGGCGACGGCGGCGGGCCGTCGTGAGGAAGAGGGCGCCGAGTGTGACGACGTAGGGCGCGGCGTCGGTCGCCTGCTGGGGCAGACCGAGGCCCTGCAGACGGAAGCCGGCCGCCTCCGCGATGCCGAAGAGCAGCGCGGCCAGCAGCACGCCGACGGGCGCCGCGCGGCCGAGCATGACCGCGACGACCGCGATCCAGCCCCGGCCCGCCGTCATGTTCTCGGTGAACAAGGTGACGTTGCCCAGGGCGAGTTGGGCCCCCGCGAGCCCGCACAGGACACCGGAGACCAGAATCGCCCCGTACTTGTACCTGACCGGGCTCACCCCGAGCGTGGCCGCGGCGTCCGGGGCCTCGCCGACCCCGCGCAGCCGCAGCCCCCACACATGCCGGGAGAGCATCACGGCGGCCACCGCGACCGCTGCCCACGACAGATAGGTGAGCGGGGTCAGACCACCGACCAACGGCAGCCCGGCAAGTGACGGGTCGTCAAAAGTGCCCTGCACGCCGAAGACCGTACGCAGCAGGAAGCCGGTCAGGCCGACGGCGAGCAGATTCATGGCCACGCCCAGGACGACCGCGTCCCCGCCCAGGGTCACCGCGCCCACGGCCAGGATCAGCGAGTACGCGGCCGCGGCGAGGGCCGCCGCCAGCACGCCGAGCCAGGCGCTGCCGGTGAACCAGCTGGTGGTGACGGAAGTGAAGCAGCCCATCAGCATCATGCCCTCGAGGCCGATGTTGAACACGCCCGCCCGTTCGCACAGGGCGCCGCCGAGCGCGGCCAGCAGGATCGGGGTGAGCGCGCGCAGCGCCGACATCAGCAGATCGGAGTCGAAGAACATCACACCGTCTCCTCGGACGTGCGGCGACGGCTCAGGAACCCGGGGATGCCGGGCAGCCGCAGCCGGGCCGCCAGGAACACGATCACGATCGCCTGGAGCACCTGGGTCAGCTCGCGCGGCACCTGGGTGGTCCGTTCCATGGCGAGGCCGCCGACCTGGAGGACCGCGAAGAAGAACGAGGCGACGACCGTGCCGATCGGCGCGGCCGTCGCCAGCAGCGCGGCCGTGAGTCCCGTCCAGGTGTAGCCGGGTGCGGTGAGCGAGCCGTCGACGAAGCGGTACGGGAAGCTCAACACCCCGATCGCGCCCACGAGTCCGGCGAGCGCACCGGAGACCGACATCAACTTCAGGGTCAGGCCCCGGCGTTCGACACCCGCGTACGCGGCGAAGCGGGCGTTGAGACCCGTCATGCGGATCTCGTACCCGATGGCGGTGCGCCGGTCGGTGAACCAGTACGCGGCCGCCGCGAGGACAACCAGCACCAGTCCCACGGTCACCGTCGAGTCGCCGAACGCGGGCAGCGCCACTCCGGCGGGCATCGCCCGGGTCTGCGGGAGGCTGGAACCGGGCTCCTTGAGCGGATAACGGGCCAGATACGACGCGAGCGAGACCGCCGGGTAGCTCAGCAGCAGGCTGCTGACCAGGAGCGGGACGCCGAAGTGGTTCTCGCACAGGGCGGCCAGGGCGGCGTACAGGGCGCCCGCCGCCATGCCGCCGAGGAGGGCCAGGGTGACGGTCAGGGGTGCGGGCAGCGGCGTGTACAGGCCGATGACGGCCGCGGTGATCCCGCCGAGCACCATCTGTCCGTCGCCGCCGAGGTTGATGAGTCCGGCGCGCAGCGGGATCGCCAGCGCGAGCGCCAGGCCGAGCACGCTGGTTCCGGTCGACAGGGTGGAGCCGATGCCGTCGGCGCCGAGTGATCCGGTCAGGATCGCCCGGTACGCCGTGACCGGGTCCGCGCCGGTGCCGACGAGGAAGAGCGCGCCGATGAGGACGCCCGCGAGCACGGAGAAGGTGACGGGGGAGCGCAGGGCGCCCCAAGTCCGGTCAGGTCTCATGTCAGTTGCCGCCCGCCATCGCGAGTCCCAGCGTCCGTTCGTCCGCTTCGTTCTTCCGGTACGTGGCCGTGACCCGGCCCTCGTACATCACCAGCACCCGGTCCGCGAGCCCCCGGATCTCGCTCAGCTCGGCCGAGACGAGGAGGACGGCGTGGCCGGCGTCGCGGTAGGCGATCAGCTGGTCGTGGATGTTCTGGATCGCGCCGATGTCGACTCCGCGCGTCGGCTGCTCCACGAGCAACAGGGGTGACTCGTGGGCGAGTTCGCGGCCGATGAGCAGCTTCTGGAGGTTGCCGCCGGACAGCGCGGAGGCGGGCACCGCGGACGTCGGGGCCTTGATCCCGAACCGCTCGACCAGCCGCCGGGCATGGGCGCGGACGGTCGCCGGCGGCAGCAGTCCGCGGGACGACAGGGACGTACGGTGGTGACCCATCGCGAGGTTGTCGGCCACGGACGCGGCAGCCGCCGTACCGACCGCGTGCCGGTCCTCGGGGACGTACGCCAGGCCCTTGAGGCGGCGCTCGGTGGCCGAGGCGTGGGTGATGTCGTGGCCCTGGAGGGTCACCCGCCCCGCCGTGACCGGCCGCAGCCCCGCCAGCGCCTCGATCAGCTCGCTCTGCCCGTTGCCCGCGACGCCGGCCACACCGACGATCTCGCCGGCGCGGACGGTGAGATCGGCCTCGTGCACTCCGGGAGCCGCGAGGCCCCGCACGTCCAGCACCACGGCACCGGGTGTCCCGGCCGGGTGGATCCGGTCCAGTTCGACCGCGCGGCCGGTCATGGCGGCGGCGATCTCGTCGGCGGAGGTCTCGGCGGTGACCAGGCGGGCCACGACCCGGCCGTCCCGCAGGACGGTCACGCGGTCGCTGCCCGCCAGCACCTCGCGCAGCTTGTGCGTGACGAGGATCACCGTACGGCCCTCCGCAGCCAGCGACTTGAGCACCGTGAACAGGGCGTCGGCCTCGCCGGGGGTGAGCACCGCGGTCGGCTCGTCGAGGATCAGGGTCCGGGCACCGCGGTGCAGCAGCTTCAGGATCTCCACCCGCTGGCGCAGCCCGACGGGCAGCGCGCCGACCCGGGCGTCGGGGTCCACGGCCAGGCCGTGCTCCTCGGCCAGCTCACGCACCCGGCGGCGGGCCGCGGCCCGGTCCAGCAGGCCGAAGCGGCGCGGCTCGGCGGCGTAGACGACGTTCTCGGCGACCGTCAGTGAGTCGAACAGCTTGAAGCTCTGGTGCACCATGCCGAGTCCGGCGGCCATGGCGGCACCCGGGCTGGCGAAGTCCACCTCCCGCCCGTCGATCCGGACCGTCCCGGCGTCGGCGCGTTCCATGCCGTACAGGACCGACATGAGCGTCGACTTGCCGGCACCGTTCTCGCCCATCAGGGCGTGGATCTCGCCGCGTCGCACGGTCAGGTCGACGTGGTCGTTGGCGAGCGTGCCGGGGAACCGCTTGGTGATCCCCCGCAGCTCGACAGCGTTGTCGTGGGGCTCAGCCCGCGGCGGGGTCATCGACCGTCAGCTTCCCGGACACGATCTGGTCGCGCAGCGCCTCGACCTTCTTCAGGACGTCCTTGTGGTCGGCGATCACGCACTTCGAGGAGTCGACGCCGTCCTGCAGCCCGGTGAGGCTGATGCCGCCCTCCTTGAGGCCGTACGACACGGTCGTGCCCGTCCTGCCTGCCAGGACCGACTCGATGCCCTTCTCCACGGCGATGTCCGTGCGCTTGATCACGTTGTCGACGACCGTGCCCGGCGCCGAGGGGCACTGGTTGACGTCGACGCCGTACGCGTAGGCGCCCTTGGCCTTCGCGGCCTCGAAGACGCCGTAGTTGCCGGCCGCGGCGGCCGCCATGATCTGGTCGTAGCCCTTGGCGAGCAGGGTGCTTGCCTGCTCCTTGGCGCGGGCCGAGTCGTCGAAGGGGGACTGGCCGCCGACGAAGCGGGTGCCGGTGGAGGTCCCCGGCGCGACCTTCTTGGCGCCGGCCGCGAACGGGTCGCTGTAGCGGCGGAACTGGGGGGTGTCGAGAACGTCGACCGCGCCGACCTTCCCGGACTTGCTGAGCAGACCGGCCTCGGCGCCCGCGAGGTAGACGCCCTCGTGCTCGCGGAAGACCGCGCAGCTGACGTTCTTGTACGTCTTGGTCGTGCAGGCGTCGATGATCAGGAACTGCTGCTTCGGGTTCTTCTGGGCCTGCTGGGCGACGATGTCGGCGAACTCGAAGCCGACGAGCACGATGACGTCCGGCTTGGTGTCCACCGCGGCCTGCACGTTCTGCTGCTGTGAGGCGGTGTCCGTGGACTCGTAGACCTTCTCCGTCCCGTCGTGCTGCTTCGCCGCGTCCTTGATGCCGCTGACGGCGAGCTTCAGGAACTCGTTCTGTCCCACCGAGTCGGGCGTGACCAGGGTGAAGGACGTGCCGCTGCCGCTCGCCGCATCGGAGGCGGTGTCGCTCTTGGCGGCGGCGTTGCAGGCCGTGGCGGCGGTGACCAGGAGTGCGGTGGTGGCGGCGACTTGCAGGGTACGACGGCTTCTGCGAGGCATCGGGGGACCTTCCGGGATACGACTGGGGCGCGCTCCGGCGGGAGCGCGCGAGGGTCGGCGGACAGCGCCATGGGGAGAGAGTCGAGAGGGACGGGTCAGCGTCGACAGCCGTCGCCTGCACACCGGCCGAAGTCGAGGAAGCGGCGCTTGGTCAGCAACACGGGCTTCCTCCTTCGTCTCGGTCCGCGGACTGGAGGGTGGACAGTACCACCCGTTTCCAGACACCTGCTCGAATGTCTCGAACTGTGGTTCGTCCAGGTCATGTACCGTGGCGGGCACTACCGGAACATCAGGAGTCTCCCGAAATGTCCCAGGAACTGCGTGCTGTCGACTGGACCGAAAAAGGCCTGGTGCTCATCGATCAGACGCTGCTGCCGCATCGTGCCGAGACGCTCGATGTCCACGATGTGGACACTCTGGTCGACGCGATCCAGCGCCTCGTGGTGCGTGGCGCCCCCGCGATCGGTGCGGCCGGGGGGTACGGCGTCGCACTGGCTCTCGTGCAGGGGGAGCGGGAGGGATGGTCGGACGCCGAGGTGCGTGCGGCTGTTGCCCGTATCCGCGAGGCCCGGCCCACCGCCGTCAATCTCATGGTGTGCGTGGACCGGGTGATGACCCGCTTCGAGGAGGGACTCGACGCGGTGTTGGAGGAGGCCGTGGCGGTTCAGCGCGAGGACGTCTCGGCGAACCGGGCGATGGGCGCGTTCGGCGCGGACTGGCTCCTCGAACGGATCGGTGCGGACCGGCCGTTGAGGATCCTGACGCACTGCAACACCGGCGCGCTGGCGACGGCGGGCTGGGGCACGGCCCTCGGCGTCGTCCGTGAACTGCACGCGCGCGGACGCCTGGAGGTCGTCTACGCCGACGAGACGCGTCCCCTGCTCCAGGGATCCCGGCTCACCGCCTGGGAGTTGGTCCAGGAGGGCATCGCGCACTACATCCAGGCGGACGGGGCCGCCGCCGGCACGATCCTGCGCGGCGAGGTCGACGCGGCGATCGTCGGCGCGGACCGGATCGCCGCGAACGGCGACACAGCGAACAAGGTGGGCACGGTGGGTGTCGCCCTCGCGTGCGCGGATGCCGGTATCCCGTTCCTGGTGGCGGCACCGACGACCACGGTGGACCTGGCGACCGCGACCGGCGACGACATCCACATCGAACTCCGCGGTGAGGCCGAGGTGTTGGAGTGGGCCGGCGTGCGGACCGCTCCGGTCGGCTCCCGTGGTCACAACCCGGCGTTCGACGTGACACCGGGGCGGCTGGTGACGGGGCTGGTCACCGAGCGCGGGGTGCTGGAGGTCTCGGCGGGCGAACTGCCCGGCGACAGGCTCAGGTAGCCCAGAAGCACGAAGCCCAGGTAGCCAGAAGCACGCGACGAAGGGATCCCCTCCCCAGGGGATCCCTTCTCGCTTCTCTCAGCGACCCGTCAGCTCCAACTCCAGCAACCACTCCACCACTTCGGTGTGATGCCGGGCCCGGCGCGGATCCGGACCCCACACGTACAGCCCGTGGCCCGCGACCACGACCGCCGGCATCCGGGGATCGCGCGCCTCCTCCAGGCGATCGCCCAGCACCTTCATGTCCTGGCTGTTGGCGATGACCGGCAGCGTCACCTCGGCGTCGTGGGCCGGCAGGCCGACGCCCTTCAGCATCTCCAGGTCCTTGAAGACGATGCCGCCCGGCTCGCGCCTGCCCATCGCCACCGAGGCGACGGTGTGCACATGGACCACGGCACCGGCCCCGGTCAGCGCGGCCACCCGCGCATGCAACTCGGCCTCGGCCGAGGGCTTCCCGCCCTGTACCGCCGCACCCTCGCCGTCCACCAGCACCACGTCCGCGGGCGTCAGTTCACCCTTGTCGTGCCCACTGGCGGTGACGGCGAGCCGCAGCGGTTCACGCGAGAGCACCACGGACAGGTTCCCGGAAGTCCCCCTCATCCAGCCGAACGAGGCGAAGCGGGCGGACTCGGCGGCGAGGACGGCCCCCGCCTCCGCCAGGTCGGGTGCGGTGATGTCGGCGCTCACGAAGTGCTCCTCGAAACGGTGATCTCGTCGAACGTCCCCGCTGCAGCGTGGTCGCCGACTCCTTGCTCGTAGTACGGCTCCCCGGGCCGGCGAATCCCGACGGCGTGCCACCCGGCCGCACGGGCCGCGTCCAGTTCGCCGGGCCGGTCGGAGAGGAACAGCAGACGGTCCGCATCGATACCGGTCGCCGAGGCGATGCGGCGGTACGACTGCGCGTCCTGCTTGGGCCCGGCGTTCTCGGTGTCGTACAGACCGGACACCAGCGAGGTGAGGTCGCCCTCCGGGCTGTTGGTGAACCACGCCCGCTGTGCCGTGACCGACCCGGACGAGTAGACGTAGAGCCGTACGCCGGCCGCGTGCCAGGCGCGCAGCTCCGGTACGACGTCGTCGTAGAAGTGCGAGACGAGGTCGCCGCGGGCGAAGCCCTCGGCCCAGATGACGCCCTGGAGGGTCTTCAGCGGGGTCGCCTTGCGGTCCTCGTCGAGCCAGGCGTTCAGTGCCTTCTCGACGCGTTCGGCGTCGGCGTCCGGTTCGCCGATCTCCTCGCGGACCTGGGCGACCGCCCGTGCCACCTCGGGTTCGTCGCCCCGCTCGGTGAGCAGCGCGGCGAACCGCGAGCGCGAGTACGGGTACAGCACGTCGACGACGAACCCCGTGGCGCTCGTGGTGCCCTCGATGTCGAGCACCACGGCGTCGACGTCGTGGCGCAACGTCATGCGGCGGCCCTGTCTGCCTCGTAGCCCGCCGCGATCGTGTCGTAGTCCGGGAAGCGGGAGGCGATCGTGGAACCGGTGAAGGTGCCGATCCAGCCGTCCTCCTCGTGGAAGAAGCGGATCGCGGTGAACGACGGGCTGGTGCCCATGTCGAACCAGTGGGTGGTGCCGCGCGGCACGCCGAGGAGGTCGCCCTTCTCGCAGAGGACCGCGTGCACCTCGCCGCTCACGTGCAGATAGAAGATCCCGGAGCCGGAGACGAAGAAACGAACCTCGTCATCGTCGTCGTGCGTGTGCTCCTGGAGGAACTTCGCGCGTGCGGCCGCGGCCTTCGCGGGGAACTCCGGGTCCTCGCTCGGGTGCAGACCGAGGACGTCGACGGTGGTGAAGCCCTCCTCGGTGTTCAGCTTGTCGATCTCGGGGCCGTAGGCGGCGAACACCGTCTCGCTGTCCGCGTCGAACGGGACGTCCGCGCGGACCGGCCACTGCTCGTAGCGCACACCGAGCGGCTTGAGTGCCTCGGCGATCTCGGCGGGGTCCGAGGTGCGGCGGACCAGGGTCTCGGGACCGGACTCGGACCAGGTCGTCAGCAGCGTCATGGGAACAACTCCAGGATTCTGGATGGAAAGTCCGGATACCGAGACGAGCACCGGACGGGCGGAGAGGGAGGAAGAGGCGGCAGCAGGCGGCGGGGAGCAGGTCGTCAGCCGCGACACAGTGCGCCGGGACAGCGGCGCACGCAGGGCATACGCATCGCTTTCGCGCCAGCTGTCGTCATGGGGGCCTCACTGTGCCGGGTCGGGTGCCGGTCCTGTGATGGTAACTCCGGTGGGGCCGCCGACCTGGTGTGACGTAGTCGTTGTCTCACTTTGTGAGAATTGGTGTCCAGGGCTTTGACGATTGGCTGGAAACGTTCTCATGATCTCCCTATGAAGACGCTGCTGCTCGTGCGTCGGCTGTACGTGGATCTGCTCCGGATGACCACAGCCAGCTGTCGCTGACCCCTCCCGGAGCCCCCGCGCGCCCCGCCACCGACCCCTGACGCCGGTGGCGCATTCCTTTCGCTCGCTCCGGGACACGCACCCCTCTGTCTTCGCCACCCCGCACCTGGAGCCCCTCATGTCCCGTGCCCGCCTCCCGCTCGCCGCGCTCTCGCTGGCCTCCGTCTCCGCCCTCGTGCTCTCCGGCTGCTCGCAGTCCACGGACGCCTCGAAGAACACCGCCGACACCGCCGCCTCCCCCTCGGCCGCCACCGGCAAGAAGCCCGCCCCCTTCAGCGCGGGCGCGGTCAAGGTGGCCCTGGTCCGGCAGAGCGGCGCCGGTGACTACTTCGAGCAGTGGGGCAACGGCGCCAAGGCCCAGGCCAAGGCCCTCGGAATCGACCTGACCGTGTACGACGCCCAGGCCGACAACGCCAAGCAGGCCACCGACCTGTCCTCCGCGATCAACTCCGGAGCCAAGGCGATCATCATCGACCACGGCTTCCCGGCGACGATCCAGCCGGAGATCGACCAGGCCGTGAAGAAGGGCATCAAGGTCGTCGTCTACGACGTCGACACCTCCACCAAGGGCGTGGTGAGCACCGAGCAGGACGACGCGAGCATGGCGCAGGCCGTCCTCGACGTGATGGCGACGAAACTCGGCAAGAACGCCAAGGTCGGCTACGTCAACGTCGCCGGCTACGCGGCCCTGGACAAGCGGAACACCGTCTGGGCGAAGGAACTCGCCGCGCAGGGCTGGAAGCAGCAGTTCAAGGTCGGCAAGGTCACCGACTCCACGGCCACCGACAACGTTCCCCTGGTCTCCGCCGCGCTCACCCAGCACGCGGACGTGACCGGCGTCTTCGCCCCCTACGACGAGCTCGCCAAGGGCACCGTCCTCGCCGTCCAGAACAAGAAGCTCCAGGACAAGGTGAAGGTCTTCGGCGCGGACGTCTCCAACGCCGACATCCAGCAGATGACCGCCGCCGACAGCCCCTGGGTCGCCACCGCCGGCACCGACCCGTCCGCGGTCGGCGCCGCTGTCGTGCGGACCGCCGCCCTGGAGCTGGCCGGTCAGCTGAACAAGACCTCCGTGGAGTTCCCGGCCGTCGCCATCACCCAGGACTTCCTGCGCGAGAAGAAGATCGAGAACATGGACCAGCTCCGCACGGCGCTGCCGGCGCTGAACCTGTCGCAGGTCTCCACCGCCGACTGGATCTCGAATGTCGCGCACTGACATCGGCCACCCGGAGGCCGCGGTCGGCCTCACCGACGTCAGCATGGCGTTCGGCGGCAAGACCGTGCTCGCCTCCATCAGCCTCGACATCGCCCCGGGCAGCGTCGTCGCGCTGCTCGGCGCGAACGGCGCAGGCAAGTCCACGCTGATCAAGATCCTGTCCGGCGTGCACGCCGGACACGGGGGACAGGTGCGGGTCGCCGGGGAGCCCGCGGCCCTCCGGTCCCCGCTCGCCGCACGGCAGTTGGGCATCCAGACCGTGCACCAGCGCATCGGCGAGGGCATCGTCGCGGGCCTCTCGGTCGCCGAGAACCTCGTCTTCGAGGAACTGGCGCAGAAGCGCGGAAACCCGCTGCTGAACAGCGGCCGGCTGCTGGCCCGTGCCCGCGAGATCCAGGCGGGCCTGGGCCTCGACTGGAGCGACACCCTGCTCAAGCGGGACGTCACGGAACTCGGCATCTCCGACCGCCAGTTGCTGATCCTCGCCCGCGCCCTGGCCACCCGCCCCCGGCTGCTGATCCTCGACGAACCGACCTCGGCCCTGTCCGCCGCCGAGGCCGAACGCCTCTTCGCCCTCGTCGAGAAGATGCGCGACGAGGGCATCGCCGTCCTCTACGTCTCCCACAGGCTCGGCGAGATCGACGCCCTCGCCGACCGCCTGGTCGTCCTGCGGGACGGCCTCCTCACCGAGGACCAGGCCAAGCCCTTCGACTGGGACAGCGCCCTGCGCGCGATGCTCGCCCAGGCCCAGGAGACGACGACGGCCCGCCCGGTCAGGGAGGGCGCCGAGGGCGATGTGGTGCTGTCGCTGCGAGGGGTGCGGCTCATCGAGGGCCGGGCACCTCTGGACCTCGACCTGCGGACGGGTGAAGTCACCGGTGTGGTCGGCCTGTTGGGCGCCGGGAAGACCGAGCTCGCCCGCGGTCTGTTCGGTGCCGAACCCTTCCGGACGGGTTCCGCCGAACTGGACGGCAGGCCGTACGCGCCGAAAAGGCCCTCCGACGCGATCCGCGCGGGCATCCACCTGGTCCCCGAGGACCGGCACACCGACGCACTCGTGCCCGGCTGGTCGCTGGCCCAGAACATCTCCCTGCCGTTCCTCAAGTCGCTGTCCCGGGGCGGACTCGTCCAGCGTGCGAAGGAGGACGCCCTCGGCCGCGACACCATCGAGGCCCTCGGCGTCGTCGCGCGGGACGAGCACAGCACCGTGGAGGAGCTCTCCGGCGGCAACCAGCAGAAGGTCGTCGTGGGCCGCTGGCTCGCCGAGACACCCCGTGTCCTGATCCTGGACGAGCCGTTCCGAGGCGTGGACATCGGTGCGCGTCGGGACATCGGCCGTCGCGCCAGATCCCTCGCCGCCGAGGGCGCCGCCGTGCTCGTCCTGTCCGCCGACGTCGACGAGATCCTCGAGATCGCCGACCGGGTCGTCGTGCTCGCCTCCGGCGAGATCCACCTCGACGCGTACGGCGAGGACGCGGAACGCGACCGCGTCATCCAGACCATCTCCGCGTCCGTGTGACCCCGGCTCCCTGAGGAACTACGCCATGACCACCACCCAGAGCACGGAAGTCCCCACGAAGGCGGCCCTCCCGCCGGCCACCGGCACCGCCGTGCGGATCCAGAACGCCGTCATCAAGTACGGCTTCATCTTCGTCACGGTCGCGCTGTTCCTGTACTTCGCGCTCAGCGAGGGTTCCTTCCGCGAGTCCGCGACCCTCCTCGACACCCTCCGGTACGTCTCCGTCGCCGCGATCCTCGGCCTCGGCGTCACCCTGACCATGGCCGCCGGCGGAATGGACATGTCCGTCGGCGCGGTCGCCGGCCTCGGCGTCTCGGTCTCCGCCCAGACGATGGTCGTGTACAACCAGGTCGGCACGGTCGCCATCCTCGCGGTGCTCGCGGCAGGCGCCCTGGCGGGCCTGCTGAACGCCCTCCTGATCGTCGTACTGAAGATCCCCGACATGCTCGCCACCCTCGGCACCATGTTCGTGATCCAGGGCGGCAAGCTCATCCTGGTCGACGGCCAGTCCATCACCCCCGGCATGACACTGGACGACGGCAGCACGGCCCCCGGCAGGTTCACCGCCGGCTTCCTGAAGATCGACCGTGGCACGGTCCTCGGCATCCCCGTCTCGGTCCTCGTCTTCGGCGGCCTCACCGTCGCCGCCTGGATCTTCCTCGCCCGCACCCGCTGGGGCCGCGTCCTGTACGCGATCGGCGCCAACCCCGAGGCCTCCCGGCTGGCCGGCATCCGCGTCGGCGCGTACCGGGCCCTGGCCTACGTCCTGTCCGGCGTCCTCGCCTCGATCGGCGGCCTGATCCTGGCGGCCCGCATCGGCCAGGGCGACGTGTCGGCCGGAACCTCCCAGCTCCTGGAGGCCGTGGCCGTGGCCCTCGTCGGTACCTCCGTGCTGGGCCGGGGCCGCCCCAACGTCTGGGGAACGGCCCTCGGAGCGGTGCTCATCGGCATCATCACCACCGGCCTGACCATCAAGGGCCTGCCGTACTACACCCAGGACGTCGTCGAGGGCGCGGTCCTCATCCTCGCCCTGGTCTTCAGCTTCACGTTGTCCAAGCGCCGCACGTCCTGAGGAGACACATGGGCTACCGCATCCTGGAGACCGACGACATCCCGGCATACCTGCGCGAGCGCGGCCACTGGGAGACCCCGGGCGCCATCGCCGTCCGCGAGGTCTCCGACGGCAACATGAACCGGGTCTTCCTCGCCGCGTCGGCCGACGGCACCCGCCGCCTCGCCGTGAAGCAGGCCCTGCCCTGGGTGCGCGTGGCGGGCCCGTCCTGGCCGATGAACCCGGACCGCGCCGACGCCGAGGCCCGCGCCTACGCGCAGATCGCCAAGGTCGCCCCCGACCGCATCCCGGCGATCCACGGCTACGACCCCGAGAACTACGCGACCGTCATGGAGGACATGTCGGACCTTGAGGTCCTGCGCACCCTCCTGAACGAGGGCGCGTCGTACGGCCCCGACACCTCGGCCCGCGTCGGCGAACTGGTCGCCCGCCTCTCCTTCGCCACCAGCGACTTCGGCATGCCCTCCGCCGAACGCAAGGCGCTGATCGCCGCCTCCGTCAGCCCCGAACTCTGCAAGATCACCGAGGACGTGGTGCTGTCCGAGCCGTACGTCGAGCACGAGCACAACCACTGGCACGAGGGAGTGGACGACCTGGCGGTGTCCTTCCGCGCGGACACGGCGCTCCGCACCGAGGTGGCCGACCTCAGGCATCTGTTCATGACCAGCGCCCAGGCACTCCTCCACGGCGACCTGCACACCGGCAGCATCATGGTCGGCGAACGCGAAGGCGCCCACGTGGTCCGGGTGTTCGACCCCGAGTTCTCCTTCGTCGGCCCGATCGGCTTCGACCTCGGCCTGTACTGGGCGAACGCGCTGGTCTCGGAGGAACGGGCCCGCGCGCTGGATGCGTTGAGCGATCACGCCGATCAACTCGCCCTGTCCTGGACGGCGTTCGAGACGGAGTTCCGCCGCCTGTGGCAGACCCGCGTGGACACCTTCTTCGACGACGCCTACCTGGACCGCTTCCTGGAGCGGGTCTGGACCGACGCCCTCGGCTACGCCGGCACGGAGATCATCCGCCGCATCATCGGGTTCGCCCACCTGACCGACCTCACGACCCTGCCGGACCCGGTCCCCGCCTCCCGCCGGGCCCTGCTCCTCGGGCGCGAACTCATCCTGCGGCGCGCGGAGTTGACGGGACCGGACGAGGTGCGGGCGGCTGTGACAGCACTGTCCTGAGCGGCGCGCCCCGACACGGGGTGCAGAGCCCGAGGGACGTCTCGCCGCGGTGCGCGCGAACTCCGGTGCCTGGACCCGAAGTACGTCCTTGACCGGCGGCGAGCCGGTCCACGGCCACTCGCGCGCGGACCAGAGACACGCATGCGAAAGGGGCGGCTCCGTCAGACGACGGGCCGCCCCCTTCACTACCGGCCCCCATAGGGGGGAGGGGCCGGGGTCTACTTCTTGTCGAGCAGGTCCTGGACCTTCGCCCGGACGTCGTCCGTGGCCAGGCCGCGGATCGTCAGGGTCGTACGGCGGCGCAGCACGTCGTCCTGCGTCTCGGCCCACTCGTTGTCCCGGGCGTACACGACCTGCGCCCAGATCTCGGGCGCGTCCGGGTGGACGCGCTCACCCAGCTCGGGGTTCTCGTTGGCGAGCCGCGCGATGTCGAAGGCCAGCGAACCGTAGTGCGTGGCGAGGTGCCTCGCCGTGTCGGCGGCCATCCGAGGGCCGGTCGCCGGGTTGTCCACCAGCAGCCGGTGCGCGACGGCGCGCGGGTTGGCGACACCGGGCAGCGGCAGCTTCTTCGGCAGGGAGGAGACCGGCTCGAAGTCGTCACCGAGCGGGTGGCCCGGCAGCGCCTCCAGCTTCTGCATCACCGTACGGCCGATGTGCCGGAAGGTCGTCCACTTGCCGCCCGCGACGGACAGCATGCCGCCCCTGCCCTCGGTGACCACCGTCTCGCGCTTGGCCTTCGCAGTGCTGCCGGGGCCTCCCGGCAGCACCCGCAGACCGGCGAACGAGTAGGTGATCAGGTCACGGGACAGCTGCTGGTCGCGGACCGAGAACGCGGCCTCGTCGAGTATCTGGGCCGTGTCCTTCTCGGTGACCGTGACATCCGCCGGGTCGCCCTCGAACTGCTCGTCCGTGGTGCCGAGGAGGAGCATGTCCTCCCAGGGCAGGGCGAAGGTGATCCGGTACTTGTCGATCGGGGTCGCGAGCGCGGCCTTCCACGGCGAGGTCCGCTTCAGGACCAGGTGCGCGCCCTTGGAGAGACGAATGGACGGCGCCGCGTCCGGGTTCTCCATCTTGCGCAGGTGGTCGACCCACGGCCCGGTGGCGTTGAGCACGAGCCGGGCGTTCACGCCGAACTCGTCGCCGGACTGCCGGTCGCGCAGGTCGGCGCCCGTGACCCGGCCCCTGGTGAACCGGAGGCCGGTCACCTGGGCGTGGTTGAGGACGACCGCGCCCGCCTCGACGGCCGCGCGGACCGTCATCAGCGCCATGCGGGCGTCGTTCATCTGGTCGTCGCCGTACACGGCCACGGCCTTGAGGTTCTCGGTGCGCAGCTCGGGCACGTCCTGCGCCGCCTTGGCGGGGGACAGGAGGTGACCGACGCCGTCGCCGAACGCGGAGAGCGCGGAGTAGGCGAACACGCCCGCCCCGAGCTTCGCGGCGCCGTGCGGCCCGCCCTTGTACACGGGGAGGTAGAACGTGAGCGGGTTCGCCAGGTGGGGAGCCACCTGGCGGGAGACCGCACGGCGTTCGAAGTGATTCTCCGCCACCAGCTTCACCGCGCCGGTCTGCAGATAGCGCAGACCGCCGTGGAGCAGCTTGGAGGAGGCGGAGGAGGTGGCGCCGGCGAAGTCGCCGGCGTCGACCAGGGCCACCCTGAGGCCGGACTGCGCGGCATGCCAGGCGGTGGAGATGCCCAGGATGCCGCCGCCGATCACGAGAAGGTCGTACGACGCCTTGGAGAGCTGCTCCCGGGTCTCGGCGCGGCTCGCGTTGGAGCCGAAAGCCGGGCGCGTACCGAGGGCAGGCACGGACTGCAGGGTGGACTGACTGGTCATGTGGGGTTCTTACTCCTCGTCAGAACTACGAGATGAGCCGGTGTGCGCTCGCTCGTCAGTTCTCGTCCTCGAGCCAGCCCATGGTCCGCTCGACGGCCTTGAGCCAGCTCTTGTACTCACGGTCGCGCTTCTCCGCGTCCATGTTGGGGGTCCACTCGGCGGCCCGGCGCCAGTTGGCGCGCAGGTCGTCGGTGCTGGTCCAGAAGCCGACGGCGAGGCCGGCGGCGTAGGCGGCGCCCAGGCAGGTGGTCTCGGCGACCATCGGGCGCACCACGGGGGCGTCCAGGAAGTCCGAGAGGGTCTGCATCAGCAGGTTGTTGGAGGTCATGCCGCCGTCGACCTTGAGGGCCGCGAGCTCGACACCGGAGTCCTTCGTCATGGCGTCCGTGATCTCACGGGTCTGCCAGGCGGTGGCCTCCAGCACGGCACGCGCGAGGTGCGCCTTGGTGACGTACCGGGTCAGACCGGCGATCACACCGCGGGCGTCGGAGCGCCAGTACGGGGCGAACAGACCGGAGAAGGCCGGCACGAAGTAGGCGCCGCCGTTGTCCTCGACGGAGAGCGCGAGCGTCTCGATCTCGGCGGCGGTGGAGATCAGGCCCATCTGGTCGCGCATCCACTGCACCAGCGAACCGGTGACGGCGATCGAGCCCTCGAGGGCGTAGACCGGCTTGTCGTTCCCGATGCGGTAGCCGACGGTGGTCAGCAGCCCGGAGTACGAGTTGATGATCTTCTCGCCGGTGTTCAGCAGCATGAAGGTGCCGGTGCCGTACGTCGACTTGGCCTCGCCCTCGGCGAAACAGGTCTGGCCGAACAGGGCCGCCTGCTGGTCGCCGAGCGCGGAGGCGACCGGGATGCCGCCGAGCAGGTCGCCGAGCTTGCCGCCGGTGACCTCGCCGTAGACCTCGGCGGAGGAGCGGATCTCCGGGAGCATGTTCATCGGGACGCCGATGGACTCGGCGATCTTCTCGTCCCACTCCAGGGTGTGGAGGTTCATCAGCATGGTGCGGGAGGCGTTGGTGACGTCGGTGTAGTGCTTGCCGCCGTTGACACCACCGGTCAGGTTCCAGATGACCCAGCTGTCCATGGTGCCGAAGAGGATGTCCCCGGCCTGGGCGCGCTCGCGCAGCCCCTCGACGTTGTCGAGCAGCCAGCGGGCCTTCGGGCCGGCGAAGTACGAGGCCAGCGGCAGGCCGGTCTCGCGGCGGAAGCGGTCCTGGCCGACGTTGCGGCCGAGGTCCTTGCACAGGGCGTCGGTGCGGGTGTCCTGCCAGACGATGGCGTTGTGGACGGGCTGACCGGTGTTCTTGTCCCAGAGGAGAGTGGTCTCGCGCTGGTTGGTGATGCCGATGGCCTTGATGTCGTCACGGGTGATGCCGGCCTTCTGGATGGCTCCGGCGACGACTTCCTCGACGTTGGTCCAGATCTCGTTGGCGTCGTGCTCGACCCAGCCCGGCTTCGGGAAGATCTGCTCGTGCTCCTTCTGGTCGACGGAGACGATACGTCCGTCGCGGTCGAAGACGATGCAGCGGCTGGAGGTGGTGCCCTGGTCGATCGCGGCGATGAACGGGCCGGCGGTGTGGGCGTCGGTCACTGTGTGCTCCTGGGTTCCGTGAGTTAGGGACGGTCTACGACTGCTGTTCGACTGCTGGTCTAAGCGAACGCGATGTTGTAGATGCCTGCAGCGATCGCGCCGCCGATCAGCGGACCGACGACCGGAACCCAGGCGTAGCTCCAGTCGGAGCCGCCCTTGTTGGGCAGGGGCAGGAGTGCGTGCACGATGCGCGGACCGAGGTCACGGGCCGGGTTGATCGCGTAACCGGTCGGGCCACCGAGGGACAGACCGATGGAGACGACGACGAGTGCGGTGATCAGGGCGCCGAGGGTGCCCAGGCCCTTGCCGTCACCGTTGAGGCCCTGGGTGAGGACGGCGAGCACCAGCACGATCGTGCCGATGACCTCGGTGGCGACGTTCTGCCAGGCGACGCGGACCTCGGGGCCGGTGGAGAAGATGCCCAGGACCGGGCCCGCGCCCTTCTCCTGCGCCTCGACGGCCTTGGCGGTCGTGGCCTGCGCACCAGGAGCGCCGACGATCTCCTTGTCGGTGAGGTGCGCGTGGAACTGGCCGTAGTAGGCGACCCAGACCAGGGCCGCACCGATCATGGCGCCGAGCAGTTGCCCGCCCCAGTAGATCGGGACGTCGCTCCAGGCGATGCCGTTCTTCTTCAGCGCGAGCGCGAGGGTCACGGCCGGGTTGAGGTGGGCGCCGGAGAGCGGCGCCGAGGTGTACACGGCCGTCAGTACGGCGAAACCCCACCCGAAGGTGATGGCGAGCCAGCCGGCGTTGCGAGCCTTGGAGGCCTTCAGCGTGACGGCGGCGCACACGCCACCGCCGAGCAGGATGAGTATGGCGGTACCGATGGTCTCGCCGATGAAGATGTCGGAGCTGGACACCCGCGACTCCTTTGTCCTTCGTCCAGGGGACCGAACCCCGGGTCCCTCCGGTGGTTCGAGCTGCTCTCGGGGGTGAGAGCGGTGTCGGCCCTTGGCGTTGTCACACTCTAGCGCGTATTGCCGGTAGGTGTTCGACAATGCCGACCGATGGACGGGAGTCTTTCTCCGGCGTTACGTGCACGTCAAGAGCTGTGTTGCCTAAACCGCGATCGTTATTGATTGCGTGGGCTATCGATCTTGAGTTCGACACGCACGGCTGCCGCGCGGGCACTGTGCGTGCGGATCTGTGGGTTTGCCTTGTTTGTCGGCGTACAGACGAGGGCCGGCACGCCCGACGGACGTACCGGCCCTCTTGTGCTCGTCTGGAAGGCCCGGGTCAGAACCGCCCGGCACCCAGGTCCCGCGACACCGCGCGGGCGCAGTCCCGCACCGCCGCGATCAGCTCGGGACGCACCTCGCCGTCCCGGCACAGCCGCTCCACGGCCCCGGTGATGCCGACCGCACCGACGGGCATGCGCCGCCGGTCGTGGATGGGGGCGGCGACGGACGCGACGCCCTCCCAGGTCTCCTCGACGTCCGCCGCGTACCCACGCGCACGGGTGATGTCGAGGATCTGCTCGAAGTCGTCCAGCTCGCACACGGTCCGGTCGGTGAACACCTTGCGGTCGCTCTCCACAGCCTCGCTGTGCGCCACCGGGTCGTACGCGGAGAGCACCTTGCCCAGGGCCGTGCAGTGCAGGGGCTGCATGGCCCCGATCTCCAGCACCTGCCGGCTGTCGTCGGGCCGGAAGACGTGGTGCACGATCAGCACGCCCTGCTGGTGCAGGACGCCCAGGTGCACGCTCTCGCCGCTGGAGCGGGCCAGGTCGTCGGTCCACACCAGCGCACGCGCGCGCAGCTCGTGCACATCCAGGTAGGTGGTGCCCAGGCGCAGCAGCTCGGCGCCCAGCTGGTAGCGCCCGGACGCCTCGTCCTGCTCCACGAACCCCTCGTGCTGAAGGGTGCGCAGAATGCCGTGCGCGGTGCCCTTGGCGAGGCCCAGGGACGAGGCGATGTCCGACAGGCCGAGCCTCCGCTCGCCGCCCGCGAGGAGCCGCAGCATCGCGGCCGCCCGTTCGAGCGACTGGATGTTCCGTGCCATCGCAGTCCTGCCTCCGTCCCCTTCGACAACCGATTGTTACGGCGTCGCTGCCACTGTTCGGCAATGCCGAACACTACCGGTCCATGCCGACCTCCCGCTAATGGTCGGTCGTCAACTGTTGCGTCACTGGTATCCAGTCGGTGGCCCGCCCGCCACCCTCGTCCGTCCCGTGGACGTGCCGACCATACGGTGGCAGGCCCGGCTACCCTGGCGTGGTGCGCCCAGCGTGGGACGTCTCGCGGGCGCCGTGAAGCCGACAGCCGTCGCAACTGAGGGAGCCCTTTCATGGCCTCGTCGCCGCTGACCCCTTCCGCCGACAGCCGGACCCGTGTGTCCGCGCTCCGTCAGGCGCTCGCCACCAGAGTGGTGGTGGCCGACGGAGCGATGGGCACCATGCTGCAGGCCCAGGATCCGACGCTGGAGGACTTCGAGCAGCTGGAGGGCTGCAACGAGATCCTCAACGTCACCCGGCCCGACATCGTCCGTTCCGTCCACGACGCCTACTTCGCGGTGGGCGTGGACTGCGTCGAGACGAACACCTTCGGTTCCAACCACACGGCCGCGTCGGAGTACGACATCGCCGACCGTGTCCACGAGCTCTCCGAGGCGGGCGCCCGGATCGCCCGCGAGGTGGCCGACGAGTACACCGCCCGCGACGGCCGGCAGCGCTGGGTTCTCGGCTCGATCGGCCCCGGCACCAAGCTGCCCACCCTCGGCCACATCGACTACGCCACGATCCGCGACGGCTACCAGGCCAACGTCGAGGGCCTGCTCGCGGGCGGGGCGGACGCCCTGATCGTCGAGACCACGCAGGACCTGCTCCAGACGAAGGCCTCCGTCCTCGGCGCCCGGCGTGCGCTGGAGGCGACCGGCACCGACGTGCCGCTGGTGGTCTCGATGGCGTTCGAGACGACCGGCACGATGCTGCTGGGCTCGGAGATCGGTGCCGCGCTGACCGCGCTGGAGCCGCTGGGCATCGACATGATCGGCCTGAACTGCTCGACCGGCCCCGCCGAGATGAGCGAGCACCTGCGCTACCTCACCCGGCACTCCCGCATCCCACTGCTGTGCATGCCGAACGCCGGCCTGCCGATCCTCACCAAGGACGGCGCGCACTTCCCGCTCGACCCCGAGGGCCTGGCCGACGCCCAGGAGAACTTCGTCCGCGACTACGGCCTGTCCCTGATCGGCGGCTGCTGCGGTACGACCCCCGAACACCTGCGCCAGGTGGTCGACCGGGTCCGTGACCTCACGCCTTCCGAGCGCAGCCCGCGCCCGGAGCCGGGTGCCGCCTCCCTCTACCAGACGGTTCCGTTCCGTCAGGACACCTCGTATCTGGCGATCGGTGAGCGGACGAACGCGAACGGTTCGAAGAAGTTCCGTGAGGCGATGCTGGAGGCGCGCTGGGACGACTGTGTGGAGATGGCCCGCGACCAGATCCGCGAGGGCGCCCACATGCTGGACCTCTGCGTGGACTATGTGGGCCGTGACGGCGTCGCCGACATGAAGGAACTCGCCGGCCGGTTCGCCACCGCCTCCACCCTGCCGATCGTGCTGGACTCCACCGAAGTCCCCGTCGTCCGGGCCGGGTTGGAGATGCTCGGCGGGCGCGCGGTGATCAACTCGGTGAACTACGAGGACGGTGACGGTCCCGAGTCCCGGTTCGCGCAGGTCACCGCGCTGGCGCGGGAGCACGGCGCCGCGCTGATCGCGCTGACCATCGACGAGGAGGGCCAGGCCCGTACTCCGGAGCACAAGGTCGCCATCGCCGAGCGGCTGATCGAGGACCTGACGGGCAACTGGGGCATCCACGAGTCGGACATCCTCATCGACACCCTGACCTTCACCATCTGTACGGGTCAGGAGGAGTCCCGCAAGGACGGCGTGGCCACCATCGAGGCGATCCGTGAGCTCAAGCGTCGCCACCCGGACGTGCAGACCACCCTGGGCCTGTCGAACATCTCCTTCGGCCTGAACCCGGCCGCGCGGGTGCTGCTCAACTCGGTGTTCCTGGACGAGTGCACCAAGGCGGGGCTGGACTCGGCGATCGTGCACGCGTCGAAGATCCTGCCGATCGCCCGGTTCAGCGAGGAGGAGGTCCAGACCGCCCTCGACCTGATCCACGACCGCCGTGCCGAGGGCTACGACCCCCTGCAGAAGCTGATGGCCCTGTTCGAGGGTGCGACGACGAAGTCGTTGAAGGCGGGGCGGGCCGAGGAGCTGGCGGCGCTGCCGCTGGAGGAGCGTCTCAAGCGGCGGATCATCGACGGTGAGAAGAACGGCCTGGAGGCCGACCTGGACGAGGCGCTGGAGACCCGTCCGGCACTGGACATCGTCAACGAGATCCTGCTGGACGGCATGAAGGTCGTCGGTGAGCTGTTCGGCTCGGGGCAGATGCAGTTGCCGTTCGTGCTGCAGTCGGCCGAGGTGATGAAGACGGCGGTGGCTCATCTGGAGCCGCACATGGAGAAGTCCGACGCGGAGGGCAAGGGCACCATCGTCCTGGCGACGGTGCGCGGCGATGTGCACGACATCGGCAAGAACCTCGTCGACATCATCCTGTCCAACAACGGCTACAACGTGGTCAACCTCGGTATCAAGCAGCCGGTCTCGGCGATTTTGGAGGCGGCGGCCGAGCACCGTGCGGATGTGATCGGCATGTCGGGGCTGCTGGTGAAGTCCACGGTGATCATGAAGGAGAACCTGGAGGAGCTCAACCAGCGGGGCATGGCCGCCGACTTCCCGGTCATCCTGGGCGGAGCCGCCCTGACCCGGGCCTACGTCGAACAGGACCTGCACGAGATCTACGAGGGCGAAGTCCGCTACGCCCGCGACGCCTTCGAAGGCCTGCGCCTCATGGACGCCCTCATCGGCGTCAAGCGGGGCGTGCCCGGAGCCAAGCTGCCCGAGCTCAAGCAGCGCCGGGTGCGCGCCAGCGCCGTTCCCGTCGAGGAGGAGCGGCCCGAAGAGGGGCACGTTCGTTCCGACGTGGCCACCGACAACCCGGTCCCGACTCCGCCCTTCCGGGGCACCCGCGTCATCAAGGGCATCCAGCTCAAGGAGTACGCCTCCTGGCTCGACGAGGGCGCCCTGTTCAAGGGCCAGTGGGGACTCAAGCAGGCCCGCACCGGCGAGGGGCCGACGTACGAGGAGCTCGTCGACACCGAGGGCCGGCCGCGACTGCGCGGACTGCTCGACCAGCTGCAGACCGAGAACCTCCTCGAAGCCGCCGTCGTCTACGGCTACTTCCCCTGCGTCTCCAAGGACGACGACCTGATCATCCTGGACGAGCAGGGCAACGAACGCACCCGCTTCACCTTCCCCCGCCAGCGCCGCGGCCGCCGGCTCTGCCTGGCCGACTTCTTCCGCCCCGAGGAGTCAGGCGAGATCGACGTCGTCGGCTTCCAGGTCGTCACCGTCGGCTCCCGGATCGGTGAGCAGACCGCCAAGCTGTTCGAGGCGAACGCCTACCGCGACTACCTCGAACTGCACGGCCTGTCCGTCCAGTTGGCCGAGGCGCTCGCCGAGTACTGGCACGCGCGCGTGCGGTCCGAGCTCGGCTTCGCGGGCGAGGACCCCAGTGAGATCGAGGACATGTTCTCGCTGAAGTACCGCGGTGCCCGCTTCTCCCTCGGCTACGGCGCCTGCCCCAACCTGGAGGACCGCGCCAAGATCGCCGACATGCTCCAGCCCGAACGGATCGGCGTCCACCTCTCGGAGGAGTTCCAGCTCCACCCCGAGCAGTCCACCGACGCCATCGTCATCCACCACCCGGAGGCGAAGTACTTCAACGCCCGGTGAAACGCTCCTGAGTCATGACTCACCGAGCACACTGATCGGATAAGTCGTACACTGGTCGGTCCACTGGAGGCCGGTTCCCCGTGCGGGGGACCGGCCTGCTCGTCCCTCAAGGAGGTACGTGGATGACCAGCACGGTCCCCGCGCCCGTAACCCGAACGGCCGACGGCTCAGCACTTCAGGCCGTTCTCCTCGACATGGACGGCACTCTGGTGGACACCGAGGGCTTCTGGTGGGACGTCGAGGTCGACGTCTTCGCCCGCCTCGGCCACACCCTCGACGACTCCTGGCGCCATGTCGTGGTCGGCGGCCCCATGACCCGCAGCGCGGGCTTCCTGATCGAGGCCACCGGCGCCGACATCACCCTCGCCGAACTCAGCGTCCTGCTCAACGACGGCTTCGAGGACCGCATCGGCCGCCACCTGCCCCTGATGCCGGGCGCCCTGCGGCTGCTGGCCGAACTGTCCGCGCACCGGATCCCCACGGCCCTGGTCTCCGCGTCGCACCGGCGCATCATCGACCGTGTCCTCACGTCCCTCGGCCCCCAGCACTTCGCCCTCACGGTTGCCGGTGACGAGGTGTCCCGCACCAAGCCGTACCCCGACCCCTATCTGTTCGCCGCCGCCGGACTCGGTGCGGATCCGGCCAGATGTGCGGTCGTCGAGGACACCGCCACCGGTGTCGCCGCCGCCGAGGCCGCCGGCTGTCAGGTCGTGGCCGTACCCTCCGTGGCTCCCATCGCCCCGGCCCCCGGACGCACCGTCGTCAGCTCCCTCGAAGAGATCGACCTGACATTCCTGCGCGGTCTGATCACCCTTCGATGACGGAAATGCCTCGGGTGTTCACCCAGCGTGCAGCGCGGATAGCGCGGTAATTCCCCAGATCCCTGTCACGGGAATTCCAAGCCTGCCGGATGGCCGAATTCCGGTCGTCTCCCTCCCTATTACGGGTGTGACGTTCCCCACGCGGACGGACCTCGACAGCCGGGCGAGGCTGTGCCGGAGGCCCTGATTCCGGGCGCTTGGGCGTGCCCATGTGTCCCGTTTGATGGAAACCTGCACTAATCATTCCCCTGGCCGGTATTCGGTGCGTCCACACCCGGTTCCGCTGTGTGATGGAGGCCCAACTCCGGGGGCCGTGAACCCTCCTGCCGGTCCGGACTAACCTCCTGGTGAGAACATCGACCTCACCCCGTGATCCGCCGCACCACCCATGCATGCCGGTTACACGGACTCGACAGCTGTGGAGAAACTCGCGCATGAACCGCAAGACTTTGGTGCTGCCGGCCGTCATCGGTCTGCTCGCGCCGGTACTCGCCGCCTGCGGCGGGACCGACAGCGGCAGCGGCGGGAGCGATGCGATCGGCGTCGGCACCACGGACCGGTTCACCGCCACGAAGGACGCTCCCGCGCCGCTCGACCCCGCCTACGCCTACGACGTCGGCACCTGGAACGTCCTGCGCCAGACCGTGCAGACCCTGATGATCCAGCCCAAGGGCGACGGCGACCCCGTGCCCGAGGCCGCCCAGTCCTGCGGCTTCAGCGACAGCGGCAACGAACGCTACGTCTGCACCCTGCGCGACGGCCTCAAGTTCTCCAACGGCGACGCCATCACTGCGGCCGATGTGAAGTACTCCATCGACCGCGCCCTCGCCCTCAAGGCGGACTCCGGGGTCTTCGCCCTGCTGTCCACCATCGACACCGTCGAGACCAAGGGTGAGCGCCAGGTCATCTTCCACCTCAAGACCGCCGACGCCACCTTCCCGTACAAGCTGTCGACCCCGGTCGCCGGCATCGTCAACCCCGACGACTACGCGAAGGGCAAGCTCCGCGACGGCTTCGACATCGACGGCTCCGGCCCCTACACGATGAAGGCCGACGTCAAGAACGACGAGCTCGTCAACGCCGTGTTCACCAAGAACCCCAACTACAAGGGGTCGTTGAAGGTGAACAACGACAAGGTCGAACTGCGCTCCTTCGCGGACGCCGACGCGATGGGCACCGCCCTCACCAAGGGCGACATCGACCTCATCACCCGCACCATGTCGCCCGCGCAGATCCAGAAGCTCTCCAACGAGTCCGGCGGCGACGTCGACCTCGTCGAGATGGCCGGCCTGGAGATCCGCTACCTGGCCTTCAACACCGACGCCCCCTCGGTGAAGTCCCGTGCCGTACGCCAGGCGATGGCCCAGCTGATCAACCGCGGCGAACTCGTCTCCAAGGTCTACGGCACCCAGGCCCAGCCGCTCTTCTCCCTGGTCCCGGCCACCATCACCGGTCACGTCAACGCGTTCTTCAACAAGTACGGCGACCCGAGCCTCACCAAGGCCAAGTTCCTGCTGACCCAGGCCGGCATCACCACCCCGGTGAAAATGACCCTCCACTACACGACCGACCACTACGGCTCGGGCACCAAGGAGGAGTTCGAGGACCTCCAGAAGCAGCTCAACGGCAGCGGGCTCTTCGAGGTCAGCATCAAGGGCGCCCCCTGGGCCACCTTCCGCCCGGCGGAGAAGAAGGGCGACTACGACGTCTACGGCATGGGCTGGTTCCCGGACTTCCCCGACGCGGACAACTACCTCGCCCCGTTCCTCGACAAGGACAACTTCCTCGGCTCGCCCTACGACAACCCCAAGATCCGCAACAGCCTGATCCCGGACTCCCGTCGCGAGGCCGACCGCATCGCCGCGTCCGGAAGCCTGACCGAGATCCAGGACATCGTCGCCAACGACGTCCCCGTGCTGCCACTGTGGCAGGGCAACCAGTACGTCGCCGCACGCGACGACGTCACAGGCACCGCC
The DNA here is from genome assembly GCF_036174265.1 of Streptomyces sp. NBC_00285. NCBI lineage: Bacteria > Bacillati > Actinomycetota > Actinomycetes > Kitasatosporales > Streptomycetaceae > Streptomyces > Streptomyces sp. NBC_00285. Next base: position 2,269,936 of record NZ_CP108055.1, on the reverse strand, counting down.
TACGCGCTCAACTCCTCGTCCACGCTGCAGCTGTGGGAACTCGGCAAGGGTGTGAGCGGCTGACCCGGCCGGCGCCTTTCCCGCCCGGGGCCTGCGCGGACAGGTCCCGGGATTCCACAAGAATCGACGACAAGGCACTCGCACGTGAACAAGCGCATACAGTGGCCGGTCCTGCCGATCGTCGCGGGGCTGGCCACCGGCCTGCTGACCGGTTGCGGCGCGGATTCCGGTGACTCCGGTTCCGGCGGCTCCTCGGTGGTCGTGGGGATGTCCGACGACGTCCTCGCCACCGACCCGGCCTCCGGCTACGACCCCGGCTCCTGGCTGTTGTTCAACAACGTCTTCCAGTCGCTGCTCAGCTTCCCCAAGGGCGCCCCGGAACCGGAGCCCGACGCCGCCCAGAGCTGCAGGTTCACGGACACCAGGACCCAGGTGTACGCGTGCACGCTCAAGACCGGCCTCAAGTTCAGCAACGGCGACTCGCTCACCTCGCAGGACGTCAAGTTCTCCTTCGACCGCACGCTGAAGATCAACGACGACGCCGGTCCCGCGATCATGTTCCCGATGCTCGACAAGGTCGAGACCCCGGACGAGAAGACCATCGTCTTCACGCTGAACACACCGGACGCCACCTTCCCGAGCAAGATCGCCTCCGGTGCGGGTTCCATCGTCGACCACACGCAGTACGACGCCGACGGCCTGCGCAAGGACGGCGAGGCGGTCGGCTCCGGCCCCTACCGGCTCGACTCGTTCGGCGACGACCAGGCCGTGTTCTCCGTCAACGAGAACTACAAGGGCACCGCCGAGCCCCAGAACTCCGGCGTGACACTGAAGTTCTTCCACGGCGACCAGGCCGCCCTGAAGACCGCCCTCACCGACAAGAAGGTCGACATCGCCTACCGCGGCCTCACCGCGGGCGACATCACCGACATCGAGAACGCCTCGCCCGACTCCGGCATCGAGGTCGTCGAGGGCACCAGCGCCGAGGTCCAGCACCTCGTCTTCAACATGGACGACCCCGTCACCGGGAAACCGGGCGTCCGCAAGGCGATCGCCTACCTGCTCGACCGCGAAGCCCTCATCGACGACGTCTACCAGGGCACCGCGACCCCGCTCTACTCGATCATCCCGGCCGGTATCGCCGGCCACAACACGGCCTTCTTCGACACCTACGGCGCCGAGCCCTCCACGCCCCGGGCCGCCGCCGCCCTGGCCGCCGACGGCATCACCGGCAAGGTGAAGCTGACCCTGTGGTCGACACCGTCCCGCTACGGCCCGGCCACCGACCAGGAACTCAAGACGATCGCCCGACAGCTCAACGCCAGCGGTCTGTTCGACGCCGACGTGAAGTCCGTGGCCTTCGACCAGTATGAGAAGGACATCGCGGCCGGCAAGTACGGCGTCTACGTGAAGGGCTGGGTGCCCGACTACCCGGACGCCGACAACTTCACGGCCCCCTTCTTCGGCAAGGGCAACGTGCTCGACAACAACTACAGCAACACCAAGATCAGCGGCACGCTCATCCCGCAGACCGCCGCCCAGCCGGACCGCGCCGCCACCGACGACCCCTTCGCCACGCTCCAGGACATCGTCGCCAGGGACGTTCCCGTCCTGCCCGTCTGGCAGGCCAAGCAGTACGCCGTCGTCCGCGACGACGTCTACGGCCTGGAGTACTGCCTCGACGCCTCCACCGTGTTCCGCTTCTGGGAACTCAGCAAGGGCTGATCCGACGGCGGATCCGGTCCGCCGCCGCACACACGAAGAGGGCGCCCCCTGTCAGGAAGGGGACGCCCTCTTCGCTCACCGCCGCTGCCGGCTACTGCGCTCCGGGACGCACCAGACCGCTCTCGTACGCGTACACCGCGGCCTGCACCCGGTCCCGCAGCCCCAGTTTGGTCAGGACGTGACCGACATGCGTCTTCACGGTGGTCTCGCTGACGAACAGATCCGCTGCGACCTCGGCGTTGGACAGCCCGCGCGCCACCAGCTTCAGCACCTCGACCTCCCGGTCGGTGAGCGTGTGCAGCGTGTCGGGCACCGGCTCGTCACCGGACGGCAGATGCGTGGCGTACTTGTCGAGCAGCCGGCGCGTGATGCTCGGCGCGAGCATCGCCTCACCCGCCGCCACCACCCGGATCGCCTGCACGAGCTCGTTGGCCGGGGCGTCCTTGAGCAGGAACCCGCTGGCCCCCGCCCGCAGCGCCTCCACCACATACTCGTCGAGGTCGAAAGTGGTCAGCACCAACACCTTCGCCGGGCCGTCCCGCCCCGGCCCGGTGATCTGCCGGGTTGCCTCCACACCGTCCATCCGTGGCATACGGATGTCCATCAGGACCACGTCGGGCTGCAGAGCCCGCACCTGGTCCAGAGCCTGAAGGCCGTCTCCGGCCTCGCCCACGACCGCGAGATCCTGCTCGGCTTCCAGAATCATCCGGAAGCCGGTGCGCAGCAGCGGCTGGTCGTCGACCAGTAGGACGCGGATGGCCACGTAAGTCTCCTTCGCTAGTCCGGCCCCATTCTGCCCTGCGCAGCGCCCGCCGACTCGGCCGCCCTCACCGGCAGCGGATACGGCGGGGGAGTGCCGCCGAATTCCGGGCAGTGCTCCTGGTGGTCGCACCAGCCGCACAACTTGGTGGGACGGGGCCGCCACTCGCCCGTCTCCGTGGCCTCCCGGATCGCCTCCCACAGGGCCAGCAGCTTGCGCTCGACGCGCTCCAGGTCGGCGAGGACCGGGTCGTACGTCAGGACGTCACCGCTGCCGAGATAGACGAGCTGGAGCCGGCGAGGGATCACGTTCTTCAGGCGCCACACCACCAGGGCGTAGAACTTCATCTGGAACAACGCGCCCTCGGCGTACTCGGGCCGGGGCGCCTTGCCCGTCTTGTAGTCGACGATCCGCACCTCGCCGGTCGGCGCCACATCGACCCGGTCGATGATCCCGCGCAGCCTCAGCCCCGAGTCCAGCTCCGTCTCGACGAACATCTCCCGCTCGGCGGGCTCCAGCCGCGTCGGGTCCTCCAGCGTGAACCACCGCTCGACCAGCCGCTCCGCCTCACCGAGCCAGCGCGTCAGCCGCTCGCCGTCCGGATCGTCGGCGAACAGCTCGACCACCTCCGGGCGACTCTCCCTGAGCCGGTCCCACTGACCAGGGACGAGCGACTTGGCCTTCGGCGCGGTCCGCTCGGTGGCCGGCGCGTCGAAGAGCCGCTCGAGCACCGAGTGCACGAGGGTCCCCCGGGTCGCCGCCTCGCTCGGCTTCTCCGGCAGCCGGTCGATCACCCGGAACCGGTACAGCAGCGGGCACTGCATGAAGTCACTGGCCCGCGAGGGGGAGAGGGACGCGGGCGCCATGGCGGGCCGGGACACCTCACCGGCGCCCTCCACCACTGCCGCCGCCATCGGCTCGACCACGACCGGCTCTGCCGCCGCCCCCGGGTCTCCACTCGCGGTCTCCGCCGTGCCCTCGGTGCTCGTCTCCATGACCACAGACCATACGGCCCGCCACTGACAGTTACCCAGCCGCCGCCGTGACCGCAGCGACCCCGGGGAAACGCGGGGGTGCCGGGGCGGAACGCGTTGAGACCGCCGCATACCATCGACCCGAGACCCTTCCGCACGGCAGGCGCGGAAGACGCTTCGAACGAGGGGACATCGTGGACGAGAGCGGCGGGAGCGGGCAGCCGCGGTCCGGCACGGACAGGTCGGCCAAGCCCCACGCAGGGCCCACGGCCCAGACCACCGACCCCCACGACAACGGAACCCGGGCCACCACCACGAACACCGACCCCCCTACGGCCGACCAGCCCGCCACGGACCCGGGGAGCGGCACCGCCCCCGCGCAGGAACCGGCCGCCGCCAAGAATGCCGACCACGGAACCGACGGCCCCGCCGCGCCTACGGCCGACCAGCCCGCCACGGACCCGGGGAGCGGCACCGCCCCCGTGCAGGAACCGGCCGCCGATGACAATGCCGACCAGGCTCCGGCAGCCGCCGCCCCATCGCCGCCGGAGGCTCACGGAGCTCCGGAGGCGGGCTCGGCTCCCGGAGCCGACGACGACACCGGCGCGAGCCCGGCCGAGCCCGCGGCCGACGCCCCGGACGACGGCACCCGCACAGGCGAACGCACGGACGCAGAGCAGGACCCCGGCCGCCCCCGCAGCGACCACCGGCAACCCCCCGCCGAGCTCCGGAAACCCGAAGAGCACGGCACTGCCGACGACCACCGCACCCTCGCCCACTCCGGCGCGGCCCCCAAGAATCGCCCACCGCAGCAGCCACAGTCCCGCGGCGGACTGCTCATGGGCCGTCCCTTCGGTGTGCCCGTCTACGTCGCCCCCAGCTGGTTCCTCGTCGCCGCACTCATCACCTGGGTGTTCGGCGGCCAGCTGGACCGCGTGCTGCCGGAACTCGGCGCCGCCCGCTACCTCGTCGCCCTCTTCTTCGCGGTCGCCTTCTACGCCTCCGTCCTCGTCCACGAACTCGCCCACACCGTCGCGGCCCTCCGCTTCAAGCTCCCCGTGCGCCGCATCCAGCTCCAGTTCTTCGGCGGCGTCTCCGAGATCGAGAAGGAGGCCGAGACCCCCGGCCGGGAGTTCGTGCTGGCCTTCGTCGGCCCACTGCTCTCCCTCGTCCTCGCCGGCCTCTTCTACGTCGCCCTCCAGCCCGTCGAACCCGGCACCGTCCCCGCCGTCCTGCTCGGCGGCCTGATGATCTCCAACCTCATCGTGGCCGTCTTCAACCTCCTGCCCGGTCTCCCTCTCGACGGCGGACGCATGCTCCGCGCCGTCGTCTGGAAGATCACCGGCAGGCCCATGACCGGCACCATCGCCGCCGCCTGGGTCGGCCGCGCACTCGCCGTCTCCGTCCTCATCGGCCTCCCGCTGCTCACCCAGTCCGGAGCGCTCGGCACCACCGCCGAGGACAACGTCGGCATGGACACGGTGATGGACGCCCTGCTCGCCGCGATCCTCGCCGCGATCATCTGGACCGGCGCCGGCAACAGCCTCCGCGTGGCCCGACTGCGCGAACACCTCCCCGACCTGCGCGCCCGCACCCTCACCCGCCGCGCGGTCCCCGTCGAGACCGACACACCCCTGTCCGAGGCCCTGCGCCGCGCCAACGCCGCCGGCGCGCGCGCCCTGGTCGTCGTCGACGCCGAGGGCACCCCGCTCTCCCTCGTACGCGAGGCCGCCATCGTCGGCGTACCCGAACACCGCCGCCCCTGGGTCGCCGTCAGCGGCCTCGCCCAGGACCTCACCGACGGCATGCGCGTCTCGGCGGAGCTGGCCGGCGAGGACCTCCTGGACGCCCTGCGCGAGACCCCCGCGACCGAATACCTCGTCGTCGAGGAGAGCGGCGAGATCTACGGCGTGCTGTCCGCGGCCGACGTCGAGCGTGCCTTCGTGAAGGCCATGGCCAGACCGTCGTAGTGGTCGGTGGGCCCCACAAACCCCGGTAGGCTGTTCACATGTCCGAACCGACCGGTGCCGCCCGCAGGCGCGGGCCCTTCAAGGTCGGGGACCAGGTTCAGCTGACCGACCCCAAGGGCCGTCACTACACGTTCACGCTCGAAGAGGGAAAGAACTTTCACACCCACAAGGGTTCCTTCCCGCACGACGAGCTGATCGGCGCACCCGAGGGCAGCGTTGTCCGCACCACCGGTAACGTCGCCTATCTCGCGCTGCGCCCCCTGCTCCCCGACTACGTCCTGTCCATGCCCCGCGGCGCCGCCGTGGTCTACCCCAAGGACGCGGGGCAGATCCTCGCCTTCGCCGACATCTTCCCCGGCGCCCGCGTTGTGGAGGCCGGCGTCGGCTCCGGCTCGCTCAGCAGCTTCCTGCTGCGCGCCATCGGCGACCAGGGCATGCTGCACAGCTACGAGCGTCGCGAGGACTTCGCCGAGATCGCCCAGCAGAACGTCGAGCGCTACTTCGGCGGCCCGCACCCCGCCTGGCAGCTCACCGTCGGCGACCTCCAGGACAACCTGTCCGACACCGACGTCGACCGCGTCGTCCTCGACATGCTCGCCCCGTGGGAGTGCCTGGAGGCCGTCTCCAAGGCGCTCGTCCCCGGCGGCATCCTGTGCTGCTACGTCGCCACCACCACCCAGCTCGCCCGGACCGTCGAGTCCATCCGTGAGATCGGCTCCTTCAACGAGCCCACCTCCTGGGAATCGATGATCCGCAACTGGCACGTGGAGGGCCTGGCCGTCCGCCCGGACCACCGCATGATCGGCCACACCGGCTTCCTCCTCACCGCCCGCCGCCTCGCGGACGGCGTCGAGCCGCCCATGCGTCGCCGCCGCCCCTCCAAGGGCTCCTACGGCGAGGACTACACCGGCCCCAACGCCGACGGCGGCGGCGGTCGCTGACGTACCGCACACCCCCATCAACGCAACGGCGCCGCTGCCGCGTTCTCGGAAACCTCCGGAACACGGCAGCGGCGCCCTTGTGTTGACACCACGCCACAAAGCGAACAAACCCGACGGGCGGGCCCGTAGCCTCGGACCCCGCCGTTTCCCCGTCCTGTGACGTGTGGCACCATGCTGGCCACCCCCCACCGGCACAGCCCTCACAGGAGACGCTCCTAGTGCAGCAATCCGCCGTCCCGGAACTGGCACACACGTACACCCGCCCGATCCACTGGGTCGCGACCGCCACCGCCGTGGCGGGAGTCGTGGCCTTCTCCTCGGTCCTGCAGCCCAACCCGGCGACAGCCGCCCAGGCATCCGGCCCCGAAGCCCGGACCGCCCCGGTCGTCACGACGGCACCCGATCCCGCCGGCGTCCACTTCCCCATCGACTGCGGACCGGTCAAGGCGAAGGTGCAGAAACGGATCTCCGGAGACCTCGACGGCGACGGACGGCCGGAAACAGTCGTCGTGGTGCACTGCGACGCCGCCATGGGCACCCCGCCCGACGGCGTCTACGTCATCACGCGTGCAAAGAGCACCGGTGAACCCCGCGTCGTCGCCACCCTGCTGAGCCCAGGGACCCGCAACACCGTCACCGACTTCACGGTGAGCGACGGAGCCGTCCACGCGACCCTGCTCGGCTACTCCACGTCCGACGTACCGAGTTGCTGCCCGGACGTGACGGACAAGGCCGAGTGGCAGTGGAAGGACGGCGCGTTCGTCCGCTCCACCCCCGCGGGCACGCACACCGTCTGACCGAAGCGATCACAGCTGTGGCAAATCAGGCAACAGTCACACAGGGCGACGATCGGGTCACTCCGAGTCCGGCCCGTAGATCTCCACCCTGTCCGAAACTCGACGTACGTGGATGCAGTCACCCGGACACTCCTTCGCGGAGTCGACCACATCGGTGAGAAGGGGCAGCGGTACGGGCGTTGTGGCGCCCCTGTCCTGGAGAAGCTCGTCGTCCGAGCCCTTCACGTAGGCCAGACCGTCGATGTCCAGCTCGAACACCTCCGGCGCGTACTGCACACAGATGCCGTCGCCGGTACAGAGATCCTGGTCGATCCAGACCTCCAGCGCCTCGCCACCGACCTCGGCCTCCTGTTGCACGCTCATCTCTCCTGCCGTTTAAGTGCCGAACCGGCGGGAATCAGGCCAGCTCTGACGGGTGTTGAACACTTCGACCCTACCTCCGGCGGCTTCCCAATCATGTTCGGTGGGTATTCCCCTGGCGTGAGGGAGAGCGCAAGGGTGAAGATCGGACACACCTCGACAGTCTTTGTGATCTAGGGGTTTCAATCGACACCCACCCAGGTAGGGTCTGGAAGCGTCCAGCTCCCCTTGGAGGAGGTGAGGACCGTGGCAGCCCACGACGACGACATGAACCGCGGCATCCGCCCGGGACGAGGGTCCGACGACCCGGCCGGGCAGGTTGCCTACCTTGAGCAGGAGATCGCCGTCCTGCGACGCAAGCTCGCCGACTCTCCGCGGCACACGAGGATTCTCGAAGAGCGGATCGTCGAGCTACAGACAAACCTGGCCGGCGTGTCCGCCCAGAACGAGCGACTGGCCAACACACTCCGTGAGGCCCGCGACCAGATCGTGGCCCTCAAGGAGGAAGTCGACCGGCTCGCACAGCCCCCTGCCGGCTTCGGCGTCTTCCTCGAAGCGAACGAGGACGGCACCGCCGACATCTTCACCGGCGGCCGCAAACTGCGGGTGAACGTCAGCCCCAGCGTCGAGCTCGAAGAGCTCCGGCGTGGCCAGGAAGTGATGCTCAACGAAGCTCTCAACGTGGTCGAGGCCATGGAGTACGAGAGCGTCGGCGACATCGTCACCCTCAAGGAGATCCTCGAGGACGGCGAACGCGCCCTCGTACAAGGACACACCGACGAGGAACGAGTGGTCCGGCTCGCCGAACCACTCCTGGACATCGTCATCCGACCCGGCGACGCCCTCCTGCTCGAACCCCGCTCCGGGTACGTCTACGAAGTCGTACCGAAGAGCGAGGTCGAGGAACTCGTCCTCGAAGAGGTCCCCGACATCGGCTACGAGCAGATCGGTGGCCTCGGCGGGCAGATCGAGATGATCCGCGACGCCGTCGAGCTCCCCTACCTCTACCCCGACCTCTTCAAGGAGCACGAGCTGCGCCCACCCAAGGGCGTCCTGCTCTACGGACCGCCCGGATGCGGCAAGACGCTCATCGCCAAGGCCGTCGCCAACTCGCTGGCCAAGAAGGTCGCCGAGGTCACCGGCCAAGCCACCGGCAAGAGCTTCTTCCTCAACATCAAGGGCCCCGAGCTCCTCAACAAGTACGTCGGCGAGACCGAGCGGCAGATCCGCCTCGTCTTCCAGCGCGCCAGGGAGAAGGCCTCCGAGGGCACCCCCGTCATCGTCTTCTTCGACGAGATGGAATCCCTCTTCCGCACCCGCGGCTCCGGCGTCAGCTCCGACGTCGAGAACACCATCGTCCCGCAGCTCCTCGCCGAGATCGACGGCGTCGAAGGCCTGCAGAACGTGGTCGTCATCGGTGCCTCCAACCGCGAGGACATGATCGACCCCGCCATCCTGCGCCCCGGCCGGCTCGACGTGAAGATCAAGATCGAGCGTCCGGACGCCGAAGCGGCCAAGGACATCTTCGCCAAGTACCTCACCGAGCGCCTCCCGCTGCACTCCGACGACGTCGGCGAGCACGGCGGCAGCAAGACCACGACCGTCCAGAGCATGATCCAGACGACCGTGGAACACATGTACGCCGAGTCCGAGGAGAACCGCTTCCTGGAAGTCACCTACGCCAACGGCGACAAGGAAGTCCTCTACTTCAAGGACTTCAACTCCGGCGCCATGATCGAGAACATCGTGGGCCGTGCCAAGAAGATGGCGATCAAGGACTTCCTCGACCACAACCAGAAGGGCCTCCGCGTCTCCCACCTCCTCCAGGCCTGCGTGGACGAGTTCAAGGAGAACGAAGACCTGCCCAACACCACCAACCCGGACGACTGGGCCCGCATCTCCGGAAAGAAGGGCGAACGGATCGTCTACATCCGTACGCTCATCACCGGAAAGCAGGGCGCCGACACCGGACGCTCCATCGACACGGTGGCCAACACCGGTCAGTACCTGTAAAGACAGGGCGGCTGCGGGTGCCCTCACCGGGGTACCCGCAGCCGACTGTTTTTCAGGCAACTAACCGGAACAGAGGCGAGCAAGGCAATGACGCAAATGATCTCCCCACCAGCGCGGAGCCGTTCTAGGCTCTTCAATACCGCCGAGTCGCGCAGTGCGGGGACGGGCACCGCACACGCACCGGAGCGCCAGCGGTACTTGAGCGGCGCCCCCGACCGAGGGCGCCGCCGGGCAAGGAGGGCCGCATGACCGTACGGCGAGTAATGGGCATCGAGACGGAGTACGGGATCTCCGTCCCCGGCCACCCCAACGCCAATGCCATGCTCACCTCGTCCCAGATCGTCAACGCCTACGCGGCGGCGATGCACCGGGCCCGGCGGGCCCGCTGGGACTTCGAGGAGGAAAACCCCCTACGGGACGCACGGGGCTTCGACCTCGCCCGCGAAACCGCCGACTCCAGCCAGCTCACCGACGAGGACATCGGCCTCGCCAACGTCATCCTCACCAACGGCGCACGGCTCTACGTCGACCACGCACACCCCGAATACAGCGCCCCCGAGGTCACCAACCCGCGCGACGCCGTCCTCTGGGACAAGGCCGGCGAGCGCATCATGGCCGAGGCCGCCGAACGAGCCGCACAACTCCCCGGCGCCCAGCCCATCCACCTCTACAAGAACAACACCGACAACAAGGGCGCCTCCTACGGCACGCACGAGAACTACCTGATGAAGCGGGAAACCCCCTTCTCGGACATCGTGCGCCACCTCACGCCCTTCTTCGTCTCCCGTCAGGTGTTCGCCGGAGCCGGCCGCGTCGGCATCGGCCAGGACGGACACGAACACGGCTTCCAGCTCAGCCAGCGCGCCGACTACTTCGAGGTCGAGGTGGGTCTGGAGACCACCCTCAAGCGCCCGATCATCAACACCCGCGACGAACCGCACGCCGACGCCGAGAAGTACCGCCGCCTCCACGTGATCATCGGCGACGCCAACCTCTCGGAGATCTCGACCTATCTGAAACTGGGCACCACGGCCCTGGTCCTGTCGATGATCGAGGACGGCTTCATCGCCGTGGACCTCGCGGTCGACCAGCCCGTACGGACCCTGCACCAGGTCTCCCACGACCCGACACTCCAGCGCCTGGTCACCCTCCGCAGCGGCCGCACACTCACCGCGGTCCAGCTCCAGATGGAGTACTACGAACTGGCCCGCAAATACGTCGAGGAGCGGTTCGGCGCCGACGTGGACGACCAGACCAAGGACGTCCTGGCCCGCTGGGAGGACACCCTCAACCGCCTGGAGAACGACCCCATGAGCCTCGCCGGCGAGCTCGACTGGGTCGCCAAGCGCGAACTCATGGAGGGCTACCGGCGCCGCGACGACCTCGACTGGGACGCCGCGAAACTCCACCTCCTCGACCTCCAGTACGCCGACGTACGGGCCGAGAAGGGCCTCTACAACCGGCTCGCGGCCCGCGGTCGCATGAAACGGCTCCTCGACGAACAGGACGTCGAGCGGGCCCGCACCAAGCCCCCTGAGGACACCCGCGCGTACTTCCGCGGCCGCTGCCTGGAGCAGTACGCCGACGACGTCGCCGCGGCCTCCTGGGACTCGGTGATCTTCGACCTCCCGGGCCGGGATTCGCTCCAGCGGGTCCCAACCCTGGAACCGCTTCGCGGAACGCGAAATCACGTCAAGGAGCTCCTGGACCGCTGTCGAACGGCAGAAGACCTGGTCAGGGTGCTGTCGGGCGGCTGAAAGGGTACTCGGGCCGGGCACTGCGACAGGGTGGAAAACCTGGCCAGAGGGAATCATCGAGATGGCCCCCGTACGTTGTAGGAACTGCGGGGCCGATGTCGGACCCTGCTTGTAGGGTCTGATCAAGAACGTCGAACCGAGCGGGGTGAGGGGTTATGGCGACCAAGGACACCGGCGGCGGACAGCAGAAGGCCACACACAACACCGAGGAGGTCGAGGAGCAGGTTGCGGAGACGCAGGGTTCCGAAGACCTCAAGGAGCGCCAGGAGAAGCTGAGCGACGACGTCGACTCCGTCCTCGACGAAATCGATGATGTGCTCGAAGAAAATGCCGAGGACTTCGTTCGCTCTTTTGTTCAGAAGGGTGGCCAGTAGGCCGCTTCCCCCTTCGATTCGAAGGTGAGTGGGGTGGGGTGGTGGCAAGCGAGTCGGAGGTGAAGCGCTGCGCGCGGTGCGGCGAGGCCAAGCCGCGCGCAGCCTTCGCGCCCAAGCGCACAAACCTCGACGGCCTTCAGCGCCGTTGCCGTGATTGTGCCGCTGAATCCGACAGGAAGCGGCAGCGGTCCATGGGTAGGCCAGTACCCGAGCACGGGGGCGTCTCCGAGGGATCCAAACACTGCCAGGGGTGTGGTGAGAGCAAGCCGCACTCGGGTTGGCACCGGAAAGCCTCGACCTCCGACGGGTGGGCGTCGCGTTGCAAGGCGTGCCGCGCCGTTGAAGCCCGTGCGAAACGCCTGGAGCGTAATTACGGCATGACCGAGGCCGAGCGTGACGAGATGGTCGCCGTCCAGCGGGGGCTCTGCGCGATCTGTTTGACAGCCCCCGCCGTTCATGTGGATCACTGCCACAAGACGGGTAGGGTCCGAGGCGTACTGTGCTTCAACTGCAATTCCGGCCTCGGCCTGTTGAGGGACGATCCCGAAGCGATGTACCGAGCTGCCGATTACCTGGAAGGAAACGCGTGGAAGCCAACACTCGTAGCACCGGGCGTCTACCAGCTGCCTTCCTGACGCCCGGGTCGTCGTCCTTCATGGACTTCCTGTCCGAGCATCAGCCGGAGATGTTGCCCGGTAAGCGGCAACTGCCGCCCACGCAGGGCGTGATCGAGGCGCCGCACGGGACGACCATCGTGGCCGTCACGTTCCCGGGTGGTGTCGTGCTCGCCGGTGACCGGCGGGCGACCATGGGCAATGTCATCGCTCAGCGGGACATCGAGAAGGTGTTCCCGGCCGACGAGTACTCGGCTGTGGGGATCGCCGGCACGGCGGGTCTCGCCGTGGAGATGGTGAAGCTCTTCCAGCTGGAGCTGGAGCACTTCGAGAAGGTCGAGGGTGCTCAGCTGTCGCTGGAGGGCAAGGCGAACCGACTGTCGACCATGATCCGTTCGAATCTGGGCATGGCGATGCAGGGTCTGGCCGTGGTGCCGTTGTTCGCGGGGTACGACGTGGACCGGGGCAGGGGCAGGATCTTCTCCTACGACGTCACGGGTGGCCGTTCCGAGGAGCACCACTTCGCCGCGACCGGTTCCGGCTCGGTCTTCGCGCGCGGTGCCATGAAGAAGTTCTTCCATGGTGGTCTGAGCGAGGCCGAGGCCACGACATTGGTGGTGCAGGCCCTGTACGACGCGGCTGACGACGACTCGGCGACCGGTGGTCCCGATGTCGCCCGCCGGATCTATCCGATCGTCACCGTGATCACCGAGGACGGCTTCCGTCGGCTCACCGACGACGAGTCGTCCGAGATCGCCCGTTCGATTCTGGCGCGTCGGCTGGAGCAGCCCGACGGCCCGCGGGCCGCGTTGCTGTAGCGGACGTGCCGGTTCTTGCAAGGTGATCGCAGTGACTTCCACAGAAAGGGACGGATAACCGGTGTCGACTCCGTTCTATGTCTCCCCCCAGCAGGCGATGGCCGACCGGGCGGAGTACGCCCGCAAGGGCATCGCTCGTGGTCGCAGTCTGGTCGTGCTGCAGTATGCCGACGGCATCGTGTTCGTCGGTGAGAATCCGTCCCGCGCGCTGCACAAGTTCAGCGAGATCTATGACCGGATCGGCTTCGCGGCGGCCGGCAAGTACAACGAGTACGAGAACCTGCGGATCGGTGGCGTGCGGTACGCCGACCTCCGTGGTTACACCTATGACCGTGACGACGTGACCGCCCGTGGTCTCGCCAACGTCTATGCCCAGACCCTGGGCACGATCTTCTCCTCGGCCGGTGAGAAGCCGTACGAGGTGGAGCTGGTCGTGGCCGAGGTCGGTGACACGCCGGACGGGGACCAGATCTATCGGTTGCCGCACGACGGTTCGATCGTGGACGAGCACGGTTCGGTCGCGGTCGGCGGCAATGCCGAGCAGATCAGTACCTATCTGGATCAGCGTCACCAGGACGGCGTGAGTCTGGCCGAGGCACTGAAGCTGGCCGTGCAGGCTCTGTCCCGGGACACGAACGGCAGCGAACGGGAGATTCCCGCGGAGCGCCTGGAGGTCGCGGTGCTGGACCGTACGCGTCCGCAGCAGCGGAAGTTCAAGCGCATCGTGGGCCGTCAGCTCGATCGTCTGCTGGAGGCGGGCGGCGCGACCACGGAGGCGGAGAGCGCGCAGGAGGCGGAGGACTCCGAGGAGGACTAGTCCGGTCTGCTGTGCCCGATCGTCACCCCTTTCTGCGCCCCGGCCTGATCGTCAGGCCGGGGCGCAGGGCGTTCAGGGGGCGCCTGGAGGGGCTGTGGAGCCCCGTACGACCAACTCGACGGGGATGTCTCCCGCTTGTGGTGTGCGGCCCTCCAGGACGGCCAGCAGGGCCTGCATGCCACGCTCGCCGAAGAGTTCGGCGTCGAGTCGTACGGTCGTCAGTTCGGGGTCGATGGCGGTGGCGATGGCGAGGTCGTCCAGGCCGGTGACGGAGATGTCGTCGGGGACGCGCAGGCCGAGTCGTCGTACGGCTTTGTAGGCGCCGGCGGCGAGTTTGTCGTCGTCGCAGACGAGGGCGGTGGGGCGGGGGCCGGGGGAGGAGAGGGCGGCCTGGGCGGCGGTCAGGGCGCCGTCGATGGAGATGGGTGCGTGGGCCGTGCGGACGGTGGTGCCGGGGACGGAGGCGAGTTGTGCGGCCAGTACGCGCGCGCGTACTTCGAAGGTCCAGGAGGGTACGTCGGCCGCGAGGTGCAGGTAATGCCGGTGGCCAAGGGCCAGGAGGTGGGTGGCGACCTGGCGGACGCCGTCGGCGATGTCGAGGTTGACGGTGGCGGCGCCGAGGCTGCCGGAGGGGTCGCTGTCGAGCATGACGAGGGGGAGTTGGTCGCCACCGCGGATGGCGGTGAGGGCGTCGGCGGCCATGGAGGAGGCGATGACGCCGTCCAGGGCGGCCTGGGCGGAGGCGAAGGGGTCGCGGGCGGGGCCGATGCCTTCGGGTGAGGGGTACAGGAGGACGCCGAAGCCGTGGTCGGCGGCGACGCGTGCGGCGCCGGTGTAGACACCTGCGAAGAACTCCGTGGTGAGCGCCGGGACGACCAGGAGGACGGTGCGGGTGTGGCCGAGGCGGAGGTTGCGGGCGGCCAGGTTGGGGCGGTAGCCGAGGTCGCGTGCGGCTTCCCGGACGCGTTGGGCGGTGGTCTCGGAGACCCGGCCGCGCCATTTGTCGCCCAGGACGAGCGAGACGGCCGCCTGGGAGACTCCGGCGGCCTGTGCGACGTCTCGGCTGGTCGGGCGCGTACTGCTGGGTGCCACCGTGGACCTGCTCTTTCGTCTGGACCTGCGGACAGCGCACATGGTACGTATGGGGGACGGCGTTATACGTATGACTTGGAGGCTGGGCATGGCTGCGGGATACCTGGAGATCCTCAGGGCACGGCACGCGATGCGCCTGCTGACCGGCACGCTGGTGGGGCGGCTGCCCAATGCGACCGCGGCGATAGCCCTGGTGCTCTTCGTCCGGGCCGGGGGCGGCACGTACAGCCTGGCGGGTGCTCTCGCGGCGGTGTACGGCGTCGCCAACGCCGTCGGCCAGCCCGTCCTCGGCCGGCTGGTGGACGTGTACGGCCAGCCGCGGGTCCAGTTGCCCGCCGCCGTCCTGTCCGCGCTGGCCATGACGGGCTTCGCCTTCACCGGCACCGACCCGCTTCCGCTCGCCTACGCGTGCGTGGCGGCCGCCGGTCTGTTCACCCCGCCCCTTGAGGGCGGCCTGCGGGCCCTGTGGCCCTCGGTGCTGCGCCGGGAGGAGCACGTGCACCGGGCGTACGCGCTGGACGCCGTGGCGCAGGAAGTCATGTTCGCCGTCGGCCCGTTGCTGGTGACCCTGTGCGTGTCGCTGTGGTCGGAGCGGGCGGCTCTGCTGGTGCTGAACGCGGTGGGGGTGCTCGGTGCCCTTTCGGTGGTCGTGTCGCCGCCCTCGCGCGCGTGGCGTTCCGCACCGCGGGAGGCGCACTGGCTGGGCGCGCTGCGCTCGCGTGGACTGCTGGCGATGCTGGGCGCGTTCCTGTTCGTGGGGATCGCGCTCGGGTCCATAACGGTCGCCTCGGTGCCGTACGCGGACGAGCACGGCGGGGACGCTGTGTACGGCTGGCTGATGGCCGGTATCGGTCTGGGCGCGCTCCTGGGCGGTCTGGCGTACGGGGCGCGGCAGTGGGCCGGTGAGCCCGCGCGGCGACTGCAGGTGCTGGTGGGCTTCCTGGCGGTGTGTTATGTGCCGCTGACGCTGATGCCGGGCGCGGTCGGCATGACGCTGCTGTCGGTGCTCGCGGGTGTGTTCCTGGCGCCTGTCATCGCGTGTGCCTTCGTGCTGGTCGACCGGCATGCTCCGGCCGGCACGGTCACCGAGGCCTTCTCCTGGCTGGTGACGACGTTCACCGTGGGCGCGTCCGTCGGAACGGGGCTCGCCGGCCCGGTCGTGGAGCGGGGTGGGGCCCTGTGGGGGTTTGCCGTGCCGGGGGTCGCGGGGGGTGTGTCGCTGCTGGTTCTGCTGGTCACGGGAAGCGTCCTCACAGCTCCCGTGGGGCGGGCGGTGGTTGCGGCTTCATCGGAAAATGATCCAAACCGTGCTGCCGAACCCCGTTTCAGCTCGGGGGATCGAGCGTAATGTTCACTCATGGACCGCCGCATTTTCGGGCTGGAGAACGAGTACGGCGTCACGTGTACGTTCAGGGGACAGCGTCGGCTGTCTCCCGACGAGGTGGCGCGGTACCTCTTCCGCCGTGTCGTGTCATGGGGCCGCAGCAGCAATGTCTTTCTGCGAAACGGCGCCCGCCTCTATCTCGACGTCGGGTCACATCCGGAATACGCCACACCCGAATGTGACAACGTGACCGAACTGGTCACGCACGACAAAGCAGGCGAGCGCATTCTCGAAGGACTCCTGGTGGACGCCGAACGACGCCTGCACGAGGAAGGAATCGCGGGCGACGTCTACCTCTTCAAGAACAACACGGACTCGGCCGGGAACTCCTACGGCTGCCACGAGAACTACCTCGTCGCACGCCACGGGGAGTTCTCCCGGCTCGCGGACATTCTCATTCCGTTCCTGGTCACCAGGCAGCTTCTCTGCGGCGCCGGCAAGGTGTTGCAGACCCCGCGGGGCGCGGTGTACTGCGTCAGTCAGCGGGCCGAGCACATCTGGGAGGGCGTCTCCTCGGCGACGACCCGTTCCCGGCCGATCATCAACACCCGCGACGAACCCCACGCGGATGCCGAGCGCTACCGCCGACTGCATGTGATCGTGGGCGACTCGAACATGTCCGAAACGACCATGCTGCTCAAGGTCGGCGCGACCGATCTGGTGCTGCGCATGATCGAGGCGGGCACCGTGATGCGCGACCTGACCCTGGAGAACCCGATCCGGGCGATCCGCGAGGTCAGCCATGACATCACGGGTCGGCGCAAGGTGCGTCTGGCCAGCGGTCGTGAGGCCTCCGCGCTGGAGGTGCAGCGCGAGTACTACGAGAAGGCCGTGGACTTTGTCGAGCGGCGTGGTATCCGCACCGGCAACGTCGACCAGGTCCTGGAGCTGTGGGGCCGCGTGTTGGACTCGATCGAGGCCGAGGACCTCGACCGGATCGGCACCGAGATCGACTGGGTCATGAAGTACAAGCTCATCGAGCGGTACCGGGCCAAGCACAACATGACCATGTCCCACCCGCGGGTCGCGCAGATCGACCTCGCGTATCACGACATTCACCGCCGTCGTGGTCTCTACTACCTTCTGGAGAGGAAGGGCCAAGCCGCCCGTATCTGCAACGACTTGAAGATCTTCGAAGGCAAGTCGGTTCCGCCGCAGACGACTCGGGCCCGGTTGCGCGGTGACTTCATCCGCAGGGCGCAGGAACAGCGCAGGGACTTCACCGTCGACTGGGTGCACCTGAAGCTCAACGACCAGGCGCAGCGCACGGTGTTGTGCAAGGACCCGTTCCGTTCGGTCGACGACCGGGTCGAGAAACTGATCGCCGGTATGTGATCGAAGCGTTCCGCTTCACGGCCGGAACGCAACACGGGCGCCGTACGTTTCCCGTACGGCGCCCTTCGCACGCCGTAGAGTTGCGCGCACGCCATCCACAAGATCGACCGATTACGAGGCTTCCACCGTGCGCCGACGCTCACTGCTCATTGCCGTACCCGCAGGACTTGCCACACTCGCCGCGTGCGGCGACGACAAGTCCGACTCGAGTAAGGCGAGCGACAGTGCGTCGCCCTCGGCCTCGTCGTCCGGCACCCCGGCGCCGCCTGCGCCGAAGGTCGTCGACGGGCCGCTGCCGGCGATCACCGCGGGCGCGAAGCTCGGTGAGAAGCCGACCGTCGCCAAGGGCAGCGGCACCCCGTCCGACAAGCTCGCGGTCAAGACGGTCGTCGCGGGCAACGGAACCACGGTCGCCGAGGGCGACTACATCCAGGCCCACTACCTCGGTCAGATCTACGCCACGGCGAAGGTCTTCGACAACTCCTACGACCGCAAGACGCCGTTGGTCATCCAGCTCGCGCCGAACAGCATCATCGACGGCTGGCGGTACGCCCTGCCGGGCAAGAAGGCCGGCAGCCGCGTCGAGTTCTCCATCCCGCCCACCTGGGGGTACGGCAAGGAGGGCAACACGCAGGCGGGTATCAAGGGCACCGACACGCTGGTGTTCGTCGTCGACATCCAGGACACGTTCAACGCGAAGAGCTCCGCCAAGGGCAAGACCGTGGCGCAGAGCGACGCGAAGCTGCCCAAGGTCGGTACGAACACCGACGGCAAGGCTCCCTCCATCGAGATCCCCAAGGGGGACGCGCCCACCAAGCTGGTGTCG
Organism: Streptomyces sp. NBC_00285; assembly: GCF_036174265.1. Taxonomy (NCBI): domain Bacteria; kingdom Bacillati; phylum Actinomycetota; class Actinomycetes; order Kitasatosporales; family Streptomycetaceae; genus Streptomyces; species Streptomyces sp. NBC_00285. The sequence goes on along the minus strand of NZ_CP108055.1, from coordinate 2,251,379 downwards.
GAGTACGTCATCGAGGGCGACGGCGACAAGGTGGCGGCCGACAGCACGCTGCTCGTGCAGTACAAGGGCGTGGTGTGGGACTCCGGCAAGGAGTTCGATTCGACGTACGGCCGCAAGCAGCTGGCGTCGTTCTCGCTCCAGCAGGTCGTCAAGGGTTGGGCGCAGGGCCTCACCGGCAAGAAGGTCGGCAGCCGGGTGCTCATCTCCATCCCGCCGAAGCTGGGCTACGGCGACAACCCGCCGGCGGGCAGCGGCATCGAGAAGGACTCCACGCTGGTCTTCACCGTGGACATCCTGGCGAAGATGTGACGCAAGGGGGACATGCGCGAAGGTCCCCGCGGCGGAGATGTAAGACTGGACCCTGTTGCCTTTCCGTGAACAAGCAGGAGCGAGTGACGTGAGCATCGACAAGCCCGAGATCGACTTCCCGGGCGGCGAGCCCCCGGCCGACCTGGAGATCAAGGACATCTGGGAGGGCGACGGCGAGGTCGCGAAGTCCGGCCAGACCGTCACCGTCCACTACGTGGGCGTCTCCTTCAGCACCGGTGAGGAGTTCGACGCCAGCTGGAACCGCGGTCAGCCGTTCCGCTTCCCGCTGGGCGGCGGCCGGGTCATCAAGGGCTGGGACCAGGGCGTGCAGGGCATGAAGGTCGGTGGTCGCCGACAGCTGACCATCCCCGCCCACCTCGCCTACGGCAACCAGAGCCCGACTCCGGCGATCAAGGCAGGGGAGACCCTGATCTTCGTGGTCGACCTGGTCGGCGTCTGATCGTCGTACCGCAGTCGTCGTAGAAGTCATAAGAGATCGCGTCGCGGTCGGATCGTCGTACGGCATCCGACCGGATTTGATCAACCGGGGTCCATGCCTGTCCGGGCATGGGCCCTCGGCTTTTGCCTTGCTCCTTCGGGGCGGTACGGTCATCGTCCGGAAGCACCATAGAGAGGCGAAGGGCGTCGATGGCCATTGCCAAGGCCGAGCGGCTGATGAACCTGGCGCTGTGTCTGCTCGGGACGCGCCGGCCGCTCAGCAAGCGCGAGCTCCGTGAGTCCATCGAGGCCTATCTGGAAGCGAACTCGGACGACAGCTTCAACCGGATGTTCGAGCGCGACAAGGACGATCTGCGCGAACTCGGGCTCGTCATCGAGACCGTGGAGAACCTGGACGGCGAAGTCGGCTATCTCGCGCGGCGCGACAGCAACAGGCTGCCGCCCATCACTCTCGACGCCGAGGAGGCCGCCGCCCTGGGGCTGGCCGCCAAGGTGTGGCAGCAGGCCCGGCTGGCCGGTGCCGCCAGTGGCGCTCTGCAGAAGCTGCGCGCGGCGGGGCTGCCCGAGGACGTCGACCCGTACGGGGCGCACGGCGCCCTGGAGCCCCGTATCCCGGTGCACGAGGCGTCGTTCGAGCCGCTGATGCTGGCCTGCCGGGACCGTCGCCCGGTCGTCTTCGACTACCGCAAGGCCACCGCCGTCCGTCCCGAGCCCCGGCACGTCGAGCCGTGGGCGCTGGAGTGCTGGCGCGGCCACTGGTACCTGGCCGGCTTCGACCGGGACCGGGGCGCGGAGCGGGTGTTCCGGCTCTCCCGGATCACCGGGAAGGTGCGTTCGCGCGGCGGGCCCTTCACGGTCCCGGTCCCCGATGTCGTGACGGTCCGTGAGACCGTCGCGAGCTGGGCGGGCGAGACCGCCGACCGCAGCGCGCGGATCCGGCTGCGCACCGGCGCCGGATACCCCCTGCGGGCCAAGGCCGCCTCGGTACGGGAACTGGGCGACGGCTGGGACGAGTTGGAGATTCCGTACGGCCACGGCCTGGACGCCTGGCTGGTGGAGTTCGGCCCTGACGTGGTGGTCCTGGAGCCCGCCGAACTGCGGGCCGACGTGGTGGACCGGCTGCGCGCCGTGGCCAAGGGCTGAGGGGGAACGGAAGAGAACGTGGCAGGCAAACCGGTCAGGCCCACGAATGCCATCGACCAGACCCGGCGGATGCTCTCGCTGGTGACCTATCTCAAGGAGCGACCCGGAGCCCGGGTCGAGGACGTCGCCCGTGCCTTCGGGATCACCGAGGACGAGCTGGTCTCCGACCTCGATGTGCTGCCCATGTGCGGCACCAGTTTCCGCGGCGGCGATCTGCTCGACATCGACACCGACGGCGAGCGGATCTGGTGGCACAACCCCGACGACGTGGCGGAGCCGCTCCGGCTCGCCGCCGACGAGGCGACCGCGCTGCTGGTGGCCGCCCGCGCGGTGTCCACCCTGCCTGGCCTGCGGGAGAGCGACCGGCAGGCACTGCTGCGGGCCACCGCCAAGGTGGAGACGGCGGCCGGTGAGACCGCCGTCGCCAGTGCGCGGCTGTCGGTGACCTTCGAGTCCGAGGGCGGTGTCTTCGCGGACGTCGACCGGGCCATCTCCGAGCGGCGCCGCCTGTGGATCCGCTACTACTCGCCCGCCCGCGACGAGGTCACCGAACGCGAGATCGACCCGATTCGCCTGGTCAGCGTCGGTCACACCTACGTGGAGGCCTGGTGCCGCCGCTCCGAGGCACGCCGCACCTTCAGGCTCGACCGGGTCGCCGAGATCAAGATCCTCGACGAAGCGTCCGCGCCGCCCGAGATCGAGCTCAGGGACCTGTCCGAGGGGCTCGTGCAGCCCGCCGCCGAGGACCCCGAGGTGGTCGTCGAGGTGGGGCCGGGCGGCCGCTGGGTCGCGGAATACTACCCGCACGACAGTGCGGATGAGCTTTCCGACGGCGGGCTGCGTATTACCCTCCGCACCCCCGAGCCTGCGTCGCTGAGGCGGCTGGGGCTCCGGCTCGGCCGCGACGGCCGTATCGTCTCGCCGCCGGACCTCGCCGACAGCGCGCGCCTGGCGGCCCGTGAGGCGCTGGCGGCGTACGACGGTGTCGAGGCGCAGGATCCCCCGCGGGCCCGGGCCCAGGACGGTCGGCACGACAGGCAGGAGCAGGAGCTTTGAGCGAGTTGGCGACCTCTGGTGCGGGCATGACGGTGGCCGCCGCCTTCGCGGGGCTGAGGAGTGCGGCTCCGGTGACCTTCAAGGCGGGCTGCCCGGACTGCCGGGAGCGGTTCGAGCTGGCCGCGAGCGCCCTGCGCCTGGCCATCGGCGCGAGCAGTCGTACCACCTTCTACTCCTTCACCTGCCCCGAGTGCGGCTCGGCCGTCCGCAAACCCGCGGGCGAGCGGATCGTGGAGCTGCTGACGGGCGGCGGGGTCCGGACCCTGCGGCTGCACTCCACCCTCTAGGCTCGGTCCCATGTTCTGGCCGATGTTCGCGGTAGCTGTGGGTTTCGTGGGTCTCGCCGTCCTCGGCGTGCTCGCCGTCCGGGTCTTTCTGGAGGCGCAGCGCCTCGGAAGGCAGGTCACGGACTCCGCGCGGCGGATCAACCGGGCCGCGGAGGACCTGGAGCGGGCGGCGGTGAGCACGGCCCGTTCCGCGGACTCCCTGTGAGTACGGCTGAGAGTTGGGTGTGAGTAGCGGGTCGGGTGCGTTTTGCGCCACTTCGCCCTGTCACCTCGGCCAGGTCGGCAGGTACGCTGCTCGTCGCGGTCCGGATAACGAGGCCCGGCCGCGGACCGGGAGTACGCACAGGGATTGCCAGGCGTTCACCCCTGAGCGTTACGATCGCTGTCAGCACGACTGATCGGACGCATGTCCGACCGGTCGGACAGCACCCCACAAGCCGCCTCGGTGAGAAGGTAAAGACTTATGTTCGGAAGGCTCGGCGCCCCCGAGATCATTCTCATCCTCGTCGTCGTCATCCTGCTGTTCGGCGCGAAGAAGCTTCCCGACATGGCGCGCTCGCTCGGCAAGTCCGCTCGCATCCTCAAGAGCGAGGCCAAGGCGATGAAGGAAGAGGGCAGCAGCACGGCCACTCCGGCCGGCCCGCCCAACACCGACGAGCAGAACCCGGCTCAGCGCACCATCCAGGCCGCCCCCGGCGACGTGACGAGCTCGCGCCCGGTCACCGAGCCGACGGACACGACCAAGCGCTGACGCGGGGCCGGAGCTCTCCGGCCCGCCCGCACGAGATGGGAACGTGGGTTGCTCAAGTCTGCCCGCAAAGAGGAGAAGGATCCCGAGGGGCGGATGCCCCTCGCGGAGCACCTTCGTGAGCTCCGCAACCGGCTTGCGAAGGCGATGCTGGCCATCGTCGCCATCACGGTCGTCGCCGCCTTCTTCTACAACGACATCATCAACTTGATCACCAAGCCGATCCTCGACTCGGTCGGCTGTGACAAGTCCTTCTCGGAACTGGCCCGGGCGACGAAGTCGACCAAGCCGTGCGCCGAGATCACGATCAACGGCCTTCTCACGCCCTTCACGCTGGCCCTGAAGGTGTCGCTGATGGCCGGCGTCGTCGCGGCCTCCCCGGTCTGGCTCTACCAGCTGTGGGCCTTCATCGCGCCCGGTCTGCACCGGCACGAGCGGAAGTACGCCTACGCCTTCGTCGGCACGGGTGCCCCGCTCTTCATGGTCGGTGCCTACTTCGCCTACTCGGTCCTGCCGACCACGGCGAAGGTGCTCATCGGCTTCACCCCGGGCGACGCCACCAACCTGTTGCCCCTGGACGACCTGCTCGACCTCGTCCTGCGCATGGTGCTGGTCTTCGGCCTCTCCTTCGAGCTGCCTCTGCTGCTGGTCTTCCTCAACCTCATCGGGATGATCACCGGCAAGCGGATGCTCGGCTGGTGGCGCGGCATGATCATGGGCATCACGGTGTTCGCGGCCGTCGCCACGCCCAGCACCGACCCGCTGACCATGCTGGCCCTGGCCGCACCGATCTGGATCCTGTATTTCTGCGCGGTCGTCTTCTCCCTGGTCAACGACAAGCGCAGGCACCGTCGTGCGTCCGAGGGGCCCGACGACGACGAGGCCTCCGACCTGGACCTCACCCCCGACGAGATCGGCGAGGTCGAGACCGTCTCCGCGAGCCGGGCCCTGCCCGAACAGTCGGGAACGGACCGGGTCAACGGCTACGACGACGTGACCTGACGGACCACGTTCTTCGTCACCCCCCACCGCGGGCCGCGGCCGGGGCGCCCGAGCGGCGCGACCGGCCGCTTCCGCGTTCCGGGCCGCTTCCGTCGAGTGCGCGCCCTGCCCTGCTTCCTCCCGGGACGGTTCCTCGATCCACGAGGGGCCGTTGATCTGCGTGAAGAGCAGGTTTCGCAGAGGCCGATCCGGATAATGATCGTCCTGTTGTCAGTGGCGCCCGGTACGCTCGAAAGCACGATGACAGAGGACCTCTCACCGGCCGAGCGGTACGCGGCAGCCCGCCTGCGGGCAGCCGAGCAGGCCACCTCGCTCGCGGACTTCCGCGAGATGTACGACTTCGGTCTCGATCCCTTCCAGATCGATGCCTGCAAGGCTCTCGAAGCGGGCAAGGGCGTGCTGGTGGCCGCCCCCACCGGCTCCGGCAAGACGATCGTCGGCGAGTTCGCCGTCCACCTCGCCCTCCAGCAGGGCAAGAAGTGTTTCTACACCACCCCCATCAAGGCGCTGTCGAACCAGAAGTACGCAGACCTGAGCCGCCGTTACGGCGCGGACAAGGTCGGCCTGCTCACCGGTGACAACAGCGTCAACTCCGACGCCCCCGTGGTCGTGATGACCACCGAGGTACTGCGGAACATGCTCTACGCGGGCTCGCAGACCCTCCTCGGCCTCGGATACGTGGTGATGGACGAGGTGCACTACCTCTCCGACCGCTTCCGGGGCGCCGTATGGGAAGAGGTGATCATCCACCTCCCCGAGTCGGTGACCCTGGTGTCCTTGTCGGCAACGGTGTCCAACGCCGAGGAGTTCGGCGACTGGCTCGACACCGTCCGCGGCGACACCCAGGTGATCGTCTCCGAGCACCGGCCCGTGCCGCTGTTCCAGCACGTGCTCGCCGGGCGGCGGATGTACGACCTGTTCGAGGAGGGCGAGGGCCAGAAGAAGGCCGTCAACCCCGACCTCACGCGGCTGGCCCGGATGGAGGCCCAGCGGCCGTCCTACCAGGACCGCAGACGCGGCCGCGCGATGCGCGAGGCCGACCGTGAGCGCGAGCGCCGGCAGCGGTCCAAGGTGTGGACACCGAGCCGGCCCGAGGTCATCGAGCGGCTGGACGCCGAAGGGCTGCTGCCCGCCATCACGTTCATCTTCAGCCGCGCCGCCTGCGAGGCGGCCGTCCAGCAGTGCCTGCACGCGGGACTGCGGCTGAACGACGACGAGGCGCGCGGCAAGGTGCGCGAACTCGTCGAGGAGCGCACCTCGTCCATCCCGACCGAGGACCTGCACGTCCTCGGGTACTACGAGTGGCTGGAAGGCCTGGAGCGCGGCATCGCGGCCCACCACGCGGGCATGCTGCCGACCTTCAAGGAGGTCGTCGAGGAACTCTTCGTGCGCGGTCTGGTGAGGGCCGTGTTCGCGACCGAGACCCTGGCGCTGGGCATCAACATGCCCGCCCGCTCGGTGGTGCTGGAGAAGCTCGTCAAGTGGAACGGCGAACAGCACGCCGACATCACTCCCGGCGAGTACACGCAGTTGACGGGGCGGGCGGGCCGACGGGGCATCGACGTCGAAGGACACGCCGTCGTGCTCTGGCAGCGCGGAAGCAGCCCCGAGCACCTCGCGGGGCTGGCCGGCACACGCACGTACCCGCTGCGCTCCAGCTTCAAGCCGTCGTACAACATGGCGGTCAACCTGGTCGAGCAGTTCGGCCGACACCGCTCGCGCGAGCTCCTCGAAACGTCCTTCGCACAGTTCCAGGCCGACAAGTCGGTCGTCGGGATCTCGCGGCAGGTGCAGCGCAACGAGGAGGGAATAGACGGCTACAAGGAGTCCATGACCTGCCACCTCGGCGACTTCGAGGACTACGCGCGGCTGCGGCGCGAGCTCAAGGACCGGGAGACGGAGCTGGCCCGGCAGGGAGTGTCGGAGCGGCGGGCCGAGGCGGCCGTCGCGCTGGAGAAGCTCAAGCCGGGTGACGTCATCCATGTACCGACGGGCAAGTACGCCGGTCTCGCACTGGTGCTGGATCCGGGGCTGCCCGCCGGGCGCTCCAACGGCCACCGGGGCTTCGAGCACCACGACGGGCCGAGGCCCCTGGTGCTGACCGCCGAACGGCAGGTCAAGCGGCTCGCCTCGATGGACTTCCCGGTGCCGGTCGAGGCGTTGGAGCGGATGCGGATCCCGAAGTCCTTCAACCCGCGCTCACCGCAGTCCCGTCGGGACCTGGCCACCGCTCTCCGTACCAAGGCCGGGCACATCCCGCCGGAGCGGGCCCGCAAGAAGCGTACCCAGGCGGCCGACGACCGGGAGATCGCCCGGCTGCGGACGGCGATCCGTGCGCATCCCTGCCATGGGTGCAACGACCGGGAGGACCACGCCCGTTGGGCCGAGCGGTATCACCGGCTGATGCGGGACACCTCGCAGCTGGAGCGGCGCATCGAGGGCCGGACGAACACCATCGCCCGCACCTTCGACCGGATCGTCGCGCTGCTGACCGAGCTGGACTATCTGCGGGGCGACGAGGTCACCGAGCACGGCAAGCGGCTGGCCCGGTTGTACGGCGAACTCGACCTGCTGGCCAGTGAATGCCTGCGGGCGGGCGTCTGGGAGGGGCTTTCCCCTGCCGAACTGGCCGCGTGCGTGTCGGCGTTGGTGTACGAGGCCCGAGTGGGCGACGACGCCATGGCGCCCAAGGTGCCGTCCGGCAAGGCGAAGGCCTCGCTCGGTGAGATGGTGCGGATCTGGGGGCGGCTGGATGCCCTGGAGGAGGACTTCGGGATCAGCCAGACCGAGGGGGTCGGGCAGCGGGAGCCGGATCTCGGGTTCGCCTGGGCCGCGTACATGTGGGCCGACGGCAAGGGGCTCGACGAGGTGCTGCGGGAGGCGGAGATGCCTGCCGGTGACTTCGTGCGGTGGTGCAAGCAGGTGATCGACGTCCTGGGACAGATCTCCGCGGCGGCTCCGGTGTCCGGGGGTGACGGGGCTTCCGTCGCGAGGAACGCGCGCAAGGCGGTCGATCTGTTGCTGCGGGGGGTTGTCGCCTACTCGTCGGTGGGGTGATCCTTCGTTGGCGGGCGCGGGTGGGCTGTGGCTGGTCGCGCAGTTCCCCGCGCCCCTGGTAGGTGGACCTACTCGGCGTTCAGATAGGGCCGCCAGCCTTCGTACGACGTGATGTCCTTGGCGTCCGTGAGGGCGGAGGGCTCGCAGAGGAAGCCGGGTACATCGGTGCCGTCGGCCAGTTGCACGCTGCCGAGCGCCATGGGGCGGGGGAGGGTGGAAAGGAGCCGGCCGAGGCCCGCTGCGGGCATCCTCCAGATCTCCACTTCGATCTGCGCGCCGCCCTCGCCCACATGTTCCAGACCCGGCTTCGGCGGCGTTGTCCGCAGGGCGTGCAGGCGGTACACCGGGGCCGTGGTCGTCGTACGGTCCAGGTGGGCGCCCAGGGCCAGGAGTTGAGGGTTCAGGGGTTGGCCCGTCAGGTGGGCGCCCACCACCGCCAGCAGCGCCTCGGGCTGGACCAGACCCGCGATCCTCGCCAGGCGTTCATCGCTGTGGGCCGGGCCGATGAGCATCACGCCGAAGGGGAGGCCGCTCACCTCGCCGGCCGGGACCGCGACCGCGGCCAGGTCGAAGAGGTTCGTGGAGTTGGTGAAGCGGCCCAGGCGGGCGTTGGCGCCAAGGGGGTCGGCGGCGACCTCGGCGAGGGTCGGGTGACCGGGGGCCGTGGGGAGCAGGAGGGCGTCCGCGTCGCCCAGTTCGGTCAGGGCACGGGTGCGCAGGGCCGACAGGCGGTCCAGGTCGGCGTAGAGCTGGTGGGCGGGCAGGTCGCGGGCCCGGGTGATGATGGCGGCGACCGTGGGGTCGAGGGAGCCGTCGTCGGCTGCCATCGCCTTGTCGACAAAGGCTCCCACGGCGGTGTAGCGCTCGGCCACGAACGCTCCCTCGTAGAGCATTGCCGCCGCCTCGGTGAAGGGCGTGAGGTCGAGTTCGCGCAGCGAGGCGCCGGCTGCCCTCAGTCGCGCCACCGTCCGCTCGTACGCCTGTGCCCAGCCCTCGTCCAGTTCGCCCAGCTGCTCGCGCGGGGCGACGGCGATCCGCCAGGGGCCGGGGCGGCGGCCGGGAAGAGACGGGGCCGTGCCCGTCGCCATGTGGGACAGCGCCTGCTCCGCCTCCGGGAGGGTGCGGGCGAAGACCGTCACACAGTCGAGGGAGGCGCAGGCCGGGACGACTCCGGCGGTGGGGACCAGACCGCGGGTGGGCTTGAGACCGACGATGCCGTTGAAGGCGGCCGGGACCCGGCCCGAGCCCGCCGTGTCCGTTCCGAGGGCGAAGTCGACGATGCCCAGGGCCACGGCGACCGCCGAGCCGGAGCTGGAACCGCCGCTCACCCGCTCGGGGTCGTAGGCGTTGCGGACCGCGCCGTGCGGGGAGCGGGTGCCGACCAGGCCCGTCGCGAACTGGTCCAGGTTCGTGGTGCCGAGCACGATCGCCCCCGCCGCGCGCAGACGGGCGACGACCGGGGCATCGGCCTCGGGGTGATAGGCGTACGACGGACAGCCCGCCGTGGTGGGCAGGCCGGCCACGTCGATGTTGCCCTTGGTGGCGAACAGACGGCCCCCGAGGGGGAGTTGCTCGCCCATCTCGAGCCGGTCGTCGATCGTCCGGGCTTCCCGCTCGACCTCCTCCCGCGGGCGCAGGTCGATCCAGATCTCGGGGCGGTCCACGGCCTCGACGCGGTCGTAGGCGGCGCGGACCCGGGTGACGGTGGCGGACATGTCCTGCTCCTCTTTCACTGTGCGGACGGGGCCAGGACGAGCAGTGCCGTCCCCGCCTCGACCTGATCGCCGGGCCTCGCCAGGATCTCCGCGACCACGCCGTCCGTCGGCGCGTGCACCCTGGACTCCATCTTCATCGCCTCCAGGGCGAGGAGCGGCTGTCCGGCCGTCACCTCGTCACCCGGCTCGACGTTCAACTGCCATACGGAGGCGGCGAATTCGGCCTCGATCAGCTGACCGCCCGCAGGGACGGCCACCTCGGCCGGGGGGAGCGCCGGTGCGGACACCGCGTCGGCGCGCGCGAACTCTCCCGCCGCTTCCCACGCGTCCCGCTCCTGGGAGAAGGCGGACTGCTGGCGGCCTCTGAACTCCGCGATGGACTCGGCGTGTTCGCCGAGGAAGCCCTGGTACTCGGCGAGCGAGAAGGTGCCCTCCTCGATGCGGGGCACGAAACGGCCGGAGACGATGTCGGCGCGCAGCTCCAGCAGTTCGTCCGCGTCCACCGGATACCACTTGATGCGGTCGAAGAAGCGCAGCAGCCAGGGCGAGCCCGGCTCGAACGCGCCGCGCTGCTGCCAGCCCGACCACACCTGGGTCGTACGGCCGACGAACTGGTAGCCGCCGGGGCCCTCCATGCCGTAGACGCAGAGGTAGGCCCCACCGATGCCGACCGAGTTCTCGGCCGTCCAGGTGCGGGCCGGGTTGTACTTGGTGGTCACCAGGCGGTGCCGTGGGTCGAGCGGGGTGGCGACCGGGGCGCCCAGGTACACGTCCCCCAGGCCGAGGACGAGGTACTCGGCGTCGAAGACCGTGCGGTAGACGTCGTCCACCGAGTCCAGGCCGTTGACCCGGCGGATGAACTCGATGTTCCACGGGCACCAGGGCGCGTCGTCGCGGACGCCCGCCATGTAGCGGGCGATCGCCTCGCGGGTGGCCGGGTCGTCCCAGGAGAGGGGGAGGTGGACCGTGCGGGAGGGCACGACCAGCTCGTCGGACGGGGGGAGCGAGGTGGTGATCTCCCGTACGGCGGCGAGGAGTTCGTGTTGGGGCAGACGGCCGGGGTCGGTCTGGATCTGCAGTGAGCGGATGCCGGGGGTGAGGTCGGTGATGCCGTCCGGGCCCTGCTCGGTCACCGCTTCCATGAGCGCGTGGACGCGCATGCGGAGCGCCAGGTCGAGCTGCATGGACCCGAATTCGACCAGCAGGTTGTCGTCGCCGCTGCGCCGGTACGTCACGTCCCCGTCGCGGGCGAGGATCCCGCCGTCCACGATGGCCGGGCGGGGCCCGCCCGAGGTGTCCACCGGCATGAACCGCACGGTGTCACCCGGGCGCAGTTGGCCCAGTTTCCAGCGTTCGGCACTGATCACGGTCGCCGGGCACACGAAGCCGCCCAGCGAAGGGCCGTCCGGTCCGAGCAGCACCGGCATGTCACCCGTGTAGTCGACGGCGCCGACCGAGTAGGGCGTGTCGTGGATGTTGGACGGGTGCAGGCCGGCCTCGCCGCCGTCGGTGCGTGCCCAGCGCGGCTTCGGGCCGACCAGGCGGACACCGGTGCGGGCCGAGTTGAAGTGGACCTTCCAGTCGGCGGCGTAGAAGTCGTGGATGTCGTCCTCGGTGAAGAACTCCGGGGCGGCGTGCGGGCCTTCGACGGCGCCGATGTGCCAGGTGGAGGTGTAGGAAGGGCGGTCAGCGACGGCCGTCCCCTCGGCCTGACGGCCTCCGTGCAGCACGTCTCCCGTGCGCAGCGCCCGTCCGCCGTGCCCGCCGAAGCGGCCCAGCGTGAAGGTGCTCGCGCTGCCGAGGAAGGCCGGGACGTCGAGGCCGCCCGCGAAGAGGACGTAGGTCCGAAGGCCGTGCTCGGCCGGCGCGCCGACCGCCAGGACACCGCCCGCGGGCACGGTCACCGGCTCCCACTGCGCGACCGGTGTGCCGTCCACGGTGACCGGGGCCGGGGCGCCGGTCACACAGACCGTCGTGGGGTGGGAGAACCGCAACGACGGTCCCTGCAGGGTGCATTCGAGGCCGGGGGCGCCCTCGGGGTTGGCCAGGGCCGTGTTGCCGAGCCGGAAGGAACGGTCGTCCATCGGCCCGCACGGGGGCACGCCGACCTGCCAGTAGCCGGTGCGGCCGGGCCAGTCCTGCACGGTGGTGAGGGTGCCGCCGGCCACGACCTCGATGCGGGGGGTGGGGTCGGTCACCTCGCCGAGGGTCGCCGTGGAGTGGGCGGCCCTGGTGAAGTCGGCGTTCGTGAGCGCCGCCCGCACCAGACCCAGGTTGGTCTCGATGCCGTCGACGCGGGTGCGGGCCAGGGCCTCGTCGAGGCGCCGCAGCGCGTGGGCGCGGTCGGGGCCGTACGCGATGACCTTGGCGAGCATCGGGTCGTACGACGTCGTCACCTCGGTACCGGTCTCCACCCAGCCGTCGACACGCACCCCGGTGGGGAACTCGACCCGGGTCAACAGGCCCGCGCTGGGCCGGTGTTCACGGGAGGGGTCCTCGGCGTAGAGGCGGGCCTCGACGGCGTGACCGCGCGGGGTGCCGGGCTCACGCACGACGTCCCGCTCGCCCCGGGCCAGGCGGAGCATCCAGGCGACCAGGTCGACGCCGTAGATCTCCTCGGTGACCGGGTGCTCCACCTGGAGGCGGGTGTTGACCTCCAGGAAGTAGGCCTCCTCGCGGGCGTCGTCGTACACGAACTCGACGGTCCCGGCGGAGCGGTAGCCCACCGAGGCGCACAGGTCGCGTGCGCTGTCGGCGAGTTGAGCGCGAATGTGTACGGGGAGACCCGGTGCGGGCGCCTCCTCCAGGACCTTCTGGTTGCGGCGCTGGAGGGAGCAGTCGCGGTCGCCGAAGGTGACGACCCGGCCCTCGCCGTCGCCGAAGACCTGCACCTCGACATGGCGGGCGTGCTCGACGAGCCGTTCCAGGAAGACGCCTGCGGTGGAGAAGGAGGCGGCGGCGACGCGCTGCACCCGGTCCCAGGCGTCGGTGAGTTCGTCGGCGGAGCGACATGCCGACATGCCGATGCCGCCGCCACCGCCGGTGGCCTTGAGCATGACGGGATAGCCGACGACCGCCGCGGCTTCGAGGGCCGCTTCGAGCGAGGGCAGCAGTCCCGTGCCCGGCGCCAGAGGCACCCCGGCTGCCTGAGCCGCGGCCCGTGCCGTGTGCTTCGCGCCGAAGAGCTCCAGCTGGCCGGGGGTGGGGCCGACGAACACGATCCCGGCGTCCTCGCAGCGGCGGGCGAAGGCCGCGTCCTCGGACAGGAAGCCGTAGCCGGGGTGGATGGCGCCCGCGCCCGTGTCCTTGGCCGCCTTCAGGACCAGGTCGGTGTCGAGGTACGACTCCTTCGCGGGCGCCGGGCCGAGGCGTACGGCCGTGTCGGCGAGGCGGACATGGGGGGCGGCCCGGTCGGCGTCGGAGTACACCGCGACCGTGCGCAGGCCGAGTTCGCGGGCGGTGCGGATGATCCGGACCGCTATCTCGCCCCGGTTGGCGACCAGGAGGGTGTCGAAGGTCATGCGACGGCCCCGATCGTCATCTCCACGGGCGTCGGGTCGAAACCGTTGCAGGGGTTGTTGATCTGGGGGCAGTTGGAGACCAGGACGAGGACGTCCCGCTCGGCGCGCAGGACCAGGGAGAGCCCCGGGGCGGACAGGCCGTCGACGATGCCGAGGGTGCCGTCCTTCTCGACCGGGACGTTCATGTACCAGTTGATGTTGGAGACGAGGTCGCGCTTGCCGAGCCCGTACTTGGCGCCCTCGGCGAGGAAGTTGTCCACGCAGGCGTGCTGCGACCAGGTGTGATGGCCGTAGCGCAGGGTGTTCGACTCCTTGGAGCAGGCGCCGCCGACCGTGTCGTGGCGGCCCACGTCGTCGGCGGTGACCGTCATCAGCGGGGTGTGCTCGTTGGACATCAGCACACTGCCCGTGGTGAGGAAGATGCCGCCCTGCGCGTGGATGGTGTCGGGCGCGCTGTAACGGACCGACGTGTCATGGGCGTCGTAGACGAGGAAGTCGACGGCCTGGTTGCCGTACAGGTCGGTGATGGTGAGTGTCTCGCCCTCGCGGACGACGGCGGACCAGGCGGCGCGGGCCGGAACGACCGCCTTCGTGTGCGTCCCTTCGAGCTTCATGCGCGTCCCTTCGAGGCGAGGAAGTCAGCGGTGTTGAGGAAGGCGCGGCGACCCTCGGGGCCGGCGTCCCAGAGCGGGTCGCCGGGGCGGGTGGGGTCGGCCCGCCAGGCGAGCACCTCAAGGGGGGTGCTGACGTATGCGGGTCGGGGGTCCGCGGGGTGCGGGACGTTCGCGATCAGTACGGTCACGTCCTGTTCGGCGCGGAGGGTGACGCCGGCGCCGGGGCCCGCCGAGCCGGTGAAGTCGAGGGTGCCGTCCTCGTGTATCCGCACGCCCTGGAAGAAGGAGAGGGACGGGGGGAGGTCGCGAGGTTCGAGGCCGTTCTTCGCGGCCGCCAGTTTGAAGAGCTCGCGGCCGGCGGGGGAGGGGCTCTGGGGGGTGCCGTCGCCGTAGCGCTCGGTGTTGCGGACCAGGGTGGAGGTGCCGCACAGGGCGTCGTGGCGGCCGGAGGTGTCGGCGATGACGCTCGCGAGGACGCGGCCCTGGTCGGACAGCAGCAGCTGGTTCTCGCCGAGGTAGGCGTTCCACTGGACCTTGACCGTGTCGGCGACGTTCAGGCGCTCCCAAGGGCGGCCCTCCGCGAACAGCAGCAGGTGGGCGCAGGCGTCTCCGTGCAGGTCGGTGAGGCGGAGCTCGGTGCCGCGGGCGAGGACACGGTGGGTGTAGTTGCCGCCCGCGACCGTCTCCGCCCACACCAGGTGGCCCGCCTCGCACGGCGGGTCCGGCCAGTCGCCGGCCGGGACGACGGGCATGGCCTCGGCACGGGTGCCCTCCTGGGCCCGGGCGTGGTCGCGGGCTCCGTACGTGGTCTCTGTTGCCATGGCGGGCCTCCGGCTCCTGGGTTATTTCTGTCGCTTGACAGAAATTAGGTGCCGGGTGGGTCGCAGGGGTTGCCCGGGTGTTGCCGGTCGGTTACCGGGGGCTCACGGCGGTGGGGGATCGGCGGGCGTCTGCGGGTGCGGGGAGTCGGGGCATCCGTGTGACCGTGTGCCCGCGTGTCTCCGTGGCGGCCGTCCGGAGTACGCGTAGATCATCCGGAGAGTCCCGCCAGCCTCCATGTGCGAGGATCGAACGCATGGGTACGACACGTGGTGCGGAGTCCGGGCGGAGGGTCGGCCGGCCCCGGGCTGCTCGGCGGCCGGACAGCGGACTGGCGCCGCGTGAGGAACTCCTCGTCGCCGCGGCCGAGTTGTTCACCACCCTCGGATACGCCGCCACCAGCACCCGGGCCGTCGCCGAGCGCGCGGGCATGCGGCAGGCCTCCATGTACCACTATGTCTCCGGCAAGGAGGAACTCCTCGCCGAGCTCCTGGAGTCCACCGTCACGCCCTCGCTCGCGTACGCCCGTGAGCTGCTCGCCGACGACACGGTTCCGGCGGAGGACCGGCTGTGGGAGCTGTGTCGCGCGGACGCCGAGGTGCTGTGTGCCGGGCCGCACAACCTCGGCGGTCTCTACCTGCTGCCCGAGGTGCGTGCCGAGCGGTTCGCGGGGTTCCATGCCGTGCGTGCCGAACTCAAGGACGCCTACCGGCAGTTGATCGCTGCCACGGCCGCGGGCGGCGCGCTCGCCAAGGGTGGGCTCGATCTCCGCACCGACCTGCTGTTCGGCCTGATCGAGAGCGTCATCCTCATCCACCGCTCCGATCCCGACCGCACCGTCTCCGTGTTCGCGGAGGCCACCGCGGACGCCGCGCTGCGTATCGCCGGGGCCTGAACCGGAGGTTCGGGTCGACCCTGCACCGCTCTCCGGACAGTCGACCGCACCGCTGATCGGGACGCGGGCCGCTCCGGAAGGTGACCTTCACCCGTCACGGTGAGTGAGTTCCGTATGGCTGTTCTCCGTTACGTACCGTGTGCGAATGATGCCTCAGTGTGTAAATGGACTGAGGGTACTCCAGTCGCAATGCCCGTTTCAGGGCCTTGCTGAATATGACACGGCGTTGATCCGGTCGGACTAAGCTCGCCCGCAGCGCACCGAGTTGTTGTGTATTCGTGCGCTTGTTCCCTATATGTGCGACTACCCGTCGATACGTCTCAGAGGGCCCACATGGTGAGTGTTCAATCCCCCCCAGGACGCCGTGAACTTCCCTACGCGCGCGTACTGTTGCTGCCCGCCATAGTCATGGCTGCGGCGACCGGGGCCGCCGTCGCCGCGGTGACGGATCCGGCCAGGGCGGCCGTCGGCCTGTGCGGTGCCGTCGCCACACTGCTGGTGATCGCGGTGGGGGCCGAGGCGGTGCGGCGCGGTCGCGCGCTGCGGGACGTCCGCGTCGAACAGGCCCGTCACACGGCGTATCTGGAACAGCGGATCGCCCATCAGGACCAGGACATGACCCGCCTCGCCAAGGAGATCGCACCCGCGGCCCTGCACTGGATGCGCCGCGGGAATTCCCCCGGAGAGGTGATTCGCCGGCTCGGTGACATCGACCCGGCGTGGGGCGAACTGCCCGAGGCGCAGCAGCGGTTGCTGATGACGGTGCTCGACATCGTCGACACCGAGGAGGTCATGCGTGACGCCGCGCAGCGCTCCTTCGTGAACATCGCCCGCCGCGTCCAGGCCATCGTTCACCAACAGGCCAACGAACTGCGGGAGATGGAGGAGGACCACGGCCGCAACCCCGAGGTCTTCGACGACCTCCTGCGGATCGACCACGGCACCGCGCTGATCGGCCGCCTCGCCGACTCCATCTCCGTTCTCGGTGGCGGGCGCCCCGGCCGGCAGTGGCCCGAGCCCGTCGCGCTGTACAGCGTGCTGCGCGGCGCGATGTCCCGGATCCTGGAGTACCGGCGTATCGACCTGTCCTCGATCGCCAAGGTCAATGTCAAGGGCACCGCGGTCGAGCCCGTCATCCACGCCGCGGCCGAACTCCTCGACAACGCCACCCGGTACTCGCCGCCTCAGAGCAAGGTGCACGTCACCGCCACCGAGGTGCAGACCGGCGTCTGCATCGAGATCGAGGACGCCGGCGTCAGCCTCAGCGAGGAGGCCCGGCTGCGGGCCGAGGGCATGCTGGAGCGCGCCAGGGCCGGGGTGGACCTCCAGGACCTCGGCGAGTCGCCGCGCCTCGGTCTCGCCGTCGTGGGCCGCCTCTGCCAGGCGTACGACATGCAGGTCTCCCTGCGCGCCTCCGCGTACGGCGGGGTCCGCGCCATCCTCGTCGTGCCCAGCGACATGCTCACCGACGAGCCCGGCGTCGGACTCGCCCACGGCATCGGCGCCACCGCCGTGCCCAAGGCCGAACTCGGCGCCCTGCCCGGACCCAAGCGCACCATCAAGAGGCGCCGCCCCACCAGCCCCAAGTTCACGACGCCGGTCGCCATGGAGGACGACGTCCCCGAGGTGACCGAGTGGACCGCGAACGGGCTTCCGCAGCGCCGCAGCCGGGTCAAGACCCCGCTCGCCCAGCGCTACGCAGAGCAGGCCGAGGTCGAGCAGGCCGAGCGGGAAGGCCGCCCGAGCATCTGGTCGACGGCCCGCCGCGAGCCCGCACAGGAGCCGGAGCCGAAGCCGGACGACACCCCGCCGGGCCTGTGGGTCCAGGCGTTCATGGACGGCCTCAAGCGCCCCACCTCTTCCACAGTCACCCAGCCGACCGACGAACCGGCCCGTACCGAGGCCGAAGACGAGGGGAACCTCAAGTGATCCAGCAGCGAGGCAACTTCGACTGGATGCTCCAGGACCTCGCCAAAGGCGTACCGGGCATTCAGATGATCGTGGTGCTCTCCGCCGACGGCCTGCGCATCGCACGGCACGGCGGCGATCCGGACACCGCGGACCGTGTCGCGGCCGCATGCGCGGGCCTGCAGAGCCTGGCGGGCGCCGTCGCCGGGGAGATCCCGGGCAGCGACGGCAAGATGAAGATGGTCCTCATCGAGATCCACGGGGGCTACTTCTACCTGATGGCCGCCGGCCCGAACGCCTATCTCGCGGTGCTCTCCGACATCATCACCGAACCCGGCCACATGAGCGCCCGCATGAGCGATCTGGTCGTCCGTATCGGCGCGCACCTCACCAGTCCGCCCCGACGCAACGGGCAGACCGTATGACTCCTCCGCAACGCCGACGGCGACACCCCAAAGCCAGTCCGGAACCGGCACCGAAACCCGCGCAGGAGGGCCAGGATCCCCCCGAGGGACCGAAGAAGAACCCCGAGCGCCTGTACGTCATCACCTGTCCCGACGGGGCGGAGCGCTCGGAGCTCGACCTGGTCACGTTAATCGTGGCGCACGCCGATCCGCCGCCCTCCGCCACGCCTGAGCAGGCGGCGCTGCTCAGGCTCTGTACGGCACCCCTGTCCGTGGCCGAACTGTCCGCCTATCTCAGCCTGCCGTTCAGCGTGGTGACCGTCCTGCTCACCGAGCTGCTGACGGCCGAACTGGTGACGGCGCGCGCCCCGGTCATCCGCCAGGCGCTGGCCGACCGTTCCCTCCTCGAAGCGGTGATGCATGGACTTCAAAGGCTCTGACACGATTCCCGGTCCGCGAACCGAGGACCATCTCCCGCAGACCGCGCAGGCCGCGGTGAAGATCGTCATCGTGGGCGGCTTCGGCGTCGGCAAGACGACCATGGTCGGTTCCGTCAGCGAGATCAAACCGCTGACCACCGAGGAGACCATGACGCAGGCGGGCGTCGGGGTCGACGACAACTACGGTTCCGAGTCCAAGACGGCCACCACCGTGGCGATGGACTTCGGCCGCATCAGCATCACCGAGCAGCTGGTGCTCTACCTCTTCGGCACCCCGGGCCAGGAACGCTTCTGGTTCCTGTGGAACGGCCTGTTCGAGGGCGCCCTCGGCGCGGTCGTGCTGGTCGACACCCGGCGTCTGGAGGTCAGCTTCGACGTCATGGGGCGCCTGGAGGAGCGCGGGGTGCCGTTCGTCGTCGCCGTCAACTCCTTCCCGGACGGCCCCCGTCACGACTTCGAGGAACTGCGTACCGCGCTCGACCTCAGCCCGGAGATCCCCATCGTGGAATGCGACGCCCGCCGCCGCGCCTCCAGCAGGGACGTCCTGATGACGCTGCTGCGGTTCCTGCACTCCCTGACGACGGAGAAGGCCCCCGCGTGAACCGCGGACCGGCCGAGCCGTGCAGCCGCTCCGGTTCCTTCGCGGGACACGGCGCGCACCGGCGTTCCCCGCACGACCTCATTCCCTGTACAGCAGATCCACTTCAGTTTCGGAGCGATCATCGTGACGTCTGAATCCCTGTTCCCGGCCGGTACGGGCAACCCCACGGCCGTCCCGCCCCCGGGCTGCCCCGCGCATGCCATCGGGCCCGGCGGACTGCGCCGACTGTACGGTCCCGAGGCGGAGGACCTCGGAGCCGTGTACGAGACGCTCCGCGCCGAGCACGGTTCCGTTGCTCCCGCGCTGCTTCACGACGACGTGCCGATCTGGGTGGTGCTCGGCCACAGCGAGAACATGCACATGGTGCGCACCCCCTCGCAGTTCTGCCGTGACACCCGGCAGTGGAGCGCGCTGCAGGACGGCACCGTCAAGCCCGATCACCCGCTCATGCCGCACATCGCGTGGCAACCCATCTGCTGCCACGCCGAGGGCAACGAGCATCTGCGGCTGCGCGGCGCGGTCACCGGCGCCATGTCGACCATCGACCACCGGGGCATCCGCCGCTACGCCAACCGCGCGACCCAGCACCTCGTCAACAAGTTCTGCGGGAACGGCAGGGCCGACCTGGTCAGCCAGTTCGCCGAGCACCTGCCGATGGCGGTGATGTGCGAGATCCTCGGCATGCCCGAGGAGTACGACGAACGGATCGTGCAGGCCGCCCGCGACATGCTCAAGGGCACCGAGACCGCCATCGCCAGCAACGCCTACATCATGGACGCCCTGACGCGGCTCACCGTCCGCCGTCGGGCCGAACCCGAGGAGGACTTCACCAGCCACCTGATCAACCACCCGGCACGGCTCACCGACGAGGAGATCAGTCAGCACCTGCGCGTCGTCCTGATCGCCGCGTACGAGACGACCGCCAACCTCCTGGCCAACGTGTTGCGGGTGGTGCTCACCGACCCGCGGTTCCGTGCCCAGCTCAACGGCGGCCAGATGACGGTGCCCGAGGCCGTCGAGCAGTCCCTGTGGGACGAGCCGCCGTTCAGCACGATCCTGCCCTACATCGCCAAGCAGGACACGGAGTTGGGCGGCCAGCGCATCCGCACGGGCGACGCCCTCCTCTTCGGTATCGCGCCGGGCAACGTCGACCCGCGCGTCCGTCCCGACCTCAAGGCCAACATGCAGGGCAACCGCTCCCACCTCGCCTTCGGCGGCGGCCCCCACGAATGCCCGGGCCAGGACATCGGCCGTGCCATCGCGGATGTCGGCGTCGACGCGCTGCTGACCCGGCTCCCGGACGTCGAACTCGCCGGCTACGAAGACGAACTGAGCTGGCGGTCGTTCATTCTGAACCGGCATCTGGTGGAGCTGCCGGTGAAGTTCGAGCCGAAGCCGCAGCAGGACGTCACGCTGCTGCCCTCGATCAACCCGGTGCCGCTGCAGCGCGCGGACAACTGGCAGGTCGGCACGGTACGGACGGAGTCGCCCGCTCCTCAGCCCACGGTGCCGGAGCCGGAGCCGACCATCGAGACCCCGACGGTGGTGCCCGAACCGGCCGGCCGGCCGAACGTGTTCCGGCGTCTCCTGAACTGGTGGCGCGGGGAGTGAGCCGACCGGGGCGTCGGGCTATCGGGCCCACTCGTCGTACGACGACCAGGCCGGCAGGACGCGCGGACTCGCGAACCGGTGCTCGAGCCCGGTGATCGGATCGGTGAACTCCAGTGTCCGCGCGAGGAGTTGGAGCGGACGCCGGAAGTCGCCGGCCGGCCCGGGGTCGGCCACCACCGGATACAGGGGATCACCGAGGATCGGCACTCCCAGAGCGCTCATGTGCACCCTCAGCTGATGCGTCTGCCCGGTACGCGGTGTCAACCGGTACCGGGCGCGCCCGCTTCGGTGCTCCAGCAACTCGACCCGGCTGACGGCGTTGGGCTCGCCCTCGACCTCGCGGGCCGCCAGCACCCCGCGCTCCTTGAGGATGCGGCTGCGCACGGTGCGCGGCAGCTCCAGCGCGGGGTCGTACCCGGCGACGGCCTCGTACACCTTCGTGACCTGCTTGTCGCGGAACAGTGCCTGGTACGCGCCGCGCTCCTCGGGGCGTACGACGAACAGCACCAGCCCGGCCGTCAGCCGGTCCAGCCGGTGCGCAGCGCCGAGAGCCGGGACATCCAGCTCCCGCCGCAGCCGCGCCA
Organism: Streptomyces sp. NBC_00285; assembly: GCF_036174265.1. NCBI lineage: Bacteria > Bacillati > Actinomycetota > Actinomycetes > Kitasatosporales > Streptomycetaceae > Streptomyces > Streptomyces sp. NBC_00285. The sequence continues at coordinate 2,230,206 of NZ_CP108055.1, read as the reverse complement.
GGGCGGTCTCGGCGACATGGCTGCCGCGCGGGGTGGTGGCCAGGAAATGCGGCTTGTCGGCCACCACCACGTGCTCGTCCCGGTAGACGACCTCGACCGGGAAGGGCACCTGTTCCTCGTCGGGAAGGTCCCGGTGGAACCACACGAACATCCCCGGGGCGTACGCCATGTCCCGCGGCACCGGACATCCTGCGACGTCCACGATCCGTCCCGCTTCGATCATGCCGTCGATCACTCCGGCTCCGGCCGCCAGCCGCGCCACGAGATGATCACGTACGGTCGCCCAGGCCTCCCCGGGAGGCAGTCTCAGACGCACCGGGTCCACCCCGTCGCGCTGCGGCAGGGGAGAGGGCGGAGGCGGTGTGCGGCGTCTCATCACGATCAAGGGTAAGAGGCGGAACCGACAGCGGGGGAGGGGCGCGGTGCGAGGCGGGGCCTCTCACACCGTTCAGCGCCCCTGTGCTCCGGCTCAGCGCCCCGGACTCCGGCGCACCAGCGCGTTCAGTGGTGTACGCGTTCGACTCGCCCGTCGGTGCGATTGCGTGATCACCTTCGCGCTCCCGTGCGCCCCCACGCGATCACTTGTAGGTGCGTGAGGGCCTTGCGTCTACTGGGAGTCGTCCGCGCCACTCCATGGTCCTGTCTCGCGGGAGTCGCCATGGTCATCGCTCAGCTGCCAGCCTCCCCTCTCGACTTCCCCCGGATTCATCCGATGCCGTGTGTCCTGTGCGGGTGCACGGTCGACGGCCGCGGTGGTCCGGAACAGCCGTCCGGTGGTCCGGACCTCGGCCGATCCGGCCCGCCGAGCGGTCATTGTCGTTCCGGCGGCCGTCCGGTCGGGCATTGACACCCTCGCGGCCGGATCGACGGCGCCCACTTCCGATGGGGACCGAACTGCGATGTGATTAAAGGGCGTACGACTTGAGCCGGCGCGTTCAGTTCGCGCCGTCACGGAAGGGGGAACCCATGCCGTCGCCCACCGTGGACGTCCGCTCGGAGGCCTCCCGTGAGCGGCCGCGCCAACAGTGCGGACGGCGACGTCCTCGCGCGGCCCCGCTCGCCCAGCAGCTCTCCGGATTCTCCCCGCGAGAACCGACAACCTCCCAACCATCAGCCCGCGTCAGTCAGTTCCGGCGCGACAGACTTGGAGGACCCAGTGCTCGCCACGATTCCGACGTATGCGGAGCCAACCCCGCCGGCCGTCAGCCCTTACGCCCAAAGGATCGAGGAATACGTCCACTCACTCGGGTGGAGCCTCGGGCTGACAGAGACAGAGGGTGGCCGGGAGCGGCTGGGGGCGGGTTACGGGAACTTTGTCGCCTGGACCTATCCGGAAGCCTCGTTCCGCGATCTCTGTCTCTGCGCGGAATGGCTTTTCTTCACCTTCATCCTGGACGACCTGCACACGCTGAAGGTCTATGACGCTCCGGAAGCCTGGGTGCCGGTCCACCGCCGCCTGATGGACATCATCACCGACGGAGAAGACCCCGCCCCGCCACGGGAACGAACTCCTTTCACCAAGGCGCTCACCCATCTGTCCATTCGCACCCGCGAAAGGCTTTCGCCAGGGCTGCGCGGGCGGCTGAACCGGCACCTGGACCTGTTCTTCCAGGGATTCGCCGAGGAATCCGCGAACCGGTTCCGTGGCACTCCCCCCGGGATCGACAGTTTCACCCATACCAGGCGACTCTCCGTGGGTATGGAGTTCGGCTTCGATCTCGTCGAACTCAGCCAGCGGGTCGAGGTGCCTCAGGACATATACGAGACAAGCCTGTTCAGGGAGATCGTCGACGCCGCGAGCGATGTGGTCGCGTGGCAGAACGACCTGCACTCCATTCACCTGGACAAGCGGCGCGGTGACTTCCACAACGTGGTCATCGTCATGCAGCACGCCGACAAAATGTCCTTCCAGGAAGCCGTCGACGTGACCGTCGCCAAGGTGCAGGAGCGAGTGGCCGACTTCCTGGCGGCGGAGGAGCAGTTGTTGCCCTTCCTGACGGGCCGTGGCGTACCGCGCGGCGCCTGCGAGGACATTCTGCGGGTCACTGCCGGAATGCGGCAGTGGACGAACGGATGCCTGCACTGGTACCGGAACACCACCCGTTATGTGATCCCCACCGCGTCGGGTGAGCTGGATCAACAGCACGACCACCTGCAGGTGTTGCTCCCGAGCCTGGACGACGTACCCCACCAGAGTTGTGGTTGACCAGCCGCTCCACGATCCCGGCACCATCCTCGATCGACGAGAAGGGGAACAACGCGCTATGGCCAAGAACCATGGAGGCATCACCCGCGCTCCGGGGGCACTGCCGGTCGTCGGACATCTCTTCCCGCTGCTGCGTGACCCGCTGCGTTTCCTGAACACCCTTCCTGCCCACGGCGATCTGGTGCAGATCCGGCTCGGGCCGCAGACGGCCGTCGTGGTCTGCAAGCCCGAACTCGTTCAGCAGGTCCTGCTGAACGACCGAATATATGACAAAGGCGGCCCCATCATAGAGCGGGTCGGAAACGCGCTCGGGGACGGCATCGCCTCCTGCCCGCACAGTGCGCACCGGCGCCAACGACGCAGCTTGCAGCCGGCTTTCTCACGCACGTGCCTGCGTGAGTACGCCGACATCATGACCGACCGGATCGATACGCTCACCACCGGCTGGAGCGACGGGCAGACCATCGAAGTGGGCGAGCAGATGTACGCCCTCGCGAGTGACACCATCGCCCGGACGCTGTTCACGGCCGAAGCGGCGGCGCCCGCTGTGGACACCGTGAGCGCCTGCCTCCCGGACATCTTCCGAGGCATCTACCAGCAGGCTGTCCTCCCGCCGCTGCTGCGCCGTCTGCCCCTTCCGTCGAACGTCCGCTACGAACAGGCCCGCAACCGGGCGTGGGCCGCGGTCAGCAAGACCATCAGCCTGTACCGACAGGACGGTGAGGCCCACGGCGACGTCCTGTCGATGCTCCTCGCGACGCGTGACGACGCGGGAGAGGGCCTCGGCGACGCGGAGATCCACGCCCAGATCATGACGCTGCTCGTCGCCGGCATCGACACCACCGCGGTGGCCCTCACCTGGGCCGTCCATCTCCTGTCCCAACACCCCGATGTCCAGGAGCGACTGCGCGCCGAGACGGCCGAGGTCCTCGGTGCCCGAACCGCCACCTGGGACGATCTCCCCCGGCTCGACCTGGCACGCAGGGTCATCACGGAGACCCTGCGCCTGTATCCCCCCGGGTGGATCTTCACTCGGACGACCAGTGCCGAAGCCCGGCTGGCGGACGCCGTGATCCCGCCCGGGACCACCCTCGTCTACAGCCCGTACCTCATTCACCACGACGCACGGTTCAATCCGCGGCCCGACAGTTTCGATCCCGACCGATGGCTTCCGGAGCAGGAACACGAGCGAGGCACACTCATCCCGTTCGGGGGCGGTGCCCGCAAGTGCCTCGGCGACAACTACGCGATGACCCTGGCGACACTGGCCCTGTCCACGATCGTGACCCACTGGCGACTCGCGCGCGGTGGCCTTCAGGAGCCGACCATCGAACCCCGTATGACCCTGACCCCTCACAGGGTCCAGGTCCGGGTGGAGGGCCTGAGGAGTGAGCAGGCGGCTGAGAGCGTCCGCCAGTAGGCCACGGACTCGGTGGTGCGGGCGGCTGCCGTCGCCGGTCCGTCCGGACTCCGCCCTTCCGCCCGGGTCGGGGTGAAGGGCGGAGCCGTGCCCCCGCTACGGCTGTGGAACCGATGCCGCAGGAGGCACAGGGAGTGCCGTCTCCGGCGCGGCGTGCCCTCGTCGTGACCCCCAGAGCCGGTACAGGGCTCCGAGTCCGACCGTGACCACCAGGAACAGCACCGTGAACCACTGGAAGTACCAGTGCCCGCCCGCCGGGTCGTACACCTCCGCCCGGGGCCAGGCCAGGTTGACGGTCATGAGGAGGCCGTAGAGCAGGGCCAGGGCGTTGACCGGGATGCCCCAGCGGCCCAGGGAGAAGAGGCGGGCGCCTGTCTCGTCGGTGCCCTCCGAGGTGAACTCGCCTCGTATGCGCCGGATCAGCAGCGGCCCGGTGACCATCGCGTACGCCAGGTACAGCATCACGATGCACGTCGTGCCGATGGCCAGGAACGCCTCGGGGGACGCGAAGTTGAGCAGGAGCAGGGCGGCGGCGAGGACGCCGACGGCGAGTGCGGGCGCGGTGGGCATGCCCGTGCGGGGGTTCACGCGCGAGAGGCGGGCGCCGAACGGGAGCCGGCCGTCGCGGGCCATGGAGAAGAGCATGCGGCAGGCCGCCGTCTGGATGGCCAGGGTGGCCACCGCGATCGCCACCACCACGTCGGCCAGCAGGACCTTGCCGACCCCGTCGCCGAGGCTGCTCGTGAGGACGTAGCTGAGGCCGTCGACCGACAGGTGGCCGTCGCTGAGGCTGGGGGCCGCCAGCAGGCCGGCCAGGACGATGAGGCCGCCGAGGAGGCCGGCCGCGGCGAGTGCGGTGAGGATCGTGCGGGGTGCGGTGCGGCGCGGGTCGCGGGTCTCCTCGCTCATCTCGCCCGCGCTGTCGAAGCCGATCATCACGTAAGCCGCCGTGAAGGAGCCGACGAGCAGGGCGCCGAGCAGGCCCGACTGGGCCGCGCCCGTGGTGTGGAAGGTGATCGTGGGCGTCCGCTCGGAGTGGGTGAGCAGCAGCACGATGATGAGGACCGCGCCGATGATCTCGGCGGTGACGCCGACCCGGTTGATCAGGGACATCACCCGGTTGTCGACGACGTTCACGACGGTCGTGAGGACCAGCAGGATCACGCCGAGGACCGCCGCGTTCGCCGCGCCGTCCGCCGACGTGGGCGCCGGGTCGGTGCCGATCAGCTGGAAGCCCGGCCAGATCGCCGGCAGCACCATCTGCAGGGCCAGCGCGGCCGCTCCGACGACCACGATCTGGCCGATCACCATGATCCAGCCGGCGAACCAGCCGAAGGTGGCGTTGGAGAGCCGGGACGACCACTGGTAGATCGCGCCGGAGATGGGGTAGCGCGCCGCCAGTTCCGCGAAGCACGCCGCCACCAGCAACTGCCCGGCCAGCACGATCGGCCAGGCCCAGAAGAAGACGGGGCCGCCGAACGCGTACCCGAAGGCGAAGAACTGGAAGACGGTCGTCAGGACCGAGATGAAGGAGAACCCCGCCGCGAAGGACGCGTACCGGCCCAGGCTGCGGTGCAGCTCCTGGGGGTAGCCGAACTCGGCGAGGGAGCGGTCGTCGGAGGGGGCGGAGGAGTGCGGGGGATCGGGGCGGACGTCGGAGGGGGTGGTCGTCGTCACGGCGGCACCTGCCTTGGGCGCGGAATTCCTGTCGGGTGACAGAAATTAGGGAGAGGCTGTTTCGGGTGCGTGACGTGACCGTGTCCAGGTCGCACCCAAGTCCTCACGCCGCTGCGCGAGGCCTCTCAACGCGATACATCGTGTCTATTGACGACCTCTCGGAACTCGCGATATGTTCGGCCACGGATATTCGGATACGAGGTGAATCGGCGATGCAGCGACGCAAGCTCCGCAACCCCCTGGCTCTCGCCGTGCTGGCCACGCTGTGGCAGAAGCCGATGCACCCCTACGAGATCGCCCAGACCCTGCGCCGCCAGGGCAAGGACTCCAGCACGAAGATCAATTACGGCTCGCTCTACACGGTCGTCCAGAGCCTTGAGAAACACGGCTTCGTCGAGGTCACGGACGTGGAGCGGCAGGGCAACCGGCCCGAGCGGACCGTCTACGGCATCACCGAGGCCGGGCGGCAGGAGACGACCGAGTGGATGTCCGACCTGGTCGCCTTCCCGGCCAAGGAGTTCCCGATCTTCGAGACCGCGCTCTCGCTGCTCGGCGTGCTGCACCCCGACGAGGTGGTGCCGCTGCTGGAGGAGCGGCTGGACGCGCTGGAGGTCCAGGCGGCCGGCGGCCGGGGCGCGCTGGAGAAGCTGTACGAGACGCTGCCCCGGCTCTTCCTCGTGGAGAACGAGTACCAGCTCCACATGGTCGAGGCGGAGGCGGCGTGGGTCCGCGGCTTCCTCGACGAACTCAGAAAGGGCACGCTGTCCGGCATCGAGGAGTGGAAGGGATACCACGAGCCGGGATCCGGACAGGACGTCGTGACCTGAACAAGAACAGGCCCCGGCACGGCTGTTGGAGCAGCCCGCCGGGGCCTCGAACCCCGAACTGAATCCGCCGTGAGGCACATCCAGGCCATCGAGGTGCGGCACACCCAGGATAGCCCGGTGCTCCTCACGCGGATCAGTTGTCATCCGCTCAGCCAGGAGACCCAGGAGACCAGCTGTCATGAACACCCGTGCGCCCGCGATCGAGGCGCGTCAACTGATCAAGACCTACGGCGCTGAGGTCACCGCCCTCAACGGCATCGACGTCGTCGTCGAGCGGGGCAGCGTCTTCGGCCTGCTCGGACCGAACGGCGCCGGCAAGTCCACCACCGTCAAGATCCTCACCACCCTGGCCCGCCCCGACTCCGGTTCGGCCACCGTCGCGGGCCACGACGTGCTGCGCCACCCGGACCGGGTCCGCCGGGCCATCGGCGTGGTCGCCCAGGGCTCCGGCACCGACCCGGTCGCCACCGGCCGCGAGAACCTCCAACTCCAGGGCAGGCTCTACGGATTGAAGGGCGCCGCGCTGGACCGCCGGGTGGACGAGCTCCTGGAACGCTTCACGCTCACCGAAGCGGCCCGGCGTCCGGTCAAGGGCTACTCGGGCGGCATGCGACGCCGGCTCGACGTCGCCCTGGGCCTGGTGCACCGGCCCGAGGTGCTCTTCCTCGACGAGCCGACCACCGGCCTCGATCCCGAGGCCCGCTCCGCGATGTGGGACGAGATCGGCCGGCTCGCGGGGGAGGAGGGGCTGACGATCCTGCTCACCACGCACTACCTCGAAGAGGCCGACCGGCTGGCCGAACGCGTGGCCGTCGTGGACCGCGGCCGGATCGTCGTCGAGGGCACCCCGGACGCGCTCAAGGGTGAACTCCGCGGCGACGCCGTGCACCTGGAGCTGCGCGACGCGCTAGGTGACGCGGGCGGCACGCTGCTGACCGCCGCCCTGCGCGCGGTGCCGGGCGTCCACGAGGTACTGGCCGACGGACACCGCGTCAGCGTCCGCGCCGACGACGGGGCGGCCGCCGTACCCGCACTGCTTGCCGCCCTGGAGCGGGCCGGGGTCAAGGTCGCCAGCGCGACCGTCGCCCGTCCGTCCCTCGACGACGTCTATCTGCGCTACGCGGGCCGCCGATACTCGGACGCCGCAGACCTGGTGGGTGCCCGATGAGCATCGCCGTCTCCCAGACCTGGTACATGACGCAGCGTCAACTCATGGTGTTCGTACGGCAGCCCGCGTACGCGATCATCACCCTGATCCAGCCGGTGATCTGGCTGTTCCTGTTCGGCAGCCTCTTCAGGAAGGTCGTCGAGCTCGGCGGCTTCGGCACCACCTCGTATCTCGACTACCTCGTCCCCGGTGTGGTCGTGATGAGCGCGCTCGGCTCCAACATGTGGGCCGGCATGGGCACGTTGGAGGAGATCCAGCGCGGGACCCTGGACCGCTTCCTGACCACTCCGGTCAGCCGGGGCGCCCTGATGAACGGCAACGTCGTCAACAACGGGCTGGTCACCGCCTTCCAGTCGGTGGTCATCGTGCTGCTCGGGCTGCTGGGCGGCGCCGACTACCCGGGCGGCATCGCCGGGATCGCCGTCCTGGTGCTCGCCGCGGTCCTGCTGGGCACCGTGTTCGGGGCGCTGTCCAACGCGCTCGGCATGCTGGTGCGGGAGCGGGAGTCGATCATCGGGATCAACACCTTCCTGCTGCTCCCGCTGACCTTCCTGTCCAGTGCCTTCATGGCGCCCTCGCAGATGCCGTCCTGGATGCGGCACGTCGCCGACTTCAATCCGCTGAACTGGGCGATGGTGGCGGGCCGTTCGGCCCTGTCCGCCGACCCCGACTGGGGTGTCGTGCTGGGGCGCGGGGGAGCGCTGCTCGGCCTCGCGGTCGTGGCGGTGTGGCTGTCGATCCGGACGTTCAGGTCGTATCAGCGGTCCGTGTGAACGCGCGAAAGGGGCGGCACCCGCAAAGGTGCCGCCCCTTTCGGGAACCTGTGTCTAGGCGGCCGGTGCCGACCCCTCCTGCTCCGCCTCGATGCGCGCGTTCCACTCCCGCTTGGACTCCTGCCAGCCGTCCTCGTTGTGGCCCAGGCGCCAGTAGCCGGAGATCGACAGGTCCTCGCGCGGGATCTCACGCTCGACCCGCAGCAGATGACGCAGTTGCTTCACGAAGTGCGCCTCGCCGTGGACGAAGGCGTGCGGCCGGCCCGCCGGGAACTCCAGGGCACGGACCGCCTCCACCAGAGCCTCGCCCACAGGCCTGGAGCCGCGGTGCAGCCAGACGACGTCCACGTCGGAGTCGATCTTCTGCTCCTCCTCGGGCCCGGAGACCTCGATGAAGGCGTGTGCGCGGGCGCCGTCGGGCAGCGACTCCAGGGAGCGGGCGATCGCCGGCAGCGCGCTCTCGTCACCGACGAGCAGATGCCAGTCGGCGTCGAGGTCGGGGGCGTAGGCCCCGCCCGGGCCCATGAAGCGCACGGTCTCGCCGGGCTGCACCCGCATCGCCCAGGGGCCGGCGAGGCCCTCGTCGCCGTGGATCACGAAGTCCAGGGACAGTTCGCGGTGCTCGGGGTCGAAGTGGCGCACGGTGTATGTGCGGGTCACGGGCCACTGCTCGCGCGGCAGTTCCTCGCGGATCCGCTGGATGTCGAAGGGCTCGGGGTAGGTGACACCGTCGGGCGGGAACAGGAGCTTGACGTAATGGTCGGTGCAGGTGTCCGCCGCGAAGTCGGCGAGTCCGTCGCCGCCGAGCACCACGCGCTGCATGTGCGGCGTGAGGCGTTCGGTGCGGACGACCTGCGCGGAGCACGGTTTCCGCGGCTTGCGTCCTGGTCCTTCTGCCATGGCGGCCTCCCGAATCAATGCTTAGGCTTACCTAAGTTAGCATCCGCCCCCCTGGCGATGGCATGCCACTCGTGGAAAGTGAAAGCAATATCTACGTGTTGAGCGTCGCCATCAGCCGCTGCAATGATCCCCCCAACCCCCAGCGGGCTGCCAGCTTCTCCAGTTCCGCGAGGTCGCGTGGCGTGCGCGGCAACGCGGTGTCCACCCGCGGCAGCGGGACGTCGTCGGCGACCTTGATCACCTTCGGTGCGACCGCGACGTACGGCCGCGACTCGTCCAGCCGCTTGCGCTGCGACGGCGTGAGCTTCGCCTTCGGGTCGTCGACCGCGGCCATGATCCCGGCCACGTCGCCGAACTCGGCGAGCAGCTTGGCCGCCGTCTTCTCCCCGATGCCGGGCACGCCCGGCAGGCCGTCGCTCGGATCGCCGCGCAGCAGCGCCAGATCCGCGTACCCGCGGCCGTCGACGCCATACTTCTCGCGCAGCCACGCCTCGTCGGTCAGCTGGAGCGTGGCGACACCCTTGAGCGGATACAGCACCCGCACCCCGCGCGCGTCGTCCACCAGCTGGTACAGGTCGCGGTCGCCCGTGACGATGTCGACCGGGCCCTCGGCCAGGCCGGTGAACGTGCCGATCACGTCGTCCGCCTCAAATCCGGCCACGCCCACGCGCGCGATGCCGAGCGCGTCCAGGACGGCCTCGATGACCGGCACCTGCGGCGAGAGCGTGTCCGGCACCTCCTCCTCGTCCGGGCCGCTCTCGCGCTCCTCGGCGACGCGGTGCGCCTTGTAGGAGGGGATGAGGTCGACCCGCCACTGCGGGCGCCAGTCGGCGTCCATGCAGGCCACCAGCGCGTCGGGACGATGGTCCTTGACCAGCCGGTCGATGAATTCGAGGAGCCCGCGCACGGCGTTCACCGGCGTGCCGTCCGGCGCCTTCACCGACTCCGGTACGCCGAAGTAGGCACGGAAGTAGAGCGAGGCGGTGTCGAGAAGCATCAGTCGTCCGGTCACGTCTCGCATCATGCCGTACGCCACTGACACAGGCCGTCGGCGCGCAGTTCGACGGGCGGGTGTGAGCGTCCTGTGAACTGGAACACCTGTGTGTTTGGCCGAAAGGCATCAGGGCAGGCGCCGCCTCGGAGCGAGGCAGGTTGCAATTTCAACTGTTTCCGGCCCTTCGTGTCCCCCCCCAGTGGTCGAGAGGCGAGAGGTGTCCGTGTCGTCACGGCTTGAGGCAGAGCAGTTGTACAAGGTCTTCGGAAGACGGCCGCAGGAGGCCGTCGAACGGCTCCGCGAGGGCGCCGACCGGGAGGGACTGCGCGCCGACGGCACCACCGCCGCCGTGATCGACGCCTCGTTCACCGTGGACCCGGGCCAGATCTTCGTGGTCATGGGACTGTCCGGCTCCGGCAAGTCCACCCTGCTGCGGATGCTCAACGGCCTCCTGGAACCGACCGCCGGCCATGTCCGCTTCGACGGCCAGGACCTCACCGCGCTCACCGACCGCGAACTGCGTGCCGTACGTGCCCGGAAGATCAGCATGGTCTTCCAGCACTTCGCGCTCTTCCCGCACCGCAGTGTCCTGGAGAACGCCGCCTACGGCCTCGCCGTGCAGGGCGTCGCCAAGGCCGAGCGCATCGAGCGGGCCACGCAGGCCTTGGAGATGTGCGGCCTGGGGGGCTGGGAGAAGTCCTGGCCCGACGAGCTCTCCGGCGGCATGCAGCAGCGCGTGGGACTGGCCCGCGCCCTCGCCACCGACGCCGACCTGCTCCTCATGGACGAGTCCTTCAGCGCGCTCGACCCGCTGATCCGCCGTGACATGCAGGACCAGCTCCTCCAGCTCCAGCAGACCCTGAAGAAGACCATCGTCTTCATCACCCACGACCTGAACGAGGCCATGCGCCTCGGCGACCGCATCGCCGTCATGCGCGACGGCCGGATCGTGCAGACCGGCAGTGCGGAGGACATCCTGGTGCGGCCCGCCGACGACTACGTCGCCTCCTTCACCAAGGATGTCGACCGCTCCCGCGTCCTGACCGCGTCCGCCGTCATGGACATCGACGTCCGCGGCGACGAGGCCGACTGCGGCTGCGCGAGCGACTGCGAGACCGCGACGCCCGACACGCCGTTCACCGAACTCTGCGCGATCAGCGCCCGCTCGACACACCCGGTGGCCGTCCTGGACGAGCACCGCGCACTCGTCGGCGTGGTCCGGCAGCAGCGCCTGGTCGGTTTCATCGGCGACGCGGAGGCGGCCCATGCCTAGGATCCCGCTCGGCGACTGGGTCAACGACACCGTCGACTGGCTGCTCGACCACGTGTCCTGGTTCTTCGACTTCCTCAAGACCGTCTTCACCGGCACCTACGACGGCATCGACGCCGTCCTCCAGGCGCCCCATCCCCTGCTCCTCGCAGGCATCTTCGCCGTGATCGCCTTCTGGCTGCGCGGCACCCTCGCCGGCCTGCTCACCTTCGCGGGATTCGCCTTCATCGACTCCCTCGAACTGTGGGAGGACGCGATGACGACCCTCTCGCTGGTCCTCGTCGCCACGATCATCGCGCTGGTGATCGCCGTCCCCGTGGGCATCTGGGCGGCCCGCTCCGACAGGGTCAGCGGAATCGTCCGCCCCGTCCTGGACTTCATGCAGACGCTGCCCGCGATGATCTACCTCATCCCGGCGATCCTCTTCTTCGGCACCGGCGCCTCCGCGGGCATCGTCGCCACCCTGATCTTCGCGCTCGCCCCCGGCGTCCGCATGACCGAGCTCGGCATCCGCCAGGTCGACAAGGAACTCGTCGAGGCCGCCGAGGCGTTCGGCACCAGCCCCCGCGACACCCTCCTGCGCGTCCAGCTGCCGCTCGCGCTGCCCACCGTCATGGCCGGCGTCAACCAGGTCATCATGCTCGGCCTGTCCATGGCCGCGATCGCCGGCATGGTCGGCACCGGCGGCCTCGGCGGCGACGTGAACGAGGCCATCGGCCAGCTCAACGTCGGCCTCGGCTCCGAGGCCGGTGTCGCCATCGTGATCCTCGCCATCTACCTCGACCGCATGACCGGCGCCCTCGGCACCCAGGTCTCCCCGCTGGGCCGCCGCGCCGCCGCCAAGGCACGCGTCGCGCACGGCGGGCTGAAGATCTGGTCCTACCGTCCGCACCCCCGGATCGCCGCGATCGGCGTCGTGGTGCTCGCCCTCGTGGCGGGCGGCATGGGGATCTTCGGCGGCACCTCCGGCGAGGCCACGGCCGTCTCCGACGGCAAGGACGTCGGCCAGGGCAAGAAGATCAGCATCGGCTACGTCCCCTGGGACGACGGCGTCGCCTCCACCTTCCTCTGGAAGGAGATCCTGGAGCAGCGCGGCTACCAGGTGGACGCCAAGCAGCTCGACGCGGGCCCGCTCTACACCTCCCTCGCCGCGGGCAACGTCGACTTCATGACGGGCGCCTGGCTGCCCACGACCCACGAGCAGTACTGGAAGAAGTACGGCGACAAGCTCGACGACCTCGGCTCCTGGTACGACAAGACGTCTCTCGAGCTGAGCGTCCCGTCGTACATGAAGGACATCGACTCCCTGGCCGACCTGAAGGGCAGGGCCTCCGAGTTCGGCGGGAAGATCACCGGCATCGAGTCCAGCGCCGGTGAGACGGCGCTGCTCAAGAGCAAGGTCCTGAAGGCGTACGGCCTGGACAAGGAGTACAAGGTCGTCGACAGCTCCACGCCGGCGATGCTGGCCGAGCTCAAGCGGGCGTACGCGCAGAAGGACCCGATCGTCGTCACGCTCTGGTCGCCGCACTGGGCGTACAACGACTACGACCTGAAGAAGCTCAAGGACCCCAAGGGCGCCTGGGGCTCCGGCGACGGCATCCACACCGTCGGCCGCAAGGGCCTCGCAGCCGACGACCCGGTCGTCGCCCAGTGGCTGAAGGACTTCAAGCTGGAGGAGAAGCAGCTCACCGGCCTGGAGGCCGAGATCAACAAGGCCGGTCAGGGCAGGCAGCAGGACGCCGTCCGCACCTGGCTCAAGCAGAACCCCGGTGTGGTCGACAAGCTGGCACCCGTCAAGGACACCGGTACACCGGCCGAGGCCAAGCGCCCGATCGACGTGGCCTGGTTCCCCTGGGACGAGGACATCGCCGTCACGTATCTCTGGAAGAACGTCCTGGAGGCCCGCGGCTACCGGCTGAACCTCAAGCAGATGGACGTCGGCCCCGTCTACACCGGCCTCGCCTCCGGCGACCTGGACCTCAACTTCGACGCCTGGCTGCCGTACGCCCAGAAGAACTACTGGGACGAGAGCAAGGACAGTCTGAAGGACCTCGGCACCTGGTACCGACCGACGTCCCTCGAAGTCGCCGTGCCGTCGTACGTCAAGGGCGTGAAGAGCTACGAGGATCTCAAGGGCAGGGCCTCGGAGTTCGACGGGAGGATCATCGGGATCGAACCGGGCACCGGCGAGATGAACCTCCTCAAGAACAAGGTCCTGCCGGGCTACGGCCTCGACAAGGAGTACGACGTCGTCGACGGCTCCACGCCGGCGATGCTGGCCGAGCTCAAGCGGGCCTACGCCAGGAAGCAGCCCGTCGCGGTTGTCCTGTGGTCGCCGCACTGGGCGTACAGCACGTACGACCTCACCAAGCTGAAGGACGACAGGAAGCTCTTCGGCGAGGGCAACACGATCCGCACCATCTCCAACGAGAAGTTCCCCGGCCGGTACCCGCAGCTCACCCGGTGGATCAAGGGTTTCCACATGAGCGAGGACGAGCTGGGCACCCTGGAGAGCGAGATCAACACGTACGGTCAGGGCCACGAGGAGCAGGCGGTCGCCGCCTGGCTCAAGAAGCACCCCGGGGTGGTCGCGCGGATGACAGGGTCATAACCGCTCCGAGACCACGGTAAGGATCCGGCCAACCACATAGAGCTACGCCATCGCCCGAACTCCGATGCCGACTAGGGCACTTGGACGGCTCGCGGTGGACGAGTGACCGAAACCCGGCCCCCTGGCAGTTTGCAGGGGGCCGTTCGGCTGGCGTGAACTGTGAGGTACGGTCGCACGCCGTATGACGTCGATGTGACGGCCGCGTGAAACGGTTTGCCGAACATGCGTAGGGTGCAGACAACTCATCAGGAGACGTGTCACAGGACCGACGAGCGTAGGAGGGAGCCGGGCCATGGGCGACCACAAAGAACAGCCCCTTCGGGTGGGCGCGGCCGTGCGCCGCAGGCGCCGCGCGCTGGAACTCACCCTCGCCGTCGTGGCCGAGCGCAGCGGCCTCTCGGTCCCCTTCCTGAGCCAGATCGAGAACGAACGCGCCCGGCCCAGCCGTGGCTCCCTGGAGAAAGTCGCCGACGCCCTGCGCACCACGGCCGTCGAACTCCTCGCCGCCGCCGACCCGGCGTGCAGCGTCGACGTCGTGCACGCGGAGGGCCCGGAGCCGGACTGTGCGCCCCGGATGCGCTCCCTGGTGCGCGGCCACCATCAGATGCACGCCCAGGAGTTCACCGGCGACCACGACGCGGGACGCGAATTCCAGTACCGCAACGACCAGTTGATGTACGTCGCCGACGGCGCGGTGGATGTCGAGGCCGAGGGCCGCGCCTACCGCCTGGGCCGCGGCGACACCCTCTACCTCACCGGCGGAGTGCGGCACCGCTGGCGCGCGACCGTGCCGGACACCCGGGTGGTCGTCGTCGCCGTGGCCGAGAACGTCGAGGCGGTCCAGGACCGGCCGCGGCAGTGAGGGTCGTCTCGCTGGTCCCCTCGCTGACCGAGGCGATCGCCCGCTCGGCACCGGACGCCCTCATCGGCGCCACCGACTGGTGCACCGAGCCCGCGGACCTCGACGTCACCCGGATCGGCGGCACCAAGAACCCGAAGCTCGACCGGATCGTCGCCCTCGCCCCCGACCTGGTGATCGCCAACGAGGAGGAGAACCGGGAGCCCGACCTCGCGGCACTGCGGGAGGCGGGTCTTGAGGTCCTGGTCACCGAGGTGCGGGACGTCCCGCAGGCATTCCGGGAACTGGCGAGGGTCGTGAAGGCGTGTGGCGCCCTGCGACCGCGCTGGCTGGACGAGGCGGAGGAGGCCTGGTCGGCCTTGGCGGCCCCCTCGCGCCGGACGACGGCGGTCGTGCCGATCTGGCGGCGGCCGTGGATGGTGCTGGGCCGGGACACCTTCGCCGGCGACGTGCTGTCCCGCCTGGGCGTGGACCACGTGTACGCGACGCACACGGACCGCTATCCGCGGATCCCGCTGGAGGAGCTGCGGGCGGCGGCACCGGACGTGGTCGTCCTCCCCGACGAGCCGTACCGCT
Organism: Streptomyces sp. NBC_00285; assembly: GCF_036174265.1. NCBI lineage: Bacteria > Bacillati > Actinomycetota > Actinomycetes > Kitasatosporales > Streptomycetaceae > Streptomyces > Streptomyces sp. NBC_00285. Next base: position 2,214,925 of record NZ_CP108055.1, on the reverse strand, counting down.
TCACGCCCGACGACGGCCCCGACGCCTTCCCCGGCCTGCCCTGCGCACTCGTCAGCGGACGGCACCTGACGTGGTACGGACCCTCACTGGCACAGGCGCCGAAGGCACTGGGCGAGGCCCTGCGAGCAGCGCACCGCTGAGGACTCCGCGCGCGGTGTGCACGGCGGCCGTGAGCCAGGCGGCGACGAGGACGCCGTACAGCGCGACGGCGAGCGCGTCGTAGACGACGAGCCCCGTGTGCCGGGCCAGCGCCTCCGCCCCCGTGACACACGTGCCGACCGGGAAGGTGAACGCCCACCAGGTCATCGAGAACCCCATGCCGCGCCGCCGGGCCCTGATCACATGCGCGGTGGCGAGCCCCAGCCACAGCAGCGCGAACCCCATGACGGGGACGCCGTAGAGGACCGCGAGGACGGCGAAACCCTGGCTGCAGGGGGCCGGTACGACACCGGGGGCCACATCGGCGAACCTGCCGACAGCGGTGGTCGACTGACCGAGCGGGCCGAGGACCAGGAACAGGGTCGGGGTGAGGGCGAGGGGGAGCGGCCCGCCGGTGACGATTCGCGCGAACACCAGCGGCAGCATGGCCCAGGTCGCCAGCAGGCTGAGCCCGAACATCGCGACACAGGCCATGAGCAGGGTTGCGCGGGCCTGACCGGCCGGCAGATGCGGCACCAGGAGTGGGCCGAGCGCGGCCGACACCATGGGCGCGACGAGGGGCAGCAGCCACACCGGCGTGGCGTGCTGCGCCTGCGCCTTGTGTCCTGTGGCCATGAGGTACGGCACGGCGACGGCGGCCGCGAGCCCCACGACCGTGCCGGCGGTGAACAGCACGGTGTCGAGAGCGACCGCGGCCCCGGTGCCGATCCAGTACCGGCCGACGGTGAGGGCGCCCCCGCCGACGGCGAGCAGGGCCATCGCGAGGCAGCCGTAGAAGGGGGCGACCGTAGGGTCCAGGAGGTGGGCGCGGGCCTGGTCGGCGTGGTGGCGCCAGTGCAGGGCGCGGGCGCACAGCAGGGTGACGAGCAGCAGGAGCGACAGGAGCCAGACGGCGGCGCAGATCGTGCGCAGGCCGGGGAGGTGCACGGGGAGCGAGTTGCCCGCGGTGGCGACGATCGCGGTGCCCATGACGGCGGCGTACCAGTTCGGCCCGAGGTGACGGACGGCGGTGACCATGACTCCACACTCCCGTGGGGAGAGGGCCGGGACCAGGGAGTATGGCTCTATGAGGGCATAAGCTGTCTTTATGAGCGGTGTGGAGGAGCGCGGGACGGCCGGGGGCGGCGGGCTGTCCCATCGGGTGCCCGATCTCGGGGCGCTGGAGCTGCTGCTGGCCGTGGCGCGGCTGGGGAGCCTCGGCGGGGCCGCCCGGGAGCTGGGGATCACCCAGCCCGCGGCGAGCAGCCGGATCCGTTCCATGGAACGGCAGTTGGGGGTGGCCCTGGTAGACCGCTCGCCCCGCGGCTCACGCCTCACGGACGCCGGGGCGCTGGTGACGGACTGGGCGCGACGCATCGTGGAGGCTGCGGCGGCCTTCGACGCCGGGGCGCAGGCGCTGCGGGTCCGCCGCGACTCCCGTCTGCGGGTGGCGGCGAGCATGACCATCGCGGAGTACCTGCTGCCGGGGTGGCTGCTGGCGCTGCGCGCGGGGCGTCCCGACACGGCGGTGTCCCTGCAGGCCGGCAACTCCTCGACGGTGGCCGAACGGCTGCTCGCCGACGAGGCGGACCTCGGCTTCGTGGAGGGCCTGACGGTACCGACCGGACTGGACTCCGTGGTGATAGCCCACGACCACCTCATCGTGGTGACGGCACCGGGGCATCCATGGGCCCGCCGCCGGCGTCCCGTGGCGGCGGCCGAACTGGCCACGACGCCGCTGATCCTGCGCGAGGAGGGCTCCGGTACACGTCAGGTGCTGGACGCGGCCCTGGGGGGCCTGGCGCGCCCCCTCATCGAACTCTCGTCCACCACGGCGGTGAAAGCGGCCGCGGTGAGCGGAGCGGGCCCCGCGGTGCTGAGCGAACTGGCGCTGGGTGAGGAGCTGGCGATGCGCCGGCTGGTCCGGGTGCCGGTGGAGGGGGTGTCGCTGGCCCGGGATCTGCGGGCGGTGTGGCCCACGGGACACCGGCCGGTGGGACCGGCGAGGGATCTGCTGTCGCTGACGCGCGCGTGACCTTTTCTCGCCCCCGCCGCCCCTGCCCGTCCCGTCCTTCGGGGCTCCGCCCCCGGGCCCCCGCTCCTCAAGCGCCGGAGGGGCTGACCTCGGCCGAAGCTTTGACGAGGGCCTGCATCACCCGAAGGTCCTCGCCCATCTCCGGATGCCACTGCACCCCCAACACCCAGTGCGGGTCAGGGAGTTCGACGGCCTCCACCGTGCCGTCCGAGGCGTGTGCCGACGGGAGCAGGCCGGCTCCGAGGCGGTCCACCGCCTGGTGGTGGAAGGTGGGTACGGAGGTCTCCTCCGGGGCGATGTCGCCGTACACCGTGCCCGGTACGGGCTTGACCGGGTGCCGGCCGAAGACTCCCGGCACCTCCGCGTGGCCGTCGATGTGCTGGACGAGTGTGCCGCCGAGCGCGACGTTCAGGAGCTGCATGCCCCGGCAGATGCCCAACAGCGGGACGCGGGCCGCCAACGCCGCCTCGATCAGGGCCAGTTCCCAGGCGTCCCGGGCGCGCGCGGGCGGACCGGTGCGCGGGTGCGGTGCGGCGCCGTAGCGGACCGGCTCGACGTCGGGGCCGCCCGCGATCACCAGACCGTCCAGCCGGGCCACCGTCGCCGCCGCGTGCTCCGGGACGTCCGGTGGGAGCATCGCGGCCAGTCCGCCCGCCTGCTGCACCAGCCGCGGATACCCCGCCGGCAGCAGCGCCGCCTCCAGCTCCCAGACGCCCCAGCGCGCCCCGGCCTCCAGATACGTGCTGACGCCGATCAGCGGTCGTACGGTCACACGGCCCTCCCAGGCTTGCAATGGCGCACGACCATACCTTTGCGCCTCGGGGCGGCGAGAAGCAAGGTCACGCCAGGAACCCGCGCAACAGTGCCGCCGTCCCCGCGCAGTGCTCCCGCATCATCTCCCGCGCGCCGTCGGCGTCCCCGTCGAGCACCGCCTCGACCAGCGCCGCGTGCTGGCGCTGGGAGTGCTCCAGATTGCGGACCAGGAGCGGGATGCAGTCGAGGAGGTCGTTCACCGAGGCCCGTACGGCCGCGTACTGCGCGGTCAGGGTCGGCGATCCGCACAGTTCGGCGATCGTCAGGTGCAGCAGCGTGTCCAGGCGCCGGTAGTCGGCCAGCGGCGCCTCCTGGGTGGCCGACAGCGCCTCCCGCAGCCGCTGTGTCTGCTCGGCGGTGAGGCCGTGCGTCGCGCACAGCCCCGCCGCGCCCACCTCCAGCACCTCCCGGAAGCGCAGCACGTCCTCGATGTCCGCCTCGGCGATCCGGCGCCGCAGCTCGTCCTCGCCGACCGCGTCCCGCGCGCGGGGCAGCACGAACGTGCCCCCGTACCGGCCGCGCCGCGACTCCACGAGCCCCTGGTCCTGCAGCACCTTCAGCACCTCGCGCAGCGTCACCCGGCTGATCCCGAGCCGTTCCGCGAGCTCCCGTTCGGCCGGCAGCCGCTCACCCCCCGGTACCAGCCCCAGTCGCACGACCTGCAGGATCTGCTCCAGCGCCTCCTCGAAGCCGTTGCCCGCCCTGACCGGCCGCAGTACCGGCGCCAACAGGTCGTCCGGGCCGCCGTCAGCGTCCACCGACATATGGCCGAGCCCCCTTCCCAAGCAATGGTTCAGAGCAATACCTTATGGCTCCCGGCCCGGTCGGAAAAACGCGCAGCAGCCGAAGGAGCTCTCCCGTGGCAGACCGCACACCCCCGCTCAGCGTCGAGGAGCTGCACGCCCTCGTCGCGAGCGGCGAGATCGACACCGTCGTCCTGGCCTTCCCCGACATGCAGGGCCGGCTCCAGGGCAAGCGGATCGCCGCCCGCTTCTTCCTCGACGAGGTACTCCACCACGGCACCGAGGGCTGCAACTACCTCCTTGCCGTCGACACCGAGATGAACACCGTCGACGGCTACGCGATGTCCTCCTGGGACCGCGGCTACGGCGACTTCGCCATGCACCCCGACCTCGGCACCCTGCGCCGCGTGCCCTGGAACGCCGGTACGGCCATGCTGATGGCCGACCTCGGCTGGAACGACGGCTCGCCCGTGGTCGCCGCCCCACGGCAGATCCTGCGCCGCCAGCTGGAGCGCCTCGCCGAGCACGGCTTCACCGCCCAGGTCGGAACCGAGCTGGAGTTCATCGTCTTCAAGGACACCTACGAGCAGGCCTGGGACGCCAACTACCGGGGGCTGACGCCCGCGAACCAGTACAACATCGACTACTCGGTGCTGGGCACCGGCCGCATCGAGCCCCTGCTCCGCCGAATCCGCAACGAGATGGCCACCGCAGGCCTCACCGTCGAGTCCGCCAAGGGCGAGTGCAACCCCGGCCAGCACGAGATCGCCTTCCGCTACGACGAGGCCCTGGTCACCTGCGACCAGCACGCCGTCTACAAGACCGGCGCCAAGGAGATCGCCTCCCAGGAGGGCGTGTCCCTCACCTTCATGGCCAAGTACAACGAGCGCGAGGGCAACTCCTGCCACATCCACCTCTCGCTCGCCGACGCCGCAGGCAACAACGCGATGGCGGGCCCGGACGGCATGTCCGACGTGATGCGGTACTTCCTCGCCGGACAGCTCGCGGCCCTGAGGGACTTCTCGCTGCTCTACGCCCCGAACATCAACAGCTACAAGCGGTTCCAGCCGGGCTCCTTCGCCCCCACGGCCGTCGCCTGGGGCCACGACAATCGCACCTGCGCCCTGCGGGTCGTCGGCCACGGCCGCTCCATGCGCTTCGAGAACCGGCTGCCCGGCGGTGACGTCAACCCGTACCTCGCGGTCGCCGGACTGGTCGCCGCCGGCCTGCACGGCATCGAGCAGAAACTGGAGCTGCCCGAGGCGTGCCCCGGCAACGCCTACACCGCCGACTACGCCCACGTCCCGACCAACCTGCGCGAAGCCGCCGAACTCTGGGAGAACAGCCCGATCGCCCGGGCCGCCTTCGGCGACGAGGTCGTCGCGCACTACCGCAACATGGCCCGCGTCGAGCTCGAAGCCTTCGACGCGGCGGTCACCGACTGGGAGCTGCGCCGCTCCTTCGAACGTCTGTAGAGGTCCTTCGTTGTCCCCGTCGCCTTACGAGCATGAGCTGACCGTCCTCAACCCGGCCACCGAGGAGGTCGTCGCCACCGTCCCCGCCGCCACCGCGGCCGACGTGGACGCCGCCGTCACCAGAGCCGCCCGGGCACAGGTGAAGTGGGCCGCGGCGGCCCCCGCCGACCGGGCCCGGCTGCTGCGCCGGTTCGCCGACGTCGTCGACGGGCACGTCGAGGAACTGGCCCGGCTGGAGGTCCGCGAGGCCGGCCACCTCCTCGGCAACGCCCGCTGGGAGGCCGGCAACGTCCGAGACCTCCTCGCCTACGCGGCCGGGGGAGTGGAGCGGCTCAGCGGCCGCCAGATCCCGGTGCCCGGCGGCCTCGACATCACGATCCTCGAACCGCTCGGCGTGGTCGGCGTCATCGCGCCCTGGAACTTCCCCCTGCCGATCGCGGCCTGGGGCACGGCCCCCGCACTCGCCGCCGGCAACGCCGTCCTCCTCAAGCCCGCCGAGACGACCCCGCTGACCGCCCTGCGGCTCGCCGAACTCGCCCTGGAGGCAGGGCTCCCGGAAGGGCTGTTCCAGGTACTGCCCGGCCACGGCCCGGTCGCGGGCACCGCCCTCGTCGAACACCCCGGCGTCGCGAAGATCGTGTTCACCGGGTCCAGCCGCACCGGCCGCGACGTCATGGAACGCTGCGCCCGCCAGATCAAGCCGGTCACCCTCGAACTCGGCGGCAAGAGCCCCAACATCGTCTTCGCGGACGCCGACCTCAAGACCGCCGTGGACCCCTTCTCCTTCCTCGACAACTCCGGCCAGGACTGCTGCGCCCGCACCCGCATCCTCGTCCAGGAGTCCGTCTACGACGAGGTCCGGGAACTGCTCGCCGACTCTCTGCAGGCAGTGGTCGTGGGCGACCCGGCCGACGAGAAGACCGAGATGGGACCGCTGATCTCCCGCCAACAGCTGGACCGGGTACGGTCGTTGGTGCCCGCCGACGCCCCCGGCCTGCGGGGCAGCGCGCCCGACGGACCCGGCTTCTGGTTCGCGCCGACCGTCCTCACCGGCGAGGCACCCGACTCCGAGGCCGCCCGCGAGGAGATCTTCGGCCCCGTCGCCGTCCTGCTGCCCTTCACCGACGAGGCGGACGCGATCAGACTCGCCAACGACAGCCCCTACGGCCTCTCCGGTTCCCTGTGGACCCGCGACCTGGGCCGCGCCCTGCGCCTCTCCCAGGCCGTCAAGGCGGGCAACCTGTCCGTCAACTCGCACTCCAGCGTCCGCTACTGGACCCCCTTCGGCGGCTACAAACAGTCCGGACTCGGCCGTGAGCTCGGCCCGGACGCCCTGACCGCCTTCACCGAAACCAAGAACGTCTTCATCAGCACGGAAGGCCCCGCCCAGTGACCTCTTCGACCGATCAGATCGTGTGCCGTCGCCTTGTCGGCCGTACGGCCGTCATCACCGGAGCCGGCAGCGGCATCGGTCTCGCCACCGCCCGCCGGCTCGCCTCGGAGGGCGCCCACGTCGTCTGCGCCGACGTCGACGAGACCCGCGGCAAGGCGGCCGCCGACGAGGTCGGCGGGCTCTTCGTCAAGGTCGACGTCACCGACCCGGAGCAGGTCGAGGCCCTGTTCAAGACGGCGTACGACACCTACGGCAGCGTCGACGTCGCCTTCAACAACGCGGGCATCTCCCCGCCCGACGACGACTCCATCCTGGAGACCGGCCTGGAGGCGTGGAAGCGCGTCCAGGAGGTCAACCTGACCTCCGTCTACCTCTGCTGCAAGGCCGCGATCCCCTACATGCGGCAGCAGGGCAAGGGCTCCATCATCAACACGGCGTCCTTCGTGGCCCGGATGGGCGCCGCCACCTCGCAGATCTCCTACACCGCCTCCAAGGGCGGGGTGCTCGCCATGTCCCGTGAACTGGGAGTGCAGTTCGCCCGCGAAGGCATCCGCGTCAACGCCCTGTGCCCGGGCCCCGTCAACACCCCGCTCCTCCAGGAGCTGTTCGCCAAGGACCCCGAGCGGGCCGCCCGCCGCCTGGTCCACATCCCGGTCGGCCGGTTCGCCGAGCCCCAGGAGATCGCCGCCGCCGTCGCCTTCCTGGCCAGCGACGACTCCTCCTTCGTCAACGCCAGCGACTTCCTCGTGGACGGCGGCATCTCGGGGGCGTACGTCACCCCGCTGTAGGTCTCGTCCTACAGTGCCAAAATGAGCAGGACGCTCCCGCCCGGCTGGTACCCGGACCCAGGCGCTCCCCATCTGGAGCGCTGGTGGGACGGGACGGCCTGGACGGACCACCGGCGCGCCCCTGAGGCCCCCGGCCCGCCGAGAGCGGCCGGCGGGGCCTCGGGGCGCGCCAAGGCCGTCGCCCTGACGGTCTCCGGAGTCGTCCTCGTCACCGCGATCGTCACCGGGGCGTACTCCCTGGCCCGGGGCGACGGGGACGTCGTCGTGGCGGACCCGCGCCTCGTGGTCGACAAACTCGACGGCATCAGCCTGCCGTTGCCCGACGGCTGGGCCCCGTCGAAGTACGTCACCCGCGACAACGTGGTGATGACCACCGGCGGCGGCAGGATCTTCACCCGCACCCTGCCCGCGAACTCCGGGAAGTCCCCGGCCTCCCTCGCCACGAAGGACATACCGCAGGCCGCCGCCACCGCCTACGGCGACCATGAGCCCGGCCGGGGCCCCGGCGGCGGTATCGAGAGCCGCCGGGTCCTCAGATCGGAGCGGGTCTCGGTCGCGGGATGCGCCGGATACCTGGTGCGCCGGCGGGTGAGGACGGCCGAGGGGCCCGGTGGTTACGTCCAGTCACTGGCCTTCACCCCCGGCACCGGCCGAGGCTCCCCGGCCGCGGCCGCCGTCATCGTCCGCTTCGCCTTCGACGACGGTCCGGACGGACCGCCGCTCACCGACATGGACCGGATCACCGAGGGGATCCGGCCGGCCGGCCACGAACGCTGACTACAGGAAGGTGTGACCTTCCCCGCGGTACGTCGGCACGGTCGCCGTCACCACGTCCCCCTCGACGAGCCGCAGCACCTCGAACCGCTCGCACAGCTCACCGGCCTTGGCATGCCGGAACCACACCTTGTCGCCCAGCAGCAGATCGTCGGCGGGCGCGCCGAGCAGCGGGGTCTGCACCTCGCCGGGCCCCTCCTGCGGGTCGTACTTCAGCCCCTCCGGCAGATACGGCACGGGCAGCCGGTCCGGGCCTGCCGCGCCGGAGGCCGGGTAGCCGCCGCCGAGGACGGTCACGACACCCACCCCCGGCCTGCGCACGACCGGCATGGCGAAGAGGGCGGCCGGACGCCCGCTGAAGGACGTGTAGTTGTCGAACAGCCTCGGCACGTACAGCCCCGACCCGGCACCGATCTCCGTGACGGAGTCCTCCGCGGCGGTGTGCTGCACACTGCCGGTGCCGCCGCCGTTGACGAACTCGAGGTCCGGCACGACGGCCCGCACCGCGCGCACCACCGCGGCCCGCCGCTCGGCGAGTTCCCGGCGGGCGGTGGCCTGCATCAGCCGTACGGCCCTGGAACGCAACGGCCGTCCGGCGACCGCGTCCCCGACACCGGCGATGTGCCCCTCGTAGGCCATGATCCCGACGACCTTGAAGCCGGGGCGCCGGGCCACCGCGCGAGCCATGTCGGCGACCTGGGCGGCGGAGTGCAGCGGCGAACGCCGGGCACCGACCCGCACCCTGCCGCCGAGAAGCTTCAGCGAGGTGTCCAACTCCAGGCAGACCCTGATGACTTCGGTGCCGCCGGTGCGGGCCTCGTCGATGAAGGCGAGCTGGGAGGGGTCGTCGACCATCACCGTCACGGCGGCGGCCAGCTTGGGGTCGGCGGCGAGTTCGGCGTATCCGGCACGGTCGGCGGACGGGTAGGCGAGCAGGATGTCGTCGAAACCGCTCCGGGCCAGCCACAGGGACTCGGCGAGGGTGAAGGACATGATCCCGGCGAATCCGTCCTTCGCCAGGACACGTTCGAGCAGTGCCCGGCAGCGTACGGACTTGCTGGCGACGCGAATCGGTTTGCCCCCCGCCCGGCGGACGAGGTCGTCCGCGTTGGCATCGAAGGCGTCCAGGTCGACGATCGCGAGAGGAGCGTCGAGAAGAGCGGTGGCCCGGTCGTACCGGGCTCGGTCGGCGGCGCGCGCAGTCATGAACGCAGCCTGCCAGACAGGATTACCGCAGGGTAGGGGGACGTTCCGGGCAGATGCCCCCGGCCTGGCGGACTGGTTCCCGTTCGCCCAGGAACAACCCGTAGAGTGACGCGCACGCACGCAGGGCTGTTCGCCCCCCGTCGCCGCCGCGCCGGGATGTCGGCCCTCCCGTGCGGGTATGCGTGCCCGGACGGCCGTCTTCCATGTCGGTGACACCGGCGAGGGGCCCGCGCACGACAGAACGGCCCGGACATGAGGAAACGGGGGGCGCATGAGCACGGAAGCACGCCGCGCCTCCATTCCCCCGCGCCCGACGACACCGCCACGGCCGGCTCAGCCGCCGACGGCCGGCGAGGGCGAGCCGGGTTTCGGGGCGTCCGGGGAGCCGGGTGGGCGTGTGACGAACGACTCCGACTGGCAGGCGTTCGGCGAGCGCGGCCGACGGAGCGCCGGGGCGCCTGGCCGGCCGGTGTTCGCAGGGTTCGACTGGCAGGGGTCCGGTGACGATGCGGGGGAGCGGGCCGCCGGTGACTCCGGTCGACAGGACGCCGACGCCACGGCGCCCCGCACATTCGCCGACATGAACAGGGGACGGGAGTTCGGCGTACCGAACGCCGAGCCGTTCCGGACACCGTCCTCCGCGGGCCGGCCTCCGATACGCGCGACGAACGACGCCGGCTCCGTCCCGACGCCGGCCGCCGGTGACGCGTCCGCCCCTCGGCGTCCCGGCTCCCCGAACCCGCAAACCCCACCGCCCGGCAGCGTTCCGCCTCCGCCCCCGGCCTCGGCCCGCTTCCCTGACACCGCCCCGGACGCCGAGTCCCGTCCGACGAACGCGGCGCCTCCCGCCGGGCCCGGTCAGAGCACCGGCAGCCCGTCCGGTGCCGTGCCGCCCCGGCCGAGTTCCGAACCCTCGGTCCCCCCACGCCGTACCGGCGGCGCCCCCGCCGAGACCGCGTCGGAGACGACCTTCCGGATAAGGCCCGTTCCGGCGGGACCGCCGTCCGGTACGAAACGCACGGGCTCGGCCTCTGGCGGCACCCCCGTGCCCGAGTCCCGTCCCGGTTCCGGGCCCGGCCGTATCGGTGGCTCCGCCTCGACGGGTCGGCCGCCCGCGCCTCCCGCCTCGGGTGGCACCGCGGTACCGCCCGTGCCCGAGTCCCGTCCCGGTTCCGGGCCCGGTCGTGCCGGAGCCGTATCCGAAGGGCGGCAGCCGGGTGCGCCCGCTCGTCCCGGGTTCCCGCCGCGTTCCGCACGCCCGGCGTCGGCCTCCGGCGCCCCGCGCACGCCTTCGGTCGGCCCGCCGACCACACCTCGCGCCCCGGCGGGCTCCCCTTCCGTACCCCCGGCCCCCGCAGCCCCGCCCCGCACGCCCCCGGCGGCGCCCGGTGGAGGCTCCCAGAACGCGGCCCCCCTGTCTCCCGACCCCTCCCTCTCGTGGAGCGCCCCCATGCCCCCGCATGCCGGAACTCCCGGCAACGGACGGCCTGTTGTGTCGTTCGGGGAGCCCGAGGTGGGCTACGAGGACCGGCCGCGTCCGCGACCGTGGGGGCTGCGGATTCCGGCACGGATCGTCGCCGTGGCCGCCTGTGTCGTGCTCGGTCTCGGTCTCATCGGCGGTGCCGTGACCGGGAGTTGGCTGATCGGGGACTCGGGCGACGACAGCGGGCGCGACAGCTTCGCCGAGGCCGGTGAGCTGTGGCACAGCGTTCCCGTCGACAAGCTGTTCCCGCCGACCGTCGACGGCCAGGGCGCCGGACCCGGCGGAGCCGACCGCACATGGACACGAATCGCCGTCGCCCCCGACAGCGGCTGCAAGGACGCCTTCGACCCCCTGCTGCGCAAGGCCCTCGCCCCCGTCGGCTGCGAACGCCTGCTGCGCGCCACCTACACGGACGCCACCCAGAGCTACGTCACCACCGTCGGCCTCCTCTTCACCGATGCCGACGCCACCGTCATGCGCGCCCTCGGCGCCCGCTTCAGCAAGGAGGGCCTGGACACCCGCGCCGACCTGATGCCCCTGCCGTACGCGGCGAAGAACAGCCTCGCCGCCGACTTCGGGGCCCGGCAGCGGGCCTCCTGGACGATCTCCGTCCTCACCGACGCCCCCGTCGTCGCCTACGCCGTCTCCGGCTGGGCGGACGGCCGTACCGTCGACTCCCCGGAGCCCGCCGAGAAGGCCATGACCTCCGGTGACACGAGCCCCACCGCCCAGGCGGGCCTCGGCAACGAGGCCCAGGGCCTGGCCGACCGCGTCGAACGCGCCCTGCGCAAGATCGTCACCTCGCCCCCGGAGCAGTCCTCATGAGCGCAACCCCCCGCCGGGCAGGTCTTCTGAGCGTCCTCCTCGCCGCCTCCGTCGCCCTCGTCCCGCCCACCGTCGCGCACGCCGACGGCATACGGGCCAAGCAGTGGGCCCTGGACGCCATGCACACCCAGGAGGCCTGGCGGACGACCAAGGGGGCGGGCGTCACCGTGGCCGTGCTGGACACCGGCGTCGAAGCCGACAACCCCGACCTCGTCGGCAACGTCCTCGCCGGCAAGGACATGATCGGCTTCGGGGCCACCGAGGGCGACCGCACCTGGGCCCGGCACGGCACCGCCATGGCCGGCATCATCGCCGGTCACGGACACGGCGTCGGCAACGGCGACGGCGTCCTGGGCATCGCCCCCGAGTCCAGGATCCTCCCGGTCCGCGTGATCCTGGAGGACGGCGACCCCGCCCGTACCAAGGCCCGCAACACCCGCGGCAACGCCCTCGCCGAGGGCATCCGCTGGGCCGCCGACCACGGCGCCGACGTCATCAACCTCTCCCTCGGCGACGACTCGGCCTCCGCGCACCCCGAGGCCGGCGAGGACGACGCCGTCCAGTACGCGCTGAAGAAGGGCGTCGTCGTCGTGGCCTCGGCCGGCAACGGCGGCGACAAGGGCGACCACATCTCCTACCCGGCCGCCTACCCGGGCGTCATCGTCGCGACCGCCGTCGACAAGTACGGCACTCGCGCCTCCTTCTCCACCCGTCGCTGGTACGCCACGGTCGCCGCCCCCGGCGACGACGTCGTCATCGCCGACCCCGACCACAAGTACTACGAAGGGTGGGGGACCAGCGCCGCCTCCGCGTTCGTCTCCGGCGCCGCCGCCCTCGTCAAGGCGGCCCACCCGAACCTGACGCCCGCGCAGGTCAAACGGCTCCTGGAGGACACGGCCCGCAACGCCCCCTCCGGTGGCCGCGACGACTCCCGCGGCTTCGGTTTCATCGACCCCGCGGCGGCGCTCAAGGCCGCGGACCGCCTCAAGCCGGAGGACCTGCAGGCGGCCTCCTACGGCGACAAGTACTTCGGCTCCGGCCCCGACACCGCCGACTCGCAGGACGACACGGCCAGTTGGGCGGCCCCCCTCGCGGGCAGCTTCGGCGGCCTCCTGCTGATCGCCGCGGTACTCCTGTGGCGCGCCCGCCGCGGCCCCCGCCGCTCCTACGAGGGTTTCTAGGCAGGGCGCACCTCGGTCACCGGACGACGGCCGCGGACGTGGCGTTCGGCGACGCGGACGCACCGGTGAACACCGACACGGCCGCCTTCGCCGCCGCCTCCACCAGCGAGATCCCCTTCGCCTGCGTCGCGTTGCCGTTCGACAGCACGGCCACCAGATAGTCGTGGCCGTCCACCGTGACCCGTCCGACGCTGTTGATGTCCCACAGCCCGGTCGTGCTGCGGGGCAGCCAGCCGTTCTTCAGCGCCCAGCCGGAGCCGTCCGCCGCGGCCGAGACACCCCAGTGCTGATCGGCCTCTATCCGACCCATCAGGCCCTGGAGATACGACCGTGAGCCCTCGCTCAGCTCCGAGTCGTCCCCGAACACCTGCTGGAGCAGGGTGAGCTGGTCGGCCGCCGTGGTCTGGGTGAGCCCCCACAGCGCGCCGTCGCCGCCCTCGGTGCCGGTCAGCCCCAATGTCTCGTTGGCGGCGTCGAGCCCTGAGGCCTTCCCGATGATGCTCCACAGCGCGGACGCCGACGCGTTGTCGCTGTTCTCGATCATCGTGGTGGCGTACGCCTTCTCCTGCGTGCTCAGCTTCGTGCCCGCCTCCTGGTGCCGGAGCAGCAGCGCCGCCAGGATGTCGACCTTGACGATGCTCGCCGTGTCGAAGACGCCGTCGCCGTACACCGCGCTGTCGCCCGACCCGAGGTCGAGGACCGCCGCCGACACCTTCGCGTGGCCCGTCACACTCACCGACTTCATGGCGTCGGCGAGCAGCGCGTCGAGATCCACCGGCTCCGTCACGGCCGCCTCCTGAGTCGTGGCCGCCGGGGAGGACGAGACCGGCGCCGCCGCCGACGATACGGCGCTGCCCGCGGAGTGCGCCTGCGCCTTCACATAGACCGTCCCCCCGGCCGTGACGCCGACGACGGCGACGGTGGCGAGCGCGGTGTACATCAGGGACCGGCGCGGGACACTGCGGGCCCGGCGTCTGGCGGCTCTGGAGGACTCCATGCCGCCGATCGTCGGGCCGCCGACTGTGCGGGCCGTTAGACGGACGTTAGAGCTGTGTCAGGGAACTCTGAAAAACCCGTGAAAGCCGTCACGGGCGGGTTTCCGGGCCCGCACAAGCCCAGCAGCAAGCCCCCTATAGGGTCGGTGACCGTGGCGAACAAGAACATTCCCGACCCCGGCTTCTCCGACGACGACGGCTCCGCCGATCCCCGGCTGAGCGCGGCGCTCGCGGCCTGGGCCGAGGACCGCGCCGCCGTGGGCCCCGTGCTGGAGGCGCTGAAGGGGGCCCGGCTGCTCGTCCCGGTCGTGGCCGTGCTCGGCGAGGTGGAAGAGGACGAGGACGGGCTGCGCCGCGAGAAGACCAGCGACATGGCCGTCCCCACCCTCAAGGCAGGATCCCGGACCGCCCTGCCGGCCTTCACCTCCACCGGCTCGCTGGCCCGCTGGGACCCGGAGGCCCGCCCCGTCGCCGTACCCCTGCACCAGGCGCTGCAGGCCGCCGCGCACGAGAAGGCCGACACGGTCGTACTGGATCTCGCGGGTCCGGTGCCCTTCGAACTGACCGGCCCCGCGCTGCTCGCCCTCGCCGAGGGGCGTACCACCACGGACCCGCTCGCCGACCCGGCGGTCGTGGACGCGGTGCGTGCCGTGGTCGCCGACGTGCGCGCGGTGCTGCGGGCCTATCTCGGGCCGGGCCGGGCCGACGGCACCCTCGCCCTGGTGTTCGAGCCGGCCGTGCCGCACGACGCCGGCGTCCACGCGGTCGCCCGGCGCCTGGCCGCCGACGAAACACTGAGGGCCCGCCTGTTGCGCGGCCTCGACCTGGCAGTCCTGCCGGCCGGGGCCACGCCTCCGGGCGAGCCCTTGTACGTACGAGGGTGACCTGGTTCCGCGAACCTCGCCGGTCTACGGCTAGCCGTAGACCGGGCCGGTGTACTTCTCGCCGGGGCCCTGGCCAGGCTCGTCCGGGACCAGGGAGGCCTCGCGGAACGCCAGCTGGAGCGACTTGAGACCGTCGCGCAGGGGGGCCGCGTGGAAGGAGCTGATCTCGGTCGTGCTCGCGTCCAGCAGACCGGCCAGGGCCGTCACCAGCTTGCGGGCCTCGTCCAGGTCCTTGTACTTGTCGCCCTCCTCGGTCAGACCGAGCTTCACCGCGGCGGCGCTCATCAGGTTGACGGCGACCGTCACGATCACCTCGACGGCGGGCACCTCGGCGATGTCGCGGGTCATGTCGTCGAAGTCGGGGGAGGCGGGAGACGCGGGAGGGGTGTCACTCATGTCCCACACGATAGGGCCCGGTGCACGACGGTTCGCACCACCCCCAGGTAACTGCTAACCTTGTGTGACGACCGGCCGGACATTCATATGCCCGGCCCACAAGTGGAGGCTCCGATCTCCCACCTGACTGTCCTCCGGGACGGCGGGTCACCCCGGTCAGGCGGCCACCATCGTTCCGTACGGACGATGGAGTCGCCCGAAAGCGCGCCCCACGATCATCGTGGCGGTGCTCCGGCAGTGTTCTGGAGCCCCGTCTTGTGATCGTCCGGGGCATTTTTTGTGTCTCGGAGCGGTTAGGTCGGTCGAACACAGACAAGCGCGACCGTCCGCCAGATGGCCGTGTGGTGCTAACCGAGGAGGATCCATCAGCACCGAACCCCGTATCAACGACCGGATTCGCGTTCCCGAGGTGCGACTTGTCGGTCCGAGCGGCGAGCAGGTCGGCATTGTTCCGCTTGCCAAGGCCCTGGAGCTTGCGCAGGAGTACGACCTCGACCTGGTCGAGGTTGCGGCGAGCGCGCGTCCGCCGGTCTGCAAGCTCATGGACTACGGGAAGTTCAAGTACGAGTCGGCCATGAAGGCCCGTGAGGCGCGCAAGAACCAGGCGCACACGGTCATCAAGGAGATGAAGCTCCGGCCGAAGATCGACCCGCACGACTATGACACCAAGAAGGGTCACGTCGTCCGGTTCCTCAAGCAGGGCGACAAGGTCAAGATCACGATCATGTTCCGTGGTCGCGAGCAGTCCCGGCCCGAACTGGGCTACCGACTGCTGCAGCGTCTCGCGACGGACGTGGAGGACCTCGGCTTCATCGAGTCGAATCCGAAGCAGGACGGCCGAAACATGATCATGGTTCTCGGCCCGCACAAGAAGAAGACCGAGGCGATGGCCGAGGCACGCCAGGCGCAGGAAGCCCGCAAGGCTGACGCGAAGGCGAACCCCGGCAAGTCGCAGAACGTCGCGGAGTCCGAGGACGGCGAGTTCGCCGAGGACGACGAGTTCACCGTGGACGACGAGGCTCCGGCCGAGGCGCCCGTGGAGGCTCCGGCCGAGGCGTGACCCCTGGGGACGCGAGTCCCCGGGACGTAACCGATACAACAGCGCGTCCCACCGTGCCCGGTTTCACGACCGGGCACCGGAACGCCACCGACGAGGAGAGAACGGCGCTATGCCGAAGAACAAGACGCACAGCGGTTCCAGCAAGCGCTTCAAGATCACCGGCTCCGGCAAGGTGCTCCGCGAGCGCGCCGGCAAGCGCCACTACCTCGAGCACAAGTCGTCCCGCGTGACGCGTCGCCTCACCGGCAACGCCGAGATGGCCCCGGGCGACGCCAAGAAGATCAAGAAGCTTCTCGGCAAGTGACGTACGCGGCGCTCGACCTGAGCGCCGCACGCCAGGACCGGGACCCCATCGATTCCGGGCCGTGTGAGTCCAACCACGGCCCCGCTACAAGGAGTTAACAAGTGGCACGCGTCAAGCGGGCAGTCAACGCCCACAAGAAGCGCCGGGCGATCCTCGAGGCCGCCAAGGGCTACCGCGGTCAGCGTTCGCGCCTGTACCGCAAGGCCAAGGAGCAGGTCACCCACTCCCTGGTCTACAACTACAACGACCGCAAGAAGCGCAAGGGCGACTTCCGTCGGCTGTGGATCCAGCGCATCAACGCCGCTGCCCGCGCCAACGGCATGACGTACAACCGCCTCATCCAGGGTCTGAACGCCGCCAACATCGAGGTGGACCGCAAGATCCTGGCCGAGCTGGCCGTCAACGACGCGCCCGCCTTCGCGGCGCTCGTCGAGGTCGCCCAGAAGGCCCTCCCGGCGGACGTGAACGCCCCCAAGGCCGCCTGACGCCGCGCCGGCGCTGTCGGCCGGATGTGACGTGACGGACCCGCAGGCTCACAGAGCCTGCGGGTCCGTCGTTTCCTGAACTCCCGAAGGTGACCCCGATGCCCACCGCCTCCCCCGAACCGATCTCCCCCCGCTCCCCTCGCGTCTCGGCCGCCCGACGGCTCGCCAAGCGGAACTTCCGGGGCAAGGAGCGGCTGTTCCTGGCCGAGGGACCGCAGGCCGTGCGCGAGGCGGCCGGGCACAAGGACACGCTCGTCGAACTGTTCGCCACGATCGAGGCCGCGGAGCGGTACGCCGACATCGTGGGGGAGGCCCGGGAGGCCGGGGCGCGGGTGCACCTCGCCGCCGAGGACGTCGTCGCCGACATCTCGACCACCGTCACCCCGCAGGGTCTCGTCGGGATCTGCCGGTTCGTCGACACCCCCTTCGAGGAGATCCTCGCCGCCCGGCCCAGGCTCGTCGCCGTCCTCGCCAACGTGCGGGACCCCGGGAACGCGGGCACCGTGCTCCGCTGCGCCGACGCCGCCGGTGCCGAGGCCGTCGTACTGACCGACGCCTCCGTCGACCTCTACAACCCCAAGGCCGTACGGGCCTCCGTGGGCTCCCTGTTCCACCTGCCCGTCGCCGTCGGGGTGCCGGTGGAGCAGGCCGTTCAGGGGCTGAGGGACGCCGGGGTGCGCATCCTCGCCGCCGACGGGGCCGGCACCGACGACCTCGACGACGAGCTCGACCGGGGGACCATGGGCGGGCCGACCGCGTGGGTGTTCGGGAACGAGGCGTGGGGGCTCCCGGAGGAGACCCGCGCGCTCGCGGACGCCGTGGTGCGCGTTCCGATCCACGGGAAGGCCGAAAGCCTGAACCTCGCCACCGCGGCCGCCGTATGTCTCTATGCGTCAGCCCGTGCACAGCGCGCCTCCGGAGGGTGCCGCTCCGTCACCGATAACCAGTAGGGTGACCAGCTCGGGGGCCCCTCAGACGCCTGAGAGGTGGGGTGCGGGGATGAGTGTCGGCACGAGGAGCGCGCAAGGCGTGTCCGAGGCCTGTACCGGTGGTCCCGCCGAGCTCGGCATCGATCCCGACCAGCTGCCCGACGGCCTCGTCGTCGCGGACGAGCAGGGCCGCGTGATCTGCTTCAACGCCGCCGCGGCCCGGATCACCGCACTTCCCGCCGAGGACGCCCTCGGACAGCGGCTGGAGAAGGCCCTCCCGTTAGAGGACCTGGAGGGGCGGCGCTGGTGGCAGCTGACCGACCCGTACGGCGGCCTCGCCATCCGCAGACGGCAGCCGGAGCGGAATCTGCTGCTGCCCGGCGGCCGTGAGGTCCTCGTCTCCGCCACCTATGTGCGCACCGAACCCACCGGACCCGTCCACCGCGTCGTCGTCAGCCTGCGTGACACCGAGGCCCGCCGCCGTACCGAACGCAGCCACGCCGAGCTGATCGCCATCGTGGCCCATGAGCTCAGGTCCCCGCTCACCTCCGTCAAGGGCTTCACCGCGACCCTCCTCGCCAAGTGGGAGAGGTTCACCGACGACCAGAAGCGGCTGATGCTGGAGACCGTCGACGCGGACGCCGACCGCGTCACCCGGCTCATCGCCGAACTGCTGGACATCTCCCGCATCGACTCCGGGCGCCTCGAACTCAGGCGCCAGCCCGTCGACATCGGCGCCGCCGTCGGACGCCACATCCAGGCCTACGTCGCCGCGGGCCTCGCCGCCGACCGGTTCCTGCTGCGTCTGGAGCAGCCGCTGCCCGCCCTGTGGGCCGATCCCGACAAGATCGACCAGGTGCTCAGCAACCTGCTGGAAAATGCCGTGCGGCACGGCGAGGGAACCGTCACTATCGACATCACGCCCACGGCGTCCCCCCGCGAGGGCGAGGACATCGGCACGTCGGTCACGGTGAGCGACGAGGGCCCCGGCATCCCGGAGGAGTCCATGAACCGCGTCTTCACCCGCTTCTGGCGGGGCAGCAAGCGCGGCGGCACCGGACTCGGGCTGTACATCGTCAAGGGCATCGTCGAAGCCCACGGCGGCACCATCACGGTCGGCCGCGCCCCGGGCGGCGGCGCCGAGTTCCGATTTACGTTGCCCGTGAGCGTTCCGGCCTATCTCACCTGAGATCCGCCCGAGCCGCCCGCGGGCGCATCCGTCCCCCTGAGGACCGCTCCGGATCGGGTACCGGACGCCGCACGCCGATCGGCGCCCGTTCCGGGAGCGGCCCTCGACCCCGTTAGACTCGGCCTTTGGCACCTTCGTGTCCCATGGACGGCCCTCCGACCTCTGAGCGAGTCGGTGACGGGGACCTTCAGCCAGCCAATCGGAAGCACGGGAAGAGATGTCGGCACCGAACAAGTCGTACGACCCTGTAGAGGTCGAGGCCCTGAAACCGGAAGAGATCGAGCGCATGCGGGACGAGGCGCTCGCCGCCTTCGCGGCCGCGGACTCGCTCGACGCGCTCCAGGAGGCCAAGGTCGCCCACACCGGCGGCACCTCGCCGCTGGCCCTCGCCAACCGCGAGATCGGCGCCCTGCCCCCGCACGCCAAGGCGGCCGCCGGCAAGCTCGTCGGCCAGGCCCGGGGCGCGGTCAGCAAGGGCCTCGCCGCTCGCCAGAGCGAGCTGGAGGCCGAGCGGGACACCCGAGTGCTGGTCGAGGAGGCGGTGGACGTCACACTGCCGTACGACCGGGTACCGGCCGGCGCCCGCCACCCGCTCACCACCCTCTCCGAGCGCATCGAGGACGTCTTCGTGGCCATGGGCTACGAGGTCGCCGAGGGCCCGCAGGTCGAGGCCGAGTGGTTCAACTTCGACGCGCTCAACATCGGCCCGGACCACCCGGCCCGCGGTGAGCAGGACACCTTCTTCGTGGCGGGCCCCGAGGGCGGCACCGAGTCCGGCGTCGTGCTGCGCACCCACACCTCGCCCGTGCAGATCCGCTCGCTGCTCTCCCGCGAGCTGCCGGTGTACGTGATCTGCCCCGGCGTCGTCTACCGCACCGACGAGCTGGACGCCACCCACACCCCGGTCTTCCGTCAGGTCGAGCTGTTGGCCATCGACGAGGGCCTCACCATGGCCGACCTCAAGGGCACCCTGGACCACATGGTCCAGTCCCTGTTCGGCGAGGGCATGACGACCCGGCTGCGCCCGAACTTCTTCCCCTTCACCGAGCCGTCCGCCGAGATGGACATGGAGTGCTACGTCTGCCGCGGCGAGTCCGTCGGCAACCCCGACCGCCCCTGCCGCACCTGCTCCTCCGAGGGCTGGATCGAGCTGGGCGGCTGCGGGATGGTCAACCCCAAGGTGCTCACCGCCTGCGGCGTGGACCCGGAGAAGTACAGCGGCTTCGCCTTCGGGTTCGGCATCGAGCGGATGCTGATGTTCCGCCACAACGTCGAGGACATGCGAGACATGGTCGAGGGTGACGTCCGGTTCACCCGGCCGTTCGGGATGGAGATCTGATGCGGGTCCCGCTTTCTTGGCTGCGGGAGTACGTCGACCTGCCGGCGACCGAAACCGGCCGTGACGTCCAGGCCAAGCTCGTTTCCGCGGGCCTCGAGGTCGAGACCGT
The DNA here is from genome assembly GCF_036174265.1 of Streptomyces sp. NBC_00285. Classification (NCBI taxonomy): domain Bacteria; kingdom Bacillati; phylum Actinomycetota; class Actinomycetes; order Kitasatosporales; family Streptomycetaceae; genus Streptomyces; species Streptomyces sp. NBC_00285. The sequence goes on along the minus strand of NZ_CP108055.1, from coordinate 2,194,381 downwards.
CGAGCACCTCGGCGCCGACCTCAAGGGCCCCCTCGTCGTCGGCCGGGTGCTGACCATCGAGGAACTGACGGAGTTCAAGAAGCCGATCCGCTTCTGCACCGTCGACGTCGGCACCGCCAACGGCACCGGCGAGCCCCAGGAGATCGTCTGCGGCGCCCGCAACTTCGCCGTCGGCGACAAGGTCGTGGTGGTCCTCCCGGGCGCCGTCCTGCCCGGCAACTTCGCCATCGCCGCACGCAAGACCTACGGCAAGACGTCCCACGGCATGATCTGCTCCGGCGACGAGCTGGGCATGGGCGACGACGGCAGCCACGGCATCATCGTGCTACCCCCGGAGTCCGAGGTCGGCAAGGACGCCATCGAGCTCCTGGAACTGGTCGACGAGGTCCTGGACATCGCCGTCACCGCCAACCGCGGCGACTGCCTGTCCATCCGGGGCGTGGCCCGCGAGGTCGCCATCGCCTACGGCCTCCCGCTGAGCGACCCGGCCCTCCTCGACGTGCCCGGGCCGAACGCCTTCGGCTACCCGGTCCAGGTCTCCGACCCGTTCGGCTGCGACCGCTTCACCGCGCGCACCGTCACCGGTCTGAGCCCCGAGGCCCGCTCCCCGCTCTGGCTCCAGCGTCGGCTCCAGAAGGTCGGCATGCGCTCGATCTCGCTCGCCGTCGACGTCACCAACTACGTGATGACGGAGCTCGGCCAGCCCCTGCACGCCTACGACCGCACTCTGGTCCAGGGCTCCATCCGGGTCCGCCGGGCCGCCGAGGGCGAGCAGATCAAGACCCTCGACGGCGTGACGCGCAAGCTGCACGCCGAGGACCTGGTGATCGTGGACGACCGCGGGCCGATCGGCCTCGCCGGGGTCATGGGCGGCGCCAACACGGAGATCGCCGATCACGCGGAGGGTGAGGGCACCACCGACGTCGTCATCGAGGCCGCCCACTTCGACGCGGTCTCCATCGCCCGTACGGCCCGTCGCCACAAGCTCTCCTCCGAGGCGTCCCGGCGCTTCGAGCGCGGTGTCGACCCGCAGGCCGCCGCCGCTGCAGCCCAGCGCACGGTCGACCTGCTGGTGCTGCTCGCGGGCGGCACTGCCGAGGCCGGTGTCACCGAGGTCGTCGCCCCGTCCGCCCCGCACACCATCAGCATCCCGGCGGACCACCCCGACAAGGTCGCGGGTGTCTCCTACGGCCGCGAGACCGTCGTACGGCGTCTGCAGGAGGTCGGCTGCGACGTGTACGGACAGGACGAGCTGATCGTCACCGTGCCGTCCTGGCGTCCCGACCTCCAGGAGATCAACGACCTGGCCGAAGAGGTCATCCGGCTGGAGGGCTACGAGAACCTGCCCTCCACGCTGCCCAGGCCGCCCGCAGGCCGTGGCCTGACCCGGCGCCAGCGGCTGCATCGCCGGGCGGGCCGGGTGCTGGCCGGTGCCGGGTACGTCGAGGCGCCGAGCTACCCCTTCGTCTCCGAGCAGGTCTTCGACCAGCTGGGCCTCGCGGCCGACGACCCGGCCCGCCGGGTCGTGAAGCTGACGAACCCGCTGAACGACGAGGAGCCCGCGCTCCGTACGTCGCTGCTGCCGGGTCTGCTCGGTGCGCTGCGGCGCAACAACGGCCGGGGCTCGCACGATCTGGCGCTGTTCGAGACCGGGCTGGTCTTCCTGCCGCGCGAGGAGCAGCGCGTCGCCACGGTGCTGCCCGTCGACCGGCGTCCCACGGACGAGGAGATCGCCGAACTGGACGCCGCGCTGCCGGAGCAGCCGCGCCATGTCGCCGCCGTGCTCGCCGGCGCGCGTGAGCAGGCCGGCTGGTGGGGCGCCGGCCGTCCGGCCGGGTGGGCCGACGCCGTCGAGGCCGGACGCCTGGTCGCGCGTGAGGCCGGGGCCGAACTGGTCGTGCGGGGCGGCCGGTACGGGCCGTGGCACCCGGGGCGCTGCGCCGAGTTCGTGGTCGGTGACACCGTCGTGGGGCACGCCGGTGAGCTGCATCCGCGGGTGGTGAAGGCGTTCGGGCTGCCTGCGCGTACCTGCGCGATGGAGCTGGACCTCGACCTGCTGGAGCGGGTCGGCGACGACACTCCGCAGGCGCCGAGCATCTCGACGTTCCCGGTGGCCACGCAGGATGTCGCGCTGGTCGTCTCCGGTGAGGTTCCGCATGCCGATGTGGAGGCCGCGCTGCGGGAAGGCGCGGGCGAACTGCTCGAGGGCATCCGGCTGTTCGACGTGTACGAGAACGCTGCGCAGCTGGGCGAGGGCAGGAAGTCGCTGGCGTACGCGCTGCGGTTCCGCGCGGGTGACCGGACGCTGACGGTCGATGAGGCGTCCGCGGCTCGGGATGCGGCTGTTGCCCTTGCGGGCGAGCGGACCGGGGCCGTACTGAGGGCCTAGTCGCCGTGGGGCCGCGGGTGCGTCGTGGCTTGTCGCGCAGTTCCCCGCGCCCCTGGGGGTGTGGGGCTGCGCCTGCACACCCCCATATCCGGTCACCTCACTCGATAGGGTGAGTTCTACCGGCGATCTGGCCCTTTTGGCCCATGCGGTCGACACAATCGGACCGGCCTTTCGAGGCCGGTCCGATTGCGTGTGCAGGGCCTGGTTGGGGGCCATCGGCATGATGTGCATCAAGGCTGCGGTCCCCCGGGTGGGGTCGCTGCGCCGTGTGCTGGTGACGGGGCTGCCCACCATGTGGGGCGCTGTCGCCGTCACCTACAAGTTGACCTGCCCGCTCGCGCAGCAGGACGCGCTGGGCGCGCGGGTCGTCACCAGTGCCGTGTTCTTCGCGGTGGGCACCGGACTGATCATCCATGTCCGGCATGCCCTGCTGCGCGAACTGCGGCAGGCCCGCCGGGTCGCCGGCCTCGCCCAGAGGGTGCTGCTGCGGCCGCTGCCCCCGCGCATCGACGGGCTGGCCGTCGCCGCGGCCCAGCTCTCCGCCGACCGGGGCGCAGTCATCGGCGGTGACCTGTACGAGGCCGTCGCCACGGAGCACGGCGTCCGGGTCGTCATGGGGGACGTCCGAGGACACGGACTGGCCGCCATCGGTACGGCCGCCGCCGTCCTCGGCAGCTTCCGCGAGGCCGTGCACGACGAGCCCGAACTCGGCGGGGTGCTGCGCAGACTGGACCGCGCGCTGGGCCGTCACCTCAGAGAGCTGCACCGCGCCGAACACCCCGCCGCCGGACCGGAACCTGACGGTTCGGTCGCCGAGGAGTTCGTCACCGTACTGCTCCTGGAGATCGGCAGGGACGGCGAGATGCGCGCCCTGAACTGCGGCCATCCCTGGCCGTACCTGATCAGTGGCGCGGTGGTCGAGCCTCTTTCGGGCGCGGATCCCCTGCCGCCGCTGGGCCCGTTCCCGCTGCCCGGCGATCTGTCGGGGCTGCGGTGCGGCCCGCTGCGGCCGGGCGAGACCCTGGTTCTGCACACGGACGGCGCGGAGGACGCGAGGGACGCGCGTGGCCGGTTCTTCTCCCTGACAAAGGCGCTCCAGGAGGCCGTGGGCGCCCCGCCCCAGGCGGTGTTGGGCGCGGTCTTCACGGCACTGCTGAACCACACGGGAGACACACCGAAGGACGACGTCGCCTTACTGGCGCTTCGCAACGACCGTCAGCACATACACCCCGCAGGCGCGCGGGGAACCGCGCGACAAACCGCGACGCACCCGCAGCCGACCAGGCACCTGTGACCGCACATCGGCGCACGGGACGCCATCGACACGTGCCGTCGCCGTCCGCCGAGCCACGGAGTGTCGGGCAGGCGGCACGGCGGACGGCGCGGATACGGGCCGCCGCACTGTACGAGGGGGAGCCGGCGGCCCGGCCGGCCTCTTGCGAGGCATTTCAGTCAACCGGCTGGAAACTCTCCGCAACAGCGCGCACACCCTGCGGATTTGAGCACTCCGTTCACACCCCGTGTGAGCCCGCACGCACTACTCTGTCCGCACCGAGCCACCCGGGGGGCATATATGCAGCCCAATACTCTGCTCGACGCGATCCTCGACGAAGCCGGGATCTCGCACGCGGGGCTTGCCGCACATGTGAATCAGGCCGGGAGGGCACGCGGCCTCGCGCTTAGGTACGAACACACCGCCGTGGCACGGTGGTTGAAGGGCCAGCGCCCCCGAGGTCAGGTCCCCGACCTGATGTGCGAGGTGCTCGCGGGCCGGCTCCGACGCCCCGTCACCCTCGACGACATCGGCCTCGGCGTGCCCGGCGAACCGTCCGTCCCGCACGGCACCTCCCTGTCCGGTTTCGTCGAGCGGGCCACCGCCCTGTGGCGCTCCGACGAACAGCAGCGCCCGCACATCCTGGGCGCCCCCGCGGTCACCGGCACACCCGCCGTCATGCCCGTGTGGGAGTGGGAGAACCCGCCGGAGGACGTCGACGTGTCGCGCGGCGGCCGGCACCGGGTCACCGCGGCCGACCTCGAGATGCTGCGCTCGGCCCGCACCCACTACGAGCAGATGTACCGCAAGGCCGGCGGCATCGCGACCCGCGCCCGGATCGTCGGCTTCCTCAACGCCGAGGCCGCCCCACTGCTGCGCGGCAGCTACACCGACGAGACGGGCCGTCAACTGCACCGCGCCACCGGCGGACTCGTCGCGGTCGCCGGCATCTGCGCCTACGACTCCGACGCGCACGGCCTGGCTCAGCGCTACTTCCACCAGGCGCTGCGGCTCGCCAAGGCCAGCGGCGACCGGGGACTCGGCGCGTACGTCATCGCGCTGCTCGTCAACCAGTCCCTGTTCATGCGGGAGTACCGCCAGGCCGTCGCCTTCGCCGAGGCCGCGCTGCGCGCCGCGGGCAAGCACATCACCCCGGCGCTCGCCTGCGACCTCTACGCGATGCAGGCCAAGGCGTACGCCCACCTCGGCGACGGCACGACCGCCATGTCCTGCATCAGGCGGGCCGAGCAGGCCGCCGAACGCATCCGGCGCGGATACGAGCCGGACGAGACCGGCTATGTCCAGCCGGGCCTCGTCAACGTCCAGGTGGCGGAGGCGCTCCTCAGCCTCGGCGAACTCGCCGCCGCGGCCGCGCATGCAGCGGCCGCCGTGGGCAACCCGGCCCACGACCGCGGCCGGGTGCACCGGCTCGCCATGCTCAGCACGATCGAACTGCGCCAGGGCAACGCCGACAAGGCGGTGGCCACCGCCGTGCAGATGGCGGAGCAGGCGCGGGGAATGGAGTCGCAGCGCCTGCGCGACAGGCTCAGAGCGGTTCGCGAGCATCTGCTCCGGAGCGGCTGCGCGGGAACGGCCGAGGCAGCCGAACTGATCGACGGGGCGCTGCGCGTACCGATGTAGGCCGGCACGAGACCCCCGACCTCATAGTCCCTGCTGCGATATTGCCACTTACTCGACGGAAGGTGGCAGAACCGTGCAGTGGACGAAACAGAACGAACAAACTGTGTATGAAAACCGCTGGTTCAGCGTCAATCTCGCCGATGTCGAGCTGCCGGACGGCCGGCACCTCGACCACTTCCTGATACGGCTGAGGCCGGTCGCCGTCGCCACGGTGGTGAACGGGGCGGGCGAGGTCCTCCTGTTGTGGCGCCACCGCTTCATCACCGACAGCTGGGGCTGGGAACTCGCCGCGGGTGTGGTCGAGGACGGCGAGGACATCGCCGTCGCGGCCGCCAGGGAACTCGAGGAAGAGACCGGCTGGCGGCCGGGGCCGCTCCAGCACCTCATGAGCGTGGAGCCCTCCAACGGGCTCACCGACGCCCGGCACCACATCTACTGGGCCGACGAGGGCGAGTACATCGGGCACCCTGTGGACGACTTCGAATCAGACCGCCGGGAATGGGTCCCCCTGAAGCTCGTTCCCGACATGGTCGCCCGTGGGGAGGTCCCGGCCGCCAACATGGCGGCCGCGCTACTGCTGTTGCACCATCTGAGGCTCGGTCAGGACACCCTGCCCTGATCCCCACCCGGATGTCCCGGAGCCTCAGTGTCCCAGGGTCTGCCAGATCGCCACCACGAGCGCGCCCACGGCAGTGATCACCGAGATCGCGGGCAGTGGCCAACGGGCGTGCTCCAGGGCGATGAGTCGTGCGCTCAGATCGTCGATCTCCTTGTCCGTCTCCTCCGTACGATGACTCAGCAGAGCCAGTCCGCCCTCGACGCGTGCGTACGCGACATCGAGGCGTCGTCGTAACTCTGCGAGTTCTCCATGGATCACGGGATGCTCCGGGTCGGCGGTCACGAGTTCGCTCCTTTCCGTAGTCGTCACATCCCTTGCATGCGCATGAAGAGTCAACTCGCCTGGTGGGCGCAGAGGGAGAGTGTGCGACAGGCATATGCGGGCCCGGGGCGCACACGGTGTGTGAATGACACGGGCCCGGCGCTCGAAAAGCGCCGGGCCCGCCATGGTCGCACTGTGTCATCAGCACCCTGGAACGGGCACTGTGCAATCTGCTGTGAGCCGTGCTCAGTTGTACGTGTAGAAACCCGACCCGGACTTGCGGCCCAGCCGGCCCGCGTCGACCATGCGCTGGAGCAGCGGGGGAGCGGCGTACAGGGGCTCCTTGTACTCCTCGTACATCGAGAAGGCGACCGAGGCGACGGTGTCGAGGCCGATCAGGTCGGACAGCTTCAGCGGGCCCATCGGGTGGGCGCAGCCGAGTTCCATGCCGTTGTCGATGTCCTCGCGGCTGGCGATGCCCGACTCGAACATCCGGATCGCGGACAGGAGATACGGGATCAGCAGCGCGTTGACCACGAAGCCCGAGCGGTCCTGGGCGCGGATCGCGTGCTTGCCGAGCAGCTTCTCGGCGAACGCCTGGGCGCGGGCCAGCGTGCCCTCGGAGGTGGTGAGCGCCGGGATCAGCTCGACGAGCTTCTGCACCGGGGCCGGGTTGAAGAAGTGGATGCCGACGACCTGGTCGGGCCGCGAGGTGGCGACCGCCAGCCGCACCAGCGGGATGGAGGAGGTGTTGGAGGCCAGGATCGCGTCCGGGCGGGTCACCACCTGGTCCAGCACCTGGAAGATCTCGGTCTTGACCTGCTCGTTCTCGACGACGGCCTCGATGACCAGGTCGCGGTCCGCGAACTCGCCGAGGTCGGTGGTGAAGCTGAGGCGCGCCTGCGTCGCCGTCAGCTCGTCCGCCGAGATCTTGCCGCGCTCGGCGGCCTTGGCCAGGGAGTTGAGCAGCCGGGTGCGGCCGAACTCCAGGGCCTCGCCGGTGGTCTCGGCGACCTTCACGTCCAGACCGGCGCGGGCGCACACCTCGGCGATGCCCGCCCCCATCTGGCCGCAGCCCACCACTCCGACGCGCGCGATGTCTCCCGCCGGGAAGTCCGTCACATCGTCCCTTTCACTGGTCTTCGCCTCGTGGCAGGTCGGCCGTGGTCCGGTTCCTGCTCCGTTCGTGCACGTTACTCCCAAGTATCGATGATCGATCACCGGGGTCCGTCATCCGTCGGGCATCCTGGGCCGCGGAGAGGATCCGTGACCGAGCGGATCCATGGTGTGGGGGGAGTGTGCACATGGGACGTCTGTCGCGTCGGGCCTTCGCGCTGGCGGCGCTGTCGACCCTGACCACGGCCTCGGAGGCGGCGGCGACGCCGTGGCATCCGAGGCGGGCGGCGCCGGAGATGCGGGGGGTGTGGCTCGCCACCGTGTCCAACCGGGACTGGCCGTCGAAGGCGGGACTGACCGCGGCACAGCAGCGCGCGGAGCTGATCGCCCACCTCGACCGGGCGGTGGCGGACCGCCTGAACGCGGTGATCTTCCAGGTACGGCCCACCGCCGACGCCCTGTGGCCCTCGCCGTACGAGCCCTGGTCGCAGTACCTCACCGGCACCCAGGGCAAGAACCCCGGCTGGGACCCGCTCGGCACGGCGGTCGCCGAGGCGCACCGCAGGGGCCTGCAACTGCACGCCTGGTTCAACCCGTACCGCATCGCCAACCACACGGATCCGGCGAAGCTGGTCGCCTCCCACCCCGCGCGCAGACACCCGGACTGGGTGGTGCCGTACGGCGGGAAGCTGTACTACAACCCCGGGCTGCCCCAGGTGCGGGCCTTCGTCGAGAACGCGATCCTCGACGCGGTGCACAGGTACCCGGTGGACGCGGTCCACTTCGACGACTACTTCTACCCGTACCCGGTGGCCGGCCAGACCTTCGACGACGACGCGGCCTATGACCGGTACGGCGGGGACTACGCGAACCGCGCCGACTGGCGGCGGAACAACATCGACCAGCTGGTCCTGGAGACCGCGGCCCGCATCAGGCAGGTCCGGCCCGGCACCCGGTTCGGCATCAGCCCCTTCGGGGTGTGGCGCAACGCCGCCACCGACCCGCTCGGCTCGGACACCCGCGCGGGAGTGCAGTCCTACGACGACAACTTCGCGGACACCCGCAAGTGGGTGCGCGAGGGCTGGATCGACTACATCGTGCCGCAGCTCTACTGGAACATCGGCTTCGCCGCCGCCGACTACGCCGAGCTGGTGCCCTGGTGGGCCGAGCAGGCGCAGGGCAGCAGGACCAAGCTGTACCTGGGCGAAGCCCTGTACAAGGCGGGGGACCCGGCGCAGCCCGCGGCCTGGCGGGACCCCGCCGAACTGTCGCGGCACCTCACGCTCGCGCGCGGGTACAAGCAGGCGCGCGGCCATGTCTTCTTCGCCGCCCGCGAGGTCGCCTCCGATCCGATCGGGGCCATGGCACGGGTGGTCGCCGACCACTATCAGAAGCCGGCGACCGCGCCGCGCTGAGTCACCGGCCGGTCTGCTGGTGCCGGATCTCGGTGTCGGGGCCGGGTGAGCAGACGCCCTCGTGCCCGTCCTCGAAGCGGACGCGGTACGGGGGATCGCCTGCCTGGCCCATCACTTCGACGATCTCGCCGACCTTGTCCTGCTGTCCGACCACCCTGCCGTGCTGGACAAGCTGGTCGCCCACGGTTGCGCGCATCAGCGGTGCCTCCTCACCAAGCGGGAGTAGCGGTCCGTGGCCCCGAGCTTACGGCCCGGAGGCCGGTTGGGACCGGCGCGTGCACGCCGGTCAGCTTCGCGCCCGCTGGGTGACGGCGATGCAAACAAGCACCGCCGCGGCCGTCAGCGGGGCGGCCACCGTCAGGTGTTCGCCGAGCAGCAGCACCGACCACACCAGTGTGAGCAGGGGCTGGGCGAGCTGCAACTGGCTGGCCTTGGGTATCCCGATCGCGGCCATGCCCCGGTACCAGACGACGAGGCCGAGGAACTGCGAGCCCACCGCCACCCACAGCAGCCCGGCGACGCTGTGCGCGGTCAGGTGCACGGGCTCCTGCGACAGCGCGATCACCGCCGCGGGCACGCTGAACGGCAGGCACAGCACCAGCGCCCAGGCGATGACTCGCCAGCCCGGCATGACCCGGGCCAGCCGGCCGCCCTCGGTGTAACCGGCCGCGCACACCAGGAGGGCGGCGAAGAGATACAGGTCGGCGCCGGTGAGGGCGCCACCGCTCTGCTGCACGGTGAAGGCGACCACCGCGGCGGCGCCCGCGAGGGCGGCGGCCCAGAAGGTGCGCGAGGGGCGGGTGCCCATGCGCAGCGCGGACAGCAGTGCGGTCGTCAGGGGGAGCAGACCGACCACGACGGCGGCGTGCGCGGTGGTCGAGGTGCGCAGGGCGAGCGTGGTCAGCATCGGGAAGCCGACGACGACTCCGGCGGCGACGACCGCGAGCCCGGGCCAGTCACGGCGGCGCGGTACGGGCACGCGCAGCGCCAGCAGACAGCCGCCCGCGATCAGTGCCGCGAGGACACTGCGGACCGCGACGAGGGACCACGGCCCGAAGCCCTCCAGGCCCCACGCCGTGGCGGGGAACGTGAGGGAGAACGCGGCGACGCCGAGGGCGGCCTGGAGGGTGCCGAAGCTATGCGTGGGGCTGCCGACCGCTATCCTCATGGGCGCAGTAGCGCTACTGTCTGCTCTCATGCAAGAGCGTAGCAGCGTCGATGAACTGGCCATGCGGATCAGGCGGGAGCTCGACCGCTACTCTCCCGATGGAAAGCTCCCCTCCAGCCGGGCTCTGGTCGACCGCTTCCGGGTCAGCCCGGTCACCGTGTCCCGCGCCCTCGCCCAGCTCGCCGCCGAAGGTCTGGTGATCACCCGGCCCGGCGCGGGTGCCTTCCGCGCACCGGCGCGCGCCGCCGCGGCTCCGGCCGGGGACACCTCGTGGCAGGAGGTCGCGCTGAGCGCGGACGGCGCCGCCGACCTCGTACCGCGCTCGGTGGACGCGTCCGGCGTCCTGGTCTCGCTGGCCGCCCCGCCGCCGGGCGTGATCGAGTTCAACGGCGGCTATCTGCACCCCTCGCTCCAGCCGGAGCGCGCGATGTCCGCGGCCCTGGCCCGCGCGGGCCGCCGCCCCGGCGCCTGGGGACGGCCGCCCACGGAGGGCCTGCCGGAACTGCGCGAGTGGTTCGCGCGGAACATCGGTGGCGCGGTCACGGCGGCCGGGGTGCTGATCGGCTCGGGCGGTCAGTCGGCGCTCACGACGGCGTTGCGCGCCCTGGCCCCGCCCGGCGCACCCGTGCTAGTCGAGTCGCCCACCTACCCGGGCATGCTGGCCATCGCCCGCTCGGCGGGTCTGCGGCCGGTCCCCGTCCCGGTGGACGCGGACGGTGTGAAGCCGGGTCTGCTCGCCGACGCGTTCCGGGCGACCGGAGCCCGGGTGTTCGTCTGCCAGCCGCTGTTCCAGAACCCGACCGGCGCGGTGCTGGCCCCCGAGCGCCGGGGCGAGGTGCTGCGGATCGCCCGCGAGGCCGGTGCGTTCGTCGTCGAGGACGACTTCGTACGACGGCTCGTGCACGAGGACGCCGGCCCGCTGCCGCGCCCGCTGGCCGCCGACGATCCCGACGGAGTCGTCGTCCACGTCGGCTCCCTGACCAAGGCGACCTCGCCCAGCTTCCGGGTGAGCGCCCTGGCCGCGCGCGGCCCGGTCCTGGAACGCCTGCGCGCCATCCAGATCGTCGACACCTTCTTCGTCCCCCGTCCCCTCCAGGAAGCGGCCCTCGAACTCGTCGGTTCACCGGCCTGGCCCCGCCATCTGCGGTCGGTCTCGACGGAGCTGAGGGCCCGCCGCGACGCGATGACCACCGCCCTGCGCCTCGATCTCCCCGAACTCGCCCTCCCGCACATCCCGTCGGGCGGCTACCACCTGTGGCTGCGCCTGCCCGACGGCATGGCCGAGACGGCTCTGACCGCCGCGGCTCTTCGCGCGGGCGTCGCGATCAATCCCGGGCGCCCGTACTTCAGCGCGGAACCCACGGCGGGACACGTGCGGTTGAGCTTCGCGGCTGTCGCGGGCCCCGGCGAGATCGCCGAAGGGGTACGGAGGCTGCGGGCGGCCTGCCATGAAGTGCTCCCGGCGAAAACCGCTCGACCCCGGCTTCCCTGACCTGCGAGGGTCGCGTTTCATGACCGACACCCCGCCCCTCGCCGAGGGCTACGAGATCTCCACCGACCCGGGCCGCGTCGACGCCGGGCGCGTGCACCGGTGGCTGTCCACCGACGCGTACTGGGCGCTCGGGCGGTCATGGGAGAAGCAGGACCGGGCGATCGCCGGATCGCTGAACTTCGGGGTGTACGAGGTCCTTTCAGGGGATCAGGTGGCTTATGCCCGAGTGATCACCGACCTGGCGAGCTTCGCGTGGCTGTGCGACGTGTACGTGGACCGTTCCGTGCGGGGCAAGGGGATCGGCACGGCGCTGGTCGGGACTGTACGCGAGCACCTGCGGCCCTACGACCTCCGGCGCATCCTGCTCGCCACCCACGACGCCCACGGAGTGTACGAGAAGCTGGGGTTCGCGCCCCTGGCCGAGCCGGATCGGTGGATGGCGCTCCTCTTTGACCAGTGAGGCCGCACGCCTTCACGGTAACTCCCCGGTAACACCTCTTGACCTGCGCACTTTCAACGGCTCACGATCGCCGCATGCCACTTCGGGTCACGTTCGTCGCCGCCGCGCGAAGCTCCTCGCTGCTCGCCGAACGCTTCGAGGACGACCGTCCGCTCGACCAGGCCGGGTGGGACGACGCCCTGGCTGCGGCCCGCGACCTGCTGCCGCTCGCTGCGGCCGAACTGCGCTACTGCTCGCCGACACCCCGCAGCCGTGCCACCGGGGACGCCCTCGGCTACTCCCCGCTGGTCCAACTCGCCCTGCGGGACTGTGACATGGGGCGCTGGCGCGGGCTGACGCTCGGCGAGGCGATGGCCCGGGAGCCGGAGTCCGTGGACGTCTGGCTCGCGGACCCGCGGGCGACCCCGCACGGCGGTGAGTCGCTGCTCGACTTCATCACCCGCGTCGGTGAGTGGCTCGACACCCGGCCCGTCGGTGACGGCGGCCGGATCGTCGCCGTCGCCGAACCCGCCGTGATCCGCGCCGCCCTGGTGTACGCCCTGAAGGCGCCACCGGCGAGCTACTGGAACATCGACGTACGTCCCCTGTCGGCGACCACCGTCACCGGGCGCGCCGGCCGCTGGAGCCTGCGCTTCGAGGGGGCACCGGCCCAGCCCGCGCGGTCCTAGGCCGGTCGTCACTTCCCGCCTGCCTCCGGGCGGTGGGCGGGCGCATGTGACGACGGGCCCCGGGCCGGCCCTAGGCCGGGGTGCCGCGCATGTGGCCGGCGGTCTCGCGTGAGTAGTACGTCGTCAGGACGAGGTCCTTGGCCGGGCCGCCGACCCGCCACACCGTGCGCCAGCGGTCCGCGTCCAGGACGGTGAACTCGCCGCGGTAGAGGTCGGCCGCGCACGGGTGGTCGGCGACATGGTGCCCGTGGGTCAGATCCAGGCCGTGGAAGGGGCGCCCGTCGGAGAAGCGGACGTCCGCCGTACCCGGTGTCGCGCCCGGCAGGAAGCGGAGGGTCCGTTCCGCGGGGCGCGGTACGCCCCGCCAGGTGAAGGTGCCCGACTCCTCGGACAGCAGGCCACCGCCCTCCAGTTGGCCGAAAGCGGTCGTACCGGAGAACTGCCCTTCGTCACCGCTCGCCAGATCCCGAACGGTTCGCTCGGTCCGCCAGCTCCCGGCCAGATAGGTCAGCGCATCGGCAACTGGCCAGAACCCTTCCACCGGTCCCTCACTTCCGATCACTTCCGACACTTTCGGTACCACGCGCCCCGTTGACGCTCCGGAATCCCTCTCCCTATGTTGCCGTTCGAAGCGCTGATCGCAGTCCGATATCTCGAACGCCCCTTTCGACAGAGAGCCGCGGAGCATCCATGTCACGCACCCGCTGGAGACTCGGTCTCGGCGCCACCGCCCTGCTGGTGGCCGCCGGTCTGGTCCCCGCCCCCGCCCATGCCGAGGACGTCACCGACTACGCGATCACCGTCGACCCGTCCGCCAAGGGCGCGAAGATCGACGACACCATGTACGGCGTCTTCTTCGAGGACATCAACCGGGCCGCCGACGGCGGTCTGTACGCAGAACTCGTGCAGAACCGGTCCTTCGAGTACTCGGCCGCCGACAACTCCTCGTACACCCCGCTGACCTCGTGGACGGTCGACGGCACGGCCCAGGTCGTGGACGACGACGGACGGCTGAACGCGCGCAACCGGAACTACCTCTCCCTGGCCGCCGGTTCGTCCGTCACGAACGCCGGATACAACACCGGTGTCCATGTCGACGAGGGCAAGAAGTACGACTTCTCGGTGTGGGCCCGCGCCGCGGCCGGCAGCGCGTTGAACGTGTCGCTCAAGGACGCCGACGGCACCCTGGCGACCGCCCGCAAGGTGACCGTGACGAAGAGCGGCTGGGCCCGGTACAGGGTCACCTTCACCGCGACCCGCACCAGCTCCGAGGGCCGCCTCACCGTGGCCTCCTCCTCCGCTGCCGCGCTCGACATGGTGTCGCTCTTCCCGCGCGACACCTACCGCGGTGAGTCCAACGGCCTGCGCAAGGACCTCGCCGAGAAGATCGCCGCCCTGCACCCGGGCTTCGTGCGCTTCCCCGGCGGCTGCCTGGTGAACACGGGCTCCATGGAGGACTACAGCGAGGCCTCCGGCTACCAGCGCAAGCGCTCGTACCAGTGGAAGGACACCGTCGGCCCGGTCGAGCAGCGCGCCACCAACGCCAACGTCTGGGGCTACAACCAGAGTTACGGCCTCGGCTACTACGAGTACTTCCGCCTCTCCGAGGACATCGGTGCCATGCCGCTGCCCGTCGTCCCCGCCCTGGTCACCGGCTGCGGCCAGAACAAGGCCGTCGCCGACGAGGCACTGCTCAAGCGGCACATCCAGGACACCCTCGACCTCATCGAGTTCGCCAACGGACCGGCGAACTCCACGTGGGGCAAGGTGCGCGCCCGGATGGGACACCCCAAGCCGTTCCACCTCACGCACATCGAGGTCGGCAACGAGGAGAACCTGCCGAACGAGTTCTTCGCCCGCTTCAAGGAGTTCCGCGCCGCCATCCAGGCGAAGTACCCGGACATGCAGGTGATCTCCAACTCCGGCCCGGACGACTCCGGTACGACCTTCGACACGGCCTGGCAGCTCAACAAGGACGCCAAGGTCGACATGGTCGACGAGCACTACTACAACAGCCCGCAGTGGTTCCTCCAGAACAACGACCGCTACGACTCCTACGACCGCAACGGCCCGAAGGTCTTCCTCGGCGAGTACGCCTCCCTCGGCAACACCTTCAAGAACGGTCTCGCCGAGGCGGCCTACATGACCGGCCTGGAACGCAACGCCGACGTCGTCGAACTCGCCTCCTACGCGCCGCTGTTCGCGAACGAGGACTACGTCCAGTGGCGTCCGGACCTGGTCTGGTTCAACAACCACGCCTCCTGGAACTCCGCCAACTACGAGGTCCAGAAGCTGTTCATGAACAACGTCGGCGACCGCGTGGTGCCCTCGACGGCCACCGGGACCCCGTCGCTGCTCGCCCCGATCAGCGGCGCGGTCGGCCTGTCGACCTGGGCCACGACAGCCGCGTACGACGATGTGTCGGTCACCGGCGCCGACGGGAAAACGCTGCTCACCGACGACTTCAGTGGTGACGCCTCCCGGTGGACGCACACCGGCGGCGGCAGCTGGAGCGTCCAGGACGGGCAGTACGTGCAGAGCGACGTGAACGCCGAGAACACCATGGTCTCGGCCGGCGACCCGAGCTGGCACGACTACGACCTCCATGTGAAGGCCACCAAGAAGTCCGGCAAGGAGGGCTTCCTGGTCGCCTTCGGCGTCAAGGACACCGGCACCTACTACTGGTGGAACCTCGGCGGCTGGAACAACACCCAGTCCGCCGTCGAACAGGCCGTCGACGGCGGCAAGTCGACGGTGATCTCCAAGGCCGGATCGGTCGAGACGGGCCGGGCCTACGACATCGACGTCAAGGTGCGGGGCCGCCAGGTGACCCTCTACCTCGACGGACAGGAGTGGAGCAGCTTCACCGACGACAAGCCGGCCGAGCCGTTCCGCCAGGTCGTCACGGAGGACCAGAAGACCGGCGACCTGATCGTCAAGGTCGTCAACGCCCAGAACTCGGCGGCCCGTACGGCCATCGACCTGGGCGGCGCCAAGGTCGCGTCCAGGGCCCGGGTGACCACACTCGCGGCCGCCCCGGACGCTGTGAACAGCGAGACGTCGACCGCGGTCGCCCCGGTGAGGTCCACCGTCGACGGGGTCGCCGGGACGTTCTCGTACACCTTCCCGGCGAACTCGGTCACCTTCCTCAGGATCAGGCTGAGGTAGCCGGTCCGTCCGCCGTGGGCTGCTGTCCGACGGGCAGCAGCCCACGCTCGGCGAGGACCTTCCTCGCCACCGCCATCGCGTTGAGGGCCTTCGGGAAACCGCAGTAGCCGGCCGACTGCAGCAGCGCCTCCACGATCTGCACGGGTGTCAGACCCACGTTCAGGGCCGTGTGGATGTGCACCTCCAGCTGGTTCTCGCAGCCGCCGAGCGCGGTGAGCATGCCCAGCGTGACCAGTTGGCGGTCACGGGGCACGAGCTCCGGCCGGGAGTAGATCTCGCCGAACCCCCAGGCGACGATCTGGTGGCCCATCTCCGGGCTGATGTCGGCGAGCGAGTCCAGAACCTGCTGACCGACCTCAGGGTTGACGCTCCCCAGCACTTCCAGGCCCCGCTCGAAACGCTCTTCGCGGGTGGTGCTCTCGCTCATGTCGACTCCAGGGTTGTCGGTTGTCGGGCGTCGGTTGTCGGGCGCCGGTCGCGCGTCCAGGGACGGGGACCGCCGTCCGAGTATTCATGAGCGGCCGGGGCCTCCCCGGCCGGAGTGTCCCTCCCGACGACCGTTGGCCTCCGGGTCGTCCGGAGTTCACTTCACCGCCATCGGCGGTCGCACAACCAACCGTATTCACCCCCCGTCTAAGTCGGCGCAGCAACAACGCACGGGGTGAGAACCCCGGACGGGGGCTTGAATTGACCACCAGTGACCAGGG
This sequence comes from Streptomyces sp. NBC_00285, assembly GCF_036174265.1. Taxonomy (NCBI): domain Bacteria; kingdom Bacillati; phylum Actinomycetota; class Actinomycetes; order Kitasatosporales; family Streptomycetaceae; genus Streptomyces; species Streptomyces sp. NBC_00285. The sequence continues at coordinate 2,178,004 of NZ_CP108055.1, read as the reverse complement.
CGTACGACCGACCGTCCCGCCCGGACCGAAGACCGCCGACGACCTCGTCGACGACCATCCGCACCCACCCGCACCGCGACCGGCGCCCGGCTCGGGGCGGGCCGCCCTGTTCGCGGCGGCGATCACCGTCGTCGTGCTCTGCGCGGCCGACGCCGTCGCCCGCAGCTACCCGTTCGGCCCGCGCACGCGGAACGTCAACGACCTGGGCAACCAGTACGTCCCGTTCCACGCACACCTCTGGGACCTGCTGCACGGGCAGGCCACTGGCGGGCTCCTCGTCAACTGGCAGTCGGGATTCGGCACCAGCTTCCTGCCCGACCTCGGCACCTACCTCACCAGCCCGTTCGCCCTGCTCGTCGCGGTGTTCCCGAGGGACGAGATCGACCTCGCGGTGTACGTGATCACCGTCCTGAAGATCGCGTGCGCCGGGGCCGCCATGGCGTGGCTGCTGCTGCGGCTGCGTCCCGGGCGCTGGTGGGCGGCAGGCCTGCTGGGCGCGTCGTACGCCCTGTGCGGATGGACCGTGGCGACCGCCTCGTACAACCTCATGTGGCTCGACGGGCTGATCGCCCTGCCCCTGCTGTGCATGGTCGGCGAGTGGGTGCTGAACGGCCGGCGACCCCTCGTCGGGGTGCTGGTCGTGACGGCCGTCTGGGTCGCCAACTTCTACACGGCGTACATGGCCACCCTCGCGGCCGCTCTCGTGTTCCTGCTGCGGCTGTGGCTCGCCGGTCTTCCGCGCCGCCGCGGGCTCACCGCGGCGGGCCGTGCCGTCCTGACCTTCGCGCTCGGCATGGGACTTGCCGCACCCCTGGTGACGGTCGTGTACTTCGGCAGCGCGCACGCCTCCGTGGGCAGGTTCACCCAATTCGCGCCGGTGGGCACGGAGGACCTGCTGGCCCGGCTGCTGCCGACGACGTACAGCTTCGGCTCCCCGGCGCTCTTCGTCGGCACCACGGCGTTGCTGCTCGCCCTCGCCCTGCCCTTCCACCGGGCGGCTCCCCGCCGGGTGCGTGCCGGGTGGACGCTGCTGGTGGTCGTCGTGACCCTGTCGATGCAGTGGGGTCCGACCCATCTGCTCTGGCACGCCTTCGCCGAGCCGCAGGGCAGCTCCTACCGGCAGGCCTTCGTGGTGTGCGCCCTGCTGGTGATCGCGGCCTGGCACACGCTTTCCTACGGCCCTCTCGACCGGCGGGCCCTGGGGGCGGCCGCCGCGCTGCTCGCCCTGATCGCGGTCGTCGCGAGCGGCAGTCAACTGGTCCGTTCCTTCGCCTGGCCGGTGTTCCTCCTGGCCGCCGTGGGCGCACTGCTCGGGCTGGTCCTGCTCGGCCGTGAACGCCCGGTGCTGCGCATGGCGCCGGCCGCGCTCGCCGCCGTACTGCTTCTCGGAGCGCAGCTCGGTGAAACCACCGCCACCTCGGCTGTGGCCACCCGGATGCGCGTCGGGCACATGGACGACTACGCCCCCTGGGGCGACCGGCAGCAGCAACAGGCGGACGCTGTCGCGCGGGCCGACGGCTGGCCCCGCTACCGGACCGATCCGGGCCGGGAACAGACCGTCGGCAACGACCCGTTGGAGGTCGGCGGGCAGGGCGCCCAGTACTACAGCAGCCACACCTCCGCCGTGCTCAGCAGCACGCTCACCGCCCTCGGCGGCGGCTGGACCTCCGGGGGCCGCAGCCTGCAGAGCCTGGACAACGCGGTGACGGACGCGATCTTCTCCGTCGGCGCCCGGGTGCACTCCCCGCCCGACCCGCACCAGAACTGGTTCCCCCAGGACGGCAGCGGGGTGACCGTGACGAGGGAGACCGTCCCGCCCCTGGTGACGGTACGGCCGTCCGCCGCCGGGTCCGCGTTCGGGCCGTCGCCCTACCGCAACCAGGAGCTCCTGCTGGGCTCCCGCGTCTACACCGTGCCCCGCCTCACCATCCGCAACAGCGCCGGGAGACAGCCGTACCGCAGCACCGACCGGCGGCAGGGTGTGCGCATCGGCGCAAAGGCGACGATCACCGCGCAGTGTCCGAAGGGGAGCGAGGTGTACCTCTGGGCGCCGTACTTCGCGGGCACCGCACGGCTCACCGGCCCCTCCGCCCATGGTCCGACCGGCCTGTTCCGGGCCGACTGGCGGCCCCTCACCAAGATCGCGGCCATGGCGCGGCTCGGTACGGTCCCGGACTCCGGGCGCCTCACGGTCGAGCTGTCCGCGAGCCGGCTGGGCGTCGTGCCGGACCAGGCGGTCGGCTGCCTGGACACCGGCCGTCTGCACACCGCCGTACGACAGCTCAGGGCCACCGGAGCCACCAAGGTGACCGTCTCCGGCTCCGGCGGCACGGTCCGTGCCGAGCTTCCTGCGGGCAGCCGGGGGATCGCCGTCCTGGCGGCGCCCCGGATCGCGGGCTGGCGCTGTGCCGCGGGCGACGGTCCCGCCGTTCGTGCGGGGGAGTACCACGGGCTGATCGCCGTGCCCCTGGCCGGCGAGCCGAGGAGTGTCACCTGCACCTTCCACCCGCCGGGTCTTCGGCTGGGGACGGCCGTCGGCGGTGGCGCACTCGCGTCTCTTGTCGCGCTCGGCGTCTTCGGTGCGGTTCGCCGACGACGGGAGACGGGACGGTCAGGGGTTACGTAGTCCTCGGTCGTTCCGGGCTCAGGGCTCAGGGCTCAGGGCTCCGGGCTTCGGGTCAGGCCAGGGCCAGGACGCAGTCGCAGGGCCACGCGGCGATTCCAGGGTGCGGTCGGGGGTCAGGCGGTCGCCGCGCGGAAGAGGGCGAGGAGTGCCTGACCCGGTGGAGTGTCCGCGTCGAAGAACTGGGTGGTCAGCGAGGGCGGGACGGCTGTTCCGTGCATGCGGACCTCGTGGCAGCGGAAACAGAACGCCGCCTCGAAGAGAGGAAGACCGAGGGAGTCGTCGTAGGCGCGAATGCTCCAGCCCGGGGAGAAGCCGCAGCGGTGCTGTGCACTGCCGGGCAGGGACCCGATCAGGGTCAGGGCGTCCACCGCTTCGTCCCCGGCCCAGTGGGCGACCGCCGTCCCGGGATACGGGGTGCCCTGTCCGACGGGGAGGGCGGAGATCCGTACGACCTCGATCAGCGAGGTGGCGGCCATGGCGTCGGCGGGGATCTGCATGGGAACAGTTTCGCCGCCGCGAGCGGCACACATGCTGTGACCGAGCGCTTCGGCCGACGGGTTTCGCCAGGTGCCCGGCCGAGCAGGTGCCCGGGCGTTGTGCCGGCAGCTCTTCGGTATCGGGAAAATCCCGAACCCGTCCGTCACGTTCCCGGCAGGATGCCTGTGTGCATCACCTTCTGTGCGGGCTCGCCGCCAATCCGGCCCTGTCGTCCGAGCTGGTCGACCGGCTGATATCCATCGCGGACGACGACATCGCCATGAGCCTCGCCGATCGCGCGGACCTCAGCCGTGCACAGGCACGCGCCTTGGCCGAACGTGTCGACGGGAGCGCGGTGCAGCTCGCGTTCGAGGGTCGGCTGACGGCCGCCGACGTCAGTCCCTGCGTCCGGCCGGATGCCGCCCTCGCCCTGCTCGACCAGGGGCTCGGCCGCCCGGAGTGGGCGCGTCTCCTCGCGGCGGACCCGGTCCGTGAGCGCCGGGAGAAGCTCGCGGCCTGCCCCGGCCTCCCGTCCGACGTGATGGACACACTCGCGGCGGACCCGGACGTACGTGTCGTCGCCGAGCTCGCGTTGTGGACCACACCGGACATGGCCGCGAGGCTCGCGGCGCACCCGCATGCCGAGGTCCGCCGCGCTGTCGCGTGCAACGAGGCGACGCCCCCGGCCGTATTGGCGGCGTTGGTGACCGGGAAGGGGCTGCCCGCGGCGCGACACTGCCTGGTCTGTGACGGCGAGGAGACTCCCTTCGTTCACGATCCGCATTGCCCACGGCTCGACTGCGACCTTCCGCCGGGCGCCCGCTGCGACGGCTCCCACACATCCACCGTCCACGCCATGCTGGAGGCGGCGTTCCGTAACCCCGCCACCCCCGTCGAAGCCGTCGTCGGCTTCGTGGACCATCCGTCGGTGTTCCTGCGCTGGGCGCTCGCCACCCGCCGGGACCTCCCCCGACAAGCGTGTGCACGGCTCGCTTCGGACCCCACGGCCGGCGTCCGCGCCGACCTTGCCGAAAATCCCGCGATCGACGTCTCCCTGATCCGGACGCTGGCCGACGACCCTGACCCCGACGTGCGCCGCAGGCTCGCGCACAACCCCCGAGTGCCGCTCGACGTGCTCATCCGCCTGGCCCGAAATGCCAGAATCGGCGCCACCCTTGTGCCCCGTGTCGCCGCCTGCTCTCCCGCCGAGGTCGAGGAACTGGCCACGTCACCGGACCCGGCTGCGCGCATGCTCGTGGCCCAACGACGCGATGTGCCGCCCGAGACGCGAGACCGGCTGGCCGCCGACCCGGACGCCAAGGTGATCAAGGCGCTGGCTCCCCACCCCGGCCTCACCGAAGCGCAGCTGCGCGCCATGGTCGACCGACACGGCGTCCACGTCCTCGCCAAGGTGGCGGCCAACCCGGACGCGTCCCCGGCGCTGCTGGAGGACCTGGTCCGGCACGAACCGGCGGTGCGGAAGGTGTTCCGCGAGGTTGCCCGGCACCGCGGGGCGACGTACCCGGCACTGCTCCGCTGCCTGGCGGACGAACGCGCGAGACCCGTGGCCGCCGGCCACACGGCGCTCCCGCCATCGGTCATCGAAGAGTTGCTCGCCGACGCGGACGCGCAGGTGGCGGAAGCAGCGGCGGCCAACCCGTCCCTGTCACCGGCCGTGATGGCGGATCTGGTGCGCCGGCAGTGAGCGCCGGGCCTGCCAGGTCGACGGTCCACCCGCCAACCGAAACGGTCAGCCACGCCTGCTCCAGGGCCCCCGTTCTTGCATAAACGTGCATAGCTACGTATAGTCATGCCGTCCAGGAGGAGGATGACATGGCGGTACGTGCGGCAGTGGCCGGAGCGAGTGGATATGCGGGCGGTGAGGCCCTGCGGCTGCTCCTGGCGCACCCCGAGGTCGAGATCGGCGCCCTGACCGGCAACTCCAACGCCGGACAGCGGCTGGGCGCGCTCCAGCCCCATCTGCTGCCGCTGGCCGACCGGGTCCTTCAGGAGACCACGGCCGACGTCCTCGCCGGACACGACATCGTATTCCTCGCCCTTCCCCACGGACAGTCCGCCGCCGTCGCCGAGCAGCTCGGCCCGGACGTCCTCGTCGTCGACATGGGTGCCGACTTCCGGCTCCAGGATGCAGCCGACTGGGAGAGGTTCTACGGCTCCCCGCACGCCGGCACCTGGCCCTACGGCCTTCCGGAACTGCCGGGTGCCCGAGCCGCGTTGGAGGGGTCCAAGCGCATCGCCGTGCCCGGCTGCTACCCGACCGCCGTCACGCTCGCCCTCTTCCCGGCCTACGCCGCGGGCCTCGCCGAGAACGAGGCCGTGATCGTCGCCGCCTCCGGCACCTCCGGCGCGGGCAAGGCGCTCAAGCCCAACCTGCTGGGCAGCGAGGTCATGGGCTCCATGTCGCCGTACGGCGTCGGCGGGGGACACCGGCACACGCCCGAGATGATCCAGAACCTCAGCGCGGCGGCCGGTTCGAAGGTGAGCGTCTCCTTCACCCCGACCCTCGCGCCGATGCCCCGCGGCATCCTCGCCACCTGCTCCGCGCAGGCCAAGGCGGGTGTCACCGCCGAGTCCGTGCGTGCCGCCTACGAGAAGGCCTTCGCCGACGAGCCCTTCGTCCACCTGCTCCCCGAGGGCTGGTGGCCCGCCACGGCGTCCGTCCACGGTTCGAACGCTGTTCAGGTGCAGGTCGCCCTCGACGAGTCCGTGGGCCGCATCATCGCGATCAGCGCCATCGACAACCTGACCAAGGGCACCGCGGGCGGTGCCGTCCAGAGCATGAACATCGCCCTCGGACTTCCCGAGGAGCTCGGTCTTTCCACGATCGGAGTCGCACCGTGAGCGTCACGGCAGCCAAGGGATTCCAGGCGGCGGGCATCGCCGCCGGAATCAAGGAGAACGGCAACCCGGACCTGGCCCTCGTGGTCAACACCGGGCCCCGTCGCGCCGCCGCCGGCGTCTTCACCTCCAACCGTGTGAAGGCCGCGCCGGTGCTGTGGTCCGAGCAGGTTCTCAAGGCCGGCCGGCTGTCGGCGGTCGTCCTCAACTCCGGTGGCGCCAACGCCTGTACGGGACCGAAGGGCTTCCAGGACACGCACGCGACCGCCGAGAAGGTCGCCGAGGTGCTGGACATCGGCGCGGGCGAGGTCGCCGTGGCCTCCACGGGGCTCATCGGCCTCCTGCTCCCGATGGACAAGCTCCTGCCCGGAGTCGAGGCCGTCGCGGCCCAACTGTCCGAGCACGGCGGTGAGAAGGCCGCCATCGCCATCAAGACCACCGACTCCGTCCACAAGACGTCGGTCGTGACCAAGGACGGCTGGACCGTCGGCGGCATGGCCAAGGGCGCCGGCATGCTCGCCCCCGGGCTCGCCACCATGCTCGTCGTCCTGACCACGGACGCGGACGTCGACAGCGAGACCCTGGACGGGGCCCTGCGGGCCGCCACCCGGACCACCTTCGACCGGGTCGACTCCGACGGCTGCATGTCCACCAACGACACCGTGCTGCTGCTTGCCTCCGGTGCCTCTGAAGTCACCCCGGAGCACGGGGAGTTCGCGGAGGCCGTACGGCAGGTCTGCGACGACCTCGGCCAGCAGCTGATCCGGGACGCCGAGGGCGCCAGCAAGGACATCAAGGTCGAGGTGGTGGGCGCCGCGAGCGAGGACGACGCCGTCGAGGTCGGCCGCTCCATCGCCCGCAACAACCTCCTCAAGTGCGCGATCCACGGCGAGGACCCCAACTGGGGCCGCGTGCTCTCCGCGATCGGCACCACGAAGGCCGCCTTCGAGCCCGACCGGCTCAACGTCGCCATCAACGGCGTCTGGGTCTGCAAGAACGGCGGCGTCGGCGAGGACCGCGACAAGGTCGACATGCGCTACCGCGAGGTGCACATCGTCGCCGACCTCGCGGCCGGCACCGAGACCGCCACCATCTGGACCAACGACCTCACCGCGGACTACGTCCACGAGAACAGCGCCTACTCCTCATGAGCACCACGCGAAAGCACACCGCGCTCCCCAAGGCGCAGATCCTCATCGAGGCGCTGCCCTGGCTGGTCCGTCACAACGGCAAGACCGTCGTCATCAAGTTCGGCGGCAACGCCATGATCGACGAGGACCTCAAGGCCGCGTTCGCCCAGGACGTCGTCTTCCTGCACCACGCCGGTCTCAAGCCGGTCGTCGTGCACGGCGGCGGCCCGCAGATCAGCGCCGCCCTCGACCGGCACGGCATCGTCAGCGAGTTCAAGGCCGGCCTGCGCGTCACCACCGAGGACGCCATGGACGTCGTACGCATGGTGCTCGCCGGACAGGTCCAGCGCGAGCTGGTCGGACTGCTCAACCAACACGGGCCGCTCGCCGTCGGGTTGACCGGCGAGGACGCGCACACCATCACCGCCACCAAGCACCAGCCCGAGATCGACGGCGAGTTGGTCGACATCGGGCGGGTGGGCGAGATCACCGCGATCGACACGGGCGTGATCGAGGCACTGCTCGCCGACGGCCGCATCCCGGTCATCTCGTCGATCGCCCGGAGCCAGGACGACGGACATGTCTACAACGTCAATGCTGATACGGCGGCTGCGGCACTCGCTGCTGCGCTGGGCGCCGAAACCCTCATGGTCCTCACGGACGTCGAGGGCCTCTACGAGGACTGGCCCAACAGCGACGAGGTGATCAGCCGCCTCACCGCTTCCCAACTGGAGAAACTGCTGCCGGAGTTGAGCGCCGGCATGGTCCCGAAGATGGAGGGCTGCCTGCACGCCGTGCGGGGCGGAGTGACGACGGCCCGGGTCATCGACGGGCGGGTCCAGCACTCGATCCTGCTGGAGATCTTCACCGACGAAGGAATCGGCACGATGGTCGTGCCGGACGCGCAAGAGGGGGATGCCGTATGACCGGAAATCAGGAGCTCACCCAGCGCTGGCAGGGCTCGCTCATGAACAACTACGGCACCCCGCGGCTCCCTCTCGTCCGGGGCGCCGGCCTCAAGGTCTGGGACAGCGAGGGAAAGCAGTACCTCGACTTCGTCGGCGGCATCGCCACCAACGCGCTCGGCCACGCCCACCCGGCCGTCGTCGAGGCCGTCGGCAAGCAGATCGCCTCCCTGGGGCACATCTCCAACTTCTTCATGGCCGAGCCGACCGTCACGCTCGCCGAACGGCTGCTCCAGCTCTTCGGCCGGGAGGGCAGGGTCTTCTTCTGCAACTCCGGAGCCGAGGCCAACGAGGCCGCCTTCAAGATCGGCCGGCTCACCGGACGCACCCACATGGTCGCCACCGAGGGCGGCTTCCACGGCCGGACCATGGGCGCCCTCGCGCTCACCGGCCAGCCCGCCAAGCAGACCCCCTTCCTGCCGCTGCCCGGTGACGTCACCCACGTGCCGTACGGCGACGCACAGGCGCTGGACGCCGCGGTCACCGAGGACACCGCCCTGGTCGTCCTGGAGCCGATCCAGGGCGAGAACGGCGTCGTGATGCCCCCGGCCGGCTATCTGAAGGCGGCCCGGGCGATCACGGCGGCCAAGGGCGCGCTGCTGGTCCTCGACGAGGTGCAGACCGGAATCGGCCGCACCGGGCACTGGTTCGAGTACCAGGCACACGAGGGCGTCCTGCCGGACATCGTCACCCTCGCCAAGCAGCTCGGCGGCGGGCTGCCGCTCGGCGCGACCGTCGCCTTCGGGCGGGCCGCGGAGCTGCTCCAGCCGGGGCAGCACGGGACGACCTTCGGCGGGAACCCGGTCGCGTGCGCCGCCGGTCTCGCCGTCCTGGACACCATCGTGAACGACGGGCTGCTGGAGAACGTCAAGCAGCAGAGCGAGAGGCTGCGGGACGGGATCGACTCACTGGGACACCCGCTGATCGACCGTGTCCGGGGCGCGGGGCTCCTCCTGGGTATCGTGCTCACCGAGCCGCTGGCGCCGCAGGTGCAGCAGGCGGCTCAGGACGCCGGCTTCCTGGTGAACGTGCCCGCCCCCGATGTCGTACGGCTGATGCCGCCGCTGAACCTCGGCGACGACGAGGTGGATGCGCTTCTGCAGGCGCTGCCCGGCATCCTCGACGGGGCCAACGGGGCCGGATGATCCGGGGAATGGGACGACGATGAGTCATGCGCAGGAACACGAGCACAACGGGGCCACCGGGCCTGCCGTGCCGCAGACGCGTACCGCGCGCCACCGCCGGATCGTGGACATCCTCAATCGGCAACCGGTGCGGTCGCAGAGCCAGTTGGCGAAGCTGCTGTCCGACGACGGGCTGAGTGTCACGCAGGCGACGCTCTCCCGGGACCTCGACGAGCTCAACGCGGTGAAGATCCGCAACAACGACGGCGACCTGATCTACGCGGTGCCGAGCGAGGGGGGTTTCCGCACCCCCCGTGCTCCGCTGGGGGAGTCGGCGAAGGAGGAGCGGATGCGGCGGCTGTCGCAGGAGCTGCTGATCTCCGCGGAGGCCTCGGCGAACCTCGTGGTCCTGCGGACTCCTCCGGGGGCCGCGCAGTTCCTGGCGTCGGCGATCGACCAGGCCGAGCTGCACGACATCCTCGGGACCATCGCCGGTGACGACACGCTGATGCTGATCAGCCGGAACCCTACAGGGGGTCAGGCGCTGGCCGAGCATTTGTTGCGGTTGGCTCAGAACGGGCACTAGAGGTGCACTAGAGGTCGTCTGTCGGGCGCGGGCCGGTGGGGGCTTGTCGCGCAGTTCCCCGCGCCCCCAAGAGACTCACCCGAGCCTGGCTGCCAGGCCCCCGGTGCATCGCACCTCATCCCCCGCCGTGATCAGCAACGCCTCCACGTCCGGCAACGCCTCCAGCCACGCCAGGCCCTCCCGTGAACCCATCGCGAAAGCCGCCGTCGCCCAGCAGTCCGCCCAGGTGACGGTCGGCGCGACGACCGTCACCGCCACCAGGTCCGTGACCGCGGAGCGGCCCGTGCGGGGGTCGACGATATGGGCGCCTCTTTCGGCCGTGCCGGAGGTCGCCACCGCCAACTCCGCAGCGCCCGCCGCCGAGACCACCGCCGCCAGGCCACCCGGGCGCAGGGGGTCCGAGACCCCTACGCGCCAGGGGCGTTCGGGGCCCGGTACGCCCAACAGCTGGACGTCTCCGCCGCCGTTGACGCTGACCCCGGTCGCCCCGGCGAGAGCCAAGTGGCGGGCCGCGCGTTCCACTGCCCAGCCCTTGACGATGCCGGTGGGGTCCAGGCGGCCCTCGTAGCGCATGCTGAACCAGCCGTCGCTCAACCGCTCGGCCTCGGCGCCGAGTTCGAGGATCTCGGCCACCTCCGGATCGCACTCGGCGACCGTCAGTTCGCCACGGGCCAGGCGGGAGACCTGGCTGTCGTCGCGGTAGGTGCTGAACACCTCGTTCACGCGGTGCAGCCCCGCCACCGCCTCCCGCAGTGCCGTCTGCACGGCAAGGGGATCCCCGCCGCGGACGTCGAAGGAGAAGACCGTCCCCATGGTCTCTTCCGCGTGACGCACCGCGGCGGGAGCTTGCGCCGGCTCGGCCACCGTGTCAGCCACCGGTCTGGTCCAGCGCCGACTGCAACGACTTCTTGTAGCCCTCGCTGGTGTATGTGGCCCCGGAGACCGAGTCGATGTCCGCGCTGCCGGCCGCCACGGCCTCCTGGTTGAGCTTCGGCACGGACAGCGCCGTCTTCTGGTCGCTGGTGCCGCCCTTGGGGGCCTGCACGGCCTCGGCCTTGGTGATCTTGCCGCCGCTGACCGTGATCCGGACCTGGACCGGGCCGTACTGGGTCTGCGAGACCGCGCCGGTCACCGTCTTGGCAGCCGGCGCGGCGGCGCTGCCGCCCGCCGTCTGCGACGGCTGAGCCGAAGGCTGCGCAGGGGCCGCCGGGGCGGCGGGGGCCTTGTTCGCCTTGTCGATCGCCGACTGGAGCGACTTCTTGTAGCCCTCGCTCGTGTAGGTCGCCCCGGACACCGTGTCGACCTGCGGGCTCTGTTTGGCGACCACGTCCTGGTTGAGCTTGGGGACCGACAGCGCCGTCTTCTGGTCGCTGGTGCCGCCCTTGGGCGCCTGGACCGCCTCGGACTTGGTGATCTTGGTGCCGCTGACGGTGATACGGACCTGGACGGGACCGTACTGGGTCTGGACCACGTCGCCGGTGAACGTGCTGCCGGCGGCCGCCCCGGTGCCGCCCTGGGCCGACTCCTGGGCAGCCGAAGTCTGCTGCGGGATCGTTCCGCCCGCCTGGGCGGACGCCGGGTCCGAGGAAGGCTTCAGCGACAGCAGCAGCACGACACCGGAGACGGTGGCGGCGGTCGCGAGCACGACTCGACGGACGGGGTGAGACTTCCTCATCGCTTCAACAGCTCCTGGATTCCCGTCGCTCACATCTCGAACGACTCGTGATGGATGCGGCGGGCAGGCACACCCGCGCCGCGCAGTGCTTCGAACACGGACTGCGCGAAGCCGTTCGGCCCGCACATGAACACGTCGTGCTTGTCGATGTCGGGGAGCTTGCGCTGGAGGGACTCCGCGGAGATGTCCGGGCGCTCCCCGTCCGGGCTGTTCACCGCGTACATCAGGCGGGCGCCGCGCTCGTCCGCGATGGCGGACAGCTCGTCCCACAGGGCCAGGTCCTGGGTGGTGTTGGCCCGGTACAGGAGGGTGATGTCACCGGCCGCGCCCGGCAGCGTCTCGAACAGGGCCCGCATCGGGGTGATCCCGACACCGCCGGCCACCAGCAGCACCTTGCCGCGGCTGCGGCGCTGGGCGGTGAGCGCGCCGTACGGCCCCTCGGCCCACACCTTGGTGCCGGGCACCAGCTCGCGCAGCCGTTCGCTGTGGTCGCCGATCGCCTTCACCGTGATCCGCAGCATCCCCGGCCGGGGTGCCGCCGACAGCGAGTACGGGTGCGAGCTGAACCGCATGCCCGGCGCGAGGAACCGCCAGCGGAAGAACTGGCCCGCCTCCGCGCCCATCCGGTGCAGCTTGCGTCCCCCGATCAGCACCGACACCACACCGGGTGTCTCCTCGACGACGGCCTCGACATACATGCGGTGACGCATGTTCAGCCTGATCGGCGTGAGGATCCGGTACCAGACGACCAGCGCGGTGACCGACCCGTACAGGGCGTACCAGACGGTCTTGGCGACCGGCTCGACCGCGAAGTCGTTGCCCGTGGTCAGCTGGTGCCAGAAGGTCAGGAAGACCGAGGCGTACGTCAGCAGGTGGACGTGGTACCAGGTGTCGTACGGGATCCTGCGGCGCACCCCGCCGATCGACATCAGCCCGATCACGAACAGCAGACCGGTGCCGATGGCCGCCTTGCCCATGTCGGGCAGCTGGTTGATGGAGTCCATCGTCTGCTGGACGATGTCGCCGAGCCCCTTGCCGGCCTGGAGGGCGTAGCCCCACATGATCAGGAAGACGTGGGCGAGGACCAGGCAGAGCGTGTAGCGGCCGGTCATCGCGTGCCAGCGGGCGACCCGGTCGGAGCCCACCCGGCGTTCCAGCGCGGGCACCCGGGCCATCTGGAGCACCACGAGCGCCATCAGGTACCCGGCCAGCAGACCGGTGATCCGGCCCGCGTTGAGGATCTTGCTGTTGTCGTCGGCCACGGACGGCGTGTTGTGCCACCACAGCCACAGCACACCGACCGCCCCGGCCCATACGGCGAGCAGCAGGACGGTCGCCGGGGAACGGCGCGGGCGGATGCGGCGCATCGTCTGGCGACGGGCGGCGCGGCCGCCTGCGAGCGTCGTGGTCACGTTTCCTCCGGGGACGGGAGCGAGGGGGTCGTCGTGGTCCCTCGGTCCTCAGATACGTGCCGTGACGCCAGTGTGTTCAGCTGCGAGCGGAGTCCAGTGCGGACTGGAGTGACTGGCGGTAACCGTCGCTCGTGTAGGTGGCCCCCGAGACCGTGTCGATGTCCGCGCTCTGGGCCTGGAGGGCCTCGCTGCGCAGCCTGGGGAGCGCGTAGCTGTTGATCTCCTGGTCCCGCGGGTTGTCCGTCGGGTAGGTGACCGCCGTGACCTCGGTGAGCCTGCTGTCCTTGATCGTGATGCGGACCTGGACCGGTCCCCAGCGGGTCTGGACCGTGTCGCCGGTGACGGTCCTCGTGCCGGTGGTGGCCGATCCGGAGCCGCCGGCCGCGCTCGCGCTGCCGGCGGGCGCGGGCAGCACCAGGGTCGCCTGCGCCGACGTGTGCGGCTTCAGCGACAGCAGCATCACCGTCCCGCAGACGGTGGCGGCGCTCGCCAGGACGATCCGGCGCAGTGGGCGGTTCTTCTTCAACGCGTGCACTTCCACGGCCTCCCGGCACTCAGAGTTCGAACGACTCGTGATGGATCCGGCGGTCCGGGACACCGGCGGCGCGCAGCTCCTCGTACAGGTCCTGGGCGAAGCCGTGCGGACCGCAGAGATAGACGTCGTGGCCGGCCAGGTCGGGGACCGCCGCCCGGAGCGACCCGGCGGTGATGCTCGGCCGCTGTCCGTCGGGCCCGTTGAGCGCGTAGTGCACCTTCGCGCCGCGCCACCGTGCGACGGCCTCCAACTCCCCGCCCAGCGCGAGGTCCTCGACCGTGCGCGCCCGGTACAGGAGGGTCACCTCGCCCGGCAGCGTCTCGAACAGCGCCCGCAGCGGGGTGATACCGACCCCGCCCCCGATCAGCAGTGCCTTCGACGAGGTCCGCCGGTCCCCGGTCAGCGAGCCGTACGGCCCCTCCGCCCACACTCGCGTGCCCGGCCGCAGCAATGCCACGGCCGCACTGTGATCGCCGAGCGCCTTGACCGTGATCCGCATGCGGTCCGAACGGGGCGGCGCCGACAGGGAGTACGGCGTGGACGTCCAGCGCAGACCTTCGGCGAGGAACCGCCAGCGGAAGAACTGCCCCGCCTGCGCACCGAGTTGATCGAGCTTCCGGCCCGCCACGACGACGGACCACACGCCCCGCGCCTCCTGGTGCACCGACTCCACCCGCAGCCGGTGCCGGAGGTTCAGCCGCACCGGGGTGAGGATCCGGAACCACAGCACCAGTGCCGCCACGCCCAGATACAGCGTGTACCAGGCGGCCGTGGCCACGGCGTTGCCGCTCAGGTCGTTGCCGAGGGCCAGTTGGTGGCCGAAGGCGAGGAACACGGCGGCGTAGGTGAGGAGATGGAGGTAGTACCAGAACTCGTGGCCGGTACGGCGGCGCACCGCACGCGCGGAGGTGACGCCGACCGCGAGGAGGATCACCGTGCCGGCGGTCGCCTTGAGCATGTCGGGATAGTCCAGGACCACCGTGACCGCCTCGTGCCACAGCGAGGCGCTATCCTGGGCGGCGTATCCGGTGAGGATCAGCCCGATGTGCGCGAGCAGCAGGCAGACGGTGTAGCGGCCCGCCATCGCGTGCCAGCGCGCGACCCGGTCCGAGCCGACCCGCCGCTCCAGCAGCGGAACCCGCGCCATCAGGCCGACCAGCACCGCGCAGGAGTACCCGCACAGCAGCCCGGCGATCCGCCCGGCCCCGGTCAGCCACCCCGCCGCACCGACCACCGAACCGGTGCCCGTCCACCACAGGACGAGCACGGCGGCCGCCCCGGCCCACAGCAGGGCCAGTACCGGGCCGGCCGGGGAGCGCCGGGCGGCGAGCGGCACGGGCGGTGCGGCCCGCTCGTACAGGGTGGTCATGGGTGCGTCCTTTCCTTCGTCCGGGACGCCACTGTGCGGGCCGAAGCTCTGAGCGCGCTCTGAAGAGGCACCCCGCAGAGCGGACTCAGAGGAAACTCAGAGCCGGCGGCGCCCCCGGTCACCCCCGCGAGGGGCGATCCTGGGAAGGACATGAACACAGCCCGCTCCGGCCGCCCCGCCCTCACCCGCCCCGACGGCACCGCGCTGCGCGTCCTCGTCGTCGACGACGACCCCGACCTCGCCGAGGTCCTCTCCGGCGCTCTGCGCTACGAGGGCTGGCAGGTCCGCACGGCCGGCGACGGCGCCTCGGCGGTGGCCGCGGCCCGGGAGCTGCTGCCCGACGCCGTCGTCCTCGACGTGATGCTCCCCGACACCGACGGCTTCACCGTCCTGCGCACCCTGCACACCGTGAAGTCCGACGTCTGCGTGCTCTTCCTGACCGCCCGGGACGCCGTCGAGGACCGCATCAAGGGCATCACGGCGGGCGGTGACGACTACGTCACCAAGCCGTTCAGCCTGGAGGAGGTCGTCGCCCGGCTGCGCGGACTGCTGCGCCGCGCGGGCATGGCCCGGCAGCTCGACGAGGGCCCGCGGCTGACCGTCGGCGACCTGGTCATGGACGAGGAGGCCCGCGAGGTCACCCGCGGCGGCGAGCTGGTCGAACTGTCCCCGACCGAGTTCGAGCTGCTGCGCTTCCTCATGCGCAACCCCCGCCGCGTGCTCAGCAAGACGCAGATCCTCGACCGGGTGTGGTCCTACGACTTCGGGGGCCGCGCCCATGTCGTGGAGCTGTACATCTCGTATCTGCGCAAGAAGGTGGACGCGGGCCGCGAACCGATGATCCACACCGTGCGCGGGGCGGGCTACGTGATCAAACCGGTGACGCGATGAGGACCCTGCGGCCGTACACGCTGCGGGCCCGTCTCACCCTCGGCCTCGTGGTGCTGCTCGCGGTCAGCTGCGCGGCGGTCGGGCTGGCCGCCGTACTGGAACTGAACGGCTTCCTCACCAGCCGTCTCGACGAGCAGCTGACGGACGCCGGCAACAAGTTCGCGGTGAGCCTGGAACACAAGGGGGAGCAGGCGAAGGACGACCTCCCCCAGTCTCGAACGGACTCGACCGGGGGGACCCCCATCGGCGACGAACACGGCGACACCCGCAGACAGGCCACCGGCACGTTCGGCGCCCGGCTGGTGGATGGCACGGTCACCAATGCCGCGGTGGTCCGCCCCAGCGGCACGCTGAACGTCGACCTGACCGCCGCCGACCGGGACCGGCTCGCGGCTGTCCCGGCCGACGGCCGGGGACACAACGTCGGCCTCTCCGCCCTGGACGACTACCGGGTGCTCGCCTCCCGGGGACTGGACGGTGACGTCCTCATCACGGGGATGCCCCTGGAGCCCGTCGAGGCCGCCGTCCACCGCCTCGAACTGGTCGCCGGGATCGTCTTCGGTGCCGCCCTCACCGCCGCCGGTGTCGCGGGCGCCCTCTGGGTGCGCTGGTCGCTGCGCCCGCTCAGCCGGGTCGCGGCCACCGCCACCCGGGTCAGTGAGCTCTCGCTGGCCAGCGGAGAGGTGGCCCTGCCGGCCCGGGCCCCCGAGTCCGACCCGCGCAGCGAGGTGGGGCAGGTCGCCGGCGCCTTCAACCGGATGCTCGGCCGTGTCGAGGACGCCCTCACCAAGCGCCACGCCAGCGAGGAACGGCTGCGCAGCTTCGCCGCCGACGCCAGCCACGAACTGCGCACCCCGGTCGCCTCCGTACGCGGCCACGCCGAACTCGCCCTGCTGCACCCCGGCCCGGTCCCGGCCGAGGTGACCCGTTCCCTGGAACGCATCGCCGCCGAGTCGACCCGCATGGGCGCGATGGTCGACGACCTCCTCCTGCTGGCCCGCCTGGACGCGGGCCGCCCGCTGGAGTCCCGGCCCGTCGACCTCACCCGGCTGGTCCTGGACGCGGTGACGGACGCGAGGGTCGCCGGCCCCGGCCACCGCTGGTCCCTGGACCTCCCCGAGGATCCCGTGACGGTGACGGGCGACGAACACCGCCTCCAGCAGGTGGTGTCCAACCTGCTGGCCAACGCCAGGCTGCACACACCGGGCGGCACCAAGGTCACGGTGACCCTGGAGAGCGACGGCGGGGCAACCACCCTGACGGTCCAGGACGACGGCCCCGGCATTCCCGGGGACATCCAGCCGGGCGTCTTCGAACGCTTCACTCGGGCCGACCGCCGCACCAAGGCGGAGACCGGCGGCGCGGGCCTCGGCCTGTCGATCGTGGCGGCGGTGGTGGAGGCACACGGGGGAGACGTGGCGATGGAGAGCAGGCCGGGATCGACGACCTTCACCGTCCGGATCGGCAGCCGGTGACGTCCCTGGGTCCGCCCCGTCACCTTCGGTGTCCGGCTCGTGAACGACACGGCTCAGACCGTGGAGGGCGGCAGTGGCAGCGGCAGCCCTGGCAGTCCGTCCAGGCTCGTCGCGATGTGGTCCTTCTTCGCGAAGTACTCGCTGAGCGACACGTCGTCCTCGCGCGCGAACCGTCTGCCGTGCAGCTCCCGGTCGCTCTCGTAGGCCATGTACGGCACCGCGTAACCGCAGGAGTCGCGGATCAGCTCGGCCGTCACGACGATGATCGCCCGCAGTCCGTGGTCCGTCGGGTCGATGTCCGGGAAGTGGGAGAGCAGTTCCCGAAAGCGCGGGTCGTCCCGGAAGACCGGCTCGCCGCGCCCGTGCACCCGGACGATGTTCGGCGGCCCCTGGAACGCGCACCACATGAGTGTGATCCGGCCGTTCTCCCGCAGATGAGCGACCGTCTCGGCGTTGGAGCCGGCGAAGTCGAGGTAGGCGAGGGTGAGTTCGTCGAGGATGGCGAAGGAGCCGCGCAGACCCTTGGGGGAGAGGTTGACCGTGCCGTCGCCCGACAGGGGAGCGGACGCGGTGAAGAAGAGAGGCTGTGCCTCGATGAACGTGCGGAGCCGGCCGTCTATGCGCTCATAAGTCTTTCCCATGTCTAACGATTATGGGTGCAAGCCTTTCGCATGTCTAAGGAATTCGGGCGTCCGCCTGAGTGAAGCTCAGGCAGACGCCCGTGGCCGCCCCGGCCGGCGCTCACACGGGGCGGCCACAGCGCCTGTCACGTCACTTGGTGAGCGTGCAGGCGGCCAGGGAGTCGAGGCCCTGCGGCTTGGCGGCGGTGCGGCCGATGGAGATGGCGATGCGGTCGATGGTCGACTTCCGCTTGTCGGCCAGCGGGCCGAGGATGGCGTTGTTGACGAAGTTGGCGCCGCCCTGGCCGACGGTGTCGACGAGCCGCTTGTTGGCCTCGGCGATCTGCGTGTTCAGCAGCGTCAGGTTGCGGGTGACCTCCGCCTGGGCGGTGGCGGGGATCGCGGGCAGCTTCGAGGCCACGTCCGGGCACGAGATCGTGCCGGCGGCGGTCGCAGCGTTGCCCCCGGCGTTGGCGTTGGCATTGCCTCCGGCGTTGGCGTTGGCGTTGCCGTTGCCCGCGTTGGCGTTCCCGTTGCCTGTGTTGGCGTTGCCGCCCGCGTTGCCGGTGTTGGCGGCCGCGCCCGCGCCGTTCAGCGTGCAGGGCGCGAGCGCGTCCAGGCCGGTCGGCTTGGCCGCCGTACGGCCGATCGCCGTGGCGATGCGGTTGACCGTGGCGACGCGCTTGTCCTTCAGCGGGCCGAGGATGGCGTTGTTGACGAAGTTCGGGCCGCCCTGGCCGACGGTGTCGACGAGCCGCTTGTTGGCCTCGGCGATCTGCGTGTTCAGCAGCGTCAGGTTGCGGGTGACCTCCGCCTGGGCGGTGGCGGGGATCGCGGGCAGCTTCGAGGCCACGTCCGGGCACGAGATCGTGCCGGCGGCGGCGAGGGTGCGGGCGGTGGTGCTGCTGCTCTTGGGGGTCTCCCCGGCGAGGGCGGTACCGGCCACGATGGCCCCGGTCAGTGCCACGGCGGCGGCGCCGCCGATGATCGCCACGCGGCGCTGGTTGTACTTCGGAAGAGCCCTGGACATGCGGATGCCTCGCTCGGGGTCGGGAGTGGTCTTCGTTTACAAACGCGGCGCCTGCGTTCGGCGTGGAATACGGGCAAGCGGTTTCCGATGTTCAAAGAGACTTCAAATTCTCCGCCGCCCCTGTCTGGATTGACGAATCATGCATGACTCTGCATAATCATGCATAAGGTTGAGTGCAGCGGTGAGGAGCAACGCAAGTGAGCAGCAACAGCGGTGACGTCCGGCTCTGGGGCGGCCGTTTCGCCGACGGCCCCGCCGAGGCCCTGGCCAAGCTGTCCGCGTCCGTCCACTTCGACTGGCGGCTCGCGCCGTACGACATCGCCGGTTCGCGTGCCCACGCGCGTGTGCTGCACAAGGCGGGACTCCTGAGCGAGGACGAGCTCCAGCGCATGCACGCGGGGCTCGACGAGCTCGAGGCGGACGTGGCCGACGGCTCCTTCGTGGGCACGATCGCCGACGAGGACTGCCATACGGCCCTGGAGCGGGGCCTGTTGGAGCGTGTCGGCCCCGACCTCGGCGGCAAGCTCCGCGCCGGCCGCTCACGCAACGACCAGATCGCGACCCTCTTCCGGATGTACCTCCGGGACCACGCCCGGATCATCGGCGGCCTGATCGCCGAACTCCAGGACGCCCTGATCGGGCTGGCCGAGGCCCACCCGGATGTGGCGATGCCCGGCCGCACCCACCTCCAGCACGCCCAGCCGGTCCTGTTCGCCCACCACGTCCTGGCCCACGCCCAGTCCCTGTCCCGGGACGCGGAGCGACTGCGCCAGTGGGACGAGCGGACCGCGGTCTCGCCGTACGGCTCGGGCGCCCTGGCCGGCAGCAGCCTCGGCCTGGACCCCGAGGCGGTGGCGAAGGACCTGGGCTTCGAAAACGGCAGCGTCGGCAACTCCATCGACGGCACCGCCTCCCGTGACTTCGTCGCCGAGTTCGCCTTCATCACCGCGATGATCGGGGTGAACCTCTCCCGGATCGCCGAGGAGATCATCATCTGGAACACGAAGGAGTTCTCCTTCGTGACCCTGCACGACGCGTTCTCGACCGGCTCGTCGATCATGCCGCAGAAGAAGAACCCGGACATCGCGGAGCTGGCGCGCGGCAAGAGCGGCCGGCTGATCGGCAACCTGACGGGCCTCATGGCCACGCTCAAGGCGCTCCCGCTGGCGTACAACCGCGATCTCCAGGAGGACAAGGAGCCGGTCTTCGACTCCTGCGACCAGCTGGAGGTCCTGCTCCCCGCCTTCACCGGCATGATGGCCACCCTCACGGTCCACGCCGACCGCATGGAGGAACTGGCCCCGGCCGGTTTCTCCCTCGCCACCGACATCGCCGAGTGGCTGGTCAGGCAGGGCGTGCCCTTCCGTGTGGCCCACGAGGTCGCCGGCGAGTGCGTCAAGGCGGCGGAGGCCGAGGGCAAGGAACTCGCCGACCTGACGGACGACCAGTTCGCCAAGATCTCCTCCCACCTGACCCCGGAGGTCCGTACGGTCCTCAACGTCCCGGGCGCCCTGGCCTCCCGCAACGCCAGGGGTGGCACGGCGCCCAGCGCGGTGGCGATCCAGCTGGCAGAGGTGAAGGCGAACGTGGCGGGACAGCACATCTGGGCCAAGGCCAAGGGCCAGGCCAAGGACCTGTAGGGGCGCGGGGCCGTATCGATCTGCGGCTCCGCCGCGTGGGCACGACAAGCCACGCCACCGCACGAACCGAGCTCCTGGGCGCACGGCTCAGTCGTCGAAGGTCATCGCGGGTACGTTGGTCGGGAACCGTCACCGGACCGACCGAACGGAACCTGCGATGCCCTTCGCCCGACTGGCTACAGCAACGACCCCCACCTGCCACCTCGGACTGGGCCTCGCGGCGATCGCCCGCCCCGGCTACATCAACCTCGGCCGGGACGAGGACCTCGGAGCGAACCGCAGTGTGGAAGCGCTCCGCGCCCGCACCCACGAACTCCTCGACGCCGCCTACTTCCAGGGCGTCCGCTACTTCGACGTGGCCCGCTCCTACGGCCGCTCCGAGGAGTTCCTCGCGGACTGGCTCACCAGGAACCCCGGCGTCGACGACGTGGTCATCGGCAGCAAGTGGGGCTACACGTACACCGCCGACTGGACGACCGACGCCGAGCGCCACGAGGTCAAGGACCACGGCGTCGGGACGTACGACCGTCAGCGCGCCGAGACCGCCGAACTGCTCGGCGACCGTCTCGACCTCTACCAGATCCACTCGGTGACCCCGGACAGCCCGGCCCTCACCGACAAGGAACTCCACGCGAGGCTCGCGGAAGCGGCCGCCCAGGGCACCACCATCGGCTTCTCGACCAGCGGCCCCGCCCAGGCCGACGCGATCCGCACCGCGCTCGCCGTGACGGTCGACGGTGAACCCCTCTTCCGTACCGTCCAGTCGACGTACAACGCCCTGGAGACCTCGGCCGCCCCCGCCCTCGCCGAGGCCCATGACGCCGGGCTCACGGTGATCGTCAAGGAGGGCATGGCCAACGGCAGGCTCGCCGGGCCGCACGCGCCGGGTGCCCTGAAGGCCGTGGCGCAGGAGACATCCCTGGGGTGTGACGCCGTGGCCCTCGCGCTGGTCCTCCGGCAGCCGTGGGCCGGAGTCGTCCTCTCCGGAGCCGCCACCGCGGGCCAGCTCGCCTCCAACCTGCACGCGGCCGTCGTGGACCTGGACGACGATCAGCTGGCCAGGCTCGCCGGACTGGCGGAGGAGCCGCAGGCGTACTGGGGGCGGCGCGGTCAGCTGCCCTGGCACTGACGAAAGCCCCGACGACCGTCGACAATGAGACGCGTGCGCCCAGCATGAGACATCAATGTCTCATATGGGTTATCGTTGTCTCATGGCTGTCGATCGTGACCACGTGCTGCGCAGTGCCGCCGCCCTGCTGACCCGCCGATCCACCGCGACCATGGACGAGGTCGCCAGGTCCGCCGGGATCAGCCGCGCCACCCTGCACAGGCACTTCGCCGGACGCGACGCTCTCGTACGGGCGCTGGAGGCGCTCGGTATCGATGAGTGCGAGGCCGCGCTCGACTCCGCCCGCCTGGACGAGGGGCCGGCGGGCGACGCCGTACGGCGTCTGGTCCGTGCGGCCGAGCCCGCGGCCGGACTCCTCGCCTTCCTGTACACGGAGAACCAGCTGTTCGAGGGCGAGGAGCAGAACGAGGGCTGGGGCCGGATCGACGCCCGCATCTCCGCACTGTTCCGGCGCGGTCAGGACAACGGCGAGTTCCGCATCGACCTCACGCCCGCCTGGCTCACCGAGGCACTGTTCGGCCTGCTCGCCTCCGCTGTCTGGATGCTCCAGAGCGGCAAGGGCGCCCCCAAGGACTTCCATCACATGACCGTCGAGCTGCTGCTCGGCGGAGCACTACGGAGAGAGGAATCATGACCAGCACCCTGCAGTCGGCGGCCACGACCGAGGCGGTGCAGCGTCCCGGCCGGTGGCTCGCGCTGTCCGTCCTGGTGCTCGCCGTGCTGCTGGTGGCCGTCGACGCGACCGTCCTCGGCCTCGCGACCCCGTACATCAGTGAGGACCTCAGGCCGACCGGCACCCAGCTCCTGTGGATCGGTGACGTCTACTCGTTCGTCATCGCGGGCCTGCTGGTGTCGATGGGCAGTCTCGGCGACCGCATCGGCCGCAAGCGGATCCTGCTCGTCGGCGCGACGGCGTTCGGCGCGATCTCCGTGCTCAACGCCTATGCGACGACACCGGAGTTGATGATCCTGGCGCGAGCGTTGCTCGGCGTCGCCGGCGCGACCCTCATGCCCGCCACGCTGGCCCTGATCCGCAACCTCTTCCACGACCCGCGCGAACGCAGCCTCGCCGTCGGCATCTGGGGCGCGACCGCCTCCGCCGGTACGGCGGTCGGTCCCATCGTCGGCGGGTTCCTCCTCGAACACTTCTGGTGGGGTTCGGTCTTCCTGATCAACCTGCCGGTGATGGCGGTCCTCGTCCTCGTCGGCATCAAGCTGCTCCCCGAGTCCCGCAACCCGAACCCGGGACCCTGGGACCTGAGCAGTGTCGTGCTGTCGCTGGTGGGCGTGATCGCGGTGGTCTACGCCGTCAAGGAGTTCGCCGCACACGGCGTCACCTGGGAGCCGCTCGCCGCGGGCGCCCTGGGCGCGACGGCTCTGTACGCCTTCGTCCGCCGCCAACTCACCCTGCCGGCACCCCTCCTGGACATGCGCCTCTTCCGCAACCGCGGCTTCAGCGGCGCCGTCCTGGCCGACCTCCTGACCATCCTCGGCCTGTCGGGCCTGGTCTTCTTCCTCTCCCAGTACCTGCAACTCGTGCAGAGCAGAGGCCCGTTGGAGGCTGGTCTGGCCGAACTCCCGGCGGCGGTGGGCGCGGTGGCGGCGGGCCTGCTCGCGGGCACGCTCGCCCGCCGCTACTCGGTACGCGCGGTGGTTGCCGGAGGTCTCGCCGCCATCGGCCTGGCCCTGGCATCCCTGACCCTGCTCGACCAGTCCACGGGCTACCCGATGCTGGGCACCGCCCTGCTGATGGTGGGCGTGGGCGCCGGCTTCTCGTTCACGGTGACCGCGGACGTCATCCTGTCGAGCGTCCCGAAGGAACAGGCGGGTGCGGCGTCGGCGGTCTCGGAGACGGCGTACGAGCTGGGCGCGGCCCTCGGCATCGCCGTACTGGGCTCGATCGTGACGGGTGTCTACCGGGGCTTCGCGGCCCCGGCCGGGACCCCGGCAGGGGCGCACGAGTCACTGGGCGGCGCGGTGGAGGCGGCATCCGCAATGCCGTCGCCCACGGCTCAGGAACTGCTGTCCTCGGCCCGGGAGGCCTTTGTGGACGGCCTCGCCATCGCGGCAGGCGCGGGAGCGGTGGTCCTGCTGGCGACGGCAGTGGCGGCCTGGTTCATGCTGAGGAACCAACGGCTGGAAAGCCGCCTTTAGAGGTCCTTGAGAGGTCCTTTAGAGGTCCTTCAGAGGGGCGCGGGGCTGTGTCACTGCGCGGCTCCGCCGCGTGGGCGCGACCAGCCCCGGGACCCCGTCCCACGACGGACCGTTACGCGGCCTTCGCCTTGGTGGCGTACATGTCCACGTACTCCTGCCCGGACAGCCGCATGACCTCCGTCATCACGGAGTCCGTCACCGCGCGCAGGACATAGCGGTCCCGGCCCATCCCGTCGTACCGGGAGAACTCCATCGCCTCGCCGAACCGCACGGTGACCCGCCCGGGGCGGGGCATCCCCGCACCCCCCGGCTGCAGCTTGTCCGTCCCGATCATGGCGAAGGGGACCACCGGCGCCCCCGTCATCAGCGTGAGCCGGGCGATCCCGGTCCGTCCCCGGTACAGCCGGCCGTCGGGCGACCGGGTTCCCTCGGGGTAGATCCCGAAGACCTTGCCCTCCTCGAGGACACGCCGCCCGGTCATCAGTGCGGCGACACCGCCGCGTCCGCCGTCACGGTCGACGGGGATCATGCCGACGCCGGTGAAGAACCACGCCATCAGCCGGCCCTTGAGGCTCTTGCCGGTGACGTACTCGTCCTTGCCGATGAAGAACACCTGCCGGTCGCACACCAGCGGAAGGATCATCGAGTCGATGAAGGTCAGGTGGTTGCCGGCCAGGATCACCGGACCGTCACCCGGGATGTGCTCCACGCCCTCCACCTGGGGGCGGAACATCAGGCGCATGATCGGTCCGAGCACTGCCTTGATGAGCACGAAGCGGGACAACGAGCCCTCCGGTGTCAAGAGAACGGCCAGGGAAACTGTATGAGTCTGTGCAGGTGAGGACATTACTCGCGGCTCGGGGGATCGTGCACATCCAGCACCCGGGGTTCACCGAGGTCTTACGCATTGTTGACGCTCGTTCACCTGCGGAGGGTCCTCGTTGCGTGCCGGAAACCCGGGCGGAACGATGTGACGGACGTCGCCCCGACCTACGCGTACCCCGGCCTTACGCCATGAAGCCGACGAGTCGTCAGACATCTGTTCCCACGCGACATCCCACGTCACCCGCGTGTTCCGCCGCAGGTCTCCCCTCCGTCATGGACACGGACCTACGATCGGCGCGCACTGAAGAACTGAAGAGGCGACGGCAGGAGGAGTCCTCATGGGAACGCAGGACGAGCAGACGAGTGGCACCGGGCGGCGGGCGCTTCTCGGGGCCGCGGTGCTCGGCGCCGGGGGAGCGGTCCTCGGGCTGTCCGGCACGGCGAGAGCCGCCGGGCCGACCGGATCCGCCGGACCCGGGAAGGGCGGACTGAAGAGCCTGCCCGTGCCGACGATCATCGGTCACCGGGGCGCCAGCGGCTACCGCCCCGAGCACACCTTCGGCTCCTACGAACTCGCCCTGGACCTGGGCGCCGACGTGGTCGAGGCCGGCGACCTCGTCCCCACCAGGGACGGCCACCTCGTCTGCCGTCACGAGCCGGAGATCGGCGGCACCACGGACGTCGCCGACCACCCCGAGTTCGCCGGCCGCAAGGCCACGAAGGTCCTCGACGGCGTGTCCACCACCGGCTGGTTCACCGAGGACTTCACGCTCGCCGAACTCAAGACGCTGCGCGCGATCGAGCGCATCCCGGCCAACCGCCCGCACAACACGCTCTACAACGGCCGCTGGGAGATCCCCACCTTCGAGGAAGTCCTGAAGTGGCAGGACGAGCAGACCCGCAAGCGCGGCAAGCAGGTCTGGATCTACCCCGAGACCAAGCACCCCACCTACTTCCGCAAGCTGGGCCTCGGTCTGGAGGAGCGGGTCGCCAAGCTCCTGCACAAGCACGGCAAGGACAGGCGGAACTCCCCGGTCATCCTGCAGTCCTTCGAGCCGACCAGCATCCAGCGCCTGAACAAGCTGGTCGACAACCCCCTGGTCGTGCTCCTGTCCGCCGCGAACACCCGCCCCTGGGACTTCGTCTCGACGGGCGACCCGCGCACCGTCGCCGACCTGATCACCCCCAAGGGCCTCAGGGAGATCGCCGGTTACGCCCAGGGCATCGGTCCGACGCTCGACCTGGTCATCACCAAGAAGGCGGACGGCAGCCTCGACAAGGAGACGACCCTGGTCGCCGACGCGCACAAGGTCGGGCTGATCCTGCACCCCTACACCATGCGCAACGAGAACCCCTTCCTGCCCGCGGAGTACCGCAGGGGCACGGACGCGGACGCCTACGGAGACGCCTTCGGCGCCTTCGGGAGGTACTTCGCCACCGGCATCGACGGCGTCTTCACCGACAACGCCGACACCGGCGTCCTCGCCCGCGCGGACTTCGTCAACCGCTGAGCCACCGGCCCCGGATGGGGTGACTTCCGGCCGTCCGGGCAACCCGCAGCCCGGACGGCCGTGTCGTACCGCATATGACGCACGACTTGGTCACGACCCTGCGCCCGCTGCTCACCGCCGAGGCCTCCGCCGAGGCACATGCCACCGGTACGGAACCGGGCGACCTGGAACAGGCGGTCTGGCTGCGCCTCCTGGAGCGACTGGAGACGCAGGGGCCGCCCCTCGACCCGCCCGGCTGGCTCCGCCGCGCCGTCCGCTCGGAGTCCCGCCGCAGCCGTCGTACCGCCCGCTTCGAACGGCCGTACGGCACCGAACCCGCGGCTGACGGCGACCACACTCCCGAACAGCTCACCCTCGCCGCGGCCCGGCGCGGGGCGCTGCACGACGCGGTGCGCCGACTTCCCGGCCGGTGCCCCTCCCTCATGGCCGCGCTGCTCTCCCCGAGAGACCTCACCTACCGGGAGATCGCGGGCGAGTTGGGTATCTCACAGGGCAGTCTCGGTCCGGAACGTTCCAGATGCCTGGGTTGTCTTCGCCGAATGCTCACACCGGAGGTTGCGACACGCCGTGCGCGGGGATAGGAGTGGGGGACAACAGGCGATCAGGTGAGCGGGAGGCGTGCGCACATGGGCATGAGCGTGACCATCTCTGCGGCGGCCGTGCAGGACGCGGAGCAGATCTTCAGGCTGCAGTACCTGTGCTTCCAGAGTGAGGCGGCGCTGTACGGCAACTACCGCATCGATCCGCTCGTCCAGAGCCTCGACTCGGTCCGTGCGGAGGTGGTCTCGGACTGCGTGTTCGTGGCCCGCCTGGGCGAAGAGGTGGTCGGCTCGGTCCGCGGCCATGTCACCGAGGACGGCTCGGCCGCCATCGGCAAACTCTGCGTCCACCCCCGCCTCCAGGGCCACGGAATCGGTGCCCGTCTCCTCAGGGCGGCCGAGTCCGCCCTCGCGGACGAGCGCGGCGCCACCAGCTTCCGCCTCTTCACCGGCCACCGCAGCGAGGGCAACCTCCGCCTCTACCGCAGGGTCGGCTACCAGACGGTGGGCACGTCAAAGGGTGCCGACGGAGTACCGATGATCGTCCTGGAGAAGCCGGCAGGCACGTACGCCGCCACGGCTTGAGCAGCCGCAACCGGCCGGATGCCGCCCGACAGACTCAGGCGGCATCCCTGGCAGGCGCACCCTTGCGCAACCAGTAGATGGCGGAAAGCGGCAACAGCACCGGGATGAAGACGTACCCCATCCCGAAGTCCGACCACACGGTCGCATCGGGGAACGCGGACGGTTCGATCAACGTCCACGTGCCCACGGTCAGTACGCCGAGCAGCTCGGCCCCGCAGCACACGAGCGCCACCTTGCGCGCCGTCTCCCCGCCGCGTACCAGCGTGTACGTGATGAACCCGTAGACCACCCCGGCCACCGCGGACAGCGCATACGCGAGCGGCGCCCGGTCGAACTCCGTGGAGATCTGGTACGCGGAGCGCGACACCGCCCCCACGACCATCACGCCGTAGAGCCAGACGAGCAGCGTCCCCGGCCCACTGGCCAGGCTCCGTCGCCGGCTCACCTCAGCCTCCCCAGATGTCATAGAGCCGCACCTCCAGAACGGCCAGCACCACACCGCCGGCGGCGACCGTCGCCGACCCCCACCGCGTCCGCTCCGCGAGCGACATGAATCCCGCCGCCGGCACACACGCGAACGCCCCCAGCAGATACGCCACGAAGATCGCAGTGCCCTGCTCCGGCTTCTCGCCCTGCGCGAGCTGCACGATCCCGATCACGAGCTGGACCGACGCCAGCACCGACACCGCGGCCATCCCGATGAAGTGCCAGTCCTTGGTCGACTGATCCCGGTACGCGGCCCAGCCGCACCAGGCGGCCAGCAGCAGCGCGGCGACGCCGGTCACCAGCGTCAGGACATCAAACATGCGGCGAGCCTATTACGGGCCAAAAGGCCTGAGGCGGCCGCCCCCGCCTCGCACCGTAGGGTCGGGGGCATGAAGATCCACGCCGAAGCCCTTCTGTTCGACAACGACGGAACGCTTGTCTCCTCCCTCGAATCCGTCCACCGCTGCTGGACGCGCTGGGCCGCGGAGTACGGCATCACCGCGGAGGCGTTCGCACAGGTCGAACTGCACGGGCGGCCGGCCGTGGAGATAGCCGCCGACCTGCTGCCCGCCGACGTCGTACCGGGGGCCCTCTCGCGGATCGAGCGGTTGGAGGTGGAGGACGTACCCAACGGCGGGGTCCAACTGCTCCCCGGGACCAAGGACTTCCTCGGCGCCCTGCCCGCCGACCGCTGGGCCGTCGTCACCTCCGCCACCCGCCGTCTCGCCGAGGCCCGCCTAGACGCCGTCGGCATCCGCCCCAAGACGCTGGTCGCCGCCGACGACGTCACGCGCGGCAAGCCCGACCCCGAGCCCTATCTCCTCGCCGCCCGCGAACTCGGCGTCGACCCGGCCCGCTGTGTCGTCTTCGAGGACGCTCCCGCGGGCCTGCGCGCCGGCCGCGCCGCCGGCATGATCACCGTGGCGTTGACCACAACCCACCAGGCCCACGAGCTCGACGCCGATCTCGTGGTCGAGGATCTGTCCGCTCTGTCGGCGCTGGTCACCGCCGCAGGCGTGGAGATCTCCGTCCGCGGCTGACGTTGTCCACCGCTGTCCGTCATGCGGACAGCGGGTTCTTGGTCGGTTCCATACGTCTGCTTTACTGATCGCATGACCACGACGAGCTGCCGCATCCTGGCGACCGAGGCGACCATGACGCCCGGTGCTCGTTGTATGTGTCGAATGCGCGCCTGTTAGAGGGCCCCCGCACCACCCCTGAGCCTCGCGCCCCGAAGCGAGCCGCCGTGGCATGTCCGTACGCCCATGAACGCGTACGTGACCGACAGCCCGCACACGAATCTCCTCCCGTACCCGGGCACACCCACGCCCGCGTACTCGACTGTGACGGAAACCTCTGTGATCACGACCTCAGGCCTGACCAAGGTCTACCGCTCCCGTGGTCGGGAGATCACCGCCCTCGACGGCGTCGATCTCCACGTCCGCGAAGGCGAGGTGTACGGCGTCATCGGCCAGTCCGGCGCCGGCAAGTCCTCGCTCATCCGCTGCGTCAACCTGCTGGAGCGCCCCACCTCCGGCACGGTGACCGTCGCCGGGCAGGATCTCACCGCCCTCGCGGGACGCGGCCCGCGCGCCGGCCGGGAACTGCGGCAGGCACGCAGCCGTATCGGCATGGTCTTCCAGCACTTCAACCTGCTGTCCACCCGGACCGTCCAGGACAACGTCGAGCTGCCGCTCGAAATCCTCGGCAAGTCCGGCAAGGAGCGCTCCCGCAAGGCACTTGAGCTGCTGGACCTCGTCGGGCTCTCCGACAGGGCAGGCGCCTACCCGGCCCAGCTCTCCGGCGGCCAGAAGCAGCGCGTCGGCATCGCGCGCGCCCTGGCCGGCGACCCCAAGGTCCTGCTGTCCGACGAGGCCACCAGCGCCCTCGACCCGGAGACCACCCGCTCGATCCTCCAGCTGCTGCGCGACCTGAACCGCCGGCTGGGCCTCACCGTCCTGCTCATCACGCATGAGATGAGGGTCGTGAAGTCGATCTGCGACTCGGCCGCCCTGATGGACAACGGGCGCGTCGTCGAGTCCGGCACGGTCAGTGAACTGCTCGCCACCCCCGGCTCCGAGCTGGCCTCCGCCCTCTTCCCGGTCGGCGGCGAGGCGACCGGCGAGGACCGGACCGTCCTGGACGTCACCTTCCAGGGCGAGGCGGCCACCCAGCCCGTCATCTCCCAGCTGTCGCGCACCTACAACATCGACATATCGATCCTCGGTGCCGCCATCGACACCGTCGGCGGCTTCCAGGTCGGCCGGATGCGCCTCGAACTGCCCGGCCGCTACGAGGACAACGTCGTACCCGTCGGCTTCCTGCGTGAGCAGGGGCTGCAGATCGACATCGTCGGCGAGTCCCAGCCGGTGAAGGAAGGTGCCAAGTGACCTGGTCCGAGATGCAGCCCCTGCTCACGCAGGCGTGTTGGGACACCCTCTACATGGTCGGCTGGGCCACGCTCATCGCCGTCCTGGGCGGTCTCCCGCTCGGTGTCCTCCTCGTCCTCACCGACCGGGGCGGCCTCCTCCAGAACGTCGTCGCGAACAAGGTCATCGGGCAGGTCGTGAACGTCGCACGCTCGATGCCGTTCATCATCCTGATGGTCGCGCTGATGGGCTTCACCCGCTCGATCACCGGGACGACCATCGGCCGCGAGGCCGCCATCGTGCCGCTCGCGATCGGGGCGATCCCGTTCTTCGCGCGCCTCGTCGAGACGGCTGTCCGCGAAGTGGACGGCGGGCTCGTCGAGGCCGTGCAGTCGATGGGCGGCAACACCTGGACCATCGTCCGCAAGGTCCTCGTACCGGAGGCGCTGCCCTCGCTGATCGCCAGTACCACGACCACGATCGTCGCCCTCATCGGCTACTCCGCGATGGCCGGCACGGTCGGCGCGGGCGGCCTCGGCGACATCGCCATCCGCTACGGCTACCAGCGCTTCGAGACCCAGCTCATGTGGATCACCGTCGCGATCCTCGCCGTCGTCATCTCGCTCATCCAGTTCGCCGGAGACCTCGCGGCCCGCTCGCTGCACACCCGAAGCGGACGCTCGGGCCCCGCGCCGAAGCTGCGTCTGCTGAAGGCGTCCACGGCGGACACCAAGACCGTCTGAGCCCCGCCGATCTTCCCGTGCACCCCATCACGGGATCGCTGCACCCAAAAGGAAAGGCACTTTTCGTGCGTAACACCATAAAGATCACCACTGTCTTCCTCGCCGCCGGAGCCCTCACCCTCGGGCTCAGCGGCTGCGGTTCGTCCGACTCCGCCTCCGACACCAGCGGACCGCTGGTCGTCGCCGCGAGCCCGACCCCGCACGCCGAGATCCTGAACTACATCAAGGAGAACCTGGCGAAGAAGGCGGGCCTCGACCTGGAGGTCAAGGAGTTCAGCGACTACACGACGCAGAACCCGGCGACCGAGGACGGCTCGGTGGACGCCAACTACTTCCAGAACCAGCCATACCTCGACGACTTCAACAAGAAGCGCGGCACCCACATCGTGCCCGTCGTCACGGTCCACCTGGAGCCGCTCGGCCTCTACTCCCACAAGGTCAAGAGCGCCGACGCCCTCAAGAGCGGCGCGACGATCGCCGTCCCCAACGACAGCGTGAACGAGGCGCGTGCCCTCAAGCTGCTCGCCGCGAACGGGCTGATCACCCTCAAGGACGGCGCGGGCACCGAGGCGACCCCCACGGACATCGTGAAGAACCCGAAGAACCTGAAGTTCAAGGAGCTGGAGGCGCCCCAGACCCCGCGCTCCCTGGACGATGTCGACGCCGCGGTCGTCAACGGCAACTACGCCATCGAGGCCGACCTCAAGCCCGCCTCGGACGCCCTCGTCCTGGAGTCCGCCAAGAACAACCCGTACGGCAACTTCCTCGCCGTCAAGGACGGCCACGAGGACGACCCGCGCGTGCAGAAGCTCGCCAAGCTGCTCACCTCCGCCGAGGTCAAGAAGTTCATCCAGGACAAGTACGCCGGCTCCGTCATCGCGTCCTTCTGAGCGGCATACGGTTACCGGCGCGTAAACGGCGTATCGCCACGGACGGGGTCCACTCGCTCACCATGAGTGGACCCCGTGCTGCCGTTGCGTGCCGCCATGCTGCATGCTGGGCAGTTCGCACTGAAGGTTTCCGACGGTTACGGAGTGGCGCATGACTGGCACCTTCCCCAACATCTCCATCAGCACGGAGCGGTTGGTGCTGCGCGCCCTCGACGAGGACGACGTGCCGGCGTTGGCCGAGATGATGAACGACGAGCAGGTCGGGGCGTGGACCGACATCCCCCAGCCCTTCAGCGAGGACCGGGCGCGCGGCTGGATCACGGAGTACGCGCCGACCGAGCGGGAGGCCGGCCGCGGACTCGGTCTCGCCGTCACCGAGTTCCTCACACAGCGCCTGGTCGGTGTCATCCAGCTCGGCAGGACCGACTGGCACATCCGCTCCACCGAACTGTCGTACATCGTCGCCCCCTGGGCCCGCGGCGAGGGCTACGCCTCCGAAGCCGCCCTCGCCACCGCCCAATGGCTGTTCACCGACCAGAAGTTCGAGCGGATCGAGCTGCGCACGGCGGCCGACAACACCGCCTCCCAGCAGGTCGCCCAGAAGATCGGCTGTATCAGCGAGGGCGTCCTGCGCGGTGCCTGCATAGCGCACGTCCGCGCCGAGGACGGCACATGGAGCGACGTGCGCACCGACTTCATCGTGTGGAGCCTGCTGCCCGAGGACCTCGACGGCGCGGGCGGTCAGTTGGCCGACGCGGACGGTTTCACGCCGTACTCGGACTGGAACTGACCGCGCTCCGGCGGCGGCCGGTGAAACCGCTTCCCCGCCGTACCGGGTACCCTCCCGACGACCACCTGCGTACACCTCTGGAGACTGAGACACGATGGCCGACCGGGTCACGGTGATCGGCTGGGACGGCTCGCCGCTGACCGCCACGGCACGTTCCGCCCTCGCCGCCGCCACGCTGGTGGCGGGTGCCGGCCACCATCTGGCACTCCCCGAGGTGCCCCCCGCCGCCGAACGCATCCGCCTCGGCAGCGTCGCCCTCGTCGCGCGCCGGATCACCGGCCACCGCGGCACCGCCGTCGTGCTCGCCGACGGCGACCCCGGATTCTTCGGCGTCGTACGGACCCTGCGCGCACCCGAGTTCGGCCTGGAGGTCGAGGTCGTCCCCGGTGTCTCCTCGGTCGCCGCCGCCTTCGCCCGCGCCGGTATGCCCTGGGACGACGCACAAGTGGTCGTCGCACACCGCCGCACCCTGCGACGTGCGGTGAACGTATGCCGAGCCCACACCAAGGTCGCCGTCCTCACCTCACCGGGTGCCGGTCCCGCCGAACTCGGCCTGCTGATGGACGGCGTCCACCGCACCTTCGTCATCTGCGAGGAACTGGGCACCGACCGCGAGCAGCTCACCGTCGTCACCTCGGACAAGGCCGCCGACCACACCTGGCGCGACCCCAACCTCGTCATCGTCATCGGCGGCACGGCCGCCGTCTCCGAGGACGGCGGCTGGATCGCCGGCCGTGACCCGGCCGCCGCCCCGCGCGGCTGGACACAGCCCGCCGAGGCCTACGGCGGTCTCATGGGCGAGGGCGAGCTGGAACCGCTCCGCGCGGCCCAACTCGCCAGGCTGGGCCCGCGCGTCGGCGACCTGGTGTGGGACATCGGCTGCGGCAGCGGCGCCTTCGCCACCGAGG
Source organism: Streptomyces sp. NBC_00285 (assembly GCF_036174265.1). Taxonomy (NCBI): domain Bacteria; kingdom Bacillati; phylum Actinomycetota; class Actinomycetes; order Kitasatosporales; family Streptomycetaceae; genus Streptomyces; species Streptomyces sp. NBC_00285. The sequence continues at coordinate 2,144,661 of NZ_CP108055.1, read as the reverse complement.
CCGCCCGGGCCGGGGCCGCCGTCATAGCCGTCGACCGCGATCTGCGGGCCTGCGAACGCACCGAGGCCAACGCGCGCGCCTTCGGGCTCCAGGTCCAGATCGTCGCCGGCACCGCCCCGCACGTCCTGGAGAACCTTCCCGAGCCGGACGTCGTACGTGTCGGCGGCGGGGGAGTGGCCGTGGTCTCCGCGGTCGCGGACCGGCGTCCGCAACGCATCGTCGCCCACGCGGCCACCCGCGACGAGGCCGAACTCGTCGGCCGGGACCTCACCGAGCACGGCTACCGCGTCGAGTGTTCCCTCCTCCAGTCCGTCGAACTGGACACCCGGGCCTGGACGGAGACGGAACGGAGCGTCGCGTTCCTGCTCAGCGGGGTGCTGCCGGACCGTACGGTCTGACCCGGTTCGCCGTCCCCGTGATCCTGTTGTCGTACTGCGCGCGGTAGGCTGGCCGACTGTTGCACCGCACCGGGTGGCCCGGCATTCGTTCGCCAATGTCCGGAAAGCGCGCCCGTTTTGGGGTGGGTGTGGTACGGCAGAACCGGAGGACGCGCAACGTGGCGCAGTCCACAGCGGGCCGTCGCGGATCAACCTGTCGCGACGGGTGAACGGCCGGGACAATGCCAGTTAATGGCTTTGTCGTCTTTCTCGGCGGGCCGTTCGTGCCGCTGGGCACGCACGCTCGTTCTTGACTGCGGGGGCGGTCGGTGCGCCGTCCCCGGTGAGCTGGACGTAGAAGCACTAACCGATGGGCGAGGGGTACGCATGACCGACACCGGCCAGGTCCCGGCCGAGGGGCTGCCGGAGAACGCAGGCATGGTGGAGCAGCCGGGCGTTCCTGGTGCGTACACCTACCTCTCCGAGACCACCGCAGAGGACGAAGACCTGTTGCTGCTGCCGGGCGCCCAGAGCCCCTGGGGCAACGAGGTCGCCCCGCCCGCGCCGGAGCCGGTCGTCGAGACCGTCCATGAACCGGGACCGCACGAGATGTCCGGCCGTGACAGCGGAGCGCACGATCTGAGCGCCGTCCGCAGGCCCCAGCTGCAGGCACCCTCCGTTCCGATCCCGCCCATCACACCTCGCCGGCCCCTGCATCTCGGCCCGCCGATCCCCGACGCCTCCGCGAGCCCGGTCCGCTCTCTCGCCGACCGCGGCCCCGCGGGCGTACCGGTACGGCAGCCGGCCGCGGCCCCGGCCGGCACCGAGTACTTCGAGACCCCGCAGCCGCAGGGCGCGGTGCCGTGGGGCGCCCCGCTGCAGGCCGCCGTCCGGACGCCGATGAGCACGGTGGCCACGGCTGCCGAAACGGTTGTTCCGGAGCCGGAGCCCGAGCCGGTGAGTGCGGCGCAGGCGACGATGGCGCGGCTCGCCTCCGAGGCGGGGACCGCCGGATATGCGGTGCAGGCGGAGGCCCCGGCGGCCCGCGTCCCGTACGCCGGGCTCGAGACGGAACCGGCGCAGGTTCCCCTCGCCGACGCGGACCGACTTCCGACTGACGGATTCCTCCCGGACGCGGTTCACGTGGCGGACGCGGACGCGGCTCCGGCCGCCGATGCCGGCCCGGCCGGTGACGGTTCCGTGCCCGACGCGGATGTCCCAGCGGGGCAAGGGCCGGTCGACGCGGCTCAGGCTCCTGAGGCCGCCCCGTTCGATGACGCCGGACAGAACGTGGCAGATGTTCCCGGGGTCGAGCAGGCGCCGGAGTCCGACCTCGCCGTCGGTGCCGAGCCGGAGCCGGACGCCGGGCACGCCCAGGATCAGGTCGAGGCCGGCGTGGAAGCCGTGCCGGTGGCCGAGGACGTACAGGCCGGTGAGACGCCCGAACCCGAGGCCGCGCCGACCGCCGAACTGGTCGACGTGGACAGTCCCGTTCCCGGCATCGAGCCCGGAGTCGCGGCCGACGAGGCGGCGGACGCCGGGCAGGTCTTCGACGCCACGGACGACGCTGACGGCGTGCATGGACAGATGTCCGGAGCCGTGGTTTTCCCCGAGGCCGCAGCCGCGCCGCAAGCAGTGGCTGCTCAGGACGTGACCGCCGCCCCCGAGGAGGGGGTCATCCAGGACGAGGCCGTTCCCCTGGCGGGGCTCGCCCCTCAGCACCCGGCTGCTCAGCACCCGACTGCTCTCCCGGACCCGGCTGCCGCCCCGGCCCTGGAGCCCGTGGCAGCTCCGCGCACCGAGCCGACGCCCGACCACATCGCCGCTGAGGCCCCCGCGCCGGACGCCCCCGAGGACGTGACACTCGAAGCCCCGGTGGAGACCGAGCACGCCCCGCACCCGACGGACGTAGGCGCCCCCGCCGAGGTTCCCCTGCCGCACGCGGAGCCGGAACCGCTGCTTGCCGAGCAGGCAGCTCCCGCGCCGGAGCCCTTCCAGGAGCCCGCTCAGGACGCACCGGCGCCGGTCGCGCCGGTCGCGGAGTACGTGGCCGACATCGACGTACAGCCGATCGACGTACACCCGATGGAGCCGGCGGCTGCCTTCCCGGCGGAGGAATCCCGGCTGTCGGACCACGAAGTCCATCCCTCGGACACGGCGACACCGGAGGGATTCGCCGCCCCGGACCAGGCACCACAGGGCCCGCAGCCCGCTCCCCAGCAGCCGTTCACGGCCGAACTCGCCGACGCCCAGCCCTGGTTCGTGGCCACCGAAGCCGACGAGGCCCCAGCCGTCCTGCCCACCGGAGTTCCCCCGGAGCCCCGGCCAGCCGGGCCTGTGGGCGAGTTCGTGGAGGTGGACGGCTCGGTGCCGACGACCCCACACCTCGCGCCGACCCCGCCCCACCCGCTGTCGTTCCCCGCGGACGAGGCGCAACCCGTGGTCCCCGCCCCGCGCGAGGCCGACGGTGACCCCGAACTCGTACAGCAGGCCGACGACCTCGACACCCGGGCGGCCGATCAGGAAGACCAGGAAGTGCCGGAAGAAGTGAGCACGGCCCCCGTGGAAGAAGTACGACAGTCCACGGGCCCCGCCGCGCCCGCCTACGACGACGTCGAACGCGAGGCCGTCCTCAAGGTCATGCGGGAGCGCCGCGACATCCGCAACGGCTTCCGCAGCGACCCGATCCCGCACGAGGTGCTGCTCCGCGTCCTGGAGGCCGCCCACACCGCGCCCTCCGTGGGCCACTCGCAGCCCTGGGACTTCGTCGTCATCCGCTCCGCCGAGACGCGCGGCGCGATGCACGAACTGGCCCAGCGCCAGCGCGACGCGTACGCCAAGTCGCTGCCGAAGGGCCGGGCGAAGCAGTTCAAGGAATTGAAGATCGAGGCCATCCTCGACACCCCGGTGAACATCGTCGTCACCGCCGACCCGACCCGCGGCGGCCGCCACACCCTCGGCCGGCACACCCAGCCGCAGATGGCCCCGTACTCCGCCGCGCTCGCCGTCGAGAACCTGTGGCTCGCAGCCCGCGCCGAAGGCCTCGGTGTCGGCTGGGTCAGCTTCTTCGACGAGCGCGAAATGGTGCGCGTGCTCGGGCTGCCCGACCACCTGGAGGTCATCGCCTACCTGTGCGTCGGGTACGTCGACGAGTTCCCGGACGAGCCCGAGCTGATGCAGGCCGGCTGGTCCAAGCGCCGCCCGCTGTCGTGGGTCGTGCACGAGGAGACGTACGGCCGACGCGCCCTGCCCGGCGAGGAGCCGCACGACCTGCTCAGCGAGACCGTCGCCCAGATCCGACCGCTGGACGCCAAGGCGCTCGGCGAGGCCTGGGAGCGGCAGAAGCGGATGACCAAGCCGGCCGGTGCACTCGGCATGCTGGAGATCATCTCCGCCCAGCTGTCCGGGCTTTCACGGCAGTGCCCGCCGCCCATCCCGGAGCCCGCGGCCGTCGCGATCTTCGCCGGTGACCATGGAGTCCACGCCCAGGGAGTCACCCCCTGGCCGCAGGAGGTGACGGCCCAGATGGTCGCCAACTTCCTCGGCGGCGGCGCGGTCTGCAACGCCTTCGCTGCTCAGGTCGGCGCCGAGGTGTGCGTGGTGGACGTCGGCGTCGCGGCCGAACTCCCGGCCACGCCCGGCCTGTTGCCCCGCAAGATCCGTGCCGGTACGTCCGACATGACCACCGGCACCGCGATGACCCGCGAGGAGGCCAAGCAGGCCATCGAGGTGGGCATCGAGACCGCCCGCGACCTGGTCGCCGCCGGCAACAAGGCCCTGCTCACCGGCGAGATGGGCATCGCGAACACCACCGCGTCCGCCGCCCTGATCTCCGTCTTCACCGACACCGACCCCGCCGAGGTCACCGGCCGCGGCACCGGCATCAACGACGAGACCCTGGCCCGCAAGACCGAGGTGGTCCGCCGGGCGATCGAGCTCCACCAGCCGGACCCCGCCGACCCGATCGGCGTCCTGGCAGCGATCGGCGGCTTCGAACACGCGGCGATGGTGGGCCTGTTGCTGGGCGGGGCCTCCCTGCGCACCCCGGTCATCCTGGACGGCGTCAGCGCTGGCGCCGCGGCTCTCGTCGCCCGTGCGATCGCCCCGGAGGTCCTCGCGGCCTGCATCGCGGGCCACCGCAGCGCCGAACCGGGCCACGTGGCCGCCCTGAACAAGCTCGGCCTGCGCCCCCTGGTCGACCTCGACCTCCGCCTGGGCGAGGGCACCGGCGCACTGCTGGCCCTGCCCCTGGTGCAGAGCACGGCGAGGGCGATGCACGAGGTGGCGACCTTCGACTCCGCAGGGGTGACCGAGAAGTAGGTTCGGGGAGGGGGACTCGGGGATGCCGTCCCCGAGTCCCCCTCGCACGTGGGTGCCTGTGCACCCGTCCCGCATGGGAGGGGCGCCCACGGACCCGCGCCCGCACCCGCCGATGACGCCCAGTAGCCGGACACCTGATCCGCCCGCCCCGTCGGCCCCGTAAAATCCGCACGTCAGGGCCACTGCACGAGTACCCGGAGGAGCCGCCCCTCATGGCCGAGAACCCCGCCTACCCCGTAGGCCTCCGCCTCACCGGCCGCAAGGTCGTCGTTCTCGGCGGCGGTCAGGTGGCCCAGCGCCGCCTCCCGGCCCTGATCGCGGCGGGCGCGGACGTCCTGCTCGTATCCCCCGAGGCGACCCCCTCCGTCGAGGCCATGGCGGACGCCGGCGAGATCACCTGGGACAAGCGCCCCTACGCCGAGGGTGACCTCGAAGACGCCTGGTACGCGCTCATCGCCACCAGTGACACGCAGGCGAACACACAGGCGTCCGCCGAAGCCGAGCGGCACCGCGTGTGGTGCGTCCGCTCCGACGACGCCGACGCGGCCACCGCCTGGACCCCGGCGACGGGCCACAGCGAGGGCGTCACGGTCGCCGTCCTCACGACGAGGGCCAAGGGCCGCGACCCCCGCCATACCGCGGCCATCCGGGACGCCGTGGTCGAGGGCCTGCGCGACGGCACCCTGGTCGCCCCCCACCACCGGACCCGCGCCCCCGGCGTCGCCCTCGTCGGCGGCGGCCCCGGCGACCCGGACCTGATCACGGTCCGGGGCCGTCGCCTCCTGGCCGAGGCCGACGTCGTCATCGCCGACCGTCTCGGCCCCCGCGACCTCCTCGCCGAACTCCCGCCGCACGTCGAGGTGATCGACGCGGCGAAGATCCCGTACGGCCGTTTCATGGCCCAGGAGGCCATCAACAACGCCCTGATCGAGCACGCCAAGCAGGGCAAGTCGGTGGTCCGGCTGAAGGGCGGGGACCCCTATGTCTTCGGCCGTGGCATGGAGGAACTGCACGCTCTCGCCGAGGCCGGCATCCCCTGCACCGTCGTCCCCGGCATCTCCAGCTCGATCTCGGTACCGGGCGCGGCCGGTATCCCGGTCACCCACCGCGGGGTCGCACACGAGTTCACCGTGGTCAGCGGCCATGTCGCCCCTGACGACGAGCGCTCGCTGGTCGACTGGCCGGCGCTCGCCAGGCTCACCGGCACGCTGGTGATCCTCATGGGCGTCGACAAGATCGGCCGGATCGCCGAGACCCTGGTGGCCCACGGCAAGTCGCCCGACACGCCGGTCGCCCTGGTTCAGGAGGGCACGACGGCCGCCCAGCGCCGGGTCGACGCCACGCTGGCGACGGTCGGCGAGGTGGTCGTCGCCCAGGACGTGAAGCCTCCTGCCGTCATCGTCGTCGGCCAGGTCGTCGCCGTGGGAGCGCCGCAGTCGGAGCCATTGGGGTAACCCGGGGTAACCCAGTTCGTTCCCAGCCGTTGGCACCGCTCCCAGGACAAGGCAGTATCACCCTGTGGCCGATCTCATCACCGTCGAGGACCCCGACGACCCGCGCCTTCACGACTACACGGGCCTGACCGACGTCGAACTGCGCCGCAAACGCGAACCCGCCGAGGGCCTGTTCATCGCCGAGGGCGAGAAGGTCATCCGGCGGGCGAAGGACGCAGGGTACGAGATGCGCTCCATGCTGCTGTCCGCCAAATGGGTCGACGTCATGCGCGATGTCATCGACGAACTCCCGGCCCCGGTGTACGCCGTCACCCCGGAACTCGCCGAACAGGTCACCGGTTACCACGTGCACCGCGGCGCGCTCGCCTCCATGCAGCGCAAACCGCTGCCCACGGCAGCCGAGTTGCTCCAGAGTGCCCGTCGGGTGGTGGTCATGGAGTCCGTCAACGACCACACCAACATCGGCGCGATCTTCCGCTCGGCGGCGGCCCTGGGCATGGACGCCGTCCTGCTCTCCCCGGACTGCGCCGACCCGCTGTACCGCCGTAGCGTCAAGGTCTCGATGGGCGCGGTCTTCTCCGTCCCGTACGCCCGCCTCGACACCTGGCCCAAGGGCCTGGAGTCGGTGCGCGAGGCCGGCTTCACCCTCCTCGCCCTCACCCCGGACGCCAAGGCCAGAACCCTCGACGAGGCCGCCCCGCACAAGATGGACCGGGTCGCCCTGATGCTCGGCGCCGAGGGCGACGGCCTGACCACCCAGGCCCTGGTCGCCGCCGACGAATGGGTCCGCATCCCGATGGCCCACGGCGTCGACTCCCTCAACGTGGGCGCTGCGGCCGCGGTCGCCTTCTACGCGGTAGCCACCGGACGCCCACAGGGCTGAGCTCGCCGCCGTCCACATCCAGGAGCCGGATCGACGTCCGACTCCCGGGCCGGGACGGTGGCATCGACCACGGCGGTACCGCGCGCGGCGCTCAGTCGGTGCTGTCGCCGCTCGCCCGCAGCGCCGGTGCCTGGTCCGGCGACGCCTGTCCCCGATGCTGTTCCCGTACGACACCGCTGTCGCCGCCGAGTCCCCGCGAGGGCCCCTGACAGCCCTGGGCAGCGGCGATGCCGAGTGCCACGAACAGGGTCACGACGACGAACACGAACAGCCGCTGGCGCAGCAGGCGCGGGTTCGCCGGGCGCAGCCCCGTCTTGGTGTTCCTGGGGGCGGGGCGTCCGGTGCCGCTGCGCGGCGCGGGACGGCTTCCGCTGCCGGAGCGGGTTGCGTCGCGGGAGGAGGAAGGGGCGGACCGGGGGCCGGGGCGGGAGGAGGGCACGCCGTTGCCGCGCGGGGTGCTGCCATCGCGTGAGGGGGCCCCGCCGCGCGCGGGACCCTGGCCCCGGGACGGTCCGTTACCGCGTGCCGAGGGAGTTCCCGGCGAGCCGGCCGGACCCGACTGCCCCTGCGTGCGCCGCTGGGGGGCCCGGTCGGGGTAGGTGTCGGCGATCCGTCCGGTGGGCCGGTCCGCCTCACTGCCGCGCGGCCCGGGCGGACGCAGATCTGAGAGGCCCTGGGTCTCGCGGGCGGCGATCTCCTTGAGCCGCAACGACAGTTGGAGCGTGCTCGGCCGCTCCTCCGGGTCCTTCGCGAGACAGGCACGGATCAGAGGGGCCACGGCGTCGGGCACGCCGTGCAGCTGCGCCTCCTCGTGCACCACGCGGTACAGCATCACCTCGGAACTGCCGTGCCCGAAGGGCGAGTCGCCCATCGACGCGTACGCCAGGGTCGCACCGAGGGAGAACACGTCCGTGGCCGGTGTCACCGCGGCGCCGCGCACCTGCTCGGGCGCGAGGAAGCCGGGGGAGCCGACGGCGGTGCCGACATGGGTGAGGGTCGAGGCCCCGGTCGCCCAGGCGATACCGAAGTCGATGATTCGCGGGCCCTTGGGGGAGAGCAGGATGTTCGACGGCTTGAGATCGCGGTGCACCACCCCGGCCTCGTGCACCGCGACGAGCCCCTCCGAGAGGGCGGCACCGATGCCGGCGACCTCGGCCGCGCCCAACGAGCCCTCGTCGGCGACCTTGTCGTGGAGGGAGGGGCCGGGCACGTACTGGGTGGCGAACCACGGACGGTCCGCCTCCAGGTCGGCCGCGACGAGCCGGGCGGTGCAACCACCGCGGATCCGCCGGGCCGCGGAGACCTCGCGTGCGAACCGGGAGCGGAACTCCTGGTCCTCCGCGAGATCGGGCCGGATGACCTTGAGGGCGACCCGCTGCCCCTTGCGGTCGGAGCCCAGGTAGACGACGCCCATCCCACCCGCGCCGAGCCGTCTGTGAAGCCTGAACGAGCCGACGACGCGCGGGTCCTCGCGCCTCAGGCGCATCATCGCCATGTTCATCCCCGCTGCCCGGTCCGTCTGACGAGCGACAGCTTACGTTTCCGCGGCCCGCCGCGCGCAGAGGCCGCGCCCTCTCGTCCCGATGGATTGTCAGTGCCGGGTGGGAGACTTGAAAGGTGGTCAGGGGGTCGGCGGACAGGGCGGTTTCGAGTCGACTGTGATCCCAACCACCCATCACAGAAGGGGGATTGAACCCGTGAAGGGTGATCGCGTGGAGATAGTCGTGGACGCGGGGGACACGACGCGTACCTACGAGGTGGTGGCGAGCAGGGCGGGCCGCCGGGTGGAGACAGCGGTACGCCGAGGTGTCGTGGAAGTGAGCGAAGTCACGCGGAACGGATCGGTGGTGCGGACGGCCCGCTTCATGGCGACCCGGGTGCTGGCCCTGGTCGAGCAGCCGGTGCCGCGGGAGGACAGCTCGGAGAAAGCAGGGCAGACCGGGCGACCCCTCCGGGAAGACCCGGAGACCTAGGTCCTCGTCTCCACCCACGGGAGTACTTCGCCGGTCATGGCTCATCCTCGGGGAGGCCCGGGAATCGGTACGAGGGCATGACGTGCGCAGAGCCCGTGAAGCCTAGATTTGAGGTCAAGCGGCGGGTGCAGCACTCGTCCCCCGAGGTCAGACACCCGCCGCTGCCAAAGACAACCGACACGGTCAGGAGAGGGACCATGGCCTACACGGCACCGCGGACCCTGGTTCGTACGCGAAAGCGCCGTCAAGGTCGTCGCCACCCACTGGTGGCGACGCTCATGGCCCTTCCCCTGGCGGTCCTGCTCCTCGTCGTCTTCGACGGCTGGGAGACAGTGGCCACACAGGCGTCGTCCGTGGGAGTGATGCTGGGGCGCTGAGCGGCGACCCCAGGCCCGGAAGAGCGGTCCGGGCGGGGACATCCACCTATGAAACCCCGTGGGGACGGGGGTGCGGCGGACGGCAAAATGCCGGCGCAGCTGGGGAGCTGCGCCGGCATTGCTTTGCCCTCAGACCTGAGGACAGGACGCTCAGGTGACCGGGTCCCGGTCGGGTTGGCGCCCCGGTGCCCTTCCCGTCGTGCGTGACCAACGGCCCGTCCCGGCCGGCACCACCTGCAACTCCCCGAGCGAGGCCACTTCGGCGACCGGCCCCGCAACTCCTCAGGGGCGCGGGGAACTGCGCGACCAGCCACAGCGGACCCGCACCCGTCCGACAACCCACCCCGGCACCCCGGTCGCCCACACCTGCGTAGTCTCGCGAGGAGACACCGCACGCCCAGGGAGCCCCGTGACCACCCACCCCCTGCTCACCGAGCTGACCCTCAGAGCAAGAACCGAGGCTCACTCACGTACCTCGACGGCGTGCCCCTGCGGAGCGACAATCCTCGCCGACCGCCCCGACGCCACAGTCGTCCGGCACGCGGACACCGTCGCCAAGGCCCACGCCCCCGGCACCACCCCCACCGACCTGACCCCCCGCCTCACGACGGCCGCCGACCTCCCCGGCGTCCTGCTCCCCCCACTCACCGGCACGCCCGTCGACCTGCACGGCAGACTCGTCACCTTCTGGCCGTACGGCACCCCCGTGGACCCGGACGACCCCGACGCCGCCCCGTGGGAACCCGCCGCCACGCTCCTCGCCCACCTCCACCGCACCCCCGCCCCACCGGGTCTGCCGCCCATGCGCGGCCCCGTCAAGGCGGCCCTCGCCGTGGCCCGCCTCCTCGCCGCCGTCCGGCACCACCACACCCCGGCCGTCGTGCCCGTCCTCCGCGCCTGGGCCACCCTCCCGGCATGGGCGCGCGCCGAGACCCCCATGTCCGACACGTCGACCCTGTGCCACGGCGATCTCCACCTCGGCCAGCTCGTCCGCCACCCGGCGCCCGACGGCCCCTGGCGCCTCATCGACGTGGACGACCTCGGCGTGGGCGAACCCGCCTGGGACCTGGCCCGGCCCGCAGCCTGGTACGCCTGCGGTCTGCTGTCACCGGACGACTGGACCCGGTTCCTCGGCGCCTACCGTGCGGCCGGCGGTCCGGCGGTCCCCATCGACGGGGACCCCTGGCCGTTCCTGGACGTCCCCGCCCGCGCCCTCACCGTGCAGACCGCGGCCAGAGCGATCGCCAAGGCGATCGAGGCGGACCGTCCGCTGGACGACGTGGAGCAGGCGGTCGTGGACGCCTGTGACCGAATGGGTTCCACCCCGCCGCAGTTGGCGGGCGGTTTCGCGAAGTAGGGTGCAACCGACGGGAGCCGGACGGAGTCTGTCCTGGCGTAACCCGAAGCAGGACCAACGGGCGAGGAGTTGAGCCGACGATGCAGTGTCCGAAGTGTCACGCACCGATGCACACGTACAACCGCAATGGTGTCCAGATCGAGCAGTGCAGCGGCTGCCGCGGGATCTTTCTCGACTACGGCGAGCTGGAGTCGCTGACCCGGCTGGAGGGCCAGTACGGCGGCGGCCCGGCCGTGCCACCGCCGCCGGCCGCTCCGCAGTACCCTGCCGCGCCCGGCGCACCGGTCTGGGGCGCGCCGCAGCACGGGGGCGGCCACTACGGCGGCCACGGTGGTCATCACGGCGGGCACCACCGCAACCGCGGCTTCGGCCACATGCTGTTCTCCAGCTGACCGGACAACGAGGAAGCCCCCGGCCGCAGGGCCGGGGGCTTCGATGTGTGCGCGATACTGGGATTGAACCAGTGACCTCTTCCGTGTCAGGGAAGCGCTCTCCCGCTGAGCTAATCGCGCGGGAATCCACGATCAAGATCGTGCGTACTGCGTGCGCGATACTGGGATTGAACCAGTGACCTCTTCCGTGTCAGGGAAGCGCTCTCCCGCTGAGCTAATCGCGCGGGTCAGACCTTCGATGATCTGTCGAAGATCCAGTGGACGATACTGGGATTGAACCAGTGACCTCTTCCGTGTCAGGGAAGCGCTCTCCCGCTGAGCTAATCGTCCTTGGAGGTGGAGACGGGATTTGAACCCGTGTAGACGGCTTTGCAGGCCGTTGCCTCGCCTCTCGGCCACTCCACCAGGAGTGAGGGGGCTCGGGAAGATCCCCCTGCTTCCTACGAGCGGACGACCAGGTTCGAACTGGCGACCTCAACCTTGGCAAGGTTGCGCTCTACCAACTGAGCTACGTCCGCGTGTCGTTTCGATCCGCTCTCACGGCTCGGCGACGTGTTGAACTCTAGCGGATTCCGGGGCCAGCACAAAAACGCGTTTGCGCAGCGTGCTGCGGTGCGTATGTCGACGTACGTGGTCAGCGCGCCCCGAAGGACATGGCCAGGTCACCCGCAGGACACCCGCCATAGACTCGGCGGCGTGCCCGACCTCGCTCCTCTTGCCCGTTTCGGCGACCGCGTCGCCACCGGTCTCCTCGATGTCACCAGCGATCCCACGGCCCTGGACGCCACCGGCTTCTGGGCCGTCGCCGCGGACTTCGAGGGTGGTCTGACCTGTGCCCGCTTCGCCGACGTGCGCCGGGAGCCGGTGCCCGCGCCGCGGCCCGGAGCGTGGCGGGGTCCCGCGGCCGGTGACTGGACGTCATCGCTGGATCGCGGTGCGTACATGGAGGGTGTACGGCGGATTCGCGCGCACATCGCCACCGGCGAGGTCTATCAGGCCAACCTCTGCCGCGTGCTGACCGCGCCCCTGCCGCCCGGAGCCGACGTGGACGCGCTGACCGCGCTGCTGGCCCGCGGCAACCCGGCGCCGTATGCAGGAACGATTCGGCTGCCCGGACACGGGGTGGAGATCGCCACCGCGTCGCCCGAACTGTTCCTGCGCCGGGAGGGGCGGGGCGTGGAGTCGGGGCCCATCAAGGGGACCGGGCGGACCGAGGACGACCTGCTGGCCAAGGACTACGCCGAGAACGTGATGATCGTGGACCTGGTCCGCAACGACCTGGGGCGGGTGTGTGCCACCGGCAGCGTCACCGTCCCCGACCTGTGCGCCGTCGAGAAGCACCCGGGCCTCGTCCACCTCGTGTCGACGGTCCGGGGCGAGCTGCGCGAGGACGCCGGCTGGGCCGATCTGCTGGACGCCGCCTTCCCGCCCGGGTCGGTCACCGGCGCGCCCAAGTCCAGCGCCCTGCGGATCATCGACGCGCTGGAGACCGTGCCCCGCGGGCCGTACTGCGGTGGCATCGGCTGGGTCGATGCCGACCGGGGCACCGGGGAGCTGGCCGTCGGCATCCGCACTTTCTGGGCCGACCGTGCCGAAGGTGTGCTGCGTTTCGGCACCGGCGCGGGGATCACCTGGGGTTCCGACCCCGAGGGGGAGTGGCGGGAGACCGAGCTGAAGGCGGCCCGGCTGCTCGCGGTAGCGTCGGGCATGTACGAGGTGAGCGGAGAGGGACTGCAACCGTGAAGATCTGGCTCGACGGCGGGCTCCAGGACAGCGAGACCGCCCGCGTCTCCGTTTTCGACCACGGGCTGACCGTGGGCGACGGCATCTTCGAGACCGTGAAGGCAGTGGAGGGCCGTCCCTTCGCGCTCACCCGGCATCTCGACCGGCTGACCCTGTCGGCGCGGGGTCTGGGGCTGCCGGACCCCGATCACGACGAGGTCCGCCGCGCCTGCACGGCCGTACTCGAAGCGAATCCGACGCCGCTCGGGCGGCTGCGCATCACCTACACCGGCGGTCACGGCCCGCTGGGTTCGGACCGGGGCGAGCAGGGGCCGACCCTGGTGGTCGCCCTCGGCGGATCCGACCCCCGCCCCGACTCCACGGCCGTGATCACGGTCCCGTGGACGCGGAACGAGCGCGGGGCCCTCACCGGCCTCAAGACCACCTCGTACGCCGAGAACGTCGTCGCTCTCGCACGCGCGCGTGCGCAGGGTGCCTCCGAGGCCCTGTTCGCCAACACCGTCGGGCAGCTGTGCGAGGGGACCGGGTCGAACGTCTTCGTCGTCCTCGACGGCGAGATCCACACCCCGCCGCTCGCCTCCGGCTGCCTTGCAGGCATCACGCGCGCGTTGACCGTCGAATGGACCGGGGCCAGGGAGACCGACCTGCCGCTCGACGTCCTGGACCGGGCCGACGAGATCTTCCTCACCTCGACCCTGCGGGACGTCCAGGCGGCGCACCGGGTCGACGCACGCGAACTGCCGGGCGCGCCCGGCCCGGTGACCGCCAAGGCCATGCGGATCTTCGAGGAGCGGTCCGGGGACGACCTCGATCCGTAAAGGTCGTGGACATGTCGGGGATATTGGGCTGCCTCGATGCCCTAGGACGGGTAGAACTCCGTTGATGACCACCACTCTGCGGCCCACCGAGCCGCTCCAGCGCGGCGCCGACGAAGCGCTGTCCCGCCACTACACGGTGTGCGTGAACAGCCGTCCCGTCGGGGCGATACATCTCGCGACCCACCCGTCCTTCGGGCTTGCCGTCGCCCAGATCCGGGACCTGCGGATCGAGGAACCGGATCGCAGACGCGGCCGGGGCACGGTCGCCGCGCTCGCCGCCGAGGAGGTGGCGCGCGGCTGGGGCTGCACACAGGTGGAGGTCAGGGTCCCGGCCGCCGCCGAGCCCGCGCTGCGGCTCGCCACCATGCTCGGATACGTCCACCGCAACCGCGGCATGGAGAAACTGATGGGCGACACCCCGCCCCGGCTGCCCGACGGCAGCCGCGCCAGGCCCATGACGGAGGCCGAGTTCGGGCCGTGGGCGGAGCGCGGCATCTCCGAGTACGCCCGCGACTGGAGCGAGCGCGGAGTGCCGGAGGCCGAGGCTGCGGCGAGGGCGAGGAAGGACCACGAACTCCTGGTGGAGCGTGGCCTGGCGACGGAGCACGCCGTGTTGAGCGTGCTGGAGCACGACGGTGTCCGGGCCGGAATCCTGTGGGTGGAGTTCGTCGGTGACAAGGCGTTCGTCTACGACGTCGAGACCGACGAGGCCCTGCGGGGCCGCGGACACGGTCGCTCCCTGATGCTGCTGGCAGAGGCCCAGACGATCGCCTCCGGGAGACGGGTCCTGGGCCTCAACGTCTTCGCGGGCAACACCCCTGCCGAGCGGCTGTACGAGTCGCTGGGCTACACGAACGTGGGGTACTCGATGTACAAAAGCCTGCTCTGAGTCGGGTTCACTCCCGCCCGTCGAGCAGCCGGTCCGCGATCTCCTCGATCCGCTTCCGCAGCCCGTCCTGGCTCTTGCCGCCGTCGAGACGCTCACCGTCGATGACGTACGTCGGCGTCCCGGTGACGCCGATCGCCTTGCCCTCCGCCTGGTCGGCGTCCACGATCAGGATGTGCCGGCCGTCGATCAGGGCGGTGTCGAACTCCTCGGCGTCGAGCCCCAGTTCACGGGCGACCTCGACCAGAAGGGCTTCTCCGGCGCGGTCCAGCTCCTCGGCCCGCCCCAGCACGGCCTCGACGTACTCCCATCCCTTCCCCTGCTCCAGCGCCTCCTCGGCGGCCTGCGCGGCGGCGAAGGAGTGCTTGTGCTTCTCCAACGGGAAGTGCCGCAGCCGCAGTTCCAGACGGTCGCCGTAACGGGCGCGCAGGGCCCGGACATCGTCCAGAGCGCCGCGGCAGTCGGTGCACTGCAACTGGCACCAGACGTCGAGAACGGGCACGGGGGGACGGACGGGGGAGGGGTCGCTCATGACCCCAGTCTTCCAGCTCCGACCAGGTCGACGGCACCGGCCCCGGTCGAGCCCCGGCCCGCCTCGCCGCGCCGCCTCCAGTGACGTCCGATGACGTCTGACGGCATCCACGCTCGGCCTCCGGTACGCCCCCTCGACCGGCACCTCCGGAGGAGACGACCCGGAGATGTCCCTGATGTCCTGCCGGAGCATGGCCCGGTGGGGGTCGGGAGGTGCAGGATGGATAGGGACGAAGCGGCACCTGGCCGATCGAGCCCCGCATGGAGGACCGGATGATTGCCGAGACCGTCTGTTCCGCCGTCGCCGCGGCCGGCCTGGGCATCGCGGCGGTCACGGCGTACCGAAAGCGATTCCTCGCCGCCACCCGCATCGCCGCCTACTCTCTCGTCCCGCTCGGTCTCGTGATGACCGGCGTCGTCGACTGGCTCGCGGACACCGCGCTCAGCCCGACGGCCTGGGCGGGCTTCGGTGTGCTCGGCCTGTCGTGGGTGCTGTTCTCGACCACCCGCGCGGTGGAGCGCCGCCGCGGTGGCACCCGCAAGGAGCGCAGGGCGGCCCGTGGCGCCCAGCAGGAGGCGGTGGCCCCTACGGCCTCCGCGCCGTCCCTCGGCCCGGCCGTCCGCACCCCGTCGGCCCGCCCCGCGGGCAGGCCCGGCGCCACCGGATCCGCCACGGAGGACTTCAGTGACATCGAGGCCATCCTGAAGAAGCACGGCATATGACGGTCGCATGATGGACTGAAACGTTCGCAGTGGGACCCGTCCTGATCTGTAAGCGGTCAGGATGTGAAACGGACATGAGGGAATCCGGCGAACTCCCGCCCATTCCGGGCGTGTTGATCGCGCCGGGGGTGTCGGCTGCGCCATCATCACCACGAGATGCTGGACACGCAACAGAGCGACACCGCGCCGCCGCAGGACGAGCCGCGTGGATGCCTTTTCGCCCTTTCCCAGCCACCGCTGATGATCTTCCTTGCGGTGATCGGGTGTCTGCTGCTCATGGCTGCGCTGCACGACCTGCTGCTGCTCTGAGCCATACCCGTGGTCCCCGGCGTCACCCGTCGGGGATCACGTCGCCCCCTCCGCCTCCGCCCGGTGCGTCAGCCCGCGGCTTCCTTGCGTCGCGCCCGGTACGCGGCCACATGCAGACGGTTTCCACAGGTGCGGCTGTCGCAGTAGCGCCGCGAGCGGTTGCGGGAGAGGTCGACGAAGGCCCGTCGGCAGTCGGGGGCCTCGCAGCGCCGCAGCCGCTCCTGCTCGCCGGCCACCACGAAGAACGACAGCGCCATCCCGCAGTCGGCGGCCAGGTGATCGGCCACGGAGGCGCCCGGCGCGAAGTAGTGCACGTGCCAGTCGTAGCCGTCATGGTCCGTGAGCTGGGGAGTGGTGCCCGCGGCGGCGACCAGGTCGTTGATCAGGGCAGCGGCGGCCCGGGCGTCCGGGGCGGCGAAGACCGAGGTGAACCGTCCGCGGATCCTGCGCACGGCCGACAGATCGAACTCCGAGAGCGTCCCGACATCACTGATCTCGTGGTTCCGGACGAAATCCTCGAGCGCCGCGACATCCGGCAGCGCGTCCGTCGCCGCGTCGTCCTCTGGTGCGGTGTTCACCAGATCGACCACGGTGTCGAGGGCACACCGGGTGTCGTGGGTGATCAGCACGATTCGCTCCCTGGCCTGGAGGTCGGGCGGACGCCCGCCGATGCTGGCCGATGGTAGTGGCTCACGGCACCGGAATGCCGGGTCCGGCGCCCACCGCCCCGACCGACACGGCCAGGCGGCCCCGGTCGGGACGAGCGTGGCGGCTCCAGCGGGGCGCAGTCGGCCGTCGAGGCCGGAAACGCGGCAGGTGCCGTGGCTGCGGAGCGCTCCGCAGCCACGGCACCTGCCGTTCTCTATTCGGTTGTGGGTACCCGAGCCGTCTCCCCGAGTGGACGGCGCCGGGCGGCTCTGTGCGGTCTCGCGCCTAGCTTTCCGCCAGGATGTGCGAGAGCTCCTGATCCAGATCGAAGTGGCGGTGCTCGGTGCCCGGGGGCACGGCGGCGTCCGTCCGCTTCAGGAAGGACTCCAGGGCCCGCGCAGGGGCCTCGAGCAGCGCTTCGCCCTCAGGGGAGCTCAGGGCGATGCATACGACGCCCTGACCGTGACTGCGCGACGGCCAGACTCGGACGTCGCCGGTTCCGGTGGGCCGGTGGAGGCCCTCCGCGAGGAGGTCGCGGGCGAACACCCACTCGACGGTCTCCTCGGCTCCGGTGTGGAAGGTGGCGTGCACGGCGTAGGGGTCGGCCGTGTCGTACCGCAGGCCTGCGGGGACAGGCAGGGAGGACTCGCTCGACACAACGAGGCGCAGGTGCAGCTCGCAGCTGACCGTGGTGTTCATAAGCGCCAGGGCCTTTCGCTCAGTGTGCGCTCGGGGATTCGCACGTCGGCGAAATCGACATGCCACCTACGGTGTCGTTGTAAACCCCTCTGAGTGTTTTGCGTGCCTTTACGTAACTCTTCCGGCCGAGACCCCGTTCGCGAGCTACGACCATTCCGGTGACCGGTTTCTCTCCGGTAGGGTTTGGCTGTATGAATACGGGGAGTGACGATCGGGGCGAGGTCGCCGTGGCATCCGATGAGAAGGCCGACGGCAGGGCGGACGGGGCGCAGGACGAGCAGGGTCTCGGTTCCAAGGCGCCGGAATTCATCAAGTCACGTCGGCTGCTGCACCTGAGCTGGCAGGTCTGCATCTTTGTCATCGGCCTCGCGGTCGTGGTCGCCGGAATCATCATGCTGCCGCTGCCGGGACCCGGCTGGGTCGTGATCTTCGGTGGAATGGCGATCTGGGCGACCGAGTTCGTCTGGGCCCAGCTCGTGCTGCGCTGGACCAAACGCAAGGTGACGGAGGCGGCCCACCGCGCCCTCGATCCCAGGGTGCGCCGGCGCAACATCACCCTGACTGCGATCGGCCTGGTGGTCATCGCCGCGATCCTCGGGGTCTACCTCTGGAAGTTCGGCTTCGAAATGCCCTGGAACATCAAGAACCAGTGAGCCGTGCGGGGGGTGCCGTGGCTGTCACCGCTGGTCACAGCCACCCTCTGACATGGGGTAATCTTCTTCCTGCGCCCGGGCGATTAGCTCAGTGGGAGAGCGCTTCGTTCACACCGAAGAGGTCACTGGTTCGAACCCAGTATCGCCCACCCGGACCGACGGCCCGTCTGCGAGAACGCGGACGGGCCGTCGGCGTGTGTACGTCCACGGACCGTCGTGCACGGCCGATGTCCCCCGCCGCTCTCGCGTGATCCGGCGACCCGCGTCCCGCGTGACCTCCGGGTCGCCCCGCGTCACCGTCCGCAGCCAAGACTCTCCCCGTGGCCCGTCCATTTTCGGCCGCCCGCCGATCTCGTGCGGTGGGATGCGCCATGTTCGGCCGGTCGACTGCGCGTCTCTCACCTGGGGCGTCGTCAGTTTCCTGGCCGTGCCCGGCTGTTGGGCGCGGCCCCAGCTCTCACCACACTCACAATAAATTCCTGCCCGAATCATTGACGCACCCCCGAGCCCTCCGTAGCTTGTGCCAGCAAGCGCTTACTTGAAACGATTCATGCAGGCGGCGACGCTGCGGGGAGGGGACCGACTGTGGGAACCAGCAGGAATGTTGAGAGGCGAACGATCCTGAAGACGGCCGGGGCTACAGCGGCGACGCTGGGGCTGGCGGCGACAACCGGGTGTGGTGGGGACAGTGGCAGTTCCGGAGACGGAACCGTGACACTGCGTTACGCATGGTGGGGTGGAGAGCCGCGCACCATCGCCATCAAGAAGACGATCGCGCTCTTCGAGAAGAAGTATCCGAAGATCAAGATCAAGCCTGAATTCACCGACTACGAAGCGTTCTGGGAGAAGTTCCAGACCCAGGCCTCCGGCGGTAATCCTCCGGACGTTTTCCAGAATGCGGTCGGTTTCCTGCGCAAGTACGACAAGCGCGGTGTTCTGCTGGATCTCAAGACGCAGGCGGACGCCGGGAATCTGAGCCTGGACAACTTCCGCAACGGCATTCTGGCGAACGGTCAGGTCGACGGCAAGCAGATCGGCATACCCGTCGGCGCCAACACCATGGCGCTCGTCATCGACCTCAAGGCCTTCAAGAAGGCGGGCGTGGAGGCGAAGTTCGGCTGGACGTGGGACGAGTACTTCGCCGCGCTCCAGACGATCCAGGACAAGCTGAAGATCGCCGGTGACACCGGCTACTTCGCGATCATGTACCTCTACGACCTGTATCTGCGTCAGAACGGCAAGGCCTTCTTCACCGACTCCGATCTCGGTTTCACCGAGGACGATGTGACGCAGTGGTGGACGGACGGCTACAAGCGCGTGAAGTCCGGCCTTGTCGCCGACCCGAAGAAGATCGAGCAGGTCAAGCCGAAGTCCGGTCTCTCGGCGGGACTCGCCGCGTCCGAGTTCACCTGGGACAACTTCTCCATCCGCTACGAGGGCGAGGGCACCTCGGACTACGGGCTCGCGCCGATCCCCACCGTGGACGGGAAGCAGACCGGCCAGTACCTCGGTTCGCTGATGCTCAGCGGTTTCTCCGGGACCAAGCACCCCAAGGAAGTCGCCCAGTTCATCAGCTTCATGGTCCACGACCCCGAGGTCGGCAAGATCATGGGCTACGACCGCGGCATCCTCGCCACGACCGAGCAGTACGACGCGTTCAAGCCGGCCGACGCCCAGAACAAGGGCGTCGCGGCCTACGAGGACGAGGTCGCCAAGGCGGGCGTGCTCGGGAAGATCACCCCGCACCCGTCCGGCGCGGACGTGATCGAGGCGGCGTTCCTGCGTATCGGCGGCGAGGTCGCCCAGGGCAAGACCAAGCCGGCCGACGCCGCGAAGGCGCTGTTCAGCGAGGCCAAGGCCGCGTTCGCGGGCTGAGGGGACGTACCACCATGACGCTCGTCAAGGAAGCGCCCGTGCGCCCGGCGAAGAAGCGGTCCGCCGCTCCTGTCGCCGGGCGGCGCGGGCGGCGCCGCGAGAACCTCGCCGGCTACCTCTTCATGTCTCCGTGGATCGCGGGATTCCTGGTTCTCACGGCGGGACCGATGATCGCGTCCCTGTACTACGCGTTCACCCGGTACAACCTGTTCACGCCGCCCGAGTGGGTGGGGTTCGACAACTTCACGACGATGTTCCACGACCCGCGCTGGCAGAAGTCGGTGGAGGTCACGCTCAAGTACGTCGTCGTGGCCACTCCGCTGAAGCTGCTGCTCGCGCTCGGCGTCGCGCTGCTGCTCGCGCAGCAGCGGCGCGGGCAGGGCCTGTACAGGGCCGCGTTCTACATGCCCTCGCTCATCGGCGCCAGCGTCTCCGTCGGGTTCGTCTGGCGGGCGCTGTTCTCCGACGACGCGATCGTCGACCGCACGCAGAAGATCTTCGGTGTCGACGTGGGCGGCTGGATCGGCGACCCGGACTACGTCCTGTACTCCCTGGTGGCCCTGAGCATCTGGCAGTTCGGTGCGCCGATGGTCATCTTCCTGGCCGGTCTCAAGCAGGTCCCGCGGGAGCTGTACGAGGCCGCCGAGGTGGACGGAGCCGGCCCCTTCCGCCGGTTCTGGAACATCACGCTGCCGATGATCTCCCCGGTGCTCTTCTTCAACGTGCTGTTGGAGTCCATCCACGCGTTCCAGGTGTTCGGCTCGGCGTACGTCGTCTCCGACACCCGGTGCGGGCCCGCCGACGCGACGCTCGTCTACACCTGTTACCTCTACCAGAAGGGCTTCAAGGAGGCCCAGATGGGCTTCGCCTCCGCGATGGCCTGGTCACTGGTGGTCGCGGTGGCGCTCGTCACGGCGGTCCTGTTCTGGTCGCAGAAGAAGTGGGTGCACTACGAGGAGGCGGCCAAGTGACCACGGTAAGCACCCCTGTGGTGCGCACCCCGAACGAGCGGCGGCGCACGGGATCGATCGCCTGGCACGTCGGCTCGCTCGCCGTCCTGGCGGTCGTCCTGTACCCCGTGATCTGGGTCCTCGGCGCCTCGTTCAAGCCGAGCAAGGACATCATCGCCAGCATCGACCTGCTGCCGTCCAAGCCGGTCTGGGCGAACTTCTCCGGGCTCGCCGACGGTATCTCCGGCATCTCCATCGGCACCTTCTTCACCAACTCGCTGATGTACGCGGGCCTCGCCGTGGCCGGTGTCGTGATCTCCAGCTCGCTGACGGCGTACGCCTTCGCCAAGATCCGGTTCGCCGGGCGGAACCTGCTGTTCACGCTGATGATCGGCACGCTGCTGCTGCCGTACCACGTCCTGCTGATTCCGCAGTACGTGCTGTTCCGCAAGCTGGAACTCGTCGACACGCTGGTGCCGCTGGTGGCGGGGAAGTTCCTTGCCACGGAGGCGTTCTTCGTCTTCCTGATGGTGCAGTTCATGCGCGGGCTGCCGCGTGAGTTGGACGAGGCCGCCAAGCTCGACGGCTGCGGGCACCTGAGGACCTACTGGTCGATCGTGCTGCCGCTGTGCCGCCCGGCCCTCATCACCAGCGCCATCTTCACCTTCATCAACGCGTGGAACGACTTCATGGGGCCGTTGATCTACCTCAACAGCCCTGACAAGTACACCGTCTCGCTCGGTCTGATGATGTTCCGCGACCAGGAGGGCATCTCCAACTACGGCAGCATGATCGCGATGTCGCTGGTGGCGCTGGTGCCGGTCATCGCCTTCTTCATGGCCTTCCAGCGCTATCTCATCGACGGCATGGCGACCTCCGGACTGAAGTGAGGCGGTCAGCATGGCGCAAGCGCGTGTGAAGGCTCGTCGTAGGGCGTCCGTGTTCGGCGGCGAGCGCTTCGCCCTTTTCGCCGAGGCGCTCCTCACCGGTGTGTGGATCGCCGTGGCCTGTCTCGGCCTCGTCACCTACCCCGCGGCCTTCGCCGCCGGGGCACGGCATCTGCGGCGGCGTGCCGGCCATGAGGCGGGCGGCTGGCGGGAGTTCGTCGCGGACTTCCGTACGGCCGTGCGCCGCGGGTGGCTCGTCGGGGTCGCCGGGTGGGCGGCGGGGGCCGCGGTCTGGGTGGACGTCCAGGCCGCGCGGGCCGGGATCCCCGGCGGCCCGTTCGTCGGGGCCGTCGGACTGCTGGCGCTGATGGCGCTGGCGGTGGCCGGGCTGCGCGCGGCTGCCGTGTGGACGCCGGGCGCCTCCTGGCGCGCGCTGCTCGCGGGCGCCGTACGCAGGACCCTGCGCGATCCCGCCGGATCCTTCCTGATCGTCGCCGGTCTGGCCGTCGTGGCCCTGTCGGCGGGGTTCGTCGCACCGCTGGCGGTCCCCGTCCTCGGGGCTGTAGCGGCGGCGGCCGTCGCCGTGGAGGAACGCCACCGGCGCCGCTGACGGGCGGTGCCCCCGACCTGGGTCGGCGCCCCGGGCGCCGTACCTCTCTCTGTCATGCCCCTGACCAGCCTGTCCATGGAAAGGAACGGCCATGTCCCCCATCCCCCGCAGGTCCATCCTCAAGGCGGCCGCCGTCGCCGGTGCCGCCGCGCAGTTCAGCTGGGCGTTGGGCACCAAGGACGCGCAGGCCGCGCCGAGAGCCGCCGAGGCCGACGACGCTCCCGTGACCCTGGACTGGCTGGAGGACGGCGGCCTCGGTGCCGCGCCCGGCTCCACCGTCGGTGTCCCCTGGCCGAAGGGCGTCCATCAGGAGGGCCAGAAGTTCGCGGTGACGGACGCGGACGGCAAGGGCGTTCCGGTCCAGTCCTGGCCGCTCGCCTACTGGCCCGACGGCTCGCTCAAGTGGACCGCCCACGCGCTCAGTTCGGGCAACGGCAAGCTGTCGCTGAGCGCCGGCGACACGGCCGTACCCGACAAGAAGGTCACCGTCGACAAGAGCGGTGGCGCGATCACCGTCTCCACCGGTGTCATCACCGCGAAGATCGGCAAGTCGGGCGCCACGCTCATCAAGTCGGTGACCCGCGGCTCCACCGAGATCGCCAAGAACGGGCGGCTCGTGCTGATCCGCCAGCCCGAGATCGAGGACGAGGACCAGGGCGCGGTCAGGACAGAGCGCTTCGAGGGGGCCATCTCGGCGGTGACCGTCGAGCAGGAGGGCCCGGTCCGTGCCGTCGTCAAGATCGACGGCAAGCACCGCAAGGGCAGCCGGAGTTGGCTGCCGTTCTCCATCCGCCTCTACTTCTACGCGGGCGCCGACTCCTTCCGCATGGTCCACACCATCACCTACGACGGCACCCAGGAGCCCGGCAAGGCGAGCGGCGACTTCATCCGCGGCCTCGGTGTCCGCTTCACCGTGCCGATGCGGGACCAGTCCTACGACCGCCACATCCGCATCGGCGGCGAAGGGACAGGCCTGCTGCGCGAGGCCGTCAAGGGCATCACCGGTCTGCGCCGCGATCCCGGCATCGCCGTGCAGGAGGCCCAGTACGCGGGCCGGAAGCTGCCCGACCCCGCCACCTGGGACCAGCGGGTCACGACCCGGCTCCAGTACATCCCCGAGTGGGGCGACTACACCCTCTCGCAGCTCTCCTCCGACGGCTTCAGTGTGCGCAAGCGCACCAAGAAGGGCCACAGCTGGATCGGCGCCGGCGGCGGCGGGCGGGCGTCCGGGTTCGGGTACGTCGGTGGTGCGAGCGGCGGATTCTCCTTCGGGCTCCGGGACTTCTGGGAGCGCCACCCCTCCCAGCTCGACATCCGTGGCGCGCAGACTGACGAGGCCGAGGTCACCCTCTGGCTGTGGTCGCCCGAGGCCCAGCCCATGGACCTGCGCTTCTACCACGACGGCATGGGCCAGGACACCTTCGCCGAACAGCTCGAAGGCCTCAACATCACCTACGAGGACTACGAGCCCGAGTTCGGCACGCCCTATGGCATCGCCCGTACGTCGGAACTGCTGTTCTGGGCCAACGAGTCGACGCCCACGCCGGAGGTCCTGGCCCAACAGGTCGAGGCCGTAAGGGTGTTGCCGCAGCTCGCCGCGCCGCCCAAGCAGCTCGTCAAGGCGAAGGTCTTCGGACCGGGCCTGTACTCCGAGCCGGACCGCTCGACCCCGGCCAAGGCGAAGATCGAGGACCACCTCGACTTCCTCTTCACGTACTACAAGGGCCAGGTGGAGCAACGCCGTTGGTACGGCTTCTGGGACCACGGCGACATCATGCACACCTATGACACCGTCAGGCACCAGTGGCGGTACGACATCGGCGGCTACGCCTGGGACAACTCCGAGCTCTCGCCCGACCTCTGGCTCTGGTTCGCGTACATCCGCAGTGGCCGCGCGGACATCTTCCGGTTCGCCGAGTCCATGACCCGGCACACCGGTGAAGTGGACGTATACCACCTGGGGCAGTGGGCCGGACTCGGTACCCGACACGGTGTGCAGCACTATGCCGACAGCGCCAAGCAGCAGCGCATCGCCAACACGACGTACCGCCGCTACTACTACTTCCTCACCGCCGACGAGCGCGTCGGTGACCTCATGCACGCCAACGTCGACTCCGACGAGACGTTCCTGGTACTGGACCCGCTGCGCAAGATCCGCACCGACCCGTACACGCCCGACCGGCACGCGCTGTCGGTCGGATTCGGCACGGACTGGAGCGGACTGGTGTCGGCCTGGCTGACCGAGTGGGAACGCAAGGGACCCAAGTGGGAGAAGGCCAAGGCCCGGGTGCTTTCGACGATGGAGGGCATCGCCGCCCAGCCCAACGGCTTCGTGCAGGGAAGCGGACTGTACGACCTCGACACGGGGAAGTTCGCGGTCGCTCCGGCGCCGGTGGTCGGGGTCTCGCACCTGTCCGCCGTGTTCGGGCTCAACGAGTTGTGCGCCGAGCTCATCGACCTGGTCGACATGCCGAAGTTCAACGAGGCGTACTTCGACTACTGCCGCTACTTCAACGCGACCAAGGCCGAGCAGGCGGCACGGTACGGGTCCAACTTCGGGTCGCTGCTGCTGTTCCAGGGGCACTCGCGGCTGGACGCGTACGCGGCCGTCAAGACTGGGGACGCGAAGCTGGCCACGCGTGCGTGGGACAAGTTCTACAACTCCGACGGGTACAAGGAGTCGGCGCCCTGGAAGACCGAGGCGCTGAGCGGGCCGGTCGCGTTGGTGGCGGGTAGCGAGGCGGCCTGGGTGTCGTCCAACGACACCGCGCTGTACGGACTGGCCGCGATCGAGAACCTGGCGCTGCTCGGGGACAAGATGCCGTAGCGGCTTGTGCCGTGGGGAACTGCGTGGCCGCCTTGGCTGGTCACGCAGTTCCCCACGCCCCTGGGTGGGTTCAGTGCATGCTTCCCAGGAAGTCCCGCATCTTTCGCGCGTTCCTCAAGCGGTGTTCGTATGTTGCGCCGAGCGCGAGCAGAAGGAGGCCGGCCAGGGCCGGGAGCACCCAGCGGGGGAGGGCGTCCGCCACCTGGACGAGGTACGGGGCCAGTTCGTGCAGGGCGTCCAGGACCAGGACACCGCCGCCCAGCAGGAGCGGGGCCTGGAGACGGTGGCCGGCGCCTGCCAGGGTGACCGACAAGGCCGCCGTGCCCAGCAGCAGAGGACGGGCCCAGTGGGGATCGCTCCAGGCCGCGACGAGGCTCGGCACCAGGGTGATGGCCAGCCCGGGGGCGTACGCCGTCCAGGACGAGATCCGCGGGTCACGACGATGGCGCAGGACGCCGACCAGCAGCGCAGGAATCGTGACCGGGAGCGTGTACGCCTCCGGGGTGCCCACGTCCCACGCCGCGAGGCGGACCCAGGTGGCCGCGAGGAACAGGGCGGCGGCCGCGTACCCGACCGGCCGGCGGTCCGTACGGATCGCCGTGCCCGCCGTGATCACCCCGCACAGGGCCAGGACCGTGGCGAGCAGGGGAACGTCGGTCGACGCGAGCACGATGGCGAGCAGTCCGGCCGCCGCCCCGGCCGCCTCGACCGACACGATGGCCTTCGGGTCACCGAGTCGCGGCGCCAGCAGAGCCGCGGCCGCCGGGATCGCGAGGACCAGGAGGGCCGTGTATGCCGGCGACCAGTCCACGGCGGCACCGGTCGCACCGGCGAGCGCGGTGCCGTAGACCAGGGCGGACGGGGCCGTGAACGGGGCGAGGCGCCAGGAGGCCGCCGTGAACAGTGCGACCAGACCGGAGAGCACGACCAGGGTCGCGGTCTGGGACGCGAGGGCGAGGAGAGCGAGGCTCGCGGAGGTCACCAGTGCGAGGGCGAGGGCCGTCAGGTGCTGTCGTAGGAACACGGCGGCCGCGAGGGCCCCGACCGTCACGGTTCCCTGGACCGACAAGCCTGCGGTGTAAGGGAGTTCGAGCACCGCCGGGAGCGTGAGCGCGGTGGCCCAGACCAGGCCCAGGGCTCCTGCCAGGGCCCGCGGACGCCAGGTCGTGTCCCGTACCGCCAGGGCGAGCACCCCCGCGACGGCGGCCAGGACGACCGGCACGGCCCCCGAGTGCGGCGGCCAGGTCATGCCGACGGTCACCGCGGCGCGGGCGTCCGACGGGGCGCCGGTCCAGACCTGTGAGACCCAGGCGAGCGGACCCACCACGACGGCACCGACGACCGGCAGGGCCCACAGCAGGGCCAGTGCCTGTACGGCGCCGGAGGCCCATACGAGACCTCGTCGTACCGCGTCCGGCAGGCGGCTGAGCCGCAGTGCCGCCAACAGTGCGATGCCGAAGGCCAGATGGACCGGGACCGTCCACGGTTCGGGCAGTGCGGATCGGGTGGCACCGCCGAGGGCCGCCACCGTGAGCAGCCCGGAGGCCACGGCCAGGCCGAGCGACTGCTTCTGCCGGGCCGCAGCCAGGGCGATCGCCGCCGCGAGGAGAAGGAGCGCCGCCGCACGGGCGGCGGCGCTCGGGCCGGTGGCTGTCCAGGTCAGCCAACCGGCGGCCAGTACGCCCCAGGCGCCCGTCCCGTACGCGCCGATCGCGGCGACCACGCGTACGGACCTGGGCGTCACCCGGAGCGCCACAACCGTGTCGGACCCGGCCGTCACCAACAGTGCGGTCGTGAGGCCGTAGGCGCCCGCGTCGGCGGCGATCGCCCAGAAGAACAGCGGGAGTTGGGCCGCGACCAGGGCGGCGGGGCGGGGCAAACGCAGCCCGGCGGCGCGCGGCAGCAGCCCGTACGCCGTCCAGAGGCCGGCCAGGAGGGCCGAGGCGACCGCCGTGTAGGCAGCCCCGGGCGTGTGCGGGAGAGCTGCCCCGTGCAGGGCGTAGGCGTCCAGGACGGTCAGTGCCAGACCCAGACCTGCCACCGTCTCGGCCGTCGACCGCAGCTCCCGCTTCAGCAGGAGCAGCGGGGCCCCGAGCGCCGCCGCGGTGACCGCGCCGAGCACCAGGGCCCGGCCGGTGATCCCCAGATGACCCCAGCTGACCAGCGTGAACACCATCGCCGCGACCGTGAGCAGGACACCGCCGAGCACGAGGAGCAGGTTCTGCACACTCGGTCGGCTCGCCTCGGGGCGGGGGAGCGCGGAGGGTGCCGGTCGGGTCGGCTCGGGCGCGCGCCACTTCGGCTGGAGCGCGGCGACCAGCCAGGCCCGGCGGGCCAGCAACTGGGCCCGGCGGGCGTCCAGTTGCCACAGTTCGGCGTCGAGGAGCCGCAGCTCCTCGGCAGGTGGCGGGATGTGGGTCATGCTGTGAAGTGTGGGCTGGGTCACGCGTCGCGACATGAGTACACATACTCAGGACGTACTCGAATCCGATGCCGGGCTTCACCCATACTCAGCGCATGGACTGGACCCGATTCCGCTTCCGCACCCAGTGGTCCCTGCCCGCGAAGCCAGCCGCCGTCTACGCCGCACTGGAACGGGCCGAGGAGTATCCCCGCTGGTGGCCCCAGGTGCGCGAGGTCCGCCGACTCGACGACACCACCGGTCTGATCACGATCCGTGCCGTGCTGCCGTACGACCTGGTCTTCACCGCGCGCGAGGTGCGCCGAGCCCCGGAGGCCGGGGTGCTGGAGATCGCGATGGCCGGGGACCTCGACGGTTGGGCGCGCTGGACGATCACCGCGGACGGCGACGGCAGCCTCGCCCGCTACGAACAGGTCACCGAGGTGAACAAGCCGCTGCTCCGGCGCCTGGCCGTGCCGGGACGGCTGGTCTTCCGGGCCAACCACCGGCTGATGATGCGCGCCGGACGGCGGGGGCTCGTCGCCCACTTGGAAGCGGATTGAAGGAAACCCGCGGGGACCTGTATTGTTCAGTGCGTTCCCGGGCGATTAGCTCAGTGGGAGAGCGCTTCGTTCACACCGAAGAGGTCACTGGTTCGAACCCAGTATCGCCCACCGGGAAAAGCCGGTCCGTCGCAGACGGGCCGGCTTTCTTCATGCCTTGTCATGCCGCCGCGGGCAGATCCGGACGCAGCGGCCAGTCCGTGCTCACCGACTCCTCCGAGCCGCTGCGCGCGAACCACGCCTGCAGGCCCCGTGCCTGCGCCGCGTGCCACACCGCCTGCAGATTGTGCAGCTCCGGAGGCGCCAGCCGCTCCAGCCGGGCCGCGAAACGGCGCCCGACCGCCCGTACGACATCCAGTGAGGCCAGCGCGTCGGCCGCCGCGTCGTGTGCGCCCTCCAGTTCGACGTCGTAGTGCGCGCACAGGTCGGTCAGGGTGCGGCGGCCCTTGCGGTAGCGGTCCAGATGCTTGTCGAGGACCCGCGGATCCAGCACCAGCAGCGGTGAGGTGTCGAACCAGCGGTCCAGGGACGACGCGCGATGGCGGCGCAACTCCCGGTCCAGCAGTGTCAGATCGAACGGCGCGTTCATCACCACCAGCGGACGGCCCGCCACCGCCTGCTCCGCCAGCGCCTCGGCTATCTCGAACATCACCGGCGCCGGCCAGCGGCCGTTGCGCTGGAGATGTTCGTCCGTCAGCCCGTGCACCGCCGTCGCCCCGGCGGGCACCGGCACGCCCGGGTTGACCAGCCACCGGCTCACCCGCGGCCGGCTGCCCGCGGCGTCCTGGACGACGACGGCGGCCGACACGATCCGGTCGGTCTCGACGTCAACGCCCGTGGTCTCCGTGTCGAAAGCGGCCAGGGGCCCTTCGTACCAGTACGTCATCCAACTCAACCCCTCGTTCACCCACGGCAGCTGACGCACCGTCTTCTGCCTGTTTGGTGATACCCGGGCTGTTTGCGCCGTACGCCGGAAGGACACAACAGGAGTACGGGTCTTTGCAGTTCAGCGGCCCGGCGCGGGATTCATCCGCCCCCATTGTGGGCATGTCACTTTGCTTGGAAGGCTGTTGGTCATGGCGATAGCGCAGCCCGAGCGGGGCGGGCTGCTGCCCGAACGCACGGGCCCCCTTCGCGGCACGCTCGCCACCACCGCCTGCATGGAGACACTGCAGGTGGGCTATCTGCACGCCGTCGCGGCGGCGGCCGGCTGCTCGTTGTCGCAACCCTTTCCGGACAACGGCATCGACTGGCACGTCAGCCACGGCTCGCCCGGACACACCGTCGACGACGAGGTCACCATCAAGGTGCAGCTCAAGTGCACCTACCAGATCGCGCCCAACCCGGCAGGCCGGTTCTTCTCCTTCACGCTCGACAACGACCACTTGCGCAAACTCGCCCGCACACCGGTGTCCGTCCACAAGATCCTGGTGGTCATGCTCGTCCCGAGAACCCAGGACGACTGGCTGCGCGCCGGCCACGACCGCCTCGACCTCAGACACTGCTGTTACTGGGTCAACCTGGCCGGCCACCCCATCACCGGCCGGACCCGGACCACCGTGCGGATTCCGACCAACCGCATCTTCGACGACCGGGCGCTGTGCGAGATCATGACGCGCGTCGGGACGGGAGGCAGACCATGACCCACCGGCCGCTGGAGGAGCCACTGCGTGCCGTACGCCCCCACCCGGAGGCCCACTGGGAGCGTTCACCGACTCCCGACGAGGTCGACCCCGCCGTCCTGAGCGCCCTGCTGCACCGGCACGGCTGGCAGCGGCGCGGCGGCGCTCCGGGCCGCTACGGCCGCTGGACGCCGCCGGGCCCGGGCGCGGGCGGGACCAGCCTGCTCGTGCCCGAGAGCCGTGCGTTCCCCGACAGCGAGGAACTCCTCGGCGAGGCCCTCGTCGCGCTGTCCCGCAGCGGCACCCCCTCGGCGCGCGAGGTGCTCGTCGGGCTCGCTGTGCCCAGCGACGAGATCCGCTGGTGGCGGGACGTCCCGACCGGCCCCGCCGACGCCACGACCTGGAGCGTCGAGGAGCAACTGCGCGCCGCCGCCCGCCAGACCCTGCTCGCCGGCGCGCTCGCCACACGCGCGCGTGCCGGCTACTACGGCGCCCGCCACCGCCGTACGGCAGCCGCGACCCTGGACACCGTCCTGGTCGGCTCGGCCACCGGGGGCCGCCGGCTCACCGCCTTCGTGCCCGTCGACACCGCCCGCCCCCTCGCCGTCCGCCTCCACCAGGCCCTCTACGCGACCAGGGAGGCCATCGACTACCAGCGGGCCACCGGCGGCATGGACGCCTTCGACGGGGCCGTCGAGGCGGGTGTCAGCCGGGAGCTCACCGAGGCGCTGATCGCCCTCGTGCGGGGTACCGAAGGTGCCCGCATCGCCGTCGAGTGGGCGCCCGCGGCCGGGGTCCCCGAAGGGTGCGCGGCCCGTGCCGAGGCCGTCGAGTTCTCGCCCGGCGACCTGCCCGTGCTGCGCGAGGCCGGAGCCCGCTTCCTGCGCGAGGAGCCCTCCGTCCCGGTGCGGATCACCGGCACGGTGGAGCGGATGCACAGGTCGGGGCCGCGCGGCGACGGGTCGGTACGGCTGCGCGTGATCGCCGGCGCCGAGATCCCGCACCTGCGGCTGACGCTGGACGAGGAGGCGTACCGGATCGCCGGGCAGGCCCACCTCGTCGGGCTGCCGGTCCGGGTGCACGGCCGGCTGGAGAGCCGCGGCGGCTTCCGCAGGCTCACCGGGGCCACCGGAGTCGCGCCCGTACAGGTGGACGAGGCCGAGCGGGACCGGCTGATGAAGTCCCTCCAGGAGAATCTGGACTTCTTCGAGGAGGCATGCGGAGAGTCCGGTCAGGAAGCCTGCGGAGGGGACTGATTTCGCGGAGGCGGGTGCCGGGTCGGTACGATCCCCTCTTGCGCGCGCTCCCGGTATGGCGCCGCACCCACCTTCAGTCAGGAGAGACCGGTGTCAGACGTCCGTGTGATCATCCAGCGCGATTCCGAGCGGGAAGAACGCGTGGTGACGACGGGCACTACGGCCGCCGAGCTCTTCGCGGGCGAACGCTCGATCGTCGCCGCGCGCGTGGGAGGCGAGCTCAGGGACCTCGCGTACGTCCTCTCCGAGGGCGAAGAGGTGGAGGGCGTGGAGATCTCCTCCGAGGACGGCCTCAACATCCTGCGCCACTCCGCCGCCCACGTGATGGCGCAGGCCGTGCAGGAGCTCTTCCCCGAGGCCAAGCTGGGCATCGGCCCGCCGGTCAAGGACGGCTTCTACTACGACTTCGACGTCGAGAAGCCGTTCACGCCCGAGGACCTCAAGGCCGTCGAGAAGAAGATGCAGGAGATCCAGAAGCGGGGGCAGAAGTTCTCCCGCCGTGTGGTCACCGACGAGGCCGCCCGCGAGGAACTGGCCGCCGAGCCGTACAAGCTGGAGCTGATCGGCCTCAAGGGTTCCGCGTCGAGCGACGACGGTGCGGACGTCGAGGTCGGCGCCGGCGAGCTCACCATCTACGACAACCTCGACGCCAAGACCGGCGAGCTGTGCTGGAAGGACCTGTGCCGCGGTCCCCACCTGCCCTCCACCCGCAACATCCCGGCGTTCAAACTGATGCGCAACGCGGCCGCCTACTGGCGCGGCAGCGAGAAGAACCCGATGCTCCAGCGCATCTACGGCACCGCGTGGCCGACCAAGGACGAGCTGAAGGCGCACCTCGACTTTCTCGCCGAGGCCGAGAAGCGCGACCACCGCAAGCTGGGCTCCGAGCTCGACCTGTTCTCCATCCCGGAGCAGATCGGCTCCGGCCTCGCCGTCTTCCACCCCAAGGGCGGCATCATCCGCCGCGTCATGGAGGACTACTCGCGCCGCCGCCACGAGGAGGAGGGCTACGAGTTCGTCTACACCCCGCACGCGACGAAGGGGAAGCTCTTCGAGCAGTCCGGGCACCTGGACTGGTACGCCGACGGCATGTACCCGCCCATGCAGCTCGACGAGGGCGTGGACTACTACCTCAAGCCCATGAACTGCCCGATGCACAACCTGATCTTCGACGCGCGCGGCCGCTCCTACCGTGAACTGCCGCTGCGCCTCTTCGAGTTCGGGACCGTGTACCGGTACGAGAAGTCGGGTGTCGTGCACGGCCTCACCCGCGCGCGTGGCTTCACCCAGGACGACGCGCACATCTACTGCACCCGTGAGCAGATGTCGGAGGAGCTCGACAAGACGCTCACCTTCGTCCTCGGCCTGCTGCGCGACTACGGCCTGACCGACTTCTACCTGGAGCTGTCCACCAAGGACCCGGAGAAGTTCGTCGGCTCCGACGAGGTCTGGGAAGAGGCGACCGAGACCCTGCGTCAGGTCGCCGAGAAGCAGGGCCTGCCCCTGGTCCCGGACCCGGGTGGCGCCGCCTTCTACGGCCCGAAGATCTCCGTCCAGACCAAGGACGCGATCGGCCGTACCTGGCAGATGTCGACGATCCAGCTCGACTTCAACCTGCCGGAGCGCTTCGAGCTGGAGTACACCTCGCCCGACGGCACCAAGCAGCGCCCGGTCATGATCCACCGCGCGCTGTTCGGCTCCATCGAGCGGTTCTTCGCGGTGCTCCTGGAGCACTACGCGGGCGCCTTCCCGGCCTGGCTGGCCCCGGTCCAGGCGGTCGGCATCCCGATCGGCGACGCACACGTGGAGTACCTGGAGAAGTTCGCCGCGGCCGCCAAGAAGCAGGGCCTGCGGGTCGAGGTGGACTCCTCCTCGGACCGCATGCAGAAGAAGATCCGCAACGCCCAGAAGCAGAAGGTGCCCTTCATGGTCATCGCGGGCGACGAGGACATGGCGGGCGGCTCGGTGTCCTTCCGCTACCGCGACGGCTCGCAGGAGAACGGCATCCCGTTCGACGAGGCCATCGCGAAGATCGCGAAGGTCGTCGAGGAGCGGACACAGGTCTGACGCCTGCAGGTGGGGCCCTCGGGGAGTTCAGTTCCCCGGGGGCCCTTCGTCGTCCTCCCGGTCACGGCGCCGAGCAGGGCCAGCCCGATCATCATCACGCCGACCGCGATCAGGCGGCCCAGCGGGGTGACCGGGACGACATCGCCGTAACCGACGGTGGCGAGGGTGGCGCAGGTCCACCAGACGGCGTCACCGAAGGTGTGCATGGTGGTCCCGGGTGCGTGGCGTTCCTGCTGGTAGACGGCGAGAGCACCGGTGAAGCCCAGCAGCAGGGTCGACAGACCGGCGTAGACGCTCACGCGCGCGTGCAGGGCGAGCCGGGGCCGTCCGCGCCGGCGCTGCACGGCCTCGTACACCTTCACGACCCTCAGGGGCCGCAGCAGAGGCAGGAGCAGCACGAGGGTGTCCAGGACGTGGGTCCGTACGAAGCGCTGCCGCTGCCCGCTCAGACGCCGGCGCACCGCGTAGTCGACGGCGAACAGCGCCCAGGCGGCCAGTGTCACGGCCAGACAGAGGTCGAGCAGACCGTCCGCGAGACCGTCGGCCAGCACCCGGAGCGCGTACCCGGCGAGGAAGGCCAGGGCGGCGACGGCGAGAGGGAGTTCCGTGCGCTGCTCCCAGCGGGCCTCGCGGTCGTCGGCGGGCGGCGTCCCGCGG
The DNA here is from genome assembly GCF_036174265.1 of Streptomyces sp. NBC_00285. Taxonomy (NCBI): domain Bacteria; kingdom Bacillati; phylum Actinomycetota; class Actinomycetes; order Kitasatosporales; family Streptomycetaceae; genus Streptomyces; species Streptomyces sp. NBC_00285. The sequence continues at coordinate 2,110,803 of NZ_CP108055.1, read as the reverse complement.
GAGCCGGAGACGGGGGCGCCCCGTACGTGCCTACCGGCGGCCCGGGTCCGGCGGGCCTCGTGGTCGTGGCTCCTGTGTTCCCCGGTGTCGTCGGCTCCGCGGCTGTCGTCGTCCACCCGTCCAGCTTGGCCCGGACCGTTTTTCCCACAACCCCACCGACACGGCGCGAACGGGCGAAGTCATATGCTGCACTGCATGACGAGTGAGCCGGAGCAGCAGTGGGGAGTCGGGACGCAGGACGCGTTCCAGCGTCTGTGGACACCCCACCGGATGGCCTACATCCAGGGCGAGAACAAGCCGACCGGCCCGGGTGCCGAAGACGGCTGTCCCTTCTGCTCCATCCCGGCCAAATCCAACGAGGACGGTCTGATCGTCCGGCGCGGACAACTGGTGTACGCGGTGCTCAATCTCTACCCCTACACCGGCGGCCATCTGATGGTTGTGCCCTACCGGCATGTGGCCGACTACACCGACCTCACCGAGCCGGAGACCGCCGAACTGGCCGCGCTGACCAAGCAGGCGATGACGGCCCTGCGGACCGCGTCCGGGGCGCACGGCTTCAACATCGGCATGAACCAGGGGACGGTCGCCGGCGCCGGTATCGCCGCCCACCTGCACCAGCACATCGTCCCGCGCTGGGGTGGCGACACGAACTTCATGCCCGTCGTCGGCCACACGAAGGTGCTGCCGCAGCTGCTGGGGGACACCCGGAAGATGCTGGCGGAGGCCTGGCCGACGGACTGATCTCAGCCGAGGCCGACACCGACCGGCCCGTCCGGACCGACGGGGACCGGGGGTTACCGCCCCCAGACCCCCCGCCCCCAGACCCCCCGCACCGCCGGATGCCTACGCGTCGTACAGGTCGGCCTTGCGCGGGGACACGTCCTGGACCTGCGTGCTCAGGAAGCCCGCCCGCGTGCCGAACTTCTCCGTGTCCACGCCGTTGTCCTCCAGGACCCGGATCGCCGCGGCGTGCACGACCCGCAGCACCGGTGTCGCGGCACGCAGCGCGTCGTCGGCCATGAAGCGGTGCCGCCACGGCCGGTCCGCCCAGGCGTGCCGCACACCGAACGGCTCGGGCAGGACGAGCGCGCCGCCGAGCCAGTTGAGCAGCGGCGGATACCGGGTCAGGGGCGCCCGGGCGGCGAGACGAACCACCTCGTCGGCGTCGACCAGCGGGAGCTTGATCTTCCGGGTCTCCCAGAACCGGATCGACTTGGCGACCTCCTTCTCCTTGGCCTCCGGCTTCGAGGTGAACAGCCCGTGCACCGGCCCCAGTGCGTGCCCGGTGACCTCGATGCGCAGGGTCTCGTGCAGCACGGTCACCGTGATCATCATGGTGAGGACCAGCTGCCCCTCCCACAGCGTCCACTGGACGCCCAGGTAGTGCCGGTCTCCGCCGCCGAACTGCTGCTTGTTGCAGATGTCCTGTATCGCGTGGGACTTGACCTGGTACGCGTCCACGTCCGTGCCCCCGGGCCGGGTCACCGCCTTGGCGCCTTCCGCGATCGGGGTGACGACCCAGTGCCGTACGGACGGTTTCGGGAAGCCGCCGGTGTTGATGGTGTTGCGTTCCAGCATGCGCAGCTGGTCGTGGATGGAGCGGATGACGTCCCAGCTGCGGAAGGGGTGGATCTCCCGGGTGGGGTCGGCGGACACCAGGTTCTCGGCCAGCTGCCAGCTGCCCCAGCGGGTGCCCATGCCGAGTATCCCCTTGGGGCCGGCGTAGAAGACGGAGTTGGACTGCTGTTCGGCGCTGAGGGTGGCGAGGGACTGGCGGAGTTGTTCGGCCGCGGTCTCACCGGGGCTGCTCGGCACCGCCTCGGGCACCTTGGCGCCGACGCTGCTGCCGGCCAGCAGATTGTCCCAGCGGCTCCGCAGGTCCGTCGCCGTGCGCTCGCAGATCTGCTTGGCCCAGAACCAGCCGACCACAGGGAGGACCACGCACGCGCGTGCGTACAGGGCCCAGAAGCCGCCGAAGGGCATCTTGATCAGGAAGAGCACGGCGAGCGCCCCCATCGCGACCAGCAGCGCTGTGCCGAGCACGCCCGCCTGCTTGTCGTCGCGCCTGGCGACGTTGGTGCGCAGCGTGAAGACCATCAGCCAGACCAGGAATCCGGGCAGGAAGAGCACACCGCACAGCACCACCACGGCGCTCAGCCAGTTGTCCCGGTCCCGGCGGATGTTGTTCGCCGCGAGACAGTGCTCGACCACGACCTGCGGCTCGGCGCCGAAGGACTGGATGAGCGGCTTGCGGCCCTTGCCGAGCATGCGGATGACCACGGCCGTGGAGAAGGCCTCGCCGAGGTTGGGGCGGAAGATCTTTGCCCAGCTGCGGCCGCCCTTGATGGTCGACTCGTGCCATTCGTTGTTGGCCTTGAGGATCTCCTCCATCGGATTGTCCCGATAGGCCGCCGAGGCCAGGGCGAACGTGGCCGTCTGTGCCTCGTCACCCGTGCGCGGCACCTGCGGACCGAAGAAGTCCGCGTAACCGCCGTTAACGGTCATTCCCGCCCCCCGATCGCCGCGTTGCTCCCGCTCCTGCGGCCTTCCCGACTTCCGTGCTCCGCACACCTGTTGATCAGGTCATCAGGGTATCCGCAGGTACCGACATTCGTCGGCGGACGGCCGAAGCCGCCCGCCTGGGCGGAGGGAAAGGTTCCGTAAACGTCACCTGCCGGGCCCCGGGCGCCACTTGTGCGGCGCCCGGCCCCAACTACGAGGCGTCTCGCGCGCCTTCACGGATCCTCTCGGAGATCTGCGGCGGCATGGGCTCGTGCCGTGCGTAGGAGCGGTCGAAACGCGCGGTGCCGTGCGACAGGGACCTGAGGTCGATCGCGTACCGGCCGATCTCGATCTCGGGCACCTCGGCCCTGACGAGCGTGCGCCCGCCGTTGGTCTGCTCGGTGCCGAGCACCCGCCCGCGCCGCCCGGACAGGTCACTCATCACGGCGCCCACGTAGTCGTCGCCGACCAGGACGGACACCTCTGCCACCGGCTCCAGCAGATGGATCCGCGCGTCCGCCGCCGCCTCCCGCAGCGCCAGCGCCCCGGCCGTCTGGAACGCGGCGTCGGACGAGTCGACGGAGTGCGCCTTTCCGTCCACCAGCGTGACCCGGACGTCGATGAGCTGATGGCCGGTGGCGACCCCCCTGGCCGCCTGCGCCCGTACGCCCTTCTCGACGGACGGGATGAACTGACGCGGCACCGCACCGCCGATGACCTTGTCCACGAACTCGATGCCCGAGCCGCCGGGCAGCGGCTCCACCTCGATCTCGCAGATGGCGAACTGCCCGTGCCCGCCGGACTGCTTCACATGCCGCCCGCGCCCCGCCGACTTGTCGGCGAACGTCTCCCGCAGGGCCACCCGGTGCGGTACGAGGTCCACCTGCACTCCGTAACGGCTGCGCAGCCGCTCCAGCGCCACGTCGGCGTGCGCCTCGCCCAGGCACCACAGGACCACCTGGTGGGTGTCCGGGTTCTGTTCGAGCCGCATGGTCGGGTCCTCGGCGACCAGCCTCGCGAGGCCCTGCGAGAGCTTGTCCTCGTCCGCCTTGCTGTGCGCCTCGATGGCGAGCGGCAGCAGCGGGTCGGGCATCTCCCACGGCTCCATGAGCAGCGGGTCGTCCTTCGCCGAGAGCGTGTCCCCGGTCTCCGCGCGGCTCAGCTTCGCCACGCACGCGAGGTCTCCCGCGATGCAGTGCGTGAGCGAGCGCTGCTGTTTGCCGAAGGGCGCGGACAGCGCGCCGACCCGCTCGTCGACGTCATGGTCCTCGTGCCCGCGGTCGGCGAGCCCGTGCCCCGAGACATGGACCGTCTCGTCCGGGCGCAGGGTCCCGGAGAAGACCCGCACCAGCGAGATCCGGCCGACGTACGGGTCGGATGCGGTCTTCACGACCTCCGCGACCAGCGGTCCCTCGGTGTCGCAGGGTTTGATCTCGCGCGGCTTGCCGTCGATGGTGGTGACGCCCGGTGTGGGGTGCTCGAACGGCGTCGGGAAACCCCCTGTGACCAGCTCCAGCAGCTCGACCGTGCCGATGCCCTGCCGGGCGCCTTCGCTCGCGGGGGCGGCGGCCAGGACCGGATGGAACGCCCCGCGCGCCACGGCCCGCTCCAGGTCCTCCACGAGTGTTTTGAAGTCGATCTCCTCGCCGCCGAGGTAGCGGTCCATGAGGGTCTCGTCCTCGCTCTCCGCGATGATCCCCTCGATCAGCCGGTTGCGGGCCTCCTCGATCTCCGGCAGCAGATCCTCACCCGGCTCGGCCTCCTTGCGTTCCCCGGACGAGTAGTCGAACAGCTTCTGCGACAGCAGCCCGGTCAGCCCGGTCACGGGCGCGTGCCCGTCGGGGCCCTGCGGGCCGTGCAGGGGCAGATAGAGCGGCAGTACGGCGTCGGGGTCGTCGCCGCCGAAGGCCTCGGCGCAGGTCCGCGTCATCTCCTCGAAGTCCGCCCGCGCGGCCTCCAGATGCGTGACGACGATCGCCCGGGGCATCCCGACGGCCGCGCACTCCTCCCACACCATGCGCGTGGAACCGTCCACGCCGTCCGCGGCCGAGACGACGAAAAGGGCCGCGTCCGCCGCTCGCAGACCGGCCCTGAGTTCCCCGACGAAGTCGGCGTATCCGGGGGTGTCCAGCAGATTGATCTTGTACCCGCCCCATTCGACGGGCACCAGGGAGAGCTGTACCGAGCGTTGCTGGCGGTGCTCGATCTCGTCGTAGTCGGAGACGGTGCCGCCGTCCTCCACACGGCCCGCCCGGTTCACCGCCCCCGCCGTCAGCGCGAGAGCTTCCACCAATGTCGTCTTGCCCGAACCGGAGTGGCCGACCAGCACCACATTCCGTATGGACGCGGGGTGGTCGGCCGCCGTTGCCCTGCCGGCGGCTCCGGGGTGTGTGTTCGCCTTGTCGCCCATGGCCTTGCCTCCCGTGCACGGTGAGGTCACTGTGGGCGCGGACGTGCGGAATCCTCCCCCAGGCTTCGCCCGGGAGGTGCCCCCAGCGATGGCGGCAACGGTGACGCCCGCGGTCCTTCGAGCTTTCCACTCGTGTCACGGTGCGTCCATACAACGGACGCGATCGCACCGTGACCCGTATGCCGCGGGCCCGTGACACGTGCTCCGGGTGCCCCGCCGCCGCCCACGCGTGCGCGTGGCTACGATGGGCCAGCCGGTGGCCAGCAGGGGCCGCGCGGCGAAACCGACCCTCGGGAAGGCCATGCTGAACAAGTACGCGCGTGCTTTCTTCACGCGTGTTCTCACGCCGTTCGCCACATTTCTGATCAGAAGGGGCGTCAGCCCCGACACGGTCACGCTTCTCGGCACCGCCGGAGTGGTCGCGGGCGCGCTGGTCTTCTACCCCATGGGCGAGCTCTTCTGGGGCACGGTCGTGATCACGCTGTTCGTGTTCTCCGACCTCGTCGACGGCAACATGGCCCGCCAGCTCGGCCGCTCCAGCCGCTGGGGTGCCTTCCTGGACTCCACGCTGGACCGGGTGGCCGACAGCGCGGTCTTCGGCGGGTTCGCCCTCTGGTACGCGGGCGGGGGCGACGACATCGCCCTGTGCGCGGTCTCCATCTTCTGCCTGGCCAGCGGCCAGGTGGTGTCGTACACCAAGGCCCGTGGCGAGTCGATCGGGCTGCCCGTCGCCGTCAACGGCCTCGTCGAGCGCGCCGAGCGCCTCGTGATCTCGTTGGTCGCGGCCGGCCTCGCGGGCCTGCACAAGTTCGGAGTGCCCGGCATCCAGTACCTGCTGCCGGTCGCCTTGTGGATCGTCGCCGTCGGCAGCCTGGTCACGCTCATCCAGCGGGTCGTCACGGTCCGCCGGGAGTCGGCGGAGGCCGAGGAGGCCGCCGCCGAGTCCGGTTCCGCGGAATCCGGCGCCGTCGAGCCTGCCGCCGAGGAGACGCAGCAGGAGCAGGGGAGCGAGGCCGCGAAGTGAGCGCGCAGGAGCGGCTGACGGACACGCTGTACGGCCTCGGCTGGGGCGTGGTCAAGAAGCTCCCCGAACCGGTCGCCGTGCGCCTCGGCCGGAGCATCGCCGACCTCGCCTGGAAACGGCGCGGCAAGGGCGTACTCCGGCTGGAGAGCAACTACGCGCGTGTGGTGCCGGGCGCGGGCCCCGAGCGCCTCGCCGAGCTCTCGCGCGCGGGGATGCGCTCCTACCTGCGCTACTGGATGGAGTCCTTCCGGCTGCCCGCCTGGAGCAGGGAACGCATCAGGGGCGGCTTCGAGCCCAAGGACCTGCACCACCTCACCGACGGCCTCGCCGCCGGCAAGGGCGTCATCCTCGCACTGCCGCACATGGCCAACTGGGACCTCGCCGGCGCCTGGGTCACCACCACGCTGGAGACACCGTTCAGCACGGTCGCCGAACGGCTCAAGCCGGAGACGCTGTACGACCGTTTCGTCGCCTACCGCGAGGGCCTCGGCATGGAGGTCCTCCCGCACAGCGGCGGCACCGCCTTCGGCACGCTGGCCCGGCGCCTGCGGGACGGCGGCCTGGTCTGCCTGGTCGCCGAGCGGGACCTGTCCAGCTCCGGCGTCGAGGTGGAGTTCTTCGGCGAGAGCACCCGCATCCCGGCCGGACCGGCCCTGCTGGCCCAGCAGACCGGCGCACTGCTGCTGCCGGTGACACTCTGGTACGACGACTCGCCCGTCATGCGGGGCCGGGTGCACCCCCCGGTCGAGGTGCCCGAGACAGGTACGCGGGCCGAAAAGACGTCTGTCATGGCACAGGCGCTGGCCGATGCCTTCGCCACCGGGATCGCCGACCATCCGGAGGACTGGCACATGCTCCAGAGGCTGTGGCTGAAGGACCTTGATCCCACGAAGGGAACCTCGTGAGGATCGGCATCGTCTGCCCCTACTCCTGGGATGTGCCGGGCGGCGTCCAGTTCCACATCCGCGATCTCGCGGAGTACTTCATCCGCCTCGGCCACGAGGTGTCCGTCCTCGCCCCGGCCGACGACGACACCCCGCTGCCCCCGTACGTCGTCTCGGCCGGCCGTGCCGTCCCGGTGCCGTACAACGGCTCGGTGGCCCGGCTCAACTTCGGCTTCCTGAGCGCCGCGCGCGTACGCCGCTGGCTGCACGACGGGGAGTTCGACGTCGTGCACATCCACGAGCCGTCCTCACCGTCCCTCGGCCTGCTGGCCTGTTGGATCGCCCAGGGCCCGATCGTCGCGACCTTCCACACCTCCAACCCCCGCTCGCGCGCGATGATCGCCGCGTACTCGATCCTCCAGGCCGCCCTGGAGAAGATCAGCGCCCGGATCGCCGTCAGCGAGTACGCCCGACGCACGCTCGTCGAGCACCTCGGCGGCGACGCGGTGGTGATCCCGAACGGCGTCGACGTCGACTTCTTCGCCCGGGCCAAGCCCCATCCCGAGTGGCAGGGCGACACGATCGGCTTCATGGGCCGTATCGACGAACCCCGCAAGGGGCTGCCGGTACTGATGAGGGCCCTGCCCAGGATCCTCGCCGAACGCCCGCAGACCCGGCTGCTGGTGGCAGGGCGCGGCGACGAGGAGGAGGCCGTGGAGTCGCTCCCCGAGGAACTGCGCGCACGCGTGGAGTTCCTCGGCATGGTCAGCGACGAGGACAAGGCCCGCTTCCTGCGCAGCGTCGACCTGTACGTCGCCCCCAACACCGGCGGCGAGAGCTTCGGGATCATCCTCGTCGAGGCCATGTCGGCGGGGGTCCCGGTGCTCGCCTCCGACCTCGACGCCTTCGCCCAGGTCCTGGACCAGGGCGCCGCGGGCGAGCTCTTCGCCAACGAGGACGCGGACGCGCTCGCCGAGGCCGCCGTGCGACTGCTGGGCGATCCGGCGCGACTGGCCGAACTGCGGGCCCGCGGAAGCGCGCACGTACGCCGGTTCGACTGGTCGACGGTCGGCGCGGACATCCTGTCGGTGTACGAGACGGTGACGGTCGGTACCACGGCGGTGGCAGCGGCGGAGGACGACCGGGGCACGGGGTTGCGGGCACGGCTGGGGCTGGCCCGGGACTGACCGGCCCGACGACCGGACGGTACCGGCGGGGCGCTCCGGCGTCCTGACCCGCCCCGCGCGACCCCGCCCCGATAGCCTTGCTGCTCGTGACTCCCACCCTCATCTGGACCCTTGTCGCGCTCGTCGCGATCGGCCTTTACCTGAGCTGGACCGCGGGCCGTCTCGACCGGCTGCACGCCAGGATCGACGCCACGCGCGCGGGACTGGACGCGCAGTTGCTGCGCCGGGCCTCCGTGGCCCAGGAACTGGCCACCTCGGGCGTCCTGGACCCCGCCGCGTCGATCGTCCTGTACGAGGCCGCGCATGCCGCGCGGCAGGCCGAGGAGGAGCAGCGGGAGGTCGCCGAGAGCGAGCTGAGCCAGGCGCTGCGGGCCGTTTTCGCGGAGGCGGCCCAGGTCGAGGTGGTCCGTGAGGTGCCCGGGGGAGAGTCGGCGGCCCATGAACTCACGGAGGCCGTACGACGGGTCCCGATGGCCCGCCGCTTCCACAACGACGCGGTCGGCGCGGCCCGCCGCCTCCGCCAGCACCGCAAGGTCCGCTGGTTCCGGCTGGCCGGGCACGCTCCCTTCCCGATGGCCTTCGAGATGGACGACGAGCCGCCCGCGGCCCTGGTGGACCGGGCGGCGTAGGACGATGACGGACGCACCCGGCGTCCCGCCTCGTGAACCGCCTCGTGGTGTGAGCGACCTTGCTCGACGCGTTCCGGTAAGCCGCGCGCCGGCCGACTACGGGGAAGCGGCGCCGACCTCACACGCGGCTGATCTGCCGGCAGCGCCCTCGGCGGCCCCGAGCCGTGTCGATGCGGGCGATGACCTGTGCATTCCGTGTACTTGATCGGCTACACCACCCGGCGGGACGCCGGGCAACGTCCACGGCTCCGCGAACCGTGACGACCTGTGGTCCGCGCCCCTGCTTCTTGACGAGTCCCGCCTGGCAGAGGCCGACGAGGCGTGGGTGCCGGTTCTCACGCCCGACGGCCCCGGCGTGCTGACCTGGGAGAACTCCGACTGACATGGTCCCCGGCGAAGCAAAACGATCCACCGACTCCCCATTGGCCCTTGCAGTGGCCTGGTCCGGTGACGTTTCCTCGGTGCTGCAGTAATCCCCCTTTCACATCAGCGAGGTCAACCCGTGTCCAGCACCGAGAACCAGACTCCCGAGACCGGCACCGCGCGCGTGAAGCGCGGCATGGCCGAGCAGCTCAAGGGCGGTGTGATCATGGACGTGGTCAACGCCGAGCAGGCGAAGATCGCCGAGGACGCCGGTGCTGTGGCCGTCATGGCCCTGGAGCGGGTCCCCGCCGACATCCGCAAGGACGGCGGCGTGGCCCGGATGTCCGACCCGACGATGATCGAGGAGATCATCGAGGCGGTCTCCATCCCGGTCATGGCCAAGTCCCGCATCGGTCACTTCGTCGAGGCCCAGGTCCTGCAGTCGCTCGGCGTGGACTACATCGACGAGTCCGAGGTCCTCACCCCGGCCGACGAGGTCAACCACAGCGACAAGTTCGCGTTCACGACCCCCTTCGTCTGTGGTGCCACCAACCTGGGCGAGGCCCTGCGCCGCATCGCCGAGGGCGCGGCCATGATCCGCTCCAAGGGCGAGGCCGGCACCGGCAACGTCGTCGAGGCCGTCCGCCACCTGCGCCAGATCAAGAACGAGATCGCCCGCCTGCGCGGCTACGACAACAACGAGCTGTACGCCGCGGCCAAGGATCTGCGCGCGCCGTACGAGCTGGTCAAGGAGGTCGCCGAGCTCGGCAAGCTCCCCGTCGTGCTGTTCTCCGCGGGTGGTGTCGCCACCCCCGCCGATGCCGCGCTCATGCGCCAGCTCGGCGCCGAGGGCGTCTTCGTCGGCTCCGGCATCTTCAAGTCCGGCGACCCCGCCAAGCGCGCCGCGGCCATCGTGAAGGCGACCACCTTCTACGACGACCCGAAGATCATCGCGGACGCGTCCCGCAACCTCGGTGAGGCCATGGTCGGCATCAACTGCGACACCCTCCCCGAGGCCGAGCGCTACGCCAACCGCGGCTGGTAACCACTGATGAGCACTCCGGTCATAGGCGTCCTGGCTCTCCAGGGCGACGTCCAAGAGCACCTCATCGCCCTGGCCGCGGCGGACGCCGTGGCCAGGCCGGTGCGGCGCCCCGAGGAACTCGCCGAGGTGGACGGCCTCGTCATCCCCGGCGGCGAGTCCACCACCATCTCCAAGCTGGCCGCCCTGTTCGGCGTGCTGGAGCCGCTCCGCGCGCGCGTGCGCGAAGGCATGCCCGTCTACGGCACCTGTGCGGGCCTGATCATGCTGGCCGACAAGATCCTCGACCCGCGCTCGGGCCAGGAGACGATCGGCGGCATCGACATGATCGTGCGCCGTAACGCCTTCGGACGCCAGAACGAGTCCTTCGAAGCCGCGGTCGACGTGCTGGGCATCGAGGGCGACCCCGTGGAGGGCGTCTTCATCCGTGCCCCCTGGGTCGAGTCCGTCGGTGCCCGGACCGAGGTGCTCGCCGAGCACGACGGTCACATCGTCGCGGTCCGTCAGGGCAACGCGCTCGCCACGTCGTTCCACCCGGAACTGACCGGCGACCACCGCGTGCACTCTCTCTTTGTCGACATGGTGCGCGCGAACCGGACAGCTGAATCCTTGTAGGATCTCAGGCGTTGGGTGCAGGGATGGGTTACGCGAAGGAGACAGGCAGATGTCCGGCCACTCTAAATGGGCTACGACGAAGCACAAGAAGGCCGTGATCGACGCCAAGCGCGGCAAGCTCTTCGCGAAGCTGATCAAGAACATCGAGGTCGCGGCCCGCATGGGCGGCGTCGACATCGAGGGCAACCCGACCCTCTACGACGCCATCCAGAAGGCGAAGAAGTCGTCGGTCCCGAACAAGAACATCGACTCCGCGGTCAAGCGCGGCGGCGGTCTCGAGGCCGGTGGCGCCGACTACGAGACGATCATGTACGAGGGCTACGGCCCGAACGGCGTCGCGGTGCTCATCGAGTGCCTCACCGACAACCGCAACCGTGCCGCTTCCGACGTGCGCGTCGCCATGACCCGCAACGGCGGCAACATGGCCGACCCCGGCTCGGTGTCGTACCTCTTCAACCGTAAGGGCGTCGTCATCGTCCCCAAGGGCGACCTCGCGGAGGACGACGTCCTCGGTGCCGTCCTGGACGCGGGTGCCGAGGAGGTCAACGACCTCGGCGAGTCCTTCGAGGTACTCAGTGAGGCCACCGACATGGTCGCGGTCCGCACCGCCCTCCAGGACGCCGGCATCGACTACGACTCCGCCGAGGCCAACTTCGTCCCGACCATGCAGGTCGAGCTGGACGAGGAGGGCGCAAGGAAGATCTTCCGGCTGATCGACGCACTGGAGGACAGCGACGACGTCCAGAACGTCTTCGCCAACTTCGACGTCAGCGACGAGGTCATGGAGAAGGTCGACGCGTAGCGCTGCCGTGAACTGAGCGGATCCGGCGGGCCGGTGGGACACACCCCACCGGCCCGCCGCCGTTGTCGGTGGCAGCAGATAGCCTGCACAAACAGGCGTTGGAGAGGGAGGGGCACGGTGCGCGTACTCGGGGTGGACCCCGGACTCACGCGGTGCGGTGTGGGTGTCGTCGAGGGAATCGCGGGCCGGCCGTTGACCATGGTCGGCGTCGGGGTCGTACGCACGCCCTCGGACGCCGAGTTGGGGCAGCGGCTCGTCGCCGTCGAGCAGGGCATCGAGCAGTGGCTGGACGAGTACCGCCCCGAATTCGTCGCCGTGGAGCGGGTGTTCAGCCAGCACAACGTCCGTACGGTGATGGGCACCGCCCAGGCCAGTGCCGTCGCGATGCTGTGCGCCGCCCGCCGCGGCATCCCCGTCGCCCTGCACACCCCGAGCGAGGTCAAGGCCGCCGTCACCGGCAGCGGACGCGCCGACAAGGCCCAGGTCGGTGCCATGGTCACCCGGCTGCTGCGGCTCGACGCACCGCCCAAGCCGGCCGACGCCGCCGACGCCCTCGCGCTCGCCATCTGCCACATCTGGCGCGCTCCCGCCCAGAACCGACTCCAGCAGGCCGTCGCCCTGCACACAGCCACAGCACGGAAAGGCCGTACGGCATGATCGCCTTTGTGAGCGGCACGGTCGCCGCACTCGCTCCCGACACCGCGGTGGTCGAGGTCGGCGGGGTCGGCATGGCGGTGCACTGCACGCCCAACACGCTGTCGACCCTCCGCCTCGGCAAGCCGGCCAAGCTCGCCACCTCGCTCGTGGTGCGCGAGGACTCCCTCACCCTCTACGGCTTCGTCGACGACGACGAGCGCCAGGTCTTCGAGCTGCTCCAGACCGCGAGCGGGGTCGGCCCGCGGCTGGCGCAGGCCATGCTGGCCGTGCACGCACCCGACGCCCTGCGCCGGGCGGTCGCCACCAGCGACGAGAAGGCCCTGATCGCCGTGCCCGGCATCGGGAAGAAGGGCGCCCAGAAGCTGCTCCTGGAGCTGAGGGACCGGCTCGGCGAGCCGATCGGCGCCCCCGCGATCGGCGCTCCGGTCACCCAGGGCTGGCGAGACCAGCTGCACGCCGCCCTGATCGGTCTCGGATACGCCACGCGTGAGGCCGACGAGGCCGTCTCCGCCGTGGCCCCGCAGGCGGAGGCGGCCGAGGGCACGCCTCAGGTCGGCCAGCTACTGAAGGCCGCCCTGCAAACCCTGAACCGCGCCCGCTAGGAGAACGTCAGTGAACTGGGACGACACGACCGACGAGACCGCCCCCGCCGCGGAGCGGCTGGTGGGTTCTGTCGCCGACCGTGAGGACCAGGCCGTGGAGGCCGCCCTGCGTCCCAAGGACCTGGACGAGTTCATCGGCCAGGAGAAGGTCCGTGAACAGCTCGACCTGGTCCTGCGCGCGGCACGCGCGCGGGGCGCCACCGCCGACCACGTGTTGCTCTCCGGCGCCCCCGGCCTCGGCAAGACCACCCTGTCGATGATCATCGCGGCCGAGATGGAAGCCCCGATCCGCATCACCAGCGGTCCCGCCATCCAGCACGCCGGGGACCTCGCGGCGATCCTCTCCTCCCTCCAGGAGGGCGAGGTCCTCTTCCTCGACGAGATCCACCGCATGTCGCGGCCCGCCGAGGAGATGCTGTACATGGCGATGGAGGACTTCCGCGTCGACGTCATCGTCGGCAAGGGCCCCGGCGCCACCGCCATCCCCTTGGAGCTGCCGCCCTTCACCCTGGTCGGCGCCACCACGCGCGCGGGCCTGCTGCCGCCCCCACTGCGCGACCGCTTCGGTTTCACCGCGCACATGGAGTTCTACGAACCGGCCGAACTGGAGCGCGTCATCCACCGCTCGGCCAGCCTGCTCGACGTCGAGATCGGTTCCGACGGCGCCGCCGAGATCGCGGGCCGTTCCCGTGGAACACCCCGCATCGCCAACCGTCTGCTGCGCAGGGTGCGCGACTACGCGCAGGTCAAGGCCGACGGGATCATCACGCGCGACATCGCGAGGGCGGCACTGAAGGTCTACGAGGTCGACGCCCGCGGCCTCGACCGGCTGGACCGAGGGGTCCTGGAGGCCCTGCTCAAGCTGTTCGGCGGCGGCCCCGTCGGCCTGTCCACGCTCGCGGTCGCGGTGGGGGAGGAGCGCGAGACCGTAGAGGAGGTCGCCGAGCCCTTCCTGGTGCGGGAGGGCCTGCTCGCCCGTACCCCGCGCGGACGCGTCGCCACTCCCGCCGCATGGGCGCATCTCGGCCTCACCCCGCCCCGCTCGGCGTCCACAGGAAACGGACAAGGGGACCTGTTCGGGACGTGACGGCATCGTGACGGCGCGGGCATTGGCCGGGTGCGGAACCCAGGTGCGATGCTGAGCGTTGTTCCCTGCGCGCGGACTCGCTTAGACTCCGCCGATGCCGCCTTTGTCGGCGGCGTTCACACCCCAACCATCAGGCCGCTCACCTCGCGGTCGCGTGAAGGAAGTTCCGACCCGTGAGTCTCGTGACCATCCTCCCGTTCATCGTGCTCATCGGGGCCATGTTCCTGATGACCCGGTCTGCCAAGAAGAAGCAGCAGACCGCCGCCAACATGCGGAACGAAATGCAGCCTGGCAGCGGCGTCCGCACGATCGGGGGGTTGTACGGCACGGTCAAGGAGGTCGGTGACGACACCGTTCTCCTCGACGCGGGCCCGGGTGTGGACCTGCTCTTCGCGAAGAACGCCATCGGTGCCGTCCTGTCGGACGACGAGTACAACCGCATCGTCCACGGCATCGAGCACGACCTGAAGTCCGACTCCGACGTCGTCCCGGACGACGCCTCCTCCCTCACCGAGACCGACGAGTCCGCCGACGAAGCTGCCGCCGCCTCCGACGAGAAGCCCGTCGACCTCGGTAAGAAGGACACGGCCGAGGAGCCCGTCGCCGACGAGCCCGCCAAGGCCGACACCGAGGCCGAGGCCACCGAGGCGAAGTCGGACGACGAGCCGAAGAAGACCGACGGCGAATCCGGCGCGAAGTAGTCGCACTCCGGGGCGCACGGATCAGCTCCGCGCGCCCCGGGATCTGCGCAGCTCGCACGGGATCCCGAACCATGTCATGGCCGTCCGTACGCCGATCCGGCGCGAGAGCGGCCCGAGAGGGAGTACGAGAAGGTGGCAGCACCCAAGAGGGGCCGGACCGCGAGTGCCCAGAGCAAGCCAGGGCGCACGCTGGCCCTGATCCTGATCGCCATGGTGGCGCTGACCGGGGGAATGTTCCTCTCCGGCCACACCACTCCCCGCCTCGGCATCGACCTTGCCGGCGGTACCAGCATCACGCTGGGGGCGAAGGCCGACCAGGGGTCGGCGATCAACAAGGCCAACATGGACACCGCGGTCGAGATCATGAACCGCCGTGTCAACGGCCTGGGCGTCTCCGAGGCGGAGGTGCAGACCCAGGGTGATCGCAACATCATCGTGAACATCCCCAAGGGCACCAACTCCAAGGAGGCCCGCGACCAGGTCGGCACCACCGCCAAGCTGTACTTCCGTCCGGTTCTGGCTCAGGACGTCACCGGCAGCGCCGCGGCCACCCCGTCGCCGAGCGAGTCCTCCAGCGGCTCCTCGACCGCCTCGCCGAGCCCGTCCGCGAGCAAGTCCGGCTCCACGGGTGAGAAGGCGACCTCGTCGTCCTCCCCGTCGCCCACCTCCTCCTCGCAGGGCCGCGCCGTCACCGACGCGCTGAAGGCCGACTCGACGCCGTCCGCGAGCGCCACCGGCTCCGCGTCCCCGACGCCCGCCGCGAGCAGCAGCGCCGCCGCACCCTCCGCCGCCGACGTCAAGCTCCAGGCCGCGTATGCCGCCCTGGACTGTTCCAAGAAGGCGCAGCGCACCAAGGCCGGCGACGGCGCCAAGCCGTCCGAGACCACCCTGGGCTGCGGCGACATCGACGGCGTCTGGTACAAGTACGTGCTCGGCCCCGCCGCCGTCGACGGCACCGAGGTCAAGAAGGCCCAGGCCGTCTTCGACACCCAGAACGCCGCCGGCTGGCAGGTCACCATGACCTTCACCGGCAAGGGCGCCAGCAAGTTCGCCGACATCACCGGGCAGCTCGCGAAGAACACCAAGCCGCAGAACGAGTTCGGCATCGTCCTCGACGGCCAGGTCGTCTCCAGCCCCTACGTCAGCTCCTCGATCACCGGCGGCAGCGCCCAGATCTCCGGCAGCTTCACCCAGGATGAGGCCCAGAACCTCTCCAACATGCTGTCGTACGGCGCCCTCCCGCTCTCCTTCCAGGAGCAGAGCGTGACCACGGTGACCGCGGCGCTCGGCGGCGAACAGCTGCACGCCGGGCTCCTCGCCGGTGCGATCGGCCTGCTGCTGGTCGTCATCTACCTGGTGGCCTACTACCGGGGCCTGTCGTTCGTCGCGATGGCCTCACTGCTGGTCTCCGGCATCCTCACCTACGTGATCATGGCTCTGCTCGGCCCGACGATCGGCTTCGCGCTGAACCTTCCGGCCGTGTGCGGTGCCATCGTCGCGATCGGTATCACCGCGGACTCGTTCATCGTGTACTTCGAACGCATCCGCGACGAGATCCGCGAGGGCCGCACGCTGCGCCCCGCCGTCGAGAGGGCCTGGCCGCGCGCCCGGCGCACCATCCTGGTGTCCGACTTCGTGTCGTTCCTGGCCGCCGCGGTCCTGTTCATCGTGACCGTCGGCAAGGTCCAGGGCTTCGCGTTCACGCTGGGTCTGACCACCGTGCTGGACGTCGTCGTGGTGTTCTTCTTCACCAAGCCGCTGATGACGCTCCTCGCCCGCCGGACGTTCTTCGCGAGCGGTCACAAGTGGTCCGGCCTGGACCCGAAGGGCCTGGGCGCGCAGGCGCCGCTGCGCCGAACCCGCCGTCCCGCCGCCCCCGTTGAGACGAAGGAGGCGTGAGCATGTCGAAACTCGGCAATCTCGGCGCCCGACTGCACCGTGGCGAGATCAGCTACGACTTCATCGGCCACCGCAAGCTCTGGTACGGCATCTCGATCCTGATCACCATCACGGCGATCCTGGGCCTCGCGGTGCGCGGCCTGAACATGGGCATCGACTTCCAGGGCGGCGCGGTCTTCACCACCGCGAAGACCAGCGTGTCCGTGTCCCAGGCCGAGGACTACGCCAAGGCGGCCTCCGGCCACGACGCGGTCGTCCAGAAGCTCGGCAACGGCACGATGCGCATCCAGATCGCCGGCATGGACACCCAGCAGTCCGACCAGATCAAGACGAAGCTCGCCTCGGACTTCAAGGTCGACCCGGAGACCATCGCGGCCGACCTCGTCGGTCCCAGCTGGGGCGACCAGATCGCCAACAAGGCCTGGCAGGGCCTGGCGATCTTCATGGTCCTCGTCGTGATCTATCTGGCGATCGCCTTCGAGTGGCGCATGGCCATCGCCGCCCTGGTCGCCCTGATCCACGACATCACCATCACCGTCGGCATCTACGCCCTCGTCGGCTTCGAGGTCACGCCGGGTACGGTGATCGGTCTGCTGACCATCCTCGGTTACTCGCTCTACGACACGGTGGTCGTCTTCGACTCCCTCAAGGAGCAGACGAAGGACATCACCAAGCAGACCCGCTGGACCTACAGCGACATCGCCAACCGTTCGATCAACGGCACCCTGGTCCGCTCCATCAACACCACGGTGGTCGCGCTGCTGCCGGTGGCGGGCCTGCTGTTCATCGGTGGCGGCTTCCTCGGCGCGGGCACGCTCAACGACATCTCGCTGTCGCTGTTCGTCGGCCTCGCCGCCGGTGCGTACTCCTCGATCTTCATCGCCACACCGCTCGTCGCCGACCTCCATGAGCGCGATCCGGTGATGAAGGCCCTCAGGAAGCGGGTGCTGGCCAAGCGGGCGCAGGCGACCCCCGAGGAGGAGATCGCCGGCTCGCGTCCCGTCGGCGACGAGCCGGAGGACGTCCACGCCGTCGTCGGTCCGCGCACCCAGCCCGCGTCCCGCGGCCGGGGCCGTGGCCGACCCTCGGGGAAGCGCCGATGACCGAGCTCGCCGGGATCACGACGCTGCTGCTCAGCCGTATCCGTGATGTGGCCGACTACCCGGAGCCGGGCGTGATGTTCAAGGACATCACCCCGCTCCTGGCGGATCCGGCCGCGTTCACGGCACTCACCGACGCCCTGGCGGCGGTCGCGGCGGACACCGGTGCCACCAAGGTCGTCGGACTGGAGGCCAGGGGATTCATCCTCGGCGCCCCGGTCGCGGTCCGCGCGGGGCTCGGCTTCATCCCCGTGCGCAAGGCGGGCAAGCTCCCCGGAGCGACCCTCAGCCAGGCGTACGACCTGGAGTACGGCTCGGCGGAGATCGAGGTCCACGCCGAGGACCTGTCGGCCGGCGACCGCGTTCTGATCGTCGACGACGTCCTGGCCACCGGCGGTACCGCCGAGGCCTCGATCGAGCTCATCCGCCGCGCGGGCGCCGAGGTCGCGGGCCTGGCGGTCCTCATGGAGCTGGGTTTCCTGGGCGGCCGGGCCCGCCTGGAACCAGCCCTTGCGGGCGCTCCGCTGGAGGCCCTGCTCAAGGTCTGACCCGACGGAACTCCTGACGAACGGCCGTCCCGGCGTCCCGGGACGGCCGTTCGCGTCGAGTACGGCCCTCCCCGCAAGCCCTTCGCCACCCGCACGCCCTTCACCTCCCACCCCCAGGTCACCCCCGATCCGCGCTCAGGAATCCCGCGGCGGCCCCTTGTGTTCTTCGGCTAGACGTCTCTCACATCGGGCTGGACGCGATCCCGGGGCGCAGGATCGCTACCATGGGGGCTCCGGAGCCTGACCGGGGGACCCGGATCGCGCACGAGGAGTCCTCTTGCCAGACGAGGCCCAGCCCCTGACCGCCGCCAAGCCCGAGCCCTCCTCGGCGCCTGCGGCGAAGCCCGCGCCGGACGCGAAGAACGCGACGAACGACGCACGCGGGCCGGTCGAGCACGCCCAGTCGGCGCCCGCCGACAAGCCAGCCGAGCCGGCCAGGCCCAAGCCCTCTGCCGTGGACCCCGCGCAGGCGGAGGGAGCCCCCTCGCCCGAGCGCCCCGCGTCGTCGGCCCCCGCGGTCCGCCCGAACGGGAGCCAGCCCGCCCGTACCGGCTCATCCAACCGCGTCCGCGCACGCCTCGCACGCCTCGGCGGCCAGCGCACCAACCCGTACAACCCGGTCCTGGAGCCCCTGCTGCGGATCGTGCGCAGCAACGACCCGAAGATCGAGACCGCGACCCTCCGGCAGATCGAGAGGGCCTACCAGGTCGCCGAGCGCTGGCACCGCGGACAGAAGCGCAAGAGCGGCGACCCGTACATCACGCACCCGCTCGCGGTGACCACGATCCTCGCCGAGCTCGGCATGGACCCGGCGACCCTCATGGCGGGCCTGCTGCACGACACCGTCGAGGACACCGAGTACGGACTCGACCAGCTCCGCCGCGACTTCGGCGACTCGGTCGCGCTGCTCGTCGACGGCGTCACCAAGCTGGACAAGGTCAAGTTCGGCGAGGCAGCGCAGGCGGAGACCGTGCGCAAGATGGTCGTGGCGATGGCCAAGGACCCGCGCGTCCTGGTCATCAAGCTCGCCGACCGTCTGCACAACATGCGCACCATGCGCTATCTCAAGCGCGAGAAGCAGGAGAAGAAGGCGCGCGAGACGCTGGAGATCTACGCGCCGCTCGCCCATCGCCTCGGCATGAACACCATCAAGTGGGAGCTGGAGGACCTCGCGTTCGCGATCCTCTATCCCAAGATGTACGACGAGATCGTACGGCTGGTGGCCGAGCGGGCGCCGAAGCGTGACGAGTACCTGGCCATAGTGACCGACGAGGTGCAGTCCGACCTGCGCGCGGCCCGCATCAAGGCCACCGTCACAGGCCGCCCCAAGCACTACTACAGCGTCTACCAGAAGATGATCGTCCGCGGCCGCGACTTCGCGGAGATCTACGACCTGGTCGGCATCCGAGTCCTCGTCGACACCGTCCGCGACTGCTACGCCGCCCTCGGCACCGTGCACGCGCGATGGAACCCGGTCCCCGGCCGGTTCAAGGACTACATTGCGATGCCCAAGTTCAACATGTACCAGTCGCTGCACACCACGGTCATCGGCCCCAACGGCAAGCCCGTCGAACTCCAGATCCGTACGTTCGACATGCACCGCCGCGCCGAGTACGGCATCGCCGCGCACTGGAAGTACAAGCAGGAGGCCGTGGCCGGCGCCTCCAAGGTCCGTTCGGACCAGCCGAGGACCACCGGCAAGGACGACCACCTCAACGACATGGCGTGGCTGCGCCAGCTCCTGGACTGGCAGAAGGAGACCGAGGACCCCGGCGAGTTCCTGGAATCCCTGCGCTTCGACCTCTCACGCAACGAGGTCTTCGTCTTCACGCCCAAGGGCGACGTGATAGCGCTGCCGGCCGGTAGCACACCCGTGGACTTCTCGTACGCGGTGCACACCGAGGTGGGTCACCGCACCATAGGAGCCCGGGTCAACGGCCGCCTCGTCCCGCTGGAGTCGACCCTCGACAACGGAGACCTGGTCGAGGTCTTCACCTCCAAGGCGTCCGGCGCCGGACCGTCCCGGGACTGGCTGAACTTCGTCAAGTCGCCGCGTGCCCGCAACAAGATCCGCGCATGGTTCTCCAAGGAGCGCCGCGACGAGGCGATCGAGCAGGGCAAGGACGCCATCGTCCGCGCGATGCGCAAGCAGAACCTGCCGATCCAGCGCATCCTCACCGGCGACTCGCTGGTCACGCTCGCGCACGAGATGCGCTACCCGGACATCTCCGCGTTGTACGCGGCGATCGGCGAGGGGCATGTCTCCGCGCAGAACGTCGTGCAGAAGCTGGTCTCGGCGCTCGGCGGCGAGGAGGCGGCCACCGAGGAGATGGACGAGGCGGTCCCGCCGTCGCGCACCCGCGGCCACAAGCGGCGCAGCAACCAGGACCCCGGTGTCGTCGTCAAGGGCGTCGACGACGTGTGGGTCAAGCTGGCCCGCTGCTGTACGCCCGTGCCCGGCGACCCGATCATCGGCTTCGTCACCCGCGGTAGTGGCGTATCGGTTCACCGCAACGACTGCGTGAACATCGAGTCACTGTCCCGGGAACCCGAGCGCATCCTCGAGGTCGAGTGGGCGCCGACCCAGTCCTCGGTCTTCCTGGTCGCCATCCAGGTCGAGGCCCTGGACCGCTCCCGGCTCCTCTCCGACGTCACCCGCGTCCTGTCCGACCAGCACGTCAACATCCTCTCCGCGGCCGTCCAGACCTCCCGCGACCGCGTCGCCACCTCCCGCTTCACGTTCGAGATGGGCGACCCGAAGCACCTCGGTCACGTCCTGAAGGCGGTCCGCGGCGTCGAGGGCGTGTACGACGTGTACCGGGTGACGTCGGCGCGCAACCGGTCGTAGACCGTCGTACGACGAGAAGGGCCCCGTACGCGATGTACGGGGCCCTTCTCGTCGTACGGGCTGATCAGCCGCCGAACTCGTGCAGACCCTTCAGGGCCTGGTCCAGGAGTGCCTGGCGGCCCTCCAGCTCACGCTCCAGCTTGTCGGCCCTGGCGTTGTTGCCCTGGGTGCGCGCCTGATCGATCTGGCCCCGGAGCTTGTCCACGGCGGCCTGGAGCTGACCGGTCAGACCCGCGGCACGCGCGCGTGCCTCCGGGTTGGTCCGGCGCCACTCGGTCTCCTCGGCCTCCTGAAGGGCACGCTCGACGGCGTGCATCCGGCCCTCGACCTTCGGGCGCGAGTCCCGAGGGACGTGACCGATGGCCTCCCAGCGCTCGTTGAGCGTGCGGAACGCGGCACGGGCCGACTTCAGGTCACCGATCGGCAGGAGCTTCTCGGCCTCCCCGGCCAGCTCCTCCTTGAGCTTGAGGTTCTCCGTCTGCTCGGCGTCGCGTTCGGCGAAGACCGAGCTGCGGGCGGCGAAGAACACGTCCTGGGCGCCGCGGAAGCGGTTCCACAGGTCGTCCTCGTGCTCGCGCTGGGCGCGGCCGGCGGCCTTCCACTCCGTCATCAGATCGCGGTAGCGGGCGGCCGTCGGCCCCCAGTCCGTCGAGGCGGACAGCGCCTCGGCCTCGCCGACCAGCCGCTCCTTGGTCCTGCGGGCGTCCTCGCGCTGCGCGTCCAGCGACGCGAAGTGGGCCTTGCGGCGCTTGGAGAACGCCGAGCGGGCGTGCGAGAAGCGGTGCCACAGCTCGTCGTCGGACTTGCGGTCCAGGCGCGGCAGACCCTTCCAGGTGTCGACCAGGGCGCGCAGCCGCTCACCGGCGGACCGCCACTGGTCGGACTGGGCCAGTTCCTCCGCCTCGACGACCAGCGCCTCCTTGGAGTGCCGGGCCTCGTCGGACTGCTTGGCGCGCTGCTGCTTGCGCTCCTCGCGGCGCTTGCCGACGGTCTCCACGAGAGAGTCGAGCCGCACCTTGAGCGCGGCCAGGTCACCGACCGCGTGATGCGCGTCGACCTGCTCGCGAATGTGGTCGATCGCGGTCTGCGCGTCCTTCGCGGACAGGTCGGTGGTCTTCACTCGCTTCTCGAGGAGGCCGATCTCGACAACCAGGCCCTCGTACTTGCGCTCGAAGTAGGCCAGGGCTTCCTCGGGGGAACCCGCCTGCCAGGAACCGACGACCTGCTCGCCGTCGGCCGTACGCACGTACACGGTCCCCGTCTCGTCGACGCGGCCCCACGGGTCGCTGCTCACAGCGCCTCCTCCACATGATGCCTGCGGAAGGCTTCAGCGCCCCCGGGCATCGTCCACAGTTTCGTCACGGCCAACATAGGCGACCGGCGGGTTGCCTGTCCGCATCCCGCGCGACCGAAATTTCGCAGCTGGCGGTCAGGATTTGGTGACGGTCGCCTTGTTGATCACGACGGTCGCGTTCGGTGCGCCGTCGCCCGCGCCGGTGCTCTCACCAGCAGCGGCGATCTTCTTCAACACCTTCATACCGGATGCCGAGATGGTGCCGAACGGCGTGTAGCTGGGCGGCAACTGGCTGTCCTGGTAGACGAGGAAGAACTGGCTGCCGCCGGTGTGCGCCTGCCCGGTGTTCGCCATCGCGACGGTGCCCGCCGGATAGACGTTGGACTTGAGGCTCTTGTCCTTCAGGTTCTCGTCCGGGATGGTGTAGCCCGGTCCGCCGCTGCCGGAGCCCGTGGGGTCGCCGCACTGCAGGACGTAGATGCCGTTGGTGGTGAGCCGGTGGCACTTGGTGTGGTCGAAATAGCCCTTGCCCGCGAGGAAGTCGAACGAGTTCACGGTGTGCGGGGCCGCCGACGCCTTCAGTGCGATGTCGATCTCACCGCAGGTCGTCGCGAGGCCCAGGGTGTACTTCGCCGACTTGTCGATGGACATCTCCGGCTCCTTCTTCCAGGTCGCCGTCTTGACCTTGCCGGCGGCGGCCTTCTCGCACGGGTCCGGCGCCTTGGTGGTCGGCGCCGCGCTCGGGCTGGTCTGTGCGCTCGCGCTGGCCTTCTTGTCGTCGTCCTTGAGGACGCCGGTCGTGTAAAGCGCCAGGCTGCCCACCAGGATCACGCCGAGCACCGACGCGATCACAGAGTTGCGCACACGGGCCTTGCGACGCGAGGCCGTGCGCCGCTGCTGCTGTCGCAGAAACTTCTCCCGCGCGAGCTGCCGCTTCCGCTGTTCCTGGGTGACCACGGGCTTCTCTCCTCATGCGTCTCGTCCGCCGACCGGTACGCATGCGTCCTATGAGACGACCGCCTGCGTGTGCCCCGTACCGTATATGGGTTCGCTGAGGAATCGGCAGCGCCGGTAGGCTCTGACCACTGGGGCAACCGCCCGGAAGACCGCCCGTACCGACACAAAACGAGGACGATCGTGCTCATTGCGGGGTTCCCCGCCGGGGCCTGGGGGACGAACTGTTATCTCGTCGCCCCCGCCGCCGGTGAGGAGTGCGTGATCATCGACCCGGGCCACCAGGCCGCCGAGGGAGTCGAAGAGGCGCTGAAGAAGCATCGGCTCAAGCCCGTCGCCGTCGTTCTCACCCACGGCCACATCGACCACGTGGCGTCGGTCGTCCCCGTGTGCGGCGCACACGGAGTGCCGGCGTGGATCCACCCCGAGGACCGCTACATGATGAAGGACCCCTCGATGGGCCTCGGGCGTTCCATCGGGATGCCGCTCATGGGCGAGATCACCGTGGGAGAGCCGGACGACGTCAAGGAGCTGACCGACGGCGCGAAGCTGGAGCTCGCGGGTCTGGAGCTGTCCGTCGCGCACGCGCCGGGCCATACCAAGGGGTCGGTGGCGTTCCGGATGCCGGAGACGGCCGACATCCCGTCGGTGTTCTTCTCCGGGGATCTGCTCTTCGCCGGCTCCATCGGACGCACCGACCTGCCCGGCGGTGACATGGCCGAGATGCTCGACTCGCTGGCCCGCGTGTGCCTGCCGCTCGACGACTCGACCGTGGTGCTGTCCGGCCACGGCCCCCAGACGACCATCGGCCAGGAGCGCGCCACCAACCCGTACCTGCGGGACGTGGCCGCGGGCCAGGGAGCCTTCGAGGCTCCCCGACGAGGAATGTGACGAGAGACTTCCGTGAGCACCTTTCAGGCCCCCAAGGGCACGTACGACCTGATCCCGCCGGACAGCGCCAGGTTCCTGGCCGTCCGCGACGCGATCGCCGCACCGCTGCGCACCTCCGGCTACGGCTACATCGAGACCCCCGGCTTCGAGAACGTCGAACTGTTCGCGCGCGGTGTCGGTGAGTCCACCGACATCGTCACCAAGGAGATGTACGCCTTCGAGACCAAGGGCGGCACCAGGCTCGCCCTGCGCCCCGAGGGCACGGCGTCCGTGCTGCGCGCGGCGCTGGAGGCCAACCTCCACAAGCTCGGCAACCTGCCGGTCAAGCTCTGGTACTCCGGCTCGTACTACCGCTACGAGCGCCCTCAGAAGGGCCGTTACAGGCACTTCTCCCAGGTCGGCGCCGAGGCGATCGGCGCGGAGGACCCGGCGCTCGACGCCGAGTTGATCATCCTGGCCGACCAGGCGTACCGCTCGCTGGGCCTGAGGAACTTCCGGATCCTGCTGAACAGCCTGGGCGACAAGGAGTGCCGCCCGGTGTACCGGGAGGCGCTGCAGACCTTCCTGCGGGGTCTCGACCTCGACGAGGAGACCCTGCGTCGCGCGGACATCAACCCCCTGCGCGTTCTCGACGACAAGCGCCCGGACGTCCAGAAGCAGCTCGCGGACGCACCCCTGTTGCGCGACTACCTCTGCGACGCCTGCAAGGCGTACCACGAGGAGGTCCGTGAGCTGATCACCGCGGCGGGTGTGGCCTTCGAGGACGACCCGAAGCTGGTGCGCGGCCTCGACTACTACACCCGGACGACCTTCGAGTTCGTCCACGACGGGCTGGGCTCCCAGTCCGCGGTGGGCGGCGGCGGCCGCTACGACGGTCTGTCGGAGATGATCGGCGGTCCCGCGCTCCCGTCCGTCGGCTGGGCGCTCGGCGTCGACCGTACGGTCCTCGCCCTGGAGGCGGAGGGCGTCGAGCTCGAACTCCCCTCCACGACCAGCGTGTTCGCGGTCCCGCTGGGGGAGGAGGCCCGCCGGATCCTCTTCGCCAAGGTCACCGAACTGCGCAAGCTCGGCATCGCGACCGACTTCTCCTACGGTGCCAAGGGCCTGAAGGGCGCCATGAAGAACGCCAACCGCAGCGGCGCCCGCTACACGATCGTCGCCGGTGAACGCGACCTCGCCGAGGGCGTCGTACAGCTGAAGGACATGCAGTCCGGCGACCAGTCCGCGATCGGGGTCAACGAGATCGTGGCGGAACTGGAGTCGAGGCTCGGTTAGCGGGACGGCGGGGAGGGGCGTCGGCACTCACTGGCAGGTGCCCTTTTCCCGGCCAACTCGCGCCAGGGGCAAAGGAGTCGGGGCACTGAGGTAAACGCTTGGCGATGTTTTCGAACGAGCGTGCACCGCGTTCCTATGCTCCGCGGATGAGACTCTTCCGGTCGCGAGGCCGAGACGGCGACGTGCAGACGCCGGGTAATCCCCTGGTCCCTGCCATGGCCCTGTTCCGGGACGGGCGTTACAAGGAGGCGGAGGCCGAGGCCCGTGCCGTGGCCGCGAGCCTCGGCACGGGCCTCCCGGACGGAGTCCTGGCACTGGCCTTCGCCGCGACGTCGGCGGGCGCCCAGGGCCGGCATGCCGAGGCCCTCGCCGAATACGACGCGCTGCTGCCGGTGTTCGGCAGGAAGTTCGGCGCCGAACACTCGCGGACCCTGGTGCTGCGCTCGAACCGTGCCCAGACCCTGATCGCGCTCGCCAGACACGCCGAGTGCGAGACGGAGTGCGCGGCCGTCGCCCGGGTCGCGGCTCGGGTCGCAGGGCCGGAGGGGGCACACCTGACGGCGGCCGCTCGCAACGGACAGATCTACGCCGTCAACGCGCAGGGCCGATACCCGGAGGCCGAGCGGCTGGCCCGTGAGGCTCTCGCCACCCATCACAGCGCGGACCGGGTCACCCTGGCCCTGCGGCTGGGCCTGGCACGCAGCCTCAACGGCCAGGCCCGTCACAAGGAAGCGCTCGCCGAGGCGGAGAGCGCCGACGAGCTGAGCCGGCGCCTGCCCGAGGAACAGCGTCGCCCGGAGACCGGCGCCCTCGAACTCGCCATGGCCAGGGCCCTCCTGGGGCTGGGCCGTGGAACCGAGGCCCACTCCCATGCCGCGATCGCCCATGACGCCTGCGTGGCCACCCTCGGCCCGGAGCACTACCGCACAGTCGAGGCCCGGGACCTGCTCGACCGGATCGACGGCGCCTGACGGGGCCTCACTGGTCGAGGAGGCCGTGGCGCATCGCACTCGTCACCGCGGCCGTCCGGTCGGCGACGCCCAACTTTGCGAAGGCCCGCAGGAGATGGGTCTTCACCGTCGACTCGCCGATGTAGAGCTGCCGGCCGATCTCCGCGTTCGTACAGCCCTCCGCCACCAGCCGCAGGACCGCCGTCTCGCGTTCCGAGAGCCTCGGGCGTTCCGGCCGGGTGCGCAGCTGGTCGACCAGACGGGCGGCGACCGTCGGCGCCAGTACCGTCTCGCCGCGCGCGGCGGCCCGTACGGACTCCGCGAGTTCGCCCCGGGGCAGGTCCTTCAGCAGGTAGCCCGCCGCCCCCGCCTCCACGGCCCGCAGGATGTCCCGGTCCGTCTCGTACGTGGTCAGGACGATCACCCGGCAGGGCAGCCCCGCCTCGGTCATCCGTACGATCGACTCGACGCCCGAGCCACCCGGCATCCGCAGGTCCATCAGCACGATGTCGGGCCGGAGCGCCGCCGCCAGTGCCTCCGCCTGCGGCCCGCTGGACGCGTCGGCGATCACCTCCAGGTCCGGTTCCGCGGTCAGCATCGCCCGCAGGCCCTCCCGTACGACGGGGTGGTCGTCGGCCAGGATGATCCGGATCATGAACAGCTCCTCGGGGGAGGTACGGGCAGTTCGACGGTGACCGTGGTGCCGCCGCCAGGTGTGCTGCGCACCCGGACCGTCCCGCCGACCTCGGTGGCGCGGGCACGGAGCCCTGCCAGGCCGTAGCCGTCGTGGGCGGCCCCCGGGTCGAAGCCGTGGCCGTCGTCCCGTACGGACAGGGTGAGGACGTCGTCGGTGTAGTCGAGGCCGATGGCGACCGCCACCGGACTCCCCGCGTGCTTACGGCAGTTCGTGAGCGCCTCCTGGCAGGAGCGCAGGGCGACCACCTCGGGCCCTGCGGGCAGCGGCCGGGCCGGGCCGGTCACGTCGAGCCTCGCCGAGTGCCGGGCCGCCAGCCGGAACAGGGCGTCCGGCAGCGTCGCGCCGTCCAGGTCGGCTGGGGTGCCGTCGGCTACCAAGGCCCGCGCCTCGGCGAGGTTCAGCCGGGCCGTCTCGTCCATCAGGGTCAGATGGCGGCGGGCCTGCGGGAGGTCGTGGTCGAGCTCGGCCTCGACGGCCTGGACCAGCATCAACAGGCTGGTGAAGCCCTGCGCGAGGGTGTCGTGGATCTCCCGGGCCATGCGCTCGCGTTCGGCCAGCGCCCCGTGCGCCGCCGACAGCCGGGAGACCTGGTGCCGGCTCACGTCGAGCTCCGCGATCAACGCCGCGCGTTCCTGGCTCTGCTCGATGATGCGGATCACCCAACTGCCCACGGCCACCGAGAAGATGAGGGTGACCAGGGCGAACAGGCCGTTGGAGAAGACGTCCTGGTCGCTCGGCCACCACAGCAGCGACCAGCCCACCACCGGCGCCAGGTTGATCAGGGCCACCATGGTGATCGCCCACCGCATCCGCAGCGTCATGAAGCACTGGGGGACGAGCGCGAAGGTCATCAGCCGTGTCTCGCCCACCAGGATCGCCGACGACAGGAACAGGGCGGTCATCGCGACGAGGTAGCCGAGGGCCTGACGCTCGGGCGGCGGGTCGCCCTTCAGCAACGGGCGGCCCGTCCACACGAACAGCGGGATCAACGGCACCAGCAGTGCCGCCGCAGTGACGCGGACGGGCCACCCCGGGTGTCCCGTGCCGAGCACGAACGCCAGGGTGGCCAGCCAGATGAGGGCGAAGTAGGTGTCCCACAACCGGAAGGAGCGGTCCCAGCTGTAGGCGCTGTCCGCTCCCGTCCGGTCGTTCATCCGTCGCGCCGGTTCTTCCACCGGAAGGTCAGCAGGCACAGCAGCAATCCTCCGACGCACCACGCCCCCAGCACCAGGGCGATGCGCCCGAACTCCCAGTCGCCGGCCTGCTCCAGGACCTGTGCCGAGTCCGGCAGGAACACCCCGCGCAGCCCCTGGCACATCCACTTCAGCGGGAACCACGCGCCGATGTTCAGCATCCAGTCGGGAATCGTCTCGATCGAGATGTACACCCCGGAGATGAACTGGAGGACGAGGAAAGGCAGGACGACCACGGAACTTGCGCTCTTTGCGGACTTGGGCACCGAACTGATCGCGATGCCGAGCAGTGCGCACGCCGTCAGCCCGAGCACGAAGATCCAGGCGAACGCGAACCATTTCCCGGCGTCCGAGGGCAGATCGATGTCGTAGAACGCCACGCCGACGAGCAGCAGGATCGCCGTCTCCATGAGACCGGTGACCAGAACCAGCCAGACCTTGCCGAGGAAGTACGCCGTCGGGGGCATCGGCGTGCCCCGCAGCCGGCGCAGCACCTTCTCGTCCCGCTCGATGGTGATCGAGATGCCGAGCGACTGAAAGCTCGTCGACATGATGCCGGCGGCCATCATCGCCGGGACGTAGAGCTGCTGGACGCTGATGCCCGCCCCTTTCACGTCGTCGCTGAAGATCGACGCGAACAGGAACAGGAAGACCACCGGGAAGGCGAAGGTGAACACCATCTGGTCGCGCTGGCGGAAGAACTGCTTGATCTCCAGGGTGCCCCGCCGAAGGCCGAGCCCCCAGGTGCCGGGCAGCCGCAACGCGCGGGCATCGGTCCTGGACCGTACGGCGGTCGTGGTCATCGCGCGTCCTCCTGTCCGGTCAGCCGGAGGTAGACGTCCTCCAGCGTGGGGCGGCTCACCTGGAGCCCCGGGATCTCGCCGTCGAAGCGGCGCATCAGCTCGGCGACCGTCCTGGTCGGGGTGTCGGTGTGCTCCGCGCGCGGGGTGCCGTCAGGGTCGGTCCACTCGACGGTGGTGCCGGTGCCGTAGCGCTCCCGCAGCCGGGCCGGTTCGTCCTCGGCGACGACCCTGCCACGGGAGATCACGGCCAGCCGGTCGGCGAGCGCCTCGGCCTCCTCCAGGTAGTGCGTGGTGAGCAGGATGGTGGTGCCCTCGTCGGACAGTTTGCGGATCAGGTCCCAGAACTGGCGCCGGGCCGCCGGGTCGAAGCCGGTCGTCGGCTCGTCCAGGAGCAGCAGGTCGGGGTCGCCGATCACACCGAGTGCCACGTCCAGGCGCCGCCGCTGGCCGCCCGAGAGCGCCTTGATCCGGCTGCCCGCCTTGGCCTCCAGACCCACCAGACCGATGACCTCCTCCGGGTCCCGCGGCCTCGGGTAGTAGCGGGCGAAATGCCGGACGGTCTCGCCGACCGTCAACTCCGCGGGCGCCGATTCGTCCTGCCAGACGATTCCGACACGTGAGCGCCACGCGCGTGTGCCGTGCGCCGGGTCCGAGCCGAGGACCGAGACCTCCCCCGCGTCCCGGTCGCGGTTGCCCTGGAGGATCTCCACCGTGGTGCTCTTGCCCGCGCCATTGGGTCCCAGCAGGCCGAACACCTCGCCCGTGCGGATACCGAGGTCGATTCCGTCGACCGCGGTCACTTCGCCGTACTGCTTGCGCAGCCCCCGAACGTCCACAGCGAGTTCGTTCGCGTGTGTTGTCATGTCTGCGAGGGTCGGCCGGAACCGAACGCTCAGGGACGACCGTGCGTACTTCCTTATGTCCACCGAACGGTGGACAAGCCTCTGTGTACGGCACAATGGCCCCTGCCCGAAGAAGGTCCAACTCTCAAGCAGACGGATCGGCGTGATGAGCAAGACCACAGTGAAAGACGTCTCCACGGAGCCCGATCGCGCGTCGGCGGACGCCGACAGGGCGCCCCGGACGGAGGGCGGCAGCCGTGCCTTCGCCCTGATGCTGGTGATCACCGGCGCGGCCGGACTGCTCGCCGCGTGGGTCATCACGATCGACAAGTTCAAGATCCTCGAGGGCAAGGTGAGCGGCAAGACGTTCACCCCGAGCTGCTCCCTCAACCCGATCGTCTCCTGCGGCAGCGTCATGGAGAGCAAGCAGGCCGCCGCCTTCGGGTTCCCCAATCCGATGCTCGGCCTCGTCTGCTACGGCATCGTGATCTGCGTCGGTGTGAGCCTGCTCACTCGCGCCCGCTTCCCGGGCTGGTACTGGCTCACCTTCAACTTCGGCACGCTCTTCGGCGTGCTGTTCGTGACCTGGCTCCAGTTCCAGTCCCTGTACCGGATCAACGCGCTGTGCCTGTGGTGCTCGCTGGCCTGGGTCGCCACGATCACCATGTTCTGGTACGTCACCTCGTTCAACGTGCGCAACGACTTCCTGCCGTCCCCGGGCTGGCTCAAGCGCTTCCTCGCGGAGTTCACCTGGGTCCTGCCGGTCACGCACTGCGGCATCATCGCGATGATGATCCTGACCCGCTGGGGCTCCAGCCTCTGGGCCTGAGCCTTCGGACGTTGTCAGTGGCGTGACATAGGGTTTTGGACGTGGAGCCCGATCTGTTCACCGCCGCGGCGGAAGAGCGCCAGGAGAAGGACCCGGCAGGCAGCCCCCTGGCGGTCCGGATGCGCCCGCGCACCCTCGACGAGGTGGTGGGCCAGCAGCACCTGCTCAAGGCGGGTTCGCCACTGCGCCGGCTGGTCGGTGAGGGCAGCGGCGGCCCCGCCGGACCTTCCTCAGTGATCCTCTGGGGACCCCCGGGCACCGGCAAGACGACACTGGCGTACGTCGTGTCGAAGGCGACCAACAAGCGTTTCGTGGAGCTCTCCGCGATCACCGCCGGGGTCAAGGAGGTCCGCGCGGTCATCGACGGCGCCCGCCGCGCCATCGGAGGCTTCGGCAAGGAGACCGTCCTCTTCCTCGACGAGATCCACCGCTTCAGCAAGGCCCAGCAGGACTCCCTGCTCCCCGCGGTCGAGAACCGCTGGGTGACCCTGATCGCGGCGACCACCGAGAACCCGTACTTCTCGGTGATCTCCCCGCTGCTGTCCCGGTCCCTCCTGCTGACCCTCGAACCCCTCACCGACGACGACCTCCGAGCGCTCGTCAAGCGGGCCGTGAGCGACGAGCGCGGCCTGAAGAGCACCGTCACCCTCCCCGAGGACGCCGAGAACCACCTCCTGCGGATCGCCGGCGGCGACGCCCGCCGCGCCCTGACCGCGCTGGAGGCCGCCGCGGGCGCCGCGCTCGACAAGGGCGAGCCGGAGATCTCCCTCACCACACTGGAGGAGACGGTCGACCGGGCGGCCGTGGCCTACGACCGGGACGGTGACCAGCACTACGACGTGGCCAGCGCCCTCATCAAGTCCATCAGGGGCTCGGACGTCGACGCGGCGCTCCACTACCTGGCCCGCATGATCGACGCCGGCGAGGACCCCCGCTTCATCGCCCGCCGCCTGATGATCTCCGCCAGCGAGGACATCGGCCTCGCCGACCCGGGCGCCCTTCCCATAGCCGTCGCCGCCGCCCAGGCCGTCGCCATGATCGGCTTCCCCGAGGCCGCCCTGACGTTGAGCCACGCGACCATCGCCCTGGCCCTGGCCCCGAAGTCCAACGCCGCGACCACCGCGATCGGCGCCGCCATGGAGGACGTACGCAAGGGCCACGCGGGACCCGTGCCGATGCACCTGCGGGACGGGCACTACAAGGGCGCGGCCAAGCTCGGGCACGCGCAGGGGTACGTGTACCCGCACGACCTGCCCGAAGGGATCGCCGCCCAGCAGTACGCCCCGGAGGAGCTCAAGGACCGGGAGTACTACACACCCACCCGGCACGGGACCGAGGCCCGGTACGCGGACGCGGTGGAGTGGACCCGCAAGCACCTCGGTCGCAAGCGGTCCTGAGCACCCTGTAGAATCCCTCGAAGTGCCGAGTCCCGCGCAGTCAGAGCGGGACAACCGGCCGGAACCCCCAGCGGGTTCCAGGAGTGTCGCGCACCGTTCGAATGGTGTCGCGGGCAACCCATCACCACCCGTCGTACGAAAGTATGGCGGAACCGGTCGGTGGGTCACTCGCGTGCTGCACGTATGTGCCCAGACCAGGGGAGCGGCTGCCCACCAGGTCCCTCGCGGACCCGGCGGGTTTCCCCGGCTGCGGATGCGACCTCCCATAACTCTGACGAGCCGAACACCCAGAAATGAGAGATTGTGGCGAACCAGCCCCGCCCCAAGGTCAAGAAGTCGCGTGCCCTCGGCATTGCGCTGACCCCGAAGGCCGTCAAGTACTTCGAGGCCCGCCCCTACCCGCCGGGTGAGCACGGTCGTGGCCGCAAGCAGAACTCGGACTACAAGGTCCGTCTGCTGGAGAAGCAGCGTCTGCGCGCGCAGTACGACGTGTCCGAGCGCCAGCTCGTCCGCGCCTACGAGCGTGCCGCCAAGACGCAGGGCAAGACCGGTGAGGCCCTGGTCATCGAGCTGGAGCGTCGTCTCGACGCCCTGGTTCTGCGTTCGGGCATCGCCCGCACGATCTACCAGGCCCGCCAGATGGTCGTTCACGGCCACATCGAGGTCAACGGCGGCAAGGTCGACAAGCCGTCGTTCCGTGTCCGTCCCGACGACGTCGTGATGGTCCGCGAGCGCAGCCGCAGCAAGACGCTGTTCGAGGTCGCGCGCGCCGGTGGCTTCGCCCCCGACGGTGAGACCCCGCGCTACCTGCAGGTGAACCTCGGCGCCCTGGCCTTCCGCCTGGACCGCGAGCCGAACCGCAAGGAAATCCCGGTGATCTGCGACGAGCAGCTCGTCGTCGAGTACTACGCCCGCTGATCACCAGCAGGCCGTAGCACCACGCACCACCTCAGCCCGCCGTCTCCCCGCCCTTCCAGGTGGGCGAGGCGGCGGGCTGCTGCGTCCTCGCAGCCGCTGTCGGATGCCGTACCGGACCGCGCGGCGCCCGCAGCGCGTCCAGACCCGGCTCCCGCCCGCCACGCCCCAGGGCCCGGGCCACCGCCGCCTCCCGGTCGAGCCGAGCCCCCTGCCGTACGCACTCCTCGTACCGCTCGTCGCCCAGCCGCTCCCGGGCCGTCGCCTCGCACAGCTCGTGCGGGGCGTTGTAGTGGGCCGAGCCGAACAGCGACAGGCCCACCGACGGCCACAGCGAGGCCGCCGCGCCCTGCAACAGAGCGGCCTCGGCCGCATCGCCCTGTGTCACCGTGACCAGGGCCAGCAGTTCGAGGGACAGGACCGAGCCGAGCAGGTCGTGGAAGGCGTGCGCGCAGGCCAGACAGTCGGTGAGCAGCGCGCGTGCGCGTGCCGGGTCGCCCTCGCTCCAGGCGGCGTACGCCAGGACGTACAGCGCGTACGAACGAGCCCATCGCTCGCCGTGGTCCTCGCACACCTGGCGCACGTCCTCGCACAGCCGCACCGCGTCCGGCAGATCGCCCAGGAACGCCCGCGCCATCGCCAGTTCGACCTGCCCCATCAGCACATTGCTGTTGAGTTCGCCGATCTCCTGATAGCGCGCCTGTGACGAGCGCAGCAGTGTCTCGGCGCGCGGCATGTCGTCCGAGACGAGTGCCAGACAGCCGGTGCGGTGCTCCGCGTACGCCACCGCCGTCGGGTTCGCGGACCGCTCCGCCTCCTGGCGGCACTCCTGCAGCGCCGCCAGCGCGGGGACCGTGTCGCCCTGGAGGACCGCCACATAGCCGAGGACCCACAACGCCTTCAGCCGGGCGTGCTCGGTGCCGGGCTCCAGCTCGACGCTGCGCTCCAGCCAGTGCCGCCCCTCCGACAACCGGCCACAGCCGACCCAGCAGAACCAGAGGGAGCCCGCGAGGTGCTGGCCCAGTTCCGCGCCGTCCGGTTCGGTCAGGCAGTGCTCCAGGGCGCAGCGCAGATTCGGCAGTTCGGCCTCGATCCGGGCGGCCACCTCGTCTTGCCGGGGCGAGAACCATTCCAGTTCGCACCAGGTCGCAAGGCCCACGTACCAGTCGCGGTGCCGCCTGCGCAGCCGGCCCGCGTCGCCCGTCGCCTCCAGCCACTCCGCGCCGTACG
Organism: Streptomyces sp. NBC_00285; assembly: GCF_036174265.1. Taxonomy (NCBI): domain Bacteria; kingdom Bacillati; phylum Actinomycetota; class Actinomycetes; order Kitasatosporales; family Streptomycetaceae; genus Streptomyces; species Streptomyces sp. NBC_00285. The sequence continues at coordinate 2,076,630 of NZ_CP108055.1, read as the reverse complement.
CCCGGACCGTGTCGAGCATCCGGTAGCGCACGCCGGTCGCGGTCGCCGCGCGAGCCACCACGGACTGGGCGAGCAGCGCGGACAGGACATCGAGAACGTCGTCGGAGTGCAGCCCGCCGCCGCTGCACACGTACTCGGCCGCCTCCAGGTCGAACTGCCCCGCGAACACCGACAGCCGCGACCACAGCAACCGCTCCTGCGGCGTGCACAGTTCGTGGCTCCAGCCGATCGCCGTGCGCAGCGTCCGATGCCGGGGGAGGGCGTCCCGGCCGCCGCCCGTCAGCACCCGGAACCGGTCGTCGAGCCGTTCCAGCAGCTGGGCGGGGGACAGCGCCCCCAGCCGTCCCGCGGCCAGCTCGACCGCCAGCGGGATGCCGTCCAGCCGCCGGCACAGTTCCCGTACGCGCGGATCGTGATCGGCTGTCACTCCCTGCCGTTCGGCACGTTGCCCGAACAGCTCCACGGCCTCTTCCTCGCCCAGCGGCCCCAGCGCGAACACCTGCTCCCCGGCCACGGACAGAGGTCTGCGTCCGACGGCGAGGACGGCCAGCCCCGGGACCTGTCCGAGCAGTTCGACGACGAGTTCCGCGCACGCGTCCACCAGGTGCTCGAAACCGTCCAGGACCAGCAGGAGCCGGCGTCCGGTGAGATGCGCGAGGAGCGTCTCGCGCGGCAGTCGCGCGGTATGGTCCGTCAGGCCCAGCGCCTCCACGACCGCGTAGTCGACGAACTCCGGGTCGCGCACCGCCGACAGCTCGACCCGCCACACCCCGTCGGGCGGTGCGCACCGGCCGCCGGCCACCCGGGCCGCGAGCCGGGACTTGCCGATTCCGCCCGGTCCCGTCACCGTCACCAGCCGCGAGGTGTCCAGCGCCCGCGCCAGCCCGGAGAGTTCGGCACGGCGGCCCACGAACCCGTCGAGTTCCAGGGGGAGATTGCCGTGCACCTCGGGGCGGTCGGGCTGATGACTACGCATGGAACACGGAGCGTACTGAAGCGTGTTCGCTCCGTACAATCGCCGTGGGCGCCCCGGGGACGTGCCGGGAGTAATCCGGTGCGGAGCGCCATCCCCGGCGCGATAGGCTCGGCACCGTTATCTACAGGTGTTTATGAGAGCAGGTGTCAGGTGTCCGGTGGAGAGGTTGCCGGGATCCTGGTGGCCGTCTTCTGGGCGATCCTGGTCTCCTTCCTCGCCGTCGCCCTGGCGAGGCTGGCCCAGACGCTCAAGGCGACCACCAAACTCGTGGCGGACGTGACCGACCAGGCCGTCCCGCTGCTGGCCGACGCCTCCACCGCCGTGCGCTCCGCGCAGACCCAGATCGAGCGGGTCGACGCCATCGCCTCGGACGTCCAGGAGGTCACGTCGAACGCCTCCGCGCTGTCCACCACCGTCGCCTCCACCTTCGGCGGCCCCCTCGTCAAGGTCGCCGCCTTCGGCTACGGCGTGCGCCGGGCGATCAGCGGCCGCAAGGACGACATGCCTGCCAGGGAGCCCCGGCGTACCGTGATCGTGGGCCGCACGGTCTCCCGGCGGGAGAAGCGAAACCTCCGCGGAAAGAGGGACTGAGAGCCAGGATGTTCCGCCGTACCTTCTGGTTCGGCACCGGCGTCGCCGCCGGTGTCTGGGCCACCACCAAGGTCAATCGCAAGATGAGGCAGCTGACCCCCGAGAGCCTCGCCGCGACCGCGGCGAACAAGGCCATCGAGACCGGTCACCGCATCAAGGACCGAGCGGTGGGCTTCGCGCTCGACGTCCGGGACAACATGGCCCAGCGGGAGGAGGAGCTGGGGGAGGCCCTGGGCATCAACAGCGACCCCGAACTCCCCGCTCCCCGGCGCTACGCCGCCATCGAGAACCGCACCGACCCGAAGTCCGTCGACAACGACAGGACGACGTACTCGCACAACCGGAATGAGGACCACTGATGGAGTCGGCCGAGATTCGCCGCCGCTGGCTGAGCTTCTACGAGGAGCGCGGGCACACCGTCGTCCCTTCGGCGTCGCTCATCGCGGACGACCCGACTCTGCTCCTGGTCCCCGCCGGCATGGTCCCCTTCAAGCCGTACTTCCTCGGTGAGGTCAAGCCGCCGTGGTCGCGCGCGACCAGCGTGCAGAAGTGTGTGCGTACGCCCGACATCGAAGAGGTCGGCAAGACCACGCGGCACGGCACGTTCTTCCAGATGTGCGGCAACTTCTCCTTCGGCGACTACTTCAAGGAAGGCGCCATCAAGTACGCCTGGGAGCTGCTCACCAGCCCCCAGGACAAGGGTGGTTACGGCCTGGAGCCGGAGAAGCTCTGGATCACCGTCTACAAGGACGACGACGAGGCCGAGCGCATCTGGCACGAGACCATCGGCGTGCCCAAGGAGCGCATCCAGCGCCTCGGCATGAAGGACAACTACTGGTCCATGGGCGTCCCCGGACCCTGTGGCCCCTGTTCCGAGATCAACTACGACCGCGGCCCCGACTTCGGCGTCGAGGGCGGCCCCGCCGTCAACGACGAGCGGTACGTGGAGATCTGGAACCTCGTCTTCATGCAGTACGAGCGCGGCGAGGGCATCGGCAAGGACAACTTCGAGATCCTCGGCGAGCTTCCCAGCAAGAACATCGACACGGGCCTCGGCCTGGAGCGTCTGGCGATGATTCTGCAGGGCGTGCAGAACATGTACGAGATCGACACCTCCATGGCCGTCATCAGGAAGGCCACCGAGCTGACGGGCGTCGCGTACGGCGACACCCACGAGTCGGACGTGTCCCTGCGCGTGGTCACCGACCACATGCGTACGTCCGTCATGCTCGTCGGCGACGGCGTCACCCCCGGCAACGAGGGCCGCGGTTATGTCCTGCGCCGCATCATGCGCCGCGCCATCCGCAACATGCGCCTGCTCGGTGCCACCGGCCCGGTCGTGCTCGACCTGGTCGACACCGTGATCGCCATGATGGGGCAGCAGTACCCGGAGCTCGTCACCGACCGCGAGCGCATCGAGAAGGTCGCCGTCGCCGAGGAGAACGCCTTCCTCAAGACGCTGAAGGCCGGCACCAACATCCTCGACACCGCGGTCACCGAGACCAAGCAGGCGGGTGGCAAGGTCCTCGCCGGCGACAAGGCGTTCCTGCTCCACGACACCTGGGGCTTCCCGATCGACCTCACCCTGGAGATGGCCGCCGAGCAGGGCCTCTCCGTGGACGAGGACGGCTTCCGCCGCCTGATGAAGGAACAGCGGGAACGCGCCAAGGCCGACGCCCAGGGCAAGAAGACCGGCCATGTCGGCGCGGGCGCCTACCGTGCGATCGCCGACCAGGCCGGCGAGACCGAGTTCCTCGGCTACTCGGACACCGAGAGCGAGTCCACGATCGTCGGCATCCTCGTCGACGGCGCCTCCTCCCCGGCGGCCACCGAGGGCGACGAGGTCGAGATCGTCCTCGACCGCACCCCCTTCTACGCCGAGGGCGGCGGCCAGATCGGCGACACCGGCCGCATCAAGGTCGACTCCGGTGCCGTCATCGAGATCCGCGACTGCCAGAAGCCGGTACCGGGCGTCTACGTCCACAAGGGTGTCGTCCAGTTCGGCGAGGTGACCGTCGGAGCCAAGGCCCTCGCCTCGATCGACGGCCGCCGTCGTACGGCCATCGCCCGTGCCCACTCGGCCACCCACCTCACCCACCAGGCCCTTCGGGAAGCGCTCGGCCCGACGGCCGCCCAGGCCGGTTCCGAGAACCAGCCCGGCCGTTTCCGCTTCGACTTCGGCTCCCCGTCCGCGGTTCCGACGGCCGTGATGACCGACGTCGAGCAGAAGATCAACGAGGTGCTCGCCCGTGATCTCGACGTGCACGCCGAGATCCTGAGCCTGGACGAGGCCAAGAAGCAGGGCGCCATCGCCGAGTTCGGCGAGAAGTACGGCGAGCGCGTCCGGGTCGTCACCATCGGCGACTTCTCCAAGGAGCTGTGCGGCGGCACCCATGTGCACAACACCGCCCAGCTGGGACTGGTGAAGCTGCTCGGCGAGTCGTCGATCGGCTCCGGTGTCCGCCGTATCGAGGCGTTGGTCGGCGTCGACGCCTACAACTTCCTCGCCCGTGAGCACACGGTCGTCGCCCAGCTCCAGGAGCTGATCAAGGGCCGCCCGGAGGAGCTTCCGGAGAAGGTCTCCGCCATGCTCGGCAAGCTGAAGGACGCCGAGAAGGAGATCGAGAAGTTCCGTGCCGAGAAGGTCCTGCAGGCCGCGGCCGGTCTCGCCGAGTCCGCCAAGGACGTCCACGGGACCGCCCTCGTCACCGGTCAGGTCCCGGACGGCACCACGCCGGACGACCTGCGCAAGCTGGTCCTCGACGTGCGCGGCCGCATCCAGGGCGGCCGGGCCGTCGTCGTCGCCCTCTTCACCGTCAACAACGGCAAGCCGCTGACGGTCATCGCCACCAACGAGGCCGCCCGCGAGCGCGGTCTCAAGGCCGGTGAACTGGTCCGCACGGCGGCCAAGACGCTCGGCGGCGGCGGTGGCGGCAAGCCGGACGTCGCCCAGGGCGGCGGCCAGAACCCGGCCGCGATCGGTGAGGCCGTGGACGCCGTGGAACGCCTGGTCGGGGAGACGGCCAAGTAATGCGCAGAGGCCGTCGACTCGCGATCGACGTCGGGGACGCCCGCATCGGGGTCGCCTCGTGCGACCCCGACGGGATCCTCGCCACTCCGGTGGAGACGGTCCCCGGCCGGGACGTCCCGGCAGCTCACCGTCGGCTCAGGCAACTGATCGAGGAGTACGAACCGATCGAAATCGTCGTCGGTCTCCCCCGCTCCCTCAAGGGGGGCGAGGGCCCGGCCGCGGTCAAGGTCCGTGGCTTCGCCCAGGAACTCGCGCGGGGCATCGCGCCCATCGAGGTCAGGCTGGTCGACGAACGGATGACGACGGTCACGGCCAGCCAGGGGCTGCGCGCATCCGGAGTGAAATCCAAAAAGGGCAGATCGGTCATTGACCAGGCAGCCGCCGTCATCATCCTCCAGCAGGCGCTGGAATCCGAACGGGTGTCAGGTAAAGCACCCGGCGAGGGCGTCGAAGTGGTCATCTGATCGCGATACGGTAACGTTCCGCGCGATGCGGTGGCATTCGAACAGTCGCCGCACAGAAAGAGGCGGACCGGTAGCCGGGTCGTCGGAGAAGGCGACCACCACCTCGCGGCTCTAGGGGATCGATGACTGAGTATGGCCGGGGCCAAGGCTCCGAACCGTGGCATCCGGAGGACCCGTTGTACGGGGACGACGGATGGGGAGGACAGCAGGCCCCCGATGGCCAGCAGTCCCCCTACGGCGGCCAGCCGCAGCACTATCCGGAGCAGCCGCAGCAGCCGCAGTACGACAACAGCGGTGGCTGGGGTGACGGCCAGCAGGCCGCTTATGGTCAGGCGCAGCAGCAGTACCCGCAGCACGAGGGCCAGTACGACCAGCAGCAGCAGTACCACCAGCAGCAGTTCCAGCAGCAACAGCAGTACGACCAGCAGGCCTATCAGGGCCAGCCGCAGCAGCCGTACGACAACAACGGCTGGGCGAACGGCGCTCAGGGGCAGGTGCCGTACCCCACCGATCCGTCGGATCCCTACGGCCAGCAGGCCGCCGCGTACGGTGCGGAGCAGGGCGACCACTACGGCAGCCCGGACGCGTACCCGCCGCCGGAGCCGCCGAGTCGTCGGCGTGCCGAGCCGGAGCCGCAGCCGACGGACTGGGATCCCGGCCCGGACGAGGGCGAGCACGCCTTCTTCGCGGGTGGCGGGGACGACGACGAGGACGACACCGACGACCCGAAAGGCGGCCGTGGCGACCGGCGCGGCCGCAGCGGCAAGGGCAGCAAGAAACGCAAGAGCGGCTGCGCCTGCCTGGTGGTCCTGCTGGTGTTCGGCGGCGGCATCGGCGGCGTCGGGTACTTCGGCTACCAGTTCTACCAAGATCGCCTGGTCTCGGCGCCGGACTTCACGGGGGACGGCACCAGCACGAAGGTGGCCATCACGATCCCGACGGGCGCCAACGGGGCGGACATGGGCAGGCGGCTCAAGGAAGCGGGCGTGGTCAAGAGCGTCGACGCCTTCGTGACCGCGTTCACGCAGAACAAGGAGTCGGGCCGGATCCAGGCCGGCTCCTATCTGCTGAACAAGGAGATGTCCGCCAAGAGTGCCGTGGTCCTGATGCTCGACCCCAAGAGCCAGAACAACCTGATCATCAGCGAGGGCGAGCGGAACTCGCGGGTCTACGAGCTGATCGACACGCGTCTCGACCTGTCCAAGGGCACCACGGCCAAGGTCGCGAAGCAGAAGTACAAGGATGTCGGCCTGCCCGACTGGGCGCTCGGCCACTCCAAACTGAAGGATCCGCTCGAAGGGTTCCTCTACCCCTCCGCCTACGCGGTCACCAAGGGGGACAAGCCGGAGGCCGTCCTCAAGGAGATGGTCAGCCGGGCCAACGACAAGTACAAGGCACTCGGCCTGGAGAAGAAGGCCGAGGCCCTGGGTCTCGACGGCCCCTGGCAGCTGCTCACCGTGGCGAGTCTCGCGCAGGCCGAGGGCACGAGCCACGACGACTTCCGCAAGATGGCGGAGGTCGTCTACAACCGCCTCAAGCCGGGGAACCCGCAGACGTACGGCTCCCTGGAGTTCGACTCCACGTACAACTACGTCAAGAACCAGAGCAAGATCGACCTGACGATCGCCGAGCTCAAGCAGTACAACAACCCGTACAACACGTACTACGTGAAGGGTCTGCCGCCCGGCCCCATCGACAACCCCGGCGAAGAGGCGCTCAAGGGCGCGCTCAACCCGACGCACGACGGTTGGTACTACTTCATCTCGCTGGACGGCAAGACCAGCAAGTTCACCAAGACGCTCGCCGAGCACGACAAGCTCGTGCAGAAGTTCAACGCCTCACGGAAGAAGAGCTGACACCGGCGCGCCCCGGAACGCGTCTGCGTCCCGGGGTCGCGCAGGAGTCATGGGCGCTGGGGCCTGGCAATGGGCCGGAACTCGTGGACACTAGGATCCGGACAGCCTGTCAGGCAGAGGTTCTCCAGCGCGGAATGGTGGTTTCCGGATCACTGTTCGAATTTTTGAGGCTCAAGGACACCATCCATGACATCTCGGGCCGCCCGCCGGGCCGCCGTCCTCGGCAAGCCCATCGCCCACTCCCTCTCACCGGTCCTGCATCGGGCCGCCTACGAGGAACTGGGACTCACGGGCTGGTCGTACGACCGGTTCGAGCTCGACGAGGCCGCACTGCCCGGGTTCGTCGAGGCGCTCGGGCCGGAGTGGGCCGGACTGTCACTGACCATGCCGCTCAAGCGGGCGATCATCCCGCTGCTCGACGAGATCAGTGAGACCGCCGCCTCGGTGGAGGCCGTCAACACGGTCGTGTTCACGGAGGACAGCCGCCGCCTCGGCGACAACACCGACATCCCGGGAATGGTCGCCGCTCTGCGTGAGCGAGGCATCGAACAGGTCGACTCGGCAGCGATCCTCGGTGCCGGCGCCACCGCGTCCTCGGCGCTCGCCGCGCTCGCCCGGATCTGCACCGGCGAGGTCGTCGCCTACGTGCGCGGCCCGGCCCGCGCCGCCGAGATGCGGCAGTGGGGCGAACGGCTCGACATCGAGGTGCGCACGGCGGACTGGGCGGACGCGGCCGAGGCACTGCACGCCCCTCTGGTGATCGCCACCACTCCCGCCGGAGCGACGGACGCGCTGGCCCACGCCGTGCCGGAGCGCCCCGCGGCCCTCTTCGACGTGCTCTACGACCCGTGGCCGACCGAACTCGCCGCCCGCTGGTCGATGATCGGCGGGGCCGTGGTCGGCGGCCTCGACCTCCTGGTGCACCAGGCGGTGCTTCAGGTCGAGCAGATGACCGCTCTGCGGCCCGCGCCGTTGGAGGCCATGCGCAAGGCCGGGGAACACGCGCTGGCGGCCCGCTGAGGCTCTTGGCGGCCTCGGATGCAGCAGGTCGTGCTCCGGGGACGGCCCGGCAAGATCGGCTCGTCGACGGCACCGGCCGCACCCCGTCCAGCAGACCGGGCACGAGCCGGGCCCGCTCGCTGCGGCCCTTCTCCAGCGCACGAGGAACCCCACGGGCGTCGACGTCGACGCCAACGTCTACCGCTGTCGCACGAACTTCCGTATCCGGAAGGCGGCCAGGTGCGAGGCGGCGCGGATGGTCCGGGGGCTCGGTGTCCGCGTCCACGTCCGTCTGCTGGACCTGTGACCGGCTCCCGCCGTCGGACGTGGGAGGATCGGAGACGGCGGGCCGGGGCCGCGCACCTGGTCGCGCCGTTGCCGTACGCGAGGACACGCGTGCGCAGGGCAGTACCAGGGCGCGAGCACTGAGGAGCACCGTTGAGCAGGTTGCGCTGGCTGACCGCGGGGGAGTCCCACGGTCCCGCACTCGTCGCGACGCTGGAGGGCCTTCCCGCCGGCGTGCCGATCACCACGGAGATGGTGGCGGACCACCTGGCGAGGCGGCGGCTGGGCTATGGCCGCGGTGCCCGGATGAAGTTCGAGCGCGACGAGATCACGTTCCTCGGCGGGGTCCGCCACGGTCTCTCCCTCGGCTCCCCGGTCGCGATCATGGTGGGCAACACCGAGTGGCCGAAGTGGGAGCAGGTCATGTCGGCCGACCCCATCGACCCGGAGATCCTGGCCGGACTGGCGCGCAACGCGCCGCTGACCCGCCCCCGTCCCGGTCACGCCGACCTGGCGGGCATGCAGAAGTACGGCTTCGACGAGGCCCGGCCGATCCTGGAGCGGGCCTCCGCGCGGGAGACGGCGGCCCGCGTGGCACTGGGCGCGGTGGCCCGCTCCTACCTCAAGGAGACGGCCGGCATCGAGGTCGTCAGCCACGTCGTCGAGCTGGCCTCCGCGAAGGCCCCGGCCGGTGTGTACCCGACCCCGGCCGACGTGGAGAAGCTGGACGCCGACCCGGTGCGCTGCCTGGACGCGGACGCGTCGAAGGCGATGGTCGCGGAGATCGACCAGGCCCACAAGGACGGCGACACCCTGGGCGGTGTGGTGGAGATCCTGGCCTACGGCGTCCCCGTCGGCCTGGGTTCGCACGTGCACTGGGACCGCAAGCTGGACGCCCGCCTCGCCGGTGCCCTGATGGGCATCCAGGCCATCAAGGGCGTCGAGGTCGGAGACGGGTTCGAGCTGGCGCGGGTGCCGGGCTCGAAGGCGCACGACGAGATCGTGAACACCCCGGAGGGGATCCGCCGGGTATCGGGCCGCTCCGGCGGTACCGAGGGCGGGCTGTCCACCGGTGAGCTGCTGCGGGTGCGGGCGGCGATGAAGCCGATCGCGACCGTGCCGCGCGCCCTGCAGACCGTCGACGTGAGCACAGGTGAGGCGACCCAGGCCCACCACCAGCGCTCGGACGTGTCCGCGGTGCCGGCGGCCGGGATCGTCGCCGAGGCGATGGTCGCCCTGGTGCTGGCGGACGCGGTGGCGGAGAAGTTCGGCGGCGACAGCGTGCCCGAGACCCGCCGCAACGTGCGCTCCTACCTCGAGAACCTGGCGATCCGGTGACCGGTCCGAGGGTGGTGCTGGTCGGGCCGATGGGCGTGGGCAAGTCCACCGTCGGGCAGCTGCTGGCCGAGCGGCTCGGCGTGGGCTACCGGGACACCGACGACGACATCGTCGCCGTCGAGGGCCGCAGCATCGCGGAGATCTTCGTCGACGAGGGCGAGCCCGTCTTCCGGGCGATCGAGAAGCAGGCGGTGCGGCAGGCGCTGGCCGGGCACGAGGGTGTCCTCGCGCTCGGCGGCGGCTCGATCCTGGACGCGGACACGCGTGCACTGCTGGCCGGGCAGCAGGTCGTCTACCTCTCGATGGACGTCGAGGAGGCCGTCAAGCGCACCGGGCTGAACGCCGCCCGTCCACTGCTGGCGGTCAACCCGCGCAAGCAGTGGCGCGAACTGATGGAGGCTCGGCGCCATCTGTACGAGTCGATCGCCACGGCGGTGGTCGCCACCGACGGCCGTACACCCGAAGAAGTCACACAGAACGCGCTGGACGCACTGGAGTTGAAGGAAGCATGAGCGAGGCAGTGACGCGCATCCAGGTCGGCGGAACCGCGGGCAGTGAGCCGTACGAGGTCCTGGTGGGCCGTCAACTCCTGGGCGAGCTGGGCGCGTTGGTGGGGGAGAAGGTCCAGCGGGTCGCCGTCATCCACCCCGAGGCGCTGGCCGGCACCGGGGACGCACTCCGTGCCGACCTCGCCGAACAGGGCTACGAGGCCGTCGCCATCCAGGTCCCGAACGCGGAGGAGGCCAAGACCGCCGAGGTCGCCGCCTACTGCTGGAAGGCGCTCGGACAGTCCGGCTTCACCCGCTCCGACGTCATCGTCGGCGTCGGCGGCGGTGCCACCACCGACCTCGCCGGGTTCGTGGCGGCCACCTGGCTGCGGGGCGTGCGCTGGATCGCCGTCCCGACCACCGTGCTCGCCATGGTCGACGCGGCCGTCGGCGGCAAGACCGGCATCAACACCGCCGAAGGCAAGAACCTGGTGGGTGCCTTCCACCCGCCCGCCGGCGTCCTGTGCGACCTGGCCGCGCTGGACTCCCTGGCCGTCAACGACTATGTCTCCGGGCTCGCCGAGATCATCAAGGCCGGCTTCATCGCCGACCCGGTGATCCTGGAGCTCATCGAGTCCGACCCCCAGGCCGCGCGCACCCCGGCGGGTCCGCACACCGCCGAGCTCATCGAGCGCTCCATCCGGGTCAAGGCCGAGGTCGTCTCCTCCGACCTCAAGGAGGCGGGCCTCAGGGAGATCCTCAACTACGGCCACACGCTCGCCCACGCCATCGAGAAGAACGAGCGGTACCAGTGGCGGCACGGCGCCGCAGTGGCCGTAGGCATGCACTTCGCCGCCGAGCTGGGCCGGCTCGCGGGCCGGCTGGACGACGCGACCGCCGACCGGCACCGCACGGTCCTGGAGTCGGTGGGCCTGCCGCTGCACTACCGCTACGACCAGTGGCCCAAGCTGCTGGAGACCATGAAGGTCGACAAGAAGTCCCGCGGCAACCTCCTGCGGTTCATCGTCCTCGACGGGCTGGGCAAACCCACCGTCCTGGAGGGCCCGGACCCGGCCGTCCTGCTCGCCGCCTACGGCGAGGTCGGCCAGTAAGTCCCGCGACGGGCGTTCCGTCCGATTCGCCTTGCCGCAGGGGCACTTCGGGCCGCGCCCGGCCGTTTCACCAAACGACGGCCGGGGGCGGTACCGTTCGGTGGCGAGGGGGTACATGCCCCCCGGCCAGCGCCAATCAGCCTGCCGCGAGGGAGCCGGAGGGGCGCGTCGGGGACGAGAGGACGAACACGCGCGGGCCCGTGGGCCGAACGCGGTCGGACTCCCGGCACCGACGTGAGCGTCCCGGCGGTGAACGAGCCGAAAAGACGAGACGGAGTGGCACCGGATGCAGCACGCAGTGGGTTCTCCGCTGCCGCCGCCCCATCAGCCGGGGCACGGACCGGCCGCCGGCTGGTCGCCGGCCGCACACCACCCGGGGCCGCATCACCCGGGTGCACACCAGGGATCCGCTCCGCCGCCTCCGGCACCGGGTTTCGCCCCCGCTGCGGTCCCGCCCGCACCGCAGCACTCCCCGGCGCCGGTCCCGGACACCACCGGCCATGTGCCGCTGCCGCCCGGCGCCCCTGTGGGCGCCCCCAGCGCCCCGCCTGCCGCCGTGCCCGACCCCGCGGGCACCACACTCGCCGTCCTCCTGATCGGCCCGGCCGGCGCGGGCAAGACGAGCGTCGCCAAGTACTGGGCCGACCACCGCAGGGTCCCCACCGCCCACATCAGCCTCGACGACGTACGCGAATGGGTCCGTTCGGGTTTCGCCGACCCCCAGTCCGGCTGGAACGACCACTCCGAGGCCCAGTACCGCCTCGCCCGCCGCACCTGCGGCTTCGCCGCCCGCAACTTCCTCGCCAACGGCATCTCCTGCATCCTCGACGACGCCGTCTTCCCCGACCGGCCGGTCGTCGGCCTCGGTGGCTGGAAGCGGCACGTCGGCCCCGGCCTGCTCCCCGTGGTCCTGCTGCCGGGCCTGGAGATCGTCCTGGAACGCAACGCCGAACGCGCGGGCAACCGCCGCCTGACCGACGAAGAGGTCGCGCGGATCCACGGGCGGATGGCGGGCTGGTACGGCTCGGGACTGCCGATCATCGACAACAGTCAGATGGACGTACCGCAGACCGCGAGGGTCCTGGACGACGTGCTGGCACGCTCGATCGCGAGCCCGCCGAAGTGGTAGCGCCCCGAAGGGACGCGGACAGCCGCGCGACCCGCGGAGGTCCCGCGACCCTCCTCACTCGGACCTTCTCGAACAGCGACTTCCTTGTGGAGCTCCTACGCTCGAGTCATGTCAGAGGTGTACGCCACCCGTAGAGCCCGTCTGCGCGATCGCTGCCAAGCCGGTGGCAGCCAGGCCGCGCTGATCTCCCGCCCGGCCAACGTCCGGTACCTCACCGGTGCGGCCCCGCAGGGCAGTGTGCTGCTGCTCGGCAGGACCGAGGACCAGCTGGTGTGCACCGGCCCTGCGGACGACCGTCCCGGCGTCGGACATCCCGACGGCGCCGTGCGTGTCCACCACCTTCCCGGTGCCGGAGGCGACCCCGCCGTGGCCGCGGCGGACCTCGCCACAGGTCAGGGCGCGGACTCCCTTGCCGTGGAGGAAGAGCACCTCACGGTCGCCCGGCACCGGGCGATCCGCTCGGTCGTCCCCCACTTGCGCCTCGCAGACCTCGCCGGTGCGGTCGAACAACTGCGTGTCATCAAGGACGAGGAAGAGATCTCCTGCCTCCGCATCGGCGCCGAGATCGCCGACCAGGCGCTGGGCGAACTCCTGGAGTCCATCCTCGTGGGCCGCACCGAGAGACATCTCGCCCTCGAACTCGAGCGCCGGCTCGTCGACCACGGTGCCGACGGCCCGGCCTTCGCCACCTCCGTCGCCACCGGACCGAACTCCGGCAGCAGGGCCCACCGCCCCACCGACCGCCGCGTCGAGGAGGGCGACTTCCTCTCCGTCTGCCTGGGCGCGAACTACCGCGGCTACCGCTGTGAGATCGGCCGCACCTTCGTCATCGGCACCTCCCCCGCCGACTGGCAGATCGAGCTGTACGACCTCGTCTTCGCCGCTCAGCGGGCCGGACGCGAGTCACTGGCGCCGGGCGCCGCCTACCGCGACGTGGACCGTGCGGCACGTCAGGTACTGGAGGCCGCGGGCCACCACGAGGGTCTCCCGCCGCTCACCGGACACGGTGTGGGACTCGAAATCGACGAGGACCCGCAGTTGGCCCCCGCGGCCATGGGTAAACTGGACGCTTGCGTGCCGGTCACCGTCGAACCGGGGGTCCACCTCCCGGGCCGGGGCGGTGTCAGGATCGATGACACGCTCGTCGTTCGCCCCGAGGCGGACGGCGGACCCGAGCTACTCACCATCACGACCAAGGAACTGCTCGCCCTCTAGGCAGTGGCGTGCGCCGGGGTCGTCCACGTCAGTCCAGGAGATTCCGCAACCGTGGCTTCCACGAACGACCTCAAGAACGGCCTGGTGCTCAAGCTCGAAGGCGGCCAGCTCTGGTCCGTCGTCGAGTTCCAGCACGTCAAGCCCGGCAAGGGCCCGGCCTTCGTGCGCACCAAGCTCAAGAACGTGCTGTCCGGCAAGGTCGTCGACAAGACGTTCAACGCCGGCGTCAAGGTCGAGACGGCCACTGTCGACAAGCGTGACATGCAGTTCTCGTACATGGACGGCGAGTACTTCGTCTTCATGGACATGGAGACCTACGACCAGCTCATGGTCGGCCGCAAGGCTGTCGGCGACGCTGCCAACTTCCTGATCGAGGGCTTCACGGCCACCGTCGCGCAGCACGAGGGCGAGGTGCTCTTCGTCGAGCTGCCGGCCGCCGTCGAGCTCGTCATCCAGGAGACCGAGCCGGGCGTCCAGGGCGACCGCTCCACCGGTGGCACCAAGCCCGCCATCCTGGAGACCGGCCACCAGATCAACGTGCCGCTCTTCATCACCACCGGTGAGAAGATCAAGGTCGACACCCGCACGAGCGACTACCTCGGCCGGGTGAACAGCTAACCGTGGCTGCCCGCAACACGGCCCGCAAGCGCGCCTTCCAGATCCTCTTCGAGGGCGACCAGCGCGGTGTCGATGTCCTGACGGTCCTCGCGGACTGGATCCGGCTCTCCCGGGAAGACACCCGGCAACCTCCGGTGAGCGAGTACACGATGCAGTTGGTCGAGGGCTACGCGGAATACGCGAAGCGCATCGACGAGCTGATCTCGCAGTACTCGGTCGGCTGGACGCTGGACAGGATGCCGGTCGTCGACCGCAACATCCTGCGCCTGGGCGCCTACGAGCTGATCTGGGCCGACGGCACCCCGGACGCCGTGGTGCTCGACGAGATGGTCCAGCTGGCGAAGGAGTTCTCCACGGACGAGTCACCCTCGTTCGTGAACGGCCTGCTGGGCCGTCTCAAGGACCTCAAGCCGTCGCTGCGCCGGGACGAGGCGTGATCCGGGGCGCCTGAGACCGCGCATCGCCTGAGGGCCCGCAGCGTGACTGCTGCGGGCCCTCAGGCGTATCGGGACGGGCGAGGCCCACCAGGCGCGCAGAAAGCCGCCGGGGTGGCCGGAACCGTGAAGGTCCGGCCACCCCGGCGGCACGTTTCTGCTGAGACTGGGAGCGGCTCAGCTGTCCTCGTGGGACACCGCGCGACGCGCGTCCGCGTCCAGCACGCCCCAGCTGATCAGCTGCTCGGTGAGGACCGAGGGCGACTGGTCGTAGATGACCGCGAGTGTGCGCAGGTCGTCCTGGCGGATCGAGAGCACCTTGCCGTTGTAGTCGCCGCGCTGGGACTGGATCGTCGCCGCGTAGCGCTGCAGGGGGCCCGCCTTCTCGGCCGGGACGTGGGCCAGCCGCTCCAGGTCCAGGACCAGCTTCGGCGGCGGCTCGGCGGCCCCGCCCGGAGTGGTGCCGGGCAGCAGCTCCTGCACCGGGACCCCGTAGAAATCCGCCAGCTCGGCAAGGCGCTGCACGGTCACCGCGCGGTCGCCACGCTCGTACGAACCGACCACGACCGCCTTCCAGCGCCCCTGGGACTTCTCCTCGACTCCGTGGAGGGAAAGGCCCTGCTGGGTGCGGATGGCCCGGAGCTTGGCCCCGAGCTGTTTGGCGTATTCGCTGGACATATAGCTCCCCGGACACTGGATCGGCGCGGCTGAGTGTTCCCGAGTCGCGCGTCTGGTAACTCACTGTGAGGTTACGCAGCGTGACTCTCTTGCGTCAAGCCGAATGGTCCACACCGACTCTTCCGGGGAAGGCGTGTCCGATTAGGCCAAGGGGGTGATCAGGGACGTCGACCGGCCTGCTACCGTGGTTGGCGCAAATCCGACGTCCTTTAAGGTCCGTCCCGTGAGGCGGAGAAGGAGGTCCGTTTCTTATGGACAAGAAGCAGGATCCGCAGGCCGCCGACCCCCGGCCCGTTCTCGAGGGCCCCGACATCGCCCGTGTGCTGACCCGTATCGCCCACGAGATCGTCGAACGCGCCAAGGGCGCCGACGACGTGGTGCTTCTCGGCATTCCCACTCGAGGCGTCTTCCTCGCCCAGCGGCTCGCCGCCAAGCTGGAGGAGATCACCGACCGCAAGATCCCGGTCGGTTCGCTCGACATCACCATGTACCGCGACGATCTGCGCATGCATCCGCCGCGTGCGCTGGCCCGCACCGAGATCCCCGGTGACGGCATCGACGGCCGCCTGGTCGTCCTGGTCGACGACGTGCTCTTCTCCGGCCGCACCATCCGTGCCGCCCTGGACGCACTGAACGACATCGGGCGCCCCCGCGCGGTGCAGCTCGCGGTCCTCGTCGACAGAGGGCATCGCGAACTGCCCATCCGCGCCGACTACGTCGGCAAGAACCTCCCCACGTCGTTGCGGGAGACGGTCAAGGTCCAGCTCGCCGAGGAGGACGGTCGCGACACCGTGCTGCTCGGCGTGAAGCAGACCTAGCAGCACGCCGGGCGGTCGCGTCTCCTGGCGCGCCCGCGCACTCCCGGCTGCGCTCTCCGGAAAACACTCCCGGACCCCCGACTCCCCTGAACTGCCTTACGGAGCCTGACAGATGCAGCGTCATCTCATCTCGGCCGCCGACCTCACCCGCGACGACGCCGTCCTGATCCTCGACACCGCCGAGGAGATGGCCCGGGTCGCCGACCGGCCGATCAAGAAGCTGCCGACCCTGCGCGGCCGCACGATCGTCAACCTCTTCTTCGAGGACTCCACGCGCACGCGTATCTCCTTCGAAGCCGCCGAGAAGCGCCTCTCCGCGGACGTCATCAACTTCACCGCGAAGGGATCCTCGGTCTCCAAGGGCGAGTCCCTCAAGGACACCGCCCAGACCCTGGAGGCCATGGGCGTCGACGCCGTCGTCATCCGGCACGGAGCCTCCGGCGCCCCTTACCGGCTCGCCACCTCCGGCTGGATCGACTCGGTCGTCATCAACGCCGGCGACGGCACCCACCAGCACCCGACCCAGGCCCTGCTGGACGCGTTCACCATGCGCCGCCGGCTCGTCGGACGGGACGCCGGCCTCGGCCAGGACCTCGCCGGCAAGCGCATCACCATCGTCGGCGACGTCCTGCACAGCCGTGTCGCCCGCTCCAACGTCGACCTGCTGCACACCCTCGGCGCCGAGGTCACCCTCGTCGCCCCGCCCACCCTGGTACCGGTCGGCGTCGAGACCTGGCCCTGCGAGGTGTCGTACGACCTGGACAGCACGCTCGCCAAGTCGGACGCGGTGATGATGCTGCGCGTGCAGCGCGAGCGCATGAACGCCGCGTTCTTCCCGACCGAGCGCGAGTACTCCCGGCGCTACGGCCTGGACGGCGACCGCATGGCGCGGATGCCGGAGCACGCCATCGTGATGCACCCCGGCCCGATGGTGCGCGGCATGGAGATCACCGCCGAGGTGGCCGACTCCGACCGCTGCACCGTCGTGGAACAGGTCGCAAACGGAGTCTCCATCCGGATGGCCGTTCTGTACCTGCTGCTCGGGGGCAACGAGCCCGCCGTCTCCCACACCCGTACCGAGGAGAAGTAAGACCCATGAGCAAGATTCTGATCCGCGGTGCGAAGGTCCTCGGCGGCGAGCCGCAGGACGTGCTGATCGACGGCCCGGTCATCGAGGCGGTCGGTACCGGGCTCCAGGAGGAGGGCGCCGAGGTCGTCGAGGCCGCGGGCAAGGTGCTCCTCCCGGGCCTCGTCGACCTGCACACCCATCTGCGCGAGCCCGGCCGCGAGGACTCCGAGACCGTGCTGACGGGCACGCGCGCGGCGGCCTCCGGCGGCTACACCGCCGTGTTCGCCATGGCCAACACCTTTCCCGTCGCCGACACCGCCGGTGTGGTCGAGCAGGTGTACCGGCTCGGCCAGGAGCACGGCTACTGCGACGTACAGCCCATCGGGGCCGTCACCGTCGGACTGGAGGGCCGCAAGCTCGCCGAGCTGGGGGCCATGCACGAGTCGGCGGCCGGTGTCACCGTCTTCTCCGACGACGGCAAGTGCGTCGACGACGCCGTGATCATGCGCCGCGCGCTGGAGTACGTGAAGGCCTTCGGCGGGGTCGTCGCCCAGCACGCGCAGGAGCCACGGCTGACCGAGGGCGCCCAGATGAACGAGGGCGTCGTCTCGGCCGAGCTCGGGCTCGGGGGCTGGCCCGCGGTGGCCGAGGAATCGATCATCGCCCGGGACGTCCTGCTCGCCGAGCACGTCGGGTCGCGCGTCCACATCTGCCACCTGTCGACCGCCGGGTCCGTCGAGATCGTCCGCTGGGCCAAGTCCCGCGGCATCGACGTCACCGCCGAGGTGACCCCGCACCACCTGCTCCTCACCGACGAGCTGGTGCGGTCGTACAACCCGGTCTACAAGGTGAACCCGCCGCTGCGCACCGAGCGGGACGTGCTCGCCCTGCGCGAGGCGCTCGCCGACGGCACGATCGACATCGTCGCCACAGACCACGCCCCGCACCCGCACGAGGACAAGGACTGCGAGTGGGCCGCGGCCGCCATGGGCATGGTCGGCCTGGAGACCGCGTTGTCAGTGGTGCAGGAGACCATGGTGGACACCGGGCTCCTCGACTGGGCCGGTGTCGCCGAGCGCATGTCCGTCCAGCCCGCGAAGATCGGGCAGGCGGGGGGCCACGGCCGCCCCGTCTCGGCTGGTGAGCCCGCCAACCTCACGCTGGTCGACACGGAATACCGTGGGTCGGTGGACCCCGCGGGCTTCGCCTCGCGCAGCCGCAACACTCCGTACGAGGGGCGTGAGCTGCCGGGCCGCGTCACGCACACGTGGCTCCGGGGCAAGGCCACGCTCGTCGACGGGAAGCTCACGTGACATCACTCACCCTGCTGGCCAACCTCGCTTCCGACAAGAAGTCGGCCGAGGTCACCGACTGGGCCGCCCGCGTGGGCTGGCTCGTCGGCCTCGCCCTCTTCGTCGCGCTCGTCTACTGGCTGATGCGCGAGGGCTGGAAGTGGCGTGGCACGCTCCAGGGCGACCTGCCCGAGCTCCCCACCGCGCCGGACGGCCCGGGCCCGGCGAAACTGGGCATGAGCGGCCGCTACCACGGCTCCACCACCGCGGGACAGTGGCTCGACCGGATCGTCGCGCACGGCCTCGGCACCCGCAGCCGGGTCGAGCTCACGCTGACGGATCAGGGACTGGACGTGGTGCGCCCCGGCGCGACGGACTTCTTCATCCCCGCCGACGCCCTGCGCGAGGCCCTGCTGGGCAAGGGCATCGCCGGGAAGGTCCTCACCGAGGGCGGCCTCCTCGTCGTGACCTGGGCCCACGGCGAGCGGCTGATCGACTCGGGATTCCGCTCGGACCACGCGGCGGAGCACACCGAGTGGGTCGACGCCATCAACTCCATGATCAACAAGACGGAAACGGAAGGCGCACGATGACGACCTCCACGAAGGGGAACGCCTCGCAGAGGAAAGAGGTGTCTCCCGCGGTACTCGTCCTGGAGGACGGCCGGGTCTTCCGCGGCCGTGCCTACGGGGCCGTGGGGGAGACCTTCGGCGAGGCCGTCTTCTCCACCGGCATGACCGGCTACCAGGAGACCCTGACCGACCCGTCGTACGCCCGCCAGATCGTCGTCGCGACCGCCCCGCAGATCGGCAACACCGGCTGGAACGACGAGGACGACGAGTCCCACCGCATCTGGGTCTCCGGCTACGTGGTGCGCGACCCCGCGCGTGTGCCGTCCAACTGGCGCGCCAAGCGCTCCCTGGACGACGAGCTGGTCGCGCAGGGCGTCGTCGGCATCAGCGGCATCGACACCCGCGCGCTCACCCGCCATCTGCGCGAACGCGGCTCCATGCGCGCCGGGGTCTTCTCCGGCGAGGCGATCGCCCCCGAGTCCGAACTCGTCGCGCGTGTGCAGGCCCAGCCGCACATGAAGGGCGCCTCGCTGTACGAGGAGGTCGCCACCAAGGAGACGTACGTCGTCCCCGCGATCGGCGAGAAGAAGTTCACCGTCGCCGCGATCGACCTCGGCATCAAGGGCATGACCCCGCACCGCATGGCCGAGCGCGGCATCGAGGTGCACGTCCTGCCCGCCACGGCGAGCTTCGAGGACGTCTACGCCGTGAACCCCGACGGCGTGTTCTTCTCCAACGGCCCCGGCGACCCGGCCAGTGCCGACGGGCCGGTCGCGCTCATGACCGCCGTCCTGGAGCGCAGGACGCCGCTGTTCGGCATCTGCTTCGGCAACCAGATCCTGGGCCGCGCCCTCGGCTTCGGCACCTACAAGCTGAAGTACGGCCACCGGGGCATCAACCAGCCCGTGCAGGACCGGACCACCGGCAAGGTCGAGGTCACCGCGCACAACCACGGCTTCGCCGTGGACGCCCCGCTCGACAAGGTCAGCGAGACCAGGTTCGGTCGGGTGGAGGTCTCGCACGTCTGCCTGAACGACAACGTCGTGGAAGGACTCCAACTGCTCGACCAGCCGGCCTTCTCCGTCCAGTACCACCCCGAAGCGGCCGCGGGCCCGCACGACGCCGCCTACCTGTTCGACCGCTTCACCTCTTTGATGAACACAGTCCTGTTGGAGGGCCAGCGTGCCTAAGCGCACCGATATCCAGTCCGTCCTGGTCATCGGCTCCGGCCCGATCGTCATCGGCCAGGCCGCCGAGTTCGACTACTCCGGCACCCAGGCGTGCCGCGTCCTCAAGGCCGAAGGCCTGCGCGTCATCCTCGTCAACTCCAACCCGGCGACGATCATGACCGACCCGGAGATCGCCGACGCCACCTACGTCGAGCCGATCACCCCGGAGTTCGTCGAGAAGATCATCGCCAAGGAGCGCCCCGACACGCTGCTGCCCACCCTGGGCGGCCAGACGGCCCTCAACACGGCGATCTCGCTGCACGAGGCCGGCACCCTCGACAAGTACGGCGTCGAACTGATCGGCGCCAACGTCGAGGCGATCAACAAGGGCGAGGACCGCGACCTCTTCAAGGGTGTCGTGGAGGAGGTCCGCAAGAAGATCGGGCACGGCGAGTCCGCCCGCTCGGTCATCTGCCACACCATGGACGACGTCATCCAGGGCGTCGAGACGCTCGGCGGCTACCCGGTCGTGGTCCGCCCCTCCTTCACCATGGGCGGCGCCGGCTCCGGCTTCGCGCACGACGAGGAGGAGCTGCGCCGCATCGCCGGCCAGGGCCTCACGCTCTCGCCGACCACCGAGGTGCTCCTGGAGGAGTCCATCCTCGGCTGGAAGGAGTACGAACTGGAGCTGATGCGCGACAAGCACGACAACGTCGTGGTCGTCTGCTCCATCGAGAACTTCGACCCGATGGGAGTGCACACCGGGGACTCCATCACCGTCGCGCCCGCGATGACGCTGACCGACCGCGAGTACCAGCGGCTGCGGGATGTCGGCATCGCGATCATCCGCGAGGTCGGCGTCGACACCGGCGGCTGCAACATCCAGTTCGCGATCGACCCGGTCGACGGCCGCGTCATCGTCATCGAGATGAACCCCCGCGTCTCGCGTTCCTCGGCGCTGGCCTCCAAGGCGACCGGTTTCCCGATCGCCAAGATCGCGGCGAAGCTGGCCGTCGGCTACACCCTGGACGAGATCCCCAACGACATCACCGAGAAGACCCCGGCGTCCTTCGAGCCGACGCTCGACTACGTGGTCGTCAAGGCCCCGCGGTTCGCCTTCGAGAAGTTCCCCTCCGCCGACTCCACCCTCACCACCACCATGAAGTCGGTCGGCGAGGCCATGGCGATCGGCCGCAACTTCACCGAGGCCTTCCAGAAGGCGCTGCGCTCGCTGGAGAAGAAGGGCAGCCAGTTCAC
Source organism: Streptomyces sp. NBC_00285 (assembly GCF_036174265.1). NCBI lineage: Bacteria > Bacillati > Actinomycetota > Actinomycetes > Kitasatosporales > Streptomycetaceae > Streptomyces > Streptomyces sp. NBC_00285. The sequence goes on along the minus strand of NZ_CP108055.1, from coordinate 2,055,239 downwards.
CTTCGTGGGCGAGCCCGGCGACAGGACCACCCTCCTGGAGGAGTCCGTACGGCCCACCGACGGCCGTATCAACACCGTCATGCAGGCCATCCGCGCGGGCGCCACGCCCGAGGAGGTCTTCGAGTACACGAAGATCGACCCCTGGTTCGTCGACCAGCTCTTCCTGATCAAGGAGGTCGCGGACGAGCTGGCCGAGGCGCCCGAGCTGACGCGTGAGCTGCTCGCCGAGGCCAAGCGGCACGGCTTCTCCGACCAGCAGCTCGGCGAGATCCGGGGTCTGCGCGAGGACGTCGTCCGCGAGGTGCGGCACGCGCTCGGCGTGCGCCCGGTCTACAAGACCGTCGACACCTGCGCCGCCGAGTTCGCCGCGAAGACGCCGTACTTCTACTCCTCCTACGACGAGGAGAGCGAGGTCGCCCCGCGGACCAAGCCCGCGGTGATCATCCTGGGCTCGGGCCCGAACCGCATCGGCCAGGGCATCGAGTTCGACTACTCCTGCGTGCACGCCTCCTTCGCGCTGTCCGACGCCGGTTACGAGACGGTGATGGTCAACTGCAACCCGGAGACCGTCTCCACGGACTACGACACCTCCGACCGGCTGTACTTCGAGCCGCTCACCCTGGAGGACGTCCTGGAGATCGTCCACGCGGAGCAGCAGGCGGGGCCGGTCGCGGGTGTCATCGTGCAGCTCGGCGGGCAGACCCCGCTGGGCCTGGCGCAGGCGCTCAAGGACAACGGCGTGCCGGTCGTCGGCACCCCGCCCGAGGCGATCCACGCCGCCGAGGACCGGGGCGCCTTCGGCCGCGTCCTCGACGAGGCAGGCCTCCCCGCCCCCAAGCACGGCACCGCCACCACCTTCGCCGGCGCCAAGGCCATTGCGGACGAGATCGGCTACCCGGTCCTCGTACGGCCCTCCTACGTGCTCGGCGGCCGCGGCATGGAGATCGTCTACGACGAGACCCGCCTGGAGTCCTACATCGCCGAGTCGACCGAGATCAGCCCCTCGCGGCCGGTCCTGGTCGACCGCTTCCTGGACGACGCGATCGAGATCGACGTCGACGCCCTCTACGACGGCCAGGAGCTGTACCTCGGCGGTGTGATGGAGCACATCGAGGAGGCCGGCATCCACTCCGGCGACTCGGCGTGCGCACTGCCGCCGATCACCCTGGGCGGCCACGACATCAAGCGGCTCCGGGCCTCGACCGAGGCCATCGCGCGCGGAGTGGGCGTGCGGGGGCTGATCAACATCCAGTTCGCGATGGCCGGGGACATCCTCTACGTCCTCGAAGCCAACCCGCGCGCGTCCCGCACCGTCCCGTTCACCTCGAAGGCGACCGCGGTGCCGCTCGCCAAGGCCGCCGCCCGGATCTCGCTGGGCGCGACCGTCGCCGAGCTGCGGGCCGAGGGGCTCCTTCCGGCCAACGGCGACGGCGGCGAGCTCCCGCTCGACGCGCCGATCTCCGTCAAGGAGGCCGTCATGCCGTGGTCGCGCTTCCGCGACATCCACGGCCGCGGTGTCGACACCGTCCTCGGCCCGGAGATGCGCTCCACCGGCGAGGTCATGGGCATCGACTCCGTCTTCGGCACGGCGTACGCCAAGTCGCAGGCGGGCGCCTACGGCCCGCTGCCGACCAAGGGCCGGGCGTTCATCTCGGTCGCCAACCGGGACAAGCGCTCGATGATCTTCCCGGCGCGCGAGCTGGTCGCCCACGGCTTCGAACTCCTCGCCACCTCCGGCACCGCCGAGGTCCTCAAGCGCAACGGCATCAACGCCATCGTCGTCCGCAAGCAGTCCGAGGGCACCGGCCCGAACGGCGAGAAGACCATCGTCCAGCTCATCCACGACGGCGAGGTCGACCTCATCGTCAACACCCCGTACGGCACCGGTGGCCGCCTCGACGGCTACGAGATCCGTACGGCGGCCGTGGCACGGTCGGTCCCGTGCCTGACGACGGTCCAGGCGCTCGCCGCCGCCGTCCAGGGCATCGACGCCCTCAATCACGGTGACGTGGGAGTCCGTTCGCTCCAGGAACACGCGCAGCACCTGACCGCGGCCCGCGACTAGCAGCCTTGAGGGGGACACCGGAAACGGTGTCCCCCTCTTCGTGAGGACACCGACATGTACAAGCTCTTCTTCCGTCTGGTCTTCAAACGGATGGACCCCGAGCAGGCCCACCACCTCGCCTTCCGCTGGATCCGGCTCGCCGTCCGCGTCCCCGTGCTGCGCACCTTCGTCGCGGCCGCCCTCGCGCCCCGCCACAAGGAATTGCGCACCGAGGCCTTCGGGCTGCGCATGCACGGCCCCTTCGGGCTCGCCGCCGGCTTCGACAAGAACGCGGTCGCCGTCGACGGCATGGCCATGCTGGGCTTCGACCACATCGAGATCGGCACGGTGACGGGGGAAGCCCAGCCGGGCAACCCCAAGAAGCGGCTGTTCCGGCTCGTGCCGGACCGCGCGCTCATCAACCGCATGGGCTTCAACAACGAGGGCTCGCTGGCCGTGGCGGCCCGTCTGGCCTCCCGTGAGCCGGTCTTCCAGACCGTCGTGGGCGTCAACATCGGCAAGACCAAGGCCGTACCCGAGGCCGAGGCGACCGGCGACTACGTGAAGTCCGCGGAGCGGCTGGCGCCGTACGCCGACTACCTCGTCGTGAACGTCTCGTCGCCCAACACGCCCGGTCTGCGCAACCTCCAGGCGGTCGACCAGCTGCGCCCGCTCCTGACGGCCGTCCGTGAGGCGGCCGACCGTATCGTCGCGCACCGCCGTGTCCCGCTCCTGGTGAAGATCGCACCGGACCTCGCCGACGAGGACGTCGACGCGGTCGCCGACCTGGCCGTCGAGCTCGGCCTGCACGGCATCATCGCCACCAACACCACCATCGCGCGCGAGGAGCTCGGTCTGACATCCGCAGCCTCACTGACGCAGGAGACGGGCGGACTCTCCGGAGCGCCCCTCAGGGAGCGCTCCCTGGAGGTCCTGAGGCGCCTGTACGCACGCGTGGGCGACCGGATCACCTTGGTGGGCGTCGGGGGCGTGGAGACCGCCGAGGACGCCTGGCAGCGCATCCTGGCCGGTGCCACGCTGGTCCAGGGCTACAGCGCTTTCGTCTACGAGGGCCCCTTCTGGGCCCGCACCATCCACAAGGGCCTCGCCGCGCGCCTGCGCACAAGCCCGTACGCCACTCTCGCCGACGCGGTCGGCGCCGACGTGAGGAAGACGCTATGACCTCGTACGAGCCCTTCGGTGCCCGTCTGCGCCAGGCCATGGACGAGCGCGGCCCGCTGTGCGTGGGGATCGACCCGCACGCCTCGCTGCTCGCCGAGTGGGGCCTGACCGACAACGTGGCCGGTCTGGAGCGGTTCAGCCGCACGGTCGTCGAGGCGCTGTCCGACCGGGTCGCCGTCTTCAAGCCCCAGAGCGCGTTCTTCGAGCGCTTCGGCTCGCGGGGCGTCGCGGTACTGGAGAAGACCGTCGAGGACGCCCGGGCGGCCGGTGCGCTGGTCCTCATGGACGCCAAGCGCGGCGACATCGGCTCGACCATGGCCGCGTACGCGGAGGCCTTCCTGCGCAAGGACTCCCCGCTGTTCTCGGACGCGCTGACCGTGTCGCCGTACCTCGGTTATGGCTCGCTCTCGCCGGCGATCGAGCTGGCGCGCGAGAGCGGCGCGGGCCTGTTCGTGCTTGCGCTGACCTCCAACCCGGAAGGCGGCGAGGTCCAGCACGCCGTCCGCGCGGACGGCCGGGACGTCGGCGCGACCATGCTGGCCCATCTGGCCGCCGAGAACGCGGAGCAGGAGCCCCTGGGGTCGTTCGGCGCCGTCGTCGGGGCCACGCTCGGCGATCTGTCGTCGTACGACCTGGACATCAACGGCCCCCTCCTCGCGCCCGGTGTGGGCGCACAGGGGGCCACACCGGCCGACCTTCCCGGGGTCTTCGGAGCGGCGATCCGCAACGTCGTCCCGAACGTGAGCAGGGGAGTCCTGCGGCACGGTCCCGACGTCGGAGCGCTGCGCGCGTCCGCCGGCCGGTTCGCGGAGGAGATCCGGTCCGTGCTGCCGACCGGGTGAGAAATAGGTCACGTGACCTCCGCCGGGGACCGGATGAGGCGCCCGCGACGGCCGTCGCGGATGTTCGATGACCGCGTTCGAGTCCTCCGGCGAGTGGTTCAAGGCCCGCTTGAGTCTGAATACATTCTCAAATCCGGGGCATTATGTCGGGAATGTCCGACCTGGCGCAGGCTGACCAGGACTTTTCCGCTGTTCTCGCTGACTCTGGCGAACTTGGCCGCTAGTCTCCGACGGGTGGGGACACCCCCACACCCTTTAGATAGTGGGGGAGAACGGGCAAGCGTGTTGCTCGTGCCTCCCCAGGTGTGGGACCACTAGGTTCCTCACCGGTCCGTATCCGACAGTTCGACATCCGAGGTGACGTAGGCGTGGCTCTTCCGCCCCTTACCCCTGAACAGCGCGCAGCCGCGCTCGAAAAGGCCGCCGCGGCTCGCCGGGAGCGGGCCGAGGTCAAGAATCGACTCAAGCACTCCGGCGCCTCCCTGCACGAGGTCATCAAGCAGGGCCAGGAGAACGACGTCATCGGCAAGATGAAGGTCTCCGCGCTGCTCGAGTCGCTTCCTGGCGTGGGCAAGGTCCGCGCCAAGCAGCTCATGGAGCGACTCGGCATCTCCGAGAGCCGCCGTGTACGCGGCCTCGGCTCCAACCAGATCGCTTCTCTGGAGCGTGAGTTCGGCAGCACCGGTTCCTGAACCGGCGCTCTGCGGGGGAGGGAGTCCCGGGCACTCCGGGATTGCTGGAATAATCGCTGCATGGCTGCAACATTCCGGGGGACGACCCCCGAGCCCCCGGACGCACGTCCGCGACTGACCGTGCTCTCCGGCCCCTCTGGGGTCGGCAAGAGCACGGTCGTCGCTCATATGCGCAAGGAACACCCCGAGGTCTGGCTCTCGGTGTCGGCGACGACCCGCAGGCCGCGCCCCGGCGAGAAGCACGGCGTCCACTACTTCTTCGTCACCGACGAGGAGATGGACAAGCTGATCGCCAACGGGGAACTGCTGGAGTGGGCGGAGTTCGCCGGCAACCGCTACGGCACGCCGCGTGCGGCCGTGCTGGAGCGGCTGGAGGCGGGCGAGCCCGTCCTCCTGGAGATCGACCTCCAGGGCGCCCGGCAGGTCCGTGAGTCCATGACGGACGCCCAGCTGGTGTTCCTGGCCCCGCCCTCCTGGGAGGAGCTCGTGCGCAGACTCACCGGACGCGGCACCGAGCCGCCCGAGGTGATCGAACGCCGCCTGGAGGCGGCGAAGATCGAACTCGCGGCTGAACCCGAGTTCGATGTGACCTTGGTCAACACCTCCGTCGAGGACGTGGCGCGCGAGCTGCTAGCCTTGATGGACGTAGTGTGATCGTTTTCGATCGTTCACACTGAATCTTTCCCATCCATCGGAAGGTAGAGCGTGTCCTCTTCCATCTCCGCGCCCGAGGGCATCATCAACCCGCCGATCGACGAGCTCCTCGAGGCAACCGACTCGAAGTACAGCCTCGTGATCTACGCGGCCAAGCGGGCCCGCCAGATCAACGCGTACTACTCGCAGCTCGGCGAGGGCCTCCTCGAGTACGTCGGTCCGCTCGTGGACACCCATGTCCACGAGAAGCCGCTCTCGATCTCCCTCCGTGAGATCAACGCGGGTCTGCTGACGTCCGAGGCCATTGAGGGCCCGGCGCAGTAGTACTTTCAGCTTTTTGCTGACTTATCCACAGGCTCGACAGCGCGACTGTCGGGCCTGTGGTGTGTGATGGACCCGTACGTTGCCGAACTGGGGAGAGACGGTGGACAAGCCGAAGGTCGTGCTGGGCGTCAGCGGGGGCATCGCCGCGTACAAGGCCTGCGAGCTGCTGAGAAGGCTCACGGAGTCCGGCCACGACGTACGCGTGGTCCCCACCGCCTCCGCGCTGCACTTCGTGGGAGCGGCCACCTGGTCCGCGCTCTCCGGCAAGCCGGTCTCGACCGAGGTGTGGGACGACGTCCACGAGGTCCCGCATGTCCGCATCGGGCAGCATGCCGACCTGGTGGTCGTCGCCCCGGCCACGGCCGACATGCTCGCCAAGGCGGCCCACGGACTGGCGGACGACCTGCTCACCAACACACTCCTCACGGCCCGCTGCCCGGTCGTCTTCGCCCCCGCCATGCACACCGAGATGTGGGAGCACCCGGCCACCCAGGAGAACGTGGCGACGCTGCGCCGCCGTGGTGCCCTCGTGATCGAACCGGCCGTCGGCCGTCTGACCGGCGTCGACACCGGCAAGGGGCGGCTGCCGGATCCCGCCGAGATCTTCGAGGTCTGCCGCCGTGTGCTGGCCCGGGGCGTCACGGAACCCGACCTCAGGGGCCGGCATGTCGTCGTCAGCGCAGGCGGCACCCGCGAGCCCCTCGACCCGGTCCGTTTCCTCGGCAACCGCTCCTCCGGCAAGCAGGGCTACGCCCTGGCCCGCACCGCGGCCGCGCGCGGCGCCCGGGTCACGCTCGTCGCGGCGAACACCGGTATGCCCGACCCGGCCGGCGTGGACGTCGTCCCGGTGGGGACGGCCGTACAACTGCGCGAGGCGGTTCTGAAGGCCGCTGCCGACGCCGACGCGGTCGTCATGGCGGCGGCGGTCGCCGACTTCCGCCCGGGGACCTATGTGACGGGGAAGATCAAGAAGAAGGACGGTCAGGACCCCGAGCCCGTCGTCCTGGTGCGCAATCCGGACGTCCTCGCCGAGATCTCGGCCGAGCGCGCCCGCCCCGGCCAGGTGATCGTCGGATTCGCCGCCGAGACCGACGACGTCCTCGCCAACGGCCGGACGAAGCTGCGGCGCAAGGGCTGCGACCTGCTCGTCGTCAACGAGGTGGGCGAGCGCAAGACCTTCGGATCCGAGGAGAACGAGGCGGTGGTGCTGGGCGCCGACGGCAGCGAGACGCCGGTGCCGTACGGGCCGAAGGAGTCCCTGGCCGACATCGTCTGGGACCTGGTCGCGCAGCGCCTCGGCTGAGCGTCCCGTACGGTTCGTGGGCCTCGTGAACCACTCGAACCACCGCCGCGACGGCGTGGCGCCCCTGGCCAAGCCGTCACGGAATTGGGCACAATGCCCGTGCCGCAGGTCACAGCACTCCCGAGAGGCGAGACAGGTGGGCCGGTGGCCGAGTGCGACCGATAAACTGTTCTCGGACGATGCCGGGCGCAGCCCCCGAGCCCGTCCGCCAATGATCAGCCAGCAGCCGCTGCAACCCCAGGGAGCGTTGTGTCCCGTCGCTTGTTCACCTCGGAGTCCGTGACCGAGGGCCACCCCGACAAGATCGCTGACCAGATCAGTGACACCATCCTCGACGCGCTCCTCAAGGAGGACCCGACCTCGCGTGTCGCCGTCGAGACCCTGATCACCACCGGTCTGGTGCATGTGGCCGGTGAGGTCACCACCAAGACCTACGCGCCGATCGCCCAGCTGGTGCGCGACAAGATCCTCGAAATCGGCTACGACTCCTCCAAGAAGGGCTTCGACGGCGCCTCCTGCGGTGTCTCGGTGTCCATCGGCGCGCAGTCCCCGGACATCGCTCAGGGCGTCGACACGGCCTACGAGAAGCGGGTCGAGGGCGACGAGGACGAGCTGGACAAGCAGGGCGCCGGTGACCAGGGCCTGATGTTCGGTTACGCGACCGACGAGACCCCCACCCTGATGCCCCTGCCGATCTTCCTGGCGCACCGCCTGGCGAAGCGCCTGTCCGAGGTCCGCAAGAACGGCACCATCCCCTACCTGCGCCCGGACGGCAAGACGCAGGTCACCATCGAGTACGACGGCGACAAGGCCGTCCGCCTCGACACGGTCGTCGTCTCCTCGCAGCACGCCTCCGACATCGACCTTGAGTCGCTGCTGGCCCCCGACATCCGCGAGTTCGTCGTGGAGCGGGAGCTCAAGGCGCTCCTGGACGAGGGCATCAAGCTGGACACGGACAACTACCGTCTCCTGGTCAACCCGACCGGTCGTTTCGAGATCGGCGGCCCCATGGGTGACGCCGGCCTGACCGGTCGCAAGATCATCATCGACACGTACGGCGGTATGGCCCGTCACGGTGGTGGTGCCTTCTCCGGCAAGGACCCGTCCAAGGTGGACCGTTCGGCCGCGTACGCGATGCGCTGGGTCGCCAAGAACGTGGTCGCCGCGGGTCTGGCGTCCCGGTGCGAGGTCCAGGTGGCGTACGCGATCGGCAAGGCCGAGCCGGTGGGCCTGTTCGTGGAGACCTTCGGCACCGCCAAGGTGGACACCGAGAAGATCGAGAACGCGATCGACGAGGTCTTCGACCTTCGTCCGGCCGCCATCATCCGTGACCTCGACCTGCTGCGCCCGATCTACTCCCTGACGGCGGCGTACGGCCACTTCGGCCGCGAGCTGCCCGAGTTCACGTGGGAGAAGACGGACCGCGTGGACGCGCTGCGCAAGGCCGCCGGTCTGTAAGCGGCCCCTGCTCCGCCCGAGGCCCGGCCCCATCGGGGGCCGGGCCTCGGGCGTTTCCGGCAGCCCGCTCACCGTCATCGTGCGTGCGCGGAACACCCGGCGGACCTGGGCCGTCCGAACCTCATCGCGCTGGAACCCACCGTGGCGCGGCTGGTCGTACAGGGGCTGACCGATCGTCACCCCGCCGGACCTCGTCGCGAAGATGGCCCATGGTCCTGGCCCGCGCCGGCCTCCGCGTGTCATGGGGATTTCGCCGGGACGCAGGACCGTCCGGCCCCCGGGGTGGTGGCGCGGGCCCCGCCCTCTGTCAGTGGGGTCTGGTACCAATGATGCTGTGAGCAGCGAGGATGAGGGGGCGGAGCGTTCCGGGGCGGCCGGGGCGCCGGAGCAGCTTGCGTTCATTCGGGAGAGTGTGCGGAAGGCCAAGGCGCCGAAGGCCAAGCCGCGGACGTGGCGGGGGGCCGCGCTGGCCAGGGAACTGCCGGTCGCGCGGGTCCTGGTCGACAAGGGAGTGCTGCATCTCGACCGGTACTTCGACTATGCCGTGCCCGAGGAGCTCGACGCGGATGCGCAGCCCGGGGTGCGGGTGCGGGTGCGGTTCGGGGCCGGTCGCGGACGGGTCCGTGAAGGGCGCCGCGAGGGCGGGGGGCTGATCGACGGGTTTCTGATCGAGAGGCTCGCCCAGTCGGACTACTCCGGGCCGCTGGCCGCGCTCGCCCAGGTCGTCTCACCCGAGCCGGTGCTCAGCGAGGAGCTTCTGGGGCTGGCCCGGGCCGTCGCCGACCGGTATGCGGGAAGCCTCGCCGACGTACTGCAGCTCGCTGTGCCGCCGCGCAGCGCCCGGGCCGAGCAGCGGCCCGCGCCCGCACCCCTCCCGCCGCCCGGAGTACCGGAGGTGGGGTCCTGGGGGCGGTACGAGCGTGGCGGCGCGTTTCTGGAGGCGCTGGCCTCGGGGGGCGCCCCCCGCGCGGTGTGGAACGCCCTGCCCGGGCCGGAGTGGAGTACCGACCTGGCCCGGGCTGTCGCGGCGACCCTGGCCTCGGGGCGTGGCGCGCTGGTCGTCGTTCCGGACGGGCGGGCCGTCGCGCGCGTCGACGCCGCGCTGACCTCGGTGCTGGGGAAGGGGCGTCATGCGGTGCTGACCGCCGACGCCGGGCCAGAGAAGCGGTACGGGGAGTGGCTGGCCGTACGCCGGGGGTCGGTGCGGGCGGTGGTGGGGACCCGGGCGGCCATGTTCGCGCCGGTGCGGGATCTGGGGCTCGTCGCCCTGTGGGACGACGGCGACGACAACCTCAGCGAGCAGCACGCTCCGCAGCCGCATGCGCGTGAGGTGCTGCTGTTGCGGGCCGCTCAGGACACGTGCGCTTTCCTGTTGGGGAGTTGGAGCTGCACTGTCGAGGCGGCGCAGCTCGTGGAGAGCGGTTGGGCCCGGCCGCTCGTCGCTTCTCGGGAGCAGGTGCGGGCCGTCGCTCCACTGGTGCGGACCGTCGGGGACCACGATCTCGCGCGGGACGAGGCCGCGCGCGCCGCTCGGCTGCCCACGCTCGCCTGGCAGGCCGTCAGGGAGGGCCTGCGGCACGGGCCCGTGCTCGTACAGGTGCCGCGGCGGGGGTACGTGCCGCGGATGGCGTGCGCCAACTGCCGCGAGCCCGCGCGGTGTCGGCACTGCGCCGGGCCGTTGGAGGGCCAGGACGCCGGGGCGCTGCGGTGCGGGTGGTGCGGGCGGGAGGAAGAGGCCTGGCACTGTCCGGAGTGCGGGGCGTTCCGACTGCGGGCGCAGGTGGTGGGGGCGCGGCGTACGGCGGAGGAGTTGGGCAGGGCGTTCCCGGCTGTTCCGGTGCGGACGTCGGGGCGTGAGCATGTGCTGGACACGGTGCCGGGGGCACCGGCGCTGGTGGTGAGCACGCCGGGAGCCGAGCCGGTCGCCGAGGGCGGGTACGCGGCGGCGCTGCTGCTGGACGGATGGGCGATGCTCGGGCGGCCCGATCTGCGGGCGGGGGAGGACGCGCTGCGGCGGTGGATCGCGGCGGCGGCGCTGGTGCGGGCGCAGGAGGCCGGGGGGACCGTTGTGGTGGTCGCCGAGCCCACGCTGCGGCCCGTGCAGGCGTTGGTGCGGTGGGATCCCGTGGGGCATGCGGTGCGCGAGCTGGGGGAGCGGGCCGAGCTGGGATTCCCTCCGGTGTCGCGGATGGCTGCGGTGTCCGGGACGGCCGAGGCCCTCGCCGGATTCCTGGCGGCGGTGGAACTGCCTCAGGAGGCCGAGGTGTTGGGGCCTGTGCCGATGCCGGTCACGGTGGCCGGGGGGCCCCGGCGAGTGGGGGCGCCGCCGGTCGGGGAGCGGTGGGAGCGGGTGCTTGTGCGGGTGCCGCCGGGGAGGGGGTCGGCGTTGGCCGCCTCGCTGAAGGCCGCGCAGGCCGCGCGGATGGCGCGGGGCGGGGGTGCGGGGGATGGGGCGGTGTGGGTGCGGATCGATCCGCCTGACATCGGGTGAGGGGTGCGGGGCCGGGTCCGGTGCGGGCGCCAGCCGTCGACAGGTGGCTTGTCGGGGCGTCCCGGGCCTCCTCAGCAGGTGGGCGACATGCGTCTGCCCTCCCGGAGCGGCTCGGGGAGCGGCCGGGGAGGGCAGAAGGGGCGGCGGGGGTCAGCCGTTGCGGGGGCCGGGGAAGGCTGTGGGCCTTGCTTCCTCGCGAAGGACGGGGCTGCCCGCGGTGGGCTGGGTCGGCATGGAGCGGGCCGCGGGGACCGTGGGGACCGCCGGTACCGAGGGGATGCCGGTGTTGACGCTCACGGTGTGGGTCGCCGACACCTCCGGGCTCAGCTCGGCGTCGGCCGTCGCCTGGGCCGCGGCGCGACGGGCGCCGTACCGGCGGTGGACCGCCTGCTTGGTGACTCCGAGGGCGGAGCCCACCGCGTCCCACGAGAACCCGAGCGAGCGGTCGAAGTCGACCGCGGCCGTCACCAGGGTCTCGACACTGTCCCGCAGCTCCTGGGCGAGACGGACCGTGGGTGCGGGGGCGCGTCCGTAGACGACGAAGCCCGTGGAGGGGCCGGAGCGTCGCGGGCGGTAGACGTTGCCCAACTGGGCGGTCAGGGTGCGCAGCGCGTCCACCTGCCTGCGGACCCGCTCGATGTCCCGCACCAGCAAGTGCAGGCTGGCCCGAGCCTGGGCGTCGTGGGTTGCGTGGTCGGCCATGAACAAGCCTCTCGAACCGGCGGTGAAAAGGATGAGGCCGCCATCGCGGCCCGTTGTGGTCAACTCTTTCTTGACCAACGCGTTTACGCTCCGCTGGTCACGCAATGGGGGCGTACCGGCATATGCGTGCGCCGGGGGTGGGTGATGTGCGCCTTGGCCAGGAGCGCGGGCATCGCCTCTCGGGATTCCGTTCGGGCGGTGACCGCGCCTCGCCATAGACTTGTGCGTTGCCCGCCGTCACCCCTCTGCGAGAGGTCCCGCCCCCTTATGAAGCTCGTCTTCGCCGGTACCCCCGAGGTCGCCGTTCCCGCCCTGGACGCTCTCATCGCCTCCGGGCGGCATGAGGTCGCCGCCGTCGTCACACGGCCGGACGCGCCGGCCGGACGGGGGCGCAGGTTGGTCGCGAGCCCCGTCGCGGTGCGGGCCGAGGAGGCGGGGATCGAGGTGCTGAAGCCCGTGAAGCCGCGGGACCCCGAGTTCCTCGAGCGGCTGCGCGAGATCGCCCCGGACTGCTGCCCCGTCGTCGCCTACGGCGCCCTTCTGCCCCGCGTCGCCCTCGACGTCCCCGCCCACGGCTGGGTCAACCTGCACTTCTCCCTGCTGCCCGCCTGGCGCGGGGCCGCTCCCGTGCAGCACTCCATCATGGCGGGCGACGAGATCACCGGGGCCTCCACCTTCCTGATCGAGGAGGGGCTCGACTCCGGGCCCGTCTACGGCACCGTCACCGAGGAGATCCGGCCCACCGACACCAGCGGCGACCTGCTGACCCGCCTCGCCTTCGCAGGCTCCGGGCTGCTCGCCGCGACCATGGACGGGATCGCGGACGGCACGCTGAAGGCCGTACCGCAGCCGTCCGAGGGCATCACCGTCGCCCCGAAGATCACCGTTGAGGACGCGCGGGTCGACTGGGCCGCCCCGGCGCTGCGGGTGGACCGCGTCGTGCGCGGGTGCCACCCGTCGCCCGGTGCCTGGACGACCTTCCGTGACGAGCGGCTCAAGCTCGTCCAGGTCCAGCCTGCGCCCGACCGGACCGACCTCACCCCCGGCGCGCTCGCCGTCGGCAAGAACAGCGTCCACGTCGGTACCGGCTCGCACGGCGTCGAGCTGCTGTGGGTGCAGGCGCAGGGGAAGAAGCCGATGAAGGCCGCGGACTGGGCGCGGGGCGTCAGGATCTCGGACGGGGAGACGCTCGGCGGTTGACGCGGGCCGCCGCCGGGCTCCTGGAGCGCCGGAGCCCTCGGTACGTCACGGCGGGCGTCAGGATCTCCGTGGCCCTCGGCGGGTGACGTGGCCTGCGGCGGACGTACGCTTGGTTCGTATCCAGTCCTTACATCCGGAGCACCTTTTTCGTGAGCGACCAGCCCAGTCGGCCCCGTAAGCCCGGCAAGCCCTACCGGCGGCCACAGAAAGACCCCGTCCGCTTCCTCGCCTTCGAGGCCCTGCGGGCCGTTGATGAGCGGGACGCCTACGCCAACCTCGTCCTGCCGCCGCTGTTGCGGAAGGCGCGGGAGAAGGGCGGCTTCGACGGGCGGGACGCGGCGCTCGCCACCGAGCTCGTGTACGGGACACTGCGGCGGCAGGGGACCTACGACGCCGTCATCTCCGCCTGTGTCGACCGGCCGCTCCGGGAGGTCGACCCGCCGGTTCTCGACGTGCTGAGCCTCGGTGTGCATCAGCTGCTCGGGACGCGCATCCCGACGCACGCCGCGGTGTCCGCCTCCGTGGAGCTCGCGCGGGTCGTGCTCGGCGACGGGCGGGCCAAGTTCGTCAACGCGGTACTGCGCAAGGTCGCGCAGGACGATCTCGACGGGTGGGTCACGAAAGTGGCTCCTCCCTACGACGACGATCCCGAGGACCACCTCTCCGTCGTGCACTCCCACCCCCGCTGGATCGTCTCCGCGCTGTGGGACTCCCTCGGCGGCGGCCGGGCCGGGATCGAGCGACTGCTTGCGGCCGACAACGAGCGGCCCGAGGTCACGCTCGTCGCCCGGCCGGGACGGTCCACCACCGAGGAACTGCTGCGCGAGGAGGCCGCCGTCCCGGGCAACTGGTCGCCGTACGCCGTCCGGCTGGCGGAGGGCGGTGAGCCCGGGGCCGTCGACGCCGTACGTGAGGGCCGGGCCGGGGTCCAGGACGAGGGAAGCCAGCTCGTCGCGCTGGCCCTGGCCAACGCGCCCCTCGACGGGCGGGACGAGAAGTGGCTCGACGGCTGTGCGGGACCCGGCGGCAAGGCGGCGCTGCTCGCCGCGCTGGCCGCCCAGCGGGGGGCCGCGCTGCTCGCCTCCGAGAAACAGCCGCACCGGGCCGGGCTGGTCGCCAGGGCGCTGGACGGCAACCCCGGGCCGTATCAGGTCATCGTCGCGGACGGGACCCGGCCGCCGTGGCAACCCGGGAGTTTCGACCGGGTGCTGATGGATGTGCCGTGCACCGGGCTCGGAGCCCTGCGGCGGCGGCCCGAGGCGCGGTGGCGGCGGCGCCCCGAGGACCTCGACGACTTCGCCCCGCTCCAGCGCGCCCTGCTGCTCGGCGCGCTCGACGCCGTGCGGGTCGGCGGGGTCGTCGGCTACGCCACCTGCTCGCCGCACCTCGCCGAGACCCGCGCCGTCGTCGCCGACGTGCTCAAGCAGCGCCCCGAGGCCGAACTCCTGGACGCCCGGCCCCTGTTGGCCGGCGTGCCGGATCTCGGCGAGGGACCGGACGTACAGCTGTGGCCGCATGTGCACGGGACCGACGCGATGTATCTGGCGCTGGTACGACGGACCGGCTGACGCCCCGGACGGGTGTTGTAGGCCCCCAAAGTGGGTGACCAATTCTCATTCTGGTTGACCGGTGTCCGACCAATCGGTCACCGAAGGTAGACGGGCGGACGTTGTAGGTGGCGCCTTCGCGGCGTTTGGCCTCGTCGAGGAAGTTCAGTGTGCCCAGGACGTCGTCGACACCCCAGCGGCCCAGTTGGAGTTGCGCTTCGCCGCTGCGGCGACGGCACCTCCGGGGTCGGTGCGGTCGAGACCGCCCGGCGTCATCACGCCCCACCGCGCACAGCAACGAATCGTTTCTCGGCCTCGTCGATCGCGGCGATCTGGGCCAGGATCTCGCCGGGAGAGGACTCGCCGACCACCTTCTGCAGGAAGGGGGTCCGGTCCAGGATCGCGTCCCGCACTCCCTGGAGGGGACCCGGGGCGTGGTGGAAGACCTTGCCCAGGATGTAGGCCTGTTGCACCTGGCGGGCGGTGTGCGGCTTGCGCGGGGCCTCGAAGGCGTCGAGCGCGGCCCGGACGGCGGCGTGCTCGCTCAGGTCGAGCCCGGCCAGTCGGCGGCCCAGGTAGTACCCGTCCTCGGTCGCCATCCCCGCGCCGTAGGCGGCGTAGGGGGAGGTCGGGTGCGCGGCGTCGCCGACGAGGGTGGCCCGGCCCTTGGACCACTGCTTGAGCGGCTTGCGGTCGCGCAGCACCCAGCGCTGCACGTTGCCCGGCTCGGTCGCGGCGATCAGCTGCGGCAGCGGGGCGGGGAACTCCGCGCCCATCGCGGTCGCGGTGGTGTGCAGGTCGCCGTCGAAGGTGGTGGCGGCGTCGTGTGCGCCCAGCACCCACCACTGGAACCCGTGGCGGCCCTTGTGTCGGATCGAGGTCCAGCTGCCCTGCACCGTCCGGTTGTGGGAGACGATGCACAGCCCCGGGTCCGCGACGAGGACCTCGTCGAAGGTGAATCCGCCGAAGATGTGCAGGTTGTGCTCCCGCTTGGGTGAGTCGCCCCACAGCGTCCGGCGGACCAGCGAGTCGATGCCGTCGGCGCCGACGAGCACGTCGACCTCGATGGTCTCGCCGTCGGCCATCTTCAACCGGACGCCGGTCTCGTCCTGGTCGAAGCTCTCCACCGTGCGGTTGAGCTGCAGGACACCGGGCGGCATCGCAGCGAGCAGCCGTTGGTAGAGCTCCGGGCGCAGCAGCCCGATGAAGCCACCCCCGTAGTCGGCGACGATGTGCTCGGGCAGGTTGACGCGGGCCCGGGTGCGGCCCTTCGCGGAGCGGAACTCCGAATAGCAGGGGGCACCCAGGTCGGTGATGTCAACGCCGAGCAGGCCGAGCGCTTTGATCGGCGGTGGCCACAGGTTGAGGATGTTGCCGGCCGGCCGGGCCTGCGGGTAGCGCTCCAGGAGGACGACGTCGTGGCCGGCCTGGTGGACCGACAGGGCGGTGGCCATGCCGGCCGGTCCGGCGCCGATGACGGCGACCCGGCCTCGCTTCGTTGCGGGGACGCTCATGGTGCTCCCTGGAGATAGGGGTGACGGGAAGGGTCAGTCGGCGACGGTGTGGAAATGCATCGTCGGCGTGCCGTCGACCAGCGAGCCGGCTGCGGCGAGGAACTCCTGCGTGTGCGGGTGCTCCATGTGCGCGTCGAGGGCGGCCTGGTCGCGCCAGATCTCGACGCTCAGGATCGTCTCGTCGTCGGTGAGGTCGGCGTAGAAGCCGTAGGACTCGCAGCCCTCGTCCGCACGGGACTGTGTGGCGACGGCACGAGCGGCCGACACCAGGTCAGCCCGGCGTCCGGGAAGCGCACGGGCACTGCCGATCACGATCAGCACGAAGATCCTCCGACGGTGGAAGATGGGCAAAGCGTAGTGAACGCTACGGTTGAAGCAAAAGAGTAGCGCCTGCTACGGTTCTGTCAAGACGATGCCTTCACGATCGCGGCGGTATCGACGGTGCCCCGGTCGCACGCGGGCGATCCATGCCCGGACGACAGCAAGGACGCTCTGTCACTGGAATCGTTTTACCGATGTGTCGCCCGCGGCCGGGACGAGGACGGTTCCTCGGCGCGATGAAGGAGACTTGCATGCTGTGCGCCCCTGTAGATCTGCGGACCGAGACGCTGGACAGCCCGTTGTGCATCGGCAGTCGGAGTCCGGAGTTCGCGTGGCGGCTGCCTGCCGGGGCCGTGACCCAAGCCGCGTACCAGGTGCAGGTGACCACCGGGGACGGTTCCGCCGCGGGTGAGCCGGCTTGGGACAGCGGCCGGGTGACCGGCACCGAGCCCTTCGGTGTCACGTACGAGGGCACGTCGCTGATGTCGTGCCGGCGCTACAGGTGGCGGGTGCGCGTCTGGTCCGGGACGGAGCAGGAACCCGGTCCTTGGAGCGAGTACGCATCGTTCGAGACGGGCGTACTGGACCCGGAGCGCTGGGCCGCACGCTGGGTGAGCGGGCCCGCCCCCGCGGCGAAGACCGACTATCGCGTGCTGTACCTGCGTACCACGGTCGACCTTCCCGCACCCGTGCTTCGGGGTCGGGCCTACGTCTCGGCGCTGGGCTGGTACCGCTTCTTCGTCAACGGACGTGACCTCACGGGCCCGGCGCTGGTGCCGCGCTGGACGCCGTTCGACCAGTACGTGGAATACCAGGCTTATGACGTGACGGAAGCCTTCCGTGCCGGCGGCAACGTTGTGTCGATGGCGGTCGGGGACGGCAGATTCCGCGGGGCCAACGGGCTCACCGCGAAGCAGGCCGTCTACGGCGACCGGACCGCCGGCCTCGTCCAGGTGGATCTCGATCTGGCGGACGGCAGCACGGTCACGGTCGTCAGCGACGGATCCTGGCAGGCCGGGACCGGGCGCATCGGCGCTGCCGACCCGATGTTCGGGGAGCGGGTCGACCTGCGCGTACCTGATGAGGACTGGCTGACCTCACAGGCACCACCAGCCCGGTTCGGGCTCGCCGAGGTACTCGACGACCGGCGCACGCTGATCGCCGAGGACGTTCCCGCGGTGTGCGAGATCGAGCGGCTCTCTCCTCGTACCGTCAGCCGGGCGTCTTCGGGTAAGCAGATCGTCGACTTCGGGCAGAACTTCGCCGGCGTGGTGCGGATCCGTCTTCCCGCAGGACCCGGGACCACCGTCCGCCTGACGCACAGCGAGGTCCTGCGCAAGGACGGCGAGCTGGACATCGACTACATCCACGGACTTCCCGTGAACCGCTGGTACCAGCGCGACGAGGTCATTCTCGGCGACGAAGCAACCTGGTGGTCCCCGTGGTTCACCATCCACGGATTCCGCTACGTCGAGGTCGACGGCCTGCCCGGCGACCTGAGTGCCCAAGACATCGAGGGCATCGTTCTGTCCTCGACGTTGCCGGACGCCGGAGGCTTCGACTGCTCCGACCAGCGGCTCGTCCGCCTTCGTCGCAACGTCTCCTGGTCACTTCGGTCGAACTTCACCGACACCCCGACGGACTGTCCAAGCCGGGAACGCTCCGGCTGGACCGGGGACATTCAGGTCTTCGCCCCGACGTCCACGACGTTCGTCGACGCCCAGGCCTACTTGCGCCGCTACCTGCGCAATCTGGCCGCAGAGCAGCTGCCCGACGGTAGAGTGCCGGTCTTCGTTCCCGCTGAGGCCTCGTCCTTCTCCGGAGGAATGGCCAAACTGATGCGCATGGTGGCGCAGTCGGCCGGCTGGGGAGACGCTGCCGTACTTCTGCCCTGGACGCTGTACCGGTATTACGGCGACCGGTCCGTCCTGGAGCGGCAGTACCCGAGCATGACCGCATGGGTCGATCAACTGACCCGCCGGGCTCGCGAGAAGCGGCGCATCACCCGGCGCCTGCGCGGCAGTGCGAACCCTGACGTCGACCCCTTCCTGCTGGACACCGGCTTCCACTTCGGCGAGTGGCTGCGTCCGGGGCAGGGCTTCGCCGCGTCGATTCTCGACAGCATGCGGCACAGCCCGGTGACGGCCACCGCCTACTTCGAGCACTCCGCGCGCACTCTGTCCGACATCGCGACTGTCCTCGGCCGCGACGCCGATGCCACCCGCTACCGGGAAATCGCGGACCACACGCGCAGCGCCTGGCGGGCGGCCTTCCTGTACGACGACGGCCGTGTCGGAACCGACCGCCAGGACGACTACGTCCGCGCCCTCGCCTTCGGCCTGCTGGAACATGAAGAACGCCCCGCGGCCGTCGACCGGCTGGTCGCGCTCATCGAGGAAGCCGATGACCACCTGGCCACCGGCTTCCTTTCCACGCCGATGCTGTTGCCGGTCCTCGTCGACGCAGGCCGGCCCGACGTTGCCTGGCGTCTGCTGTTGCAGACCACCACGCCGTCCTGGCTGTACCAGGTCGAACAGGGGGCGACCACCGTCTGGGAGACCTGGAACGGGTACAACACGAAGGGGGAGGCAAAAGAGAGCCACAACCACTACGCCCTCGGTGCGGTGGTCGGCTTCCTCACCGAATACGTCGCCGGGCTGTCGCCGACTGAACCGGGCTACCGCGTGTTCGACGTCCGTCCACTGGTGGGCGGCGGGCTGACCTCCGCCCGCGCCGAGGTGCAGACGCCCTACGGCGCCGCCTCCAGCAGCTGGGTCGCGGACGGGAGCCAGGTGACTCTGGAAGTCAGGGTTCCACCAGGCAGCACCGCGCGCGTGCACACCGGCACCGACGAGCCCCCGCAGGAGTTCAGTAGCGGTACACACACGGTGGTCTGGCCCCGCGCCGAGGAGAGAGGCGAGGGCTGAACCCCAGCCGTTCCGCCACGACCGCGGGCAGCGGTCTGATTCCGGTGGGCAAGTCGCCGGCCGGCAGCCTCCCCGTCCGCTTCGGAGGACGCCTCTTCGAGGTTCTGCCACGACTGCCTGAGCCGATACGCGACCGGGTACTCGCAGCCGGGCAGCGCGCCACCGTCCCACCGATGCTGAGCCGCGCTTACCTCGGCTGGGCGGCCCGCCTGCACGCCAACAGCACCCCGCTGAACGATCCGGCCCTGTCACCAATGAAGATCCACCATCCTGACTCCTGCTGACCAGCAGGAGTCAGGATGGTGGATCTTCATTCCGGGCTCGGGTCCGGGTTTCGTTTCACTCGAAACCGGTCCGCGACAGAGGTGCCGGTGTGGTCGTGGGCATGAAGAAACGGGCTTCTTGCGGTGCCTGGTTATTGAGGCCGGTCACGAGCAGGGAGCCCCGTTGTCCGTAGGTGCCCCGTTCGTTCCGGTGGGCCTTCGCCGCGAAGGGTCGGTCACGGCCCAGCGGGTGTGGCGACCGTGCCGCGCGTGGAGTGGGCGAGCAGCTTGGTCACCAGCTCGCGCAGGATCAGCCGCTCGATGACAGTGAGTGGTTCCATCAGGTCGGCGGTCATCTGCGGGACGTGCGCGGCGAGGGCACGATCCAGCAGGTCGTTGCCCTTGTCGGTGGCCTCCAGGAGGGAGGCCCTGCGGTCCTCGGGGTGAGGGTGCCGGGTGATCAGCCCGGCCTCTTCCATCCGGGCCATCAGCCGGGTCAGGCCGCCGGAGGTGAAGGAGAGGTCCTGGGCGAGGCGGGCGCTGGTGGTACGGCGCTCCGGATGCCGCGCCAGACGCAGCAGCACCTCGAACTCGGACCCGCCGAGCCCGGCGGCCTCGCGGATCGTGCGATCGGCCCGTCCACCGAATGCGTCGGTCAGGCGCAGGATGTCGCCGTACAGGACGACCGCCCCGTCGTTCAGAAGCTCACTCATAAACCTGACGGTACAGCAATATATTTGCCCGCCATGTGGTGTTTTTTTGCAGATCAGGACAGCTGATCCGATACTTGAAGCTTGAAATATAGCTGCCTTTGCAGGTACTTTTCCTGCAGCCGATCGAACCGCACCGCACCGAAGGGACCATCCCCCCATGTCGCTCGGACGACGTCAGGTACTCGTCGCAGGCTCACTCACCGCCGCCGCAGGCGCCCTGGGCGCCGGAACGGCGCACGCCACGGGAGGCGGAGAGGAGACGAAGAGCCTGGAGCAGCTGTACCGCGAGGCGAAGGCGGAAGGCGGCTCGCTGATCGTCTACGCGGGCGGCGACACCGCCACCCAGCAGGACGGCAACAAGGCCGCCTTCGAGAAGGCGTTCCCGGGCATCACGCTGGACATCGTCGTGGACTACAGCAAGTTCCACGACGCCCGCATCGACAACCAGCTCGCCACCGGCACCCTCGTCCCCGACGTGGTTCAGTTGCAGACCCTCCAGGACTTCTCGCGCTGGAAGCGGGAAGGCGTACTGCGCTGCTACAAGCCGGCCGGCTTCTCCCGGGTACACCCCGCCTTCAAAGCCCCCGACGGCGCCTGGACCGGCATCTTCGTCGACGCGTTCTCCACGATCTACAACGTCGACAAGACCGGGGCCGCCGCGCCCGCCTCCGCCCGGGACCTCCTCGACCCCCGCTGGAAGGGGAAGATCGTCTCGACGTTCCCCAACGACGACGACGCCGTCCTCTACCTCTACAAGGTCATCGTCGACACGTACGGCTGGGACTGGCTGCGCCGCTTCGTCGCCCAGGACATCGCCTGGGTACGGGGCACCCAGGAACCCGCAGACCGGGTCGAGGCCGGCACCGCGGCCGTCGCCCTCGGCACCGACGGCATGCTGACCCCGGCCGACGGGGTCAGGACCCGCTTCGTCCTGCCGAAGAGCGACCCTTTCATGGCCTGGGCCCAGCGCGCCGCCATCTTCAAGGACGCCAAGCACCCGGCCGCCGCCAAGCTGTACCTGAACTGGTGGCTCGACAAGCAGACCCAGTCCGACTTCTACATGTGGTCCGTCCGCACCGACGTCGCCCCTCACGCCGGCTATCGCCCCATCTGGGACTACCCCAACGCCAATGTGAACGGCTTCGACACGTTCATGGCCGACCGTGCCCTCGTGGAACGCTTCCGGCAGCAGCTGACCCTCTACGTCGGCGAGGTCACCGGAGCACCGTCCCCGGGCTGGCTGGGATTGCACCCCGGACGCCGATGACATCTGGTCGCCCCTTCGGGCACCGCCTCGTCAGGCGGTGCCGGGACGGGCGACGTTCGGCATCAGCCCGCCAACGGCAGCAAGTGGATGCCCATGCCGGTCGACACGTTTTCCGTCTGGTGCTGAGACGCACCACTGGGAGCGCATTTTGCTCACCTGGCCCGACCCGATGGTGCCTATCCCTTAGTGGGCCGCACGTGGATTGCCCGACAGGTGAACACCCGTCAGGGGTGCATCCGGCGTCAGGTCCCGGAGACCACCGCACCGCCCTGGATGATGTGGCGGAAGTGCTTCGGCTCCGCCAGAACCCCGAGGTCGGCCAACGGATCTCCGTCCACCACCAGCAGGTCCGCGTGCGCGCCCACGGCCAATGTCCCGATCTCCCCCGTCAGGTTCAGCAACTCCGCCGCCGTCGATGTTGCCGAGCGGATCACCTCCAGCGGGGTCTGGACCTCGCCGCGCAGGCGGAACTCGTGGTTCTGGTGGCGGTGCATCCCGCCCAGCAGGTCCGTCCCGTACACCAGCTTCACGCCGCCACGAGCCGCACGCTCCAGGGCCGCCATGCCTGCGCCCAGAACCTCGTCGACCTTGCGCCAGCTCGACTCCGGCAGCCCGTGGTCGCGGCCCTCCTCCTTCAGCGCCCAGTACGTCACCAGCGTCGGCACCAAAAACGCCTCGTGGGCGAGGAACAGCGAAACGCTCCGGTCGTCCAGCAGGTTGCCGTGTTCGATCGAACGGACGCCCAGTTCCAAAGCGCGGTTGACAGCTCGGGCGGTGTACGCGTGCGCCGCCACATAACGGTTCGCCGCTGACGCTTCCTCGACGATCGCGCGCAGCTCCTCGGCCGAGTACTGCGTCGAGTCGATGCGGTCGGTCGGGGACGCGATGCCACCCGACGCCATCACCTTGATGTGGTGGGCGCCCTTGCGCAGCTCGTCACGGGCGGCCGCGCGGACCGCGTCGACGCCGTCGGCCACCCGGCCCAGGCCCACGCAGCACGGGTGATCGTCCTTCGCCTGCGTGCCGCGGGTGCGGCTGTCGCCGTGCCCGCCGGTCTGGCTCAGCGCGCGCCCGCAGAACAGCAGTCGCGGGCCGCGGAACAGCCCCTCCGCCTGGGCGTCGGCGAGGCCGTAGTCGGCACCCGACGCGTCACGGACCGTGGTGAATCCGCGGTCGAGCATCCGGCTCATCGTGCGCGCGGCATGAGCGGCCACATAGGACGGTGACAACGACGGCAGCGAGCCCAGATCCGCGGTCGACGCCGTGACGTGCACGTGCGCGTCGACCAGCCCCGGCAGCACGACCGCGCCCCGGACGTCGATCGAACGCACGTCGGCCGCGGCGAGACCGGGCCCCGCCTCCACGATCCGGCCGGAATCACACCGCAGGTCGCCTTCGGTGTACTTCCCGGACAGCGGGTCGAGCAGGCGGGCATTGCGCAGCAGCAGGGATCCGGTCACCGGTTCTCCTTCTCCAGGTTGAGCAGGGCGGACACGGCCGGCGGCGCGAGCGATTCGGCCACCACCACCGCATCGTCGTCGTAGGTGGCTTCCGCGTCGAGGATGTTGAGCACCCCGAGCGTCCGGCCATCGGCGATCACGGGGACGTGGATGATCGAGCCGCAGCCGAGCCCTTCGATCAGGTCGTGGTCGGCGAAGATCTCCCGCACTGCGTGAGTGGGGGTTCATCGGGACAGAAGCGTCCTGCGCAGCCAATCGTTACGAGTCGTGAGAGATGCCACGCTCACCCGCGCTTGTGGTGCGAAGGTGGCGAACCCGTGGAAACCGCCGGCCCACACGTGCAGTTCGGCCAGGTTGCCGGCAGCCCACAGTCGCGATGCGAATGCAGTGACCTCATCGCGGAATACCTCGGACGAACCAACTTCAAGATATGTGGGTGGCAATTCGGAGAGATCTGTGGCGCGTGCTGGTGCCGCGTATGCGGAAACCGTTGATCGCTCCGCACCCAGGAGGGCTTCCCATGCCATCAGGTTGGAGCCGCGGTCCCACAACGAGGTGCCATCGTAGTCGTGACTGGAAACGGATTCGTTCCGATCGTCGAGCATGGGTGAAAGTAGGCAGACCGCCAGAGGTGTCTGCAATTTTTCGTCCCGTAGACGCAGAGCCAGTCCGGCAGCCAATCCTCCGCCGGCGCTGCCGCCCATGAGGATCAGGCTGCTTGGGTCAACGCCGAGCTCAGCTGCATGTTCAACCACCCAGAGCCAGGTACGTCGTACATCGTTCGCGGCCGCTGGATATGGGTCCTCCGGTGCAAGCCGGTAATCGATGGTGAAAACCGGCACCTGCAACTGCTCCGCCAAGGTGACGAGGTCGTCCGCGCCGCCTAGCCGATGCCCCATCACCATCCCTCCGCCGTGGATGTAGAACACTCCGCAACCAGCAGCGGTCGACTCCGGCGAAAAGATCGTCATGGCGGATGCGGGACCAGTTTCATCACCTGGGACTTCGATGGTGCGTGCGGAGACCTGGCGACCGGCGGTGAGCTCGTCCAACCCTGGCACCTGCTGTTCGAAAAGGGACCGCGCAAATGGGACAACGTGCGCGGGCATGGTCGGACCGTAGGTGGCCATGAACTGATCGGCTGTGGGTTGAAGCTCGGAATCATACGGAACTCGAGTCATAGCGTTGCTCCTTTGCGTTCGGTGCGAGCTTCGAGGCTGCGAGTGCTCCCATGAAGTGACCGGACCGCCCGTCATGGTGATGACCCGGTCGGCTGCCACGATTCGGGGACCTTCGACGAGGGGCCGGCCTCGGCCGCTTTGCCCAACTCGATAGCGATTCCGTTCGCACCACCGTCGTCACGCACGGTGGTGACGGCGCATGCGTTAACAACCTGCTCGAAGAGGCCGGCGGGGCCATCATTCGCCCCGTGGACATGAGAGTTCACGTGGACATGAGAGTTGATGAGGCCGGGAATCAGGGAGCGGCATTGCCGTCGATTGCGGGTTTTTCGCCGATGGAGGGGGCGTTCTTGCCCTGGCCGATCCAGGCAGCGCGGCCTGCGTCCATCAGGACGCTGGGCCCAGCTTTGGGAATGCCCCCAAGGCCATCGACGAGGTCGGTGTTTGTGATCAGGGAACCGTGTTCATCTGATTCTCTTGTCTCATGACTGAATGAATCGAGAGATGGTCTGGAGGAATTCCTGAGTCTCTTCCACCAAAGGGTTGTGGCCGGAGTTCTCAAAGATGTGGAAGTTTGCATGGGGAATCCCCTTCACGATTTCTTCCGACTGTGATGGCGGTGTGACCCAGTCATACCTACCCGTGACAACAAGGGTTGGAATGTGAATGGCGCCCAGCTGTGCACGGACGTCATAAGAAGGCAGTTCGTGCTTCATGACGTGTTCAGCCACCTCGGGTCCGGCTATTACGCGTGCGTCCACAGCTTCCCTTTCGGCCAGCGGTGGGACCGTACGGTAGTAGAGGGGCCCGACGACTTCGGCCCACCTGGCGTACTTCTCAGGGGTAATGGTCCCCCCGAACAGAGCTGTTATCAGCTCCATCTGCTCTGCGCTGGCCACCTCGGCAACTTGTTTCATCGAGAGCGCGTGATATTCGTTGCTCGGCGCCGTGTCGGCCAGGATCAGCTTCGACAGCGAATCGGGATAGCGGACGGCGTACTGCAGAGCGACCATGCCGCCGAATGAGGCGCCAAGCAGCACAGGCGCCTCGATCCCGAGATAGAGCCTCAGCGCCTCGATGTCGTCGGCCATCTGTTCCAACGTGTAGGTGCTGACGTCTGCGCGGCTGGATCGTCCTGTGCCCCGGTGGTCGAAGTAGACGATCTGCGCCGTGTCCTGCAGGCCGTCGAGCCACGGTCGGAAAAGGCTGTGATCGCCTCCCGGGCCCCCATGGTGAACGAACAGCACCGGCTTCGATTCGAGACTCTTCTCCATTACAGAGAGACCCGATCCGACGACATCGAAGAAGAGATCAATACCGTTGATTTTGGCGAACATGAGATTCCTTGGAAGGTAGTGGTGCGCGATGCGGCAGGGATCTGGCTGTCATCCCTCTGCCGAGTGCGGTCACGTCGTCGCCACGGCGAAGGTGTCGGCGATCCAGTCGGTGATCAAGGTGCTGACGTGCGCGAGGTGGATCTAGCCCGATGTGCTCGGTGGCACCCTCGTTGGGGGTGGAGATCCGCAGGTCGCGGTTGGGGGCGTGGACGGCCTGGTCTCAGGTCAGGGAAGGGCGCGGACACTGCCGAACGCGATCAGCATGAAGGTCCTCCGGCAGTGGAAATGGTCAAAGCGTAGTGAGCGCTACGATTAAAGCAAGAGGGTAGCGCCTGCTACGGTTCTGTCAAGTAACTGTTCGGCGGCGGTTGCCGCGCATCGGAGGGAACCCATCGGTGACGTCGTCCACATCGGCTGATAACGCCGCTGGCGATCCCCTCGCGATCAGGCCGCCGTTGCAGAAACGCAGTCGGGAGGCGTGGGCACGGGTGCTCGACGCCGGGGTGGCACTGCTGGAGGAGGGCGGGTACGAGGCGTTCACGATCGCGGCAGTGTGCGACCGTGCCCAGGTGGCGCCGAGGGCGATCTATGCCCGGACCGACAGCAAGGACGCTCTGTTCCTCGCCGTCTACGAGCACGGGCTGGCCCGTGTCCGGGCCGACCACTCGGTCTTCGCCGACGCTGGGCACTGGCGGGACCTGTCGCCGGACCTGCTTGTGGAACGGGCGGTGCGCGCGGTCGCCGACATCTTCGGCCGGCATGCCGCGTTGCTGCGAGCGGTGATCCTCATCTCCGGAGCGCACCCGGAGATCCACCGGCGCGGTGCTGCCTACAGCGCAGAACTCGGCCGGCTCTTCACCGGCGTCCTGCTCGAGGTCGGCGAGCACATGGACCACGATGACCCGGAGCCGGCCGTGCGGGCCGCGTACACCACCGTCTTCTCCACACTCGTCGTCCGCGTGGCGTACGGACCGGCCATCGCCGACGCCGAGGCCGACGACGACGCCTTCCTCGCTTCCCTGAGCGACATGGCGTGCCGGTACCTGCTGCGGTCGTAGAGCTGCCGCCGTCACCGATGCAGAGCGCACGTCCGCGCGGTCACCACGGAGAAGCGGCGGCGCGTGGGCGGGGGCGGGATCGTGTTCTTGCTGATGCAGTCCCTGGTCATCCCGATCGTCCCGGACCTTCCGAAGCACCTGGGACCCTCGCCGTCGAACACTTCCTGGGTCATCACCGCCACACTGCTCGCGGCCGCCGTTGCCACCCCCGTGATGGGCCGACCGGGAGACATGGTCGGCAAGCGCCGCATGCTTCTGGTCAGCCTGGTTGTGCTGGTGGCGGGCTGACCGGGGTGGTGCGCTCCGCCGACAGCGGGGCCCGGTCGCCGACGCTGCGGTGATCGTGACCGATGTGCGCGGGGACGTTCTGGCCGACAACCAGAACTGTGAGTTCTTCTGCGGCCCGGGATGGGTTGCCGCCAGTCTCGGCGCCGATGTCCGGCAGACATCTCGGGGGAACGGCAGCCCCTGGCGGGACACCAGCCGCCGTACCGCGCCGGCCGTCAGATCTGAGCGTGAGCGCAGTAAACGGCGGTCGCGGTCCTGGCTGCGGGCACAGGTTCCCTACTTGAGGACTCCTACGGCTGATACCGGAAGCCACCGCGGCCGGAGCCGCTGCGCTCAGCCGACATCGGCCGGAGTGTTCAGTACTCGATCGTGGCCGGGCTCGCGGACCGGTCCGGTGAGGTGGATGGTGCCGGTGAGGCGGATGTCGGTGCTGGAGGCGCCGATCATGACGGTGATCTCGCCGGGTTCGACGATGCGGTGCAGGCCGGGACCGGTGTAGGCGAGGCGGTCGGTGTGCAGGCGGAAGGTGACCCTGCGCTGTTCGCCGGGGCCGAGCCGGACGCGCGCGTAGCCGGTCAACTGGGTTACTGGGCGCGGGAGCTGGGCGATGGGGTCGGCGGTGTAGAGCTGGACCACCTCGGAGCCGGGGACCTCGCCCGTGTTGCGGACCAGGCAGCTGATCTCGACCTCGCCGTCCGTGCGGATCTCCTGGGCGCTCAGCTCGAACCCGTCGTAGGCGAACGTCGTGTACGACAGTCCATGTCCGAAGGGGTAGGCCGGGGTGGGGTCGAGGTTGCTGACGCCCTCGGTGTTGCCGCCGAGCGGGGCGTGGAGGTAGGTGCCGGGTTGCCCGCCCGGCGTGCGCGGGATCTGGACGGGCAGTCTGCCCGAAGGGGTGGTCCGCCCGGAGAGCACACCGGCCAGGGCGGGGCCGCCCTCCTCGCCGGGGAAGAAGGCCTGGACGACGGCGGCCGCACGGTCGGCGTAGGCGCCGAGCGCGTACGGGCGGCCGGAGACGGCGAGGAGTACGACCGGGGTGCCGGTGGCGAGCAGGGCCTCGACCAGTTCGCCCTGGACGCCCGGCAGCGAGAGGTCCTCGGCGTCGCAGCCCTCGCCCGAGGTGCCCAGGCCGAAGAGACCGGCGCGGTCACCGACGACAGCGACGCACACCTGGGCCCGCCGGGCTGCCTCCACCGCCGCGTCGAAGCCGGCACGGTCGGTGTCCTTGACGGGGCAGCCCTGTTCGTAGCTGATCAGGGCGCGGGGCAGCTCCATGGCCAGGGCGTCGAGCAGGGAGAGCGCCTCGATGCCGTTGTCGTGGCCGGGGTGGTGGGGGAGGACGTGGTTGGGGAAGGAGTAGCAGCCGAAGAACGCGTTGGCGTCGTCGGCGCAGGGGCCGACCAGGGCGATGGACGCCGTGTCCGCGGCGAGAGGCAGGAGGCCCGCACGGTTGTCGAGCAGGATGATGCTCTGCTCGGCGAGTTCGCGGGCCAGGGCGCGGTGCGCGGGCGGGTCCAGATCGATCGGTTCCTTGATGTCGACCTCCGGGGTGAAGTCGGCGTCGAGCAGCCCGAGTTCGGCCTTCTGGTGCAGGACGCGGCGTACGGCCCGGTCGACCAGGTCCTCGGAGACGGTTCCCGCGCGGACGAGTTCGGCGAGTGGTTCGCCGTAGCAGAGGGTGTCGGGCAGTTCGACGTCGATGCCGGCCGTCAGGGCGCGGGCGCTGGCCTCGCCGTAGTCGGCGGCTATGCGGTGCATGGTGCGCAGGAAGGCGACGGACCAGTAGTCGGAGACGACCGTGCCCTCGAATTGCCAGTCCTCGCGCAGGAGTCGGGTCAGGAGCCCGGCGTCCGCGCCTGCGGGCATGCCGTCGACATCGGCGTAGGAGTTCATCACCGAGCGGGCGCCGCCCTCGCGTATCGCCGTCTCGAACGGCGGCAGGATCACGTCGGCGAACTCGCGGGGCCCCATGGAGACGGGGGCGTGGTTACGGGCGGCCCT
Organism: Streptomyces sp. NBC_00285; assembly: GCF_036174265.1. Classification (NCBI taxonomy): domain Bacteria; kingdom Bacillati; phylum Actinomycetota; class Actinomycetes; order Kitasatosporales; family Streptomycetaceae; genus Streptomyces; species Streptomyces sp. NBC_00285. The sequence goes on along the minus strand of NZ_CP108055.1, from coordinate 2,026,470 downwards.
GGAGGCTGAGTACCCGGCGAAGTGCTTGAGCGTGGCGACGATCCCCGCCGTCTCCAGTCCCCGTACATAGGCGGCGCCGCTCGTGGCGACCAGGTACGGGTCCTCGCCGAGGGTCTCCTCGACCCGGCCCCAGCGGTAGTCGCGTACGACGTCCAGGACGGGGGAGAGGCCCTGGTGGACGCCGACCCGGCGCATGCTCGTGCCGATCGCGTTGGCCATGCGTTCGACGAGATCGGGGTTGAAGGCGGCGGCCCAGGCGAGGGGGGTGGGGAAGACGCTCGCGCGGTGGGCGGTGAACCCGGTCAGGCATTCCTCGTGGGCGATGGCGGGGATGCCGAGCCGAGTGCTCTCCATCAACTCGCGCTGGAGGGAGGCGAGTTGGCGCGCTCCTTGGGCGGGATCGACCGGCTTGGTGCCGAAGGGGCGGGTGAGGTGGCCCAGGCCGTTCTTGCTGGCCTGTTCGAAGTCGGTGTGGCGGGCGAAGACGTCCTGCATCGGGGCCACGTTGCCGCTGACGCGCTCGACGCCGGGCCAGGCGCTGCCGAGCTGGGCCAGCTTCTCCTCCAGGGTCATCTCCGCGAGCAGGGCGTCGACCCTTTCGGGACGGGGGCAGGCCGGATCGGCCCAAGGTGTGGTCATGGTGCGTTCCTCGGGGTGGTGGCGCAGGACGGCGCGTGGGGTTCAGGAAGGAGAAGGGGTGGGCGGTGGTGCGGTGGAGGACCGGACGACGAGCTGGGTGGCCAGTTCCACCCGGTGGCTGTCCAGGGGTTCGCCCGCGGTGAGCCGGAGCAGGGTGCGCAGTGCGGCGCGGCCGATCTCGGCGAAGGGCTGCCGGACGGTGGTCAGGGGCGGGGCCGAGGTGCTGGCGGCGGCGGTGTCGTCGAAGCCGACGACGCTGATGTCCTCCGGCACGCGCAGCCCCTGGACCCGGGCGGCCTCGATGACACCGAACGCCTGTAGGTCGTTGCCGGCGAAGACGGCCGTGGGCGGGTCGTCGAGGGCGAAGAGCTCCAGGGCGGCCTGGTAGGCGGGTTCGAACCGGAAGGCCCCCCGCTTGATGAGGCGGGGATCGGGCGTGAGCCCGGCACTGCTCAGCCCGGCCTGGTAGCCGTGCAGCCGAGCGGTGTTGCACACGGCGTCATGCGGCCCCTCGATCATCGCGATCCGGCGGTGGCCGAGTTTCAGCAGGTGTTCGGTCGCGGCCATGCCGCCGCTGAAGTTCGTCGCGCCGATGCTGGGCACGGTGTCGTCGGGCTCGTTCATCGGGTCGATCAGCACCAGCGGGACACCGTGCTGCGCGAACTGCGCGCGCTGCCGGGCGGTCAGTTCGGACGTCACCAGGATGACGCCCTCCCGTCCCGCGTTCGCGACCTTCCTGGCCCAGGCGGCGCCCAGCGGATCGTCGGGCGCCGTGCCGATGACGACGTCGACCCCGGCCTCCGCCGCGGCCTGCGTCACACCCTGGGTGATCACCAGGTTGTTGGGGTTCACCAGCTGGTCGAAGGTCAGGTCGATGGTGCGGACCGGCGACTGCGCGCCCCCCGGACCCCGGGCCACGTACTCGTGGTCGACCAGCAGCCGCTCGACGCGTGCCCGGGTCTCGGGCGAGACGTCACTGCGACCGTTGACCACCTTCGACACGGTGGCCACCGAGACCCCGGCCGCCTCGGCGATGCCGGTCAGGGTCGTCCGCTCGACGACTCTCTTCGCCATGCTGGGTCCTTTCGAAGCTTTACGGGGAAGGTAGCGCAAGCTTTCGGAACGGTCCAGGGCGCGATTGGTACGGAAAGTTATTTCGTCAGGCGTATTGACCGACCGTAAAACCGCACCTAATTTGTCGGCCAGAAAACGCAGAGGTTTCGAAAAGTTTCGAATCGTATGTCGTGCTGCTGGCGAGCCCTACGAGCCGTCCGGTGCATTCGAACCTCTGAAGAGCCGAAGGAGCTCCCCATGCCTGCGAGAATCCCCTCCCGTGTCCTGGTCACCGCCTCGGCGGCGGTCCTGGCCCTGACCCTCACCGCCTGCGGCAGCAGCGGGCGGACCGCCGGCGGTGGCTCCGGTGACGGCGCGCTGGCGTGGGCACTGACCCAGGGCTCCGAAGCGACCTTCCGGGCCTCCGCCACGGAGTGGAACAAGGAGCACCCCGACAGCAAGATCAACTACCAGTACTTCCAGAACGACCCCTACAAGCAGAAGCTCCGCACAGCCGTCGGCGCGGGCAACGGCCCGGTCCTCTTCGAGAACTGGGGCGGTGGCGGCCTGAAGACCTACGTGGACGCGGGCAAGGTCGCCGACCTCACCGCCGATCTGAACGCCGACCCCGCGTGGAAGAACCGCATCTTCCCCTCGGTGCTGAAGTCCACCACCTTCGACGGCAAGACCTACGGCGTCCCGGTCAACGGCGTGCAGCCGGTGGTCCTGTACTTCAACAAGCAGCTGTTCGAGGAGGTGGGCGCCGAGCCGCCGAAGACCTGGGACGACCTCCTCGCCCTGGTGAAGAAGTTCAAGGCGAAGGGCATCGCGCCGATCTCCATGGGCGGCGCCTCCAAGTGGCCCGACCTGATGTGGCTCGAGTATCTCGTCGACCGCGTCGGCGGACCCGAGACGTTCGCCAACATCGCCGCCGGAAACAAGGGCGCCTGGTCGGACCCGGCCGTCCTCAAGGCCGCGGAGATGATCGAGCAGCTCGTGGACGCCGGCGGCTTCGCCAAGGGCTTCACCTCCGTCTCCGCCGACACCGGCCAGGCCGAGGCCCAGCTCTACACCGGCAAGGCCGCGATGATCCTGCAGGGCAGCTGGGCGTACGGCACGATGGCCACCGGTTCGCCGAAGTTCGTCTCCGCCGGCAACCTCGGCTGGTCCGGCTTCCCGTCCGTCTCCGGCGGCAAGGGCGACGCGAGCAACATCGTCGGCAACACGGCCAACTTCTTCTCGGTGTCGGCGCAGGCGAGCGCCAAGGACAGGAAGACCGCGGTGGCCTACCTCAAGGACGGCGTCTACAACGACACCTACATCGACAGCCTCCTCAAGAACGGCGACGTCCCGCCGGTGAAGGACCTCGACGCCAAGCTCAAGGCCACCGACAACGCGGACTGGACGACGTACGTCTACGGCCTCGCCCGCGACGCGAAGAGCTTCCAGCTCTCCTGGGACCAGGCGCTCACCCCCGAACTCGGCAACGAACTGCTCACCCACCTCGACCAGCTCTTCCTCGGCGAGATCAGCCCGCAGCAGTTCTGCGCCCAGATGGACGAGGCGGCGCAGGAGTGAGCGCCTCCACCGTCTCCAAGGCCCCGTCGGTGCGTTCCGGCGCCGACGGCCCGCCGTTCCTCATGGCCCTGCCGGCCCTGCTGCTGTTCGCCCTCTTCGCGCTCGTGCCGATGGCGATCGTGATCTACCTGAGCTTCACTCGCTGGGACGGTCTGGGCAGCCCGGCGTGGGCGGGAGCCGACAACTGGCGCGAGGCGCTGACCAGCGACGTCACCCGGCACGCCCTGTGGCTCACCGTCAAGCTGATGGTGTTCTCCTGGATCGTGCAGACCCCGATCAGCCTCCTGCTGGGCGTCTTCGTCGCCGGGAAGCAGCGTTATCGCGCCCTGTTCGCCGTCTTCTACTTCGTCCCGCTGCTGATCTCCACGGCCGCGATCGCCGTCATCTTCAAGAACCTCCTCGACCCCAACTTCGGCCTGGGCGCGGCCCTGAACCTGCCCGTCCTCGGCCAGGACTGGCTCGGCGACCCCCAACTGGCCTTCTACGCAGTGGTGTTCGTCATCACCTGGCAGTTCGTGCCCTTCCACACACTGCTCTACCAAGCCGGAGCCCGGCAGATCCCCGCCTCGCTCTACGAGGCCGCGTCGATCGACGGCGCAGGCCGCGTCGCCCAGTTCTGGCACATCACCCTGCCCCAGCTGCGCTACACCGTCGTCACGTCCTCGACGCTGATGGTCGTCGGCTCCCTCACCTACTTCGACCTGGTCTTCGTCCTCACCGGTGGCGGCCCCGGCTACGCCACCCGCATCCTGCCGCTCGACATGTACATCACGGGCTTCCAGAGCAACGAGATGGGCCTCGCCAGCGCCATCTCCGTGGTGCTCGTCGTGGCAGGACTCGTCGTCTCCCTCGCCCTCGTCCGGTTCTCCGGTTTCAGCCGGATGCGTAGCCAGCAGGCAGGTATGTGATGTCAGCGATCTCGCACGCCCCGTCCACCGATTCCCCCGGCATCTCGCCCCAGGACGAACCGCCGCCGGCACACCCGCGGCGCAACCCTCTCACCAGCCTGCGCCGCGCCAACCCGCTCGGTGCGTCGGGTGGACTGCTCTGGCTGGTGATCGTCCTGGTGCCGGTCTACTGGGTCGTCGTCACCAGCCTGCGGACCCGCGAGGGCTTCTTCGACGCCAACCCGCTCTCCGTCCCGTCGCACCCCACCCTGGAGAACTACCGCCAGGTTCTCGACAACGACTTCACGCACTACCTCCTCAACAGCACACTGGTGACGGTCGGCGCGACGCTGCTGACCGTCGGGGTCTCCTTCCTGGCGGCCTACGCGATCGTGCGCGGCACCAGCCGGGCCTTGCGCTGGGCGTTCAGCGTCTTCCTGCTGGGCCTCGCCATCCCGCTGCAGGCGACGATCATCCCGGTCTACTACCTGATCGCCAAGGCGCAGATGTACGACACCCTGGGCGCGATCGTGCTCCCCTCGGCGGCGTTCGCGATCCCGCTGACCGTGATCATCCTGGTCAACTTCCTGCGCGACATCCCCGACGAACTGTACGAGTCGATGCGCGCGGACGGCGCCGGCCACTGGCGCATGCTGTGGAGCCTCGCGCTTCCCCTGTCCCGCCCCGCTCTGATCACGGTCGTCATCTACGACGCCCTGAACGTCTGGAACGGCTTCCTCTTCCCGCTGATCCTCACGCAGAGCCCGGACAAGCGGACCCTGCCTCTCTTCGTGTGGAGTTTCCAGGGCGAGTTCACCATCAACGTCCCGGCGATCCTGGCAGCGGTGGTCCTCTCCACGCTGCCCATCCTCGTGCTCTACGTCCTGGGCCGCCGCCAACTGATCGGCGGGCTGACCGCGGGCTTCGGCAAGTGAGCGGCAACAGGACTGCGCGGGGCAGTCCGTCGGCTCCACCCGACTCGGGACAGAGGACTGCAAGACGCTCGGTGCAACTCCCGATCATGGAATACGCGTAGATGACCGGTGAGAACGTGACCAAGTCCGGGGCTGCCGAGTCCTCGAAGGCTGTGGCGGCCAGGGCTGAAACCGGTTTCGCTGTCAGAGAATCACCCAGCAGCGCGTGCCCCGGCCCCCTGCTCCTGGAGCAGGACCGGGCGGGGCTCGGTGGTGACGTCCAGCACGTCCACCATGCGGTTCAGTTTGCTGCGCGCGCGTGCCGCGTGGGCCCGGGGAAGCCGGATCTCAGCGGTGGCCCGGGCGGCGTCCGCCACCGAGTACGACAGCCCCAGCACCGGCATGCTGCTCAGGGTGGCCGCGATCCGTCCCAGCGCTCCACGACTGTCTCGCAGCGCCACGACAAGTGTGCACGCCGCGTCGTCCGGGGCCGGCTCGGGTTCGCCTGGAAGCAACGCTGCGTCGCCGTGCGCGCCGGCTCCGCACCGAGCGCGCCGGAGCCCGTACGTGAGCGCCTCACCCAGTGCCTCGCAGGACGCGGCGAGTACGTTGTCCGCGACGCCCACTGTCTGCCACACGCCCTGCCCGTCGGTGACACTGACCAGAACACGGATCCTCGCTGCGGTGCCGCGATGGCCCTCCAGGATGCGGACCTTGTAGTCGACCAGCTCGAACCCCGACACCTGCGGATACGCGGACAGCAACGCGCGACGCAGCGCGGCGTCGAAGGCGTTGACCGGCCCGTTGCCTTCCGCCGTGGCGACGACCCGCTCGCCCTGGGCGCGGAGTTTCACCGTCGCCTCAGCCTCCCGCGACGCGCCGGGCCCACCCTGCGTGATCACCCGCCAGGACTCCAGCTCGAAGTAGGTCTCCGTGCGGCCTTCGGCCTCCTCGCGCAGCAGCAGTTCGAAAGAGGCGTCGGCCGCCTCGTAGGAGTAGCCCTCCATCTCGCGCTCCTTGACCCGCTCCACGACCCGGCCCATCAGCTCCCGGTCACCACTCAGATCGACGCCCAGTTCCCTGCCCTTCAGCTCGATGGAGGCGCGTCCGGCCATGTCCGAGACCAGCATCCGCATGCTGTTGCCCACCAGCTCGGGATCGATGTGCTGGTACAGATCCGGGCCGACCTTGATCGCGGAGGCGTGCAGGCCTGCCTTGTGGGCGAAGGCGGAGACACCCACGTAGGGCTGGTGAGTGGCGGGGGTCAGGTTGACTGCCTCGGCGATGGCATGCGAGATCCGGGTCATCTGCCCGAGGGCCCCCTGGGGCAGCACCCGCTTGCCGTACTTGAGCTCCAGGGCCGCGACCACGGGGAAGAGGTCGGCGTTGCCCACGCGCTCGCCGTAACCGTTGGCGGTGCACTGCACGTGCGTGGCGCCAGCGTCCACGGCGGCGAAAGTGTTGGCGACCGCGCAGCCGGTGTCGTCCTGGGCGTGGATGCCCAACCTGGCACCGGTGCCGGCCAGTACGGCGGCCACGACCTCCTGGACCTGGGCGGGCAGCATGCCCCCGTTGGTGTCACACAGGACGACGACGTCGGCACCGGCCTCCGCGGCGGCCCGCACGACGGCCTTGGCGTAGTCGGGGTTGGCACGGTAGCCGTCGAAGAAGTGCTCGCAGTCGACGAAGACCCGCCGCCCCTGGGCGCGCACGTAGGAGACGGTGTCGCGGACCATCTCCAGGTTCTCCTCCAGAGTGGTGCGCAGCGCGAGTTCGACATGCCGGTCGTGCGCCTTGGCGACGAGCGTGATGACCGGGGCGCCGGAGTTGAGGAGCGCCTTGACCTGCAAGTCGTCGGCGGCCCGGGCGCCAGGGCGGCGGGTGGCGCCGAACGCGACGAGCTGCGCGTTCTTGAACGCGATCTGCTGCTGCGCGCGGGCGAAGAACTCGGTGTCACGCGGGTTGGCGCCGGGCCAACCGCCCTCGATGAAGCCCACGCCGAAGTCGTCCAGGTGCCGGGCGATGGTCAGCTTGTCCGTGACGGTGAGGCTGATGCCCTCGCGCTGCGCGCCGTCGCGCAGCGTGGTGTCGAAGACGTGAAAGTCGTCGTCTGTCATGGCGGGTGTTTCCTGTCCAGGTCTGCCGGGCCGGGGTGGGGCCGCTGCATGAGGGCTGCTGATGAGGAAAACAAAAAGACCCCTCGCGGAATGCGAGAGGTCTGCGTGCGGGCGGTGGGCTGCCTGGGAGGGGTCCCCTCCAGGTCACCTCGGTGCCGGCACGCTGGCGCTAATAATGAGCTGGCGCTGCATGGCGGGCATTCTCACACGGACCGGCCGCCGGGGATCGATCATCTCACGATGCGGGCACGCCGTCCGGGGTGGCACTCCGAGCTGACGGCTGAGAACTGAACGAGCGGTCCACCGCTCACTTCGTAGGCCCCTGCAACCAGGGCTGATGCGTTGTCAGCAGGTGATCTTGAGGAGCGTGGTGGCGTGGTCGGGGGTGGCCTGGACGGCGTGCGGGAACAGCAGGCCGGCTTCGACGGTGCACACCTTCAGCCGCCGGACCTCGCGACGTCCGTGCCCGGCGGTGCGGGTGCGGTCCAGCAGCGGCATCTGCCGCCAGGGCAGGCGGCGCAGTTGCCGGCGCAGCTTCTTCTGGTTGCAGTGACGACCAGGAGGTAGTGCCCGCCGGTGGCGACGATCTTCTTCGCGGTCCTTCGCTGGGTGTGCATGGCGTCGGCGAAGGGCCTACAACGGGTCCCGACCCGTCCGGGCTGACGTGCCCGGTGAGGGTACCGACCCTCATCCGCTGCGCCCGCCGGCGTGCTCCGTCTCGGTCGTCGCCGCGGTGCCGTCGTCCCGGTGTGGCTGCCGGTGCGGCCACCACACCTTGTCGCCGGCGTCCAGGAACAGGGCCGTCACCAGGACCGAGCGCACGATGAACGTGTCCAGCAGGACGCCCAGCGCCACCGCGAAACCGATTTCCGCGAAGGCGACCATCGGCAGGGTGCCCAGGGCGGCGAAGGTGCCGGCCAGGACCAGACCGGCGGAGGTGATGACCGCGCCGGTCGCGGCCAGGGCGGTGACCACACCCGGCCGTGTGCCCTGACGGGCCGCTTCCTCGCGGATGCGCGTGGTCAGGAAGATGTTGTAGTCGATGCCGAGGGCCACCAGGAAGACGAAGACGAACAGCGGGAAGTCGGTCGCCTCGCCCGCATAGTCGAACAGGTGGCGGAAGGCGAGGGCGCTGATGCCCAGGGCCGCCGCGAAGGACAGGATCACCGTTCCGATCAGCAGCAGCGGGGCGATCAGGGCGCGCAGCAGGGCGCACAGGATCAGCAGGACCACCGCGAGCACCAGCGGGATGATCACCATGTTGTCGTGCGTGGTCGCCTTGTCCATGTCGAGCAGGGAGGCCGTCCCGCCGCCCACCCGGGCGTCGGCGTCCGGCACCGCGTGGACGGCGTCGCGGACCCGCTCCACCGTCCGTTTCGCGGCCTCGCTGTCGGCCGGGGCGGTCATCGTGGCCTCGAAGAGCACCTTGCCCTCGTGCGACGGTTTCGTGCCCGGGGGCAGGCCGAGGGACGCGGCCACGACCCCGCGGGTGCCGGCCACCGCCTCGCGCACCTGGCGGGCCTGCGCCTGGTCGCTGACGACGACCAGGGGATCGCCGCTGCCCGCCGCGAAGTACTTCGCGGACACCTCCTGGCCGACGATCGAGTCGGGTTTCCCCGTGAACGCGTCCGCGTTCCCGATGCCCGCGGCGCGCAGCTGGATCAGACCGAGCGAGCAGATCGCGAGGATCAGCGCCGTGACCGCCCACACCAGACGCGGGCGCAGGGCGATACGGCGGCCGGTGCGGGCCCAGACACCGCTGTCGATGTGGTCGGGCGCGCCGGAGTGCGGAATCGTCGGCCAGAAGATCCAGCGGCCGAAGATCACCAGCAGGGCCGGGAACAGCGTCGTCATCGCCAGCAGGGCGACCAGCACGCCGATCGCGGCGACCGGACCGAGGCCGCGCGTCGAGTTCATCTCGGCGGCCAGCAGCACCAGCATGCTCAGAATGACGGTCGCGCCGGAGGCGACCACGGCCGGGCCCGCCCGGTGCAGGGCCAGGGCCATCGCCTCGTGGCGGTCCTCGTGGTGGTGCAGTTCCTCCCGGTAGCGGGCCACGAGCAGCAGGGCGTAGTCCGTCCCCGCGCCGAAGACGAGCACCGTGAGGATGCCCGCGCTCTGGCCGTTTACCGTCAGGCCTGCGTCCTGCGCGAGCAGGTAGATCAGGGCCTGCGCGGTGAACAGCGCGGCGATCACCGACAGCAGCGGGACCAGGAGGAGGCTGGGGCTGCGGAAGGTGATGAGCAGCATGACGACGACGACCGCCATCGCGGACAGCAAAAGCGTCGAGTCGATGCCCTCGAAGGCCTTGGAGAAGTCCGCGGAGGTGCCGCCGGGTCCGGTGATGTGGACGGCGAGGCCGTCGCCGCCCTTGCCCACGACGTCACGGAGGGAGTCGACCGCGGGGGCGATCTGCTCCCAGCCCTTCTCGTCATTGGTGATCGGGACGAGGATCTGGGCCGCGCGCGGGTTGCTCTGCCGGTCGTAGACAGGGCCCCGGGTCTCCGCGCCGCGGATGCCGTGTGCGGTCAGCCGCCTGATGTCGGCGGCGTCCTTGGCGATGGTGGCCTGTTCCCGGGGTGTGAGGCCGCTCGCGCGTGCGTAGACGACCACCGCGGGGATCTGTTCCGGCCTGAAGTCCTCGGACAGCTGCAGGACTTGGGTCGATTCGGCGGAGCCCGGCAGCCAGGAGGCCGCGTCGTTGTCCTGGGCGTCGGTGAGCTTGGAGGCGAGAGGCGCCGTCAGAAACAGCACCACCAGCCACAGTGCCAACACCAGCCACTTGGCACGCCGTCCGCAGACGAGATGCGCGATACCCCGATTGCCGCTCATGGCCACCCCCGCTGCCATCCGTCGAGCCGACCGGCCGCCCAGCATGGCATGCGCGACTCGTTCACAACATCCGATGAACGGCTTGGGTCTGGACCGGCGCGCCTCTTGGTGCCCGGGCATGGGAGGCTTGGGGCATGGCCGTGCAGATCAACCCCAGCATCCTGTCCGCCGACTTCGCTCGTCTCGCGGACGAGGCGAAGGCGGTGGAGGGAGCCGACTGGCTCCACGTCGACGTCATGGACAACCATTTCGTCCCGAACCTCACGCTCGGTGTGCCGGTCGTAGAGTCGCTGGCCCGTGCGACGGACACTCCGCTGGACTGCCATCTGATGATCGAGGCCCCCGATCGGTGGGCGCCCCAGTACGTAGAGGCGGGTGCCTCCTCCGTCACCTTCCATGTCGAGGCGGCCGCCGCTCCGGTCCGGCTCGCCCGCGAGATCCGGGCCAAGGGCGCCCGCGCCTCCATGGCGCTGCGGCCCGCGACGCCCATCGAGCCGTACGAGGATCTGCTCCCCGAGCTCGACATGCTGCTGATCATGACGGTCGAGCCCGGATTCGGGGGGCAGCCGTTCCTCGACATCATGCTCCCCAAGATTCGCCGCACCCGCGAGTTGATCAACAAGCACGGCCTGGAACTGTGGCTCCAGATCGACGGCGGTGTCTCGGCCGACACCATCGAGCGCTGCGCGGAAGCGGGCGCCGACGTCTTCGTCGCGGGCTCCGCCGTATACGGCGCGAACGACCCGGCCGAGGCGGTACGTGCACTGCGCAACCAAGCCGAGGGGGCGACGGCCAATGCCTCCTGGGCGTGCGGCCACTGAACCAAGGGAACGTGAACGGCTCTCATCAGGGCTGATCAAGTGCGCCGCATCTGCAAGGATGAACGGCGAATCCAGAGTGTGAACAGCAGTGAGGAGATCGCCGTGTCGGGTATGTCGGCTGGCCGGTCAGCCATGCGGATGGGACCCGCTGAGCTGGTGCAGGCGGCGGCCATGGCCCGCCGCTTCTACCTTGAGGGCAAGTCCAAGATCCAGATCGCCGAGGAGTTCGGCGTCAGCCGCTTCAAGGTGGCCCGGGTCCTGGAGACCGCCCTCGAACGGGATCTCGTACGCATCGAGATCCGCGTGCCTGCCGAGCTGGACGCCGAGCGCTCCGACGCGCTCCGCGCCCGCTACGGCCTCAGGCACGCCGTCGTGGTCGAGTCCCCGGCCGAGGCCCAGGACTCGCCCGACCCCGAGAACCTGGGAGAAGTGGCTGCCGACCTGCTCGGCGAGCTGGTCGACGAAGGGGACGTGCTGGGCCTTGCCTGGGGCCGTTCCACCATCCACATGGCGGCCGCCCTCGACCGGCTCGCGCCGTGCACGGTGGTGCAGTTGACGGGTGTGTACGACGCCGGAACCGCCGAGCGCGGTTCGGTGGAGGCGGTCCGACGGGCCGCCCAGGTGTCCGGCGGCGACGCCCACCCCATCTACGCGCCGATGCTGCTGCCGGACGCGGCCACCGCAGCCGCGCTGCGCAACCAGGCCGGGCTCGCCCGGGCCTTCGAGTACTTCGACAAGGTCACGGTCGCCTGCGTGTCCATCGGATCCTGGGAGCCGGGCATCTCGACGGTGCACGACATGCTCAGCGACGAGGAGCGCGGCCACTACGCCTCACTCGGGGTCGCCGCCGAGATGTCCGCGCACCTCTTCGACGCCGAGGGGCGCCGGGTCGGACGGGACCTGGGTGAGCGGTGCATCACCGTCAAGGCCGACCAACTGCGCCGGGTCCCCGAGGTCGTCGCGATCGCGGGCGGGCAGCGCAAGGCGGCGGCGATCGACGCGGTGCTGCGGTCCGGGCTCGTCACCAGCCTGGTGACGGACACCTCCGCCGCGGACTACCTGATGACGGCGGGGACTCCGCCGAAGCCGGCACTGAACCGGACGGACCCGGACGGGCCCTGACGGAGGGTCGGGCGGACCGGACGGACCCTTACGGACAGTCAAGGAGGGGCGGCCGTGGCAGCATCGGGACCATGCTGCTGCGGTTCGTCTCCCGGGTTCTTCTGTGTCTGCTCTTCCTGACAGGGTGTTCGTCGGGCACCGCCGATCCCGCGCGGACCGATGGCCCGGCCACCGTCCAGGAGGCGCGGCTTCCCCAGCAGGCCCGGGAGACCCTCGCCCTCATCGACAGGGGCGGCCCCTTCCCGTACGCCAAGGACGGCGCAGTCTTCGGGAACTTCGAGCGGCTGCTGCCCGAGCACCAGCGCGGTTACTACCACGAGTACACCGTCCCCACGCCGGGCTCGCGCGACCGCGGGGCCCGGCGCCTGGTCACCGGACAGGGTGGGGAGATCTACTACACCGATGATCACTACGACTCGTTCAGGGCGGTACTGAGATGACCCGCATCGCGGTGGACCTCGACGAGGTCTCGGACAAGGCCGGCCTGATGGATCGCGTCGCCGACGCCCTCGCACTGCCGGACTGGTTCGGCCGCAACTGGGACGCCCTCGCCGACTCCCTCTGCGACCACACCGTCTGGCCCGAGGGCGCGCCCGAGGAGGGGCTGGAGATCGTCGTACGGAACTGGCGACCGTACGCCAAGGGGCGGCCGGACGAGTGGGAGACGGCCGTCGAGGTCTTCGACGCCGCGGTGGACCGGACGCCGACGCTCTCGGTGGTGCTGGCACTGGGCGGGGCCGGCCACCAGCCAGGCCACCAGTCCGGCCTCTAGGACGTGTTTCGAAAGGTCCTGGCTCCGTCGGCCGGGACGGGCGTTCGGCCTCCCCCTCGAATGTCCGAGGCTGCTGGCAGAGTGTTCGGCATGGAGCAGCAGGAGCAGCGCACGTCGGTTCGCCTCGTTGTCATCGACCCCGACCTCGGTGCGCAGTGCGACCGGGTCGAGGAGCACTTGTTGGTGCCCTTGGCCGCAGCCGTCGACGGAGCGGGTGGGCACGCACTCCTCACGGACGGTCTCCCGGCCTTCCGGCGGGTCCGGGAGCTCCTCGCCGAGGCGGTGGCGCGGGGGCCGCGGGTGTGGACGCCGAACGGCCGCTGGGAGCATGAGGGCCTGCGCGTCGTCGATCTGCCCACCGAGCAGACGGACCTGCTGTACGCGCTGCTGCGGGAGCTGTCCGGGATGCTCGTGGCACCGCCGGACCTTCCCGACCCGGCAGGCGTGGTCGCCACGGTGCGCGCCACCGTCCTCTCGCCCGAGAAGACCGGCGTCGGCCTGGTCGGCGCACTGGCGCGGATCCTCTCGCTGGTGGACCTCGCCCCCGACGCCGACACGGCCGCGCTCTTCGCTGCACTGGAGGCGGCCGACGGCGAGGACGTGAGGCTGACCTATGCGCAGGACGAGGCGTGGCAGCGTCTTGCGCACCGGGTCACCATGCTGCTGACCGAGTCCGCTCCACTGCACCGTTTCCTCTATTGAGCATGGAGCGTGCATCGGGCTGCCGGTGTCAGAGGGAACGCCTGCGGCGCCGGACGAGGAGGAGAGCGGTGCCCACCAGCAGGGCTCCGGCGGATGCGGTGGCGACGAATGCCGGGTGGCCCGCGCCCGTCGCGGCGAGTGCGCCGTCGGCCGGTGTGGCCGGCGTGGTCGGAGTCGGCGACGCGGCAGAGGTGCCGAAGGCGAAGGTGACGCTGTCGTTGGAGGCATCCGGATCGTGGAGGGGTATGCCGGCCGGGCCGGGCCGTACGGTCGCCGTACCCGTGGCACCGTCGTACCCCTTGGCCGTCTTCACCCACAGCTGGAAGTCCTGGCTCCTGCCCGCGGCGATACCGAACTGCACGGTGCACACGTAGTGCCGGTGGCCCGCTTCGAAGGGCGCCGTCCTGGTGTCGTCGACCCAGAGAAGGCAGGGGCCGTAAGGGCCGTCCTCCTCCTCGTCGTGAGCGGTGCCGGTCACGACCGCGCCCTTGGGCAGGACGACGTCGACCACGGCGACGGACTTGTTGTCGATGCCGTAGACGGAGGCCGGTCCGTGGTTCACGGCGTCGAGGTCCAGGGTCCATTCGCCCGCCTTGCGGCCGGGCTTGGCCGTGGCGCCGGACGCCAGGTCCGCGGAGTTGTCGGCGGATACGGTGAACCGGCCTTCGGCGCCGTCCTCGAAGCCGTCCCCCGCTCCGGAGGCGCGCACCAGGGTGAGCGCGGGGCCGGTGCCCTGCCGGCTGCCGCCGCCGGGCTGTTCGTTCGGCTTGAGCAGCCTGGCCGAGTAGTCGACCACATCGGTCAGGACCCGCTTGCCGACCGTGGCGGACAGGGGGCTGCTCAGCTCGACGTCGGCGCCCGCGGGCACCGAGTCCGGGCCGACGGGGAAGACGCAGGTGACGGAGGCCTGACTGCCGGGATCGTCGGAGTCGGAGCTTCCGCCGTAGGTGCAGTTGGAGAACTTCTCGTCGAAGACCAGACCGCCCACCGATTCCCAGCTCAGCATGATGCGCCGGTCGGTCGCCAGGTTGCCGGTGTTGCGGAGCCGGAGCGGAAGGTCGAGACGGGAGCCGACCTTGGCGTCCGCCACGTCCGGGAGCTTCCCGACGGCCAGACGCGGGGCCCCGACGACCGCCTTCGTGTGCGCTGTGGCGCCGGTGGCGTGGTCGGCGGTGAGGGTGTACGTGATCGTGCCGCTGTCGCCGAGTGCGGCACCCGTCTCGGCACGCAGGGTGAAATCGACCGACTGGCGCTGGTAGACGTCCTTGTTGACACAGGTGAAGACCTGGCCGTCGGCCTTGCACCGCGGATCGTCGACCGAGAGGTTCGCGACGCCCGCCAGGCCGCGCGCGTCGATGACGAGCACAATGTTCGTGGGGAGGGGAACCTGCGCCCCGTCGTCCGCGAAACTCCAGCTCACAGTGGCGGGCTCCATCGCCGAACCCACGTTGAGCTGGTCCTCGGCGTCGATCGACGCGTAGGCCTGCGTCGGCAGGGGAGACGGATCCGCGGCCACGGCGGTTGCACCGGGAGCCAGAGCGAGCAGGACGGCAGCCAGGGCTGCCCCGAGCGCGGTGCACTTGCCATTCATGAACGTTTTGATGCCCGAGACACCCAGAAGGTTGCCCTCCGGTGGACCACGGGTGACAGCCGGTCCGGGGCCGGAAACGCCTTTGGACGTTGTTCCAAGGCGCTTGTGACCTGCCTGGACGAAGGTACCGGGTATGGCATTCCGCCTTGCATGGGACAATGAAGTACGTGCTCTCCCCCTGGCTGACCTGTCCGGGGGCCACTCTGATCGACCGGGATGTGCAGCACGTGCGTTTCCTCAACGACATCCAGCCCCCGTACGACCTGACGTACGACGACGTCTTCATGGTCCCGAGCCGCAGCGCCGTCGGTTCGCGGCAGGGCGTGGACCTCAGCGCCCCGGACGGCACGGGCACCACCATCCCGCTGGTCGTCGCCAACATGACCGCCATCGCCGGTCGCCGCATGGCCGAGACGATCGCCCGGCGCGGTGGCCTCGTGGTCATCCCGCAGGACATCCCGATCGAGGTCGTCACCGAGGTCGTCTCCTGGGTGAAGAGCCGCCACCACGTCCTGGACACCCCGATCATGCTGGCCCCGCACCAGACCGTCGCCGACGCGCTGGCGCTGCTTCCGAAGCGCGCGCACAACGCCGGTGTGGTCGTCGACGAGGAGGGCCGGCCCGTCGGTGTCGTCACCGACCGGGACCTGACAGGAGTCGACCGTTTCACACAGCTCGCCGAGGTCATGTCGCGCGATCTGCTGCTCCTCGACGCCGACATCGACCCGGGTGAGGCCTTCAGCCGCCTCGACGCGGCCAACCGGCGCTACGCCCCCGCCGTCGACCGGGACGGCCGCCTCGCCGGCATCCTCACCCGCAAGGGCGCCCTGCGCGCCACGCTGTACACCCCGGCCGTCGACGCGCAGGGCAAGCTGCGCATCGCCGCCGCCGTCGGCATCAACGGCGACTTCGCCGAGAAGGCCAAGCAGTTGCTCGACGCGGGCGTCGACACCCTTGTCATCGACACGGCGCACGGCCACCAGGAGTCGATGATCACCGCGATCAGGACGGTCCGGGCGCTCGACCCGCAGGTGCCGATCGTCGCCGGCAACATCGTGGCCGCCGAGGGGGTGCGTGACCTCATCGAGGCGGGCGCCGACATCATCAAGGTCGGGGTCGGCCCCGGCGCGATGTGCACCACCCGCATGATGACGGGCGTCGGCCGCCCGCAGTTCTCAGCCGTGATGGAGTGCGCCGCCGAGGCGAAGAAGTACGGCAAGCACGTCTGGGCCGACGGTGGTGTCCGGCACCCGCGCGACGTCGCCATGGCGCTGGCCGCCGGGGCGTCCAACGTGATGATCGGGTCGTGGTTCGCGGGCACCTACGAGTCGCCGGGCGACCTCCAGCAGGACGCGAGCGGGCGGCTCTACAAGGAGTCCTTCGGCATGGCGTCCGCGCGTGCGGTGCGCAACCGTACGTCCGAGGAGTCGTCGTACGACCGGGCCCGCAAGGCGCTGTTCGAGGAGGGCATCTCGACCTCCCGGATGTTCCTCGACCCGGCCCGCCCGGGCGTGGAGGACCTGATCGACTCGATCATCGCGGGCGTCCGCTCCTCGTGCACCTACGCCGGCGCGGGCTCCCTGGAGGAGTTCGCGGAGAAGGCCGTGGTCGGCATCCAGAGCGCGGCCGGCTACGCCGAGGGCAAGCCGCTGCACGCCAGCTGGAGCTGAGCTCCCGGGGACGGCCCCCGCCGGAGGTTTCGGGGGCCGTTCGCGTGTGCGGGCGTCCACGGTCGGCGCACGGACATCACCGGCGCGGCCCCCGTTGGGCCCCGGCCTCCGCGTCCGGACGATGGGCAATCCGTCCACCGTCACCTGGGTGGTCTTCGGGGTCCGGATGGCCGTCGGGCTCGTGTTCTACTTCGGTTACGGCCATCGCCGGTCCCGACCCGCACCACCCGAAAGCTGATCGACCCACCGTGCTGAACGATCTCGACGAACGCATCGTGCACGCCCTCGCCGAGGATGCCCGCCGCTCCTACGCGGACATCGGGCAGATCGTCGGTCTGTCCGCGCCCGCCGTGAAGCGGCGCGTGGACCGGCTGCGCGCCACCGGCGCCATCACCGGATTCACCGTGCGAGTGGACCCGGCGGCCCTCGGCTGGGAGACCGAGGGATTCGTCGAGATCTACTGCCGGCGCAACACCTCCCCGGAGACCATCCAGCGCGGTCTGGAGCGCTACCAGGAGGTCGTGGCCGCCTCCACCGTCACCGGCGAGGCCGACGCGGTCGTCCAGGTCTTCGCCTCCGACATGCGGCACTTCGAGCGGGTGCTGGAACGGATCGCGGGCGAGCCCTTCGTGGAGCGCACCAAGTCGGTCCTGGTGCTGTCACCGCTGCTGCGCAGGTTCTCGTCAGGGCCGCCTACCTGAGCTGTTCGGCCCGGCGCCCGATCGCCGCCAGCAGCCGCCCGGTGAGCAGGGCGTGTGCGCCCGAGGAGATGACCAGCAGCCGGTAGAGGGCTCCGAGGGGGCCGGGAAACCTGGCGCGGGTCTCGGCCTGCAGCCGGACACGGCCGCCGCCGGTCCCGTCCAGCCGGAAGACCAGGGCGTACGTGGAGAAGTGGTGTCGGCCGACGAGGACGAGCTCCCGGCCCGGCGTCGCGCGGGCCACCCGGAAGCCGGGGAGGACCGAACCCTCGGCGAGGGGCCGGGGCCCGGACGCCGTGCGGTCGGCGACGCCGACGAGAGTTGCGTAGCGCCCGGAGCGGGGGTGGCCGAAGGAGCGGTCCAGGGTCTCGCCGAGCGCGCGCCAGACGGCTACGGCCTCGGCCGCGACGTCCGTGGTGTGCTCGTCGACCAGGGGCAACGCGGCGATGTCCATCCAGGCCTCCTCACGGTGCGCCGAGCCCTACTCCGCGGTCTTGCGGGCCAAGGCGTTGTTCCCTATCGAGTTGTGCACACTGAAGCTCACCGCATCCGAGCGATACCGGTCGTCCGACCACTCCACCGGCCGTCCCTCCCGCGTCGTCGTCACCCGCCGCACCCGCAGCAGCGGACTGGTCCGGCGGACGTCGAGCAGCTCCGCGTCCCGTGCGCCGGCCGCCACCGCGTCGATGACGTGCTCACCATAGGCGAACACCAACCCCGTGTCGTCGTACAGGCGTTGGGTGACCGAAGGGCACTCCGGCTCGATCGCCTCGACGGTCGGGGAGATCCAGTCGGCGTACACCGTCCGCTCCAGCAACACCGGTTCGCCGTCCAGGCCGCGGACCCGCAGGACGTGCAACACCGGTGTGCCGACGCTCAGTTGGAGGCGTATCGAGTCCTCTTTCATGGCCGGACGGTACTCCTGGGTGACGACCCGTCCGGTTGCCTCGCGGCCCATCGCCCGCGCCCACTCGGCGAAGCTCCGCAGTTCGGAGAAGCTCTGGCTGCGGCGGCTGGCGAGGACCACGCGGCGGGCACCCTGGCGGGAGCCGATGAGTCCCTCGGCCGTCAGTGTCGCGACCGCCTGACGGACCGTCCCGCGCGAGACGCCGTACTGCGCGGCCAGCTCCGTCTCGGCGGGCAGCAGACTGCCGACGGTGTACTCCTCGCGGTCGATCGCCCGGCGCAGTTCGTCGGCGATCTCCTCGTGTCGCGCCGCCATGCTTTCCCTCCGGGTCGATCACTGTGCACAGCGTGACCAGCGTAGTCGACTTCCCCGGGGCGCAGGAAAGGTCCGCAATGTGCGGAAATTAAGGGGTCAACGTTTCTCCAGTGTTTACCGGGCGGACACCAGCGGCAGCCTTACTGGGGCCAACTTGTTCAGACAAGTTCCCTCCCTTTGGCTCCTGCACCCTCGCGCGTCCCCTGGAGAAGCCGTGACCGTGTCCCTTCCGAGAACCGCCGCCCTCGGCGTCCTCGCCGCCCTCACCCTGAGCGCTTGTGGCGCCGCCCCCGACACCTCGTCGACCACCGCCGACGGCAAGAACGCCGCCACCACGACCTCCGCCGCCGACTTCGGCGGTATGGACAAGCTGGTCGCCGCGGCGAAGAAGGAAGGCACGCTCAACGCCATCGCGCTGCCCCGCGACTGGGCCAACTACGGCGCGCTCATCGACGGCTTCCAGAAGAAGTACGGCATCAAGATCTCCGTCGAGAACCCCGACGGCACCAGCCAGGACGAGATCAACGCCGTCACCTCCCGCAAGGGCCAGACCCGCGCCCCCGACGTCCTCGACCTCGGCAGCTCCTTCGCGCTCAGCGCGGCCCAGCAGGGCCTGCTCGCTCCGTACAAGGTGGCGTCGTACGGCGACATACCCACCGGCCAGAAGGACCCGCAGGCCCGCTGGTACAACGACTACGGCGGCTACATCTCCATCGGCTGCGACGCCAAGCGGGTCAAGACCTGTCCGACGACCTTCGCGGACCTGCTCAAGCCGCAGTACAAGGGTCAGGTCGCCCTCAACGGCAACCCCACCAAGTCCGGTTCGGCCTTCGGCGGCGTCTACGCGGCCGCACTCGCCGACGGCGGCTCCTTCGACGACATCCAGCCCGGCCTCGACTTCTTCGCCAAGCTGAAGAAGAACGGCAACTACACGCCCGTCGAGTCGACCCCGGCCACCGTCGAGAAGGGCGAGACGCCGATCAGCATCGACTGGGACTACCTGAACGCCGGGTACGCCGACGAGTTCAAGTCCAAGGGCGTCGACTGGAAGGTGTCGGTGCCCAGCGACGGCCAGTTCTCGCAGTACTACTCCCAGGCCGTCAACAAGGACGCCCCGCACCCGGCGGCCGCCCGCCTGTGGCAGGAGTACCTCTACAGCGCCGAGGGCCAGAACCTGTGGCTCAAGGGATACGCCCGCCCGGTCCTGATGACCGCCATGGAGAAGGCCGGCACCCTCGACAAGACGGCCGCCGCCAAGCTGCCCGCGGTCTCCGGCACCCCGTCCTTCCCGACCGAGGCCCAGCAGAGCAAGGCCAAGACGGTGCTCGGTGAGGGCTGGGCGAAGGCCGTCTCCGGATGACAGCCACCCTCCCACGGGCCGACGACACGGCGGCCGCCGCTCCGGTGAAGCGGCGGCGCCGTGCCCTCGGCTGGGTCGCCGTCGTGCCGCTGCTCGCGTTCGTGGCGGTCGCCTTCGGGCTGCCCGCAGCCGCCATGCTGAACGGCGCGTTCACCGCCAAGAACCCGGCAACCGGGGCGACTTCGTACACGGTCGACAACCTGACGGCCTCCCTCAAGGGCGCGTATCTCACCGCACTGCTCGGCAGCGTGAAGCTGTCGGCCGTGTCCGCCGCCCTCGGGACCCTCGTCGGACTGCCGCTCGCCCAGGCCGTGGTGAGCTCCCGGTTCCGCGCGCTGCGGGAGGCCGTGCTCACCGCGTCCGGGGTGCTCGCCAACTTCGGCGGCGTCCCGCTGGCCTTCGCCTTCGTCGCCACCCTCGGCAACGCCGGTGTGCTGACCAAGCACCTGGACCTCACGGACCACGGCTGGAACCTCTACAGCTTCTGGGGACTGGTCGTCGTCTACCTGTACTTCCTGATCCCCCTGATGGTGCTCACCATCACCCCCGCCCTCGACGGGCTGCGCACCCAGTGGCGCGAGGCCGCGCAGAACAACGGGGCGACGGTCGCGCAGTACTGGCGTTTCGTCGCCCTGCCCGTCCTGCTGCCCACGCTGCTCGGCGGATTCGTGCTGCTCTTCGGCAGCGCCTTCGCCGCGTACGCCACCGCCGCCGCGATGGTGGGCAGCTCGATCCCGCTGGTGACCCTGCAGATCGCCGACGCCATCTCCGGCAACGTGCTCGTCGGCCAGGAGAACGTCGCCCTCGCCCTCAGCCTCGACATGGTCCTGGTCGCGGGCCTGGTCATGGCCGTGTACCTGCCCCTGCAGCGGAGGAGTGCGCGATGGCTCGCCTGAACCTGTGGCGGTGGGGCGTGCTCGCCCTCGCCGGACTGTACTTCCTGGTGCCGCTGGCCGCGTCCGTCGTCTTCACCGTCGACGTGCCCGGCGAGGGCATCACCTTCGACGCGTACACCCAGATCGTCTCCACCGACGGCTTCGTCTCCAGTCTGCTGCTCTCGCTGGAGCTGGCCCTCGCCACCATCGTGGTCGTCCTGCTGCTGATGGTGCCCGCCATGGTCGCGCTGCGGCTCGGCGCGCCCCGGCTCAGGCCGGTCGTCGAGGTGGTGTGCTCACTGCCGCTGGTCGTCCCGCCGATCGCGTTCGTCGCCGGCATCGGCACCGTCCTCAAGTGGGGACCCGAACACCTCTCGCGCACCCCGCTGTTCGAGACCTTCGTGGCGATCCAGAACCCCGGCTTCCCGTTCGTCCTGGTCCTGGCCTACGTCGTGATGGCGCTGCCGTTCGTCTACCGGGCACTGGACGCCGGACTGCGCGCCGTCGACGTCCGCACCCTCGTCGAGGCCGCCCGCAGCTGCGGTGCCGGCTGGCTGCAGGCCCTCGTCGGGGCCGTACTGCCCAATCTGCGCGGCGCCCTGCTCAACGCCTCCTTCCTCACACTGGCCCTGGTCCTCGGCGAGTTCACCGTGGCCCAGCTGCTGGGCTTCCAGCCCTTCGCGGTGTGGATCGTCAACGTCAGCGGCTCGCAGGCCCAGTTGTCCGTCGCCGTGTCCGTGCTCAGCCTGCTCGTGACGTGGGCGCTGCTCCTCGTGCTGGCCGGCTTCGGCGGCCGTACCCGTACTACCTCCCGGGGATGACCCATGCCTGAAACAGCCGCAACTGTCGAATTCCGTGGACTCAGGCGGGAGTTCGGGCCCACCGTCGCCCTCGACGGCCTCGACCTGACCGCCCGGCCCGGTGAACTGCTCGCCCTGCTCGGCCCGTCCGGCTGCGGCAAGACCACCGCGCTCAGGATGCTCGCCGGGTTCGAACACCCGAACTCCGGCGAGGTGCTGGTGGACGGCGAGGACGTGACCCGGGTACCGGCCCACCGCCGGGACGCCGGGATGGTCTTCCAGTCGTACAGCCTCTTCCCGCACCTCGACGCGCTCGACAACGTCGCCTTCGGGCTGCGGATGCGCAAGGTCCGAACAGCCGAACGGCGTTCCCGGGCAGCCGAGTTGCTGGAACTGGTCGGGCTCGCCGACAAGGGCGGGCAGTTCCCGCACCAGCTCTCCGGCGGCCAGCAGCAGCGGGTCGCGCTGGCCCGCGCGCTCGCCCTGCGACCGCGTGTCCTGCTGCTCGACGAGCCCCTGTCGGCCCTCGACGCCAAGGTGCGGCTCAGCCTCCGCGAGGAGATCCGCCGCCTCCAGCAGGAGCTCGGCATCACCACGCTGTTCGTCACCCATGACCAGGAGGAGGCCCTGTCCATGGCCGACCGGGTCGCCGTGATGCACGCCGGGAAACTCGAACAGTGCGCGGCGCCGAGCGAGTTGTACGGCCGTCCCGCCACCGCCTTCGTCGCCGAGTTCGTCGGCACGATGAGCCGGATCCCGGGGCGGCTCGCCCAGGGCACCGTCGACGTGCTCGGGCAGCGGCTGCCGGTCGACGGCCCGGTGCCGACCGCGACCGAGGTCGACGTGCTGGTGCGGCCGGAGGCCGTGCGGGTACGCGCCGAGGCCGACGGGAAGTCGCGCGTGGTCGCCACGTCCTTCCTGGGCGCGGCCGTCCGGGTCACCGTCCTGCTCGCCGACGGCACCGGGGTCAAGGCAGACGTGCCCGCGCACGAGGCTGCCGGGCTCACCGCCGGCACCACGGTGAGCGTGTCGCTGCCCGAGCGGCCGGTGCTGGTGGCGGAACGCGCCGGCTGACCCCCTTGAAGATCCCCCCACGAAAGAGACAACCGTGACTCGACTTCCTCTCCAGGCCGTCCTGTTCGACATGGACGGCACGCTCGTCGACACCGAGCGGCTGTGGTGGGAGGCGGTGGAACAGGTCGCCGGGCGGCCCCTGACCGAGGCGGACCGGCCGCAGGTACTGGGCCGTCCCGTCGAGTACACCGCCGCCTGGCTTGCCGCGGCCACGGGCACCCCGGCCGCGGGCCTCGCCGCCGACCTCCACCAGGAGTTCGCGGACCGCGTCCGCACCGGCGTCGTGCCCCGCCCCGGCGCGCTCGAACTCCTCGACGCCCTGGCCCACGAGCGCGTCCCCACCGCCCTGGTGACGGCGTCCCCCCGCTCCGTCGCCGACACCGTCCTCGAAGCCCTGGGCGGCGCGAGCCGCTTCGCCGTCTCCGTCACCGCCGACGACACCGAGCACACCAAGCCCGCCCCCGACCCCTACCTCGCCGCCTGCCGCGCCCTCGGCGTGCACCCGGCGAGCTGCGTGGCCGTCGAGGACACCGAGACCGGCGTCGCCTCCGCCGAGGCGGCCGGATGCGCGGTCCTCGCCGTCCCCTCACTGGCCCCCATCGACCCGGCCCCGGGCCGCACCGTCCTGCCGGGCCTGGAAGGCGTCACCCCGGCACGTCTGCGCGCCCTGCTGCCGCACCGGCTGCGGGTGATGACCTGGAACCTCTGGTACGGCGGCACCAAGGTCCACGACCACCGGGCCAAGCAGCTCAAGGTGATCACCGAGGCCGACGTGGACGTGGTCGGGCTCCAGGAGACGTACGGCACCGCCGCACACGAGCTCGCCGAGGCGCTCGGCTGGCACCACCACAGCGCCGGATCGAACCTCGGCGTCATCAGCCGGTTCCCGATCACGGCCCCGCTCGGTGACCCGGACGTCGGTTTCTACGGGGCGGCCGGGGCCCGGATCGCCGTGAAGGACCAGGAGGTCGACGTCTGGACGGCCCACCTCGACTACGAGCAGTACGGGCCCTACGCGTCCGAGCCGCTCGCCCACGAGGAGGTACGGCTCGGGCAGATGCGGGACACCCTGCGCCGGATCGGGGGCGCGACACCCGTCGTCCTCGTCGGCGACTTCAACAGCCCCTCCCACCTGGACTCACCGGACGTCGCATGGCCGGTAACCAAGGCGGCGGCGGAGGCCGGTTTCGGGGACTCCTTCCGCGAGGCCCGCCCCGATGCCGTACGGGACCCGGGCCACACCTGGTCGCCGGTGCACGCACACCCGGAGCCGCAGGACCGTATCGACTTCGTGCTGCACCGGGGGCTCGCGGTCCTCGACTCGCGGACGTACGTCAGCGGCACCCCGCGGACCTGGCCGGACGTCGAGGACAACGACTGGCCGTCCGACCACGCCGCCGTGATCACCACATTCTCACTGGGCAGCGGGCGCGGAACTGTCTAGCATCGAGTCATGACCTGGCGACATTGATCCACCAGCCGTGCCTCCCGAGGGCCGCCTCGGACGCCGTACCCACGACGTCCGAACCGCCCCTCCGGGAAGGCCTCATGACACTCTCACCCGCACGTGTGCCCACGACCGGCACCCGCCGGCTCACGACCACGCTGTACGGCTACGCGTTCCTCGACGACCTCGTCCTGCTCTACCCGGTGTACGCGCTGCTGTTCGCCGACACCGGCCTGCCTCTCTGGCAGATCTCCTCGCTGTTCGCCCTGTGGTCGGTCACGGCCGTCGTGCTGGAGGTGCCCTCCGGCGCCTGGGCCGACACCGTCTCGCGACGCAGGCTGCTGTGGATCGGCCCGCTGCTCACAGCCGTCGGCTTCGCGCTGTGGGTGAGCGTCCCGTCGTACGGGGCGTTCGCGGCGGGCTTCGTCCTGTGGGGTGCCGGGGGCGCGCTCGGCTCCGGCGCGCTGGAAGCCCTCGTCTACGACGAACTGGAGCGGCTCGGGGCCGCCGAACGGTACGCGCAGGTGATGGGGCGGACCCGGGCGGCCCGGCTGCTGGCCACGGTCGCCGCGATGGGGCTCGCAGGGCCGGTCCTCGCGCTCGGCGGCTACCCGGCCGTGGGCGCCGCGAGCGTCCTGGCCTGTCTGCTGGCTGCGGTCGCGGCGACCCGGTTGCCGGAACACCGGGTGCCCGCCGAGAAGGGCAGCGCGCGCTGGACGGCGATCCTGCGGGCGGGGCTGGCCGAGGCCCGCGGGGACCGGGCCGTCCGCGGAGCGCTGCTGCTGGTCCCGGCCGTCGCCGCGGTGTGGGGCGCCCTCGACGAGTACGTCCCGCTGCTGATCCGCGACCTCGGAGTGGCCGAGGAGACCGTGCCCTACCTGGTCCTGCTGGTCTGGGCCGCCGTCACCGTCGGCAGCCTGTTCGCCGGGCCGGCCGAACGCCTCGGCACCCGGGGCCTCGCCGCCCTGATCGCGGGCGCCGCGCTCGCCCTGGCCGTGGGCGCAGGGGTCCGCACCCCGGCCGGCATCGTCCTGGTGGGCCTCGCCTTCGCCGGGTTCCAGCTGGCGGAGGTGCTCGCCGACGTCCGGCTCCAGCACCGCATCGACGACGCCCGCCGGGCCACCCTGACCTCGGTGGCGAGCCTGGGCACGGAACTGGTCACGGTCGCCGTGTTCGGCCTGTACACCCTGCTCGGCACGGAGGCGGCACAGAGCACGGTCTTCGTGATCTTCTCCGCGCCGTACCTGGTGACGGCGCTGGTACTGGGCAGAGGGGGCCGTGACCAGTGACCGGCCCGGCTCGGGGCTTGAGGGGCCGTGACCGGTGCACCGACCTGGCGACCCGCGCCCGCGGGGCCGGGCCGGTGGCCTCTCTGCCGCCGGCTTCGCGGAGCCACTGCGACGACCGCGGCGAACCAGCCCCGCTCCACCCCCGCACGCAACGAATCGCCGCGGCTCGGCCGGCACACGCAACAAACCGCTCACCGGCGCGCAACGGCTCCTCCTTGTCCGCCCCGGTGAGCCGCCCGTACCGTCTAGGTGGCCCCCACAACCACCTTCCGCCCCGGTGAGGATCACGCATGCGCACCGCCCTGCTCCAGAGCTCCGGCCGCCCCGGCTCCGTCGAGGGGAACCTCAAGGTCCTCGACGAGGCCGCGGGCCGGGCCGCCGCCGCGGGCGCCGCACTGCTGGCCGTACCGGAGATGTTCCTCACCGGGTACGCCATCGGCGACGACATCGCCCGCCTCGCCGAACCCGCCGACGGCGACTCGGCGGACACGGTCGCGGAGATCGCCGAGCGGCACCGGCTGGCCATCGCGTACGGATACCCGGAGCGCGACGGCGATCGCGTGTACAACTCGGTCCAGCTGATCTCCGCCGAGGGCGCCCGTCTCGCCGGCTACCGCAAGACCCACCTCTTCGGCCGCTTCGAGCACGACCACTTCGAGCCGGGCGAACAGCCGGTGGTCCAGGCCGAGGTGGGCGGACTGACCGTCGGCCTCATGATCTGCTACGACGTCGAGTTCCCGGAGAACGTCCGCGCCCACGCGCTCGCCGGCACCGACCTCCTCGTGGTGCCGACGGCCCAGATGCACCCGTTCCAGTTCGTCGCCGAGTCCCTCGTACCCGTGCGCGCCTGGGAGAGCCAGATGTACGTCGCCTACGTCAACAGGGTCGGCGCGGCTCTCCACGCTGGCCGGCCCCGACGGGGTGGCCCGCACCCGCGCCGGACGAGGTGAGGAGCTGGTGTTCGCCGACGCCGACCCCACCTTCCTCACCGCCTCCCGCGAGGCGAACCCGTATCTGCGGGACCGCCGCCCCGGTCTCTACGGGTCCCTGCTCTGAAACCCACCTCGTCCTTCTCGCACGTTCGCAAGTTCGCACGTTCGCATGATCGAAAGTTCGCAAGGAGCCCGTACCCCATGACGTCCACCGTGCCCAACGCCGTCGAGCACGCAGACGAGCCCCGGCTGCCGCCGATCACCATGTTCGGGCCGGACTTCCCCTACGCCTACGACGACTTCCTCGCGCACCCGGCGGGCCTCGGCCAGATACCGGCCACCGCACACGGCACCGAGGTCGCGGTGATCGGCGGCGGTCTGTCCGGCATCGTGGCCGCGTACGAGCTGATGAAGATGGGACTCAAGCCGGTCGTCTACGAGGCCGACCGGATCGGCGGACGGCTGCGGACCGTGGGCTTCGAGGGCTGTGACCCCTCACTGACGGCCGAGATGGGCGCGATGCGCTTCCCGCCCTCCTCCACGGCGCTCCAGCACTACATCGACCTCGCCGGACTGGAGACCCGCCCCTTCCCCAACCCCCTTGCGGAGGCCACCCCTTCGACGGTGGTCGACCTCAAGGGCGAGTCCCACTACGCCGAGACGATCGCCGACCTGCCGCAGGTCTACCGCGATGTCGCCGAGGCCTGGAACAAGTGCCTCGAAGACGGCGCCGACTTCACCGACATGAACCGCGCCCTGCGCGATCGGGACGTGCCGCGCATCCGGGAGATCTGGGCACGGCTCGTCGAGAAGCTCGACAACCAGACCTTCTACGGTTTCCTCTGCGAGTCCGAGGCCTTCAGGTCCTTCAGGCACCGCGAGATCTTCGGCCAGGTCGGCTTCGGCACCGGCGGCTGGGACACCGACTTCCCCAACTCCATCCTGGAGATCCTGCGCGTCGTCTACACCGAGGCGGACGACCACCACCGCGGCATCGTGGGCGGTTCGCAGCAACTGCCGCTCCGGCTCTGGGAACGCGAGCCGGAGAAGATCGTCCACTGGCCCTACGGGACCTCCCTGAAGGCGCTGCACGCCGACGGCGAACCCCGCCCGGCGGTCACCCGTCTGCACCGCACGGCCGGCAACCGGATCACCGTGACGGACGCCCGGGGAGACATCCGCACCTACCCGGCGGCCGTCTTCACCGCGCAGTCCTGGATGCTGCTGTCCAAGATCGCCTGCGACGACTCGCTCTTTCCGATCGACCACTGGACGGCGATCGAGCGCACGCACTACATGGAGTCGTCGAAGCTCTTCGTGCCGGTCGACCGCCCGTTCTGGCTGGACAAGGCCGTCGACGACAGGGGGAACCCGACGGGCCGGGATGTCATGTCGATGACCCTCACCGACCGCATGACACGCGGGACCTACCTTCTCGACGACGGTCCGGACAAACCCGCCGTCATCTGCCTCTCGTACACCTGGTGCGACGACAGTCTGAAGTGGCTGCCGCTGTCCGCGAACGAGCGGATGGAGGTCATGCTGAAGTCCCTCGGCGAGATCTACCCCAAGGTCGACATCAGGAAGCACGTCATCGGCAGCCCGGTGACCGTTTCCTGGGAGAACGAGCCCTATTTCATGGGCGCGTTCAAGGCGAACCTGCCCGGCCACTACCGCTACCAGCGGCGCCTGTTCACCCATTTCATGCAGGACCGCCTGCCCGAGGACAAGCGGGGCATCTTCCTCGCCGGTGACGACGTCTCCTGGACGGCCGGCTGGGCCGAGGGTGCGATCCAGACCGCACTGAACGCGGTCTGGGGCGTGATGCACCACTTCGGCGGCGAGACCGACGCGACCAATCCGGGGCCGGGGGACGTGTACGAGGAGATCGCACCGGTCGAACTCCCCGAGGACTAGGGCGAGTCACCAAAGCAGCGGCATCCGCCCGGGCGCGCGGATGCCGGTTCAGTCCGGCAGCGGTGTGAGCAGCATCCGCCCCGCGAAGCCCACGGCGGTGTCCAGGCGTTCGGTGAACTCGCCGGCCACATCGGGCAGTCCGCGCAGCGCCCACAGGGCGCGGGCCGCGGTCCAGGTGGCGTCGCGTGCGCGGTCCAGGCTCCAGGAGCCGAGCAGGTGGGTGAGCGGGTCGGCGATCTGGAGGAGGTCGGGGCCCGGCATCAGATCCTCGCGGATGCGCTCCTCCAGCGAGACGAGGAGATCACCCACGCGGTCGAACTCGTCCTCCACGTCGCCGGGTTCGCAGCCGAGGTTACGACAGGTGTCCACCACGGCGAGCGCCAGGTCGTGGCCGATGTGCGCATTGATGCCCGCCAGCGCGAACTGCAGTGGTCGTACTCCGGGATGACGGCGGAACTGGAACAGGGGCCGCCAGCAGGCCGGCGGACGGCGCTCCTGTGCGACCGCGTCCACCGCCGCGAGGTAGCGCTCGGCGAACCGAACGTCCAGCGTGATCGCGGCCCGCGCGTCCGTGAACCGACCCCTGTCGACGTGCCGGTCGACCGCCTCGGTGACAGCGAGGTAGACGCGGTTGAAGACCCCCACGCCGTCCCGCTCCGGCAGGTCGGCGTCCAGGGCGCGCATGCGGGAGACGACGGTGTCGAGGGGAGTGGTGAACTGTTCCAATTGCGCCATAGCAGCAGGGTCCCAGTCCTAGGCTGGCAAGGGTGCCGGCGAGCCCGACGCTTCCCCAGAACGGGGGAACGCGCCCGCTGCGCGAGGGGGGAGCGACAGGGTGTCAGGCCTACGTGCCCAGCGGCTGGCCGCGCGTCGCACCGCACGCAGGCGTGCCGTGGGCCGCGGTGCGATGGTCGCGGTGGCCTCCGTGGTGGTCGCCCTGGGCACCGCGACCGGGATGCTCTCCGCGCTCGACGGCCGCGAGGGCTCCGACGAGGCGCAGCCGGTACTCGTCAGCGGCTCCCCGAGCCCGGATCCACGGCCGGCCGTGCCGTCGGCGTCCCGGCCGGCCCCGGCCGCCGTCCCCACGAAGGCGAGTGCGTCCCCGTCGCCCGGGAAGGCGCGTCCCACCCCCGGTCCTACGAAGGCCCGCCCCACCACCTCCACCCGCCTCTACCGCCACCCCTCCTCCCAGGTGCTCGACTGGGTGCGGGACAACCCGCGCGACCGGCGCACCGACCGCATAGAGGCCCGTATCGCCGACCGGCCGGCCGCGGTCTGGTTCGCGGACTACACCCCGGGGACCATCACCTCCCGGGTCCGCGCGGTCACTTCGGGCGGGGCCGCGCAGGGCCGGGTGCCGGTGGTGGTGGCGTACGCCGTCCCGGACCGCGACTGCGGCGGCGCCTCCGAGGGCGGGGCACCCGACGCCGGCGCGTACGACGCCTGGATCGACCGGTTCGCCGCGGGGCTCGGGTCCGGCGAGGTCGTGGTCGTCCTGGAGCCCGACTCGATCGCCCAGTCGGACTGCCTGTCGGTTGCTCAACGAGCAGCCCGTTTCGCCTCGTTGGCCCGCGCGGGCCGGGTCCTCAAGGCCGCAGATCCCAAGGCCCG
This sequence comes from Streptomyces sp. NBC_00285, assembly GCF_036174265.1. NCBI lineage: Bacteria > Bacillati > Actinomycetota > Actinomycetes > Kitasatosporales > Streptomycetaceae > Streptomyces > Streptomyces sp. NBC_00285. The sequence continues at coordinate 1,996,547 of NZ_CP108055.1, read as the reverse complement.
CGTCTACTACGACGGCGGTCACTCCGGCTGGCACCCGGCGGACAGACAGGCGGCTCTGCTGAAGGAGGCGGGCGCCGCCTCGGCATCCTCCTCCGACGGGATCTTCAGCAACGTCTCCAACTTCCATGCCACGAGCGCCGAGATCGCCTACGACCGCCAGGTCCTCGACACTCTGGACGGGCCGTCGAGCCTGGGCGCCGTCATCGACACCAGCCGTAACGGCAACGGCGCCCCGGCGGACGGCGAGTGGTGCGATCCGGCAGGCCGGAAGATCGGCCGGGCGCCGAGCCTGAACACCGGCGAGACGAGGATCGACGGCTACCTCTGGGTGAAGCTGCCGGGGGAGTCGGACGGCTGCAGGGGCACACCGGGCACGTTCAGCCCGTCGTACGCCTATGAGCTCGCCTCGCCGTAGATCCGCACACGGCCTACGCGCCGCGCCCCGCTCCGGAGCGAGGAGTTCAGGGCCGCGGGCCGGGAACCGCCGCGGCCGGCGGGCTGAGCTTCGGCCGGTCGCGGTCACCGGAGCGCAGTACCCCCGCGAAGGCCACGATCCCGCCGGCCAGCACCGTCACCAGGACGAACGAGACCATCAGGCTGGTGGCCTGGGCCACGCCGCCCAGCAGGCTCGGCGCGATGAGCCCCGAGGTGTAGGTGATGGTCGCGACGCCCGCGATCGCCTGGCTCGGATTGGGCCCGCTGCGCCCCGCCGCCGCGAAGCACAGCGGTACGACGACGGCGATACCGAGACCCATCAGGGCGAACCCGGCCATGGCCACCCCCGGATGGCCCGCGACGACGATGAGCACTCCGCCGGCGGCGGCGAGGACACCGCCCAGGCGGACGGTACGGACCGACCCGAAGCGGTTGACGACGGTGTCGCCGACGAGCCGGGCCACCGCCATGGTGAGCATGAAGCCGGTCGTGCAGGCCGCGGCGAGTCCCGCCGAGGCGTCGAGCCGGTCCTTCAGATAGACCGCCGACCAGTCCAGGCTCGCGCCCTCCGCGAACACCGCGCAGAAACCGACCGTCCCGATCAGCAGGGCCGACTTCGGGGGCAGCGCGAAGCGTGGCGGCGGCTCCTCGTCCTCGGCGGCCTGCACATCGAGGACCCACCGGCAGGCCAGCAGGCCGAGCAGGGTGAGACAGGCCGAGGCCAGCGCGAAGTGCACGCGCGCGTCCGAGCCCAGATGTGCGGCGAGCGTGCCGCCCGCCGAGCCCACCAGGGCGCCCGCGCTCCACATGCCGTGCAGACTGGACATGATCGACTTGCCGAGCAGGTTCTCGACCTCGACGCCCAGCGCGTTCATGACCACGTCGGCCATGCCGGCACTCGCCCCGTACGCGAACATCGCGAGGCACAACGTGTAGAGGTTGGGCGCGATCGACGGCAGGACCAGAGACAGGGTCCACAGGGTGATCAGCCCGCGCAGCGCCGTGCGGCTGCCGAAACGGTGGCTGACCCGGGCGGCCAGAGGCATCGAACACGACGCGCCGAACGCGGTGAAGGCCAGGGAGAAGCCCAACTGCCCCGCGTTCAAGGAGGCATGGTCCTGGATCCACGGCACCCGTGTCGCGAACGAGCCGGTCACGGCCCCGTGCACGGCGAACACGGCGGCCACGGCATACCGGGCCCGACGTACCTCTGCCGACACCTGAACCACACCGCTCATGCCTTTGCCCCTCCCGGATCCTCGTCGTCCCGACACCGCCGCCGTAAACTATCAGGAACCCTGCCTGTTAGAAAGCGCGTATTCGGCACCACGGATCTGAGAGGATGCCCGGCATGCCCGCATCCCCGAGCACCGCCCGGGCCATCAACGACCGGCACGCCCTGCGTCTGCTGCAGCAGGAAGGCCCGCTGACGGCGGGGCAGTTGAAGCAGCTCACCGGACTGTCCCGGCCGACGGTCGCCGACCTCGTCGAGCGCCTCGCCGCCGCCGGACTGATCGACGTGGTCGGGGAGTCGGGGGAGCAGCGCCGCGGCCCGAACGCGCGGCTGTACGGCATCGTCGCCGACCAGGCTCATCTCGCGGCCCTCGACGTCCGCACGGAGGGCGTCTCCGTCGCCGTGTCCGACCTGCTGGGGCGGGTGCTGGCCGAGGCGTCGGTGCCCATCGGCGGGGACACCGGCACGGGGCCCGCGGTCGAACAGGCGGTCGCGCTCGTCGAGCGGACGGCGAAGGAGGCCGGGGTGCCCGACTTGCACACCGTCGGCATCGGCGCCCCCGGCCTCATCGACCCGGCCACCGGTGAACTCCGCGACTCCGGCGGCCTGCCCGAATGGCACCGGCGACTGGTGCTGGCGCTCCAGGAACGGTTCCCCGAGACCCGCACGCACGTGGAGAACGAGACCAATCTGGCGGCACTGGCGGAGCAGCGGGAGGGCGTGGCCCGCGACCGGGGCACCTTCGTCCTCCTCTGGCTCGGCCACGGCACGGGTGCGGCCGTGGTCCTGGACGGCACCCTGCGCAGGGGTGCCTCGGGCGGCACGGGCGAGATCGGCTTCCTGCCCGTCCCGGGCACGGGTGGACTGCCGTCCGCGGTGGACTGCGAGGGAGGTTTCCACTCCCTGGCGGGCTCGGCGGCCATCGTGGCGCTCGCCGGGGAGTACGGACTGGTGGTCGAGGGCGACGGTTACGAGCCGCTGGCCGCACGCGTGGTCCGGGAGGCCGTGGCGAGCGCCTCGGCGGACTTCCTCGACGCCCTCGCCGACCGCCTCGCCATAGGAGTCGCCTCGGTCGTCGCCATTGTCGACCCGGGCTGTCTGGTTCTGGCGGGCGAGGTCGGCCAGGCCGGCGGGGCGGACCTCGCGGCACGGGTGGAGCGCCGGGTCCGCCGGATGTCACCCCTGTCCACGGAGGTACGGGCGAGCGCGCTGGGAGGGGGAGCGGTCCTGCGAGGAGCCCTGCTCACCGCACGGGACAGGGCCCAGGACGAGGTGTTCGCCCCCCTTCGGGGGCACAAGGGTCCTGCGGCACCGCCGCGTGGGCCCGCACCGGCCCGCGGATAGTCCGCGAACGCCCCCTTCGGCACGGCGTGTTCGGGTGCGCGCGCCCCGAGTTTTGTCCTGGCGGACGCGCGCTGACCGGGGAAGGAGACCCGGCGGCGGGCAAGGGCCGTCTTCACCGCCGCCGGGCCCGTCTTGACGGGTGTCCATCCATGGCGACCCTAAAAAGGACTAGACCATTAGGTCAAGGGGTGGGGAGATGAGGTCGCGAGCAGGGCTGTGAGCCACAGCACACCGTTCGCCCGTATGGACGAGGATCGGGCGTGGCAGACTGAGTCTGTACCAGTAGCAGCGCACTCCGGGGTCGGTGAAAGTCCGAACCGGCGGTTACAGTCCGCGACCCGATCGCTTCCAGCGGTCGGTTGACCAGGTGAAATTCCTGGACCGACGGTTAAAGTCCGGATGGGAGGCAGTGCGCGGCGGGCGGGCATTCGTGCGCGCCGTCGTATCCGTTCGTCCTGAGGGACGAGTGCGTCCGGCGTCGCCCCCGGTGTTCCTGCCCGTACATTCTGTCGTCATCGACAGCCCCGGAGTCCGTGCCCGAATGAGGCAGGGAGGACCCGGGAAGTGTTCACCGGAATCGTCGAAGAGCTGGGCGAGATCACCGCCGTCGAGAACCTCGGCGACGCGTGTCGCTTCCGACTGCGTGGCCCCGTCGTCACCGAGGGCGCGAAACACGGGGACTCCATCGCCGTCAACGGCGTGTGCCTCACCGTCGTCGACCACGAGGGCGACGAGTTCACCGCCGACGTCATGGCCGAGACCCTCGACCGCTCCAGCCTGGGCGCCCTCGGCGTCGGCTCGCGCGTCAACCTCGAACGCCCCACCGCCGTCGGCGCGCGCCTCGGCGGGCACATCGTGCAGGGACATGTGGACGGCACCGGCGAGGTCCTGGAGCGCAAGCCCTCCGAGAACTGGGAGATCATCAAGATCTCGCTGCCCTCGGACCTCGCGCGGTACGTCGTGGAGAAGGGCTCCATCACGGTCGACGGCATCAGCCTCACCGTCGTGGACGCCGGCCCCGACTACTTCACCGTCAGCCTCATCCCCACCACCCTCGCCCTGACCACGCTCGGCCTCAAGCAGCCCGGCGCCCCGGTCAACCTCGAGGTCGACATCGTCGCCAAGTACGTCGAGCGCCTGCTCGCGAGCAGTCAGGGGGCGGGGACGTGAACTCCCTCAACACCGAGGCCTTCACCCTGTTCGGCCAGCACATCCTCTGGTCGGACATGATCGGCAACATCCTCGGCCTCATCGCCCTCGCGCTCGGCTGGCGGCGCAACCTGTGGAGCTGGCCGGTGCAGTTCGCCTCCGGCCTCATCCTCTTCGGCGCCTTCTTCGGACACCTCACCGGCAGCGCGGGCAAGCAGGCCGTCGTCATGGTCGTCGCCCTGTACGGCTGGTGGCAGTGGAACCGCAACAAGGGCCAGTCCGGAGACGGTCACATCGCCCCGCGGTTCGCCACCTGGACCGAGCGCGCGGTGATGACCGGAGCGGCCGCCGCCGGCACCGTCGTGGTCGCCCTCCTCTTCAAGGCCTACCCGACCCTGTCCTGGGACCCCTGGCCGGACGCCTACATCTTCGTCGGGACCATCGTCGCCATGTACGCCCAGGCGCGCGGCATGGTCGAGTTCTGGTTCGCCTGGCTCCTCGTCGACCTCGTCGGCGTCCCGCTGAACTTCGCCAACGGCTACGCCTTCTCCGGCTTCGTCTACGTCATCTACGGCGCGCTCGTCCTGTGGGGCATGCGCGACTGGTGGCTGCGCTCCCGCGAGTCCGCACGGCCCGTCCTGGAAGGAGCGCCGGCATGACCGCCCGCCCGTCACCCACCACCGCCCTGAACGAGCCGCTTCGCGCCGCCCCCTCTGTCCCGCCGATTCTCTACAGCACCGACGGGTTCGAGGACTTCGCGCTGGACCCGGTCGAGCAGGCCGTCGCCGACATCGCGGCCGGCCGCCCCATCGTGGTCGTCGACGACGAGGACCGTGAGAACGAGGGCGACCTCGTCGTCGCCGCCGAGAAGATCACCCCCGAAATCGTCGCCTTCATGATGAGCGAGTGCCGCGGCCTGATCTGCGCCCCCATGGAGGGCGACGAACTGGACCGGCTGAAGCTGCCGCAGATGGTCGACGACAACACCGAGTCGATGAAAACCGCGTTCACAGTGTCCGTGGACGCCTCCGGCGCTCACGGTGTGACCACAGGGATCTCGGCATCCGACCGCGCGACCACGCTTCAGCTCCTGGCGAGCGGCGACGCCGGGCCCACCGACTTCGTCCGCCCGGGCCACATCTTCCCGCTCCGCGCGAAGGCGGGCGGTGTCCTGACCCGCAATGGCCACACCGAGGCCGCCGTCGACCTCGCCCGGCTCGCGGGACTGCGGCCGGCCGGCGCGATCGTGGAGATCGCCGGCGAGGACGGCCGTATGCTCCGGCTGCCCGAGCTGATCCCCTTCGCCCGCAAGCACGGCCTGACGATCATCTCCATCGAGGACCTGATCGCCTACCGCCAGGCCGCCGAGCCCACGGTCCGCCGCGAGGCCGAGACCCGGCTGCCCACCGCCCACGGCGCCTTCACGGCGTACGGCTACCGCTCCATCGTCGACGGCGTCGAGCACGTCGCCCTGGTGCACGGCGAGATCGGCGACGGCGAGGACGTCCTGGTCCGCGTCCACTCCGAGTGCCTCACCGGCGACATCTTCGGCTCCCTGCGCTGCGACTGCGGCCCCCAGCTGGACGCCTCCCTGGAGCGCATCCAGGCAGAGGGCAGGGGAGTGGTGGTCTACCTGCGCGGCCACGAGGGGCGCGGTATCGGCCTGCTGTCCAAGCTGCGGGCGTACGAGCTGCAGGAACAGGGCCGCGACACCCTCGACGCCAACCTGGAACTCGGCCTGCCCGCCGACGCCCGGGACTACGGCGCCGGCGCGCAGATCCTTCAGGACCTCGGCGTCCGCAGTCTGCGCCTCATGACCAACAACCCCGACAAGTCCGAGGCGCTCCTGCGGCACGGCCTCAAGGTCACCGGACGGGAGCCGATGCCCGTACAGGCGGGCGAGCACAACCTCCGCTACCTGCGCACCAAGCGGGACCGGATGGGCCACGACCTGCCCTGGCTGGACACCGCCCCGGTGTCCACCTGCAGTAACCAGTAATCGCACACCGAGGAGACGTAAGAACGTGAGCGGCAAGGGTGCACCGGACCTGTCCGTACGCAATGTCGGAGACCTGAGGGTCGCCGTCATCGCGGCCCAGTGGCACGAGAAGGTGATGGACGGACTGGTCGACGGCGCCCTGCGCGCCCTGCACGACCTGGGCATCGACGAGCCGACCCTGCTCCGGGTCCCCGGCAGCTGGGAACTCCCGGTCGTCGCCAAGGTCCTCGCGGGCCGAGGCTACGACGCGATCGTCGCCCTCGGTGTCGTGATCCGCGGCGGCACCCCGCACTTCGAGTACGTCTGCCAGGGCGTCACCCAGGGCCTCACCCAGGTCGCGGTGGACACCGGCGTGCCCGTGGGCATGGGCGTTCTCACCTGCGACACCGAGGAACAGGCCCTGGACCGCGCGGGCATCGAGGGCTCCAACGAGGACAAGGGACACGAGGCGGTGACCGCCGCCGTGGCCACGGCGGCCACCCTCCGCTCAGTATCCGAACCGTGGCGTTAGGTGGTCCGGCCTTACGCGTAAAGTGGGCGCCACCATGTCCAATAAGACGTTCGAGGAGCTCTTCACCGAGCTCCAACACAAGGCCGCCAACGGCGACCCCGCCACCTCCCGCACCGCAGAACTGGTCGGCAAGGGCGTCCATGCCATCGGCAAGAAGGTCGTCGAAGAGGCCGCCGAGGTCTGGATGGCCGCCGAGTACGAGGGCAAGGAAGCGGCCGCCGAGGAGATCTCGCAGCTGCTGTACCACGTCCAGGTGATGATGGTCGCGCGCGGGATCTCGCTCGACGACGTCTACGCCCACCTGTAAGACCAGTCGCCGCAACCACCCCTGAGAGCAAAGGAAGCCGACCTCATGCTGCGCATCGCCGTCCCCAACAAGGGTTCCCTGTCAGGCCCTGCGGCGGACATGCTGCATGAGGCCGGCTACCAGCAGCGCCGCGAGTCCAAGGAACTGCGGATCGTCGACCCGGTCAACGACGTGGAGTTCTTCTACCTCCGCCCCCGGGACATCGCGATCTACGTCTCCTCCGGCCAGCTCGACATCGGCATCACCGGCCGCGACCTGCTGATCGACTCCGGCGCCCACGCCGAGGAGATCCTGCCGCTCGGCTTCGCCCGCTCCACCTTCCGCTTCGCGTCCAAGCCCGGCGAGGCCAACGGCATCGAGGACCTCAAGGGCAAGACCGTCGCCACCTCGTACGAGGGGATCGTCGCGGGGCACCTCGCCGAGAACGGCATCGACGCCTCCGTCGTCCACCTCGACGGCGCCGTCGAGACCGCCATCGAGCTCGGTGTCGCCGAGGTCATCGCGGACGTCGTCGAGACCGGCACCAGCCTGCGCAACGCGGGCCTGGAGGTCTTCGGCGAGCCGATCATGAAGTCCGAGGCCGTCGTCATCCGCCGTACCGGCGCGGACGTGGAAGAGCCCAAGGTGCAGCAGTTCCTGCGCCGCCTCCAGGGCGTCCTCGTGGCGCGGACGTACGTGATGATGGACTACGACTGCCGCGTCGAGCAGCTGGAGAAGGCCGTCGCGCTCACGCCCGGCCTGGAGTCCCCGACGGTGTCCCCGCTGCACAACGAGGGCTGGGTGGCCGTCCGCGCGATGGTCCCCGCCAAGGAGGCGCAGCGGATCATGGACGACCTGTACGACATCGGCGCGCGGGCCATCCTGACGACGGCCATCCACGCCTGCCGTCTCTGAGGGGTCCCGCCAGATGTCCTCCGAACTGCCCGACCTCCCCGTCACCTTCCGGCCGGGCCGCACCCGTGCGGTCCTGCTGGCCGCCGGTACCGCGATCTTCGTGGTGATCACGGTGATCGCGCTGCTCCTTGAGCAGCTCGGTCCCGGCGAGCGCCTGAGCTTCATCTTCACCGGGGCTCTGCTCGCCGGTGTGCTGTTCATGCTGGCCAGGGTGAAGGTCGTCGCCGACGAGTCCGGGGTCACCGTCCAGAACATCGCCGGCCGGCGCCGTCTGGAATGGGCCGAGATCGTGCAGGTGAACCTGCGTCCCGGCGATCCGTGGGTGTTCCTCAACCTCAGCGACGGCACCAGCCTGCCCGTGCTCGGCATCCAGCCGGGCATCGCCAAGCAGCGGGCCATCGCCGATGCGAAAGCCCTGCGCGCACTCGCCGAGGCCCGCTCCACAGCCCGCCCGGACGAAGATCAGGGCTGACTTGGGGGCTTTGACCCTGCCGCAGGTGCCCATGTCTTGATTAATCTGTTGGCGGAGGCGTTTTCCATGCGCCTCCGCCCTGCGTTGTTCCAGCACCTTGTTCCTGCTACCCGAGGAGTGACTCCCTCCAGCGATGGACGGATCGTCCTGTAGTACATGCGCCGCCCCCTCCCGACCCATCGAGGCGGCGGCATGACCATCCCCTTGTTGCTCCTAGGAGCGGCGTTCCTGCTGATCCTGGCCAACGGCTTCTTCGTGGCAGCCGAGTTCGGCCTGATCACCGTCGAGGCCACGGACGCAGAGAAGGCCGCAGCCGAAGGCGACCGACGGGCCCGAAGGGTCGCCGAGTCGCTCAAGGAGCTGTCGTTCCAGCTCTCCGGCACCCAGCTCGGCATCACCATCACCTCCCTCGTCGTCGGCATGCTCGCCGAACCGGCACTCGCGGAACTGCTGCACGGCCCGTTCACGGCCATCGGCATCCCCGAGGGCGCGGTCTCCGGCGTGGCCGTCGTCGTCGGCATGCTGCTGGCCTCCGCCGTGCAGATGGTGATCGGCGAGCTCGTGCCCAAGAACTGGGCGGTGTCCAAGCCGATGCAGGTGGCCCGCTTCGTCGCGGGCCCCCAGCATGTCTTCGCCCGGCTGTTCCGACCGGTGATCGCCGCCCTCAACGCGGTCGCCAACCGCCTCGTCCGCGCCCTCGGCATCGAGCCCGCCGACGAGCTGGCCTCCGCCCGTACCCCCGGCGAGCTGGTCTCCCTGGCCCGGCACTCGGCCCAGGCCGGTGCCCTGGAGCAGGACACCGCGGACCTCTTCGTGCGCACACTGTCCCTCGGTGAGCTCACGGCACAGCACGTCATGACCCCGCGCGTGAAGGTCAGCTCGCTCCAGGCCTCCGCGACCGCCGAGGACGTCGTCAACCTCACCCGCGCCACCGGGCTGTCCCGCTTCCCGGTCTACCGCGAGAAGATCGACGAGATCGTCGGCATGGTCCACCTCAAGGACGCCCTGGCGGTCCCGGCGCAGGACCGGCTGCGGACACCCGTGCGCCGTATCGCCCGCCCGGCGCTGCTGGTGCCCGAGACGCTCCCCGTCCAGCCCCTCCTCGCCCAGCTGCGCAACGAACAGCCCATCGCCGTCGTCGTCGACGAGTACGGCGGCACGGCCGGCGTGGTCACCCTGGAGGACATCGTCGAGGAGATCGTCGGCGAGGTCCGCGACGAGCACGACGACGCGTCCGACGAAACTCCTGAACTGGCGGCCGCCCCCTCGGAGGACGGCCGTCTCACCTGGGACGCCGACGGCAGCTGCCGGGTCGACATCCTCCAGCGCATAGGCCTCGACGTGCCCGAAGGACCGTACGAAACCGTCGCCGGGCTGGTCGCCGACCTGCTCGGCCGTATCCCCGCCGTCGGAGACCGGGCAGAGCTGCCCGGCTGGCGGCTCACCGTGCGCCAGGTCGGGCACTACAGGGCCGAGCGGGTCCGTCTGGTCCGCACGGTCGCCACCGTGAACGTCATGGAGGCCGCCCGATGAGCGTGCTCCAACTTCTCTTCGCCGCGCTGCTCGTGCTCGCCAACGGTTTCTTCGTCGGCGCCGAGTTCGCGCTCGTCTCCGTGCGCCGCAGCCAGATCGAACCGCTCGGCACCGCACGTGCCCGACAGGTGCTGTACGGCCTGGAGCGGCTGCCGCAGATGATGGCGGCGGCCCAGTTCGGCATCACCATGTGCTCGCTGACGCTCGGCGCCGTCGCGGAACCGACGGTCGCCAAGCTGCTGGAGCCGGTCTTCGAGTGGATCCACGTGCCGCACGGCGTGATCCACCCGCTGGGCTATGTGATCGCCCTGGCCGCGGTCGTCTTCTTCCACCTGGTCATCGGCGAGATGGTCCCGAAGAACCTCGCGATGGCCGCCCCGGAGAAGGTCGCGCTGTGGCTCAGCCCGGGCCTGGTGGCCTTCGCGAGGGTGTGCAGGCCGATCACCGTCGCCCTCGGCGCCTGCGCCCGGGGCATCCTGCGGCTCTTCGACGTCGAGCCCAAGGACGAGGTCGAGGCGGTGTTCACGAGTGAACAGCTGAACCGGCTGGTGGAGGACTCCGGCCAGGCCGGCCTGCTGGACCCCGAGGAACAGGAACGCCTGGAGGACGCGCTGGAACTGGGCTCCCGTCCCGTGACGGACGTCCTGCTCAAGTGGGAGTCCCTGGTGACGGTGCGTCCCTCGGTGACCCCGGGCCAGATCATCGAACTCACCGGCCACACCGGGTACTCACGCTTCCCGATCGCCGCGGAGAACGGTGCCTTCATGGGGTACCTGCACGTGAAGGACGTCCTGGATCTGGAGGACTCGCAGCGGGCGGTGCCCCAGCAGATCTGGCGTCGGATGACGAAGCTCAGGTCTGATCTGCCGCTGGACGACGCGCTGACGGTGATGCGGCGTGCGGCGACGCATCTGGCCCAGGTGGCGGACGGTTCGGGCAAGGTGCTCGGGCTCGTCGCGCTGGAGGACGTACTGGAGCTGCTGGTGGGCGAGGTACGGGATCCGGCTCACCGGGAGCTGCCGGAGGTCCGGGTCGCCGAGCCTCGGAGCAGCGAGGAGGCGTTGGCGTCGTAGGGGTCGTCGTACGGCTGCGGGCCGGTGGGGTGGGTGCAGTCAAGGATGTCCGGCTGCACCCACTGCTTCAGGGGCGCGGGGAAGCGCGCGACAAGCCCCACCGGCCCGTAGCCGTACGACTACGTCGTCGACGGGTCCTGCGGCCCCCGCCCCGACAGCACCTCCCCGTACGCCTGCATCAGGTCCGCCAGCCGTAACGTCGACAGGTCGTCCCGCGTCAGCACGCCCGGATACGTCGACAGGCGAAGATCCCGATACGCACAGCTCTTCTCGTACAGCGTCCGCAGGAACCGACCGTTCCCCAGCTCGTCGATCCATCCCTGATCCACCACGTGGCCGGCGATGGAGCGCAGCTCGTCCAGCGCCTCCTCGTCCCAGATGTCACCGTTCTCGCTCGCCAGCACCTCGCCGATGGAGGTGAGTTCGAGCGGTCGGTACGACGGAAAGTCGACGCGGGTCGTGAAGCGGGAGGAGAGCCCCGGGTTCGCGGCCAGGAGTCGGTCCATGCCCTCCGGGTAGCCGGCCAGGATCACGACCAGGTGGTCCCGGTTGTCCTCGGCCCGCTTGAGCAGCACCTGGAGCGCCTCGTCGCCGTACGCGTCCCCCTTGCCGTAGCCGGAGTTGGAGAGGGAGTACGCCTCGTCGACGAAGAGCACGCCCCCGAGGGCCGAGTCGATCAGCTCGTTCGCCTTCACCGCCGTCTGACCGAGGTACTCCCCGACCAGGTCCGCCCGCTGCGCCTCCACGAGATGGTCGCCGCCCAGCAGACCGAGGGCGTAGAAGACGCGCCCCAGGATGCGGGCCACCGTGGTCTTGCCGGTGCCGGAGGGGCCGGAGAAGACGAAGTGACGTTTGGGCGGCTGCACCGGCAGGCCCTGGCCGGTTCGCAGGCGGGCCATGTTCAACTGGGCGGAGAGCGCCTTGACCTGGCGTTTCACCGGGTCCAGGCCGACCATGCGCTCCAGTTCGGTGAGGGCTTCCTCCAGTAAGGCGGGATCGGTGGGTCCGGCGGGCAGCGGCCCCACCGGTACGCCGGAGCGCTCCCGTCCGGCCGGGTCGGTCATCGAGGGCAGGGGCCCACTGGGCGGCGGCTCAGGCTCGGAGAGCCTCAACTCCCGCCCTTCGATGCCGAACAGGGGATCGACCCCGTCGGGCCCCTCGAGGACGTCCTGCCCGAAGCCGGTGAGTGTGATCGCCGCGAGATCGGCGGGGTCGTCGTACCCGTCGCTCTCGGCGATGGCGGCGAGCCGGGCCGAGGTGTCCATGAAGGCGGGGTCGACGCGGTGCACGGCCCGGTAGAGGGGGAGTGCGGCCGCGGACCGGCCCGTTCCCTCGTGGGCGCGGGCCAGCCAGTAGCGCAGTTCCTTGCGCTGGGGCTGTTCGCTGCGACAGCGCATCAGTGCCGCCGACAGGAGTGGCTCGGCCTGGCCGAACGTCTCCAGACGGACCCGGGCCATGCCGCCGAACAGACCTGCCTCGATGCCGAGCATGGCGTCGTCGATCAGTGGGTCGGTGTGCCGGACCAACTGGTCCCAGTCCTTGACCAGATAGGCGCGGCAGGCGTGCAGGAAGCGGACCTGGTGGTCGGTGTCCACCGGCGGCAGTCCCGCGAGGGCCCGGTCCAGCTCGGGGACATGGCGGCCGTCGAGCCAGTGCGAGGCGTGCGCGAGGAGCAGGTCACGCGGGCTCTCCAGGACCGGCTGCACCCACCACCCCAGCCAGTACCAGGAGTTGAGCGTCCTGCGATGCCGGGTGCGCTGTTCGCCGAAACGCTCGCGGTGCCGGAACATCCGGAGCAGCGCGGTCGTCGTGTCGACGCGCAGTGCGTGCAACCCGAGCCAGCCGTCGGCCATCCCGGGATCGATCCGCACCGCGACCCGGAACTCCTCCTCGGCCTGCGGATAGGCGCCCATCGTGTAGGCGTCCACACCCCGCAGCCAGGCGAGGTCGGCCGGGGCCTCGGGGCCCTGCGTGCCGAAATCCATCACGTCCCCCACAAGCCGTGCCCCCGTGGTTTCACCACCGGGCCGTCGCCCGATGGCCGCCTTCGTCCAACCGCTGTGCCGCGGACCGGAGTTGCATCGGTGTGCAGAGCAGCCGTCCGTAGGTCGCACCGAGGGCATCGTACCTGCGGTGGTGTCGCTCGCCGTAGGGTGCCGCACAGGCCGTTTGGCGAGGTGGGAGCAGATGGGGCGCATCGGGCGCGGTGACCCAGGGTGAGCGAATCGCGCCTCACAGCGTCCGGAATCCCGGGTGAGGGCAGAACGAAGCCCCCGATCACGGGGGAACAACCGGGGGCTTCGCGACTGCGGGCGACCTCGAACGGCCGCACATTGAGAACGTAAGACCTGTACGGCCCCTCGGTCAAGCCGAGTTGGGGGAGTCCGGCAAGTTCCTGTCAGTGGGCCTTCACAGGATCAACACATCGCCGTCGAGCCGTCACCGTGCGTGACATCCTGGTCCGGTCCAACAGGCGCGGCAGGCCCTTTGGCGGTCTCATATCCCTCCCGGCACTGCCGTACCAGAAGGTCGGCGAAGGGCCTGGAGGGGTCTTCGGCGAAATGCCGTTGTTCCGCCGCGACCCATCCGTCCCAGAACTCCCGCTGTTCCGCCCCGTCCCGCAACCGGCCACGCGTCCAGGACTCCTCGCGGGGCAGTTCCATCCACAGCAGGTGCGCCAGGTGCGGCCGCAGAGCGCGTCGGCCGGCCCCGACCCCCTCCAGCAGGATCAGCGGGTCCGGTGGCACGTCGCGGGGCGCTCCGCACTGGCGGGTGCGCCAGTCGTAGGGGGCGTAGTGCGCGGTCTCGCCCCGGCCGAGCGGTGCGATCACCTCGCTCAGCAGCCGCCCGGTCCAGTCGAACAGTTCGTCGTGCCGGGCGATGTCGTCGAGGTGCAGCACGGGAACGCCGCCGAGGGCGGCGGCCAACTGCCGGGCGAACGTGGACTTTCCGGAGCCCGCGTGTCCGTCGATGCCGATCAGACGGACCGGGCCGCAGGACGGGGGCAGCCGGCGGAGCCGGGAGGCGAGGAGGTGGATGACGAGTCCTGAAGGTGCTCATACGGACGGGCGGTCGGGCCCGTCCAGTCTAGTGAGGGCCTGTGATCACCGCCGGAACCGAAGCTTCCCAGGTCACGTCAGTGGACCAGACCAATATTCATGGGCGTGGCACGGGCCGAAGTGCTGGCAGGAGCATGCCCCCTCCTCCATAGTTGGCGCACGACCGTGCACAGTCTGTCCGATTCGCACACCGGGGGTCTTTCCACTCATGAGCCAAGCCCAACAGCCGTCCCGCAGAACCGTTCTGGCCGTCGCGGTCGCCGCCGCGGTGGCCGGCAGCGTGGGCCCCGCGGCCGCCGCGGCCGCCGCGGGCAACGCGACCGACGCGGAACCCGACCGGGACACCCGCCCCGTCGACAACCATGCCTGGACCACGTACAGCGACTGGCACGGCGGCACGGGCAGCGGCACCCGTGCCGTCCCCGGCAGACGACCCGGTGTCGTGATCGGCGCCCCCGCCGGCACCACCGACTACACCGACCCGCACACCGGAACCACCGCCACCTGGGAGTACGCGACCTGGACCTCCCCGGTCCGCCGGCTCGCCGTGCCCTCGACCGAGGTGATCGCCTCCTGGAACGCCCACACCCCGGCCGGCACCTGGATCCAGATCGAGCTGGAGGGGACGTACTCCGACGGCACGGTCACCCCCTGGTACGTGATGGGCCGCTGGGCCGCCGGTGACGGCGACATCAAGCGGACCTCGGTCGACGACCAGACCGACGGCAAAAGCACGGTCTGGACGGACACCTTCGCGATCGACGACCCGGCCACCGGACTGCGCCTGGCCTCGTACCGGCTGCGGCTGACGCTCTACCGCAAGCCGGGCACGAAGGCCACGCCGACCGTGTGGCGGCTGGGCGCGATGGGCTCGGACGTCCCCGACCGGTTCACCGTCCCCGCCTCCGCACCCGGCGTCGCCCGTGAGCTGATCGTCCCGCGCTACTCGCAGGAGATCCACAAGGGCCAGTACCCGGAGTACGACAACGGCGGCGAGGCCTGGTGCAGTCCGACCTCCTCGCAGATGATCATCGAGTACTGGGGCGGCCGCCTCACCGCGGAACAACTGGCCTGGGTCGACCCGTCGTACGCCGATCCGCAGGTCTGCCACGCGGCCCGGTACACCTACGACTACCAGTACGCGGGCTGCGGCAACTGGCCGTTCAACGCGGCCTACGCGGCCACCTACGACGACCTCCAGGGCGTGGTGACCCGGCTCGGCTCGCTCACCGACCTGGAGACGCTGATCGCCGCCGGAATCCCGGCCATAACGTCCCAGTCGTTCCTCAAGGAGGAGCTCACGGGGGCGGGTTACGGCACCTCCGGCCATCTGATGACCGTCATCGGCTTCACCGCCGAGGGCGATGTGATCGCGAACGACCCGGCCTCGCCCAGCGACGCGGCGGTGCGGCGCGTCTACAAGCGGCGTGAGTGGGAGAACATCTGGCTCAGGACCAAGCGGTACAACGCCACCGGCAAGGTCGTCTCCGGCACCGGCGGCGTCTGCTACCTGTACTTCCCGGCCTGTCCGACCGCGCGCCAGCGCAAGGCGCTCGCGGCGGTGGGCGTGCGCTGAGCAGGCCCGCAGCGGCCCCCGGCACCCGCCGGGGGCCGTTCGCTGTGACCAAGCTCTCGGCCGCAGAGGCCCATGTCGGTGGCAAGGTGGACGGATCGGTGGGGGAGACCGTCCAGCCCGTCCAGCCGTTCCGACGGCCATCCGAGAGCAGTGAGACGCCATGACCGCACACTCCGCCACCACCGCCCGCGCCCGTACCGGCAGCCCCCAGGACAGCGGCCCGAGGATCCTCGAACATGTCGCGGGCTGGACCCTCGTCGCGGTGATCGCGATGCTCGTCACGCAGCTCGGCCTGCTGTGACCTGATGCAATTGGTGACCTGACATACTGCGGATGTCCTGCCGCCAGCCCGAGACCAGGTCGATATTGAACATCAGTGAGCAGCGTGAAGCCGCCCGGCCGCGGGCTCGCGGCACCGAGCGCTCGGTCGCGCGCCGTGCCGAACTCATCTCCATCGGGCGGAAGTTGTTCGCGGACACCTCCTACGACGCGCTCTCCATGGACGACATCGCCCGCCAGGCGCACGTCGCCAAGGGGCTGATCTACTACTACTTCCAGTCCAAGCGCGGCTACTACCTGGCGATCATCCAGGACTCCGTCGCGGACCTGGTCACCTACGCGGCGAGCGGTCTCGAACTGGGGCAGGTGGACCGCGTCCACCGCACGCTGGACAGCTATCTGCGCTACGCCGAGCACAACCAGGCCGCCTACCGCACCGTCGTCAGCGGGGGCGTCGGTTTCGACGCCGAGGTGCACGCCATCCGGGACGGGGTGCGCGAGGCGATCGTCGCGACCATCGCCCAAGGCGCCTACGGCCGCACCGACGTCTCCCCGCTGGCCCGGATGGGCCTGCTCGCGTGGGTGTGCAGCGTCGAGGGCGCGACCCTCGACTGGATCGACGGCCCTCCCCAGCTCTCCCGGGACACGATGTGCGACCTCCTGGTGAAGTCGCTCGGCGGCTCGATGCGCGCCATCGCGGAGATGGACCCCGCCTACCCGACTCCGCCGCCGGCCCGCCGCGAGGGCTGACGGCCGACGAGTCGGGGCGGAGGCTCGTGGTCCCCCGCCCCGAGTCCGGTGCCGGACAGGTCAGTTGATCGCCCGGATCAGCTCGCCGCCCGAGGTGTCCCCGCTCAGCTCCCAGAAGAAGGTGCCGCCCAAGCCCTGCTGGTTCTTGTACGTCATCTTCGTGGCGATGGTCGCGGGGGTGTCGTAACTCCACCACTGGTTCCCGCACTTGGCGTAGGCAGTGCCGCCCACCGTTCCCGTCGCCGGGCACTTGGACTTGAGCACCTTGTAGTCGTCGATGCCCTGCTCGTACGTGCCCGCCGCCGGGCCGGTGGCCGCGCCGCCCGGCGCCGACTGGGTCACGCCCGTCCAGCCACGGCCGTAGAAGCCGATGCCGAGCAGCAGTTTCGAGGCCGGTATGCCGAGTCCCCTGAGCTTGGCGATGGTGGCCGAGGTGTGGAAGCCCGCCTTCGGGATGCCGGAGTAGGAGGTCAGCGGCGAGTGCGGGGCCGTGGGTCCGGACGCGTCCCAGGCTCCGAAGAAGTCGTACGTCATCGGGTTGTACCAGTTGACGTACTGTGCCGCGCCCGCGTAGTCCGCCGCGTCGATCTTGCCGCCGGACGTGGCGTCAGCGGTGATCGCTGCGGTGACCAGCGTGCTGCTTCCGAACTTCGAACGCAGCGCCGCCATCAGGTTCTTGAACGCCTCCCTGCCGCTGGTGTCACAGGTGTTGCCGCACGCGTTCGGGTACTCCCAGTCGATGTCGATGCCGTCGAAGACGTCGGCCCACTTGGAGTTCTCGACCAGGTCGTAGCAGGACTGTGCGAACGCGGCGGGGTTGCGGGCGGCCTCACCGAAACCGCTCGACCAGGTCCAGCCGCCGAAGGACCAGAGGACCTTGAGGCCGGGGTGTTTCTTCTTCAGCTCGCGCAGCTGGTTGAAGTTGCCGCGCAGCGGCTGGTCCCAGGTGTCGGCGACGCCGTCCACGGACTCGGCCCCGGTGTAGGTGCGGTCGGTCGCCGCGTAGGCGTCGCCCATCGCGCACTTGCCGCCGGTGACGTTGCCGAACGCGTAGTTGATGTGGGTCAGTTTCGCCGCCGAGCCGGAGGTCTCGACGTTCTTGACGTAGTACTTGCGGTCGTAGGTGCCCCATTCGGTGAAGTAGCCGACGACTTTGGAGCCGGCGGCCCTCGGTGTCGCCTCGGGGGCGGCGGCGGTCGCGGTGCTCGCGCCGGCCAGCAGGCCCGCGCCGAGGACCGCGCAGCACGCGGCCGAGATCAGGGCCCGGAAGCGGGCGTGGCGGGGAAGGTGCATGGGTGTCTCCTCGTGGGGGAGAGGGGATCGCCTGCGATTGGCATGAACGCGGTAAAGCGTTGCCGGAACAGTAGGAGGACTAGACCACCGCGTCAATGGTTCGGACCAATCCGAGGTCGTTGCCGGTTCCGTTGCCGGCGGGCCGGGCCGCCTTGAAGTAAGCGGTCGTTAACCGGTGACCTGGTCCCCCTTGTCGGGCATACTCACAGGGCGCAGCCGCTGGTCAGCAGCTTCCGAGACCCGGGAGACGCGAGCAGCGACCGGCGCCGGTGAGACCCGGCGGAGCCGCCCCACCCCACGGCGTGCGTCCGTCAGCCCCCTACAGGAGGAGAGCGTCCCCATGCCCGACCGCGCCCCGCAGCCAGTGGACCGGCATCTGCCCACGGACGAGGCCCGGGACCTGATCTCGCTCGTCCGCGACATCGCGCAGCGAGAGATCGCCCCGAAGGCGGCCGAGGAGGAGGACGCCGGGCACTTCCCGCGCGAGGTCTTCACCCTGCTGTCCAGGACCGGCCTGCTCGGCCTGCCGTACGACTCCGAAAACGGCGGCGCCGACCAGCCGTACGAGGTCTACCTCCAGGTCCTCGAAGAACTCGCCGCCGCCCGCCTGACCGTCGGCCTCGGCGTCAGCGTGCACACCCTCGCCTCCTACGCCCTCGCCACCTACGGCACCAAGGCGCAGCAGGCCGAGCATCTGCCCGCGATGCTCGGCGGCGGACTCCTCGGCGCCTACTGTCTGTCCGAGCCGTCCTCCGGCTCGGACGCGGCCTCGCTGCGCACCAGGGCCGTCCGGGACGGCGGCGACTGGGTCGTCACCGGCACCAAGGCCTGGATCACCCACGGCGGAGTCGCCGACTTCTACACCGTCATGGCACGCACCGGCGAGGAGGGCCCGCGCGGGATCACCGCGTTCCTGGTCCGCGCCGACGCGGAGGGGCTGAGCGCCGCGGTGCCGGAGAGGAAGATGGGCATGAAGGGCTCGCCGACCGCCCAGGTCCACTTCGACGGGGTGCGCGTACCGGACGAGCGGCGCATCGGCGAGGAGGGGCAGGGCTTCGCGATCGCCCTGTCCGCGCTGGACTCGGGGCGGCTCGGTATCGCCGCGTGCGCGATCGGGGTGGCCCAGGCGGCCCTCGACGAGGCGGTCGGCTACGCGACCGGGCGGCGGCAGTTCGGGCGGCCGATCGCCGACTTCCAGGGGTTGCGCTTCATGCTCGCCGACATGGCGACCCAGATCGAGGCGGGCCGGGCGCTGTACCTCGCGGCGGCACGGCTGCGCGACGCCGGGCGGCCGTTCGCCAAGCAGGCGGCCATGGCCAAACTGCACTGCACCGACACCGCGATGAAGGTCACCACCGACGCCGTCCAGGTCCTCGGCGGCTATGGCTACACCGCTGACTTCCCGGCCGAGCGGTACATGCGCGAGGCCAAGGTCCTCCAGATCGTCGAGGGCACCAATCAGATCCAGCGGATGGTCATCGCCCGGCACCTAGCGGGTCCGGAGACGCGCTGAACTGACCGGGCCTGACCTGCGGCGCCGCGAGCCGGACCCACTCCGGATCATGGCGCCCCGGCAGGGTGCGGCCGCCGCTGGCCCAGGTGTGCAGCAGGTCGCGGTAGATGGGCGGGTCCTGCGGTGGTGGTGGCGGGGCCGGCGGCGCGGGGAGCGGAATCAGCGCAACCGATTCTGCGAACGGCGCGTATGCGGAGGTCATACCGGGGCAACGCGGCGGCCCGCGGCGGGGTCACCGGTTCCGGGAATCGAGCGTGCGTTCACGGCCGTGCATCTGGCCTCCGTCAGTCGGCTGACGTACCGTCAGCGACGTTGCCTGACAGGGAGGTTGAGGTGGCCGACGACCGCCCCGTGCCGCTCGACGAGTACCCCGTGCACCAGGTTCCCCTGTCCATGAAGCATGTGGCCACGGGGGACCGCAACGCCTACGACCGCTGCATCTTCCACGTCATCGACGACGAGGGGAGCGCCCTGCTCATCATCGGGCTCGGGGTGTACCCCAACCTCGGGGTGATCGACGCCTACGCGACTCTGCGCCTCGGCGACACCCTGCACGCGGTGCGCGCCTCGGACGCGC
The DNA here is from genome assembly GCF_036174265.1 of Streptomyces sp. NBC_00285. Lineage (NCBI taxonomy): Bacteria > Bacillati > Actinomycetota > Actinomycetes > Kitasatosporales > Streptomycetaceae > Streptomyces > Streptomyces sp. NBC_00285. The sequence goes on along the minus strand of NZ_CP108055.1, from coordinate 1,976,549 downwards.
TCGGCGACGACCGGATGCGGCTGCACGTCGGTCCCGTGTCCGTCGGTGTGCTGCAGCCGCTCCGCGAGTTCGTCCTGGAGTGTGATCCGGACCCCGACGATCCGGACGGACTGTCGTTCATGATCAGGTGGTCGGCGGGCTTCCCGCCGCTGTGGGAACCGCACCACCAGCAGCGGCGCGGCGGGCGCCTCACCCTGGAGGGGAAACGGTTCGTTCAGGCGGGCCGTTGTCACGGCGTGCTGCGCGTCGGCGGGGAGGAGATCCAGCTGACCCCCGATCGCTGGACCGGAACCCGCGACCGCAGCTGGGGCGTGCGCACGGTCCCCGGCGAGGACGGCGGCCGACTCGCCGAGGACCATCCGACCGAGGGCTTCCACTGGCTCTGGAGCCCGGTGCACCTCGGGGACCGCTTCCTCATGGTGATCGTCCAGGAGGACGCCGACGGCCACCGCTCTCTCAACGACGCGACCCTCGTCCGTCCCGGCCACCGCGACCGCCAACTCGGCTGGCCCCAGCCCGAGATCACCTACCGCTCCGGAACCCGTCACCCCGAACGCGCCCTCGTGCGCCTCGGCGACATCCGCAAACCCATGGAGCTGGAGATGGAGGTCCTCACCTCCTCGCCGCTCGCGCTCGGCGCCGGCTATCCGCCCGCCGACGACTGGCAGCACGGCACCTGGCAGGGCCGCGACTGGACCGACCGCCGTACCTACGACCTCACCGAGCCGCACCCCCTGGCCGGGTACGGCGTCACCGACCACGCCGCCCGCTTCCGGCTGGACGGCCGGACCGGCCACGGCATCTTCGAACACGGTTCGTTCGGCCGGCACGACCCGAGCGGCTTCACCGGCTTCGACTCGGTTGCTCCATAAGGGCGTTGACCGCACGGACCTCCGCACGGCGGGCCGACCCCGTGAAGCCCCGCACCGGGCGTCGGCCACCCGGAGCTCCACACAAGGGAGTTGACCCCATGGCCACGGCACCCCGCCCCCGCACCACCACCCGCGACCCCGAGGAGCTCACCCACCGCCTCACCGCCTGGCTCGCCGCCCGGCTGCCCGGGGCAAAGGCCGTCGACGTCACCGTCCCGGCCACGAACGGCCTGTCCAGCGAGACCCTGCTCTTCGACATCGAGCACCCCGAACCGCCGCTGCGGGCCTGCGCGTTGCGGCTCGCCGCGGACCCGTCGGCGTACACGGTCTTCCCGGTGTACGACATGCCCCGCCAGTACCGCACGATGCAGACCGTGGCCCGCTTCTCGGATGTGCCGGTGCCGAGGGTGCAGTGGCTGGAAGAGGACCCGGGCCCGCTCGGCGCGGCCTTTTTCGTCATGGAACGCGTGGCGGGGCGAGTGCCGCCGGACGTCATGCCCTACACCTACGAGGGCAACTGGTTGCACTCCGCGAGCGACGCCGAGCGCGAGCACCTGGAGGCGGCCACGGTCGGGCTGTTGGCCCGCCTGCACGACCAAGTCCCGCCAGCGGAAGCAGAGTTCCTGGCACTGCCCGGCGACGGCGACACGCTGCGCCGTCACGTCACCGCCCAACACGCCTACTACGACTGGGTGGTCGACGGACTCGCCCGCTCACCGCTCATCGAGCAGGCCTTCGACCGGCTGGAGGAACTCTGGCCGCGCGCTCCCGGCGCTCCCGTCCTCAACTGGGGCGACGCGCGCATCGGCAACGTGATCTACGACGGCTTCGACCCGGTGGCCGTACTGGACTGGGAGATGGCGGCCCCGGCCCCGCGCGAGGTCGACCTCGGCTGGACCGTCTATCTGCACCGCTTCTTCCAGGACCTGACGGTCGCCTTCGGCCAGCGCGGACTGCCGGACTTCCTGCGTCGCGACCGGATCGAGGCCCGGTACGCCGACCTCACCGGCCACACACCGCACGACATGGACTTCTTCACGCTCTACGCCGCACTGCGGCACGCGATCGTCATGCTGCGCGTCGCCTACCGCCAGGCCCACTTCGGCGAGGTGGCCGTACCGGCGGACCCGGACACACTGATCCTGCACCACGGCAGCCTGCGAGCCATGGTGCAGGGCAGCTACTGGGACTGAGCGAAGCGGCTCAGGCGGCCTGACGCCGTATCACCGGCACGGGGCGCGAGCCCCGGCCACCGACGTGCGAGAAGGGCTGGGTCCGCCAGTCGAGTCCCTGAGGGAGCGTCAACAGCAGCGCAGTGTCCTGCTCCTGAAGCTCCGCCGACTCGTCCGCCGACCGGGCCTCGGAGGCCGTGCGGCCCGTGCCGGTGCAGACCGTCAGACCGAACGGGTTCCACGGCGAAGCGCACAGCGCGTGCTCCGGCAGCTTCTCCTCGTCCGCCAGCAGGGCGATGGGCTGCACGCAGTCCGGGCAGATCACCCGGTACATCTCGAAGGTGTCGTACGCGTCGAACTCCTCGTCGTCGAGGGCGTCGGTCTCGAAGCCCTCCGGTTCGAGCTCGACAACCGCCTGGAGTCGCTTGGGCGCGGTACGTCCAGGACGCTTAACACTCTGCATGGGTTCTCCCCCTAGGGCTGGGCCGTGACGGCACTGCGGCCTCGACCACAGCAAGCACTTCCCGTCCCGTCACGGACGTAATCACGAGACCATCACCGGGGCCCGCGCAGGGGTGTGGCCTTCGTCACATGCCGATTGCAGATGCCCGCCGCGTTCGCTTTGTCCCTCGGACGGCAGCCAGGAGACCCCCGGTCACATCACGAACCGGGCATGACCTGGGCCGCTCAGGTATCGGTGGAGATCAGACGCACTGTAGGTTCTTGCGCCATGGAGGAGCTGGACCGACAAATCGTGCAGCTGCTCGTCAAGGACGGGCGGATGAGTTACACGGACCTGGGCAAGGCCACGGGCCTGTCCACGTCGGCCGTGCACCAGCGGGTGCGACGGCTCGAGCAGCGTGGTGTGATCCGCGGGTACGCCGCGGTGGTCGACCCAGGGGCGGTGGGCCTGCCCATGACAGCCTTCATCTCGGTGAAACCGTTCGACCCCAGTGCCCCGGACGACATCGCGGACCGGCTGGCGGGCGTACCCGAGATCGAGGCCTGCCACAGCGTCGCGGGCGACGAGAACTACATCCTCAAGGTGCGGGTGTCGACCCCGCACGAGCTGGAGGAGCTGCTGGCTCGCCTGAGGTCACTCGCGGGGGTGTCGACGCGGACCACGGTGGTCCTGTCGACCCCGTACGAGGCGCGGCCACCGCGCATCTGAACGAGCCTGCGCCAAAGGGCCGCGACCAGCCGCGACGAAGCGGAGTCCGGCCGTGCACCCGCACCCCCGGGGGCGCCGGGCTCCCTGCGAAACTGTCCCCATGAGTGAACCGAAGACCGTCCTCCTGCGCCGCGGCGAGGTCCACAGCCCCGCCGACCCGTTCGCGACCGCGATGGTCGTGGAGCGAGGCCAAGTCGCCTGGGTGGGGTCGGAAGGTGCCGCGGACGCCTTCGCGGACGGCGTCGACGAGATCGTCGACCTGGACGGCGCCCTGGTCACCCCCGCGTTCACCGACGCCCACGTCCACACCACCGCCACGGGCCTCGCCCTGACCGGCCTCGACCTCTCCGGCGCCCCCTCCCTGGACGCGGCCCTGAGCCTCGTACGGGACTTCGCGACCGCGCGTCCCGGCGACCGCGTCCTGCTCGGGCACGGGTGGGACGCCGCCCGCTGGCCCGGCGGCCGCCCGCCCACGCGCGTGGAGCTCGACGAGGCGACGGGCGGCCGCCCGCTGTATCTGAGCCGGATCGACGTCCACTCGGCGGTCGTGACGACGGCACTGCTCGACATGACCTCCCTGGGGCTCCTCGACGGCCCCCTCACCGCCGACGCCCACCACGCCGTCCGCGCCACCGCCCTCGGCTCCGTCACACCCGCCCAGCGCGTCGAGGCCCAGCGTGCCGCCCTGGCCCACGCCGCCTCCCTGGGCATCGGCACCGTGCACGAGTGCGCCGGGCCCGAGATCTCCTCCGAGGACGACTTCACGGGTCTGCTGCGGCTGGCCGCCGAGGGGACCGGCCCCAGGGTCGTCGGGTACTGGGCGGAGCAGGACGTCGACAAGGCCCGGCGACTCGGCGCGGTCGGCGCAGCCGGAGACCTCTTCGTGGACGGCGCCCTCGGCTCGCACACCGCGTGCCTGCACGAGCCGTACACCGACGCCGACCACACCGGGCTCGCCTACCTGGACGACGCCGCCGTGGCCGCCCACGTCACCGCCTGCACCGAGGCGGGCCTCCAGGCCGGCTTCCACGCGATCGGCGACGCGGCCGTGACCACCGTCGTCGCGGGCGTCCGCGCCGCCGCGGAGAAGCTCGGCCTCGCCCGCGTCCGTGCCGCCCGGCACCGTGTCGAACACGCCGAGCTGCTCACCCCCGAGGCCGTGGCCGCCTTCGCCGAACTGGGCCTCACCGCCTCCGTCCAGCCCGCCTTCGACGCCCTGTGGGGCGGCGAGGACGGCATGTACGCCCAGCGGCTGGGCCGGGAGCGGGCGGGCCGCCTGAACCCCTTCGCGGCCCTCCTGCGGGCTGGTGTCCCGCTGGCCTTCGGCTCCGACAGTCCCGTCACCCCCCTCGACCCGTGGGGCACGGTCCGCGCGGCCGCCTTCCACCGGACCCCCGAGCACCGCGTCTCCGTGCGCGCCGCCTTCACCGCGCACACCCGCGGCGGCTGGCGGGCGGTGGGCCGCGACGACGCGGGCGTCCTGGTGCCCGGCGCTCCTGCCGACTACGCCGTGTGGCGTACCGGCGAACTGATCGTGCAGGCCCCCGACGACCGGGTCGCCCGCTGGTCCACCGACCCCGGCTCCGGCACCCCCGGTCTTCCGGACCTGACGCCGGGGCTCGACCTGCCCGTCTGTCTGCGCACCGTGGTCGGCGGACGGACCGTCTTCGTAGGGCCGGGCGAGTGATCTCCGGGGGTGGCGCGGCACCGATCGGCCGCACGCCCCCTGTCGCGCGACCTGCGCATCCTCCCCGCTGACCAGGGCGTTGGTGGTAGATGCGCAGGTCGGAGGAGTGTTGACAGGCGACGGCAGGGGGCCGGTAGGTTCGGCCGGGTCCACCACCGGACACCCGACCGGGGAACCTCCATCGAGTCGTCGCAGCGCCGCTGGGTCAGACGGTGTACCGCACCGGAGCACCGCCACTGGGAGCCAGGCTCAGCGCTCGCGCCACGGCGAGGGAACGTTCCGTCCGGCCGGGGAGGTGTGACCCGGGTGGGGCCCGGGGGCTCAGTAGACAACGGCTTTCGGTCGACCCGCAGCCAGCGGGCCCCAGGTCGGCCCGAAGGGCGCCGGGCCCCCATCCGCAGCAGGGACCGCGATTCCACAAGGGTGAAAATCGGACTCTTACCCCGTTCTTGTGGAAACGACACCAGCATACGAACGCCTTGTCACGTCATCGCAGGCCGCGCCCATTATGGTGGACGCCTGCGCAATGACTCGAAGGGGCAGCAGTGAACGACGGCGACGGGACCCGCACGGCACAGGGGACGCGTTTCGGCCCGCTCGGCACGACCTTGGTGATCATTCCGACCTATGACGAGGCGGAGAACATCAAGGCCATCGTCGGCCGGGTGCGCAAGGCCGTCCCCGAGGCGCACGTCCTCGTGGCCGACGACAACAGCCCCGACGGCACAGGCAAGCTCGCCGACGAACTGGCCGTCGGGGACGACCACGTCCAGGTCCTGCACCGCAAGGGCAAGGAAGGTCTCGGCGCCGCCTACCTCGCGGGCTTCCGCTGGGGCCTGGAGCACGGTTACGGCGTCCTGGTCGAGATGGACGCCGACGGCTCCCACCAGCCCGAGGAACTGTCCCGTCTGCTGACCGCCCTCAAGAGCGCCGACCTGGTCCTCGGCTCCCGCTGGGTGCCCGGCGGCCGGGTCGTGAACTGGCCCAGGTCCCGCGAGATCATCTCCCGCGGCGGCAGCCTCTACTCCCGCGTCGCCCTCGACCTGCCCCTGCGTGACATCACCGGCGGTTACCGCGCTTTCCGCCGCGAGACCCTCGAAGGCCTCGGCCTCGACGACGTCGCGTCCCAGGGCTACTGCTTCCAGGTCGACCTCGCCCGCCGCGCGGTCAAGGCCGGCTACCACGTCGTCGAGGTGCCCATCACCTTCGTCGAGCGCGAACTCGGCGACTCGAAGATGAGCCGCGACATCCTGGTGGAGGCCCTGTGGCGGGTCACCACCTGGGGTGTGGGGGAGCGGGTCGGCCGGATCACAGCCCGGGGAAAGCGCGCACAGCCTTAGTCGTACGCCCTCACAGTCCCGGCTGATCGTCTCCTTATCCCGTGCTGAGCCGCGCCCAGGCACACTGGACGCATGACGACAGGCGCTCCGACCCCCACGTATCCCGCCCGGCCCCGCCGCTCCCGTATGCGCACCTTCCTGCCGCTGGGTATCGCCGCCTGGCTGGTGCTGGAGATCTGGCTGCTGACCGTGGTCGCGGGCGCGGCGAGCGGGTTCGCGGTGTTCCTGCTGCTGATCGCCGGCTTCGTCCTCGGCTCGGTGGTGATCAAGCGGGCCGGCCGCCGTGCCTTCCAGAACCTGAACGAGGCGCTCCAGCGGGGCGGCACCCCGTCGGGCTCCGGCAGCGGGGGCAACGGCCTGATGATGCTGGGCGGCCTGCTCCTGATGATCCCGGGCCTGATCTCGGACGCGGTGGGCCTGCTCCTGCTGATCCCGCCCGTCCAGAAGGCCGTCGGCCGCTACGCCGAGCGCACCTTCGACCGCAAAATGCGCGCGGCTGTTCCGGGCACCCTGGGTGACGCCTTCCAGCAGGCCCGTATGCAGCGCCCCGACGGCAAGGTGGTCCAGGGCGAGGTCATCGTCCGGGACGAGCCGGGCGACGACACCCCGCAGGGGTCGCGCCCGCCGCTCACGCGCTGAGCCGGCAGAGGGCAGCAGAAAACCGCGGGCGCGGTACGTGAATCACGTACCGCGCCCGCGGTTTCTCGTATGTGCTGCTGTGTCCCGCTCAGGCCGACTTGCGGCTGTCTCGGGGGTGAACAGCGATGTTCATCGCCCCCGAACGCAGAACCGCCAGACGCTCCTCAAGGACCTCTTCGAGTTCCTCTCGGGTGCGTCGCTCCATCAGCATGTCCCAATGTGTACGCGCAGGCTTGGCCTTCTTTTCCTCAGGGCCGTCGCCGTCCACGAGAAGTGCTTGGGCCCCGCAGACCTTGCACTCCCACTCGGGCGGGATCTCCGCCTCGACCGAGAAGGGCATCTCGAAACGATGCCCCTTCTCGCATGCGTACTCCACGGCCTGGCGCGGGGCCAGGTCGATGCCGCGGTCCGTCTCGTAGCTGGTCACCACGAGGCGCGTGCCGCGAAGAGCTCGCTCACTCATGAATCGTGCCTCCCGGGCTTGTCGCCCACAGGACAGGTGTCGCTGTCGTCGTCATCCGGTCAACGTCCGGTCGGCGGTAAAGATTCCCGTTCCGGGTCCCGTCCCGGGCAACGCGTCGCCGTCGTAGCCGCCCCTTGTTGTACCCACCAGTGCCCGGTTTGTCACATCTGCTAGTAGATGTCACCCAGTGTTCGGCATCTTTGACGCGCAGTAACGGTACGCCTGGCAGGCCAAACGCGTACACTACAGCGCTTTCGTGTTGAACGCTAAATCCTTTCCGGTACCGGATTGCCCGCGTCGTTGATCGCCCGCCCCACCGGAACCCGTGCGAGCAGCACGAATCCGATGACGAAGAAGACCACCAACGAGATGATCGCGTCCCGGTAACTTCCCGTCAGCTGGTAGGTGATCCCGAACAGGAGCGGGCCCAGCCAGCTCATGCCCCGGTCGCTCATCTCGTATGCCGAGAAGTATTCGGCCTCCTTGCCCGGCGGGACGAGATGCGAGAACAGGGAGCGGGACAGGGCCTGACTGCCGCCGAGCACGAGCCCGATCCCGGCGGCCAGGACGAAGAACCACCCGGGCGCGCCGGCGGGCAGGAAGTATCCGGCCCCGAGGACCGCCGCCCAGGCGACCAGTGAGCCGAGGATCGTGCGTTTGGCCCCGTACGCCCGGGCGAGTCGCCCGAGCGCGAGCGCCCCCGCCACCGCCAGCACCTGGACCATGAGCACGGCCGTGATGAGGGTCGACTGTTCGAGATCCAGCTCCTCGGAGCCGTAGATCGAGGCCTGGGAGATCACGGTCTGGATGCCGTCGTTGTAGATGAGGTACGCGAGCAGGAAGGCGAGGGTGAGCGGGTGGCGGCGCATGTCGCGGACGGTGGCCGCCAACTGCCGGAAGCCGGGGGCGGTCGACTCCTTCGGGCGCTCAGGGGTGGCACGGCGGTCCCGCAGCCGTCGTAGCGGGACCACGGCGAAGGCGCCCCACCACAGCCCCGCGGAGGCCAGGCAGATGCGGACCGCCGCGCCTTCGGAGAGGCCGAAGGACTCGTGGCCGGTGTAGAGGACGAGATTCCCGACCAGGACCAGCGAGCCCGCCGCGTAGCCGAACGCCCAGCCCTTGGAGGAGACCGCGTCGCGTTCCTCGGGCGGGGCGATCTGCGGGAGGTAGGAGTTGTAGAGCATGGTCGCCACGGACTGCGCGGCGTTCGCGACGATCAGCAGGACCCCGCCGAGGAGATACCGCTCGCCGCCGAGGAAGAACATGGCGGTCGTCGCGGCGGCCCCGGTGTACGCGGCAGCGGCCAGCAGGGGTTTCTTGCGGCCGGAGCGGTCGGCGGCGGCGCCCACCAGGGGCATCACCAGCACGGCGACGATCACCGACAGGGACACCGAGTACGCGAAGAAGGAGCCGGCGCGCACCGGGATCCCCAGCGGATGGACGTAGCCGTCCGCGTCCGCCGCGTTCTTGGCGACCGAGGTCAGATAGGGGCCGAGGAACACGGTGAGCACGCTCGTCGAGTAGACGGAGCACGCCCAGTCGTAGAAGTACCAGCCGCGCTGCTCGCGCCGCCGCTCGGTGGCCTCGTCCGCCGAGCCCGCCCGCACGGTGTCGGTGCCCACCCGTGCCCTCGCTTCCCCGTGAATGCCGTGCGCGGGCCGGGGGAGGGACGGGCCGGACGGGGGTCAGACCCAGATGCCCCGGTCCTCCATGACCTTGCGCAGTGTGTCGATGTGATCGGTCATGATGCCATCGACTCCCAGGTCCAGGAGCCGGTGCATGCGATCGGGTTCGTTGACGGTCCACACGTGCACCTGGAGCCCGCGCGCGTGGGCGGTGCGCACGAACCGGTGGTCGACCACCTGGATGCCGGACTGGGCCTCGGGCACCTGGGCGGCGACGGCCGAGCGGCGCAGCGTCGCCGGCACGCCCCATGAGCGCAGCCGCAGGTTGAGCACGCCCCGGGTGCCGTACGACGTCGCCAGGCGCGGCCCGGCCAGCCGCTGGGCGCGCATCACCCGTGCCTCCGAGAAAGAGCCGACACAGATCCGGTCCCAGGCGCCGGTGCGCTCGATGAGGTCCAGGAGTGGCCGGAGAGCGGGTTCGGCCTTGACGTCGACGTTCCAGCGCGCTTCGGGGAAGGTCTCCAGGAGCTCCTCGAAGAGCGGTACGGGCTCCTTGCCCGCCACACGCGCGCGTTCTATGACCGCCCAGCGCAGGTCGGCTATCCGGCCCGCGCCGTCGGTCACCCGGTCCAGCGTCGCGTCGTGGAAGGCGACCAGCTTGCCGTCCGCCGTCGCGTGGACGTCCGTCTCCAGATATCGGTAGCCCGCCTCGATCGCCCGCCGGAACTGGAACGCGGTGTTCTCGAGCCCGTCCGCCGCCCCGCCCCGGTGGGCGAAGGGGATGGGGCCGGGATGGTCGAGGTAGGGGTGGCGTATCGGCGAGGTCACGGACGGATTATCGCTCCCTGCGGTTGCCCGCCGGCGACGACCGTGCTGCCGTCGGATGCCGGGGGGACGGCGAACACGCGCAGGAAACGCTGGGCGAGCGGTCCGATGGACACCGCGTACAGGACGGTGCCGATGCCGATGGTGCCGCCGAGGACGAACCCCGTGACCACGACGGCCACTTCGACCGCAGTCCGCATCAGACGGATCGAACGGCCCGTCCGCCGATGAAGCCCGGTCATCAGGCCGTCCCGCGGGCCGGGGCCGAAGACGGCGGCGATGTACAGCCCGGTCGCCGCGCCGTTGAGCAGGATGCCGGCCAGCAGGAGAGGGATCTGTACGGCGAGTCCGTGCGCCTGTGGGACCACCGCGAGGGTGCCGTCCATGGCGATGCCGACCACGAAGACGTTGGAGACCGTGCCGAGGCCCGGCCGCTGGCGCAGCGGGATCCACAGGAGCAGCACCGCCGCGCCCACGATGATCGACACGACACCGATCGACAGCCCCGTCAGCGCGGCAAGTCCCTGGTGCAGCACGCCCCAGGGCTCCAGGCCCAGACCTGCCTGGACGAGCAGGGCGGAACTGACCCCGTACAGGGCGAGTCCCACGTACAGCTGGATCAACCGTCGCCCGAGACGGCTCTGCGTGGACAAGGTGGGTCCCCCTGTGGTGGTAGTGGCCTGACTCATGTCACTCTGTGGCTTGGGATGAGATGCCATCCATGGCCAATTCTGGGAAGGTGGACTGATTTCGGTGACGCAGTGGACCTCGGCGGTGGGTGCCGCGCAGCTCGCCCGGCTGCTCAGCTCCCAGCAGGACCGCCCGGCGGGCCCCGGTACGCGCCGGCCGCCGGCCTACCGCGCACTCGCCGACGGCATCCGCCTGCTGGTCCTGGAAGGACGGGTCCCGGTGGCCGCCCGCCTGCCCGCGGAACGCGAGCTGGCCCTCTCCCTCTCGGTCAGTCGTACGACCGTCGCGGCGGCCTACGAGGCTCTGCGTGCCGAGGGTTTCCTGGGGTCCCGGCGCGGCGCGGGCAGCTGGACGGCGGTCCCGGCCGGGAACCCCCTCCCCGCACGCGGCCTCGAACCCCTCCCGCCCGAGGCCCTCGGCTCGGTGATCGACCTGGGCTGCGCGGCGCTGCCCGCCCCCGAGCCGTGGCTGACGCGTGCGGTCCAGGGCGCCCTGGAGGAACTGCCGCCCTACGCCCACACGCACGGCGACTATCCGGCCGGGCTGCCCGCGCTGCGCGCGATGATCGCCGAGCGGTACAGCGCGCGCGGGATCCCGACCATGCCGGAGCAGATCATGGTCACGACGGGGGCGATGGGCGCCATCGACGCCATCTGTCACCTGTTCGGGGGACGGGGGGAGCGGATCGCCGTCGAGTCGCCCTCGTACGCCAACATCCTTCAGCTGATGCGGGAGGCGGGCGCCCGCCTCGTGCCCGTCGCGATGGCGGACGGGCTGACCGGCTGGGACATGGACCGCTGGCGTCAGGTGCTGCGGGACGCGGCGCCGCGGATCGCCTATGTCGTCGCCGACTTCCACAACCCGACCGGTGCGCTCGCCGGCGAGGACCAGCGGAGGCAGTTGGTGGAGGCGGCGCGGTCCGCGGGGACCGTGCTGGTGGCGGACGAGACGATGACCGAGCTGTGGCTGGACGAGGACGTCTCGATGCCGCGGCAGGTGTGCGCCTTCGACCCGGCCGGGTCCACCGTGGTCACCGTCGGTTCCGCCAGCAAGGCGTTCTGGGCGGGGATGCGGATCGGGTGGGTGCGGGCGGCGCCGGACGTGATCCGCAGCCTGGTCGCCGCACGGGCCTATGCCGACCTCGGAACGCCTGTCCTGGAGCAACTCGCCGTGAACTGGCTGTTCACCACCGGGGGCTGGGAGCAGGCGGTGCACCTGCGGCGGGAGCAGGCCAGGGAGAACCGGGACGCGTTGGTGGCGGCGGTGCGCAGGGAGCTGCCCTCGTGGGAGTTCGAGGTGCCGCAGGGCGGGCTGACGCTGTGGGTGCGGGCCGGAGGGCTGTCCGGGTCGAGGCTGGCCGAAGTCGGGGAACGGGTGGGCGTGCGGGTCCCGTCAGGGCCACGGTTCGGGGTCGACGGGGCTTTCGAGGGGTATGTGCGGCTGCCGTTCACGGTGGGCGGTGCGTTGGCGGACGAGGCCGCGACCCGACTGGCCGCGGCGGCACGGGTTGTGGAGAGCGGGGGGTCCGGGGGCGGCGAGGTGCCTCGTACGGTCGTCGCGTGAACGGGGCGGCCGGCCGGGGACGGTCGCAGCTGTGGGACTGACGGCAACCGCAACCGCCCAGGGGTGCGGGGAACCGCGCGACAGGCCCCCATGCGGCCGGAGCCGCACGACAACCGCTGGTGGCTACGGCGCTTCGGCGACCACCGCTTCCGCGGGGACCGTCTCCCCGTCCGCCGGCGTCGTCCGCGGCGGCAGCAATGCCAGCACTGCCTGCCGGTGTGCCTCGCTCGTCGCTTCGTCGTACGGATCCGGAGTCGCCGGGACCTGAAGGCGATGGACCGGCCCGGTGCCCAGACGGGCGTACCCGCGGCCGGGCGGGACCTGGGTGACCGGAGTCGTGTGCGCGGGCGCTCCCAGCACGGCCTCCAACTGGTCCGGCGTCGCCGGGCCCAGCACGACACGCGCGCGTGTGTGCTGCCGTACCGGATCGCTCAACGCCTCCGCGCTGTCGAACTGGTCGGCCACCACCACCGTGACGTTCGCCGCACGACCGTGCCGCAGCGGGACCTGGAGCAGGGACTGCGGATCCGTGCGGCCGTCCGCGGCGGCCAGGTGGGTGAAGGCGCTCGGACGGTCGAGGAGGATCCACAGCGGGCGCCTGGTGTCGTCCGGCGGGGGGTGGCCGGCCTGACGGGCGCGGTTGGCCGCGATCAGGCGGCGTTCCGTCTCGGTCGCCGCCCACTCCAGGCTCGCCAGGGCCCCCGCCAGTCCGCACTCGACCGCGAGAACCCCGTCCCGCCCGGTCAGGCACGCGTACTCGCCGGTGCCGCCGCCCTCGACGACGACGACATCGCCGTACTGCAGGGCCTGGAGCGCGATGGAACGCAGCAGGGTCGACGTGCCGCTGCCCGGCTGGCCCATGACCAGCAGGTGCGGCTCGGTGGAGCGGATGCCGGTGCGCCACACGACCGGCGGGACGTCGCGCTGCCCGTCGCCGTAGCCGAGCGGGAGCGTGCGCTGGACCTGGGTGGGGTCGGTGAAGCCGAGGACGGTCTCGCCCGGGGCGGTGACGAAACGCTGGGCGGCGATGTCGGTGGGCAGCGGGACGAGGACGGAGACCGTGAGCTGGTTGCCCTCCTCGTCCCAGGTGAAGTGGTATTCGCGGCCGCGCCCTGACTTGGCGTACAACAGCTGCTCGATACGGGCCCGGGACGGGGCCTCGCCGTCGGTGAAGTACGCCGGGTAGTGGATCACCAGGCGGGTGATCCGGCCGGTGCCGTCGAAGTCGTACGCGGGGAAGGCCTTCTCCCATTCGCCGCCGTGGGTGTACAGCGGGGCCGGGTCCTCGGCCGCCGAGAAGTACGGGACGAGCGCTTCGTACAGCGACTGGAGGCGCTGTGTCTGCGACTCGTCGGGTCCTTCCGGCTCCGGCGGTCTGTGATCCCGGCCCTGCCAGGCTGCCGCCGCCATCACGGTGATGACGGCGAGGAGCGGGCCGTACGGCACCAGTGCCACGACCAGGACCACCGAGGCCACCAGGAACAGCAGCGGTCCGCGCCTGTCCTTGGGGGTGTCGGCCCATCTGCGCCGACCGGCCGAGGCCAGCCGGCGCAGACCGCGGGTGATCGTGATCAGCGGGTGGAGGACGTCGGTGGCGCTGTCGGCCGCCGTCCGGGCCAGCTCCCGGCTACGGGCGATCTGCGCGCTGCCTGTGCTCAGGATGCGGGGAAGGGGGCGGCGAGCCACTGCGGTCTCCTGAAGGTGCGTACGGACGGGAGGGGCGGCGTCAGAACTTGATGCCGCCGAGGAGGCTCGCGAGGCTCTCGCCACCGGCCTTGATGCTCGGGGCGATGGCCGTGCTGGCCAGGTAGAAACCGAACAGGGCGGCGACGAGGGCGTGGGACGCCTTGAGTCCGTCCTTGCGGAAGAAGATGAAGACGACGATGCCGAGCAGGACGACGCCGGAGATAGAGAAGATCATTTGAGTGCTCCTGGTTCGCGGGGACAGTCACCATGAGTACTTCCAGGATCACAGCATGTATCCATACGACAAAAGCTGCAAAAGGGTGAATTTCTTTTGATTTCACCAGGTTGGCGGAGTCGTGGTGATCTTCACCTCCGACACATCGGGTCATGTGCCGCGCGAGCCAGTACCCTTGCGATTCACCTGAACGGTTGTATGGAAGGCGGACCGGCCGATGACTGAAGCCCCCGACCCCGAGGTCGTGGAGCTGGCGACCAAGATCTTCGATCTGGCCCGGCAGGGGCAGACCGAGGCTCTCGTGGCGTACGTCGACGCGGGTGTTCCGGCAGGCCTCACCAACGACCGCGGGGACTCGCTCGTGATGCTCACCGCATACCACGGCCACGCGGACGCGGTGAGCGCCCTGGTGGCCCGTGGAGCGGCGGCGGGCGGCGTCAACGACCGGGGCCAGACACCGCTCGCCGGAGCCGTGTTCAAGGGCTCCGCGGACGTCATCAAGGCCCTCCTGGAGGGTGGCGCCGACCCTTCCGAGGGCACGCCGTCCGCCGTCGACACGGCCAGGATGTTCGGCCGGACGGAACTTCTCGAACTGTTCGGCGCACACTGATCCGTATGTTCTGACCAGCTGGAACACAGAAAACGGGGGAGGCGGTACGGGGCCGCCGAAATTTCGGTCGCGGCAGACGGAAGTGCCGGGTCATCATGACGTCGTGGTTCACGGACGTGATGGCAGGGCAGGTGATGCCGCACCGCGCGGACCGTGACACGGGTCCGCATGGGCCACCGACGAGAGGCAGAGGAAGATGGCTTACAGCAAGCAGGAAACGGCGGACACCCCGACGTGTCGGCGCGCGGCCAGGTAATGCACGTCCCCGGTTGCGTCGACGCTTGATGTGAGGCTGTTTCCCATGTTCGATCCGGTCATAGCGCCCAGCGGCACGCTGCTCGGCCTGCTCCAGCGGGGCCGCGGCGACGGCACACTGCACGCGCTCACCGCCCCGCGAGCCGAGGCGCTCGCGGCCCTGAACCACTGTGTGCTGCGCGATCCCCGCCACGACTGGCAGGTGGAGAACCGCTCGCTGTACTACGCCCGTCTCTATCTCGACCTGAACGGCGAGCTGGACGAGATCGAGGCGCACCTCTTCGAGGTCGACGACGTCTTCGACACCGAGGAGTCACGCACGGGCCTCGCCCTCGCCGTCCTGGGCCACCTCGCCTCCTACGGCAGGCGCGACGCGCTCGGACTCCTGCGCAGGTACGCCGCCTCGGGCTCCAACTGGGCCTGGGCGCTGGACGAACTGGCGCTGCGCGACGACGACGCCGGGCTGCGGTCTCTCGCCGCCCCCGTCCTCGCACGCTTCGGGACCGATCCCGAGGGAGAGGCCGAACTGGCCACCGCCGTCCGGGACGCCTTCGAGCCGAGGCCATGGCGCCTGTGGGCGGACGATCCACGCGAATCCGTCTCCACGCGTGTGCGCGCCGCTCAGGAGAGCGGCTGTTTCGACCTCTGGCAGCGGCAGATGCGACCTGCCGGGCCCCGCCCGGGGTGGAGTGTGCAGGCCGTCTTCGAATGGGCCCAGCAAGGCGTCGAGCGGGGGGCCGTCCTGTATGTGCCCGCCGCCCGCTGCCTGACCGCCGTCGCGGGCCCCGAGGACCGGCCCGAGATCCTTGCGGCAGCCAAGGACGGTACCGAGGGGGCGCGGTGCACCGCTCTGCGCTATCTCGCCGACGGCAATGATCCCGAGGCCTTCGACCTGATCGAGGCGGCCGTTGTCACCGGCTCGCCGGCCGTCGTGGAGGCCGCCCTCGACTCGTTCGAACGTATGCGCAGTATCGCCGCCGTGGACCGGGCGCGCGGCTGGGCCCGCCGGCCCGATCCACTGGGTGCCGCCGCCGGACGCATGCTCGCCTGTCTGGGCGGAGTCCAGGACCGGGACCTCGTGCTCGCGGCCCTCAGGGAAGCCGTACGGGGCGAGGGCCCCGACGCGCACACCCTGTGGACCCTCGTCGACGGCACCGGCCGGCTCGGCATCGCCTGTGCCGCCCCCGTGCTGCGGCACATCTACCGGGAGACGGCGTCCTCCCATCTACGGGGCCGGGCCGCCCACGCGCTCGCCGCCACCGACCCCTCCTTCCCCAGCGGATTCGCCGTCGAATGCCTGTGGGACTGCGAGGAGGCCACCCGCGAGATCGCCGCCAGGCACGCCGAGACCGGCGACGCCAGGGTCGTGGAGCGACTGCGCCGGCTCGCCGCCGACCCGGCCGAGGAGGGCGAGGTGCAGACCGTGGTCCGCGGCCGTATCGGACCGGACACGGCCGCCATGTGACACCCGCCCCGAACGAGTACCGGTGGGCACCGTCACGCCCACCGGATGAACTCGCGGTGACCCGCGGGGCAGGTCCGCATGGACGTGGCCCGACCTGCTCGGGTGCGCACCGGAACGCTCATGGGACGTTCCCCGCCCGGAAAGATCCACGTTGACGTGACCACGTCCGGCGCGGCGACAACAGCCCTATGCGTGTCGTCATCGTGACCGAATCCTTTCCCCCCGATGTGAACGGCGTGGCCCACTGCGCGCTCCAGACCGCCCGGCACCTCGTAGATCGCGGTCACCTCCCGCTCGTCGTCGCGCCGGCCACCGCGTCCGGCCCCGAGCCCGGCGTGGACGCCCTCGCGCCGTGCCCCGTCGTCCGTGTCCCCTCCCTCCCGCTCCCGGGCTACCCACAGGTCCGCGTCGCCCTCCCCAGCAGGCGCGTGGCCGCGGCGATCGTCGAGCATCGTGCCGACGTGGTCCACCTGGCCAGCCCCTTCGTCCTCGGCGTCCGCGGCATGGCCGCCGCCGCCCGGCTCGGCGTCCCCGCCGTGGCCGTCTACCAGACCGACCTCGCCGGATACGCCCGCACCTATGTGCACGCGGGCGAGGCCGCCGCCTGGCGCCGCATCCGTTCCGTCCACGCCGCCGCCGACCTCACCCTCGCCCCGTCCAGCGCGTCCCTGCAGGACCTGGAGACGCACGGCGTGCCCCGGGTCAAGCTGTGGCCGCGCGGCGTGGACACCGTCCGTTTCCGCCCTCATCTGCGCGACGAGGCACTGCGCCGCCAACTCGCCCCGAACGGCGAGACGATCGTCGGCTACGTGGGGCGGCTCGCCCCCGAGAAACACATCGAGCTGCTGGCCGACGCGTGCCGCCTTGAGGGCGTCAAGGTCGTGGTGGTCGGCGACGGGCCGAGCGCGCCCCACCTCGAACAGGCGCTCCCCGGCGCGGTCTTCCTGGGCCGTCGCATGGGCGACGAACTCGCCCGGATCTTCGCCTCCTTCGACGTCTTCGCCCACACCGGCCCCTTCGAGACCTTCTGCCAGACCGTGCAGGAGGCCATGGCAAGCGGTGTGCCCGTCGTCGCACCGGCCGCGGGCGGCCCGCTGGACCTGGTCGCCCACGGGCGCACGGGGTTCCTCGTCCCGCCGCGCGACCCGGCCGCCGTACGGGACGCGGTGCGGTCCCTGGCCGCCGACCCAGGAATGCGTGCCGAGTTCGGTGCCGCCGCGCGGGCCATGGTCGAGGGACGTACCTGGGCGGCCGTCGGCGACCAGCTGATCGGCCACTACGCAGCCGTGCTCAGCGGCCGGAAGACGGCGGTGGCGGCATGAGCGGGCAGTCACTGCGGATCGTGCGTCTGGCGAACTTCGTCGCTCCCGCCTCGGGCGGCCTGCGCACCGCCCTGCGCGAGCTCGGCAAGGGCTATCAGGCGGCCGGGCACGAGTCCGTGCTCGTCGTGCCGGGCGACCGCCCGAGCGACCGGCAGACCGAGCAGGGACGGATCATCACCCTGCCCGGCCTGCTGCTGCCCGGCACCGGCGGCTACCGCGTCCTCGCCGACAGGCGGCGGGTGGCCCGGCTCCTGGAGGAACTCGCCCCCGACCGCCTGGAGGTCTCCGACCGTACGACCCTCAGGTGGACCGGCAAATGGGCCAGGCGGGCCCGGGTCCCCGCCGTGATGGTCTCCCACGAGACCGCCGACGGAGTCCTGCGCACCTGGGGCCTGTCGGAGACGGCGGCCCGGCGCACCGCCGACGCCCTCAACGTCCGTACGGCGCACACGTACGCGCGTGTGGTGTGCACCACGGAGTTCGCCGAGCGGGAGTTCGTGCGGATCGGAGCACGCAACGTCGTACGGGCCCCGCTCGGCGTCGATCTGGTCGAGCGGCGTCCGGCACTGCGCGACGCGGGCCTCAGGAACCGGTACGCGCGCGAGGACCAGACGCTGCTCGTGACCTGCACCAGGCTGTCCGTGGAGAAACGGCCGAGCACCGCCCTGGACGCTCTGGAGTCCTTGGTGCGGCGCGGCCGGCGGGCGGTGCTCGTGGTGGCCGGGGACGGGCCGCTGAGGCCGCGCCTGGAGCAGCGGGCACGGGAGCGCGGGCTGCCGGTCACGTTCCTCGGCCACGTCCTCGACCGCGGACTGCTCGGCGCGCTCCAGGCGTCCGCCGACGTGTGCCTGTCTCCTGGACCCGCCGAGACGTTCGGGCTCGCCGCGCTGGAGGCGATGGCGTGCGGTACGCCGGTAGTGGTGAGCGCCTCCTCCGCGCTGCCTGAGGTGATCGGCTCCGCCGGGGCCGTCGCCGCCGACCGCGGGGAGGCCTTCGCGGACGCCGTGGACATGCTGCTCGAACAGTCCGAGCCGGAGCGCCGGGAGTCCGCACGCGCGCGTGCGGAGTGCTTCGGGTGGGACACGGCGGTCCGGGCGTTCCTCGCCGCTCATGACGCGGACGTCCTCGTCCGACGCTCCGTGCCCGGAGGCGTGGCATGAGAGGCCCGCGCTTCGTCGCCCTCGGTGACTCGCTCACCGAGGGCGTGGGGGATCCCGTCGAGGGCGGCTGGCGTGGCTGGGCCGCGCTGCTCGCCGACGGGCTCTCCGCCAGGGAGGTGGACTTCGCCAACCTCGCGGAGAGCGGGGCGCAGACCCGGGACGTGTTGGAGCGGCAACTGCCCGCGGGGCTCGCCCTGCGGCCGGACATCGTGTCCGTGGTCGTCGGTGTGAACGACACCCTGCGCTGCACCTTCGACATCCATGCCGTGGCCGAACGGCTCGACACGGTCTACGCGGCCTTCCGTGAGCAGGGTGCGCTGCTGCTCACCGCGTGTCTGCCCGACCCGGGCACGATGCTGGGGCTGCCCGGTGCGCTGGCCCGGCCGCTGGCACGGCGGCAGCGGGCGGTCAACACCGTGGTGCACGCGCTGTCCGAGCGCTACGGGGCGGTGCATCTGCATGCCGCGCAAGGAGACTGGACCACCGAACGGGCGATGTGGAGCGCGGACCGGCTGCATCCCGGCGAGCGGGGGCACCGGCAGTTGGCGGTGCGGTTTCATCAGGTGCTGGCGGAGCGGGGTGTGGCGACGGGGGCCCCGCCCTCGGCCGAGCCGGAGTTTCCCGTGCCCACGAAGTCGGCGAGCATGTGGTGGCTGGCCACGGCGGGGACCGGTTGGGTCGTCCGGCGCTGCACCGATCTGCTGCCGCAGTTGGTGACGCTGGCCGTGGCCGAGATGCGCCACCGCGCGCGGGGGACGAGCGGGCGGCTGGATCTGCGGACCGCGCACGCGGTGTCCACGGCGCTGGCGGCGTTGTCCGTGCAGGAGCAGCGGCCCGAGGCGGCATGAGGGCGTCGGCGGGTGCGGGTGCGGCCGCGTGGGGGCTGGTCGCGCCCACGCGGCGGTAGCCGCACATTCGATACAGCCCGGCGCCCGCGGGGCGCGCTACCGCCTGCGAACCCCTACAAAGCGCACCGGGGTTCCGGGTGCAGCCTGGGCCGCAGCCGGGAGGTCGGTCGCGCGGACCACACCGATCACGGGGTACCCCCCGGTGGTCGGATGGTCGGCGAGGAAGACCACCGGTCTGCCGTCGGGCGGTACCTGGACGGAGCCCAGAACCATGCCCTCACTGGGGAGTTCGCCCGTGAGGACCCTCTCCAGGGCCGGCCCCTCCGTCCGCAGCCCGATGCGGTTGCTCGCCGACGACACCCGGAAGGTGGCGGACGTGAAGGCCCGCACCGATTCCCGTGCGAACCAGTCGTCCCGTGGGCCCAGAGTGACGCGCAGGACGAGTTCCGCGGGGGGCGCCGGCTGCGGTGCGACGTCCACGCGCGTGTGGAGTGACTCCGGGGCGCCCAGAGGAAGTACCGCGCCGTCCGTGAGGGGGGCCGGGCCCAGCCCGGACAGGAGGTCCGTGGAGCGGCTGCCGAGCACCGGCTCCACGGTGATGCCGCCGGAGAGGGCCACATAACTGCGTACCCCGTGGACGGCCGAGCCGATGACCAGCAGCGCTCCGGCCGGCACGAGCACCGGTGCGCCCCAGGCCGCCGGGCGGCCGTCCACCGTGACCTGGCAGGGGGCGCCCGTGACGGCCACGGTGACCGCCGAACGGGGGCGTACCGCACAGCCGTTGAGCGTGGTCTCCAGGACGGCCGTGTCGGCGCGGTTGCCGACCAGCCGGTTGGCGAGGTCCGCCGCGGGGCCGTCGAGGGCGCCGGAGCGGGGCACACCGAGATGGGCGTGGCCCGGCCGGCCCCGGTCCTGAACGGTGGTGAGCGCTCCGGCGCGTACGACGGAGAGGGCGCGGTCCGTCATGGCCCCTCCACGAAGCGGACCCGTGTCCCCGGAGACAGCAGCGCGGCAGGCACCCGCGCGTGGTCCCACAGCACGGCGTCCGTGGTGCCGATGAGCTGCCAGCCGCCCGGGGACGAACGCGGGTAGACGCCCGTGTACGGCCCCGCGAGCGCCACCGAACCCGCCGGGACGGCGGTGCGGGGGGTGGTCCGGCGCGGGACGTCGTACCGGGCGGGCAGGCCGGTGAGGTAGCCGAAGCCCGGGGCGAATCCGCAGAAGGCGACCGTGAACTCGGTGCCGGCGTGGATGCGGGCAACCTCCCGGGGGGAGACGCCCCAGTACGCGGCCACGTCGGCCAGGTCGGGTCCGTCGTAGCGCACCGCAAGTTCGATCGCCTCACGCGCGCGGGTGGGGGCGGGCGGTACGTCGGCGGCGGCGAGTTCCGCGGCCAGGCGGGCCGGCTCGGCGAGGCCGTCGAGGAGGACAGTGCGGGCCGCGGGGACGATCTCCCGGACCGACAGGGAGCCCTCCGCGCGGCGACGCAGCAGCTCGGCGTGCAGGGCCTGGGCCTCCTCGCCCGAGGACACCTCGACGAGCAGGGCGTCGGTCCCGACCGGCAGGGCCCTCATACGAAGGCCTCCACCCGGATTCCCGATGCCTCCAGGCGTTCCCGGACCCGGCGAGCCAGGTCGACCGCGCCCGGGGTGTCCCCGTGCAGGCACAGGGAGCGGGCCGTGACCTCGATGCGGGTACCGGAGCGGGAGATGACCGAGCGGTCCCGGGCCAGGCCCAGTGAGCGCTCCACGACCGCCTCCGGATCGGTGACCACCGCGCCCTCCTGGCCGCGCGGCACCAGCGTGCCCTCCTCGGTGTAGGCGCGGTCCGCGAAGGCCTCGGTGACGCCGGGCAGGCCCGCCTTCCCGGCCGCCTCCAGGAGACGCGAGCCGGGCAGGCCCAGCACGGGCAGCGTCGCGTCCGCGAGGACCACGCCGGCGACGACCGCCGCGGCCTGCTCCTCGTCGTGCACGACCCGGTTGTAGAGGGCGCCGTGCGGTTTGACGTAGGACACGCGTGTGCCCGCCGCACGGGCGAAGACCTCCAGGGCGCCGATCTGGTAGGCCACCTCGGCCGTCAGCTCGGCGGACGGCACGTCCATCGCGCGCCGTCCGAAGCCCGCCAGGTCCCGGTAGGAGACCTGGGCGCCGACCCGGACCCCGCGCGCGGCCGCCAGTTCGCACACCCGCCGCATGGTGGACGCGTCCCCGGCGTGGAACCCGCAGGCCACGTTGGCGCTGGTGACGACGGACAGCAGTTGTTCGTCGTCGGTCAGCTGCCAGCGGCCGAAGCCCTCGCCGAGGTCGGCGTTCAGATCGATCGAGCTCATGGACTGCTCGTGTCTCCTTCCGGGCCTCTCAGGCCACTCGGTACTGCTCGTCGCGGGCGTCCGTCAGGAGCATCTGGCCCGGCGCGTGGGTGAGGGCGAACGGGGGGCGCGAGGCCATCACCGCGGCCTGGGGCGTCACCCCGCAGGCCCAGAACACCGGGATGTCGTCCGGTTCGGCGGCCACCGCTTCACCGAAGTCGGGGCGGCCGAGGTCGTCGATGCCGAGCCCCGAGGGATCGCCGCAGTGGACGGGGCTGCCGTGCACCGCAGGGAGCAGGCTGCTCTCCCTGAGCGCGGTCGCGAGGTGCTGCGGCGGCACCGGGCGCATGGACACCACCATCGGGCCGTGCAGCCTTCCTGCGGGGCGGCACTGGCGATTGGTCACATACATGGGAACGTTTCGGCCCTGCTGAATGTGCCGGATCGGGACGCCCGCCTCGGAAAGCGCCCACTCGAAGGTGAAACTGCAGCCGATCAGGAACGACACCAGGTCGTCGCGCCAATGGGCGCGCACGTCGGTCGGCTCGTCCACCAGCTCGCCGTGCTCCCACACGCGGTAGCGCGGCAGATCGGTGCGCAGGTCCGCGCCGTCGGCGAGGACGGTGCTCCAGTCGCCGGCGTCCGTGACGTCGAGAACCGGGCAGGGCTTGGGGTTGCGCTGGCAGAACAGCAGCATGTCGTACGCCCAGTCGGCGGGCACCGAGATCAGGTTGACCTGG
Organism: Streptomyces sp. NBC_00285; assembly: GCF_036174265.1. NCBI lineage: Bacteria > Bacillati > Actinomycetota > Actinomycetes > Kitasatosporales > Streptomycetaceae > Streptomyces > Streptomyces sp. NBC_00285. The sequence continues at coordinate 1,953,873 of NZ_CP108055.1, read as the reverse complement.
GTGTGGCCGGCCGCGACCCCTGCGGTGGGGCCCGTCAGGCCCGCGCGGAAGCGGGTGCGGGCCTGAGCAGGGCTCCACGCGTGCGCGTGCTCGTCGACCAGGGTCAGGGGACGGTCTTCCGTGCGGTTCATGCGGGTTCCTTTCCGCGGGTCTGCGGCAGAGGGTTCATGCGAGTTTCTTCCCACGCGTCTGCGGCAGAGGGTTCACGCGAGTTCCTTTCCACGTGTCTCCGGCAGTCCGAGCAGGGCCAGGGCCGCGATGCCGTAGCCGATGGCGCCGAAGACCAGCGCGCCGCCCACGCCCCAGCTGTCGGCAAGGAAACCGACGGTGGTCGGGAAGATCGCGCCGATCGCGCGGCCGGTGTTGTACGTGAAGCCCTGTCCCGAGCCGCGCACCGCCGTCGGGTACAGCTCGCTCAGATAGGACCCGAAGCCGCTGAAGATCGCCGACATGCAGAACCCGAGCGGGAACCCGAGCACCAGGAGCAGGGTGTCGGCTCCGTGCGGGATGTTGCCGTAGGCCACGATGCAGACGGCCGACAGCAGCGCGAAGAGCCAGATGTTGCGGCGGCGGCCCAGCCGGTCGGTGAGATAGCCGCCGGTGAGGTAGCCGAGGAAGGCGCCGGAGATCAGGAACGTCAGATAGCCGCCGGTGCCGACGACCGACAGTCCGCGGTCGCTCTTGAGGTACGTCGGCACCCAGGTGGCGAGCGTGTAGTAGCCGCCCTGGACGCCGGTGGACAGCAGCACCGCGAAGATCGTCGTCCGCAGCAGGTCCGGCTTGAAGATCGCCGTGAACGAGCCCTTGCCGGCGGTCTTCTCGCGCACCTCGATCGCCGCGGGGGCGTCCTTGACCTGGCGCCGCACCCAGACGACGAGCAGTGCGGGCAGTGCGCCGGTCCAGAACATCACGCGCCAGGCCGTGCCGTCGTCGAAGACCGAGAAGACCAGCGTGTACACGATCACGGCCAGCGCCCAGCCCACTGCCCACGAGCTCTGGATCGCGCCCAGGGTGCGGCCCCGGTGCTTGGTGCTCGTGTACTCGGCGACCAGGATCGCGCCGACCGCCCACTCGCCGCCGAATCCGAGGCCCTGAAGGGCGCGGAAGACCAGCAGGGACTCGAAGTTCGGTGCGAAGCCGCAGGCCACGGTGAAGACCGCGTAGGTGATCACCGTGATCATCAGCGCCCGGACCCGGCCGGCCCGGTCGGCCAGTACCCCCGCCAGCGCCCCGCCGATGCCGGAGGCCACGAGGGTGACGGTGGTGAAGAGACCGGTCTGGCCGCTGTCCAGGCCGAAGTACGCGGCCAGCGCGACCATGCTCAGCGGGAGCGTGAAGTAGTCGTAGGAGTCCAGGGCGTAGCCCCCGAAGGCGCCGGCGAAGGCGCGGCGGCCGCGTGGGCCGAGGGCCCGGAACCAGCTCAACGCCCCGTCTTCGGCGGCGTGTTCGGTCGTCGTGGGGTCGGTGGTGAGGGACTGGGGTGGCGGGGTCGTGCTCATGGGCACCTCGCAGTGGGAGGACGGAGGGTGCGGAGCTGAGCCGTGCGGTGTTCCTCTAACGTAGAGGATCGTTCAACGATCCTTCAATACCCCTGTTGTTTCGTACTCGTGTCTGCGGTTGAATTCCGGGCATGGCAGAGCAGCTGAGCCCACTGGCCGACGACCGCGCCCTCCTGGGCCGTACCAGCACGGCCGAGCGGGTCTCGGACATCCTCAGAAGCCGCATCGCGGAGGGCTACTTCCCGCCCGGCACCCGGCTGTCGGAGGACAGCATCGGGGGCGCGCTCGGGGTCTCCCGCAACACCCTGCGCGAGGCGTTCCGGCTGCTCACGCATGAGCGACTGCTCGTCCACGAGCTGAACCGGGGCGTGTTCGTCCGGGTCCTGGCGGTCGAGGACGTCGAGGACATCTACCGGACCCGCGCCCTCGTGGAATGCGCGGTCGTCCGTGGGCTGGGCGAGCCTCCGTATGCCCTGGACGCCCTTGCCGAGGCGGTCGTGGAGGGGCAGCGGGCGGTGCGCGAAGGCGACTGGAAAGCGCTGGGGACGGCCAACATCCACTTCCACCGGGAACTCGTCGCCCTCGCGGCCAGCGACCGCACCGACGAACTGATGCGCAGCGTCTTCGCCGAACTCCGCCTGGCCTTCCACGTGGTGGACGACCCCAAGGCCCTCCACGAGCCCTACCTGGCTCGCAACCAGCAGATCCTCGGAGCGCTTCAGGCGGGCGACCGGGAAGAGGCGGAGCGGCTGCTCGCCGTGTACCTCGCTGACTCCTTGGAGCGAGTGGTCGAGGTGTACAGGCGAAGGGTCGGCGAGGAGACCTAGGGGACACCTGGGGGCGCGGGGCCGTGTCCCATGTGCGACTCCGCCGTGCGGGCGTGAGACCTGCCGCAGACGTGTCGCAACCGGTCGTGCCCCGTCCGACCGCCGGGGGCGATCCGTGCCGTTTGGGGAGTTGTCAGACCGAGGACCTAGTCTGTGCACCGTGACTTCGCCTGCATCGACGGACAGCGTTCCGCCCCAGTTCAGCGCGGGGCCGCGCCCCGCACCGGGCCCGGCCGCCGACGAGGGACTGGCGCGTCGGCTGCGCGCCCTCGCATGCACCGCGCCGCTGCACGACCTGGACGTGCGCAAGGCGAACCTCGCGGGTGAGTACTCGGTGTACGGCATGGCGGAGGTGGCCCTCTCCGGCATCGACCTGGTCACACTGAACATGGACTTCGACACGGGCGCCGACCACGACCAGGTCGTGGCCCGCCTCATCCCGCGCATCGCCGCCCAGGCCCCGCAGCGGCCCGTCGCCGAGCACGAGCGGGTGGCCCGCTGGGTCCTGGAGAACCTGATCAACGTCGGCAGCGTCGACCGCGGTTTCCGGGCGGTGTACGGCACCTTCGCGCCGGACGGTACCTATGTCCGGCGCGACTACGACTTCAAGTTGATCGAGGAGGTGCCCGGCCCCGGCGGCTCGGTGTATCTCCGGACGACGGACGAGGCGGTCAACGTTCTCGTCGGCGCCCTCGACACCGATGTCACCAGCGCCCAGATCGCCGCCGAGGTCAAGCTGGAGGTGCTGATCAGCCGCGGACGCCTCGCCGACGCCCAACTCGCCGCCGAGCAGGCGCGGTACCGGACCGTGCAGTACTCCGAGACCCTGCGCAGGGCGCTGGACGCGACCAGGCGCAATGTCCGGGCCGTCGACTGGCTCAACTCCGTACCCGACATGATCGCCGAGGCCCTCGATCACGTCGCCGACCGGTACCGCCACGAGAACGCGATCCTCACCAACATCCGCAAGGCACGGGACGAGTCGGAGGACCCCGAGCAGAAGCGGCGGGCCGCCGAGCTCGTCGACATCGTCAAGGACTGCATCCGGCGCCACACCCAACTCCAGTCCAGGCTCCTCGAGGCCGGGCCCCTGTTCCGTGCCGAACAGGACCGCCAGGCCTTCGCCACACCGATGACGACATCGGGGATAGACCTGTACGGCCACCTCGTCGCGCCGGTGCTGCCGCTCCCGTTGGAGCAGGCCACCCGCGTCACCGACGCGTTCTTCGCGCGCGGGACCGGGCTGCGGACCCCGGTGGCGGTAAGAGTGGGCGATCTCGTCGACATACTGCTGACGCCCCCGATGGAGCGCGAGCACCTGGGCGCGGAGATGCCGGAACCGGACCTCATCGCCACGCCGGACGACAGCCGGTTCAGCGAGGAACAGCTCGCGATCGCGAAGGAGTTGCTGGACCTGCCGGCGGACGCACCACGACGACTCTCGGGCCTGCTGGTGGAGGCTCGCCGCACCGGTGGCTTCGACCTGGCGTATCTGGTGGCCCTGTTGGCGGTCCACGCGGCCAGCCCCGCCGTCGGAACCGCCTACCGGCAGGGCGAGCAGAAGCTGCTCTTCGCGGTGGACGACGGGACGGAACTGGACGATCCGGACTTCGGTGGCGCCGACTTCATCGTCGGCACGGCCCTGCTGGACGCCGCGGGGATGGCGGCGGACCGGAGGGACGCAGCATGAGTGAGCACGAGCGTGACAAGGAGCCCAAGCCGTGAGTGAGCAAGTCGAGTGGAGCGACGCGGAGGCCCCGACCCCGCCGGCGCCCGCCGCCGTCACCCCCGCCGATGCCGCCGACGCCGCTCGGCTCGTCGCCTTCGGGCTGCAGCCCAAGCTGCAGCCCGCGCGTGACCAGGAGTACGCCGACCTGCTGCGGCGCTACCGGGAGGATCCGCCGTTCGCGCGGCTCGCCGACGCCGTCGCCGCCGGACTCGGCCTGGTGGTCCTCGAAGTGTCCCCGCGCGCGGGGATGGCCGTGACCGCCGCCGAGGACTCCGTGTTCGCCGTCCGGATGGGGGACTACGCGCGGCGCACGTCAGCGGACGGCGGCGACCGGTTCCTGCACGGACTGGCCCATCTCGCCGTCGCCGCCATGGCGTTCCCGCGGCCCGAGGACCTGGCCGACGACGGATACATCGGGCGTGTCTCGGTCAACGGCGTCGACGCCTTCGTACGCCAGGCATGCCGGCGCCTGGAGGAGCGGGCCGAGGAGGTCGGCGAGAACACCGACCCGGTCACCGACGCGCCCGGCCTCGAGGCGGCCTGGCGGATCTGGGCGAGACGCAGCGCGGCCGGAGCGACCAAGGACGCGCGCCGGCTCGCCGGGTCCACGACCGGCATCGTGGGCAAGGCCGCCGCCTTCCTCACCGACTCCGGGTTCCTCCAGCGGACCGGGGACGACAACGGCGGTACCTACCGGACCACGGCTCGTTACCAGCTCCAGGTGCGCGACACGGCCGGCAGCGCCGCCATGGCCGAACTCCTCGAACTGGGTGTCGTCCCGGTCACCGACGGCACGCCGACGCTGCTGCCCGCCGCAGACGCAGACGACCTGGAACTGGCGGCCGATGCCGGTCTGCCGTTCCACTCCTGAACCTTCCCGATCTGCCGAAGACTTACGAGAGTCCGCCATGTACGAACTGTCCAGGGTCCGCCTCTACTCCATCGGTCCCGCCGGTGCGCGCTACGCCGACACCGTGCTCGACCTGCGGGGTGTGGGCGCCGTCGTGCCCGACCCCGCGCCCACCCAGGCGGAGTTCTTCGAGGACGAACCCGTCGGCCCGCCGCGCCGGCCCGCACCGGCCGGAGTGCTCTTCCTGGAGAACGGCGGCGGCAAGTCCGTCCTGCTCAAACTGATCTTCTCGGTGATGCTGCCCGGCCACCGGAACACCCTCGGCGGCGCCAGCTCCGGCGTGCTCAGGAAGTTCCTGCTCGCCGACGACTGCGGGCATGTGGCCCTGGAGTGGCAGCACACCCTCACCGGCGAGTGCGTCGTCGTCGGCAAGGTGAGCGAGTGGCGGGGGCGCCAGGTCTCCAACGACCCACGGAAGTTCGCCGAGGCCTGGTACTCGTTCCGTCCCGGTCCGGGACTCAGCCTCGACAACCTGCCCGTCGCCGAGTCCACGGGCGTACGCCGGCCCGCCGAGGGCCAGTCGGCCGCGCAGGGCCGCCGTCGCACCATGAAGGGTTTCCGGGACGCCATCACCGAGTCGGGCAAGGCATATCCGCACCTGGAGGCGCACTGGGAGGAGATCCACGACCGGTGGATCGAGCACCTGGGCGAGCTCGGCCTGGACCCGGAACTCTTCCGCTACCAGCGGGAGATGAACGCCGACGAGGGTGAGGCCGCCGGCCTCTTCGCGGTGAAGAAGGACTCCGACTTCACCGATCTGCTGCTGCGGGCCGTCACCGACACCCGAGACACCGACGGACTCGCCGACCTGGTCGGCGGTTTCGGCAACAAACTGGGTCGGCGCGCCGAACTGATCGCCGAACGGGACTTCACCGCCGGCTCGGCGGATCTGCTGGGGCGGATCGTCGAGGCCGCCGAGGCACGCTCACGCGCACGTGACATCCACACGGGCGCCGAACGCCGTACGCGTGCGCTGGCCCGACGGCTGTCCGCGCGGGGCGTCCAGGAGCGCGTGCGGGCCGGAGACCTGGCCCAGCGGGTCACCGCCGCCGCGTACGCCGTCACCCACGCCGAGGCGGGCCGCGAGCGCAGTGCGCTGATCGCCGCCGAACTCGCCTACCGGCACGCCTCCCTGGCGCTCGCTGCCGCCGAGAAGTCGGCCGCCGCCCAGAAGCGCGAGCTCGCCGAGGCGCGCACCCTGCACTCCGCCTGGCAGGCCGCCGAGACCGTACTGCGCCACCGGGCCGCCGCCGACCGAGTCACGCGCGTGGCCGCCGCCATCCAGGTGGCCGAGCGGGACGCGGCCCCCGCGCTCGCCGCCCGCACCAAGGCCGCCGCCGATCTGGTCCGGGCCCTGCACACGGCCGCCGAGGGCGCGGAGAACCTCGCCAACGAAGGGGAGGAGCGGTCCGCCGCCCTCCAGGAGGTCGGCGAGTCGGCCCACCGGGACGCCACCTCTGCCGCCACCGAGGCACAGCGCGCCCGCAGCGAGGTCGGACACCTGCGCCAGCGTCTGAGCGAGGTCGAGCAGGAAACCGCGGAGGCGGTCCGCGCGGGCTGGCTCGACGACACCGCACCCGACGCCGACCCCGCCCGCGCCGCCCTCGCCGCGAGCGACGCCGAGAAGACAGCGGTGGCCGCTTGGGACACTGCCCGCGAGGCGTCGAGCCGGGCCGCCGAGCATGCGCGCGAGGCCGCCTCCACCGAGTCCCGCGCGGAGCTCACAGCAGCTCGCGCGGAGGACGCGGCCACGGCGGCCGAGCGGTCCTACGAGGCCGAACGCCGACTCGCCGAGGGCCTGGCGGGCGAGGAGCGGCTCGCGGAGCTGCTGAGCCTGACCGGGTCCCGCGGGGGAGTGCCGGGGCCGCGCGCGGGGGCCACGGGAGCGAAGAAGGCCGACGCGGACCCGTACGGAGGTTCGGCCGACGACGGGACGCTCACCCCCGAGGACCTCGACCGCTTCGCCGACGAACTCCGTGAACTGCTCGACGGCTCCGTCTCCTCCGCCGAACGCCAGCTGTTCGAGCTGCGTACGACCGCCGCCGACGATGCGCGGATCCTCGGCGCGCTCGGTGACGGCGGGCTGCTGCCTCCGGGGCCGGACGTACTGGCCACCGTCGAGTTCCTCGGCGAGAACGGCATCCCCGCGCTGCCCGGCTGGCGCTATCTCGCCCAGGCCGTCGACCCCGCGGACCACGCGCGTGTGCTGGCCGCGCGGCCCGAACTGGTCGACGGCGTGATCATCACCGACCCCGCCACACACGCTCGTGCCCGCGAGGCCTTGAACGACGCGGCACTGCTCCCACGGTCGGCCGTCGCCGTCGGTACGGCCGCCGCGCTGCTCGCGCCGACTCCGGCGACCGATTCACCCAGCACGGACGTCTTCCTCGTACCGCCGAACCCGGCCATGCACGACGAGCACGCCGCCGACGAGGAACGCCAGGCGCTGCGGGCGCGGGCGGGTGAGCGCGACGAGGAGATCCGGTCGCTCGCTTCCCGGCTCGGCAAGGACCGCGAGCTGACCGCCCGGCTCGCCTCCTGGCGCACCGGCTGTCCGGCCGGCCGGCTCGTCGAGCTGGCCCGGACCGCCCACGACACGCGCGTGTTCGCCGAGGAGGCGGAGGCCGAGCTGACCGAGGCGCGCGCCGTGCGTGCCGAGGCCGACGAGGTCGCCGGCGAAGCCGCCCGGATGCGCGACGAGCGGCAGGAGGCCGCTCAGAAGACCCGGCGTGCCGCCGACGCCCTGGCAGGGCTCGCCTTCCGGCTGCGCGAGCGGGCCGGCTGGCAGGTCAAGCTGCGCGAACTCGCCGACGAGGCAGGCGAGTCGGAGGCCCGCGCCCAGACCTGTCTGGAGCGCGCCCGCGCCGCCGACGAGGACCGGCGCGGTGCCCAGCGCGCAGCCGACGACGCCCGCCGCACCGCCCGTGCGCTGCGTGCCGAGCGCGCCGAGATCGCGGGCGCCCCCGACGACGTACCGGACAGTGAGACGGATCCGTCCAGGGCGTCCCTGCCCGCGCTCCGCGAGGCCTACCGGGCCGCCTCTCAGCTGTACGAGAAGGTGGGCGTCGACGCCGATCTGCGGGCCGAGCAGGCCCGCGCGGAGAGCGACGAGAGCGGGTCCCTGGCCGAGCTGGACCGGCTGAGCAACAAGGTCCGCACACGCGCGGAGCAGCTTCTCCAGTCCACCGAGGGCTCCGACGGGCCCTCCCGGCAGGCCGCCGCCGCCCGGGCGGAGGAGTTGGTTCAGCTCCTGGAGGCCCGCATGTCGACCGCGAGCGAGCAGCTCGGCCGGCTGCGCGGCGAGACCGAGCGGCTCGCGCCCGAGGACGGCGAGGTGCACACCGAGCTGCCGGACGAGTCGGAGCCCCGCGACGCCGAGCACGCGCAGGCGCTGCTGCGCACGGCCACCGCCGAACTGGCGTCCCGCACCGAGTCTTTGGCCCAGGCCGGGCAGGCGCACGCGGAACTGCTCGGCTCCCACCGGGCCGCCGAGGACGCGGCGAGCGGTTTCGACGAGATCGCCGCGATGCTCCGCGACCTGCTGCGCGAGCACGGTGCGGAGGAGGACCAGGAGGAGCCGGAGCCCTACCCGGGCAGCCCCGAGGAGGCCCGGCAGTCCGCCGCCGACGCCCGCCGCTCGCTGCGCGGCTGCGCCGCCGACCTCTCCGCCGCCGAGTCCGCCGTCCGCGAGGCGAGCGACGTGCTCGTCCGGCACGCGAACTCCACGCGCTACGAGCAGGTCCGTACCCCCGCACGTCAGCAGATCCGGGAGCTGCCCGCGTCCGCGCTGCCCGAGCACGCGCAGAAGTGGGCGGACGCCTTCGCGCCCCGACTGCGGGTGCTGACCGACGAGTTGGTGCAGCTGGAGCGGAACCGGGACTCGATCGTGGACCGGCTGCGGGGGCTCGTGGAGTCCGCCCTCGCCACGCTCAGGTCCGCCCAGCGGCTGTCCCGGCTGCCCGAGGGGCTGGGGGAGTGGTCCGGGCAGGAGTTCCTGCGGATCCGCTTCGAGGAACCCGACCAGGCCACGCTGACCGAGCGGCTCGGCGAGGTCGTCGACGAGGCGACGCGGGCAGCCGTGAAGAAGAACTCCGACCTGCGGCGCGACGGGATGTCCCTGCTGTTGCGGGGAGTTGCGGCCGCGCTCCAGCCCAAGGGCGTGGCCGTCGAGATCCTCAAGCCCGACGCCGTGCTGCGTGCGGAGCGCGTGCCCGTCGGGCAGATGGGCGACGTGTTCTCCGGCGGCCAGTTGCTCACCGCGGCCATTGCCCTGTACTGCACGATGGCCGCTCTGCGTTCCAACGACCGGGGCAGGGACAAGCACCGGCACGCCGGCACGCTGTTCCTGGACAACCCGATCGGGCGCGCCAACGCGACGTATCTGCTGGAGCTCCAGCGTGCGGTCTCGGACGCCCTGGGCGTCCAGCTCCTCTACACCACCGGCCTGTTCGACACGACGGCACTCGCGGAGTTCCCCCTGGTCATCCGGCTGCGGAACGACGCGGACCTCAGGGCCGGCCTGAAATACATCAGCGTGGAGGAACACCTCCGCCCGGGCCTGCCTCAACAGCCCCAGGCGGGCGAGGTGGGACACAGCGAGATCACGGCGACCCGCATGTTCAAACGCCCGGCACCCGTCGCTCCTGTCACTCCGTAAGGGGCACGGGGCCGCGGTGGCCCGGGCCCCGTGCCACGGAGCCCGGGCGAGCGTTCGCGCCCGCCCGGACTCAGGGGTGCGACAACTGCCCCGTGCCGCCGCCCTGGCGCCGTATCCGCTCCTGGGTCCGCTCGGTGGCCCGCACCTGCCGCCGGGCCTTGCGCCGCTCGCGCCGCAGCGCGCGCGCCGTGCTGCTGGGGGTCGACACCACGCCGTGCCGCTGGTTCCACACCTGGCGGGTCACCCACACGTCCAGCGCGCCCCAGGTGGCCACCACGGTGCTGGCCACGCTGCTCACCACCATCGGGAACGCCAGCCAGGAACCGGCCAGCGTGCACAGGAAGGCCACCATCGCCTGAAGCAGGGTCACGGCGATGATGATCACCGCCCGCACCGCGGAGGTCCGCACCGGGTCCGGCAGCCGGCGCCTGCGCGCGGGCTCCTCGACCCACAATGGCCGGTACGACTCCTCCCGGACCGCATCGCGCCTCATTGGCCTGTCCGTCGCTGCCGGAACACCGTGAACCGGCGCCTCGCGACGCCTGGGTACCCTCGAACGCGCCGTACCCGCGCCGTCTTCCGGCGCCTCCTGTCGTGCCGCCGTGCCCATCACCGTGTCACTCCCCACCGCCGGCAGATCCCTTGCCCCGATGCCCGTGAACCGGGCTTCAAGGTGGCTGCCCGGCTTGCGCTGCTTTACGCCGCCCAGTTGCAGATGCGGCTCCTGTGGCCGAATCCACCGCCATTTCCCGAAGAGAACTACGTACAGAACCCCTACAAGATTCCCTCGCAACGTCAAAAAAACGAAAAAATCCAGCCAATCAATGGCCCTGGTCGATCGGTTCCGGTGCGACATGGACTGCCTCATCACAGGAGGCAATCTCCCGCAATGGCCGGACACCTCCACATGTCCCGGTGCTGGTGCGGAAGTTAGTGTTCCGGATGGAACTTCGAGTTACGTGTGCGTCAGTAGTAGGCTCGCGCCGTTTGTTGACGTACATGTGTACCCCCGGCCGACGGGGGTCGAGCTGGGGGAGGCCATGCGCTTTCGCGGGAAGTCGATCCGCCGGAAGATCGTGGCGCTGCTTCTCGTGCCGCTGCTCTCCCTGATCGCGGTGTGGGGCTTCACCACGGTGCTGACGGGACGTGAGGTCGCCCGGCTCTTCCAGGTGTCGACCATCACGGAGAAGCTCGGTTATCCCACCGAGGACGCCGTTCGCGTGCTCCAGCAGGAACGCCGCCAGACGCTCGTCTACCTCGCCGACCCGCGTGCGTCGGATGCCCTGTCCGCCCTGCGCACCACGCGGAACGCCTCGGACGACGCCATCGCCAAGTTCCGCACCAACGCGCACGATCCCGATGTCCGCGACGGCCTGGACCAGGACGACGACGATCGGCTCACCGCCGTACTGGACGCGTTCGCGGGCATCGACTCGCTGCGCCGAAGCGTGGAGGAGGGCACTGTCTCCCGCCTCCAGGCCCTCGACCAGTACAACCGGCTCGTGGACCCCTGCTACGCCCTCCTCGCCACCGTCGACGGAGTCGACAGCGTGGAGCTGGACAAGCAGGCCCGCGCCCTGGTGAACATCACCCGCGCCCGTGAACTGCTGTCCCGCGAGGACGCGTTGCTCAGCTCCGCCCTGGTGGTGGGGAAGCTGGACCACAACGAGATCCGTGACGTCTCCGACCTCGTCGCGCAGCGCACCCTGATGTACGACATCAACCTTGCGGTACTGCCGGCGGCGGAGCGGGAGCGCTATGAGAGCTTCTGGAAGAACGCCGGCACCGCTCCCCTGCGCTCGGCCGAGCAGGCCGTCGCCTCCGCCGATGCCGGGACCTTCAACAAGGTCAGCGCCAAGAGCTGGGACGCCGCCGGGGGCAGTGTGCTCGCCGACCTCGCCAAGCTCGACGACCAGGCAGGCGACCGCCTTCAGGACCGGGTCCACCCGGACGCGATGGGCGTCATCTTCAAAGCGGCCAGTGTGGGCGTCCTCGGCCTGATCGCGCTGCTCTTCTCGCTGGTGCTGTCCGTACGGGTCGGCCGCGGCCTCATCCGCGACCTGAGGCAGCTGCGCCTGGAGGCCCACGAGGCTTCCGGCGTAAGGCTGCCCAGCGTGATGCGCCGCCTCTCCGTGGGCGAGCAGGTCGACGTCGAGACCGAGGTCCCGCGCCTGGAGTACGACAAGAACGAGATGGGCGAGGTCGGCCAGGCACTCAACACCCTCCAGCGCGCTGCCGTCGAAGCCGCCGTGAAGCAGGCCGAGTTGCGTGCCGGTGTCTCCGAGGTCTTCGTCAACCTCGCCCGCCGCAGCCAGGTCCTGCTCCACAAGCAGCTCACCCTCCTCGACACCATGGAGCGCCGCACCGAGGACACCGACGAGCTGGCCGACCTGTTCCGCCTGGACCATCTGACCACCCGCATGCGCCGGCACGCCGAGGGTCTGGTCATCCTCTCCGGCGCAGCCCCTTCCCGGCAGTGGCGCAAACCCGTCCAGCTGATGGACGTCGTCCGCGCCGCCGTCGCCGAGGTCGAGGACTACGAACGCATCGAGGTCCGCCGGCTGCCCAGGGTGGCCGTGACCGGACCGGCCGTCGCGGACCTCACGCACCTCGTGGCCGAACTCCTGGAGAACGCCACCGTGTTCTCCCCGCCGCACACCGCCGTGCAGGTCCTGGGTGAGCGCGTCGCCAACGGCTTCACCCTGGAGATCCACGACCGCGGACTCGGCATGGCCGCCGACGCGCTGCTGGACGCCAACCTCCGGCTCGCCGAGACACCGGAGTTCGAGCTGTCCGACACCGACCGGCTGGGCCTGTTCGTGGTCAGCCGGCTCGCGCAGCGCCAGAACGTCCGGGTCTCGCTCCAGCCTTCGCCGTACGGCGGCACCACCGCTGTCGTCTTCATCCCCGACGCGCTGCTGACCGACGACATTCCGGACACCAACGGCATCGGCTTCCGTCTCGACCGCCCCCAACCGCCGAAGGAGGTCGCACCGGCGGAGTCCAGGCGGGTCATGCTCGCCCAGGGACCGCCCCAGCTGCCGGGCAAGGCACCTGCGATCCTGAACGGGCCGGTCGAACTGGAGGCCCCTGTCGACCTGGACGCCCTGAACGACTTCCCGGGCGCGCTCGACTCCGAGGACAGCGAGCGCGGCGGACTGTTCCACCCGCGCCGCTCCCTGGCCGAGGTCGACGACGACGGTCCGGGCACCGACGGAGCCGGTATCGGCGACGACGCCCCGGTTCCGCTGCCTCGGCTGCGTACGCCCAAGCTGGTCAGCTCCCACGGGCGCCCGGTCACCGACACACGGCCGGGACGCGTGGAGACGGACGAGCCACCGGCGATCGGCCCGGGCGGGTCCCGGCCGCAGCCCAATCCCACGACTTCTCCGGGCCCTTCGCGCTCCGAGCCCCCGACGCTGCCCAGCCGCCGTCGCGCCGCGGCTCTGCGCCGGGGCACTGGCGTCGCCGACCGCCTCGACGAGACGACGCAGGCTCCGGCCTCCTCGGCGTCCCCGGGCCGTGAACCGGGCGGAGCGGCCGTTTCCCCCGTCCTGCCCCGGCGCACCAGGCGAGCCGAGATCGCGTCGAGCGGTCCGGCGCCGGACGACTCCGCCACAGGTGTCACCGGCGCACCGGGTTCGGCAGCACCGGCTCTCGGCACGGTCGGCTCCGCGCCGGGCGTTCTCGGGAGGGCCGGTTCGACCGAGTCCACCCGCGGCACCGCCGCAGCGTCCGGCTCGGGCAGACCGCCGCAGGACACGGCTTCCGGCAGCGCCCCGTTGCCCCGCCGCGTACGGCAGGCCAACCTGGCCCCACAACTGAAGCAGAGCCCTGTGCGACGCCCCCAGAACCAGTCGGGGCCCGCCGAGCGGGACGCCGACGAGGTACGCAGCCGCATGGCCTCGCTCCAGCGCGGCTGGCAGCGCGGCCGCGAGGAGAACGCCGAGGACGACGACGTGTCCGGCGGCACAGCACCACAACGAACGACAGAGGGGGACGGTCGATGACCGCACCGAAGGCGACCGACAAGTCCGGCGAGCTCAACTGGCTCCTCGATGACCTGGTGGACCGTGTCACGAGTATCCGCAAGGCCCTGGTGCTCTCCAGTGACGGCCTCCCGACCGGCGTGTCCAAGGACCTCACCCGCGAGGACAGCGAGCACCTCGCCGCCGTGGCGTCCGGCTTCCACAGCCTCGCCAAGGGCGTGGGCCGGCACTTCGAGGCGGGCAACGTCCGGCAGACGGTCGTGGAGCTGGACGACGCCTTCCTGTTCGTGACGGCCGCAGGCGACGGCAGTTGCCTCGCCGTCCTCTCGGACGCCGACTCGGACGTGGGCCTGGTCGCCTACGAGATGACGCTCCTGGTGAAGCGGGTCGGTGTACATCTGAGTGCCGCTCCACGCACCGATCTGCCTCAGGGCGGGTAGTGAGATGGCATGAGCACAGACGGTCAGGGAAGAAGCCACTGGTTCGACGACGAGGCCGGACCGGTGGTCCGTCCGTACGCCATGACGCGTGGCCGCACCACGAGTGACGGCCAGCACCGTCTCGACCTCATCGCGGTCGTCGTGGCCGAACCCGACACGGACGATCCCGATGGGGACCACTCGCTGTCCCCCGAGCACGTGGACATCGTCGACCTGTGCCGGGACACTCCGCAGTCGGTCGCCGAGCTGTCCTCCGAACTCAACCTGCCCATCGGCGTGATACGCGTCCTCATAGGTGATCTCGTCGACTCGGAGTGGGTCCATGTGAACCGGCCGGTGCCGCCCGCCGAACTGCCTGACGAAAGCATTCTGCGCGACGTGATCAGCGGCCTCAGGGCCCTGTGACGGACCGTCCGGCCCACCCCGGGGCGTTCCGTCGGCGTCGCCGGGCGCTCACGGACGGCGTTCGGGGACGGCATGGCCCGAACCGTCCGGCGCACGGGACTGATCTCGTGGAACGCCGCAGCAGGGGCCGTACGTCCGCCCCTGGGGTCCCCGTCGATCCGTGGCGGGCGCAGGCACCCCCTGCCGATATGATCTGACTGATCGTCGACGACCATTCGCGGACGGCCGGCCACCGGCCCCGCGGGCACGCTGCCGAGCAGGCCGATCGGGGAGACGGACGTGACGACAGGCTCCTCGGACCGACCTCGCCGACCTGCGAGCCCCGGTCTTGTGGCACGACGGCGGACACGGCCGCAGGACCGGCTCCGACGCCCGCCCGCGAGCTCGGGTACGGCCGCTCACCGAGCCGCCGTACCCCTCGTGCGTGCCCGCCCTCGGCGGCGGTCGACGCGGCCGTCCCGTACGGATCCCGGACCCTGCTCCACGATGGCCTCTGCGGGAGTACGGCTCGGGGAGTTCGCGCCGTGGCCCAGCGTCGTAAGGTGCCCCCGTACGGCATGGCGGGCCGCGCGCTCGCGGACGGTACGGTCACCGAAGTCGCCGGACGCGTCATCGAGATCCCGGTCGGCTCGGGCCATGGCCCGTCGTCGACCCGACACCCCCAGCAAGCAGGAGAAGAGACCAATGATCTTCGGGCGTTCTGAGCGCGGCAAGCCCCCGGTCGAGCCCGTCACGCTCAAGATCCTGGTGGCCGGCGGCTTCGGCGTGGGCAAGACCACGTTCGTGGGCGCGGTCAGCGAGATCAGACCGCTGCGCACCGAGGAACTGCTCACCGAGGCAGGCCGCCCGGTCGACGACATCAGCGGTGTGGAGAACAAGCGCACCACCACCGTCGCCATGGACTTCGGTCGCATCACCCTGCGCGAGGACCTCGTGCTGTACCTGTTCGGCACGCCGGGTCAGGAACGCTTCTGGTTCATGTGGGACGAGCTGTCCGAGGGCGCCCTCGGAGCCGTCGTGCTCGTCGACACCCGGCGCCTGGAGGACTGCTTCGCCGCCATCGACTACTTCGAGCGGCGCTCCATACCCTTCCTCATCGGCGTCAACTGCTTCCAGGGAGCGGACCGTTACCCGGAGGAGGACGTACGGCAGGCACTCGACCTCGACGCGGACGTGCCGATCGTGCTGTGCGACGCCCGGGACAAGCAGTCGGTCAAGGACGTCCTCGTCGGAGTCGTCCAGCACGCGATGGCGTACTCGGCGCGACGCCGCGAGACCGTCACCGGCTGAGGCACGGGTGCGGCCCGCACCCCCGCCGACAGGGGTACGGGCCGCGGCTCCACGGCACCACGCGCGCGTGCTAGTTCTCGCCGTCCTCCTCCCAGCCGAAGCTCTTCTCCACGGCCTTGCGCCAGTTGTGGTACTGGCGGTCCCGGACGGACGCCTCCATGTTCGGCGTCCACTCGACGTCCTTCTGCCAGTGGGACTTCAGCTGGTCCAGGTCGTTCCACACGCCGGTGGCGAGCCCGGCCGCGTAGGCGGCGCCCAGGCACGTGGTCTCGGAGACCTTCGGCCGCACCACCGGGACGTCCAGCACGTCGGCCTGATGCTGCATGAGCAGGTTGTTCTTGGTCATGCCGCCGTCCACCTTCAGGGTGGTGATGTGCACCCCGGAGTCCTGGTACATGGCGTCCACGACCTCACGGGTCTGCCAACTTGTGGCCTCCAGCACCGCGCGCGCGAGGTGCGCCTTGGTGACGTACCGCGTGAGACCCGTGACGACTCCGCGGGCGTCGGAGCGCCAATAGGGCGCGAACAGGCCGGAGAAGGCGGGCACGATGTACGCGCCGCCGTTGTCGTCGACACTGGCCGCCAGGGTCTCGATCTCGTCCGCGTTGCGGATGATGCCGAGCTGGTCGCGGAACCACTGGACCAGGGCGCCCGTGATGGCGATCGACCCCTCCAGGCAGTAGACCGGCGCCTCGGTGCCGATCTTGTAGCCCATCGTCGTCAGCAGCCCGTTCTTCGACGGGACCGGCCGGGTGCCCGTGTTGAGCAGCAGGAAGGAGCCCGTGCCGTACGTGTTCTTCGCCGTGCCCACGTCGAAGCAGGCCTGCCCGAACACCGCGGCCTGCTGGTCGCCCAGCGCGGACGCCACGGGCACGCCCGCGAGTTGGCCGACCGCGGTGCCGTAGACCTCGGCGGACGACTTGATCTCGGGCAGCACGGCGTCCGGCACGTTCATCGCGTCCAGGATGGACTGGTCCCACTGGAGGGTCTCCAGGTTCATCAGCATGGTCCGTCCGGCGTTCGTCACGTCCGTGACGTGCTGCCCGCCGTCCGTGCCGCCGGTGAGGTTCCAGATCAGCCAGGAGTCGATGGTGCCGAAGGCGATCTCGCCGTTCTCGGCACGCGCGCGCAGTCCCGGCACGTTGTCCAGCAGCCAGGTCGCCTTCGGTCCCGAGAAGTAGGTGGCCAGCGGCAGCCCGGTCTGCTCACGGAACCGGTCCTGCCCGTCCGAACCACCGAGTTGACTGGTCAGAGCCGCGGTGCGGGTGTCCTGCCACACGATCGCGTTGTGCACGGGTTTGCCCGTGGCGCGGTCCCACAGGACCGTCGTCTCGCGCTGGTTGGTGATGCCGAGCGCGCTGAGCTGATCGGCACGCAGCCCCGCTTTCGCGATCGCCCCGGCGACCACGGCCTGCACCTTGGACCAGATCTCGGTGGCGTCGTGCTCCACCCAGCCGGGCTTGGGGAAGATCTGGCGGTGCTCGCGCTGGTCGACGGCCACGATCGCGCCGTCCTGGTTGAAGATGATGCAGCGGCTGGAAGTAGTTCCCTGGTCGATGGCGGCGACGAACTTGTCCGTCATGACGTCCCCTTCGTCGGTTCCTGCACAAGGCTGTGTTTCGCAAGGGCTGTGGTGCACAAGGCCGTGGTTCAGAAGGCGGCGTTGAAGATGACTCCGGACAGCGCCCCGCCGATGAGCGGTCCCACCACCGGGATCCACGCGTAACCCCAGTCCGAGGTGCCCTTGTTGGGAATCGGCAGCAGCGTGTGCACGATGCGCGGGCCCAGGTCGCGGGCCGGGTTGATGGCGTATCCGGTGGGCCCGCCGAGCGACAGACCGATTCCGACCACCAGGAAGGCGACGACGAGGACCGCGGTACCGGACTCGCCGAGCCCCTTGGTGAGGCCGAAGGCCAGGATCGGCAGGACCAGGCCGATCGTTGCGATGATCTCCGTGACCAGGTTCGCCACGGGATTGCGGATCGCGGGCGCGGTGGAGAAGATCCCGAGCGTGGGCTGGGCGAGCTCCTCCTCGGCGTTGGCGTGGAACTGTGCGTAGTAGACCAGCCAGCACAGGACCGCCCCGAGCATGGCACCGACCATCTGCCCGGCGATGTACACGGGAACCTGGTCCCAGTCCCCGGTGTCGACGGCGATCCCGATGGTGACGGCGGGGTTGAGATGCCCGCCGGACAGCGGGGCGGCGGTGTACGCCCCCGCCAGCACGCCGAAGCCCCAGCCGAACGCGATGACCACCCAGCCGGCGTCCTTGGCCTTGGAGTGGTTGAGTACGACGGCGGCGACCACGCCGGCGCCGAAGAGGATCAGAATCGCCGTTCCGATGACCTCACCGAGGAATACGTCTCCGTTGCTCATGGCGGCTCCAAGGCCCTGGCCCGGGACGTTCCCGCCCCGGTGCTCCGTGCAGGGTTGCGGTTCCTTTGGCGAACTGCCGAGGGCAGGGAGGATTCCGCGCCCCGTCCGGCGTCCGCGACGAGCGTGCCGTCGCAGCCGAATCGCCCGTGGAGGTATGGGCCTTGGCTCGTGGGGGCCCGCGCCGCGTGCTGCCTGGATGCGCCGAGAATGTACGGCGATGTCGACTGACACCGGAAGTGTTCACCGGGCCCCGGAGGCCGTCAAGGTCGCCGACGGCAACGGTTGGGGCGGGCTGGCCAGCTGCCTCCGTGAACGGGCGCAGGGCCGGCCGAGCCTCGTTCGAGCCGAACGCGGCCCTGCCCCTTCAGCCCGTCCCCGGCTCCGCCACCGCGTACCCCGTCGAAGCGGCCTGTGGCCCCGTCCCCCGCCGGATCTCGTACCCGGGCATCCCCGCCCGCCCGACGACCCAGCTCGCCCCGCCGAGGGCCTTCGCGGCCTTTTTCAACGGTGCGAGACACGCCGCTGTCTCCCGGTGGTCCGCCACACTGCCCGGTACGCACACCACGGTGGCCAGGGACAGCGTCACGGGCCACCCGCCTGCCGCCCAGGGAACGTCGAGAACGGACGCGGCCAGCGGAGCCAGTTCCTCCGGGTCCGCCAGCACCAGGAAGTCGTCCCCGCCGATGTGCCCCACGCGCGCGGTGCCGGCCGCGGCCTGCTGGAGGACCCGTCCCACCGAGCGGATCAGCTCGTCGCCCGCGGCGAACCCGGCCCCGTCGTTGACCTGCTTGAAGTGGTCGACGTCCAGCCAACTCAGCGCGAACGTCCGCCCGTCCGCGATACGCCGGTCCACCTCGCCCGTGATCGCGTCCGAACCGGGCAGCCGGGTCAGCGGGTTGAGCCCGGCCGCCTCCTCCACCCTGGTCTCGCTCAGCGCCCGTACGAGGTCCGCGAGCCGTACGACGCCCACGCACCGGCCGTACCGGTCGACCACGGCCACGTCGTCCGACGTACGGTCCTCGCCCCCGACCGCGACCACGTCCAGGACCTCCCACGCGGTGGCGTCGATGCCGACCACCCGCGGCGGATCACCGAGTTTGGCGGCGGGCCGGTCGGCGTACAGGGCGTGTCCGTAGCGCCCCGACATCGACAACAGGAAGCGCGACCGGTGCACCGAGCGGAACGGCACCCCGTCCCTGTCCACGAGCAGCACCCCGGACACGTCGGGCGCCCCGGTCAGCAGCGCCCGCACCTGTCCCGCCGACGCCGTGGCCGGCAGCAGCGCGGCGGGGCGCACGAACTCCCGCACCGACGGTCCGGACCGGGGCGGGGCCACGGCACCGGGGGAGCGCGGCGGAACGTACACCTGCGCCGTGGGCAACCGGGACGGCGGTGCGAACAGCACGCCCTGCGCCAGCTGCGCACCGGCCGACAGCACGGCGGCGTAATGGAGTTCGGTCTCCACTCCTTCGACGCAGACGAGCGCCCCGAGTTCGTCGCACAGGGTCCGCATCGCCCGTACCGCCGAAGGCCGGGCCGACAGCGACGCGTCGAGCTTCACGAGGTCGGGCGACATGTCGACAAGCAGTCTCAGCGGTACGTCCCCATCCCCGATGCCGTCCGCGCTGATCCGGAAGCCCTGCCCCCGCAACGCCGTAACCGCCTCCAGCAGCGCCTGGTGCGGTACATGCGTGTACGGCGGACCCACGTCGATCGTGACCTCCCACGGCAGCCGCCCCGTCTCACGCACCGCCGTGTGCAGCGGGGTGAGTCCGCCGAGGTCGGCGAGCGTGCCCGCGAAGACGTTGACGTGCAGCGGCAGCGGAGTCTGCCGGTGAGCCGCCGCCCGTACCGCCAACACCGCGAGCCGGCCGTCGAGTTCGGGGTCGCGGCGGGCCTCCGCCAGGATGTCGCCGGTCTCGGGACGGGCGAGTATCTCCAGTCCTGCCACCGCACCGGTCGCCAGGTTGACCACCGGCTGGAAGGCGAAGCGGAGAGTGTCCGTCCATGAGCGCACGGCAGCATAGTGACGCCCTTCGGGCCCACCCAGGCGCAGTTCATGAGACGTTCACGCAGGATTCCGGGATGCTCACACAGCGTAGGGAAAACTCCCTTTCCCGCTGATCACCGGACGGCTATCACCGCCGACCCGTGCCCGAACAGCCCCTGGTTCGCGGTGATCCCCACGCGCGCGTGTTCCACCTGCCGCTCACCCGCCTCGCCCCGCAACTGCCGGGTGAGCTCACACACCTGGGCGATCGCCTGCGCCGGGACCGCCTCACCGAAGGAGGCGAGTCCACCGCTCATGTTGACGGGTATACGGCCGTCCGGCGCCGTCGCCCCCTCGCGCAGCAGCTTCGCACCCTCGCCCTCCCCGCACAGTCCGAGATCCTCGTACCACTGCAACTCCAGGGCGGTGGACAGGTCGTACACCTCGGCCAGGGAGAGATCGTCCGGGCCGACCCCGGCCTCCTCGTAGGCGGCATGCGCGATCGAGGCGCGGAAGGTCTCCGCGGCGGGCTCGACCGCCGCGGCGGAGTCCGTCGCGATGTCCGGCAGGTCCAGCACCGTGTTCGGATACGTCGGCGTCACCGTCGACACCGCCCTGATCCGCACCGGCTCGGCCACGCCTCGCCCGCGCGCGAACTCCATGCTGGAGAGCACCAGCGCCGCCCCGCCGTCCGAGGTGGCACAGATGTCGAGCAGCCGCAGGGGATCGGCCACCACGGCGGAGGCGGCGACCTCTTCCGCGGTCACCCGCTTCCGGTACCGCGCGTATGGATTCAGCGCTCCCATGGCCGAGTTCTTCACCTTGACCTGCGCGAAGTCCTCCGCCGTGTCCCCGTGTACGGCCATCCGCCGCCGCGCGTACAGCCCGAAGTACGTGGGGTTGGTCGCCCCGAGGGCCCGGAACCGCAGCCAGTCGGGATCGTCGGGCCGGTCGCCGCCCGCAGGCCGGAAGAAGCCCTTGGGTGCCGCGTCGGCACCGACCACGAGCACCACGTCGGCCAGACCGGCGAGGATCTGTGCCCGCGCGGTCGCCACCGCCTGCGCCCCGGACGCGCACGCCGCGTACACGCTGGTGACGCGGGCTCCCTGCCAGCCCAGCGCCCTGGCGAAGGTCGCCCCCGCCACATAGCCCGGATAGCCGCCCCGCACGGTGTCCGCGCCGACGATCGAGCCGATCTCCCGCCACTCCAGCCCCGCGTCGGCCAGCGCCGCGCGGGCCGCCGCCACTCCGTACTCGACGAATCCGCGTCCCCACTTGCCCCAGGGGTGCATGCCCGCGCCGAGCACCGCCACCTCGCCCGTCATGCCGTCACCCCCGTCGGCCGCCACTGCCAGGTCGTCCAGACCGTCTCCCCGTCCTCGTGCAGCACTCCGGGGACGACCTCCACCTCCGCGCCCACCGTCAGATCGGCGACGGTGACCCCGGGAATCGCCTGCCCCAGCACCACGATCCGCTCGGCGGCGAGCTCCACAGCGATCAACGTGTACGGCTCCCACGGAAGTTCCGGATCGCTCACATACGGTGACGGAGGCCGGTACCGGCTGTCGGTGTAGGACCAGACGCGACCGCGCCGCGAAAGAGGAATCTCCGCCAGATCTCCACCACCGCAACCGGGGTTGCGGCAATGGCTGTCCTCGCGAGGGAAGAAGACCGAGGCGCAGCCGGAGCAACGCGTGCCGAGGAGCGTGAAGTCGTCCCCTTCACCGGCGAACCACCCGGCGACCACAGGTGTGCGTGTGCGCGACAAAGTCCCTCCCCGGACCAGAACTGACGGATCGTCAGAAGTGTCGCACGGGCGGCGGCAAAGAGGCAGAGGACCCAACGGAACCGGAGCCACCGATGATCGGATACAGTCCGCCGCGTGTCCGAAACCCAACACTCCATTCCCAACTCCGTACGCGGCTCCCACTGTTCGAGCTGCGGAGCGCCCTACGGAGAGGGCGTCGCGGGCTGGCCCCGCACCTGTCCCGCCTGCGCCACCGTGGCCTACCGCAACCCCCTGCCGGTCGCCGTCGCCCTCCAGCCCGTGTACGACACCCAGGGCACGGCCCTGGTCGTCATCACCCGAACCATCAGCCCCGCGCGCGGGGGCATCGCACTGCCCGGCGGTTACATGGACGACCGCGAGGACTGGCGGCAGGCCCTGGTCCGTGAACTCAGGGAAGAGACCGGCATCGAGGCGGCGAGCCGGGACGTGCGGCTCATCGACGCCCTGAGCTCGACCGACGGGCACCTGCTGCTGTTCGGGATGCTGCCGGAGCGCCCCGCCGACGGCCTCCCTCGGTCCGCCGCCACGGACGAGACCGAGGGCTGGCATCTCCTGCGCAGACCGGAGGAGCTCGCCTTCCCGCTGCACACCCTGGTCGTACGGGCCTGGTTCGAGGGCCGCTACATCTGAGACCTGGGGCCCTTCCGAGTAATCTCCGCAGCGTCGTGACGCCCGCACGCACCCCCACCGCCTCAAGGCGTGGGGGACCCCCAGCCGCACGGGGCAACGGGCCGGGCGGGTCCGCCACATGACCGTCCGTACGCCGATCGCACGCACCGAACGGCGCGCTTTCTCCCGCGGCGATCCGTCAGAAGGGCCTCAGCTCGTTCCGAGCCCGCGCAGCCGCACCGGGTGGGACGGCCGGCGCACACCGTCCTCACCTTCCAGCCGAACGACCACCTTCCCGCCCTCCCAGCGGGCGGCATAGCGCTCGATCCCGGGTTCGTCCCAGCCGTCGCCCGCCTCCGTCACGACCAGCCCGCCCCCGCTCCGCCCGCGGGCGGGTGCCCATACCTCCAGCTCGAGACCGCCGTCGTCTCCCCGCACCGGGATGACGGCACCCGCGCGCGCGAGCACCGGGATCCGCGACAGCGGAGCGTCGACGAGCACCTGCCCCGGCCCTTCGTACGCCTGCTCCGTCGTCGTGTCGTACCAGCGGCCCCGCGGCAACTGGACCGCACGCCGGTCGCTGCCCGGATCGAGCACCGGTGCCACGAGCAGACAGTCACCCAGGAGGAAGGCGTCCTCGCAGTCCCGCAGGGCGCGGTCCTCCGGCGCGGACCACCACAGGGGCCGTACATAGGGCGCTCCGGTACGCCGGGCCAGTTGCGCGAGAGTCATGAAGTACGGCAGCAGCCGCCGGCGTTCCACCAGCGCCACGCGCGCGTGCTCCAGCACCTCGGCACCGAACTCCCAAGGCTCCCTCCGCCCCGCCCGCGGACCCGCGTGCGTGCGGAACAGCGGCAGGTACGCGCCCAGTTGGAGCCAGCGCAGATAGAGCTCCGGCGACGGGTGCCCGTCGTAGCCGCCCACGTCGGGCCCCGAGTAGGGCACCCCGCACAGCCCGAGCCCCATGACGAGCGACAAGGAGGCCCGCAGACCGGGCCAGCCGGTGGCCACGTCACCGGACCAGGTGCCGCCGTAGCGCTGCATGCCGGCCCATCCGGAGCGCGAGACCAGGAAGGGCCGCTCATCGGGCACCAAGGCGCGCAGACCTTCGTAACCGGCCCGGGCCATGCACAGCGCGTAGACGTTGTGCGCCTCCTGGTGGTCGCCGCCCCGGCCCTCCAACGCGTGCCGAGCCGAGCGCGGCAGAGTGGACTCCCCGAAGGCGGTGAACGAGGTGGGCTCGTTCATGTCGTGCCAGAAGCCCGCGAACCCCGCCGAGAGCCGCTCCTGGTAGAGGCGGGCCCACCAGGCGCGCACACGCGCGTGCGTGAAGTCGGGGAAAACCGCCTCCCCGGTGCGTACGACCCCCTCCACGAGCCGCCCGGACGCGTCCCGCACGAAGACGTCCTCGGCCGCCCCGCCGTCGTACACGGCGCCGCCCGGCCCGGCCTTGACCGCCGGCGTGACGACCGACACCAGCCGGATCCCGTCCCGCCGCAGTTCCTCGGCCAGTTGCGGCAGCTTGGGGAAGCGCTCCTGGTCGACCGTGAACACCTGGTGCCCGTCGTAGTGGTCGGTGCCCAGATGGACGGCGTCGAGCGGCAGACCGCGTTCCTGGTAGCCGGCCACGATGCGCCGCACCTCCTGCTCGGTGCCGAAGACCTCGCGCGCGTGGTGATGGCCGAGCGCCCACGACGGAGGCAGCGCGGGCGCACCGGTGAGCGAGGCCCAGCCGAGCAGCACGCGCGCGGGCGTGCCCACCATCACCCAGCAGCGCAGCGGACCGCCGTCCGCCCGCAGCTCGGACGTCCCCGCCCGGTCGTGCCCGGAACCAGCGCCTTCCTCGCCCTCCCGCAGGGTCACGGTGCCGTCCCACGAGGTGTCGTGGAACACGAGATGGGTGGCTGCGTCGGCCACCACCACCTGCACGGGCATCGTGACGTACAGAGGATCGTCGCCAGGCCCGAACGCCCGCATGGGGTCGGTGTTCCACAGCCGATACGTTCCGTCCCGCAACCGCGGTCCCGACGCCCGGCCCCCCAGCCCGAAGAACCGCGCGTCGGCGGCCACCTCGGACCGCTGCATCCAACGCGCCGCACCGCCGCCCACCGGCTCCCACCACCGAGGCGGCAGATCCCGGCGCAGCATCACCCCACCGGGCGTACGCACCTCGACCGCGCCGTGCCGCGACACCACGACCGTCGCCCGCTCGGCGACGACCCGCCAGCCGCCGTCCTTGTCCGGCTCCAGGACCGCCCGGGGATCAGGCTCCGGGCAACGACCCGCGAGGCCGTACGAGGGCTCGGCCCGGGCCCCGTCCCAGCCCCAGAACACCGCCCCGTTCACCGTGACCGTGATCAGCAGCTCGGAGCGGTTGAACCGTATGACGCCCCCGCCGGGCCCCGGCTCGACGCTCTGCACCAGACCCGGCACCCGTGCGCGCTCGGCCCCGCGGGCCGGCAACCCGGCGGCGTCGGTACGCCTCCTGCGCCACGCCGCCCGCACGGTACGGAACCCCAGGGGCGCCCCCGCAGAACCGACCGCCTTCACCGAACGCACCAGGTCACGACCGTTCATGCTGCTCACCCTGTCACTCACTGCCCCACGCGCGCGTGCCGTTCAACTGCCGTTCACCTGTGCCGGGACCACATCTTCACGACACGGACTGTGTGGGTCGCACCCTGGCGTAGAAGTTGATCACATGGCATCGTCCCTGACAGCCGCGTCACGCGCACACCCCTTGCCCGTGCGCGGGTGACGCACACGACGCGCACAGCCCGGGAGCCGCCCCATGTCGACCGTGAACCCCCAGCCGCTCTGGCAGCCGGATCCGCAGCGCATCGCCCGGGCCCAGGTCACCCGGTTCCAGGCATGGGCGGCCGAACACCACGGTGCCCCGGCCGAGGGCGGCTACGAGGCTCTCCACCGCTGGTCCGTGGACGAGCTGGAGGAGTTCTGGGCAGCGGTCACGCAGTGGTTCCACGTACGGTTCTCGACGCCCTACGCGCGCGTGCTGGGCGAGCGCTCGATGCCGGGCGCCGAATGGTTCCCGGGCGCCACCCTCAACTACGCCGAGCACGCCCTGCGCGCGGCCGCGACCCGCGCCGACGAACCCGCCCTCCTGTACGTCGACGAGACCCATGAACCGCGTCCGGTGACCTGGTCCGAGCTGCGCCGCCAGGTCGGCTCCCTGGCCGCCGAGCTGCGGGTCCTCGGCGTACGTCCGGGAGACCGCGTCAGCGGCTACCTCCCGAACATCCCGGAAGCCGTCGTCGCACTCCTCGCCACGGCCGCCGTGGGCGCCGTATGGACGTCATGCGCCCCCGACTTCGGTGCCCGCAGCGTCCTGGACCGCTTCCAGCAGGTCGAACCGGTGGTCCTGTTCACCGTCGACGGGTACCGCTACGGCGGCAAGGAGCACGACCGCCGGGAGACAGTCGCCGAACTCCGCGGCGAACTCCCCTCCCTCCGTGCCGTCGTCCACATCCCGCTGCTGGGTACCGAGGCTCCCGAAGGAGCCCTGGAGTGGTCCGCCCTGACGAACGCGGACACCGAGCCGGTCTTCGAGCAGGTGCCTTTCGCCCACCCGCTGTGGGTGCTCTACTCCTCCGGCACGACGGGCCTGCCCAAGGCCATCGTCCAGTCCCAGGGCGGCATCCTCGTCGAGCACCTCAAGCAGCTCGGCCTGCACTGCGACCTGGGTCCCGAGGACCGCTTCTTCTGGTACACCTCCACAGGCTGGATGATGTGGAACTTCCTCGTCTCCGGCCTCCTCACCGGCACGACCGTCGTCCTGTACGACGGCAGCCCCGGCTATCCCGACACCGGCGCCCAGTGGCGGGTCGCCGAACGCACGGGCGCCACCCTCTACGGCACCTCGGCCGCGTACGTCATGGCCTGCCGCAAGGCCGACGTGCACCCAGGACGCGACTTCGACCTCTCCGCGGTGCGCTGCGTGGCCACCACCGGCTCACCGCTCCCGCCCGACGGGTTCCGCTGGCTGCACGACGAGGTCCGTGAGGACCTGTGGATCGCCTCCGTCAGCGGTGGCACGGACGTGTGCTCCTGCTTCGCCGGAGCCGTACCGACACTGCCCGTGTACATCGGTGAGCTCCAGGCCGCCGGTCTCGGAACCGACCTGCAGTCCTGGGATCCCAGCGGCGCACCCCTGACGGACGAGGTCGGCGAGCTCGTCGTCGCCAACCCCATGCCGTCGATGCCGATCCACTTCTGGAACGACCCCGACGGCAGCCGCTATCACGACAGTTACTTCGACACCTATCCCGGAGTGTGGCGCCACGGCGACTGGATCACCATCACCTCGCGCGGCTCCGTCGTCATCCACGGCCGCTCCGACTCGACGCTCAACCGGCAGGGCGTCCGCATGGGCTCAGCCGACATCTACGAGGCCGTGGAGCGGCTCCCCGAGATCAGGGAAACACTGGTCATCGGCATCGAACAGCCCGACGGAGGCTACTGGATGCCCCTCTTCGTGCATCTCGTCCCGGGAGCCGTCCTCGACCAGGCACTTCTGGACCGCATCAAGCGGACCATCCGCGAAAACCTCTCACCGCGCCACATCCCCGACGAGGTCATCGAGGTGCCCGGCATCCCGCACACCCTCACCGGGAAGCGCATCGAGGTCCCCGTGAAGCGACTCCTCCAGGGCACGCCCCTGGACAAGGCGGTCAACCCCGGCTCCATCGACAATCTCGACCTGCTCCACTTCTACGAGGACCTGGCCCGCAAGCGCGCCTGACCCGGCGGGTCAACCACCGTAGGTGGCCTCGGACCGAGGCCGGCCGCACCGCGTCGGCCGGTTCGAGCTCGGCGACGGTGATCCGCACCCCCGGACCGGACGACAGCCGGAACCGGGCCCCGGCCGCGACCCACCAGCCGTACGAGCACAGCCCGTTCACCACGGCCGACTCGTCCCGGACGCTCTCGGCGCGAGCCACCAACGCGCGCGTACCTTCGTCGGTGAGGAGCCCGTACACCGTCTCCGGGAGCAGATGACTGACTCAGCCGAGGTCAGCAGCAGCCGCCCGTCGTGCCGGTCCACCGTGATCGGATCACACGCGGCGGCCGCCCACCGCAGGTCCGTCCCCAGGAACTTGCTCACCGTGCGCACATGCACCCAGCGCCGCAACCCGCCGCCGGTGAGAGTCCGCAGAGGCGTGATCGTTCTCTACGACCAGCACCTCAGGACGGTCCCGGAGCACATCCAACAGCGCGTCCCGGCGCTCGACGGAGCAGCCACCACCGTACGGATTCTGGCCCTCGCCTCCTAGGCCGTCCTCACCAACCTCTACGCCGCCCGGGTGGCAGGCCCGGACCGCGTCCGCTACCAGGCTTCCACCAGACCATCGCGAACGCGGGCTGGGCGATCGGCGGTCTCGCCGCCGCGGCGGCCCTGACGATCGGGACGACCGCCGCCTGTCAGTGGCTTCTCGCCGGTGACGCCCTGTCCTTCGTCGCCTCGGCCCTCCTCACCCTGCGATGCGGCGAGCCACAGGCTCCTTCCCGCACCGTCACCGGCTCGAAGCACGCGGCTCCCATGACCCGGCCGGCCAACCCCTGGCGCGACCGCACCTACCTCGCATACGTCGCCACCGAAGCGGTTCTCTTCCTCGACGACGCCATGTTCAAAGTCGGACTGCCTCTGCGGATCGCACACGCGAGCAACGCACCGCACGGACTGGCGCCCCTCCTCATGGTCCTCAACAACGTCATGGTCGTGGCCCTCCAGATCCCGCTCGCCCGATTCGGCACCACCACGGCGGCCGCCTTCACCACGGCCGAGATGCTTCACGCCACCGTCTCGTGGGAACTCTCCGTCGCCCTCGCCCTCGCCCTCGCCCTCGCCCTCGACACCGGCCCGGCGGGATGGCTCACGTTCGGCACACTGATCGCTCTGACCTGCGCAGTCCAGCACCAGCTGGTCCGCGTACGTCTCGGCACACCCCCGTTGTCAGTGCCGCCGATTACTGTGAGTGAGCATTGATCGACTGCACGCAGGGGGAAACATGGCGCACACCGCCCACCAGACGATGCGACGCGCGCTGCGCCGCGAAATCGCCGGCACCATCGGCCTGCTCACCGACGAACACGACTTCCGCGCCATGCGGCGCTACCGCAGCTTCACCTTCGCTGACCACGCGACCTACCTGAAACAGGTCGAAGACCTCCTGAAGACCCGCGCCTCGCAGGGCGGCCACACGACAGTGGCCCTCTTCGACCCCCTGGAGTACGCCGAGTTCTGCGAGGCCACGGGCCTCAACCCGGACATCCCGTCGAGTCGCACACGTTTTACCGCGGAACTCGCCAACACCGGACCGGCGCTCCCTTACGAGGGCCAGCCCCTGACCGACCTGGTGCCCGCCCTCGTGGACGAGGCTGTCCGCCAGGCCACCTGGGAGTACGCGACGACACTCCTCGCCCGACTCGGTGCCTGTGGTTCCTGTGGTGAGGACCTCGGCCGCGCGGCCTTCACCCGGGCCTCCCACCTTCTCGTCCAGATCCTGGACACAGCCCGGCCGGGCACACACCATCTCGTGTGCAGCATCACCAGTACTCCGGAAACCCTCGTCGCCGTTCTCCACTCCGACGAGAACGCCGGGGGAGCCGTACAACTCGACGAGGCCGAAGCCCTCGAATTCACCACCGTCCTCGCCCTGGGCATCGCCAACCAGAGCCCAGGTGGACTCGTCATGCGCACCACTGCCCAGGGAACCACCGACCGCATCTACGGCTGGCGCCTGCGCGGTGACGGCCTCGAACCCCTCACAGCCGGAGAAGTCTTCGACGCCTACTGCACCGACGTCGACTCCGGCGACCTGATCTCCCCGGAATCGGACGTCGACTACTGCGTCCCACCCGACCTCGGCCCGGAAGGGCAGACACTGCGTCACAGCCACTGAACACCTAGAGGGCGCCCCACCACAGGTGAGGCGCCCTCCCGGAACAGTCATACCGGTGCCGTGCGGTTACTCGCCGGACAGCACCGCCTGAGCCGCCTCGCGCGCCTCTTCGGCGCTGTCGGCCGCCCGTGCGGCCGCGGCCGCACGCTCACACTGCGCCAGGGTGTACTTCGCCAGGGTCCCCCGGACATAAGGAAGGGACGCGGAACCCATGGAAAGGGAGGTGACTCCGAGACCGGTCAGTACACAGGCGAGCAGCGGGTCGGAGGCCGCCTCGCCACAGACACCACAGCTCTTGCCCTCGGCCTTCGCCGCCTCCGCTGACAGCGCGACGAGGTCGAGCAGAGCAGGCTGCCACGGATCCTGAAGGCGGGACACCGCACCCACCTGACGGTCGGCGGCGAAGGTGTACTGAGCGAGGTCATTGGTCCCCAACGACAGGAACTCGACTTCCTGCAGAATCGACCGCGCCCGCAGGGCGGCCGAGGGAATCTCCACCATCGCGCCGAACTTCGCTCGCAGCCCCGCCGCACGACATGCATCGGCGAACGCCTTGGCATCGGCACGGTCCGCCACCATCGGGGCCATGACATCGAGGTGGACCGGCAGCCCCTCAACGGCCCTGGCGAGCGCCGTCAGTTGTGTGCGCAGTACCTCCGGGTGGTCGAGCAGCGTCCGCAGACCACGCACGCCGAGCGCCGGGTTCGGCTCGTCGGAAGGCGTCAGGAAGTCCAAGGGCTTGTCCGCGCCGGCGTCCAGTACACGAACGACAACACGCCCCTCCGGGAAGGCTTCGAGCACCTGCCGGTAGGCCTCGACCTGCTTCTCCTCGGACGGTGCGTTCTTGCTGTCGTCGAGGAAGAGGAACTCGGTACGGAAGAGACCGACACCCTCGGCTCCGGCCTCGACCGCGGCAGGCACGTCAGCCGGACCGCCGACATTGGCCAGCAGCGGCACCCTGTGGCCGTCGGCGGTGGCCCCCGGACCGGTCGACGCGGCGAGCGCAGCCTTCCGTTGGGCGGCCGCGGCCTCCAACTCGGCCTTCTTCTCGTCGCTCGGGTTCACGAAAACGTCGCCGGTGCTTCCATCGACGGCGATCACCGTGCCCTCCGTGAGCTCACCGGCACCCGGCAGCGCCACAACGGCCGGCACACCGAGTGCCCGCGCCAGAATCGCGCTATGACTGGTCGGGCCACCCTCCTCGGTCACAAAGCCCAGAACGAGCGTCGGATCCAGCAGAGCGGTGTCGGCGGGCGCGAGATCGCGCGCCACCAGAACATACGGCTCGTCACTGTCCGGCACGCCCGGCATGGGCACGCCCAGCAGACGGGCGACGATACGATTCCGCACGTCGTCGAGATCGGCCACGCGTCCGGCGAGGTACTCACCGGCAGCGGCCAGCAGCTCGCGGTACGCGGCGAACGCGTCGTAAACGGCACGCTCAGCAGTGCTGCCGACGGCGATCCGCCGGTCCACGTCCGCCATCAGCTCCGGGTCCTGCGCCATCATGGCCTGCGCCTCGAGCACCGCCTGGGCTTCACCCCCGGCCAGATTGCCGCGCGCCATCAGGTCGGCTGCCACGGCATCCACGGCCTTGCGAGCGCGTCCCTGTTCGCGCTCCGCGTCTTCCGCCGGAATCTGCTTGGCAGGCGGCTCCAGCACCGCCGTTCCCATGTGCCGAACCTCGCCGATCGCCACACCGTGGCTCACGCCGACGCCTCGCAGCGTTGTCTCCATCTCACCGTCTCCGATAGTGCGGCGGGTCCCGCCGCCGCGGTGGTTGTCATCCCTACCTACCGTCTCCCGACGGTAGGTGACGTCACTTCCAGGCGAAGAGACTGTCGCCGGCCTTCACGTCGCCGTCGTCACGCAGTTCGGAGAGCGCCTCGGCCGTGGCCTCCAGCGCCACGACCGGGCACACGGCGGACTTGCCGGCGGCCTCGACGGCAGCCGGGTTCCAGCGCACGACAGCCTGCCCGCGTGTGACGGTGTCGCCTTTGTTCACCAGCAGCTCGAATCCCTCGCCGTTCAACTGAACGGTGTCGATCCCGAGGTGGACGAGCACGCCGTGCCCCTCTTCGTCCACGACGACGAACGCGTGCGGGTGCAGAGAGACGATCACTCCGTCCACGGGCGCGACGGCCTCGGAGGGCTCACGTACGGGATCGATCGCCGTACCCGGGCCGACCATGGCCCCGGAGAAGACCGGATCCGGCACGGCGGCCAGTCCGATGGCGCGTCCTGCAAGAGGGGACGTCACGGTGGTCATGGGAAGCCTCCCAGGGGTGGAGCTGCGGGTATGCGCCGTCACTGCCTGGCTAGGACGGCGCTTTCCAGCAGCGTATGTCAGATGAAGTTCGGGCTCCGTATGGAAGATACCGCTAAGTGGTCTAGACCACCAGCCCCATGGATTTGCACCCTCTTCGCGGCCCCGTGTACAGTCGTAGTCCTGCTCGAGGCCGAGTGACGCCACCAAGTGTCCTGGTCGAGCAGCATCCAACTTGTCAGATCCCAACTCGGGATCACCTTCTGCGTGCTTGCAGGACGGTGGTCAGGGGGCCGGAAAATCACTGATAGAGTTTGGAACAACGAAGGGAAGCGCCCGGAGGAAAGCCCGAGAGGGTGAGTACAAAGGAAGCGTCCGTTCCTTGAGAACTCAACAGCGTGCCAAAAATCAACGCCAGATATGTTGATACCCCGTCTCCGGCCTTCATGGTCGTAGATGAGGTTCCTTTGAAGAATACACAGCGAGGACGCTGTGAGTGACTGCCTTATTCCGGTGGTTGCTCCGCTCTCGTGATGTGTGCACCCGATTACGGGTAAACATTCACGGAGAGTTTGATCCTGGCTCAGGACGAACGCTGGCGGCGTGCTTAACACATGCAAGTCGAACGATGAACCACTTCGGTGGGGATTAGTGGCGAACGGGTGAGTAACACGTGGGCAATCTGCCCTTCACTCTGGGACAAGCCCTGGAAACGGGGTCTAATACCGGATATCACTGCTACGGGCATCTGTGGTGGTTGAAAGCTCCGGCGGTGAAGGATGAGCCCGCGGCCTATCAGCTTGTTGGTGAGGTAATGGCTCACCAAGGCGACGACGGGTAGCCGGCCTGAGAGGGCGACCGGCCACACTGGGACTGAGACACGGCCCAGACTCCTACGGGAGGCAGCAGTGGGGAATATTGCACAATGGGCGAAAGCCTGATGCAGCGACGCCGCGTGAGGGATGACGGCCTTCGGGTTGTAAACCTCTTTCAGCAGGGAAGAAGCGAAAGTGACGGTACCTGCAGAAGAAGCGCCGGCTAACTACGTGCCAGCAGCCGCGGTAATACGTAGGGCGCAAGCGTTGTCCGGAATTATTGGGCGTAAAGAGCTCGTAGGCGGCTTGTCACGTCGGGTGTGAAAGCCCGGGGCTTAACCCCGGGTCTGCATTCGATACGGGCAGGCTAGAGTGTGGTAGGGGAGATCGGAATTCCTGGTGTAGCGGTGAAATGCGCAGATATCAGGAGGAACACCGGTGGCGAAGGCGGATCTCTGGGCCATTACTGACGCTGAGGAGCGAAAGCGTGGGGAGCGAACAGGATTAGATACCCTGGTAGTCCACGCCGTAAACGGTGGGAACTAGGTGTTGGCGACATTCCACGTCGTCGGTGCCGCAGCTAACGCATTAAGTTCCCCGCCTGGGGAGTACGGCCGCAAGGCTAAAACTCAAAGGAATTGACGGGGGCCCGCACAAGCAGCGGAGCATGTGGCTTAATTCGACGCAACGCGAAGAACCTTACCAAGGCTTGACATACGCCGGAAAGCATCAGAGATGGTGCCCCCCTTGTGGTCGGTGTACAGGTGGTGCATGGCTGTCGTCAGCTCGTGTCGTGAGATGTTGGGTTAAGTCCCGCAACGAGCGCAACCCTTGTCCTGTGTTGCCAGCGTGCCCTTCGGGGTGACGGGGACTCACAGGAGACCGCCGGGGTCAACTCGGAGGAAGGTGGGGACGACGTCAAGTCATCATGCCCCTTATGTCTTGGGCTGCACACGTGCTACAATGGCAGGTACAATGAGCTGCGATACCGTGAGGTGGAGCGAATCTCAAAAAGCCTGTCTCAGTTCGGATTGGGGTCTGCAACTCGACCCCATGAAGTCGGAGTTGCTAGTAATCGCAGATCAGCATTGCTGCGGTGAATACGTTCCCGGGCCTTGTACACACCGCCCGTCACGTCACGAAAGTCGGTAACACCCGAAGCCGGTGGCCCAACCCCCTTGTGGGGAGGGAGCTGTCGAAGGTGGGACTGGCGATTGGGACGAAGTCGTAACAAGGTAGCCGTACCGGAAGGTGCGGCTGGATCACCTCCTTTCTAAGGAGCACTTCTTACCGATCCCCACGGGGTGAGGTCAGAGGCCAGTACATCGGCGTACGTCCGATGCTGGTTGCTCACGGGTGGAACGTTGATTATTCGGCATCGTCAGTCATCTCGGGCTGCAAGTACTGCTCTTCGGAGCGTGGAAAGCTGATCATGAGTGGCGGGGATGCCGGGCACGCTGTTGGGTGTCTGAGGGCACGGCCGTAAGGTCTGTCTTCGGGTGCCGGCCCCAGTGAACTCCAGCTCAGGTTGGGGGTGATGGGTGGCTGGTCGTTGTTTGAGAACTGCACAGTGGACGCGAGCATCTGTGGCCAAGTTTTTAAGGGCGCACGGTGGATGCCTTGGCACCAGGAACCGATGAAGGACGTGGGAGGCCACGATAGTCCCCGGGGAGCCGTCAACCAGGCTTTGATCCGGGGGTTTCCGAATGGGGAAACCCGGCAGTCGTCATGGGCTGTCACCCATACCTGAACACATAGGGTATGTGGAGGGAACGCGGGGAAGTGAAACATCTCAGTACCCGCAGGAAGAGAAAACAACCGTGATTCCGGGAGTAGTGGCGAGCGAAACCGGATGAGGCCAAACCGTATACGTGTGAGACCCGGCAGGGGTTGCGTGTGCGGGGTTGTGGGATCTCTCTTCACAGTCTGCCGGCTGTGAGGCGAGTCAGAAACCGTTGATGTAGACGAAGGACATGCGAAAGGTCCGGCGTAGAGGGTAAGACCCCCGTAGTCGAAACGTCAACGGCTCGTTTGAGAGACACCCAAGTAGCACGGGGCCCGAGAAATCCCGTGTGAATCTGGCGGGACCACCCGCTAAGCCTAAATATTCCCTGGTGACCGATAGCGGATAGTACCGTGAGGGAATGGTGAAAAGTACCGCGGGAGCGGAGTGAAATAGTACCTGAAACCGTGTGCCTACAAGCCGTGGGAGCGTCGCGCATCAAGTTTACTTGGTGCGTCGTGACTGCGTGCCTTTTGAAGAATGAGCCTGCGAGTTTGCGGTGTGTTGCGAGGTTAACCCGTGTGGGGAAGCCGTAGCGAAAGCGAGTCCGAATAGGGCGTTTCAGTAGCACGCTCAAGACCCGAAGCGGAGTGATCTAGCCATGGGCAGGTTGAAGCGGAGGTAAGACTTCGTGGAGGACCGAACCCACCAGGGTTGAAAACCTGGGGGATGACCTGTGGTTAGGGGTGAAAGGCCAATCAAACTCCGTGATAGCTGGTTCTCCCCGAAATGCATTTAGGTGCAGCGTCGTGTGTTTCTTGCCGGAGGTAGAGCACTGGATAGGCGATGGGCCCTACCGGGTTACTGACCTTAGCCAAACTCCGAATGCCGGTAAGTGAGAGCGCGGCAGTGAGACTGTGGGGGATAAGCTCCATGGTCGAGAGGGAAACAGCCCAGAGCATCGACTAAGGCCCCTAAGCGTACGCTAAGTGGGAAAGGATGTGGAGTCGCACAGACAACCAGGAGGTTGGCTTAGAAGCAGCCACCCTTGAAAGAGTGCGTAATAGCTCACTGGTCTAGTGATTCCGCGCCGACAATGTAGCGGGGCTCAAGCGTACCGCCGAAGTCGTGTCATTCATACAATAGGGCCAACGCCTGTATGGATGGGTAGGGGAGCGTCGTGTGCCGGGTGAAGCTGCAGCGGAAGCTAGTGGTGGACGGTTCACGAGTGAGAATGCAGGCATGAGTAGCGATACACACGTGGGAAACGTGTGCGCCGATTGACTAAGGGTTCCTGGGTCAAGCTGATCTGCCCAGGGTAAGTCGGGACCTAAGGCGAGGCCGACAGGCGTAGTCGATGGATAACCGGTTGATATTCCGGTACCCGCTGTGAAGCGTCAAACATTGAATCAGGCGATGCTAAGTCCGTGAAGCCGTTCCGGACCCTTCGGGGAATGGAAAGTGGTGGAGCCGGCGAACCAGACTTGTAGTAGGTGAGTGATGGGGTGACGCAGGAAGGTAGTCCATCCCGGGCGGTGGTTGTCCCGGGGTAAGGGTGTAGGACGAATGGTAGGCAAATCCGCCGTTCATTAAGTCTGAGACCTGATGCCGAGCCGATTGTGGTGAAGTGGATGATCCTATGCTGTCGAGAAAAGCCTCTAGCGAGTTTCATGGCGGCCCGTACCCTAAACCGACTCAGGTGGTCAGGTAGAGAATACCGAGGCGTTCGGGTGAACTATGGTTAAGGAACTCGGCAAAATGCCCCCGTAACTTCGGGAGAAGGGGGGCCATCACTGGTGATCCGATTTACTCGGTGAGCTGGGGGTGGCCGCAGAGACCAGCGAGAAGCGACTGTTTACTAAAAACACAGGTCCGTGCGAAGCCGTAAGGCGATGTATACGGACTGACGCCTGCCCGGTGCTGGAACGTTAAGGGGACCGGTTAGTCACATTTCGGTGTGGCGAAGCTGAGAACTTAAGCGCCAGTAAACGGCGGTGGTAACTATAACCATCCTAAGGTAGCGAAATTCCTTGTCGGGTAAGTTCCGACCTGCACGAATGGCGTAACGACTTCTCGACTGTCTCAACCATAGGCCCGGTGAAATTGCACTACGAGTAAAGATGCTCGTTTCGCGCAGCAGGACGGAAAGACCCCGGGACCTTTACTACAGTTTGATATTGGTGTTCGGTTCGGCTTGTGTAGGATAGCTGGGAGACTGTGAAGCGGGCACGCCAGTGTCTGTGGAGTCGTCGTTGAAATACCAGTCTGGTCGTGCTGGATGTCTAACCTGGGTCCGTGATCCGGATCAGGGACAGTGTCTGATGGGTAGTTTAACTGGGGCGGTTGCCTCCTAAAGAGTAACGGAGGCGCCCAAAGGTTCCCTCAGCCTGGTTGGCAATCAGGTGTTGAGTGTAAGTGCACAAGGGAGCTTGACTGTGAGACCGACGGGTCGAGCAGGGACGAAAGTCGGGACTAGTGATCCGGCGGTGGCTTGTGGAAGCGCCGTCGCTCAACGGATAAAAGGTACCCCGGGGATAACAGGCTGATCTTCCCCAAGAGTCCATATCGACGGGATGGTTTGGCACCTCGATGTCGGCTCGTCGCATCCTGGGGCTGGAGTCGGTCCCAAGGGTTGGGCTGTTCGCCCATTAAAGCGGTACGCGAGCTGGGTTTAGAACGTCGTGAGACAGTTCGGTCCCTATCCGCTGCGCGCGCAGGAATATTGAGAAGGGCTGTCCCTAGTACGAGAGGACCGGGACGGACGAACCTCTGGTGTGCCAGTTGTCCTGCCAAGGGCATGGCTGGTTGGCTACGTTCGGGAGGGATAACCGCTGAAAGCATCTAAGCGGGAAGCCTGCTTCGAGATGAGTATTCCCACCCCCTTTGAGGGGTTAAGGCTCCCAGTAGACGACTGGGTTGATAGGCCGGATCTGGAAGGCGGGTAACCGCTGGAGGTGACCGGTACTAATAGGCCGAGGGCTTGTCCTCAGTTGCTCGCGTCCACTGTGTTGGTTCTGAAACCACGAACAGCCCCACATCCCTGTGGTTTACGAGGGGTGTGGTGTGGCATGGTTCGACAGTTTCATAGTGTTTCGGTGGTCATAGCGTGAGGGAAACGCCCGGTTACATTCCGAACCCGGAAGCTAAGCCTTACAGCGCCGATGGTACTGCAGGGGGGACCCTGTGGGAGAGTAGGACACCGCCGAACTCCTTTTAGAGCTCTGGCTCTTGGGCGCACAGCCCAAGAGCCAGAGCTTTTTTGTGTTGAGGTAGGGTCAGGGGGCATCGTCGGCACATTTCCCACAGGAGGCTCCCGGGTGGAGGTCCAGGAGACCCGGGTCCAGACGGACCGGGTCCTCACCATCCCCAACATCCTCAGCATGGCGCGGCTCGTTGGTGTGCCGCTCTTCCTGTGGCTGATCCTCAGGCCTGAGTTCGGGGGCCCCAGGAGCGACGAGTGGGCGTTGCTGGTGTTGGCCCTGAGCGGCATCAGTGACTACCTGGACGGCAAGCTCGCCCGCCGCTGGAACCAGATCAGCAGCCTGGGCCGGCTGTTGGACCCCGCAGCCGACCGGCTCTACATTCTCTCGACCTTGGTCGGGCTCACCTGGCGCGAAATTCTGCCAATCTGGTTGACGGCTGCACTGCTTCTGCGTGAGCTGGTTCTCCTGGTGATGGTGGGCATCCTCAGGCGTCACGGCTATCCTCCGCCGCAGGTGAACTTCCTCGGCAAGGCTGCCACCTTCAACCTGATGTACGCCTTCCCGTTGCTCCTGCTCAGTGACGGAACTGGATGGCTCTCGTCACTCGCTGCTATTTTCGGATGGGCGTTCGCAGGATGGGGTACAACCCTCTACTGGTGGGCAGGAGTCCTCTACGTGGTACAAGTCCGCCGCCTAGTCCGTGCGGACGCCATGGCCGATTGAACTCGTCCATTGGCACAGCCGTAACGGCTCGATGGCCCCCGCCGGGAATGTGCGGGACAATCTGGACGGGTGAAGTCGGCTAGACCGTCATCTCTTGGAGGAGGACGCTTCCGACATGAAGGCCGTCGTGATGGCCGGAGGCGAAGGCACACGCCTTCGCCCAATGACCTCAAGCATGCCCAAGCCGCTCCTGCCGGTGGTAAACCGGCCGATCATGGAGCACGTTCTTCGGCTGCTCAAAAGGCATGGTCTCAACGAGACCGTCGTCACTGTGCAGTTCCTGGCCTCGCTGGTCAAGAACTACTTCGGTGACGGTGAAGAGCTCGGGATGGAGCTCTCTTATGCCAACGAGGAGAAGCCACTCGGTACCGCCGGAAGCGTCAAGAACGCCGAAGAGGCGTTGAAGGACGATGCTTTCCTCGTAATTTCCGGTGATGCCCTGACCGACTTCGATCTCACCGAACTCATCAACTTCCACAAGGAAAAGGGCGCGCTGGTCACTGTCTGCCTGACGCGCGTACCCAATCCACTCGAATTCGGCATCACCATCGTCGATGAGGAGGGGAAGGTCGAGCGCTTCCTGGAGAAGCCGACCTGGGGGCAGGTTTTCTCGGACACGGTGAACACGGGCATCTACGTGATGGAGCCCGAGGTCTTCGACTATGTCGAGTCCGATGTACCCGTGGACTGGTCCGGCGATGTCTTTCCGCAGTTGATGAAGGAAGGCAAGCCGATCTACGGCTATATCGCTGAGGGGTACTGGGAGGACGTCGGCACCCACGAGAGCTATGTGAAGGCTCAGGCCGACGTTCTGGAGGGCAAGGTCGACGTCGAGATCGACGGCTTCGAAATCTCCCCGGGCGTATGGGTTGCCGAGGGTGCAGAGGTGCATCCTGACGCCGTTCTCCGCGGCCCGCTCTACATCGGGGACTACGCGAAGGTCGAGGCCGGCGCGGAAATTCGTGAGCACAGCGTCATCGGCTCCAACGTGGTCGTCAAGAGCGGGGCCTTTCTGCACAAGGCGGTTGTGCACGACAACGTGTACATCGGCCAGCAGAGCAATCTCCGTGGATGTGTCGTCGGGAAGAACACCGACATCATGCGGGCGGCCCGTATCGAGGACGGTGCGGTCATCGGTGACGAGTGCCTCGTCGGCGAGGAATCGATCATCCAGGGGAATGTTCGGGTCTACCCGTTCAAGACCATCGAGGCCGGCGCCTTCGTCAACACCTCCGTCATCTGGGAGTCCAGGGGCCAGGCGCATCTCTTCGGCGCCCGTGGGGTGTCCGGCATCCTGAACGTCGAGATCACTCCGGAGCTTGCGGTCCGGCTGGCCGGGGCCTACGCGACGACCCTCAAGAAGGGGTCGACCGTCACCACCGCCCGCGACCACTCCCGAGGCGCACGGGCGCTGAAGCGGGCAGTGATCTCCGCTCTCCAGGCCAGCGCCATCGACGTACGCGACCTGGAGAACGTGCCGTTGCCCGTGGCGCGGCAGCAGACCGCGCGCGGCAGTGCCGGTGGGATCATGATCAGGACCACGCCCGGGGTTCCGGACTCCGTGGACATCATGTTCTTCGACGGGCGGGGCGCGGACCTGTCCCAGGGCAGCCAGCGGAAGCTGGACCGGGTTTTCGCCCGGCAGGAGTACCGGCGGGCGTTCCCCGGGGAGATCGGTGATCTGCACTTCCCGGCGAGTGTCTTCGACTCGTACACCGGCTCGTTGCTGCGGAACGTCGACATCACAGGCATTTCCGAGTCCGGGCTCAAGGTCGTCGTGGACGCCTCGAACGGCAGCGCGGGACTGGTGCTGCCCAGTCTGCTCGGGAAGCTCGGTGTGGACTCGCTGACCATCAACCCGGGGCTCGACGAGTCCAGGCCCACGGAGACGGCGGACGCTCGGCGTTCGGGGCTGGTGCGGCTGGGAGAGATCGTGGCGTCCGCGCGAGCCGCGTTCGGAGTGCGGTTCGACCCTGTGGGTGAACGGCTGTCCCTGGTCGACGAGAAGGGGCGGATCATCGAGGACGACCGGGCGTTGCTCGTCATGCTCGATCTGGTCGCTGCGGAGCGGCGTAGCGGTCGTGTGGCGTTGCCGGTGACCACCACGCGGATCGGTGAGCAGGTGGCGGCGTACCACGGCACACAGGTGGAGTGGACGACCACTTCGCCCGACGACCTCACCCGTGTCGGCCGTGACGACTCGACGATCTTCGGTGGTGACGGCAAGGGCGGCTTCATCATTCCGGAGTTCAGCAGTGTCTTCGACGGCGCGGCGGCCTTCGTGAGGCTGATCGGGCTGGTGGCGCGGACGCAGCTGACGCTCAGCCAGATCGACGCGCGGATTCCGCGGGCACATGTCATCAAGCGGGATCTGGCGACTCCGTGGGCCGTCAAGGGGCTGGTGATGCGGCGGGTCGTCGAGGCGGCCGGCGATCGCTTTGTCGACACGACCGACGGTGTCCGGGTCGTGGAGACCGACGGGCGCTGGGTGATGGTGTTGCCGGACCCGGCCGAGGCGGTCACGCATCTGTGGGCCGAGGGGCCCGACGACGCTTCCGCGCAGGCTCTGCTCGACGAGTGGGCGGCCGTCGTGGACAGTGCCGGTCGCTGATCCACACACGCGCGTGCCGGACATGTGCCCCCAAGGGGGCCTGTCCGGCACGCGGATGGGGCCGTTCGGAGGTAGGGGTCGCGACGTGCGACGATGTTCGGCATGCCGCAGCAGCCCCCCGTCCGGAGCACGCCCACGCGCCCCTCGCGCCCGGACGCCTCCATGTCGCTGCTCACCAACGTCATGGACCACAGCCTCGATGACGGATACGCCGAGTCGGCGGCTCGGAAGAAGGCCGCCGGTGACGCTGGGCTCCCCAGGACGTTGCGGGCCAAGCTCGGCCTTGCCGTCGGCCTGGTGCTCGCGGCTCTGGTGGTCACCGTGGGGGCGGCGCAGGCGCGGGTGGCCGCTCCTGTCGTGGCCAAGGAGCGCGAGGAGCTCATCGACCGGATCGACCGTGAGACCGAGACGGCGGACAGGCTCGAGAAGAGCGTGGACGAGCTGCGCGACGACGTGAGTACACGGCAGCGCCAGGCGCTCAAACAGAGTGGCGACAGCGGCCAGGCCGATCTCATGGGCATCCTGTCGGGCGCCGTGGAAGTGCACGGCCCCGGCGTCAAGCTGGTTGTGAACGACGCCAAGGAAGCCAGCACCGGCGGTGACGGGAACCCGCGTGAGACCTCGGGGTTCTCCGACACCGGGCGCGTGCGCGACCGCGACATGCAGCGGGTCGTCAACGGACTGTGGGCGTCGGGGGCCGAGGCCATCTCCGTCAACGGACAGCGGCTGACCGCGTTGTCGGCGATCAGAGCCGCGGGTGACGCGATACTGGTCGACAACAAGCCGCTGGTTCCGCCGTATACGGTGCTTGCGGTGGGGGACGGGCAACGGCTGAGCAGCAGGTTCCAGAACAGTGCCGACGGACTGTATCTGCACGCCCTCCAAGAGGACTACGGCATCCGGACCGCCATCTCCGTGGAGGGCGACCTCCGGCTGCCGGCCGCACCGAGTGTGATCGTACGTACTGCAGAGCCGAGAACTGAGAAAGGCACATCGTGATCGCCGTACTGGGCCTCGTCGTGGGAGTCGTGGCCGGCCTGTTGGTCCGGCCCGAGGTTCCGGCGGTCGTCGAGCCTTATCTGCCGATCGCCGTGGTGGCGGCGCTCGACGCCGTCTTCGGGGGTCTGCGGGCCATGCTCGACGGCATCTTCGACGACAAGGTCTTCGTCGTGTCGTTCCTGTCGAACGTGGTCGTGGCCGCGCTGATCGTGTTCCTCGGCGACAAGTTGGGCGTGGGTGCGCAGCTGTCGACCGGTGTCGTGGTCGTGCTCGGGATCCGCATCTT
The DNA here is from genome assembly GCF_036174265.1 of Streptomyces sp. NBC_00285. Classification (NCBI taxonomy): domain Bacteria; kingdom Bacillati; phylum Actinomycetota; class Actinomycetes; order Kitasatosporales; family Streptomycetaceae; genus Streptomyces; species Streptomyces sp. NBC_00285. The sequence goes on along the minus strand of NZ_CP108055.1, from coordinate 1,911,817 downwards.
CTCCAACGCCGCGGCGATCCGCCGGCACGTCTTCCGGGCGTGAGGCCGATGAGCGAGCAGGACGAGCCGCCCGGCAACAGGCTGCGCAAGGAACTGCCCGAGGAACTTCCGGCGAGGCCGCCCGAGGTGACGGACGCGCCGGTGGTGGAGCCGCGGCTCACCGGCCGTCAGCGGCTGGTGCAGGGGTTGTGGCCGCCGCGTGTGACGCGCGCCCAACTCATCGTCGCCGTCCTGCTGTTCGGCCTCGGTTTCGGCCTCGCCGTCCAGGTGGCGTCGAACAGCGACAGCGACAGCGCGCTGCGCGGGGCGCGGCAAGAGGATCTCGTACGCATCCTGGATGAACTGGACGACCGTACTCAGCGTCTTGAAGACGAGAAGCAGGGTCTCGAGAAGCAGCGGGACGAGTTGGAGAACAGCTCCGACCAGGCCGAGGAGGCTCGCAAGCAGACGGTCGAGAAGGAGCGGCAACTCGGCATTCTCGCGGGCACCGTGGCCGCGCAGGGGCCGGGCATCACGATGACGATCGAGGACACCAAGGGGACGGTCGAGGCAGACATGCTGCTCGACGCGATCCAGGAGTTGCGGGCGGCCGGGGCGGAGGCGATCCAGGTGAACGGTGTGCGGGTCGTCGCGGGCACCTATCTGTCGGATTCCGACAAGAGAGTGAACGTCGACGGGAACAAGATCTCCACGCCGTTTCGTTTCAAGGTCATCGGCAATCCGCAGGACCTCGAACCGGCTCTCAACATTCCTGGAGGCGTGGTGCAGACTCTTGAGAAGGAGCAGGCCACCGTTACCGTCGAGCGGTCGGGCAAGATCGTCGTGGACGCCTTGCGAGCGGCGAAGCGGCCTGACTACGCTCGGTCGTCCTCCCGGTGAACCGGGGGTGCATGCGGCGCGTCGGGCCAGGGCATGAGGTTGCGGGGGGTCGGCGCACCGAATGGGTGGTGCGTGGTGGAAACTGTCTGGTGGAAACGGACGTTGTGAGGGTGTCCGGGTCGACCGGTGTGTTCAATCAGGGTTCGTCCTGCCCCACGGGCGGGTCTGTTTCGGTCAAGGGGAATCGCCCGTGAAGTTGTTTGCGAAGTTGTTCGGCAAGAGTGCGCGAGAGGGCAGCGACAACGCGACCGCTCGTCATCGCGCACAGCCCGACTCAGAGGGTGAGCGCCCGCTGTTCCGGGATCAGCTCGGTGGCCCGGGCAGTGACGTTCCCGGAGGTCAGGGCGTGCCGTCTGTTGACCCTGCCCAGTCCGGCGACATAGGTTTCGGGCAGCCGTCAACCTCAAGTACGGGTGGAGGGTTTTCCCCTATGTCGGCCCAGGTGTGTACGAGGTGCGGTAACCGCAACGCGGAGAACAGCCGCTTCTGCTCCAACTGCGGCGCCCCGCTGCGAGCCGGGGCCGTACCCGAGCGTCCCTCGGAGACGACCTCCACCATCTCCATCTCCGGGCTCGAGGCGTACGACGCCGAGGTCACCGGGCAGACGCAGATGCCGGCCCTGTCGCCGGAGGCGCAGGCGGCCGTCGACGCGTTGCCGCTGGGCTCCGCGCTGCTGGTGGTGCGTCGCGGGCCGAACTCGGGCAGCCGCTTCCTGTTGGACGGCGAGCTGACCACGGCCGGCCGGCATCCGCAGAGCGACATCTTCCTCGACGACGTCACCGTCTCGCGTCGGCATGTGGAGTTCCGTCGCGGCCAGGACGGCGCGTTCACCGTGTCCGACGTGGGCAGTCTCAACGGCACGTACGTCAACCGTGAGCGGATCGACTCGGTCGCTCTGAACAACGGCGACGAGGTGCAGATCGGCAAGTACCGGCTGGTGTTCTACGCGAGCCAGCGGGGCTACTGACCCTCCCAGGGAAGGTCCATGCTTCAAACACCGAGCGGCGGTGCGGGATACGGCACCGCCGCCACGGACAGTGGGCTGATGAGTATCGGCACGGTGCTGAACGTGCTGCGCGACGAGTTTCCCGAAGTCACGATCTCCAAGATCCGTTTCCTGGAGTCCGAGGGGCTCATCGAGCCGCAGCGGACCCCCTCCGGGTATCGCAAGTTCAGCGACCGGGACCTCCAGCGGCTCGGTCACGTCCTGAGGATGCAGCGGGACCACTATCTGCCGCTCAAGGTGATCCGTGAGCACCTGGACGCCATGGAGCGCGGCGAGGCCGCGGCGCTGCCCACGGTGGGCCGTCAGCGCGACGGAGAAACGGTCCTGGAGGTCTCCGAGGGACCCACCGCGGCGCGGATCGGCAGGGCCGAGCTGCTCGCCGCCGCCGAGATCGGCGAGTCGGAGCTGGCGGAGTGGGAGTCGTACGGGCTCATCACCGCGCTGCCGGACGGGGCGTACGACGCCGAGGTGGTCACGGTCGCCGCGCTCGTCGCCGAACTCGGGCGGTTCGGGATCGAGCCGCGGCATCTGAGGGCGATGAAGGCCGCCGCCGAACGCGAGGCTGGGCTCGTGGAGCAGGTGGTGGCCCCGCTGAAGCGCCACCGCAACCCGCAGACCCGCGCACACGCGGAAGCCCGTGCGAAGGAACTCGCCGGCCTCACGGTGAAGCTGCATGCGGCACTCGTGCAGACCGCGCTCGGTGTACGACTGCCCTGAGGGCGGCTGGTGCAGGAACTGTCACCCGTTTCCTGCCCGACTACCCAAACGTCCCGGGCACGGCCTAGGGTTGCTGTGTGAACGAGCTCGATGTCGTAGGTGTCCGGGTCGAAATGCCCTCCAACCAACCGATCGTGCTCCTGCGTGAAGTGGGAGGCGACCGCTACCTTCCCATCTGGATCGGGCCCGGGGAGGCGACTGCGATCGCCTTCGCGCAGCAGGGCATGGCCCCCGCACGACCGCTGACCCACGACCTGTTCAAGGACGTGCTGGAGGCGGTCGGCCAGGAGCTCACCGAAGTGCGCATCACGGACCTTCGTGAGGGCGTCTTCTACGCGGAGCTGGTCTTCGCCAGCGGGGTCGAGGTGAGCGCGCGGCCGTCCGACGCCATAGCGCTGGCCCTGCGCACCGGGACGCCCATCTACGGCAGCGACGGAGTACTCGACGACGCCGGCATCGCGATTCCGGACGAGCAGGAGGACGAGGTGGAGAAGTTCCGCGAGTTCCTCGACCAGATCTCCCCCGAGGACTTCGGCACCAGCAGCCAGTGAGACAGAGTCAGCCGACCCGGCGGATCAGTGGTCCGTGAGAGGTCGGCTGTGTCCGGTCGTCACCAAAATGCTGGCATTTGCCACCGGCGTGTGAGAGCGTCCTGCGGCCCGTTCGGAGCACATTCGGCTAGCCTTTCCCCGCGGTTGGATACGGGAAACCACTCCTAGGGTGATTATCACTCGGCGTGCCGAGTGTGGCGATCGTTGACGCACCCCTGGTGACTGCCTACCGTCGAGAAGGCAGGTCAAGGACGGAGGTCGGCGTGAGAAGCAGCGGCGACGGTACGGCTGGGGGTGCCCCCGGACGGAGTCTCGGGGCAAGCGGTCCGTACCCTCCCCCAAGCTCTCAACTTCGGTCGAGTTGGGCAGACCCCCAGCACGGCAGTGCGGCCGAGCACGTTCCGCAGCGAACGGCGGCCGTGCCGAGCAGCGGAGGGGCGACGTCCATGGCGTCCGAGCAGATCGGCTATCGCGGCCCTACGGCCTGCGCGGCGGCCGGCATCACCTACCGGCAGCTCGACTACTGGGCGCGCACCGGGCTCGTCGAGCCGAGCGTGCGGCCCGCCCACGGGTCGGGGACACAGCGGCTCTACAGCTTTCGGGACGTCGTCGTCCTGAAGATCGTCAAGCGGTTCCTCGACACCGGCGTGTCCCTGCAGAACATCCGCACCACGGTCCAGCACCTGCGGGAGCGGGGCTTCCAGGACCTGGAGCGCATGACGCTCATGAGCGACGGTGCCACGGTCTACGAGTGCACCTCGCCGGACGAGGTCCACGCGCTGCTCCAGGGCGGTCAGGGAATCTTCGGGATCGCCGTGGGTGTCGTGTGGCGTGACGTCGAGAGCGCCCTGTCCCAACTGCACGGAGAGCGCATCGACACCGGGGAGACCCTGGTGGGACACAACCCCGCAGACGAGTTGGCGCGGCGGCGCAACCGGGCGGTCTGAGGCCCGTACCGCCCTTCGGGGCGGGCATTGTCAGTGGCGTAGGGCAGCATCGGACCTGTGAGAAAAGCGCCCACGATCCTGCATCTCGACATGGATGCCTTCTACGCCTCGGCGGAGCAGGCGTCCAAGCCGAGTCTGCGCGGGAAGGCCGTCGTCGTGGGCGGTCTGGGGCCGCGGGGCGTGGTGGCGACCGCGTCGTACGAGGCCCGGGTGTTCGGCGTGAACTCGGCGATGCCCACGGCCCAGGCCAGACGGCTCGCGCCGAACGCCGCCTATCTCGTGCCCCGCTTCGACCTCTACCGGTCGATCAGCGAGCAGGTGATGGGGCTGCTGAGGGAGCTGTCTCCGCTGGTGGAGCCCCTGAGCCTGGACGAGGCCTTCGTGGACCTGGAGGCCGGGGGCACGGCTTGGGACGACCGGTCGGCGCGCCTGGCCGGGGCGAAGCTGCGGGCCGACATACGGGCCGGCACAGGATTGACGGGGTCAGTGGGACTCGCCGCGTCCAAGATGCTCGCGAAGATCGCCTCCGAGCAGGCCAAGCCGGACGGGCTGGTGGTGATCGAACCGGGTACCGAGCGCGCGCTGCTCGGGCCGATGCCGGTGCGGACGCTGCCGGGGGTGGGGCCGGCGACGGGAGACCACCTGCGGCGGGCCGGCATCCATACGGTCGACGAGATCGTGGAGGCGGGGGAGGACGAGCTGGTACGGCTGCTGGGCAAGGCGCACGGGCACGGGTTGTACGCGATGGCGCTGGCCCGGGACGAGCGGCCCGTGGTGGCGGAGCGTGAGACGAAGTCGGTGTCGGTGGAGGACACGTACGACGTGGACATCCATGACCGTGTCCGGGTGGGGCTGGAGGTGCAGCGGCTGGCCGACCGGTGTGTGCGGCGGCTGCGGGGGGCCGGGCTGTCGGGGCGCACCATCGTGCTGAAGGTGCGGCGGTACGACTTCTCGACGCTGACGCGGTCCGAGACCCTGAGGGGGCCCACGGACGATCCCACGGTGGTCCGGGAGGCCGCCCTGCGCTTGCTGGAGGGCGTGGACTCCACGGGGGGTGTGCGGTTGCTGGGGGTGGGCGTGAGCGGGCTGGCCGACTTCACCCAGGAGGACTTGTTCGCTCAGGCCATGGAGGAGCGAGGAGAGCACACCGTCGAGGAGGCGGCTGATGACACCCCTGTGGAGGAGCGTGACGTGGCGGTCGGGCGGAGGTGGGTCGCCGGTCACGATGTGCGGCATGCCGAGTTCGGGCACGGGTGGGTGCAGGGGAGCGGGCTGGGGAGGGTGACCGTGCGGTTCGAGACGCCGGATTCGGAACCGGGGCGGGTGCGGACGTTCCGGGTCGAGGATCCTGCGTTGGAGGTGGCGGAGCCGTTGCCGTTGGTGGAGGCGGCCGGTCCCCATCGGATCACCCGTGACGGGTTCGTCGGTGGGTGAGTGGGCCGGAGGCTCCCTCAGGCCTCGGCTTCCTCCGTGCCCGCAAGCTTGCCGAAGTCCCGGTCCGGGAACGGGGGCGGCGGGGCCGTGTCGAGGCCGTAGTGGTGGTAGAGCTGGAGTTCCTGGTCGGGGGAGAGGTGCCGGCCCACGCCGAAGTCGGGGGCTTCCTTGATGAGGGCGCGGTCGAAGGGGATGTGCAGGGTGCCTTCGATCACTTCGCTCGGTCCCAGGGGGACGAAGGCGTCCCTGGAGAAGAGGCCGGTGCGTATGGCTGCCCACTCGGGCATGCCGGTCGCGTCGTCCAGGTAGACCTCGTCGATACTGCCGATCTTGGTGCCATTGCGGTCGAACGCCTTGCGGCCGATCAGGTTGCGCGGATCGATGTCGGTCTGCACGGGCCCTCCACTTGGTCGCACCTCATCCGAAGCGGTCGTAAGCACTACGAAAGAGCACATTGGGGTGTGCGGCCACTCGAAAGCTCGGGCGTTGACCTCGCTGGTACTGTTGCAGGCGGCTGTCGACACCGTGCGGGAGAGTCCTCCAGACATCATCGGAGGCGCCGAAGGAGCAAATCCTCCCCAGAATCTCTCAGGCTCACGTACCGCACGGGCGAGGTCACTCTGGAAAGCAGGGCGGGTGTCGACGGCTTCCGCTCTCACCGACGGTGAAAGCCGGTCGCTCTCGGGCGGCCTGGTGAAGCTCTCAGGTTGAGATGACAGAGGGGGAGGCCGTCGGGGTACCCGTGCCGGGGTGTACCCCTCGAAGGTCGTGTCAGACCAGGAGGCCTCCGCAATGACCGCCCATCGCATTCCGCTCTCCGCCCTCGAGCAGGGAATCCCCTTCGAGCAGCGTCACATCGGCCCCGACCACGGGGCTCAGGCCAAGATGCTCGCCCAGGTCGGCTACGGCTCGCTGGACGAACTCACCGCCGCCGCGGTGCCGGATGTGATCAAGAACGCCGATGCCCTGGAGCTTCCCGGAGCGCGTACCGAGGCCGAGGTGCTGGCCGAGCTGCGGTCGCTGGCCGACCGGAACCAGGTGCTCGACTCCATGATCGGGCTCGGGTACCACGGCACCTTCACTCCGCCTGTCATCCTGCGCAACGTCATGGAGAACCCGGCCTGGTACACGGCTTACACGCCCTATCAGCCGGAGATCTCGCAGGGACGGCTTGAGGCCCTGCTCAACTTCCAGACCATGGTCGCAGACCTCACCGGGCTGCCCACCTCCGGTGCCTCGCTGCTCGACGAGGGGACAGCGGCGGCCGAGGCCCTGGCGCTGTCCCTCCGGATGGGGAAGAACAAGAAGGGGATCTTCCTCGTCGACGCCGACGCGTTGCCGCAGACCATCGCAGTGATCCGGACCCGCGCCGAGCCGACCGGCGTCGAGGTCGTCGTCGCCGACCTCAGCGACGGGATCCCGGCCGAGCTCGCCGAGCGGGAGATCAACGGCGTGCTCGTCCAGTACCCCGGCGCCTCCGGGGCCGTACGCGACATCAAGGCGGTCGTCGACCAGGCTCATGAGCTCGGCGCGCTCGTGACCGTCGCCGCCGATCTGCTTGCGCTGACCCTGCTGAAGTCGCCCGGCGAGCTCGGGGCGGACATCGCGGTTGGGACCACACAGCGTTTCGGTGTGCCGATGGGGTTCGGCGGTCCGCACGCCGGATACATGGCCGTGCGGGAGAAGTTCGCGCGGAGCCTGCCCGGGCGGCTCGTGGGCGTGTCCGTGGACGCCGACGGGAACAAGGCCTACCGGCTCGCGCTCCAGACGCGTGAGCAGCACATCCGCCGGGAGAAGGCGACCAGCAACATCTGCACGGCCCAGGTGCTGCTCGCGGTGATGGCCGGGATGTACGCCGTCTACCACGGGCCCGAGGGGCTCAGGGGCATCGCCCGCCGTACGCACCGCTACGCGAACATCCTCGCCGCGGGCCTCACGGCCGGTGGGGTCGAGGTCGTGCACGGCTCCTACTTCGACACGCTGACCGTGCGCGTGCCCGCGAAGGCCGCCGAAGTCGTCTCCGCGGCGCGGCACAACGGCGTCAACGTCCATCTCGTCGACGCCGACCATGTGTCCATCGCCTGCGACGAGACCACCGCGCGGGCTCAACTCGCCGCCGTGTGGGGCGCGTTCGGGGTCGAGGCCGACATTGAGGCACTGGACGCGGCCACTGAGGAGGCACTGCCGGACGCGTTGCTGCGCGCCGACGACTTCCTCGCCCATCCCGTCTTCCACCAGTACCGCTCCGAGACCGCGATGCTGCGCTACCTGCGCCGGCTGGCCGACCGCGACTACGCGCTCGACCGCGGCATGATCCCGCTGGGCTCCTGCACCATGAAGCTCAACGCGACCACCGAGATGGAACCGGTCACCTGGCCCGAGTTCGGGCAGCTGCACCCCTTCGCCCCCATCGAGCAGGCGCAGGGTTATCTGACGCTGATCCGGGAGCTGGAGGAGCGGCTCGCCGAGGTCACCGGGTACGACAACGTGTCGCTTCAGCCCAACGCCGGTTCACAGGGCGAGCTGGCCGGGCTGCTCGCCGTACGCGGGTATCACCGGGCCAACGGTGACGAGCAGCGGACCGTGTGTCTCATCCCGTCGTCGGCGCACGGCACGAATGCCGCGAGTGCCGTCATGGCCGGGATGAAGGTCGTCGTCGTGAAGACCGCCGAGGACGGCGAGATCGACGTCGAGGACCTGCGGGCGAAGATCGAGCAGCACCGCACCGAGCTGGCCGTGCTGATGATCACGTATCCCTCGACGCACGGGGTCTTCGAGGAGCACGTCGCCGAGATCTGTGCGCAGGTGCACGAGGCAGGCGGGCAGGTGTACGTCGACGGGGCCAATCTCAACGCGCTGGTGGGGCTGGCCAAGCCGGGGCACTTCGGCGGCGACGTCTCGCACCTGAACCTGCACAAGACCTTCTGCATCCCGCACGGCGGCGGCGGACCGGGCGTGGGTCCGGTCGGAGTTCGGGCGCACCTGGCGCCGTATCTGCCGAACCACCCGATGCAGCCCGCGGCGGGCCCGGAGACCGGCGTCGGGCCGATCTCGGCCGCGCCCTGGGGTTCCGCGGGGATCCTGCCGATCTCGTGGGCGTACGTGAGGCTCATGGGCGGTGAGGGACTCAAGCGGGCCACACAGGTGGCGGTGCTCTCCGCCAACTACATCGCCAAGCGGCTGGAGCCGCACTACCCCGTGCTCTACACCGGTCCTGGCGGGCTGGTCGCGCACGAGTGCATCATCGACCTGCGGCCGCTGACCAAGGCGACCGGGGTGAGCGTCGACGATGTGGCCAAGCGGCTCATCGACTACGGCTTCCACGCGCCGACCATGTCGTTCCCGGTGGCCGGGACGCTGATGATCGAGCCGACCGAGTCCGAGGACCTGATCGAACTCGATAGGTTCTGCGAGGCGATGATCGCCATTCGCGGGGAGATCGAGAAGGTCGGGGCCGGGGAATGGGCCGCCGACGACAACCCGCTGCGGAACGCTCCGCACACCGCCGGTGCGCTTGGCGGGGAGTGGGAGCACTCCTACACGCGCGAGGAAGCCGTGTTCCCGGCCGGGGTGTCGGTCGCGGACAAGTACTGGCCGCCGGTACGGCGGATCGACCAGGCCTTCGGCGACCGGAACCTCGTGTGCTCCTGCCCGCCGCTGGACGCGTACGAGGACTGATCTGAGGTGATGAGGGCCCCGTTTCGGCGGGGCCCTTTTCTTCACGCCGGGCCGGGGCTACTCCTTCGCCAGTGACACCTCGGTCGACTTGATGAGAGCGACCACCGGGGTGCCGACGGCCAGGGCGAGGTCGGTCGCGGCGTCCGCGGTGATCGCGGAGGTGAGCTCGCCCCCCTCGACGGCGATCTTCACGGTGGCCATGGCGGCGCCGGCGACCACGGCGGACACCGTGCCCGGGAGCTGGTTGCGGATGGACACGCCCCGGAGCGGGGCGGTGGCGAGGGAGACCTCCGTCGACTTCACCAGGGCGCGTACGGACGTGCCCCGGGTGAGGCCGAGTTCCTGGACGGCATCGAGGGTGATCGCGGCCGTGAGGTCCTGGCCGCCGTCGAGTCGGATCTTGACCGTCGCCATGGCCTCGCCCGGGGTGACGGTGGTGACGGTGCCGGGGAGCTGGTTGCGGATGCTCAGGGTCATGGGCATCAACTTAGAGTCGTATGCGTCGGATGTCTGGTATGCGCATGTCCGTCGGTGTGGACGCGAGGGTGGCGGGTGCGGTCGGGTTCCGCCTCGCGCGGGAGCTCCGAGGTGAAGCAGGCGCCGGCCTTGACGCCGTCGGGGTGTTCGGCGACGTTGGCGACGGGCGTGCGCGTTCCCGTTCCGTAAGGATCGCCAAGACGAGCGAATGTTTCGACTTGCCGGCGGATTTGCCGAGCCCGCCTTGGCCGGGATGGCCGGGATGACCTCGTGCACCGAGAGCGGATCGGCAACGCTACTGATCGGAAAAGGTAGTTGAGGTGGTCCCCGCCAGGACCAGGTCGAGAGTGGCCGGTTGGGCGGGTCCTCGGCCGGGGTGCCCGCAGAGTCGGTCCCCGTGCGGCCGCGTGTCGACCGGGTGGGTGGCCTGCGCCCAGGTGGCGTAGGGCCGCAGGTCGGTCCAACGCCCATGGAGGCGCGGCGACTTCCGTGTCGCAGGCGTTGCGTGATGCTGGATCTCGAAAGGATCCGATCGTGCGGCGGTCCTGAGGGTCCCGGGGAACTCCCCCGGTCGTTTCGATATCCGGCCCTGTTCGCCGCGGGTAATGGTCTGGGCCGGTACGGCACCCTTCGCCGACCGGCGTGGTCCATGCGGACCTTCTCGTGTCCTCCAACAGGCCGTGACGCATGTGGACTTCGCGCCGATGACGCCGCCAGAGCCGCTCCCGGAATCGACCGCTCCCTTCGTGCGGACGCGTCGGCCGAGGGTGCCGTGGCCTTCGCCTGGTTCAACTGCTCAACATTCCCTGTGCGCAAGGGGTTGCCACCGTTTGGTAGCTGTCTCTAGGGTGCGGCAGCAGCGAAGCTTTCTGGATTCATTCCGAAACTTTCGGACCTAGGACGGACAAGGACGGCTCCGTCCCGTACCCAAGGAGCGCATCATGGGCGACCCGGCACTGTCCCGCCGTGGATTTCTGGCGGCGTCCGCCGCGGCCGGTCTGGGCATGACGGCACTGACCGGCTGTGGCGGAGACTCGCACGGAGGATCGTCCGACGGGACGACCACGGTGGAGTGGTGGAACATCTCCACCACCCAGCCGGCGAAGGGTGTCTGGGCGGGCCTCGCCAAGAAGTTCGAGGCCGCGAACCCCAAGGTCAAGATAAAGATCGTCCAGCTGGAGAACGACGCCTACAAGTCGAAGATGACGGCGCTCACCGCCTCCGGGAAGCTTCCCGACATCTTCCACACCTGGGGCGGCGGCGTCCTCAAGCAGCAGGTCGACGCGGGGCTCGTGGAGGATCTGACCGACAGGACCAAGCCATGGGCCGACGGTCTGCTGAAGGTCACCAAGGAGCCGTACATCCTCGACGACAAGGTCTACGGCATTCCGTTCGACATGGGCATGATCGGCTTCTGGTACAACAAGAAGCTCTTCAAGCAGGCCGGCGTCAGTGAACCCCCCACCACCTGGGGCGGCTTCCTGGAGGCCGTGAGCAAGCTGAAGTCGAAGAACATCACGCCCATCGCCCTCGCCGGCAAGGAGAAGTGGCCCGGCATGTACTACTGGGCCTACCTCGCGATGCGCACCGCCGGCATCGACGCCCTCCAGAAGGCCAGCGAGGACAAGGACTTCACCGGCGCCGGATTCGTCCAGGCCGGCCGGCACCTCAAGGAACTCGTGGACCTGCAGCCCTTCCAGAAGGGCTTCCTCAACGCCGCCTACTCCACCCCCACCGGCCAGGCGGCCGCCGTCGGCAACGGCAAGGCGGCCATGGAACTCATGGGCCAGTGGGCCCCGTCCGTGGAGGCCGACAGCGGCAAGGGCCTCGGGAACGACCTGGGCTTCTTCCCGTTCCCCGCGGTCGAGGGCGGCAAGGGCGCCCTCACCGAGGTGTTCGGAGGCGGCGGCGGACACGCCCTGCGCCGGGGCGCCCCGCAGGCGGCCGTCGACTTCCTGAAGTTCTTCGCCTCCGAGGCCACCGAACTGGAACTGGTCAAGAAGACCAGCGTCCTTCCGGTGCTCCCGAACGCGGAGAAGGCCATGACCGACCCCAACCTCAAGCTCGTCCAGGGGCAGTTGAAGGCCGCCACCGGCTTCCAGCTCTACCTCGACCAGGCGTACGCCCCCGCCGTCGGCCAGGAGGTCAACGACAGCGTGGCCGCGCTCATCGCGGGCTCCAAGTCCCCCGAGCAGGTCACCCAGTCGATCACGAAGACGGCGAAGGAAGAGCAGTAGCCCGCGATGACCTCCACGTTCCTCGCAGACAAGCGGAGCGGTCCGGGCACCGATCTCCCGCCCCCGGAATCAGTCAGGGCCCGGGGGCGGGGCCGTCGGCGCGTACTGCACTGGCTCACCGCGGTCGCCTTCCAACTGCCCGCGCTGGTGCTGTTCATCGGCATGGTCCTGCTGCCGATGCTGTTCGCGCTCTACGCCGCGTTCTTCCGCTGGGGCGGCTTCGGCATGCCCTCCGACTACGTCGGCGGCGACAACTTCACGTCGCTGTTCGACAACCCGGTCTTCCTCGGCGACCTGTGGCGCTGTCTGGTCCTGGTCGTGCTCTCCCTCGTGTTCCAGCTGCCGTTCGCGCTCGCCATGGCCGTCCTGCTCAACCAGCGGATGCGCGGCCGGGCCGTCTACCGGATGCTGTTCTTCGCGCCCTACGTCCTGTCCGAGGCGATCACCGGCGTCCTGTTCAGCATGGTCTTCGCCCCGGACGACGGACTCGCCGACCACATTTTCGGCGCCGTGGGCCTCGACGGGGTGGGCGGGCTGTGGTTCGCCGACCCCTCGTACGTCATGGCGACACTGTTCCTGGTCATGATGTGGAAGTACTTCGGCTTCCACATGATGCTCTACCTGGCCGGACTCCAGTCGATCCCGAAGGAGTTGACCGAGGCCGCCCTCATCGACGGCGCCGGTGCCTGGCAGCGCTTCCGCAACGTCACCCTGCCGCTGCTCGCGCCCACCCTGCGCATCAGCGTCTTCCTGTCCGTCATCGGCTCGATCCAGCTCTTCGACCTGGTGTGGGTGGTCACCCAGGGCGGCCCCGACCACCATTCCGAGACCATGGCCGTGACCATGTTCCAGTACGGCTTCAAGCGCTACCAGGTCGGCTACGCCAGCGCGATCAGCGTGGTCATGTTCGGCATCTGCCTCGTCTTCGCCCTCGCCTACCAGCGGTTCGTGCTCCGCCGCGACCTCGAAGGGGCCACCACGACGATGAGGGGGGACGGCAAGTGACCGCCCGCAAGACCACCGCTCGGACCCTGCCCCTGCACGCGATCCTCGTCGCCGTCGGCGCGGTGATGGTCGTGCCCCTGGTGTACGCCGTCCTGTCCGGGTTCAAGTCCACCGACGAGCTCTCCAGCAACCCCTTCGGGCTGCCGAAGCACTGGCGGACCGGCAACTACACCGACATCCTCGGCGGCAGCGACTTCTGGCGGCTGCTCGGCAGCAGCACGCTGATCGCGGTCGGTACGACGGTGCTGGTGGTCGCCGCGTCCGCGCTGGCCGCGTTCTCCTTCGCGCGGTTCGCCTTCCGTGGCCGGGAGGCCCTGTTCACGCTCTTCACGATGGGGCTGATGTTCCCCTTCGCGGTGGCGGTGCTCCCACTGTTCCTGCTGCTGCGCTCGCTCGGACTGCTCGACAACCCGCTGGGCGTGATCCTGCCGCAGGCCGCCTTCGGGCTGCCGATGACGATCATCATCCTGCGGGCCTTCTTCCGGGAGATCCCCGGCGAGCTGGAGGAGGCGGCCACCCTCGACGGGTGCAGCCCCTTCGGCTTCTTCTGGCGCGTCCTGCTGCCGATGGCACGGCCCGCGCTCGGCACGGTCTCGGTGCTCGCCGTCGTCACCAGCTGGAACAACTTCATGCTGCCCCTGCTGGTGTTCACCGACAACACATGGTGGACGCTGCCCATCGGCGTGCAGCAGTTCCAGGGCCAGTACTCCGCGGAGTACGCCCGTGTCTTCGCCTATCTCGTCCTGGCGATGGTCCCCGCCCTCGCCTTCTACTCGGTCGCCGAGCGTCAGCTCGTCGGCGGCCTGACCGCCGGTGCCACGAAGGGCTGACCCCGGCGCGTCGAAAAGTACGGCTCACCCCGCCCGCACGTGAGGAGTCGCACCATGCGCACGAACCGTCTCAGACTCGCCGGAGTCCTGGCCGCAGTGGTGGTCGCCGCCGCCGCTCCCACCGCCCAGGCCCACGGCAAGCCCACCACCCTCGCCGACCTCGCCCAGCGCCACGGCCGCTACTTCGGCAGCGCCAGCGACAACCCCGAACTCGTCGACGGGCCGTACAAGAAGATCCTCGGCAGCGAGTTCGACCAGATCACGCCGGGCAACGGCATGAAGTGGTACGCCACCGAACCCCAGCAGGGCGTCTTCGACTGGACCAACGGCGACGAGATCGTGAACCTCGCCCGCGCGAACCACCAGAAGGTGCGCGGCCACACGCTCGTGTGGCACAGCCAGCTGCCCGGCTGGATCACCGCGCGCGAGTGGACGGCGGACGAGCTGAAGGCCGTACTGAAAAAGCACATTCAGACCGAGGTGCGGCACTACCGGGGCAAGGCCTTCGCCTGGGACGTCGTCAACGAGGCCTTCAACGAGGACGGCACCTACCGCGAGACCGTGTTCTACAAGACCCTCGGCCCCGGCTACATCGCCGACGCCCTGCGCTGGGCCCGGCAGGCCGACCCCAAGGTCAAGCTGTACCTCAACGACTACAACATCGAGGGCGTCGGCCCGAAGAGCGACGCCTACTACGCCCTGGCCAAGGAGCTGAAGGCGCAGGGCGTCCCGCTCGACGGCATCGGCCTCCAGGCCCACCTGGCACTTCAGTACGGCTATCCGACCACCCTGGACGACAACCTGCGCCGCTTCTCCAAGCTGGGTCTCGACACCGCGCTGACCGAGGTCGACATCCGGATGATCCTGCCCGCGACCGAGGAGAAACTGGCCCAGCAGGCCGAGTGGTACGCGGACCTGACCGACGCGTGCCTCGCGGTGCGCCGGTGCGTGGGCATCACCATCTGGGACTACACCGACAAGTACAGCTGGATACCGGCCTTCTTCGAGGGCCAGGGTGCCGCGCTGCCGTGGGACGAGCAGCTCGAGCCGAAGCCGGCGTACGCCGCGATCCGGGCGGCACTGAAGTAGCCGGGCTCATCGGGGGGTTGGTGGTGCGGTGCTCGACCGCACCACCAGTTCCGTGCCCAGCTCCACCCGCGGCGAGTCGGGGCGCTCGCCGCGGGCCAGTTCGAGGACCGTGCGGACGGCCAGCTTGCCCATGTCGGCGAGCGGCTGGCGCACGGTGGTCAGCGGGGGCGCCGACCAGCGGACCTCCGGAAGGTCGTCGAAACCCACCAGGCTCAGGTCCTCGGGAACCCGCAGGCCGCGCTGCCTGAGCGCCTCGATCGCACCGAGCGCCATCTGGTCGCTCGCCGCGAACACCGCGGTCGGCGGTTCGGGAAGGTCGAGGAGCTTCCCGCAGCCGGCGAAGCCGGACTCCGGGTGGAAGTCGCCGGGTACGACCAGCGACTCGTCGAGGGCGAGACCGGCGCCTTCCAGGGCGGCCCGGTAGCCGTCCAGGCGGGCCCGTGAGCACAGCAGCCGGGGCGGTCCGGCGATCAGGCCGATCCTGCGGTGGCCCAGCGACAGCAGGTGCTCGGTGGCCGCGAGCCCTCCCGACCAGTTGGCGGCGCCGATGGTGGGGGCGTCCAGGGCGGGCGAGCCTGCCGGGTCGACGACCACCAGCGGGACACCGAGGACACGCAGTTCGTCGTGGAGGACCGGCTCCAGGGCCGAGGTGACGAGGATGACTCCGTCGGAGGCGCGGGCGCGCAGGTTGCGCATCCACTCGCGGGCGTCCCCGGAACGGCCGTGGATCGCGGACACGACGGTTCCGACGCCCTCCGCGTGGGCGACCTCCTCGACACCCCGGATGATCTCCACGGCCCAGGGACTGTCGAGGTCGTTGAAGACCAGGTCGAGCAGGGCGGCGCGGGTGCCGTGGGCCGCGGGGCGCTTGCGGTAGCCGTGCTGCTGGAGCAGTTCCTCGACTCGGGCGCGGGTGCGCGGGGAGACGTCAGAGCGGCCGTTGACCACCCGGGACACCGTGGGCACCGAGACTCCGGCCTGCCGGGCGATCTCCGTGATGGTGACCCGGCCCCGGGGCTCGGCGCCAGCCTGGCCTGCTGTCACGTGCCCACCTCCACATCTCCCTGCCGAAACTTCCAGGAGTCTTCCGGAAAAGTGGGTTCATACACAAGGCGTCACAGGGAGTGATCACCCCCGGACATGCGTCGGGGCCGGTGCGCAGACAGTCGCTGCGAGCCGGCCCCTCAAGGTCTCCGGGCGATTCGGCGGGCCGCCCGGCGGTACTCAGGCCGCCGTGGCCGCCGCGAGCGGGCGGTGCGGGGCGATGACCCGGCCGTCAGGCAGGAGCTCACCGGTGTCCTCGAAGAGCAGAACGCCGTTGCACAGCAGGCTCCAGCCCTGTTCCGGGTGGTGCGCCACGAGGCGGGCGGATTCCCGGTCGGCGGAGTCGGCTGTGGGACACGGTGACTGGTGCTGGCACATTGGTGGGATCTTTCGCTGTGTTGTGGTCATGACGTCCCCCGTCGTGATTACTCAGTCTGAACCCAGTGTTGCTCTACGGGCGTCAATCCGCAGGTATTTCGCATCACCACTTCTTCACAGGTTGATGACGCCTCACCCGGCTGGACGGTTCATCCCAACTTCACTGTCCCTTTGGGTGGTTCGCAGTGGCCGAATAGGGCTAGTCCACCTGGGGTCAACCCCGCGTTCGGCTCGTACGAGCAATTATCCGCTCGTACGAGCAAATGGTTTTCTGTGAGATCCCTGCGGATTCTGTACGACCTTAATCCTGCCGCAAACACGTTCGTACCCCGCTACCCGGAATTCGGGGCGGGGTACGGGGACGTAGGTGTGTGGATCTCAGGCCGGTGAGCCGAGCAGGGGGGCCGGAGTCACCCGATGGGTCAGCACCGGGACCAGTTCGGCGGCCCGGTGCGGTCGGTGGGCGGCGATGCCCGGTGGGGCCGGTGCCAGCGGGACGAGCAGATCGGTGGCGGCGAGGCGACCCGTGGCGGCGTCGGCCGCGCAGTCGCCGTGCAGCCAGAGCGCGAGCATGTACAGGCCCGGGATCGACAGCAGCCGTGGCTGGTAGGGCTGCTGCATCACTTCGGCCTGGCGCAGCGCACGCTCGGTGGAGGCGATGTAGGGGCCCTCGAAGAAGTGCGAGAACGCCCAGCCGTCCGGGGTCAGCATGGTCTCGGCGGCGGCCACCGAGCGCTCGCCGCAGTGGATCAGGAAACGCCACCCGGTCAGCCGGGTGGCGTTGCCGTCCAGGACGTGTACGGGCAGTGGAAGTTCGGGTGTGACGGGTCCCTGGGCGCGCAGCAGGGAAGGGGTACGGGCCTCACGGACCGCGGTGGGCGAACCGAGTGCGGTGAGGACGGAGCGAAGTGCAGGCGCGGGAGCCGGGTGGACATGCAGCGGCATGGTGGGTCGCCTCTCATTCGACAGGCATGGTGGCGCGAGGGCGGGGGCGGACGGCGCTGTCAGCTCACGGGGTCAGAGAGGCGGGGGCCGGGGTCCGGTGGGGCGGCGCGCGGAGGAGGACTGCCGAGCGTCGCCTGACGGCAGGATCAAGGACCGCGGGTGCCCACCCTCTGCCTTGTTCGCGGAGTTTATACGACATGTGTTCAGACAGTGTTTCGTCTAGCCGCTTTCAGCGCACGAGGCAAGGGCTACTTCGGTCGGTGTTACGTGGGAATCATCCCGATTCCGAGTCTGTCCGGCGGCAGTGACCTCGGGAAATACCGGGAAAACGGTCGGCGCGTTCTCGTCGGAGTTTTTCACGAGTTCTTCGGGGCACTCGGAACTGCTGAGCGCTTCATGCCGAGTGAATGTGCCACCGGTCACATCCGACAGCCTAGCGGGCTCAAGGCCCTCGCGGGACGTTACCGATCGTTCCGGCTGGGCATCATCCCAGCTGACTCAATGACGCATCGAGGAGGGACCCGTCGATGGGGGAGAAGGTCGTGGCAGGCCAGTTCGACCTGGCTGATCGCCAGGGCTACCGCGACAAGCTCCGGAGGTGCCTGACGGGGCTGGAGCGGCTCCTGGCGGAGCAGCGGTTCGATCGGCCCAAGAATCTGATGGGGCTGGAGATCGAATTGAATCTCGTCGGCGCCGACGGTATGCCGAGAATGTTGAATGCGGAGGTACTCGAACGCATCGCGAGCCGAGATTTCCAAACAGAACTCGCCATGTTCAATCTGGAAGTCAACATAGCCCCACACCGGCTGGGCGGCAGGGTATTCGACCGACTCGCGGAGGAACTCCGCACATCGCTGGCATATGCCGACCGTAAAGCGGGCGAGCTCGACGCGGGAATCCTGATGATCGGCATTCTGCCGACGCTCGACCGGGACGACCTGGTTTCCTCCAACCTTTCCGACGTCGACCGCTACACCCTGCTCAACGACCAGATCGTGGCCGCGCGCGGTGAGGACTTCGTCCTCGACATCGACGGGGTGGAACGCCTCACCTGCACCTCGAAGTCCATCGCCCCGGAAGCCGCCTGCACGTCTGTGCAGCTGCACCTCCAGGTCACCCCGGGCCGGTTCGCCGACGTGTGGAACGCCGCGCAGGCGGTGGCCGGCGTGCAGATCGCCGTCGGCGCCAACTCACCCTTCCTGTTCGGCCGCGAGCTGTGGTGCGAGTCCCGGCCGCCGCTCTTCCAGCAGTCCACCGACACGCGCCCGCCCGAGCTCCAGGCCCAGGGCGTCCGGCCGCGCACCTGGTTCGGGGAACGCTGGATCTCCTCGGCGTACGACCTCTTCGAGGAGAACCTGCGCTACTACCCGGCGCTGCTGCCGATCTGCGACGAGGAGGAACCGCTGAAGGTCCTCGACGAGGGCGGCGTGCCCTCCCTCGCCGAACTCGTCCTGCACAACGGCACGGTGTACCGCTGGAACCGGCCGGTCTACGGCATCGCCGACGGCGTCCCGCACCTGCGCGTCGAGAACCGGGTGCTGCCCGCCGGACCCACCATCACGGACGTCATCGCCAACGCGGCCTTCTACTACGGCCTGGTCCGCGCCCTCGCCGAGGAGTCGCGGCCGGTGTGGACCCGGCTGCCCTTCGAGGCGGCGGCAGCCAACTTCGACGCGGCATGCCGGTACGGCATCGACGCCCGCCTCACCTGGCCCCGTCGCGGCCGGTACGGCGGCACCGTCGAGGTCGACGCGGTGAGCCTCGTACGCGACGAACTGCTGCCGCTGGCCGAAGCGGGCCTCGCGGCGTGGGGCGTGGAGCCCGCCGACCGGGACCTCTACCTCGGGGTGATCGAGGAGCGGTGCCGGCGACGGGCCAACGGGGCCTCCTGGCAGGCGGCGACGTTCCACCGCGCGCTGGAGGCGGGGTTCTCCCGGGACGCGGCGCTGGCGGCCACGACCCGGCGCTACGGCGAGCTGATGCATCAGGGGGACCCGGTGCACACCTGGCCGGTGGGCTCGCCGGAGCCGGTGCCGCTGGGGTGAGGCCGTCGCGTACCGCCGGTGTGGTGGATGGGCCGGGCCGGCGGAGTGCCGGGGTCAGCTCGTGCTGCTGCCCTGGGCGCCCGCCGCCACGATCGCCTTCAGGATCACCGCGTGGATCTGGGCGGGGTCGTTGACCTGCTGACCGGAGCCGCCTGTCGTCTCGGCGAGCTGTTCGGCCTCCGCGCGGTCGGCGTCGGGGCCCACCGCGATCACGATCAGGGGGACCGGCCGTCGGGGATCGGACAGTTTCTCCAACTCGGAGATCAACTTCCCGCGCGAGATGCTGCCGGGGTCCTGGTTCACGCCGTCGGTCAGCACGACCAGCGCGTTGAACTTCCCCTCGGCATAGGAGGACGCCGCCGCCCGGTACGCGGCGAGCGTGGTGTCGTACAGCCCCGTCGCGCCGCCCGGCACCGGCTCCAGGCCGCCGAACGCCGCCGACAGCCGCTCGCGCTGGGTGCCGCCCCCGTCCGCGCTGTCGCCCAGGCGTTCCGTCGGCACCAGGACCTTGTAGTCCTTGTCGCCGTCGAGCTTGGTGGAGAACTCCCACAGCCCGATCTCGTCCTCCTGGGTGAAGGTGGCGAGGGCCTGGAGGAGGGAAGCCCTGGTGACGTCCATCCGGGAGCGGCCGGTGCCCGGCACGGGCTCCGACATGGAGGAGGACGCGTCCACGACCGTCGTGATCCGCGCGCTCTGCACGGTGATCGTCCAGGTGCCCAGGGCCTCCTGGAGGGCCGTCGCCGAGGCGGGCTCGGGGGCCGCGTCCGTGTACGGCTGCGGCACCTTGCCGCCGGCCTTCGCGACCAGCGTGGCCGACACCTGGTCGTCGGACGTGCGGAATCCGTGGTCCGTCAGCAGCTGTTCCTGCGCGGGCTTGCGCAGATACGTCATGAACCGGATCGCCGCCCGGCTCTCGTCCGTGGTCAGCCGTGTCTCGTCGACCAGCGCGTAGGGGTAGTCGAGCCGCGGTGAACCGTCCGTGGGGTAGAAGAAGTCCAGACCCTTCCCCGAGTCGGCCGAGGAGTTGTACGCGTAGGAGGCCTGCTCGGACAGGACCAGCGCCTGGTTGCGCTTCGGGTTGCCCTGCTCGGTGCCGGAGGAGCCCCGCGGCAGGGTCTCCATGAGCTGCCCGTCGCTGTCGGAGATGCGCTGCGAGAGCGCCTTCATCATTGCCGCGGCCTGCGTCTGCCCGCCCTCGACCTTGCCGGCCGCGCCGCTGAGCCGGGTGAGGGCGAGCAGCCCGGTCGCGCTGCGCGCGGGGTCGGCGGCGCCCAGCTTGAGGGAGTCGTCCTGAAGGGTGGCGCCCGCCAAAGGGAGCCAGCCGTACGTCTTCTTCGGCCAGCCCAGCGCCTTCGCGGCGGTCGGCACCATCGCCATCCCTACCGGGCTGGAGGCCACGTTGCCGACGCGGGCCACCTTGGTGGCGCCGCCGTTCGCGGAGATCTGCTCCACCCACACGTCCGAGTCCGGCACCCACACCTGCGCGTCGGGAGCCTTGCCGGCCGCGAGGGTGTCCCTGACCTTGTACGACTCGCGCGCGGTCACCGTGATGTCGACGCAGCGCCCGTCGGAGGTGAGGTTCTCGTCTCGGGCGCGCTCCGCCGCGGTGCGCAGTGCCGGGGCCAGGTCGGGGGAAGCGGCGACCTTGATCTCCACGGCTTCGTCCCGGCAGGAGGAGCCGAAGGAAAGCAGGCCGCCCTGGACCGCGGCGGCCGTACCGCCGGCGACGGTCACGACGAGCACCGTCGCGATGGCCACCGTGCGGCGGCGCAGGCGAGGGCGGGGGTCGCGTGGCCGCGGGTCGGGTGGACGGGGGTCGCTGCCGCCCGCCCCATACTGATCGGGCAAGCTGTGACGTCCCATGACGGTGGTGCCCCTCCCTGTCGACTCCCCGTGCCTGGACAGCCGTATCGGGCAGGAAGGAGGGAGGTACGCCCCCGTACGGCGTCCGTCCCCCCGACGGCTTGTCGCGCACGATTTTCGTAATTTCTCACGATCTTCGTATGTTCTTTCGAAGGACCCTAGCGGGGTGGCGATGGGGATGAGACGGGATTACTCAACTGGAGGCAGGAGTGCAGGCGGAGGCAGGTGCGGTGGCCGATTCTTTTCCGCAGAAGGCGCTCTCACGGAGGTTCTTCCGTGACGAGACGCTGCTCGTGCTGGGGCTTTCGCTCGGTGCGAGCGGTGTGTCCGCACTGATCAGTTTTGTCGGATCGGTCACCAGACCAGGAGGCCTCAAGGACCAGGCGGCGACCCTCAACGCCTCGGCCGCGCCCGGCCGCCCCTGGCTGGATCTTGCCTGGCAGCTTTTCGGGATCACGTCGTCCCTGGTGCCCGTGCTGCTGGTCGCGCACCTCCTGCTGCGCGAGGGCGGGAGCCTGCGGACCCTCGGCTTCGACCGCACCCGGCCGGGGCCCGACCTCGCTCGCGGGGCCGGGATCGCGGCCGTCATCGGCAGCACCGGAATCGCCTTCTACCTGGCCGCACGCGGTCTCGGCTTCAACCTCACCGTGGTGCCCGAGGCGCTGCCCGACGTGTGGTGGAAGTACCCCGTGCTGATCCTCTCGGCGATGCAGAACGCGATCCTCGAAGAGGTGATCGTCGTCGGCTATCTGCTGCGCCGGCTGAACCAGTTGGGCTGGACCCCGGGCACCGCGCTGGTGGCCAGTTCCGTACTGCGCGGCAGCTACCACCTCTACCAGGGCGTCGGCGGCTTCATCGGCAACATGGTCATGGGCGTCGTCTTCGTCTACCTGTACCGGCGGTGGGGGCGGGTGGGTCCCCTGGTGGTGGCGCATTCCCTGCTCGACATCGGGGCGTTCGTGGGATACGCGCTGCTCGCGGGGAAGGTCGGCTGGCTGCCGACGGCGTGAGGGCCTTTCACCACGCCAGCAGCTCGCCCTCGATGACGGTGACCGCGCGGCCCGTCAACAGGGTTCGCTCGCCCCGGAGTTCGGTGTGGACCCGGCCGGAGCGGGGCGATGCCTGCAGTCCGGTGAGTGCCGTACGGCCGAGGCGCTCGGACCAGTACGGAGCCAGGGCGGTGTGCGCGCTGCCGGTGACCGGGTCCTCGTCGATGCCGACGTTCGGGAAGAAGCAGCGCGAGACGAAGTCGTAGCCCAGCGCCGGGTTCTCGGCGCGGGCGGTGGCGATGACGCCGCGCGCGGAGTGGGCGGTCAGCGCCTTGTGGTCGGGGTTCAGCGCGTGGACGGTCTTCTCGTCGACGAGTTCGAGCAGCAGGTCGCCGATGTTCGGGCCGGTGTCGAAGGCGGTGAGCGGCTCGGCGCCGAGCGCCTCGGAGACCCCCTCGGGCAGGTCGACCGGGGTCAGCGGGGCGGTCGGGAAGTCCAGGGTGATCGAGCCGTCCTCGCCCGGTGTCGCGGTGAGCACACCACTGCGGGTGGCGAACCGCACAGGGCCCTCGTGGGCGCCGGTGCTGTGCAGGACGTGAGCGGTGGCGAGCGTCGCGTGGCCGCACATGTTCACTTCGGTCGCGGGCGTGAACCAGCGCAACGCCCAGTCGGCGTCTCCGCCCGCGGGGAGCCGGTGGGCGAAGGCCGTCTCGGCGTGGTTGACCTCCAGGGCGATGTTCTGGAGCCGGTCGTCGTCCGGGAAGACGTCGTCCAGGAGCAGGACCCCCGCGGGGTTGCCGGCGAAGGGGCGGTCGGTGAAGGCGTCGACGATTCGGATGCGCATGGCAGCGACGGTACGGCCTGATCCTGACTCCGGAACAAGGCCAATCCCGGGGGGATGGACCTGCTTTCCGACGCATCGGGCGTCGGGCGCGAGGCGTCCGCGTCCCGGATCGGCACGGGTCGCGATGGCCCTCGGTCTGCGGACACCGACGTCCTGGTGAATCCGCACTCCGCGTCGCGGGGGAGGCGGCCGAAGGGTGCACCTGCCCCGAGAACCTGCCGACGGCGCCTACGGGCGTTCTGGAGCCGCTGACCGACGGCTGCTGGCCGTTGACCGCAGACGCCGACCGCCTGAGGCTTTTCGTCCCGTGTGAGGTCGGCGGTGTCGGCCGCGAGCGGAACGCGGCCGTCGTGGAACGGGAGCGCACCGCATCGGGGTGCCCACGTGGGCCGGGGTGCCCACGTGGGCCCGATCCGGGCGGGGGTCGTTCCGGGGGTTCGGTTGAGACCGAGGGCCCGCGGCGACGGTGGTCGGCCCCGCAGGAGAGGTGCTCACGACGGAGTGGCACCGCGCCCATTGCGCGACGAGTGGAGAGCGTTCATTATCAGGAAACCTGTTACTTTAACCTTGTACTGATAGGTGCCCCGCATGCCGCTCAGCCCCAGAATCAAGGCCAGAGGGATCCAGCTCCTGCTCGGCCGCGTGATGTCCCGCGTCCACAAGGACCTGCACTTCACCGATGTCCCGGCCCACACCGAGACCCTCCGGGTGGAGACCGGCGCCGGTCCGGTGACGTGCACCGTCTACCGCCCGCCGGCCACCACCGGCGACCCGGCCCCCGTGTACGTCAACTTCCACGGGGGCGGGTTCGTGATCGCCCGGCCCGAGCAGGACGACCACATCTGCCGCTACATAGCTGCCACGGCCGGCTGTGTCGTGATCAACGTTGACTACTCCGTCGCCCCGCAGCGGCAGTTCCCCGTCCCCGTCACCCAGGCCTACGACGTCACCGCGTGGGTCGTCGAGAACGGCGCCGCGGGCGGCTGGGACGGCTCACGCCTCGCCGTGGGCGGACACAGCGCCGGCGCCAGCCTGACCGCCGCGGTCTGCCGCCTGGCCAGGGAGCGCGGAACCTTTTCGCCCCGGCTCCAGATCCTCGACTCCGGGCCCTTCGACCAGGTCGCCGACCCGGCCACGAAGCGGTCCCTCATCGCCAAGCCGTTGCTCACCCCCACGCTCATGCGGATCTTCACGGCCGCCTACGTCCCCGATCCCGCCGACCGCGCCCACCCCCTCGTCTCGCCCGCCCTCGCCGACGACCTCACGGGACTGCCTCCCGCCCTGGTCGTCACCGCGGAGAACGACCGTCTGCGCGACGAGGGGGACGCCTACGCCAAGGCACTGGAGGCCGCCGGTGTCCCGGTCACCCATCGCACCTTCGAGGGTGTCGACCACTACTTCACCCACACGGGTCCGGCACCGGCTGGGAAGGAGGCCATCCATCTGATGGCCACCACCGTGCGCGCCGCCCTGAACGACTGACGCCGGCCGGGCGCTCGCCGGAGGGCCTTCCGTCACCTGCCCGAGCGTCACGACCGGCGAGCCCGAGCGACATCGAGCCACAGCCCGACGGACAAGCCGGTCCTACGGATGTGCCGTACGCCAGCACCCGCACCGTGCACGGCCGTGTACGACCAAGGCGTGGCCTTCGTCCGGCATCCTCAGTGCGGCGCTCGCCGGAAGCCACCCGACGGAACGGCGTCGGGGTCGGGGTCGGTGGGCGTGCCGAACCAGCGGGCGAGTTGGTCGTCCAGGTCCTGCTGATCGTCGCCGATCCAGGCGACGTGGCCGTCGGGGCGTAGCAGGACGCACGGAACGTCCAGTGCCGCGGTGGGGTCCGCGAGATGGTCGACCCGGTCCGACCAGCCGCCGACGGCCAGGTGTCCGGTGCGGTCCAGCAGCATGCCGCGGCCGCGGTGCAGCAGACCGTAGAGGCTGCCCTGCTTCACGTCGATGTCGCGCAAGCGGCGGCCGAGCAGGTCGGGGCCGGTACCGAAGTCGTAGCGGATGTCGATCGCGGTGATCTTCTCGATCAGACGGCGGTTCACCTCGTCGAAGTCCATGAGTTCGGTGAGCAGCCTGCGCACGGCTCGTGGGCCCGGTTCGGGGGAGTGCAGTTCCATCTGGGCGCGGGTGTTGTCCAGCACGTCTTCGGCGACCGGACGGCGTTCGGTCTGGTAGGTGTCCAGGAGCGTTTCCGGCGCCCAGCCGCGGATCTGTGCGGCCAGTTTCCAGCCGAGGTTGAAGGCGTCCTGAACGCCCAGGTTGAGGCCCTGTCCGCCGGTGGGCGGATGGATGTGTGCGGCATCGCCGGCCAGCAGCACCCGCCCGACCCGATACCGTTCGGCCAGGCGGGTGGCATCGCCGAAGCGGGACAACCAGCGCGGGGAGTGCACGCCGAAATCGGTTCCGGCGACGGTGCGCAGCTGTTCTTTGAAGTCCTCAAGGGTGGGCGGTTCCGCGCGGTCGCCGACGCCCGCGGCGGGGACGACGACGCTGTAGACCCCCGTGCCGACGGGCCTGAGCCAGAAACGCTGTTGGGTCCGGCCGATCTCGGTCACCTTGGCGGCGATCTCCTCCCGCGGCACACCCACTTCCATCTCGCCCATCAGCGTCTCGGTCCGCGAGGGCTCGCCGGGGAAACCGACGCCGAGCAGTTTGCGGACCGTACTGCGCGCGCCGTCACAGCCGACGAGAAAGCGCGAACGCAGCCGTTCCCCGTCGGCCAACTCGACGGTCACACCCCCGTCGTCCTGCGTGAAACCGGCCACCGCGCAACCGCGCCGGACCTGCGCACCCAGTTGGATCACATGCTCTTCGAGGAGGCGTTCGATCACCTGCTGCGGGATGCCCAGCAGATAGGCGTGCGCGGAATCCAGGCCCTTGGGTGCGGGTTTGTCGATGGCGGCGAAGAACCCGGCGGCCGGACGCTGTCGTCCGTGTTCGCGAAGGCGGTCAAGCAGCCCGCGCATGGCCATCAGTTCGAGGCTGCGAATGTGCAGACCGACGATGCGGACGAACGACACGGGCTCGGTTTCCTTCTCCAGGACGAGTACCCGCACATCGTGCAGCCGTAGTTCCGCGGCCAGCATCGCGCCGGTCGGCCCGCACCCGGCGATGATCACGTCGAACACGGGGGTCGCGCGGTCGGCGCCGGAGGCCCGCGGCCGGGGTTGGGGGACGCCCGAGGTGGCGTCGCGCTCGGCCGAATCGCTCGACGACGGTTCGGCGGTGAACTGCGGAGAGCTCATGGGTGGTGCCTTTCGGGAGTGCCTGTTGGGGAGGCGCTCCCGGCGGGACCTACGTCGATCGCCCGACCGTGACGGGAAGGGGGAGCACCCACATCGATACAGCGTTCATGGGTCTCACCTCCCTGGGCGGTGCCGCGGTCGACGGCAACCTACAAGTTCGAGCATCGCCCGTCCAACCCTTTTTCCGGTTTCCGGTCACATGACCACGACTCCGGACGGGCCCGTGCGGGTGCAGGGCGTACCGCCGTCTCCAGCACCCGTGCGCGTACGCCGTTCTCATCCCGGGCGGCCATCCGGCGACCGCAACAAAAACGCCCGTGCCGGCTCGCCGCGCCTGCGCGCTCCGTTGCTGCCGACGCCGCAGCGCGCGCACCTCACATGACCAGGTCTGCCGGGCAGGAATCCGGACGGCTGGGTTGGTCCGCCGGCACGTACCTGGATTGCGGACGGCGGACAGCCGGCTGCGGTCCTCGTCTGAAGGGGCTTGCCGAGCGAACACTTCCGATATATCGTTGAGGCATCGCGACAGATCAACGATGGAATGGAGTGATTGCGATGCGTTCCCATGGATTCGAGCGTGGACACGGTGGTGCCGGTCGTCAGGGCCGAGGTGGCTTCGAGGGCCTGCGTGGCGCCTTCGGGCCTTTTGGCCCGGGCGGTCCCGGTGGCCCCGGCTTCGGTGGCCCGGGGTTCGGCCCCGGGCCCTGGGGGCCGAGGGGGCGGGGCGGACCCAGGGGGAGGGCGCGGCGCGGTGACGTACGCGCCTCGATCCTGGCCCTGCTCAAGGACCGGCCCATGCACGGTTACGAGATGATCCAGGAGATCGCCGAGCGCAGCGGCGGGGCGTGGAAGCCCAGCCCCGGCTCGGTGTACCCCACCCTCCAGATGCTGGAGGACGAGGGGCTGATCGCCAGTGAGAGCGAGGGCGGCAAGAAGCTGTTCGCGCTCACCGATTCCGGCCGCACCGCGGCCGACGAGGGGCCCGACGCACCCTGGGAGGAAGCCTCCCGCGGCATCGACTTCGAGGCGCTCGGCGAGATCCGGCAGGCCGGGTTCGGTCTGATGGAAGCCTTCGGCCAGGTCTGGAAGACCGGCAACAAGGAACAGCGCGACAAGGCCGTGGCCGTCATCAACGAGGCCCGCAAGAAGCTGTACCTGATCCTCGCCGACGAGGACTGACAGTCGTACGGCGATCGACAGGCGCCCCGTGGAGCGATCCGCGGGGCGCCTGTATGTGTGCCGCCGCGCTCACTCCACCAGTCCGGCCAGCTTCCGCAGCGACTCGTTCAGGGCAGCGGTCCCCGAGTCCTTCAGCTTGCCCGCCATCAGGGACACGGCCGCGCCCGTGAACTCGCCGTCGATGCGGACGGTGGTGGCGTCGCCGTCGGGGGCCAGGGTGTAGCGCGTGGCGACGCTCACCGCCATCGGGCCCTTGCCCCGGATGGCGAACAGCCGGGCCGGCTCCACCTGGTCGATGGTCCACTCGACCTCGGCGGGGAAGCCCATCAGCTTCATGTTCTCCTGGAAGGTCCCGCCCACTTCGAGAACCGTCGGGCCACCCTTGGGGAAGCTGGTGTGGGTCGCGTTCCACTCCCCGTACGAGGACCAGTCCGTGAGCTGTGCCCAGACCTTCTCCGCAGGTGCCTGGACACGTGCCTCCGCGCTGATTTCCGCCATGCGGCCACCTCTTCGTGTCGGGCTGTGATGTCGCGGAAAGTAGCCGCAGGGGTCGCAACATTCAATACTGATGAGCCGTCAGGAAGTGTGAACCCGCCTGGGCGACCCGCCCGTCCAGGCAACCCGATCGCCCGGGACGGCCGACCCGCCTCAGCCGACCTCCCGTATCACCGCCGCGTCGAACAGGTCCCACGCGCGCGGGAACGCACTCTCGTCGTGGCGGTGCCACGCCTCCCAGAACAGGTCGGCGAGCAGCGCGTCCTCCGGGGCGTACACCCGGTACACATACTGCTTGCCGTCCACGGCCGGCAGCTCCACCAGCCAACTCCTGCTCTCCATGCCTGTGTGGGACGAGTGCCGCAGCACTGCGGTTGCGCAAGGGGCGCACGGCAAGGCGGCGCGCGCCGACCAGGGCGAGGAGGCGTGATCTCATCCCCAGGGAGGAGATTCCGGCTCCCGGGGTCCGCTCAGCGTGGGACCCGAAGATGCTTCCCTTCGGGGATGACTCGATTCGGTGGGACTGATGGGGTGGGACACGTGCACCCCCGAATCCCCCGGCAGTCCGTCCGCGAACAGGGCGGTCCGCCGTCGGCCGTCGGCCCGGACGGCGATGCCAGGCTCAGCGCGGAACTGGCCGCGGTGGTGTCCGGTGCCCGCAGGCGCGCGCTCCGGGACGGGGACCGGCAGATCGACACGGCTCATCTGCTGCACTCGCTCCTGGACGCCGACGCCGAGGCGTACGCCGTCTTCGAGGCGGAGCCCCAGTTGCCCCGACTGCTCGGCTATCTCGTGCAGCGCAGCATCGGCTACGGACTGCGCTGGCAGGGGACCGTGGAGGACTCCGTTCCCGTCCCCGTGGTGACGGCGGCCGAGGGTTTCTCTCCGCTTGCCGCGGGCGCGATGGAGTACGCCTGCGCCCGCGCCGAGCCCCGCCACGGCGGACGCGTCCGGGGGATCGACCTGCTGGCGGCGATCCTGGTCGACCCCGGGTCCCGGGCCGTGGAAGTGCTGACCCGCGCCGGTATCGACGCCGGGGGCGTGTTCGCGCGGCTCGAGGGCCACCGGCCGTGAGGCCTGCGGAGCGGACCGCCGCACCGCGCACCCTGAGGGTCCGCGCGGCGGGGGGCGGGTCCAGCCGCTGAGACAGGAGTCAACCGGGGTGACGCTCATGTCTTCCCCTGTCATCATGGGCCGGTGCATACGTCTGAGAGCAGCAGCGTCGGTGGCGGCAAGGGAGTCGGGCTCGGTCTGGCGCTGGTGTCCGCGCTCGCCTTCGGCGGATCCGGGGTCGCGGCCAAACCATTGATCGAGGCAGGGCTCGACCCGCTCGACGTGGTGTGGCTGCGGGTTGCGGGCGCGGCCCTGCTGATGCTGCCGCTCGCCGTGCGCCACCGCTCGCTGCTGCGCCGCCGACCCGCTCTGCTCGCCGGGTTCGGCCTGCTGGGCGTGGCCGGTGTGCAGGCCTTCTACTTCGCGTCGATATCCCGCATCCCGGTCGGCGTGGCCCTGCTCGTCGAATACCTCGCGCCCGCGCTGGTGCTCGGCTGGGTGCGGTTCGTGCAGCAGCGGCCGGTGACCCGCGCCGCCGCGCTCGGCGTGGTCCTCGCGGTGGGCGGCCTCGCCTGTGTCGTCGAGGTCTGGACAGGTCTGAGCTTCGACGCCGTCGGACTGCTCCTCGCGCTCGGCGCCGCCTGCTGCCAGGTCGGCTACTTCGTCCTGTCCGACCAGGGCAGTGACTCCGGCGATGCCCCCGACCCGCTCGGCGTGATCGCGTACGGCCTCCTCGTCGGCACTGCCGTGCTGACGGTCGTGGCCCGCCCGTGGAGCATGGACTTCTCCGTTCTCACGCAGCGGGCCGACATGGACGGCACCCCGGTCGCGGCCGGGCTGCTGCTCGGCTGGATCGTGCTCGTCGCCACCGTCCTCGCCTATGTCACCGGCGTGGTCTCGGTGCGCAGGCTCTCACCGGCGATCGCCGGAGTCGTGGCCTGCCTCGAAGCGGTCGTCGCGACGGTCCTCGCCTGGGTGCTGCTCGGCGAACACCTCTCGGCACCGCAGATCGTGGGCGGTGCGGTGGTCCTCCTGGGCGCCTTCATCGCCCAGTCCTCCACCCCGGCCAAGGGCTCCGCGGACCCGATCGCGACCGGCGGCGCAGAAGGGCTGCTCGCCGCCCGGAAGACCGCTGTCTGAGCGCCCCGCCGGATGGGCCGTCACGCTGCCGAATTGCAGTGGACTTCACCCGGCCGTCCTGGACTAGGCTCCGCGTCATGCACACACGCGTCCTCATCGTTTCTCCGCCGGCCGTCTGAGGCGGGTCTTCCGGAGATCACGCCCGGCCTGTCGCCGGGCTCAACGGTGCTGCCCGCAGACGAAGTCCGCGGACCCCGCGACCGAGCGGGTGTCCCCTTCCGAACCTTCGCGCTTCGGCGCGTCTGCGGAGAGAACACGTGTCGCATACTTCTTCAGGCCTGCCCATCGGGCGAGGCCTCGTCTACCTGATCGTCGCCGGTACCACCTGGGGCACCGCGGGAGCGGTCGCCTCTCTGACCTACCGCACCAGTGACCTGGGCCCGGTGGCTCTCTCCTTCTGGCGCTGCGCGGCCGGGCTCGTGGTCCTGCTCGGCGTCCGTGCCGTACGGCCACGCGCGCGTACGGCCGCCTCGGAGCCGGCAGGCCGCAGGGTGCTGCGCGTCGGCGCCTCGGGCCTGGCGCTCGCGGTGTTCCAGACCGCGTACTTCGCCTCCGTACGGTCCACCGGCCTCGCCGTGGCCACCGTCGTCACCCTCGGCGCCGGCCCCGTCCTCATCGCACTCGGGGCACGCGTGGCCCTGGGGGAGCGGCTCGGGCGGAGCGGAGTCGTCGCCGTCACCGGCGCACTCGCCGGACTCGGCGTGCTGATGCTCGGCGGCGCGGAGGCGTCCGTACGGCTCCAGGGCGTACTCCTCGGCCTGCTCTCGGCGGCCGGCTGCTGTGTGATGACCCTGATCACGCGCGCCGCCCGGGCCGGGTCCTCCGGCACGTCCCTCGGGGTGTTCGCGGTCACCAGCGTCTGTCTGCTGCCCTTCGCGTCGGCCGAGGGACTGGTTCCGCACACCGCCCAACCCGCCCTGCTTCTCGTCCTGTTGGCCTACCTCGCGACCTTCCCCACGGCTCTCGCCTACGCCCTCTACTTCGCGGCGGCCGCGGTCGTCCGCTCCACCACCGTCTCCGTGATCATGCTGCTCGAACCGGTGAGCGCGGCGGTCCTGGCTGTCGTGCTCTTCGGCGAACACCTCACCGCGACCACCCTCGTCGGCACCCTGCTGATGCTGGGCGCGGTCGCCGGGCTCGCGGTGACCGAGGCGCGCGTACATGCGTGACGGGCTGAGGGGCCCCTCTCTGTGAAGGGCCCCTCAGCTCAGGCGCGTTGACGTCGCAACAGATGCTCACGCGCCGCCGCGTCCCCCGGAGCGTCCCGGTCGGCCAGCTTTCCCGCGATCCGGTCCTGCACCTCCAGGGTCCGCTTGCCGGCGTACTTGAACTTCGCCCGCACGCCGGTCACTTCGAGCCGCAGCCCGCGGATCCCCGACAGCTGCCGACCGAACGGCACCTCACCCGCCGCCACCTCCGCGGTGCCGCCCTCCGGCTGGAAGTGGCCGACCTGGCGGTTGAGCAGCGCGGCCTTCTCGGCCGGATCGTCCACCAGATGGGCGCGGCAACGGAGTTGGACGGCCGCATAGAAGCTCGTGGGCACCCCGCACTCGGGCGGGACGTCCGGGTCGGCCTGCCAGGGGCCCGGGACGAAGGCGTAGTCGTCGACCACGCTCAGCACCACCTCCGAGTTCGCCTCCACGGCGTCCCAGAGCGGGTTGGGCCGCGCGAGATGCGTGACGACCTCACCGAGTCCGAGTCCGAGCCCGGGGTCGTAGGCGAAGTGCAGCGGCTGGACGAACGGCGGCTCGCCCGCCGGGCCGTTGACCGCGAGCTGCCCGAAGTCGTGGACGGCGAGCCACTGTTGCCACTCGGCGTCGTCGCGGGCCGCGTCCCAGGGATGGATCAGCATCACAGGCTCGCCAGGTAGCCGGGGATTTCGGTGCCCGCGGCCAACTCGCCGTCGGCGACCGGGGCGCCGTAGCCCTTGCGCAGCGGGACCACGCCGGCCCAGTGGGGGAGGGCGAGGTCCTCGGGCTCGTCGTTGACCCCGCCGGTGCGGAGCTTGGCGGAGACCTCGTCGAGGTCGAGGCGGATGACGGCGGTGGCGGCGAGTTCCTTCTTGTTGGCCGGCCGGGAGTCGAGCGCACGCCCCGGGATCACATGGTCGACCAGCGCGTCGAGGGCGCGGCGCTTCTCCTCGGGGTCCGTGACGTCGTACGCGAGTCCGTGCACCACCACGGACCGGTAGTTGATCGAGTGGTGGAAGGCCGAGCGGGCCAGGATCAGCGCGTCGACATGCGTGACCGTCAGACACACCTGCAACCCGGGGTCGGCCTTGCCCGTCATCCGCAGCGGGCGCGAACCGGTCGAGCCGTGGACGTAGAGCCGCTCGCCGACCCGGCCGTAGAGCGTGGGGAGCACCACCGGGGCACCGTCGCGGACGAAGCCGAGGTGGCAGACGTAGCCCTCGTCGAGTATCGAGTGCACCAGTTCCCTGTCGTACGAGGCCCGTTCGGGGGAGCGCGTCGGGACGGTGCGGTCGGTCGGCGCGTAGGCGGTCGGCTCCGGCGTGGTCGCGGTGGTCCCCTGCATTGCGGTCTCCATTGCGCTAGTGCATAATAGGCTTTGTGCTAGAAGGATATCTGATCGAAGGTCGACGCGCAGCGGAGATTGCGGCGAGCGTCGAGCGCGCGGTGGGCACCGGAGAGCTTGAACCGGGTCAACTGCTGCCACCCATGCGGGAGTTGGCGGTCGAGCTCAGCGTGAATCCCAACACGGTCGCGGCCGCGTACCGCACCCTGCGTGAGCGCGGAGTCATCGAGACCGCCGGGCGACGAGGCAGTCGGGTGCGGTCGAAACCGGCGACCACGGGACGCGAGTACATCCGGGTGGCGGTCCCGGACGGTGTGCGGAACGTGGCGAACGGCAACCCGGACCCGGCGCTGCTCCCCAAGCTGGCCCCCGCGTTCGCCGCGGCCGCCGAGCGGGGCGACCGGGAGCCCGTGCTGTACGGCGAGTCGACCGTGGACCCGGAGCTGGCGCGCCTCGCACGCCGGGCGCTGGACGCGGACGGCGTTCCCGACGGCCCCCTCACCGTCGCCTCCGGCTCCCTGGACGTGATCGAGCGCGTACTGGCGGCCCACCTCAAACCGGGCGACACCATCGCGGTGGAGGACCCCGGCTGGGGCAGCCTCCTCGACCTGGTCCCGGCGCTGGGCCTGCGCATGGCCCCGGTGGGCGTGGACGAAGAGGGCCCACCGGTGGACGATGTGCGTCGCGCCCTGACGTCCGGCGCGCGCGCCCTGATCGTCACCGACCGCGCCCAGAACCCGACCGGAGCCTCGGTGACGGCCACGCGCGCGCGTGCCCTGCGCGCCGTACTCGGGGACCACCCGGACACCCTCCTGATCGAGGACGACCACGGCCACGGCATCGTGGACCTCCCCCTGCACCCGCTGGCCGGCGTCACCCGGCACTGGGCCTTCGTCCGCTCGGTCGCCAAGGCCTACGGGCCCGATCTGCGCCTGGCCGTCCTCACCGGCGACGAGGTCACGGTCGACCGGGTCGGAGGCCGCCACCGACTGGGCCCCGGCTGGGTCAGCCTCCTCACCCAGCGGGCGGTGGCGCACCTGTGGGCCGAGGGTTCACCGGACACGGCGGAGGTGGCGGCGGCCTACCGCAGGCGCCGCGATCAGCTGATCGACGCGCTGGCGGTGCGCGGGGTCGCGGCCCACGGCCGCAGCGGACTCAACGTGTGGATCCCGGTCCCGGACGAGACCGGAGCGGTGGCCCGTCTGCTCCACGCGGGCTGGGCGGTGGCCCCGGGTGCCCGCTTCAGGATGGGTGCCCCGCAGGGGATCAGGGTGACCGTGGCGACCTTGACCGCCGAGGAGGCCGTTGCTCTGGCGGACGCCGTCGCCAGGGCGTTGGGCCCGGCGCCGACCAGGAATCACGTGTAGGGAGCCGACCGGGAATCCCATGTCGGGAGGGGCGAACCTGTTCATGGGTGCGGGGCCGCCTCGACGCGCGACTCCGCCGCGTGGGCGCGACCGGCCCTGTCGGACCCGGGCCTGTCGGATCCGCGCCCGCTGGACCCGCGTCCGCCGGCCGTCCGCGATCCGTTGCGTCTGGCGCCCCGCCGTATCTGCGTGAGCGCCGCCCCGGCGAGAACGACCACCGCTCCCACCGGCGTTGACCAGCTCAACGACTCACCCAGCACGGCGACCCCCGCGCCTGTGGCGATCACCGGAATGAAGTAGGTGACCATCTGGGCGGTCGTCGGCCCGACCTCCGCGACCAAGCCGTACTGGATCAGCAGGGCCACTCCCGTCCCGAGGGCACCCAGAGTCGCGACGGCGAGCAGGGGCAGCGCGTCGACATGCGTCGGTACCCCGCTGAACAGCGCGGTGGCGACGGCCAGTTGAACCGTGGCCAGTAGCAACTGCGCGCCCGTCAGGGATATGTGGGAGTGGCCCACACCCGCGAGGGTCCGGCGGACGTAGATCCACCCGATCGGATAGCTGAGTGAGGCCAGCAGGGCCATCACCGTCCCCCTGCCGTCCAGGCCGCTGAAGCCCTGCCACGCGCCGAGAACCGTCAGCACCCCCACAAACCCGAGCCCGAGCCCCGCGACCCGTACGCGCGTGGGCCGGTCCTCGGACAGGGCGACCATGGACAACGCCATCCCCCACAACGGCGAGGTCGCATTGCAGATCCCCGCCAGCGTGGACGGAATGGTCAACTCCGCGTAGGCGAAGAGGGAGAACGGCAGTGCGTTCAACAGGAACCCCGCGACCGCCAGATGGCCCCAGGTGCGCACCCCGCGTGGGGGTCGCTCCCGTTTCACCGCCATCGCCGCCGCGAGCACCAGCGTCCCGAACAGCAGCCGCCCGAGCGTGACCTGGAAGGGTGCGTACCCCTCCGTGCCCACTTTGATCAGCAGAAAGCTGAACCCCCAGATCAGCGAGAGCACGCCGAAGCGCAGACGCCAGTCCAGGGCGGGGCGGCGGACAGCCCGGACCGGGGCTTCGGTGACGGTCGCAGTGGTCATGCCGACCACGATCCGGTACACGATCTCTTAGCACAAGCGAGTTTTCGAGCGAGATATGTCGTAGGGTTGCTTACATGTTGAACCTGGAGCGCCTGCGCACCCTCGACGCCCTCGCCAGGCACGGCTCCGTCAGCGGTGCCGCCGAGGGGATGCACATCACGACGTCGGCCGTCTCGCAGCAGATGTCCAAGCTGGAGCGGGAGGTCGGCCAGCAGCTCCTCGCCAAGAACGGCCGGGGTGTGCGGCTCACCGACGCGGGCCGCCTGCTGGCCGAGCACGCCGCCCGCATCCTGTCCCAGGTCGAGCTCGCCCAGTCCGACCTGGAGGCCCAACGCGGCCAGGTGGTGGGGGAGTTGCGTCTGTCCGCGTTCCCGACGGCCGCGCGCGGGCTGTTCCCGGCCGCGCTGTCGGGGCTGCGCACACAGCATCCGGGCCTGCGGATCAGCTCGCGCGAGATGGAGCCCGAGGCCGCACTCCTCGCCGTGCTCCGCGGCGATCACGATCTCGCGGTCGTCCTGGACTGGTACAACAAGCCGTTGCCCCTGCCCGACGGGCTGGTGAAGGCGTCGATCGTCGACGACACAGCCGACGTGGCGATGCCCGCGACCCACCGGCACGCGCACCGGAGCGAGGTCGATCTGGAGGAGTTCGCCGACGACGACTGGGTCACCTGGGGTGAGAACGAGTTCTGCCACGAGTGGCTGATGCACACCCTGCGCTCCAAGGGCGTCGAACCCCGCGTCTCGCACCGTGCGGAGGAGCATCCGACCCAACTCGCCCTGGTCGCCGCGGGGCTGGGGGTGTGTGTGGCGCCCCGGCTGGGGCGCGGACCGCTCCCGGACGGAGTGCGGGCCGTGCCCGTACGGCAGTCGGTCAGCCGGCACATCTACGCCGTGTGGCGCGCCGACGCCGACCGCCGCCCGTCGATCCGGGCGGCGGTGCAGGCGCTCAAGTCGGCGGCGGAGAAGGCCGCTTGAGTCGGGCCGCCTGAGTCGGGCCCGTCCGAGCGGGCCGTCCCCGTCAGGCCGAGCCCAGCTTGCGGAAGTCCCAGGAGACGATCTTCTCGGGGGTCAGCCGTATCCAGGCATGCCGGCCGTCGTGCGGCATCTCCTCCAGACGGAAGTTCTTGCGGGCGAACAGCGTCTCGGGGACGTCGAGTTCGGCGTACAGCTCACCGGTGCGTGGTGCCTCGCCCACGAAGTCCACGGCTCCGGACAGTTCCACGCCCTGCAGGTCGTCGTACTCCTCACCGGTGTCGACCACGATCGCGACCCGCGGGTCGCGGCGCAGGTCCGTCCAGCGCTTGCTGCGCACGACGGAGTACAGCCATATCGACGCGCCGTCCCAGGCGAACCACAGCGTGCTCACGTGCGGGGCGCCGTCGGCGGAGACGGTGGCGACCCGGCATGTGCGCTGGCTGGTGAGGAACTCGTCCAGCTCGCCCGGCGTCATCATGATCTTCCGGCCCCGGCGCTGAGTGACGGTCATACATCCCCCTCTTGTCTCACGTCGTGTCAGAGGAGATCCTCTGACATCACGTCAGAAAAGAATGGGCGGTCTTCCGTCCCCACGCAATGGTGGCTACTGTCACCGGCTCCGGGCCGCCGGCGACGAGGGGGCACCATGCCGTCGTACGAACAACTCAGCGAACTCCTCCCTTTCGGTAACACCGTCCTGCTCACCGTCGAGTGCCAGCAGGGCGTCGTCGGACCGGACAGTGCCCTGCCCGAACTCGCCCGCGAGGCACGGGACTCGGGCGCCCTCGCCAACATCGCGCGGCTGGTCGCCGCCGCCCGCGAGAGCGGGGTACAGGTCATCCACGCGATCGCCGAACGCCGCCCCGACGGACGCGGCGCCAACCACAACGCCCGCCTCTTCCACGCCGCCGAACGCCTGCCGGTCCAACAGCTGACCGGGACCGCCGCGGTGCGGGTGGCCGCCCCGATCGAGGTCGCCGAGGAGGACCTCGTCGTACGACGACTCCACGGGCTGTCCCCGATCCAGGGCACCGAGACGGACGCGCTGCTGCGCAACCTGGGCTGCCGCACGCTGGTCGTGACCGGGGTCTCGGCCAACGTGGCGATCCCGAACGCCGTCTTCGACGCCGTGAACCGCGGCTACACCGTCGTCGTGCCCGGCGACGCCATCGCGGGGGTGCCCGCCGACTACACCCCCGCCATGGTCCGCCACACCCTCGCCCTGGTCGCCACGATCGTGACCACCGACGAGGTGCTGGCCGGCTTCGAGCGGGCCCGGCGGCCCCGGGTCACGCCAGCGTGATCGAGTCCCCGCTCACGGTGATCTGCTCGGCCGGCAGCGCCTGGGTCGCGGGACCCTTCTTGACGCTGCCGTCCTCGACCGAGAACTCGCTGTTGTGGCACGGACAGTGGATGACACCGTTGGCCACGCTGCCCACCGCGCAGCCCGCGTGCGTGCACTTGGACGAGAACGCCTTGTAGGTGCCCGCCGTCGGCTGGGTGACCACGACACCCTGGTCCTTGAAGATCGTCCCACCACCCTCGGGGATGTCGGAGGTCTTCGCCAGGACGGTGCCGCCGGAGCCGCTGCCGGAGCTGGAACTCGAACCTCCGCCGCTCGCGTTCGCACCCGCCTGGGTGCTGGAG
The DNA here is from genome assembly GCF_036174265.1 of Streptomyces sp. NBC_00285. Classification (NCBI taxonomy): domain Bacteria; kingdom Bacillati; phylum Actinomycetota; class Actinomycetes; order Kitasatosporales; family Streptomycetaceae; genus Streptomyces; species Streptomyces sp. NBC_00285. The sequence goes on along the minus strand of NZ_CP108055.1, from coordinate 1,874,124 downwards.
GAGGAGTCGGACGAGTCGTCGCCCGATCCGCACGCGGTCAGCGCGACGGCGAGTCCCGCCGCGCCCACCGCCGCCACGACGGTACGACGAGCAGGAGCCGGAACGGGATGGGGCAGTTCGCTGGTCATGCTGACATTCCTTCCAACGCGGACGTGGTGCAGCTGTCCAGGGGTACGGTCGCCCGACGCGGGTTGTTCAGACGATGTCGAGATCTAAACGTGTTCGAGATCAGAGCCGTGTAAGCCAGAGCTGTCGCTTCGCTGTCGGCCCCCCTTCCGGCCAGTAACCTGGGGCGATGCTCAAGGAAGCCATCGTGACCCGCTACGTCACGCCCCTGCGTGAGGGCGGCTCGCTGCCGGGGCTCGTCGAGGCCGACGACCACGGGACGTACGTCCTCAAGTTCACCGGCGCGGGACAGGGCCGTAAGACGCTGGTCGCCGAGGTGGTGGCCGGGGAACTCGCCCGGCGGCTCGGCTTCCGGGTGCCACGGCTCGTGACGCTCGACCTCGACCCGGACCTCGGGCTCGGCGAACCCGACGAGCGGGTGCAGGAACTGCTCAAGTCCAGCGGCGGCACCAACCTCGGCATGGACTTCCTCTCCGGCGCCCTCGGCTTCGACCCGCTGGCGTTCTCGGTCGGCGCCCGGGAGGCCGGGCGGATCGTCTGGTTCGACGCGCTGATCAACAACGTCGACCGCTCCTGGCGCAACCCCAACCTGCTCAGATGGCGGGGCGAGGTATGGCTCATCGACCACGGCGCGAGCATGATCTGGCAGCACAACTGGCCCGGCGCGGAGAAGTCCGCCGCCCGCCCCTACGACGCCTCGGACCACGTCCTGAGGCCGTTCACGCCGGATGTGGCCGCGGCCGCCGCCGAGCTGGCCCCGCAGGTCACCGAGGACCTGCTCGCCGAGGTCACCGCGGAGATCCCGGACGTCTGGCTGGCCGACGAGCCCGGCTTCGGGTCGCCTGACGAACTCCGGCGAACCTATGCGCGCCCCCTGCTCGCACGCGCGAGCGTCGTCCACGAACGGATCGAGGGGATCCAGTGACCGAGCGCCACATCATCAGGGGCGGCCGCACCGACGACCGCGAGGTCTACGAGTACGCCCTGCTGCGGGTGGTGCCCCGCGTCGAACGCGGCGAGTGCATCAACGCCGGGGTGCTCGTGTACTGCCGCGCCAAGGCCTACGTCGGGGTGCGCACCCATCTCGACGAGTCCCGGCTGCGGGCACTCGACCCGGACGCCGACGTGGCCGGTGTCCGGGCCGCCCTCCAGGCCGTCGAAGGGGTCTGCGCCGGTGGTGAGGCGGCCGGACAGGCCACCCGCGACGACGCCGGACGGCGCTTCCGCTGGCTGATCGCACCCCGCTCCACCGTCGTTCAGCCGGGCCCGGTGCACACCGGGCTCACCCTTGATCCGGGCGCCGAACCGGAGCGTCTGCTCGACCTGTTGGTGAGGTAATGGATCACACCTGGCCCGGGTGACGTTGACACCGCGTGCCACGGCTTCTAGCGTCACGTCTGTCGAAGGTACTAAGCGGTCGCTCACCAACCGGGCCATACCTTCGCAGGGCGATTTCCCAGGGCGATTTCTCAAGGGCGAGGAGAACCAGAATGTCCAGCACAGAGCAGCGCGTAGCGGTCGTCACCGGTGCCGCGCGCGGCATCGGCGCCGCCACCGCCGTACGACTGGCGGCCGAGGGCCGCGCGGTCGCCGTGATCGACCTCGACGAGGCGGCCTGCAAGGACACCGTGGAGAAGATCACCGCGGCCGGCGGCCGGGCGATCGCGGTCGGTGCGGACGTCTCGGACGAGACCCAGGTGCAGGCCGCCATCGCGCGCGTGGTCGACGAGCTCGGCGCGCCGACCATCCTCGTCAACAACGCGGGCGTGCTCCGCGACAACCTGCTGTTCAAGATGAGCGTGTCCGACTGGGACACCGTCCTGAACGTGCACCTGCGCGGCTCCTTCCTGATGTCCAAGGCCATCCAGAAGCACATGGTCGACGCGGGATTCGGCCGCATCGTCAACCTGTCCTCCTCGTCCGCGCTGGGCAACCGGGGCCAGGCCAACTACTCCGCCGCCAAGGCCGGTCTGCAGGGCTTCACCAAGACCCTCGCCATCGAGCTCGGCAAGTTCGGCATCACCGCCAACGCCGTCGCCCCCGGCTTCATCGCCACCGACATGACCGCCGCCACCGCCGAACGCGTCGGCATGGGCTTCGAGGAGTTCAAGGCCGCCGCCGCCACCCAGATCCCGGTCGCGCGCGTGGGTGAGCCCGACGACATCGCCAACGCCATCGCCTTCTTCACGGGCGAGGCAGCCGGATTCGTCTCGGGCCAGGTGCTGTACGTCGCCGGCGGACCGCTCGACTAGGGAAACGGGACCATGACTTCGCAACTCCCCGAGCTTTCGGGCAAGGTCGCGCTCATCACGGGCGCCAGCCGCGGTATCGGTTACGGCATCGCCGAGGCGTTCGTCGCACGCGGTGACCGGGTGGTCATCACCGGCCGCACCGAGGACACCCTCAAGGGGGCCGTCGAGCAGCTCGGCGCCGAGCGTGCCCTCTACGTCGCGGGCAAGGCGCACGACGAGGCCCACCAGGTCACCGCCGTCGAGCGCGCCATGGAGGCCTTCGGCCGCGTCGACTACCTGGTCAACAACGCCGGTACCAACCCGGTGTTCGGGCCGATCGCCGACCTCGACCTCAACGTGGCGCGCAAGGTCTTCGAGACCAATGTGATCTCCGCGCTCGGCTTCGCGCAGAAGACCTGGCACGCCTGGCAGAAGGACAACGGCGGCGCGATCGTCAACATCGCCTCCGTCGCGGGCATCGCGCCCTCGCCCTTCATCGCCGCGTACGGCGTCAGCAAGGCGGCGCTGATCAACCTCACCCAGCAGCTCGCGCACGAGTTCGCGCCGGGGGTGCGGGTCAACGCGATCGCCCCGGCCGTCGTGAAGACGAAGTTCGCCTCGGCCCTGTACGAGGGGCGCGAGGCGGAGGCCGCCGCGTCCTACCCGCTGGCCCGGCTCGGCGTGCCCTCCGACATCGGCGGGGCCGCGGCCTTCCTCACCTCGTCGCAGTCCGACTGGGTCACCGGTCAGACACTCGTCGTCGACGGCGGCATCTTCCTCAACGCCGGCGTGGGCTGATCTTCCTCGCCACGGCACGGGCGTCCGTTGACAGTGACGGCGCCCGTGTCGACGTACAAAAAGCCTCATAGCCGGATGACAGCGGCATCACAGGCTTGATGATCAAGGAGTCCGTGACGGAACGGTTCGGCGAGCCCGGCGCTGCGGTATGTTTTGCCGACTTTCGGCACGGCATTCGAGGAGTAGCGCGTGTTCATGCGGAACCGATACCTGCCGCCGCTCGCGGCTCTCGTGTCCATTTCCACGGTGGCCGGATGCGGCGTGTTCTCCTCGGGCTCCGCCGGCGACGACAAGGCGATCGTCGTGGGAACCACCAGTGCCCCGGCCACGCTGGACCCCGCGGCCTCCTGGGACAACTCCTGGGAGCTGTTCCGAAACGTCTACCAGACGCTCCTGAACTACAGCCCCGGTGGATCCGACCCCGAACCCGACGCCGCCGAAAGCTGCCAGTTCACGGACACGTCGAGCACCGTGTACAGCTGCACACTGCGCGAGGGGCTGAAGTTCTCCAACGGGCACACGCTGGACGCCAAGGCCGTCAAGTACTCGTTCGACCGGATCAAGAAGATCAACGTCAACGGCGGCCCCGCGGGCCTGCTCGGAACGCTCTCCCGGGTGCAGACGAAGGGTGACCGCGAGGTCGTCTTCCATCTCAGCCAGCCCGACGCCACCTTCCCCCTGGTGCTCACCACGCCGGCCATGTCGATCGTGGACCCCGACGAGTACTCCGCGAACGCGATCCGCAAGGACGGGAAGATCAGCGGCTCGGGGCCCTACAGCCTCGACTCCTACCAGGAGGGCAAGAAGGCCGAGCTGGTCCGCAACGACAACTACAAGGGCATAGCGGACCTCAAGAACAACGCCGTCACCATCCGCTACTTCCCGCAGTCGGACCAACTGGTCAAGGCACTCAAGAACAAGGAGATCTCGGTCGTGTACCGCGGTCTCGGCGCCTCCGACACCGTGGACATCGAGGTCAACCAGCAGAAGGAAGGGCTCCAGCTGGTGGAGAACCCCACCACGGAGATCAGTTACCTGGTGTTCAACCCCAGCGACCCGTGGTCCGCGAAGCCCGCGGTCCGCAAGGCCGTCGCCCAGATCGTCGACCGTCCGGCGCTCGTGCACTACGTCTACAAGGACACCGTCGAGCCGCTGTACTCGATGGTCCCGGCCGGACTCACCGGCCACACCACGGGCTTCTTCGACGACTTCGGAGACCCCAGCGTGTCCAAGGCCAAGCGGTTCCTCAGGACAGCCGGGATCACCGAGCGCGTCCCGCTGACCCTGTGGTACACCAGCGACCGCTACGGCTCGACGACCAAGCCGGCCTTCCAGGAGCTGAAGCGGCAGCTGGAGGCCTCGGGCCTCTTCACGATCACCCTGAAGAGCCGCCCGTGGAAGACCTACGTCGAGGGCTACCAGAAGGGCGAGTACCCGGTGTTCGGGCGCGGCTGGTTCCCCGACTTCCACGACGCCGACAACTTCATCGCGCCCTTCGTGGGCCAGCAGAACGCACTCGGCACCCCGTACGAGGCCCCTGAGATCACCGGCCGGCTGCTGCCGGAATCGCGCGCGGAGAGCGACCGCGGGGCCGTGGGCCCGGAGATCGAGGACGCCCAGCAGATCTTCGTGGACGACGCGCGGCTGGTGCCGCTGTGGCAGGGCAAGCAGTACGTGGCCGCGAACGAGGAGATCGCCGGTCTCGAGAAGGTCATCGACCCGGCGACCATGATGACGATGTGGGAGCTGTACTGGAAGACCAGCTGGTAGGTCCCCGGACCGGCCCTCACGGCACGGATTGTCAGTGGTCGCCTGTAGGTTCTGAAGCCTGAAGTGACCGCACATCGTGAGGACGTTGACGTGACCGACATCGCCATGCTGCCCGAGTCCTGGCGCGGGGTTCTGGGTGACGAGCTCCAGCAGCCGTACTTCAAGGAGCTGACGGAGTTCGTCGAGGACGAGCGGGCGAAGGGTCCCGTCTATCCGCCGCGCGAGGAGGTCTTCGCCGCCCTCGACGCGACGCCCTACGACCGGGTGAAGGTCCTGATCCTCGGTCAGGACCCGTACCACGGCGAGGGCCAGGGCCACGGGCTGTGCTTCTCGGTCCGCCCGGGCGTGCGGACCCCGCCCTCCCTCCGGAACATCTACAAGGAGATGAAGGAGGAGCTGGGCCTGGAGATCCCGGACAACGGCTACCTCATGCCCTGGGCCCAGCAAGGCGTCCTGCTGCTCAACGCGGTGCTCACGGTCCGCTCCGGCGAGGCCAATTCGCACAAGGGCAAGGGCTGGGAGAAAGTCACCGACGCGGTGATCCGCGCGGTGGCCGAGCGCCCCGACCCGGCGGTCTTCGTGCTGTGGGGCAACTACGCGCAGAAGAAGCTCCCCCTGATCGACGAGAGCCGGCACATCGTGGTCAAGGGCGCTCACCCCTCCCCGCTGTCGGCGAAGAAGTTCTTCGGCTCCCGCCCGTTCACACAGATCGACGAGGCGGTCGCCCGGCAGGGTCACGAGGCGATCGACTGGGCGATCCCGAACCTCGGCTGACCCTCCACCGGGCCGGTGCCGCACGGACCCGGCCCGGTCCCGCCTGACCGGGTTTGCCGGTGGCGGCGGCTAGCGTCGGGAGGGACAAGCGACGACAGCCGACACAGGGCCTGGAGGAAGCGGTGACGGAGCGACAGGAGCAGGCGGCGCCGGATGCCGTGATGACGCGGATCGGGCAGGTCGTCATGCTGTGTCACGCGGGGGACCGCGAGGAGGCCCGGCACCGCTACCTCGACCTGTGGGCCGAGATCGGACTGGACGGCGATCCGCTGCACCGCTGCACCCTGGCGCACTACATGGCCGACGCCCAGGACGACCCCTGTGACGAACTCGCCTGGGACCTGCGGGCGTTGACCGCCGCCGAAGAACTCTCCGACGACCGGCTCACCCGGCACGAGGGCGCGCTCGCCGTGCGCGCCCTGTACCCCTCGCTGCATCTGAATCTGGCCGCCGACTATGTGCGGCTCGGCCGCACGGACGCCGCCCGCACCCATGTGCGCCGGGCCCGCAGAGCGGCGCACGTCCTCGGGGAGGACAGCTACAGCGACGGTGTGCGGGCGGCGATCAGCAGACTGGAACTGCGGCTGGGCGTACAGGGATCCGAAGGTGACGCGGGGTGGGGGCCGCCGCGACAGCGGCCCTGATCCACCGGTGCCTCAACGGCCGTACGTCTGGCTGCAGATGGCCGCCTCCGGACTGCCCTCCCGCCAACGGCCGTATTTCTTGCCCAGCGCGCAGACGTCCTGCGCGTTCCTGGGGACCGACTTGGGAACCGTGGTGGCCACGTCCGGGATCTCGATGCGCGGTTGCCGGGGGTGCCGCGGCTCGGGACGTGCCGGGTGGCCCGGGTGTTCGGGACGCGCGTGCGCCGGCTGCCCGTGCTGTGGCCGTGCGGGGGCGGCCGCGGCCCCTCGGTCCGTACCGCGTGGCGCGGTACCGCCAGGGTTCGCGGAGCGGGACGGGTCGATCATGGACAGGGCCTCCTGGGCGGGGGCCTGCACGATCTGCGGCTCCGCGCGACCGTCCGGACGGGTGTCCCCGGCCCCCGGCAGGTGGGAAGGTGCCGTGGTCGGTGGCGGTCCTGACACCGGTGGCCGCTGGATCGTCACACAGCCGGTCAGGGCCGAGACAGCCACGGTGACCAGGAGCGTTGCGGTAGTCGTGGTTCGATGCACCCGCGCCACTCTGCTGCTTGGGGCGACCTCGGCGACAGCGGACAAGCGGAGGTTGCCCCGCACGGGTGATCTCCGTCCCCGTACGACGTGCTCGTGCCTTCCGGTGCTGACGGCCGGGGCGGGCCCGGCGGAGTCCGGGGCGAGCCTGACACACCGCCGGGCGCCCTCTGGGGGAGTGCGTGCCAGGCGTCGCCGGGCAGGCGAGACTTCCGAAAGACGTCTAGTCGCCCGTGGCGCCGTCGATGCGCTCGCGGATCAGGTCGGCGTGGCCGTTGTGGCGGGCGTACTCCTCGATCATGTGGGTGTAGAGCCAGCGCAGGTTGAACCGCTCACCGGTCCTGCGGTGCTTGCCCACGGTGAGGTCGTCCACGGCGAAGAGGGCGGCGTTGTGCCGGCTCTGCTCGATCTCGGCCTGCCAGGTGCCGTACGCCTCCTGCCAGGTGTCGGCCTCCGTGAGACGGAACTCGCCGTCCGGGTCGGCCTCGCTGTAGTAGATCGGTCCCGCGTCCTCGTCCGTCAGGACCCGGCGGAACCAGCTGCGCTCCACCTCCGCCATGTGCCGCACCAGACCCATCAGGGAGAGCGTGGACGGCTCCACCGCGGTGGTCCTGAGTTGGGCGTCGGTCAGGCCCTCGCACTTCAGGGCGAGGGTCTCCCGGTGATAGTCCAGCCAGCCCTCCAGCATGCTGCGTTCGTCGGCGGTGGTCGCGGGTTCGGTGCGTTGCGTGGTCATGAGCGCATCCTTTCCCGGTTCGCGCCCGGCCACCATCGGTTTCCGGCGCGGCCCACGGTCGTGCGCCCCGGCGACCCTGCTCGCGGCCACCGCAGCGGCCGTATGCTTCCGGCAAGGCCCCGGCAGACAACCTGGAGGAGTCCACGTGAAGGTCGGCTGCATCGGACTCGGTGACATCGCGCAGAAGGCCTATCTGCCGGTACTCGGTGGTCGCCCCGGCACCGAACTGCACGTGCAGACGCGGACACCGGCGACGCTGACCCGGGTCGCCGACGGCCTGCACCTTCCCGCGGGACAACGGCACCAGGATCTCGACTCGCTGCTCGCCCAGGATCTCGACGCCGCCTTCGTGCACGCGCCGACGAACGTGCACCCCGACATCGTCGAGCGGCTGCTGGACGCGGGCGTACCGACTTACGTCGACAAGCCGCTCGCCTACGAACTCGCCGACTCCGCACGGCTGGTGGCGCTCGCCGAGGAGCGGAACGTCTCGCTCGCCGTCGGGTTCAACCGTCGTTTCGCACCCGGGTACGCGCAGTGCGCCGAGCACCCGCGCGAGCTGATCCTCATGCAGAAGAACCGGATCGGGCTCCCTGAGGAGCCGCGCGTGATGATCCTCGACGACTTCATCCACGTCGTCGACACCCTGCGGTTCCTGGTGCCCGGTCCGGTCGACGACGTGACCGTGCGGGCCCGCGTCGAGGAGGGGCTGCTGCACCATGTCGTGCTCCAGCTCGCCGGGGACGGCTTCACCGCGCTGGGCGTGATGAACCGGCTCAGCGGCTCGGCCGAGGAGGTCCTCGAGGTGTCCGGGCAGGACACCAAGCGGCAGGTGCTCAACCTCGCCGAGGTGATCGACCACAAGGGCCAGCCGACCGTGCGGCGGCGTGGCGACTGGGTGCCGGTGGCCCGGCAGCGCGGCATCGAGCAGGCGGTGCTCACCTTCCTCGACGCCGTGCGCGCGGGAAAGGTGCTCAGCGCCCGGGACGCGCTGGCGACCCATGAGCTGTGCGAACGGGTGGTGCGAGCGGTTCAGGAGCGGCCCGCCTGAGCCGCAGCACGCGCCGGCCGTCCACGGCACACCACGCCACCAGGATCAGCAGGGCCGCATGCAGCGGCCAGTCACCGAAGCGGACGTACAAGGTCGTCCCGGTCGCCAGCGGTACGTCGTACACGCGCGCGGTGCTGGAGTCGGTGCCGACCCAGCGGCCGACGCGCTGCCCGCTCGCGTCGTAGACGGCGGAGACGCCGGTCAGGGTCGCGTGCACCATCGGGCGGCCCGTCTCGGCGGCGCGCAGTGCGGCGAGCGAGGCATGCTGCTCGGGGGCCCAGCTCTGCTGGAACGACGAGGTCGCCGACTGGGCGATCAGCAACTGGGCGCCGTCCTCGGTGAGATGGCGGCTCATGTCGGGGAACGCCGACTCGAAGCACACCATCGGGCCGACCTTCAGCCCGTGGCCGACGTCCATCACGACCTGCTCGGAACCGTGCCTGCGGTTCTCGCCGGCCGCCTTGCCGACCGAGGTGACCCAGCCGAGCAGCGAGCGGGCCGGGATGTACTCGCCGAAGGGGACCAGACGCATCTTGTCGTAGCGGTCGCCGGTGAGCCCGCCGGGCCCGACGAGCACCGAACTCTTGTAGATTCCGGGCTTGTCGGAGCGGCGGGCGTCCACGTTGACGAGGATGTCGGCGCCGGTCTCCTCGGAGAGCGCGGCGATCCGCTTCGCCAGGTCGGGCCGGTCGTGGAGGTCGAAGCCGACACTGCTCTCGCCCCAGACGATCAGGTCGACGTCCTGCCCGGCGAGGTCACGGGTCAGCTGTTCCTCGCGCGCGAAGCGCTTGTCGGGGCCGTCGATGACGCCGGGCTGGACGACTGCGATCCGTGTCGTGCCCCTGGTGTCGGGGCGCGGCGACCACATCCAGGCCGCCGAGGTGACGGCGGCTGTGGCGACCAGGCCCGCCAGCGCGGGGACCCGGGATTCACGGACCGTCACCAACACGGCGAGCGCGACATTGACGGCCACCAGGACGAAGCTGATCAGCCACACCCCGCCGACCGAGGCCAGCCGCAGTGCCGGTTCGACCTCCCACTGGCTGGAGCCGAGCACGCCCCAGGGGCCGCCGAGCCCTTGCCAGGAGCGGACGAGTTCGATGCCGAGCCACCCCGACGGCAGCACGGCCAGCGCCGCCGTGATCCGGCCGCGCGAGGGCGTTCCGGCCAGGAAGTGCCGTACCAGCGCGCCCCAGGGGGCCCACAGCGCGCCGAGCAGGGCGCCGATGACGAAGATGAACACGCTCAGGCTCGGCAGCAGCCAGTGGTGCATCCCCACCATGAATCCGAACCCGCCGGCCCAGCCGTCGTAGGCCGCCCGTTTCGCCGTGGGCGCCGAGCGGATCAGCGCGATCCACGGGACGAGGGCGACAGGGGCGAACCACCACAGGGAGGGCGCGGGGAACGCGAGCAGAGGGAGGGCGCCTGCCAGTGCGGCGACGGTCGAGCGCCGCCACGGGGAGGCGAGCCAGTGGCCGAACGTGTTCATACGACGCCTCCTACCCCGTGAGTGTCACCAGCGTGCGTGTGGTTGACCACCTTGAGGATGTCGGCTCAGTTGATCACAGGTGCCGGGACGGGGTCGGGCAGACGCCGCCACTTCTCCTGTACGACGACCTCGCGCAGCCGCCAGCCGGCGTCCGTGCGCAGCAGAGTGAAGGCGTAGCGGCCGCCGCAGACGAAGTCGGGGGCGGTGCCGTCGCCGCCGTCGCCGATGCGCATCGGGTTGATGTAGTCGGCCTGGACACGGGCCGTGTCGCCGGTGTCCTGCTCCAGGGTCCCGAGCCGGATGCGCCGGTTGACGATCAGGTGCTGCCGCATCGAGAACAGCTGCAGGCTCTCCGCGAGCCAGCCGGCGACGGTGTGCGCGTCGCCGTCGACGCCGCCCGCCGAGCGGTAGTCGGCCCGTCCGTCGGAGGTGAACAGCTTCCGGTACGCCTCCCAGTCGCCGTCGTCCACGGCGACGGCGTAGTCGGTGACGAGTGCGTCCACGGCCAGCCGGTCCATCACGGTCGCGAGCTCCACACGCTGCGTCATCGGCTCAGTGTTGGGCATGGGACGGGCCGCGCCAAGGGGCGTGCGGTGACATTCGGCGGGCGGGGAGGTTTCCGGCCGGCGGGGGCCGGGCGGGGCCGAGGGCCGTTGGGGGTCCGGTCCGGCGGTGCGCGGTACGTCACCCGTCTGTCAGGACGTCCACCGGCCACGCGGCCGAGTGCGGGCCGAACCTGTTCTCGGCCGCGAGGGCTACCAGACGGGCGTTGCGTGCCTCGGCCTCGGGGCCGTCCGGCAGGTGGTAGTCCTGGCCCGCCCGCGCGGAGCCGGCCTGCACGGTCGTGGCGGCGGGGGCCCGCCTGCGGACGTACCGGTCGAGGGCGTCGGGCACCTCCCCCGGTTCCGTTTCCGTGAGGCAGTCGCCGAGCACGGCCGCGTCCATGACGGCCTGGGCCGCGCCCTGGGCCTGGAACGGCACCATCGCGTGGGCGCTGTCGCCGAGCAGGGTGATCCGGCCGACGTTCCAGCGGGTGAGCGGGGCACGGGTGTGGATGCCGTAGCGGAAGACCTGGCCCGCGCGTTCGAGAACCGTCAGCAGTCGGGGGTCCCAGCCTGCGAACGCGCGCAGTTGCTCGCCCGGCGCCGCCCGCGCGGTCCATGACTCCTGTGCCGCCCGGTCCGTCACGAACACGGCGACGACGTTGAGGAGTTCACCGCGGCGCAGCCAGTAGTGGACGATGTGCCGGCCGGGGCCGAGCCAGCCGGCGTACCCCGGAAGGTCCAGGTCGGCCACCTCGGCGGCGGGGAGCAGGGCGCGGTAGGCGGCGGTGTGCGAGAACACGGCCTCGTCCGCGCCGAAGAGCCACTGGCGTGCGGCGGACCGTATACCGTCCGCGGCCACGACCAGGTCGGCATCCAGCTGTTCGCCGCTCGCCGTGGTCACATGGGCCGACGTGTCGTCCTGGTCGATGCCCACCACGGTGGTGTTCAGACGCAGCGACCGGGGCGGTACCGCGGCGACCAGTGCCTGCTGGAGATCGGCCCGGTGGACCTGGAGGTACGGTGCCCCGAACTGCTCCTCGGCCTCGCGGCCGATCACGTAGCGGCAGATCTCGGATCCGTCGGACCATGTGCGGAAGCTGACGTGCGCCGGGCGGGTGGCGTGTTCCGCGACGGCGTCGAGCAGTCCCAGCCGGCCCAGTACGCGGGTGGCGTTGGGGGCGAGCTGGATCCCGGCGCCGATCTCGGTGAGCTGCCGCGACTGCTCGAGGAGCGTCACCTCATGGCCGGCCCGGCGCAGACTGAGCGTCGCGGTGAGTCCCCCGATGCCCGCACCCACGACGATCGCTCTCATGGCAGGACCTCACTTCGAGATCGGGGAGACTCGACTGCGGGTCCGAGCAGGCTATCGGTGAGAACTGCGGGGCTGTAGAAGGCGTTTCGGCCTACGTGAGCGAAGAGGACCGGCCGGGTGGATCATCACCGGGCGCCGATGCCGATGCCGGCAACTGCGCCGGTCGCTGTGCCTGATGCCGGGCCGTCTCAGGCGGCTTCGACGACGGCACCGCGGATCGCGGCCGCCCACTCGACGACCAACAGCTCGTACTCCACGCGTTCCTGGGACGAGAGGGTGCCGCCGGCGCGCATCCAGAGCGCCCGGATCTGCTCGTTCACCTGGGCAGCGGACCGCACGGAACCAGAGGTCACGGAATCGGGGGACATGCGGACAAGCCTAGGCGCAAGAACTGACAGTGCGCTACCGGACGGCTACGCACAACGTATGTGATTGGTCACGGATTTCGGGGCGGGCGCCCTGTGACGGTGTGCCGCGATCAGTCGATCCAGGCGACGACGCACTGACCTCGCCGTGCGGCCCCACGGTAGAACTCCCGCAGGGCGTAGAAGCGTTCGACCAGGTGAATGCGTACGTCACCGTCGAAGCCCGGGCCGAAACCGCAGACGGCCGCCGCCGCGGCGGGGGAGTGCGGTAGGTCCGCCAGCAGGGTGTTCAGGTCGATGGCGTCGAGGCCGTGCGCGATGTCGGCGACGGCGACGGGCGCGAGCAGCCGTGGCGGGTCCGCGAAACCGTCGTACACCTCGTCGTGGTCGAGGAACCCGACGTCGCCGCCCGGGTCCCCCGAGATCGCGCGGTCGAGCAGGGTCACCGTGCCCGGGTCGGCTCCCGACCGGCGGCAGTGCCGCAGGAGACCCCATGTCGCCCAGCCCGTGTCCAGACAATTCCCGGCCGGGGGAGACCAGTTCGGGGACGCGTCCGGCGAGTCCAGGGCCGAGGCGCGGCAGCGGATCAGGTATTCCGGTGCGACCCGCGCGAGTTGCTGGGTGAGGGCCACGCGGGCGTCAGCCCGCAGACTCCGCCGCGTGGGGGCTCAGGGCGCCCATGCCGACCAGGACGATGATGACGATGCCGAGGGCGATGCGGTACCAGACGAAGGGCATGAAGCTCTTGGTCGAGATGAACTTCATGAACCACGCGATCACGGCGTATCCGGTCACGAAGGCGATCACCGTGGCGAAGATCGTGGGGCCCCAGGAGACGTGGTCGCTCTCCATGGCGTCCTTCAACTCGAAGAGACCGGAAGCGAGTACGGCCGGGATGGCGAGCAGGAAGGAGTAACGGGCCGCGGACTCACGCCTGTAGCCCATGAAGAGGCCGCCGCTGATGGTGGCGCCGGAGCGGGAGACGCCGGGGACGAGGGCCATGGACTGGCAGATGCCGAAGATCAGGCCGTCCTTGATGCCGAGGTCGTCGAGTTCCTTGCGCTGCTTGGGTGCGCGGTGCTTGCCGCCGGTCTCGTCGCGTGCCGCCAGCCGGTCGGCGACGCCGATGACGATGCCGACGACGATCAGCATGGTGGCGGTGATGCGCAGATCGCGGAACGGCCCCTCGATCTGGTCCTTGAACAACAGGCCCAGTACGCCGATCGGGATGGAGCCGACGATCACCAGCCAGCCCATCTGGGCGTCGTGGTCGCGGCGCAGTTCCTTCTTGACGAGGGAACGGCTCCAGGTCGAGATGATCCGCCCGATGTCCTTGCGGAAGTAGATCAGCACGGCGGCCTCGGTGCCGATCTGGGTGATGGCGGTGAACGCCGCCCCTGGGTCCTTCCAGCCCGAGAAGGCCGCGGTCAGGCGCAGATGCGCGCTGGAGGAGACGGGAAGGAACTCGGTCAGCCCCTGAACGAGCCCGAGGATGAGTGATTCGAACCAAGACATGAAGTTACGGCGTCCAAATGCTGGTGGTGTGAGGGGCGTCGGGCGTGCCACATCACCGGGCGCGGTGATCGGGGTGCGAGGGCAGCCTAGCGTTCCCGTGCCGTTGTGCCGCTGTCGGCCCCGCCGGTCGTCGCAGTTCGAGGACGGTCCGAGCGGCCGGTACTGGAAGGGGTCCGGCCGCAACTCCCCACGGGGCGCCGGACGGTGCCGATGTGCGGCTCAGCCGCGCAGCGCGTGCCGCTTGCGCCAGGCCACCACGATCCCCGCCAGTCCCGGCAGGGCGATCGCAGCCATGGCGATCAGGAAAGCGGGCGACGTCGGCGCGGAAGCCCGCGCCCCGGCGACCACATACGCGGCGGTGTTCGGAATCGACCCGAGCGCCGTCGCGACGAGGAACGGCACGACCCTCATACGGGACACGGCCGCGCAGTAGTTGGCCGCCCAGAACGGAATCCCGGGAAACAGCCGAGCCGCGAGCATCGACCGGAACCCGTGCCGGCTCAGCTGCCCGTCCGCGGCCTTCAGCCACCGTCCCCGCAGCAGCGGCCGCAGCGCGTCCTGCCCGAGCATCCGGCCCAGACCGAAGGCGATACCGGCCCCGAGTACCGTGCCGGCGAGCGCCGAGGCGAGCCCCAGCTGGGAGCCGAAGAGCGCGCCCGCCGCGAGATTGAGCAGCGGCCGCGGCACGAACGCCACCGTGCACAGGCCGTACGCGACGCCGAACACGACGGCCGCCGCGACCCCGCCGAGCTGGGGCGGCCAGCCGTCCGAGAGCAGTCGCTGGGGCTCGAAGAGCAGGACCGTGGAGGCGGCGCCCGCGAGCAGTGCGACGAGCAGGGACAGCCGGGACCACGGTGACAGCAGCACTCTGGTGCAGCGTGCGGTGAGGCCCACCGGAGCGGGGACGGCGGCAACCGTGAGGGTGAGCTCAGTGGCAGTGGTCCGGGGAGAGACCGTGGCGGTGCCCCCAGAGCGGGTGGTGGCATCGAGCATCCAGTGACCGTAACCGACTCGGATGTGTGATCGCCGTATGGGTGCGGACGATTGTGCGGACATGCGGCGACAAAAACCGTTCGACGTGGGACGACGCGTCGGACATGATCTGCGTCATGTTCCGGTACGCCTTCGCTCTCGCAGCATCCGCAGTCGCGGATGCGCCGAAGGCTGCCGTTCCCGTTCTCCTGGCCGCCGCAGACGGCGCCCGAAGCTGACTCTCCCCGGATCGACCGGCGGACCCCGCAGGGGGAGGGTCGGCAGGTTCCTCGGGGTCCCCGTTCTTCCATAAACACGAAGAGGCTTCGAGGTACAGCCATGTCCAAGACCGCATACGTCCGCACCAAGCCGCATCTGAACATCGGCACGATGGGACACGTCGACCACGGCAAGACCACCCTGACCGCCGCCATCACCAAGGTCCTCGCCGAGCGCGGCAGCGGCACGTTCGTGCCGTTCGACCGCATCGACCGCGCCCCGGAGGAGGCCGCGCGCGGGATCACCATCAACATCGCGCACGTCGAGTACGAGACCGACACCCGGCACTACGCGCACGTGGACATGCCCGGCCACGCCGACTACGTCAAGAACATGGTCACCGGGGCCGCGCAGCTCGACGGGGCGATCCTCGTCGTGTCCGCACTCGACGGGATCATGCCGCAGACCGCGGAGCACGTGCTCCTCGCCCGGCAGGTGGGCGTGGACCACATCGTGGTCGCTCTCAACAAGGCGGACGCGGCCGACGAGGACCTGGTCGAGCTCGTCGAGCTGGAGGTCCGCGAGCTGCTCACCGCGCACGGCTACGGCGGCGACGCGGTGCCCGTCGTACGGGTCTCGGGGCTGAAGGCGCTGGAGGGGGACCCGCGGTGGACGGCGTCGATCGAGGCGCTGCTCGACGCGGTGGACACCTACGTCCCGATGCCGGAGCGGTACGTGGACGCGCCCTTCCTGCTGCCCGTCGAGAACGTGCTGACCATCACCGGCCGGGGGACCGTGGTGACCGGTGCGATCGAGCGGGGCACCGTGCGGGTGGGGGACCGGGTCGAGGTGCTCGGGGCCGGGCTGGAGAGCGTCGTCACCGGCCTGGAGACCTTCGGCAAGCCCATGACGGAGGCGCAGGCCGGGGACAACGTGGCGTTGCTGCTGCGGGGTGTCGTACGGGACGCGGTGCGGCGGGGGCATGTGGTCGCCGCGCCCGGCAGTGTGGTGCCGAGCCGTCGCTTCACCGCGCAGGTGTATGTGCTGTCGGCGCGGGAGGGCGGGCGTACGACGCCCGTCTCGACCGGGTACCGGCCGCAGTTCTACATCCGTACGGCGGATGTCGTGGGGGACGTGGACCTCGGTGAGGTCGCCGTCGCACGGCCTGGCGAGAGGGTCGTCATGACCGTGGAGTTGGGCCGGGACGTTCCGCTCGAGGCGGGGCTCGGGTTCGCCATCCGTGAGGGCGGGCGGACCGTGGGTGCGGGGACTGTGACAGCCGTTTCGTAGGGGTGGCTGATGTTCGGCGGGGGACTGCGGGCCGGTTGTGGCCGGCCGCGCGGTTCCCCGCGCCCCGACGGGCAGTGCGGCGCAGGCACAATTGCGGGATGACCGAGTCCATCCCCGTCGCCCGCGCCGTCGACCACGGGTTCGCCAAGTTGATGCCCGACGTCGATCGGGAGCGGGCCTGGTTGCTGACCGTGGACGGGGCTCCGCAGTCGTACGTCGATCTGGACGAACCCACGCATCTGGAGTTCGAGTACGCGCTGCGGCTCGGGCATGTCCTGGACACCGTCGGGGAGGCGGGGCGGGCGCTGGACGTGGTGCACCTCGGTGGGGGCGCGTTGACACTGCCCCGGTATCTCACCGCCACTCGGCCCGGTTCCCGGCAGGACGTCGTCGAGGCCGACCGGGCTCTGCTGGACATGGTCGTCGAGCATCTGCCGCTTCCGGACGGGGCGGGGATCGCGCTGCACGCGGCCGACGCGCGGGTGTGGCTGGAAAACGCCCCGGCGGGCTCCGCCGACGTGCTGGTCGCCGACGTCTTCGGGGGGTCACGGGTTCCGGCACATCTGACGTCCGAGGAATACGCGCGGGAGGCAGCGCGGGTGCTCCGGAGCGGCGGCGTCTATCTCGCGAACCTCGCCGACGCCGCGCCCTTCGCGTTTCTCCGTTCCCAGCTCGCCAATTTCGCGGAGGTGTTCGAGGAGCTCGTGCTGATCGCCGAACCCGGTGTGCTGCGGGGACGGCGGTTCGGGAACGCGGTCCTCGTCGCCGCGCACCTGCCCCTCGACACGGCGGCCCTGGCACGGCGTACCGCGGCCGACGCCTTTCCCGCGCGGGTGGAACACGGGGCCGGACTGCGGCAGTTCATCGGCGGGGCCCGCCCGGTGCGGGACGCGGACGCGGTGGCGTCACCCGAACCCCCCGACGGGGCGTTCGGTATCGGCTGAACCGTTCGCCGCGCCCTGGGTGACCTGCTTGGTCCTGCGGCGCAGGTTGCGGACGTCCGGTACGCACAGGACGGTCGCCGTGACCACGACGATCAGGCCCGAGCAGCCCCACAGGGCCGCCGCGCGTCCGAACGTCGACTCCGCGGGGCCCGCCAGCGCCGCCGCGAGCGGCATGAGGGCGACCGAGCCGAACCAGTCGTAGGCCGAGACACGGGAGAGCTTGTCCTCCGGTATCTCCTGGTGCAGGGCGGTCATCCAGGAGACCCCGAACACCTCGACGGTCGCGCCGGCCAGGAACATCGCCGTACACAGCAGGGGCACCGACACCGGTACGGCGAGTGCGGCGGACGGCAGGGCCATCGGGAACACGCACACGATGCCCACGAACAGCAGCCGGCGCGGTTTCCAGCGGGTCATGAGGAGGGCGCCGACGACCGTGCCCGCGCCGAAGAAGGCGAGGGCCACGCCCCAGGGGCCCGCCCCGCCCAGGTCGTCGCGGGCGACGAGCGGGCCGTAGACCGCGTCGGCGGCGCCCAGGACCGCGTTGGCCACGGAGAACTGGACCACGATCCCCCACAGCCAGGGCCGCCCCGCGACCTCCCGCCAGCCCTCGCGGAGGTCGGCGAGGATGCCGGCACCCGCTTCGCGCGCCGGGATGTGGCCGACGTCGAGGAAGCAGCGCAGCGAACCGGCGACGGCGAACGCCACCGCGTCCGCCGCGAGCACCCAGCCGGGGCCGACCGCGGCGACCATCGCACCGCCGAGCGCGGCACCGCCCAGCGCCGCGCCCTGCATCGCCATCCGGAACACCGCGAAGGCCCGGCCGGCCTGTTCGCCGCTCACCGAGGACAGCAGCATGCCCTCGGCCGCCGGGCTGAAGAACGCGTGGCCGGTGCCGCCGAGCGCGGTCAGCACCATCATCTGCCACAGCCGGGGTTCGCCGGTCAGGACCAGGAGGGCGAACGCGCCCTGGGAAAGGCAGTTGAGGGCGTTGGCCGCGACCATCACGCGGTGCCGGGGCAGCCGGTCCGCCACCGCGCCGCCGATCAGCAGGAACACCACCAGCGGGAGCGTGCGCGCGGCGGCCACCAGGCCCACGTCGCCGCTGTCGCCGCCCGACTCCAGCACCGCGAAGGCGGCGGCGATCAGGGCACCGTTGCTCCCGAGGTTCGTCACGAAAGCGGCCGCGGTCAGCAGGCTGTAGTTGCGGTTCGCCCAGGCGGGTCCGCGGGTACGGCGGGAGGAATCGACGGAGGGGGTCACCGGCCGACTATCGCCGCCGGACGCCTGCCCTGCCAAACCAATTGCAGGCCATCTCGCGTGTCGGTGAGGACCGGCGGTCCCCGAGTACCGGGTCGACGAGGAGGCGGTCGACGGCCGCCCGGTGTGCCGGGGCGAACGGCGGTGACGAGACGGCGATCACCTGCGCCGGGCCTGGTCAGCGCCTACTACTCGTGGGTAACATCGGGTCCATGAGCGCAGACCAGATGTCCATCGGCGAGATGCTCGCCGCCACCGTGCCGATGGCCCGGACCCTGAACCTCGAGTTCGTGGAGACGAGTCCGGAGAGGGCCGTGGTCGCCCTGCCCGACCAGGGCGAGTTCCACAACCACGTGGGCGGACCGCACGCCGGGGCGATGTTCACGCTCGGCGAGTCGGCCAGTGGTGCGATCGTCCTGGCCGCGTTCGGTGACCAGCTCTCCCGCGCGGTCCCGCTCGCCGTCAAGGCGGAGATCGCCTACCGCAAGCTCGCGACGGGTCCGGTCACCGCCATCGCGACCCTGGGCCGCCCGGCCACCGAGGTCGTGGCCCAGCTGGACGCCGGGGAGCGCCCCGAGTTCCCGGTCACGATCGAGATCCGCCGCGAGGACGGGGCGGTCACAGGCGAGATGACCGTGGTGTGGACCCTGCGGCCTAACGGCTGAGCCGACGCGGACGGGGCTCGGCGGATCCGTGGCTGAGTTGCTGAGCCGACCGAGGGGTGGACGCCCCCGCCGAGCGCCCCAGCTGTCCTTCGGGGCGGATGCCGGGCGCGCGCGTCCCGTCGCGCGTGACATCCGTGTCGGCGGTCGGCGGTCGGCGGTCGGCAGTCGGCCGGTGTCCGGGGCTCAGGCCGCCGGCCGTTGCCACCCGGCACTCTCGCCGCCCTTCAGCCCCGCCACGAACTCCTTCAGCCAGCCGATGAACTCGGGGCCGAGGTCGTCGCGTTCGCAGGCCAGGCGGACCACCGTGCGCAGGTAGTCCGCCTTGTCGCCGGTGTCGTAGCGCAGGCCGTCGAAGACGACTCCGTGGACCGTGCCGCCGGCCGCGAGGTCCTGGAGGGCGTCGGTGAGCTGGATCTCGCCGCCGCGGCCCGGCGGTGTCCGGTCCAGGACGTCGAAGACCGCGGGGTCCAGGACGTAGCGTCCGATCACCGCGTAGGCGCTGGGAGCCGTCTCGGGGGAGGGCTTCTCCACGAGGCCGGTCACGCGCACCACGCCCTTGTCCTCGGTCGGCTCCACCGCCGCGCAGCCGTAGAGGTGGATCTGCTCGCGCGGTACCTCCATGAGGGCGACCACGCTGCCGGCGTACCGGTCGCGGACGTCGAGCATCGTGCTGAGCAGGCTCTCGCGCGGGTCGATCAGGTCGTCGCCGAGGAGGACGGCGAAGGGCTGGTCGCCGACGTGGCGACGGGCGCAGAGCACCGCGTGGCCGAGGCCGAGGGGCTCGCCCTGGCGGATGTGGTGGATGTTGGCCAGGCGGGCCGGGTCGCGTACGGCGTCGAGGCGCACCGCGTCGCCCTTGGCCGCGAGGGCCTGCTCCAGTTCGAAGGCGTTGTCGAAGTGGTCCTCGATGGCCCGCTTGTGGCGGCCGGTGACCATCAGTACGTCGTCGAGTCCGGCCGCGGCGGCCTCTTCGACGACGTACTGGATGGCCGGCTTGTCGACGACCGGCAGCATCTCCTTCGGTGTCGCCTTGGTCGCCGGCAGGAACCGGGTGCCGAGGCCGGCGGCCGGGACGACCGCCTTGCGGACCGTGCGGGCGGGGGCGGGGGCGTCTGCCGTGTGGGGGACGATCATGTGGATCATGCTGCGTCACCGGGATGAGAACGCACCGGGAGACGGCTGGGAGCTTCCTGTGGACGGGCCGGAAGATGAAGATTTCGTGTGCCAACCATCCGGCGGATGCACACAACCTGACGACGACGCCCCGCTTATTTCGAATGCGGGTCCGGCTACCGCCGGTAACTTTTCTGAAGTGGCCTCTTTTTGAACATGAGTCACTCGAACTTCTTGTTTGCTGTGCAGCAATTGTGCGAAGGTGAGCGCGCCCCCGATAGTCGAGTCGGAACTGACGCGGCATAGGTATGCACCAATCAGGCACCTGCATTCCGAGGACGCGCATTCCCCATGCCGTCCTGCGGCCTGGAAGGAATTGGTCCAGTGCAATCCGCTTACCCTCCACGACCCCCGTACCCCCCACGTCCCGGAGCGAGCCCGGGGGAGTCCGACCGCAATCTCCTGGCCAGGCTCGGGGAGAGCAGTGTGGACGGCCATGCCGTCGCCCTGTTGATGGCACGGCACTGGCGGCCGACCTACGAATACGCGGTCATCTGCCTCGCCTCTTGGTCGGGTTCGGCGTCAATGGCGGCTGCCGCGGCTTTCCACCGGGTGCTCGGTCGGGCGGGTGACGGAGCTTTGCGCCCACAACTGCTTACGGCGGTAAGGGAGTTCGTCAAGGAGTGGGCCGCCGATGACGAGGTGTCCGCCGAACTTCCGGAACTCCGCAAGACGATCGGCGGTCGTGGTCTTCGCGCGGCGAGGTCCGTCACCCCCGAAAGGCGACTGCTCGCCGAGCGCGCATTCCGGGCTCTTCCGGGGGCCTCTCAATGCCTGCTGTGGCATGTCGAGGTCGAGGCGGAAAACATTTCTGTACCGGCCGGCCTGTTGGGTGTCGACGCGGCCCGTGCCACGGCCGCTCTGGACCAGGCCCGCGAGCAATTCCGTACCGGATGCGTGCGTGCCCACCGGGAACTCGCGCCGACCAGTGAATGCCGTTTCTACAACCGTCTCCTGGATGTCCCGATTCGCCGGGGTGGAGATCTCCTGCCCGATGTGCGGAAACATCTGGCGGAATGTCGGTACTGCCGTCACGCGGCCGAACAGCTCAGTCATTTCGAGGGCGGCCTTGAGGTGCTGCTCGCCGAGACGGTGCTCGGCTGGGGGGCCCACCGCTATCTGGACTCGCGACCCGCGCGTGCCGGGAACCAGCCGGAGGCGGACCTCCACGGCGCGGTCCGCCCCCGGCCCGGCGGACGGCATCGGCCCACCACGGCCGGCGTCCTCGCCCAGCCCCGCGGGCATGCCCGGGCGGTACTGGTGGGCGCCGGACTGACCTCCCTCGCCCTGCTCGGCACGGTGCTCGTCGGCAAGGGCTGGACGGGCGACGGCGATGTGCCCACGACCGGCACCACCTGGGGCGCGGTCAGCAACAACACCGTCCGGCCGAGCCCGTCGGAGGTGTCCCACGAGGCCGGATCCCCATCCGCCGCCTCTCTGGGCAACCCCGTCCAGGTCGGCCACGGCAGACTCCGCAACGCCGATGTCGGCCTGTGTCTCGACACCCACGACGGCCGGCTCGGGGACGGCGTCCAGGCAGTCCTGGCGGAGTGTTCCGCCGCCGGGTCCCAGCAGTGGTCCTACGAGGACGACGGACTGCTGCGCAGCACCGCGGATCCCGGGCTCTGCCTCGACTCGGACGTCGGGAGGCGGACGGTGGTGGTCGCCGACTGCCTGGCGCACGCGGACGGGGCCCACTACGACCTCACCGTGCGCGGCGAACTGCTGCTGCGCCGCGGCAAGGGGCTGCTGGTCGCGCCCGGCAAGGGCGAGAGCGTCGCCGTCACCGGGCGGGACGGTTCGAAGGCGCAGCGGTGGTACCTGGAGTCCACCGACGAGAGCGCGCCCACACGTCAGGGCACTCAGTCGCCGAAGACGGAGAACACGGAGAACCCGGAGGGCACGGAGAACCCGGAGTCGCGCAGTGGCTCCGGCGGAACGGACGGCGCTCCCTTCGCGCCCCACCTCGCCCCGGCCTCGCCTCCCGGTGCCGGCCAGGGCTCCGGCGGGCCCTCGGACCAGCAGGGAACCCCGTCCGGGCAGTACCGGACGAGGGTTGCCCAGGTCGACCACGACGACTCCGCCCCGGCCGCCCCGGTCGAGGAGGCCGGGGTGGCGGTGCACGCGGTCGTGGACGCCGTGACCTCGGTCGCGGCACCCGTCACTGCGTCCCTTCGGACCGTGCTGCCGTAGACCGCCGCCGTGAGACCGGGTCCGACCCGGTCTCACGGAGCCCCCTTCGGACCGGTGCAGGTATGTCAAAGGCCGTGTTGTCCCGTCGTGGGGTGGCACGGTCGGGAGAGCCGCCCGCAGGTGCGGGAGCCGTTGCCTCGGACGTTGGTTCACGTGACCCGGTAGGCTGCCACGGCGTGCGCGCGTTCACGGCGCGCGCCGTGAACGCGACTCAGGAGGAACCGGCGTTGCACGTCCAGGAATGGCTCGACACCGTGCCCCCGATCGCCGTCTACGCCCTGGTGGGCCTGGTCATCGGCCTGGAGAGCCTGGGTATTCCGCTGCCCGGCGAGATCATCCTGGTCTCGGCGGCGCTGCTGTCCTCGCAGCACGCCGGCATCAACCCGGTGGTGCTCGGTGCGTGCGCCAGCGTCGGGGCGATCATCGGTGACTCCATCGGCTATGCCATCGGGCGCAAGGGCGGGCGGCCGTTGCTGACCTGGCTCGGCAACAAGTTCCCGAGACACTTCAGCGAGGGCCATGTCGCCACGGCGGAGCGGTCCTTCGAGAAGTGGGGCATGTGGGCGGTGTTCTTCGGCCGCTTCGTCGCACTGCTGCGGATCTTCGCGGGGCCGCTCGCCGGTGTGCTGCGGATGCCGTACTGGAAGTTCCTGATCGCCAACGTGCTGGGCGGGATCATCTGGGCGGGCGGGACGACCGCGGTCATCTACTACGTGGGCATCGTCGCCGAGTCGTGGCTCAAGCGGTTCTCGTGGCTCGGGCTGGTGCTCGCCGTGCTGATCGGGCTCACCTCGATGCTCGTGCTCAAGCGCAGGGCGGCGAAGGCGACGGCCGAGATGCGGGCGGCCGAACCGGAGACCGTCCCGGCCGCCGACTGACCGTCACGCCGTGCCATGCACCTCGTCGTGGGCCTTGGCCAGGTCCGCGTAGAGCGTTCCGTTCAGGGTCACTCCCTGCCGCTCCTCGTCCGTCAGTTCCCGCCTGACCTTCGCGGGGACACCCGCCACCAGTGAACCCGGCGGGACCCGCATGCCCTGAGGCACCAGTGCCTGCGCGGCCACCAGGGACCCCGCTCCGATCACCGCGCCGTTCAGCACCGTCGCGCCCATGCCGATCAGGCAGTCGTCCTCGACCGTCGCGCCGTGCACGACCGCGTTGTGGCCCACCGAGACCCGCTCGCCGATCGTCACCGGGAAGCCGGGGTCGGCGTGCAGGGTGCAGTTGTCCTGAATGTTGCTCCGGGCGCCGACTGAGATGCGTTCTACGTCGCCGCGGGCCACCGCGCCGTACCAGAGGCTCGCCCCCGCCTCCAGGGTCACGTCTCCGATCACCGACGCGGTCGGCGCCACGAAGGCCGTCTCGTCGATCCTCGGTTCTCTTCCGCCGATGCCCGTGATCAAGGCCCTGTGCGTCATTTCGCCTCCCGCTCGCGGATATCCGGAACCGTACGCCACCCGGTGGGGCGAAGATCACAAGCCCTCGGTCTCATGCGGACGGCGCGCGCTCAGTACGGTGTGCTCGTGCCGAAGAGCAAGAACACGTTCTCATCCTGGCGGGGCCGTCTCGTCCAGCGTGCCGTCCACACGGGCTGGGCCTGGGTGCAGCGCACGGGCTCCGTGACCGCGGAGCGCCCGGGGCGTTTCCGCTTCGGCGCGCTGGGTGCGCACAGCCGGCTGGCCTTTCCGCTCGGCACGGTCTTCGGTGAGCCGTGGATCCACGTGGGGTCCCACTGCATCGTCGGCGAGCAGGTCACCCTGACCGCCGGCCTCATGCCCGACCTGGACCTCGGTCCGGAGCCGATCCTGCGCATCGGCGACGGGGTCGTGCTGGGGCGCGGCAGCCATGTCATCGCCGACACCACGGTCACCATCGGCAGCGACTGCTACTTCGGGCCGTACGTCTACGTGACCTCCACCAACCACTCCTACGACGATCCCCACGAGCCCATCGGCAAGCAGTGGCCGCGGATGGAGTCGGTGGAGATCGGGCCGGGCTGCTGGATCGGTACCGGGGCGGTGATCCTGCCCGGTGCGCGGATCGGACGGAACGTCGTCGTGGCCGCCGGGGCTGTCGTCCGAGGTGTGGTGCCGGACCACGCCGTGGTGGCGGGGGCGCCCGCCAGGGTCGTACGGCGATGGACCGCGGAGGACGGCTGGCAGCCGCCGCTGCGGACGCCGGCGCCGGTGCCGATACCCGAAGGGGCCACGGCGGACCAGCTCAACGCGCTGGCCGGGCTCGACGAGGAGACGGCGGCGAAACTCGCCGAGATGGACTGAGCGTCTCGCGGAGCCGGCCGGGCCGAGGGGCGCAGGGGCACTGCTGATCCCGGAGTCAGCCCGTCGCGAGGAGCAGCGTGCCGAGCAGGGCCAGGCCGGCGCCCGCGGCCTGGAGTGCGCGCAGCCGCTCGCTGAGGAAGCCGCGGGCGGCCAGGGCGGTGACCACCGGGTAGAGCGAGGCGAGTACGGCGGCCACGGTGACCGGGCCGTGCTGGGCGGCCACCGCGTACGTGCCGTTCGCCGCGACGTCCGCGAGACCGACGAAGGCGAGCGCGGGGAGGGACGACCAGGGGAGCCCGGTGCCGGGGAGGGCGGGGGCGCCGCGCTGCACCGAAACGAACAGCGCGGCGCCGGCCACCGCCACGCTGACGATCCGCTGCACGAACAGGGCCAGGAAGAGACCGGTGACGGTCGTGGACGCCTCCGCGATCAGGGCGAAGACGGCGCCGAAGCCGAGGGCCGCGACCAGCGTGAGGACGATCGCCCGGCGTTGTACGGGAGCCCCCCGCAGCTGGGGGCCGCCGGCCAGGACGACTCCGGTGACGGCCACCGCGATGCCCACGGCCTGCACGGCCCCGGGGCGCTCGCCGAGGAGGAGGCCGATGCCGACCGGGACCGCCACGCTCAGTGTGCCGAGCGGGGAGACGACCCCCATCGGGCCCAGCGCGAGTGCCTTGTAGAAGCAGATCAGGGCGACCGGCCCGGCCAGACCGGCGGCGAACGCGAACCACAACCGGGGCCCGGCCTCGCTCCAGCCGCCTGTCGCCAGCACGGTCATGCCGAGCACCGCCGCGGCGATCGCCTGCGAGACGACCACCACCGTGAGCGCCGGAAGCCGTCGGGTCAGCACGCCGCCGCCGAAGTCGGCCAGGCCCCACAGGAGGCTCGTGGCCAGGGCGAAGAGTGCTGTCACGGCTGACCTCGCAGTACAGTTCGGTGAACGGTCGGGTGCACCCCATCGTAGTTCATTCAGTTGGACCAAGTCATACAGAATATTGGACGTGAAGTGGCGGATCTCGACCTGCTGACCCAGTCCCTGGCGCGCAACGTCAAACGCTGGCGGACCGAGCGCGGCTTCACCCTGGACGCGCTCGCCGCCCGTGCCGGGGTCAGCCGCGGCATGCTGATCCAGATCGAACAGGCCAGGACCAACCCGAGCCTCGGCACGGTCGTGAAGATCGGCGACGCGCTCGGGATCAGCATCACCACGCTCCTCGACTACGAGCAGGGCCCGAAGGTCCGGATCGTTCCGCCGGAGCAGGTGGTGCGGCTGTGGAGCACGGAGGCAGGCAGCTGGAGCCGGCTGCTGGCGGGCGCGGAGGCCCCGGGGCCCCTGGAGATGTGGGAGTCGCTGATGATGCCGGGCGAGGCCAGCCGGTCGGATCCGCACCCGGTGGGCACGGTCGAGATCCTGCATGTCACGGAGGGCGAACTGACCCTGACCGTCGACGGGATCGAGCACCGGGTCCCCGCCGGGTCGAGCGTCACCTTCGAGGCGGGCATCGGGCACGAGTACGCCAACCGGGGTGACACCCCCGCCCGCTGGATGCTGGCGGTCTCGGTACCGGCCGTGTCCTGAGCGGCTGTCGGCCTGCCGCCATGGACGCGCCCACCGGGCACCCGACCGCGAGGCCCCGCTCCCGACGCCCTCGACGAGCTGACCGGCCCGGTCGCGGACGCCCGCAAGGGGAGACCGGCACGGAGCGACATGCGGCCGGCGGTTCCTCAGGCGCCTGTGTGGTGGGCGAGCGTCAGGTGGGGGTCGGTTTCGCCCGGTGCCGGTGTCGGGTCGGCGTGTACGAGCGCGGCGGTGAGACGCGGCACGGCGTGCAGCAGAGCGTGCTCGGCCTCGACGGCCACGGCATGCGACTGACGGACCGTCATCTCGCCGTCCACCACGACCGCCACCTCCGCGCGCAGCCGGTGCCCGATCCAGCGCAGCCTCAACTCGCCCACCCCACGCACCCCTTCGACCTCCCGCAGTGCGTCCTCGGCCCGGTCCACCAGGTGGGGATCGACGGCGTCCAGCACCCGCCGGAACACCTCGCGGGCCGCGTCCCGGAGTACCAGTGCGATCGCGGCGGTGATCGCCAACCCCACGACCGGGTCGGCGAGTTGCCAGCCGAGGGCCGAGCCGCCGGCGCCGAGGAGCACGGCCAGTGAGGTGAACCCGTCGGTACGGGCGTGCAGTCCGTCCGCGACCAGCGCCGCCGAGCCGATGTCCCGGCCCACACGGATGCGGTAGCGGGCCACACATTCGTTCCCCGCGAAGCCCACCAGTGCGGCCGCGGCCACCACCGGCACGTGCGAGACGGGACGCGGATCGAGCAGCCGGTCGATCGCCGCCCACCCCGCGAAGGCCGCGCTCGCGGCGATCGTCAGCACGATCACCATGCCTGCGAGATCCTCGGCGCGCCCGTAGCCGTACGTGAAGCGTCTGGTGGCCGCGCGTCGGCCCAGCACGAAGGCGATGCCCAGCGGTACGGCGGTCAGCGCGTCCGCCGCGTTGTGCACCGTGTCCCCGAGCAGTGCGACGGACCCGGAGACGGCCACGACGACCGCCTGCGCCAGCGCCGTCACACCGAGCACCGCCAGCGAGACCCACAGGGCGCGCATGCCGCGGGCGGAGGACTCCAGGGCGGAGTCGAGCTTGTCGGCACTCTCGTGGGAGTGGGGGGTGAGGGCGTGGGTGAGGCGGTGGCGGAGGCCGTGGCGCGGGTGCTCCTGCGCGTGTTCGTGCGCGTGCGGATGGTCGTGTCCGTGCTCGTGCGTCCGGTGATGC
This sequence comes from Streptomyces sp. NBC_00285, assembly GCF_036174265.1. NCBI lineage: Bacteria > Bacillati > Actinomycetota > Actinomycetes > Kitasatosporales > Streptomycetaceae > Streptomyces > Streptomyces sp. NBC_00285. The sequence goes on along the minus strand of NZ_CP108055.1, from coordinate 1,846,466 downwards.
CCGTGGTCGTGGTCGCTCACGTGATGCTCCTTCCGATGTGCGGAGTGGACGTACCGCACTCACGGAGCCATTATGTGCGTATGAGCGCACGCATGCACCTATCACCTGCGCACGATGCGCACCCGCGCACCCCCGGCGAGGAACAGTTCGCCCTCGCGGCCGAGATTCTCGCCCTTCTGGGCGACCGCACCCGCCTCACCCTGCTGCACGTCCTGACCGGCGGCGAGGCCGATGTCACGACCCTCACGGAGGCCTGCGGAGCGGCCCGTCCCGCCGTCAGCCAGCACCTGGCCCGGCTCCGGCTGGCCGGGTTGGTGAGCACGCGGAAGGAGGGCCGCCGGGTGATCTACGCGCTGCGCGACGGTCACCTGCGCCGCCTCGTCGACGAGGCTCTCAAGGTGGCCGACCACCGGCTCAGCGACCGGCCGGTGCACGACTGAAGGATCGGTACAAGGATCAGTACGCGGACGCCGTACCCAGGTACTGCTCGGCGAAGGCTGCGGCTGTGGCGGGCGAGGTGAACAGGCGACGGAGGCGGGCGAAGGTGGTGCCCGCCCGGTACTCGTCGCCCGACGAGGTGCCGTGGTACACCTCGGAGAGCCACTGGGAGAACTCCTGGTAGTCCCACACGCGCCGCAGACAGGCCTCCGAGTAGCCGTCGAGGCCGCTGCCCTCACCCTTGCCGAGGTAGGCCACAAGAGCGTCGCCGAGCAGGAAGGCGTCGTGCAGGGCGAGGTTCATGCCCTTCGCCGCGATCGGCGCGGTGAGGTGGGCGGCGTCGCCGGCGAGGAAGAGGCGGCCGACGGTCATGGGCTCCACGACGTAGTTGTGCATGTCGAGGACGCGCTTCTCGATCAGCCGGCCCTCGGTGAGCGGGGGGCTGCCGTCCACGCCGAGACGCTGCTGGAGTTCGGTCCAGACACGGTCGTGGGACCAGTTCTCGGGGTCGTCACCCGGCGGGCACTCCAGGTAGTAACGGGTGACCTCGGGGCTGCGGGCCATGTGCCCGGCGAAACCGTGGGGATGGATGCCGAACAGGACACAGTCGGACGACGGCGGTGCCTCCGCGAGCAGCGCCAGCCAGCCGATGCCGTAGTCGTGCCGGGCGATGCGGGTGCTCTCCGGGAGGACGCTGCGGGTCACCCCGCGCGCCCCGTCGCAGCCCGCCACGAACTCGCACTCCACCAGCTGTCGTTCGCCCGTCCCGGCATCGGTGTACGACACGGAGGGCCGGTCCGTCTCCAGGTCGTGCAGGCGGACGTCCTGGACGCCGAAGCGGATCTCGCCGCCCCGTACGTCGGCGTACTCGCGCACCAGGTCCGTCACCAACAGCGGCTGCGGATACACGAAGTGGTGCTGTCCCGTCAGCTCGCCGTAGCCGAAGCGGAAGCGCTCGCCGGCGAAACGGAACTCGCACTCGGTGTGCAACTGGGCCCGCTCCAGCAGGGTGTCCGCGAGGCCGTGCCGCTGCAGACCGCGTACGGCCCACTCCTCGATGACGCCCGCACGCGGCCGCTGCTCGATGAACTCCCGGGTCTCCACCTCCAGGACGAGGCAGTCCACGCCGGCGGCCCGCAGGATGTTGCCGATCGTCAGTCCGGCGGGCCCGGCACCGACGACGACGACCGGAAAGCGTTGTGGGGCAACGGAGTTGGAGTCGGGAGTCACCCGGTCATTATGTCGGCGTCCCGGGGAGGCGGGAGGCGGTGAGTGGTTACGGGTGCCTCGGTGCGGGGGTGCGCGCTCATCGGCGTCTTCTCCGGTGTCCCACCACAGGGCGAGCCTGCCCGGCCGCCGCCGACGCCGCCCTGCCAGGAGATCACGCCCATGCCCACCAGGCGGACCGGCAGCCACCGGGCGGCCGTCCGGTCCAGCCGGGAGCGTCCGGCAGACTCAGGAATTGCGGGGAAGTGGTCGCCCGGGCGGACAAGGGTGCGTGCGGGTCTGCGGGGCGTCAGCCCAGCCGGGGCAGCTCGATCGCCGGGCACTTGTCCATCACCATGTAGAGGCCGGCGGCGCGGGTGCGGTCGTAGGCCGCCTCGTCGATGACGTCCAACTGGAACCAGACGGCCTTCGCGCCCTTGGCCACGGCCTCGTCGGCGACCGCACCCGCGAGGTCGCTGTTCACGAACACGTCGACCACGTCCACGTCGAAGGGGATCTCCGCGAGGGAGGCGTATCCCTGCTCGCCGTGCACGGTCTCCGCCTTGGGGTGGACCGGCACGATCCGCTTGCCGTGGCGCTGGAGCACCTCGGCGACCCCGTAGGCCGCGCGCCGCTGATTCGACGACAGGCCCACGATCGCCCAGGTGTCGCCGGGCTCGGTGAGGATCCTGCGGACAATGTCTGAGTCGCCGTACACGCTGGGCTCCCTGCTCTGTATGTGAGGACTGTTGTGCTCGGAAACAGCCGGCGGTCCCGGTTGATTCCGAGCGGTGGGGGCGGGAGGGTGACGGCGAGATGCAGGGCGAGCAGCAGGGGTTACGGGAGCGGGCGCGGTTGGTTGAACCCCGTACCAGTGTCCGGAATACCGGTCAGTCACCTGCGCGGAGCCCTCCGCCCGCCTACGCTCGCCCCGTGCTGTGCATCACCGACGCCCGAACCGGCGAGCTCGTCGACGCCGCCCCCGCCCGCAGAGGCCTGACCAGGGTCGAGGCCCATGCGCCGGGCTACGACGCCTCCGCCCTGCGCGTCCTGCTCGTCGCCGACATCCTGGTCCGGGCCCTGGAACTCGGCGGCACCCCCGTATGGGCGCTGCTCACCGGTGACCGGGAACAGGCGGAACTGCACGCGGGCGCCGCCGCCCTGGGCACCCGGCCCTTCGAGGACCGCCGGGACGTCGGACCCGGGTGGGGTGAGGCCCAGGCCGTCCATGTGGTGGGGGAGGGCGGCGCGGCCCCGGACGGGGTACGGGTCGCCGTCGCGCCCGTCGCGCCCGTTGCGCCCGTCGAGACCGAGGCCATCCCCGAGGGCGCCGACCCCGCCGTCGTCCGCCTCGCCCTGCTCACTGCGCGACGGGGCACACCCGCCCGGCTCGACGAGGCCGCCCTGACCGAGGCCCACGGGACCCTCCTGCGGTGGCGTCGGGCCGTCGCCGCCTGGGCACGGCAGGCGTCCCGGCCCGTCCCGGACGAGGTGCGCGGACGGCTCCGAACCGCCTGGGAGGACGACCTGGACGTACCCGAGGTCCTGCGCGTGCTGCGGTGGGTCGAGGAGTCGGAACTACCGGAGGGCGCCCGTTTCGAAACGTACGTCTACGCGGACCGGCTGCTCGGTCTCGACCTCGCCCGCGACGTCGGATCCCAGCCATGACCGCGCCCACCGGAGCGGGCTCGTCGCGTCGCCTCGTCGTCCTCAGACACGCCAAGTCCGCCTGGCCCGAGGGCGTCGCCGACCACGAACGCCCGCTCGGGCCCCGCGGACTCCGGGACGCCCCGGAGGCGGGCCGCCACCTCGCCGACGCCGGACTGCTCCCCGACCTCGCCCTGTGCTCCACGGCCGTACGCGCCCGGCACACCTGGGAGTTGGCGGCCGCGCAGTGGGACACCCCACCGCCTGTGCGCCTCGACCCCGAGCTGTACGGGGCCGACCCGACGGAGTTGCTGGCGACCGTGCGCGAGACGCCGCCCGAGGCCGTGACGCTGCTGCTCGTCGGGCACAACCCGGGGCTGGAGGAACTGGTCCTCACGCTGGCCGGGGGCGGCCTCGGCGACGCGCTGGACGAGGTCCGGGTGAAGTTCCCGACCTCGGCGATCGCGGTGCTGGAGTGGCACGGTGAGTCCTGGCGGGACCTGGCCCCGGGGGCGGCGCTCCTCACCTCCGTGACGGTGCCGCGGGGGAGCAGAACGTGACGCCGGGGCAGTCCGTCGGGGCCTCCGCATCCACGGATTAGGCTGGCCGGATGCAGGACGAGTACCGCACGGTGGCCCACGCGGGTGTGCACGAGACCGAGGTCAACCGCTCGCGTTTCCTGTGCGCCCTCGCCCCGGCGGCCACCGAGCAGGAGGCCCGGGACTTCGTCGCGGCCGTCCGCAAGGAGCACGCCGACGCCACCCACAACTGCTACGCCTACGTCATCGGCGCCGACGCCGCGATCCAGAAGGCGAGCGACGACGGCGAACCCGGCGGCACCGCGGGCGTCCCGATGCTCCAGATGCTGATGCGCCGCGACATGCGCTACGTCGTCGCCGTCGTCACCCGCTACTACGGCGGCGTCAAGCTCGGCGCGGGCGGCCTCATCAGGGCGTACGGCGGCTCGGTCGGCGAAGCCCTGGACACGCTCGGCACCCTCACCCGCCGCCGGTTCCGCCTCGCCACGGTCACCGTCGACCACCAGCGCGCGGGCAAGGTGCAGAACGACCTGCACTCGACCGGACGCGAGGTACGGGACGTCCACTACGGCGAGGCGGTCACGATCGAGATCGGGCTGCCGGACGCGGACGTGGCGGCGTTCCGGGGATGGCTCGCGGATGTGACGGCGGGGACGGCGGGGTTCGAGCTCGGCGGGGAGGCGTACGGGGACGCGTGAGCTGGTGGGGCGGGGCGCCGACCTGGCGTTCACTCGACGGCACCCCGCCCGGCCTCGCGCCGGCCGCGCACCCGGGCGACAGTGCCGCTGCGGACGTGCCGCCGAGATCTCATCAGCTCCGAGTGGTCGTCTTCGCCGGTGAGGCCCGCGCGATGTGACCCGACCCGGTGCCGTGAGGCGCCGCCCGCGGACGGCAATCCCGCCGGGCCGTAAGGGAGTTCGTCGGCGCCTCGAACAAGCAGCGTGGAGGGTCCGACGGCAGGACCGCCAAGGGCGTCCCTCTCCCGCCTTCGCTCCCTTCCGTCACCCCGCCTGATCAGGGAACGCAATGCGTTAGCGTGGCGGGTGTTGACGGCGAGCCCCGTGCTGGTTCGTGCTGGTCTTAGAGGCGCAGTAGGGGTAAACGTGCAGTTCGGGGCGGTTTCATGAGAATTCTGCACACGTCCGACTGGCATCTCGGCCGGGCGTTCCACCGGGTCGCCATGCTCGAGGCGCAGGCCGACTTCATCGGTCACCTGGTCACGACCGTGCGGGAGCGCGGGGTGGACGCGGTGGTCGTGTCGGGGGACGTGTACGACCGCGCGGTGCCGCCACTCGCCGCTGTCGAGCTGTTCGACGACACCCTGCACCGGCTCGCCGACCTCGGCGTACCGACGGTGATGATCTCCGGGAACCATGACTCGGCCCGGCGGCTCGGGGTGGGGGCGGGGCTGATCCGGCGCGCGGGAGTCCACCTGCGCACCGAACCGGCGGCGTGCGGGACGCCCGTCGTGCTCACCGACGCGCACGGCGATGTGGCCTTCTACGGACTGCCCTACCTCGAACCGGCCCTGGTGAAGGACGAGTTCGGGGTGGTGAAGGCGGGCCACGAGGCCGTGCTCGCCGCCGCCATGGACCGGGTCCGCGCCGACCTCGCCACACGCGCGGAGGGCACGCGGTCCGTAGTCCTCGCTCACGCCTTCGTCACCGGCGGCGAGGCCAGCGACAGTGAGCGGGACATCACCGTGGGCGGGGTGGCCGCGGTGCCCGCCGGGGTCTTCGACGGGGTCGACTACACCGCCCTCGGGCACCTGCACGGCAGTCAGACCATCACCGAGAGCGTGCGGTACTCCGGTTCCCCGCTGCCGTACTCCTTCTCGGAGGCCGACCACCGCAAGAGCATGTGGCTCGTCGACCTGGACGCCTCGGGCGCGGTCACCGCCGAGCGCGTCGACTGCCCGGTGCCGCGTGCGCTGGCCCGGATCCGCGGAAAGCTGGAGGACCTCCTCGCCGATCCCGGACTCGCGCCCCACGAGGAGGCATGGGTCGAGGCCACCCTCACCGACCCGGTCCGCCCGGCGGAACCGATGGCCCGGCTCTGCGAGCGGTTCCCGCACACGCTCAGCCTCGTCTTCGATCCCGAGCGGACACCGGACGACCCCGGCGTGTCGTACGCCCGGCGGCTGGCCGGACGCAGCGACCAGGAGATCGCCGACGACTTCGTGGCTCACGTGCGGGGCGCCGGACCCGACGAGCGTGAACAGGTCGTGCTGCGGGACGCGTTCGACGCCGTGCGCGCGGACGAGGTCGTCCGGGAGGTGGCCCGGTGAGGCTGCATCGGCTGGACATCACGGCCTTCGGCCCGTTCGGCGGCTCCCAGACGGTCGACTTCGACGAGCTGTCGGGCGCCGGGCTGTTCCTGCTGCACGGACCGACCGGGGCGGGGAAGACTTCAGTGCTCGACGCCGTCTGCTACGCCCTGTACGGCTCCGTGCCGGGAGCCCGGCAGAGCGGCCAGGGACTGACCCTGCGCAGCGACCACGCCGGGGCCGCCACCCGCACCGAGATCCGGCTCGAACTCACCGTCACCGGGCGCCGGTTGGAAATCACCCGGCAGCCGCCGTGGGAGCGCCCCAAGAAGCGCGGCTCCGGTACGACGCTGGACAAGGCCCAGAGCTGGCTGCGCGAGTACGACGCGGCTGCCGGGGCCTGGAAGGATCTGAGCCGGTCCCACCAGGAGATCGGTGAGGAGATCACCCAGCTGCTCGGCATGAGCCGTGAGCAGTTCTGCCAGGTGGTGCTGTTGCCGCAGGGCGACTTCGCGCGCTTCCTGCGGGCCGACGCCGAGGCGCGCGGCAAGTTGCTGGGCCGCCTCTTCGACACCCACCGCTTCGTCGAGGTCGAGAAGCGGCTGGCCGAACGCCGCCGTGCCGCCGAGGCGCAGGTGCGCGAGGGGGACGCGGCACTGCTGGCCGACGCGCACCGCATGCAGCAGGCTGCCGGTGACGCCATGGAGCTGCCCGGACTGGCCCCCGGCGAGCCGGGACTGGCCGAGGCCGTCCTGAGCGCGGCCGCCGTCGCCCGCAGCACCGCCCGTGAGCAGTTGACGATCGCCCACTGCGCCCTGAACACCGCCGAGTCCGGTCAGGCCGCCGCCGAGCGCGCCCTGGCCGACGTACGCGAAGTGGACCGGCTGCAACGGCGGTTCGCTCAGGCGCGTGAGCGTGCCGTGCTGCTGGAGGAGCGCGCCGACGGCTACCACCAGGCGCAGGCACGCATGGAGCGGGCCCGCAAGGCCGAGGCGGTGGCGCCCGCGCTGGAGCTGCGCGAGGACACGGAGGCCGAGCACCGGCGGGCCGCCCTGGCCGAGACATACGCGCGTGAGCTGCTGCCGGAGACCTTCGCGGGAGCCGGGGCCGCCGGACTCGCGGCCGCCGCACGCCGGGCGGCCGAGGAACTGGGCGGCCTGGACGCCGCCCGGCGCGGAGAGCAACGGCTGGCCGAACTCCTCACCGAACGCGCCGAGTTGGACCGCCAGGAACGGTCCGACGAGGACGTACTCCAGGAGGCCGAGGCGTGGCTGACCGGGTGGGAGGAGGTCCGTGCGGGTCTGCGCACCGGTGTCGAGACCGCCCAGGAGGCGGCCACCCGCGCCGAACAGCTGGCCGTACAGCGGGAACCCGCCCGCAAAAGGCTTGCCGCGGCACGGCAGCGCGACCAGTTCGCCCGGGACACCGACGACGCCCAGCAGCAGGTGATCGGGGCGACGGAGCGCGCGCTGAAGGCCCGGGCCGACTGGCTGGACGTCAAGGAGCGGCGGCTGAACGGCATCGCCGCCGAACTGGCCGCCCAGCTCGCCGACGGTGAGCCGTGCGCGGTCTGCGGAGCCCCCGAGCATCCCGCGCCCGCCCGCAAGGACGCCGGACATGTCGACCGGGGAGCCGAGGAGCGCGCGCTCGCCGACTCGCAGCGCGCGGACGAACAGCGGGCCGAGACCGAGCGCCGACTCGGCTTCGTACAGCGGGCGCTGGCCGCGGCCCAGGGCGAGGCCGGTGACGCGTCCACCGAGGAACTCGCTGTCCAGGCGGAGGAGTTGGAGCGCGAGTACACCCAGGTGCGCGGCCTCGCCTCGGCCCTGCACACCGCGACGGAGCAGCTGGGGCAGGCCGAGCGGGAACGCGAGCGACGGCTCACCGCCCAGCAGGAGGCCGCCGTGCGCACCGCCTCCCGCGGCGCCCGCCGTGACGCGCTGGACCGGGAACGAACCGCCCTGGAAGCCGAGTTGACCGAAGCGCGAGGAGCCGCCGACAGCGTGGCCGTCCGTGCCGCCCAGCTGGAGCGGCAGGCCGCGCTGCTCACCGACGCCGCCGACACCGCCCGCGCTGCCGAGGACACCGCCCAGCGGCTCAAGGACGCCGACGCCAGGCTCGCCGACGCCGCCTTCCGGGCCGGTTTCGACACCCCCCAGGCCGCGGCCGCCGCCCTCCTCGACGCCGCGGCACACCGCGACCTCCAGCACCGGCTGGACGCCTGGCAGGCCGAGGAGGCCGCCGTGCGGGCCGTTCTCGCCGAGACCGACACCGCCGAGGCGGCCCGGCGTGCGCCCGCCGACGTGACGCGGGCGGAACGGGCCGCTTCCGACGCGGGCCGCCGGGTCCGTGAGGCCGCCTCCGCGCGTGACGCGGCCGCCCGGCGCTGCGCCGAGCTGGACCGGCTCTCCACCCGCTCGGCCACCGGCCTGCGGCGGCTGGCGCCGCTGCGCGAGGAGTACGACCGAGTGGCCCGGCTGTCCGCGCTCGCCGCGGGCACCTCGGCGGACAACGAACGCAAGATGCGCCTGGAGTCCTATGTGCTCGCGGCCCGGCTGGAGCAGGTGGCGGCCGCCGCGACCGTACGGCTGCAGCTGATGTCGTCGGGCCGCTACACCCTCGTCCACTCCGACGACCGTGCCGGCCGCGGCCGCAGCGGGCTGGGACTGCACGTCGTGGACGCATGGACCGGACGGGAGCGGGACACGGCCACGCTGTCGGGCGGCGAGACGTTCTTCGCCTCGCTGGCCCTGGCGCTGGGCCTGGCGGACGTCGTGACGGACGAGGCGGGCGGGGTGCGCCTGGACACGCTCTTCATCGACGAGGGCTTCGGCAGTCTCGACGACCAGACCCTGGACGAGGTCCTCGACGTCCTGGACTCGCTGCGGGAGCGCGACCGCAGCGTCGGCATCGTGAGTCACGTGGCTGATCTGCGTCGGCGTATCCATGCGCAACTGGAGGTCGTGAAGGGGCGTTCGGGGTCGGTGCTGCGACTGCGGGGAGCGGGCTGAACCCGTGTGGCCGGCGGCCCCCGCCGGCCCCTGCGGAAGCCAGGCGGGTTGTCGGGTTCAGAGGCCCAGCGGTCGCCGGGGGAGCGGTGACGAGTACACGACGCTCGTGGTCACCGAGCCCAGCGTGCTGATCCTGCCCGACACCTCCTCCAGGTGGCGCATCGAGCGCGCGGCGACCTTGATGACGAAGCAGTCGTCACCGGTCACGTGGTGGGCCTCCAGGATCTCGGGCGTCACGGCGACCAGGTCGTGGAAGGGCTTGTAGTTGCTGACGGGGTAGCGGAGGCGGACGAACGCCAGGATGGGCAGGCCGAGCCGGTCGGGGTCCACGACGGCGGCGTACCCCTGGATGACGCCCGCCTCCTCCAGACGCCGCACACGTTCGGTGACCGCGCTGGGCGACATGGACACGGCACGGGCGAGCTCGGCGAAACTGGCCCGGCCCTCCCGCTGGAGGACATCGAGGATGCGCCAGTCGATGGCGTCCGGGGAATACGTGGTCATCCATGAGAGATAGCAGGGGAATCCCCGGTCGATCAAGTTCGGTGCCGGGGAATTCGTCTTCAGCTTCCTGACCGTGAGTCATAGATTTCTGGCCATGACGACAATCGACTCGCTCACCGTGAACCCCGTTCTGCGCGACGCCCCCGCCGCCCCGGCCGAGGCCGCCGCCTACTTCCGTGCCGACCTCGCCTTCCACGCGGACGTCTCCGACGTCGCCGCCGCGCTCGCCGCCGACGGGGACCCCGGATTCGTCGTCCTCGACTCCCGCTCCACCGCCGCCTGGGATCAGGGGCACATCCCGGGCGCGGTCCACCTGCCCACCGCGCTCATCGCCGAGCAGGCCGGACCACTCCTCGACAGGTCCGTGCCGGTGGTGACGTACTGCTGGGGCCCCGGCTGCAACGGCGCCACCCGCGCCGCGCTCGCCCTCGCCGAACTCGGCTACCAGGTGAAGGAGATGCTCGGCGGCTTCGAGTACTGGGTGCGCGAGGGCTTCGAGTTCGAGACCCGTGAGGGTCGCGAGCGGCGTGGCACCGACCCGTTGACCGCACCGAACGACTCGGTTGACTGCGGCTGCTGAGGCCCGGGGACCGCGGCGGGATTGCTGTGCAGGTGCAACTCCGAGGTTCCTGTGCGTGTAGGTTCTGGCGCATGGTGCGATACGCGGAGCCGGGCGCGGTGGAGTGGGTGGAGTCGGGCGGCGGTCCGCTCATAGCGGTGCCGGAGACGGTGCTCCCGTTCTGGGCGGGCGCCGACGGTGACGAGACGGCCTCTGATTACGACCGGGCCTGTGAAGTCGACGGCTACATGGGCCTGTTGCCGGTCGGCGACGCCACGGCCCTGGTCCTCGGGGACGAGCCCGCCTCGACCGCTTACCTTCCCGACCACGACACCTTCGTGAGGTGGTGCGCCGCCGACTCCGAGGACGAACTCCTCGCCGAGGTCCCCGCCGCTCTCGCCACTGCCGTCTGGGATTCCGAGGTGAACTGGGCGGTGCCCGGCCCGGTCGTCCTCTTCGACGCGGCCTGGGCCGGAAACGACTGCGTGAACACCGACCACCTGAAGGTCTCGCTGGCCCCCGGCCGGTACGCGGTACGCGCGGCCGGCGTGCGGCCCGGGCCGGAGACCTGGCTGGGGCTGGTGCAGCTGCGACGGCTGCCGGACTGAGGCATGCGCGCGGTCCGCCCCACCACCCCACTGACGGCGGACGAGGCGGACCGGGCCGGGTCACCGGACGAAGGCCGAACCACGAGGCGCCGAACCGAAAGGCACCCCGCGGTCGCCGTGGCCGTCAGAGCTGTGACAGCTCGTCCACCAGGTCGTCCAGACCCAGCGAACCCTGCGACAGCGCCGCCATGTGCCAGGCCTTGAGGTCGAACGCGTCGCCGTGCCGCTCGCGGGCCTTCTCCCGGCCGAGCAGCCAGGCACGCTCACCGAGCTTGTAGCCGATCGCCTGCCCGGGGATCGTGAGGTAGCGGGTCAGTTCGCTCTCCACGAAGTCCGCCGGACGGCTGCTGTGCGCGCCGAAGAACTCCTGCGCCAGATCGGGCGTCCAGCGCTCGCCCGGGTGGAAGGGCGAGTCCGCCGGGATCTCCAGTTCCAGGTGCATGCCGATGTCGACGATGACCCGCGCGGCCCGCATCATCTGCGCGTCGAGGTAGCCGATCCGCTGCTCCGCGTCCGTGAGGAAGCCGAGCTCGTCCATCAGCCGCTCCGCGTACAGCGCCCAGCCCTCGGCGTTGGCGCTCACTCCGCCCACCGCCGCCTGGTAGCGGGAGAGGTTCTCCGCGACGTGCGCCCACTGGGCGAGCTGGAGGTGATGGCCCGGGACGCCCTCGTGGTACCAGGTCGAGACGAGGTCGTAGACCGGGAAACGGGTCTGGCCCATCGTCGGCAGCCAGGTACGGCCGGGACGCGAGAAGTCCTCCGACGGGGGCGTGTAGTACGGGGCCGCCGCACCACCGGGCGGGGCGATGCACGACTCCACCTTCCTTACCCGCTCGGCGAGTTCGAAGTGGGTCCCGTCGAGCGAGTCGATCGCCTGGTCCATCAGCCCCTGGAGCCAGTCCCGGACCTCGTCGACGCCCTCGATGTGCTTGCCGTGCTCGTCGAGGTGGGCGAGGGCCACCCACGGCGTCTCGGCGCCCGGGAGGATCTTCTCGGCCTCCTGCTTCATCTCGCCGAGCAGCCGGTGGTACTCGGACCAGCCGTAGGCGTACGCCTCGTCCAGGTCGAGGTCCGTGCCGTTGAAGTAGCGCGCCCAGCGGGCGTACCGCTCCCGGCCCACGGTGTTCGGGGCGCCCTCGATCGTCGGTGTGTACACGTCCCGCATCCAGTCCCGCAGTTCCACCACGGCGGCGGTCGCGGTGCGGGCGGCCTCGTCCAGTTCCGTGCGCAGGGATTCCGGGCCGGCCGAGGCGAAGTCCTCGAACCAGCCCCGGCCTTCACCGTCGGTGTCGGCCCACTCGGTGAGCTGTCCGACGAAGGTGGCGGTCGGGCGCGGCGGCGCGTACAGCTTGCGCTCCAGACCGAGCGCGAGGGACTCGCGGTAACCCGCGAACGCGGCCGGTACGGCGCGCAGCCGCTCGGCGATCGCCGCCCAGTCCTCGTCGGTCCCGTTCGGGGTGACGGTGAAGACCTCGCGGACCGAGTGCGCGGGCGTGGCCATGTTGCCGACCGCGCGCAGGCCCTCGTCGGCCTCGTGCACGGCGAGTTCGGCCGTCAGCCGTTCGCGCAGCAGCCGGCCGCACCGGCGCTCGCTGTCACTGTCCGCGCCGGGCTGCCGCTCGGCGGTGTCGAGCTTGGCGAGCGTGGCCCGCTGAAGCTCGGCGAGCGCCTCCTGCCCCGCCGGTGAGGTGTCGGGCAGCCTGCTCGAACTCTCCTTCACGCCGAGATAGGTACCGGTGACCGGATCGAGGGCGATGAGTTCGTCGACGTATGCGTCGGCGACCTGACGGGGGAGCGGGATCTGGGTCTCAGACATGCGGTCCATCCTCATACGGAGACCGCGCGGGAGTCACGTGGATTCCGCTGTCGGCGTGGCAGGCGGAAGCAGGGGCCCGCACTCCCACTGCTGGAAGATCAACCGGGTCTCCACCCGCGCCACTTCACGCCGGGACGTGAACCCGTCCAGCACCAGCCGCTGGAGATCCGCCATGTCCGCCACGGCCACATGCACGAGGTAGTCGTCAGGACCGGTCAGATGGAACACCGTCCGCGACTCCGGCAACGCCCGGATCCGTTCCACGAACGGTCCCACCAGCTCTCGCCGGTGCGGCCTGACCTGCACCGACAGCAGCGCCTCGAGGCCGCGCCCGAGCTTCGCCGGATCCAGGCGCAGCTGGTGTCCGAGGATGACGCCCGAGCGGCGCAGCCGGGTCACCCGGTCAAGACAGGTCGAAGGGGCGACGCCGATCTGCTCGGCGAGATCGCGGTAGGTGGTCCGTGCGTCGTTCTGCAGCAACCGCAGGAGATGCAGGTCCACCGGGTCCAGTTCGACAGATGCGGTCATCGATCGAACGTAGCACGGCACTCTGCCCCGGATCACCGGCCGGTGTTCACTCTTGCGGTCATGGACTCAGCGCGCACATCCACCGCCTCGCGTACGCCGCTCAGAGCACTGGACACCGAGGCCGTCCACGCCGGTCGCGACGACCTCGCCCGGCAGGGACTGCACGCCCCACCCATCGACCTGTCGACGACCTACCCGTCCTACGACAGCCGTGACGAGGCCGCCCGCATCGACGCCTTCGCCGCCACCGGCGCCGAACCCGACGGGCCGCCCGTCTACGGCCGCCTCGGCAACCCGACCGTCGCCCGCTTCGAGACCGCGCTCGCCCGGCTGGAGGGCACCGAGGCCGCGGTCGCCTTCGCCAGCGGCATGGCCGCGCTCACCGCCGTCCTGCTCGTGCGGGCGTCCCTGGGCCTGCGTCACGTGGTCGCCGTACGCCCCCTGTACGGCTGCAGCGACCACCTGCTGACCGCCGGACTCCTCGGCTCGGAGATCACCTGGACCGACCCTGCGGGGGTCGCCGCCGCCCTGCGCGCGGACACCGGCCTGGTCATGGTGGAATCCCCGGCCAACCCCACCCTGGCCGAAGTCGACCTGCGGGCCCTGGCCCACTCCTGCGGCTCCGTGCCCCTCCTCGCGGACAACACCTTCGCCACCCCCGTGCTCCAGCGCCCTGCCGAGCAGGGTGCCCGCCTGATCCTGCACAGTGCCACCAAGTACCTCGGCGGCCACGGAGACGTGATGGCGGGGGTGGTGGCCTGCGACGAGGAGTTCGCGGGGCAGCTCAGGCAGATCCGCTTCGCCACCGGCGCCGTCCTGCACCCCCTCGCCGGCTACCTCCTCCTGCGGGGCCTGTCGACCCTGCCCGTCCGGGTACGGGCCGCCTCCGCGACCGCCGCCGAACTCGCCCGCCGTCTCGCCGCCGACCCCCGCGTCACCCGGGTCCACTACCCGCGCATCGGCGGAGCGATGATCGCCTTCGAGGTCGACGGCGACCCGCACGAGGTGATCGCCGGCGTCCGCCTGATCACCCCGGCGGTCAGCCTCGGCAGCGTCGACACCCTGATCCAGCACCCGGCGTCCATCAGCCACCGCGTGGTGGACGCCGAGGACCGCAGGGCCGCCGGGGTCAGCGACCGCCTGCTGCGGCTGTCGGTGGGCCTGGAGGACGTCGAGGATCTGTGGGCGGATCTGGGTGCCGCGCTGCGGTACCCGTCCGGACCCGCGCCCGCCGTTGAGGTCTCGGCCGCTACGGCGTCCCGGTCTTCGTGACCCCCACAGCGCGCTCCTGCTCTCCCCGCGGAGCGAGCCGCGCCGTGATCACCAGAGTCCCCTCCTCGATCTGGTAGTCGAGGGGGAGCTCCAGCCCCCGCATCGCCGCCACCATCCCCGTGTTGGAGGACTGCGTCACGGCGTACACGTTCTCGCACCCGGCCTCGGCGGCCATGGTCACCAGTCGCTCCAGCAGTTCCGCACCGATCCCGCGCCGCTGCCACGCGTCCTCGACGAGGAGCGCCACCTCGGTCTCGTCCCCGTCCCAGAGCAGATGACCGAGCCCGACGATTCGCCCCGAGGCGGTCTGCACCGCGAGCGTGCGGCCGAAGCGGGGACTGAGCAGGTGGTTCAGATAGCGGTCGGCGTCGCCGAGCGGCCCGTGGTAGCGCATGCTCAGAGTTCGCGGCGAGCACCGCTCGTGCATCGCCCGCGCGGCCTCCACGTCACCGGTGTCGGCCCGCCGCACGGTGATGTCGCTGCCCTCCGGCAGCGTCAGCACGTCGTGACTGCGCGGAATCCGCGGACCGAGCCGGGCGTCCAGCTCGACCAGGGCCCGGGCCCTGGCGAACTCCGTAGGCGTGAACGGCAGATACGGCCGCTCCACGGTGATCACTCCGCCCTCCGGCCCCCGCAGCCGCATCACGGTGTCCTCGAGAACTCCTTCCACGGGCACGCCCTCCGGCCTGCGGCCGCCCCCCACCGGAACCGCAGGCAGCGACCGGATGGTGCACCGGCCCAGCAACTGCCGTAGGGCCAGGGGAAGTTCGGCCGCGTCCAACGCGGTGCGGGTGGCAAGTCCCAGCACCCGGGTGGGGGCGTCCACCAGGTCGTGGGTGTCGGCCCGCTCGATCCAGGTGTCGGTCCCGCCGGCCCGCGCGACGGACCGGGTGATCTCGGAGCCCTCCAGGGTGCCGGGGGCGCGCAGCAGGAACTCGTCGACCGTGCCCTCGGCCAGAGGATGGGTCTGGAGACTGAGGATGTCGACCCGCTGCCCGGCGAGCGCCGCGCAGAGGGCGGCCAGGGAACCCGGCGCGTCCTTCACCGTGGTGCGCATCCGCCACAGCGTGCTCTCTGCGGCCACGGGGGCCGCGGTCCCCGACGGCTCCTCGGACGGCCCGGCCTGCTCCCCCTGGGGTAGCGGCCGGGCACCGGTATCGCCCGTCGGGGGCGCATGGCCGTGGCGGTGTGCCCACCATGTGTGGAATCCGGCGGTGGCGGCCAGGGCCACCGCCGAGATCACCAGCAGCGCCGTACCGTCGGGTCCGTGCCCGACCATGTTCGCCACGGTGTCCGCCACCGCGACGGCCGTGAACAGGGCCGCGAGTTCTATGACGTCGCGCCGCCAGTGGTGCACGGGACGACCGTGTTTCGCACGCGTCACATCAGACATGTCTCGAGTCATGCAGCCACTGTGGAGGAACGGTGTTGCGTGATCACGAACGCATTGTGACTGATCGGTAAAGCGTGGTTCCGTACTTTTTATACCCTTTTCAACTGTTGAGTCGCACCATGAGCCCCCTCGGTGGGCCGGGAGTCACTGGCCCACCCGGCCCGGCTGGAGCACCTGCGTGAACAGCACGGTGCCGTCCGCCTCGCGCAGCCGGACCGTCAACTCGCCGCTGTGTCCGTCGATGTCGACCTCGCCGAAGAACTGGTAGCCGCCGGCGGGGGAGACGTTCGAGGCGGTCGGCGCCTTCACGAACACCCGCTCCGGACCGAAGGTGCCGTCGAGCGCACTGGCCGGGAAGGCCCCCGCGTTCAGCGGGCCCGAGACGAACTCCCAGAACGGTTCGAAGTCGGTGAACGCGGCCCGCGAGGGCTGGTAGTGCTGGGCCGAGGTGTGGTGGACGTCGGCGGTCAGCCACACCGTGCCGGTGATCTTCCGGTGCTTGACGTACCGCAGCAGTTCGGCGATCTGCAGCTCACGCCCGAGCGGGGCGCCCGGGTCGCCCTGCGCCACCGCCTCGATGTTCGCCCTGCCCTCAGTGGCGTCCGGAACCACCAGCCCGAGCGGCATGTCGGAGGCGATCACCTTCCACACCGCGCGCGAGCGCGACAGCTCCCGCTTGAGCCACTCCAACTGCTCCCGGCCGAGGATGCCCTGCGGGTCCACGGTCTGGTCGTCGGGCGAGTTGGCGTTGCGGTACGTGCGCATGTCCAGCACGAACACGTCGAGCAGCGGCCCCTGCCGCAGTACCCGGTACACCCGGCCGTCCCGGGCTCCCGGGCTCCCGGCCGCAGCGTGGAGACCGGGAAGTACTCGCTGAACGCGCGCCGGGCCCGTCCGGCCAGGACGTCGACGCTCTTCTCGGTGTAGCGGGTGTCGGAGTCCAGGATCGTCTGGCCCGGGTACCAGTTGTTGCGGACCTCGTGGTCGTCCCACTGGATGACGGACGGGACCCGGGCGTTGAAGGCCCTGAGGTTGTGGTCGAGCAGGTTGTAGCGGAAGTTGCCGCGGAACTCGGCCAGGGTCTCGGCGACCTTGGACTTCTCCTCGGTGGTGATGTTCCGCCAGGTGCTGCCGTCGGGCAGGGCGGCGGTCTGCGCGATGGGGCCGTCGGCATAGATGTTGTCACCGCTGCACAGGAAGAAGTCCGGATCGAGGTCGGCCATCGCCCGGTAGATCGTGTAGCCGCCGACGTCGGGGTTGATGCCCCAGCCCTGTCCCGCGAGGTCGCCGGACCACAGGAAGCGCACCCCGTCCCGGCGGGCGCCGGAGACCGTGCGGAAGGTGCCCGTGACCGGCTCGCCGGTGCGGCGCGGGTCGTCCGGGTCGGCCAGCAGCACGCGGTAGTGGATCTGCTCGCCCGAGGGCAGGCCGTGCAGCCGGGTCGTCCCCGTGAAGTCGGTGCCGGCGCCGAGCAGCGGGCCGTGCCACCGGCACGGGTTGCGGAACGACTCGGTCGCGGACGTCTCCACGATCATCCGGGCCGGGCGGTCCGAACGCACCCACACCAGGCCGGAGTCGGAGGTCACGTCTCCCGTCTGCACGCCCCAGCCGGCCACGGGACGCCCGGACAGGGCGAAGGCCGGCGCCGCTGCGGACACGGTGGGCAGGGTGAGGGCCGCCGACGCGGCAAGGGATCCGCGCAGAACGCTGCGACGACCGGGGAACGGACGGTGGGACATGAATGCGCCTCCAGGGACGGGATCCGGCCAGTGTGCGATGCCACACCTACTGGGGCCCCGCAGCGCATACGCAAACCACGAGTGAACAACTGACCGCGGGAACAAGGGAACCCGTGTGTGAGACGGCGCGGCCGGTCCCGGTCCGCCGCACCCGTCAGGTGTACGGCGTCCGGAAGCCCGTCGGGAGAAGGGCTCAGCGGCTGCCGTCGAGGATCACGCGGGCGACCAGGGCGGGGTCGTCGTTCATCGGGCAGTGGCCGCAGCCGGGCAGCCGTACCAGCCGGGCCCGGGGAATGACCTGCTTGGCGCGCACGCCCTGCCGGCGCACGAGCAGCATGTCCCTGGTGCCCCAGGCCACCGTGACCGGGAGCCCCGGGATGTCGTCGGTGAACTGGACCGCGGTGCCGGACCGCAGGGTCTGGTCGAACCCCGTGGCCCGGGCGAGGGCCAGCGTCTCGGCGACCACGGCCTCGGGCGCCCGCAGGCCCGGGCGGGCGTAGATCGTGCTCGTCAGCATCGTGCGGCCTGCCACGGTGCGCGACAACCGCTCGACGAGCGGCAGCGGCAGCCGCCGGGAGATGTGCCGCATCGTGAGCAGGACGCCGAACGCGTAGCGGCGCTCGGCCTGTGACCAGAACCCGGCCGGGGACAGTGCGGTGACGGACCGTACGAGCTTCTCGCGGGCGAGTTCCAGGGCCAGCAGACCGCCGAGGGAGTTGCCCGCCACATGCGGGCGGTCCAGCTCCAGCGTCTCGCAGAACGCCCCGAAGACCGTCGTCGTCGTGGCCAGGTCGTAGGCGACGCCCTCCGGCAGGCCCGGGGATGCGCCGAACCCGGGCAGGTCCACGGCGATCACGTCGCGCTCGGTCGCGAGGATGTCCACCACCGGGTCCCAGGCCTGCCGGTGGTGACCTATGCCGTGCAGCAGGAGCAGCGGCTCACCGCGGCCCACACGCGTGTAGGAGACGGTCACGGGCTTCGGCCCCTGAGCGGTGGGGACTTCGAAGGAGACGGTGGCGGACATGAGGGCTCCTTGACTGCGGCTCACGGGCTCAGACGGGAACGCACGACGGACACGCTGTAGACAGCTTGTCAGCAATTGCTACTCGCGGGTAGACCCGTTGTGTGCCGCATGGATATCGTCTGGACACGAGACGGCGTCCGGGTTGGGATGAACCTGTGGCCACCGAAACCGAGACCGACGTCTTCGAAGCACACCGTCCCGTCCTCATGGGCGTCGCCTACCGCATGCTCGGGCGCGTCGCCGACGCCGAGGACGTGGTGCAGGAAGCCTGGCTGCGCTGGTCGGCGGCCGACCGGAGCGAGGTGCGCGAACCGCGCGCCTATCTGGTCCGTGTCACCACGCGTGTGGCGATCGACCGGCTGCGCCAGGTCAAGGCGCGCGGTGAGACGTACGTCGGCCCGTGGCTGCCCGAGCCGTATGTCACCGACTTCGGGGACACCGTCCCCGACACCGCCGAGCGGGCCGTCCTCGCCGACTCGGTCTCCCTCGCCGTCATGGTCGTCCTGGAGTCGCTGTCACCGCTGGAACGGGCGGTGTTCGTTCTCAGGGAGGCCTTCGGCTACCCCTTCGCCGACATCGCCGCCATGCTCGACCGCGCCGAACCGGCCGTACGCCAGCTCGCCGGGCGGGCCCGCAGGCACGTCGATGAACGACGGCCGCGCTACGAGGTCGACCCGGTCCGGCGCCGCGATCTGACCGAGCGTTTCCTCGCCGCCGCGGGCGGGGGCGACCTGGCGGGGCTGATGTCGCTGCTGGCCCCGGACGTCCGCCTGGTGGGCGACAGCGGCGGCAAGTCCAAGGCGCCGCTGCGGGTGCTGGAGTCGGCCGACAAGGTGGCCCGCTTCCTGGTCGGCGTCTCCGAGAAGGGCGTCGAGGACATCTCGTGGCGGTTCCTGGAACTCAACGGGGGTCCGGCAGTGCTCGTGCTGTCCGCGGGAAAGCCCGACTCGGTGTTCCAGTTGGACGTCGTGGACGGGCGCATCCAGGCCGTTTACATCATCCGCAACCCCGACAAGCTGCGGTCGCTGCCCTCCGCCTGACGTCCGGCGGACGGGGCGTTGTACGAACGCCCCGTGAACGCTGCCCGGCGTCACGCCCGCATGCCGCTCAGGGGATCGAGGATTGGTCTTGACCAAGGGTGGGGGCCGCCCTATGGTCGCAGAGAAGTGCAACAACCTTTAATAAACAAGGGCGCTAAAACGCCGTAGGACCACGGCGATTGCGGAGGACAGGGTGGGGACCACGCAACTGGAATCGGTACCGGAACCGAAGTACTGGCATCTGAGGACCGTGCTCAGTGAGGCACTGGACTCCGAATTCTCCGTGGGGGAGATCCTGCCCAACGAGCGAGACCTCGCGGCCCGCTTCGGCGTCGCCCGCGCGACGCTCCGACAGGCACTGGAGCAGCTGGAGCTGGAGGGCAGGCTCCAGCGCCGCCGTGGAGTCGGCACGACCGTCGCACCGCCCCGCGTGGGCGTCGCCGTCGGCCCCGAGCAGCACGCGTGGCCCGGTGCGGCCGGCGACGACTGGCAGCCCGTCGACTGCGCCGCGGCGGTGCCGCCCGCATCCGTCGCCGATGCCCTTCAGGTCGACCGCGACCAGCCTGTGCACGTCGTGCGCCGCTCCCGTACGAACCATGGCCAGCCGGTCGCCGCCGAACTGCTCTACATTCCCGAGCAGTCGGTGCCGGAACTCTCCGCCATAGACGCGCCGTCGGGCGCGGCACGCGTGCGTGCCGTGCTGCGCGAGCTGCACCGCCTGGAACTGGACAGCCGGGAGAACGCCGTCGAGCTCGGCTCGGCCCGCGCGGACGACGCCAAGGAACTGGACCGCCTCCCCGGGGCCCCGGTGCTCGTCGTCACCACCCGCTACCTGGCGGGGGGCCGCACCGCAGCGATCTCGGTGGCCACCTACCGCGCGGACACCTGCAGGCTGACCTTCGGGGACTCCGGCGCGGTGGAGATCGACGAGGGGCCGCAACGCCAGGCCTCCTGAGCGCTACGGCGGTGCCCCGGACCCGCGTCCGGGGCACCGCACCTCAGCGTCGCGCCGTCACCGTGCTCTCCACGGCGAACAACTGCTCCTCGACATGGTCGAGGGCGAGCCGCAGCGCTCCTGTCGCCACAGCCGCCTCGCCGAGGAGAGACAGGGTGACTTTCGGCGGGCGCAGACAATAGCGGGCCAACTCGCGCCGCAGCGGCTCCAGTACGCCGTCCAGGCCGGCCGCCCAGCCGCCGATCACCACAAGCTCCGGGTCGACGGCCAGGACCAGTGCCGCCACGTCGTGGACGAGCCGCTGGATGAAACGGTCCACGGCCGCCCGGGCCCGCTCGTCGCCGCCGCGGGCCTGCGCGAAGACCTCGGCCACGGCCTGCTCGTCGAGCGGGTGCAGGGGCTCGTCCGTGGTGGACAGCAGCGTCTCCGGAGTGACCCCGCGGCCCAGCAGGTGCAGTGCGCCGATCTCCCCGGCTGCACCGCCGTACCCCCGGTGCAGCCGCCCGCCGATCAGCGAGCCGGCCCCCGGGCTCAGCCCGGCCAGCACGAACACCATGTCGTCGGACTCGGTGGCGGCACCCTTCCAGTGCTCGGCGACCGCGGCCGCGTTGGCGTCGTTCTCGACCAGGACCGGGCACTTGAAGGAACGGCTGAGCCGCTCGCCCAGAGGCAGTCCCGTCCACTCGGGCAGCGCCGCGCACAGCCGTATCGTGCCGTCCGTCTCCACGATGCCCGGCGAGGCGGCCCCCACGGCCCACAGGGAGTCGCGCGCGACTCCGGCCCGGCGCAGCAGTTCGGCCACCGTGGTGCGCAGGCGCTCCAGGCGTTCGTCGGCGGACGCCGTCTCGTCGACGTCCTTGGCCACCGCGCCAAGGACGCGGCCGTCGAGGTCGGAGAGAAGGGCGGCGACCCGGTGCGGTCCGATGTCCAGGCCCAGCAGATGCCCGGCCTCGGCCCGGAACCGGAACCGTCGCGCGGGCCGCCCCTGCCGCCGGGCGACGCTCTCGTCCGCCGCCTTCTCGACCACCAGGCCGGCCTCGATGAGCCCCTCGACGACGCCCTCGACCGTCGGCCGGGACAGGCCCGTCACCCGGGTGATCTCGGTCAGTGTCGCGCAGTCCGTGGCGCGCAGCGCGTGCAGCACCACCGCGGAATTGATCCTTCGCAGCAGCGAGGGATCCCCGCCGGTCAGCCGCCCCAACGTCCGTCCTCCCAGCTCGTGCGCGTGTTTGGGCGGATCGTACTCGGCGCGGCGGGCCCCGGCGAGTGCCGGGAGCCGTGAGATCGTCCACCACGCCCACCGACCGGATCCGGACACCGGGCCGGATCCGATGCATCGGCCGCGGTCCGGCCCACCGAACGCGGCCAGGAGGGCGACCGCCGGCCGATCAACGACGTGAGCAGATCGATCACACGGGCACGTGTCCGTGTGTCCGGTCAGCCCGGTGCGACGAAGCCCGACTCGTACGCCGCGATCACGGCCTGGGTACGGTCGCGCGCCCCCAGCTTCGCCAGGACCGCGCTCACATGCGACTTGACGGTCTCCGTGCCGACGATCAGCCGCCCGGCGATCTCCCCGTTCGACAGGCCGCGGGCCATCAGCCGCAGCACCTCGGCCTCCCGCTCGGTCAGCTGGGCCCGCTCCATCGTCGCGCGGGCCGCCCGGTTGCCGCCGTCGTCGCCGTACCGGGCGGCGAGCCGGCGCACCGAAGCGGGGAACGGCAGCGACTCGCCCTCGGCGACCAACCGCACCGCGTGCACGATCTCGGCCGGCCGCGCCCGTTTCAACAGAAACCCGTCGGCGCCCGCCCGCAGGGCCTCGTACACGTACTCGTCGTTCTCGAACGTCGTGATGACGACGATCTTCGGCGGCTCCTCGATGGTGCGCAGCACCGCGCGGGTGGCCTCGATGCCGTCCAGCAGAGGCATCCGTACGTCCATGGCGACCACGTCGGGCCGCAGTTGCCGCACGAGGGGGATCACCGCCGCCCCGTCGGCCGCCTCGCCGACGACCTCGATGTCGGGCTGCGCCTCCAGCACCGCCCGCAGCCCGGCGCGTACGAGAGGTTCGTCGTCGACGAGGAGGACGGTGATCGGCATCCGGTCAGCGTATGTCAGCGCAGCGGCAGCTCGACATGGACCTGCCAGTCGCCGCGGTCCGGGCCGGTGTGGGCACGGCCACCGAGCAGGGCCGCGCGCTCCCGGATGCCCCGCAGACCGCTGCCCCGCCCGGGCCCGGGCACGTCGGCCGTGAGCGGATTGCGGACCTCGAGGACGAGCATGTCGCCCGCGACCTCGATGAGGACCCTCACCGGGACGCCTCCCGCGTGCCGCAGCACGTTGGTCAGCGACTCCTGCAGGATGCGGTAGCCCTCGCGCGAGACCGGTCCGGGCACGGTGTCCACCGGACCCGTGAACTCGGCGTCCACCTTCGCGCCGGACGCGCGGGCGGACTCCAGCAGCCGGTCGGCGTCCGTCAGCGTCGGACGGCCGCTCACCGGACGCTCCGACTCCCGCAGCACACCGAGGACCCGCTCCAGGTCCTCCAGGGCGGCCCGGCCGGTCTCCTCGATGGCGGCCAGGGCACGGTCGGTGAAGGTCGGGTCTCCCGCCGCACGGGCGGCGCCCGCCTGGACGACGGCGACGGTCAGGGCGTGCCCTATGGAGTCGTGCAGTTCGCGCGCGATACGGGTGCGTTCGAGGAGCTGCTCGGTGCGCTCCTCCATGGCGGCCAGGCGGTCCGCGGGGGAGGGGCCGAGCAGCCGGAGGGCGATGGCGGTGATGAGACGGCCCGCACCGACCACCGTCAACGCCAGCGCGGCCAGCGACAGGGGCGCGAGCAGGATGTGCCACCACCGGTGGCCGGCGAGGAAGATGAGTGAGCCTTCGTCGACGTCCCGGCCGAACGCCGACGCCACCAGGTCCACCGAGCCGATGAGCAGTTGCACGGTCAGCATCGATGTCGCGAAGCCGAGCAGCAGCCGCGTCTCCAGCCACACCACGAGCCGGCCCCGGTCACCCCAGGACGCGGACGGCGCCACCACGATGTCGATGTTGTCGCTGTCGTGCCGGTGCCCCGTCAGCAGGAGCCTGGCCTGCAACCCCTCCACGGTGCGCATCGCGGGCACCAGTGCGGCGGGGGCGAGCGTCAGGGCCGCGACCGGCCAGATCCACCACGCCTCCTCGATGAACAGCCACATGGCCGGCCACACGACGGCGATGAACAGATGCAGCCATCGTGTGTACGTCACCACCCGGCCGAACGGGCGCAGCAAGCGAACCATGCCGTCATGGTGTCAGCCGCCACCGACATCGGACCTCCCTCGCACGGGGGAGACGATCTCCACGCGCGGGGGAGGCCCCGGCCCCGCACGAGCGGCCAGGCTGCTGCCATGACCAGCATCGAAGTCCAAGCGCTCACCAAGGAGTTCGGCACCCGACGTGCCGTGGACGACGTCACCTTCCGTGTCCTGCCCGGCCGCGTCACCGGCTTTCTCGGCCCCAACGGCGCCGGAAAGTCGACCACCATGCGGCTCGTCCTCGGACTGGACCGCCCCACTTCCGGGACCGCCACGATCGGAGGCCGCGTCTACACCACGCTCCACGAACCCCTGCGCCATGTGGGCGCTCTCCTCGACGCCCAGGCCGCGCACGGTTCCCGCACCGGCCGCGATCACCTGCGCACGCTTGCGGTCAGCAACCGCATCCCCCACAGCCGGGTCGACGAGGTGCTGGAGGAGACCGGGCTGGCCTCGGTGGCCCGGCGCAGGGTGAAGACGTACTCCCTGGGCATGCGGCAGCGGCTCGGTATCGCGGGCGCCCTGCTCGGCGACCCCGGGGTGGTCATGCTCGACGAACCCTCGAACGGCCTCGACCCCGAAGGCATCATCTGGATCCGCGAGTTGCTGCGCCGACTGGCCGGGGAAGGCCGCACGGTCCTGGTCTCCAGCCACCTCATGAACGAGACCGCGTCCTTCGCCGACCACCTCGTCGTCCTGGGCAGAGGCCGGCTCCTCGCCGACACCCCGCTGCGAGGGTTCATCCACGCACGCGTGCAGCCCAGCGTCCGCATCCGTACGTCGGACCCCGCCGCCCTGGAGGACACCCTCACCCGGCACGGTCACCACGCCGTGCAGCACGACGACGGGCACTGGACGGTGCCCCACGCACGCGTGGACGAGATCGGCGTCCTCGCCTCCGCCGCGGGCGTACCGATCCTGGAACTGACCGCGCAGGAAGGCACCTTGGAACAGGCCTACCTCGACCTCACCGCCGCCGAAACCGAGTTCACCGCACAGCCGCAGGAGGCCTGACATGTCGTCCCCGCCCACCGCCCACTCCCTCGCCCCCGTCCTCCACTCCGAGTGGCTGAAGATCCGCACCCTGCGCTCACTGCTCGGCACCCTGCTCGCCCTGTTCGCCGCGACCACCGCGTTCTCCGCGCTCGCGGGAGTCTCCGAGACGTCCGACCCCGAGTTCGACCCGTTGTTCATGGCGTTGTCCGGCGTCGCGCCGGGGCAGATCGCGGCCATCTCCTTCGGCGCCATGGCAGTGTCCTCGGAGTTCCACGGGGGTGGACTCCGGCTGACCCTGGCCGCCGTGCCCGGACGCGGGCGGTGGTTCGCGGCGAAGCTCCTGGCGATCGCCCTGCCGACCCTGGCCGTGGGGCTGGTCACCGCGTTCGCCGCGCTCGTCGTGGCACGGGCCGGACTCGGTGCCGCGGCGAACGGACTGTCCACGGCCGAGCAGGCGCGCGGTGTCGTCGGCTGCGCGATCTACCTCACGCTGATGGCGTTGTTCGCGGCGGGCATCGCGGCGCTGCTGCGCAGCGGTGTGGGTGCGCTCTCCCTCATCATCCCGTTCGTCCTCATCGTGTCGTTCGTGATCGGCGACGCGGCCGGGGGCGGCATCGCCGACCTGCTGCCCGACAGGGCGGGACAGACCGTCCTGTACGAGCACCCCGACCGAACCCTGGGACCATGGGCGGGCCTTGGGGTCACCGCGCTGTGGACGGCGGCGGCCGTGGCCGCGGGGGCCTGGAGAGTACGTCGACGGGACGCCTGAGCCCGCACGTCGTCCGGCACCCTGCCAGATGTCAGTGCCGCCAGGTTCACTGGAGCACATGGACAGTGCGAGGTACCTCGACGTGATCGGCTCACTGCGGGCCGGGCGACCTGACCGCGGCGGACGGCGAGTCGGACGCCCGCAGGACGCGGCCGAACCGCAGCAGCCTTCACCACGTCGCTCAGGCCTCCGCCGCCACCCGCAGCCGGGCGAACTCCTCCGCCATCGTCGCCGCCGTCCAGTGCGCGTTCAGACCGCTCGGGTTGGGCAGCACCCACACGCGTGAGGTGCCGATCGTCCGCTCCTGCGGCCCCACTTGAGCCTTGCGGTCGTCGAAGGCCGCTCGATAGGCGGTCACCCCCACCACGGCCAGCCACCGAGGCCCGAGCCGGGTCACCTTCTCCGCCAGCGACCGCCCGCCCTCGCGGTACTCCTCGGCGCTCAGCTCGTCCGCCCGCGCGGTCGCCCGGGCCACGACATTGGTGACCCCGAGGCCGTACGACAGCAACTCCCGCTGTTCCGACGGCTTCATGAGCCTCGGCGTGAAGCCGGACAGATGCAGCACCGGCCAGAACCGGTTGCCGGGGCGGGCGAAGTGGTGGCCCGTCGCGGCCGTCATCAGGCCGGGGTTGATGCCGCAGAACAGCACATGGAGACCGTCCGCGACCACGTCCGGCACCAGACGGTCGCGGGCGGCCTCCAACTCCTCGGGGGTGAAGCGCGTCATCGTGAGAGGGGTGTCAGAGGATCGCGCCGGGCGTGTAGCCCGCGGCCGCCGGGTGCTGCTTGACGATCTCCTCGATCCGGCCGACGACGAGGGCGACCTGGTCGGCCGCGGCGCCCGTGAAGGACAGCTTGTCGGCCATCAGCGCGTCCAACTGGGCGCGGTCGAGCGGGATGCGCCCGTCGGCGGCCAGCTTGTCGAGGAGTTCGTTGCGCTCGGCACCCTGCTCGCGCATCGCGAGCGCGGAGGCGACGGCGTTCTCCTTGATCGCCTCGTGGGCGACCTCGCGGCCCACGCCCGCGCGCACCGCGCCCATCAGCACCTTGGTGGTGGCGAGGAACGGCAGGTAGCGGTCCAGCTCACGGGCCACGACCGCCGGGAAGGCACCGAACTCGTCGAGCACGGTCAGGAAGGTCTCCAGCAGACCGTCGAGCGCGAAGAACGCGTCCGGCAGCGCGACCCTGCGCACCACCGAGCAGGACACGTCGCCCTCGTTCCACTGGTCGCCCGCCAGCTCGCCGGTCATCGAGGCGTAGCCGCGCAGGATGACCATGAGGCCGTTGACGCGCTCGCAGGAGCGCGTGTTCATCTTGTGCGGCATCGCGGACGAACCGACCTGGCCCGGCTTGAAGCCCTCGGTCACCAGCTCGTGCCCGGCCATCAGACGGATTGTCTTCGCCAGCGAGGACGGGGCCGCCGCCAGCTGCACCAGCGCGGTGACGACCTCGTAGTCCAGGGAGCGCGGATAGACCTGGCCGACCGAGGTGAACGCCTGCGAGAAGCCCAGGTGTCCGGCGATCCGGTGCTCCAGGTCCGCCAGCTTCGCCGCGTCACCGCCCAGCAGGTCCAGCATGTCCTGCGCGGTGCCGACCGGGCCCTTGATGCCGCGCAGCGGGTAGCGCGCGAGGAGCTCCTCGACCCGGCCGTACGCGACGAGCAGTTCGTCGGCGGCGGTCGCGAAGCGCTTGCCGAGGGTGGTGGCCTGCGCGGCCACGTTGTGCGAACGGCCGGCCATGACCAGCTCGCCGTACTCGCCCGCGAGCTTGCCGAGACGCGCCAGGACGGCCACGCTGCGGTCGCGGACCAGTTCCAGGGAGAGGCGGATCTGGAGCTGCTCGACGTTCTCCGTGAGGTCACGGGAGGTCATGCCCTTGTGGACCTGCTCGTGGCCCGCGAGGTCGTTGAACTCCTCGATCCGCGCCTTCACGTCGTGCCGCGTGACCTTCTCGCGCTCGGCGATGGAGGCCAGGTCGACGGTGTCCAGGACCCGCTCGTAGTCGGCGAGCGCCTCCTCGGGCACCTCGATCCCGAGGTCCTTCTGGGCCCGCAGCACGGCGAGCCAGAGCTGACGCTCCAGCCTCACCTTCTGCTCGGGCGACCAGAGCGTGGCGAGCTCGGCGGAGGCGTAGCGTCCGGCGAGGACGTTCGGGATGCGGGGCTTGGCGGGAGCGGAAGTCACGTGCAGGGATTCTACTGGCGCTTCGTGCAGGCCAGCGACCCGGTCCCGTTCGTCGGAACCTACGAGAGCCGTTCCGCCAGCTCCGCCAGGACACCGGCGTGACACGGTTGTGGCGCGCACCAGCAGGCCAGGGCGCTCCCGCGCAGTTCGGGGAGGTGGGCGAGCAGATCCGGCCGGTCCAGCAGATACGCCCGGTACTTCGCCATGACCTCGGCCCGCGTGCCGTCCCTGCGGCGCTTCGGGGTGTCGTAGGCGAACGGGTTGTACAGCGGGTGCCTCGGCAGGTCCCAGCCGCCCATCGTCCAGCGGCGGCCGACGTACACGAGGTCGGCGGGCGCGTGTTCCAGGCGGGGGCCGTACTCGTGCAGCCGGCCCCTGACGTTGACCACGCGCGTGCCCACCCGGACCTACTCCTCGTAGGGCTGCAGGTCCGGCCGCTTCGGGGATCGGCCGTCCCCCGAGGAGCGTCCCGTCAGCCGCCGTCCGATCCATGGCAGCAGGTACTGCCGGGCGAAGCGGGCGTCCTCGATCCGCCGCGCGGCCCACCTCGGGGGGACCGTCGCCGGCACCGGTGTGCGCCACTCCGTGTCCTCGGGGTCGTAGCCGAGCCCCTGCCAGACGGCCTCGGCGACCCGGCGGTGGCCCTCGGCCGTCAGGTGCAGCCGGTCCACGTCCCACATGCGCTGGTCGGAGAGCGAGGGGGCGCCGTACAGGTCGACCACCAGGGCGCCGTGCCGCGTGGCCAGCTCGTCGACGACCTCGAACAGCTCTTCCATGCGGGGCCGGAAACGCTCCAGGACGGGCCCCTGGCGGCCGGGGCTGCGCATCAGGACCAGTTGCTTGCAGGACGGGGCGAGCCGCTCCACCGCCTCCGTCAGCAGGGCGCGGACCTGCCCCATGTCGCACTTGGGCCGCAGTGTGTCGTTCAGGCCGCCGACCAGGGTGATCACGTCCGGCTGCATCGCCGCCGCCACGTCCACCTGCTCGTCGACGATCTGCCGGATCAGCTTGCCGCGCACCGCGAGGTTGGCGTACCGGAAACCGGGCGTCACCGCGGCCATCCGGCCGGCGAGGAGGTCGGCCCAGCCCCGGTAGGTGCCGTCCGGCAGGAGGTCCGACATGCCCTCGGTGAAGGAGTCGCCGACCGCGACCAGGCTGGTGTGTGTGGGATTCGTCTGCATGGCGGAAGGAATGGTAACCGGTGCACATACCCGGCGGTCGGTCACCCTGTCGGCGGGAAGCCGGTCCTCAGGTTCGCCGCCCGAACAGCTCCCGCAGGACGTCCTCCATCGTCACCAGTCCCGCCAGCCGCCCGTCCTCGCCCAGTGCCGCCGCCAGATGCGTCCGGCTGCGCCGCATCGCCGTGAGCACGTCGTCCAGCGGCGTGGCCGCCCGGATCCGCGCGATCGGCCGCATGTCCCGCACCGGGAACGGCAGATCCCGCGGCGAGGCGTCCAGCGCGTCCTTGACGTGCAGATAGCCGACGATCCGGCGCGCCTCGTCCACCACCGGGAAACGCGAGAACCCGGACTCGGCCGACAGCGCCTCCAGCTGTTCCGGCGTGACGCCCACACGCGCGTAGACGACGCGTTCCAGGGGCAGTACGACGTCACGCACGGGCCGCCGCCCCAGTTCCAGCGCGTCGTGCAGCCGCTCGCGCGCCCGCTCGTCGATGAGGCCTGCCTCGCCGGAGTCCCGCACGATCCGGGCCAGCTCGGCGTCCGAGAAGGTCGCCGTGATCTCGTCCTTGGTCTCCACGCGCAGCAGCTTCAGCAGCGTGTTCGCGAAGGCGTTCACCGTGAAGATCACCGGGCGCAGCCCCCGTGCCAGCGCCACCAGCGGCGGCCCCAGCAGCAGCGCGGTGCGCACCGGCTCCGCGAGCGCGATGTTCTTCGGCACCATCTCGCCGAGCAGCATGTGCAGATAGGTCGCCACCGTCAGCGCGATCACGAAGGACACGGCGTGCCCCGCACCCTTCGGCACGCCCACCGCGTGGAACACCGGCTCCAGCAGATGCGCGATCGCCGGCTCCGCGACCACACCCAGGACCAGCGTGCACAGCGTGATCCCGAGCTGCGCGGCCGCCATCAGCGCGGAGACGTGCTCCAGCCCCCACAGCACGCCCTTCGCACGCCGGTCGCCCTGCTCGGCGTACGGCTCGACCTGGCTGCGGCGCACGGAGATCAGCGCGAACTCCGCACCCACGAAGAAGGCGTTGACGACGAGGGTGGCCAGGCCGATCAGCAACTGGACGGCGGTCATGAACCGGCCTCCTGCCCCGTGCCGTCGTCCAGGGGCGCGTGCAGCAGCACCCGCGCCGCCCGGCGTCCCTGCGCGTCCACCACGTCGAGCCGCCAGCCCGCGACGTCCACGGAGTCGCCGACGGCCGGGATCCGGCCGAGCTCCGTCGCGACCAGACCGGCCAGCGTCTCGTACGGCCCCTCGGGCGCCCGCAGCCCCACGCGCGCGAGCTGGTCCATCCGCGCCGAGCCGCCGGCGCGGAAGAGCTCCCTGCCCTCGTCGTCGGTGCCCGCGGGGGCCAGGTCGGACATCTCGTGCGGATCGTGCTCGTCCCGTACCTCGCCGACGACCTCCTCGACGATGTCCTCCAGGGTCGCCACGCCGGCCGTACCGCCGTACTCGTCGATGACGACGGCCATCGTCCGCTTGCCGGACAGCCGGTCCAGGAGCCGGTCCACGGTGAGCGACTCGGGCACCAGGAGGGGCTCGCGCATCAGCTCGGCGACCGAGGCCCGGGGCCGCCGCTCGGCCGGCACCGCGAGGACGTCCTTGATGTGCGCGATACCCACCACCGAGTCGAGGCTGCCGCGGTAGACCGGGAACCGGGACAGCCCGGTCGCACGCGTCGCGTTCGCCACGTCCTCGCAGGTCGCCTGGACGTCCAGGGCCATCACCTGGACCCGCGGGGTCATCACGTTCTCCGCGGTCAGGTCGGCCAGGTTGAGCGTCCGCACGAACAGTTCGGCGGTGTCCGCCTCCAGCGCGCCCGCACGCGCGGAGTGCCGGGCCAGCGCGGCCAGCTCCTGCGGTCCGCGCGCGGAGGCCAGTTCCTCGGCGGGCTCCAGGCCGAAGCGGCGTACCACCCGGTTGGCGGTGTTGTTGAGGTGCGTGATGAAGGGGCGGAAGGCCGCGCTGAACCAGCTCTGTGCGGTGCCCACCCGCTTGGCCACCGCCAGCGGCGAGGAGATCGCCCAGTTCTTGGGCACCAGCTCGCCGACCACCATCAGGAAAACGGTCGACAACGCGGTGCCGAGCACCAGCGCCACCGAACGCGCCGTGGACCGCGAGGCCCCCAGCGACTGAAGCGGTCCCGCGATCAGCGCCGCGACCGACGGCTCGGCGAGCATGCCGACGACCAGGTTGGTCACGGTGATCCCGAGCTGCGCCCCGGACAGCTGGAACGTCAGATTCCGTACGGCCTTCAGGGCACCGGACGCGCCCCGCTCACCGCGCTCCACCGCGCGTTCCAACTGCCCGCGCTCAACCGTGGTCAGCGAGAACTCCGCGGCCACGAACGCACCGCAGGCCAATGAGAGCAGGATCGCCACCAGCAGGAGGAGCACTTCGGTCATCGGGTCACCTCCGTCCCATGATCGGACAGGGCTCCGAGGATCGCCTGTCCTGAGCGGCGCCCGCCACCCCGGTCGGCGGGGGACTGCACCCGGCGCCGCACCATTTCCTCAGGCGCATACCCCGCCCCACGCACCGGCACCATCCCGTCCCTGCGCAGCCGTCACGCCTCCGGCGCAGGCAGCAGCCGCCCGTGGGCCGGCCGAAGTGACCGGTCTGCCGGCCACGCCGTCCACCCAGCCGCACGAGACGCCCTTCCGCAGCGATGAGCACCTTCGACCCCGTGCCCCCTGTCGCCGTTCCGGACCCCGGACCGCTATCGTCCGCGCAACTCCGCCATGACCGGGGCGAAGGCCTCCATGGACGCCTCCAGCACCGTCAGATACGTGAAACCGTACCGATCGCGCTGCGCCAGCACCTGCGTGACGATCTCCTCGACCGTGCCGATCAGCATGATGGGCAGGTCCAGCGCCTGCTGGAGGGTCAGGTCCGGTAGCCGGTGCAGGAACGGTGCGGCCTCGGCCTCGCGGTCGTCGGTGACGACCACCGTCTGGAGGAGCAGGTTCAGTTCGGCCGGTTCCTTGCGGCCCGCGGCGAGCTGCCGATAGCGCGCGACACGCTCGTCGAGTTCCTCGGCGGTGGTCGGGGTCAGCTTCCCGGTCGTGTTCCCCGGCACCAGGGTCGCCCCCGTGAAGGCTGCGATGTCCGCGTGCTCGGCGGACAGCTTCAGCATCCGGTTGCCGATACCGCCGATCAGCAGGGGCACCCGGGGCAGCTGCACCGGACGCGGCACATGGTCCACCGAGTACAGCAGCCGCTCCAGCTCCTCGACCGTGCGCCGCAGATGGTCCACCCGCTCGCCCGCCGAACCGAAGGGCAGCCCGGCCCGGTCGTGCTCGGACTGCACATATCCGGTACCCAGGCCGAGTTCGAGGCGGCCGCCGGTGAGAGCGTCCACCGTGGCCACCTCACGGGCGAGCAGCGCCGGGTTCCAGAAGCCCGCGTTGAGCACGAACGTGCCGAGCCGCGGCCGCTCGGTGACCTGCGCCGCCGCGACCAGCGCCGGGAACGGCGCGACCTTGCCGAGATGATCCGGGACCAGGATCACGTCGTACCCGAGTTCCTCGGCCCGCCGGCACTTGGTGCGCCAGTCCTCGTCGGTGGAGGCAGTGGTCAGGTTGACGGCGAAGCGGAAGGGGCGCGGCATGAACTCTCCTCAGCGGTAAGCGACTTGAGTTGTATGCCCGCCATTACCTCACTCGTGCGCGATCGCGGCCAGTACATTCATGCGCGATGCACGCAACGCCGGCAGCAGCGCCGCCACGACGCCCACCACCGCCGAGCCGACGACGACCGCGACGATCGTGCCCCAGGGGATCGCCAGCGCGTTCAGGCCCTGCAACGCCAGCACCTGCTGGGTGCACACGCCCCACACCAGCCCCAGCGACAGTCCCAGGACCGCGCCGAACACCGCGATCACCACCGACTCCAGACGGATCATCCGGCGCAGCTGACGCCGGGCGAGCCCGATGGCGCGCAGCAGCCCGATCTCCCGGGTGCGTTCCACGACCGACAGGGCAAGCGTGTTGACCACGCCGAGCACCGCGATGACGATCGCGAGTCCGAGCAGCGCGTACACGAGATAGAGCAGCACCGCGATCTGGTCGTGGACGAGATCCTTGTAGTCGGCGAGGTCGCGTACCTGGACCTGCGGATACGGGTCGAGCGTCTTCTCCAGGCCTGCGCGCAGCCGGTCCGCGCCGGTCCCGGAGGCGGCGTTCACGTACAGCGCGGAGTCCTGGCCGCCCGGCGCGAACCGCTCCAGCGTGCCCAGGCCGAAGTAGATGCCGCCCTGCGTCCCGAACCCGCCCGAGGAGCCCTGGTCGGTGAGGGCGCCCACCGTCAGTTCCGTCCTGCGTCCGCCCTGGAACTCGACCGGGACCCTGCTGCCGACCTTCACGTCGTGGTCGCGGGCGAAGCCCAGGTCCATGGCCAGGTGCCCGGAGGCGAGCGCGGCCGCGGTGTCGCCCTGCGCGTAGGTGATGTGGGCGACGTCGTCGAGCTGCGGGTCGTACCCCGCGGCGGTCGTCTCGACCCGCTTGCCGTCCGGCAGCCGTACGGCGATCGGTGCGAACCGCGACCGTACGACGAGCCCGGCGCCGTCGGTGTCGCGCACCGCGTCCGTGACCTCCTGCGGGAACGGCAGGAAGTTGCCGTTCTGCACGACGAAGTCGGCGCCCAGCGTCTTGTCGATCTGCTCGTCGAAGGACTTGGACATGGACGCGCTCGCCACGGACATCCCGCCGACCAGGGCCAGGCCGACCATCAGGGCGGCCGCGGTGGCACCCGTGCGGCGGGGGTTGCGCAGGGCGTTGCGCTGGCTCATCCGCCCGACCGGACCGAACAGTGCGGGGAAGGCCCCGCCCAGCACCCGGATCACCGGCCGCACCAGCAGGGGACCGGCGATCACGGTCGCCAGGAGGGTCAGGACGACGCCGAGGCCCAGGAAAGAGGCCGCCGACGCGGTCTTCGACGCGAGCGCGCACCCGACGAGTGCGGCCGCGCCCACCGCTCCCACCAGGCCGCCCACGATCGCGCGGACCTTCAACGGCCGTCCGATGTCGGCGATCTCGGCGTCCGCCAGGGCCGCCATCGGTGAGACGCCCGCAGCCCGCCGGGCCGGGAGATAGGCCGCCACGAAGGTGACGCCCACGCCGACCACGTAGGCCGCGACGGGTGTTCCCCAGCCGATGACCATCTCGCCGGTGCGGATGTTCATGCCGAAGGCGTTCATCAGCGCGATCAGTCCCACAGCCAGCCCGATGCCCGTGCCGAGCCCGACCGTGGAGCCGACCAGGCCGAGCAGGAGCGCCTCGGTGAGCACCGAGCGGCGGACCTGACGGCGGTCGGCGCCGAGTGCGCGCAGCAGGCCCAACTCACGCGTGCGCTGGGCGATCAGCATCGAGAAGGTGTTGACGATCAGGAAGACACCGACCATGACGGCGATGCCCGCGAAGCCGAGCATGACGTACTTGACGACGTCGAGGAATCCACCCAGCTGGTCGACGTCGGACTTCGCCTGCTCCTCCGCCGTCCGGTACTCGTAGGTGCCCGTGCCGAGCGCGGCGGCCACGTGCTGCTTGAGCCGGTCGTTGCTCACCCCCTCGGCGGCGTCCACGGAGATGCTGGTGGCGGCCGTCGAGGAGCCGAGCAGCTTCGTCTGCGCGGTCGGCGGGTCGAGGAACAGCAGCGAGGCACCGGGGTTGGTGGTGGTGAAGGTGGCGATGCCGACGATCCGGACCTTGAACGAACCCGGTCCCGCGATCACGGTGAGCGGGTCACCGATGCGCAGGTCCTTGCGGTCGGCGGTCTCCGAGTCGAGCAGCGCCTCGGAGGGGCCGTGCGGGGCATGGCCGGAGGTGAGCTTCAGGGGGCTGCGCTCGGTGGGGTTCCAGTCGGTGCCGATGGTGGGGGCGCCGGTGGTCGAGCCGATCGACTTGTTGTGGGAGTCGACAACGGTGATGCCGTCGTCCTCGGCGTCGAAGCGCGCGGCGGCGACCCCGTCGACCTCGGCCAGGCGTGCCGCGAGCGCGGCCGGCAGGGTGGCCGTCGTCCCGGACGGGATGGCCTCGCGCAGGTCCTCCTTGGGGCTGACGGTGAGGTCGGGGGCGGTCGAGGCGAAGAGCCGGTCGAAGGTGCGGCTCAGCGTGTCGGAGAAGATCAGGCTTCCCGACACGAAGGCCACGGACAGCACGACGGCCAGCGCGGAGAGCAGCAGCCGTCCCTTGTGCGCGAGAAAGCTCCGCAGTGTCGCCTTCAGCACGGGCTCAGTCCTTGTCGAGGGTCACGTCACCGGAGCCGCTGTCCTGAGGCGAGCCGGGCGGGCTCGGTGGGCCGGAGGACTCCGGTGAGCCCTCGAACTGGCCGCGGATCACGTCGAAACGCTTCATACGCTCCAGCACCGCCTCCGCCGTCGGCCGCTCCATGCTGTCCACGATCCGCCCGTCCCCGAGGAAGAGCACCAGGTCGGAGTGGGTCGCCGCCCCCGGGTCGTGGGTGACCATGACGACGGTCTGTCCGAGCTGGTCGACGGCCTCGCGCAGAAAGCCGAGGACCTCCAGACCCGCCCGTGAGTCGAGGTTGCCGGTCGGCTCGTCCGCGAAGATCAGCTCGGGCCGGGAGGCGAGCGCCCGCGCGCACGCGACCCGCTGCTGCTGACCGCCGGAGAGCTGCGAGGGCCGGTGCTTGAGCCGGTCCCGCAGGCCCAGCGTGTCGATGACCTGGTCCAGCCACTTCTCGTCGGGCTTCTTGCCCGCGATGTCCATGGGCAGGGTGATGTTCTCGGCCGCGTTCAGCGTCGGGATCAGGTTGAACGACTGGAACATGAACCCGATCCGGTCCCGGCGCAGCCGGGTCAGCTCGCGGTCCTTCAGCCCCGTGATCTCGGTGTCGCCGAGCCACACCTGACCGGCCGACACGGTGTCGAGCCCCGCGAGGCAGTGCATCATCGTGGACTTCCCGGAGCCCGAGGGGCCCATGATCGCGGTGAACCGGCCGCGCGCGATGTCCACGTCCACCGAGTCCAGGGCGAGGACGGCCGTCTCTCCCGAGCCGTACGCCTTGGTCAGACCGCGGGCACGGGCCGCGGTCCCGTCGGCCGGAACGGCACCGGGGGCGTGCTCGGCTGCAGCTGTGGACAAGGCTCTCTCCTCGCTCGTGGACGGCGTGGCTTCCCGCCCGGCCGAGCGTAATGTGATCCACCCCACACCCGGTATCCCTCGCGCGGTCGAGACCTTCTCCACCCCAGGTCGGGCCCCCGGTATCGATGTAAGGGACATATTCCACCCAGGGGAGGACCCTCTTGCGCATGCTAGCGTTTCGGCGCTAGCTTCAAGGTATGGCGAAGACTCAGTTGAACGTGCGGGTGGACGAGGGCACCGCCCGTGCCGCCCGTGATCGTGCCCTCGCCCGTGGCGTGAGCGTCAACCGCTACATCGAGGAGTTGGTCATGAAAGACACCGGCGAGGCGGGCCAGGCCTTCGTGGAGGCCGCGGCCGACTTCATGAAGCAGTACGAATCCGTCTTCGTGGAGGAATTCGGCAAGGAACACGAGGCTCGTTGAGCGATCTGCACATCGATCTGGCCTGGCTCCTGATGCTCGCCGAGCAGAAGACCCCGGGCGACCCCCAGGTCACCGACTGGGGTGCCCTGGTCGCCGCCGTGGCGCGGCACCAGGCGGAGATCTTCGACATCCCGGTCTACGACAGCCCGCACATGCGCGCCGCCTCACTGCTGCAACTCCTCATCCATGTCCCGGCGTTGGAGCGCACCAACGCGCTGTTCGCGTGTGCCGTCGCCTACGCCTATCTCGTCGCGAGCGGGCTCAGGGTCGTCACCTCGCCCGAACTCGTCCGTGACCTCGCCAAGGTGGCCAAGAAGGGCGACGTCTCGGTGCTCGACATCGCGCGCGAGCTGAGGAAGTGGACCCTGTGATCAGCGCTCCGCCGCCGGCGGCCGCCACGCGGTGCCGAGCACGCAGAAGGACGTAGGCAGCCTGGGTCCCTTCTCCGGCATCAACACCCGCCGGTAGGGGCCGAGTTCGAACCCGGCGTCCCGCAGCGCTCCGACCGGGTCGCGGCCCAGGTGGCAGCCGCCGTTGAGCGGGGGCCACACCGTGCGGTCCAGGGCGCGCTGGGTGAGGCGCATCGCCGGGCCGCCACCGCTGCCGTGCTCGAAGAACCGCACGACCCCGCCGGGCCGCAGCACCCGCCGCACCTCGCCGAGTGCACGCGGCACATCGCGCACACTGCACAGGACCAGCGAGATCACCACGGCGTCGAAGGCCTCGCTCTTGACCGGCAGCGCCTCCGCGGCCCCGGGCACCACGTCGACCGGTACCTCCGAGCGCAGGGCGGACTCCACCGCCAACCGCCGCAGGTTGCGCTCCGGTTCGATCGCCACCACCTCGCAGACCTCGCCCGGATAGTGCGCGAAGTTCAGACCGTTGCCCGCGCCGATCTCGATCACCCGCCCGGACAGCCCGGCGAGCAGCCGCCCGCGCACACCCGCCATGCCCATTCTGGTCTCGGCGGCGACACTGACCCGGGCGTAGTACCGGGCGAACAGCGGATGGTGGACGGGATCCCGGGACACCTTGCCGGTGTCGGTGGACCGTAGCGGCATGACAGCCTCCCTCGCAGGACTGGTCCTACCGTGAGTGTCCCCCGCGGGACCCCGTCGCACCCCCGCCGGCGGCTCACCGCACGAAGTCGCGCACCTGTCCGTAGACGCCGTAGTCGTTGTTCATGTCGGTGTGCGAGATGCAGCCGACCTCGACGTTCGTCGCGCCGCTCAGGATCGCCGTGGTGTCCGGGGTGAGTGCGTCGTCGCAGTTCGACCAGTAACTGGCGTACGCGACGCTGCCCGGCGTCTCGTCACCCGAGTTGAGGGCGGTGAGGAAGGAGCTGCCGGTGTTCATCTGCGCGCACGAGGTGTAGAGCCACGCGCACCAGGCGGCCGTGGTCGTCCCGTGGTTGACGCCGGCTGCCGAGACGAAGTCGTCCACGTACGCCGTACCGCCGAGGTTCTTCAGGTAGTAGCGGGCGCTCAGCGCGCCCATCGAGTGGGTGACCAGGTCGACCTTCGAGGCACCGGTCGCCTTGAGCACCCGCTGGATCTCGGTGGCCAGCTGCTGGGCGGTGGTGACGTTCGACTGCGACCAGCTGTAGGTCCAGGCGTCCAGCTCGGAGGCGCTGTAGCCGTCGGCCTTGAAGTCGGCGATCCAGTCGTCCCAGCTGCTCGCGTCACTGCTGATGCCGTGCACGAAGACGATCGGGTTGTGGGTGGCCGCGTGAGCGGGGGTCGCGGAGAGGGAGAGGGACAGAAGGAGCGGTGCCGTGACGGCCGATACGACCGTGGCGATGCGACGCGTGCAGCGCCTCATGATGCCTCCTGAAACGGGTGGGGTTGCCAGGAGTGTCCGGCGGGTCTACGCGTGCCGCATCGGCGAAATCGCCGGTCTTTACGGGTGAATTAACTCGCCAGTAACGTGAATGTCGTGGTGACTCCGGTGAACCCCCCGCCTCAGCCCCGTACTTCGCCACCGCGGCGCGTGCTCCCGGCGCTTCCCGAGGGCGTCAGGGTGCGGCTGCTGCATTCCGTGCACGGCGACCCGCGTGCCGCCGCCGAACTCGTGACGCTGCTGACGGAGCGTCAGGCGGCGGGTCTGGACCCGCTTCCCACCGAACCCGCCGACCTCGCCCCCGCACTGCTGCGCGCACTGCGCGCGGAGATCCGGGCCCTGCCCGACGACACCCGCCTTCTGCTGCTCCTCGCGGCGGCCGACCAGTACCCGGTCGCCACCCACGCGTTCCTCCGTGCCACCGCCGCCGCCCGCCTCGACACCCGGCCGCTGGAGAGGGCCGAGACGGTCGGCGTGGCGCACTCGGGGGCCGGCGGTGTCGTCTTCCGCGACGCCTGGACACGGATCGCCGCCTACGAGGCCGGCTCCTCGGCCGACCGCCGTGACGTCCACCGGCTGCTGGCCCGCGTGCTGCACGGCGACGACGAGGCCCCTCGGCGGTCCTGGCACCGCGGCGCGGGCGCCCTCGGCCCCAGCGGACGGCTTGCGGCGGAGCTCCGGGGCTCCGCGGACACGGCCCGCCGCACCGGCCGACTCGCCCTGGCGCGGGCCCTGTTGGAGCGTGCCGCCGCGCTCTGTCCGGATTCCCCGGAGCGCGCCCGTCTGGTGACACGTGCCGCCACCGACGCCTGGCAGGCCGGTGACGGCGACCGGGCCCGCCGTCTCGCGGCCGAGGGCGCGGCGGACGACGCCCTCTCGGGCCTGCTCGCGCTGCGCACGGGCAACGCCACGGAGGCCTTCGACGCGCTCCTCGGGGCAGCGGCGCGACGCGCGAGACCCACGAGAGGGAACGATTCCCCACGGCCGGGCGGGACACCGGGTGACCGTGCGGCGTCACACGGAGCGGTGGCACAGGACGAGGCGTCCTGCGACCCGGCGGAACTGCTCCTCGCTCACGCCGCCGAAGCGGCCGTGTACACCGGTGACCTGCGCCGCTGCCGGGAGGCCGCCCGGGTCGCCGGGCGCCTGGGCATCACCCCGCCCGGCACGCTCGGGGGCCTCGCGGCAGCCTTCGAGGGGCGGTACGAGGACGCGCGCGACCTCCTCCAGGCGGCCGCCGGGCGCTGCGGACCCGGCGGCGACCCCACCCTCCTCGTCCACGCAGGCATCGCCGCCCTGATGCTCGGCGACCACACCCGCGCCGCCACGGCGACCCTCCGGGCCACCGCCTCCGCCCGCGCCCGGGGCGCGACGGGCGCCATGGCGCAGGCCATGGAGTTCCGTGTCTACGCCGACTTCTGGACCGGCCGCCCGCAGGCCGGACAGGCCGCCGCGACCGAGGCACTGCACCAGGCGTACGCCACC
The DNA here is from genome assembly GCF_036174265.1 of Streptomyces sp. NBC_00285. NCBI lineage: Bacteria > Bacillati > Actinomycetota > Actinomycetes > Kitasatosporales > Streptomycetaceae > Streptomyces > Streptomyces sp. NBC_00285. Next base: position 1,806,637 of record NZ_CP108055.1, on the reverse strand, counting down.
GGCCAGGACAACGGCGCCTGTCATCTCCAGGCCGCCCTCGCCATGTTCGCGGCGATCACGGGCGACGCCGACGTCTGCCGCGAACGCGCCGCCGCCGCACGGTCCTACGCCCTGGCCCGGGGCCTCGGCCTGCCCGCCGCACTCGCCCAGTGGGCGCTCGCCTTCCTCGACCTCACCGGCGGCCGCTTCGCGGGCGCGGCGGCCCGGCTGCGGGCCCTCGCAGGGTTCGGTCCCGGCCACGGCCACCGCGCGATCCGGCACCTGGCCACCCCGCACTACGTGGAGGCCGCCGTCCGCACCGACGACACGAGGATCGCCCGCGGCGCCCACGCCGACTACCACCGCTGGGCCACGGCCGTGCACAGCCCCGACGACCTCGCTCTCAGCGCCCGCTGCCGCGCCCTGCTGGCGCCCGGTGAGGAAGCGGTCGAGCACTACCGCTCGGCCCTCGACCTCCACGCCGGCGGCACCCGCGACTTCGAACGCGCCCGCACGGAGTTCCTGTTCGGCAGCGCCCTGCGCCGTCTGCGCCACCGCACGGAGGCCCGCGACCGTCTCCACAGCGCCCTGGAGGCCTTCGACCAATTCGGCGCGCCGCACTGCGCGGCCCAGGCTCGGGCCGAGCTCCGCGCCCTCGGCGCCCCGGCCGCCCCGAGGCATGCCGTGGATCCCACCGCACGTCTGACCGCCCAGCAGTTGCTGGTCGCCCGGATGGTCGCCGAGGGCGCCACCAACCGTGAGATCGGGGCCCGTCTGGCCCTCAGCCCCCGCACGATCGACCACCATCTGCGCGGCGTCTTCAGCCGCCTTGGCATCCGCTCACGTGTCGAACTGGTGCGGCTCATCGCACAGAGCGAGGCCTCGTAGAGGTTGCGGAAGAGGTTGCACGGAGGTGTCTCAGGGTGCCTCGCGCACCGCGAACGCCTCCGCGTCCCACGTCCCGTCGAGGCGAGGCGCCAGCCAACCCGGCGCCGCGGTACGGAAGTCGGCCGGAGCGAGTCCGCCGGCTCCGGCCGGGAGGGCGCCGAGCAGCGGAGCCCCGGACACGTCCGGCAGATCCGCGAGGTTGCAACGCGAGGCGAGATCGGGGGAGTCGGGCCAGCTGCCGATCACCACACCCTCGAAGTCCAGGCCCCGGCGCCGGAGTTCACGAGCCGTCAGTTCTGTGGTGTTCAGGGTTCCCAGGCCCGCGGACGCCACGACCAGGACCGGCGCCCGCAGCAGTTCCGCCGCGTCGGCCAGTGTCCCGCCCATGTCGTCGAAGCGGACGAGGAGCCCGCCCGCGCCCTCGACCAGCACCAGATCGTGCTCGGCGGCCAGTTCGGCGGCGGCCTTGGCCACCTCAGGAGGGCGCACCGGTGCGAGAAGAGCACGCCGGGCGGCCGTCGCCGGAGCCAACGGCTCGGGATAGCGGGCGACTTCGGCCTTCGTCACCGCGCCCGCGAGCCGTGCCACCTCGTCGGCGTCCCCCGGCTCGTCCGGCCGTACGCCGGTCTGCGCGGCCTTCAGGACGGCGACCGTCCGTCCGGCGGCGAGGGCTGCGGCGGCGACGGCGGCCGTGGCGACGGTCTTGCCGACCTCCGTGCCCGTCCCCGTGATCACCAGTACCGGCATGTCATCCCTCCCGGGCGGCGGCGCACACCGCACGCGCGATCCGTGCCACGTCCTCGTCGCCCGTGACGTACGGCGGCATCGTGTAGACGAGGTCGCGGAACGGCCGCAGCCACACACCCTCGCGTACGGCCGCGTCCGTGGCCGCCTTCATGTCGACCTCGTGGTCCAGCTGCACGACCCCGATGGCCCCCAGGACGCGTACGTCCCGCACGCCCGCGAGCTCCCGAGCAGGCGCCAGTCCCTCCCGCAGTCCCGTCCCGATCCGTTCGACCTCTGCGAGCCAGTCCTGCGCGAGCAGCAGCCCGATCGAGGCGCAGGCGACCGACGCGGCGAGCGGGTTGCCCATGAACGTGGGGCCGTGCGCGAGCACCGGGACCTCGCCCCGCGAGATGCCGTCGGCCACCCGAGGCGTGCACAGGGTCGCCGCCATCGTCATGTAACCGCCGGTCAGCGCCTTGCCCACGCACATCACGTCCGGCGTCACGCCCGCGTGCTCCGCCGCGAACATCGTGCCCGTACGCCCGAATCCGGTCGCGATCTCGTCGAACACCAGCAGCACGTCGTGCGCGTCGCACGCCTCGCGCAGCACCCGCAGATACGCGGGGGAGTGGAACCGCATCCCGCCGGCGCCCTGCACCACCGGCTCCACGATCACCGCGGCCAGTTCGTCCGCGTGCCGCTCGATCGCCCCGCGCAGCTGATCGGCGTACGACTCGTCGTACTCGGCGGGAGGCGCGTCCACGAAGACCTGGCGGGGCAGGATCCCGCTCCACAGGTCGTGCATCCCGCCCTCGGGATCGCACACCGACATCGGCTGCCAGGTGTCGCCGTGGTAGCCGCCGCGCCAGGTCAGCAGCCGCTGTTTGCCCGTGCGGCCCAGCGAGCGCCAGTACTGGAGGCACATCTTCACCGCGACCTCGACCGACACCGACCCCGAGTCGGCGAGGAAGACATGCTCCAGCCCCTCGGGAGACATGTCGACAAGGAGCTTCGCGAGGCGGACGGCGGGCTCGTGGGTGAGCCCGCCGAACATCACATGGCTCATCCGCCCCAGCTGCTCGCGCGCGGCCTCGTTCAGCACCGGGTGGTTGTAGCCGTGGATCGCCGACCACCAGGACGACATCCCGTCGACCAGTTCCCCGGACCCGTCCGCCATCCGCAGCCGCACCCCGCTCGCCGACTCGACGACGAGCGGGTCGACCCGGCCGGGCATCGGACCGTACGGATGCCACACATGCCGACGGTCGAGCTCCAGCAGCTCCGACACGGGCAGGCCGGACAGATCAGGCATTGGGCGCGAGATCCGTTCCGGCACCTCGACGGCGGACGGCGACCAGGTCCGTACGGGGCTCGCTCACCGCAGGCGCGGCGGGGGCGGCCGTACCGCAGAGACCGCCGCCCTCGTGCGATCCGCATCCGGTGCTCTCGTGCGACCCGCAGTCCGCGGACCCGTGCGAGCCGCATCCGCCTCCGGCCGTCGCCCGGTGCTCCGGCAGGGTCACCTGGCCCGCGCCCTCCACCTCGAAACCGGCGTCGGCGATCATCTCCAGGTCGGCCTGGCCTGCCTGGCCCTCGGTGGTGAGGTAGTCGCCGAGGAAGATCGAGTTGGCCAGATTGAGTGCCAGGGGCTGCATCGTGCGCAGATGGACCTCACGGCCGCCCGCGATGCGCACCTCGACGTCGGGGCAGACGAAGCGGACCATCGCGAGGATGCGCAGACAGCGCTGCGGGGTGAGGTTCCACTCCGCGGCCAGCGGGGTGCCCTCGACCGGGATCAGGAAGTTGACCGGAACCGAGTCGGGGTCCAGGTCGCGCAGCGAATAGACGACGTCGACGAGGTCCTCGTCGCTCTCGCCCATGCCGGCGATCAGACCCGAGCAGGCGGACAGGCCGGCCGCGTGCGCCTTGGTGACGGTGTCGACCCGGTCGGCGTAGGTGTGCGTGGTCGTGATGTCGCCGTACGTCGACTCGGACGTGTTGAGGTTGTGGTTGTAGGCGTCCGCGCCCGCCTCGCGCAGCCGCTCCGCCTGGCCGTCGGAGAGCAGACCGAGGCAGGCGCACACCTCGACGTCCTCGTGCTGGTCCTTGATCGCCTTGATGGTGCCCGCGACCCGGTCCACGTCACGGTCGGTGGGACCGCGTCCGCTGGCCACCAGGCAGACCCGCTTGGCGCCGCCCGCCAGACCGGCCGCCGCGGCCCTGGAGGCCTCGTCCGGCTTGAGCCAGGTGTACTTCAGGATGCCGGTGGTGGAGCCGAGCCGCTGCGAGCAGTACGAGCAGTCCTCGGGGCACAGTCCGGACTTCAGGTTGACGAGATAGTTGAGTTTCACCCGTCGCCCGAACCAGTGCCGGCGTACCTTTCCGGCCGCGGCCACCACGTCGAGCAGGTCGTCGTCGGACGTGGCCAGCACGGCCAGCGCCTCCTCGCGGGTCGGCAGCTCGCGCCGAAGCCCCTTTTCCACCAGCGTGTTCAGCAGGTCCATGAGAGCCGATCCTGTCCTACGGACCCGCTCCGGGCCAAGGTAGGGATCACACAACAGACCCGGATCGACGTGTGCGTATTGCCACACCGTGGGTAGCGAATGCTGCCGCTAGGGTCTGTCCGTTACCTACAAAAGCCCGGGAGGACCCATGGCGTTCGGCTGGATCGACGAACAGGCCGACGCGCGCCGCCGGGCCGGACTCGTACGGACCCTGCGGCCTCGTCCCGCCGACTCACCGCTCCTCGATCTCGCGAGCAACGACTACCTGGGCCTGGCCCGCCACCCCGAGGTCGTGGCGGGGGCCGAGGCGGCCGCGCGGGCCTGGGGCGGCGGCGCGACCGGCTCCCGGCTCGTCACCGGGACCACCGAACTGCACACCGAACTCGAACGCGAGCTGGCCGGCTTCTGCGGCTTCGAGGCCGCGCTGGTCTTCTCCTCCGGATACGCGGCCAACCTCGCCGCCGTGACCGCGCTCGCACCGCACGGCTCGCTCCTCGTCTCCGACGCGGGCAACCACGCCTCGCTCATCGACGGCTGCCGGCTGGCTCGCGGTACGACCCAGGTGGTCGCGCACGCCGATCCGGAGGCCGTCCGCAAGGCGCTCGGCACCCACGACGGGCCCGCCGTCGCCGTGTCCGACACGGTCTTCTCGGTCGACGGGGACGCGGCGCCCCTGGCCGGCCTCGCCGAGGCATGCCGGGAGCACGGCGCGGGCCTGGTCGTCGACGACGCCCATGGCCTGGGTGTGCTCGGCGACGGCGGCCGCGGTGCCCCGCACGCGGCGGGTCTCGCGGGCGCCGACGACGTGGTCGTCACGGTCACGCTGTCGAAGTCGCTCGGCAGCCAGGGCGGTGCCGTGCTCGGCCCCGCACGGGTGATCGAACACCTGGTCAACGCGGCACGGACGTTCATTTTCGACACAGGTCTGGCCCCCGCGGCGGCGGGAGCCGCCCTCGCGGCCCTGCGGCTGCTCGGCCGTGAGCCCGAGCGCGCCACGCGCGCGCGTGAGGTGGCCACCGCACTGCACGCACGCCTGACCGCCGCGGGTCTGGAAGCGGTACGTCCGGACGCCGCGGTGGTCTCGGTGCGCGCACCCTCCCCGGAGGAGGCCGTTCGGTGGGCGGCCGACTGCCGTGCCGCCGGGCTCTTCGTGGGCTGTTTCCGACCCCCTTCCGTACCGGACGGCATCTCACGACTCAGGCTGACCGCGCGCGCGGACCTCTCCGAGGCGCAGATCGAACGCGCTGTGCGTGTGATCGGCGGAACACGACCATGAGTCGGCGTGACACGGCCGTGCGCCGGACGGACCGAAGGGTCAGAACGCGGCTGTGAAGCCCGCCCAGCTCTCGGGGGAGAAGAGCAGCGCGGGTCCGTCCGGGTCCTTGGAGTCTCGTACGGCGAGCAGCCCGGCCCATGGCCCGGCCGACGGCCTCGCGGTCTCGACGCAGTTGTTCGCTCCGGTGCTGTAGCTGCTGCGCAGCCAGCGCACTTCGGGCAGTTCCGTACTGGCAGATACGTTCCGAGGCAGTGCTGACATTGGTGCCTCCTTACACGCCGTCACCTATCCCGGCGATGTGATCCAACGAGTCCTCGGGTGAAAGGGCGTGGGACTGAAGGGTGTTGAAGGCCTCGGTGTAGGCCTGGAGGTCTTCTTTCCGCTCGAGGTAGAGGCTACTCGTCAAGTGGTCGAGAACAACCACGTCCAGATCAGATGTGCGCGAAAATGAGAAGATTACGAAAGGCCCGGTGATACCCACATGCGCCCCGGCCGTGAACGGCAGTACCTGTAGGCGCACTTGAGGCAGTTGTGCCGCCTCCACAAGTCTCTTCAACTGACGGGCCATCACCTCGGGGCCGCCGACCTCCCGCCGCAGCACCGCCTCGTCCAGGACCGCGCTCAACTCCAGCGGCGGCTCACCGCGCAGCACGTCCTGCCGGGCCAGCCGCACCTCGACCAGCGTGTCGAGACGTTCGTCGTCGAGGCCGCCGACCGAGGCCCAGGTCACCGCGCGGGCGTACTCGGGGGTCTGGAGCAGTCCGGGCACGACCGAGGTCTCCAGGGTGCGCATCGCGCTCGCCTGGGACTCCAGACTGATGAAGTCCCGGTAGGTCGGCGGCAGGACACCTCGGTACGCATGCCACCAGTGGTGCCGGCCGCCGCCCTCGTCGGAGCCGGCCAGCACCAGGAGCAGCTCCCGCAGATCCTTGTCCAGTACGCCGTAGGCATCCAGGAGTAACCGCACATCGGCCGGTTTCACCCCGCTGGCGCCGGTCTCGATACGGCTCACCTTCGACTGGTGCCAGCCCACGAGCCGGGCCGCCTCACCGCTGGTGAGCGCCGCGGTCGTGCGTAACGCACGCAGTTCGGCGCCCAGTTTCCGGCGGCGCACCGCAGGACCGTACTGCATGGCGCTGCTCCTTACTCCCTACGAGCCGCCCAAATACGGTCTCGCGTCGCAGAGTTCACCGCTTCGAGCGACAGATATATGCACATCTTGGTGGATCAGCACCCGTCGGCGCCTCGGTAATGGCACTCTGACGATGAACCACCAGTCCGGGACCGTACTCGAACCATCCGCACTGTGTCGGACTCCGGTCCTGTGGGAAAGGGGCGACGTCGCCATGGCAGACCACCTGGAAGCATCCGTCACTCTGCCGAGCGAACCCGCCTCGGTCTCCGCGGCCCGCACCTATGTCCTGAACACACTCGCGGAGTGGGGGCTGCCACCGGCCACCGACATCGCCGAGACCGTCCGGCTCATCGTCTCCGAACTCGCCACCAATGCCGTACAGCACACGTTCGGTCAGTCACCCACCTTCACGGTGGACATCGAGCTGGACCGTGACGAACACCTGCGCATCGGGGTCACCGACAGCCACCCCCGCTTCCCCAAGCGCCTCCCGGCGGCGGTCCAGCAGGACAACGGTCGGGGGATGGTGATCATCCGCTGGCTCGCCGCGGAGTACGGCGGCAAGCTCAGAGTCAGGCCCACCCGGGAAGGCGGCAAGACCGTCTCGATCGAACTCCCGTGGACGGTGCCCGCGCAGCCGGTCACGGCGGCCGGGCAGCAGGAGCCGTGACCCACCGCGCAACCGGAAGCTCAGGGGCGACGCGCCCTCTTCGGGTCACCGCAGGCGCGGCGACGGTTCCCGGGGTGCCACACCCGGCCGAGCCGTGGCTCGCGGCCTGACCGGCTCGCGGACCGGCGGCCGAGGCGCCGCATGGGATGCCTGCGTGGCGTGGTCAGCGGCGCGCCCCGCCCGCCACACCAGTCGGGGAAGCAGCCACCACAGGCCCGGACACACCAGCAGGGTCGCCGTACCCGCGGCCACCCCGCCGGCCCGGCCGGTCGTCACGTCCGCGACGAGCAGCACCGACCCGGTGAACGCGAGGACCAGAACGCCCATGCCGACCGTGGCGAGCCGGGAGGAGACCTGCACGATGCGGGCCTTGGCGCCCCGCTGGAAGAGCGAGCGGTGCAGGGCGGCCGGCGCGGTGAAGAGGGCCGCGGCGAGCACCGCGAACAGCAGGGTGGTGACGTAGGTGGCGCGCTGGAAGGTGTCCAGCGACGGGAAGCGCTGGGTGAGGGCCAGGGTCAGCAGGAACGCGAAGAGGATCTGCACCCCGGTCCGGGTGACGCGCAGTTCCTGGAGCAGCTCGCCGAAGTTGCGGTCGGCGCGCTCCAGCGGGGTCTCGTTGCGGGCGGTGCACGGGCGGTGGTCGGCCATAGCGGTGCGGGTATCCACCTGAGCCCGTGCCGCGCGTCCCGAAGGACCCGAGGGGGTGACGTCCGGTCAGGGCGCCGTCACCCCCTCGGAGGTGTTACTTGACCCGGCCGTACCAGACGCTCTTCGTCCAGATCTTCTGCAGCCTCACCACGTCCCCGGTCTTGGGGGCGTGCCAGATCTTCCCCTTCCCGGCGTAGAGACCGACGTGGTAGACGTTCGAACCTGAGTGGAAGAACACCAGGTCACCGGCCTTGCGGCTGCCCGCGGAGATGTGCCGGGTCTTGTTGTACTGCTGGGCCGCCGTGCGCGGGAGCTTCTTGCCCACCTTCTTGAACGAGTACATCGTGAGCCCTGAGCAGTCGAAACGCGATGGCCCCGTGGCGCCGTACCTGTACGGCGAGCCCTTCTTGGAGGCCGCGACCTTGAGTGCCTTCGTCGCCGGCGTGGCGGCCGCGGCGTCGGCGGCGAAGCCCGGGATCACGACAGAGCCGCCCACAGCGGCGAGTGTCAGTGCCGAAGCCGTACCGGCTCGGACCATCAGCGACGGGACACGATTGAGCGCAGACATGCGCAACCCTTCGTCAGCCGCCTGTGAAGGATGACCTGTCGGATTCGGGCTGACAAAGTTGCCCGGCCGCTGACGCGGCTTCACCCCAAGGGCTGCTCGGCCCGGTCATGGCGTGACCGTTCCGGCGACCCGTCGTGCCTGGGTCCTCCACTCCTGCCGATGCACCTCTGTCGACCGGTCATCCGGGCGGCGGCAGGACTCGGCGTCCGCCCGGATCGCCCCGCCGCTGCGGCGGGGGCTTGTCGTCAGACAGGGATCTTGGCGCAAAGAAGTCCGAAAAACCCAACAGAACCGGGGGTTTGTGGCGTTACTCACCACTCACTCGTTCGGGTGGACACCTGAGCGATCGAAAGGTGTCGAGGGGCTGAAGGACCCCCGGACCAGCGCAGGAACTCCTCATTCCGCTCATGCGCTACGCGTGTTGCGCGACCCTTCCGGTCGTCAAAAAGGAGCCGCCCCCCCTCCAACAGGGGGTACGTCGTCTGGTCCGTTTCAACCGCGCTCCGGACGCCCCGTCAGAACCACGGGGTACGCGGGCCGCTGCTGAAGCATCAGTCGTCCGGGCCGGGCGGGAGGGTGACCCGCGCCGCGCGCCGTTCACCGTCCAGGACCCGCAGGGCCCGCGCCAGAGTCGCGGCGTGCATCTCGTGCTCACCCCGGCGGTGCATCAGCGCGAGCGCGTCCCGCAACTCGGTCGCCCTGCTCACCAGCGCCTGCGCCGCGCGCAGTCCGCCGTAGGTGTCCTCGTGCCGGGCGGGGTTGATCCGGCCCAGCAGGTCGACCACGTCGAGATATCGGTCGATCAGCTCGCCCTCGGCGCGTGTGAGGGCGGGCAGCGGTGGGAGATCCGGCACCATCGGCAGTTCACCTCGCGCCTTGCGTGCCGCGCGTGGACCTGCGGCTCGGGACGATCGCGTCCACCAGGCCGTGGTCCAGCGCGCCCTGCGCGTCCAGGATCCTGTCCCGCTCGATGTCCGCGCTCACCTGCTCGGCGCTGCGCCCGGTGTGCCGGACGAGCATCTCCTCCAGGCGGGCCCGCACGCGGAGCAGTTCGTCGGCCTGGACGGCAAGGTCACTGGCCTGCCCGTGCACCGGTTCGTTCAGTGCCGGCTGGTGGATCACCACCCGCGCGCCCGGCAGCACGGAGCGCTTGCCCGGGGTGCCCGCCGCCAGCAGCACCGCCGCGGAGGACCCGGCCTGTCCGAGACACGTCGTCTCCACGTCGCAGCCGACGTACTGCATCGTGTCGTAGATCGCCGACATCGCGCTGAACGAGCCGCCGGGGGAGTTGATGTACAGCGCGATGTCCCGGTCGGGGTCCTGGTACTCGAGGTACATGAACTGCGCCATCAGATCGTTCGCCGAGGTGTCGTCGATCCGCGTCCCGAGGAAGACGATCCGCTCCTCCAGGAGCTTCGAGTACGGATCCGTCGTCCTGTGCCCGGAGCCGGTGCGCTCATGGAACTCGGGCAGGACGTGACGCGCGGTCGGTCGGGTCATGGCGTACCCCTCGCTCATGGCAGAGTTGCCTGTCAAAAATGTACAGGACGTACGTGACGTTATGATGGGGGTATGGCCTACGAGATTCCGGTGACGCAAGCCAGGGCTGAGCTCGCCGACCTGATCAACCGGGTGGTGTACGGCGGCGAGCGCGTCGTCGTCACACGACACGGAAAGCCGCTGGTCGCCCTGGTCTCCGCCGCCGACCTCGAACGGCTGGAGAAGCTGCAGGGGTCCGTCGAGGACCAGGTGGTCACTTCGGTCTCGACCGTGCGCGAGGTCGCGTCCGCTCCCCGCGAACAGCAGCGCTTCGGCATCGCGGCGCATCACCGGGGGGCCGGGGCCCCGTAGAAACGCGTGCGCCCCGGCCGTCGGGACGGGGTGCACGCGAGAGCGGTTCGGTCAGCCGACGGCGGTGAGTTCGGGCTCCGCGGCGGTGGATTCGGTGCTCTTCGCCCGCGTCTTCAGCGCGCTGCCGAGCGTGACGGCGCCGAGGCCCAGTACGGCCCACGAGGTGAGTGCCAGGGCGGGGCCGGTCGCCGCCGCGCCGTCGAAGAACGTCACCGAGCGCAGCAGCGTCGCGCTCGCACCCGGCGGCAGCCACTGACCGATCGTGCCGACCGGCTCCGGCAGCAGTTGCGGGGCCGAGGAGGCGCCCGAGAACGGGTTGCCGAGGAACATCACCAGGAACGCGACGGCGCCGATCCCCGCGTGTCCGATGAGGGCGGCGAGTCCCGCGACGGCCGCGCTCACCGCCAGGGTCGCCAGCGCGAGCGTCCCCGCCTCGGCCCACCAGTTGCCGCCCAGGGCGCCGAGCCAGCTGTCCGCCAGTGCGGCCGCGATCACGCCCACCAGGGCGGCGCTGAGGGTGAGCCCGGCCACGGCGCGAAGTCCTCGCAGCCCGAGCACGGTCACGACGGCGCCCGCGACGATGCCGGCCAGGGCGAGGGGCAGCACGGACGAGCTCAGGGCCGCACCCCTCGGGTCGGATGCGGGGGCGGGGACGACGTCCACGGTCCTCGGCGCGGTGCCGCTCGCCGCGGTCTGCTGGGCCACTGCCTGCTGGAGGAGTTGGGCGACGACCGGGCTCGCGGCCGAGGCGGTCAGCAGTTCGGGCCCCTGTGCGGTGACCACGACCGCTCCGTATACGGTCCGGTCCTCGATCGCGGTCCGGGCGGCGGCCTCGTCGGCGTAGCGGTGGATCTCGAAGGCGCCCTCGTGGTTCCGGAGCTGTTTCTCCACCTGTGCGGTCGCGGCGGCAGGCCCGGCCACGCCGAGCGGCAGGTCGCGGGGTGCGGTGCGGGCGGCGGGCCAGGCGAAGGCCCACAGCGCCAGGGCGGCGAGCAGCGGCACGAGGACGACGACCGCGATCAGGCGGCGGGTGGCCATGGGAGTCTCCAAAAAGAAGGATCGTTCGTTTTAGGTTCGTCATCACCGTCCCGCTGTTGGCTCGCCTTGTCAAGAAGGAATGTTCGTTTTATGTTGTGGAACATGGCCCGCGTATCCCAGGCACACCTCGACGCCCGCCGCCGTCAGATCCTCGACGGCGCCTCGATCTGCTTCGCCCGCAACGGTTTCCACGCCACGTCGATGCAGGACGTGCTGAAGGAGGCCGACCTGTCGGCCGGGGCGGTGTACCGCTACTTCAGCGGCAAGGAGGAGCTGATCGGCGCGATCGTGGGGGAAGTGCTGGGCCAGGTCCACGAGGGTTTCGAGGAGGCGGCCCGCAGCAGCCCGCCGCCGTCCCCGGACGTCCTGGTGGCGTCGGTGCTCACCCGTGTCCTCGCCGCCAAGGAGTCCCTGACCGTGGACGGCCGGCCGGCGTTCCCCCGGCTGGTCGTCCAGGTGTGGACCGAGACCCTCCGCAACGACGAGCTCGCGGCCCTCCTGCGCGAGGGCTACGGCGCCGTCCGTGAGACCTGGACGCGGATCACCCGGGCGTACCAGGACGCCGGGGTGATGCGGGCGGACGTCCCCCCGGAACACGTGGCCCGCACGATGATGGCGACCGCGATGGGTTTCCTCGCGCAGCAGGCGCTGTTCGGGCCGACGCCCGCCGAGATCCTGGGCGACGGTCTACGGGCGTTGATGAGCGTGCGGGATCATGACTTGGTTAACTTGCCTGAAACCGGATCCAACTAGCCTGCGGATCCACGCCACCAGGGAGTTTGCCCCGGGGCTGCGGCAACCGGACCCCGCACGGTCCGTAGCGAGGACTGTGAGGTGGGACGTGCAACTGACCCCGCACGAGCAAGAGAGGCTGCTCATCCATGTGGCGGCCGACGTGGCGGAGAAGCGCAGGGCCCGCGGGCTCAGGCTCAACCACCCCGAGGCGGTCGCCCTCATCACGTCGCACATCCTCGAAGGGGCGCGTGACGGCCGTACCGTCGCCGAACTCATGGTCTCCGGGCGGGAGCTGCTCACCCGGGACGACGTCATGGAGGGCATCCCCGAGATGATCCACGACGTCCAGGTCGAGGCGACCTTCCCGGACGGCACGAAGCTCGTCACCGTCCACGACCCGATCGTCTGAGGGGGCCGTCGATGATTCCCGGAGAGATCTTCTTCGCCGACGGGCCGATCGCCTACAACGAGGGCCGCGAGGTCACCCGGCTGACCGTCCTCAACGCCGCCGACCGGCCCGTCCAGGTCGGCTCCCACTACCACTTCGCCGAGACCAACCCCGGCCTGGAGTTCGACCGTGCCGCGGCGCACGGCAGGCGGCTGAACATCGCCGCCGGCACCGCCGTGCGCTTCGAGCCCGGTATCCCGGTCGAGGTGGAACTCGTCCCGCTCACCGGCGCCCGCGTGGTGCCGGGTCTGCGCGGGGAGACCGGAGGTGCCCTCGATGCCTGAGATCTCCCGCGCCGCGTACGCCGACCTGTTCGGCCCCACCACCGGCGACCGCATCCGGCTCGCCGACACGGACCTGATCGTCGAGGTCGAGGAGGACAGATCCGGCGGCCCCGGGCTCGCCGGTGACGAGGCCGTCTTCGGCGGCGGCAAGGTCATCCGCGAGTCGATGGGCCAGTCGCGCGCCACACGCGCCGAAGGCACCCCGGACACCGTCATCACGGGCGCGGTCATCGTCGACCACTGGGGCATCGTCAAGGCCGACGTCGGCATCCGCGACGGCCGGATCACCGGCATCGGCAAGGCGGGCAACCCCGACACCATGGACGGTGTCCACCCCGACCTCGTGATCGGCCCCGAGACCGAGATCATCGCGGGCAACGGGCGGATCCTGACCGCGGGCGCCGTCGACGCGCACGTCCACTTCATCTGCCCGCAGATCGCCGACGAGGCGCTGGCGTCCGGGGTGACCACGATCGTCGGCGGCGGCACCGGACCGGCGGAGGGCTCGAAGGCCACCACCGTCACGCCCGGCCCCTGGCACCTCGCCCGGATGATGGAGGCGATGGAGGCGTACCCACTCAACATCGGCTTCCTCGGCAAGGGCAACACCGTCTCCCACGAGGCGATGCTGTCGCAGATCCGCGGCGGCGCGCTCGGCCTGAAACTGCACGAGGACTGGGGCTCGACCCCCGCGGTCATCGACGCCTCGCTGACCGTCGCCGAGCGGACCGGCGTCCAGGTCGCCATCCACACGGACACCCTCAACGAGGCCGGGTTCGTCGGCGACACCCTCGCCGCGATCGCCGGGCGGGGCATCCACGCCTACCACACCGAGGGTGCGGGCGGCGGGCACGCGCCGGACATCATGACCGTGGTCTCGCAGCCGCACGTGCTGCCCAGCTCGACCAACCCGACCCGCCCCTACACCGTCAACACCGCCGAGGAACACCTCGACATGCTGATGGTGTGCCACCATCTCAACTCCGCGGTGCCGGAGGACCTCGCCTTCGCCGAGTCCCGCATCCGGCCCACCACGATCGGCGCCGAGGACATCCTGCACGACCTCGGAGCCATCTCGATCATCTCCTCCGACGCCCAGGCCATGGGACGCGTCGGCGAGGTCATCATGCGGACCTGGCAGACCGCCCACGTCATGAAGCGGCGCCGGGGTGCGCTGCCGGGTGACGGGCGGGCGGACAACCATCGGGTACGGCGCTATGTCGCCAAGTACACGATCAACCCCGCCATCGCCCAGGGACTCTCCCACGAGGTCGGCTCCGTCGAGACCGGCAAGCTCGCGGACCTCGTGCTGTGGCAGCCCGCCTTCTTCGGGGTGAAGCCGCATCTCGTCATCAAGGGCGGGCAGATCGCGTACGCGCAGATGGGCGACGCCAACGCGTCCATCCCGACACCGCAGCCGATCCTTCCGCGGCCGATGTTCGGGGCGATCGGACGGGCCCCCGCCTCGAACTCCTTCAACTTCGTGGCGCCCCTGGCCATCGACGACGGGCTGCCCGAGCGGCTTCAGCTGGGTAAACGATTCGTCGCGATCGAGTCGACGCGCGGGGTCACCAAGGCCGACATGCGGGAGAACGACGCGCGGCCCGACGTGCGGGTCGACCCCGACAGCTTCGCCGTGCACATCGACGGTGAACTGGTGGAAGCCACCCCGGCGGCCGAACTGCCCCTGGCCCAGCGTTACTTCCTCTTCTGATGGCGTGGTTGTGATGTCACGGGCCGCACTTCTCGTCCTGGCCGACGGCCGGTTTCCCGCCGGAGGGCACGCGCACTCCGGCGGGGCCGAGGCGGCGGTCAAGGCGGGGCGGATCACCGGGGCGGCGAGTCTGGAGTCCTTCTGCCGGGGGCGGCTGCACACGGCGGGCCTGGTGTCGGCCGCGTTCGCCGCCGCGGCCGTGCTGGGGTTCCCTCCCGCGGAGCTGGACGCGGCCGCGGACGCCCGCACGCCGTCGCCCGCCCTGCGGGTCGCCGCGCGAAAGCTGGGCCGGCAGCTGATGAGGGCCGCTCGGGCGACCTGGCCCTCGGACGAACTCGACGCGGTGGCCCGGGAGTTCCCCAAGGGCGCCCATCAGCCGGTCGTGCTGGGACTCGCTGCGCGGGCGGCGGGACTGGAGGCCCTGGACGCGGCCCACTGCGCGGCGTACGAGAGCGTGAGCGGGCCCGCGTCCGCGGCGGTGCGGTTGCTGAGCCTCGACCCGTTCGACGCGACGGGAGCGCTGGCGCGGCTGGCGCCGGAGCTGGACCTCGTCGCGGATCGGGCGGTGGAGGCGGCCCGGCGGGCCGTCGCCGGCGCGGGCGTCGATGCGTTGCCTTCGGCTTCCGCGCCCCTGCTGGAGATCGGGGCGGAGGCGCATGCGGCATGGCCGGTACGGCTGTTCGCGTCGTGAGCTTCCTTCGCCCCCGCCGCGCCCACCCGTCCCGTCCCCAGGGGCTGCCGCCCCTTCGGCCCCGCCACGGGGCTCCGCCCCGGACCCCGCTCCTCAAACGCCGGAGGGGCTGGGTTGACCGGCCCCCACGCACCTGCACCTGACCACGAACCCCCCTCGGCCGAGGAGCCGTACATGCATCTGGACCATCACCACGACGGCCCCGCCGCAGTAAGCGCTGACGCTCATCGGGCCGACGGCACTCACCGGGCCCTGCGCATCGGTCTCGGCGGACCCGTCGGCTCCGGCAAGACCGCCACCGTCGCCGCCCTCTGCCGGGCCCTGCGCGACGAACTGTCCCTCGCCGTCGTCACCAACGACATCTACACCCGGGAGGACGCCGAGTTCCTGCTCAGGGAGGCCGTGCTGCCACCCGAGCGGATCACCGCCGTGGAGACGGGAGCCTGTCCGCACACCGCGATCCGGGACGACATCTCCGCCAACCTCGAAGCCGTCGAGGACCTGGAGGACGAGGTGGGGCCCCTGGATCTCATCCTCGTCGAGAGCGGGGGCGACAATCTCACCGCCACCTTCTCCAAGGGGCTGGTCGACGCCCAGATCTTCGTGATCGACGTTGCCGGGGGCGACGACATCCCGCGCAAGGGCGGTCCCGGTGTCACCACCGCCGACCTGCTCATCGTCAACAAGACCGACCTCGCGCCGTACGTCGGGTCCGACCTCGCGCGGATGGCCGCCGACGCCAAGGCCCAGCGTGCCGAACTGCCGGTCGTCTTCCAGTCGCTCAGGGGCGGGACCGGCGTCGCGGACGTCGCCGCCTGGGTGCGGGCGCAGCTCGCCGCGTGGACGGCGTGACCGGGGCCGCGGCCGCGACGGGGGTGCGGGCCACCGCGCGGATGGTCGCGCGGGACGACGGACGCGGCGGTACGGCCCTGCCCGTGCTGGAGAGCGACGGGCCGCTGGCACTGCGGCGGACCCGTGGGAGCGGGTCCGAGGCGCGGGTCGTGCTCGTCGGGGCGATGAGCGGACCGCTCGGCGGCGACCACTTCACCGTGGAGGCCGGCGTCGGTACAGGCGCCCGGCTGCGGGTCGGATCGGCCGCCGCCACCATCGCCCTGCCGGGACAGACCAAGGGCGAGGCCCACTACGACGTACGTCTCACGGTCGCCGACGAGGCCGAACTGCACTGGCTTCCCGAGCAGTTGATCTCCGTGGGCGGCAGTGATCTGTACGTCACCACCCGGGTCGACCTTGCTCGGACCGGCCGCCTCGTGCTGCGTGAGGAGCAGGTGCTCGGGCGGGTGGGGGAGGAACCCGGACGGTTGAGCAGCCGGCTCGTCCTGCGGATCGCGGGGCGCACCGTGCTCGACCAGGAACTGGCCTGCGGACCTGGGGCGCCGGGCGGCTGGGACGGGCCCGCGGTGCTCGCGGGGCACCGAGCCGTGGGCCAACTCCTGGTCGCACGGCCTGAGTTCGCCGAAGCGCCGGTGACCGCGCGGGTGCTCGGCGAGGGTGCCGTCCTCGTACCGTTGGCGGGCCCCGCCGCGCTCGTGACCGCCGTCGCCCCGGATGCTCTGCTGTTGCGCCGGGTCCTGGACGAGGCACTGGCGGCCTTCAGCTTCTAGTCCGCCCAGCGAACGAATCCTTCCGTTTATCGGATTGGCAAAGAAGCTACGCATCCCCTGTTCACAACGTCTCCACAGCCACGAGGATCCCCGTACGAATCGAATCGACGTACGGGGAGGTCCCTCTTGAGGGAGACGAGACCGAAGTGGCGGACGACCGCACTCGGTTCGGCCGGGGTTCTCATCACGGCCACACTCATATCCGGTGCCCTCGCGATACCCGCGGCCGGCGCCAACACGCACGCCGATGCCACCCGGCACGGGCAGGACCGCGAGACGGTCGGCGCCGCGATCGCCGCCGCCCGGGCCGCGAAGGCCGGTATCGACTGGGCGGACTGCCCCGCAGACTGGGGGTTCGCGAAGCCCGTGCAGTGCGGCTGGGTCAGCGTGCCGCTGGACTACGCCAAGCCGAACGGCAAGCAGATCAAGCTCGCCGTCGACCACATCGGCAACACCGGCACCGCGGCGGAGCGCCAGGGCGCCCTCGTCTACAACCCGGGCGGCCCCGGCGCCTCCGGCATGCGCTTCCCGCTCCGCGTCACGACCAAGAACCCGATCTGGGCCAACGCGGCCAAGGCGTACGACTTCGTGGGCTTCGACCCGCGCGGCGTCGGCCACTCCGCGCCCATCTCCTGCCTGGACCCGCAGGAGTTCGTGAAGGCGCCCAAGGCCGACCCGGTGCCGGATTCCGAGGCCGACAAGCGCGCCCAGCGCAAGCTGGCCCGTGAGTACGCCGAGGGCTGCGCGGAGCGCACCGGCAAGGCGATGCTCCAGCAGATGACCACGCCCAACACCGTGCGCGACCTGGACGTCATCCGTGCCGCGCTCGGCGAGAAGACGCTCAACTACCTGGGCGTCTCCTACGGCACCTACATCGGCGCCGTCTACGGCACCATGTTCCCCGGCCACGTCCGCCGCATGGTCGTCGACAGCGTCGTCAACCCGTCCCGGGAGAACATCTGGTACGAGGCCAACCTCGACCAGGACGTCGCCTTCGAGGGCCGCTGGAAGGACTGGGAGGACTGGGTCGCCGCCAACGACACCGCCTTCCACCTCGGCACCACCCGCGCCGCGGTCCAGGCCAAGTGGCTCGAACTGCGCGCCACCGCCAAGAAGAACCCCATCGGCGGGGTCGTCGGCCCGGCCGAGCTGATCGGCTTCTTCCAGAGCGCCCCGTACTACGACTCCTCGTGGGTGCCGGTCGCGACCGTGTTCAGCAAGTACGTCGCCGGTGACACACAGGCGCTCGTCGACGCGGCCGCCCCGGACCTGTCGGACACCGCGGGCAACATCGCCTCGGAGAACGGCAACGCCGTCTACACGGCCGTCGAGTGCACCGACGCCAAGTGGCCCACCAGCTGGAAGAAGTGGGACCGCGACAACACCGAGCTCAACAAGCAGTACCCGTTCATGACCTGGGCCAACGCCTGGCTGAACCTGCCCTGCGCCACCTGGCCGGTCAAGCAGCAGAGCCCGGTCGAGGTCCGTACCGGCAAGGGCCTGCCCGGTGTGCTGATCGTGCAGTCCCAGCGTGACGCGGCCACCCCGTACCCGGGCGCCGTCGAACTGCACAAGCGCTTCAAGGGCTCCCGCCTGATCACCGAGAAGGACGCGGGCTCCCACGGTGTGACCGGCCTGGTCAACCCGTGCATCAACTCGCGGGTGGACGCGTACCTGCTCACCGGCGCGCTGGACAAGGCCGACGTGACGTGCACCCCGCACGCCACGCCCAAGCCGTAGTCGCACACGCCGTACGACGGTGAAGGGGGCGGCCCGAGCCACGGGCCGCCCCCTTCCTCACGCCCCGAGGAACTCGTCCTCCGCCGCGTAGTCGAAGAGGTCGCCGTACGTCGGGAACATCTTCGGGTACGCCTCCCGCCAGTCCCGTCCCTCCAGTTGCCGCTCGATCCAGGCGACGGTCTCCGGCAGCCGGTCCGCGTACCGCACCACCGGGCGATAGCCCAACTCCCGTTCCGCGGCGGACATGTCGCAGACCACCGGCGCGGGCACCGACCACGGGGTGTCGCCCACGACCGGTGACGGAGGCGGCCCGTCCAGCAGGACCGTCTCGGTCCGGGCGCCCATGACGGCGTCGATCGCACCGGCGATCTCCGCGACCGTGGGGGCGTCCGGGTCAACGGCGTTGAGGACCCGGCTGCCGGGCCGTGCCGCCGCCAGCCGGATCAGCTCCGCGATGTTGTGGACGCTCGCGGGGTGGAAGCGGCTCCTTCCGCCGAAGGGGAGCACCCGCCGAGGGCGGGCGTCGAGGTTGCGCTTGACGAAGTAGAGCTCGCGCGGTGTCCGGCAGTGCGGCCCGTGGACTGCGCCCGCCCGCAGCAGCGTGGTGGGCAACCGGTCGCCCGCAGCGAGGAGTTCACGCTCCAGTCCCGCCTTGCGGGTGCTGTACGACGTCTCGCCCGGCGGGACCGTCCGCTGTGCCTCGCTCAACGGCACCGGGTACTCCGGGAAGCCGTCCGGCTCGCCCTGGGTGTCGAAGGTGCGGCCTCTGCCGTCCTCGTACACCGAGATGCTGGAGATCACCACGGCCGAGCCCACACGGCCGGCCAGCGACACCAACTGCCGCGCGTGCTCGGGCCCGTAGGCGACCATGTCCACCAGGACCCCGCAGTCGTCGCCCACCACGGCGGCCAGAGCGGCGTCGTCCGCCCGGTCGGCCCGCGCCGTGCGCACGTCCGCGGGCCAGTCCGCGTCCCGTCCGCCGCCCCGGGAGACGGCCGTCACCTCCCAGCCGTCCCCGGCCAGCGCCGCCACGGCCACCCGCCCGATCTGCCCGGTCGCTCCGATCACCACAGCACGTCTCATACGGCGACGCTACGGCCGGAAAGCTCCCCGGCACAGGCCGCTCTGCCGACGGCAGACGTCAACCGAGCGGCAGCCGCGGGAACTTGCGCTCCTTCTCCTTGGCCGAGCGCGCGGCGGCCTCCTCCGCCTTCACCACGGCCGCGTACTGGTCGACGTACTCCTGGCCGGACAGCTTCAGGATGGCGTACATGATCTCGTCGGTGATGGCCCGCAGGATCGCCTTCTCGTTCTCCATGCCCTCGTAGCGGGAGAAGTCGAGGGGCTTGCCGAAGCGGATCACCACGGGGTGGACGTTCGGGATGACCTTGCCCGGGGGCTGCGCCTCGAAGGTGCCGATCATCGCGCAGGGGATGACCGGGACCTGAGCCTTGAGCGCCATCACCGCGACGCCGACCTTGCCCTTGTAGAGACGGCCGTCGTGGGAGCGGGTGCCCTCCGGATAGATGCCGAGCAGTTCGTCCTTGCTCAGCACGCCGAGGCCCTCACGGATGGCGGCCTGACCCGCCTCCTTGCCGGAGCGGTCGACCGGGATCTGCCCGGCGCTGCGGAAGAAGAAGGCGGTCAACCGGCCCTTGACGCCGGGGCCGGTGAAGTACTCGGCCTTCGCCAGGAAGGTGATGCGCCGCTTGAGGACCGCGGGCATCAGAAAGTGGTCGGCGAAGGACAGGTGGTTGCCGGCCACGATGGCCGCACCCGAGTCCGGGATGTGCTCCAGGCCTTCTATTCGAGGCCGGAAGAGCAGTCTCAGCAACGGCCCCAACAGTACGTATTTGAGCAGGTAGTAGAACAAGAGGGGGCGCTCCTCGGTCGGGCGGACGGCTCAACTCCGCGTTCTGGCTGGTCAACCGGCGTGAGACGGGGCTGTCAGTGTAGGCGCAGGGGGCAGGAGCCGAAACAGCGCCGACCGCCGGTCCGGGCCGGTTCCCGCCGGCCGCGTCTGCTCCACGACGGCATTCCGTCGCGTTCACAGCCGCACGATGACGAGCGCCGTGTCGTCGGTGGCACCGCCGGGCGGGAGGAGCTCCAGCAGGACCGCGTCGGCGAGGGTCTCGGGGTCGTCCCCGCGATGCCGGGCGAGAGAGTCGGCGAGCCGGGCGAGGCCCTTGTCGATGTCCTCGTGCCGCCGCTCCACCAGGCCGTCGGTGTACAGGGCGAGCGTCGCGCCGCTGCTGAAGGTGGTCGAGGCCTGCGGCCGGGCGACGGGGTCGGGGTGGGCGTCCAGCGGCGGGTCGGTCGCCTTGTCCAGGCACTCCACCCGGCCGTCGGGGTGCACCAGCATCGGCGGCGGATGCCCGGCGCTGCTGTAGGTGATGGTCTGGTGGTCGAGGTCGATGAAGGTGGTCACCGCGGTCGCCGACTCGGCTCCGTCGACCACATGGGCGTACCGGCCCAGCACGTCCAGAGCCTGCGCCGGGCCCTCGGCCACCCGGGAGGCGGCGCTCAGGGCGCTGCGCAGCTGGCCCATCACCCCGGCGGCGGCGAGCCCGTGGCCCACCACGTCGCCGACCGAGACGCCGACGCGGTGTCCGCCGACCAGGTCGACCACGTCGTACCAGTCGCCGCACACGTTCAGCGCGCCGACCGCGGGCCGGTACCGGACGGCGGCCCGGTGCACCGTCTGCCGGCACGCGGGCAGCATGGCCTCCTGCAGGGTCAGCGCGACCTCGCGGTCGTGGGCGTGGGCCTTGCGCAGCCTCTCGTTGAGCTCCTGGAGCTCACGGGCGCGGGTGTACAGCTCGGCCTCCAGGACCCGGGACCGGTCGCCGTCCGGCCCGCCGCGCGCCCGGATCAGTTCGGTGACCTCCTCGACCCGGTGCACCAGCAGCTTCACCTTGCCGTCCGGGCCGAAAAGGGGCGCGTTGCACGGGCTCCAGTAGCGCTCCTCCCATGCCCCCGGCCGACCGGGCACCTCGACGTCGTACCGCTGCAGGGCCATGGAGTCGCGCTCCCCGGTCTGAAGGACCCGGCGCAGGGAGGCGGCCAGATTGCGCATGCCGGACGCGGCGGGGTCGTTCGGGTTGTCCGGGAAGACGTCGAAGAGATAGCGGCCCACGACCTCTTCGCGGCGGCGCCCGGCCATGCGCAGGAACTCCTCGTTGACGTCCGCGTACACCAGGTCGGGAGTGAGCAGCGCGACCATGCCCGGCAGGGCCTGGAACACGGCCGCATAGTCGGTGTCGATGGATCTGTCGGACATGGCTGCCGCCTCACCGCCGGGATCACACCAGTTTCCCATGGTATGAGGGGGTTGCGGGGGCGATCTGCGCGTACTCCTACGGGCCCCGGCCGTCAGTCGGTAGGCTCCTGGAGCGACTGCTCGGCCCAGATGATCTTTCCCTCGGGTACGAACCGGGTGCCCCAGCGCTGCGCGAACTGCGAGACCAGCAGCAGCCCCCGGCCGCCCTCGTCGGTGGTGCGCGGGTGACGCAGATGGGGAGCCGTGGCGCCGCTGTCGAACACCTCGCAGACCAGCGTTCGCTCCCGGATCAGCCGGAGCCTGACCGGGCCGACTGCGTGCCGGATGGCGTTGGTGACCAGTTCGCTGACGATCAGCTCCGTCGTGAACGCGAACTCCTCCAGGCCCCACTCCGTCAGCTGTCGCGACGCCGTCTTGCGGGCCTCGGCGACCAGGGACGGATCGACGGGTACGTCCCAGTCCGCGACCTGCCCCGGTCCCAGCAGCCGGGTGCGGGCCATCAGCAGCGCCACATCGTCGTGCGGCCGGTCCGGCGACAGCGCGTCGACGACGGCCCGGCAGCGCAGGTCGAGCGAGGGCGCGGGGCGCTCCAGTGCCTCGCGCAGCCGGTCCCGGCCGGTGTCCGCGGTCCACTCCTCGCCGCGGGCGAGCAGACCGTCGGTGTGCAGCGCGAGCGTGCTGCCGGCCGCCAGGGCGAGCTCGACCGACTCGAAGGGCGGGCCGCCGACACCGAGTGCCGGGCCCTGCGGGAGGTCCACGAAGGCGACCGTGCCGTCGGGCAGGATCACGGCGGGCGCGGGATGCCCGGCGGAGGCCATCGCGCACTGTCCGTCGACCGGGTCGTAGACGACGTAGACACAGCCGGAGCCCACCGCCTGCGCGCTGTCGGTGTCCTCGCCGGACTCCGCCGAGCCCGCCGGGTCCGGGCCCTCCTCACGCGCCGCCCGGGCGACCAGGTCGTCGAGATGCCCCAGCACCTCCTCGGGCGGCAGCTCCAGGGCCGCAAGCGTCCGTACGGCGGTCCGCAGCCGGCCCATCGCGGCGGCGGCACCGATGCCGTGCCCGGGCACCTCGCCCACCACCAGGGCGACCCGCGCGCCGGAGAGCGGGATCAGGTCGTACCAGTCACCGCCGAGGCCGGTCAGCTCGTCGGCGGGCCGGTAGCAGGCGGTCACCTCCACGGCGTCCTGCTCGGGCAGCCGGTGGGGGAGCAGGCTGCGCTGGAGGACGAGCGCGGCCTCCCGCTCACGGGTGTAGCGCCGGGCGTTGTCCACACAGACGGCCGCCCGCGAGACGAGGTCCTCGGCGAGGTTCAGGTCGTCCTCGTCGAAGGGTTCCTGACGGTGCCGGCGGAAGAACGTGGTGACGCCGAGCGTGACGCCCCGGGCGCGCATCGGCACGATCATCACGCTGTGCAGGCCCAGCTCCAGGAAGGTGGCCTGCCGCCCGCCGGGAATGTCGGTGGCCCACTCCGCGGCCAGTGGATCCAGGCGCCCCTCCCGCCAGGGCGTGCCCGAGGCCAGAGCGCGCAGCGGGGGCGAGCCGGGCCGGTAGGCGGCGACCTCACCGACCTCCACGACGGCCTCCGGGACACCCTCGTTCACCGACTGCTGTCCGGCCCGCAGCAGCGGCACCTGCGCGGTGGGTTCCGCTCCCCGCAGCACCGACTCCAGCAGGTCCACGGTGACGTAGTCGGCCAGCGCCGGTACGGCCACGTCGGCCAGCTCCTGCGCGGTCCGTCGGATGTCCAGGCTGCGCCCGATGTACTCGCCGGCCCGGTCGAGCAGGGCGAGGCGCTGACGGGCCCGGTGACGCTCGGTGATGTCGACGACGGTGTAGTACACACCCATCGGATGGCCCCGGTCGTCGTCGATCCGGGTGAACGACATCGTGTGCGCGGTCTCCCGGTGCGGCGCGGAACGGACCCGCCCGACGTGTTCGTACTCCACGATCGGCTCACCGGTCTCCAGCACGCGCCTCATCTGCGCCTCGATCGCCTCTGCGTCCAGCCCCGGCTGGATCTCCGCGAACCGCAGTCCCAGCCGCTGCGGGGCCGGGGCGCTGCCGAACTTCTCCAGGGCCGGGTTGGACCACACACAGCGCAGGTCCGTGTCCACGATCGCGATGCCGATCGGCGAGCGGCTGACCATCTGTTCCAGCACCGGACGGCTCATGTCCCAGCCGGGAGCCTGAGCCATCTCGGACAGGAGCACCAGCCAGCGGGCGGAGCCGTCGCAGTCGTCGGCCACCGTGATCCGCACCATGACCCGGACCGGCCCGCCACGTCTGTCGAGGGCGGTCAGCAGCCCCGCCCAGCTGCCGTCGCTCCGGCACCGCGCGGTGATCTCCGGCAGCCGGCGGGCGTCCTCGGGGGTGAGCAGGTCCGCGACGTTCTGTCCGACGGCCTCGGAGGCGGGGTAGTCCAGCAGCCGTTCGGCGTCCCTGGTCCACCCCGTCACCGTCCCGTGGGCGTCGAGCAGCAGGGGTGCGGCATCGGCCACGTCGAACCGGTGCCGGGCGGTGTCGTGCTCTTCCTGTGCGCCCACGGACGACCTCTCTGTCGCTGAGAGTGGTCTATCACCTCTTCGCATCATCTTCACCCGGTACGTCGGGAGTGCGCGCACGGGGAGGGGCGCCCGGGTCGCCCGGCAGCGTGCGCTACCGCCGCAGAACCTTCTCAAGGACTCCGAGCGCCGACACCAGTTCCTCCGCCGTGATCGTCAGCGGAGGCGCCAGCCTGATCGTCGAGCCGTGGGTGTCCTTGACCAGGATTCCCTCGCCCATCAACAGCTTGCTCACCTCGCGGCCCGTGCCGATCGCCGGGTCGATGTCGACGCCCGCCCACAGGCCCCTCGCCCGGAAGCCGACGACACCCCTGCCGACCAGGTCGGCCAGGCCGTCCCGCAGGACCGAGCCCAGCTCGGCCGCCCTGCGCTGGAACTCGCCCGTCTCCAGCAGCTCGACCACCGCCGTGCCCACCGCCGCCGCCAGCGGGTTGCCGCCGAACGTCGAGCCGTGTTCGCCCGGACGCAGTACGCCGAGGACGTCACGGCCCGCGACCACCGCGGAGACCGGGACGATGCCGCCGCCCAGCGCCTTGCCCAGGAGCAGGACGTCGGGGACGACCCCTTCGTGCTCGACGGCCAGCGTGCGACCCGTGCGGCCGAGGCCCGACTGGATCTCGTCCGCGATGAAGAGACAACCCTTGCGGCGGGTCAGCTCCCGTACGCCGGGCAGGTAGCCGTCGTCCGGGATGACCACGCCCGCCTCGCCCTGGATCGGCTCAAGGAGCACCGCGGCCGTCGTCTCGTCGACCGCCGCCTCCAGCGCCGCGAGGTCGTTGTACGGCACGATCCGGAAGCCCGGCGTGAAGGGGCCGAAGCCCGCCCTCGCCGTCTCGTCCGTGGAGAACGACACGATCGTCGTCGTACGGCCGTGGAAGTTGTCCGCCGCCACCACGATCGTGGCCCGGTCGGCGGGGACGCCCTTCACCTCGTACGCCCACTTGCGGGCCACCTTGATGGCGCTCTCCACCGCCTCCGCGCCGGTGTTCATCGGCAGCACCATGTCCAGGCCCGTCAGCCGGGCCAGGCGCTCGGCGAACTCGGCGAGCCGGTCGTTGTGGAAGGCGCGGGAGGTCAGTGTCAGGCGGTCCAGCTGCTGGTGGGCCGCCTCGATCAGGGCCGGGTGGCGGTGGCCGAAGTTCAGGGCGGAGTACCCGGCCAGCATGTCGAGGTACCGGCGGCCCTCCACGTCCTCGACCCAGGTGCCCTCGGCACGGGCGACGACCACGGGCAGCGGGTGGTAGTTGTGCGCGAGGACCGGCTCCTCGGCACTGATGAGATCGGCGGAGGAACGCGTGCTTACGGGTGCGGTCATGAGCGGATCTCCTGGGTGCAGCACTTGATGCCGCCGCCGGCCTTGTGGAGCTCGGAGAGGTCGACGGGGACGGGGACATAGCCGTGGTCGTCGAGGCGTACGGCGAGCGCCTCGGCCTGCGGGGCGATGAAGACGTGCCGGCCGTCGGAGACGGAGTTCAGGCCGAACGCCATCGCGTCGTCACGGGTCGCGAGCACCGCGTCCGGGTACAGCCGTGCGAGCACCTCGCGACTGCCCGGCGAGAAGGCCTCCGGGTAGTACACGATGTTGTTGCCCTCGGCGGAGTCGTCGATGACGAACAGCGCGGTGTCCAGGTGGTAGAAGTGCGGGTCCACCAGGGTCAGGCTGATCACCGGGTGGCCGAAGAACTCCTGTACCTCGCGGTGTGCCTCCCGGGTCGTCCGGAACCCCGTTCCGGCCAGGACGTACCGGCCCGTCCAGACGAGGTCGCCCTCGCCCTCGCAGACCGCCACGGGACGGTGGACGTCGTAGCCCGCCGTCTTGAACCACAGGTCGTAGTGCGTGGACTCGGGGCGCCGCTCGGGCGCGTGGAAGAGGGAGCCGAAGACGCGGCCGCCGACGACGACCGCCGAGTTCGCGGCGAAGACCATGTCCGGGAGACCGGGAACCGGCTCCACGGCATCGATGGTGTGACCGTGGTTCTCGTAGGCACGGATCAGTGTCTGCCACTGCTCGTGGGCGAGATCCACGTCGACGTGGGTGTCGGGATGCATCCACGGGTTGATCGCGTACTGCACGGCGAAGTGTCTGGGTTCACAGACCAGGAAACGCCGTTGGCGCTGCACACGGGAGTCGGACACAGAGGGGTTCCTCCGCTTCCTGCGGTGTCACTTGAGGGTTGACACCAAGGTAGGAAGTGACCGGCATGCACGACAAGCAACATGACTTGCGTGTCTGCGCAGGAATGCTGCGTGTTCGGCCCACAAAACGCAGGAGTGCTGCGTTTACCGACTACGCGTCAGGTGCGGGCTGACTTGCGCCCGCCTCGGGGCTTTCCGGGAGCAGATGGGACAGCACCATCACGCTGATCGTCTTCCGGATGAACGGCTCGACCCGGATGCGTTCCAGCACCTCTTCGAAGTGCTCCACGTCCCGCGCCCGCACATGCAGCAGCGCGTCCGCGCCCCCGGTCACCGTCATCGCGGCGGTGATCTCCGGATGGTTGCGCACCACCTCGGCGAGCCGCCGCGGCGGCGCCGCGCCCTCGCAGTACACCTCGACGTACGCCTCGGTGCGCCAGCCCAGCGCCCACGGCTCCACCGTGGCCGTGAACCCGGTGATCACCCCGGTGTCCCGCATCCGGTCCACCCGCCGCTTCACCGCCGTGGCGGACAGTCCGATCGCGGCGCCGATCTCCGCGAAACTGGTTCTGGCGTTCGCCATCAGCGCGGTGACGATCTTCCGGTCGAGCTCGTCGAACGGCGTGGGCCTGCTGTTCATGCCGGCACTGTATCCAGCGGGGACGTCCGCACCTCCGCACATGTCCAGTCGTACGAATTACTCCTACACTCCGGGTTCATGCTGCGCGCCCTGGCTGTCGACGACGAACGCCCCTCGCTGGAGGAACTGCTCTACCTCCTCAGCACCGACCCCCGGATCGGCAGCGTGGAGGGCGCCGGTGACGCCACCGAGGCGCTGCGCCGCATCAACCGCGCGCTGGAGTCGGGACCGCACGGGCCCGAGGCGATCGACGTGGTCTTCCTCGACATCAACATGCCCGGTCTCGACGGCCTCGACCTCGCCCGGCTGCTGACCGGTTTCGCCAAGCCGCCGCTCGTCGTGTTCGTCACCGCCCACGAGGGCTTCGCCGTCCAGGCCTTCGACCTCAAGGCCGTCGACTACGTCCTCAAACCGGTCCGCAAGGAACGCCTCGCGGAGGCCGTCCGCCGCGCCGCCGAACGCCTCGGCAGCGCGCCCCGCATCCCCGTGCACGAACCCGACCCCGACCACATACCCGTCGAACTCGGCGGGGTGACCCGGTTCGTCACCGTCGACGACATCACCCACGTCGAGGCCCACGGCGACTACGCCCGGCTGCACACCGACCGGGGCAGCCACCTCGTACGCATCCCGCTGTCCACCCTGGAGGAGCGCTGGCGCTACCGCGGCTTCGTCCGCATCCACCGCCGCCACCTGGTCGCCCTGCGCCACATCGGCGAACTCCGCCTGGACGCGGGTACCGTGAGCGTCCTCGTCGGCGGCGTGGAACTCCAGGTCAGCCGCCGCCACACACGCGAGCTGCGGGACCTGCTGATGAGGAGGCCCTGACCGTGCCGCACCAGGACCCCGTCGAGCGGCGCGTCGTCGTCACCGGCCCGCCCCGCCGCAGCCGGCCCGCCTCCGGCTACTACCGGCCGCGCACCGAGATCGACGAACAGACCACCCTCGGCCACACCTACGTCCGTTCCCTGATGCGCACCCAACTGCGCGCCGGCCTCGCGGTGTTCGCCTTCCTGGGGCTGCTCATCGGCCCGCTGCCGCTGCTCTTCGCGGCGATGCCGGACGCCCACCGCCTCGAATGGGCCGTCCTCGGCTTCTGCCTCTACGCCCCCCTCGTCCTGCTGGCCCGCTGGTACGTGCGCCGCGCCGAACGCAACGAACGGGACTTCGTGCGCCTGGTCGAGGACCGATGAACCCCAGCTACTCGGTGCCCGCCGTCGCCCTGGTGGTCGTGACCACGATCCTCGTCGGCGCCTTCGGCCTGCGCATCTCCCGCACCACCTCCGACTTCTACGTCGCCTCCCGCACCGTCGGCCCCCGCCTCAACGCGGCCGCCATCAGCGGCGAGTACCTCTCCGCCGCCTCCTTCCTGGGCATCGCGGGCCTGGTCCTCGTCCAGGGCCCGGACATGCTCTGGTACCCGGTCGGATACACGGCGGGCTACCTCGTCCTGCTCCTGTTCGTGGCCGCCCCGCTGCGCCGTTCCGGCGCCTACACCCTCCCCGACTTCGCCGAGGCCCGGCTCGCCTCCCAGGCCGTGCGCCGGCTCGCCGGAGCCTTCGTCGTCGGCGTCGGATGGCTCTACCTGCTCCCCCAACTGCAGGGCGCCGGACTGACGTTGACCGTGCTGACCGGGGCACCTCAGTGGCTCGGCGGAGTGATCGTCGCGGTGGTCGTGGTCGCCACCGTCGCCGCGGGCGGCATGCGCAGCATCACCTTCGTGCAGGCCTTCCAGTACTGGCTCAAACTCACCGCCCTCCTGGTCCCCGCCCTCTTCCTGATCCTCGCCTGGCAGGGCGACGGCGCCCCCAGCCACGCCTTCGACGAACCGGCCACCTTCCGCGAACAACGCGTCGTACGCGTCGACTCCAGCCTCGACCTGAAGCTGGAGAGCCCCCTGGCCGTCACGGTCAGCGGCACGGTCGACGGCCGCCCGCACGAGGACCAGAAGCTCCGGCTCCCCGCCGGGACCCACCACATCGCCAAGGGCACCCGCCTCACCTTCGCCAAGGGCACCACCGTCCCCGCCGCCGACCGCGGCACCAGCGACGGCATGTCGACCTCCCTGGCCGCGGGCCGCGAGGAACGGCCCCTGTACGCCACGTACGGACTGATCCTCGCCACCTTCCTCGGCACCATGGGCCTGCCGCACGTCGTCGTCCGCTTCTATACCAGCCCGCACGGCGTCGCCGCCCGCCGCACCACGGTCGCCGTCCTCGGCCTGATCGGCTGCTTCTACCTCCTGCCACCCGTCTACGGCGCCCTCGGCCGCCTCTACACCCCCGAACTCACCCTCACCGGTGACGCCGACGCGGCCGTCCTGCTGCTCCCCGAGCGGATGATCGGCGGTCTCGGCGGCGACCTGCTGGGCGCGCTGGTGGCGGGCGGCGCCTTCGCCGCGTTCCTGTCCACGGCCTCCGGACTGACCATGGCGGTGGCGGGAGTGCTCACCCAGGACGTCCTGCCGACGCGCGGCGTACGGCACTTCAGACTCGGCACCGCCCTCGCGATGTGCGCGCCGCTCGCCGCGAGCGTCCTGGTCGGCGGTCTGCCGGTCGCCGACGCCGTGGGCCTCGCCTTCGCGGTGTCCGCCTCCTCCTTCTGCCCGCTGCTCGTGCTCGGCATCTGGTGGTGGCGGCTGACCCCGCCCGGCGCCGCCGCGGGCATGCTCGTCGGCGGCGGTTCCGCGTTCGTCGCCGTGGCCGCGACCATGGCCGGTTTCCCGGCCACCGGCCCCCTCCACGCCCTGCTCGCCTGGCCCGCACTGTGGTCGGTACCGCTCGGCTTCCTCACCATGGTGCTGGTGTCCCTGGCCACCGCGAGCCGGGTGCCGGCGGGCACGGCGGCGATCCTGGCCCGCTTCCATCTGCCGGAGGAACTGCGGGCGGAGGTGAAGGCGTGAGCGGATTCATCGCGGGCCTGTGCGTGGCGATCCTCCCGCTGCTGGCCGCCGGCTTCTGGCTCGGCCGGCGTACGGCCCGCCCGCAGAACCTGGGCGGCCTCGGCACCCCCGTCGAACACGCCACCTTCGAAACCCTGCACACCGCCTCCCTGGCCGCGCCCCCGCTGCGGGCAGGCCTGACGGAGGAGACCGCGCGCAAGTCGGCCCGGCGACTGCGTTCCCTGCTCGGCACCGACGCGCTCTGCCTCACCGACCAGAAGCAGGTCCTGGTCTGGGACGGTGTGGGCGGCCACCATCGCGCCGAGATCATGGAGCGCCTCGCCGGACCGCTGGAGACCGGCCGCGGCGAGGCCTTCCCGCTCACCTGCGACACCCCGGACTGCCCGGTCCGCTGGGCGGTCGTCGCCCCGCTCACCGTCGACGACCGGGTCCACGGAGCCCTGGTCGCCTGCGCGCCCCGTGAGTCGGCCGTCCTGGTCCGTGCCGCCGGAGAGGTCGCCCGCTGGGTCAGTGTCCAACTGGAGCTGGCCGACCTGGACCAGTCCCGCACCCGGCTGATCGAGGCCGAGATCAAGGCACTTCGGGCCCAGATCTCCCCGCACTTCATCTTCAACTCGCTCGCGGTGATCGCCTCGTTCGTCCGCACCGACCCCGAGCGCGCCCGCGAACTGCTCCTGGAGTTCGCCGACTTCACCCGCTACTCGTTCCGCAGACACGGCGACTTCACCACCCTCGCCGACGAACTCCACGCCATCGACCACTACTTGGCGCTCGTGCGGGCACGCTTCGGCGACCGTCTCGCCGTCACCCTCCAGATCGCCCCCGAGGTGCTGCCGGTGGCGCTGCCGTTCCTGTGCCTGCAGCCGCTGGTCGAGAACGCCATCAAGCACGGACTGGAGGGCAAGGCGGACAAGTGCCACCTCCAGATCACCGCTCAGGACGCCGGCGCCGAAGCCCTCGTCGTCATCGAGGACGACGGCGCCGGAATGGACCCGGTCCTGCTCCGCCGTATCCTCGCCGGCGAGGTCAGCCCCTCGGGCGGCATCGGACTGTCCAACGTCGACGACCGGCTCCGCCAGGTGTACGGGGACTCCTACGGCCTCGTCATCGAGACCGCCCCGGGCGCGGGCATGAAAATCACCGCCCGGGTGCCCAAGTACCAGCCGGGCGTGCACTCGGCGGGCCGTCTCGGCGACGGCTGAGTCTCAGGTGCTGCGCGTGGCGACCATCCCGAGGGTGATGAGGCCCAGCACGACCCAGCCGAACCACAGCCAGCCGTTGCTGCCGAGCGCCACCGTGTAGGCCGTCACCGCGACGAGTCCGCCGACGGTGAGCACCCCCATCGTTCTGGTCGAGCCGTCCGTCGAACCGGTACCGGGCATCGCGACACCCTCCTCAGGATTCGTCTCCCTCCATGGTGCCCCCGTTCTGCCTGCGGACGGTGCACACGACGAAATGAGTGCCGTTCTTCCAGGGGCCCGCACTGGTCCAGGAGCCCGCCGTGTAGACGGACGGGTCGAAGCCGTAGTCGCCCGGCGGCACGTCACGCGCACATGCCGTGTCCGATTCGGTCCGCGCCTCGGGCAGCGTGACGTCCGGGGCCAGTCGGGTGAAGCCGAGCACCTGCTCGTCGTAGGAGCCCGCGCAGGACACCAGCCGCGCGTCCCGGTTGGTGCGCACGTCCAGACAGTCGCGCCGCTGCATGGTCGCGGTGTCCGCGAACGCCGAGCCCGGTGCGCGATGCGTGCCGATCGGCCCGTACAGCGGCCCGCTCGCGCCCAGCACCAGACAGGCGGTGCGCCGGCCGGCGGCCTCGAAGCCCCCGCCGGTCGGCACCACGGCCTGGCTGCGGACGTCCGCGAGCCGCTCCCGGATCTCCCGCGTCCCCTCCTCGCACTTCACCGCCCCGGTCCGCCGCGCCTCGTCCGCCGAGGCGGCCGCCACGAACGCCGTCACCTGGCCGTCCGGGGCCGTGGCGCAGGTCGGGTCCGGCTTCAGCCGGGGTGTCCCCCGGAAGCGGTCCGAGCCCGGCCAGTCGGCGATGACACAGTCGCCGTCCCGCAGCGGCTTCGACAGCCCGACGTCCTTGCCGTACGGCTGCCGGGCGCCTCCGGTCCCGGCTCCGCCACCGCCGTCCGCCGACCGGTCGGCCATGGCGTACCACACCCCGCCCAGGGCCAGCAGGAGCCCGAGACCGCAGGCGAGCACGGCCCGCAGGGCGTGTGAACGCTCCCGCCGCCGACGTCCGCGCCCTTGCTGTCGGGGAGGCTCCGCCGCCCTGAGCGGCGGCACCCGCACCGCCGCCCAGGGCGGCTGGGAACCGAGGTCGGTCTGTGTCCGGACGTACGGCTCGGCCTGCGGTGTCACGATCCCCGACAGCGCGGCCTCCGCCTCCGCCGACGACAGCCGCCGGTCCGGGTCCTTCGCGAGCAGCGCCCCGAGCACGGGACCCAGCGCTCCGGCGCGCACGGCCGGGCGCGGCTCCTCCATGACGACCGCGGTGACCTCGGCGAGATGCGAGTCGCGTTCGAAGGGGCCCACGCCCTCCACCGCGTGGTACAGCGTGCAGCCCAGTGAGAACAGGTCCGCGGCCGGGGTGGGCGCCCCGCCCGTGGCACGTTCCGGCGCCAGAAAGCCCGAGGTGCCCACCAGCACCGACGCCAGGGTGTACCGCGTCTCCCCGGCGTCCGGCTGCACGGAGATGCCGTAGTCGGCGAGCAGGACGCGCCCGTACGGCGACCCCGAGCGGTCCGGTGCGAGCAGGATGTTCGCCGGCTTCACGTCCCGGTGCATCACGCCCCGCTGGTGCCCGGCGGTCAGCGCGTCCAGCACGGCCAGGCCGATACGGGCGCTCTCCGCCGGAGCGAGCGGGCCCCGCGAGTCGACCAGGTCGCGCATGTCCACGGCGTCCGCCACGTACTCCATGACGATCCACGGCAGTCCCTCGTGCTCCAGCACGTCGTGCACGGTCACCACATGCGGGTGGCCGCGCAGCCCGGCCGCGTGCCGGGCCTCGGCGCGGGCCCGGGCCACCCGGGCCTCCCGCTCGTCGGCGGCCTCGACCGGGTCACGGAACACGATCTCCTTGAGCGCGACCTCACAGGCGAGTCTCTGGTCGTGGGCGAGCCACACATGGCCCATGCCGCCGCTGCCGAGCGGGTTCAGCAGCAGATAGCGGCCGGCGATGACCCGGCCCACTCCCGACGTCGGTGATCCTGAAGGCATCCGGTGACTCTCCGGTTCTGCGGGGCGCTACGTGGCGACGCTGCTGCTCGGCCCGTCGGCGGGCCGGGTGGTCGTGGGATCGCCGCTCGCCGGTTCGCCGGTGACAGGGGCGCCGGTCGTCGACGGCGGTGGCTTCGAGGGCGGCGATGCTGGCGGCGCGCTGCTGGTGTGCGGAGTGCCGGCCGGGGACGACCTCGTGGAGGGCGGCGGGCTCGGCGGCCTGCTGGACTTCGCGGGCGACGGCGAGGCCGGAGCCGTACTCGACGAGGGCGGGGACGACGGCTTCCCGGGTTTGCTGCTCGACGACGACGGAGGCGCCGAAGAGGACTTCCCGGGCTTGCCGCTGGACCCGGACGATCCCGACGGCCTCGCCGACGACGGTGTGCCGGTCGGCGGTGTCTTTGTGGCAGCAGAGGAGGACCGCGGCGGGGGAGTGGTCGTCGGCCGGCGTACCCCGCCGGTGGTGCTCGTGCCGCCCCCGGCCACGGTCAGCGTCACGAACTGCCCGAACGGCAGTTCCGCCCCCGCGGGCGGATCGCTCGCCGTGACCTTCGCACTGTCGGGCGGCACTCCCCGCCCGGCATACCCGGCCGCCAGCCCGGCGTCGATCAGTTCCCGACGGGCATGCGCGAAGGTCGTCCCGGTGAGGTCCGGCACCGCGCGCGGCTGCTTCGTGTCGAAGGTGGTGTCCTTCTCACCGGTCGTGCCGGTCGGCCGGGCGATCCCGCGGGCGGGTTCCCGTACGTCGACGAGAGCGATCCGTTCCAGTTTCCGCGGAGCGGGCTTCACGGCGACCACGGCGTCCCGCTCGTATCCCGCCCACTTCTTGTTGCCGCCGTCGAAGTGGACGGAAATGCGGCTGGTGTCACCCTTGAAGGGCCGCAGTGGATTTCCACACGAACACTTCACAGCCGGAAGCCCCTGTTCGTCGACGAGAATCGCGATTCCCGTCTGGAGCAGGGAGTTGTACGGGACGGCCTTTTCCTTCTTGTAGTCGTGATTCTCGACGAGAGTGTCGTGACGCAGCAGGACCGGTGTGAGTCGATCGAGATATTCCGGTATTCCGTCGGTGCCGATGTTCAGTACATGGGCCCACGCCTGTGCCTTTTTGTGATTCCTGGGATCCGTGAGGAATCGTTCGAGTTTGGCGACGTCGCAGATGGTCGGCTGTTTGCTGCCGCCGTAGAGGCCGGGTGTGTCTCCCTGCTGGAGACTTCCCTGCACGGCCCGTGACCGCACCGCGGCGTCCTGGCCCAGGCCGCTGTTCTCGTCGAAGAACGGCGCGAGCGACGGCACATGGGCGGCGACCGCCTTGACCGCCGTCACCGGAGCGGCGTGGTCGCAGCCGCTCACCAGCAGCGTGAATATCGCCAGTAAGGCGATCCTGTGCATAAATGCGCGAAGTGTCATCACCGCTCCCCCCGGCGGTTTCCCCAACGCGCTTCATGCTACTGAATGCTTCAGGAAGGCGAAGGCATTAACGCCCCTGTGCGTTCAATGAGGCCAAATAGGCGTTGTAGGCCTCGAGTTCCTTGTCACCGTCCCGGTCGGCGGCCCGGTCCGTGCGCTTGGCCTGCCGCTGTTCGGAGCCGTACCACTGGAACAGCAGTGCGATCAGTACGAGTACGGAGGGAACCTCGCTGAACGCCCAGGCGATACCGCCCGCGTAGTTCTGGTCGGAGAGCGCGTCGATCCCGAGCG
Source organism: Streptomyces sp. NBC_00285 (assembly GCF_036174265.1). Classification (NCBI taxonomy): domain Bacteria; kingdom Bacillati; phylum Actinomycetota; class Actinomycetes; order Kitasatosporales; family Streptomycetaceae; genus Streptomyces; species Streptomyces sp. NBC_00285. The sequence goes on along the minus strand of NZ_CP108055.1, from coordinate 1,771,672 downwards.
AGGCGGGCGGGTTCTTGAAGGTCCCCACCATGGGCTCGGACGCCATCATCAGCGCGATGCCGAAGAACGCGTGGAACGGCATCCCCGCGAACAGCTCCAGCATCCGCATCAGATAGCCCGGTCGCTGCGGCCCGGGATCGATGCCGATGATCGGCCAGAAGAAGACGACACCGACGGCGAGGAAGTGCACCATCATCGCGACGTGCCCGGTCTTCGACCCCATCAGGAAGTCGAAGACGGGCGTGAAGTACAGCCCGTACAGGCTCGCGATGAACAGCGGGATCGTGAACGCCGGATGCGTGATGATCCGCATGTACCGGCTGTGCAGCAGCATCAGCAGCAGCTCGCGCAGCCCCTTGCGGCCCTTGCCCGCGACGGGCAGTGCCCGCAGGGCGAGCGTGACCGGGGCCCCGAGCAGGATCAGGATCGGCGACAGCATGCTGATCACCATGTGCTGCACCATGTGCACGCTGAACATGACCATGCCGTAGTCGTTCAGCCCGGTGCACATCATCAGCGCGATGGACAGCACACCGGCGACGTAGGAAACGGTCCGCCCCACGGGCCACGCGTCCCCCCGCCGCCGCAGCCGCACCACGCCCCACACGTACAGGCCGAGCCCGAGCAGACAGGCGACGAGGAAGAACGGGTCGGTGGACCACTGAAGGCCTCGTCCCAGCGTGAACGGCGGCAGATCCGTGGTCATGCCGTGCCCGCTGTGATCCATGCCGGCGGCTCCTGATTCGTGGGGGTTGTGCACGTCTGTCCACGCCCAGACTAGAACCGCCCCCGGTCGCGACTGCGACCGGGGGCGGCTTCTTCAGGTCCGTGCGAGCAAGCTCCGTGCGCGCTGATCTAGAGGACGCACTCGGCTTCCTCGTAGCGTTCCGCGGGAACCGTCTTCAGCGTCTCGACCGCCTTCGCGAGGGGCACCATCACGATGTCCGTCCCCTGGAGCGCCGTCATGTGCCCGAACTCCCCGCGGTGCACGGCCTCCACCGCATGCCACCCGAACCGGGTGGCGAGAACCCGGTCGTACGCGGTGGGCGTACCGCCTCGCTGCACATGCCCCAGGATGACGGGCCGGGCTTCCTTCCCCAGCCGCTGCTCCAGCTCGATGGACAGCTGGTTGGCGATCCCGGCGAACCGCTCGTGCCCGTAGATGTCCTTGGCGCCCTCGTCGAACGCCATGGACCCGGCCGCGGGCTTGGCACCTTCGGCCACCACGACGATGGCGAACCGCTTGCCCGCCTCGAACCGCTCGCCGACCCGCCGGGCCAACTCCTCGATGTCGAAGGGGCGTTCCGGTACGACGATGGCGTGTGCGCCGGCCGCCATGCCGGAGTGCAGCGCTATCCACCCGGTGTGCCGCCCCATGACCTCGACGACGAGGACCCGCTGGTGGGACTCGGCGGTGGTCTTGAGCCGGTCGAGCGCCTCCGTGGCGACACCGACCGCGGTGTCGAAACCGAAGGTGACGTCGGTGACCGCGATGTCGTTGTCGATGGTCTTGGGCACACCCACGATCGGCAGACCGGCGTCCGACATCAGCCGGGCCGCCTTCAGCGTGCCCTCGCCGCCGATCGGGATGATCGCGTCGAGCCCGAGCTCCTCGACATGCCCCTTCGCCCGCTCCACACCGTCCCGCAGATGGGAGGGCTGGACCCGGGAGGAGCCGAGGATCGTGCCGCCGCGGGCGAGGATGCCGCCGACGGCGTCGAGGTCGAGCTTGAGGTAGTCGCACTCCAGGAGGCCTTTCCAGCCGTCCCGGAAACCGATGACGTCGTCGCCGTGGTCGGCGACGGCACGGTGCACGACGGACCGGATGACCGCGTTCAGGCCGGGGCAGTCGCCGCCGGACGTGAGGACACCAATGCGCATAGCCCGAACAACCTTCTCACCGAGTCGACGTGGGTCGGATCCGGACCACGTCGTCCGGCTCGAACTCCGCCAGAGTAGCGGCAGGAGGGGTCGGGGCCGTAGCGTGCGTCCGCCTGCTGGACGGGTCCGCTCACCTGTGCGGACCCGTCGACAGACGGGCCGTTTGCGCCGAGCTGAACAGCTGGTGTCGTCGCAGGTCAGGCAGGCTGCTGCGCGGATGCGATGCGCTCGGTGCGCAGGGCCTCGTACCAGCGGTCGTCGGTCGGCGGCAGGGCGTTCACGTCGAGCGCCAGCTTCAGCAGCAGGTCGGCGATGAGCGGATTGCGTGCAAGGACGGGTCCGTGCATGTACGTACCGAAGACGGTGTCGTTGTACGCCCCCTCCGTGCCGTCCCCGGTGCCGTTGCCGTTGCCCAGGCGGACGTTGGCGAGCGGACGGGCGGTGGGGCCGAGGTGGGTGATGCCCTGGTGGTTCTCGAAGCCCGTCAGCGGGGGCAGGCCGAGGCGCGGGTCGATGTCGCCGAGCACGTCGCCGACGCACCGCGCGCCCTCGCCGCGGGTCGAGACCACGTCGAGCAGGCCGAGGCCGGGCTCGCGCTGGCCGAGGTCGTTGATGAACTCGTGGCCGAGGATCTGGTAGCCGGCGCAGACGGAGAAGACGATCGCGCCGTTGCCGACGGCCCGGTGCAGACCGCCGTCCCGGCGCAGCCGCTCGGCCGCCAGCCGCTGGGGCCGGTCCTCGCCGCCGCCGATCAGGTAGATGTCGCCGGAGGTCGGGATCGGCTGGTCGCTGCGCACGTCCAGGCGGGCCACGTCGAGGCCGCGCTGACGGGCCCGCCGCTCGACGACGAGGACGTTGCCCTGGTCGCCGTAGGTGCTGAGCAGGTCGGGGTAGATCCAGACGATCCGCAGTTGGTTGTCGCTCACAAAATTCCCCTGTGTCTCAGTTGCCGACGCGGCGGCGCAGGTCCTGGAAGGCGGTGTAGTTCGCGATGACCTCGATGCGGCCGGGCGGGCTCATCGACACGGCCTGGTCGAGGTTGTCGCAGACCTGGAAGTTCTGGTTCGCGACCTCCAGACGCACCGCGAGGTCGAGCTTGCGGTCGCCGACCACGCAGATCGGGTGGCCGGTCAGCCGGGTGTAGTCGACGTCCCACAGCCAGGAGGTGTCGGTGCCGTCGGCGCCGCGGGCGTTGACGGAGAGGATCACCGGGGTCGGCGGCGGGTCGATCAGGCTGAACGTCTCGAGCCAGCCTGCCGGGTTCTTCGCGAGCAGCAGGCGCAGGTCGCGCTGCTGGAACTGGACGACGTCGTAGCGTCCGGCGACGGCCTGCACCTTGTACATGCGTTCCAGGGCGACCTGCGGCGGCACGCCGAAGACGGCGGCGACGGCGGCGGAGGAGGCGGCGTTGGCCTTGTTGGCGCGGCCGGGCAGCTGGAGGTGGATGGGCCAGGCGGACCCGTGCGGGTCGAGGACGTGGTCACCGGAGAGCGCCCAGCTCGGTGTGGGGCGCCGGAAGCCGCACTCGCCGCAGAACCAGTCGTCGCCGGGCCGCTGCATCACGCCGCCGCAGGACGGGCAGGACCAGGCGTCGTCCTTCCACATCTGTCCGGCGGCGACCCAGATGACGTTGGGGGAGGACGAGGCGGCCCACACGACGAGCGGGTCGTCGGCGTTGGCGACCACGACGGCCTTGCTGCCCGCCAGCCCCTCGCGCCAGTTCTCCGCGAGCATGCGGGTCTCGGCGGCGCGGTCGAGCTGGTCGCGGGAGAGGTTCAGCAGGGCGATGCACTTGGGGTCGGTGTCCCGGGCCACGCCCGCGAGGTACTTCTCGTCGACTTCGATGACGCCGTACCGGGAGTCCGAGCCGCCCGCGAGGGCGGAGGTGATGCCGGCGGGCATGTTGGCGCCGAGCGCGTTGGAGACGACGGGTCCGGCGGCCCCCAGTGCCTCGGCGATGAGCCGGGTGGTGGTGGTCTTGCCGTTGGTCGCCGAGACGAGCACGACGTCCAGGTGCTGGGCGAGCCGGGCGAGGAGGTCGGGGTCGAGTTTGAGGGCCACCTTGCCGCCGATGACCGAACCGCTGCCGCGACCCGCGGCCCGGGATGCCGCAGCGACGGCCTTGCCCGCCGTCACGGCGAGCTTGGCCCGCGGCGAGAGCGGGTCCGAGTTGGCTGTCATCAGATCTCGATCCTCCTTGCGTACGCGCCGCGACTCTGCCTCCGGCCACGTGGTGTGGACCTCAGCCTATCGAGATCCGTAGGCACTCCCGAATCGCCGTACCCTTGCGGCCATGCGAAACGGCTCCATTCCGGGCACCCATGGCCGCGTCCGGCCCCTCACTCTGCTCGGCGGCCCCCTGCTGCACGAACCCTGCGGGGCCGTGTCGGACTTCGGCCCGGAACTGGCGGCGCTCGTGGAGGACTTGTTCGCGACGATGTACGCGGCCGAGGGCGTGGGCCTCGCGGCGAACCAGATCGGCGTGCCGCTGCGGGTGTTCGTCTACGACTGCCCGGACGACGAGGAGGTCCGCCACCTGGGACATGTGGTGAACCCGCGGCTGGTGGAGGCGGACGGCCTGGTGCTGAGGGGGCCCGAGGGCTGTCTGTCGCTGCCGGGTCTTGAGGCGCCGACGGAACGCTACGACCACGCGGTGGTGGAGGGTTTCACGGCGACGGGCGAGCCGTTGACGATCCACGGCACGGGTTTCTTCGCGCGGTGCCTTCAGCACGAATGCGACCACGTGGACGGCAGGACCTACGCGGACCGGGTGGAGGGCCGCCGCCACCGGCGGTTGATGCGTCAAGTGGCCCGGGCTTCCTGGCGTACGGGCGGCTGAACCTGTTCAGGGGTGCGGGGCTGTGCCGATGCGCGGCCTCGCCGCAGGGGCGTCACCAGCCCCGACGAACCCGAGGCGTCAGAAGCCCGGGCCCCCCACCTTGTCCCCGGCGGCAGCGAGCCGCCCCCACAGCAGGTCCGCCATGTTCCGCACCAACTCGGCGCGGGGGCACGGCCGTTCCCCGAGCCACCAGTCGCCCGCCGCGTACATCATCCCGACGATTCCGTGCCCCCACACCCGGGCCAGCAGCTGGCTCCCGGGCCCGAGGTCCAGCCGCTCCTCGATGACCTGCGCCAGCTCTTCACCCATCCTGCGCAACACCGGCGCGGAATGCTGGCCGACATCGAAGCCCTGGTCCCCGACGTGGCTCCCCTCGGCGGGGTGCATCAGGAACCGGTAGACCTGGGGACGGGCCTCGATCGCGGCGAGGTAGGTGTCCAGGGTCGCCTCGACCCGCTCGCGCCGTTCCGCGGGGGCGTCCAGCGCGGCCCGCAGCGAGGCCAGGAGAGCGTCGGTGTGCCGCATGGCGAGGGCGGCGTAGAGTCCCCCCTTGTCACCGAAGTGCCGGTACAGAATCGGCTTGGTGATGCCGGCTTCCGCGGCGATCGCGTTCATAGAGGCCTGCGGTCCGTCGCGCAGCACCACTCTGTCCGCGGCCTCCAGCAGTTCGCGCCGGCGGCGGTCGGTAGACCGTTGCTGATCGGTCCACTGTGTGGTGTCCATGAGCTCTCCCCACCCGTGCTGAATCGGTAACGCCTGCGCAAACTAACACCTGTCGCGCGATTGGCATCGAACAGGCTACTGACTGAGCAGGGGCAGTTGACTTTTCCTACCCGTGGGTAACAGACTCACGTTACCGCTAGTAACATGTATATGCACCGCCGCTGGAGGGGACATGGCCGAGTTCACCATGGAGCTCAACGACGAACAGAAGGAGGTCCGGGACTGGCTGCACGGCTTCGCCGCCGACGTCATCCGCCCCGCGGCCGCCGAATGGGACGAGCGCGAGGAGACTCCCTGGCCGGTCATCCAGGAGGCCGCGAAGGTAGGCATCTACTCCCTCGACTTCTACGCCCAGCAGTACTTCGACCCCACCGGGCTCGGTATCCCGATGGCGATGGAGGAGCTGTTCTGGGGCGACGCGGGCATCGCCCTGTCGATCGTGGGCACCGGTCTCGCCGCTGTCGGCGTCCTCGCCAACGGCACCGAGGAACAGATCGGCACCTGGATCCCCCAGATGTACGGCGACGCGAACGACGTCAAGGTCGCCGCCTTCTGCTCCTCCGAGCCGGACGCCGGTTCCGACGTGGCCTCCATGCGCACGCGTGCCGTGTACGACGAGGCCAAGGACGAGTGGGTGCTGAACGGCACCAAGACCTGGGCGACCAACGGCGGCATCGCCAACGTCCACGTCGTCGTCGCGGTCGTCGACCCGGAGATCGGCTCCAAGGGCCACGCGTCCTTCATCGTGCCGCCGAACACACCGGGCCTGTCCCAGGGGCAGAAGTTCAAGAAGCACGGCATCCGCGCCTCGCACACGGCAGAGGTCGTCCTGGAGGACGTACGCGTCCCCGGCCACTGCCTGCTCGGTGGCAAGGAGAAGCTGGACCAGCGCCTGGCGCGGGCCCGGGAGCGCGCCAAGGCCGGCAACGGCGAGCGCGTGAAGAACGCGGCGATGGCCACGTTCGAGGCGTCGCGGCCGGCGGTGGGCGCGATGGCGGTGGGCACCGCTCGTGCCGCCTACGAGGTGGCCCTGGACTACGCGAAGACGCGTGAGCAGTTCGGGCGCCCGATCATCGACAACCAGGGTGTGGCCTTCCAGCTCGCCGACATGCGGACGTCCATCGACGCGGCCCGGCTCCTGGTCTGGCGTGCCTCCTGGATGGCGATCAACGGCAAGCAGTTCACCGCGGCCGAGGGCTCGATGTCGAAGCTGTTCGCGAGCGAGACCGCCAAGACGGTCACCGCGCAGGCCGTGCAGATCCTGGGCGGCAACGGCTACACGCGGGAGTACCCGGTGGAGCGCATGCACCGGGACGCGGCGATCTACACCATCTTCGAGGGCACGAGCGAGATCCAGCGACTGGTGATCGCCCGCACCCTCTCCGGGATGTCCATCCGCTAACGGTGTCTGAGCGGCGTCAGCTGCTCGATGTCGTACCTCGCGCGCAGCTCCTCGATCGCCGCGTGGTCCGGCGGGCCCCCGCCGCCCAGGATCTCCAGCAACTCCTCGAAGTACCGCTCGTGATCCGGCGGCGGGCTCGCCTGGAAGAACATCTTCGCCGGGGTGTCGGTCGGGTTGGCGAAGGCGTGCGGGCAGCCCGGCGGGACGACGATCACCGTTCCCGGCGTGGCCCGTACCACCCTCTTGCCCGAACCCGACTGCCAGCGCTGCCAGTTGTCGGGGGTCCGCACTCGCGGCTCGAAGGCCAGGACGTCCAGTTCGCCTTCGAGGACGTAGAACAACTCCTCGCTCCGGGTGTGCACATGGGCGCCCACGTCGAAGCCGGGCGGGACGATGACCTCGAAGGTGGACGCCGTGCGGGAGTGCGTGCCGGTCACCTTGAAGGTCACGTGCTGGGCCGGGGTCCGGACGACCCTGCCGTGCCCCGGGGGCACCAGGAGCCCCTCGGATGCCGTCACCACGTCACCGGGAGGGCCTCGGGCCCACGGATCAACGCGCCCTTCCTGAACGGGACCTGCTCGGGCGGCACCGCCAGGCTCAGGCCCGGCAGCCGGTCGAGCAGCGCGTCGATCAGCAGCCCGGACTCCAGCCGGGCCAGCATCCCGCCGGGGCAGTAGTGCGGTCCGAAGCCGAAGGACACGTGCGGGTTGGGGCTGCGGTCGAAGTCGATCGTCTCCGGATACGGGAAGACGTCGGGGTCCCGGTTCGCGGAGAGATACGACACGTAGACCGGGTCGCCCGCCCGGATCCGTACGCCTGCGATCCCCACGTCCTCCAGGGCGATCCGGGACAGGCCGACCGCGTTGCGGTGCGGGATGTAGCGCAGCAGCTCGTCGATGGCGCGCGGGCGGATCTCCGGCTCGGCACGCAGGCGTTCGGCCAGGTCGGGGCGGGTCAGCAGCAGATAGAACATCTGGCCGCTGTTGTTCGTGACCGCTTCGCCGCCGATCTGCAGCAGCACCGCGAGCCCGACGGCCTCGTCGAGCGTCACCTCGCCGCGGCCCACGGCGGCGCCGAGCAGGGAGGCCACGTCCTCGCCGGAGCCGCCCTCCCTGAGGCCGATGAGGTCGGCGAAGTAGGCGCCCATCTCGTTCTTGGCCTTCTCGCTGACCTTCGCGCCGTGCGACGACGACAGGATCAGCTGGGTCCAGATGTGCATGTCCTGCCGGTCGGCGGCAGGGACACCCATCAGCTCGCAGATCACCGCGATGGGGAAGGGGCTCAGGACGGCGGCGGTGAGGTCCGCGGGCGGCCCGTCCTGCACCAGTTCGTCGACCAGTTCGTCCAGCAGCCGCCGGGACTTGTCCCGGATCCGTTCCACGCCCTTCGCGGTGAACGCGGCGGCCACCGAGCGGCGCAGCCGGGTGTGGTCCGGCGGGTCGAGGAAGCCGACCGCGCCGCGCTGCGGGATGAAGTGCGGGGCGAGCCGGGTGACCGGCTGGTCCATGACGGCCTCACGGCTGAAGCGGGGGTCGTTGGTCACCGTCCGCACGTCGTCGTACCGGGTGGCCAGCCAGGCCCAGCCCTCGCCGTTGGGCAGCTGGATCCGGGTGACGGGGCCCTCACGCATCAGCTCGGTCAGCACCGGGTCGAAGTCGACGCCGTTCAGTTCGAGTGCCGGCCAGTGCCGGATGGGGGGCAGGAACTCGGTGATCGTCTCGTCGGTCATGGTCACGCCGTCTCGTCGGGGCGCTGCCAGCGGCCCAGGGACATTTCCGCGGTGATGCCGGGTCCGAACCCGGCCAGCAGGCCACGCGCACGATCGTGTGGCCCGCCCTCCTCGAACAGCCGCCGCAGCGCGTCCAGTACGACGGCGCTGGCGATGTTCCCGTACTCGGTGAGCGTGGCCCGGCTGAACCGGAAGGCGTGCGGATCGACCTGGAGGAACGTGCTGAGGTCGTCGAGTATGCGGGGGCCGCCCGCGTGGATTATGTAGAAGTCCAGGTCGGCCGCGTCCCAGCCGTGCAGACCCGCGAGGTCCTGGAGCGCCGGGGCCAGCGGCTCCATGGTGGCCGGCACCCGCTTGTCCAGCTGGAAGTGGAAGCCCGTGGCCCGGACGTCGTACATGATCCACTCTTCGGTCTTGGGGATCAGGTACGAGCCGTTGCGTTCCAGCGCGATGCCCTCGCCGCCCCGGCCGCGCACCACTGCGGCGGCGATACCGTCGCCGAACAGCCCGTTGGACAGCAGGTTGCCGACGCCGAGGTCACCCGGCTGGTAGCACAGGGAGCAGAACTCGCAGGCCACGATGAGGGCGTTGGCCCCGGGATAGGCCGTGCAGAAGTCGTGCGCCCGATTGATCGCGGCACCGCCGGCCGCGCAGCCCAGCTGGGCTATGGGCAGCTGCCGGGTGGTGTTCTCGAAGTCCATCTCGTTGATCAGCCACGCCGTGAGGGAGGGCATCATGAAGCCCGTGCACGACACGTAGACGATGACATCGATATCGGCGGTCAGGAGCTCGGCCTCGTCCAGGGCCCGCTGCACCACCGCGGGCACCCGCGCCTTCGCCTCCGTCACGTAGACCTTGTTGCGAGCCTCGAACCCGGGATGCCTCAGCGTCTCCTCGATGGGCTGCACGACGTGCCGGGTGCGCACCCCCGTGTTCTCGATCAGCCGCAGCGCCAGGGGCAGTTGAGGGTGATCGGCGTGCAGGGAACGCGCCAGCTCCAGCGTGTCCTCCATCGTGATCACGTACTCCGGGACGGACACCGAGGGTCTGCACAAAGTCGCCATGAACCGCCTGCCTTCACCTCAGAGACTGGTCCAGACCACGATCACCTGAGGGAGCGGCGACTTCGCGCGGGGTTACTCCGTATCAGTGACAGAGGCGCCTCCTCGACGGGCGCAGGAGAAGCCCGCCCGGGGCGCGTGGAACCGCGCGGCCGGCCACGACGGATACCCGCACCCGGCGACGCAACAGCACCCCTACGGCGCGCCGCCGCTACTGTGCGCGATGCACGCGACGTCGATCCGGTCGGCCAGCTTCGCCAGCTCGATCGTCAGCGCGGCGACGGTGTCCTCGTCGAGCCCGTCGGCTCCGGCCTCGACCAGGTGCAGCCAGCGTCCGCCGAGACTGCGCAGCAGCTTGCTCACATCGGCGGCAGCCACCTGCAGGGTCCCGCGGTCATCGACGATCAGAGGCAGTGTCACTTCGCGGTTCACACCGGGGATCGTAGCCGCGCAGACGTCACGCTCCGTGCCAAACCGTCGTGATGTTGCAGAACTCCCTGATTCCGTGCCCGGACAGCTCACGCCCGTATCCGGACCGCTTGACCCCGCCGAAGGGGAACGCCGGATGGGAGGCCGTCATCCCGTTGACGAAGACCCCGCCGGCCTCCAGATCCCGTACGAACCGGTCGACCTCGGCCTCGTCCCGCGTCCACACGTTGGAACTGAGCCCGAACGGCGAGTCGTTGGCGATCAGCACGGCCTCGTCGACGTCGGCCGCCCGGTACAGGGTGGCCACCGGTCCGAAGGTCTCCTCGCGGTGGACGCGCATCTCGCGGTCGACGTCGGCGATGACCGTCGGCGGGTAGAACCAGCCGGGACCCTCGGGCCGCTCGCCCCCGCACAGCACGCTCGCCCCACTGCGCCTGGCGTCGTCGACCAGTTCCTCCAGGTCGTCCCGTCCCTGCTCGCTGGCGAGCGGCCCGACCTCGGTGTCCTCCTCCAGCGGGTCGCCGACCTTGAGGGCCTTCATGCCCTCGACGAACCGTTCGGCGAAGCGGTCGTAGACGTCGGTGTGCACGATGAACCGCTTGGCGGCGATGCAGGACTGCCCGTTGTTCTGCACGCGCGCGGTCACCGCGATCCGCGCCGCCCGGTCGATGTCCGCGGACGGCATCACGATGTAGGGGTCGCTGCCGCCCAGTTCGAGGACCGTCTTCTTGACCATGTCCCCGGCGGTGGAGGCGACCGCCCGCCCCGCGGGCTCACTCCCTGTGAGCGTGGCCGCCTTGACGCGCTCGTCGCGCAGGATGTCGTCGATGGCGGCGGAGCCGACGAGCAGGGTCTGGAAGCAGCCCTCGGGGTAGCCGGCCCGGTGGAAGAGGTCCTCCAGGAACAGGGCGGTCTGCGGCACGTTGGAGGCGTGCTTGAGCAGGCCGACGTTCCCGGCCATCAGAGCGGGCGCCGCGAAACGCACCACCTGCCACAGCGGGAAGTTCCACGGCATCACCGCGAGCACGGGGCCCAGCGGCCGGTAGCGGACCAGGGCACGGGACGCGCCGGAGTCCTTGACGTCGGTCTCCGACGGCTCCTCGTCGGCGAGCAGCGACTCGGCGTGCTCGGCGTACCAGCGCATGGCCTTGGCGCACTTGGCGGCCTCGGCGCGGGCCTGCTTGACCGGCTTGCCCATCTCGGTGGTCATGACCCGGGCGATGTCCTTGCCGTCGTCGTCGAGGAGTTCGGCGGCGCGGTTCAGACGACGGGCCCGCTCGGCGAACGGCGTCGCCCGGTAGGTGCGGAACGTGGCCTGGGCGAGCTGGAGCCTGCGCTCGATCTCCTCCTCGTCCATGGCCCGGTACGTCTTGAGCGTCTCGCCGTTCGCCGGGTTCACCGTCGCGATGGGCATGACCGACCTCCTGAAGAGCTGACTGTGCTTCGACCTTCCCGCGCGCCGCGGGCGACCGCAACGTGTGGACGTCAGCCCGAGTGCTCAGTCAGCCGGTCGAGAAACGCGGCCTGCGCCGTGACGATCACGGCCCGGGCCCGGTCGAGGCCGAACCACTCGACGCGGTCCAGCTCCGGGAACTCCCGCATCTGCCCCGACTTCGGCGGCCACTCCATGCGGAACGTCCCCGGCACCACCGTCGCCGGGTCGAGGTCCGCCTCGATCGCCCACACCGTGACGACCTTGCCGTTCGTCTGCCGCACCTCGCCCAGGGGTACGGCCACCCCGTCGGGCGGCGCCAGCCCGAGCTCCTCCTGGAACTCCCGGCGGGCCGCGTCCCAGGCCGGCTCGTCCGGCTCGTACTCGCCCTTCGGCACGGTCCACGCCCCGGCGTCGCGCCGCGCGAAGAACGGGCCTCCCATATGGCCCAGCAACACCTCCAGGCCGTCACCGGTGTGCCGGAACAACAGCAGGCCCGCGCTTGTCCTCACGGCTTCACCTCGGGATGCGCGGCCAGCAGCGTCTCCACCGTGTCGGCCTCCTCCGGCCGTTTGTCCTCCCGGTAGCGGACCACGCGCGCGAACCGCAGCGTGACGCCGGCCGGATAGCGGGTCGATCTCTGGAGCCCGTCGTAGGCGATCTCGACGACGAGTTCGGGCCGTACGGTCACCACATGACCGCTGCTGTCGACGGCCAGCTCCTGGAGCCGCCCGGTCTGCCAGGTGAGCATCGCGTCGGTCATGCCCTTGAAGGTCTTGCCGAGCATGGCGAAGCCGCCGTCGGCGGTGCGGGCGCCGAGATGGAGGTTGGAGAGCTTGCCGGTACGCCGGCCGTGGCCCCATTCGGCGGCCAGCACCACCAGGTCGAGGGTGTGCACGGGCTTGACCTTCAGCCACGAGGCGCCGCGCCGGCCCGCGCTGTAGGGGGCGTCGAGGGACTTCACGACGACGCCTTCGTGGCCGCGCTCAAGGGTCGCGGCCAGGAAGTCCTCCGCTGTGCGTACATCCTCCGGGCCCGACACCGGTGCTCGCCGCACCCGCATCGGCTCGGGCACCAGGCGGGCCAGCTCCGCGTGCCGTTCGGCGAAGGGCAGGTCGAGGAGGTCGCGGTCGTCGACCAGGAGCGCGTCGAAGAAGACGGGGGAGACGGGCACCGCCTCGGCGGCCGTCGTCACGTCGACGCGGGAGCCGACCCGGCCCGCGGTCTCCTGGAAGGAGCGGGGCCGTCCCGCCTCGTCGAAGGCGATGACCTCGCCGTCGAGGATGAACCGGTCGCCTCTCAACTCCCGTGCGGCAGCAGTCAGTTCGGGCAGCCGGTCGGTGATGTCGTCGAGGGTGCGGGTGTACAGCCGTACGACGTCGCCGTCGCGGTGGACCTGGACGCGGATACCGTCCAGCTTCTCCTCGGCCACGCAGGTGCCGAGCTTCTGAACCGCCTCGGCGACCGAGGAGGCGCTGTGCGCCAGCATCGGCAGGACCGGGCTTCCCACGGTGAGGCGGAAGCGGTCGAGGGCGGACGGGCCGTCGGCGAGCAGGGTCTCGGCCACCGTCTGGAGGGAGCCCGCGAGCATAACGGCACGGCGTACGTCGGCGGGGGGCGCGCCGGTGGCCTGGGCGAGCCCCTCGGTGGCGACCGCGTCCAGTGCGCCCTGCCGTACCTCCCCGCTGATCAGCCCCAGCAGGAACCGCTGCTCTCCCTCGGTGGCCGCGCCCAGCAACTCCCCGACCAGCCGGGCCCGTTCGGCCTGCGAGCCCGCGCCCGCGACCTGGCCCAACGTGCTCAGCAGGGCGTCCACCCCGCGCACGGTCAGGGTTGGTTCGGCGGCGGGGGCGACCGGCCGGCTCAGCACCTTCCAGCCGACGCCGAGCCGGCCCTGCGGGAGGCGTCCCGCCAGGTACGGGATGACGATCGGCACGTCCTGCGCCTCGGCGTCCCGGAAGAGCTCGGCGAGGAGCGCGGTCTTCCGGGACCGGGCCGAGGTGGCGGCGACCTCCTGGGACACCTGGGCCAGCCGGGCAAGCAGCATGCAGCCATGGTGCGGCACGCTTCGCTGGATTACACGTCGACGGAGGGGGGGCTTTCGTCTGCAGGTGCGTCGTGGCTGGTCGCGCAGTTCCTCGCGCCCCTTAGGGCGTTGCGTCGAGGTCGGTCATCAGGAGCTCCCCGTTGATCGTGGCCCCTGCCCGGTAGCCGCCTGCCGCCGCGTTCACCACCTGCTCGCCGAAGCCCATCGCGTTGCCGACCGCCCAGACGCCCGGCACGGAGGTGAGCCCGGTCGGGTCGACCACCGGGTAGGAGCCGAAGGGGGTTTCCGTGAGCTCGGCACCGAGCTGCTCCAGCAGCCCGGTCTGCGGTACCGCGCGGGGCGCGACGAACAGCACCTCGCGTGCGTGCGCCGAGCCGTCCTTCAGGCGTACGCCGGTGAGGTGGTCCCCGTCGACCACCAGCTCGGCGACCTCGCCCGGCGCCACTCGGACCCCGGCCGCGGCCAACCTGCGCAGGTCGTCGTCCGAGAGGTCGGACTCGGCGAGGGTGTGCAGGAAGAGGGTCACGTCCTTCGACCACTGCGAGACCATCAGCGCCTGGTGCACGCTGAGCGGGGTCGTCGCGAGCACCCCGAAGGCCTGGTCGCGGACCTCCCAGCCGTGGCAGTACGGACAGTGCAGGACGTCCTTGCCGAAACGCTCGGCGACGCCGGGCACGTCGGGGAGCTCGTCCTTGAGGCCGGTCGCGACGACGAGGCGCCGGGCCCGGAGCACGCGCCCGCTCGCCAAGGTCACGGTGAAGCCCTCGGCGGCCCCGATCACCCGGTCCTCGACCAGCTCGACGCCGTACCCCTTGATCTCCTCGCGCCCGAGCGCCAGGAACTCGGCGGGCGGCATGCCGTCCCGGGTGAGGAAGCCCTGCATGTGCGCGGCGGGCGCGTTGCGCGGCTCACCCGCGTCGACGACCAGGGTCCGGCGCCGCGCACGGCCCAGGATCAGTGCGGCGGACAGTCCGGCGGCTCCGCCACCGATGACGATCACTTCGTGTTCGTATGTCTCGGTCATACCGACACGGTTGCTCCGCCGGTGCGGGATTGACAAACTTCTTTGCCGATCCTGCAATACGTCCCATGACTACCGATGACGTTCTCGCCGAAGTGGGACCGAGGCTCAGGCGGCTGCGGAAGGACCGGGAGGTGACGCTCGCGGCGCTGTCCGAGAGGACCGGGATCTCCGTGAGCACCCTGTCCCGTCTGGAGTCAGGCCTGCGCAAGCCCAGCCTGGAGCTGCTGCTGCCGATCGCGCAGGCCCATCAGGTCCCGCTGGACGAGTTGGTGGGCGCCCCGCCGGTCGGCGATCCCCGGGTGCGGACCGCCCCGCTCGAACGGCACGGCCGCACCTTCTGGCCGCTGACGCGGCAGTCCGGTGGACTCCAGGCCTTCAAGGTGATGGTGCCGCAGCGCGCGGAGGAGCCGGAGCCGCGCACCCACGAGGGCTACGAGTGGCTGTACGTGCTGGCGGGGCGGCTGCGGGTGGTGCTGGGGGAGCACGACGTGGTGATGGCGGCGGGGGAGGCCGCGGAGTTCGACACCCGGGTGCCGCACTGGTTCGGATCGACGGGGGAGGGACCGGCGGAGTTTCTGAGCCTCTTCGGACCGCAGGGCGAGCGGATGCATGTTCGGGCGCGGCCCCGGAAGGCGTGACGAGGGCGACTGTTCACCCGAGGACTGTTCCCTGATCGACAAGCGACCGCTTAGTATGCGGGGGATCCCGGTCAGACCCCGGCATGACGACGCAGTCCTGTGGAGGCCCCCCATGCAGGCATGGCAAGTGCACGAGAACGGCGAGCCGAGCGAGGCGATGCGCCTCGAGGACGTGGCGCAGCCCGTGCCCGGCGAGGGCCAGGTCCTGCTGAAGGTGCGGGCCGCGAACATCAACTTCCCGGACGTGCTGATGTGCCGCGGCCACTACCAGGTCCGGCCGCCGCTGCCGTTCACGCCGGGCGTGGAGATCTGCGGCGAGACCGAGGACGGGCGGCGGGTGATCGCCAACCCCGCGCTGCCGTACGGCGGATTCGCCGAGTACGCCGTCGCGGACGCCGCAGCCCTGCTGCCCGCACCCGGTTCGCTGGACGACGCCGAGGCCGCGGCGCTGCACATCGGCTACCAGACGGGCTGGTTCGGTCTGCACCGGCGGGCCCACCTGGAAGCCGGCGAGACGCTGCTCGTCCACGCCGCCGCGGGAGGGGTCGGCAGCGCGGCCGTACAGCTCGGAAAGGCGGCCGGGGCCACCGTCATCGGAGTCGTCGGAGGCCCCGAGAAGGCCGCCGTCGCCCGGGAGCTGGGCTGTGACGCGGTGATCGACCGGCGGAGCGAGGATGTCGTCGCCGCCGTGAAGGAGGCCACCGGGGGCCGGGGCGCGGATGTCGTCTACGACCCCGTGGGCGGCGAGGCCTACACACAGTCGACCAAGGTCGTCGCCTTCGAGGGGCGCATCGTGGTCGTCGGCTTCGCCAGCGGGACCATCCCCAGCCCCGGCCTCAACCACGCCCTGGTCAAGAACTACGCGATCCTCGGTCTGCACTGGGGCCTGTACAACACCAAGAACCCGAAGCTGGTCCAGCACTGCCACGAACAGCTGACCGAACTGGCCGCCCGGGGCGCGATCAAGCCGCTGGTGAGCGAGCGGGTGCCGCTCGCCGGGGCCGCGGACGCCGCGCAGCGCCTCGGCGACGGCGTGACCACGGGCCGGATCGTCGTCGTCCCGTCCCTCGGCAAGGGAGCCGCAGCATGACCGACGCAGTCGAACTCAAGCGCCGCACAGCCGAGTTGCTGGCCGCGCACCCGCCGGCGACCACGGACCGGCAGACCTTCCTGAAGGCCCGCTTCGACGCGGGGCTCGCCTGGGTGCACTACCCCGAGGGCCTCGGCGGACTCGGCGCCCCCCGCTCCCTCCAGGCCGTCGTGGACGCGGAACTGGAGGCCTCGGGCGCCCCCGACAACGACCCGCGGCGCAACGGCATCGGCCTCGGCATGGCCGCGCCGACGATCCTCAAGTACGGCACCGAGGAGCAGAAGCAGCGCTTCCTGCGGCCCCTGTGGGTGGGGGAGGAGATCTGGTGCCAGCTGTTCAGCGAACCCGGCGCCGGGTCCGACCTCGCTGCCCTCGGCACCCGGGCCGTCCGGGAGGGCGACAGCTGGGTGGTCAACGGGCAGAAGGTGTGGACGTCCGGCGCCCACAACTCCCGCTGGGCCATCCTCATCGCCCGCACCGACCCGGACGTGCCCAAACACCGCGGCATCACCTACTTCCTCTGCGACATGACCGACCCGGGCGTCGACGTGCGGCCCCTGCGCCAGATCACCGGCGAGGCCGAGTTCAACGAGGTCTTCCTCACCGACGTCCGCATCCCCGACTCCCGCCGCCTCGGCGAGACCGGAGACGGCTGGAAGGTCGCGCAGACCACCCTGAACAACGAGCGCGTCGCGATCGGCGGCATGCGGCTGCCCCGCGAGGGCGGCATGATCGGCCCGGCGTCCAGGACCTGGCGCGAACGCCCCGAACTGCGCACCCAGGACCTGCACCAGCGCCTGCTGAAGCTCTGGGTCGACTCCGAGGTCGCCCGCCTCACCGCCGAACGCCTGCGCCAGCAGCTCGTCGCGGGACAGCCCGGCCCCGAGGGCGCCGGCATGAAGCTCGCCTTCGCCCGCCTCAACCAGGAGATCAGTGGCCTGGAGGTCGAACTCCGCGGCGAGGAGGGCCTGTTGTACGACGACTGGACCATGCGCCGGCCCGAACTCGTGGACTTCACCGGCCGCGACGCCGGCTACCGCTACCTCCGCTCCAAGGGCAACAGCATCGAGGGCGGGACCACCGAGGTCCTGCTCAACATCGTCGCCGAGCGTGTCCTGGGCCTGCCGTCCGAGCCGCGCACCGACAAGGACCTCGCCTGGAAGGACCTCGCCCGATGACAACAGAGCGCACCCAGCCGGACCTGCTGTACTCGGAGGAGGAAGAGGCCCTGCGGGCCGCCGTACGGGACCTGCTCGCCGACCACTGCGACGCGCCGGGCGTCATCGCCCGCACCGAGTCGGACACCCCGCACGACCTCGCCGCCTGGAAGGCCCTCGCCGACGGCATGGGCCTCGCCGGACTCCTGGTGCCCGAGGCGCAGGGCGGCCAGGGCGCCACGCACCGCGAAGTCGCCGTCGTCCTGGAGGAGTTGGGCCGCGCGGTCGCACCCGTGCCCTACCTCACCAGCGCCGTCGTCGCCACCGAGGCCCTGCTGGCCTGCGACGCCGACGACCTGCTTGCCGAGCTCGCGTCCGGACGGCGGATCGGCGCGCTGGCCGTCGCGCTGAACGTCGCCCCGGGCGGCGCCTACAAGGTCGTACGCCATGAGGACGGCGGTCTGCACGGGGAGTTGACCGCCATCGCGGACGCCGTGGTGGCCGATGTGCTGCTGATCCCCGCGGACGACGGCGGGCTGTACGCCGTGGACGCCTCCGCCGCGACCGTCACCCCGCAGGTCTCCTTCGACCTGACCCGTCCGCTCGCGACCGTCACCCTCGACGCGGCACGCGGCCGCCTCCTCGGCGACGCCGAACCCGCTGTACGCCGGGCCCTCACGGCCGGTGCCGGACTGCTCGCCTCCGAACAACTCGGGCTCGCCGACTGGACGTTGACCGAAACCGTGCGCTACCTCAAGGAGCGCAAGCAGTTCAACCGGCCCGTCGGCGGATTCCAGGCGCTCAAGCACCGACTCGCCCAGCTGTGGCTGGAGGTCGTCAACCTCCGCGCCGCAGCCCGCAACGCCGCCGACGCGCTCGCCCGCGGTGACTCCGGCGCGGAGACGGCCGTGGCCGTCACCGTCGCCCAGGCCTACGCGGCGTCCGTCGCCGTGCACGCCGCCGAGGAGGCGCTCCAGCTGCACGCCGGGATCGGCATGACATGGGAGCACCCGGTCCATCTGTATCTGAAGCGGGCCAAGGCCGACTCGATCGCGTACGGCACGGCGGGCGCCCACCGCGCCCGGTTGGCCGAACTCGTCGACCTCCAGGCCCCCTGAGCGTCACCCGCTGCGGCCCGCTACAGCCCGCCCCACCTGGGGCGGGCTTTTCCGTGCGGCCGAGCGGAAGGAGTGAACAGGCGGCGGCAGTCCGGCCAACTCCTCGCGCGTACAGGTTCATCGGGGGCCGGGCAGCCCCATACTCCCTGTGGTTCCGACCCGACCCGCAGGGAGGCAGAACATGGCCCGCATCACTCGTCGCAGAGTCCTCACCACCCTCGGCGCCACGGCCGCGGCGGTCCTCGCCCCGCCCGTCGGCAGCGCGTGGGCCGACGGCCGCAGGCACTGTGCCGGCCCGTTGTGGCGCGCCCACGCCCACAACGACTACGACCACCCGCGCCCTCTCTTCGACGCCCTCGACCACCGCTTCGGCAGCGTCGAGGCCGACATCTTCCTCGTCGGCGACCAGCTCCTCATCGCCCACGACGCCACCGGCCTCGACCCGACGCGCACCCTGGAGTCCCTCTACCTGGCCCCGCTCGCCGCCCGCGTCAAGGCCAACCACGGTTCCGTGTACCGGGGTCACCGCAGGCCGCTCCAGTTGCTCATCGACATCAAGACCGAGGGCTCCTCGACCTACCTCGAACTCGACCGTCATCTCCTGCGCCACAAGCACCTGTTCACGACCTACGTGAACGGCCGCATCCACCCGGGGCCGGTCACCGCCGTCGTCTCCGGCGACCGCGCCGCCCGCACGCCGATGGAGGCCCAGACCGTACGCCGGGCCTTCTACGACGGCCGGCTGACCGACCTCGGCAGCTCGGCGCCCGCCTCATTCATCCCGCTGATCAGCGACAACTGGACGCTCACCTTCACCTGGCTCGGCGAGGGCGCCTTCCCCGACGCCGAGCGGCAGAAGCTGCGGAGCATCGTCCAGCAGGCCCACGCACGCGGGCAGAAAGTGCGGTTCTGGGCCACCCCGGACCTCGCGGGCCCCGCCCGGGACGCCCTGTGGACCGAGCTCCTCGCCGCCGGTGTCGACTACTTCAACACCGACGACCTGGCGGGCCTGGAAGCCTTCCTGGACGCGCACCGACAGGCGTCCTCGAACGGGTAGGGACATCACCCGTTCGGAGGACGGGGCAACCACCCGGACGAACCCTCCGCTACGCCACACTTACGGCCGAACGCCGCGAAACGCACTGGGCGGTGTGGCGGAGGAGGCCGGCCATGGCGATTTCCATTTCTGTACTGGTGCTGCTGCTGATCCTGGCGGTGGTCTTCGTGCGCAGCGGCGGGCTCAAAGCCTCCCACGTGCTGGTGTGCGTGCTGCTCGGCTTCTTCCTCGCCGGTACGAGCATCGCGCCCACCATCCACAGCGGCATCACCGCGACGGCGGACATCGTCAGCAGCCTGCGGCCCTGAGCCTGCCCGGGGGGCCGTTCAGGACGCCGAGAACACCCCGATGCCGTTCGGTACGGGCCGTTCGGCGCCGCCCGAGGGGTGGTTGAGGGCGGCGACGGAGGCCGTCCCCGGTGTGCGGGCGGCCATGGTCGTGGAGCCGCCGCCATCCAGGCTGAAGGCGTCGACCGAACCCAACGTCCGCATGGTGTCCGCCACTTCGGCGATGGTGAGCCCGCCGCGGTAGGCGGGCGCCCCGTCCAGCGCGAGGAGGTACAGCCGCCGCCCGTCGTCCGCGACGCCCACGGCCGTACGCACGGCCGACACCGTGTCGTCGAGCCCGGGCAGCGAGCGCCCCTCCTCCAGCACCGGGTACCCGCCGAGCGCGAAGCGGTACGGGACCGCCGACGAGGCCGCGACCAGTTCGTGCCGGACCGTCACCGCCGCGCCGACGGCGAGCTTCCGCAACTGCTGCGCACCCGCCTCCCGGCCCACGAGCACGGTGGTGCCGACGCCGATCGGCCCGCTGCCCGGGGTGTCGGCGGTGGCCACGACCTGCCCGCCGCGGACCGTCACCTCGTAGGTGTCGGTGCTGCACGGCGCGGCCCGGTTCGTGTCGGTCCCACAGGTCGCCCGCACCCGGGACACGCCGCCCCAGTCCGAGGTGAACGCCCCCACCGAACCGACGGGCAGCGCGTACTGGTTCAGCCCGCCGAGCGGCAGCTGTCCCTCGGGTGTCCGGACCGAGCCGTCGAGCGCCAGGTCGTCAAGCCGGGCCCGGCGGTCGGTGCCCACGCCGAACACCTCCCTGGTGCTCGTGCCGGGCGGCAGCGCGGGCCCGAAGCGCTGGCCGTCCGGCACCGCCGCTTTGAGCTCGCGGCCCTGTGCGATCGCCGGACCCACACTCGCGCCGGTGGCCTCGACCCCCGGGTGCTGGGTCTCCGTGATGTTGAAGAAGTCGCCGTTCACCCCCGCGAGGGCGCCCTGTGCGGTGGCCAGCCGGGACACCGTGGCCCGTGCGGCCACCGCGCCCGGATACAGCAGTTCCACCCGCACCCGTGGATCGCCCAGGTCCACGCGCAGGACATGGGCGTGCGCCACCCCCGCGGTCGCGTAGATGTCGAACTGTCGGTACTGCACGCCCGTCGCGAACCGTGTCCACCCCGGCGCGGCACCGGCCGGTGCCGCCCCCACCAGGGCCGCACCGGCCAGTGTGCCGAGTGCCGCGAGAAACGTCAGTACCGATCTGCCTGCGCCGAAACGACTTTGACGGTGCGTCACAGTGCTCCCTGATGTCTCGTCAACCGTGCCAGGACTCAGGGGAGTGCATCAGACGGCGACGGCGGAGGGGAGGCCTAGGCGCCGACCACACGCGAACGGATGAGGAAACGCACCCCCTCGGGTGCCTCCAGCGAGAATCCGCTGCCCCGGCCCGCGACCACGTCGACGATCAGCCGGGTGTGACTCCACACCTCGTACTGGCTCCTCGACATCCAGAACGTCACCGGTTCCTCGACCCCCGCCACGTCCAGCTCGGCGAGCAGCACGTCGGAACCGCCGGTGCGGAACTCACCCGCCGGGTAGCACATCGGCGCACTGCCGTCGCAGCAGCCGCCCGACTGATGGAACATCAGCGGCCCGTGCGCCTGGTGCAACCGGCGCAGCAGCTCGGCCGCCGCGGGGGTGAGCTCGACGCGCGGCACCTCGTCGTACACGGCACGTACGGAATCCTCGTCCATGGTCGCCGAGTCCAGCACGGGGAAGGTTGCGAGGGGGTTGCACGCCCTAGCCGGCGTACGGCGTGAAGTGCGCCGGTGTGTGGTCGATCGGGAGGTCCGGGCGCCAGGCGGTCAGGCCCTGGGCGCTGCACACGAACAGGTTCTCCGGGAGGCGGCCCAGGGCGAACCAGCGCCAGTCGCCGACGCGCTCGTCCGGCTGGTCGCCGGGCTCGCCCCGCCAGGCGGTGACCTGACTCGCCACGGTCATCCGGACGACTCCGTCGACGTCGTCGAGGAGCGTGCCCAGGAGCCGGACATCGGTGGGGCGAGCCTCGATGCCGGTCTCCTCGCGGAGTTCACGCACCACCGTGTCGACCAGTGACTCCCCGGGCTCCACCGTGCCGCCGGGCAGTTCCCAGGTGCCGCGCCGGTGCCGGCCGAGAAGCAGCCCGCGGGGGCCGTACAGGATGGCGCCGACCCCGATCGCGGCGTGCGGTGCCGGACCGCGGTTCGTGCGGGGGCGTGAGGAGACCCGGACCGGTCGGGTCACCCGGAAGATCCGGTACGAGGCGTGGTTGCCCTCCTCCGGTGCGTCGAGGACGTCGATGCCCTCGACCCGCAGCCCGTGTTCGCCGAGCAGGTCCGTCCAGAGCTCGGGGGTGAGCACCCACATCCGGACCTCGGTCTCACCGCCCCCGGCGAGCCGCAGGATCTCGGACCGGGACTCGGCCACGGAGGAGGGACCGTCGCCGCGCGAGTTGGTGTGCAGCACGGTGAAGCAGAGGGTTCCGCCGGGCCGCAGTGCCCCGGCGAGGGCGGGCAGGAGCCGGCGGGGGTCGATGTACGGCACCGCGTTGACGGAGTACACGACGTCGTACGGTTCTGCCGCGCCGAGGTGTTCGACGGCGTCGGCCCTGACCAGGCGCAGGCCGGGCAGGGCGGCGTAGCGGGCGAGGGCCCGTTCGTGCTGGGTCGGCGAGGAGTCGACCGCGTCCACCGAGGCGCCGTGGGCGCGGACGAGATGCGCCGCGTGCCGGGCCGGGCCGCACCCGAGGTCCAGGACGCGCCGCCCGGCGAGTTCGCCGAGGATCTCCGCGCCGGGGCCGGTGTTTCCGAGCCCCCAGTCGAAGCGTTCCAGCTCCGTCAGTACCGTGCCGCGCCGCAGATGGTGGTCGCCGTAGGCGTGCCAGGCCTCGGCGTTCACCGAGTGGGGGTCGAGGGGGTGGGTGGTCAACGTGCCTCCCGGGTGCGGTGGTCGAGGTTCGGCACCCTATGCGCGGTCACCGCCCTTTGCCGTCACGCATCTTGACGTGTACTTGGCGGGTCGGTTCTATGGGAGCGCTCCCACACCCCTTCCGACTGCATGACTCACCCCTGGAGCCGCAGTGAGAAGAACGAGAAAGAGCCCCTTGACCACCCTCCTCGCCAAGCTGGCGGCCCTCACCGGACTGGTGGTGCTCGGCGCCCTGTGTCCCGGCACGGCCCGGGCCGCCGGGGAACCCGCCGTCCAGGCCGCCGGCCTGCACATCAGTGACGGCCGCCTGGTCGAGGGCAACGGCAACGACTTCGTCATGCGTGGCGTCAACCACGCCCACACCTGGTACCCGAACCAACTGGGTTCGCTTGCCGACATCAAGGCGCAGGGCGCCAACACCGTCCGGGTGGTCCTCGCCGACGGCCATCGCTGGACCGCCAACAGCGCCGCCGACGTGACCAACGTGATCACCCAGTGCAAGGCCAACCGGCTCATCTGCGTCCTGGAGGTGCACGACACCACCGGATACGGCGAGGACAGCGCCGCGGGCACCCTCGACCAGGCCGCCGACTACTGGATCGGCCTGAAGAGCGTCCTGGCCGGCCAGGAGGACTACATCGTCATCAACATCGGCAACGAGCCCTGGGGCAACACCGACCCCGCGGGCTGGACCGCCCCGACGGTCGCCGCGATCCAGAAGCTCCGGAGCGCCGGCTTCCAGCACACGATCATGGTGGACGCGCCCAACTGGGGCCAGGACTGGCAGGGCGTCATGCGCGCCAACGCCCAGGCCGTGTACGCCGCCGACACCACGGGCAACCTGATCTTCTCGATCCACATGTACAGCGTCTTCGACACCGCGGCGGAGGTGACCGACTATCTGAACGCCTTCGTCTCGGTCAAACTCCCCATCCTGATAGGGGAGTTCGGCGGCCCCGCCGACCAGTGGGGTGATCCGGACGAGGACACCATGATGGCCACCGCCGAGCAGCTCCACATCGGCTATCTGGCCTGGTCCTGGAGCGGCAACACCGACCCGATCCTCGACCTCGTGCTCAACTTCGACCCGGCACAGATGACGTCGTGGGGCAAGCGGATCTTCAACGGCGCCAACGGCATCGCGCAGACCGCCAAGGAGGCCACGGTCTTCGGCGGCGGCACGAGCGACACCCAGGCCCCGACCGCTCCCGGCACCCCGGCCGCCTCCGCGGTGACGGCCGCCTCCGCGACCCTGACCTGGGCGGCGTCCACTGACAACGTTGGCGTCGCCGGGTACGACGTCGTCCGCGTCAGCGGCGGAACCGAGACCAAGGTCGCGTCGTCGACGGCGAACTCGGTGACCGTGAGCGGCCTGACCGCGAACACGGCGTACTCCTTCGCCGTCTACGCCCGCGACGCCGCCGGGAACCGGTCCGCCCGCTCGGCGACGGTGAACCTGACCACCGCCGCCACCCCCGCGGGGAGCTGCTCCGTCGGCTACCGCGTGGTCGGCGAGTGGCAGGGCGGCTTCCAGGGGGAGATCGCCGTCCGCAACACCGGCACCGCCGCGGTGACCGGCTGGAAGCTCGGCTTCACCTTCAAGGACGGGCAGACCGTCTCCAACATGTGGGGCGGGACCGCCGCACAGAGTGGCGCTGCGGTGACCGTCACCCCGGCCTCCTACACCAACACCATCCCCGCCGGGGGCTCGGTCACCGTCGGGTTCATCGGCGGCAAGGGCACGACGAACACCGCGCCGACCGTTTTCACCCTCAATGGGGCGGCCTGCGTGAACGGTTGATGGCCCCCAGGTATCAGGTCAACTGTCCCGGACTCTTGACTCGGAACGCGCTCAGTCGCGATCCTGACGCTCATATTGCGCCGGTCATGACAATCCCAAGGGCAGTCAAAGCTCCCTCGGTCGACGGCGCCATCCCGCCGACCGAGGGACGTGGGCCATGACCGGACCATCCGGCCACACACGCAAGAACATCACCGTGGTCTCCGTGCTCTTCCTGGTGCTGGCCGCCATCCTCGGCCCCACGCCGAGCTCGGCGGCCACCGACTGGTGGACACCGACGGCCAGACCCGCCCCCGACGCCCAGATCAACATCACCGGAGCGCCCTTCACCGGCACCAACTCGGCCGGTGAGGTACGCGGGTTCGTCGACGCGCACAACCACCTGTTCTCCAACGAGGCCTTCGGCGGCCGGCTGATCTGCGGCAAGGTGTTCTCCGAGTCCGGCGTCGCCGACGCGCTCAAGGACTGTCCCGAGCACTACCCGGACGGCTCCCTCGCGCTCTTCGACTACATCACCCACGGCGGCGACGGCAAGCACGACCCGACCGGCTGGCCCACCTTCAAGGACTGGCCGGCCTACGACTCGATGACCCACCAGGCCGACTACTACGCCTGGGTGGAGCGGGCCTGGCGCGGCGGCCAGCGGGTCCTCGTCAACGACCTCGTCACCAACGGCATGATCTGCTCCATCTACCCCTTCAAGGACCGCAGTTGTGACGAGATGACCTCGATCCGCCTGCAGGCCAAGCTGACCTACGACCTCCAGGCCTTCATCGACAAGATGTACGGCGGCACCGGCAAGGGCTGGTTCCGGATCGTCACCGACAGCGCGCAGGCCCGACAGGTGATCGAGCAGGGCAAGCTGGCGGTCGTCCTCGGTGTCGAGACCTCCGAGCCGTTCGGCTGCAAGCAGATCCTCGACACCGGGCAGTGCAGCAAGGCGGACATCGACAAGGGGCTCGACGAGCTGTACGCGCTGGGCGTGCGCTCCATGTTCCTGTGCCACAAGTTCGACAACGCCCTGTGCGGCGTCCGCTTCGACGAGGGGGGCCTGGGAACCGCCATCAACGTCGGGCAGTTCCTGTCCACGGGCACCTTCTGGAAGACCGAGAAGTGCACGACCGCGATGCACGACAACCCCATCGGCACGGCGGCCAGCGCGGCGGAGAGCGACCTGCCGGCCGGCACCGATGTCCCGGCGTACGACGACAACGCCCAGTGCAACGTCCGCGGGCTCACCGACCTCGGCGAGTACGCCGCGCGCGGCATGATGAAACGCAAGATGATGCTCGAGATCGACCACATGAGCGTCAAGGCCACCGGGCAGGTCCTCGACATCTTCGAGGCCGCTAACTACCCCGGCGTGATCTCCTCGCACAGCTGGATGGACCTCAACTGGACCGAGCGCGTCTACTCGTTGGGCGGCTTCGTCGCCCAGTACATGCACGGCTCGCAGGACTTCGCCACCGAGGCCAAGCGCACCGACGCGCTGCGCGACAAGTACAACGTCGGCTACGGCTACGGCACCGACTTCAACGGCATCGGCGACCACCCCGCGCCGCGCGGAGCAGCCGCCGCCAACAAGGTGACGTACCCCTTCAAGAGCGTCGACGGCGGTTCCGTGATCGACAAGCAGACGAGCGGCCAGCGCGTCTTCGACTTCAACACCGACGGCGCCGCCCATGTCGGCATGATCCCGGACTGGATCGAGGACATCCGGCTCGTCGGCGGGCAGGGCGTGGTCGACGACCTGTTCCGCGGTGCCGAGTCCTATCTCGACACCTGGGGATCGGCCGAACGGCACCAGGCGTCGGTGAACCTCGCCGCCGGGCGTACGGCGACGGCGAGTTCGTCCGAGTCCAACCCGTTCACCAGCTACCAGCCCGGCCGGGCGGTGGACGGCGACGACTCCAGCCGCTGGGCCAGTGACTGGAGCGACGACCAGTGGTGGCAGGTCGACCTGGGCTCCACCAACCTGGTCTCCAAGGTCACGCTCGACTGGGAGCGGGCGTACGGGAAGTCGTACCGGATCGAACTCTCCACGGACGGCACGACCTGGACCACGGCCTGGTCCACCACCTCCGGTGACGGCGGGCTCGACACGGCCAAGTTCACCGGCACCCCGGCCCGTTACGTCCGGGTCCACGGTCTGGACCGCGGCACCGACTGGGGATACTCACTCAACGAGGTGGGCGTCCACAGCGGCTGATTTCTCGACAGCGGGGGGACACGAATGGCACGCATGCCGTCGGCTCAGCGACGCAGCCAGCTGACGGAAGCGGCGATCAGGGCGATGGCCCGGGACGGCGTCGCGAAGACGACGACCCGGTCCATCGCCGCCGAGGCAGGCGTGTCCCTCAGCGTCTTCCACTACTGCTTCGACTCCAAGCAGGCCCTCGTCGAGGCCGTCATCACCGCCCTCACCGACCAGTCCGTCAGCGTGGTCAGGGAGGTGCTGCGCCCCAGGGACACCCTGGAGGAGACCGTCGCCGCGGGTTTCCGGGCGTACTGGGAGCACGTCCGCGCGCACCCCGAGGCGCACATGCTCACCTATGAGCTGACCCAGTACGCCCTGCGCGAGCCCGGGTTCGAGCACCTCGCCAGGCGGCAGTACGAGCTGTACGGCGAGGCGTACGCCGAGCTGATCGAGCAGCTGCGCAGCGACATGGAGCTGCGGCTGAGGGTGCCCGTCCCCGTGCTGGCCCGTTATCTCGCGGCCATGACTGACGGGCTGACCCTGAACTACCTCGTCCTCGGCGACGCGACCGCGTGGAACGACATCCTCGACACGGTCACCGCCCACATCGCGGGGCTGGTCCAGGACGCGGGGGCCTGAGGCGGGCCGATCAGGATTCGAGAAGCGCCGGCTCGGGGCTGTGGCTAGCGTGACGTCAGGAGCTGCGCCGTAGCGCCGAGGTCGACGTAATCTTCGAAGCTGTCGAAACCGGTCGGACCGAGCCGGGGGACGCCGTCGAGGACGCGAGGGCGGCCCGGCCCCACAGATGGAGACACCATGAGCAAGGCCACCACGACGGGCGCGCCGCACGCTGCCGACAGCCACGATCTGATCCGCGTGCACGGGGCGCGCGAGAACAATCTGAAGGACATCAGCATCGAGATCCCCAAACGCCGGCTCACGGTGTTCACTGGGGTCTCCGGCTCCGGCAAGAGCTCGCTGGTGTTCGACACCATCGCCGCCGAGTCGCAGCGGCTGATCAACGAGACCTACAGCGCCTTCGTGCAGGGCTTCATGCCGACCCTGGCCCGCCCGGAGGTCGACGTCCTGGACGGCCTGACCACCGCGATCACCGTCGACCAGCAGCGCCTCGGCGGTGACCCGCGCTCCACCGTCGGCACCGTCACCGACACCAACGCGATGCTGCGGATCCTGTTCAGCAGACTCGGGACCCCGCACATCGGCTCACCGAAGGCGTTCTCCTTCAACGTCGCCTCGATCAGCGGAGCGGGCGCGGTCACCATGGAGCGCGGCGGACAGACCGTGAAGGAGCGCCGGAGCTTCAGCATCGTCGGAGGCATGTGTCCGCGCTGCGAGGGCCGGGGCACGGTCAACGACATCGACCTCACCCAGTTCTACGACGACTCCAAGTCGCTCGCCGAGGGCGCGATGACCATCCCCGGCTACAAGTCCGGAGGCTGGAACTACCGGCTCTACAGCGAGTCCGGCTTCTTCGACGCGGACAAGCCGATCCGGAGGTTCACCAAGAAGGAGCTCCAGGACTTCCTGTACCGCGAACCGGTCCGGATGAAGATCGCGGGCATCAACATGACCTACGAGGGTCTCGTCCCGCGGATCCAGAAGTCGATGCTCGCCAAGGACCGCGAGTCGATGCAGCCGCACATCCGCGAGTTCGTGGACCGCGCGATCACCTTCACGGTCTGCCCCGAGTGCGACGGCACCCGGCTGAGCGAGGGCGCCCGGTCCTCGAAGATCAAGGGGATCAGCATCGCCGACGCCTGCGCGATGCAGATCAGCGACCTGGCCGAGTGGGTGCGGGCCCTGGACGAGCCGTCGGTCGGCCCGCTGCTGACGGCGCTCGGGGAGACCCTCGACTCCTTCGTGGAGATCGGCCTCGGCTATCTCTCCCTCGACCGCCCCTCGGGCACCCTGTCCGGCGGCGAGGCGCAGCGCACCAAGATGATCCGGCACCTCGGCTCCTCACTCACCGACGTCACCTACGTCTTCGACGAGCCGACCATCGGGCTGCACCCCCATGACATCCAGCGCATGAACAACCTGCTGCTGCGCCTGCGGGACAAGGGCAACACGGTGCTGGTCGTGGAGCACAAGCCGGAGACGATCGTGATCGCCGACCACGTCGTCGACCTCGGTCCCGGTGCCGGTACGGCGGGCGGCTCCGTCTGTTTCGAGGGCACCGTCGAGGGGCTGCGGACCAGCGACACCGTCACCGGACGCCACTTCGACGACCGGGCCGGATTCAAGGACACGGTCCGCAAGGCCACCGGCGCGCTGGAGATCCGCGGTGCGTCCACGCACAACCTCCAGGGCGTCGACGTCGACATCCCGCTGGGCGTGCTGACCGTGATCACCGGCGTCGCGGGATCCGGCAAGAGCTCGCTCGTGCACGGGTCGATTCCGGCCGGGGAGGGGATCGTGTCCGTCGACCAGGGTGCGATCCGCGGTTCGCGGCGCAGCAACCCGGCGACGTACACCGGACTGCTCGAACCGATCCGCAAGGCGTTCGCGAAGGCCAACGGCGTGAAGCCGGCGCTGTTCAGTGCCAACTCCGAGGGCGCCTGTCCCACCTGCAACGGCGCCGGGGTCGTCTACACCGACCTCGCGATGATGGCCGGGGTGGCCACGACGTGCGAGGAGTGCGAGGGGAAGCGGTTCCAGGCCTCGGTGCTGGAGTACCACCTCGGCGGGCGGGACATCAGCGAGGTGCTCGCGATGCCGGTGGCCGAGGCCGGGGAGTTCTTCGGTGCCGGCGAGGCGGCCACGCCCGCCGCGCACCGGATCCTGGAGCGCCTCTCGGACGTCGGGCTCGGCTATCTCACCCTCGGCCAGCCGCTCACCACCCTGTCCGGCGGCGAGCGGCAGCGGCTGAAGCTCGCGACGCACATGGGGGAGAAGGGCGGTGTGTACGTCCTCGACGAGCCGACCACCGGTCTCCACCTCGCCGACGTCGAGCAACTCCTCGCTCTGCTCGACCGGCTCGTCGACTCCGGCAAGTCCGTCATCGTCGTCGAACACCACCAGGCGGTCATGGCGCACGCCGACTGGATCGTCGACCTCGGCCCGGGCGCGGGCCACGACGGCGGACGGATCGTCTTCGAGGGGACCCCAGCGGAGCTGGTCGCCGCCGGGTCCACGGTCACGGCGAAGCATCTGGCGGCGTACGTCGGTAGGTGACGCGGCGCAGCGCCGCCGCCCTGCGCGGCACCGGCCGGCACCGGCCTCTTGACCCCGGGCGCCCCCTCCCCGATGCTCAGTTGCGCATGGTGATGCCTGTATCGAATGAGGCAACGATCAGGCCTGTCGGAGGAGTAACCCATGGCTCATGAGGTTCGTGCTGTCGTCGCCCGGGCGAAGGGCGCCCCCGTCTCCGTCGAGACGATCGTCGTCCCCGACCCGGGACCCGGCGAGGCGCTGGTGAAGGTCGAGGCGTGCGGTGTCTGCCACACCGATCTCCACTACCGCGAGGGCGGCATCAGCGACGACTTCCCCTTCCTGCTGGGGCACGAGGCGGCGGGACGTGTCGAAGCCGTCGGAGAGGGCGTCACCGCACTGGAGCCCGGTGACTTCGTCATCCTCAACTGGCGTGCGGTCTGCGGCACGTGCCGGGCGTGCGCCAAGGGCAGGCCCTGGTACTGCTTCGCCACGCACAACGCGACCCAGCGGATGACCCTGCTCGACGGCACCCCGCTCGCGCCCGCCCTCGGCATCGGCGCCTTCGCGGAGAAGACCCTGGTGGCCGCGGGCCAGTGCACCAAGGTGGACCCGGCCGCCCCCGCGACGGCCGCCGGACTGCTCGGCTGCGGTGTCATGGCGGGCTTCGGCGCGGCCGTGAACACCGGAGCCGTCGGCCGCGGGGACTCCGTCGCCGTCATCGGCTGCGGCGGGGTCGGCATGGCCGCCGTCGCGGGGGCGAGGCTGGCCGGCGCGACCAAGGTCATCGCCGTCGACGTGGACCCGCGCAAGCTGGAGCGGGCCATGGGGATGGGCGCCACCCACACCGTCGACTCGCGGGAGAACGACCCCGTGGCGGCGATCCGCGAACTGACCGGCGGTTTCGGTGCCGACGTGGTCGTCGAGGCGGTCGGCCGCCCCGAGACGTACCGGCAGGCGTTCTACGCCCGGGACCTGGCCGGCACCGTCGTTCTGGTCGGTGTGCCGACCCCGGAGATGAAGCTGGAGCTGCCGCTGCTCGACGTCTTCGGGCGCGGTGGCGCGCTGAAGTCCAGCTGGTACGGCGACTGCCTGCCCTCGCGCGACTTCCCGGCCCTCATCGATCTGTACCTGGGCGGCCGCTTCGACCTGGACGCCTTCGTCTCCGAGACCATCGGCCTCGACGACGTGGAGAAGGCGTTCGAGAAGATGCACCGCGGTGAGGTGCTGCGGTCCGTCGTGGTGCTGTGACGGCGAACCGAGTTGTTGATTACTGTGCAGTGAGTTGCGCCAGCTGCAACATGAAGTCAAGGGTGTGTCCGACCTCTGGACGCCTTGACAAGGGTTTGCGGGCGCCCTCAAACTGACGTTGCGTTCACCGCAATCCGTTCCGCTATACGCACCGAGGTGTCATGATGATTCCCGCGTGCCGTCTCGTGGATCTTCCCCGAGGCGAGGCCTACCGGCTCGACATCGACCCGCCGGTCTCGGTGTTCCACACCGACGACGGCGAGGTCTTCGCCATCGACGACACCTGCACCCATCAGGACGCCTCGCTCGCCGACGGCTGGCTGGAGGGCTGCGAGGTCGAATGCCCGCTGCACGCCTCGAAGTTCGACCTGCGGACGGGTGCCGTCGACGCCCCGCCGGCCAAGCGGCCGGTCCGCACGCACGCGGTCCACGTCGAGGACGGCATGATCTACGTCCAGCTGTCCACGGACGCGCCCAACCTGCCGCCCTGCGTGGCGGCCCGCCTCGCCGGGGGCCCCGCGTGAGGACCGTGGCCGTGGTCGGCGCCTCGCTGGCCGGTCTCTCGGCGGCGCGCTCGCTGCGCAAGCAGGGCTACGACGGACGGCTCGTCGTCATCGGTGACGAACTCCACCGCCCGTACGACAGGCCCCCGTTGTCGAAGGAGTTCCTGTCCGGCTCCCTGGCCGAGGCCGATCTCGCGCTGGAGCCGGACGGCGAGGACCTGCGGGTGCAGTGGCTGCTCGGCGTCCGCGCCGTCGGCCTCGACGGCCCGCAGCGCGCCGTACGGCTTGCCGACGGCAGCGAGGTCCGGGCGGACGGCGTCGTCATCGCGACCGGCGCCGCCGCCCGGACTCTGCCGGGCACCGACGGTCTGACCGGGGTGCACACCCTGCGCACCCTGGACGACGCCCGCGCCCTGCGGGACGAACTGGCCCTGGGGGGACGGCTGGTGGTGATCGGCGGCGGCTTCATCGGCGCCGAGGTCGCCTCCACCGCGTACGCCCTCGGGCTCGACGTGACCGTCGTGGAGGCGGCCCCGACCCCCCTGGCCGGACCGCTCGGCGAGACCATGGGCGGGATCGTCTCCGCCCTCCACACGGACCACGGCGTACGGCTGTTGTGCGGTGTGGGCGTCAAGGGGCTGAGCGGCCGGAGCCGCGTCGACGCCGTCCTGCTGGAGGACGGCCGGAGCATCCCCGCCGACATCGTGGTCGTGGGGGTCGGCGCCCGACCGTGCGTCGAGTGGCTCGCGGGATCCGGCATCGCCCTCGCCGACGGAGTCACTTGCGGCGCCGACGGCCGCACCAGCCTGGCCGGTGTGGTCGCGGTCGGCGACTGCGCCTCCTGGTACGACCCGCGCGCGGGCCTGCACCGCCGCGTCGAGCACTGGACCGGCGCGCGGGAGCGGCCCGACGCTGCCGTGACCGCGCTGCTGGCGGGCGGCGCGGTGGAACCGGGTGCGCCGAGGCCGCCGTACTTCTGGTCGGACCAGTACGGCGTGAAGATCCAGTTCGCCGGTCACGCGGCCGGCGCCGACAGTGTGACGATCGAGGAAGGTGCCCGGGACGACCACAACGTCCTGGCCGTCTACCGGCGTTCCGGGCATCCGGTCGCCGTGCTCGGGATGAACCAGCCGCGGTTGTTCACGCGCTGGCGCAAGCAGCTCGCCGCCGCGGCCTGACAACACAGCCGCTGCCGCTCCGCTCAGAACGCCGACCGCTCTTCCCGGCGTGCATCACCGGTACACGAAGGCGTGCATCACCGGTCCCCGACGTCCCCCGAGGAGTGCCCTGTGACCTCGACCAGCCTGCCGGACAGCCTGATCGCCACCCTCCCCGGCGCTTCCTACACGGATGCCGGGGTCTTCGCCCTGGAGCAGGAGCGCATCTTCGAGGCGATGTGGTTCTGTGCCGTCCGGGCCTCCGATCTGCCCAGGCCCGGTTCCTTCAGGACGGTGGAGGTGGGGCGGGAGAGCATCCTGATCACGCGCGCGCGGGATCAGTCGGTGCGTGCGTACTTCAATGTCTGCCGGCATCGCGGGGCGAGGCTGTGCACCGAGGAGTCCGGTGAGGTGAAGCGGGCTTTCCAGTGTCCGTATCACGCGTGGACGTACGACCTGACGGGCAAGCTGGTCGCCGCGCCGAACCTGACGAAGATGCCGGACGTGGGGCGTACCGAGTACGGGCTGGCGCCCGTGGCCGTGCGCGAGTGGCTGGGTTATGTGTGGGTGTGCCTCGCGGAGAACCCGCCCTCCTTCGAGGACTCGGTGGTCGCGGACGTGGTGGGCCGGCTCGGGGACGTGGAATCCGTCGACCGGTACGACATCGGGAGCCTGGAGGTCGGACGGCGGATCGTCTATGACGTGAAGGCGAACTGGAAGCTGATCGTCGAGAACTTCATGGAGTGCTATCACTGCGCGACGATCCATCCCGAACTGACCGAGGTGCTGCCGGAGTTCGCCGACGGGTACGCGGCGCAGTACTACGTGGGCCACGGTGCCGAGTTCGGTGAGGACATCAAGGGGTTCACCGTCGACGGCTCCGAGGGCCTCGACCGCATCCCCGGGGTCTCCGACGACCAGGACCGCCGCTACTACGCGATCACCGTGCGGCCGCAGGTGTTCGTCAATCTGGTGCCCGACCATGTGATCTTCCACCGGATGTACCCGGTCGCCGCGGACCGCACGATCGTCGAGTGCGACTGGCTCTACCTCAAGCACGTCGTCGACAGCGGAAAGGACGTCAGCCGGTCGGTGGAGCTCTTCGACCGGGTGAACCGGCAGGACTTCGACGCGTGCGAGCGCACCCAGCCCGGGATGAGCTCACGCCTGTATGCCAAGGGCGGCGTCCTGGTGCCCAGCGAGCACCACATCGGCGAGTTCCACCACTGGGTCCAGGCCCGGCTGGGGGCTCAGCCCGGATGACGACGAGGGCTCAGTCCAGGCCCAGGTAGCCCATACGGTGACTGATCTCCTCCGCGCCCTTGACCAGCACCGGCGCGAGTGCGTGCATACGGTCCTCGGTGAGCCGGTACGCGGGACCGGAGGCGCTGAGGGCCGCGATGACGTCGCCGTCGCGGTCGCGGACCGGCGCCGCCATGGCGTGCAGACCCACCTCCAGCTCCTCCAGGGTCCAGGAGTAGCCGCGTTCCCGGGCGTCGGCGAGGCTCTTCTCCAGCTTCGTCTTCGCGGTCAGCGTGCGCGGGGTCATCTTCTTCAGACCGGTCTCGGTCAGCAGCGCGGTGCGGTCCTTGACGGGCATGTGGGCCAGCAGGATCTTCCCGCTGGAGGTGGCGTGCAACGGGGTCAGCTGGCCGACCCAGTTGTGCGCGGTGACGGCCCCCGGGCCGCGCACCTGGTAGAGGTTGATCGCATAGTGCTCCTGCATCACGGCGAGGTTCACGGTCTCGCCGATCTCCTCGGCCAGACGCTCGCAGACCGGGCGGCTCTGCTGGGTGATGTCGATGCGTCCGGTGACCGCGCCGGCCAGGCGCACGATGCCGAAGCCGAGGCGGTACTTGCCCCGCTCACCCGCCTGTTCGACCAGACCGCGTGCCTCCAGGGCACCGAGCAGGCGGAACGCCGTGGACTTGTGAACGTCGATCTCGGCGGCCACCTCGCTGACCCCCGCCTCGCCGCGCCGGGCGAGGATCTCCAGTACGTGAATGGCCCGGTCGACGGACTGCACCCCGCCGCTCGACGACCCTGTCGTTTCGTTATCCGGGTTGTAGTTGCTCACAACGCAACTATACGGGGGGTAAACAACAGGGCGCGGAGATGTTTCGCAGACCTGGTGCATATGTCGCGCAAGTTGCGCGCCTCGCAACCTGGTGCGTATAGCGCTACCCGTACTAACATGCGCGCATATCTACGGCGCGAGCGAGACGAGGCATCATGGCTCCTCAGCAGCAGTACGACTTCGTCATCGTCGGTGGTGGATCAGCCGGCAGCGCACTGGCCAACCGGCTCTCCGCAGACCCGGGCAACCGGGTGCTGGTCCTGGAGGCCGGCCGGCCCGACTACCCGTGGGACGTGTTCATCCACATGCCCGCGGCGCTGACCTACCCGATCGGCAGCCGCTTCTACGACTGGAAGTACGAGTCCGAGCCCGAGCCCCACATGGGCGGCCGGCGCGTCTACCACGCCCGCGGCAAGGTACTGGGCGGCTCCAGCAGCATCAACGGCATGATCTTCCAGCGCGGCAACCCCCTGGACTACGAGCGCTGGGCCGCCGATCCCGGCATGGACACCTGGGACTACGCGCACTGTCTGCCGTACTTCAAGCGCATGGAGAACTGTCTCGCGGCCGACCCCGACGACGAGTTCCGCGGCCACGACGGCCCCCTCGTCCTGGAGCGCGGCCCGGCCACCAACCCGCTCTTCACCGCCTTCCAGAAGGCCACCGAGGAGGCCGGGTACGCGCCCACGGACGACGTCAACGGCTACCGGCAGGAAGGCTTCGCCAAGTTCGACCGCAACGTCCACCGCGGTCGCCGGCTCTCGGCCTCGAAGGCCTATCTGAAGCCCGCCCGCAAGCGCCCCAACCTCACGGTCACCACGCGCGCCCTCGTCACCCGCGTCCTCTTCGAGGGCAAGCGGGCCGTCGGTGTCGAGTACCGGCGCGGCAAGGGCGCGCTCCAGCAGGTCCGTGCCAAGGAAGTCATCCTCTGCGGCGGCGCGATCAACTCCCCGCAGCTGCTGCAGCTGTCGGGCGTCGGAAACGCCGAGGAACTGCGCGCGCTGGGCATCGACGTCGTGCACGACCTGCCGGGCGTCGGCGAGAACATGCAGGACCACCTGGAGGTGTACATCCAGTACGCCTGCAAGCAGCCCGTGTCCATGCAGCCGTATCTCGCGAAGTGGCGTGCCCCCTTCATCGGCCTGCAGTGGCTCTTCCGCAAGGGCCCCGCCGCCACCAACCACTTCGAGGCGGGCGGCTTCGCCCGCAGCAACGACGAGGTGGACTACCCCAACCTGATGTTCCACTTCCTGCCCATCGCGGTCCGCTACGACGGCTCGGTGCCCGCGGGCGGACACGGCTACCAGGTGCACGTCGGGCCCATGTACTCGGACGCCATCGGCTCCGTGAAGATCAGGAGCAAGGACCCGCAGGAACATCCGGCACTGCGCTTCAACTACCTCTCCACGGAACAGGACCGGCGCGAGTGGGTCGAGGCGGTCCGGGTCGCCCGCAGGCTCCTCAACCAGCCCGCCCTGGCCCCCTACAACGACGGAGAGGTCTCACCGGGACCGTCCGTCGAGACCGACGAGGAGATCCTCGCCTGGGTCGCCAAGGACGGCGAGACCGCCCTGCACCCGTCCTGCACCTGCAGGATGGGCACCGACGAGAAGGCCGTCGTGGACCCCGCCAGCATGCGTGTGCACGGCGTGGAGGGGCTGCGGGTCGTCGACGCGTCGGTGATGCCCTACGTCACCAACGGCAACATCTACGCGCCGGTGATGATGATCGCGGAGAAGGCGGCCGACCTCATCCTCGGCAAGGAGCGGCTCGCGCCCTCCAAGGCCGCGTACTACCGGCACCGCGACGCACACACGCAGGCGGGATAGGCGTTGGGCGCCGAGGACCTCCGCGCGCTGCTCACCGGCGTCCGCTACGAGGTGCTGCCCGCGAAGACCACCGAGGACAAGGTCCTCGCCCATGTCCCGCGCGACGTCGTCGTCACCGTGACGGCGTCACCGGTCAAAGGCCTGGAGCCGACGCTCGACCTGGCCGGCCGGCTCGCGGCGCACGGCTACCGGGTCGTCCCGCACGTGCCCGCGCGGCTGCTGCGGGACGACGTTCACCTCAAGGACGTCGCCGACCGGCTCCGTGAGGCGGGCGTCGACGACGTCTTCGTGCCCGCGGGAGACGCCGACCCACCGGCAGGGGTGTACGACGGCGCCCTGCCGGTGCTGCGCGGGCTGGGCGAACTGGGCGACCCCTTCGCCCGCGTCGGCATCACCGGCTATCCCGAGAGCCATCCGCTCATCCACGACGACCTCACCGTCCAGGCGATGTGGGACAAGCGGGCGCACGCCACGTACATCGTCAGCAACCTCTGCTTCGACCCGCGGGTGCTCACCGACTGGGTCGTCCGGATCCGCCGCCGGGGTGTCGCCCTGCCCCTGCATGTGGGCGTCGCGGGGCCCGTGCAGCGGGCCAAGCTGCTCGCCATGGCGACGCGGATCGGTGTGGGGGAGTCGGCCCGCTTCCTGGCCAGGCACCCCTCCTGGTTCCTGCGCTTCGCGGCCCCCGGTGGCTATGCGCCGGAGCGGCTTCTCACCCCCAGTTCCGGGCAACTCGCCCTGCCCTTTGCGGGAGTTGCCGGTCTGCATCTCTTCACCTTCAACCAGATCGCCGAGACCGAACGGTGGCGCAGGGCTCTGCTCGACCGATTGAATCGGTAACGCAGAGTTTTCACCCACGGTCCTCCAACCCCTTGACGTGCGTTCCTGCATTCTCCAGAGTGTTCCACCACAAGCAATGCGATGCGCGATGCGCAACGAAATCGCTCGAAGGGCTCCCGACGTGGCTGACCTGTATGTGGACGGTGAATGGCGGGAACCGGTGGCCGGAGGCCGCCGGGAGATCCGATGTCCCGCCGACGGCACGCTCTCCGCGACCGTGTCCGAGGGGACGCGCCCCGACACCGAGGCGGCCGTCGCCGCCGCCCGCCGGGCCTTCGACGAGGGCCCCTGGCCCCGCACCCCCGAGCGTGAGCGCGGCGCCCTGCTGCTGCGCACCGCCGACCTGATCGAGCGCGACGCCAAGGAGTTCGCCCGCGCCGAGTCGCTGGACACCGGCAAGCGGCTGGTGGAGAGCGAGTACGACATCGCCGACGTCGTCTCCTGCTTCCGCTACTACGGCGGGATCGGCGGCACCGACGCCGGCCGCGTGATCGACACCGGGCGGGACGACGCCGTCAGCCGCGTGGTCTACGAGCCGATCGGCGTGTGCGGACTGATCACCCCGTGGAACTATCCCCTGCTGCAAGCGAGTTGGAAGGTCGCCCCGGCGCTCCTCGCCGGCAACACGATCGTCCTCAAGCCCAGCGAGCTCACCCCCTCCACCGCGGTCCTGCTGATCCGGGCCCTGGAGGAGGCCGGGCTGCCGGCCGGGGCCGCCAACCTCGTCCTGGGCGCCGGCCCCGAGGTGGGCGCACCGCTCTCCGAGGACCCCCGCGTCGACATGGTCTCCTTCACCGGCGGCCTGGAGACGGGCAAGCGGATCATGGCGACGGCCGCCGCGACCGTGAAGAAGGTCGCGCTGGAGCTCGGCGGCAAGAACCCCAACGTCGTCTTCGCCGACGCCGACTTCGAGACGGCCGTGGACTTCGCGCTCACGGCCGTCTTCCTGCACTCCGGGCAGGTCTGCTCGGCCGGCGCCCGGCTGATCGTCGAGGACTCCCTGCACGACCGGCTCGTGGACGAGATCGTCCGGCGCGCCCGGCAGATCCGCCTCGGCGGTCCCTTCGACCCCGAGGCCGAGACGGGGGCGCTGATCTCCGCGCAGCATCTGGCGAAGGTCGAGGCGTACGTCGCGGCCGGGGTGGAAGAGGGCGCCGTCCTGCGCTGCGGCGGCGAGCGTCCCGACGATCCCGCCCTCGCCGGCGGCCACTACTACCCGCCCACCGTGCTCGACGAGTGCCGGCAGGACATGCGGGTCGTGCACGAGGAGTCCTTCGGACCGGTGCTCACAGTGGAGCGCTTCACCGACGAGGACGACGCCGTCCGGATCGCCAACGACACCGAGTACGGACTCGCGGGTGCCGTGTGGACGCAGGACGCCGGCAAGGCCCAGCGGGTCGCCCGCCGGCTGCGGCACGGCACGGTGTGGATCAACGACTACCACCCCTATGTGCCGCAGGCCGAGTGGGGTGGCTTCGGGCACTCCGGTGTGGGCCGGGAACTGGGACCGACCGGCCTCGACGAGTACCGCGAGGCCAAGCACATCTGGCAGAACATCCAACCCCGGCCGCAGCACTGGTTCCGCGGCTGAATGCCGAGAAGAGGTCGACCATGACCCCCACCAAGACCGAGGTGCCGCCCCGGCGCGGCGCACCCGAGGACGCGGCTCCCACGCCGGTCATATCCGTGCGCGGGCTGTGGAAGGTGTTCGGGCCGAAGGCGGAGCAGGTACCGGAGTCGGAGGAGCTGTGCGGGCTCACCCGCCGCGAGCTCATGGACCGCACCGGCTGCACCGCCGCCGTGCGCGACGTGAGCTTCGACGTCGCGCCCGGCGAGGTCTTCGTCGTCATGGGACTGTCCGGCTCCGGCAAGTCCACCCTGGTGCGCTGTCTGACCCGGCTGATCGAACCCACCGCCGGGGAGATCGTCTTCGAGGGCGAGGACATCCGCGACGCCGACGACAAGCGACTGCGCGAACTGCGGCGCAGCAAGTTCTCCATGGTCTTCCAGCACTTCGGGCTGCTGCCGCACCGCCGCGTCGTCGACAACGTGGCGTTCGGGCTCGAGATCCGCGGCATGGGCAGGGTCGAGCGCACCCGGCGGGCGCTGGAGGTCGTCGAACTCGTGGGGCTCTCGGGGTACGAGAACTCCTACCCCGACCAGCTCTCCGGCGGTATGCAGCAACGCGTGGGTCTGGCAAGGGCGTTGGCTGGTGACCCGGAGGTCCTCCTCTTCGACGAGCCGTTCTCCGCGCTCGACCCGCTGATCCGCCGCGACATGCAGAACGAGGTCATCCGGCTGCACCACGAGGTCGGCAAGACGATGGTGTTCATCACCCACGACCTCTCCGAGGCGCTCAAGCTCGGCGACCGCATCCTCATCATGCGCGACGGCAAGATGGTCCAGTGCGGCACCGGCGACGAACTCGTCGGCGCCCCCGCCGACGACTACGTACGCGACTTCGTCAAGGACGTGCCACGCGGCGACGTGCTCACCCTGCGCTGGATCATGCGCCCGGTCACCCCCGAAGACCCCCTGGACGGACCCGAGTTGGGCCCCGACGTCGTGGTGAAGGAGGCCACCCGCGCGGTGCTCGCGGCCGAGAGGCCCGTCAAGGTCGTCGAGAACGGCGAACTGCTCGGCATCGTCGGCGACGAGGAGATCCTCGCGGTGGTCGCCGGGCAGGAAGGCGACGTGTGATGACCGTCGCCATGGAGAAACCCGAGACATCGGGAGAGACACCGCAGGCCGCCCCGCCGCCGCCCGCCGCCCCCGTGCGCAGGATCAGCAGGTCCATGGTGATCGGCGCGATCCTGGTCGTCTGGCTCGTCCTGTTCGCCGTACTGCGCGGGAAGCAGACCCTGTCGCTGGCCGCGGCCGATCTCACCGACCTGCACCGCTGGCTCAACGACGTCAACGACTCCATCGGCGCCAACCGCAACTCCAACCCGCTCTTCCTCTACTTCTTCAACGAGATCCGGCTGGTCATCGACAACCTGGTGACCTTCGTGCAGGACCTGATCTCGCAGCCCTCCGGTGACCGCCCGCTCCCGCAGATCGGCTGGCTCGGCGTCGTCGGGCTCGCCGGGTACGTCTCCTGGGCGGTGGCCAACTGGCGGGTCGCCCTGCTGGCCGCG
This sequence comes from Streptomyces sp. NBC_00285, assembly GCF_036174265.1. NCBI lineage: Bacteria > Bacillati > Actinomycetota > Actinomycetes > Kitasatosporales > Streptomycetaceae > Streptomyces > Streptomyces sp. NBC_00285. The sequence goes on along the minus strand of NZ_CP108055.1, from coordinate 1,730,846 downwards.
GCCGGCTTCACCTTCCTCGGCCTGCAGGGGCTGTGGCAGGAGAGCATGGACACCCTGGCCCTCACCCTCTCCGCGGTCCTGGTGGCGCTGCTGTTCGCCCTTCCGCTGGGGGTGTGGGCGGGACTGTCCGAACGGGTCAACCGGATCGTCACGCCCTTCCTGGACTTCATGCAGACGATGCCGACCTTCGTCTACCTGGCGCCACTGACCCTGATCTTCCTCATCGGCGGAGCCTCCGCCACGATCGCCACCGTCATCTACGCGGCCCCGCCGGCCATCCGCATCACCGCGCACGCCATTCGTTCCGTGCCCGGGACGACGGTCGAGGCGGCCGAGTCGATGGGGGCCACGCGACGGCAGTCGCTGCTGAAGGTGCTGCTGCCCATGTCCAAGCGGACCGTGGTGATGGGCGTCAACCAGACCATCATGGCCGCGCTGGCCATGGTGACCATCGCGGCCCTGATCGACGCGCCGGGCCTCGGCAAGACCGTCGTCCAGGCACTGCAGTCCCTCGACGTGGGTACGGCCTTCAACGCGGGTCTGGCCATCGTCGTCCTGGCCATCGTCCTGGACCGGGTCACCACCGCGGCGAGCGGCCGCGCGGAGGCCGCCCGGCGTTCCGCCGGACCCTTCCTGAAGTGGCGGCGGCACCTGCTCGCCGCCGGGGGAGTGGTGGCGGCAGTGCTCGTCTACCTGTCGCACACCTATCTGTGGGCGGCCGAGTTCCCCGGTGCCGGCAGCACCGGCACCCACATCGCCAAGGCCGCCGACAACGTGACCACGTGGGCCCAGGACAACCTCTCGGGGCTGACCAACGCTCTCCGTGACGCGCTCACCAACGGCTTGCTGAACCCGTTCCAGACGCTGCTGACCGACTCCCCGTGGTGGCTCGTCGGCGCCGTCCTGGCCTCGCTCGCCGTCGTCCTCGGCGGCCGGCGCGCCGGGATCACCACCGCCGTGTGCGTGGGACTGCTGGTCGGCACGGGCCTGTGGTCGGACGCCATGACGACGCTGGCGTCGACCATCGTGGCCACGGTGCTGGTGATGCTGTTCGGCGCCGTCCTCGGGGTGTGGATGGGGCGCAGCGCGCTGGTGGACCGGCTGCTGCGGCCCACCCTGGACGCGGCCCAGGTCATGCCGCCGTTCGTCTATCTCGTGCCGTTCCTCGCGCTGTTCGGCGCGACACGGTTCACGGCCATCGTCGCCGCGGTCGTCTACGCGGCGCCCGTCGCCATCAAGATCATCGCCGACGGGGTGCGGACCGTACCCGCGGCCACCGTCGAGGCGGCGACCTCCACCGGGTGCAACACCTGGCAGATCATCACCAAGGTCCAGCTGCCGATGGCCCGCAGCGCCCTGACACTCGCGACCAACCAGGGCCTGATCTACGTGCTGTCGATGGTGGTCGTGGGCGGTCTCGTGGGAGCGGGCGCACTCGGCTACGACGTCGTGGCCGGGTTCTCGCAGGGAGAGCTGTACGGCAAGGGCCTGGCGGCCGGTCTCGCCATCGTCCTGCTCGGCGTCATGTTCGACCGGATCACTCAGGCAGCGGCTCGCCGCACCAGCGATTGAGGAGCACCACACGATGGCAAGACACTGGCGGGCCGGAGCGGCCGGCATCGCGGTCCTGGGCCTCACCCTCACGGCCTGCGGCGGCGCGAAGGTCGGCGACGACAGCGCCGGGGGCTCCGCGAGCTCGGGCAAGTGCGGCACCTTCAACCTGGCGGTCAACCCGTGGGTGGGCTACGAGGCGGACGCGGCGGTCGTCGCGTACGTCGCCCAGCACGAACTCGGCTGCAAGGTCACCAAGAAGAACCTCAAGGAGGAGATCGCCTGGCAGGGCTTCGGGACCGGCGAGGTCGACGCCGTCCTGGAGAACTGGGGCCATGACGACCTGAAGAAGAAGTACATCACCCAGCAGAAGACCGCCGTGGAGGCCGGCTCGACGGGCAACACAGGTGTCATCGGCTGGTTCGTGCCGCCGTGGATGGCGAAGAAGTACCCGGACATCACCGACTGGAAGAACCTCAACAAGTACGCGTCGCTCTTCAAGACCTCGGAGTCGGGAGGCAAGGGCCAGCTGCTGGACGGCGACCCGTCCTACGTCACCAACGACGAGGCCCTGGTGAAGAACCTCAAGCTGAACTTCAAGGTGGTGCAGGGCGGCAGCGAGACCTCGCTGATCCAGTCCTTCCGGCAGGCGGAACAGAACAAGACGCCGTTCATCGGCTACTTCTACTCACCGCAGTGGTTCTTCTCCGAGGTCAACCTTGTCCGGATCAAGCTGCCCGCTTACACCAAGGGCTGTGACGCGGTCCCGTCGAAGGTCGCCTGTGACTACCCCGATTACAACCTCGACAAGATAGTCAGCGCGAAGTTCGCCAAGTCCGGCAGCCCCGCCTACAACCTGGTCAAGAACTTCAACTGGACCAACGAGGACCAGAACACCATCGCCAAGTGGATCGCCGTGGACAAGATGTCCGACGACGCCGCAGCGAAGAAGTGGGTCGACGCCAACAAGGACAAGGTCGACGCCTGGCTCAAGTAGTCCGCTCGTGGACGCCCGGTGGGCGGTGCGCACTTCCGCGCACCGCCCACCGGGCGTTGCCGTTCCCCGGCCCGTTCTTTGGCCCGTTCCGCGACGTCACCCGGCCTCTTGACACCCATCCGGGCGACGGGCACATTGAGTTGCGCAACCTGAATCACGTTGCGTAGAAAGCAACTGAGCCGGAGGTGTGGCGATGGCGGGACCCCGGGTGGTCATCATCGGAGCGGGCGTCGTGGGGGCGGCGCTCGCCGACGAGATCTCCGCACGCGGCTGGACCGAGGTGACCGTGGTCGACCAGGGGCCGCTGCCCGCCACCGGGGGCTCGTCGTCGCACGCCCCCGGGCTGGTCTTCCAGGCCAACGCCTCCAAGACCATGACCGAGCTGGCCCGCTACACCGTCGAGAAGCTCTGCTCCCTCGACGTCGACGGACAGCCCTGCTTCCTCCAGGTCGGCGGTCTGGAGGTGGCGACCACCCCGGAGCGCGTCACGGAACTCCACCGCCGCCGGGGCTGGCTCACCGCCTGGGGCGTCGAGAGCCGCCTGCTGACCGCCGAGGAGTGCGTCGCGCAGCACCCGCTGGTCAACCCGGACCGGGTCCTCGCCGGCCTCCTCATCCCCACCGACGGCCTCGCCAAGGCCGTCCTCGCCGTCGAGGCGCAGATCCGCCGGGCCACCGAGCGCGGTGTGACGTTCCTGGCCCGCCACGAGGTCCTCGACGTGCTGCGGACCGACGGCGAGGTGACGGGCGTCCGCACCGACCACGGCGATCTGGAAGCCGACATCGTCGTGTGCTGCGCCGGTATCTGGGGCCCCAGGATCGCCCGCATGGTCGGTATGAACCTCCCGCTCACCCCGCTCGCCCACCAGCTCGCCTGGACCGGACCGGTCCCCGCGCTCGCGGGCCAGACCGAGGAGGCGGTGCGCCCGATCCTGCGCCACCAGGACGCCGACCTCTACTACCGCGACCGCTACGACACCCTCGGCATCGGCTACTACGGCCACCGCCCCATGCCCGTCAGCGCCGACGACATCCTCTCCGTCGACGAGGCCGACGCGATGCCGTCCGTCCTGAAGTTCACCGAGGACGACTTCGCGGACGCCTGGACCGAGACCCGGTCACTGATCCCCGCGACGAAGGACGCCAAGATCGAGGAGGGCATCAACGGCCTCTTCTCCTTCACCACCGACGGACTGCCCCTGCTCGGCGAGTCCCCGGACGTCAAGGGCTTCTGGGTCGCCGAGGCCGTCTGGGTCACCCACTCCGCCGGCGTCGGCCGGGCCGTCGCCGAATGGCTGGTCGACGGCCACTGCTCCTCCTTCGACCTGCACGAGTGCGACGTCAACCGCTTCGAGCCGCACCAGCTCGCCCCGGAGTACGTACTGGCCCGCGACTGCCAGAACTTCGTCGAGGTCTACGACATCCTCCACCCGCTCCAGCCCTCCGGTGACCCGCGTCCCATCCGCACCAGCCCCTTCCACACCCGCCAACAGGAGCTGGGTGCCTTCTTCCTGGAGGCGAACGGCTGGGAGCGCCCGCAGTGGTACGAGGCCAACGCGGGCCTGGTGGAGGGGCGTTCGATCGTCACCCCCAACGACTGGGCCGCGCAGTACTGGTCGCCGATCGTCGGCGCGGAGGCCCAGAGAACCCGCGAGACGGTCGCGATGTACGACATGACGGCCCTCAAGCGCCTGGAGGTGAGCGGGCGGGGAGCAGCCGACCTCCTGGAGCGGCTGTGCACCGGCAAGGTCGCCAAGTCCGTCGGCTCGGTGACGTACACGCTGCTCCTGGACCACGACGGCGGCATCCGCAGCGACATCACCGTCGCCCGGCTGGCCCCCGACCTCTTCCAGGTCGGCGCCAACGGAAACCTCGACCTGGACTGGTTCACCCGTCACCTGCCCGCCGACGGCACGGTCCAGGTCCGGGACATCACCCCCGGCACCTGCTGCATCGGCCTGTGGGGACCGCTCGCGCGCGACGTCCTGCAGCCCCTCACCGACGAGGACTTCTCGGCGACCGGCCTGAAGTACTTCCGTGCCCGGCGCGCCCACATCGGCTCCGTCCCGGTCACCGCCATGCGGTTGTCGTACGTCGGTGAGCTCGGCTGGGAGCTGTACACCACGGCCGACCTGGGCCAGAAACTATGGGACACGCTGTGGCGCGCGGCGCGGCCGCTCGGCGGCATCGCGGCCGGGCGCGGCGCCTTCAACAGCCTCCGCCTGGAGAAGGGTTACCGCTCCTTCGGAACCGACATGACGTACGAGCACGATCCGTACGAGGCCGGCGTCGGCTTCGCCGTCAAGGCGGACAAGGAGGACTTCATCGGCAAGGCGGCACTGGAGCGGCGCAGGGCCGACGTACGGCGGAAGCTGACCTGCCTGACCATCGACGACCCGCGGGCCGTCGTCATGGGCAAGGAGCCGGTCTACGACGGCGGCCGAGCCGTCGGTTACGTCACCAGCGCCGCCTTCGGTCACACGATCGGCAAGGGCATCGCCTACGCGTGGCTGCCCGTCGAGCTCACCACCCCCGGCACCACCGTGCACATCGGCTACTTCGACCGGCGCGTCGAGGCACGCGTCGCCGAAGAGCCCCTGTTCGACCCGACGATGTCCCGCCTGCGCGGCTGAGCAGGGAGAGCGAACACCCCATGAACGCGCTGAACACCCCCCTTGCGGAGCTGGACCCCGAGGTCCACGCGGCCCTCGCCGCCGAACTCCACCGCCAGCAGTCCACCCTGGAGATGATCGCCTCCGAGAACTTCGCGCCCGTCGCCGTGATGGAGGCGCAGGGCTCGGTCGCGACCAACAAGTACGCCGAGGGCTACCCCGGCCGCCGCTACTACGGCGGCTGCGAACACGTCGACGTCACCGAGCGGTTGGCCATCGAACGCGTCAAGTCCCTGTTCGGCGCGGGCTTCGCCAACGTCCAGCCGCACTCGGGCGCGCAGGCCAACACGGCTGTCTTCTTCGCCCTGTTGCAGCCAGGCGACACTATCCTCGGCCTCGACCTCGCGCACGGCGGCCACCTCACCCACGGCATGCGCCTCAACTACAGCGGCAAGATGCTGAACGTGGTGCCGTACCACGTGTCGGAGGGCGACCACCTCGTCGACCTGGACGAGGTCGAGCGGCTCGCCAAGGAACACCGTCCCAAGATGATCATCGCGGGCTGGTCGGCCTATCCCCGACAGCTGGACTTCGCGGCCTTCCGCAGGATCGCCGACGAGGTGGGCGCCCTGCTGATGGTCGACATGGCGCACTTCGCCGGCCTGGTCGCCGCGGGACTGCACCCGAACCCCGTCCCGCACGCCCACGTGGTGACGACCACGACCCACAAGACGCTCGGCGGCCCGCGCGGCGGAGTCGTCCTCACCAACGAGGCCGACCTTGCCAAGAAGATCAACTCAGCGGTGTTCCCCGGTATGCAGGGCGGCCCGCTGGAGCATGTCATCGCGGCGAAGGCGGTGTCCTTCAAGGTCGCCGCGTCACCGGAGTTCGCCGAGCGCCAGGCCCGTACGCTGGCCGGCGCCCGCATCCTGGCCGAGCGTCTGACCCGCGAGGACGCTGCCGCCGCCGGGGTGAAGGTGCTGACCGGAGGCACCGACGTGCACCTGGTCCTGGTCGACCTGCGGGACTCCGCGCTGGACGGCCGCCAGGCCGAGGACCTCCTTCACGAGGCCGGCATCACCGTCAACCGCAACGCCGTCCCCTTCGACCCCCGCCCGCCGATGGTCACCTCGGGCCTGCGCATCGGCACCCCGGCACTGGCCACGCGCGGTTTCACCGAGGAGGACTTCGCGGAGGTCGCCGACGTGATCGCTCTCGCGCTCCAGCCGGAGCCCGACATCGCCGCCCTGAGCGCCCGCACCAGGGCCCTGGCGGCGAAGCACCCGCTGTACCCGCACCTCTCCGGCGAGGGAGACGCCCGATGAGCAGCCCCCGCACCCCCGGCGCCGAGCTCCCCGAACACCCCGACTGGCTGTGGCGCAACCCCGAGCCGAAGCGCTCGTACGACGTCATCGTCGTGGGCGGCGGCGGACACGGCCTGGCCACCGCCCACTACCTGGCGAAGAACCACGGCATCACCAACGTGGCCGTGCTGGAGAAGGGCTGGCTCGCGGGCGGCAACATGGCCCGCAACACCACGATCATCCGCTCCAACTACCTGTGGGACGAGAGCGCCGGCATCTACGAGCACTCCCTCAAGCTGTGGGAGGGCCTGGCGGACGAGCTCGACTACCCGATCCTCTTCTCCCAGCGGGGCGTCCTGAACCTCGCGCACAGCCTCCAGGACGTCCGCGACAGCGTGCGCCGGGTGGAGGCGAACCGCCTGAACGGCGTGGACGCCGAGTGGCTGGACGCCGAGCAGGTCAGGGAGATCTGCCCGATTGTCAACATCTCACCCGACGTGCGCTACCCGGTCCTCGGCGGTACCTACCAGCCGCGCGCCGGCATCGCCAAGCACGACCACGTGGCCTGGGGCCTGGCCCGCTCGGCGGACGCGGCCGGCATCGACATCATCCAGAACTGCGAGGTCACCGGCCTGGACGTGGTCGGCGGCAGGGTGGTCGGGGTCCGGACCACGCTCGGCCCGATCGCGGCGGGCAAGGTGGCCCTGTGCTCGGCGGGCCACACCTCGGTCCTCGCCGCCATGGCGGGTATCGAACTCCCGCTCCAGAGCCACCCGTTGCAGGCGCTGGTGTCGGAACTCCTGGAGCCGGTCCACCCGACGGTGGTCATGTCCAACGCCGTCCACGTGTACGTCAGCCAGGCACACAAGGGCGAGTTGGTGATGGGCGCGGGCATCGACTCGTACAACTCCTACACCCAGCGGGGCGCGTTCCACATCATCGAGGAACAGATGGCGGCGGCCCTGGAACTCTTCCCGGTCTTCGCCCGCGCCCACGTCCTGCGCACCTGGGGCGGCATCGTCGACGTCAGCCCCGACGCCTCGCCGATCGTCGGCCTCTCCCCGGTCGACAACCTGTACCTCAACTGCGGTTGGGGCACGGGCGGTTTCAAGGCCACCCCGGGCGTCGGCTGGGTCTACGCCCACACGATCGCCCACGACACGCCCCACCCGCTCAACGCCCCCTTCTCGCTCGACCGATTCACCACCGGCGCGCTCGTCGACGAGCACGGCGCCGCCGCGGTGGCCCACTAGGGATCCTCAAGGGAGCCGAACGACATGCTGCTGATCCCCTGCCCGTGGTGCGGGCCCCGCGACGAGTCCGAGTTCCACTACGGTGGCCAGGCCCATGTGCCGTACCCGGAGAGCCCCGCGGACCTGACCGACGAGGAGTGGGCCCGGTACCTCTTCTTCCGCGCCAACCCGAGGGGCCCGTTCGCCGAACGCTGGAGCCACGCGGCGGGCTGCCGACGGTGGTTCAACGCGGTGCGGGACACGTCGACCAACGAGATCCAGACGGTGTACCGGGTGGGTGAGGAACGTCCGGCGACGGTCGAGCCGAGGGCGGAGGCGCCGCGTCCGGCGGCGTCGGCCCGTCCGGCCCCCGAGGACCGGGCCCCTTCAGGGCCGATCGCGGGCGCGAGGTCGAAGCCGCCGGAACGCAGCCGTGCCCGCCCGGTCACCTTCACCTTCGACGGCATCGAGTACCAGGGCGTGGAAGGAGACACCCTCGCCTCCGCGCTGCTTGCCAACGGTGTCGTCCAGACCGGCACCAGCATCAAACTCGGCCGCCCCCGGGGCATCTTCTCGGCAGGCGTCGAAGAGCCCAACGCCGTCGTCCAGATCGAGAAGCCCTTCCCCGAGCCGATGCTCCCGGCCACGACCGTGGAGCTCCATGACGGCCTGGTCGCGGCCGGCCTCCCGGGCCAGGGCCGCCTCGCCACCGAACCCGACCCCGCCCGCTACGACGCCGTACACGCCCACTGCGACCTGCTGATCGTCGGCGCGGGTCCGGCAGGTCTCGCGGCGGCGGCAGCGGCGGCGGGCAGCGGAGCCCGGGTGATCCTCGCCGACGACCGGCCCGACCTCGGCGGCAGTCTGCGCGGCACCGGTGAACTCCTCGACTGGGCCGACGAGTTGGCAGCACGTCTCGACGCCGCCCCCGACGTCGTCGTCCTGCGCCGCACCACCGTCTTCGGCTACTACGACGACAACCACCTCCTGGCCGTCGAGCGCCGCACCAACCACCTCGGCGACGCGGCCCCGGCCGACGTCTCCCGCGAACGCGTCCACCGCATCCGGGCCCGACGTGTCGTCCTGGCCACCGGCGCCCACGAGCGCTCCCTGGCCTTCGCGGACAACGACCGCCCCGGCGTGATGCTGGCGGCCTCGGCCCGCGCCTATGTCAACCGTCACGGCGTCGTGCCCGGCCGGCGGGCGGTCGTGCTCACCACCAACGACAGCGCCTACCCGGCCGCGCTGGACCTCGCCGCGGCGGGCGTTGACATCGCGGCGGTCCTCGACACCCGCCCGGCGCCGGGGGAGTGGGCCGACCGGGCCCGGGCAGCCGGCATCGAGGTGCTCGCGGGCCACGCCGTCACCGGTACGCAGGGCGAGGCCCGTCTGGCCGCGGTGAGCGTCGCTCCGTACGGAGAGAGCGGGGGACAGCGGGAGTTCACCGCCGACCTGCTTCTCGTCTCCGGCGGCTGGAACCCCGTCGCGCACCTGTTCAGCCAGGCGGGCGGCAAGCTGCGGTACGACGACACGCTCGGAACCTTCGTGCCCCACTCGTGCCCCCAGGCCGTCGAGGTCGCGGGCAGCGCCGACGGAGAGTTCGACCAGGGCGCCGTCCTCGCGCAGGGGGCCGCCGCCGGAGCCCGCGCGATCGAGACCGAGGGCTACACCGCCGTGTCGCCCCGCCTGCCACAGCTTCCCGCACCACCGCGGCCGACACCGCCGATGCAGGTCTTCACCCTCCCCGGCCGCGACGGCGCCCCCCGTTTCGTCGACCTCCAACGCGATGTCACCGTCGACGACCTGACCCGCGCCACCGGCACGGGCATGCGCTCCGTGGAGCACACCAAGCGCTACACCACGGCCGGCACGGCCAACGACCAGGGCAAGACCTCCGGGGTCCTGGCCAGTGGGGTCGTCGCCCAACTCCTCGGCGTGGACGTCTCGGCGCTCGGCACGACCACCTTCCGCCCGCCCTACACCCCGGTGTCCTTCGCCGCCCTCGCCGGCCGCGACCGGGGCGCGCTGCACGACCCGGTCCGTACGACCGCCCTGCACGAGTGGCATGTCGCGCACGGCGCCCGCTTCGAGAACGTCGGCCAGTGGAAGCGCCCCTGGTACTACCCCCGGACCGGCGAGGACATGGAGGCGGCCGTCCTGCGCGAGTGCGCCGCAGCCCGCGACGGCGTCGCCTTCATGGACGCCTCCACCCTCGGCAAGATCGACGTCCAGGGCCCGGACGCCGCCGTCCTCCTCGACCGGCTCTACACCAACATGATGTCCACCCTGAAGGTCGGCATGATCCGCTACGGCGTGATGTGCCGGCTGGACGGCATGGTCTTCGACGACGGCACCGTCATCCGCCTCGCCCAGGACCGCTTCCTGCTCACGACGACCACGGGCAACGCGGCGGCCGTCCTGGACTGGATGGAGGAGTGGCTGCAGACGGAGTGGCCGGAGCTGAAGGTCCACTGCACCTCCGTGACCGAGCAGTGGGCCACCGTGGCCCTCGTCGGCCCCGAGTCCCGGGCGGTCCTCGGCTCGCTGGCGCCCCGACTGGCCGTGGCCAACGACGACTTCCCGTTCATGGCCTGGCGGGAGACGACCGTCGCGGGCATCGACGCCAGGGTGTGCCGGATCAGCTTCTCCGGCGAACTCGCCTACGAGATCAACGTGTCGCCGTGGCGGGCCCTCGCCCTCTGGGAGGCGCTGGCCGAGGCCGGCGCCCCGTACGGCATCACCCCGTACGGCACCGAGACCATGCACGTCCTGCGCGCCGAAAAGGGCTACCCGATCATCGGCCAGGACACCGACGGCACCGTCACCCCGCACGACCTCGGCATGAGCTGGGCGGTGTCCAAGAAGAAGCCCGACTTCATCGGCAAGCGTTCCTTCGCACGTGCCGACGCCGTCCGCCCCGACCGCAAGCACCTGGTCGGTCTGCTCCCCGAGGACCCGGGCACCTTCCTCCCCGAGGGAACGCAGCTGGTCGCCGACGGTGTGCTGCCCGCGCCGCCCGTCCCGATGCTCGGTCACGTCACCTCTAGCTACCGCAGCGCCGCCCTCGGCCGCACCTTCGCGCTGGCCCTGATCAAGGGCGGCCGGGAGCGCATCGGGGAGCGGCTGTACGCCCCCGTCGGCGACCGGCTGGTCCCGGTGACCGTCGCAAGCCCCGTCCTTTACGACCCCGAGGGAGCCCGCCGCGATGGCTGACACCGCCCTTACCGCCCCGCTCCGCAGCCCCCTGTCGCACACTGCCGGCCGCCTCGCCGCCGCCACCCGTACCTCCCGGGGAGCGGTCCGGCTGGCGGAACTCCCCTTCCTGACGCAGATCGACGTGCGCCTCGACCCCAAGGGCGCGGCGGCCGACGCCGTGGGGCTCGCTCTGGGGCTCCAGCTGCCCGCCGAGCCCGACACCGTCGTACGCGCCGGGGAACTCACCGCCCTGTGGCTCGGTCCCGACGAGTGGCTCGTGGTGGGGCCGCCGGACCGGCGGGACGTGGAGGACCGTATCCGCGAGGCCTCGGGCGACGAACCGGTGTCGGTCGTCGACGTGTCGGCGCAGCGCACCACACTGCTCGTCGCGGGACCCCGCGCCCGCGACCTGCTGGCCCACGGCTGTTCGCTGGATCTGCACCCGCGGGTCTTCGGGGCCGGACGCTGCGCCCAGACCACCCTCGGACGCGCCCAGGTCGTGCTGATCGCCCGCGACGAACCGGGCGCCGGCTTCTGGGTCCTGGTCCGCTCGTCCTTCGCGGGCTACCTCACGGACTGGCTGCTGGACGCGGCCGTGGAGTGGACGTCCTGAGAGGGCCGGGCGTCAGCCCAAGTGGCCGAGACGCCTGCTGAGTTCGTCGGCGCCCTCGACCAGCGCCGGTGCCAGCTCGTGCATCCGCTTCTCGGTGAGACGGAAGGCGGGCCCCGAGGCGGTCAGGGCGGCGACGACCTCGCCGTCGCGTGACCGCACCGGCGCGGCCATGGCGTTGAGGCCCTCCTCGTACTCCTCCACGGTCATGGCGTAGCCCTGCTCGCGGACCCGGGCCAGCTCGGCCTCCAGATCCTGCCTGGAGGTCACCGTGCGCTCGGTCATCCGGTCGAGTCCGGCAGCGGCGACGAGTTCGTCCCGGCGCTTGTCCGGCAGGTGGGCGAGGAGGACCTTGCCGCTCGACGTGCAGTGCATCGGCGTCTGCCGGCCGACCCAGTTCTGCGCCGTGATGGCGGAACGGCCGCGCACCTGGTCGAGGTTGATCACGTGATGGGACTCCAGCACCGCGATGTTCATCGTCTCGCCCAGGGCGTCGGCGAGCCGCTCGCAGATGCCACGGCCGTGCTTGGTGACGTCGATGCGTCCCGTGACCGCTCCGGCCAGCCGCACGATGCCGAAGCCGAGGCGGTACTTCCCGCGCTCGCCCTCCTGCTCGACCATCCCGTGCGCCTCCAGAGCGCCGAGCAGACGGAACGCCGTGGACTTGTGGACGTCGATCGCCGCGGCCACCTCGCTGACGCCCGCCTCACCGCGCTGGGCAAGGATCTCCAGCACGGTGACGGCCCGGTCGACGGACTGCACACCGCCACCGGAGGTGCCCGCGGACTCGGTGCCGTAGTTGCTCATGGCGGAACCATATGCGAAGGGGGCGACTCCGGTCAGCGGAAGACGACCGTGCGACGGCCGTTGATCATCACCCGGTTCTGGCTGTGCCATTCGACCGCCCGGGCGAGGACCTGCGCCTCGACGTCGCGTCCGAGGGTGACCAGGGTCTCGGGGCTCTGTGCGTGGCTCACGCGCATGACGTCCTGCTCGATGATGGGCCCCTCGTCGAGGTCCGGGGTGACGTAGTGAGCCGTGGCCCCGACCAGCTTGACGCCGCGCTCGTACGCCTGGACGTAGGGCCTCGCGCCCTTGAAGCTCGGCAGGAAGGAATGGTGGATGTTGATCGCCCGGCCTTCGAGCTGCTTGCACAGGTCGTTCGACAGGATCTGCATGTAGCGGGCGAGGACCACGAGGTCGACGCTCAGCTCGTCGACGAGTTCGAGCAGCCGGGCCTCCGCGTCCGGCTTCGTCTCCGGGGTCACCGGCACATGGTGGAAGGGGATGCCGTAGCTCTCGGCGAGCGGGGCGAAGTCCCGGTGGTTGGAGACGATGCCCGCCACCTCGATGCCGAGTGCGCCGGTGCGCTGCCTGAAGAGCAGGTCGTTCAGGCAGTGTCCGAACTTCGACACCATGATCAGTGTGCGGGTCGGGGTCGATGCGTCGCACAGCTGCCAGGTGATCCGGTACGCCTCCGCGACCGGGGCGAAGCCGGACCGCAGCGACTCCAGGGACATGGCCGGGTCCGAGACGTCGAAGTGGACGCGCATGAAGAACCGGTCCTGGAGCCGGTCGTCGAACTGCTGGCTCTCCTGGATGTTCCCGGAGTGCCGGACGAGGAAGCCGGTGACGGCGTGGACGAGTCCGGAACGGTCGGGGCAGGAGAGGGTGAGGACGAACTCGCGGTCGGGTTGCGGTCGAAGAGACACTGAGTCCTCCCGAAGGCTGCGCATTACGCAACAGTGAGACTGATACGCAACATGGTCCCGGCAATGGCGGCCCGCGGTCAAGGGCTCGCCCGCTCTGAGGAACCCTCGGGCCACGTCGGACGTACGGACACGCGTGAGGGGCCCGGTGTCGGACACCGGGCCCCTCACGCGTGTCGGTCGTCAGCCGGCGAGCGGCGCGACCGTGATCCGGTCGACGTTGGGCGCGTACGCCGTGGCGTTGGCCAGGGTGACGGTGTTGGTGCCCGCGGCGAGGGTCACCGGGACGGGGAGGTCCCAGTAGTTGTTCCAGCTGTAGTTGTTGCGGAACATGACCGTCCGGGCGGTTCCGTTGACGCTGATCTGGGCCGCGCGGGAGACGACGTTGGTGTTGTAGTTGCCGGATCCCGAGACCTGGTTGTTGGCGTAGCGGACGTTCATGACGTAACGCCCGGCGCTCGCCGCACTGACCTTGAAGGTGAGCGTGTTGCTCGCGCCGTTGCCGATGTAGCCCACGTACTTGCCGCCGGACGCCCAGGTGTCCGAGGTGACGACGGCGGCTCCGGCGAGGGTGGCGGCCTCGGCCTCGTAGGCGGTCACGCCCGTGGTGTCGGCGCTCGCGGAGACGCGCAGGTCACGCAGGGTCAGTGTGGTGGAGCCCGAAGTGGCGGCGGTGATGCGGTTGTTGCCCGCCGACAGGTACAGCCGGGAGCTCTTGTCGGTGAGCGCCCCGCTGGTGGAGGCCAGTGTCACGGCGGTGGCGCCGTCCAGGGCGAGCGTGCCGGTGCCGTTGGAGGAGTAGTCGGTGTGCACCGTGTAGTAGCCGTCGGTCGGCGCGTACACGTCGAAGATCGCCGAGTCCGCGGAGTCCAGGGCCAGGGACCCGGCGCCGGTGGTGCCGGACACGGAGTAGCCGTACGCGGGTGTGCCGGTGACGTCGGTGTAGGCGGCCGGGTAGAGGGTCTCCGCGCTGGAGGCGGCGGTGAGGTCGATCTTGTCGAGGGTGACCTCGTTCGTGCCCTTGGCCAGGGTCACTGTGTGCGTGCCCGCCGTCAGCGACACCGAGGCGCCGGCGGTGGCACGGTAGACCCAGGACAGCGTCGGACCGTAGGTGATCGTCTGCGCCGAGCCGCCGTCGACGGTGAGGGTCTGGGTCGCCGGGGCGCCGGACTGGTTGCCGTAGAAGACGTTGAGGTTGTACGTGCCCGTGGTCGGCACGTTGACGGTGAAAGCGACCTTGCTGGTCGACTGGTTCAGGCCACCGACGTCCTTGGTGCCCGAGGTGGCGTGGCCGAAGTAGTTGGAGACCGTGCCCTGGGTGTAGACCGTGCCGCCCGTGATGGCCGCGCTCTCCGCCTCGTACGACGCCGACCAGGGCACGGAGGCCGCGGTGGGCGTGCCGGTGCCGGCCGGGTTGACGGTGATGCGGTACGCCGACATCGGGTCGAGGCTGGTCAGCGGCACGGTGATGCTGCCGTCGGCGGCGACCGTGTAGGTGCTGCGGGCCAGCACGCCCGGCGCGGACGCCCCGCCCTCGTAGCCGCTCCACGCGGTGCGCTCGACGGTGACGTTGACGGTGCTGCCGAAGGCGGACGGTATGTGCTGGATGACGGTGTCGGCCGCGCCGGCGGTCCCGCCGCCCAGCAGCACCTGTGCCTGCTTGCGGCCGGTGTCCAGGGACGCGATGCCCTGGAGCGTGTCGACCACGCCCGGCTGCGGCGGGGTCACCTTGGTGGTCTGTCCGCTCAGACCGGCGTACCAGCGCATCAGCCACCAGTTGCCGTTCGGGATGTTGGTCTGGGCGACGTTGTCGTCCAGGTTCCCGGCGATGTCCCAGTACGCCAGGTCGGCGTCGACCTTGTTCCGCTCGAACACCGACATCCACTGGATCATCTGCCCGGGGACCGACAGGTCGCGCTGGTCCGCGTACTCGTCGATGTTGACCGGCCGCTTGCTGATGCCCGCGCTGGTCTCCAGGGCCCGGTAGGTGGCGAGGGTGGAGTCGAAACTCGACAGTGAACTCGGCGCCAGTTCGTGCCAGGTGGTGACGTCGGGCACGACGTTGTTGGTCTTCGCCCACGGGTAGAAGTCGGCCATGAGGCGGGTGTCGTAGTGCGTCTCGTTGGGGCCGGCGATCCGTGCGTTCGGGATGATCGACCGGATCTTGTTGTAGACGGTCGCCCAGTCGCTCTCGAAGCTGCTCAGCGCGTTCGCGTAGGTGGTGGCGTTGGAACTGCCCAGTCCGCTGTACCAGTTGCCGTCCGGCTCGTTGAACGGCACCCATACGAACGTGGCGGCGTCCGAACGGGCCGCCACCTTGCGGACCATGGTGTCGACCTTGGCCAGGTAGTCGCTCAACCCGTTGTTCTCGTAGGGCCAGTTGGCATAGATGTCCTGCATGTAGATCAGGTTGTCGCCGCCGCCCGTGCGGGCGTACTGGGACTGCACGACCAGCGCGTCGCCGTTGGGATGCTGGGCGCCGTCGGGCGCCTTGGTGGCGATGCTCGTCATGTGCAGCGGCGCGACCACGCTGTCGCCGGGCACACCGTCGTCGCTGAGCCCGTACAGGGCACCGTTCGCGCCGTGCGCGACCGCGCCGGTGGTGGTGCCGAGGTCGACCGTGAACCGCGGGTTGGCGGCCTCGGCGGCGGACGGGGTGAGGAAGCCGGCGACCAGTGCGGCGACTGCGGCGGCGCCGGTGAGACCGGCGAGACGTCCGGTTCTGCGGCGGTTGTGGGACATGGCGGAAGAGCGAGGCATGGCAGACCTCCTCCTCCCGCACCGTTGCGGGAGGCTCGTGGTGCTACTGCGGGGGTGGGCTTACTTGACGGCGCCGCTGGTGATGCCGGAGACGATGCGGCGCTGCGCGATCACGAAGACGAGCACCATGGGAAGGCTCATCATCACGACGTAGGCGAAGATCAGATGCCAGTTGTTGAGGTACAGCTGGGCGCTGGCGACCTGGTAGAGGTTGAGCGGCAGGGTGGCCTGGTCGCCGCTGCCGAGGACGAAGAAGGCGTAGAAGATGTCGCTCCAGGCGAACAGCATCACCATGATCGTCGCGGTGGCGATGACCGGCCTGAGCAGCGGCAGGATGATCTGCCAGAAGACCCGCAGCGGACCGGCGCCGTCCATGCGCGCGGCCTCCTCCAACTCCTCGGGGAGCGCGCGGATGAACCCGGTCATGAAGAAGATCGACGTCGACAGGTACATCCCGGCGTAGACGCCGATCATGCCGGGCCGGGTGCCGGCCAGGCCGAGCTGGCGCAGCTCCATCACGATGGTGATCACCGCGGGAGGCAGCAGCAGACCGCTGATGCTCAGCGCGTACAGGGCGTTGACCAGCCGCCCCTTGCGCCGGGCGAACACCCAGGCGGCGCCGGCCCCGAGGAGCAGGACGAGCACCACCGAAGGGGCCACCACCAACAGGCTGTTCACAAAGCCCTGGACGACCTTGCCCTCGTCGAAGGTCTGCTTGTAGTTGGCGGCGGCCTGGACGTGGTGGGGCAGGGACAGGTTGGGCTTGATGGCCTCGGCCTGCGGCTTGACCGAGGTCACCGCGACCAGCCACAGCGGGATGCCGATGGTCACGGCGGCGGTCAGCAGCACGACGACGGGCTGCACCCAGCGCCAGGGGCGCCGGTGGACGGGCGCGAACGCGCCGATGGTGGTCACTGGTTGTTCTCCCTGCGGCGCAGGCCGACGATGACGGGCACGGCGAGGACGACGACGATGAGGAAGAGCACCAGGCTCATCGCGGAGGCCTGCGCGTAGAGCCCCTGGCCGAAGATGCGGAACATGTAGATGTTGAACACCTCGGTCTCACTGCCCGGGCCGCCCGCGGTGGTGGCCTGGACGATGTCGAAGGTGTTCATGGAGCCGATCAGCGCGGTGGTCACGTTGAATGTCACCGCGGGTGCCAGCAGCGGGAACCTGATCGACCAGAAGGTGCGCCAGCCGCCCGCCCCGTCGATCCGGGCCGCCTCCAGCACGTCACCCGGCATGCTCTTGAGGCCCGCCAGGTAGATCAGCATGGCCAGGCCCATCCACTTCCAGCCGTGGATCAGGGTGACCACGACCAGCGTCCAGGTGGTCGAGCCGAGCCAGGGCGTGTCGACGGGGTGCCCGGCCAGGGACGACAGCACGCTGTTCAGTGCCCCGTCCTGGGCGAGCAGGGCCCGGAAGATGTAGCCCACCGCCAGGGCGGAGATCAACACCGGCAGGAAGAACACCGCGCGGAAGAAGCGGTTGAAGCGGGTGTCGCGTTCGAGGAGCAGGGCGAGCCCGAGACCGAATCCGTTCTGGAAGACGGCCACGAGGACCGCGTACTCCAGGGTGATGCGGATGTCCCGGACCATCGACCCGTCGTGCAGGATCGTGGAGAAGTTCGAGAAGCCCACGAAGCTGATCTGCGGGTGGAACGCCGACCAGTTGGTGAACGGGTAGACGAAGTTCAGCAGGTTCGGCAGCAGGAAGAACACACCGAACACGGCGAGCGCGGGCACCGCGAACCACCATGGCTGGTTGGCCCTGCGACGGGACCGCCCGCGCCGGCCGGGACGCGTGGCCCGGTCCGCTTCCTGTGCGCGCGTGGCGTCCTTGACGCCCAGGGTGGCAGTGTCCGCCACGATTCAACCTCCGGTACGGGACCCCGGGCACGCCACCGACGGGCGGCCCGGGGAGGGGACTGGCTGGGGGTGTACCGGTCAGAAGCCGGAGACGCCGCGGGCCTTGAGGACCTGCACGAACTGGTCCTGGGCGGCCTGGGCGACCTGCTTGGGGGTCTTCTTGCCGTAGATCATGTCGGCGAGGGCGAGGTGCATGTCGGGCGCGGTCAGTGCCTTGACCTGGAAGACGCCCTGCGCGGTGGCCAGCGCCTCGGACTGAGTGATCGCGGTCTGCGGCAGTCCGGCGGGGTTGGGTACGGCCGGCTGGACGGAGACGAGCTTGTTGGCCGCGATGTAGGCCGGGTAGTCCTTGCCGAGCCAGAAGGACAGGAACTGCCGGGCGGCGTTCTGGCGCTTGTCGTCACCGGTGTTGAAGGCGACCACGCCGTTGGTCTGGTCGGGCGAGTACTCGGCCTTGGCGGCGGTGTTGGAGAGGGGGAACCAGCCCAGTTTCTGGTCCATCTCCGCGGTGCTGGAGGTCGCCTGGATCTCGGACTGGAGCGCGGTGACGTTCACGGCCATCGCCGCGCTGCCGTCCATGATCGCCTTGCCCTGGTCCACGAAGGTCGCGGTCTTGTAGTTCTTCTGGGCCAGCCCGCCGTCGAGGACCTTCGTCTTGTACTTGGTGATGGCGTCGACGATGGTCTTGTTGGTCCAGGAGTCCTTGTTCTTGTTCAGGTTGTCCCAGAAGCTCTGCGGCAGGTCCGTCATCTGGAGCTGCACCTGCCACTGCAGCGGCCACTTGTCGCCGCCGACCTCGAAGAACGGGGCCACGCCCGTCTTCGACTTGATCGTCTTCGCGTCGGTGAGCATGTCGTCGTAGCTGGTCGGCATCGTGGTGATGCCGGCCTTCTTGAAGACGGCCTTGTTGTAGTACACGCCGAGCACCGCGGGGCTGGTGACGATCGCGGCGTAGCGGTGGCCGTCGACCTGGCCGAGGCCCTGCTCCGTCTTGCCGAGCTTGGAGACCCAGTCCTCGTTGTCGAGCTGGAGCAGGTTCTGGGCCGGCTGGATGAACGGCAGGGTGCTGCCCGTGGGCTGCCAGAACATCAGGTCCGGCTTGGTGCCCGAGGCGAGCTTGGTCGGCACGTTCGACTCGTAGGGGTCGGGGATCACCTCGGTGGTGATCTTGGCGCCGGTGGCCTTCTCGAACGCGTCGATGGCCTGCTTGGGCTCGGAGACGCTGTTCTGGGCGACCCACATCGTCAGCTTGACGCCCTTGAGGGAGGCGGTGGCGTCGACCGACCCGGTCGGTGCGGCGCCGGTGCCGCCGGCGGTGCTGTCGCTGCACGCGGTGGCGGTCAGCCCGATGACACAGGCGGTGGCAAGGACGGAGACGGCTCTTCTCATGGCGGAATCCTTGGTCGTACGGAGGGTTGGGTGGTGCGGTACTGCTGAGGGTCGTGCTGTGGGGCGGTCCGTGCTGTGGGGATCAGGGGGCCGGGTGCCGGTCCGGTTCAGGAACGGTGCGGACCGGCGCTCTCGCGGTGGACGAGCGTCGGTGCGGCCGGCGGGGGCGGGGGTTCGTGCCGGTCGGTGTCGAGCTGGGCCCGCAGCAGCCCGAAGGCGGCGCGGCCCAGACCGTGGAAGTCCATGCGGACCGTGGTGAGGGAGGGGGTGAGGAAGGCGGAGTGCGGGGCGTCGTCGAAACCGATGACACTGACGTCCTGAGGAACCCGCAGGCCGGCGTGGTGCAGAGCCCGCAGGACACCCAGCGCCAGGTCGTCGTTGCCGCACAGGATCGCGGTGACGTCCGGGTTCCCGGCGAGCTTCCTCCCCGCCTCGTATCCGGCCTGCGCGTCCCAGCCCCGGCCGCAGGGCGGGGGAGGAGTCACGCCCGCCGCCTTGAGAGCCTGGCGCCAGCCCTCGGCGCGGGGTGCCGCCGAGCGCCGGGTTCCGGTCGAGGCGGGGATCGCGACGTAGTGCACGGTCGGGTGCCCGAGCCCGAGGAGGTGTTCGGTGGCTGCACGGGCCGCCTCCCGGTCGTCGGCCCACACCGCCGGACGGCCGGGCGTGTGGCCGGGCGGCGGCGCCTCCACCAGCGCCGCGCACGGCACCTGCGCCGGCACCCGGTCCAGTACGGCGGCGCCGAGCCGGTCGTAGCCGATGACCACCAGACCGCCACCGGTGTCGGCGGCCGTGGCGACCGTACGGTCCAGGTCGTCCTCGGGGGTCACCACCCGCACGCCGAGTGCGTAGCCGGCGGAGCGGGACGCTTCCTCCAGACCCTGCAGGGTGGCCGCGTAGCCGTGGAGGACGGTGTTGGAGGTGAGGACCGTGACCGCTCGGGTCACCCCGCTGGCCAGGGCGAACGCGGTGGCGTTCCGCCTGAACCCCAGGGCACGGACAGCCGCTTCGACGCGTCCGCGGGTCTCCTCCTTCACGTTCGGACGGCCGTTGATGACCCTCGAAACGGTCTGGTAGGAGACGCCTGCCGCCTGGGCGACATCGCGGATGCTGGCGGGTCTGTGCTGCCCCGGGGAGGGGGCGGTCTGGCCGCCGAAGCTTGTGTGACCGGTCACAACCATGCGAGGATTGTGAGCGGTCACATCGCGGGCGTCAAGAGACCGTAACCGGGGATTTACCTTTCAAACACAACCGCCGACGAGGCCGACTCTCTCCCGCCGAGCGGAAATCCCCAGCTCATCGCTTACGAGACCGTCGCAGTACCGAACCATCCCGGAAGGGGAAATTGCGTTGACCGCAGTCGTCGGAACACTCGAGAGATCCCGTCTCTGGTCGCACCCGGAACTCGGGCTGCACGCCGTCCTGGACGCCACGGGCTCGGTCCGGCTGGGGGCGTTGGGCCAGGACTGGGCGGGCCTGGTGCCCGTCGTGGAGATCACCGCCACCGGTCACGGACGCCTGTGGTCGGGTGAGCGCTTCATCGAGACCGCGATCGGCGACCGCCTCACCTACCGCGACCACGAGAGCGTCCGGGAGGGAAACCGGGAGCGTACGACGATCCGGCTGGCCGATCCGGAGACCGGTCTGGTCGCCGAGGTCACCCTGGAGACCGCTTCCGGTGCCGGTTTCCTGCGCTCGCGGGTGCGTCTGGTCAACGAGGGCGGCGCACCGCTGCGGCTGGAGAGCGTGAGCACCCTGACCCTCGGCGGCATCACCGACGAGGACGCCGGTCTCGACGGACTGACCCTGCACTGGGCGGACAACGACTGGCTCGCCGAATGCCGGTGGCACAGGGCTCCCTTCCGCGACCAGGTCGTCCCGCTGAGCCGGTTCGCCCACGGTCACGAGGGGCGCGGCTGCTTCGAGCGCTACTCACAGGGCAGCTGGTCCACCGGCCGCCACCTGCCGATCGGCGCGCTCACCGACCGCTCCGGCCGCACCTGGCTGTGGCAGATCGAGTCCAGCGCGGGGTGGCGCTTCGAGAGCGGAGAACGCGAAGGCGTCGCCTATACCGCCCTGTTCGGCCCCGACGACGCCCACCACCAGTGGCGGCACACCCTCGCGCCCGGCGAGGACTTCCGCACGGTTCCCGCCGTCCTGGTCCGCGCCGAGAGCGGCGGCCTCGATGCGGCCTTCGGTGAACTCACCGACTACCGCAGGCTGATCCGCCGCGCACACCCCGACCTGCGCGCCCTCCCGGTGATCTACAACGACTACATGAACACCCTCATGGGCGACCCGACCACCGAGAGGCTCCTGCCGCTCATCGAGGCGGCGGGGAAGGCCGGCTCCGAGGTCTTCGTCATCGACGCCGGGTGGTACGACGACGACGCCCAGGGCTGGTGGGACGCGGTCGGCGCGTGGGAGCCCGCCCAGGGACGTTTCCCCGGCGGCATCCAGGAGGTGCTGGAAGCGATACGACGCCACGGCATGGTCCCGGGACTGTGGCTCGAGCCCGAAGTCGTGGGCGTGCGCAGCCCGTTGGCCCACACCCTGCCGGCGGAGGCGTTCTTCCGGCGCGGTGGCCTGCGGGTGACGGAACACGGCCGGCACCACCTCGACCTGCGCCACCCCGCCGCCCGGGCCCACCTCGACGCGGTCGTGGACCGGCTGGTCGGCGAGTGGGGCGTCGGGTACCTCAAGCTCGACTACAACATCAACATCGGCCCCGGCACGGAGAGCGGCCCGGAGAGCCCCGGCGCCGGACTGCTCGGACACCACCGCGCCCACCTCGACTGGATGAACGGTCTCCTTGACCGGTACCCCGACCTGGTCCTGGAGAACTGCGGCTCCGGCGGCCTGCGCATGGACTACGCCCAGCTCGCCGTGGCCCAGATCCAGTCCACCAGCGACCAGCAGGACCCCCTGCGCTATCCGCCCATCGCCGCCGCGGCCGCCACCGCCGCGACGCCCGAACAGGCGGCCGTGTGGGCCTACCCGCAGCCCGACCACACCCTTGACCGGATCGCCTTCACCCTCACCGGGGCGCTCCTGGGCCGGGTGCACCTCTCCGGCTTCCTCGACCGCATGAGCGACGAGCAGTTCGAGCTCGTACGCGCGGCGATCGGCGTCTACAAGGACATCCGGCCGGAGATCGCCGACGCGCATCCCTTGTGGCCACTGGGGCTGCCGGACTGGGAGGACGCCTGGATCGCCCACGGCCTCAAGGGGCAGTCGTCCACCTTCGTCGCCGTGTGGCGCCGGGACCGGGACGGCGTCCCGGAGAGCCGGACGCTCACGCTTCCCCACCTGCGCGGTGTCCCGTTGCGCCCGGAGGTGCTTCAGCCCACGACAGCCGACGCCACGACGGAGTGGGACGCGGCCGAAGCGAAGCTCACGATCCGTCTTCCGCGCACCGACACGGCGGTACTCCTCCGGCTGAGCGCGGCGCTGTGAGTACGGCTTCGTGAGCGGGGCTTCCTGGTTATGGAAGGGGGCGGACCCGCGCTGTCGGCTCCGCCCCCTTCCGGCAAGTTCCACCGCGAGCCGGGCTCACTGCGTCGTCCCGCCGGGGTGAGCGTCGAGCACGGGCGGCGACCCGGTGTCGTGGTTCTCGCCGAGGCAGTGGGCGGGCCTCCCGCGCGGCCGTCGCCTGCTCCACGTCGGCCTGGTGGCCCGGGGCGACCGCGTCGACGGTTCCCGACTCCCGATGCCATACGTCCAGCCTGTCGCACCCCCCGGTCATGACCCCGTCGGGCCCCGGCAAAGGCACGGACAAGATTGGCCCTCGCGGAGCGCCCCTTGCGGCTCGATGGCCCTCTGTCAACGTGGCGTTCACCCAGGTGCCGCCAAGGCGCGCCAGGGTGCGGTCGTCGTCAGCCAGGGAGGGCACCATGACCGCACAGTCAGATCCGGGTACATCGGACGAGTCGGCGAAGACCCCCGAGGGGGTCAGCCGTCGCCACGCGCTCGGCCTGCTCGGTACGGCGGGGGCGGGCGCGGCCGTCACCCCGTTGCTCGCAGCGGGTACGGCACAGGCGGCCCCCGCTCTGCATCTCACCGCCGACTCCTCCGGCGCGCCCCCGGTCCAGGGTCTGCACCTGACCTTCGGGGCGGACCCGTGCACCCGGATGACGGTCTCCTGGCTCACCGACCGGCCGGTGACCAGACCCCAGGTGCGCTACGGCACCCTGGAACACGGCTTCGGCTCCGGCGCCGAGGCCCGGACCGTCACCTATGTCGACGGCACCTCCGGCCGTACCGTGTACGTCCACCACGCCGCGCTCGAACGGCTGCGCCCCGGCACCGAGTACATCTACCTCGCCACGCACGCGGGGGCCACGCCCGACAGCGGTACGTTCCGCACGGCTCCACGCGGACGGCAGCCGTTCACCTTCACCAGCTTCGGCGACCAGTCCGCCCCGCAGGTGACCTGGGCGGCCAACGGCACGCCCGCCCTGGACGCGAACTCCACCCCCGCCACCAAGGACATCGTCACCGGTGTCGAGCAGGTCGCCCCGCTCTTCCACCTGCTCAACGGCGACCTGTGCTACGCCAACCTCGACGTCGACCGCGTGCGCACCTGGAACAACTTCTTCACCAACAACACCCGTTCGGCACGCTTCCGCCCGTGGATGCCGGCGGCCGGCAACCACGAGATCGAGAAGGCCAACGGCCCGCTCGGACTCGGCGCCTACCAGACCTACTTCGCCCTCCCGTCCACCGAGACGGACCCCGAACTCGCCGGCCTCTGGTACGCGTTCACCGTCGGCTCGGTCCGGGTGATCGTGCTCCAGAACGACGACAACTGCCTCCAGGACGGCGGCGACGTCTACATCAGCGGCTACTCCGGCGGGCGCCAACTCGCCTTCCTGGAAAGGGAACTGAAGGCGGCACGGTCCTCCCGTGACGTCGACTGGGTGGTGGTCGCCATGCACCAGGTCATGATCAGCTCCTCGGACGCCAACGGCGCCGACCTGGGGCTGCGCCAGAAGTACGGCCCCCTCTTCGACCGGTACGGCGTGGACCTGGTGCTGTGCGGCCACGAACACAACTACGAGCGCTCACTGGCCGTCCGCGGAGTGGTCACCGGCAGCGAGACCCTGACCCCGAACCCGGTCTCCGGGGCCACCGACTCCATCGACACCGGCCTCGGCACCGTGCACATGATCCTCGGCGGCGGAGGCGTCTCGGGCACCACGAACCAGAACTTCTTCAAGGACGGCAGCGCCAAGGTGATCACCTCCGTGTCGTCGACCGCCGGCGCCAACGGCAAGCGCACCTCCACCTACACCAAGGAGCAGGCGGTCTGGACGGGAGTCAGGGACGTCGAGCACCCCTACGGCTTCGCCGCCTTCACCGTCGACCCCGGCCGGCACGCCGGCGACACCACCCGCATGCACGTGACCTACTACAACGTGAACAAGCCGGGCGGCGACCTGTCGGTCTTCGAGGAGTTCACGCTGCACCGCCGCCGCTCCGACGGCCACACCGGGTGACGGTGTCTCCCAGGGGGTTCAAGCCTTGACCAGTCGCTCTGGCTAGGATTCGAGGTGCCGACATCGGGAGACATCAATGACGCCAGTGGGAGGCCAGGGACAGAGCCCCGGCGCGCCGCGTGCCGTGGACGTGGCCCGGCGGGCCGGGGTCTCGCAGAAGACGGTCTCCCGGGTCTTCAACGGCGAGCGGTACGTGTCCGTCGAGGTACGGGGGCGGGTGCTCGAAGCCGCGGAGGAACTCGGCTACCGGCTGAACAACGCTGCCCGGGCCCTGGCCTCGGGACGTACCCGTTCGATCGGTGTGGTCACCCTCGGAACCGCCCTGTACGGACCCGCCTCCCTGCTCATCGGAGTGGAACGGGCCGCCCGCGACGCGGGCTACGCGCTCCGCGTCGTCAACACGCTGGAGGGCGATCCCGCAGGCGTCGCCGGAGCCATGGAGTCACTTCTCGAACAGGGCGTCGACGGCATCGTCGTGTCCGAACCGATCGACGAGGGGCCCGCCTCGCTCGGTGTCGACGTCCCGGTCCTGGTCCTCGGGGCGCCCGCCGGTTTCGGCGGTCCGCGCGCGGTGGCCGCGGGGGTCGGCGCCGAGTCGCTGGCGCGGGTGGCCACCGAACACCTGCTGGATCTGGGGCATGTGACGGTCCATCATCTGGCCGGTCCGCAGAGGTGGTTCGCCGCCCGGGACCGTCTCCAGGGCTGGCGGGCGGCGCTCGCGGAACGCGACAGGCGGCAGCCGTCCGTCATCGAGGGCGACTGGTCGGCCTCGTCCGGCTACGCGGCGGGTCAGGAAATCGCCGCCGCCGGCGACGTCACCGCCGTGTTCGCCGCCAACGACGACATGGCCATCGGCCTGATCCGCGCGCTGCTGGAAGCCGGTCTGCGCGTGCCCGAGGACGTGAGCGTCGTCGGGTTCGACGACACCCCCGTCTCCGCCTACGTCACCCCGCCGCTGACCACCGTGCGCCAGCCGTTCGACGCCGTGGCCCACGAAGGGCTCCGGCGCCTGGTGCAGGCCATCGAGAAGCCGGACGAGGAGCCCGCACCGGTGAGCGATCCACCGGTCGAGCTCGTCGTACGCGCCTCCACGGCACCTCCGCCGAGCCGCGGGTCCCGGGCCGCCGGACGACCTTCGGGCACCGCCGACTGAACCGGCCTGTCCACCACCGGCCACGGCGGGGGACAGGCGGCCGGACACCGGCGGCGCCTCACGGCGCCGCCGGTGCACCTCACCTCACCGCACTTCCTTGGCATACGGCGCCACGACGATCCGGTCGATCAGCGGCGCGTACCGGGAGCGGAGCAGCACGCCGGGGAAGGTGTCCGAGGCGTAGCTGGTGCCGTCGAAGTTCGGCAGTTCCTCGGAGCGGAAGGCGATGGTGTTCCGCCCCTTCTTCAAGGTGACCGGCACCGTCAGTTCCCAGAAGTCGTTCTGGTGGAAGGTGTGCGGGAAGCCGACCCGTCGAGCCTCGCCGCCGTTGACGCTGATGTCGGCGTGGCGGGCCAGCGGGTCCGGGTTGTAGTGGGTGGCCTCGGACTGCTCGGGGTTGGAGTAACGGACGCGCAGCGCGTACAGGCCGGCCTTGTCCGCGCTGACGGTGAACGTCGCGGTGTTGCCGTTGCCCGGGTCACCGCCGATCCCGGTGATCGCCGTACCGTCGGTGGCGAGGGACAGCGGGGTGAGCGTGGCCGAGCCCGCGAGTACGGCGTCCTGCGCCTCGTAGGTACGCGTCCTGAGCGTGCCCTCGGTCGGTGTGACCGTGAGGCGGTCGACGAGCGTGGGCGACGAACCGCCCGTCACCGTCACCTTGTTGACGCCACCGGAGAGGGAGACCGCGACGCGGTTGCGGTCCTTGTCGAGGCGTAGGACGTCGTGTCCGTTGACGGAGAGCCGGGCGCCGGTGCCGCCGAGACTGTCGACCTTGAGGGTGGCCTCACGATCGGCGGGGGAGTACACCCAGAACGTGGCCGTCTGGCCCTTGGCGAGCCGGGCCGCGCCCGAGCCGGAGCCGGGCAGGTTGTAGGCGGCCTGTGCTCCGCCGCCCAGCCAGGCCAACTCGCCTTCGTAGACCTGCCTGTTGGCCGAGGCGTCCGGCAGGGACAGGGTGAGGCGGTCGACGATCGCGTCACCCTTCGTCACGCGCTTGCCGTCGAGGCTCTTCGCGGCGAGCGTCAGGGTGTGCTTGCCCTTGGTGAGCTTCACCTTGGTGTCGGTGTGGTCCCAGACCACCCACTTGTAGCCGAGCGGCAGGTACAGCTGCTGCTCGCCGTCGGCCTTGCCGTCCACACGCAGGAAGACGTTGGTGGGGCCCTGCTCCTTCACCTTGTCGAAGGTGTTGAGGGAGTTGGCGAAGACGCTCAGGTCGTAGGTGCCGTCCTCGGGCACGTCCACGGTGAAGTCGAGCGCGACGTCCGAACCGGTGCGCAGGCCGCCGACGTCGTAGCCGCCGGAGGTGTAGAACTTCGACACGTCCGAAGTGGAGCCCTCGGGGCCGTTCTTGGAGTAGCCCGAGCCCGTGTGCGCGGCGTCCTCCGCCTCGTACGACGACTGCCAGCGCACCGGCGGCGACTGCGTGCTCTTCGCCTTCCCGGCCGGGCTGAGGACGATCTCGTACGCCGAGGACTCCTTCAGCCTGGGCAGCGCGCCGTCACCGAAGTCGACGGTGACCGTGCCGTCCGAAGCGACCTTCAGGTTCTGCTCGCTCAGCAGCTTCGGGCCGGAGTTGTCACCGACCTGCCCGCTCCACTCGATCTCACGCACCCAGGCGTGCACGCGGTCCCCGAAGAGTTTCTTCTGGACGCCCGCGAAGGTGATGTGGCCCTTTCCGGTGGAGCCGCCGAAGAGCAGCCGGGCCTGCTTCTTCTTCGCGTCGAGCGTGGCCACGCCCTGCATGGTGTAGTTCCGGCCGGGGAACGGCGGGGTCACCGCCAGGGTGTGCCCGCTCATCGAGGCGTATGAATTGAGCAGCCACCACTGGCCGTTGCCGCGATTGGACTGCACAGCGGAGTCGGAGAGGTTGCCGTCGATGTTCCAGTACGCGATGTCCGCGTCGACCTTGGACTCCTCGATCGCGGAGACCCACTGGATCATCTGGCCGGGGACGGAGGTGTGGTAGTTGAAGGCGTACTCGTTGATGTTGACGGGGAGTTGGGTGCCCTCGCGAGAGGTCCCCTTGAACAACTCCTTTTCCCACACCCGGTACTTGGCGACGCTCTCGCGCACCGCCTCAGGATGGCTCAGCTCGTGCCAGGTGATCACGTCCGGGAGGGTGCCCGCGGCCAGCGCGTGGGTGAGGAAGCCCTTCACCTGGTCGTACAGGACACTGGTGTTGGGGCCGGCGATACGGGCGTCGGGCATCTTGCCCTTGATGAGCTTGTAGGCGGAGTCCCAGGCGGCGAAGTAGTCGTCCGGGTCGCTCAGCCAGCTGACCTTGTCGTAACTCCACTCGCCGGTGCCGAACATGTTGCCCTCGGGCTCATTGAACGGCACGAAGACGATGTTGTCCTGGTACTGCTCCGGCAGCTTCAGGACCTGGTCGACCTGGGTCGCGATCTTCGCTTCGTAGAGCTTCAGCTTCTCCTGCGGGGTACTGCCCGGCCACTCGTACGGGAAGCCGCGGTGGATGTCGGTCATGTAGATGTACACGTCGCCGTCGGTGGAGTCCGCCAGCGGCTTCACCACGTCCAGCGCGTCGGCACCGGGGTGCTGCGGGCCGTCCTGCGCCTTGGTGGAGACCGTGCGCAGACCCATGCCCTCGATGAGGTTGTTGGTGGGGACGTCCGGTCCGTACACGCCGTAGAGGGTGCCGGAGGCGCCGCCGTGGAACGCGCCGGTGTCCGACCCGAGGTCCACGGTGAGCGCCCCCTCGCGGACCACGGTGACGGTCGCCTGCACCGCGCGTCCGGCCGCGGTCCCGGCCACCGTGAAGGTCCCCGGCCCGGCGTACTTCTCCGGCGGAACGGCGTCCCAGACGATGGAGGTGTCGCGGTCGTAGCCGTCGGAGAACGAGGAGCGCACGACGGCCGGCAGGACCGGGGCGGTCCCGTCGGTGGTACGGACGTCGAAGGACGTCGTCGAGAGTGCGTCGAGGGTCGGCACCGGACCGCCGAGGCCGGCCACCTGCTCGGCGCTGAGGGCCGCGTGCCACACCGTGAAGTCGTCGATCGCGCCCTTGAGCAGCGGGTCCGGGTACAGGGACTTGCCTATGTAACCGGCCGCCGTGGCCGAACCGTCCAGCAGGTCCTTGGCCTTGATGCCGGTCGCGGCGGAGGACACCGCCACGCCGTCGAGGTAGGTGGTGAGCCGGCCGGCGACGGAGTCGAGGGTGACGGTGACCGTCCGCCACGCGTTCGCGGGCAGCGCGGTGTAGCCGCGGACCTGTGTCTCGCCGCCCCCGCCGCCGGTGGTCACGGAGGTCTGGAACAGCCCGTTGCCGTTGTAGGGCGTACTGAAGAGGTACTTGGAGGTGTCGGTGCCCAGATCGAAGATCCGCTGCCAGGACGACTTGTCGCCGCTCCACTTCACCCGGGCGGAGACCGTCAGGTCGCTTGCGTCGCCGACCACTTCGCGGGGCAGGCGGACGTACGCGCCGTCGGAGGTGGGCGCCCCGCCCGGCAGGTCGAGCGCCTTGCTGCCGTCCGGGCCCGCCACGGTCCGGGCGGTGGAGCCGTTCACCAGGCTCGCCGTCAGGCCGTTGCCGGAACTGTCGGCGATCTTTCCGGAGGTGAGGTCGTCCTGGTCGAAGGTGTAGCGGGCGGCGGGCTCCGGCGTCCCGGCCGCGTGAGCGGGGACGGCGGGTGCGGCCAGCAGGCCCGCGCCGAGGGCCAGCGCCATGGCGGCCGGGGCGCGGCGGCGCGGGGATCTGTCAGCGGATGGCATGGAAGCGTCCTCATCGTCGAGTAGCGGGTTCCGGTCGGCACACCTCAGCCGCCGTCGCACCGGCGGGAGCCGGTGTGCAGCGGGCGCGTGTCACAGGGAAGGGCGCGTGTCGGACGGCCGGTGGGGTGGCTCTGCGGCATGGGAATGAGCGAGTGGCCGGTGTGGGGGCTGTGTCGAACCGGTTCGGCGAAGCTAGCACCGGAGTAACCGGCCAGCAATCCCCTCGACACGGGGATTTCGCGGTCCCCCTTGCCCGGTCGGGGAATACGTTCCGGGTATTGACAGGGGTCCGGGCAGTTCCTACGTTCACTTCACGCGAACCGGTTCGACAGCCGGTTGTCCCCTTCCAAGGAGTCGCCGTGAACATCGGTGAGATCGCCCGGCGGGCCGGTGTCTCCCGCAGCACCGTGTCCTACGCGCTGAGCGGCAAGCGCCCGGTGTCGGAAGACACCCGCCGGAAGATCCAGCAGGTCGTCGACGAACTGGGCTACCGGCCCAGCGCCAGCGCCCGCGCCCTGGCCAACGGGCGGACCAGTACGCTCGGCCTGGTCTTCCCGCCGGCCGGCAACCACTACACGGGGATGCAGCTGGACTTCATCGGCAGCGTGGTGGAGGCCGCCGCGGCTCACGACTACGACGTGCTGCTCTCCCCTAGCGGAGTGGACAGCGACCGTTCCTTCCAGCGGCTGCTGGGGGAGCGGCGGGTGGACGGCGCGATCCTGATGGAGATCAGGCTGGAGGACGACCGGGTCGATCACCTGGCCGCGCTCGGCTTCCCCTCCGTCGCCATCGGCCGCACCGCCCGCGCGGAGGAGGGCTGGTACGTCGCCCTGGACCACACCGCGCTGACGGCGGCCTGCGTCCACCACCTCGCGGACCTCGGCCACCGCCGGATCGCCTTCGTCAACCGGCCCGAGCAACTCCTGAGGACCGGGTACGAGTCGGCGCACCGCGGCCTGGACGGTTTCACCAAGGCCGCGGCCGAGCGGGGTCTGACGGTCCGGACGTACTGCTGCGGGGACGACGCCGCCTCGGGGCAGGCCTGCGTGGAACGGATCCTGCACGACGACCCTGCCACCACGGCCCTGGTCACCTTGAACGAGGCCGCGCTGGGCGGTCTCCACCGGGGCCTCGCCCACGCGGGCCGCCATGTGCCACGGGACTTCTCCGTCACCGGGATCGTGGCCAACCGGTGGGCGGAGACGGTGACTCCGCAGGTCACCGCGGCGGACGTACCGGCGGCCGAGATGGGCCGGCTCGCCGTCGACCTGCTGGTGGAGCGGCTCGGCCGTCCCGACGCGCCGCCCCGGCACCACCTCCTCGTCCCACCGATCTCGCTGCGGGCCAGCACCGGGCCCGCGGGGGCCACCCAGGCCGACCCGGCTCCCTGACCGCACTCCACACCCTCTCGTCACACCACCGCGTCCCAGCACGTCTCGTCACACCACCGCACGGACCGGCCGCCTGACGGCGCTGTCCGCCGTGCCCGTCTCTCCTCGCGAGCCACCGCCGTGGCACCCGCATGCCACAAACCAAAGGAACCCGCCATGAACAGCTTCTCCGGACGGCACCGCCCGACCGCCGCAGTCCTGCTCTCGCTGGCCGTCGCCGTCACCGCCACCGCGTGCGGCTCCGGCTCGGGCGGCTCCGGGACGAACGCCGCGGACAAGGGCACGTACAGCGTCTGGGACCCGTACCCGCAGTTCGCCAAGGGCTCGGCCTGGACGAACCTGCTGGACAAGTGCGGCACCGCGGCGGGCGTGAAGATCAAGCGGACCGGTTTCGACACCAGCGACCTCGCCAACAAGTCCCTGCTCGCCGCCCAGCAGGGCAACTCGCCGGACCTCCTCATCGTCGACAACCCGGTCGTCTCCACCCTGGCCGAGGCAGGCGTTCTCACCACGACCGACGACAACAAGCTGGACACCTCCAAGGTCGACCCCAACCTCCTCGCCGCCGGCCAGTCGGGCGGCAAGACCTACGGCACCCCCATCGGCGCGAACACCCTCGCCCTCTACTACAACAAGGCGGTCCTGAAGAAGGCCGGGGTCGACATCGCCTCGGTCAAGGACTGGACGTCACTGACGGCGGCGCTGGAGAAGATCAAGGGCGCGGGAAAGAAGGGCATCACGTTCTCCGCGATCGGCACCGAGGAGGGCAGCTTCCAGTTCCTGCCCTGGTACTGGGGCTCGGGCGCCAAGCTGACCGCGCTCGACTCCGACCAGGCGGTCTCCGCGCTGTCGCTGTGGAAGACCTGGCTGGACAAGGACTACGCCCCCAACTCGGTCCTGAACAACACCCAGACGACCAGCTGGCAGGAGTTCGCCACCGGCGACTACGCCTTCGCGGAGAACGGCACCTGGCAGCTCGCCAACGCCAAGAAGGCCGGCTTCGACTACGGCGTCCTCCCGATACCCGGCGCGTCCGGCGGCAGCGCGGCCGCCCCGACCGGCGGCGAGTTCGTCACCCTCCCGGTGCAGAGCGACACCGGCCGCTACACCACCTCCCAGAAACTGGCGACCTGCCTGACCAGCACCCAGAACCTGTACGACACCGACACCACGCTGTCCTACGTGGCCCCCACCGCCGAGGTCCAGGACAAACAGCTGGCCGCCGAACCCGAGTTGAAGCCCTGGATCGCGGCGGTCAAGGCGGCCAAGGGGCGCACCAGCGACGACCTCGGCACCAAGTACCCCAAGATCTCCGAGCAGTTGTGGAAGGCCGTCCAGACCGCGCTCAGCGGCTCGAAGTCCCCGAAGGACGCGCTGGCCGACGCCCAGTCCGCCGTCAAGTGACCACAAGCCGGGGCCAGTTGATGAGCCAGACGACACAGGCGCCGCGCCCCCCGACCGACTCCGAAGGCGTGGCCCCGAAGGCGCGGCGCCGACCCGCCTCCCCGCAGTGGGCCGCCTGGGCGTTCCTCACCCCGGTGACCCTCTACCTCGCCCTGTTCTACGCCTATCCCCTCTACCGAAACCTCGATCTGAGCCTGCGCAACTACACCGTCCGCTCCTTCGTCCAGGGCAACGCCCCCTTCACTGGCCTGAAGAACTACCGGACCGTCTTCGACGACCCGACGTTCGCCCCCGCACTGCTCCACACCGTGGTGTTCACCGCCGTGTGCCTGGTCTTCCAGTACGCGATCGGCCTGGCCCTCGCTGTCTTCTTCAACCAGCACTTCCGGCTCTCCGCCACCCTGCGGGCCCTGTTCCTCGTACCGTGGCTGCTGCCGCTGATCGTGTCGGCGTCCACCTGGTCGTGGATGCTCAACAGCGAGTCCGGTGTCGTCAACGCCCTGCTGCACGCGGTCGGGATCGGCCCGGTGAACTGGCTGACCTCGCCGTCCTGGTCGCTGGCCTCGGTGATCATCGCGAACATCTGGATCGGTGTCCCCTTCAACCTCGTCGTCCTCTACAGCGGCCTGCAGTCCATCCCCGCCAGCCTGTACGAGGCCGCCGCCCTCGACGGGGCGAACGCCTGGCAGCGCTTCAGGAGCGTCACCTTCCCGCTGCTGCGCCCGGTCTCCGCGATCACCCTTCTCCTGGGCCTGGTCTACACACTCAAGGTCTTCGACATCATCTGGATCATGACCAAGGGCGGCCCGGCCGACTCCTCCACCACCTTCGCCACCTGGTCCTACCAGCTCGGCTTCGGCAACCTGCTGCCCGCCTTCGGCCCCGGAGCGGCCGTCGGCAACCTGCTCGTCGTCGCCGCCCTGGCCTTCGGACTGATCTATCTGAAGGTCCAGCGAAAGCAGGCCCAGTCATGAACCCGGGCACCAGCCGCACCTGGTGGAAGACGACCGTCGGCGTCCTGCTCACCGCGGTCATGCTCTTCCCGGTCTACTGGATGCTCAACGTGTCCTTCACCCGCGACCAGGACATGCGCAAGTCCCCGCCCGACCTGTTCCCCGCCCACGGCACCCTGGCCGGCTATCGGGCCGTCCTCGACCAGCAGTTGCCCTACCTCGGCACCAGCCTCGTCATCGGTCTGGGCACCGTCGCACTGACCGTGGCGCTCGCCGCACCCGCCGGCTACGCACTCGCCAAACTCCGCCCGCGCGGCGGGGGCGCACTCGGTTTCGTCCTCCTGGTCGCCCAGATGATCCCCGGCATCATCATGGCGATGGGCTTCTACGCCATCTATCTCCAGCTGGGCCTGCTCCAGTCCGTCCCCGGCCTGATCGTCGCCGACTCCACGCTGGCCGTCCCCTTCGCCGTCCTCATCTTCACCGCGTTCATGTCCGGCATCCCCGGCGAACTCCTCCAGGCCGCCAGGACCGACGGCGCCGGACCGCTGCGCACCTTCTGGTCGATCGTCCTGCCGATGAGCCGCAACGCGATCGTCACGGTGTCACTGTTCGCGTTCCTGTGGTCCTGGTCCGACTTCGTCTTCGCCAGCACCCTTGCCAACGGCGGCGCGCACGAGCCCATCACCCTCGGCATCTACCACTACATCGGCAACAACAACCAGCAGTGGAACGCCATCATGGCCACCGCCGTAGTGGCCTCCCTGCCGGCCACGGTGATCCTCGTCCTCGCCCAGCGCTACGTCGCCGCAGGAGTGACCGCCGGCGCCGTCAAGGACTGACACCGGACCACCCCGCCCCTTCCCTCCCCGACGATCCCTGCTCGAGAAACGAGTGACACCTGATGACCGCCGACCGATCCGGCCCGGCCTTCTCCGTCCACGACATCCCGTTCAGCACCTACGGATCCTGGTTCGGCATCTCTCCCGTGGTGGCGGAGAAGACGTACGCCGAGGACCTCCACCTCGTCTCGCACCAGAACGGCATGCACGCCGTCCTGCGCCTGGTCCCCCTCGACTCGGCGACGGGCGACCGCGCCGAGACCCGCGTAGAGGCGACACCGGGCCTGCTCAGCTGGACCGGTACGCAGGGGCGCGTCGACCTCGCCTACGAGTCGCCGGACACCGTACGCCTGCGCGGTGCGGGTCTGCCGCTGCGGATCTCGGCGGCGGCGCGGACGCTGACGCCGTTCAGCGGCACATACTTCTTCCGCGACCCGGCAGCCGACGCGTACGTGTTCACGTCGTACGAGACCGGCTGCCGCTACCGGGTCACGGTGCTCGCCGGCACGGCCGACGCGTTCGGCGGCCAGGCACTGGGGAGCGCAGACCGCGGACTCACCGTCGCCGCCGACGCGGACGGCCGCTGGGAGATCGCGGTCGAGGAACTCGACACCTCCCGCCCGCCCCACGTGTCGACGACGGCCTTCGCGAAGGTCGTCGAGGCCGCGCACAACTCCTTCGCCGACTTCGTGGACACCGTGGCCCCCTGGCGCACGTCCGCGACACCGGCCGCCGAACTCGCCGCCTACGTCCTGTGGTCAGCGACCGTACGCCCGGCCGGCCTGGTCACCCGGCCCGGTGTCCTGATGTCCAAGCACTGGATGGACAAGGTGTGGAGCTGGGACCACTGCTTCAACGCCCTGGCCCTGGCGCCCGGTTACCCCGAACTGGCCTTGGACCAGTTCCAGCTGCCCTTCGACCACCAGGACGAGAGCGGGGCACTGCCCGACTCGGTCACCCACTCCGAGGTGCTCCGCAACTTCGTCAAACCCCCCATCCACGGCTGGGCGTTCGGCCGGCTGCGCCGTCGGCTGCCCACGCCTCCCGGCCGGGCGGACCTGGAAGGGACGTACGACAGGCTGGAACGCTGGACGGAGTTCTGGCTCACCGCCCGGCGCGCGCCCGGCGCCGAGCTGCCCCACTACCAGCACGGCAACGACAGCGGCTGGGACAACGCCACCACCTTCGATCCCGCACGCGTCGTCGTCACCGCCGACCTGGCCGCCTTCCTCACCCTCCAGCTGCGTGAACTCGCCACCCTGGCAACGCACTTGGACCGGCCGGACGACGCCCTCCGGTGGACCCGCACCGCCGAGGCCACCCAGGAGGCGATGCTCGCCCAGCTCTGGAAGGGCGACCGGTTCGTCGCCCAGGGTGCCGACGGCGGTGACACATGGGACAGTTCCAGCCTGCTCGACCTGATGCCCATCGTGCTGGGCGAGTATCTGCCGGACGACATCGGCGCCGTGCTGGCCGACCGTATCGAGGCCCATCTGACCCCGTACGGCCTGGCCACCGAGCTGCCCACCTCACCGCACTACCTTGCCGACGGCTACTGGCGCGGCCCGATCTGGGCCCCGGCCACGGTCCTCGTCGAGGACGGCCTGCGGCGCGCCGGCCATCACCGGCTGTCGGACGAGATCAGCGCCCGCTTCCGCGGCCTGTGCGAGACTCACGGCTTCGCGGAGAATTTCGACGCCCTGACCGGGACGGGCCTGCGTGACCGCGCCTACACCTGGACGGCCGCCGCCTATCTCCTGCTCGCCGAGGCCCACACACAACGAGGCGACCGTTGAGGCCGAGCAGTCGGGTGCGACCCCGGCCGGGGTCAGGCACCGCGCGGGCCGCCTCGCCACATCCGGCGGCCCGATCCGCGGGGCAGGGTCACTCGTCGATCACGGCACCGAAGTGGGCGACGTGGGCGGTACCGCCGAGGGCCGCGGCACCGTAGGAAAGGGAGCCGTCGGCGAGGAGCCCGTTGCCGCTCGCGGGCAGCAGCCACACCGCGCCGTCACCGGCGTTCTCGTCGGGCGCGGCGGCCACCAGCTCGGCCCTGCCGTCACCGTCGGTGTCCACGAGCCGCACCTGGGCGCCCCACGCGTCACCCTCCTCGGCGGCGCCGGGGATGCCCGGGCTGTTCTGGTCGAAGGACTGGGCACCGGTAGCGGTCAGACCCGTACCGGATCCGCGCAGCAGCCACACCGCGCCCGCATCGCGGACCGTGCCCACGTCCTCGCCGGGCGCGCCCACAGCCACGTCGGCGCGGCCGTCACCGTCGACGTCGGCGACGGACAGGTCGTTGCCCCAGGCGTCGCCCTGCTCCGCGGTACCGGGCACGCCCGGGGAGTTCTGCGACCACCACTGCGGGGCGGTGCCGGGGCCCTCGGTGCCGGCCGGGCCGTCGTCGCCGCCGTAGTAGACGCCGATCAGACCGCCGGGCGCGTCGGCGTCACCGGTGGTCTCGTCCACGGCGCTGCGCTGTCCGACGACGAGGTCGTCGTAGCCGTCGCCGTTGATGTCGCCGGAGGCCGTGCCGAGACCGCCGCGCAGGTCGCTCCGGTAGCTCAGGCCCTCGGTGCCGCCCGCGTAGTAGGAGGACCAGCCCATGACGTAGTCGTTGTCGGGGCTGTAGCCGGACACGACCAGGTCGGCGAAGCCGTCGCGGTCGTAGTCGCCGGTGGTCAGGTAGGCGCCCTGGAGGGTGTGGCCGGTGGAGCGCGGGGTACCGACCTGGCGCAGGAGGCCGACGTGGTAGGTGAAGACGTGCAGGCCCGCCTTCTGGTCGAGGACGACGAGCTGGTCGCCGTCGATGTCCCCGGAGAAGCGGGCGGCGGCCACCGACAGACCGAACCGGGCGCCCGCTACGGCCTTGTCGGCTCCGACGGTCATGGTGTTCTCGGCGCCGAGGCCCGCCTTGGAGCCGTACAGGACGGTCACCCGGCCCGCGTCCTCGACGGTCCCCTCGTCCTCGCCGGGCGTGCCGATGACCGCGTCGTCGTAGCCGTCGCCGTCCAGGTCGCCGGTGGCGACGGCCTGCCCGAAGTGATCGCCGGTCTCGGAGGTGCCGGGCACGCCCTTGGTCGACTGGCTGACGACCTGGACCTGACCCCTGGGGACGGTGGTGTTGGTGCCGATGCCGTTCGGCGCGCCGTACTGGACGGTGACGTACCCGGCGCCCTCCTTGCCGTCGACGGTGCCCTCCGGCACGCCGGTGAGGAGGTCGGCGTAGCCGTCGCCGTCGAAGTCGTTGTTGCGGTCGACGGCGGAGGTGCCGCCGGGCACGCCCGCGAACGCGGCCGGCGCGGCCAGGATGCCCGCTCCCGCCAGCAGCAGGAAGGAGGCCGCGGTGACTGCGGCCGAGCCCGCGGAACGGCGGGCGGTGCGCGCGGTGATGCTCATGTCTGTTTCCCCCGTGAAAGATTGATGACCCGTCAGCCGACTGGTCAGGGCCGGCTGTTGTTGTTCCGAACGCAGGGTTCGACACGGTGGCCCCGGGATGAGTTGTGGTGCAGGGGCGTGCTGTGACACGCCAGTGACAACCGTTCCGCGCCCAGGACATACGGAGGGCGGGGGCAGGGAGTTGTCCTCGCGGCCCGGGGCGGCTCCTCCGTCTTCCGCGGCTCGCGGAGAGCGTCGGTGACGTCCTGCCACGGACCGGGCGGTCGCCACCGCGTTCGCGGAGCTCGCAGGACGGTTTGTCGGTACCCGCCCGTAAGGTGACGTCAGGAGTGTGATCGACTTCGGTGGGGCGGGGGACCTGTGAAAGGCGCGGACGTGGAACAACTGGTCGGCAGGGCCACGGAGCTCGACCGGTTCGACGCCGTGCTCGCGAACCTGGGGCGGCCCGGAGCGGTGTCGGCCGTCGACATCTCCGGGGAACCCGGCATCGGCAAGAGCCGCCTCCTCACCGAGGCGTGCGCACGGGCACGGCGTGCCGGATTCACCGTGCTGCGGGGCAGGGCCACCGAGTACGAACAGCACGTGCCGTTCCAGGTGTTCACCGACGCGCTCGCCGACGCGGAGTCCGAGACCGACGCCACCGTCACCCT
Source organism: Streptomyces sp. NBC_00285 (assembly GCF_036174265.1). NCBI lineage: Bacteria > Bacillati > Actinomycetota > Actinomycetes > Kitasatosporales > Streptomycetaceae > Streptomyces > Streptomyces sp. NBC_00285. The sequence goes on along the minus strand of NZ_CP108055.1, from coordinate 1,692,604 downwards.
TGCCGCCGCCGATCCGGGAGCGGTGCCGCACCGGGACGGGCGCGGGTCCGACGGCGGTGCGGCGGCCCGCTTCGGCCCGCGGCACGCGATCAGGGCACTCCTCGCGCGCCTGGGCGACCCCGGAGTGGTGCTGGCCCTCGACGACCTGCACTGGGCGGACCCGGCCTCCCACGAACTCGTGGACCATCTGGTCCGCCACCCTCCGCGCGGCCGGGTGCTGCTGATCGTGGCGCGCCGGGCCCGGCAGACGCCGACCTCGCTGACCGCGGCGCTGACCCGCGGCATCGATACGGGGGCCGTACTCCACCTGCCCCTGGATCCGCTGGCCGAACGGGAGTCCATCCAGGCGCTGGCGGGCGACCTGCCCCCGGCCCGGGCCGGACAGCTGTACGCGGCCAGCGAGGGCAACCCCCTCTATCTGCACGCCCTGTTGCACGCCTACCGCAGCGGGGCCCCGCTGGGCGGCGTCGACATCCATGACGACATCACCGGCCCGGCCGGTGTCCCCAGCGGTCTGGCCGCGCTGCTGCTCGACGAGCTGACCGGACTGACGCCGCCGCAGCGCCGTCTCGTCGAAGCGGTGGCCGTGCTCGGTGACCAGGCCACGACCGGCATGCTGACCCTGGTGACCGACACACCCGCCGGCACCGTCGAGGAGCACACCGACGTCCTCGCGGCACGCGACATCCTGCGCCCGGGGCCGGGAGACCGCTGGGCGCCGCGGCATCCGCTGGTGCGGGCCCTGGTCTACGAGAACACCTCGCCCGTACGGCGCGCCGACCTCCACCGCCGCGCGGCACGGGAGTTGGACCACCGGGGCGCCCCCGCGGCCGAACGCGCCCACCACGTCGAACGCTCGCTGACCGGCTGGGATCCCGAGGCCGCCGCCGTGCTGAGTGAGGCGTCCGAACAGCTCGCGTCCACCGCACCGGCCACCACCGCCCACCTGCTGGACGTCGTCCTGGAACACCTGCCCCGAACGCCCGAGCACACCCGGCGGCGCGGCGAACTGACCCTGGCCCGTGCCCGCGCGCTCGGCGTCAGCGGCGCACTCAGCGAGAGCCGCGACCTCCTCCATCTCCTGATCGAGGGAGTGGGCAGGAGCCACCCCGACCTGCGAGCCGAGGCCGTCGCGCAGTACGCCGTGATGGAACGCCACCTCGGTCACTCCCCGGAGGCCACGGCCCTGCTGCGCCAGGAGCTGTCCCGCACGCCGGGCCCGACCATCGCCCAGGACGTCTCCCTCAGGCTGGCCCTGGGCATGTCAGCCCTGTTGACCGCGTCCTACCCCGAGGCCCGCACGGACGTCGCCCGGGCCGTCGACATCGCCCGTGCCGACGGCAACACCCCGGCAGAGGCGGCCGCCCTGGCCCTCGCCGCGCTCGGCGAGGCGTACGAAGGGCATACGGCTGCCGCCACCGGATTCGCCGACGCGGCCCGCGCCCTCACCGACGCGCTCACCGACCCCGACCTCACCGAGTCGTCCGAGGCACTGGTCTGGCTGGCCTGGGCCGAAACGCTGCTGGAGCGCTATGCCGACGCGGAACGGCACATCACCCGCGGCCTGGACATCGCCCGCCGCGGCGGCCAACTCCAACTCCTGCCCCATCTGCTGACGAACCGTGCCTTCGTCTGCCTGCACACCTGCCGGCTGCCCGCCGCGCTGGAGGCGGCCGAGGAGGCCGAGGCCATCGCCCGCGCCGCCGGCAGCGGCGACCTGCTCGGGTTCACGCTCGCCATCAAGACGCTGGTGCTCCTCATCGGCGGCCCACTGGGCGACGGCAGCGCGCTGGCCACCGGTGAGGAGGCCGTCGCGGCGCTGACCGGGAGCACGGGCTGGTGGGCCGCCCTGGCCTGGTGCATGCTCGGCCACGCGGCCTTCGTCAACGGCGACCCGTACCGGGCCCAGGAAGCCATCGTGGCCGCCGGCGGGGGCCCCGAACTGCCGCTGCTGCAGCCGTCGATCCGGCCGGGCCAGCTCGACACGCTGGTGGGCACCGCCCTCGCCACGGGTGACCCCGCCAAGGCGGGTCGGTGGGCCGCCCAGGCGGCCCGCGAGGCGAAACGGCTCGGCCTCGGCGGCCAGCGCGCGGGCGCGCTGCAGGCCGAGGCGACCGTGGCCGAACACCACGGAGACACCGACAGGGCCGTCCGCCTCCTGGACGCGGCCACACAGGAATACGCCCGCTGCGGTCAGACCCTGTGGGAGGCGTACTGCCTCCTGCGCGCCGCTCCCCTCGTCAAACGCGCCGGCCGGCGCAGAGCGGCCGTCGCGATGTGGCAACGGGCCCACCGCATCGCCGCCGACGGGGGCGCCCGACTGCTGCTGGACCTGGCCGAGCTGACCCGCCCGCAGATCATGGCGGACACCGCCGAACTGCCGGCGGAACTGGCCGACCTGACGCCACGGGAACTCGACATCGCCGGGCTCGTGGCGGAAGGCCTGAGCAACCAGGCCATCGCCGCCCGGCTCCACCTCAGCCCGCGCACGGTCGAGACCCACCTGTCGTCCGTCTACCGCAAGGCGTCCTTGCCGTCCCGCTCGGCCCTGGCCGTCCTCATGACGCGCAGTGGCCTGACGACCTACGGGTGACCCGCTCGGGCGCCGGGTTCGACCCTTTCTGACGCTGTCCCGGACGCCGATCACGTTAGCGGCGGCGAGAGCCTGGGCGGCCAAGGCGCGGGCGGCCGGGTGCGGACCGTGGGCCGGCCGCTGTCACCGCGGCCGGCCCGCCGGTTCAGGATCCGCCGCGCTCGCGCGGGATCTTCAGCCCCGCCTCGATCGCCACCGGCAGCCGGTTCTCGGCCGGTGGCAGTGGGCAGGTGGCCAGGTCCGTGTAGGCGCACGGCAGGTTCGCGGCGCGGTTGAAGTCCAGGACGACCGTGCCGTCCGCGGCGGGCGGCTCGACGGCCAGGGTCCGGTTGGCGGCATAGGTGGTGACCCCGGAGGTCGCGTCGGTGAACAGCACCGACAACGCGCCCGCACCCCGCCCGGGGAACGCCGTCAAGGACAGTCGGTGCCCGTCCAGTTCGAACTCGATCCTGCCCGGGGCGTCGTACACATGCTCAAGGCCCTCGACCGCGGCGCCCACCGTGGTCGGCCGCGGCTCGGCGAAGGGGACGTACCTGCCCGGCACGGTCCAGCGCGGGTCGGGGGCGTAGGCGGGTGTGCCGGTGAAGTCCGTGCGCAGCGGGGTGTCCGGGTGCCGGGGACGCACGATGTCGTTGCCGCCGCGCTTGGCGACCTCGATGACGGCGTCTCCCCAGACCGCGTCGACCCCGCCGCGCTCGGGAAGGACACCGAAGCGGTGTTCACCCCGGACCGGCGCTCCGTCGACGATCAGTTCCTCACCGTCGTCGAGGTTGACCACGACGCCTTCGGGGCCGGTGTGCCACACGCCGGGTGCGTCGGGGAAGCGCTGCGGCCGGTCGTCGAGCCAGTGCAGTCCGGTGATCGCCAGGAATCCGTGCGGGTCGGCGAGCCGGGCCTCCTGGGCGCGGTACCACTCCAGCCAGCTCTCGGTGAAGGTATGCAGGTCCGTGGTGGTCGCCTCGGTGGTCATGGGTTCTCCTTCGTCACGCGAGGTCGGGCCTCGCACAGGGGAGGTGCCGGGCCGTCGGCCCGGAGGGCGTGCTCAGCAGGCCGGTTCGCCGAGGAGTGCCCCGGACGCGTTGAGGGCTGCTCCGACAGTCATGTCAGTCAGAACGGCTGCCGGCCGGACCGGCATTCCGGTCCGTGTGTGACAGCTTCTTGTCAGTCGTGTGTACGGGACCTCGACCTCGGTCAGCTCGCGTGCGCTCGGGCGGGCGCGGAGCGGTGGGTGAGCGGTTCGCGCAGGCCGAGGTGGTCGCGGAGCGTGGTGCCGGTGTACTCGGTGCGGTAGACACCGCGTTCCTGGAGTTCGGGTACCAGCAGGTCGACGATGTCGTCGAGTCCGTCGGGGATCAGGTAGGGCGTGACGTTGAAGCCGTCGACGGCGCCGTGCCGTACGAAGTGGGCGAACTTGTCGGCCAGCGCGGACGGGGTGCCGACGTGGCCGCGCTGCGGGCCGAGCGCGATGACGGTCTCGCGCAGCGACCAGCGGTGCGCCTGCGCCTTGGCCCGCCATTCGGCGACGACCTCGCGGGGGTCGGCGATGCGCCGGGCGCCGAAGGAGCCGTCGTTCTCGGCGACGACCGGATCCTCCTCGGGCAGTGGCCCGTCGGCGTCACGATCGGACAGGTCGATGCCCCACAGCAGCCCGGCGATCCCCAAGGCCGTGGCGGGGGTGACCTGTTGGAGCCGGATCCAGCGCTTCTTCTCCTGTGCCTCCTCCTCGGTGGCGCCGAGGATGATCTCGGTGCCGGGCAGGATGCGCAGGTCGTCGTCGGGCCGGCCGACGGCACGCAGGCGGTTGCGGATGTCCTCGGCGAAGGCGAGCGCGTCGTCGAAGTCGTTGCCGTGCGCGGAGAAGATGACGTCGGCGTTTCGGGCGGCGAAGTCGCGTCCCTCGCCGGAGTCGCCTGCCTGGAAGATGACCGGGTGCCCCTGAGCGCTGCGTGGCAGGGTCGGGGCGAGGTCGAGGTCGAACTGCGGTCCCTGGTGGCGTACCCGGCGTACGGCGCCGGGCGCCGACCAGGCGGGCGCGTCCGCGGAGTCGGCGACGGCCTTGTCGTCCCAGCCGTCCCAGAGCGCGCGGGCCACGGTCAGGAACTCCTCGGCGCGCCGATAGCGGTCGGCGTGGTCGAGGTAACCGCCGCGGCGGAAGTTGGCTCCGGTCCAGGCGTTGTCCGTGGTCACCACGTTCCAGCCGGCGCGGCCTTCGGAGAGCAGGTCGAGGCCGGACAGCCGGCGGGCGAGGTCGGCGGGCTCGTTGAACGTGGAGTTGGAGGTGGAGACCAGGCCGATCCGGCGGGTGACCGCGGCCAGCGCGGCGAGCTGGGTGATGGCGTCCGGCCGCCCGGCCACGTCCAGGTCGTGGATCTCGCCGTCGACCTCGCGCAGCCGCAGCCCCTCGCCGAGGAAGAACGCGTCGAACAGGCCCCGTTCGGCGGTCTGGGCGACCTTGCGGAAGGAGGCGGGGTCGATCTGGGAGCCGCTGTCGGGGGCGGACCAGATGGTCCAGTGGTTGACGCCCTGGAAGAACACCCCGAAGTGGAACTGTGCGTGCGGCCGGGGGACGTCGAGGGGATCGGTGCGGGTCATCGGGCTTCCTCCTGAACGGCCGCGGCCGCGAAACGGTTGGCGGGGCGCTCCAGACCCAGGGTCGAGCGCAGGGACGTGCCGGGCAGCGGGCGGGCGAGGTGACGCCGCTCGGACAGTGCCGGCAGGACCAGGCGGGAGAGGACCGGCAGGTCCTCGTCGAGCACCAGCGGATGCAGCCGTACACCGTCGACATGGCGACTCAACTCGCCCAGCAGGGCGACCAGTCGGTCCCCGGAGCCGATGTGCCGCAGCCTTCCCCGGTCGGTCCACGGCGCGTGCCGCTCCAGGTCGGCGACGCGCTCGGCGGCGGTGGCGTCCGGCGTGTCCAGCGCCACCTCGACCTCGGCGAACACGCGGGGTGTGCCCGCGGCGGCGGCGGCCCAGGCGACCGCCGCGAGATCCCGGCCCGCCACGAGAGCGACATCCAGCTGTGCGGCGGGGACGCGGTCCGGCTCGCCCAGGACCACGAGCTGCCCCTGAGGAGGGCGCGGCACGATCGCCGGGCCCTTGACGGCGTAGCTCTCTCCGGTGAAGTCGATGTAGTGGAGCCGTTCGCGGTCGAGGTAGCGGCTTGTGGCCACGGACCGGATGACCGCGTCGTCCTCCCACGAGTCCCACAGGGCCCGGGCCACCTCCACACCGTCCCGGGACGCCCGGGCCCGGGCGTCGGTACCGGTGACCGGAGGACGCCCCCAGGCACGGGCCGCCTCGGGACGTTCCTCCTCCGTCACCAGCCACCCGGCGCGGCCGCCGGAGATGTGGTCCAGGGACGCCAACTGGCTGGACACATGGAAGGGTTCGGCATAGGTGACCGGCACGACGGGGGCGATCCCGACGGTGCTCGTGGACGCCGCGACGAAGGCCGCGCGCTCCACCGCGCCGATACGGGCCACGGGATCCGGTGCGGCGCCGGGCGGCAGTACACCGTCGTCCAGGGTGATCAGGGTGAACCCGGCGTTCTCGGCCACGGCGGCGACCCGGGCCACACGGCGCGGAGTGAGCAACTGGCCGGGCGAGTGGGCGGCGCGGCGCCAGGCCGCGGGGTGGGAGCCGTCACCGTCGATCTCGACGGCGAGGTGCAGGGCGGGGCCGGGCATGGTGTTCCTTCCGGGAAGCAGGGTCATCGAAGCTCGAAGCGGTGACGAGGGAACGACCAGTTCGCCGCCGACGCCACCACGCGTTCGACGTCCTCGGCGAGCAGGAGCCTGCGCGTCACGAGGTCCTCGGCGGCGGCCCGGATCCCGGCGGCGTACCCGGCCGCGTCCCGGTGGCGCTTCTGGACGCTCGGGCGCGGGTCACCGGTGATCAGACGCTCGTCCTCCGTCGCGGCGAAAGGGAACGTGGAGCCGCTGAATTCGTGCAGCGCGCCATGGCCCTGACCGGGAGCGCGGGTGTTCCAGCCGGTGTAGGTGGCGAGCGGGACGGCCACCATGGGCGCGCGCACGCCCGCCGTCTCGTTGCCGTCGGCGTCGACGGCGGGTACCAGTACCGTGTAGCGGCGCGAGCGGTCCGCGACCGGCGGCACGGCCGAACGGTCCACCGCGTACAGCTCGTTGGGTTCGTGCGGACGCAGCGCGGACGGTACGGCCGGGAACTGCCGTGACCACTCGTCCATCGTCACCAGCGTGCCGTCGCCGACGGTGGGCACCGCGCTCGGGGGCGGTTCCACGCCCTCGCTCACCCAGGCGTCGAGCGCGTCCAGGACGGCGCGGAAGAGGGCTGAGGTGGCCACGACGTTCTCCGGGTGGTTGCAGATCCCCCGGCCGGGGGCCCCCGCCGCCGGATCGGCCACATGCTGGCTCGACGACCACAGGTATCCCCGTACGTCCGGCGGGAAACCCAGGTCCCGGCCGTCCGTCGTGGTGTGCACCAGCGAGCCCCGGCGCTGCCAGTACTCGGTCGAGGTCTGGGTGTGCAGCACCTTGGGGTCGCTCGGCCGCTTCATGATCGCGTCACGTGCGCCGGTGAGATGGTCCACCGTCTCGGCGTAGGCGAAGGGGAAGGCGTCGGCGGGACTGAGGTGGTCCTCGTACTGCTGGCCGCCCGGAACCGTCAGGTTGGTGAAGCGCTCGACGCCCAGCCGGCCGGCTCCGGAGACGTGCGGGAGCAGCCCGTCGAAGACGCGGCGTCCGTCGAGGTCCTCGTTGAAGCCGTGATGGATGAAATCGCGGATGGCCCGGCCGGTCTGCGAACGCCCCCAGCCATAGGCGTAGTCGACGGGCCCGGCCGGCCGGGCGGGATCGTGGCGCAGATGGCTCACCAGATCGCGGACCGCCACCAGGCCCAGTCCCAGGACCAGCGGATCCTCGGCCTCGTAGGTGAGTTCGTAGATCCAGCCGGGCCGGAAGCCGTCGTCGAGGTGAAGGTCGTGACGGCTCGGCACGAGGGCTGTGGAGCTTCCCTTGAGGTCGCTGCCGCCGCCCTGCAATCGGGCGAACCGCCAGGTGTCCGACGGGAGTTCCTCCGGCGTGCTGTGCGCGTAGCGCCGCCGGGTCAGCCGCGCGCTCCGCCGGCCCCGCTCACTGACCGGGGAGGATCCGGTGCTCGACCAACGGGACAGCGGAAGCGACCGGATGGGCTCCTCCACGATGAACTCGGCCGTCGTCAGGCCCCGTACGGGCTCGCCGTCGCGTCGCGCGACCGGCACGTCCAGCAGCAGCCGTCCGTCGCCCGGCAGCAGGTCGCCCTGCCAGGCACCGAAGACGAGGGTGTACCCCCGGCGCAGCAGGTAGCCGTTCCCCGCGTCGGCGCGTGTGCGGGGCCGGTTGGTGTGCGGGGCGTCGCAGAAGTACTGCACGGCCCGCTTGTTGCCGCGGTTGCCCCAGTCGAAGAACAGACGTCGGCGTCCGCCGTCGACCGGCCGAAGGATCTCGACGTCTCCGCTGAAACGGACTCTGCCCGTGCCGTCGCGCGGTGCGAGGCCGAGGTCCGGGACGGCGCGGTGGGCGGGCGCCTCCGGGTCCACGCAGTAGTGGGCGGTCGCCGTGAGAACCTCGTACGCCCCGCCGTCGTCGAAACGGTGGCCTTCGGCGAACTGCTCGCGGCTGTGCACCTCCAGCCGGACGGCCGGCTCCGGAACGGCGCTCATCGAGCCGCCCCCCGAACCGCCGAGGAGACGGGATGCCAGCCCAACTCGGGCGCGACGAGGTGCCGTACGTCGTGCAGGATCTGCTCGTACTCCTCCCGGTGGAACTCGTACGGCAGTTCCAGGCGCAGCTCGGACACCTCGGCGAGCACCGGATCGGACGCCAACTGCTCCAGGATCTGCTCTGCGGTGCCCACCACGTCCGGGGCGAACAGGGTGCGCCTGGGACCCTGGGGCGCGAGAGTGCGTTCGTGACGGCCTGCCGCATAGGCGCGGTAGCGGGACCGAGTGGCCGCGTCGGCGCTGTCGAGCGGCACGATCACCCGGCCCAGGGCCACGCGTGCCGGACGGTCCCCGGAGAACGCGCGCCGGTACTCGGCGAGCAGGTTCAGCTGGGCCGTGCCGAAGTCGTCGGTGTCCTCGCCGGTGACGATGTTGCCGGACAGCAGACCGAGGCCGTTCTCGGCGGCCCAGCGGACCGAGCGCACACTTCCGCCGCCGTACCAGATCCGTCGCGCGAGCCCGGGGTTGTGCGGTTGCAGCCGGGGACGCTGGACGTTGCCGGGAGAGTGGATGACGGTGTCCGGGCCGCCGATGTAGTCACCGCGCAGGTTCGCGAGGACCCGGGCGATCCGGCCGTACGACAGGTCGAAGCCGCGCCAGTCCCCGTCGTACACCAGGTCGCCGAGCAGGTCGGCGTGCGGCATCCCGGTGCTGAAACCGATCTGGAGCCGGCCCCCGGACAGTACGTCGGCCAGCGCCAGGTCCTCGGCCAGCCGGAACGGGCTCTCGTAGCCGATGGGGATGACCGCGGTGCCGAGTTCGATCCGTTCGGTGCGCTGACCGGCCGCGGCGAGGAACACGGCCGCCGAGCCGACGCCGTGTTCGAGGTGGCGCTGCCTGATCCATGCGCCGTCGAAGCCCAGTTGCTCGCCGTACTCGAACAGCCGGAGAGTCTCCTCCAGTCCCGCACGGGGGTCGTCGTCGGCGAAGTTGCCGGGCGTGAGAAAGGCCAGCGAGGTGATGGTGGGGGTGCTCATGCCGGTCCTCGGGTCGTTGCCGGTTCGGCGGCGGGGGAGACGAGCCGGCCGCCCGGGATCGCCGCGAGCAGCTCCCGGGTGTACTCGTGGCGTGGCGCGGAGAACAGGACCTCGGGCGGGCCCGTCTCGACGACGCGTCCGGCCCGCATGACGGCGACGTGGTGCGCGATCTGGCGTACGACGGCCAGGTCGTGCGAGATGAACAGGTACGCGACGCCGGTGTCGGCCTGCAATTCGGCCAGCAGGTCCAGGACTTGGGCCTGGACGGACACATCGAGCGCGGAGACGGGTTCGTCGCACACCACCAGATCCGGTGAGAGGGCGAGGGCTCGGGCGATGGCCACCCGCTGGCGCTGTCCGCCCGACAGCTCCGCCGGGCGACGCTCCAGCGTGGCGGCGGGAAGCGCCACCCGGTCGAGCAGTTCGGCCGCCCGGGCGAGCCGGGAGGTGCGGTCGCCGACCTTGAACGCCCGCAGCGGCTCGGTGATCACCTCGCCGATGGACAGGCGCGGGTCGAGGGAGGCGTACGGGTTCTGGTAGACGAGCTGGGCGCGTCGGCGCAGTTGTCTGGCCCGGCCCCCCTTGGCGGTGGTGACGTCGGTGCCGTCGAACAGGACCTGTCCGGAGGTCGCGTCGGTGAGGCGGAGCACCAGGCGGGCGGTGGTGGACTTGCCCGAGCCCGACTCCCCGACCAGTGCGAGGGTCTGCCCGCGCCGCAGGGTGAGGCTGACGTCGTCGACCGCGCGCAGCGTCCGGGCCTCGCCGCCCGCGTGCGGCAGCCTGAACTCCTTGACCAGGTTGCGTACGTCGACCAGGGGTGCGGTGGCGGCCGGTGCAGTGGCGGCCGGGGTTCGGGGCCGGGCTGTGGTCAGGCTAGGCGCGCTCGCCAACAGCCGCCGTGTGTAGGCGTGTTGGGGGTCGGCCAGGACGGCACGGGTCTCGCCCGCCTCGACGACCCTGCCCTGCTCCATGACCACCAGCCGCTGGGACCGGTCGGCGGCCACCCCCAGGTCGTGGGTCACCAGCAGGATCGCGGTGCCCGACTCCTCGGTGAGGTACTGGAGATGGTCGAGGATGACGCGCTGCACGGTGACGTCGAGCGCGCTGGTCGGCTCGTCGGCGACGATCAGCCTGGGCTTCGCGGCGATGGCGACGGCGATGAGCACCCGCTGCCGCATGCCCCCGGACAGCTCGTGCGGATACTGCCGGGCCCGGACGGCCGCGTCGGGCAGCCCGGCCCGGGCCAGCACGGCGACCGCCTCGGAGGCCGCCGTACGACGGGTCGCGAGACCATGGATGCGCAGCACCTCGGCGACCTGCTCGCCGATCCGCTTGACCGGGTTGAGCGAGACGGTCGGATCCTGCGGGACCAGTCCTATCTGCGCGCCCCGCACGAGGCGCAGCTCCGCCTCCGACAGGGTGGCGAGGTCGTGCCGGCCGAAGCGGACCGTGCCCGCCTCGATGGTGCCGTTCGCCGCGAGCAGCCGGGTGACGGCGTGCGCCGTGGTGCTCTTGCCGGATCCCGACTCGCCGACCACGGCGGTCACCTGCCCGGGCCAGACGTCCAGGTCCACGCCCCGCACGGCCGCCACGGTGCCGCCCCGGGTGCGGTACGACACGGACAGGCCGCGGATCTCCAGCAGTGGTGTGGTCACGTCCTCACCGTTCTCCTGCGTGTTGTCGGTCATCGCTGTCGGGCCCATTCGCCGTCCAGCGCCCTGGCGATCCGGTTGGTAGCCAGCACGGTCGCGGCGATGGCCAGACCGGGCAGCGCGGTCAACCACCAGGCGTTGGCAAGGTAGTTGCGGCCGTCGGAGATCAACGTCCCCCATTCCGGGGCCGGTGGCGGCGCGCCGTAGCCGAGGAAGCTCAGCGCCGACACGGCGAGGATCGAGGAGCCGAAGTCCAGCGTGGCCAGCACGATCACAGGTCCGGCGGCGTTGGGCAGGACGTGCCGCCCCAGCACCGAGTACCAGCGGGCCCCGCTCGCACGGGACGCCTCGACGAACACCGCCTGCCGTACCCGCAGGACCTCGGCGCGCGCCACCCGGGCGAAGGAGGCGACGCTGGCGATACCGACCGCGACCGCCACCTTCACCGTGCCGTACCCGAGCGCGGTCACGAGGGCCAGCGACAGGAACAGCGCCGGGATGGACAGGAGGACGTCGACGAAGCGCATCAGCACGTCGTCCACCCAGCGGCCCACGAAGCCGGCGACCACGCCCAGCAGTCCGCCGACCACGAACGCCACCAGGACCGCGATCAGCGTGGCCTTCAGGGACAGTTGGGCGCCGTGGACCACGCGGGAGAACACATCGCGGCCCAGTTCGTCCGTGCCGAACCAGTGACTGCCGCTCGGGCTGCGGAAGTTCTGGGACGGCACCCCTTTCAGCGGGTCCTGTGAGGTGAACAGGCCCGGCTGGAACGACGCCGACACCACCAGCACGACGACGGCCGCCGACAGCAGCAGACCGGGGCGGCGCAGCAGAAACCGCAGCAACCGCCGCAGGTCGGCACGTCGGCCCGGTTGCGGAGGGGACGATCCCGCCTCGACCGGCCGGAGGGGGCCGGGACCGAGGTCGGCCCCGGCGCGGTCGTCCACAAGGCTCCGGCTCATGCGAGGCTCGCCTTTCTGCCCGAGGCCACCACGATCCGCGGGTCCAGCAGCGGATAGACGAGGTCGACGACCAGATTCGTCGCCACGAAGATCAGCGCCCCGAACACCACCACGCCCTGGACCAGCGGAATGTCCTGGGCGGTGACCGCCGCAGCCGTCACCCGGCCCAGTCCGTCGCGGGAGAAGACCGTCTCCACGACCACCGAACCTGCGATCAGCTGTCCGACCAGCAGGCCCACGACCGTCAGCGCGGGCAGTGAGGCGTTGCGCAGCGCGTGCCGCAGATGCACCCGCCACCGGCCGGCGCCCTTGGCCCGCGCGGTCTCCACATAGGCCTGGTCCAGCGCGGTGAGCAGGCTCTTGGCAAGGACCTGGGCGACCTGCGCTCCGGTGGGGACGGCCAGCGTCACAGCCGGCAGCACCAGACCCCGCAGTCCGTCGTTGCCGAACGCCGGGAACCAGTGCAGCCGGAAGGAGAACGTCTCGACGAGCAACAGCCCCACCCAGAACGTCGGGACCGACACCCCGAGCGGGGGCAGCGACAGCAGCAACTGCCGCAGCCACCGCTGCGAGGTGTACGTCGCCACCACCGCGAGACCGCCGCCCAGCACCACCGCGAGCAACAGTGCGGCACCGGTCAACTGGAGTGTCTGCGGCAGTGCGTCGGCCAGCGTGGAGGTCACCGGGCGGCCCGTGGAGATCGCGTCGCCGAAGTCGCCGCGCACCGCCCGGCCGAGATACTCGACGTACTGCACCAGCACCGGCTTGTCGAAGCCGTACTCGTGCCGCAGTGCGGCGAGCCGGGCGGGATCGACCTCTCCCGAGTCCATCCCGGCCCCGGCCATCGCGGAGACCGGGTCGCCGGGCAGAAATTCCAGCACCAGGAACGACACCGTGTACGCCGCCCACAGCACGCCGACCGCCTGCGCCAGCCGTTTGATCACATAGCGGCGCATGCGCTAGCCGATCCAGGTGTCGTGCAGTTGGATCCGGCTGCCCGAGTCGAAGTCGAGGTCGTGCACCTTCTTCGTCACTGCCAGCTGGGTCTGGAGCTCCACCACCGGAACGTTGTACGCGTTCTGCACGATCAACTTCTGGGCCTCGCCGACCAGTTCGCTGCGCTTGTCGGCGTTCGTGGTCGCGGCCTGTCCGGACAGGTCTGTGTCCAGTGAACTCGCGGGCAGGCGGTAGAAGTTGGCCAGCTGCGTCGAGAAGGAGCTGCGCAGGATGTCCGGGTCGGAGCGCGTCACGTTGCTCCACACCAGGTCGAAGTCGCCCCCTTGGAGGGTGGTGGCGAACTGGGAGACCTGGCCCTGCTTGAGCACCACGTCGATCCCGACGGCCTTCAGTTGCTGCTGGACCAGCTCCAGTGCGGGCTGGTTGGTGGCCGCGTTGGGGAACCAGCTGATGGTCAGGCTCAGCTTCTTGCCGCCCTTGGTGCGGACGCCGTCACTGCTCGCCTTCCAACCGGCCGCGTCCAGCAGGGACTTCGCCTTCGCAGCGTTGAAGGCGAGGTCCGAGGAGAGGTCGGTGTAGTCGGGCGTGGTGTGCGCCAGGACGCTGGTCGCGGGCCGCGTGCCGGTCGGGAACACGGTGTCCGCGATCTGCTTGCGGTCGACGGCGGCCAGGATCGCCCGGCGCACCTTGACGTCCTTCAGCAGGGGCCGCGAGTTGTTCACCCCCAGGCCGAACACCACCCCGGGGTTGGCCCGCCGCAGAAGGGTGACCTGGCCGCCCTGCAGCGCCGCCTCGTTGGCCCTGCCGACGCTGCTGATCGCGTCCACCTGCCCGGATTGGAGGCTGCCGGCCCGCACCCCCGCCTCGGGCACGACCTTGAACACCAGCTTGTCCAGGTAGGCCTCGCCCTTCTTCGACCACCGCGAGGAGCCCCAGTCGTAGCCGGTTCGCCTGGCCAGGGTGATCGACTGGTTCTGCACGTACTGCTTCAGGACGAACGGCCCGGAACCGACCACTCCGTCACTGCACTTCTGCTGCGGGGACCTCTGCACGCTCGCCGCCGACTCGATACCCAGCGAGTGGGTCGAAGTCGCCTGGAGGAACTGCGCGTTGGGTTGCTTGAAAGTCACCTTGACGGTGAGCGGATCCACCACGGTGGTGCTCTCGACGCCGCTCAGGTACCCCTGGGCGAGGGTCCCGAGGGCCCCGAGCCTCGGCACCGCGTCGAAGTTGTCCTTGACCACCTGCGCGGTCAGCTCGGAGCCGTCGCTGAAGGTGACACCCGACCGCAGATGGAACGTGAACGTCGTCGCCCTGGAGTCGATGTCCCAGCTCTTGGCCAGCCACGGCACGATCTTGCCGGTCCCGGGATCCTGGTCCGTCAGGGAATCCACGATCTGGCGTACCGAGTAGATGCTTTCGTTGCTGCCGACCTGCTGCGGATCCACGCAGCCGGCGTCGGATCCCACCGCGAACGTCAGGGTGCCGCCGGACTTCGCGGGGCCGCTTGTGCCACCGGAGTCCTCGCCGCCCGACCCGCAGGCGGTCAGGAGAACACTGGTGGTCAGCAGGGCGGCCAGGGGGGCCCATCGGGAGAGTCTGGAATCCGGGAGTGCTGTCACGGAGGGGTTTCTCCTACTCGTGTCACCCCGCACGGAGTGGTCGTGTGAGACACGGTCGTGCAGGGGCGTGCGGCCCCGGCCGGTTCGACGCCGGCAGCGGGGGAGCGCTGTGCAGACAAGGGGGGTCAGGGAGACGACACCGGGAGCGGTGGCAGAGAAGGGGGCGCGAAGGACCGTGGCCGGTGACGGACGTCAGCCGGCGAGATCCGAGCTCGTCAGGCCTGACAGAGGCAGCTGGTCGAGCGCTTCAGATCGATGTGGCGTCGGCGCGAGAGCCGGGAGAACGCCATGGCGTCAGCGAGGGAGAAGGACGGGACATCACACTGCCTCATGCCGGTCCTCCCCGTCTCCGGCCCCGGTCAAGGGGCCACGCGCTTGCGGGAATCGTCGGTGATCCCGCCGGGCTTTCACCTGGAGCACCCCACCGCGCGGGAGGGTTGCCGGTCAGCGAGCCAGGGCTTGACGCTGACACTCAATGCCGGTCGTGATGCTACGGAGCGGTCTTGTCGTACGTCAATGCCGGATTCGCAGGCCCTGTCGGAAACAGACCCATGGCCGTCGACAGCAGCGCCCCCGGCAGCGTTGTTCGCCGCGCTGAGCGTCTGTGACCACCGGACCCCATGGCTGACGGCCACACCGGGCAGCCCGGTCCACGCCTCGCCCTCGATGCCGACGGGTTCGATCCGGCGGCACGATTCGGTGTCCCGACTTAATTCAGAAAGTTGCTTTGTTGACCAGCTCCCGACCGGCACTGATGATGGATTCATGACCGGTCGACAGCGGATTCCCCAGCGCCTGCCCTCAGCGGCATGCCGTTGCCGGGCGACTGCGCCGGTCCGCGTCCTTGCCCGGCGCTTGTGTTGTTGCCCCTGTCCGGGTCCCCGATAAACCAGAGGCTGTTGTACCGGAGCGCGCCCCACCTGGGTGAACACCTCTTTATGCATGCTCGACTTGTCTCTTCGGACCGCCGTTGTGCGTATCTCGTTCGTGTGCCGACTCCACCTCGTGGTGTGCCGATCGCACTCCTTCGCCATTCCATCCGGGAGCGACGTTGACTGTCACCGCGTCTTCGTATTCCGCGGCATCCTCCACCGAGGGCATCGCGCCGCAGCATTTCAAACAGGCGTTTCGCAGGTATCCCGCGGGCGTCGTCGTGGTCACCGCCGACGCCGGCCTGGGGCCGGTGGGATTCACCGCCACCTCGCTCGCCTCCCTGTCACTCGATCCGCCGCTGGTCTCCTTCGCCATCGGGACCACGACCTCCTCCTGGCCCCATGTCGAGCGGGCCGCCACCGCCGTGGTCAACTTCCTCGGTGCCGACCAGCAGGAACTGGCCACGACGTTCGCCACCAGCGGCATCGACCGGTTCGCAGCGCCGACCAGGTGGCGGCGACTCCCGGAGGGCGAGCCGGTCCTGGACGACGTGGCCGGATGGCTGCGCCTGGACATCGAGCAGCTGGTTCCCGCGGGCGATCACAGGATCGTCATCGCCCGCGTGGTGGACTCCTGGCTCGACGAGAGGCGCAGCCCGCTCGTCTTCCTGGACGGCGCCTATCACTCCCTCTGACCGCCGGTCCGGATCGGCGCTCCGAACAGCGTGGCCGAAGTCGACCCGGCGAGCCGCGATTCCCTTTGACTCCGCGGCACCAACCTCTCGGCGCGCGAGGCGGGTTGCACGCCGCCCTCGCTCACCGACCCCACCCTGCACCGACGTCCGTCGAACTGACGGCCAAGGCCACCATGCTTCTGGGTCGTCCGCTCCACCGAGGCGAAGAACTCCGGCGGTCCGTTCATCCGCCAAACTCCTGCGCCGGCGGCCCCCGGCCCCGCAGTGTCGCGACCGACCGTGCCGGATCCTGCGCCGGGCGCTCCGGGCGAGAGCGTCAGGTTCTCGGGTCGCCTTGTGCGAGGGCGGAGCCGTGGTGGACGCGGATGACCGCGATCACCGTGTCGGCGGTGCGGGCCAGGTGGCTGCGGCCGTCGGGCAGTTGAGCCGTGGGACTGATGTAGCTCTGCGGGCCGAAGTGGGTGGCCGGTTCGAGCCGATGCACGGTGATCTTCCCCGCGCGAACGGCCTGGTTCCATTTGCTACCACGCAGGAGCCGCCAGCGCTGCGGGAAGATCCAGGCGCCGATCTGCTCGATCCGGTCGTTCGCGCTGGTGAGTTGATGCAGATGTTCGGCATGGGTGAGGTCATTGGCTCCGTTGTGGAACCCACCGAGTGTGATCAGCAGGAGCGGGCAGCGCAGCTGGGTGTGCAGCTCGTCGACCGCGCCCGTGGCGACCTGGGCGCCGCCGCTGTAACTGAGCAGGACCACCGGCGTACCGCTGTCGGGCAGGTAGCCGGCGAGCCGAAGCTGGGTGGCGATCTGAGAGCCGACGGCCCGGTTGTACAGGGGCCGGTAGCGATGGTCGGCTGCCACAAAGGTCTGCACGACGTTGTGCAGGAACAGCACCACCCCGATGTGGCGGCGCAACCACGCCCACACCGGCCGGTCGGCGAGCGGGTCGGCCAGTGGTGAATAGGGCTGTACCTGTCCCAGTACCCGCAGTTCCGGCGCTCCGGCGATCAGAGCCTCGACCAGCTGGCCGCCGTCCCGGCTGTCACGTACGCGGCGTTTTCCGATGCCGTCGAGGTAGACCAGGAAGGCCCCCGGGGGACTGTCGGCGGACGCACCGCGGGCGTAGGGAACACCTTCAGGGAGCACGGTGGCCGGCACCCGCCAGCCGGCGCCGTACGCCAGAACCTCGTAGCGGGCCAACAGTGCTTCGGCCAGCAGGGCAGGCCCTACCAGGCAGGCCCAGAGCAGGAACCCGTTCACGCGGCGGCCTCCTGTACTCGGGTCGCGCTGATCCGCACGACAAGCCGCCGGACGGTCTCCACCGCGAGACCGAGCCCGGCCCCGGCGACGGCCACGCAACCGGCGGCGCTCCACCAGCCCAGCCCGCTCGCCGTGGCGAGCGGGCCGACCAGACCTGCCCCGACCCCGACGAAGAGCAGGAAGTGGAGCAGAGGTCCGAGCAACGGGAACGCGAGGACGGCGGCGAGCACCAGCGGCGCGACCATGCCCGGTGTCCACACCAGGCCGGTCCCCGGCGAGGGAGAGGACAGCACCGACTCGGTCATGGTCCACGCGGTCAGCGGCCACAGCGCGAACACCGCACCCTCGACCAGGCCCGCGGGCAGCAGGAACCCGGCCACGAGGGTCCTCGACATACCAGGACGACGCGCCACGAGGGGGAGGATGCGCCCCGCGGCCTCCGACAGTCCGGCGAACAGCAACAGGACAACCACGATGGGGGACATCACTCGGCCTCGCTGTGCCGGACCGACGCAGACGGCTGACCGTTCGAGCCGGCCGTGTGCAGATACCGCTCGAGTTCGTCGGCCGCGCGCTCGTATCCGCCCGCCTCGCGCTGGGCGGTCTGCAGGGTGCGTGCGGCTGCCCGGAACCGGGTG
This sequence comes from Streptomyces sp. NBC_00285, assembly GCF_036174265.1. NCBI lineage: Bacteria > Bacillati > Actinomycetota > Actinomycetes > Kitasatosporales > Streptomycetaceae > Streptomyces > Streptomyces sp. NBC_00285. Next base: position 1,674,638 of record NZ_CP108055.1, on the reverse strand, counting down.
TCGTCGAGCAGCCGCTGGGCGAGGACACGCACCGAGCCCCTCGCGACGTCCTGGGTACGCATCGACAGGCCGGCACCGAGCTCGACGACACGCCGGGCCACCATCGGCTGGTCGGCACCCTGGGGGACCACCAGCAGCGGAACCCCGGCGTACATGGCCTCGTTGACGCTGTTCATCCCGCCGTGGGTGACGAACAGCGCCGCGCGGGCCAGAACTTCGGGCTGGGGCACGAAGCGGCGGGCGAACACGTTGGCCGGCAACGGACCCAGCGCCTCGGGATCGGTCTGCCCGGTGGAGACGACCACGGTGCCGCCCAGCGGGGCGAGCCCGGTGGCCAGGCTGCGCAGCAACCGAGGGTCGGCGTTGAAGACCGTGCCCAGCGAGGCGAACAGCACCGGGTCCCGCAGCCGGTCGGCCGGGAACGAAGGGTCGGGCGGACGGGCGCCGATGCTCGGTCCGACGAACCGGTAGGACTCGTCGAAACCCTCGACGGCGGGCTGGAACGCCCGTGAGGTGTAGACCAGGTTGAGCGGCTGGCGGATGTTCGCCAGGTCGAGCAGGGGCAACCCGCGCGCGTCGAAGCGGCGGTGCAGCGCCCAGCGGGACCGCAAGTAGGCCTGGACACTGCGAGGTTGGGCCGTCGCCGCGGTCAGCAGGTCCCAGGAGCCCCGGGTAGGGCTGGGGACATGCCGGTCGAGGGCGAAGGTGGTGAACGAGGAGGCTGCCGGCACCCCGAGTTCGCGGGCGGCCACCGCACCCCACAGACAGGCGCTGTCGTGGACGATCAGGTCGGGTCGGTCGCGGCGCAGGTCGGTGAGGACCGGGGGCAGCAATCGGACGGCGGTGCTCGCGAGCGACTCCATCCAGCTGACCGGTGTGGGCGGATCGGGCAACGGCTGGTCGCCCCCTGGGTACAGGTGGACGGTCGCGCCGGTCGCCTCGATCTCCGCACGGAACGCCGGAGAGGTGTGGTAGGTGACGGTGTGGCCGCGCCGGACGAGTTCGGCCACGACCGGCAGCGTCGGATTGATGTGCCCGTGCATGCCGATGCTGAGGAACGCGATGGTGCTCACAGTCCGGCCTCCGCTGTGGATGAAATGGATGTCTCGCCCGGGCCGCCCGAAGCCGCCGAGGCGTCGTCGACCCGATACAGCCCCGGCCCACTGATGCGCAGCCCGTCCAGGAAGCGCTCCGCGGTGAGGCACGTGGTGCTGATCAGTCGCTGGGTCTGGCCGAAGTCCCATGGTGCGGGCCAGGCTTCGATGCCGGTCGGCAGTACGACGGTCGGGATGTGCCGGGACACCTCGTGCAGATCGCGCTCGATCTGATGGTGCAACAGCAGCAGCCCGGCCCTGGCGGCGATCGCGCCGGCACGTCGGCGCGGAACGACGGGGCGCAGCGGCGAGCTCTCCGGCCCGGTCGCCACCACCACGACGCTGGCCGCTCCGGCCTGCAGTGCGGCCAGCACCGGGACATAGGCGATCAGGCCGCCGTCGACGAGCGTCCGGCCCGCACGGACCACCGGGGGCAGCATCCCGGGGATGGCTGCGCTGGCCAGCAGCGCGGACGCGAGGTCTCCCCGGTCGAGCAGCACCGCGGCTCCGGTGACCAGGTCCGTGGCCACCGCGACGAACGGGACCGCCAGCTCCTCGATCCGCGACGGCAGCCCGGCCCGGGCGATCAGCCGACGCAGACCGCGATCGGTGAACACGCTGGTCCGTGAGGACAGGTAGCCGAGCGGATACACGTCGCGGCGCCGCAGTTGGGTCCACACGTGGTCCAGCCACGGCGCGGCCCTGCGGGGATGGGCGGCCGCGATGGCCCCGTTGAGGGCGCCCACCGAGGTCCCGATGATCATGTCCGGGACGAATCCGCGGCGTTCCAGCGCGTACCCGGCACCGATGTGTGCCGCTCCGAGTACGCCACCGGCGCCCACCACGACGGCCACGGGACGCGGAAGGCTGCCCAGACCCGCCGCTGTGGGATTTCCCCTCATGATCCACCTTTTTCGTCATGGGCACGGAAACGGACTGGTTCTCCCACCAGGACCGGGCCGGCACACGATGTGTGACACCGTTGGGTACTGGCTTCGGTACAACACGGTTGTTCGGCGTCGAATGTCAGTGGTGCATCAGCAACATGAGAGCCGTGCCCATGGCCGTCGATCCCTGCCAGAAGCGGTCGCCGGGCCCGCCGAGGTCCGTGGAGACGCCCGAGCTGCCCGGAGCCGCGCGCACCGTGGGCATGTCCTGGGTCAGCGACCGGAGAGCGTGGGCCAGCAGGCAGAGCGTGAGCACACCGGTGACCAGGTCGCCGGTGTGGGCGTCGGTGACGCCGCCGTGCCGCATCAGCATCCATGCCATGGCGGCCATGCCGACCGCGTGCGGCGACCTGTGCACGAGGTCGGCCCACCTGGGGCCACGGAGGCTGAGAACCGCGGTCAACGGAAACCACAGGGCAGCGGCGGCGAAGAAGAAGGCCGTCCGCCCCGGCGTCGACCCGTCGCCGATCCGGTGCCACGGCATCACCGCCATGGCCGCCGCCATGACGGTGTGCAGGAGAGCGTCGCCTCGGCCGCGCCAGCCGGCGCCTCGGGCCGGCGCGGCCTGCCGCAGTGCGTGAACGGCCGCGGCGGCGAACAGCGCTGTCAACATGCCGTGCACGACATCAGCGGCGCTCATGCCTCACCGTGTCCTCCCACGGAACCGTGTCCTCCCACGGAGCGGACGGGCTTGTTCCGAAGTGACCCTGTACGGCGGTCAGTCGGTGGGCCGTGGGGCGCGGAGATGGGCCCGCTGGGCCAGTTCCTCCTCCTCGACCAGTTCGAGCATGGGCTTGCCCGGCGCGCACAGCATCGTCACGACGAACCGGGTGCACGCGTCGGACAGCGCGTTGCCGTCCTGGTAGTGGATCGCGTCGCCGCCCGGCTCCCAGAACGTCCCGCCCGCCTCGACCACGCGCTCGGGCTCGCCTTCCATCTCGAAACGGACGGCGCCCTCGACGACGTAGCCGAACGCAGGTCCCGAGTGGCGGTGCGGCGGGGATCCCGGGTCTCCGGGCTCCCACTCGACGAAGATGGTCATCGCCGACGCGCCCTCGGGGACGGTGAGCGGAGCGGTGTCCTGCAGCATTTTCGCCGCCGTCTTCCAACCCTCGGGCCGGGTCTGCACTCCGGTCCCCTGCGCTGAGTCCTTTTCCGACATGTGTCGGCCTCCCTTGGATTCACCGGGCCATGGAAGCCATGGCCCTCTCCAGTGATGACCGGGCTCCGGACGAATCTGTGACACCCGCGACCACATCAGTGTCACACCGTTGGCATGAGCCCTGTCCTAGGTGGTGTGGGGGTCGACATCACCACCACCTGACGAAGCCGTCACAGGGGCCGCCGAGCCCTCGACGGGAAGGGGCCCGGAATGCGAGTCGTTGTAGCAGGAGGAACCGGTCTGATCGGTTCCAGGACGGTGGCAAGGCTTCGGGACCACGGTTGCGAGGTCGTGCGCGTGTCCCGCCGCGAGGGCGTCGACGTCACGACCGGGAAGGGTCTCGACGAGGCCATGCGCGGCGTCGATGTCGTGGTGGACGTCACCGACACGCCCTCCCGCGGGGAGCTGGAGAGCCTGGAGTTCTTCGGCACCGCGACGCACAACCTGCTGGAGGCCGCGGCGAGGGCGGGCGCCGGACATCACGTGATCCTTTCCATAGCGGGGGCCGAGCATCTGCGAGCGGGTTACTTCCGAGCGAAGGCGCTGCAGGAGGAGCAGGTGCGGCGCTCGCCCATGCCCTACTCGATCGTGCGTGCCACGCCGTTCTTCGAGTCGGTGGAGTACATGTCGCGCGCGGCGACGTACGGAGACGTCGTCCATGTCGCGCCCGTCCTGATCCGTCCCGTGTCGACGGACGACGTCGCCGCCGCGGTCGCCCATGTCGCCGTGGGAGTACCGCTGTTCGGTGTTCTGGAGGTCGCAGGACCCGAGGAGTACCGCCTCGACGACCTCACCGCGAAACTGCTGGCCGCGCGCGGCTACCCGAGGGCCGTGGTCTCCGACGCCCACACCCCGTTCTTCGGGGCGGTGCTCGGACAGCGGGCGCTGCTGCCCGGGGCGGACGCCGACCTGGGGCACGAAACCTTCTCCGAGTGGCTCGCCCGGTGATGACCTCGTCAGCCCCCGACCGACTTCCCGCACCACGCCCCGACAGGAAGCAGCCATGAGTGAGCTCGACCAACTACCCGACCAGGACAGCGAGGAGACCGCCGAATGGCAGGAGTCGCTCGACGCCGTGGTGCGGCACGCGGGCCCGGAACGGGCCGTGTACCTCATGCGACGTGTGCACGAGTTCGCGGCCCGGTCCGGCGTGTCCCTGCCGGGGCTCCTGACCTCCGACTACATCAACACGATCCCGGCGTCGCAGCAGCCGGCCTTTCCCGGTGACGTCGCCATGGAGTCCAGGATCACCGCCCTGAACCGGTGGAACGCGGCGGCGATGGTGACCCGCGGCTCCCGTTTCGGGCTCGGCGGCCACATCTCCACCTACGCTTCGGCTGCCTGGCTGTACGAGATCGGGTTCCATCACTTCTTCCAGGGCAAGGACAGAGACGGTTCGGGCGACCAGCTGTACTTCCAGGGGCATGCCTCACCGGGCATCTACGCCCGTGTGTTCCTCGAAGGGCGCCTGAGCGAGGCGCAGTTGGACGGTTTCCGACGCGAGGCCGACGGCCATGGACTGCCCTCCTACCCGCACCCCCGACGGCTGCCGTGGCTGTGGGAGTTCCCGACCGTGTCCATGGGCCTCGGTCCGCTCGCCGCCGTCTACCAGGCCCGGTTCAACCGCTATCTGCACGCCCGGGGCATCAAGGACACCTCCGCATCGCGCGTGTGGGCCTTCCTCGGGGACGGTGAGACGGACGAGCCGGAAGCGACGGCCGCGCTGGCACTGGCCGCCCGTGAGCGCCTCGACAACCTCACCTTTGTCGTCAACTGCAACCTGCAGCGCCTGGACGGGCCCGTGCGGTCGAACTCCAAGATCGTGCAGGAACTCGAGGCCAGGTTCCGCGGTGCGGGCTGGCACGTGGTCAAGTCCCTCTGGGGCGAGGCCTGGGACCCGGTTCTGGGGCAGGACACCACCGGCGCACTGGTCCGCCGCCTCGGCGAGGTCCCCGACGCCCAGCTGCAGACGTACGCCGCCCGGGACGCCACGTACGTCCGCGAACACTTCTTCACCGGCGACGCGCTCTCCGGTCTCGCCGCCGGGCTGAGCGACAGCCGGCTGACCGAGTTGTTCGGGAACTCCAGAGGCGGGCACGAACCGCTCAAGGTCTACGCCGCCTACCGGGCAGCCGTCGAGCACCGGGGCACGCCGACGGTCGTCCTGGCGCAGACGGTCAAGGGCCACACGCTCGGCTCGGCCTTCGAGTCGCGCAACGCCAATCACCAGATGAAGAAACTGACGACGACGCAGTTCCGCGAGATGCGGGACCTGCTCGAACTCCCCATCCCCGACAGTGCGTTGAGCGGCGACCTGGTGCCGTACTGGCACCCGGGCGAGAACTCGGAGGAGGTGCGGTACCTGCGTGAGCGGCGGGCGGCGCTGGGCGGCCCGGCCCCGGTGCGCAGGGTCGTCCCGAAACCCCTGAGGCAGCCGCCGGCCCGCCCGTTCGAAACCCTGGAGAAGGGCTTCGGCCTTCAGGAAGTGGCGACCACCATGGCCCTGATCCGCCTGGTCAAGGACCTGATGCGCGACCAGGAGACGGGACCGCGCTGGGTGCCGATCATCCCCGACGAGGCCCGCACGTTCGGCATGGAGTCCCTGTTCCCGACGGCCGGGATCTACTCGGCGGACGGCCAGACCTATGAACCGGTGGACGCGGACCAGCTGCTCTACTACCGGGAGGCCAGGAACGGCCAGTTGATCGACGAGGGCATCACCGAAGCCGGTTCCATGGCCGAGTTCACCGCCGCGGCGACCTCGTACGCCACCCACGGCGAACCCATGATCCCGTTCTACATCTTCTACGCCATGTTCGGTTTCCAGCGCACCGGCGACCAGTTCTGGGCGCTCGCCGACCAGATGGGGCGCGGATTCGTCATCGGGGCGACGGCGGGCCGTACGACGATGACGGGGGAGGGGCTCCAGCACGCCGACGGGCACTCCCATCTGCTGGCCTCCACGAACCCTGCCGCCGTGTCCTATGACCCGGCGTTCGCGTACGAGATCGCGGTGATCGTGCGGGAGGGGCTGCGCCGGATGTACGGCGAACGGCCCGAGGACGTCTTCTACTACCTGACGGTCTACAACGAACCCAAGGAGCAGCCGGTGATGCCCGCCGGGCCCGGCGTCGAGGAAGGCATCCTGCGAGGCATCTACCGGTTCCGGCAGGCGGCCGAACCCGCCGGAACAGAACCACGGATCCAGCTGCTGGCCTCCGGTACGGCCATCCACTGGGCGCTGACCGCGCAGGAGCTCCTGCTGTCCCAGTGGGGCGTCCACGCCGACGTCTGGTCGGTGACCTCATGGACGGAACTGCGCCGCGACGCGCTGGACGCCGACCGGGCGATGCTGCGGGGCGAGGAACGCGTCCCCCATGTGACGGCGGCGCTCGCGGACGCGCCCGGACCGGTGCTGGCGGTCAGCGACTGGATGCGGCAGGTACCCGACCAGATCAGCCAGTGGGTCGGTCACGACTACTCATCGCTGGGCACGGACGGGTTCGGGCTGTCGGACACCCGGGACGCCGTACGGCGTTACTTCCGGGTGGACGCCGAGTCGATCGTCGTCGCCGCCCTGGACCGGCTGGCGCGCGTCGGCGCGGTCAGCCCGGAGGCGGTCGGACAGGCACGCGAGTGGTACGGATGGCGCGGATGACCGTCGTGAACGCGCCCCCGGTCGATACGCCCGGGTGCCGGCATCAGGACGCCTACGCGATCAGTGCGGAGTTCTACGACGTCCTGCAGGGGGAGCGGGACGAGGTTCGGGTGCGCTCGCTCTACGGCGACGACGTCCGCAGGGCCCGGGTCGGTGTGCTGGACGTCGGTGCGGGCACCGGGCGGATCACGCTGATGAGCCTCCTGGAGTCGCACGTTCCTGTGCACGCGGTGGAACCGGCCCGTTCCATGCGCACCCCGCTGATGACGCGTCTGGCGTCCCTGGGCGCGGAGCTCACGGCGCGGGTGACCGTGCACCCGCAGGCGCTCGACGAGGCGGCGCTGCACGGGGTCGCGGACGTCGCCGTGTGCCACAACACCGTTGCCTGTCTGCATCCGGCCTCGCGCCGGGCGCTGTGGCCGGCTGTCGCCGAGGCGCTCGTGCCCACCGGGGTGCTGCTCGTCCAGCTCCCACCGGCTCGCCTGCCGCGGCACCGGACCGTCCACGCGCTGCCGACCCGGACGGTAGGCCGCCACGAGTACGGGGGCCGCATGGTGATGTCGGCCGACATGGACCGGATCCGGGCGCGGTTCGACTACTGGGTGCGCGGTGACGGGCGTGTGCTGCGTCGGTACGACGAGACGTTCTGGATGTGGCCTGCCTCCCGTGCGGAGATGATCGCGGAACTGGAGGAGGAGGGTTTCGTCGCGCTGCCCGAACGGCCGGACGCGTCCGTACTGGCCGTCCGACCGGCTCGGCCATGACGTGCTCCGCCCGGCCGTGACCCGCCTGAGTACCATGGGCGAGCGCTTGCGCGAACGGGTCGGAACTGAAGGCGGCACGCATGGGTATGAGGGACGGCACGGACTCCCTCACCGGTTGGGACTCCCTCGACGAGGCGACGACGGTGTTCATGGCGGTGCGGCCCCGGCTCTTCGGCATCGCCTACCGCGTACTGGGCAGCACCGCGGAGGCCGAGGACGTCCTCCAGGAGGCGTGGCTGCGCTGGCAGCACACAGACCGTGGCGTGGTCCGTGACCCGAAGGCGTTCCTGGCCACCGTCACCGCCCGCCTGGCGATCAACCTGGCCCAGTCCGCCAGGGTGCGGCGCGAGTCGTACACCGGTCCCTGGCTGCCGGAGCCGATCGACACACGCGCCGACCCGCAGCTGGGCGCCGAACGGTCCGAGGCGCTCGACCTGGCGGTGCTCTTCCTCCTGGAGCGGCTGAACCCCGTGGAACGGGCCGCCTATGTGCTGCGCGAAGCCTTCGACTACCCCTACCGGCAGATCGCCGACATGCTGGAGACCAGCGAGACCAACACGCGCCAGCTGGTGAGCCGCGCGCGCAAGCGCATCTCCTCGGAGCGCCGCAAGCCCGTCGACGCCACCGAGCACCGACGGTTGATGGAGGTGTTCCTGGCCGCGGCACAGACCGGCGATCTGGCTGTGCTGGAGGACATCCTCACCGAGGACGTCGTCAGCTACACCGACGGGAACGGGCTGCGCGGGGCGTCCCGGATTCCGGTCGCCGGCCTGGTGCACGTCTCCAGGTACCTCGCCGCCTTCGGCCCGCGCTTCTGGCCGCACAAGGAGATCGAGTGGGTCGAGGCCAACGGCGGGCCGGCCGCCCTCGTCTCGGACGGCGGGACCGCCGTGGTCCTGCTGACCCTCGACATCTCGGAACGCGGCATCGAACGGGCCATGTGGGTCATGAATCCGGAGAAACTGGCACCTTACGTGGCATCGCTGGGTCGCTGAACGGGCCGGGTCGTCACACCACCGGGCCCTCGTCGGTCAACCAGTGGTCCGAGACCCCACACACAGAGGCGCGCTCGATGACCGAACCGACCCAGCCGCCGGACCTGTCCACCGAGCGGGACTTCGACGGGGAGTCCTTCGCGCCCCTTTACACCACGACGGTCACCGTGACCGGCGGAGCGGCGGCGCACGGGAGAGCCTCGGGAAGAGCACGCTCGGACGACGGAGTCCTCGACCTCGATCTGCGCCTGCCCGCCGAACTGGGCGGAGACGGCCAGGGAACCAACCCCGAGCAGCTGTTCGCCGCCGGGTTCGCGGCCTGTTTCCACGGCGCGCTGAGCCTCGTCGCACGACAGGCCGCGCTCGACCCCGCCGCGATATCGGTGGAGGCGACCGTGGCGTTCGGCCGCAGTCCGCAGGACGGTGGTTACGTCCTGCACAGCGACCTGGTCGTCGGCTGGCCGGGGATCACCCTCGACGTCGCCACTCCGCTCCTGCGGCGGGCCGACGCACTGTGCCCCTACGCGAGGATGGCCTGGCACGGCGCCCCGGCCACCATCACGCTGGCCCCCTGAAGCCACGGCAGGAGTGTCACAGATCGCGGGACTGCCCGGTCGTACTGGATGAAGACCCCAGCGATCGGAGTGGACCGTGGCTGTCACCGAACAACGTCTTGCCACCATGGTGCTGGTGATCGGCACCGGAGGTGCCGGTCTGCGCGCGGCGATCGAACTGGCCGAGGCAGGCATCGACGTCCTCGCCGTCGGCAAGCGTCCCAAGGAGGACGCCCATACGGCACTGGCGGCCGGCGGCATCAACGCCGCACTGGCCACCATGGACCCGGAGGACAGCTGGCAGCAGCACGCTGCCGACACCCTGAAGGAGAGCTACCTCCTCGCCGATCCGCGCACCGTGGAGATCGTCACCCAGGGCGCCGCCCGGGGCATCGACGACCTGGAGCGCTACGGCATGGCCTTCGCGCGGGAGGAGGACGGCCGGATCTCGCAGCGCTTCTTCGGCGCGCACAAGTTCCGGCGGACCGCCTTCGCCGGTGACTACACCGGCCTGGAGATCCAGCGCACGCTGATCAGGCGGGCCGAACAGCTCGACATTCCGGTGCTGGAGGGGGTGTACATCACCCGGCTGCTGGTGCACGACGGCGCCGTGTTCGGCGCGTACGGCTTCGACCTCACCAGCGGCAGGCGCTACCTGATCCACGCCGACGCCGTGATCCTCGCGGCGGGCGGCCACACCCGCATCTGGCGGCGCACCTCCTCGCGGCGCGACGAGAACACGGGCGACTCCTTCCGGCTGGCCGTGGAGGCCGGGGCCAGACTGCGGGACGCCGAGCTGGTGCAGTTCCACCCGTCCGGCATCATCGAGCCGGAGAACGCGGCCGGCACCTTGGTCAGCGAGGCCGCCCGGGGCGAGGGCGGCATCCTGCGCAACGCGCTCGGGGAACGCTTCATGGCCCGCTACGACCCCGAGCGCATGGAGCTGTCCACCCGCGACCGCGTGGCTCTTGCCGCGTACACGGAGATCAAGGAGGGCCGCGGCACGCCCAAGGGAGGTGTGTGGCTCGACGTCTCGCACCTGCCCCGGCGGACGATCATGACGCGGCTGCCCCGCGTCTACCAGACCCTGCTGGACCTGCAGATGCTCGACATCACCCGAGAACCGATCGAGATAGCGCCCACCGCGCACTACTCGATGGGCGGGGTGTGGGTACGCCCGGAGGACCACAGCACCGACGTACGCGGCCTGTACGCCATCGGTGAGGCGTCGAGCGGGCTGCACGGCGCCAACCGTCTCGGCGGGAACAGCCTCATCGAGCTGCTGGTGTTCGGCCGGCTCACCGGACAGGCCGCCGCCGCGTATGCGCGGTCCCTGGAGGCGCAGCCGCGGTCGGCGCCGGCCGTCGCGGAGGCCCGTGCGGAGATCGACGACCTTCTCGCCGCCGACGGGCCGGAGAACGTGCGTGCCCTGCAACGCGCCATCCGCAACACCATGACCGAGCACGCGGGTGTCGTACGCGACGAGGACGGCCTGCGCGCGGGACTGGCGGAACTCGCGGCGATCGAGAAGAGGGTGCAGGACGTCGGCATCCACCCGGACATCGCCGGCTACCAGGATCTCGCGCACGCCTTCGACCTCAAGTCAGCCGCGCTCGCGGCCCGGGCCACCCTCGAATCGGCACTGGAGCGCCGCGAGACGCGTGGCTGCCACAACCGCAGCGACTACCCCGGTCTGGATTCCGCTCTGCGGGTGAATCTCGTGTGGTCCCCGACGGAGGGCGTCACCCGCGAAAGCATTCCGGCCGTCCCTGAGGAGATTTCCTCCCTCATGGAGGACGTGTCGACCACGGGAAAACTCGTCGAATAGAACGTGTCACAAAAAGATCCGGTGCCCGGTCTCTACTGATACAGGCATCAGGAAAACCCGAAAGGAATTCCCTCATGAAGGTCGTAGTGATCGGTGGAACCGGGCTCATCGGCTCGAAGGTGGTCGCCGGGCTCGGCGAGCACGGGCACGAGGCGGTCGCGGCGTCGCCGAACACCGGCGTCAACACGCTGACGGGCGAGGGGCTGGCCGAGGTCCTGCAGGGTGCGTCGGTGGTGGTCGACGTGTCGAACTCGCCCTCGTTCGAGGACGAGGCCGTCATGGACTTCTTCCGCACCTCGACGACCAACCTGCTGAAGGCCGAGTCCGAGGCCGGTGTGGCGCATCACGTGGCGCTGTCCGTGGTCGGCACCGACCGCCTCCAGGGCAGCGGCTACTTCCGGGCCAAGCAGGTCCAGGAAGACCTGATCAAGGCGTCAGGCAACCCCTACTCCATCGTCCACGCCACCCAGTTCTTCGAGTTCGCGAAGGGTCTCGCCGACGGGGTCACCGACGGTGACACCGTGCGTCTGCCCGACGCCAGGATCCAGCCCATCGTCTCCGACGACGTGGCGGCGGCCGTCGCCCACACCGCGGTCGGCGCACCGGTGGGCGGCGTGGTGGAGGTCGGTGGCCCCGAGGTGTTCCAGCTGGAGGAGTTCATCCGCATGGGGCTGACCGCCCTGAACGACCCGCGCAAGATCGTCACGGACGCGCAGGCGACGTACTGGGGCGCCCCGCTGGAGGACGACACCCTCCTGCCCGCTTCGGACGCCCGCCGGGCCGAGACGAAGTTCGCCGACTGGCTCGCACAGCAGAAGTGATTCCTCGGGGTGGCCCTCACCGAAAGGAGAGGGCCACCCCCGCCCTGTGAAAGCGGGCCGAATTCCTCCCAGCGTGGAAATGTCTCGCACTCCCCGTAAAAGTCATGGAGACATGATGTCCCTCATCGATGAGGACCGCGTCGACCTCGCCGCCACCTTCGTATCGCTGACCGCCGAAGCCGCCGAGCTTCGTACCCGGGTCACTGAACTGCGCCAGGAACTCGCGGACCTCGGCGAGCGCATGAACGCCGTCTCCAGCGCACTGAACCGGCACGCGGTCCGCCGCTGATCCCCGGCCGACACCTGCCACGACGCTCACCGGGTGCCGCTCGCATCAGCGGACAGCACCCTTTCCAGGTGCCCGAGGTCACCGGTCTGGGCTGCCGAGAAGAACGCCTGAACGAGACGCCGGTGCGCGACGGCGTCGACGGGTTGCCTGCGGTGGTCCCCGGTGAGACGCCGCTGGGCGCGGGCGACCTGCTGCCTGGTGTTGACGACGCTGAGGCCCAGGATCCCGGCGATCCGGTCGTACGGGCAGCCGAACCCCTCCCTCAGGACGTACGCGGCACGCTGCCTCGGAGTGAGGGTCTCCATCAGCAGGAGAACCGCTCGTTCCACGGCGTCCTGACGCTCGGCGACCGCTTCGGGCCCCGCGTGGTGGTCCATCGGCTCCGGGAGCGCGGGGTCGGCACAGGACTCCCGGCGCTTCCAGGCGGACCGGACGACGTTGATGGCCAGCCGGACGGCGGTCGTCCTGAGCAGGGCCGACGGGTTGGTGACAGCCGTACGGTCGGCGCCCTGCCACCGCAGCCACGTCTCCTGGATGACGTCCTCCGCGTCGTGCGCGTTCCCGACGATCTGCCGGGCAAGGGTGAGCAGGCCCGGCCTGGCCCGCACGAACACCCAGGTCGCGTCGTCCAGTGCGATGACGGACGTGCCCGTCGTCGCCCGGCTTCGCCGGGTATCGGTCAGATGTGTGTCCACGTCCGGCTCCTCTGCTCCGTGGGTCAGCAGCTCGAAGGCAACCGGCATCAATGTCGCTCCCGAGGGCGGCCCGGCGCGCCCTTGGAAGGCCGTAGGGGAGTGCGTGGTCGTGCCGTGGCAGGTCCGTGGCCGCCCCTGTCCGGACCGTCGTCACGCACGGCACTCGATCCACCGCGCGCACCCGACGTCGGAAGTTCTCCGCTTTCGCAGCCGATTACGATGGGCGCGGCTCGCCCAGGCCGCACCACGGCTGGAGTGATCCGGCAATGCACCGGCCGACGCACCGCCGGGAGGATCTGACGTGGGAGAGCGCCATGACGAGCCGCGGTTCCGGAGCCGGACTCCTTGACAGGCGGGACGAGCGGCGGGCCCTCGACGACCTGCTGGCGGGCGCCAGGGACGGGCGCAGCGGGGTCCTCGTCCTGCGAGGTGAGGCGGGGATCGGGAAGACCGAGCTGCTGAAGTACCTGCGGGGGCGCGCCACCGGATGCCGTACCGTCAGCGCCGCCGGCGTGCAGTCCGAGATGGAACTCTCCTACGCCGGCCTGCACCAGCTGTGCGCGCCACTGCTGTCGGGGCTCGACAAGCTGCCGGAGCCTCAACGCGACGCTCTGCGCACGGCGTTCGGGCTGCACGGCGGGGCCGCGCCTGACCGGTTCCTGGTGGGTCTGGCCACGCTGAGCCTCCTGTCCGAGGCCGGCGGGAGCAAGCCGTTGGTCTGCGTCGTGGACGACGCGCAGTGGCTGGACAGGGTTTCGGCACAGACCCTGGAGTTCGTAGCCCGAAGGCTGCTCGCGGAATCGGTCGTGCTCGCCGTAGCCGTGCGTGAGCCGACCACCGGTGAGATGTTCACCGGCCTCCCCGAACTGCCCGTGACCGGGCTGTTCGAGGACGACTCCCACACCCTCCTCGCCTCGGTCGTCACCGGCCCGCTCGACCGCAGCGTGCGTGACCGCATCGTCGCGGAGACCCGCGGTAATCCACTCGCACTGCTCGAACTGCCGCACGCGCTCACCGCGTTGGACCCCGTCGGCGAGTCCGGGCGCCTCGGCGCGGGGCCCCTGTCCAACCGCATGGAGCAGGACTTTCTCCGCCGCGTACAGGCGCTGCCAGCCGAGACGCAACGCCTGCTGTTCGTCGCCGCCGCCGAGCCCATCGGCGACGTGACGCTGCTCAGACGGGCGGCCGAGCGGCTGGGAATCGCCGTGGACGCGGCTGCGGCGGACGCCGAGGCGGCCGGACTGATCACCCTCGGTTCCTGGGCGCGCTTCCGCCACCCGCTGGTGCGCTCGGCCGCCTATCGCGCGGCAGGCCCGGACGACCTGCGCGAGGTGCACAGAGCTCTCGCGGACGTGACCGACGCCCGGCTCGATCCGGACCGCCGGGCGTGGCACATGGCGCGAGCGACGCTGCGACCCGACGAGGCAGTGGCCGCCGAACTGGAGCTTTCGGCGGACCGTGCGCAGGCCCGTGGCGGAGTCGCCGCCGCGGCGGCCTTCCTCGACCGGGCCGCCCAGCTGACGCCCGACCCCACGCGCCGTGGAGCCAGGGCGCTGGCGGCCGCACACGCCAAATACCAGGCCGGCGCGTTCGACGCCGCCCGGGAACTGGCGGGCGCGGCCGAGCTGGCCCCCCTCGACGACCTCGGAGCCGCCCGGTCGACCCTGCTGCGCGGTCGGATCATGACCGCCTCCCACAGCGCCGGCGCCGGCCTGCCGCTGCTGCTCGAAGCGGCCAGGAGACTGGAGCCGCTCGATGCCGGGCTCGCCCGGGAGACGTACCGGGACGCGATCTACGCGGCCCTCACCGCCGGCCGGCTGCCGCAGGGCGAGGGGATCCTCGAAGTGGCCCAGGCGATTCTCGCGACGCCCACGCCCGCCGAGCCGACACGCGACGATCTCCTTCTGGACGGCCAGGCCCTGCTGACCACGGAGGGTTACGCGGCGGGCGCGCCGATGCTGCTCCAGGCGCTGGCCGCGTTCCGCGCGGGCGTGATCTCGCCGAAGGAAGGGCTGGGCTGGCTCCCGCTCGCATGCCGCCTGGCCCACAGCACCTGGGACTTCGAGAGCTGGTCCGTGCTCTCGGCCCGGCTCATCGACCTCGCACGGGGGACGGGAGCGCTGTCGGTGCTGCCGTCGGCGCTTCTGCTCCGGCTGTCGAACCGGGTCTTCGCCGGTGATCTCGCCGGTGCCGGCTCTCTGGTCGCGGAGGCGACGGCGATCGGTGAGGCGACCGGCAGCAGTTTCTTCGCGCACTACAGCGCGCTGGTCGTCGAGCCCTGGAGGGGCAGGGAGGCCGAGACCCGGCAGGCGATCGCGGCGGTCACCCAGGATCTCCTCCTGCGCGGGGAAGGCAAGGTGGAGACGGCCACACAGTGGGCTGCTGCGGTGCTCTACAACGGCCTCGGCAGATACGCGGAGGCGTACACGGCCGCTCTGCGGGGTTGCGAGAATCCGCAGGAACTCGGTCTCTCCCTCCAGTCCACGGTCGAGCTGGTCGAGGCTTCCGTACGACTGGGCAGACCCGTGGACGCAGCCGCGGCGGTGCGCAGGATCGTCGACATGGCGCAGGCCGGCGGCACCGAGTGGGCCCTCGGCACCGCCGCCGGCGTCCGTGCTCTGGTGAGTGAGGGGCAGGTCGCCGATGCCTTGTACCGTGAGGCGATCGAGCGGCTCGGTGCCACGGGTGTGCGGATGGACCTCGCTCGGACTCACCTGCTGTACGGGGAATGGCTGCGCCGCGAGAACCGCCGGGCCGACGCCCGCGCCCAACTGGGCGTCGCGCACGACATGCTCGGTCACATCGGAGCCGGGGCCTTCGCCGAGCGGGCGCGCCGCGAACTCCAGGCGACGGGAGCGAGGGTCCGCAAGCATCCGACTGCGGCGCATACGGCCCTCACCCCTCAGGAGGAGCAGATCGCCCGCCTGGTCCGGGACGGGCTCACGAACTCCGAGATCGGCGCCCAGTTGTTCATCAGCCCCCACACGGTCGAATGGCATCTGCGGAAGGTGTTCTCGAAACTCGGCATCACCTCCCGCAAGGAGATCCGCACGATACGACTCGCAGGCGAGGCGGCATCGGCCTAGGAATGGTCTTCGGCGTGACCTTTGTGCAGCGCCCGGTATTCCTGCGCGGTCGGCTTGACGATCTGTGTGCCCTCTCCGTAGAGCATCTCGCTGATCCGGGAACGCAGTCGCTGTGAGAGGCGGACACCGGGACCGATCGGCCCGTACTGCTCATGCTGGGTGAGGACATGGAGTTGTTCCTGGCTCAGCGGCTCGTGCACCTCGACGAATTCGCCATCGGGCATGCGCTTGATGATGCCGGTCTCACGTCCGTGCAGCACCTTGTCGCGGTCCCCGCGTTGCAGGCCGAGTGCCATTCGTTTGGTCAGCACATAGGCCGCGACAGGTACCACGAGGAGTCCGATGCGGACCGCCCACGTCACGGACTCGACCGGGACGTGAAAGCGGATCGCGATGATGTCGTTCGCCGCGCCGATCAAGGAAACCAGATAGAAACTGAGCCACGCCACACCAAGTGCCGTTCGCACGGGCCGGTTACGGGGCCGGTCCAGAAGGTTGTGCTCGCGGGCGTCCCGGGTCGCCCAGGACTCGATGAACGGATACGCGCCCAGGGCGAGGAAGAGGCCGACCCCCACGGTCAACGGAATCAGATTGTCGAGCGCCAGGGTGTGACCCCAGAAGGTGACCTCCCAGCCCGGAGTTATCCGAAGCAGACCGTCCGCCACGCCCATGTACCAGTCGGGCTGCGACCCGGCGGAAACCTGGTCGGCACGGTAAGGCCCGTACTGCCAGACGGGGTTGATCTGGGCGACCGCGGCCATGACGAAGACGGCACCGCTCACCAGCAGGAAATACCCGGCGGACTTGACGGCGCGTACCTTGGCCGGCACACCCACGACATTGCTGTCGCTACGTTCACGGCCCGGGTACTGGGTGTGGCGGCGGTACAGCATCAGGGCCAGATGGGCGGTCAGCAGTCCGACCATGAGGCCGGGGATGATCAGCACATGGAGGGTGTTGAAGCGGGCCACCAGCTCGTTGCCGGGGAATTCGCCGCCGAACAGGAACATCGACAGGTACGTTCCGACGATCGGAACGGACAGGATCGTGCCGTTCACCACGGCGAGGCCGGTACCGGAGAGCAGGTCGTCGGGGAGGTCGTATCCCGTCAGTCCGGCGAACATGGCGAGGACCAGCAGCAGGAATCCGATCAGCCAGTTGAGTTCGCGTGGTTTGCGGAAGGCGCCCGTGAAGAACACCCGCATCATGTGCGCGAGTATGGCGGCCACGAAGACCAATGCCGCCCAGTGATGGGCCTGCCGGATGAGCAGACCGCCGCGGACGTCGAAGGATATGTGCATGGTCGAGTCGAAGGCCTCCGACACCATCTGACCGCGCAGCGGCGCGTAACTCCCGTTGTACTGCACCTCCTTCATCGACGGATGGAAGTAGAAGGTCAGATACACGCCCGTGACGATGAGGACGACGAAACTGTAGAGACAGATCTCGCCCAGCATGAAGGACCAGTGGTCCGGAAACGCCCGTCGTGCCTTTCCTGTGGCCGTCCGGCGGACGCCCAGTCGTCCGTCGGCCCAATCGGCGACTCTTTCCCCCGTGGTCATGGCACTGCCACCCGTGTCTCGATTCCTCGCATCGCTCGGCGCTCGATTTCCGTTGTTCCGCCCCAGACGCCATCCACGGGTCCCACCCGCAGGGCCCAGTCGAGGCACTGCTGCGCGACGGGACAACCGCCGCAGAAGGCCTTCGCCTCGTCGATCTGCCGAAGGGTGGGACCGCTGTTGGATATGGGGAAGAAAAGCTCGGGATCCACGCGAAGGCAAGCTGCCCGTTCACGCCATTCCATGGCATGGTCACCTCGTTCGGCAGTCAAAAAGAAGTGCGGTGTCGTCCTGTAAGACCGGGCAGCCGCCGCAGGTGTGACACGCGGCCCCGACGAGCCCGTGTCACACCGTCCGGCAGTTCCCGGTCTTACGGGGTGAGCCGACGCCCCTGCCGCGTGCGGGGCAGCGCGAGCGAGAGCGAGGATGCCCTGTGGACCCGAGCGATGCGGTGCCGATCGACGAACTGTGGGAGGAGCGTCGGTTCCTGCTCGATGTCGCCCACTGGATGCTGGGCGACCCGGGCGCCGCGCGAAGCGTCGTCGACGAGGCGTACCACCGGTGGTACGGGCTGCCCGACGCGGTACGGCGGCAGGTCACCGTCCCACGGTCCTGGCTGGCGAAGACCGTGGGAGGGATCTGCCTCGACCGCCTCGCACGACCCGGCCGAGGCCTGGCCGGCCACGAAGAAGGCCACGAGGAAGGGCACGGGGCACAGCCGTCGGAGGTGGAGGAGGAGGCCGGTCGGGTCGTGCTGAACGCGCTGGAGTCGCTGTCGACCGCCGAGCGCGCCGCGTTCGTGTTCCGTGCCTTCGGGATGGCCCCGGCCACGGTCGCCGACATCGTGGGCCGTACCGAACCGGAACTCGCCGAACTCGCCGCACGGGCCAGGCAGTGGCTGGAGCTGCGCCGCACCCGTTCCACGACACCGCAGCAGCATGACCTTGTCGCCCACGCCGTGCGCCGGGCATGCGTCACCGAGGACCAGGAGCTGCTCACGTCGTTGCTGTGCTCGGACGCGACGGCGTTCTTCGACGGGGGCGGCAAGGTACGGGCGTTGACCGGGCCGGTCCACGGCTGTCGCCCGGTCGCCGACAGCCTCCTGACGCTCCTGGCCCGGAGCCCCCACACCACTCTGAGCACCCATTCCGTCAACGGCCGGACCGGCCTCGTCGCCCGCTACGGCCGTGAGGTCGCCGCCGTCATCAGTCTCGACGTCTCGGACGACCGGGTGGCCCAGGTCTGGGTCATGCTCAACCCCGACAAACTGCGCTCCTGGAACCACCGCCCTGCATGAGACCGGGGCCGGCGGTGACGCGGGAACGGGAATCGAGGAAGGCGGCGATCTTGCTCGGTGCGAACACCCACAGCACTTGGTGAACGCCGTGCTGCGAGGCGGCCGCGGTCAGGAAGGCGACCGTGCGGCCGTCCCGCCGGACCAGCACGCCCGTAGCCCCGTTGGCGTCGACCAGCTCGGGCACCGCATCCCGCCACAACTGCCGATAGGTCGCGAGCCTGGCCACCCGGGCACGGCCCAGCACGGGCACCCGGGCACAGCCCCGCATGCCGTTGCCGTCGGAGAGGCTGACGACATCGGGTGCGAGCAGGGCTTCCAGTGACGCCACGTCTCCTGTTCTGGCCGCTGAGACGAAGGCGCTGAGGAGCCGTCGGTGCTCAGCCGCGTCCACGGACTCCCGCCGCTCGTCCAGCAGGTGCCGGCGGGCACGGCTGACGATCTTGCGCACATTGACGAGGCTGACCTCGAGCATGTCGGCGATCTCGGTGTAGGCGTAGTCGAACGCCTCGCGCAGTACATAGGCGGCCCGCTCGACGGGAGTCAGTTTCTCCAGCACCAGCAGCAGGGCCAACTCCACCGTCTCCGCGTGCTCGGCGCCGATCGCGGGGTCCGCGCTGGTGTCGACGGGTTCCGGCAGCCACGGTCCGATGTACGTCTCCCGGCGCAGGCGTGCCGACTGGGCGACGTTGATGGCGAGACGGGTCGTGGCGCTCGACAGGAAGGCCCCGGGACTCAGCACCACCGAGCGGTCGGTCTTCTGCCAGCGCAGCCATACCTCCTGGACCACGTCCTCGGCCTCGACCGTGCTGCCGAGCATGCGGTAGGCGATCCCGAAGAGGCGCCTGCGGTGGTGCATGAAGACGGCGACAGCGTCCTCGATGTCGTCGGGTGAGGTGGGGAACGCTTCGACATGCATGATCCATCGGCCTCCGTTGCTACGGTTCATCCGCTGCATGGACCGTGACCGACCCGCCCTTGTGACAGAAACGGACGATGTGATGTCACGGACCTGCGAAATGCCACTGTTCGAGACACTGAGATGCTCTGTCTGACATGCGAAGCACTGCATATGATGTCGACAAGGGTTGAGGAGGGGGGAGAACCGATGGTCTCCGCGAGCCGTACGGCACACAGCATCGAGGTCACCGCCGAGGGCCTTCAGGAGGAACTGGCCCGGCTGCAGTTCCAGAAGCAGGCGCTGGAAAGGGAGTTGGCGGCAGTCGTCGCACATCTCGGCTCGGTACAGCGGGCCCTCGGCGCCCTCGAGAGCGCGCTGGTCGCACCGGCCGCCGCTCCTCGGACGGACGAGCACACCGCGCCCGGCTCCGCACAGGCGGACACCGACGCGGACAAGCAGTACGGAAAGCTCACCGAGCAGATCCTGGCGTACTTCGCCGAGGTCGGTGACGTCGAGGTACGGGCCCGTGACGTCGCCGCGGCGCTCGGTCGTGACGCCGACAGCGGAAGCATCAACGCGGTCCGCAGCACACTCGACCGCCTCGTCGCCTCCTCCCGCGTCCAGCGCGCCGGCAGGGGCCTGTACCGCACCGGGCGTACCTAGGGCACGGCGGTCACCGCGACGAGCCGAGGATCACCACGACGCACACGATCATCGCCAGGATGATCAGCGCCATCCCGGTGAGTGTTCCCCGCAGCCAGTGCCGGATCCTGACGTGGTGCTGCGCCTCCAGCGCGTCGGTGCGCTCGGCGATGTGATCGGTCACCAGGTGCGCGACGTGTCTCTGCTCGGCGACGTACCACTGCTCGATGTCCCGCTTCTGCTCGGGGGTGAGACCCTCCACGCGCGCGGTGAAGTCCGCGACGCGGCGGTATGTCGCTCCCATGTGAGCCTCCCGGTACAGGAAGCCCTCGATGTCGGGCAGGCCGCGTGCGGCCTCCTCGCGTGCGGCCACGGCGTACCCCCGATGGAAACGAGAACCCCACATGGTCATGGTGTGCTGCCTTCCTTCGCACGGTCGGCGCTCGGGTTCTGCGTCCGCTCACCCGCGACGAAGGCGTCCCGCGGGTACTGGACGGAGGCGAGGGACACGAGATCCCGGCCTGTCAGGGCCGCGGTGAGCCAGACGGCCAGAACGCGGATCTTCCGTTCCCAGCTGGGTACCGCGAGCACGTGGTAGCCCCGGTGCATCAGCCACGCCGGGAATCCCTTGATGACGATGCCCTTGTACTGGAAGATGCCCCGGCCCAGCCCGAGCGTCGCCACCACGCCCAGGCTGTCGTGTCGGTAGTTCCTCACGCGGCGCCCGCGCAGGTCGGCCACGAGGTTCCTGGCCAGACGTCTGCCCTGGCGCACGGCGTGCTGGGCGTTCGGTACCGTGCGGGCGCCCGGCACCGGCGAGGCCAGGTCGGGGACGGACGCGTCGTCACCGGCGGCCCACACGTCCGGTACGGGTTCGGCCTCGGTGCCCACGCGCAGATCGGCGCGGGCCAGCAGCAGGCCGCGCTCGTCGAGCGGCAGGTCCGTGTGGTTGTGCACGACCGGGTTCGCGGCGTTGCCGGCGGCCCAGACGATCAGCTCGCAGTCGTACTCCGTGGTGTCGGAGAGGGCGACGTGACCGTCCTCGGCGGACAGCAGTTGCGTGTTCAGATGGACATGTGCGCCGCGGCGTTCCAGGTGGCGCACCACCCAGGCACCCGGTCTGTCGCTCACCTCGGGCAGGATGCGGCCCCGGGCCTCGACCAGGTGGAAGGACAGGTCGTCGACGGTCAGTTCCGGATAGGACCTGAGCATCGCGGTCGCCAGTGACAGCAGTTCACCGAAGCCCTCGACACCGGAGAACCCGCCTCCCACGAACGTGACGGTGAGCAGCTTTCGCCGCTCGGGGCCGGCCGGCAGCGACGCGGCCTGGTCGAAGGCGGTCATCAGCCGGTCACGGATGGCCACGGCCTCTTCCACGTGCTTGAGGCCGATGGCCCGTTGCGCGAGTCCGGGAATGGGGAAGGTGCGGGTCACCGCGCCCGCTGTGACCACGAGGACGTCGTAAGGGAGCTCGTAGGTGTCGCCGCGTACCGGGCGGACGGTCACCGTGCGGTCCGCGTTGCTGATCCCGGTCACGGTGCCCGAGATCAGCCGGGTGTGGCGCAGGTGCCGCCGCAGTGACACGACGGCGTGACGTGCCTCCACCGAACCGGCCGCCACCTCGGGCAGGAAGGGCTGGTAGGTCATGTACGGGCGCGGGTCGACGACCGTGACGCGCGCCTCGCCCGGACGCAGCTTCTTCTGCAGGCCCCAGGCGGTGTAGAAGCCCGCGTAGCCGCCGCCGACGATCAGAATCTCTCGCATGACTGCCTCTGCTTGTTGTCCGTCACCATGTAGACCGCGCAGGCCGGGCCGATGTGACATGCACCGGTGACTCAGGCCGGGGTGGTGGGTGTCTGCCCGCCGTTCTCGCAGGTCGCGGTCCCACTCGTGGCCGCGGCGTTCACCGCTTCGTGGATCTCGACGGTGAGCGTGTGGACGAGTTCTGTGAGGTGGGTGTTGTGACGCAGTTCGAGTTCCTGCGCCTCGTAGTCGTGGTCGGCCTTCTTGCGGGTGAACTCGGCCTGTCGGTTCTGGCCGATCATCACGAACGTGGACAGGAAGATGGCTTCGAGGGAGACGATCAGCGTGAGCGTCGGCCACGGGCTCCTCTCCGTCCACACCATCCACACCGCGAACACGACCACGTGGATGTAGACGAACCACATCGATCCGGCAAACCGGGTGATCCAGTCGGCGGTCCGCAACTGGACGTCCTCGGCACGTTCCTTCTGTACCTCGAGATAGGCGGGGTGCCTGTGTGCCGGGGGCGGGGTCCGCGACGTCGTACGGCGCCGGGCTGTCCGGCTCGTACGGCCCCTATCGAAGCGACTCATCGGGGCCGCCCAGGAGTTGGTGGACGGCTCCGTCCATGTCCAGGTGGCACTCCTCGGTACCGGTGGGCACCACCGCGAGGGTTCGTCGGAGGAAGGCACCGAGTGTTCGCGCCGGAGCGGTCACGACGACCGCTTTCTGCTTCGGCCACGGACACAGCGCGATGTGCACTCTGTCCGCTTCAGGGTCCCGGCAGGGCCAGATCTGGATGTCGCCGACGCCGGAGAGCTTCTCCAGCCCGTCCATGAGGAGTTCGCGGCCGACCACCCAACGCACGGTCGTGTCGGTGCACATGTGGAACGTCAGGGACACCGCGTAGGGATCCGCTCTGTCGTAGGACAGATCGAGCATCACGGGCCGGTCCACTCCTTCGGCGACGATCAGGCGGACCAGCATCCGGCACACCACCGGAGTACAGCTGTCGGGTTCTCTCATCACATCACCGCTCGGTGAATCGGGGGGTTCAAGGGGATCGAAGGGCACACGGTGTGCTACGTCCTGCGCTCACTCGTGTGATTCAGTGACATCACGATTCTGCGGGGTCCCCGTGGGTCGGCACCATCAGTCAAATGACCCGCGAGTCGCCGCGCAGTCACGTGACTGATGTTCGCCCTCGCCGGCCGGTGCACGGTGAGCTCAGGTCTTCCCGCCGTGCGGTGGGAGGACGGAGCGAACGTACGGAGTACCCATGTCACTCGGCTCGCGCGTCGAACCGTCGCCCCGGACTCCCTCCGAGGACGCCGGTCAGCCCCTTGATGTGGTGGGGCGTGCGCGGCACCTCCAGGAGATCACGGAGCTGCTCGGGCAAGGCTCGACCGCGGCCCGTGCCCTGCTGCTCTCGGGAGAGCCGGGTGTGGGCAAGAGCGTGCTGCTCCGTGAGGTCGCCAGAGCCATGTCCGAGGCGGGTGCCCGGGTTCTCTCGGCCGCCGGCGTCCGGTCCGAGGCCGAACTCGCCTACGCCGGTCTGCACCAGTTGCTGTTGCCGCTGAGCGACCTGATCGAGCGCCTGGTAGACCCCCATCGCAGGGTGCTGCGCAGTGCGCTCGGCTACGGGGGCGACCCGGTGCCCGACGGCCGTCACGTCGCCGACTCGGTGATCTCTCTGCTGCACCGGGCGGCAATCGAACACCCCGTGTTCATCGTCGTGGACGATCTCGCCGGTTTCGACCTGGCCTCTTCGGTGGTGCTGGGCCTCGTCGCGCGTCGGGCGGGCAGCCGCTTCGGATTCCTCGCTGCCTGCAGATCGGGAACCGGGACCTTCTTCGAGCGGGCCGGACTCCCCGAGTACGAGTTGCCGCCGCTGGATCGCGACGCGGCGGCGGAACTGCTCAGGGTCCGTTGCCCGGGGCTGGCCGAACCGGCGCGGGAGCGTGTCCTGGCGCAGGCGCGGGGCAATCCGCTGGCGCTCGTGGAGCTGCCCGCCGAGCTGAGCGGCCCGCAACGCGACGCGCTGACCGATCCGCACGACGCACTGCCACGGTCCCCGCGTCCACGGAACCGCCACGCCGCGCGCGTGGCCCGCCTCCCGGCCGCGTCGCGCCGGCTCCTGCTGCTCATGGCCCTCGACGGCACCGGAGATCCGGGCGTCCTCCATGTCGGACCGGACGACCCGACGGTTCTCGCGGCGCTGTCAGCGGCGGAATCGGACCGTCTGATCACCTTCGTCGGTACGAACCACCGGGTCGACTTCCGCCATCCGTTGACGAGGGCCGCGGTCGTCGAGACCAGCACCCTGAACGAGCGCTGCCAGGCCCATCGCGCGCTCGCCGAGATCCGCGCGGCGGTACCCGAGCGCCGGGCCTGGCACCTGGGCCGGGCCACCCTGGTTCCCGACGAGCGTGTCTCCGCCCTCCTGGAGGAGGCCGGGCACCGCGCCGCCCGGCGAGGTGACGCCACGGCAGCGGTCGCCGCCTTCACCAGGGCCGCCGAACTGAGCCCGCGCCCCGCGGACCGCGCACGCCGGCTGACCCGGGCCGCCCATCTGCGCGCCGACGCGACCGGTGAGCTGCGGGCGGCCTCGGAGCTCCTCGACCGGGCCCGGTACGCGGATCCGGAGGTCAGCAGGTCGCCGCTGACCGCCGCCACAAAAGCGCTCCTCCTGCTCAACGGCGGTGACGGCGACATCGACATGGCTCACCGCCTCCTGGTGGAGGCCATCGAGACCGGAAGCCACGGACACGACGGCGAGGACGACGCCCTCGTCGAGGCACTGCACCTGCTGCAGCGGGTGTGCTGGGCCGGGGGCCGGGACGCCCTGTGGAAGCCTTTCCTCGCGGTCCTCGGCCGTCCGGAGCCGGCGGCGGCGCCGCACATGGCCGCCGTGAATCCCGACCGGGTCACGGAACCGCGGGACGTCTCCTGGGACGTGGTCCGCCGAGGACGCCGGGGCGGCCACGTACGCCGGTACATCGACGCGCTCGCACAGCTGTGCCTGGAGGATTTCCCGGCCGGCCGGTGGGCGGAGGCCGAAACGCTGGCCGCCGAGGGGCTGAGCATCTGCGAGGAGCGTCAATACCCCTTCTTCTCCTGGCATTTCGTGTACCACCAGGCTCTGCTCGCCGCCGTCCACGGGCACTTCGAGGAAAGCCGGGGCATGGCCGACCGGATCACGCAGTGGGCCGTGCCTCGTGGAGTTCTGACGGCGGCAACCTTCGCCGACCACGCAAGGGTCCTCGCCGAACTCGGTGCCGGCGACTACGAATGCGCGTACCGCCACGCCGTGGCGATCAGCCCTGCGGGCCGACTCGCGTCCCATGCTCCGTACGTGGTGTGGGCCTGCATGGACCTGGTGGAAGCAGCGGTGCACACCCGGCGCACCGCTGAGGCGAGGGCGCACGTGCGTGCGTTGCAGGAGGCCGGTGTCGCTGCCCTCTCTCCGCGGCTGGCGCTGCTGGTGGCCGGCTCGGCCGCGCTGGTCGCATCCGATGACGACGCGGTCCGGTGTTTCGAGCAAGCACTGGCCGTCCCGGGAGCGCGGGACTGGCCCTTCGATCTGGCGCGGATCCGGCTGGCCTACGGAGAGCGCCTCAGGCGCATGCGCTTCGTCACGCAGGCCCGAGCCCAACTGGACGCGGCGGCCGAGGTGTTCGAGCACCTGGGCGCCCGGCCGTGGGCCGACCGGGCCATGGGAGAACTCCGCGCCACCTACCGGTCCCGGAGCGGAGCGAAGCACGGCTCCGTGACTCTCACCGCACAGGAGCAGGAGATCGCCGCACTCGCCGCCGCCGGAATGACCAACAAGCAGATCGGGGAACGTCTCCACCTCTCGCCCCGAACCGTGGGTTCGCACCTCTACCAGCTGTTCCCGAAACTCGGCATCGCCTCACGCGCGGCACTCAGGGACGCGCTCGCGTCTCTTCCCGCGCGGTGAGGGCCTCGCCGAGGGTCACCCGCGAGGTGATACCGAGCTTCGGGAAGATCCGGTGCAGGTGGGCCGCCACGGTCCGGTGGGAGAGGAACAGGCGTTCGCCGATCTGCTTGTTGGTCAGCCCGGCGGCGGCCAGTTCGGCGATCTGGTGTTCCTGCTCCGTGAGCGGGCTCGTCACCGGATTCTGGTGGGCCCCCCGAGTGGCGGTACGACCGGCGGCCCGCAGCTCCTCGGCCGCCCGCGCGGCCCAGGGAGCGGCCCCGAGACGGCGGAAGGTCTTGAGAGCGGCGGCGAGGTGCGGTCCCGCGTCCTTCCCGGCCCGTGCCCGACGCAGGTGCTGCCCGTAGGCCAGCCGGACTCGCGCGAGGTCGAAGGGCCAGCGCTCGGCACCGGGAACGGCGAGCGCCTCCTCGAAGGCGTCGGTGGCCCGGTCCTCGGGGGCGACGAGCGCGGCCGAACCGGCGGTGACCAGTGCCAGCCGGCCGGAGATGCCGGGCAGGCCCGTCTGCCGCATCACGGCGACATGGGCGAGCGCCTCGGCTCGGCGTCCGCTGCGGACGGCGGCTTCCACGAGGTCCATGGGCACCCACAACGCCAGCGGGGCATGCGCGGCCAGCTCGCCCGCAGGGCTGATCGCCGCCGCTTCGAGGTAGGCCTCCTCGTGGTCACCGCGTCCCAGGGCGGCCAGTGCCGTCATGTGACGCGCGAAGTGCTCGACGGTCCGGGCGCCGCGGGGTACCGCCCACTCCATGATCTCCTGTGCCAGTCCCCGCACCGTGCCGTCGTCGCCCCGCGCCGCGGCCAGCAGACCCCGGGCCCGGTGGAACTGCTGGGCCACCATCCGGTAGCCGTTGGCCTCGCACAGCGCCAGCCCCTCCGCGGCGAGACGGCCGCACTCGTCCCACCGCCCCGTCATGAAGTCGTCCTGGCACAGCACCACCAGCCCGATGAGAGCCGAGGCGACCGCACCGCCCGCGCGACCGTCCTCGACGACGGGCCAGAGCGCCGCACGGCACCCCGTCGCCCGGTCCACGAAGAGTGCCGCCATCGCGACCCGTTCGATGCGGCTCGGGTCCGTCTCCCGATGCAGGTCGTGGATCACCGCGTCGAGCAGGCCGAGGGCTGCCGCCGAGGAGCGTGCCGGATCGGAGTAGACGTCGCCGAGCAGTTCCTGGAGGGGAGGCATCGGCACGGTCAGTTGCGACATGGCGGCGTGATACGCGTTCCAGAGCTCGGGTCTGCCCGCGCACAGACAGACCCTGCGCAGGGTGCACAGCGCCTCGAAGAGCGCCTCGTCGTCGCCGTCGGACCGGCCGTCGCGGGTCGTGATGGCACCGACGAGGAGCCGGTGCGCGGTGTTGACGTCACCGTCGCGGTTGAGCAGCACCTGGGAGGCGGCGGCCGCCGCGCGCAACGACCCCCGCAGCCCGGGGTCGGCGCGGCGGGCCTCCACGAGCAGTTCGGCCGCCGTGCGCAGTTCGCCGGCGACGTCCGCGCCCACGAAGGCGGCTTCGGCCAGCCGTCTGCCGCGGTCCGCGGGGCCGGGAGTGAGGTCCGCGGACCGTACCAGCGCGTTGAACGCGCCGACGGCGTCGCCGCGTCGGCGGACCCGGTGGGCGGTGTGCTCAAGGAGCGCCGCGACCTGCTCGTCCGGATCGGTCGTGGCCTCGGCGAGGTGCCAGGCCCGTCGATCGGGTTGTCCGGTCAGCGCCTCGGCCAGAGCGTGGTGGGCGTCCAGCCGCTGACCGCTGGTCGAGCCCGACACGACGGTCGCGCGGATCAGCGGATGGTGGAAGGACAGCCGCCCCAGCCCTCGGTGCTCGATCCGCAGCAGTTGCGCCCGCTCCGCGGGGGCGAGAAGGGACAGCACGTCCTGGCCGACGGCGGCCCGCAGCACCGACAGGTCGCCGCCGCCCTCCAGCGCGGCCAGAAGCAGCAGCCGGCGGGTGGGGGCGGGCATCTCGGCGACCCGGGATGCATACAGGTCCTGCAGTCGACGGCTGAGCGGGAGTACGTCGGTGAGCACCACTCCCGCGCTGCCTCGCGCGTCGCCGAGCGCGCCCGGTAGTTCCAGCAGGGCCAGCGGGTTGCCCCGGGCCTGGGCGAGGACCCGCCGCAGCTCCCGCCCGGCGAGCAGCGGGAAGCGGGTGCCGACCAGGTCGGCCGCCGCCCTGTCGTCCAGCGGAGACACGGTGAACTCGGGAAGTCCCGCGCGTTCGAAGAAAATCTCGAACCCGGGACGGCAGGCCGCGAGAAGGCCCACCCGGCTCCCGCCCAGCCGCCGCGCCACGAACGCGAGCGCGGCGGCGCTCGCCCGGTCGACCCATTGCAGGTCGTCGACGATCAGCAGAACCGGACGGCCGCTCGCCGCCCGGCGGAGCAGCGCCAGGACGGCCCCGTAGAGGACCAGCCGATCCACGGGGGCACCGTCGCCCCCGCCCAGCGCCACGGTCAGCGCCTCGCGGTGCACCGGGTCGAGACCGCCGTACTCGTGCACCAGGGGTTCGAGTACGTGGTTCAGCCCGGCGAAGCTCAGATCCGCGAGGAACTCGACGCCGTCGGAGCGCAGGACCAGCGCACCGGCCGCCGTCGCCGCCGCAGCCGCGGCATCAAGGAGCACGGACTTGCCGACGCCCGGCTCCCCGGACAGCACCAGCACCCCGCCGTGCCCGAGCACCTGGTCGACGTACGACCGAAGCAGCTCCAGTTCCCGGTCGCGTCCTACGAGCACCTCGGTCGTGCTGTGCGGCAGCGACCCGTTACCGGCCACGGTGGCCCCCTTCGAGAACTGGTGCGGCGGACTCCTCGTCCCCGGACGGTGGTTCAGTCGGCGGTCGGCCGGGGGGCGCGCAGGTGGGACCGCTTCTCCAGCTCGTCCTCGTCGACCAGCGTGAGCATCGGCCGGCCGGGCGCGCACAGCATGATGACGACGTACTTGGCCGGCGTGTCCGACAGGGCGTTGCCGTTCCGGTAGTGGATCACGTCACCGCCCGGCTCCCAGAACGTCTCACCGGCCCTGATCACCCGCTCGGGCTCGCCTTCGAGCTCCCACCGGACGGCGCCTTCGGTGACGTAGCCGAAGCACGGCCCCGAGTGCCGGTGCGGTGGCGTTCCGGGGTGTCCCGGAGGCCACTCGACCACCACGGTCATCGCCGAAGCACCCTCCGGCACGAAGGGCGGCTTGACGTCCGCCAGCATCCTGGGCCCGGTCCCGTCCTGGCCCCCGTGCTCGTCGGCCCCGCTCATTGTCTCGTTGTCCAACACCGTGTCACGCCTCCATCCGATCGAACTGCTTCCCCAGCAAGACAAGGCGACGGGCGCGTGTGTGACACAACGAGCGACCGCAGTTGGTCGCAGTCGAATGACTCATGCAACTCGCCGACGGATTGCGGAAGCTGAGCCGGTAGCCGGACCGACGGCGAAACCATCGCCTTCACACGGTTCACCATGTGAGGAAACACACCATGTCTCTCGGCCTCGTCAGCCTGCACCGGTCAGGCGCACACACATGTCGGCACGGGCACCGTCGGTTCGACGGCGTGGGCGGTGCCGCGTGAACGAACAGAACGGCGGTCTGACCGTCGGCGTCGACCTGGGCGGCACGAAGATCGCCGCCGGGACGGTGGACCCCGCGGGGGAGGTCGTCTCCCGTGTCCGCATCCCCACCCCGAGCGACCCGGACCGGATCGCCGGCGCCATCGCCGAGGCGGTCCAGCAGGTGCGCAGGAACTGGGACGACGTCCGGGCGGTCGGCGTCGGGGCCGCCGGATACGTGGACGCGGACCGCTCGACGGTCAGGTTCGCACCCAACCTCGGTTGGCACGACAAGGAGATCCGGGACATCGTCCAGGAGGCCACCGGGCTTCCGGTCGTCGTCGAGAACGACGCGAACGCCGCCGCCTGGGGCGAGTTCATCCACGGAGCGGGTGCCGGACACGACGACATGCTGATGGTCACGGCGGGCACCGGCCTGGGGGGAGGCATCATCAGCAGGGGCCGGCTCTTCCGTGGCCGCTTCGGCATGGCGGGCGAGATCGGCCACTACCGGGCGGTTCCCGACGGCCTGCGCTGTCCCTGCGGCCAGTACGGCTGCATGGAGCAGTACGCCAGCGGCGCGGCCCACACGCGCCGGGCCCGCGAGATGGCGGCCGCCGATCCGGCCCGTGCGGCGGCGGTGCTCGCGCTGGGCGACGGTACTTACGGCGGCCTCGACGGGCACCATCTGACCGAGGCCGCCCTCGGCGGAGACCCCTTCTCCCTCGATGTGTTCGCGCGGTCGGGCCGCTGGCTGGGCCAGGCCCTCGCCGACCTCGCCTCCATCCTCGACCCGTCCGTCCTCGTCATCGGCGGCGGCCTCGGCGACACCGGCGAGCTGATCAGGCGTCCGGCGGAGATCTCCTACCGACGGGCCCTCGGCGGCGGCGAGCACCGCGTCTACGCCGAGGTCCGCACCGCCACCGTCGGAGCGGACGCCGGCCTCGTCGGCGCGGCGAACCTCGCCCGTCTCCACGAACTGCTCTCCGCCCCCGTGGTCGGAGTCTGAGCGGCGGCACGCCCGCCGACCGGGACGAAGCGCAGCGCCCGGTCCTCAGCGCAGTCGTCCTCCCGATCCACGTCCCCCACGACCGGTGCGGCCGCCTGCGCGGTCGGGCACCCGTCCTGTGAAGGAGTCCTTGTCCATGACCGCGAACGCCTCTTCCGCGGGGCGGGCCCACTCAAGGGCCGCGCTCCGCCCGACCAACCTCCGGCGTGTCACCTCCATCTCGGCGGCCGCGTCGATCGGCGGCTTCCTGTTCGGCTACGACAGTGCCGTCATCAACGGTGCCGTCACCGGAATCCAGCATCGCTTCGACGTCACCTCCAGCGAGACGGGCACCATCGTCGCCTCCGCTCTGCTCGGTTCCGCCTTCGGAGCGGCGGTCGCCGGACGTCTCGCCGACCGCGTCGGCCGTCGGCGCGTGATGCACCTCGCCGCGGTTCTCTTCGCGATCAGCGCGCTCGGCTCGTCGATGCCCTTCTCCGTCTGGGACCTGGGCGCCTGGCGCATCGTCGGTGGTGCGGCGATCGGCCTCGCCTCGCTGATCGGGCCCACCTACATCGCCGAGGTCGCGCCGCCCGACCACCGCGGGCGGCTGGCCTCGTTCCAGCAGGCGGCCATCGTGCTCGGCATCACCGCCTCCCAGCTCGTCAACTGGGGCATCGCCCAAGGAGCCGACGGCAGGAGCGAGAACCCGCTGGGCGCCCTGCACGCCTGGCAGTGGATGCTCATGGCCGCGGTCGTACCGGCGCTCGCCTACCTGCTGCTCACCCTGCGCATCCCGGAGTCACCGCACTTCCTCGTCGCGAGGGGCCGTGAGACAGAGGCCCTTGCCGTACTGCGCGACCTTCAGGGCACGTACACGGGCGCCGAGGAGCGGCTCGCCGAGATCCATCACGCGCTCAAGACCGACCACAGGCCGCGGGTACGTGATCTGCTCGACGGCCGCTTCGGGCTGCTGCCGATCGTGTGGGTCGGCATCGGGCTGGCCGTCTTTCAGCAGCTCGTCGGCATCAACGTCATCTTCTACTACTCGTCGCTGCTGTGGCAGTCCGTGGGCATCGACCAGGCCGACTCCCTTCTGATCAGCCTCTCCACGTCGATCGTCAACATCGTCGGAACCGTCGTGGCGATGCTGCTGATCGACCGGGTCGGCCGCAAGCCGCTCGCCCTGACCGGTTCGGCCGGCATGGCCGTGTCGCTGGCCGTCGCGTCCTGGGCGTTCTCGTACAAGACGGGAAGCGGCGGCAGCCTGTCCATTCCGGACACCCAGGGCACCGTGGCGCTGGTCGCCGCCCACACCTTCGTGTTCTTCTTCGCGGTCTCCTGGGGTGTCGTGCTGTGGGTGATGGTCGGCGAGATGTTCCCGCTGAGGATCCGCGCCGCCGCGATGTCGGTGGCGACCGCCGCGAACTGGATCGCCAACTGGGCCGTCACCGAGAGCTTCCCCCGCATGTCGGACTGGAACCTGTCGTCCACCTACGCCGTCTACGCGGGCTTCGCCGCGCTCTCGTTCGTCTTCGTCGCCGTCCGCGTGCGCGAGACCAACGGCAGGAAACTGGAGGAGATGACATGACAGCGCAGGACACACCATCGGCCCCCGCCGCGGTGAACTGGTGCGGGGCGGCCAACTGCCGAGACTCCGACATCAGGACCTTCTTCCCGCCCCCGGACGACCGGAACGCCGTCCGGCGGGCACTTGCCCTCTGTGAACGGTGCCCGGTGCGGATCCCGTGTCGCCGGTACGCCCTCGACCACCGGGAACGGCACGGGATCTGGGGCGGCCTGACCGAGGAGACCCGCGAAACGCTCATCCGCATCGGGCCGCCGTCCGCCGTACAGGGAACCCGCGCGAAGCCATCCTGAGGCCGGACCGATGTCCCACGCCACCGAAGCCGACAGAACCGGCCGAAGCCACCAGCGCGGCCGGTTCTGCCGTGCGACCACCCGCGCATCAGGGCTTCGGCGCTGTGTCACGGACGAAAGCCGAGTCGTTCTACCGATGGTGTGATCGCGCCCAGGGTGTAATGGGCCGCGGCTAGGATGCCGTGCAACGTGACTCCTGCACGGAGGAAGCCGCACATGCTCAGCCCAGCAGCCGGAACCCTCCTGAGACCGAACCAGGCACCCGCGCGATGATCGGCCGGGACGAGGAGTCGCGACTCCTGCGGGGACTGCTGGCGGACACCGCGGCCGGACGCGGCGGTGCGCTGTTGATCCACGGCACAGCCGGCGTCGGCAAGTCGGCTCTGCTGCGCTCGGTCGGCGACGAGGGCACCGAGGGCGGTTTCACGGTACTGAGCACGGCCGGTGTGGAGACCGAGTTGTGGCTGCCGTTCGCGGCTCTGCAACTGCTGCTGCAACCGGTCGCCGACGCCATCGGGAAGCTGCCGTCCCCACACCGGGCCGCGCTTGTCGACGCGTTCAGCGCCACGCAGGCCGAGCCCCATATCTTTCAGGTCGCGCTCGCCGTGCTCGAACTGCTCGCCGACGCGGCCGACGGGCAACCGCTCCTGCTGCTCGTCGACGATCTGCAGTGGGTCGATTCGCCGAGCCGGGACGTCCTCGCATTCGTCGCCCGGCGCACCCGCGATCTTCCCGTACTGCTCGTGGCGGCGTCCCGGCTCCACGCTCCCGACTCCTACGCCCCGAGCACACAGCCGGAGCTCCACCTGCGACCACTGGGCCGGTCGGCCGCCGCCGAACTGCTCGACGCGGGCGCACCGGGACTGTCGGCGCCGCTGCGGGCCCTCGTCCTGGAGCGCGCCGCAGGCAACCCGCTGGCCCTCGTCGAACTGCCCAAGACGGTGCACGACATGGGCACGCAGCCGGCCGACCTGCCCCTCACCCAGCGGCTGGAGGACGCGTTCGCCGCGCGTACGGACTCGGCGAGCCCCGGGTGCCGTACCCTCCTGCTGGCCCTGGCCGCCGAGCCCAGCGCACCACTGAACCGGCTCCTGGACGTGGCGAGCAGCCTGAGTGAGGCGGTGGTCTCACTGGACGTGGTGCAGGAGGCGGTCGACGCGGGCCTGGTCGGTCTGGTCGGCCGTACCCTCGTGTTCCCGCATCCGCTGATGCGCTCGGCGATCTACACCCGCGCCACGGTCGCCGACCGGCTGGCGACCCACCGCGCCATCGCCGCGGCCATGGCCGACACCCCCGAACGCCAGCTCCTCCACCTGGCCACCGCGATGCTCGGCCCGGACGAGGAACTCGCCGCACGGCTGGAACGTTTCGCGGACACGGCGCTGGCCCGGGGCAAGGTGGCCTCGGCCGTACCGGCCCTGCGCCAGGCCGCCGAACTCGTCCAGGACCCGCGCCGCAGGACCGAAATCCTGGTCCGGGCGGTCGAGTCGGCCAGCGAGATCAACGACCGTGTGCACACCCAACTGCTGCTGGACCAGGCCGACATGAGTGAACTCGGCCCGCTGGAGCGGGCCCGCCTCATGGTCGTGTCCGACAAGGCGGCCTTCGAACCCGACGAGCCGCACCGCCGGATCGAGGACATGGTGACGACCGCGGCCGGCGCGTTCGACACAGGCGACGTACCAGTCGCCGAGAATCTGCTGTGGCGGGCCGCCGCCAGGTGCTTCTTTCAGGACGGCGACGCCCGGGTGCGCTCGTTGGCCGCGGCCGAGCTGGACCGATGGAACCCGGATCCGGACTCTCCCGTCGTCCTGACGGTACGGGCGTACACCGAACCGTACCGATACGGCGCCGAGGTGATCACACGGCTCGGCAGCCTCGGGCCGGATCGCCTGGACGGCCGGATCATGCATTTCCTCGGCAGCGGCGCGATGGTCCTGGGCGACGCCACTCTCGCCGCCCGGTACCTGACACTGGCGGCCACCGTGTGGCGGTCGCAGGGCAGACTCGGGCTGCTCGCCCGGTCACTCGCGGGCAGTTGGCCGCGGGTGTACCTCGGTCAGCTCGATCGGGCCCGCGAGGAATCCGGTGAGGGACTCGCCCTGGCCGAGGAGACCGGGGAGTGGATCGTCTGGCTGGGAGTGAAGGCGACGGGGAGTCTGGTGGCGGCGATACGCGGGGACACCGAGGACGCGGCACGGATGCTCGGCGAGCTGCGCACCCACCGGCTGTTCCCCGGCATGCCGTTCGCCGCCGTGATGGGGCAGCAGGTCGAGGGTCTGCTCGCACTCTTCGACGGCCGCTCGGCCGAGGCGTACGACAATTTCGCGCGCGCGTTTGATCCGGCCGACCCGCACTACCACTCGGTCAGCCGCTGGCTGCTCGCACCGGACCTGGCGGACGCCGCGGTGGCCGCGGGCACCGTGGCGCAGGCCCGGGAACTACTCGACGGACTGCCCGAGTTGGCCGCCCGACTGCCCTCGGAAATGATGGTGGTGGCTCACGCCTACACCGAGGCGGTGCTGGCGCCGGACGACACGGCGACCGAGCGCTACACCGCGGCGCTGGCCGCGTTGCCCGCCGGCTGGGCCCTGGCGCGGGCCCGGCTGCACCTGCACCACGGCCGCCGGCTGCGCCGACAACGGCACAACGTCGACGCCCGCAACCCGCTGCGCAGCGCCCGCGACGAGTTCGACCGGATCGGCGCGCGGCCGTGGGCCGAGATGGCCCGCGAACAGTTGCGTGCCGCCGGCGAGTCGAGCGGCCGACGGCACGCGAACACCAGCGACCGGCTGTCGGCCCAGGAGATGCAGATCGCGGTGCTCGCGTCGCAGGGGCTGAGCAACCGGGAGATCGGCCAGCGCCTGTTCATCTCGCACCGCACCGTCGGAGCCCATCTGTACCGCGTCTATCCCCGCCTGGGCATCACCAGCCGCGGCAAGCTCGCCGCGGCACTCGCCGCACTCCAGGACGGACACCCGGCGAGCGACGCGGCAGGCGCAGACGCAGGGTGAGGACACGTGGTCGCCCGCCTGCTCGGCTCTCGGCCGCACAGGCCCGGCGACGGCCGACCGCGCCCTTGAAAACCGCAGGTGACCGCGTGGTCGTCCGCGGGTGATCCGTGGCCACACCTCCGGAACCGCCCTGACCAGCACCGTCACACAGGGCGGCCAAGCCCGCTCAGCCGCTCTGCGGGCCCGCAGGCGAGCCGACGCGGCACGGTCGATCATGGGCATGGCGATCAACGGACGGATTACCATACCGAGCGAAGAGTCCTGACAAGGGAGCGGCCATGGCGAGGCGCGGTTCACGGGCCGGGCTTCTCGGCAGGGAGAACGAATGTGAGGCTCTCGACGATCTCGTGGCAGGTGCCAGAGCAGGGCGCAGTGGTGTCCTGGTGCTGCGCGGTGAGCCCGGGATCGGCAAGACCGAGCTGCTGAGACATCTCCTCACCCGTGCCACCGGCTGCCGCACCATCAGAGCGGCAGGCGTCCAGTCCGAGATGGAGCTCTCCTACGCTGGCCTGCACCAGCTCTGCGCTCCTCTGCTCGCCGGTCTCGACCAGCTGCCCGAGCCCCAGCGTGACGCGCTCGGCACGGCCTTCGGTCTGCGCGCCGGCGCCGCGCCCGACCGGTTCCTCGTGGGTCTGGCCACTCTGAGTCTCATCGCGGACGCCGGAGGTGACCAGCCGCTGATCTGCCTCGTCGACGACGCGCAGTGGCTGGACGAGGCGTCCGCGCTGACCTTGGAGTTCGTGGCGCGCCGCCTGCTCGCAGAATCGGTTGTGCTCGTCTTCGCCGTCCGTGAACCCAGTGCCGGGCGTGCTCTCGGCAGCCTTCCCGACCTGTCCGTCACGGGACTGACCGAGCGCGACTCCCGGACACTGCTCGACTCGGTCGTCACCGGACCGCTCGACGAACGGGTGCGCGACCGCATAGTCGCCGAGTCACGCGGCAACCCACTGGCCCTGCTCGAGCTGCCACGCGGGCTGACCGCGGCGGAGACGGCCGGGGGATTCGAACCTCCGGACGCACGGCCGCTGTCGAGTCAGATCGAGCAGGGGTTCCTCCGCCGCGTCCAGGCGCTGCCGTCCGACTCGCGACGCCTGTTGTTCATCGCCGCCGCCGAACCGCTGGGCGACGTCACACTGCTGCGGCGCGCGGCCCGGCGCCTGGGCATCGACGCCGACACCGCCGGGTCGCACGAAGGTGCGATGGACCTGATCGCCCTCGGCAACCGGGTACGGTTCCGGCACCCGCTGGTGCGCTCGGCGGCCTATCGAGCAGCAGGCCCGGGCGAACGCCGAGAGGTGCACAAGGCGCTGGCCGACGCCACCGATGCCCGGCTCGACCCCGACCGCCGGGCCTGGCACCTGGCCGACGCCGCCTCGGGACCCGACGAGACAGTGGCCGCCGAACTGGAGCGCTCCGCGGGCCGAGCCCACGCGCGCGGTGGCATCGCTGAAGCCGCCGCGTTCCTCCAGCGTGCGACCGCGCTGACACCGGATCCCACGCGACGCGCACAGCGCGCGCTGGACGCGGCACAGGCGAAACTCCACGCCGGGGCGTTCGAGTCGGCTGCCGGCCTCCTCGCCTCGGCGGCGGCCGGGCCCCTGGACGAACCGGGCCGCGCGCGGACAGAGGTGCTGCGCGCCGGGATCGCGTTCGGCCAGAACCGTGGCGGTGAGGCCCCGCAGCTGCTGCTTGCCGCCGCTCGCCGGTTCGGCCGGCTCGATGTCGCGATTGCCCGTGAGATCCACCTGGACGCCGTCGCGGCGGCGATATTCGCCGGCCGCCTGGCGCGCGGCCCGGGACTGCGGGAGGCGGGCGAGGCCGCCCGTGAGGCACCGCCGGCACAGCAGCCAGGGGTGTCCGACCTCGTGTTGGACGCCCTCGCGGTGCGACTCACCGACGATTACCCGGCCTCGGTGCCGATGATGGAGCAAGCACTCGAGACGCTCTGCGACGAGCGGCTCCCCGTACAGGAACAGCTTCGCCGACTCTGGCTGGCGTCGGTCATCGCCTCGGATCTGTGGGACGACGAGCACTGGCACACGGCCGCGACCCGGCATGTGGCGATCACCCGCGAGGCCGGAGCGCTCAGCGCTCTTCCCGACGCTCTCGACTCCCGGGTGTTCGTCCACCTCCTTGCCGGGGAGCTCACGACGGCCGAGTCGCTGATCGAGGAGATCGCGGAGGTGTGCGCGGCCACCGGGAACACCAACCCGGGACGGGTCGGCCCCCTCGGTCTGGCTGTCTGGCGTGGCCGCGAGGGCGAGGCCCGTGCGCTGATCGACGCGAACCTGGGGGAGGCGGTGCCGCGGGGCCAAGGGGCCACTGTCACCGTCACACGCTGGTACGAGGCGGTGTTGTGCAACGGGCTCGGCCAGTACGCGCAGGCGCTGGCCGCGGCCAGGGAGGCGGCCGCCGAGCCGCGGGAGTTCTCCTCGCCCCGGTGGGCCCTGGTCGAGCTGATCGAGGCCGCCGTGCGGAGCGGTTCACCCGAGTCGGCCACCGACGCGCTGGAGCGGGTCTCGGAGACGACGCGAGCCAGCGGCACGAACTGGGCCCTGGGTGTGGAAGCGCGCTCGCGGGCGCTGCTCAGCGAGGGCGACTCCGCCGACCGGCTCTACCGTGAGGCGATCGAGCGACTCGGCCGGACCCGGGTCCGTATGGAACTCGCCCGTGCGCATCTCCTCTACGGGGAGTGGTTGCGCCGCGAGAACCGGCGTGTCGACGCCCGTGCCCAACTGGACATCGCACACGAGATGTTCAGCCGATTCGGGGCGCAGTCGTTCGCCGAACGCGCGCGAGGCGAGTTGCAGGCCACGGGGGCGAGGGTCCGCACCCACACGGTCGCGACGCCCACGGCTCTCACCTCGCAGGAGGCGCAGATCGCCCGGCTCGCAGGGAAAGGGCTCACCAACCCCGAGATCGGTGCCCAGTTGTTCATCAGCCGGCACACGGTCGAATGGCACCTCCGCAAGGTGTTCTCGAAGCTCGGCATCTCCTCCCGCCGGGAGATCCGTGCCATCCAGTTCGACGGCGAGGCCACATCGGCCTGATCCGGGCGGCCGGTACCGCGGATGCCAACGTTGTGACACTGTCACAGAAACTTCGGCTGCCCGGTCATCACTTCCGAACGAATGACTCAGCGGGCGGGACCGGCGGGCCCCGTGCGTGCACCGGACCCCAGGAACTGACATGGAGACAACAGTGTTCGAGCACCGGACAGAGGCCGAGATGAGGCTGTTCTCCGAGAAGAGGGCCAAGGAGCTCGCCTTGAAAAGGCGGCAACAGGAGAGTGACGGGAACAACGACTCCACCGAGAAGACGGACGCAGCGCACGGTGGCCCCCAAGAGAACAGCGACATCACCGAAAGCGATGACGCCGTCGATCCACCGTCCCGGGCCGGCGAGGCACACGTGACCATGGGATCGACGACCACCGTGGACCCGGAGCGAGCGGACTGACCCCGGTACGGACCGGGTGATGACGGCGATGATCCTTTGAAGGCACACGGTCGGCCCCGGCACAGGCCCGTTCCGGGGCCGAGCCTCAAGACCGGAACGACAGCAGCTCCTGGCCCAGAGCGGTCGCTGCTGTGAGGGAACTGTCGCCTCGGGCCGGCTCGCCGAATCCAGGGAGATGGCCGTCCCGGCCCGAACCTGGGATCGGTAGGAGTCCATGCAGCGAGAGCCTCGCTGCATGGACCTGCAGAGGATGCTCGGGCTGTGGTGGACGGTGCCCGCTGGGCTGGCGTTGTTGGGCTACGCGTGTTCGCTGGCCGGGCTGACCCGGCCGCAGCGGGCGGTGTGGGTGACGGCCCGGGTCGTGGAGGTGCATCCGCCGGTACACGGTGAGTCGGGGAATCACGGGATACCGGTGACGATCGAGTACCAGGACCCCGGCACCGGGCGGGAGTTCAGGCTGCGGCACGAGAACAAGCGTGGCGACCGGGTGCTGGTGGCCTGGGTGGGGCAGGAGTTCCCGGTCCGGTTCCCGCGGCGGCGGCCGGAGCGGTTCTATCTCATGCTGGACAGCGAGGGGCGGACCGCCGGGGTCGACGGGCCGAACTGCATGGTGATCCTGCTGGTGTTGGGACTGGTCGTCCAGTCGTTCTTCGCGTGGGGCTGGCAGTGGGGGCTGATCTGCGTCGGTGGCCTGCTGCTCCTCGTCGTCGCACTGAGCCGTGACGGCGAGTACGCCCGTGCCCGCGTCGCTCAACTGGCGGAGGGCGTCACCGTCCAGGGGCGCGTGGTCGCCGTCACCAGGGACGTCCACACCGACGGCGAAGGCGGCGAGAGCGTCAGCCACGCCTCCGTCGTCGCCTTCACCACCCACGAGGGGGTCGAGGTCACCGCACTGTGCACGCAGGGCATCCGGGACATCGCCGCGTCCCTCGGCCGCGCCATCCCCCTCCGGTACGCGCCCGCCGACCCGTCCCTCCTCACCGCCGACCCCGACCACGAACGCCGTGAGCGCACGTCGGACATCAGGTTCATCACCACTCTGCTGCTCACGGGGATCGCCACGATCGGAGTGGGCGGCTACTGCCTCTACCACCCCTGGCCTTTCACCTGACGAAGCAGGTCAGGGCCGCCCGGAGAAGGGGTGGAGATGGGTCGGCCGATGTGCGCGCGGCGGACCGAAGAGCGGACGCGCGAACGCGCGAACGCCAGGAATCCCTGCTCAGCACGTCGGCCGGCGAGAGGTCGTCCAGCGGGCCGAGCGGGTCCCGCTCGCGCTCCTCAGCGGATCGTGCGCGGCAGTTGACACAGCCTAGGACCTGCGACACCCGGTTCCGTATGCCCCGCCAGGCAAAGGGATGACGGTGATCGGGCACGTCCTGACCGAGACCGAGCACAATCAATCCCGGTCGCTGATCGACACACTGCGGCGGCTGCGGGCGGAGGGTGCCCTGCGCCCGGACGTGGACGTGCTCGTCATCGCGGACATGATGATCGGCAGCATCTACGCGTACTGCCTGCGCACCGGCGACCGGGACCCAGGTCTCGCGGACCGGATCGGCGCCGCACTGTGGCCCGTTCTCGCCGTCCGGGAGGAACCTGTCGGCCCGGCCCGCTTTCGCCGGAGCGCCGCGGTCGCGCCTTCCACGGCCTGGGCCGAGCCCTCCGCGACTGGTCGGTCGCGGAGGGCTGCGGCGGAAGGCATGGCCGGATGACGTCCCGTCAGCGCACGGTCATCCGCACCGGAACCAGCGGGTACGTGTACGGCGTGTCCGTGCCGACCGCGAGCGCGGCCGTATAGGTCCCGGCCACGTCCACCGCCTTCACGCCCGCGTCCAGCCGGACAGTGACGGTCAGACGCCGGCCGGGGGCGAGCGTACGGGTGACGGGTGTGGCGGAGAGCCAGCGGACGTCGGTCGACGGGACGCAGCTGTCGAGGCCCGGCAGCTGCTCGACGTTCGCATGGGCGTCGAAGACGCTCGGCGCGCCGCCGACACGGTAGAACCCGCAGGCACCGCCGGCCCGGTAGAGCGGCGTGCTGGCCGCGGGCAGGGCGGACCAGGTGCGCGCGGCCGGGTCGTAGGCGTAGCCGGCGCTGGTGACGGCCCCGAGCAGATTGCTGACCCCGCCGGAGAGGAGGAAGCGGCCGTCGGCGGTGGTGGCGGCCGAGGCCCAGAGGTCGATGGGAAGGTCGGTGATCGGAGTCCAGACGGCGGTGGCCGGGTCGTAGACGTAGCCGTGCCGCGTACCCTCCACCACGGTGGTGCCGCCCGCGCAGTACAGGGTGCCCGAGACGGCGCCGCAGCCGAGCCAGGAGATGGCCTCGGGGTAGGGGGTGGTGGTGGCCCAGGTGTCGGTGGCCGGGTCGTAGACCTGCACGGTGGTGGAGCCGGTGCAGTAGCCCTGGCCGCAGCCGCCGACCAGGTACCACTTGCCGTCGAGCGTGGCGGAGGCCGCTGCCGCGTACCCGGCGGGCGCCGGGGCTGCGGTGGACCAGGTGCGGTGCTGCGGGTCGTAGACCTCGGTGGTGGTCACGGTGTCGCCGTCCGCCGTCCAGCCGCCGGTGACGTACAACTTGCCGTTCAGGAAGGCGGACTGGGGTGACTCGCGGGGGGTCGGGTGGCCGCCGGGGATGGCCGTCCAGGCGGCGGTGACGGGGTCGTAGACGTAGCCGCCGGACAGGACGGAGGTTCCGTCGGTGCCGCCGACCGAGTAGACGCGGCCGTCCGGGCCGGTGGCTACGGCGTTGTCGATGACGGGGGTGGGGTAGTCGGCGAGGGAGGTCCAGGCCGAGGCGGCGGGGGCCACATCCGTGGACGTGGATGTGGACGTAGCCGCGGACTTCGACTTCGCCTTTGCCTTCGTCAGCCGGTCGGGGGTGTAGTCACCGGGGACGTACTGCGGGGCCGCCGCGCCGGCCTTCGTCGCCGTCGGGATGTCCCCGGACCGCTCCGTGAGGCTGACGGTGAGCGGGGCCGAACCGGTGTTGCGCAGGGTGACCTGGGAGGTGGTGGCCTTCCCCTTGCGGACGGTCCTCTCGACCGACGCCGGGCTGATCGCCAACCGTCCGGCGCGCAGCACCGCGTCGAGGCGGGTGGCGTGGTCGGCCTTGACGCTCAGTTTCCTCGTCGCGGTGGTGTAGTGCTCGGCGCTGAACGCGACCTGCTGACGGGCCGCCCGCGGCGCGAAGCGTACGTACGAACCGTCGCCCGCCGTGGTCGCCGTGGCGCCGGTCCTGCCGCTCACCGTCGCGCCGCTCAGCTGCCGGCCGGTGTTGCGGTCCGTCACCGTCCCGTACAACAGCCCGCCCGGCACCGGCTTGCAGGTCATACCGCCGAAGGCGACGTCGTCGACCTGCCAGTAGTAGGCGTAGTCGCCGTTGTAGCGGAACCGCACCTGGACGGCGGACTTCCCCGCCGCGTCCGGGAGGGCGATGCTCTGCGTCCCGGGGCCCGCGGAGTCGGTGTCGCGGTGCCAGACCGTCGACCAGGTGGTGCCGCCGTCGACACTGAGGTCGACATCGGCCTTGGAGTCGTCGTCGAACGGCTTGTAGAAGGTGCCGAAACGGACCGCGGGCGTGTCGTGGCCGGTCAGATCGAGAACCGGGGAGAGGAGGGAGGTGTTCTCCCGGTCGCCGTAGTAGCCGCTGTCGGCGATGGCGAAGTCGCCCGAGCCGCCGGTGAGGTTGCCGCGCCCGGCCGGATCGTCGAAGCGCCAGGTGTGGCCACTGCCGGTGACGCTCCACCCGGCAGGCGCCCGCGTGCCGTCGAAGGTCTCGGTGGCCTCGCTGAACGTCTGTGTGTATCCGGGCGCCACGCAGGCGGCGGCGTCGACCGGGATGCCGAAGTCCTTGCGGCCGGCCTTGGCGCCCACCGTCAGGTCGGCCGTCGTGACCTGGTACCCGGTGTAGACCGGGTCGACCTGGAGGGTGTAGGTGCTGTTGGCGGGCAGTTCGAGGGTGTAGCGGCCGGTCGCCGGGTCGGTGTACGTCCGGGTGGACGGCTCGTTGGTGACCTGGATGCCCGCGGAGAGCGGCCAGCCGTGCCCGGAGCCGTCCCGGATCCGCCCGCTGACGGTCACCAGCGGCTGGGCGGTGAGGGTGAAGTCCCGGGCCACGGTCGCGTCGTCGCCGACCTCGACGGCGGCCGGCGTGGTGCTGCCGTAGCCGAACCTGGCGGCCGTCACGTCGTACGTGCCCGCCGGGAGCGTCATGTCGTAGGTGCCGTCGGCGCCGGTCGTCGTGGCGTTCGCGCCGGCCGTGATCCGTACCCCGGCCACGGGGCCGCCGACGGACGGGTCGGTGACCTTGCCGGTCAGCCTGCCGTACGGGCCGGTGGTGAAGGCGGCTGTGCCGTTCGGGGTGCCGAGGCCGGTGGGGCCGTCCCAGCCGGGGCCGGCGGTGCACAGGTAGGCGGTGGCGCAGGTGCCGTTGGTGCCGCTGGTCACGTCGTTCAGCGCGCCGCTCGGCGCGCCGTCGGGGGCGCTGATGTGGGCGTACGGGTAGGCGTTGGGGTAGGTCTTCGCGCCCGGCTTTCCGGCGAGCGCGTAGGTGGCGGCGATGATCGGGGCGGACGCGCTGGTACCGCCGTAGACGCCCCAGCCGTGGTCCTCGTAGGTGTTGTAGACGGTGACGCCGGTCGCCGGGTCGGCGACGGCCGACACGTCCGCGACGGCGCGGTTGGCGCAGCCCCGGTCGGTCTGGAAGGACGGCTTGGGGGAGTAGGCCGAGCAGCCGCTGCCCGCCCCGGTCCACGCGGACTCGTTCCAGCCCCGGGTCGTCCCGCCGTCCCGGCTCAGCGAGGTCCCGCCGACCGCCGTGACGTACGGCAGTGTGGCCGGGTAGCTGTTGCCGTAGCCGTTGTCGCCGGTGCTGAAGGTGATCGCCACGCCCGGGTGCTTGTAGTAGTCGTCGCCGGGCAGGTCGCCGATCGCGCTCTCGCTCCCGCCCCAGCTGTTGGAGATGTAGGTGGCGCCGAGCGCGACCGCCGTGTTCTCCGCCTCGCCGAGGCCTTCGATGGACGGCTCGTCGGCCTCGACCAGCAGGATGTGACAGAGCGGGCAGGCGGCGCTGACCATGTCGAGGTCGAGGGCTATCTCACCGGCCCAACCCGCGTCGGGCTGTGGGTACTCGGTGCCGCCGCGCTGGTCGGTCTTGCGGAAGCAGCCGCTCGCGGTGGTGCAGGGCGGCAGGCCGAACTGGGAACGGTAGACGGCCAGATCGGCCTCGGCGTTCGGGTCGTCGTAGGCGTCGACTATGGCCACCGTGACGCCGGCCCCGGCCACGTCGGACGGCAGATCGTAGGCGCTCTGGAGGTCGGCGGGGCCCAACCCGGCCGGTGCCAGCAGGGGTTGGAGGCCTTTGCCGGTCTGCCGGACATCGTCGCGGGCGACCGCGAAACAGGCCATCTGGTGAGGCTTGTCGGGTCTCGCGCAGAGGGGGTGCGTCGGCACGGGTGCGGCGGTCGAGGCCGGCGGGGCCGTCGAGGCGGGCGAGACCGTCGCGGCCGTCGAGGCGGTGGCGGG
This sequence comes from Streptomyces sp. NBC_00285, assembly GCF_036174265.1. Taxonomy (NCBI): domain Bacteria; kingdom Bacillati; phylum Actinomycetota; class Actinomycetes; order Kitasatosporales; family Streptomycetaceae; genus Streptomyces; species Streptomyces sp. NBC_00285. The sequence goes on along the minus strand of NZ_CP108055.1, from coordinate 1,630,252 downwards.
CCGGGGGAGTGCCCAGAGCAGTGTCATCAGGATGCCGAACAGGGCGGTTAACGCGGCCAGTCGGGTACGGAGCAGTCTCATCTTGATCATCCGGGTCCTCACAGACCTTCATGGGTACAAGGGAAACGATCAGCCGGGAGCGTAATTCATGTACATGTCATGTGTGTGAAATTGTGCGCTCTTGACGGAACCGCGTGGGGCTTCCCTCAGTGCAACAGTCCCCGTACGGCGTCGAACGCCGCCGCCACCGTCGCCGGATCCGCCCCCGGGCGGGCCAGTGCGCTCATGGGGATCGGGGTGACCGGGGGCAGCCCCTCGCAGGGGGTCAGGCCGTCCGGTGCCGGGCCGACCGCGGCGAGCAGGGCCACGCCCTGGCCCGTGCGGGCGATGTCGAGGACGCCGGCCAGATATCCCGCGTCGCCGACGACCGTGGCCTGCACCCCGTGCGCGGCAAGCGTCGCTATGGCCCGGCGGCGGATCGCGCAGGGGTCCTCGATGGCGACCAGCGGCACGGGAGCCGGCGCGGTCGGCGGCTCCCAGCCGGGCGTGGCGTGCCAGAGCAGGGGAAGGCCGCCGACCGGCGTGCCCTCGGTGGCCGCGGCCTCCGTGACGTACACCGCGACATCCACGCTGCCCCGCTCCACGGCCTCGACCAGCCGCGCCGAGCGGTCGATGCGGAACCGCACCCGGCAGCCGGGCCGCACCTCCTGGACGGCCGCGGTGAGGCGGGGCAGGAACTGGTCGGCGGCGTGTTCGGTGGAACCGATCGTGACGGTGTCGCCGTCCACGTCGAGCAGGGCACGCACGGCCTCGTCGTGGACGGCGAGGATGCGCCGGGCCTGCTCGACGAGCAGGCGCCCCTGAGGGGTGAACCGCATGCCCCGGCCCTCACGTTCGACGATCGGGCCCCCGAGCGTCTTCTCCAGTCGGCGTACATGCTGGCTGACCGCGGACTGGCTGAGCGCGAGCGAGCGCGCCGCGCGGTGGAAGCCGCCGCAGTCGGCTATCGCGGTCAGGCTGCGCAGGGCCACGATGTCGAGGACAGGTTGGGGCATACGGCGACCGTAGCCCGTATCCGGCACCGATCGCGATTGCTGATCGGTTTCGATGCGGAATCGTCGTTGGACGTGGTCCGTCCCGGCCGGTCATGATGGGCGCATGGTTCCCACGACCGCTTCCGCTGCCCTTCTGACGCAGCGCCGAGTCATCGACTTCGGCGTGGCGTGCAGCGCGCGCTGTCGTTGATCTCCGCCGCGTACCGGCGTTCCCGTTCTCCACACCGGCGCTCCCGCCGGGCCTGAGCTGATCACGTCTCCCTTGTTCTGACACGTGTCGGCGTCCCCTCCTGCTTGTCACGCGTCCATTTCCCCTGCCCCGAAACGGGAGTTGCTTCCCCATGCCCTCCTCTCCTTCCCCCTCGCCTGTCTCCTCGCCTGTCTCCTCCTGGGACGAGCCCGAAGGCCTCGCCGCACGTGGCACGCTCATCGTGCTGGCCGGGCGGGGCGAACACGGGGGCGTGTACGAGCGGTTCGGCCGCCGGCTCGCCTTCGACGCCTACCGGGTGCGCGCCCTCGGCGACGCATCCGCGGATCCCTCCGTGCTCGACGAGGCGGCCAAGCTCCTCGCCGACGAGTCGCTGCCCGGCCCCAAGGTGCTCGTCGGTTCGGACACGGGTGCCCGGTACGCCGCTCGGCTGGCCGCCGAGCAGCCCGCGGGCGTCGACGCGCTGATCCTGGTGGGCCTGCCCACCGGCCCCTGGACGTCCGGAAGTTGGGAGGACGAGGTCGAGGCACGCACCGCCTGCCCCACCCACCAGGGACGCCTCGCCAACGACCCGCGCTTCCGGCGCGGCGCTCTCGACGAGCCGCCCGTCCTGCCGGACCTGCGACTGGATCTCGCCGGCGTTCCCGTGCTGGCCCTGCACGGTACGGACGACACGGTGAGCCCGCTCGACCGGGCGCTCAGCGCCTACGAGGACCACCCCGCCGTACGGGTCGTGACCTTCAACGGCGGTCGGCACGACGTCCTCAACGACGCGCTGCACCGCACAGCCGCCGCCACGGTCGTGCTCTTTCTGGAACGGCTGCGCCTCTCGCCCGAGCTGCCCGCGATCGCGGAGGGTCTCGCATGAGCGCCCGTGTGACGACGACCGTCTCCGAGCTGCGCGAGCTGCTCGTCTCGGACCGGCCGCCGGTGGTGCTCGACGTCCGCTGGGCGCTCGGGGACCCGCACGGCCGCGATCACTACACCCACGGGCACATCCCGGGCGCGGTGTACGTCGACCTGGACACCGAACTCGCCGCGCCACCGAGCCCGCAGGCAGGCCGCCATCCGCTGCCGGACCTCGCGCAGTTGCAGACCGCGGCGCGCCGATGGGGCCTTCGTGACGGTCAAGCAGTCGTCGTCCACGACGACTTGGGTAACACGGCGGCGGCCCGCGCCTGGTGGCTCCTGCGGCACGCCGGAGTGGCTGACGTGACGTTGCTGGACGGGGCGTTGGGGGCCTGGCGGGCGGCGGGAGTGCCGCTGGAGACCGGAGTGCCGACCGCTCCCGCGCCGGGTGACGTCGTGCTGGAACCGGGCGGACTGCCGGTCACCGATGCCGACGGCGCAGCCGAACTCGCCGGTGGCGGGCTGCTGTTGGACGCACGTGCCGCCGAGCGGTACCGGGGCGAGGTGGAGCCCGTGGACCCGCGCGCGGGGCACATCCCGGGGGCGGTCTCCGCGCCGACCGGGGAGAACCTCGCGCCGGACGGGACGTTCCTTGCGCCCGAGGTGCTGCGCAAGCGGTTCGAGGAGCTCGGCGCCGGCGACGGGTCCCGGATCGGCGTGTACTGCGGGTCCGGCGTCACCGCCGCCCACCAGATCGCCGCGCTCGCCCTCGCCGGCTTCGAGGCGACGCTCTTTCCCGGCTCCTGGTCCGCCTGGTCCGCCGATCCCGCCCGCCCGGCCGCGACCGGTCCGCTGCCGTCCTGAGGCGACGCGAGAGGAATCCCCGCACATGACGACGAAACCGCTCGACGCTGCGGCCACCACGGCCCTGCCGCGCCCGCACTCCCCGACCGACAAGGCGCCGCCGACCGCCCGGGTGACCATCCGGGGCACCGCCCGCACCACCCGCCGCTTCCGGGTGCCCCGCTCCGTGCGCCGGACGGCCGGACCCGTGGGCCTGGTCCTGCTCTGGTTCCTGACCTCGGCCACCGGTGTGCTCCCCGAATCGGTCCTCGCGTCCCCCGTGGACGTCGTGAAGCAGGCCGTCGAACTGACCCGGAACGGCGAACTCCCCAGCGCCATCGCCGCGTCGGGACGCCGAGCGGCCATCGGCTTCCTCATCGGGGCGACCGTCGCCCTCAGCCTGTCCCTGCTGGCCGGGCTGTTCCGGCTCGGCGAGGACGTCATCGACTCCTCGATGGGCATGTTCCGGGCGATCCCCTGGGTCGGACTGATCCCGCTGTTCATCGTGTGGTTCGGCATCGAGGAGACCCCGAAGATCGCACTGGTCGCGCTCGGTGTCACCTACCCGCTGTACTTCAACATCTACGGCGGCATCCGCTCCACCGACTCCCAACTCGTCGAAGCCGCACGGATGATGGGGCTCGGCAGGCTGGGCCTGATCCGGTACGTCATCCTGCCGAGCGCGCTGCCCGGGGCACTCGTGGGGCTCCGGTACGCCCTCTCCACCGCCTGGCTCGCCCTCGTCTTCGCCGAGCAGGTCAACGCGGACGCGGGCCTCGGCTATCTGATGAGCAACGCCCAGCAGTACTTCCGCACCGACGTCATCGTGCTCTGCCTCGCCGTCTACGCGCTGCTGGGTCTCGCCTGCGACTTCGCCGTACGGATCCTGTCGCGCCGGCTGCTGACCTGGCGGGCCAACTTCGAGGGTGAGGCATAGCAACATGACCAACAGTGTGGAAATCCGCGGCCTTTCACGGGCTTTCGACGGCACCACCGTCCTGCACGACCTCGATCTCGACCTCCGTGAGGGCGAGTTCGTGGCCCTGCTCGGGCACAGTGGCTGCGGCAAGTCGACGCTGCTGCGGATCCTCGCCGGGCTCGACGACGAGATCGGCGGCGAGGTCACCGTACCCGCGCGCCGCAGCGCGGCCTTCCAGTCGCCGCGGCTGCTGCCCTGGCTGAAGGTATGGCGCAACGTGGTCCTCGGGCTGCCCGGCCGCCCCGACCGGTCGCGCGCCGAGAAGGCGTTGCACGAGGTCGGCATCGCGGACCGTGCCACCGTCTGGCCCAAGACCCTCTCCGGCGGCCAGGCCCAGCGCGTCTCGCTGGCCCGCGCCCTGGTCCGCGAGCCCGAACTCCTGCTCCTGGACGAGCCGTTCGGTGCCCTCGACGCGCTCACCCGGGGCCGGGTGCAGCAGCTGGTCGCCGAACTGTGGCAGCGGCACGGCTGCGCGATCCTCCTCGTCACCCACGACGTGGAGGAGGCGCTGCTGCTCGCCGACCGCGTCCTGGTGATGGACGAGGGCCGGATCGCCCACGACCTGACCGTCGGCCTGCCGCGTCCCCGCGACCTCACCGCCCCCGAGTTCGTCGCCCTGCGCGCCCGGCTCCTCGGCTGGCTCGGCGTCACCCCCACCAACACCCCGGCCGACACCCTGGCCGACACCAAGGCCCTTGAAGGGACCCTCTCGTGATACGCAGACTTGCCGCCGCCGGACTCAGCCTCTCCGCCCTCCTGGCACTGACGGCCTGTGGCGCAGACTCTTCCGCGGACACCGCCAGGAGCCAGGACGAGGTCACCCTCACCATCGGCGACCAGGCCAAGACCCTCCAGACGATCGTCGCCGCCTCCGGCGCGCTGAAGGGCGCCGCGTACAAGGTGAAGTGGGCGGAGTTCCAGGGTGCGGCCCCGCTCTACCAGGCCGTCCAGGCGGGCGCCGCCGACACCGGGTTCTCCGCCGACCTGCCGGCCCTCCAGGCGCTCAGCGGCGGCGTGAAGTTCAAGAACGTGGCCGCGCTCAAGAACGACGGCAAGCACGTCGGGATCATCGTGCGCAAGGACTCCGGCATCGACAGCGTCAAGGACCTCAAGGGCCAGAAGGTCGTGGTGTCCTCGGCGAAGGGCAGTGTCGCCGAGTACCTGCTCGCGAACGCCCTGAAGCAGAACGGCCTCACCTACTCGGACGTGAAGGTCCAGTACCTGCTGCCGACCGACGCACAGGCCGCGTTCGCCTCGGGGAAGGTCAAGATCTGGGCGACCTTCGGCGTCTACCAGGCCGTCGGCCTGGAGCAGGGCGGCAGGCTCCTCGTCGACGGCGCCGACGGGCGCGTCAGCGGCTACGGCTTCATCGGCGCCTCCGACAAGGCCCTGGCGGACCAGCAGAAGAAGACCGCCCTCGGTGACTTCCTGCGCCGCCTCGGCACGGCCCTGAAGTGGACGAGCACGCACCAGGACGCGTACGCCAAGGCCATCGAGCAGCGCAACGGCGCCGACGCCTCCGTGGCGAAGACGCTCGCCTCCGCCGCGTACAGCCAGGTTCTGCCGATCGACTCCGGTGTGAACCGCACCGTCCAGGGCGTGGCCGACCTCATGAACGGCATCGGTGTGCTGGAGCCGAACGTCGACGTGGCCAAGTCCGCTGACACCTCCGTCCTCAAGTGACCTACGCGGAACTCAACTGACCTTCGAAGAAAGGGAGTTCACCATGCCCGTCGAGTTCATCAGTGCTGTCCACACCGACTCCGGGGCCTCGGGCCCGGCCGCGGCGAGCCGGACCGGCTTCGACCCCGCCTATCTGCGCAAGTACGCCCGTGCCCTGGACGACGGCGGCTTCGACCATACTCTGGTCGCCTATCACTCCGCCTCGCCGGACGCCTTCCAGGTCGCCCAGTTCGTCGCCACCCACACCGAACGCGTCCGCCCGATCCTGGCGCACCGGCCCGGCGTCGTCTTCCCCACGCACGCGGCCCGCGCCCTCGCGACCCTCGACCAGATCAGCGACGGCCGACTGTCGCTGCACATCATCTCCGGCGGCAGCGACGAGGAGCAGCACAGGGAGGGCGACTACCTCAACAAGAGCGAGCGGTACGAGCGTTCGGACGAGTACATCCAGATCCTGCGGAAGGTGTGGACGGCCGAAGGACCCGTCTCGCACGAGGGCAAGTACTTCAAGTTCGAGGGCTACTACTCCGATGTGAAACCGTTCAACGGGCTCATCCCCGTCTCCGTGGGCGGGTCCTCCCAGGACGCCTACCGGGTCGGCGGCCGGCAGGGCGACATCTTCGGACTGTGGGGCGAACCGCTGAAGGAGACCGCCGAGCAGATCGCCGCCGTCAACGCGGTCGCGGACGCCGCCGGACGCCCCCGCCCCCGCATCTGGGTGTCGTTCCGGCCGATCATCGCGCCCACCGACGAACTGGCCTGGGAGAAGGCGCACCGGACGCTGGGCGTGCTGAAGGACCAGGCGAAGAACACCGAGCTGCTGCGCCACTACCGGACCACCGGGCGCCCGGCGAACGTCGGATCGCAGCGGTTGCTCGACATCGCGGAGCGCGGCGAGGTCCAGGACCGCTGCCTGTGGACCGCCCCGGCGGTCGCCACCAATGCCGCGGGTGCCTCGACCGCCCTGGTCGGTTCCCCCGAGACGGTCGCCAAGGCGCTCCTCGACTATGTCGACATCGGCTGCGACCTGCTGTCGATCCGCGGCTACGACCCGCTCAACGACGCGATCGACTACGCCCGTTACGTCGTCCCGCTGGTCCGGCAGGAACTCGCCCACCGAGCCGCCGCCTCCCAGGCCGCCTGACCCGAGCCGCCTGGACCCCCGTCCACCGAACCCGTTTGCGAAGACCCTCATGGAGACTCCGTGTTGTTCCGCCGTTCCCTGCGCGCGTCCGCCGCCGCCCTCGCCCTCCTGCTGCCGTTCGCGGCGGCCTGCGGGGGCGACGCGACGGCCACCTCCTCGTCCTCGTCCGACCAGTCCTCGGTGACCCTGCGTGTCGGCGCCACCGGCTGGAAGGCCGAGGAGGCGATTCTCAAGTTCGCCCACCTCGACGACACCCCGTACAAGGTCAAGTGGAGCCTGTTCCAGGGCGGTGACCAGCAGCTCCAGGCCATCCGCGCCGGAGCCCTCGACGTGGCTTCGTCCAGCGAGATCCCGCCGATCTTCGCGGCCGCCGACGGCAGACCCAACTTCAAGGTCGTCGCCGTGCAGCGCGGCTCGACCCTGAACCAGGAGGTCGTGGTCCCCAAGGGCTCCGAGGTGACCGACATCGCGGGCCTGAAGGGCAAGAAGGTCGGCTACGTCCAGAACACGACCGCCCACTACTTCCTGTACGAGCTGCTCAAGCAGGCGGACCTGAAATGGTCCGACATCGACGCCAAGCCGCTGCTGCCCAACGACGGTCTCGCCGCCCTCAACGGTGGGAGCATCGACGCCTTCGCCTCGTACGGCACGTCGGTCATCACCGCACACCAGCAGGGCGCCACGACGGTGGGCTCGGGCAAGGACATCCTGTCCGGCAACTTCCTCTGGTCGGCGCGGGACAGCGTCCTTGAGAGCGCGGCGCAGCGGGCCGCCACCGCCGATCTGATCGCGCGGATCACCAAGGCGTACGCATACGTCCGTGACGGCCGGCAGAACGCGTTCGCCAAGGTGATCGCCACCACCACCCACCAGCCCCTGGCCCAGGCGGAGAAGGACTTCCGCGCCCAGCAGGCCCAGCGGCCGACGCAGGCCCGGACGGTCGGCGACGACGGAATCGCCTCGCAGCAGAAGGTCGCCGACGTGTTCGCCGAACTCGGTGCGCTGAAGTCGCCCCTGGACGTCAAGTCCTTCTGGAGCCGCGAGCTGAACACCGACCTGAACGCCGATCTGAAGAAGGCGCTGTGACCACGGACCTGACAGCCCGCCTCGCGGAACTGGCCCCCGGCTACGACCGGTCCGGCGCCTTCCCCACCGAGTCCCTGCGAGCCGTGCACGAGGCCGGGCTGCTCACCGCCACCGTCGGCGAGCGGTACGGCGGCCGGGGCGCCGGCGTCGAGGAGACCGCGCGCATCCTGCACACGCTGGGGCAGGGTGACCCCTCCGTCGCCCTGATCGCCGCGATGACCCTCACCACGCACAGCAGACAGGCGGCTCAGCCGCACTGGCCGGACGAGCTGTACGCGCGCCTGCTCAAGGAGTCCGAGGAGCGGCCCGCGCTCGTCAACCACGCCCGCGTGGAACCAGAGTTGGGCTCTCCGGCGCGAGGCGGGCTACCGGCCACCCGCGCCCGGCGCACTGCCGACGGCTGGTCGGTCAGCGGCACCAAACGGTTCGTGACCGGCGCGGAAGGGCTCGCCTGGTTCCTGGTGTGGGCCAGTACCGACGAGCCGGAACCACGGGTGGGCACGTTCCTGGTGCCGGGCGACTCTCCCGGCATCGAGATCACCGACCGCTGGGACCAGTTGGGGCTACGGGCCAGCGGCAGCCACGAGGTGACCTTCCGGGACGTGGACGTCCCGTACGAGCAGGTCATCGGGCTCACCCCGTACGGTCCGGCCGCCGAGCAGGACAACAGGGCCGGCGCTTCCCTCCATCTCCCGCTCGCCGCGCTCTACTTGGGTGTCGCACGGGCCGCGCAGTCCTTCTTCCACGCCTTCGCCCACGAGCGGGTACCCGCCAACCTCGGCCATCCGGTGGCCCGTACGGAACGCTTCCGGCGGACCGCCGGGGAGATCGAGGTGCTGCTCGCCGCCGCCGAACAACTGGTGTTCGGCGGCGCCGCCCGGATCGACGCCCACGACACCGCGTACACCCCCGAACAGGCCCTGGGCGCCCGCGTGCTGGCCGACCGGCACGGGGTGCGGGCCGTGGAGCTGGCGGTCAGGCTGCTCGGCAATCCGGGCCTGGCGCGTGGCAACCCCCTGGAGCGGCACTTCCGCGACATCCAGTGCGGCCCCGTGCACGCACCCCAGGAGGACATCTCCCTGCTGGCGATCGGAACGAAGGCACTCAACCCGTGACCGTACGCGCGACGAAGGACCGGAACCTGTGACCGCACCCGCAACCACCGCGTCCGCGCAGCTCCTGGGCCTGCTGGCCCGTGACCTCGCCCCCGACCGGCTGACCACGGAACCGGCAGCGCTCGCCGCGTACGCCACCGACCGTTCCGGCACCCGGCCGGTCGGCAGCCCGCTGGCCGTCGTGCACGCCCGGCGCACCGAGGACGTGACCGTCACCCTCCGGCACGCACACGCCCTGCGGGTGCCGGTGGTACCACGCGGTGCGGGCACCGGTCTGTCAGGAGGAGCCTCGGCGGGCGAAGGCACGCTCGTCCTGGACCTGTCCGGGATGAACCGGGTGCTCGAACTGTCGGCGGACGACCAGCTCGCCGTCGTCGAACCCGGCGTGATCACCGCCGACCTGGACCGGGCGGCCGCCGCGCACGGGCTGCGGTACACGCCCGATCCGGCGAGCGCCGCCCTGTCCACGATCGGCGGGAACATCGCCACGAACGCGGGCGGTCTGCGCTGCGCGAAGTACGGGGTGACCCGGGACAGCGTGCTCGGCCTGGAAGCGGTGCTGGCCGACGGCACCGCGCTGCGGACCGGCCGCCGCACGGTCAAGGGAGTCACCGGCTACGACCTGACCGCCCTGCTCACCGGCTCCGAGGGCACCCTGGCGGTGATCACGTCGGCCACCCTGCGGCTGCGCCCGATCCCGGTGGCGACGGCCACGCTCGCCGCGTACTTCTCCTCGTTCGAGCGGGCCGCCGAGGCGTCGTACGCCATCGCCCGCGCCGGTGTCGAGCCCGCCCTCGCGGAACTCGTCGACGGGCCGGTGCTCCAGGCGGTCGACCCGGCGCTGCGGCAGCGGGGCGCGGCCCTGCTGCTCGTCCAGTGCGACGGCGCGGGCGCGGCCGCCGAGGCGGCGTCGGTCTCACGGCTGCTGAAGCCGCTGGCGACCACCGTGGAAACGACCACGGATCCCGCCGAGGCCGAGGCGCTCCTCGCCGCCCGCCGACTGGCGCTGCCCGCGCTGGAACGCCTCGGCCGGCCCCTGATCGAGGACATCGTGGTGCCCCGTTCCCGGCTCGCGGAGGCGGCCGCGGAGATCCGGGCCATTTCCGCACGCCATGACGTGCCGGTCTTCACCATCGCGCACGCGGCGGACGGGAACCTCCACCCGATCATCGTCGTGGACCCGGCACTGCCGGCTCTGCCGGACGCGGCCTGGGAGGCGGCGGGTGAGATCTTCGCCCTGGCCCTGCGGCTCGGCGGCACGCTCACCGGTGAACACGGGGTGGGGGTGCTCAAGCGGCAATGGGTGGCGGAGGAACTGGGGCCCGCGGCACACGCGTTGCAGCGCAGACTCCGGGAGGCGTTCGACCCACGGGGCATCCTCAACCCCGGCAAGTCGCTCTGAGCGGAGACTGTTCGCTCTGTAGCGAAGCCCCTGGCGAGGAACGCGACACGCTGGTCACCTATCTGGACAAGATGGCCGACATGCTGGAATCCCCGGCTCTGGCCGCGCGGGACAAGCCGGGGCTGATCGGCGGGACGTTGGTCTCGCCGATCAGCATCGATCTCGCACAGGAGAACTGGTGGCAGTCCATGACCGATTGACCCGCCAGAGGTGCGGGGACCCGCCCGGTGAGCTGGCCCCCGTGCTCTCTGTCGTGCGGTGACGCTCGTGCTGGCTGCCTGTCCTCTTCCACGTGCAGGTCGTCGCCCGCTCGCTGGAACACATCCGCCGCGGGAGCGGCTCGCCCTCCCAGGTGGCGACCAGAGCCGCTGCCACGTCCGGAAGTTCGGTCCTGCACTGCCGCGAGATGTCCACCAGCAGGCTCCTGGCCGGCCCACGGTGGCAGGGAGCCAGGACCATCACCATGCCGCGCGCCTGGTCGATCACCGCACGGGCGGCCGGCCCCCGCCGCAGCTGATCGATCTCAGTGCGCAGGGCCACGACATCCTGACCCGCCGGACCCTCCTCCACCGAAGCCCCCACCACTCCCTCGGAAGCATGGCTGTGCCGTGCGCGGCATCCACCTCTCCACGATCTGCACGCGTCCGATGTGACGGAAGCAGCCCCGGTACCTCTGAACGTCAGGCCGATTCACCGGTCACTCGCGGCGTTCATGGTCCTGACGGTCCTCGCGCCTCCAGCGCGCCCGGTTCTGACGGCTGTAGCGGCGGGCCCAGCGGTCCTGACGGTCCCGGCGCTCCTGGTAGGCACGGTAGCCCTCGAGATCGGAACCGTCGCCACGGATCCAGCCTCCCCCTCGATCGCGGCCGTAGCGGGTGGCGCCGAAGAGCAGCACGGCCGCGGCCACCCACCAGAGGGGATTGAGAAAGCCGAGGCCGAACAGGACCACGATCAGGATCAGAAGCAGAACGAACACGGCGGGCCTCCCCGGAGCGGAACAACGCATCACTGCCGGGGGCCAGGGCCTGTTCGAACAGTCTAGCCTTACCGCCCTCCCCAGAGGCCGCGGACAGCGACCCATGCCCGCGGCTTCCGACGGAACCGGTCGGTAAAGAACGAACTCAATGAACCGGATCCGGCGGACTGCCGAGCGGCAGAGAACCCCGCTCATTGACCGGTGACGTCGGACTGCTCACGGCACCGCTGCGGGACGGCACGGACGACGCCGAAGCGCTGGGGCTGGAGCCGGGACTGTGACTCAGGCCGGGACCAGGACTGGTGTCCGGCGCCGCGCTCGCGTCCGGCGAGGCTGAACCTCCCGTCTGCGACGCCGAGCCACTGGACGCACCCGGGGTGGGGGCCACGTTGTCTGCGGGACCACGGCTGCCGGCCGAGCCACCGCCCAATGAGGTTCCCCTGCCCTGCTCGTTCCTGACCACGGCCGCCACCGGCTTGCCCATGACAAGCTCCCCCACGGTCACCGTGACCATCGCCAGGGCGAACACCAGGCCCGTCGCCAGGGCGTACTTCTTCCAGCCGATGGACTTCCGGAAGGAACCACCTCGATTCCGGAGGGAGCCACCCCGATAAGTGGTGACCGACTCACCCTCGGAGGGCGCGAAGGGCCGTAGCGCGTCGGCAACGGGAGCGTCGGCCGGTAACCCGAACGCCGCCCGGGCGTCCGCGCGGTGTTCCGTGCGCTCCTCGCCCGGCGTCCTCGGCACTCCCACCAGCGGCACCCGGCTGCGGATCCCCTCGCCCGTCCGCCGGAAGGCATGCGAGAAGACCGCTGCGCCGGTGGTCGCGCTGGTACTGACCACGGCGGCACCGATGATCGTCCCGGTCACCCCCAGCAGGGAGGCCAACACCGCGCCCACCACAGTCGCGAGTGCGCTCGCCACCACCTGCACAGCCGTCAGGTCGAGCACCTTGCGCTTCGGCGCCCGTGCCCCTTCTTCGCTTTCTTCTCTGCGCTTCTCCATCAACGTCCTTTGATAGATCCGGAGCCCGACGGTCATCGACACCGTGGCCACCGGCGTGGCGGCGGACAGCCAGGACCAAACCGGCCGGGAGAAGGCCGATACGGGGTGCCCCAGCCGCGAGTTGTGCGGTATGCGCTGAGCACAGGGGCGCGTGAAGCTCCTGCGGCGGTGCGGCGGTGCGGCGGTGCGGCGGTGCGGCGGTGCAACGGGACGACTGCCCGGCTGACCGGGTTTCACCTGTGCTCAGCGCCCCCGCCACGGCATCGGAGCCGCCCTGATCACCGCCGTGTAAACATCGTGGTGCCCCTCTCCCGGACCAACCGAGGGGCAGGCCTCAGGACTATGCTGTGTGCGGACGTCCCAGACCCCGGCGGGCCACCACTGCTTGGCCCACATGCCTGCGGAGAGCGGATCGTTCGTCCGGTCGCCCAGCGCATCCCCGAGGGAACCGGCTGGGTCCTGCGCCCCGGAACATCGGCTGCTGGATCGGTCACTCACCTGCCTGCTCGACAGTACGACCGTACCGGGAGCCCGGCACGGTCTCGTGAACCGAGGCACCCTGCCCATGAGTGTCCCACCCGTCCTGAACGTCCACCGGCACGACGCGGACAACCGGGAGATGGTCACCCTCGCCGGCGAGATCGACCCGAGTTCGGCGCCTCTGGTGCACGCGTCACCGGAGCGTTGCCTCCACGACGGCATCCGCGCCGTCGAACTCGAAGTCACCGCCGTCACCTTCTGCGACCGCGGCGGCCTCAACGCCTTCCTCCACACCTTGCCGCACACCACTGCGGCCGGAGAATCCCTGCAACTGCACGACCCCAGCCCGGCGATGGAGCGCCTCGTCGCCCTCACCGGCTCCGGTTCCCTCTTCCTCGCTCTTCCGGATGCCTTCGCCGGGAGCCGACCGTTCCCGCGGCCTTCTCCCGTGCGCCAGGCCGCGCGCCGGCTCGCCCCGGCGTCGGCTGCTCTCCCGGGCGGTGCGCTGTGACGGCCATGCCCCCGGGCCGGTCCGATGGCGCAGATGCCCCCACCATCAGCTGCACACCACGCGCAGGACACCTGGCGATCAGCGTTCGCGATGCTGACCGCTGAGGCATCGAACCCGGTGGGGTACGCGTCCGGAATCCCCGTACGCTGCGACGGCTCCTGGTGGCCGGGATTCGACGGAGCACTCCCGCTCGCCGCCGACCGGCTCACCGGCGCCGACCGCGCCTTCACCTTTACCTGCACCTTCACCGGGATCCTGGTTCACCCGCACACGCGGAACCGGGACGTGGCCCGGCGGCTGCAGGAACGGCTGCTCGCCGAGCACCAGGCATCAGTCGGTGCCACCTCGGCGGATCGGGTCGGCCAGCCGATCCCGGCTGCTCTCCGCTCCTGGAGCCGGAAGGATGCCGGAGACGTCAGCAGGGCGGCCGACGGCGCCGTGTTCCTGTCGTTGGTTTTCCCTTGGGGGGTGCGAACGGCGGCGAGGCCGGAGGAGCTTGATCACCACCCCTGGACCGGGTGGTCGCCGTGATCCCCGGCAGTCGGTCGGCGCGGATCCAGGCTCTCGTGGCCGAGCAGGCGGCCCTGCGCGGCGCCCGGGTCGGCGTCCTCGACGTGTGTACGGCGGCGGTTGCGGCGCTGCCGGTCGGCGGGGCCGGGCTGTCCGCGATGTCCCAGGGGCGGGCGAGTCATCCACTGTGCGGTACCGACTCCGTCAGTCAGCAGCTGGAAGAACTCCAGCTCACACTGGGAGAGGGGCCGTGCGTGGACGCCTACGTCCTGGGCTCGGCGGTCCTGTGCCCCGATCTGTTGGCCGGTGAACTCCAACGACATTGGACGGTGTTCGCCGACGCGGCTCTGGAAGCCGGGGCAAGAGCGGTCTTCGCCTTCCCCCTGCGGACCGGAACCGTCAGCCCCGGCGTACTCGATCTGTACTCCAGTAGTTCGGTCGAGCTGGACGCGGACGCGGTTGCCGACGCGATGGCCTTCGCCGACACCGCCGCGCTGCTTCTGCTCGATGCCAGGATCAGTGAGACGGGTGTTCCTTCCGGCACCGGCGCGTCCGGCACCGGCGCGTCCGACACCGGGGCGTCCGACACCGGCGCGTCCGACACCGATCGGACGGACGCCGCGCCCTTCGACGACCTGGGTGGTTACCGCGCCGAGATCGACCAGGCCACCGGCATCCTCATGGTGCAGCTCGGCGTCGGCTTCGAGGAAGCCTTCGTCCGGCTGCGCGCCCACGCGTACGCCCGGGGGACACGGATCTCGGTGGTCGCCGCCGACGTGGTCGCCCATCGGCTCCGCCTCCCCCCGGGCACGACTCCGTCCGACATGAAACCGCCGGATGCGCGACCTCCCGACGACGAGTCCTGATGCTCCACCCCACACACAGAGGTGTGCAGATGAAGGAACAGCTGATGGCCCGGACGTTCGTCGAGCTGGCGGACAGTCTCGTCGCCGACTTCGACCTCATGGACTTCCTGCGCATGCTCACCGACCGCTGTGTCGATCTGCTCGACGCGAGTGCGGCGGGAGTCCTGCTCGCCGACCGTGACGGCGTGCTGCGTGTCATGGCTGCCTCCGACGAACGGGTGCGCCTTCTGGAACTCTTCCAGCTCCAGAACCACGAAGGCCCCTGCCTGGACTGCTTCCACACCGGAATCGCGGTCTCCGTTCACGACCTGCGCGACGAGGCCGCCCGCTGGCCCCTGTTCACCGCCCAGGCCCGGCGCAGCGGCTTCACCGCCGTCCAGGCGCTGCCCATGCGCCTGCGCGACGAGGTCGTCGGTGCCCTCAACCTTTTCCACACCACCCCGGCGCCCATCAGTCCCGTAGCCACCCCCTTCGCCCAGGCCCTCGCCGACGTCGCCACCATCAGCCTGCTGCAACAGCGCACCAGCGAGCGCAGCACGCTCCTCAACGAGCAGTTGCAGACAGCCCTCAGCAGCCGCGTCCTGATCGAACAGGCCAAGGGAAAACTCGCCGAACGCCGCCACACGGACATGGAACAGGCCTTCACCGCCCTGCGGTCCTACGCCCGCTCCCACAACCGCCGCCTGTCGGATGTCGCCCGCGCCTTCATCGACGAAACTGAATTCCTCCCCGGCCTCAGCTCCCAAGGTTCCTGAGCAGCCCCTTCACGAAGGGTTCGTCATGCCACTCCGCTCCCCTCCCGAGGGTTCCCTCTACGCGCTCGGCACCCCCGACGGCCTCAACCGCCTCGACCGCCGGCGGATGGTCGACGCCCGTTTCCGCCCTCACGACTGGATCCGCGCCCATGGGGCTGACCGGCCCGAGGCGGCCGAATGGACCTGGAGTCAGTGACGACCCGGGCAGCGGAGCTGAGGGTGGGGGAGGCCGCCGCGGAAGACGCGAAGGCCGTGCTGGTCGCGCTCGCGAGCAGCCCCGAGGGCCTGTCGGGGGGCGCGGGGGGTGAGGCGGCCGAGCGGCTCGCGGCCGTCGGGCCGAACGCCGTACGCACGCACCACGTCCGTGTCCTGGCGGTCCTCGGGCGGCAGTTGCGCAGCGCCCTGCTGATCCTGCTGGCGGTGACGGCCGGGGTCTCGTACTTCTTCGGCGAGCGGACCGGCGCGATCATCATCGCGGGGATCCTGGTGCTGAGCGTGGCGCTGGGCTTCGTCAACGAGTACCGCGCGGAGAAGGCGGCACAGGCCCTGCACTCGCGGGTGCGGCACACGGCCGTCGTGATCCGCGGCGGCGCGGCAGCCGAGGTCGATGTGACCGACCTGGTGCCGGGCGATGTCGTACGGCTGACGCTGGGGCAGGTGGTGCCCGCTGACCTGCGCCTGCTGGAGTGCACGGCGTTCGCCTGCGACGAGAGCGTCCTCACCGGGGAGTCCGCCCCAGCCGAGAAGAGCCCGGAGCCGGTCGCCGCGGGGGCGGCACTGGCCGAGCTGACCTCCTGCGCGCTGATGGGGACGGTGGTGCACGGGGGCAGCGCGACCGGAGTGGTGGTCGCCACCGGGGGCCGTGCCGAGTTCGGGCGGATCGCGCTGGGGCTGGGCGAACGGCAGCCGGAGACCGACTTCCAGGCGGGGCTGCGCCGCTTCTCCATGCTGCTCCTCAAGGTCGCCGCCGCCCTCACCACGGGAATCTTCGTCATCAACGTCCTGCTCCACCGGCCGCTGCTCGACGCGCTGCTCTTCTCGCTGGCCATCGCGGTGGGCATCACCCCGCAACTGCTGCCCGCCGTGGTGAGCACCGGCCTGGCCACCGGCTCACGACAGCTGGCGCGGCGCAAGGTCCTCGTGAAGCGGCTGGTGTGCATCGAGGACCTGGGCGACATGGACGTCCTGGTCACCGACAAGACCGGCACGCTCACCGAGGGCCGCATCCGTTTCGAGGCGGCCCTCGACCCGGCCGGCGCGCTCTCCGACACGGTGCTGAAGCTGGGTCTGCTGGCCACCGAGGGCGACCTCGACCAGGTGGGCGGCAACGCGCTGGACGTCGCGCTGTGGCAGGCCACGGGCACGCCCCCGGCCGGTCACCACCGGCTCGCGCTGCTGCCCTTCGACCACGACCGGCAGCTGGGCTCCACGCTCGTCGAGCGCCCGGACGGCAGCCGCCTGCTCGTCGCCAAGGGCGCGCCCGAGGCGGTCCTGGCCCGCTGTGGTGACGTACCGGACAAGGCGGCGGCGGTCCTCCAGGAGCACTTCGCGGCGGGCAGCCGGGTGGTCGCCGTGGCCACCAGGGCCGCGGACGGGCAGACGTCCCTCACGGCTGCCGACGAGTACCGGCTGTGCCTGGCCGGCTTCCTCGTCTTCCTCGACCCGCCCAAGACCGGTGCCGCCGACTCACTGCGCCGCCTCGCCGACCTCGGCATCACCGTCAAGATCTGTACGGGCGACAACGCGCTCGTCGCCCAGAAGGTCTGCGCCGACCTCGGGCTGCCGCCCGGCCGGGCCCTGACCGGCCGGGACATCGAGGAGCTGGACGACGACCAGCTGACCAGGGCGGCCGAGACCACCACCGTCTTCGCCCGCGTCTCGCCCCAGGACAAGGCACGGGTCGTACGGGCGCTGCGGCGCCGTGGCCGGGACATCGGGTTCCTGGGCGACGGCGTGAACGACGCGCTGGCCCTGCACGCCGCCGACGTGGGGCTGTCCGTGGACACCGCGACCGACGTGGCCAAGGACGCGGCCGACGTCCTGCTCCTGGAGAAGGACCTCGGCGTACTCGCCGACGGGGTCGCCGAGGGCCGCCGGATCTTCGCCAACACCATCAAGTACGTCCTGATGGGCACCTCCAGCAACTTCGGCAACATGTTCAGCGCGGCCGGAGCCTCCCTGGTGCTGCCGTTCCTGCCGATGCTGCCCTCGCAGATCCTGCTCAACAACCTTCTTTACGACGCGGGGCAGTTGACCATCCCCACCGACCACGTCGACCCGGAGCAACTGCGCGCGCCCTCGCACTGGGACATCGCCTTCATCCGTCGCTTCATGCTCTTCTTCGGGCCCGTCAGCTCCCTCTTCGACTTCCTCACCTTCGCGATCATGATCCAGATCTTCCACACCGGCGCCGATCTGTTCCGCTCCGGCTGGTTCGTGGAGTCCCTCGCCACGCAGGCGCTGGTCGTCTTCGCCATCCGCACCCGCCGGGTGCCGTTCTACCGCAGCCGGCCCAGCCGCCCCCTGCTGGTCAGCGCCATCGGTGTCGTCGCTGTCGCCGTCGCGCTGCCGATGTCCCCGCTCGCGGAACCGCTCGGTTTCCGGCCCCTGCCGCTCGGACTCCTCCTCACCCTGGCCCTGATGGCCGTGCTCTACCTGGTGCTGATCGAGGGCGCGAAACACGTCTTTTACGCCCGCGTGGACGCGCGAGCCGCACATCCGCCGGTACGGCACCGCACCCTCCGGCACCGCATCCAACGCCGGGCCGGCCGCTTCAGCCACCCCGGACCGCTGCGACCCCGGTGACACGCTGTCACCACGCCCATCAGCAGCGGTCGAGGTGTCGGCGCAGGCGCCCGGACGTACCGCCGGGGCGGGAGGTTGGGGCCGTTCGGCCCCTGCCGTGGCCGGGGACACCGGGCGATGCTGGATACACGGCAGGGCGGCTCGTCGCGGAAAGGTCACACCGGACCACACCGAGAACCCTGCGGACGGACCCGGGCCAATTTCCCCTGCTCCGCCGACGTACTCCGGGCCTCGCGCGGGAACGACGCGGTCCTCATTCTGAGGAGCGGCACCATGAAAGTCCTGATCTTCCTTCTGGTCATCGCGATCCTGTTGGCCCTGGTGGTACTCGCCATGGCGATCAAGATCGTCAAGCAGTACGAACAAGGAGTGCTGTTCAGGTTCGGCCGACTCGTCGGATCACGGGAACCGGGGCTGCGGATCATCGTCCCGGTCGTGGAAGTCCTGCACCGGGTGTCGCTGCGGATCGTGACGATGCCGATCCAGTCCCAGGGCATCATCACCCGGGACAACGTGAGCGTCGATGTGTCGGCGGTCGCCTACTTCCGGGTCGTGGACGCGGTGAAATCGGTCATCGCGATCGAGAACGTCCATACGGCGATCAACCAGATCGCCCAGACCACCCTGCGCAAGGTCGTCGGCCAGCACACCCTCGACGAGACACTCTCGGAGACCGACCGCATCAACCTCGGCATCCGCGAGATCCTCGACGTCACGACCGCCGAATGGGGTGTGGAGGTCACACTGGTGGAGCTCAAGGACATCCAGCTCCCCGACAGCATGAAGCGGGCGATGGCCCGTCAGGCCGAGGCAGAGCGCGAGAAGCGCGCCAAAATCATCAACGCCGAGGGTGAATCACTGGCCGCCGCGGCACTCGGCGACGCCTCGGACATCATGATGAACCACCCGCTCGCACTCCAACTCCGCAACCTCCAGAGCCTGGTGGAGATCGGCGTGGACAAGAACACCACAGTCGTCTTCCCCGCCCCCCTCATGAGCACCATCGGCGAACTCGGCTCCTTCCTCGCCCGGGAGACGGCAGCAGCCGTCACGGCCACCGTGCCGCCGTCCCTCGACGACACCAGGACCGACCCCGCCCCGGTACTGAACGGGGCGACCAAGACCGCCTGATCAACGTCGCCATGGCGGTGACCTGCCAGGACCTGTCCTGGCAGGTCACCGCCATGGCGACACGGGACGTCAAGGGACCGCATGTGATCGACGAGCTGCCGGTACGACGCCGGGTCGAGGCGGTCCGGTTCGGCGAGCGGTACGGCGTTGTGGATGCCCGGCCGCCCGGCTCGTGGCCGATCCGGCGCTCCAGCACCGAAGGGCGACCTGGGCGCCCAGCTCCTGGGGTTCCGCACCGGTGGCCAGGTACTCCCGGCGGGGCGCGCGTGGTGACGGTGAAGCCAGGGGGTACGGGCAGTCCCAGCCGGGTCGTCTCCGCGAGGTTCGCCCCCTTGCCGCCGAGGACGTCCGCCATGTCACGGCCGCCCTCGGCGAATGCGTACACGTACCGGGTCGTCTCTCACCCTCCGGGCTTGTTCAGGCGTGCGGGACGACGGCGACGGGGCAGGGCGCGTGATGCAGCGCCGCGTGCGCGACAGGGCCGAGGTGGGTGCCGAGACGGGATTCGCGGATCCGGCGTCCCATCACGAGGAGGGCCGCGCCGGCCGAGGCGCCGATCAGCTTGCCGGCGGCACGTCCTTCGGCGACGCTCTCCGTGACGGCGACCTCGGGGAACTTCTCGCACCAGGGGCGCAGTGCGGCGGCCACGGCGTGCTCCCGCTCCGCCCTCAGCTCCGGGCTGCTCACCGGGACGAGGCTGTCCGCCACGGCGAAGTCCGGCGGACGGCTGAAGGCGTGGATCACACGCAGCGAGGAGCCCCGGCGTCCGGCGGCGTCGAAGGCGAACTCGATCAGTTCGTCGCAGGGCCCGCCGGTGTCGAGACCGAGGACGACATCGCGGTACGGGATCCCGGGTATCTCGTCCGGGGAGATGCCGTCCGGTGCCGAGAAGTGCTCGTCGGCGGTGCTCCCGCCCGCCCTCACCAACACCACGGGACAGGGTGCCCTGGCGACGACCCGCTGCGACACCGACCCCATCACGAACCCCGCGACGCCGCCGAGCCCACGGGAGCCGAGGACCAGCAGCTCGGCCTGCTCGGCCGCCTTGAGGAGGGCTGAGACCGGCGAGTCCGCCAGCGCCTGGCCGATGACCTGCAGGTCTGGGTGCGCGGCGCGCATGCTGTTCGCCGCCCGTTCCGGCAGGTCCTCGGCCCGGGCCCGTTCGGACATGTCCGCGGGCACGGGCGCAGCCGGACGCGGATGCCACTCCCAGGCATGCACCAGGCACAGCGCGGCGCCCCGGCGTATGGCTTCCCGGGCCGCCCAGTGCACGGCTGCCAGGCTTTCGGGAGAACCGTCGATCCCCGCGGTGACATGTCGAAGCATGATCAGTACCTCCAGTGTTGCTGCCCGTGGGTTTCTCTTCCTCCATCGAGCCTGGTACCGGGACGAGCAGCGGCGCAGAGGCCGGGCAGGCCCTTGTGAGGGGCCCTTCGGCCCTGATGCTGTCCCGCCGTGCACGGCCCGGCGGCCTCCCGCACCTCGCGGCACGGGCAACGGGCCATGCAGATCGCCCTGACCGATGCCATGCGGCCCGGTCTGGGGGCCGGGTGGCCCATGGCGGAGGAGGGGAGACGGGGAGAGATTGGAGTCGGCAGGGTCGCGCTCCAGGAAGAGGCAGGACCATGAACGCTTCCCCTACATCCACCTTTGCATCCACCATGCTGCGGGCGTTGCCCGCCGATCACCGCGAGCGGCTGATGAGCCTCGCCCGCGAGGTGTCGTTCCCGCAGGGCACCCACCTCTTCGAGGAGGGCGGGCGGGCCGACCGGTTCTGGATCATCCGTACCGGCACGATCGCCCTCGACATGCACGTGCCCGGTCGCCGGGCAGCCGTCATCGAGACACTCGGGCACAACGAACTCGTGGGCTGGTCCTGGTTGTTCGGACCGCACGCCTGGTGCCTGGGCGCCGAGACGACGAGCCCGGTACGCGCGTACGAGTTCGATGCCGAGGCGGTAGTGGCCATGTGCCGGGCCGATCCCGTACTGGGAATGGCGGTGACCCAGTGGGTGGGAGACGTCGTCGCCCGCCGACTGCGGTCGGCGAGGACCCGCCTGCTGGACGTGTACGCGCCCTACGGCAGCGGCAGCTCTCTCTGACCCGTCCACGATGGAATCGTCGGAACCGACCAAGGAGTCACCGTGCACGGCACCCCGCACATCGTGAGCGACGTGATGACCCACCCTGTCGCCTCCATCGGCCGCAGGGCCGACTTCAAGGAGATCGTGCAGCTGATGGAGCAGTGGGACGTCAGTGCCCTTCCCGTTCTGGAGGGCCCAGGAGAGGGGAAGGGCCGGGTGGTCGGCGTCGTCTCCGAGGCCGACCTGCTGTACAAGGAGGAGTTCCGCGACGCCGACCCCGACCGTGACACACAGCTGCGGCGTTTCTCCGATCTCGCCAAGGCCGGCGCCGTGACCGCCGAGGAGCTGATGACGTCGCCGGCCCTGACCGTCCACGCGACCGCGACGCTCGCGCAGGCCGCCCGCACCATGGCGCACGCCAAGGTCAAACGGCTCCCCGTCGTCGACGACTCAGGCAGGCTGGAAGGCGTTGTCAGCCGCGGTGATCTGCTGAAGGTGTTCCTGCGGGACGACGAGGAGGTCGCCGAGGAGGTCCGCAGGGAAGTCGTGCCGTACCTGTTCCCCGCGTCGTACTCGTCTGTGCGCGTGCAGGTGAAGCAGGGGATCGTCACACTTGCCGGGCGTGTCAGGGACACCTCCCTGGTGCCCGTGGCCGCACGCCTGGTGCGGGCCGTCGAAGGTGTGGTGGACGTGGAGTGCGAGCTCGCGGGCCCGACGCGCCGCCCGGAGCAATGACCGCCGGCCGAACCGGGGGCCATCGCCCGGTTGGGCCGGTCGGCCCTGGTGCATCCGCTTCACAAGGGTGACCATCGCCATCACAGTCGGCATGTGGTCCGTAGTCCCTGGGCCACCAGCGAACGAGGGGTCGTCATGGCCGAGGCACGTACCTTCACGCAGCAGAACCCGATCCGGGTCTTCCTGCTGGACGACCACGAGGTCGTACGACGCGGCCTCACCGACCTGCTGGACTCCGAGCCGGACATCTCGGTGGTCGGCGATGCGGACAGCGTCGAGCACGCGCTGGTGCGCGGGCCGGCGCTGCGCCCGGACGTGGCCGTCCTCGACGTACGCCTGCCGGACGGTGACGGGATCAGTGTCTGCCGTGAGCTGCGCAGCCGCATGCCGGAGCTGGCCTGTCTGATGCTGACGTCCTTCGACGAGGAGGAGGCCCTGCTCGACGCGATCATGGCCGGGGCGGCGGGCTATGTGCTCAAACAGATCAGGGGGTCCGACCTGGTCGCGGCGGTCCGCACGGTTGCTTCCGGGCAGTCGATGCTGGATCCGGCGACGACCGCCCGCCTGATGCGCTCCCTGCGGGCGGACCCCACCGAGGGACCGGCACCCGCACCCGAGCTCGCCGGCCTGTCACCCCGCGAGAGGGACATCCTCGCGCTGATCGGGGACGGGCTCACCAACCGTGAGATCGGCAAGAAGCTCTACCTGTCCGAGAAGACGGTGAAGAACCACATCTCCCGGCTGCTCGCCAAGCTCGGCGTCCAGCGCCGCGTCCAGGCGGCGGTCCTGGCCAGCCATCTCGAACAGCCCGCCGCCACCGACCGCCCGACGCGATGAGTCCGCCCTGCCCCGCCTCGCCGCCCTGCCCCGCCTCGCCGTCCGGGCCGGTGGAGCGGAGGCCTTCCGCGGTCAGCTTTCGTCCGCGGCACCGTCCGCACGCACGGGGACCCGCCACACCAGTCGTGTTCCGCCGCCCTCCGGCCGTTCGCCGAGTGCGAGAACTCCGCCGAGGGTGACGGCCCGCTCCTTGATGTTCTTCAGCCCGCTGCGTTCGACTCCGTCCGGCACCCCGCAGCCGTCGTCCGTCACCGTGAGCGTCAACTCGCCCCTGGCACACTGAAGTCGGACGTCCACCGCCTGTGCTCCGGAGTGCCGGGCCGCGTTGCTGAGGGCCTCGCCGAGCACCGCGACCGCATGGTCGGCGATGTCGCCGGGGACGTCGGTCTCGACGAGCCCCTCGATGCGCAGTGCGGGCGGGAATCCGAGAGACGTGACCGACGCTCTCACCGCCTCGGCCACCCGGCCGCGCAAGCCGTCGCTCTCCCGCCTGCCCCCGCTGTGGGTGCGCAGTCCGAAGATCGTGGAACGAATGATCTTGATGGTGTCGTCGAGGTCGTCGACGGTCCGTGTCAGCCGCTCCATGCCTTCGGGGTGCTCCATGAAGCGCTGGGTGCTCTGCAGGGTCATGCCGGCCGCGAAGAGCCGCTGGATGGCGAGGTCATGGAGGTCGCGGGCGATGCGGTCACGGTCCTTGAGCAGCGTGAGCTGTTCCGCGTCCCGCCGCCGTTCGGCCAGCTCCAGGGCGAGCGCCGCCTGGTCGGCGAACCCGAGCAGCGGCCCGGTGTCCACGTCGCCGAACGGCGTACCCGCCGGTACGCGCCCCAGCAACAACACGCCCCGCGCCTTGCCGCCGGCACCGAGCGGCACCGCGACCACGGGTCCGAGCCCGGCCCACTGGGCTTCGTCCTCGCCGGTGCGCGCGTCGCGCTCGATGTCGGCGCTGACCACCGGTTCGGCCGCGCCGAGTGCCGCTCCGACGAAACCGTCGCGCGCGGACAGCACCAGACCGCTGCGTTCCTCTCGTCCCAGGCCGACCGCCAGGGCCGGCCGTAGTGTCTCCTCGCCCGGTACGTGTTCCGCGATCAGTCCCATGTCGGCGGAGACGATCTTGCGGGCCTCGTCGACGATCAGTTCCAGGACGTCCGGGCTCGGCGCACCGGTCAGGAGCATGCTGGTGACCTTGCCGCTGGCCCGCTGCCAGCGTTCGCGCAGCCTGGTCTCCTCGTACAGCCGTGCGTTCTCGATGGCCACCCCGGCGGCGACCGCCAGCGTCGACAGGACGGACTCGTCCTCCACGTCGAATTCCCTGGCGCTGCGTTTCTCGGTGAGGTAGAGGTTCCCGAAGACCTCGTCGCGCACCCGGATCGGTACGCCGAGGAAGGAGTGCATCGGCGGATGGTTGGCCGGGAAGCCGTACGACGCCGGGTGCTCCGACAGCTCCGGCAGCCGCAGTGGTACCGGGTGCCGGATCAGCTCTCCGAGGAGTCCGTGCCCGCTGGGCAGCGACCCGATCTCCGAGTGCCCCTCCTCGCCGATGCCGACGGTCAGGAACTCGGACAGCTTCTGGTCACCGCCGATCACACCCAGCGCCCCGTACTCGGCGTCCACCAGCACCACCGCGGCCTCGACGATGCTGCGCAGCACCTGTGGCAGGTCGAGCTCCCGCCCGACGGAGAGAACGGCCTCCAGCAGGCTGTGCAGACGGTCCCGCGTACCCCGTACGGCGTCGATGCGCACCTGTAGCTCGTCCAGCAGCTCGTCGAGCCGCAGCTTGGGCACCTGCTCCTCGGTACCGCCGTGCCGATCCTCGCTCATGACTTCCTCCGACCGACACAGCGGACAGGGCGGCTCGGACCGGTTCCCCTGTCTTCACCGTACTGCCCGGGGGCCTCGATATGACCGTCGGACGAGCTGAGGCCAGGTCGGCATCCCGGCGGCGCGGACCGCTCCCTCAAGCACTACGGCTCCAGAGCGGCCCCGTCGCTGCCCACCCCCACTCCCACGCGCCCGCCCGACGGCGTTGGGCCACGGTTCGCACCCCGATCCACGAGCCCACACGCAGACCGCGACCGCCGTGGCCGCCCCCTGCCGGACGACCGTGGCGCTGCCCTCGGCTGCACCGGCGACCACCCTGACCGCGCTGATCCGTGCCCGCGCACGGTCACAGGGTGTCCCGACCCAGCCTCTCGACGAAGCGGCTGCGGGTGACCCGGCGGAGCCGACGAACACAGGCGCAGGGACGCACTCACACGCACTCACCGACAGGACGGCGGACGGGGCGGGAAGAGGCCGGCATGGTTCAGCTCCCTTGTGACACGCCCGCGAGTTCGCTGCCGATCCGAGTGGCCCACGCCTCGATCGCCGTGAAGTCGCGGAAGTCTCCGCCCTTGCCGGAGGAGACGATCTGCCGGGCGACGAATCCCTTCGCTCCCTCATCGAGGCGGCCGCCGAAGGTGACGTGTTCCCTGGCGTCGAGCCGGACGACGGCCCGCTTCACTCCGGGGACGGGCGGGATGTCCCGCTCCGAGGCCGAGGGGTCGAGCGGGCCGCTGCTGAACATCCACAGCGGGCGTCCGGCCAGTGCGCGGCTGTGGCGGCGGACGAAGCGGCGGGCGTGCTTCTGCCAGCGTCCGGCGTACACGCCGCCTCCGACCACCACGGCCTCGTACGAGGCCACGCTCGCCACGGACTGGGCGGGCAGTACATCGACCGTCAGTCCCGCCTTGCGCAGGACCTCGGCCACGGCCTCGGCGATCTGCGCGGTCGATCCGTTCGTCGTTCCGTAGGCGACCAACACACTGCTGGGCATGGCGGTCCGCCTCCTCTCACAGGTTGTGCGGTTCAGAGTCTTCCTGCCGGACCATCAGGTCGGTTTCGGAGATCACCGTGATGACCAGGACGACCTCGGTGGTCATCACGGTGCCGACCTTGTTGTGCCTCATGTCCGTTCCTCCTCAGCGCAGTCGGCGTAGATAAGGGTCCTGAGCCCTGCGCGGCAGCAGGCGGACTCGCCCGTCGAGCACGGTGACCGAACCGGGCGTCGCGAGGACGGGGTTGAAGTCGGCCTCGGCGAGCTGCGGCAGGTCGCCCGCCATGCGGGACAGGCGCAGCAGCAGTTGCTCCAGACCCTGGAGGTCGACGGGTCCGCTGCCGTGTGCCCCGAACAGGAGCGGTGCGCAGCGCGGTGCGGTGATCAGGTCGTGTACGTCGTGGTCGGTCAGCGGGGCGAGGCGGGCGGCCTGGTCGGCCAGGACCTCGGTCGCGGTGCCGCCGAGCCCGAACAGCACGAGCGGGCCGAAGACCTCGTCCTGTACGACTCCCGCGAACAGTTCGGTGCCGCGTGCCGCCAGTGGCTGGACGATCACCCCGGTCAGCAGTCCGGCGAACCGTGTCTCGAAGTCCCTGAAGGCGGCGCGCACTTGGGCTTCACCTTCGAGGTCGAGGTGCACGGCATGCTGTTCGCTCTTGTGCAACTGGCCGGGCCAGTGGGCCTTCATGACGACTCTTCCGTCGGGGCCCCGCAGCCGTTCGGCCGCGACGACGGCGTCGTCCTCCGTCTGCGCCCAGGACCACGGGAGCTGGGGAATGCCGTAGCAGCCGAGGAGTTCGGCGCAGGTACGCGGATCGAGCCAGCCGCCGTCCGGGTGGGCGGCGAGGTACGTCTCGGCGACCGCGCGGGCCCGGGCCGTGTCGACCCCCGCGAGCTCCGGGATCGTGCCCGCCGCCCGGCTCAACCAGGCCGCGCGGTGAGCGGCGTGGGCCAGCGCACGTGCTGCCGCACCGGGTTCGGCGTACGAGGGAATCGCGCCGCCCTCCGTGGCCGGCAGCAGCCTGACGGGCAGGTCCTGCTCCAGGCGTACGACGGCGACCGGAAGGGCGCGGTGTGCGGGGCCGCTGGTGAGGGCCCGCACGAGGTCGTTGCCGGTCGCGGCCGCGACGGCCGTGGGGACGAGGGCAAGCAGGACGGCGTCGATCCCCGGGTGCCGCATGATCCGGTCCACGCAGTCCCCGAGCTGCTCCTCCGTGACGGCGGCGGTGACGTCGACGGGGTTGCCCGCGGTCGCACCGTCGGGCAGTACGGCAGACAGGCTTTCGACCACCGAGGGTGTGAGCGGCGGAAGCGACAGTCCCGCTTCCGCGCAGGCGTCCGCGGCCAGGACACCCGCGCCGCCCGCATTGGTGACGATCGCGACGCGGGTCCCGGCCGGCAGCGGCTGGGAGTGCAACAGCGCCGCGGTTTCGAGGAGTTCACCCACAGAGCGGGTGGCGGTGATCCCGGCCTGGGTGAACAGCGCCTGCCGGGTCATGGTCGGGGTCGCGGCGGCCGCGGTGTGCGAGGCGGCGGCGCGACGGCCGGCGGCGGTGCGGCCCGCGTCGACCGTCAGCACGGGCATGCGGCGGGTCACACGCCGTGCGGTACGGGAGAACGCACGCGGGTTGCCGAAGGACTCCAGGTGCAACAGGGCGAGGTCGGTGCGGCCGTCGCTCTCCCACCACTGGAGCATGTCGTTGCCGCTGACGTCGTACTTGTCGCCGAGCGAAGCGAAGGACGAGACACCGATGCCGAGCCGGGACAGCCCGTCGAGCAGGGCGATGCCGACGCCGCCGGACTGCACGGCGACGCCCGCCGTGCCGGGGCGCGGATGGTCCGCCGCGAAGGTGGCGTCGAGGGAGAGTGCCGGGTCGGTGTTGGTGATGCCGAGGGAGTTGGGGCCGACGAGCCGCATGCCGTATGTGCGGCAGGCGGCCATGAGCGCTTCCGCCTGCCGGCTGTCGAGGCCGGCCGAGACGACGAGCAGTGCTCGTACTCCGGCCTTGCCGCACTCCTCCGCGGTGGCGGGGAGGGCTGCCGCGGGCACCGCGAGGACCGCGAGATCCGGGACCCTGGGCAGCGCGCTGACCGAGGGGTGGGACGGCACGCCGAGGATCGAGGTGGCACAGGGGTTCACCGCGAAGAGCCGTCGGGTGAAGCCGCCCTCGTGCAGATGGTGCAGGAGGGCCCGCCCCACCGATCCCGGCCTGCGCCCGGCGCCTACCACGGCGATCGCGGTCGGCCGCAGCAGCGGCTCCAGGCTGGCCACGTCGGCGGCCCGGCCGCGGGCCTCGACGGCAGAGAGATAGCCCTGGTCGTCCTCGGCGTCGTTCTCGTTCAGTGCGATGACGCAGCGCACCTCCGGACCCTCGAAACGGCGTGCGGTGCGCAGGCCCAGGTCGGCGAAGAGCCGAAGGACTTCGTGGTTCTCCGAGAGCGCGTCCGCCGTGAACGTGGTGATGCCGTCCGCACGGGCGGCGGAGACCAGATGCTCGATCAGGAGTGTGCCGACGCCCCGGTGGTGCAGTCCGTCGGCCACCGCGACGGAGATCTCGGCCGTGGCCGCTTCGCCGCCGACCTCGTACTCGGCCAGGCCGATCACCTGCCCCTGCGACTCGGCCATCAGCGCCCGGTAGCCGGGGCGCGGCGGCGCACACGCCCGGTCGGTGGCCATCGCTGCGGAACGCCGGCTCGCCGCGAAGAACCGCAGCCGCAGACTCTCCGCGGACATCTCCTCGTAGAGCCCCTGCAACTGCTCGTGATCGCCCGGCCGCACAGGACGTATGCACACGGTGGTGCCGTCCGAGAGCAGGGCATGGACCGTGGGTCGGCTGAGCGTGTCATACGTCATCGCGGGTCTCCTCCAAAGCCTTCTGGCACTTCGAGCATCCAGCGGATCGGGCGGTGACCGCATGGGCTGTCCGGGGGTGCTTTGGGGGCCGATCGGCCCTGGAGCCCGGCCCCGCACGGCAACGGCCCAGGCCGGCACCCGGCAGACGTCACGGGGTGCGGGCCGGGCGCGGGCGCGGGCGGGGTGACGGTGACGCCGGTGTACGGGTCGGCGTCCTCAGTCGTCGGCCACCAGCGCCGTGAGGTCCAGGAGCCGGTTTGCGTAGCCCCACTCGTTGTCGTACCAGCCGAAGACCTTGACCAGATGGCCGTGCGCCTGCGTCAGCGCCGGGTCGAAGACGCAGGAAGCGGGGTCGCCGATGACGTCGCGGGAGACGATGGGCGCCTTCGACACGCGGAGGATGCCGTTCAACGGGCCCTGAGCGGCCTCGGCGAAGGCCGTGTTGACCTCGTCCACCGTCGTCTCGCGCCGCAGCACCACCGCGAGGTCCGTGCGCGAGCCGTCCTCGAGGGGCACGCGGACCGCGATGCCGTCCAGCGCACCCGCCAGTTCCGGCAGCACCAGGCCGACTGCGCGGGCGGCTCCCGTGCTGGTCGGGATGATGCCGAGCGCCGCGGAGCGGGCCCGGCGCGGGTCCCTGTGCGGGCAGTCCAGGAGGGACTGGTCGTTGGTGCAGCCGTGGAGGGTGGTCATCATGCCGCGGTCGATGCCGAAGGTCTCGTGGAGGACCTTGACCATGGGAGCGGCGCAGTTGGTGGTGCAGGAGGCCGCCGACACGATCCGGTCACTGTGACGGTCGTACGTGCCGTCGTTGACGCCCATCACGATGGTGGCGTCCGCGTCCTTGCCGGGCGCGGAGAGCAGCACCGTGTGGGCGCCGCTCTTCAGGTGCAGTGCGGCCGAGTCGCGATCACGGAAGTGCCCGGTGGACTCGATGACGATGTCGGCGCCGCAGTCGCCCCACTGGAGGGCGGCCGGGTCGCGTTCGGCGGTGACGGCGATGCGATGGCCGTCGACGGTGATCGAACTGTCGTCGTGGGTGACCTCGCGTCCGATCCGGCCGAACGTCGAGTC
The DNA here is from genome assembly GCF_036174265.1 of Streptomyces sp. NBC_00285. Classification (NCBI taxonomy): domain Bacteria; kingdom Bacillati; phylum Actinomycetota; class Actinomycetes; order Kitasatosporales; family Streptomycetaceae; genus Streptomyces; species Streptomyces sp. NBC_00285. The sequence continues at coordinate 1,600,452 of NZ_CP108055.1, read as the reverse complement.
GTACTCCAGCTGGGGGTCCCCCCGGACGGAGTCTGGGGGAGGGCCAGGGTGGCGGGCGGAGCGATGTCGTTGACGGCGACCACCACGACGTACTGGGTGCCCGCCTCCGCCCGGTCGAGGGCCGCGCGGAGGTAGGTGTGGCCGACGCGGCCGAAGCCGTTGATGCCGACCCGTACGGTCATGGCGTTGAACTCCTTCGCGCGGTAGGGGTGTTCAGGCCGTCCAGGTCCAGTCGGTGACCTCGGGCAGGTCGGTGCCGTGCTCGCGGATCCAGGCGTGGTGGCGGGTGCGGGCGTCGGCCATCTCCTGCCGTACGGCGGCGGCGCGGACCGCGAGTCCCGGGACGCGGTCGATGACGTCCGTGACGAGCCGGTAGCGGTCCATGTCGTTGCGGACGACCATGTCGAACGGTGTGGTCGTGGTGCCCATCTCCTTGTAGCCGCGGACGTGGAGGTTGGCGTGGCCGGTGCGGCGGTAGGCGAGGCGGTGGATCAGCCAGGGGTAGCCGTGGTAGGCGAAGATCACCGGCTTGTCGGTGGTGAACAGGCCGTCGTACTCGAAGTCGCCCATTCCGTGCGGGTGTTCCTCGCGCGGCAGCAGCCGGGCCAGGTCGACGACGTTGACTACCCGGACGGCGAGTTCCGGCAGATGGCGGCGGAGCAGACCGGAGGCGGCCAGGATCTCCAGGGTGGGTACGTCGCCCGCGCAGGCGAGGACGACATCCGGTTCCCGCGTGCTGTTCTCGCTGCCGGCCCAGTCCCAGATCCCGGCACCGCGGGCGCAGTGGGCGCGGGCCTCGTCCATGGACAGCCAGTCGAAACAGGGCTGCTTGCCCGCCACGATCACGTTGACGTAGTCGCGGCTGCGCAGGACGTGATCCGCCACGGACAGCAGGGTGTTGGCGTCCGGCGGCAGATAGACCCGGACGACCCCGGGGCTCTTGCTGAGGACATGGTCGATGAACCCGGGGTCCTGGTGCGAGAAGCCGTTGTGGTCCTGACGCCAGACATGCGACGTCAGAAGGTAGTTGAGGGAGGCAATGGGTGCCCGCCACGCCAACTCCCTCGACGTCTTCAGCCACTTGATGTGCTGGTTGACCATCGAGTCGACGATGTGGACGAACGCCTCGTAGCAGGAGAACAGTCCGTGCCGGCCGGTGAGGAGATAGCCCTCCAGCCAGCCCTGGCAGAGGTGTTCGGAGAGGATCTCCATGACCCGGCCGTGCCGGTCCAGGTGCTCGTCCACCTGGAGGGTCTGGGCCTGCCAGGCTTTGCCGCTGGCGTTGAGGACGGCGCCGAGCCGGTTGGACGCGGTCTCGTCCGGGCCCACCAGGCGGAAGTCGCGCCGTGCCGATGTGTCCCGCATGACCTGTTCGAGGAGGTCGCCGAGGACCCGGGTGGGCTCGTGCAGGGTGGCGCCCGGCTTGTCGACGGGGACGGCGAAGCGGTCGAGGGACGGCATCGGCAGGTCACGTACGAGCAGACCGCCGTTGGCGTGCGGGGTGGCACCCAGCCGGCGGGTCCCCTCGGGGACACAGGCGAGGACGTCGGCGGTGGGCCGCCCCTCGGTGTCGAAGAGCTCCTCGGGACGGTACGAGCGCAGCCAGGTCTCCAACTGCCGCAGGTGCTCCGGGTTCTCGCGTACGCCGGACAGCGGGACCTGGTGGGCGCGCCAGGTGCCCTCGACCGGGACTCCGTCGACCTCGGCGGGGCCCGTCCAGCCCTTCGGCGTGCGCAGCACGATCATGGGCCAGTGCGCGCGCTCGGTCACGCCGTCCTCGCGGGCCGTGCGCTGCATCAGGGCGATGCGGTCCAGCGCCTGGTCGAAGGCGTCGGCCATGGCACGGTGGACCTGGTGCGGGTCGTCGCTGGTGACGTGGATCGGCTCGTGGCCGTAGCCGCGCAGCAGCTCGTCGAGTTCGGACTCCGGGAGCCTGGACAGCACGGTCGGGTTGGCGATCTTGTAGCCGTTGAGGTGCAGGATCGGCAGGACGGCGCCGTCGTGTACCGGGTCGAGGAACTTGTTGGAGTGCCAGGACGCGGCGAGCGGCCCGGTCTCCGCCTCACCGTCGCCGATCACACAGGCGACCAGCAGGTCCGGGTTGTCGAAGGCGGCACCGTAGGCGTGCGCGAGTGAGTAGCCGAGCTCGCCGCCCTCGTGGATCGAGCCGGGTGTCTCCGGCGCGACATGGCTGGGTACTCCGCCGGGGAACGAGAACTGCCGGAAGAGCCGGTCCATACCCGCCGCGTCCCGCGAGACGTCCGGGTAGGTCTCGCTGTAGCTGCCCTCCAGCCAGGAGTTCGCGAGCATCGCCGGGCCGCCGTGACCCGGCCCCCACACGCACAGCGCGTCGAGACCGCGAGTCCTGATCACGCGGTTGAGGTGCGTGTACACGAGGTTGAGGCCGGGGGAGGTGCCCCAGTGGCCGAGCAGCCGCGGCTTGATGTGGGCGGCGGTGAGGGGTGCGGTGAGCAGTGGGTTGGCCAGCAGGTAGATCTGGCCGACGGCAAGGTAGTTGGCGGCCCGCCAGTGGGCGTCCAGGGTGCGTAGTTCCTCGTCGGTCAGCACGGTGCTGTTCCGGTTTTCGACCTTGGGCATGGTGACTCCGTAACTCATCGAGGCGAGTCGGGCTTCCGGAAGGGGCGGGAACCGAGGGCGCCCGCTCGTCGTGGTGTTCGAGGGGCGCCACGTTCGAACGCGTCCCGGCGCACGTGAACCCGCGGGTCGCGCACACGGTGGCGCTCTGAGCCGGTCATGCCCGTTGGGGTACGACGGCCACCGGGCAGGCGCAGTGGTGCAGGACCGTGTGGGCGACCCGGCCGAGCTGGAGCCCGAAGTGGCCGTGGCGCCGCTGGGCGCCGACAACGAGCAGGCCGGCGTCGGCCGAGGCGTCGAGCAGCACCGTGCGTGCGGGGCCTTCGGCGGTACGCCGGTGCAGTTCCACACCCTCCGGGGCATCCCGCAGCGCCGCGTCCAGGGTCTGAACGGCCCGCTCCTCGTGCAGCCGGGCGGGTTCGCCGGCCATCAGAGGATGGTCGGTGGTCTCGTACCCGGGGCACCGCCAGGCGCGTACGGCCTCCAGGGGCACCCGGCGCTGCGCCGCCTCCTGGAAGGCGAAGCGTACGGCCGCCGAGTTCTCCGGCTCCTCGCCGACCCCCAACACGACGCGCCCGCGCGTCGCGGACGTCGCCCGGTTGTCGTGGCTGCCGCGCAGCACGATCACCGGGCAGTCGGCGCGGGCGGCCACCGCGAGGCTGACCGAGCCGAGCAGCAGCTCGGCGATGCCGCCGCGGCCGCGCGAGCCCAGGACCAGTGCGGAAGCGATTTGGCCCTCGCGCAGCAGAGCGGGCACCGGCTCTTCGGGCAGTACCTCGGTGGAGATCTTCACGTCCGCCTCGCGGCGGTGCGCACGCTTCGCGGCGGCCTCGACGATGGTGTCGGCCAGCACCTGCTCCGAGGACCTGCCAAGACCCGTGGCGAGGGCGGCACCCTCGTAGCGTTCCCACAGCGAGGCGTACACCAGCCTCAATGGCACCCCGCGCAGGGCGGCCTCGTCGGCCGCCCAGTCCACGGCGCGCAGACTCGGCTCGGAACCGTCGACGCCCACGACCAGGGGGAGCTCCATCGCCGTCACCTTCCCGCAGCCATGTCGAAGACGATCCGCGCCTTGATGTCGCCGCGCAGCACCTCGTCGATGGACTCGTTGACGCCGGCGAGCGGCCGTGTCTCGTAGATGACCCTGGTGCGGCCTGCCGAGTGGAGCTGGAAGACCTCGGCCAGGTCCTGCCGGGTGCCCACGATGGAGCCGATCACCGAGGTGCCGTTCAGCACGGTGTCGAAGATCGGGACCTGGATCGTGCCGTGCGCCGGCAGGGCCACCATCACGAGCTTCCCGCCGCGCCGCAGCCCGGCGTACGCCGCCGAGAACGCCGCCTCGTTCACCGCGAGCGCGACGGCGGCATGCGCACCGCCGTACCGTCGCAGCACCTCTGCCGGGTCCTGCTTGCGGGCGTCGATGACGAGGTCGGCGCCGAGTTCCGCGGCGAGTTCGAGCTTCTCGTCGGTGACGTCGATCGCGGCGACGGTCGCCCCGGCGATCTTCGCGTACTGCACCGCCAGGTGGCCCAGTCCTCCGACACCGGAGATGGCCACCAGCTGGGTCGGCTTGACGTCGGCGACCTTGAGCGCCTTGTACGTGGTGACGCCGGCGCAGGTCAGCGGCGCGGCCTCCAGGGCGCTGATGCCGTCGGGCACCGGCTGGGCGAAGTCGGCCCAGGCCAGCATCTTCTCCGCGTACCCGCCGTCGCACCCGTATCCGGTGTTGATCTGCTGCTCGCACAGCGTCTCCCGGCCGGACAGGCAGTACTCGCAACGCCCGCACGTCCTGCCCAGCCAGGGCACGGCGACGCGCTGCCCCGGTGCGAGGTGCGTGACGCCGTCGCCGAGGGCCTCGACGAGGCCGACGCCCTCGTGGCCGGGGACGAACGGCGGGTTCGGCCTGACCGGCCAGTCTCCGCGGGCGGCGTGGATGTCGGTGTGGCACAGCCCGCAGGCCTCGACCCGGATACGGACCTGTCCGGCGCCGGGCTCGGGATCGGGGCGCTCCTCGATGACCAGGGGCTCGCCGAAGGCTCGTACGACTGCTGCCTTCATGGATTCTCTCCTCCTCGGGACAGGTCAGCCGTGCGGGACGACGGCGACGGGGGCGGTGGAGTGGTGCAGTACGGCGTGCGTGACCGGGCCGACGCGGGCGCCGAGCGGGCTGCGGCGGATACGGCGGCCGACGACGACCAGGGAGGCCTCACGCGAGGCGTCGACCAGGTGAATGGCGGCCGTTCCGTACCGGGACTCCTCGACCACCTCGACGGCGGGGAACTTCTGCCGCCACGGGCGCAGGAGGTCGGTCAGGGCGGTGGCCTGCTGCCGGGACAGCTCGGTGTGGAGTTCGAGGTCGGAGGAGAGGCCGTAGGCGTAGTAGGGAGGCGGGTTCCAGCCGTGGACGACCCGCAGTGAGGTGGCGCGGCGGCCGGCCGCGTCGAAGGCGAACTCGACGAGCGAGGGGTCCGGGTCGTCGGTGTCCAGGCCCAGGACCACGGGCCGGTAGGGGGCCGCGGCGGACGGGATGCCCGCCGGGTCCATCAGGTGCTCGTCGGCGGCCTGTTCACCGGCCCGTACGAGGACCACGGGCCGCTCGGCGTGCGCCACGACGGCGAGGCCGACCGAGCCCACCAGGAACCCGCCGACCCCGCTCATCCCGCGCGAGCCCAGGACGAGCAGCGCGGCGTCCTCGGCCAGGTGCGCCAGGACCTCGCCGGGCCGGCCGGAGACCTGCTCCGCGGTGATCTCGACACCGGGGTGCCGCAGCCGCAGTCCCTCTGCGGACTCACGGCAGATCCACCCCCAGCCCGCGGCCGGAGGTGCACCCGTCTCGCTTCGCCCGGTCCCGTGCTGCTGGGGCTCGGCGCCCAGGAGCGGGGCCTGCGCCATCGGCGTGGGAACCGGCTCCGCGACGTTGACGAGCTTCAGCGGCAGGCCGCGCAGCCTGGCCTCCCTGGCCGCCCATTCGGCGGCGGCACGGCTCTCGGATGAGCCGTCGAGGCCCACAGTGACGGTTCGGGGCATGGTCGCCACCTCCTGAATAGGGATCGCACGATCCGATTCCAGACTGGTGTCGATCGAGTCCGTGGTGCAGGGGCCGCAGGTCCCGGGCAGGGGCCGATCGGCCCCTGCCCGGGACCTGTCGCGGTCAGCGCAGCCGGCCGTGGGTTTCTGATCGCTCGTGCGGGATGATCTCGGTGCGCGTGGTGGTGCGCGTGGTGGTGCGTATGTCCTGTGCGAGTCGGAGTAGGTCGAGACCGAGGCTCTTCGCTGTCTTCGCCGGAGTCGGCATCCGCGCAGGCCCGCTCCGCTCTCCTCATAAGCTGAGCCACGCCCGTGTCCTGGACAGGAAGCGTGAGATGACAGACGACGTACGAGCCCTCGCGGAGCGCATGTATGAGGCGTTCAATGCCCGTGACCTCGCCGTGGCAGAGGCGATCTTCTCGGCCGACTTCGTGAGCCATCCGTTGGGAACCGTTGGCGTCGACAGCATTGTGCAGGCGTGGAGGGGGCTCCACGCCACGTTCCCAAACATGCAGGTCGTCGTCGAGGACATCCTCGTCGATGCAGATAGAGCCGCAGTCCGCACGAGCCTGCATGGCATCCCGGGGGGAGTTGGGGAACAGGCTCTCCCCTCGATGATGGAGATCTTCCGGGTGCGGGACGGGCGCATCGCCGAGCTGTGGGGCCTGTCTTCACTCAGTCGCCCCGGGCGCTGAGTTCAACGTTCAGCCTCCCTGAAAACGGTGCGCGGGGACAGGCGAAGGAGCTGGTGAACGTCAGCGGTTCGTTCTCAGCAGGACTCAAGTCCGGGTGCACTCGCCCGGGGTGATAGTCGTGATGGTGTATTCCGCGACGTCGTTGAAGACGAAGGGGTCCTGCGCGGCGATCCGTACCGTCTGACACTGGCCCGCGCACTGGCCGCCTCGTGGAACTGCCCGAGCCGTCCCACGCCTGCAGGCTTTCCGCACAGGTCGTGGCCCTCGACGGCTGGGACACTGTCCTGCCACTCCTGGAGCGGATCGTGCCGCGCGCCAGCAACCGTCGCCGATCAGATGCCGAGCTGATCCGCGGCGACGTTACGACACCCTGCCGCGCCGCACGGCACCTCGTGTGCCAGGCCACGGCATCTCGACGCGGGCGCCGGCCGGATCGCTGGGAGCAGCAGGCCCCCTCACTGTCCCCGACGATTGCGAGACGCACTCCATGATTCCGAAGCTGCCCCTGCACGACCCCCGTTGGCGTGACCTTCAGGGTGTGACAGCCGACGAGGTGAGAGCACTCCTGGAGCAGATGGCGTCCACGGCTGACACCGGGACCGGTGATGAATGGAGGCGGACCTGGACGCACCTGACCGGCGGCCTGATGGACGGCGGAGACGTCTCCGACGGGGCCTATGCGGCCCTGCCACATCTCGTCGAGGCGGCAGCGGCCCTGCCTTCGGGACAGACCGTGGATTTCTGGGTGGACATGGGCTACATCCTGACCGCGGATTACCGGCCACCCGTCCCGGCCGACCTCGAGGCGGGGTTCAGCGCCGCACTGCGTCTGGCCGAGCGGGCGGCCACCCGAAGCCTCCTTGCCGCCGGCACACCCGCGCAGTTGTACGCCCACCTCGCGCTGTCCTGTGTGGCCTTCGCCGGTCACCACATCGCCCCAGCGCTGCAGCGGCTTCCCGACAGCCAGGAAGAGGAAGGTGAGCTTCCGCTGGTGTGCCCCGGGTGCGGAAGCGATACCGAGATCCCCGAGTTCTTCGTGAACCCGGTGCGTCCGCCTGTCGAGGCTCCAGAGCTGCCTGATCCCACACCTGTCCGCCAAGGAGAGCATCCCTGGGGTGAGGTCGCCGCGGCTTTGGAGCCGGAGACGGTGGGGGAGGGGTGGGAGCCGTTCCTGCGGGTGGCACGCGAAGTCGCGAGGGCGGGCGTACCCCCGGAAACACCGGGGCAGGCCGTTCTGTGCCTGGTCGCCGGACTGGTCGCGGTCAAGGGCGCTCCGCAACGGGCCGGCAGGGAATGGGCCCGCCAACTGATGTCGCTCACCGGATACTTCCGCTGCTGGGACTGTGGGCGGACATGGACGATTGCTGACGGTCTGGCGGAGAATCCGGACGGTGCGCGCCCCCGGAACCAGCTGACGGAAGCGTGGACGGACTCCGGCTGGTCGGCTGTCACGGCTGTCACGGGAGAGTCAGCGGCGTCGGGTGGATCCGGCGAAGCAGCGACCCGGTTCCTGCGGGAGGGGAACGCTCTGCTTGCGGCCGACGGCACACGCTGGGGCCGTATATCGGTGTTCTCCGATTCCGCGCCCGGTGCCATCGGGGGTGTCGACTCACTGGCGGTGGTGTCCCGCCCCGGTCAGCCAACGCTCATGGCCGGTGCCGGTGCCGGTCCCGGGGGCGTGGTGTGCCTGTGGGATGCGGCCGACGGCCGACTCGTCCATGGACCGCTGCCAGGACATCCTGACCGTATCCGCTCGATGACGACCCTGCTCCTCCCCGACGGCCGCACCCTCCTGGCAAGCGGCGGCGACACCGGGACGATCGCCGTGTGGGACCCCGTCACCGGGCGACCGGTTCGCGAACCGGCCGGCAACTGGCCCGGCGGGGTGACCGGGATGTGTGCCGCGACCGTCCCCGGCGGTGGGACCCTGCTCGTCACCGCCACCCCCCGAGGCGCGGTCCGGCTGTGGAATCCGGACACCGGTGAGGCCGTCGGGCGCCTCAACCCGTATGGGAGTCCGATCCGGTCGATCGCCGCCATCCCGATCTCCGCCGGCCATACGCTGATCGCGGCCGCGGACACCGCGGGCCGCGTTCACATGTGGGATCCGGCCGTCGACGACCCCTGGGAACCGGGCGCGGCCGTGCAGGTGAGAGGACGCGCGCTCGACGATGCCGATCACCGGGCGGCAGCCGTGGCGGCTGTGCCCACTCAGACCGGAACCGTGCTGGCCACCGGAGACGACCGCGGCAAGGTCATGTTGTGGGACCCCGCGATCGGTGACCCGGTCGGGGACGGCCTGCCCTCCTCGACAGGCACCGCAGGACTTCCGGTCATGGCCGCCACCACACTGCCCGACGGGCGCTCCGTCCTGGTCACCGGCAGCGGGCGCCGCCTGCGGGTATGGGAACCGGAGAGCGGCACGGTGCAGCACATCGCCGTGGATGTGGCGGTCACCTGTCTGGCCACCGCAGGCCCGGACCTGATCGTCGGACACGACCGCGGGGTCTTGCGACTACCGCTCACGCGGCAGTGAACCGTCCACGTGCCACAGGGCCTGCCCGGGCACGTGGTCCCGCACCACCGGGCCCTTGCCGGGCCGGAGGTGAACGGACTGACGGCCGATCCCCGGAGATCGGCCGTCACACCGCCGGGCACGTACAGCGAAGCGCCCGTCACCAGCCAGTACCGAAGGTCTCGCAGCCTCGCGACTTCCCGATGGGCCCGGTTTCAGGCGGAGGTGCCGGTGACCGCGGTGCCGGACCTGGTCAGTGTGTACGTCAGTCGTGTCCCGCTCCAGAAGTAGAAGGTGAGGGTCACGGCGGCGCCGTCGGTGACATCGCCGAAGAACGCGGTCGGCAAGGTGATCGTGCCCGCGGTGTAGTCCGGTGTGAAAGCCACGTTGAACTGCTTGTACGTCGTCCAGGACTGCGGACCTGCGGGGCTGCCGTCGGCGTAGACGGCTTCCATGGTCGCCAGCTTGTCGCCGTTGAACGCGGTGGGGATCGCCAGCGAGGCGGTCGTACCCGTCGCGCTCGTCAGCACCGGCTTTTCGTAGGTGATGACGTTGACGGCCCAGGGAGTTCCGTCCGTGAAGCGAAGGGACAGGACGGCATTCGTGCCGTGCTCCTGTGACGCGGTCAGCCGGCCGAGTGTCGCGGCGGCGATCGTCAGCGTGCTGCCGCTGACGGTGTAGTCCACGCCTCGGACCAGGTGGCGGGTGCCGACGACGTCGATCCTCGTCAGCCTGGTGCCGTTGAGGTTCAGCGTGATCGTCGCGGCCGCCGGGGCCCTGCCCTTGGGCACGAAGAGCTGATCGTTGGAGGCAGTACCGGATACGAGCGGCTTCGCGCGCGTGGGCGACGGGGCTCAGCCATGGATCCGCGGTCTCTGGATAGCCGGGCGGGATGCGGCGAGGATGGACGGCATGAACAAGAAGGAACTGGCGGAGTTCCTGCGCCATCGGCGTGAGGCGCTGCGGCCCCGCGATGTCGGGCTGGTCGAGGGGCCACGCAGACGTACCCAGGGCCTGCGCCGCGAGGAGGTCGCGCAGCTCGCCGGCATGTCCACCGACTACTACGCCCGGCTGGAACAGCAGCGTGCTCCACAGCCCTCCGTCCAGATCACCGCGGCTCTTGCCCGGGCGCTGCGGCTGACCCCGGATGAGCGCGACCATCTCTTCGTGCTCATCGGGCACAACGCCCCGGCTCGCTTCCACCGCTCCGAGCATGTCAACCCGACGCTGCTGCGGGTCCTGGACCGCCTGGACGACACACCGGCCCTGGTGACGACCGACCTGGTCGACACTCTCGCGATGAACCCCTTGGCCGTCGCGCTGCTCGGCGACCAGACCCGCCACACCGGTCTGGCCAGCAGCGGCTACTACCGCTGGTTCATGGACCCGACCGAACGCCTGGTGTATCCCGAGGAGACCCATGAACAGCACGGCCGCGCCCAGGCGGCACGCCTGCGGGCCGCGCTGACAGCCGGCAGCGACACCCCCCGAGCCGCCCAGATCCTCGCCGAACTCCAGCAACACAGCCCCGAGTTCGTCCGCATGTGGGAACTCCAGGAGGTCGCCCGCTACGGCGACTGCAAAACCCTCCTCCACCCCGAACTCGGCCGCATCGACGTCGACGCCCAGCTCCTGTACACCGAGAACCGCGCCCAGACCCTGGTGGTGCTGACCACCCGCCCCGGCACGGAGAGCCACAGCAAACTCGAACTGCTCTCCGTCATCGGACACCAACAGCTCACCCCCTGACGTCCTGGTCCGGGTACCGGGCCGGGCGCGGGACGGGCCGGACATGGGCACCCTGGAATGGTGCGGCCCGCACGGCTTGCGCCCGCTCTCCACGGCCGAACATGTCGGCCCCCTGCTTGTCCCGGGCACCGTGGTCGGGCCGCCCGTTTGACCGGATGCCGCCTCCGCTTTACGCTCGACCATGTACGGAGGCAGCATCCGTTTTGATGCGGCCGCCAGATCACAGCAGGCAGGAGGGCGCATGAGCGTCAGTGAACAGCGGGGCCGCAAGCCCCGCGCGGATGTCCAGCGCAACCGTGCGGCCCTTCTGGAGACCGCGCAGCGTCACTTCCTGCAGTACGGGGTCGGTACCTCCCTCGAGGCGGTGGCCAAGGAGGCGGGCGTCGGGCCCGGCACCCTGTACCGGCACTTCCCCACCCGGGAAGCGCTGCTGGCGGCCGTGCTGCAGACGCGTTCCGAGGAGCTGGTGGCCCGTCAGGCGGACATCGAGCAGCTCGGCGACCCGGCCGAGGCGCTGGAGCAGTGGCTGCGGGCGATGGAGGAGTACTTCAGCGCCTTCAGCGGGCTGCCGGACCCGCTCATGGCCGCGGCCCGGGCGCAGGAGCCGGACAACCCGCTCACGATCCCCTGCGGCATCCTCATCTCCGCAACCGATCAGTACGTGCGGGCCGCGCAGCGCGCGGGGCGCGTGCGCGCGTCGGTGCGGGGCAACGACCTGTTCCTCGCGGCCTGTTCCATTGCCTGGATCAAGGGCGCCGGCGTCGAGGAGGAGTCGCTCGACCGGCTCCGCACGCTCATCGCGAGCGGCTACCGCCAGCAGGACACCCAGCAGGACATCCAGGCGTAAACCGCCAGCCGCCCCGCCCCGGCCCCCGCAACGCCAGGCGGCACCACACCCACCCAGCCATCACATCGCGCTGCCCTCAGGAGCAGCACAACCTCTGAAGGAACAAATCATGAAAATTACTGTCATAGGTGCCGGCGTCATCGGCGGGAACCTCGCTGCCAAGCTCAGCACGGCCGGTCACGACGTTCAGGTGGCCGACGCCCGCGGCCCCGAGGCCGTCCGGGCGGAGGTGCTGGAGTCCGGGGCCCGCGTGGCGGACCTCGCCGACGCCGTCCAGGGCCGGGACGTCATCGTCCTGTCGATCCCGTTCGGGGTGGCGGGCCAGCTGGCGGACCTGTTCGCGTCGGTGCCCGACGAGACGGTGGTCATCGACACCGCGAACTACTACCCCGGCATGCTCAGCGAGCCGATCGAGGCGGTGGACAACGGCCAGGTGGAGAGCGTGTACACCGCCGAGCTGCTCGGCCGCCCCGTGGTCAAGGCGTGGAATGCCGCGCTGGCCGAAACCCAGCGGACCAAGGGCGTCCCGGCCGGAACGACCGGCCGCCTCGCCATCCCCGTCGCCGGCGACAGCGAGGAGGCGCGGAAGGTGGCCATGAGCCTGGTGGACGACACCGGCTTCGACCCCTACGACACCGGCACACTGGCCGACTCCTGGCGCCAGCAGCCCAACAGCCCCGCCTACTGCACCGAACTGACCCTCGACGAACTGCCGGCGGCCCTGGCCGCGGCCGACCGCGCCAAGGACGCGGCCATCCGCGACACCCTCCCGGAACGCTTCGCCGCCCTCCCGGCCAACCCCACCGTCGACGACGTCGTCGAGATGAACCGCGCCGCCCACCGCTGAGACACCCGACGCCGCTCTCGTCCACGCAACGACACGAGGGTGGCAGCGCCGGCACGCCACGAACACACACGACGAACACGCAGAACGGCGCTCACTTCGGCAAGGCCGCCATTACCCACCCGCACCACCGCGTCCGCGGCCGGCCCGCAGCGCCAAGAACCCCGGTCACCGAAACCGGGGTTCCTTTCCGGACAAGGAGTTTCACCATGAAGATCGGCATTCTCGGCACCGGGAACATCGGCAAGACGTTGACCAGGCGGTTGAGCGCGGCCGGGCACGAGGTGAAGGCGGCCAATTCGCGCGGCCCGGAGACGATCGAGGCGGACGTGCTGGCCTCGGGCGCACGAGCGGTGACAGCGGCGGAAGCCGTAGTGGACGTCGACGCCGTGATCCTCTCCATTCCCTTCGCCCGCAATCCGCAGGTCGCACCGCTGATCGCCAAGGTGCCGGCTGACACGGTGGTCATCGACACGTCGAACTACTACCCGCACCGAGACAGCGGAATCGCGGCGATCGAGGCCGGCCAGGCCGAGAGCGTGTGGGCTGCCAAGCAGCTGGGCCGGTCCATCGTCAAGGCGTGGAACTCGATCGGAGCCGAGTCGTTCGCGCACAGGAACAAGCCGGCGGGAAGTGCGGACCGCATCGCGCTGCCCGTCGCGGCCGACAGTGCGCGAGAGCGTGACCTGGCCATGGCACTCGTTGAGGACACCGGGTTCGACGCCTTTGACGCGGGGCCGCTCGCGAAATCGTGGCGGCAGCAGCCCGGCACACCCGCCTACTGCACGGATCTCACCCGTCAGGAGCTGCCGGATGCACTGGCGGCGGCCGACGCGGCGCGATCACCGAAGCGGCGCGACCTCGGGCTCGCCGTGCTCCAGGAACGCTTCGCGGCCGGCGGGCAACCGGACGCGGAATACCTTCTCCGCCTGAACCGCGCAATTTTCATGTGAGGAGGGACGGGGGCCGGCGCGGTGGCCCGTCATTGCCGAACAGTTTGTCGCTCTGTGTAGGAGTCTCACCATGTCATCCCCGCACCAGACGCCCATTGGCGTGGGCATCGTCGGTCTTTCCGCCAGGCGCGGCTGGGCTTCTCGGGCCCACCTTCCCGCGCTGCAACAGCTGGACGGCTTCGAACTGCGCGCACTTTCGGCGAGCAGCGCCGAGTCCGCGCGGCAGGCTTCGGAGAAGTACGGAGTCGCGCAGTCTTTCGGGACGGCCGGAGAACTGGCGGCGGCCGACGGGGTCGACCTGGTGGTGGTCACCGTGAAGGTGCCGCACCATCGGGAGATCATCCAATCCGCCCTGGCCGCAGGGAAGATGGTGCTCTCCGAGTGGCCGCTGGGCAACGGCACCGCGGAGGCCGAGGAGTTGGCGACCGCCGCTGCCGAACGCAAACTGCGCACCTTCACCGGGCTGCAGGCACGGTCCGCCCCGGTTGTGCGCTATCTGCGCGACCTAGTCGCCGACGGATATGTCGGCGAGGTGCTCTCGACCAGCCTGGTAGCGTCCGGCGGGAGTTGGGGAGCGGTCTTCTCCGAGGACGGTGCCTACCTACTGGACCGCGCCAACGGCGCCACCATGCTGACCATCCCGTTCGGGCACACCCTGGACGCACTGACCATGGTGCTCGGCGATGTCGGAAAGGTCACCACTGTCACAGCCACTCGCCACCGAGAAGTCAGGTACCCGCAGACCAGCCGGGTCTTCCGGCCGAACGTCGCCGACCAGGTGGTGTTCGGCGGCGTGCTCTCCTCCGGCGCGGTGGCCTCCGTGCACTACCGGGGCGGCCGGTCCCGGGGCACCAACTTCCACTGGGAGATCAACGGAACGGACGGTGACCTGGTCATCACCGGCGACACCGGACACCTCCAGGTGGGCGAGTTCAGCATCGCCGGAGCGCACGGATCCGACGCCGAGCTCAGCCGCCTCACCGTACCCGAGCGGTACTTCGACCCCGCGCTCCAAGAGCTGCGCGGTACCCCCGCATACAACGTCGGCGCCGCCTACGCCCAGATCCAGCGCGACCTGACGGAAGGCGGCTCCGTGGTGCCCGACTTCGCCCACGCAGCCCGACACCACCGACTCCTCGACCGGATCGAGCGCACGGCCGAGCCCGCCTGACTGGAGTCCGCGGAAGGGTCTTCGCCACGCGGCGGGCACTCGCGGCGTGGACTACTTGCGGGCAAGCGCCACGGAGTCCTGAGCTCCTGGAACGCTCAGGAGCCGGGGCCTTCGAAGCCGTATGCACAGGATGGAATCCTGTTACTGATTTCTTCGGTTTGTTGTCGGATGCCGGCAGATGTGATCCGGCTGAGACGTCGTCAAGCGCCGTTTATGTTGGCCTCGGTGTGCCGGCTTTCGAGGTCGCCGCCAAGGGACCGCGCGAGTGCTGGCATCGGATGGTTTGGACGTCATGTGGTCGTGTGGCGCTTTTTGGTCAGGGGGCGGAGGTGGGGTAGAAGGCGTTGATCTCGGCCAGGACGCGGTCGGGTGCTTCGTGGACGAGGAAGTGTCCGGCGCCGGGCACGACGGCGGAGGTGGCGTGGGGGGCGGCGTCCTGGATGGGCGGCAGGAACAGGTCGGCGAGGGCGGCCTGGGTGATCAGATGGACCGGGATGGTCAGCGGGGTGTCCTGGAGTTTGGTGTTGTCGGCCTCGTCCTGGGTCATGGTCCGGTAGAGCCCGAAGCCGGCGTGCAGGACCTGGGGACGGGAGAACACCCGGACGAACTCGGCGAGTTCGTCGTCGGAGACGTTCTCGCCGGCGGTCTTCACACTCTGGAGGAAGCGGGTGAGGAAGGTTTCGACCCGGCCGGTGACCAGTTCCTCGGCGAGCGGATTCTGCAGGAAGAAGGAGAAGTGCCAAGAAACCGATGCGAGGGTGGCGAACTTAAGGTTCTTGCCGACGAGGCCGCCGTCCATGAGGAACAGGCCCGCCACCTGGTCGCGGTGCTGGGCGGCCAATGGGTAGGCGACGTTGAGGCCGAAGTCGTGGGCGACGACGTGTACGTTCTCGTGGTGGCCGAGGTGGTTGAGCAGCTTGTGGACGTACGTGGCCAGGACCGTCTTGGTCATGGAGGGCGGGTTTCCGGTCGAGTCGCCCATGCCCGGCAGGTCGATGGCGATGACGGTGCGGCCGGGCAGCAGTGAGGGCATGATTTGGCGGTACTCGTACCAGCTCTGCGGCCAGCCGTGCAGGAGCACCATGACCTGCGGGCCGTCGCCGCCGACGACGTAGTGCATCTGTACGTCGTTGATGGTGGTGAAGCCGTGCCGGAAGTGCTTGTTGAACTCGGCGTCGTCCTTGGTCGCCGCGTCGTAGCCGGGGCTGAGAGGCTCCTCCGACCCGATGGCCAGGGCGGTCGTGGAGGCTGTGGTGGAAGCGTTCATGATGGTGGTACGTCCTTTTTTAGGGGTCCTTGCAGAAAGATCGTGTTGTGGCACGGCGGAGATGTGCGTAATCCCATGTTTTCTGTGGGGTGTGACCATGGCGCGGCGGAAGCCATGGGAGGTCAGTGACGGGTTGTGGGCGGTGAGCGAGCCGCTGTTGCCGAAGCATGAGCGGCAGTTCCGCTACCCGGGGCCCAAGCGGATCGATGACCGCTAGACGCTCCAAGGTGTGCTGTTCGTCCTCTACCCAGGTGTCCAGTGGGAGTTCCTGCCGCCGGAGTTGGGGTTCGGTTCCGGTCCTACCTGCTGGCGGCGGCCGGCCGAGTGGCAGGAGGCCGGGGTGTGGGAGGAACTCCGGCGGGTGCTGCCGGACGGGGTGCGGGCGCCGGACCGTCTCGACTTCTCCCGCGCCACCATCGACGCCTCGCACGTGCAGGCCAGACGGGGACGACGCAGCCCGAAAGTCGGTCCGAGCCCGGTTGACCGCGGGAGGCCGGGTTCGAAGCATCACGTGCTGACCGATGCCCGCGGCACCCCGCTGCGGGTGTCGCTGACCGGCAGTCACCGCCACGATGTCACCCGGCTTCGGCCGCTGATCGACAGCCTTGGGCCGGTGCGGGGCAAGCGGGGCCGCCCCCGGCGCAAACCCAGGATGCTGTATGCCGACCGCGGCTACGACTACGACCTCTATCGCCGCCGACTGCGCGAGCGCGGCATCACACCGAAGATCGTTCAACGGAGCCAGCCGCACGGGTCGGGCCTGGGCAAGGTCCGCTGGGACGCCGAGTCCGCCATCGCCTGGCTCCATGGCCCTCGCCGCCTGTGGATCCGGTGGGAAGTACACGACGACATGCACGACGCCTTACTGCAACTCGCCCACTGCATGACACTCGCCCGCAAGCACCCGGCTTTTGGAAAGCACCCCTAGAAGCGCTGTGGCCACGTGAGATGGATGACCCGCCGGGAAATGCGCCAGCCGTCATCGGTGCGCCGCAGGTCGTCGGCGTAGACGACGCTGGCGACAGTGCCGCCCTCCAGCAGGCTCAGACCTTTGGATCGGGCCCGCACCTCGTCGCCCGGGCCTTCCGACACGACGATGTTCGTCGTGTGGTGGGCTTTCGCGTGTCCGGGGGCGTTCATGAAGGCCGCGATCGCGTCCAGCCCGACGATCGGGTCGCCGCCGAAGACGCTGCCGTCCCACACCGCGTCTTCGGTGAGGCATTCGCCGAGACGGTCCAGTTTGTGGTCGTCCATGATGTGCGCCCACAGCGCCAGGGCCCTGCTTATTTCGACGGTGTCTTCATTCGTGGGTTTCACGTTCGGCTCTCCATTGTGTGGCTGGATCAGGTCGTGGCGCCGCTCAGCAGGGCCAGCACCTGGTCGTAGACGCCGTTGACCTCGGCGATACTCTCCTTCGCCGCAGGGGCCGGGCGCGCCCGGCAGTCTCGACTATGGGGGTGTATCGACGGGGGCGGGAGAGGATCACATATCCATGGACCGACAATCCTCCCCGGCTCCGGACGGTGGGCTCCTCGTCGTACGGAACGTTCGCCGAGGAGCCGACGAGGCCCGAGCTGGAGCGTCGGTCGGCGGGGTGCCGACCGAAGACCGCAGAGCGGAGGCCTGTAGGAGCCGCGGCAGCCCGCGCGTCGGTGAACTTCTGGCGCATGCCGGTCGGCCCTACCGGATCGTCGGCAGCAAGGAGTCGTGAAAGAGTGCCGGGGGTAGAGGCCCGGTGCCGGTGGCGCACATGCCGTCGAAGGTGAGCCGCAGGTAGCGCCGCCAGGCCGACGGATCGGCAGCCAGCAAGGGTGCGGCGGTGTAGTACACGCCGCAGATCAGCAGCATCACGTCCTGCCCGTTCAGATCCGCACGGAGTGAGCCGTCGCGTTGCGCCCGCCGCGCCAGTGACCCGGCTGTTGCGATCAACTGCGCCTGTCCGGCCTGTATCTCCGGGTGCCGAACATCCGACACCATACGAAGTGCCTCCGCGAGCGCCCGGTTGTTTGCGTAGAGATCGACGCCCGCGCTCATGAACTGCAGCAGGGCGGCGTCCGCGTCGGCCTGCTCGGCCTGCTGGCGGCCCACTGCCACCAGCCCGTCGATTGCCTCGCCGATGATCGCGGCGAACAGGTCCTCCTTGGTGGGGAAATGCCGGAAGACGGTTCCCTTTCCGATCCCCGCCCGTGCCGCGATCTGCGCAGTGGACCCTTCCGCGCCGTGCTCGGCGAACACCTCCGCGGCAGCCTTCAACAGCGCCTTGCGCGTCCGCACCGCGTCGGCTCTCATCCGTCGCGCGGGCGGCGCTGCAACGGCTTCTTCTTCAGTGCTCATGGGTCCACTCTACTCAACATGACCGGGCGGTCCGGTTAGGTGGTACGGTAGTTAAAGTGACCAGCCGGTCCGGTTACGGTTCGTGGCTGTGGCCGGTCCGGCATTTCCTCATCCCATTGGAGAACAGAGCACCATGAACAAGACACTCGGCTTCATCGGCAGTGGCACCATCGGCGGCATCTTGGCCCGCCTTGCTGTCGCCGCAGGCCTGGACGTCGTCCTGAGCAACTCCCGCGGTCCCGAGTCCCTCGCCGGTCTCGTTGCCGAACTCGGCCCCCGCGCCCGGGCGGCCACTCCCGCCGAGGCCGCCGAGGCCGGGGACCTGGTGGTGGTGTCCATCCCGCTGGGCGCCTACGAGAAGATCCCGGCACAGCCGCTGGCGGGCAAGATCGTGATCGACACGCTGAACTATTACCCGGAGCGCGACGGCCGCATCGCCGAGCTGGACGCGAACGAGCTGACGAGCAGCGAGCTGGTGCAGCGCCACCTGGCCGACTCCCGTGTGGTCAAGGCGGCCAACAATATCGTCTCCAGCCAGCTGTCCAGCCTGGCACGTCCCTCGGGTGCGCCGGACCGCAGTGCCATGCCGATCGCCGGTGACGATGCCGCCGCCAAGACGGAGGTCGTGGAGTTGCTCGACATCCTCGGCTACGACGCGGTGGACATCGGCACGCTCGCCGACAGCTGGCGCAGCGAACCAGGCACGCCCGTCTACTGCAAGCCCTACTTCGGGGAAGTACCCAAGGACGTGGGCTTGGACAAGACGATGGAATGGATCTTCCAAGCCCCGGGCGTTCCGGTACCTGCCGACCGGGTGAGGGAACTGACCGCCACGGTTGTCCGGCCCGCGGGCGGCAGCTTCTCGGTCGACGCCTGGAGGTGAGTGGAGAGCATCGCGGAAGAGGTGGAACCGGAACTCCTGAGCGGGTCCGGACACCGACCCACCGTGGTGGTTCCGGCCGCCGGCGGGGAGACAGACGCCTGCGGCTGCCGCCCCGGCTGCGACTGAGCCGATACCTGCACCAGGCAGAGGTCGGCGACGGGTGAATGGATTCAACCGCCGCCGACACTATCGTGTCGGGTTGCCGGGAGCGCATCGGTGCCTCCAGGCAACCGACTTGAGACTCTAGAAGAACCCAAGTTTCTTCGGGCTGTATGAAACCAAAAGGTTCTTCGTCTGCTGGTAGTGCTCCAGCATCATCTTGTGGTTCTCCCGCCCGATCCCCGACTGCTTGTACCCGCCGAACGCGGCATGCGCCGGGTACGCGTGGTAGCAGTTGGTCCAGACGCGGCCGGCCTGGATCCCCCGGCCGGCCCGGTACGCCGTGTTGATGTCCCGGGTCCACACACCCGCGCCGAGCCCGTACAGCGTGTCGTTGGCGATCTTCAGGGCGTCGTCGAAGTCGTCGAAGGAGGTCACCGAGACGACGGGGCCGAAGATCTCCTCCTGGAAGATCCGCATACGGTTGTCGCCCTCGAAGATCGTCGGCTGGACGTAGTAGCCGCCCTTCAACTCCCCGTCGTACTCGATGCGTTCGCCGCCGGTGAGGATGCGCGCGCCCTCCTGCCGGCCGACGTCGAGGTAGGAGAGGATCTTCTCCAGCTGGTCGTTGGAGGCCTGGGCGCCGATCATCGTGTCGGTGTCGAGCGGGTGGCCCGGCTTGATGAGCTCGGTGCGGGCGACGGCCGCCTGGAGGAACTCGGAGTAGTTGCCGCGCTGGATGAGCGCCCGGGACGGACAGGTGCAGACCTCGCCCTGGTTGAGGGCGAACATCGTGAACCCTTCGAGAGCCTTGTCCCGGAAGTCGTCGTCCTGCGCCCACACGTCGTCGAAGAAGATGTTCGGTGACTTGCCGCCGAGTTCGAGGGTGACCGGCTTGATGTTCTCGGAGGCGTACTGCATGATCAGCCGCCCCGTCGTGGTCTCGCCGGTGAACGCCACCTTGGCCACCCGCGGGCTGGACGCGAGCGGCTTGCCGGCCTCGACGCCGAAGCCGTTGACGATGTTCACCACGCCGGGCGGCAGCAGGTCCGCGATCAGGCTCATCCAGTAGTGGAGGGAGGCCGGGGTCTGCTCGGCGGGCTTGATGACGACCGCGTTGCCCGCGGCGAGGGCCGGGGCGAGCTTCCACACCGCCATCAGGATCGGGAAGTTCCACGGGATGATCTGCGCTACGACACCGAGCGGCTCGTGGAAGTGGTACGCCACCGTGTCGTCGTCGACCTCGCCCAGCGAACCCTCCTGCGCGCGGATCGCCCCCGCGAAGTACCTGAAGTGGTCGATGGCCAGTGGGATGTCGGCGGCGAGGGTCTCCCGCACCGGCTTGCCGTTCTCCCAGCTCTCCGCGACGGCGAGCTTCTCCAGGTTCGCCTCCATCCGGTCGGCGATCTTCAGCAGGATGCCGGACCGTTCGGTCACCGAGGTCCGGCCCCAGCCCGGGGCGGCGGCGTGCGCGGCGTCCAGCGCCCGCTCCACGTCCTGTGCGGTGCCCCGCGCGACCTCGGTGAACGGCTGCCCGTTGACCGGGGACGGGTTCTCGAAGTACTGCCCGAGCGCCGGCGCCACGTACTCGCCGCCGATGAAGTGGTCGTAGCGCGCCTGGTAGGAGACGATCGCGCCCTCGGTGCCGGGTGCCGCGTAACGGGTCATGCTGGCCTGCCTCCTTCAGCAGCGCTGCCCGCCGTTGGGCAGCTCTGGGCGCGAGGCTAGGAGCGCGGACGTTGCAACCACGTTGCCGCCGGGGCGGCCAGCTCCGATTCCAGCGCGGCAAGACGGGCTCGTACGCTCACCGTGGGCCGTACGGCCGCGAGCGCCCGCCACACGTCGAGGTCGTCCTCGCCCCACGGAGCGTGCGCCCAGTCGGAGAGCAGGTCGGGATCGCGGCGGGCGATCAACGCGGTGCGCAGCCCGTCGGCGACCCGGCGCCGGAGCCGTACCACGGCCGGAGCCTGCGACGCCGGCAGCAGTGGACCGGCGTATCCCCGTGCCGCCCCCGTGACCGCCCCGCTCTCCAGCCGACGCTCGACGAGGGCCACGTCCGACTCGACCGGCACGGTCAGCCGGTACGGCCGCGAGGCCAGCAGTCCCGGCCCGAGGACCCTGCGCAGCCGCGCCAGTTCGGCCCGCAGCGTCACCGACGGCACCGACTCGTCCTCGTACAGCGCGCACAGGAGCTCGTCCCCGGTCAGTCCCTCCGGGTGGCGGGACAGCAGCACAAGGATCTCGCTGTGCCGACGGCTGAGCCTGGTCCCGCCGCCGTCGCCGACCAGCACTGCCTCATCCCGGCCGAGCGCGCTCAGTTCGGGGATGTCGCCGGCGGGCCGCTGCGGGAGGAGCAGCGTCAGCTGGGACTCGGCGGCCCGCGCGACCGCCTGGACGAAGCCCAGACTGTGCGGATGCGCCAGTCCATCCCCGCCGGTGATGTCCACGGCCCCCAACACCCGCCCGGTCCGCGGATCGTGCACCGGTGCCGCCGCGCAGGTCCACGGTTGAACCCGGCGGATGAAGTGCTCCGCCGCGAACACCTGCACCGGCCGGTCCACCGCGACCGCGGTGCCCGGCGCGTTCGTCCCGACGGCTGTTTCCGCCCACTGCGCACCCGGCACGAAGTTCATCCACTCCGCCTGTCGGCGGGTCGTAGCGTGGCCCTCGACCCAGAGCAGCCTGCCGTGCTCGTCGCACACCGCGAGCAGATGCTCCCCGTCGGCGGCGAAGGTCCCCATCAGCTCACGGACCAGGGGCATGACCCGTGCCAGCGGATGCTCGGCCCGGTACACATCGAGGTCACCGTCGCTGAGGTCGACGCTCGCCGTTCCGTCGGGCCCGACACCGGCCCGCGCGGATCGCCGCCACGAGTCGGCCACCACGGGGCGCACCGGGCGTTGCACCGTGCCCGCCTCGGTGAACCTCTCGTGAGCGCGTCGCAGCAGCCGGACCTGCTCGGCGGGGTCGGTCCCCGGCTCCAGGGCCACCCATGGATCGGTCAACTCGGTCTCCCCGGAAGGCGATGTGGCTGGGGACATCGTCACTCCGGGTGCGCGCGCAGACAACCACTTCGACCGGCGTCACCTGAGGCGATGTTTCTCTCGCGCGGGTCAGGCCAGTTCGACCATCCTCATGTAGCGCGCCCAGTTCCAGTACGGTCCCGGGTCGGTGTGGTCCGTGCCCGGCACCTCGGCGTGCCCGATGATGTGCCCACGGTCCCGGGGGATGCCGTATCTCCGGCAGATCTCCGCGGTGAGCTTCGCGGACTGCCCGTACAGGGCCTCCGTGAAGTAGGCGGGCTTGTCCACCCAGCCCTCGTGCTCGATGCCGATGCTGCGGGTGTTGTACCCCCAGTTCCCGGCGTGCCAGGCGATGTCGGCCTCCCGGACGCACTGCGCGATGTGACCGTCGGCCGATCGCACGACGTAGTGCGCGGACACCTTCTTCGCCGGGTCCCGGAAGATGGCAAGGGCGCCGGTGTAGTCGGTCTGCGTGACATGGATGATCACCCGGTCCACGCGGTAGGAGGAGGGACGGTCCGACGCCGTGTAGTTGGACGGGGTGGCCGGCTGCCACTCGGCGGACGGCTGGTGGACGGGCTGGGGAGCCGCCCAGACGCGCACCTCGGGAAGCAGCGTGTACGGTACGGCGGCCAGAGCGGCCCCCTTCAGCAGTCGCCGTCTGTCGAGGAGCGGTCGCGAGCGTTCCAAGGATCAGGAGCCTTTCCTGTCGGCGGTGTTCAGCCCAGCAGGGCCGCCGCGGTGTGACGGAGCCGGGCGTGCACCCCGCGGTGAGTCTCGCCCGCGGGCAGCCATTCCTTGCGGATTTTCGCCACGCACGTGTAGTTGGTGTCGCAGACGTTGGCCAGCGGGGACTCCACGGCCTGGGTCGCGAACTGGTAGGCGTCCAGCTCACTGAACCCGTAGTCGCGCACCAGCCACCGCACGAGGTCGAGCTGCGATATCCGGAACGCGTCCTCCAGTGGCCGAGCCGAACCGGTCGAGATGATGTGAGTGTCCGACTCGATGCGCGGCCAGGGCGTGGAGATGCCCTTGAGTAGTTCGACGATCACCACGGTGTTCATCGCGCACTCGACGGCGACCCCGCAGGTCTCGCCCTCGCCCTGCCGGGCGTGTCCGTCGCCGAGGCTGAGCAGGGCGCCCTCCACGTTGACACCGAGGTAGCAGGTGACGCCGGCCCGCATCTCGGGTGTGTCCATGTTCCCGCCGTGTGCGTCGGGCACCAGCGCCGAGCGCACCTCCATATGGGCGGGAGCCACCCCCACGGTGCCGTGCATCGGGTCCATGGGCAGCTCGATCTCGATGTCACTGTCACGGGCCCGGAACAGTGCCGTGCGCCGGGTCCGGTCCAACTGCCAGATCCACACTGTCTCCGGCAGCGGGGGCTGGAGCGTGGCGGTGGTGTGCGTCGAGGTGAGCGCGCCGAACAGGGGGACCGTGGTCGACGCGGCCCAGTCCCGGGCCGGTTCGATCGAGACGAAGTGCACGGCGACGGTGTCGCCCGGCTCCGCGCCCTCGATGTGGAAGGGACCGGTCTGCGGGTTCAGGAAGGGGAATTCGCACACCTCGGACACCAGGTCCCTTTCGGACCGCACCCGTCCCGCGAAACAGTCCTCCGTGTACAGGTCGAGAACTGTGCCGGGGGAGATCCGGGCCACGGGTGGCGCGCCGCCGAACGTCCAGGCGTACTCGCCGGGTTGGGGCCGTACCTTCAGGATCCTGGGGTCGTCGCTCGTCACTGCACGGCTCCGTTCTGCGTGGGTTCGTCGGGGCGGACATGCGCGAGGTGGACACGGGTGATCCGGGCTCCGGTGGTCTGGGGGTCGGCGGTGGGGACACGGGCGGTGTCGGCCATGGCCGTGATGCGGCGGAGCCGGATCTCGCGCAGCCCGATGACGTCGCGCCGCGGCCGAGCAGCCCTGTTCCTTGACATGTTGTGCACCCCCGACTCCGCTGTTCACGGCGGCTGTGTGCCTCGTGTGGATCACGGTACGGCGCCTGCCGATGGGGCAGAAGTGTGCTTGGTGTTTCGGTGGACAACCTTGGGGATGTGGACAACTCGCTCACCCGACGGGGTGACGCGGCCGGGGCTCAGGTCCGTTCGCCCACAACCGCGGGATCGTCCAGTACAGCCCGCACGACCGAGTGCGCGGCCCCGAGCAACGGCCCCTCCGAACCCAGCCGGGACACGGTCACCGGGCAGGCCGGGCCGGCCGTGCGCCGGGCCAGTTCGTCCTGCAGCGACGGCAGCAGCCAGGGCGCGAGCCCGGACAACGCGCCGCCCAGCACCACGGCTTCGGGGTCCAGCAGGTTGACCGCTCCGGTCAGCGCGATACCGAGCGCCTCGCCCGCCTCGCGCAGCGCGCCTCGCACCTCCTCGTCGCCGTCCGCCGCGTGCTGGGCGAGCAGACCGACGCGGTCCTCGCCCGGCTCCAGGCCGGCCGCCCGCAGCACCGCCTCCTCACCGGCGTACTGCTCCAGACAGCCCCGACTGCCGCACGGGCACCGGGGGCCGTCCGGCCGGACCGGCACATGGCCGAGCTCGCCGGCGAAACCCCGCGTCCCGCGCAGCAGTTGTCCGTCCACCACGAGGGCCGCACCGATGCCGATCTCGGCCGAGACGTGCAGGAAGTCGTGGGGGGTGCTTTCTCCGAGCCAGAGTTCGGCCAGCGCACCGAAGTTGGCCTCGTTGCCCACGGTCAGCGGGTAGTCCTCGGGCAGCAGGGTGCCCAGGTCCGTGTCGTGCCAGTCGAGGTTGGGAGCGCGCACGACGGTCCTGGCGTTGCGCGCCACCAGACCGGGCACCGCCACCGCGAGACCCGCCGGCCACAGGCCCTCGGCCTCGACCTCCGTCACCACTTGGCGTACCAGGGCGGTGAGTTCGGCGATCACCGGCTCGGGGGAGCGGCCGCGATTGGCGCCGTACCGCACCACGCGTGAGCGCATCTGTCCGCGCAGGTCGACCGCGCAGGCCGCGAGGTGGTCCACGCCGATCTCGGCACCTATCCCGGCCGGACCGCGCCCGCTGACGGCGAGGGCCGAACCCGGTCTGCCGACCCTCCCGGGACGCTCGGGGCCCAGCTCTTCGAGGAGCCCGGAGCGTATGAGCTCGTCGACGAGGGTCGACACCGCGGCCCGGGTCAGACCGATGTGCGAGGAGACCGCGGCACGCGACAGCGGTCCTTCGGCACTGACGGCGTGCATCACCCGGGCCAGGTTGCGGCGGCGCATGCCCTGCTGGGTGTCGGGCAGGCCGCGGCCGGGACCCGCCGGGTGGGCGTCGTGCAGCGGTGCGGTCATGCCTCCCTCGATCCTCAGTGGCTCCGCGTTCCCGTCCTGGGTCGGGCTACGAACCCGTCCTGGGTCGGGCTACGACCCCGTCTTGGGCCGGCCCGTGTCCCCGTCGTCAGCCGGTCTGCGTTCCCCGTCCTGGGCCGGCCCGTGTCCCCGTCGTCAGCCGGTCTGCGTCCCCCGTTCCAGCAGCGGCGCCGCGTCGGAGAGTACCCCGGCGATCCTGGCCAGCGTCTCCTCGTCCCGCTCCACGGCCTCCAGCACCGGCCCGGCGGCCGTGTTCCAGCGTCGGGCGACCGCGCCGGGGTCCTCGCCGGTCAGCAGGCCGGCGGCCTGCGCGGCGGCGCCGAGCGCGACCAGTTCCTTGGCCTCGGGCACCTGGACGGGGCGTCCCGAGAGCCGTCGTACGGTCTGCCGCCAGGCCGCGCCCTGGGCGCCGCCGCCGATCAGCAGCAGTGGCGTCGAGCGGTCCGCGTCCTCGTCGAGCACCAGGTCCAGTGCTCCGAGCAGGGCTTGTACGGCACCGTCGTAGGCCGCCTGGAGGAGCTGGCCGCCGGTGGTGTCGTGGCGGAGTCCGTGCAGCAGTCCCGAGGCGTTCGGTAGGTTCGGGGTGCGTTCGCCGTCCAGGTAGGGCAGCAGGGTCACCCCGGAGACCGGCTCCACCGCCTCGCGGTCCAGGCCCAGCAGGGCCGCCACGCGGTCCACGGCGAGCGTGCAGTTCAGGGTGCAGGCCAGCGGCAGCCAGTCGCCGTGGGCGTCGGCGAAGCCCGCCACGGTCCCGGTCGGGTCGGTGGGACGCCGCTTCGACACGGCGTACACCGTGCCCGACGTGCCCAGGCTCATCACCGGCGCCCCGGGGCGCAGCCCGAGGCCCAGCGCGGCCGCCGCGTTGTCACCCGTGCCGGGGGCCACCAGGGTGCCCTTGGAGAACGGCAGGTCATGTCCGTCGCGGACGGTGCCCGCGACCTCGCCGGGCCGGACCACGCGGGGAAGCAGGGCCGGGTCGAGCCCCACGTGCGCGAGGATCTCGCTGTCGTACGACTCCGTCGACGAGGCCCACCAGCCGGTGCCGGAGGCGTCGCCGCGGTCCGTCGTGCCCTGGCCGGTGAGGCGCTCGGTGAGGTAGTCGTGGGGCAGGCGCACGGCCTTCGTGGCGCGCAGGGCTTCCGGCTCGTGCTCGGCGAGCCAGGCCCACTTCGTGACCGTGAAGGAGGCGCCGGGCACGCTTCCGGTTCGCTCCGCCCAGGCCTTCGGGCCGCCCAGCTCGTCGATCAGGCGCTGGGCCTGGGGCGCGGAGCGGACGTCGTTCCACAGCATCGCCGGGCGCACCGGCTCGCCCTGGGCGTCCAGGGTGACGAGGCCGTGCTGCTGGCCGCCGATCGATACCGCGGCGGCCTCGCGGGCCGCGTCTCCGCACTGGCGCAGGGCCTCGTTGAGCGCGTCCCACCACTGGCGCGGGTCGCTCTCGCGGCCGGCCCCGGAGGACACGGTGTGCGGTGCCTGGCCACTCGCGACGACCTGGCCGGTGGCCGCGTCGACCACCAGCGCCTTCGTGGACTGGGTGGACGTGTCCACGCCGACGACGAGCGGACCCTCGGCTGCTGACATCGGGCTCTCCCTTGTTGCGCGGCTCATGATCTTGAAAACGGCTCGGGTCTCCACCGGAGACGCCTTGTCTCTTCCCAGAGACGTGTGCGCATACTAATTTGTAAACCGCCATGACGAAATAGTCCGGAGCAGCGAGGAGCCGCGTCATGAACTACCAGCCCACCCCTGAGGACAGGTTCACCTTCGGCCTGTGGACCGTCGGCTGGCAGGGAAGGGACCCGTTCGGCGACGCCACCCGCCGTGCCCTCGACCCGGTCGAGACGGTGCAGCACCTGGCCGGGCTCGGCGCCCACGGCGTGACCTTCCACGACGACGACCTGATCCCCTTCGGGTCCTCGGACAGTGAGCGCGAAAGGCACATCAAGCGCTTCCGTGAGGCCCTGGACGCGACCGGCATGAAGGTGCCGATGGCGACCACCAACCTCTTCACGCACCCGGTCTTCAAGGACGGCGCGTTCACCGCCAACGACCGTGACGTGCGCCGCTATGCGCTGCGCAAGACGATCCGCAACATCGATCTCGCGGCCGAGCTGGGCGCCGATACCTACGTCGCCTGGGGCGGCCGTGAGGGCGCCGAGTCCGGCGGCGCCAAGGACGTGCGCGTCGCCCTCGACCGCATGAAGGAGGCGTTCGACCTCCTCGGCGAGTACGTGACCGAGCAGGGCTACAACCTGAAGTTCGCGATCGAGCCCAAGCCGAACGAGCCGCGCGGCGACATCCTGCTGCCCACCGTCGGCCATGCCCTGGCGTTCATCGAGCGCCTGGAGCGCCCCGAGATGTACGGCGTGAACCCCGAGGTCGGCCACGAGCAGATGGCCGGGCTGAACTTCCCGCACGGCATCGCCCAGGCCCTGTGGTCGGGCAAGCTCTTCCACATCGACCTCAACGGTCAGTCCGGCATCAAGTACGACCAGGACCTGCGCTTCGGCGCCGGTGACCTGCGCGCGGCCTTCTGGCTCGTCGACCTCCTGGAGACCGCCGGTTACGCCGGGCCGAAGCACTTCGACTTCAAGCCGCCGCGGACCGAGGACCTCGACGGCGTGTGGGCGTCGGCCGCGGGCTGCATGCGCAACTACCTCATTCTCAAGGAGCGTGCGGCCGCCTTCCGCGCCGACCCGCAGGTCCAGGAGGCGCTGCGCGCCTCGCGTCTGGACGAGCTGGCGCAGCAGACCGCGGCGGACGGTCTGAAGTCGCTCCTCGCGGACCGCAGCGCCTTCGAGGACTTCGACGTGGAGGCGGCCGCCTCGCGCGGCATGGCCTTCGAGCAGCTCGACCAGCTCGCCATGGACCACCTGCTGGGCGCGCGCGGCTGAACGAAGACCACGCGCGTGTGCCGTCGGTCGTGAGTGGCCTCCGTCGCCGGCACACGCGCGTGCCGACCGGCCCGGACCGTTGACGACGGCACATGAGCGAGTCGGCCTGTCGCGACCCCCGCGCGGAATGTTCCGGAATCATGCGATCCACGGCATGGGTCCGTATCAACTGCCGCGCGGGGGTCGCCCCATGACCGGTTCGAGGCGACTCTGGACGGTATGGCCATGCCGCCGGTACCGCCCCAGCCGCCCGGACCGCCGGGTGACACGCCGCCTCCGGGCGGTGGCTTCGGACCACCCCCCGACGACTTCGGGCGCAAGGGTCCGAATCCCTACGGCGGTCTGCCGCCGACCCAGAGGATGGGTTCGGTCGGCGACCCTGGGGGGCCGCCGCGGGGCCCGAGAAGGCGCCGCAGCCCACTGATCGCCCTGCTCATCGTGATCGTGGCCGCCGCCACGGTGGCCGCCGTGATCCTCATGTCGTCGGGGAGCAGCGACTCACCGGACAAGAAGCCGGCGCCCGCCACCAGTACGAGCCAATCTCCGAAGCCGTCGTTCAGTCTGCCCTCGCAGCTCCCGAGCGAGTTGCCCAGCGAGCTCCCGTCGCAGTTCCCGAGCGACATTCCCAGCGAGTTCCCGAGCGACCTGGAATCGCTGGTCCCTTCCCTGCTCGGGTGACGCGGACGCGCGTGTGCCGTGCCGGATGTGCGTTCACTCAGGGGAGCTC
Organism: Streptomyces sp. NBC_00285; assembly: GCF_036174265.1. Taxonomy (NCBI): domain Bacteria; kingdom Bacillati; phylum Actinomycetota; class Actinomycetes; order Kitasatosporales; family Streptomycetaceae; genus Streptomyces; species Streptomyces sp. NBC_00285. The sequence continues at coordinate 1,571,511 of NZ_CP108055.1, read as the reverse complement.
CGGGGTGCCCGATGCGGTCCAAGCCCTTGGAGGACGTCCCCGAGTTCGCCCGCTGTGAGTGCGGGGGAGGGGAGGGTGCTGGTGACCGGTGAGGCGCGCAGACCGTCGAGGAGCAGGGCCAGCGGACGGCGCCAGGCCTCCGGGGCGACGGTGGTGGCCAGGGAGGGGACGGCGCGCCCCAGCGCGGCCAGTGCGAACAGGACGTCCTCCGTGGTGACGTCCGCGCGGACGCTGCCCTGCTCACGGCCGCGGGCGAGCAGCAGGTCCAGGGTCGCCCGGTTGTGGGCGTGCACGGCCCCCAGCGAGTCGACGCCTTCGAGGTGGGTGGTCATCAGGTCGTTCGTGCCACGATCGGTGGCCAGGACGGCGAACACGGCGTTCAGGTAGCCGGTGAGTCCCTCCCAGGGGTCTATGGCGGTCCTGGCCTCCTCGCCGGCGGCCATGGTGCCCGCCAGCGGTTCGCGGAAGACCGCGTCGACCAGAGCGGCACGGCTCGGGAAATGCCGGTAGAGCGTGGCGTTGCCCACTCCGGCCCGCCGCGCGATCACGTCCAGAGCTGCTTCGAGCCCCTGCTCTGTGAACACCTCGTGAGCGGCCTCGACCAGCAGCTCCCGGTTGCGTCGCGCGTCGCGCCGTCGAGCCGGTGCCGTCGCGTCGTTCGTCATGTTCGCCCCTCCGTTACCGGGGAGCACTCCCCGGTAGTGATGCTATCGTCGGCCTAGAAGTGGGGAGTAGTCCCCATTTATTTGGGAGGGGTGGCACATGGGCAGTACCGCGCTTGTCCTGGGCGGGGGCGGGCCCGTCGGCGGAGGTTGGATGACGGGAGTCCTCGCGGGCCTGTGCGACGCGGGCGTCGATCCGGTCCGCGCGGACGTCGTGATCGGGACCTCGGCCGGTGCGATCTTCGGTTCGCGGCTCCTTGCCGGTGAGTCCGCGCGTGAGCTGTACGAACGCCAACTGGCCGGCGCCGACGGGGTGGACCTTCGTGTCACTCCCGCCCAGACGCTCCGCTTCCTGTGGGCCGCGCTGGGTGCCCGCGACCCGGAGCGTTCCGTGCGACGTCTCGGACGAGCCGCGTTGAAAGCCCGCACGGGCCCCGAGTCCGACGTGTACGACGCCCTCGGCCCCCTGCTGCGTGGCGTACGGGACTGGCCCGGCCGCGGGCTGCGGATCACGGCAGTCGACGCTCTCTCAGGGCAACTGACGGCCTTCGGCGCCGACTCCGGCATCTCGTTTCTCGAAGCGATCGCCGCGAGCTGCGCGGTCCCCGTGGTCTGGCCTCCCGTCACGGCGGCAGGGCGCCGCTGGATGGACGGAGGCAGCCGTTCCACGGCCAACATCCACCTCGCGTGCGGCCACGGCCATGTCCTGGCCATCGCCCCGATCCCCACCGCAGTGGGTCCCCATTCCAGTGCGGGACAGCAGGCGGCGACGCTCACCGCCGAAGGTGCCCACGTCACCCTCGTGACCCCGGACCACGCCGCACGCCGGGCCATGGGACGTGACATGACGTCCGACGCGCGCCGCCCCGCGGCCGCCCGGGCCGGCCATGCCCAGGCGACGGCACTCGCGGGGTCGGTGCACGAGGTCTGGCGCGACGAACGACGCAGACCGGCCGGGACGACACAGGCCTGAGGACCGCGATCGAAAGGAATCACCATGCCCGCGCCCACCCTGGAGGAACTGGCTCCGGACGGCCACGACCTGGCGTCGAACCCGTACCCCGTCTACGCCGCGCTGCGGGCCGAGGGCCCTGTGCACCGCGTGCTCGTCCCAGGAAGCGGCGAGAGCTGGCTCGTCGTCACGCACGACGCGGCGAGGGCCGCGCTGACCGACCCGCGCCTGAGCAACGACATCCGCCACTCCGCGTCCTGGCAGGGTGACGGCGGACACGCCATCGGCCGCAACATGCTCCAGACCGAGCCCCCGCAGCACACCCGGCTGCGCCGAGCGGTGGCGGCCCGCTTCACGACCGGGAGCATCGCCGCACTGCGCCCGCGGATCGAAGCCGTAGCGCTGCGACTCCTCGACGCGCTGCCGGAACAGGGAACGGCTGACCTGGTCACCCGGTACGCGCTGCCGCTGCCGGTCACGGTGATCTGTGACCTTCTGGGCATACCCGCAGACGATCGCGCGGTCTTCCACGCATGGTCCGACGAACTCGTCATACCCACCTCGCCCGAGGCCGCGAGCACCGCCGCGGCCGCACTGACCGGGTACCTCGCCGACCTGATCTCGCCAAGCCGTGCAGAGCGGGCGACGGGCCTGCTCGGCGACCTCGCGACAGCCGCCGACCTCACCTCCGAGGAACTCCTCGGCATGGCCTTCCTGATCCTCGTCGCGGGCCACGAGACGACGGTCGACCTGATCTCCACGACCGTCCACGCGCTGCTCGCCCACCCGGACCAACTCGCCCTGCTCCGTACCGAGCCGGCCCTCACCGAGGCCGCCGTGGAGGAGTCCCTGCGCTACAACTCGCCTGTGCACGCCACGGCGTTCCGCTTCGCCGCCCGACCGCTCGACATCGGCGGCACCCGGATCGAGGCGGGCGATTCCGTGCTGGTCTCGCTCGCCGCCGCCTCCCGCGACCCGCTCCGCTTTCCCGAGCCCGACCGCTTCGACGTACGGCGCCCCGCGCGTGGGCACCTGGGATTCGGCCACGGCCTGCACCACTGCCTGGGAGCCCCGCTGGCCCGCGTGGAGACGGCCGTCGCCCTGCGCCTGCTGCTGCGTCACCGGCCCACTCTCGCCTTCGCGACCGATCCCGACACGCTGACCTGGCGCAGCAGCACCCTTCTGCGTGGCCTGGCCGAACTACCGCTGAGGTTCGGCTGAGGCAAGCTCAGCCGAGGCCAGAGCGGTCGCCGGATCCAGGGCGGCCGGACCCGCCGGCAGCCAGCGTCCCTGTTCCCTCCGGTACGGCCACCACCGACCGTCCCGTCCCAGACGTATCTGGGTGCGGCCCCCGCTGACCGTCCACCGGTTGCCGGCCGGCTGCAGCGGTGGCCTCTCGTCCTCGTCCCAGGCCGAGTCAACAGCGGCACACGCGCGTACGTGTGTCTCGCGGTCGGGAGCCCAGTGCTCCTCCAGCACGGACAGCGCCGCCGCACCACCGAGGCCCCACGCACGTGTGGCGTCCGCCAGGGTTTCCGGGCCGCGCCCCGACCCGTCGGCGAGCCGTCGTGTGACGTCCTGGTCGGGCGCGGCCACGGCAAGCCGCACCGCGTCCTGAGTGGCGGTCAACTCGGTGACGTGGACAGGGTGTTCGGGCAGCGGCCGGAGAGCCTCCGCGAGCAGCCGATGAGCCTCTACGGCGGTCCTGGCCGCCAGGTGACGGACCGCGGCCGGGTCCACTCCCGGTCCCGGCGGGGCCTCGGTGTCCAGCGAGGGCGGCAGACCGGGCTCCTGGGGCAGCTCGGCGGCTGCGGGCAGCGGCGGCAGGATGCCGCCCGCCACGTAGGCCTCGGCGGCATCGACGCCTTCCGTCTCCGCGGCGGCCGCAGGCTCCTTTGTGGAGGTGACGCTGCGGGCCTGCAGGGCGTCCAGGAGCGCGTGCTCGCCGCGTCCGCGCATCAGCAGCAGCACGAACGGGTCCTGGTCCAGCAGGCGGGCCACCTGATAGCAGAGGGCCGCCGTGTGGCCGCAGTGGTCCCACGCACCGCAGTCGCACTCCGGTTCCAGATCGCCCAACCCCGGCAGCAGTTCGATGTCCGCGGCGGCCGCGTCCTCTACCAGATGGGGCGGCATCTCCCGGTCCAGCAGCGCGGCGACGTGCCCTGCCCGTTCGGCGGCCATGTCGAGGAAACGGTCCCATTGTTCGGCCGACAGTTCGGCCAACAGGACATCGGCCCGGTGCGCGCTCCGGTCGCGGTCCTGGACGACGGCAGTGATGCGTCCGGCGCGTACCGATACTGCGCCCACCGCACCCCGGCGCGCGAGGCTGCGGCCCGTCTTCACCTGCGCCGAGTCCACCGCCGCGTCCTCCAGCGCCCGCAGCCAGGCCCGGCCCCACCAGGTCTCGGCGAAACCCCGCCCGTGCGCGGGCGGCAGCGCCGCGAACGTGCGCTCCGCGCCGGCGTCATGTCCCGTCATCGCGCATCCCCTCGCAGTTCCACCAGATCGGCCAGCTCCGCGTCCGTCAGCTCGGTCAGCGCCGCCTCGCCGGCACCGAGCACCGCGTCCGCCAACTGCCGCTTGCGGCGCAGCATGTCGGAGATGCGGTCCTCGATGGTCCCTTCGGTGATCAGCCGGTGCACCTGCACGGGGCGGGTCTGGCCGATGCGGTACGCGCGGTCGGTGGCCTGCGCCTCGACGGCCGGGTTCCACCAGCGGTCGTAGTGCACGACATGCTCGGCCCGCGTCAGGTTCAGGCCGGTGCCCGCCGCCTTCAACGACAGCAGGAACACGGGCACTTCACCGTCCTGGAACCGTTGCACCATCGCCTCGCGCCGGGAGACCGGCATCCCGCCGTGCAGGAACTGCGAAGGCAGACCGCGCGCCGCCAGATGACGCTCGATGAGACGGGCCATGCGCACGTACTGCGTGAACACCAGGACGCTCGCCCCTTCGGCGAGGATCGTGTCGAGGAGCTCGTCCAGCAGCTCCAGCTTCCCGGAGCGGCCGACGATCCTCGGCTGCTCCTCCTTGAGGAACTGCGCGGGGTGGTTGCAGATCTGCTTCAGACCCGTCAGCAGCTTCACGATCAGTCCGCGCCGCGCCATGCTGTCCGCCCCGGAGATCTCCGCGAGGGTCTCGCGCACCACCGCCTCGTAGAGCCCCGCCTGTTCCGGGGTGAGGGACACAGCACGGTCGGTCTCGGTCTTCGGCGGCAGCTCCGGGGCGATTCCCGGATCCGCCTTGCGTCGCCGCAGCAGGAAGGGGCGCACCAGCCGGGCGAGACGCTCCGCGGCGGCCGGGTCCTGACCGCTCTCGACGGCCTGGGCGTACCGGGTGCGGAAGGCGCCGAGCCGGCCCAGCAGACCCGGCGTCGTCCAGTCGAGGATCGCCCACAACTCCGACAGGTTGTTCTCCACCGGGGTGCCGGTGAGCGCCACACGTGCGTGTGCCCCGATGGAGCGCAGCTCCCGCGCGGTCGCCGAGTAGGGGTTCTTCACGTGCTGCGCCTCGTCCGCCACGAGCATGCCCCAGGCCACCTCCGCCAGCCGGGACGCGTCCAGGCGCATGGTGCCGTACGTGGTCAGCACGAACTCCCCGTCGGCCAGGCCGTCGAGCTCGCGCCGCGGACCGTGGAAGCGGCGCACGGGCGTACCCGGTGCGAATCGCTCGATCTCGCGCTGCCAGTTGCCCATCAGGGATGTCGGGCAGACCACGAGAGTGGGCCCGGCGGTGGCCCTGTCGGTCTGCCGGTGCAGATGCAGCGCGATCAGCGTGATCGTCTTGCCGAGTCCCATGTCGTCGGCCAGGCAGCAGCCGAGTCCCGCGGAGGTCATGCGGGCCAGCCAGCTCAGGCCCCGGCGCTGGTAGTCCCGCAAGGTGGCGGCGAGGGCAGCGGGTTGGGGGACGGGCTCCTGGGATTCCGGGTCCGCGAGGCGGTCCCGCAGGGCAGCCAGCCACCCAGTGGGCTGCACGTCGACCCTGTGGCCGTCGACGTCGGCGGAGCCTGTCAGGGCGGCGCTCAGAGCGTCGACGGGTGTCACCTTGTGGTCCTGCCGGGCATGGGCGCGGCGCACCTCGTGCGGGTCGACCAGCACCCACTGGTCGCGCAGCCGCACGACAGGTCGATCGGCTTCGGCGAGCCGGTCGAGTTCCTCGCGCGTCAGCTGGTGGTCCCCGAGCGCGTAGGACCAGTCGAATGCGAGCAGTGCGTCGGCGGACAGGAACGACGGAGCGGCGGAGGAAAGCTTCGCCATGTCGTCGGGCGGACCGACGGTCGCGCGCGTGGTGAGCTTTCTGACCAACTCCTTCGGCCAGTGCACCCCGACCCCGACGTCGGCGAGACCCCGGGTACCTTCGCCCAGCAGGTCGGTGACCTCCTCGTCGGCGAGTTCCACGGCATCCGGCACCGAAGCCGAGAGCAGCGGGGTGAGCGGCGGCCAGGCGCGTGCCGCCCGGCGCAGGGCGAGGAGAACGTCCCTCCGCGCGCGGGAGCCGAGGACGGTTGATCCTGCCCACACGTCGGCGGCGTCCGCGACGATGGTCGGATCGCTGACGCTGTGCGCCTGAAGAACGGCCCGGAAGGAGGGCGCCCCGTCAGCGGCCGGGCTGTGCGCCTCGATCCGCAACGACACGCGCACGCCCGCGTCATGGCCCGCAGCGACGTCCGCCGCCCACGCGCGCTGCTCGGGCAGGTGTTGCGGTTCCTGAGCGGCGTACGCGGGCCCGCCCGTCACGAGAGGTGCCGCGGGCGAGCGGGGCAGGGCGTCGGCGACCGCGTCCAGGAAGGCGCGCAGCAGTTCCTCCGGCTCGGGCAGTCTGAGTGGCTCGTCGGCGTTCAGCGGTACTGCATGCGCCTCGGGCGGCATCGCGGCGGCGAGCCGACGAAGGCGCTCGACGTCCGCCGCGCCCAGCGGACCCATGCGCCACGCGTCGTGGTCGGTCCCGGACAGTCCGGGCAGCAACAGCCCGCGCGCCACGCACTGCAGGGCCAGCACGGCCGCCGAACCCCAGAACACCGTCGCCCGGTCCCCGTGTGCGGAGGCACGCGCGCGTGTGAGGACCGGGAGGGACGCGCGGACCGGCAGCAGCACCGCGGGCAGGCTCAGCAGTTCCACACCGCCGTCGCCGGGGACCGCGAGCGGCAGGTCCTCGAGCGTCCCCGCGGCCACGGCCGGAGGCGGAGTGCCGTCGGGCCGCCAGAAGGCCACATGGCCGGTTCTGGCGGGGTCCCCGGGTACGAACACGGCACAGCATGAGGCGAGTTCGGAAATCTCGGACGGTGATACCGCAGGGAATCCCTGGACAGAGATCGTGGTTCTCCTCAAACTTGACTAGTTCGTCGGAGTGGTCGAGGATACAGCACCTCTCGGGCTTGCGAGGTAGCAGAAGCGTGACGTGGTTCACATTCTCGCAAGGGTGTTGTCAACCCCCTGCGTGGCACGGTGCTGACCCCCGTACGTACACGGGGGGTCGCCGCATGGTCGCGACAGGTCACCGGTTCGTACGTTTGCTCAGGTCAGCACGTTTCCTGAGAGAGCCGGAGCCCGGACATGTCCCAGAGTGCCGCGACCGTCGCACCCCAACCGCGCGGTACGTCCGGTTCCCCACCCGGCGGAAGCGAGTTCGCCCCCCTCCTCCGCGAGGTGAAGTCGCAGGGGCTCCTGGAGCGCCGCCAGGACTGGTACGCCCGGGCCATCACCGTCAACGCACTCGCCCTCGCCGGCCTCGTCACGGCCGTCGTCCTGTCCGGAGACTCCTGGTGGACGCTGCTGCTGGCCCCGCTCCTCGCCGTGTTCTCCGCCCGCACCGCCTTCCTCGGTCACGACGCGGGCCACGCCCAGATCACCGGCGACAGGGCGAGCGGCCGGGCCATCGGTCTCGTGCACAGCAACCTGCTGCTGGGGATGAGCTACTCCTGGTGGAACCGCAAGCACAGTCGCCACCACGCCAATCCCAACCACATCGACAAGGACCCCGACGTCGTCGCGGACGTCCTCGTCTTCACCGGCGAACAGGCGAAGGTACGCACGGGCTTCAGGCGCTGGCTCACCCGCCACCAGGCCTGGCTCTTCTTCCCGCTCACCCTCCTCGAAGGCGTCGCCCTGAAGATCCAGGGCTTCCGGGACCTGCGCCGGCAGGAGCCGGGGGAGCGCGCCGTGGAGGCCACCCTCCTGGTGAGCCATGTCGCCGCCTACGCCACGCTGCTGCTGACCACCATGTCCCCCGGCAGGGCGCTGGTCTTCGCGGCGATCCACCAGGCGCTGTTCGGCCTGCACCTCGGGATGGCCTTCGCGCCCAACCACAAGGGCATGGAGATGCCCGACCCGAACGGCGAGTCCTGGGGCCACCTGCGCCGCCAGGTGCTCACCTCCCGCAACGTCCGGGGCAGTGCCCTCACCGACTGGTTCCTCGGAGGCCTCAACTACCAGATCGAACACCACCTCTTCCCCAGCATGCCCCGGCCCCATCTGCGGCTCGCGCAGCCGCTTGTGCGCGCGCACTGTCGAGATCTGGGCATTCCCTACGCGGAGACCGGACTCGTCGACTCCTACCGACAGGCGCTGAGCCACATGCACGAGGTGGGTGAACCGCTGCGGGCCGACCGCTAGGGAGCGCTTCGAAGGTCCCGCCGGCCCGCCGGTGCCTGGCACGCATGTCCGCCGGATTCACCCCGGTATACGCGGTAGCGGGTCACTCCTCCGCCTTGCGGATCGCACGTACCGGCCGCCGTCGGGCCCGTCCTACGGGCGGACGGCGCTACTTTCGAAGCACGTCCCGGGAGACACGCATCCGGGATGTCTCAGGGCGTGGTCTCAGGGATGTCTCAGGGTCGCGCTTCGGAACCACAGACAGCGCGGGTCCGTTTCTCTGGACAGAGAGCGGCATCCGCCGCGAAGGAGGCGACGCACATGTCGAAGAACGCGAAGATCGCCGCGGGGGGTGTGGCAGTCGGGCTTCTCCTGTTGATCTGGCTGCCCTGGTGGGTCGCCCTACTGATCGTCCTGGGAGTCCCGGCCGCCGCATACCTCACACTGGACCCCTCACAGCGGCGCAGGCTGCGCCGCGTCACCCGCAAGGAAATCGGCCGCTGACCACCCGCGCACCGGCCGGGCAGCACACAGGCCCGACCGGTGCGCCGCAGCGGTTCAGCTGGGCCGAACGGCCATCTTGTCGAGCGCTTCCAGCAGTCCCGGCAGCTCCGGTCCCCGGCCCACCGGCAGGACCTCTCCGGGCTCGTCGTCGAGCAGCACGAACGCGATGTCGTCGGTCCTGGCCACCAGCGACCACCCGGGCCCGTCGGCACGCAGGGTCCGGGCGTCGCCCGACGCGAAGGACGAGCGGACGCGGCCGAGGGGCGGCGAGGTGTCCACATAGGCGCGGGCCTCCGCGAGCACCCGCCGAATACCGCTGTGGCCCTTGGGCGTCTCCGTCTCGGCCTCGCCCGCGCCCTTGCTGTCCGAGACGTCGTGGTCCGTGACCTCGCCGTCAGGGCCGTTGCCGTCCCCGGCGGACCCGCCGTTCGGTCTGGGGAAGGCCGCGTCGTCGATCTGCTCGCGCCACATCGCCCACTGGAGCGCGATCTCGTCGGCCCCCAGGCGTCGCTGGGCGGCGCCCCACGTGGAGGTGTCCGGCGGCGACAGGGCGGGGCCGTCGGCGGTCTCCGGATCGGGGTCGTGCGGCGCCGGCACGCCGGGCGCGGCGACGGCGACCGCCAGGGGCCAGCCGGGCAGCGCGGCCACGACGGTGTGCTCGTCGGGCGACAGGTCGTACTCCATGCCGCAGTCCCAGGACGCGATGGCGACGGCGACCAGTGAGACGTCGTCGATGACGACCGTCCACCGGGCGCCACCGCCGTCCTGGCCGATCACCAGGCCGTACCCGTCGGCGAGCGGTGCCAGACCGAGCGCCGCGCAGGCCTCCGGATAGTCGTCGCCCAGCACGCTCGGGAACTTCGCCGGCGTCAGCAGCACCGCCGTCAGCACATAGAGCGCGTCGTCCGCGGCGGCGACGGCGTCCTCGTCCGTCCCGGCCATCCCAGCCTCCCGATAGGTTCGTCCAACGGCGCGCACCCTAGTGGGTGGGGGAGGCGCTTGTCACGATTCCCAAGTGCACCCGGAGCTGCAGTTTTCCGCTTGGACGGGGGCGAATCGACCATGCCTTGTCATCCGGTCAGGCTGTCGGTAGCCCGAGGAGCGCCCGTGCCACCGTACGCGGAGACTCGTCGCGTTCCCGCGCGAGGGCGATGACGGCCCGGCACGCGAGCTCGTTGACCCCGAACGACAGCGCTTCCGGGGAGACCCAGGCCGAGGCCTCCTCGATCCGGTCCTGGTCGTCCTCCGCGCAGGCCGAGACATACGCGGCGGCGGCCTCGAACAGATTGTGCGAGCGGGTCTCCCGGCCGGTGTGCTCCTCGATCCGCATGGAATCGACCAATCTGGCACTGGACTTACGGATCCTGCCCCACATGTCGATCACCTTCCCCCTGAGTGATGTGGTCCCACCGAACGTTCGTCTTCTGCTATCCAAAATAGAGTTGGAGGCCTGACGGCAGAAGGGGGCAGTCCGGCGAGGGGGGCCGGCGACTTGTACGGAACCTTGGCCGGACGCGTCGCGGATCGTTCGGCGGGGAGGGTCGCGTACGTCCTCGCGGCCTGGATGTTCCTGCCCCAGCCGTCGCCAATGCCGGCGTGCCGGCCGATCCCGACGCCGTCCAGGTCGCCGTCACCGGACGCTTGCGAGGAGCCGCATTCCCGCCTGCGGGCGCCTCCACGTCGGTCGGCCTCGCCCACGTCGTACCGTCGTCGCCGCTCTCGAACACGAGCAGGTATCCCTAGGTCGCCGACGGCCGGACCGTCACCGTGACGCGGTGGCCCACGAGGGGCCGCCGGAGCGAACGGGTCGGGCCGTTGCGGAAGGGCCGGAACACGGTCAACTCTGCTCGCCGGACGGGATACTTGTGTCTCTCACGACGAGGCGACCAAGGGAGCGGATCGGTGAACTCAGCCGTAGGAACGGGCCGTTGGGGAGAGAGCGGCGGTCGGGGCGGGCGGCACGCGGTCGTCGTGGGCGGAAGCCTCGCGGGGCTCCTCACCGCGCACGTACTGGCCGGGTACGCCGACCGGGTGTCCATCGTCGAGCGCGACCGGTTCCCGGACGGGACCGGGGCCCGGCCCGGCGTACCGCACGGCCGGCATCCGCACGTCCTGCTGCAGGGCGGGCAGGTGGCCATGGAGTCGCTGCTGCCGGGCTTCCTGCCGGAGCTGCGGGCGGCGGGGGCGCCGAAGGTGGGGATGCCGTCGGACATGGTGCTGTGGCAGAACGGCCGCTGGTTCCGCCGCTCGCCCGCGACGACGCACATCTACACCGGTTCCCGGGCGCAGCTGGAGGCTCTGGTGCGGCGGCGGGTTCTCGCCCATCCGGCGGTCAGCGTGGTGGAGGGGACCGATGCCGTCGGTCTGCTCGGCGACGCGTCGCGGGTACGGGGCGTGCTGCTGCGGGACCGCGCGGACGGCGTCGGCGCGGAACACCGGGCCCTGGAGGCCGACCTGGTCGTCGACGCCTCCGGCAGCGGCACCAAGGCACCGCAGTGGCTCACGGCGATCGGCGCCGAGCCTCCGCAGGAGGAGATCATCGACACCGGGCTCGCCTATGCCTCCCGTGTCTACCGCGGCAGGAAGGGCGTCCTCGACGGCGAGACCGTCGGTTACTTCGTCTACCCCGGCCCCGACCAGGTCCACGGCGGCGGCGCCCTGCCACTGGAGGACGGTAGCCACCTGGTCATCGTCTCGGGGCTGCGAGGAGACGAACCGCCCACGGACGACGACGAGTTCGAGACGTACACCAAACGGCTGGCGCATCCGCTCCTGGACCGGTGGATCGAGGAGGCCGAACCCCTCACCCCGGCCTTCGGTTACCGGCGGACCGCGAATGTCCGTCGTCGCTACGACCTGCCCGGCCGCCACCCGGCCGGATTCATCGCCACCGGCGACGCGCTGTGCACCTTCAACCCGATCTATGGGCAGGGCATGGCCATCGCCGCGATGAGCGCGGTCGCCCTGCGTGACGCGCTGGCCGAACGGCGCCGGACGCCCACCACGCGGCGCGTGCAGCAGAGGGTCCTTGCGGCGTCCACGCTCGCCTGGGACATCTCCGCCGGGGCGGACCGCAAGATGCCGGGCGCGGTCGGCACCGCCGTCGCCGACGGGCCCGCGGACCGCGTAGCGGGGTGGTATCTGGGCCGCGTCACCGAACGGTCCCCCGGTGACCCGGTCGTGGGTCGGGCCTTCCGCTCCGTGCTGACCCTCTCCGCGCCCGTCACCGCCCTGTTCGCGCCACCCGTGCTCCGGGCCGTCCTCTTCCGTCCGCCCGGCCCGACACCCACCGAGCCGCCGACCACGCCGGAGGAACCGGGCCACTGAGCCCCACCGGCCATCGACGGCCCCTGCCATGCACCACCGCGCGGTGGGCGTCGCGTGAAGCCGTCAGTCGCCGAGTGCCGTGAGCGTCTCCCCGCAGCCTGCCGGGTTTCCATGGGGTGCGGGCAGCAACTCGCTCGGCGCCTGGGCGGAGGATGACGTCGTCGCCCACGCGCGCGTGACCTCGAAAAGGTCCGCTCTCTGTGGGCGGCGACGACCGGCCGCCGGCCCGCGCGCCCCCTGCGCGGGTTGCCGCGACGGGTGAGCGCGGTCAGTCCTCGCGGACGGCCAGGGCGAGGAACCGGGCGTCCTCGTCGACGTACGACGTCATACGCCACCCCGAACCGGTCAGCAGGGCGCGGAGGTTGGATTCCGCGCGCAGGTCGTCCGGGGTGATCTGCCGCCCCTGACGGGCGGCGAGCGCCGCCCGGCCGATCGGATGGAACAGGGCCAGGACACCACCCGGCCGCACCACACGGGCCAACTCGCGCACATTCTCGGCCGGTTGAGGCAGATGTGAGATCAGGCCCGCTCCGAAGACGGCGTCGAGCGACCGGGAGCGCAACGGCAGCGCGGTCACGTCGGCGAGGAGCAGCCGTCCGTCCCGGTCCCTCCCGGCCCGTACGGCGGCTTCCAGCATGGCCGAAGTCAGATCCGCACCCATGACCACTCCGGACTGCCCCACGGCCGCACGCAGGGGCGGCAGGGCCCGCCCTGTGCCGCAGCCGGCGTCGAGCACACGGTCGCCCTCCCGCAGCCCGAGGCCGGCGACCGCGGCGGCGTAGGCCGGACCGTCGTCCGGGAATCTGCTGTCCCAGCCGGCCGCGCGGGCCGAGAAGAACTCCTGGACATGCGTGTGGTCGTCACTCATGTTCCGCATGATCCCCCACCGACACGGATGGGAGCCCCTGCGCACACGTTCGAGCGTGACGCGATCGTTCAGGTACACCTCTGCGTCATATTCCAACACCTTTCGAAATGCGCCCTCTGTGGGTACCCCTGACCGGACTAGCGTCCCCTGGCCATGGGACACCTGGACCACGCAGCCCTGGGCTGGCTGACGCCCACACTTTCGTACGTCATGGCCTGCATCGGCTCCGCGCTCGGCCTGCGCTGCACCGTCCGCGCGCTCGGCGCGACCGGACGATCGCGCCGCAACTGGCTCATCACCGCCGCCTCGGCCATCGGAACCGGGATCTGGACCATGCACTTCGTGGCCATGCTCGGCTTCAGCGTCAGCGGCACCGACATCCGCTACGACGTGCCACTGACCATCGCGAGCCTCCTGGTCGCGATGATCGTGGTCTCCGCAGGCGTCTTCGCGGTCGGCTACAGCCGTGACCGGGTCCGCGCGCTCTTCCTGGGAGGACTCACCACCGGCCTGGGTGTGGCGAGCATGCACTACCTGGGCATGGCTGCCGTGCGGCTGCACGGAGACGTCGCGTACGACCCGGTGCTCGTCGGCCTCTCCGTCCTCATCGCCGTCGTCGCGGCGACGGCGGCCCTGTGGGCGGCGCTCAACATCAAGTCGCCCGTCGCCGTCACCATCGCCTCCCTGATCATGGGGGCCGCGGTCAGCAGCATGCACTACACCGGGATGTTCGCGGTGAGCGTGCGGGTCGCGCCCTCCGGCGACGTCCTGCCCGGAGCCACGGCGATGCAGTTCATCTTCCCGCTCGCCGTCGGCCTCGGCTCCTATCTGTTCCTGACCTCGGCCTTCGTCGCACTGTCACCCACCACGGGAGAACGCACGGCCTCTGCCTCGGCCCAGCGGACGGTCGAGAACGTCCCCTCCTAGGAGCGGATCCGAGCCCCGGACGGCCCCGACCACACCCCGACCACTTCCGAGCGAGGAGGCCATGCGTACACCGCGTAGGACCCCCACCCCCGGCGCCGAGACGCCGCCCACGACACCCGCGCGCGGTCGTCGCGCCCATGCCGGGCCACCGGCCGACGAAACCCGGGACGACCCGCTGGACCCGGTGCCGGAGGACATACCTGCGCGTGCGGGACAGTGGCGGATACGCCCCCGCACGGTCCGCGCCAAGATCGTCTGTCTGCTCATGGTGCCCGTCGTCTCGCTGCTCGCCCTCTGGGCGTACGCGACCGTCAGCACCGCCCAGGACGTCGCCCGGCTGCGGCAGTTGCAGCACGTGGACGACGCCGTCCGCTCGCCCGTCACCGACAGCGTGACCGCGCTGCAGGCCGAGCGTGCCGCCGCGGTCCGCTACGCGTCCGACCCGTCCGCCGCACAGGGAGACGAGCTGCGCAGGCTCGCCGGACGCACCGACCGGGCCGTGGCACGGCTGCGACTCGGCGACGACAACACCGTCGCCGACAGCGAGGAACTGCCCGCCGGGGTCGCCCAGCGCCTCGACGCCTTCGTGACCGGCGCCGAGCGACTGCGCTCCTTGCGCACCGCCGTGCTGGACCGCAGCTCCGGCTGGGACGAGACGTACGGCCGCTACACCAGGACCATCGCCACCGCCTTCGCGGTGGACGGTGCCCTCACCGGCATCCAGGACGCCGACCTCGGCTCCGACGCGCGCGTCCTGCTCGAGTTCTCCCGCGCGGGAGAGTCACTGGCCCAAGAGGACGTCGTGCTGGCGAGCGCGCGCCAGGCCGGCGTCCTCGCCGGAGAAAGGCTGCGACTGTTCACCGGCGCCGTCGACACCCGCCGGGCCCTCACCGAGGGCGCCGTGGTCGACCTGCGCGGCTCCGACCGCGCCGCCTGGCAGAAGATCGCAGGCAGCGGTGCCTACGCCACCGTGACCGCCGCCGAGGACCGGACGCTCGCCGCGGCACCCGGTGTCCGCGCCGTCGAGTCGACGCCCGAGGCCACCTGGCAGGCGGCACACACGCGTGTCCAGAGCGGCATGCGGAACGTCCAGCAGGCGGCGGGCAGCGGGGTCGCCGACCGCGCCGACCCGTTCACCCGGGGACTTCTCACCCCGGCGGGCGCCGCGGTCCTGCTCGGCCTCGTCGCCGTCGCCGCCTCCCTCGTCATCTCCGTGCGCATCGGACGCGGCCTCGTCATCGAACTCGTCAGCCTGCGCAACAGCGCCCTGGACATCGCCCGCCGCAAACTCCCCGAGGCCATGGAGAGGCTGCGCGCGGGCGACGAGATCGACATCCGGTCCGAGGCCCCGCCCGGGCCGCCCGCGGAGGACGAGACCGGCCAGGTCGCCGAGGCCCTTGGAACCGTGCACCGCGCCGCACTGCGGGCCGCGGTGGAGCGCGCCGAACTCGCCAGCGGCATCTCAGGGGTCTTCGTCAACCTCGCCCGCCGCAGCCAGGTCCTGGTCCACCGCCAGCTGAGTCTGCTCGACAGCATGGAACGCCGCTCCGACGACCCCAACGAACTGAGCGACCTCTTCCGGCTCGACCACCTCACCACCCGCATGCGCCGCCACGCGGAGAGCCTGATCATCCTCTCCGGAGCGGCACCAGGCCGTGCCTGGCGCATGCCCGTGTCGCTGACCAACGTGGTCCGCGCGGCCGTCTCCGAGGTCGAGGACTACGCACGCGTGGAGGTACGCCAACTGCCCGACGCGTCCGTCGTCGGCGCGGCGGTCGCCGACCTCACCCACCTGCTGGCCGAGATCATCGAGAACGCCGCCCAGTTCTCACCGCCCCACACGCGCGTGCGGGTCACCGGCGAGCCCGTCGGCAACGGCTACGCCATCGAGGTCGAGGACCGCGGTCTGGGCATGGGCAACGAGACCCTCGCGGAGGCCAACCGGCGCATCGAGCAGTCCGAGGCGCTCGACCTGTTCGACAGCGATCAGCTGGGCCTGTTCGTGGTCAGCAGGCTCGCGGCCCGGCACGGCATCAAGGTGCACCTGCGCACCTCGCCCTACGGCGGCACCACCGCGGTCGTTCTGCTGCCCACGGCACTGCTGCACGTCAAGGCGGCGGAACGTTCCCCCGCCAACGCCGTGACCAGGGAACGGTCCATGGAACGCGAGTACGCGCGCGTGCCCGCCGCCCAACGGGACCAGGAGTCCGTTCCCGCCCCGGCCGAGCGGCCCGCGCTGGTGGCTCCCCACAGGGCCGTAACCGACAGGGGATCGACCGACAGGGGATCGACCGACACACCGCCCTCCGGAGTCACCGCCTTGCGTCTGCACCGACCTCCCGACGAGCCCGAGGACTCCGACGAACTCCCCCGCAGGGTGCGCCAGGCGAACCTCGCTCCCCAACTGCGCGCACAGCGCCCTGAGGAACCGGCTTCGGCGACCGCCCGCCGGGACGACGACGGCCGTACCCCGGAGGTCGTACGGGACCGGATGGCGGCCTACCGGGCCGGCTGGGCGCGTGGGGGCGGCCGGCAGCCGGGCCGCGCCGCCACCCCAGATTTCCCAGCGGGCAGAGACAGCAGTGAAGGAGACCGAGGATGATCCAGGATCCGAGTATGAGGGCCGCTCAGAGGTCCGGCGAACTCGACTGGTTGCTGGACGACTTGGTGCTGCGCGTGAGCGAGGTACGACATGCCGTGGTGCTCTCCAACGACGGCCTCGCGGTGGGCGCCTCGACGGACCTGCGCCGGGAGGACGCGGAACATCTCGCCGCCGTCTCCTCCGGCTTCCACAGCCTCGCCAAGGGCGCCGGCCGGCACTTCGGGGCCGGGGGAGTGCGCCAGACCATGGTCGAGATGGACGACGGCTTCCTGTTCGTGGCCGCCGCGGGAGACGGTTCGTGTCTCGCCGTCCTCACCGCCGTGAACGCGGACATAGGCCTGGTCGCCTACGAGATGGCACGGCTGGTCAAACGGGTCGGCGAGCACCTCTACACGGCGCCGCGCGTGGGCGCGCGACCGCCCGCAGCCGGATGAGAGGGAAGGGCGGTCGGCACACATGACCGACGACATGACGGGTGGCCCGCACGAACAGGGCAGTCAGTGGTACGACGGGGAGGCGGGGCCCCTGGTCCGCCCCTACGCGATGACGGGCGGACGCACCAAACCCGGCCCCACCGGGGTGCGTTTCGACCTGATCGCCCTCGTCACCCTGAACGCGAGCGCGCCCAACATCGGCGACGACTCGGCGCTCGGGCCGGAACACCGGGCCCTGATCGACCTCTGCCGCCCGGAGACGCAGTCGGTGGCAGAACTCGGCGCAGGCGCAGATCTTCCCGTCGGTGTCGTCAGGGTGCTCCTGGGAGACCTCCTGGAGCTCGGCTGTGTCACCGTCAGCCGCCCGGTGCCCCCCGCGCAACTGCCCGACGAACGGATTCTGCGCGAGGTGATCGAAGGGCTTCGGGCGCTGTAGATGAACGTTCAGAACCGGGCAAAAAGTGGTCCAATCCCCCAAAGGGGAGCTCCAGTTGTCATGATGCTGATTTCGCGACCCCGCATGGACGTCGCCGCCCGTTGCCGACCCTCCCGAGAGAAGTGAACGATGGTCTCCGAGAACTCCGACGCCCAGGACGGCGAGACGACCGCCCTCGCGCTGAAGATATTGGTCGCCGGCGGTTTCGGCGTGGGCAAGACCACCCTGGTGGGCGCGGTCAGCGAGATCAGGCCGCTGCGCACCGAGGAACTGCTGAGCGAAGCGGGCCAGTTGGTGGACGACACCGACGGCGTGGACCAGAAGGTCACCACGACGGTCGCCATGGACTTCGGGCGCATCACCATCCGCTCCGGACTGTCGCTCTACCTCTTCGGCACCCCGGGCCAGGACCGCTTCTGGTTTCTGTGGGACGAGTTGTCGCAGGGAGCCCTGGGTGCCGTGGTTCTCGCGGACACCCGGCGGCTGGAGGACTGTTTCCCGGCCGTGGACTACTTCGAGCACCGGCACATCCCGTTCGTGGTGGCCGTCAACTGCTTCACCGGCAGCCGGACCTACGGCGCCCATGACGTGTCCCGCGCCCTCGACCTGAATCAGGGGACACCCGTGGTCCTGTGCGACGCACGGGACCGTGACTCGGGGAAGGAGGTGCTGATCCGCCTGGTCGAGTATGCCGGGCGGATGCACACCGCCCGGCTCCTCGACTCGGTGGGCTGACCCGGACCCGGACCGTTGACCGGGGCCGGGTCACCGGCACGTCACGCCGCGACGGCCTTCTCCGCCAGCACCCTGTCGATCGTCACGCGGACGAGGAGTTCCCCGGGAACGCCGTTGCGGGCGCCGAACTCCTCGGCCCGCTCCTCGCCCATGTACCGAGCCCCTATGCGGCCCGCCCAGTGCCGGACCTCGTCGAGATCCTCCGATATGCGGGCCCGGCCCTGGAGTACCACGTAGTCGAAGGGCGGCCGGTCGTCGTCCACGCAGAACGCGACGCGCCCGTCCCGCACGAGGTTGCGCCCCTTGACGGTGGCCTTACCGGTGTTGAACACCAGGTCGTCACCGTCGAGCACGAACCAGACCGGGGCCACGTGTGGGCTCCCGTCGGCCCGGACGGTCGACAACTTACCGGTGCGGGTGCCGTACGAAACGAACGCCCGCCATTCCTCATCGGTCATCTTCTGTGCCATGTCCCCATTCTCCTTGCCCCGTTGACGGTCGTGGGGAAGGCTTGCGAGGAGATCCTCCGGGCAGGGGGAGACGTCACACGGGGAGACGGGACACATGCCGGAGAAGCGGAGCCTCGGTTGGCTCCTGGACGACCTGACCGAGCGTGTCCACCATGTGCGGCACGCACTGGTGCTGTCCAACGACGGGCTGGTCACGGGCGTCAGCACCGGTCTGCGCCGGGAGGACGCGGAACATCTCGCCGCCGTCTCGTCCGGACTGAACAGCCTCGCCAAGGGCTCCGGGCGCCACTTCGGCGCGGGCCAGGTACGGCAGACGATGGTCGAGTTCGACGAAGCAGTGCTGTTCGTCACCGCGGCGGGCACCGGCAGCTGCCTGTGCGTGCTCAGCGGCGCGAGCGCCGACATCGGCCAGATCGCCTACGAGATGACCCTCCTCGTCAACCGAGTCGGCGAGCACCTCGACGTGGACGCCCGCAGGCCCGAGCGGAGCCCGGCGACCGACCTCTGACCTCTGACCTGCGTGTTTTGCTGCCCCCATGGAGTTATCCACAGGCCCGTCGCGCATCCCGCCCCACCGGCTACTTTTGTGTCACGGCGAACGCACACAGCGTGAGCGACGACTCCATGGGGGAGAGCGACACATGTCCGGAAGCCTGATCACCCAACGCCGCCACCAGCCCTACGCGCCCAGCCGCGCCGCAAGGGAACTGGGCCTCAAGCGAAGCGAGTTCGACCTCGCCGTGCACCTCGGGCAGATCCGGACCGTCCCCGACGAAGGAGGCGGGGGCCGGCGCGTCACCCACTCCGAGCTCGACCGGCTGCGCGAGTCGGAAGGCTTTCCCGACTCACTGCAGCGACGTGTACGCGTCGTGGGCACCACCGAGGCCGCGGAGGTCATGGACATCCCCGCCGGCAGGTTCACCCGCCTTGCCCGTCTCGGCCTCTTCTCACCGGTGCGCTTCTATCTCAACCGGTACCGAGCCGTGGTGTGGCTGTATCTGGCCGAGGAACTGGAGCAGTTCACGGAAGTCGAGGAGAACACCCGGCTGCTGACGGCACGGCGAATGCCCGAGGGCCTGCGCGACATGCTCGACGCGGGCGTGGACCTGCGCGCCCGCAACTGGCGCCAACGCCACCGTGGATTCCTGCTACGCCTCGCCGAAGGCCCCTGGGAGAGCGCCGGAACCCTCGCCGCCTTCCTCGACCCCGCCCAGATCGCGGAGCTCGTCCCGGATCCCTACGAGCGGTCCCACCTGGGCCGCTTCCGGCCCGGACCCCCGGCCGGCGGCGCACAGGGCTCGCCTGCCGCAAACCTCATCGAGAAGATCATGACAGCGGACCACCCGGACGAGATCGAGTGGCTGCGGACCGATCTGGCCCGCGCACTGGAAGATGCCCGAAGGCTCCGGCCCGCGCCACGCCCCACGACCGGGCGGACTTCCCCCGGCCGGCCGCGGGACACGCCGACACCACCGGAGGAACCTGCTCGCGGCCTGCTGGGCTGGCTCCGGCGCAGAAGCGCCTGACCTACAGCGGCCGGAACAACCCCTCCTGGACGACGGACACCAGCAGGCGTCCCTCCAGGTCGTAGATCCGGCCGCGGGCCAGACCTCGTCCGCCCGTCGCGATCGGCGACTCCTGGTCGTACAGGAACCACTCGTCCGCACGGAAGGGCCGGTGGAACCACATGGCGTGGTCCAACGACGCGATGTCGAAGGACCGCGGGCCCCACAGGGGCTGGACCGGGAGACGGACAGCGTCCAGGAGGGTCATGTCGCTCGCGTAGGTCAGCGCGCAGGTGTGCACGACCGGATCGTCGCCGAGCGGCCCGACCGCACGCATCCACACCGCGCTGCGCGGTTCGGCGTCCTTGACCTCCTCGGCACTCCAGCGCAGCCGGTCCACATACCGGATGTCGAACGGCTGTCTGCGCGCCATCCGCTCCAACTGCTCGGGCAGCTCGCCCAGATGCTCCCGAATCTCGTCACCCACCCTCGGCAGGGAGTCGGGCGCCGGGACCTTACGGGCGGGCGGCAACTGGTGCTCGAACGCACCTGTCTCAGGCTTGTGAAAGGAGGCGGTGAGATTGAAGATCGTGCGTCCCTGCTGCACGGCGGTGACCCGGCGGGTGGTGAACGACCGACCGTCCCGCACCCGCTCCACCTGGTACACGATCGGCACCCCGGGCCGGCCCGGGCGCAGAAAATACGCGTGCAGCGAGTGCACCGGGCGGTCGCCCTCCGTGGTGCGCGCGGCAGCCACCAGCGCCTGGCCCGCCACCTGCCCGCCGAAGACCCGCTGGAGGGACTCGTGCGGGCTTCGGCCCCGGAAGATGTTTACCTCGATCTGTTCCAGGTCGAGCAGGTCGACGAGCTTCTCGGCCGGGTTCGTCATGCGTCGGTCTCTCCTTGGCTCACAACTGCCCTACGGCTCACAGCTGGCCGACATCGGTGACCCGGACGACCGCACGGCCCTCCGTGTCGGAGGCAGTGAGGTCGATCTCCGCACTGATGCCCCAGTCGTGGTCACCGTTCGGGTCGGCGAAGGTCTGCCGCACACGCCACAGCCTGTTCTGCGGCTCCTCCTCGATCCGCAGCAGCTTCGGGCCACGGGCGTCCGGTCCGGTGCCGAGGTCCTCGTACTCGTCCCAGTACTTGTCCATCGCCTCACCCCATGCCTCGGCGTCCCAGCCGGCCTCGGCGTCCATCTCGCCGAGCTGGTCGACCTGGTCCAGGGCGGCGAGTTCGACGCGGCGGAACATGGCGTTGCGGACCAGGACGCGGAAGGCGCGCGAGTTGAGGGTGACCGGCTTGACCTCGTCGGCCTTCTCCTGAGCCTCCTCGGCGGTCATCACTTCCGGGTTGGCGAGCTGCTCCCACTCGTCCAGCAGACTGGAGTCGACCTGGCGGACCGTCTCACCGAGCCACTCGATCAGATCCTGCAGGTCCTCGGACTTGATGTCGTCCGGGATGTTGTGGTCGAGCGCCTTGTAGGCACTGGCGAGGTAGCGCAGGACAATGCCCTCGGTGCGGGCGAGGTCGTAGAGAGAGATCAACTCCGTGAAGGTCAGAGCCCGTTCGTACATGTCACGGATGACGGACTTCGGGGAGAGCGGATGGTCGCCGACCCACGGGTGGCTCTGGCGGTAGGTGTCGTACGCGTGGAAGAGCAGCTCTTCCAGAGGCTTCGGGTAGCTGATGTCCTGGAGGCGCTCCATGCGCTCCTCGTACTCGATGCCGTCCGCCTTCATCAAGGCCACAGCCTCGCCCTTCGCCTTGTTCAGCTGGGCGACGATGATCTGCCGAGGATCGTCCAGTGTGGACTCGACAACGGACACCATGTCCAGGGCGTAGGACGGCGATTCGGGGTCGAGCAGCTCGAACGCGGCGAGAGCGAACGTGGACAGCGGCTGGTTGAGCGCGAAGTCCTGCTGGAGGTCCACGGTGAGGCGGACGATACGGCCGGTGGCGTCGGGCTCGTCGAGCTTCTCGACGATGCCACCGTCCAGCAGCGAACGGTAGATGGCGATCGCCCGACGGATGTGCCTGAGCTGCTGCTTACGCGGCTCGTGGTTGTCCTCCAGAAGATGCCGCATCGCCTCGAAGGCGTTGCCCGGGCGGGCGATCACCGACAGCAGCATCGTGTGCGTCACCCGGAAGCGGGAGGCCAGCGGCTCCGGATCCGAGGTGATCAGTTTGTCGAAGGTGGTTTCCGACCAGGCGACGAAGCCCTCGGGCGCCTTCTTGCGGACGACTTTGCGGCGCTTCTTCGGGTCGTCGCCGGCCTTGTGCAGCGCCTTCTCGTTCTCGATGACGTGCTCAGGAGCCTGGGCGACGACGTAGCCGGCCGTGTCGAAACCCGCCCGGCCCGCGCGCCCCGCGATCTGGTGGAACTCGCGGGCACGCAGGGTGCGGACGCGGTTGCCGTCGTACTTCGTCAGGGCCGTGAAAAGCACGGTGCGGATGGGCACGTTGACACCGACGCCGAGGGTGTCCGTGCCGCAGATGACCTTCAGCAAACCGGCCTGGGCCAGCTTCTCCACCAGTCGCCGGTACTTGGGCAGCATGCCGGCGTGATGGACACCGATACCGTGCCGGACGTAACGGGAGAGGTTGCGGCCGAACTTGGTGGTGAAGCGGAAGTTACCGATCACCTCGGCGATCCGGTCCTTCTCCTCACGCGAGCACATGTTGATGCTCATCAACGCCTGTGCCCGCTCCACGGCCTGCGCCTGCGTGAAGTGGACGATGTAGACCGGCGCCTGCCTGGTGTCGAGGAGCTCGGTCAGCGTCTCGGTGAGCGGGGTGAACTTGTACTCGTACGAGAGCGGCACGGGCCGGGTCGCCGAGCGGACCACCGACGTCGGCCGACCGGTGCGCCGGGTCAGATCCCCCTCGAACATCGAGACGTCGCCCAGCGTGGCCGACATCAGGACGAACTGCGCCTGTGGCAGCTCCAGGATCGGGATCTGCCACGCCCAGCCGCGATCCCCCTCAGCGTAGAAATGGAACTCGTCCATGACGACCTGGCCGACGTCCGCGCCCTTCCCGTCACGCAGCGCGATCGACGCGAGCACCTCGGCGGTACAGCAGATGATGGGCGCGTCGGAGTTGACGGAGGCGTCACCGGTCAGCATTCCGACGTTCTCGGTGCCGAACATCTTGCACAGCTCGAAGAACTTCTCCGACACGAGAGCCTTGATGGGCGCGGTGTAGAAAGTGACCTCGTCGCGGGCGAGGGCGGCGAAGTGCGCACCCGCCGCGATCATGCTCTTGCCGGAACCGGTGGGCGTCGACACGATCACGTTCGCCCCGGAGACCACCTCGATCAGCGCCTCCTCCTGATGGGGGTAGAGCGTGAGCCCTCGCTCCTTGGCCCACGACTCGAAGGCTTCGTAGAGGGCGTCGGGGTCGGCGGTCGGCGGCAGCTGATCGATGAGGGTCACGGACCCATCTTGCCTGGCGACCTCCCCCATAGGGGAATCGGTTGTCGGCAGGAAGATCACGACCAGTACGCTGTGTCGCCGACGGGGCGTCAGCGCAGCCGGTCAACTGGACAGTGGCACACGAGGAATGGGGCGGGCAACGCCAATGATGGGACCAGCACACTCACTGTCGGGGGCAGCGGCCTGGCTGGGCGTAGGAGCGGCGGCCGCCGCCACGGGGCACACCATGCCGTGGCCCGTTCTGCTGGCCGGGGCGCTGATCTGCGCGGGGGCCGCGCTCGCTCCCGACCTCGACCACAAGGCGGCCACCATCTCGCGGGCCTTCGGGCCGGTCTCCCGTGGCCTGTGCGAGATCGTCGACAAACTTTCGTACGCCGTCTACAAGGCCACCAGGAAGCAGGGCGACCCGCGTCGCTCCGGCGGGCACCGCACGCTCACGCACACCTGGCTGTGGGCCGTGCTGATCGGTGCCGGTGCCTCGGCGGCGGCGATCACCGGTGGCCGCTGGGCGGTGCTGGCCCTCCTGTTCGTCCACATGGTGCTGGCCATCGAAGGCCTGCTGTGGCGGGCGACACGCGGCTCCAGCGCCGACGTGCTGGTCTGGCTGCTGGCCGCGACCAGTGCGTGGATCATCGCGGGCGTCCTGGACAAGCCGGGCAACGGTGCGGACTGGTTGTTCGACCAGCCGGGCCAGGAGTACCTGTGGCTGGGCTTGCCGATCGTGCTGGGCGCGCTCGTGCACGACATCGGGGATGCGCTGACCGTGTCCGGCTGCCCGGTCCTGTGGCCGATCCCGGTGGGCCGCAAGCGCTGGTACCCGATCGGGCCGCCCAAGATCATGCGGTTCCGGGCGGGCAGCTGGGTCGAGCTGAAGGTGCTGATGCCGGTGTTCATGCTGCTCGGCGGAGTGGGCTGCGCGGCGGCGCTGAACTTCATCTGACCCATCCGCGGCCGCGGCGTCGGCCCGTTCCGTCAGCTGCTCTGACCGGCCCCGCCTCCGTAGCGCCGCTCGAAGGCGGCGACGCGTCCTTCCGAGTCCACGGTGCGGGCCTTGCCGGTGTAGAAGGGATGGCTCTCGGAGGAGATCTCCACGTCCACCACCGGGTAGGTCTCGCCGTCGTCCCACTCGATGGTCTGCTCGCTGGTGGCGGTGGACCGGGTCAGGAAGGCGTAGCCGGCGGAGCGGTCACGGAAGACGACCGGGTGGTAGACGGGGTGCTTGTCCTGCTGCATGGATGCTCCTCGAAGGGCGCGATGTACGGCGCGACAGTCGGCGCCGACTGTGCGGTGGGGGGTGGGCGGCAGGGAACGGTTCGGTCAGCCCGAGAGGGACTCCTCGTCGACGATGTGCATCGCGGCCTCCTCGGCGGACGCCGCGGCACCGTCGATGCCCACGTCCGTGGCGATCAGCGCGCTCTCCTCGTCCTCGTGCGCCCCTTCGTCGGGGGCCACGAGACGACCGGAGCGCATCGTGCCGACCTCGTTGTCCAGGAGCTCGCCGTCGGTGCCGTCGGAATCGCCGAGACCGTCGTCGTCGGAGGCGACGAGGTCGGGCAGTTCCTCGGCGAGCCGCTGGTCGAGCGTCTCACCGTGCTGACGCTCCGCGGCCGTCACACCGGTGTGCTCCACCGCCCACGGTCTCTCGGGTGGGGACCAGCCACGGTCGAGGGGGTCGCCGACCCCGTCGTTCTCCAGGGTGTCCTCCGCGTCGAGCAGACCCGCGTCGTCCTGGACCTCGGATCCGTCGGGCTGGTAGACGTCGTCTCCCCATCCGTCGGAACTGTCCACGGCTACCTCCAGGTGAAGCGGACGGACGCGGTCCTCGCACGGCCCGGGGCGGGCCACGGACTCCCGGGACACTTGCCGCACCCGTCGGTGAACCGTGCTGTCCGCGGGCGCTCCCTGAGCCGGTGCTGCTGTCCAGCCTTCCACCCTCTTTCGGCACCGCGCAACGGCACGGGGCCCTCGCGCCCGACGGAACAGGCAAAGGATGAGCGCCGGAGCCCGGGCGCGGGCGGGGACCGGGGCGCCGGGATGCGGGGCGCCGGCGTGGTCCGGGGCGCCGGGGTGGGAAAGCGGCGGCGTCGGACGGTGACGCTCCGGGTACCGTCGCCCAGGACGGTCCCCGGCCGCGTCGAGGCTCAGCCGTGCCACGACCTCCACAGTGCCGCGTACGCCCCGTCCGCCACGACCAGCTCCTCATGGCTGCCCAGTTCGCTGATACGGCCGTCCTCGACGACAGCGATGACATCCGCGTCGTGAGCGGTGTGCAGCCGGTGGGCGATCGCGACCACCGTGCGGCCTTCGAGGACACGGGCCAGGGACCGTTCCAGATGGCGGGCCGCGCGGGGGTCCAGCAGCGAGGTGGCCTCGTCGAGGACCAGGGTGTGCGGGTCGGCAAGCACCAGCCGGGCCAGCGCGACCTGCTGGGCCTGGGCCGGGGTGACGGTCAGCCCGCCCGAGCCGACCTCGGTGTCCAGGCCGTCGTCGAGCGCCCGCGCCCACCCGTCCGCGTCGACCGCGTCCAGCGCGGCCCAGAGCTCGGAGTCCGTGGCGTTGGTGCGGGCGAGCAGGAGGTTGTCGCGCAGGGAGCCCACGAAGACGTGGTGCTCCTGGTTGACGAGGGCCACGTGTTCACGGACCCGTTCGGCGGACATCCGGGACAGCTCGGCGCCGCCCAGGGTGATCCGGCCGTCCCGGGGCGCGTAGATCCCGGCGAGGAGGCGACCCAGCGTGGACTTGCCGGCACCCGAGGGGCCGACCAGCGCCAGCCTGGTGCCGGGCGCCACCTCCAGGGACACCTTGCGCAGGACGTCCACGCCTTCCAGGTAGCCGAAGTGGACCTGGTCCGCGTGCACGTTCCGGCCCTCGGGAGCCAGTTTCATGTCCCCGGTGTCCGGCTCGATGTCCCGGACGCCGACCAGCCGGGCCAGCGACACCTGGGCCACCTGGAGCTCGTCGTACCAGCGAAGGATGAGCCCGACGGGGTCGATCAGCATCTGCGCGATCAAAGCGCCCGTGGTCAGCTGGCCGACCCCGATCCAGCCCTGGAGGACGAACACCCCGCCGACCATCAGCACCGACGAAAGGATCATGACGTGGCTGACGTTGATGCACGGGAACAGCACCGACCGCAGCCACAGGGTGTAGCGCTCCCAGGCCGTCCACTCCTTGATCCGCTGCTCCGACAGTTCGATGCGCCGGGCGGCGAGCCGGTGCGCCTCGACGGTCCGTCCGGCGTCCACGGTCTCCGTGAGCGCGGCGGCCACGGCCGCGTACCCTGCGGCCTCCGAGCGGTAGGCGGACGGCGCCCGTTTGAAGTACCAGCGGCAGCCGATAACGAGCGTTGGAAGGGCGAGCAGCACGGCTGCCGCCAGCGGTGGGGCCGTGATCACGAGTCCGCCGAGCAGCAGGGCCGCCCACACCACGCCGATCGCGAGCTGCGGCACGGCCTCACGCATGGCGTTTCCGAGCCGGTCGATGTCCGTCGTGATCCGGGACAGCAGGTCTCCGGTCCCGGCCCGTTCCAGGACGCCCGGTGGCAGGCCGACCGACCGTACGAGGAAGTCCTCGCGCAGGTCGGCCAGCATCTGCTCGCCGAGCATCGCACCGCGCAGCCGCACCTGCCGTACGAACACGGCCTGGACGATCAGCGCGATCACGAACAGGCCGGCCGTCAGCTCCAGATGGAGCTCACGCGCCCCGTCCGTCACCCGCTCGACGAGATCGCCGAGGAGCCAGGGCCCGACCATGGAGGCGACGACCGAGATCGTGTTGACGCTGACGAGGAGCACGAAGGCACGTCGGTGCCGGTGGAACAGTTCGGCCACGTACGCGCGTACGGTCGCGGTGGCTCCGACGGGCAGGGTGTTCGCCGTCGTCGGTGCCGCCGGATCGTACGCCGGTGGCGCCACGCCGATCATGCTGTCTCCTCGATCTCTTCCAGTTCGTTCAGAACGTCTTCGAGCGCGGCCTCTTCGTCCGTCTCGCGGGTCACGACCGCCCGGTACCGGGGTTCCTTGTGCACCAGTTCGCGGTGTACGCCGACGGCCACCACCTCGCCCTCGTGCACGAGCACGACCCGGTCTGCGTGGTCCAGGAGGAGCGGCGAGGAGGTGAAGACCACGGTCGTGCGTCCGGCGCGCAAGTCCCGTACGCCTTCGGCGATCCGCGCCTCGGTGTGCGAGTCGACGGCGGAGGTCGGCTCGTCCAGGACGAGCACCTCCGGGTCGGTGAACAGTGACCGGGCCAGCGCGAGCCGCTGGCGCTGGCCGCCGGACAGGGACCGTCCCCGTTCGGTGATGCGCGCGTCCATCGGGTCCTCGGCGTCCAGGGACCCCTGGACCAGAGCGGCCAGCACATCGGCGCACTGCGCGGCGGCGAGCGCGGCCACCGCGCCGACATCGCCCGAGGCGGGCACGTCGAGCAGTTCCCGCAGGGTTCCGGAGAGCAGGACCGGATCCTTGTCCTGGACGAGGACGGCGGTGCGTGCCGAGTCGAGTGGCAGTTCGTCCAGCGGGACCCCGCCCAGCAGCACCGGCGTACCGGCGTCCGAAGGGTGACCGCCCAGCCGTTCAGCGAGCGCCCCCGCCGCGTCCGGGTCGCCGCACACCACCGCGGTGAGCCGGCCCGAGGGGGCGAGCAGACCGGTGGCCGGGTCGTACAGGTCCCCGGACGGTACGCCCGCCAGGGCCCGCGAGCCTTCGGCGGACGTGGCCCGCTCCAGCGACAGCACCCGGGCGGCCCGGGTGGCTGAGGGCCGGGAGAAGGAGTACGCCATGGCGATCTCCTCGAAGTGCCGCAGCGGATAGGTCAGGATCATCACCGAGCTGTAGACGGCGACCAGTTCGCCGACCTCGACGCGACCCTGGCGGGCCAGGTGGACGCCGTACAGGACGACCGCGATCAGCAGCAGCCCCGGCAGCAGCACCTGGATCGCGGAGATCAGGGACCACATCCGGGCACTGCGCACCGCCGCGTGCCGGACCTCCTGGGAGGCGCTGCGATAGCGGTCGAGGAAGAGTTCCTCGCCGCCGATGCCGCGCAGCACCCGCAGCCCGGCGACGGTGTCGGTGGCCAGTTCGGTGGCGCGGCCCGCCTTCTCCCGTTGCACGTCGGCGCGTCTGGTCGCCCGAGGCAGCAGCGGCAGTGCCGCGAGGGCCATCACCGGCAGACCCACGGCGACCACCGCACCGAGCGTGGGCTGGTAGACGACCAGTCCGACGCAGACCACGACGACGGTGACCGCCGCCGCGGTGAATCGCGACCAGGCCTCCACGAACCAGCCGATCTTCTCGACGTCACCGGTGGAGACGGCGACGACCTCGCCGGCCGCGACACGCCGGGTGAGCGCCGCGCCCAGGTTGGCGGCCTTGTGGGCCAGGAGCTGCTGGACGCGTGCGGCGGCCGTGATCCAGTTGGTGACGGCGGTGCGGTGCAGGAAGGTGTCGCCGAGCGCGCTGCCGAAACAGCACAGTGTCAGCAGACCGCCGGCGAAGGCGAGTCTGCGGCCGGAGTGGTCGACGACGGCCTGAACGGCCACGCCGACGCAGAAGGGCAGCGCGGAGACGGAGAGGAAGTGCAGCAGTCCCCAGGCCAACGACTTGAACTGTCCGCCGAGTTGGTTCCGGAAGAGCCACCACAGAAACCGGGGGCCCGAGCGGGCGTCCGGCACTCCCGGGTCGGGATACGGAAGGTCTTGGATCTGCATGACGTGTGACGTCCCAGTGGCTCGTGTCAGGGGGGTGGGAGGGAGCCGCACACGGCGGCTGCAAACCGTGAAAGGTTCGCGGCAGAACACGGTCGGAAGCAAACGGTTTTCCGCTGCGACGCACGGGTCCGGCTGGGCTTGCCGACCGGCCTCGTCCGGACCGGCCTTGTCTGAACCGGCCTCGTCCGGGCCGGCCACCTGCGGATCTGCCTGCTCCGGGCCGGCCACCTCCGGATCTGCTGCTCCGGACCGCGGTGCGACCATGGTGCGGTGCGATGCGAGGCGGCGGAGGCGCACGGCGTGCCGTGGTGACGGTCACGCTCCTGGGAGTGCTGCTGGCGCTCTTGGGCGGGTGCGGTGGTCAGGGCCCGGCACCCGACGGTGGCACGCACACCGGAGCAGCGGACAAAGCCGTGGATTCGCCGGCGGGCGGCGGCGCGGTGGACCAACCCTCCCGTCTCCCCGGCGCGAGCGACCGCATCCCTGACGTCGGCGACCGCCTCCAACGCCGCATCCCCGCCGGTTCCCGTCAGGTCGTGGCCGTGTACGGCGACGGCAGGAACTCCGTGGACGCCACCCTGGTGCTCTACACCCCGCAGGGCTCCGGCTGGGACCGGGTGCGCAGTTGGCCCGCGCACAACGGCAAGAAGGGCTGGACCACCGACCACCACGAGGGCGACAAGCGCAGCCCCGTCGGCGTGTTCACGCTCAGTGACGTGGGCGGCGCCCTCCCGGACCCCGGCGCGAGGCTGCCGTACACGAGGTCGGCCGCGATGGCGGCGCCCCGCTGGTGGCCCAAGCCCTACCGGCACGACTTCGACTACGTGGTCGCCATCGACTACAACCGCGTCGAGGGCACCCCGCCGAATGACCAGAACCGGCCCGAGGGCTACGCCAAGGGGGGCGGAATCTGGCTGCACATGGACCACGGCAGCGGTACCTCGGCCTGCGTCAGCGTGTCCAGGACGGCGATGGCGTATCTGCTCCGCACGCTCGATCCGGACCGGCATCCCGTGGTGGTGATGGGAGACAGGACAGACCTGAAGGCATAGGGCCGTTGAGGGAGGTGCCATCGCGGGGGAGGCCCAACTCGCCCTACCAGTCGTCGGTCGTTCCCGATCCCCGTGACCTCTATGTCAAGTCGATCGAATACGACCTGACGCGGGTTACGAGTCATGGGTCATAGGTCACTGGTCATCGGCTTCCTCCATGCCGGCCGCCCGCACCACGTCGAGGTCTCGGCCGTCCGCCTGTCCGAGAGGGACAGGAACTCGCCAACTCCTGTACCGGCAGGTCCGGTTCGCGGCGCGGCGTAGACACCCCGCTTGGCCGGGTGGAAGCCACCGTCCGCAGTCGGCCGGTGAACATCTCCAACGCGTCGATGGGCCCGCGGCGAGAACCCCGTCCCGGGTTGTGTGCGATGGGTCACATGGGGGGCGGATTTACCTGGCCGAAACACTGCAGTTTCGTGCGAGATCAATGGCACCCGCAAAGTGATCGCCACGGAAACCGCTTTCCGTATCGCAGAAGTCCTGATGGTTCCCTTTCGGCTTCTGCGCGTCCCCATCGTTTCAAGGAGTGCCCGTGCCGCAGTCCGTCCCGTCCCTGCCGCGACGCGTAGCACACATATTGAGTACCTCACTGTTCGCGCAGGTCGCCTGCGCGCTGGTGCTCGGCATCCTCGTCGGAAAGCTGTGGCCGGGCTTCGCCTCGGACCTCCAGCCGCTCGGCGACGGCTTCACCCGGCTGATCAAGACGATCATCTCGCCGCTCGTGTTCTGTGTGGTCGTCGTCGGTATCGCCAAGGCCGGCGACCTCAAGGCGTTCGGCCGGATCGGGCTCAAGGCTCTGATCTGGTTCGAGGTCGCGAGCACGCTCGCGCTGCTCATCGGTCTCCTCGCCGCCAACATCGTCCAGCCCGGTTCGGGGATGCATGTCGATCCCTCGACGCTCAACTCCGCGGCGGTCGACGCCAAGACGGGCGGCGGCCACCTGCCCTCGACGACCGAGTTCATCGTCAACGCGCTGCCGACCAGTTTCATCGGCGCCTTCGCCGAGAACTCGCTGCTCCAGGTGCTCATCCTGGCCTGCCTGGTGGGCGCCGCGCTGCTGCACCTCGGCCACACCAAGGTCCCGCAGGTGCTGCCCGCCATCGAGCAGGCACAGGAGATCATCTTCGCGATCGTCGGTTTCGTGATGCGCCTCGCGCCCATCGCGGTCTTCGGCGCCATGGCCGTCCTGATCGGCCAGTACGGCCTGGGCGTCATCGAGACGTACGCCAAGTTGATCATCCTCTGCTACGTGGCCGCCGCGCTTTTCATCTCGCTGCTCGCCGTCGCGCTCAAGGCGCTCACCGGGATCAGTCTCTGGAAGTTCCTGCGCTACATCCGCGAGGAGATGCTGCTCGCGCTCGGCACCGCGTCCACCGAGTCCGTCATGCCGCGCGTGATGCAGAAGCTGCGCAAGGCCGGTGCCCGGGAAGACGCCGTGGGTCTGGTGCTGCCCACCGGCTACTCCTTCAACCTCGACGGTGCCTCGTTGTACCTCTCCATCGGCACGCTGTTCATCGCCCAGGCCGTGGGGGTCGACCTCAGCCTGGGCCAGCAGATCACCGTGGTCCTGGTGCTCATGCTGACTAGCAAGGGCATGGCGGGCATCCCCGGTTCGGCGTTCCTCGCCCTGTCCGCGACCGCCTCCTCGCTCGGCGCGATCCCGGCCGGCGCTGTCGCCCTGCTCCTCGGTGTGGACCGCATCATGGACTCGATGCGCGTCGTGACGAACCTGCTCGGCAACTGTGTCGCAGTCTTCGCGGTCTCCCGCTGGGAGGGGGCGCTGGACATCGACAAGGTGAAGAGGGTGCTCGACGGCGAGAGCGTGCCCGCGGCGGAGGGGGAGCCCGTCGACGCGCCGGTTCCGCCGACCAAGGAAGTCGACGCGCCGGTTCAGTCCGCCAAGGACCCGGTCTCCGAGGTCGGCTGACACTCCTGCCGGAACAGGCAGCGGCCACCGCTCCGGTCGTACGGTGCGGTGGCCGATGCCTGTTTCAACTCGGTGTCACCCGCGAACGACCCACTCCGCGAACGACCCACTCCGCGAACGACCCACTCGGCCAACGACCCACACCACGAACCGCGTCCTGACGGCTCCGGCAGAGCAAGTGTCGGGCGTTGCTCCGTACCGCTTGACGGCGGTCGAAAGCGGGCAACGATCTGGTGCGCGTACTGATCCGCCGGGCCGAAGTTCTGGACCGCTCGATGGGCCTCCTGGGCCCGATCTGTCTCGCACAGAAGCCGAACAAGGACGTACAGAGCGTCACGGTCACCGTTTCCGGCACGGCTGAGCAGCGCCGCCTCCATCCCCCGGTCACGAAGCGCTCTGTTGAGTCTGCGACGTGCATGGACATCCGTGAGGGCGAGTTCCGCGAGTTCGGAGAACCGCTCCGCGCGGGCGAGTAGATCCATGTGCCACAGATGGTTGTCGTGCATGTGGTGATCGGGCGAGCAGCACTCGGCGTGAGCGCTTACCAAGGCGACGGCCGCATCCCGATCCCGAAGCTGTTCCGCTGCCCGGGCCTGCTCGAACCACTCCACGGGACGAGTATCGCGCAGCGCTGTCGTACAGCGTGGTCGGAGTCGTCGCCGATGAAGGTCCACGAGGTCCACGCGCCTGCCGTCCCCCTCCTGCCGACCGCTCTCGCGACGACTCCTCAGCACTGCCCGTCCATCAGCGCGTCCAGCAACCCGCCGAGCACCGCTCGCTGTTCGTTCGACAGCGGGGTGAGGATCTCCTCCGCGGCGGCCCGGCGCACGTCCCGCAGTCCCTGCAGGGTTTTCAGGCCGTCCTCGGTCAGCTCGATGCGGATCACTCGGCGGTTGGCCGGATCGGGTACCCGGCGTACCTTGCCGCCGGCCTCAAGTCCGTCGACGAGGGTGGTCACCGCACGCGGGACCACCTCCAGGCGCTCGGCGAGATCGGTCATGCGGGGCGGGGTCTCCCAGTGCGCGAGGGTGCGCAGCAGCCTGGACTGGGCCGGTGTCACACCGAGTCCGCGCTCGTGCAGCTGGCGCTTCTGGATGCGGTGCACCCGGCGCGTGAGCCTGAGCAACTGCTCGGCGAGCAGACTGTCGGAATCGGGCGTGGTCATGCGGGAACAATAACAGGACTTAATTCATTGTGAGCATAGGTAACAATGAGCTAGGCTCCGTCAGTCCTCACCACCTCACCTTCCGCAGGAGACCATGCCCCGCGATCACATCGACTGGACCCCCACGCCCGGCACCTCGACCGACCAACCCCGTCAGGTGCGCCGTATCCTCCAGCTCTTCAAGCCCTATCGCGCCAAGCTCGCCGTCGTCGGCCTGCTGGTCGGCGCCTCGTCCCTGGTCACCGTCGCCACCCCGTTCCTGCTGAAGGAAACGCTGGACGTGGCGATCCCCGAGGGCCGCACCGGACTGCTCAGCCTGCTCGCGCTGGGCATGGTCCTCAGTGCCGTCCTCACCGGAATCTTCGGCGTCCTGCAGACCCTGATCTCCACGACGGTCGGTCAGCGCGTCATGCACGACCTGCGCACCGCGGTGTACGGCCGCCTCCAGCGCATGTCGCTCGCCTTCTTCACCCGCACCCGCACCGGCGAGGTGCAGTCCCGCATCGCCAACGACATCGGCGGGATGCAGGCCACCGTCACCTCGACTGCCACCTCCCTGGTCTCCAACCTGACCAGCGTGATCGCCACGATCATCGCGATGGTCGCACTCGACTGGCGCCTGACCGTCGTCTCACTGCTTCTGCTCCCGGTGTTCGTGTGGATCAGCCGCCGGGTCGGCAATGAACGCAAGAAGATCGTCACCCAGCGCCAGAAGCAGATGGCCGCGATGGCCGCGACCGTGACCGAGTCGCTCTCCGTCAGCGGCATCCTGCTGGGCCGCACGATGGGCCGTTCCGACTCGCTCACGAGGTCCTTCGCCGACGAGTCCGAGGGTCTGGTCGATCTCGAAGTGCGGTCGAACATGGCCGGCCGCTGGCGCATGGCCGTCATCGGGATCGTCATGTCCGCGATGCCCGCCGTCATCTACTGGACCGCGGGCATCGCCCTCCAGACCGGCGGCCCCGACATCTCCATCGGCACCATCGTCGCCTTCGTCTCGCTCCAGCAGGGCCTGTTCCGCCCGGCCGTGAGCCTGCTGTCGACCGGCGTCCAGATCCAGACCTCACTCGCGCTCTTCCAGCGCATCTTCGAGTACCTCGACCTGCCCGTCGACATCACCGAGCGGGAGAACCCGGTCCACCTCGACCGCGTCAAGGGCGAGGTCCGCCTGGAGAGCGTGGAGTTCCGCTACGACGGCGACGAGCACGACGAGGCTGCCGAAGACAAGGCCAAGGGCATGGCCAAGGGCATGGCCAAGGACAAGGCCAAGCGGGGCCCCATCCTCGACGGCGTCGACATCGACGTCCCCGCGGGCAGCAGTCTCGCGATCGTCGGACCGACCGGCGCGGGAAAGTCCACGCTCGGCTATCTCGTCCCGCGGCTCTACGACGTGACGGGCGGCCGGGTCACCCTCGACGGGGTCGACGTCCGCGACCTCGACTTCGACACCCTCGCGCGCGGCATCGGGGTCGTCTCCCAGGAGACGTACCTCTTCCACGCCTCGGTCGCCGACAACCTCCGCTTCGCCAAGCCGGACGCGACCGACGAGGAGATCGAGCAGGCGGCGCGGGCGGCCCAGATCCACGACCACATCGCCTCGTTGCCCGACGGCTACGACACCGTCGTGGGCGAGCGCGGCCACCGGTTCTCCGGCGGTGAGAAGCAGCGTCTGGCCATCGCCCGGACCATCCTGCGGGACCCGCCCGTCCTCATCCTGGACGAGGCGACCAGCGCCCTGGACACCCGTACCGAGCACGCGGTCCAGGAGGCCATCGACGCACTCTCGGCCAACCGCACCACCCTCACCATCGCGCACCGCCTGTCCACGATCCGCAGCGCCGACCAGATCGTGGTCCTCGACTCGGGCCGGGTGGCCGAGCGCGGTACGCACGAGGAACTGCTGGAGAAGGACGGACGGTACGCGGCGCTCGTGCGCCGGGACGCCCGACGGGACCCCGCTCACGGGGACGCGCAGCCGGAAGCGTACGACGGTGTACGGCCGGAAGCCTCGCGTGGCGGCGCACAGCTGGAACCGACCAGCTGAACCGAAACCGACAAGCCGAAGATATGCCTGGTTTGTGACGATATGCGGGTTACCGTGCCCGCATGCACATGAACCCTCCGCCACGGAGCACGATTCGACTGACGCGCCGGGGCCGACTCGCCCTCATCGCGACCGGGGCCGTCGTGGCCGGCACCGCCGTGGCGGTGCCGTTGCTGAGCCTGGAGAGCGAGGGGGAGAAGAAGCCCACCACGCTGGTCATCCCGGAGGGGTGGCGGGCCGGGCAGGTCTACGACGCCGTGGACAAGGCCCTCGCCCAGCCCCCGGGCACCGCCAAGAAGTCCATGGCCAAGGTGCACCTGAAGCTGCCGAACGACGCCGAGGGCAACCCGGAGGGCTACCTCTTCCCGGCGACGTACCCACTGGAGCAGAACGGGAAGAGGACGACGCCCGAGGCGCTGCTCAGGTACATGGTCGACACCGCGAACAAGAAGTTCAACGGTGCCCCCATCGCGGCAGGCGCCCAGCGCAACGCGATGAACGTCTACCAGGCCGTCACCATCGCGAGCATCATCCAGGCCGAGGCGGCGAACAAGGCCGACATGGGCAAGGTGGCCCGGGTCATCTTCAACCGCCTGGAACGCGGGATGCCGTTGCAGATGGACTCCACCGTCAACTACGCGCTGAACCGTTCCACGCTGCGGACGACCACCGCGGACATCCGGATCGACAGCCCCTACAACTCGTACCAGCGCATGGGTCTGCCGCCGACCCCGATCGACAACCCGGGCGAGGATGCCATGCGGGCCGCGATCTCCCCGACGCCGGGCGACTGGCTGTACTTCGTGACGGTCAAGCCGGGGGACACCCGGTTCACGAACAGTTTCGGGGAACACCAGCGCAACGTGGCCGAGTTCAACAAGAGTCGGCACAAGTCGCCGACACCGGGGTGATGTGACGGGGCGTCAGACAGCGACGGGCTCCGCCGTCAGCAGTCGCCTGATGTCCCGTACGGCCGCACGGCCCGCGCGGTTGGCGCCGATGGTGCTCGCCGACGGGCCGTAGCCGACGAGGTGGATCCGCGGATCGGCGGCCGCGCGGGTGCCCTCGACCCGGATCCCGCCACCCGGCTCGCGCAGCTTCAGCGGGGCCAGATGGTCGATGGCCGGCCGGAACCCGGTCGCCCACAGGATGACGTCGGCATCGACTCGGCGCCCGTCGTTCCACTCCACACCCCCGGGGGTGATGCGGTCGAACATGGGCTGCCGGTCCAGCACCCCGTCCGCGATCGCCTGCCGGACCGCGTCGCTCAGCGGCAACCCGGTCACCGACACCACGCTCTTCGGCGGCAGCCCCTGCCGCACCCGCTCCTCGACCAGCGCCACGGCCTCCCGGCCGACGTCCTCGGTGAAGGGGCCGTCCCGGAACACGGGCTCACGCCTGGTCACCCAGGTGGTCGCGGCCGCGTACGGGGCGAGTTCCATGAGGTGCTGGGTGCCCGAGGCGCCTCCGCCCACCACGACCACCCGCAGTCCGGTGAACGCCTCGGGCCCGGGGTACTGCGCGGTGTGCAACTGCCGTCCCCGGAAGGTCTCCTGGCCCGCGTAACGCGGCCAGAACGGGCGGTCCCAGGTGCCGGTCGCGTTGATCAGCGCCCGCGCCGACCAGGTGCCGTCCGAGGTCTCGACCAGCAGCCGCCCGTCGGTGCCCTCACTCGTGGAGCGCACCGAACGAACGTCGACGGGCCGCCGTACCCGAAGGTCGAAGTCCCGCTCGTACGCAGTGAAGTACTCGGCGATCACCTCCGAGGACGGGCGCTCCGGATCGGCGCCCGTGAGCTCCATCCCCGGCAGCGCGTGCATACCGTGGACCTTGCCGTACGTCAGCGACGGCCACCGGAACTGCCAGGCGCCGCCGGGGGCGGGGGAGTGGTCCAGCACCACGAAGTCGCGCTCCGGCTCGTACCCGGCGCGGCGCAGGTGATAGGCGCTGGACAGGCCCGCCTGACCAGCGCCTATGACGACGACCTCGACCTCGCGTGTGTTGTTCACGTTTCTACCAACCGTGCGGAGGTCCCGGATCTTCCCGGACTCTCAGCGTCCGCCCGCCACCAGGATCGGCGCGCCGGTCCACGAGGGTGCGGCCGTCGCCCCCCGTGGGCAGGAACCAGTGGAGTCGTACGGTCATGCCGTCAGCCCTCCGAAGTGCGGGCCGGCGTGGTGGAGGGCGGGAGACCGCCGTTGTAGCGAGTGTCCACGAAGGCCCCGAAGTCGACCTTCTTCGGGATGAGCTTCAACGCGGTGAAGGTGTCCGCGATCTCCTGCTCGGAGGCGATCAGCGGTTTGTCGACCGCGACGGAGACCCGGCTGGCGTTGGTGCGCTTCACCGACGCGAGTGCCACCTCGTACGGCAGCCCGGTCTCCTTCGCCCAGACCTTGGCCCACTCCTCCTGATGGCCGTAGACCCAGGCGGTGGCCCTGCGCAGGCGCTCCAGGTAGTCCTGGATGGCGGCGGCCTTCTTCGTGTCCTTCAGTGCGCCGGGCGCCGCGACCTGGAAGGTCAGACCGTTGGTCACGCCCTCGCCGGTGGTGAGCACGCGGCCCTGCTCGGCCTTGAGGATCTGTGAAGTGTAGGGGTCCCACACCGCCCAGGCGTCGACCTTGCCGGAGGTGAACGCGGCGAGTGCGTCCGCCGGTTGGAGGTATTTCACCTTGACGTCGCTCAGGGTGAGTCCGGCGGCCTTGAGAGAGGCGACCAGTTGGTAGTTGGCCGACGATCCCTGCGCCACGGCGATCGACCTGCCCTTGAGCTGCTGGGGCTCGGTCAGCTTCGAACCGTTCGGTACGAGGATGGCGTCCCCCTTGGACGTGCCGTGGAAGGCGGCCACCACTGTGATCTTCGAGCCGGCGCCGGCCGCGAACACCGGTGGGGTGTTGCCGACGCCGCCGATGTCGACGGCCTTGGCGTTGACGGCCTCCAGAAGGGGTGGACCGGAGGTGAAGGTCGACCACTTGATCTTGTAGTCGAGGTTCTTGAGTTCCCCGGCGGCGCGCAGGACGGCCTCCGAACCACCTTTCTGGTCACCGACGTCGAGGGTGAGGGAGCCCTTGCCGTCGGTGTCGCTGCCGGTGCCGGCGGAGGCGTTCCCGCCGCAGGCGGTGAGCAGGAGGGCGAAGGGGAGGAGCAGTGCGGCGGGGGCGAGGCGGCGTCGCATGGGAGATCCGTTCTGTGGCACGTGGCTTGTGGGTGGGTGAGCCCCGACCCGGCTCTTGAGGAGGGGAGTTCAGACGGCTTCGGCGGCGGTGTCGACGCCGAGCCGCTCCAGGAGCCGGCCCCGGATCTCCGCGAACCGTGGGTCGGTGATGTCGCGCGGCCGGTCGAGGTCGATCTCCTGTTCGTGCGCGATGACGCCTTCGTCCATCACGAGGACACGGTCGGCGAGCAGGACGGCCTCCTCGACGTCGTGCGTCACGAGCAGCACCGCGCAGCCGCGTCGCTGCCACAACTCGCCCACCAGGCGCTGGGCCTTGATGCGGGTGAGGGCGTCGAGCGCGCCGAACGGCTCGTCCAGCAGCAGGAGATCGGGCTCGCGCACCAACGCCCTTGCCAGGGAGGCGCGTTGCGCCTCGCCGCCGGAGAGGGTCTTGGGCCAGGCGTCACTGCGGTGACTCAGGCCGACCTCTTCCAGGGCTTGGTCGGCGACGGCGCGCGCGGGTTTGCCGGGCAGGCCGAGCAGGACGTTGCGCCACACCTTCTTCCATGGCATCAGCCGGGGCGACTGGAAGGCGACCGCCTTGCGGCGTGGGACCAGGACGGTGCCCTCGATCTCCCGGTCGAGCCCGGCGAGGATGCGCAACAGCGTGGACTTGCCGCAGCCGCTGCGGCCCAGCAACGCCACGAACTCGCCCGGGCGGACGTCCAGTTGGAGATCGTCGATGACGGCACGGCCGTCGAAGGCGCGGGTCAGCCCCTGGACCCGTACGGCCTGCGTGGGCCGGGGGGCCTTGGCCCGGGCCGTTTCGGCCGCTGTGGGTGCCTGGGGTGCCTTGGGTGACGCGGCCCCGGGTGCCGTGGGGGACTCGGACACCTGGAGGCTCACCGGCCCGTGAACGTCGGTCGCCATTGCAGCAGCAGCCTTTCGAGGGTGCGGACGATGAGGTCGGCGAGCAGGCCGAGGAAGGCGTAGACGATCAGGCAGACCACGATGACGTCGGTGCGCAGGAAGTCCCGCGCCTGCACCATCAGGAAGCCGATGCCGGAGTCCGCGTTGACCTGCTCGGCGAAGACCAGCGCGAGCCAGGCGATGCCGAGGGAGTAGCGCAGACCCGTCATGGCACTGGGGAGCGCGCCCGGCAGGATGACGTGCCGTACGAGTCCCCAGCGGGAGAGCCCGAGGGATTCACCGGCCTCGATCAGCTGCGCGTCGACGCCTCGGATGCCCGCGTACACGTTGAGGTAGAGGGGAAAGGTCACGCCCAGCGTGATGATGGCGATCTTCGGAGGCTCGCCGATGCCGAACCAGATGATGAACAGCGGAATCAGACCCACGAACGGCACGGTCCGCAGCATCTGTACCGGGGCGTCCACGATGTCCTCGCCGATCCGGAACAGCCCGGAGACGAGGGCGAGTCCGGTGCCGATGAGTGCGCCGAGGAGCAGTCCGCCCGCGACCCGCTGGAGCGAGGTCGTCATGGCCGAGGCGAGCGAACCGTCGGCGATCAGATCGCCCGCGACCTGGGCGATGCGGCCGGGGGAGGCGAGGACGTTCGCGGTCAACGTGCCTGTGCTGCTGAGGAGTTGCCAGAGCGCGAGCAGGAGCAGAGGGCCGGTCGTGCGGCGCAGCCAGCGGGGGACGAAGGTGCGGCGGGATGAGGTGGGGACGATGGGTTCGAGGTCGAGGGGAGCGACTTTCGCACCCGATATCGGCGAAATATCGGGTGCGAGAGGGCCGGGAGGGGCATGGCTGATACTCATGGATGCTCCACGGAGGGGACAGCGGCCGATGAGAGGGGGGCTGCCGGGCGCCGCCGCGTCAGCCGCGTGTCACTGATCGGAGATCAGCGCGGACCGGACGTACGGGAAGGGCGGAACGCAGGCGCGAAGAGTGCGAGAGAAGGCGTCAGCAGCCGCGGCGACACGCGGCGGAGGCCACCCGCAGCAGGTCGATGTGACCGCGCGTGGTGAGCAGAACTGAACGCAACATGTGGCAGAAAGTAGCCAGCCGGCGTGACCACGGTCAATGGTGTCTCGCGGAGTGGACCAGCGGTATCGCAGGACGAGCTGTCGAAGGCAAGTGATTGCGGGCGGAGGGGTGAGGATGGAGGCATGTCAGACGCCTTCACCACCCGAGTCCTGAACGTCACGTCCGGCTCGGCGGAGCGGATCGTCGACCTCACCGGCGACTGCGAAGCCTTCCTGGGGGAGGTCGCCGCCGGCCGTGACGGTCTCCTCAACATCTTCGTCCCGCACGCGACGGCCGGCGTCGCGATCATCGAGACGGGCGCCGGCAGCGACGACGACCTCCTTGCCGCCCTGCACACCCTCCTTCCCGCGGACGATCGCTGGCAGCACCGCCACGGGAGCCCCGGCCACGGCCGCGACCACGTCCTCCCGGCGATCGTCCCGCCGCACGCGACACTGCCGGTACTGAACGGGCGTCTGGAGCTGGGGACTTGGCAGTCGGTGTGCGTGGTGGATACGAACAAGGACAATCCTCAGCGAAAGGTACGCATCACATTTCTTGCGGGATCCTGACCCTGTTCCTGATGCGCCTGGACGGACCGGATCCGCTGCTCGTGCGTCCACTTGGCCGATCATGAAGGGCCGGGTAGACCGGGTTGGCCACGGACCAGCCCACCTGGATGGCGGGAGAGATCGTCTTCACGGCGGCACGCGCCCTGTGGTGGGCCTGGATCAGTGCGTCGGTGGTTGGCTTGTCGAGGAGCGGGAGGCCGGCGACGGGCGCGACCTCGGTGCCCAGTTCACGGAAGGCGACGGCCAGAGCGATCATGTTGGGCTCGTTGATGGTGCACACGTGGCGGACCCCGGTGGCGATGATCGGTGCGGTCGCCTGTACATAGC
Organism: Streptomyces sp. NBC_00285; assembly: GCF_036174265.1. Lineage (NCBI taxonomy): Bacteria > Bacillati > Actinomycetota > Actinomycetes > Kitasatosporales > Streptomycetaceae > Streptomyces > Streptomyces sp. NBC_00285. The sequence goes on along the minus strand of NZ_CP108055.1, from coordinate 1,530,122 downwards.
GTTCTAAGAGGTCGATCGCGCTCTCCGCCGTCCAGCTGCCCCGTTCCGCGAACCACTGCGGCACGGTGAAGGGGTGCAGGGTGACCATGGGGCGCAGGCCGCGTTCCAGGGCGCCGTCGACCATGCGGCGGTAATAAGCGATCTCCGCCTTGGAGAAGCGACCGGGGGCCGGTTCGATGCGGGCCCATTCGATGCTGAACCGGTAGTCGGTGAAGCCCAGTTCGGCGAGCAGGTCCATGGCCTCGGGCCAGCGGTGGAAGCTGTCGCAGGCGTCGCCGCCGGCTGGTGCTCCCGGTGCCACCAGTCGCTGTTGACGTTGTTGCCCTCGATCTGGTGGGCGGCGGTGGCGGCGCCCCACAGGAAGCCGTCGGGGAAGGGCAGGCCGCCGGAAGTCGGCGTCATGGTGGGGTCTCTCAGTGCGGAGCCGGGCCGGGCCAGACGGCGGAGGCGTCGTCGCGGTCGGGTGCGGGAAGGCGGACGGGGCGGACGGGGACGGTGCGGATCGACCCTTCCGTCTCTGCTGTCCAGGAAGTGGGACGGCCCGCGTAGCACAGGGTGGTCAGGACGAAGACGCCGTCGGCGTAGACCTCCACGTACTCGCCGACGGTGAGGATGCGCAGTGTGGTCGCGGGCTCGTTCAGGACGGCTTCGCCCAGCGCGACGCCGGCGGGGCCGGTGACCCAGAGGTTCTTGCCGTCGCACCCGACGGTGAGGGCGGGGCCGTCGGCGCCGGTGCGCAGGGTGACCTCGACGCGCCCCGGGACCTCGACATCGCCGACCGCGTGGAGCGTCGGCTGTGTCGTCTCGGCCAGCAGCCAGGTCTCCAGACCGGGCCACCATTCCAGGCGAGGTGCCGAACCCTCCTCCACGACAAGGGACTTGGGCTGGGCCAGCATGCCCCGGCAGCGGTCACCGGAGTCCGTCAGGCCGACCTTGCGGGGCGTCGTGTGCAGGACGGCACGGGAGCCGTCGGGGGCGGTGATCACACGCGGGGCGTACGAGCCGGTCGGGCCCAGCGGACCACGCCGGGTCCACGGCCCGCGCAGCCGGGGCGCGGTCCACGCCTCGAAACCGCGGGTCGCGCCGATCGAGCCGAGCAGCAGCCAGCTGCCGTCGTCGAGTCGTTCTAGGACGGGGCATTCCAACTCGTCCACGTCGCCGGGTGAGATGAGCGGTGGCTGGACCGTCCAGTTCTCCAGGTCGTCCGAAGTCGCCCACGCCACACAGCCGCCGGCCTCGACGGGCAGGGCGGCGTCGGCGGCACAGACGACCATCACCCAGCCGTCCGACTCGTCGTCGCGTACGACGAACGGGTCGCGCCAGCCCATGCGTTCACCGGTGCGGTACCACCGGGCGTCCGCCTCCACGACGGGCCCGGTGCCGTGGCGCCGCCAGCCTGTGCCATCGGTGCGGTCCGAGTACGCGAGGCCGACGGACTGCAGCGGCCAGCCGTCCGGCGTCAGCCCGCTCACGCCCGTGTAGAACATCGCCGTTCCGTCGCCGTGCCGGATCGGGTGCATGGTCCATACGGCCTGCTGGTCGAAGCGGCCGGGCAGGCCGTTGCCGAACGCGGTGCCCTCGGGGTGCCAGGCGACCAGGTCGGTGGAGGTGGCCCGGCCGTAGGAGGTCTCCATGCGCAAATGGTCGAACTCGGCCGTCCAGGGGCCCTGCAGATGCAGCACCGCGTAACCGCCGTCGTCGTCGCGGAGCAGCGCGAAGTCGTTCACGCAGAGGCCGGGCGGAGCGTATCGCATGCACAGTTCCTGTCGGCTCGTAGCGCCCAAACGCATGCGCTGAACATGGACCCAGAAGGTATCGCTTAAGAATCGGCCCAAGTAAAACCGAACGCAAACGCTTGCGCAACAACGAGGCCGGGTTTACGGTCACGTCACCCACAGATCACACCGATGTGAAACCGACGGGAGAAATGCGCTGTGACGGTCAGCATCACCGATGTCGCCCGCGCCGCCGGAGTCTCGGCGTCCACCGTGTCCCGCGCCCTGCGTGACCGGCCGGGCGTGTCCGACGAGGTACGCGCCCAGATCACGGCTGTCGCCGCGCAACTCGGCTATACGGCATCCCGCTCGGCGTCCAGCCTCGCCAGCGGGCGCACCTTCACCATCGGGGTCGTGGTCCCGTACGTGGGGCGCTGGTTCTTCGGCACGGTGCTGGACGCCGCCGAGCAGGTGTTCAGCGCCGCGGGGTACGACGTCCTGCTGTACAACCTGGGCTCGCCGGAGACCCGCAAGCGTTTCTTCACCAAGATGCCGGTCCGCAAGCGGGTGGACGCGGTGCTGTCGCTGCTCATTCCCGACGAGGACGAGTCGGCCGCGCTGCGCTCACTCGGGGTGCCGCTGGCCGGCACGGTCGGAGGCGCCCGTCCCGGCTTCACCGTGGTTGGGATCGACGACCGGGCCGGCACGGAGAGCGCCGTACGGCATCTGGTGAACCTCGGCCACCGCCGGATCGGCATGATCAGCGGGTCGAGCGGGCCGCAGCACTGGACCACGCCCGTCGCGCGCCGCCAGGCGTACCTCGACGTGCTGGCCGAGGCAGGGATCGCGCACGATCCGGCACTGGAGGCCGACGGCGACTACACCGTCGACGGCGGCGAGCGCGCCATGACCGAACTGCTGGCCGCCTCCCGACCGCCTACGGCCGTGTTCGCGCAGTCCGACGAGATGGCGATGGGCGCGCTGCGCGCCCTGCGGCGACACCGGCTGAAGGTGCCGGACGACGTGTCCGTCGTCGGCTTCGACGATCACGAACTCGCCGACGTGATCGGCCTGACCACCGTCGCCCAACCGGTCGCCGGGCAGGGCGCCGAGGCCGCCCGGCTGCTGCTGCGGCAACTCGACGAGCCGGGCACCGAGATCCCCGGACATGTGCAGATGCCCATCCGTCTCGTCCTGCGCGAGACCACCGCACCGCCGCGCCCGCGCGGACCCCAGTAATCCCACTGCGGCGCTACGGCCGTCAGGCCACGAGGCCCCAACACCCCCACGCCGAAAAGCAGTCAGCGAACTTCGAAACCCTCGCACCGCACGGAGGCACAACCATGAGCTCGACCAGCAGAAGGCATCTCCGCACGGCCTGTACGGGCGTCGCTCTCGTCCTGCCCCTCGCCGCCCTGGCCGCCTGTGGCGGCGGCAGTGGTGGCACATCCGCCGACGCGGGCAGCGGCAAGGGCACGATCAGTGTCTGGGCCCACCAGGGTCAGAAGAGCGAGGACACCGCCCTGCAGAACGCGGTGAAGTCCTTCAACTCCTCACAGGGCAGGATCAAGGTCGAGCTGAAGCTGATCCCCGGCAACGACTACACCAAGACCGTCACCGCCACCGACGCCTCCCAACTGCCGGACGTCATGGAGTTCGACGGACCGACCATGGCGAACTTCGTCTACAACAAGAAGCTCTCCCCGATCGACACCTACGTCGCCGCCAAGACCCTGGCCAACGCCACCGACGCGAGCAAGGCGCAGGGCGAGATCGACGGCAAGCACTACGGCCTGGGCATGTACGACTCGGGGCTCGGCGTCTACGGCAACAAGAAGCTCCTCGACGCGGCCGGGGTGAAATACCCGACCGGCCTCTCCGACGACTGGACCGCGGCTCAGTTCACCGCCGCGCTCAAGGCCCTCAAGGCCAAGGACTCCGACGGCAAGCCCCTCGACCTGCAGGAGAACAACGGCCTGTCCAACGAGTGGGGCACCTACGGCTTCGCCCCGATCGTCTGGTCCGCCGGCGGCTCCCTGCTCAAGGACGGCAAGGCCGAGGGCGCGCTCGACACCCCGGCAGTGGTCTCCGCGATGAAGACCTTCCAGTCCTGGAAGACCTACACCGACCCCAACACGGACGGCAACGCCTTCGCGAAGAGCCGCGTCGCGCTGAGCTGGGTCGGCCACTGGATGTACCCCGCCTACAGCAAGGCACTCGGCAGCGACCTCGTCGCCCTTCCCCTGCCCGACTTCGGCAACGGCCCCAAGACGGGCCAGGGATCGTGGGCCTGGGGCATCGGCGCCAACACCAAGAACGCCAAGGCGGCCGGCGCCTTCCTCGACTACCTCATGAACGACGCCAACGTCACCGCCATGACGACGGCCAACGGTGCCCCGCCCGCGACGAAGACGGCGCTCGCCGCCAGTCCCCTCTACAAGCAGGGCGGTCCGCTCCAGCTCTTCGCCGACCAGCTCGCCAAGCCCTGCGGTGACAGCGACATCACCAAGTCCTGCTTCGCCGTCACCCGCCCGGTCACCGCCGGATACCCCACGGTCACCGCCAAGTTCAGCGACGCCCTGAACTCGATCTACGGCGGCGCCGACCCGAAGAGCGCCCTGGAGAAGGCCGCCCGCGCCATCGACCAGGACTTCTCCGACAACGCCGGATACAAGATCCCGTAGGACCGTGTCGGCCGCGGCGGGCACGCGCAGACGCTGCCCGCCGCGCCGGGAACAGGACCCACCCATGACGACAGTGGAACCAGTGGACCCCGCGCCCGCCGCGGCCTCCGACCGGGAGCAGAGCCCGCCCATGACCGCCGTGAAAACCGCCCGACCGACACGTTCCGGGCCTCGGAACAGGCCCAGGAACCGCGACTGGTTGCACGGACTGCTGATGTCCGCCCCCGCCGTCGCCGGACTCGTCGCCTTCGTCGGGATCCCGTTCGGCTACGCCGTCGTCCTCTCCTTCTACAACGTGCGCCTCGGCTCGCCCCTCGCCCCCTCGTTCTTCGGCCTGGAACAGTACCGGCGGCTGTTCACCGACCCGGACCTGTCGGGCCCGTTCCTGCGGGCGCTGCTCAACAACCTGACGTTCGCCGTGATCGTCGTACCCCTCCAGACGGGCCTCGCGCTCGCCCTGGCGATCCTGCTCAACCGCAAACTCAAGGCCATCGGACTGTTCCGGTCCCTGTTCTTCATGCCGGTCGTCTTCCCCATGACCCTGGTCGCCGTGATCTGGCGGCTCATCCTCGCCCGCAGCGACCAGGGCCTGCTCAACTCGGCGTTGCACGCGGTGAGTTTCGGCAACTGGGGTGCCTTCGACTGGCTCGGCGACTCCGCCACCGCCATGGCCTCGGTGATCGTGCTCTCGGTGTGGCAGGGCGTCGGCTTCCAGATGGTCATCCTGCTGGCCGGCCTCCAGCAGATCCCCGGCGAACTCTACGAGGCCGCCGAACTCGACCGCGCCACGCCCTGGCAGCAGTTCCGGCACGTCACGCTGCCCGGCATCCGCGGCACGCTCGTCTTCGTCGCCACGCTCACCTCGGTGCTGTCCTTCCGGGTCTTCGACCAGGTCTACGTCCTCATCCACGGCGGTGGACTCGACGAGGACGCCACCCGCACGGTCATGTACCAGGCCGTCACCACTGCCTTCGACCAGAACAACATCGGTCAGGCATCCGCGATCACCGTCGTCTTCTTCCTGATCGTCGTCGCACTGACCCTCATCCAGCGCCGCGTCGTCCGGCCCGACAACGAGGACTGACCCCACCATGGCCACGACCACGACCCGCGCGCCACACCGTCGGCCGCGCCTGCGCCGCATCGGCGACTACACCGTCCTCAGCGTGCTCGCCTTCGTCTTCGTCCTACCGGTCCTGTATCTGCTCCTCGGCAGTCTCAAGCCCTCCGACGAAGTGCTGAACGGCCTGAGCGGCTTCCTCCCCACTCACCTGTCCTTCGACAACTACACGCACGTCCTCGACGCCCTGAACTCCGACAGCACCGGCTACTTCTGGCGCTTCATGGGCATCTCGCTGCTCGTCGCGTTCGTGGTGGTGACCGGTGGCCTGTTCGTCAACTCGATGGCCGCGTACGGAATGTCACGGCTGAAGTGGCGGGGCAGGGAAGCGGTCTTCACACTCGTGCTGCTGCTGATGCTGGTTCCGTTCGAGTCGGTCGCGGTGCCCCTGTTCTACATGTTCAACGAGCAGCGCAACACGATCTACATCCAGGCGGTTCCGTTCGTCGCCAACGCCTTCTCGATCTACCAGTTCCACACGTTCTTCCGCTCGATCCCGCCGAGCATCGAGGAGGCCGCCAGGCTGGACGGCGCGGGCCCGTGGCGCACCTTCTTCGCGATCATCGTCCCGATGAGCAAACCGGTCTTCGCCTCCGTCGCGATCCTGGTCTTCCTCACCCAGTGGGGTTCGTTCCTGTGGCCGGTCCTCATGGTCTCCGATCCCTCGGTCCGCCCCCTTCCTCTGGAGATGAGTGTCTTCCAGGGGCAACAGCCCCCGGACTGGGGCCAGATCCTCGCCTTCGGCGTCCTTCTGGTGCTGCCCGTCCTGATCGTCTTCGCGTTCTTCCAACGCTGGTTCGTCCAAGGGGTCGCCAGCTCCGCAGTCAAGGGCTGAGACCGTCGGGCCGTGCTTGTGGTCGGCGGTGACAAGGCGGGCAACCGGTCCGGCCGGCACCGCCTCGCGGTACCTCGGTGAAGCAGGCGTACACGGAGCGGCGCAGCTGCGCGCGTACGTCTGGTTCGCAGGGCGGGAGCGAAACTGCCCGGACAGGAAACGGCTGTGCGGGGACGTCAGCGGCCGGCTTTTCGAAGCCGCCCACCCGGTGAGCCGACCGAGGCCGCACAGGAAGTCTGCGGTAGCCGGCGCTTCGAACTGGCAGACCCTCCCTGAGCACATGGCCCTCGGCGGTCCACGGGCCGACCCCCGGCGAAGGGTCTGTGCGGCGACCAACTTCCACTCTTCGCCGGGGGTCCCTGTCCGGTCGGCTCGCACCGCGCTGATGCGTTTTTGCTCCTGCCTCAGTCGGTGAGCTGCATCTGCATCTGGAGCTGCAGCAGTTCCTCGACGTGCCGGATCTCGACGATCCGGCCGTCGACCACCCGCGCGAGATCGATGCCGGAGCAGGTCACGTCACGGCCGGTCGCGGGCAGTCCGAACCAGGGGCCGGTGTGGGTCGCTGTGATCACCCACTGGGAGACGACCCAGCCGTCGTCGGTCTCGGCCTGGTAGACGATCTCGTGGTGAGGGTCGGTGAAGCCGTCGCGCATGGCAGCGACCATCCCCTTCATCCCCTCGATCGGCGACTGAGCCCCCGGGGGCAGGTTGTGGTCGATGACGTCGGGAGAGACCAGAGTGTCCAGCGCGTCGATGTCGCCCGCGTCGAAGGCGGCGAACAGGCGTGTCGGAACATCGCGGGCGGAAGTGGGTCGGCTGTTCATCGGGGGTTTTCCTCTCACCTCGGTGTGTCGGGTTTCGCAGTTGGTCAGGCGGTGGGGGCGGGGTAGAAGGCGTTGATCTCGGCCAGGACGCGGTCGGGTGCTTCGTGGAGGAGGAAGTGTCCGGCGCCGGGGACGTCGGCGGCGGTGGCGTGGGGTGCGGCGTCCTGGAGGGGCGCCAGGACCATGTCGGCGAGGCCGGCCTGGGTGATCATGCGGACCGGGATGGTCAGCGGGGTCTCCTGGAATGTGGTGTTGTCGGCCTCGTCCTGGATCTCGGTCCGGTAGAGCTCGAAGCCGGCGTGCAGGACCTGGGGGCGGGAGTACAGCCGGACGAACTCGGCCAGTTCGTCGTCGGAGATGTTCTCGCCGGCGGTCCTCATCCCCTGGAAGAAGTGGGTGAGGAAGGTCTCCACCCGCCCGGTGACCAGCTCCTCCGCGAGCGGACCCTGCTTGTTGAAGGAGAAGTGCCAGAACATCGACTCGATGGCGGCGAACTTCAGGTTCTTGCCGGTCAGGCCGTAGTCCATGAGGAACAGGCCTGCTATCTGCTCGCGGTACTGGGCGGCCAGCGGGTAGGCGACGCTGACGCCGAAGTCGTGGGCGACGACCTGTACGTTCTCGTGGTGGCCGAGGTGGTTGAGCAGCTTGTGGACGTAGGTGGCCAGGACCGACTTGGTCATGGAGGGCGGGTTTCCGGTCGAGTCGCCCATGCCCGGCAGGTCGATGGCGATGACGGTGCGGCCGGGCAGCAGTGAGGGCATGATCTGGCGGTACTCGTACCAGCTCTGCGGCCAGCCGTGCAGCAGCACCATGACCTGCGGGCCGTCGCCGCCGATGACGTAGTGCATCTGCAGGTCGTCGATGGTGGTGAAGCCGTGCCGGAAGAGCCTGTTGAACTCGGCGTCGTCCTTGGTCGCCGCGTCGTAGCCGGGACTGAGAGGCTCCTCTGACCCGACGGATAGGGCGGTCGTGGAGGCTGTGGTGAAGGCGTTCATGGAGGTGGTACGTCCTTTGTGACAGGGGGTGTTGTCGTGTACGGCGTCGCGGCTGGAGGCCGGTGGACCGTGCGTGCTTGCGGTCACCCGGGTGGGCGGTCAGACAGCGATGCCGCCGTCGACGTTCCAGTTGGTGCCGGTGATGAAGTGGGCCTCGGGACCGGCGAGATAGGCGACGGCGCCGGCGATGTCGGCGGGCTCGGCGAAGTGGTCGAGCGGCATGAGCTGCTTCAGGGATTCCGCGTACGGGCCGGAGGCAGGGGTCATGTCCGTGGTGGTGGGGCCGGGTTGCACGTTGTTGACGGTGATGCCGCGCGGACCGAGTTCGCGGGCCAGTCCCCGTGTGAGACCGGCGACAGCGGCCTTGGTCAGCGCGTAGACGGTTGCGCCGGGGAAGGGGACGCGGTCGACGATGACGCTGCCGATGGTGATGATGCGACCGCCCTGGCCGAGGTGGGGAGTGGCGGCCTGCACCGCACTGAACACACCCCGGACGTTGACCGCGATCAGCCGGTCGAACTCCTCCAGCGGGAAGTCCTCGATCGGCGCGGCATGGGAGATGCCGGCGTTGTTGACGAGGATGTCCAGCCCGCCGAAATGCTTGGTGGTGCGGCTGACCGCGGCCCGGACGGCTTCGTGGTCCGCGTTGTCCGACTGAATGGCGAGGGCGCCGGTCGCCTCGGCCACGGCGTCGGCCTGGTCCTTGGCGCTGGCGTAGGTGAAGGCGACCTGGGCGCCGTTGGCAGTCAGACGGCGCACGATCGCGGCACCGATGCCCCGGGACCCGCCGGTGACCAGGGCGGTCTTGCCGTCGAGGGGCCGTACGCCGGACCGCGTGGTGCCTGGGGCGGGCTGGGGGCTCATAGGGGGTCTCCGATGTCTTCAGTACTTCACTTACGAACCGAACCGCTCGGTTACTATATGCACGATGACACTAACCTGGGCAACCACGGGATTCCTTCCGTGGCGGCGAACTCTTCTCAAGGAGGCTTGGATGCCCAGCACGGGACGGCCCCGCTCGTTCGACACCGACGAGGCGCTGGAGGTGGCGATGCGGGTGTTCTGGGCCGAGGGCTACGAGGGTGCCTCGCTCGCCACGCTGACCGAGGCCATGGGGATCAACCGGCGCAGCATCTACGCGGCCTTCGGCAACAAGGAGGAGCTGTTCCGCAAGGCCGTCGACCGCTATGTGCAGGGACCGGGAGCCTTCGTGGGTCCGGCTCTTGAGCTGCCCACCGCCCGGCAGGTGGCCGAGGCGATGCTGCACGGAGCCGTGGACGCCCACACCGCGCCCGGCTGCCCGCGCGGCTGCCTGCTGGTGCAGTCCGCGCTGGCCGCCGGCCCGGAGAGCGAACCGGTCCGCCGCGATCTGGCCGAACGCCGGGAGGCCGGAGTGGCCGCCCTGCGGAAACGGTTCGAGCAAGCCCAGGCCGAGGGCGACCTGCCACTCACCGCCGCCCCGGAAACCCTCGCCCGCTATGTGAACGCCGTCGGGCAGGGCCTCGCCGTGCAGGCCGCCGGCGGTGCCGGCCGAGAAGACATGCACCGCGTCGCCGACCATGCACTCAGCACCTGGCCGAGCACCTGAGGCCTCGCGGCGCCGGCCGGCCGGTCTGCGGGTGTCAACGGAACTGAGTGGTCTGACGGGTCCGGTCGTTGACCAGGTCGAGGCGGTGGGCGGTCAGGGTGCGCAGGTCGGCGACCGTCTCATCGCCGGGCCGCAGGTGACCGAGGTCTTGGCGCATGCGGGCCTGGTCGGCGACGGCGAATGCATCCTGCCCGGCTGTCTTGCCCTGGCCGCGATGGGCGGCCGACGCTTGGTGGTAGGGGCCTTCCCTCGTGGAGCCGGGTACAGACTCGCGTCGCGGCGCTGGGGCGCCGCGACGCGATCGGGGTTCGACGAGGCGCCGGGCCGGCAGAGCCGGCGCGCTGTCAGGCGCGGGGGAAGCCCTCGGCGTCGAGGCGGAAGACGAGCTCGGCCTCGTCGCGCTTGGAGGTGTGCAGGTCCCAGTAGAGGGGAGCGATCTGCTCCGGCTTGGCCGCCTCGACCCCGGGGATGACGGAGACGCCGATCGACGAGTCGATGCCGACGTGGGCGGCCTGGATGCCGGTGCCCTCCAGCTCCTTGTGCAGGTTCATCGCCCAGTTGCGCAGCGCCGCGGCGGCGGCGTTGACGTTGGCGACCCGCGGGTCGGGCCAGATCGAGCCGGCGCCGGTGGTGTAGAGCAGGGTGCCCGCGCCGGTCTCCCGCATCGCCGGCAGTACCGCCTGGGTGGCGGTGATGGCTCCGTAGAGCTGGAAGTTCATCTCGAACTCCACATGAGACGGCTCGGTCTCGGCCGGAGCGGTCAGCTTTATGACACCGAACGACCCCACCGGGGAGTACTCCAGGACGTCGATCCCGCCGAACCGCGCGGAGGCGTCCTTGAGCGCCTGGGTGAGCGCGTCGCGGTCGAGCACGTCCGCGGGGAACGCTGCGGCGGTGATGCCGTCGCCGGCGAGCTTGCCGACAAGGCCGTCGAGCTTCTCGCGGTTACGGGAGATCAGGGCGACGTCGAAGCCCTGGGCGCCGAAGGTGCGGGCGATGGCCAGGCCCATCTGGGGGCCGGCTCCGATGATGGCGATGCTGGTCACAGCGATCCTTTCCACAAGCTGATCGAAGGAAGAAAGTCATCCGGATAGACCTATCCATATCAAGATCCGGATAGGCCGCTCCGTTTCACCGTTGCCACCGTACCACCGAAAATGGATAGAGCGTTCCGATTGCTAGACTCCCGGTATGACCCCTGCCGCCCAGCACCCCGACGGCCCTGCCGCCCAGCCTCTGCGCAGCGATGCCGAGCGCAACCGGGAGCGGATCACAGTCGCCGCGCGCAAGGTGTTCGCACGTGACGGTCTGGGTGCCTCGATGGCCTCCGTGGCCCGTGAGGCGGGGGTGGGGATCGCCACCATGTTCCGCCGCTTCCCCACGAAGGAGGAGTTGGTCGACGCCGTCTTCATCGACCGCATGGACGCCTACGCCGATGCCGTCGCCGTCGCAGTGGAGGACCCCGACCCCTGGAACGGGTTCGTGCACTACATCGAGACCGCCTGCGCGATGCAGGCCGCCGACAGCGGCTTCGCCGACGTCCTCATCACGACCTTCCCGACCGCCAAGGCGCTGGAGCGGCGCCGCGACGAGGCATACGAGGGCATGGTGGAACTCATCGGCCGGGCCAAGGCGACGGGCCGACTGCGCGAGGACTTCGACTCCTCGGACCTGGTGCTGCTGCACATGGCCAACGCCGGTGTCGTCAGCGCCACCGGCGACGCCGCCCCCGACGCCTGGCGCCGCGTCGTCGCCCTGTTCGTCCAGTCCTTCGAGGCCCCCGCCCGCGGCCCCCTGCCCGCCTCACCCGAGCATGACGCCCTCTACCGGGCCATGCTCCGCACGGGTCCAGTCGCTGACGCGGCGCCGGAGCCGGATGCGGGCAACAACTGACCTGGAACTGTGGCTGTTTCGCGGTGCTCGACTCCTTGCTCGGGGCCGTACCGGACGGTGCGGGCCGTGAGCGACACCGTTCTGGTCGGCGGGGGCAATGGGTCGGCGGCAATGGGCAGAAGCCGTTGCTCAGTCGTTGCGGGAGGCGAGGGCACGTAGGGGCGGCGGGCCGGCCGTGGGCTGGCCCACGGCCGACACTCGCGGTCGGCGGTGAGGTGACATCCTCGCCCCGTTCCACAGCTGCACCGCAGGGTCACGCCTTGGGCATCACGCCTTCGCGGTCGCTCGCATCGCGACAACGGCGCCCGCGGCCGAAGACGGGCGGGTCGCCCTTCCGGTGGACGGGATGTACGACGCCCACCGGCCAGGTGACGGAGACGGTCCGACCCGCCGAGGTGTGAGGATTCCGCGCGGCCGGACGGTTCTACGGCGTCTTCCAGAACCGGGTTCCGGACTAGTTGGAGAAGTCCTGCGTCATCCAGACGGTGCCGTTCGTGTCCCGGTACACCGAGATGCCGACGTGGGAGAACGAGGAGCTGAGGATGTTGCGCCGGTGGCCGTCGTTCGGTGGCTGCTCGGCGAGCATCTGCTGGGTGAGGTCCACGGCCGCCCCGGCGATGGCCGCGGAGTCGGTGCCGACGCCCTCGGACTCGCCGATGTTCTCGCCCGCCGCGGTCCACTTGACGCCCGCAGCGGTCTCCCGGGCCCCCAACGCGGCTTCGCCCGGGCATTGGTGGGACAGCCCGCAGCCACCGGCCATCACGGTGGTGTGCGCTGCGGCGCTGCGGTTCAACCCGTCGCTGATGGTGTAGTCCGGCAGGCCGGCCGCCTTCCGGGCCTGGTTCATCGTGGCGAGCACTTGTTGTGCCGGGTCGACGTCGGCGGTCGGGGTCGGGGTCGGCGTGCCGTCCGCCGTGGAGGCCCCGTTCACGTCCAGCACCTTGCCGCTGTGCACGGATGTCAGGTGATAAAAGGTGGCGGAGTCAATGGTCGCCGCTTCGGAATTCTGCTGCGCGAACAGAAGAAAAGGCCCCAGAACGGCGGGTACGCCGATCAGCAGGCCGGTAGCGGTCCACCTCCGGCGGTGCCGGCCACGGGAACGCCCGGCCTGGGCGTTAACCTGCTGAGGCAGGTCTTTTTCACTTATGTCACTCATGCGGCAGATCTCCTTGGTCATGACTCTTTTACCGCAGCGGCTGGCGACTGACGTTCGGTCATCCGTTTTACACCGCTTTATTCTATTCCGCTCGAACCGGAGTTCGGGGAAAGGAAACTGAATACGCCTTCAGTGGTAGCCGAGCGAAAAAGGGTTGCCGCACTGAGCAAGTGAGTTGTCCGCCGATCGGATATCGCCGTGGGTTCTGGGTTCTGTCTGCCGATCCACCCTCGGTGGCCCGGTCGTCTTGCCGGTGGTGGTCTGGCGTGCTCCCCAACCCTGGGTGAGCCGGGCGACGAGCAGCAGCCCGCGTCCGCCTTCGTCGAACACGCGGGCACGCCGCAGGTGGGGGAGCCGTGTTGCCGACGTCGGAGACCTCTCGGTCACCGCTTTCTGGGCCCGGGCCACCACGACGGGATCCACCGGTTCGGCTCGCCGGGCTTCTTCCGCCGGCCGGGGAGCCTGGCTCCGAAAAGCACGGGCCTTCATGGGCCGAGTGCGGCTCGGCACGGTCGCCTTCGCGGAAGCGCCGTAAGCGATGCGCTCTCCGGGCCCGAACCGAGGTGCAGGCCAAGGGAGTTACCCGGACTCTCCCGCTGCGACGTCACGGCTGTTGATCGCGTCTGTGATGGCGTAGGCGATACGGATGAAGGACTCGGCCTGCTGCGCCGACAGGTTCCGCGCGGAGGTCTCCTCCAGGGCCCGCCACATGGCTGCCAGGGGCTCGCGCATGGCACGGGCCTTGTCGGTGAGGTGGACGACCATGACGCGCCGGTCGTGTGCGGCCGGCTCGCGGACGAGCAGGCCGGCGTCCTGCATGCGGCGCAGGGACTTGGAGACGGTGGAGTGGTCCAGGCCGACGCTTTCGAGCAGCTCGGACTGGGTCTGGCCGTCCCGGTCCAGGAGGTGCATGAGCAACAGCTCCTGTCCGGGATGCAGGTCCATCTCGCGGAGCATGGCGGCGGCGCGGGCGCGGTGAGCGCGGGCGAGCTGGAAGATCGCGTAGCTCATCGGCCCCTCGCCGGCTGTAGTGGGGGTGTAGGGGGTGAGGTCGGGCATGGTTCGGTTTCCTCAGACGGTGTGGGTGGGGTAGTCGGTGTAGCCGGCCACTCCGCCGCCGTAGAAGGTCGCCGGGTCGGGGGTGTTCAGCGGCGCGTCAGAGCGTAGCCGCTCGACCAGGTCCGGGTTGGCGAGCGCGAGGGCGCCGACGGAGACGAGGTCGGCCGTGCCGTTGTCGATGTCCTTGGCGCGGGTGGGCAGGTCGGTGCCGCCTCGGTTGAGGATCAGCGTGGTCGGCCACAGCGCGCGCAGGGTGCCCAGCAGCTCCTCGTCGCCCGCGTGCAGCACGTGGAGGTAGGCCAGACCGAGCGGGTTGAGGGCGCGCAGGAGCGCCGGATACAGCTCGGCGGTGTCGGACTCGGCGATGTCGTTGTAGGGGTTGCCGGGGGAGATGCGCAGGCCGGTGCGGTCGGCGCCGATCTCGTCGGCCACGGCCGCTGCCACCTCGACGGCGAAGCGAATGCGGTTCTCGACGGACCCGCCGTAGCTGTCGGTTCGCTGGTTTGTGTTGTCGGACAGGAACTGGTGCACCAGGTAGCCGTTGGCGCCGTGGATCTCCACGCCGTCGGCGCCTGCCGCGACGGCGGCCGCAGCGGCGCGGCGGAAGTCCTCGACGGTCGCCGCGACCTCCTGCGTCGACAGGGCGCGGGGTGTCGGCATCTCCTGTGGCCCGGAGGCCGTGAACATCACGCCCTGCGGCTGGATCGCCGACGGAGCGACCGGCCGGCGCCCGTGGGGTGTGTTGTCGGGGTGGGCGATACGTCCGGTGTGCATCAGCTGGATGACGATACGGCCGTCCGCCGCGTGCACGGCGTCGGTGACCTTGCGCCACCCGGCGATCTGATCGTCATTGTGGATGCCGGGGGTGAGGAGGTAGCCCTGGCCGTCGGCGTTGGGCTGGGTTCCCTCGGTGATGATGAGCGCGTGCGAGGCCCGCTGGGCGTAGTACTCGGCGTTCAGCTCGGTCGGAACGCCTTCAGGCGTGGAGCGGTCACGGGTCATCGGGGCCATGACCAGGCGGTGCGGCAGGGAGATGTCACCGACGGTGGTCGGTGTCCACAGGGCGTTCAGCATGAAGGGTCCTTAGGTGCGGTGATGAAGAGGTGATGATCGAAACAGGGGGAAAGGTGGGCGTGATCAGTCGAGGGTGAGGACGAGCTTGCCCCGGACATGCCCGGCGTCGCTGACCTGCTGGGCCGTGGCGGCCTGGGCGAGCGGGTAGACGGTGACGGTGGTGACGACCTTGCCGGTCGCGGCGTCCTGGGCCAGGGCGGCCAGGCGGGCGGCCGAGCGTTCCCCGCCACCGCTGGCGAAGGTGATGCCGAGCTGCTGCGCGCGGAAGTCGGCGATGGTGACGATGCGCTCGGTGCCGCCGCGCAGGGTGATGGAGTCCTCCAGGGCTCCCTTCCCGGCCAGGTCGAACACCGCGTCCACACCGTCGGGGGCGAGCGCCCGGACCCGCTCGACCAGGCCCTCGCCGTAAAGGGTCGCGGTGGCGCCGAGCGAGGTGAGGTAGTCCTGGTTGGCGGGGCCGGCGGTGCCGATGACACGCGCTCCGCGGGCCGTGGCGAGCTGGACCGCCAGGGTGCCGACCGCTCCGGCCGCGCCGTGCATCAGTAGGGTCTCCCCTGCGGTGACGCCCAGCAGGTCCAGGACCCGCTCGGCGGTCTCGCCCGCCACGGGCAGGGCGGCCGCGTGCTGCCAGTCGAGGCCGGCGGGCTTGGGAGCCACAGTGGTGGCCAGCGCGTACTGGGCGTACGAGCCGGTGTCCGACCAGCCCAGTACCTCGTCACCCACCTGTACGTCCTGCACGCCCTCACCCAGTGCGTCCACCACGCCGGCGAGCTCGCCACCGGGGACGGCGGGCAGCGGTGTGGGGAACATGGCCTCCAGGGCCCCGGAGCGGATCTTGCCGTCCAGCGCGTTCAGTCCGGCCGCCTTGACATGGACGCGGATCTGCCCGGGGCCGGGCTGCGGGACTTCGATGTCCGCCTCGTGCAGCACTTCCGTGCCTCCGAAACGGTCGAACAGGATGGCTTTCATGACGACTCCTCTCGCCCCTCACCCGTTTAGGTGGCTGGGCACATAATTACTGTAGCAGCGAACATGTGGCTAGCCAAGTAATTGCTTCGCTGGGGCTGCGCAAGGGCGTTCGTGGTCGCGCCGACCTCGCCGGGGCGGCGGTCGAAGCGGGAGGCACCCCGCCGGAGCGCACCTTCTGCGGCCACGGGCTATATCGCTACCTCGGCCTGCGCGACACCCGACAACGCGGCGACGAGCGAGACCAGTTGGACCGCCCGCAGCAGCGCGACGACGACGAAGGCGTTGCGTGTGATGGAGCGGGTCGCCTCGGGAGGCGGCACGGGCGCGGTCTGGATCACGAGCAGTTCGGCGCCGCTATGGACGTGTTTATGCCTTTTAGAGTGAAGAATGATTGCGCGATGAAGGTATTGAGTGTGCTGATCGACCGACGCGCCGCTGCCCGGGACAGCGGCGAGGCCGTCCCGGGCAGCGGCGCGTGCGAGGGGTCACGAGGTGGTGAGATACGCCCTTTCGATCGTCTGGGTCAGGGTGTTGCCGTCCCGGTCGGTCAGTTCGGCGCGCAGGGAGACGGAGCCCGCCTTCGCCGGGTGCTTGACGGACAGGTGCGTGCCGCCGACGGACGTGGCCCGCTGCCAGGTGGCGCCGTCGTCGTACGACACCTGGAACGCGAGCTTCGCCGGGCGGTGTCCCGCCGCTGCGCCCTCGACGGTGAACGGGACCTCGAAGCGCCTGCCCGCCTTCGCCGTGCCGGCGAGAGTCAGGTCGGGGCTGAAGCGGATCGTCGACAGCGGCAGTGCGGCGAAGTCACCCTCGGGGGTCGTGGCCGAGCGGAAGGTCCACTCCACGTGGACGCGGGTGCTGACCCCGTACACGGCCGGGTCGCGGGAGCTGTCGACCGTCAGCTTGTACGCGGTGTCCTGCGCCGGGAGCGTGTACTCGGTGAGACCGTCGGTCACCGGGGTGTCGTAGTCGTCCGTGATCTCCTTGCCGTTCGCCTCCAGCCTTGACGTCCCCGAGGCCGCGTTGCTGATGCCCCAGTGCCCGGAGCCGTCGCCGAACAGTGGCAGGTAGGCCCTGAGGGTGTTCCCGGAGCGGCCTGCGCCGGGGTAGCCCCTGGCCACTCCGAGGTCCTCGGGCCGGTTCATGACCGGGCCGAAGACGCCCACGGCGAACCGCTCCTGGTAGGTGCGGCCGGCCTGCCAGGTCCTCGGCATGCGCATCTGGAAGCCTTCGAAGACCGAGTCCCTGACTTCACCCGAGACCTGCCAGGTGCGCAGCGACCACTTCACTCCGTTGTCGAGGATGTACTCGGTGCTCCGGAACGGCAGGTCCCCGCGCATGTCCCCCCAGCCGGTCACCAGCCGGCCGTCGGGCATGTGTGCGGTGACCTCGGCCTGGACGCGACGGCCCTCGACCGGCTCGCCCACCTGGAGGTTCACCTTGGCCAGTTGCTTGCGCGCGACCTTCGCGGTGAAACCGTCCAGGTTGCCCTCGCGGTACCAGCCCAGGTGGTAGTTGACCGGGTTGCCTTCCTTGTCCGGGGCGGCCCAGTCGCCGGAGTACAGCGACTTCAGCCCGTCCACGGGCTCGTCCGGGCCGAGCCGCCCGAACCGGGAGCCCTCGAAGGTGGGCAGCAGGAACTGGAGGGAGGCGTCGTCCTGTCCCTCGCCCCGCCCGTAGCCGATCGCGACCCCGGCATCGTTGTTCACGGCGGCCGGGTCGGGCACGGTGATGTCCACCGGCTTCGCCTGCCGCGCGTCCACGTCGACCGTCGTGTCCTTGTCCAGCCGCAGCCTGGGCTGGATCAGCACCGCGTGTTCGGCGGACGACAACGACGGGTGGATCAGCCCGGTGAGGAGGTAGTCGGCCTTGGGCAGCCGTACCGTCAGCTCGCCGTCCTGCTCGTCGGCGTACTCGGCGTAGAAGTCGCCGTTGAGGTCCGAGACGGCGGTGAGGGCGTCGCCGGTCGGCTTGCCGTCCTCGTCGGTGTGCCTGAGTGTCAGCGAGTACGACTCGACCTCGCGCTCCACGCCGACGGCGGACCGCACCTGTACTTTGCCGTCGGCCGAGGTGGCCGACACCGAGCCGCCGAAGCTGCCGTCCACGGTGCCGGTGCCGGTGCGGGTGTCCGCGGTGACCTCGGCGCTCGCCTCGCCGCCCGCCGGAACGGTGACGTGCTGCGGGGAGACGGCGAACATGCCCTCGGGGGCGGGCTTTCCGTCCACCGCGTAGGCGTCGACGGACAGGTCGAGGGTGACCGGCTCGGTGCCGAGGTTGCGGTAGGTCAGCTGCTTGGTCACCGCCTTGTCGTCGTCGTGGGGCCACTGCTGGACGCCGAAGTCGACGGGCCCCTGCTCGGTGACGACGCCCTGGTCCAGCGCCCGGACCACGTCGACCCGTCCGGTGCCCTGCTGGAAGGAGCTGTACGCTCCCGGCTTCGCCGAGCCGGTGAGCACCGCCTTCAGGCGCTCGCCGCTCCAGTCGGGGTGCTGCTGCGCGAGGAGCGCGGCGGCGCCCGCGACATGCGGGGTGGCCATGGAGGTGCCGTCGATCGTGAGGTACCCGGGGACGTCGGAGGGGTACCACTCCTCCAGGGAACTGCCCGCGGCGGCCGCGGCCGTGATGGCGACACCGGGCGCGGTCAGGTCCGGCTTGACGCCGCTGTCGCCGACACGCGGACCGCGGCTGGAGAAGTCGGCCAGCGCGTCGGACTTGTCGACCGCGCCGACGGTGAGCGCGGACGCGGCGCTGCCGGGTGAGCCGACGGTCCGTTCGCCGTCGCCCTCGTTGCCGGCCGCGATGACGAAGAGGCTGTCCGACTCGGCGGAGAGCCGGTTGACGGCCTCTTCCATCGGGTCGATGCCGGGGGAGTCGGTGCCGCCCAGGCTCAGGTTGACGACGTCCGCGCCCTGGGCCACCGCCCACTCCATGCCGGCGATGATCCCGGAGTCGCTGCCGCCGCCGTTGTCGTCCAGGACCTTGCCGTTGAGGAGCTGGGCGCCCGGTGCGACCCCCTTGTACTTCCCGCCCGACTTCGCGCCGCTGCCGGCCACGGTGGACGCCACGTGGGTGCCGTGGCCGAACTTGTCGGCGGTGGTGCCGGTGCCGCTGAAGTCCTGCTCCGCGATCACCTTGCCCGCCAGGTCGGGATGGCCGGTGTCGATGCCGGTGTCCAGTACGGCGACCTTGGTGCCGGTGCCGTCGAATCCAGCGGCCCAGGCGGTCGGTGCGCCGATCTGCGGGACGCTTTTGTCGAGGGAGGCCTTGCGCCTGCCGTCGAGCCACAGCTTCTCCACGCCCGTCGCGGCGGTGAACTCCGCGCTGCCCGCTGCGGAGTTGTGGGTCAGGGCTTTCCAGAACCCGGTGCCACGCTTCTTCGCGGATCGCATCGCCCTGCCGTTGACGACGGGCAGTTGACGGCCCATCCGCGCACCGGCCTCGGTGAACGGACTCGTCGAGGGGGCCTTCTTGCCTCGGAACGTGACGATCACCGGCAGGTCGGAACGGCCCGCGTCGTCGTAGCCGTCCTTGATCAGCTGCGTGACGTCGAACAGCCGCGGGTCCAACGTGCCCTTGGCCAGCAGCAGTTCGGCGTCACCGGGGACGACCCGGGTGTGGCCGGCCACGACCCGGATCGAGAACGGCACGCGCTGGCGGCCCTGCGCCCGCTCCACTCCCGAGACCTGTCCGGTGCCGTCCACCCGGACCCGGTCCCCGGTGACCAGGGTGACCGTCCGCACCGCGGAGGCGGTACGGGCGCTCTTCTCGGCACGGCCGTCGACGGCTCCCGCACCGGCCGGCAGCCCGGCCAGTACCAGGGTCACGGAAGCCACTCCCGCGGCCAGGGACGCGTGTCTGCGGCGTACGCGTAACTCCATCTGAACTCCAGTTCGTCGGGGGGACCCGGTTGGGAGGACCAACAGGGAAGTCAGGGCGTCACGGGACGGAGGGCCCCGTGACGAGACGGCCGTCGCTGTCGTACGGCCAGACGTTGGGGACGCAGCCGAGCAGGCCCTTGATCTGCTGCATCATCGCCGGGGCCGGCTGCCCCTTGCCCGGGCACGTGACATGGCCGTGGCCGAGGAAGTGGCCCACCTCGTGGTTGATGATCAGGGCGCGGTACCCGACGACGTCCTTCGGGTAGAACTCGGTCGCCAGCACCCAGCGTCTGAGGTTGACCATCACGTTGTGGTTCACGCTGCAGTTGACCTCGCCGCCGGTGTCCAGGCCGCCCTCGGCGCAGATCTTGTCGACGGTCGCCGGGGTGGCGAGGCGGACCACGAAGTCGGTGGGGCCGCTCGACACCCGCTGGAACGCCGAGTGGCCGTCCGCCGTCCAGCCGCGAGGGTCGGCCAGGGTCCGCTCCACCTGCGCGGCGACGTCGTCGGGCGTGATCGTGATGCCGTTCTCCACCTCGACCCGGTAGCGCAGGGGTGTGCCCTTGCCGACTCGTCCGCTCCCGCCGGACGCGGTGACGAAGGTCCCCGGTCCGCTCTCGGGGAGGGGCGTCGTGGAAGGGCGGGCAGGAGCGCCGGACGGGGGCCGGGACGGTCTGGGTGACTCGGTCGTCCTCTGCGGCTCCGGGCTCCCGACGGCCGAGGGCGCCTCGGAGGGGCGTTCGGTATCGGACGGCAGCCACGCCACCACCGCGCCACCGACGGCTGCGAAGGCCGCCAACGCGGCCAGGCCGCCCGTCAGTTGCCGATGGGCGCTCCGCTGGGAGTGCTTGCGGCGACGGTGGCCGGCGGGGTTCCGTTTGTGCGCTGTCACGGTCGTTCACGATGTGATCGCCATGTGATCGGACCTGGCCCGGAAGATAACGAAGCGATAACGCTCCGTGTGGTCATGTCCCTGTGGATACTGTGCGCATGTCACGTGTACTGCTGATCGAAGACGACCCCGCTGTCCGCGAGGGTGTCGCCCTGGCGCTGCGCCGTCAGGGCCACGACGTCGCTGCCACCGCGACCGGTGAGGAGGGGATGGACCGGCTGCGGTCCTTCCGGCCGGACATCGTGATCCTCGATCTGATGCTCCCCGGAATGACCGGCCTCGACGTGTGCCGGGGCATCCGGGCCGTCGACCAGACCCTGCCGATCATCATGGCGACGGCGCGGGGTGACGAAGTGGACATCGTTGTCGGTTTGGAGGCCGGCGCCGACGACTATGTCGTCAAACCCGTACTGGCCCGCGTGCTCGACGCGCGCATACGCGCCGTCCTGCGCCGGTCGGCGGGGAGCACGTCCGGCACCGAGGGACTGCCGAAGATCGACACCTACGGCGACCTGGCCGTGGACCGGGCCGGCCTGACCGTCGCGCTCGACGGCGATCCGATCGCCCTCGCCCCCTCCGAGTTACGGCTGCTGCTCACCCTCTCCGCCTCACCGGGCCAGGTGTTCAGCCGCCAGCAACTCCTGGAAGCGGTCTGGGAACACGACTACCACGGCGACGCCCGCCTGGTGGACGCCTGCGTCAAACGACTGCGCACCAAGATGTCCGAGCCGCCCCGCGCGCCTCGCTACATCCACACCGTGCGCGGTTTCGGCTACCGCTTCGCGGCGCCGTGAGGACGCGAAGGCCGGGAGGACCCGTGCGGACGCGAAGGATGCGCGGGCTGCGCGCCCGTCTGGTGGTGGCCTTCGGGCTCGTCGCCGCCGTCGCGGCCATCACGACCGGTGCCCTGACCTTCCGGGAGGCGCGTACCGGAGTGCTCCAGCAGAGTCAGGACGCTGTCATACGACAGCTGCGGGCCCAGCTCAACCAGCACGCGGCCGAACTCGGCCATCCGCCGGACGAGCCGGCGTTGCAGCGGTTCGCGGAGAAGGTGGCGGACACCGAGGCGCAGGGCAGCTGGCGCGTGCTGGTGACGTACGGGGACCTCAGCGGCTCCTCCGTCCCCGGCGACGCCTTCACCGAGGTGACGCCCGCTGTGCGCGCGGCCGTCGGTTCCAGCAAGGCGACCGTCTTCCAGCGGGTGCGCGAGGAGGGCCGCACCTCCCTCGTCGTCGGCATGTCGATCACGTTCGGCGCCCCGGACCCGGCCAGGACGGCCACCGGCGTCCGGGTCTTCCTGGTCGTCCCGCAGACGACCGAACAGGCCTACGTGGACGCTCTGGTCACCGCCGTCGAACGGGCCATGGTGGCGGCCCTGGCGCTCGCCGTCGTGCTCGCCCTCCTCGCCGCCCGCGGGGTACTGGTGCCGGTGCGGAAGCTGCGGCACGCCACCCGCCGGATCGCCGAAGGACGCCTGGACACCCGGCTCGCGGTCAACGGCTCCGACGAACTCGCCGACCTGTCCCACACGTTCAACGAGACCGCCGCCGCCCTGGAGACGTCGGTCGCGGAGCTGCGCGAGATGGAGGCCCGGGCCCGCCGCTTCGCCGCGGACGTCTCGCACGAACTGCGCACCCCGCTCGCCGCCATGTCCGCGGTCACCGACGTCCTCGACGAGGACGCCGCCGGGCTGGACCCGGACACGGCCACCGCGGTCCGCCTGATCAGCGAGGAGACCGTGAAACTCGCCCGTCTCGTCGACGACTTGATGGAGATCTCCCGCTTCGACGCGGGCGCGGCGGTGCTGCACCTCGACGAGATCGACCTCGCCGAGTCGATCCGGCGCACCCTCGCCTCCCGCGGCTGGACGGACACGGTGGGCACCGAACTGCCGCCCCCGCATGCGGTACGCGGACGGGTCGATCCGCGCCGCCTCGACGTGATCGTCGCCAACCTGGTCGGCAACGCGCTGAAGCACGGCACCCTTCCGGTCCGGGTGCGCCTGAGCGCGGCGGACGCGGTGGCCGTCATCGAGGTACGGGACAGCGGCCCCGGCATCCCGCACGACGTACTGCCGCACGTCTTCGAACGGTTCTACAAGTCGGACACCGCCAGGATCCGCTCCGAGGGCAGCGGCCTCGGCCTGTCGATCACCGCCGAGAACGTCCGGATCCACGGCGGCACCGTCCGCGCGGCCAACCACCCGGAGGGCGGCGCCGTCTTCACCGTAGAACTGCCGCTGAGGCGGGACGAGTCGCCTGAGGAGAACTGGTCATGAAGGCCCTGCACCGCGTCCTGCCGTTGACGCTCCTCGTGCTCACCTCCTGCGGGATCCCCGCGACCGGTGTGGTGGAGGCCGGCGGTCCCGCCAGCGGAACCCTGCCGATCACGCCCGTCTACTTCGTCAGGGACGGCGGACTCGTCGCCATGCCGCGCACGACCGAACTGCCCGGCGACCCCGCGGCGGCGCTGCGGCTGCTGCTGGCCGGTCCGATGTCGGGGGAGGGGCGTTCGGGCGAGGACGTCTCCACCGAGATCCCGGCGCTGCCGACCTCCATGGCGCCCCCGCCCGCCAGCGCCGACGCCACCGGGCAGCCGTCGCCGGACGGCCCGACGGTGACGGTGAACGGTGATGCGATGTCGATCCGACTGCCCGCGGACACAGGCCCGTTGAGCGGCGTCGCCGTGCGGCAGGTGGTCTGCACGGCCGCCGCCGCGTACCGCTTCACCCGTCCGTCCGCCGATCCGGTCACCGCCGAAGTGGTCTACGGCGGTGGTCGCGGGGTCAGGGGGTCGGACGAGGGCTGCCCCGGTCTGTGAGGAGGTTTCCCGCCGGGGGTCCGGGCGGCGGCGGGGGAGCCGACGGTACGGCGGTGTCGGCCTGTTGGAGCTGGGTGAGGAGTTGGTTCTGGCCGGCCAGGAGCTCGGTGAGGATACGGCGGGCGGCGCGCAGGAGTTCGGCGACGTCGCCGCCGGCGAGCGCGTAACTCACCGTGGAGCCCTCCCGGATGGACACGACGATGCCGGAACGCC
Source organism: Streptomyces sp. NBC_00285 (assembly GCF_036174265.1). Lineage (NCBI taxonomy): Bacteria > Bacillati > Actinomycetota > Actinomycetes > Kitasatosporales > Streptomycetaceae > Streptomyces > Streptomyces sp. NBC_00285. Next base: position 1,506,407 of record NZ_CP108055.1, on the reverse strand, counting down.
GTAGGACGGCCAGTTGCTGGGAGAGGCTGGAGGGCTCGATGTCGATGTCGGCGAGCAGGTCGCGGACGGGCACGGGCCCGTGCTGGAGCAGCTCCAGGACGCGGATGCGCACGGGGTGGCCGAGCATGCGGAAGAAGTCCGCCTTGGCCTGGTAGAGGGGGACGTGCATGGGTGCTCGCTCCCTGCCGGACGGTACGGGTCGTCGGTGCCGATCCTGCTGGCCAGGGACGCCGGGCGGCCACGGAATGGACTCATGTGGATGTGGCGACTTGAAGAAGTCTTCACATGAAGGCCGCACGGCATCCTTGACCGGGAGCGGGCTAGACCTCCAACTGCTCTTCCACACGCTTGAGTTGGTGGCGCGCCATCGCCAGATTCGAGCGGGCTTTGTCGAGGACCAGGTACAGGAACAGTCCGTTGCCGTTGCGGCCGGTCACCAGGCGGATGAGGTGGTACTGACTCCCGAGCGTGATCAGGATGTCCTCGATGCTGCTCTTGAGCCCCAGCTGTTCCATGGTGCGCACCTTGGCCCGGATGACATCGGTGTTGCCGGCCGCCGCGACCGTCATGTCCAGGTCCTTGCTGCCGCCCAGCGTGCCCAGCGCCATCCCGCTGGTGTAGTCGACGACCGCTGCGGCCATCGCCCCTTCCGTCCCGGCCAGCATCTCCTTCAACGACACTTCCACACTCGCCACGGGGCCTCCCTTGTGCCTGTGGTTCGCGGCGGGCCCTGCTGGGTCCGTCCGCCGGATGGCCGGACCGTATGCGCGCTGCCGTGGCCGGCGGCGGGAGTCTTCGGGACTGTCCCCCGTTGACTGAACGCCACCCCGACGAGACCGTCTTCTGGGCCACAACTGGCCTTCGGAGGGCCGAAGATGACGCCCCGCCGGTGTGTGGGATCCCGCTGGTTCCGAAGTCCCCGGGCCTGCTCCGCCGCCTCGGCCGAAAGGCCCGTGCAGGCTCGCGGACATCGACCCGCGCAAGGGGGCGCCGTCGTGAACACCTACGGCTGCGGCCTCTTCGGCGATCACCGGAAGAACCTGGGCAGGGCCACCGACCGGGTGACCGCTGTCCGGCACGACGACACCATCGGGCACGCCATGCCGCGCTCTACCGGGGCAGGCCGGCCGGTGTTGTGTTCGGCCCGGACGAGCACAGCGGCGTGGCCTCCCGCCGGACCCGGACCAGTCAGGTCACCGGGGTCCGAGCCGCGCTCACAGGGTGCGGGCGGCGAGCAGCGTGACGTCGTCCTCCGAACCGGCGGGCGCCAGTCGGTCGAGGACGGCGTTCAGGACGTCCGGGAGGGCGTGCGCGGCGGTGATGGGCATCGCGGCGAGCGCGGCGAGGCCGATGTCGATGTCCTCGCCGCGCCGCTCCACGAGCCCGTCGGTGTAGGCCAGCAGCAGAGTGCCCGGCGGCAGCGGACAGAGCCGGCTGTCGTACCCGCCGAAGCCCGTGCCCAGCGGAGGACCGACGGGAAGGTCCGCGAGTTCGGGGGCGGTGCCCGGCCGGACCAGCAGGGGCGGGACATGGCCGGCGGTGGCCAGCACCACGTGCCCGGCGGCGGGGTCCAGGAGGGCCAGGACACACGTGGCGACACGGTCCAGGTCGAGTGCGTGGGCGGTGCGGTCCGCCTCGGCGAGCAGCCGGTCGGGGGCGAGCCCCTGCAGAGCCAGCGCGCGGAGCAGGGAGCGGTACTCGCTCATGGCCGCCGCGGCACGCACTCCGTGTCCCATGACGTCCCCGACCACGAGCAGGGTGCGCCCGCACGGCAGGGCGACGGCGTCGTACCAGTCCCCGCCGACCTCGGCGCCGCGTCCGGCGGGGAGATAGCGGCTGGCGATCTCCACACCCGGGCCCGGTATGTGCGGGGTGGCCAGGAAGGCGCGCTGCATCTCCAGCGCGGTCTCGTGCTCGTGGGTGTAGCGCAGGGCGTGGCCGATGCCCGTCGCGGCCCGCGAGGTCAGCTGCTCCAGCAGCTCGACGTCGTCCTGGGTGAACTCGGGGGAGTCCGCCCTGCGCCCCACGATGACGGCCCCGACGGGCTCACCGCCGGCCATGAGGGGCAGATAGGCCACGGAGTGCAGCTCCAGGGCCCGGTAGCGCTCCAGGCGCCGGCGTGTGGGGGCGAGGAGGCGCACGGTGTCGTCGTCGGGCCGGTTGAGCACGACGGGCTTGTGCCCGGTCAGCACCCGAGCCATCGACGAGGTGGCCTGGTGGAAGATCACCTCTCCGCTTCTGGTCACGGGGGCGAGCGGCTCCGGCATACCGGGAGCGGCGGCCACCGCCATGCGGCGCAGCCGTACCGGCACGGGGGTGGCCGGTGCCCTGCGCGTGCCCTCGGGGTCGAGCACGTCCACGACGGCGTAGTCGGCGAACCGCGGCACCAGCAGATCGGTCAGCGCCCGGCAGGCGTCGGCCGCGTCGAGCGTGCCGCCGACCCGGGCGGCGGTCTCCTCCAGCAGTTCCAGGCGCGCCTGGGCCCGCCGCAGCGACTCGCGCTGCCGGATGCCCTCGGTGACCTCCATGACGACGGCGGCGACGCCGAGGATCTCGCCATTGTCGCCGGCGAGCCGGTGGAAGGCGCCGAGCCACCAGCGCTGCACGTCCGCCGGGTCGACGGGCACCCGGCCGTCGAAGACCACGGTCTGCGGCCGGCCGGTGCGGAGCACCTCGCGCGCCACCTCCGCCGATGCCCCGGAGCCCGGGATCACCTCCGGCATGGGCCGGCCGAGGTGCTCCTGGACCGGCAGCCCGTTGACGTCCGCCAGAGCTTCGTTGAGGTAGAGATAGCGCAGTTCCGTGTCCAGGACCGCGATGGCCGCCTGTGTCCCCTCCAGGAACCGGCGAGCCGCCCACAGCTCGGCCGGTGCCTGCCCCGTCGCCGCGAGCCGGGCCGCCTCCGACAGCTCCCGAAGGGTCTCCGAAGGGAGGCCGGGAGTGGAGCGGCCGGACACGCGAGGGTGGGTCATCAGGTGTGATTCCTCGAAGAATGGAGTCCGTTTCGTCATACTTATGGCGTATTGGACCATATTCGAGCTGTCGAAGCTATGAGCTGTATCTCATCCGCTGTCGGCAGGCCCCCGCTCGACGAGCTTCTCGAAGAAGAACTCGTGCTTGAGGAACGAGGTCTCCTGCTCCACCCCCGGGTACGGCGGGACGAGCTGCGCGGCCTGGAACAGCCGCCAGCCGTCCTCCAGGGCGGCGACGCCCGTCCCGTACGGCGGCTCGTCGCTGTCCCCGGTCGTGGGGCGGGTGGCGCCGGTACCGTCGTAGCGGGCCCAGCCGACGACCCGGGAGTCGAGCGCGGAGGTGTGCAGATAGAGGACGAGAACCTGCTGGCGCACGGTGCTGGAAAGGTTCACGCCTTGCTCCTCTGTGCCGCGGCGGGCCGGTTGGCGATGCGGGTGGCCCAGTGGTCGATGTCGAAGCCGGGGTCGCCGGACAGGGAACGCCACAGCTTGATCCGGTTGAGGATCTCCAGGCGCCCGGTGGCCTGCTCGTACCAGGGGAAACCGTGTGCCAGCTCCTCGCGGACGGCCGGAGTGTCCAGGTCCGCCGTGTCCCACAGCCGTACCTGAGGCACGCTCGGGTTGAAGCGGATCTTGTACATGTGGCGCACGGTGTCGCTGTCGTTGCGTCGTCCGCCGTGCCAGATGCCGTGGTGCAGCAGGACGACCGTGCCGGCGGGGCAGGTCAGCCGGGTCTGGCCGAGCAGGTTCTGGTAGCGGCCGGTGTCGGACTCGTTGACGCGGCGCAGATGGCTGCCGGGGACGATGAGGGTGCCGCCCATCTCGGCGGTGACCTCCTGCGGGTAGTACATGAGCTGGACGTCGAACGCGTCCTGCCGCAGATCGATGAGGGCGTCGGCGTGCAGCGGCTGCGCGCTGCCCTCACGCGGTTCACGGGTGTGCACGAAATGGTGGTCGACGGCCGGATCCGGACCCACCAGACTCTCCAGCGCGCCTGCCACGGCGGGCAGTTCGAGGAGTCGGCGGGCGAAGGAACCCTCGGCGAAGGCCTTCGGCACGGGAGTGCCGTACGGCACGGCGTGCAGTCCGGCGGCGAAGACTTCGAGCGCCTCCTCGTTCATCTCCGGGGGCACGATGCCGTCCAGGTGCAGGAATCCGTGGGCCACGAACCGCGCCACCTGTGCGGAGCTCAACAGCTGTCGTGTGGTTGACATGCGACAACCGTAGGAACTGCCGACCCGGAAGTCGTGGGCCGTAATCGGCGACCACTGGTAATTTTCCACCATGACCCGCCATGTCGACCTGGCCCTCGACCAGCCGCCCCACGTGGAGAACGCGGGCGTCGGCGTGCACGGCTCCGCAGGCCCGCACGATGTGTTCCGGCTGCCACGGCTGTGGCAGCTCCATCTCTACGGCTACTCCGGCACCCTCGAACTCGGCGGCTCCCGGCACCCGATCCGCCCCGGGTACCTGAGCCTGGTCCCGCCCGACACCGAGGTGCACTTCCACTACGACGCCACGCGCTGCGAGCACCTGTACGCCCACTTCCGGCTGCCGGGCGACGGCGAGCGGCGCCGGGTCCCGGTGATGCAGGACGCCGGCGCGGACGCGGTCGTCCTGCGCGGGCTGCTGCGCCAGACGCTCGCGGCGAGCGCCCAGTCCCCGGTCCGGGCCGCCGCCGAGCTGTGGACGGTGCTGTGGCGCACGACCGGCCTCACCGGCGCCACCGAGAGCCGCCCCGGTTCCCGGCACCCCGCGCTGCGCACGGCCGTCGCGTACATCGAGGAGCATCTGGCCGGCCCCCTGACCGTGCCCGGCATCGCCCGGGTCGCCGGGGTCTCGCACACGCACCTCACCCGGCTGTTCCGCGAGGACACCGGGCACACGGTCGTCGCCCACATCCGGCGCCGCCGCATGGAACGCGCCCGGCATCTGCTCATCGCCTCGACGCTGGCGATCCCGGCGATCGCGGCGACCGTCGGGATCCCCGACCTCCAGGCGTTCAACAAGACCTGCCGCAAGGAGCTGGGCGCGTCACCGCGCGCGGTCCGGGAGCGCGACGGTTGAGCCCGGTTCAGGCGGGCACCGGAACCGCCGTTCGCAGGGCACCCCGGCGACGGGCCCGGTATCTGCCGACCGCGCCGCAGCCGACGTAGAGGGCGAACGAGATCGTCGTGACGTAGGGGCTGATGGGGATGCTGCTGCCCAGGGCGAGCAGGATGCCGCCCTCGATCGACACCAGGGCGAAGCCCACGCTGAGCAGGGGGAGCAGGACCGGCGACGAGGTGACGCGGGCGGCGGCCGCGGCGGGGGTGATCAGCAGGGACAGGACCAGCAGGGCGCCCACGACCTGGACCGACAGGGCCACCGCGAGGCCCAGCACGATCATGAACGCGAAGGAGAGTCCGCGCACCGGGACCCCGCGGGCCTCGGCGACGTCGGGGTCGGCGCTGGCGAAGGTGAGCGGGCGCCACATCACCGCGAGGGCGATCAGGACCACCGCGGAGGTGATGAGCAACCAGGTCGTCTGAGGGGTGTCCACGGCGACGATCTGGCCGGTGAGCAGACCGAACTTGTTCGCCGCGCGGCCCTTGTAGAGGGCGAGGAAGAGCACCCCGAGACCCAGTCCGAACGGCATGAGAATGCCGATCACCGAGTTGCGGTCGCGCGCGCGGCTGCCGAGCACACCGATCGCCCCGGCTGCCAGGAGCGATCCGGTGATCGAGCCCGCCACGATGTTCAGGCCCAGTAGCAGTGCTCCGGAGGCGCCCGCGAACGACAGCTCGCTGATGCTGTGGACCGCGAACGGCAGGTCGCGCATCGCGACGAAGACCCCGGCGAGGCCGCCGACCAGCCCGAGGGCCGCGCCGACGATGAGGGAGTTGCGGACCAGGGCGAGGAGTTCGCCGTAGTCCTCGAAGTTGAACAGCTCGTGCCAGACGGTCATGGGTGGACCTCCTCGGGCACGTGGTGCGCGTGCTCGTCCAGGGCGCCGACCACCACGACCCGGCCGTGCACGTGGACGACGTCGACCCGGGTGCCGTACAGCCGGGACAGGGACTCGGAGGTGAGGACCTCGTCGGGGGTGCCCACGCGGTGGGCGCCGGGTGCCAGATAGAGGACCCGGTCCACCAGGTCGAGCACCGGGTTGATCTCGTGGGTCACGAACACGACCGCCGTGCCGTGGGTGCGTCGGCGGGCGTCCACCAACTCGGTGACGGCGCGCTGGTGATGGAGGTCCAGGGAGAGCAATGGCTCGTCGCACAACAGGATCCGGGGGTCGGTCGCGAGGGCCTGTCCGATCCGGACGCGCTGACGCTCGCCGCCGGAGAGCAGGCCGACGGGCACGTCGGCGTAGGCCGAGGCGCCCACGGACGTGAGGATCTCGTCGACGCGCCTGCGTACGGCGGCCGTTCGCATCCGTGGCCCGAAGCGGTGCCCGTCGATGCCGAACCGCACAAGGTCGCGGGCGCGGAGCATCGCCTGCGCCGACAGTGCCGCCTGCTGCGGGACGTACCCGATGTGCCGGGCCGCTTCGCGGGGAGCGCGGCCGAGGACCGTCAACTCCCCGGCGGACAGCGGCTGTCGGCCCAGCAGGGCCCGTACGAAGCTGGTCTTGCCGGCTCCGTTCGGACCCAGCACCGCGAGGAACTCCCCTGGCCGGACGTCGAGTTCGAGACCGTGCCAGACCGTGCGGGCGCCGTACGACAGTGCGGCGCCGCGCAGGCTGATCACCGGTGGGGATATCGGGCTCACTTGGCCAGGGCGTTCGCGAGCGCGTCGACGTTGCCGGTCATCCAGGCGAGGTAGTTCTTGCCGCTCGGCAGGGTCTCCGTCAGCGGAACCACCGGGATGCCCGCCGCCCTGGCCGCCTGCTCGGACTTCTCGGTCTGCGGTCCCGAGGTCTGCGCGTTGTACACCAGCGCCTTGACCTGCTTGTCGGTGAAGAGGGCGAGCGCTTCCTGAAGGACCTTCGGGGAGACGTCCGTGCCCTCCTCGATGGCCTCGCTGAACTCCGCGGGCGTCCTGTCGACCAGGCCGCTCGCCCCGGTCATGTACAGCGGCACGGGCTCGGTGATGGCGATCGCCGATCCGCCGTGCTCCTTCTTGATCTGCGCCTCCTTCGCCTCCAGCGGCTTCAGTTCCGCCTTGAAGGCGGCGGCGTTCTTGGTGTAGACGGCGGCGTTCGCGGGGTCGGCCTTGCCGAGGGCGGCGGCGATGCGGTCGGTGATCTTCGCGACGGTGGGGAAGTCGTACCAGACGTGCTCGTTGAGCTCGCCCCCCTTGGGCGCGGTGTGACCGGAGACCTGCACCGCGTTGATCACCTCGGCGGAGGAGTTGCCGCCGCTCTTCAGCATCCGGTCCACGAAGTCGTCGTAGCCGCCGCCGTTCTCGACGACGACCTTCGCCTTCGACAGGGCCAACTGGTTCTGGGTGCTGGCCTCGTAGGAGTGCGGGTCCTGGTCGGGGTCGCTGATGACCGAGGTGACGGAGACCCTGTCGCCGCCTATGCGCGAGACGATGTCGCCGTACACGTTCGTGGAGGCGACGACGGCGACCTTGGACGCCGCGGCCGGGGCCGCGGACGCGCTCCCGTCGCTCCCGGAGTCCGTGGAACTGCCGCACCCTGCCAGCAGGGCGACGGAGGCGCCGGCGAGCAGCGCCAGACGGCGGGACGGGGACGTGAGCATGGTTCCTCCAAGCGCGGTTCTGATTGCCCCCTCACGCTAGATGGAAATGATTGTCGTAAACAGGTCTGGTGGCTGTTATATGAAAATCGTTGCCATTAATTGACTTGTCCCTGGTCCGGGGCCTCGGTGAGCAGCCGCCGTGGGTTGGCGATGCGGAACGCGTACGCCGCCGCTCCGCCCAGACCGTGCCCGGGATGCTGCGGCGGCTCCGCGTACGGCCGGTCCGAACCCTGGACCACGGAGTCCACACCGAGAGCCCGGACAACGGACTCGACCGCCCGGGGCCCGTACGAGGACGTCTCCACGAAGACCAACGGGTCCGCCTGTGTGCTCACGCCGCCCCCGCGGGCGGCGAACCGCTCCCCGTGCAGCGGGGCGAGTCCGGCGAGCAGGGCGAAGCACACCCGAAGGCGGGGGTGGCGGGGCCGGCCGTGGGCACGGAACGCGAACCAGGCGGCGTGCATCTGCTGGACGTAGGGGACCATCGCGGGCCACCAGCCGGGCCCCTCAAAACCGCCCGCCGCCGGTCCCGGGTGGACGAACAGCGGCAGGCCGCGCTCCTCCAGCAGATCCAGCAGCGGGGCGCACCGGGCGTAACCGGCCGCGTCCGCAAGGGCGTTCGCGGGCAGCTGCAGACCGACGAACCCCTGGTCGAGGGCCTGTGCCGTCGCCTTGGCATCGATGTCCCGCACACCGGCGGCGGCCCACGCCCCGAACGGCCGGGGAAGCGCGGCCGCCCCCTCGTGATAGGCGTCCAGCAGGGGCCGTGCCTCGGCCGCGGGCAGCCACTCCACACCGATCGGCGCGGACAGCGAGACGAGCGCCAGGCCGAGGCCGTCGGCGGCGGCGAGTTCCGCGCGCAGGCTCACGTCGTGGTCGGCGGGAGGAAGGTCGTAGGGCGGCTCACCGTCCAGATACAGGGTCCAGCCGTCGAGATACGGCGGTTCGCGGCGCGACCTCAAGGCCGTCACCAGCGAGGGGCTCCACAGATGCTGGTGCACGTCGACATTGGTCATGACGCTCCTCCCGCCCAGGCGCGCAAAGTGCTCCGGACATCGCAGGCCCCCATGATCTCGTGGCCGACCACCTCCACGTCCACCCCGTGGCCGACCTGGGATCAGCCGCCCTGTCCGCGGCCTGGTGCGCCGATCTCCACCACCCGGGCCCATGCGGGCGGTGACTTCGGCACGTACTCGGGATTGTTCTCGCGCCGCGCCTCGCTCACTCCCTCGCGGGGGAACAGCCCGATCACCGTACGGCAGGATGGCCGCGCAGCGGGCCAGGGCGTCTGGCCGTCGGTGAGGGCCACGACGACGTCCGGCCGGGGCCGCGAGCGCAGCGCCCTGTCGAAGCCGGTGCGCAGATCCGTCCCCCCGCCGCCGACCAGCGGGATGCCCTCGGCGCGGCACAGCGAACGCGCGACCCCCGCCGCCGCGTCGCACGACAGCACCTGGACCAGGTCACGACGGCCGCCCACGGCACGGGCGATCGCGGCGACCTCCAGGAGCGCGCTGCCCAGTTCGTCGTCGCTGACCGAGCCGGAGGTGTCGATGATCACGCAGACCCGGGGTGGCCGGCGCCGCAGGCTCGGCAGCACCGCGCCGGGCACGCCCGCCGAGCGCCGCGACGGACGGCCGTAGCTGTAGTCGTCGCCCGCGCCGGCCCCGGAGACCGCCGAGCGCATCGCCGCGCCCAGCAGGTCCCGCCACGGCTGCGGCGGATGGAACGCCTCCTCCGCCCAGCGCCGCCAGCCCTTCGGGGCGCGGCCGGGGTGCGCGTTGATGCCCTGCGCCACCCGGAAGCGGACCGCGTCCCGCTCCTGCTCGCTCAGCCCGTCCGCGCCGTCGGGGCCCAGGTCCCACTCGCGCTCCAGACCGTCGGCGCCGCTGCCGCAGTCCAGCCAGGACAGGTCCAGCGTGAGCGGCCCGAGGCTGATGTCCTTCAGGTACTCCTCCATCAGTCGACCCGCGTCCAGCCGCAGGCGATACGGGAGAACGGCATCCCGGGGTTGGACCAGCCCGTCGCCGTACACGTCGTCGTTGATCTCGCAGTCGGCGGCGATGTTCATCCGCAGCCGGTCTCCCACCCCGGTCAGCCCGCGCTCCCGGGCGACCCGGTCACCGCGCCCGTGATGGTCGCGCAGCAGATGCGACACCTCGTGCACCCACACGCCCGCCAGCTCCTCCACCGGCATCCGGTCCACGAACGCCGGCGAGACATAGCAGCGCCAGTGCCGGTCGACGGCCATCGTCGGCACCCGCTTCGACTCGACGGTGTGCAGGGCGAAGAGCGCGGTGGCCAGGTAGGGGCGGACCCGGGCGGCATGAAGGCGGGCAGCGAAGAGTTTGTCCCGGTCCAAGGAGCCCGCCCTCTCGCGGGTGTCCGTACTCAACGGCGGGCCTCGGCGGCGAGCGCCGCCCGGTCCGCCCGCCGGGACAGCGCCACCGTCCCGGCGAACCTGTCGATCGCCGCCGGCAGGTCCCAGTCCTCCTGGCGCAGCGAGGCGAGTGTGGTCGCGGGCACGACCACCAGGTCCGGGGCCCCGGTCTCAAGCGCCCTGACCAGCACCGCCCAGGCCGCGTCCCAGCGGGTCCGGTCCGGACGGGCGCGTACGGCCGCCACCACACCGTCGAGCACGGCCTGCCGCAGGTCTCCCCGCTCGGGCAGGACCGCCCCCGCCGGATCGGCGAGCACCTCCTCGGGGTCGGGGAGGTCGAGCCGGTCCAGGCTCGCCAGCAGTTCCAGCCCGGGGCCGTCGCCGACAGTGCCCCGGACCAGCGAGGAGAGCACGTCCCGCGAGGAGCCGGCCGCGGTCGCGAAGGCGATCAGGGACAGCGTCATGTCCCAGCTCCGGGGCGACGGCCAGGGCCCGCCCCGCCGGGTCTCCCCGGTGGGCAGCCGGTGCACGAGGGTGGGCCGCGCGGCGAGCAGCCCGCACACCGCGCGACGGGCGAAGTCCACGGCCTCCGGGAGTTTGTGCGGGTCCAGCGGTGGCAGGGTCGCCCGGGGCCAGGTCCCGCCGAGTCCGCGTACGACGACCTCGTGGTCGTGGGTCCACTGGAGATGGACGAACCGGTTGGCCAGCGGCGGGCTCAGCTCCCAGCCGTCGGCCGCCGAGGAACGGGGGTTGGCGGCCGCCACGATCCGCACGCCCGGCGGCAGCCGGAGCGCGCCGATCCGCCGCTCCAGCACCAGACGCAGCAGCGCGGCCTGCACGGCGGGCGGCGCGGTGGACAGCTCGTCCAGGAACAGCAATCCCCGTCCGGCCCGCACCAGCCGGACCGCCCAGTCCGGCGGGGCCATCGGCACGCCCTGGGTCGCGGGATCGTCCCCGACCACGGGCAGCCCCGAGAAGTCGGACGGTTCGTGCACGCTGGCGATCACCGTGGTCAGCGGCAGGTCCAGGGCGGCGGCGAGCTGTGTCAGCGCCGCCGTCTTGCCGATGCCCGGCTCGCCCCACAGCAGAACGGGCAGATCGGCGGCCACGGCCAGGGTGAGGGCCTCCAACTGGTCGTCGGGGCGGGGTTCGGTGGTGGAGTCGCGCAGGAGGGCCAACAGGTTGGCGGCGACGTCGAGTTGGGAGGCAGGGGCAGGGGTGTGAGAGGGCATGGGTGATCACCTTTGGGTCAGGAGTGGGCACAACGGAGGGAGGGGAACTCAGCGTGCGGTGGCGTGGCGCGGGTGGGTGCGGTGGTCATGGGAGTGGCGGCCGTTCAGGCGCGGGCGGAACCATGCGGGGCCCGGCCCCGTCAGACCCGCTCTGAACAGGCCGTAGGTGACCCGTCGAAGCGCGGCCGCCTCCAGCTCGTCGCGGAGTGGGCCGGTGCGCAGCAGCGCCTCGGGCCCCAGCAGTTCCTCCACGACGGCCAGCGCACCCGCGGTGTCGCCGTGCACCAGACGCTCGCGGACGCCCTCCAGACAGTGCGGTCGACGGTGAGCCTCGTCGATGGCCCGCAGACAGGGGAGCGGGGTGCCGGTCAGTGCGACCAGCAGCTCCTCCCGCCTGATCTCGGCCGCGTCATGGTCCAGCGGGACAAGGACCCCGTCGACCAGACCGATCCGGTGCCGGGCGCCCCGGCACTCCACGAGCCGCGGCTGCCCTGTCCGTTCAGAGGTCCGGGGCGGTCCACCGGCCACGTGGCCCGGTGCCAACGCGGCGGCGACCAGGGGGTGCAGCCGATCGGGCCCGATCGTGCCGGTGCGGAGCAGTTCGAGGTCGGGGAGGACCCAGGTCGCCGCGTCGGGCAGGACGGGGAGCGTGGCGGTGGTGCCGGCGGGCGTCGTCGTCCGCACTGAGTCGTCGTCCGCGGCGAGCTCCAGCAGCAGCCGACGCCGTCCGCCGCATCGCACCAGCACGCGACCGGCGGCCCGACCCTCGTCACCGAGCAGCAGCCGCGCCTCGGCCGTCCACCGGTCGAGAGCGCAGCCGTACGGCAGCGAGGTGAGCAACCCGGCTCCCTCCCAAGGAGGTTGAGCGCCGGGCGGACCTGCCCCCGCCCGCTCCCGCAGCTCACCGGACCGGCCCGCGTCCCACAGATGCCGGTGCAGATCCAGTCGGAACCGTCGGTTCGGGCGCGGATGCGGATGCCGTTCGGCGTCCGACGCGGAGCGGGACCACAGCGCCAGGCTGATCCGCTGCCCGGCGTCCGCCCAGGCGGGCGGGGTCCGGGCCACGAGATGCATGGTGTCGCCGTCGGCCTCGTAACGGGCCAGCGTCAGGGTCAGCCCCGGCCGCAGCAACCCGTCCGGAGCGACTCTCGGCATGTGCCAGCGCAGCAGGTCGGGAGCGAGGGCGCGCAGGTCGGCCCGGATCGCGGACGCGAGTTCCGGACCGTGACCGCGCGCCTCGGCACGGAGGTCGAGATCGACGTCGAAGCCCGCTGCGGCACAGGCCCCCGCCCAGTCCCCGGCGAGGCGACGGGCGGTCGCGGTCTCGATCATGGAGGCCGGCACGGCGAACTCACGCACGCGCGGCCAGAAGGAAGTACGGAAATCCTCGTGCGCGGTCGAAGGGAGCATCAGCACTCACCTTGCGCGGACGGGACCCCCCATCGTTCAGGAGTGTGAGTCGTCATCGTGGTGGAGCGTAGGGCCTCCCCATGCCCGGCTGCCACGTGTTTTTCCACCGGGTTAGCCTGTGGCGTGATCGGATTCCCGCTCGGCGCGGCCACCACGCTGGCCGAACTCGCCCAGGACCCGCACCGGCGCCTGGCCGAGCTCCGTGCCCACGAGCCGGTGTCCTGGCTGCCCGAACTGAACGGCTGGCTGGTGACCCGCCGTGATCTCGCGCTCGACGTGATGCGGGACGCCGAAACCTTCACCGTCGACGACCCCCGCTTCTCGACCGCGCAGGTCGTGGGGCCGAGCATGCTGTCCCTGGACGGCGACGAGCACACCCGTCACCGCGAGCCGTTCACGGCACCCTTCCGCCCGCGTGAAGTCCGGGACGGCTTCGCCGAGTTCATCGAGCAGGAGACCGACCGTCTGGTCACCGCACTGGAACCGGCGGGCGCCGGAGAGCTCCGACGCGCCGTCGCCGGCCCGCTGGCCGTCGCGGTCGTGACCAGGGCGCTCGGCCTGGTGGGCGCAGGCACGGACACGGTGCTGTCCTGGTACGACGCCATCGTGCGGACGGTCTCGGACATCACGGCGGGCCGGACGGCGGGACCGGCGGGACCGGACGCGTACGCCCGGCTCCGGGAGGCCGTCGAGGCCACCGTGACGGAGGGGGCCGCCATCTCGCTCCTCACCTCGGCGGCCGGCCGGCTGGCGCTGCCGGAAGTGGCCTCCAACGCCGCGGTGCTGATGTTCGGCGGCATCGAGACCACCGAGGCGATGATCACCAACGCGCTGCTGCATCTCCTCCGACATCCCGACCAACTCGCCCTCGTCCAGGCCGACTTCGCCCTGCTGGACGGCGCGATCGAGGAGTCGCTGCGCCTCGAACCCGGCGCGGCCGTCGTGGACCGTTACGCCACCCGCGACCACACCCTCGGCCCGGCCGGCATCCGTAAGGGCGACCTCGTCAGCGTCTCCCTGACCGGCGCCAACCGGGACCCGGCCGTCTTCCCCGACCCCGACCGCTTCGACGTCCGCCGCGCGAACGCCCGCCTCCAGCTGGCCTTCGCCCACGGCCCCCACTACTGCCTCGCCGCCCACCTGGCCCGCCTGGAGGCCCGCATCGCCCTGCGGCAGCTCCTCGACCGCCTCCCCGCCCTGCGCCTCGACCCGGACCACCCCACCGCCGCACAGGGCCTGGTCTTCCGCAAGCCGCTCACGCTGCACGTGCGTTGGGGATGATCCCCGACCCGGCCTCGCGTCCGCGGACGTCTCAGCCGGCCCGTTTCACCTCCAGGGACAGGTCGTTGTCGACCGTGTAGTACGGACGCACGACGGCACCGCCCAGCGGGACGCTCGGATAGACGAAGACGTTCTTGCGGTCCGCCACGTCGTCCAGGAGGCGGGCGAGCCGGATCGGCGCGGAGCCGGAATCGGGCCGCACGAACATGTCCCAGATCCCGGCGTCCAGATCCTCGTCGTCGACCGTGAACGAGAAACCCCGCCCGTCCTTCGACGCAGTCGGCTGCAGCGTACGGGCGACCCCGCCCCGCCGCAGACGCAGCTGTACATCGGCGCCGGCCGACAGTGGGGCACCGTGCAGCCGGGCCGCGACCGTCAGCGCCCGGCCTGTGACGTCGACGCGGTCGACCTCCGCGTGCGCCGGCCGCAGCCAGGTCCGCACCGCGAGATAGCCGTCCTTGGTGACATACGGAACCCGCACCGCCAGGGGCGAGCGGCCCTCCCGCAGGTGCCCGCCGACAAGGGCCCGCAGGTCACGCGGACCGGGGCGCAGCCGTGTGCGCTCGGAGTCCTGCAGCAGATACACGTCCCACCGGCCCTCCGCGAGCACGGGATCCGCGCCCAGTACGGCATGCGCGTGCCCTTCCCCGCCGGTGGCCAGGTCGAGGAGGTGAAGCGTCTGCTCGGGCTGCCCCTTCTTCGGGCGGAGCCGCAGCAGCAGCCGGCGCCCGTGGGCCTGCGGCACCTCGAAGGTGATCCGGCCCTGCGCGTCCACTGCGCATCCTGCACGTGGCGTGGTCACGACCGCCCCTTTCGTACGACGCGCAGCGCACCGCCGGCCGCGGCCAGCGCCGAGTCGCGCGCGGCGAAGCCCCGGGCGGCGAGAGCCGCGCCCGCGCTCTCCCGCACCACCGGTCGCCCCGCTCTCCTCGCCGAGACGGCCTCCGTGAGGAGCCGCTCGGCCTGCTCGACCACGGGGGCGGGAGCGAACCGCCGTGCGTTCTCCAGGGCCGCGCGGCCCATCCGGCGGCGCAGCTCGTCGTCCCGGACGAGATCCAGCAGGGCGGCGGCCAGCGCGTCCCGGTCCCCGACCGGCACCAGCCGGCCGTCGACGCCGTCCGCGATGATCTCGGCGGGGCCGTGGGGGCAGTCGGTGCTCACCACGGGCAGCCCGCAGCGCATCGCCTCGACGATGGTCATGCCGAACGGTTCGAAGTCGGAGGTGGCCGCGCCGATCGAGCCCTTGACCCACTCCGCCTCCATCGGCGCCGCGGGGCCCATGAGGAAGACGTTGTTCCACAGTCCGAGCTCGGTGATCAGGCCGCGCAACCGGTCGTGCTCGTCGCCCTTGCCGTAGATGCGCAGCTGCCAGTCGGGATGCTCGGCGGCGACCGCGGCGAAGGCCTCGACGAGAAGGTCGTACCGCTTCACCGGGACCAGCCGTCCGGCGGCGACGACGACCTTCGCGGAGCCGTCAGCCGCCGGCAGCACGGGATCCGGCACGCTGTTGGGGAGCGCCTCGACCAGTACGCCGGGCAGCCGCATCCGGTGCCGGTAGGCGGTCGCGTCCGCCTCGGTCACCGTGGTCAGCACGTCGAGTCCGCGATAGGCCCGGCGCAGCGCGGTGCGCAGCCGGGGCGAGTGGTTGTCCAGGGTGAGGTGCTCCTGTCCGACCCGGGCGACATGGCGGGGCGCCTCGCGCGCGAGATGCACGTTGAGCCCGGGCCGGGTGCCGATCACCACTTCCGCGTCGGTCGTGGCGAGGGCCTCGGATATTCGCTGGTCGGTCAACTCGCTGTACTGCCCGTACCGGTACTCGGAGCGCGGGAAGACGCGCGCCGGT
The DNA here is from genome assembly GCF_036174265.1 of Streptomyces sp. NBC_00285. Classification (NCBI taxonomy): domain Bacteria; kingdom Bacillati; phylum Actinomycetota; class Actinomycetes; order Kitasatosporales; family Streptomycetaceae; genus Streptomyces; species Streptomyces sp. NBC_00285. Next base: position 1,490,601 of record NZ_CP108055.1, on the reverse strand, counting down.
CTCAGATGCGAGGGGTGCTCCTTGTCCTGTCTCAGATCGACCAGAGGCCGCAGCGAGACCCGGGGATCCAGCACGAAGGTGGGGAGCTCCCGGTGCCGCAGCACCGAGACGATCTCCACCTCGTGCCGTTCGGCGAGGGCCTGGGCCAGATTGAAGGTGGTGGTGATGGTGCCCCCGATCGCGTAGGCGTTGTGAAGCAGGAAAGAGATCTTCATGTCGGACTAGACCATCGGACATTGCCTACGGTTGACCTTCGTTACCTTTTTGTCGTGCCCTCGCCGCCTTGGCGACATGCCGTGTACGGGTATGCGGTTATGTGGGACGGCCGTAGCGGGGGCGACAGGGAGGCCGGTGGCCATGAACCGGACCCATCGGTCAGGGCTGCGGACGGCGTGACAGGCTGACATCCCCGATACCGGTCGGCCCGAGGAGTGCACGTGACGTACGACATCGCCGCCATCCGCTCCCACTTCCCGGCCCTGGCCGCGGGCACCGCCCACTTCGACGGCCCCGGCGGCACCCAGACCCCGCAGCCCGTCGTCCGGGCCATCGCCGACGCCCTGTCGCAGCCCCTGTCGAACCGGGGGCGGATCACGCTGGGGGAGCGCAACGCGGAGGCCCTCGTCACCGGGGCCCGCCGGGCCATGGCCGACCTGCTCGGGGCGGACCCGTCGGGGATCGTCTTCGGCCGCAGCGCCACGCAACTCGCCTACGACTTCTCCCGCACCCTCGCCAGGACCTGGTCGCCCGGCGACGAGGTGGTCGTCACCCGCCTCGACCACGACGCCAACATCCGCCCCTGGGTCCAGGCCGCCGAACAGGCCGGTGCCACCGTGCGCTGGGCCGAATTCGACCCGGCGACAGGCGAGTTGACGGCCGACGACTTCCGGTCCGTACTGTCCGGGCGCACCCGGCTCGTCGCCGTCACCGCCGCCTCCAACCTCATCGGCACACGGCCCGGCATTCCGGAGATCGCCCGCCTGGCACACGAGGCGGGGGCGCTCGTGTACGCCGACGGTGTCCACCACACCGCCCACACGCTCGTGGACCTGGACGAACTCGGCGCGGACTTCTTCGTCTGTTCCCCGTACAAGTTCCTCGGCCCGCACCACGGAGTCCTCGCCGCCCGCCCGGAGCTGCTGGAGACCCTGCGGCCGGACAAACTCCTGCCCTCCACCGACGCGGTCCCCGAGCGCTTCGAACTGGGCACACTGCCCTACGAGTTCCTCGCGGGAACGACAGCGGCCGTCGACTTCCTCGCCGACCGGCTGGACGCCACGGCCACCGGCACCCGGCGCGAGCGGCTGACCGCCGGATTCGCCGCACTCGAAACCCACGAGCACGTCCTGCGCACACAGATCGACAAGGGACTGGCCGCCCTGGAAGGCGTCACCGTCCACTCCAGGGCCGCCGACCGCACCCCGACCGTGCTGCTCACCTTCGACAACCACAGCACGGCCGACGCGTACGCCTTCCTCGCCGACCGCGGCGTCCAGGCCCCCTCCGGCTCCTTCTACGCCATCGAGGCCTCCCGCCACCTCGGCCTCGGCGACACCGGCGGCCTGCGTATCGGCCTCGCGCCCTACAACGACTCGCAGGACGTCGAGCGGCTCCTGACCGGGCTGTCCGATTTCCTGGCGGGGTGATCCGGGGCAGAGTAGGAAGGAGTTCACCGGCGAAGGAGAGCCGCCATGACCACGTTCCCCACCGCACGAGACGTACGGACCACCCCGGAAGGCCTGCTGTGGGAGCCCAGCGAACGCCGGGTACGCGGCATCAAGGGCGACATCACGGTCGTCGACAGCCGGCACCCCGTGCTCGTGTGGGAGCCGGACATGCCGGTCCCGCTCTACGCCTTCCCGCGCGCCGATGTCCGCGAGGACCTGCTCCGCCCCGCGAAGAACCCGCAGACCGGCACCCACACCGGATCACAGGTCTTCTACGACCTGGAAGCCGACGGCGAGCTCGTGGAGAACGCGGCCTGGACCTTCCCGGCCGCCGACCTGGCCGGCCACATCGCCTTCGCGTGGTTCCTGCGCTGGGACAGCGGGCTCGACCACTGGTACGAGGAGGACGAAGAGATCTTCATCCACCCCCGTGACCCGCACAAACGCGTCGATGCCATGCCCAGCAGCCGTCATGTCCAGGTCGAGATCGACGGGATGCTCGTCGCCGACACCCACCGTCCCGTCCTGCTCTTCGAGACCGGCCTGCCCACGCGGTACTACATCCCCTGCGAGGACGTCCGCCTCGATCTGCTCGACGCCACCGACTTCCGCACCGGCTGCCCGTACAAGGGCAGGGCCGAGTACTGGTCGTCACGGACCGGGACGAACATCGTCTGGAGCTACCCGGACCCGCTGCCCGCCGTGAGCGCGATCAAAGGGCTCCTCGCCTTCTACAACGAGGCCGTCGACATCACCGTGGACGAACATCGTCTGGAGCGCCCGGTCACACCCTTCACCGAACGGCTCAAGTGAGGCGGGCGCAGCACCGCCCTCGTACCCGAGCGGACCGTCGCGAACCGGTCCTCGACACGTGACCTGACTCTCATGGCCACCAGCGGTCTTTGCCGGGACCATGGGGGTCCACCGGCAGGCCGAAGGGAACGGGAATGCTCCGCAAGGTACTGGTCGCCAACCGTGGTGAGATCGCGATCCGCGCATTCCGCGCAGGATTCGAGGTGGGCGCGAGGACGGTCGCCGTCTTCCCGCACGAGGACCGCAACTCACTGCACCGACTCAAGGCCGACGAGGCCTACGAGATCGGCGAACCGGGCCACCCCGTACGGGCCTACCTCTCCGTCGACGAGATCATCCGCGCCGCCCGCCTGGCCGGCGCCGACGCCGTCTACCCCGGCTACGGCTTTCTCTCCGAGAACCCCGAGCTGGCGCGGGCCTGCGAGGAAGCGGGCATCACCTTCGTCGGCCCGAGCGCCGACATCCTCGAACTGACCGGCAACAAGGCCCGCGCGATCGCCGCCGCCCGTGCCGCCGGCGTGCCCGTCCTGGGCTCCTCGGAGCCCTCCACCGACGTGGACGAGCTGGTCAGGGCGGCCGAGGACGTCGGCTTCCCGGTGTTCGTGAAGGCGGTCGCCGGCGGCGGCGGACGCGGTATGCGCCGCGTCGAGGACCCCGCCCAGCTGCGCGAGTCCATCGAGGCGGCCGCGCGCGAGGCGGCCTCGGCCTTCGGCGACCCGACCGTCTTCCTGGAGAAGGCCGTCATCGAGCCCCGCCACATCGAGGTACAGATCCTCGCCGACGGACACGGCAACGTCATCCACCTCTACGAACGCGACTGCTCGGTCCAGCGCCGCCACCAGAAGGTCATCGAGCTCGCCCCCGCGCCCAACCTCGACCCGGACCTGCGCGACCGGATGTGCGCCGACGCCGTCCGCTTCGCCCGCGAGATCGGCTACCGCAACGCGGGCACCGTGGAATTCCTCCTCGACCGCGAGGGCAACCACGTCTTCATCGAGATGAACCCGCGCATCCAGGTCGAGCACACGGTCACCGAGGAGGTCACCGACGTCGACCTCGTCCAGGCCCAGCTGCGCATCGCCGCCGGCGCCACCCTCGCCGACCTCGGCCTCTCCCAGGAGACGGTGCAACTGCACGGAGCCGCCCTCCAGTGCCGTATCACCACCGAGGACCCCGCCAACGGCTTCCGCCCGGACACCGGCCGCATCAGCGCCTACCGCTCACCCGGCGGCTCCGGCATCCGGCTCGACGGCGGAACCACCCACGCCGGTACGGAGATCAGCGCCCACTTCGACTCGATGCTGGTCAAGCTCAGCTGCCGGGGGCGGGACTTCACCACCGCGGTCAACCGGGCCCGGCGTGCCGTGGCCGAGTTCCGCATCCGCGGCGTCTCCACCAACATCCCGTTCCTCCAGGCAGTCCTCGACGACCCGGACTTCCAGGCGGGCCGGGTCACCACGTCGTTCATCGAGCAGCGCCCGCACCTGCTGACCGCCCGCCAGTCGGCCGACCGCGGCACCAAGCTGCTGACCTACCTGGCCGACGTCACGGTGAACAAGCCGCACGGCGAGCGGCCCGAGCTGATCGAGCCCGTCTCCAAGCTGCCCCGGACACCTGCCGTCGAGCCGCCCGCGGGCTCCAAGCAGAAGCTCACCGAGCTGGGCCCCGAAGGCTTCGCCCGGTGGATGCGCGAGTCGCCGACCATCGGTGTCACCGACACCACCTTCCGCGACGCCCACCAGTCGCTGCTCGCCACCCGGGTCCGCACCAAGGACATGCTCGCCGTCGCCCCCACGGTCGCCCGCACGCTGCCCGAGTTGCTGTCCCTGGAGTGCTGGGGCGGCGCCACCTACGACGTCGCCCTGCGCTTCCTCGCCGAGGACCCCTGGGAGCGGCTGGCCGCCCTGCGCGAGACCGTCCCCAACATCTGCCTCCAGATGCTGCTGCGCGGCCGCAACACCGTCGGCTACACCCCGTACCCGACCGAGGTCACCGACGCCTTCGTGGAGGAGGCCGCCGCGACCGGCATCGACATCTTCCGCATCTTCGACGCGCTGAACGACGTCAGCCAGATGCGCCCCGCCATCGAAGCCGTCCGGGCCACCGGCACATCGATCGCCGAGGTCGCCCTCTGCTACACCTCGGACCTCTCCGACCCGAACGAATGCCTCTACACGCTCGACTACTACCTGCGTCTCGCCGAGCAGATCGTGGACGCGGGCGCCCACGTCCTGGCCGTCAAGGACATGGCGGGCCTGCTTCGCGCCCCCGCCGCCGCGAGGCTCGTCACGGCGCTGCGCCGCGAGTTCGACCTGCCCGTGCACATCCACACCCACGACACCTCGGGCGGCCAGCTCGCCACCTACCTGGCCGCGATCCAGGCGGGCGCCGACGCCGTGGACGGGGCCGTGGCCTCCATGGCCGGCACGACCTCACAGCCCTCCCTGTCGGCGATCGTCGCCGCGACCGACCACTCCGACCGGCCCACCGGCCTCGACCTCAGGGCCGTCGGCGACCTGGAGCCGTACTGGGAGAGCGTCCGCAAGATCTACGCCCCCTTCGAGGCGGGCCTCGCCTCCCCGACCGGGCGGGTCTACGACCACGAGATCCCTGGCGGGCAGCTCTCCAACCTGCGCACCCAGGCCGTCGCGCTCGGCCTCGGCGACCGCTTCGAGGACATCGAGGCGATGTACGCCGCCGCCGACCGGATCCTCGGCCACCTCGTGAAGGTCACCCCGTCGTCCAAGGTGGTCGGCGACCTCGCGCTGCACCTGGTCGGTGCCGGCGTGACACCGAAGGAGTTCGAGGAGACCCCGGACCGCTTCGACATCCCCGACTCGGTGATCGGCTTCCTGCGCGGCGAGCTCGGCACCCCGCCCGGCGGCTGGCCCGAGCCCTTCCGCACCAAGGCGCTGCAGGGCCGCGCCGACGCCAAGCCCGTCCAGGAACTGAACGCCGAGGACCGCACCGGCCTGGAGAAGGACCGGCGCGCAACCCTCAACCGGCTCCTGTTCCCCGCCCCGACACGCGAGTACGAGACACACCGTCAGTCCTACGGCGACACCAGCCTCCTGGACAGCAAGGACTTCTTCTACGGCCTCAGGCCGGGCAAGGAGTACGCCGTCGACCTCGAACCGGGCGTGCGGCTCCTCATCGCGCTGGAGGCGATCGGCGAGGCCGACGAGCGGGGCATGCGCACGGTGATGTCCACGCTCAACGGCCAGCTGCGGCCCATCCAGATCCGTGACCTCGCCGTCTCCTCCGACATCCCGGCCACCGAGAAGGCCGACCGCTCCGACCCCGGCCATGTCGCCGCGCCGTTCGCCGGCGTGGTCACGCTCGCGGTCTCCGAGGGCGACGAGGTCGCGGCCGGAGCCACCGTCGCCACCATCGAGGCCATGAAGATGGAGGCCTCGATCACCGCCGCGAAGTCCGGCCGGGTCTCCCGCCTCGCCATCAACAAGATCCAGCAGGTGGAGGGCGGCGACCTGCTGATCGAGATCGGCTGAGCCCGCCCCGGAATTCGGAACGGTGACACCCCCTTCCATATAGCTCATCACCATTGCGGCATTCTTCTCCTGGTCTGAGTCTGGACGCATGTCCAGGGCGGCGAGGAGGACGGGCGATGACGGGTGACGGCGTACTCGATGCCGAACGGCGGCGGCTGGCCGAGGCCGACGCGGGTGCGGTGCCCTGGCGGCGCTGGGGCCCGTACCTGAGCGAACGCCAGTGGGGCACCGTCCGGGAGGACTACAGCGACAACGGCGACGCCTGGTCGTACTTCACCCACGACCAGGCCCGCTCCCGCGCCTACCGCTGGGGCGAGGACGGCATCGCCGGAGTCAGCGACGACAAACAGCGGCTGTGCTTCGCCCTGGCTCTGTGGAACGGGCGCGACCCCATCCTCAAGGAGCGGATGTTCGGCCTCACCAACGCGGAGGGCAACCACGGCGAGGACGTCAAGGAGTACTGGTTCCACCTCGACAACACGCCCACCCACTCGTACATGAAGTACCTGTACAAGTATCCGCAGGGCGAGTTCCCCTACGGCGACCTCGTCGACACCAACCGGGCCCGTGGCCGCGAGGACTTCGAGTACGAACTCCTCGACACCGGAGTCTTCGACGAGGACCGCTACTTCGACGTGTTCGTCGAGTACGCCAAGGCCGGCCCGGAAGACCTCCTCGTCGAGATCACCGCCCACAACCGGGGCCCCGACGAGGCCGTACTCCACCTCCTGCCGACCCTGTGGTTCCGGCACACCTGGTCCTGGGCGGGCGGTACGGCGGTACCGGCTCTTGCGCAGCAGGCGCCGGGCGTGATCCGTGCCGAACACGAGGAACTGGGCGCCCGTTGGCTGTACTCCGAAGGTGAGACACCCGGCCTGTTCACCGACAACGAGACCGACAACGAGCGCGTCTTCGGCAGCCCCAACAGCACTCCGTACGTCAAGGACGGCATCGGCCGGTACGTTGTCCACGGCGAGGGGGAAGCCGTCAACCCCGCGCGCACCGGCACCAAGTCCGCCGTCCACCACGTCCTGACGATCCCCGCCGGTGACAGCGCCCGCATCCGCCTGCGGCTCACCGACACCGAACTCCAGGACCCCTGGGGCGAGTTCGACGCACTCCTCGCTGTCCGCCGCAGCGAGGCCGACACCTTCTACGCGGGCGTCACACCGCCCGGAACGGGAGAGGAAGAGCGACGGCTCGTCCGTCAGGCCCTCGCCGGGATGCTCTGGAGCAAGCAGTACTACTACCTGGACGTCGAGCGCTGGCTCGCCGAACACGGCGTCGACCCCCTCGCCGCCGACCCGCGCGTCCGCAACAGCGCCTGGTACCACATGGTCAACGACGAGATCATGTCGATGCCGGACACCTGGGAGTACCCCTGGTTCGCCGCCTGGGACCTCGCCTTCCACACCCTCGCCCTGTCCATGGTCGACATCTGCTTCGCCAAGTCCCAGCTGGACCTGCTGCTGCACCGCCTCTATCTGCACCCCAACGGCCAGATCCCCGCGTACGAATGGAACTTCGGCGACGTCAACCCGCCCGTGCACGCCTGGGCCGTCCTGTTCGTCTACGAACTGGAGAAGCACCGCACCGGCCACGGCGACCGCGCCTTCCTGGAGAACGCCTTCCAGAAGCTGACGAAGAACTTCACCTGGTGGCTCAACCGCAAGGACGCCGACGGCAACAACGTCTTCCAGGGCGGCTTCCTCGGCCTCGACAACATCGGCGTCTTCGACCGCAGCGCACCCCTGCCCACCGGCGGACAGCTCGACCAGGCCGACGGCACCGCCTGGATGGCGCTGTACTGCCAGAACCTGCTCGACATCGCCATCGAACTCGCCGTCGAGAACCCGGTCTACATCGAGCAGGCGCAGATGCTCTTCGAGCACTTCGCGTGGATCGCCGTCGCCATGAACCGCATCGGCACGGACAACGCCAGCCTGTGGGACGAGGAGGACGGCTTCTTCTACGACGTCCTCAGGCTGCCCGACGGCACCGCCACCCGGCTCAAGGTGCGGTCCCTGGTCGGCTTGATACCGCTTGCGGCGACCAGCGTCATCGGCGGCCGGACGAACCGGGCGTTCCCCGAACTGGTCGAGGGGGCAAGGGACTTCATCCGACGGCACCCGGCCGTGGAGGCCTTCGTCTCGCAGCACCCGAAGGTGGGCCCCACCACCGACGGCCGGTACCTCTTCGCGCTGTTCGGCGAGGACCGGCTGCGCCGCGTCCTGGCCCGCATGCTCGACGAGGACGAGTTCCTGGGCCCGCACGGCATCCGGTCCCTGTCGAAGCACCACGCGAAGCACCCGTACACCTTCGACGTGCACGGCCGGGCCTACGGTGTCGGGTACCTGCCCGCCGAGTCCGATTCCGGCATGTTCGGCGGGAACTCCAACTGGCGCGGCCCGGTGTGGTTCCCGATGAACATCCTGCTCATCCGCGCCCTGCTCAACCTGCACGGCTACCACGGCCCCGACTTCACCGTGGAGTGCCCGACCGGCTCCGGACGACAGATGAACCTGTACGAGGTCGCCCGTGAGATCTCCGACCGGCTCACCGCCACCTTCCTGCCCGACCCCGACCCCGACGGCCACCGGCCGGTGCACGGCGCACAGACCGTGTTCGCCAAGGACCCGCACTGGAAGGACCTGGTCCTCTTCTACGAGTACTTCCACGGGGACAACGGAGCCGGACTCGGCGCCTCTCACCAGACCGGCTGGACGGGGCTGGTGGCGGCCACCGCGACCCTGTTCCACTCGATCAGCGAGGAGGACTGGCACCGGGGCGGCCGGGAGTCCCTGCGGCCGACGGGCGAGAGGGAGGAACCGCTGTCATGACCGTGATCCACGAGATCAACACCCTTCTCTGGCTGGGCGAGTTGAGCAGCCGTCTCGGCCGTCCCGTCACCCTCGGTGACGTGCCCGGGGAGGTCTGGGAGTCCGTGGCCCGGCCCGGCGTCGACACCGTCTGGCTGATGGGCGTCTGGGAACGCAGCCCGGCCGGACGGGAGATCGCCCTGCGCGACGAACGGCTCATGGCCTCCTTCCGCGACGTCCTGCCCGACGTCACCGGGGCGGACATCGCAGGATCGCCGTACTGCGTACGGAACTACGTCGTCGACGCCGCCCTCGGCGGACCGGAGGGGCTGGCCGCGGCCCGGGCCCAACTCGCCACGCGCGGACTGCGGTTGATCCTCGACTACGTCCCCAACCACGTGGCCCCCGACCATCCCTGGCCGGCGTCGGACCCCGACCGGCTCGTCCGGGGCACCGCCGACGACCTGACCCGGGCGCCGGCAGACTTCATAGAGGCGGGGGGACAGGTCTACGCCCGGGGCCGCGATCCCTACTTCCCGGCCTGGCCCGACGTGGTCCAGCTGAACGCCTTCAGCGAGGCGCTCCGCGAGGCGACCGTCGAGACACTCGTGTCCATCGGCGACCAGGCCGACGGCGTGCGCTGCGACATGGCCATGCTGGTCATGAACGACATCTTCGGAAAAACCTGGGGAGAGCGCGCGGGAACAGCTCCCGCCGAGGACTTCTGGCCCCACGTCATCCCGCGCGTACAGGACCGCCACCCAGGCCTCCTCTTCGTCGCCGAGGCCTACTGGGACCTGGAACCGGCCCTTCGGCAGCAGGGCTTCGACCACTGCTACGACAAGCGGCTCTACGACCGTCTGCTGCACGAGAACGCCGACTCCGTCCGGGCCCACCTGGGCGCCGACCTCGACTACCAGCGCGGCCTCGTCCGATTCCTGGAGAACCACGACGAGCCACGGGCCGCCACCACCCTGCCCGGCGCCCGGGGACGGGCAGCGGCCGTGTCCGTGGCGACCCTGCCGGGAGCGACTCTTTGGCACGAGGGACAGTTCGAGGGGCGCCGGGTACGGCCACCGGTGTTCCTGAGGCGCGGGCCCGAGGAACCGGTCGACGAGGCGTCACGCGAGTTCTACGGCCGCCTGCTGCCCGCGGCCGCCGCCGTACGCCGGGGCGACTGGCGGCAGCTGACCCCGACGGGCTGGCCCGACAACGACACACACCGCGATCTGCTCGCCTGGACCTGGACCCACGCCGACGCCCGTCACCTGGTCGTCGTCAACGACTGCGACCGCCCGGCCCAGGCGAGGCTGCCCCTGCCGTGGGACGACCTGCGGGGCCACCGCCACCGCCTCACCGACCTGCTCGGCGGAGGGACCTACGACCGTGACGGAGACGAACTGGCCGACTCCGGACTGTTCGTGTCCCTGGAGCCCTGGGGGTACCACGTCCTCGAGTGGTGACGTGCACAGCGCGGGCGTACGGTCGAACGGAGACCATGAGCACCGACCCGCAGGCGAGTTCTGCTCCACGGACCACCACACCGGACTCCGGTGGCGGTGGGAACTCCATGGCCCTGCTCGTCATCGCGTCCTGCCAGTTGATGGTCGTCCTCGACATCACCATCGTGAACATCGCGCTCCCGGACATCCAGCGCGCACTCGACTTCTCGACCACCAGCCTGGCCTGGGTGGTCAACGCGTACACCCTCACCTTCGGCGGACTGCTGCTGCTCGGTGGGCGGGCCGGGGACATCCTGGGCAGACGCCGGGTGTTCGTCTGCGGAGTGCTGCTGTTCGTGCTCGCCTCCCTGCTCGGCGGGCTCGCCCAGAACGAGACGCAACTTCTCGCCGCCCGCGCCCTCCAGGGCGTCGGCGGTGCCATCGCCTCCCCGACCTCCCTCGCCCTGATCAGCACGACCTTCCGCGAAGGACCGGAACGCAACCGGGCGTTCGGTGTCTTCGCCGCGGTCTCGGCGGGCGGCGGCGCGATCGGGCTGCTCGCCGGCGGGGTCCTCGTCGAGTGGCTGAACTGGCGCTGGGTGCTCTTCGTCAACGTCCCCATCGGGCTGCTCATCGCGCTCGCCACGCCCCGCTGGATCAGGGAGTCCGAACGCCATCCCGGCAGCCTCGACATCACCGGCGCGCTGACCTCCACCGGCGGCATGGTGCTGCTGGTGTACGGCTTCATCCGGGCCGCCCAGGAGGGCTGGCGGGACGCGCTCACGCTGGTGTCGTTCGCCGCGGCCGTGGTGCTCCTCGTGGTGTTCGTGCTGGTCGAGAGGCGGTCCCGGCAGCCGATCACCCCGCTGCACATGTTCGCCGACCGCAACCGTGCGGGCACCTACGGCATCATGCTGTGCCTGGCAGCCGCGATCTTCGGCATGTTCTTCTTCCTGACGCTCTTCACACAGAACGTCCTGGACTTCAGCCCGTTGGCGACGGGGTTCGCGTTCCTGCCGGTCAGCGTGGTCATCGCGGTCGGCGCCGGACTGGCCTCGCGGTTCCTGCCCACGTACGGGCCCAAGCCGTTCATGGTGGGCGGCGCGGTCCTGGCCGCGGCCGGTCTCGGCTGGCTCACCCTGACCGACGTCCATTCCACCTACGCGGGCAGTGTCCTCGGGCCGATGCTCGTGTTCAGCCTCGGCATGGGCATGGAGTTCGTCTCGCTGACCCTGATGGCGCTGTCCGACGTCCCCACCGAGGAGACCGGCGCGGCCTCCGGACTCCTCAACGCCACACAGCAGGTGGGCGGTTCGCTGGGGCTGTCCATCCTGGTCACCATGTTCGGCACGGCCAGCACCAACGAGGCGCACAAGCAGGTCCCCCGCTTCCTCGCCCAGGCCACCCCGGGCGAGCGTGGCCTCTTCGAACGTACCGGTGTGCTCCCGCGCCCCTGGTCCGACGACGTTCTCACCGCCGGTGCATCGGCGGCGTTCGTCATGGCCGCGATCTTCACCGTGCTCGCCGCGATCATCGCGGTCGTCGTGATCCAGGTCCGCCCGTCCGACCTCGAACGCCTCAAGGGCGGTCCGCCGCTGCCGTAGGGACGAGCCCGGGCCGCTGGGCGCGCAGCTCCGTGCGGACCGTCGGACCTACTGGTCCGGTGCCTCCAGGGCCGTACCCGGAGCGGGTTCGGGGTTGAACACCGGATGGAAGCTCTCCGGCGGCGCGAGATAGGCGGCGGGCAGTCCGCCCGTGTCGATCACTATCTGGTCCACCGCGATCGCGGGATCGACCATGAAGATCCGCAGCACATGCTCCCCGGCCTCGGCCACCGTCACGGTGGTGGTCAGCTTCTCGACGCCGTCCTCGACCTGGCGGGCCCAGGCGTCCCCCCGGTTCCCGGTGGCGAAGGACTGCCCCGACAGCACGGTGACCGGCTGGTCGTCGAGCGTGACGGCCACCCGGCGCTGCCCGCGCTCGTCGAGAGAGGGCAGGCGGAAGAGGGTGACGGGGAAGGTACCGGTGCTGTCGAAGCGCACCCGGTACCTCAACTCGGGCGCACGGGAGGCGAAGTCACCGGTGACCGGAGCCGCGGTCGAGGGAACGGCCTCGACGGTTCCCGTACGACGTCCGAGGCCCCGCACGGTCCGCCAGCGGCAGCCGCCTCGGGCCACCCGCCGGTCGGCGTGCGCGGCGTCGATCGACACGTAGCCGTGGGCCTCGGCGAAGCCACGGGCCTGTCGGGGGCCGTCGACCACGCGCAGAGGCACGTCGAAGCGCTGCCCGGCGCCCGTGAACACGACGACGGCCTCCCGCACCCCCTCGGGAACGCGCTCCCAGTCGATCTCCACCCACACCCGCCGCTGTTCGGTGATCGAGCCGCCCGCCGTGCTCAGCACCACCCAGGGATGACTGGTCTCCGCCGTCCAGTCCAGGGGCAGGAATCCGGTGTTGAAGACGTCGACGAAGCGCCGGTCGCGCGTGTACGAGGAGAACGACAGCGGCCGGGACGACCCGGTCTCGTTCCCCTCGGCGGCCACCCCGAGGCCGGAGGTCTCCCGGCGGGTCACCCTGGTGACGGCCGGGCGTCCCGGTGCCTTGGGTATCTGCGACGGATACGGATTGATGTACCCGTCCCATTTCCCGCCCGCCACCTGGGTGTTGTACCGGCTGGTGAGTGCGGCCTCCGCGGTGTGCGCGGCCAGCGCCAGATCCGCGAAGCGGTTCGTCCCCGCACCCCGGCCCTGGCGCGCGGCGAGCGCGTTGCGGTCCGCCCAGTAGTACTTCAGGTTCATCAAGTACGCGCCGTGCACCGGGTATTCGACCAGCTCGTAGAAGGCGTCCCGGTAGGCCTCGGGCAGGTCGGCGCCCACCGCCCGTACACGGGCGAGCAGTTGGTCGTACGCCGCCATCCTGCGCCCGGCCTCGTCGCCGTGCTGGACGATGGAGAGGATGCCCGGAGCGATGAACTCGGGGCGCAACTCCCCGGCGAGACGGTAGTACTCCGTGCGGATCCCGGCGATCTCCGTGGCGTGGCGCCGCCCGAACTGCTTCCCGGCCCACTCGGCCAGGAAGTCCTGGACCCCACCGGCCTCCAGGCGGTCCACGTCCCAGGCCATGTCCATCGCGAACGACAGGCCGGTCTCGATCGACTTGAGGTCACCGACGTTGAAGATCCACATGCGGTCCGTGCCGTGCTCGTACACCCGCCGCAACTCCTGCCACACCTTGGCCGGCTGGGTGGTGTCCAGCCACAGGTAGCTCTTCGGGCGGCCCCAGTAGGAGAGGTGGTAGTAGATGCCGTTGCCGCCCGAGCGTGCCCGCTCCGTCTCGTCGGGCAACTGGCGCATGTTGCCGAAGTTGTCGTCCGGCCAGATCAGCGTGACGTCGTCGGGGACCTGGACGCCCGCGTTGTACAGCTCCAGGACCTCCTTGTACGGGATGAAGATCTGCGGCTCGGTCGCCGGGCCGACCTCTTCGGCGAGGATCCGGCGCTGGTCGGCGATGATGTCGTTCATCACCACGACCTTCTCCGGGATCGTGGTGGCGTTCTTCGTCTCCAGCGCGCTGTCGTGCAGACCGCGCATACCGAGGGTCCAACTGCTCTCGTACGCGGCGTTCTGTCGCGCCCGGGCCCTCCAGTAGTCGGAGATCACACCGGGATTGACCGTGTAGTCGTAGACCGGAGCGGTGCCGTCGGCGTTCGGGTGCTCCGCGATCCACGGCTCCCACTCGTGGACGCCGTTGCGCAGCAGGGCCTCGGGGTGGCTGGAGCCGACGACGATGCCGTAGCGGTCGGCGAGTTCGGGGTTCTCCCGGTACTTGTTGAAGAAGTCGGAGTACGGGTGCATCGCCGGCCACAGGTAGTTGGCCTTCAGGCGGAGCAGTAGCTCGAAGACGCGCTTGTACGTCTCGGGGCCGATGTTCTTGTCGGGCTCCTGGGTGCGGTGGGACCAAGTGGTCAGGTTCTGCTCGTCGTTGATGAAGACGCCGCGATAGCGGACCGACGGTTCCCGGCGTTCGAAGCGGGCCGCGGGCACCGTCACGGTGTCCCGGCGCTCGACGGGCACGTCGGCCCACCAGTACCAGGGGGAGACGCCGATGCGTTCCGAGGTGTCGTAGATCCCGTAGACCGTGCCACGCCGGTCGCTGCCCGCGATCACCAGCGCGCGGTCCACGCCGGGCAGTGGATGCTCGATCACCTGGGTCACCGACGCCTCCCAGCGGCCCTTCACCCGGGACACGTCCAGACGGCCCTGTGCGACGAGGCGGTCGATGGCGGGGCTCGCGCCGAGGGTGCCCACCAGGATGAGCAGCGGCGTGCTGCGCGGCAGCGTGTGCAGCAGGTCGGGTCTCGCCCCCGAGACCCGTTCGACGTCCGCCTGGAGGTCGCCGGCGGCGCGGACCACGGCGGGGTCGTCCGCCGCGTCCACGAAGATGCCGACGGCCGTGCCTTCCGCCGCCAGCGGGAAGTCGGGGCGGCCCGAGGGGGACGCGTGGGCGTCCGCCGGGATCAGGGCGGGGAGGAAGGGGGCCGCGCCGACGGCGGCCATTCCCCGGAGGAAGGACTTGCGGGTCCATGGCTGGTGCGGCACGAGACGCTCCCTCGGGTTGGCATGGTCAGGCCAGAAAGCGCTTTCTCCGGAACCCTAGGGGAGGGGATGTCGGGCGTCCAGAGGCGTGCGTGAGGGGAGTGGCGGCGCGTGTCGCGTGTTCGCGGATGGGCTGCGCCAGGCCGCGCGGCCCGTCGCGCCGGACGACCGGATGACCTGTCGTGTCGGACCGGCCGAATGGCTCCTCGGGTCACACGGCCGGCGTGACTGTTCGGGTCACGCGGGCCGTACGGCGCCGCGAAGGTGGTGTGCCAGGTCGGCCGTGCGGGCCTTCGCGCCGGACCGGCCGTATGGCCTCTCAGGTCACATGGCCCGGGGGGTTGTTCTCGTCACGCGGGCCGGACCGCGCCGCGGATGATCGACTCGCCGGTCGGGTAGATCGACTCCTCGCGGATGGACGACCCCGGGCCCGGCGCGTGGATCATCATGCCGTTTCCGGTGCACAGGCCGACATGGCTCAAGTCGTCCTGGAAGAAGACCAGGTCACCGGGTTGCATGGCGTAGAGCTCGACCGCCGTGCCGTAGTTCGCCTGGCCGACGGCCGTGCGGGGCAGCGAGACGCCGGCCACCTTCCAGGCGGCCTGGGTGAGACCCGAGTTGTCGTACGAACCCGGGCCCGCCGCACCCCACACGCAGGGCTTCCCGATCTGGGAGCGGGCGAAGGCGAGCACCTGGATGACCTTCGAGTCGTACCCGGGGTCGGCGGAGGGCAGCGCGGAGGCGGGGTCCACGGGGGCCGGGATCGGCTGCGGTGCCTGCCACTCCGGCTCGGGAGCGCGGGGGGCCGGGATGAACGGGATGGGCTGCGCGACGATCGGGACGGCCTGGCTTGAATCGACCGACGGGGACGCGAGTGCGGCGAGCGGGGTGCCGAAACCCGCGGTGTAGTCGGGGAAGCCTGTGGTGGCTTGGCCGGTGTAGTCGGACGGAACGGCGCTGAACTGGCCGGTGTTCTGAGGGAGCCCCCCGCCGAACTGGCCGGTGTATTCGGGAAGACCGGTGCTGTAGGCGCCGGTTGCTTCGGGAAGTCCGGTGCCGAACTGGCCGGTGGTCTCGGCGAAGCCGGTGTTGAACTGGCCTGAGTACTCGGGGAGTCCGGTGCTCTGCGCGGTGTACTCGGCGGGCACCGCCGTGCCGAGCTGTCCGCTGTACCCGGGCATCGCCGTACCGACCTGCGCGGTGTACTCCGGCAGGCCCGTGCCGAGTTGACCGCCGTACTCCGGGAAGCCGCTGCCGACCTGGGTGGTGTACTCCGGGAAACCGCTGCCGGGTTGCGCGCCGTACTCCGGGAGGCCGGTGCCGGTCTGCGCGGGGTACTCCGGGAATCCCGCGTCGGCCTGCCGGGTGCCCACGGTGGGCATTTCGCCGGTGCCGGAGAGGTTCTGCGGGATGGGCTCCGGCGCCCACATGGGCGAAGGGTCCGGTGCGGCGGTGAGCGCGGCCGGTGCCGTCCGCGGTGCGCTCGGCAGCGCGAGGACGGGCCTGGCGGTGAGCTCCGGAACGGGCCGTTCGGCAGCCTTCGGTTCACGGGCGGCGGGGGCCTCCGCCGCCCGTGGGCGCCGTGGCTCGGCAGGCCGGGGGGCCCGGTCGGCAGGCAGTGTCGCTTCGACGAACGGGCCCAGCTTCGCGCGGGCCACGCCGTACCACTGCCGGGCGATGGCATCCAGGCTGGGCTCGCTGCCGGATCCGCGGCCGTCGCCGGTCCCCGACGCCGTACGGCCGCGCGGGCTCGACGCCGTCGCGGCAGCGCGCGTGGCGTTGTAGGTGCCGGAGTCGTTCTCGGCGCGGTCGTAGAGGTTGGTGATCCGCCGGTTCACCTCGTCGGGGCTCGGCGCCTCGTCCGCGGAGGCGTTCCCGGTCTGGGAGAGAAGCGCCGCCGAGGCCATCGCGGCCGTGGCCAGCGCGGAGTTGCGCTTGGCCGGGAGGCCGAACCCTCCATTGCGCGAAGTGCGATCCGGCGCCATGAAAGATGTGCCCCTTCCGTCGTGCTGTTCGCTCGTCAACTTAGCCAACTTGTGTGGCTCGCGTGAAGATTGAAGTGTGAAAAGTGTGAGATGTACCTGTGACCTTCGTCGCGTAAGGGTCGGCGCTTCCGATACGGATCATCGTGTGCCCCGCTGCCCGAGCCAGGTCCGGTAGTGGTCGAGGACCGTTTCCTCGACCGGGCGGTAGGTGATGCCGAGTTCGTGCACACTGCGGCTGTTGTCCACCCGGAAGCGGATGCCGAGGTGCTTGCGAATGTAGTCCTGGGTGAGGCCGAAGGCGGGGCCCAGGACGCGCACCGGCCAGTGCGGGAGCGCGGTGCGAGGGATGCGCAGGCCGCGGGGGTGGCGAGTGCGGATGATGCGGGCCATGTCGTGGAACGACGTCATCGTCTCCGCGGCCAGGATGTACCGGCCCTTCGCGTCGGGCTTCTCGGCGGCCGCGATGTGCGCGTCGGCCACGTCACGGACGTCCACCGTGGTGAAGCTGAAGTCCGGGGCGCCGTAGAAGAAGTAGCCCTTGAAGAGCTCCTCCAGGAGGAAGAGGCTGCCGGACTCGGAGGCGGGCGCGAGCGACGGGCCCAGGATCAGGCCGGGGTTGACGGACACCATGCGCCAGCGGTCCTGCGCGGCCTCCGCGTCCCAGGCCGCGCGCTCGGCGACCGTCTTGGCGTAGTGGTACGGGTTGTTCTCCACCGTGCTGGAGGTGTTGAAGTACCTCTCCGACAGGATCTGCCCGTCCATGTCGCGCACGTCGGCGTAGTCGCCGAAGATCGCGCCGACGGTGGAGGTGAACACCAGCCGCTCCGCCGTCGGGGTCCGCTCGATGGCGGCCAGGACGTTGCGGGTGCCGGTCAGGGCCGGGTCGACCATGTCCTTCTGGCCGTCCTTGATCTTCTCCGGCATGAAGAACGGCGAGGCCACGTGGAAGACGACACGGCAGCCCGCCATGGCCTCGTCGAAGGAGCCCTCGGTCAGCAGGTCCGCCTCGAACAGCGTCAGCCGGCCGGGAAACTCCGCCGCCAACTCCCGCAACGGCGCCACCTTGGCCGCGTTCGTGAGGCTGCGCACGGTGGTGTGCACCTCGTAGCCGCGTTCCAGCAGCCGCCGTACCAGATGACTCCCGACGAATCCGCTGCCGCCGGTGACCAGGACTCCGCCCGACTCCGCACCCATGCCGCCGCTCCTCCACCCGGGGCTGACATTGAAGCACCGGTGGATCTTCTGCGGCAGTCGATCGCGTGACGTTCCGGCTGCGGCGGTGAAACACCCCAGCCGGGTGCCGAGGTGCCGTGCATCGAGCCGTTTCGTGAGCCGGGCGTCCCCCGTGACCGTCGGCGCCTTCAGGGACCGTCGTTCAGGAGGCGTTCCGCGGTCGCCGTCTGGGTGCGGATGACGTTCCTCGCGCGAGCGAGTTCCTGGGCCTTCGAGGCCATCATCTGCCGCTGGTAGGCGGCGTCCACGGTGAACCAGACGCCGATCACGTTGGTGTCCCGCTTGCACGCGACATCCGCGCGCGCCAGCGCGATCTCCGCCCGAGTGGGTTCCGGTCCCGTGAACCGCGGGTCCTTGCCGGGGGCCTCGGTGGGCGCGGCGTAGGAGTAGCCGCGCTCGCGCATACAAGCCGACCAGGCGCGGAAGACCGACGTGACACGGGGGTCGGTCGTCGACCGCTGGTAGCTGACGACGTTGATCTCACTGGCCAGTTGGTCGTTGCCCAGCCGCTGCGGACCGCCGGAAATACGCGCGGTCGCCTGCCCCTGGCAGCCGCCCTCCGGTATGGCCCGGCCGTGGTGGCGGGCCGGGCCCGGAGCGCCCTCGGCGGTACGTCCGGTCAGCACGGCCAGGGTGTCGGCGTCCGGTGGACGGGCCGACGGGTCTTTGGTGGTCCGCTGCCGGGCGTCGGGTACGAGGTGGTATCCGTGGCGTGCCGCGTCGGCCGGATCCGTGATGCCGTAGCGGCGTGACATGTTGGCCGCGTTCTTCATGCCAGGAGCCGCTGCGGTGCCGGCATCCGGCTTGGGGCCGGAGGCGGGCCAGTCGATGCCGAACCGGCGCATGCACGGGGTCACCAGTGCCTGCCGGGCACGGAGGATGCCGGTCATCTGGCGGTTGGTGAACAGATACGGCTCGATCGGCAGGACCAGCGACCGCACGCCGAGGAGGACCGGCGTCCCGGGTACCGGAGGCGGTGTCTGTCCGGCCGCGCTGCCCTGATGTGTCGTGGCGGACTCCCGCGGTCGGTCGGCGGCTGCTCCGGTTCCGTCCGAACAACCGGTGACGGCGACCAGGCCGGCCAGGATGCCGAGAGCCGTGGCGGCGCGAACACCCCTTCCGCCATGGGCTGTTGAGGGCATGCGCATGGACGTCTCCTCCTGAGGACGGTCGGATGACGGGGGTGAGCCGGGACAGCGGAGGGCCGGGAGGGAGTCGTACCGTCTCCGCGGCCCGCCGCCACGCGCACCTGGGTCAGCCCACGTAGGTCCAGTTCAGCGAGGCGTTGTCGTTGCGCACCCCGACCTTCAACTGGCGTGACTCGCCCGGGTACAGGGTGTCCACCGCGCCCGTGTAGTTCTCGTTGTACCAAATGTTCGCGGCCCAGGACGCGTCGTTGTTCCACGCCCGGTTGACGTTGTTCTTCACGCGCTGGCCGTACCCGTCGACGCCGTGGTCGAAGGTGTATCCGGCGAAGTCCGGGACGGGGCCGTAGAAGGAGGCCCAGGCACTGTTGGAGGCGGTGCTGTAGTAGAGGTAGACGTAGCCGTCCCAGGCCGCCCTGGCCGGAGTGGCGGCAGCCTTGGTCGTGGCGGGTGCGGAGGCCTTGCTGTGGTGGTCCGACTTCACCGGTGCGGCCGTGGCCGTGCCGACACCGGTCAGCAGGAGCGTGCCGGTGGCCGCTCCGGCCACAACGGCCGAAAGAGTACGGGTCCTCATGGTTCCCTCCCTGGAAGATCCTCTGCGGGAGCCGGCTCGGTGGCCGACTCGCGTTCCGAGCCTTCGGCCCAGGCCATGGGCATGTCGAGGTGTTTCCCGTCGACCTCCGGCAATGGGAAACAGGGAAACACCCGCCTCTGATCGCCGCCGGTGCCCCAACTGACCCGGCGGTAGCGTGGACATGGGGCGGCGGTGCGAGGCGTGACCGACGGGGGACGCGGACCGCCGTGGAGAGGTGGCGTGGTTGAGATGCCGCACGCGACGGGGGACCAGGGTGACGAAGGGGCCGACGGGGGCAGAACCGGCGACAGTGCGCCGGACTTCCCCTCCGAGCTGAGACGTCTCAGAAACCGGAGCGGACTGTCACTCACCGCACTGGCCCAGCGGGTGCACTACAGCAAGGGCTACCTGAGCAAGATCGAGAACGGGAGCAAGCCGGTCACACCGGATGTCGCTCGCCGTTGCGACGAGGCGCTGCGCGCGGGCGGCACCCTCTTACGCCTGTTGCGGGAGGTCCCGGCCGCCGAGGGGTCCGAGCGGCCGCGGGAGCAGGGGCAGGAGTGCCCCTACCGGGGGCTGGCCGCCTTCACCGCGCAGGACGCCCACCGCTTCTTCGGACGTGAGCGTGCGACCGTCGCGCTGGTGGACCGACTCTTCGAACGGGTGGGCAACGGACCGCTGTTGCTGGTGGCGCCGTCGGGGGCGGGCAAGTCGTCACTGCTCAACGCCGGCCTCGTCCCCGCGTTGCGCAACGGCGCGCTGCCGATGGCCGGGTCGCGCGAGTGGCCGGTCGTGGCCCTCACTCCCACGGCCCGCCCCCTCGACGAACTCCTGTCACGGACGTCCAAGGCGCTGGGCGCGGATCTGGGCATCACGGCCGAGGAGCTGCGTGAGGACCCGGCCAGGCTGTCCGCCGCGGTCGCCCGGGTGAGGGACCGGGCCCCGGTGGGGGACCGTGCACAGCACGGACGGGACGACCGCGAACCGCCCCCGGCCCGGCTGGCGCTGCTGGTGGACCAGTTCGAGGAGGTCTTCACCCTCTGCCCGGACGAGGCCGAACGGCGCGCCTTCATCCGGGCTCTGTGCGCCCTGTCGATGCGGGATCCGGCGGACGGCGCCGAGTCCGGCGACGTGACGGCGGTGGTGGTCCTCGGGATGCGGGCCGACTTCACCGGCCGTTGCCTGGACCATCCCGAGCTGGCCGCGGTGTTCGCCGCGGGACTGTTCGTGTTGCGGCCGATGACCGTCCGGGAACTGCGGGAGTCGATCACCCGCCCGGCCCGGCAGGCCGGCCTCTCGCTCGCCCCCGGCCTGGTCCAGCTGCTGTTGCGGGACGTGGGACTGCGCTCGGATCCGACGGCCGCATCGCAGGGAGCGGACGGCGCGCCGGGACCGGCCGACCGGGACGAGTCGGCGCCCGCACCGCCGGGCGCGCTCCCCCTGCTCTCCCACGCGCTGATGGCCACCTGGCAGCGCCGGGACGGCCGTACCCTGACCATCGCGGGCTACGAACGCAGCGGCGGCATCCAGGGCGCCGTCGCGAGGACGGCGGAGACCGGCTTCGCCCGTCTGTATCCCGCCGAACAGACCATGATCCGGCAGGCGTTGGTCCGGCTGGTCCAGCTCGGCGACGGAAGCGAGGAGACCCGGCGCCGGCTGAACCGCACGGTGCTGCTGGAGCAGCTTCCCGACCCCGCGGCGGCCACCGCGGCCCTCGACGCCTTCGTACGGGCCCGGTTGATCACGGTCGACCGGGACACCGTCGAGATCACCCACGAGGCGCTGCTGCACGTCTGGCCCAGGCTGCGCGGCTGGATCCACGCCGACCGGGCCGGACTGCTGATCCGGCAGCAGCTCGCCGACGCGGCCGCGGAATGGGAGCGCGAGAGGCGCGACCCGTCGCTCCTCTACCGGGGGTCCCGGCTGTCCGCCGTCGGCGAATGGTCGCGGGAGGTGGCGGACCGGGCCGAACTCGGCCCGCGGGAAACGGAGTTCTTCGAGGCGAGCCGGGCCGAGGAGCTCCGGCGCCAGGAGTCCGCCCGGCGCCAGGCGCGCAAACAACGCCACCTGCTCGCCGTCCTCGCGGTGCTGCTGGTCCTGACCGTCACCGCGGGCGGACTCGCCTACCAGCAGCGGACCGAAGCGCTGCGGCAGAGCCGCGTCACGCTGTCTCAGTCACTGGCCGCACGGTCGACCGCGATGGCGAGCGCGCAGCCGGAGGCCGCCATGCTGCTCGCCTCCGAGGCGTTTCGAACCGAGCCGACCACGGAGGCCCGCGGCGCCCTGCTCAGCACCCAGGCGCAGTACTTCTCCGGCCGGCTGACCGGGCACTCGGGACCGGTCAACACCGTCGCCTTCGCGCCGAAGGACAAGGTGCTGGCCACCGGGAGCAGCGACGGTACGGTCAGGCTCTGGCAGACCGACGAGCACCGCCGGGCCGCGGTCTTCGCCGCCGGCGGCAAGGTGCGCTCGGTGGCCTTCAGCCCCGACGGCCGCACGCTGGCCGCGGGTGCTTCGGGCGCGGCGGGTGGCGCCGTCCGGGTGTGGGACGTGACCGGGCGCCGGGCCGTCGCCACGCTCATCACCGACGCCCCGGTGCGGGCCGTCGCCTACGCGCCCGACGGGCGGACCCTGGCGTCGGCCGGTCTGGACGGCACGATCACCCTGTGGCGGGCCGGCGGACGGTACCGGCCGATCGTCACGTTCCCGGGCCACGGGGAGGGCATCAACGCCCTGGCCTTCAGCCCCGACGGACGGACCCTGGCCTCGGCCGGTTCCGACCACACCGTACGGCTGTGGGACCCGGCCGGGCACCGGCGCGCGGTCGTCCTCGCCGGTCACACCGCCGAGGTCCTGGGCGTGGCGTTCGCCCCCGACGGGCGAACGGTCGCCTCGGGCGGCGCCGACCGCGTCGTACGGCTGTGGGACAGGGCGAAGCTTCGGGTCACCGCCACCCTCGCGGGCACCAGCGACGATGTGAACGCCGTTTCCTTCACCCCCGACTCCGCCACGGTGATCGGCGCCGGCGGCGACGGCGCGGTGCGCCTGTGGGACGTCCGCAGCCACCAGATCACGACCACCCTGTCGGGGCACACCGACTACGTGCTGGGAGTGGCGCTGGACCCTCGGGGCACGCTGCTGGCCACGGCGGGGTTCGACGAGTCCGTCGTGCTGTGGGACCTGAGCCGCTCGGCGCTGACGGCACGCCCGTTCACGGAGGTCTGGCATGCCGCGTTCAGCCCGGACGGGCGAGTGCTGGCCGCCGCCGACGCGGATCACACCGTGCGCCTGTGGGACGTACCCGGGCGCCGGCCGCTCGGAGTGCTGCGGGGACATAAGGGTGCGGTGTTCTCGGTGGCGTTCGCGCCCGACGGCCGGACGCTGGCCTCGGCGGGCTCCGGCGGCGCGGTGCGGTTGTGGGACGTCGCCGGGCGCCGGTCGCTCGGAGTGCTGCGGGGACATAAGGGTGCGGTGTTCTCGGTGGCCTTCGCCCCCGACGGCCGGACCCTGGCCTCAGCCGGTCCGGACGGCACGGTCCGGTTGTGGGACGTGGCCCGCAGGCAGCTGCTGACCACCCTCACCGGACACACCGACTTCGTGAACGCCGTGGCGTTCAGCCGCGACGGCCGCACCCTCGCGAGCGCGAGCGACGACCTGACCGTGCGGTTGTGGGACGTTTCCCGGCGGCTGCCGCTCGCCACGCTCACCGGGCACACCGGTGCCGTGCGCGCCGTGGTGTTCGCCCCGGACGGGCGGACCCTGGCCAGCAGTGGCAACGACGGCACCATACGGCTGTGGGACTACGCCCGGCACCGGGCGGCAGCCACGTTCACCGGGCACACCGGAGCGGTGCGCGGGCTCGCTTTCAGCCCGGACGGGCGGACCCTGGCCAGCAGTGGCAACGACCGCACCGTGCGGCTGTGGGACCTGCCGGAGCAGGGGCCGCTGGCCACCCTCACCGGTCACACCAGTGCCGTGTGGGGCGTGACGTTCGCCCCGGACGGGCGGACCCTGGCCAGCAGCGGCATCGACGGCAGCGTGAGGCTGTGGAATCCCGACGTGGGCGCCCGCGCCGCCGACGTGTGCCGGCTGACCCGGGCACCGGACGGACCCCGGTGGCAACAGCTCATGGCGGACCTGCCCACGAGCCGCTGCCCGAAAGGAAGTTGAGCGAAACAGAGCCGACCGGCGGACGGCGAAACGGGGGAGCGCGGCCGGTAAAAGGCAAGGCGCCCGGGATCGCCGGACGCCTTGCCTCATGGGGGTCGTGTCACCAGCGGGGGAGCCTGAGCTCGTAGTCGGGCTGGAACCGCCGCATGTATCCGGTGTCGTCGCGGCTGCGCACCCCGGAGTCGACATAGAGGTGGTGCAGCCGGTCCAGGGCGTCGTGGTCGAGTTCCACACCCAGGCCGGGCCCGGTCGGCACCTTGACCTCGCCGTCGCGGAACTCCAGAACGCCGGGGAGGATGACGTCGTCCGCCGAGTTCCACGGGTAGTGCGTGTCGCAGGAGTGGTCGAGGTTGGGGATCGCGGCCGCCACATGGGTCATGGCGGCCAGGCTGATGCCCAGGTGCGAGTTGGAGTGCATGGACAGCGCCAGCCCGAACGCCTCGCAGACCGCGGCCAGTTCACGGGTGCGGCGCAGGCCGCCCCAGTAGTGGTGGTCGGTCAGCAGCACCTGGATCGCGTTCTGCTCGATCGCCGGTTTCAGGTGCTCCCAGGCGATCACGCACATGTTGGTGGCCAACGGCATCGGCGCGTCCTTCGCCACCGCCGCCATGCCCTCGATGCCCTTGGCCGGGTCCTCCAAGTACTCCAGGACACCGTCGAGTTCACGGGCCACATATGCCGATGTCTCCACCGTCCAGGCCGTGTTGGGGTCCAGGCGCAGCGGCTGACCGGGGAAGGCCTCCGCGAGCGCCTTGATCGCGGCGATCTCCTCGTCGGGCGGGAAGACACCGCCCTTCAGCTTGAACGACCTGAACCCGTACCGCTCCTGCATCAGCCGGGCCTGCTCCACGATGCCGGCCGGATCCAGGGCCGCGCCCCAGTCGTCGCCGACGGCGGCATGGCCGTCGAGGGCGGGATGCTCGGCCCACTTGTAGAAGAGGTACGCGGCGAACGGCACCGAGTCCCGGACCGTCCCGCCGAGCAGATCACTGACCGGGCGGCCGAGCAGCTTGCCCTGTGCGTCGAGGCAGGCCACCTCGACGGCCGAAGAGGTCCAGCCACGCTCGTGGGAGCTGGGCACGGTCGGCAGCAGGGCGGCGTCGATCGCGGCCGAGACGGCCGTGGTGTCGAAGACGTCCATGCCGACGACCACCTTGGCCGCCGCATCGAGTCGCTCCAGTCTGGCGACGCCGCCGGGGGACTCGCCGAGGCCCACCGTGCCGTCTTCCAGGACGAGTTGGAGGACGATCCGCAGGGCGAGGGGTTCGTGCACGCCGTTGGAGTTGAGCAGTGGCGGGTCACGGAAGGCGATCGGGGTGACGATCAGCTCTTTGATGCGGGTGGGGTCGCTCATGCGGCGACCACCTCCAGACCATGGTCGATGAGCTTGGAGAGCCGTGCGATGTGCTCGGGCGCGGGATCGATCAGGGGTGCCCGTACGCCGCCGACGTCCAGACCGCGCAGGGTCACGCCTGCCTTGACGAGGGCGACCGCGTATCCGGGTACCTCGTCGCGGAGCTGGACGAGGGGGCCGTAGAACTCGTCGAGGAGGGTGTCGAGCAGCGGCCGGTCGTTCTCGGCGAGCGCCCGGTGGAAGGCGAGGGCGATCTCGGGGGCGAAGGCGAACACCGCGGAGGAGTACAGCTCGACACCGATGCCCTTGTAGGCGGGTGCGGTCATCTCCGCGGTGGGCAGGCCGTTGAAGAACTGGAAGTCCTCGCAGCCCGGTACGGCCCGCACCGCGCGCACGATGCGGTGCATCCGCTCGATGTCGCCGAGGCCGTCCTTGAGGCCGACGACCTTGGGCAGCGCGGCGATCTCGGCGGCCGTGTCCGCGGTGAGGCGGGCGGTGCCGCGCTGGTAGAAGATGACGGGCAGGCCGCTCGCGGCGGTGACCTCCTCGACGTACCGCACCAGGCCCCGCTGCGGGGCCGTCACGAGGTACGGCGGGAGCAGCAGGATGCCGTCGGCGCCCGCGCGGGCGACCCGGGCGGCCTGGTCGCGGGCGACCGGGGTGGGTCCGCCGGCCGCTGCCAGGACCGGTACCCGGCCCGCGGTCGCCTCGACCGCGACCCGGGTGGCCCGCTCGATCTCGTCGGGCGTCAGCGCGTGGAACTCACCGGTGCCGCAGGCGACGAACACGCCGCCCGCACCGGCCGCGACGCCGTTCTCGATGTGCTGGGCGAGCCGCTGCTCGTCCAGCGAGCCGTCCGCGCCGAACGGCGTCACCGGAAAGAACAGCACTCCTTGGAACTTCATGTCTCCCTCAAACGTGGGGGTAGGTCAGCCCTTGGTGGCACCGGCGGCGATGCCGGTGACCAGCGAGCGCTGGAGGAGCAGATAGACGACGAGGCTGGGTATCAGGGCGATGACCGCACCGGCGAGGACCACGCCGGAGCCGACCTCGGGGTCGGTGCGCAGGATGGACAGGGCGACGGTGACGGTGTAGTCGGTCGGGTCCTTGGCGGCGATCAGGGGCAGCAGGTACTGGTCCCAGATCATGATGAAGCCGAGCACCCCGGCCACGCCGAGGGCCGGCTTGCACAGCGGCAGGACGATCTGCCACAGCATGCGCAGCTCGCCGACCCCGTCCAGGCGGGCCGCCTCCTCGATCTCGGTGGGGATGTCCCGCATGAACTCGGTCAGCATCATCACCGAGAAGCCCCAGGCGCCGAGCGGCAGGATGACGCCCCAGACCGTGCCCTTGAGGTCCAGGTGGACCACGGGGACGTCGCCGAGGACCAGCGACAGGGGGATCGCGATGACCTCCTCGGGGAGCATCAGCGTCATCATGAACAGCATCATGATCAGGGCCTGGCCGCGGAACCGGTGCCTGGCCAGCGCGTACGCGGCCAGCGTGCACACCACGAGCTGGAGCAGCAGACCGCCGCCCGCGATGACCAGGGAGTTGCCGAGGTAGTCCCAGATGCCGCGCTCGCCCGCCACCGTGAAGTTCGACAGCGTGCTGTCGTGCGGCAGGAACGACAGCGAGGAGCCGCTGGGGTTGGTCGTGAAGGCGCCCGAGAAGATCGTCAGGAACGGCACCGCGAACACGGCGAGGGCGATCAGACAGAGCAGGATGCGCAGGGCCCAGGCGGGGCCGGGCCTGTCGTTCCAGCCGAGGGCGGTGTCGAAGCGGGCCGGGGTGGTCCGCTGCGCCTTGGTGCTCCGTCCGGCCGGGGTGTCAGGGGCCGCCGGCCGGACGGGGTCGATGACGGGGGCGCTCATCGCGCTTCTCCCCTCTTGCGGAGGTTGTTGACCAGGACGGTGAGCAGCAGCGTCACGCACAGCAGGACGACCGAGGCCGCCGAGGCGCCGCCGATGTCGTTGCGGGTGAAGCCCAGGGTGTAGGCGCGGGTCATCCACACGTCGGTGGACCCGGCGGGGCCGCCGCCGGTGAGGACATAGACCTCGGTGAACACGCGCAGTCCGCGGATCGTGGCGAGCGTGAGCACGATCATGAGCGCCGGACGGATCGCGGGCAGCGTGACGTAGCGCAGCCGCTGCCACAGCGAGACGCCGTCCATCGCCGCCGCCTCGTACAGCGAACGGTCCACGCCCGCGAGGCCGGCGAGGAAGATCACCATGTTGTACGGGGCCCAGATCCAGATGCCCATCACCATCGTCGAGTACAGAGCGATGTCCGGGTTGTCGAGGTACTGGACCGGCCCGAGCCCCAGGAGGTGCAGGCCGCTGTTGAGCAGGCCGTCGGAGGTCGGGTAGTACATCAGGCGCCACAGCTCGCCGACGACCGCGGTGGCCGTGACCGCGGGCAGGAAGACCGCGGTCCGCAGGAACTTCAGCGAGCGGGCCTGTCCTTCGAGGAGCAGGGCGAGCGCGAACCCGAGCAGGATCGCGCCGACCGACTGGCCGATCCCCAGGATCAGGGTGTGCCCGATGGCGTCCTGGAAGCGGTGGTCGGTCAGGACCCGGGTGTAGTTGTCGAAGCCGATCCACTTGTCGCCGAGGAAGGGCCGCACGTCGAAGAAGCTGAGCCAGATGCCCTTGGCCATCGGCCAGAACTTGAAGACGAGGGCGAGCAGCAGTCCAGGGGCCAGGAACAGCCAGGGGATGACGGCTCTCTTGTCGAAAGCCTTTTTGGCGGGGCCGCTCCGCGCGGCCGGGACGGTAGCGGTCATTTCAGCAGGTCCTGGTCCTTGAGGTCACCGGCGAGCGTGTCGTTGAGCTCCCCCAGCTGCGAGCGGACGTCACCGCCGCAGTACGTGAAGATCGAGTTGAGGGCGTCGGCGGTGTCCTGCTTGATGGGGGCGAAGTCCGGCGCGTTCGGGAACTGCTGGGAGGCGTCCTCGTAGGCCTTCTGCACGACGCTCCAGCGGGCGTCGTTCCTGACCTTGGCCGCGTCCAGTGTGGAGTTCACGGGGATACGGACGACGGGCTGGTGGCCGTCGACGCTGGTCATGGCGATCTTCTGGCCCTCGGGCGAGACGAGGAAGGAGGCCAGGGCCAGTTCCTGCTTGTCCTTGCCGGTCTTGGCACCGAGGTAGACGTTCTCGCCGTCGGCCAGCACATCGCCGCCGGCCGGGCCCGCGGGGGCGGGGACGACCTCGTACTTGTCCTTGCCGGGCGTGGCGTCGAAGGTGGTGATGTTGTACGGGCCGGTCATGTACATCCCGGCGTTGCCGTCCTGGAAGTTGGTGGCCGTCGACGTGACGGCGGTGATCGCGCCGGGCTGGAGGACGCCCTTGGCCCCGCAGAAGAGGTTGTTCTTCATCCAGCTCACGGTGTTCACCGCGGCGGCCGAGTGCATGGCCGGGGTGTACCTGCCCTTGCCGTCCGGCTTGATGATCTGTGCGCCGCCCTGCCACAGGAAGCTCGCGCCCCACCAGGCCGCGTAGCCGTTCTGGCCGCTGCCCGGCGCGACGATGCCGTAGGTGTCGGCCTTGCCGTCGCCGTCCGGGTCCTCGGTGGCGAAGGCCTTGGCGACGGAGAGCATCTCCTGCCAGGTCGTCGGCGCCTTGAGCCCGAGCTTCTTCAACCAGTCCGTGCGGATCATCAGGGTCTGGGCCTGACGGGAGTACGGGATGCCGTAGTGCTTGCCGTCGATGCCGACGGTGGATGCCCAGGACTTGTCGGTGATCTGCTCGCCGCCCGTGATCGAGGCGGGGTCGATCGGCTTGAGCAGGCCCTGGCTCTGGTAACTGCCCATCAGCGCCGTGTCGTTGATCATGACGTCCGGCAGGTCCTTGGTGGACGCGCGGCTCTGGAGCTGCTGGTCGAAGTTGATGACCGGCTGGTAGTCGATCTTGATGCCGGTCTTCTTGGTGAAGGCGGCGAAGACCCGGTCGTAGGTGGCGGCCGAGTCCGGATTGCTCCGGGTCCAGACCTCCAGCGTGTTCGGGTCACTGCTGCCGGCGCTGTCGGAGCCGGAGCCACAGGCGGCCGTTCCGAACATCAGTCCCACGACCGTGGCCGCCGCGACCAGGCGGCGTCGTCGGCGATCGCCCATGGACACTCTCCGTTCATATCCGTGAACCCGCTTCACGAATCTAAATGATTGCCCAAGCTACGAATCGTTTCGGCCACATGTCAAGACATGGCTGGGGGATTTCACGGAGCCTGCGCAAGGCGGCTGACAACGTTGTTGCGCACAAGTGGCGGGTGAGCCACCGTGGCTGACCATGAACACGAAGGTGTACGACGACGAAGGGCCCGGCCCCGTGGCGGCACGGCTCACCGGCCGCCCCGTGTCCGCCGTACGCGCCCTGCCCGGGGCATTCGCCGAGGTCACGCTCGATGACGGGCACGCGCTCATGGTCAAGCGCGCCGACACGATCGAGGAGGCGCGGGCGGAGGCGGCGGGGCTGCGCTGGCTCGCCGACGCTCGGACCGTGCGGTTGCCGACGGTGTACGGGCAGCACGACCGTCTGCTGGTGACCGACATGGTTCCGCGGGGCAGGCCCGGCCGGGACGCGGCGCTCGACCTGGGCCGGTCCCTGGCCGGGCTGCACTCCACCGGCGCCCCCGCCTTCGGCTCGGCACCGCCCGGCGGCCCGCGGGAGGCGTACATCGGGCGGGCGCCCATGCGCAACGCCGAGGGCGCCGCCTGGCCGCAGTGGTACGCCGAGCACCGGGTGCTGCCGTATCTGCGCAGCGCGGTGGACGCCGGCATGATGGCCCTCCCCGAAGCCGGCGTGATCGATCGGCTCTGTGACCGGCTGCCGGAACTCGCGGGCCCCGCCGAGCCGCCCGCCCGGCTCCACGGCGACCTGTGGAACGGCAACGTGCTGTGGGGCGCCGACGGCCACGCCTGGCTGATCGACCCGGCCGCGCACGGCGGCCATCGCGAGACCGACCTGGCGATGCTCCATCTCTTCGGCTGCCCGCACCTGGACGAGGTGCTGCGCGGCTACGAACGGGCGGCGCCGCTCGCCGACGGCTGGACCGAACGCATCGGGCTGCACCAGCTCTTCCCGCTGCTGGTGCACGCCGTCCTGTTCGGGCGCGGGTACGCAGAACAGGCGCTCAGCACGGCGAAGGCGGCCCTGGAACGGTGAGAGACCGTTCCGGGACCGCCTGGGCGCGTGACATCGCGGGCGAGGAAAGCGAAAGGGCTGGAGCTTTGGAGGCCCGGTTGTGAAACCGGTGAGAAGGAAGCCCTTTCATGGCCTCGCCAGGACACACGCTAACAGTCACTCGGGGATCAAGTCGCGCAGGTTTTCCGGGGTGATGACCACCGAGTCCGGATGCAGCCCCTCGGGGCGCTCCAGGCCGATGTACGTGACCGGCACGTCCGGGACCGACCCGGCGTCCCAAGACGCCACTTGCGTACCGCCGTTCGCCATCAGCCCGGTCAGATACCCGACCGTGAGCTGCTCGCGCTCGACGATGCCCCGCAGCAGTGTCGCCACCGAAGCCTGGCTGCCCTCGACCCGGTTGTACGACGGACTGCCCTTCAGGTACAGGTGGAGCCACCTGGCGTGCCAACTCCCGTCCTCCGCGCGCCGGAACGCCAGCGGCAGCGCCACCCGGCCCGGCCCGCGCAGCTCCGACTTCATCCGCACGGTACGCGCCTCGAAGGGCCGCCCCCGCTGCTCGCCCTCGCGCAGCATGAACCCGAAGAACGACTCCTCGGTCTCCTCGAACCCCTCCCCGGAGAAGATGTTGACCTGCGGGACGATGTACGTGGCCCGTACCGCCCCGAGCCGCAGGTTGATGAACTCCGATGCGCCATCGGGGGCGTTGGTGATGTCTCCGGAGTGCTCGCCCTCCACCTCGGTGAGGTTGGTGTACGACAGCCACGACACCGTGTCGTACCGCGCGTCCAGCAGCAGCGCCGACAGGTCGTAGTCGGTGATGCGCTGCTTCTGCTTCCAGTACACGAAGAACCGCAGCAGTTCCCCGTCGACCGGTGAGACGGACCCGCGAGGCAGCACCCCGAGCCCGGCGGCGGTCGCCCGCCCGCTGAGCGGAAGCGCCACGCCGAGGACGTCCGGATCCACCAACAGCCGCTCCGGGGACGGGAGTCGACGGCCGATCTCCGCGTCGAGCGCGGCGATCAGCCGCTCACGGTCCGCCTGCGGTACGGCCGCACGCGTGTCGTCGACGACATGCGCGCGGCCGGCACGGTTGATGAACACCCGCCGACGGCCCGTCTCCTGGTCCCGGTTGTGCAGGTACTCGCGCACCGACAGCACGACCCGCCCGGAGACCTGCCCGACGACCTGCTCGGCCGCCGCCACCACGGCGTCCCGCTCCTCCTGCGTGGAGGCGGAGCGCAGCAGCCGGTCCAGCGCACGGAAAAGCCTGCCGGGTGCGGACCCGAGCAGTTCTGCGGCCCCGGCGACATCGTCCGCGCCGAGCAGCGCCTCGACCCTGCCGTCGAAGGTGTACGCCTTCTTCTCACCCCGGGCGACGGCGAACACCTCGGCGGCACCCGGCCACTGCGGGTACTCGTGCGGGTGCAGACGCTCGCCGAGCCGCTTGAAGGCCTCGCGGTGCGTGAGGACATCGGCCACCTTGGCCGGGGCCGCCGTCACGACCGAGTCGAGACCCGCGAGCAGGGCCCGGCGGGCCGACCGCGACAGCGCCCGGAACCGGGTCGGTTCCTGGAGGGACACGTCCCCGCCGGACAGCGCGCAGGCCAGCCGCAGCACATCGGTGACGGTGTCGAGCAGCAGGGTCGAACCCGCCTTCAGCCGGGCCGCGTTGACGACGGCACGGTTCTCCCGCACCGGGATCGCCTCCGGCTGGGGGCCGTCCGCGCAGTGCCCGGCGAGGACCCCGAGGTCGGCCAGGTGCTCGTCACCCAGTGGCGTGGTGCTGCCGGCCAGCGCCAGGTACAGGGCACCGACCTCGTCGTCCAGGGGGCCGCCCAGGTGCAGCACGGTCAGCCGGTCGCCCACCGCGGCCGTCAGCTCGTCATGCGCGGTGAGCATCTCGTCGTAGGTGTGCCGGTAGGTGCCGTACGACGGCAGGGTGAGCAGGTCGATGACGCCGCTGCGGAGCTGGGCGAGGACACCCGGGCGGGCCTTGTCATCCTCCAGCGCCTCGGTCACGCAACGCATCCAGAACTCGAAGGTGTCCGGGACGTTCGCCGGAAAGTCCTTGAAGTAGACGTTGTGCCGCACATGGTCGCCGACCATCTCGCACACCGTGTCCAGCGTGCGCACGGCGGTGTCGAGGACCGTGCCCCCCGACAGTCCCGACAACCGCTTCAGCGCGTCCGCCGACAGCTTGAAGCCGACGGACATCAGCGCGGCGTCGAACTGCCGCGCCATGACGTCGCCCTGCCCGGCGGGGCCCGTGGGGCAGGGGAGGCGAAGGGTGTGCCGGATGACCAGGCGTTCCAGACGGTGGACCATTCCGGCATGGTCGCAGAGGTGTTCGACCCGGCGCGCGGGAGTTTTTCACGGACGCCGGCCGGGGAGATCCTCCGGTCAGTCCTGCGCGGCCTGGTTCTTCTCCTTGATGCGCGCGGTCTCCTTGCGGACCTCCGCCTGCGTGGCGCGCTCCTTCTCCAGCCACTCGGGCAGGTCCTGGCGCAGCGCCTCGATCTGCTCGGTGGTGAGCGGCTCGGTGACGCCGCCACGGGCGAGACCCGCGATGGACACACCCAGCCTCGCCGCGACGACCGGGCGGGGGTGCGGACCGTTGTTCCGCAGGTCCTGCAGCCACTGGGGCGGATTCGCCTGGAACGCGTCCAGTTCGGTACGCGAGACGACACCCTCCTGGAACTCGGCGGGGGTGGCGGGGAGGTACACACCCAGCTTCTTCGCCGCGGTCGCGGGCTTCATCGTCTGGGCGCTCTGGTGCGACTTCATGGAATCAAGACTATCGGCCGCGCGCGGGGGCGCCGACCACAGTGGGTAGCCTGGCCGCGTGACAGACCTACCAGCATCCCCCTCCTTCCGGCTCGCGTACGTCCCCGGGGTGACGCCCGCCAAGTGGGTGCGGATCTGGAAGGAGCGCCTGCCGGGCATCCCCCTGGAACTCCTCCAGGTCAGCGTCGCCGAGGCCCCCGAGGTGCTGCGGGACGGGACCGCGGACGCCGCTCTCGTACGGCTGCCGGTCGACCGTACGGTGTTCAGCGCGATCCCCCTCTACACCGAGACGAGCGTGGTAGTGGTCCCCAAGGACCACGTGGTGACCGCGGCGGAAGAGGTGACCCTGGAGGACCTGGCCGACGAGGTCGTCATCCACCCGCTGGACGACGTGATGGGCTGGGACCGGCCTCCCGGCGAGCCGGCCTTCGAACGCCCCGCCACCACCGCGGACGCCGTCGAGCTGGTGGCGGCGAACATCGGTGTCCTCGTCGTCCCGCAGTCCCTGGCCCGCCTCCACCACCGCCGCGACCTCACCTACCGCCCGGTCACCGACGCGCCGGAGTCCGGCGTGGCACTTTCCTGGCGCGAGGACGCGACGACGGACCTGGTCGAGGACTTCATCGGGATCGTGCGGGGGCGGACCGTCAACAGCTCGCGGGGGCGCACACAGCCGGAGCCGGAGGGCAAGCAACGGCCCGGGAAGAGCGAAGGACGCAAGCCGGCCGCGGGTGCCCGGAAGGGTGCGGCACGGGGGTCTTCCGGCGCCGCCAAGGGCGGCCGCGGCGGACCCGGCGGCGCAAAGGGCGCGGGCGCCCGAAGGGGCAAGCCCAAGCGCAAGGGCTAGCCTCAGCCCTCAGCCCGGAGCCGCACGTTGTGTTCCCGGCCGCGCGGGTCGGTCCGCCCGGTGGTCCCGCCGGTCCGGGATGCGCGGGGCGCCGCTTCAGTCGCCGGCGAACGCCCCGTCGGTCCCGAAGGCCACGCCGTTGAAGCGTTCCCCGATCAGGCGATGCGTCGCCGCGTCCGGGTGGAGGCCGTCCGGCAGGGGCAGCTCCGCCGAGTCGGCCTCGCCGTACAGTTCGAGGCCGTCCACGTAGTGCAGGTTCGGGTCCTCGGCGGCCCTCTGCTTCACGATCCGGGCCAGTTCCTCGCGGATCACCCGCAGGGTCAGCTTCCCGCTCGCCTTCTCCGCGGGATCGCCCATCGTCAGGAACCGCAGCCGGCCCTCGCCGATCTCGCCGAAGTCCGGGAAACACGGGCCCGGAGTGTCCTCGTGGAGGGGGCACAGGATGGGCGAGACGACCAGCAGCGGCGTCTGTGGGTGGCCCTCGCGGACCGTGTCGAGGAAGCCGTGGACCGCGGGTCCGAAGGCACGCAGCCGCATCACGTCGTGGTTGACGATGTTGATCCCGATCTTGAGGCTGATCAGGTCGGCGGGGGTGTCCCGTACGGCCCGTGCGGTGAACGGGTCGAGCAGCGCGCTCCCCGCCAGGCCCAGGTTGATCAGCTCCACGCCGCCGAGTCGCGCGGCGACCGCGGGCCAGATGCGCGTGGGGCTGGCCGCGTCGGAGCCGTGGCTGATGGAGCTGCCGTGGTGCAGCCACACCCGGCGGTCACGGGCCGGCGCGGGCTCCACGGGGGCGTCGGTGCGCAGGGCGATCAGCTCGGTGGTCTCGTTGTGCGGGAGCCATATCTCGACGTCCTTGACCGCGCCGGACAGTCCGCCGAACCGGACGGTGCCGGGCGGGCCGGGCCGGACCTCGGACGTCCCCGTGGTCATGTCGACGGTGATGACATGGCCGGCGCGCACGCTGCCCTGTCCGGCCTGGCGGCCGTCGACGAGCAGGTCGTACACACCGTCCGGGCGGGCCGGGGCACCCACGTAGGCCCGCTTGGTGGGGAGCGTGTCCAGCTCCACCGCGGTGGCCCGGGTGCGGAAGGCCAGCCGTACGCCGGAGGGCTGGGACTCCGCCATGGCGAGCTGTCCGTCGGTGTTCTGGGCGCGGGCCCGGGCGGGCAGCCGGTGCGGCAGGACCCCGTGCTCGGTGCGCTCCACGTCGAGGGCGCCGCGCAGCAGGTCGGCGGTGACGGGTGTGGTGATCCAGTCGTGCATGTCCTCAGCCTGTCGTCAGCGGGTGGGCCAGTTGCGCAGCAGCGCGTCGAGGGCGTCCAGGATCCGGGTCCAGGACTCCTCGGAGTCGGGGGAGCTGTGGCTGAACCCTCCTGCCCCCTCCAGACTCGCGTAGCCGTGGAAGGTGCTGCCCAGCAGCCGTACGGCATGGGTCCGGTCGGGTTCGGGCAGGTCGTAGCCGCGCAGGATCGCCCGCATCATCTGCGCGTGCCGTACGCCCGCGCCGGCGGCCGCCGTCTCGGGATCGAGCCTCATCCGGGCCGCCGTGGCACGGCCGGGGTGCGCGTGGGCGTAGTCGCGGTAGACGTTCGCGAAAGCGGTCAGGGCGTCCTTGCCGGCCCGCCCGGCCACCGCGTCGGCGGACAGGTCGGCGAGTTCCTCCAGGGCGAACAGGGCGATCCGGGTCTTGAGGTCCTGGGAGTTCTTGACGTGCGAATACAGGCTCGCGACCTTGACGTCGAACCGCCGGGCGAGTTCCGAGGCGGTCACCTGTTCGAAGCCCAGCTCGTCGGCCAGCTCCGCGCCCGCCCGCACCAGTCGCTGTGTGGTCAGCCCAACCCGTGCCATAACCGTCCTCTCGTATGCCAGAACCGATTATGCATTTGCCTAAAGCTTTTAGGCAAACTAGCGTGCTTCTCATGGAACCGCTGACCGAGCAAGAGATCCGTGCCGCCTTCGTGAATTGCTCCAAGGGCGAGGCGAAGCGGCTGTCCGTTCCCCGCGATCTGGCCGACCGGCCCTGGGAGGACCTGGACCACCTCGGCTGGCGTGATCCGCAGGCCCCCGACCGCGCCTACCTGGTGGCGGTACTGGACGGCCGCCCGACGGCCCTCGTCCTGCGCAACTCCGCCGCCGGGTCCTGGCAGACGCGGCGGAGCATGTGCTCGATGTGCCTGACCGTCCACACCGGCGGGGTCTCCCTGCTGGTCGCGCCGCGGGCGGGCAGGGCGGGGCAGCAGGGCAACTCGGTCGGCGCCTACATGTGCGACGACCTCGCCTGCTCGCTGTATGTGCGGGGCAAGAAGGACGTGGGCACCGGGGCGCGGTTGCACGAGACGCTCACCGTGGACGAGAAGATCCGGCGCACGGTGACGAACGTCGCCGCCTTCGTCGCCAAGGTGACGGCCGCCGTGTAGGACGCCTGCGCCCTCGAGGAGTTCCGGGCGATGTACGTCGCCCGGTGCGCGGGGACGGACGCTGAATCGACTCGCGCCCCTTCGGACTCAGGCGAACCGCAGCCGGCGTCGACGGCCGGCCCGTTCACGCACCCGAGGCCGTCGGACCGTCCGTAGTGCAGGGCCGTTCCGGCGCCTCGGGTGGCACAATCGGGCCCGTGGATTGGGGGATCCTCGAGCGCGAGCCCGAGCTGGCGCGACTGGCCTCGGCCGCGCGGGAGGCGGCGGACGGGGCCGGATCCGTGGTGCTCGTCCTCGGAGAGGCCGGCATCGGCAAGTCGAGCCTGGTGAAGGCACTCCCGGACCACCTGCCGCACGATATGCGGGTCCTCGTCGGCGAGTGCGACGACCTCGCCACCCGCAGGCCGCTGGGTCCCTTCCGCGACCTCATCGGCAGCGTGGGCCGCGAACTCGCCGACGCCGTCACGGAGGGCGGCGACCGCCACCGCGTCCACGAGGCACTGCTCGAAGAACTACGCGGAGCGGTACTCGTCGTCGAGGACGTCCACTGGGCCGACGAGGCCTCCCTGGACGCCCTGCGCTTCCTGGTCCGGCGGATGGAACGGCTGCCGGCCCTGCTCGTCCTGACCTACCGCGACGACGAGTTGAGCCGTGAGCATCCCCTGCGACAGCTGCTGGGCCAGGTGTCCCGGGCGCCCCGGGTGCACCGCCTGCCGCTGGCCCGCCTCTCCCTGAACGCCGTACGCACCCTCAGCGCCGGCCGGGTCGACCCCGCCCAGGTGTACGCGGTCACGAACGGCAATCCCTTCTTCGTCGCCGAGATCCTCGCCGCCGGCGGCACGGGGGAGGTGCCCCCGACCGTCGTCGACGCCGTGCTCGCCCGGCTGCGGGGGCTGCCCGGGGCCACCGTGGACGCACTGGAGCAACTGGCCGTCGTCCCGTCGGCCGTCGAACGCCCCCTGGTCGAGGCGCTGCTCATGGAGCGGGCGGCCGTCCCGACGGAGCCGGACGGGCACGGCTCCCCGGCGGCCGGCGAGCCCGGCCCTCTCACGGACGGGGTGTCCGTCCTGGCCGCCGCCGAACAGCGCGGCCTGCTCACCGTCACCCCGGAACGGGTGGCGTTCCGCCATGAGTTGATCCGAAGGGCCGTCGCCGATTCCCTGCCCGCAGCCCGGCGCATCGGCCTCAACCGGGCCGTTCTCGCGGCCCTCGTCGCCCGTCCGGGATCCGACGCCGCCCGTGTCGTTCACCACGCGGCGCACTCCGGTGACCAGGACGCCATCGCCCGCTACGGACCCGACGCGGCGAAGGACGCCTCCGTGGCGGGCGCCCACCGAGAGGCCGCCGCCCACCTCCGGCTCGTGCTGCGCGGACGGCACCGCTACGCCCCCGCCGAACTCGCCGACCTGCTCGAACGCTACGCGGTGGAGAGCTACACCATCGCCGACTCGGCCGCCGCCGTCGCCGCCCAACGTGAGGCCGTCGCCCTGCGCCGGTCGCTCGGCGACACCCTCGCCCTCGGCGCCGACCTGCGCTGGCTGTCCCGCATCCACTGGTGGGCCGGCAACGCCGACGAGGCACAGGAGGCCGCCCGGGAGGCCGTGGCCGTTCTCGAACACGCGGGAGACGACAGGCTGTTGGCCCTCGCCGTCAGCAACACCGCCCAGCTGCGCATGCTGTCCGAGCGCTACGCCGAGGCCGTCGAGCACGGTGAACGCGCCATCGCCCTGGCCCGCAAGGCCGGCGACCCCGCGATCCTCGCGCACGCCCTCAACAACGTCGGCACCGCCCGCTGGCGCTCCGGAGACCCCGGCGGCAGGGACCAGCTGGAGGAGAGCCTCGACGTCGCGCTC
Organism: Streptomyces sp. NBC_00285; assembly: GCF_036174265.1. Taxonomy (NCBI): domain Bacteria; kingdom Bacillati; phylum Actinomycetota; class Actinomycetes; order Kitasatosporales; family Streptomycetaceae; genus Streptomyces; species Streptomyces sp. NBC_00285. Next base: position 1,452,248 of record NZ_CP108055.1, on the reverse strand, counting down.
GCCGCCGGTGAGGTCGAACACGCCTGCCGCTCCTACGCCAACATCATCTGGACGCTGCTCGACAACCTCCAGTACGACGAGGCCGACACCTTCCTGCCCCCGGCGATGGAACTCGCCGACCGCGCCGAGCACTTGGGCTTCCTCAACTACCTCCACGTCGAACTCGCCATGCGCAGGCTCGCCGCCGCCGACTGGGGCGAGGCAGAGAAGCACGCGGAGTACGGCATGCACGACTTCGTCCCGGCCCGCTGTCCCGCCCTGACCGTCCTGGCACGGGTTCGCATCCGCTGCGGTCGTCCCGGCGCCGGTGAACTCCTCGCCGAGGCCTGGGAGATCGCCGTGGAGACGAAGGAACTCCAGCGCACCGGGCCGGTGGCGGTGGCGCGGGCCGAGGCGGCCTGGCTGCGCGGGGACGCGAAAGCAGTGATCGAGGCGGCCGGGCCGGTCCACGCCCAGGCGAGCCGGCTGCCCGGCGCTCCCTACCGGTCCGATCTGGGCTACTGGCTCACCAAGGCGGGCCACCCCGTCCCGCCCGACGACTCGGACCATCCGTACGCGTTGCAGGCGCGTGGGCAGTGGCGGCGGGCCGCCGAACTCTGGAACGCCGCGGGCTGCCCCTACGAACACGCCGCCGCGCTCGCCGAGAGCCCCGACCCCGCCGACAAGCTGGCAGCCCTCGCCGCCTTCGACGCGCTGGGAGCGGAACCGGCGGCCAAGCTCCTCCGCGCCGAACTGCGACGGCTCGGTGTGCGCCGCATCCCCCGCGGGCCCCTCGCCGCGACCCGGGAGAACCCGGCAGGTCTCACCGAACGCCAGCTCCAGGTCATGCGGCTGCTCGCCGAAGGGCTGACCAACGCGGAGATCGCCGCCCGGCTCGTCGTGTCGGTCAGGACGATCGACAACCATGTGCGGGCGGTGCTCGACAAACTTGGCGCCCCGAGCCGACGGCAGGCCTCCGCGCGGGCGGCGGAGCTCGGACTTCTGCCCGGCGGCGCCCCGACGTAGGTACCCCGGAGCGCCGAGCTGGGTGACGGTCACGGATGTCCTCCTGCGCGTGACGCGAGTAGAACGGACGAATCAACCCGATTCGGAAAACGGGGGACCACATGTCCAGCACACCCGCCCAGGCCGCACGCCGGGAACTGACCGGATTCACCGGGGAGTTGATCGGACCCGACGACACCGGCTACCAGGAGGCCCGCACCGTCTACAACGCCATGATCGACCGGCGCCCCGCCCTCGTCGCCCGCTGCGGCGACGCGGACGCGGTGGCCCGCACCATCGGCTTCGCCCGCGCCCACGGCCTCCTGCTCGCCGTGCGCGGTGGCGGCCACCACGGCGCGGGACTCGGCACCGTCGACGGGGGAGTGGTCGCCGACCTGTCACCCCTGAAGGACATCCAGGTCGACCCCGAGGCCCGCACCGTGCGGGTCGGGGGCGGCTGCGTGTGGGGCGAGGTGGACCGCGCCACCAACGCGCACGGCCTGGCCACGCCCAGCGGCATCGTCTCCACGACCGGCGTCGGCGGCATCGCCACCGGCGGCGGGCTCGGCCACCTGACCCGCAAGTGCGGGCTGACCATCGACAACCTCCTGGAGGCCGACGTCGTCCTCGCCGACGGCCGTCGGGTACGGGCGAGCGCCGACGAGAACAGCGACCTGTTCTGGGCGATCCGGGGCGGTGGCGGCAACTTCGGGGTCGTCACCTCGTTCCTCTTCCGGCTGCACGAGATCAGCACGGTCGTCGCCGGGCCGACCTTCTGGCCCGTCGAGGCCAGTGCCGAAGTCCTCGCCGCCTACCGGGACTTCATCCTGGACGCACCCCGCGAGCTGGGCGGCTTCTTCCTGCACGGCACGGTCCCGCCCGCCCCGCCGTTCCCTGAGGAGATCCAGCTGCGCAAGACGGCCGGCGTGGTGTGGTGCTACGCGGGCGATGATCCCGAGGCCGCCGCCCGTGAGATGGCCCCGTTGCTCGACGCCCTGCCCGCACCGCTGCTGCACGCGCCCATGGTCATGCCCCACCCCGACCTGCAGTCCATGTTCGACGGGCTGTACCCGCCCGGCCACCAGTGGTACTGGCGCGCCGACTTCGTCGAGACCATCCCGGACGACGCGGTCGAACTGCACGCCAAGTTCGGCGCCGAGGTGCCGACCATGCAGTCGAGCATGCACCTGTACCCGGTCGACGGCGCCGCCCACGACGTGGGCCGGCAGGACACTCCCTGGGAGTACCGCAACGCCAACTGGGCGTCGGTCTTCGTGGGCGTGGACCCCGACCCGGCCAACGCCGAGCTGATCAAACGGTGGACCGTCGACTACTTCGACGCCCTGCACCCGTACGCGGCCGGTGGCGCCTACGTCAACATGATGATGGACGAGGGCCAGGAACGCGTACGCGCCAGCTACGGCGGCAACTACGACCGTCTGGCCCGCATCAAGGCCGACCGGGACCCGGACAACGTGTTCCGCCTCAACCAGAACATCCAGCCCGCACCGAGGCCGACGCACGGGGCGCGGCCGTAGGACAAGGCGTGAGTGGGGTGCGCCGACGGATGTCGGCGATCAGTTCCGGGTGGCGCGCCCCACCGCCTCCACCAGCGGCAGCAGCCGGTGCGCGACCCGCTCCCGCAGTGCCACCTCGGTGCGGGTCCGCACCACTCCCGGCAGGCTGATCACCTTCTGGATGACGTCCTCCAGATGCCCGTTGTCCCGCGCCACGACCCGCGTCAGCAGATCTCCGCCGCCCGCGATCGAGAACGCCTCGATGATCTCCGGTACGGCGGCCAGTGCGTTCCCCACGTCGTCGATCCGCCCCTGGGTGACCTCGATGTGCACGAAGGCGAGTACCGGATGACCGAGTGCGGCAGGCGACAGCGAGGGCCCCGTGCCGGTGATCACACGGTCCCGCTCCAGACGGTCGAGCCGCGCCTGCAGCGTCCCGCGCGCGACCCCGAGGAGTCGGGCGTACTCGCGCACGCTCGTACGCGGCCGCTCCAGCAGCAACCGCAGGATCCGGGTGTCGAGCTCGTCCACGGCCATGGCGTACGGCCTCCTCGTGCATGGTCCGTTGGCCCGTCGCCGGACACCCCGGAACCGCTTCCACTGTGCCAATGGCCCAGCATATTCGGCCTGGCTTGAGCCGACAGTGGTGAGGGTGCTGCAATGAGCCCGTCAATGGCGCTGCGGACCCCCGCGGCGCCTTTTCCGTGCCGGTGTCCGGGGCGGCCGAGGGTTTCAAGGGGCGGTACGTGCTGAAGAGGGTGTTCATGTCGCCGGACCCCGGCCGGGTCCGGCTGCGCTTCGCCACGCGCGCGGTGCTCGGCATCGGCCTCGCGGTCATGCTGTGCGGTCTCGCGGGCCACTCGCTCACCGGTGCCGTCACCGGCGGCCTCGCCGCGATGCTCGCCCTGTTCACCGTCACGGACGCCACCGTGCGAGGGCAGGCGGTCACCACCGCGCTGCTGCCCGCCGTCGGCCTGCCCGTCCTGACCGCGGCGGCCGCACTCCACGACCACCCCGTCGCCCGCGACCTGACCTTCCTCGCCGTGGTCGGTGCGGGCGGATACGCACGGCGCTGGGGCCCACGCGGGCACAGCCTCGGCATCTTCGCGTTCATGACGTTCTTCGTGGCGCAGTTCCTGCACGCGACCGCCGGCGATCTGCCCGAGCTGTACGCCGCCGTCCTGCTGTCCCTGCTCACCGTCGCCGCGGTCCGCTTCGGCCTGTGGTGCTACGAACGCCGGCTGCCCCCGGCCCCCGTCCCCGCACCGCCTGGCGGCGTCGGCCTCGCCCGCGTGACGACCCGCCAGGCGATCCAGGCCACGGCCGGCGCGGGCTTCGCCCTCGTCGTCGGCCAGCTGATCTCCGGCCAGCGCTGGTACTGGGCCGTCGGCGCCACCTGGTGGATCTTCGTGAACACCGCCTCCCGCGGCGAGACCCTGGTGCGTGGCTTCCGCCGCATACTCGGCACGGTGATCGGCATCGGACTGGGCCTGCTCGTCGCCGTACCGCTGCGGGGAACGCCGACGCCCACGGCCGTCCTGGTCGCCGTCTGCGTCTTCGGCATCTTCTACACGGCCGCCGTCTCCTACACCTGGATGATGCTCTGGGTCACCCTGCTCGCCGAGCTTCTCTACGGCCTCCTCGGCGTCCTGGACCCCGGGCTGCTGGCGCTGCGGCTCGCGGAGACGGGGATCGGCGCGGTCGGGGCCCTGCTGGCGGTGCTGTTCATGCTTCCGGTCACCACCCACGCCGTCACCGACGCCTGGATCCGGCACGCCCTGCGCTGCGTCCGCGCCTGCACCGCGGAGGCCGCGGCCCTGCTCGCCGGTGGGACGGGGGCCGACCCTGCCGACCGCGTGCGCGAACTGGAGCAACTGCTCGGCAGGGTCCGGCTGTCGGTCGCCCCGCTGGTCCACCCGCTGAACCCGATGCCGGCCCGCAAGCGACGCGCCCGGCGGGTGCTCGCCCTGCTCGACGACTGCGCCCGCGAGATCCGCGGTCTGGTCGCGGTCACCGCCGACCCCGAGGCCTCGCACGACGCCCGCCTGACCGCCGCGTGCCGGAGGGTGGAGGTCGCGGTGGAGGCCCTCATGGCCGGCAGGGACCTCCCGTTCGCCGAGCGCCCTGCGGCCGAGGAACCCGCGCTGGCCCATCTGCACGGACTGGAGCGGGCGCTCGCGGAACTGGCGGCACCGCTGCGGACGCCGTCCGGCTCGCCGCTGGTGGGAGCCTGACCCCGCCCGGCCCCCCTGCCGTGTCCGTGAAGGACCGGCATTTTTTGGCCAGGGTTGGTCTAGACCGGTGGTGATCGCTGCTACCGTGCCCCGAATCGCACAGACCGAGAGGGGACGACTGTGGCAGACGGCGACGGGCGGCGACGCGCCTACATCGGATCGTTCACGGCGGCCGGGGGCCCCGGCATCGTGATGGCCGCGGTGGCCCCGCAGACGGGCGCGCTGAAGGCATTGGGCGCCCTGAACGGCGTGCCCGACCCGTCGTACCTGGCCCTGTCGGCCGACGGGGACATGCTGTACGCGGTCAGCGAGAAGGCCGAGGGCGCGGTGGCCGCGTACCGGGTGACCGGTGACAAGCCCGAGCCGGCCGGGCCGCCGGTTCCGGTGGACGGAAACGGGCCCACCCACCTCGCCGTGCACGCCGGGCACGTGCTGACCGCGAACTACGGCTCCGGCAGCGTCACAGCCGTCCCCGTACGCGCCGACGGCACCCTCGCGGGCGCCCCCTCCGGGGTGCTCCGGCACATCGGCTCGGGCCCGTACACGCCCCGCCAGCAGGGTCCGCACGCCCACCAGGTGCAGCCCGACCCGAGCGGACGGTGGATCGTCAGCGTCGACCTCGGCACGGACTCGGTGCGGGTGTGCGCGCTGACGGACGGCACCCTCGACGTGCACCGCGAGATCGCCCTGCGTCCCGGCTCCGGCCCGCGCCACCTCGCCTTCCACCCCGACGGAACCCGCGCCTACGTCCTCAACGAACTCACCCCCACCGTCACCGTCTGCCACTGGGACGCCGAAGAAGGCGCCCTGAAGCCGCTGAGCGAGGCCCACGTGCTGGCCGGCGCCCCCTCGGGCGACGCGTACCCGTCAGGCGTCGTCACGTCCCCCGACGGACGTTTCGTGTGGACCGCCACGCGAGGCGAGGACGTCCTGTCCACGTTCGCCGTCGAGGGCGACGCCCTGCGGCTGGTCGGCACGGTCCACTGCGGCGGCGACTGGCCGCGCGCCCTCGCCGAGTCCGGCGGCTTCCTGTACGTCGCCAACGAACGCTCCGGTGAGGTGGCCTGGTTCGCGGTCGATCCCGACACGGGTCTTCCCTACTACGGGGGCTCGATCGAGGTACCGGCCGCGTCCTGCGTGATCTTCGACTGAACCAGGGCGTCACAGCATGCCGAAGGGCCCGCTCCGATGTGGAGCGGGCCCTTTCGGCGTCGCGGGTGCGGTGCGCGGTCAGCGCACCGGGGCACCCTGCACCTGCTGCGGGGCGATGCCCAGCGCGGTCGTGTACTTGGCGAGGGCGAGCTTGCCGATCGCCGGGTAGGGGCCGAGCGGCTCGGCGGCGGAGCAGCCGGCCTCCTTGGCCGCCTCCTCGATCACCGCGGGGTTCATCTCCGGCCCTATCAGGTACGGCGCCAGCGCGAGCTGCTGCGAACCGGAGGACCGCAGTTGCTCGGCGATGGAGGCGATCGAACCGTCCTGGTCGAGCGCCGCGGCCATCACCGGCACGGCCAGGCGCGCGGCGAGCAGCATGCCGGTGATCCCCGCAGCCTGCACTGCCTCCTCGCCGCCCACGGCGGCCAGCACGATGCCGTCCGCGGCCGTCGCCACCGTGAACAGCCGGGCACGGTCCGCGCGGGCGAGACCGGCCTCCGACAGCCGCACGTGCAGCGCCTCGGCGAGCAGCGGGTGCGGGCCCAGCACATCGGTGAGGTCGGCCGCGATCCGGCTGTCCATCACGGCCTGACGGATCCGGCGCAGCAGCGCGTTGTCCGGACCGGCGAGCAGCGGGACGACGACGGCGACGGGACCCTCGGGCTCCTTGACGTCGGCCCCGGCGGCCCTGGCCTGCTCGTAACGGGCGGTGCGCTCCTCCGCGGCATGCGTGAGGATGGCCTGGAGCGTGGGGAACTCCCCGTCGTCCCCGTCGAGATACCCGATCCGGGCGTCGAGGCCGGGGAGCTCGGAGCGGGCGATGCTCACGACCTCCTCGGCGAGACTGCGCGTGGCGGCCGCGGGCGTGCCCGGCACCGCGAGGACGAGCGCGGGCGCGCCCTCGGGAGCAGCCAGAGGCTCGGGTCGGCGGTGCCGCCCGGGCTGGCGAGGTCGCGGCATTCGTACTGGCAGGCCGGACGCGGGCCCAGTGGGGGAGCTCATGGCGAGGCATGTTACTGGTTTCCGGGGCTCCCCTGTTCGGGGAGGGTGCAGGTGAGCGGTATCCGTCCGGTTTTGTCTGATGAGTTACGTCCGCTTCAGCCCCTCTTTGGGGTCACCACGTACAGCATCGACGGGTCACTCGGGAGGATGAACGAACCCCGCGCCAGTTCTGTGGCGATCTGTACCGATCCGTCCAGTGGCCCGCCTGCCGCGGCGACCAGCCGGGCATGCGGCAGCAGTCTCTTCAGCTCCTCCTCCAGCGGTACGACGAGGGCGGCACCCATCGAGAACAGGCCACCGGTGCGGCTGAGGCACGGCTCACCCTCCGCCGGACAGACGGCGGCCACCGACTCGGCCATGTGCTGGGCAGCCCGGCGCAGGATGCCGCCCGCGACCGGGTCGCCCTCGGCGCAGGCCGCCACATGAGGCGCGAAGGAGGCGAGCACGGCGGGCCGGTCCGTACGCGGGTAGAGCTTGCCGGGCAGCTCCCGCACCGGTCCGAACAACTCCTCGGCCACGGCCAGCAGTGCCGTCGAACCCCCGGGCCGCCCGTCGTGGGCGCGCAGCGCGGCCTCGAGCCCCGCCCGCCCGATCCACGCGCCGCTCCCGCAGTCGCCCAGGAGATGTCCCCAGCCGTCCGCGCGACGCCAGCACTTCAGATCGGTGCCGATCGCGATCAGACCGGTACCGGCGGCGACGACGGCCCCTGCACGTGGTCCGAGAGCACCGGCGTAGGCGGTCACGGCATCCGCGGCGAGCGCGACGGTCCGGACGCCGAACTCCCGTTCCAGCGCGCCGGGGAGCTCGGCCCGCAGCGCATCGCCCAGGCTCGCCAGACCGGCCGCCCCGACCACGGCGGTGCCCAGCCCGGTCACTCCCGCCTCGGGCGACAACGACCGGACCATGGGCACCAGTTGTTCCATCAGATGTCCCGGATCGATGCCGCGCGGTCCCGTACGCACGGGAATCCGTGACTCCCGCGTGGCCGTGGGCCGCCGACCGGGGGCGCCCAGGACGACCCTCAGCCCCGAGCCGCCGGAGTCGACGGCCAGGAACCCTTCACCGGCACCGGGGCCGGCCGGACCGGGCACGGCAGAAAGCGCAGGCCGGGACAAGTTCCACTCCTTCTCGAATACCGGGTGGGAGGGAGGACCGGCGCCCGTGGGGCGCTCCTTGTCCGAACGCTTCCCCGTGTATGCGGCGTGCCGATGTCTGCCAGTAGAGTGACACGCCGTGGCACCACGACCCTTGCATGAACTTGTTGAAGCGGGCTGGGCGAAGGCTCTTGAACCGGTGGCCGAACGCATCGCCGTCATGGGGGACTTCCTCCGGGCCGAGATAGCGGCAGGCCGGACCTATCTGCCCGCCGGGGCGAACGTCCTGAGAGCCTTCCAGCAGCCCTTCGACGACGTCCGCGTCCTGATCGTCGGTCAGGATCCCTATCCCACGCCGGGTATGGCGATCGGTCTGAGTTTCGCGGTGGCGCCCGAGGTGCGTTCCCTGCCTGGGAGCCTGGAGAACATCTTCCGGGAGATGCACTCCGACCTCGGGCTGCCCAGGCCGTCGAACGGCGATCTGACCCCGTGGGCCGAGCAGGGCGTGCTGTTGCTCAACAGGGCGCTGACGACGGCCCCGCGCAAGCCCGGAGCGCACCGCGGGCAGGGCTGGGAGGACGTCACCGAGCAGGCCATCCGGGCGTTGGCGGCGCGCGGCAAGCCGCTGGTGTCGATCCTGTGGGGGCGTGACGCCCGCAACTGCCGTCCCCTCCTCGGGGACCTCCCGGCGATCGAGTCGGCACACCCGTCACCGATGTCGGCGGACCGCGGCTTCTTCGGCTCGCGCCCGTTCAGCCGGGCCAACGACCTGCTCGTCGGGCAGGGCGCACAGCCGGTGAACTGGCAACTGCCCTAGCACGCCGGGCCCGCAGAGGTCAGTGGACGTGTACCGGGTCCTGCCGGGGCCGGGTTCCGACCGGCCCGGCCAGGCCGAGCCGGTCGAGGAACTGCTGCAGCGTGAAGGCCGCCATGCCGAGGGCGACGGCGTTGCCCGGGACCTGGGAGGGCTCCACGGTGAGTCCCCGCAGGGAGCCGGGCATGACATGCCGGGGAAGTTCCTCGCGCACGGCGGGCACGAGCCATTCGGCCAGGGCCTCCGAGGCCCAGCCGGTGAGGGTCACACAGGGGATGTTGAGCAGGTTGACCAGGTCGCCGAGCGCCGCGGCGAGGTAACGCGAGGTCCGCAGGACCAACGCGGCCAGCGCCGGATCGCCCGTGGCGAGGCCGTCGGCGACCGCCACCACGAAGTCGCGCTGCCCGGACCGCCGGAGCGTGGGGTGCTCCGGGTGGATCTCGACGAGCGTGGTGCGCAGGCCGGGGGCGCCGACGTACGCCTCGACGCAGCCGCGCCGACCGCAGCGGCACTGTCTGCCGTCCAACCGCAGCAGCGTGTGACCCCACTCACCGGCGTTGTTGGTGGCGCCGCGGATCAGCGCCCCGTCGATGGCGATACCGGCGCCGACGCCCGTGCCGAGGTTGATGACGGCCATGCTGTCCACGACGCGCCCGACGCCGAACCACATCTCGGACAGGGCGACCGCCTTGAGCGGGTTGTCGACGTACACCGGGACCGGGAGGACCTTCTCCAGCATCTTCTCGACGGGGACGTCGTGCCAGTCCCAGTTGGGTGCGAAGACCGAGACGCCGGCGTCCGGATGTACGTGCCCCGGCATGCTGACCCCGACGCCGATGACGCGCTCCCGGTCGAGGCCGCCGACTCCGACCGCGGCCCCGACGGCGCGAACGATCCCGCCGATCACGTAGGCGGGATCGTTCTCCTCCTCGTCCAGCGCGACCTCGCCGTGACCGACCACGCCCAGCGCGAGGTCGTACAGCGTGGCGTCGACGTAGGTCTCGGCCACGTCGACGCCGACGACGCGGCCGCGCTCCGGGTCGATGGCGAGCCGCTCCTGCGGCCGGCCCCCAGTGTTGCGTTCCACGTCCGAGATCCGCAGGACCCCCTCGGACAGGAACTCGGTGACCAGCGTCGCCACGGTCGCCGGACTGAGTCCCGTGTGCCGGGCGAGTTCCTGGCGGGTGGACGGCCCCAGTTCGAACATGGCCTGCAGAACCGTGAAGCGGTTCTCGCTGCGAAGATCCCGAGCCGTGTGCCGCGCCACTGTGCTCCCTCAGTCGTCAGATGCCTCCAGCCACAGCGTACGGAGCTCCGGATCACCCGCTCCGGCGGAGCCCCTCACCAGCAGGGTCAGACCGGACCACCCAGCCGGGATCCACAGCATGTTCGATTCTCCGCCGGAGAACGCCGGCCGGTCGCCGAGCCAGACCCGGCCCACACACTCCCCGGCGGCCCATCCGGTCACCCGGATCTGCGAACCCTCCAGCCGCACCAGACGGCCGACCCCGGACGCCGGCAGATCGAGGTCGAGCCACACCTCCTGCCCGGGTTCCAGGGCCAGCGGGAGCCGGACGTCCCGGCCCTGCGTGGTGTCGGCCGTGGTGGCGAACCCGGTCAGCAGATCGTCGTCCTGTGCGGCGCACGACCAGTCCGTCACCGGCTCCAGGTCGAGCAGTTCGGCACCCAGGCCGCCGCCGCTCGGGTGGTGCGGCAGCGTGACCGAGACCCGATGGGTCCCGGCGGGCAGCAGCACATAGGGGTCCTCGGCGTGGACGGTCCACGGCTCGCCGTCGTCCACACTCACCCGCAGCGGCTCGACCACACCCCGCAGGTGCAGCGCCGACGCGCCGGCCGACCCGATCTCGCGCGTGTAGGTGACGGGCAGGCCGACACGGGTGCTGCTCCACCCGCCGAGGACCCGCAGCGGTGCGGGCCGCCCTGTCCAGTGGCCGGTCACCGACCACAGGGCGGACACGTCCGTCAGCCCCCGGACCGCCCACAGCGCGCCGAGTCCCCGCAGCGCGCCCAGGCGCAGGGCCGGCAGTCGCACGTCGTCGAAGTTGGCGTGCCCCCAGATCTCCACGACGGCCTCGACGTCGACCCGGCCGGTCGTCTCGCGGACGTCGACGCGCTCGGCCGCGCCGAACCCGGCGATCGTGGGATGCGTCCGCCCACCGACCGACAGGTCGACGATGTCCGCCGCACCGACGAGCAGCAGCTCGTCGACGCCGGTCAGATCGGCCGTGGTCCGGTAGACCCCACGACCCCGGTACACACCCGACGCCTCAAGCGACGGCGGCAGTTCGTGATTCCCCGCCGGCTTCTCGGGAGCCGCTGTCGTCCGCCGTCGCACCTCCCGTACGGCGACAGGCGGCGCGTCGGTCGGATGCGCGGTGCCGTCGCGGTCGGTCGCCCGCAGGCGTACGGCGTCCTCGGGCGCCAGCGCGACGAGGATCAGCCCCTGGACCGACGCCCGCTCGGGCGCACCGGCCCTCGGCGCCGGGATCTCGACCCGTGTGTCCCTCACGACGACGGTGACAGGCACCTCGGAGGAGAACGTCAGCACGCCGTCCGACGCGGCGACCAGATCCGCCGACGCGAGGGTGAGCGTCCCGTCGTGACCCCACGGCCGCAGCGGTACGTCCGCCAGCATCAGCGGACACGAGTCCGGGGCCACGGCGACGGGCACGCCGTTCACGACGGCCGTGCCGGAGGTCTTGCCCAGATGGGGTACGGCGATCAACTGGCCGCCCCCGTCGAGGTCCAGGGCGGACGGCGACGAACTGGTCGGGAAGTCCGCGGTCACGGGAACCCGGGGCAACGCCGAGGTGGCCAGGGCCAGTTGGGGGCCCAGGGTGTCGATCACCTGTGCCAGCAGCTGCGCCTCGGCGTACTCGGGGCGCTCAGCACCGGTGGAGGAGACATAGCCGCCGAAGTCGTAGCCGTGACTCATGAAGTTGCCGGGACTGCCCCAGTTCCCCGTGGACGGCGTGTACCCGAAGTTCCAGCCGGACGACTGGAGATAGGGCGCGATCAGCGAGGCGCCGCTCGCCAGGAGCCGCCGCAGGGTGCGGTGACGCCGATTGGTCTCGGTGATCAGCAGGGGCAGGTCGCGAGCCGCCAACACCTCGGCGTAGGCCCGGACTTCGGGCTCGATGTCCGGTGAGTCGTCGTCCGGGTAGAAGTTGCACGCCGCTACGACACCGGGGACGTCACCGGTGGCTCCCTCGATGTCACCCTGCCCGGAGCAGGCGATCAGCGGCACGGTGATGCCGTGGCGGATCGCCTGGTCGCGCAGGGCGGTGAGATATCCGGTGCGGTCCTCGCAGTCGAAGAAGTCCAGCTCGTTCTCCAACTGCACCATCAGGACCGGGCCGCCGGCCGGGTACTGGCGTTCGGCCAACAGCGGCAGCACCCGGTCGAACCAGGCCGTGACCTGCGCGAGGAAGCGCGGCTCGTACTGCCGTACACGCAGGTCGGGGTCGAGACCCAGCCACGCCGGCAGCGCGCCGCCGTCCCACTCGGAGCAGATGTAGGGGCCCGGCCGAGCGATGACGTACAGCCCGACCTCCTGCGCGAGGTCCAGGAACGCGGCGACGTCGCGCCGGCCCTCGAAGTCCCAACGTCCGGGCGCCGTTTCGTGGAAGTTCCACGGCAGATAGACGTCCACGCAGGTGTAGCCGGAGTCCCGGACCTGTTCGAGCCGGGCACGCCACTGCTCCCGCGGCAGACGGAAGTAGAACAGGGACGCGCACAGCACGACCCGCGGGCCGTCCTCGGTGCGGATGCCCCGGGCGTCGAGGGTGACGCCGGTGCCGACTGTGATGGGGTGGCTCACTTGACTCCCGCGCTTCCGCCGCTGATGTCCATCTCGTACAGGTAACGCTGGCCCAGGTAGTAGACGGCGATCATCGGCAGGGTGAGGAGGATCGAGCCGACCATCACCAGGTTCCACGGCGGCGGCTGGCCCGCAACGGCGGTGGTGGTGATGTACTGCACGCCCAGGGCGAGAGGCATCTTCGTGTCGTCGTTGAGGTAGATCAACGGCCCCATGAAGTCACCCCAGTTGTAGGTCAGGGTGAAGATGCCGATGGCGATCAGCACGGGCCACAGCATCGGCAGCATGATGCGCCGGTAGATGCCGAAGAACCCGAGTCCGTCGACCATGGCCGCCTCGTCGAGCTCGCTGGGCAGACGGGAGACGAACTGCCGGACCAGGAAGACGTTGAAGGCGTTGGAGAAGAAGTTCGGCACGATCAACGGCAGATAGGTGTTCACCCAGCCCAGATCCTTGAACAGGATGAACTGCGGGATCATCGTGATCTGCGTCGGGATCATCATCGTGGCGATGACGACGAGGAACATCACGTTCTTGCCGGGGGCCCTCAGCCGGGCGAAGGCGTAACCGACCAGGCCGCTCGACACCATCTGGCCGATGACCGAACCGAGCGAGATGAGCAGTGAGTTGATGAGGAACCGGCCCATCGGCAGATCGCTGCCGAAGACCCGGGTGAAGTTCCGCCACTCGAACTCGTGCGGAAGGATCGAGAAGGTGTTGGTGCTGACCGTGTGGTCGCTCGACAGCGAGATCGACACGGCGAACACCAGCGGGATCGAGAGGATCGCCGACACCACGATCAGGGTCGCGTAGGTGAACGGTGTCGCGCGGAAGATCCCCAGAACCCGGGGCGGGGCGCCCGCGTGCTTCTCGTCCTCGGCGGGCCGGCCACCCTGCTGCGGTGCGACGGGCGGTGCGAGGGTCGCCATCACTTCACCTCGGTCTCGTAGAACACCCAGCGGCGGGTGGTGCGGAAGGCCACCAGGGTGAACACCAGGATCACGGCGAACAGCAGCCATGAGATCGCCGAGGCGTAGCCCATGTGGTAGTAGGAGAAGGCCTGGTCGAAGAGGTACGGCACCATGGTCTGGCTGGCGTTGTAGGTGCCGGGCTGGGAGGACTTCGGGGTGAGGATGTACACCTGCGAGAACACCTGGAACGCCCCGATCAGGCCCATCACCAGGTTGAAGAAGATGACCGGGGTCAGCTGCGGGAACGTGATGCTCCAGAACTGCCGCACCGGTCCGGCGCCGTCGATCTCGGCCGCTTCGTACAGCTCCCGCGGGATGCCCCTCATGGCGGCGAGCAGCAGGACGGTCGCACTGCCGGCGCCCCACACCGACAGCAGGACCAGCGCGTACTTCACCCACGACGGGTCGAGGAGCCACTGCGGCCCCTTGATCCCGACCCAGCCGAGCACGTCGTTGAGCGGACCCGAGGGGGCGAGCACCACCCGGAAGGCCAGCGACGCGGCGACCAGGGGGACCAGGGTCGGCAGATAGATCAGGGTGCGGAACAGCTTGCGGGCCCGGACCTGCTTGTTGAGCAGGTTCGCCAGCCACAGACCGACCAGCAGTCCCAGCGGTACGGAGACCGCCGCGTAGAACAGGGTGTTGCCGAGGGCCTTCCAGAAGACCGGATCCTCGGTGAGCAGCCTGGTGTAGTTGTCCAGGCCGACCCACTTGGGCGGGGTGAAGGAGTCCCAGTCCGTCATCGAGAAGTAGATCGACGAGATCATCGGCCCGAGCAGGAACGCGAGGAAGCCGATCACCCAGGGCGAGACGAACAGGTAGAACGAGAGCGCCTCACGGCGCCGCAGCTTCGTCATGGCCATCGCAGGTCATCCCGCGGACTTGACGATGGATTCCAGGCTCTTCTGGAGCGCGGTGAGAGCCTTCTTCGCGCTCTTCTCCTTGCCGAGCCAGAAGTCGGCGGTCGTGGTGTCGATCGCCGCCTGCATCTCGTTCCACTCGGGAATGAACGGCGCCTTGAAGAGGAACTCGCTGGACTCCGCGAACACGCCCATGCTCAGCGGGGTCTTCATCCAGGCCGGCTTGAGGAACGCCTCGCTCTTCTGCACTTCGATGTTGGCCGGCACGTCCTCGGCGGCGGCGATGATCTGCTGCTGGGCCGCGGGCGCGGTGAGGAAGTCGATCGCCTTGAAGGCGTTGGTCGGGTTCTTCGCGGTGCGGGAGATGGCGAGTCCGCTGCCGAAGGAGGACACGGCCTGCTTCTTGCCGCGCCACATCGGGGCGATGTCCCACTCGAACGTGGACTTCGCCTGGCCGGCGATGGCCCAGAACCCGGTGGTGCTCACCGCGACCTTGCCGGCCGCGAAGGCCTGGTCGCCGCCGACGTCCGTGCCCATGTCGGCGTACTGCGCCTTCGACGGAGTCACACCGTGCTTGAAGAGCAGGTCGCCCGCCCACTGCAGCGCCTCGACGACCTCGTCGCTGTCCGCCGTGGGCTTGCCGTCGGCGTCGATGATCGCGCCGCCGTTCTGGTATGCCAGGCTCCACCACACCGGCCACCAGCCCGCGCCGCCGTACCCCCAGGTCTTGCCCTTCTCCGTCAGCTCCTTGAACGCGTCGAGGGTGTCGTCCCAGGTCGACTCCGCCGTGGGCGCCTTGATGCCCTTCTTCTCGAACAGGGTCTTGTTGTAGTACATGATCATCGCGCCGGAACGGTCCGGCACCGCGTAGACCTTGTCCTCGTACGAGTACAGCGAACCGATCGTCCCGAACCGCTGCGTCAGGTCCAGCCCCGCGCTCTTGGCCAGGTCGTCCAGCGGCCGGAGCTGGTTCTTGCTGGAGTAGACGTTGACGTTCTCCGCGACCTGCATGATGTCCGGGCCGCCGCCGCCCGCGATCATCGTCTGCACTTTCTGCGCGTACGAGTCCGACGGGATCAGCTGGAGCTTCACCTTCAGCTCGGGGTACTTCTTCACGAGCAGGTCGATGCGCTTCTGGTAGGTCGCCCGGTCGGTCTCCCCGCCCCACACCGTCATCAGCAGCGGGTCGTCACCCGAACCGCTGCCGGTGCCGCACGCCGTCAGGGTGATCACCCCGGCCGCGACTCCCAGACCCAGAAAACCCCGACGAGAGAACTGCGCTCGGTCAAGCGTCATGGCATTGCCCTTCCTTGAGACATGCACACGCCCTGGAGTCGCCCGGGTGATCAGGCCGGACTTCGAATGGCGGTTAAACTAACCGTCGTTTTAAGTCGCCTACAAGACCTTGTTTCGTGCGGATTTCACGGAGCGGGCCGGTCGGGCAGTTCGCAAATGCAGGCATCGCGGCTGTTGTTGCAGGTGGGGGACGGTGGCCGGCAAATGCCGACTGACCACTTCGTGTCCGTCCCTTGACATGGGCGTGACCTACGAGAGGGCCCTCCCCCGGAGATCGCGGAGAGGGCCCGGACGGTGATGCCCCGTCTGTCAGGTCAGGACGAGTTCCAGGACGGTGACGGACAGCGGCGGCAGCGTGCTCGTGAACGCCGCCGCGGCGCCCGTGACGGTGCTCGTTCTGGGCGTGAGTGCGGACGGCGCGCTCAGCGTGTTCGTGGCGGTGCGCGAGGGGCCCGTCAGGACGGTGACGGTGGCATGCTTCCTGACTCCCTTGACCAGGCCGCTCAGTTCGACCGGCACATCCACCTTCTCCGTCCCGGAGTTGACGACCGCGAGGTAGAGACGGTTGCCGGCTCGGGTGGCGACGGTGGCGACGGCGGGCAGCGCGCGTGCGGTGGCCGGCAGCACCTTGTCGCCCAGCCTGCTGGTGAGCATCTGCTGTGCCCAGTAGCTGGGTGAGACATAGCTGGTCAGGTTGTCGTAGGCGATCAGGTTGGTCGCCCAGACGTTGTTCTTGACATGGGAGAAGAGGGGCGCGTAGCACTCCATGAGGACCTGGTCGGAGTTGCGTATCAGCCCGGCCAGCCATGCGGCGTCGCCGAGCGCGGCGTTGAGGTCGGGTGTGGGACGGCCCTCCTGGGCGGCCCACTCACCGACGAAGACCTTGGTCGAACCGCGGTCCCGGTTGTCGTACTTGTGGGTGGAGGCCTGGGCGGCGGACGGCGCGAGGTAGTAGTGCTCGTCGATCAGGTCCGGCGTGCGGCTCGTCACCGACGTCGTGGCGATCAGCTTCAGGTGCGGGTACTTCGCCTTGATCGCGTCGTGGAAGGCCGCGAACCGCTCGTCGTAGGACCCCGAGGAGTCGAACCAGTCCTCGTTGCCGATCTCCACGAACTCCAGCGGGAACGGCTTCGGGTGTCCGTCGGCAGCCCGCTTCGCGCCCCAGGTGCTCGTGACGGGGCCGGTGACGTACTCGATCTCGTCGAGGGCGTCCTGGACGAACGGCTTGAGGGCGTCGCCGGTGACGTGTTCGCCCCTCAGCGCGTAGCCCGCGAAGACGGCGAGCACCGGCTGGGCGCGCATGTCCTCGACCCATTCCAGGTATTCGAGGATTCCGAGCCCGTCCGTGGACCAGTAGCCCCACGCGTCGTCCATGTGGCCGGGACGCTCCCAGACCGGACCTATGGTGTTCTTCCAGTTGAACCGCGTCGCGATGGTGTTGCCCTCGAGGAAGTTTCCGCCGGGGAAGCGCAGGAACTTCGGCTTCAGGGCGACCAGTTTCTCCATCAGGTCGACACGCAGGCCGTTGGGGCGCCTGTTGTAGGTGGGCGGGAAGAGGGACACGTGCTGGAGCCACAGGGTCCCGCCCGCGGCGGCGGGGTCGGCGGTGGTGACGGTGAGCCTCGCGTCGCCGGTCACGGGGGCGCCCGAGCCGGTGCGCAGGGTCAGTTCGAAGGGGCGGTCGCGGAAGGCGGTGCCGATGTGGGGCAGACGGGCGGAGGCGTACACCGTCGCGCCGTCCGCCGACTCCAGGGACACCGTGAGGGGTCCGATCCGGCGCGACGCCTTGGCGAACAGGCGGGCGGTGTAGGTGGTCCGGGGCCGCACGGGGATGCCCCAGAACCCGTCGTTGGCGACCCCGGCCCGGGTCCCGGCGCCGGTGCCGCTCGGCAGCACGACCTTGAGGGAACGCGTGAGGACGTCGTTGAGGGGCGTGGTCATGTCGAGCGCGAGGCTCGTCCCGCCGACGGCTGACCAGTGCACAGGTGTGCTGTCGTCGGCCATCATCGAGCGGTTCTGCACCAGTTCGGCGTAGATGCCGCCCTCGCCGGAGTGGTTGATGTCCTCGAACATCAGGCCGGGGAGGATGGGGGAGACGGCGTGCGCGGGGTGGGCGACGTCCACGCTCAGCAGCGGTGTCGTGGTCTCCACCGGCACTCCGGCGAGCGTCGCGACCTGGTCGGAGGTCAGGGCGGTCGGGAACATCCACACGTCGTCGATGAGGCCGTGCCACTGGTCGACCTGCCCGCCGCCGTAGAGCGCCCGGCCGATGGCGGTGTCGCCGGTGCCGGCCCAGCCCGCGGTGTAGTCGGCCTGGCCTTCCAGGACGCCGTTGACGTAGAGGCGGGTGACACCGGCCGAGGGGTCGCTGACACCGGTCAGGTGGGTCCAGGTGCCGGCCGTGGGCGCCGATGCGGCGGCCGCCACGGCGGCGTTCTGCGTGGCGTCCGAGTCGAGCCGGGCGAAGGCGAAGGTGCCGGTGTCGTCCCGCAGTCCCAGGTAGAAGGAGCTGACGACCTTGCCGTCGATGCTCACGGCGGTCTGGTAGCCGCCCAGTTGGCTGAGGTTGACCCAGGCGGCGACCGAGAACGCCTTGGAGGTGTCGAGGGCAGGCCCCGAAGCAGTGGCGTTGCCGCCCGCCGTGAGGGTCAGGCTGTGGGCGCCGACCTTGCCGGTGTCCCAGCCGGCCGCACTGCGGAGGGTCGCGGTGTGAGCGTTGCCGGAGGCGTCGGCGGCGGAGGTGCCGGAGCCCTCGTCGAAGCTCCAGTGCGCGGCCGGGGCGGGAAGGTCCGCGGCGGTGGCCGTCGCGGCGGTACCTGAGCGTTCGGCGGCCCGGGCAGGAGCGGAAGCGGCGAAGGTCCCGGCCACAGACGCGACACCGAGGGCGGTCAGGACGGTTCTGCGGGGGAGTCCGGCTTCTGAAGGCATGCGGCAGTTCCTTTTCGAGACGAGTCGATCGAAATGGCTGAGAGGCAGGGCATGACGGGAGCAAGGAGGGCGACCGGAGGAGAGCTGAGGTCCCTTGCGCGGCGGCCGGCTCCGCGGGGAGCGACGGCGTGAGAGCGCTCCGGGACGGGCCGATGGTCCGCCGCCGGGGAGGGGGCGGCGGGCCATCGGCGAGTCGGTCGCTCGGTCAGGGGGCGATGTTCCACTGCTGGCAGGTGTTGTCGAGCTCCTGCCACTGGCGGACCGCGGTGCCGTTGGCCGTTCCGCAGTTCGTCACGTCGAGCACCATGCCGGTGTTGACGTTGCTGATGGTGTAGTGGCTGCCGACGGCGGTGACGTCCCACTGCTGGCAGTTGTTGCCGAGCGAGGCCCACAGCTGGACGGCCGTGCCGTTGGACTGCCCGCAGTTCTTGTCGTCCAGGACCGTGCCGCTGTTGACGTTGGTGATCGTGTAGTGGCCGTTGCCCGCACTGGCGAACTTCCACTGCTGGCAGGTGTTGCCGAGCGAGGCCCACTGGTCGATCGCGGTGCCGTTGGCCGTCCCGCAGTTCACTGCGTCGAGGACCTTGGAGCTGTTCACGTTGGTCAGACGGTAGGCGGTGCCGGCGACCGGGAACGTCGCGGCCGGGGTGCTGTAGCCGACGGAGGTGACGTTGGCCTGTACGGCGTTGTCGGCGGCGTCCGTCGGATACCCGGAGGTCATGACGCCTTCGAAGAAGGACCCGTCGGATCCGTTGCTGTTGTCACCGCCGGTGCCGAGGACGATGGCGCCTTCCAGGTGCATCGGGGTGTATCCGCCGAGGTTGGGCAGGGCCCCGTTGTACCAGGTGGTCAGGCTGCCCGACTGGGCGTTGCCGCCCTTGATGGCGTAGGTGGTCGTGCCGTTGTTCTTCTCCAGGGCGGTGACGAACTCGCTGGAGTTGCCCTTGTTGTTCGAGTTGGCTCCGTTGCCTCCGAAGAACAGCCCGTTCTCCAGGTCCGCCTCGACCCAGGGTCCCGATCCGGCGCCGGAGCACGAGAACCAGCACTCCGTGCCGAAGTTGATCGCGTCCATGTGGCCGTTGCCGGTGTCGTTGCCGGACGTCTCGGCGTTGCCGTAGTCGAAGCAGCACCGGTTGTTCACGTGGTGGCCGCTGGTCACCATGTAGGCGCCCTCGGGGGAGCTGCCGGTGGCGATGCCCGTGGTGGTGTTGTCGCGGTAACCGACGCCGGCGTTCACGAAGATGCCGTACGCCTTGTGGCCGCCGACCGTGACCGGCAGGGCGTTGGCGATGGCGCCGACGTCCTGTCCGCCGTTGCCGCCCGGCCCCTCGACGGTGAGGTCGTTGTGGTGGGAGCTCTGGTCGTAGATCTTGGTGATGATGCAGGTCGTGCCGGAGCAGAAGGAGTCCTGTGTCGCGGCGTTGGCGTAGCCGCCGGCGCTGAGGACGCCGATGTCGGTGGTGGCGGAGTCCGAGGCGCGCTTGACCTGGTAGAGGTGGCCGCTGTACGAGGCGTAGAGCGCCCGCGTGGTGCTGTGCGCCGCCGCGCACGGTGTGCCCGCGGAGGCGTAGATGTCGCAGGGCAGGGACGAAGCGGCCTGGGCGGTGCCCGCGACGCCGACGATCCCGGCGAGGGCGCCCGCGAGGAGGGTGAGGACCGCTCCCACGGTCAGCAGGAGCCCTCTCAGGCGTCGGTCTGTCACTCGACCTTTCACTGTGAACCTCTTCCGTCGTTCATTGTGAGCGCTAACAACGTTGGCCCTCGGGTGCCGTCGCTAGTTCGAGCGCCGTACCTGAAAGGCGACCAGTGTGGGGCCGGACTGCGGCATCCTGCTCCGGTCGAGCAGTGCTGCCGTGGTTTCACCGCAGTTCAGAGCGGTGGACCGGTCCGGTCTGGGGACGTGAACGCGTGCCGTTCTCGCGAGGTGAGCGAGCGAAGGACCCGGCCTTGCAACCCCGCCTTTTTACGGCCGGATGAATGCCCGGTCAACACTGTGGAACAGTCAAAAGTGCGGAAACAAAAGCTGTGCGGTCTGTTTACTCACGGGTGCAGCCGTGGCGCCAGCGATCTTCAGATGGTCGAAGTCCCCAGCTCAGATAGGTCTTTGGTGCCTGAGGCGGGGTGCGCGATCGCGAAATGGAGGGATCTGTGCGACCTTGACCGCCGACATGTGTGCGTTAACAATTCGTTCACGGCGTGCTGCACCCACCGCAGTGGCGCCCGACCGGCAGAATGACGGCGTGTGAGGAGGTGGACCATGGACGGGGATCGCGCACCGGTGATGGCCGACGTGGCCCGGCTCGCAGGCGTCTCGCACCAGACCGTCTCGCGGGTCCTCAACGACCACCCGAACGTGCGGCCCACCACCCGGGACCGGGTGCGTGTCGCGGTCCGCGAACTCGGCTACCGCCCCAACGCCGCCGCCCGCACCCTGGCGACCCGCCGCACCCGCACCCTGGGTGTGATCAGCTTCAACACCACGCTGTACGGCCCCGCTTGCATGCTCTACGGCATCGAGCAGGCGGCCAGACAGCACGACTACTTCGTCACCGTGGCCGCTGTCGGCACGCTCGACCGGCGTTCGGTGCTGGACGCCGTGGACCGGCTCCGGGACCAGGGCGTCGAGGGAATCATCGTGATCGCGCCGCAGACCTCGGCGGTCGGCGCGCTGGCGAACGTACCGTCTGACGTGCCCCTGGTCGCGGTCGGCTGCGGCACCCACAGCACACTGGCTTCGGTCGCCGTGGACAACGCGGCCGGTGCCGAACTCGCCACCAACTACCTGCTCGACCTCGGCCATCGCACGGTGCACCACCTGGTCGGGCCGCGTTCCTGGCTCGACGCGCAGGAGCGTGAGACCGGATGGCGCGACACCCTGAACAAGCGGGGCGCTCCCGTGACCGAACCGCTCGTCGGCGCGGACTGGACGGCCCGCACCGGATACGAGCTCGGTCAGCGGTTCGCCGTCGCCCCCGATGTCACGGCGGTGCTCTGCGCCAACGACCATATGGCTCTCGGGCTGCTGCGGGCCCTGCAGTGGGCCGGGCTCCGGGTCCCCGAGGACATCAGCGTCGTCGGTTTCGACGACATGCCGGAGACCGAGTACTTCGGTCCTTCCCTGACCAGCGTCCGCCAGGATTTCGACGAACTCGGCAGGCGTGCCCTGCACATGCTGGTCGAGATCGTCGGCGACCCCGACGCGGGGCTCCCGGCGGTCGACCTCACACCTCACATCGTCATCCCGCCAACGCTCGTGGTGCGAACATCGACGACCCGCCCCCGCCCCTGAAAGAAGGAGCCTGGAATCGGCTGCCACCCGTTGTCCTGACCGCGGGCCGAGCCGACTGGTGCCGGAGTTCAACCGGCGGCCGGGGCCCGCCCGTAACCGGTCCGGGTCATGCGACCACCGCCGCCCGCACACACAGCACGTCCGGCAGATGCGAGGCCAACTGCCGCCAGCTGTCGCCGTCGTCGGCCGAGGCGTACACCTCGCCGTTGCGGTTGCCGAAGTACACGCCGGCCGGGTCCGCGTCGTCCGTGCACATCGCGTCGCGCAGCACCGTGCCGTAGTGGTCCTCCTGCGGCAGCCCGGCGGTGAGCGGCTCCCAGCTCCTGCCCGCATCCGATGTGCGGAAGACCCGACATCGGTGGTCTGCCGGGACCCGGTCCGCGTCGGCGTTGATCGGGAAGACGTACGCCGTGTCACCGCGGCGGGGATGCGTGGCCGCCGCGAAGCCGAAGGTGGACGGCAGGCCCTCGCCGATGTCCGTCCAGTGCGTCCCCGCGTCGTCGCTTCTGTACACACCCCAGTGGTTCTGGAGGTACAGCCGGTCCGGGTCGGCCGCGTCCCGGGCGACCTTGTGCACGCACTGGCCGAACTCCGGGTCCGGGTCGGGCAGGAACACCGCCGAGACACCGGAGTTGGCGGGCTCCCAGCTCGCACCGCCGTCCTTGGTGCGGAACACCCCGGCCGTGGAGACGGCCACCGTCACCGCGCGCGGATCCCGCTTGTCGGTCAGGACGGTGTGCAGGCCCTCACCGCCGCCGCCCGGCACCCACTTCGAACGGGTCGGATGCTCCCACAGGGGCCGGACGAGCTCGAAGCTCTCACCTCGGTCCTCGGAGCGGTACAGCGCGGCCGGCTCCGTACCCGCGTACACCACATTCGGTTCGGCGGCCGCCGGGTGCAGTTGCCAGACCCGCTCCAGGGAGGCCTCGGTGTCCTTCGGGAACTTCACCGCGGGCTGGGCGGGCTCCGTCCAGGTGCGTCCCAGGTCGTCGGAGTGGAACACCGACGGGCCCCAGTGCGCGCTGTCGCCGCCGGCCAGCAGCCGCGGGCGCTCGCCCCGGGTGTCGATCGCGACCGAGTACACGGCCTGCGCATTGAAGTACGGGCTCTCGTCGAACTCCCAGGTGCCGCCGCGCTCGCGCCCGATGAACAGGCCCTTGCGCGTCCCCACGGCAAGCAGCTTTTCGGTCATACCGATCTCCTCCGTGACGTCTTTGTCCCAGACACCGGCCAGTCTGCACCCCGGCACTGACAGTCACCTCTGGAAAGGGCTTCACCGCAGGTCAGGGCGGCGAGGGTAACGGGCCGCCGCGATTTCGGGGCGGCTTTCGGCAAGATGACCGCAGCGAGAGCCGACCGGTGGGACCGTCGTGACGGAGAACTCGCCGTGAGCCGTGAGCATCGAGGTCGGCTCTCCCGTATGGGAGGTCGGTCCGGCATGTTCATGCGCCCGTCGCTCATGAGGAGGATGCCCTCGATGGCGTTCCGTGGTCACAAGGTCTGGCTGTGGCGGTGGCGGCGCAATCCGCTCAGGCGCCGCGCCGACACCGTCGAGGCGTGGGTCGTGCTCGGTGCCTGGCTGCTCACCGTGCTGGCCGGGGTGGTGGCGGGACTGGTGGTCGACCGGTCCGTCGAGCACCAGCTGGCGCTGGAGCGCGTGGAATGGCGGCCCGTGGTCGCCCGGCTGTCCGAGCAGGCGCCCGGTACGGCCGACCCGGGCACGTCGAGCGGCGAGCGGGTGTGGGGTGAGGTGGCCTGGACCGGGGGCGACGGGTCGGCCCACACGGGCCAGGTGCGCGTCGACCCCGGCAGTGTCCAGGGCACGCCGGTCACCGTCTGGACGGACGCCCAGGGGCGTCTGATGACCCAGCCCGCCACCCAGGGCCAGGCCCGGATCCGCGCCGCGATGATCGGCATTCTGGTCGGCTTCAGCACCGCGGCCGTCCCGTTCGTGGGCGGCCGGGTCCTCCGTGGCCGCATGGAACGCCGCCGCCTGGACCAGTGGAACGCGGACTGGGCGTACTTCGGGCCGCTGTGGGGCGGAAGGCGGGCCGACGGGCGGTAGGAACGGCGCGCGGGGCCGGCGTGACGTGAGCCGGCGGTGACGCACCGTCGATGGGTCACCGCCGGCCCGCCGCTCTCCCCGCTCGCGGCCTATGCGCCGGCCGGTGCCAGTGCCTCCCCGCAGGCCTGCAGCAGCTGCTCGTCGCCCAGTACGTCATGGCTGACGTGCCCATCGGAGGGCGATGCCAGATGCCGTCGGCGAGCGGCCAGCTCCGCACGCAGAAGATCGTGAAGTGGAGCACCGGCAGGACCCAGGGCGGCAAGGCAGGCGGTGACGGTCCGGCGCGTGGACGGATTCTCCGTCCACGCGGCTCGCAGAACCGGTGCGGCCAGGTCCTCGTCCCCGCCGATCCGCCACACCGCACTCGCGGCGGACACCCGTGCCCACGGCTCCCCAGTCCGAAGCATCCGCCGCAGGCCCGGCAGTGCCGGGCCCGCCGCCGGCCCGAGCCGTGCCAGAAGCTCCGCAGCGGCCTGTTGCCGACGCGGTCCCTGCGTCAACTCGCCGATCAGCACGGGCAGTACGGCCGTCACGTCCCCCTCCACGGACCACAGCGCTCCGGCGGCAGCGGCCGCATGCTCCGTCTCCAGCAGCTCACGCAGTACCGGTATGACCTCGGACGCCTCCGCGGCCCCGAACGTGCCGAGCGCCTGGAGCGCCGGCTCCACCACGGTGTCCCGCAGCCGCAGCCCAGCCGGCATCTCCCGTAGGAGCCGCAGCACACCCGGTACGGCTCCCTCGTCGCCCAGCGCGGTGAGGGCCGACATCAGCGGTACAGCGCGTTCGTAGATCCTGGGGGAGTCCGGCGGAATCTGTTCCAGCCTGCGACGCAGCTCCGGCGCGAGCGGGGCCCCGGCCGAGCCGAGATGGCCGATCACCAACCCCAGGTCGGCGGGGACGATCCGTCCGGCCAGCACCTCGGACAGGACCGGCGTGGCGCGGGGATCCCCGCTCCTGGCGAGGGCTTTGAGCGGATCCCCCAGTGTCGGTGCCCCGTGCTCCCACCGTCGCACCCACAGGTCGGGCCGGGAGGTCACCAGGGCCGCCAGGTCGTCGGCGGCGGGAGCGGCCAGGCTGAAGAGATCCACCAGGACGGACACCGCGGCGTCGCGCAACCTGCCGTCCTCGGAGTCCAGTTGGGCGCCGATGAGGGCGATGGGCTGGGCCCAGTCGGCGCGCCACTCACCGAAGAGCCCCGCCGACATCCATACGGCGTTGCACCGGTCGACGGCGTCCGGACTGGTCAACTGCCCCTGGAGAAGGGCCTTGCGCGTGTCGATCCGGTGACCGAGCCCGCGGTGCAGGGTCCGCAGCAACTGCGAGCCCTCCTCGTCCGAGGGCCGCAGCCGCCGCAGCCGGCCCACGAGCGTGTCGGAGTGGGGGCAGTCGGCACCGTCGCGTCGGGTGGGCCGCCGCGCGGACCGCTCCCTCAGCAGCCCGACGGCGATCTCCACGAGGTCGGGCGGAAGCTTGTCGGGAGCGCAGACGGCGAGCTGACCGAGGGCGGTGAGCCGTACCCCGGGGCGGTTCGGCGCGGAACTGCGCGCCTTCAGCACCTCCAGTGCCTCGGCCGCGTGCCCGGGATGCCGCCGGACGAAAAGGCCCAGGCTCTCGGTGAGGGCGAGCAGGACCTCGTCGTCCGGCTCCAGCGCGAAGCGCTCACGCAACAGGCCGAGCACCCGGGCCGGTTCGTCGAGGAACCTGACGAGTGCTTCCGGGGCGGCCCGGCGGACGGAGGGGTCGGCGTCCCCCGTCAGCCGGACGAAGACCTCGGCGCCGGCGCGCACGCCGACCTGGGCCCGCGTGCAGAGAACGCTCTCGACACCGCTGTCGGGCCCCTCGCTCTCCGCCCCGATGCTGACGACGAGTTCGACGATGCCGGCCCGGTCCGCCACCTGCCCGCTCGCCACGAGCGCGAGCAGGAAGGGAACGCAGGCCAGTGTCGAGTCGTACACGTCTCCCTGGTGGTGCACTGCGCCGTACATCCCGTCGAGGGCCGTCTCCCGTTCGACCGGGTCCGTGGAGGCGAGCCCCCGCAGCAGCCCGGGCACATCCTCCGCACTGCCGTACGCATGGCGCAGTGAGGCCCAGTCGACCTCGTCCATCCCCGTGAACACGTGTCCTCCCCAGGCGAAGTGTCAGCTGATCGGAGTCTGCACCACGGGACTGACAACGAAGCGGAATCAGGCTGTGACTGTGAGCGATCCGGACAGGGAGGTGGTCCGCTTTTCGCCAAGTGGCCCCGGAGGGGCTTCAGTCGGCGCTGGGCAGCGCCCTCCCGAGGACCGCGTCCACGTCCACGGCATCGGGCAGCGTGCCGAAGGAGTGCCCCCAGTCACCGCCGAGCCGCGTCGCACAGAAGGCGTCGGCGACCGCGGACGGGGCGTGCCGGACGAGGAGGGAGGCCTGGAGCGTCAGGGCCATGTGCTCCACCAGTCGGCGCGCACCCGCTTCGGACGTCGTGGCCAGCAGGTCCTTGAGCCGGGCGACGGCCGCGTCCAGGTGCGTGTCCGCCCCCTGCGCTAGGGCGAGTTCGCCGAACAGGGCCTGCGAGGTGTCCGGATCGCGGCGCAACGCCCGCAGGACGTCCAGGGCGTTGACGTTCCCCGACCCCTCCCAGATCGACAGCAGCGGTGCCTCCCGGTAGTGCCGGGGCATGCCCGAGTCCTCGACGTAGCCGTTGCCGCCGAGGCATTCGAGGGCCTCCGCTGTGAAGGCCGGCCCTCGCTTGGTGACCCAGTACTTGCCGACCGCGGTGGCGATACGGCGGAACGCCTGCTCCCCGGCGTCCCCGCGCACGGCACGGTCGGCGGCGCCCGCCAGCCGTAGCGTCAGTGTGGTGGCGGCCTCGGACTCCAGGGCGAGATCGGCCAGGACGTTGCGCATCAGCGGCTGGTCCAGCAGCCGGGCGCCGAACGCGCTGCGGTGCCGGACGTGGTGCCCCGCCTCGACGAGGGTCCTGCGCATCAGGGTCGCCGACATCATCACGCAGTCCAGCCGGGTGCAGTTGACCATCTCGATGATCGTCTTGACGCCCTGGCCCTCGGGACCCACCAGCCAGGCCACGGTGCCGTCGAACTCGGGCTCGGAGGAGGCGTTCGACCGGTTGCCGAGCTTGTCCTTGAGGCGCTGGATGCGGAAGGTGTTGCGGCTGCCGTCCGGCAGGATCCGGGGCACGAGGAAACACGACAGCCCGCCGGGTGCCTGCGCCAGCACCAGGAACACGTCGCACATCGGCGCCGACGTGAACCACTTGTGCCCGCGCAGCGTGTACACGCCGGGCTCGGCGGTACGTGTGGCCGCCGTGGTGTTCGCCCGGACGTCGGACCCGCCCTGCTTCTCGGTCATCCCCATGCCCGCCAGCAGGCCGCGCTTGCCTGCCGGCACCCTGAGCGCGGGGTCGTACTCGCGGCCGGTCAGCAGGGGTTCGTAGACCTTCGCCAGCTCCGGTTCCTTGCGCAGCGCGGGTATCGCGGCGTACGTCATCGACGTCGGACAGCCGTGGCCCGCGTCGGTGTGTCCCCACACCAACCCGCCTGCCGTACGGGCGACATGAGCCCCTGGCCGGTCCTCCGCCCACGGGGTGCCGGCCAGCCCCTCGGCGACGGCGGTCCGCATCAGGTGATGCCAGCTCGGGTGGAAGTCGACCTCGTCGACACGGTTGCCGTACCGGTCGTGCGTGCGCAGCACGGGCTCGTGCCGGTTGGCCTGATCCGCCCACTCCTGGGCCTCGGCGCTCGCCGCCCGCAGACCGAGCCGCCGGACGCCCTCCTCGGCCCAGTCCGCGCCCTCACGGCGCAGCCCTTCCAGCAGGACGGGGTCGTCGGAGGCGTCGTACGGAGCGAGGGGAGGCGGCTGATTGATGACGGCGTGGGTGGCGGACTGTCCGGACGCGGGTGTGGAGGCCATGAAGGTCATGTTGCACTTCCACTGCAGTCGTGGCAATAGTGCAATACGAGGTGGGTCGTAAAGTACGTGACCATGCGGAGGAACGTGTCGGTGCAGCCGGGTGAGGTCGATCTGCGGACGCTGTCCGCCCGGTCGGTCGTGCTGAGCCTGCTGCTGGGCGCGCATCCGCCGCACATGCCCGTGAAGGACCTGCTCCGCGCGGTGGAGCCGTTCGGGGTCGGGGGCTCCACGCTGCGTGCCGCGCTCAGCCGGATGGTGGCCGCCGGTGACCTGCGGCGCGTCGACTCCGTCTACGGCCTCAGTGACCGGCTGCTCGCTCGTCAGCGCCGCCAGGACGATGCCGTGCACCCCCGCACGCGCGTGTGGAGCGGCGACTGGGAGATGGCCGTGATCACCGCGACGGGCCGTGGACCGGCCGAACGCGCCGAGCTGCGCGCGCGGTTGACCGCGCTCCGGCTCGCCGAACTCCGTGAGGGCGTCTGGCTGCGCCCCGCGAACCTGGTCCGGCCGCTCCCGGACGGCCTCGACACGCTCGCCCAGCGCTACACCGCCCGCCCCGACCGTCCCGGCCCCGAACTGGCCGCCGCGCTGTGGCCCCTCGACGGCTGGGCGGCGGAGTCCCGGGCGCTGCTCGCCCACGTCGCTTGCGCGGATCTGCCCGCGGACCGGCTCGCGGGCTTCGCGGCGGTCGTACGTCATCTGCTGGCCGATCCGGTGCTCCCGCCCGAGCTCCTGCCGCCCGACTGGCCGGGGACACGGCTGCGGTCCGCGTATGCGGCCTATCGGCGGACGCTGTCGGACATCGTGCCCCAGGACCCGCTCCGCACATGACACGGCGGCCGTGCGAAGCGCCGTGCGGGGACGCTTCGTACGGCCGCCTTCACCTGCGAAGGGGCTACCTGTAGGTGATGTCGGACGTCGCGTACTTGCAGTACTTGCCGTCTAAGCGGGCTTGAGCTGCGGTGGGTTCTTCCTATGGGGCTGTGACCAGGGCCAATGCGTGTTTCTTGCTGTTTCCCGATGTACCAGCTTCTTTCGCTGGGGACCCCCCTGAGAACTCCCTGGCCGGGCTCCCGCCCCCCTGAGAACCCCCTGGCATCACCCTCGCGAAGAGGGCTGTGAGCTGGAAAAACAGCAGCCCTTGCGCCATCTGACGACGCAGGGGGACTTCCGATGCGCCTGACCAAGTCCTGGCCCGCGACGCAGTCTGCCTACTGGACTGCCGATGCATAAGACCGGCACCGGCAAGGTTCCGGCGACCCGTCTGAGCCCGTCCGCAGCCACGGCACGGATCTCGGCAACGGTGATCTTGGCTTCGGGGCCGGGTACGGGGTGTGTCAATTTAACGGCCCTGGCTCACTTCCGGTGGTAGCGGGCGGTGATGCTCGTTACCTGTAGCGATCTACCCAGCTCAGGCTGCACGTCGACGGCGGAGCCATGAGCTCGTCCCAGCCAGGGCAACGAGGTCTCGGGCGGGCACCCACGCGCTCCAACCAGGCGTTCTTCTCATGACTTTCCGTCACCACCGGAAGTGAGCCAGGGCCAATTTAACGGCTGATCCTGGTTGTTGATGGTCAGTTGTTGCTCGGGGTCAGGCGTCCCTCGAAGGCGATCTGGAACGCGTTGAGGGGTGCTTTCCAGCGCATGGTCCACCGCCTGCGGCCCTTTCCGGTCGGATCGAGGCTCATCAGCGCCATGTAGATGCACTTGAGGGCGGCGGCCTCGTTGGGGAAGTGCCCGCGGGCGCGAACAGCTCGGCGAATGCGTGCGTTGACGCTCTCGATCGCGTTCGTGCTGCAGATGACCTTGCGGATCTCGACGTCGAAGGAGAGGAAGGGGCACGAACTCGGCCCAGGCGTCGGACCACAGCTTCACGATCGCCGGATACTTCCGGCCCCATGCCTCCTGGAACTCCAGGAAGCGTTCCGTGGCTGCATCCTCGCTGGGTGCGGTGTAGACGGGCTTGAGGGCCTTGGCGACCTTGTCCCAGTCCTGACGGGCGGCGTAACGGAACGAATTCCGCAGCAGGTGAACCACACATGTCTGGACAATCGTGCGAGGCCAGACGGCCTCCACCGCATCGGGAAGCCCCTTGAGCCCGTCGCAGACCAGCATCAGCACGTCGTCCAGGCCGCGGTTCTTGAGCTCGGTGAACACGTGCAGCCAGTACTTCGCTCCCTCGCCGCCGTCGCCGGCCCAGATGCCGAGGATGTCGCGGGTGCCGTCCACGGTCACGGCCATCACCACGTAGATCGGACGGTTCGCGACCTTCCCGTCTCTGATCTTGACGTTGATCGCATCGACGAACAAAACGGGGTAAATGCGGTCGAGTGGCCGGTTCTGCCATTCGGCCATGCCCTCCATCACCTTGTCGGTGATGGTGGAGATGGTCTGCTTGGACACCTCGGCCCCGTAGACCTCGGCCAAGTGGGCGGCGATCTCGCCGTGCGTGAGCCCCTTCGCGGACAACGACAGAACCATCTCGTCGACCCCGGTCAGCCGGTGCTGCCGCTTCTTGATGATCTGCGGCTCGAACGTGCCCGACACGTCACGCGGGACCTTGATCTCGACCGGTCCGACGTCGGTCAGCACAGTCTTGGCCCGGCCTCCGTTGCGGGAGTTGCCACTGCCCCGGCCGGCTGACTCGTGCTTCTCGTAGCCGAGATGATCCGTGATCTCACCTTCCAGGGCGGACTCCAGGACCCGCTTGGTCAGCTGCTGCATGCAGCAGCCCGCCCTGCCCGGTCAGCTGCAGTCCCTCTGACCGGGCCTGCTCCACCAGCATTGCCACCAACTGCTCGTCCGACACGGGCACGGGCGGCCCGGACAAGTCCTTCTCGACAGGCTCCACGGTCTCCAACTCCACGGCGGTGTCAGTCACTTGACGTCTCTCCCATGATCGTCGGATTCGCCGTTAGATTGGCCCTGGCTCACTTCCGGTGGTGACGGAAAGTCATGAGAAGAACGCCTGGTTGGAGCGCGTGGGTGCCCGCCCGAGACCTCGTTGCCCTGGCTGGGACGAGCTCATGGCTCCGCCGTCGACGTGCAGCCTGAGCTGGGTAGATCGCTACAGGTAACGAGCATCACCGCCCGCTACCACCGGAAGTGAGCCAGGGCCGTTAGATTTACACTCCCGGGCGTCGCGATGGCGTTGTGCGGCCGCGGGGAAGAGGTCGAACGTGCGGTGGCCGAGTGCGTCGACTTCCGGCGGTGTGAGGACGTGGGAGTTGTGGAGCGCGTCGATGTTGCGTTTCATGTTGTTCTCGTTCGAGCAGGGGACTCCGGCGTCGGCGCCGTAGACGAGATGGTCGCGGGGCACCATCGTGACTGCTGCGGCGAGGTTGGCGTCGGTGCCGGATGCGGCGGTGTCGAGGTAGAGCTTCGCCAGGTCGGTGCGGATGTCATCGGCGGTCAGGCCCAGGGGGTTGAAGACGTACTCCTCCGCCCCGAGCAGTCCGAGGCGACCGGAGAGCGCGGGCAGGGCGCCGCCGCAGTGGGCGAGGACGATCGTGAGGCGGGGGTACCGGCGGAAGAATCCGGTGTAGAGGAGGTCCACGATGGTCCGGGTGGTCTCGAACGGCAACTCGACCAGGACAGCCGTCTGCCGGAACGTGGGCGGCACGGCGCTCGGATGGATGAACAGCACGGCCGAGCGCCGGTCGAGTTCCTCCCACACCGGCGCCAGACGCGGGTCCCCGAGCGGGACACCTGAGCGACGGGTGGTCAGCAGGTAGCCGTCGGGGTGTGTTTCCGTGTCACCGCGCGCGATCTCGGCCAGAGCCGCGTCCGGGTCGTCGGTGGGCAGGCCGGCGAGCAGGCCGAAGCGGCCGGGGTGGTCGGCGACGAGCTGGGCGCCGTAGTCGTTCCAGGCGCGCAGCTGTGGCAGTGGGGAATCGACGGGTACCGGGCTGAGCATCTGCACGGCGATGCCCAGGCGATCCATCGTGGCGAGCATCGTCTCGGGTCGCCAGTGGTAGGGCTCGGGCGCCAGGAGGTGAGCTTCCCTCAGTTGTCGCCACTGGGTCTCACGCTCCTCCGCCGTGGTCGGTGGGGTGAAATGCGCATGGATGTCCACCCAGCCGTTGACCTTGTCCATGATGCGCTCTCCCTGGAATCAAGTTGCACTCAAGTGCAACTGATTCGATGGTTGCACGAGAGTGCAACAATGTCCACATGAGGAAGACGGAGGGCGAGAAGCAGGACGGGAGGACGCGCAATGCCCAGGCCAACCGGGAGCGCGTCTACGTGGCAGCGATCAAGGTGTTCGCTTCGCGCAGCTACGACGCCGCCACCATGGACGAGATCGCAGCAGAAGCCGGGGTGTCACGACGGACCGCGTTCAACCACTTCCCCGCGAAGTCCGACATCGCCACTGAATGGGCAGTGCGAGGCGGGACATCGGCCTTCGCCCTGGTGCGCGACATCGACCGCATCACCTCTGCCGCCGACCGGGTCCGGGCTTATTTCCACGAGCTGGCCCTCACAGCGGAGCGGAACTGGGACGAGACCCGGCAGATGACAACCGGACTCCTGCGCGGATACGGCGTATCACCCCACCGCTCGCGGCTCTCCGCGGAACTGCGTGGCTGGCTGCGTGACTGCCTGCAAGAACGGCAGGGCAACACACCGACACCCTCGGCCGATCCCGCCCTGGCCGTGGACGTGCTCTACGACGTCTTCCAGGGCGCAATCATGCGATGGCTACCCCAAGAGGCCGCGCCGCACGGGGCGTTCACGGCCGAGGTGGACGCCGCCATCGCGCTCGTGCTGGCCGGATTCGCGAGTGACGCCGGCCACGCATAGGCAGATGCCTGCGAGCCGGGACACCGGGTATTTTACCGAGCTGATCGAGCAGATACAGCCGGGGCCGGATCACCGGGCGGCTGCGGGCTGCGTCCGGGCGGCGCATGAGGGACGCCGGCTCGCCGGCCGCCCGCCGAATCGGCGCCCGGAACCACGCTCGAAATCGGTCGGCGGATCGGGCTGGGAGAACCCGGTGCCGGATGGTGGAACGGACCGGCGGCGGAAGTGCGGGGTCTCCCTACTGGCTCCGGCATGAGCGAGGTGCCCGTCGACATCACCGATCGGATCATGATGACCGTCATCAACCGCCCTGAGGCCCGCAATGCCGTCACCATGGCCGTCTCGGTGGCTTGTGCCGAGGTGCTCGACGAACTCGACGCCCGCGACGACCTCGCCGTCGGAGTCATCACCGGCGCCGACGGTAACTTCTGCGCCGGTATGGACCTCAAGAGGTTTCTGCGCGGCGAGCGCCCGTCGCTGCCGGGCCGCGGCTTCGCGGGCCTGACCCGACCCCCACTGGCCAAGCCACTGATCGCGGCCCTGGAGGGCTGCGCTCTGGCCGGGGGCTGCGAGGTCGTCCTCGCTTGCGACATGGTGACCGCCTAGCGTCAGCTCCCCGCCGCTCGCGCGGTGCGCCAGGTGGGCACGGTCGCCGCAGTATCACCACGATCATCGCCCAGTACACCCGCGACTCCGAACTGCGGAGCAGATGCTCGTAGTCGCGCACCAGCCTGCGGTGCAGCATCGAGATCCCATACGTGTGCTCCACCACCCACCGCTTGGCCTGGGAAACGAACCCGGTCTGCCCACGTCGAGACTGCCGACTATCGCGATCGTGGGCGTCCTTTCGAGGGGGCACAGGCGAGTGGGTGCTCCGGGCTGGGGCGGCTGAAGAATGGCCAGCGGGTCGCTCGTGGGGGCGACCAGGTACTTGGTCAGGTATGCGGGCTTGCCTGACAGCTGCACGGTCTGGGTGCAGATGAGCAGCGGGTCGGAGGGGCGCAGGCCCAGGAGTTTGCCGCGCGTGGCCCCGGCGATTCCGGCGGTGACGGTGCACTCGGGGGGCCGAATACCGGGCCGAAGATGTCGGTCATGGCGCCCAGCAGAGTGCGTGAGCTGCTCTGCAGTTCCTGGATGCGGTCGGCGACGGCGGGCATGCGATCGCGCAGCTCCCCACCGGCCGGGATGTGCTCCTGGACCAGTGCGAGGACCTCACGCCCGCGAGACACGCGCGTTTCACAGAACCAGGCGGACCCGAGCCTGGTGGTGCTCGATACCCAGAGCGTGCACGCGGCGGCGGGTCAAGCTGCAGGACGCCGCCGACGACATCGTCCGCCCGCTGCAGGGCCGCCCGGTGCGCGTGGACCGCGAGACCCTCACCCTCGGCCACGCTGGCGTCTACTGGTCGTTCCTGCGGCACACGGAGAACGCTGCGGCGCGATACGGCGTCGACGTCCGCGACATCCTCATGGAATGCGGCCGACGGCGGCTCGTCGGCGGCCAGAAGGACATGATCATCGACATCGCGCTCTACCTCGCCGCCGAGGGGGCCGCCACACTCACTGGAGCAAGGCCCTCGACCCGTGGGAGCGGGCGCGTGGACGAACGGAGCGGATGAGCGCATGGATGAGCTGTCGGGAAAGATCGCTTTCATCACGGGATCGGCCGGTGGGATCGGGCTGGGAATCGCCCGCGCGTGTGCGCAGGCGGGCATGCGGATCGTGCTCTCGGACATCGACGAAGGCGAGCTGGCGGATTCTGCAGCGCAGTTGACGGATGCCGGCGCCGACGTTCTTGCGGTTCCGCTCGATGTCACGGACCGAGAGGGGTGGGCCCGTGCGGCCGGCCGGGTGTCCGAGGAGATGGGCCCGGTGCAGCTGCTGGTGAACAACGCCGGTGCGAGCACCTTCGGCATGCGCTTCGAGGAAATAGGCCCCGCGGTGTGGGATCGCATGATCGGCATCAATCTGACCGGCGTCTACAACGGGGTGCATACCTTCCTTGACGCCATGCGGGCGGCGGGCGGCGGCCATATCGTCACCACCTCCTCGATGGGAGGGCTGGTCGGTATGGCGGCGCTGGCGCCGTACTGCGCAACCAAGTTTGCCGTCGTGGGGCTCTCCGAGGTGCTGCGTGCCGAGCTCGCCGAGGAGCAGATCGGTGTCAGCGTTCTGTGCCCCGGCGGTGTCCGGTCGCGGCTGTGGCGCACCTCGCGCCCCGTGCGGGGGTTGCCGGACTCCGACACCCCGCCGTCGGATGTGAGCGGGCAGTCGGCGAATCCTGCCGGAATGGATCCCTTTGAGGTGGGCCTGCGCGTGCTGGAGGCGGTCGTCGCCGACGAACCGTACATCCTGACCCACCCCGAGTTCAGGGATGCCGTCACTGAGCGGCACGAGCGGCTGCTGCACGGATTCGACCGCGCGGAAGCCTTCACGAAGTGATCGGGGTTCCGTGCGTCCTTGAGCTGACCACGCCGGGCACTGTCGCGCGCGATTGCCGCACGGCGCCCGGTTCAACCTGGAATTTGCCGATAGGTGACGGCCCGGTCATCGGCTGCTCCGGTCGGGCGTGGGCAGGGGGGATCCGGAAGGGCTAAGGTCCGCAGGATCAACTGGGTGGCTGAGGCAACTACTTGTCGGCGGCTCTGTGTTGGAGGATGCCCGCGCGTCCGGGTCGGCTGCCCGCGCGGCGCGATCGTCGGGTGGATCGGGCGGTACGAGATCGGGAGGATGGACATGGCGAACACAGTGGCGGAGATATCGGGCGGGGGAGCCGCCGAGGTACCGTCGTTTCCGATGCCCAGGGCGGACGGCTGCCCGTTCGACCCTCCGCCTGAGCTGCGGCGGCTGCAGGACCAGGCGCCGCTGAGCCGGGTACGGCTGTGGGACGGCAGTACCCCGTGGCTGGTAACCCGGTTCAACGATCTGCGGGACCTGCTGGCGGACCCGCGGGTCAGCGCGGACAGCCGCCGCGCGGGGTTCCCGCACATATCCGAGAGCATTCGCGACACCCGGGACAAGACCAGGACCTTCCTCACCATGGACGGCGAGGAGCACTCCCGGATACGTCGCATGGTGACTGGCTCCTTCACCGCTCGGCGGATGGAGGCCATGCGCCCGACGATCCAGAAGATCACCGACCGCCTGATCGACGACATGCTGGCTGGTCCGTGTCCGACGGATCTGGTCCAGACCCTGGCTCTGGCGCTGCCGTCGATCGCCATCAGCGAACTGCTCGGCGTCCCGTACGCCGACCACGATTTCTTCCAAAGCAACACGGCCGCCCTGACCGAGCGGGGCCTGGCACCCGAGAAGATGCTTGAAGCCCAGCGCCGGATGGTCGAATACCTGGAGCAGCTGGTCGGCGACAAGCTACTCCATCCTGGCGACGACATGCTGTCCAGGCTGGCGTCCGAGCAGGTCGCCACCGGCGCCATCACCCGCCAGGAACTTGCCTCCATGGGCTTCCTGCTGCTGATCGCCGGGCACGAGACCACAGCCAACATGATCACGCTCGGCACGCTGGCGCTGCTCGAACACCCCTACCAGCTCGCCGAGTTGCGGGCCACCGAGGATCCGAAGCTGGTGGCCGGGGCGGTCGAGGAACTGCTGCGGTACCTGCACATCGTCCACTCCGGGCGGCGGCGCATCGCCCTTGAGGACATCGACATCGCGGGCCAGACGATCGGCGCGGGCGAGGGCATCGTGTTGGCCAATGACATCGGCAACCGGGACCCCGAGTTCTTCCCCGAACCCGACCGGCTGGACATCCACCGTGACGCCCGACGGCACCAGGCGTTCGGCTTCGGCCCGCACCAGTGTCTGGGCCAGCCGCTGGCCCGCCTGGAACTGCAGGTCGTCTACGGCACCCTCTACCGCCGGATACCCACCCTGCGCCTGGCCATCGGCCTGGACGAGGTGCAGTTCAAGCGGGACGGGCTGATCTACGGCGTCTACGAGTTGCCGGTTGAGTGGTGACTCCGTCGTGACGGCCGGTTCCGGCAGCAGTGAGACGGCGACAAAGGAGCGAGGAAGACACATGCGGATAGCGGTCGACCAGGACAAGTGCGTGGGGTCCGGGCAGTGCGTGCTGGCCGTTGAGGAGGTCTTCGACCAGCGCGAGGAGGACGGCATCGTCGTACTGCTGGACGCCCAACCGTCCGACGAACTGGTACCAGACGTCCAACAGGCCGCCTTCGTCTGCCCGGGCCGGGCCATCACGGTGTCGCCGTAGCAGGCACGACGCCATCGATCGCCCACCACCAAGGCCTCCCCGCGGCGTGCGTTCTGCCTCGGGGGGTCTGCGGTGGCACTTGCGCGTTACATGGCCAGCAGCGCGGCGAGGCTGCGGACTTGGCCGGTGCCGGCCAGCCCGCACACGGCGTCGATCACGGCCTGGGCCCTGGCATCGCTTATGACGCCGCCGGTGTTGTCGCGGAACTTGGCGGTGACGTCCGCCCTGGTCGCCGGGCGGGCCGGGTGGCCGGTGAAGCCCGCCTGGTAGCGCTCGAACGAACGCCCGTCGTGCAGCGTGATCTCGACCCGGGAACTGAGAAACGAGTCCCCCGCGGGAATGGCGATGGCGTACGGCTGCACCAGGTCCGCCGCCGCCAGAATCTCCGGATCGTTCCATCGCCGGGGATCCATGTAGTCCTGGGGGGCGTTGCGGCCGGTGACGAGCTGCAGGGCGGTGCTGAAGGCCAGTGAGAACTGTGCGGAGATCGCGTCGGTGGGGCGGGTGATGTGGGCGCCGTGTCCGACGACGACATCCGCCAGGCCGACCCGGATCGTGGTGACGGTGCGCCAGTCCTCGATGCCGTGCTCGGCGCGCAACTGTTTGACCAGGTCAAGGGGGGCGTGGATGGTGCCCACCGTCGGATAGAAGCGGAAGACGGTGTCCAGGATGTGCCAGCGGTCCCAGCCGCGCTCCAGCGGGGTGGTGTCGGCGGTGCCGGCGAACATGGCGAAGATCCCACGATCACCTTCGAGGATCGCGGCCGGACCGGTCAGGCCCGCCTGGGCCAGCAGCGCCGCCTCGGTGCCCGAGCGGGACGCCACTCCGGCGTGCAGGCGCTTGACCTCACCGCCCGAGCGGTCGTATTCCATGGTCCCGCCCGCGTCACTGGCCGCGATGCCGAAAGCGTGGGCCAACTGCTCCGCGTCCAGGTCCAGCACCTTTCCTGCCGCGGCGGCGGCGCCGAATACACCCATGACCTTGGAACCGTGCCACCCGGTGCGGAGCATGCCCTGGCTGGCCACCGCCCCCAGCAGACACATCACCTGCACCCCGGCGACGACCGCGACCAGCAGGTCCCGGCCCGACGCGCCATCGCGCTCAGTCAGGGCAAGCGCGGCGGGAACCACAGCCGAGGAAGTGTGCCAGGCCAGCT
This sequence comes from Streptomyces sp. NBC_00285, assembly GCF_036174265.1. Classification (NCBI taxonomy): domain Bacteria; kingdom Bacillati; phylum Actinomycetota; class Actinomycetes; order Kitasatosporales; family Streptomycetaceae; genus Streptomyces; species Streptomyces sp. NBC_00285. The sequence continues at coordinate 1,414,100 of NZ_CP108055.1, read as the reverse complement.
CGTGGGCGTCGTCGAACTCACACGCCGAGCCGAGCGTTCCGTTCACCCACGCCGCTTGGGCGGGCGAGGTGCGCCGCTCCGCACCGGTGACGGTGGACTGATCAGGTCCGGGCGCCAGCTCGGACAAGCGCCGCACCGGCTGCACATTGGGCAGGGTCGCACCGCGTATCTGCAGCCCCAACTGGTCGAGTATCAGCATCTGCGTCCGATCAACTACATCCTCGGGCAAGTCCTCGAACCGCAGGTCGGTGACCCAACGGGCCAACCGCTGCGAGACCGTCGCGGCGCCGGCCTGGGCGGTGTGAGTGGTCATGACGGATCCTCAGCCTCGACGCGTGCCTTCCTCGGCGCCGAGCGTAGCCGTCGGCGCAGCCGCCCCGAACGGGGCCGGTGCGGCGGCCACCGCGTCTGGGGCCTCCATCCTGCCGGGAACACCAACGAGGGCCACGTGATCGCGGAGAGCCGTCCGCCGCTGCGGTCAGGTCGCTGTGCAGGCGCCGGTGCCGCCGAGGCGGAGCATGGCGGCGTAGACCTGGCTGGGGGTCATGGGCGGTTCCGGCAGCGGGTGGGCCCGCTCGGCACGGAATCGAGCATGAGGTAGAGGTGCCGCCACCAGACGTTCGGTGCGATGCCGTGGGTGGCCTCAACGGCCCCCGCTCGGCCCCCATCAACGTCCGCGCCGCCGGCAACAAGGGCGGCATCCGCCTCTCGCGCGCCAACGCCGCCGCCTCTTCCTCCAGCAAGCCGCCGACACCACTCGCATCGGCCAGCCCCCTTCATCACCGACAAGGAGATGATGTCCCGCCCCCGCCGTGCCGGATTGCCCCGGCTTCTCAGACGGACATGGCGGATCCTCAGTGAGTCGGCTGACGAAGGGCTCGCGTACGCGAGACACACGGCGGGCGCAATTGCGGCCGCCGGTAGCATGCGCCTCGTACCGCACGATCGACTTTCCCGCCGCCTCGTCGGCGGCATGCACAGGAGAGGCTGAACCTTGAACGTACTCGCCGAGATCGTCGCCGGGGTCCGCGAGGATCTTCAAGAGCGCATGGGCAAGGTGCCCCTCGACGAGCTCAAGGAACTCGCCGCCCACGCGCCTCAGGCCAAGGACGGCGTGGCCGCCCTGCGCGGCGACGGCGTCCGCGTGATCTGCGAGGTCAAGCGGTCCAGCCCGGCCAAGGGCGCGCTCGCCGCGATCGCCGACCCGGCCGCTCTGGCCACCCAGTACGCGGCCGGCGGCGCAGCAGCGATCTCGGTCCTGACCGAACAGCGCCGCTTCAAAGGCTCCCTGTCCGACCTTGCGGCCGTCCGCGCCGCCGTAGACACACCACTGCTGCGCAAGGACTTCATCGTCACCGCCTACCAGCTGTGGGAGGCTCGCGCCCACGGCGCCGACCTGGCCCTGCTGATCGTGGCCTCCCTGGACCAACCAACCCTGGTCGCGCTGATCGAGCAGGCGCACGCCATCGGCCTGACCCCGCTCGTCGAGGTACACGACCAGCAGGAGGCAGCCCGCGCCGTCGACGCCGGTGCCCGCGTCATCGGAGTCAACGCCCGCGACCTGAAGACCCTTCACGTCGATCGGGACACCTTCACCCGAGTCGTCCCCGCGATCCCGGATCACATCGTGAAGGTCGCGGCCTCCGCGGTACGCGGCCCGCGGGACCTCATCGCCTACGCCGACCACGGCGCGGACGCGGTCCTCGTGGGCGAGGCCCTGGTCACCGGCCCCGACCCCCAGGCCGTCGTCGCGGACCTGGTGGCCGCCGGCATTCGCCACTGACGCCCAGCCCACTCCAGCGTCCAGCCTCCGTACAGGCGACGACCACGACATCCTGCGCGACCGGCTCGATATCCGATGGCAAGACCCGACCGGTCCGTGAAGTCCCCCACGATCGCTTTGGAGATGTCGAGGGCGAGGCGTGGGGTGACGGGCAGTGCGTCACCTTGGCGCTCAGGTCTTCAGGGGTAGGCTCACGTGCGCGTGTCCTCACCGGATCCGGCCGGCTTCGCGCCGCCCGCTGTTCGCGTCGTTGTCACGGACGGGGCAGGACGATGGTTCACGGCGGCTTCTGCACGGTCGGCCCGGTCGGCGTAGTCAACCGTTTCCGCAGGTGCCAGTGCTCATCAAGTCGCGGATTCTGCAGATTCAATGTGAATGCGGACCTGCCGTAGGAGTGCGTCGGCCCGTCCCTCGACCTCGGCGGCATCCTTGGCGGCTTGTCCGCCGGTGACTCGCTCGACAGTGGCCAGTACGCTGACAGGTGTGGTGTCCCGGTCGATCTGACCGACGCGCTCGGACTGGCGCGGCAAGAGGCTCTGCCGGGGCGCGCTCCCGGCCCTGGACCGGCCGTCCGAGAGGGATAGGACGGCCGATTCTCGGGCCGCTTCAGCCTAGTTCGGTCAGTCGCCTTACGGCCTGGGAGGCGAAGGTCTCCATCCATCGCGACGTGGCGCCCAGATGCGGCGAGATGATGACCGTGTCGATGCCAAGCTCGGCGTACGGCTCGATGTCGCGGGTGAAGGTGTCCAGATCCTCCGCCGTGGCGGCCTCTCCCGAGTACGTGATCGTCCGGCGGACGGTGTCGTGGTCGCGGTCCGCCTTGTCGCAGTGCCGGCGCAACACGTCCAGCTTGTGCGCGACGTCCTCGGGCGAGGTGGCGAACAGGTTGCAGGCGTCGCCGTACCGGGCGACGAGCCGCAGTGTCTTCTTCTCCCCACCGCCGCCGATCATGATCTCCGGGTGCGGGCTGCTGACCGGCGGCGGGACGCACAGGGTTTCGGCGAGCTGGTAGTGGCGGCCTTCGAAGGGCCCGTTGTCGTCCGGGTCCCACATCTGCAGGCAGATCCTCAGGGTCTCCTCCAGCCGTTCGAACCGCTCCGCGAGTGGCGGGTAGGGGACGCCCAGGCCGTGGTGCTCGCGGTCGTACCAGGCCGCTCCGATGCCCAGAGTGGCCCGGCCGCCGGAGAGGACGTCGAGCGTGGTGGCGATCTTGGCGAGCAGTCCGGGGTGGCGGTACGTCACTCCGGTGACCAGGGCGCCCAGTCGCACGGTGGAGGTGTGGGCGGCCAGATAGGCGAGGGCCGTGTAGGCCTCCAGCATGGGTGCCTCGGCGCCGCCGTTGAACTCCATCTGGAAGTAGTGGTCCATCACCGACAGCCGGTTGACGCCGGCGGCCTCAGCCGCTGCTCCCGCGGCGGCCAGCTCTGCCGCCAGGGCAGGGCCGCCCTCGGGGTGGTCGAACCGGTTGATGTGCACGCCGGCATGCATGTCCGTCTCCGTTCAGTGTCTTCTCGGGTGTCCGGGGCCTTTGGCGGCACTCGGTACGGTCGCGAGCGGCCGGCGGGGGTTCCTGGGTGTCAGGCCGTGCCGCCTTCTCTCCCGCCTGGTGGGCGGTGTTCCCAGAGCGTTTCTCCCTGGAGTTCCAGGACGACGGTGCCGGAGTCGTTGGTGAGGGCGCCCCGGCTGCGGACGGCGGCGGTGCCGTCGTCGCGGGGGCGTACCTCCAGGATCTCCATCGTGCCGTGCAGCACGTCCCCGGGCCGGACCGGCGCCAGCATGCGCAGGGATGTGATCTCCCGGCCGGCGATGACGGCGGCGCGGGAGAGGACCGCGTCCACCAGGAGGCGTTGCAGGACTGCCAGGGTGTGGAAACCGCTGGCGATGAGGCCCCCGAAACGGCTCGCGGCAGCCGCGTCCTCGTCCGTGTGCAGCGGCAGCGGGTCGAAGCGCCGGCCGAAGTCGAGGATCTCCTCCCGGGAGACCTTGGCGCCGCCCAGGTCGAACACGACACCGGGGCGAAGGTCCTCGGCGTACAGCCGCACGGTGCTCACCGCCGGTCCGACGTCCGCGCCGGCCCTCCCGGACCTCGGCACGGGCTGCACCGGTGGGTGTGCGTGCCGAGTCGCATGCGGGTCTCCGTTCATCTCGTCCTGCGGGGGAGGTCGTCGGCGATGGCTTGTGCTCGCCGGCTACGGGGCGAGGGTGGCGATCTCCGGACTGTCCAGCCAGGTGGCGTGGACACCGAACGGCACCCGCTGCGGCAGATGCAGCCGTGCCAGTTCGGTCATGGTCTGGGCGTCGATGACGACGAGTTCGGCGCGGTGGTCGTCCATGAGCAGGTCGAGTAGGTAGCCGTTGTCCTCGCTGCTCGCCGTGGGCCTGGGAACGAACAGGGCCTCGCCGCCGTACATGTCGCCGTAGTCGAGGTAGCCGAGTTCCTTCTCCTCGACGAGGTCGTACTTCAGGACCCCCTTGCCCATGTAGCCGTCACCGTGTTCGTCGAGCAGGTAGCAGTAGCGGCTGGTCCGCCCGACGTGGTTCAGGTTGAGGCTGGGCCGCTCGTAGCCGTGGTCGATCAGCAGCCGGTCGTCGGTGACCTCCCCGGTGTCCAGGTCCAGCACCCAGGTCCTGACCTGGGCGGGCGGTTCCTCGGGGGTGTGGATCGCAACGCTCGACGGATAGGACGGGAAGACGGGGGAGTAGAGCACGATCTCCCGCGAGCCGCGCGGGCCTTGGCGCTCCCAGGCGTTGATGACGTGCCAGACGGTGCCGGCCTGGCCGGTGGTGAACCAGCGCACCTCGGTGTCCGGTCCGAAGTCGCGAGGGAGAACACCCCACCGCAACCGGTGGTCGGCATCATGGCGGAAGACGCTGCCTTCCGGGCCGAGCAGACCGCCGGGATCCCGGCGGACGGAGATGTCGGGGAACACGAGATGGTTCTCGGTCAGGAAGAAGTCGTGCAGCCAGCCCATCTCGCCCGTGTCCGGCGTCTGCCGGTGCACGACCTGCTGCGCTGCGAGTTCTCCCTTGTGGAGCAGCCCGGCGATGATCTGTCCGGACGGCTCGACACTGAGGTTGTACACGTCGCCGTTGTCCGGGTTGATGCGCGGGTGCGCGGAGAAGGGGCCTTCCCACTCCCCCGCCCACGTCTCCAGCCGGCCGCGGCCGTCCACGATCAGCCGGCCGTCCTCGACGCGTGTGTCGAGGACGAACGCGTAACCCGTCTCCTGAAGGCAGTACAGGCGCCCGTGGTGGTACCGGATCGAGGTCGAGCCCGGGGTCCGCTCGAAGGGGCCGAGGGCGGGGATCAGACCGTGGCGGATCTTCTCCTCCACCAGGGCGAGCCGGTCCGCACCCGGCCTGCCCGAGACCAGGTCGGAGAACTCCGGGTACACCTCCCGGCCGGCGGCCCGCTCGGCCTCGAACCGAGGGGTGCGGACGTAGGAGTTGGAGTACGTGGCACTCCCCGACGAGATCTGGATCTGGTGGACCATCCCGGCGCCCGAGAAGGCATGGAGCCGGATATGGCCGTTGTCGAACTGGGAGTTGGTGCCGTTGCGCAGGTACGCGCCCTCCAGGTCGGCGGGCAGCTCACCGCTCACCCGGACCGGAGCGTGGGCCAGTTCCCTGCGCACCGGCCGGTAGCCCGGAACGTTGTACACGCTGTCCCTGTTGTGATTCTCCAGATCCAGCGCGGCGTCGATGCGCCGTTCCTCTTCCACGATCGCGGAGACGGACGAGTCGGACGAGACGGTCATGGGATCACTCCTTGCTGCCGGGCGGGCATGCGAGACCGAGCCCTCTGCGTGCATCGGGCTGTGGAGTACGAGCGACTGGACCGGTCCGTCGCCGCGAGACCGGTGTCCAGGGAAGGGAAGGGAAGGGGAAGGGAAGGGGCCAGGCGACTGTCAGTCGAGTTCCGTGACGAACCGGTGGAACAGGCGGCTGAACGTCTCGACGTCCTCGTCCGGCCAGTGGCCGAGCCGTTCCTTCAGTCCCTCGCGCTGGTGCTGTCTGACGCGCGCCAGGCGGGCGTGGCCGGTGTCGGTCAGTTCCAGCAACTTGGTCCTGGGACGCGACGGATGCGTCACCCGGCGCAGCAGGCCGTCCTCCTCCAACTGGGACAGCTGACGACTGACGGTGGACTTCTCCAGCCCGTACCGCTCCGCCAGGTCGGAGGCGGTGGGCAGAGGGAAGGTACCCACATACGACAGCATCGTGTACGCGACGAAGGGCAGCTCGTCGTACATGTTGTTCGCCCGCACCCGGGAATTGCGGGAGAACAGGATGATCGCCTCGTGGATCACGTCGAGGGGTTGGTCCTGTGCTGTCATGACGCCATCATGGAGTTGTGCGAAGCAACTGTCAAGGTTGTATCGCACAACTCAAACTGCATGGGCATCCCTCCAAAATCTGCGCCAGAGCCAGAGCCAGAGCCAGAGCCAGAGAACGGCCAGCCCGGTCGGGCAGGGCACCCTTTCATTGGCTGGCAGCGCCTCGGGGCGCTGGGGTTTCCGGGACGCCGAGTCGCCGGGCGTCCCTTTCCGGGCGCAGGAAGAGCGCCGCCAGGAGGCCGGTGACCAGGAGCAGCGTCGCCGTGACGAGCCATGCGTTGTGATAGCCGATCGCGATACTCGCCGCGCTGTCAACGGTCCGGCCAAGGATCAGGGGCGACGCGATCCCGCCCAGGGCGAAGACCGCCACCAGTGCGCCCAGGACGACGCCACGCTGGGAGGGCGGCGTGATCCGGGCGATGGCCGTCTGCGCGACAGTGATCATGACCATGCCGAGCGCCATCGGACCGAACATCATCGGAACCTTGATCCAGAGCGCGTCGACGGTCGCGAACCACGCCACCGCGACCGACGAGGCCATCAGCAGCAGACCGGCGCCGGCAGGCAGCTTTCCACCGGTGCCGCGCAGAGCGGCCCGGCGGGCCAGCATCCCGTGCGCCAGGAAGACCACGCCGTTGGCGACGGCACCCCCGCCGACCGCGGCACTGGCCTGCTTGAGGTCCCAGCCGACAACCGTCTGGAGATAGTCCGGCAGCCATGTGAGCTGGGCGCTCATTACCCAGTAGGCCCCGAACGCGCCCAGGGCCGCGGTGATGAACGTGCCGGAGAGGAAGACGGACCGCAGCGGTACCTCCACGCACCTGGGCCCGCCGTCCGCGATGCGTGCGCGTCGGCCCACGGGCGGGGCCAGCGGCCCCTCTTTGCCCTTCACCGTCCACACCGACGCCCACAGGATCCCGGCGATACCCGCCACTCCGAAGGCCCAGCGCCAACCGAAGTGGGAGATCACCGCCCCCAGGGCCGGTGCCGCCACCGCGACTCCCGCCGCCGCGCCCACCATGAGGATGGCGGTCGGCAGGGTTCGCTCTCGCTGCACGAACCAGCCGTGCACGTGATGAACCGCCACGGGTGCCGCGGGCCCTTCGGCGAAGCCGAGGAGCACTCTCGTCGCGATCAGCGTCCCGAAGCCCGCCGCGGCCCAGAGCATCGGCAGCTGAGCGACCGACCACAGCAGGCCCATCGCCAGGAGCAGCACCGAGGTGCGCACCCTACGCGTCAGGAACGACACGCCCAGCGCGGAAAGCGAGAACAGGCTGAAGAACGCGGCCTGGGCGGTGCCGAACTCCTGCCGGTCGAGACCGAACTCCTTCATGATCTCCGGGCCGGCCAGCCCCAGGACGGCCTTGTCGGCGAAGTTCACCAGCATGAAGGCCAGCAGCAGCCAGGTAGTCGTCCAGGCCTGTCGGCCGGCAGGTAGCGCGGTCACCGGGCCGCTTTCGCGCACCTGGGCATTCGTTGCCTCCACGGTCAGGCCCCTTCCTGGGTGCTGTCGTCCACGGGTACGCCGCAACCGCAGCCGTCGTCGTCGACGACGCCCACGCTGATCGCTCCCGACGCCCGCCGCCGCCCCTCGTCACTGCGCGTCAGTTCGGTGGCGACATCCGTGCCGTCGGCGACGGCGGCGGATTCGGCGGCCGCCCAGTTGAAGATGCCGCGCGCCATCGTCGAGGTCTCGCGCCCGGCACGGCGGGCGAAGATCTCGGCCCTGATCCGGGCCACCTGCCGGTCGGCCGGCGCGGCCAGTGCGGCGGTCTCGCCAAGGTGCGTCGCCAGGCGCGGTTCCCCGCGGCCGAGCAGCTGCTCGGCCCGGTCCGCCAGCACCCGCGGGCCGCCCGCTACGTCGGCGAGCTCGGCGGGCAGTGCCGCTTCCGGGGCAGGCTTGAGGCTCGCCGGGTTCTGGTCGTACCAGCCGCCCCAGAGCCGCCGGAGATTGCGTACGACGAATTCCGGCTCGTCGTACGCCGGGTGGAGGTAGGGCTTCTCCAGGAGGCCCGCCGGAACCTTCACACTGTGCAGCACCTCATCGAGGCGTGCTCCGGCGTTCATCAGATCGCGCCTCTGGGTGCACAGGCGCTCTGGCGCTCGATGCGAAGATCTCGGACCAGTCATACGACTCCGTCGAGCAGACCCGTCATCAGGTGCCCACGTCCGGCACCTCCGACTGCCGCTCGCGCGGCGTTCACCCCGGCGCGTTGTCACGCAACAACAAGGCGGCCAGAGCCAGGGCGGTCCCGCGTGAGGAGGCGATGTCGAGGCCGGTGAGCTCGCTGATTCTGGTGAGTCGGTTGTCCACGGTGTTGGGGTGCAGGCCGAGGTGGCGGGCGGTACTGCGCCGGTCCTGCCGGTGTCCGAGGTGCACGCGCAGGGTGTCGATGAGGTCGGGGCGGTCCTCGATGGGGTCCAGCAGGGCGGCGATGCGGTCGCTGCTCTCGTCGGGCTGGGAGAGGTGGTATTCCAGGAGGACGTCGTTCATGGTGTGGACCCCCGGGGGATGGCCGCAGGCGCGGGCGATCCGGACGATCTCGGCGGCGGTGCGGGCCGCGGCCGGGACGTCTTGGGCGGTGGCGGCGGCGACCGCGGCGAGTCTGACGCCGTTGCCGCAGACCTGCCTCAGTGAGGTGCACAGCTCCTGGTAGGTATGGATGCCGTCCTTGTCGTCGGCCTGTTGGGGAACGATCACCTGGCCTCCGTCCACGCCCAGCAACGACACGGGCTCGGTGTCCAGGCTGCGGTCGACGACGGCCTGGACGCGGCGGACCTGGCGGCGGTCCGCGACACTCGTGGTCTCCGTGCTCTCTTCCCTCGGCAGATGCAGGTGGACGACGAGACAGGGGCCTTCGAGGCCCAGCTGCTTGAAGGCACGCTGGGGAGACATGGAGCCGTCCAGCAGGCCGCGTACCAGGGAGCGGTGATGCTCGCGACGTTCCGCCGCCAGCGTCGCCTGCTCTGCCAGGTAGGTCTCGGTTACGGCGCCGATGACGGCTTCATGACCGCGCAGGAGCAGGTCGACGAGCTCGATCAGTGCGCCCGCTTCTTCGCCGGTGGCCTCGTCCCGGAGCGCCTGCCACAGGACGTGGACGGCCGTGGCGTGGGCGCGCAGCAGCGTGGGCAGCGGCATGCCCTCCTCGGCACGTTGTGCGGCGCGTTCGCGGAAGAGGCTGTAGTCCCCGGCGCGCCTCTGGGGGTCTCGTGCGCGGCGCAGGTAGAGGCGTAGGCCGGTGCGGACTGTCGCGGCGACTTCCACGTCCTTCACATCGGCGGGGAGGTCGGAGTAGCCCGGCAGCCGTTCGAACACGTCGCGGGCCATGTGGCGGGCGAGCTCGTTGACGTGGCTCTCGCAGCGCGCGGCCAGAGCCTGCGCGGCTGGAGACAGCGCGGGATACGCCGCGTGGCGTTCGGGCGTGGGATCGCTCGGCACCAGCTCTCCCTTCAGCCTGTGACAGATCACAGGGCCCGTCGCTTTTGGCTGTGAAGATGAGGGATGTCTCTCCGACCGCATCCGACACAGACTCTACGCAGATCAGCAGGCTGCCGCAGGGGGCAGGACGGCGGCCCAGGGGCGAATGCTGGGAGCCGGACGCTATGACAGAACACGATTCCAGTGACTACACGGCGTACGCGGACCGGGTCTGGTCCGGCGAGGAGACGCTGCTGCCCCACTTCGCGGGCGGGCTCGCGAGCGGCGGTCCGGCGCTGCAGTCGGTCTTGCCTTTGTACGCCTTATGAGTACGGCGCGCCCCAGGGAAGGCCACCTGCAACCCATCATGGCGCGCTTTGAAGGTCAGCATTCGCTCTGCGAGTTCCACGGAGAAACTATATGTTGAAGTCCAATCGAATGCCGCCACTTCGCGAACTTCAATCTTCGGCGATTGCCGAATTGATTGAGTGCGCACAGGCCGGATACGGCAGCGTCATCTCAATATCGGGAACAATGGGGGCGGGTAAAACATCACTCCTGCGTGACATTTGCGACGATGTGCGGAGTCGTGACTTCACCTTCCTTCAGCTATTTGGTAATTTCCCTGAGCGTGAGAATGGATTCGAGGCAGCACGGGCACTCCTTGGTTCGGCGCCCTTGACGCGGGCAGCCGCGCGACCAGGAAATGAATCTGCACCAACTGATATTGCCGAAGCGATCAGAGCAATCGAAAACTGGAAACCAGGCGACTCGACTTCAACTTCGGTGGTTTCTCGACAGATCGATGACATCATCTGTTTTCTATCGCGTGATATGCCGCTCGTGATCGGTGTCGACGACTGCCAGTGGCTGGATTCGCCATCCCTGAAGTGGCTTACTGAATTTTCTTGGCGCATACGGCAAATGCCTGTAATTCTTGTGGTAGTTGTGGGTTCAGGGGAAGTCTGTGTAGACCCGGAGCAACTTGACGAATTGATTTCCAATGCAGTACACGAGTTCCACCCAGATCCGCTGCGGCCTTCTGAGGTGGCGACCATTTTGGAAAACAGTCTCGGAATTCCTGGCGATCCAGAGTTCATTCGAGCATGCATCACTGGTACCTGCGGTAACCCTAGGTTGATGACCGCCCTCGCGGCACACCTCGCAGAGCGTCAGATAGTGCCGGACGCGGAAAATGCTCCATGGGTGTCGACCTTGGAACTCGCCGGTCTGGCTCCGGCACTACGAGCCAGGCTCCGACGAGTCACCAAGCATGCGCATGCAGTAGCCCAAGTTGTGACCGTCCTCGACACAAGCGCCACGATCGACCGAGTCGCCGCGATGACAGGCGTAACGCCTTCAGTCATAAGTGGCACGGTTAACGCACTGCAACGAATGGGTGTGCTTGACGTCGAAAGGCAGAGCGTCACGATTGTTCATCCCCTCATTGAATCGCTGCTCAGGCAACAGCTCACTTACTCGGCTCTCCAGGAATTGCACTGCCAGGCCGCCCGGACCATCGCCCTCACTGGGGGAAATCCGAAGGATGTGGCAGAACACCTTCTGGCTAGCGCTCCTGTTGCGGAGCCATGGGCCTTGGCGGCGTTGATGGCAGCAGCAGAACATGTGTTGACCGATGGAGATCCCCGATCCGCTGTCGCCTATCTGCGCCGGGCACTCCAGGAACCGTCGACCGACAGTGACCGCTTCAAGGTGCTGGGACGGCTGGGCGAAGCAGAGGCACGCATCGACATCAAAGAGGCCATGGCAAACCTGTCTCAGGTCGTTGCGGCCAGTTCTTGCGCCGAGGTACGCGCCCGGGCAGGTCAACAGCTTGCTGACCTGCTCGGGATCCTCGGGGACGAGGTGACCTTGGAGCGTCGCGCCGGCAGCCTTCGATCGCTAAGCGCAGGGACGATACTGCCAATGCACACTACAGCCGCGCTGTTTGAGCTGCAGAAGCAGGGCGAGCAAGCCGTTGCGGCGGCATTGGGCCGGAGAGTTCAAATCGGTGATGACTCAGACCCTGCGGCACTGAAGCAGTTTATGACAACTTACGCAGCAACCGCAGATGCTGATAGCTCCGTGAGTATCGCCTTTACGTCGCATTGCCGAAATAGAACCTTCGCAGTCGCCTTGGCAGATCGGGTCGTAACAAGCCCACTCGCAGACGTCGACCAGTTCTTGGCACACCTGCGGGGCAATCAGACGCTCATCCACGGAGGGCGCCTCGATACGGCTTTTACCCATTGCGACAGACTGATCACCATGGCAACGGCCTGGCAGCATCTGCCAGCGTTGTCGGCGGCCTATGGTCAACGAGCAGACATCTGGTTCCGCCGCGGCCGACTTCACGAAGCGGTCGACGACGCCCGGACCGGCCTGAAGCTGTTGGAGGATTCCCAAGCCGATCCTCGCGCCGGCACTGTGATGATGCTGCGCGCTCGGTTGATTCATGCCCTCGTGGAACTCGGGTCCCTAGCGGAGGCAATGGATGTTCTCGAGGCAGGCGGTTGGACCATCGACCTTCCGCCGGACCCGGACTTTCCAAGTCCCGCCTTGCTGTTCGCTCGGGCGCAATTGCTTGTCAGTGTCGGTCGAACACAGGAAGGCATACGAGAGCTGCTAACCTTGGGTGATCGGCTCACCGATTGGAAAATTGCCAATCCCGCCCTCATTCCATGGCGATCTTCGGTAGCGATCGCCATGCACCGGACTGGCCACCAGAAAAAGGCACTCACACATGCTGCAGAGGAAGTAAGGCTGGCACGCGAGTGGGGGGCACCAGGGCCGCTCGGCCGTGCACTCAGAATCTACGGGTCCATTCTTCCCAGAAGGGCTGGGCTCGCCACCTGCAAGGAAGCAACCGATTTGCTGGCTGATTCCGATTGGTCTCTGGAATTCGCTTGGAGTCTTATCGAATATGGGTCCGCGCTCCATTCATCTCACCGCGATGTGGAAGCACGAAAATTTCTGAAGCAGGCCCATCGGATCGGTCTCGACATCGGATCTCCTATCTTGGTCGACCGTGCCAAGACCGATTACGGCATCGTTGGTGGACGACTGGGAAAGAACTCATCGAAAGCTTCCGTTTTGACCCCTGCCGAGCAACGAGTCGCTCTCCAGGCGGCAGCGAAACAGACAAATCGCGAGATCGCGGTCGCCCTTTTTGTCAGTCGACGGGTTGTAGAAATACACCTAACCAGGGCGTATCGCAAGCTGGGAATATCAGGAAGGAACGAACTGCCTGATGCCCTCCGCACAATAGGCGTGACTCCAGCAGAATCATGAACTCTATGGGTTTCGTACTGGTGAGGTCTTTCGCGGTGGGTGCGGTGGCCGGTGCTGGGCGGGCGTGGCGGTTGAGGGCCTCCAGGATGGGGTGATCTCGTGGAGGGTATCGCCGACGACATCTGCCAGTGAGCCGAGCGGGGAGGTGGGGACGCGGATCTGGGGCTTCCAGCGGTGGCGAATGACGGTGACCAACAGTCGGTCGGACAGTGACAAGGGGTGCGCGCCGCAGGGTGCGGTGGCGGGCGCGCTTGTGATGGAGGCTGATGGGCGGGTGGTCGAGGAGGCACCGCTCGACGATGGCCGGCAGCTCGGTGAACGCCGCGTGCTCCAGGCCGGTGAGGGTGGGATGGTGCAGTGCAGCCAGTCGGGGGCCCGGTCGTCGCGACGCGGGAGGGGTGTCGGGGTTGATGGTTGGGGCCGCAGGATGTAGTTCCAGGTGCCGTGCCAGTCTTGCGCTATCAGCGGCAGGGCCGCCATGACCTCGTCGGGCATGGTACCGAGGATGTCCCGGGTGCCGTCCACGGTCACCGCGAGGGCAACGCGGATCGGCCGGTTCGCCATCTGCCCTCGCGGACCTTCACGTGCACGCAGTCGATGAAGATCACCGGATAGACCGAATCCAGCGGCCGGTTCTGCCACTCCGTCATCCCGTCCATGACCTTGTTGGTGATGGTTGAGATGGTCTGCTTGGACACACTCACGCCGTAGACTTCAGCCAGGTGCGCAGAGATGTCACCATGCGTCAGACCGCGAGCGGACAGGGACAGCGTCATCTCGTCCACGCCGGTCAGCCGCCGCTTCTTGACGCTCTGCGGTTCGAAGCTGCCGTCGCGGTCACGCGGCACCGTGATCTCCACCGGTCCCACATCGGTCAGCACGGTCTTGGACCGGACCCCGTTGCGGCTGTTGCCACTGCCGGCGCCGGCCGGATCATGCTTCTCGTAGCCGAGGTGGTCGGTGATCTCTCCCTCCAGGGCGGACTCCAGCACGCGCTTGGTCAGCTGCTGCAGCAGGCCGCCGTCGCCGGTCAATTGCAGCCCGCTCGGGCGGGCCCTGTCGACCAACTGCCCGATCAACTGCTCGTCCAGCATGTCCGCCGACAACTCGACCGCCCGGACCTCGTCAACCGCCTCGGCAGAGACGGTCACGTCGCTCGTCAGGTGCTACTTCCATGATCGGGAGTTACATCGAAGACCGTACAGACCCGCCCTTGGCAGCTCCTTCTCCAGCAAGGACGAAGCGTCCGTCCGACAGCTTCGGCAGTTTCGCGGGTCCCTTCGACTTCAGACCCTCCATGCCGCCTTCACGCCAGGCCCGGCGCCATTGCTCCACCGAACGCTCGCTCACCCGCAGGTTCATGGCGAAGTCCGAAGTCCTGTCACCTCGTGCGAACCTCTGCCCGGCCTCCAGCCGGATCCCTTCACGCGCAGCCCGCCGCTCAGTAGTCAGGCCCCCGCCATCCGCGTACCGCATGACACCGGCATACCGCAGAGATCACCCACCGTCACCACCCGAACGCAACCCGAAAGGGTCAGTAACAGCAGGGCGGGGACCAGCCTCAGACCGATATCGGCCAGCCGCTTGGGAGCGGGCACCCGCCCCGACGGCACCGGTCCGCGGTCCAGTTCGCCCACGCCGCGCGAGCCCGTTGACTCCGCAACTCCGGTGGCGCGGGCAACAACACGGACCGCCAGCGCTGCCACAGTCCCCTCCGTCACATCCGGATCCTATGAACCCAACTGCTCCATCAAATCAAGGAGTTATTGATCGACAGCTCCCTGCCCTGCCAACAAGCAGGCAAATCAACCGCTGGCACAGTGAGGCGAGGGGAGGGGCTCCTGAATTTGCCTGTGGACGAGTTGGTAGAACAGTCCCGCCTGGTCGGTGAGCAGTTGTTCGGGGGATCCTTCCTGGGTTATCCGGCCTTCATCAAGCACAATCACCCGGTCCGCGTGCATGATCGTGGATAGTCGGTGCGCGATCACGATGCGGGTCGCGGACAGCGTTCTGGTGCTTTCGGTGACGATGGCCTGGGTTTCGTTGTCGAGTGCGCTGGTCGCCTCGTCGAAGAAAAGGATCTTGGGGCGTGCGATCAATGCCCGGGCAATCATGAGTCGTTGGCGTTGCCCGCCGGACAGTGCCGCCGCGCCGTCGGTGACCAGCGTGTGCATGCCCATGGGCATGCCCTTGATGTCGCGGTCGAGGCCGGCGAGTTCGGCAGCCTTCCATGCCTCATCGACGGTGTACGAGCCGGTACCGCAGATGTTGCTCAGGATGGTGCCGGCGAAGGGGGCGGCGTGTTGCAGGACCACGCCGCACTGCTGGCGCACCTCGGACAGGTCGAGTTGGGTGAGGTTGTGGCCGTCGTAGCGGACCGTTCCGGTGGTGGGCTGGTTGAAGCCGATGAGCAGACGCAACAGGGTGGACTTCCCGCAGCCGGTCGGTCCGACGATCGCGACGAACTCGCCGGAGCCGACGTGCAGGTTGATCTTTTCGAGGATGAGGGGTGATCCGTCGGAGTAACGAAACGACACGTCTGCGAGTTCCAGCTCACCGGACAGGCGTTCCGGCACCGTTTTGCGTGAGGTGACCTCGGGGGTTTCCTCGAGAACTGGACGGATTTTATCGAACAGGGGGACCACGGCGCTGGCGGATGAGATCGCGCTGGTGACCTGCACCATGGAGGAAAGGACGGCGGCAAATGCTGTGAGGAACGTCAGGAACTGAGCGAGCGTCAGCATGCCCTCGGCGGGTCCGGCGAGTGCGAGGAACAGCAGGAGCGTGGAAAAGGGCACGTATCCCGCGTTGATCGCGGTCACCAGGTTCTGGGTGCGCTCCACTCGCCGGGTCAGCTCACGGCTTTTCGTGAAGTCCGCGGCCCATCGCGCGTACGCAAAGCCTTCAGCGGCGGCCACGCGGAGTTTCGGCAGGCTGCGCAGGGTCTGGAAGACGCGGTCCGCGAGTTTGTACTCCAGGTCGATGAGCTGGTGTTGCCAGCGGAGCTGGCGCACAGCGATCGCGATGAAGACAGACCCGTGAAGCAGCAGCAGGGTTGCCGCCAGCAAGCCCAACGGTGCGCTGTACCACAGGAGGAGAGCGAGGTTCACCGCTGCGGTCAGCAGGGCGCTGATGATCGTGACGCCGACGTTGGACAGTATGGAACGTATGGCGTTGATACCCAGTGCGGCGCTGGCCAACTCGCCAGTTGAGTACCGGGTGAAGAAGGCGGCGGGAAGCCGCAGGAGCCGGTCCCAGACGGCTGCCTGAAGCGTAGCGTCGAGACGTGCCTCCAAGCGCAGCACGGCGATCGAATTCATCATCGAGAAGGCGGCCGACACCACGCCCGCGATGACCACGGCGATCCCGGCTTGAACGATGAGGTCATTTCGGGCGTTCGGCACGAATTCGCCGAGGACTTGGCCAGTCGCGATCGGCACCACCAGTGCCACTGCGAATCCGGCGATGCCTGCGGCCAACAGGCGCAGCACGTCGAGTCTGGCACCGTGCAGACCGAACCGCAGGAGTCGGAACCCGTTGACGGGTTCCTCCGGCAGTGACCGGTAGAACATCACCGCGCTCGGCTGCAGGTCCGCGGCCACCTCCGCAGTGACCCGTCGCCGACCGGTCCCGGGTTCGACGATGTCGTAGCCGCCCCGGCGCCACAGCAGCGCGACCGGCATCCGTTCCGACCCCAGGTACGCGGCCAAAGGACCCACGTCCTCGCGCCACCACGTGCCGGTCAGACGCACGGGTCTGGTCCTGATCCGGGAGGCCGTGGTGATACGGGTGATCGGGTCGGTCCGGCTGCCCGCCGAGCCCAGCGACGACGTGCCACCCATGTCGATTCCCGCCGCAGCGGCTACGATCCGGCACACCTCGACCGCCGCGTCTTCCGGTATCTGCCGGTCAGGTGTCCAGCGGGCGACGGGGTGGGCGACCGCGCGCAGCGCCTGATCGGCCTTGGCCACGGCTCGGGCACTGGCGTCCCGGCCCTCGGCCGCGCTCTGGTTGCCGATGGCCCATTGCCGATCGATCCGCTGGCTCAGCATGTGCAGGTACTGGCCATGGTGGTGTACGAGACAGCCCCACAGTTGGCCCGCGCTGAGCAACTCCTCGGTTGGCCAGGCCACCAGATCGGTGTCCGTCGCCGCCTCGACCCAATCCTGGCCGGTCAGTGCGAGGGTGTCGCCAGCCTGGTGTTCGCGGTCGCCGTCAGGCCCGGCGGTTGTGATGTGTCCCCGGTTGACGCCGATCCACAGTACTCCGGCGCGCGGCCGCGCCTGATGCCCCGCCGGGAGGTGAACCTGTCCTCCGGGCGGAATCTCGACTGGTGCGGAGCTCGGCTGGGTTCCGCCGATGGACGAGTGCAGCACCGTCAGACCGGCGTCGATGCCGTCGCTGATCGCTCGCCGTTGCAGGTCCACGACCGTGTCACCGGATCGGTCCTGCGGCGAGCGGAACAGCTCGTCGAGCGAGACCCGGCGAAGTACGCATCCTTCTTCCGGTCTAGCGGCAAGAACATGCCGGGCCTCTCGCGGAGATCCCATGATGATCATTCCGGGCTCGAAGCGACCGACGAACTGCCAAGGGCCGCGTTCGACGGTGCCGACCGCAAAAAGGTTCAGTGCCGCGCCGGATACCAGCCACAGGGTGTGACGTCCGCCGAGCACGACATGCCGAGCCCTGGGCCCGGCTGTCTGACCATAGCCCGGCAGCAGGGGCACAGCATTGGCATCAGGCCCGGCGAAGCCTTGCCCGCCTGCATCGGCGCCGTTTCGATCGTGAGTCATGTCATGCCTCCAAGACAAGGCTCGAGTAGACGCCTGCGCGGGCGACCAGTTCGTGATGGGTGCCGCGTTCAATCGCCCGTCCGGCGTCAAGGACGATGATCTCGTCGGACGAGCGGATCGTGCTCAGACGGTGGGCGATGAGGACGCAGGCACACCCACGGCGCCGGAGATTCTCACTGATCCGCTGCTCGGTTTCGGCGTCCAGGGCGCTGGTCGCCTCGTCCAGGACCAGAACGCTGGGATTGCGGACCAAGGCCCGGGCGATTTCCATGCGCTGCCGCTGGCCGCCGGAGAAGTTGCGGCCGTCCTGCTCAACGCGGCTATGGATTCCGCCCGGGCGAGCGGCGACGACATCGTCCATACAGGCGTCCCGCAGTGCGGCCATCACAGCCTCGTCCGGCAGGCTCGGGTCCCACAGGGTCACGTTGTCCCGCACAGTGCCCTCGAAGAGGAACACGTCCTGGTCGACGAACGCTACCGAGGCGGCCAGGACGCTGCGCGAGACGGTCGTATGCGGCTTGCCGTCGAATTCGATCGAACCGGACCAGGGGTCGTACAGGCCGGCTATCAAGCGGCTCACCGTCGACTTCCCGCTGCCCGACCCGCCCACCAGCGCCAGCTGGTGGCCGGGCTTGATCTCGAAGGAGAAGCCGTTGAGCAGCGGAGGGGACAGCCTGCCGTAACCGAAGGTCACGGTGTTGAACCGTAGATGACCGCTGAGACGCTTGGTTCGGTCCGGTTCGGGACGGGTGAAGACGGCATCCTGTTGTTCGGCTTCCACGTCTTTGATGCGAGTGACATCCGCGACGGTGTCCTGCATGATCGGAGCGAGGTTGCTGAGTTCGGCAACCGGTCGGCTGAAGTTCGACAGGACGACTTGGAATGCGATCAAAAGCCCGATCGACAGGTTGCCCGCGACTGCCTGCAAGCCTCCGTAGGTCAGGATCACCGCGACGTTGAGGGTGGTCAGCAGAGGGCCGATGGAGGACAACAGAGCCGAAGGGACCGAGACCACCTGCTGCTGGTACAGGAGTGCGGCCTGTTGGTCTCCCCAACGGCGGAAGTATCCGCGTTCGCCGCCTGTCGCTTTCATGGTCTCGATCAACTGCAGCCCGCTGAAGGACGTCGATATCAGTTTGGACGTGTCGACTGCGAGTTTTGCCACGCCATCGCTGCGTAGCCGGACCACGACGCGCGTGAGGACGATGTGGAGCAGTGAGATCGAGATCCCGATGACGGCAAGGATCGGGCTGTACGTCCACATCAGCGCGGCATAGAGAACTGCCACGACGGCGTTAACCACCGCCGATGACAGAGTCTGTGACAGCCTTTCGGCGATCTGGTGGTTCATTCCGAGTCGATGCGCCACGTCGGCCGGACTGCGCTGGCTGAAGAAGGCGATCGGCAACCGCAGGAGGTGGCGGAGGAAGCGCGCGGTACTGAGGGTGGACGACATCAGCTGCGCCCGCAGCAGGTACGTCTGCTCGGTATGCACGAGCACGACGGTCAGCAACACCGCGGTCGCCATCATGCCGAAGAATGCGAAGAACGGCGCGTTGCCGTCGGCGGTGAAGACGCCTTCGATGAACCCGCGGGTGAAGGCCGGGATGACGGTGCTCACGCCTGCCAGCATCAGTGCTGCCGACAGCGCGAACACCAGCGCGCCGTAGGTGCCTTTGAGCCGTGCCGGAGTGTTCGCGAGTTTGCCTGGCGCCTTGCCGTCACGGACGAAGTCCGCTCCCGGCCTGAATGTCAGGACAATACCGGTGAACCCGTCACTGAACTGCTCGGGTGTCAGCACCCGGCGCCCTTGCGCCGGGTCATTGAGATACACCACCAGCTTACCGAGCCGACGCCCCTGCCCCTCCCACACCACAAAGTGGTTGAACTCCCAGAAGAGAATCGCAGGCGCCGGCAGTGTGGCCAACACCTCGGTGGTCGTCTGGTGACCGCCGGCTTCCAGGCCGAGTGCGCGGGCCGCCTTCACCAGATGACTTGCGCGGGAGCCGTCCCGGGATATGCCGCACAGGATACGCAGACGTTGCAGGCCGACGTACTTGCCGAAGTGCGCGAGGATCATCGCCAGCGCCGCCGCTCCGCACTCGACCGCCTCCATCTGGAGAACGGTCGGCGTCTTCACTCGACGGCGGGTGGTGAGAGTCCGCTTGGCCTCACTTGGTCCGGCAGCAGCGCTGCCGCTGGAATTCCCACCCGAGGCGCCTCTGGGGGCTCGGTGCCGGCCCCGACGGGTGGGCGCTGCCGGCTGATTCAGATCGGTTGTCATCTCGGCAGGACCCATTCGATGGGGTGGACGGGGGGCTGCTGGATCTTCGCCTGAACGACCGACCTGGAGTCGATCCGGGACGGCGGTCCTGCCTTGGTGGACCAGGCGTATCCACTGGCCGTGTCACCGGCGACGAGTTCCACTACAGCCCGCTGCGCCGGTCCGTCCGCGGTCAGGGACTCGGCCAGGCTGTCATCGCCCAGGTAGGCGGCGATGTCCCGGCGCGTGGAAACGAACGGATCAACGCTCACGATCCGGCCGCGCAGCATCCCGAACGTGGTGACCGGCACAGAGCTGACGGTGAGGTCGACACGCTCACCCACCCTCACCGTTGCCGCAGTCTGAGGGGGCAGGTACACCAACGCTACGGGGCGGTCAGCGGCGGTACCGGACCACTCCGCCGAGGCCAGCGTGGAACCGGCTTCCACAACCTCGCCGATCCGCGCGGCAAGGGAGATTATGCGACCTTCACCCGGAGCCCGGACCAGGGTCCGCTTTGACCCGTTGGACAGCAGAACCACCGGCGCACCCGCGGCAACAGTTGAGCCTCGCTCCACGTAGACCTTTGTGACCTGCCCGGCTACGAGGGTCTGCACGGAGAAGGCACCCCGCGCCGACGTGATCAGCCCGGGCGCTGCCACTCCTGGAGGCGACAACGTCGCCGAGTAGCCCCAGATGCCTCCGCCGATGACCACCACGGTCAGTACGGCCAGCACTATCCAGCCTCGAGGGCTGGTCAACCGCACCGGCTGATCGAGCACCCCTTGCGCGTCAACACGAGCAAGAGCCTCTTTCCTGAATTTCATATACATCCGCCTATGCAGCGCATTTTCCTGTGGCTATGAACTAGCGGAACAACCTGCGGACCAGACGCCGATAGAGGTCCATGTCGGCCCCAGAGCCTCCGACCAATTCACCCAGCTGTTCCTCGCTCAGTTCCCGCAGGTCTAGAGCAGGGATCTGCAGGACGAAGTGACCCGAGCGCTCACCCTCTTCCCATAGACCGGCCTGAAATTCGAGATCGGGTTCCTGGGAGGGTAGACGCACCACGCTGACGCGGGCGTCGTCATGTATTCGCATACCGATGCCCGTAAGGACGACCACAGGGTCGCGCTTCAGTTCCTCACAGAAATGCGTGTCGCACCACGCGCGCGTCAGAACCCTGACGTAGCACTCAATGAAATTGATTCTTTCATCGTTGTCCACTGTTGCTCCTCGTCCCGCTTGGCGCGATCTTGTGCGTATGGTTTTCCGGAAGGCATCTTCGAACCGAGATGATCTCGGCACGTGGTGTCGAGAGAGCCAACGGATACAGACCGGGCCATGGTGGGCGAGGCGGACCCCCTAGTCGCAGCCATCAGCGACAGGCAGCGACCGGCACGTTCGAAACACGCCCTAGAACCACAACTGCGGGTCGTCGCTGGGCCGGTCCTGAAGGATCGGCAGCACAGGCCGGGCCGGCAGGACATCCTGATAGCCTCCGAAAGCACTGTCGAAATGCGGAATACCGCCGGACAGGCCTTCCAGGTCATCGTCGGTCAGCGTGACCAGTTCGCCAGAGCTGGAGTGACTCGATTCCATGAAATTTCACCCTTCCATCGCCTGATTACTATCCGGTTCGCAGAAGGCGCCGGACTGATAAAAAAGACGCGACCGGTTCCCGAGCCCGAGCTGAACCCGTCGCATGCCGCAGGCGCCCTGGGAGCCGAACGTGGCGTACCACTGTGGCCCTTGGCCGAGCCGGAAGCGGGCGCCTTCGCCAGCGCCGTTCTCAGTCCGCCATGCGGCCGAAAGCAGTCGGCTCACAGTTGGCCGAGTCACTCACCTGTATGCACTGGTTCCGCGGAGGCCTCCGGACGCTGAGCCGGGGCGGAACCAATGAGCGCCCTAGCGATTGCTCCCGTGAGGATGGCCGCAAGGGTAACCATGACCATGGTGGTCACCAGCAGGTCGAGCGGCAGGAACAGATGCGTCAGCCGCGGCCGGTAGAGCAGAACGGCACCGAAGGACAACCAGTGCGAGATGCAGTACGAGCAACCGACAAGCCTTCCGGCGAAGGTGCTGTGCCTCAGCACGAACTCCCGGAAGGGTCCCATGATCGCAGTGCGGCTGACCGTCAGAGCAGCCGAGGCCACCGCAACGGAGAGGAATACAGTGGTCAGGATTTCGTTCTGGCTGACTGCCATAGCTCCTCGCTTCTTTACGTCCCGAGGTTCGACGACTTCGGGGAATTCCCAGGTAATCTCTGGCCGGTCCACGGCCCGGCCGCACGAGTGACAGCTGACGGGATCTGATTTCCGCCCGTCCGTGGTGGGCGGTTGGGCTGAGATGCCGGGATGGCATCTCAGCCCAACCGCCCACCTAGATTCGCCTCAGCCCTACAGGCACAGGACCTTCCCGTTGCTGGCCGTCGGCTTGAGTCCGCTCTTGCAAGCAAGGTCGGGGTAAGAACGGGGCGGCTCGCCATACCCTCCGAGCCCGCCGGAAATCTCGGCCAGGTTCTCCTCCGACAGCTCGGACAGACCTTCGTTGGCCTCGAAGTTTTCCTTCATCACAACTCCCGTTTTCGCGTTTCTCGGTTCCGACTTTCTGCCGGAACTTCGACTACGGAAACTATGCAACGGCAGAGGGAGGAGGGGCAATACTCAGCGCTTAGAATGCCGGTGCCCGCGATTCCGAGTATCGGTATTTAATATCGGTTGGCGCCACTGCTGTATCGGTGCACCGATACTCGTGGTCTCGGTTCGTCACTCAGCTTGAATCCGCGATGTCCGGGCCGGGGTGACGGGTCGTGATCCCTGCGGTACGACCGCAGCATGCGGTATGCGCAGGGTGGCGGGCTGACGCCCGCTGAGCAGGAGAAACTGGAGGTCGTGCGGCTGAAGGCCGCCAAGTGGTTCGAGGCTGACGCGGGCACCGTGCAGATCGCGGCGGCGCTACGGGTGACGGACCGGTCAGTGCGCCGGTGGCGGGCGGCGTGGCAGCGGGGAGGTGCGGCGATGCTGGCGTCGGCGGGGCCGATGTCGACCGAGCGGCTGGCGCCGACGCAATGGCAGCGGCTGGAGTCGGAGCTCAAACAGGGGCCGCTGGCGCACGGCTTCGACGACCATCGTCAGGGCTGGACGCGGCCAGGGTCAGGCTGCTGATCGGCCGGATGTTCCACGTCGGCTACACCGTGCAAGGGGTGTGGCGGCTGCTCAAGCGGCACGGCTGGAGCTGCCAGGTGTCCGTCCGCCAGGCGCTGGAGCGGGACGAGGCGGTCATCGAGGTGTGGAAGGCCGAGGTGTGGCCGCGGGCAAAAGTACCGCGCACGACCTGGGCGCCCACGTCTGCTTCGCGGACGAGAGTGGCCAGTCGCTGATCCCGCCGCGGGGGCGGACCTGGGCGCCACGCGGCGCCCGCCTGACAGTTACTCCCTGTAAGGATCTGCACGGCCGATACGCCGTCACCCCGAGCAGGAAGGATCACGTTGTGGCTATCGAGCCGTACCAGCAGACCCCAGCCACGCCCGCCGAGGCCGAGCCCCTGGTGAACCTCAACGTGATCACCGTGCAGCCGCAGCCGACGGCAACTGTGGCCCCGTTCTCCTACCAGCGACTTGTCCAGCTCGACACGGGCCAGTGGACCCTCGCCTACGTGTCCCCGGCGCCGCCCGTCATCGTGGCCGCCGCCCCCACCCGCACCGAGCGGCGCGGCCTGTCCCGCAACGAACGGCGCGCCATCGGCGTCACCGGAAGCCTGTCCGTCCTGATGCTGTCCGCTGGAGGAGCTATCGCCATGGCCAGCCCCTATCTCGCGTCCGTCGCGCACCTCGCGTTCGCCACAGCCACGCTCATCGGCACGGGCGCAGCCGGCTGGCTCGCCCTACGCGTGGCCGGCTTGACGTTCGCCGGGAGCTCGGGCGGCGGGCGCCGCGGCGAGCCCACCGCGCCCATCAAGGTCACCAACAACGTCACCGTGAACAACGGCGGCTTCCTCGCGCGAGGCAACGCGACCGGCATCGGCCGTATCGACCGCATCGGCTGACCGGAGCGGCGCGGCCTGGGTGGTCCGGCGGAGACTGGACCACTTGGGGCGGCAGCACGATCATTCTGTGCCACCTGGCAGTGCACACGCTGATCACTTCCAGCGCTGCCCCGCATGGATTTTGTGGTCCCTCTTCCGCCGGGCGCACGAGAACGCTACGGGTACCGGGTACCGGGTACCGGGTAGCGGCCAGCGCGGGACCTGCGGGGCTTCACTTGTTCGGGTGGCGCGTACCAGGAGAGCCCGCCGCAGTGGCGAACGCTGTGTATACCGACGCCCCGGCCAGCACAGAGCCCCACTAGGTGTTGCTGGCCATGACGTTGGTGACGCTCGCGTGGGAGGCGTGAGGCTGGAGGACGGTTTCCGGCGGCGGTGTGAGGCCGGTGGTAGTTGTAGTGGACGTTCCGGACCGCGATCGCCCGAGCTCGTTCTGCTTCAGAGGTCCACTGCCTGGCGTAGAGGAGTTCTTCGGCGAGGATGTGCTGGTAGCGCTCGACCTTGCCGTTGTGCCGGGGCGTGTAGGGCTTGGTCCGCTGGTGGCGGGAGGCCCACGAGATTCAGGGAGCGCACGAAGACTGCGGCGCGGTAGTTTGCGCCGTTGTCGGTGACCACGCGCACGACCCGGTGTATGCCGTGGGCAGCGAAGAACGCGCGGGCGCGGCTGAGGAACGCCACGGTGGTGGCGGCCTTCTCATCGGGAAGGGGCTCGGTGTAGGCCAAGCGGGAGAATCCGTCGACGGCAGAGTGCAGGTAGACGTACCCGCTCTTGGTGCCACCGGTCTTCGTGCGCTGTGCGGCCCTGGTCTGCTCGGAGCCGCGTCCGTGGGCTCGCCACCCGCCGCCGTCGGGGATCCGTCCGACCTTCTTGACGTCCAGGTGGACCCTGTGGCCCGGGTAGCGGGCCACGATCCGTTTCGTCGGGCGCCTGTTGGCCGAGCCGTCGGGGTCGAGGAACCGGCGGTGGTTGATGCCTAGGCGTGCCAGCCACCGGCCTACGGTGCGCTCGCTGATCCGCACGCCTTGGTTCGCGAGTTCGAGGGTGATCCGGCGGGCGGACCACTTGTTGTCCCGCCGCAGCTGCTCGATCCGTTCGACGACATCGGGTGGGGTCTGGGTCGGTGAGGATCGCGGGACGCTTGGGCGGTCCTGCAGCCGGGTTCGCCGTGCGTGTCGTACCGGTTCTTCCACTTGGACAGGCAGGCGCGGGAGACACCGGTCTCGGCGGCGACGTGCGCGATCGGAGGGGTGCGGCAGCGCTCCACGAGCCGTCGGCGTCCTTCGATGGTCAAGGGGGCGTTCGCATGTGTCACCGGAGCACCTCGGTGCTCCGGTCGGCCGTGATGGCGGTGAGGAGGGGAAATGCGATGAGCAGCGCGACCGCGACGAGGAGTCCGCTGGCCCAGAGCGGCCCGAGGTCCCCGGCTTCGGTGCTGAGGGTGGCTGCAGCGATGACGGGGCCGACGGCGGCGCCTACGTTGAGTGCCGCGGTCGCATACGAGCCGGCCATGGTGGGGGCTCCTGCGGCCTGGTAGAGGACTCGCGTAATCAGCGTGCTGCCCAGGGCGAACGACAGTGCACCCTGCACGAACAGGAGGATGAACAGGGCGACCGGCTCGTTGGCCAGCATCGCCAGGGCCGGCCAGCCGATGAGTAGCAGCGGGCCGACGACTGCGATGACCGGACCGGGACGCCGGTCGGACAGTCGGCCGGCGACGGTGACGCCCACGAAGGATCCGGCGCCGAAGAGCACCAGGGCGACAGAGATCCACAACTCGCCCAGCCCGGTGCTGTCGGTCACCACGGGGGCGAGGAAGGTGAGGCTTGCGAAGGTTGCCGCGTTCACCAGCGCGCCGAGCAGCATCACCACAATCAACCGTGGCCGGGTGAGCTGGGCGAGTTCCGCTCGCAACGCTGGCCTGCCCGTCGCCTCATTCTCATCACGTCCTGCCGGGATTCCCTTCAGGATGCCGAGAGCTGCCGGCAGGCAGAGAGCGGCGACGGCCCAGAATGTGGCCCGCCAGCCGAGGAACGTGCCGAGCACCGACCCGGCAGGGACACCGGCGATCGTGGCCACCGTCGTGCCTGACAGCAGCACGGCCAGCGCACGTCCCTTCCTGTCGGGTGAGACCAGCGTGGCGGCAGCCGTCAGGGCGACGGCAAGAAACCCTGCGTTCGCGAGCGCGGCGACGACCCGGGTGGCGAACAGGACCGGGAAGCTGGTGGTCATGGCGCCTACGGCATGAGCGGCCGCGAAAGTGAGGATGAACCCGAGAAGGCTGGAGCGCCTGGGCCAGTTGCGGGCAAGCGCGGCCACGAGGGGGGCACCGACGATCATGCCGACGGCGAAGGCCGAGGTGAGCGTTCCGGCTGTCCCGACTGTGACTTCGAGGTCTGAGGCGATGTCCGGCAGGAGGCCGGCGAGCATGAATTCCGAGGTGCCCATGGCGAAAACCGCCATGGCAAGCAGGTACAGCGGGAGAGGCATCGAGTGGCTCCGAGGTGAGGAGAAGCACGAGAAGGTCATCTCGTCACCGCGGCCAGCCCCAAGAGCACACTCGCCCGGCCGCAGAATGCGGCGCGACGACAGGGCTACGAGCTCAGTGGTTCAGGGGGCTGACGGCGTGACCGAAAGCCCCCACCTTGTCTGACTCAGGACTCGACATGGCCCGCACGCTACCCGACCGATGCCCGCCGAAGCATCCTGGTTTCACTGACATCGGCCTGTGTCACCAACGTCATGTCCCGCAACAACTAGTAGTAGGAGGCCACCAGGTCGCGGTCCACCGTGATGGTGTCGCGATTCAGTGCGGGCAGCCCCATGTGGTCACAGATCAGCTGGGTCAGCTGCTCCTCGTAGGTCTCGCTCCGACGGTCCAGGCCGGCCGCCGTGATGAGAGGGGCCATCTTGTTGGGCCAGTACTCTCCGACGTAGTCGGGACCCTCGTAGTCGATGCAGGACGATGTCTGGCCGTCCTTGTAGTGGTACGCCTTGGGTCCATGGGCCTTGGCAACGCACGGATTGGGAACGAACACCATCAGCTCAGCGCCCGCAGGGCACAGCTCGCGGTAGTCGATCTCGTCGTAGTCGTCGCGGTT
This sequence comes from Streptomyces sp. NBC_00285, assembly GCF_036174265.1. Taxonomy (NCBI): domain Bacteria; kingdom Bacillati; phylum Actinomycetota; class Actinomycetes; order Kitasatosporales; family Streptomycetaceae; genus Streptomyces; species Streptomyces sp. NBC_00285. Next base: position 1,387,075 of record NZ_CP108055.1, on the reverse strand, counting down.
GAACATGTGGTGCACGATCACGCCCCAGTCGCCGGGTTCTGTGTCGTTGCCGTAGGCGAACGGCGGCCGCTGCTGCGCGGACAGGCCTTCGGCCATGGCGGTCAGGGTGGTCCCCTTGAAGTAGACCAGGACGGTTTCGTCTTCCCGGTACAGGTCTTCGTCCACCCATGCCATGACGCCGCAGTCGATCCAACTTGTCATGCTCGGCAACATAACCGGCGCCACTGACATACCAACGCCCAGAGCCGCCACTCGACGCCAAGGCCAACCGCCGTAACCCGCGCCGTCGGGGCAGAACGCTCCGGTCGCTGACTCGCGCGCCCACTCGCTGAAGCGCTCAGCTACATCCAACCGCCGTAACCCGCACCGTTAAAGATCTCTAGTACTCCAGCCGTACTTCTCCATTAGGGCTGGTCAGCGGCTTGGGTGTGGGGATTGTAGTGGGGTGGATCGGAGTGCTGGGCGGTCTTAGCGGAGCGTCCCGCGAACGTGTGACCACGCCGCATGTAGTGGCAGCGTCGTGCGCGTGCTTGGTGGAGGCGTCTCCAGTGCGACCACGTCACTGCGTGATCGCGTTGCGCAGGACAGCGTTGGGGTTCAACTGCCAGCAGACGGCGGATTTCGGCCGGGGTGAGGTCCACGAGGTCGGGTGTGTCGGCCGTGTCACCCCTTTTTCACGTGCCTGGACAGCCATCGCCGCGAGGAAGGTATGCGCGAGCATCACGAGAGTGATGTGCCGGTACCAGCCGACGTAGCGGCGGACTTCGTACTGGTCCAGCCCGCACTCGTTCTTCGCGCTCTGGAAGCACTCCTCGATCTTCCAGCGGCAGCCCGCGATACGGGCGAGGTCCGCAACGGTGGCGTCCAACGGGGCACTGGCCAGGTAGTACGCGATCTCATCGGGCTTGTTGATGCTGCGGCGGGCGAGCATCCAGCGTTGCCGCGTGGGTTCGTCGCCGTCGAACTCCCAGACGGCCGGCAGCCGGGCCGCTGCCCAGTCGTAGAGCCGCGGTCCTTTGGCGCCGTCTCCGCAGGAGAGGCGTTGCCATGCCTCGGGCGGGGCCTGGCCGATGAGGTAGTCGATGCGCGGGCCGTGGACCTGCTGGGACTTGGGCACCGCCACGACGTAGGACAGCCCGGCGTCCTCCACAAAACGGCGGAAGCGGGAGTCCTGGCCGTAAGCGGAGTCGGCGGTGATCCAGGAGAAGACCAGCGGGGAACGCATGGCTCGAAGGATCATGGAGCGGGCGAGGTCGTTCTTGGTCGTGAAGTCGCGCTCGTCGGGGACCTGGGCCGTTCGGCAGCGTTCGCGGTCCTCGGTCCAGGACTTGGGCAGGTAGAGCTCGCGGTCTACCAGCGCGTGACCGCGGGGGGTGGCGTAGGCGGCGAAGACACCGATCTGGCAGTTTTCGGTGCGTCCCGCCGTTCCGGAATATTGCCGTTGCACCCCGGCTGAGGTGGTGCCCTTCTTGATGAAGCCGGTGTCATCGATGATCAACACGCCGTCTGGGGAACCGAGTTGTTCTGCCGCATAGAGCTGCAGGTCGTCGCGGAGGCGGTCGGCGTCCCAGCGGCTGCGGGAGAGGAGGTGCTGCAGCCCGTCCGGGGTGGCATGGCCGGCAAACTCGGCGAGTTGCCAGCCGTTCTTGCGACCTACCGGACCCAGCAGTCCACGCACATAGTCGCGCATCCGTCGCCGGGGTTCCACCCTGGCGAAGCAGGCTCCGGCCCGCAGGAACAGGTTCTCGAGTTCATGGCCCCAGGCGCTCGTGGGCACATCATTGATCACACCTGCGGACTACTCGGTCCGCTGCCACTACATGCGGCGTGGTCACACGTTCGCGGGACGCTCCGCTAAGACCGCCCAGCACTCCGATCCACCCCACTACAATCCCCACACCCAAGCCGCTGACCAGCCCTAATGGAGAAGTACAGCTGGAGTACTAGGAGGGCATGTGCACACGCCAGGGCGGCGAACGCGGACAGGAACATTGCGCGTTTCAGTTGCCGGTTGCCGCCTCTGGGCGCGTGTTCGCCGTGGATCGAGGTCCCCGACTGCTTGGTGGCCGGTGCAAGACCGGCGTAAGAGGCCAGGTGGGCGGCGGTCGGGAACGAGCTGCCGTCGCCGACGGTGGTCAGGAGGACTGCGGCGGGTCCTGACGCCGACGCCGGGCACCGAGGTCAGGACCGGGGAAAGAGACATCCGATGCAGTTGATCTGTCAAGCGGCGATGGTGAGTTGTGGGGCCGGTAGGGTCGGGAATGCGGCTTGTTCGTCGTATGGGCTGCGCTTGGTGAGGCAGTAGTGGAGGCAGCCGAGCATGCGGTTGAAGAGGTTCCGCTGGGCGGCTGTGTGGCGGTCTCCGTCGGCTCGTCGCCGGTCGTAGTGGGCTCGGGCGCCGGGTGAGGCGGTCAGGCTGGCGAAGGCCCAGACGTAGCCGACCGAGGCCAGGCGCTGGTTCTTGACCCTGCGGGCCATGACGGCGAGGCTTCTGCCAGATGCCCTGGTGATCGGTGCGGCCCCGGCGAAGGCTTTGAGGCCTTTCGCGTCGGTGAAGCGGGATCGGTCGTCGCCGATCTCGGCGAGCACCCGGGCGCCGGTGACAGAGCCGAGTCCCGGAAAGCTGGTGATGATCTCGGCGTCCGGGTGCGTATCAAATGACTCCGCTGTGGCTTCGGTGAGGTCTTCGACGCTGGTGCAGGCGGCGTTGAGCTGTCTGAGCAGAGCGACGGTCTGGCATCCCATGGCCTGCTCGACCTGATTGGGCTGGCGCATTTGTGGGACGCGCAAAGCGGCGCGGAGCCGTTCGGCTTCCGTTTCGATGCCGCGCTCACGGCCGCTCTTCTTCAGCAGCGTGCGCAGCTGGGGGCGGGTGAGCTTGGCGGCCTGTTCGGGGGTGGGGGCCGCTGCCAACACGGCGCGGGCGACGCTGCCGCTGATCCCTTCGCGCTTGTGCTGAAAGGCAGCGAGGAAACCGGGGAAGTATTCGCGCAGGTGAGAGCGGAGTTTATTGCCGGCTTGGGTTCGGTCCCATACGGCATCCTGCTGGGCGCGGGCGAGGACGGCGACCGCTCGGGCGAGCTCGCTGTCGTCAGGCAGCGGCCGGTGTGCGGCCCTGTCCGTGCGCAGGATGTTCGCGAGCACCATGGCGTCGAGGTGGTCGGACTTCTTGCGGGTGACCGTGTGGCGGTCACGGTAACGGGCGGCGGCCATCGGGTTGATGGCGTAAATAGGCCGGCCGGTTGCGCGGAGGCATGCGACGAGAAGTCCGCGGGAGGTCTCGATCGCGATAGGGACCGGGGCGTTCACGGCGTCGCCGTGGGTGGTGAGGAGCTCGAGTAGCTGGTGCAGGCCGTCCAGGTCGTCGGCGATCCGAGCCCTGGCTAACAAGGTGCCTTCCTGGTCGACCAGAGCGACGTCGTGATGGTCGCTGGCCCAGTCGACTCCGCAGGTGATGGTCATGGCGTCGTGTTCGTCCTCTCACTCGGGAGCTTGGCTGCTGGTCGCAGCCGTGCGGGGGCACGCGTCTCCCTAATGGAAGGGCTCGATGGCCCTGCATCCGATTAGCCGTTCGTGACCCCAGCGGTCCTCAGGGCCCTCGGTCTGCTCCAGAACTCGACGGCTCCAGGCGTGGTGAGAGGTGATCCCTGTGGACGGCTCAGACCACAAACATCAACGATCCGATCATCGGACTGGATGTGGTGGACGCTCGGCCTCGTGGCGCTGGACGGGCCCGGAGGCCGACTCTTGACCAAGGGATCCATGTCCCAGGGGGTGTGTGCGGCTTCTCCGGAACCGACCACCGCCACGAGGAGAGTGATGCGAGGCCCGCAGTCTCTTTCAGGGCCTCGACGGGCCGGGGTGGGCCTGGCGGTGCCCCGCATCACTGCCCATTAGGGTGGGCCTCCAGCAGGTCCTCGATCCAGCTTCCAGCAAGTGGCCTCTACCGCATCCAGCAGGTCTCGGTATGCAGGCTCGACGGCATCGCCACTGTGCCCGCCACCAGCCTTGGCCAGGTTGTAGAAGGCGACCAGCGCCTGGTCTGCGCGACGGTCGTAGTCACGCGATTTGTCCTCATAAGCCCCCACACACATGCCGAAACCCCCTGAGAATCCCTGAGGCTGTGAGGGCCGTCGTCCGTGACCGGATGACGGCCCCCTCTACTGCTGTGCGAGCCAGTAGTGGATCCGCTATTGGTGCTGCTCAGAGCGCGTGAAGAGGGCAGTGTGCGAGATCATCCGCGCTGAAGCTGGTGCGCCCGGTCTACCGGTAGGTGATGTCGGAGGTGGAATAACGGCAGTACTTGCCGTCTAAGCGGGCTTGAGCTGAGGTGGGGTCTTCTTATGGGGCTGTGACCAGGGCCAATGCGTGTTTCTTGGTGTTTCCCGATGTTCCAGCTTCTTTCGCTGGGGACCCCCCTGAGAACTCCCTCGCCGGGCTCCCGCCCCCCTGAGAACCCCCTGGGATCACCCTCGCGGAGAGGGCTGTGAGCTGGAAAAACAGCAGCCCTTGCGCCATCTGACGACGTAGGGGGACTTCCGATGCGCCTGACCAAGTCCTGGCCCGCGACGCAGTCTGCCTACTGGACTGCCGACGCATAAGAGGTCGTTTTCTCCCGTTGTTTCATCCCGAAATACGTATTTGATCCGGTGGTGTGGGGTCACGCCAGGAGATGGTCGCTTCGCCGGTGAGGCGGCGGGCCATGAGGTCGGTCATGGCCCGCCGCCTCACCAGCGAGAACACCATCTCCTGGCGCGACCCGGCACTGCCGACCAAACAGCAGATTCCGGGATGAAACAACGGGAGAAAACGACCTCTTAGCTTGTGGTTTTTCCGGCGAAGGCCGTGGGGGTGAAGGCCGTCGGCCGGAGCGCGTGTGCGTGCGCGAGGACCAGGCCGCCGAGGACACTGCCGTTGCCGAGCCTGCAACGCCGATGGCTGAGGACGGCCCGCTGCGCGGGGAAAAGCCGAAGGAGTCCCCGGTCAATGAGCATGGTGGGCAGGGTGCTGCCGTGGCTGCGGCCGGTGGCCGGCCGCAGGCTGTTGGCTGGGACAAGGAGCAGCAGCAGCGACGGGCTGGACTTCCGGCTGATCTTGGTCTGCAGGTGGTTTTGGAGCCGGTCTCCAGGCTGTGGGAGCGGCTGAGCGGCTGGCAGCAGGACCAGGTGAAGGCGGCCGCCAAGGCGGAGGTGAAGCGGCTGGCGGGCCTGCTGGAGCAGCCGGAGCCGACGGAGCGGCTGCTGGCCGACCGGCTCACCGACCGGCTGGAGGAGACCGGCGGCTAGGCCCTGGTCGACCGCCCGTACCCGTGGCTGATCCGCCGCGGCCTGGTGCAGCGTCAGGCGTGTTCGGACCGGAGGTGCGATGACGGGGTCCGGCTGGACACCGGTGGGGAGTGCGAGAACTGCAACAACGTGCTTCACATCCGGCGTGCCCGGCGGGTGAAGATCGCGGCGCAGATCGACCGGGAGTTGCCAGGTCTGGCCGCTGGTGAGCGCCACATGGTCATCGAGGAGCGACTGCGCGAGCACACCGTGCTCGAGGTGGAACGCACCCGGCGCCGGCACGCTTGTGCGGTGGTTGAGGTGGAGGGGCGGCGGGCGGCCGCGGCGCGGCGCCGGGAGCGGGAGGCGGAGCGGGCGCGGCGGTCGGCGCCCTGTGCGGGGTGTGGGCTGCCGGACGCGGCGGGCCTGTGCCCGCCCTGCTCGTACGCCCGGCGCACGGACCAGCTGGTGCAGGAGGCCGTCGACCTGGCGGTCGCCGCGAGGGCCGACCTGGACTACGCGGAGCAGGTGGCGCAGCTCACGGCGCCCTGTGAGGCCGACACCCGGACACTGATCGCTGACGTGTGCAGGCGCCGCAGCGGGGACGAGGCCTGGGCCGCGTACGCGGCCCAGGAGGTCGCCGAACGAGTCCGTGATGAGCGTCGGGCGGCCGCTGTGCGGCGGTTGATGGCGAGCGAGGACGCCGTAGCGGAGGCGGATGCCGCGTACGAGGCAGCGCTGCGCCAGCGGCCCCGGGATCACCGAGGCGCGGAGGCTGCCGCGGACGATGCCTGTCGCCGTACCGCGGGCTATCTGCTACGCAGCAGGCTCGGGCAGCTGACGGTGCTGCGCGCGCGGGTGGCGGCCACAGGTCGCACCGCGGAGTCGCGTGACGGCTGGGGGAGCGTCAATGCCTGCCGTTAGCCTGGGAGTTACTGGATTTTGTGCTGTCTGGTCGCTTTCGCGGCCGGGCTGCCGGGATGCGTGTATCGGGAGGCTGAGCCGACGTGAGTGTTCCTTCCCAGCAGGGGGCCGGGTCAGCATGGCGGCCCTGCCCTTCGGCCAGGACGGCACCTCCCCTCCATAGGCCCGGAAGAAGAACCTCAGGGGCGCGGGGACCGGTGCGTGGCGGGGTGGGGACCGTCACGGCTGCCGCCGGGCCCACTTTCAGTCATCTCGCTTGAATCCGAACTCCCCCAACCATCGGTTCTTCACCTAAAGACTGCAGCAACCGCACGGAATCTTGGTGATCGGATGACCGGAGTGAAGTGCTGCTGTTTCACGCCACCTTGTAGATCTTCTCTTGCATATCTCAGTACCCGCCTGTCTACAGTGATCCCGCTCGTCCTCGAACGCGGCTGACCACCGCTCGAACAAGGGGGCGCGTATCGGAACGGCGACGGGGGGAGCCGCTTTGCGTCATCATGTCGACGCTCCCTGCCGAAAACGGAGGGGTGCTGATGGCCGACCAGATGGTGTTGCAGGCGCAGAAATTCGTCAACGCGACATACGGCAGCCGGACCAGTCCTTCGTGAAACTGCCGGTCACCGGCCTAGGGGACTTCTCCACGTGGGCCTCTCTTCTGGTCTCATTCAGTGATCAGTCGCCCACGGGCGACGACTTACGTGGTCGCTTCCGGCGCCCGCCGGGATTCCGGCCGAAGGGCTTAGCGCTCGCCGACGTAATAGGGCTGCCTCAGCATCGTCGTGATGCCCGCTCACCAGTAGGGCCCAATGGCAAGCGGGGCTCGACGTCCGTCCACCACTGACCTTTTGCCACGCTGAGGCCATGAAGAGAATCCTTCCCGCATTCCTGTTGACCGTTGCGGTTCTGCTGTCGGGATGCAGCACAGAGACCGGTCCGACCGCTGCCGGCGGCCCGCCGACCACCAGCGCGTCCCCGGCCGGGAGCGACACAAATCTGGCGGCACGCTATCGCCGGGCCGACGGAGACCCGGACGTGTACGGCATCAAGCACGCGAAGAACAGGGATGGCCTGCTGACCCTCACTGTATGGACCCGCAGGAAGTCCGGCTACGGGAGCGGCTTCGACAAGTTCGACGAGACGTTGACGTCCTTCCTGACCGGGACGGGCGTCAGCCTCCTTCAGGGCTACGTGCTCAACGTGTACGGCCCTGACGGGACCAGATTGCACCATTACGACACCACCAGGGAGAACTCCTCTTGAGACCGAGACTCTTTACGTCCACCCTCTTAGCCGCAGCTTCTGCTGGGGCCCTTCTGCTGGGTACTGCCCCGCTGGCACAGGCGGAGGGACCCACTGCGGAGCCGTCGGCCACGGCAACTGAGGATCCGACTGCAGAACCGACTGCAGAACCGACTGCAGAACCGACTGCAGAGCCGACCGGGGAGCCGACCGCAGACCCGGTGAACCCGGTGATCGCCGACTATGACGGGAAGAAGATCAACCTCGCCGAGTCCTGGGAAGGCGCCAGTATCTGTACGGAACTTCCCAACGGCGAAGTCCACTGCTACGACTCCAACGAGGAATCCCTGGCGGACCCAGAACTTCCGACCCAGGTCCGTGAGGCAAGCCTCAGAGCCACCACCGATCTGGCCTCTGACCCGCACGACAAATGTGCCGCCGACTACTGGTGCCTCTTTCAGAACGCCAACTACGGTGGCAGGCGCCTACAGTTCTCGAGCAGCGGCAAGAAGAACCTCGGCGACTACGGATTCCGCGACAAGCTCAGCTCGGTCTTCTACTGGGTCGGCCGCTGGTCGATCAACTACGGAACTGCGACGATCTGGGACTCGCGGTCCTGGCCGCTGCACGACCGGGAGCGTGAACTCGAACCGCCGCACGGCTGGGCGAACTTCAAGAACATGGACTACCCAGGTGGCGGCAACTGGAACGACAAGGTCGACGTCTTCCAGGTCGAGCGTGCCTGACACGGGGCAAGGAGCATGAACACACCGCGCTGAGCCTCTTTCATCCTGGTGTGCAGGGGCGAAGCGGGCTGGGCACCGAGATGTGTTACGTGGCAGAGCCCCTCGTTGTCGGCGTGGTGATCTCACTCATCACACAGGCAACCGAGGGGCTTTGTTGCAGACCCGCAGGACCGGGTCCTGGGTGTCCTTCACGCGGACCAGTGCGGGCAGGTCGTGGTTGAGCTGGGCGAGGATACGTCGGGAGGTCGACCTTGGCCGGCTACCCGGTGGGCCTGCGGTCGAGCCGGGCCTTTCTGCAGGTCGTCAACGTCGGCTCGATTAAGGCCCATCGGGCGTCGGTAAAGGTCGCTGGGGTACGGCTTTCGCTGGCTCACGCCGTAGCGTGATCGTGGATGTGGCGGACGGTCCTGCTCCGCTGATGCTGGGCGTTTCTGGATGTGCTGCACCGCTCGCACGCCGGCATCGAGGACGGGGCCCGCACCAATGGCGACGGACTGGACAACCTGCCCTCTGCCTCCTGGGATGTGAACCGCGGCTGGATGCTCGCCGTGAACCTCGCCAGTGATCTCGACGCCTGGGTGCGGCTGCTGGCCTTGCACGACGACGAGGACCTGGCCGACGCCGAGCCGAAGACCATACGTTGCGCCCCTATGGCCGGTGCGACGACGGCGACCCGTGGCGCCGGCCCGCGAGACCCAGCTGTGCAGCGTCCCGGGATGGATACCCAGATCCTCGACCATCCCCGGAATCGGCTTCCCGGTCTCCGTCATGGTCTGCACCGCCCCGTCATGGAAGTCGGCGTCGTAGATGCACTTCCTGGACGCCATGACCCCCAACTATCTCTCCGGTCATGCTCTCCACAGGAGGGGAGGTGCACACGAGCGACTCGCGCACAGTGTGTACGCATGGCAGGCTCGTGCTCCGTATCACGCCCGCCGAGACGGCCCGAGCCTGAATCTGTCAGAGGCTGTAAGAGATCCGGCCCGGCCGTACATCTCCCGGTTGACGGCTGTTGATGGACGGACCATGGAGGTGCTGTGAGACGACGACGAACAACCGCCGGGGAGTACGGTGACCCGGCCGGACACCGGGCCCTTGAGGTGCTCTATACGGCTCATGCTGATCGGGTCCTGGCTTATCTGCTGCACCGCACGGACCGGGAGACAGCTCAGGACATCCTGTCGGAGACCTTCGTTCTGGCCTGGCGCAAGTCCGGGTCCGTACCCGACGATGCCCTGCCGTGGCTGCTCGCCTCGGCCCGGCGGCTGCTCGCCAACCGCGTGCGGTCCGACCAGCGGCACCGCGCACTGACCGAGCACTTGGCGGTGATGGCCGACCGGACGGGGGCCGCGGAGATCGCGGACACGATAGGGACGCGTGCCGAGGTGGCCGCCGCGCTGTCAGCGCTTTCCGAACAGGACCGGGAGGTACTCGTGCTGAGCGCCTGGTACGGCCTGACGGCCAAGCAGGCGGCCGTGGTCGCGGGCTGCACGGCCACTGCCTTCGCTGTGCGCCTGCACCGGGCGCGCAAACGGTTCAGGGCAGCGCTGCTCCGTGCAGGCCATGCACGGCCGGTCCATAACGCGATTTCCCACCCCCACTTCATCCAACGGGAGTCAGCATGAAGCAGAGCGTCACCAAGCACAGCCAGGCGGCCGACCTCGCCGCCGTCCGCGCTCTGCGGCCCACCGGCGACGGCACCGAAGGCTGGGCGGCGTCGGAAGACGGCCAGGCCGTCCTGCGGGGGATCCAGCTACGCACCGAGCAGCCGCGTGCCACGGCCGGTTCTGGGAGACGTCGGCACATGTTCATGGTGGGTGCGGTCACGGCCGCCCTCCTCGGGGGCGCCACCACGGCTGCCGTAGCCACATTCGGGCCATGGGACGAGGACGGGCACAATGTCATGTGCGCTCGCACGCTGTCACCCGAAGCGGACCTGAGTCAGCTGCCGCTCAAAGCCATGAAGGACTTCGATCCGCAGGACGCGACGCGTTCCTGCGCGGCATCCTGGGATCGGATGTGGAACCAGCCCGCCCAGGACACAAGGACACGGACTCCCAAGCCGACCCGGTTCGCGGCCTGCTTCTTTCCCAACGCGCAGCCTGACAGCGGCGAATCCTCGGCCACCGACGACGAGGGGGCACTCGGCGGGCCGGTGGTCTACCCAGCGGACGGCTACCCCACAAAGAAAGCAGCCTGCGCAGCCATCGGCTCCAAGCCCGTGGCCGGCGGTTGAGACCGACTGGAGAGGGCTGACGCAGGTCGTTTCGAAACAGCCCGGGAGCCTCCTGGACATACGGGAATCATGCTTTCCGTCACTGGGCGTTTTCAGAGTGGTCACCGGTCGGGTGACGGGTCGGCCTCCTGTAAGGCGCGAGGCTCCTCTGCCGTTGAGAGAGGTGTTCCACGTCTCAACCCAATCGGCGCAGGAGCCTCGTTGGTCTCCTATCCTGACGCAATCGACCTCCCGCTGGTTAAGGGCTTGGCGGCGGAGTGTTTCCCGGACCTCAAAGGTGCTGGTGCCTGAGGAACGGAGCAACGACGGTGACGGAACGTCACGAGCAGATCTGGGTCGGCATCGACGCCGACAAGGCCCATCGCTGAGCGGTCGGAGTCAAAGCCAGCGGAGAGAAAGGTGCTCTCCAGGAATTCCGTCAACTGTGAGGACGACATCCTGGCCTGAGCGAGGCGGCCTACCAGGTGCGGTGGGCAAGTGGACATCTGAGGCCGGCCCTCAACAAGATCCGCGTGCCGGGATCCAGACAACCTGATCAGGATACTCCCTGACGAGATCCCTCCACTTTTTCACCGCAGGCCTGCAAGTGCTTACCGCGCTAGGCGAGGTGCAGATTCCGCTTAACGCTGTCGTGTGCACCCGATTCTAGTCAGGGACGTTTTCAGGGGTGCCTGTTCCGTAACGGCTGCAACTACTGTGACCGGAGCGGCGGGCAGGAAGCCCTGGCCCGTTACGCGCACAGAGCTCACGGGCTGCAGGCAGCAGCCTCGTGCGCGGCACTCAATCTGGGGGGGATTGTGTCTTGGGGGAACACAGGGGGTTGGAAAGCTGCCGCGCTCTCCTGCAGTCGTCTGCAGGACTTCCCTGCAGGCGGTATACCGACGCCGCCGCCGAGTGGTACACGCTCGCCGGAAGCCCGACCTCGCTCTGCCACCACGGGCTGCAGGACCTTGTCGTTGGCATCGCCAACACCACCCCGGTCGCGGTATTGGGACAAACCGTCGGCATCGGGCCGCGCAAGGCAGTCGGCGCCCGGGGCTGGCACATCGCTGTGCAGCTCCTCACCTAGTCCGCGTCCCTGGGCACGCTGGACGGACTCGACGGCACCACCTTGGGCACACTGACCGTCCTCGTCACGGCCGTCACCCGTCAGTGGAACCCCGTCCCCGCCCACCCTCGGTGCGATCGCCCCGCCATTGGATTGCTCACCGGTCATCTCGCCGGCCTCTATCCGGCCTGGCGAGCCGCCCGTGTCCCGCCCGCACAAGCTCTCCGCCGCTGAGCCGGTGTCGACCTACCGGCATGGTCGCGGAGTCTGCCCAGTCACATTCTCTTCCGGACCTAGGGGAATCCTTGAGATCGAGACGTAGAGCACATCCGTCTCTCGCGCTGACGGCCGCCGCACTGGCGGTGGTCGGCCTTATCCCAGCCGCCGCACCGGCTTTCGCTGCCGAGGCGACACCAAAGCCATCACCAGAACCATCCGCCCATACCGTGCCGCCCGCCCCAGTCGATGATCCGGCCAAGAAGCTCGGCACCGGCTGGAAGGCATCCGAGGACCGGGCGGTGACCAGTGCGGCCGACACCGACGGACTGAAGATCCTCGTCGCCGACTCGTCGAAGGCGTACGCGTGGAAGACGGTGGCCTCCCTGGCGGAGCCAACGATGTCGGCGGACACCTGGATCGGCAACCAGTGCGTCATGGACGACGGTCATGTCGCTGTCGTGTACGCACCCCGCACCTTCACCAACAAGCCCGACCTCATGCAGGGCGGCGCCTTTGCAGCCGTCGTCAACACCATCACCGGCCGCGTGGTGAAGCTCCCGTTCACCGCGTCGCTAGCCTACTTCGACCCGTCCTGCAACACGGTCACGCACACGGCCGCCTTCACCGCCTTCCGCGACATGAACGACCCGGCGAAAACGAAGAGCCGGGTGGTCACGGTCAACACAGCCGGAAAGACGCTCGGTTCGCTAGAGACCGCAGGAGAGATAACCAGCGCGGTACCGGTGGAGGACGGCGCGATCGGCGCGCGCGGGCGCGAACTAGTCCGTCTCGACGGCGGCGGTCGGCTGACGACGCTCGCCACCGCCGACAGCCCGCCGTTCAACATCCGGCTCACCCGCGACGGGCACGTCGCTTTCCTCGACCGTCAGGGCGACTCCACCGCCCGCGCCAAACTGTGGCAAGGGCACGGCACGCCTTCCGTGATTGCTTCGGGCAAGCTCGGTGACGTGGACCTGCGCCAGGGCGCCGCAGGCAGGGTGTTCCTGACCGGCGAGCCCTCTCGTACCCAGCTGAAGGATTCAGGCGTCTCGCTCCTGGACGCCCCCGCCGACACTGAGATCTCCACCCTGGGGCGGCTCGCCGTCGACCCTGTCCTCACCCCCGGCGTGCGCCGCGGCCTTGCCCGCGTCGAGGACGCGGGCAAGGACTTCGACAAGAGCACCACAGGACCGGAGAGCCCGGTCACCGGTGCGCCGGACACCGCCAGCAGCGATGAACCGACCACCGTCACGTCGACCGCCACCACCACGGGTGCGAAGATCACACAGTTGGTGGCGCAGACCACGGCGAACACCGGCGACACCTCCGTATCTCCCGCCCTCACCGGCATTGCCGCACCCGCCGCCCTCACCGCGGCCGACAACCGAGCGAACGACCCGGTCGACACCGACCGCTGGTGCTCGGTGCCCCGCAACGACGTGAAATCCCAGGCGCTGCAACCCACCCCGAACCAGGTCGAGTGGGCTGTCGACATGGCCATCCGCGGCGAACTGCGCTCGAGATGGATCACACAGGGAGGCTGGCGTGACCAGATCGGGATCGGCACCATCGACCCGCAGGGCCTCTTCCCCCGCCCGTCCCTGACCGGCGGTGGCCGCATCCCCGCCAACGTACTGCTCGGCGTGATGGCGCAGGAGTCGAACCTGTGGCAAGCCGAACCGGGCGCCGTCCCCGGCCAGATGGGAAGCCCCCTGGCCTCCTACGCCGGCTTCTACGGGCATAAGGGCGACACCTCTGCCGAGTACTGGAAGATCAACTGGGCGAACTCCGACTGCGGCTACGGCGTGGGACAGGTCACCGACGGCATGCGGATGGCGGGACACGAGAAGACGGGCGAGACCGCACTGCCCGCAGCCACCCAGCGCGCGGTCGCCCTGGACTACTCAGTGAACGTCGCCGCCTCCCTGTACATCCTCGCGGACAAGTGGAATGAACTCCACGAGGCGGCGCAGAAGATCACCGTCAATAACGACGACTCGGCGAAACCCGAAAACTGGTTCGCCGCCCTGTGGAACTACAACCTCGGCTTCAATCCCCGCAGCGCCGAGTCAACGAATGGCAACTGGGGCCTGGGCTGGTACAACAATCCAGCCAACCCCATGTATCCCCAGTCGCGTTCGGCCTTCATGAACACCGACATCGATCCGTACGCCGCCAGGGACGCGGCGCACCCGCAGGACTGGCCGTACGAGGAGAAGGTGCTGGGCTGGGCCGCCTGGTCCATGGACACCGGCTACTCCTATGCGACCTCCGGCCGACAGGACTGGCCGGGCGAGTCCGGTTTCTCCTCTGCCGGCTTCCGCCCCGCCTACTGGAACGGCACAGCCGAGGCCTACACCATGCCGGGCAGCGCGAAGTACAACCGGGCGCACGCCACGCCGTCGCGCGACACGTTCTGCAACACCAAGAACAACTGCAATGCCGCCAGCCCGCCGGACTGCCCCAACGCCGCCTGCTACACCAAGTACTGGTGGCACGAAACCAACACGACCTGGAAGAGCGACTGCGCCACCAGTTGTGGCTTCGAGAACATCAAGTACCAGACCCTGGCGGCAGAACCAGGCCGCGGCACCCGGCTCCAGTACGGCACCCCGATCTGCGCCGGCGACTCCGCCAACAAGCTGCCCTCGGGCGCACTGATCGTGAACTCCGTACCCGACAACACGAATACCTACAGCTCGTGCGGTACGACCGGCACCGACGCCGGCAGCTTCCAGTTCACCTTCAACTCCGACGGCTCAGTCGGCTCCGGACTCGGCCAGTACGAGGCGAAGGGCGACCTGTACCAGATCGGCGGCGGATACGGCGGCCACTTCTGGTACGCCCACACCCGCAACGCCGCCCACCTCGCCGGCAGCAACGGGGCGATGACCGTCAAGGGGACCTGGACCCTGGGCCAGAACCTGAACAGCTGGGCCCGGGTCTTCGTGCAGCTGCCCGACACCGGTGCCCACACCCAGCAGGCCCACTACACCATCCACGGCGTGGCCGGCGGTGACCGGGAGCGCTACCTCAACACCCACTATGGCGCGAACACCTGGGCCGAGCTCGGTGTCTACCGCTTCACGGGAACACCCCAGGTAGAGCTCACGAACACCACCGACGACGGAACGGCCGAGGAGGACGTGGCCTACACCTCGATCGCCTTCCAAAAACTCCCGGGCAAGCCGCAGGACATGGTCGTCGCGATGGGCGACTCCTACACGTCCGGCGAGGGCTCGGGCGACTACTACCACGTCAGCGACCGCGACCACGGTAAGACCAGCTGGAACGCCTGTCGGCGCAGCCCGAACGCATGGCCACGCAAGGTCACTCTCCCGAACCAGACACAGACCGTCGGGACCCTCGCGGACGGGTTCAACGCGAACCTCGACTTCCAGTTTGTCGCCTGTTCCGGAGCCAAGACCTGGCAGGCGGGGACGGGCACACCCGTCGACGGCACAGGCAAAGAGACGTGGGGCTTCGACGGAAACTTCCACGAGAAGTTCCAGACCGACTCCGGAGTGCTCAGCTCGGACACGACCCTGGTGATGCTGACCATTGGCGGAAACGATGCTCAGTTCGACAAAAAGATCGAGGCCTGTGTAACGGACGTAGAGAACGGATGTCCCTCCGAAACGTCAATGCAGGCCGACATCGACACAGCCGTGACGCAAACCGGGGTGCTGCTGGACGAAATCCACAACGCGGCACCGAACGCAACGATCTCCTTGATGGGATACCCCTTGCTGTTCAGCCGCACTGCGGCCTGTTCGACCGCGGTGAGCGCATCTCAGCGTGTCATCCTGAACAACATGGCCCAGTACTTCGAGGACAAGCAGAGGAACCTTGCCCTCTCCAAGACCTCGGCGGGCGTGCGCTACCGGTCCCCGCAGGCGGCGTTCGAGGGCAAACGGATCTGCGACACGCCGGAAGGCATCAACGGGGTAGTGGCCGGACCGAACGGCGACGGCGACTTCCACCATGACGACGACGCGACCAAACTGTGCTGGTGGTTCTGGGGAGACAGCTGCCTCAGCCGGGAGAGCTACCACCCCAACAAGACAGGTCACACCGCCTACGCGCAGGCGTTCATGATGCTGGGCCCCGCAGCGATCAGACAAGAGGACGAGTGAACCCGTCTCTTTCCTCCACCGGTGCTCCGCCGCGGTCCGACCGCGGCGGGGTGCCGGCCCCCGGCTGCATGCTGGCACTCATGGTGCCCATACTCCTCGTGCTGCTCGCCGCGGGGACGCTCATGATCATGTCTCACCGCCAGGATGACGCCAACGAACGCCATGAGAACGAGGCGTTGGAACAGATAACGAGGCATGCGCAGTCGTACGAGGACGATGTGCAGAACGAGGCGCGCAACGGCTACCCGAGCGAGGACCGGACACGTGCCATCGCCCAACGGAACCACAGCAGACTCATCTCATACGGGCAGTCAGCCCAGTCGCTGACCACCGTCGTCGAGTTCTCTGCGACGTATGAGGACACCAGCTTCTTCGGTACCTCACCCTCAATGGCCTACCGCTGCTACGTCTTCCATTTCCAACCGGCCAAGGGCGGAACAGGCCGGACGACGCTCGCCCTTCAAGAATGCAATTCCACCTGACCGGACAACCACCCACGCACTGCGGGATCGGAGCGGAGGCGGATGCCGCGTACGAGACAGCGCTGCGCCAGCGGCCCCGGGATCACCGGGGCGCGGAGGCTGCCGCGGACGGTGCCTGTCGCCGTGCCGCGGGCTATCTGCTGCGCAGCCGGCTTGGACAGCTGAGGGTGCTGCGGGCGCGGGTGGCGGCCGACCGGTTGCCTCGCGGGATCGCATGACGGCTGTGGGAACGTCAATGTCTGCCCTTAGCCTGGGAGTTGCTGGATTTGTGCTGTCTGGCCGCTTTCACGGCCGGGCTGCGGGGATGCGTATACCCCTCCTTCTTCCTGACCGAGCCGCCACACGTGGGCCATGGAGACACGACAGCCGCCGGCCGGAAACCGCCATCCGTTCGCGGCCGAGCCCGCGGGGGTCTCGGATCCACGATCAAGCCCTTTCGGTGGACCTCGCGACGTACCTGTGCGGCCACGCCCGCCGCGTCGTCGCAAACCAGGCGACCCCGGCACGCGCCAGGCGATCGCGCACCCGCGCCCACTCCGGCGGACCCGCGCCCTCCTCGTCGTACCGCGAGTCGTGCTCTGCCACCGCATCCGTCACTGGATCAGCCATCCCAACCAATCCTGGTGATGAGTTTTCGCGTCCGCACCCGTCACACCTACGACGGGACCCGACGAAGCGGAAGGATGACGTGATGAGTGCGGACACGCGCCTGGAGGAGCTGGGCGTGAGCGGGCTGGGCGAGGTCGACGAGTCGGCGTTCTCTGGGCTGGCGGAGCGGCACCGGCGGGAGCTGCACGTGCACTGCTACCGGATGCTCGGGTCGTTCGAGGACGCCGAGGACACCGTGCAGGAAACGTTCCTCCGTGCCTGGCGGCGGCGGGAGACCTTCGAGGGGCGGTCGACGTTCCGGGCCTGGCTGTACCGGATCGCCACCAACGCCTGCCTGGACCTGCTCGCCAAGTGCCGCCCGGAGCCTGCGACCGGCGGCGAGGTGCTGTGGCTGCAGCCCTACCCGGACCGGCTGCTCAACGAGCTGCCCGCGAGCGACGCGGACGAGCCGGAGACCGTCGCCGTCGCGCGGGAGACAATCGAGCTGGCGTACCTGGTCGCCGTCCAGCACCTCGCGCCGCGCCCGCGGGCCGTGCTGATCATGCGGGACGTGCTCGGCTGGCCGGCGAAGGAGGTCGCGGAGCTCCTCGGGGACTCCGTCAACTCCGTGAACAGCGCGCTGCAGCGGGCCCGCGCCGGCATGCGGGAGCACCTGCCCGCCGAGCGGCAGGACTGGACCGGCGGCGAACAGGACGCCAGGACGCGCGAGCTGGTGCGCCGCTTCACCGAAGCCAGCGTGGCCACGGACGTCGACAGCCTCGCCGCAATGCTGCGGGACGACGTCCGGTGCTCGATGCCGCCCACGCCGGGCCTGAACGTCGGCCGCGACGCGGTGGTCAACGACTGGATTGAGGACGGCTTCGAGGGCATGAAGGGCCTGCGCGCCGTCCACACCTCCGTGAACCGGCAGCCCGCCGTCGCCTTCTACCTCTGGCGGAAGCCAGAGGGCGCCTACCTGCCGCTGACGATCGACGTCCTGCGGATCACCGGTGGGGCGATCACCGAGATCGTCACGTTCCACGACGACCAGTTCCCGCGGCTCGGGCTGCCGGAGCGTCTGCTGGCGGACGGCACGGAGTAGTCCCGGTGTGGACGCTCACGCTGCGCGGTGGCGCGCGCGTCGCGGTGGTCGCTGCACAGTGGTACGACGCGTTCGGCGTCGTCACCCGCGGGCGGGTGCAGCTGGAGCTGCGCGACGGCGAGCTCGGGCCGGTCCTCCGACGCTGCGCCGGGTTCTGGCTCCGCGGCACCGGCGTCCGAGCCCTGCGCAACCCCGGCCGTCGCACGGCGAGGGTGCACATCGTCACCCCCAGGGCCAGGACCGTCACAGGCCAGTCGACACACCCCGTACGCGAGTTACTGAATGACGGAGGAACGACATGAACAGCATGAATGAGACCGGGGTCGGCGCAGGCGCGGCATCGGGCCGGTCCAGCCGCACCCACCGGCTCCGCGGGCTCACCGGCACCGGCTTCATTGCCACGCTCGCGGCGATGGTGGCCACCACCCTCGCCGCTGCGCTTGCCCAGGCTGTTGGCGTCGACTTCGAGGTCCCCGATGGTGGCGAGACGATCCCGTTGTCCGGGTTCGCCGTGGTGACCGGCTTCTTCTCGGTCGTGGGCATCGTCATCGCCGTCGCTCTTCTTCGTTGGAGCGCTCGCCCCGCCGAGCGATTCGTGTGGACGGCAGTGTCGCTGACCACGATCTCGTTGGTCCCGCCCCTCCTCTCCGGGGCAAACACCGCAACCACCACCGCCCTCCTCGGGCTGCACCTCGTCCCTGCGACGGTGATGATCCCCACCCTGGCGCGGAGCCTCCGCACCCGGACCGATTGACTCTCGAGTCAACGTCTGGCTCACACCGCGCCAGGACGCGCTCACAGCCGGGCCCTGACACCTACGCCTGCGGGAGGCTGTCACGCCGCCAGCAGGGCAGGGAGCGCTGTTTGTGACGTGGGAGGTTGGAAAGGGCTCATTGGCCCATCCGTTGACATCCAACCTAGCCGCCCCAGTTCAGATGTCACCCGATCGTGCGGCAGACCCATCCCCGCAGGTGACGGTCATCGTGTCGTTTTCGTCCTCTCGGTCAGGGGCTTGTTGCTGCTGGTCGCAGCCGTGCGGGGGCACGCGTCTCCCTAACCTCGCGCTTTCGCGAGTGGGCCTGTCCGGGTCTTGATCAAATAAATGGAGAGTGCCGCTGACCTGCAACGATGGGACTTGTCGAGGGTCCTGTCAGCTGCAAGGAAAGAAGCACTCTCCAGGTGAAGAAGCGTAGCGGGTCCTATCCGCGTGTCCGTGTCGAGGGCAGCAGCCGTGGGGTGGTCTCGCAGGCCGGGGCGGTGCTGCTGGTCGAAACGGTCCGCAAGGTCGGCCTGGACACGGCAATATCGGCGGCGCTGGCACCGTGGCGCAAGCCGCGGACCGTGCACGACCCGGGCAAGATCCTGCTGGATGTGGCCCTGGCCGTCGCACTCGGCGGCGACTGCCTGGCCGATGTCGCCATGCTGCGGGCCGAGCCCGACGTGTTCGGCCCGGTGGCCTCCGATCCGACGGTCTCCCGGCTCGTCGACGCCCTCGCCACGTCCGGCCCGAAGGCTCTCGCGGCGATCAGGGGCGCACGTGCCGAAGTACGGACGCGCGTGTGGGAGTTGGCCGGCGCGGACAGCCCGGCCGCCGACGGCCAGGTGATCGTGGACATCGACGGCGTACTGGTGCTCGCCCACTCCGAGAAGCAGGACGCCACCGCGACCTGGAAGAAGACCTTCGGCCATCACCCGCTCGTCGCGTTCGTCGACCACGGCCAGGCCGGCTCCGGGGAACCGGTGGCCGCTCTGCTGCGGCCCGGCAACGCAGGCTCCAACACCGCCACCGACCACATCGAAACCGCCCAACTCGCCCTGGCCCAACTCCCCGGACACCTGCGGCGAGGGCGGCAGACACTGATCCGCACCGACTCCGCCGGCGGCACCCACGCCTTCCTCGACTGGCTCTCCAAGCCTGGCCGGTGGCTGTCGTATTCCGTCGGAATGACCATCACCGACACCATCCACCAAGCCGTCCTGAAGATCCCGAAGAAAGCATGGACACCGGCCTACGACGCCGGCGGCACCGAACGGCCCGGCGCCTGGGTCGCAGAGATCACCGACATGCCCGACCTGAGCACCTGGCCCAAGGGCATGCGGCTGATCGTCAGAAAGGAACGCCCGCACCCCGGCGCCCAGCTGCGCTTCACCGACCTCGACGGACTACGGCTGACCTGCTTCGCCACCAACACCAAGGGCGGCCAACTCGCCGGCCTCGAACTGCGTCACCGCAGACGGGCCCGCTGCGAGGACCGCATCCGAAACGCCCGCGACAGCGGCCTGCGCAACCTGCCCCTGCACGACACCGCCCAGAACCGGATCTGGCTGGAGATCGTCTCCCTCGCACTCGACCTCCTCGCCTGGATGCCCATGCTCGCCCTGACCGGCAAGACCCGCCGCTGGGAACCCAAACGGCTTCGCCTGCGGCTGTTCTCCGCCGCCGCCCAGTTCGTGAACACGGGCCGCCGCCGCTGGCTCCGCCTGCCCGCCCGATGGCCCTGGAGCGACGTCATCACCTACGCAATCGAGCGGCTCCTTGCCCTGCCGAACCCCGGCTGACCAGCCACTTCACCCATCCCGACAACCCGCATCACCACACCGGGCAGTGGAACCCGGCGCCTACCCGACGCGAGAGCCGGGCCATCAGCCTGACCGCACCGTGAAAACTCCACCACGTCCGACAACAAAGGGCCCGTCAGCAAGCTGACGGACCCTCATGAACGATCGAGGCTAATGGAAGGGCTCGATGGCCCAGCATCCGATTAGCCGTTCGTGACCCCAGCGGCCCGCGGTGCCCCGCTTCACTGCCCATTAGGGTGGGCCTCCAGCAGGTCCTCGATCCGGCCTTCCAGCACGTGGCCTCTACCGCATCCAGCAGGTCTCGGTATGCAGGCTCGACTGCATCGCCACTGTGCCCGCCACCAGCCTTGGCCAGGTTGTAGACGGCGACCAGCGCCTGGTCTGCGCGACGGTCGTAGTCACGCGATTTGTCGCCATAAGTCCCCATACTTATGCCGAAACCCCCTGAGAATCCCTGAGGCTGTGAGGGCCGTCATCCGTGGCTGGATGACGGCCCCCTCTACTGCTGTGCGAGCCAGTAGTGGATCCGCTATTGGTGCTGCTCAGAGCGGGTGAAGAGGGCAGTGTGCGAGATCATCCGCGCTGAAGCTGCGGCGCACGGTCTACCGGTAGGTGATGTCGGAGGTGGAGTAACGGCAGTATCGAACGTGCATCGCTCTGGCGCCCTCGCTGTGATCTGGATCTGGGCCGTGACCTGGCCATCTAGTCTTTCTGGTTCTTTCTCGGTGTTTCGCGATGTGTCGTTCAGCACCCCCCTGGGAACTCCCTGAAGGGCTTCGAACCCCCTCTGAACTCCCTGAGATTGAGCCCCGTAAGAGGGGGTGTAGGCCTCGTGTAAGAGGCTGTGAGCTGGAAAAATAGCAGCCCCCCCTGCGCCAGCTGACGACGCAGGGGGACTTCCGATGCCCCTGACCAGGTCCCGGCCCGCGACGCGGTCTGCCTGCTGGACGTCCCGACGTACAAGACCGGCACCGCGTTCACCAAGCCGGTCGATCCGATCCTCGGTCAGGCCCTCGGTGCGTGGCAGGCGATCCGTCCGGAGCAGCCGAAGCTCACCGACCGCCGCACCGGCGAGCTGGTGGACCTGCTGTTCGCCACCCGGGCCCGGAAGGTTTTCCTCCGCCTACACCAACAACACCGTCATCCCGATGCTCTGCCGCAAGGCTGGTGTCCCCGCCGCCGACGTGCGTGGGACATCACCAGCCACCGGGCCCGGTCCACGATCGCCAGCCAGCTCTACAACGCGAAGTAGCCGATGACTCTGTTCGAACTGTAAGCCTGGCTCGGCCACCGCTCGCCGCAGTCCACTCAGTTCATTTTTACGCGAAGATCAGCCCGACGACGCTGACCCGGGCCTACGACGACGCGGGTACTTCTCCCGCAACGTCCGCACGATCGAGGTCCTTGTCGACCGCGACGCGGTCACCTCCAGCGCCGCCGCGCCGGGTGAGCCCTGGCAGTACTTCGACCTCGGCCACGGCTGGTGCACCTACACCTGCTTCGAGCAGTGCAAGCACCGCATGGCCTGCGCCCGCTGCGACTTCTACACGCCGAAACACTCCAGCAAAGCCCAGCTCCTCGAGGCGAAGGACAATCTCCAACGCATGCGGGCAGCGATCCCGCTGACCGACGACGAACAAGCCGCCGTCGACGATGGCCAGGCCGCGCTCAACCGGCTGCTGGAACGCCTCGCGGACATCCCCACGCTATCCGGCCCCGCCCCACGTCAACTGCTGCCGATCATCGAGGTCCGGCGGGCCGCTGACGTCGAGTGGTGCCACGGCCATACGGCTAGCCCAAGCCACAAGTCATGACCCGTCGTCTGGCGGCAGGTTGGGCACAGCGGCACGGAAGAGGCTGACCAACAACCCATAGGGCTCGCCCCGCCCGGGAGCGGTCAGGTGCGGCTCCTCGGCCATCGTGCGCAAACGGGCTTCCAGCGCGTGCGCCTCGGAGTTGGTGAGACAGAGGCGGCGCAGTACGGTGTGCGAGGGCTGGTCGGGCTGACTGGGCAGTATCTCGCCCAGCGCGGCATTGATCGGGAACTCCGGCCCGACGGCCGCGTCTTGGTGCACCTTGAAGCCATGGCTGACGAGCGCGAAGTACTGCTCGGTGCCGCCGCGTACCTGGCGGGTCTCGGCCAGCCGGACCAGTCCGGCCTCGCGCAGCACGCGCACGTGGTAGCCGATGGTGCCCTTGCTCATTACCAGCGCTGCTCACGATGCTGCCCCGGCTGGCAGGCGCCCACTTCGAGGTCGAGGTCGGCGTCTTCACCGGCTACTCGACCCCCTCTGCATCGCCCGCGGCCTGGCTGACGACGAGTGGCTGCTCGCCTGCGACATCAGCGAGGAGTGGACCGCCATCGGCCAGCCGTACTGGGAGCGTGCGGGCGTCGCCGACCGGATCGACCTACGGATGTCCCCCGCGCTGCAGACACTGCGCGCACTCGGTCCCGAGCCGGTCATCGACATCGCCTTCATCGGTACCTGCGCGAAGCAGGAGAGGGCCGTGGGGCGGGCCGGATCGAGCGAGGCCTGAACGGGAGGTGACTCAAGTCGGTCGGAGTGTCAGTGGTCGCTGCCATACTCAGAAGATGTGCACCTGACGTTCAGGCGCATGTCCAGGAGTCCTTAACCGAGTAGGAACGAATTGACACGCGAAGGCGACGCGGTGCCTGACCGCGACCCGTACCTTCTGGCGCAGATGCGAGAGGCCTTCGGACGCGTGGTCTACAGCCACAAGACCCATGAGAAGCAGGCGGACATCTGCTTCACCAAGCACCGGTGGCAGCAGGGCGTCCTCATTGCTCTCACCGCGATCGGCTCGGGCACCTTCCTCGCCGCGGTGGTCGGCCTGCTCGGCAACGCAGTGCTGACGAGCCTCGCGACCTCTTCTATCGCGCTCCTGGTCAGCTGGATGAGCCTTGGGACGAAGACCTTCAAGTTCGAGGAGGAGTCCCAGGCCCACCGCGGCATCGCCTCTCGGCTGTGGGACGTCCGGGAGTCCTACATCTCCCTCATCGCCGACCTGATGTCCGGCACCGTATCCAACGCGGAGGGCCGAGAGCGGCGGGACGAGCTGCAGCAGGCCGCGCGCGACGCGTACGCCGACGCGCCTAGGACGAGCAGCAGGGCGTTCGCGCGCGCCCAGGGCGGGCTGCAGAACAACGAGGAGATGACGTTCACTTCGCGCGAGATCGATCTCTTCCTCCCGGAGGCGCTCCGGCTCGGCGAAGGCGAGGCGTCACGATGAAGGCCTCAGAGATCTTCGAAACGCTACTCAAGAACCTGAAGGTCGGGGAGACGGCCACGACGGTCGCCTCGCGCCGGGACGAGATCACGAAGGTGCTCAACAAGGACTTCCGTGACAAGGACGGTTGCACCGACTACAAGCTGATGGTCGGATCGTTCGGTCGGCACACCGCGATCAAGGGAGTGTCCGACCTCGACATGATCTTCATCCTCCCGCCCTGGATTCGGTCGAGCTACGATGGGGACACCGGCCCGCGGAGGATTCTCAAGAGGGTCCGCGATGACCTCAAGGCGCGGTACAAGAACACGGAGATCCGCGTCGACCAGTGCGTCGTCCGAGTGCGGTTCACATCCAACGCATTCAAGTTCGAGGTCCAGCCGGCATTCGAGAACGCCGACGGCAGCTTCGACTACCCGGACACGAAGGCTGAGGGCTGGAAGGTCACCAAGCCGCGCGAGGAGATCGTCGCGACCAAGGAGTGCAACGACCGCACCTCGACGAACATGCGCCACCTCGCCCGGATGGCACGGGCCTGGAAGAACGCGAACGGCGTGAACATGGGCGGCCTGCTCATCGACACCCTCGTCTACAACTTCTTCGACCAGACCGACGACTACGACGCAGCGGGCACAGGCTCGTTCGACCTCATGGTTCGCGACTTCTTCGAATTCCTCAAAGATCAGCCGGAGCAGGAGTACTACCTGGCGCTGGGCAGCCGTCAGCGGGTCCACGTTAAGGTGAAGTTCCAGCCGAGGGCGAAGAAGGCGTACAACCGATGCCTTGAGGCGATCGCCGACGAGGGCAAGACGTCCGCCAACAAGAAGTGGCGCGAGGTGTTCGGCACGTCGGTGCCGCTGGCGAAGAGCGCGAGCGAGTCGTCCCGGTCGTTCAGGGACACCGAGGAATTCATCGAGGACGAGTTTCCGGTAGACGTCTCCGAGACCGTGGCCATCGACTGCGAGGTCACACAGGCCGGATGGCGTCCGACCTGGCTCCGCGCGATGCGTCGCGGCGGGATCCTGCTCAAGGCCGACAAGAGCTTGAGGTTCGTGGTCACCCACTGCTCGGTCGAGGAGCCCTACACACTGAAGTGGAAGGTACTCAATCGTGGTCCGGAAGCCGAGCGGCGGGACAAGATCCGCGGCCAGATCGTCGACTCGAGCAAGCGGGGAGTCCGC
Source organism: Streptomyces sp. NBC_00285 (assembly GCF_036174265.1). Taxonomy (NCBI): domain Bacteria; kingdom Bacillati; phylum Actinomycetota; class Actinomycetes; order Kitasatosporales; family Streptomycetaceae; genus Streptomyces; species Streptomyces sp. NBC_00285. The sequence continues at coordinate 1,362,078 of NZ_CP108055.1, read as the reverse complement.
ATCGAGCACTCGGACTTCAAGGGCGAGCACGTCGTCGAGTGTTACGTCGTCAAGGACGGGGTCGTCGTCGCTCGGGACCGGATCGACGTGCCGATCGGCAACACGAGCGTAGAGACGGCGAACGTTTTGTAGGAAACGGATCCTCGGAGCGCGACGAGGCCGCGACGAATCTGCCGGGGTCTCGCCGCATCAGACGCATCCGCCCGTAGGGTTGAAGCATGAGCAGTTCTCTCGCTGCCATGCCCGAGTCCATGCTCAACGCCGCGATGGCCTTCGCGGGCAAGCGGTACGGCGTTCGCTGCGCTGCTGGCCTGCTTTCCGAGGATCCCAGCAGGTTCGCGGAGCAGATCGTCGGCCTGCTCCGCGACATAGTAGATGCCGCGGAAGCGGAGTTCCGGCGGCTTCGAGACCTCGGCTGAGGCCGGTTCTCCCTCGGACGCTTCCGGAGAATGGTGCCGTGGAACGGCAAATCGACTTCTCACGCGAGCGGCAGATGCTCTGTGGGTGCTGCGATCATCGGTGGCGCGCCGATCTGGACTGGATCGATCGGTGGGAGCAGGGGGAGGAGACCTGTCCCGGCTGCGGCATGACCTGCGAGCACGAGGACCCTGTGCCGTTCGGAAACTCATCGCTGCTGCTCGGAGCGGGTCTGGCGTTCCATCACGGTCTGCTGGAACCCTGTCGAGGTGATCGTCTCTCTGGTGTACCAGGTGGCTCGGAAGCTGCTCGCGTTCCCGGCATTGCTGTTGGGTCGGGATGCGACCAAGGACGCGGAACTGCTTGTGCTGCGACACGAGAACGCGGTGCTGCGCAGGCAGCTCGCGAGGCCTGTGCGGTACGAGCCGGCGGATCGGCTATGGTTCGCGGCGCTGTCGTCGCTGATCCCCCGGTGCCGGTGGGCGAACGCGTTCCCGGTGACGCCCGCGACGCTGCTCGCATGGCACCGCAGGCTGATCGCTCGGAAGTGGGACTACAGCAAGCGCCGGGCCAGGCCCGGGAGACCGCTGACCGGGCGAGTGGTGAAGGCGCTGGTGCTGCGGCTGGCCAAGGAGAATCCGCGGTGGGGCTGCCGACGGATCCAGGGCGAACTCATCCGGCTGGGACACCCGGTCGGCTCGACGACGGTCTGGGAATTCCTCACAGCGGCGGGCATCGATCCAGCCCCGCGCCGGGGAGGCCCGACGTGGCGCGAGTTCCTGACCGCGCAGGCCGAGTCCATCATCGCCTGCGACTTCCTATACGTCGACCTGATCGACCTGCGCCGCGTGTACGCGCTGGTGTTCCTCGAGCACGACACACGCCGACTGCACATCGCCGGCGTGACAGCCCATCCCACCGGGCCCTGGGCGGTACAACAGGCGAGAAACCTCGCCATCGAGTTAGGTGCGCGGGTGCACTCGCTGCGCTTCCTGATTCGCGACCGGGACGCGAAGTACACCGAGTCCTTCGACGCAGTCTTCGCGGCCGACGACATCGAGGTCGTGCCGACAGCGCCTCGAACGCCCCGGATGAACGCGCACTGCGAACGGGTCATCGGAACCCTGCGGCGCGAGGTCTTCGACCACCTGCTCATATGGAACGAAACCCATGCCCGGCAGATCCTCGACGCCTACGCCCAGCACTACAACCGTCATCGCCCACACCAGGCCCGGGCACAGCTCCCTCCCCTTGCCCACGAACACCCGAAGCCCATGAGCGCTCCGACTACTCACCGGCTCCTGCACACCCGAATACTCGGCGGCGTGATCAACGAGTACAGATACGCCGCCTGACCAGCAGCGACGAGTTTCCGAACGGCACAGGGTGCTCCGGCCGTCGGCACGTTTTGATCGAACGACCACGTAAGGCGCGCGACCGGATCGGGCGGGCGACCGGGCAGCTCAACAGCCACAGGCGACGGGGTGGTGGAGGAGGCCCGTCTCGCTCAGACGCGGGGTGGAGCGGATTGGCTCCTTCTGGTCCCGGCGGCGAGCAGAGCGAAGCCCAGTGCGAAGCCGAGCATTGTCCATACGCCGCGGGGCCAGAAGATGTGGCTGTCTGTGAAGGACCAGCCGGCCACCAGGAGAACCACCGTGCCGGGAACGACTCGCACCCCGTGTTTCGGGAAGAGCGCGACGGCTGTGGCCACTACGGCGACGATGAGGGCGTAGGCCCCGACCTGCCCGAGTGACTCACCCGTGTCGTAGAGCGGGTGCTTGATCGGCCCTATGTTCGCTGTCCCGGCAGCGTGCTCGACCGCGGTTCCCGCCGCGATACCGGCCACCGCGTCGAGACCGGTGTAGAAGGCCGCGTATGTGAAGGCACTCGCCCAGGCCACCACTGTGGCGAAGCCCGCGAGATCTGGTCGGGGGCGGTGCCATAGAGGGACGAGGAGGCCGAGCGTGAGCAGCGGAAAGACCGGCAGTAGTGCGATGTGCAGCTGTGTCCAGTCCGCGGCTGTCGCCCTGGACAGGCCATGCGGGTGCGCGGCGCCCGCCGCAGCCAGCACAAGGGGCGTGACAGTGGCGAGGATGATGTTTCGGATGGTCAACACGCTGCGATCGTAGGCGCGTTACGTCACCTGAGACGGCTGCGTAAGGGCTTCGTAAGATCTTGTGTGGTGCCACGCAACCTGGAAGGCGCACGCCGGGGTGACTCCTCTCCGACGCGACACCGGCCCCGCCGATCTCGCGGCGAGGCCGGAGCAGAGGACCGGTGGCGGCCCGGTCGGTCGGTTCAGCCGCAGCGGCGCCCGGAGTTGATGCAGAAGACCGCCTGGCGCATGAGCCGGTCGGTCATCACGTTGATGAAGTCGTTGTGGTCGGTGATGGCGTTGTGCTGCTGTCCCTGGAAGCCGTCGACGGCGAAGTTCGGTGCCGCGGGGGTCTTGTAGATGAGCCGCATCGTCAGCTGCGGGATGGCCTTGAAGCCCCTTGCGCAGTTGCCGTCGGCGCCGGCGAAGGCGACGTGGCTGCGGTGGTCGGCGCTGTCGACGTTCCTGCCGTCCCAGCAGCTCTGGAAGGCGAAGCTGCGCACCACTTTGCTGCCCCGGGGGCAGATCGGGTACTTGTCGGTGAGCTGGACCCTGTTCTCGAAGCCGGTGCAGCTCCAGTGGGCGTTGGCGTTCTTGGTGCCGTTGGTGAACGCCTTGGCGTCGCCGGTGATGATCCGCAGGAAGCGTGGCATCGCCACGACCCTGCTGGTGGGGCTGCCCTGGTAGGTGATCGTGACGGCCCTGGGCACCAGGATGGCTCCCTTGTTGCCTTCGGCGCCGCCGCCGAGGGCGTTGGCGTCGGGACCCTGGCGGGTGGTGTCCCGCAGGACGGGCCAGTAGTACGCGGACTGGTCGCCGTTGGTGCAGGAGGTGCCCTGGGCGCTCAGGGACTGGTTGGTGGATTTGAAGTCCACCCTCCGGTTGCCCACGTAGTCGTGGACGTGGTGGGCGCCGTTGCTGACACCGGGCGCCACGATGTCGTTGTCCGAGTTGTGCTGTCCCCGCTTGTTGACTCCGCATCGGGAGGTGAAGACTCCGGTCGAGGCGCCGGCCTGGCGGCGCACCTTGCGCACGTTCGGAGCCACCTTCGTGATGTCCACGAAGTCGGCCGCGGTGGGCCCGTCGTTGCTCTGCCCCGCGGCACCGGAGCCGTTTCCTTGCTGTCCGGGCTGTCCGGGCTGTCCGGCGTTGCCTCCCGCGCCCTGGGACCCGCCGGGGTTCTGGCTCGCGGCCCCGGATGCCTCCTGGGTCCCGGATGTGTCGAGGCCGAGGTTGCAGGCGGCGAGAGCGTCCAGCCCTGTGGGCCTGGCGGCGGACCGCCCGATGGCGATGGCGATCCGGTCGATGGTCGCCTTCCTCTTGTCCGTCAGAGGGCCGAGGACCGCGTTCCGCACAAAGTTCGGGCCCCCTTGCCCACGGGTGTCGACCAGCCGCTGGTTGGCCTCCGCGGTCTGCCGGTCCAGCAACCGCAGGTTCCGGCCCACCTCGGCCTGCGCCTGCTGGGGGACGGCCGGCAGCCTGCCCTTCACGTCCGGACAGCTGATCGTCTGGGCCGACCGCGTCGTAGGAGCGGCGGCGGTGACGTCGGACGCGTTGGCGGCGTAGTTCACGGCTACGAGACCACCGCCCCCTGCCAGGAGCGCCGTGACCGCCATGATGGCGTTGCGGCGGCCTCGGCCGCGCCTGTGATCTGCTCGCATGAGAACTCCCGATTTCACAACGTGGTTCCTGAGCCATCGGCGATACGCATCGCTCGTCGCCCGGATGCCCCCAGCCTCACCTGAGAGGCGGGCGCTTGGCTGCTGTTCACGTGACGCGTCATGGACATGTAAGGACTGGATCGCGAGAACCGAATCGCGCCCGAACACAGGACTTCGCGGAATCGTCCCGGCCGGGTTCACCGGTCCAGTCCCAGCCGGTACCCCCGACAGGCTGGACGCGGCCGGCCCGCATGCCTTGTCCGCTGCGGGAGTTGGTGACCGTCGTCGAGCACTCCTGCCACATCGGAACGGGTTCGACGCTCCGGAGAGAGTCTCCGGGGCGCCGGGCCGCGGTGGCAGCTTCTTTACACCGCGGCTATGCCCTCCATGCCGGATTCGGCGAAGGGGGGCAGTCCGGTGGCCGTGGTGACCTTGGTGAGGGAGCCGTTCTTGCCGATGCGGAAGCCGTCGACGGTGCCGGAGGTCCCGTTCTGCACGTACAGGAACTTCTCTTCCTGCGTCACCGCCAGGTCGATGACGCCCTGGGACATGGCCGAGGGCGGGGCGGCGATGCCGATGTCGTTGGTGAGCGCGAGCTTTCCGTGCCGGTCGGTGCGGTAGCCGGTGACGGTGGAGTTGCCGGTGTTGCCGCCGTAGAAGAAGTCACCCGCCCGCTCCAGCCAGCACAGCGTGTTCTGGCCGTTGGCCAGGGGCTGCTGGACGACCTTGAGGCGGCCGTCGGCGCGCACCTTGTACGTACTGACCGTCGACTTCTCGGCCTCGGCCACCAGCATCCGGCCGGCCTTGTCGAAGGTGATCGCGAACGGCACGCCACCCGCCGAGTCGTTGACCACCGGCCGGTGCGCGGGCCGTGCGGGTGCCGATAATTCATCCGCCGAGGTCGGGGCCCTGATCCCCACACTCCGATCGTGTCCGCTGATCGCGTCAGAGACTTCGCCTGCACCGGGCATCAACGGCATCATGACCTGTCGTGCTGCTACGCCTGGCCTATCTTGCGGCCACCAACACCTTCGCGCTCCTGCGCCTGCTGCCGATGAACGATCGGGACAAAGACATCGAGATCCTTGCCCTCCGTCACCAACTGCTCGTCCTTCAGTGCCAGGTCGGCAAGCCCACGTTCACCGATACTGACCGAGCAGTCCTCGCCGGCCTGCTCCACCACCTCCCGGTGAACAAGTTGCAGCACCTGCTCCTCCTGGTACGCCCGGAGACCCTCCTGCGCTGGCACCGTGACCTGCTCAAACGGCGCCATGTCGTGACCTGCGTGCCCAAGCGACGCGGGCGTCCGCGCACCCCAGGCTCCGTCCGCGTGCTGGTCCTGCGCCTCGCGCACGAGAACACCTCATGGGGCTACCGCAGAATCCACGGCGAACTCGCAGCGATGGGCATCACGGTCGCGGCCTCCACCGTCTGGGAGATCCTCAAGGGGCACGGCATCCCGCCCGCTCCCGAACGACACAACTCGACCTGGGCCGACTTCTTGCGCGGTCAAGCCGACGCCCTGCTCGCCTGCGACTTCTTCGAGACCCGAACCCTGACCGGGGCCCGCCTGTTCGTCTTCGCCGTCATCGAGCACTCCACCCGGCGCATCCGGATCCTCGGCGCCACCGCGCACCCCACTGCGCGATGGGTCGTGCAACTCGGCCGCAACCTCGTCATGGATCTCGAAGAGCCGGGCTGCAGGGCCAGGTTCATGATCCGCGATCGCGACTCGAAGTTTACGAAGGCCTTCGACGAAGTGCTGGCCGACGCCGGCCTCAAGGTCATCACCACCGGTATCCGAGTACCGCGGATGAACTCCATCATGGAGCGATGGATACAAACCTGCCGGTACGAACTCCTGGACAGGACCTTGATCTGGAACCAGAGGCACCTCATGCACGCGCTTCGCGAGTTCGAGACCTTCTACAACGGGCACCGCCCGCACCGAGCCCTGGGCCAAGCCGCGCCGCTCCGTCCACTGTCCGAACCAATCAGCCTGACAGAGCAGACCACGCACCTTGAAGTCCGCCGACGAGACCGACTCGGCGGAACCCTCCACGAGTACCGACATGCCGCTTGACCAGGCCGGATGATTTATCGGCACCCGCAGAGCCAGGACATCAACTCGGCTTACCTGCAGCGGTTCGCCATCGGCGACGACGTCCTGCGCGCCAAGATCAGCGTCGCCACCGACGCGACGCTGGCCCGCGCGCTGGAACGGCTCGAACTGAATCTCTTCGCCGAGTCCGACGAGTGGACGCGCCGCGGGCTCGGCTACAACAATGCCTTGTTCATGGCCGCAGAGCTCCTCCTGCTGGGCAAGAGCGAACTGGCACCCCTGCTGCTGATCGAGGAGCCCGAGGCGCACCTCCATCCCCAGCTCCAGACCCGGATCATGGACTTGCTCCGCGACAAGGCTCAGGGGCCGCAGGAAGGTGGCAGGGCCCCGGTCCAGGTCATCCTCACCACCCACGCCCCAACCTTGCCGCGTCTACGTCCGTCGAGTGCCTGACCCTCGTCGTCCGGGACGCACTTTCCCGCTGCGGCGCGGTATCACGCGCCTGACCGGCGAGGATTACGCGTTCCTGACCCGGTTCCTGGACGTCACCAAGGCCAACATGTTCTTCGCCCGGGGGCTGGCGATGGTCGAGGGCGACGCCGAGGCGATCTTCCTGCCCGCTCTCGCTGCCGTCCTGGGCATGCCCTTCAACGAGCACGGCGTCAGCGTGGTCAACGTCGGCCACGTCGGGCTGTTCCGGTACAGCCGTGTCTTCCAGCGGCCTGTTCAAGGCCACCTTCAAGGCCCTGCCTCGATGATGGAACCGCCGGTGACCGAACTTGATAGAGCCAACTTTGGTATGTTCATTTTTGGACGCACCAAAATTGGCTGTATTGGGTGGGTGGCTGGACGTGGACGATTTCATCGGGCGGGATCGGGAGCTCGCGGCTCTGGACCGGATGCTCAAGCGGGTCGAGGCGGGTGGCCGCGGTGGGCGGCCGGGCAAGGCGATGCTGATCCGCGGGCGGCGGCGGGTGGGGAAGTCCCGGCTCGTCGAGGAGTTCATCGAGCGCTCTGGGCTGCCCAGTCTGTTCTTCACGGCCTCGGCCCAGGCCGGAGCGGAGGCGGATCTGCGGCTGTTCGTCGAGGCGGCGGCCGAGTCTGACCTGCCCGGCGCCGAGGCGGTGGGCGGGCAGTCGCCCGGTACCTGGGACGCGGCCTTTCACCTTCTTGTCGCCGCGCTGCCGGACGACCGGCCGAGTGTCGTTGTATTCGACGAGATGCCCTATCTGATCAAGAACGATCCGGGCTTCGAGGGCACCTTGCAGAAGTTCTTCGACCGGGAACTGGCCAGGCGGCCGGTGCTGCTGCTCTGTGTCGGTTCCGACCTGGCGATGATGGAGCGGCTCAACGACTACGACCGGCCCTTCCACCAGCGCGGTACGGAAATGGTGGTGCCGCCGCTCAGCCCGGCCGATGTGGCGGACATGCTTGGACTCTCGCCGGCCGACGCGTTCGATGCCTTTCTCGTCTGTGGCGGGCTGCCTCTGGTCCTGGAGGAGTGGCCACGCGGCGCGGGGGTCTTCGACTACCTGGCCGACGTGGTGACCGATCCGACCTCGGCCCTCATCGTCAGCGCGGAGCGGTCCCTGGCCGCGGAGTTCCCGGCCGACGCCCAGGCACGCCTGGTGCTCGGGGCGATCGGCTCCGGGGAGCGGACACACACGCTGATCGGCCGGGCTGCGGGCGGCCTGCCCGCCACCACCCTGCGGCGCTCCCTGCAGCTCCTGGGTGCGAAGCGGGTGGTGGAGGCCGTCACGCCGCTGTCCACACGCCCTTCGAAGGAGACCCGCTACTACGTAGCCGATCCGCATCTGCGCTTCTGGCTGGCCTTCCTGGGGCCGTATCTGTCCGAGATCGAGCGAGGCAGGGGCGACCTGACTCTTGAGCGGCTGCGCCGGTCGTGGACGGCCTGGCGCGGGCGGGCCGTCGAGCCGGTGGTGCGGGACGCCCTGTTCAGGATGCGCGCGGACGGTCTGCCCGAGGAGACGGGCGCGGTGGGCGGCTACTGGACCCGCAGCAACGACCCCGAGATCGACATCGTCGCGGCCGACCGGGGCCCGATCGCCAAGCGCATCACGGCGGTCGGCTCCGTGAAATGGCTGGAGAACCGCCCCTTCGACGCCCACGACCTGGCCCGCCTGCTGGTTCACCGCTCGCAACTGCCCGGGGCGAACGAGCAGACCCCGCTCCTCGCGGTGGCGCGGAGCGGGGTCTCGGTGGACGGGGTGCGGGCGGTGGGGCCCGAGGAGCTCATCACCGCTTGGCGGTGACGGTGGTCATGTCAGCGCCGTCAGGGGCACTGCGGGTGCCGAGAAAACCTCCGCCCAGGTCGCGGCCTTGACCGCCGATCTCTGGCCGTGCCCCAGCCCACCCAGTCTCTTCACGTGCACAGGCGTGTACACCATCATGATTCTTTCGTGCTGCTGCGCTTGACCTATCTCGCGGCGACCAACACCCTGGCACTCCTGCGCCTTCTGTCGATGAGCGACCGCGACAAGGACATCGAGATCCTGGCGCTGCGCCACCAGCTGCTGGTCCTGCAGCGTCAGGTTGGCAAACCCACGTTCACCGCCGCCGACCGCGCCGTCCTCGCCGGCCTGCTCCACCACCTCCCGATGGACAAGCTGCGGCACCTCTTGCTGCTGGTACGTCCAGACACCATCCTGCGATGGCACCGTGACCTTCTCAAGCGACGCCATGCTGCGGCCTGCGTGCCCAAGCGCCGCGGCCGCCCGCCCACCGTCCGCTCGATCCGCACCCTCGTCCTGCGCCTCGCCCGGGAGAATCCCTCATGGGGATATCGCCGGATCCACGGTGAACTCGCGGCTCTCGGCGTCAAGGTCGCCGCCTCCACCGTCTGGGAGATCCTCCGCGCGCACGGCATCCTGCCCGCACCCGAACGACAGAACACGACCTGGGCCGACTTACTTCGCAGCCGCGTTCCACGTACGGCGACAACACCCTCAAGCCCGAGGACCGCCTCGCCGGACTGCTTCTCCTCCTTTTTGTCCAAGGGCCGTCGGCGATCCACCGGTTGACCACCGAGGACGTCGAGGTCGGCGTCCAGGAAGTACGTCTCCACCTCGGCGACGCCCCCGTCCAGTTGCCCGAGCCCGTCGCCCACCTCGCCCGCACCGTCGCGGCGAACCGCAAGGGCCACGCGACCATCGGCGCCCTGACACCGTCTCGATGGCTCTTCCCCGGCGGACAGCCCGGACGGCCGATCAGCACCACACAGCTGACACAGCGGCTCAACCGGCTCGGGCTCCGTCCCAATCAGGCCCGCAGCACGGCGCTCTTCCAACTCGCCACCGAGATCCCCGCCGCGATCCTCGCCCGCACCCTGGGCATCCACACCGACGTCGCCGTCGCCTGGCAGCGACTCTCCGCAGGCGACTGGGCCACCTACGCCGCCGAGATCAGCCAGCGGGCGAGGCCGACGTGACGCTCCCGGACGGCCACTCCAGGACCGTCAGCTCGGGCCACTGCTCACGCCACCGCACCGCCTTGCTCTCATAGACCGACCGCGGAGCGAGCACCGGGTTCGGACGAACGACGAGGTTGAACACATCCGAAAGCCCGTGCGGCGCATACACACGCCACCGGCCGTCGGCCTCCACACGAACCCCCAGACAGCACGTCGTCGCAGCGAAGCTGTCGATTGCCGCCTCGGCGGAGTCATACGGCGGACACGCCACTCCGAACTTGTCCTCATACCAGAGATGAACCCGTGCCTCGTTCCGGATCTCGACCTCTGCAGGCAGGCCGGCGAAGACCTTCTGCCCGGCCTTGATCACGGCGTTCTCCGCCTCCCAGGACAGATCGCCCTCGTCGAAGTAGAAGACGTCGTAATCCTTGATACCGCTGGTCGGCGGCCTATCCGTGACCACGTTCCACACGGTCTGGAACAAGCACCCTGCCGTCACATACCACCCAGGCAGATCCAACGTCGCAGTCCGCGCCAACACCTCCGTCAGCACATTGTTACGCGACAGCAGCGCACGCAGGGAGTCAAGTTGCTCATCGAGAGGAAGTCGGCTGATCACCAACCCTGCCTACCACGACTCGCCCGCCAGCGGCCTCGATCCGCCTCAGAAGACCCTCGCCCCAGAGGCATTCCGACACTTCCAATACCCGACGTCACCATTAGACTTCATGCCGGACATCGGCCAGCGGGGGCGTACCGCGGTGGACGCCTGGCTCGATGGCGGCGCCCCGGATAGAACGGGAGCGGACCTGCGTGCCGTGGAGCCGCTGGGCTTCAGCACGTTCACGAAGCTGGACCTTCCTGCCGACAGTGCGCAGAAGTCCACGGAGCTGCTGGTCTCCGGCGCCCGGTATGGCGATGCGTGGGCGGTCGGCGTCCAGCTCGAACTCGGAGGCGTGCTTTTGGGGGAGATCCGCACCGAGGTGAGCAGCGAACCGGACCGTGCGTTGGCCTCTGCCCTCGCGTGGGTCGAGGAGTACTGTGAGAGCAGTGGACTGGCCGTCACCCAGGCCGAGAACCTGAGCGATCAGTTCCCCTCCGAACTGAGGCCCTTCCAGATTCGCGCACGATTCCTGGTGGTGCCCCGAGCGGGAGTTTCGTGAACTCCCGCTGAAACCCCCTGAGAACCCCCTGGATCGACAAGGGCCACCATCCACATAGGGATGGTGGCCCTCTGCGCTGCTCCGCAATTCAGCGACTCAGCAATGGTTTTTGCAAGTCAGAGGGCGAGTTGCTCTCTGTGGCTCGGCTCATTGCTCGCCTTCACCTGCGAAGGGGTTACTTGTACGTGATGTCGCCGGTCGCGAACTTGCAGTAAGTACTGTCGGGTCCCGAGCCGTTCGTGGTCGGCTCCTTGCCCGAGTTGTTCCCGATGTACTTCTGGCAGGGGACGATCTTCTTACCGGAGTCGCCGACGATCGTGATCTTCTTCAGGGTCGCGCTGTCGCCGTAGTTGGTGTTGATGCCGACGAGCTTGTTCCCCGAGTAGGTCGCCTCGATGGTGTTGAGGTTGATCGTCCGCTTGTACTGCGTCGAGCAGTTGCCGCAGGAGCGCACGAAGGTGCCGAAGCCCTGTACCGCGAAGTTGGAGACGTTGAGCGTCCCGGCGCCGTTGAACTGGAACACCTTGTCGCTCGCCGACTTCGCGCCACCGCCGGAGACGGTGTACACGTTGGACGACGAGGAGCCGCGGAAGGTCGCCGCGTCCTCGCCGACGTCCTCCCACCACACGTTCTGCAGGGTGCAACTGCCCGCGCAGTGGATGCCGTCGGCGGCGGGGGAGCCGATGATGACGTTCTTCAGGACGGTGCCCGCGGCGAGGTTCAGGATCGGCCCCTGGTCCTCGTCCTGGTTGTCCGTGCCCAGGTCGCCCGTGCCGTACAGGCGCTTCATCCCGTAGTCCTTGGTGCCGGACAGGTTGATGGTCGAGGAGACCGCCTGGCTGCCGTTGGCGGTGGGCCAGGTGGCGGCGGTGGCCGTCGGCGCATTGAGAGTCATGATCATGCCAACCGAGAGGCCGAGTGCGGCCGCGGCGCCGGTCAGTGCGCGTGTACGCGCGTGTGGACGTGCCGGAGAAGTCATGTCCCGAATCCTTCTTCCGTGTCGGGGGGTGGACGGGTGGGGGGAGGTCAGAGCTTTCCGGTGCCCGCGCCGCCCGTCACCGAGGCGACGACGGAGGAGGCGGGCTCGGCGGTGTAGCCGTACGGGGCAGTGGTGAAGGTGCCGACCCGCGAGATCTCGGTGGCGGCTCCGCCGAGATCGTTGCCGCGCAGGTTGGCGTAACCGTCGACGTCACTGTTCCGGTTCGTGGTGACAGCGACTCCGGTGCTCCGGAAGACGTTGTTCTCCACGAGCATCTGGGCGCCCATGCGCGAGTGGACGGCTGTCTCGGCCCCGACGACGTAGTTGTCGTAGAAGTGCCCGGTGCCGAAGCGCAGACTGGGGATGCGCGAGTTGACGTTGTTGAACCAGTTGTGGTGGTAGGTCACCTTCAGATGGCCGGTGTCCTGGCTCGCGTTGTTGTCGCTGTGGCCGACGAGCGAGCCCTTGAAGTGGTCCTTGAAGGTGTTCCAGGACACCGTCACGTTGTCCGAGGCGTGGTTGATGTCCAACAGGCCGTCGTAGTAGTCCTTGTCGTGATCGCGGTCCGCCGAGAAGGAGTTGTGGTCGATCCACACCTTCGTCGAGGCCTGCACCTCGATGCCGTCGGCGGGTGCGAGCGGCTTGCTGATGTTCAGGTTGCGGACGACGACATTCGTGACCTTCTTCAGCCGCAGCCCGCCGCCGGTGAACCCGGACGAGGAACCCACGCCCAGCACCGTGGTGTTGGAGCCGACGTCGACCGAGCCGCTCAGGGTGATCAGGCCGCTGACCTTGACGACCTTCGCCGTGCTGCCGGTGACGGCGGTCTTGAAGGCACTCAGCGTGGAGACGGTGACCGCGGAAGCGCTGCCGCCGCCGGTGGTTCCGGCGCCGAAACCGATGGGGGAGGTCTCGGCGGCCCCGGCCGGCTGCGGGACGACCAGTGCCGCAGCCGTCGCGAGCGCGGCCGCACCGACGGCCAGGGCGGATCTTTGCGCGTGTGTACGTGGGGGGTGAGTACGCATGCGGGTGCGTTCCCTTCGTGGTGCCTGCATGATGCGTGGTCGGACATGTACGTGAAGAATGTTCGTCATGTTGAACGCCATGTGCAGTGCAGAGCGGTGATGTCCAGCCCGTGCGCCACGGACTGGTCACATCACTGAACGGAACGTAGGGGGCAAGCGCTTTCTAGTCAACGCTTTGCGCAGAAGACATTCGGCCACCCCCGCGACGGGTGAGTGGCGGACGTGAGCGAATTCTTTCGACGTGTGGGAGCGCTTCCATGGCGGCCATGTGCATGCCACGATGCTCGGCGGACGCTTCCCTTCCGAGGGATTTCCGAGAGGTTTCCGAGAACTTCCGAGAGGGGTGACTCGGTGGCGACTCCACCCGTGGGTACGTTCGTCGGCGGCCCGGTGCTCACCCTGCTCGCGCTGGGGCGCACGGCCCTGGCCCCCGGACCGATCGCCGCGGGTGACCGCGCGAAGCGGCTGTCCAGCATTTTCAGCTGGGCCTCGACGGGGCCGCTGACCAGTGCCCAACCCGACGCCGAAGCTTCCTGCACCAGGGCCTCCGCCCCGCGGCGACCGGCGGCCACCCCCAACTCCCATGGCGGCTCACCCTGTTCACCCAGACCCACATCCACCTGCTGAACGAAAGGGGCAAGGCCGTGTCCACCACCCCCCGCACCACGACGAGCAGACCGCTGAGTTCGGTGCTGCTGGCCCTGCTGTCGTTACTGGCGGCAGCCTTCCTCACCGCGCCCGCGGCTTCGGCCCGCACCGAGGCGGTCCCCACCGCGACCCTCACCGAGGTGACCGGTTTCGGCACGAACCCCAGCAACCTCCAGATGTACCTGTACGTGCCGGACAACGTCACCGCGCACCCCGCGGTCGTGGTGGCCGTGCACTACTGCACCGGTTCCGGCCCGGCCATGTACAACGGCACCGAGTGGGCCCAACTGGCCAACACCTACGGCTTCGTGGTGATCTACCCCTCGGTCACCCGGTCCAGCAAGTGCTTCGACGTGTCCTCGCCCCAGGCCCTGAAACGGGGCGGCGGCAGCGACCCCGTCGGCATCAAGTCGATGATCGACTGGACGGTGAACGCCTACTCCGCCGACACCGGCAGGATCTACGCCACCGGCATCTCCTCCGGCGCGATGATGACGAACGTCCTGCTCGGCGACTACCCGGACGTGTTCGCGGCGGGCGCGGCCTTCTCGGGCGTCTCCTTCGGCTGCTTCGCGACGACGGACGGTTCCGAGTGGAACAGCGCGTGCTCGGGAGGCACGATCACCCACACCCCGCAGGAGTGGGGCGACCTGGTCCGCGGCGCCTACCCCGGCTACACCGGTGCCCGGCCCCGTATGCAGGTGTGGCACGGCACCGAGGACGACGTGCTGCGCTACCCCAACTTCGGGGAGGAGATCAAGCAGTGGACCAACGTCCTCGGCGTCGGCCAGACGCCCGCCGCCACCGACTCGCCCGTCGCCGGCTGGACCCGGACCCGCTACGGCGCCACCGGTGACCGGGCCCCCGTCGAGGCGATCAGCCTCCAGGGCGTCGGCCACAACCTCTACGCGAACGGCATGGCGGCCCGCGCCCTCACCTTCTTCGGCCTCGACAGCTCGGGCCCGGCACCCCAGCCCCCGCCGGGTGCCTGCAAGGTGACCGCGACGACCAACGCGTGGAACACCGGCCTGACGGCCTCCGTGACCCTCACCAACACGGGCACGACCACGATCGGCAGCTGGCAACTCGCCTTCACCCTGCCCGCCGGCCAGGTCATCACCAACGGCTGGGGTGCCACGTACGCCCCGGCGTCCGGAGCGGTGACGGCGACCAACGCGTCGTACAACGGCACGATCGCCCCCAACGCGAGCGTCTCCATCGGCTATCAGGCGACCCACAGCGGGAACAGCGCGGCGCCGGGCGCCTTCACGCTCAACGGAAAGGCCTGCACGTAGAGTCGAGCGCCGGCACCACGCTTGCCGGGCCCGGGACGGCAGGCGGACTCGGGCCGACCGTCGTGCGCCGACGGCGATCGGTGGAAGCCGCCGCCGCTCAGACCGACCGGTGGTACTGGTCCGGCACATGCACGTCCCCGCCCAGTTCCCGTGCCGCATGCCGGGCCCACGACGGGTTGCGGAGCAGCTCGCGGCCCAGCAGCACCGCGTCCGCCTCGCCGTTGGCCAGGATCTTCTCCGCCTGTTCGACATCCGTGATGAGGCCGACCGCGGCGACCGGAAGAGTGGTCTCCGCCTTGACGCGGGCGGCGAAGGGGACCTGGTAGCCGGGGACGGCCGGGATGCGGACACCGGAGGCGTTGCCGCCCGAGGAGACGTCGAGGAGGTCGACGCCGTGGGCCTGGAGGTCGCGGGCGAAACGGACGGTGTCGTCCGGGGTCCAGCCGCCCTCCTCCAACCAGTCGGTGGCCGAGATACGGAAGAAGAGGGGCTTGCCTTCGGGCCACACCGCGCGCACCGCGTCGACCACCTCCAGCGCGAACCGGGTGCGGTTCTCGTAGGAGCCGCCGTATCCGTCGGTCCTGCGGTTCGAGTGCGGGGAGAGGAAGTTGCCGATCAGATAGCCGTGGGCGCCGTGGATCTCGGCGACCTCGAACCCGGCGGCGAGGGCGCGACGGGCCGCGTCCGCGAACTGGCCCACGACCTCCGCGATCTGATCATCCGTCAGCTCTGTCGGCACCGGGTGATCCTCGTTGAAGGCCACCGCGCTGGGACCCAGCGGCTGCCAGCCCCGAGCCTCCGCGGTGAGCGGCGCGCCGCCCTTCCAGGGCTGGTCGGTCGATGCCTTGCGGCCCGCGTGGGCCAGCTGGATTCCCGGGACCGTGCCCTGGGAGACGAGGAAGCGGGTGATGCGGCGGAACGCCTCGACCTGGGTGTCGTTCCAGATGCCGAGGTCCTGGGGGGAGATGCGGCCCTCGGGGCTGACCGCGGTGGCCTCGACGAGGATCAGGCCCGTGCCGCCGGCCGCGCGTGCCGCGAGATGCGTGAAGTGCCAGTCGTTCGGCGCCCCCGTGTCCGGTCCCTCGGGCGCGGCCGAGTACTGGCACATCGGCGCCATCCACACCCGGTTGGGAATCGTCACGTCGCGCAGGGTGAAGGGCTCGAAGAGTGCGCTCACGGCGGGCTCCATTCGTCACAGGACCGATGGGGAACTTGTACGACAGACATCGTAGTACGTCGAGTGTCGAACTACGATACCTCTCGTACAATGGTGAGCCCCGAGCAAGTGGAGCCGCCGTGACCACCCCCGCCGTCAGCAGCCGTGATCTGCCGCATCCGGCGCGTGCGGAGATCCGGCTGGAATCCGTGCTGCACGCCTTGTCCGACCCGATGCGGCTGCGGATCGTGAGAGAGCTCGCCGCCGTCAGCGACGAGCTCTCCTGTTCGCACTTCGATCTGCCCGTCACCAAGTCGACGAGCACCCACCACTTCCGGGTGCTGCGCGAGAGCGGAGTGCTCCGGCAGAACTACCAGGGCACCGCCAAGATGAACGGCCTGCGCAGGGACGACCTAGACGCTCTCTTCCCGGGGCTCCTCGACACCCTTCTCGACGCTGCCGCCCGCCAGGCCGGCCGCCTCGGGAGCGGCTGAACCGGCCCTGGACGGCAGGTGGTTGAAGAGGAGGTTCAGTACGATCGCCGTCAGACAGCCCGCGCTGATCCCGCTGTTCATCACTGTCTGGAACCAGTCGGGGAACTTCTCGTAGATCGTCGGAACACCGACCGGCAGCACGCCCATGGCCACCGAGACGGCCACCACCGTCAGGTTGTCGGTGCCCTTGAAGTCCACTTGGGTGAGGGTCCTGAGACCGCTCGCCGCCACCGTCCCGAACATCACCAGGCCCGCCCCGCCGAGCACCGGCGCCGGTACGGCCGCGACCACCGCGCCCAGTTTGGGGAGCAGTCCCAGCAGGACCAGGATGCCGCCGGCGGTGGCGACGACCCAGCGGCTGCGCACCCGGGTCATACCGACGAGGCCGACGTTCTGCGCGTACGCCGTGTAGGGGAAGGTGTTGAAGACGCCGCCCAGCACGGTGGAGAGGCCGTCGGCGCGCAGGCCGTCCGAGAGGGAGCCCGGTCCGACCCTGCGGTCCGTCATCTCGCCGACCGCGATCAGGTCACCGGTGGTCTCCGTCATCGTCACCAGCGCCACGACCAGCATCGACACGATCGCCGAGAACTCGAAGGTGGGCGCCCCGAAGTGGAACGGCGTACTGATCCCGACCCAGTCGGCGTCGCCGACCCCGCCGAAGTCCGTGAACCCGAAGGGGATCGCCACGGCCAGGCCCACCGCGATGCCGATCAGTACCGCGATCCGGCGCAGGAAGGCCGGTGCGAACCGCTGCACACCCAGCACCACCACCAGCACGAACACGGCCAGTGCGATGTTCTTCGGCGCGCCGAAGTCCGCGGAGCCGACGCCGCCGGCGACCCAGTTCCCCGCGACCGGCAGCAGTGAGAGGCCGATGATCAGGATCACCGTGCCGGTGACCAGCGGCGGGAAGAAGCGCAGCAGCTTTCCGAAGACCGGTGCGAGCAGCATGATCGCCAGCCCCGCGACGATCACCGAGCCGTAGATCGCGGGCAGACCTCCGCCCGTCGTCCCGATCAGGACCATCGGTGAGACGGCCGCGAAGGTACAGCCCTGCATGATCGGCAGTCGTACGCCGAAGCGCCAGAAGCCGACGCACTGGATGAGCGTGGCGATGCCGCACACGAGGAGGTCGGCGGTGATCAGGTATGCCAGGTCGGCGGCCGACAGTTTCATCGCGCCGCCGACGATCAGGGGGACGGCCACGGCGCCGGCGTACATCGCGAGGACGTGCTGGAGACCGAAGGCGGCGAGTTGGCTTACGGGGGGTACGTCGTCCACGGGGTGCACAGGGGTGGTTTGGGCCATGTCCGAGACCGTAGATGCATTGAACAGATTGTTGATTGCCGGGGTGTTGCCGGTTCGTTGCCCGGTGCGGGCTGCGGGGGCCTGACGGCGGGCGGGGCCGGCTCCTTCGGGGGCCGGCCCCGTCGACATGTCTCATGCCTCCCCGTCGTCGACCCAGCTCATCAGCTTGCGGAGCTGCTTGCCGGTGGTCTCCAAGAGATGGCCGGCGTCCTGCTGCTTGTACTTGTCGTACTTCTTCAGGCCGCCGTGGTACTCGGCCATCCACTCGCGGGCGAAGGTGCCGTCCTGGATCTCGGCGAGGATCTTCTTCATCTCGGCCTTGGTGGCGTCGGTGATGATCCGCGGGCCGGTGACGTAGTCGCCCCACTCGGCGGTCTCGGAGATCGACCAGCGCATCTTCTCCAGACCGCCCTCGTACATGAGGTCCACGATCAGCTTCAGCTCGTGCAGGCACTCGAAGTACGCGATCTCCGGCTGGTAACCGGCCTCGGTCAGCGTCTCGAAACCGGCCTTGACCAGCGCGGCCGTACCACCGCAGAGAACGGCCTGCTCACCGAACAGGTCGGTCTCGGTCTCCTCGGTGAACGTCGTCCTGATGACGCCGGCGCGGGTGCCGCCGATGCCCTTCGCGTACGACAGCGTCAGCGCGAACGCGTTGCCGGTGGCGTCCTGCTCGACCGCCGCGATACACGGAACGCCGCGGCCCTCCTCGTACTGACGGCGCACCAGGTGGCCCGGGCCCTTGGGGGCGACCATGCACACGTCGACGCCGGCCGGCGGCTTGATGAAGTCGAAGCGGATGTTCAGGCCGTGACCGAAGAACAGCGCGTCGCCGTCGTTGAGGTTGTCCTTGATGGACTCCTCGTAGACCTGGGCCTGCAGCGGGTCCGGCACCAGGACCATGATGACGTCGGCCTCGGCGGTCGCCTCGGCGGGCGTGACCACGCGCAGGCCCTGCTCCTCGGCCTTCGCCCTGGACTTGGAGCCCTCGTGCAGACCGACGCGCACGTCGACACCGGAGTCACGCAGCGACAGCGCGTGGGCGTGGCCCTGGCTGCCGTAACCGATGACCGCGACCTTGCGGCCCTGGATGATGGACAGGTCGGCATCGGCGTCGTAGAACAGCTCGGCCATGGATCAAACTCCTTATGACAGTGGGTAATTGGGTTACGTCAAGAGTCAGGCGCTCTGCGCGGTCCTCGTCGCGGCCGAGGTGATGCCTACCGGGCGGGTCTCGCGAACGCCGCGTTCCGTCAGGGAGCGGGAGCCGCGGCCGATGGCGATCACGCCCGACTGCACCAGTTCCTTGATGCCGAACTGGGCGAGCATCCGCAGCATCGCGTCGAGCTTGTCGCCGGCGCCGGTGGCCTCCAGCGTCACCGCGTCGGGGGCCACGTCGACGGTGCGGGCGCGGAACAGCTCGGCGATCTCCAGCACCTGGGAGCGAATCGTGTTGTCGGCGCGCACCTTCACCAGGACGAGTTCGCGCTGGACCGCGCCCGCGGCTTCCAGCTCGGCGACCTTGAGAACGTTGACGAGCTTGTTGAGCTGTTTGGTCACCTGTTCCAGGGAGAGCTGGTCGTCGACGCGGACGACGATCGTGACGCGGGAGAGGTCCGGGTGCTCGGTGGTGCCCACGGCGAGCGAGTCGATGTTGAAGCCGCGGCGGGAGAACAGGGCGGCGATCCGGGCCAGGATGCCGGGGGTGTTCTCGACCAGGACGGAGAGCGTGTGCTGGGACATGTCTAAGGGTCCTCTCAGTCGTCCGCGGCGTCGCCGAAGTCGGGGCGGACGTCGCGGGCGGCCATGATGTCGTCGTTGGAGGTGCCGGCAGGGACCATCGGCCACACCATCGCGTCCTCGTGGACGATGAAGTCCACGACCACGGGGCGGTCGTTGATCGAGTTGGCCTTGTCGATGACCGCGTCCAGCTCGTCCGGGTTCTCGCAGCGCAGGCCCACGCAGCCCATCGCCTCGGCGAGGAGGACGAAGTCCGGGACGCGGGTGCCCCGGTTGGCGGCGGAGCCCACACCCCGGGCGGAGCCGGTCGCGGCGTTGGTCGCGCCGTCGTGCAGCACGGTGTTGGAGAACCGTGCGCCGTAGAAGAGGTTCTGCCACTGGCGGACCATTCCGAGGGCGCCGTTGTTGATGACGGCGACCTTGATCGGGATGTTGTTCAGGGCACAGGTGACCAGTTCCTGGTTGGTCATCTGGAAGCAGCCGTCGCCGTCGATCGCCCACACGGTGCGATCGGGGCGGCCGGCCTTGGCGCCCATCGCTGCCGGTACCGAGTAGCCCATCGTCCCGGCGCCGCCGGAGTTGAACCAGGTGCCCGGCTCCTCGTGCGGCAGGAACTGCGCCGCCCACATCTGGTGCTGGCCCACCCCGGAGGCGAACAGGGTTCCCTCGGGGGCGAGTTGACCGACGCGTTCGATGACCTGTTGCGGCGAGAGCATGCCGTCGGCGGGCAGGTCGTAGCCGCGGGGGTAGGTGTCCCGCCAGCGGTTCAGGTCCTGCCACCAGGCGGCGTGGTCGCCCGCGTTCCCCTCCTCGTGTTCCTCCCGTACGGCCGCCGCCAGCGCGCTGATCACCTCGCGGGCGTCGCCGACGATCGGGACGTCCGCGAACCGGTTCTTGGATATCTCCACCGGGTCGATGTCGGCGTGCACGACCTTGGCGTACGGCGCGAAGCTGTCGAGTTTCCCGGTGACCCGGTCGTCGAAGCGGGCGCCGAGGGCGACGATCAGGTCGGCCTTCTGCAGGGCTGCGACGGCGGCCACGTCGCCGTGCATGCCCGGCATTCCCAGGTGCTGCGGATGGCTGCCGGGGAAGGCGCCGAGTGCCATCAGCGTCGTGACCACGGGGACGCCGGTCAGCTCGGCGAGGTCCCGCAGTTCGGCGCTGGCCCCGGCCTTGAGGACGCCGCCGCCGACGTAGAGCACGGGGCGTTCGGCGCAGGTGAGGAGCCGCGCCGCCTCGCGGACCTGCCGGGGGTGCGGGCGGGTCCGCGGCCGGTAGCCGGGGAGCTGTGCGGTCGGGGGCCAGGAGAAGGTGGTCTGTGCCTGGAGGGCGTCCTTGGTGATGTCGACCAGGACCGGGCCGGGGCGGCCGGTGGAGGCCAGGTGGAAGGCCTGCGCGATCGTCCTCGGGATGTCCTCGGCGCTGGTGACCAGGAAGTTGTGCTTGGTGATCGGCATGGTGATGCCGACGATGTCCGCCTCCTGGAAGGCGTCCGTGCCGATCGCCCGCGACGGCACCTGGCCCGTGATCGCCACGAGCGGTACGGAGTCCATGTGGGCGTCGGCGATCGGCGTGACGAGGTTGGTCGCGCCGGGACCGGAGGTCGCGATGCACACGCCGACCTTGCCGGTGGCCTGCGCGTAGCCGGTGGCCGCGTGCCCGGCGCCCTGCTCGTGCCGGACCAGGACATGGCGGAGCCTGGTCGAGTCCATCATCGGGTCGTAGGCCGGCAGGATCGCCCCGCCGGGAATCCCGAACACGGTCTCCGCACCCGCCTCTTCGAGGGAGCGGATCAGGGACTGGGCGCCGGTCATCGACTCGCTCGGGGTGGCGGCGGACTCCGGGGCCCGCATCCGTGGAAGGCGGGCCGCGGGGGCCTGCTGCACAGCGTTCGGCATCATCAAATCCCAAGGTTCGTAGGGCTGTTGGAATGAGCGGGAGAGTGGTGTGCACAGTCAGGTGAGGGTCCCTCCCGTCAGGAGCCCGGGTGGGGCCGTGCGGAGCAGGTCGGCCGCGTGGGGACGGACCAGGTCGGCCGCCCGTGGCCCGAAGAGCCGGGTGACGGTCGGGCCGGCCGCGGTGAGTTCGCCGCGTACCGCCACCGCCGCCGCGTAGCCCCGGTCCACCGGGACGTCCAGCAGGGTCCAGCCGGACGGCGGGTACGGTCCGCCGGGTGCCCCGGAGCCGACGTAGTCGAGGGACGGATCGCGTCCCAGTCCGGTGCCGAGGCCCTTGAGGTAGGCCTCCTTGCGGGTCCACAGCCTCGCCAGCGCGCGGGGCCGCGACGCCGGTGCGAGAGCGGCCAGTTCCTCCTGCTCGGCCACGTGCAGCATCGAGGCCAGCTCGGCGGAGGCCGTCCGGTCCGACACCAGGTCCACGTCCACGCCGATCGGCGCCGCGGCCGTACCGACGAGGGCGAGATCACCCCGGTGGGAGAGCGAGAAGAACAGGTCGTCACGGCCCGCGCCGAGCAGGGTGGGCCGGCCGTGCGGGCCGCCGCAGCAGGGACAGGTGTCCCGGCCGAAGTGGATCTCCTCGGGGCGCCGGCGCAGATACGCCCCGAGCAGCCGCCGCAGTGCGACATGCGCGGCCGTGAACCGGGTCCGGTCGGCCGCGTGCATGAGGGAGGCGGCGCGCCGGCGCTCGGTCGCATCGAGCACCGCCTCGTCCAGGATGCCGAAGGGGACATCCGAGACCCTCAGGAGCCAGAGGTCGAGTGAGCCAGGGGGTGGCAGCTCACGGGCGACCCACGGCGGTGTTCCTTCCACGGGGTCTCTCCTGTTCGTACTCGAAGGGGCCGGTCGGGCCTCATGAGCCACCGGGTGCGGTGGCCGGCGCGGTGGGCAGGTCGTGCCGTGCGCGCAGAGGACCGATCAGCAGCAACAGGGGGCTGACCGCGAGACCGGCGGTCAGCATCCACAGCGTCGGCCTGAGCCCGAGCGCCGTGCCGAGCACGCCGCCGAGCAGGGAACCGAACGGAATGGCACCGAAGTTGGCCACCGAGATGCTGGCCGTGATGCGGCCGAGCAGCTGGGGTGGGCAGTACCGCTGGCGGAACGCGCCCTGGATCACATTGGCGAGGACCACGCCGAGGGCGAGCAGGGCGCTGCCGACCGCGAGCGCGGCGAGCATCCAGCCCTGCTGGGCCATCGGGATCAGCAGGGCGAAGGGGGCCGTGGCGGCGGTGGCCACCAGCAGTCCACGTGCGGTGCCCCAGCGGGCGGTGACCCGCTTGGCACCGGTCGCGCCGAGGATGCCGCCGACGCTGCTGGAGGCCAGCAGCCAGCCGGTGGCGCCCTCGGGCACGCCCAGCTGCCGGATCATGAAGACCGGCAGGATCGCCTGGTACGCCGTCAGCAGCAGGTTGGTGACGGTGCCGTAGGCGGTCAGCACACGCAGGTACGGGTCGCGCACCGTGTACTGGAGTCCCTCGCGGATGTCCTGGCGCAGCGGGGTGCGCTCCAGGGGCCGCTCGGGCAGGGGCTCCCGGCCGCGGATGCCCAGCAGGCACAGCGCCGAGAAGAGGAAGGTGCCGGCGTTGACGAGCAGGCCCGACACGGCGCCGAAAGCCTGGGCGAGCAGACCGCCGCCGCCGAGGCCGGCGACCTGGGCCACCGACTCGCTGCCCTGCAACTTGGCGTTGGCCTCCTGGAGTTGCTCCCGGTCCACGATGGAGGGGACGTACACCTTGTAGGAGATTCCGAAGAACACCGCGGCGAGGCCGTTGAGGAGGGCCACGACGAGCAGGTGGGTCATGGTGAGCATGCCGAGCCAGGCGGCGACGGGCACGCTCGCGAGCAGGACCAGCGAGCCGAGGTTGCACACCAGCATCAGCGGGCGGCGCCGCATCCGGTCCACCCAGGCGCCGGCCGGCAGGCCGATCAGCAGCCAGGGCAGCCAGGGGGCGGCGGCCAGCACACTCACGCTGAGCGTGCTGGCGTTCAGGGTGACGACGGCGACCAGGGGCATGGCGACGGTGGTGACGTTGATGCCGACGCGGTTGGTCGTCTCGCCGAGCCACAGGAGGCGGAAGTCGCGGTGCCGGGACAGGCCGGGGCGGGGGGTGGCGGCCGGATCGGCCGCGGCCTTCGGGGTGGTGTCCATGGTGTCTTTCGTGGTGATGTCGGTCCTCATGCCTCTGTCGCCTTCCGTACGGCTTCGGCGAGTTGGGCCTCGGCGTCCGACCAGCGGTTTCGGCGTACGTCCGACTCGGCGCGGTGGGCGGCGAGTTCGCGGTGCAGCGGCGGCAGGCCGTCGGCGCCCGGGCCGCCTCCGTGGGCGCAGGCGGCGGCCACGCGGTCGGGGGCGAGGTCGGGGGTGAGGCCGCCGTCGAAGGGGGCGGTGCGGGCGGTCTCCTCCAGGGAGCGGCCGGAGTCGAGCGCGGCCAGCACGGTCTCGCCGACCAGGTGGTGCGCGGCCCGGAACGGCATGCCGGCCACGACCAGCCGTTCCGCCAGATACGTCGCCGCGGTGAACCCCTCCCGGGCCCGTGCGGCCATCCGCTCGGGCAGCGGCTCGGTGCCCGCCACCACCAGCCGTAGCAGCGTCACGGCGTCGGTCGTGTCGGCGAGGCCCGGCCACAGGTGGCGCATGGCCTCGGTGCCGACGGCGATGGCGTTGGTGTAGCCGGCGGTGGTCATCGCCGAGGCCGCGCTCACGAAGGCGCCCAGGCTCGCGGTGGAGCGGCCCTGGATGTGTTCGAGCAGGAACGGATTGCGCTTCTGCGGCATCATCGAGCTGGAGCCGACCAGCGTGTCGGCCACCCTCAGCAGCGCCGCCTCCTCGGACGTCCACGCGCTCAGGTCGCGGGCGACCCGGGCGAGCGTGACGCCGAGCATCGCGGAGGCGGAGAGAAGGTCCAGCGCGAAGTCCCGGGAGGCCACGGCGTCCACCGAGTTGGGGGCAGCCCGGGTGAACCCCAGGAGTTGGGCGGTGCGTTCGGGGTCGACGGGCACAGAGGTGCCGCCGATCGCGCCGGCGCCGAGCGGGTTGACATCCAACTGACGTCCGGCGTCGATGAGTTGGCCGTACGCTCGCAGTACCGCGACCGCGATCCCCGTCAGGTAGTGCCCGTAGGTGATCGGCACCGCGGGCTGGCCGTGCGTGTACGCCGGCATGGTCACGTGCGCGTACCGGTCGGCCTTCTCCAGCAGTACGGCGGCCAGCCGGTCCACCGCGTCCAGCAGGGCGAGGTAGGGGGTGCGGGCCTTCAGGCGGGCGGTGGTGGCGTTGAGGTCGTTGCGGGAGCGGCCGGTGTGCAGGATGCCGCCGGTCTCGTCGCCCAACCGCTCGATGAGGAAGCCCTCGTAGGCCAGGTACACCCCACGCGGCATCGGACGCCCGCGTACCGGTCCGAAGTTCTGGTCACGCAGCTCCTGCACGGCCCGCAGCAGGGCGGCGGCCCGGACGGGCTCCACGACTCCGCGCTCACCGAGCATGATCAGGTGGGCCCGGTCGACCTCGCTGATACGGCGCAGCTCGCCGCCCAGCGGATCCGCCGACTCCGCGGACACGTACTGGTCGTAGACGATGGCGTGCGCCTCGGGGTCCAGGGCCGAGCTGAGCCGGCCGGTGGCGACTCCGTCACGCACGGGGGCGGTGGTCATACGAGGTCCTCGGGGGTGAGAAGCGGTCGGCACGGGTGCCTCCGGCGTCCGGCGGGGTGTGGGGGCGGGGTGTCGTGGCGCCGTGAGGCGCGCGCACCGGTTCGCGCGGAGGTGAGAGGGCCGGGTGTCGAGCAGGGGACCGCCGTGGCGGTCAACGGTACGTAGCTGTCCGGCAGTTGATCCGAGGACGGCCGGAGTGTGGCCTCCGGGACGCCGGCGGCTCTCGTCGGAATGACGTTCGCCCCGGGGGCGGGTGTCCGTGCGGCCGTCGCGGGAGGGACTTTCGGGAGGCCGCCGGGCCGCTTCCGTACGGCGTCCGGCCCGGGGGTTGCTGCCGATGCGCCGGGGCCTTTCGCTGTCACGGCGCTCGGTCCCGGGGTTGTTGAAGGGCGGGAACCCTTCGTCGGTTCGGGGTTCGGGCCGGTCGCGCCGTGCCTGCTCGCGGTGGTCACGTCAGTGCCTCCTGCCGTTCCAGGGCCGTGTACGACACCGCTTCCGCCAGCGCGGCGACGGCCCGGTCCGCCGCGGCGGCGGCCTGGAGCGGGTGGTCCGCGAGGGCGATGACGTGACCCAGGCGGCCACGGAAGTCGGTGGCGGGGCCGACCGGTTCGCCCGGGGCGCGGTAGAAGGCGGCCTCGACCACGCCCGGGACGCGGTGGGCGCGGGCGGTGGGCTCGCAGAGGTCGGGGGCGAGAATGCCGTCGCGGTCGGCGGTCAGAAAGCGGATCGAGGCGCGGCCGTACATGCCGCGCGTCGGGGCGGCCGGGCGGCCGAGCGCGGCCAGTACCTGGGCACGGACCAGGTCGACGCCGCAGGCCCTGCGCACCAGTTCGGGGATCATGCCCCCGGCCAGCCGCGGGTTGACCTCGATGACCTTGGCGAGGGGACCGTCGAGCCGTAGCTCCACATGGGCGGCGCCCCAGCCGAGGCCGAGGGCCGTGACGGCGCGCACCGCCGTCCGGCGCAGTTCGCGCTCCAGGTCGGCCGGGAGTGCCGCCGGCACGTCGTGGCCGACCTCGACGAACGCGGGCAGCGGGCCGACGTGCTTGGCGACGGTCACCACCGCGTCGGTGCCGAACACCTCGACCGAGAACTCCGCGCCGGTCAGGTACTCCTCGACCAGGATCCGGCCGGGTGTCGCCACCCCGCGCTCGTTCGTGGTCGCCGCCAGCAGCGTGCGCGCGTGCCCGGCGACCTCGTCGAGGTCCGCGCACAGCCGTACGCCCAGGCTGCCGGAGCCCTGCACCGGCTTGACCACGACGGGAAGCCGGGTCGCCGCCGCAGCCGACACCGCCGCGTCCACCCGCTCCACGACGGCGAAGCCCGGTACGCCCACCCCGGCAGCGGCGAGGATCCGCCGCTGCTCGGCCTTGTCCCGCACGGCCCGCACTGCCTCGGCCGAGGGTCCGGGAAGGCCGAGGCGGGCGGCCAGTGCCGCCGCGGCCGGGACGTAGTACTCGGAGCTGGTCAGCACACCCGCGATCGGCGCCTCGGCGGCCAACGCCTCGGCCGCCGCCCACAGTTCGCCCTCGTCGGAGGTGTCCACGGCCACGGTCCGCAGGCCGTCCTCGGCCGCGTACGGATAGCGCGCCGCATCCGTGCTCAACAGGACCGGAACCACACCCAGTTCGGCAGCTCGCCGGGCGAACAGCCGCCCGGTGCCGGTGGTGTTGGACTCCACCAGAAGCAGCAGCCCGCTCATGACGCGATCTCCGGCATCATCACGTCGTCGAAGCCGCGCCGCGCCCACAGCAGCCGGGACCAGACCGGCGCCGCGTCCAGCGGGTGCTCCACGGTGAGGGGGCCGCCGCCCGGCGCGGGTGCCGGGACGATGCCCTGCCCGCGCAGCCAGCCGTCGTTGTAGACCGTGGACTGGTAGCGGTAGCCCTCGTCGGGCAGCACCATCACCACCGTGCTGTCCGGGTTCTGCGCCGCCCACCAGGACGCCACCTGGAAGGACGCGCCGCTGGTCGGGCCCATGAACAGGCCGTGGCTGCGGTACAGCTCGTGGGTCGCGTGGAACGCCTCCGCCGCGGTCACCCAGTGCGCCTCGTCGTACGCCGAGTGCCGCACGTTGCCCGGGTGGATGCTGCTGCCCAGGCCGCGCAGGGTGCGCGGGGCGTCGGGGGTGCCGAAGATGATGCTGCCGTGGGTGTCGACCCCGACCAGGTGCAGCTGCGGGTTGCCCGGCCTGAGCGAGGCGGCGAGCCCGCCCGTCGAACCGCCCGAACCGACCGGCCCCACCAGGCAGTCGACGGAGCCGACCGTGTCGCCGATCAGGTCGGCGACGATCCCGTAGGCCCCCGGGTTGTCGGGGTTGTCGTACTGGCCGGGCACGAAGGCGTCCGGCCGCTGCCGGCACAGCTCGGCCACCCGGGCCAGCCGGGCGCCCTGGATGCCGCCGGCCTGGCCGGTGTGCTCGACGATCTCCACCGTCGTGCCGAGCATCTCCAGTCTGGTGCGCAGCTCCTGGTCGATGGCGGAGTCCCCGACGATGGTCAGCGGGTAGCCGCGCAGCCCGCACACCATCGCCAGGCCCAGCGCGAAGGTGCCGGAGGAGGTCTCGATGACCGGGGTGCCCGGGGTGAGCACCCCGGCGGCCTCGGCCCGGTCGATGATGTAGCGGGCGGGCAGCAGCTTCATCAGGGTGAAGGCCGCCGCGTAGAGGTTGTCGCTCACCTTGATGATGCGTGGCAGCTCGGTGGCCTCCACGATCGAGGAGTGAGCCTTGGGGAGGATCGTCGTCGTCATGTCAGTCACCCGTTGTGTAGTTCCACTGCTCGTCGATGCCCGTGCCGCGCAGAAGTTCCTGCGCCTGTGCGGTGCGCGCCTCGACCTCGGGGTCGTCCCGGTCGAAGAGCAGCCCCGCGATGTCTCCGCTGTGTGCCACCTGCACGCCCACGGCGCCGCAGGTCCGCTGGATGTCCCGGATCCGGTCGAAACCCGGAACCGGCAGATGACGCTGGTTGGTCTCCGCGCTCGCCGTCGCCACCGAGCCGAGCAGGGCGACGTCCTTCATCTGGATGGCCTCGCGCAACATGTCCCGCAGTAAGGCGAACCGCCGGACCTCGGCCTCGTCGTAGCGGGCCGGCGGGAGGGTCAGGGTGTCGACGCCCTTGCCGCGGTTGGAGGGCCGCGAGCCGAAGCCCAGGACCCTGAGCGGCGGCATCCGGTAGCCGAAGTCCTCGATGACGGTCCCCTCGCGCTGGGCGAACAGCACGGTGGAGTCCTCGAACATCAGCGAGTCCGAGGCGGTCTCGGCGCGCACCGCGAGCCGGGCCACCGCCCGCGGCGGCAGCGGATCGGCGAACGCGTCCTTCACGGCCCAGATGGCCGACAGCACATCGCTGGTGGAGGAGCCGAAGCCGCGGCACAGCGGCACGTCCCCGGTCAGCTCCAGATGTCCGCCGACCGGTCCGGCGTCCGCCGGCACGACCTCCCGCACGGCGAGTTCGGCCGCACGCCTCGCCTTTCCCTTCCAGCCCGGCGACACGGTGACCTCGGCGCCGGGCGCCGGCGTGAAGGTCGCCCGGGTCGTGTGAAGGGTGCTGGGCAGCGTCACGAGCCCGCGCACGAGCCCCTCGCGGCCGGTGAAGACACCCTGCAGAATCTCGCCGTGATGGACGGGGGCCGAAGCTGCCCCGACACGCCAGTCGGAATGATCCACCATGTCCTTGACCCTCTGTTGCCGGTGAAGCCGTGACCTGCAGACACCATCACGCTACGGAGGCAGGGACCCGCCTTCCGGCGGCAAGAGCGGCAGGTTGTGGGCGGTTGGCGGTGGGCCCGCGCCGCGCACACGAAAGTGCCCGGACCCGCCGTGCAGGCAGGTCCGGGCACTTCTCACGGGTTTCTGGTCAGGTGCTACCGGCGCACCCCTCGCAACTGTTCCCCCAACACCTTCCCGATCTCCCGCAAGGGCTCCGCGCCGGTCATCGCCCAGTGCTCGCAGTCCACGTCGTACTCCTCGACCCGTCCGCTCACGTACGGTGCCCAGGACCCGGCGCCGGTCTGTGCGGCCGGTGTGCGCGAGGCGTTGAAGAACACCGCGTTCCCGCCGAACCGCCGCTCGGGGACGTACCGGTAGCGCATCTCCAGGTGCGCCGCCGTCGCCTCGACGACCGCGGCGGCCTGCACCGGGTCCAGGGCGCCCAGGATCGGATCCTCGCGCCGCAGCAGTTCGGCGAGTTCGGCGGGGTCGGGGTCCGAGTCGGCGCAGGCCACGTCGAGTTCGGCGCCGCGGGTGCCGAGGAAGGCGGTGAGCACTTCGCGCCCGTCGACGGCCGGGGCGGTGAAGCCGTCGGGCAGCGGATAGGCGTCCAGGAGTCCGAGCAGGGCGACCTCCTCGCCGAGCTCCTCCAGACGGGCCGCGATCGCATGCGCGACCAGTCCGCCGAAGGACCAGCCCAGCAGGTGGTACGGCCCGTGCGGCTGGAGGGAGCGGATCTCGGCCACGTAGGTGTCGGCCATCTCCGCCATGCTGCCCGGCCGCAGTGCCGGGTCGGTCAACTCCCTTGCCTGCAGGCCGATCAGCGGCCGGTCGTCGAGGTGGCGCAGCAGTCCGGCGTAGCACCAGCTCATCCCGGAGACCGGGTGGACGCAGAACAGCGGGGGCTGCTCCGAACCGGAGGCGGCCCGGATCGGCAGCAGCGTCTCCAGCGGGTTCCCGCCGGCGTTCTCGGCGATGTGCTCGGCCAGCAGGGCCGGGGTCGGGTACTGGAACAGGTCCCGGATGGTGACCGGGGTGTCCCAGACGGCCCGGATCCGGCCGATGAGCCTCGTCGCGAGCAGGGAGTGTCCGCCGAGGTGGAAGAAGTGGTCGTCGATGCTGACGGACGGCACGCCGAGCACGGCCGCGTACAGACCGCACAGGATCTCCTCGGCAGGCGTCCGCGGCGAGCGCCCACCGGTGGCCTCGCCCCGCGCCGGCTCGGGCAGCGCGCGCCGGTCCAGCTTGCCGTTCACGGTGAGCGGCAAGGCGTCCAGGACGACGATCGAGGCAGGCACCATGTACTCGGGGAGCGCGGCGGCAGCGTGCCGACGCAACTCGGCGAGGTCGAGAGCGACTGCGGGGTTCGGGCTGAGCTCCGGTTGATCTGTGCGGGTCCGCTCCGGATTCGGCAGGTCCGCCGGGTCCTCGCCCCGCTCGGACGGGTTCGTCTTCCGGCCCGCTTCGGCGGCGACGACGTATGCGACCAGGCGCTTGTCGCCCGGGCGGTCCTCGCGGATCATGACCGCGCACTGGGCGAGGGACGGGTGGCGCAGCAGTGCCGACTCGATCTCGCCGGGCTCGATGCGGAAGCCGCGCAGCTTGATCTGCTGGTCGGCGCGGCCCAGGTACTCCAGCGCGCCGTCCTGGCTCCAGCGGGCCAGGTCCCCGGTGCGGTACATCCGCGAGCCGGGCACCCCGTGCGGGTCCGCGACGAACCGCTCGGCGCTCAGCATCGGCTGCCCGATGTAGCCGTGGGCGAGCCCGTGCCCGGCGACGTACAGCTCCCCGGGGACGCCGGGCGACAGCAGCCGCAGGTTCTCGTCGAGGACGTAGGAGTGCTTGCCGGCGATGGGCCGGCCGATGGGGATGGCGGGCGCGGGCGCGGTGATGATGTGGGCGGTGGTGAAGCCCATGCTCTCCGCCGGGCCGTAGCCGTTGACGAGGCGCAGGTGGGGGTGGTCGGCCAGGGCCTTGGCGGTGTGCGCGGGCGAGGCCGCCTCACCGGCCGTCATGGCCTCCCGGACCCGGGAGAACACGGCCGGGTGCTCGTCGAGCATGTGGTTGAACAGGCTCGCCGACATCTGCAGCGTGGTGATGTCGTGCCGCTCCACCAGCTCCGCGATCCGGTGCGGGTCGGTGTGCTGGCCGGGCTGCAGCACGCACACCCCGCCGTGCAGCAGCGGCCCGAACACCTCCAGCGCGAACGCGTCCCAGGACACCGGCGAGCTCTGCAGATACGTCTGCTCGGGACCGAAGGCGAGGTAGTCCGGCCCGATGAAGGTGGCCGCGAGGGCCCGGTGCGAGGCCGCCACGCCCTTGGGCACGCCCGTCGAGCCCGAGGTGAACATGACGCACGCGGTGGACTCAGGGTGCCCCCCGGTCTCGACGGCAGCCCCGGACAGGGCGCTGATCGCGGGCGCGTCCACGGTCAGGTCGACCAGGGTCGCCGGGGTCGCCAGTGCGACCAGGTGGCTCTGGGTGACCAGGGCGGACGGCCGGGTCTGCCCCAACACGGTGGTGAGCCGGTCGGCGGGGAACTGCGGGTCCAGCACGGTGTATCCGGCGCCCGCCTTCAGCACCGCGAGGATCGAGGCGATCAGGTGCGGCGAGCGCTCCAGGTGCAGGGCGACGAGGCTGCCCGGGCCGACTCCGTGCGCGGTCAGGTGCCGGGCCAGCCGGTTGGACCACACGTCGAGTTCGGCGTACGTCAGCCGCTGCTCCTCGAAGACCAGCGCGAGGGCGTCCGGGGTACGGGCCGCCTGCCCCACGAAGAGTCCGTCGAGCCCGAGGGCCGGGGCCGTCGTGGGCACACCGCTCCACCCCCGTACCCGTTCCCGCTCGCCTTCTGACAGCAACTCCAGCTTGGTGACCGGCAGTTCGGGGTCGGCGACGGCCGCGGTCAGCAGTCGTACGAGACGGTCGGCGGCGGCCTCGATCGTGCGGGCCTCGTACAGGTCGGTGGCGTACTCGACGGTGACGTCCAGGCCGCCGGGCTCGCCGTCCGCGCCCCGGTGCTCGGCGAAGGCGAAGGTGAGGTCGAACTTCGCGACGGAGGCCGACGGGAAGGCGAACTCACCCTCCAGGTCGCCCAGTCGGGGCGCCTCGGTGGAGGTGTCGCCGACGGTCAGCATGACCTGGAAGAGGGGGTGGCGGGCCGTGGTCCGCTCGGGGTTGAGGATCTCGACGAGCCGGTCGAAGGGCAGATCCTGGTGGGCCCAGGCGGCCAGGTCGGTCTCGCGGACGCGGTGCAGCAGGTCGCGGAAGCTGGGGTCGCCGCTGAGGTCGGTGCGCAGGACCAGGGTGTTGACGAAGAACCCGACGACGTCGTCGAGCTTCTGGTCGGTGCGGCCCGCGACGGGTGAGCCGAGCGGGATGTCGTGGCCGGCCCCGGAGCGGGACAGCAGGGTGGCGACGGCGGCCTGGGCGACCATGAAGAGGGTCGCGCCGGAGTCCTGGGCCAGCGCGGTCAGCTCCCGGTGGAGTGCCGCGTCGCCGTGCACGGTGTGCGTGGTCCCCTGGTTGGAGGGGGTCGCCGGGCGGGCTCGGTCCGCGGGGAGTGTGGCCTCCTCCGGCAGCTCGGCCAACGCCTGCCGCCAGTGCCCCAGTTGACGCTCCTCGTCCTCCTCCATGACCTTGTGCTGCCACAGTGCGTAGTCGGCGTACTGGACGGGCAGCGGTTCCCACTGCGGTGCCTGTCCCTGGGTGCGGGCCGCGTAGGCGGCGGCAAGGTCGCGGAAGAGGGGGGCGTTGGACCAGCCGTCGGAGGCGATGTGGTGGATCACCAGCGACAGCACGTGCGCCTGCCCGCTCCCGTCGAGCCGGAACAGCCGTGCCCGGACGGGGAGTTCACCGGCCAGATTGAAGGTGCGCGAGGCCTCCGTGCCCAGCAGCCCCGCCAGGTCCTCCTCCACGGCGGCGACGAGCGGCAGTTCGACCGGCTCGGGGGCCCGCACGAACTGATAGGCCTTGCCCTCGTGGACGGGGTAGACGGTGCGCAGGCTCTCGTGCCGCGCGAGAAGGTCGCCGAGGGCCAGCCGCAGCGCCTCGGCGTCGAGGGCACCGGTCAGGCGCAGGGCCATCGGGATGTTGTACGTCGCCGACGGGCCCTCCATCTGGTCCAGGAACCACAGCCGTTGCTGGGCGGACGACAGCGGCACCCGCTCCGGACGCTCCTGCGGTGCGAGCGCCGGCCGCCGTGTGCCGCCGCTCGCCGCGGTGAGCCGCTCGGCGAGCAGCGCGACCGTCGGGTACTGGAACAGGTCCCGGATGGTGATGTCGGCGTCCCACACGGCACGGATACGGCTGATGAGCCTCGTGGCGAGCAGGGAGTGGCCGCCGCGGTGGAAGAAGTGGTCGTCGATGGTGGCCGAGGGCAGTCCGAGCACGGCCGCGAACAGACCGCACAGCACCTCCTCGACAGGCGTACGGGGCGCCCTGCCGCCGCTGTCCGAGCTCTGCTTCGGCGCGGGCAGCGCCCGCCGGTCGATCTTGCCGTTGGTCGTCAGCGGCAGCGCGTCGAGGACGACGAACGCCGACGGGACCATGTACTCGGGCAGGGCGGCGGAGATCTCCCGCTGCACCTCCTCGACCTCCAGCCGTACGTCCTGCGCGGCGACGAGATAGGCGACGAGCCGCTTGTCGCCGGGCCGGTCCTCGCGGACGATCACGGTGGCCTGGGCGACGGCCGCGTGCGCGGTCAACGCGCTCTCGATCTCGCCGGGTTCGATGCGGAAGCCGCGCAGCTTGACCTGTTGGTCGGCCCGGCCCAGGTACTCCAGCGAGCCCTCGTGGTTCCAGCGGACCAGGTCGCCGGTGCGGTACATCCGCTCACCGGCCGGACCGAACGGGTCGCCGACGAAGCGTTCCGCCGTGAGCGAGGGCCGGTTGAGGTAACCCTGCGCCAGACCCGCGCCCGCGATGTACAGCTCACCCGGGGTGCCGGGCGGTACCAGCCGGAGCGCGGAGTCGAGGACGTAGAGGCGGTGGTTGTCGAGGGCCTCGCCGATCGGGACCGTGCCGGGGTAGTCGAAGGGGCGGCGGATGTGGTGGGTGGCGGCGAAGGTGGTGGTCTCGGTGGGGCCGTAGCCGTTGACGACGGTGGTGTCCGGGCAGTGCTCGTGGATCCGGCGGACGGCCTCGGGCGGTACGACGTCCCCGCCCGCCCACACCTCCCGGACCCCGGCGAAGGCTTCCGGCGCCTCCTCCGCCATGACCCGGAACAGCCCCGCCGTCAGCCACATGCCCGTGATGCCGTGGGTGTCGATCAGCCCCCGGTAGCCCGCCGGGTCGAGGTGGCCGGGGGGAGCGACGACGAGGGTGCCGCCGTTGAGCCACGGGACCCATATCTCGTACGTCGACGCGTCGAACGCGGCCGGCGAGTGGAACAGCACCCGTCGGTGGCCGCCGCCCGCGTACCGGGCCTGCGCGGCCAGGTCGGCGACGCCCCGGTGGGTGACCGCGACGCCCTTGGGGACACCGGTCGAGCCCGAGGTGAACATGGCGTACACCGGCTCGTCCGGGTGGATGCCGGACACCGGGGCGGTGGCGGGCAGGTCCTGCGGGACCGTGGTGCCGTCGAGGACGACCAGGCGGGCCGTGGTCGCGGCGGCCACCGGGTGGTCGGCCAGCGACTCGTCGGTGAGCAGCACGGGCGCCGCGGTGTCGGCGAGGATCTGGACCAGCCGGGTGTCCGGGTCGGTGGTGTTCAACGGGGCGTACACCGCACCCGCCTTCACCACCGCCAGCAGCGCGGTGAGCAGCCCGGCCGAGCGCTCCATCAGGACGGCGACCACGTCACCGCGCCGGATACCGAGGTTGATCAGGTGGTGGGCGAGCCGGTTGGTGAGCTCGTCCAGTTCCGCGTAGCTGAAGTCCTGGTACTCGTCGACCATCGCGACCGCGTCCGGGGTGCGGGCGGCCTGCGCGGAGAACAGCTCGGCCAGGCTCGCGTCCGGGGCGCCGGTGACCGCGCCCGCCCACTCGTCCAGGAGCTGCCGGCGCTCGTGCTCGCCGAGCAGGTCCAGGACGGACAGCGGGGTGTCCGGCGAGGTCAGCACCGACTCCAGGAGCCGCTGCAGCCGCGCCATGAGGGCGTCGATCGTGCGGGCCTCGTACAGGTCGGTGGCGTACTCGATGGTGATGTCGAGGCCGTTCGGCCGCCCGTCCCGGGTGCGGTGCTCGGCGAACCCGAAGGTCAGGTCGAACTTGGCGATCTGCAGCTCGCTGTACTCGGTCCGGGCGTCCAGGCCGGGAAAGCCCACCGCGTCCGAACCGGCCTCGCCCAGAGTCAGCATCACCTGGAACAGGGGGTGCCGGGAGGCTGATCGCTCGGGGTTGAGGACCTCGACCAGCCGGTCGAAGGGCAGGTCCTGGTGGTTCCACGCGGCCAGGTCGGTCCCCCGGACCCGGCCGAGCAGGTCCCGGAAGCTGGGATCGCCGCTCAGATCGGTGCGCAGGACAAGGGTGTTGACGAAGAAGCCGACCAGACCGTCCAGTGCCTCGTCGATGCGCCCGGAGACCGGCGAGCCGACCGGGACGTCGGGCCCGGCCCCCGAGCGGGACAGCACGGTCGCGACCGCCGCCTGCACCGCCATGAACAGGGTGGCCCCCGACTCCCGCGCCAGGTGCGTGAGTCCGGTGTGCAGATCGGCAGGCAGGTGGTCGGTGCACAGGGCGCCGCGGTAGGAGGCGGCGGCCGGGCGAGGACGGTCCGTGGGGAGGGTGGCCTCGTCCGGGAGATCGGCCAACGCCTCGCACCAGAAGGCGAGTTGCTTTGCACCGGCGCTCTCCTCGTCGTCCGCCTCGCCTAGCAGCTCCTGCTGCCACAGCGTGTAGTCGGCGTACTGGACCGGCAGTTCCTCCCAGTCGGGCGCCTGCCCCTGGGTGCGCGCCCCGTAGGCGATGGCCAGGTCGGCGAGCAGCGGGGCGGTCGAACCGCCGTCGGAGACGATGTGGTGCATCACCACCAGCAGGACGTGCTCCCGTTCACCGAGCGCGATCAGCCGCGCCCGCACGGGCAGGTCCTCGGCGAGATGGAAGATCTGCGCGGACTCCTCGGCGAGGACGGCCGCCAGGGTCTCGCCGGTGGCCGGGACCACCGGCAGCTCGAACTCCACCTCCTCCTCGGCCAGGATGTGCTGGTACGGCGTGCCGTCCTGATCCGGGAAGAGCGTCCGCAGGCTCTCGTGCCGGCCGATCACATCGGTGATCGCCGACCGGAGGGCGTCCCGGTCGAGTTCACCGGTCAGCCGGACGCCCAGAGGGATGTTGTACGTCGTCGAAGGGCCCTCCATCTGCGCGATGAACCACAGACGCTGTTGGGCGAAGGACAAGGGGATCACTTGGTCGCTCCCATCCGGCGCATCGGCCGCAATTTGGGCCTTGCGGCCTCGGCGCCGTCGAGCTTCTCGACGAGCGTTGCCACGATCGGGTTTTCGAAGAGGGTCGCCACGGACACCCCGACGCCCAGCACGGTGCGGATACGGCCGACCAGCCGGGTGGCGAGGAGGGAGTGTCCGCCGAGGTGGAAGAAGTGGTCGTCGATGGTGACGGCGGGGAGTCCGAGGATTTCGGCGAAGAGTCCGCAGAGGACTTCTTCCCTGGGTGTGCGGGGCGTGCGTCCGACGGCCGCGTCCTGGTTCGCGGATGGTGCGGGCAGGGCTTTGCGGTCCACTTTGCCGTTGCTGGTCAGCGGGATCGTGTCCAGCACTACCAGTGCTGACGGGACCATGTATTCGGGCAGTAGTCCGGCTGTGCGTCGCTTCACGTCGTCGACGTCGACCGCCGCCCCGTCCTGTGCCGTGAGGTAGGCGACCAGGCGCTTGTCGCCGGGGCGGTCCTCGCGGACGGCGACGACGGCCTGGCCGACGGCTTCGTGGGCCGCCAACACGCTCTCGATCTCGCCCAGTTCGATGCGGAAGCCGCGCAGCTTGACTTGCTCGTCGGCCCGGCCGAGGTATTCGAGCGAGCCCTCTTTATTCCAGCGGACGAGGTCGCCGGTGCGGTACATCCGATCGCCGGCGGGGCCGTGGGGGTTGGCGATGAAGCGGTCGGCGGTGAGGGAGGGGCGGTCGAGGTAGCCCTGGGCGAGTCCGGTGCCGGCGATGTAGAGCTCGCCGGGGGTGCCGGGCGGTGCCAGCCGGAGCGCGGGGTCGAGGACGTAGAGGCGGTGGTTGTCGAGGGCTTCGCCGATGGGGATGGTGCCGGAGTAGTCGTAGGGGCGGCGGATGTGGTGGGTGGCGGCGAAGGTGGTGGTTTCGGTGGGGCCGTAGCCGTTGACGACGGTGATGTGGGGGTTGTGGTCCATCACCCGTCGGACGGCCTCGGGGGGTACGACATCACCGCCCGCCCAGACTTCGCGGACGCCCGCGAAGGCCTGGGGGGCTTCTTCGGCGATGAGGCGGAAGAGGCCGGCGGTGAGCCAGAGGCTGGTGATGGCGTTGTCGGCGATGAGGTGTTGGTAGGTGGTGGTGTCGAGGTGTCCGGCGGGGGCGATGACGAGGGTGCCACCGGTGAGCCAGGGGATCCACATTTCGTAGGTGGAGGCGTCGAAGGCCATGGGGGAGTGGAGGAGGACGCGGGTGTGGTTGCCGTTCGCGTACATCTGCTGATGCGCCAGGTCGGCCACATTGCGGTGGGTGACGGCGACGCCTTTGGGGACGCCGGTCGAGCCGGAGGTGAACATGGCGTACACCGGCTGGTCGGGGTGCACCCACACCCCCGGGTCACCCGCCTCACCCCGGTCCGGAACCGCACTCGGGACGACCTTGGCCCCCGCGGGCAGCCGCACCTCCCCGGGATCCCGGTCGGTGACGAAGAACGAGACGTCGGACTGCTCGACGATGAGCTGGACGCGCTCCATCGGATACCGGGTGTCGAGCGGGACGTAGACACCACCGGCCTTGACCACGGCGAGTGTGGTGACGACCGAGTTCAGGGACCGTTCCTGGAACAGTGCGACCCGGCTGCCGACGCCGACGCCCTCCGTGACCAGCCGGTGAGCCGCGCGGTTGGCCAGCGAGTCCAGTTCCCGGTACGTCAGCTCCTGCCCGCCGTGCACGACGGCCACCGCGTCCGGGGTCCGCGCGACCTGCGCCGCGAACAGCTCCCCGAGCCCGGCGTCGGCGCTGCCGGTGACCGCGCCCGCCCACGTGTCCAGCAGCAGCGACCGCTCACCGCCGGACAGCAACTCCAGCTCCCCGACCGGCAGTTCAGGAGCAGCGACCGCCGCTTCCAGGAGCCGTACGAGACGATTCGCGACGTTCTCGACCGTGCTCGCGTTATACAGATCGGTGGCGTACTCGACGGTGATGTCCAGGCCGCCGGGCTCCCCGTCCGCCCCCCTGTGCTCCGCGAAGCCGAAGGTGAGGTCGAACTTGGCGATCTCCACCTGCGAGAACTCGTACGCCGTGTCCAGACCGGGCAGTTCGGGCGCTTCGGCCGCGGTGTCGCCCAGGGTGAGCATGACCTGGAAGAGGGGGTGGCGGGCCGTGGTCCGCTCGGGGTTGAGGATCTCGACGAGCCGGTCGAAGGGCAGGTCCTGGTGGTTCCAGGCGGCCAGGTCGGTCTCCCGGACCCGGGTGAGCAGCTCGCGGAAGGTCGGGTCGCCGCTCAGGTCGGTGCGCAGGACAAGGGTGTTGACGAAGAACCCGACGAGGTCGTCGAGTTGCTGGTCCGTGCGGCCGGCGACCGGGGAGCCGAGCGGGATGTCGAACCCGGCGCCCGAACGGGACAGCAGGGTCGACACGGCCGCCTGGGCGACCATGAAGAGGGTCGCGCCCGTGTCCTGGGCCAGCGCGGTCAGCTCCCGGTGGAGTGCCGCGTCGCCGTGCACGGTGTGCGTGCTGCCCCGGTTGGAGGCGGTCGCCGGGCGGGGCCGGTCGGCCGGGAGGGTGGCCTCCTCGGGCAGATCCGCCAGCACCTGCTGCCAGAAGCCGAGTTGGCGCTCAGCGTCGTCCTCCAGCAGTTGCTGTTGCCACAGTGCGTAGTCGGCGTACTGGACGGGCAGCGGCTCCCACTGGGGTGCCTGTCCCTGGGTGCGGGCCGCGTA
Source organism: Streptomyces sp. NBC_00285 (assembly GCF_036174265.1). Classification (NCBI taxonomy): domain Bacteria; kingdom Bacillati; phylum Actinomycetota; class Actinomycetes; order Kitasatosporales; family Streptomycetaceae; genus Streptomyces; species Streptomyces sp. NBC_00285. The sequence continues at coordinate 1,323,239 of NZ_CP108055.1, read as the reverse complement.
GGCGGCGGCAAGGTCGCGGAAGAGGGGGGCGTTGGACCAGCCGTCGGAGGCGATGTGGTGGATCACCAGGAGCAGGACGTGCTCCCGGTCGCCGAGGGCCAGCAGGTGCGCGCGGAGCGGGATGTCGGAGGCCAGGTGGAAGGGGGTGGCCGAGAGGCCGGCCAGGCGGGCGGCGAGCGTGTCGTCCGTGACCGGGACGAGGGGCAACCCGACCGGCTCGGGGGCCCGCACCGACTGGTAGGCCTTGCCCTCGTGGATGGGGTAGACGGTGCGCAGGCTCTCGTGCCGCGCGAGAAGGTCCCCGAGGGCCAGCCGCAGCGCCTCGGCGTCGAGGGCACCGGTCAGGCGCAGGGCCATCGGGATGTTGTACGTCGCCGACGGGCCCTCCATCTGGTCCAGGAACCACAGCCGTTGCTGGGCGGACGACAGCGGCACCCGCTCCGGACGCTCCTGCGCGCGGGTCAGCGCGGCCCGGGGAAGTTCACCGCTGCCCTCCGTGACCCGCTCGGACAGCGCGACGACGGTCGGGTACCGGAACAGGTCCTTGACGCCGAGCTGGACGCCGAAGGCCTGGCGGATGCGGCTGATGAGCCTCGTGGCGAGCAGGGAGTGGCCGCCCCGGTGGAAGAAGTGGTCGTCGATGGTGGCCGACGGGAGCCCGAGGACCGCCGCGAACAGGCCGCACAGGACCTCTTCCTGGGGGGTGCGCGGGGCGCGTCCGGTGACGTCGTGGGTGACCTGCGGGGTGGGCAGCGCGCGCCGGTCGATCTTACCGTTGGTGGTCAGCGGGATCGCGTCGAGGAGCACGAAGGCCGACGGGACCATGTACTCGGGGAGTGCCGAAGTGGCGTGTCGGCGCAGGTCGTTCAGGTCGACGCCGCCCTCGGCGGTCACGACGTAGGCGACGAGCCGCTTGTCCCCGGGCCGGTCCTCGCGGACGATCACGGTTGCCTGGACGACTTTTGCATGGCCCGTCAACACGGTCTCGATCTCGCCGAGTTCGATACGGAATCCGCGCAGCTTGACCTGTTGGTCGGCCCGGCCGAGGTACTCGAGCGAGCCCTCGTGGTTCCACCGCACCAGGTCGCCGGTGCGGTACATCCGGGTGCCCGGCTCGTCGCCGTACGGGTCGGCGACGAACCGCTCGGCGGTGAGCGACGGGCGGCCCACATAGCCGCGCGCCAGACCGGCGCCGGCGATGTACAGCTCGCCGGGAGCACCGGCCGGAACGAGCCGGAGCGCGGAGTCGAGGACGTAGAGGCGGTGGTTGTCGAGGGCCTCGCCGATGGGGATGGTGCCGGTGTGGTCGTAGGGGCGCTTGATGTGGTGGGTGGCGGCGAAAGTGGTGGTCTCGGTGGGGCCGTAGCCGTTGACGACGGTGGTGTCCGGGCAGTGCTCGTGGATCCGGCGGACGGCCTCGGGCGGTACGACGTCTCCGCCCGCCCACACCTCCCGGAGCCCCGCGAAGGCTTCCGGCGCCTCCTCCGCCATGACCCGGAACAGCCCCGCCGTCAGCCACAGACCCGTGATCGAGTACCCGGCGATCAGCTCGCTCAGCGTGCCGGTCTCCAGGTGGCCCCGAGGAGCCACGACGACCGTGCCGCCGGTCAGCCACGGCACCCAGATCTCGTAGGTGGAGGCGTCGAAGGTGTGCGGGGAGTGGAAGAGGACCCGCTGGTGGCCGCCGCCCGCGAACATCCGCTGGCGGGCCAGGTCGGCCACGTTGCGGTGGGTGACGGCGACGCCCTTGGGGACGCCGGTCGAGCCCGAGGTGAACATGACGTACAGCCACTGGTCGGGGTGAGTGGGAGCGCTGGGCCTCGTCGCGGTGCGGCCGTCGAGGTCCTTGGCCTCGACGACGAGGTCCCGGGCCTGCGCCCTGTGAACCAGCGGATGGTCGGCCAGCGCCCGGTCGGTGATCAGGACCGGCGCGTCGAGTTCGTCGAGGATCTGGATGTGGCGGGTGTCCGGGTCGGCCGGGTTGAGGGGCGCGTAGGCACCGCCCGCCTTCACGACCGCGAGCATGGCGACCAGGAGGTCGGGTGAGCGCTCCATCATCAGGGCGACGACGGATTCGGGGCCGACCCCGAGGCCGATGATCCGGTCCGCGAACCGGTCGGACTCGGCGTCGAGTTCGGCGTAGGTGAAGGAGCGCTCCTCGGACGCCACCGCGACCGCGTCCGGGGTACGGGCCACCTGCGCGGCGAACAGCTCCGCGAGGCCCGCGTCCGGGAGAGCGCCGTCGGTGACCGGACCGGCGCCCAGCGCCAGCAGCCGTTCCCGCTCCTCGGGGCCGGTGAACTCCAGCTGTCCGACGGGCAGTTCGGGAGTGGCGGCGGCCGCCTCCAGCAGTCGTACGAGACGATCCGCGAGCCCCTCGACGGTCCTGGCGTCATACAGGTCCGTCGCGTACTCGATGGCCAGGTCCAGGCCGGCGGGACGGCCGTCGGGCGCCCGGTGCTCGTGGAAGGAGAAGGTCAGGTCGAACTTGGCGATCTCCAGCGGGGTGAAGCCCGACTCGGTGTGCACGCCCGGGAGTTCGAGGACCGGCTTGGCCGCGTCCTGGAGGGTGAGGGCCACCTGGAAGAGCGGGTGCCGGGCGGTGCTGCGCTCGGGGTTGAGGATTTCCACGAGCCGGTCGAACGGCAGGTCCTGGTGGGCCCAGGCCGCCAGGTCGGTCTCCCGGACCCGGTCGAGCAGCTCACGGAAGGACGGGTCCCCCTCGACATCGGTGCGCAACACCAGGCTGTTGACGAAGAAGCCCACCAGGTCGTCGAGGCGTTGGTCGGTGCGGCCCGCGATCGGCGCCCCGATCGGGATGTCCGTACCGGCACCGGAGCGGGCCAGCGCGGTCGCCACCGCGGCCTGCGCCACCATGAACAGGGTCGTCCCGGTCTCCCGGGCCAGCCGGGTCAGCGCCTCGTGCAGCGCGGGCGGGCACTGCACGCCGTGCGTACGGCCCCGGAAGCTCGCGGTCGCCGGACGCGGCCGGTCGGCCGGGAGGGTCGCCTCCTCGGGCAGCTCGCCCAGCGTCTGCCGCCAGAACTCGGCCTGCCGTTCACCGTCCGCCGCCAGCAGTTCCTCCTGCCAGAGGGTGTAGTCGGCGTACTGGACCGGGAGTTGCTCCCACTCGGGCGGCCGGCCCGCGACCCGGGCGGTGTAGGCGGTCGCCACATCGCGCAGGAAGGGGGCGGTGGACCAGCCGTCGGAGACGATGTGGTGCATGACCACGAGCAGCACGTGATCCTGCGGACCGGTGCCGAACAGGGAGGCGCGGACGGGGAGTTCGGCGGCCAGGTCGAAGGTGCGGGCCGCCTCCGCGCCGAGCAGCGCGTCCAGCGTGTGCTCGTCGGCGGGGGTGACCGGGAGGTCAAGACGGATCTCCCCGGCCGGCAGCACCAGCTGCCCGGCCTCCCCGTCCGTCACCGAGAACAGCGTCCGCAGACTCTCATGGCGTACGACGGTGTCGGTGAGCGCGAGCCGCAGCGCCTCGATGTCCACGGCTCCGGTGAGCCGCAGGGCGAGCGGGATGTTGTACGTCGCCGACGGCCCTTCCAGCTGGTCGAGGAACCACAGCCTGCGCTGCCCGAACGACATAGGTACCCGCTCCGGCCGTGCCACCTCCCGCAGCACCGGCCGCCGTACGTCCTCCCCGCTCCGCAGCTCCACCAGTTCCGCGAGCGCGGCCGGGGTCGGGCCCTGGAACAGGTCCTTGACGGTGATCCCCACGCTGAAGGCCTGCCGGATCCGGCTGATGAGCCGGGTGGCGAGGAGGGAGTGTCCGCCGAGGTGGAAGAAGTGGTCGTCGATGGTGACGGCGGGGAGTCCGAGGATTTCGGCGAAGAGTCCGCAGAGGACTTCTTCCCTGGGTGTGCGGGGCGTGCGTCCGACGGCCGCGTCCTGGTTCGCGGATGGTGCGGGCAGGGCTTTGCGGTCCACTTTGCCGTTGCTGGTCAGTGGGATCGTGTCCAGCACTACCAGTGCTGAGGGGACCATGTATTCGGGCAGTAGTCCGGCTGTGCGTCGCTTCACGTCGTCGACGTCGACCGCTGCCCCGTCCTGTGCCGTGAGGTAGGCGACCAGGCGCTTGTCGCCGGGGCGGTCCTCGCGGACGGCGACGACGGCCTGGCCGACGGCTTCGTGGGCCGCCAACACGGTCTCGATCTCGCCCAGTTCGATGCGGAAGCCGCGCAGCTTGACTTGCTCGTCGGCGCGGCCGAGGTATTCGAGCGAGCCCTCTTTATTCCAGCGGACGAGGTCGCCGGTGCGGTACATCCGATCGCCGGCGGGGCCGTGGGGGTTGGCGATGAAGCGGTCGGCGGTGAGGGAGGGGCGGTCGAGGTAGCCCTGGGCGAGTCCGGTGCCGGCGATGTAGAGCTCGCCGGGGGTGCCGGGCGGTGCCAGCCGGAGCGCGGGGTCGAGGACGTAGAGGCGGTGGTTGTCGAGGGCTTCGCCGATGGGGATGGTGCCGGGGCAGTCGTAGGGGCGGCGGATGTGGTGGGTGGTGGCGAAGGTGGTGGTTTCGGTGGGGCCGTAGCCGTTGACGACGGTGATGTGGGGGTTGTGGTCCATGACGCGTCGTACGGCTTCGGGTGGTACGACATCACCGCCGGCCCAGACCTCCTGCACTCCGGCGAAGGCCTGGGGGGTTTCTTCGGCGATGAGGCGGAAGAGGCCGGCGGTGAGCCAGAGGCTGGTGATGGCGTTGTCGGCGATGAGGTGTTGGTAGGTGGTGGTGTCGAGGTGTCCGGCGGGGGCGATGACGAGGGTGCCACCGGTGAGCCAGGGGATCCACATTTCGTAGGTGGAGGCGTCGAAGGCCATGGGGGAGTGGAGGAGGACGCGGGTGTGGTTGCCGTTCGCGTACATCTGCTGATGCGCCAGGTCGGCCACATTGCGGTGGGTGACCGCGACGCCCTTGGGGACGCCGGTCGAGCCGGAGGTGAACATGGCGTACACCGGCTGGTCGGGGTGCACCCACACCCCCGGGTCACCCGCGTCCGTGCCGTCCTCGTCCAGGTCGGAGGCGTGCAACAGCTGTACGTCGGGCGGGAGTTGAAGCCCCGCGATGTCGGTGTCCGTGAGGAAGTGGCCGATGCTCGACTGGGCGACGATGAGCTGAAGACGGTCCACGGGGTAGCGGGTGTCGAGCGGGACGAAGACACCACCGGCCTTGACCACGGCGAGTGTGGTGACGACCGAGTTCAGGGACCGTTCCTGGAACAGTGCGACCCGGCTGCCGACGCCGACTCCCTCCGCGATCAGCCGGTGAGCCGCGCGGTTGGCCAGCGAGTCCAGTTCCCGGTACGTCAGTTCCTGCCCGCCGTGCACGACGGCCACCGCGTCCGGGGTCCGCGCGACCTGCGCCGCGAACAACTCCCCGAGCCCGGCGTCGGCGCTGCCGGTGACCGCGCCCGCCCACTTGTCCAGCAGCAGCGACCGCTCACCGCCGGACAGCAACTCCAGCTCCCCGACCGGCAGATCGGGCGCCTGCGCCGCCGCGTCCAGCAGGCGTACGAGCCGTGCGCCGGCCGCCTCCACCGTGCTCGCGTCGTACAGATCGGTCGCGTACTCGACGGTGATGTCCAGGCCGCCGGGCTCCCCGTCCGCCCCCCGGTGCTCCGCGAAGGAGAAGGTCAGGTCGAACTTGGCAGCCTGCACCCAGCTGAACTCGGCGTGGGTGTCGAGGCCTTCGGCGGTCAGGGTCGGGGTGGCCGCGTCGGTCAGGGTGAGCATGACCTGGAAGAGGGGGTGGCGGGCCGTGGTCCGCTCCGGGTTGAGAACCTCGACGAGCCGGTCGAAGGGCAGGTCCTGGTGGGCCCAGGCGGCCAGATCGGTCTCGCGGACCCGGGTGAGCAGCTCGCGGAAGCTGGGGTCGCCGCTGAGGTCGGTGCGCAGGACCAGGGTGTTGACGAAGAAGCCGACGAGGTCGTCGAGTTGCTGGTCGGTGCGGCCGGCGATCGGGGAGCCGAGCGGGATGTCGTGGCCGGCGCCCGAGCGGGACAGCAGCGTGGAGACCGCGGCCTGGGCGACCATGAACACCGAGGCGCCGGACTCGCGGGCCAGCGCCGCCAGGGCCGCGTGAACCCCGGGCGGGCAGTGCACGGTGTGGGTGGCGCCGCGGTAGGAGGCCACCGCGGGGCGCGGCCGGACCGCCGGCAGCGTGACCTCCTCGGGCAGCTCCGCCAACGCGCCCTTCCAGTAGGCGAGTTGCCCGTCCTCCGTACCCGCCAGCAGCTCCTTCTGCCACAGCGTGTAGTCCGCGTACTGCACCGGCAGCGGCTCCCAGGCGGGGCGCTGTCCCCGCGAGCGGGTGGTGTAGGCGGTGCTCAGGTCGCGCATCAACGGCTGGTAGGACCAGCCGTCGGAGACGATGTGGTGCATGACCACGAGGAGGACGTGCTCCTGGTCATCGACCTTGAAGAGCCGGGCCCGCAGCGGGAGTTCACCCGCAAGGTCGATGGTGCGGGCGGCCTCGGCGGCGACCGCCCCCTCGGTCAGGGGCACCACCGGCAGCTCGACGCGGACCGCGTCGGCCGACAGTACCCGCTGACAGGCCTGCCCGCCCTCGGTGCCGAAGACGGTCCGCAGGCTCTCGTGCCGCCCCACGACGTCGTTGAACGCCGACTCCAGAGCCTGGACGTCGAGTGCGCCGCGCACCCGTACGGCCAGCGGGATGTTGTACGTCGCCGACGGGCCCTCCAGCTGGTCCAGGAACCACAGCCGCTGCTGGGCCGCCGACAGCGGAAGCAGCTGCGGCCGTTCCTCGGCCACGGTCAGCTCGGGCCGCCCGGACTCGCCGCCGCCGGTGGCGATGTACCCGGCGAGCAGGGCCACCGTCGGATACTTGAAGAACTCCCGCAGGGTCAGCTGCACTTCGAGCGTGGCGCGAATACGGCTGACCAGGCGGGTGGCGAGCAGGGAGTGGCCGCCGACGCCGAAGAAGTCGTCGTCGATGCCGATCGAGGGCAGTCCCAGGGCGTGCGCGAACAGACCGCACAGCACCTCTTCGACACCGTTGCGCGCGGCCCGGCCGTTCGCCGTCGCCCCGGCGCGGGGCGCGGGCAGCGCACGCCGGTCCAGCTTGCCGTTGGGCGTCAGCGGCAGCGTGCCGAGCGGGACGATCGCGGAGGGGACCATGTACTCGACGAGCTCCTGGCCGGCGTGCCGCAGCAGCTCGGCGGTGTCGACGACGCCCTCGACGGCCGGGACGACGTAGGCGACGAGCCGCTTGTCACCAGGGCGGTCCTCGCGGACGATCACCGCGGCCTGCTGCACGGACGGGTGGCCGGTCAGGACCGTCTCGATCTCGCCCGGCTCGATGCGGTTGCCGCGCAGTTTGACCTGCTGGTCGGCGCGGCCCCCGAAGACGATCTCGCCGTGCTCGTTCCAGGCGGCGAGGTCACCGGTGCGGTACATGCGGCTGCCGGCCGGACCGTACGGGTCGGCGGTGAAACGCTCGGCCGTGATGTCGGGGCGGCGGCTGTAGCCCTGCGCCAAGTGGGGTCCCGCGACGTAGAGTTCGCCACTCTCGCCGGGTGCCGTGTGGCGCAGGTCGGCGTCCAGGACGTACATCGCGGTGTTGGCCATCGGGATGCCCAGGTGCAGCCGCTCCAGCGTGCGCAGCTCGGGGGTGAAGGCCTGGTAGCTGCAGAAGACGGTGGCCTCGGTGGGGCCGTAGACGTGCATGACCGTGGTGTCCGGGCAATGGTCGAGGACCTTGGTCAGGGCGGTCGCGGACAGGACGTCGCCGCCGGTCCAGATCTCCCCGAGCCGGGCCAGGGCTCCGATCGCCTCGCCGGCCATCGCGTCGAAGAGAGCGGTGGTGAAATAGGCGGCCGTGGCGTCGTGACGGACGACGGCCTCGCCCAGCTCGCCGATGTCGATCTTCGGTGAGGAGAGGATCACGGCCAGGCCGCCGCGCAGCAGCGGCACCCACAGTTCGTACGTCGAGGAGTCGAAGGCGAGCGGGGAGTAGGCGAGGACCCGCTCGTGGGCGGCGGCGCCGAAGCCGGGGTCCAGGGCCAGCTCCACCACGTTGCGGTGGGTGTTGACGACCCCCTTCGGGGTGCCGGTGGACCCGGAGGTGAACATCACGTACAGCGCCTGGTCGGGGTGGACCGTGACCCGGGGCGCGGGCGCCGGGTCGTACGCCGTGACGCTCGCGTCGCTCACCCGCAGCGTCGGCAGGCTCGCGGCGAACGCGGCCGTCTCCTCGGCCGGGCGGTCACTGACCAGCAGTACGGCATCGGTGTTGTCGAGGATCCAGGTCTGCCGCTCGGCACGCTGGCGCGGGTCCAACGGCACGTACACACCGCCGCTCTTCAGCACCGCCAGCACCGTCACGACGTAGGCGAGCGACCGGTCGAAGAGGAGGCCGACCGCGGCACCGGGGCCGACGCCCGCCGCGATCAGCCGGTGCGCCAGGGCGTCGGACGCCCCGTCCAGCTCCCCGTAGGTGAGCTCGCTCTCCCCGCTCACCAGGGCGACCGCGTCGGGCGTGCGGGCCGCCTGCGCGGTGAACAGCTCGTGCAGCGGGCCGGCGGGGAGGTCCACCGCCGTGTCGTTGTACGCGGCGATGTGCGCGGGCACGCCGTCGGTGCCCGTGGAGAGAGCCGGTTCGGCTTGCTGCTGGGACATCTCGACACCTTCTCGGAAGCTCGGTTGGCTGGTCTCGCGGCGTGCCGGGAGACCGACGGAGCCACGGCGGGACAGGGGGGCGGCACTGCGAAGTCCTGGAGAAACCAGGAGGGTTGAGAAGACGGGGCGCTCAGCCGGGCGGCAGCAGGACGTCCTGAGCGTCCAGGGCCTCTACCCGGTACTTTCCGAGCGCGCTGATCAGCAGCCGCAGTTCCAGGGCGATGCTCTCGACGAGGCGGACGAGCCCGTCCACGGCGTCCTCGTCGACCGCGAGGAGGGCGGCACGGCCGAGGCCGACCGCGTGGGCACCTAGCGCCAGGGCCTTCACCGCCCGGGTGCCCTCCCACATCCGCCCGCTGACCAGCAGGCAGTTGCCGGTGCGGCCGATCCGGGCCAGGCAGTCGCCGAGCGGGAGCCCGACCTGGCCGAGGAACCCGGTGGGTGCCCAGGCCGTGCCCCCCTCGGCGCCGTCGACTGTGACGGAGTCCGCGCCGGCCGCCCAGGCGGTGGCCGCCGCGAGCGCCACGTCCCGGCCGGGGTGGAGCTTCACCCATACCTTCACGCGCGGGAAGTTGTTGCGCATCAGCCGGACCTGCTGGCGCAGGATCTCCTCGGTGAATGTGCCGGGGCTGCTGATCCGCAGCACCCGGTCGCCGCCCGTGCCGAAGACCTCGTCGGTGGCGTACTGCTCGGCGACCCGCCCGGCGGCCTCGCGGCCCAGGACGGTCAGTCCGCCCAGGCCCGGCTTGGCGCCCTGGCCGACCTTCAGCTCGAAGGCCAGCCGGCCGGAGGCCAGCAGGGGTTCGGACACCGGGTCGCTGTAGACGAGGTTCCACACCTCGGCGTCCGCGTCCTCGGTGGACTGCTGGACCACGACACCGCCGTACTCCTCGTTGCCACTCGAAGCGGCGGCCTCCGTGTACGCGGCGATCCGCCCGAGCAGCGGGGAGACCTCGGCCTCGGACGCGGCACGGTAGCCGTTGACCGGGACCACGTTCTCGCCGATGACCATCGGGATGCCGAGCCGTCCTGCCTGTCTGCCGGCCGCCTCGCCGAGGTCGCGGCTGGCGACCTGGGTGGAGCCGAACGCCGACACGTACAGCGGCAGCCGGGAGGCGAACCCGCCGACGGAGGCGTCCAGTTCGACATCGGTGTACAGCGGCTCGCGGGCCAGCTCGATCAGCTTCTTCAACCGCTCCGGCATGAACACCGGAGGCACGATCCGGGCCCGCTCCAGCAGGTCGTACGTCTCCTGCCCGGCCGGCACCGCGCCCAACAGGCCGCTGCCGTAGCCGTCCAGCGCGGGGAACGCGGCGGCCGCGCCGTGCCGGGCCCGGTGCCGCACCTGGTACTCGGGGAAGCCGGTGGCGCTCAGTACGGTGCTCATGCCGACACCACTCCCGGCAGCTTCGGGTAGGCGCTGGCCTCCCAGGCTGCGGTGCGGCCGGTGACGTAGCGGGTCAGCCGCTCCAGGCCGATACCGAAGCCGGAGCTGGCGGGGATGCCGCGCCGGGCGAGGTCCAGGTACCAGCCGTACTTGGCGGGGTTCTCGCCGGTCTCCCGCATCCGCGTGACCAGCGCCGCGTAGTCGTGCTCGCGCTCGCTGCCGCTGGCCAGCTCGCCGTAGCCCTCGGGGGCGATCAGGTCGAAGTTGCGCAGCACACCCGGCTGCTCGGGGTCCTCACGGTCGTAGAAGCCGCGCGAGCCCTTCGGATAGTCGACCACGAAGAAGGGCCGGCTGCTCTTCGCGGAGATGATCTCCTCGCCCTGCCAGTCGATCTCGGCGCCCGCGTCCTGCGGATGGCCGAGCGCCACCAGGTCGGCGGTGGCCTCCTTGTGTGTCATACGGCCGAACACGCCCTCGACCACCTCACGGAAGGCGTCCGCGTCCCGGCCCAACAGCTCCAGCTCGCCCGGGAGTTCGCGGACCACCTCGGCCACCACGTATGCCACCAGCCGCTCGGCGACCTCCATCGCGTCCTCGCGCCGGGCCTCGCGTATCTCCACGTCGATCTGGTGGAACTCGGCGAGATGGCGGTGCGTGACGGCCGTCTCCAGGGGCTCCAGGCGGACGTTCGGCGCGATGTAGAAAATCTTGTCGAAGGCGAGCAACGAGGCCTGCTTGTACAGGATCGCGCTGGTCATCAGCTTGTACTTGTGGCCGTAGAAGTCGACGTCGACCTGCTTGGAGCCCCGGATGCCCGGGTCGGTGACCGGCCCGATGATCGGCGGCAGCAGCTCCTGGAAGCCCCGGCCGGTCAAAAACGCGCGGGTCGCGGCCAGCATGCGGGACTGCACCCGCAGCGTGGCGCGCGTGCTCTCACGCATCAGATGCTGGTCGGGCGAGGTCGGGAACGCGGGCGTGCTGGTCATGCTGCTGCCTCCTGGGTCAAAGGGGTGTCATGGCGGTGCTGCACGAACGACAACGCCTCGTACAGGCCCGCTGCGGTGAGCCGGCGGCCGCGCCGCGAGACATGGCCGATGGGCATCGCCCCGATCTCCGACCAGACGAGCCGGCCCGAGCGGTCGATCCGGCTCCTGCTGCGGCCCGCGTTGTCGGGGTGCAGGCAGTACGGGACGTCGAGCAGACCGCGGGCGAACGCCTTCAGCAGCGCCTGGCCGAGATCCGCGTCCAGGTCGAGTACGGCGTCCACGAGGGCGCGGGCCTCGGTGTAGACGGCGTTGTCGGCGAGGTCCGCGCGCGGGGCGGGGGCCGCGCGGTGCCGGGCCGCCGCCCGCGAGGCGGTGCGCAGTGCCTCGACGTTCTCCGCGACCGTCGGGATGCGGTGCGACTCGGCCGTCGTCTTCACGATCAGCCGGGCCGCGCCCGTCTCCACGGCCAGTTCGGCGGAGCGTTCGAGGAGGTCCAGGGCGCCGCGTCGGCTGCGCGGGTACAGGCCCATGTAGGTGTAGAGGACGATGTGCCAGTCGGTGTCCGGCAGCAGCTCGCCGGCCAGCCGGCGCAGCGCGTGCACCGCCTCGCGGTCCTGCCCGGGATGGGTCTGCTGGGCGTAGCTGAGCGAGATGCTGCGCAGGCCGGCCCGGCGGAAGAACAGGGCCTCCAGCGCGCTGATCGCCACCAGCAGCCCCGGTGGGCACAGCTGGCCGAGCATGCAGCCGCCGAACGTCTCCAGGTGCGGCTCCGCGCCGCCCGCCCGCAGCGCCGCCAGTGCCTCGCAGCTCTCCTGCCAGTTGCGCACCGAGTCGAGCAACGGGGTGCGCCCGTACGGCAGGCAGTACGACACCGGTCCGCCCTCGGTGGCGTCCAGACCGAGCCGGGCCAGTGCGGCGACGATGCCCTGGGGGCGGGCCGAGCCGTGCCGCACCTGCACCGGGAAGCCGGCGTCGCGAACGCCGTCCAGCACCCAGGCGGCGGTGTGCGGGCTGTAGGAGGTGATCGGGAACCCGTTGAGCGGGACCCGCTCGTGCAGCGCCCGCACCGCCGTCGGTTCGTCGCCCACCCGCGTGTAGCTGTCGATGGTGACGGTGCCGACGACCGCGTCCGCCGCGCTCTTGGTGGCCAGCAGGCCCGAGCGCATCAGCGCCGGGTCCGAGAACCCCATCCGCGGCTGCACCACGAGCGCCCCGCGGGCTTGTGCCTCGGCGACGAAGCGACCGAAGGAGAGGGGGCGGCGCGGCAGCGTGCTCACCGTGTCACCGCCTTGCGGGCGGGCAGCGCGCCGACGAAGGACTCGAAGGTGGTGAGGTCGGCCCCATCCTGGAACACCGCGTCGAAGCCGGCCCGCATCAGCTCGCCGGCCTGCTCCTCCTGACGACCGCCGACGCCGAGCTTGCCGCCGATGACGGCCGGCAGGTCCGCGAGCTCCCACCGTGACCTGACCGCCTCGACGAGCGGCCGGGCGTCGTTGAAGCCGTGCCCGTTGACACTGCTGACCACCAGCAGGTCGGGCTGGAACTTGCAGCAGGACTCCACGATTTCGTCCTGGGGAACACACGGCCCCAGGTTGACGACCTTGTGCCCGAGGTCTTCGAGCAGCAACTGGATGAATACGAGATTCCAGGTGTGCGCATCGGACGGCAGCCCGGTAACGACGACGTCCAGCGGCCCGGATCGAGGGCGATCCGCCCATTTCGCAGGCTTCATTGTTCGCTTCGTCCACATCATGGGATGACAGGGGAGAAAGAGATCCCGGTGACCCGGAAATTCCTTTCGGACATCACCGTAGATTGGCGCCGCGGCTGTTTCCGGCGCTCCCCGGCGGCAACCGACAGGCAGCCGGGCAGCAGTTGGCGACCGCCTGCCGCCCGGGTGCGCTCCGGGTCCCGACACTGGGGTGCAGGACCCACCCGAGTGACCGAGTCAGGAGTGAGGACATGGCGGACACACTGGAGGACGTGCTGGACCGGGCACGCGAGGGCATCGACCGGAGCGAGGCTCTCGGGGAGGCCCAAGTCGCCGTACTGGAAGCCGCGTTGAGCCTCGTACGGGCGAGCGGAGAGCGTCTCGCGCAGTCCCCGTCGGAACGCGCGGAGCTGCTGCGCGAGGCGCTCGCGTCGGTGCGCGCGGCCACCGTCGCCACGGGGATCGCGGTCACGCGCGCCCACCGGAGCCCGGTGGTTGCCGCCCAACTGCCTGGCCTGCTGCCCGGCACGCCGGCCGTGCGGATCTAGCGTTTTCCCCATACCCCGACTGCCAACCCGACTTCGCAGAGGTGGACACCATGGCAACGAATCCGTTCGAGGAATCCGATGGCCGTTACGTCGTGCTGGTCAACGACGAGGGCCAGCACTCTCTTTGGCCCGCGCACATCGAGCAGCCGTCCGGCTGGGAACTCGTCAAGAGCGAGGCCTCCAAGCCGGAGGCCATGGAATTCATCGAGGCCAACTGGACGGATATGCGCCCGCGTTCGGTCGTCGCCGCGCTGGCGAGCTGAAAGCAAAGGCGAAAGGCCGGGTGGGCCGGAGAATTCCGGCCCACCCGGCCTTTCGCCCTTCCGGCTCAGTTCTCGGCAGCGGTCACGCACCACTCCAGGACCGCCATCGCCGCCGTCATCTTGTGGTACGCCTGCCGCCAGGCGACGCTGCTCGGCCCGTCCAGTACCTCGTCCGTGACCTCCTGCCCGCGCACTGCGGGAAGGTCGTGCAGGAACACGGTGTCCGGGCCACCGAAGCGGTCCAGGAACCCGGCGTCGATCCGGAAACCCTCGAAGTCCGCCAGCCAGTCGGGGTTCGCCTTGGGCACGCCCATCGTCTGCCAGCGGCTGGTGTACACCGCGTCGACCGGGCCCTGGACCTGGTCCGGGCTCGTGATCTGAGTGACCGCGGCCTTGCCGCCGGCGAGTTCGTCGGCGAGGTCCAGCTTGTCCTTCGGTACCTCGTAGCCGCTCGGGCACAGCAGGGTCAGCCGCAGACCGGGGGTGAGCGCGGTGGCCAGGGCGAGAGCCGCTCCGGAGCTGTTGCCCTCGCCGACGGCGAGCAGATGCAGTCCGGCCGGCGAGCCGAAGTGTTCGGTGAGCGTGGCCAGGTCGGCGATCGCCTGGGTGGGATGCTCGTCCAGGCTCAGCGCGTTGACGACGGCCAGGTCCGGGCTGCTGCCGAGCCGCCGTATCTCCTCGACGTCCCCGTTGGTGCGCACCACCAGCGCGTCCAGGTACTGCCCGAGCACCCGGGAGGTGTCCTCCACCGTCTCGCCGGTCGACAACTGCAGCTCGTCCGGGCCGAAGGTGATCACGTCGGCGCCCAGCCGGGTCGCCGCGCTCCAGAACGAGGTACGGGTACGGGTCGAGGACCTGCGGAAGAAGACGCCGACCTGCTTGCCGTCGAGCGACCTGTGGTCGACGCCCTCGCGGCCGAAGAACACGGCCCGCTTGACGATCCGGTCGAGCTCGGCGGGCGTCAGGTCGGCCAGGGAGATCAGGTTGCGCATGGGTGGGGTGCCTTTCGGGAGAGGGGGTTCGGGGAGGTGTGGCAGCTCAGTCGGCCGTGCCGACCAGGTCCGCGGTCGCCGGGCGCCCGGCGCGCAGGAGTTCGCGGACCAGGTTGAGCACGGTGAACCCGACGGGGCCGCCCGGCTCGGTGGGCAGCTGGCGGATCAGGCCGCGCAGCAGCAGGTCGTGCACGTCCCGGGCGGTCTCGGCCAGCGTCGTACCGCTTGCACGGGCGGCGGCGTCCACGGTCCAGGGTTCGGGCAGGCCCGCCAGCGTGCCGAGGAAACCGGCCGTGCGGTCGTCCAGTTCGGCCAGCACGGCGTGCAGCCGCTCGCTCAGCGTGCCGTCGGAGCTCCCGGTGGCGGGGGTGATGCCGTCGACGAGCAGCAGCGGGGTCGAGCGCGCGATGTCGAGGAGCTGGTCCGGCGAGTGGAGCAACAGCCAGGAGGCGGCCGCCTCCAGCGCCTGCGGTATGCCGTCCATGCGACGGCAGATGTGGGCGACGGTGGCGGTGACGGCGTCGGTGGGCAGCAGGTCGGGGCGCATGTGGCTGACGTAGGACAGCATCAGTTCGACGGCGGGGCGGCCCGCGACCAGGGAGTCGCCCGGCAGGGCGGACCCGTCGGCGGACGGGAGCGGCACCGGCAGCGGGGCCAGCGGCAGCAGCCGGCCGGCCGGGGGCCGGCTCACCCGCCGGGTGGTCACGATGATCTTCAGCCGCTCGCAGAAGCGCAGCAGGTGCAGCAGGGACGGCACGGCGGCCGCCGAGTCTGCGAGGCCGTCCAGCACGATCAGGGTCGGCTTGGCGCCGATGACGGAGGTCAGCTCCTCGTACCGGTCGCCCCCGCGGACCAGTTCACGGACCCACTCGTTGAGGGGGGCCTGCGGGCCGTGCTCGGGGCCGGAGTCGGCCGGGCGGTCCATGGGCACCCACAGCACCGGCGTCCGGTCCCGGGCGTGCAGCACCAGTGCGGCCTCCTGGGCCAGCCGGGACTTGCCCACTCCGGGCAGCCCGACCAGGGTCAGCAGCCGGTCGTGCCGGTTGTCCAGCCGGCCGGTCAGCGCCTCCAGTTCGGCCCGGCGGCCGATCAGGGGACGCAACGGCGTGGGCGGCGCGGCCAGTTCCGCGCTGTACAGGGACTGCAGGACCCGGCCCGCCGCATGGGCGTCGGCGGCCAATTCGAGCTCGAAACGGCGGTTATCGCTCATCCGCATCGCATTGGCCAGCAATTTGAGTGTTTCTTTACGAGGATTTCGTACACGACCCTGCTCCAGGTCCCTGATGGCCCGCACACTCACCGTGGAAAGCCCGGCGAGCTGTTCCTGAGTGAGGCCTGACCGCCGCCGCGCATTCTGCAGCAGCGCATCGAGACCGGGTGTCGACTCGGAATTCATCGGTGTCTCCTTTGTCCCCAAATCTTGGTGAAGTGCCAGGTAGGCGACCCGAGTCGACGAGGTGTCCGGACAAATTGAGCCCGGCCGGAATTTCCCCGGTGTGCATACCTTGCGGATCTTGTCGGCCATGCTCGTGGCCTGCCGACGGGGAACAGAGTGCGCGCCGCTCTTCCCGAATGATTCCCGGCCCAGTACCGCGGCGTTCCGCAGGCGGTTAGGATCTGCTGCGGCTGGGAGCGAGCTGTAAGGGGAAGCGGCGACGAGGGGGGAGGCTGTCGGTGACGACAGCAACAGGGGAACGGCTGCGGTTCAATATCCTCGGCCCGATCGAAGGGTGGTCCGAGGGTGCTCGGCTGAGGCTCGGTGGAATCATCCAGGAACGAGTTCTGGCCACCTTGCTGCTGGAGCCGGGAAAAGTTCTCACGGTGTCCCGCCTGGTGGAGGCGGCCTGGGACGAGGACCCGCCGGCCACCGCTTCCCACCAGGTCCGCAAGGCGGTCGCGGATCTGAGAAGACGGATCCCGGGCGGCGCCGATGTGCTGCTCACCGAGGGACCCGGCTATCGCATCGTGCTCGACGAGTCCCAGAATGACTTCTCCGAATTCGGAATGCTGGTGCGCACCGCGAAAGCGGCCGTGGCCGAAAACCGATTGGCCGAGGCGGTCGAAGTGCTGCGCGCGGCACTGGCGTTGTGGCGTGGCCCCCTGCTCTCCGGAAGCGGCGGCCCGGTGATCGAGGCCGCGGCCACCACCATCGAGGAACGCCGGCTGGCCGCCTGGGAACAGCTCCTCGAACTGCGTCTGACGCTCGGCGAGGCGGCCGAGTTGATCCCGGATCTACGCGAGTTGACCGGCCGGCATCCGCTGCGGGAGACCCTGCGCGGCCAGCTGATGATCGCCCTGTATCGCTCCGGACGGCAGGCCGAGGCCCTGGAGGAGTACGGCAGGGTCCGTGAACTGCTCGTCGAGGAGCTCGGCGTCGACCCCGGCCCGCAGCTGACCAAGCTCTACGAGGGCATCCTGCGGGAGAGCCCCGAACTGGCCGGCCCCGAGCCCGCCCCCGCGCCGGCGCCCGTCCCGCTCCCGGCCGAGCCGCCCTGCACCCTGCCCAACGACCTCGCGGACTTCACCGGCCGCGAGGCCGAACTGGCCGAACTGCTGCGCTGTGCCACGCAGAAGGGCGAGCAGGGCCCCCGGATCGTGGCCCTCGACGGCATGGGCGGCAGCGGCAAGACCTCCCTCGCGGTGCGCGCCGCCTACCTCCTGGCCCCGGAGTACCCGGACGGTCAGCTCCACATCGACCTGCGCGGATACACCCCCGGTGACCGGCCGGTGTCCGCCGGCACCGCACTGGACACCCTGCTGCGGGCCCTGGGCATCCCGGGGGACCGCATCCCCGACGACGTGCTGGGCCGCACCGCCCTGTGGCGCGCCACGCTCGTCGGGAAACGGCTGCTCATCCTCCTGGACAACGCTGCCGACGCGGCCGGGTTCGGCCCGTTGCTGCCCGCCTCCTCCGGCTGCCTCGTCCTGGTCACCAGCCGGGCCCGCCTGGTGGACCTCGACGGCGCGGAGTGGATCTCCATCGGGACGATGTCGGCCGGGGAGAGCACGACCCTGATGGCCGAGACGCTCGGGGCCGAGCGCGTCGCCGCCGAACCGGCGGCCGCCGCGGAACTCGCCCGGTTGTGCGGGCATCTGCCGCTCGCCCTGCGCATCGCCACCGCCCGGCTGCGCAACCGCCCGCGCTGGACCCTCCAGTACCTGGCCGAGCGACTGCGGGACGAGACCCGAAGACTCGACGAGCTCAGCGCCGGCGCCCGCAGCGTCTCTGCCACCCTCCGCCTGTCGTACCAGGCCCTGGACGACAAGTGCCGCACCGCCTTCCGGATCCTGGCGCTGCATCCGGGCGGGGACATCAACGTCCACGCGGCCGGAGCGCTGCTCGGCACGGACATCCGGGACGCGGAGGACCTCCTGGAGACGCTGCTCGACGTCCATCTCGTCCAGCAGCCCGAGATCGGCCTGTACACCTTCCACGACCTGGTCCGCAGCTTCGCGCAGAGCCTGCTCGGCGAGTCGGTCGACGGCGAGGACACGGTGGCGGTGGAGCGGCTGCTCGGCTACTACCTGACGGCCACCGAGACGGCGTGCGAGGTGCTCTACCCCGGCCGGAAGAAACGTCACACCGGAATCCCGCCGGCCACGGCCGAACTGCCGGACCTCAGGGACGCGGACCGGGCGCAGAAGTGGTTCGACCGCGAGCAGACGGCGCTGATCTCGGCCGTCGTCCTGGCCGAACGGCGCGGGCACGACCGGTACGTGGTCTGCCTGGTCCGCAACCTGGTCTTCCAGCTCAACGCGCGTGGGCAGCTGGAGGAGTTCGGTGACCTGGGGCGTGTCGCGGTGGCCGCCGCGCGCCGGGTCGGCGATCTGGGGCTGCTCGGGGTGAGCCTGTCCAACCTGGGCGTCGCCTGCTGGAAGCTCGGCCGTTTCGCCGAGGGGGTCGAGGTGGCCAAGGAGGGACGGGACGTCGCCGACCGGCTCGGCGACCAGCACACGGTGGCGCACAGCGAGAGCACCCTCGGCCAGTTCAACAGCCTGCTCGGTCGTTTCCCCGAGGCCCTGGTCCACCTGGAGAAGGCGACCGGACTCGAACGGGAACTGGGCGTCGCCCGCTCGGAGGCCGACAACCTCACCATCCTCAGCACGCTCTACGAACAGTGGGGCCGGCCCGAGGAGGCACTGACGGCGGCCGAGCGGGCGGTCGAACTGCGGGAGCGGCTCGGGCAGCGCAAGCACCAGGCGGCCACGCTCGCCGACCTGGCCCTCGCGCACCTCGGCCGACGTGCCTACGACGAGGCGGACCGCATTCTTCAGCGGGCGCGCGAGTTGTTCGACGACGCCGGTGATCCGGGGGACGCGGCGCTGATCCTGGCGCTGTCCGCCGATGTCGACGAGCGGCTCGGCCGCCCCGTGCGCACCCCCGATCTCGCCGCGCACGCCCTGGAACTCGTCGAGTCGAACGTCTCGCCGCTGCGCCGGGCCAAGGTGGAGAACACGGTGGGCCGCCTCCGGTGCCGGCAGGGGGACGCGGACGGCGCGCTCGCCCTGCACACCCACGCGTACCAGCTCGCGTCGGCCATCAGTTACCGCATCGAGGAGGCCTACGCCCTGGCGGGAATGGCCGACGCCCTCGGCGATGCGGAGAACGCGGACGTACACCGGGCGGCGGCGGAGGCGCTCTTCGCCGAGATGGGCGTCCCCGCGGACCGCCGCCGCACCTGAAGTCCCTGAGTCCCTGAGTCCCTGAGGCCCTGACGGAACAGCACAGTGCCCCGCACCGGAACTCCGGTGCGGGGCACTGTCGTTGGGCGGGGGACCGGGGGTCACACGGCCAGGGAGGTGGGGTTCTGGACGTCCTGGGTGGTGACGGCGGTGGGGTTCTGGACGTCTGCGTAGGTGGTGACAGAAGTGGGGTTCTGGACATCCGCGTAGGTGACCACGGTGGGGTTCTGGACGTCCGCGAGGGTGACCGAGGTGGGGTCCTGGACGTCCTGCGTGGTGATGCCCGTCGGGTTCTGCACATCCGCGAGGGTGACCCTCGTCGGGTCCTGTACGTCCTGGGTGGTGATGCCCGTCGGGTTCTGGACGTCCGCGAGGTGCTGCACGCTCTGCCGGTCCTGCGACTGTCCTGCCTCGTGCGTCGCGCCCAGACCGAAGGCCAGCGCCGCCGCGACAATCCCGAAGAGCCCAGCAAGCTTGCGTCCCATGGTCCCGCCCCTTAGTGGTGTTTGTGAGGTTTGCGGTGTTTTCCGCTTCCTGACACCACTGACTTTCCTGGGGGGCGTTCCCAGGCGGCTCCCCGTCCGTTACCGGTCTGCGGGAACGCGGGGGAACCGTCCCGGGAACGGCTCCGACCTGCGACTACTCACTCAGGCTGCATGCCACCACCCGCGGCCCGGAGGGCGTCAGTACCACCTGGGTACGGGCCGGTCCCGACTCGTGGCCGGCCAGATCGAGGAGTGATCTCACCAACGAGCGCATAGCGGCCTGTTCGGACTCGTCCGACGGCGCCGGAGCGATCCGGGCAACGCTGTGCATCCCGTCCACCGTCTCCGTGTCGACGCTGAACTCCGGTCCCTCCAGGGGCGCCCGGTCCACGAACGGCGGTGCCTCGCGGTCGGCGGCCACCCGCTCCGCCCAGCGTTCCACGGAGGACAGGTCCTGGAGTGCGTGGGCCAGTTCCGTGCCGTCCGGCGATCGGTCCCGCTGGTCCTTCACGGCAGTACTCCTTCTGCGGGTTTGAGCAGACAACGACACCGGGACCGTCACCCCGACGGGTCCCGATCCCGTCCCGTTCCGTTCCCCCGCCGATCCCGTTCACGCATTCGCGAGGGGAACGCGGCGGTAATCGTCCCCCGCATCATGACGGCCATTCGACAACGGACCTGGCCGCACGCCGGCCGGGTCCGTACGGCAGGCAACCGTCATGGGGGCAGTGCAGTGACAGCAACTCCAACCGAATCGACCCCTGGCCGTTTCACCGGCCTGGGGCCACTCATGCTGGTGTGGTCGGGTCAGGCCGTCTCGCTCGTCGGCAGTGCGGCAGTGAGGTTCGCCTTCGTCGTGGACGTCTGGTCCACCGGGCAGCGGGCGAGTGCGGTCACCGCCCTGTCGCTGTGCGCACTGCTCCCACAGGCGATCCTCAGCCCCGTTGCGGGCGCAATCGTCGACCGCATGCGCAAGCGGTCCGCGCTGCAACTGGCCGACGCCGGCGGACTCCTGGTCGTGGGCTGCCTGGCACTGCTCCACTACCTCGGACTGCTCCACTCCTGGCAGATCTACGTGGCCACCGCGCTGCTCGGCGCCTGCGCGGCCTTCCAGTTCCCGGCGCTCTCCTCGGCCGTCCCGCTGCTCGTGCGCAAGGACCAGCTCGGCCGCGCCAACGGGCTGCTGGCCGGCGCCAAGAGCGCGGCGAGCATCGGCGGCCCCGCCCTGGGCGGCATCATGCTCGCCCTCTTCGGGATAGGCCCGACGCTCCTGGTGGACCTGGTGAGCTACGCCGTCGCCCTGATCGGCGTACGCGTGGTGCGGCTGACCGGCGACCGGCCCGCGCCGCCCCGGACAGGCCCCGGCGCCGGGCCGCGCCGCAGGATCACCGCGGAGTCCGGGGAGGGCCTGCGCTATCTGTTCCGCACCCCCGGTCTCAGGGACCTGATCGTCAACTTCTGTGTCGTCAACCTCGTCATGGTCTTCGGCTTCGCCCTCATCCAGCCCATGGTGCTGCTGCGGGCCGACAGCGCCGCGCTCGCCGCGGTCAACAGCGCGATCGGCGTCGGCGGAGTCGCCGGCGGGGTGCTGATGGCCGCGTGGGGCGGCCCGAAGAACCGGGGGCGCTCGATGATGCTCGGGATCATCGGGATGTGCCTGTCCGCGCTGGTGGGCATGGCGTTCGCCGACGGGGTGGTCGGCTGGTCGATCGCCGTGCTGATCGGCGCCCTGCTGATGACGGTCGTCAACTCCCAGATGCACGCCATCGTGCAGACCAAGGTCCCGCAGGAGTGGCAGGGCCGGGTCTTCGGCGCGGTGATGTTCCTCGGCTACATCTCCGTCCCGTTCGCCACCGCCCTCTCCGGCCCGCTCGCCGACCACGTCTTCGAACCGCAGGCCGCCCACGGCACGGGCCTGTTCACTGTCCTCGGCCCGCTCTTCGGCGACCGTCCCGGCAGCGGTATGGCGGGGATGTTCCTCCTCGCCGGCCTGGCCGGGATCGGGGTCTCGCTGTGGGGGCTGGCCAGCCGGAACATCCGGGAGATCGACCTGGTGCTGGCGGACGTGGACGACCGGACCGAGGCCGCGGAAGCCCAGGAAGCGGACGACCGCACCGAGGCCGCCGAAGCCGCCGAATCCCAGGAAGGGGCCCGGGATGGAGTGCGTGCATGAACTCCTGGAGGAACAGGCCCGGTCGGCGCCCGACGCCCTCGCGCTGATCGACGGCGACGACCGCCTGACCTACGCCGAACTCGACGCGTGCGCCGCCCGGTCGGCCGCCCTGCTCGCCCGGCACGGCGTACGGCACGGCGACACGGTCGGCGTGTACCTGGAGCGGTCGGCCGACCTGGTCGTGACCGTCCTCGGCGTCCTCAAGGCCGGTGCCGCCTACCTGATCCTCGACCCCGCCTTTCCGAAGGCACGCCTTCGCGCGATGGCGGCGGACGCGGCCGTCACCGCCGTGGTCGCACCCCGCGGCCGGCACCTCACCGGCGTCGAAGCCCCCGTGGTCCACCCCGAGGACGCCGGGACGGCACCCCCGCTGTCCCACGGCGCGGTGCCCGTACGCCCCACCGACCCCGCCTGCGTGATGTTCACCTCCGGCTCGACCGGCCGGCCCAAGGGCATCGCCGCCCCGCACGAGGCCGTCACGGCGACTCTCACCGGCCAGGACTTCGCCTCCTTCGGCCCGGGCGCCGTCTGGCTGCAGTGCGCGCCCCTGTCCTGGGACGCCTTCGCGCTGGAACTGTGGGGCCCGCTGACGGGCGGCGGCACCTGCGTGCTGCATCCGGCGGGCCGCCCCGAACCCCTTGTGATGGCACGCCTGATAGCCGAGCACGGCATCACGTCCCTGTACCTGTCGGCGTCCCTCTTCAACGTCGTCGTCGACGAGTACCCCGACGCCCTCGCCGGCCTGAGCGAACTCCTCGTGGGCGGCGAGGCGTTGTCGCCCCCACATGTCGCCCGCGCCCTCGAACGCCGTCCGGGGCTCCGGCTGAGCAACGGCTACGGACCCGTCGAGTGCATGGTCTTCCTCACCGTCCACCCGGTCGTCCCCGAGGACCTGCGCACCGGCGGCCCGCTGCCGATCGGCCGCCCGCTCGCCGGGAAACGCCTGTACGTCCTCGACGAGCGGCTGCGGCCGGTCCCGGACGGCACCACCGGTGAGCTGTACGCGGCCGGCACGGGCCTCGCCCGGGACTACGTCGGACAACCCGCCCTCACCGCCGAACGTTTCGTCGCCGCCCCCTTCGGCGAGCGCCTGTACCGCACCGGAGACCTGGTCCGGCGCCGCCCGGACGATGTCCTGGAGTACCTGGGCCGCGCCGACAGCCAGGTGAAGATCCGCGGTTTCCGGGTGGAGCCCGCGGAGGTGGAGACCGTCCTGGCCGGCCACCCCGCCCTCGACCGCGCGGCCGTCGTCGCCCACGCCCACCCGGCCGGCGACCGGCAGCTCACCGCGTACGTCGTCCCACGCGGCGGTCGCGAACAGGCGCCCACCGCCGAGGAGTTGCACGTCTACGCCCGTGGCATCCTCGCCGACCACCTGGTGCCGGCCGCCTTCGTGGCCCTGGACGCACTGCCGCTCACACCCAGCGGGAAGCTGGACCGGGCGGCCCTGCCGAAGCCGGACCTCGCCCCCGCGCGGACCGGCACCGCGGCCGACGGCACCGTGGGCACCCTCTGCGAACTGTTCTCCCAGGTCCTGGCGACCCCGGTCGCCCCCGACGACGACTTCTTCCGCCTGCGCGGCAACTCCCTCCTCGCCGCCCGCCTGATGGGCCGTATCCGCTCGGTGCTCGGCGTCGAGCTCGACATCCGGACGCTCTTCGAGGCGCCCACCCCCGTACTCCTCGCCCCTTTCGCCGACCGCGCCCCCGCCGCCGTGAGCCTGCCCGTCCCCGCCGCCGCGTCGGGCCCCCTGCCCGTCTCGGACGCCCAGCAACGCCTGTGGTTCCTGGACCGGACCGGTGCGGGCGCCGCCTACAACCTGCCGATGCTGGTGCGGCTGCGCGGAGCGGTCGACCCGGCCGCGCTGGCGGGCGCCCTCGCCGACGTGGCCGACCGGCACGACGTCCTGCGCACGCTCTTCGAGGAGGCCGACGGCGTACCCGTACGACGGGTGGTGCGCGGCACCGCGGCGCGCCCGCCGTTCGCCCATCTGCACGTCTCAGCCGGGGAGTTGGACGATCGGCTGGCGGAGGAGGCCGGGTGGCGCTTCGACCTACGTGCCGAACTGCCTTGCCGGGCCGTGCTGTTCACCCTGAAGGAGCGGCCGGACGAGCACGCGCTGCTCGTGCTGGTCCACCACATCGCCGGTGACGGCTGGTCGCTGCTGCCACTGTTCCGCGACCTGTCCCAGGCCTACGCCGCCCGGGTGCGGGGCGGACCCGTGCGCCTCGGCCCGCTCACCGTCCCCTACGCCGAACACGCCCGCCGCCGACTCGACCGGCTCGGCTCCGCGGCCGACCCCGACTCCCCGGCCGCCCGCCAACTCGCCTACTGGAGCGAGAAGCTGGCCGCCCTGCCCGCCGGCGGCCCGCTGCTCCCGCGCCGCCCGGAGCGGCCCGCGGTGCCCGGTCCGGACGCCGGTGTCGTCGTACGGCTGCTGGACCCGGCGGCGCACGCACGGCTCGTCGAAGCGGCCCGGGCCCAGGGGGCCACCCTCTTCATGGCCCTGCACGCGGCGCTGGTCACCGCGCTGCTGCGGGCCGGGACAGAGGCCGACACGGCGGTGGGCACGCCCGTGGCCGCGCGGGCGGCCGAGAGCGAGGTCGCGGACGTCGTCGGGTTCTTCGTCAACTTGCTGGTCCTGCGCACCGACGCGTCCGGCGACCCCACCGCGGCCGAGCTGCTGGCCCGGGTCCGGGACACCGACCTCGGCGCCTTCGCCCACCAGGACGTGCCGTTCGAGGACGTCGTCGGCGTGCTCAACCCCGCCCGCAGGCCGGGGCGGCAGCCGTTCACAGAGGTGGTCCTCGCGCTGCAGAACAACGCCCGCGCCGAGGTGACGCTGCCCGGCGCCGACAGCGGCGTCGAGCTGGTGCGCACGGGGTCGGCACGGTTCGAACTCCTCGTCGACGTCCTGGAGACGACCGCAGCGGACGGTACCCCCGGCGGCCTCACCCTCACCTTCGAGTACCGGACCGACTCGCTGGAGGAGTCCTTCGTCACCTGGCTGGCAGAGGCACTTCCGCGGGCGCTCGAGACCGCCGCGGCCGACCCGGAGGCGCGCCTGTCCGCACTTGCCCTGCCCGAGCCACCCCGCCGGGCCGACGACGGCGACCGCCTCGCCGCGCCGGCCCCCGCCCTCGCGCCCGAGCACCCCGGCACCCCCCTGGAAGCACGTATCGCCGCCGCCTGGTGCGACGTCCTCGGCCTGTCCCGAGTGGGCCGCCACGACGACTTCTTCGGCCTCGGCGGCAACTCGCTGCGCGCGGTGCGGGTCACCGCCCGCCTCAGCACCCCCGACCGTCCCGTGACCGCGTCCCAGCTCTTCGCCAACCCGACCGTCGCCACCCTCGCCGTCGACCTCGAACAGGCCGCGGCCCGCCCCCAGCCCGCCATGACCCTCATCCCCCGCCGGCCACGCGTGCCGCGCCCGCCCGACCGGGCACCCCGGACGACCGCCACCACAACCGACCGCAGCAACAGGAAGCAGGAGGACAGGCAGTGGACCTCAGCGTGATGTTCTTCGGTGCCGACAGCACCGCCGCGCAGACCCGGCACGAGCGCGCCTACGAGGACATCCTCACCGTCGCCCGCGCCGCCGACCGCCTCGGTTTCCATGCCATATGGACGCCGGAACGCCACTTCCAGCAGGTCGGGCAGGTCTTCCCGAGCCCCCCGGTGCTCGGCGCGGCACTCGCCGTCGCCACCGAGCGGATCGGGATCCGCGCCGGCAGCGTCGTACTGCCGCTGCACCACCCGCTGAAGGTGGCGGAGGACTGGGCGGTCGTCGACAACCTTTCGCACGGCCGGGTGGGCCTGTCCGTCGCCACCGGCTGGCACTCCGCCGACTTCGCCCTCGCCCCCGGCAACTACGCCGACCGCCGCGCCCGCACCCTGGACACCGTCCCGCTCCTGCGGTCGCTGTGGGCGGGGGAGAGCGCCGAGTTCCCCGACGGCACCGGCAATCCGGTGAGCGTGCTGCCGCAGCCGCGTCCGGTGCAGGACACCCTGCCGTTGTGGATCACCACCTCCGGCAACCCGGAGACCTGGGAGGCGGCAGGGCGGCTGCGCTGCGGGGTGCTCGGCGCGACCGTCGGCCAGAGCAGGGACGACCTCGCCGACCGGATCGCCCGCTACCGCACCGCCTGCGCGGCCGCCCCCGACCAGCGGGGCACCGACGCACACGGCCGGGTCACGCTCATGGCACACACCTACGTCGGTGCCGACGACGCGGAAGTACGGCGGCTCGCCGCCGCCCCGCTGAAGACCTACCTGACCTCCTATCTGCGGCAGACCGCCGCCAACCGCACCGCCGACGCGGGCACCGCCGCACTCACCGAGGAGAAGACGGCGATGCTCGCGGAGTTCGCGTTCGAGCGCTATCTGAGCTGGGGCAGCCTGCTGGGCTCGCCCGGGCACTGCGCCAAGATGCTCGCCGATCTGGCGGAGCTGGGAATCGACGAGGTCGCCTGCTTCGTCGACTTCGGCCTGGGAACCGACGACGTCCTCACGAGCCTCAACCGGCTGGCCGAACTGAAAGAGACCCTGTCATGACCGCCCCTCCCTCCCCGGGCCCGCAGCGAACCGCCCGCCCCGCGGCCTCCCTCGCCGACCGCTTCAGCGCCCTCGGCGGCGAGCAGCGCGTCCAGCTGCTGCGGCGGATGGTGCAGAGCGGGCGGGTGCGGGACATCCCCGCCGTCGTACCGCCCCGGGACCCCGCCCGGCCCGTGCGGCTCAGTCCCGCGCAGCAGGACCTGTGGGTGTACGAGTCGCTGTATCCCGGCACCCCGGCCCTCAACCTGTGCTGCGCCTACCACTTCGACGAACCGGTGGACCCGGCCCACCTGGAGGCCGCCCTCACCCTCATCCAGCAGCACCACGACATCCTGCGCACCCGCGTGACAGACACCGGCGACGGCGAACTGCACGTCGACTTCCCGGACTTCGGCCCCTTCGCCCTGGAACACGACGACCTGCGGGGCACCGGCACCAGCGTCCACCAGGCCTTCGACACCTTCCGCCGCCGCCCCTTCCAGCTCGGCGGCGACCGGCTGCTGCGCGCGCGTTTCGTGCGCGTCGACGAGCGGCGCACGACGCTGATGCTGAGCATGCACCACGTCATCGGCGACTGGTGGTCCTTCGACGTACTGCAGAGCGAGTTCGCCGAGGCCTACCGGGCGATCCGCGAGGGCACGAAGCCACGTCTGTCCCGGCCGGCCGTGCAGTACGCCGACTTCTCCGCCTGGCAGGGCGAGCTGGAGGAGGCCGGCGTCTTCGCCGAACGCCTCGCCTTCTGGCGCCGCTACCTCGCCGACCTCCCCGGCCCGCTGACCGCCCCCGGCCACGGGTCCACCGCCGACGACCCGGACCGCGACCCCGACGAGATCGTCCACATCGGCTTCGACCTCGACGCGCCCACCGCGGCCGCGGTCCGCGCCCTGGCCCGCCGCTCGGGCACCACCGTCTACGGCGTGCTGATGGCCGCGTTCGCGGTCCTCGCCCACCGGGTCACCGGAGCCGAGGACATGGTGCTCGGCACACCCGTCGCCAACCGCTCCGCCAAGGGCCTGGAGCAGGTCATCGGTTACGTCATGAACGCCGTGCCCACCCGCTGGCGGGTGCGCCCCGAGGACACCTTCGCCGACCTGCTCGCCGTGTTCGCCGCCGACTTCCCCGACCTCGTCGCCAACGCCGACCTGCCGGTCGGACGGATCGTCGCGGCCACCGCCCCCGAACGCAGTCTCGGCCGCTCCCCGCTCTTCCAGTGGGTGTTCATGCACCTGACGCAGCAGCCGAGCGTGTCCGCGGTACGGGAGTTCGCCGAGCCGGAGCGCATCCACACCGGCGGCGAGCACGACCTCGTCGGCGTGGTGAAGGACAACGGCGACACGATGATCGGCAGCTTCGAGGTCCGTACCGACACGTTCTCGCCCGACGCGGTCCAGCGCTGGGCGGAGTGCTACGTCGAACTCCTGCAGCAGATCACGGCCGACCCGGCGCTGCGCGTCGCCGACCTCGACATCGTGCCGGCCCGCCTGCGCCGCCGGCTCCTGGACACCTCGGCCGGCCCCGCCGCGGTCGAACCGCTCTCGCTGCCCGGCCTGGTGGCCCGCCAGGCCGCCCGCACGCCCGACGCGCCCGCCCTCGACACGGGGGCGCGGACCCTGTCGTACGCCCAACTCGTCGACCGGGTCGACCGGTTGGCCGGGCTCCTCGCCCAGCACGGCGCCGGACCCGGTCGGATCGTGGCCCTGCTGCGAGGTCGCGGCACCGACTGGCCGGTGACCGCGCTGGCGATCCAGCGCACCGGCGCCGCGTATCTGCCGCTCGACCCCGGGCACCCGGCCGAACGCCTGCGCCGCACGCTGGCCGACGTACGGCCGGCCCTGGTCGTCACGGACGACCCGGCGTTCACGTGCCCACAGGCGCCGACGCTGGTCCTGGGCCCGGAGGCCTACGCGGGCGAGCCCCTGAACGCCCCCCACCCGGACCCGTCCGCCCCCGCCTACGTCATCCACACCTCCGGCTCCACAGGCACCCCCAAGGGCGTCGTCGTCCCGCACTCCGGCCTGGCCGCGCTCGCCGCGGCCCTGTCCGACCGCCTCGCCCTGGGCGCCGGGGACCGGGTGCTCCAGCTCGGCACCCCGACCTTCGACATCTCGGTGGCCGACCTGTGCATGGCGTTCGGCTCGGGCGGCACACTGGTGCTGCCGCCGGAGGGGATGCTGGTCGGCGAGGACCTGGGGCGGGTGCTGACCGAACGGCGGGTGTCGGCGGTCATGACGACACCGTCCGTGCTGGCGACCGTGCCCGCCGGGGCCTACCCGCACCTGCGGGTGCTCGCGGTCGGGGCGGAGGCGTGCCCGGCGGAGCTGGTGGCCCGCTGGGCGGTGGACGGCCGCGGCTTCCACAACGTGTACGGACCGACCGAGGCGACGGTGGCGGTCACGGTCTGTGGCCCGCTGACGCCCGACTCGGCCGCACCGCCGCTCGGCACCCCGCTCGCCGGCACGTGGGTACGCCTCCTCGACGAACGCCTGCGCCCGGTGCCCCCGGGCACCCGCGGCGAGCTCTACCTCGCGGGCCCCCTGGCCCACGGCTACCTGCACCGCCCGGCCCTGACGGCCGACCGCTTCGTGGCCGACCCCTACGGCCCGCCCGGCACCCGGATGTACCGCACCGGCGACCTGGCCTGGCGCGACGACGACGGCACCACCCATCACCTGGGCCGCACCGACGACCAGATCAAGCTGCGCGGCCTGCGCGTCGAACCCGCCGAGATCGCGGCGGTCCTCGCCGAACACCCCTGTGTCGACCGGTCGGTGGTCCTCGTCCGCGAGGGACGGGCGGGCCGGCCGCAACTCCTCGGGTACGTCGTCCCGGCCGCCGGCCGCACGCCGGCACCGGACGACCTGCTCGCCCACGCGGCCGAACGGCTGCCCGCCGCCCTGGTCCCGGCCGACGTGGTCGTGCTGGACGCGTTCCCCCTGACGTCGAACGGCAAGATCGACCGCACCGCGCTGCCCGCGCCCGCCGCTCGCGCCGCGAGCCCCGCCGGCCACCGAGGCGCCGCCTCCGCGGCCGAACAGATTCTGTGCGCGCTGTACGGCGAGGTCCTCGGCACCGAACAGGCCGCCATCGACGCCTCGGCCGACTTCTTCCGGCTCGGCGGCGACAGCATCATGGCCATCCAGCTCGCCGCCCGGGCGGCCGCGGCCGGCTTGCTGCTCGCCCCGAGAGACGTGTTCACCGCCCGCACGCCCGCACGGCTGGCCGCCTTGGCCCGCCCCGCCGCCGTCGGGGCGGACGCCGGCCCCGACCTCCCCGAGGGCCGGTTCCCGCTCACCCCGATCATGCACTGGTGGCGCGAACAGGGCGCTCCCCTCGGCACGTTCACCCAGTCCATGGTGTTCCCCGTACCGGACGGCGTCGGCTTCGACCGCATCAGCGCGGCGGTGGCGGGGCTCGTCGAGCGGCATGCGGCGCTGCGGATGCGTCTGATACGGCACGACGAGGGCACGGACTGGGAGCTGGAGGTGGGCCCCGCTGCTGCCGTCCGTACCGAGCGGGTCGCGGTGCCCGCGTCCCGAAGGGGCGCGGGGAACGGCGCGACCAGCCACGACGGCGCCGCAGCGCACCTCGCGGAGTGCCTCGCCCGGACCGTCGAACTGGACCCGGAACAGGGGGAGATGCTGCGGGCCGTCTGGCTCGACACCGGACCCGGGCAGCCCGGACTGCTGCTCCTGATCGTGCATCACCTGGCCGTCGACGGGGTGTCCTGGCGCGTGCTGGGGCCCGAGCTGGCGCGGGCGCTTGAGGGCGCTGCCGAGCCGGCAACCAGGCCCGGGGCCTCCTTCGTACGGTGGGCGCGGCTGCTGCCCGCCGAAGCGGACCGGGCGAGTGGCGAACTGGACTGGTGGAAGAGCCAGTTGGCCGGTGCCGAGGACGCGAGACTGGCCGCCGGCCGTGGGGTCGGCGCACGGCGCGGCAGCGTCACCGTCGAGCTGGACGCCGGACTGACCCGGGACGCGCTCGTCACCCTGCCCGAAGCCTTCCACTGCGGAGCGGACGCCGTGCTGCTCACCGCACTGGTCCGGGCGGCCGTCCGCTACCGCGGCACCGGGACGGCCCTCCTCCTGAATCTGGAGGGGCACGGCCGCGAGGCCCTGTCGGCGCCCGTGGACGTCTCCCGTACCGTCGGCTGGTTCATCACCCAGTACCCGGTCCGGCTCGACCTCGCCGCGGACACCGGGGCCGCGGCCCTCAAGCAGGTGAAGGAACAACTGCGGGCGGTGCCCTCCGCCGGACTCGGCTGGGGCCTGCTACGGCACCTCCACCCCGAGGCCGGCCCCGAACTGGCCACGCTGCCCGGGCCCGACGTCCGCTTCGCCCACCTGGGCCGGATCGCCGGGGACGACGCGGCCGGCGGCCGGCTGCTCGACCCCGGGCCCGAGGCGGTGCCGGTCGGCCACGCCCTGGAGATCGACACCCTGGCCCGGGGCGCGGAGGGCGCGCCGCGCCTGGAGGCCACGTTCTCGTACGCGGAGGGCGTGTTCACCGAGGACGAGGTGCGGGAGCTGGCCCGGCTGTGGACCGAGGAGCTCACCGCGCTCGTCGCGGCCACAGCGGACGGCCCGGCCGCCACGTACAGCCCGTCCGACTTCCCCCTGGTCGACCTGACCCTCGACCAACTCACCGAGCTGGAAGACACCTTCGGGTTCGACGACTCGGACGACTTCGAGGACGCCGGTCCTGAACAGCACTTCGAGGAGATCGAGAGCGAGGTGACCGACCGGTGAGCGGGCGAGTCGACGACGTCCTTCCGCTGTCCCCGGCCCAGGAGGGACTCCTCTTCCAGACCCTGCGGGACACGACGGGGCCCGACCCCTATCTGGTCCAGGCCCGGTTCCGGCTGGGCCCGGGCACCGAGCCGGGGCGGGTGCGTGCCGCGGTGACGGAACTCCTGCGGCGGCACCCCAACCTGCGCGCCTGCTTCCGCCACGAGCGCCTCGACCGGCCCGTGCAGATCATCCCGAGCGCGGTCGGAGTGCCGTGGCGGGAGGCCGATCTGACCGGGCTCGACCCGGACGGGACGGCCGCCCGGATGCGGCAGCTGCTGCGCGCGGACGCCGCCCGGCGCTTCGACCCGGGCCGGCCACCGCTGGTGCGCGCCACGCTCGCCCGCCACGACAAGGGTGCCGAACTGCTGCTGTCCTTCCACCACATCCTGCTCGACGGCTGGTCGATGCCGGTCCTGGAGGCGGACCTGGCCGCCCTCGTCGCGGGCCGGCCGCTGCCGCCCGCCGCGCCGTACCGCGACTACCTGGCGTGGCTGGCCCGGCGGGCCCTGGACGAGGGGGAGAAGGCGGAGGCGGCTTGGGCCCAGGCACTGGAGGGGCTTGAGCACCCCACGCTGCTCGTGCCCCCTGCCGCCGACGGCACCTCCGCCGACGACGCGTGCGACCGGGCCCAGGTCCGGCTCTCCGCCGAGACGACCGCCGCCCTCACGCGGCAGGCGGCCACCGTCGGCGTCACCCTCAACACCCTTGTCCAGGCGGCCTGGGCGCTGGTCCTGGCCCGTACCACCGGTGCCCGGGACGTGGTCTTCGGCGCGGTCGTCTCCGGCCGCCCGCACGACCTGCCCGGCGTCGAGAGCATGGTCGGCCTGTTCGTCAACACCCTGCCGGTGCGGGTACGGCTGCGCGCCGGCGAGAGTACGGCGGACCTGCTGGTCCGCCTCCAGGACGAGCAGTCCCGCCTGGTCGACCACCACCATGCGCGCCTCGCCGAGGTGCAACGCGCGGTAGGCGTGGGGGAGTTGTTCGACTCGGTCCTCGCCTTCGAGAACTTCCCGCAGCGCCCCGAGGACGAGGCCGGCTCGGACGAGCTGAGCCTGGTCCGGGTCACGGACGCGACCCACTATCCCGTGACGCTGGCCGTCGTCGCGGGCGAGCGGCTGTGGCTGTCGGTCGGCTGCCGGCGCGGGCTGTCCGCGGCCGCCGTGGCGGGCCGTACGACCCGGGCCCTGGAACAACTGGCGGGCGATCCCGGGCAGTCGGCCGATCGGATCGACGTACTCCCGCCCGAGGAGCACCGCCGGCTCCTCGCGCTCGCCACCGGGCCGCGGCGTCCCGTGGCCGAACCGGCCACCGTCACCGGCCGGTTCGCCGCGCAAGTCGCGCGCACCCCGGACGCTCCGGCCGTGGAGTCGGCCGACGGGGAGGTCCTCGACTACGCCGGATTGGACGCGGCCTCGGATGCGCTCGCCGCCCGACTGGTCGAAGCGGGCACGGCGCCCGGCGACACGGTCGCCCTCCTCCTGCCCCGCTCGCCGGCCGTCGTCGTGGCCCAGCTGGCCGTACTCAAGGCGGGCGCCTCCTGGCTCCCACTGGACCCGTCCCGGCCACCGGAACGCCTCTCCCTCCTGACCAGTCGGGCGGGGGCCCGACTGGCGCTGACCTCGGGCGGTGTCGCCGCACAACTGCCCTCGTCGGTACGGGCGTTGGAAGTGGGGGAGTGTGGTCCGGCAGTCCCGTCGCGTGTCGCCGGGCGCCCGCCCCAGACCGTACGGATGCCGGACGCGACGGCGCTCCCGTCGGCCTCCCCCGTGCACCCCGACTCGGCTGCCTGTGTCCTCTACACCTCGGGTTCCACCGGCGAACCCAAGGGTGTCGTCGTCCCGCACCGGGGCATCGCCGAGCTCGCCGCCGACGCTCGTTTCCAGGGTGGCGGGCACCGGCGGGTGCTCCTGCACGCGCCGTACACCTTCGACTCGGCGACGTACGAGGTGTGGATCCCGCTGCTGAACGGCGGGACCGTCGTCGTGGCCCCGCCAGGGCCCGTCACCCCCGGCCTCCTGCGGCGGGTGATCCCCGAGCGGCGGCTCACCGCGCTGCTCCTCACGCCCGAACTGCTGCGCACCGTCGCCGACATCGCGCCGGAGGCGGCCGCCGGGCTCACCGAGATCTGGGCCGGCGGCGACGTGCTCGCGCCCGGCACGGTGGCCCGGATCCGAGCGCACTGCCCGGGCACCACCGTCGTCAACGGGTACGGCCCCACCGAGGCGACCGTCTTCGCCACCGCCCACACCGCCGACGGCGGCCCGGACGCCGTCCCCGTCGGCCGCCCGCTGGACAACACCCGCGCCTACGTCCTGGACGACCGGCTGCGTCTCCTGCCCGTCGGCGGCACCGGCGAGTTGTACCTGGCCGGGACCGGACTCGCGCTCGGGTACCTCGGGCGGCCCGGGCACAGCGCCGAGCGGTTCGTCGCCGATCCGTACGGGCCGCCGGGCAGCCGGATGTACCGCACCGGCGACCTGGCCCGCTGGACGGGCGCCGGCGTGCTGGACTTCGCCGGACGCGGCGACGACCAGATCAAGGTCCGCGGCTTCCGTATCGAACCCGCCGAGGTGGAGTCCGCGCTCGCGGACTGCCCCGGCATCCGGCGGGCCGTGGTCGCCGCACGCCCCGACGCGGCTGGCGGCAAACGGCTGGCGGCATGGCTCGTACCGGACGCCACACTCGACGAGGACCGGGCCGAAACACTGGCCCGGGCAAGGGAGTTCGCAGTCCGCCACCTGCCCGCCCATCTGGTCCCCTCCGTCTGGGCCCGCATCGACCACGTACCGCTCACCCGCCACGGCAAGACGGACCGGGCCGCACTGCCCGAGCCCTCGGGTACCGCCGGGACCGTGGCCGCCGCCCGAGCCCCCCGCGACGAGCGGGAACGGCACCTGTGCGCGCTGTTCGCGGAGGTCCTCGGCGCGTCCGGCGTCCATCCGGACACCGACTTCTTCGCGGCGGGCGGCCACTCGCTGACCGCACTGCGCCTGGTGTCGAAGGCACAGGCCGCGCTCGCCACACCGGTGCCGCTCGCGACCCTGTTCGCGGCCCCGACACCAGCCGCACTGGCGGCCCGCCTCGCCGCCGACCTCGCCTCCGACACCGACCTCGCCCCGCTCCTCACCCTCCGCCGAGGTGCCCCCCGCCGGGGCGGCGACCCGACCCCCCTCTTCTGCGTCCATCCCGGCCTGGGCCTCGGCTGGTCCTTCGCCGCCCTGCTCCCGCACCTCCACCCGGACCGCCCGGTGCACGCCCTCCAGAGCCCGGCGTTCACCGAGGGAGTGGGTCAACTCCCCGGAAGCATCGGCGCGTTGGCCGACGCCTACACCGAACGGATCCGCGCCCTGGTGCCGAACGGCCCCTACGCGCTGGTCGGCCGGTCCTTCGGCGGCCCCGTCGCGCACGAGATCGCCGTACGCCTGCGCGGAGCCGGACAGGAGGTGCGGCTGCTGGCCGTGCTGGACGCGATGCCGTGGCCGCCCGGCACGCCCCGGCTGCCCGCGGACGTGGTCGAACGGGAGACCCTGCGGCTCCTGCTCAACAGCCACGCCCCGGACCGGCCCGCACCGCCCGGCGCCTTCGGTCGCACGGAGGCCTTCGCGGTGGTCCGCACCGGCGACAGCCCCCTCGCCGCGTTCGAGGACCGGGTCCTGCACGCCCTGACCGACGCCGGAACCCACCACATCCACCTGTCCCGCGCCTGGCGTCCGTCCCCGTACGACGGCCGCACGACCCTCTTCTCCGCCACCCGGCGGTCCCACGCCACGACGGCCGAGAAGGCCGCGGCCTGGCGGCCCTTCACCGCCGGCCTCGACGTGCACGAACTGACCTGCACCCACAGCGACGTACTCGCACCCGACCCGGCGGCACGCGTCGCCGCCGTCCTCGAAACCGCCCTCACCACCTGCCAGGGGGACTGACCCATGACGACCGACACCCTCGACCTCGCCCAGCCGGCCGCGGACCAGGACCCCATCGAGGCGTCCCGGGCGCACGAGGAGTACGAGTTCCCCGTCTCCGACGCCCAGAGCCGGCTCCTGGTCCTCGACCAGCTGAACCCCGGCACCGCGCAGTACAACGTGCCCGCCGCCTTCGCCGTGCGCGGCCCCTTCGACGTCGCCGCGTTCGGCCGCGCCCTGGACGCGCTGGTCGCCCGGCACGAGTCCCTGCGGACCGTCTTCCGCACCGCCCCCGACGGCACCCAGACCCAGCTCGTACGGGCCACCGGCCGGGCCGCGCTCACCGTCGAGGAGGGCGTACCCGCGGACCGCGTGGACGCGCTGATGCGGACGGCGGCCGCCCGCCCCTTCGACCCGGCCGCCGGGCCCCTGCTGCGCTGCGCGGTGTACGCGGTCGACGACGGCACCCACCGCATCCTGCTCGTCGCCCACCATCTGGTCTGCGACGGCTGGTCGCTGGGCGTCATGCTCGACGGGATCGGCGCCGCCTACCGGGACGAGACGGCCGGCCGGCCCCACAGCCCACCCGAACCGGCCCTGCAGTTCCCGGACTTCGCGTTCTGGCAGCGCGAACGGCAGGAAGCGGGCGTCTACGCACCGGCCGTACAGCACTGGGTTCAGGACCTGCGCGGCGCGCCCGCCACCCTGGAACTGCCGACCGACCGGCCGCGCCCCGCCGTCCGTTCGGCATCCGGCGGCACCGTACCCTTCCGGCTGCCCGCCGCCACCCGCGCCCGCCTGGCCGAGGCGGCCGCGACCTCGGAGGCGACCCCCTTCACCGTGCTGTTCGCCGCCTACGCCGCCTTCCTCGGCCGCCTCACCGGCTGTGCGGACCTCGTCATCGGCTACCCGGTGTCCGGCCGCGAGCACCCCGAGCTCCAGCAGACCGTCGGCATGCTCGCCAACACCCTCGCCCTGCGCGTCGACCTGAGCGGCGACCCCTGTCTCGACGAACTCGCCGCCCGCGTCCGCACCGCACTGCGGGCCGCCGCCCCGCACCAGGACGCCCCGTTCGAAGCGGTGGTAGACGCCCTCGCGCCGGCCCGGGAGACCACACACGACCCGGTGGTGCAGGTCGTCTTCGCCTACGACGACGACACCGCCCTCACCCTGGAACTGGCCGGCACCGAAACCCGACGGCTCGAACTCGCCCTGGACACCGCGAAGTTCGACTTCCATCTGCATGTGGAGCGCTGGGGAGAGGACCTGGCCGCCCAGTTCATCTACCGCGCCGACCTGTTCGAGGCGGCGACCGTCCGCCGCTGGACCCGTAACTTCACCGTTCTCCTGGACGGCCTCCTCGCGGCCCCGCACGCCCCCCTTTCGTCCCTCGACCCGGTCGCCGAGGACGAGCGGCGCCTGATCCTCGCGCAGGCCGACCGCCTCGCCGACGCCGCCCCCGCCGACCGCCTGGTCCCCGACCTGATCGCGGACGTCGCCGCGGCCCGCCCGGACGCCACCGCCCTGGTGCACGGCGAGGAACGCCTCGACTACCGCCAACTCCTCGCGCGTGCCGACGTGTTGGCCGCCCGGCTGCGTGCGGCCGGAGTACGCCCCGGATTCCGCGTCGGCGTGCTGCTGCCCCGCTCGGCGGACCAGGGCCTCGCCGCCCTCGCGGTGCTGCGCGCGGGCGGCGCCTACGTCCCCCTGGACCGCGCCCACCCCGACGACCGCCTGCGCTACATGGTCGACTGCTCCGGGACCGGCCTGCTGCTGACGGCCGAGGCCACCGCCGAGAGGGCCGGGCGACTCGGCGTGCCCTCCCTGCGCGTCGACCGCACCGACCCGACCGAGCCGCCGCCCGTCCACGAGGGGCCGGCGCCCGGCGCCCGCGACCTCGCCTACGTCCTGTTCACCTCCGGCTCCACCGGCCGCCCCAAGGGCGTGGCCGTCGAACACCGGGCCCTGGTCAACCTGACCATGGCCGCGCGCCACTCCTTCCCGGTGACGGCCGCGGACCGGGTGCTGCAGTTCGTGGCCTTCGGCTTCGACGTCGCCGTCTCCGACCTGTTCTTCCCCTGGGTCGCGGGCGCCGAGCTGCACGTCCCGCACGAGGACGAGCGGCTCGGCGAGGCCCTGCTGCACCGGCTGCGCGACTCCCGGATCACCTATGTGTTCCTGCCGCCGTCCGCGGCCATGCTGCTGCCCGACGTCACCGGACAACTGCCCGACCTGCGCACCCTCGCCGTCGGCGGCGAGTCCTGCCCCGCCGAACTCGTCGAGCGGCTGCACGCACCGGGGCGGCGGATCGTGAACGCCTACGGTCCCAGCGAGGTCACCGTCTACTCTCACACCGGCGACCTCACCCCGGGCGGACCCGTCGTGCTCGGCCGGTCCGTCGCCGGCGCCCGCTACTACGTCCTGGACGACCGGCTGCGGCCCGTCCCCGTCGGCGTCACCGGCGAGATCTTCATCGCGGGCGCCGGACTCGCCCGCGGCTACATCGGGCAACCCGGCCTGACCGCCGAACGGTTCGTCGCCGACCCGTACGGCGCCCCGGGCACCCGGATGTACCGCAGCGGCGACCTCGGCCGCATCGACGCCGACGGTGTGCTGACCTACCTCGGGCGCAGCGACCTTCAGGTCAAGCTGCGGGGCGTGCGCCTCGAACTCGGCGAGATCGAGTCGCTGCTCGCCGCCCACCCGGACATCCGGATCGCCGCGGCCACCGTGCGCGGCACCGGCGCCGAACAGCGGCTCGTCGCCTACGTGGTGGGCCGCGACGGCACCGCCCCACCCCCGGACGACGCGCTCCGCGCCCACCTCGCCAGGCGGCTGCCCGCCTTCATGGTGCCCGAGGTGTTCGTCCGCCTCGACGAGCTGCCGCTCAGCGGCAACGGCAAGATCGACCGCTCCCGGCTGCCCGAACCGGCCCTCACCCTGCGCACCCCGGACGTGTCCTGGACGGCCGCGGACACCGCCATGGAACGCCGGATCGCGGACGTGTGGGCACGCGTCCTGACCATGGACCGGGTCGGCGTCCACGACAACTTCTTCGAAATGGGGGGCAATTCGGTCCGCCTGCTCCGGGTGCTGGCCGCGCTGCGCGAAGCCGGCCTGGACGGCGGCCTCACTCTGGTCGACCTGTTCCGCCACCCCACCGTCGCCTCCCTCGCCACCCGCCTCGACCAGGCCCGCGCGGCGAACCTCCCCGACCCGGCAGCCCACGGCGACGAACGGCACCACCGACGCACTGCCGCCGCCCGACGGCTCCGCTCCCGCAAGGGGACTCCATGACGACCGCCACCACCGAGGCGGCACCGGCGATTCCCCTCCGGCACCTCGCCCCGCACCCTGAGGCCG
Source organism: Streptomyces sp. NBC_00285 (assembly GCF_036174265.1). Classification (NCBI taxonomy): domain Bacteria; kingdom Bacillati; phylum Actinomycetota; class Actinomycetes; order Kitasatosporales; family Streptomycetaceae; genus Streptomyces; species Streptomyces sp. NBC_00285. The sequence goes on along the minus strand of NZ_CP108055.1, from coordinate 1,284,765 downwards.
CCACCCCCGGCAGCCTCCCGCACCACCACCGCCGCCTCACGACTCAGCTCCCGCAGGGGAACCCCGCGATGACCGCCACCACCGCGGCGGCATCGGCGACTCCCCGCCCGCGTCTCGCCCCGCACCCGGCCGGGGCGAGCGCGGCCACCCCGCCCGGCGGCCACCGGCGCACCGCCGGCGACCCCGGCAACCACCGGCACCACCGGCGCACCGCCGCCGTCCGACGCCCCCGCTCCCGGAAAGGCACACTCCGATGACCGACACCGCAGCTTCCGAGGCCCTCGACTCCGCCATCGCTGTCATCGGCATGAGCGGCCGCTTCCCCGGCGCCCCCGACCTCGACACGTACTGGCGGAACCTCGTCGGCGGGGTCTGCTCGATCACCGACCTCACCGAGGAGGAACTCCTCGCCGACGGCGCCGACCCGGACGAGATCCGCGGCCGCGACTACGTGGCCGCCAAGGGCGTCCTCGCCGACGCCGACCGTTTCGAGGCCGCCCTGTTCGGCTTCCACCGCACCGAGGCCGCGGCCCTGGACCCGCAGCACCGGCTGCTCCTGGAGACCGCCTGGTCCGCGCTGGAGGACGCCGGGCACGACCCGCTCGCCGCACCGCTTCGCACCGGCGTCTACGTCGGCGGCGGCGTCACCGAGCACATGCTGGCCGCCCAGACCGACCCGAAGCTCGCGGCCCAGCTCGGCGCGCTCCAGGTGCGCATCCTCACCGACCGCGAGTTCCTCGCCCCCTGGATCTCCTACCGCCTGGGCCTCGACGGCCCGAGCCTGACCGTCCAGACGGCCTGTTCCACCTCCCTGACCGCGATCCACCTCGCCGTCCAGGCGCTGCTGCTCGGCGACTGCGACACCGCGCTGGCCGGCGGCGTCGCCGTCGACACCGTGCGCAGCCGCGGATACGTCCACTACCAGGGCGGCATCTTCTCGCCCGACGGCCGCTGCCGCCCCTTCGACGAGCGGTCCGGCGGCACCGTGCCCGGCAACGGCGTCGGCGTCGTCGTACTGCGCCGTCTCGCGGACGCGCTCGCCGACGGCGACCCGGTACGTGCCGTCATCCGCGGCAGCGCCGTCACCAACGACGGTGCCGCCCGGGTCGGCTTCACCGCCCCCGGCGTCGACCAGCAGACCGCCGCCATCGTCGAGGCCTGGACGTCGGCGGGCCTGGATCCGGCCGACGCCCAGTACCTGGAGGCGCACGGCACGGCCACCGAACTCGGCGACCGGATCGAGGCGAGCGCCGCGACCGCCGCGTTCAAGGGCGCCCTCGGCACCCGCTCCGTCGGCCTCGGCTCGGTGAAGGCGAACATCGGCCACCTGGACGCGGCCGCGGGTGTCGCCGGGTTCATCAAAACGGTCCTCATGCTGGAGCACGCCACCCTCGCCCCCACTGCCGGAGCCGGCCGCCCGCACCCCGAACTCGCCCTCGACGACTCGCCGTTCCACGTCGTCGACCGGGCCGCGCCCTGGCCCGAGCCGGAGTGCGGCCCCCGCCGGGCCGGCATCAGCTCCGTCGGTATCGGCGGCACCAACGTCCACGTGGCCCTGGAACAGGCCCCGCCGCGCCCCGCTCCTGCCGCCACCTCGGGACCGGAGGTCCTGCTGCTCTCCGCCCGTACCGAGGACGCCCTCAAGACCCTCGCGGGCCGCCTCGCCGCCGTCCTGCGCACCCCCGGTGCCCCCAGCCTCGCGGACACCGCCCACACCCTCCGCTTCGGCCGTACGCCGCTCGCCGAGCGCGCCTACGTCCTGGCCGCCGACCGGGAGGAGGCCGCGGCCCGGCTGGCCGAACTGGCCGAGGGCCGCGCCGGGTCCGTCCCGGCGGGCGCCGACGACCTGCGGGCGATCGGCGAGGCGTGGCTGCGTGACGAGCGGCTGCCGTGGCCGGGCCGGGGCCGCCGGGTCGCGCTGCCGACGTACCCGTTCGCGGGGGAGAGCCACGGGGCGTTCGGCCTGGACACGGTCCGCGCGCAGTCGGCGAAGGAGCCGGAGCCGCAGACCGCGCCGGACGCCGGTCTCGACCCGGCCGTACGCGCCCTGCTCGTCGAGACGCTCGGCCTGGACTCCGCCGACGACCTGGGGATGACGTACTTCGCCGCCGGCGGGGACTCCCTGGCCGCCGTCCACCTGGTGGGCTGCCTGCGCGACGACTTCGACATCGACGTTCCGCTCACCCTGTTCCTGGAAGAGCTGACCCTCGACGAACTGGCCCGGCGGATCGTCGAGGCCAGGGAGCCGGACGACGCGCTGGACGCGCTGCTCAGCGAGTTCGAGGGCGTGTGAAAGAAGGGGCCGGCGGTGTCCGCCGGCCCCTTCCGCTCGTCCTCACACCCTCACACGCCTACGCCTACCGACGTCAACACCCTTGCCACGTACGGCAGATGCTCGTCCACGAAGAAATGCCCGCCCGGCAGCACATGCGTCGTGAACGCCCCTTCGGTCTCCCGCTCCCAGGCCGCCACCGCCGAGACCGGGACCCTCGGGTCCGCGTCCCCGGTCAGCGCCACCACCGGGCAGCGCAGCCGGGGGCCGGGGCGGTGGGTGTGGGCGAACAGCATCGCGTAGTCCGCGCGCAGGGCGGGCAGGATCAGCTCCAGCAGCATCGGGTCGGCCAGCAGGACGTCGTCGGTGCCGGCCAGCAGCCGCATCTCCGCGAGCAGTTCGGCGTCCGAGGGCGCCTTCGGCCACCGGGCCGCGACCGGCACCGAGGGCCCGCCGCGCCCCGACACGAACAGCGCCGCTGGCACCTGGCCCCGCGCCTGCAGCGCCCTGGCCGTCTCGAACGCCACGACCGCGCCCATGCTGTGCCCGAACAGCGCCGGCGGTCGCCCGGCCGGATCCGCGGACAGAGCGTCCAGTACGGCGTCCACCACCTCGCCGATCCGCTCGGCGAACGGCTCCGCGAAACGGTCGTGCCGGCCCGGGTACTGCACCACCAGGGGCTCCAGCGGGCCCGTGACCGCGGCCGACAGGGGGTGGTAGGCGGCGGCCGCGCCTCCCGCGTGGGGGAAGCACAGCAGGCGGGCGGGGGCGTCGGCGGCGGGGTGGAAACGCCGTATCCAGTCGGCCATGGAAATCCTCTCTGTCCTCGGTACAGGAAACGGACCGGGCCCCGGTGCCGGTTCCCCGGCCCGGGGCCCTTGTCGCACGGTGTGCGCGGCGCGCTCTCACTCCGCCGCGGCGATCCAGCTCTCCAACTCGTCCAGTGTGGTCGCGGGGTCCGCGACGAGCACGTTCAGCTCGTCGTCGTGCGGGTTGAGGGTGACGACGGCGGGGCAGCGATGACAGCCCTCCACGCCGACCTGGTTCCACCACTTGCAGTGCGGGCGGAGGTGGCACCGCGGTACGGCACCGGTCTCGGCCTTCGCCGGTACGGCCCGTATGCGCTCGATCAGACCGCACGCGTCGCCCACCCGGTTCGCACAGTCCGACACGCAGTGCGAGGCGAACCGCAGCACCCGGTTGGGCGCGATGCCCTCCGGGATACCGCCGAGCACCTCGGCGGCCGGTACCGGATCGGCGAGATAGACGACCTCACCGCGCTCCCCGGACCGGACACCGAGGACCACGGACTCGGGGCGACTCGCGTCGCCGCTGGGACACCAGTTGACGGGGCGTTCCACGGTGCTCACCTCCGCACCCCTAGCAGGAGGCCGTGTAGGTGCCCGGCTTGCTGCTGACGGAGATGCCGCCGACGACGCCGGTGGTGACGGCGCCGCTCTCCTCCTCGGCCGCGACAGCCTTGGCGATGCTCGCCGCCAGCTGCGCCTGCGAGGTGATCCGCTCGGGCCGGGCGGCAGCCGCCGCGGGCGCGCTGCCCGCCGCGACGAGCCCGGTGACCAGCGCAGCGGCCGCGGCCGCCGTACGAAGACCGTTGTTCATACGAGTCCCTTCCCAAGTCGCCTTATGCCTACGGGACTTGAGGCTAGAGATCGGAGAGCACGGCAACCGGCGGTAGAGGCGGCAGCTGGGCGGCGCCCCAGAAGGGGCGCGGGGAACGGCGCGACCAGCCACGACCGCCGCACCCGAACAACGACACGCAGAGGCACTTACTGCGAAGGGAGAACCCGGCCCTGTCCTAAAGACCGTGCGCGGCGTTCATCAGGGACTGCCAGTCCGGGAGTTTCACCACGCCCCGGCCCAGGGAGGCTCCCAGCTCAGCTTCCGCTCGCTCTATCGCGCACCAGCCCGTCCAGCCCACCGGCTCGATCCCCGCCGCCCGCAGCGCGGCCAGCGGGTCGCCCGGCAGATCCTTGTGTACGAGTGTGGCGGCGTCCTGCACCAGGGACGTCACCGTCTCCTTCGCGCACGGCCGGTTGGTGCCGATGACACCCGTCGGGCCCCGCTTGATCCAGCCGGCCACGTACTCGCCCGGTGCGACCACGCCCTCGCGCAGCACCCGGCCGGCGAGATGGGGCACGGTTGCGGTGGCGGGGTCGAACGGCAGGTCCTCCAGCGGGACTCCGAGGTAGCCCACCGAGCGCAGCACCAACTGGGCCTCGATCTCCTCGAATTCGCCGGTTCCGGTCACGCCGCCCCGTCCGTCAGGTGCCGTCCGTTCGAAGCGGACCGCGCCCACCCGGCCGCCGTCGGCGAGCAGTTCGACGGGACGCAGGAAGAAGCGCAGGGAGATCCTGTGCGGCGAAGGGTGTGCGCCAGGTCCCGCCCAGCCGCGCAGCACCTCCACGTTCCGACGCTGCGGCGCGGCCAGGGCAGCGGGGTCGAGGTACGCCGGGTCCAGCGCCAACTCCTCTGCGCGCACGGCTATGTCGGTGTCCGGGAGTGAACCCAGCTCGCGCAGCTCCTTGGTGGTGAAGCGGGCCTGGGAGGGGCCGCGCCGCCCCACCATGTGGACGTCCGCCACCCGGCTGTCCGCCAGTGCTGCCAGTGCGGGCTGCGGCATGTCGGTGGTGCGGAGCTCCGTCACCCCGCGCGCCAGCATCCGCGTCACGTCGACGGCGACGTTACCCACCCCGATGACCACCGCCGACCGGACACCGGCCACGAAGGCGTCGGCCGTCGAGTCGGGGTGGGCGCTGTACCAGGACACGAACTCGGTCGCCGACCAGCTGCCCGGCAGGTCCTCGCCCGGAATCCCCAGATGCCGGTCGGTCGCGGCACCCACGCAGTACACGACGGCGTGGTACAGCTCGCGCAGCCGCCCGGCCGGCACCCCGCCCGGACCGATCTCGACCCCGCCGAGGAACCGCACCCGCTCATGCTCCAGGACTCCTCGCAGGTTGTTCTGGAGCGACTTGATCTTCTCGTGGTCCGGTGCCACGCCGTAACGCACCAGACCGTACGGGCAGGGCAGCCGGTCCAGGACGTCGACGAGGACACCGGGATCCTGCTGTACGAGGCTCTGGGCGGTGTAGCACCCGCTCGGCCCGGAGCCGACCACGGCGACACGCAACACGGCGGAACTCCTTCCCTGAGGAGTCGCTGACATCTCCAGGATCGCACCGCCGGTGCTGCTCTGACAGGGTGCCGGTGCCATCCCGACGTGCGTGTCCGTTCGTATGGAATGTGATCATGCGGTTACGTTGCGTGTGTGCTTGAAACATCCTTTCTTAATCTTTCTGATCGTTGTCCGACGGACGGCAACGTGTCCGTGTGGCCCGCGTGGGAAGTGCGGGAGGACGAGGGCGCCGTGGCGTGGTTCAACGTCCGGCTGGCCTTCTCCGACGGAGCGCAGGTCGACGCACTCGCCGTGGTGTCCGAAGGGGGCGTCTGCCTGGAGGACGTCCGGGCGATGCCCGCGCTGTCGCTCGACGATCTGGGCGCGCTCGCTGACTGGATCGAGGGGCCGCTCTTCGAGGCCGGTGGAACGGAGCCCCGGGCGCAGACGGAGACCGAGGCGGGGACCGGGCCGCGCCGCGCCCGCCCGGCGTGGCCGCGCGGCATGGAGGGCCGCTGGTTGATCGCGCAGGAGTACCAGGCCGCTCAGGACGACGGCGTCGACCCGGTCCTCGCGGTGATGTGCGCGACAGGTCACAGCCGCCGCAAAACGCTCAGACTGATCTCCCAGGCACGCGACGCGGGATTCCTGACGCCACGTCACGCACAGCGCTGAGCAAGGCGGTTCGCCGAGTCACCTGGCTCGACGAGCACTCCGGTGCCGGCGGCGAGCTCGTTCAGAGCATGCTCCGCATCCGGTTGATCTCGCTCGTCTGCTGGGCGACCACGTCGTCCGCCATCTCCTCGATCCGGATGTTGTTGCCCTGTCCCTTGACGTCCGTCGCCATGGTGATCGCTCCCTCGTGGTGAGTGATCATCAGGGTGAGGAAGAGCTGGTCGAAGGCCGCCCCCTTCGCCGCGCGCAACTTCTTCACCTGGGCCTCGGTCGCCATGCCGGGCATCGGGGCGTGCTCGTGGGCGCCGCTCTTCCCGGGCCGGCCGTGCTCCTTCAACCAGGCCCTCATCGCGTCGATCTCCGGCCCCTGAGCGGCCGAGATCCGCTCGGCGAGGGCCTTGAGCTTCGCCGACTCGGCACGCTCAGGCGCCAGCTCGGTCAGCTCCAGGGCCTGGGCGTGGTGCTCGATCATCATGCGCGCATACGAGACGTCGGCCGAGTTGGGGGTGTCGTCGTCGTCCCGCTGCGCCTGCGCGTCCTCTGCCGACAGCGTGCGGTTCGCCTCGCCCGGTCCGCCCGGCACCAGTACCAAGGGCCCGGTGGCCGAGGCCGACCCGGGATCCGCACCGGAGTCGCAGCCCCCGAGGGCCAGGGCTGCCAGAGCGACCAGGGTGAGGGTCGCGCGGGGCGCGCGGCGAAAGAGCACAGGGGTCATCCAGGGTCCCTTCATTACAGTCTCGTTGCCCTCTGTTGATCTGTGCATGGTGAAGACGATACTGCGGGGGTGCGTGAAGCGTTCCACAAGAATCGCACAGGGAGGAAACAGTGATCCTGTCGAGAATTCCCCGAACCCGCCACAGACGCCTGGGAGTTGCCGCGGCCGCCGCGGGTCTCCTGGCCGCACTGCTGACCGCGGTACCGGCCGCCGCGACCCCCGACCCCGGGGACGGCCCGGCCGCGAGCAAGGGAGTGTCCAAGAGCACCGAGGCCGAGGTGCGGGCGGCGATCGCCGACGGCGAGATACCCGGCCAGGACGAGATCGTCCACTCCGACAACATCGAGCACCTCGTCAACATCCCCAAGGACGCGCTGCCCGGCACCAATTCGGACCTGGCCTTCCAGGGCGGATACGCCTTCGCCGGCAACTACGACGGCTTCCGCATCTTCGACATCAGAAACCCGAAGGCGCCGAAGACGGTCGCCCAGGTGCTGTGCCCCGGCTCGCAGAACGACATCTCCGTCTCCGGGAACCTGCTGTTCCTGTCCACCGACTCCTCGCGCAACGACAGCAGTTGCAGCAGCACCACCCAGCCCGCGACCGAGAAGTCGTCGTGGGAGGGCATGAAGGTCTTCGACATCAGCGACAAGACGAACCCGAAGTACGTCGCCGCCGTGGAGACCGCCTGCGGCTCGCACACTCACACGCTGGTACCGGAGCGCAGGAACGTCTACCTCTACGTCTCCTCGTACTCGCCGAGCGCGACCTACCCCGACTGCCGGCCGCCGCACGACGGCATCTCTGTCATCAAGGTGCCCCGCAACGCCCCCCAGAAGGCGGCGGTCGTCAACTTCCCGGTGCTCTTCCCCGGCGAGGGCCCCGACGGCGGCGGCAACCCCGGTTCGCCCACCAACCCGGGCGTCTCCAAGACCACCGGCTGCCACGACATCACGGTGCTCCCGGACAAGGACCTGGCGGCAGGCGCCTGCATGGGCGACGGCATCCTGTTCTCCATCAAGGACCCGGAGAACCCGAAGGTCATCGACCGCGTCCAGGACAACGTGAACTTCGCGTTCTGGCACTCGGCGACCTTCAACCAGAAGGCGAACAAGGTCGTCTTCACCGACGAGTTGGGCGGCGGCGGTGCGGCCACCTGCAACGCGGAGATCGGCCCGAACCGCGGTGCCGACGGCATCTACGACATCGTCGGCAAGGGCGACAAGCGCAAGCTCGCCTTCCGCAGCTACTTCAAGATCCCCCGCTACCAGGCCGCCACCGAGAACTGCGTCGCCCACAACGGCTCGCTGATCCCGGTCAAGGGCAAGGACCTCATGGTCCAGGCGTGGTACCAGGGGGGCGTGTCCGTGTGGGACTTCACCGACTCGTCCAAGCCCCGGGAGATCGCCTACTTCGAGCGCGGTCCGCTCAACACGAGCACCATGCAGACCGGCGGGGCCTGGTCGGCGTACTACTACAACGGCTACATCTACTCCAACGACATCGCCAAGGGCTTCGACGTCCTCAAGCTCAGCGACCGGCGCACGGATCCGGCCAGGAAGGTGCGGCTGAAGGAGCTCAACGTCCAGACGCAGCCGGACTACTTCGACTGACCCTCGGACTCCCGGCCCGTCTCGAAGAAACGTGACAGATCCATGTCGTACGCCCCGTCGGGTGCCTCGGTGCCCGGCGGGACGCCCTGCTCCCAGTCGAGGCGGTAGCGCGTGAACAACTCGGCGCGCAGGGTCGCGAGCGGCATCGGGACGTTCGGTACGACCATCGCGTAGACCGCGCCCATGAGCTGCGAGCGCAGCATCGGGTACTCGCTGCCGACCTCCTGTGAACCGTGCCGTTCCATCGTCTCGCGCAGCAGCTCGGCGAGGCGCTGCTGTTCCGGGCACTCCACGAAGCCGGCGGTGTCCAGCAGCCCCGCCATGTGCTGGCGCATCAGCACCGTCCGGTCCCGGGTCAGACCCAGGATCGCGTCGATGGCCCGAGCCATCCGCTCCCGGCCGTCCTCGGTGTGCGGCTCGCGCTCCAGGGCCTCCTCCAGCGTGCGGTGCATGAGCCGGTGCACCGCCGACTGCACCAGCTGGCGCTTGCCGGGGAAGTAGTACGACACCAGACCGCGTGCCGAACCGGCCCGGTCCGCGATGTCGCCGAGGGTCGTGGCCTCGTATCCGCGCTCGGAGACGAGTTCGAGGGCCGCCTGCAGGAACCGCTCCCGGGAACGACGGCGCAACTCTTCATTGACCGAGGCGCTGCGCGGGGACATGCTGAGAACTCCTGTGTTGACTGGCTATCAGCCAACTATACTCAGGACGTCCTGATCGGCCCGCAAAAGGCCTGGTCGGGGCTGCCGCCTGCTCTGGGCGACGCGGGGGATCGTCCAGGGTGGGCGAGCATATGCCCCAATGGTGTCCTCAGGCGACCTTTCCGGCAGGGTGACCGACCGGTTTTCGGACATCTTTTTCCGGGCTCGATTCAGGGTCCCGCCCGGGGGCGTGATTCGCCGGTCTCAACCCACCAGGCCGAGGACCGGCCGCAGCCCGTCGGGGCGCCGCGCCACCGGCAGATGATCAACGAAGTGCACCCCGCACCCCAGGGCCGCCGCGCCACCGTCCGCCCGCCGGTCGTCACCGACCATCAGCACGTCCCCGGGCGCCACGCCGAGCGCCGTGCAGGCGGTCCTGAACAGCCTGGGGTCCGGCTTCTGGATGCCGTGCTCGTACGACAGCACATAGGCGTCGACGTAACGATCGAGCCCGTGCGCGCGGAAGACCGGCCGCAGATCCCAGCCGATGTTGCTGACCACGCCCACCGGGATCCCGCGCTCGCGCAGCGCACCCAGCACCTCGACGGCGTCGGGGTAGGGCTGCCAGGCCGCCGGCGACATGTGCCGGTCGTACAACGCGTCGTGCAGGGCGGGGTCAGGCAGCGGGACCTGCCGTGAGAGCCCGGTGTAGGCGGCCCGGTGCAGTTCGGCGCTCTCGTCCCGAACTCCCCACACGGCGGCGACCTCGTCCGGCATCGGAACCCCGGGCGCCACTCCGCCCGGCAACGCTCCCACGCGCTCAAGCTCCTGTGCGGCCCGCGTCAACTCGGCCTCGGGGAGGGACAGTTCCGCCGTGTCCAGACCGGCCCGCAACCAGGACTCGGTGGACTCGATCCGGAAGAGGGTTCCCGAGAAGTCGAACAGCACAGCAGCCATACGATGATCTTACGGGCCCGCGTTCCAGTCGAGGGGGAGCTCGCCCCCGCAGAACACGCAGACGAAGTCCTCCTCACGCACGATCGACCGCTCCCCGCACCTCTCGCAGCGCCGGAACACCACCTCGTGCGTGAACCGTCCCGGGTGCTCGACGCCGGCCCGGTCGAGCGCGCGCACGACCGAGTGCCACGAGCCGAGGTCCGGGCAGTAGCCCGTGGAGTGGTTGGTGACCTCGTGGACCGCCCAGCGGCCGGCGGCCCGGGCGAATCCCATCTCCCCGGCGGCCAGTACCTCCATGCCGCCCGCGCAGGCCACGTGTTCGCTCCGGCGGGGCGCGAGCCGCAGCAGGCCGTCGGGGGAGACGACGAAGGTGAAGGGCTCCGACGTCTCGGCCGGCCCGCGGCCGGACAGCCAGGTGGCGAGGTCGCCGGCGGAACGGATGGGCCGGCCCTCGCTGCCCGGCCGTACCGTCGAGCGCAGACGGGGTGGGCCCACATAGGCATAGGTGCGGGTGGAGCCGTCGTTCACGGCCGGTACCGCTGGTGGACCAGCACCGCCAGGCTCACCAGCATGCCGCCCAGGAGCCAGCCGCCGAGGACGTCGGAGGGCCAGTGGACGCCCAGCCAGATGCGGGTCAGCCCCACGCCCGCGACGGAGATCACGGTCAGTGCCAGGCCCGTGCGCCACAGGGCGCGGCCGGCGCCGTAGTGGTGGAGGAGCCACAGGAGCAGGCCGCAGACGACCGTGGCCGTCAGAGCGTGGCCCGACGGGTAGGCCGCGAAGTGCGCGGTGTCGACGGGGTCGGGCCAGACGGGACGTTCACGGCCGACCGCGGCCTTCAGGACCTGCTGGACCAGTGTGCCCACCGCACATGTGGCCACCAGCCATACGGCCGTCCAGCGGGCGTTGCGCCGCCACACCAGCCAGATGGCCGCGACCGCACACAGGATGCGCATCGTCCAGGGGTCCCAGACCCAGTCCGTGAGGATGCGGAAGGCATGGGTGAGCCCTGGTTCGTCGACCGCCCAGTCGTGGGTGGTGTCGGCGATGTCGCCGTCGACGGTGAGCAGCGGGTGCCACCGGGTCGCGACCAGCACGAGCAGCAGCACAGAGCACAGGGCCAGGACACCGGTGACGCGAGCCGCGGTCCGGTGCTCCGGTGAACGGGGCGGGGAGTCGACGGACGGGGTGTGCATGGTCCGATCCTCGCCGACCGGTGCGGCCCGAGGCCAATTCCGGTCCGTGGGCGGGCCCGACTTCCGTGCCGCGCGGGTCCGCCCACGCACGGCCTCTGCCGAACGAACGCCTGCGTGCGCCGCCTGTTCAGAGGGTCAGCAGCATGGCCACCATCGCGATACCCATCGAGAGCCGGCACGCCCGCGCCAGTTCGGGCCGGTCACTCCAGCCGACGGTTCCGCCACCGGCTGTCACCGGTATCAGACGGACACCGGACAGCAGTACGAATCCGGCGAAGTAGAGAAGCAGCACCCCCGTCACGAGGGGAGTTCCCGAACCACCGTGGTGTCCGGGGGAGGCAGCCATCGCCACCGCCATGTAGACCATGGCGAAAGCGCCCACCAGGTGGTGCAGATGATGGGAGCTCGTGCGCGCCGCCCACAACGCGCGCAGTGCCGCTCCGCCGAACACGGCCGTGTAGAGGGGCCAGGCCCACGACGGTGGAGTGAACACGGCGGCCGGTACGGCCATCGCGGCCATCCCGAAGCCCATCAGCGCCTCGCCGCCCGCGGCCCGGCGCTGTTCCTCGACGCTGCTGCGCATCCGCAGCAGGCAGTACGCCCCGGTCGCAGCGCAGAGTGCCACCAGCAGCCAGCCGGACGAAGCCGGTCCGTGCATGCCCACCTCCCCGCTCGACGGTCGGTCAAGGACTGCCCGGGCCATGCGGCGCGCAATCGAGCGCAAGGGTGTACGCGGGGAGCGTGCGACGGAGCACAGCAGGTCGGAACCATCGCCCCGGCCGGCACCGACCCGCGCCATCTCCGCGCCTGGGCCCGTGGACTGTGCGGCACAGGACCGGTCCCGTAAGCGGCGGGCGCCGGTGAACTCCGTGGCGAGCACGCCCGGGAGGACGAACTCCTCGGCGTGGACGTGGAACCGGCCGCTCCCGCCCGTCGGCCCGCTCACCCCGATCGCCGTACGCACCGCCCTGGGTCGCGCCTCGGCCGGGCACCCCTCCCACGCGCTCGACGTCGGCCGCCCCCGCCTGGCGTACGAGACGGGCGTACTGTCCGTCCTGCCTCCCGAGGCGCGGGACGAACTCGCCCCCCGGTGGGAAGGCGGCCCGGGAATCCTGCGCGCCTGACCGCCCCGACCTGCGGTTACGGAAGTTCCCGAACCCGGTCGGCAGTTGACGCGGCCCACCTGTGCTTCCTACGTTCGTCCAGGTCGGTGCGGATCATCGACTGTCGTACGGAATATCGAACGAAGGATGGATGCCGTGGCAGCCGAAGGCCCCACCCCCGAGAAACTCACCATCGACCTCGGCACCGAGACCGGCCCCTTCCATGGAGGAGCGAGCGGCACCCTCTACGGTCTGTACGGCGACGGCGTGCCCAGCCGCGTCGTGGTCGAGGGCATGTATCCGCGCACGGTGACCACCAAGGCCCAGGACGGCATCCAGCACCCCGGCGGTGACGCCCTGGAGATCCTGCCGCCCTTCGTCGCGGCCGGCGGCCAGGACATCTACGTCTATCTGCCCGACTCCTACCGCGGCTTTCCCTACGAGTGGCCCGGCGCCACCGGCGAGGAGCGGCTCGCCGGACACCTGGACGTGATCCGCCGCCAGGTCGAACAGGTCCTCACGCTGGGAGAGTTGAAGGCGCACGTCGTGTACGTGCCGTTCAACGAGCCCGAGGGCAACATGTTCGGCGAGGGGGAGTGGAGCTACGACCAGGTCTCCTGGCGGACCGAACCCGACCACTACTTCGCCGCCTGGGAAGCCTCGTATCACCTGATCAAGGACCTCGACCCGGAGGCCCGCGTGGCCGGACCCAACACCTGCATCCTGTACCCCGAGGTCAGGGACTTCCTGGAATTCGCCAAGGCCCACGACGTGCTGCCCGACATCGTCACCTGGCACGAGCTGTCCTCACCGGCCGAGGTCCGCACCAACGTCGCCAAGTACCGTGATCTGGAGCGCGAGTTGGGCATCGGCCCGCTCCCCGTCAACATCAACGAGTACGCGCACAATTACCACGTCTCCGTGCCCGGCCAGATGATTCAGTGGATCGCCGCGATCGAGGAGTCGAAGGTCGACGCCGACCTCGCCTACTGGAACATCGCCGGCAACCTCAACGACTCGGCGGTGGAGGCGAACAAGGCCAACGGCCAGTGGTGGCTGTACAACGCCTACGGACAGTTGACCGGGAACACCGTCCGGGTCGTCGCCCCGCACCCCAACGTGCAGTACACCCTGCAGGGCGTCGCGGCCATCGACCGGGAGAAGCGGCAGGCGCGGGCCCTGTTCGGCGGGGCGGGCGGCGCGGCGGACCTCGTCTTCGAGGGCGTGGACGCGGAGGTGTTCGGTGCGGCCACCCACATGCGGCTCGTGGAGATCCCCTGGACGGGTCAAGTGGGCGCGAGCGCACAGCCCTTGCGGCTGCGCGACGAGGAAATCCCGGTGTCCGACGGGAAGGTGACGATCAGTCTGACGGGACTCGACGAGATGTCCGCCTACCAGGTGATCCTGTCGCCGGGCGGAAACGGGGCCGTGCCCCTGCCGCCCTCGGTGCGCTGGAGGCGGACCTACGAGGCTGAGGACGCCACGTACACGGGCAGCGGTTACTCGAAGAACGGGCCCGAGGGTTCTCCGTCCGCCGTCGACCGGTTCGCCACCTCCGGCGGATACCACGTGGGCGGTCTGCGCACCGGATCCGACGGCGTGCTCGCCTTCGACGTCGAGGTCCCGCAGGACGGCACCTATGACCTCGTGGTGTTCGCCAACTCGCACAATCTCGCCGACCTGGTACGCGAACTGGGGCCCACCAACGTCTTCCTGCGCGTCGACGGTGGGGACCCGCGCGAGCTGCGGCTGCCGCTCGGCTACAAGCCGGCGGTGTGGGGGCACACCGACACTCGCGTCCCGCTGACCGCCGGTCGGCACCGGATCACCCTCGCGGCCCAGGACCCGGAGCTCGGGGCCACCAAGGGCGACGCGTTCGTCGACAGACTGGACCTCGTGCTGCGAGGCGAGGACGAAACCGCGCTGTACGACGCCGAGTTCGCGGATCTCGGCGGCGGCGCCCGGGTCAGCCACGCCCACCGAGGCGCCTCGGGGCCGGGAGTCGCCGTGCTCCCGCGAGGCGGCACCGTCACCTTCTGGACGTATGCGGCCGACGACGGGGAGGCCTCCGTGACCGTCGACCTGCTCGGACCCGGCGAGGGTGTGTTCAGCGTCAACGGCGAGGAGATCGGGCGCGTCGAGCGCGGTGCCGTACCGCTCTTCCTGGCGGGCGGCATCAACCGGATCACCGTCACCGGGACGTCGGACCGTCTGGTCGTGGACCGGGTTCGGATCGGCCCCTCGCGGGGCCTGCTGCCCGTCACCGCCTACCCGGCCGAGGACGGCATCCCGACCGGCGCCGCGAAGGTGACCGGATATCCGTACGCCACCGGCGGCAAGGCGGTCGACGGCGTCGGTGCCGGGCCCGCGAACGCACTCACCCTGACGGTCACGGCGCAGAGCGCCGGGCGCCACGCGCTGACGATCCGCTACTCCAACGGCGAGCAGCCCCCCTCCACCCACTACAACCCGGACCCGGTCTGCCGTCACGCCGACGTCTCCGTCAACGACGGCCCCGCGCACCGCGTCCTGTTCCCCACGACCTTCCACTTCAACAACTTCTGGAACCTGTCCGTGCCCGTCACCCTGCGCCCGGGCCCGAACACCCTCACCTTCACCGCCGACGCACTGCCTGACTTCGGCGGCGGCACGGCGGACGAACACGGCCGGCGTTCCGCGTACGCCCCCGTCATCGACCGGGTCACGGTGACACCGCTGGCCCCGGGGGACGAGCCTTCCTGACGGAGACCCTCGAAAGTGCGGTGACGACGGTGCCGCACGGCCCGTGTCCGAGCTTGTTACCGGAGGGTCCGAAGTATTTGTAAGATCCACTTCGACCAGCTCGAACCTTATGTGGGGGAAACAACCCATGACCAAGCGCTTGTCCGCCCTGGCCGTCTCCGCGGCCGTCGTCGGAGGCTTCTTCATCACCTCCGTGCCCGCTCAGGCCGCCACGTCGGCCGGCCAGGGAGTGGTGTCGGTCGAGTCACCTGTCACCTGCGACCCGGGTCAGATGCGCCAGCAGATCGCCAATCTCAGGACCAAGGCCGAGAAGCTGAGGCACCTGGGGGAGACCGCGGCGGCCAAGAAGGCGCTCAACGACGCGGCCGCCCTGGAGAAGAAGCTCACCGCGTGCATCAAGGCCGACGACGACGCGAGCAAGCCGTTCCTGGGATAGGTACCGGTTGATGTGTGGCGCCGTCCGTCCTGTTCCATGGGGCGGGCGGCGCTGCCCGTTCCCCCTTCTCATGCAACTTCAGTTCGCGCGCAACCGAGTCGGCGTGCCCTGTCGGGTCCCAACGACCGCTCTGTGTAGCAGCGTTGACGACGGGAGCCGACAGTGTGGGGGCCGCCGCTCCGTGCGGCGAGGGGCCGTTGACCCTGGTGATCGCCGTAGCTAGCCTCCTGAGGAAACCATCTGCCCGATGACCGCGAAACCTTCTCGACCCCGTTGGCCCGTACGACTGCACCGCGCCCGCTGAGAGCCGACGGCACCCCGGCCCGCGTGGCCACATCCATGGAAGGACTCGATGTGTCGAGCGCGCCCGCGAGGGACAACACCATCACCAACCCCGTGATCCCCGGATTCCACCCCGATCCGAGCATCTGCCGGGTGGGCGAGGACTACTACCTCGTGTGCTCCAGCTTCGAGTACTTCCCCGGAGTGCCCGTCTTCCACAGCCGTGACCTGGTGCACTGGACCCAGATCGGCAACGCCCTCGACCGGCCGAGCCAACTGCGGCTGCCGCCCGAGACCTCGGCGTCCGGCGGACTGTACGCACCCACCCTGCGCCATCACGACGGCCGCTTCTGGCTGATCGTCACGAACGTCAGCAGCGACGGCAACGTGCTGTTCACCGCCACCGACCCGGCCGGCCCCTGGTCCGACCCGATCCGGCTGCCCGGCGTGCACGGCATCGACCCGGATCTCGCCTGGGACGAGGACGGCACCTGCTGGTGCACCCTCGCGGGCGTCAGCCAGGTCCGCATCGACACGCACACCGGGGAGACGATCGGCGAGCCCCGGCGCGTCTGGTCAGGCACCCCGGGCGCCAAGGCCCCGGAAGCGCCGCACCTGTACCGGATCGGCGACTACTGGTACCTGCTCATCGCCGAAGGCGGCACCGAGCGGTGCCACGGCGTCTCGATCGCCCGTGGCCGTACGCTCGACGGGCCGTTCGAGGCCTGCCCGGACAACCCGATCCTGACCCATCGCGGCACCGAGCACCCCATCCAGAACACCGGCCACGGGGACCTCGTACAGGGGCCGGACGGGTCGTGGTGGATGGTGTTCCTCGGAGTCCGGCCGCAGGGCGGCACCCCCGGCTGGCACGTGCTCGGCCGGGAGACGTTCCTCGCCCCGGTCACCTGGGTCGACGACTGGCCGGTGGTCGGTGACGTGGCCCCCGTCATGGCCGCGCCTCCGTGGCCGCTCCAGGAGCCCGCCGTCGTACCGGTCCGTGACGACTTCGACGGCGGTGAACTCGCCCACGGCTGGCTCTCGCCGCGCTCCCGTCCGGCCGAGAACTACAGCACGGGGGAACGGCCCGGCTGGCTGAGTCTGCGCGCCCGCGGGACGTCGATGGACGATCCCGAGGTGACCTTCCTCGGCCGCCGTCAGCAGCATCTGTCGTGCCGCACCCGGGTCCTGGCCGACGCGGCCGACGGAAGCGGGGGCCTGGCGGTCCGTCTGGACGAGCAGCACCACTACGAGATCGAGGCCACGCCCGGCCAGGTGCAGGTGATCGCCCGCATCGGCACACTGCGAACGGTGGTCGCCACGCACCCGACGGCCGCCGGCCCGGTGGTGCTCAGGGTCGAGGTGTCCGCCACCTCGAAGGTCACCGACCCCCGCCAGGGACCCGACACCGTCACCCTCGGCGTCGAGGACGGGCAGGGCGTGTTCGTCGAACTCGCCGCCCTCGACGGCCGGTACCTCTCCACCGAGGTCGCCGGCGGCTTCACCGGCCGGGTCATCGGTGTGTACGCCGCGGCCGGCACCGTCCACTTCGACTGGTTCGACCACGAGCCGGTCGAGGACTGACATGTGACCTGCCGGAGCGCTCGCCGGCACGCCCTGCGTCCCTGAGCCGGGTCGCCGCCACCCGGTCGGCGACCCGGCTCAGGCGAGCTCAGATCCCGGGCCGGTAGCGGATCGGGTGGTCGGTGGGGACCTCCACCAGCACGATCGGCGTCCCGTCCGGATCCGCCACCCACATCTCGACCAGCCCCCATGGCTCCCTCACCGGCGGCCGGACGATCTCGACGCCCTTGGCCAGCAGCTCCTCGTGCGCCGAGGTCACGTCCGCGACCTGGAGCCACAGCCGTACGTCCGCGGCCGGTGGCGCCTGCGACGACCGTCCCGACAGTTCCAGGAAACCGCCGCCGAGGAAGTAGACGGTGCCCCGCTCCGGTCCGGTGCCGAACTCGCGGTACACGGAGAGGCCCAGCTGATCGCCGTAGAAGACCCGGGAACGCTCCGGATCGGTGGGCCGCAGCAGGATACGGCCGCTCAGTACGTGCACCATGCGGGCGAGCCTATCCGGGGCGTTAGTCTCGGCCGTGCCCGAGTCATGCCCGAGAAGTGGAGACGCGCACCATGGAGACCACCGCCGGACTCACCTTCCGTGACGCCACCGGCGCCGACGTGGACGCCCTCGTCGCGCTCGTCGAGTCGGCGTACCGCGGGGACGACAGCCGGGCCGGGTGGACCACCGAGGCGGACATCCTCGACGGGCAGCGGACGGACCCGGAGGGTGTGCGCGCGGTCGTCGAGTCGCCCGACAGCCGGCTGCTGACGGTGGAGCGGGACGGCCTGCTCGTGGCCTGCTGCCAGCTCGAACACCGGGGCACTCACGCGTACTTCGGGATGTTCGCGGTCAGCCCCGTCCTCCAGGGCGGCGGCCTCGGCAAGGTGATCATCGCCGAGGCGGAGCGGATCGCCCGCGAGACCTGGGGCGTCACCGAGATGCACATGACCGTGATCTCCGTGCGGGACGACCTCATCGCCTGGTACGAGCGGCGCGGCTACCGCCGTACGGGACAGATGACGCCCTTCCCGTACGGCGACGAGCGCTTCGGCATCCCGCAGCGCGACGACCTGCAGTTCGAACTGCTGGTCAAGCCGCTGGTGTGACGTTCCTGCCCCGGTTCAGGCGGTGAAGCGGCCGGTGCGTTTGATCTCCGGGTAGTCGGTCGTGGCGCCGTCCAGCTCCAGGGCTCGCACCAGCCGCAGATGGTCCTGGGTGTTGACGACCCAGCCGATGATCTTCAGGTCCGCCTTGCGGGCGGCCTCCACGACCTCCAGGGTCAGCCGGCGGATGTTCAGGCAGACGGTCTCCGCGCCGGCCTCGACAGCGCGCTCCACGATGTCGGGGCCGAACCGGCTGCCGATCAGCGCGGTCCTCACGCCGGGCACCAGCCGGCCGATCTCGGCGATCGCCTCGTCGTGGAACGAGGACACCTCGACCCGGGAGACGAGGTCCCGCCGGAGCATGACCTCGGCCAGCGCCCGGGCCGCCGCGGTGTCCTTGATCTCGGCCTGGAGCGGCGACCGCACGGCGTCCAGGACCTCCTCGAACACCGGGACGCGCTCCCCGCGGCCCGCGTCCAGGGCGCGCAGTTCGCTGAGGGTCTTCTCGGCGATCAGGCCGGTGCCGTCGGTCGTGCGGTCCACGTCGATGTCGTGCATGACGACGAGCGCGCCGTCCTTGCTGAGGTGCAGGTCGAGTTCGATGACGTCGAGGCCGGCCTGCTGGGCGGCGGTGAACGAACGGAGGGTGTTCTCGGGTTCGGTACCCATGACTCCGCGATGACCGATGGTAAGGAAGTTCAACGTTCAACTCGCTTCCGTCGACGGCGGCTCGGTGCAGAGCCGCAGCCTAACGGCTACGCCGTGTGATGGACCCTTGTGTACACGGGGATCCCGTGAGGCGTGGTGTCATCGCCTCGGTTACCCGGAATCGCGGCGTTCATGGCACTCGGCAGGAAAAAATCCGGTGACCATTGGGTTGCGCAGGATAACTTCCCGAGTCTGCCCTTGCTGGACGGAAGCTCGTATGTATACGGTCTCCATACGAGAGGTTCTCCCGTGGAGGATGGGACATGACGGAAATTCTTGCGCAGGCGACTTCGGGGGACCACGTTCCCCCCATGACCAGGGTGGTGGAGCACCCGGCATGGCCTGTGCTCAAGGATGCCGTGGAGCGGATCCGGCCATGGCAGTCCAAGGACGGGTCGATCGACTTCGAGGCAGAGGGAGCGCCGGGACGTGCGGACGCCGAGGCTGCCGTACGGCGTGTCGTCGACAGCGTCGAGGAGCTGTCCCCGCTGCTTGCGCACGACGCCGACTACCACGGGGCCCTCGTGAAGGACCTCCGGCGCTGGGCCGAGGGAGGCTTCGAGGTGCCCGACTTCCTCGACTCCCTGCTGGCCTTCCAGCCCGCCGTGGCTCGCGCCGACGGCCTCCAGCACCTGGTCGTCTTCCCGATGTACACGCAGAACGGCAACCCCGACCGCAACCTCGAAGCGGTCGTACTGCGCATGGTCTGGCCCGACTGGCTGGCCGAACTGGAACGCACCCGCTACGACAACCCGCTGTTCTGCGGCATCAAGTTCGAGGACTTCACGGCCGGCTACGACACCAACTCCGCCGTCCTCTTCCCGGAGACCATCGCCGTACGCGAGGCACCGGAACGCTTCTCCTGGGGCGGCATCTTCTGCGACCGGGAGGCCGCCCGCTTCCGCCGGGTCACCGAGGCCGCCGTCGACATCCTCGGTGTGGAACTTCCCGGGGACATCGCCGCGATGGTGCACGACCAGACGCGCTGCGAGGAGGCCTTCGTCCTGTGGGACATGGTCCACGACCGCACCCACAGCCACGGCGACCTGCCCTTCGACCCGTTCATGATCAAGCAGCGCCAGCCCTTCTGGATGTACGGCCTCGAGGAGCTGCGTTGTGACCTCACCGCCTTCAGGGAGGCCGTGAAGCTGGAGGCCGACGGCGTCCCGCAGGCCCGTGACGTGCAGTACGCGGTCCTCTTCGACCGCATGTTCCGCTTCCCCGTCACCGGTGAGCGGGTGCGCAACTACGACGGCCTCGGCGGCCAGCTCCTCTTCGCCTACCTGCGCAAGCACGACGTGGTCCGCTGGACCGACAACAAGCTGTTCATCGACTGGCAGCGCGCCCCGCAGGTCACCAACCAGCTGTGCGCCGACATCGAGCAGCTCTACCGCGACGGCATCGACCGCCCGAAGCTCGTCCACTGGTTCGCCGGGTACGAGCTCGTCTCCACCTATCTGGCACCGCACCCGGGCTCCAGGTGGGCCAAGGGTCCCGACGCCCTCGACCTGTCCCTGCCGCCCCGGAAACTCGTCGATGACGTGCTTCCGGACGAGTTTCCGCTGAGCATGTTCTATGAGGCCCTCTCCAAGAAGCTGAAGAACGTGATCGCCTCCACCCGGGGCATCACCGCGGAGAGTGCCGCGCGGGCCGCCGCGTGAGCGGTGCCGACTTGCGCGCGACCGGGAACACAGCTCAGCAGGAGGCGAAGAACATGGCGGGGAACGGAGCTCTCAGCGGTGCGGTGATCGCGGTGGCCGGAGCGGGCGGGCCCGCGGGGCGCGCGGCACTCGTCCGGCTGGCCGAGGCGGGCGCGACCGTCGTCGGCGCGGACAACGATCCCGTCCGGCTCGCGGAGGCGGTGGGCGCGGCCAGGGACGCGGGCGGCGGTGCCACCGTCACCGGGGAGCCCGTCGACCTGCTCGACCTGAAGTCCACGCGGGACTGGGCCGCCGGCATCGAGAAGGACTTCGGCCGGGTCGACGGCGTGGTCCACCTCGTGGGCGGCTGGCGTGGCAGTGAGACCTTCGTCAAGACCAGCCTCGACGACTGGGACTTCCTGGAGCTGCTGCTCATCCGCACCGTGCAGCACACGTCCCTCGCGTTCTCCGAGGTGCTCCAGCGCAGTGACCGGGGCCGCTATGTGCTGATCAGCGCGGCGGGCGCGACCAGGCCCACCGCGGGCAACGCCGCCTACGCCGCCGCCAAGGCGGCCGCCGAGGTCTGGACGCTCGCCATGGCCGACTTCTTCCGTAAGGCGGGGGCGGGTGCGGAGCTCACCTCGGCGGCCACCATCCTGGTGGTGAAGGCGTTGGTGCACGAGGCGATGCGCGCCGAGCGTCCCAACGCGAAGTTCGCGGGCTTCACGGACGTCAAGGACCTCGCGGCGGCCATCGCCGAGGTCTGGGAGAAGCCCGCCGAAGAAGTGAACGGAAACCGTCTGTGGCTCACCGAGAAGCCGTGAACCCTCAGAAGACCGACGCGCGGCGTCACCACGACCCGGACAGCCGGGGCTTCGCCAGCGACAACTACGCCGGCGCCCACCCGGAGGTCCTCGCCGCCCTGGCCCTCGCCAACGGCGGCCACCAGGTCGCGTACGGCGAGGACGACTACACCGAGAACCTCCAGGGCATCATCCGCAGCCACTTCGGGGCCACGGCGGAGGCCTTCCCGGTCTTCAACGGCACCGGCGCCAACGTCGTCGCGCTCCAGGCGGTCACCGACCGCTGGGGCGCGGTGATCTGCGCGGAGAGCGCGCACATCAACGTCGACGAGGGCGGCGCCCCCGAACGGATGGGCGGCCTGAAGCTGCTTGCCGTCGCGGCGCCCGACGGCAAGCTGACCCCGGAACTGATCGACAGGCAGGCGTACGGCTGGGACGACGAGCACCGCGCGATGCCCCAGGTCGTCTCGATCACCCAGAGCACGGAACTCGGCACGCTCTACACGCCGGACGAGATCCGCGCGATCTGCGACCACGCTCACGCGCACGGCATGAAGGTGCACCTGGACGGGTCCCGCATAGCCAACGCGGCGGCCTCCCTCGACGTCCCGATGCGGACGTTCACCAACGCCGTCGGCGTCGACATCCTCTCCCTCGGCGGGACGAAGAACGGCGCGCTGTTCGGCGAGGCGGTCGTGGTGATCAACCAGGACGCGGTCTCCCACATGAAGCATCTGCGCAAGCTGTCCATGCAGCTCGCCTCCAAGATGCGCTTCGTTTCGGTGCAGTTGGAGGCCCTGCTCGCCAAGGACCTGTGGCTGCGCAACGCCCGCCACGCCAACGAGATGGCCCAGCGCCTGGCCGAGGGCGTCCGCGCCGTCCACGGCGTGGAGATCCTCTACCCGGTGCAGGCCAACGGCGTCTTCGCCCAGCTTCCGCACGACGTGAGCGAGCGGCTCCAGAAACGCTTCCGCTTCTACTTCTGGGACGAGACCGCGGGCGTCGTGCGCTGGATGTGCGCCTACGACACGACCGAGGACGACGTGGACGCGTTCGTGGCCGCGCTCAAGGAGGAGATGGCGCGCTGACGCACGCGCGTGCCGGAAGGCACCTGTGCTTGCATGCCGGTGTGGACAGAACAGAACACCGGGTTCGGCCGAGGACCGAGGACGACATCGAGGAATGCGTACGAGTGCTGGGGGAGGTCCATCGGCGCGACGGCTACCCGGTGAACTGGCCTGCGCGGCCCGGTGAATGGCTGGCGCAGGCCTCGGCCCTGGGCAGCTGGGTCGCCGAGTCGGACGGCCGGGTGGCGGGCCACGTCAGCATCTCCCGCAGCGAGGAGGGCGACCTGGCCCCGGTCCTGTGGAGCGAGCGGAACGGCACGAGCAGCGAAGAGGCCGCGGTGGTCGGCCGGCTGTTCGTCGCTCCGCAGGCGAGAGGGTACGGGATCGGCGCGCTGCTGATCGGCCGAGCGGTGGAGGAGGCGAGGCGTCACCGCCTGCACCCGGTGCTCGATGTGGTCGCCTCGGACACCGCGGCTGCGGCTCTCTACGAACGGCTGGGCTGGACGAGGCTGGCAACGGTCGAACAGCGGTGGAGCGCGTCCCAGTTGGTCGCCGTGCACTGCTACGCCGCATGAATATGCTGTATTCAGTAAATTTATTGACGTGTGGTGATCGTCTTCTTATGCTCTGCAGGCATGGAGCTGATCCAGAAGACCCCCGACCTTTCCGCCTACTTGGCCGCCGACGAGGTCATCGACCATGGCCATCCGGTTGTCCGAGAGGCGGCCGCTCGCCTCGCCAAGGAGGCGGTGGACTCGTATGCCTATGCGCGCCTGGCGTTCGAGTTCGTGCGCGACACCATCCCGCACTCGCAGGACTCCGGTGACCTGCGCGTCACCTGGCGGGCGTCCGACGTCCTGGAGCAGCGCACCGGTATCTGTTACGCCAAGGCCCACGCGCTGGCCGCCCTGCTGCGCGCGGAGGACATCCCGACCGCGTTCTGCTATCAGAAGTTCGACGTGGTGCACGGTCTGGTCGCGGTGCGGTTCAACGGCGCCTGGCACCGCCAGGACCCCCGGGGCAACAAGCCCGGTGTGGACGCTCAGTTCTCCCTCGACGGCGAGCGGCTGGCCTTCATGCCCGACCCGGAGTCCGGCGAGACGGACTGCCCCGAGCTCCACGCCGAACCGCACCCGGCCGTCCTGAGCGCGCTCAGGGCCGCCCCCGACCGGCCGTCCCTCTGGCGAACGCTCCCCACCGCACTCTGAGGGCACGCCTCGCCGAAGCGCCCTCCGGGGGCACGGAGTGGCGCGCGGCCGACCCCGACGCACCCGCAGCCGAACAGCTACCGGGCCTCGGTCTCCCGCACCTGTTCCGGAGTGGGCGCCGTACCGCCGAGATGGGCCGGCATCCACCAGGTGTCGTCCGGCCCCTTGGGGCGCACCGGATAGGCCCGCTGAGCGGCTTCCAGCAACTCGTTGACCCGCTCCCGCAACTGTCGGGTGATCGCCCCCGCGTACTTGTCCCGCGAAGCCTCGATCGCCTCACCGACCCGCATCGTGATCGGGATGTGG
The DNA here is from genome assembly GCF_036174265.1 of Streptomyces sp. NBC_00285. Classification (NCBI taxonomy): domain Bacteria; kingdom Bacillati; phylum Actinomycetota; class Actinomycetes; order Kitasatosporales; family Streptomycetaceae; genus Streptomyces; species Streptomyces sp. NBC_00285. The sequence continues at coordinate 1,260,592 of NZ_CP108055.1, read as the reverse complement.
CTGCGCTTGAAGTTGCGCGGGTGGCCCTTGGTCCAGATCCGCTGGGTGCCCCAGAGGGCCATCGGGATCAGCGGTACGCCCGCCTCCTGGGCCAGTCGTGCCGCACCCGACTTGAAGCTCTTGAGCGTGAAGGACTGCGAGATGGTCGCCTCGGGGAAGACCCCGATGATCTCACCCGACCGCAGCGACTCCAGGGCGTGGGCGTAGGCCGTCTCGCCCTGGGTGCGGTCGACCGGGATGTGCTTCATTCCGCGCATCAGCGGACCCGAGATCTTGTGGCGGAAGACGGACTCCTTCGCCATGAAACGCACGAGACGCTTCTGCGGGAGCGCTGCCATGCCGTTGAAGACGAAGTCCAGGTAGCTGATGTGGTTGCTCACCAGAACCGCGCCGCCCGAGCGCGGGATGTTCTCCGAACCCTTGCAGTCGATCTTGAGGTCCCAGGCCTTGAACAGCGCCTGGGCGAATCCGACGACGGGGCGGTAGACAAGCTCTGCCATGGGCGGGGTGAGCCCTTCCTGCTCTGCCGGAGAAGGCGAGTCCCGGCATTAAGTTACGCAGCCGTAGGTCTACGGCATCTCGCAGATCGTGCCCCAAGAACGGGCGGGGAGCCAGTCCTGACGCCCGCCTCGGGCGAGATTCTTGTCACGTCCACCCGGTGATCCACCTTGGGCTTTTACGGCACCTTTACTCCGCGCGTACCGTCACCCGCCGCACGAGCAGGTACATCTCGCATCCCAGGCAGTACCCGAACGTGGCGTTGAGGAACGCCGCCGCCAGGGCCGCTCCGGTGGCGGCGAGCCCGAGCCACTCCGGCCCGATCCCGTAGCCGACGAGTCCCAGCCCCGCGAAAGCGAGGCCCACGGCCTGCGCGAACCGCGGCGGTTCCGGCGACTCGAACTCGGTCGGCGCCCCGATCCGGGGCCTTACGGCCCTGCGGAACAGCCAGCCGTACGGCGATCGGCCCACCCCGCCCGCCGCGCCCAGCGCGAACGCCAGCGTCTGCCAGGCCAGCAGCCAGAAGCTGCCCGTGATCAGAACGGCCGCCAGGACGACGGTCGTCACGGCCGCACCGAAGCGCGGTCCCCTTGCATCAATGTCCATGAATCCAGCATTCCGCAACGGACGGGCCGCAGGGAGTCGGGAATCTTTGCAGTCTCGTGAATGCTTGTGCAGGTGATGACCGGACTTGTGGTGTGCATGGTGGTGCTCGCGGCGGCGAGCGGCTTCGGAGTGCTGCAACGGCGGCGGAGCGGGAGAGTACGGGTGCGCGGGCGCGACGACGACAAGAGGCTCGGCGCGGCCGAGTTGGGCCAGGAACTGGGTGAACGCGCCACGCTGGTCCAGTTCTCGAGCGCCTTCTGTGCGCCCTGCCGGGCGACCCGGCGAGTGCTGGGCGAGGTCGCCGGCCTGGTCCCGGGTGTGGCCCATGTCGAGATCGACGCGGAGAAGAACCTCGGCCTGGTCCGCGAGCTCGACATCCTCAAGACGCCGACCGTGCTGGTCCTCGACGCCGACGGCAGGGTCGTACGCAGGGCCACCGGCCAGCCCCGCAAGGCGGACGTCATAGCGGCGATCGGGGAGGCGGTGTGACCCCGGGCGGACCCCCGGTGAGGCATCTCCCACCCGCCGGAACGAACTTGACTGAATGCAGCGCGTCTCGTCAGCCTGACTGCATGCCTACGGAACTCCTTCTGTTCGGGCGGGCGCACGTCGATCTCGCCCGCACCGCGAGCGCGTGCTGTCCGGTCTGTTGAGCAGCCACGGTCCAGCTCGGCACTCCTCGCAGAAGGACAACCGCATGACGGCCACGCCCGACGTCGACACCCCTCGGCTCGCCTCTCCCGACCTGCTGCGCTCCGTCTTCCGGAGGCATGCGGCAGGCGTCGCCGTGATCACCGCGAGTGGTGAGACGGGCCCGGTCGGCTTCACCGCCACCTCCCTCGCCTCGGTGTCCGCCGACCCCCCGATGCTCTCCTTCGGGATCGGAACGGGCGCCTCCAGCTGGCCCGCCATGTCCCGGGCCGATCACGTGGGTGTGCACATACTCGGCGAGCACCAGGAAGAGCTGGCCGCCACCTTCGCCCGCAGCGGCGCCGACCGCTTCGGTGCGCCCACTGCCTGGCGCGAGGGGCCCGAGGGGGTTCCCGTCCTCGACGGCGTTCTCGCCTGGCTGGTCTGCCGGGTCGTCGCACGCGTGCCCGCAGGGGACCACCGCATCGTGCTGGCCGAGGTGAGCCTCGGCGACCCCGCGGGTGCCGGCCGCCCGCTGCTCTATCACCAGGGGCAGTTCAACGGCCTGCGCGGCTGACCGGTTCATCAGCTTTTCCGCTGGTGTGCACGACTGTCCGGTTCCGATTACGCTGCGTTGCGAAGGTCACAGTTCAAAGCGCTTGCTTAGCGGGCAGGAGCTGGGTGTACTGGTGAGTAATATTGCGGTCGGAACGCAGCCCGCCCCGACCGGGATCGGCCGCTTGGGGCGCCTATGCTGCCTGCAAGAGGCAGCCGAAAAATGACGATGCAGTAGGAGAGCCGGCGTGAGCTTGAGGATCGTTGTCACTGTGAAGTACGTGCCCGACGCCACCGGCGACCGGCATTTCGCCGATGACCTGACCGTCGACCGGGACGACGTGGACGGTCTGCTCTCCGAGCTGGACGAGTACGCGGTCGAGCAGGCGCTGCAGATCTCGGAGAACTCCGATGACGACGTCGAGGTCACCGTGCTGACCGTCGGTCCCGAGGACGCGAAGGACGCGCTGCGCAAGGCGCTGTCCATGGGCGCGGACAAGGCCATCCACGTCGAGGACGACGGTCTGCACGGCACGGATGTGATCGGTACCTCGCTGGTGCTGGCCGCGGCGATCGAGAAGGCCGGCTACGACCTGGTGATCTCCGGTCTGGCCTCCACCGACGGCACCATGGGCGTGGTCCCGGCGCTGCTGGCGGAGCGCCTGGGTGTCCCGCAGGTGACCCTGCTCTCCGAGGTCTCGGTCCAGGACGGCACGGTCAAGGGCCGTCGCGACGGTGACGCGGCCTCGGAGCAGCTGGAGGCTTCGCTGCCGGCGGTGGTGTCGGTGACCGACCAGTCGGGCGAGGCGCGGTACCCCTCTTTCAAGGGCATCATGGCCGCCAAGAAGAAGCCGGTGCAGGCCTGGGACCTGTCCGACCTGGACCTGGACGCTGCACAGGTGGGCCTTGAGGGCTCCTACACCACGGTCGACTCGGCCACCCAGCGCCCGGCCCGTACCGCGGGCACGATCGTCAAGGACGAGGGCGAGGGCGGCAAGCAGCTCGCCGAGTACCTCGCGAGCCAGAAGTTCATCTAAAAGAGGCCGCTGGCCCGCCGAGGCTCAACTCCCTTACCGCCCCTTAAGACTTCGCAATCCGCAGGAGAGCATTCCCATGGCTGAAGTTCTCGTCTATGTCGATCACGTGGACGGTGCCGTCCGCAAGCCCACCCTGGAGCTGCTGACCCTGGCCCGCCGGATCGGCGAGCCGGTCGCCGTCGCGCTCGGTGCCGGTGCCGCCGACACCGCCGCCGTCCTGGGCGAGCACGGCGCCGTCAAGGTCCTGACCCACGACGCCTCCGAGTACGCCGACTACCTCGTCGTGCCCAAGGTCGACGCCCTGCAGGCCGCCGTCGAGGCCCTCTCCCCGGCCGCCGTGCTGGTGCCCTCCTCCGCCGAGGGCAAGGAGATCGCCGCCCGCCTCGCGCTGCGCATCGGCTCCGGCATCATCACCGACGCCACCGACCTGGAAGCCGGCGACGAGGGACCCGTCGCCACCCAGTCGGTGTTCGCCGCCTCCTTCACCACCCGCTCCCGCATCTCCAAGGGCATCCCGGTCATCACCGTCAAGCCCAACTCCGCCGCCGTGGAAGCGGCTCCGGCCGACGCCGCGGTCGAGGCCCTGTCCGTGACCTTCTCCGCGCAGGCCACCGGCACCAAGGTCACCGCCCGTACCCCGCGCGAGTCGACCGGCCGTCCCGAGCTGACCGAGGCCGCGATCGTGGTCTCCGGCGGCCGCGGCGTCAACGGCTCCGAGAACTTCGCCATCATCGAGGCCCTGGCCGACTCCCTCGGCGCGGCCGTGGGCGCCTCCCGGGCCGCGGTGGACGCCGGCTGGTACCCGCACACCAACCAGGTCGGCCAGACCGGCAAGTCCGTCTCCCCGCAGCTGTACATCGCCAACGGCATCTCCGGCGCCATCCAGCACCGCGCCGGCATGCAGACCTCCAAGACCATCGTCGCGGTCAACAAGGACGCCGAAGCCCCCATCTTCGACCTCGTCGACTACGGCATCGTCGGCGACCTCTTCGACGTCGTCCCCGCCCTCACCCAGGAGATCAACACCCGCAAGGGCTGATCCCTTTCCGGGCGTACGAGGCCCCCGCGACCACCCATGGTCGCGGGGGCCTCGGCTCATCCCAGGGTCACGGTGGTCTGCACCGGCAGGTGGTCGCTGGGGAACTGCCCGTTCATCTCGAAGGTGTTGATGACGGACCGGTGGACGGTGGTGCCCGGCGTGGCGAGGATCCAGTCGATGCGTTCGCCGTCGGGAGTCAGCGGCCTGTAGCCGTGGAAGGTCGCGTACAGCCTGCTGCGTTCGGCCGCCGCGTCCCAGGTGTCGACGACTCCGGTGGCGAGAAGGATGTCGTACGCCTGGTTCTCGTGGGCCGCGGCGTTGAAATCGCCGGTCACGACGACCGGCAGTGAGTGGTCGAACGCGTCGATCTTCCGGGCGAGGAGCTGCGCGGAACGCTCGCGCGCGTACTGGCTCACATGGTCGAAGTGCGTGTTGAGGACGTAGAAGTCCCGTCCGCCCACAGCCCGGTCGCGAAAGCGCGCCCAGGTGACGATCCGGGGGAACGCGGCGCCCCAGGTGTTGGAGCCGATGACCCTGGGCGTGTCGGAGAGCCAGAGCGTGTCGTGTTCGACGGGGGCCAGACGCCGGGTGTCGTAGAAGATCGCCGTGGACTCGTCGTGGCTGCCGCCCTCGCGGCCGGTGCCGATCCAGTCGTAGTGCGGTCCGAGATCGGAGTGGATGTCGCGCAGCTGCTGGTAGAGGCCCTCCTGGGTGCCGAGGACGGTGGGGGCCTCCTGGCGCAGCAGCTGCCGCATCACCGGGCGGCGGGCGGCCCAGCTGTTGGGTTCGGAGGTGCTGGCGAAGCGTAGGTTGAACGTCATGACATCGAGTCGGCGGTTGGCCGACCTGGCGGCGGAGGCCGGCAGCGTGCCCATGAGCGGCACGGTGACGGCGGCGGCCACTGCGGTTCTGAGCCCCATACGACGCGTCATTCTGTTGATGTCCGGCATGGTGTCCCTCCCGACGGACCAGGATGAATGTTCGAGCCGGACTGTGGAAGACGGCGTAGGGGTTCTCGGCATCCTGGGTGAACCTGGCGGCTCACGCCGTGGACGGGGTGTTGACCGTCGGGAAGATTCGCGGATAACTTCGCTCTACGGATTGTTGATTCCGTAGAGCGGAAAACAGGAGGATGCGGGATGGGTCAGGGCCAGCAGGAGAAGGTGGCGACGAGCCTCGCGGGTGCCGTGAGCGAGGAGATCAGCGCCTCCCTCGCGCCGGTCGACGCCGAACTGGAGCGCCGCTACCCCGGAGACCCCGGTACCCGACAGCCCGTACACACCGTCTACGTCCCCGGTGACGTCTTCGCCGCCGACACCGTCCGCTCCTGGGGCGACCGGGCTCTCGCCGCCCTGGACGAACACGCCCCGGACGCCGCGTCCTTCGCCGCCGTGCTCGGGCTGTCCGACGAACTCGCCGAGCCGGTCCACACGCGCGTACGGGCCAAGCTGGAGCACGAGCCGATCGAGGACCTGCGCGTCGACTTCGAGGACGGCTACGGCCCGCGTCCGGACGCCGAGGAGGACGAGGCGGCGGCCCGCGCGGCCCGGCTGATCGCCGAGGCGTACGACAACGGCACCGCGGCCCCGTACATGGGCATCCGCATGAAGTGCATGGAGGCGGCCGTCCGGGACCGCGGCATCCGCACCCTCGACGTCTTCCTCACCGGCCTCATGGCGGCGGGCGGCCTGCCCGAGGGGCTGGTGCTGACCCTGCCGAAGGTGACATACGCCGAGCAGGTCAGTGCGTTCGTTCGGCTCCTGGAGGCCTTCGAGAAAGCGCACGGGCTGGACCCCGGCCGCCTCGGATTCGAGATCCAGATCGAGACCAGCCAGGCCGTGCTCGCCACCGACGGCACCGCCACCGTCGCCCGGATGATCCAGGCCGCCGAGGGCCGCGCCACCGGACTGCACTACGGCACCTTCGACTACAGCGCCTGCCTCGGCGTCTCCGCCGCCCACCAGGCCAGCGACCATCCCGCCGCCGACCACGCCAAAGCGGTCATGCAGATCGCGGCCGCGGGCACCGGCGTACGGGTGTCCGACGGCTCCACCAACGTCCTGCCGGTCGGGCCCACGGCGAAGGTCCACGACGCCTGGCGGCTGCACTACGGACTGACGCGCCGGGCGCTGGCCCGCGCCTACTACCAGGGCTGGGACATGCACCCCGGCCACATCCCCACCCGGTACGCGGCCGTGTTCGCCTTCTACCGCGAGGGCTTCGAGCAGGCCGCCGGCCGTCTCGCCCGCTACGCCAACCGCGCGGGCGGCGACGTCATGGACGAACCCGCCACCGCCAAGGCGCTCAGCGGCTACCTGCTGCGCGGCCTCGACTGCGGTGCCCTCGACATCGCCGAGGTGGCCCGGCTGGCCGGTCTGACCCGGGCCGACCTGGAGAGCTATGCGGCACCTCGGCGCGGTGACCTGACCGTTTCCACGAAAAAGCCGCAGAAGTAGCGGACCTGTCACGGTTGCAACCGCCGACTGGAGTTGTCACTCGTGCCCCGTAGTCTGTACCGCACGCATTGACGTGTTCACAGGAACGGGGCAGCTGTGTCTTCGGGGGAGACCAACGGGAAGGGCCAGGACGAGACCGGTCGCTTGCTGGCCGGGCGCTATCGCGTCGTGGCCCAGCTCGGGCGTGGCGGCATGGGAGTGGTCTGGCGGGCCGTCGACGAGGTGCTCGGCCGTGAGGTCGCGGTCAAGGAACTGCGCACCTACACCGACGCGGACGGCCCCGAACTCGCCGATTTGCGGCTGCGGATGCAGCGCGAGGCCCGTGCCGCGGCCCGGGTCCGGCATCCCGGTGTCGTCGCGGTGCACGACGTGGGCGAGATCGACGGACGTCCACTGATCGTCATGGAGCTGGTCGACGGACCGTCCCTGGACGCGGTGCTGCGCGAGCGCGGCCCTCTCGACCCGCGTGAGGTGGCCGGGATCGGCGCCAAGGTCATGGACGCGCTGGCCGCCGCCCACCAAGCCGGCGTGCTGCACCGGGACGTCAAGCCCGGCAACATCCTGCTCGACCGCTCCGGCCGCGTCCTGCTGACCGACTTCGGCATCGCCACCATGGACGACCCGGGCGACGGCGCGGCGACCCAGCTCACCCGCACCGGTCATCTCGTCGGCTCCCTGGACTACATGGCGCCCGAGCGGGCCCAGGGCGCCGATCCCGGCCCGGCCTCCGACGTATGGGCCCTGGGGGCCACGCTGTACGCGGCCGTCGAGGGCGCCTCGCCGTTCCGCCGTACGTCGACGTTCTCCACGCTCACCGCGATCGTCGGCGAACCGCTCCCCGCGGCCCACCGCGCCGGAGCCCTCGGTCCCGTCCTGGAGCGTCTGCTGGACAAGCGTGCGGAGGCCCGTCCGGGCGCCGAGGAGGCCCGCGAGCTGCTGCAGGCGGTGGCGGACGCGGCAGGGACGGACAGCGCCACTACGGACAGCGCCAAGACGGACAGCGCTACGACGACTCTGCGGAACCCGGCGGCTCCGGCCGGACGGGCGGAACCGGAGTCGGCCCCCGACACTCCGCTGCTGCCGCCGGGCTTCCGGATGGCGGGCCCGGCAGGTGCGGGGTCCCCCCAGCCGGCGGAGCCCGCGGCCGCAACCGGGTTCGACACCCCGGGGCAGGCCGCGGTCGGTGCCCAGGCTTTCGGGGCGCCCGCCGCCCACGGCGGTACTCCAGGACAGCCCGGTCTCCCCGTCCACGGCTTCGGCCCCCACGTCTCCCCGGAGCAGCCCCCGACGGGCCTCATGGGTGTCTCCGACCCACCCCGCCGCAACGGGCGCGCACTGCTCGTCGCGGCGGCCGTCACCGTTGTCCTGGCGGTGGCGGGAACCGCCGTGGTGCTGCTGAACAACACGGGCAACGCCGAAGCCGACGTCCGCCCGTCCGCGTCCGGCACCAGCGCGACGGCCTCATCGTCCCCCCGCACCGAGGCCGACCGCTCCAGCAGCCCTGAGCCGACGGGCAAGGGTGCCAAGAAGACCCCGAGCGGGAAGGAGACGTCCGGCGGGAAGGACGGCTCCGAACCCTCGAGCCCCGCCTCCGCGACCTCCACCGCGAACTCCGCGGGCGGCGGCACCTCGGGTGGCGGCTCGGGCGGCACCTCCGGAGACGGCGGCTCGGGCGGCACCGGGACCGGGGGCACCGGGGACGGCGGCGCCTCCAGTACCCCGGAGCCGACCCCGGCCTGCACCGCCGTCGGCGGCGGTAAGTACAACTGCACCGTCTGGAAGACCGCCACGTCCTACACCGCGTCCGGCGCCGAGGCCGGCGTTCTCTACAAGGGCACCAACTACTTCTACTGCCAGTCGAACCTGGGCCGCCGCGAGACGTCCGGCGAGTGGACCAACGTGTGGTGGGCGAAGACGGACGACGACAGCGGCAACACCGGTGTCTATGTCAGCGTCGTCTACATCAAGGGCGGGAACAACGACGAGGCCGTGCCGGGGCTCCCGGTCTGCTGAACCCTCAGGAACGGCTCCAGGCCCGACTCCGCCACCCGCTTCTCGTCGGCGAACAGCCGGGTGCCCGCCTCGCACAGCAGGTGGTCGGCGCGGGCCCGTGCCACGAACTCCTCGGGTGTGATGCCGAACAACTCCCTCAACCGGGCTGATTCCACGAGGAGTTCGGTCAGCAGCTCCCGCTGGCCGGGATGGGTGCGGGGAGCGCCGGTGCCGTCGTGCAGGACGCCGTGGCGGTTGACGTACGCGTGCACGCCCGGCAGTGCCATGCCGTCGGGCAGCTCGACCCGCACCTCGGGCGCGGGCAGCAGGGCGCGGGCGTAGTTGCCGTTCGGCAGCGGTACCCCCTCGCTCGCGTCGACGACCGTGAGCTGCTCGGCGTCCAGCCAGATGACGAACAACTCCCGTACGGCGTCCGGGGCATGGAAGGGGGACGCGGACACGTATCCCATGCGGCTCACATGCGCGGAGACGCCGATGCCGACGCCGCTCACCCGCGTCTTCACCATCGGGATCGGTGAGGTGATCCCGAACTCGGCCATCTTGTGCCGCAGTTGACCCGGACTGGCATTGGAGCCGACCGCGAGGACGGGGACCCGGTCCTCGTGGGTCAGGCGGTCGAGGGGCAACAGCCGGTCGCCGTCGAGGAGCGCGGAGTCCGGCGGCCAGACGCCGGGGTAGCGCAACGGGTGTTCGCGGGGCGCCCCGGCCAGGCCGAGGGCCTCCAGGGTGACGTCCCGCATCCGCTGCTCAGTCCGTCGGCGGCAGTTCACCGGAGCCGCGGGTGATCAACCGCGTCGGGAGTTCGATCCGCTCCGGCGACAGCAGCGTGCCGTCCAGCTGGCGGAACAACCGCTCCGCGGCCGTGCGGCCGAGGGTCGCCGCGTCCTGGGCGACGACGGTGACGCCCGGCTGGAGCAGGTCGGCGAGTTCGATGTCGTCGAAGCCGACGAAGGCTACCCGGCGGGTGTGTTCGGCGAGGACGCGGACCACGGTGACCGTCACCCGGTTGTTGCCCGCGAAGATCGCGGTGACGGGGGAGGGCCCGGAGAGCATTTTCTCGGCCGCCCGGCGCACCCGCTCCGGGTCGGTGATCCCGAGCGATGTCCAGGCGTCCGCCACCTCTATGCCGGCGTCCTCCATGGCGGCCTGGTACCCGCGCAGCCGCTCGGCGGCCGTGTGGATGCGAGGCATGTCACCGATGAAGCCGATCCGCCGGTGGCCGTGGGCGATCAGGTGGGCCACGCCGTCGCGGGCGCCGCCGAAGTTGTCGGACAGGACCACGTCGGCGTCGATCCGGCCCGCCGGACGGTCCACGAACACCGTGGCGACGCCGGCCTTCAACTCGGGCTCCAGATAACGGTGGTCGTCACCGGCGGGAATGACCACCAGCCCGTCCACGCGCCGGGCACACAGTGCCAGCACCAGTTCCTGCTCCCGCTCCGGGTCCTCCGCGCTGGAACCGTTGATGAGCAGGGCGCCGTTGGCCCGGGCGACCTCCTCCACGGCGCGGCTGAGGGGGCCGTAGAACGGGTCGGCGAGGTCCTCCAGGACCAGGCCGATGCTTGAGGTGCGGCCCTTGCGCAGCACGCGTGCGCTGTCGTTGCGGCGGAAGCCGAGCGCCTCGATGGCCTCCCGGACCCGGTGTTCGGTCTCCGGCGTCACACCCGCCTCGCTGTTCACGACGCGCGAGACCGTCTTGAGCCCTACACCGGCCCGTGCGGCCACGTCCTTCATGGTCGGGCGATTGCCGTACCGGGTCGCGGAGTGACGGTCTGCTCGGCTGTGGGTGTCGGGCACGATACGGCGTCCTGTCCTGTCGTCGACGGGGATGCGGCGGTTCATGATTTTGTATGAGGATGTGGCGTCGAGCATAGAGCCTGGACAACGTTGTCAGATGCGGGAGACACTGTCCACCGCAATCTGCCGGTCTGCGCCCCCACCGCGAGACCGGCCTGTCCATTCCTCAAGGTTGACGGGGAGAACTGACACTGATGCACACCGACCTCGTGGCTGCGCTCGACATCGGCGGCACCAAGATCGCCGGAGCGCTGGTGGACGGCCACGGCCGGATCCTCCTGCGCGCGCAACGCGCCACGCCCGCACAGGAGGACGGCGAGAGCGTGATGCGCGCCGTCGAGGCGACGCTCGGCGAGCTCACCGGCTCACCGCTGTGGGGACGCGCCACCGCCCTCGGCATCGGCAGCGCGGGACCGGTGGACGCCTCCACCGGCACCGTGAGCCCGGTGAACGTGCCCGGCTGGCGCGACTATCCGCTGGTCCGGCATGTCCGGGCGGCGGCCGGCGGGCTTCCCGTCGAGCTGATCGGCGACGGCGTGGCCATCACGGCGGCGGAGCACTGGCAGGGCGCCGCCCGCGGGCACGACAACGCGCTGTGCATGGTCGTTTCGACGGGTGTCGGGGGTGGCCTGGTCCTGAACGGTCAGCTGCACGCCGGGCCCACCGGCAACGCCGGTCACATCGGGCACATCAGCGTCGACCTGGACGGCGACCCGTGCCCGTGCGGGGGGCGCGGCTGCGTGGAGCGCATAGCCAGTGGGCCGAACATCGCCCGGCGGGCGCTGGAGAACGGCTGGCTGCCCGGCCCGGACGGCGACACCTCCGCCGCCGCGGTGGCCGACGCGGCCCGGGCCGGAGATCCGGTCGCCGTGGCGTCCTTCGCGCGGGCCGCCCGGGCGCTGGCCGCCGGGATCGCCGCCACTGCGACCCTCGTCGAGATCGACATCGCCGTCATCGGCGGCGGGGTGGGCAAGGCGGGCGACGTGCTCTTCGAGCCGCTGCGCAAGGCGCTGGGCGACTACGCGACTCTCTCCTTCGTCCAGCGTCTGACGATCGTGCCCGCGCAGATGGGCACGGACGCGGGGCTGGTCGGCGCGGCCGCGGCCGCGCTCGCGAGGCAGGCGGACACGGCCGCGGCGGTCTGACTCCTGGGCGTCGCGACGGGGCGGCGGTACCGGCAGAAACGTTCACTTGGCGACCGGGTCCCGCGGCGGGCCCGGTCGCCGAGCGCTGTCAGCAGCTCAGCCGCGCGTCCGCCCAGTCCGCGTGGTCCGAGTCGACGCCGTCCCCGCCGTCGGTGACGACGAGCCGGATCAGCCGGGCGCCGGTGACGTCGGCGGTGAGCGGCTGGGCCGGCATGGCGTTGGTGAGGGTGGGGGTGGACGCCACCTCGGTGCCGTCCGCCCAGACCTCGAAGGCGACGGTGCCGTTCGCCCCCTTCTCGTCGTCGACGCCGACCTGTGCGGTGACCGTCTCGCAGGCCCCGCCCGTGTAGTACTCGACGGTGCTCTCGGCGTGCACACCGAGGCCCTTGGCGTACACCACCCCGCCGACAGTGATCGGATGACCGTCGCCCGCGGCGCTCTCCCCGTTGCTGGTGTTGCGTTCGACGGGCCCGTAGCCGTTGGCGGCCGACAGCCACGGAAGGTCACCGAGGCCGGAGGTGCCCGAGGGCGGCGGCACCACCACGGTCGCGGTGAAGGGCAGAGTGGTGTCGGCCCGGACGCCGGTCGGTGCGCGGTAACTCGCCCTGAGCGTCAGGTCGTACGACCCGGTCGGTGTTCCTGGTGGCGCGGTGACCGACCACCTGGTGCGCAGCGAACGGCCCGTGGGCAGGGCCGCGGAGACGGTCGGCGAGGTCGCCTCGACCGCCCAGCCCGCGGGGCCGGACAGCCGTACGGAGACCTGCCGGGCCGGGGTGCGGCCCAGGTCGGTGACCGTCGTCGTCAGCCTGGCCGGGGTGCCCGCCTCGGTCAACGGGCTGTCGCCCAGGCCGAGTTCGACGGCGGGCGGGTGCTGGTACCACCGGCGGTCGGCAACGACCCGTACCAGGACCGTGCCGTGCGCGGGGACGGTCGCCGAGATGGTGCCCGCGGTGTTGTAGCTCTCGTGCCGCCACAGGTCGCGCAGAGTGTAGGCGTCGGCGCCGGGCAGGCCGACGGCCGCGGCGGTCGTGGCGATGCGCCGGGGGCCGTTCGTCTCGTTGAAGAGAGCCACCGTGCGGCTGCCGTCCCGCATCTCCTTGGCGACCACCCAGCGTCCGCCCTCGGACGAGACCACGGTGCCCTGCTTGCCCAGCGGGTCCTGGTCGACGGCGATGACCTCCTTGTTGCCGAGGATCTCCAGGGTCTGAGGTGAGGCCGAGCGCAGGTCGCTGCCGATGAGCAGGGGTGCGGCCATGACCGACCACATCGAGAAGTGCGAGCGGTACTCGGTGGAGGTCATGCCGCCGTTGCCGACCTCCAGCATGTCGGGGTCGTTCCAGTGGCCGGGGCCCGCGTGGGGCGCCAGGGGCAGGTTCTGCTTGAGGATCGACAGCATCGAGCCCCAGTTGTCGCTGATGTCGCCGGTGGTGCGCCACAGGTGCCCGACGTCGGCCGCCCACTCCCAGGGCTTGTTCTGGCCCCATTCGCAGATGCTGTAGACGATGGGCCGGCCGGTCGCCTTGAGGGCGTCGCGCATGGTCGTGTAGCGCAACTGGGCGTCCACGCCCTGGTTGTTGCAGTTGTCGTACTTGAGGTAGTCGACGCCCCAGTCGGCGAACTGCCGGGCGTCGCTGTACTCATGGCCCAACGCACCCGGGAAACCGGCGGAGTTGCACGTCTTGGTGCCCGCGCTGGTGTAGATCCCGAGCCCCAGGCCCTTGGAGTGCACATAGTCGGCGACGGCCTTGATCCCGTTCGGGAAGCGGGCCGGGTCCGGGACGAGCTTGCCGTCGGCGTCCCGGGCCGGCAGGGCCCAGCAGTCGTCGAGGTTGACGTACTGGTACCCGGCGTCCTTGAGGCCCTTCTCGACGAAGATGTCCGCGATCCCCTTGACCATGGCCTCGTTGAACTCGGCCCGGCAGTGGGTGGAGTTCCAGTTGTTGAAGCCCATGGGCGGGGTGAGGGCCAGGCCGTCGGCGAGAGTGGGCGACCGTGTGCCCGTCTCGTCCGCGACGGCCACGGGAGTCACTCCCGGTGCCGAGAAAAGCAGCACGGTGAGTGCCGCGATCACCCTTCGGCGGGTTGTGCGGGTGTGAAGGTGACGCATCGTTACGTTCCTCCGAACCAGCGGAAGGTGGGATGACTGCATGTACGCGTCATCTGGTGGGCGTTTACGGTAGGACGTGTTGGACTGTGGTGGAAGGGAGCCGTGCGAGGGGCGTCAGCGTGACTCATTTCGTCCGGTGCCGTTGATCAGCGCATGAAGAAGCGCAGCATGCTCGCCATCGCCTCCCTCGCCACCGGCTTCGTCGTCGCCGCGGTCACGCCGTCGCACTCCCTGGACCTGGGCAAGGACCTGAACCACATCAACGTCGACGACACCCTGAGCACCCTCGGCCACACCGTCTCCAGCGACAGCCTGGACGGCGTCGACGAGACCGCCCTCGGGCAGAACCGCTGACGGGTTCCACCGCACGGACCGCGACGCCGGAGCCCCTGGATGTGGGGGCTCCGGCGTCGCGTTCATGTGCCCTCAACTGCGGCTGGTTTCCGTGGCAGGGTGGAACGGGCAAACCACAGGGGGCCGAACAGAATGAGGGGGAGTCCGTGATCGTCTGGATCAACGGCGCGTCCGGTGCGGGGAAGACCACCACCGCACGGGAACTGATCGAACTGATCCCGAACAGCACGCTCTTCGACCCCGAGGACATCGGCGCAGCGGTCGTGCAGCTGCTGCCGCCCAAGCGCCTCGCCGAGGTCGGCGACCTCCAGGACCTGCCGATCTGGCGACGGCTGGTGATCGACACGGCGGCCGCGATGCTCGCCGAGCTCGGCGGGACCCTCGTGGTCCCCATGACCCTGCTGCGTCAGGAGTACCGCGACGAGATCTTCGGTGGCCTCGCCGCTCGCCGGATCGGTGTCCGGCACCTTCTCCTCGCTCCGGCGGAAACGATCCTGCGTGCCCGGACGGCCGAACGGGAGGCCCCTCCGGACCCGCCCGACGGCGAGATACGGCAGGGACAGTGGGCGTACGACCACACAGAGCCCTATCGGGCCGCCCTCGCCTCCTGGCTCACCGCGGACGCCCATCTGATCGACAACAGCGCGCTCACCCCGTACGAGACGGCCGCCCGCATCGCCCAGGCCCTCGGGGCCGGGACCGTGTCCGTGTGCGACATCGTGCAGACCCCCGAGCCCACCGCCGAGACCGTGGCCGCCGGGGTCCTCCTCTTCGACGAGCACGACCGCGTCCTGCTCGTCGACCCCACCTACAAGGCCGGCTGGGAGTTCCCCGGCGGCGTCGTCGAATCCGGCGAGGCGCCCGCCCGGGCGGGCGTGCGCGAGGTCGCCGAGGAGACCGGCATACAGCTGGAGGACCTGCCCCGTCTCCTCGTCGTGGACTGGGAGCCGCCCGCGCCTCCCGGATACGGCGGACTGCGCCTCCTCTTCGACGGCGGCCGGCTCGAATCCACGGAGGCGGGACGGGTGTTGCTGCCCGGGCCCGAGCTGCGCGGCTGGTGTTTCGCCACCGAGGAGGAGGCGGCAGAGCTGCTGCCGCCGGTGCGCTACGAGCGGCTGCGATGGGCGCTGCGGGCCCGGGAACGCGGGGCCGCGCTGTACCTGGAGGCCGGGATCCCGATCGGCTGACCTCTGTGCGGAGCCCCGCCGGCACCGGGCCGGCGGGGCTCCGCCATGTCCGGGGCCAGGTTCGGGTCAGGCAAGCGGAGGGCGAGAACCCGTCAAGGGAATCGTCGCGATACCTCCATGTCAGAGCTAATGGCATGTCCCGCCCTCGTCAACACTTGGCAACGAGCGCAAACAATCCCTTTTTCGGTCATTTTCTGCCTTGACCGGTCTCTCGGCGTGTTGCGACAGTCCGCTCAGTCTCACGGCGCCGACAACGGCCGGCGACCGACGTCTTTCCCGCAGGGAACAGCCCCATGACGAGACCCCGTCCGCCGGCGATGGCCAAGACTCCGCGCCGGCCCCAGCACATACCCGGGACGTCCGCACGATGACGACGCAACAGCAGCCGATGCCCGCCGCCGCCGGCCCGACGCAGGCGGCCGGTGGAATGACGCCCGACCCGCGCGGCGACGGCACGGTCATCACCGGGCGCTCGCCCGCCCGCATGGCCTGGCGGCGCATCAGACGGGACAAGGTCACCATGGCCGCGTTCGTGATCACCGTCCTGTTCATTCTGATCGCGCTGCTGGCTCCGGTCCTGACCGCGATCACCGGCTGGGGGCCGATCACCCCCGACGGCAGGGCGATCGACCCGGACACCGGGAACTTCCCGCGCGGAGCGCTGGGCGGGATCAGCCTTGCCCACCTGCTGGGGGTCGAACCGGGCACCGGCTACGACCTGTTCGCCCGGATCGTCTACGGCCTGCGCACCTCGCTGGTCGTCGGATTCGCCTCGGCCGTGCTGTCCACCGTCGTCGGTGTCGTGGCCGGCCTCGCGGCGGGGTACTCCGGCGGCTGGGTCGACTCCGTGCTGTCACGGATCATGGACGTGATGCTGGCCTTTCCGCAGCTGCTGTTCATCATCGCGCTGACGCCGGTCATCCAGAACGCGATGCAGACGAACAGCCACGGCGGCACCGACGAGAACCTGCGGCTGCTGGTCCTCGTCCTCAACATCGCGGGGTTCGCCTGGGCGTACACCGCCCGGCTGGTGCGCGGACAGGTCCTGTCGCTGCGCGAGCGGGAGTTCGTCGACGCGGCCCGGATCATGAGCGCCGGACGGTGGCACATCCTCTTCCGCCAGCTGCTGCCGAACCTGTGGGCGCCGGTCCTGATCTCCTTCGCGCTGGCCGTCCCGCAGAACATCACCACCGAGGCCGCCCTGTCGTACCTCGGTGTGGGTGTCATCCCGCCCAACCCGGACTGGGGGGCGCTGCTGTCGGACGCCTCCCAGTACTTCCTCCAGGACCCGATGTACCTGTTCGTCCCCGGCGTCCTGCTGCTGGTCCTCGTCCTCGGGCTCAACCTCCTCGGAGACGGAGTCCGGGACGCCCTCGATCCCCGCGCGGCCCGCGGCTGACGCGGTCTCATCAACACCGGCGCGGACCGGTCCTCCCGAGGAACGACCGCTGCCGAGCCCGTAGAAGAAGGAGTGTTACCTCATGACGCGCAGAAGGCGCTCGATCGCGCTCGCGGCCACCGCCGTGGCGATCGCCCTGGGGGCCACCGCATGCGGTGGCTCCTCCAGCACCACCGGGAGCGGGTCCCCGACCAAGGGCGGCACGCTGACCGTCCTCGACCACGCGGACTTCGACCACCTCGACCCCCAGCGCGTCTACACGACCGAGGGTTCGAGCATGGACCAGGAGCTCGTGCGCACCCTGACCGGATGGGACGAGACCGGCTCCCAGCCCAAGCTCGTCGGCGATCTGGCCACCGACACGGGAACGCCCAGCAAGGGCGACACGGTGTGGACCTTCCACCTACGCAAGGGCGTCGTGTGGCAGGACGGCACGGCGGTCACCGCGCAGGACGTCAAGTACGGCGTCGAGCGGGCCTTCTCGCCGGACATCAACGGCGGTCCGCCGTACGCCAGTCAGTGGCTGGTCGGCGGCTCCTCCTACAAGGGGCCCTACTCGGGCAAGGAGCTCGCCTCCATCCGGACGCCGGACGCGTCCACGATCGTGTTCCAACTCGACCAGCCCGTCGCTGACTTCAACGAGACGACCGCCATGCCCGGCTGGTCGGGGGTGCCCAAGGCCCACGACACGGGGGCCACGTACGACACGCATGTCTGGTCCGACGGGCCGTACATGATCAAGTCGTACACCAAGAACAAGGAAGTCGTCCTCGTCAAGAACACCCACTGGAAGCAGTCGAGCGACCCGATCCGGCAGCAGAACGTCAACGAGATCGACGTGAAGCTGGGCCAGGACCAGTCGGCGATCGACCAGCAGATCAAGTCCGACGCCGGCACCGCCCAGACCTCGATCATGCAGTGGCCGATCGCGGGCTCCGACCTGACGACGATCTCCGGTGACCCGTCCGTGAAGTCGCGCCTCTACAAGATCCCGGCCCCGGGCATCAACTACCTCGCCGTCAACACCACCCGGGTCAAGGACCTGAAGGTCCGTCAGGCCATCGAGTACGCCATCGACAAGACCACCGTCCGCGGCGCGTTCGGCGGTTCGGCCTACGGCGACTACGCGAGCACCATGATCAGCCCCGGCATCGACGGCTACCGGAAGTTCAACCTCTACAGCACCGACCCCGCGGGCGACCTCACCAAGGCCCAGGCGCTGATGAAGCAGGCAGGGAACCCCAAGCTCACCATGTCGCTGGCGGTGGAGAACACCACGACCGAGGAGCACTTCGCCGACGCGGTGAAGACCTCGCTCGGGAAGATCGGCGTCACCGTGAACATCACGCCGATCGACGCGGCGAACTACTTCAGCACCGTCGACAACGTGAAGAACCAGTACGACCTGACCTGGGTCGACTGGATCGCGGACTGGCCCAACGCCTCCACCGTGCTGCCCGTGCTGTTCGACGGACGGCAGATCGCGAAGCTGCCGCAGTCCAACCAGGACATGGCGTACCTGAATGACCCCGCGGTCAACGCGCAGATCGACAAGATCGCCAAGATGACCGACATCAAGCAGGCCGACACCGCCTACGGGGCCCTGGACGAACAGATCATGAAGGACGCCGCCGTGGTCCCGCTGATGTACATGAACTTCAGCGAACTGGCGGGTTCCAAGGTCGGCGGGGTCATCCCGGACCCCATCCTCGCCGAGCCCAGCCTGGTGCACGTGTACGTCAAGAACTGACGCCCTCCACCTCATGCCCGCCGGCGCCCCCGGCCGGCGGGCACCCCACTCACGTCAGGGTCCAGCACGACATGCTTCGCTATCTCATCCGGCGCCTGCTGGCGGCAGCCGCGATCCTGCTGGTGATCACCGTCATCACCTTCTTCATCTTCTTCGCGCTGCCGTCCGACCCCGCGCTCCTGGCCTGCGGCAAGACGTGCTCGCCGTCCCGGCTGGCGGAGATCAGGCACTCCCTCGGCCTCGACCAGGGCTATCTGAAGCAGTTCTGGGAGTTCTTCAAGGGCCTGTTCATCGGCCGGGACTACGGCGACCAGAGCGTGCGCGTCCACTGCGGCGCGCCCTGTCTCGGGCTGTCCTTCCAGACCGACACCCCCGTCCTGACCACCCTGCTGTCCGACTTCCCCGCGGACCTCTCGCTCGGCCTCGGCGCCGCGGTGCTCTTCCTCTTCCTGGGCGTCGGCCTCGGCACGGTCGCCGCCGTCCGCCGGGGAAAGGCCGCCGACAAGGCCGCGGTGGGACTCGCGCTGCTCGGTGTCTCCGTGCAGATCTACTTCGTCGGCCTGCTGCTGCTCTACCTGTTCGTCGACAAGTGGCAGATCCTGCCCGCCTCCGGCTACACCCCGATCACCCAGGACCCGAGCGCCTGGTTCCAGGGCCTCCTCCTGCCGTGGGCCACCCTGGTCATTGTCTACCTCGCGCTGTACACCCGGCTCACCCGCTCCTCCATGCTGGAGGTCCTCGCCGAGGACTACATGCGCACCGCGCGGGCCAAGGGACTGTCCACCGGCAAGGTCGTCCTCAAGCACGGCCTGCGGGCCGCGATCACCCCGATCATCACCATCTTCGGCATGGACGTCGGCTCGCTCATCGGCGGCTCCGCGGTCATCACGGAGTCGGTGTTCGGCATCGACGGCATCGGCAAGCTCGCCGTGGACTCCGTGCAGAACTCCGACCTGCCGGTCATCCTCGGCACCACGCTCTTCGCGGCGACGTTCGTCGTGCTCGCCAACGTGGTCGTCGATGTGGTCTACGGCCTTGTCGACCCCCGTGTCCGCCTCGCCTGAGCCCCTCTCACCGCAGCAAGGAAACCCCGTGTCCCTCCTGACCTCACCGAAACCGGCGGACGCCGATCCCACGGCCGCCCCCTTCCTCGACGTACGGGATCTGCGTGTGCACTTCCCCACCGAGGACGGGACCGTCAAGTCCGTCGACGGCGTCTCCTTCGCCCTGGAGAAGGGCAGCACGCTCGGTATCGTCGGCGAGTCCGGCTCGGGGAAGTCGGTCACCTCGCTGGCCCTGCTCGGGCTGCACAAGGGCACCCGCGCCGTCGTCTCCGGGGAGATCCGGCTGGACGGCAAAGAACTCGTCGCCCTCCCCGAGCGCGACATGCGCGAACTGCGCGGCCGGACGGTCTCCATGATCTTCCAGGACCCGCTGTCCGCCCTGCACCCGTACTTCACCGTCGGCGCCCAGATCGCCGAGGCCTACCGGGTCCATCACAAGGTCACGAAGAAGGAGGCCCGGGAGCGCGCCGTGGAGATGCTGAAACGGGTCGGCATCCCGCAGCCCGAACTACGGGTGCGGGACTATCCGCACCAGTTCTCCGGCGGTATGCGCCAGCGCGCCATGATCGCCATGGCGCTGGTCTGCGACCCCGAACTTCTCATCGCCGACGAGCCGACGACGGCCCTGGACGTCACCGTCCAGGCACAGATCCTGGACCTGATCCGCGACCTCCAGGAGGAGTTCGGCTCCGCGGTCATCCTCATCACCCACGACCTGGGCGTGGTGGCCGACATCGCCGACGACATCCTGGTGATGTACGGCGGCCGCCGCATCGAGTACGGCACCGTGCGCGACGTTCTCAAACAGCCTCAACACCCGTACACCTGGGGCCTGTTGGAGTCGATGCCGCAGATCACGGGCGATGTCGAACGGCGGCTGAACCCGATCGCCGGAGCCCCGCCGAGTCTGATCAACCCTCCAGGCGGCTGCGCCTTCCACCCCCGTTGCACCTACAAGGGCTGGGTGCCCGAGGGGCGTTGCGCGAGCGACCTGCCCGAACTGCTCGCCGTCTCCGGCACCGGCCGGCACCTCGCCGCCTGTCACCTCACCCCGGAGACCAGGAAAGAGATCCGCGGTCGTACGGCCACCGGGGCCTCGCAGTGACGGCGGCAGACGAACAGGAGCATGCCGTGAGCACCACTCAGCCCGCCGCCGGGGAGCACCTGCTCGACGTCAGCGGCCTCACCAAACACTTCCCGATCCGCCAGGGCATCCTCTTCCAGCGGCAGATCGGGGCCGTGCACGCCGTCGACGGCATCGACTTCACGGTCGGCGCCGGTCAGTCGCTCGGACTGGTCGGCGAGTCCGGCTGCGGCAAGTCGACGACGGGCCGGCTCATCACCCGGCTGCTGGAACCGACGGCCGGGAAGGTCGTGTTCGACGGCGAGGACATCACCCACGCCCCCGCCGCCAGGATGAAGGAGGCCCGACGGAACCTCCAGATGATCTTCCAGGATCCGTACTCCTCCCTGAATCCCCGGCACACGGTCGGCACGATCGTCGAGACGCCGATGCGGCTCAACGACATCAACCCGCCGCAGGGCCGCAAGAAGCGCGCCCAGGAACTGCTGGAGACCGTCGGGCTCAGCCCCGAGCACTACAACCGCTACCCGAACGAGTTCTCCGGCGGCCAGCGCCAGCGCATCGGGATCGCCCGCGCCCTCGCGCTGCGTCCCAAGCTCATCGTGGCCGACGAACCGGTGTCGGCGCTGGACGTGTCCATCCAGGCGCAGATCGTCAACCTGCTCCAGGATCTCCAGCGGGAGTTCGGCATCGCGTTCGTCTTCATCGCCCACGACCTCGCCGTCGTACGGCACTTCTGCGAACGGGTCGCGGTGATGTACCTGGGCAAGATCGTTGAGGTCGCCGACCGGCAGACGCTGTACACCCGGCCCCGGCACCCCTATACCCACGCCCTGCTGTCCGCCGTCCCCGAGGCCGATCCCGACGCCACCGGGCGCCGCGAGCGCATCCGGCTCGCCGGGGACGTGCCCTCGCCGGTCGATCCGCCGTCCGGCTGCCGCTTCCGCACCCGCTGCTGGAAGGCCCAGGACAGGTGCGCGACAGTGGAGCCGCCGTTGGTGCGCGTGACGGGAGACACCGAGGGCCACCTGACGGCCTGTCACTTCCCGGAGGAGCCGAGCGTGGAGGCCCGCGGCGAGGACATCGTGCTCGATCCGGCGCTGACCGCACTGGAGGACAGCGCTGCGACCTCTTCGTGAGGGTACGGGGTGAGCCTGCTCTCCTGTTCCAGTCGCCGGTTGAAGTCGCCGACCACGACGGCGAGTTGTGCGTGCCGGGAGATGAGGTCGGCCGCGGCCCCGGGGATCCCCTCGGGTCGGCGGCCGGCGGCGCACGCGCGGATGAAGTCCTCACGTTCGTCCCGGCCGAGGCCGTACTGGTCGACGACCAGCCAATGCACCAGGTAGGAGAGGGCGTAGGCGCGGTCGTAGCGGCGGTGGCGGCCGTGGAAGTCGCGTTCCTGCGGCGTGAGGTGGAAGCGGTTCGACAGGGCCAGTCCGTAGTCGGTCAGGTAGAGCCGCCGTCCGTCGGTGAGGATGTTGCGGAAGTGGGCGTCGAAGTGGATGAGTTGCTGCTCGTGGAGGAAGCCGGTGACGGCTTCGAGGCCCTGCTCCACGAGGGCACACGCGAAGTCGGCGTTCCGTGTGCGCAGTTGGGCTGAGAACCAGTCGTGCAGGGTGTGCGGCAGGTACTCCAGGAACAGGGTCAGGCTCGCCGAGGCCGTGCTGAGGGCCTCGATGCGCTCGCGTCCGCCGCCCCAGTAGGTCACGGCCCGCTCCACGTCGGCGAGTTCTTCGGGCAGCGGCCGCGGAGCGTGGGGCAGTACCCGCCAGTGGTGGAGCAGCGGGAAGTCCGGGAAGCGGCCGGAGCGTACCCAGTTGGTCGTCATCTCGTGCACGGCCAGCTCCCGCCAGGCACCGAAGCCGGGGCTGCCGACCGCGCCGATGCCGTAGTGGCAGCGGGCGGGCAGCGCGAAGAGGTTCGCGGTGGAGCGGACGTTGTCGGGGTGGAGTTCGGCGTCGGTGACCGGAACCTGCTTCACGAAGACCCGTACGCCGTCCACCTCCAGGAGGGTTGCCTGCCCGCCGATCCCGGTTCCGGCGGGCGTGCCGGACGCCACGAGGTCCGCGAGGCCGCGGTCGCTCAGGAGGGCGAGGGAGGTGGCGGTGTCGGCGTGGGTGCCCAGACGCGCGGAGGAGTCCATGGACCCATGATCGGCCCGCCATGGCCGCGGCGGCACCCGGCGTCCGGCCCGGGTGCCGCCAACTTCTCGGACGAGCAAGGGGATTGAGCCCGGTCGGCGGGGAACACCGCGTCCACCACCCTCGCCCCGTCGGCTCAGCCCCCCGCGTAGTTGCGCAGGAACAGGGCTTCCGTCACCGCCAGGCGCTCCAGCTCCTGCGGGGACACGCTCTCGTCCACGGCGTGGATCCGGGCCTCCGGCTCGCTCAGCCCGATGAGGAGGATCTCGGCCTGCGGGTAGAGGGCGGCGAGGGTGTTGCACAGGGGGATCGAGCCGCCCTGGCCGGCGTACTGCATCTCCTGGCCCGGGTAGGCCACGGCCATCGCGTCGGCCATCGCCGCGTACGCCGGGCTGGTGGTGTCCGCGCTGAACGGCTGGCCCTGGCCGATCTGTTCGGTGCTCACCCGCGCACCCCACGGGGTGTGCGTCTCCAGGTGGGCCCGCAGTCGCCCGGTCGCCTCGGCCGCGTCGATGCCCGGCGGCACCCGCAGGCTGACCAGGGCGCGTGCGCTCGCCTGCACGGACGGGGTGGCGCCGACGACCGGCGGGCAGTCGATGCCGAGAACCGTGACGGCGGGGCCGGACCAGATGCGGTCGGCGACCGTGCCGGAGCCGATCAGCTCGACGCCGTCCAGCACCCTGGCGTCCTTGCGGAACTGCTCCTCGTCGTACTGGAGGCCGTCCCAGGCCGCTCCCGGCGTCAGGCCGTCGATCGTGGTCGAGCCGTCCTTCGCGCGCAGCGAGTCCAGTACGCGGATCAGCGCGGCCAGCGCGTCCGGGGCGGCGCCGCCGAACTGACCCGAGTGGAGGTTGCCCTCCAGGGTGTCGACCTGGACGCGCATCATCGTCATGCCGCGCAGGGTCGCGGTGACCGTCGGCAGACCGGTACGGAAGTTGCCCGCGTCGCCGATGACGACGGTGTCCGCCTCCAGCAGCCCGGGGTGCGCCTCGGCGTACCGCTCCAGACCGCCCGTGCCCTGCTCCTCGGAGCCCTCGGCGATGAACTTGACGTGGACCGGGACCCCGCCGTTCGCCTTGAGGGCGCGCAGCGCGAGCAGGTGCATGATCACACCGCCCTTGCAGTCGGCGGCCCCGCGCCCGTACCAGCGGCCGTCGCGCTCGGTGAGTTCGAACGGCGGGGTCGTCCAGGCGGCCTCGTCCAGCGGCGGCTGCACGTCGTAGTGGGCGTAGAGCAGGACGGTCTTCGCGCCCTCGGGGCCGGGCAGAAAGCCGTACACCGACTGGGTGCCGTCCGGGGTGTCGAGCAGGGCCACGTCCTGGAATCCCTCGGCGGTGAGCGCGTCCGCGACCCAGCGGGCGGCGGCCTCGCTCTCGCTCCTCGGGAACTGGTCGAAGTCCGCCACCGACCTGAACGCCACCAGTTCGGTGAGCTCCGCCCGCGCCCCGGGCATCAGCGAGGCGACGGTCTCGGCGACCGGATTCGACGACATGGGCACGCTCCTTGTGGGTGCGACGTTGTACCTGTGAGTGCCGTAGATCCTCCCACAGTGGTGTGGGGGCGGGCCCGCCGTAGGATGCGGGAGACAGGTGCGGCAAAGGCTTGATCGGGAGCAGCAGACCATCGTGAGCAGCGAGAACTCTTCGGCGGACGACCCTTCGGCGGACGGCGTGCAGGACGACGGCATGCGGGACGACGACGTGCAGGACGACGCACAGCGGGTGTGGGACGTCGTCGTCGTGGGCGCGGGACCCGCGGGGGCCTCGGCCGCGTACGCGGCGGCGGTCGCGGGACGGCGCGTGCTGTTGCTGGAGAAGGCCGAGCTGCCGCGGTACAAAACGTGCGGCGGTGGCATCATCGGCCCCTCGCGGGACTCGTTGCCGCCCGGCTTCGAGCTGCCCTTCCGGGACCGGGTGCACGCGGTGACCTTCTCGAACAACGGCCGCTTCACCCGCACCCGGCGTTCCCGGCAGATGCTGTTCGGGCTGATCAACCGGCCCGAGTTCGACCAGCAACTCGTCGAGCACGCGCAGAAGGCGGGCGCCGAGCTCCGGACCGGCGTCACCGTCCAGCGTGTGGAGCAGCACGGTTCGACGGTTCCGGACCGGCGTACGGTCGCGGTGGTCCTGCAGGGCGGCGAGACGCTGCTCGCGCGGGCCGTCGTGGGGGCCGACGGCAGCGCCAGCCGGATAGGGGCGCATGTCGGGGTGAAGCTCGACCAGGTCGACCTCGGCCTTGAGGCGGAGATCCCGGTGCCGGAGACCGTCGCCGAGGACTGGAAGGGGCGGGTCCTCATCGACTGGGGCCCGATGCCCGGCAGTTACGGCTGGGTCTTCCCCAAGGGGGACACCCTGACCGTCGGGGTGATCTCGGCGCGCGGTGAAGGCGCGGCCACCAAGCGGTACTTGGAGGACTTCATCGGGCGGCTCGGGCTCGCCGGGTTCGAACCGAGCATCTCCTCGGGCCACTTGACCCGCTGCCGTGCCGACGACTCGCCGCTCTCGCGCGGGCGGGTGCTGGTGTGCGGTGACGCCGCGGGGCTGCTGGAGCCGTGGACCCGCGAGGGCATCTCCTTCGCGCTGCGCTCCGGGCGGCTCGCGGGGGAGTGGGCGGTTCGGATCGCGGAGGCCCACGACGCGGTGGACACCCGGCGCCAGGCACTGAACTACGCGTTCGCCATCAAGGCGGGCCTCGGTGTCGAGATGAGCGTCGGCAAGCGGATGCTGACCGCCTTCGAACGCCGTCCCGGTCTGTTCCACGCGGCGCTGACGGGTTTCCGGCCCGCGTGGAACGCGTTCAAGGAGATCACCCAGGGCTCGACCACGCTGGGTGAGCTCGTCCGTGGCCGGCCGCTGGCCCAGCGGGCGCTGGCCGCGCTGGACCCGCGTCCCGGCGAGCGTGGGGCGGGCGGCGAGAGCACCTCCTGAGCACCTACGGCTTGACCGCGAACCGGAACACGGGGTGGTCGGGCGCGGCGGCGATGATCTCCTCGTCGGAGGATTTGACGGTCACGCCCTGGAAGTACTGGTTGACCTCCCAGCCCCACTTCTTCAGATAGGTCCGCAGGATCGGGAGCTTCTCCTCGTCCGAGAGCTCCACCACCGTGAACTCCCGGACCTTGCGGCCGACCCGCAGCTCCCCGCCGCCGGCGGCGCGCATGTTGCGCACCCACTGAGAGTGGCCGCGTGCCGAGACCAGGTACTGCTCGCCCTCGTACGTGTGCGGGTTGACCGGCACCCGCTGCATCTGGCCGCTCTTGCGGCCGCGCACCGACAGCTCAGCGGTGCCGGCCAGGCTGAATCCGTGCCGGGCCAGCCAGCCGATGACGCTGTTGAAGCGGACGGTGAGCGGACTGCCCTTGAGGTAGTAAGGCGACGACATGGTGACCCCCATCGGATTGAGAGAGCGGTGCTCTCGATTTCGTCTGGCATCAGTCTGCATGGATCGGCCGACCAAAGCAAGAGCGGTGCTCTCGATTATGTGCACTGATCTGCTTCTGTGGGAGACTGGCCCGCATGAGCACCACACAAGGCGCCCGGGCCCGCGCCCGGATCGAAGTCACCGCAGCCATCAAGGACGAGGCGCGCCGGCAGCTCGTGGCGGAGGGCGCGGCGAAGCTCTCCCTGAGGGCCGTGGCGCGTGAGCTGGGGATGGTCTCCTCGGCGCTGTACCGCTACTTCCCCAGCCGCGACGACCTGCTCACCGCGCTGATCATCGACGCGTACGACTCCCTGGGCGAGAGCGCGGAACACGCGCACGAGAGTGCCGCCGGAGCGGGCCCGCTGGAGCGCTGGGTCGCCACATGCGACTCCGTGCGCCGCTGGTCGCTCGACCATCCGCACGAGTACGCCCTGATCTACGGCTCTCCCGTCCCCGGCTACACCGCACCGCAGACCACCGTCCCGCCCGCCGCCCGCGTCGGCCTCCTCCTGATCGGCATCGTGCGCGACGCCCACCAGAGCCCGGGCCTCGCGGAGCTGCCCCCGGCTCCCGAAGACCTCCGGGCGGAGTCCTCCCGCATCGCCGCCGACCTCGCTCCCGACCTGCCGTCCGAGGTGGCCGCGCCCCTTGTGGCTGCCTGGGCCCAGCTCTTCGGCCTGATCGGCTTCGAGCTCTTCGGGCAGTTCAACCGGGTCGTGGAGGAGCGGGAACCGTTCTTCCGGCACGCGGTGCGGCAACTGGGGCGGAGCGTGGGGCTGCGACAGCGGTGACCGGCGTACTTCACGGGGAGTACAGGTGACCACCACGCCCGGGTGACGCCCGGCCCCGGCCGGGGCGTCTAGCGTGGCTTTCATGGACGGTGAGCAGCGCGTACGCGGGGCCGGGCACCCGCGAAGGTGGCGGCAGGGGCCGCCGTGGTGGACGCGCTCGGGTGACCCGGAGCGGGCGGCCCGGTGGCCGTGGGCATCCACGCTGCTGCTCACGTTCTTCGTGCTCGGGGGATCGAACTACGCGGCCCAGCAGCAGATCGGCGAGCGGGCCGCCCTCGATCCGTTCGCGCGGGCCCTGCTGGTGATCGGATCGGGGCTGTTGCTGTGGCGTCACCGGCGGCCGGTGCTCGTCGCCTTCGGTACGGCGGCTGCCGCGATGCTGTACCTCGGGGCCGGGTATCCCTACGGGCCCGTCTTCCTGACCGTCGCCCTCGCTTGTTTCAGCGCCGTCGTCGCCGGGCACCGCAGGGAGGCCTGGGCCGCCCTCGGAATGCTCTGGGCCGGGCATGTCCTGGTGGCGCACTGGCTCTACCGGTGGCTGCCGCCGTCCCAGGACCCGGCCGCACCCTGGGGGCAGGAAGGCGTGATCGCCGCCTGGGTCGTCGCGATCGTCGCCCTGTCGGAGCTGGCCCGGACCCGGCGGGAACAGTGGGCCCGGGAGCGCGCCGAGCGGGCCCGGGCCGCGCAGCGGCGCGCCGACGAGGAGCGGCTGCGCATCGCCCGCGAACTGCACGACGTGCTCGCCCACAGCATCTCCGTCATCAACGTCCAGGCCGGCGTCGGCCTCGCCCTTCTCGACACCGACCCCGAACAGGCCCGCACCGCGCTCACCACCATCAAGGCCGCCAGCAAGGAGGCGCTCGGCGAGGTACGCCAGGTGCTCGACACCCTGCGCACCCCGGGCGACGCGCCGCGCGCCCCCGCGCCGGGCCTCGACCGGCTGCCCGAACTGGTGTCACAGGCGGCGGGCGCGGGCCTGACGGTCGAGGTGGAGGGAACGGCCCCGACACTGCCGCCCGGCGCGGACCTCGCCGCCTTCCGGATCGTCCAGGAGGCGCTCACCAATGTCGTACGGCACTCGGGATCCCGGCACGCGCGCGTGCGGCTCGATCGGCGCGACGGTGCGTTGCGGCTCCGTATCGACGACGACGGACCGGTGACCGGCGCCGACGCGGGCGGCAGCGGCAACGGCCTGGCCGGAATGCGGGAGCGGGCCGCCGCACTAGGTGGCACGATCGAGGCGGGGCCGCGTCCCGACGGAGGGTTCCGGGTGCTCGCCGTACTGCCGCTCAAGGTGAAGGCCAAGGAGGACGACCGGTGATCCGCGTACTGCTCGCCGACGACCAGTCGCTCGTGCGTGCCGGCTTCCGCGCGCTGCTGGACGCGCAGCCGGACATCGAGGTGGCCGGGGAGGCCGCCGATGGTGAGGAGGCGGTCGGGAAGGTGCGCGAACTGCGGCCGGACATCGTGCTGATGGACATCCGCATGCCCCTGCTCGACGGCCTCGCCGCGACCCGGCGCATCACCGGGGACGCCGCTCTGTGCGAAGTTCGGGTGGTCATGCTCACCACCTTCGAACTGGACGAGTACGTCTTCGAGGCGATCCGTGCCGGCGCCTCCGGTTTCCTGGTCAAGGACACCGAGCCGGAGGAACTCCTGCGCGCCGTACGGGCCGTGGTCGACGGTGACGCGCTTCTCTCGCCGGGTGTGACCCGCCGTCTCATCGCCGAGTTCGCGGCCCGCTCCAAGGAGCCCGCGGCCGAGGGTGCCCTCGCCGAACTCACCGAGCGGGAACGGGAGGTGATGGCCCTGGTCGGCATCGGCCTGTCCAACGCGGAGATCGCCCGCCGCCTGGTCGTCAGCCCCCTCACCGCCAAGACCCACGTCAGCCGCACGATGGTGAAGCTGGGCGCCCGGGATCGCGCCCAACTCGTCGTGCTGGCCTACGAGTCGGGGTTGGTGCGGCCGGGCTGGCTGGGCTGATCGCCCTCCCGGCGGAACCGCATCAGGACGCTGATCACCCGGGCGAGGAAGAGCAGGGGTGCGAGCGCGGCTCCGACGCGCAGCAGCAACGTCTCGACCATGCCCGGCAGTTCGAACAAAAGCGCCGGTCCGGCCACGGCCCCGAAGAGCACCGCCGCCGCGAACAGCGCACTGCACAGCGCGTATCCGATCTCGACGGTGATGGCATCCCGCTCGGCCTGGTCACGCCGTCCCCCGTAGGTCTCCATCCCCGAAGTCTCACAGCCGGGTGTCCGGCGGAGCAAGGGCTCCACCGGACACCCGGCACGCAACGCGTCCCCCGGCCGCGTCAGTCGCCCACGACCACGCGCTCCGCCTCCTTCGGGGAGGTGGACCCGGCGACCACGACGGTCGGCCGCCGCCGTCGGACACGCAGCCCCGTGAGCGAGATCAGCAGACCGAGGACCGCGATACCGGTGACCACCGTCAGGCCGGGCACGTAGCTGTCGAGGACGGCCTGCGGGGACGCGGACTCCGCGGGGGTGTTCGCGGTCAGGACCGCCGTCACCACGGCGAGGAAGAGCGCGCCGCCCACCTGGACCGAGGTGTTGAGCAGACCCGAGACCATGCCCTGCTCGTGCTCGGCGACGCCGTTGGTGGCCTGCACGTTGAGGGACGGGAAGGTCAGCGCGAAAGCGGCGCCGACCAGCAGCATGGTCGGCAGGATCACCGCCGCGTAGGCCGGGTCGAGGTCGATGCGCAGGAACAGCAGATAGCCGACGACCATCAGCGCGAAGCCGGCCACGATCAGCCTCGGGGTGCCGAACCGGTCGATGACCGCGCCCACCCTGGTCGCGGACAGCGCCACCAGGGCGCCCGCGGGGAGGAAGGCCAGGGCGGTGTGCAGCGCCGACCAGCCGAGCAGTTGCTGCATGTAGAGGGAGACCAGGAACTGGAATCCGATGTAACTGCCGAGGAACGTCAACGCCCCCAGCTGCGCCCGCACTTGGGCACCCGAGCGCAGCACACCGAGCCGGATCAGCGGACTCGGGCTGCGCCGCTCGACCCTCACGAACGCGGTCAGCAGGGCGACCACGGCGAGGAAGGACACGATCGTGCGGACCGAGCCCCAGCCGGCTTGGGGTGCTTCGACGACGGTGAAGACCAGCAGCAGCATGGAGGAGGTGCCGAGGATGGCCCCGGGGATGTCGTACCCGCCGGTGCTCCGCTCGCGCTCGCTGCGCGGCAGCAGCCGCAGGCCCACGACGAGGGCGATCAGGGCGACGGGCGCGGGCAGCAGCATGGTGTAGCGCCAACTGGCCTCCGTGAGCAGGCCGGAGAAGACGAGCCCCATCGAGTACCCGGTGGCGCCGCAGGTGGTGTAGATGGAGAGGGCGCGGTTGCGCAGCGGTCCCTCGGCGAAGGTCGTGGTGATGATGGACAGGCCGGCCGGTGCGGTGAAGGCCGCGCTCAGGCCCTTGATGAAACGGCTGGCGATCAGCAGCGGGCCCGAGTCGACGAGGCCGCCCAGCAGCGAGGCGACCGCGAAGACGCCCAGGGCCACCAGGAAGACCTGACGCCGGCCCAGGAGGTCGGCGGCCCGGCCGCCCAGGAGCAGGAGTCCGCCGTAGCCGAGGATGTAGCCGCTGACGATCCATTGCAGGGTCGAGGTGGAAAGGCCCAGGTCGGCGCCTATGGACGGCAGTGCGACGCCGACCATCGACACGTCCAGCGCGTCCAGGAACATCGCGGCGCACAGCACCAGCAGGGTGCCCCAGAGTCGGGGTGTCCAGCGGACCGCTGAGGACGCGGCCGCCGGGGTGGTGAGCGGTGAGGTCATGCCGAGGACACTACATGCGTACGCATCCAATGCAAGCGCATTTAATGCCGCTGCAATGACCCACCTTCTCTGCTACGGTGCCGCGCATGGTGGCGAAGAAGCCCGAGCAGGCGCTCGCGGAGCAGTGGCGGGACATCCTGGCGCTGCACGCGCGCACGCAGTGCGAACTGGACCGCGCTCTGAACCAACACGGCCTGTGCGCAAGCGACTTCGAGGTGCTGGACGTCCTTGCCCACGACGGCTGCGCCTACCGCGTCCAGGAGATCTCCGAGCGGGTTCACCTGAGTCAGAGTGCGCTGTCCCGGCTGATCGCCCGCCTGGAGAAGGACGGACTCGTCGAGCGCGGGATGTGCGCGGAGGACCGGCGGGGTGTCCGGGTGTCACTCACGTCGAAGGGCCGCACGCTGCACGGCGACGCCCTGCCGTTGCAACGCGCGGTCCTCACAAGGATGTTGGAACCGTCCTAGCCCACGGCGGACTTCTCCCGCCACAGTTCGGCGACCGACGCGTCCCCGGTCACCTGAGGGAACGGCAGCCGGTTCCACAGTGCCGGATACAACCGCGCGGCGGGCCCGGACACCTCGCAGTCGGCGTCCCCCGCATCGCCGTACTCCGCCGCGGGCGGCTCCTCGGTCAGCCGTACGGTCCACACCGCACCGTCCGCGTCGGTCGCCCGCACCCGCAGAACCCGGGGCTCGGGGCTGCGGACCTGGCTCTTGGTGCGGGCGTGGAAGCCGCGCAGCAACTCGTCGATGCCGTCGGCCGCGAAGTCCCGGCCGGTTTCCTCCGGTGCGGTGCCGCCCCGCGCCGCCTCCGCGTCGAAGCGGTGCACGGCGGTCTCGTGCGCCTGCCGCCGGGCCCAGAACGCGAGCGGCGACGGCGCGGGCAGGAAGTGCCAGCACCGCACGTCGGGCGCGGCTGAACCGAGCGTGTCGACCAGGCTGCGGTGACCGGTGCGGAACCAGGCCAGCAACTCCGCGCCGTCCAGAGCGGGTTCGTCGCCGAGGGGGCGAAAGGCGGTGTGCTCCTCGGCGACGAACGCCGTCGCCCAGCGATGCACCGCCCCGGTGTGCCGCAGCAGGTCCCGCACCTGCCAGTCCGGACAGGTCGGCACCTTGGCGTCGGTACCGGCCTGCTCGGCGGCGGACGCCAGCAACACGCCTTCCCGGTCCAGGATCTCGATGAACTCGGCTGTCTCCATGAGGCGAGTGTGCCCGACTCCGTCGGGTCACCAGTCGCGAGCGGCCTGAAACAGGTGGTCGCGGACCAGCGCCACGTGCGGGTTGCCCGAGGTGCCGGGCCGCTGGGCCAGGAAACTCGTGTTGACGGGCGGGTCGTCGGGGTCGTGGAGCAGGGTCAGCGTGCCCGAGGCCAGTTCCTCCGCGCACAGATAGCGGGGGAGCACGGTGAATCCGGCGCCGCCGACGACCGCGGCCTTCACCGCGTTCAGGTCAGGCATGGTCACCGCGGGCTGCCGTACCAGACGTCTGCCGAAGACGTGCCGCCAGTAGCGGCGCACGATGGGCAGGTCCTCGGCGTAGGCGACCAGGGGAACGCCGTTCAGCGCGGCCGTCAGGTGTTCGGGCCTGCCGAGCCGTTCCGCCTGGGCGGGGGAGGCGACCAGCACGAACTCCTCGTCGCTCAGGGGCAGGGCCGTGAGGGTCCGGCCGCGCGGCCGGAACGTGGCGATCACCAGGTCGTGGCGGCCCGCGCGCAGATCCTCCAGGAGCGGTTCGGTCAGACCCGGCGTGATGCGCAGCCGTACACCTCTGTCCACCAGGGGAGCCAGACCGGGCAGCACGCAGCGGGACAGCAGCTCGGCCGGGCCGGCCAGATGCACCGGCTCGGCCGGGGCGTCGTCCGCGGTCCCGGCGGACCCGGCGACCGCCGCGAGGGAGTCCAGTGGCTGCACGATCCGGGCGGCGAGCTCGTCCGCGTACGGCGCCGGGGACACCCCGCGTGCCTGGCGCTCGAACAGCTCGCGGGCCAACTGCCTTTCCAGAGTGCGGATCTGGGTGGTGACCGTGGGCTGGGACAGACCGAGGAGGCGGGCAGCGGCGGTGAAGGAGCCGGTGCGGTACACCGTCAGGAACGTCCGCAGCAGGTTCAGGTCCAGTGGGGCGGCCACGCTCTGCCCCGGCACCTCGGAGCCATTGGTGTTCCTATCCCTCATATGCGTGAGCCTATTGGATTTCTATGGCGGGGCGGGACTACGGTTTCACCATGTCGAAGATCCTCTTTGTGATGACCGGTGCCGACCACTGGACCCTGGCCGACGGCACCCAGCACCCCACCGGCTTCTGGGCCGAGGAGGCCGTCGCCCCCTACGAGGCCTTCAAGGCCGCGGGACACGAGATCGTCGTGGCCACCCCGGGCGGAGTCGTGCCCACCGTGGACAAGGGCAGCCTCGCGGCCGAGCTCAACGGCGGGCAGGAGAACGCCGACCGCATCGCCGGGGTGCTCGCAGCCGCCGCCGAACTCCAGCAGCCCCTGCGGCTGGAGGACGTGAACCTCGACGACTACGCGGCCGTCTTCTACCCCGGCGGCCACGGACCGATGGAGGACCTCGCGGTCGACGCCGACTCCGGCAGGCTGCTCACCCGCGCCCTGGCGAGCGGCAGGCCCCTCGGCGTCGTCTGCCACGCCCCGGCCGCACTGCTCGCCGCCACCGGCGCCGACGGGACCAACGCGTTCGCTGGGCGCCGCGTGGCCGCCTTCACCAACGCCGAGGAGACTCAGGCGGGCTTCGCCGACAAGGCCAAGTGGCTGCTCCAGGACCGGCTCACCGAGGCCGGTGTGCAGGTCGACGAGGCCGAGCCGTGGGCTCCCCACGTGATCGTCGACGGCAACCTGGTGACCGGACAGAACCCGGCGTCCTCCGCCCCGCTCGCCGTCGAACTGCTCAAGAAGCTGGGCTGAGCCGGAGGAGAGGCGGGCCGTCCCGGTGTGGCCGGCCCGCCTCTCCACGGACCGCCGACGTCGGCCGGTCTCCTGACCGAGCGTCGGGCACCGAGTCTCTGATGCTGCTCAAGTCGCTTGTCGGGCACGGGACATGACCGTCACGATGACCCGCATGTCGAGAATCACGGGACTGAATAAGAAGCACAACTTCGTGCTGCTCGTCCGGGACGCGGACGTGGTCGGAGCGGCCCTGCGGCAGGCGCTGACGGAGGCCTCGCCGGAGGAGCGCCCGGGGCTGGAACGTGCCGTCGCGCTTGTCGAGTCCACCGCCGCCGCCACCGAGACCCAGCTGCGCGCCCGCTGGGTCCGCTCCCGGCTGGCCGAGGTCGGCTTCACGGGCGACATCACGTCGGTCGCGGCGGTACGGGCACTTCGCGAGGCGGAGCCGAAGCTGAGCCTGCTGGCGGCCGTGCAGTTGCAGAAGGAAGCGGTGGCCCACCCCGAGTGATCGGGCGGGGCCTCGTGCTGCCCGGTGCGCCGGGACCGGCTCCGTCCGGCCCGTCCGCTCACGTGGCTCGTCCCCGGGCTGGCCGGTGATCGGCCGGCGTCAGCCCGCTGTCGAGCGTCGGGTCAGCAGAGCGATGGCCGCGGCGGCGGCCGCGAGTACCGCGACGCTGGTGAGGGCGGCGGGGAGCGAGAACCAGTCGGCCATGAAACCGATCGCCGGCGGGCCGAGGAGCATGCCTCCGTAGCCGAGGGTGGAGGCGACGGCGACCCCGTCGGGTCCGGCCAGCCTGCCCGCGCGTTCGACGGCGACGGGGAAGAGATTGGCGAGGCCGAGTCCGGTGATCATGAAGCCGAGGAGTGCCGCCCAGAGGGACGGGGCGAGAGCGCCGAGCAGCATGCCGAGCGCGGCGGTGGTGCCGCCGCCCACCAGCGTGCGGGTCTGGCCGAGTCGTTCGAGCAGTTTCGTGCCGGTCAGCCGGCCGATCGTCATGGCGAGCGCGAAGCAGGAGTAACCGGCCGCAGCGATGCCGGGTGTGGCGTCCAGGTCGTGCTCCAGGTGCAGTGCGCTCCAGTCGGCCAGGGCGCCCTCGCCGTAGGCCGTGCACAGGGCGATCAGGCCGAAGGTGATGACGAGACCCCGGGTGCGGGTGTCCGGGCGGCGGGGCGCGGGTTGCTGCCGAAGTGTGTGCTCCGAGGCGGGTGCGGGGTGGAGCCGGGGTGCGTCCTGCGAGGGGCGTGGAGCCTGGGCGGGAGGCGTGTGCTGTGCGGGGGCCAGTGGCTGGATGCGCAGCAGGGTCCGGCCCGCGACGGTCGTGACGAGCAGGCCGATCACGGTGAGGCCGAGCAGATGCCGGGTGGGGGAGAGGCCTCCGGCGACCAGCCCGCCGAGCCCGGCGCCGATCATGCCGCCGAGGCTGAACGCGGCATGGAAACTGGGCATGATGGGTCGCCGCAGGGCGCCCACGAGATCAACCGCGGCACTGTTGAACGCGACGTTGAGGCTGCCGTACGCCGCACCGAAGACCAGCAGTACTGCGCCCAGCGCCATCGCGGAGTGCGTGAGCGGCGGCAGCGCGACGCTGAGGGAGAGCAGGACGGCGCAGGCGACGGTGACCCGGTGGGTGCCGTAGCGGCGGCACAGGCGTCCCGTGAGCATCATGGTGATCACGGCACCGGCCGAGACGCCGAGAAGGGCGAGACCGAGGGCGCTGGCGGAAGCGCCGGTCTGTTCCTTGATCGCGGGGATGCGGACGACCCACCCGGCGAAGATGAATCCGTCCATGGCGAAGAAGACGGTGAGGGCGATGCGGAGCCGGGTGAGCTCGCTGCGCTTTCCCGGCACGGCACTGTGCGTTCGGGCTTTGTTTATCTGCGGCACAAAGTCAGCGTAGGTGGGCGCTCGGTTGGCGGCAAGGGTGTTCGGTTGAGCGGAGGCGGTTGTCCGGTGGGGCGCCTGGCGCTTGTGTGCCTCAACTCCCTTGTTGCGGTGATGGATTCAGTGCTCATTTTCGGCGGTCCCGCTGTGTCCCCCTGCGTCCGGGACGCTGTCTCGATGGCCCGTGTCGATGAGTGGCGCGCGGATCGCGGCGCTGCGGGTGAGCGGTTCGAGTGCCACCCGACGGCACGAACTTCCGACGTCATCTCGGGCGCGACGGGGGCGCCGGAGCGCAACGGCATGGGTTGATCGCGAGGCGATTCGTGCACACCCATTGACCCTCGCCGATCCATCGATCTAACCTCCGTCCTCATATGTAGATGACGTCTTTGTATGGGGATTGCGTTCAGCAGGTTGACTCCGTGACGTCACGGAGCACCCGCTCGACACACCTCACCGCACTGCCAGTTCAAAGGAGAACTGACACATGCCGCTCGTCGTGGTCGGAATCAGCGTCCTCGTCCTGCTCCTTCTGATGACGAAGCTGAGACTGAACGGCTTCGTTGCTCTTCTGCTGGTCGCCGTGGGTGTGGCCCTGGTGCAGGGCATAGGTCTGGAAGAGATCCCGGACGTCCTCTCCGAGGGCATCGGAGACCAGATCGGCGACACGATGCTCACCATCGGGCTCGGCGCCATGGTCGGCCGGGTGATGGGGGACTCCGGCGCGGCCCAACGGATCGCCGGCAAGCTCCTCGACGTGTGCGGTCCGCGCTGGGTGCAGGTCGCCATGGTGCTGTCCGCGATGCTCATCGGCGTGACCATGTTCTACGAGGTCGCCTTCGTCATCATCGTCCCGGTCGCCTTCACCCTGGTCCGGGTCACCCGGGTCAACGTGCTCTGGGTGGGGCTGCCGATGTCGATCGCGCTGTCCACCATGCACAGCTTCCTGCCGCCCCACCCGGGCCCCACGGCCGTGGCCGCCACCTTCCACGCGTCCGTCGGACTGACCCTGTTCTACGGGCTGTTCATCGCGGTTCCGGTCGGCGCGTTCATCGCCCTGACGTGGCCGCGCCTGCCGTTCATCCGGCGCATGAACCCCGAGATCCCCAAGGGACTCGTCAGCGAACGGGTCTTCGAGGAGGAGGAGATGCCGGGCATGGCGTGGGCGCTGGCGGTGGCCCTCCTGCCCGTCGTGCTGATCGCCGGTGCCGCGGTGACCGACCTGGCCGCCTCGGGGGACGGTCCCTGGCTGCACTTCGTCGCCTTCATCGGGTCCGCGCCGATCGCCCTGCTGCTCACCCTGCTCGTCGCCATATGGGCGTTCGGGCCGAGGATGGGGCGCAGCCTCTCCGAGGTCAGCACCTCGTGCAGGGAGGCCGCCCAGGCGATGGCCATGATCCTGCTGGTCATCGGAGCGGGCGGCGCCTTCAAGAACGTCCTCGTCGAGGGCGGGATCTCGGACTACATCAAGGACGCGACCGACGGCTGGTCCATCTCGCCGATCATCCTGGCCTGGCTGATCGCGGCCATCCTCCGCGTGGCCCTCGGTTCCGCGACCGTCGCCGTGGTCACCGCCTCCGGAGTGGCGCTGCCGCTCCTGGCGGGCAGCGGGGTCCACGCCGAGGTCATGGTGCTCGCCGTCTCCTGCGGGTCGATCGCCTTCTCGCACGTCAACGACCCGGGCTTCTGGATGTTCAAGGAGTACTTCAACCTGTCCGTCATCGACGCGATCAAAGCCCGCACCACGTATACGACGGTGCTGGCGATCCTCGGCCTCGGCGGTGTACTGATCCTCGAACAGGCCCTGGACGTCCTCAAGGTCTGACCACCGGAGCGCCCTGCCCCCAGCCCCCGACCACCGGTGCCCCCATTGCGCAGCCTCCCCTCCGTCCTGTCGGATCTCACGAGAGCGGTACCGCCCGTCATGAGCCAGCCCGTCGTCACCAGGTTCTCCGTCCATCCGGTTGCCGGCCGGGACTCCATGCTCCTCAACCTCTCCGGCGCCCACGCCCCGTACTTCACCCGGAACGTCCTCGTCCTCGAGGACTCGGAAGGGCGTACAGGCCTGGGTGAGGTGCCGGGCGGCGAGACCATCACTCGGACCCTCCGCGATGCGGAGCCCCTCGTCGTCGGCGCGCGGGTCGGCGACTACAAGCGCGTCCTGCGCGCCGTCAACGACACCTTCGCGGACCGCGACTCGGGCGGCCGCGGTGCCCAGACCTTCGACCTTCGGACGACCGTGCACGCGGTCACCGCCGTCGAGTCGGCGCTCCTCGACCTGCTCGGACAGCACCTCGACGTCCCCGTCGCCGCCCTGCTCGGCGACGGCAGGCAGCGTGACGCCGTACGGGTCCTCGGCTACCTCTTCTACGTCGGCGACCCCGACCGCACCGACCTCGACTATGTCCGTGAGCCGGACGCGGAGGTCGAGTGGCACCGTGTCCGGCGCGAGGAGGCGCTGACCCCCGAGGCGATCGTCCGGCAGGCCGAGACCGCCTACGACCACTACGGCTTCCGGGACTTCAAGCTGAAGGGCGGAGTCCTGCCGGGCGCCGAGGAGGTGAAGGCCGTACGCGCGCTCAAGGAGCGGTTTCCCGAGGCCCGGATCACCCTCGATCCGAACGGTGCCTGGTCCCTGCGCGAGGCCGTCGCACTGTGCCGCCCGCTCGTCGGCACGCTGGCCTACGCGGAGGATCCGTGCGGCGCGGAGGGCGGTTACTCAGGTCGCGAGATCCTCGCCGAGTTCCGCCGGGCCACGGGCCTGCCCACCGCGACCAACATGATCGCCACGGACTGGCGGCAGCTGACCCACGCGCTCGCCCTGCAGTCGGTGTCCATCCCGCTCGCCGACCCGCACTTCTGGACCATGCAGGGGTCGGTCCGGGTCGCGCAGCTGTGCCATGCCATGGGGCTGACCTGGGGCTGCCACTCCAACAACCACTTCGACATCTCCCTGGCGATGATGGCGCACTGTGGTGCCGCCGCGCCGGGGGAGTACAACGCCCTCGACACCCACTGGATCTGGCAGGAAGGCACGGAACGGCTCACCGTCGAGCCGCCCGGGATCACCGGCGGCGAGGTCGCCGTCCCCGACACTCCCGGTCTCGGCATCCGCCTGGACATGGACCGGCTACGTGCGGCACAGGAACTGCACCAGGAGGTCGCCTCGTCGGGACGGGACGACGCCGCCGGGATGCAGTACCTGATCAAGGACTGGACCTTCGACGCCAAGCGTCCCTGCCTCGTGCGGTGAACCGGGGCGATGAAGGCCTACCGGCGGTCGCCGGGTTCCGGAGTCGTTGACATGCTCAAGACACCTCATTAACATCCGGGAAACCTCGAAAGCGCTTTCCAGTTCATGTCCCAGACTTCCCCCCCACGGGATCCACCCCCCACAGAGGACCCCTACATGAACCCACGACGCACCACGGTGGTCGTCACCGCCCTCGCCGCCGTACTCCTGGCCGGTCCCGGCGTCGCCCGGGCCGCCCCGCCGTCCGCGCCCGCGCCGCAGGAACAGGTTGCCGCGGCGACCATCACCTGGACCCTGCAACGGGCGAGCAACCCCACGGCGGACCAGCAGTCGGCATACACGCTCATCACCTCGGCCATGAACGCCGCGGTGGCCCGCTACAACAACCTCAGCGACCTGGGGAAGTCCATCACCGTCCGCTACGACCCGAGCGTGCCCACCGCGGACGGCAACATCAACGGGACCATCCGCTTCGGCAGCAACCGCAGTTACATGACCGAGCGGACCGCACTGCACGAGACCGCCCACACCATCGGCGTGGGCACGAGCGCGGGCTGGTCCTCCCTCGGCGGCAGCGGCACCTGGACCGGCGCGGGGGCCACCGCGCTCGTCCGGCAGTTCGACGGCTCCTCGGCCAAACTGTCCACCGGCGGCGGGCACTTCTGGCCCTACGGCCTGAACTACGAGAGCGAGTTCTCCGGCACGGCGGCCGACCGGCATGTACGGATCGTCGCCGCGATGGTGCGTGACGGTTTGTGATCCGAGGGGTTGGTGTCCGGGGGCGGTGACCGCTCCCGGACCCGATGTTCGAACGCAGGACCGGCCCGAGCGGGGTACGGCCCTTGTCGTTCGGCACGTCAACCGCGCACTCCGTGCAGGGCGGGCCCCGGCGCGGCTCCGGCGAGGAACGGCCCGCAGCGAGCCGGCATCCGAGGCGTGAGGGATGCTGCGATCCGGGCATCGCGCGGCGAGGTACGGACAACGATGCGGGTCCGATGCCTGGGAGCCTTGGGCCCTTCGGTCTCCGGACGCCCACGCCGCAGACCTCCGGTACCTGCGCGGACGCCTGCCTGCCGGTCGCCCCGCTGTACGCGCCCGGGAGGACGGAGGCCGGTCCGGTTCTCACCGGGACAGTGGCAGCCGTACGCCGGCACACGTGGCCGGTGGACTGATCACCGCCACTTCTCCGCAGGCGTCAGCGGCACCGGATCGGGCCGCTCCACCGTCGTCGACAGTTCGATCCGCCGTCCCTCGTCGGACGAGCGGAGCAGCGCGGTCATGATCTCCAGCACGTGCAGGGCGAGTTCACCGCTTGCCCGGGGTGTCCGCTGCCCGCCGGCTGCGACGAAGTCGAGCAGTCCGACGCCCCGCGTGCCGCCTGCGTAGCCCGCGGACGACGGAAGCGTCCGCCATTCGGGCTCGCCGAGTCCGAGGAGCCGTACCTCACCTTCGAAGTGGTTCGGATCGGGGACCGCGAGGGTTCCCGTCTCCCCGTGGACCTCGATCGGCGCGGCGGTGGTGGTCACGCCGTCGAAACTCGTCGTGATCGTCGTCAGGGTGCCGCCCTCGTGTTCGAGGACGCCGGTGACATGGCTGGCCACCTCGACCGGGATCGGCTCACCCGCGCGCGGGCCGGACCCGATGACCCGCTCGGACCGCAACCGGCTCGACGCCCCGATCACGGCACGCACGGGGCCCAGCAGATGCACCAGGGACGACAGGTAGTAGGGCCCCATGTCCAGCAACGGGCCGCCGCCGGCGGTGTAGTAGAAGTCGGGGTGCGGATGCCAGCGTTCGTGGCCCGGGGTGACCATGGCGGCCGAGGCGAACTGGGGGCGGCCGATGGCCCCGCCCTCCACCGCCGCCCGCGCGGTCTGGATCCCGGTGCCCAGGACCGTGTCCGGGGCGCAGCCCACCCGGGCGCCCGCCTTGGCCGCGGCCTCCAGGACGGCATGGGCATCGGCGAGTTCGGCGGCGAGCGGCTTCTCGCCGTAGACGTTCTTGCCATGGGCGATGGCACCGAGGGCGATCTCCGCGTGTGCCGCAGGAACGGTCAGGTTCAGTACCGTGTCCACGTCCGGGCTGCTCAGCAGTTCCCCGACGGACAGCGCCCGCACGCCCGGCAGTTCGGCGGCGACCGCGGCCGACCGGGAGGCGTCGAGGTCGGCGACCGCGGTGACGCGTACGGCGGAGTGGCCGACGAGGGTGTCCAGATAGGCGCGGGAGATGACGCCGAGACCTATGACGCCGATGCGGTGCGCGTCGCCCACAGCATGCCCCTTTCGATGACGGTACGGACGCTCGGGTTCTCGAGCACGTCGACGCTGTGCCCGGGTGTCGTCACCACGATCCGTCCGGCGCCCCACCGGCGGGTCCAGACGGCCGGCGAGGTGACGGGCCGGTGCCAGGGCTGCCACGGCCGGGCGGGATGGGTGGTGGTGGCGAGGACGTCGATCAGGTCGTCGTGCAGCACCCAGTACTGCTCGGTGTCCAGGTCGAACTCCTCGATGCCGGCGGTGACCGGGTGCGTGCGGCCGAGTTCGGTGACGGTGACGGTGTGCGGCAGGAAGTTGTCCTCCGCGCCCCCGTGCCGCTCGCACGGCTCCTTGCCGGGGTGGGTCGCGAACTGGCCGCCCACCAGGTGGAGATAGTCGGAGGAGGCACGGAACGAGTCGGCGATTCCGCCGTGCCAGCCGGTGAAGCCGGTACCCGCCTCGACGGCCGTCCGCAGTCCCGACAACTGCTCGTGCGTGATCTCCGACATCGTCACGCACTGCACGACCAGGTCGGTGGCGGCCATCTCGGGGGCGTCGGCGTAGACGCCGGTCGACTCCTCGATCCGGACGTCGTAGCCGTTGTCCCGGAGGAAGGGCACGAACAACTCCGTGGCCTTGACCGGCTCGTGTCCCTCCCAACCGCCTCGGACCACCAGGGCTTTCTTGCGTGTCATCTTGTTCCTTCGTGGGACAGAAAAGGGTTCCTGGGGGGAATCCCCCATGAGGCCCTGGGGAAATCCACGTTCCGTCGCCGGGGTGTGCGGCCGCCC
Source organism: Streptomyces sp. NBC_00285 (assembly GCF_036174265.1). Taxonomy (NCBI): domain Bacteria; kingdom Bacillati; phylum Actinomycetota; class Actinomycetes; order Kitasatosporales; family Streptomycetaceae; genus Streptomyces; species Streptomyces sp. NBC_00285. Next base: position 1,218,635 of record NZ_CP108055.1, on the reverse strand, counting down.
GGCTCAGGTGACGTCGGCCACCGAGAAGATCCCCGGGCCGCTGACCCCGTACAGCACGTCGTCCACCAGCAGCGGCGGCACCGAACTCGGGGACAGCTCCTCGAAGGAGCGGCCCGCCGTGTCGAAGGACGGGGCGGTCCGGCCGATCTCCTTCCCGGTCCCCGGGTCCAGGGCCAGGATGCTGGTGTCCGGCATCGTGACGTACAACCTGCCCGCGTGGTACGCCGGTTGGCTGAAGACGCGCAGGTCGCGCGAGCTGGACCAGAGCGGCTTGCCCCGCTTCACGTCCAGGGCGAGCAGCGTCTCGTTGCCGTAGTCGAAGACGTACATGGTGTCGCCCTGCACCAGCGGCGGCGCCTCCGGTTCGACACTCCACGGGAAGTCGATCCGGCGGGACTTCCCGCTGCTGAGGTCCTGCACGAAGAAGTCGGCGGAGACACCGGAGTCGTTCTCCCAGCGCGCGTAGTACGCGGTGCCGTCGTGGACGGTGGCCAGCCACAGGTCGCCCTTCGGCGCGTCGACGCTGCCCAGCGTTCGGCCGGTCCGCGCGTCGACCCGGGCGATGCCGCCGGAGCCGCCGCGCAGATCGGCGTACAGCGTTCTCCCGGGGCCCTCGTAGAAGGGACTCGATGAGGTGGAGGCCAGCTCGCGCCGCCACAACTCCTTGCCCGTGCGCGGCTCGTACGCCGCGAAGCGCGCCGAGCCGGAGGTGCCCAGTCCGTCCAGGCGGACCAGGAGCACGCCGTTGAGGAGGTCGAACTCACCTACTGGGCCCGGCAGTTGCCACAGCAGCTTGCCGGTCGATCCGTCGAAGGCGTCGACTCCCTGCGCGCGGTCCGTGCCGTAGACGAACACCACGCCGTCATGGACGACGGGCCGGCGCACCGAGAAGGCGCTGACCTTCTTGCGGCTCATGGGTTTGGTCCAGTCCGTGTTTCCCGTCGCGGGGTCGAGCCGCGTCAGCGCGACCTGTTCGGATGCGCAGAAGACGCCGACCGCGTCCAGGGTGCACGACGGGCCCACAAACGTCGGGTCGTCCTTGTCCGACGTCAGCGCGTTGTGCCAGGGCCGCCAGCCCGCCGGTGTCGTCAGGGCGGGCGTCGTCCGCGGGGCGGTGCGGACGACCTCGTCGGACGTGTCCGCCGGGGCGCCGGCCACCACGGCGGCCGCGGCAGCCGCGGCCCCGCCGAGGAGGCCCACCACGGCGACGGCCGCCCACAGCCGTCTCCCGCGGCGTCGGCGCCTGATCGGTTCGGAGTCCTTGAGCGGCGAGGCCACCGTCGCCGTGGGCGGGATCTCTGGCGCCGGGGACGCACCTTCGGCCGGTTCCCCCTCGGACAGTTCCTCCGGCAGCCCCGCCAGTGTCTCCAGCACCTCGCCCGACGACGGACGGTCCGCGGGCTCCTTCGCCAGACACCGGGCGACCAACCGGCGCAGATCCTCGTGCAGTTCACCCAACTGCGGCTCGCCGTGCACGGTGTTGTACGCGGCCAGGTAGGCGTTCTCGGCCTCGAAGGGGCTGTGCCCGGTGGCCGCGTACACGAGCACCGCGCCCAGCGAGAAGACGTCCACCGCGGAGCCGACCTCGTGGGGACGGCTGAACTGCTCCGGTGCCATGAACGGCGGCGAGCCCATCACCATGCCGGTCTGGGTGCGGACGTCGCTGTCGGCCGCGCGGGAGATGCCGAAGTCGATGACCCGGACCGCCCCGTCGTCGCCCTCGGTCTCCAGCAGCAGCACATTGCTCGGCTTGAGATCCCGGTGCACGACCTCCGCGCGGTGGATCTCCCGCAGTGCCTCGGCGAGTTCGGTACCAAGGCGGCGCAGCGCCGGCCAGCCCAGCGGCCCCGACTCCTCCACCCGCTGGGCGAGCGTGGGGCCCGGGACGAACGCGGTGGCCATCCAGGGCCGTTGAGCCTCCGGGTCGGCGTCCACGACCGGCGCGGTGAACGCGCCGCTGACCCGGCGGGCGGCGGCGATCTCCTGCCGGAACCTGGCCCGGAACTCGGGATTGTCGGCGTACCGCGTGTGGACGACCTTGACCGCGACGGCCCGCCCCGAGGCCGATCTGCCGAGATAGACGACGCCCATGCCGCCGGTCCCGATCCGCGATTCGATCCGGTAGCCGCCGACAGACTCCGGGTCGTTCTCGCGCAGGGTCACCGCGTCTCCTTCACCGCTCTGGCCTGGACGGCTGCGGTCCGGACCCTTCTGTCAGGGACCCCTCACTCTAAAGGGGCACGGGGCCGTACGGGACGCCGATCTCGGCCTTCCCTGCGGGTCCGGCCCGGGGACATCACCGTTCGCAGGAGGAACGCAAGGGGTCAATCCCGGCGGCTGCCCCTATTCTGAGGAGGCATGAAGGGGGTTCGGGGCGGGAGTGCGTTCGGTGAAGTACCGGAGTCGGAGGGGTCGTTCGGCCCGCTCGTCGTCACCGGGCAGCCCATGTTCCTGAGGGCCGCGCACGTCGAACTGCCCGCGGAGAACCCCGACCCGACCGTGCTGCCCTCGATCACCCTGCTGGGGCGCGGCTGGGAACAGGGCGGTGACCCCGGAGAACTGCCCCTGCCGCCCGGGCAGTTGCTCGCCGGTCAGTACCGACTGATCCGGCCGCTCGGCTACGGCGGCATGGGCGAGGTCTACCTGGCGCTGGACACCAAGGTCGACAACCGCGAGGTCGCCGTCAAGATGCTGCACCCCGAGCAGGCGGCGGCCGCGGCGGGCGCGCTGGCCCGGGAGCGGCGGGCCCTGGTCGACCTCGGCCACGACGACATCATCCGTGTCTTCAACTACGGCCATCATCCCGGGGTCGGCGACTTCCTCGTCCTCCAGTACGTGGACGGACTCACGCTGGAGGAGGTGCGGGCCCGGGCCGGGCTCAACCCGGGGGAGTTCGGCGACCACCGCTTCCACGAGTTCGTCCTCGCCTACGGCGTGCGCGTCCTGTCCGCCCTCGCGTATCTGCACGCCGACCGCCCCGGAAAGGTCTACGGCGATCTGAAGCCGGACAACGTCATGCACGACGGCACCACCACGAAGATCATCGACGTGGGGAGCGTACGCCCGGCCGGGGCGCCGGGGACGACCACGGACGGCTTCAGCGCGCCGACCGTGGGACCGAACGGCGAGTCCGTGGCGCAGGACGACCTGTTCAGCCTGGGCGAGACGCTCAGGCGGCTGAGCGGACTGGGCAGGTCGGCGGCAGATCTGGCGCGGCTGGGCGACCTGGCGAGGCTTCAGGCGGATACCGGGGCGGGCTCCCGAACGTCATCGGCCGCCGAGGGGGAGCAGGGCAGGAAACCGTGGACGGAGGGGGACGCCACCGCCCCCGTCCCCCGCGGCCTCGGCCTCCTCTCCCTCTCCCGTGTCCTGCACCGCGCGACCCTGGCCGAGCCGGCCGGACGGTTCGCCGACGCCCGCGAGATGGACCAGCAACTCCGCGGTGTTTTCCGCGAGTTGAGGTCGCTGCGTACCGGCACCGAGACCTTCGAGCCCTCCCCGCTCTTCCTCCCGTCGGCGTACGCCCTCGACGGCGCCCTCGGCTCGGCGCCACCCCTCGCCCACTGGGCGGCACCCGACGTCCCGTCACCGTTCGCCCCGCCCTCACCCGCCGAGGTCGCCCAGCGGTTGCCCGTCCCGCGCCCCGACCCCCGCGACGAGCACCACGCAGAGCTGAGCAGGCTGGCCGACGCCGCCCCGGAGGCCCTGCTCCAGCACATCGGTGACTGGCGGGACTCCACGGAGGTGCATCTGCTGCGCTGCCGGCTGCGGTTGCGGAACCCGGCGGACGGCCCCGAGGCCGCCGCGGCGGAACTGAGGGGCGCCGAGGAACGGATCGGGCCCGCACGCGCCCCGTACGACTGGCGGCTGGACTGGCACCACGGGCTGCTCGCACTCGCCCGGGACCAAGCAGGCGCGGCCTGGCGGCACTTCGACCGGGTGTACGCGGCGATCCCCGGCGAGTACGCCCCCAAACTGGCTCTGGGTCACTGCGCGGAACGCCTCGGGCGCCGGCACGAGGCCCTGACCTTCTACGAGGCGGTCCGGCTGCGCAACCCGTCCCTGGGCAGTGCCGCGTTCGGTGCCGCGCGCGCCCGGCTCGCCAGGGACGGCGAAAGGGCGCGCAGAGCGGCCGTACGCGAACTCGACGCAGTACCGCAGCACTCCCGGCACCGGACCGCGGCCCGCACGGCCGCCGTACGCATCGGCATCGAGTACGTGCGCACGGCCGAGCGCGACGACGAGGTGCCACGGCGGTTGGAGGAGGTGCTGGAGCGGCTCGCCCTGCTCTTCCACGCGCACGGGCTCACCGACGAGGAGGCCAGGGTCCGGATGACCGTCGAGGTGTGGGAGGCCGTACTGGGCGCCCTCGCCCGCGGCGCCCTCGACGCGGCCGACCTCGCCGCCCTGTCCGCCGGCGCCGACCGCCGGCTCGGCCTCCCGCCCGACGAACACGGCCTGCGCGAGGACCTCTCCCGCCGCTGTCTCACCCTCGCCCGCCAGGCCGCCCGCTCCACCGCCCCCGAGGACGCGGCCGTCGCCGAGATCCTTCTGGACCGCGCCTACGAGATCCGCCCGCTCGCCTTCCGACATCACAGGGACAGCCCATGGCTCGGCAAGAGAGTCGCCGACTGGCTCCGGACGGTCGTTCGCGCGCCCTCGCACAAGGCAGCCTCCGTCTCGCGCGGGCGGGTGCCGCCGTAACCGCCGAACTCACCCGCCGCATCCGCCGCTACGCCTGGCCGTCCACCACCGGTTGCCGCAACCGCGGATATCTGCGGGACCGGCTCGTCGCGCTGCCGCTGCTCGCCCTGGTGGCCTTCGGGGCACTCGGCTGGGTCTGCACGGGCGTGCGCGGCGACTCCGCGTACCTCCGGGACCACGCGGCGCCCGCGCTGGTCGACCTCGCGGACGCCCGGGCCTCGCTGCTGATCGCACAGAGCGAGGCCGAGCGGAACCTCGCCGAGGGACGGGCCGCCGAACTCAGCGGGCTCAGCGAGCGGTACCGCACCCGCATCGCACACGCGACACAGAGCCTGAACCAGGTCACCCGCAGCGGAGCCCTCACCGTCGCCGAGGAACAGGAACTGCGGGTCGTGTCCGCGCTGGTCGTCGACTACACCGGCTGGATCGGCCGGGCCCAGGGCCACGCCACGGACCCGGTCCTGCGGGAAGCCGAACTCAGCTACGCCCGCAGCATGCTCTGTTCGCGGCCCGCCACCGTGAGCAGCGCGAACCCCTACCCCGCCTGCCCGGCCGCGACCGGCTGGGGCGCCACCGCGATCGTCGACCGGGTGAGCGGCCTGGAGACAAGGCTGCGAGGACGACTCGCCGACCGGGCCGCCTGGGGCGCGGGCACCATCACCGCGGCCGTCGTCGCCACCCTCGCCTTCTCCCTCCTCGCCGCCGGATTGTGGCGGACGGTGTCCTTCTTGCGGTACCGCTTCCGCATCCGGCTGAGCGTCCCCCTCGCGGCCGCCGCCCTGCCCCTGCTCGCTGTCCCCTTCCTCGCCGCCGACGCGCTGCTCGCCCTGCACGCCCAGCGCGAGACGGTCCCCGTCGCGGACGCCCTGGCCGAGAGGACCTCACCGAAGACGGAGACCGCCGCCGAGGAACGCCCCTTCGCGGGACCGGACCCGCTCGCCATCGAAACGCTCCAGGTGCGGATCGACGACGGCCTGGCGGCCGGCCGGCTCGCCTTCCTGGACGGAGTCGCCCCGTTCGTCCTCCCCGTGGGCCTCGCCACCGCGGCCCTGATCGCCGGCACCCTGCACGCGTACCGGCGCGAGTACCTCGTCGTCACCCGCCCGGGAGCCCCGTCATGAGCCGCCTTCTGCGCGTCCTCCTCACGGCCTGTCTGCTCGCCCTTGTCCCCGGCTGCGGCTCCGACACCCGGGAACCGCTCGTCGTCCTCGGCCCGTGGACCGGCGAGGAGGGCAAGGCATTCGAAGCCGCCCTCGACAGCCTGGACGACGGGACCGGACGGACGTACACCTACGAGGGCACCCGCTCACTGCGCGAGACGCTCGTCTCACAACTGGAGGCCGACGACCCGCCGGACGTGGCCGTCCTCAACAGCATCGGCGAACTCACCGAGTACGCCCGCCGCGACAAGCTGAAACCCCTCGCATACGAGAGCATCGAGCGCGCCTACCCGCCCTGGGCGCCGACCCTGCTCGTGGACAGCAAATGGCGCACGTACTGGGTGCCGTTGAAGATCGACCTCAAAAGCCTCGTGTGGAGCAAGAAGGGCGCGACGAGCGGCACACCCACCTGGTGCGTGGGACTCGCCTCGCAGGCCACCTCCGGCTGGCCGGGCACCGACTGGATCGAGGATCTCGTGCTCCACCAGGCGGGCCCCACGCTGTACACCGAATGGGCCACGGGGCGCCTCGACTGGCGCACGCCGGCCGTCCGGCGTGCGTGGAAAACCTGGGCACACCTGCTCGGCACCCGCTCCCCGGCCTCGGTGGAGCGGTCCCTGACCACGTCGTTCGAGGGCTCGTCCGACCCGGAAGGGCAACCGCGCGGCCTGCTCGACTCACCCGGCTTCGACTGCACGCACGAGCACCAGAGCGCCTTCATCCGGTACGTCTACGCGGGCGACGACGTGTTGGTGGAGCCGTCGGCCCGCTATCTGGACGGGCGGCCCGAATACCGGGACACCTTCGAGGTCGCGGGTGACATGGCCGCCGTATTCAGTGACGATCCGGACGCCCAAAAACTCGTGGAGCGGCTGTCGAGCCCCGCCGGACGCCAACGCTGGCAGGCGGAGGCGGACCCCGCGGTACGGCCGCTGTTCCCGGACACGGCCGGGCTCTCGCCACCCGCCTCCGAGACCCCCGTCGAGCGGGACATCGACTCCCTGCTCACCTCCCGCGCCCGCAACCTCTGCTTCGACGCCTCCGACGTCATGCCCCCCGAACTCCGCGACGCCTTCCACCGCGCGGTCCTGGAGTTCTTCCGCGACCCGATAGACCGACAACTGGACTCACTGCTCCAGCAGTTGGAGACCGTACGCACCCAGGTCAACACGGAGTCCGGCACCGACCGCACGTTCCGCCCGCCGGAGGACATCTGCGCGAGGCCGGGCGGGTAATACCCGGGTGGGGACGTCTACGCGCAGGCCGGGCGGGTGGGGGAGATCCGGCCTCGGCGTGAGCCGTGGTGGACGAAGTCGGCGGGACGGTCGGCGGACACCGTCAGTACCAGGTCCGCCGGCTGACCCCTCCGCATTGATCGCGGCCCTGTCGTGGCGGTGCTCTCGCCCGGCGGTACGGGCTGACATGGTGGTGCCATGTGCTGGAGTGCGACAGCGGATCTCGTGGTGGGCGCGGCCGTAGCGTCCGTGGGGACGGTGTGTGTGGCCCGGACCCGCCGCGCCGGGGACCTGCCCATGGCCGCGCTGCCCCTGCTGCTGGGCGTCCACCAACTCGTCGAGGCCCACATCTGGCACACCGGGGGCGGCACCGGCGCGGCCACCGTCGCTTGGGCCGTCATCGCTCTTCCCGTGCTGGCGGTCTGGGTGCCGGTGGGTGTGTGGTGCGCGGCCCCACGCAGGACCCGACGCCGAGTGACCGTGGTCGTGGCGGTGGGCGTGGTGACCGCTGCCGGCCTCACGTACGGTCTCGCCACCCGCCCCGTCAGGGCCGAGATCCGCGGCCACACCATGGCCTACGTCATCGGCCTGCCCCAGGCCGAACTGCTCATCGCGGGCTACCTGATCGCCACGGTCGGCGCCCTGCTGCTCTCCGGCGACCGTCGGCTGACCTTGCTCGGAGTCCTGTGCGGGGTCGGTGCGGTGGTGTGCTGGCTGCTGTGGCGGCTGCAGTTCGTGTCCACCTGGTGCGCGCTGGCCGCGGTCTGCACGGTGGTCCTGTACAAGTGGGTGCGCCGACGCCGCACGACGCCGAAGATGGCTCTTCCGGCATGGAACACCCAGTACTGAGCGACGAGCGAACTGCCTGACGGTTCGGTCCAGTTCATCGCGGCTGATGTTCGGTTCCTCTGTCGTGACAGGTCCGAACGTCACCCGGTCGGCTGGAACCGTTCCTCGGAGGCTCGGGGATACCGGCGCTCCAGCAGCCGAACCCGGTCAGCGATGTGCCGCCGGTCACCCGATCCCACCGCGGGGCTCGCCGTAGACGGGTGCGTGGCGCCTACGGATGTTCAGGCGGGCGCCCGGCCCGAACTCTCGCGGACCACCAGCTCCGGTACGGAGACGTCGTGCGCGGTGATCTGCGCGGACTCCTCCAACTCTGCGTGCAGCAGGGCGAACGCCGCGCGGCCAAGGCCCGTGAAATCCATGCGTACGGTCGTCAGGGACGGCGTCAGATAGGCGGAGTGCGGGGCGTCGTCGAACCCGGCCACGCTGACCTCGCCGGGCACCGAGCGGCCGGCCTCGTGCAGAGCGCGCAGTACACCGAGTGCGAGGTCGTCGTTGCCGCACAGGATCGCGGTGACGGACGGGTCCGCGGCGAGCTCGAGGCCGGCCGCATGACCACCGGCGGGACCCCAACTGCCCTGCACGGGAAGGGGTTCCGGAGCGCCGGCCTCCTGCAGGGCCCGGCGCCAGCCGCTGGTACGGGCGCTGGTGCGGCGGGTACTGGACGGAATGGCGACGTAGTGCACGGTCCCGTGGCCCAGGGACAGCAGATGCCGGGTCGCCTCGTAGGCGGCCTCACGGTCGTCGGTCCACACCCAGGGCCGGTTGCCGGTGGGCGGACTCGCCGGGGTCTCGACCACGCCGACGACCGGCATTCCGGCCGGGACCGACTCCAGTGCCCGGACACCGGGCGGGTCGTAGGCGATCACGATCAGCCCGCCGCCCGCGTCGGCGGCACGCTGCACCTCGGCGGTGACGGCGGCCTCGTCGGCCGATTCGAGGACGCCCACCCCGACCGAGTAGGCTGCCGCACGGGCTGCCTCCTCGACACCCTGCAGGATCGAGGCGTAGCCGTAGTGCGTGGTGTTGGCGGTGAGCACGGTCACGGCTCTGCTGCGACCCCTTGCCAGGGCGAGCGCGGTGGCGTTGCGCCGGAAGCCCAGCTCGTCGATGGCGGCGAGGACGCGCTCCCGCGTCGACTGCTTGACGCTGGGGTGACCGTTGATCACCCGGGAGACGGTCTGGTAGGAGACCCCGGCGGCCGCGGCGACGTCCCTGATGCTCGCCGGACTGCGGGTGTGACCGGTCACATTCATGCGAGGATTGTGACCCTTCCCTGACGGAACGTCAAGGCGACATCACGATGAGCGCAGGTGGAGGGCGTGTGACCGGACGTCCGCGTGGGCCCGCGTCGAGGGTCAGGATTCACCAGTAGTTGCTCTTGGCGGGAGCGGTCCTCTCGAAGTGGGCTGTCAGCCACGACGGTGTCGGCGCCCGCGCAGCAGTTCTGCGTCGAGAGGGGCGTCGACCTGCTCTTCGGCCGGCCATCGGTCGGCACTGCCTTCCCGGGTCAGGACGGCTGGACCTGGTCGAAGAGGGCGAGGGCTTCGGCGGGGTTCGGGCTCACGAGGCGTTCCAGACCGGCCGTCGTGATCTCCGCCCACCTGCCGGCCCGAGCCCACATCCGTTCCTCGAAGGCGCGGACGGCCTCGTCCAGGTCTCCGGGGGCGGCGATGGCCTCGGCGAGTTCGGCGCCGTCCAGCATCGCGAGGTTCGCGCCCGCCCCCAACGGGGGCATCAGGTGGGCGGCGTCGCCCAGCAGCGTCACCCCGGGGGCGTGGGTCCAGGTGTGGGACACGGGCAGGGCGTAGAGGGGACGGTGGACGAAAGCGGTGCCGTGTCGGAGGAGGTCGAGGACGGGAGCGGCCCAGCCGTCGAACAGGGCCAGCAGGCTTGATCGCGCGGCCTCGGCGTCGGCCGGGTCCAGGTTCCCGTACCGGTCCAGCGGCGCGCGGAACTTGGCGTACACCTTGACGTGGCCGCCGCTGTTGCGCTGGGCGACGAGGGAGCGGTTCACGCCGTACACGGCCACGGAACCGTCGCCGATCAACCGGGCAAGACCGGGGTGGCGGGTGTCGACGTCGTCGAGGGAGGTCTCGACCGAGGTGACGCCGGTGTAGTGCGGCGTCGCTGACGAGACTGCCGGACGGATGCGGGACCGGGCGCCGTCCGCGCCGACCACGAGGTCGAACGCCTCTTGTCGCCCGTCCGCGAAATGGACCAGTGCGCCATCCCGGGTCCCCGGCACCACCCGCGTCACGCCCCGGCCCCACTGGACGTCGAGAGGGCCGAGCAGCAGGTCACGGAGTTGTCGGCGGTCGATCTCGGGATTGGCCCGCTCACCCGGGCGAGGTTGCCAGTCGCGCAGGACGGTTCCGTCCGCGTCCAGGATGCGCATGGCCTGTCCCTCGGGGCGGGACAACGCCTCGAACTCCGCCAGCAGCCCCGCCTTGTCCAGCGCGAGCTGGCCCAGCCCTTCGTGCAGGTCCAGCGTGCCGCCCGGGGGACGGGCGTCAGGGGTGGGATCGCGTTCGAGGACGGTGACGGGGTGGCCATGGCGGTGCAGGACACGGGCGAAGGTGAGGCCGGCAGGGCCGCCCCCCACCACAGCGATGCGATAGCTCATGTCGATACACTGTATTTCGTCGATACGTCGTATCGCAACAGTACGATGTGACCATGACTGTGTGGGACCGGCCTGAGCCGCCGACTCGCCCCGTGCCGCTCGACCGGGAGCGGATCGTCGCCGCCGCGATCGCGCTGGCCGACGAGGGCGGGCTGGAGGCAGTGTCATTGCGCAAGGTCGCCGCCCGGCTGAACGCCGGCCCGATGCGGCTGTACGGATACATCTCCACCAAGGAGGAGCTGTTCGACCTCATGGCGGACGAGGTCCAGGCCGAGATCCTCCCCGAGGGGCAGCCCGGTGACTGGCGGGAGACGCTGGGCACCCTCGCCCACCGCACCAGGCGGGCGGCTCTACGTCACGAATGGCTGGCCGACCTGCTCGGCGGCCGCCCGGCCCTGGGCCCGAACGGCCTCGCCGTGACCGAGTCCACGCTGGCCGCCCTCGACGGCCTCACCGACGTCGACACCGTCATGCGCGCCGTGGAGACGGTCAGCGCCTACTTCACCGGCGCCATCAGGCGCGAGATCGCGAACGTTCGGGCCGAGCGCAGCACGGGCCTGTCCAAGCGTGACTGGCAGCGCGCCTCCGGTCCGCATGTGATGAGGATGTTGGCCACGGGCCGCTTCCCGGCGCTGGCCAAGGCCGTGCACGACGGCACGGACGTGGATGCCGAGGCGTCCTTCGCGACCGGCCTGGACTGGGTCCTCGACGCCGTGGCCGCCAAGCTCAACCGGCCGCCGGAGTGACGCTTGACTGTTGCCGAACATGAGCGAGGTACCCGGTCCCGTGGTGGGCCGGGATGTGGTGACGGCTGCCGGTGTGTGCGGGTCGGCAGCCGTCACCAGGTCATGCCGACGTCACATACGCCGCCCGGCCGGATCGTGCACATTGCTGTCGCTGTCGCTGTCGCTGTCGCTGTCGCTGTCCCGGTCACCGCCGGAGACCGCGACCGGGGCGGTCCTGGGCTCCTTCGCCCGGTCCGCGTGTCCCGGCCACCACGCCGCGTGGCCGATCAGGGCCGTGAGGCTCGGCGTGAAGAACATCGCCATGACGAACGCCGCGACGGCGATGCCGAAGGAGACCGCGAAGCCCATCTCGGTGAGGAGGGCGTTGCCGGCCAGCATCATGGTGGCGAAGGTCGCCGCCAGGATGAACCCGGCCGCGGCCACGGTGGGACCGGCGTGCCGCACGGCCATGCCGGCCGCCTCGCGTGGGGTGCGTCCCTCGCGGGCCTCCTCCCTCAGCCGGGCGATCATGAGGATGTTGTAGTCGGTGCCGATGGCGACCACGAAGAGATACATGATCACCGGGAGCATGAACATCAGGCCCGAATGGTCCTGTCCCTCCTGGAAGATCCAGACCGTGGCGCCGAGCGTGGCACCGAAGCCCAGGCCCACCGAGCCGATCAGGTACCAGGGGGCGACCACGCTGCGCAGCAGCAGCCCCAGGATGAGCATGATCAGTGCGGCGGCGACGGGGAAGACCGTCTTGTAGTCGTGGTTGACCGCGGTGTCGATGTCCTTGAAGATCGAGGACATGCCGCCGACCAGGGCTTCGGTGCCGTCCGGGGCGTCGGCGTGCGCCACGTCGCGGACCCGGCCCACCGTTTCGATGGCCTTGTCCGTCGAGGCCTCGTACTTGAGCGTGACGGTGAAGTCCGCGGTCGTTCCCGCCTTGTTGACCTGGGACATACGGGCGCTCGCGACTCCGTCCACGGCCCCGAGTTTTGACGCGTAGGACGCGAAGGCGCTCTTGTCGAGGGGGCTGCCGTCGGTGCTGGAGAGGTAGACGTCGGTGGGCGCGGCGGCGCCCGCGGAGTAGGCCTTCTGCATCTGGTCCTGGACGACCATCGATTCCTTCGTGTCGGGCATGGAACCCGAAGCGAGGTCGAACGTGGCCTTGTAGCCGAGCGTCCCGAGGGACAGCGCGATCAGGACGAGGCCGGAGAGCGCGGCGGTCAGCGCCGGACGGTTCTGCACGCCCCGGCCGAGGGCGGCGAACCGGGCGTTCTCCGGCTCCCGTTGCCAGGACTTGGACGGCCAGAAGACCTTCGGGCCGATGAGGGAGACGGCGGCCGGGATCAGCGTCAGGCCCGCGATCAGGGTGACGGTGACCGCGATGGCCAGGGCCGGGCCCATCTGCTTGAGGAAGCCCAGAGTGGACAGCACCAGCGCGAGGAAGGCGATGATGACCGCTCCGGCGGCGGAGGCGATGGCCTCGCCCACCCGGTCGACCGCGTTGACCATGGCCTGCTTCGGTTCGTCACCGAGGCGCAGACGTTCTCGGTAGCGGAACATCAGGAAGAGGAAGTAGTCGGTGCCCACGCCGAACAGCACGACGATCAGGATCGACGAGATCGAGCTGTTGGCCTGGAGACCGAACAGCTTGGTGGCGTAGGCGATCAGCCCGTTGGCGATCGCGGACACCAGCCCGATGGTGATCAGGGGCAGGAAGGCCAGGATCGGCGCCCGGAAGATGATCAGCAGGGTCACCAGGATGATGACGAAGGTGCCGATGCCGATCAGTGCTTCGCCGCGTTTGGACGAGTCCTGCTGGTCGAGGGCCTGCGCGGCGGAACCGCCGAGCTTGACGTCGAGGTCGGTGCCCTTGGCGAGTTGTTTGACGTCGTCGCGCAACACCTTGGCCGCGTCGGCCTGTTCGGGCTGTCCGGCCTTCTTGCTGTCCATCTGGACCAGGGTCAGGGTGTACCTGCCGTCTTCGGACGGCTGGCCGGGGACCACCTTCTGCACCTGGTCGATCTTCTTGTCGCCCAGTTCCCTGGTGATCCGGGTGACGTCCTTCTTGTCCTCGGCGGTCAGCTTGCCGCCGTCGGTGCGCTGGTACAGCGCGATCGCGGACGGGGTGAAGGCGCTGGGGAACGCCCTCTCCTGAAGATCCGCCGCTTTGATGGATTCGTAGCTCTTGGGCAGAAAACTGCTCTCGTCGCTGTTCGAGGGCAGGCTCGGGGCGGTGGCGACGATCGCCACGGCGGCGATCAGCCAGGCCACGATCGTCCAGACGGGATGTCGGACGACTGCGTTGCCAATACGTCGGAACATGCGGGGTGTCCTCCTGGGCAGGAAGATCACCGCAGCCCGGGGAGCGGTCCCTGGCACCGGCGACCTCGGCCGCCCCTCAGGGCACTCCCCCCGTCGGGCGGCCGGAATGGTTGTCTTGGGCTCTCATGGTAGGGATCACTGGTGAAGATCGCTTCAGGGGGGCGGTCGCGTTCACTCGTCGTCGCGGCCGAGGAGTCGGCTCAGGAAGTCGTCGGCAGGGCCCGGCGATGTCGAACGCCTGGTCGAGAACGTGCTGGGGCCGCAAGGGTGCGGGCGTCGCCGACGTCTCGAAGCGCGGGTGGTGAGCGTTTGTGAAGCATCTGTACAGGAGTGGGGAACTTTAAGTCTCAAGGTTCCCTGTCGTGGTGGCACCTGTGACAGTGGCGGCATGGGGGTAGTACTCGTGCCGGACTGACCACCCTGGACCAGAAAATGACACAGAACCACAGCGGCATACGTGTGCTCGGCGTACTGCTCGCCCCCCTCGCCTTCAGCAGTCTGATTCTCACCTGCACCGTGAGCTATGTCAGAACGACCGAGGTCCGGGCTCCCGCAGCGGAGGATCACGGGTCGTACGGCGACGAGGTGGCGGCCCGGTCGGCCGTCCTGTCCGCATGGTCGGGCCGTGGCCCGGAAAGCCGCATCTCCGTCCCGGCCCGGCTCCCGTCGCCCTCCCCATTGGCGCTGCCTCTTCCACGGCGCTGACGTCGCGCCCGGTGTGCGCCGTACAGCGTGAGTGCCCCTCGGCGGGCGGAGCGCCGCTGGGTATCCCGTACGGCGTCGCCCGCGGGGCCGGGGCCTGGTTCTCGACGCTGCGGCGCCCTGGGTCGATCCGCTCGGAGGGGTGTGAGCCGCGCGGCTGAGTGCGGTCGAGGAGGGCTGAGTGGGGGTCGCCCTCCCATAATTTACTAGGACGTCCTACTATTTTCTCAGCCCACGCTTTTCGACGTGTCTTGGGAAGGCCCCGCCATGAGCGATCTGCACCGCCCCGTGCACCCCGTCCGCCTGGTCACCGCCTCGGCGTTGTTCGACGGGCACGACGCCTCGATCAACATCATGCGGCGGATCTTCCAGTCGCAGGGCGCGGAGGTGATCCACCTCGGCCACAACCGGTCCGTGCGGGAGGTCGTGGACGCGGCTCTCGAAGAGGACGCGCACGGTGTGGCGGTCTCCTCCTACCAGGGCGGACACGTGGAGTACTTCGAGTACCTGGTCGCCTCGCTGCGCAAACAGGGCGCGGAGCACATCCAGGTGGTGGGCGGTGGCGGCGGTGTCATCGTGCCGGAGGAGATCTCCCGGCTCCGGGAGAGCGGGGTGACGATCTTCTCGCCCGAGGACGGTCAGCGGTTGGGCCTGGCCGGAATGGTCAACACGGTCGTGCGGGACTGCGACTTCGACCTCTGGGACGGTAAACCGGCCGATGTCGCCGCGGTCCTGACCGGCGACCGGTTCGCGATCGCCCGCGCCGTCACCGGGGCCGAACTCGGCAAGCTGCCCCCGGAGTTCCTGGCGGAGCTGCGCGCCGCGGCGGCGGCACGGCAGGTGCCGGTGCTCGGCATCACCGGCACCGGCGGCTCGGGCAAGTCGTCCCTGACCGACGAGTTGGTGCGCAGGTTCCGCGTCGACCAGCGGGACGCCCTGCGCATCGCGGTGATCGCGGCCGACCCGACCCGTCGCCGCGGTGGCGGGGCGCTGCTCGGTGACCGGATCCGGATGAACTCCCTGGACGGCGACCGGGTGTTCTTCCGCAGCCTGGCCACCCGCGGGAGCCGTGAGCTGCCCGAGCACCTCTCCGAGGTCATCGACGTCGTGAAGGCCGCGGGATTCGACCTGGTGATCGTGGAGACGCCGGGCATCGGCCAGGGCGACGCGGCGATCGTGCCGTTCGTCGACACCTCTCTGTACGTGATGACACCGGAGTTCGGCGCCGCCTCGCAGCTGGAGAAGATCGACATGCTCGACTTCGCCGACGTCGTGGCCATCAACAAGTTCGAGCGGCGCGGCGCCAAGGACGCCCTGCGGGATGTCGGCCGCCAACTGGTCCGCAACCGCGAGGCGTTCGGCAAGCGTCCCGAGGACATGCCGGTCTACGGCACCTCCGCGGCCACCTTCAACGACGACGGCGTCACCGCGCTCTATCAGCACCTGAACAGCAGGCTGGTGGAGAAGGGCCTGCCGCCGTCCGAGGGGTCCCTGGCCCTGGTGGACGTACGGCATTCCTCCGGCATCCGCCAGGTGGTCCCCGCGGACCGGGTGCGCTACCTCGCCGAAATCACCGACGCCGTCCGCGGCTACCACGCCGAGACCCTGCAACTGGCCGAACAGGCACGGCGAGTTCAGCGGCTGGAGCTTGTCGAGGGCGAACTCGCCGACGCCGGACTGGATCCCGAGGACGTACGGTCCCTGCTGACCGAGGCGCGTCGGCAGCTGCCGTACGAGATCACTGAACAGATCACGAACTGGCCCGCCGTAATCGCCTCCTACTCCGGCGAGGAGCAGGTCGTGAAGGTCCGGGACCGGGAGATCCGCACCCGGCTGACCCGTGAGTCCCTGTCCGGCAACAAGATCCCCCGCGTCGCCCTGCCCCGCTTCACCGACCACGGCGAACTGGTGAGGTTCTGGCGCGGGGAGAACCTGCCCGGCCACTTCCCGTTCACGGCCGGGGTGTTCCCCTTCAAACGCGACGGCGAGGACCCGGCACGCATGTTCGCCGGCGAGGGCGACCCGTTCCGCACCAACCGGCGCTTCAAGCTCCTCTCCGACGGCCAGCCGGCGACCCGCCTGTCCACCGCCTTCGACTCCGTCACCCTCTACGGCCGCGACCCCGACGAACGCCCCGACATCTACGGCAAGGTCGGCACCTCCGGCGTCTCGGTGGCCACGCTGGAGGACATGAAGGCGCTCTACGACGGCTTCGACCTGGTGGCGCCCACGACCTCCGTCTCCATGACGATCAACGGGCCGGCACCGGCCGTCCTGGCGTTCTTTCTCAACACCGCGATCGACCAGCAGATCGAACGGTTCCGCGGCGAGGAGGGCCGCGATCCCTCACCGGAGGAGGCGGCCGGCCTGCGCGCACACGCGCTGGCCAACGTACGCGGCACCGTGCAGGCCGACATCCTCAAGGAGGACCAGGGCCAGAACACCTGCCTGTTCTCCACCGAGTTCAGCCTGCGGATGATGGCCGACGTCCAGGAGTGGTTCATCCAGCAGCAGGTCCGCAACTTCTACTCGGTGTCCATCTCCGGCTACCACATCGCCGAAGCAGGCGCGAACCCCATCAGCCAGCTCGCCTTCACGCTGGCCAACGGCTTCACCTACGTCGAGGCCTACCTCGCCCGCGGCATGCGGATCGACGACTTCGCGCCCAACCTGTCGTTCTTCTTCTCCAACGGCATGGACCCCGAGTACTCGGTCCTGGGCCGGGTCGCCCGCCGTGTCTGGGCGGTGGCGATGAAGGAGAAGTACGGCGCGGGCGAGCGCAGCCAGAAGCTGAAGTACCACGTCCAGACGTCCGGACGCTCCCTGCACGCCCAGGAGATGGACTTCAACGACATCCGCACCACCCTGCAGGCACTCATCGCCATCTACGACAACTGCAACAGCCTGCACACCAACGCCTACGACGAGGCCGTCACCACCCCGACCGAGGAGTCCGTGCGCAGGGCCCTGGCCATCCAGCTGATCATCAACCGTGAGTGGGGCCTGGCGATGAACGAGAACCCGCTCCAGGGGTCGTTCATCATCGACGAACTCACCGACCTGGTCGAGGAAGCGGTGCTCCAGGAGTTCGAGCGGATCAGTGAACGCGGCGGTGTCCTCGGCGCGATGGAGACCGGCTACCAGCGCGGCCGCATCCAGGACGAGTCGATGCTGTACGAGCAGCGCAAGCACGACGGCTCGCTGCCCCTGGTGGGCGTCAACACCTTCCGCAACCCGCACGCCGACACCGCCGAGCCCGGTGTCGTCGAACTCGCCCGCGCGACCGAGGAGGAGAAGCAGTCCCAGCTGGAACGCGTACGGGACTTCCACGGCCGCCACCACGGCGAGGCCCAGGTCGCCCTGGACGCCCTCAAGGACGCGGCCGTACGGGGCGACAACGTCTTCGCGGTCCTCATGGACGCCACCCGGGTCTGCTCCCTCCAGCAGATCACCGAGGCCTTCTTCGAGGTCGGCGGCCAGTACCGTCGTAACGTCTGAGGGGGACTGCCGTGGATCGGCACGCCGACGGCACCCGGGGTGCGGGCGGCAACGTCATCGCGCCGGAGCCCGGGCGGCGCCGCACGCTGTTCCCGGGACATGGGAGGGCAGCCGATCAGCTCGAGCCCGCCGACCCGCACTCCACCGCGTCGGCCACGTGGCGCAGGAAGCCCGCCGCCGTGCCGCCGTCGCAGACGCGGTGGTCGAAGGTCAGGGACAGCGTGACGATCTTGCGTACCTCGACGCGGCCGTCCACCGCCCACGGGCGGTCGGTGACCCGGCCCACACCGACCATCGCCACCTGCGGGTGGTTGAGGACCGGTGTGGCACCGTCGACGTCGAGGACTCCGTAGTTGTTGAGGGTGAACGTGCTCCCGGTGCGGTGCCCGGCAGGCAGGGCGTCCCGCCGGGCCAGGTCGGTGAGGCGCCGCAGTTCCGCCGCGAGCGCGTCGAGGGACAGCCGGTCCGCGTCCCGTACGACGGGCACGACCAGGCCCTTCGGTGTCTGCGCGGCGAAACCGAGGTGCACCCGGGCAAGACGCACGATCTCCCCGCGGTCGCTGTCGACCCGGGAGTTGAACTCCGGGAACGCGGCGAGCCCGGTGAGACAGGATCGGGCCAGTAGTGCCAGCAACCCCGTCCCGCGGGAGGCGCGTTCGGCGAGCAGACCGGTGGCGTCCACGTCCGCCCAGATCGTCACCGCGGGGATGTCACGGTGGGCCCGGAGGAACTTCTCCGCCGCGGCGGCCATCGGCACGCGGACCTCGGAGTCGTCAACTGCCGTGTCCCGCCCGGCATGCGCAGGGGGCCGGCGCTCCGGCGCTCGCGTCCCGTATCCCGTCAGCACCGCACCCGAACCGTACTCGGCCGGCGCCACGGTGAGCAGCGCTGCACCCACCCGTACGGCCTCACCGGCCGGGCAGTGCAGGGCAGTCACCGTTCCCGCAAACGGACTGGGCAGTGTCACCACGGACTTGGCCGTCTCGACCTCGGCGACCACCTGGTCATGGGCGACGGTGTCGCCCACCGCAACCTTCCACTCCAGGAGTTCGGCGTCCGTCAGACCCTCACCAAGGTCGGGGAGGGTGAAGGTGTGCCCGGGTGAGGGCGGGGCGGGACGGGCGACGGTACGTCCGTCGACACCCGCCAGCCGACGCAGTCCGGCGAGCACGCGCGGCACGTCCGGCAGGTGCGCGCCCTCAAGGAGCGGCGGGGGATAGGGGATGTCCAGGCCCGTGACGCGCAACACCGGTGCGCGCAGGGCGTCGAAACACCGCTCCTGCACCAACGCCGCGAGCTCCGCGCCGACACCGGCGAATCCCTGAGCCTCGTGGACCACCAGACAGCGGCCGGTGCGCCGGACGGACTCGGTGAGCGTACGGTCGTCCAGCGGGACCAGGGTGCGCAGATCCACCACCTCGACATCCAGGCCGTCCGTGGCGGCCTGTGCGGCGGCCTCAAGGGCGAGGGAGACCGAGGGGCCGTAGGCGACCAGGGTGGCGTCGGTGCCGGGGCGGCGTATCGCCGCGGTGCCGAACGGCTCGGTGCGGGCGGGGAGTTCGGTCTCCTCCTTCGTCCAGTAGTGCCGCTTCGGCTCCAGGAAGATCACCGGATCCGGGTCGTCGATCGCCTCGCGCAGCAGGGAGTAGGCGTCCGCCGCGGTCGCCGGAGTCACCACCTTCAGGCCGGCCGTGTGCGCGTAGTACGCCTCGCTGGAGTCACTGTGGTGCTCGACCGCGCCGATCCCGCCGCCGTAGGGGATGCGCACCACGATCGGCAGTGCGAGCCGGCCCCGGGTGCGGTTGCGCATCTTGGCCATGTGCGAGGCGATCTGCTCGAAGGCCGGGTAGGCGAACGCGTCGAACTGCATCTCCACCACGGGCCGGAAGCCCGCCATCGCCAGCCCGATCGCGAGACCGGCGATACCGGCCTCGCTGACCGGGGTGTCGAAGCAGCGCCGTTCGCCGAACGCGTCCGCGAGCCCGTCGGTGACCCGGAAGACGCCGCCGAGACGGCCGACGTCCTCCCCGAAGACCAGGACGCGTTCGTCCCCGGCGAGCGCGTCGCGCAGGGCGGTGTTGAGGGCCTGGGCCATCGATGTCGGCTTCAGGGACTGTGCCGTCGTGGCATGTTCGAGAGCCTGCGCCATCTCAGCGCCTTTCCAACTCGATGTGCAGTGCTTCGCGTTGGGCGAGCAGCTGGGGGGTGGGGGAGGCGAAGACATGGTCGAGCAAGGTCGTGGGGTCGCTCTCGGGAGCCGCCGCCAGCCGTTCGCGCACGCCCGCCGCGTACGCTTCGGCCTCCTCCGCCACGGTGGTGACGTCCGCGTCGCTCAACAGGCCCCGGTCGCGCAGCGCGGCCTCCAGGCGGGTGAGCGGGTCCCGGGCACGCCAGTGCTCCTCCTCGGCGGCCGTACGGTATCGGGACGGGTCGTCGGCGCTGGTGTGCGGTCCCACCCGGTAGGTGTGCGCCTCGATCAGCCAGGGCCCGCTGCCGGCGCGCGCGTCCTCCACGGCGGCGGTCAGCACCGAGAGGACGGCGGCTGCGTCGTTGCCGTCCACCTGCTCCGCGCGGACGCCGTAACCGATCCCCTTGTACGCCAGCGCCGGCGCGGCACTCTGGGCGGACAGCGGCACGGAGATGGCGTACCGGTTGTTCTGGATCAGGAACACCACCGGCGCGTGCAGCACCCCGGCCAGGTTCACGGCCTCGTGGAAGTCGCCCTCGCTGGTGGCGCCGTCGCCGACCAGCGCCAGGGCGACCGTGTCCGCGCCCTTGAGACGCTCGCCGTGGGCCAGTCCGACGGCGTGCGCCGCATGGGTGGCCAGCGGGGTGCACTGCGGTGCCGTGCGGTGGCGCGCGGGGTCGTAGCCGCAGTGGGCGTCACCGCGCAGCAGAGTGAGCGTCTCCACGGGGTCGATGCCGCGGCTGATCAGCGCGACGCAGTCCCGGTAGGTGGGGAACAGCCAGTCGGTCGCGCGCAGAGCGAGGGCCGCGCCGACCTGACAGGCCTCCTGGCCGAGGCTGGAGGGATGGACCGCGAGCCGCCCCTGCCGGGCCAGCGCCGTCGCCTGCTGGTCGAACCGGCGCCCGACAACCATTCCGCGGTACGCCTTCAGGAGGAGTTCGGCAGCAGGCGCCCCGCCCTTTTTCCATTCCTGCAAAAAGGAAACCGGAACCTGGGAAGGCAGCCAGAACGAAGGGTCTACCCATTCTGCGGGTTCCTTATGCATCGGCGTATCTCCCATGGCCCGACGTCCTTTCTTGAGGGGCTTTTCGCCATGGATGCTGTCCGGTTTCCCAACTGCCGTGCAGGAGAGCTCGGATGAAGCGCAGTCAAACAACGAGATCCGTGTTCAACAGGTTGAACGCGCTGACGTACGTGTAAGCCAGGTGTTACCGAAGGATCACTTTCCAGTCGCCTGTGATTCCGACGGCCCGGGTTCCAATTGACCCGCCAGACCCGGCACTTCGGAAAGCGAGCGAAAATGTCCCGAGCGCTCCCGGGAACACGTCACTACACGGTTGTCTGCTCTTCATGCGGAACCCGCTACGAGGACGACGGACTCATGCTCGACTGCCGTGCGTGCCAGGAACCCGCGTTCCTGCGCACCGAGTACCACGGGACGTACACCGCGAGCGACACCGGACTGTTCCGCCACGCCTCGCTGCTGCCCGTGGCGCGTACCTTCCCCGGAGTTCCCGGACCGGTGGTGTACCCGGCGGACCGGCTCGGCCGGCTGCTGGGCCTGAACCGGCTGTGGGTGGCGTTCAACGGTCACTGGCCCGAGCGCGGGGCGCAGTTGCCCACCTGTACGTTCAAGGACCTCGAGGCCTACACGGTCCTCGGCCGACTGCCCGCGAACCCGCCGCTCCTGGTGATTCCCTCCGCCGGGAACACCGCCGCCGCCTTCGCGTGGGCAGCCACCCGGTACCGGGTCCCGTGTCTGCTCGTGGTGCCCGCCCCGGCCCTGGAGCGGATGCGCTTCCCCGCCGCGCTCGACCCCTGCGTCCGCATCGTCGCCCTGGACGGCGCCGCCACCTACAGCGACACCATCGCCTGCGCCGACCTCCTCGTCCGCATGCCCGGCCACCACGCGGAGGGCGGCGCGCGCAACGTCGGCCGCCGCGACGGACTCGGCACAGTCATGCTCGCCGCTGCCGAGGCCATCGGACGGCTCCCGCAGGTCTATGTGCAGGCCGTGGGCAGCGGTACCGGCGCCATCGGGGCCCACGAGGCGGCCCGTCGGATCCGCGCCACCGGCGAACGCCTGCCGCGGCTGCTGATGTGCCAGAACGAGCCGTTCGCCGCCCTGTACGAGGCATGGTGCCACGGCGGACAGCCGCCCGCGAGCCGTGAACTCGAACCGCTGGCCCGCGAACTCACCAACCGGCGCCCGCCGTTCGCCGTCCGGGGCGGGGTGCGGGACGCCCTGGAGGAGAGCGGGGGCCGCGTCCGATGTACCGGCAACGAAGCCGCGCTGACCGCCATGGCCCTCTTCGAGGAGACCGAGGGCATCGACATAGAACCCGGCGCGGGCGTGGCCGTGGCCGCGCTCGCGGAGGCCGTGCGCGACGGACAGGTCCGCCCGGACGAACTCGTGCTCCTCAACATCACCGGTGGCGGCCGCGCACGCCAGGCCAAGGACCTGGCCCTGGTGCCCGCCGAACCCTGGCTCCGCGTCACCTGGCCGGGCGGCGAGTCGGGAGCACGCTGCGTGGCCGAGCACGTCGAACGCCGACTGACGGGTGTCGCGGCTGCCGGGGCCGTTCGATGACCGACCCTGCCGCGCCTACGCGTGCCTCCGAGCTTTCCGCGCCTGTCCAGCAGGCTGCGTCTGCTGTCCACCCGGCCGAGCTTCATGGCCCCGCACCCGCACCGGGGTCGGCTGCGCCCGCCGATGCGCGGGGCACCGATCCGTCCGCCCTCGCACGCCCGCTCGGCCTGTCCGCCGCCCAGCGTTCGATGTGGTTCGGCCAGCGACTGGACGCCGCCGCCGGATCCGCCTACAACGTCGGTGAGTACACCGAGGTCCACGGTCCGTTGGACGTCGACCGCTTCCGTACCGCCCTGTGCAGGGTCGTCGCGGCGACCGAGACCCTGCGGACCCGCTTCACGGCGGACGGCGAGACGGTCCACCAGATCGTCGAGCCCGACCCCGCCTGGGAGTTGACCGTCGTCGACCTCAGGGACTCGGCAGACCCCGGTGCTGCCGCCGAGGCCTGGCGGGAGAACGACTTCGCGGAGCCCTTCGAGCTGGAACGGGCCCCGCTGTTCCGGTACGCGGTGCTCCTGCTCGGCGACGAGCACTGGATCTGGTACCACTGCTACCACCACATCGCCGTCGACGGATTCAGCTGCTCCCTCATCGCGTCCCGGGTCGCCGACACCTACACGGCACTCGTCACGGGCACCGCGCACACCCTGCCCGAGTCGCCCCTCGCCCCCCTGATCGCCGCGGACGAGGCCCACCACGCCGATGACCGGCACGCACAGGACCGCGAGCACTGGGCCGCGGCCTGCGCCGACCGCCCCGACCCGGTCGGCCTCTCCGGTCGGCCGCCCCGGGTGACCGACGGGTTCCTGCGCAGGACCGGCCATCTCGCCGACGGGGCAGGCGACTTGGTGCACGCGGCCGCCGCCCGCGCCGGCACTCGCTGGTCGCGCGTCCTGATCGCGGCGACCGCCGCCTATCTGCACCGGCTCACCGGAGCCAGGGACATCGTCCTCGGCCTCGCCGTCACCGCCCGCGAGAGCGACACCGAGCGCGCCACCCCCGGCATGGCCTCCAACGTCCTCCCGCTGCGGCTGTCCGTACGCCCCGACACCGCCGCCCACGACCTCGTACGCCAGGCCGCGGCCGTCACCCGCGACCTGCTCGCGCACCAGCGCCACCGGGGCGAGGAACTGCGCCGCGAACTGAACTGGCCCGGCGGCGACCGCAGGTTCTTCGGTCCGGTCGTCAACATCATGGCGTTCGGGCCGGAGTTGAGGTTCGCCGGGCACCGGACCACACGCCACAACCTGTCCACCGGCCCGGTCGAGGACCTCGCCGTCAACGTCTACGAGCGTGGCGACGACAACGGCATCCGCATCGACCTGGACGCGAGCACCGCCTGCTACACGGACTCCGAACTCGCCGCCCACCACCGCCGGTTCACTCACTTCGCGGAACGTTTCGCGGCCGCCGTACTCGGCCCCGGCACCCCCGTCGGCCGGGTGGAGGTGACACTGCCCGAGGAGTCCGCGGCGGCCGGACTCGCTGGTCCGGCACCCCGTACGGCGGCGGGAACCGTACCCGCCCTCTTCGCCGCCCAGGTCGCGGCGACACCCACGAAGACGGCCGTCCTCTGCGGTGAACAGGCCCTCACCTACGCCCAGTTGGATGCCCGCGCCAACCGCCTCGCGCACCGTCTGCTGCGCCTCGGTGTCCGCCCGGAGGACCGCGTCGCCGTCCTCATGCGACGTTCCGAACACCTGGTCACCGCCCTCCTCGCCGTCCTCAAGGCAGGCGGCGCCTACGTCGGCCTCGACCCCAGCGCCCCCGCCGCCCGCACCCACCGAACCCTCGAGTCGACGGCGGCGGCGGTCCTGCTGACGGACGGGACGACGGCGGCGGCATTCCGGACGGACGGGACGGCACAGTCGTACGACGCCGAGGTGATCGTCGTCGACGACCTGCCGTCGCTCGCCGCCGAACCGGACACCGGCCCCGATCTCCCCCTCCACCCCGCGCAGTTGGCCTACGTCAGCCACACCTCCGGGTCCACCGGCACCCCCAAGGGCGTGGCCGTCACCCACCGGGACGTCACCGCCCTCGCGACGGACAGTTCCTTCGCGGACGGCGCGCACACACGGGTCCTCGTCCACTCGCCGATCGCGTTCGACGCCTCCACCTACGAGCTGTGGGTCCCTCTCCTCGCCGGCGGCACGGCCGTGGTGGCGGGCCCCGACGAGGACGTGGACGCGGCGTCGATCACCCGGCTGACGCACCGTCACGGGCTGACCGCGCTGTGGCTGACGGCGGGGCTGTTCCGGCTCGTGGCGGAGGAGGACCCGGGCTGCTTCACGGGTCTGCGCCAGGTCTGGGCCGGCGGCGACACCGTGCCGGCAGGCGCCGTCCGCAGGGCACTGGACGCCTGCCCCGGCCTGACCGTCACCAACGGCTACGGCCCCACCGAGACCACCACCTTCGCCACCACCCGCCCCTGCCCCGGCGCCCAGCCGGTGCCGGACCCGCTCCCCATCGGCCGCCCCCTCGACGGCATGCGCGCCTACGTCCTCGACGGCGCCCTTCGCCCGGTCCCGCCCGGCACGCTGGGGGAGTTGTACGTCGCCGGGGCCGGCGTCGCCCGCGGCTACCTCGGCCGTCCGGGCGCCAGCGCGGAACGGTTCGTCGCCGACCCGTTCGGGCCGCCCGGCGAGCGGATGTACCGCACGGGGGACCGCGTCCGGCTGACACCGGACCGTGAACTCACCTTCCACGGACGGGCCGACGACCAGGTCAAGCTCCGCGGCTTCCGCGTCGAACCGGCGGAGGTCGAGGCGGCCCTCGCCGCGCACCCGGACGTCGAGCACGCCGTCGCCGTGGTCCGCGAGGACCGGCCCGGTGACCGCGGCCTCGTCGCCTACGCCACCGCTGTTCCCGGCACGGAGACGGAGGCAGCGGCGCTGCGCGACCACCTGGCCGCGCATCTGCCCGCCCACCTGGTGCCGTCCGCCGTCGTGCTCCTGGACCGGCTGCCGCTGACCGTCAACGGCAAGGTGGACCGTGCGGCGCTGCCCGCGCCGGTGCACACCCCCAGGG
The DNA here is from genome assembly GCF_036174265.1 of Streptomyces sp. NBC_00285. Taxonomy (NCBI): domain Bacteria; kingdom Bacillati; phylum Actinomycetota; class Actinomycetes; order Kitasatosporales; family Streptomycetaceae; genus Streptomyces; species Streptomyces sp. NBC_00285. The sequence goes on along the minus strand of NZ_CP108055.1, from coordinate 1,192,997 downwards.
ACCTCGCCCGAGGCGCGCGCACCGCCCACGAAGAACTGCTGTGCACCCTGATCGCCGATGTGCTCGGTCTGTCCGCCGTCGGCATCCGGGACGACTTCTTCGCCCTCGGCGGCCACTCCCTGTTGGCCCTGCGGCTCGTCCACCGCATCCGCACCACGCTGGGCGCCGACCTCGGCCTGCGGGACGTCTTCGAGGCCCCGAACGCGGCGGCCCTGGCCCGCCTCGTCGCCTCCGCCGAACGTGCCCGTCCGGTGCCTCGTCCGCTCAGGAGCACGGAGGACGGCGACGCCCCGCTGTCCTCCGCCCAACGGCGCCTGTGGTTCCTGCACCGCGCCGAGCCGACCGGCGCCGCCTACCACGTACCTCTCGCCGTTCGGCTGACCGGCGCACCCCTGGACCAGGACGCCCTGCGCGCTGCTCTGGCCGACGTCTGCGCCAGGCACGAGATCCTGCGGACCGTCTACCCCGACACCGAGGGCACTCCGCGTCCGCGGCTGCTGGACGGGGCAGCCCCGCAGTTGCACGTCTCGCACGTGACTGAGGACGAACTCCCCTCCATGGCTGCCGAGTTGGCATCGAGGGAGTTCCGGCTCGCCACCGACATACCCCTCCGCGCCCACCTCCTCACCCTCAGCGCCGAGGGTGAGGACGACAAGGCGCCCACGGACCACGTCCTGCTGCTCGTGCTGCATCACATCGCCGCCGACGGCTGGTCCCTCCAGCCGCTCCTGAGCGACCTGGCCACCGCCTACCGGTCGAGGCTCGCCGGCACGGCCCCCGACTGGGCGCCGCTCCCCATCCGCTACACGGACTACGCGCGCAGGCAACGGGACCTCATCGCCGTCGACCGGGACCGGCAGCTCGCCCACTGGCGCGGCGTCCTCGCCGACCTGCCGGACGAGCTTGAGCTGCCCGTCGACCGCCCCCGCCCGGCACGGGCCACGCACCGGGGCGGCGACATCGCCGTCCACTGGGACGCGGACCTGCACCGGCGACTGCGCGACCTCGCCGCCGGCCAGGGCGCGACGGTGTTCATGGCCGTCCAGGCCGCACTCGCCGCCCTGCTGACCAGGGTGGGAGCGGGCACCGACATCCCACTCGGCACACCGGTCGCGGGCCGCACCGACGAGGCCCTGGACGACCTGGTCGGCTGCTTCGTGAACACCCTCGTGCTGCGCACCGACACCTCGGGCGAGCCGACCTTCCGGGAACTCCTCGGCCGGGTGCGCGAGACCGACCTGGCCGCCCACGCCCATCAGGACCTGCCGTTCGAGCAGCTCGTCGAGGCGCTCAACCCGTTCCGCTCGCCGGCCAGGCACCCGCTGTTCCAGGTGATGCTCGCCTTCCGCCCGACCGCGTCATGGCGTCTCGACCTGCCCGGCCTGCATGACCGCGCCGTCCACGTGGAGACCGGCACGACCAAGATCGACCTCACCCTCAACCTCGCCGAACACCGGACGCCCGACGGCACGGCGAACGGCATCGAGGGCACCCTCCAGTACAGCGCCGACCTCTTCGACCGACGAACCGCCGAGGACCTGGCCGCACGTCTGGAACGGCTGCTGCGGGCCGCACTCGCCGAACCGGACCGGGCCATCGGCGACCTCGACGTCCTCGACCCCGAGGAACGGCGATGTCTGCTGTCCGACCTGACCGACACCGCGCGGGACGTCCCCGACATGACGTTCCCCCGGATGTTCGAGGAGCGGGCGGTCGAGACACCGGAAGCCGTCGCCGTGACCGACGCCCACAACTCACTGACGTACCGCGCACTGGACGCGCGGGCCGACGACCTGGCACGCGTGCTGGTCATGCACGGCGCCGGTCCCGGCCGGGTCGTCGCCTTCGGCCTGCCTCGCTCTGTCGATGTCGCCGTGGCGGTCCTGGCCGTTCTCAAGGCGGGCGCGGCCTATCTCCCGCTCGACCCGGAGCACCCCGCCGAGCGCACGGCCTACGTACTGTCCGACGCCGACCCCGTCTGCGTCATCGCACGGGAAACCGTCGACACGGCCCGCCCACACGTGAGTCCGGACGCGACGCCCACCGACGCCACCCGCCCCGACGCCGCGGACGAACTCCCGAAGGCCCGGCCCACCGACCCCGCCTACCTGATCTACACCTCCGGAACCACCGGTCGCCCCAAGGGTGTGGTGGTCGAACACCGCAGCCTCACCACCTATGTGGCCCGCTGTGTCGAGGCCTACCCGAGCCTGCGCGGCACCTCGCTCCTGCACGCCACGATGACCTTCGACGCGACCGTCACCACCCTGCACGGAGCACTCGCCATCGGCGGCCGCGTCCACATCGCGGCCTTCCACGAGGCGGGCGCCACCGGCCTGGCCGGCGGCTACAGCTTCCTCAAGGCCACCCCCAGCCACCTCCCGCTGCTGCCCGCGCTGCCCCACGACCTCTCGCCCACCGGGGAGTTCATGCTGGGCGGCGAGGCCCTGGTCGGCGAAGCACTGCGCGAGTGGCGCCGCGATCACCCCGACATACGGCTCGTCAACCACTACGGCCCGACCGAGCTCACCGTCGGCTGCACGGACCACCGCATCGAACCGGGGGAGGACCTGCCGTCGGGCCCCGTACCCGTCGGCCGCCCCATGTGGAACACCCGGGCGTATGTGCTCGACACACGCCTGAACCTTGTGCCGCCGGGTGTCGAGGGTGAGCTGTATGTGGCCGGAGACCATGTGGCGCGCGGCTACTGGAAGCGCCCCGGCCTGACCTCGGAGCGGTTCGTCGCCGACCCCTTCGGGCCACCCGGTGAGCGGATGTACCGCACCGGAGACCTGGCCGTACGACGCACCGACGGTGTCCTGGAACTGCGTGGCAGGGCCGACGGACAGCTGAAGATCAGGGGACTGCGGATCGAACCCGGCGAGGTCGAGGGAGCACTGACCGGTCATCCGGTCGTCACCCAGGCCGCGGTGGTGGTGCGCGAGGACCTGCCCGGCGTTCGGCGTCTGGTCGGCTATGTCGTCGGGGCCGGTGCCGACGACCTCGACGACATCCGTGCCCACGCCGCCCGCCGGCTGCCCGCCCACATGGTCCCCGAGACGCTGGTCCCGCTCGATGTCCTGCCGATGACGTCCAACGGCAAGCTCGACCGGCCCGCCCTCCCCGCCCCCGCGTCCTGCTCGGAGACGGCGGGCGGGCGGGAGCCGCGCACGCCGCAGGAGGTGACCCTGCGTGGCCTCTTCGCCGAGGCGCTCGGGCTGGAGGTGACCGAAGTAGGCCTGGACACCGGCTTCTTCGACCTCGGCGGCGACAGCATCACCTCCATCCACCTGGTCAGCAGAGCCCTCGCGGCCGGGCTGCGGCTGACGCCGCGCGATGTGTTCGAGCAGCGGACGGTCGCCGGTCTCGCCGCGGTGGCGGCCGCCGCGCCGGCCGTGACCCCGGCCGCGCAGGACGCCCCCACCGGCGAACTGCCGCTGCCCCCGGCCCTGCGACGACTGATCGAACGCGGCGGACCCGTCGACGCGTTCAGCCAGTCGATCCTGCTGGTCACACCGCAGGACGCCGACGAACAGCGTCTCGCGGCGGCACTCCAGGCCGTGATCGACCACCATGACGCCCTGCGGATGCGCCTCGGCAGTGACGGAACCGCCGTCATCCCGCCGCCAGGCTCCCTGGACGCCACCGGTCTCCTGGAGCGGGTGACCGCACTGGACCTCCACCGGCCAGCGCCACGACTCGCCCCGGAGCGCGGTGAGTTGGTCCGAGCGGTGTGGTGCGACGCCGGCCCCGGCCGCCGCGGCCGACTGCTGCTGACGATCCATCACCTCGCCGTCGACGCGGTGTCCTGGCGCATCCTGCGCACCGACCTGGCCGCAGCCTGGCGCGGAGACACCCTCACCCCGAAGGGCACGTCCTTCCGGGCCTGGGCCCACCTGCTGCAACGGCAGAGCGTGTCCCGGGAGACGGAACTCGACCTGTGGCGCGGTGTGTTGGCGGACCCGTCCCCGCTTCCCGCCGTACGGCCCACCGACCTCGTGGGCCAGATGCGCCACCTCACCCGGGAACTGCCCACCACCGGTCTGCTCACCACCGTCCCCGCTGCCTTCCACGCCGGCCCCGAGGACGTCCTGCTCGCAGCGCTGGCCGCCGCCTACGCCCGACTGCGGGACCGGCCGGCACTGCTGCTCGACATCGAGCGGCACGGCCGTGAGGAGATAGCCGACGGCGTCGACCCGACCCGGACGGTCGGCTGGTTCACCGGCGTCGTACCGGTCCGCCTCGACCTGCGCGGACTCGACCTCGGTGATCCGGCGCAGCTCCTCAAGGCGGTCAAGGAGCATCTGCGGGCCGCCCCCGACCACGGCCTCGGACACGGCATGCTGCGCCACCTCAACCCCGGGACGGCCGCGGTCCTCGCCGAACTCCCCTCCCCGCAGATCGGGTTCAACTACCTGGGCCGCGGCACCCCCGGCACCGACACCCCCTGGTCGACGGCGCCCGAAGCGCTGCCCGGGCCGGCCCTGGGTGTCGCCCACGACTCGGCGCAGCCCGTGGCCCACGGCCTGGAGATCACCGTCGTGGCCGACGCCGAGGGCACACTCACCGCCACCTGGTCCTGGGTGCCGCGCCTCTGGAACGAGGACGAGGTGAGAGCCCTGGCCGACGGCTGGTTCCAGGCACTGGCCACCTACGAAGGCACCGGCGCGGACGGCGGGCACACCCCGTCCGACGTGCCCCTGGTGTCCCTGTCCCAAGCGGAGATCGACGAACTCGAAGCCGAGTTCGCAAGCGAGTGGAGGTAACCCACGGTGACCCGGTCCGGAATTGCCGACATCCTGCCCCTGTCGCCGTTGCAGGAAGGGCTGCTCTTCCACGCCCTGTACGACGACGACCAGGCACCCGACGTCTACGCCGCCCAGCAGATCCTGGAGCTGACCGGTGACGTCGACCCCGCCGCCGTACGCGCCGCCGGCCAGGCCCTGCTCGACAGGCACCCCAACCTGCGTGCCTGCTTCCGCCGCCGTGAGACCGCGGCGCCCCTCCAGATCGTGCCCACGGACGTCGAACTGCCCTGGTCCGAAGAGGACGTGAGCGCGCTCGACGACGCTCCGCGCGAGGCGGCCTGGCAGCGGATCCTGAACGAGGAGCGCGCCCGCCGCTTCGACCTGGCACGCCCGCCGCTGCTGCGCCACGTGCTCGTCCGCTGGGCGGCCGACCGGTACCGCCTGGTGATCACCAACCACCACATCCTCCTCGACGGCTGGTCGAAGCAGCTGCTGGTACGGGAGTTCACCGCCCTGTACGCGGGAGAGCACCCCACCGCGCTGGCCCCGACCCCGCCCTATCGCGACTACCTCGCCTGGCTCTCCCGGCAGGACCGCGCCGCCGCCGAGGCGGCCTGGCACAAGACCCTGGACGGCGTCGAGGAACCCACCCTCCTGGCCCCCGGAGCGGCGGTCGGCACGGCAGTGCTGCCGCACGAACTCGTCGTCGAGCTCACCGAGTCGGCGACCATCGCCGCCGAGACCGCGGCCCGCACCCTGGGCATCACCCTCAACACCCTGGTCCAGGGCGCCTGGGGTGTCCTGCTCGGACGTCTCACCGGCCGCACCGACACCGCCTTCGGCCAGACCGTCACCGTCCGCCCGCCCGAGCTGCGGAACGTGGCCTCAATGGTCGGCTTCTGCATCAACACCGTCCCCACCCGGGTGCGTTGGGACGACGGCGACACCGTCTCCGGATTCCTCACCGCTCTCCAGGAGCGACAGGCCGCCCTGCTCCCGCACCAGCACCTCGGCCTCGCCGACATCCGGCGCGCCACCGGCACCGGCGACCTCTTCGACACCCTGCTGGCCTTCGAGAGCCACCCCGCGGCCGGCGGCCCGGGGGAGGGCCGCGTCACCCAGCTCGCCGGCCGCGACGCCACCCACTACCCCCTGACCCTCGCCGTCCTGCCCGCCCGCCGCCTGGCCCTGCGTCTCTCCTACCGTCCCGACGTGTACGACCAGGCCGGCGCCCGCACCCTCATGGACCGCTTCGCCGTGGTGCTGGCACAACTGGCAGATGACCCGTCCCGCCGCGTGCGCGAGGTGGAGGCGCTCCTGCCGGGGGAGCGGGAGCAGTTCACGAGCAGTGGCGCACCCCGGTCCGCCGCCCCGCCCGAAGCCCTCACCGACCTCTTCACCGGCCAGGCCGCCCGCACCCCCGGCGCGATGGCCGTGGTGCACGGGAACACCCGCCTCACCTATGCCGAACTGGACGCACGTGCAACGGCGTTGGCCTCCGTGCTGGCGTCCCGCGGTGCCGCCCCCGAGCGCCTGGTCGCCCTCGCGCTGCCCCGCTCCACGGACCTGGTCGTCGCGATCCTGGCCGTCCTGAAGACCGGCGCGGCCTATGTCCCGCTGGACCCGGAGTATCCCGCCGAACGGCTCGCGTACATGCTCGGCGACTCCGCGCCCGTCCTGCTGCTGACCACGCGGGAGGTGGCACCGGGTCTGCCCGCCACGGACGTACCCGTGCTGGTCCTGGACGACGACATGACGTCTCCGTGCGACGCCGAGCTCCCGCGGCTGACGGGGGATCACCTCGCCTATGTCATCTACACCTCGGGCTCCACGGGACGGCCGAAGGGCGTCGCCGTCCCGCACCGCAACGTGGTCCGCCTCGTCGACTCCACCCGCCACTGGTTCGACTTCGGCCCCGACGACGTGTGGACCCTGTTCCACTCCTACGCCTTCGACTTCTCCGTCTGGGAACTGTGGGGAGCACTCCTGCACGGCGGCACCCTCGTCGTCGTACCGCACGACGTCACCCGGGACCCGCACGAGTTCCTGCGGCTGCTCGCGAGGGAACGGGTCACCGTCCTCAACCAGACCCCCTCCGCCTTCGGTGAACTGGTACGGGCCGACGCCGAACTCCCTTCCGTTTCAGAAGATCTGAGGCTCCGTCACATCATCTTCGGCGGTGAGGCCCTCGACGTCACGCCCGTCGCCGAGTGGTTCACCCGGCACGCCGAGGACGCCCCAGCGCTGGTGAACATGTACGGCATCACCGAGACCACCGTCCACGTCACCGGCCTCCCGCTCACCCGGGAGCGCTGCGAGGGCATCGGCGAGCCCATCCCCGATCTGCGCGCCCACGTCCTGGACGCCGGTCTGCGGCTGGTCCCGCCGGGCGTGACGGGCGAGTTGTACGTCGCCGGCGCCGGTCTGGCCCGCGGCTACCTCGGGCGACCGGGCCTCACGGCGGGCCGCTTCGTCGCGGACCCGTTCGGCGCACCCGGTGAACGGATGTACCGTACCGGCGACTTGGCCCGCCGGACGGCCGACGGGCGCCTGGAGTACACCGGCCGCGCCGACGACCAGGTCAAGATCCGGGGCTTCCGCATCGAGACGGGCGAGGTGGAGGCCGCACTCGCGGCCCATCCCGAGGTGTCCCGCGCGGTCGTCCTGGTCCATGACGGGCGGCTGGTGGGATACGCCGTGGCCGAACGACCACTGGACCCGGCGGCACTTCGCGCCCACACCGCACTCACCCTGCCCGAGCACATGGTCCCCGCCACGGTCGTCGTCCTGGACCGGCTGCCCCTGACCGCCAACGGCAAGCTGGACCGCGCCGCCCTCCCGGTCCCGGCCGCCGCCGGCGTCACCGGCGCCACCCGGGCCCCGCGCACCCCGCAGGAGGAGATCCTCTGCGGCCTGTTCGCCGGTGTCCTCGGCATCGAGGCCCACCAGGTCGGCGCGGACGACTCCTTCTTCGACCTCGGCGGCGACTCCCTGCTCGCCATGCGCCTCGCCGACCGGATCAGGACCGCCTTCGGTACCGCGCTGCCCGTACGAGCCGTCTTCGAGGCCCCGACCCCGGCCGCCCTCGCCACCCGTCTGGCCGACACACGGGACGGCCGGCGGCCCGCCCTGCTGCCGCTGCCGAGCCGCCCCGACCCCGTCCCCCTCTCCTACGGCCAGCAGCGACTGTGGTTCATGAGCCGTCTCGACGGCGGGCACACCACCTACACCGTCCCCGCGGCCCTGCGTCTGACCGGCACCCTGGACCGGCAGGCGCTCACCGCAGCCCTCGCCGACGTCGTCACCCGCCACGAGCCGCTGCGTACGCTGCAGCCCGACGTCCAGGGCACCCCGTACCAGCGGATCCTGGCACCGGAGGAGGCCCGGCCGAACCCGGACGTCGTCCGAACCACCGAGGCCGAACTCCCCGCGCTGCTCAAGGCGGCAGCCGGTCACCGTTTCGAGCTGTCCACCGAACCGCCCCTGCGGGTGACCCTGTACGACCTCGGCGCCGACACCCACGTCCTGCTCCTGCTCGCCCACCACAGCGCGGTCGACGGCTGGTCGATGCGCCCGCTCACCCGCGACCTGGAGAGCGCCTACACGGCCCGCTGCGCGGGACGGGCACCCGACTGGCAGCCCCTGCCCGTCCAGTACGCCGATTTCGCGCACTGGCAGCGCGAGTCGCTGGGGGACGAGAACGACCCCGGCAGCCCGATGGCCGAGCAGATCGACTTCTGGCGTACGGCGTTGGCGGGCATCCCCGACGAGCTCCCGCTCCCCGCCGACCACCCGAGGCCCGCCGAACCCAGCGGCCGGGGCGACCGCACGGCCGTCGCCCTGGACCCCGCACTCCACGCCGGCCTCGCCGACCTGGCCGCCGCCCAGCGGGTGACCCTGTTCATGGTGCTCCAGGCCGGCCTCGCCGCCGTCCTGACCCGGCTCGGCTCGGGCACCGACGTCACCCTCGGCACCCCCGTCGCCGGGCGGAGCGACGAGCGACTCGACGACCTGATCGGGTTCTTCGTCAACAGCCTCACCCTGCGCACCGACACCTCCGGCAACCCCACGTTCCGTGAACTCCTCGCCCGGGTAAGGGAATTCGACCTGGCCGCCTACGCCCATCAGGACGTGCCGTTCGACCTGCTCGTGGACGCCGTCAGTACCGAGCGGAGCCTCGCCCGCCACCCGCTCTTCCAGGTCATGCTGGCCTACACCGGCCATGGCGCGGACCCCGTCCCCGCCCTGCCCGGCCTGAGCGTCACCCGGGAAGCCGTGGCGACGGGCGCGGCCCGCTTCGACCTCTCCCTGTACCTCACCGAGCACCGCCACGACGACGGCTCCCCGGCAGGCATCGACGGAGTCGCCGAGTTCAGCACCGACCTGTTCGAACCGGAGACCGTCCGCCGACTGGCCCACAGGCTCGTCCACTTCCTCGCCGACGTCGCCGCCGACCCGGACCGGCGCATCGGCGACGTCGACCTCCTCGACGAGGACGAGCGCGCACGCCTCGACGAGTGGAGCGCCACCGGGGGACAGGTCGAGCCCGAGTCCCTGGCCGGGATGTTCTCCCGGCAGGTGCGGCTCAGGCCGCACGCCCCGGCCCTCGACGACCTGTCCTACGCCGAACTCGACGCCCGGGCACGGCAGGTGGCCCACGTCCTCGCCGGCCGCGGCATCGGCCCCGGCGACCTCGTCGCCGTACGGCTCCCGCGATCCGCCGACCGGGTCGTCGCCCTGCTCGCGGTCGCCCTCGCCGGCGCCGCGTTCCTCCCCGTCGACCCGGCACTGCCCGCCGACCGCATCGAGGCCCTGCTGGCCGACGCCCGCCCGGCGCACATCCTGACGTCCCTCCCGGCGGACGGTCCTCCCGGCGGACTCCCCACCGCCCACCACCCCCACCACGCCGCCTACGTCATCCACACTTCCGGCTCGACCGGCACCCCCAAGGGGGTGATCGTCGAGAACCGCGGGCTCGCCGCCCTCGCGCAGACGCAGGTCGAGCGCTTCGGACTCGGCCCCGACAGCAGGGTCCTGCAGTTCTCGGCACCCGGCTTCGACGCGTCCGTGATGGAACTCCTGATGGCGTTCGCGTCCGGCGGAACCCTGGTGGTGCCCGAAACGTCCGGACCGCTGCTGGGTGCGGACCTCGCACAGGAACTGACCCGGGGCCGGATCACCCACGCCCTCGTCCCGCCGACCGCCCTCGCCACCCTGGCGCCGAACGGGTTTCCCGACCTGCAGACCCTCGTCGTGGGCGCCGAGGCCTGTTCCGGTGAACTGGTGGCCCGCTGGGCGCCGGGCTGCCGGATGGCCAACGCCTACGGGCCCACCGAGTCGACGATCTGCGCCACCATTGCCGTCCCGCTGACCGGCGACCAGGCCCCGCCCATCGGCCGCCCCGTCACCGGCACCCGCGCCCTCGTCCTGGACGCCTGGCTGCGCCCGGTGCCACCCGGCACGGTCGGCGAGCTCTACCTCGCGGGCACCGGCGTGGCCCGCGGCTACCTCGGCCGCCCCGGACCGACGGCCGCACGGTTCGTCGCCGACCCGTACGGAGGCCCCGGCGAGCGGATGTACCGGACCGGCGACCTGGCCCGCTGGGCGCCCGACGGGCAGCTGGAGTACCTCGGCCGCGCCGACGACCAGGTCAAGCTGCGGGGTTTCCGTATCGAACCCGGCGAGATCGAGTCCGCCCTGGCCCGTGATCCGGCCGTCGCCCAGGCAGCGGTCGTGGTGCGCGAGGACGAACCGGGGGAGCGGCGCCTCGTCGCCTACGTCACCACCCGCGCCGGACGCCCGCCCGCCGACCCCGCCGCACTGCGCCGGGACGCCGAACGCCTGCTCCCCGAGTACATGGTGCCCTCGGCCGTCGTCGTCCTGGACGCCCTCCCGTTGACCCCCAACGGCAAGCTGGACCGCAGGGCCCTGCCCGCCCCAGGGACGCCGACGCCCGTCGAAGCGACCCGCGAGCCGAGCACACCCGCCGAGCGCGTACTCGCCGAACTCTTCCGCGACCTGCTGAGGCTGCCCGGACTCACCCTCGACGAGGGCTTCTTCGCGCTCGGCGGCGACAGCATCTCCTCGATCCGGCTGGTGAGCCGGGCCGCCGAGGCCGGCGTGGTGATCAGCCCGCGTGACGTGTACGAGCACCAGACCGCGGCCGCCCTCGCGGCGGTGGCCCGCGGCCCCGTGGGCGCCTCACGAGGGGCCGCGGGCGACGACGGCGTCGGACCGGTGCCGTTCACGCCCGCGATGCACTGGCTGGCCGAACGCGGCGGCCCGATCGGCCGGCTCAGCCAGTCCGTGCTGCTGACCGTGCCCGCGGACGCCGACACGCCACGGCTGACCCGCACCCTCCAGGCACTCGTCGACCATCACGACATGCTGCGCTCCCGCCTCACCGGGGAACGCGCGCTGGAGGTCGCCCCGGTGGGTGCGGTCGCCGCCGTCGTGGACCGCCGGGACGTCAGCGGGACGGACGACCTCCACACCGTCGTGGCCGAGGAGTTCGACCGCGCGCTCGGCACCCTCGATCCGGCGACCGGTGCGATGGTGCGGGCCGTGTGGCTCGACGCGGGCCGGGACCGTCCCGGGCGGCTGCTGCTGGTCGTCCACCACCTGGCCGTGGACGGAGTGTCCTGGCGGATCCTCGTACCCGACCTGGAAACGGCCTGGAACGCGGTCACGGCCGGACGCGACCCCCGACTGCCGCCCGTCGGCACGTCGTTCCGAGCCTGGTCCGCCCTGCTGCGCGAGGAGGCCCGTGAGCGGGGCGCGGAGGCCAAGCTGTGGCGGCGGACGAACGACGCCCCGCGTGTCCCGTTCGGCGCCCGGCCGCTCGACCCCGCCACGGACACCGCGGCCACCACCAGGTCGCTCCGGCTGACCCTGGAGGCCGACGTGACCGGGCCCCTGCTCGCCGGCGTGCCCACGGCGTTCCGCACCGGCCCGCAGGACGTGCTGCTCGCCGGCCTCGCCCTGGCCCTCGCCGCACACCAGGACGTCCCGCACGTCCTCGTCGACGTCGAGGGACACGGCCGTGAGGAGATCGCCCCCGGCCTCGAACTCTCGCGCACGGTCGGCTGGTTCACCTCGCTCTACCCCGTCCACGTCGACCTGGAGGGCGTCGATCTGAAGGACGCGCTGGCCGCCGGTGCCGCCGCCGACAGCGTGGTCCGCCGGGTCGCCGACCGCACGGGTGAACTACCCGACCGGGGAATCGGGTTCGGCCTCCTGCGCTATCTGAACCCCCACACGTCGGGAGAGTTGGCGCAGCAGCCCGCACCCGCGGTCGGCTTCAACTACCTCGGCCGGTTCACGGCTCCCGTCGCCGACAGCATGTGGTCGTTCGCTCCGGAGTCCCCGGCCCTCGGCAGCGGCACCGACCCCGGCCTCGCCGCCGCCCACGTCCTGGACCTCAACGCGGTCGTCCACGACACCGCGCAGGGCCCCCGGCTCGTCGCCGACTGGTCGTGGCCCGACGGCGTGCTCACCGGAACCGCGGTGCGCGAACTCGCCGAGACGTGGTTCGCCGCCCTCACCGCCCTGGTCGAACGCGCCGCCCGCACGGCACCGGCGGCCCCGGGAACGCTGCTGCCGGCGGAGCTCGACGCGGACGAACTCGACGAACTCGCCGCCGGCCTCGACGGCTAGCCGCCGCGGAGATCCATCAGAAGGGCCCCAGGGCACAGCCGACCCGGCCCGCCGGACCCCCGGCCCGCACCGAAAGAGACGACGCGATGACCCAGCCCGCGCTGGCCGACGTACTGCCCCTGACCCCCCTCCAGGAGGGCCTGCTCTTCCACGCCGTGTACGAGCACGAGCGGGACGCCGCCGACGTGTACCTCGTGCAACTGGTCTTCGAAATCGAGGACCCGGTCGACGCCGAACGGCTCCGCGCCGCCTGGCAGGCCCTCCTGGACCGCCACCCCAACCTCCGCGCCGCCTTCCGGCGCCGCAAGGGCGGTGCCCCCGTCCAGGTCGTCCCGCACCGTGCGGCCCTGCCGTGGACCGAGACGGGCATCGACTCCGAGACCGCGTGGTCCCAACTGCTCGACGAGGACCGCGACCGCGGCTTCGACCCGGCCACCCCGCCCCTGATCCGCTGCACCCTGGCACACCTGCCCGACGGACGGCACCGCCTCCTCGTCACCCACCACCACATCCTTCTCGACGGCTGGTCGGTCTCCGTCCTGGTCCGCGAACTCCTCGCCCTGTACGGGAAGTCCGAGCCCGACCTGCCGCCCGCCCCCGCCTACCGCACCTTCCTCGAATGGCTCACCCGCCAGGACCGCACCGCCGCGGAGACCGCCTGGCGGACCGCCCTGGACGGGGTGACCGAACCGACCCGCCTGGCCCCGCCCCACCCCGGCCCCGGCCCGCTCGCCCAGGCCCGCGCCGAACTGCCGGAAGCCACCGGGGCCGCCCTCACCGCCCTTGCCCGCAAGCTCGGCATAACCGCCAACACCCTGGTGCAGACCGCCTGGTCGATCCTGCTCAGCCGGACGACCGGCCGCAACGACGTGCTGTTCGGCGCCACCGTCTCCGGCCGCCCCGCCGCCCTGCCCGGCGTCGAGTCGATGGTCGGACTCTTCGTGAACACCGTGCCGGTTCGGGTACGGCTGCGCCCCGACCGCGCGCTGAGCGCACTGCTCCGCGACGTCCAGGGCGGATTCGTCGGCCTCCTCGACCACCACCACCTCGGCCTGGCCGACATCCAGCGCACCACCGGCCTGCCCGAACTCTTCGACACCCTCGTCGTGTTCGAGAACTACCCGATGGAGGAGGCCACCAGGGCGGACGCCGGCGGTCTTCGCATCACCGGGACGAGCGGCCGCGACGCCACCCACTATCCCGTGACCCTCGTCGCCTTCCCCGGACCACGCCTGCGCTTCCGGCTCGCCCACCGGGCCGACCTCTTCGAGGACGGGTGGGCCGACGCCCAACTCGCCCACCTCGTGCACATCCTGGAGACCATCGCCGCCCACCCGGAACTCCCGCTCGGCCGCCTCGGACTCCTCGACCCCGGGAGCGACCCCCGCCCCGACCCGGCCACCGAACCGGCGCCCACCACCCACACCCTCATCGGCCTGTGGACGGCCCAGGTGAGCGCCATCCCCGACGCGGAGGCGATCAAGGCAGCCGGCACGAGTCTTTCGTACGCCGAACTCGACGCGCGGGCCGAACTGTTGGCACGGAGACTCACCGCGCTGGGCGCCGGACCGGAACAGGTCGTCGGCATCGCCCTCCCGCGTACGCCCGACCTGGTCGTCGCCGTCCTCGCCGTACTGAAGGCGGGGGCGGCCTATCTGCCGCTCGACCCCGCGTACCCGAAGGATCGGCTCGCCTACATCGTCGAGGACGCCCGACCGGTGGCGGTCCTGGCCACGGCCGAAACGGCAGGAGTGCTTCCCGAGGACACCGAACTCGTCCTGATCGAGACGGAGGTGACGGATCATCAGACCTCGCTGAAGAGTCCGCTCCCCGGCAACCTCGCCTACATCACCTACACGTCCGGATCCACCGGCCGCCCCAAGGGAGTCCTCGCCACCCACCGCAACGCGGTCGAGTTCGTCGAGTGGACTCACCGTGCCCTCGGCCCCGACGCGCTGCAAAAAGTCCTCTTCTCGACCTCCCTCAACTTCGACGTCTCGGTGTTCGAGATCTTCGCCCCCCTGCTGTGCGGCGGACGCATCGAACTCGTCGACAGCCTGCTGTCCCTCACCGCCTCCGGCACCGACGCCGGACTCATCAGCGGCGTGCCGTCGGTGATGGCCGGAGTGGTCTCCGAACGCCCCGACGCCACACCGCACACCGTGGCCCTGGGCGGCGAGCCCATCACCGCACAACTGCGCGCGGAGCTCGAAGCCGCCTTCCCCGGAGCCAGGCTGGTCAACTTCTACGGGCCCACCGAGGCCACGATCTACGCCACCGCCTGGCGTTCCGACGACGACCCCGCGGAGGGCTCACCGCCCCTCGGTGAACCACTCGCCCGCAACTGCCTCTACCTCCTCGACCAGGCCCTGCGGCCCGTCCCCGACGGGATCGTCGGCGAGATCCACCTCGGCGGAGGCGGCCCCGCGCGTGGCTATCTCGGCCGCCCGGGTCTCACCGCCGGCCGGTTCGTCGCCGACCCGTTCGGGGCGCCGGGAGAGCGGATGTACCGGACCGGAGACCTCGCGGTCCGTGACCGCGACGGACGGCTGCGGTTCGTCGGACGCGCCGACCACCAGGTCAAGATCCGCGGCTTCCGCGTCGAACTCGGCGAGATCGAGGCCGTACTGACGGCACACCCCGCCGTGGCGCGAGCGGCCGTGACGGTACGTCAGGACGGGCGGGGTGAAAAGCAGTTGGTGGCCTACGTCGTGCCGTACGCCGTCGCCGGTACGCCCCCCACGAGCACCGGCACGGACACGCTGCTCGCCGAACTGCGCGCGCACCTGTCCCGTACGCTTCCCGCCCACATGGTCCCCGCCACGATCGTGCCGCTCGCCGCCCTCCCGTGCACCGCCAGCGGCAAGACCGACCGCACGGCCCTGCCCGACCCCGCCGCGCCCGCCGCGACCGACAGCGCTCCGCGGACCCCGCAGGAGGAGCGTCTGCGCACGATCGTCGCCGACGTCCTCGGGCTGGACGCCACCCGCGTCGGCGTCCACGACAGCTTCTTCGACCTCGGCGGCCACTCCCTGCTGACCCCGCGTCTGACCGCCCGCATCCGCACCGACCTCGGCGCCGAACTGCCCCTGCGTGCCGTGTTCGAGACCCCGAGCGTCGCCGGGCTGGCAGAGCGGCTGCGGGGCGGCGCGTCGGGTGCGGCACCCCTGGACGCCGTACTGCCACTGCGCACCCGCGGCGCCAAGGAACCGCTCTTCTGCCTCCCGCCCGCCTCCGGACTCGCCTGGGGCTTCGCCGGACTCGCCCGTCATCTCGACCCCGAAAGGCCCCTGTACGGGCTCCAGTCGAAGGGGCTGACCCCAGGCGACCCGCGCTCGGGCAGCCTGCGGGAGACGGTCGCCGACCACATCACACGCATCCGGGAGATCCAGACCGAAGGCCCCTACCACCTGCTCGGCTACTCCATGGGCGGCCTGGTGGCCTACGACGTCGCGGTGACCCTCCAGAAGCAAGGCCACGAGGTCGCCCTGCTGGCGATGCTCGACGCCTACCCCGGCGTCTGGATCACCCGGGGCGCCCGCGCGGCGGACCGGCCGACCCTCCTGCGCAGCCTCCTCAGCATCCTGGGCCGCCCGCAGCCCGACGCAACGGAACCCCTCACCGACGCCCGCTTCGCCGAACTCGTACGCGAGACACCCGACATGACCGCGAGCCTCGACGACACCGAACTCGCAGCACTGGTCGAGGTCACCGCCGGGAACCGGCGTCTGATGGAGGAGTTCGCCCCCACGTCGTACCACGGTGACCTGCTGTTCTTCACGGCCGCACAAGATCCGGACACGCACCCGGAACGGCACCGCGCCTGGCAGCCGTACGTCGACGGACGCGTCGACAACCACGACATCCCCTGCGTCCACGGGGAGATGACCCGGCCGGGCCCGCTGGAGCGGATCGGCCCCGCACTGAACACCGCAACCCACCGGAGGAACCCCGCATGAGCGCCAACCCGTTCGACGACGACACCCTTGAGCACTTCGTCCTGGTCAACGACGAGGGACAGCACTCGCTGTGGCCCGCCTTCGCCGAGGTCCCGGCCGGCTGGACGGTCGCCCACGGTCCGGCGGGCCGCCAGGAGTGCCTGGACCACGTCGAACAGAACTGGACGGACATGCGCCCCAAGAGCCTGATCACGGCCATGGGCGAATAGGGCTTTCACGCAAGGGACTTGGAAGGTGGGACGTAGATGAGCGCGCGGCGGACGATCGCAGCCGAAGAACTGGACACGCTCGACCTGGCCGATCCACGGCTGCACGCCGAGAGCGACCTGTCCGCCGTGTGGCGCCGGCTGCGGCAGGAGGAACCGGTCCACTGGAACCCGGCGACCGGCACCCGGCCGGGGTTCTGGGTGGTGACCCGGCACGCCGACGTCACCGCCGTCTACCGAGACAGCACCCGCTTCACCTCCGAGGGCGGCAACGTCCTGGAGACCCTCCTCGCCGGCGGTGACTCCGCGGCCGGACGCATGCTCGCCATCACCGACGGGGCCCGGCACACCGGGCTGCGGCGCATCCTGATGTCGGCGTTCACGCCGCGCGCCCTGCAGCCGGTCGTGGCGAGCGTGCGGCGCACCGTCGACCGGCTGCTGCGCGAAGCCCTCGACAAGGGCAGCTGCGACTTCGCCGCCGACGTGGCCGCGGGGATTCCCCTCGGCGCGATCTGTGACCTGCTCGGCGTGCCCGAGAGCGACCGGGCCCATCTGCTCAGCCTGACCTCCTCCGCCCTGGGCTCGCACGACGCGGACGGCACCGCGGCGGACACCTGGATCGCCAAGAGCGAGATCCTGCTCTACTTCGCCGACCTCGCCCGCGACCGCCGCGGCAGCGGCCACGCGGACGTCATCGCGCTCCTGGCCGGCAGCAAGGTGGACGGCCTTCCGCTGGACGACGACGAGATCATGCTCAACTGCTACAGCCTGATCCTCGGCGGCGACGAGACGGCCCGTCTGTCCATGGTCGGCGCCGCCCTCGCCCTGGTGGAACACCCCGACCAGTGGCAGTCGCTCAAGCAGGGCGACACGGGTACCGACACGGCCGTCGAGGAGATCCTGCGCTGGACGACCCCCGCGCTGCACTCGGGCCGCACGGCCACGACCGACACCGAGATCGCAGGCCGGGCGATCCGCGCCGGTGACATCGTGACCGTGTGGAACGCCTCCGCCAACTATGACGAGCAGGTCTTCGAGAACCCGGACAAGCTTCGTCTGGACCGCACCCCCAACAAGCACTGCACCTTCGCCTACGGCCCCCACTTCTGCCTCGGCGCCTACCTCGCCCGCGCGGAGATCGGAGCCGTACTGGAAGGACTGCGCGACCAGGTGGCGGACATGGAACAGACCGGCCAGGCACGGCCGGTCTACTCCAACTTCCTCAACGGCCTCAGCGCGTTGCCCCTCAAGGTCACACGCTGAGCGCCTCGCGCACGGTCTGCTCGGAGGCGGTGCCGCCCTCGCCGGAGGAGGTCACGCGGCCCGCCTCCAGGACGTAGTACCGCTCGGCGGCGCGCATGGCGAAGCCGACATGCTGCTCGACGAGGAGGACGGACAGACCGCCCTGGCGGGTCAGCGCGAGGATCGTCTCCTCGATCTCGGCGACGACGGAGGGCTGGATGCCCTCGGTCGGCTCGTCGAGCAGCAGCAGCCGGGGAGCGGTGATCAGGGCCCGGGCGATGGCCAGTTGCTGACGCTGGCCGCCCGAGAGCAGACCCGCGCGGCGGACGGACAGCTCGCGCAGCACCGGGAAGAGGTCCAGCGCCTGTGCGATCGCCTCCTTGCCCCCGCTGCGGCCGTCCGCCACCAGTTGGAGGTTCTCGGCGGTGGTGAGGTGCGGGAAGGACTGCTGGCCCTGCGGGACGTACGCCATCCCGCGGGCCACCCGCTGGTGCGGGGCGAGGCGGGTGATGTCCTCGCCGTCCAGCAGCACCTGGCCGCCCTTCGGCTTGAGCAGACCCATCGCGACCCGCAGCAGGGTGCTCTTGCCTGCACCGTTGTGGCCGAGCACCGCGGCGACCCCGTCCTTCGGGACGGACACGGTGACGTCGTGCAGGACGTAGGAGCGGTCGTAGCCGGCCCGGACGTTCTTGATCTCCAGCATGGCGTCAGGCCTCCTGCGTCTCTACGACGGTCTCGACGGCGGGCTCGGTCGCGCGCCCCAGGTAGACCTCCTGGACCTTGGCGTCGGCCTGCACCTCGGCGACCGTGCCCTCACTGAGCATCTTTCCGGCGTGCAGCACGCTGACGCTGCGGGCGAAGGCACGCATGAAGTCCATGTCGTGCTCGATGACGACGACCGTCCGCTCCTCGCTGATGCGCTGCAACAGCTCGCCGGTGGCCTGGCGTTCGTCGTGGCTCATACCGGCGACCGGCTCGTCGAGCATCAGCAGCCGGACGTCCTGCACGAGCAGCATGCCGATCTCCAGCCACTGCTTCTGACCGTGCGCGAGCACCCCGGCCTGGCGGTCGCGCAGCCCGGTCAACCCGATCGTCTCCAGCGCCTGCTCGACCGGCTCCGGGATGTCCTTGCGGCGCCGCAGCATGGTCCACACGCCACGGCCCGCGCCGGCCGCGATGTCCAGGTTCTGAAGGACCGTCAACTCCTCGAAGACGGTGGCAGTTTGGAAGGTGCGTCCGATGCCCGTCCGGGCGATCTTCTGCACCGGCTTGCCCAGCAGTTCCTGGTCGCCGAAGCGCGCGGACCCCGTGGCCCTGACCAGACCGGTGACGGCGTCGACCAGGGTGGTCTTGCCCGCGCCGTTCGGACCGATCAGGAAGCGCAGGTCGCCGGGACGGATCTCCAGGTCCACGCCGTCGACCGCGGTGAAGCCGTCGAAAGTGACCCTGAGATCGCGGACGGTCAGTCCTTCGCCGCTCATACCGTCTCTCCCACCGTCACCGGAACCGGTTCCTCCACAGGTGTCGTCGTACGAGGCCGCTCGCGCCGCCTGCGCAGATACACCGTCAGCGACGCCAGGCCGCCCGGCAGGAAGCCGACCGCCAGCACGAACAGCAGGCCCTGCAGATACGTCCACGCGGCCGGGAACTCGTCGGACAGCGTGCTCTGCGCCCAGGCCACGGTGACCGCGCCGAGTACCGAGCCCACCAGCGAGGCCCGGCCGCCGACCGCCGCGCCGATGACGAAGCCGATGGACGGCACGACCCCGATCAGTGCCGGGGAGATGATGCCGACGGCCGGCACGAACAGCGCACCGGCCAGGCCCGCCATGCCGGCCGCCAGGACGTACGCGACGAGCTTGACGTTCGCCGGGTCGTACCCGAGGAAGCGCACCCGCTCCTCCGAGTCCCGTACGGCGATGAGGAGTTCGCCGTAGCGGCTGACGAACAGCTGCCGGGCCAGGGCCATCAGCAGGAGAAGTACGGCGGCGATGATGAAGTACACCATCCGCTGGTTGACGGGGTCGTCCAGCGAGTAGCCGAAGAAGCCCTGGATGTCGGTGAGTCCGTTGGTGCCGCCGGTGGTGGCCTGCTGGCCGACCAGCCAGATGGACAGGGCGACCGCGAGCGCCTGGCTGAGGATCGCGAAGTACGCGCCCTTCACCCGGCGGCGGAACACCAGGATGCCGAGCAGCGCGGCGACCGCCATGGGCAGGAGCATCGTCATGGCGAGCGCGAACGCCGGGTTGGCGAACGGTTCCCACCACCACGGCAGCGTGTCCGAAGTGCCGTACAGCTGCATGAAGTCGGGGAGTTTCTCGCCGGTCGCCGCGGCATCGGTGAGCTTCAGATGCATGGCCATGGCGTAGCCGCCGAGGCCGAAGAAGACGCCCTGGCCGAGGACCATCAGACCGCCACGGCCCCAGGCGAGGCTGACCCCGACCGCGACGATGGCGTAGCAGAGGTACTTCGCGAGCAGGGAGAGCCGGAAGTCGGAGAGAGCGACCGGGGCGACACCCAGGAGGAGGACGGCCCCGACGAGGAAGGCGCCGGGGACGCGGAAGCGTTCGGTGATCGTCGTCATGCCAGGCTCCGGGTGCGCAGTGTGTACAAGCCCTGGGGTCGCCACTGGAGGAAGGCGACGATCGCCACCAGGACGACGACCTTCGCGACGCTGATCGTCGTCGAGTACTCCAACACCGCCTGGAGCACGCCGAGTACGAACGCGGTGATCACGCTCCCCTTGAGCTGCCCGATGCCGCCGACGACCACGACCAGGAAGGCGTCGACGATGTAGTTGGTGCCCATCGTCGGGCCGATCGGGCCGACCAGGGTGAGTGCGACCCCGGCCACGCCCGCGAGGCCCGAACCGATGAAGAAGGTCGTACGGTCCACCCGCTCGGTGGCGATGCCCGACACCTCGGCGAGATCCCGGTTCTGCACGACCGCGCGGATCCGGCGGCCCAGGGGCGTCATGCGCAGCACGAGCGTGAGCCCGAGGACGCACAGCAGGGCGAGGCCCAGGATGAACAGCCGGTTGTTGGCCAGCGTGATGCCGCCGCCGACCGGGATGTTGCCGGTCAGCAGATCCGGGGCGTGGGTCTGCACGTTGGGGGCGCCGAAGATGTCTCGGGCCAGCTGCTGGAGCATCAGCGAGACACCCCAGGTCACCAGCAGGGTGTCCAGCGGCCGGGTGTACAGGCGCTTGATCAGCAGCCACTCCAGCAGCGCGCCGAGGCTGCCCGCGACGAGGAACGCCAGTGGCAGGGCGACCAACAGGGAGACACCGGCGCTGCTGATGGACTTCTGGAGGACGTATGTCGTGTAGGCGCCGGCCATGATGAACTCGCCGTGCGCCATGTTGATCACGCCCATCTGACCGAACGTCAGGGTCAGTCCGAGGGCGATGAGCAGGAGGACGGCACCGATGCTGATGCCGGTGAAGGTCTGGTTGAGGATGACCGTCATGAAGCGGCTCCGGGTCGGGGACGGGCGTGCGGGCTGTCCAAGGGCCCGGCCTCAAGTGCGAGGCCGGGCGGGGCGGTTCAGGAGAGACCGGCGGCCCAGGAGTAGCTCTTCAGGTACGGGTCCGGCTTGATCGGCTTGCTCGAGTTCCAGACCTCCTTGATGAGGCCGTCCGAGCCGACCTTGCCGATGCGGGCCGTCTTGTACACGTGCTGGGAGGCGCCGTCGACGGTCACCTTGCCCTCGGGGGCGTCCAGTTCGATGCCGTCGGAGGCCGCCTTCACCTTGGCGACGTCGAAGGAGCCGGCCTTCTCGACCATCTCCTTCCACAGGTAGACCGAGATGTACGCGGCCTCCATCGGGTCACTGGTCGGCTTGTCCTTGCCGTACTCCGCCTGGTAGGCCTTCACGAACTTGGTGTTGGCCGCGCCCGGTGTGGTCTCGTAGTAGTTCCACGCCGTCAGCTGGTCCTCCAGGTACTGCGTGCCGATGCTCTTGACCTCCTCCTCGGCGATGGAGACCGACAGCACCGGCATCTTCTTCGCGGTGAGCCCCGAGGACTTGTACTCCTTGAAGAAGGCCACGTTGCTGTCGCCGTTGAGGGTGTTGAACACCGCGTCGGCGCCGGAGTCCTTGACCTTGTTGACGATGGTGCTGAACTCCGTGGAGCCCAGCGGCGCGTAGTCCTCGCCGACCACGGTCATGCCGTTCGCCTTGGCGTACGCTTTGATGATCTTGTTGGCGGTGCGCGGGAAGACGTAGTCGCTGCCGACCAGGTAGAGCTTCGTCAGGCCCTGCTTCTTGAGGTAGTCGAGGGCGGGGACGATCTGCTGGTTGGTGGTCGCGCCTATGTAGAAGATGTACGGCGACTCCTCCAGGCCCTCGTACTGCACGGGGTAGAAGAGGAGCGACTTGTACCGCTCGAAGACCGGCTTGACGGCCTTGCGGCTCGCCGAGGTCCAGCAGCCGAAGGTGGCCACGACCTTGTCGTCCGTGATCAGTGCCTCGGCCTTCTCCGCGAAGGTCGGCCAGTCGGAGGCGCCGTCCTGGCTGACGGGCTTGAGCTTCTTGCCCAGTACTCCGCCGGCGGCGTTGATCTCCTTGACGGCGAGCAGCAGCGAGTTGTGGACGGTCACCTCGCTGATCGCCATGGTGCCCGACAGGGAGTTGAGCAGACCCACCTTGACGGTGCTGCCGGAGGTGTCGGCCTTGGCGGCGGAGTCGGACGACGTGTCGCTGCCGGTCTTGGCACCGCACGCGGTGAGAGCCGCGGAGGCGCCGATGGCAGAGGCGCTCGCCAGGAGACCGCGACGGCTGATGCTGAGCCCGGACATGCAATACCTCCTTGCCCCGAGGGGCATGGGAAAGAGAGGAAGAGTTCAGGGACGTGAACCTGCGGGCACTCAGCGCGTGAAGTGCGGCTGGGGTGGCGCGCGAATTCCCAGCCGTTCGGTGCGGTGGCGTCCGGGCTGGTGGACTGAAGTGCGGTCACAGACTGCGCCGATGCTGTTTCCCCGGTGTTTCGGCGCGGTTGATGAATAGTTTCTGTTGGAAGTAAATCTCGGGGCCAAAAAGAGAAAGCCGCCACCGGAGAGACCTGGGTGACGGAATCTCGGTAACGGCAATTATTGCTTCCTGTGTGAAGTTTCCGGTCTCCCGTTACCCTTGTCAAGCCGAGGTGATCGACGCCAAGGCTGAAGTCCCGACGCGACCATGTGGCATGAGGAGTGTGACGGTGAGCCGGCCCCAGGAACTGCTCCAGCTGCTGACCAGGACCGAACGCCTCGCCGCGCGCCGACTGCACGGCGTCCTCGACGAGTTCGGCTGCTCGGTGGAGGCGTGGCGGGTGCTGGACCTGCTCTCCGACGGCCGGGGGCACAACATGACGGCCATCGCCGACTGTGCCTTCCTGCCGCCGCCCAGCCTGACCAAGCTGATGGACCAACTCGTCGAGCAGAACCACGTGTACCGGCGTGTGGACCCCACCGACCGCCGTCGCATCCTCGCCCGACTGACCCCGCGCGGGCAGCAGTACTGGCATCGGCTGAGTCGTCGAGTGCAGGCGGACTGGGCCGAGTTGCCCGCGGGGCTCGCGCAGGACGAGGTGGAGGAGCTGCACGCCTTGCTGGCCCGGTTCGCCGACGTGCTCGACGGGAGTGCCGGCACGGTCGCGTCGGGGCGCGGGGCAGCGGCAGGGCGGGTGCGCTGACTCCGGTTGCTTCTGTCGGAAAGGAGCTCGGATGGGGCACAGGGTGCGGCTCGGGGGAGCCGGCGTCGGCGGAATCGGTGTGCGCCCCCGTGAGCAGGTTCTTCCCCTGGAAAGTACCGCGGCGGGGAGGTAGGGTCGGCGCTGTGAGCCGGTTGCCCGCGGACCTGCTGAGGAGGGGTTGACGTGTCGTCGGAGCTGCCCCGCGATCTCCCCCGACTGCTCAGCAGTGCCGAGCGGTTGATGACCAGGCGCCTGAGCGTGGCCCTGGACGCCGAGAGCTGTTCCGTCGAGGAGTGGCGCGTGCTGGCGTTCCTTGCCGACGACCGCGGCCACACCATGTCCGACGTCGCCGAATACGCCCTGATGCCCGCGCCCAGCCTCACCAAGCTGGTCGACCGGATGGTCTCGGCGGCGCTGGTCTACCGCCGCAAGGACCCGGGGGACGGCCGGCGCGTCCTGGTCTACCTCTCCCAGCGCGGCCGGACCCGGCACCGCGCTGTCGCCGCCCTGGCCCGGCGGGCGCAGGAGCAGGTGCTCGCCGAACTGCCCGAGGTACGGGAGCTGGTGTCCGGGCTGGCGCGCCTGGAGTCCCTCCTGGAGCGCGCCCCGCAGCAGGCCGGATCTGAGCGGTGAGCTCTCAGAGCTGAGCGGTGATCTCGAAGTCCAGGGCGTCCGCCCGGGCCAGGTAGAGCCGCTGTTCGAGGTGGTTGCCGCGCAGCCTCAGCGCGCCCCGCGGGCCCTCGTAGGAGATCGTCTCCTCAGGTCCTGGCGGGGCCGGCACGGTTAACGACCTGCGGTGGTCGGCCAGTGCGCCGAGCAGCAGGATGCCCTCGAAGCAGGACTCGCCGAGGCTCCCGGCGACCGGCGCCTCGTCCCCGAACCGCCTGGCGTAACGGTGGCCGAAGGACAGGCTCTCCGAGGTCATCAGGGAGTCGAAGTACCCGGCGGCCGCCCACAGCCCCTCCGAGGCCTCCGCGCCCGTCGCGAACAACAGGTTCTCGTCCATGTGCGTGCTCAGTCGTATGCAGTGCTGGTGCAGCCCCGCCGCCGTGAACGCCCGGTTGAAGCGCACCGCGTCGTCGCCGAGCAGCAGCATCAGCACCGCGTCCGCCCCGCTGGCCTCGATCCTTCGCAGCGCGGGGCCGAACTCCTCGGTGTTGAGGGGAACGAACACCTCGTCCACGACGCTGCTGCGGGACTCCGCGGCGAACCGGCGGGCGGTGCGGGCGGTGACCCGCGGCCAGACGTAGTCGCTGCCCACCGTGCACCAGCGGCGGGCGCCCGTCGCTTCGGTCAACAGGCGCATGGCGGGGGCGAGTTGCTGGATGTCCGTCTCCCCGGTGAGGAACACCCCGGGCGTCACCTCGCCGCCCTCGTACTGCGCGGTGTAGATGTACGGCACCCGGTGTGCGATCCGCGGCGCCAGGGCCTGGCGCACCGCCGAGGTGTGCCAGCCGACGACCGCGTCGACCGCCCCGAGGGCGACCAGGCCCGCCACCTCGTCCGCGACCTGGTGGGGTTCGGCGCCGCCGTCCACGACGACCAGCCGTACCTCCCGGTCCAGGATGCCGCCCGCGGCGTTGAGCTCCTCCGCGGCCAACTGCGCGGAGAACTCGCAGGACGGGCCGACGATGCCGGCCGGGCCGTGCAGAGGGATCACGAGTGCGACGAGGAGGATGTCCCGTCGGTCCGAACACAGGTGTGCTGCCGTCGAGTGCACAGGGCACCTCCGGGGGATTCCGCGGTGTACGTGGAGTTCAACCCCGGCGCCCTTGCTGAGGATCTCCCGCGTCGACGGAGCCTAGACCGGTACAGACCACTTGACAATCCTCGGAGGTCTGAGCCCGCCACTGGGCCCGGGGGAGCAGGTAGTACAAAGCGGGCGCACTGACCACCATGAGGCCGGCGCACATCAGCCAGGGCAGCGCGGCGTGCTGACCGTAGGCGTACACCCCGGCGGCCGGGCCGACCGCGTAGCCGACGGTCTGGCACATGCTGAGGAAGGACAGGTATACGGACTCCTGGGAGGGCGGGGCCGCCTCGGTCGCGAAGGCGGCGGCCACCGGCGTCATCAGCACCTCGCCCAGGGTCCAGCTCAGCACCCCGATGATGAGGACGGGCAGGGAGATCCCGGCGAGGTTGACCGCGTACCCGGCGCAGACGAAGACCGTGCCGAGGATCAGCGGGGTGCGCCGTTGCCAGCGCCCTGTGTAACGCGACAGGGGCACCTCGACCAGGATCACCACCACAGCGTTGAGGGTGAGCAGCCAGCCGTAGACATCGGTGGAATAGTCCGCTTCACGGACCGCCAGGGCGAGCACTCCGGTCTGCTGGGCGTAGACCAGCGAGGCCACGCTCAGCACCACGGCGGCCGCCGCGAACTCGCCGCTCACCCTTGAGCGTTGCGCCACCGGGCTCCGGTCCGGTCCCGGGACGGAACGGGGGGTCGCGCGAGGCAGCGGCAGGACGAGCAGGGTCGCCACGGTGGCGGCCAGGCCGTTGCCGACCAGGACGGCCGCCGGGGACCAGGACAGCAGCAGGGCGCCGAGGACCGGGCCCACGCTCGCGCCCACGTTCAGGCACAGCCGGTACACGGCGAACATGGCCACCCGGCGCTCGGCCGTCGCCGAGGTGCCCACCACGGTCTGGGCCAGCGGGGAGTACGCCTGCACACCGGCGGAGACCACGGCGGCCAGGGCGACGGTGGGCGCGAAGTCCTGGAGCGCGGCGCACAGGAACGCGCCCGCCGCGGTGACCGAGCCCGTGAGCAGCAGGGCCGTACGCACTCCGACCCGGGCGGCCACCGGGCCGGCCGCCGCGGCGCCGAGCACGCCCGCGGTCGCGACCACGATCAGGGCGAGTGTGATCTGCCGGGTGCCGTAGCCGCGTTCGGCCAGGACGAGGGTCAGGAAGAGGACGAAGAAGCCGCCGAGCCGACTGACGAAGATGCCGAGGCACACCAGGGCGATGGGCTTGGTCATCCCGTCGGTGTACTGGCGAAGCCTCACTCCGCTTCCAGCTTGACCAGGATCGACCCGGCCGCGGTGGTGGCCGCCGCCAGCGCGGCGGTGCTGTCGGGGCCGGTCGCGGTGACGTAGCCCAGGCGGTCGTTGTTGTTGGTCGGCGGCGCCAGGACGTCGCCCGGGCCGACGTACAGCGAGACCTCCTCCACCCCGGGCACGGCGTGCGCCCGTTCGATCCCCTCGACGGCGACCACCCGGCCGCCCGGGCTCGGCAGGAAGACGATGGCCGCACCCCGTGCCGGCTCCGGAATCCGGTCGGGCGGGGTGCCCAGGTACATCTCGATCAGCAGCTCGGTCGGGTCGACATCGAGCGCACGGTTGAGGAGATGGGTGATCCGGTCGCCCGCGGGACGGCAGTTGACCTCGATCAGTTTGGGCCCGTCGGGGGTGAGCTTGAGTTCTATGTGCCCGGCGCCGAAGACGTAGCCGATGGCGTTCAGGGCGTCGACGGTGATCCGGCGGCATTCCAGTTCGAGCTCGGGGTCGAGGTCGGCGGGCAGCGCGTGCCCGGTCTCGTAGAACGAGGGCGGCGGCACCGTGAGCTTCTGGGTGATGGCGAGGAAGCGGGTGACGCCGTCGTAGGTGAGGGTCTCCAGACTGATCTCGGGGCCCTCCAGATACTCCTCGACGAGGATCTCCTCGGACATCCGCTGGTCGCGCTGGTTGTGGGTGACCGAGTGCAGGAAGACGCCCTGCTCCGCCACCTCGTCGGCACTGTGACACAGCCGCACGCCGTAACTGCCGCCGTAATCAACGGGTTTGACGATGCACGGGAAGCCCTGGGCGACGGCTGCCTCGGCCGCCTCCTCGGGGGTGCGGGCCACGGCGAAGTCCGGGATCGGGACGCCCGCCTCGGCACAGGCCCGGCGCTGCAGGGACTTGATCCGGGCGGCGCGCACCGAGTCGGGCGCCTGCCCCGGCAGGCCGAGACGGTGCGCCGACTCCGCGCCGCTGATCATGTGCCACTCGCCGATCGAGATGAGCGCGTCGAGGCCGGGCAGCAAGGGCCGTAGCGCGGCGACCACCTGGTCCGGATCGTTGGTCTCGGTGCCTACGACATCGTCCAGCAGGCTTGTGTCCAGCTGGAGTTGGCCCGGCAGCAGATACGCCTCGATGTCACGGGTGACGAAGGTGACGCGGTGGCCGGCACGCTTGGCGGCGGCGATCGCCTCGTAGCCGCTGCCGGTGGTGTTGGTCTCCAGGAACGCGATGTGCGCCATGTGTACCTCTCGCTTGCGCCGGACCTGGGCAGGCCGGTGCGGGGAGTCAGGTGCGGGGGAGTTAGGTACTTCCTGGATGAACTATTTTCCGGTCGGTGAGTAGCTGTCAACTAGCCCAAGTTTCCGCGAAGTTACATTTGCTGAGCATGCCGTTGAATCGTTGACATCAATTCCCGAACCCAAATACTTTCTGAAGGAAGTACTCCTGATCGGAACGGGGCGTGCATCCATGCGACTGACCGCTCACGAGCAGGAACGTCACCACCCTGAGTCGATCGTCTTGTTGACCGCCCGGATCCTGGAGGGCACCGTCCCCGTCGACGGCGAGATCGCCGAAGCCCGCCCGGCCACCGAACTCCCGAGGGCCCAGCGGTACTTCCCCCTCTGACCCGACCTCGCCACCCCCTCCTTCTCCACGGCCGCGTCCCTCTGCCGATCGGGCCGTCGCCGAACCCCCCACCTCCCGCAAGGAGTGCTGATGATCCTGACCGGAAGCGAGATCGCGCGGGAACGCACGAACGACCGCATCACCATCGAGCCGTTCACTCCCGAGCAGGTCAATCCGAACAGCTACAACTTCCGGCTCGGCAGCCGCCTCAGGGTCTACTCCGAGATGCCCCTCGACCCGCGCCGCGAGAACGTCTGCGTCGACATCGAGATGGGCGACGAGGGCTATGTCCTGGAGCCCGGCCGGCTCTACCTCGCGCACACCCAGGAGGTGCTCGGCAGCCGCCACTACGCGCCGACCTTCGCCGCCCGCTCCTCCGTGGCGAGACTCGGCCTGTTCATCAATCTCTCCGCCAGCCTCGGGGACATCGGCTACGAGGGTCAGTGGACCCTCCAGCTCTACACGGTCAACCAGGTTCGGGTGTACCCGGGCATGACCATCGGCCAGATGATGTGGTGGCGCCCGCAGGGCGAGATCGAGCTGTACGACGGCAAATACCAGGGCGCTGTCGGACCCCGGGCCAGCGACATCCACAAGGACTTCGACCGTCAGCTGTCCCGGCAACGGCTGCCGGGCCTCGGCACCGTCGCGAACCCGGCGGAGGTCGGCCACAAGTTCGCCTCGCTCGCCCTGACCTCACGGACCTACCGGGTGCCGCTCGCCTTCGCCGTCCCCGCGGGGGAGCTGGCCCAGGCGCTCGATCGTGAGGCACGCGGCGAACTCGGCGCCCTGTTCGAGGAGATGCGGGCCACGGTCGGTGCCTTCTTCACCGAACTCACCGCCGGGATCGAGGCGGCGGTGGCCGGGCTGACCGTGCCGCAGGACCTGCGCGAGCTGCTCACCGCCCGGCTGCAGGACATGTTCGGAGACCCGGAGGAGGGCGAGTTCGCGGTCCGTTCCTCCGGGCTCGCCGAGGACAGCGGCACCAGCAGCCTGGCCGGCGTCCATCGCAGTGTGCTCGGCGTGCGCGGGGCCGACGGGGTGATCGCGGCCGTGGCGGAGTGCTGGCGCTCCCACTATGCGAGCTCGGCGGTGGCGGCCCGGGTGCGCGCGGGCGACTTCGACCCCGAGCCCCGGCTCGCGGTGATCGTCCAGCGGCTGGTGCGGCCCACGCTTGCCGGCGTGGCCTTCACCGGGCTCGACGGGAGTCAGGGCTCCGTCGAGATCGAGTACACCGAGGGTCTGGCCGAAGAGCTGGTCGCCGGAGTGGCGGTGCCCCGGCGCGTCTCGGCCGCGCCCGGAGGGCGGATCGACGACCCGCTCCTGGCGGAACTGGCCGACACCTGCCGCCAGTTGCGACAGGAGCGCGGCTGCGACGTGGACGTGGAGTGGGCCGCCGACGAGGCCGGGCTGCACCTCGTCCAGGTACGTCCCGTGACCGCCCGCAGGCTCGTCGACGAAGGCCCCGCCGCAGCCGGGATCTGGTCGAGCCGGCTGTACTTCGAGGATCCGCCCGCCGGTGCCCAGCTCGGTGACATCGCCGAGGTGTACGCCGGATACACCGCCAAACGAGGACCCGCGCACCGGCTGGCGGAGGAGCTGGGACTCTCCGTCGGCGCGGGCTGGCTGATCGGCTTCACTGCCCGGGACCTGGCCGCCGCCGAGGGCCGGGACCACGTACGCGCGCTGCTGGCCACCGGCCCCGGCAGCGAATGCGTCCTGGATCTCGGCGCCACGCTGCGGCAGATCGTCGTCCCCAAGGAGCAGGTGCCCGACCGGCTCGGCGAGATCACCCGCGCCGACGCGCAGCCCGACCGCCGACAGGCCGTCGTCGTACGGGACTTCATCCGCGGCGAACTCGGCCTGATCACCCGCCGGTCCGGGACCGACCTGCTCGTCGAGTACACGCCCGACGGACTGCTCGCCCTCAACCGCGGCACGGCGGGCGCCCGTTCCTTCGTCCGGAACGCGGGCGGGGAGGACCGCGCGGAGGCCGTGGACGGCGCTCCGGCCGAGCTGGTCCCGCACCTGGCACGCATGGCCGCCTTCACCGGCCGTATGCACGACCGGTACGGCGATGCCACGGTGGAGTGGGTGTTCGCCGACGGCGAGCCCTACTTCGTGGACTACTCGCTCCTGACCGGGGACGTGCTGTCGGGGGAGCGCGGCACGCTGGTCTCCGCAGGATCTGCGAGCGGACCGCTGCTCAAGCTGGCCGACGACGACCTGTTGAGGCGGCTCTCGGTGGGGCCCGCGGTGAGCGTGGACCGCAGCAAGGACGTCGTCGAACACACCGAGATCACCCGCCTGTTGGAGAAGATCCAGGCCATGCCCGCCCCGCCGGTGGTGCGGGTGAGCCGCCCCTACGCGGTGCTCTCCGTCCTCATCGGTTCGGTGGCCGGCTTCGTCTTCGAGGAGGGTTCGGTCCTCTGCCACCTCGCCATCCTGCTGCGCGAGGCCAAGGTCCCCGCCCTGGTCGCGGACGACCTGGCACCCCTGGTCGACGGCGGCGAGGCCGTCATCAGCGACGGGGTCATCACGGTGGCCGGAACCGCCGCCGGAAGGAGCACCGACGATGAGCGCTGAACGACGGGACGGCCAGGCCTGGGTCGTACTCGGGGGAGTCCACCTGCTGAACGGCAGCAAGCCGTGGGCGGACGCCGACCCGCTGGTCCTGGTCCGGGTGGACCCGCTGGAGGAGGCCCGGCCCAGCACCACCGTGGTCGTCGACTGGGCGGACCTCGGCACCTGCGAGGCGGTCGCCCTCACCAGCGACGGACACCCGCTGGGCCGCGCTCCCGTCGAGGGCGCGGACCTCTTCCAGGACGGCTTCGCGGGTCCCGCACTGCGGCCCCTGGTCGGATCCGCCGGCTCGGCCCTGGTGCCCCTGTGCTACCTCTCCGAACACCCCGGCGGCGGCTACCACGCCTATGCGCAGATCCGCGCCCACATCGAGGACGCGTGCTTCGTGCGCAGTACCGAGGCGCCGGTCGGCCATGGACCGGTGGACGAACTCCGCTGGCTGAAACCGATGCTGACGGCACATCAGCATCACGAACTGATGGTCGGCAACCACCACCTCTACTTCCGCAACCACTTCAAGGGCACCGAGCTGGAGTACAAGTACACCCTCGATCCGGCCCCGGACATCTGGGAGGCCGGCCTGGAGGTCCTGCGGGCGCTCAGGGCGGGCGAACTGCCGGGCTGCCGGCCGGAGTACCGCGAGGACTTCCAGATCTGGTACTACGACAACCACCTCCACGACGTCCTCGGTCCCGAGTCCGAACGCGGCTACGCCTCCTTCATCCCCTCCACCGACGGCAAGAACATCCTCAAGCGGAAGTGGTTCGCCGAGGACGCCTTCGCCCGCAGGGAGGAACTGACCCACAAGGTGGACGTGCCCCCAGAGGGCTACGCCGACTACCTCAAGGATGAACTCGGCCTGACCGTGCGGGCGTTGCCCCCCTTTCGGCGGGTCCGTTACGACGTCCAGTGCGAGTCCGTGCGGACCGGGCACATCTATGGCATCTTCTTCGACCACTGCCGCCTGCTGGACGCACCCGACGTGGTGCTGTCCCAGTGCGAGGTCGAGTACCTGCGGTCCCGCAACCTCGTCCCGCACGAGGAGGGCGAGGTCGTCGCGGAGATGGACCGGGTCGACGCGTGGGTGCGGGAGTTCCTCGCCGAGCGCGGCTGGGCCAAGGAGCGCTCCTTCTACTCCAAGCGCAGCTTCCTGCGGGACGTCGTCGCCGCCCGGCCCGAACTGGAGCCAGGCCGGTGACGGTCTACTGGCTGGTCTGGGACGCGGCGGCGCACTGGATCGTGGACCGGCTCACCGCGGAGGGCGCGCTGCCGAACACGGCACGGCTGCGGGCCGCCGGGGTCAGCGCCGCGGCCCGCCCACCGGCCCCCAACTGTCAGACCCCGCCCTCCCTGGCCACACTCTTCACCGGCACCTGGCCGGAACGGCACGGCATCACCGGCTTCCGGATCCCCGGCACCGGCGGCCCGGTGGAGGAGTCCGCGGCGGCCTTCGCCCCGGGCCGCTGCGCGGCACCGACCGTGTGGCACACGGCCGCCGATGCGGGGCTGCGCACCGCCGCCGTGTACGTCCCATGGACGATCGGCGCGGACGGCCAGGCGGAGCCGGGGCTCGACGTCGCGGTGGAGGCGTACGGCGACCGCATCGACCGCCAGGCGGCGCTGGTGCTCGCCGGGGGGCAGGAGAGGTTCTCCGTCGGGACGTACGTGCTTGACGTGACGCCGGTGGGCGGTGCCGATGTGACGTCGACGGGCGCGCCCGATGCGGCGACGCTGGGCAGTCCTGATGTGCGGCCGACGGGTGGTGTCGGCGTCGCGCCGGTGGGCGGCCCTGATGTGGAGCCGGCGGCCGGTGGTGTCGGCCACGCGCCGGGGCGCGGTCCCGCTGTGGCACAGGCGGCTTGCCATCGAATCCGCGTCACCTGCGGCGAGCACTCCGTGACGCTGGGGGCGGGGGACACCGACTGGCACCCCCTCCGGCTCGGCACGGACACCGGTGTATGGCTGCGGCTGATCGAGACCGAGGGGCGACGCGTCCTGCTGCGCACCGGTGCCTGGCGTCCACGGGTCGTCGGCCACGACCCCGCCCTCACCCACGCACTCACCGAAGACGAGTGTCTGCCTGTCTTCGCCGGCGAGGGCATCGGCCCCACCTATCGCGCCGGACTGCTCGGCCCCCGTCTGGTGGACGGCGGCGACGGCACCGCCGAGGACCTGTTCCTGTCGTCGCTGGCCTGCGTGCAGCGCTCCTTCGAGGCCCCGGCCCGCACAGTCCTACGACGGCACAGCGCCGACCTCGTCGTGATGTACCTGCCCACCACCGACGACCTCGGCCACGAACTGATCGGCTGGTGCGACCCCAAAGGCGCCGCCCACCGTCCGGACGTCGACGAACAGATCTGGCAGCGCGTCCGCACCTGCTACGGCTGGGCCGACCGACTCCTCGGTGAAGTCCTCGACCACGCCGGCGCACAGGACTCGGTGCTGCTCGGTGCCGACCACGGGATCGCCGGCACCGCTTGGGTGGTCCACCCCAACGAGGCACTGATCGCGGCCGGACTCGCGGCCCGCGCACCCGACGGGGCCCTCGACCCCGGGCGCTCCTCGGTGATCTACCACCCGGCGGACAACGGCTCCCTGTGGATCAACCACGAGGACCTGCCCGGAGGGCTGGTGCCCCGTGCGGACACGGAAGACCTCCTGAACCGGGCCGAGGCCGCGCTGAAAGGCCTCACCGAACCTGCCGGCCGCCCCCTGATCAGCGGTTTCTCCGGTTCCCCCGGCTGTGACCCCACCCTCGTCCGCCACGTCCTGTTCGACCCCGACTGCCTCCCGACGGCCACCCTCCGACCCGACCGCGCCGTCGTCGTCCCCGCCCACAAGCCGGGCGCGCACATCACCAACAACGGCGACCCCAGGCTGCACGCGGTGTTCGCCGCCCGCGGTCCCGGCCTGCCGTCCGGCACCGACCTCGGAACCGTCGACAACACCCTTCCGGCCCAGATCGCCCTGCGCCAGCTCGGACTGACCCCGACCGGCCGTTCCCGACCCGAACCCCTTGCGAGGCGTGCGTGCACCGCTACCTGAACTTCCTCGACACCACCCTGCACTTCGACATCGACGCCGAGGCGGAGAAGGCCTTCCAGCCCGTCGCCAGGTTCTTCCGGCACACCCTCGCCGACCAGCCCGCCAACGACCCCGCCTTCCACCTGACCCTCGTCCCCTACGACCCGGTGGCCCGGCCCCCGGCCGGCCGGCCGGCGGTGATCCGGCAGAGCACGGCACCGGAGTTCACCTTCCACGCCCTTCTGTCCCGGCACGGCGACCGCCGCGTCTACGCCAACGAGCACACCCGGCTCGACGTCCCCGTGGACGCGACGACGGACCAGCGCTTCGACGTCGGCATCACCGACGGCTCGGTGTGCCAACTGATGGACTTCATCCGCGACTTGATCATCCGCACCGAGGAGACCCGCGGCACCGTCGTCCTGCACGCCTCCGGTGTCCGCCGCGACGGGCGCGCCTACGCCATCGCCGGACCGAAGGGCGCGGGCAAGACC
Organism: Streptomyces sp. NBC_00285; assembly: GCF_036174265.1. Taxonomy (NCBI): domain Bacteria; kingdom Bacillati; phylum Actinomycetota; class Actinomycetes; order Kitasatosporales; family Streptomycetaceae; genus Streptomyces; species Streptomyces sp. NBC_00285. The sequence goes on along the minus strand of NZ_CP108055.1, from coordinate 1,158,780 downwards.
ACCACCCTGGTCTCGGTGCTCAGCCGCCCCGGCTGGCAGTACTTCACCGGCGACAAGCTGTTCTGCCGCATCGAGGACGGCGGCATCACCGCCACCCCCTGGCGCGACTACCCGTACGTCGGCGCCGGCACCCTGCGCGAACACCCGGAGCTGGTCGACTGGGTACGCACCCACGCGGGCGTCGACCCGGCCGAACTTCCCGACCGCAGGAAGCTGTTGCTCGACGCAGACGCCTTCGAGGCCTGGCTCGGCTCGGAGTTCAGCCCCGAACCGCTCCGCCTCGCCGGAATCCTGCTCCCCGAGGTCCGACCCGGCGAACCGTTCGCCGTCGAGCGGGTCGAGGAGGAGCCCGCGCGCTGGATGGAGCTCAACCGGATCGTCGACCGCGCGGTCGACACCACGTTCTTCGGCTGGCAGCACTACCTGGTCCCGGACTACGCGGCCTTTTACGCCACCCTCTCCGCGATGCGCCCCTACTTGGCCGACCTGGCGATGCTCCGCCTCACGGGCACCCTGGACGTCGACCTCGACGCGGCACTGGCCGCCTCATGAGCCCAGGTCAGCTGCGGATCGCGGTGATCGGACACTCCGGCAGCGGCAAGTCGACCTGCGCGGTCACCCTGCGGGAGTACGCCGTCGAGGCCGGCCTCGGCTTCGCCCGCATCCCGCTGGCCCGCCCGCTGTACGAACTCCAGGACCGCGTCTACGCCGCCGCCGGCGCCCCCCTGCGCCCGGGCGCCCAGGACCAGGTCCTGATGGAGGACCTCGCGGGCCACCTCCGTCGCCTCAACCCCCGTGCCCTGGCTGACGACTTCGCCGCCCGGCTCGCCGACTGCACGGCCGGACTGGTGGTCAACGACGACCTCCGCGACCCCTTCGTCGACACCCCGGCACTGCGCGCACTGGGCTTCCGGATCCTCCGGATCACCTGTGAGGAGGAACTGCGCCTCAGCCGTCTCGCCGACCGCGCCGACCTCACCCGCGCCGACGGATCGACCCGCGGCCTGGACCTGATCGAGCCGGACACCGTGATCGACAACAGTGGCGACCTCGCCGCCTACCGCACCGCGATCCACGCCACCGTCCTTTCCCTGCAAGGGAGTTGCCAGCCGTGATCCTCACCGGCCCCGAGATGGCCCAGGCCGTGGCAACGGGCGACATCCACATCGACGACTTCGACCCGGCCCGCCTCGAGCCCAACTCCTACGGCTTCCGCCTGGCCCCCGACCTCCTCGTCTACGACCGTCAGACCCTGGACAGCCAGCGCGCCCCCACCTCCCGCCTTCTCACCATGGGCGCCGCCGGGCGGGTCCTGGAACCGGGCAGGTTCTACCTCGGCAGCACCATGGAGGCCATGGGCAGCCCGCACTACGCGGCCACCCTCTACGCCTGCCGTTCGGTTTCCACCCTCGGCGTCTGGATCCAGTTCTCCGCCCCCCTCGGCCACAGCGGCGCGGTCTTCCCCTGGACCCTGGAGATCACCGTCGCCAATCCGGTCCGCCTCTATCCGGGCATGGTCATCGGCAAGCTGGCCTTCTGGGCCATGCAGGGCCAACCGCTCCTGTACGACGGCAAGTACACCGGCTCGACCGCCGCCGTCGCCTCCCGGCTCAGCGAGGACCTGACCACGGTCCCCTCCCGCAAGGGCGCGTGACATGACGTCAGGAACCGGCGAACGTTTCATCGGCATCGACGAACTGCGCGAACTGTCCCGGCGCAGACCCGCTCGGGCAGCCCTCGCCATCGCCCGGCAGTGGACCGTCATCCTCGCGGCCGCGGCCGGGGCGGTGTACTGGGACCGCTGGTACGGCTACGTGGCGGCGATCGTGGTCATCGCGACCCGTCAGCACGCGCTCGCGGTCCTGATGCACGACGGAGCGCACCGGCTGCTGTTCGGCGACCGCAGGGTCAACGACCTGGTCAGCGATCTGCTGCTGGCCTTCCCCCTGTTCATCAGCACCACCCTGTACCGACGCCACCACCTCGAACACCACCGCTACCTCAACACCGACCGCGACCCCGACTTCGACCCCACGGCGATCGACCACACCATCCGTGACTGGGTCCGCCTGTTCGCCGCCGACGCGGTCGCCCTGAACATCGTCAAGACCGTGGGCACCCTGGACCAGTTCTCGCTGCTCCCGGTGCTGCGCGGCGACCGCAGCGTGGCCCGCGCCATGGGCCGGGCCCGGTGTGCCCTGTTCCTCTCAGGCCTCGTGGCACTCGCGACCGTGCTGGTGGTGACCGGGTGGTGGCTGCCTTATCTGCTGCTCTGGATCGTGCCGATGATCACCGCACTGAGCATGATCCTGCGGCTGCGCGACATGGCCGAACACGTGGGCTGCGACCAGGACGCCGGAATCGGCGGCACCCGCTCGGTGCTCGCCGGAGCACTGGAGCGGGCCTTGTTCTCCCCGTGCAGGATCAACTACCACCTGGCGCACCACCTTTACCCCAGCGTGCCCTGCTACAACCTGGCCGCCCTGCACCGCCGGCTCATGGAGAACCAGGCCGTCCGCGACCGGGCCCGGATCTCGCACTCCTACCTCTTCGGCCGTTCCAGCGTGCTCCGGCACGTCGCCGAGGCACGCGCCCTGCGCCCCGCTACCGGTACCGCCCCCACGGAACAAGGAGCCTGATGGCCATCACACCCGAGACCCGTCTCGGCCACGTCGACACCTTCCTGGCCGCGCGCGGACTCACCCCAGACGGACTGGACGTGCTGCTGAGCGGCCGTACCGGAAAGGCCCGGCACTTCCTGCTCACCAGCTCCCCGGCGCAGGGGCTCGCCAACGCCACCAGCGACGTGGACTTCATCAGGATCCAGTCCGAACCGATGGCGGGCGCCCGCATGGCGACCCAACTCTTCGAAGGCCCCAACCACTTGGAGTCCATCTCCTTCTCGCAGGAGGAGGTCGACGCGGCCCTCGCCGACCTGCGCGCACTGGCGGACGTCGATCCGCGCCAGGCCGTGTCCGCTTACCGCGGCTGGGACAAGCGGCACGAGGTGCGCCGCAAGTACCTGGAGCGGCTGGTCAACGGTGTCGCTCTGGACCGCACCCTGCCCTATCTCGACCGCCTGCCCGAACTGGCCCGGCTGTGGAAGTGGTCCTCCCTGCACACCGCCACCGAACAGGTCCTCTTCCTGTCACTGGCCGAGGCGGCGGGGGAGCGGCGCGGACGCGTGGGCTACGCGGTCAACGCACTGCTGTATCTGATGGACGCCGTGCTCTCGCACCACCTCGACGTGTACTCCAACCGCAAGTGGTTCCTGCTGCGTTGGACCCGTTTCCGCGATCAACAGGGAGCGGCTGATCCCCTGGTGGCGGCCGTGGACGCCCTGCGTGCCCCCGTCTCCGAGGCCCTTGCGGGCAAGGACGAGGGCCCCCTGGCCCCGCTCTTCACCGACCTGCTCGCCGAGGTTCACACCGACGTCGGCGAGGGCCGGACGCCGTCGCTCACCGTGGAGCCCGTCGGTGATCCCGTACGGCAGCGCTTCCTGCCCGGCGCCGACATGCTGCTGGGCGCGAGCACCGCCTTCCTCGGCCAGGAACCGCTGCCCAGCGGGGAGTTGAGCCTCACCGACCTCCCTGCGGCCCCCGCCGACCTGCTGCGCGCCGCCCGCGTCGGCGCGGTGACCCTGCTACCGGCCTGACCGGAACCCCCACCTGCTGAAGGAGTTTGATGGAACTCGCCCTCTTCCCCGGCGTGCGGGCCGGCCGTGGTCTGCCCCCCGAGACCGCCGTCCGGGCCTGGGCCACCACGGCCTGGCTGATGTCCGTCGACGGCCGGGCCTACGTCGAGGACCTGGACGGCGGCGCGGACCAGCCGCAGCTGCGCCAGGTCGTCAAACTCCGGCTGCTGGAGCTGTTCTCCGAGATCGACACCCGGCTGACCGGCGCCGAACCCGCGGGGGAGGGACACCAGCTGGCCCTCGCCCTGGAGTACGGACTGCACGAGGTCTGCTCGGCGACCGGCCCGGAGCTGGTCCAACTCTTCGACCTGGAGCAGGAGTTCGGCGGCGAACTGGCCGACGACGCCGGAGTGCGGGACCTGTGGAACGCGCTCTGCGAGGCCTTCCCGGGACAGATCCCCGACCCCCTGGTGGCGAGCGGCCAGAGCGAGGTGCTGCGGGCCCTGCGCAACTGGTCCAAGCTGTGCACCGCCGCCGGCACCGACGCGGCGTTCCTCGAACCCTTCCTCAAGGACGCCTGAGCCATGGGGTTCGTCGAGCGTTACGGCGCCGCCTTCGGCCGCTCCAAGGCCCTGCTGCTGCGTATGTCGGGTCTGCTGGCCGGCGAACAGGAGGCCCAGGGCGCCTGGATCACCGACACCACCGGCCGCCGCTGGCTGGACCTCGGCTCCTTCGGCGTCCACCTGGTCGGTCACCGCCACCCCGAGGTCGTCGCAGCCGCTCGGGACCAGCTGGACCTGATGGGCCTGTCCGGGAAGGTCCTCGGCAACGCGGAGGCGACCCGGTGCGCCGAGGCGCTGATCGGCATCGCCCCGGCCGGCCTCGACCAGGTCGCCTTCGCCAACAGCGGTGCGGAAGCGGTCGAGATGGCGATGAAGATGGCCGCCCTGTCCACCGGCCGCACCGAGTTCGCCGCCCTGCGCGGCTCCTACCACGGCAAGACCGCGGGCGCCCTGCACCTTTCCGACACCTACGCGGTGCGCTCCCCGCTGCCCCTGGCGGCGAAGGTCCACTTCCTGGACCCGGAAGACCTGGACCAGGCCAGGCAGGTGCTCGCCGGCGGAACGGTCGCGGCCCTCTTCGCCGAACCGGTCCGGGGCGAGGGCGGAGTGCTGCCCATCGACCCGGACCGTCTCGCCGCCCTGCGCGCGCTGTGCCAGGAGACCGGCACCCTCTTCGCCCTCGACGAGATCCAGACCGGCCTCGGCCGCTGCGGCACCCTCTGGCGCTCGGCCTCGGACTGCCCGCCCGACCTGCTCCTGGCCGGCAAGGTGCTCGGCGGCGGCCTGGTCCCGATGGCCGCCGTCATGTACTCCGGCACCCGGATCGGCGGCGCGGCAGGCGACCCGGTGGTGCTGGCCTCCTCCTTCGCGGGCGGCGCGCTGGCCGGGCGGGTCGGGTGCGCGGTCGTGGACGTCGTACGACAGGACGGGTTCCTGGACGAGGTACGGCGCCTCGGCGAGTCCGCCCGCAAGCGGCTCGGCGAGCTGCTGCGCGACGACCCGCGCATCCGCGAAGTGCGCGGCGAGGGACTCATGATCGGCGTCGACACCGCCTCGCCCGGCGTGGCCGGACAGCTCGTCCTGGAGGCGGCCAAGCACGGCGTGCTGCTCAGCTTCTGCCTCAGCAACCCGCGGGTCCTGAGGGTCTACCCGCCCGCTGTGATCGGCCAGGACGACCTCGACGAGGGGCTCGACGCGATCGCCGCCGCCGTCACCGCCGTACCGGAAACGCTTGCCGTACCCGCCGACAGAGAGGCCGCACCGTGCCCGTAGTCCGTACCGAGGTCGACATCGACGACACCCCACTGGAGCACGTGTGGACCGTACTGTGCGATTTCGAGGCGCACGCGGGCTACATGGACGACGTCCTCGGCATCCGCTTCCTGGAACGCGGCGAGGGCACCGCGCTCAGTTCGTGGCGGGTCCTGCTCAACGGCAGTGAGCTGACCTGGGACGAGCGCGATGTGTTCACGAGCATGCGGCGGATCGACTTCGACCAGACAGAGGGTGATCTGGAGGTCTTCCGCGGGTTCTGGGAACTCGTCGAGACGCCCACCGGTGTGCGGGTCGTGCTGGAGATCGAGTTCGACATCGGCATCCCCTCCCTCGCCGCGGTCCTGGACCCCATCGGTGTCCAGGCCATCGAGTCCAACTCCCGCAGCATGCTCGCCGCCATCCGCGACCGCCGCCCCGCCCCGGTGTCGCCGTGACGGGCGCGCGACTGCTGGTCACCGGCATCGGCGGCGCCGTCGGCAGCGGACTCGCCGAGTTCCTCGCGGCCGGGGAGCCCTGGGCCGAGGTGGTCGGGGTGTTCAGTGGCGAACGCTCCCGTGACGCCTTCCTGGCCAGGGCCCCCGAGGCGGTCCGGGCGCGCGTCCGTCCGGTCGTCCGTGACCTCACCGACGGCCCGGCGACCCAGGCCCTCGCACGCGAACTCACCCCCGCGCGGCGGACCGTGGTCGTCCACGCGGCGGCCAACGTCAGCTGGACCGCGTCCCTGCAGGCGGCCCGGCTCGGCAACGTCCAGGTCACCCGGAACGTCGCCGAACTGGCCCGCGCGCTGAGCGCCGACACCCGCTTCGTCTACGTCTCCTCCGCCTATACGGCGACCGACGGCTGGGAGTACCGCAACACCTACGAAGCCACCAAGGCGGAGGCCGAACGCCTGCTGCGGTCCGAGTACGCGGACCTGTGCCCGGTGGTGTTCTCGTGCAGCCTCGTCGTCGGGCACAGCCGCACCGGGGCCATCAGCCGCTTCCACGGCATCTATCCGCTGCTCGGGCTCATCGAACGCCACGAGCCACCCCTGCTGCCGGGCGGCCGCGACCGCCGGATCGACATCGTGCCCGTCGACTGGGTCGCCGGCGAACTGGCCGCTCTGCTGCGGCGGGTGGCGAACGGCGACCCGGTCACCGACGTCGTGGCGGCGTCCGGAACGGCCGCACCCCGGCTGGGGGAACTGGTCACCGGGGCCGTCGAGGCGCTGGACCGGGCGCGGGCGGCCGCCGGGCGCGCCCCACTGCCCGAGCTCACCCTCGTGCCGTTCCGCCGCTGGGAGTTCCTGCGCCGCTCGCTGGACGCCTGGCAGGTGCGCGGCATCCCGATGCCCGACCGGGCGCTCCTCGACCGGCTGATCGGCGTGTACCGGCCCTACTTCGAGGACGACCGGGTGCTGCCGCCGACAGGAACCGTCACCGTCTGTCCGCCCTGGTCGGAGTACCTGGACGCGGCGGTGGCCCACTGGTTCGCGCAACGCGCCGGCCGGCGGCCCCGGGCGCTCGCGCGGACGGGCGACGCGGGGTGACGTCGGTCTGGCCCGCGCTGGTCGCCGTCGCTCTGCTGGCCGCCGTCGAGGCGAGGGAGGCGCGCACCACGGTGGCCGCCGTCGCCTCGACGGGAAGGGGTACGGCGGTCAGGGCGGCGCTGTTACCGGGCCTGGCGTTGGTGGCGTCGGCCGGGGGAGCGCTGGGTGTCCTCGCGGTTCTGCCCGGCGGCTGGGCGGTCAGGGCAGGCGGGATCGTGGTGCTCGTGGCCGGCCTTCAGTGGCTGGTGTGGGCCGCGCGCCGGGAGCTGGGGACGGTGCCGCCACGGGACGAGCCGTCGGTGTACGACGCCGTCCGCGGGGAAGGTGCGGCGGTCGGCGCCGCACTCCTGCGAGCGGGTATGGAGACGCTGGTCCTGGCGACCGCGGTCGTGGCGCTGGCCGGCGCCCGGCCACTGTGGCTGCCGCCGCTGGCCCTGCTCCTGGTGACCGCGGCGATCACGCCCGGCCTGACGGGACGTCGCCCCGGGTCGATCCTGGGTGGACGGCCGTTCGAGACTGTCCTTGCGGGACACCGCGCTGCGACCGGCGTGCCTGGGCTTCGGCCAGGGGCCGGTCGGGCGGGGCAGAGCTCGGAGGCCGGTTCGGCGGGCGACCGCACCGGGGCCGGTGTGCCTGGGCGTCGGCCGGTGGCTGATCGGGTGAGGGACGGTTCGGGCGGCTCGGCGGAGTGCCGCCCTGCGCCGGGTGCGTTCGGGGAGCGTCCGGTGACCGGTCGAGGGTCGGGTTCTGAGGGCGGGCCGGTGGGGTGGGGTCCCGCGAACGGGCTTGCCGGGCTCGGTCCCGAGACCGTCCCGCCGACGCGTCGCACCGACGTAGGTCCGGCACCCCGCCGCCCTCTGACCGTGCTGCCCGAACGCCCCGTCAAAGCCGCGATCGCCGTCCTGCTCACAGCCCAAGGCGCCGCCGCCGTCACCTCGGACGCGGTCGGTGTCCCCCTCGCGACCCTGCTCGGCGTGACCGTACTGCTCGCCCTCACCGCATATGGACGCCTGATCCACGCGCGCGTGCCGCGCCGAGACCTGCCTCACGCGCGCGTACCCCGCCCACGCCACCCTCGCCCACCGGTAGACCCCCAAGCCTGCCCCTCGCCCAGCCGAGTGCTCCGTGACTTCGTCCTCGGCGACGACCTCGCCGTCTGGTGGGCCGCCGCCGTACTGGTCCTGGCCCCGCACCTGTCGTCGACCGGGCTCGCCCCGATACCCGCCGCCCTGCTGCTGACCGCCCTGCTCGCTGCCCTGCTCGGCAGAACGGCACGGCGCCCACGTACCGACCCCTCCGGAGGAGACCGCTGATGCCGGACCACGACGCTCCCGCCCCCACCACCCGCAAGGCGTTCCGCACGGCCCGCTCCGCCACCATCCACGGCGGCTACGAATGGCGCCTCGGCATCACCCCACCCGTCGTCACCCCGATCTTCCAGACCGCCGCCTTCGAACTGCCCAGCACCGCCGCGGCGGCCGGAATCTTCGACCTCCAGCAGGACGGCCACGCCTACACCCGTCTCAACAACCCGACCTGCGACGTGCTGGAGGAGCGCATGGCCGCGGTGGACGGCGCGGCGGCCGGACTCGCCGTCGCCTCCGGACAGGCCGCCATCGCGCTGGCGCTGCTGAACCTGTGCCAGGCGGGCGACAACATCGTCAGTTCCGACGAGTTGTACGGCGGCACGTGGAACCTGTTCGCCAACACCTTCGCCCGGTTCGGCATCGAGGTCCGCCACGTCAGCCCCGGCAACCCGAAGAACTTCGCCGAGGCGAGCGACGAGAACACCCGCTGCTGGTTCGGCGAGACCCTGCCCAACCCCCGGCTGCGGATCTTCCCGATCGAGGAGGTCGCCGCACTCGCCGAGGCGTGCGGGGTGCCGTTGGTGCTGGACAACACGATGCTGCCGTACACCTGCCGGCCGATGGAGTACGGGGCCCACATCGTCGTCTACTCGGCGACCAAGTACATCGGCGGCCACGGCTCGACGCTCGGCGGGCTGATCATGGACTCAGGTCGCTTCGACTGGGAGGCGCACGCCGAGCGCCACCCCCTGCTCACCACACCGGACCCGGCGCACGGGGGAGTCGTCTGGACCCGTACCGGCCTGGAGCTCGACAGTCCGCTCGGCCGCTCGCCCTATCTCCTCAAGGCCCGCGAGACCCTGCTCAGGGACCTCGGTCCCTGCCTCAGCCCCTTCAACGCCTGGCTGCTGCTCCAGGGGCTGGAGACGTTGCCGCTGCGGATGCGGGCGCACGGGGAGAACGCCCGCCGGGTTGCCGAGTACCTCCAGGCGCACCCGCGGGTCGCCTCCGTCCGCTATCCCGGGCTCGCCGACGGCGAGGAGGCGCGGCTGACCGAGCGCTACATGGGGGACAACGGCGGCCCACTCGTGCAGTTCGAGCTGGAGGGCGGTCGGGAGGCGGGCTGCCGCTTCATCGAGTCACTCCGGCTGGTCTCCCACGTCACCAACATCGGAGACGTCAGATCGCTGGCCACCCACCCCGCCTCCACCACCCACGCCCAGCTCCCCGAGGCCGACCAGCTGGCCGCCGGCGTCACCCAGGGCTCCATCCGCCTGGCCGTCGGCATCGAGGACATCGACGACCTGCTCGCCGACATCGAGGGAGCACTCGGCGAAGGAGCACCATACGAAGGAGTACTCGGCGAAGGAGCACGGGACGCATGACGAACCGGCCGCTGGTCGCACTCGCCTGCGCGACCGAGACCTGGGACGGCGTCCCGCACGCCGCCGTCCGCCGCGCCTACATCACGGCGCTCGAAGAGGTCGCCCACTGCTCGGTGGTGCTGCTCCCGGGCCCCGGCCCACTCCCCGACGAACTGCTCGCCCGCTGCGACGGACTCGTCCTCGGCGGACACGAGAGCAACGTGGCCCCGGAACGCTACGGCGGGGCCCCCTGCCCCGGCCCCTTCGACCCCGACCGAGACGCCCTCGCCCTCCCGGCGGTCCGCCGGGCCGTGGCCGTAGGGCTGCCCCTGCTCGGCATCTGCCGCGGCCTCCAGGAGATCAACGTGGCCTACGGCGGCACCCTCCGCGCCCTCGACTGCGCGGACCACCGTGAGGACCCCACCCTGTCCAGAGACGAGCAGTACCGGCCCGCGCACGAGGTCACCCTCGCCCACGACGGCCTGCTTCGACGGCTGCTGGACGGCGCCGACCGGGCCCGGGTCAACTCCCTGCACGGACAGGCGGTCGGCACCCTCGCGCCAGGCCTCCGCAGCGAGGCCACCGCCCCCGACGGCGTGATCGAGGCCCTGTCCGTCGTCGGGGCCCGGACCTTCGCGCTCGGCGTGCAGTGGCACCCCGAGTGGTACGCGGCCACCGACCCCGTCTGCCGTCGCCTCTTCGAGAGCTTCGGCGCGGCGGCGGCACGCCGGGCGAGCGGGCGCGCCGAACAGTGGACGAACCACCTCGTGGGCCACGGGGGAGGAGCGCGATGAACGGATTCCCCGCCCCGGCCGGCCGCCACCAGCGCACCGCCGTCCTCTTCCCTCCGGAGCGCCCCCTGCGGCTGGAGACGGGCGGCATCCTCTCCGGTGTCCGGGTCGCCTACGAGGAGTACGGCCGTCCCGACCCGGAACGGCCGAACACGGTCTTCGTCTGTCACGCCCTCACCGGCAACTCCCATGTCACCCGGCACAGTTCGGATGACATCCCCGGCTGGTGGGAGGAGATGGTGGGTCCCGGCCGCCCCCTCGACACGGACCGTCTGCACGTCGTCTGCGCCAACGTCCTCGGCGGTTGCGCGGGCACCACCGGACCCTGGAGCCCGGCGCCGGCCGGCCGGCCCCTCGGCGCCGACTTCCCCGACATCACCGTGGGCGACATGGTGGCCGTCCACCGAGGCCTGCTGCGCCACCTGGGCAGCCCCGCACTGCGGGCGGTGGTGGGCGGCTCCCTCGGCGGCATGCAGGCACTGGAGTGGCTGCTGCGCCATCCCGGCGACGCGGAGCGCTTCCTGCTCATCGCGACCGGGGCCCGGCTGTCCGCCGACTCCCTCGCCGCCCACGCCGCGGGCCGGGCCGCCATCCGCTCCGACCCGCGCTTCGCCGACGGCCACTACGCCGACGAACCCGGCGCCCCGGGTCCCGTCGACGGCCTCGGCGTCGCGCGCATGATCGCCCACCTCACCTACATGTCCCCGGGCTCCCTGGAGACCAAGTTCGGCCGCAGACACCAGCCCTCCGCCGGCCCGGGCGGCGCGGCCCACGGCCCCTACGCCGTGGAGCGCTACCTCGAACACCAGGCCCGCAGCTTCGTCGCCCGCTTCGACGCCAACAGCTATCTGCGCCTGACGGCCGCCATGGACCGCTACGACGCCTTCGCCCGCCGGCCGGCCCCCGTACCGACGGCCACCCGCACCCCCGAGGTGCACCTCTTCAGCTTCGACTCCGACCGGCTCTTCCGGGCGTCGGACACCGCGTACCTGTCGGCCCGCCTGACCTCACTCGGCCTCGCGCCCACCCACTACCGCGACCACACCTCGGAAGCCGGCCACGACGCCTTCCTGCTCCGGGTCCCGGGCTACCTGGAGGCCGTCGCGAACACGCTCGACTCCACACGGCGCACCTGCCTGCCGTTCCCGGTCGGGAGCCGTGGCGAGGCGTGAGGCGACCTGCCGGTGGGGGCCACGGTCCGCGCGCGAACAGGCACGGCCCCAGCGCCCGTTCCGCCCCTACCGGCCGGCGACCACGGTGTCCGGTGCGCGATGGCCCCGGAAGCCGGGGAACAGCAGGAGCAGCGCGAGCGCGGCGGCCACGGTCAGTACCCCGCCGCCCGTGATGGTCCACGTGGTACCGACGGCGGCACCGACCGTGCCGTGCAGAAGGTCGCCCAACCGCGGTCCTCCCACGGCCACCACGGTGTCGATCCCCTGGAGCCGGCCCCGCATGCCGTCCGGTACGGCGGTCTGCAGGACCGTCTTCCGGAAGACGCCCAGGGCGAGGAGCGCACCACCGGCGAGGAGCAGCCAACCCACGGCGAAAATCAGGGAGTCGGCCAGTCCGAACCCCGCGACGGCCAGACCCCACAGGCCCGCCGAGACCGCCACCGCGACGCCGTGCCTGCCGACGCGCGTAAAGGCCCCGGACAACAGCCCCGCCAGTACGCCACCGGCCGAGACCGCGGCGTACAACACCCCGATGTCCGAGGGATGGAAGGTCTCCCTCGCCAACTGCGGGAAGAGCGCGCTGGGCAGACCGAGGGAGAGGGCGGCGAAGTCGCAGAGGTAGACCACGAGCAGTATCTGACGGTGGATCACAAGTCGCACGCCGTCAGCGATTTGCCGCACCCCAGGCCGCTGTCCACCGATGCCCGCAGGCGGAAGGGACGGCAGTCGCCACACGGCCCACACCATCGCGCAGACGGCGACGGCATCCGTGAGATAGAGCGTCTCCGCGCCCACCACCGGCAACAGCACGCCGGCCAGCAGCGGACCACCGATCCCGGCCGACAGGACGACCGTCGACTGCAGCGCGTTGGCGGCGGGCAGCAACTCCGGCCGCACCAGGCGGGGCGGAACGGCCCTGCTCACCGCCGTGTTGGCGCCGAACAGTGCCTGCTGCACACCCACCAGCACGAGCAGCAATCCAGCCGACCGCATACCGGCCCACGCCTGCGCCCACAGCAACAGCGACGTCACACCGATGCCGACGGTGGTCACCAGCAGCACCCGCCGCCGGTCCCGTACATCGGCCAGCACCCCGCCCCAGAGCGCCGCCACGGCCATCGGGCCGAAGCCCACGAGTCCGGCAAGCCCGACCCAGGCCGACGATCCGGTGATGTCGTAGATCTGCAACGGAACCACGACCGCCGTGAGTTGAGCCCCCAGGGCGGTCACGGTCCCGGCCGCCCACAGCCTCCGGAACGCCTCCACCCGCAGTGGCCGAACGTCGACCAGTACCCGCCCGCCTCGCACCATGGACCGATGCTGCGGGCTTCCCCTGGGGCAAGGTCAACCGACGTGGGCGAGCACCTGGTCGGCCAACTCCCGTACGGGCGAGGTGCCGTCGAGGAACACCGTGTCACCGGGCAGGGTGTCGACCGCGCCGGTGCACACCTCGATCCGCGCCTTGCACCACGCCCGCACCCGCTCTTCCCTGGCCGGGTCGTCGGGGAAGGAGACCCGCCCCTCGATCCGCCGCACCAGAACCTCCGGAGGGACCTTGAGGAAGAAGTGGTGGACGACGAGGCCCGCGTTGCCCAGGGCGCCGAAGACCTCATCCAGATAGCCGGGGTTGACCAGTGTCATGGGGACCAGCAGCGGACGCCGGTACTCCTCGGCCAGCCCTGCGGCCAGACTCGCGACCTGCCGCCGCCACAGCGGGAGGTCCTGGAAGTCGCCGGTCGGCACGTCCACGATCTCCTGGAGCACGTACCCGACCATCTCCGGGTCGAAGACCAGCGCCTCGGGCCACCGCGGCCGCAGTTCCTCCACGAGCGTGGTCTTTCCGCTGCCGAACGCGCCGTTGACCCAGACGATCACAGCCTGCCTCCTGCTTTTCGCGTCCCACCCCGACCCCTCCGATCATGCCGGAACCCGTCTCAGCCGGGCGGCGGGGCCGTGCTGCCCCTCACCACCAGGCGGGTCGGCACGAGGTCGGTGCCGGGCTCTGTGCCGGTCTGCCCGCGGATCTGCTGGAGGGCCTTTTGGACACAGCGGTCGCCCACCTCCGCGAAGTCCTGGTGGACGGTGGTGAGCGGCGGCACGAAGAACCCGGCGTCGGGGATGTCGTCGAAACCGACCACACTGACGTCATGCGGCACGGACAGCCCCCGCTCGTGGAACGCGCGCAGCAGCCCGAGCGCCATCTGGTCGTTCGCGGCGAACACAGCCGTGCAGTCCGGCGGTTCGGCGAGCACCAGCCCGGCCGCGTAACCGGACTCGGCCGACCAGTCCCCGTACAGCGCGGGCGGCACCGGGCGGCCCGCCTCCTGCAGCACCGCCCGCCAGGCCTGGGCCCGCCGCTGCCCCGCGAAGGACGCCTGCGGCCCCGTCACGTGCCACACGGTCCGATGGCCCAGGTCGAGCAGATGCCGTACGGCCCTGCGGGCGCCGTCCGCCTGGTCGGTGTCGACCACGCTGTAGCGGTCGCCGGCGTCGGAGTCCACGACTACGACATGCACACCGGGCGGCAGCTGCACTGTGCCGGTGTCGAGCAGATGGATCTCCATGATGACGATGACCGCGTCGACCGCCAGCTCGCCCATCCGCGTGAAGGCCCCCAGGACGTTGTCCTGCGTCGGGACGTCGATGGGGATCAGGGTGATCGCGTACCCCTCGGCCGCCGCGTGCGTGGCGATCGCCTCCACCGTGCGGCTGTTGCCGGTCGACGACAGGCTGAACAGGATCACACCGATGGTGTTGAACTGCCCGTACCGCAGGGCCCGTGCTGCGCTGTTGGGCCGGTAGCCCAGTTCCCGCATCGCCGCCAGGACCTTCTCGCGCGTGGAAGTGATCACCCCGGGATGGCCGTTGGAGACCCGCGAGACCGTCTGCGAGGAGACGCCCGCGAGTTCGGCGACGTCGGCCATGGACACACGCTGCTTGCGCCGCCCACCGGGGACACCGGAACCTCCCCGCTCCACCACTGCTGCCTCCTTCAACCGTGCGTCGACCGGACTTCGGTCGAACATGTGCCGGATTTCGGCCGAGCTTCGGACGAACGCGCCTGTCGCGTGTCGCACCGGATGTTACGTGTCGAAGACCTTGACGGTCGCCGGGGTGAGTGCCACGATTCCGGCGCCGTCATGGTTACGTAAACATGCTGTCATTCCGAAAGGGATTGGTCGATGCGCAAGACCCCCACCAGCGCCCGTCGTGCCCCCAGGCTGCGTGCCTCGCTCGTCGCGGTCACGCTCGCCGCGATCAGCGGCGCCACCCTCACCGGCAGCCCCGCCACCGCCGCCGCGCCCGCCCACGACACGACCCAGTTCAAGGGCGTGAACTGGGCGGACCCGCGCGACAACTTCGCCGACGACGCGCTCCAGCTGTCGGGCCTGTCGACCACCGACACCTACGCCCGCACGTATGCCAAGTCGACCCGCATCATCGCGGCGTTCCGCGCGAACCTCGGCGCCAACACCGTCCGGCTGCCCATCAACCCGTACACCGTCAACAGTTCGTACTGGAAGTCGTACCGAGGCGTCATAGACGCGGCGGCGGCGCAGGGCTTCAAGGTCATCGTGTCCTACTGGGAGGGCACCGGTGACCGCAAGGACGGTTTCATCGACGACGAGGCCACCTACTGGCCCATGTGGAACACCGTGGTCAAGGCCTACAAGGGCAACTCCCGGGTCTACTTCGAGCCGATGAACGAACCGCACGGCTACACCGACGCCCAGTGGGCCGACATCGCCGCGAAGTGGCTGAACACCTACAAGTCGGTACCCCGCAACCGCGTCTTCGTCAGCGGCGCCGGCTACAACGACCACGTCACGACGGTCTGCGCCGACCCGCGCCTGAAGGGCACCTACCTGTCGCTGCACCACTACGGCTTCTGGAAGTCGTACGCCACCTACGACGAGTGGGTCGCCGACCTGAAGGTACGCATCGGCGACTGCGCGAGCCGCACCGTGGCGGACGAGTTCGGCGCGCCGATGACGACCGGCCTGAACTACAACGTGAAGACCCCGGACGACAACTTCGTCAACTTCATCCAGGCCGTCACCGACACCTTCCGCGAGCTGAAGATGGGCTCGGTGTACTGGCCGGGCCTGCGCACCGACGACATCTACTCGGTGCAGAAGCTCGTCGGCCCCGCCGACCACCCGTGGCTGCAGACCACCAACCAGTCCGGCGCCGACCGGCTGGCCTGGGCCTGGGGACGCGGCAAGCCCGTCAAGGGCTGACCCGCTCCATGGAGGGCCGCGGCGCCGTTTCGGCGCCGCGGCCGGCCGGCGTCCACGGCGGATATTCGGACATGGCCGACTCGCGCCCTTCTCACACCTCCTTGAGCTGCCCAGACTTCTGGGGAGGAGCATCGAGGGGGAGGCCGACGTGGCCAGGCGTCGAAGGAGTACGGCCGCCCGCAGACGGCGGGCACTGCGGATCAAGTGGGGCACGGGAGGCGGCGCGGCGGCGCTGGTCCTCCTGGTGGTGTTCTGGGCGAGCGTGTGGCCCTATCTGTTGGGTTTCCTACTGGTCGGCGTCGCCGTGGAGACGGGCCGTCGGCTGTGGCGCACGGACCGGCTGCTGCGTGGCCGGGACCGTCGTTGGCGCGAGGAGGACGCGGTGCAGGCCGGCCGGCGGACTCTCGGCGAGGTGGACGTCATGACGGGCACCGAGTTCGAGGAACTGGTCGCGGGACTGTGCCGACGGGACGGCTGCACCGAGGTCCGCCGGGTGGGCGGCGCGGGCGACAACGGCGCCGACGTCCTCGGGCGGCTGCCGGACGGCCGCACGATGGTCGTTCAGTGCAAACGCTACGCACCGAGCAGGGCGATCCCCAACCGCGAGCTGCGTGATCTGCTCGGTGCCCAGGTGCACTTCCGCGCCGAAGTGGCCGTGTTCGTGACCACCTCCCGCTTCACCGGCCCCTCCGAGAAGTTCGCCGTGCAGCACGACATCCTCGCCGTGCACCGCGACCTCCTCGGCCTGTGGAACAACGGGGCCTCGCTGACGTCACTGAGCGGGGTGAACGGCCGGGGCCAGGGCGACGCGCGGCACCGGGCCCGCTGGAAGCAGGCGTACGGAGGCTAGGAGACGCGGGTCACATCCGCGCCTGTCACAATCCGGCGGGCGGTCCAGTCATAGGTGTGTAGCCAACGACAACGGCAGAAGGAGCACACCATGGAAGCCCGACTGAACGTCCTCGCCGGCCCGCTCGCCGGCAAGCTGATGAAGCACTTCGCCGCGGCGGGCAAGGTGGTCACGGACTCGGGACTGCCGATGACGACCCAGGAACTGGTGAAGATCCGCGCGAGCCAGATCAACGGCTGCGGGTTCTGCCTCGACATGCACACCAAGGAGGCCGCCGCCGCGGGAGAGACCGCGCAGCGACTCCACATGGTCGCCGCATGGCGTGAGGCCAAGGTCTTCACCGAGGCCGAGCGCGCCGCGCTGGAACTGACGGAGCAGGGCACCCGCGTCGCCGACGGGACCGGAGTCTCGGACGAGGTCTGGGAGAACGCCGCCAAGCACTACGACGAGGATCAGCTCCTCGCCCTGGTCTCCCTGATCGCCGTCATCAACGCCTTCAACCGGCTGAACGTCATGACCCGGCAGCCGGCCGGTGACTACGTGGTCGGCCAGTTCGGCTGAGCCCGACGAGCGACTGGCCGGACCGGGGCTGCAGACCCCGGGCCCGACCACGGTCGCTCAGCCGGCCAGCGGGTAGTGGCAGGCGACCTGGCGGCCCGAAGGTGTCGACGTGAGCCGCGGACGTTCCACGGCACACAACTCCTGTGCGTACGGGCAGCGCGTACGGAACGGACACCCCGTCGGCTTGTCCGCAGGACTGGGCACCTCACCGGTCAGCACGATGCGCTCCCGGGGCGGTCCCTCCCCGAGGGGCGTCCCGTCGTCGATGTCCGGGACCGCCGACAGCAGGGCCTGCGTGTACGGATGAGCGGGGTCCGAGTACAGCGCCTCCGTCTCCGCGAGCTCGACGATCTCGCCGAGATACATGACGGCGATCCGGTCCGACACATGACGGACCACACCGAGGTCGTGCGCGATGAAGACATAGGTGAGGCCGAACTCCTCCTGGAGGTCGGCGAACAGGTTCAGCACCTGGGCCTGGATCGACACATCGAGCGCGGAGACCGGCTCGTCGGCCACGATCAGCTTCGGATTCGTCGCCAAGGCGCGCGCGATGCCGATGCGTTGACGCTGGCCGCCGGAGAACTCGTGCGGGTACCGGTCCAGATGGGCCGCCGCCAGCCCTACGACATCGAAGAGATCCCCGACCCTGCGGCGGACCGCGGCCGCGTCACCGTACTGGTGCACGAGCAGCGGCTCGGCCACGATGTCCCCGGCACGGCGCCGGGGGTTGAGCGAGGCCTGCGGATCCTGGAAGACCAGCTGCATGCCCGGCCGCACGGGCCGTAGCCGGCGCGTGGACAGCGTCGAGATGTCCTGCCCGTCGAACTCCACGCGCCCACCGGTCAGTTCAGTGAGCCGGACCAGACAGCGGCCCAGCGTGGACTTGCCGCAGCCGGACTCGCCGACGATGCCGACCGTCTCTCCGCCGCGCACGTCGAGCGAGACCCCGTCGACGGCCCGGAGTACCTGGCGCCTTCCGCGCACGGGGTAGTGCTTGGTGACGTCCGTCGCCCGCAGCAGCACCTCACCGGAAGGTGCTGCCATGTCCACTGTCATGCTCTCCCGCGCCGTCACGACGCCACCTCCGTGTCCAGGTCCCGTCCCTCGCCCGCCGTACGTGCCGTCGTCCGCAGTCCTGCACGGTCGTCCGGCGGCAGCCAGCAGGCGTCGCGGTGTGCCTCACCCGACAGCGCGGGACGCTCTTCGCACCGGTCGTGCCGCAGTCGGCAGCGCGGTGCGAACGCGCACCCCTCCGGGACGGAGCCGGGCGAGACGGGCAGGCCCGCGATGGTGGGCAGCCGCCGCAGCCGGGCACCGCCCACACGCGGCACCGAGTCCAGCAGCCCCCAGGTGTACGGGTGCCGCGGACCGTGGAACACGGCCCGCCGCGGACCCTCCTCGGCTGCCCGGCCGCCGTACATGACCAGGACCCGGTCGGCGATCTGGGAGACCACACCCATGTCGTGCGTGATGATCACCATCGCGGAACCCTGCCCGTTGAGTTCCCGCATCAGATCGAGGATCTGGGCCTGGACCGTGACGTCCAGCGCCGTCGTCGGCTCGTCGGCGATGAGCAGCGCGGGGCTGCAGGAGAGCGCCATCGCGATGACCGCGCGCTGGCGCATCCCGCCGGAGAACTCGTGCGGATAGGCGTTCACCCGCGAGGCCGCGTCGGGGATGCCGACGTCCGAGAGCAGCCGGACGGCACACGCGTGTGCTTCCTTGCGGGAGACCTGTTCGTGCGCCCGGATCGCTTCGGCGATCTGCCAGCCCACGGTGTACACGGGGGTCAGCGCGGTCATCGGGTCCTGGAAGACCATCGCGATCTGCCGTCCGCGCACCGCCCGCATCTCCTTGCCGGACAGGCCGAGCAGGTCACGGCCACGGAAGAGGACCTCGCCCGACACGGTCACGTTCGGGTTGGTCAGCAACCGCAGCACGGCCAGCATCGACACGCTCTTGCCGGAGCCCGACTCGCCCACCACGCCCAGGACCTCGCCGGGGTCGACGGAGAAGGAGAGTCCGTCGACAGCGGTGACAGAGCCCTGCCGGGTGCGGAAGCGCACTCTCAAGTCGCGTACGTCCAGAAGGGGTTCGTCAGGCATGGCGGGCCCTCGGGTCGAGTCGCGCGTACAGGATGTCCACCAGGGCGTTGGCGAGGACCACGAAGAACGCCGCGTACAGGACGGTCCCCATGATCACCGGCAGGTCCAGGTTCTGGAGGGCGTCGAAGGTGAGCTTGCCGATGCCTGGCAGGCCGAAGACCACCTCGGTCAGCAGCGCGGCACCGCCCACCAGGGCGCCGAAGTCCAGGCCGAACAGCGACACGATCGGGATCAGCGAACAGCGCAGGGCGTGCCGGAGCAGGATCCGCCGCTCGGACAGTCCTTTGGCGCGAGCGGTGCGGACGTAGTCCTCGTTCAGCGCCGAGACGACCTCGCCGCGCAGCAGCCGGGCGTAGATCCCGGCGTACAGCAGGGCCAGGGTCAGCCACGGGAAGAGCATGTGCAGCGCCCACTGGCCCGGGTTGTGGCCGAGGCCGACGTAGCCGGGCGGGGGGACCCAGGAGAAGAGTGAGTCGTGCAGCTGCTTCTGGGTGAGGAGGTTGACGACCTCGCCGAGCCAGTAGGCCGGGAGCGAGACGCCGACCACGCCCACCAGCATGATCAGCGGGTCGGCTGCCCTGCCGCGCAGGGCCGCCGCGGCCGTGCCCATGACGATGCCGGCCGTCATCCAGATGACGGCCGCGCCGATGACCAGGGACAGGGTCACCGGGGTGGCCTGCAGGATCTGCGGGATGACCCGTGAACCCCGGTTGACGAAGGACTCCAGGTCCCGGTCGATGAGCAGATGACGCATCATCAGCAGATAGCGGACCGGCATCGGCCGGTCGAGCCCGAAGGAGTGCCGCACCTGGGCGAGCGTGGCCGGATCGGCGTTGCGGCCGGCGATCCGGGCCGCCGGGTCGACGCCCGGGGTGGCGAAGAAGATCAGGAACACCAGCACGCTGATGGCGAACATCACCAGCAGGGCGGAAGCGAAGCGCTTGAGGGCGAAGGCGAGCATGGTCACATCCCTCCGCGCAGCCGGGCGCCCGGGTCGAGTGCGTCGCGCACCCCGTCGCCGAGGACGTTGAGCGTGGCCGTGGTCAGCGCGATCAGCAGGCCGGGCGCGATCGTCACGGTGGGCCGGGTGTACAGGAGTCCCAGCCCGTCCTCGATGATCGTCCCCCAGCTGGCGTCGGGCGGCTGGACGCCGACGGACAGGAAGGACAGCGCCGACTCGGTGAGCATGGCCAGCGCGGTCATCAACGGCACGAACACGATCGCCGTCGGCACCACGTTCGGGAGCACCTCCCGGCGCAGGATGCGCAGGGTGGGGGCGCCGGAGCCGACGGCCGCCTGGATGTACTCCTTGTTGCGCAGTACCAGCACCTGACCGCGCAACGGCCGTGCGATGTACGGCACATAGATCGCCGCGATGATCGTCACGGGCAGCCAGAGACTTCCCGCGTCGACGGTGACGGGGCCCAGTTCGAGGCCGTTGGTGAGCAGCACCACCGACAGACAGATCGCCAGCAGGTACACCGGGAACGCCCAGATCACGTCCAGGACGCGGGAGATGACGGCGTCCACGAGGCCTCCCATGTACCCGGCGACAACCCCCACGGCCGTTCCGGCGGCGCAGGTGAGCAGCGCCGCGGTGAACCCGATGAACAGGCTCGTCCGGCCGCCGTACAACAGCCGCGCCATGACATCGCGCCCCTGGTTGTCGGCGCCGAGGAAGTAGTGGGCGGGGTCCCAGGTCGGGCCGATCGGGGTGACACCGAGGCCGAGTCCCGTGCTGCTCGGTGTGAGCACCGGCACGGTCTTCCCGCCGACGACCGTGGTGCCGGAGACATGGGACTGGAAGGGGTCGGTGTGCGCGATGTGGTGCGCGTAGAGCGGAGCGCACAGGGTCGCGAGCACGACGAGGAGCAGGACCGCCGCGGCGGCCAGCGCCGGTCTGTTGCGCAGCAGGTCGCCGGCGGCGGTCCGCCAGGGGCCCGGCGAGCGCCGGGCCCCTGCAGCCGGGGCGAGGGTCACTTCACCCACAGCTGACCGACCAGCATGTAGAACTGCTTGCTGAACCGGTAGTTCCCGACCCGCTTCGACGTGAAGTCGATCATCTTGGGGTTGATCAGCGGCACCACCGGCGACTGGGCCATGACCGCCTGGTCGACGGCACCCCACTGCTTGTCGGCGCTCGCCTTGTCGGTCAGCGAGGTCTTCATCGCCGCCTGCATCTGCGCGTCGACGCCCTTGTCGCAGAAGCCGGAGATGTTGATGCTGGAGTCGCTGCCGGGATGGTAACTGGCGCAGGACAGCAGCACGTTGAGGAAGTCGGAGGCCGCCGGATAGTCCTGGTACCAGGACGTCAGGGCCAGCTGCACCTTGTTCTTGGTGTTCTGGATGTAGGTGAACTGGATGTTCCCCGACAGCGGCTTGAGCGTCGCCTTGTATCCGAGCTGGGTGAGCAGGCTCTGCAGGTACTGCCCGATCGACTTGTTGACGTCGTCGTCCTGCGTGACGATGCCGACCTCCTGCCCCGCCGTACCGGACTGCTTCACCAGGGCCTTCGCCTTGGCGAGATCCGCGGCCTTCCAGGTCGGACCGCCGCCCTTGGTGTAGTCGCAGGAGCCGACGTGCCCCGGGAAGCCGGGCGGCAGGACCGTGCAGGCGGGGGAGGCGAGGTTGGTGCCCCCGTACAGGCGCACCACGGCGGACCGGTCGACGGCCCAGTTGATCGCCTGGCGGGCCGCCTTGTTGTTGAACGGGGCCGTATTGACGTTGAGCGTCGCGTACCAGAACGCCGTCAGCGGGTTCACATGCGCCTGGGAGGCGTACTTGGTGCCGATCTCGCCCAGCCGGTCTGCCGGCGGCGCGTCGAACATCCAGTCCGCCTGGCCGTTCTCGACGGCGGTCACCTCGGACTCGACGGTCTGCCCGAAGGCGTAGTTGATGACGTCCGGGTAGCCCTGCGGCTCGGCCTGCCGCGACCATTCCTTGAAGTGCGGGTTGCGCACCAGCTTGAGGGCCCGGTTCGGGTCGTACGACGCCGCCGTGTACGGGCCGGTCGACGGCAGCGGCTTGGTCCCGGCGTCCTTCGTCGGCGAGTCCTTCGGTACGACGACGGCGTGCGGAACGGCCAGTTTGTACTCGAACTCGGGGTCCGCGGCGGTGAGGTTGATGGTGACGGTGTTGGTCGCCGCGTCACCGGTCACGCCCTTGGCCAGGGTGCAGGAGGCCGGGGTCTTCAGACAGGCCTCGGCGCCGACGATGCCGTTGTAGAAGGTGCCCGCGGTGGGGCTGGAGACCTTGAAGATGCGCTGGAAGGACGCCACCACGTCGGCGGTGGTCAGGGGCTTGCCGTTGGAGAAGGTGACGCCCTTGCGGAGGGTGAAGGTGTAGGTCTTTCCGCCGTTGGTCACCTTCGGCAGGGCGGTGGCCAGGTCGGGGACGACGGTGAAGGACTCCTGCCCGCCGACCTTCTTGAACGAGAGCAGCCCGTCATACATCGACTGGAACAACTGCCAGTACTGGAGCGTGTAGTTGACCTGGGGGTCGAAGCTGCCCGCGGCCGCGTGGGCGACGAGGTTCAGGGTGCCGCCCTTGTGCTGGGCCTGGAAGGCGGTGGAGCCGGAGGTGGAAGCGCCCGGGTCGGAGGCGGAGCCCGAGCCGGACGACGACGAACAGGCGGCGGTGAGCGTGAGGGCGACAGTGGCGGCGGCGATCGCGCCCCGTCTGGTGGTAGGGGACATGGCAGAGAACTCCCGGGTCAGTCGGTGGAGTCGAGGAACTCGCCGACGATCCGGAGGTAGAGCTCCTCCTCCTCGACGTGCGGCATGTGGCTCGAGTGCTCGAACATGTGCCAGCGCACATCGGGGATGTGGTCGGCGAAGGGTCGGACGGTCTCGGGAGTGGCCTCGTCGAAACGGCCGGACACCAGGAGCGTGGGCGCCTCGACGAGGTGCAGCCGGTCGATGACGGACCAGTCCTTGAGGGTGCCGACGACATGGAACTCGTTCGGGCCGTTCATCGTGTGGTACACGGTCGGGTCGGCCTCGATGTTGTCCCAGGTGGCCTGCACCTCGGGCGGGTTGGGCGTGAGGCGGCAGACATGGCGCTCGTTGAAGACCTGTTCCGCGGCCCGGTAGTCGGGGTGGTCGGTGGTCCCCGCCGCCTCGTGGGTGTGCAGGACGTGCTGGACCTCCTCGGGGAGACCGGCGCGCAGTTCGGCGGCCGCCTGGAGCCACAGCCCCATGGACGCGGGGGAGTTGGCGATCACCAGGCCGCGCAGCCCTGGCGGGCGGCGCACCGCGTGCTCGGCGGCGAGCATGCCGCCCCAGGACTGGCCGAGGATGTGGTAGCCGTCGGCGATGCCCAACTCCGTGAGCAGGTTGTCCAGTTCGTCGAGGAAGAGCTGGACGGTCCAGAAGTCGGCACCCTTGTCGGGCAGATGGGTGGAGGACCCGGTGCCGAGCTGGTCGTAGTGGATCACGGAGCGGCCCTGCCGGGAGATGCCCGCGATGCTGAGGGTGTAGTGGTGACCGGCGCCGGGGCCGCCGTGCAGGACCACCAGGGGTGTCCTGCCCGGTTCGCCCGTGATCCGGTACCAGGTGGAACAGCCGTTGAAGTCGACGGTTCCGGTGTGGTTCGGTTCGGGGATCGCCACGGGTGAGCCTCCCAGACCGGCCGGAACCAGCCGGCCGCTGTCTGAAACTAGGTGGGGTGTGACGGATGAGTGAGATAGTGGGGTGCTAAAAGGTCAGCCCACAAGACCTTTTAGCGTGGCGAGGGAAAGACGTAACGGCGGGTTCACGTGGCCCGCGCGTGTTTACAGAAGCAGCGACTTGCAGGAGGACAACTGACATCCGAATCCGAACCCGGTGACGAGTTCTCCCGTGTCCTCGACCGCGTTCTGCTCGGCGGCGGCCCGTCGTCCTCGCTGCGCCCCGTCAGGGTGACCTCCGCTGTCGACGAGGTCACCGACAGGCTGCTCACCGTGATCGCGGTCGGTGACTTCCTGCCCGGCGAACGGCTGCCGGCCGAGCGCGAACTCACCGCACTGCTGCACGTCAGCCGCCCCACCGTGCGCGAGGCCGTGGCACGCCTGCAGACACTGGGTGTCGTCGAGATCCGTCGGGGCCGCAGCGGCGGCGCCTTCGTCCGCGACAGCTGGACCGAGTCCTCCGGGGCCGCGGTCCGCCGTACGCTGCTGCCCCGCTGGGAGGAGTTCGAGCAGCTCTTCGACCTGCGGGGGCTGGTGGAGGGCATGGTGGCCGCGACGGCCGCCCGGCGCCGGCGCCCCGAGGACCTGGCACCGATGCGCGAGGCACTGGCCGCGCACCTCGCCGCGCGCACACCCCGGGAGGAGCAGGCCGCCGACAGCGCCTTCCACCGGGCGATCTGCGCGGCCACCCACAATCCGCAGATCGCGCACCTCAGCCGGGACCTGCTGACCCGGATCAGTCTCGGCTTCCCGGTCGAGCCCTGGGGCAGGGGCGAGCGGTCCCACCACGAAAGGGCCGGTCATGGGCACGCGGCACTCTACGAGGCCGTCGCCGCCGGCGAGCCCGGGCAGGCGGAGGAGATCGCCCGCGAACACTTCATGATCAGCGCCGAGATGATCCGGGACGTCCTGTCCCGGGTACGGGGCACCGGGCCTTCCTGAAGCCGGTCACGCCGTCCGGCAGCCCGGTCACGGCGTCCAGCAGTCCCGCCGCGTCGTCCGGTGGCCCGGTCGCTCGGCCACGTCTCCCGATCGGTCGGCCATGCCGCCCGGTTGCCCGGTCGCGCCGTCCGGTAGGTGGGCGCCGCGCCTCCCGGTAGCGCGGTCACACCTCCCGGTGGTCGATTCCCAGCAGACTCGCCGCCGCCCCGAAGTCGGGGCCGTGGTGACCCACCGCCAGGGACCAGTGGTGCCCGACCCCCGTGGCGCTCCACGCGTCGACCCATTCGCCGGGGTCCCGCCCGAAGTCGACCCTGCTGGTGGTGTTGCCGATCTCCAGCAGAGGTCCCGGCACGACGGTGCCCTCGGAGGTGATGAACGACAGGCTGCCGTCGGCGTCCTGGCCGAGGCCGAGCAGGGTGACGGGTCCCTGCCGGACGTCGAACTCCACACTGACCCCCCAGCCCCGCTTGCCGTGGTAGACACCGAGACCGCGCAGCAGCGGGTCCCGGGCGCTGAGCGCGAGGTGGGCGGGCCCGTCGTGGCCCATCTCCACCACCCCGTCCTCGAAGTTCAGCGCCTGGATCTCCGTGAAGGAGCCCCCGGCGCCGACGCTCTGCGAGGCCAACTGGGCGACACTGGTGCGCAGTTCGAACTCACCGGCCGCCGGCACACCCCGGGCCGTGAGCAGCGAGGCGCCCAGGATCATCCCGGCGCCGAGCCGCTCGTGCAGCTCACCGTCGAGCCCCCGGTGGTAGTAGGCGAGGGTGTCGAGGCCGAAGTCCGCCACCAGCTGGTCGAGGGCCACCGACACGGTCGCCCCCCACGCGAAGTCCTCGTCCACGACACTCTCGTCGACGGTGAAGATCCGCCGGGCGAGCTCCACCCGCTCCCGGGTCTCCGCCTCCGTCACCTTCTGCACCCGGTGCCGCAGATCGTCGAACTCCAGCACCTCGACATGCGAGCCAAACGTCGCAGACAGCAGCGTCGGATCGGTCTGCACATCCAGCATGCCCGGATACACGTGCCCCATCAGCCCGTGCCGGGCGTGCCGGAGCGCGGCCCGGACATGCGCGGCACGCACCCACCGCTCGATGCGCCGCCACGCCGACTCCTGCCGCAGCCAGCCCGACACCGACCGGAAGGGGATCCCGGCCCGGCGGAAGACGTTGCCGACCTCCGGCACGGAGCACTGCGAGCAGTACGCCAGCCAGGCGCCCGTGTCGAAGGAGGCGTGGTCCATCCGCTCGGAGGGCTGGAGGTCGACGACAAGCACCGGGGTGTGCGTGCGCTGGGCGATCGGCAGGACCATCGACGAGGTCAGATAGGTCGTCAGGAACAGCACGATCAGATCGCAGTCGGCCCGGCGCAGCCGCTCGGCGGCGGCCGCGCCCTCCTGTGCGTCGGAGACGAAGCCCGCGTCCGTCACCTCGGCGTCCAACTGCCCCAGCCGTTCGGCGACATACCCCGCCGATTCCTTCAACTGGGGCAGCAGCCCCGGGAACTGCGGCCAGTACGTGCCGAGCCCGCCGGAGACCAGCCCGATCCGCGGCCTACGGCGGGTCACGGGCGGCAGCAACTCGGCCAGGTCGGCGTCCCGTTCACCGGTGCGGGTCGTGGTGGATTCGGTCGTCGCCATGGGCGGCGCTCCTTCGAGGGTCGGTTCAGGTTTGCGCGACCTTCAGATCCGTCTGTGCGGTGGCGGCCGGGGTCGCGCGGGGAACCAGGACGCGGACGATGTACAGGCCCGCGAACGCCGACAGCGCCATGCAGCCGGTGATCACCCAGAGCAACAGACTGGGGCTCCGGTCGAGCAGGGCGGGCGTGACGAACGCGACGCCCGCGAAGACCCCGCGCGAGACGGCGTAGGTGATCCCCTGCGTGGTGCCCCGGGTGTCCGCGGGCAGCGTCAACTGCGACCACACCTTGTAGTTGGCCTCGCCCGCGAACGGATAGGTCAGCTGGTAGAGGACGTAGAAGACGAGGAAGCCGACGATGGATCCCAGCGTGAGCGTGCCGATCGCGAAGGCCGCGATCTGTACGACCGTGGCGACGTAGAACATCCGGTCGCGGCGCGGGCCGTCGGCGATGCGGACGAAGGCGAGCGTCAGCAGCAGGCCGATCGGAAGACAGGCGAGGTTGATGCCGGTGGCCACGCTCTGCGTGGCACCACTGACGGTGACCAGCAGATACGTCGTGAACTGGCCCATGGTGTTGGCGCCCAGGCCCCAGGTCGCGTAGAAGGCGAAGGTCGCGAGCATGGGCACCAGCGCGGCACGGGTCCAGACGTTCTTCAGCGCGACTCCCTGCTGCTCGGCCGGTTTGTCCACCGAGACCAGGTCCATCTCCGGATCGGGCCCGGTGGCCAGTTCCAGCTTGGCGCGCAGATGCCAGGTGACCAGGGCGGCGACGGCCAGATGGGCGGTGATGAGTCGGGCCCCGAGCATGCCGGTGTCCGACAGGGCGAACCCGGCGAAGACCACGACGATGATGCCCAGCATCCACATGACCTGCGTGAACGCGATGAGCCGCCCCCGGGCGTGGTCGGGGGCCGCGTCCGAGACCACGGCCAGCGACGTCGGCAGGTCGGCACCGGCCGCGAGACCGGCGAGCAGGACACCCGCCAGAAGGGTGATGTCGTCGGGCGCCAGTGTGATGACGATTGCCCCGAGGGCGTAGCAGAGGATGTCCAGGTTGTAGAGGCGGCGTCGACCGAAGACGTCGGCGAGGCGTCCGCCGACCAGGGAGCCGACCGCGATGCAGATGGTGACGATCGCGCTGATCGCACCGGCCATCCAGACGCCCATGTCGTAGGCGTCGCGATAGATGGCCAGGTTGACGCCGATGCTCACGATGAGCGCGGCATCGAGGTAGGACGCCATGCCGGAGAGGGTCGCGACCTTCCAGAGGCGCTTCTCGATGGGTGGTTCCGGCTGGTTCGGGGCAGGCGAGGTTCGGGCCATGATGCGGCTCCGTCTGGGGAGAGTGGGTCCGAGCGGAGGGGGACGTCGCTGTTCTCGGCCGATGTCTGGCGACTATAGGAGGGTAAAAACGTTCCAACAAGACGTCATGCGGCCATCCGTGGAAACGGCCTGACGGCCCCGCAGCTCTGGTGGGTGCCCCGGGGGTGTCCTACGGTGAGGCTGACGTAAAACGTTTTTGATCCGTGAGAGTGTCCGGGCCGTACTCGGAAGGACCTATCCGTGATCTCTCCAGCCCTGCGACAACTGTTCGACGAGCCGCCCCGGGACTTCGGCCCCACCCCGCTGTGGTGGTGGTCCGGCGCGAAGGTCACCCGCGAGCGCCTGGACTGGCAACTGCGCCGGTTCGCCGACGGCGGCGTCCACAACCTCGTGGTGATCAACCTGGCCCCGGCCGGACCCACCTTCGGCGCCCGCACCGACGACCCGGTGTGGTTCGGCGAGGAGTGGTGGGCCCGCTTCACGGACGCCTGCGAGATCGCCGGGGAGCTGGGCACACGTCTGTGGTTCTACGACCAGATCGGCTTCTCCGGCGCCAACGTCCAGGGGAGCATCACCCGACGGCACCCCGGGTCCGCGGGCCGGGCCCTGCGTTCGCGCCGGGCGGTTGTCTCCGGCGGCACGGTCGAGCTGAGGGGCGCGGAGACCCTGCTGGGGGCGTACGACAGCGGGGGCGGACGGCTGCCGTTCACCGGGCAGGCTGTCCGTGCCGGCCAGGAAGGGCCGCCGCGGATCGAGGCCGCCGACGGCACCGAGGTGCGCCTGGTCCTCGCGGTCCCCACGGCCTTCGACTACCTCGACCCCGCTGCCGTCGGTCTCCTGTTCGATGCCATCCATCACGAATACGACCGCCGGGTCCCCGAGTACCTGGGCAACGTCATCGCGGGCAGCTTCCAGGACGAGTTGCCCGCCACCAACTCCTGGACCGGCCGCTTCCCCGAGGAGTTCCGGACCCGGCGCGGCTACGACCTCCTCGACCACCTGCCCGCGCTGTTCGGCGAGAGCGCTGGCGACACCACCCGGGCACGCAAGATCCGCGCCGACTACTACGCCGTGCGCGCCGAACTCACCGAAGAGGCCCTGTTCCGGCCCCTCGCCGCCTGGCACGACGAGCGCGGCCTCCTCCTGGGCTGCGACCAGAGCCATCCCGCCCGCTCCGGCTTCCCGGCCCAGTCGACGCAGCTCTACACGGACTACTTCCGCACCCACCGCTGGTACAGCGCCGCCGGCAGCGACCACCACGGCGACGCCAAGGTGCACTCATCCATGGCCCACCTCTACGGCCACGAGCGCGTCTGGATCGAGTCGTTCCACTCCTCCGGCTGGGGCGGCACCCTGGAGGAGACCTATGACTGGCTGCTGCCGTTCCTGCGCAGCGGCGCCAACCTGTACAACCCGCACGCCAGTTACTTCGGCACCGCGGGCGGCTGGTTCGAGTGGGCGCCGCCGTCCACCGACTGGCGTCAGCCCTACTGGCAGCAGTACCCCGCCTTCTCCCGGGCCGTCGCCCGGATCTGCTCGATCCTGTCCTGGGGCACCTACAGCGCCGATGTCGCGGTCCTGCACCCTTCCGCCACCATGCAGTCCCTCATCCCGCTGGACGCTCCCGTCCAGCACTTCGGGGACGGCCGCCTCGGCGACGCCCACGCCGACGTCGACGAGACCCAGCGCCATTACCTGGGGCTGTGCGGAACGAACAACTGGCTCCGGCCCGACGTGGGCGCCCTCGACCGCCACCGGATCTCCTTCGACGTCATCGACGACGCCTCGGTGCAGGGCGCCAAGGCCGGCGACGGTGCCCTGCGTATCAGGGAGCAGGCGTACAGCGTGGTCCTGCTGCCCTCGGCGAGTGTCCTGGAGGACGGGACGGCCCGGGGACTGGTCGACCTCCTCGACGCGGGCGGCCGGGTCGTGGTCGTGGGCCGGCCTCCGGCGCAGGCCGCGGGGCTGGCCGGTGACGACTCCGTCGTAGCCGCGCTGCTGGACCATCCGCGCCTTGAACGGGTGCCCGACGCCGAGGCCGGTGCGGCGGCGGTCGCCGACGCCGCCGGATACGCGACGGGCGAGGTGCCGCTGCTCGTCAGGCGCAAGGGCGACATGGCAGTCGCACTGGTCACGGGGGCGTTTCCCGACGCCCGTACGCACCCACCGGGGGACCGCCACGAGATCGACCCGGCGCGCTACGCCCGTACCTCCTCGGTCAGCGTGCGCGGCCCGGTCGCCGAGGCCGAGATCTGGAACCCGGCGACCGGCGAACGCCGCCCCGGACGCGTCACCGTCACCGGCGGCGTCTCTGTCATCGAGGTGCCCCTGGAGGGCGCCCCGGCCGCACTGGTCGTATGGCGCGAGGGCCCTCCGGCGGGCGGCACGCCCCCGGCGCCTCCGGAACGGTCCGAGACGATCGACCTGTCGGCCGGCTGGGAGGGCCGTCTCGCTCCCACGATGGACAACACCTGGGGTGATCTGGCGCTGCCCGCCGGAGCGTCCGTCGCCGAACCGCAGATCTGGACCATGCGGTGGACCGAGAACGAAGGCCCCTGGCGACCGGTCCGGGTGACCTACGGCAACCGGGTCCGGGTCCTGCCGCCCGTGCCCTTCGTGCAGGCCCCGGCTCCTCTGGACGCCGCCGCCGTCCAACAAGTCCTGTCCGGGGAGAAGGAGTTGGCGTCCCCGGAGTGGGATGTCTCGCTGTACTCGTCGAGTCGCGGCATTCCCGACCCGCACGGACTGCTCGGCAACAAGGGCCTGGTGCCGGAGGAGTTCGTGCGCGTCCCGGTGCCCGGGAGCGGAACCGCCGCACGGGTCAGGGCTGTTGTGGAGACCGACCACCGCGGGCCGGCCGACCTGCACATCGGTGCGGCGGCGACCAAACGCGTGTGGTGGAACAGCACAAGGGTGGATACCGGCGGCGGCTATCTGGCGTCCGCCCGGGTCGACGTCCAGGACGCCCGCAATGTGCTCGAGTACGAGTTGTCCGACGCCCAGGACCGGCCGCAGACCATTTCGGGTGCCGAGAAGACCCCCCTGGGCAGCTACTTCTGCCTGTCCCGCCCGGACGGATTCGCGACGCGCCCGCTCTTCATGAGGGTCCCCGACGACGTACGGCCGGACGGCGGCGTGACCTACCGGGGCCGGTTCGAACTTCCTGGACAGGGTGCGGCGGCGGTCCTCGTCGTGGGGGCCGCGGTGGGCGTGACTGTTCTGCTCGACGGAGCCGTCGTGGCGCGGCAGGAGAAGGTGGAGTACTACGAGTCCGACTGGGGCGCGGTGCCGATGTTCTTCCGGCACGAACTGACCCCGGGCGGTGGCGATCACGTCCTCGACGTGGTGGCCGACAGCATCGACGCGCGGGACGGGATCTACGTCGACCTCGTGGCGGACACGACCGCCCTGGTCAGCGGCCCGGGGTGGGAGGCCCGCACGGGGGAGTGGAACGGGCTGACGGTCGAACACGAGGGCCGCTGGGGGGAGTTGCAGCACTGCGCTGCCGCGGTACGGCCGCACCCCCTGCCCGCGGCCGACTGGCTCGCCGGAGCTCCGGTGCTCGGCCTCGCCGTACTGCCCCTGCGGTCCACCGATGACGTCCGGGAGGCCGAGCAGCGCTTCCGGTTCACCGTGCCGGCGGGGACCGTGTCGCTGGACCTGCCGTTGGAGCTTCCCGCGCGCGTGAGGATCGACGGCGGCCCTGAACTGCCCCTCGAAAACGGGCACATGACGTTGCATCAACTTCTCGACACGGCAACGGAGTTCGAGGTGCTCACCGCCCCCACGGCCGTTCTGCGCGGTGGCTCCGCCTGGCGCGGGCCGGTGCGGGTGCGCACCGTTGCGGCTCCGATGCGACCGGGGGAGTGGGCGGAGGTGGGGCTGGGCGGCTGGAGCGGTGGCGTGACCTATGCGCGGACGCTGGAGGTGCCGGCCGGGTCGGACCCGGTGCTGGACCTGGGGCGGGTGCGGGGCAGCGTCGCGGTGCGCGTCGACGGGGAACTCGTCGGCGAGGCCTTCTGCGGACCGTACCGCTTCGCGCTGCGCGGCACCGCCGGGCGGACCGTCCGTCTCGACGTGACCGTCCACAACACCCTGGCCCCGTATCTCGCCGAAGCGACACCGACCGCCTGGGCCTTCCCCTCCCAGCTGCCGTCCGGGCTGCTGGGACCGGTGACGCTAGAAAGGCCCGTCTGAGGGTGCCCGCGTGGAGTCCCGCAGGACCAGCCCCGGTGCGAACACCCGCGCCTCGTGGGCGTGTTCCGAGCGGGCCTCCACCTCGTCCAGCAGCATCTCCACGGCCGCCCTGCCGAGTTCCTCGACCGGCTGACGGACCGTGGTCAGGGTCGTACCGACGAAGCTCGCTATGTCCAGGTCGCCGTAGCCGACCACCTGTACGTCACCCGGGACCTTCACGCCGCGCTCGCCCAGCGTGCGGCACAGCCCCGCCGCGAGGAAGTCGTTGGTGCAGAAGACCCCGTCGGGCAGTTCGTCGAGACCGCGGGCGATCTCGGCGCCGTATGCCACCGTCATCTCCTCGGCGACGACCTGGCCCAGGCGTGCCTCGCGCCGGGTACGCACGGCCTGGCGGGCGCCCTGGTAGCGGTCGGCGCACTGGCGGATCGTGCGCTCGCCGTTCACGACGAGGATGTCGCGCGCCCCGCGGTCCAGCAGGTGCTGCACGGCGATGCGGCCGCCCGCGATGTCGTCCACGGAGACCGAACAGCCTTCCTGGGCGGGCATCGCCCGGTCGGCCAGGACCAGCGGGATGCCCCGCTCGCGCAGTCGTGTCAGCCGGGTGGGGTCGGCACTGAGCGGGACCACCACCGCGCCCACGGCCCGCTGTTCGACGAGCATGCTGAAGTAGCCCTGTTCCCGCTCCGGCGCGTCCCCGCTGTCGCACAGGACGAGTGAGTAGCCGTGTTCGTACGCGGCGTCGGCGGCGCCGCGCGCGATGCGCGAGTAGAACGAGTTGGCCACGTCCGGCAGCACCAGACCGATCGACGAGGAGTGTCCGGTGCGCAGACCGGCGGCTCCCGGATGAGGGACGTAGTCGAGTGCGGCGACAGCGTCGCGGACCCGCTCGGCCGTGCGCGCGTTGACCCGCTCGGGCCGGTTCAGGACGTTCGACACGGTCGAGACGGAGACTCCGGCGGCTGCCGCGACCTCCTGGATACGGGCGGGACGATCCGAAATGGCGTCCACCCCCCTTGTTGGTGCAGCCGTTCGACCGAGCGGCGCAAGTCTACCCTCGCGGCATGTGGAACGTTTTTTGAGTGAGGCAGAGGAACCGGCTCCGGGCGGGCCGTCATCGAAAAACCGGTGAACCTGCACACCGTTCACCGTCCGGGCGGGGTAAGTCCCGGTCGTGGTCGTGGTTGTACCGCCCCACGCCCTTTGTGTGCCGCCGCGACGCCGCTGCGCGTGAAGGAAAAGGTGCGACCGGTGAGCGGATTGCGATGCCGGTGAAGCCACTCGTGGCGGCCGGTGGCGGGTGACTGGCAGGGCCGCCCCGCTCATGCTTCGATCCGGGGGCCGTCCTCGACATCGCTTCCTCGAAAGGAACCGCGCGACATGAACTCCGCCCCCCGCATCGACACCACCGAGATCCACGACACGGACCTCGACAGCATCTCCGGTGGCGTGGCCGTCGCGGCCGCCGTCGGTCTGCACATCGAGGCCGGACCGCTCGCCGTGTGCGCCGACGCCGACGCGTTCGTCTCCCTTGAGGGTGTCGCGGCGAACGCGAAGGCGTCCGCCTTCGTCGCCTGAACCGGCACACCGCGTCCGACGGGCCCCGGATCCACCCTTGGATCCGGGGCCCGTCGACGGTCAGAAGGGCCGCCCGCGCCTCCGGGTGGCGCCGGACCGGCCGACACCTGCCCGCACAGCAGCGACCGCGAGGAGCCGTTCCCGGACATCGTGTGGTGGGTCGACCAGGAAGTACCGCGCCACGGAGCCGAGATCACCCTGCCGCGCGAGCTGGGTACGCGCGGCACCTACGCCGAGGTCAGACCGCCGCCGGGTACGTCGGGTACTCGACGCCGGAAACGTGCTGGACGACGCGGATGACCTGGCAGGAGTAGCCGAACTCGTTGTCGTACCAGAGGTAGAGGATCGCGTTGTCGCCGTCGACCTTGGTGGCGCCGGCGTCGACGATCGAGGCGTGGCGGGAGCCGATGAAGTCGCTGGAGACCGCGTCGGGGGCCGTGGTGAAGTCGATCTGGCGCTTGAGCGGCGAGGT
Organism: Streptomyces sp. NBC_00285; assembly: GCF_036174265.1. Taxonomy (NCBI): domain Bacteria; kingdom Bacillati; phylum Actinomycetota; class Actinomycetes; order Kitasatosporales; family Streptomycetaceae; genus Streptomyces; species Streptomyces sp. NBC_00285. The sequence continues at coordinate 1,124,574 of NZ_CP108055.1, read as the reverse complement.
CAGGGAGACGTTCCGGAGGTGGTCCAGGACCTCCTCGCGGGTGGTCTCGCGGCCCAGGCGCAGACTCAGGATCGCGATGGAGACGTCCGGCACCGGAACCCGGATCGAGCTGCCGGTGATCGGCGCTGCGAGGTCGGGCAGTGCCTTGGCGACGGCGGAGGCGGCGCCGGTCTCCGTGATGACCATGTTGAGCGCCGCCGAGCGGCCGCGGCGGTCTGCCTTGTGGTGGTTGTCCAGCAGGTTCTGGTCGTTGGTGAACGAGTGGACCGTCTCGACGTGGCCGCGCAGCACGCCGTACTCGTCGGCCATCGCCTTCAGCGGCGGCACGATCGCGTTGGTGGTGCAGGACGCGCAGGACAGGATCTGCTCGTCCGGCTTGATCGTGTCGTGGTTGACGCCGTGCACGATGTTGGGGACGTCGCCCTTGCCCGGCGCGGTCAGCACGACCTTGTCGATACCGGGGCGCAGATGCTGGGCCAGGCCCTCACGGTCGCGCCACTTGCCGGTGTTGTCGATGAGGATGGCGTCCTTGATGCCGTACGCCGTGTAGTCGACCTCGGAGGGGTCGTTCGCGTGGATCACCTTGATGGTGTTGCCGTTGGCGATGATCGCGCCCTCGGACTCGTCGACGGTGATCGTGCCCTGGAACTGGCCGTGGATGGAGTCCCGGCGCAGCAGCGAGGCCCGCTTGACGAGATCCTCGCCGGCCCGCCCGCCGCCACCCCGGACGACGATGGCACGCAGCCGCAGACCGTTGCCGGAGCCCGCCTTCTCGATCAGCAGCCGGGCCACCAGGCGGCCGATGCGGCCGAAGCCGTACAGGACGACGTCCCGCGGCTCCCGGCGCTCGATCTTGTTGCCACCCGTCGCGCCGGCCACGGCGTCGGCGGTGAACTCGGCCACCGACAGGCCGCGGTCGTCGGTCTGGTAGATCTCGGCGAGCCTGCCGATGTCGATCTGCGAGGGGCCCAGGTCCAGCGCGGTGAGCGCCTGGACGAACGGCAGGGTGTCGGTGACGGAGAGCTCCTCACCGGCGATCTGCCGGGCGAACCGGTGGGTCTTGAGGATGCTGACCACCGACTTGTTCACCAGGGAGCGGCTGTGCAGCAGAACAGTGACGTCCCGCTCCCGGTGCAGCCTCCCGATCATCGGGATCATCGATTCCGCGATCTCCTCGCGGTTCTTCCAGTCGGTGAACGAGTCGTCCTTGACAGTCACAGAATTCTCTTTCGAGCTAGGCAGCGCTCATATGGTAACCCTCTTGTGTTTTGATCGATCGGTGGGGTGTCGCAGCTCACGGGCCAAGGAGCCGGGGCGGTGCGGCGTCCGGAACCGGCCGCAGCAGCGAAGGGTGCGCGTCGGCCACCCGCTCCTTCGTGAACGCGGTGACGATCCTGCGGGCCAGGAGCGGATCCGCCGGAAGGGCGTGCGCCGCGAACCAGCGGGCGGCGGCCGGATCGGGGGAGGGCTCGACGAACTCCGCGCCCGCGTAGTCGTCCAGCGGCGGATCGTAGAGGTAGCCGCAGACCACGTCGTGCCGCACCAGCCGTTGGACCAGGGCGTCGCGGTCGTCGACCAGCAGCGGCACCCGGAAGAGCGGCAGGGGGCCGTCGTGCACGGTCCGCTCCCGCAGCGCCGGTGACGCCCACGGGGTGCCCGCCAGCAGGGTGACACCGGCCCTGCGCCGGGTGAGGTCCTCGTCCAGACGGGCCATCCGCAGCTTCAGCTGCCCGCGCACCAGCGCGCCGTGCCGGGAGCGATAGCCGTGCAGGTCGACCCGGACCCACGGCTCGTACGCCGTCAGGCTCGGCGCCTGTCGCGCCGACGCGGTGAGCCGCGGTGCGTGCAGGGGCATCCGGAACGCGTCCCGCTCCAGCAGCCCCAGCCGTTCCATGGCCCGCCACACCGGGCGCACCAGATGGAGCGACCGGACGGCGGACCGGGCCAGCGGGCGCAGCGTCGTGGTGATGTCCTCGCTCAGCCGGCCGGGGGTCAGGAGATCGTCCCGCAGCAGTTCCAGCTCCCGGCGCGTGCGCGCGTCCTCGACGGCGAGGAATCCGCCGGCCATTCCCGCCACGTGCTTGGACAGGCTGAACACCGCCGCCCTGCCGAAGGTCCCGATGGGCTGCCCGTCCACATGGCTGCCGATCGCGTGCGCCGCGTCCTCGAACAGCGGGATCCCCAACTGCGAGCAGCGGCGCCGCAGTTCGACGACCCGGTCGGGCACGCCGTAGAGGTTGCTGGTCAGGACGGCGTCCACGTCGCGCCAGGTCGCCTCCGGTACGGCGGCCGGATCGATGTTGCCGTCCCACGCGGACACGGGGGCCAGCACGGGACGCAGGCCGGCCGCGAGGACCACGAACAGGATCACGTCGTCGGTCACCGGTGACATCAGCACGCGCCCGCCCGGCCGGCACCAGCGCCTGAACGCCAGGTAGAGGGCCAGCCGGGCCGAGGGCGTGTACACGCACTCGCGTCCCAGTCGCCGTGTCATCGTCGCGGCCAGCCGTGAGCCGTAGGGCATCGGCACCCCTTGTGTCGATGGTCCGGAGGAAGTCCGGAGAAGGGCTGTGCAGGGCAGCGCGGCACACCCGCGTCCCCGCAGGGCGAGGGGGCGCTTCGGGCGCACCGTCAGAGCGGTTCCAGGGCGTCGCGGACGAACCGGCAGGGCGATGCGAAGGCGCCCCGCAGGTGGGTCGGGCAGGTGCGCTCAGCTCGCCATCGGGCCCGCCTTGCCGGAGTCCGAGGAGTGTGCGGACGTGCGCAGCGTGCCGACGGTCCTCAGGAGGCGGTCGGCGGGCTCGCGCAGGGCCGGGTGGGCGTTGACCGTGTTGCGCAGGCCCCGCACCGGGCGGCGCCACAGGCGGTGCGCCGTGGCGACCGGGTGGGGACGGGAGGCGAATCCTTCCGCCACGCGCAGCTCACGGGTCTTGAGCCAGTCCTTCCACTCCTTGTCGCCGCGCCCCATGTCCATGAGCCGCGCCCCGCGCCGGCCCGCCGCCTCGGCCATCCGCAGGTGCATGATCAGGCCGGGGGAGTAGTAGCTCAACTCGGGGTCGTACGCGGTGAACCAGGGCGCGAACACCGTGCGCGAGGTGGGTCCGAAGTGGGCGGCGACCGGCCGGTCGCCCGCGTACAGGACCGAAAGCAGACCGGTGAAGTGCTCCTCGCGGACCTGGAACAGGTCCTCCACCAGGCCCACGATCCACGGCCGTGCGAACCGGTCCATGCGACCCGTCCTGCGGTACTGGCCCGACTTCCACTGCATCAGGGTGCGCAGCACCCGCGGGTCCCGCTCGTCGAACACGAACCGCATCTCGCCGAGGTCGCGGGCGAGCCGGCGTTCCTTCTTGAGCGTCGTCTTGGCCAGCCCCGGGTACGCGCCGCGCAGCCACTCCGGGTAGTCGTCGCTGCCGACCTTCAGATCGATCACCGGAGAGGCGAACGTCCCCGTGACATACGGCGCGAACGGCTGCTGCTCCTCGACGAGGTGGTCGAACTCGAAGACCGAGAGCCGGCAGGCCCTGAGCAGGGCGCGCGTCTCCCAGGTGAACCCGGGACGGTGCACGAGGCCCTGGCAGTCGGAGAGTCCGAGCCCGATGGCCCGGCCGACCCCGAAGGAGGTGCGTTCGTACGGGAGGAAGCCCACGGCCTCGCCACGCTGGTGCAGGACCGCCACCCGGGCGCCGCCGCGGTGTCTGCCGATGCCGGCCGCGAACTCCGGTGCCAGGAACGGGTTGGCGTAGTCGGGCGACTCGTCCATCGCCCGGTGCCAGGCCGTGCGGAGCGAGGTGCTGAGCTCTTCGGGTCTGTGGATCGATATGTCCGTGTCACTGCTCATGGATCGCATGGGCGACCGCTCCCCCCAATTCCCCCCACGACGCGGCGTCCGCGTCCTGCCGAGCGAAATGTCGGCAAGGACCAAACGTCGCCAACCAGTACGCATGCTGTCAAGGGGGTCTGCCGTAACGGAAGAGTGCGGATCGTCTACCGCTGGTTCCCGATGCCGGTCAACCCAGCAGCCGTCGTTCCTTGGCGACCGCCACCGCGCCCGCCCGGGTCTCCACGCCCAACTTGACGTAGATGCGCCCCAGATGGGTTTTGACGGTCGCCTCGCTGATGAACAGGGCGCGGGCGATCTCCCGGTTGCCGAGGCCGAGGGCGAGCTGCGCGAGGATGTCGTGCTCGCGTGCGGACAGGTCCGGACGCGGGCTGCGCAGCCGGGTCAGCAGCCGGTCGGCCACCGGGGCGGAGAGCGTGCCGCGGCCGGTCGCGGCCTCGCGGATCGCCGTGAACAACTCCTCGGGCTGTTCGGCCTTCAGGAGATAGCCGGTTGCGCCCGCCTCGATGGCCCGGGTGATGTCGGCGTCGGTGTCGAACATGGTCAGCACCAGGACACGAGGGCCGTGCGCGCCGCCGGCGGTCAGTGCCCGGGTGGCCGTCACCCCGTCCATCCCGCCGTCGAGTTGAAGATCCATCAGTACGACGTCGGGGTTCAGATGGGCCGCCATGGCGAGCGCCTCCTCGCCGGTGGCCGCCTCCCCGACGACGTCGATGCCCCCGGCGCTGGAGAGCAGGGCGCGCAGACCGGCACGGACGACGGCATGGTCGTCGCAGAGCAGAAGCCGGACGGGGGAGGTGGGCGGGGACGTACTCACAGGGCGGGCTCCTTGACCGTGAACGGGACGGCGACCGACACCACGGTGCCCTCTCCCGGCGTGGACTCCACGGTGAGCGTGCCGCCGGCCTGGTGGGCCCGGATCCGCATGGCGGGGAGCCCGTGCCCGCGCGGCGACGCGGACCGGGGCCGCAGGGGCCCGCTGGGCTGAAAGCCCCGCCCGTTGTCGGCGACGTCCAGCGACACCTGATCGTCCAGCCAGGTCAGAGTGAGCGCGGCCCGGGTCGCCGCCGAGTGCTCCCGTACGTTGGCCAGCGCGCCCTGGGCGATGCGCAGGAGCGCCGCCGCGACCCGGTCCGGCAGCGGGCCCGGGGCCCCGTCGAGCCGGAACTCCACGGTCAGCCCCGGGCCGTTCTCGCGCCGGACGAGTTCTCCGAGCGCTCCCGCCAGAGAGCGCTCCGTGAGGTCGGCCGGGGCCAGGTCGTGCACGAAACGGCGGGCCTCGGCGAGGCTGTGCGAGGTGATCTCCGCCGCCGCCAGGGCGTGTTCCCGGGCCGCCGCCGGGTCTGCGTCCCACACCAGCTCGGCGGCCTGGAGCAGCATCCGCTGGCTGGAGAGTCCCTGGGCGAGGGTGTCGTGGATCTCCGCGGACAGCCGCTGACGTTCCGCCAGGACACCGGCCCGCCGCTCGGTGGCGGCGAGTTCACGCCGGGTGCTCACCAGGTCCTCGATCAGGAGGCGCTGCCGGGCGCCCTGCCGCTGGAGGTGCACGAGTACGGCGGTGGCGACCGCGGCCACGGCGGGCGGGGCCACGACCATGTTGGGGTTGAGCGGCCCGTCGGCCACCCGTATCTCGGAGATCACGACCAGCGCGGTGAGGACGGCCGCCGACGGCACCGCGATCCTCGGGGGCAGTGCGTGCAGCCCGGCGAACAGCAGGGGCATCACACACCAGGTGGCGCTCGGCGTGACGACGAGCAGGACGGCCCAGACGGCGGTGACCGAGCCCAGCCAGACCAGATGCCGCGAGGTGGGCGGCAGTCCCGGGCGGGGCGGCGGGGCCAGCAGATGCCCGAGGACGTACAGCAGGCAGAAGACCGCGAACAGCGCCACCACCGGGCCGGTGTGCGCTTCGCCGCGGTCGCGGGTCAGGAAGCGGGCGAACGACGAGCCCAGCAGCACGAAGAACGCGCCGTGCACGATCGCGCCCAGCCAGCGCCCGTCCGGATCGGTGTGGTTCATCCTCCGAGTCCAACGCCGGGGCCGAAGGGCCGCATCAACCGATCGGCCGACATGGCGGTCACCCGAACCTCCTCGCGGCACAAGCCGGTCGACCGAGCCGGACGCCCCACTCCGGCACCGAGGCTGGCAGGAGAGCGACGACCTCCGAAAGGCCTCAGGATGCCAGCCAAGAACCTCACCGCCAACCGCGCCGCCCTCGGCCACCGCGTCGGCTACGCCCTGCGCCACCCCGACCGGGTGCCCCGCCATCTGGTCCGCGCGGCCCGCGACCTGTGGCTCAGCCACCGCCACCCGGACCACGTCTCCTACTACCGGGCCGTGATGCGCTCCGACACCCGCGCCGACCCTGACGCGGCCGTGGGCAGCCGCAACCGGGAACGCTGGCTGGCGCTGGGGGCCATGCAGTTCGACTACCTGCTGGGCCACGGCCTGCGCCCCGAGCACCGGATGCTGGAGATCGGCTGCGGCAACCTGCGCGGGGGCTGGCGGTTCATCCGCCATCTGGAGCCGGGCCGCTACCACGGGATCGACATCTCGCCCGACATCCTCTTCGCCGCCCAGGACACGGTCGTCGAGATGGGGCTGGAGAAGCGGCTGCCGAACCTGACCCCGGTCCGTGACCTGACGCTGCGGTTCCTGCCCGACGCCCACTTCGACGTCGTGCACGCGCACAGTGTCTTCTCGCACTCGCCGCTCCCGGTGATCGAGGAGTGCCTGGCCCACGTCGGCCGGGTGCTCGCCCCCGGTGGCTGGTTCGACTTCACCTTCGACCGGACCGAGGGCGAGGAGCATCAGGTGCTCCGGGAGGACTTCTACTACCGGGTCGACACGCTCGTCGCGCTCGCCGAGAGGCACGGTCTGCGGGCCAGGTTCATGGACGACTGGGAGGAACTCCCGCACGGCCAGTCCAAGATCAGGGTGACCCACGGCGTGCCGCGCCCTCAGTGAGGGGACCTCGCCGGGCCGTCGCCGGGCACCGCGGCAGCGGTCCGGTCCGGTCCGGCGCCCTGGATCCCGCACGTGGGTCTCGGGGTCGCCGCGATGATCGGCCGCGCCTCAAGGAGCCACGTTTCCCGTCGACGTCGAAGCCGAACTCCATGTCCAGCGGCCCGCCGAAGACCCGCTCGGCCTTCTTCGCCAGTGACACGAGCCGGATGATCCGCCGGTGGGCCAGCAGCCGCTGCCCGGCCGGTTCGGGCGGTTCGGTCCGCACCAGCCGGGCGAAGCGGGTCAGCTGGTAGCGCACGCCCTGTGCGCTGCCGTCGGTCAGGCGTTCGGGCTCGCCACTCGCCACTCGCGACGGTGACCAGGATCCGGTCGGTGTGCCCCGTGACCGGGTCGGCGGTGGACAGCACTCCGCCGGCAGCCGCCCGCACCGTCGGCTGCACCAGCACCGCCGCTCCGTCGTCCGGCGGTGTGCCGTCCGACGGCCGTAGCGACTGCGCGTGGCGCGCCGAGTCCAGTACGGCCCGCACGGCGTCCTGGAACGCCTCCCAGCCGCGTACGTCGGGCACCGGTCGGAAGCGGCCCGTGGAGGACTCCTCGGTGTCCTCGTGTGCGGAGGAGGAGCTGACGACCAGGGCCTCCGCGATGTCGTCCAGGACCTGCCACACACCGCGCACGGCGTCCGCACCCGCGGGCGCGCCGGGCGCGCGGTCGGCCGGCACCAGGACGAATCCCGGCTCCCTGAGTCCCGTCATCCCCATTGCTTGAGTTGGGCAACCATATTTGCATTACTTGAGTCAAGCAAGCAAATGGTATGCATGGTGTGCCGATAACGGCACGGGGTCTTGTTAGGACAATCGCCGGGGATCTAGGGTCGCCTCCGGGGAGCAAGCGCTTTCCCTGCACGTCAGCGTCCCTGAGCCGGACGCCCGAGGAGGACCGTATGCCCCGTCCAGCCCGCCGCCGCGCAGCCGTGGTCGGCACCGGCGCCATCGTCGCCGGCAGCCATCTGCCCGCGCTCAGGGCCCATGCAGAGCGGGTGGAACTGGTCGCCGCCGTGGACGTGGACCAGGGCAGACTCGACGCCTTCCAGGAGCTCGCCGGTGACGGGGTCGCCGGGTACACGTCGATGGACGAGATGCTGGACGCCGTACGCCCGGACCTGGTTCTCATCGGCACCCCGCCGTCACTGCACCGCGAGCAGACGGTGGCCGCGCTCAAGGCGGGTGCCTGGGTGCTGTGCGAGAAGCCGCTGACGCTGTCGCTCGCCGAGTACGACGAGATCGCGGCGGCCGAGGAGGCCTCCGGCGCCTACGCCTCCGTCGTCTTCCAGCACCGCTACGGCTCCGGCGCCGTCCACGCGCGCGACCTCCTCACGAGCGGCGAGCTCGGCGCACCCCGGGTCGCGCACTGCCAGACCACCTGGCACCGGGACGCCGCCTACTACGCCGTACCGTGGCGCGGCACCTGGGCCAGTGAGGGCGGCGGCCCCACGATGGGGCACGGCATCCACCAGTACGACCTTCTCCTGCACCTGCTCGGCCCGTGGGCGGAGATCCGCGCCATGGCGGCCCGGCTGGTCCACGACACCGAGAGCGAGGACGTCTCCACGGCGCTCGTCCGGTTCGAGAACGGCGCCCTCGCCACCGTCGTCAACAGCGTGCTGTCACCCGACGAGGTGAGCCGCATCCGCATCGACTGCGCCGACGCGACGGTCGAACTCACCCACCTCTACGGCCACCGCAACGAGGACTGGACCTACACCCCCGCCCCCCACGTGGCCGCCGAACGCGTCGACGCCTGGCGTACGCCCGCCTCCGACGTGCCCAGCTCGCACGCGGCCCAGCTCGGCGCCCTCCTCGACGCGTACGACAACGGTGTCAGGCCTCCCGGCAGCGGCACCGACGCGCGTGCCACCCTCGAGTTCGCCGCCGCGCTCTACAAGTCGGCGTTCACGGGGCAGCCCGTGCACGCCGGTGAGATCGCGCCCGGCGACCCCTTCTACCCGGCCATGCACGGCGACCACCCCCACTGGGCCCCCAAGGAGCGCGCATGAGCATCCGCGTCAGCCACGTCCACGGCGAACACATCGCCGTCGAGGCGGCGAACGGCACGGAGATCCTCCGCTACGTCTACCGACCCGACCCTGAGGCCTTCGAGGCCCGCAAGCCCTACGCCCACCCGGTGCGCACCCTCGCCGGGAACACGGTGACCGGCTACCGCCCGAACGACCACCGCTGGCACAAGGGCCTGCAGATGACGGCGAGTCATCTGTCCGGCCAGAACTTCTGGGGCGGCAACTGCTATGTCCACGGGCAGGGCTATCTGCCCCTGCCGGAGCGCGTCGGCTCGATGCGGCACGACGGCTTCCCCGTGCTGTCTGTCGACGACGACCGCCTCACCTTCGCCGAGGAGCTCACCTGGGTGGAGAACGGCGGCACCGAGTGGGCGCGCGAAGTCCGCGGCATCACCGTCCACTCGGTCGACGAGGAGGCCGGCTCCTGGGCCCTGGACTGGTCGATCCGCCTCACGAACACCCGCGACGAGCCCCTCGTCTTCGGTTCCCCGACCACCGCGGGCCGTGAGATGGCCGGTTACACAGGTCTCCAGTGGCGTGGTCCCCGCGACTTCACCGGCGGCGCGGTCTTCGCCCCGGACACGGAAGCCGACGCGGACAAGCTGATGGGCAGCCAGAGCCCCTGGCTCGCGTTCACCACCGAGCACGACGACGTGGACGCCCACTCCACGCTCGTCTTCGCACACGCGCCCGAGAACCTCGACGCGAGCAGCGCGATCCACGAGTCGCACTGGTTCGTGCGCTCCGAGCCCTTCCCGACGGTTGCGTACTCGTGGGCGTTCTTCGAGGCGTTCGAACTGCCGCCGGGGGAGTCCTTCGAGTACCGCTACCGGCTGGTCGTCGCCGACGGCGCCTGGGACGCCGAACGGGTCGGTGACCATCTGAAGGGGCTTCCGTGGTGAGCGGACCGGCGCTTCCCCGACCGCTGCCCGGCGCCGTCGGGCTGTCCCACCTGAGCGCCTACGACTGGGAGGCGGCGGACGGCGTCTGCGGCGGCAGCCCGCATCTGCACCTGGTCTGCACGGAGGCGTACGTCGTCACCGGCGGCCGGGGCGCGGTCCAGACGCTGAGCCCCGACGGCTACCGCGAGATCCCCCTGGAGTCGGGCTCGGTCGCCTGGTTCACGCCGGGCACCGTGCACCGCATGGTCCAGGGCGGCGACCTGCGGATCACCGTGCTGATGCAGAACAGCGGCCTGCCCGAGGCCGGCGACGCCGTGTTCACCTTCCCGCCCGAGGTGCTGGCCGCCCCCTCGCGGTACGCCGCGGCCGCCCAGCTCCCGCCCGGCACGGGACCGGAGACGGCCGCGGCCGCCCGACGGCGCCGGGACCTCGCCGTCGAGGGCTACCTCGGCCTGCGCGAGGCACTGGTCGCCGGGGACAACGGCCCGTACCTGGAGTTCCAGCGGGCCGCCGCCGGCCTGGTCCGGGACAAGGTGACCGACTGGCGCGAGCTGTGGCAGGCCGGCGCGCTGGCCACCGCCGAGCGCACCGGCACCCAGCTCGACGCGCTGGCCTCCGGCGAACCCGCGTACCTCGGTGAGGCGACCGCCTACGAGGCCGCCCCCACTCGGCTCGGCGGCTTCGGGATGTGCGGCCGACGGGACGAGTACAACCTGCCGGGCACGACGCTGCCGTACCGCGGCGAGTAACACCGCTCACTCCGGGGGGAGTTCCGAGGGGGGCCGTAGAAAGTCCGAGGAAGGGATGAGGTGACCTCGGCATGCCCGGACACAGGACAAAGGGGTTCTGCGCATCGGCCGTCGCACTCGCGCTCTGCGCGCTGGCGGCCGCTTGCGGGGGACCCGGGGAATCGGTCGGCGGCGGCAAGGTCGTGCTGCGCTACACGTGGTGGGGCAACCCCGACCGCGCGGAACGCACCGAGCAGGCCGTCGCCCTGTTCGAGAAACAGCACCCGGACGTACAGGTGCAGACGTCGTTCTCCGGTTACGACGCCTACAAGCAGAAACTCGCCGTCCAGGCCACGGGCGGCGACGCACCCGACGTGATGCAGCTCGACTACCGCCAGATCGACCAGTACGCCTCCGGAGGGGTTCTGCTCGACCTGGCGAAGCAGAAGGCCGTCCTGCGCACCTCGGAGATCGACTCCGGGCTGCTCGCCACCGGCCGCGTGGACGGCACCCAGTACGCCATCCCGCAGGGCCGGGGCACCGAGACCGTCGTCTACGACGTCAAGGCATGGAAGGACTCGGGGGTGCCGCTCCCGCGCGCGGGCTGGACCTGGCCCCAATGGGCCGCGTCCGTGAGGGAGTTGGCCAAGAAGGCGGGCAAACCCGGCGCCACCGACCCCGGGCAGAGCGAGGACGCCTTCGAGGTCTGGCTGCGCGGACAGGGCAAGGCTCTCTATACGCAGAGCGGCGAACTGGGCTTCACCGCCGACGATCTCACCAAGTGGTGGACATTCGCGGACACGTTGAGGCGAGAGGGAGCCGTCTCCCCCGCCGAGCAGACCACCCAGCTCGACGGCTCCGTGGAGAACACCCCGCTCGGCCGCGGCAAGGCCACCGCGGACATGAACTGGGACGCCCCGTCCAGTGGTTACCTCGCGATCATTCCGACGGGGATCGCGCTGGCGCCCATGCCGTCCGGCTCCGACGGCACACCCGGCCAGTACTTCAAGCCGTCCATGTTCCTCGGCGTTTCCGCCCACACCGGACACGCCGAGGCGGCCGCCCGGCTCGTCGACTTCCTCCTCAACGACAAGAGCGCGGCGAAGATCCTCGGCGCCACCCGGGGCATCCCCGTCAACGAGTCGATCCGCGCGGGGACCGCGCCCCTTCTGAAGGACTTCGACAAGACCGTCGCCGACTACCAGGCATCCCTGGAAGGGAAGTTGAAGGATCCGCCGCAGGCCCCGCCGTCCGGGGACAACGCTCTTCAGAGCACCTTCCAGCGCGACTACGACCAGGTCTCCTACGAGCGCATGTCGCCCCGCGAGGCGGCCGAGAACTACGTCACCGAGGCGAAGGCGGAGCTGAGGTCATGACCACCACTGCGATCCCCACCGGGCAGAAGCGCACCACGGCCACCACTTCGAAGCGTCGCCCCAAGCGTGAACGCGAGGGTGCGGCCTGGGTGTTCCTCGCCCCGTGGGTCCTCGGTGCGAGCGTTCTCACCCTGCTGCCGATGGCCGTCTCGCTGTATCTGTCCTTCACCGACTACAACCTCTTCGACCCGCCCCGCTGGGTGGGCCTGCGCAACTACACGCAGATGTTCACCGAGGACCCGCGCTACTGGCGTTCCGTCACGACGACCCTGATGTACGTCGTCATAGCCGTGCCGCTCCAACTGGCCCTCGCGCTGGTCGTCGCGCTCGCCCTGAAGTCCATGAAACGCGGCAAGGCCTTCTACCGGTCCGCGTTCTACGCCCCCTCGCTGCTCGGCGCCTCCATGTCCATCGCCCTGGTCTGGCGGGCCGTCTTCAACGACGGCGGCACCGTGGACAACCTGTTCGGCACCGGCGGCTGGGTGAACAAGCCGGGCTGGGCGCTGCTGGCCGTCGCGCTGCTGACGGTGTGGCAGTTCGGCGCCCCGATGGTCATCTTCCTCGCGGGACTCCAGCAGATCCCCGCCGAGCTGTACGAGGCGGCGTCCGTCGACGGGGCAGGGAAATGGCGGCAGTTCCTGTCCGTCACGGTGCCGATGCTGTCCCCGGTGCTCTTCTTCAACCTGGTTCTCCAGACCATCCAGGCCTTCCAGGTCTTCACCCCCGCCTTCGCGGTCAGCGCCGGCAAGGGCGGCCCCGCCGACTCCACCCTCGTCTACACGATGTACCTCTACGACCGAGGCTTCGTCGCCTCCCACATGGGCTACGCCTCCGCCATGGCCTGGGTGCTGCTGCTGGTCATCGGTGTCGTCACGGCGGTGCTGTTCCGCACCTCGCGCTCCTGGGTCTTCTACGCGTCCGAGGGGGACCGATGACCTCCATGTCAACTGCCACATCCCGCAAGCCTGTTCGCCCGGGCCGGGTCGCCCTGCACCTCGGCTGTCTGGCCGCCCTTCTCGTGATGCTCTACCCGCTGGCCTGGCTGCTGGCCACCTCGCTCAAGCCCGCCGACGAGGTCATCGCCAGCCTCGACCTCCTGCCCCGCCACCTGGAGTGGTCCAACTACGAGACCGCCTTCGAGGGCGTCAACGACGTCTCCATCTGGCGGCTGTTGTCCAACTCGCTGCTGATAGCGGGCGGCGCGGTCCTCGGCAACGTCATCAGCTGCTCGCTCGCCGCCTACGCGTTCGCCCGGCTGCGGTTCCGCTTCCGTGGCCCGATGTTCGCCTTCATGATCGCGACGATCATGCTGCCGCACCACGCGATCCTGATCCCGCAGTACATCATCTTCAATAAGCTCGGCCTGGTGAACACCTACTGGCCGCTGATCCTGCCCAAGTTCCTTGCCACGGAGGCGTTCTTCGTCTTCCTCATCGTGCAGTTCATGCGCGGTCTGCCCCGCGAACTGGAGGAGGCCGCCCGCATCGACGGCTGCGGTCCCTTCCGCAGCTTCTTCCAGATCGTGCTGCCGCTGACCAGGCCCGCGCTGATCACCACGGCGATCTTCACCTTCATCTGGACCTGGAACGACTTCTTCACCCAGCTCATCTACCTGTTCGACCCGGACAAGTTCACGCTCACGCTCGCGCTGCGGTCGTTCGTGGACGCCTCCAGCCAGTCGGCGTTCGGCCCCATGTTCGCGATGTCGGTGATCGCGCTGCTGCCGATCGTCCTGTTCTTCCTCGCCTTCCAGCGGTTCCTGGTGGAAGGCATGGCCAGTTCGGGACTCAAGGGATGAGCGGGATGCCTGTTCGTGAACCCGGTGAGGTCTTCGGGCCTCGCATGACCCTGTTCGCCGACATGCTGAGCGTAGGCCTGGCAACGGCCGTGACCTGCCTGCCTCTGGTGACGGTCCCGGCCGCGATGTCGGCCGCGTGCGCGGTGCTGCGGGGCGCCGGGGAGGGGCAACCGGCCACTGCGGGGCGGTACTTCGCGGTCCTGCGGCGACGGCTGCGGGCCGGTGACCTGGCGGCGGGCGCCGTGGCCCTGGCCGGTGCGCTGCTGTTCCTGGCGGACCTGGCGCTGGCCGGCGCCGGGCTGCCGGGGGCGCCGCTGTTCGCGACGGTCGCCGCCGGCATCGGTGCTGCCGCCCTTGTGGTGGGCCTGCGGGCCTGCGCCCGCCCCGAGTCGCTCACTGACTGGCCGGCCGCTGTGCGCGAGGCCGCCCGGGACGCCGTACGGGACGTCGGCGGGAGCGCCCTGGTGCTGCTCGCCCTGGCCACGGCCGTTCTGTGTGCCTGGATGCTGGTGCCGCTGGCGTTCCTGGTGCCCGGACCGTTGGCGTTGGCTCTCACCGCCGTCCATGTCCGACTGGCTGTCATGCCCGGGAGCTGACGGGCCATCAGGACATGGGGAGGGCCACTGCGCTGACAACTCGCGTCCGGCCGGGGGCTGCTCTCGCAGCAGCCCCCGGCCGGCTCTCAGCTCGCTGCCTTGAAGGACCGCAGCCGCAGTGAGTTGCCGACCACGAAGACCGACGAGAACGCCATCGCCGCTCCCGCCAGCATCGGGTTGAGCAGTCCTGCCGCGGCCAGTGGAAGTGCGGCCACGTTGTAGGCGAAGGCCCAGAAGAGGTTGGTGCGGATCGTGCCCAGGGTCCGGCGACCTCGCCTACCTCCACGTCCACCCGGGTGGCGAGCCCGGCCCGGACATCTCCTTCACGGCAACAGCACCCAGCAGCGGCACCTACCGGCTCTTCCTCGACTTCAAGCACGAGGGCAAGGTGCACACCGCTGCGTTCACGGTCCGGGCGGGAGGAGCGACGGCCGTGGAGGAGGCTCCCGGTGAGGCCGCTCACGAGACCTCGGGCGACCACGGCCACTGACGATCGGACACCGCCGTGGACCGACTCCGAACATTCGGGATCGGATCAGGGCGTCTTTGGTGCCGCGCACTGGGTGTACGGCGGGCAGAACCAGGCTCGGGCCGTGTCGAGCAACTCGCGTTCGGCGTCGGCCTGGTCCGTCTGCGAGCCGTACACGATGAGCGCGTACCTCTCGCCGTCCTCGGCCTGGAACCGGTGGTCGATGACGTGGTAGTTGGCACCGGTGGCGGTTTCACCGCTCAGTTCGTCGGCCGTGTACTCGTGCTCGGCCGCCTCGCTCCCGGACGGGTCCGTCACATCCTGGACATGGATCTCCTGGTAGCCGTCCAGCTTGCTGGTCGCCTTCTGGGACTCCACCACCGACTCGCGCGCGGTGGCCTCCATGACCTGGAAGACCTGAATCCTGCGGATGTCGTCGGGGCCGCGGTACTCGACGATGTCGATGCCGAACTGCGACGACTGGCTCCTGCGGGTCCATCCCTCGGGCACAGCGATGCGGAAGCCCTGGGCGTCATCCAGGACCTCGTAGCCCGCCGGGGGAGCGGCCGAGGTCGACGCGGACTGCTCGGGGTCGGCCGTCGTGGCGCCCTCGGAGGCGCCCGGATCGACGGGAGCCTCCTGGACCGGCGGCCGGTAGGGCTGTGGCTCGTCCTTCCAGCCCAGGGCCCACGCGCCGAAGGACACCCCGCACACCGCCAGGACGACAGCCGTGCGCTGGAAAACTGCTTGCTGGCGCGACAGGTCGAGATACCGCTCGGTGTGGAAGAGGCGTTCACGGCGCGAAGCGGACCACTCCTGCCGCTCGGTGTCGAACACTCTCATCGTCGCCGTCCCCCGTGTCCTCGTGCCTGTCATCGGATGTGCTGCGCAGGTCAGCCGAGCAGTTGGGCGATGCCCTGGACGACCGCGGTGGCCGAGGCGATCGCGCCGGCCGCGGCGGCCTGGGAACCCAGCCAGCCCCGCACCCCGCCCAGCAACCGGGTGAGCCGGTTCGCGTCGGCCGTACCGGTGGCCACGATCTCGGCCTCGGCGTCGGCGAGTTCACCGTCGAGCGTCTCGTCCTCGGCGCTGCGGCCGGCCACCGGCGGCAGCGCGCCGCGCAACTCGCGAATGGATGAGACGAGGTGCGCGTAGAGCGGGTCGGGTCCGGCACCGGTGGTGTTGTACGACGTCGCGCTGCCGTGGCTGCCGGTGGCGATCGATCCCCCGCTCATCGAACCGATACTCACGCCACCGCTGCCGGGCTGTTGCTCCGGAGTGCTCTGTTCGCTGTTCGACATGTGCCGCGTTCCTTATCTCATGGCGTGTGGTCGGCATGGGCCGGCGGAGCAGAAGGCGGGGGCGGCGAGCCGTTGTGGGTGGCGCTGCCGTGGCTGCCGGTGGCGACCGCGCCGCCGGACATGTCCTTGATGAACACGCTGCCGCCGCTGAGCTGGTAGACGTGCTGCTCGAACTCCTCGGTGCGGTAGCCGTGCGCCTTCAGGGCCTCGCGGACCCCGTTCACGATCCGTTCCTGGATGGTCTTCACATAGCGGGTGCTGTCCATCCGCTGGAACGCCGACAGCCGCTTGTGGCTCGCCAGGACACGCAGCGAGACCCGCGGCACGTCCGGCGGCGGTTCCCGCACCGACCAGTTGGTCGCGACGGTGTTGCGCAGGGTGGCGAGGCCCCCGATGCCGGTGTCGACCCCGATCGAGGGGGCGTCCCGCAGCGCGCGCAACGCGCCCCGGGCCCAGGTCTCGGGGAGCCGTTCCACGAGGGCGTCGACCGCGCGGAACTCCTTGCGGACGGGACCGAGGACGAACGGCAGCACTTCGAGGACGAGCATCCGGCCCTGGGTGTGCACCCGGACCAGGACGGTGACCACGACCTGTTCACGCCAGGCGCCGACCCGGATCCGCAGGAACACCCGCCGGCCCTCGCCGCCCTCGTCGACGGCCTCCCGCCGGTGGGCGGCGACCTGGGCGGGGTCGTAGACCGACAGACCGTGGCGTCGGCCGGGGTCCTGGGGGAGCGCGTCCGGTTCGGGGACACCGCCGATCTCCAGGTCCTCGTCGCGTGCCACTCCGCCCGGGAGGTAGACGAACCGGTCGATCTCCAGATCTCGCAGCCGGTCCTTGCCGCTGCGCGCGGCGGACTCGCGCAGGCCCGTCAACTGTGGCTCGATCATGGCGAGTGCCGAGTCCGCGGTGAGGGGACCACCGGCCTGGCGCGGCAGAGCGCCGCCGGAGCCGAGGCCCGGAGCGTCGTGGTCACCGGGTTGCGGCGTGCGCCTGCGCAACTCCATCGCGAACGACCAGGGGGCGCCCTGTTCCCCCAGCCCCACGAACGACGGGCTGTCGACGTCGTACAGGGTCAGCGATGCCTCCTGCTCCCGCTGCACATCGTCCCGCAGCATCTCGAACAGGGGGCCCGGAGGCAGCGCGGGCTGGGTGGCGGTGGGAAACGTCCAGCGGGTCAGCAGCCGGCAGAGGGACGTGCGCTGCCAGGTCTGGTACCACCAGGCGATGAGCGCGATCACGAGCGGGAACAGCAGCGGGTACGGAGTCTGGGCGTGGCCACCGAGCAGTCCGGAGACGTACGAGTACCAGTAGTAGAGGGTGAGGAGCCAGGCGCCGAGGGAGACCATCGTGCCGGCTCGGTCGGCGGCCTTGGCCACCGGGTCGGGCAGTCCCGCCGAACGGGCGGCCGAGCCGCCTGAGCCGACCGTGCGGGCGAACCACAACGCCAGGGCGACCAGTGCGTAGAGAACCGACCATGGCAGGGGTCTGCCGTCGGTCAGCTGGTCGTCGCCCTGGAAGAACGCGGTGAGCACATCGCCGAAGTGCACATCCGCACCGTCGCCCCAGCGGTCGGAGAGCCGGTCCCAGAACATGATCACGTCGGACAGGAAGAACCCCGCCCAGGCAGCGAGCATGAGCAGCGAGGCCCGTGCCTCCTGCGAGGTCACCCGCAGGGCGTGCGAGAGGACCGGCAGGATGTCGACGCCGTTGGGCGGGGCCACCGGCCGTTCACGGTGGTCGAGTACCTCATCGATGACCTGCCGTCGGAAGCCGGCGTCCTGGTACACGCCGGCGCACAGCAGTCGTGTGGCTTCCGTGCGGCTGTAGCGGTGTTGCGGAAGGCTCACGCCAGACACGTCGTTCCCCCGATGCTCCGTCGTCTCCCCGGTCGGCGGAATGACGAGAACGCCGGTCCGTCACTCCGGTGTCGAGGGTTGCTGAGACGGCAAAGGTAGGGCTGACGCGGCCTCTGGCGGACGGCCATGGCCACCACATGCACCGATGGAATGAAAGGCGGCCCAAAGCCTGGTCCGGGTCCGGCGGGACTGCTACGGCCGTGGCGCTCGCCCCGTCACAACGTGCACCTGCCGGGCCTCGACACGGATCGCCTCACCGACTCCACGGCCCACGACGGCGACGCCACGGACGGAACCCGCCGAACCGGCCGGTCTCGTCCGTGGCGTCCTGGCCGCAGCCTCAGTTGATGCGGGCCCCGGCGCCGCCGACACGCACCCGCGGGTCGCCCGCGCTGAGGGTCACCGTGAGCTCGCCCGGGCGGCCCAGGTCCTCGCCCTGGTGCAGGGTGAGGACGGCGTCCCCGGGGACCAGGCCGAGCTCACGGGCGTACGCACCGAAAGCCGCCGCTGCGGCACCGGTTGCCGGGTCCTCGACGACACCGCCGACGGGGAACGGGTCCCGGACGTGGAAGACGGTGGCCGACTGCCGCCACACCAACTGGACGGTGGTCAGGTCCAGTTGGTGCATCAGGGTTTCGAGGCGCGCGAAGTCGTACGCCAGATCCGCGAGGCGTGCGCGCGTCGCCGCGGCGAGGACGAGATGGCGGGCCCCGGCGAACGCGACACGGGGCGGAAAGGCCGGGTCGAGATCTGCAGCGGCCCAGTCGAGCGCGGCGAGCGCCTCCGTGAGGTCCCCGTCCGCGATCTCCTCGACGTGCGGCTCGACGCTCGTGAGTGTGGCCCTGACCGTCCCGCCCTCCTCGAACACCTCCACCGGCACGGTCCCGGCGCGGGTCGCGAACACCAGCTCGCCGGGGCCGATCCGCTCGGCCAGCGCGACGGCGGTGGCGACGGTCGCGTGCCCGCAGAACGGCACCTCGGCCTTGGGGCTGAAGTACCGGATGCGGAACACCCGTCCCTCCGGGCCGTCGAGACCCTCCGGCGCCGCGGTCAGAAACGCGGACTCGGAATATCCGAGCTCGGCGGCGATGGCCAGCATGTCGCTGTCGGCCAGGGCGGTCGCGTCCAGGACGACACCTGCGGGGTTGCCGCCCTCGGGGTCGCTGGAGAAGGCGGTGTAGCGCAGAACCTCGGGCTGGGGCGCGTTCGTCGTCATGTTCGCCGCAACATGGGAGAGGGCCGCGGCTATTCCGGCCCGGCGGCTCCCGGAGACGCGCGTACGGGCCATGGTCGACGCCCTGGTCACGGCGCCCCGTCCCCCTCGTACCAGGCGCATGGGGTCCCACGGGGTCAGCCGAGGGCCCGGTCCAGGTTGAACGCCGCGCTGATCAAGGCGAGATGGGTGAACGCCTGCGGGAAATTGCCCTGTTGCTCCCCGGTGTGACTGATCTCCTCGGCATACAGGCCCAGATGGTTGGCGTAGGTGAGCATCTTCTCGAAGGCGAGGCGTGCCTCGTCGATCCGCCCGGCGTGCACCATGGCCTCGACGTACCAGAACGAGCAGATCGAGAAGGTGCCCTCGTCGCCGCGCAGCCCGTCGGGGCTGGCCAGCGGGTCGTAGCGGTAGACGAGGGAGTCCGACACCAGCTCCTGGGTCAGGGCGTCCAGCGTGGACAGCCACTTGGGGTCGGTGGGCGCGATGAACTTGGTGAGCGGCATCATCAGGACGGCCGCGTCGAGCACGTCCCCGTCCTCGTGCTGGACGAACGCCTGCCGGGTCTCGGACCAGCCGCGCTGCATGATCCGCCGGTAGATCGTGTCGCGGCACTCCCGCCAGCGGTTGAGGTCGGCGGGCAGACCGCGCCGGTTGGCCATCCGGATCGCCCGCTCGATCGCCACCCAGCACATCAGGCGGGAGTACAGGAAGTTCTTGCGGCCGCCGCGGGTCTCCCAGATGCCCTCGTCGGGCTGGTCCCAGTTCCCGCACACCCACTCCACGAGGGTGCACACGTCGTCCCACTGGCCGCTGGAGATCGGCTTGGCCCACTTGTCGTAGAGGTAGATCGAGTCGATCAGGGCGCCGTAGATGTCGAGTTGGAGCTGGTCGGCCGCCGCATTGCCGACCCGGACCGGCGCGGAGCCCTGATGCCCTTCCAGATGCGGGAGTTCACGTTCCGTCAGATCGGTGCGGCCGTCGATGCCGTACATGATCTGAAGGGGCCCCGAGGGGCCGTGGCCTTCCGGGCTGACGTGCCGGATGAGGAAATCCATGAACTGCTCGGCCTCGCTGGTGAAGCCGAGCCGCAGCAGCGCGTACACACAGAAGGCGGCGTCCCGCACCCACACGTACCGGTAGTCCCAGTTGCGCTCGCCGCCCAGCTGTTCGGGCAGGCTCGTGGTCGGCGCGGCCACGATGGCGCCGGTGGGCGCGTAGGTGAGCAGTTTGAGGGTGAGGGCGGAGCGGTGAACCATCTCCCGCCAGCGGCCCCGGTACTTGGAGGCGGACAGCCAGTGCCGCCAGTAGGCGACCGTGCTGTTGAACTGCTCCTCGGCCTCGGTGCGCGCACACCGGCGCGGGGTCACCTCGCCGCCGACCTGGTCCAGCGCGAACACCGCCGACTCGCCCTCGGAGAGCTTGAAGTCGGCGCGGACGTCCGGCCCTTCGGTCTCCAGGGGCACGGTGGCGGTCAGCCCGAGGGACAGCTTGGGGGACTCGAAAACCGCGACGTCCCCGACCATGCGGAGGGTGTGCGGCTGCGCGCCGTAGTCGAAGCGCGGCGCCACCCGCGTGCGGAACGGGATGGAGCCGCGGACACACACCACCCGGCGGATCAGCCGGTGCCGCTCGGTCTCCACCGTGCCGCCGTCGACGGGCATGAAGTCCTGCACCTCGCCCACCCCGTCCTCGGTGTAGAAGCGGGTGATCAGGACGTTGGTGTCGGGGAAGTAGAACTGCTTGGTCCGCGCGGGCACGGCCGCCGCGAGCTCGAACCGGCCGCCGCGCTCCGCGTCCAGGATCGACGCGAAGACACTCGGCGCGTCGAAGGACGGGCAGCAGTACCAGTCGATCGTGCCGTCGGTCCCGACCAGGGCCACGCTGCGCAGATCGCCGATCAGCCCGTGCTCGGCGATCGGCAGGTAGCCCGTGTCGTTCCCACGTGATCCGCTCATCGCAGCCTCCTGCGGATCAGCCTAAGCAGGATCGGCCACGGATGTCCTGGGAACGGCCCTCAGTCACGAGGACCGCCTCGACGACCCCGTACGGCACTGCGCACGACCGCCCGCCACGCCTACGCGCCGGTATTCACTGCACCTCGCTGCGCTCGAATGCTTGATTATGCTTGAAAGGTCGCTATATCTTGCAAGAACAATCAGATGGACGGAAGGTGCGGCATGACCCATGTCGAGGACGAGCTGACCAGTCAGCCGGAATGCTGGACCCGGGCGGCGACGGAGGCGGCGCGGCACGCAGGCGTGCTTCCGGCGCCCGGGGAGCGGGTCGCCATCGTCGGATGCGGTACCTCGTACTTCATGGCGCAGGCGGTGGCGGCGCTGCGTGAGGGCGCGGGGCTGGGGGAGACGGACGCCTTCGCCGCGTCGGAGTTCCCGTACGGGCGCACATACGACCGAGTCGTCGCCCTCACCCGCTCCGGTACCACGACCGAGGTCGTCGACCTGCTTCGGCAGGTGAAGGGGAGCACCCGCACGACCGCCCTCACCGCCGACCCCACGACCCCCGTCATGGCAGTCGCCGACGACGTGGTCGTCCTCGACTTCGCCGACGAACAGTCCGTGGTCCAGACGAGGTTCGCCACCACCGCCCTCACCCTGCTCCGCGCCCACCTGGGCCTGCACTCCGCCGGCGTCGTCGCCGACGCCCGCACCGCACTCGCGACCCCGCTGCCCGAAGGGCTCGTCGGCTGCACGCAGTTCACCTTCCTCGGCCGGGGCTGGACGGTGGGGCTGGCCAACGAGGCCGGGCTGAAGATGCGCGAGGCCTCGCTCGCCTGGACCGAGGCGTACCCGGCGATGGAGTACCGGCACGGCCCCATCAGCATCACCACCCACGGCACCGCCACCTGGATGCTCGGCGAAGCGCCGGAAGGGCTCGCGGAACAGGTGCGGGAGACCGGCGGGACATGGGTGCCGGGCATCCTCGACCCCCTGGCCGAACTGGTCCGCGTGCAGCGGCTCGCGGTGGCCGTCGCGGCGGCCCGCGGTCTCGACCCGGACCAGCCACGCCACCTCACCCGCTCGGTGATCCTCGCCCGCCCCTAGGAGACGTCGTGCCCCTGGTCACCACCGCCGAACTCGTCACCGGCGCCGCAGCCGCCCGCTCCGCCGTCGCCGCCTTCAACATCATCACCCTGGAACACGTCGAGGCGGTCATCGCCGGCGCCGAATCCCTGAAGGCGCCCGTCGTCCTCCAAGTCAGTGAGAACGCCGTCAAGTTCCGCTACGGCCGCCTCCACCCGCTCGCCCGTGCCGCCGTCACCGTGGCCGAACGCGCCGCCGTACCCGTCGCGTTGCACCTGGACCACGTCCAGAGCGACGAGCTGCTCCGGCAGGCGGCCGACGCGGGTTTCAGCTCCGTGATGTACGACGCGGCCCGGCTGCCCTACGCCGAGAACCTCGCCGCCACCAGAGCCGCAGCCGACTGGGCGCACTCCCAAGGCCTGTGGATCGAGGCGGAGTTGGGCGAGGTCGGCGGCAAGGACGGCGTGCCCGCGCTGGACGCCCACGCCCCCGGGGCACGCACCGACCCCGCCGAGGCCCGCACCTTCGTCGCCGACTCCGGCGTCGACGCCCTCGCCGTGGCCATCGGCAGCGCGCACGCGATGACCGAACGCAGC
The DNA here is from genome assembly GCF_036174265.1 of Streptomyces sp. NBC_00285. Classification (NCBI taxonomy): domain Bacteria; kingdom Bacillati; phylum Actinomycetota; class Actinomycetes; order Kitasatosporales; family Streptomycetaceae; genus Streptomyces; species Streptomyces sp. NBC_00285. Next base: position 1,101,810 of record NZ_CP108055.1, on the reverse strand, counting down.
GCCACCCTCGACCACGGCCTCCTGAACCGCCTGGCCGGCACCCTGGACGTTCCCCTCGTCCTGCACGGGTCCTCCGGAGTCCGCGACGACGAACTCACCGCTGCCGTGGAGGGCGGCATCGCCAAGGTCAATGTGGGCACCGCGCTCAACATCGCCATGACGGGCGCGATCCGGGAGTTCCTGGCGGCTCACCCCGAGGCGGTGGACTCACGGAAGTACCTGAGCGTCGGGCGGGACGCGATGGCCGAGGCGGCCCGGCGGATCATCGGGATGCTCGGGCGGTGAGGACGGGCTGGTAGATCCCGGAGTCCCCCGGATCATGCCAGCGGACGTCGACGAAACCGGCCGCGGTCACGAACTCCGTCAGCTGTGAACGGGTCAGCGCCCAGGAGGTCGTACGGCGGACACGGACGGCGCAGTCGTCACCGTCGCCGGGCACCAACTGGAAGTACTCCTGGTCGTAGCGCTCGCCGTCCTCATGCCAGTGCCACAGCTGGACGGTGATCATCCGGCCGCCGTCGGAGCTCTCGGAGACCTGTACCGGTGTGGTGCGGGGTCTGGTCCGCCGGATCTCGTCGTAGTCCCGCACGGTGAGCACCAGGAGACCGCCGTCCCGCAGCACCCGCCGCATGCCCGCGAGCGCGGCCTCCACGTCCGGAGCCGTCAGCAGATGGGCCACGGAGTTGTCGGCGCAGACGACGACGTCGAACACGCCCGGCGCGAACGGTAACCGGCGCATGTCCGCGGCGGCCGTCGGCACCGGCACCCCGCGGGCCGCCGCCTCCGCCGTCGCCCGTGCGGCGGAGACCGGACTGAGATCGCTGCCGACGACCCGGTGCCCGGCGAGGGCCAGCCCGATCGCCTGGGTGCCGATCCCGCACGAGCAGTCCAGGACCCGGTGGGAACCGGGCCCCACACCGTCCTGCAGGAGACTCCCGAACACCGCCGCCTGACGCGTCATGCTCGCGTTCCAGTCGGCGAAGATCCGGTGGTAGTCGGGAGCCAGTGAGTCGTAGAAGGCGCGCACCGAGGGATCGGACATGCATCCCACGGTAGCCGCTACCGCTTCACGGCCTTCAGCACCACGAACTTCGGTCCTCCGGCGACCAGTTGACTGTTGCCGAAGAGCTTCCGCAGCTTGAGGTGGTAGCCGAGGTGCCGGTTCCCGACGACCCACAGCTCGCCACCGGGCCGCAGCGCCCGGCGCGCTCCGGTGAACATCCGCCAGGCCGTCGCGTCGGTCGTCGTCTGGTGGGAGTGGAACGGCGGGTTGTTGAGGACGATGTCGACGCTGCCCTCCGGGACGCCCGTCAGACCGTCCCCGACACGGAACTCCGCGTGTCCGGGCATGCCGTTCGCCTTGTACGTCGCCTCCGCCGAGGCCACGGCCTGGTAGGACTCGTCCACGAACAGCACCTCGGCCCCGGGGTCGGCCAGGGCCGCCGCCGTGCCCACGACGCCGTTGCCGCAGCCCAGGTCCACGATCCGGTGGGCACCGCCGCTGTCCGGGAGGTGCTGGAGGAAGAAGCGGGTGCCGATGTCGAGCCGGTCGGCGCAGAAGATACCCGCGTGGTTGACGACGGGCCGCCCGGAGGCGGCACCGATGCCGTCCGGGAGCGTGTAGCCGTACGGCCAGGGGTTGGCGGGCCGTTCCGGCGAGGGCTGCGGCTCGCAGAAGATGAGCCGGGCCTTCTTCTCGGCGAGCGAGGTGCGGGTCGGCCCGAGGATCCGCTCGAACAGTCGGAGCGTCGAGGTGTGGATGTCCTTCACCATGCCGGTCCCGACGACGACCGTGCCCTCGTGCACCGAGGGCGCCAGCCGCGACAACTGGTCCTCCAGCAGGGCCAGGCTCTTCGGAACCCGCACCAACAGGACGTCGATGCGGCCGGGCGGCGGGTCCTGCGTGGAGAGCAGCTGGACGGTGTCCGGTTCGGCGCCCGCGCGCGCGAGGTTCGCCCGGGTCGCCTCCTGGCTGAGGAAGGAGTCGTTGATCTGGGCCGGCCGATGCGCCGCCAGCGCGGAGACCAGCGCTCCCCAGCGGTCCCCGACCACCACGACCGCGCCGGTCAGCGGCACGTCCTCGGCCTCCAGATGCCTGAGCAGATACTCGTCGGAGGCGTCCCAGGCGCGCAGCTGGTCACGCGGGTCGTCGGGGTAGCGGGTGAGCGCGAGTTCGCCCCAGGGGGTCGTCATACGGTCGTCCATCGTGCGTCCAGGCTATCGGAGACGCAGCTCAGGCCCGCTCGGGCAGGATGGACCCCATGGATGCCGAGCTGTTCCCCAGGCCCCGGACGGAGATCGCGCCGGGCGCGGTGCACGTCCCGGACTGGCTGGACCCGGACCGGCAGCGCGAGCTGCTGGCGGCCTGCCGGGATTGGGCGCGCCCACCGGCTGGACTGCGCACGGTCCGCACCCCGGGCGGTGGCACGATGTCGGCCCGGCAGGTGTGCCTGGGCCGGCACTGGGGGCCCGTACGACGGTGCCTGACCTGCGGGCGAGCGGTCCGGGACAATCCCGACTGCCCCGGACCCCACGGCTACCCGTACGCCTACACCCCCACGGTCACCGACGGCGACGGCACACCCGTGAAGCCCTTCCCGCACTGGCTGGGCGAACTGGGCCGGGAAGCGGTACAGGACACACTCGGCCCGCAGCAGGCGCCATACGACATCGCACTGGTCAACTTCTACGACGCCGACGCCCGCATGGGCATGCATCGCGACAGCGACGAGAAGTCGGACGCGCCCGTGGTGTCCCTGAGCCTCGGCGACACCTGCGTCTTCCGCTTCGGCAACACCGAGACCCGGACCAGGCCGTACACGGACGTCGAGCTGCGCAGCGGTGACCTGTTCGTGTTCGGCGGCCCGTCGAGGCTCGCCTACCACGGGGTGCCCCGCGTGCATCCGGGCACCGCGCCGCCCGAGTTGGGGCTGACGGGGCGGCTGAACATCACGCTGCGCGTCAGCGGCCTGTAGCCCGTATCGCGAACGGATCATGGGAGACTCGCCCTCATGAGCGGCAAGGCGGACCCCCGGCCGGCGGGGGAAGGGACCACCTCGAGGGCACGATTGGACCGGGGGCGCGGCGCGCTCGGGCCCGCTCTGGAGCTCGTGCACACCGGACGCGCGCCCACCCGGGCCGTGCTCACCGCCGAACTCGGCGTGACGCGGGCCACGGCCGGTGCGGTCGCCGCCGAGCTGGAGGCGCTCGGCCTGATCCGCGTCGACGCCCGGCCCACCGCGGCCGCCGGTTCACAGGGCAGGCCCTCGCACCGCCTCGAGGTCGCCGAGGAGGGCCCCGTCGTCCTTGCCGCGCAGGTGCACGCCGACGGTTTCCGGGCAGCTCTGGTCGGCCTGGGCGGCCGTATCGTCGCCACCGCACCCGGCTGCGAGACCGTCGACGCAGACCCGGCCAAGGTCCTCGGCTCCGTCGTGGAGGCGGGCGCCGACCTGCTGCGCACGACCGGCAGGCGCTGCGTGGGCGCCGGACTCGCCGTACCGTCCGCGGTCGCCGAACCCGAGGGACTCGCCCTCAACCCCCTCCACCTCGCCTGGCCCGCGGGCGCCCCCGTCCGCCGCATCTTTGCCGAGTGCGTGCGCGCCGCCGGCATCACCGGACCGGCCTTCGCGGGCAACGACGTCAACCTCGCCGCGCTCGCCGAGCACCGGCACGGCGCGGGACGCGGCGCCCGGGACCTGCTGTGCGTGGCGACCGGACACCGGGGTGTGGGCGGCGCGCTGGTGCTCGACGGGCGTCTGCACACCGGCAGTTCGGGCCTGGCGCTGGAAGTCGGTCACCTCACCGTGAACCCCGAGGGCCGCCCCTGCTACTGCGGCAGCCGCGGCTGCCTGGACGTCGAGGCCGACCCGCTCGCGTTCCTCACGGCCACGGGACTTGCCCCGGGCCCCGAGCTGTCCCTGCTCCAGCAGGCCAACGACCTCGTCCGCAACCACTACGACGACCCCGCCGTCCGTACGGCCACCGAGGCGCTGATCGACCGGCTGGGCCTCGGTCTCGCCGGCCTGGTGAACATCCTCAACCCGGACCGCATCATCCTCGGCGGCCTCCACCGCACCCTCCTGGACGCCGACCCGGAGCGCCTGCGCGCGGTCGTCGCCGACCGCAGCCTGTGGGGACAGAGCGGCGGCGTCCCCATCCTGGCCTGCACCCTCGACCACAACAGCCTGGTCGGGGCGGCCGAGTTGGCGTGGCAGCCGGTGCTCGACGACCCACTGGGGTCGCTGACCCGTGACTGAACTGCTGACCGCCGAGGGACTCCGCCTGGTCGAGGTCGCCCCGCCGACGGTTCCGGCCGAACAGCGAGCGGCCATGAACCGTGCCTGGGACGAGGCCGTCCTGGCCAACCCGGCCCTCTTCGACGGCCCGGTCGCGCTCTGCGCGGGGCTTTCGCGTGACGCCGGTGAGGGTCTGGTCGTCTCCTGGTCCCGCACCACTTACCGCTACTTCGCTCTGCGCCGCGTCCCGGACGCCACCGCCCTGCGGTCCCTCTTCGTGAGCGTGGTGCAGCCGACGGACGACGGCCGCGTGTTCGTCGGCCGCATGTCCTCGTCCACCTCGGCGCCCGGCCGCTGGCAGTTCCCCGGCGGATCGGTGGAGCCGCCCACCGGGGACGAGCCGCTCGACGAGCCCGCACTGCGCAGGCACGCGGCCCTCGAACTGGCCGAGGAGACGGGCATCGCCACCCCGGCCGCCGCGCTCACCCGGTGCCTGGTCACCCACGGCGAGGACGGACAGATCGGAGTCCACTACCTGGCGCCGCCCCTGCCCGCGTCCCGTCTCCACGAACGGTTCGCAGCACTCGCGGCCGCCGAGACGGCACAGGGACGAGCCCCGGAGTTCGACCGTATGGCCCTCGTGGGCTCCGCGGCCCAACTGCCGGACCTCGTCGGACCGCACGTGCTCTACCTCGAACCCGTACTCGCCTGGCTGAACCGCCGAGTAGGCTCGTGACATGCGGATCTCCGTCTCCTCGGACATGGACGAAGCGGTGGCGCGCGCTCTCGTCGACGAGCTGCGCGCGCGGGGCCACGATGTGGTTGCTTACGGCGCCCTGAGCCCCGGCGACGACCCGCGGTGGGCCGTCTGCTCCGAGGCCGCGGCCCGCGAGGTGGCCGCGGGGACGGCCGACCAGGCCATCGTGTGCTGCTGGACCGGCACCGGCGCCTCCATCGCAGCGAACAAGGTCCCCGGCGTACGAGCGGCCCTGTGCACGGACGCCTGCACGGCCGACGGTGCCCGCCGCTGGAACGACGCCAACGTGCTGGCCCTCAGCCTCCGTCTCACCTCCGAGCCCCTGCTCAAGGAGATCCTCGACGCCTGGTTCACCGCGGAGGCGAGCGAGGACGCCGAGGACCGGGAGAACGTGGCCCGGGTGGGACGCCTGGACGCCGGCCAGGCCTAGGGCGTCCCGGTCAGGCGCTGAGCGCGCCCGCCACCTTCAGCTCCTCGTGGTCGATCAGCCATCGCACCGACTCCAGTACGGCGGTCTCCGGTTCGTAGCGCGGCGCGTAGCCGATGAGGGCCCTGGCCTTCTCGATGCTCAGGCACTGGCTGCGGGAGAGGTGCTCCCAGCTCGCCTCGGCGTGCTCCGGGGCCGTGGTCCCCCGGAACTGCTCCCAGGTCACCGGTTCCAGTGAAGCGGTCCGGCCGAACCAGCCGGCTGCCACATGAGCGAACCCGCGGACGTTGAGCGCGGTGGGGGCGACGACGTTGAAGTCCTCACCGGCCGCCGCGTCCCGGTGCTCCATCGCCCGCTCGAAGGCCTGGGCGACGTCGTCAGCGTGCACATGGTGCATCAGCTCGACGCCGCTGCCCGGGATCCGCAGTGGCTTCCCCGCCGAGAGCGTGTACCAGACCGAGGGGTCGAGGTTGCCGAGCGGGCCGATCGGCTGCCAGCCCGGACCGACGATGTGCCCGGGGTGCAGGGATGTGGTCACCAGGCCCCCGGAAGCGGACTCCTCCTTCAGCATCCGCGCGATCCGGTCCTTCTGGATGCCGTACTCCCCGACGGGAGGGGTGCCCGTGCTCTCGGAGATCGGCAGCTTGTGGCTGGGGCCATAGCGCCACACCGTGCCGCAGTGCAGCAGATGTCCGACCTCGCCACGCAGCCGTCCGACCAGCGCGGTGGCCGCCTCCAGGGTGAAGCAGACCAGGTCGACCACGACGTCCGGGTGCAGCGCGGCCACCCTGTCGCCGAAGGTGCCCTCGGTGTCCTCCCGGTCCCGGTCGGCGGTGACCTGGCGCACCTGCCGCCACTCGGGGGCATCGGTGTAGGCGGTGCGGGTGCCACGGCTGATGTTGGTCACTTCGTGGCCCGCTCGCACCAGCCGGGGGACCAGGAAGGTGCCGATGTGCCCGCTTCCGCCGATGACGACGACTCGCATGCGTATCCCCTCAGTGTCGGGCAGGACTGGTGCGCCGAGCTCGAAAGCCGGTTGCTCGTGCACATCCTGCCCCAGCCGCCTCCGACCTCGTCGACCTGCGGCGCGGTGCCGGAACGTCAGCCGAGGTCGGGCCGGCTCAGGAGGTTCTCCAGGGCGGAGCGGTCACCCTCACTGCGCAGACTCTCCAGGGGAAGACGGCGGTGCAGGACGAGCAGCAGATCACTCGCCGGACCGTGGAGGTCGGCAGCCGTCTCGTGTCCGCCGTCGACGAGGCGTGAACCGGATGCCGTGAGGTCGACCAGCCACGACACGCCCTCGGTGGCGTGCAGGCCGATCCGGACCGGCTTGTGCGGCCACGGGCCGGCGGTTCCATGGCTGACGTCGATGAACGCGGCGATGCCGTCCAGCGCCACAACCGCCGGGACGGGCCCGGGAGTTCCGGTGGCCTGCTGGGCGTCGAAGGCGTGGACGGCGGCCTCCTGGACCTGATGCCGTGCCACCGCACCACTCGTCATCGGCACGTCCGAGCCTGCCCACCAGGTCCAGCAGCCCCTCACGGGACCCGCGGTCCGCAGGGCGGCGACCAACTCCTCGGTGGCCGCGGCCGAACGGCCCAGCAGATCGGCCGGATCGGCATCGCCGGCCGCCGTCACGGTCGGCGGCCCCTCACTGGGCCCGGCCGCGACCGCAGCCGCCCAGAACCGGTGCACCCCGGTCAGGTGCTCGACGAGCTCACGGAGCGACCAGTCGGGGCAGCCCGGGACGCGCACGTCCTCATCGGGAGCTGCGGCGACACTGCTGCGCAGGGCAGCGGAGCGGTCCGCGATCAGTACCAGCAGATCCTCGAAGGCAGGTGTCCGGGTCATCTTCCCTTCGTATCACCCTGCACTGACATCGCTGCCCGCACTCAGGTTCCGGTGGCCGTGATCGACCCGCCCGTGTGGCCGTGCGCGGCGCCCCCCGGCGGCGCTGTCAGACTCCACAACGCCGCCACCGGCGGACGGCGCAGATCCGAGCGCCGTACGCACAGTCCGATCGAAAACGGCTCCGGCCCCGGACCGGCGGGGACCTCCGACAGACGGTCGCGCACCGCGCTGTGCTCCAGCACGAGGCGCGGGACCACGCCCGTCCCACAGCCGAGCGCGACCAGTGCCAGCAGCCCTTCGTGACCGTCGGGCTCACAGGCCACGTCGGGGACGATGCCGCGGGCGCGGAACCAGCGGTCGGCGGCGTCGCGGACAAGTCCGCGGTGGGGGAGGACGAACGGCCCGTTCAGGTCAGGGTCCGGACGGTCCCGCGCGGTGACGAGGACCAGGTCGGTCACCGCGACCGTCCGGCCCACCAGCCCCTCCGGCAGCCTCGCCGGGATCCCCGCCACGGCCACGTCCACCTCGCCCTCGTCCAGCCGGGCCAGCGCTGCCGCCGCGTCGCCGGTGCGCAGATCCAGCCGTACCTGGGGGTGGGCCGCGCGGAACGGTGTCAACAGGTCGGGAAGCAGGGCCTGGCAGGCGGTCACCGTCGCGAACACCGTCAAGTGGCCGGTGAGTTCGGCCGGGTCGGGATGCTCCTCCCGATAGGTGCGCCACAACTCCAGCGCCTGGACGGCGTATTCACGGAAGCGATGACCCTGGGCCGTCAAGGACACCCCGCGCGGGCCGCGGTCGAACAGCCGGTGCCCCAGCTCCGCCTCCAGGCGCTGCACGGTTCTGGTCAGGGTGGCCGGACTGACATGGCAGTCGAGGCTCGTCCGGCCGAAGTTCAGGGTCCGCGCGAGGTGCAGGAAGAGGCGCAGCTCCCGGTGATCGTCCATGTGACCTCGGTCTTTCCATTCATGCAACAGCCCGCTGCGGAAGTTGCGCTTGCTGCAACGTCGGTCTGGAGCCTACAACTCCACCATGACCTCCACCACGTACACCTCCGGCGTCTTCCCCCTGGAAACCATGGACGTCCCCGGCGGTACCGAGACCGTCCTGCGCGGCGGCCGGCACCTGTTTCCCCTGCTGCCGAGGGCCTTCGCCGGGGTCCGCCGCGTCGGGGTGCTCGGCTGGGGCCCGCAGGGCCGCGCCCAGGCGCTCAACCTCCGCGACTCACTCGCCGGCACGGACATCCGGGTGGCCGTGGGCCTGCGCCCCGGCTCCCGCTCGGCCGGCGACGCGCGTGCCCACGGCTTCACCGAGGAGGACGGCACGCTGGGCGACTGGCTCGCGGTCGCCGCCGAGAGCGACCTGGTCGTGCTGCTGATCGCCGACGCGGCGCTCGCCACCCACCACCAGGAGATCTTCGCCGTGTTGAAGCCCGGCGCCGCCGTCGGACTCTCGCACGGCTTCCTGCTCGGTCATCTCCACGAGAGCGGCGGCGAGTTCCCGGCAGGGCACGCCGTGATCGCCGTGTGCCCCAAGGGCATGGGCGACTCCGTGCGCCGCCTCTACCAGCAGGGCGCCGACATCAACGGCGCCGGCATCAACAACAGTTTCGCCGTGCACGCCGACCCCGACGGCCGGGCGGTCGACCTCGCGCTCGGCTGGTCGGTGGCGCTCGGATCGCCGTACACCTTCCGCACCACGCTCCGCAGCGAGTACCTCTCGGACATCGTCGGTGAGCGCGCCATCCTGCTCGGTGCCGTCCACGGCATCGTCGAGAGCCTGTACACGCGGTACCGGCTGGCCGGCGACGACGAGGTGACGGCGTACGAGAGGTCCTGCGAGAACGTCACCGGGCCGATCGCCCGGACGATCTCGCGTTCCGGGCTGCGGGCCGTCCGCGACGCCCTCGACCCGGTCGGTCGAGACGCATTCGACCGCGCGTACACGGCGACGTACGGGCCGGCCCGCGAGATCGTCGCGGAGATCTACGACGAGGTCGCCGACGGCACCGAGCTGCGCAGTGTGGTCCAGGCCGAACGGCGGCTCGGGGTACGGCCGATGAGCGAGATCGGCGGCTCACCGATGTGGGGCGCAGGTGACCGGGTGCGGGCGCGGCGAGGCGAACGCGAGCTGCCCGTCGACCCGTTCACGGCCGGGGTGTTCGTCGCCACCATGCTCGCCCAGATCGACGAATTCGCCGAACGCGGCCACCCCTGGTCGGAGATCGTCAACGAGTCGGTCATCGAGGCAGTCGACTCCCTGCTGCCCTACATGCACGCGCGCGATGTGGCCTACATGGTCGACAACTGCTCCCGCACGGCCCGCCTCGGCGCCCGCCGCTGGGGCCCGCGTTTCCAGGCCGCCTACGAGCAGATCGCCTACCCGGCCGCCGAACGTCCGGCGCACGAGGGCCTGGTGGCGGCTTTCGTGAGCCACCCCGCGCACGAGGCGCTGGCCGCGGCGGCGAAACTCCGGCCCTCGGTGGACATCTCGGTTGCCTAGGGCCGTTGTCAGTGGCGGCGGTTAGCCTGCGCGTCATGTTCGAGACGACTGAGGGCGACCGCGCCTTCCCGCCCGCCCTGGCCGACGTGGCCCGCGTGGAGTTCGACTACGACGACGGCGAGGGCGTCGACTTCGAGCCGTACGACGCCTTCGACTCCGCCGAGGAGACCACCGACTGGTTCCGCCACTGGACCGGCAACCACGAACTGGACGGCGACGCCTACCGGGTCTTCGGCCAGGACGGCACCGGAGGTCTCGCCGCTCTGTGGTGTGTACGGCCGGGGCGGCCCCTCGCCGAGCAGCCCGTGGTGTTCCTCGGCTCCGAGGGCGAGCGCGGGGTGGTGGCGGCCGGTCTGTCCGACTTCCTGTGGGTGCTGGCCGACGGCCTGGGACCGATGGAGGTCGTGGAGTACGACCAGTACGACGCCCGCCCGAACACGGTGCTGAGCGAACTCGCCGAGCGCCACGCGACCACCCCGCGCCGCACCGCACGGGACATCGTCAGCGCCGCCCGGTCGGAGTTCCCGACCTTCTCCGAGGACATCGACGCCCTCTGCCGGTGAGCGGTGGCAGGGGGCCCGGCGCGGCCCCGCGCGCGAGGGTCAGCGCCCGACCGGATCCGGCCACTCCACGGCCAGGGCCCGGCCGGGGTTGTCGGTGAGGATGCGTCCCACCAGCTCCGGCCCCAGCTCGGCCGTGAGCCGCGGCCGTACCCGACGCAGCAGATACGGCATGCCCGGGCCCCCGTCGACCGACCGGGCGGCCGCGGTCGTCGTGTCGCCACCGAGGAGCAGTTGGCTGCCGTGTCCCGCGTCGGCCAGGGCCCGTACGGCGTCAGGCATGCGCCAGTCCGTCGCGTGGTTGGCGCGCGAGGGGCCGTCGAAGGCCAGGTAGCTGCCGGACTCCGCGGCCTGTCGGTGCACCGTGAGGTCGGGGGAGCGGTTGAGGTGCCCGAGGATCACCCGGTGCGGCGGTACCCCCAACTCACCGCAGAGCAGATCGAGTACGTCCAGTGCGCCGGTCCCCAGCTCCAGGTGCACGGCGATCGGCGCCCCGGTCGCACGGTGGGCCTCGGCCGCCGCGGTCATGGTCCAGCGGGCATGCGCGTCGAGGGAGTGGAAACCTCCCGCGACCTTGATGAGCCCCGCGCGGACCCCCGAGGTCCCGATGCCTTCGGTCAGTTCGGCGACGAACACGTCGGCCAGCTTCCCGCGCAGTTCACAGAGCGTGCGGTCGTCGTAGTGGACGGCTTGGTGCAGGCCGGTCGCGGCGACCACGTGCACTCCGGTCTCCCGGGACAGCGGGGGCAGTTCGGCCGCCCGCCGGCCCAGCCCGTACGGCGTCCACTGCACGACGCTCTTCCCGCCCAGCGCGGCGAACGCGACCAGTTCGGCCCGCGCCGCGGGGACGCTCCGCAACTCCTGTCCGGGTAGCCGGGGACTGCCGAAGAACAGATGGTCGTGCGCGTCGCACACACCGAACCGCTCGGCAGGAATGTCCCCGGTGACCGTGCGGATCGCGCTCACCACTGTTGCCCCCGCGGCAGCCGCTCCCGCCCCGGCGCCGACACGTGCAGCACCTCGAACACGTCACCGTCGGTCTTGGGCGCCTCGTGAGCCCACAGCGAGAAGTGGACCAGCTCCCAGCGGGCCGTGTCCACGGCGGAGGCCGCGAACACCGCGCCGTCCTCCCGGGCGAGCCGCTCCGTCCCACCCACCGCGTCCGCCATCACTTCGGCCAACTCCACGCCCTCGGGCACCGGTTGACGCCGCCGTACGGCCGACCGGGCAGGGGTCCCGACGGCGCCGCCCTCCTCGTACGACAGACCCGTCCATTGCCGCACCGACGGCCGCCCGAAGTCGTTGCTCAGCCCCTGGAAGGCGCCGCCCCAGAGGAAGGTGTTCATGCCTTCCATGGTGTTCCAGAGGTAGAAGGGTGCGTACTGGTTGACGGGCGAGCCGTTCACCCCACGCTCCCGCATCAGGTACGTCTTGAGGCCGAGCCCGGGCCAGTCGTCGAGAAGATGTCCGACCCGGGCCACCCGCGCGCGGACGACGGTCATGTCGTAGTCGGCGGGCAGCGTGAGCTCGTACTGCATGGCGTGCATCCGGTGCCTCCTCAGGCGGGGTAGTCCTCGGGGGCGACGTGGGCGTCCCAGTCGGCGGTCGTGCCGTCCTGCGCGGCCTCGACGACCGCGACGTGAGTCATGAAGGTCCGTGGCCCGGCCCCGTGCCAGTGCCACTCGCCCGGCTGGATCCACACCGTGTCGCCCGCGCGGATCGGCTCGACGGCACCGCCCCTGCGCTGCACCAGACCCTCGCCCTCCGTGACATACAGCGCCTGGCCGTGCGGATGGCGGTGCCACGCGGTGTGCGCGCCGGGTGCGAAGTGGACGCTGAACATCCGTAGCCGGGACGGCGAGGGAGGTGCGGCCAGCTCGTCGAGCCAGACCGTTCCGGTGAAGTTCTCGGCCGCTCCCTGCCGGGTCCCGGGGCGCTGTCGGGTGATCTGCACGAGGTGAACTCCCTTACGACGGTGGGGGTGTGAGCAGTGCGAGCAGTCCCCGCACGCCCGTGTCGAACGCCGCGGGTGAGCCGGACGCGCGGGCGAGGACGTAACCGCCCTGCACGGTCGCGAGGATCGTCGCCGCGATCTCCTCGCCGTCCAGCCGGGACGCGAACTGGCCCTGTTCCTTGCCCTCTTCGACGATGGCGGCGATGCGTTCGCGGATCCAGTCGATCGTCTCGTCGACGGGCGCGCGCAGTTCGTCGCTGGCGATGATGTCCGGGTCCATCGTGAGCCGGCCGATCGGACAGCCACGCAGCACGTCCCGCTCGCGCCGCAGATACGCCTCGATGCGTTCGTACGGCGTGCCGGGCCCGCCGAGCGCTGCCTCCGCGGTGGCCCGCAGCTCCTCGGCGGTCCGCCGGATCGCGGCCAGCGCGAGGTCCGGCTTGCCCTTGAAGTGGTGGTACATGCTGCCCTGTCCGGCGCCGGCGCGCTCCAGGATGGCCTTGGGGCTGGTGCCCACATAGCCGCGTTCCCACAGCAGCTCACGGGTGGACTCGATCAGTCGGTCCGAGGTGCTCATACACGTACTGTACATACTAGTAGTTACAGAAGTCGAGGGTCTTTGCGGAGCAGACGAGACCGGCCCGTGTACTCCCCGGGAGGTATCCGTACTGCCGCTGCCCGTACGACGACCCGGACCCCTCCCGGAAGCCAGTCTCGAAGCATCACCGAACTCCGCGTTCAGTAATGCCAGGGAGATGAACCGACATGCAGACCCTCGCCAACTGGGACGGCGGCCCCGGACCGTGGATCCTCTTCTTCCCGCTGATCTGGGCGGCCGTCGTGCTCGGCGTCGTCACCGTCCTGCGCCGCGCCGGTCGGCGCGGCCACCGCGGACCGTGGCGCGCCGTCGCCGACTCCGCTCCGTCCGGCGACGCGCCGATCGCCGTGCTCGGCCGACGCTTCGCCTCCGGCGAGATCGACGAGGACGAGTACTGGCGCCGGCTCTCCGTGCTGGACGAGCAGTTCGGCCGGACGACGGGCAAGGGCGGTGCGGCATGACCGCCACGACAGCCAGGACAGCCACGATGCGGTCGCTGCCGGCCGCCAGGGTGGTCGACGCCGTGAAGCTGTACGGCAGTGGCGACACCGGCGTGCGGGCCCTGGACGGGGTGAGCGTCGACTTTCCGGCCGGCCGCTTCACCGCGATCATGGGGCCCTCGGGCTCCGGCAAATCCACCCTCATGCACTGTGCGGCCGGCCTCGACACACTGACCACGGGCGATGCCTACATCGGCGACACCGAGCTGAGCTCCCTCGACGACCGCCGGCTGACCCTGCTGCGCCGGGACCGCGTCGGCTTCGTCTTCCAGGCGTTCAACCTGGTGCCGACGCTGACCGTGGAGGAGAACATCAGGCTGCCGCTCGATCTCGCGGGCGGCGAGGGCGATCCGGAGTGGATCGACGCGCTCGTCGACGTCGTCGGCCTGCGCGACCGGCTCCACCACCGGCCGGCCGAACTCTCCGGCGGACAGCAGCAACGCGTCGCCGTGGCCCGCGCGTTCGCCGGCCGGCCGGATGTCGTCTTCGCCGACGAACCCACCGGAAACCTCGACTCCCGCTCCGGCGGCGAGGTTCTCGGTCTGCTCGGCAGGACCGTGCGCCACACGGCCCGCACGGTCGTCATGGTCACCCACGACCCGGTCGCCGCCGCCCACGCCGACGAGGTCGTCTTCCTCGCCGACGGACGTCTGGTGGACCGGATGGAATCCCCGACGGCCGACAGGGTCCTGGACCGGATGAAGGCCCTCGACACGCCCGCACGGGCCGGGTCCCGCGCACGGACAGGGACGGAGGGGTCCTCATGAACGCCTCCGTACGCCTCAGCGTCTCCTCCCTGCGTGCCCACAAGCGGCGCTTCGCCGGGACCTTCCTCGCGGTCTTCCTCGGCGTGTCCTTCCTCGCCGGGACCCTCGTCATGGGCGACACACTGCGCGCCGGCTTCGACACCATGTTCGGCAAAGCGACCGGCGGCACGGATGCGGTGGTCCGCAGCGCCGGAGCCATCACCACGCCGGGAGAGAGCCAGGGGGTGCGCCAACCGGTCGCTGCCGGTCTCGTGAGGACCGTAGAACAGGTCCCGGGTGTCGCGGCCGCCGTGCCCGACATCCAGGGCGCCGGCCAGTTGACCGGCGCCGACGGCAAGCCCATCGGGGGCCAGGGCCCGCCGACCCTCGCCGGCAACTGGATCGACGACCCCGAGCTCAACCCGTACCGACTGGCCGAGGGACGCGCCCCCGAGAGGCCCGGCGAGGTCGTCATCAACCGGGGCACCGCGAAGCGGGGCGATCTGAAGATCGGCGACACAACCGTCCTGCGTACGCCCGACCCCGTCGACGTGACGATCGTGGGCCTGGCGACCTTCGGCGGCGGCGACGGCATGGCCCAGGTGACCTTCACCGGCATGACCCTGGCCGATGCCGAGAAATACCTCACGGCCGGGCACGACCAGGCGTCGAGCATCCAGGTGCGCGCGACTCCCGGCGTCGGCCAGCGGGAACTCGTCGGCCGGCTGACACCCGTGCTGCCCAAGGGAGTCGAGGCCATCACCGGTCAGGAGTCGACCCAGGAGAACACCGACATGGTCTCCAGCCGGTTCCTGTCGATCTTCACGATGTTCCTCCTGGTGTTCTCGGGCGTCGCCCTCCTGGTCGCCACCTTCTCCATCCACAACACCTTCGCGATCGTCGTCGCCCAACGCACCCGCGAGAACGCCCTGTTGCGAGCTCTCGGCGCCTCCCGTCGTCAGGTCACCGCGTCGGCCCTGACCGAGGCGAGCGTCGTGGCCGTGACTGCGTCGGCCGCGGGCCTGGCGGGCGGCATCGGTATCGCCGCCGGGCTCCAGGCCCTGTTCCCAGCCATCGGATTCCCTTTCCCCGAAGGCGACTTGGTGGTCAGCGCCCTGTCGCTGGCGCTGCCGCTCGCGGTCGGCATCGTGGTCTGCCTCGGCTCCGCGCTGCTGCCCGCGGTACGCGCCGGGCGCACCGCCCCGCTGGCCGCCCTGCGCGAAACGGCCGTCGACCAGTCGGGCGCCTCCCGCGTCCGCGCGGTCACCGGGGCGGGTCTGGCCGCGCTCGCCCTGGCCGTCACCCTCACCGGCGTCCTTGTGTCCCCGTCCATTCTGCTGGCGGGCACCGGAGCCGTGCTGGCCCTGGCCGCCTTCGTGGTGCTCGGCCCGGTCGCGTCCACGACAGCCGTACGCGTTCTCGGCGGCCCCCTCGACCGACTCCGCGGAGTCACCGGCGGGCTCGCCCGCCGCAACGCCCTGCGCAGCCCCAAACGGACCGCCGCCACCGCGAGCGCGCTGATGATCGGGGTGGCCGTGGTGTCGCTGTTCACGGTGTTCGGGGCGTCCCTGAAGGCGACCATGGACCAGACGGTGTCCCGGTCCTTCGCGGGGGATCTCGCCGTCAGCACACCGTCGTTCGGCGCGGGCGGCAGCGGCCTGAGCCCCCGGCTCGCCGGGGCGGTGCAGCAACTGCCGGAGGTGGACACGGCGGTGGGACTCGGTCGTGGGGTCGCCGAAGTCAACGGCCAGGGAAGGGCGTTGACCGTCACCGACCCGCCCGCCCTTGCGCGCACCTTCGACCTCGGCACGGTCCGCGGCTCCCTGAACGACCTGGGCACCGACGGCATCGCCATCACCGGGAAGGAGGCGGACAAGCAGCACCTCGCCACCGGTGACACGGCCCGGCTGACCTTCACCGACGGCACGTCACGGACCTTCACGGTCCGCGCGCTCTACGGACAGTCCGAGCTGGCGGGGGACTACGTCATCACCCGGGCAGCCTGGGCTCCGCACCGCACGCAGGACTCCGACACCCTGGTCGCCGTCTCCTTCAAGGAAGGCGTGAGCGCCACCGCGGGCAAGGCGGCGGTGGAGAAGGTGGCGGCACGGTACGGCAATCCCGAGGTGCAGACCCGCGACGAGTACGCACAGTCCTCGGCCGGCGGGATCGACATGATGCTGACGCTCGTCTACGCGCTGCTCGCCCTCGCGGTCCTCATCGCCCTGCTGGGCATCGCCAACACACTGACCCTCGCGATCCACGAACGGACCCGCGAACTGGGTCTGCTGAGGGCCGTGGGCCAGACCCGGTCCCAATTGCGGGCCATGGTCCGCTGGGAGTCCGTTCTGGTCGCCGCCTTCGGCACCGTCGGCGGGCTCGCCCTCGGCGCCTTCCTCGGCTGGGTCCTGGTCGAGGCCTCGGACGGTGCGAGCGACAGCACCTTCGCCTTCGCGCTGCCACCGCTGCGACTCGCGGTGGTCGCCCTGGTGGGCCTCGCGGCGGGAGCCCTCGCGGGCCTGCGCCCTGCCCGGCGCGCCGCTCGCCTGGACGTGCTGCGGGCGATCGCGACCGAGTGAGGAGGGGTGTCACCGCCCGGTCAGCCGGCAACGGCGGACCGGGCGGGAGCGTGTTCGGGCCGGTGGCTGTCCACGGAAACCTCCGCGAACCTGAGCGCGGGCTTCTCCACGGACGTCCGCCGAAGCGGGCGTGCGGCGGCGGGCCGCGCGGCGGCAGGCGTCGGCAGCGTGAACCACACGACCTTGCCCGACTCGCCGTCCGGCCGCACGCCCCAGCTCTCGCTGACCGCGGCGACCATCGCGAGCCCGCGACCGCACGTGGCGAGCGGCTCGGTGTCCTCGATGTCGGCCACGACCGGCAGACGCGGGTCGTGGTCGTGCACCGAGACCATGAGCCGGTCGAGCAGCAGCTCGATCTCCACGGTGCACGTCTTGTCGGGCCGGGCGTGCCGGTGGACGTTGGTCAACAGCTCCGTCACACCGAGCTCGGCCCGGTCTATGAGGGGATCCATATGCCAGTAGCGCAAATGCGCGGAAAGGATTCTGCGGACCTGGCCGATCCGCGAAGGCAGAGCTTGGAGCTCTACCGTGCAGTGCCTGTTCGGGTGACTGATCACAGCTGCGACTCCCCGACGTGAGGTCCGGAAGAACACGGAGTTCGGATCGAGCGGGTGACTGAGTGGAGACGGCCGCCTGCTCTCGTGCCCGGCGGGCTGGTTCGCAGCGTAATCGCCGGTAAACCCAGAGTGATGTGAGATCAGCGTGACGCAGGAGGTGCGGTAGCGCAACTCGCGGTCGGCAAAGCCTGTCCGCGCCGGGTGCGACGACTCAGTCCCGACGCCCCGAGGCCCTGCGTACCGCTTCGATGAACCGGCGTGCCGCCGGTGGGCCGGGCTCGCCCGGGGCGGGGTCGTGATCGCCCAGGGTCAGCAGATACCGGTTTCCGTTGAGATCCGCGAGGGCCCGGTCGTCCGCCGCGAACCAGGGCTTGGAGGCGCGTACTGCCTGCACCGGCGCGCTGTCGATCTCGCTGCCGTAACTGGTGAGCAGTTCCAGTCTGCCGTCGTTGATCCGCACCTGACCGGCCCGGGTGAGCGAGCGCAACCTCTTGCCGATCCGTACGCCCATAGCCGTGAACTCCGGCTCCGCCATGCCGTCCCGCCCCCTTGCGCGCGTCGGTGTGCCGGCCCGTGTTCCCGCGTGGGCCGAGGGTCGACTGTCGTGATCCAGTGTGCGCCCCCGTTCGAGACATCCGTCCCGACTTGACTGGTGAAGTCTGCCCGCCACGGGCGTCGAGCACCAGTGCGCCTGACACCTGGCCGAAAGTGTCCGGAGCACTCGTTCGAATGCGCCCCCGCAGGCGACACCGCAGGTTTGGCGTATCCAGACCCCAGGGGTGCCTTTGAGGCT
Organism: Streptomyces sp. NBC_00285; assembly: GCF_036174265.1. Classification (NCBI taxonomy): domain Bacteria; kingdom Bacillati; phylum Actinomycetota; class Actinomycetes; order Kitasatosporales; family Streptomycetaceae; genus Streptomyces; species Streptomyces sp. NBC_00285. The sequence continues at coordinate 1,083,754 of NZ_CP108055.1, read as the reverse complement.
CTCAAAGGTGCGTTTATGCAGGTGAGGAGCGTGCGGAAGGTGTCTATGATCGAGGCGTCGGCCGCGCGACCCGCCGTCGGCGCGCAGCGTAAGGAGCCCTGTCGTGAGTACCCCTCAGCAGACCCGGACCGGCGACACCCTCGATGTCGACCGCAGTGACGCCGCCTACCGCGGCTGGCTGAAAGAAGCCGTCCGCAAGGTCCAGGCCGACGCCAACCGGTCGGCCGACACCCACCTCCTGCGCTTCCCGCTGCCCGAGACATGGGGCATCGACCTGTACCTCAAGGACGAGTCGACCCACCCGACGGGCAGCCTCAAACACCGGCTGGCCCGCTCCCTGTTCCTCTACGGCCTGTGCAATGGCTGGATCCGGCCGGGCCGTCCGGTGATCGAGGCGTCCAGCGGCTCGACGGCCGTGTCCGAGGCGTACTTCGCGAAACTGATCGGCGTGCCCTTCATCGCGGTCATGCCCCGCACGACGAGCGCGGAGAAGATCCGCCTCATCGAGCTCCACGGCGGCCGGTGTCATGTCGTGGACGATCCGCGCACGATGTACCAGGAGTCCGCCCGCCTCGCAGTGGAGACCGGCGGCCACTACATGGACCAGTTCACCTACGCGGAACGGGCCACGGACTGGCGGGGCAACAACAACATCGCCGAATCCATCTTCCGGCAGCTGGAGTTGGAACGATTTCCGGAGCCCGCGTGGATCGTCGCCACGGCCGGCACCGGGGGCACCTCGGCGACCCTCGCGCGGTACGTCCACTACATGCAGCACGACACCCGCATCTGTGTCGCCGATCCGGAGAACTCCTGTTTCTTCGAGGGCTGGACCACCGGCGATCCGGACGTCACGTGCGACTGCGGCTCGCGCATCGAGGGCATCGGCCGGCCGCGCATGGAGCCGAGCTTCGTGCCCGGCGCGATCGACCGCATGATGAAGGTCCCGGACGCGGCGAGCGTCGCCGCCGTGCGGGCCCTGGAGCAGGCCATCGGCCGCAGGGCGGGCGGCTCGACCGGCACCGGGCTGTGGAGCGCGCTGAAGATCATCGCCGAGATGGTGGCCGAGGGACGCCGGGGGAGCGTCGTCACGCTGCTCTGCGACCCCGGTGACCGCTACCTCGACAAGTACTACTCCGACACCTGGCTCGCCGAGCAGGGGCTGGACATCGAGCCGTACACGACAGCGATCGGCTCACTGCTGGAGACGGGTCTGTGGCCGGACCGGTAGGCCCCGGCCCGGGGGCCACCGCTATCCGGTGAGCTGTCCGTCCAGGGTCCTGACCGCGTTGCGGAAGGCCTTGCCCAGCCCGGCGCCCCCGAGTTTGGCGACGACGCGGAACGCCGCAGTGCCGTCCACGGCGAACGTCCAGCGCACCCGGGTGCCCGTACCGGCGGGGGCGAGACGCCACTCCTCGGCGATGGCGCGGGCGCCGGGGGCATTGGCCACGTCGACTCGGTAGGCGTACACCTCAGGTTCCTTCGACGCGAGGATCGTCTCCTGGAAGCGTCCGCCGCCCTTGAGGTGGATCTCGCGGGTCGAGCCGTCCCCGGTCGCCCGGGCGAGCGTCACCGCCGAGAACCACTGCGCCCAGCCGGGCACGTCCTCGGCGAGCGCCCGGAAGACGGCTTCCGGGGGTGCAGACATCTCCTGCGCGAACACCAGCCGTACGGGTGCGGTCCCGATGAAGTCGAGCCCCACCGCACGGAGTTGGTGAGCCATGGACACCCCCCAGGTGTGCTCAGGAGGTGTCACCTTAACTGTCGCTCAGTCAGCTGTCAGTACCCTCAACGGCCACACCGCTCTCACCGGCCACCACCAGTCGCCGCAGATGCTCGGAGATCTCCGCGCGCGCCGCCGAGGGCAGCCCCGCGTCCGTCACCAGCGTGTCGACCTGCTCCAGCGAGGCGAACGAACTCAGGCCCACCGTCCCCCACTTGGTGTGGTCGGCGACCACCACGACGCGCCGCGCCGACTGCACGAGGCGGCGGTTGGTCTCCGCCTCGGCGAGGTTCGGCGTCGACAGACCGGCCTCGACCGATATCCCGTGCACACCGAGGAAGAGCACGTCGAAGTGGAGCGCCCCGATCGCCTGGTCGGCCACCGGCCCCACCAGCGAGTCGGAAGGAGTGCGTACCCCGCCGGTCAGCACGACGGTGGCCGCGCCCTGACGGGGGCCCGTGGTGCGCTGCGCCGCGTGGAAGACGTCGGCGACCCGCACCGAGTTGGTGACGACGGTCAGATCCGGGACGTCGAGCAGATGGTGGGCCAGCGCGTACGTCGTCGTACCGCCCGACAACGCGATGGCGGTCCCCGGCGCGACCAGCTCCGCCGCGGACTGTGCGATGTCCTCCTTGGCGGTCAGCTCCAAGCCGGACTTCGCCTCGAAACCCGGCTCGTGCGTGCTCGCCTCGACCACGGGAACCGCGCCGCCGTGCACCTTCTCCAGCACACCCTGACGTGCCAGCGCGTCGAGATCGCGCCGAACGGTCATGTCCGACACGCCGAGCTTGCGGGTCAGCTCGTTGACGCGTACCCCGCCTCGGCGCCGGACCTCGTCCAGGATCAGAGCGCGCCGCTGCTCCGCGAGGAGGTTCTGATTCTCGCTCACGTACGCTCCGGTCCTTTCGCCACAATCCGACTCACACGCCGTACACCCGCTCCGACAAGCACATTTTGGCCGTCCCTGGCGTGCGGACGTCCCATACTCGCACGGGCTCCCTCCCGTCGCGCCACCGACCGTCCCGTCGCGGTCATGCCACCGGAGCGCCACCAGGCTTCCCGAAGTTCTCCGGATCGGGGAGATTCCGTGACGAGAGGTGTGCGCAACACGCCCGACGGGCGATCCTTGTGCCCGCACGGACAGATGCCTGCAGCGCGTCACGGGGGAAGTGCGAAACAGTGGAACATGTCCCGGCCACGGGCACGGACGGCTCCGCCGCCCGGCCCGAAGAATCCGGCACCGCCCTGGAACTCCTGGTCCACGGAGTGGGCGGCACCACGCCGGAGAAGATGCTCGACGACCCGCGCACGGTGCGGATCACCGGTGACGACGTCGCCGCCGTCTTCCGGCGCGCCGACGACGTCGACGCGGAGACCGCAGAGACCGGCAACGGCCGCACCGGTCCGGTGCCCGAGGCGTACGTCTGGTGCAACCTCACCTCCGGCAACGGCACCCGCGCCCTGTGGCTGCTGTTGCTGCCGTTCATGGTGGTCAACCTCGCCCACTGGATGCGCCCCACCGCGCGCGGCCGCACACGGACGGTGCGGTTGTACGGCCTGCTGGTGCGGCTCGCGGGCCTGACCCTGACGGTCCTGCTGGTCGCCGCGGCCTGTGAGGTCGCCCTCGATCTCGCGGCCTGGCAGTGCGCGGGCACGCACGCGTGCGCCCAGTCGCACTCCTGGCTGGGATTCCTGTCGCCCGAGGACTCGAACGCCGGCTGGTGGAGCAGGCCGGGCCGCCGCCTCGCCCTCGCCTCTCTCGTCCCGGCCGCGCTCACCGGCCTGCTCTGGTATCTGTCCCACCGCACCTGGAGGGCGTACGAGTCACAGCAGCCCATGTCCCGGGCAGGCGAGCCCGAGGAGGACCGCGACCGCACCGCGCTCGGCCGGCCCGGCTTCTGGTACGGCCGCCGCCTGGTCGCCCGCCTGCGTGCGGCCCACACCGCCGCGGGACTGCTGACGATCGCCGCGGCGGTCGGCTCGACGGCCGCCCGCTTCGACCGCGAGCCGGGCGGCCCCGCCCTGCTCGACACCCTCGGCAGGCTCCTGCAGACGGGCCTCGTCGCCGTTGGGGTCGCCGTCGTGTGGGTGGTGTGCCGCCGCGGCCGCAGCGAGAGGCACCTCGACCGGATCCTCGACGAGAACCTCGTACGACGTCTGCCGCTCACCGCGCTCCTCCTGCTCGCCCTCGCCGCGGTGTACGCCGGGTGGGAACGGCCCGGGTGGCAGTCGCACGGACGGCTCCCGGGGGACGCGGCCTTCGGTGGCATCACCTTCGTCCAGGGAGTACTGGTCCTCGCCCTCGCCGCGGTCGCCCACGTGCTGTACCGGACGCACCCCGAACCGCGCGCCGCCATGCGCGGCCTGGGCGGACCCGCCGTGGCGATGCTGGCCTGCGCCCTGGGCGGGGTGATGTCCGGCGGCGTGTCGCAGCGGGTGGCGGACTGGCTGGACGGCACCGGCGCGAGCATCCCAGGACCGCCGGTCCTGCTGACCTGGCAGGCGTCCGTGATCCCGCTGGTCCTCCTCGTGCTGCTGGGGCACTGCGCCTGGCTCGGCCGGCGGACCCTGCGGGCCGGCCGAGATCAACTGGCCACGGTGGAGAGCGAGTACCCCGAAGAACCCAAGGACGCGGCACGCACCCGGCACATCGCCAGGACCCGCGCCATGGCCGCGCTGACGGACCGGGGACCGCGCCTGCTCGGAGTGACGTCGGCCAGCACCCTGCTGCTCGGCGCCGGAGCCCTCGTGGGCGCGCTGACCTCCCACAGGACACCGGCCAAGGCCGCCGAGGGGTCGTACGCCTTCGTCGAGGGTGCGGCGGAGAGCGCACAGGCCCTCGGATCCTGGCTGATCGGCCTCGGCTTCCTCGTGTTCGTCACGTGGGGCAGACGCGCCTACAAGGACCCCTCCGCCCGACGCACCATCGGCATCCTCTGGGACGTCGGCACGTTCTGGCCCCGCGCGGCCCACCCCTTCGCCCCGCCCTGCTACGCCGAGCGCGCGGTACCCGACCTGACCTGGCGGATGGCGACCTGGACCCGGGCCACTCGCGGCAGGCTGGTTCTCTCCGGACACTCCCAGGGCAGCGTGCTCGCGGCCGCCGCGGCCTGGCAGCTGGAGCCGGCGGTCCGCAAACGGGTCGCCCTGCTGACCTACGGCTCCCCGCTGGAACGCCTCTACGGCCGCTGGTTCCCGGCACACTTCGGCCCGGCCGCCCTCACCGCCCTGCACCACGACGTGGACTGCTGGCGCAACCTCCACCGGCTCACCGACCCCATCGGCGGCCCAGTCCGGCTGCCCGGCGACTGCGGCCCCGAGGTGGACCGGGAACCACTGAAGGACCCGCTGGTCTACGGCCGCACCGACCTGCACCCGCTGCCCGCGCCGATCCTCGGTCACTCCGACTACCAGGCCGACCCGGCGTTCGCCGAGGAGCGGGCGAAACTGCTGGGCAGGCTCCGACCGGACGTGCCGGGCCCGCGGTCTCAGGACGGCTCGGGCAGGTCCTCGGCGTAGAGCAGCGTCAGATCGTCCGTGGTCGGGTCGGCCACCTGGGCGACCCGGCTCGCGTGCCTCTCCACCATCGCCTCGAAGGTCTGGCGCGCGGTACGGCCGTTGCCGAACGCGGGCCCCTTGGGCAGCACCGTGAAGTACTTCCGCAGGGCTTTCGGGGCGCCCGGGGCCAGCCGGTACTCGTGCTCCTCGGCCTGCTGTTCCACGATGCTGAGGAGTTCCTCGGGGTTGTAGTCGCTGAAGGTGATGGTCCGTGAGAAACGGGAGGCCACACCCGGGTTGACCGAGAGGAACCGCTCCATCTCGGCGGTGTAGCCCGCGACGATCACCACGACCGCGTCCCGGTGGTCCTCCATCAGCTTGACCAGCGTGTCGATGGCCTCCTTGCCGAAGTCCCGGCCCGAGTCCTCCGGCGACAGCGCGTACGCCTCGTCGACGAACAGCACTCCGCCGCGCGCCCTGTCGAAGGCCTCCTGGGTGCGGATCGCGGTGGAGCCGATGTGCTCGCCCACCAGGTCGACGCGGGACACCTCGACGAGGTGTCCCTTCTCCAGCACACCGAGGGACGCGAGGATCTCGCCGTAGAGCCGGGCCACCGTCGTCTTGCCGGTGCCGGGGGAGCCCGTGAAGACCAGGTGGCGCTTGACCGAAGCGGCCTTGAGGCCGGCCTGCTGGCGGCGCCGGCCCACCTCGATCATGTCGGTGAGCGCCCGGACCTCCCGCTTGACGCTGTCCAGGCCCACCAGCGCGTCGAGCTCACCGAGGACGGCCTTCGAGGTGCGCGTCGCCTTGTCCGGCTCGGCAGGGGGGACCAGCGGTTCCTGCTCGGTGATGCGCTGCCCGGGGATGGAGCCCAGCAGACCGGGGGACAGGGACTCCGTCAGTACGGCCGTCTCCCGGGCCGCCGGCGGTGTCGGACCGCCGCTCTCGTCGCTCGTGCAGTCCTCGACGACGGGTCCCGCGCCGGCCGCCGCGTCCGGGGTGTCTGCGAACTCGTAACCCCCGCGCGCGCACCGCTCCGTCCGGCACTTCCTGAGCGTCGTGCGACAGCCGTCTATCACGTGGAAGCCGTAGCCGCCGCTGCCGGTCACCCGGCAGTTCAGGAAGCTTCCGCGGCCGCCCGCGGACACATAGAAGCCGGCCTCGGCCGGGGAGTCGACGGTGCAGCGCTCCAGCGTCGGGTCGGCGCCCTTGGTGACGATCACGCCCGTCTGGGTGCCGTCGAAGGTGCAGTTGTTGAGAGTTCCGCCGCTGCCGTGGTCGCGGAACCAGGCGCCGGTCGCCGCATCCCGGATCCGGCAGTCGTCGAGCTGTGCGGTGGCGCCGTCACTGACCGACACCGCCGTGTTGCGCACCTGGGAGATGTCGCTGTCGACGACGTCCGCGCGGGAGCCGCGGTCCAGGACGAACAGGGCGTCCGGTACGTCGTGCACCCGGCAGGAGTCGAGCACCGCCGTGGCGCCGTCGCTGACCCAGACGGCCGGGTAGTCGCCCGTGCTGTCGAAGATCTCGCACTGGTTGGCGTCCACGCGCGTGCCCGGATCCCACACCGACAGACCGTTGCGCCCGAACTGCCGCACCGTGGTGCGGGTCAGGGTCAGGACCGACCGGGAGCGCAGGTCGACCGCGTTCTCCGGGATGTCGTGGATACGGCAGTCGGCCAGGGTCAGCACCGCATCGGTGTCGAGCGTGACGCCGTCGGTGGTGGTGCGGTGCACATCGCAGTCGGTGAGGTGCGCGGTGGCCCGGCCGGTGATCTGGACCCCGCTGCCACGGACCTCGTAGACCTCACAACCCACGGCCTCGAGCGCGGAGTTCTCGCCGGTCACCGAAAGACCCGCGCCCGAGGTGTGGTGGACCCGGCAGCGCTCCAGACGGGGGTGGGCGCCACCGCGGACGGCGACGCCGGACTGGCCCGCCGCCACGATCTCGCACTCCTCGAACACGCCTCCCGCGCTGTCCAGCACGGCGATGCCGACGCCGGCCGGGTTGTCCACGGTGCAGCGCCGGACGGTCGGCCGCGCGCCCCCGCGCACTTCGATACCGGCCGCGGACCGGGTGATCACCCGGATGTCGATGAGCTCCGGGGTGCCCTCCTCGACGAGCAGGGCGGGCGCGGCCGCGTCCTGGCCCTCCACGTGCAGGTCCTGGACGACCGCGGAGGCACGCACGGTCAGCGGCACCCCGTCCACGGGCGCGATGCGCACGGAGCCGGGGGATCCCTCCGGGCCGCGCAGGGTCACCGCCCGCTGCAGAACGAGGTTCTCCCGGTAGGTGCCGGGCGCGACCGTCAGAACGTCACCGTCGGCCGCGGCCTCCAGGGCGGCGGCGAGGGACGCGTACTCACCCGTGCGGCGCCGCCACCGCGATGTACCGGTGTGCGTCACCTGGACCGTGCCCTGTGCCATGGCGTTGCTGTGCCCCCACGTCGTCGTACACGGGTTTGTGCTGCCGAGGAACCCCGGCCGGTCCACCGTAGCGTGCGCGTGGGTGGTGGGTTGACCAGAGCCGCAAGGCCGTCAACTGCCGGTGCCGGTCCGGCCCCAGTCCGGTCCTGCGCGGTCCCAGGCCCGGTCCCAACGGGCGTACCGGCGACGGATCATGCGCCAGAGCGCGAACCGCCGAGCGCCCTCGATCACGCCCGCGGTCAGCAGGGCCGCGCCTGTGCCGGCGAGGACGGCGTGGGTGGTGGCGGTGGCGGAGTCCAGCGGCCGGGCCGCCGTCCGCCCGTGCAGGTCCGTCCACATGCCGAAGTGGTCGCCGGCGTGCGGGCTCTGGAGATCGGCCATGACCTTGCCCTCGTGCGTGGTGCCGTCCGGCGCCGTCCAGTCGGCCACCACGCGGCTTCGCAGATCCCGCCCGGAGGAGGTCTCGGGATCGGCGTCCAGCGGTGAGCGGTTCAGCTTGCGGATCACCGTCGCCGTCACCAGGTGGCGGGACTCGAGCTGTGCCCGAGCGGTCCGCTGCAGAGCGTCCTGGGCCGCCCCGCCCGTGAGAGCGCCGATCACCGGTCCGCCGACCAGGATCAGTACCAGGGCCACGAGGCCCACCCAGGCCTCGGCAAGGTCCGTCCCGCGGCGCAGTGGATTGCGCCGCCAACGCCAGAGTCCGCTGATCGCTCGCACCGTCGGCACCCCCTTCCCGCTCCGTGATAACCCCCGGCCGAGCAGTTCAGGCGCGGCACAGGCCGAAGAGAGAGCGAAATCACCTGCGGCCCGGTCCTCTCATGAACTCCTCATGAAGGCCCCAACGCGCAGGCCCCCGGGCCGGGTTCCCGTCGTCCGGGCGCAGGTCGACCTTTGACGGAACCTTGTCCGCGGCCGCCTCCACGACGGCCGGCCCGCACGGTCACCTATTCGAGAATCCTGACCGGATCACCGACCCGGATCGTGCCGCGGGACCGGGGTACCAGGTTCTGTCCGAAGACCAGCTTGCTGCCGAAGCGGCGGTGGCGGCCCAGGGTGTGCAGGGGCTCCTTGCCGCGGACGGCGTCGGCCTGGTCGGTCGTGGTCACGACGCACCGCCCGCACATCTTGGCCACCCGGAAGGTGACGTCACCGATCGTGATGAGCGACCAGTCGTCCTCGGCCCAGGCAGCGCTGCCGTCCACGACGACGTTCGGCCGGAACCGGTTCATGGGCAGCGGGCCGTCGGCCGCGTGCCGGCCCTCGGAGATCAGCGAGTTGAGTGCGTCGAGGGAGGCCGTGGAGGCGAGCAGCAGGGGATATCCGTCGGCGAAGGTGACGGTCTCGCCCGGCAGCGCGTACTCGGGGTCGATCGGGCGCCGGGTGGCGGGGTCGTCCAGATGGACGAGGCGGGCCGTGCTGCCGAGGTAGTCGCTGCACCAGGAGTGCGCGGCCGCGTCGGCGGCGGGCACGCCCTCGACCTTGTCCCCGAAGAGGTCGAGGGTGACGGTCTCGGCAGGCCCGGGAACCGGGACGGTCAGCGGATCCATGCCGGGCGCGGACAGAGCGACGCCGCCGCCGGGCATCAGCTCGGCGGCGGCCAGCGCGAGGCGCGGCTGCTGTCGCTGTGTGACGACCTTTCCCCCGTCGTCGACCAGCGCCCAGCGCCGGTCTCCGGCCAGCCCCCAGGGCTCCACCTCGGCCTCCCGGAGCGCCAGACCCCGGAACGCCTTGACCGGATGGACGTGAATCGACAGCAGTTGCGCATTCCCCATGAAGCCATCGTGCCAGGAGGCACCGACGGCCGGGGAGGGGGAATCAGTACCCGCGGTACTGCTGGTTGTTGTAAGGGTCCTGGTAGGGGGCCGCCTGTGCGGGCCGGGGAGCCGCGGGGCGCATCGCCTCGTAGCCCGTGCCCATACCGGGAGCCGCAGGACGCGGCTGCTGCTGCTGCGGCCCGGGATAACCGCGCGGTGCGGCGGCCTGCTGCGGGATGTACGCCGCGGGCGCCTGCTGCAGGGGAGAGGGCTGCTGCGCCTGCGGATAGCCGTAGGCGTACTGAGAGGGGCCCGCGGGAAGAGCGGGCAGCGCAGACGGCAGCGCCGGCAGGTTGCTGACCGGGACGTCGTACATGGCAGGGACCCGGATCGGGGCGATCTGCGGGGTGCCCCGCTCGGCCACGAGCGAGTCGTAGATCGGAGTGTCCGGGAAGGAGGCGGAGTAGTAGCCGCCGCCATAAGTGGAGCGGGGGGAGGTCATGGCACATAAGGTAAGCCCACGATGTGCTGGTTGGGGAGACCGATAAGAGGGTTGTTTTCCGTGTCGGCAGTGACGTGGGATCCCCAATGCGAGCGAACTCGGCAAAAAAGGACGCCAAACCGTCCCCGGGTCGTGTAAAGGCCGAGTTCCCAGCGGGTTACCGGCGGTCGACCGGCGATCTTCCTGTGCGTGGGATGGGAGTTCGCTGTCCTGGGGGAATAGGTTGAACGGGTAGAACGCAGAGGGACCGCCCGGGGCGCGTCCTGGCCTGCCGACACCTGATGGGGGCGCACATGTCAATGTCGAAAGGGTCGAACGTTCCGGTGCCGACGACGGCACTGCGCGTCGAATTGAGCTGGCGTTCCGGACCGGGAGTCCCTCACGCGGATGCCTCGGCCCTGCTGCTGGTCGGAGGAAAGGTTCGCTCCGACGCCGACTTCGTCTTCTACAACCAGCCCGAGCACGTCTCCGGAGCGGTCCGCCACGAGGGCAAGCGGACCGACGGTGCACAGGTGACCGACACACTGCTCGTCGACCTCGCGCGCGTGGAGCCGTCGGTGGAGACCGTCGTGCTCGCCGCTTCCGCGGACGGCGGGACCTTCGCGCGGGTTCCGGATCTGTGCATCGAGGTCCGGGACGCGGCGCAGGGCACTGTCGCCGCACGGTTCGACAGCATGGACGCCACTGTAGAAACCGCTTTCGTCCTCGGTGAGTTCTACCGTCGTCAGGGCGCCTGGAAGTTCCGTGCCGTGGGGCAGGGGTACGACAGCGGACTGGAAGGTCTGGCAACGGACTTCGGAATCACCGTGGACGAACCCCAGCAGGCCGCGCCCGTCACCGCGCCCCCGGTCAGCGCGCCCGCGCCGCCGCCCCCGCCCACCGCGCAACCGGTCCGCCTCACCAAAGTCACGCTCACCAAGTCGGCTCCCTCGGTCTCCCTCACCAAACAGGGCGGCACCTCGGGTGCGATGCGCGTGAACCTCAACTGGCAGGTGCACAAACAGTTCTCGGGCTGGGGCAGCAAGCGCGGCCGCGCGACGGCCATGCACGCGGACCTCGACCTCGACCTGTGCGCCCTGTACGAACTCACCGACGGCCGCAAAGGCGTCGTACAGGCACTGGGCAACGCCTATGGAGCCCTGCACCAGCCGCCGTACATCCAGCTCGACGGCGACGACCGCACCGGTTCGAACGCCGGCGGCGAGAACCTCACCGTGAATCTCGACCACACCCGGGACTTCCGGCGCATCCTCGTCTTCGTGACCATCTACGAGGGCGCGCGGTCCTTCGCCGACCTGCACGCCACGGTCACGCTCCAGACGCAGGATGGCGGCCCGATCGAGTTCTCCCTCGACGAGTGCACCGTGCCCTCGACGGTGTGCGCCCTCGCCCTGATCACCAACACCGGCGACGACCTCGTCGTCCAGCGTGAGGCCCGCTACCTGGTCCCCGACCGGGGGGTGAGCCCGCAGCGCACGGTGGACCACGTCTACAACTGGGGCATGAACTGGACGCCGGGCCGTAAGTGAGGCTTCACCGCTCCTCGCCGACGACGGCGTCCGGGCGGGCGTAGGTACGGCCCTTCCAGGCCGCGCCGCGCCCCCTGTAGTGCTGCACCGCCGAATCGACCGTCATGAGGAGGTACAGGAACGCGGTGAAGGGCAGCAGGGGAGCGAGCCACAGCGGCTGCCGGTAGTAGCGGAGCATGGGGACGTAGGTCCCCGTCATGACCAGCCACGCGAGCGCACCGAGCAGCAAGGCCGCCGAGCTGCCCGTCACCGGGCCCAGGACGACGGCGGCGGGCGGCACCAGATAGATCAGCGCGAGCCCGGCGACCGTCCCGAGCAGTACCAGGGGGTTGTGGCGGAGCTGGGCGTACGCACTGCGCGACACCATCCGCCACAGGTCGTGCAGCCGGGGATAGGGGCGCACGCTGTCCACGCGCTCGGCGAGACCCAGCCAGATGTGGCCGCCCCCGCCCTTGACGGCCCGCGCGAGGGCCACGTCGTCGATGACGGCATGCCGGATGGCGTCCGGGATCCGCGCCCGCTCGGCGGTCTCGGCGCGCAGCAGGACACAGCCCCCCGCCGCGGCCGCCGTCCGCGCGCCCTTCCGGCCGATCCTGCGGAACGGATACAGCTGCGCGAAGAAGTAGACGAACGCCGGTACCACGAGCCGCTCCCACAGGCTCTCCACCCGCAGCCGGGCCATCTGCGAGACGACGTCGAAGCCCCCGGCGTGCGCGGCGGCGACCAGCCGCCGCAGGCTGTCAGGCTCGTGCGCGATGTCGGCGTCCGTCAGCAGCAGATACTCGGGGCCACACGCGTGTGCCAGGCCGATGCCGTGACGCACCGCCCACAGCTTGCCCGTCCACCCAGCGGGCGGCTCCCCGGGCGAGGACACGGTCAGCGGCAGCCCACCGAGCCGGAGCGCCAGTTCACGTGCCAGTTCGCCGGTGCCGTCAGAGCTGCCGTCGTCGATGAGGAAGACCTCCGCCCGCCCGGGATAGTCCTGGGCGAGCAGCGAGGGGAGGCTCGCGGGCAGCACCTCCGCCTCGTCGCGGGCCGGCACCACGACACCCACGCAGGGCCAGACCCCCGGATCCCGCTCAGGCGGCAGTCTCACATCCGTGCGCCAGAAGAAGCCCTGACAGAGCAGCAGCCACAGCCAGGCGGCGAGAGATACGGCGGCGGTCCACGCGATGGCGCTCACGCGCGAAGTCTGCCCCACGGGACCGGCCCCAAAGGGCTCATCGTCTATCGTGGCCGGGTGAAGATCGCGCTTTTGGACTCCGGAATCGGCCTGCTCGCGGCCACCGCCGCGGTACGGCGACTGCGCCCCGACGCCGATCTCGTGCTCTCCCTCGACCCCGACGGCATGCCCTGGGGTCCCCGGACACCCGACGACATCGTCGCGCGCGCGCTGGGCCTCGCCGAGGCCGCCGCAGCCCATGGTCCCGAGGCCCTGATCATCGGCTGCAACACAGCCACCGTGCACGCCCTGACCGCCTTGCGCGCCCGCCTCGAACCCGGCCTTCCGGTCATCGGCACCGTCCCCGCGATCAAGCCGGCCGCGGCAGGCGGTGGGCCCTTCGCCATCTGGGCGACGCCGGCCACCACGGGCAGCCCCTACCAGCGCGGCCTCATCGACGAGTTCGCCGACGGAGTGCCGGCCACGGAGGTGCCCTGCCACGGTCTGGCCGAGGCGGTGGAGCACGCCGACGAGGCCGCGATCGACGACGCCGTCGCCGCGGCCGCCGCCCTGACGCCCGAGGACGTGACGACCGTCGTGCTGGGCTGCACCCACTACGAACTGGTCGCCGAGCGCATCCGCGCCGCCGTACAGCGCCCCGGCCGCCCGCCGCTCGTCCTGCACGGCTCGGCCGGAGCTGTCGCTGCACAGGCGCTGCGCCGGATCGGTGAGCAGCCCGCCCCCGAGGCGGCGGCCACCGGCACCCTCACGGTGCTGCTGAGCGGACGCGAGGCCACCGCGCTGCCCGCGGCCGCCCTGGCCTACGAGGAAGGCCGGCTCCTGCGGACGGCCACCCCCGCCCGCTGACCGCAGGCGACCGCGGCAAAAGCCCCCGCCCGGCGCAGTCACTCTCCGCGACGAGCTACCCGTACGGCGAAACCTGAGTAACCTCGTAGGCATGAGGGACCATCCCCACGGCGAGCACACCTCGCACCACACCGACGTCTGGACCGGCCGCGCCTCCAACCGGATCCAGTGGCTGCTGGCGCTCGGCGGTGCCGCGATCGTGGCGCTGGGTGTCGAGCTCGCCGTCGACTCGGCGTGGACCTCGGGTGTCGCCCCGCTCGTCATGTCCGTGGTCGGCTGTATCGCGGCGGGACTCCTGGTCCTCTTCCTCACGCTCGCCTTCGTCCATGTCGCCCTCAGGGTCGACATGGAGTGCCTGGAGGTGCGCTGCGGCCACATCGGCGTGCCGCGCCGCCGGATCCCGCTGGAGCACGTCGCCGGTGCCGAGTTCGCCCCGCACGTCAACCCGCGTCAATGGGGCGGCTGGGGCTACCGCTGGCGCCCGGAGAAGGGCACGGCCGTCGTCGTACGCCGGGGTGAGGGCGTGGTCCTCCAGTTGTGGGACGGCCACACGTTCACGATCACCGTGGACGACGCGGAGGCCGCCGTACGCATCATCCGGGACCGGCTGCGGTCCGGGGCGACGGAGCCGCGGCGCTGAGGCCGAGCGCGTCGGTCACTTCGTGGACGCCTCGTCGGTCAGTGGGTGAGCCGTCGCCAGGCCCGCCAGGAGACCCGCGCCCACCGACACCATCGTGAAGCTCAACGCGTTGCCGACGGCGGAGATCGCCGCCAGCACCGTCAGGGCCGCACCCGCGGTCAGGGCGACCGGAGTGGAGCGCGGAGAGCGCCACAACGCGTACAGGAGCCAGCAGAAGGCCGCCGCGAGCAGCGCCACCCCGACCACGCCCTGCTCGGCGGCGAGCTGAAGCGGTGCCGAGTGCGGTTTCCCGTCGGGCAGCAGGGACTGGGCCGCCGTCGTGCTGAGTTCGCCGAAGCGCCCCGGCCCGACGCCGAGCGCGATGTCCTCGCGGGCCAGGTGCAGGGCCTCGCGCCACAGCTCGATCCGGTGCGGGGTGAGCCCGCCGCGCAGCGTCTCGGAGAGCCCGTCCGGCACCGCGTTCCCGGCCACCGCCCAGGTCAGGCCGGTCACAGAGGTCGCGGCGAGGGCGAGACCGGCGATGCCCGGCCCGCGGCGGTGCATCCGGCCGGCGGCGAGCGAGCACAGCACGACCGCCGCACAGGTGATGAGCCCGGAGACCGAGCCCAGGGCGGCCGAGGCCGCGGCGATGCCGACGGCGAGCAGCCGGAGGAGGAATCGCAGGGCGGGCACAGCGGTGGACCAGGCGGCGCAGCACGCGGCACCGGCGGCGAGCGTCAGCAGGGCGGCGGTGGCGCCGGCGTGACCGAGCGGTGCGACGAGCTCGGGCCCCGGCGCCAGCTGGGGGAGCCCCACCGCGAGGCCCAGGCCCGTCAGCGCGGCGCAGCAGGGTGCAGCTACGGGGAGCAACGCCCCTGAGATCCGGCCTGCGGCGTACCCCGCGGCGACGGCCAGCAGGGCGAGGAGGGCGCCCTCCGGACGGCCGTCGTGCGCGGCCGCGGTGATCAGCGACCAGGTGGCACTGACCCCGAGCACCAGCACGCCCACCGCGTCGGAAACGTTTCGTCTGTCGCCGTCCTCCTCGGAACCGGCCACAGTCGTCATCCCCGTGGAATCCACCCCGCCCCCCGAACCCCGGTCCCCCGACCTGTGGCCCCGCCGCCCGGACGCTACCGGCCCGTACGGCGGGGACTTCGGCACACCGTAACTGCTGATGGGTGATTTGTGGACGAGTTGTGTCGGGTCGGCCCGGTCACACAGTGCTTCACGAGCCCGGTCGCGGGCCACGGTCACCGGGCGGACCGGGCCGACGACGCCGAGGTCAGCCGCCGTACACTCCCTGGGTGACCGTCACCGCAACTTCCGTGGACGAGTCGGACCAGCTGGAGCCCCGGTCCGCGCCCGCCTCCCGCTGGGCCGCCCGACTCCGCCGTCTCGTCCCGGCCGCCGCCGCGGCGCTCTCCGGAGTGCTGCTCTACGTCAGCTTCCCGCCACGCACCCTGTGGTGGCTCGCCCTGCCCGCCTTCGCCGTCTTCGGCTGGGTGCTGCGCGGCCGCGGCTGGAAGGCGGCCTTCGGCCTCGGCTATCTCTTCGGCCTGGGCTTCCTGCTGCCGCTGCTCGTGTGGACCGGCGTGGAGGTCGGCCCCGTGCCCTGGATCGCGCTGGTCGCGGTCGAGGCGGTCTTCGTCGCCCTGGTCGGCGTGGGCGTCGCCGCGGTGTCGAAGCTGCCGGGCGGGCCGGTGTGGGCTGCGGCGGTGTGGATCGCCGGCGAAGCGGCACGCGCGCGTGCGCCGTTCAACGGCTTTCCCTGGGGCAAGATCGCGTTCGGACAGGCGGACGGCGTGTTTCTGCCGCTCGCCGCGGTGGGCGGCACGCCCGTCCTGGGTTTCGCCGTCGTCCTGTGCGGCTTCGGCCTGTACGAGATCATGCGGCTGCTCGTGGAGCGGCGGGGGACCGGTGCCGTACGGCGTCCGGCCGCGGCCGTTGCCCTGCTGAGTGTGGTCGTACCGGTGGTCGGGGCGCTCGCCGCCCGGACTCTGGTCAGCGACAAGGCCGAGGATGGCACCGTGACCGTCGCGGCCATCCAGGGCAACGTGCCCCGCGCGGGCCTCGAGTTCAACGCCCAGCGGCGTGCCGTGCTCGACTACCACGCGCGTGAGACGGAGCGGCTGGCCGCCGAGGTGAAGGCCGGCAAGGTCGCAAAGCCCGACATCGTGCTGTGGCCGGAGAACTCCTCCGACGTCGACCCGTTCGCCAACACGGACGCAGCCGCGGTCATCAACGCGGCGGCCAAGGCGATCGACGCGCCCATATCGGTCGGCGGCGTCGTCGAGCGGGACGGCAAGCTCTACAACGAGCAGATCCTGTGGGACCCGGTGAAGGGCCCCACGGACACCTACGACAAACGGCAGATCCAGCCGTTCGGCGAGTACCTGCCGCTGCGTTCACTCATCGGCGCGCTCAACAAGAACTGGACCTCCATGGTCCGCCAGGACTTCAGCCGGGGCAGCAAGCCGGGCGTCTTCCAGATGGCCAACGCCAAGGTCGGCCTGGTCACCTGCTACGAGGCAGCGTTCGACTGGGCCGTGCGGTCCGAAGTCACCGACGGCGCACAGCTCATCTCCGTGCCGAGCAACAACGCCACCTTCGACCGCAGCGAGATGACCTACCAGCAGCTCGCCATGTCCCGCGTCCGCGCGGTGGAGCACAGCCGGACCGTCACCGTGCCGGTGACCAGCGGGGTCAGCGCGATCATCATGCCGGACGGGAGGATCACCCAGAAGACCGGCATGTTCGTGCCCGCCGCACTGGTGCAGAAGGTGCCGCTGAGGTCGACGGAGACCCCCGCCACCAAGCTGGGCATCCTGCCCGAGATGGCCCTGGTACTGGTCGCCGCGGGCGGGCTCGGCTGGGCGATCGGCGCCGGAGTGCGGGGGCGTCGCGCCGGTGCGGCGTGAGCGTACGCACGCCGCGCGGCAGGGCGGCAGGGCATGTGCCGAGCGCATACCGGTGACGCGTGGCCGTCCTGCGGTGGTCCTTTCCGTCAAGATCGCCGGAGAGGCGCCACCGGCCGGTTAGGGTCGAAGTCATGGCTACCCCTGACTTCATCCGCACCCTGCGGAGTTCCATCGGTCACGACCTCCTCTGGCTCCCCGGCGTCAGCGCCGTCGTCTTCGACGACGAGGGCAGAGTGCTGCTCAACCGCCGCTCGGACACCGGCAGGTGGTCGCTGCTCGGTGGCATTCCGGAGCCGGGAGAGCAGCCGGCGGCCTGTGCCGTGCGCGAGGTCGAGGAGGAGACGGGGGTGCGCTGTGTCGTCGAGCGGACCGTCGTGGTCCAGGCGCTCAAGCCCGTGACCTACGACAACGGCGACACCTGCCAGTACATGGACATCTCGTTCCGCTGCCGGGCCGTCGGCGGCGAGGCACGGGTGAACGACGACGAGTCACTGGAGGTGGGGTGGTTCGCGGTGGACGCCCTGCCGGAGCTGAACGAGTTCGGACTGCTGCGGATCAAGCAGGCGCTCATGGACGCCCCCACATGGTTCGAATCTACGAGTTCTGACTGAACTATGGGGTGGGACCACATGTGGTGAGGGCCCGGGGCTGCCTAGGGTCGGAGCATGACCGCTAGCAGCGACCTCCCGGGACCCCATGCCCCCACGTTCGACCTCGGCGGCCGCACCGCTCTTGTCACCGGTGCCGCCGGCGGCATCGGCCGCGCCTGCGCGCTGCGGCTCGCGGCAGCCGGGGCCAAGGTGAGAGCGGTCGACCGGGACGGGGCTGGTCTGGAGGCACTCGTGGAACGGTCCGCGGGGCTGGCGGGCAGCGTGGAGCCGCATCTCCTCGACCTGACAGACCTGGACGCCGCCGAGCGGGCCGCCGCGGGCGCCGACGTGCTGGTCAACAACGCCGGCGTCCAACTGGTGCGCCCCATCGAGGAGTTCCCGCCCGAGGTGTTCCACACGGTGCTCACCGTGATGCTGGAGGCGCCGTTCCGTCTGATCCGCGGCGCCCTGCCGCACATGTACGGACAGCGGTGGGGACGGATCGTGAACGTCTCCTCGGTGCACGGTCTGCGCGCCTCGGCCTACAAATCCGCCTACGTGGCCGCCAAACACGGTCTGGAGGGCCTGTCCAAGACGGCGGCCCTCGAAGGCGCCCCACACGGAGTGACCTCGAACTGTGTGAACCCCGCCTATGTGCGCACCCCGCTCGTCGAGCGGCAGATCACCGACCAGGCCCGGGCCCACGGCATCCCTGAGGAGCGAGTGGTGTCCGAGGTGCTGCTCCAGGACAGCGCGATCAAGCGGCTCATCGAACCGGAGGAGGTCGCCGAGGCCGTGGCGTACCTGTGCAGTCCGCAGGCGTCGTTCGTGACGGGCACGTCGCTCGTTCTCGACGGTGGCTGGACCGCGCACTGAACGGCACCGGTCGGCACGTCTCCCGGTCCGGAGTTTTCCACAGGCCCGACGGGGTGAGCGCACGATGAGCAATCCTGTGAGCATGTCCAGCGATCACGTGCAGTCCGCCGCACGCTCCACCGGCAGTGCCGAGGCGCCCTTCCTCGACCTGCTGGCCAGGGGCGCGTCCGCCGACGCCTACGAGCAGCCGGTGCTGATCGCCCGCGCCGAGGGGCGGCCCGCCGACCGGATCGCCGCGCTCGAGGAGGCCAAGGCGCTCGCCCTGCGTGTGCGCTCCGAACTGGAGGGCCGACGCCGGCGGGAGGCCGAGCTGTCGGCCTTGTTCGAGACCGCCCACGACCTGGCCGGGCTCAGAGACCTGGACGCGGTGCTGCGGGCCATCGTGCAGCGCGCCCGGTCGCTGCTCGGCACGGACGTGGCGTACCTCAGTCTGAACGACCCGGCTCGGGGTGACACCTACATGCGGGTCACCGAGGGCTCGGTCGCCGCCCGCTTCCAGCAGCTGCGGATCGGGATGGGCGAAGGTCTCGGCGGACTGGTCGCCCAGACCTCCCGCCCCTACGTCACCGACGACTACTTCAAGGACGACCGCTTCCGGCACACCCTTGCCATCGACGCGGGCGTACGGGACGAGGGCCTGGTCGCCATCCTCGGTGTGCCGCTCACGCTCGGGCACCATGTCATCGGGGTGCTGTTCGCGGCGGACCGGCGTGCCCGGGTCTTCGAGCGGGAGCAGATCGCGCTCCTCGGCTCCTTCGCCGCTTTGGCCGCGGCCGCCATCGACACCGCCCACCTGCTCACCGAGACCCGCTCGGCCCTCACCGAACTGGAGCGGGCCAACGCGATCATCCGGGACCACAGCGCTGTCATCGAGCGCGCCTCCGACGTCCACGACCGGCTCGCCGAACTGGTGCTGCGCGGTGGAGGGGTGCACGACGTGTCCGCAGCCGTGTCCCACATCCTCGACGGCACCGTCGAGTTCGCCGAGACGGCACCGGCGGGGCCGCTGGAGACCTCCCGGGCCGAAGGACACGCCGTACGGCACAAGGACGACTGGATCGCCGCCGTCGCCGCGGGCGGCGAACTCCTCGGCGCCCTCGTGCTGCGCGGCCATCCCGGCCTGGACCCCGTCGACCAGCGCACGCTGGAGCGCGCCGCCATGGTCACCTCGCTGCTCCTGCTCGCCCGCCGCTCCGCCTCGGAGGCCGAACAGCGGGTGCGTGGCGAGCTTCTGGACGACCTGCTCGACGCCCGTGACCGCGACCCACGTCTGCTGCGCGAGCGTGCCGCGAGGCTGGAGGCCGACCTCGACGCCACCCACGTCGTGCTGGCCGCCCGCCTGGACGGCCCCGCAGCCGACGCCGACCAGGAAGCGGCCGCCCGCAGGCGCCTGTGGTCCGCGGCCTCCCACCTCGCCGCCACCCGGCACGGTCTGGCCGCCACCCGTGACGGCGGCACCGTCCTGCTGCTTCCCCTCGCCACCGGGGACACCGCCACCGAACTGGCCCGCCGCACCGCCGGACACCTCGGCACGGCCGTCCACGAGGCGGTCACCGTCGGCGCCTCGGCACCGGTGCGCGACCCGGCAGACCACTTGGACGCCGTGGCCGCAGCTTACGAGGAGAGCCGGCGCTGCCTCGACGCACTGCGTCTCCTGGGCCGCTCGGGGGACGGTGCCGCCGCCGAGGACTTCGGGTTCCTCGGGCTGCTGCTGGCCGGAGACCGGGACATCACGGGGTTCGTCGACCGGACCATCGGCCAGGTCGTCGCCTACGACGACCGGCGCGGCACGGATCTCCTGCACACCCTCGATGCCTACTTCGCCTGCGGGATGAGCCCGGCACGCACCAAGGACGAGTTGCACGTCCACGTGAACACCGTCGCCCAGCGGCTGGAGCGCGTGGGCCGTCTGCTCGGCGAGGACTGGCAGAGTCCCGCCCGTGCCCTGGAGGTGCAACTCGCCCTGCGGTTGCAGCGGTTGCGGGCGACACCACGGCACGAACCTCCGAAGCCCTCGTAGCCCCCGCGCACACGGACGTACGGGGGCCGGCCGGGTCCGGGGGGTCAGGCGGTCCGGGCATCCGCTGCAGGGGACGTGGCCGCGCGCTCGGCCCCGCCGGCCGGATCGACGTCGGCCAGGTCCCGGTGGCGGGTCTCCTTGGCGACACCGACGGCGACGACCGTCAGGACGGCCGCGGCAATGACGTAGAGGGCGATCGGGGTGGAGTTCCCGTACTCGGAGAGGAGCGCGGTGGCGACGAGTGGGGCGGGCGCGCCGGCCGCGACGGAAGCGAACTGGGCGCCGATGGAGGCACCGGAGTACCGCATCCGGGTCGCGAACATCTCGGAGAAGAAGGCGGCTTGGGGTGCGTACATGGCACCGTGCAGCACCAGACCGACGGTCACCGCGAGGATCAGGTTGCCGAATCCGCCGGTGTCGATGAGCGAGAAGAACGGGAACATCCACAGACCCACGCCGACCGCCCCGAACAGGTACACCGGGCGGCGGCCGATCCGGTCCGACAGCGCGCCCCAGGCGGGGATCACGGCGAAGTGCATGGCCGACGCGATCAACACCGAGTTGAGGGCGGTCTGCCTGGAGACACCGGCCGACGTCGTGGCGTAGACGAGTATGAACGCGGTGATGACGTAGTAACTGATGTTCTCCGCCATGCGCGCCCCCATCGCGACCAGCACATCACGCCAGTGGTCCCGCAGCACGGACACGAGCGGCAGCTTCTCGGGCTCACCGTCCCGCGCCGCCTTGCGCGCCTCCGCCTGCGCCAACGCCCGCTTGAACACGGGGGATTCGTCGACGGACAGCCGGATCCACAGGCCGACGACCACCAGGACACCGGAGAGCAGGAAGGGAATCCGCCAGCCCCAACTGCCGAACGCGGCATCCGACAGCACGGCGGTCAGCAGCGACAGCACACCTGTCGCGAGGAGCTGCCCGGCCGGCGCCCCGGTCTGCGGCCACGAGGCCCAGAATCCACGCCTGCGCGCGTCGCCGTGCTCGGACACCAGCAGTACGGCCCCGCCCCACTCTCCGCCCAACGCGAATCCCTGGACCAGGCGCAGCACGGTCAGCAGCACGGGTGCGGCGGTGCCGACCGTGGCGTGCGTGGGCAGCAGGCCGATCGCGAACGTCGCCCCGCCCATCAGCAGCAGACTCAGCACCAGCAGCTTCTTGCGGCCCAGCCGGTCGCCGTAATGCCCGAACACCAGGGCGCCGAGCGGGCGGGCGGCGAATCCGACGGCGTACGTCAGGAACGACAGCAGTGTGCCGACGAGCGGGTCGGAGCCTGGGAAGAACAGCTTGTTGAAGACCAGGGCGGCCGCGGAGCCGTAGAGGAAGAAGTCGTACCACTCGATGGTGGTGCCGATGAGGCTGGCGGCGACGATGCGCTTGAGGCTGGCGGGGGGTGGGGGAGCGGTCGCGGGGGAGGACATCGGCACCACTTCCAAGGGATAGGCGGGGACATGCTCGTGTCGCCATACCGTAGGAATGCGCACGTCAGGCGCACATGTGGCGGGACACCATAGTTCCGCGTGAGGAAGTGCGCGTGACCGCCATGAGAGCGGTGCCGGGGCCTTTGGGAGCGCGCTGGCGCGGATGGCGTGGCCAGGCTTGAGGGGGGATCAGGGAAGGTGGTCTGTCTGAGCTAACGTTCGGTTCGGCGAGTGACCCATGAGGAGCTGAGGCATGCCCGGTCGTCCGAGCGCGCGTTGACGTTGTAGGCCGTGATCGGCCTGTCATCGCGTGCTGCCCTTGTTGTTGCGGCACAGCGAGCCTTTCCCTGCCCTGAACCGTCGGTGCACTTCCCTGTGCGCGGCGGAGGGCCTCGTTGTCGGCAATCCAAGGGATCCCCGTGCCGTCCGCTTCCTCTGTTCAATCCGATTCCGGTCGACCTGCGCACTCTCTGTGGCGGGACTCCGACTTCCGCAGCCTCTGGATAGGTCAGACCGCCTCCCAACTCGGCGAACACACAAGCCTGTTGGTGCTGCCGCTCTTCGCTGTCCTAACACTCGACGCCAGTGCCGGCCAGGTGGGTGTGCTCCGTGCGGTGGGGCAGGCGCCGATTCTGCTGCTCACGCTTTTCGTCGGCGCGTGGGTGGACAGATGGCGGACCCGTACGGCCATGGTCCTCACGGACGTCGGCCGGACCCTGGCGCTGGGCGCCGTCGCCGTGGCCGGTCTCTTCGGTTGCCTCGGCCTGCCCGCCCTGCTCGTGGTCGCCTTCGCCGTCGGGGCTCTGTCCGTGTTCTTCGACGTGGCGTACCAGGCGTCTCTCGTGCGGCTGGTGAAGCGCGATCAGCTGGTGCGCGCCAACAGTGCGCTCGAGGGCAGCCGGTCCGCGGCGCAGATCGGCGGTCCCGCCCTCGGTGGTGCGTTGGTGTCGGTGCTGTCGGCGCCGATCGCTGCCGCCTCAAGTGCGCTCTTCTTCGCCCTGTCGTTCCTGTCGGTCCGACGGATCCGCAGGACCGAATCGATCCCTGAGCGCTCGGGACATCCCCCTCACCTAGGGCGACGGATTCGCGAGGGCCTGCGTTTCGTCGTGAGCGACAGTTCGCTGCGGACCGTGTGTCTGGCCTCGGCGGCCTTCCAGTTCTCCTTCACGGCCATGATGACCGTCTATCTGCTCTTCCTGCCGCGGGAACTGCACCTCTCGGGCACCGCAATCGGGCTGGTGCTCGCGGCGACGGGGCCGGGCGCGCTCCTGGGCTCGGTGCTGGCCGCCCGCCTGCCGAGCCGGTTCGGTCACGGCGCGGTACTTGTGTCCGCTGCGGCACTCGGGGACGGCGCGTTCCTCTGGGTGCCCGCCCTGCACGGCACCTCTGCGGCAACGGTTCCCGTGCTCCTCGTGGTCAGCTTCGTGTTCGGGACGGGCGGACAGTTGGTGAACGTCACGGTCATGGCCGTCCGGCAGGCCGTCACTCCGGACGGGATGCAGGGCCGTGCGGCCGCCACGATCACGTTCGTCGGCATGGGGCTGACGCCGCTCGGCTCCCTGCTCGGCGGATTCCTCGCGGGGGAGTGGGGGTTGCGCAGCAGTCTCCTCGTGACGGCCGCAGGCATGATGCTGTCGCCCGTGGTGATGGCCTTGTCTCCGCTGGCCCGCCTGGGACGGGCGCTTCCAGCGGGCACAGGGCCCGCCCACTCACCCTCGCCCTGACGCCCGGCGGACCGGTGGACGGCAGGACCACCGTGACATCAGAGTGCCCTGATGATGGTCGGAGGGATTCCGGTGTCGTCGACCGCAACACCGTCCGCCGCTTCCGTGACAGCGAACTCGATGTGCGATTGTGCGATCCAAGGCCGCGGTACTGGACAGGTGTCCCCGCGAGGGGGTTGCCGGGAGCCAGGGCGAGCTTGGTGCCTGACCGGGGCGGGGCCTGCTCCGTACCGTAGGCCGCCCACCGTCCGAGGGTGAACCCGCCGCCCTCTTGCCGGACCTCCACGGCGCACGCCACGCCGAAGTGTGCCGGGATGACCAACTCCCGTTCCGCAGCGGCGCGTTCGAAGACACGGCGGCGGCTGGTCACTGCTTGCTCCGCGTCCAGGCAGAAGCAGCTGTTGCAGGAGGGCGTGAGGATCTGCACCGGGTTGTGCAGTAGGTCGCCGACGAAGACCGCTTGATCGCTTCCGGATGCGAGCCGCAGTACGGACGAGCCCGGCGTGTGGCCCGGAGCGGACTCCAGAGTGAGGTGGTCGTCGATGCGATGGGTGCCGTCCCACAGGACGCTCTGCCCGGCCCGGTGGACGGGCGCGATGCTGTCCTCGTAGATCAGCCGGTCGTCCTCCCGGCGGTCGTTCCCGTAGGCGTTGTCCGGTCCGAAGTGGAAGTCGTCCGTGGCGGGGATGAGGTACTGGGCATGGGGGAACGTGGGTTCCCATCCTCCGTCCGTACCGACGGTGTTCCACCCGACGTGATCACCGTGGACGTGGGTGTTGACGACGACGTCCACGTCCTCCGGCCGGACCCCGGCCCGTGCCAGCTCACCCAGGAAATCACCCTGCCAGTGGTGGAACCGCGCCGAGCCGGGCCGCTCGCGCCCGTTCCCCACCCCGGTGTCGACCAGGACGGTCCGTCCGCCGCTGCGCAGCACCCAGGTCTGCAGCGTGATCACCGCCCTGTCGCTGTCCGGTTCCCAGTGATCCGGCGCCAGTCAGTTCTCGTTGCCCTTCCACACCTCGGTGCCGGACTCCGGAACCAGACCGCGGGCAGGCGGGGCGATCGGCCTCCGCATGAGGGTCTTTGATCGCACCCGACCGCGCTGAGCTGGCGAGAGACGGGGGGTACGCGCGTTCTCCGAGTGTCAGGCTCCCAGCGCCGCCAGAACCACGGACCTGGCCTCTTCCTGGACCTGGCGCAGATGGTCCGCGCCGAGGAATGACTCCCCGTAGATCTTGTAGACGTCCTCGGTGCCCGAAGGGCGGGCCGCGAACCAGGCGTTGGCGGTGCCGACCTTGATCCCGCCGAGGGCGGCACCGTTGCCGGGGGCCTCGGTGAGCACCTGGGTGACCGGCTCGCCGGCGAGGGTGTCGGCGGTGACCTGGCTCGGGGACAGCTTGGCGAGCAGCGCCTTCTCCTCGCGGGTGGCCGGGGCGTCGACGCGCGCGTAGGCGGGGGCGCCGAAGCGGTCGGTGAGCCGCGCGTAGTGCTCCGAGGGGGTCTTGCCGGTGACGGCGGTGATCTCCGAGGCGAGCAGGGCCAGCACGATGCCGTCCTTGTCGGTGGTCCACACCGAGCCGTCGCGGCGCAGGAAGGACGCACCCGCCGACTCCTCGCCGCCGAAGCCGAGGGTGCCGTCGGACAGGCCCTCCACGAACCACTTGAATCCGACGGGGACTTCGACCAGCGGACGGCCTACGTCCGCCGCGACCCGGTCGATCATGCTGGACGACACCAGGGTCTTGCCGATCCCGGCACCCGCGGGCCACTGCGCCCGGTGGGAGAAGAGATACGAAATCGCCACGGCCAGATAGTGGTTGGGGTTCATCAGGCCCGCGTCCGGCGTGACGATGCCGTGCCGGTCGGCGTCGGCGTCGTTGCCGGTGGCGATGTCGAACCGGTCGCGCTGCTCGATGAGCGAGGCCATGGCGTACGGCGAGGAGCAGTCCATGCGGATCTTGCCGTCCCAGTCGAGCGTCATGAAACGCCAGGTGGGATCGGCGAGCGGATTGACCACCGTGAGGTCCAGCGCGTGCTGTTCGGCGATCCGGCCCCAGTAGGCGACCGAGGCGCCGCCCAGCGGATCGGCGCCGATCCGCACGCCGGCCGACCGGATCGCCTCCAGGTCCAGCACGTTCGGCAGGTCGGCCACATAGGTGCCGAGGAAGTCATGGCGTCCGGTGCCGGGTGCGGCCAGCGCGCGGCTGTAGGGGATACGCCGTACGTCCTTCAGCCCGCCGCTGATGATCTCGTTGGCGCGGTCCTGGATCCAGGTGGTCGCCGCGGACGCTGCGGGGCCGCCACTCGGCGGGTTGTACTTGAAGCCGCCGTCTGCGGGCGGGTTGTGCGAGGGGGTGACCACCACACCGTCGGCGAGCCCGGAGGTGCGGTTGCGGTTGTGGGTGAGGATGGCGTGCGAGACGGCCGGGGTGGGTGTGTAGCCGTCGGCCTGGTCGATGAGCACGGTCACCTCGTTGGCCGCGAACACCTCCAGCGCGGTGACCCGGGCGGGCTCGGACAGGGCGTGGGTGTCGGCGCCGAGGAAGAGGGGGCCGTCGGTGCCCTGTGCGGCGCGGTACTCACAGATGGCCTGGCTGGTGGCCGCGATGTGGTCCTCGTTGAACGCCGTCGTGAGGGACGAGCCGCGGTGGCCCGACGTGCCGAACGCCACCCGCTGACCCGGTTCCGCCGGATCGGGGTGGAGTGCGTAGTACGCCGTGACCAGGCGGGCCACATCGATGAGGTCCTCGGGCCCGGCGACCTGTCCTGCTCGCGCGTCCTGCATGTCCCCGCTCCTCCGTCGACCATTGAGTACGGCTCTCATTCTCCCCCGCCCAGCCCGCCGGGACGCGCAGGGGGCGGTCGATGTGGTCCGGGCTCGACGGGTGCGGGTGCGGGTGCGGGTGCGGGTGCGAGGGAGGGCGGCGCACCGACACGCGGCACGCGCATCCGTCACCAACCGCCGCCGCCAGGCCGTTCCCGGCCTCGACGCGGCCACCCGACAGGACGTCCTCCATGTCACCGCCCGCGCGGGGACGGCCCTCGACCTTCGCCCACCCGGTCGCAGCCCGACGCGAACTCGAACGCCTCGCAGCGATCGCGCGACGCCGGGGTGTGAAGAAGTGAGGCCGAGCCGTCGTGACCCGGTGGCCCCGAGTGAGTAGGTGCCGGTGTGTCTGCCTGTCACCCGGCCCTCTCGCAGTCCACATCCTGTGCCGGCGGTCACGGATACCTGGAAGGGGAGGGAGTGGCCGCCGCGACCTCCCCAGGTGTGACGGCCCCTCCCCGACAGGCATTGCTCCTGCTACCCGGAGAATCCGCGCCCATACCCGGCTCGTTCCGCCTTTCATTGACCCTCGAAAGGCCGCTCGGCCGACTGTGATGTCACGCCGGCCAATCGGTCCATGGGCACTGTGACAGCGCTGTACCGGTATCCGGTGAAGTCGATGCTGGGGGAGAACGTGCCCTCCGTGACGATCACGGAGCGAGGCGTTTCCGGGGACCGGGTACATGCGGTGCTCGATGGATCAGGTGCGGTGGGAAGCGCCAAACACCCGGGAAAGTGGGGGGACGTGCTGCGCTGCCGCAGTCGCCTGGACGACGCCGGTGTGGTCCGGGTCGTGCTGCCGGACGGTACCGCCCTGTCGGTGGAGGACCCCGAACTGAGCGTACGGCTCTGCACGTTGCTGGGCCGTGAGGTGTTCGTCTGTGCCGTGGTGCCCGAACACGTCAGACTTGAGCGCGCGGTGCCGGACTACGAGGGCGGTGTGCCCGCGGTGTTGCGGAAGTCGGCCTTCGTCGACGAGACCGGGGAGCGCGTCACGACGGGCAGTGTCGCGCCCGGGACGTTCTTCGACTTCGGCAGAGTCCATCTGGTGACGACGGCGGCCCTGGACCGGATGCGGACCGTGTATCCCGGCGGGGACTTCGACGCACGCCGCTTCAGGCCGAACCTCGTCGTGGACGCCGGCGATGCGCCGGGATTCCCCGAAGACGCCTGGCTGGGCGCACGGCTGCGGGCAGGGGCGGCACTGTTCCGGGTCGTGGTGCCCACACCGCGCTGTGTGATTCCCACCCTCGGTCACGACGAACTGCCGCCCGACCCCGGCATCATGCGCGCGGTCGCCCGCGATCACCGCATACCGGTGTTCGACCTGGGCCGGCTCTCATGCCTCGGCGTGTACCTGGACGTTCTGGAGGCGGGCACCGTTCGGGTGGGGGACGTGATCACGCTGCAGGAGAGCGTGTGACTGCTCGCCGATGCTGACGCTGTGGCCGCTCCAGAGAGACCTACGTTGCAAGTGGCCCTGGTTCAGCCCTTGTTGGCGCCGAGGGTGAGTCCGCTGACGAACTGGCGCTGGAGTACGAAGTAGACGATCAGGGTGGGGATCGCGGTGAGGAGGGCGCCTGCGGCGACGAGGTTGGGGTCGGTGAAGTACTGGCCGGAGAGGTTGTTCAGGGCCGAGGTGATCGGCATGTTCTCGCCGGTGGAGATGAGGACGATGGCCCAGAAGAAGTCGTTGTAGATCCAGATGGACAGCAGGGTGCCCAGGGCGGCCATCGCGGGCTTGCACAGTGGCAGGACGATCTGCCAGTACATCCGCCATACCGAGGCGCCGTCGACCAGGGCGGCCTCGGTGAGTTCGTGCGGCAGCATCCGCATGTAGTTGCTGAGGACGAAGGCGCAGAACCCGGACTGGAAGGCGACGTGGATGAGGACCAGGCCGAGTGCGGAGTCGTAGAGCTTGCCGCTCATGGTGATGCCGGGCAGGTCGATGAGCAGGTACAGCCGGTACAGGGGGGTGATGATGACCTGCTGGGGGAGCAGGTTGCCGGCCGTGAACACGAGCAGCAGTGCGATGTTGAGGCGGAAGTCGAAACGGCTGACGTAGAAGGCGACCATCGACGACAGCAGCAGGGTGATCAGCACGGCGGGGACCGCGATGATCAGTGTGTTGCCGAAGTAGTGGAGCATGTCCGACTGTGTGAAGGCGTTCTTGAAGTTGTCGAAGTTGAGGGTGTCGGGCCAGGACACGTATCCCTTGTCGCTGGTCTCGGCGTAGGGGCGCAGGGCGGCGAAGGCCGCCCACAGCAGCGGGGCCAGCCAGGCCAGCGAGGTGCCGGCCAGGAAGACGTGCAGCAGGATCCGGGCGGGGCGCAGCGGGGCGCGTGGCTTGCCCGACCCCGGTACGGGGGGCGGGGCGGTGGTGGTGAGGGTGCTCATGCGCTGCGCTCCTTCCGGAAGGTCGCGATCAGGTAGGGGATGATCACGACGAGGGAGATCACCAGGAGGACCACGGCGATGGCGGAGCCGTATCCGATGCGGCTGGACTCGCCGATGATGTTGTTGGTGATCAGGATGGAGAGCAGCTCGGTGCCCTGGGCGCCCTTGTTGAAGACGAACACCAGGTCGAAGGCGCGCAGGGCCTCGATGATGGTGACGACCAGGACGACGGTGTTGGTGGGGCGCAGGGTGGGGAAGATGACGTTCTTGAACGTCTGCCACTCGTTGGCGCCGTCCAGTGAGGACGCCTCGCGCAGGGAGGGGTCCACGCCCTTGAGGCCGGCCAGGTAGAGGATCATCATGTAGCCGGTGTGGCGCCAGGACGCGGCGATCAGGACGGCCCACAGGTTGAGTTTGGGGTCGCCGATCCAGTCGATGTAGTGGCCGGGTTTGTTGGCGCCGATGAGGCTGTTGATGAGGCCGGTGTCGGGGTTGTAGACCAGCTGCCACACGAAGCCGGTGACGGCCAGGGAGACCACGACGGGCAGGAAGAACGCGGTCTGGTAGACCCGGCTGAAGCGGATGTTCTTGTCGAGCTGGACGGCCAGGAACAGCCCGAACGGGGTCGGGATGCAGATGAGCACGACGAACCAGATGACGTTGTGCTGCAGGGCGGGCCAGAACTGCGGGTTGTCGGTGAACAACTGCTGGAAGTTGTCCAGGCCGACCCATTTGATGGAGTCGAAGCCGATGCCGTCCCAGCTGGTGAAGGCCAGGGCGATCGAGGCGAGGGCGGTGACCCAGACAAGGGCCACGTGCAGGACCGTGGGCACGCCGGCCATGAAGCCGAGCGTGATCCGGTCACGACGGGTCAGCAGACGGTGGCGTCCCTGGGGCACCTTGCGTGGCGTGACACCCGAAGGCGACTCGGTGGACGCCGCCTTCGGTGGCTCGGTTCCGACGGTCATGAGGAGGCGAAGATCGTCTTCTTCTGGCGCTCGACCGAGGCCAGCAGGCTGTCGACGCCCTTGGGGTTCTGCAGGAACTTCTGCAGCGAGGGCTGCATCACCGTCGAGGTGAAGTCCGGGCGCGAGTCACGGTCCATGAACTGCGTGAGGCTCTTCGCACCGGAGATCATCTCGAAGGCCTTCTTCTGCAGCGGCGAGTAGGAGGCGGTGGAGGCCTTGCTGGAGGCGGCCACCACGCTCGGGTCGGCCTTGAGGTAGATCTCCTCGGCCTGGGGCGTGCCCAGGAACTCCATCAGCTTCACCACACCGTCGTGGTTCTTGGGCGACTTGCTGACCATGAAGCCGTCGGTGGGGGCCTCGACGGTGTCCTGCGCGAACTGCGAGTCGATTTCCGGGAAGGCGAAGAAGTCGAGGTCGTCCAGGTCGGCCTTGTTGGTGAACTGCTGCGCCACGAAGGTACCGAGGAGATACATGCCGGCCTTCTTGGACACCAGGGTCTGGGCGGCGTCCTGCCAGGTGCGGCCCATGAAGCCGTCCTGGTGGTAGGGCAGGATCTCGGCCCAGTGGTCGAAGACGTTCTTGACCTTGGCGTCGGTCCAGGAGGCCTTGCCCGCCATCAGCTCGACGTGGAAGTCGTAGCCGTTGGTGCGGAAGTTGATCTGGTCGAAGGTGCCCATCGCGGGCCAGGCGTCCTTGTCGCCGAACGCGATCGGGACCAGGCCGTCCTTCTTCATCTGCTTGCACAGAGCGACCAGTGCCTCCCAAGTGGTGGGGACCTGGTAGCCGTACTGAGTGAAAACGCTCTTGCGGTAGAAGATCGCCCACGGATAGCTGGTCAGGGGCACGAAGTAGTACTTGCCGTCCTCGCCCTTGCTGAGCTTCTTCATGGCGTCGGGGAAGTTGCCCCCGATCTTCTCCCACACGTCGTCGATCGGGGAGGCCAGCTTCTTCGCCGCGAAGAACTGCATGCGGTAGCCAGCGAACCAGTTGAACACGTCGTCCGGCGTGCCCTGGAGGTAGGAGTTGATCTGCTCCTGGAAGGTGTTGTGGTCCTTGGTGTTGACCTTGACCGTGACACCCGACTGCTTCGTGAACGCCGTGTAGATCTCCCCGTAGGCCTTCTTCGGCACGGCGTCGGAGGAGTTGGAACCCAGCGAGACGGTCTTGGGGTCCGAGGAACTGCCGCTGTCACCGCAGGCAGACAGCAAGGGAATGCCTGCGCCCGCGAGCAGGGCGGCACCGCCCGCTCCGCGCAGCAGGCTGCGCCGACCGGGCGAGGGAAGGGAGAGACCCGAGGGGGAGAGCTCATGCATGTTCGGCTCCTGACGGCGTGGTCGTCCCCGGGCGTCGGCACAGCAGCCCGATGGAATGGTGGTGAGGAAGCGCTCGCCAACTGATCAGAATCAAACGTGATCGCACAGACACGATCGGCGGATGCCAGGAAGAGTGTGCGTAGTGTGGGGTCACTGTCAAGACTGTGTAGTGACTGTCTATATGGGTGAACGGGCCGAGCTGCCCAGGTATGTACTCTCCGGCAGATTCAACGCAGTTCAGAGGGCTCGACCTTCGATGCGGTCACGGGAAATGGTGCGAGGTCTTGACGTGAGTCCGTCGGCTGCGTAGACAGGACCGCGCGATCAGGCCACTTGGCAAGACCCCGGCCCCGCCCTGTCGTGGTCGCCGGTTCAGTTCGCCGCGCGGTAGATCGGCGGGGGACCTCATGACACCGGGAGGTGCGCGATGTGTCGTCGCCCGTGTCGCGCAGTGCGGACGTCGAGCGGCCGGCCGGGGTGTCGCGCAAGGCGGTATCCCGAGCCCTCAACAGCGATCCGTACGTCTCCGACGAGTCCCGTCGCCGCGCCCTCGTTGTCCCTGAGCGACTCGGTTACCGGCTCCATCACGCGGCCGGGTCACTGACCTCCGGGCGCAACCGCCGCCTCGGTGCCGTCGCCCTGGGACCCGCCGGGTACGGGACCGCTTCCCTGCTGCTGCACATCGAGCAGGCCACACGGGACGCCGGTTTTCACGGACCCGGCACCCGGAGCGTTCCCGAACGGCGGCCAGTGCCTTTGGTCTCCTCTGTGGGCCACGCGCGGTGGAGGTCAAGGTCGGTCCGACCACCCTGCCGACGCTGTGTCCGACCGGGCTCGTGGCGGTCCGGGAGTTCGGGTCGGACATCAAAGGGTGGTGCCAGGTGCCGAGTTGGGGTCGCAGGCTCACGGCAGCCGGTGTGCGGGACCGTGCCCTGCGCGCGGACTACGCGACCGCCGCTCGGGTCTTCGCCCGCAGGATCCTCGCGCACTACGCCGCCGTACGGCTGTTGGTGGCCCCGGCACTGCACCCGCACGTCGTCGCGGCCTACGCCTTCCTCGCCCGCACCGACGACCTCGCCGACCAGGGGCCGCTGCACGAACGCCTGCTGTGCTGGCATGCCCGGGCCGAACACGTCACCACGGGGCTGGAGTCGGGGCACGCCGACGACCCGGTCCTGCGCGCGTTCCTGCATACCGTGGCGGTGCGGCGACTGCCCCACCACTGGGTCCACACCTATCTCAAGGCCACCACCGAGGAACTGCACTTCACCGGTCATGCCACCGAAGCGGACTTCCAGCGCTATGTCGACAACCTGGCCCTGCCGGCCCTGATGCTGATCGAGGACCTGCAGTACGAGGGCGGCGACGAGGTGTTCCGGTCCCGTTGCAGGTCAGTTCCGCGAGTTGCCGAACAGCAGTCGGTAGCCGATCAGGAGGACCAGGGAACCGCCGATCGCCGCGCCCCAGGTGTAGAGGTCGAAGAAGTGACTCTCGACCGGGCGGTCGAGCAATTTCGAGGAGAGCCAGCCGCCGACGAAGGCACCCGCGACACCGATGAGCGTGGTGCCGATCAGGCCGCCCGGGTCGCGTCCGGGCAACAGGATCTTGGCGATGGCTCCGGCGAGCAGGCCGAGGATGATCCAGCCGATGATGCCCACGTCGTAGTCCTTCAGTCGGGCCGGGGCCGGGCGGAGTCCGCCGGACCCCGATGCTTCGGGTTGCCTGATTGCGCAAGCCTAGCCTCGCGCTTTCGCGAGTGGGCCTGTCCGGGTCTTGATCAAATAAATGGAGAGTGCCGCTGACCTGCAACGATGGGACTTGTCGAGGGTCCTGTCAGCTGCAAGGAAAGAAGCACTCTCCAGGTGAAGAAGCGTAGCGGGTCCTATCCGCGTGTCCGTGTCGAGGGCAGCAGCCGTGGGGTGGTCTCGCAGGCCGGGGCGGTGCTGCTGGTCGAAACGGTCCGCAAGGTCGGCCTGGACACGGCAATATCGGCGGCGCTGGCACCGTGGCGCAAGCCGCGGACCGTGCACGACCCGGGCAAGATCCTGCTGGATGTGGCCCTGGCCGTCGCACTCGGCGGCGACTGCCTGGCCGATGTCGCCATGCTGCGGGCCGAGCCCGACGTGTTCGGCCCGGTGGCCTCCGATCCGACGGTCTCCCGGCTCGTCGACGCCCTCGCCACGTCCGGCCCGAAGGCTCTCGCGGCGATCAGGGGCGCACGTGCCGAAGTACGGACGCGCGTGTGGGAGTTGGCCGGCGCGGACAGCCCGGCCGCCGACGGCCAGGTGATCGTGGACATCGACGGCGTACTGGTGCTCGCCCACTCCGAGAAGCAGGACGCCACCGCGACCTGGAAGAAGACCTTCGGCCATCACCCGCTCGTCGCGTTCGTCGACCACGGCCAGGCCGGCTCCGGGGAACCGGTGGCCGCTCTGCTGCGGCCCGGCAACGCAGGCTCCAACACCGCCACCGACCACATCGAAACCGCCCAACTCGCCCTGGCCCAACTCCCCGGACACCTGCGGCGAGGGCGGCAGACACTGATCCGCACCGACTCCGCCGGCGGCACCCACGCCTTCCTCGACTGGCTCTCCAAGCCTGGCCGGTGGCTGTCGTATTCCGTCGGAATGACCATCACCGACACCATCCACCAAGCCGTCCTGAAGATCCCGAAGAAAGCATGGACACCGGCCTACGACGCCGGCGGCACCGAACGGCCCGGCGCCTGGGTCGCAGAGATCACCGACATGCCCGACCTGAGCACCTGGCCCAAGGGCATGCGGCTGATCGTCAGAAAGGAACGCCCGCACCCCGGCGCCCAGCTGCGCTTCACCGACCTCGACGGACTACGGCTGACCTGCTTCGCCACCAACACCAAGGGCGGCCAACTCGCCGGCCTCGAACTGCGTCACCGCAGACGGGCCCGCTGCGAGGACCGCATCCGAAACGCCCGCGACAGCGGCCTGCGCAACCTGCCCCTGCACGACACCGCCCAGAACCGGATCTGGCTGGAGATCGTCTCCCTCGCACTCGACCTCCTCGCCTGGATGCCCATGCTCGCCCTGACCGGCAAGACCCGCCGCTGGGAACCCAAACGGCTTCGCCTGCGGCTGTTCTCCGCCGCCGCCCAGTTCGTGAACACGGGCCGCCGCCGCTGGCTCCGCCTGCCCGCCCGATGGCCCTGGAGCGACGTCATCACCTACGCAATCGAGCGGCTCCTTGCCCTGCCGAACCCCGGCTGACCAGCCACTTCACCCATCCCGACAACCCGCATCACCACACCGGGCAGTGGAACCCGGCGCCTACCCGACGCGAGAGCCGGGCCATCAGCCTGACCGCACCGTGAAAACTCCACCACGTCCGACAACAAAGGGCCCGTCAGCAAGCTGACGGACCCTCATGAACGATCGAGGCTAGAGACTGACAGGAGGGAGAGCGAGGCGAGTTGGTGGCTGGTGACAAGTCGTCGATGTTCTTTCACACGCTTATTACATTGCGCAAGCGATGAACCGGCAGCACCCTCTCCGGGCGCTGGCCGCAGCTCCTACACTGGGACAGGGCACGTGCGTTGAGAGTGACCGGGGCGGGGCAGGAGAGGGTTGTGGCGACACTCGCTGGTGACTTAGAGGATCCGTCCGCCGAGGTACTGACGGAGGCGGCCGCGGTGTTCGGACTGCTCGCCTCGTCCGCCCGGCTGCACCTCATGTGGGCGCTCTCCCAGGGGGAGAGCGACGTGACCCATCTCGCCGACCGGGTGGGCGGGGCGCTGCCCGCGGTCAGCCAGCACCTGGCGAAGCTGAAACTCGCCGGGCTCGTGCGCTCCCGCCGTGAGGGCCGTCGGCATGTCTACTACATCGACGATCCCGGCATCGTGGCCGTGGTCCGCGTGCTGGTCGGCCAGTTGACCGCCCGTACCGTCCCGGCCGCGCACCGCACTGCCTCGCGCAGGCCTTGATCCGCCCCGTGCGGACCGGGTGAAGGCGAGCCGGGCCGGGATTGCGGAGACGTCCCAGAGGTTGCCGCGTTTCTCCATGAGATGCCTCACCTGTGAATTGCGGCGGGCTCTGTGCTGGCAGGGTCATGGGTTTGTTAGATTGCGCAACTACGCAACCCAGGCGAGGTTCCTGCTTGGCCTGCCTGTACACCGCCGCGCACGCCCGGCCGCCCACCCCTAGGCCCGGCCTGACGAGCCCGACCGTTTCGTGGGAGTGGTAGATGAGCGACCGGTGGGACGGCCCGGGCGGTCAGGCCACGCGCAGCCGCACCGGCGAGGTGCCCGGCCAGCGTGCGGGTGAATCCGGCTCGGCGCCCCGGCCCGGGGGCCGTGCGGCGGCGCGTGAGGCGGCCCGCTCGCACGGCGGCAAACGCTCACGGCGCCGGGCCCGCTCGGCGCCGCGCGGCAGGCGAATACTGAAGATCGCCGGACTGTCTCTGGCGATCATCGTCCTGGGTACGGCAGGTGTGGGCTGGTGGTTCTACCAGCACCTCAACGGCAACATCAACAGTGTGGCGCTCAACGGCAAGGGCGGTTCGGAGACGGCCGACGCGTTCGGCCGCACCCCGATCAACATCCTGGTCATGGGCTCGGACGGCCGGACCAGCAAGGCGGACTGCAAGCTGGGCGGCGGCTGCTCCCAGACCGGCGTACAGACCGGCAACGGCAACGCGGACGTCCAGATGGTGGTGCACGTATCCGCGGACCGCTCCAACGCCACCGTCATGAGCATCCCCCGCGACACCATGGTCAACGTCCCGGCCTGCAAGGACAGCGAGAACGGCGAGTCCACGGCCGGCTACTACGGCCAGATCAACAGCGCCCTCCGGTACGGACCCGCCTGCCAGGTGGCCACCATCCACCAGCTCACCGGCATCCCCATCGACCACTTCGTCAAGCTGGACTTCTCCGGTGTGGTCAAGATGTCCGACGCGGTCGGCGGTGTCTCCGTGTGTGTCAACAACAACGTGTACGACACCTACTCGCATCTGAAGCTCTCCAGGGGCACCCACACCCTCAAGGGGGAGGCGGCTCTGGAGTTCGTCCGCTCCCGGCACGGATTCGGGGACGGCAGCGACCTCGGTCGTACGCTCTCCCAGCACATCTTCCTCGGCGCGATGATCCGCAAGTTCAAGAGCGCGGGCACGCTCACCGACCCCGCCGCGGTCTACGACCTCGCCGACGCCGCCACCAAGGCACTGACCGTGGACGACGGCCTCGGCAGCGTCAAGAAGCTGATCGGGCTCGCGGCCGACGTGAACAAGGTCCCCACCAAGCGGATGACGTTCACCACGATGCAGACCGCTCCCGACCCGAGCGACACCAACCGTGTGGTGGTGGGCGGGGGTGCCAAGGACCTCTTCGCCAGCATCGCCGGCGACCAGTCCCTGAGTACCGGCTCCGGCAAGAAGGCGAAGGCCACCTCGACGGCCACCGCCTCGACGGTGCCCGCCTCCCGGATCGCCGTGACCGTCGAGAACGGCACCGAGATCACCGGCCGCGCCTCCGACGTCGCCAACGCGCTCACCGGTCAGGGCTTCAGCTCCGCCACGACCACGGCCAACGCGCCGAGCCCTTCGGCGACCACCACCCTCACCTACGGCACCGGGCAGAAGGCCGAGGCCCAGACGGCAGCCAAGGCCCTGGGGCTGTCGTCCAAGCATCTCCAGCAGGGCACCGGTACGGGCCTGACCCTGGTGATCGGCGGCGACTGGACCACCGGAACCGCGTATCCCGGCGGCAGCTCGTCACCGGCGCCCGCCGACACCAAGGCCGCGGTCTCCGACGCCAACGCCCAGACCGCCGACCAGGCAAAGGACTGCGCCAAGGTCAGCCCCTACAAGACCGTCTCCCTCAACGGGGTCCCCATGACTCCCGCGCAGGCCTACGCGGCGGCGACCAACAAGAAGGACTCCGACGACTGAGGTGGGGACGGGGTCTGTGGTTGTACAGTTGCGCAAGCTGGCAACAATGAGTACGGAGAAGGGACGAACGGCATGCTTCGCAACGGACTGGAGCCCTGGCACCTGCTGATCGTGGCGGTCATGATCATTCTGCTGTTCGGCTCGAAGAAGCTGCCCGAGGCCGCCCGCGGACTGGGCAAGTCGATGCGCATCCTCAAGAGCGAAGCCAAGGCCATGAAGGAGGAGGGCACCGCCCAGTCCTCCGTGGCCCCGGTCACGGACGCGACCTCGGCCGAGCCCGCGCCGCCCGTCACCTCCTCCTGAACGAGCGGCTCGACTGCCGTACGGCCCAGGTGCGCCGCGGTCGGGGAACGGTCGGCGCCGCCGCACCGGCCGGGATGCGACGGCAGGTCCGGGCGCAGTGAACGCTGTCGGTGGCGGCCACTAAGATCCCGCCCATGAGTGAGGCAGACGGAGGCCCCGGCAGACGAGTCGTCGACGGGCGCTTCGAGTTGGAGGCCCGCCTCGGTGGCGGCGGAATGGGCACGGTCTGGCGGGCCAGGGACCTGGTGCTGCACCGGATGGTCGCGGTCAAGGAGGTCCGCCCGCCCGACCGGGACCTCGCCGAGTACGACCCCGAGGGCGCACGGATGCTGCGCGAGAGGGTGCTGCGGGAGGCGCGGGCCCTGGCCCGCATCGACCACCCCAACGTCGTCACCATCCACCACATCGTCGACGGCGGTGACGGCACCTATCCGTGGATCGTCATGGAGTTGGTCAGCGGCGGCTCGCTGGCCGACCTGCTGTCCCAAGGGCCGATGCCGCCGGCCGACGCGGCCCGGATCGGCCGGGGAGTGCTCGCCGCACTGACCGCCGCGCACGACGCCGACATCCAGCACCGGGACGTCAAGCCCGCCAACGTCCTGCTGAGGTCCGACGGGCGCCCCGTACTCACCGACTTCGGCATCGCCGCGATCCGCGAGACGACCAGCCTCACCGCCACCGGTTCCATCATCGGTACGCCTGACTTCATGGCACCGGAGCGGATCTCGGGCCACGAGGGCGGCGCCGCCTCCGACCTGTGGTCGCTGGCGATGATGCTGTACACCGCCGTGGAGGGCCACCACCCGCTGCGCCGGGGCAACACCCTGGCCACTCTCGCCGCCGTCCTGAACGACGACGTGCCACCACCGGTGCGGGCCGGTGCTCTCGGCGACATCCTGATGAGCGTGCTCGTACGGGATCCGGCGGCGCGACCGCCGTCCGCCGTGCTGGACCGGAGGCTGGCCGAGGTCGAGGCGGGGCAGGCCGGTCCGGTGACGGCGACCGCGTGGCAGCAGCCCACCTCCCACCCACTGAACCCGCAGTCCGGCGCCACGACCCCTTCGTATCCCGGGAATTCCGGGTATCCGGGGGCCTTCACCTCGCCGACCACTCCCGTCACGGCCGGGCCCGGTGCTCCCGTTCCCCCGGGTCCGGCCGCGCCCGCCGGATTCGGGCCGCCGATGCATCCCGGGTACGGCGGTGTCACTCCGCAGCCGGTGACCTCGTCCGTGCGAGCCGGCGGCAGGCGCCGCGGTCCCACTGTCCTGCTCGGTATGTCCGGGGTCGCCGGCACTCTGGTCCTCGTGTGGTGGCTGCTGCCTCTCGGAAGCGGTTCGGGAGGATCCGGCGGCTCGGGTGGCGCGGTGGGCCCCGGTGCCTCGTCCCTTACGTCGGCCCCGGAGACGACCGGCTCCGCGACCGGATCCTCGACCGCCGCCCCGGCCGGCCGGCAGTCGAAGGATGCGACGACGACGAGCCTGCTCACCCCCGACGGAATCCGCGCGGCCATCGCGGCCATCAAGACGCAGACCGGCCGCAGCAGGTTCGGCGACTTCACCGTCTACGACGACTTCGTGTCGGTCGAGTTGATGGTGAAGGGCAGCGACAGCAAGTACGACACCTACACCTACCGCCCCGGGCAGGGTGTGGAGAAGGGCATCATCAAGGGCTCACTCGCCGGCGGCAACAAGCCCTTCGGTCTTGCCGGCTTCGACTGGGACAAGCTCCCCGGACTCTTCACGCAGGCCCGGAAGAAACTCAACGTCGATGATCCGAACACTCGTTACGTGGTGGTGAGACCGCCCAACGACGTGTTCGACACCCCCCTCGCAATGGCCCTCTACCTGAGCAACGAGTACAGCCAGGCCGGCTACCTGGAGGCGACCCCCCAGGGCAAGGTGACGAGGGTCATGCCTGCCGACGACTGACAGTCCACAGCCGGAGTCGCCCGCCCCTGCGCCCCGGCACGCCTGCGCCCCCGGCACCCGCGTACGGCCCTGTCAGGCGGAGGACTTGGCGGGGGACTCGACGGGGGAACGCTCCCCGGTCAGCCGCAGTGTCGCCAGGGCCGCCGCCCCCGCGAGGACGCCGAAGGTGAGGGCCGCCGGCACGCCCCCGCCGAGACCCGAGAACAGGTGCACAGGACTCCACACGGAGGCGGTGTCGTCGATCACCATGTGCAGCAGCTGGCTCGCGAACAGCCCCAGTACGGTCGCGCACACTGCGCCCACCGCCATGACCGGCAGCGTGGCCCGGGTGAGCAGTCCGGGCAGCAGCCGCAACGACCACCACACCACGGCCAGCATGAGCGCGTCGGCGGCACGGTACAGCAGCCAGTCGCCGAGAGGCATGGTCGTGGGGCCCGTCCAGCTGCCGAGCAGCAGCCACTCGCGCAGCAGGTCGCCGGGCTCGGACAGGATCCCGCCGCCGTCGAACGACGTCTGGATCCAGGCCGCTACCGACACGTAGGAGAGGCCCACCAGCGACAGCGCGACCACGGCTGTCCCCACGCTCGCGGCCAGCCGGGCGGCGCGTGGCGGCACGTCCCTCCGGGGCAGCGGGTCCTCGCCCTCGGCGGTGATACGAGCCACCAGGACCATGACCGACGCGGACACCAGCGCCGCGAACACCATGGCCGGCCCGCCCGACGCGATCACCGCGGCCAACTCCGGCAGGACCCGGTAACTGCCGTGTCCGCGGGCCGCGATCAGCCACGGCGCGGAGATCGTCACGGCCAGGGTTCCGGCCGCCGGGCCCCAGGCCCACAGTGCGAGCACCGTGGCGGGGGTACGGCCCTGCGCCGGCGGAATCCTGCGGATCAGAAGCAGCGCGCCGGCCACGAAGAACACGAAGACCGCCACGAACCTGATCTGCATGCCGGTTCTGTACAGGTCGGCGTACTGGGTACCTCCGCCCGTGCCCGTGCTCGCGGACGCCGCCGAGGGGTCGTACGACCAGGGTGCGAGCCACTGCCGCAGTTCGGTCACGGACTCGATGTCGAACACGCCCGCGCTGCCGCGTAGGTGGAGTGCCTGTGCGCTCGCCCCCGCCCACCACAGCAACAGTGTGAGCAGCACCCCTCCGAGCAGTGCCGGTATCGCCGCGCGCCGATATGTCATGTGCCTTCCCCCGCCCCGAACCCTGATTCGCAAGTCTTTCGAACAGCCGAAGAGTAGGGGAAGGCGATCACATCCCCGCACGCGCCTCCGATGTACCGGAACGGGCGGGGCCCGACGCGGCGGACCCTCGTGGCGGGTGCCGTTCTCGCTTCCGCGTCGTCTGCCACACCTCAGCCCCGTATCAACCCCGTACGCCCGGGATGCGGCCGCTCTCAGCCGACCGGGCGCACCGAATCACGGATCACGAGTTGTGTGCTCAGGACGACGTGGTTGTCGGACGTGAAACCGACCTCCCGCTCCAGCGCGAGGCGTACGGCGGTGCGGCCCAGCTCCTCGAAGGGGACGCGGACCGTGGTGAGGGCGGGAG
Source organism: Streptomyces sp. NBC_00285 (assembly GCF_036174265.1). Taxonomy (NCBI): domain Bacteria; kingdom Bacillati; phylum Actinomycetota; class Actinomycetes; order Kitasatosporales; family Streptomycetaceae; genus Streptomyces; species Streptomyces sp. NBC_00285. Next base: position 1,042,900 of record NZ_CP108055.1, on the reverse strand, counting down.
TCAGGTCGGCGGCGAACGGGACGTCGTCGAAGCCGACCACGGAGACATCGCGCGGCACGCTCACCCCGCCCTCGCCTGAGTCCTGCGACGCAGTGAGGTCGCCTCCGCGATCATCGGCGCCTCCCGCCCCGAACAGGTCCACAGCAACGCCGCCGCCTCCGGCGTGGACCTGTCCGACGACCTGCTGAAGGCGATCGACCAGGCACTCGGCGACGTCCCCGTCACCGAACCGACCCTCGCCCCCGCCGCACGGACCGGCGTCAAGCGCCGCTGACCGTGCCCGGCTGTCGCCGGTCGGGGTGCGCGAGTCACCCCGACCGTCCGCGCCGACCTGCCCGGACCGGGCGACTGCGGACAGGAACCGCGTTGCGCGATTGACGCCCCGGCGGGCCCTGCCTACCGTCGCCTCAACACGCCCGATCCACGTCTGAACAGGCAGGTCGACGATGACGGACTCCTCGGGTTCCCCCGACAACAGATCCACCGGCCGGCAGCTCCAGATGGAGACGCACGGGCTGGACGTGATCGGCGACGCCGAACGCAAGGGCACACCGCGGACCCTGTTCTGGCCGTGGTTCGGGGCCAACGTGTCGATCCTCGGCCTGAGTTACGGTGCCTTCGCGCTCGGCTTCGGGATCTCCTTCTGGCAGGCGCTGGTCGCCGGAGTGATCGGGATCGTCTTCTCGTTCCTGCTGTGCGGCTTCGTCGCGGTCGCAGGCAAGCGCGGCTCCGCCCCGACGATGGTGCTCAGCCGTGCCGCCTACGGGGTGCGCGGCAACCGTCTTCCGTCCGTCGTCTCCTGGGTGCTCACCGTCGGCTGGGAGACCGTGCTGTGCGCCCTCGCGACCCTGGCCACGGCCACCGTCTTCGGGCGGCTCGGCTGGGGCGGCGGGACGGAGACCCAGGTGATCTCGCTGATCGTGGTCGCGGGCCTCACCGTCGTGGGCGGAGTCATGGGCTTCGACCTGATCATGCGGCTGCAGACCGTCATCACCGTGGTGACGGGCGTACTGACCGTGGTCTACGTCATTCTCGTCGCCGACCACATCCACTGGAGCACCGTCAGCGCCCTCCCGGCGGGCTCCGCCCAGGAGTTCATCGGCGCGCTCGTCTTCATGATGACCGGCTTCGGCCTCGGCTGGGTCAACGCCGCCGCCGACTACTCCCGCTATCTGCCCCGGACCTCGTCGAGCCGGGGCGTGGTCGGCTGGACCACGTTCGGCGCCTGTGTCGCCCCGCTGCTCCTGTTGGTCTTCGGGCTGCTGCTGGCCGGATCGTCCACCAAACTCAACGGCGCCGTCGCCGCCGACCCGATCGGCGCGCTCACGACCATCCTGCCCACCTGGTTCCTGGTGCCCTTCGCCGTCGTCGCGGTCCTCGGCCTGGTGGGCGGCGCGGTCCTCGACATCTACTCCTCGGGCCTCGCCCTGCTGTCGGCCGGCCTCAGAATTCCGCGCTATGCGGCCGCGCTCGTCGACGGCGTCCTGATGATCGCGGGCTCCGTCTACATCGTGTTCTTCGCCGACGACTTCCTCGGCCAGTTCATGGGCTTCCTCACCACTCTCGGCGTCCCCATCGCCGCCTGGTGCGGCATCATGCTCGCCGACCTGGCCCTGCGCCGCCGCGACTACGACGAGGACGACCTCTACCGCCCGGCCGGCCGCTACGGCGACGTACCGCCCACCCCGCTGATCCTGACCGTCCTCGCCACCGCCCTCGGCTGGGGCCTGGTCACCAACTCGGCCGCCAGCTGGCTCGACTGGCAGGGCTATCTCCTGGACCCCTTCGGCCTCGGCGGCAAGTCCGGCGCCTGGGCGTACGCCAACCTCGGGGTGCTGACCGCCCTCGCGGTCGGCTTCCTCGGCACCGTGGCACTGGGCCGCCGACGAGTCCACGCGCAGGAGGGCGCCGTATGACGACAGGGGCGCTGGTCGTCATCGACATGCAGCGCGTCTTCGCCGAGGCCGACAGCCCCTGGTGCACTCCGCGTTTCGCCGAGGCGGCGGCGGGTGTACGACGACTGCTGCCGGCCTTCGCCGAACGGGTCACCTTCACGCGTTTCGTCGCCCCCGACGAGCCCGCCGGCGCCTGGCAGGCGTACTACCGGCAGTGGCCCTTCGCCCTCCAGCCGCGGGACGCCCCGCTGTGGCGGCTCACCGACGAGTTCACCGACCGGGCATCCCACGTGCTGGACGCCCCCACCTTCGGCAAATGGACTCCCGACCTCGCCGCCCGTGTCGGCCCCGAGGGGCGCATGGTCCTGGCGGGTGTCAGTACCGACTGCTGTGTCCTGTCGACAGCACTCGCCGCCGCCGACGCGGGTGTCGAGACCCTTGTGGTGTCCGACGCCTGCGCCGGGGCCGACGACGACTCGCACAGCAAGGCCTTGGACGTGATGGCGCTCTACGCACCGCTGATCCGGGTCGTCTCCGCGGACCAACTGCTCGGAAACTGACGTCACTTGGGGATGTCCGGTCGGCGCCGGACAGTTCCCGAACGCCCACCGGACGGCCCGGGACGCGCTCCAGGACATCCTGTTGCGCACGGCCGGCTTCCGTCGAGCGCGACGGCGAACGGATAACGGCGTCGCTTCCGGTACGCGGTCGCGTACCGGAAGCATGCGGAGCCCGGCGTGTACGAGCCTCTGGTACGGCGCGTCGGATGCGCCCGCTCGGCCTGCCCTCGGAGCACACCGGTGCCGATTCCCTGACGCCCCGAACGCATGCTCCCGGCACGCTCGGGTACGCGAGCAGCACCGCGCCCTGGGCGATCACGTCCGCGGGCGAGGACGCACGAATGCCGCTACCAGGGGATCTGCCATGGACACACCCGCCAATGACCACATCGCCACACCGGCCCAGCGGGCGCTGGACGCGCTGACGCAGAACACCGAGGACACGACGGCTCTGGACACGCTCGCGACCAGCGAGGTGCTCATTCCGGTACCCGACGACGCCGCGGACGAGGAATCGACCGTGGCGCTGCCCGTACTGGAACAGCAGGACGGCGCTCCAGTGGTGCCCGTGTTCACCTCGGAGACGGAGATGGCCGAACTGCTTCCGTTCGTCTCCCGCTACCGTCTGGTGCCGCTGGGCGCGCTCGCCGCGCAGTGGCCGGACGGCGATCTCTCGCTCTCCATCGACGCCAGCTCGGCTCATCCGCTGACCCTCACGTCCGAGGGTGTGCGCACGCTGCTGGCGCGCCCGCTGGGCTGATCGCACAGTGGGGCCCGGCCACCGCAGCGACGGAGGGGGAGCGGCCGGGCCCGCAGAGGGGTGCGGACCTGCTCCCGCCGCCGCACCCCGGTTCTCGCATGCGAAACGGGGATGAGCGGCGCCGACACTGCTGATCCCCGGACCGTTCTGCGATCGCCGTGCCCCGACCATAGGACCGATCCGGCGGGCCGTCGCTCCGGAATACGTGGCGCATGTCCGCAAAGCGCGGAGGATCGGCGGGCGCGGCGGCTCACAGGGCGCGCAGTGTCTGGGAGGGCGACTCCCCGAAGCGTTCCCGGTACCGCCGGGCGAACCGGCCCAGATGGACGAACCCCCACGCGTGGGCCACGTCCGTGACCGTCGTCGTTCCCGGCACCGCGGCCCGCAGTTGCCGTTGGACGTGCTGGAGCCGCACCTCGTGGACGTACGCCATGGGCGACATGCCGACATGCCTGCGGAAGGCTTCCTGGAGGGTGCGCAGACTGACCTGGGCGATGGCCGCGAGGCGGTTCGCGTCGTACGGCTCCGCGGGTAGCTCCTGCACGGCGTCGATGACGCGCTTCACCGACGCCGGACGCATCGGCGGGGGAGGAGCCTCCAGCGCCTCACGGTAGGTGTGGTCCGAGGCCAGCAACATCCCCTCCAGAAGGGTCTGTTCGAGACGGCCCCGGATCATCGGGTGGCTCAGCAGGCCGTGCGGGACGTCCCGCTCCAGCAGGTTCCACAGCGCGAGTCGCATCCAACTCAGGCCCGGCCCCCGCGAGACGTCCATGTACGGTCCGAAACGCGGTGGTCGGCGTACCGTCCGGCCCAGCAGCACCTCCAACTGCCTTGACACGGCCGCTTTGTCGATCTTGACGGTGAGTGCCCAGCAGTCTGCGGACCAGGTGTCGATGTGGATGTCCCGCGCCGGATCGAAGACCAGCGCCCGTCGCTCGGTGGCGGACTCGACGTCCCCGCGCCCCTCCTGGACGGTGAAGCAGCCGCTGAAGGGGACGGCGACGTGGTACACGCCGGGCTCGCCGAATGTCATCCGCATGTCGGTGCCGAAGCGGATGTCGCCCACGGTCAGCGCGCCGAGCTCGACGACACTGAGTCGGGTGGCGAACTGCGAGGCCTGACCGGTGACTTCGAGCCGCAGATCGTAGTAATGGGCCGCGATCGCCTCGTGCGCCTCCTCCAGGGAGGTCGTGGCGTAGCTGCGGAACTCGGCGGCCCTGTCCTCTTCCACGGCCATGGCGTCGTCAGCTCCCTCCGCGCTCGGGGTCTGCTTTTCAGCATGACCCCGAGGACGGCCGCTCATGCCGGGCAGGGCGGGGCCGGGTTTCACAACGCCCTTGCGGGAGTTGAGAATGCCCAGTGGCCGGACACCGTCGGCGCGAGGACCCAGGGCCTGTCGTTTGGATCAGTCCGGAGTCGCGGGGTCTGGCACGCACTCCCTCCCTGCTCGGGTCGGCCTGCACCGCTTCTTGCAGCCGGCCTGATCCAAACGACAGGCCCTAGCCGTCGAGCATGCGCGCCAGTACATCGCGCTGGAGCGGCAGTACCGCGGTATGCAGGTCACGGCCTTTGCGGGTGAGGGACACCCACACGCCACGCCGGTCCTCGACGCACACGGAACGCTCCACCAGGCCGTCCTTCTCCAGGCGGCCGATGAGCCGGGACAGCGCGCTCTGGCTCAGGTGCACCCGGCCGACGAGATTCTGGACCCGGCACTGGTCCCCCTCGCGGGGCGACTCGGTGGCGAGGATGTCGAGCACCTCGAAGTCGCTCGCGCCCAGTCCGTGCGGGTGCAACGCGCGGTCGATCTCGCACATCGTGCGCGCATGCACCGACAGGATGTCCCGCCAACGCTCTTCAAGGCCGGTCTCGACCGTTTTCACCGCCATATATGCACGGTAACACCGATCCGGCCAGTTGTTGTATGTGCAACTAGTGCGCCTGCAAGTAGGGGCCGACCCGGCCCCGTCTCCCGAAGCTGCAGCGAAGTGACAAGTGGCTCTCTGCAATCAGACGTGACGCTCGGTCAGGAACAGTGAGGTGGGGTCCGGGGACTTGGTCGGCCTGAACGGCGGCGAAGTCGGCGTGTGCCTGCTCGATCGCCTCCGGGTGCGCCTTGCGCTTGGCGTGCTCGGCGAGCGCCCGGCAGATGCTTGCGACGGAGGGGTGCTGGCCCTTGCGCCTGCCGGTGGGGATGATCAGGTCGGGCTGGATCTGCTCGACGGACTCGCCGTTCGCCCTTCGGCGCAGCACAGTGTGGAGCATGTCGTCGGTGATGACCGGCGGCCGGCCGCCGTGCTTGCCCTTGCGGGCCGCAGTGTCGAGCCCCCCGGCGTCGCCTCCCCGACGTAGATCAGTGAAATGGGTGAACGGATGCGGGTTGGTCGGGTGCGACGGGTCAGTACGTCGCCGGCGGCGTCCGATCACCGGTCGATGCTGGCCATGTTCGCCTCGTCGTGGCGCTCGCCCGCGGCCGGTGTGAGGTTGTTCAGTCGGTCTACCTGAGCGGCGCTGAGTTCGATGGCGTCGGCGGCGGTGTTCTCCTCGACGCGTGCGACCCGCCGGGTTCCGGGGATTGGTGCGATGTCGTCGCCGCGGGTCAGCAGCCAGGCCAGCGCGGTCTGGGCCGGGGTGGCCCCGATCTCTGCGCCGATGGCCTGTACTTCGTCGACGATGCGCAGGTTGCGCCGGAAGTTCTCGCCGGTGAAGCGCGGGTTGGTCTTGCGCCAGTCGTCGTCGGCGAAGTCGTCGACGGTGCGGATCTGCCCGGTCAGCAAGCCGTGGCCGAGCGGCGAGTAGGGCACGAATCCGATACCGAGCTCGCGCAGCAGCGGGAGGATCTCGACCTCGACGTCGCGGGTCCACAGGGAGTACTCGGTCTGCAGCGCGGCCACCGGATGCACGGCGTGCGCCCGTCGGATCGTCTCGGGTCCGGCTTCCGAGAGGCCGATGTGGCGCACCTTGCCTTCGGCGACCAGCTCGGCCAGCGCGCCGATGGTCTCCTCGATGGGCGTGTTCGGGTCGACGCGGTGCTGGTAGTAGAGGTCGATGTGGTCGGTGCCGAGTCGCAGGAGCGAGCCTTCGACCGCGGCCTTCACGTTGTCGGCGCTGCTGTCGATGACGCCAGGGCCGTTGCCGGCGTGGGAGACGAGACCGAACTTCGTCGCCAGGACGATGTCGTCCCGGCGCCCCTTGATGGCCTTGCCGACGACTTCCTCGCTGTGGAAGGGGCCGTAGATCTCGGCGGTGTCGATGTGGGTGACCCCGAGGTCCAGGGCCCGGTGGATGGTGCGGATCGACTCGGCGTCGTCGAGTCCTCCGCCGGTGGTGTAGGTGCCGGCCATGGTCATGGCTCCGAGGCCGATGCGTGAGACATCGAGCCCGCCCAGTGATACGTGCTTCATCGGATACCTCCGAGGAAACCCCGGCCTTCAGGCCGGGGAGGAATCGGACTCCTGCGGAGCAGGGCAGGGAGCTGGGATTCGCCGCCAGGGCGGATCGCAGTGCTCTGACCCGCAGATTTGATCTTAACCAGTAGTGACGCTAGCTTGTGAGCATGACCGTGAAGCAGGTGAAGCGGGCGTTCAAGTACCGCTTCTATCCGACGGATGTGCAGGCGGCTGAGCTGTCGCGCACCTTTGGATGCGTGCGGAAGGTCTACAACCTGGCACTGGCGGCCCGCACGGAAGCCTGGGCGCGGCAGGAGCGGGTCAACTACAACCAGACCTCCGCGATGCTGACCGCGTGGAAGCGGACGGAGGAGCTGGCCTACCTGGGTGAGGTGTCGTCGGTTCCGCTCCAGCAGACACTGCGCCATCTGCAGGTGGCGTTCACCAACTTCTTCGGCAAGCAGGCGCAGTACCCGCGCTTCAAGTCGAAGAAGAAGTCCCGCAGGAGCGCGGAGTACACCACCAGTGGTTTCCGCTTGCGTGAAGGCCGGCTGACCCTCGCCAAGATGGCGGATCCGCTGGACGTGGTGTGGTCGCGGCCGCTGCCTCGGGGGGCGCGGCCGTCCACGGTGACGGTGTCCCAGGACGCGGCGGGACGCTGGTTCGTGTCGCTGCTCTGCGACGACACCATCACACCCGCCCCGGCCACCGCGAACACGGTCGGTATTGACGCGGGGATCACGTCCCTGCTGACGCTGTCCACCGGGGAGAAGATCACCAACCCGCGGCATGAGCGCAGGGACCGCGCCCGCTTGGCCAAAGCCCAGCGGGAACTGTCCCGCAAGGCCAAGGGTGACGGTGCGAACCGGGCCAAGGCGGGCCGGAAGGTTGCCCGTGTCCATGCCCGGATCGCCGACCGGCGCCGGGACTTCCTGCACAAGCTGACCACTCGGCTCGTCCGTGAGAACCAAACGGTCGTGATCGAGGACCTCACCGTCCGCAACATGGTCAAGAACCACACGCTCGCCCGCGCGATCTCCGACGCCTCGTGGAGAGAACTGCGGACGATGCTGGAGTACAAGAGCGACTGGTACGGGCGGGAGCTGGTGGTCGTCGACCGTTTCTTCCCCAGCTCGAAACTGTGCGGTGTCTGCGGCACGATCCGGGCGAAGCTGCCGCTGAACGTCCGCGTGTGGACGTGCGAGTGCGGTGCGGTCCATGACCGGGACGTGAACGCGGCGAACAATCTTTTGGCCGCCGGGCTGGCGGTGTCTGTCTGGGGAGCTGGTGTAAGACCTCAACGGGAGTCCTCCCGGACGGGGCAGTCGGCGATGAAGCAGAAACCCCCACGGCGCGAGCCGTAGGAACTTCCCCTCGTTCACGAGGGGGAGGAAGTCAACAGGTACTCCTTTTCGTGACGGCCGTCAGGCCGGTGTGATCAATGGGGTGCGGCACCAGTCGGTGGACCGTGCTTGGGTGGTCCGCGCGCTGTCGGCGCGGGCGCCGTTGCGGGTAGCGGGTCAGCGCCGTAGGTGCACCCGGCGGCTTCCGACCTCGGCCGGGCAGGTGCTCAGGCGTGGGCGTCGTCGTAGGCCAGGGCGCCGCCCAGTTCGCGGGAGGCGTCGGCCTGGGCGAGGAGCCCCTTCGCCTTGGCCTCGGCGGCCTCGATGGCGTCGGCACCGGCGACGAAGCGCAGCAGCGGCTTCTCCTGGCCGGCAACGGTGAGCAGGGCGCGGGCGAGCTTGGCGGGGTCGCCGGGCTGTTGGCCGTTCATGCTCTTCATGCCCTCGATCCGGGGGGCGGTGCGCGGGGCGTAGTCGTCGATGGACAGCTCGGGCCAGATGGTGGAGCCGTCCACGAGGAGTTCGGTGCGGAAGTAGCCGGGCTCCACGATCGTGGTGTGGATGTTGTACGGCTCGACGTCGTAGCGCAGGGACTCCATCCAGCCCTCTTCAGCGAACTTGGAGGCGGCGTAGGCGGAGGTGAACTCCATGCCGACCAGTCCGGCGGTCGAGGTGATCGTGATGACGTGGCCGGCGCGCTGCTTCCGCATGATCGGCAGGACGGCGCGGGTGACGTTCATCGGGCCGAAGAGGTTGGTCTCGAACTGCCGGCGCATCTGCGCGGGCGAGATCTCCTCGAAGTAGCCGGTGAAGAGGTTCCCGGCGTTGTTGATCAGGACGTCGATGCGTCCGAAGCGGTCGACGGCGGCCTGCGCGGCGGCCTCGGCGTCCTCCAGGCTGGTGACATCGAGCCGGGTGACCAGCAGATTGTCCTGCGGCCCGCCCAGGGTCTTCTCGACCTCTGCGGGGCGGCGGCCGGTGGCGACGACCTGGTGGCCGGCGGCGAGGGCCTCGCGGGCGATGTCCGTGCCCAGACCGCGTCCGGCACCGGTGACGAGAATGACCTTGCTCATGAGGGCTTCCTTTCGGGCGCCGTGCTCCGGCACCCGCTGTGTGCGGGGGTGATGCATGCCGCACCGACGGCGCCTCGGAGGGGGCTGGGACCGGCGGCACGAGCACCGTCTGTCTGGACGGTTGACACCGCTGTGGGCGGTGCACCACCAACAAAACCGGCTGTCACGCGAGGGTGGGAGTCCCTGATGAGGGGGTCACTGACAGGGACCCCCAACCCGGCGGATGCGCTCGTAGAGTGAAGCGCATGGCAGGCAGAAACGACCCCAACGGCACAAACCGCGACATGCGCGATGATTTCCGAGCGGAGATCCGGGAATTCCTCGGCACGCGACGGGCCAGGGTCACCCCCGAGCAGGCCGGACTGCCCCTGTACGGCGGAGAGCGCCGACGGGTCACCGGGCTGCGCCGCGAGGAAGTCGCCCTCCTCGCGGGCATCTCCAGCGAGTACTACACCCGGCTGGAGCGCGGCAACGCCACCGGAGTCTCCGAGAGCGTCATCGACGGCATCGCGCAAGCACTTCAGCTCGACGAGGCCGAACGCATGCACCTGCTCGACCTCCTGCGCGGGGCCGGCACGACCCGCCCGCCACGCCGCCGCCCGGCCCAGCAGCGTGTCCGGCCCACGGTGCAGCGCGTCCTGGACTCGATGAGCGGCACACCCGCGTTCATCCTCGGCGGACGCGGGGACATCCTGGCCGCCAACCACCTCGGGCGCGCCCTGTTCTCGCCCGTCTACGCCGACCCGGCACGGCCGCCGAACAACGCCCGGTTCGTCTTCCTCAGCCCGCACGCGACCGAGTTCTTCCGCCGCTGGGACGAAGTCGCGGGCGACACGGTCGCCATGCTGCGCGCCGAGGCCGGCCGCGACCTCTATGACCGACGCCTGACGGACCTGATCGGGGAGCTGTCCACCCGCAGCGAGGAATTCCGTCAGCGCTGGGCGGCCCACAACGTCCGGATGCACACCACGGGCGTGAAGCTCCTCCACCACCCGGTCGTCGGCGACCTCGACCTGCCCTTCGAAACCTTCCCGCTCCCCGACGGCCCCAGCCAGTTCCTCCTCACCTACACCGCCGAGCCGCACTCACCCTCGCAGGACGCACTGAACCTGCTGGCCAGCTGGGCCACGGCCAACGACGCCATCGAGCGGTCCGCGCCGGCCAACGACTCCGAACACGCCGACTCGACCGAGACACCCGACTGAACGACGGGCCACGCGAGGGGGCATGATCGCCCGCGAACACCGCAACTGACCACCCGGACGGCACCACCCGAAACGCATCGGGGCGGGCGAGGGTGGCGATCGGTTCACATGGGACGAGGCCGAGGCCCCTCGGGATCCGGTCAGACCCAGGGCCCGAGGCGTCATGCCGGGGCTGCGGCGGTCTCTCCCTGCGGGATGCGCGGGCCGGGCACCGTCGTCCGGAGGGACAGGTCCAGAACGAGGCGGCTGTTCATGTCCAGCTCGAACCCGCCGTAGGTGTTCACGTGAGTCCAGAACAGCGCCCGCGAGGGTGGGCACCCGGTGACGAACGCCGGTGCGCGGTGACGAATCCGGTGCGCGCTGGGCGCCCTATCGGGTCAGGCGGCAGGATCCTGCGTCACGCCGATCAGGTTGCCGTCCGCGTCCTTGACGAAGGCGATCAGCTTGCCGCCGCCGACGTCCTGGACGTCCTGGAGTGTTTCCGCCCCCGCCGCCACCAGCGCCGCGAGCGTCGCCCGGATGTCATCGACGTGCCAGTACGGCACCGGGCCCGTCATGCCCCTGGAGTGCCCGTTGGGGTCGAGGCCGACATCCTGCCCCGCGTCCTTGAAGCCGACGTAGTACGGCTCGTCCGCGTAGGGCTCCACCCCCAGCAGCGCGCTGAAGAGGGTCTTCGCCGCGGCGAGGTCCTTGACGGGGTAGATGATCGTCTTGAGGCCGGCAGTCATGATGTGCTCCTGGGTGAGGTGTCCCCGACGGTCCGTGTCGGTGGTTTCACGCTAAGCCAGGACGGGCGTGATCCGCTTCTCCGATCCTGACCGGCTCACCGCACGCGAGGACGCCGCGTGGCATCCGTGGCAGCTGGGGGTCCGGACCGGTGCCGGCAACCGTGCCCGTCGCTCACGTCGACTCCCGGCACACCAGTTCCGTCGGCAGAATCACCGCCGCCGGATCCTCGCCGCCCAGTTGGGCCAGCAGCACCCGGACCATCTCGGCGCTGATGCGGTCGTAGGGCTGGCGGATGGTGGTGAGGGCGGGGGTGGCCTCCGTGGCCGCGTTGGAGTCGTCGAAGCCGCCCACGGACACGTCCTCGGGGACCCGGCGGCCCGCACGGCGCAGCGCGGTCAGGGCGCCCAGGGCCATGAGGTCGGAGGCGACGAACACGGCGTCCATGTCCGGGGCCTGCGTGAGCAGCCGCTCGGTGGCCGACTCCCCGCTGCCCCGGCTGTAGTCGCCGGAGACCACGAGCCGCTCATCGATCCCGACGCCCGCCTCGGTGAGGACCTCTTTGTAGCCGGCGAGACGGTCGACGCCGCCCGGCGAGTTCAGCGGGCCGGTCACGATGCCGATGCGGCGGCGGCCCCGTGACAGCAGGTGGCGCACCATGTCGCGGGCGCCGTCGCGGTCGTCCGCGGCCACGTAGCTCACCTTCGAACCGGACCGCATGGGCTTGCCGCACTGGACGACGGGCACGCCCGCCTTGTGCAGTTCCTCGGCCACCGGGTCGGCGGAGTGGCTGGTCACCAGGAGCACGCCGTCGAGGTGGCCCGCCGTGATGAACCGCTTGATCCGGCGCCGTTCGTCCTCGGCCCCCGCCAGCATCAGCAGCAGCGGGATGTCGTGCGCGGCGAGCGCCTGGGTGCAGCCGCGCAGCAGGACGTTGAAGTTGGGGTCCTCGAAGAACCGCTCCTGCGGCTCCGTGAGCAGGAATCCGACCGAGTCGGAACGCCCGGTGATCAGCGAGCGGGCATGCCGGTTGACGACGTAACCCGTCTTGCGGATGGCGGCGTCGACGGCCTCGTGTGCGGCGGGGCTGACGTAGTGACCGCCGTTGAGCACGCGCGAGACGGTGCCCCGTGAGACCCCGGCCTCACGTGCCACGTCGTGGATCGTCGGTGCCCTGCGCCGGCCCCCCGCATTGTTCATGGTCACGACTCTATGCCCCGCGGTCCAGGGGAGAGGCTGCCGGAACGGCCCGAGGCTACGCCAGGGTGTGCCCGTTCTGTGATCGTGCACAGCAAATGCTGATGTCGAACACTTGGCAAGCGCCCCTCACATGGGGTTACCTTGGGCCGCGAACCGCTCAAGCAGTGTGTGCACGTTCCCAAACAGTCGATACGGGAGAGACCCATGCCGGAGACCACCCCCAAGGGCCTCACCAGACTTGCCTTCGGCGGGGACTACAACCCGGAGCAGTGGCCGGAGAGCGTCTGGGACGAGGACGTACGGCTGATGCGCGAGGCCGGGGTCACCATGGTCAGCGTGGGCATCTTCTCCTGGGCCCTCCTGGAGCCGGAGCCCGGTGTGTACGACTTCGGCTGGCTGGACCGGATCATCGGCCTGCTGCACGACAACGGCGTCCGCGTCGACCTCGGTACGCCCACCGTCGTCCCGCCCGCCTGGTTCTACCGCGCCCACCCCGACGCACTGCCCGTCACCGCCGACGGCACCCGCCTCGCGTTCGGCTCACGCGGCGCCATCTGCCACAGCAGCGCCGACTACCGCGCGGCCGCCGCGAACATCACGACCAAGCTCGCCGAGCGCTACGCCGACCACCCGGCCCTCGCGATGTGGCACGTGCACAACGAGTACGGCGTCCCCGTCTCCGCCTGCTACTGCGACTCCTGCGCCGCCCACTTCCGCCGCTGGCTGGAGACGGCGTACGGCAGCGTCGACGGCGTCAACGAGGCCTGGGGCACCGCCTTCTGGGGTCAGCGCTACACCGGCTTCGAGCAGATCGACCCGCCGCGCACCGCGGCCACCGTCGGCAACCCCGGCCAGGCGCTGGACTACAAGCGGTTCGCCGACGCGACGATGCGCGAGAACTTCCGTAGGGAGCGGGACATCCTGCACCACCTCTCCCCGGGCATCCCCGTCACCACCAACTTCATGACCGCGCTCAGCCAGTGCGACTCCGTCGACTACTGGGCCTGGGGCCGCGAGGTCGACATCGTCACCAACGACCACTACCTCATCACCGACGGCCGCCGTACCCACGTCAACCTCGCGATGGCCGCCGACCTCACCCGCTCGGTCGCGGGCGGCGCCCCCTGGATCCTGCTGGAGCACTCCACCTCAGGTGTCAACTGGCAGCCCCGCAATCCCGCCAAGGCACCCGGCCAGATGGCCCGCAACTCCCTCGCCCACGTGGCCCGCGGCTCCGAGGGAGCCATGTTCTTCCAGTGGCGTCAGTCCCGGCGCGGCGCCGAGAAGTTCCACTCGGCGATGGTTCCGCACGGCGGCACCGACACACGCGTGTGGCGCGAGGTCGTCGAACTGGGCGCCTCCCTGGACTCGTTGAGCACCATCCGCGGCACGCGCACCCAGGCGGACGTCGCCGTCCTGTGGGACTGGCACTCCTGGTGGGCGCAGAACCTCGACTGGCGGCCCAGCGAGGACCACGACGCGCGTGAGCGTGCCGACGCCTTCTACGAGGCCCTCTACGACCGTCACCTCACGGTCGACTTCGCCCACCCGGAAGCCGACTTGTCGGCCTATCCCCTTGTCGTCGTACCGGCCCTCTACCTGATGACGGAGGCGGCCGGGAACAACCTCCGGGAGTACGTGGCGAGCGGCGGCACCCTCGTGGTGTCGTACTTCTCCGGCATCGTCGACGAGCACGACGCCGTGCACGAGGGCGCCTGCCCGGGCGCGCTGCGTGACGTCCTCGGCCTGACCGTCGAGGAGTTCTCGCCGCTGCTGCCGGACCAGCAGGTGCGGATCACCGGCCCCGACGGCTCCGAGCTCACCGGCGACGTGTGGACCGAGTTCGTGGTCCCGCACGGCGCCGAGACCGTGTGGACGTACGCCGACGGCCTCACCGAGGGCCACCCCGCCGTCACCCGGCACCGCCACGGGGAGGGCGCCGCCTGGTACGTCTCCACCCGGCTGGCCGCCCAGGGACTCGACGCGCTGCTGGGCTGGGCCGCCGAGGACGCCCGGCTCCCCTCGCGCGCCGACCTGCCCCACGACGTCGAGGTCGTCAGGCGGAGCGGGGAGTCCGGTTCCTACGTCTTCGTCGTCAACCACACCGCCGCCGAGGCCAAGGTGACCCTGGACGACGACGGCACCGAACTGCTCACCGGCGAACGCGCGACGGGCGGCCTCGCCGTCCCGGCGGGCGCCGTTCGGGTCGTACGACTCGACGGCTGAACCGACTCCCCTCCGCCCGCGAGACCACGAGCCGCGGGCGGAGGGGGCCCCACCTCCCCGGGCCGGCGTAGCTTTCCCCTCCCGTCTGCCGTACGCGCCGAACGGCCCTTTGGCGCAGAGGAGTTTGATATCGGACAAGCTCGGTGACTTGGGGACAGGGCGGCTCCGGCTGCGGGACAGTGGGCACACACGCGGTTGCCGGAGGCTCGGACGGAGGGGCGCGTGATGCTGAGAACTCCCATCGGTGACAGGCGCCTGGCCATCCTGGAGTGGCTGAAGGACCCGGCCGCCAACTTCCCGTCGCGGCGCCACATCGACGCCGCCGAGGACGGAGTCACCGCCCGCGCCGTCGCGGGCAAACTCGGTGTGCCCCGCTCGGTCGCGGCGACCCACCTCGGCCTCCTCGTGAACATCGGGCTGCTGCGCACCAGGAGAATCCGGTGGCGCACGTACTACCGTCGTGACGAGATGCGCATCGCCGAGGTGGCGCGCATGTTCGAGAAGGGCTGGTAGCGATCCGCTACGGAAGGACAGGCGCCGCATGGACCGCCCCACCGCACTGACTCCACGCCACTACGTCGCGATCGGCGGCCGCGGCCCCGAGGACGTCGTCGCCGACACGCGAGGCCGGGTCCTGACCGGAGTGGAGGACGGCCGCATCCTGCGCGTCGACGGACTGACGGAGCCCCTCGCGGCCAGCGTCGAGACGCTCGCCGACACCGGTGGCAGGCCGCTCGGCCTCGAACTCCTCCCGGACGGCCGCCTGTTGGTGTGCGACGCCGAACGCGGACTGCTGGGCGTCGACCTCGCGGACGGCACCGTCCGGGTCATCGCCGACGAGGTGGCGGGGGAGCGGCTGCGGTTCTGCAGCAACGTCGTCGCGCTGTCCGACGGCAGCGTGTACTTCACCGTCTCCAGCCGCCGGTATCCCCTGCAGCAGTGGCTCGGTGACATCGTCGAACACACCGGGACCGGCCGCCTGCTGCGTCTGGCGCCCGGTGACGACACCCCCGAAGTCCTCCTGGAGGGGCTCCAGTTCGCCAACGGCCTGGCCGCGAGCGCCGACGAGTCCTTCCTGGTCCTGGCCGAGACCGGCGCATACCGGCTCACCCGCTACTGGCTCGACGGGCCGCGGGCCGGCCGCGCGGAGGCCCTCGCCGAGAACCTCCCCGGCATGCCCGACAACATCTGGCGCGGCGGACCCGACGGCCCCATCTGGGTCTCCCTCGCCGGCCCCCGCGTACCCCCGCTCGACCTGTTGCACCGCGCCGCCCCACCGGTACGCCGAGCCGCCGCCCGCGTGGCCGTGCGCGCCCCCTTCCGCCCCACGGGCAGCGCCGGCGCCCTCGCGGTCGACGACGACGGAGCGATCGTCCACCACCTCGCCCGCCACCGCTCCGGCTTCCGCATGGTCACCAGCGTCTGCGAGGCATCCGGCCACCTGGTCCTCGGCAGCCTCTGGGAGCGCGGCATCGCGCTGTGCGAGCCGCCCGCCGCGAAGTGACCCCCGCCGGGCCCCGGCGTTACGCTGGTCATCGGCCGCGATCACCCTCGCGGCACGGCGGTGGGGCCCGCCGTACCCGAACCGCGGCGAAGACACCGCCAACGGTCCCTACTTGCGATGGAGCGTGCCCCGTGGGCCAGGGCCCCGCCAGGTAGGAGAAGACACAACGATGACAGTTCCGGAGAGCCTGCGAGCCCCCGTCGGACCCCCACGGCACTCGCTCCGGCGGGGCCAGGCACCGGTCGTCGCGACGGTCGCCCTCGGCGGCGCGCTCGGCGCCACTGCCCGGTACGCCATCGCCCTCCAATGGCCCGCACAGCCGGGCGGATTTCCCTGGGCGACCTTCTGGACCAACGTCGTCGGCTGTGCCGTCATCGGAGTGTTCATGGTGGTCATCACCGACGTGTGGGCCGCCCACCGCCTGGTCCGGCCCTTCTTCGGAACCGGCGTCCTCGGTGGCTTCACCACCTTCTCCACCTACGCCGTCGACATCCAGAGACTCGTCGACCACGGCCGGCCCGCCACGGGCCTGGCCTACCTCGCCGCGACCCTGCTCGCGGCCCTCACCGCGGTGTGGCTGGCCTCCACGGCGGCCCGCCGTGTCCTGAAGCGGAGGCAGCCATGACGAGGCTGACCGGCAACGCCCTGCGCCTGACCGTCCACATCGGCGAGAACGACACCTGGCACCACAAGCCCCTCTACACCGAGATCGTGCACCGCGCCCACGCCGCCGGCCTCGCCGGGGCAAGCGTCTTCCGCGGCATCGAGGGCTTCGGCGCCTCCTCGCTCATCCACACCTCCCGGCTGCTCTCCCTGAGCGAGGACCTGCCCGTGGCCGTCGTGATCGTCGACACCGAGACGCGCGTACGGGAGTTCCTGCCGCAGCTCGACGAACTCGTCACCGAGGGCCTGGTGACGCTCGACGAATGCGAGGTCATCCGGTACATCGGCCGCGACGAAACCCGGGGCCGGACTCAGGGCAAAGCGGGCACGAAGGGTAAGAAGTCGTTGTGAACTGGCTGTTGGTCGTAGCGGGAGCCATGGTCGGTGCCCCGCTCCGCTACCTCACCGACCGCGCGGTGCAGTCCCGGCACGACTCGGTCTTCCCCTGGGGCACCTTCGCCGTCAACGTCACGGGCTGTCTGATCCTCGGCCTGCTGACCGGTGCGGTCGCCGCGGGGGCCGCCGGTGCCCACCTTCAGCTGGTGCTGGGCACCGGCCTGTGCGGGGCGTTGACCACGTACTCGACGTTCTCGTACGAGACCCTACGGCTGACCGAGGCCGGGGCCCGCGTCTACGCCACCGCCAACGCGGTCGCGAGCGTGGTGGCGGGGCTGGGAGCGGCCTTCGTGGGCGTGGCGCTGGCGCAGGCGGTGTGGGCGTAGGGGACCGGTCCTCGTCCGGGTGTAGTAAGACTGTCCCCGCCGCACCCGCGTCCCCCGAGAAGAACTGGATCCCATGAGCGTCATCAGCGTCGGTCAGGCCGTCGTCCTCGGAGCCGTCGAGGGGGTGACCGAGTTCCTGCCCGTCTCCTCCACCGGCCATCTGAAGATCGTCGAGGGGCTGATGAACATCCCCGTCGACGACGACGCCGTCGTCGGGTTCTCGGCCGTCATCCAGGTCGGCGCGATCGCCGCCGTGTTCGTGTACTTCTTCAAGGACATCGTGCGGATCGTCTCCGCCTGGGGGAGGGGCCTGGCCCACAAGGAGGAGCGGGACCACCACGACTACAAGTTCGCCTGGTGGGTGATCGCCGCGACCGTCCCGATCGTCATCGTCGGTCTCGCCGCCAAGCCGCTCATCGAGGGGCCGCTCGCCTCCCTGTGGGTGGTCGCGGGCTCCCTGATCGTGGGCAGTGGGGTGATGTGGGCGGCGGACCAGATGGGCCGGCACAAGCGCGGTGAGGACGACACCACCTTCAAGGACGCCATGCTGGTCGGCAGCTCGCAGATCCTCGCTCTGCTGTTCCCCGGCTTCTCCCGCTCCGGAGCCACCATGTCGACGGCCCTGATTCTCGACCTGGACCGCGTGGCGGCCACCCGGCTGTCGTTCTTCCTCGGCATCCCCGCCCTCACCGGGGCGGGCATCTACGAGCTCAAGGACGCCCTCGGTGCGGGCGTGGGCGTGGCCCCGCTCGCCGTCGGCACCGTCGTCTCCTTCGTGGTCGCCTACGGCTCGATCGCCTGGCTGCTGAAGTTCGTGGCCAAGCACTCCTTCAACGCCTTCGTGATCTACCGGATCGTCATCGGCGTCATGCTCTTCGGCCTGCTGGCCACGGGCACGCTCGACAGCTGACCGTCGGGGGTGCGGGACGGTGCCCGTCCCGCACCCCACGGCTTTCTTTGGCGCCCACCCTTGACAGCACCCTCTCGCCGCCCGGAGTATCTTCCCCGTGAACCTGTCAGACAGCCGGACAGCCAGTCAGCCGCCGCGGCGCATCAGCGCCATGGAGGCGGTGCTGGCGCATCTGCGTGGCGCCATCGAGCGCGGCGAGTACGCCATCGGCGACAAGCTCCCCTCGGAGGCGGAGCTCTGCCGCACCCTGGAGGTCAGCCGGCCCGTCCTGCGTGAGGCCCTCAGGGCTCTGCAGACCATGGGCCTGACCGTCTCCAAGACCGGCAAGGGCACCTTCGTCGTCGCCGACGCGGTGGAGGACCCCACCTTCGGCGACTACGCGGCCAGCGACCTCCTGGAGGTGCGCCGCCATGTCGAGATCCCGGTCGCCGGGTACGCGGCACAGCGCCGCACCCCGGAGAACCTCGACCACCTGGCCCACCTCCTGGACCGGATGGAACGGGAGACCGACACCACGGCGTGGGTCGCGATGGACACCCTCTTCCATCTCGCCGTCGCCGAGGCCGCCCAGAACCCGGTGTTCCGCCGGGTCATCGAGGAGATCAGGGACGCGCTGGCCCGCCAGTCGGCCTTCCTCAACGAACTGGGCGGCCGCCGGGAGCAGTCCAACCGCGAGCACCGCGCGATCGTCGAGGCGCTGATCGACGGTTCAGAGCACGACGCGGTGGAGGCCATGTCCCACCACCTCGACCGCGTCGAGACCACCCTCACCGACATCGTGCGTTCCCCGCGCACGGGCTCGGACACCCCCACGGAAGGCGAACCCCAGGCGTGAGCGAGCAGTCCCTGCACGATGGCGTGCAGAAACGTTCCGGCCATGTCGACGCCGGAGACGAGGGATACAGCAAGTCCCTCAAACACCGGCACGTCAACATGATCGCCATCGGTGGCGCGATCGGCACCGGCCTCTTCCTCGGCGCCGGCGGCCGCCTCGCCGACGCCGGCCCTTCCCTGTTCATCGCCTACGCGGTCTGTGGCGTCTTCGCCTTCCTCGTGGTGCGCGCCCTCGGTGAACTCGTCCTGTACCGGCCCTCGTCCGGCGCCTTCGTGTCGTACGCGAGGGAGTTCCTCGGCGAGAAGGGGGCGTACACCGCGGGCTGGATGTACTTCCTCAACTGGGCCACCACCGGCATCGCCGACATCACCGCGGTGGCGACCTACACGCACTACTGGGGTCTGTTCTCCGACATTCCCCAATGGTTGATCGCATTGATCGCCCTCGCTGTCGTATTGACCGTCAACCTCATCTCGGTCAAGTTCTTCGGCGAGATGGAGTTCTGGTTCGCGATCATCAAGGTCAGCGCGCTGGTGATCTTCATGTGTATCGGCATCTTCCTGCTGGTCACCCAGCACGAAGTCGCCGGCACCACCCCCGGGCCGTCCCTGATCACCGACAACGGCGGTGTCTTCCCCAACGGGCTGCTGCCCATGCTGCTGATCATCCAGGGCGTGGTCTTCGCCTACGCCTCGGTCGAACTGGTCGGAGTCGCCGCGGGCGAGACCGAGAACCCCGAGAAGATCATGCCCAAGGCGATCAACTCGATCATGTGGCGCGTCGGTGTCTTCTACGTCGGCTCGGTCGTGCTGCTCTCGATGCTGCTGCCCTGGAACAAGTACACGTCCGGACAGAGCCCCTTCGTGACCGTCCTGTCCAACATCGGCATCCCGGCCGCGGGCGGCGTGATGAACCTCGTCGTGCTCACCGCGGCCATGTCCTCGCTCAACTCCGGTCTGTACTCCACCGGCCGTATCCTGCGCTCCATGGCCATGTCCGGCTCGGCCCCGAAGTTCACCTCGGTGATGAGTCGCAGCCAGGTCCCCTACGGCGGCATCCTGCTCACCAGCGGCATCTGCGTTCTCGGCGTCGGCCTCAACTTCGTCGTCCCGGCCGACGCGTTCGAGATCGTGCTGAACTTCGCCGCGATCGGGATCCTGTCCACCTGGGGCATGATCATGGTCTGCCACCTGCTCTTCTGGCAGAAGACCGAGAAGGGCGACCTCACCCGCCCCGGCTACCGGCTGCCGGGCTCACCCTGGACCGAACTCGTGACGCTGGCCTTCCTCGCCTCCGTCCTGGTCCTCATGTACGCCGACGGCGGCGCCGGCCGCACCACCGTGCTGTGCCTTCCGCTGATCGTCGCGGCCCTGGTCGCCGGATGGTTCGCCGTCCGCCGGCGGGTCGCCGCCACATCCACCACCGGCCCCGGCGCGTGAACGCTCGCGCGGGCGCCGGGCCCCGACCCCCAGGTGTTCACACGTGATCCGTGTGACGCGCTCCAAGAGAAGGCAGTGATGTACAGCAGTTCCCCCGCGGACGCACCCCTTGTCCGTGAACCCCTTCACGCTCCCGTCGCCCACCTCATCCGCGGTGGGCTGATCGAGGGCACCCACTACGGCTCCGTCGTCGTCCTCGACGCCGACGGGGACGTCCGCTTCCAGCTCGGCGACATCGAGGCCGCGTTCTATCCGCGGTCCGCGCTGAAGCCGGTCCAGGCCGTCGCCATGGTCCGGGCCGGCCTGCCGCTCGACGGCGAGCTGCTCTCGCTCGCCGCGGCCAGCCACTCCGGCGAGGAACGCCACCTCGCCGGGACCCGGCGGATCCTCGAACTGGCGGGAGTGTCCGAGGACGCCCTGCGCAACGTCCAGGACATGCCGTTCGACCCGGCTGTGCGGGACACATGGATCAGGGAGGGCCGCGCGCCCTCGCGGATCGCGCAGAACTGCTCGGGGAAGCACGCGGCGATGCTGTACACGTGCGTGCTCAACGACTGGCCGCTGGAGGGGTACCTCGACCCCGCGCACCCGCTTCAGCAGGCGATAGCGGAGATCGTGGAGGACCTGACCGGGCAGCGGATCGCACGGGTGACCGTCGACGGCTGCGGCGCACCGCTGTTCTCCGTGTCGCTGCACGGACTCGCCCGGGCCGCCGCGCGGATCACCTCGGCGGTTCCCACCACCCCGGAGGCCCGGGTCGCCGACGCAATGCGCGGGCATGCCGAGATGGCCTCCGGCGCCGGTCGGGACGTGGCCGCACTGATGCGGGCCGTTCCGGGGCTGCTGGCCAAGGACGGGTTCGAAGGGGTCCAGGTCGCCGCGCTGCCCGACGGGCGGGCCGTCGCCGTGAAGATCGCCGACGGGGCGAACCGGGCGCGGGTGCCGGTCGCCGCGGCGGCGCTGGCCTGGGCGGGTGTCGACCCCGCGCTGCTCACTGAGTTCGCCGGTGAACCGCTGCTCGGCGGCGGGGAGCCGGTGGGTGCGGTTCGGCCGGTACGCGCGTTGGATCCCCTCGCCGCCGCGGCTTCTGTCTCGTAGCCGGTGCGGACCCGCTGCGGCTGGTCGCACCGTTCCCCGCGCCCCTGAAGGCGCTCACCTCACCCCTTGCGAACCTTGCGAAAAGAGGACTTGTACCCCCATGAACGCCGTCGTCAGCCGCCGTGAGCACGATCTGCTGGGTGACCGGGATGTTCCCGTCGACGCCTACTGGGGTGTGCACACCCTGCGTGCCACGGAGAACTTCCCCATCACCGGCACCCCGATCTCCGCCTACCCCCACCTGATCGACGCCCTCGCCGCCGTCAAGGAGGCCGCCGCCCTCGCCAACGAGGAGCTCGGGCTGCTGGAGCCGGGGAAGGCCGCCGCCATCGTCGAAGCCTGCCGCGAGATCCGTGACGGCAAGCTGCACGACCAGTTCGTCGTCGACGTGATCCAGGGCGGGGCCGGCACGTCCACCAACATGAACGCCAACGAGGTCATCGCCAACCGCGCGTTGGAGCTCCTGGGGCACGAGAAGGGGCAGTACGCGTTCCTGCACCCCAACGAGGACGTCAATCTCGGCCAGTCGACCAACGACGTCTACCCGACCGCCGTCAAGATCGCGACGGTCTTCGCGGTGCAGGGACTGCTCGGGGCGATGGCCGTACTGCAGGACTCCTTCGCCCGTAAGGCCGTGGAGTTCCGCGATGTGCTCAAGATGGGCCGTACACAGTTGCAGGACGCGGTCCCCATGACGCTCGGTCAAGAGTTCTCGGCGTATGCCGTCATGATTGACGAGGACCGCAGCCGTCTTGACGAGGCCGTCACGTTGATCCATGAGATCAACCTGGGTGCCACGGCCATCGGCACCGGGCTCAACGCCCCCGCCGGATACGCCGAGTCGGCCCGCCGGCACCTCGCCGCCCTCACCGGGCTGCCGCTGGTCACCGCCGCCAACCTGGTCGAGGCGACCCAGGACTGCGGGGCGTTCGTCCAGATGTCCGGTGTGCTCAAGCGCGTCGCCGTCAAGCTCTCGAAGAGCTGCAACGACCTGCGCCTGCTCTCGTCCGGTCCGCGGGCCGGGCTCGGCGAGATCAACCTGCCGCCCGTGCAGGCGGGTTCGTCGATCATGCCCGGCAAGGTCAACCCGGTGATCCCCGAGGTCGTCAACCAGGTCGCCTTCGAGGTGATCGGCAACGACGTCGCCATCACGATGGCCGCGGAGGCAGGACAGCTCCAGCTGAACGCCTTCGAACCGATCATCCTGCACTCCCTGTCGGAGTCGATCACCCACCTGCTGGCCGCCTGTCTCACCCTCGCCGAGCGCTGCGTGGACGGCATCACCGCCAACACCGAGGTGCTGCGCCGGACCGTCGAGAACTCCATCGGCCTGGTCACCGCCCTCAATCCGCACATCGGCTACACGGCCGCCACGGACATCGCCAAGGAAGCCCTCGCCACGGGCCGCGGCGTGGCCGAACTGGTCCTGGAGAAGGGCCTGTTGCCCGCCGAGACACTCGCCGAGCTGCTGCGCCCCGAGGTCCTCGCGGGCAGCGGCGCAGCCTTGGCCTGACCGACCCGACCTGAGCTGATACGCGCCAGGACCGACCCGGAGGCACAATAGTGATCATGACAACGACGTCGTCGTTCACCTTCCAGCCGGTTCTGGAACGGATCGCCGAGGAAATCGAACGAACCCCGGGCCGGGGCGTGCCCGCCGACTACATCCCGGCGCTCGCCGCCTGCGACCCGCGCAGCTTCGGCATGGCCGTGGCCGAGCTGGACGGCACGGTGTACGGCGTCGGGGACTGGCGCGAGCCGTTCTCGACCCAGTCCATCACCAAGGTCTTCACCCTCGCCCTCAACCTGGCCCGCGAGGGCGACGAACTCTGGGAGCACGTGGGCCGCGAGCCCTCCGGCAACCCCTTCAACTCCCTGGTGCAACTGGAGTACGAGAACGGCATCCCGCGCAACCCGTTCATCAACGCGGGCGCCCTCGTCGTCACCGACCGCCTCCAGACCCGTACCGGAGACGCGTCGGGAGCACTGCTGTCCTTCCTCCGGGAGGAGAGCGGCAACCCCGCCCTGGACTTCGACGAGGAGGTCGCCGCCTCCGAGTCCGCCCACGGAGACCGCAACGCCGCCCTGGCCCACTTCATGGCCGCGTACGGCAACATCGACAACGACATCCCGACCCTGCTCGACCAGTACTTCCGCCAGTGCTCGATCAGGGCCTCCTGCGCCGACCTGGCCCTCGCCACCACGTTCCTGGCCCGCCACGGCATCCGCGCCGACGACACCCGCCTTCTCAGCCTCAGCCAGGCCAAGCAGATCAACGCGATCATGCTGACCTGCGGCACGTACGACGCGGCGGGCGACTTCGCCTACCGGGTGGGGCTGCCGGGCAAGAGCGGGGTGGGCGGCGGTGTCATCGCGGTGGTGCCGGGGCGTTGCACGCTGTGCGTATGGAGTCCGGGACTGGACGAGCGGGGCAACTCGGTGGCGGGAGTGGCGGCCCTGGACCGGTTCACCACGTTGACGGGTGTGTCGGTGTTCTGACCGGGAGGCGGGAGGCGCGCGGAGTGGGTGAAGAGCGGGGGTGCGCACGTCTCGCGCCCGACCACGCACCGGTCACACCCCGGTCGCCACCACGTCGCCTTCCAGCCACCCGAGGCTGACACGCTGCTGATGTGTCGGCCACCGTTCCCGTCGATCTCCGCCGCTGCCAGATCCTCGGTCTGGTCGGCACCACGTTCCTCGCCGCGGGAGGCGAGACGGCCGGCGCCCTCCCCGCGCGGGAGCTGCTCACCCCGTCGGCCCCGCGCGCCGCACTGGGCCTGGTGGGTGCCTACTTCGGTGTCGTCCTCCTGATCGCGGCCTGGCTGCTCCTCGGCCGCCTGGTGCGCAGTGCCGACAGGAGACCCGGTACGCGCGAGCTCATGGCCGTCCTGGTCGTCTGGTCGGTGCCGCTGCTGCTCGCCCCGCCCCTGTTCAGCCGGGACGTCTACAGCTACCTCGCCCAAGGCGCCATGGCCGACGCCCACATGGACGTCTACCGTCACGGGCCCGCCCTCCTCGGCGGCCCGCTCGCCGACGAGGTCGCCCCGATGTGGCGCAACACGGCCGCCCCGTACGGCCCGGTGTTCCTCGGCGTGGCCTCCGCACTGGCGAAGGCGTCCCGCGGTGAACTCCCCGTCGGGCTGCTCGGAATGCGGCTCGTCGCCCTGCTCGGCGTGGCCCTCATGGCGGCCGCCCTGCCCCGCCTCGCCCGCCACAGCGGCGCCGACCCGGCCGCCGCGCTCTGGCTCGGCGCCCTCAACCCGCTCGTCCTGCTCCACCTGGTCGCGGGCGCCCACAACGACGCCGTCATGCTCGGACTGCTCGGCGTCGGCCTGGTCGCCGCCCTGGGCCGGTGGCCGATCCTGGGGGCCGTGCTCGTGACGCTCGCCGCGCTGGTCAAGGCGCCCGCCGTGCTCGGGCTCGCGGCGATCGTCGTGCTGCGGATCCGGGCCGGCGACCATCCGGCGAGAGCCGTCCTGACGGCCGCCGCGGCGGCGGCCGCCACCACGGTCGCCGCCACTGCCGTCGCGGGCACCGGCTACGGCTGGATAGGGGCGCTCAACACCCCGGTGTCGTCCGGGAACTGGGCCCTCACCAGCCTCCTCGGACGGGCCACCGGAGCCCTGCTGGAGCGGCTCGGCAGCGACCTCGCCCCGCTGGCCGTACCTGCCTGGCACGCGTTCGGCATCGTGACCGCCGTCGCCGTCATCGGCTGCATATGGCTGCGCCTTCGTCCCCGGCCCGTCTACGCCCTGGGTCTGAGCCTTGCCACCGTCGCCGCCCTGGGCCCGGCGATCCGGCCCTGGTACGCCCTGTGGGGCCTGTTCCTCATAGCGGCCGCCGCGCCCAGCGCGTCGGTACGGCGCCGGGTGGCCACCGTGACCGGCGTGCTCGCGCTCGCCACCCTGCCGAGCGGCGGCCCGGCCGACGTCGGGCAACTGGTCCTGGCCGTCTCCGGAGGAGCGCTCGCCCTGATGGTGCTCGTGCAGGCCCACCAGACCGCACAGTCCACGGCGACGGAACGTACGGCATGAGGGCGCCGGCCACGGATCGCGCCCGGCTGACGCTGGTCCTGTCCCTCGCCGCCGCGGTCACCGTGTTCACGGCGACCGTGCCGCTCCTGCGTGACTGGTTCGACCTGCGCGTCTACCACGGAGCCGTGGACACCTGGGTGCACCACGGCGGACGGCTCTACGACTACCGGGTGCCGGGGACGACGTACGGCTTCACCTACCCGCCGTTCGCGGCCGTCGCCATGCTGCCGATGGCCCTGCTCGGTCTGCGCGCCGCGATCGCGCTGGGCCTGCTGCTCAACCTGGTGGCGCTGGCCGCGGTCGTACGCCTCCTGACCGGACGGGCCTGGCGGCGCTACGGCTGGTACGGCTGTGCGCTGGGCGCGTGCGTGCTTGCGCTGTTCGAGCCGCTGCGCGACACCTTCAGCTTCGGCCAGGTGAACCTGCTGCTGCTGGCCCTCGTCCTCGTCGACGCGTGGCTGCTCGCCACCGGCCGGGAACGCCGGGCCGGTATCGGGATCGGTCTGGCCGCCGCGGTGAAGCTCACGCCGGCCCTGTTCATCGGTCTGCTGCTGATCGCGCGGCGCTGGCGCGCGGCGGCCGTCGCCACCGTGGTGGCCCTGGCGGCCACCGGATTCGCGGCCGTGGTGGCCCCCGGCGCCTCGCGTTTCTACTGGACCGACGCCATGTGGGACACCACCAGGGTGGGCCGCCTTGACTACGTCTCCAACCAGTCGTTGCAGGGCATCCTGGCCCGGCTGGGCGAACCGGACCGCGGGGTGTGGGCCGGGGCGGTGCTGCTGACCCTGTGCGTGTGGGCCGTACGGGCCCGGCGGGCCGCGGCGGCGGGGGACTGGGCGGCCGCGTTCGCGCTGACCGGGCTGACCGCGTGCCTGGTCAGCCCGATCACCTGGGTCCACCACCTGGTGTGGCTGCTGCCGTCCTTCGCCGTCCTCGTGCGTACAGGGCACCCGCGCATCGCGGGCGCCCTGTACGCCGTGCTGTGCACCAGCGTGGTGTGGCTGTGGTTCGACGACGCGTCCGGCGTCGACGGTTTCCTCGGCAGCAACACCTACACCTGGATCACGCTCGGGCTGCTGCTGTGGCTGCCGGTGGGTCAGCCCCGTACCGAACGGCCGGCCCGGGACCGCAGCGCCATCACCATCGATCCCGCGCCCAGCCCGGCGGCGCCCAGGACGGTCCAGGTCTCCAGCCAGCCCGGTCCGCCCTTCCCGTCCGGTGACACCGCCGCCGCGACCGGTACCGCCGCGGGACCCGGCCGGGGCCTCACCCGCAGCGCGTCCAGCGAACCCACCGGATCCACCCGGCCGGCCGCGCCGAACCCCCAGTCGAGCAGCTCGCGCGCCTCCTCGTAGACGGTGAAGCCGCCGCCCTCCTGGGGGTTCATCACCGTGACGACCAGGGTCCGGTCACCCCGGTGGGCGGCGGCGACGAGCGTGTTGCCGGCGCGGCTCGTGTAGCCGTTCTTGATCCCGATCAGCCCGGGATAACGCGCCACGCCGTTGGCACCCGTCAGCAGCCGGTTGGTGTTCTGGATCCCGTACGACCACCCGCCCCTGCCGGGGAACTTCGACTCGGCCGTGCTGCAGTACCGCGCGAAGTCCGGGTTGCGCAGCCCGGCCCGGCCGAAGACCGCGAGGTCGTACGCCGAGGAGACCTGGCCCGGGGTGTCGTAGCCGTCGGGGGAGCGGACGTGGGTGTCACGGGCGCCCAGGAGCCGCGCCTTGGCCTGC
Organism: Streptomyces sp. NBC_00285; assembly: GCF_036174265.1. Lineage (NCBI taxonomy): Bacteria > Bacillati > Actinomycetota > Actinomycetes > Kitasatosporales > Streptomycetaceae > Streptomyces > Streptomyces sp. NBC_00285. The sequence continues at coordinate 1,015,585 of NZ_CP108055.1, read as the reverse complement.
ATCCGGACGGCCGTGGAACGCCAGCCGCCGCTGAGCCCGGCCAGCACGTGCACGGCGTCGTTACCGGAGTTGAGGAAGACCCCGCGCCACAGGTCGGCCACCCGGTAGGTCTGCCCCTCGGCGACCCCGACCAGACTGCTGCCTGGCGCGACGTCCGCCAGTTCGTTCTCCTCGACCCTGTGCCTGAGGCCCCCGGGCAGCGTCGGCAGCACGGTCAGGGCGAACAGGGTCTTGAGCGTGCTGGCCGGAGGCAGCTTCCGGTGGGCGTCGTGCGCGGCGAGCACCGTTCCGCTGCGGGCGTCGGCCACCACCCACGACAGCGCGGAGACGTCCGGGACCCTTGGCGCGCCCGGGTGCGGCCGGACCTGGGTGCCGGAGCGGTACAGCAGGGCGGGCGACACGGACGAGGTCCGAGGTCCGGCGGGTCCGGAGCCCGGGTGCGCGGCCGCCGTCACAGGAGCGAACACCAGCAGGCCGGTCGTGCACAGCGCGCAGGCTGAGACGGCCATCCGAGAGGGAAGTCCGATTGTCATACCGCAAAGCTAGGAAGAGACCGGCCCCACACCGTGCTGCCCGGGCCGAGGAACGTGCGCGAGCACCCGGATGCCGCACGCCGACCGCCGTGTCAGTCCTGTGAAGGCTCCGGTGTCCCACTCAGGGTTCCGGGTCATGGTGCGGGTGGCGAAGAGGAGCAGCGTGCCGGCCCCGGGACGCCGGCGGCCGCGGTGACGGCACCGGCGCGGTCGCGGACGGGAGCGGCCACGCAGCGGACGTCCTGTTCGCTCTCCACGTCGCCGACGAGGTGGCCGCGGGCGTCGGATGAGGTCGAGCTGCCGAGAGCCGTCGCGCCCTCGACGAGGCGGGCCGGGCCGCTCTGCGACTCGGTCAGCCCGTGGGCAGCGTCGGCTGGATCCGGCGCAGGAAGGTCGCGTTGTCCGGGGTCTCGCGCATGCGCTCCAGGAGGGTCTCCAGGCTGGCCTGGCCGTCCCGGGTCCGCAGCGCCCGGCGCAGACCGTGTACGGTCGCCAACTCGGCCGGGGGCAACAGGAGTTCCTCGCGGCGGGTGCCGGAGGGGTCGATGGCGACGGCCGGGAAGACGCGCCGGGAGGCGAGCTCGCGGTCCAGGCGCAGCTCCATGTTGCCGGTGCTCTTGAGTTCCTCGAAGTAGAAGTCGTCGGCGCGCGAGCCGGTCTCGACCAGGGCGGTGGCGAGGATGGTGAGCGAGCCGCCCTCCTCGGCGAGCCGGGCGGCACCGAAGAACCGCTTCGGCCCGATCAGCGCGGTCGCGTCGACCCCGCCGCTGAGGGTGCGGCCACCACCGGCGGCCGCATTGTTGTGCGCCCGGCACAGCCGGGTCAGGGAGTCGAGCAGGATCACGACGTCCTCACCGGCCTCGACGAGCCGCTTGGCCCGCTCGATCACCAGCTCGGCCAGCGCGATGTGCTGCTTGGCCGGGCGGTCGAACGTCGAGGCGTACACCTCGCCGCGCACGGAGCGCTGCATGTCGGTGACTTCCTCGGGGCGTTCGTCGAGCAGCACCACCATCAGGCGGCACTCGGGGTGGTTGCCGGCGACGGCGGCCGCGATCTGCTGGAGCAGGACGGTCTTGCCGGTCTTGGGCGGGGCCACGATCAGCCCGCGCTGGCCCTTGCCGACGGGTGCGATCAGATCGGCGACCCGACCGGTGAGGCCGGACGCCGGATGTTCGAGACGGATCCGCTCGTTCGGGTGCAGCGGGGTGAGATCGCGGAAGTGACGGCGACCCGTGTCGGGGATACCGCCGTTGACCCGGGCGACCTCGGTGAGGGCGCGCTGGGTGCCGCGCACCCCGTCGACGGTGTCTCCCTTGCGCAGGCCGAACCTGCGGATCAGTGCGGGGGAGACCTGGAGGTCGGAGGGCGAGGGCAGCAGGTTCGCGGCGCGCAGGTGCCCCTTCCCGCTCGCGTCGATGTCGAGGACGCCGGTGACGGCGCGGACCGGGGACTGCTGCTGTACTGGGGGCTTTTCGAGTGTGGTGGTCATGGTGGTCTGTCCTTTCGAGGACGGAAGGCATGGGACATGCGGAAGGAAGGGGAGAAGCCGCGCGGGGAAGACGAACAGCGCCTTCGGGCGGCGGGAAGCAGTACCTCGGGTACGGCGAACTCGCACAGGGCGAGGGGGCCTTGCTCACGAGGTGGTGCTGAAGAGCTGAAAGACCGGTCGGCAAGCGACGGGAGATTCAGTGATTCGAAGGGAACTGGCACCGGCGCCCACAGCGGGGCGTACACAAGTGCTGTCGGCAGAGTAGCACGTATCCGTCAGCGCTGGGCGAGAAGGCCGTACAGGAGCGGGATCCGCGGGGCGGGGAGCCGCCACCAGCCGGACGGGGTGCGCTGCATCTGCGGCCACCGCGGCCAGGGCAGCTCGTCGCTCTCCCTGAGGTGCCGGATGTTCAGTCCTGCCCTCGTCAACGCGGTGACGACCTCTCCTATTCCGTGCATCCACTCGAAGCTGTCGGTGGCGCCCTCGACGGCCGGACCGTCGGTGTAGGTGTGGGTCGCGTCCCGGTGGACCGGTCCCTCACCGCCCAAGTAGTCATGGCGCAGCAGCAGTTCGGGCCCCTGGTCCGGTTCGGGCTTCGGGCCCAGCGAGTTGAGCAGCGGATGGAACTCGACGACGTACAACAGGCCGCCGGGGCGCAGCAGTCGGGCGATCACGCCCGCCCAGCGCTCCAGGTCGGGGAGGTAGCACAGGGCGCCCTTGCCGGTGTAGACGACGTCGAAGCGCCGCCCGTCCAGCGCCTCGACGGCGTCGTACACGTTCGCCCGTACGTACGTGACGTCCGCGCCGGCCTTCGCCGCGAGACCGGTCGCGGCGGTCACCGACGCCTCCGAGAAGTCGAGCCCCACCGCGCGGGCTCCGCGGCGGGCCAGGGCGAGCGTCTCGGTGCCGAGATGGCACTGGAGGTGGAGCAGGTCCAGGCCGGTGAGGTCCCCGAGGTCCTCCCACTCGAAGGGGGCGAACCAGCGCTCGGGATCGAGGTCCTGGTCGAGGCCGTAGAACCGGCTGCCGAGGTGGACGGGGGTGCGGGCGTCCCAGTTGGCCTGGTTGGCCCGCATCAGCCGCGCGTGCTCGTCGGGGGTCATCGATGGAACAGTAGCCGGAATCGGCCGGGCCGCAGCCGAAGCGTTCGCCGCCGAGGGCGCGCTCGTATTCGGTTGGCATCTCGACGGGGAGAGCGCGTCGGAAACCGTGGAACTCGTCGAGAAGACCTCGGCCGCCTGACCCACGTACAGCCGAACTGAGGGGCCGGACATCCGGCCCCTCATTTTCGTGTGCCTCGGGTGTCGATTCGGGGCGGTCGCGTTCGTCGGTGGGGTGTAGGAAGCTCATGAGGACCGGGAGGATCCATGAAGTACATGCTGCTCGTCTGCGGCGACGACACCAACGACGCCTCAGGCATGGCCCCCGTCGAACCCTGGGTCGAGGAACTCGGGGACCGTGGCGTACGGCAGCACGGGCACCGGCTCGCGCTGCCCGCCGACGCCGTCACCGTGCGGGTGCGCGGCGGCGAGGTGCTGCGTACCGACGGGCCGTTCGCGGAGACCAAGGAGTACGTCGCCGGCTTCGACATCCTGGAGTGCGACAGCCTGGAGGAAGCGGTCGAGGCGGCCGCACGGCACCCTGTGGCCTCGGTCGGGGCCATGGAGGTGCGGCCGTTCTGGGAGGCCGAGGACGCCGAGGGGGAGATCCGCCGCCTCGACGCGGAGCTCACCCGGGCCGTCCGGGACCGTGACCTCACCGGGATGCTCGCCTGCTACGCGCCGGACGTCGAGGTGTTCCATCCCATGACCGGCCTTGAGCAACGCGGGATCGACGCCTTCCGCAAGGCCCAGGAGTGGTGGTTCTCCACTGTCACCGGGTCCGTGGAGCGCGAGGTGCTGGAGTTCCGGCTCCGGGTCGACGAGAGCGTCGCGTTCAGCCACGCGCTGGTGCGGACACGGGCCACGCTGACCACGGGGGAGCGCCTGGACAGCACCCTGCGGGTGACCACCGGCTACCGGCTGCCCGCCGACCGGTGGCTGATCGCCCACCAGCACGCATCCGTCGCGTTCGACGCCGGAATCGAGGAGGACCGGTCATGAAGTACGCCCTGCTGATCTGCACCCCGGTGGGTGGCACGGAACTGAGCCCCGCCCAGATCGCCGAGGATCCCCGCTTCACCTCCTACATCGAGGAGGTCGTCAGCCGCGACATCGTCAAGGGCGGTGCCCGTCTGCGTCCCGCCTCCGACGCCACCACCGTGCGCGTCAGGGGCGACGAGGTCCTGCTCACCGACGGGCCGTTCATCGAGTCCAAGGAGTACATCGCCGGGATCGACATCATCGAGGTCGCCGACCTGGACGAGGCGATCTCCCTCGCGTCCCGGCATCCGGCGGCGCTCGGGGGCGGCTCGGTGGAAGTACGGCCCGTGTGGGAATGACCCCGCAAGAAGCCGTCACCGCCGCCTTCCGGGAGGAGTGGGGCCAGGTCGTCGCCACCCTGATCCGGGTGACCGGCGACTGGGACCTCGCCGAGGAGTGCGCACAGGACGCCTTCGCCCAGGCGCTCGACCGGTGGCGGCGCGACGGAGTCCCGCGCCGCCCCGGCGCCTGGCTCACCACGACCGCCCGCCACCGGGCCATGGACGTGCTGCGCCGGGAGGCGGTCGGGGCGCGGAAACTGCAGGAGGCGGCGATGCTCACGGGGTACGAGGAGCCGTACGACGACAGCGGCGTCCAGGACGACCGGCTGCGCCTGATCTTCACCTGCTGCCATCCCGCGTTGCACATCGAGGCCCGCGTCGCCCTGACCCTGCGGACCCTCGCCGGGCTGAGCACACCGGAGATCGCCCGCGCCTTCCTCGTACCCGAGGCGACCATGGCGCAGCGTCTGGTGCGCGCAAAGAAGAAGATCCGGCACGCCGGCATCCCCTACCGGGTACCGCCCGCCCACCTGCTGCCCGAACGCACCACCGGTGTGCTCGGCGTGCTCTACCTGCTGTTCAACGAGGGGTACGCGGCCACCTCGGGCGCCGATCTCCTACGGCGGAACCTGTGCGTGGAAGCCGTCCGGCTGGCCCGCGTCCTGGCCCGCCTCATGCCTGACGAGCCCGAGGCCCTCGGCCTGCTCGCGCTGCTGCTCCTGCACGACGCACGCCGCGAGACCCGGGTGGACGCGGCCGGGGAGCTGGTGACCCTGGAGGACCAGGACCGCACGGCCTGGGACCACGCCGAGGTCGACGAGGGCGCCGCCCTGCTGGAGGGCGCACTGCGCCGCGGCCGGCCCGGCCCTTACCAGATCCAGGCCGCCATCGCCGCCTGCCACACCACGGCGGCGACGGCCGCGGACACCGACTGGGCCGACATCGCCGCCCTGTACGGCGAGCTCCTGCGCCTGGTGCCCTCCGCCGTGGTCCGCCTCAACCGCGCGGTCGCCGTGGGTATGGCCGAGGGCCCCGACGCGGGCCTGGCACTGGTCGCGGAACTGGAACGGGAAGGCGAGCTGAACGGCTACCACCTGCTCCCGGCCACCCGCGCCGACCTGCTGCGCCGCAGCGGCCGTACGGCGGAGGCGGCCAGGGCGTACGAGCGGGCGCTCGAGCTGGTGGAGAACGACGCCGAGCGGAACTTCCTGGCCAAGCGGCTCGCGGCGTGTCGATCGGCGTAGGGGCCGGCGCCGGTTCGCCCTCGGTCTGCTCTGCGTCGCCGGGTCACGTCGGGACCGCGACGGCTCTGACGCCCGGCGCGACCTACCCGGGGTCCCTCACCCTGACCGTCGCGTGAGCTGACGTGTGAACTCAGGAGGCGGTGGCCGCCCGTGCCTCCGCCTCCTTCGCGATCTCGTCGAACCGCGCCCCCATCGCCGCCGCCAGGGCCTGCGCGCCCGAGAGCGGACGGACCATGACTATCAGCCGGTCGATCAGCCCGTTCTCGTCGAGATGGATGAAGTCGCAGCCGTCCAGGGCCCGTTCGCCCACCCGGGTCGCGAACACCAGCGCGTGGTCGCGGCCGTCCTCGCTGCTCAGCTCACTCACATAACGGAAGTCCTCGAAGACCTTCACCACCGCGCCAAGGATCGCCGCCGTGATGGCCTTGCCCTCGTACGGCTTGAACACCACCGGACTCGTGAAGACCACGTTCTCGGCCAGCAGCGCCTCGACGGCACCGAGGTCACCCGCTTCGACCGCAGCTCTACCGCGAACTGGAGCGCCTGGCGCAGGACGGGCTGATCGAGGCCCGGGTCGTGCAGCAGGAACGCAGACCCAACAAGCGGCTGTTCACCCTCACCGAAACCGGCAGGCGCGAACTGAGCACCTTCGCCGCAGAACCGCCCCGCAGGCCCGCGGCCCTCCGTGACGAGTTCCTGATCAAGATCCAGGCCGTGGACGGCACCGACCCCGAGGCCACCCGGACCCTGGTCGAGGAGCGCCTGTCCTGGGCGCGCGGCAAATTGGCCCGCTACGAGCGCCTGCGCGACAGACTCCTCGACGGCCGCACCGAGGAGGAACACCTCGCAACGGCCGACCGGATCGGCCCACGCTCCTGGGCGGAATCGCCCTTGAAACGGAGAGCGTCCGCTGGTCCGAGCGCGTTCTCGTCGTACTGAAGCGCCGGGCTCCCCTAAGCTGACGCGGATGTTCAGCCCAGAAGGCCCCAGCCTCCGCGAACTCGCCGTCCAGGCACTGTCGTCCGTCGAGCGCGGCTACGACCTGCTCGCCCCCAAGTTCGACCACACACCCTTCCGTACGCCGGACTCCGTACTGGACGCCGTGGCGTCCGCGCTCCGGCGGATGGGCCCCTTCGACGCCGGCCTCGACCTGTGCTGCGGCACCGGCGCCGGAGCCCGGGTGCTGACGCAGGTCTGCCGGGAGAGCGTCACCGGAGTCGACTTCAGCGCCGGGATGCTCGACACGGCCCGGCAGCGGACGCGGTCCACGGGCCCGGACGTGTCCTGGGTGCGGGGCGATGCGCGTGCCCTGCCGTTCGCCCGCGCCTCCTTCGATCTCGTCGTGAGCTTCGGCGCCTTCGGCCACTTCCTGCCGAGTGAGCTGCCGGGCCTGTTCGCCCAGGCCGGCACAGTGCTGCGGCCCGGCGGCTGCTTCGCCTTCCCGATCGTCGCCCCACCCCGCCCCCGGTCGCGCGCCTACTGGATGCTCCTCGGCTTCGACGCGGTGATGCGGGTGCGCAACGCCGTATGGCGGCCGCCGTTCGTCATGTACTACCGGGACTTCCGGCTCGGTGACGTGCGACGGGACCTGGAAGGGGCCGGTCTGCAGGTGGAGCTGCACGCCCTGCCCGAGTTCGGGGAGCGCGGGGACGGCAGCCCGCGGGTCCGCATGGTCGTGGCGAGGCGCCCTGCCTAGTCGGTCCGCTGCCGCAGCGCGTCGTACAAGGCGTCGACCAGGGCCATCTTGCGTGGGTCGTCGGCGATATGAGGGCCCATCCGGTTCATCACGTACCCCAGCGAGACCCCGGCCTCCGGATCCGCCAGACCGCACGAGCCGCCGAAGCCGTCGTGCCCGAAGGCGCGCGGGTTGGGCCCGTACGAGCCGTTCGGCCCGCTGAGCCACAGGCCCAGCCCGAGTTCCGTGTCGCTCCCGAGCCCGATGCCCAGCACCAGGTCGCGGCAGCTGCCCTGGCCCTCGCGCACCCGCTCGGCCGATTCCGGGGACAGGACGCGGTGACCGTCGTAGGAGCCCCGGCCCGCGAGGATTCCGTAGAGCGCGGCGACGGCCCGGGCGGTGCCGTGTCCGTTCGCGGCGGGTATCTCCGCGGCCCGCCACCCGGGAGTGTTCGCCTCGTCGGCGCCCGCCATCGGGTTGGTCAGCGCGGCGATCGCCGCGGGCGTCAACTGCGCGAAGATCGCGGCCTGTTCGCTTGCCGACGCGGCAGGCGGATGCACCAGCTCGGCCGCCCGTACGGCCTCCTTCTCCGGCAGCCCGATGCTGAAGTCGATACCGAGCGGCCCGGTCACCTCCCGCTGCAGGAAGGCCCCCGGGAGGAGCCCCGAGACCCGTCGGACGACCTCGCCGACGAGGAAGCCGTACGTCAGCGCGTGGTACCCCGACTGCGTCCCCGGCTCCCACCAGGGCTCCGTCGCGGCGAGCCGCCGGGTCGTCAGCTCCCAGTCGCAGAGCTCGGCGAGGGAGTGCGGCTCGCGCAGCCCGGCCAGTCCGGCCCGGTGCGACAGCAGATGCCGTACGAGCACCTTGTCCTTGCCCGCCGCGGCGAACTCCGGCCAGTAGACGGCCACCGGGGCGTCGAAGTCGAGCAGGCCCCGGTCGGCGAGGATGTGGGCGCACAGGGCGGTCGGGCCCTTGGTGGTCGACCACACGTTGACCAGTGTGTCCCGCTCCCACGGGCGGGTGCGGGCCGCGTCGGCCCAGCCGCCCCACAGGTCCACCACCGTCTCGCCGCCGACCGTGACGCTCACCGCCGCGCCCAGTTCGTCGCGGTCGCGGAAGTTCTCCGTGAACGCCCTCCGCACCGCCGCGAAGCGGTCGTCGCAGTGACCGTGGACAACTGACTCGTGCTCGGACATGTGCCCTCCGCCGTCGCCGGAAGCCCGGTCCGCGACGCTGCGAACCGAGCCTCTCGAACATACCGACTGGTCGGACTGGAGGGAAGTTCCCGGACGGGACTCAGACGTGCGAGCGCAGCCAGCGCAGCTTCGCCGCCTCCTGGTAGGGGCCGCCGCCCTCGTGGTCGTTGAAGTCGTAGACCTCGATCGCCTTGTCGTCGTGGGCCCAGTTGTTGAAGGCCGCGAAGACGGTGGAGGGCGGGCAGGTCTGGTCCTCCAGGGCCGCCGAGAAGAGCACAGGGGCGCTGGCGCGGCTCGCGAAGTGCACACCGTCGAAGTACGCGAGGGTCTTCAGGACGTCCTCGAAACGGCCGCGGTGCGTCTTGAGGTACAGGCCGATCTCCCGGTACGGATGCCGGTCCGTCAAGGTCGCCGCGCGCGGGAAGTCGCACAGGAACGGCACGTCCGGGGCGACCGCCGCCAGGTCCGGGACCAGACCGCCCACCGCGATCGAGATACCGCCGCCCTGGCTGCCGCCGAGCACGATCGTGCGCGCCGGGTCGGTCAGCGGATGCGAACGGGCCGCCTCCACCGCACGCACCCCGTCCGTGAACACCCGGCGGTAGTAGTAGTTCTCGGGGGCGTCGATGCCCCGGGTCATGAAACCGGGGTACGCGGGACCGCCGGCCACGGGGTCCGCGGTGCCGCCACCGCCACCCCAGGCGCTGCCCTGGCCACGGGTGTCCATCACGAAGTGCGCCCGGCCCGTCGAGGCCCACAGCAGGTGCTCGTGCGGCAGTCCGCGCCCGCCGCCGTAACCGATGAACTCCACGACCACCGGTATCGGAGCGGAGACCTCGGCGGGGATCGTGAACCAGCCCTTGACCGGGTGGCCGCCGAACCCGGCGAACGTCACGTCGTACACCTTGACCGTGGACAGGCCCGTGTCGACGAGTTCGAAGCGGGCGTCCAGGTCGTACTCGCGAGCCTCCTGAAGGGTCTTGGACCAGAACGCGTCGAAGTCCTCGGGCTCGGCGGACTCACTGCGGTACTCGCGGAGCTCGTCGATGGGGAGGTCGAACAGGGGCATGCAGGACCGCCTTAACGAAGGAATGTGCCGGATGATCACACCGTACGTGGGTGGTCGGACGAATCGCCAGGCCTTTCGCCGGACCTGCCGACTGCGCCGGCGCCCGGCCGGAAATCGGGGATCCGCTGGTCAAGGACGACGAGCTGCTGGGCGCGGACGCGGAGCGGGAGTTCGTCGACCGCCGGCCGGTCCTCGCGAATGGTCGGGTCGCCGCCGGGCGCAGGCGCCTGCGCAGACGTCGGCCCAGGTCGCAAGGTGGCGGGAGCACCGTGCCGCGGCCTCAGGCCCGGCGGCGGCTCCACTGCGGTTCGGTGAGCGCCCACTCCCGTTCCCACTCGACGAGCCGGTGCCGGTTGGCCGCACCGCGGACCAGCGAGTTCCCGAGGAGGATCAATGCGATCGCCGCGCCCGCGCCGCAGGCGCCCATCGTCAGGGTGTGCTGCCAGATCGCGGTGCTGTCGGGTGGCGGGGCCACATTCCGGCCTCGGGAGTCGAACCACACGTCGATCTTCGCGCCCTGGTGGGTGCCGGTCGGGACGCGGGCCTCGGCCGTCTTCACGACGCCTCCGGCCTGCGACCATCGCACGGTCACCCGGTAGGGGCGCTCGCGGCCGCCCTGGACCGTGGGCGGTGAGTCCGGGACCTTGCCGACGACCTCCGCGCGGACCCGATGACGTTCCGCGCGCTGCTGGACGGCCACCGCTCGGGCGTCGTCATGCGCCCAGCGGCCGACGACCGCCCCGGCCAGCGGGGCGACCAGCAACAGGAGAAGGGCGACGCTCAGCACCGTCCACGCCTCGACGACGTCCGACCGGCGCCTGAGCGGATTGCGCCGCCAGCGCCAACCGCGCACCCGGGTTCGCATGTCGACCTCCGCACCACGCACGCCTGCGAGTGGTCACATGGATGTAATACCCCCTCACCCGCGTCCTTCACGGGTGGGACAGCACCCATCCGGACGGTGTGCGCCTGCGCACCGTCTGTCAGCCGAAGCGCTCGATGCGGATACGGTCCACCGGCTGCCCCGCCTCCACAAGGAGCCGCGAGGCATGCTCGGCGAACGCGTTCGACCCGCACACATAGGCCTCCCATCCATCATCCGGCTGTTCGGCCAGGAACGGCACCACATGGGCGGCCGCCATACGTCCCACACGCACCCCGTCCGGCGCGCTCCGTGTGAACACCGTCGTCGTCTCGGCGCCGAACTCCCGCGCGTAGATGAGCTCCTCGGGGCTGCGGGCCGACACCAGCAGCCGCAGCGGCACGGACAGCGCACGGGCCCGGTGGTGCCGCACCATCGACATCAGCGGTACGACTCCCGACCCGGCCCCGATCAGCAGGGCGGGCCGGTCACCGGGCCAGGCGAAGAACCCGCTCAGCGGCCCGCGCACCTCGATCTCGTCACCGGGCTCGGCCACGGTGTGGAACCAGCCGGAGACCTCGCCGTCCTCGACATGGTCCAAGGTGAGCTCGATGTGCCCGCGGTCGTCGGGCGGGGACGCGATCGAGTAGTGCCGCTGGGCGGTGTAGCCGTCCGCGGCGGTCAGCCGCAGCATCAGATGCTGGCCGGGCAGATGCCCCTGCCAGGCGGGCACCGCGAAGCGGAACGTGGAGGCGTGCGGGGTCTCCCGGCGGATCTCGGTGAGCGTGGCGGTCTGCCACGTCGCCGCGGCCCGGTTGCTCACGGCGATACGTCCGGGCACGGCGAACCGGGTGGCGGGGACGAAGGCGGGGGAGGGCACCGCCTGGGCCGTCTCAGTCACCGGAGTACCTCTGTTCCTCCCACGGGTTGCCCCGCGCGTGATAGCCGTTCTGCTCCCAGAAACCCGGCTCGTCGTGATCGAGCAGCGTCAGCCCCGCGACCCACTTGGCGCTCTTCCAGAAGTACAGGTGCGGCACCAGCAGTCGCGCCGGACCCCCGTGTTCGGCGGGCAGCGGCTTCCCGTCGTACTCCCACGCGATCCAGGCCCGCCCGCCGGTCAGGTCCGTGAGCGGGAGGTTGGTGGTGTATCCGGTGTGCGAGTAGGCGACGGCATGTGTGGCGGACCCATGTGGCCGCACCACATCGAGGAACGCGTCCAGCGAGACACCCGCGAACCGCACCCCGAACTTCGACCAGCTCGTCACACAGTGGATGTCACCCTCGTAGGCCGACTCCGGCAGCGTGTGTGCCTCGTCCCAGTCCCAGGTGCGCGGCTGTCGGACCAGCCCGTCCACACGGAACGTCCAGTCGGCCGGTGACAGGTCCGGTGTGACCTCCGCGGAGAGCACGGGCCAGTCGTCACCCGCGTCGTACTGACCGGGCGGGAGCCCGGGGTTGTCTGCGCGAGGGCGTCCGGTGAAGCCTCGGGTGCCGTTCATGCTTCAACCGTACGCTGTCGCCACGCGTGCTCCGTCCCAGGTCAGCGCCCCGACCATTGCGGTCGTATGAACACCGCACAGGTCCGGGAATAGCCGTCGCGCGCCGCTCCTTGGCGCTGTCACCGGGTCGGTGCCCCGGTGACAGCGCGAGGAGAGTGAGGAAGCAGATGCCCGAGGTGTACGTCTTCATGCGGTACGGCGGATCGAAGACCGAGGCGTTCGTGGACGTGGACCGGCTCTGCCCCGGCCCCGGTGAGCACACCCGCGGCGAGAACGTGACCGAGGCCGGCCGATGAGCGACCAGGTAAGGCATCCGCACGAAGAAGCGCCCTACGGGGACGCACCGGGCTCGCATGTCCTCGACAACCCTGCTCTCGCCTCCCTGACCGGCCCGCACGCCCACTTCGCCGAGAAGCGCGGCCGGGTCCTGCGCTACCCCGCCGACGTGTCCCCGTGGCTGGCTATGCCGGACGTGCCCGACGCCGGTGACTGGGCCGACCTCGCAGCGCTCGCCGGCCCCGGCATCGAGGTGCCGCTGGCCGGCTACACGGGCACCGTGCCGGACGACTGGGAGATCACCTTCCACATCGAGGGCGTGCAGCTGGTGGACGACGGCATCGCAGCCGCACCCGATCCGGAGGCGGTCCGCCTCGGCCCCGCCGACGTGCCCGAGATCCTCGACCTGATCGAACGGACCCAGCCCGGCCCGTTCCTGCCCCGCACCATCGAGATGGGCACCTATCTGGGCATCCGCCGGGAAGGCGCCCTCGTCGCGCTGGCGGGCGAGCGGCTGCACCCGCCGGGCTGGACCGAGATCAGCGCCGTCTGCACCGACCCCGCCGTCCGCGGCCAGGGTCTCGCGACGCGGCTGGTTCTGGCCGTCGCGCACGGCATACGCGAGCGCGGCGAGACTCCGTTCCTGCACACCGCTGCCCGCAACACCGGCGCCATCCGGCTGTACGAGTCCCTCGGCTTCCGGCTGCGCCGCAGGACCGCCTTCCTCGCGGCACGGCCGGCCGAGCGGTAACCGGAGGGGGGTCCGGGCGCCTTCAGCCGGGCTGGGGCCAGGAGTTGTAGCGCGTGAGGTACCCGGCGAACCGCTCCAGGTCCTCCTCGGACCACTCCGCAAGCCGCTCACCCACGGCGGCCCGGCGGCTCACGGTGACCTGGCCGAGGATGCTCCGGCCTGCGTCCGTCAGATGCAGCACCTGGACGCGGTGGTCCTCCGGGTCCGGGCGCCGCTCGAGGAGTCCGGCCCGCTCCAGGGCGGTGACCTGGCGGCTCACGGTGGACTTGTCCAGGGCGTAGTGGGCGGCCAGGTCGGTGGCGCGGCACCCGTCGCGTTCCTCCAGATGCCCGAGGAGGGTGTAGGACACCAGGGACAGTTCGGGATGCAGGCGTCCCGCCGAGGCCCGCGCCCGTCGCGCGAAGACCGTCATCTCGCGCTGGATCGTCTCCACGGCCGTTGCTGCTTTCACCGGACCTCCCTCGCAGTGCTGGTTGCACAATACAACTCATGCCGTACGGCGGCGCTGCCGGGCCGCGTCGCCGGTGTAGGGTGGCCGTCCGGCTGAGGGAGGTCCCGGCCGGGAGACACCGAGGAGGTGAGACCCATCAACGCAGTGTCAGATCGGGTGCTCTCTTCTCGCATCGGCGCGGATCACCGCCTGTAGGCGACCGCCGGAGCGCCCTTCGTTACTCGAAAGGCTCTCGTCCTCCATGCCCTCCCCGTCTCCCCGTTTCACCTCTCCCGACTCCGTCGTCGCCGCACTGCGCGCCGCGGGCTGCGTCTTCGCCGAGGACGAGGCCCGGATGATCCTCGGTGCCGCTCGTACCCCGGACGAACTGACCGGGATGGTCGACCGCCGGGTCGCCGGACATCCCCTCGAACTCGTCGTCGGCTGGGCCGAGTTCAGAGGTCTGCGCATCAGCGTGGACCCAGGTGTCTTCGTACCCCGGCGGCGCACCGAGTTCCTCGTCGAACAGGCTCTCGCCCAGGTGCCGGACGCTTCTGTCGTCGTGGACCTGTGCTGCGGCTCGGGTGCCGTCGGCGCCGCGCTCGCCGCCGCGCTGGGCCCGGTCGAACTGCACGCCGCCGACATCGATCCGGCCGCCGTGGACTGCGCCCGCCGCAACACCGCCGGCGCCCACGTCCACACAGGCGACCTCTTCGAGGCACTGCCCGCCGGCCTGCGGGGCCGTGTGGACATCCTCGCGGCCAACGTCCCCTACGTCCCCACCGGGGAGGTGGCTCTCCTCCCGTCCGAGGCCCGCGACCACGAGCCCCTGGTCGCACTCGACGGCGGCACCGACGGCCTGGACGTCCTGCGCCGTGTCGCGTCCGAGGCCCCGAACTGGCTCGCCCCCGGCGGCTGTCTCCTCGTGGAGACGAGCGAACGCCAGGCCGAGGCCGCCGTCGACGCCTTCACACGCGGCGGCCTGACGACCCGTCTGGCGGTCTCCGAGGAGCTCTACGCCCAGGTCGTGCTCGGCATCAGGACGTAAGGCCGCCGTGCGTGCCGCGGCCGCCCCGCCCTCAGGCCCAGCTCGGTGTCCACATGCCGGTGTCCGGGGGCTCGGGCCGGGTCGTGGCCAGGTGGGATCTGAGGGCGTCGAGGGTCGGGTGCGGGTTGTCGGCGCGCCAGATGAGGGAGTGGGGGTAGATCGGTGTGGGGCCGTGCACCGGGATGCGGCGCAGGTCCTGGTCGGATGGCCAGACCAGGCGGGTCAGTTCGCCGACGAAGGTGGCCAGGGTCGAGGAGTCGGCGATCGTGTCGAGGAGGGGGTCGGTGCCGAAGTCGGGGCCGGTGACCTCGATGGTGAGGTCGAAGGCGGCGGCGAGGTCGTCGTAGTAGGTACCCCATTCGGTGCCGGTGACGAGGCCGGGCATCCAGATGCGGTGCCCGGCCAGCCGGGTCGGATCCACCGTGCGGGCGGCCGCCAGCTTGTGGTCCGGGCCGGTGAGCAGCTGGATCGGTTCGTCGTAGACCCGTTCGGACGTGATGCCGTCGGGCGACTGCCGGGCGGAGTGCGGGACGGCACGGAAGGAGGCGTCGATCGTGCCGTCCCGCAGGGCGGCGAGGGCCGCGTCGGCGTCGAAGAGGGTGACGACGTCGAGCTCGATGTCGGGGTGCGCGCGGTGGAAGGCGCGCAGCAGCTCCGCGGGGGCGAGCCGGCGGCCGATCACGTCGACGCGCAGGGCCCGGCTGCCCGGCCGTACCGAGGCGGCCGCCCGTTCCGCGGCTCTCAGGAGATCGCGGGCGTGCGGCAGGAACGCCTGGCCGTCGATGGTGAGCCGGGCACCGCGCGGAGTGCGGGTGAACAGCCGGGCGCCGAGGTCCTTCTCCAGCGCGGCGACCCGCTTGGACACGGCCTGCTGGGTGATGGCCAGCCGGTCGGCGGCCTCCTGGAAGCGCCCCGCGTCCGCCACGGCGACGAAGGTGCGTACGGCGTCGAGATCCATGCGGGAAGCCTAGGCCGTCCCGTGCACAACCTGAGGTTGTGTCAGTCCGGTCCCGTGGTTGTTTGATAGGCAGGCCCGGCACTCTGTTTGATGGCGTCGGTCAACGTGAGGTTGTCGACGAGGGAGCTGCGGGCGTGGAGGAAAGACGGTCGCCGGACCGGCGGTTCGGGTGGCTGTGGGCGGCGTACGCGGTCAGTGCGTTCGGCACCTCGCTGTCGTTCGGTGCCTTCCCGCTGATCGCCGTCCTCGTGCTGCACGCGGGTCCGGCCGAGGTGTCCGCGCTGGCGGCCGCGGGACTCGCGGCCGGGGCCGTGGTGGCGGTGCCGCTCGGACCCTGGGTGGAGTTCCGCCGCAAGCGACCGGTGATGGTCGCGATGGATCTCGTCCGGTTCGTGGCGTTGCTGAGCGTCCCCGCCGCATACGCGCTCGGCACGCTGAGCTTCGTCCATCTCCTTGCCGTGTCCGTGGTCGTCGCGGCGGCCGACATCACCTTCACGTCCGCCTCGGGGGCCTTCCTCAAGTACCTCGTCGGCCCGGAGGACCTGCTGGTCGCCAACGGGCGCTTCGAGGCGACGAACTGGACCTCCATCCTGATCGGCCCGCCCCTCGGCGGCGCTGCCATCGGGATCTTCGGCCCGGTGACGACGCTGGTGGCAGACGCCGTCAGCTATCTGCTGTCGGCGCTGGGGATCCGCGCGATCGGCGGCGGCGAGCCGCGTCCCGCACCGACCGGCGCCGCGAAGGGCTCCCTCCTGGAGGGCTGGCGGTGCATCCTGGCCAGTCCCGTCCTGCGCCCGCTCTTCTTCAACACGGTCCTCGTCAACGCCCTGATCATGGTGTCCGTGCCGCTGCTCACCGTCCTCATGCTCGGCCCGCTGGGCTTCGCCCCCTGGCAGTACGCCCTCGCCTTCTCGGTGCCGTGCATCGGCGGCCTGCTCGGTTCACGGATGGCCCGTCCCCTGGTCGCCCGGTTCGGGCGGCACCGCGTCCTGTACACCTCGGGCGTCCTGCGCGCGTGCTGGCCGCTCGGCCTGGCCTTCATCGGACCGGGGACGGCCGGGCTGGTGCTCGTCATGGTGATCGAGCTTGGCGTGATCACTTCCTGTGCCGTCTTCAACCCGGTGTTCTCCACTTACCGGCTCGAGATGACGCCGACGGACCGGGTGGTCCGTACCCTCTCCGCCTGGTCGGTCACCGGAAAGCTGACCACTGCGGCCCTGACCGCCCTGTGGGGCCTTTTGGCGGTCCTCATGGGAACCCGTGAGGCGATCGCGCTCGCCGGTGTGCTGTTGCTGGCCACGCCGCTTCTGCTGTCCCGGCGGCCCGCCGCCGCGCACGAGGAGCGTCAGGACTCCCTGCCCTCGTCCATCGGACCCCCGTGATGCCGGCCCCACGGACCGCGGCCGGGGAGTCCGCCCTGACCGTCGTCATCAACGGTGCCGGTGAAAACCTGGGCGGCGGTCCTGGTTCCGTCGTCGGCGAGCCTGCCGGTCACATGGACCGTGTCGCCCTTCTTCAGCGTGCCCGCTCCCGAGCCGGACGTGCCGTCCCGGAACACGCTGGTGTCCGAGCCGACGGTCCACTTCCACTCGGCGCCGTCCTCGCTCTTCACGGTGACCTGGTCGCCGTCCGCCTTCACGACGGTGCCCGACTGCCAGGTCCGCACGACCCATGTGCCGGAGGGGCCGTCCTTGACGGTCTCCTCACCGTGCACGGCGCCACCTCGGAGGCCGAACCACGGACCCCTGCCGTCCGGTGACGTCGAGGACGACGGTGACGAGGCCGCCGCCGGGGACGTGCCGTGCGGACCGTCCGAGGCGGCGGCGTAGGCGACCGTGCCGCCGACGGCCAGGACACTGACCGTGGCCGCCGCGATCACCGCCCTCGCCCGCACGGGCCGCCGCTCCCAGCTGCCGCGCAGACCCCCATGTCCGGGTCCGGCTCCGCCCGGGCCCGTGAGGACCTCGTCGGGCCCGTCCAGGGGCTCTTCGCCCGGTGTGTGTTCCTGGTCCCGTTCGTGTGTCACGGCTCGCTCCCATCGGCTCGGCACCCGGCATCCCCACACCGTGCCCTGCTGAGAGTGTGGGAAAGAACCGGTAAGAAACCGGTAATCAGAGCCTGTGAATTCCCACGGCCGCGTCCCTTGCGCCCCAGGCGGTCACTCCCGTGTCTGCACCCGTGCGATCAGCAGGGCCACGTCGTCGGAGTTGTCCGGCTGGTGCAGGGTCCGCAGCAACACGTCACAGACCGTCTCCAGCGCCCGGTCGGGGCCGTCGAGGAGTTCGAGGAGTGCGTCCAGGCGCTCGTCGAGCGGATGCTGACGGGTCTCGACGAGGCCGTCCGTGTACAGGACGAGCCGGTCGCCGGGTTCGAGGTCGACGACGGTGGTGGAGAAGGCGACTCCGCCCACGCCCAGCGGCGCCCCGGTGGGCAGGTCCAGCAGTTCCGGCGGACGGCCCGCGCGCATCCGTACCGGTGGCAGATGCCCTGCGTTGGCGATCCGGCACTGCCCCAGCCGCGGATCGTAGACGGCGTACACGCAGGTGGCGAAGGACGCGTCCAGGTCCTGGGTGATCCTGTCCAGGTGTTCGAGAAGCTTGGCCGGGTCGAGGTCGAGGGAGGCCAGGGTGGTCGTCGCGGTGCGCAGCCGGCCCATGGTCGCGGCGGCGTTGATACCGCTGCCCATCACGTCGCCCACCACCAGGGCCGTCTCGCCGCCGTCCAGGGGGATCACGTCGAACCAGTCGCCGCCGACCTCGGCGGTCGCGCCGGCGGGCTGGTAGCGGGAGGCGACCTCCAGGCCGCCGGTCACCGAGGGGTGGCTGGGCAGCAGGCTGCGCTGGAGGGTGAGAGCGGTGTTGCGGGCATCCTGGTACCAGCGTGCGTTGTCGATCTGCACGGCGGCGCGGGCCGCGAGTTCCCGCGCGAGCAGCAGGTCGTCCTTGCCGAACGGCTCCGGGTTGCCGATGCGCTTGAGGTCGAGGGCGCCGAGCACCTCGCCGCGGGCGATCAACGGCACGGCGAGGTAGGAGTGCAGCCCGGCTCTGGCCAGCAGCGCTGCCGCCTGAGGTGAGCGGGCGATGCGGGTGAGGTCGTCCGGTCCGACCCGCTTCACAAGGACCGGGCTCCCGGTGCGGACGCACTCGGTGACCAGGCGTTCGGCGGCGTACCGGGCCACCTGCCCGGGCGGATCCGCCGCGCCGAGGGCGTCCGGGGCACCGGCCGCCTCGACGGCCAGCGGGCGGATGAGGGCGGGCTCGCTGGGGCCGAGGGTGCTCGGTCTGCCCTGCACGACCGCCTCCAGCAGGTCCACGGCCGCCACGTCGGCGAGCTCCGGCACGGCCACGTCGGCCAGCTCCCGGGCGGTGCGGTCCAGGTCCAGAGTGGTGCCGATGCGGGCAGAGGCGTCGGCGACGAGCGCCAGCCGGCGCCGGGCCGCCTCGGCCTCCACGGTGGCCAGGTGGTGCTCGGTCACGTCCAGCACCGAGCTCGCGACCCCCAGCACGGTCCCCAGCGCGTCCTCCAGTCGGTACAGCGAGACCGACCAGGCGTGTTCCGAGTCGGGGTCCGCGGCCGTACGGCCGACCGTGTGCAGGTCGACCAGCGGCTTGCCGGTACGCAGCACCTCGCGCGCGGCGGTCTCGAAGGCGGCCGCGTCGAGGTGCGGCAGGACCTCGCCGATCTTGCGCCCTAGATGGTCCTCGGCCGGTACTCCGTTCAGCTGCTCCAGTGCCGGGTTCACCGAGACGTACCGCAGCTCGGTGTCCAGTACGGCCAGGCCGATCGGGGACTGGGACACCATGCGCGTGGAGAGCGCCACGTCCCGCTCCAGCCTGCGCACGGTCTCGTGGTCGGCGCACAGCCCCAGCGCGTAGACGCCACCCCGGTCGTCCAGCAGCCGCATGTTGCGGAACTCGACCAGCCGGGTGCCGCCGTCCTTGTGCCGGACGGGAAAGGCGCCTGCCCAGCTCTGACCGGTCTCCATGACGTCCGCGAACAGCTTGACGACCAGGTCGACGTGCTGTTCGTTGATCATCAGGTGGGCCGCGTACTTGCCGAGGGCCTCCCGCGCGCTGTAGCCGAACAGTTCCTCGGCCTGCGGGCTCCAGAGCACGATGCGCCCTTCGGTGTCCGTGACCACCGAGGCCATGCCCAGTACGTCGAGCAGCCCGCTCGGCCGCACAGTGCCGCGCGCGGGCTCCCCGTCCTCGGACGCGGGTATTCCGGCTGCACCCATTGCACGAACCGCCTTCGACCGTTCTCGCGGCACGCCGTACCCCGGTGCCGACTCCCCTTGTTCTATCGCGCTCAACCGCCTCCGCGACCACGCGGTGGTGTTCTTCCACCATCTCTCAACAAGGGGGCGCGCGTCCGGTGAAGTCCGCCGGGGTGACGAACGCCCTTTGTTCATCGACTTGGTCTGTACATGGCGACCATGGGGTCGTCAGACTGTCCGCCGAGCCGTATCACCCCCGCCCCGGCAGCCTCAGGAGTCATCCATGCCTCTGCGCGTCAGACAGCGTTGTCACGCGGTCCTCACCGTCCTGGCCACCCTTACCGCGACGGTCCTCATGGCCGCCGCACCACCCGCTTCTGCCGCCGACACCTGGACCGAGGCCGGATCCGACCGCGCCGACCCGCTCACCGAGAGCCAGGGCCTGACCTCGGTCGAGGTCCCCGCCGGGGCCGCCAACCGGTACACCGGCATCGGCACCATCCCCGTCGGCGTCTCCAGCCGCGGCTGGAACCACGTGGGTGACCCCGACGCCTCCTACGACGGCCACTACATCGAGCCCTACCAGGCCGACTCCGGCACCGCCAAGATGTTCCGGGTGCAGGCGCCGGACGGGACCTGGTCCGAGTACGTCCACACGCTCAGCGCCGGAGAGGCCCTCAACAACTCCTGGGTCGCGATCTCGCCCGACGGACAGTGGATGCTGTCGGGCGAGTACGGAACCATGAGCCGCTTCCTGGTCTTCCCCACGCCCGGCGTCAACGCGAGCACCTCGCCCTCGGCGAACCTTCCGCAGGCGGCCACCGTCACCCTCGACCACGCCGTACGGGACGTACAGGGCTGTGACTTCGTGAGCGCCACGCAGCTGCTGTGCTCCTCCGACGACCCGGCGGGCACCCTCTTCGGCATCACCAAGCCGCTCCTCCAGATCGACCTGTCCGCCGCACCGACGGGCACGGCGAACGTCACCGGCCATGTCACGGCGCTTCGCCAACTGCCCCTCAGGAGCGCCTGCTCGGGCGAGTTCGAGGCGGAGGGCATCGACTACGACCGCCGCACCGCAACCCTGCGCGTGATTGTCGTCTCGCCCGGCTTCTGTGTGCTGACGGACAGCAAGACATACCGCTTCACGAGGAGTTGAGCCGCTGACCCAAGGTGCCGGCCCGGCGCGGAAATGAGGGTCGGCACCGATGGCGGGGCCTCGCGGCCGGATGTGACGGTGGACGAACACCGCACCGACAAAGGGAGATCGCGCATCCATCCCCGTGAAGCACCGCCCGTACGTCCTTCCGCGCGCTCGCGGGAGGTGAATCGTGGGACACGCTGACACCCTGCTCGCCATGGGCGGTGCCTTCCTGGCCGCCGCGTTCCTCGCCCGGCTGGGCGGTCGGATCGGGCTGCCGACCATCCCGCTGTTCATGCTCGCCGGCATCCTGCTCGGCCCGCACACCCCCGGCCTCGTCCTGGTCGAGGACGCGCACGACTTCGAGATGCTCTCCGCGCTCGGCCTGGTGCTGCTGCTGTTCTACCTGGGCCTGGAGTTCCATGTCGACGACCTGCGCACCGGCGGCAGACGGCTCCTGGCAGCGGGCGGCATCTACCTCCTCGCCAACGTCGGCGCGGGCCTCGGCTTCGGGTTCGCCCTGGGCTGGGGGACCCGGGAGGCACTGGTGCTCGCCGGTGTCCTCGGCATCTCCTCGTCCGCGATCGTCACCAAGATCCTGATCGACCTCGGGCGGCTCGGCCGCCCCGAGACCCGGCTCATCCTCGGCGTGATCGTCGTCGAGGACATCTTCCTCGCGCTCTATCTCGCCGCCCTGCAGCCGGTCATCAGCGGTGCCAGCGGACCGGTGGAGGTGTTCCTGCAGGCGGGCAAGGCCTTCGGGTTCCTGCTGGTGCTGGCCGTCGCCGCCCGGTACGGCACGCGCTGGATCGGCCGGCTGATCCACGTCCGGGACGACGAACTCCTGGTCATCAGCTTCCTCGGCGCCGCGGTGCTCGTCGCCGGTGTCTCCGAGGTCCTGGGCGTCGCCGACGCCATCGGCGCCTTCATGGTGGGCCTGATCCTGGCCGGCACGCCCTCCGGGCCGCGCATCCGACGGCTGGTCCACCCCCTGCGCGACGCCTTCGCCGCGATCTTCTTCTTCGCGTTCGGGCTGTCCATCGACCCCGGCGTCGTCACGTCCGTCGCCGGCCCCGTCGCCGCGGCGGCGGCCGTGACCGTGGTGATGAACATCGTCGCGGGCCTGCTCGTCGCCCGCCTGTACGGCTACGGCGCCCAGCCCGCCGCCGACATCGCCACCACGCTCGTGGCCCGCGGGGAGTTCGCCCTGATCCTCGGTGCGATGGCGGCCAGTGCGGGACTCGACGCACGTCTGGCGCCGTTCATCGCCGGGTATGTCCTTGTCCTGGCCGTTCTCGGTCCGGTGGCCGCGGGACGGGCCCATCTGCTGGCCCGGGCCCTGGGTTCACGTCGTGCCCGGCCGTCCGGGGACGACCCCGCACCGGAGCCGGTTCCCGTCGCGGTGGGGGCGGACCGCGAACGGTAGGGGCCGTCCGAAGGAGGAGCCATGCACCGGCCCGACGACGAACACCTGGTCGATCTCGCGGCACGGCTGGAGCGTGACGACCCACGGTTCGCCCGCGCCCTGGGGTCGGGACGGCCGGCCCGGCCCCGCGAGTACCGGCGCACCGGGGCCTGGTGGACCCTTGCCGTCGCCGTGTGCCTCCTGGCCGCCGGAATGGCGCTGCCGGAGGGCATCCTCGTGGCTGCGGGCCTGGTGCTCGCCGGGATAGCCGTGCCGCTGTTCGACCCGCACCGGGACCGTCCGCATCGCTGACGCCGCCGGCGGTGCTCTGTGAATGGTGATGCCTTCCGAGGATGTCGGGCGGTTCGCTGGGAACCCGGTGGTACCGGCCACGGCCACGAAAGGAGCGATCACGATGGATCATGAGCGACCGCGCGAGGAGTCCGTCTCCCTGGAGATCAGCGGATGCAGCAAGGAGGACGCCCGGATCGTCCTCGACGCACTGAGTGCGTGCTACGAGTCCGACCGGGGTGCCGACGACGTGCCGGAGCAGCTTCATGAGAACCGGCCGATGGTGTGGCTCGGCACCTTCGAGGTCACCGACGCGCAGGAGTGCCCGCCGCCGGCGCCGCTGTCGTCCTCCGTCGTCGCCGATGCGCAGGGCGGCTACCAGGCCATCGAGAAGTTCCGGACGACGTTGGACTCGATGTTCACGGTGCGGGATCTCTCGTCCGCGTCAGGGGACCAGGAGCGCGAGCTCCATGTGCGGCTGGAGAGCCGTTGAGGGTGGGCTGACCGGCCGGCCTGCTCCGGGCAGGCCGGCCGATCGGCTGCCCCGCGCTCAGCCCGTGCGCACCGGCACCGCCACCATTTCGGCGACATTCACGTTCGGCGGCGCCGCGGCCGCGAAGGCGATGGCCTCCGCGATGTCCGATGGGCTCAGGGGGCTCAGGTCCCTGGTCCCGCATGCCTCGGACCCACCGTCGTCCCGACGTGGTCCGGATCACCTCCCCCCGGTTGTGCAACTAGTTGCATAAAGATGGTGCGGTCCTCTACAACAGAGGGGCACGAGACCGCGACGGAGGGGCCCCATGAGCCGTTACCCGCACCTGCTGAGCCCGCTCGACCTGGGCTTCACCACGCTGCCCAACCGCGTCCTGATGGGCTCGATGCACGTCGGCCTGGAGGAGGCCGAGCGCGGCTTCGAGCGCATGGCGGAGTTCTACGCCGCACGCGCGCGTGGAGGAGTGGGTCTGATCGTCACCGGCGGTATCGCGCCCAACGACGAGGGGCGGCCCGGCGAGGGCGGCGCCAAGCTCACGACGGACGCGGAGGCCGAGCAGCACCGGCTCGTCACCGACGCCGTACATCGCGAGGGCGGCCGGATCGCGATGCAGATCCTGCACTTCGGCCGGTACGCCTACCACCAGGACCTGGTGGCGCCGAGCCCCCTGCAGGCGCCGATCAGCCCCTTCCCGCCGCGCGAGCTCACCGACGCCGAGGTGGAGCGGACGATCGAGGACTACGCCCGCGCCGCCCGCCTGGCCCGACAGGCCGGGTACGACGGCGTGGAGATCATGGGCTCCGAGGGCTACCTCATCAACGAGTTCATCGCCGCGCAGACCAACCACCGCACCGACGGGTGGGGAGGGCCGTACGAGAACCGCATGCGCTTCCCGGTGGAGATCGTGCGGCGGGTGCGTGAGGCCGTCGGCGAGGACTTCATCATCGTCTACCGGCTGTCGATGCTGGACCTCGTCCCGGGCGGCTCGACGCTCGACGAGGTGATCACGCTTGCCAAGGCCGTCGAGGCCGCCGGGGCCACGATCATCAACACCGGCATCGGCTGGCACGAGGCCCGCATCCCCACCATCGCGACGTCGGTGCCGCGCGGTGCCTACACCTGGGTGACCAAGCGGCTCATGGGCGAGGTGTCGATCCCGCTGGTGACCACCAACCGCATCAACACCCCAGAGCTGGCGGAGGAGTTGCTCGCCGAGGGCTGCGCGGACATGGTGTCGATGGCCCGTCCCATGCTCGCCGACCCCGACTTCGTAGTGAAGGCCGCCGCCGGGACGCCGGAGGCCATCAACACCTGCATCGGCTGCAACCAGGCCTGTCTCGACCACACCTTCAACCTGAAGATCACCTCCTGCCTGGTCAACCCGCGCGCCTGCCACGAGACCGAGCTGGTGCTGGCCCCGACCCGGCTGCGCAAACGTGTCGCGGTCGTCGGCGCGGGACCGGCCGGGCTGGCCTGTGCGGTGTCCGCCGCCGAACGCGGCCACGAGGTCACGCTGTTCGACGCGGCGAGCGAGATCGGCGGCCAGCTCAACGTGGCCCGCCGGGTTCCCGGCAAGCAGGAGTTCGACGAGACGATCCGCTACTTCCGCCACCAGCTCGACGCCCACGGCGTGGACGTACGGCTGAACACCCCAGTGGACGCGGGGGACTTGTCCGCCTACGACGAGGTCGTCGTCGCCACCGGAGTCACCCCGCGCACCCCCGACATCCCGGGCGTCGACCACCCCAGTGTGGTCGGCTACCTCGACGTCCTGCGCGACGACGCCCCCGTCGGCGACCGGGTCGCGATCCTCGGCGCCGGCGGCATCGGCTTCGACGTCGCCGAGTTCCTCACCGACGGCGGCGACAAGGCGAGCGAGGACCCGGCGACGTACTTCCGCCTGTGGGGCGTCGACATGGACTACACGGCACCCGGCGGACTCACCGCCCCCGAACGCCCCGCCCCGCCGCGCTCCGTGCACCTGCTCCAGCGCAAGACCGGCAAGGTCGGCGCCGGGCTCGGCAAGACGACGGGCTGGATCCACCGCGCCGAGCTCAAGCACCGGGGCGTGGGCATGGTGCCGGGTGTGCGCTACGACCGTATCGACGACGCCGGCCTGCACATCACCGTCGGCGAGGAGAGCACGGTCCTGGAGGTCGACACGATCGTTCTGTGCACCGGTCAGGAACCGCGCCGGGGCCTCTACGACGACCTCGTCGCCGCGGGCCGCAGCGCACACCTGATCGGCGGCGCCGACGTGGCCGCCGAACTGGACGCCAAGCGGGCGATCAAGCAGGGCACCGAGGTCGCGGCCGCCCTCTAGGGTGCGCTTCGAAAGTGGCGTCGTCCGCCCGTACGGCAAGCCGGCAACGCGGCTGGGGCCCTTTGGGGGAGTGCGTGCCGGACGCCACCGGGCGGGCGGGACCTTCGGAACACGCCCTGGGCGCCGTCCCTAGGATGACTTCATGTCACTCCCGCACGCGATCCTCACCGCTCTGCTCGAAAGGCCGTCGGCGGGGCTGGACCTGACCCGCCGGTTCGACCGGTCGATCGGCTACTTCTGGTCGGCCTCGCACCAGCAGATCTACCGCGAGCTGGGAAAACTGGAGGCCGAGGGCCAGATCCGGGCCATTCCCGCGGCCCAGCCGACCCGGGGGCAGAAGAAGAGCTACGAGGTCCTGCCCGCGGGCCGCGCCGAACTCGAACGCTGGACGGCCGCAGCGCAGGACCCCAAGCCGCACCGGGACACCATGCTGCTGCGGCTGCGCGCGGCGGCCGTCGTCGGCACAGAGGGCCTCGAAGCCGACCTGCGCCGCCATCTCGACCTGCACCGACGGCAGTTGGCCGAGTACGAGGAGATCCAGGAGCGCGACTTCCCGCCCGGCAACCACAGCGCGCAGGCCAGGCTTCAACACCTGGTCCTGCGCGCCGGCATCGAACTGGAGACCTTCTGGACCCGGTGGCTCACCGAGGCCCTGGAGGAGTTCGCCGAACTCCCCGACAGCTGAGGGCTTTCAGAGCCGGTACGGCCGCGCGCGGCGACGCAGGAACCACGCCGTGGCCACCGTACCGACCGCCACCAGGCCGCCGCCGACCGCAAGCGTCAGGGTGCCGTAGTCCTTGGTCGCGCCGCCGAGTCCGCCCAGGACACCGCGGGAGGGGGAGGCGGAGGCCGTCGCCGAGATCGTGGGCGTCGCGGTCCCCGAGACGATGATCGACTGGGTGCCCGCCGTGCTGTTGTTGTAGGCGCACATCACGATGACCGTGTAGGTGCCGGGGCTCACACTCGACCAGGCCGCGGACTGGAGCGAGGTGGTCCCCGACAGGGCCACCTGGCGTCCCTGGCTGAAGTTGGCCTGACTGCTGTTGAGGAGCGAGGCCGTACCCCAGCCGCCGGTCGTGGCGGTGCGGGAGCATGCCGTGGTCGTGACGGAGACCGTGGATCCGGAGGTGCTCACGGAGATCCCCGACGCCGCGGCGGCCGGCCCGGCGGTCAGGGTGAGCGGCAGCGCGGCGACGGCCGCGACGGTCAGGCCGGAGCGGAGAAGTGGCTGAGTAGTGCGCATGGACTGCCCTCCGACGGCACGGTTGGCGGTACATCCGTGGCGCCGCCGAGGTGGGGGAGGGCCCGTGCTGCCTCAGGGAGAGCCAATGGGTTCGCGGCCCGCTCCGCACGCGGAGCGCCTCCAGGCGGGTGATGCCCTCCTTCGCCCGGCGTAACGCCGAGGGGCCGTCACGGGGCCGCGGGCGTGCCCGTCGTCACCGTCCGCTCCGCCGAAAGACCGCCCCACATGCCGTCGGGCAGCCGGGCCCGGATCCGCACCCGGTGGCTCTCCCCGGCCGTCCGCCCCAGACAGAAGCCGTACGTCGCCGTCCCGCGCGGGGGCGTCCCGCCGAACACGAGCGAGGTAATAGTCCGGACCAATATGGCGCCGGTGGTGTGCTCGCATCAAGGGGGCGGACCGTATCGGTCCGGCCCGGAAGAGGTACGTATGCTGAAGCCCTTCACGGCCGAACTCGCTTTGTAGAACGAGGAGTTCGGGCCGGTGGCGCGGGGCGCTGTCGTCGCTGTTCCCGCGCCGGTGCCGGAGGCCGGGAGGCCTGGGTTCGTCGAGAACCCGGGCCCCCGGTCCCTGCCCCGTCCGGACCCCCTGCGGTGGCCGCCCAGCTGAAGCAGCATCAGATTGGGCTGAGTGTGCGTCACCGTCCCCCAGGAGAGGGTTCCTTATCGTGCGTGTCCAGTCGCTGACGCTGGCCGCGGCAAGCGCCGCTCTGCTCGCTCCCACGATGTCCCCCGCCACGGAGCCGGCCGCCGCCCGGACGGCGCCGGTGGTGCGGGGAGAGGGTGAGGTCAAGGCCGCCGACCTGCTGGCCAGGGTGCGACACTGCACCCCCGTGTCGCGCGGCCGCTACCGCAGTGACGACGGCACGCCCGCGACCATTCCGGTGTGCGGCACCCGGGACGCCGTGTTCTGGAAGGCCGACATGGACATCGACTGCGACGGCCGGCGCGGCCGCCTCTGCAACCGCCGCACCGACCCGCTGTTCTCCGGCGCCACCGCCTACCAGCAGTCCGACGGCCGGTACCTGAGCGCCGAGCGCCTGCCGTACATCGTGGTCCCGACCCCGAGCCGGATCTGGGACTACCGCGACCACGGGGTGCACGGCGGCGCGGTCGCGGCCGTCGTGTACGAGGACCGGGTGCAGTACGCCGTCGTCGGGGACGTGGGGCCGAGGGGCATCATCGGGGAGGCGTCCTACGCCACCGCGGACGCCCTCGGGATCCGACCCGACCCGCGCGGCGGCGGCACGCCCTCCGGCGTCACCTACATCGTCTTCAAGGACTCGCAGGCCAAGCCCATCGAGGACCATGCCGCCGCCGTCGCGGCGGGGGAGCGGCTGGCGGGACTGTTCGTACGGGAGAAATGACCCGGTGAGGGCTCGTCAGACCGCCGACCAGCCGTCGTCGACGGGCAGGACCACGCCGTTGATGTCGCTCGCCGCGTCCGGGGCGAGGAACACGATCGCGGTGGCCTGCTCCTCGGGCCGGGACATCCTGTCCGTCGGTGACATGAATCCTTGGCCCCGGTCGAGCGAGCCGGACTCCCCGGCGAGGCACCGGAGCCGAGGATCCGGGCGGCCATGCTCAACGCGGCCCTGCGCGCGGCCGTCGAGCACCATGCCCGGCGCACCGCCGACGCCCGAACCGGGCGCGCGACGGCGGAGGGCGAGCCGGCCGAGACCTTGCGCTCGGCCCTCGCCGTCGCGGCGGACGGCGTCAGACAGACGCCGGCGTCATTCCTTCTGGTAGCGCCGCTGTCATGCCTTCCGGTAGCTGTACGCCTCCGCGGCGGCAGCCTCCACCGCCGCGAGGTCGGCCCCCGTGGACGCCGTGACCACCGCGGCCACCGCTCCTTCGACGAACGGGGCATCCACCAGGCGGGTGCCGCCCGGGAGTTCGTCGCCCTCCGCCAGCAGCGCCTTGACGGTGAGCACCGCACTGCCGAGGTCGGCGAGGACCGCGACCCCGGCGCCCCGGTCCACGGAGGCGGCCGCGGCCGCGATCAGTTCCGCACTCGTGCCGAGCCCGCCGCCCTCGGTGCCGCCGGCCACCGCGACGGGCACCTCCGTGCCACCGCCCACGAGCCCCTTCGCCAGCTCCGCCACGGACGCGGCGACCGCCGCGCTGTGCGACACCAGCACGATCCCGACCAGCTTCCCCTCACTCACCGGAATCACCGGCCTCACCGGCGGCCTCTGCGAGAGCGCCGATCAGCAGGGACGCCGACGTCGCCCCCGGATCCTGGTGGCCGATGCTGCGCTCGCCGAGATAACTCGCCCTGCCCTTGCGGGCCTGCAACGGCGTGGTTGCCAGGGCCCCCTGCTCGGCGGCCGTCCGCGCCGCCGCGAACCCGGTACCGAGGGCGTCGACGGCAGGCACCAGCGCGTCGATCATGGTCTTGTCGCCCGGGGCGGCCCCGCCCAGCGCCATGACCGCCTCCACCCCCGCCCGCAGCGCCTGCGCGAGCTGCTCCGCACTGACCTCGGCGCCGTCCCCGAGCGCCTTGCCGGTCCGCCGCAGCAGCGTCCCGTACAGGGGGCCCGAAGCGCCGCCGACCGTCGAGATGAGCCGGCTTCCCGAGAGGATGAGGACCGCGCCCGGGGTGTCCGGGGCCTCCTTGTCCAGGGTCGCGGCCACCGCGGTGAACCCGCGCTGAAGATTGCTGCCGTGGTCGGCGTCCCCGATGGGGGAGTCGAGCGCGGTGAGCCGTTCCGCCTCACGTTCCACGGAGGCGGCGGTCGCCGTCATCCAACGGCGGAAGAAGTCGGCGTCGAGCACTGGATCTCCTTGCGTGGTCGGAACGTTGACGGCCTGCTCACACTCCCCAGCGCAGCCCCGGCGTCTTCACCGGCGCGTCCCACAGGCGCAGCAGCTCCTCGTCGACCTGGCACAGGGTGACCGAGGCGCCGGACATGTCGAGCGAGGTGACGTAGTTGCCGACCAGGGTGCGGGCCACGGCGACCCCGCGGTCGGTGAGCACCCGCTGCACCTCGGCGTTGAAGCCGTACAGCTCCAGGAGCGGGGTCGCTCCCAGGCCGTTGACCAGGACGAGTACGGGGTTGCGCGGGCTCATGTCGTCCAGGATCGCGTGCACGGAGAAGTCGGCGATCTCCCGCGAGGTCATCATGGACCGGCGCTCCCGGCCGGGCTCGCCGTGAATTCCGACCCCCAGCTCCAGCTCGCCGGTCGGCAGCTCGAAGGTCGGGCTGCCCTTGGCCGGTGTGGTGCACGCGCCCAGCGCCACGCCGAAACTGCGTGAGTTCTCGTTGACCTGACGGGCGATGGCCTCCACCCGCTCCAGCGGCTGCCCCTCCTCCGCCGCGGCGCCCGCGATCTTCTCCACGAACAGGGTGGCGCCGGTGCCGCGCCGACCGGCCGTGTAGAGACTGTCGGTCACCGCCACGTCGTCATTGATCAGGACCTTGGCGACCTGGATGCCCTCGTCCTCGGCGAGCTCGGCGGCCATGTCGAAGTTGAGCACGTCGCCCGTGTAGTTCTTCACGATGAACAGCACACCGGCGCCGCTGTCCACGGCGGCAGCCGCCCGCACCATCTGGTCGGGGACCGGAGAGGTGAACACCTCACCCGGGCAGGCCGCGGACAGCATGCCGGGCCCGACGAAACCGCCGTGCAGCGGTTCGTGCCCCGAGCCGCCGCCGGAGATCAGGGCGACCTTCCCGGCGACGGGGGCGTCCCGCCGTACGATCACACGGTTCTCGACGTCCACGGTCAACTCCGGATGGGCGGCCGCCATGCCGCGCAGGGCGTCCGCGACCACGGTTTCCGGAACATTGATCAACATCTTCATGGGTACCTCCTGGTGGCACGTGCAGATGGGCCGATGACCTGTGATCGAGCAGTTCAGGGTAGCCAAGGTCAGGTGGCGATCGTCGCGGTGCACGGCGGTCGAGAGCGGGTTCCGGCGGTTTTGACGCCGGCTCGGGCCGACTTTGCGGACGGGACGTCGGGCTGGTGAAGGCGGTCGGAGGTGAGTGGGCCCGGAGTGCTGCTGTCGGCAGTATCGGCCTTGAGGCAGTGAAGGTCACGCGGGGCGACGCATGGACGGTGGCACCCGGAGCCGGCCCGGATACGGGGAGGCGTGTTCCGCGGCGCGATGGTGCGTGCTCCCGTGGACACCGTTGATCGACACCTCGTCCGCCGCATAGGTTTCTCTGTATGACGAACCTGCGGATCGGTGTCATGTACGACCGTGACTGGGCCCCGGAGGGGCTGCCCGGTTTCGCGCGCCGGGCCGAGGCGCTCGGTGTGGACGACCTGTGGGTCGTGGAGGACCTCGGCTGGAACGGCGGGGTGTCCGCGGCGGCTGTGGCGCTGGGCGCGACACAGCGGCTGCGGGTGGGCATCGGCATCGCTCCGGCGCCGTTGCGGAGTCCGGCGTTGCTGGCGATGGAACTGGCCACCCTGGCACGGGTGTTCCCGGGTCGGCTGGTGGCCGGGATCGGACACGGTGTGCGCGAGTGGATGGAGCAGGTGGGGGTGGCGCCCGGCTCGCCCCTCGCTCTCCTGGAGGAGACGATCACCGCCGTGCGCGCACTGCTGCGTGGTGAGAAGGTCGAACTGGACGGACGTGAAGTACGCCTGGAAGGCGTCCAGTTGGTCCATCCTCCGGCAGAGGTCCCGTCGGTCGTAGCCGGCGTCGTCCGGCCCCGCTCCCTTGAACTCTCCGGCCGTGTCGCCGACGGCACCCTGATCGCGGAGGGCCACGGCCCGCGCGACCTGGAGAACGTCCGGGCCCTGACCGCGAAGGGCGGTGCCCGCGCCGACCACACCCTGAACGTGTTCGCCTTCTGCCATGTCGGTGACGACCCCACGGAGGTCGCCCACACCCTTCACCCGCACACCGAGGGCCACGGCAGCTGGCTCGGCCGCCCCCAGGAAGAGGTCTTCACCGTCTCCGGTACGGCGGCCGAGGCCGCCGAGGACGTGCACGCCCTGTCGGCGGCGGGCGCCAACACGGTCGTCCTGCGGGTTGTCGGCCCCGAGCCCCTGGTGCAGCTCGAAGCACTGCTGAAGGCCCTTGGAGACCGCCGGGGCTGATTCCGTCTCCCCGCCGCAACTGGCCCGTACGGTTTCTCGCGGCTCCGGGCCGACGGGGCAGACGCGAACTCCGTCTGGACGTACGGGAGTTGGCGGCACCGGCGATTTACCTGCGACCGGGGATACCTGTATATTTGTCGACTTATTAGCTTATCGTGCGTTTGCTCACTTCTGTAGATCACCTCTCTGTCGGCCCCCGTATGATCGGGCGGCACCCCTCGGAAGGAGGCCCCGGTGTCCCTGACGGACAAAGCCATCGAGCAGATCCGTGAGCTGGTCCGCACGGGTTCGCTGCCTCCCGGCTCGAAGCTGCCGCCGGAGGCCACCCTGGCGGCCCAGCTCGGCCTGTCCCGCAACCTAGCCCGCGAAGCGGTCAAAGCGCTGGCCGTGGCACGGGTCCTGGAGGTCCGGCGCGGGGACGGCACCTATGTGACCAGCCTCCAGCCGAGCCTCCTTCTGGAGGGACTGGGCGGGGCCGTGGAACTCCTCCAGGGGGACTCGGGCGCCCTGCGGGACCTCATGGAGGTACGGCGGCTCCTCGAACCGGTCGCCACCGCGCTGGCCGCGACCCGGATCACCGACGAGCAACTCGCCGAGGTCGAGCGGCACCTGGACGCCATGCGTGAGGCGCGCGACGACGTGGAGCGGCTCAACGCCCATGACGCGGCCTTCCACCGGGCCGTCGTCTCGGCCACCGGCAACGAGTCGCTGCTCGCCGTCCTCGAAGGCATCTCCGGTCGCACGCTGCGGGCCCGCATCTGGCGTGGCCTGGTCGACACCCGGGCCGCGGGGCGCACCCTCGCCGAGCACGAGGCGATCTTCGCGGCCCTGTCCTCACGTGACGCGGCCCTCAGCCAGGCGGCGGCTCTGCTGCACGTGAGCAACACCGAGCACTGGCTGCGGGAACACCTGCGGTCCCTGGAGTCGACCACCGCCTCATAGCCCGGCGGCCCGGAACCGGAATGTCGCGGAACCCCTCGGCGGCGGCGTACGCCCGCACGCCGAGGACTCCCGCAGCGACGCCCACTGCGCCTCGCACAGCTCAGCCGACACACGTCGCCGCATGATGATCCGTCCCCGGTGACCGGGCGACGAGGTCACGCCCGCAGTGGATTGGCCCGGGCCGTCGCTAGGAGGTACCAGGCGGTGGCACCCGCGTGCCGGTAGGGGTAGTAGCCGAACCCGAAACCGGTGTCGAGCGGGCTGCTCGCCGAGACGACTCCGGAGCGGACGGGGAGCGGAGTGCCGCCGATGGTCTGGGTGTCGCCGAGAAGGTCCTGGGCGCGTTCGATCGAGGCGAGCAGACGGTGGGCGCGCTTCTCGTCGCCGGCCGAACCTCGCTCGCGCAGGGCCAGGGCGAGATGGGCGGTGCCCTCGAACCAGACGCCGTTGCGGTCCGGCCTCGGCTGGCCGTCGGCGATCGGGGCGGCCTCGTTCGCCAGCAGACTCGCCGAGCTGAAGGTGACGCCTTCGTAGGACTGACCGGACGGGACCGTGCTGTTGGTGCGGCCGGCCGTGTCCAGTACGGCCAGTTCGGTCGCGGCCCAGTCGAGCGAGCGCGAGTGCGTCCGGGAGTCGAGGGCGAGGTGGGTCCAGGTCTGGGTGTCCTCGGGGACCGGGGACTTGTTGATCGTCACGCCGTCGTTGGAGCCGGTGTAGAAGAAACCACCCGACGGCTCCCACATCTTCCCGACGAACGCTCGCGCCCGTGCGCGGCGCTCCCGCCAGACCCGGTCCCCGGTCAGCCGGGCGAGCCGCCCGAACAGGCCGACCAGGTCGGTGTTGTGCTCGGTCGAGGTGAATGGCAGCCGCTCGTCGGCCCCGTTGACGCCGAACTTGTAACCGCCCAGCGGCTCGTCGGTCCGCCCCACCCGCTCGATCCACTCGCCGATCCGCACCGCGCCGGTGAGGAAGCGCCGCCCACCGGTCCGCTCCGCGAGCGCGCCGAGCGCGATACCGGCCCACGCCATGTCGCCCACCGCGGTGCCGGTGAAGCCGAACTGGGTACCGACATTGGCCGTACCGTCCGCCCGGACGAACCCGTCCGGCTGCGGGGAGCCGTCGTAGAAGGTGTACGGCCCGACGTTGTACGCCTGCCGCAGTCTGCCGTCGTCGTGGGCGGGGTCGTGGGCCTGGGCGTAGAGGAGCGCGTCACCGAGTGCCACGGCCCGGCTCTCGCCCCCGGGGGAGGCGAGGAGGGCCAGGATCGTGAGGGCGTTGTCGTAGGTGAACGCGGTACTGAACAGGCCCGCCTGGTCGGCGTAGCTCTGCGCGAGCCGGATGGTGCCGTGGTCCGGGTAGGCGTCCATGGCGGCGGCGAGGAAAGTCCGCGCGCGGCGTGGCGCGGAGGCCGCCGACCCGCCCTGCGCCGCCCGTGCCGGGCCGGCGCCGGTCGCAGTGAGGACCGTGGCACCGAGGCCGGTCGCGATGAGCGTACGGCGGCTGAGGGGCCGGCGTGGGCTGCCGTTCATGGGACTCCTCGGAAGGACGGGCCGGAAGCGTGAGAGCGCTCTCAAAGGGGCGGGATCATTCTGCTGTCGCACCCGGTGCGGGTCAACGTCCGCGATCCGAACAGCAGTTGTCTCCTTGCCCCGTGGCCGGCGTGACCGGATGCGGCCGACGGAGTCGAGCGGTCCGGGGATGGTGCGTCGTCCTGCCTGATGCCGGCCTTCGGGCGGCTGCTATGCAGGGCTCGACGGGATCAGTCTGCCGTGCGCGATGAGCGAGGCGGCCTGCTTGAGGCGGCGGACCCGGATGCTGACGCTGTAGGCGTCGATGCCGGGCACGGCGGCCACGCGGGTGGTGAGGTAGCGGTAGAGGTCCTCCGCGTCCCGGCAGGTGACGACGACCATGATGTTGTCCTCGCCGCTCTTGGCGCAGGCGAAGGCCACCTCGTCGTGGCCCGCCAACTCCTCGCCGACCTGGCGGAGATGAGCCGGGGTGACGCGCAGCCAGAGGGTGGCGTTGAGGTGGTGGCCCAGGCGTTCGGCGAGCAGGTCGATGTCGTAGGACAGGGCTCCCGATGACTCCAGGGCGGCGAGCCGGCGGGCGACGCGTGCCGTGGACCAGCCGGTGAGTTCGGCGAGCCGGGTGTGGGTGGTACGGCCGTCCTCGGCGAGCGCGTCGAGCAGCGGGGTGTCCTCGGCGCCGGGCGGGTCCTGGGGCCCGGTGGGCGTGGCCGACCGGTCATCGGTGAGCAGGTCCACCTGCTCGGGAGTGAGGTGACCGCCGTAGCCGCCCCATCCGGAGAAGCTGTCGGTGCCGAAGGGGTGGATGAGCAGGTCGATGCTGACGTCCAGCACCGAGGCGGCCTTGGGCAGCTGCCGCAGCAGGATGTCGTCGCGCGCGGCGTCGACCGGCGAGTGGATCATGCAGATGATCTCCGAGCCGCCGGACGCGAGACCGACGTAGGCGATGTCGGGCCGGCGGGTGAGGGCGTCCGCCAGCGAAGCGACCCGGTCGGGGCGGCAGCGGATGCGGGTGATCCAGCGCGCCAGCCCGTGCGCCTCCGGGTTGACCAGGCCAACCACCCGCATCACTCCCTCGCGCCGCAGAGCCTGATAGCGGCGGGCAGCGGTCTGCTCGGACACCCCGGCGACCTCGCCGATGAGCCGGAACGAGGCACGCGGGGAGTGGTGCAACGCACGGAGGATTCTTCTGTCGATCTCGTCGGCCATGGGGGAAGTCTGACAGCAGAGGCGGCCTCGATAGAGGTTTACGTTCGTTCATGGCTGCAGCGTTGGGGATTCGGCCCGGTGTCGCCGAAGCTGGGGCGCCCGAGATCCCCAGCAGCAAGTGAACGACCGCGGTGCGCGTCGCCGTAGAGGAGAGTTCCCGTGAATGTCACAACCCCGGCAAGCGGGTCGGCCGAGCGGCGGGCTGCCACGCTCGTCATGGCCTGCCTCGGCGTCTTCGTCGCCTATCTGCCGGTCACCACGGTCGCCGTGAGCCTGCCCGTCATCCAGTCGGCGCTGGGTGCCACGACCGCCCAACTGTCCTGGGTGCAGGACGCGTTCGTCCTTCCCATGGCCGCGTTCATCCTGACTGCCGGTGTCGTCGGTGACGTCTACGGACGCAAGAAGGTGTTCCTGGGCGGGCTGCTGTTCTCCGCGGCCGGTGCCACCGTCGCGCTCACCGCCCAGTCGGTGCAGATGCTGTGGGTCGGCCAGGCTCTCGCCGGACTCGGCGCGGCCACGCTGCTGCCCACCACGCTGGCGCTGATCAGCCACTCGGTGCCCGACCACCGGGAGCGCGGCAAGTTCATCGGCCTGTGGGCCACCTCGCTGATGGCGGCGCTCGCCGTCGGCCCGATCATCGCCGGAGTGATCCTCGACCACTACGCCTGGCGCTGGATCTACCTGCTGGCGATCCCCGTCTCGCTGCTCGCCGCAGGCATCGCCGCCGGACTGCTGACCGACTCGCGCGCGCCCTTCGAGCGGCGGCTCGACTGGCCCGGCCAGATCACCGCCACGGTGACCGTCACCGCCCTGGTCTACGGCGTCATCGAGGGCGGAGCCGACTCCTTCACCGGCCCGAAGGTGCTGACGGCCCTCGCGGTGGCTGTCGTCGGCGGTGTCGCCTTCGTGCTCGCGGAACGGCGCAGCGACAGTCCGATGCTCGACCTCGCACTGTTCCGCAGCCCGGCCTTCACCGCCACCACGGTCGTCGCGATGATGACCTTCCTCGCGCTGATCGGCTTCTTCTTCCTGCTCAGCCTCTACTTCGGGATGGTGCAGCGACTCGACACCCTGGAGGCGGCCCGGCGACTGCTGATGGTGACCGCGTGCGCTCTCCTGGTCGGCGGGCCGGTGGGACGCCTCATGCACCGGATATCCGCTCGCGTGCTGATCACGGGCGGTCTGCTCCTTGTCTCGGCCTCGCTGTTCGCACTCATCGGCGTCGACGCGGACACCTCCTTCATGTCACTGGCCTGGCGGCTGGTGCCCCTGGGGCTCGGAATGGGGGTGGTCATGACCCCGATGACCGCGACGGCCGTGGCCTCCGTGCCGCACCACCTCGCCGGCATGGCCGCGGCGGGCAACAACGCCTTCCGGCAGGTCGGCGGCGCGCTCGGCCCGGCCGTCCTGGGCGCCCTGCTGACCACCCGGGCGCTGCACACCTTCCCCGCTCACCTGGCCGAGGCCGAAGTGAGCGGGCCGGCAGGGGAACGGGTCCTCGCGGCGGCGGACCAGGGAGGGCTGGGCGCGGTCGCCGGGCTCGACCTGGGCGCGGACACGGGGCGGGCCATGGGTGCCCTGAGCGAGGCCTTCCTGGACGGGCTGCGGCTGAGCCTGACGGTCGCCGGCGCACTCACCCTGCTCGCCGCGCTGGTCGCCCTCGTGCTGCTCCGCCGCCCCCGGAGCGCGGGGGCCGGACACACGCAGATCGCCGCGTCGAACCCGGCAGGTGGTGGCGTCTCCGCCGAGGCGGCTACGGCGACGGCGGCGGGGAGCCGCGGGGAGCGTTGAGGGCAGGCCCTCCCGGTCGTACGACACCCCGTTGACCTCCGTACCCCCTGGGTACCCATACGCCATGAACACGCCCTTCCCGCCCCACGCGCTGCACGACTACGCGCTGCTGGTCGACGGAGAGCGCGGGGCGCTCATCGGGGCCATCGGGTGGCTGTGCGCGCCCAGCTGGCACGACGAGGCGGTCTTCGCCGCCCTGGTCGGCGGGCGGGGCGCGTACGCCATCACCCCCAAGGGCCGGTATGTAGTGCCGGGGCACCTTCACGTGGCCGGACACGTCAGCTGCGCCCCGGGCCCCCGCTGCCGAAGCCCCCGCTGCCGCCCTCGTCCCAGCGGGGCCGCTCCTGCGACGAGCCCGTCCGGGTCGGACTGTTGCCGTGACCCGGCAGCTCGTGCGGGGTCAGCCGGGTGTCACTCCTGGGCATCTCGTCGGCCTCCCGGTGCTCCCGGACCTCACGGACCGGTCCGCCCTCCGGCAGTTTCGGCTGTTCCTCGGGAGTGGGCGGGCGCGACTCGTTGCGCCTGACCCGGGCGCCCAGCCAGAAGGCGCCGATCAGGACCGCGACGATCACCACACCCGCCACGATCAGCCCGGCCGCGAGGCCGCCCCGGCCCGCGGCGAGGTCCATCCATTCGGTGTTCACGGCTTGGTTCATGCCACGCGAGTACCCCTGGCACCCCGGGCGAACCGACTCGGCCCACCCGGACGGAAACCCCCCAGAACACCGGGTTTGACGGCCCGGACCCCGGCTACCCGACCGGTGTGACGACGACTACTTCCCAACAGGAACTCTTCCGCTTCCTGGAGGACCGCTTCGCGTGTGCCCAGGCGTGCACCGAGTGTGCACGTGTCTGTGCGCTGCGTGCGAGCCTGGTCGATCCGGACGGCGACGAGGAGCAGGAACTACTGCGCCGCAAGGGCATCATGTGCGCGGAGGTGTGCGACGCGACCTGTCGTGTGCTCTCCGAGGAGAACCATCTCGACGAGGCCGGGATCCGCGCCCAGCTGGAATGGTGCCGATCGGTCTGCCTGGAGTGCGCCCAGGTCCTCGACCTGCATGCCGGCAACGAGGACGCGGCCAAGGCGTGCCGCGAGTGCGCCCAGGAATGCACGGACTTCATGGCGACCCTCGCCTGACCGTTCCCAATTTCTGGAACACGTTCTACCGTGTGCGCCGTCAGGACCGGCCCGGGAGCCTGGAGGCGTCGTGCATCTCGACCACACACCCGAACAGCATCGGCTGCGCACCGAACTGAGCACGTACTTCGCCGATCTGGTCCCGGACAACGCGCACGCCCGTTTCACCGACCGGGACGCCCAGAAGCGCTTCTACCGCGACACCATCCGGCGCCTCGGCGCGGACGGCTGGCTCGGGGTGGGCTGGCCCAAGGAGTACGGCGGCCGCGGCCTGACCGCGACGGACCAGTTCATCTTCTTCGACGAGGCCGCCCAGGCCGGCGTACCGCTGCCTCTGATGGCCCTGAACACCGTCGGCCCGACGATCATGCGGTACGGCACCGACGAGCAGAAGTCCTGGTTCCTGCCGCGCATCCTCGCCGGTGAGATCGACTTCGCGATCGGCTACAGCGAGCCCGACGCGGGCACCGACCTGGCGGCCCTGAAGACCCGCGCGGTACGGGACGGCGACGACTACGTCGTCAACGGCCACAAGATCTGGACCACCAACGGCGACACCGCCGACTGGGTCTGGCTCGCCGTCCGCACCGACCCCGACGCCCCGCCGCACAAGGGCATCACCATGCTCCTGATGCCGACCACCGACCCCGGCTACTCCTGCACGGTCATCAACACCCTCGCCTCGCACGACACCACGGCCAGCTACTACGAGAACGTCCGCGTCCCCGTCTCGCACCGCGTCGGCGAGGAGAACCAGGGCTGGCGGCTGATCACCAACCAGCTCAACCACGAGCGGGTCACGCTCGCGGCCCACGGCACGATGGCGATCCGCGCCCTGCACAACGTGCAGCGATGGGCGGCGGAGACCAAGCTCGCCGACGGCCGCCGCGTGATCGACCTGCCCTGGGTGCGCCGCCGCCTCGCCCAGACCCACACGCGTCTCGACGCGCTCAAACTCCTCAACTGGCGGATGGTGGGCGCCGTCCAGGACGGCACCCTCACCCCGCAGGACGCCTCCGCGGTCAAGGTCTACGGCTCCGAGGCCCGCCGGGACGCCTACGCGTGGCTCATGGAGATCGTCGCGGCGGCCGGCGCCCTGAAGGAGGGCTCGGAGGGTGCCGTCCTCCACGGCGAACTGGAGCGCGGCTACCGTTCGGCGGTGATCTTCACCTTCGGCGGCGGCAACAACGAGATCCAGCGGGAGATCATCTCTTGGATCGGTCTGGGTATGCCGCGCGTACGGCGGTAGCCCGCTGTGGTCGGGTAGCCGGATCACGTTGCCGTGACCCGGCCCCCTCAGAACCGGACGTGCGACTTTCACCGCGTCCGGCTCAAGCAAGCCCCATGGGCTTCGCAGGTCAGCAGGGTGATGTGGCCCGTTCGCCGTCGCCCGCGTGGTGCTGGCGGTGGCATTCGGAGTGCACGAGGCGAAGGTTGTTCCGCTCGTCCGTGCCGCTGTCTCGCCGGTAGGTGAAGTGATGCTTGTGGAGCATCTTCTTCGAGGCCGCGAACCAGTTGATCCACTCGCGTGGGCTGTCCGGTTCGTACTCGGCTCCGGCGATCAGCGCCTGTTTGCAGAGAGGACAGAGCCCCTGCTGCCGGACCGCCAGGAGAAGACTCGTCTTGTCCATCGGCGGTGGCGCTTTCCTGCGGCGGCGGTCCCGCCAGTACTCGATCAGAGCGGGATCGTCCGGGGACGGGTTTGCCGCCTACCGGCGACACCACCTCGCCCGCGAACACGAACGCCTCAACCCCACCCCCGACCAGCACAACTACGACCTCACGGCCTGATCAGGAACGTCTCTGAAGGGGAGCCACACTCTGCCCAGTTGATTTTCCCACCCGCGCCGTCCCGCTCAGGCTTCACCGTCAGGTGGCGCCCTCCCGCTGGGCTTGCCGTCCTGCGGCAGCGGCGTCGCGCATCTCCACCAGGAAACGCAGCACCGTGGTCAGCTCCGCATCGTCGAAGGAACGCATAGCCGCGACCATGTTGTTGATCAGTGGTCCGAAGAACGACCAGCCCAGGGCCACAGCCTTGTCCTCCACCGCCAACAGGACCCGGCGGCGGTCGTGGGTGTCCCGTTCGCGGCGGACGAGGCCCAGCCGCTCCAGCCGGTCGATCAGCGCCGTGACGGAGGCCGAGTTCAACCCCAGCTGGCTGCCGAGCCGGCCTGGTGTGGCGATGAGGTCTGCACGACTGGCGTCCAGCAGGTGGATCAGTGCGCGTACGTCGGTGGGATGCAGCCCGTTGCCGTCGGCGAACTCGGCGCCGAAGAGGTCGAGTTCGACCGTGATGGCCCGCAGCAGATGGACCAGTCGGAGTGCGGGGTCCTGGTCGTCCATACGTCACCTCCGCGCTATTGTCTCGATTGTCGAGAAAGTTGATGATCTAATAATTTCACGGAGGAGCCATGGATGGCGAGGGGGCCTTCTACGCGGCGTACGACGCCGTACTGCGTCGGTGGCCTGCGGATGTCCGAAGTATCGATGTGCCCTCCGCCTACGGCAGGGTGAGGCTGTTGAGCTTGGCAGTGGCGGCGTCGAGGCTGGCCTGGAGTCCTTCGACTTCTCCGAGCCAGCCGTTGCCGCGGGCTTCGCGGATGCGTTCGTGGAGGTTCTGGATGATCTCGATGAGGCGGCCCCGTTGGCGGGGGTCGATCTGGAGGACCGGGCAGCGGATGCAGGCGTGTTCGTGCTTGCACGGGGTTCCGTAGGGGCGCCCGCAGGTCCCCAGGGAGACCTTGCGCAGCTCGAAGTGCTGCTGGAAGGCGCGCCACTCCTGCTCGGTGGGCTCCCGGTATTCCTCGACGGGGCGTTCGGCCCGGCGGCGGTCGAGGAAGCCGCGGTAGGTGCGGATCAGGTCGTCCTGGAAGACCGCGAGGTATGCCTGAGTGGTCGTCAGGGCTTTATGTCCGAGGATGCGGGCGGCGATGTGGACAGGCAGTCCGCCGGTGACGGCCTCGGTCGCGAACATCCTGCGGAAGTCGTGGGGCGTGTAGCGCATCGGGTTGCCGGCCTGGTCGCGCAGCCCCATCCGTTCCAGGGTCTTGCGGAGCAGGCGGGAGACGGTGTTCTGGCCCATGACCTGCGGCTGCCAGTAGTGGCGGCGCTGGAAGAGGTGCGGCAGCACTGGCCCGGTGACGCGTTCGTGGTCGTCGTAGCGGGCGGTGAGCGGGATCTTGCCGCCATTGGCGTCCCGCAGGCGCTTGCTGATCGTGGCCAGGACGCTGGCCAGTTCCGGGCTGACCAGCAGCAGCCGTTCTTCGTGGCTCTTGGACGGCACGATCTGCAACAGCGGGACGATCTCGCCGGTGTCCGGGAGCTTGTAGGAGACCAGCGCGAGGTGCGTGATCTCGGTGAGTTCCTCGACGCGTACTCCGGTGTGCGGCCCATCCTGATCAAGCGCTCGGGGAGTTGACGGGCCGTAGACCGTGGAGCACGGTGTCGACGATCTGCTCGGCCACTCCGTCAGGGAGGTCGGGTTCGGGGCCGACGAACGAGCGTATGAGCAGAGGAGCGACGAACATTTCGACAGCCAGTTCCAGGTCGATGTCCGTACGAAGTTCCCCGTTTGCCCGGCCTCGACGGAGGATCGCCAGTCCGAGGTCACGCCGGGGAGTGATCACGTGGGCATGATAGGCGGCCCATATGTTCGGGCTGCTCCTCGTCAGGGCGTGCGCGTTGTGCAGGATCGCCGACAAGGAGCCGACCAGGCTGCGCTGCCGCAGTGACTCCAGCAGAACGACGAGGTCGTCCCGCATCGAGGTGCCGGGGAGTTCGGGTTCGGCGGACTCGGCAGCGCGTATGACGTCGACGAACAGATCCTCTTTGTCGCTCCAGCGGCGGTAGATGGCCGCTTTGCCGACGCCGGCGGTGCGGGCGATTCGCTCGACGGAGAGATCGCCCAATGGCACGCCGTCCTCCAGGAGGGTCATCACTCCCTCCAGGATGGCCTGTTCCACGGCTGCGCTGCGGGGGCGACCGCGGGTGGATCCGTTCGACGGCTGACGGCCTCTGGCACGGTTCATGGCTCTCCGTCGCTCAGCCTCTCCATGTCTCTTGTCCAGTGCTCACATCGACGCGGTGGAGCCGACAACGGCATCGGCTGGACAGCCAGGGCTCCAGGGCTAGTTCAAGGGGCGACTGTCGATGGCGAGGGCATCGGGGTTCAGTTCCTCGACCAAACGGTAGAGCAGACCGTGAATGCTGTCCTTGTCGTCCGGGGAGAGTGGTGAGGTCGTCTCCCGTTCGATCCGCTGGGCGATCGAAGCGGCACGAGCGGCGGTTGACTCTCCCTCGGTGGTCGCGAACAGGCGCACGCTGCGGCGGCTGGTCGGGTGCGGCTCACGTCGTAGTAGTCCTCTCTCGACGAGCTGACTCACTGCGGCTCCCATGGACTGGGCCGTGATGCCCGAGCGGCGCGCGATCTCGGCGGCGGACACACCCGGCGTCCAGAGGACCTGCTGCAGAGCGTTGTGCTGCGCCAGTGTGAGGTCTTCCGCGCGCAGTGCCCGCTCCAGCCGTCCGGCGATGATCTGGGAGAACTGCCAGGCGAGGTATCCGGTGGTGGGGAACGCGGCATCGGTCACGGCCGCAGTCTACGAGAGCAAGGTGTGTTGCTCGCCGGGGCGTTACCGGGCAGCCGAGCTGCGTCCCCGTGCCATGGACCGGTATCTCTGCCGTTCCCCACGGACGGTGCCTGGCTACAGGGCAGGGCAGGAGCCGGGTCAGCCGACGGCTGCGCGGCGAGGTCCGCGGGCATCGAGCCAGAAGAGCACCACGGCGGCAACGAGGATCCATGCCACCAGGACGACGATACCCGCGGTGAGACCGTCGTTGTTGAAGTGGGACAAGCCCTGGACGGCTCGTACGCCGACTCCCACCGGGAGGACCTCCGAGAGCGGATGCAGCCAGTCCGGCAGGTAGGGGGTGGGCAGCGTGCCACCGCTCGTGCTGTTGCCGAAGGTCAGCAGGACCACGGCGGCCAGCGACATCCCGGCGCGGCCGAAGAGACGCATGAACGTCATGGTCGCGCTGCCGACGGCCGCGGCCATCAGGGCGATGATCCCCGCGATGCCCAGGAAGGGCCCGGGTAGTGCCGCGAAGCCGAGGCTGCCGGCCATCGCCGCCACGAGGACGCCGGCGAGGATGCTGAAGGAGGCCAGGCTGGCCAACCTCCACCGGTACTCCAGTCGTGGAGCCATCTGGTAGGTCATCATGCCGAACAGGAATCCGGCCAGTACGACGCCGAACCCGGCGTAGAACACCGACATGCCGCGGGTGTCGCCCGC
This sequence comes from Streptomyces sp. NBC_00285, assembly GCF_036174265.1. Lineage (NCBI taxonomy): Bacteria > Bacillati > Actinomycetota > Actinomycetes > Kitasatosporales > Streptomycetaceae > Streptomyces > Streptomyces sp. NBC_00285. The sequence continues at coordinate 972,067 of NZ_CP108055.1, read as the reverse complement.
CGAGGCCGGCACGAGGTCGCGCACGGTCAGCCGGTCATTGTCCGCCTTGGCGACACCGGAGAAGGCGCCGGTGACCGTCGAGGTCACCGAAGGGCCGTTGGCTCCGGCGTACAGCAGTGTGGCGGACTTCCCGGGGCCGGTGACATAGGCGGCGTACACCTTGCGGTCCTGCAGCGCGCGGCGGGCCGTGTTCTCGTCGGCGTAGCGCTTCACCTCGAAGCCGCCGGGCAGCCCGAGTTCCAGCCCTCCGGTGACCTGTTCGAGCCGTTGGGTCGTCCCGACGACGGCGACCGGAAGGTTGTGAGGCCGGGGGGCGTGGAAGGCGGCCAGGAACACGCTGACGAAGATCGAGCCGATGACCAGCACGATCGCGACCGGCAGCAGAACTCCCTTCGCTCCGGTGGCACCTTGCGGCGCTGGAGCGGCGTCCATCGCGTGGTGATGGGGCGCAGGGCGCGCCTCGGTGGAAGTGGTGGGTGATGTGGACATGGGAGAAGGCTCTCCGTCTCTAATTGGAAGGTGCCTTATAGTTGTACCATAGAAATATCAGGTACCTTACTGTCGGAGCCGCTCGTGAGCCGCACGCACGCAGATCCGTCCACGCGCATGGGCTACCTGGCGTGGCAGGTGGTCCACGTGATGGGAACGCGGCTCGAGAGGGCGTTGCGTTCGCTCGACCTCACGGCGGCGCAGCACAACGCGTTGCAGCACGTCGGCTGGACGCCGGGAATCTCCGCCGCGGAAATCGCGCGTCGGACCGGCTTGACTCCCCAGTCCATGGGTGCCGCCGTCAATGCGCTGGTCGACCGCGGCCTTCTGGTGCGCCGCGAGCATCCTTCGAACCGGAGAACCGTGCGGCTGACCATCACCGACAGTGGCGCGAAGCTCGCCGGCCGGGCGCGGGAACTGGTGGAGCGACTGGACACGGAGGCGCTCGCGGTCCTCGCTCCCGCCGAGCGGGCGGCAATTCATTCCTTGCTGCTCCACGTGCTTGCCGAGCTCAATCCTGATGCCTTGCCGCCGTTGGATATGCGTGGTGCGGACTCCGGAGTGGCGTGATCCGGGTGGGCTTCGCAGAGAGGCGTTGGTGCGCCTCCTCCGGCAGTTGTCCCCGTTGCGTCGTGCCGTCGTAGTGGCGGTTCTTCCGGACGCGGCCCTTGGCTGCGTCCGGAAGGCCTGGCGTGTGAGCCTCATACAGCCGCCGTCCGGCAGTTGACGGGCACCTGGCGCCGTCATGCAGGCCGCGGCCTCGGTACAGGGCGAGGGCTGTGCCCGAGACGGCGATCACGGCGATTCGCCGGCGGACTGTTCGGGCCACGGTGTAGACCGCGATCAACGCGGCCATCTTCAGCACCCGCGACGGATACGACGCGATGACGGTGAAGGCAACCTCCCCGAGCACTGCCAGCGCCAGGACGGGCAGCGGTGTCCGGCGGCGGGCCAGCACAAGCAGGAACGCAGCCGTCGCGGCCATGGCGTCGGCGCCCGAGGGGTGTACGCCGTCGGGCCACCGTCCGAACAGCAGGGGCAGCAGGCCGAGACCGCCCGCGAAGGTGGCGAGGGCGGCGTCCAGCAGGCGCGGGTGAGCGCCGGTGACCCGTTGCAGCGACGCCGGTGCGATCACGACTTCAGACCGCAGCTTGGGGGGACGCTCAGTCGACGGGGCCGTGGGCCGAGACCTTGCGAACCGCCTCGGTCACTTGGTCGAGCAGTGCTCGCAGGTGTGCTGTCTCCGAGCCGAGACCATCGGTGACCTGCCGCTCGATGCCGGCGATCACTGCGTCGGCCGCGCGCAACGCCTCCCGCCCGGCATCGGTGAGGTGCAGCTCCTGGATGTGCCGGTGGCGCGAATGCTCACGTCTCTCCAACTGCCCGCGGCCCTCCAGGCGCGCCACCAGTGAGGCAATGGCCTGTGGCGTCACGTTGAGGCGGCGGGCGAGTTCGGCGCCGGTCAGCCCTGGCTCGTCGTGCACGGAGATCAGGAGCGTGTAGTGCGCCGCCGCCATGCCCAGCGGGCGCAGTCGCTGCTCCTTGAGGCTCTGCACCGCCAACTCCGCACGGCGCAACGCCCAGGTCACCCGGTCAAGCGCGCCGAGCCCGACCGGCTCCTCATCATTGCGTATCACGCGAGGAGGATACGACACTTCACAACTATCAAGTGTTTGACATGTGCCTAGAGGTTGATGAACCCTGGTCCCATGACTCGCCCCCTCGCTTTGATCACTGGCGCCTCCTCCGGCATCGGCGCCGCCTATGCCCGTCTCCTGGCGGACGATCACGACCTCGTCCTGGTCGCGCGACGCGCCGACCGGCTCGCCGATCTCGCCCAGGAACTCCGCGCTCATGGAGCAGCCGCCGAGGTGCTGCCCGCCGACCTCATGGCCCATGACGGCATCGCCGCTGTCACCGACCGGCTGGCCGCCGGGGACGTGCGCATGCTGATCAGCAATGCCGGCGCCGGCGGCTATGCCCCGCTCGTCGACGTCGACCCTGCCGACATCGACCGCCTGCTCACCCTCAACGCCGTCGCCCCCGTCCGGCTGGTCCACGCCGCACTCCCCGGAATGCTCGCTGCGGGCGAAGGTGTGATCGTCACCGTCGCCTCGCTCCTCGCGTTCAGTGCGGGCCTTGCTGACTCGCGAGCACCCCGGCGCACCTTGTATGTCGCCGCGAAGTCCGCCGTCTTGGGCTTCACGCGCACCCTCGCCGGTGAGCTCGCCGACACCCCGGTTCGCGTCCAGGTGGTGTGCCCCGGCGTTGTGGCAACAGAGTGGAACAGCGGCGCCGGCCGCAGCATCCCCTGGGCGATGTCGCCCGAGGACGTCGCAGCGGCCAGCCTGGCCGGGCTGCGCCTCGGTGAGACCGTCTGTGCCCCTGGTCTGGAGGGCCAGGACTCAGCCCTGGACGCCTTGCTCGCCTCAGAGGCCGCTTTCGTTACGGGCGGCAACCAGCCGACACCCGCGGCTCGCTACATGGAGCCGCAGGACTAGGGCAGTGACAGCCGGCGGGTAGGCGAGTGTCGCTGGCCGTCTGCCCGCCGGTCGGCTGCCTGCTCCGTTCGGGTCGGCCGGCACGATGTGCGCACCTGGTGGCAGTTCTCGTTGGTGGGCAGATGCCGAACTGGACGAGGGTGCGGTGCGGGAGGCGGTGCTCGATCCGGTTGTCGGTGAACTGGGAGCGGTGCTCCGGCTCGTTGGCCTGAACCGGCAATCCCCGGACCGGGGGAGCCCGACGTGAGAAACCGCGGTGCGTGTTCACCACCGCCGGCTCGCGGGTGATCACGCTCGATTACGGGCGGAACCCGAGGCCCTGTTCGCCCGCCCGCCGCTCAGGCGGTTCGGGTTGTGACGTTCCCGGGGATTCGCCGAGCCACAAGAATCTTGCTATCCATCAAACGCTTGATACTAAACAGCTGATTGATAGTCTAATGCTTGCCAGGCTCGTGAGTCTTCGCTGAAGTCATTCGTGTCGGCGCACCCCCGCTGTCGCGCGGCAGCCCTTCGTCGTGCCGACGACCGTGCCCCCCATCTGCCACCACCCGCAGGGTGCTGCCCGGATGCCGGCGGTCCCAAGAAAGTGGGAAAGTTCATGATCAATAACACCCCGACGATCACGCGCGACGGAGCCATCGGGCAGGACGGAAACCAGGTGGTCACCGTCGATCAGGCCACCGGGGCGGAGTTCGCCCGCCGAGACACGAACGGCCAGATCGTTCTCACGCCCTGGGGGGCCATCACCAAGCGACGGTTGCTGCATCCGGCGAGCGAGTCGTCACCCCGCAGCAAAATCCTTGAACGGAGCAGAGCCATGGCAAGGTCGTCACAACCCGAACGCACGATCCGCACCCGGTGGTCGTCCGAGGACGCCGCCGATCAGTTCACCGTCGACAACCCCGCGACCGGCGCGCCGCTTGCCGTCGTGCAGGGCGCAGGCGACAAGGAAGTCGACCAGGCTGTCCAGACGGCCTACGACGCGCACTTCTCCTGGAAGACCCGCACCGCCCGCGAACGCGGCAGCTGGCTGCGGAAGGTCGCCCAGGCGGTGCGCGAGCACGCCGACGAGATCGCGGTCCTGGAGTGCAGTGACAACGGCAAACCCCTTTCCCAGGCACGCAATTGGGACGTGAACGCGGCGATCGGGATCTTCGAGTACTTCGCGAGCCTGTGCGACTCCATGCCCGGCCAGGTCAATGACGGCGGAAGTCTGCTGGACATCACGGTGCTCGAACCCTACGGCGTCATCGGCGCGATCGTGCCGTTCAACTGGCCGCCGATTCACACCGCGAGCAAGCTGGCCCCGGCGCTGGCCGTCGGCAACGCGGTGGTGATCAAGCCGCCGGAGCAGGCCCCGCTGTCGGCCCTGCGCATGGTGGAGATCATCCAGTCCGTCCTGCCCGACGACGTGGTGCACATCATTCCTGGCACCGGTCCGATCGGATCGCAGCTCGCAGGGCACCCGCTCGTCGGCAAGGTCTCGTTCACCGGGTCGCCCACCACCGGCGTCTCCGTCATCAAGACGGCGGCCGACAACCTGACACCGACCCTGATGGAGCTCGGCGGCAAGGACCCGTTCATCATCTTCGAGGACGCGGACCTCGACCTGGCGCTGCCGTGGGCGATCGAGGGAGGTCTCTTCAACCAGGGTGAGGCCTGCACTTCGGCGTCCCGCGTCCTGGTACACGCCGACATCTACGACGAGGTCGCGCGCCGCTACGGCAACGCGGTGAAGCGGCTGCGTGTCGGCAACGGCGCCGACCCTGGCACACACATCGGACCGATGGTGTCCGCCGCCCAGCGCAAGCGGGTGCTGGACTACATCGACATCGGCGTCCAGGAGGGGGCCACGATCGCCGCACAGGCGCCGCTCCCCGACGATCCGGAGCTGGCGGGCGGCTTCTACGTCGCGCCGACGCTTTTCACCGGCGTTCGCCCGGACATGCGCATAGCGCAGGAGGAGATCTTCGGCCCGGTCATCTCGATGATCCCGTTCCGCGACGAGGACGAGGCCGTCAGGATTGCCAACGGCACCGACTTCGGCCTGGTCGCCGCAGTGTTCACGCCGAATTCCGAGCGCGCGCTGCGGGTCAGCCGCGCCCTGCACACCGGGTTCGTCTTCGTGAACAACTACAACCGGAATTTCACGGGCGCGCCGTTCGGCGGTGTCGGTGCGAGCGGCTTCGGCCGGGAGACCGCGGCGGAAACCCTGCGCGAGTACGGCTACAGCAAGAACATCCGCCTGGTCTCCGGGAGGGGTGAGATCCCGCGCTGGGCGCCGTCCCTCGAGGTGACCGGACCCGAGGAATGAACGACCCGGTCTTCGAGGCACCGTAACCGCCTCGCCGGTGCGGCGTGGGTAGGTCGCGCTCCGCGGTGGCCGGATGCCTGCCGCGGCCACGGCGGAGTCCACGAACACGGGACAGCACCGCAGGTGGGTGCGTAGTACCGCGGTACCACCAGTACGGCGCAGGTCAGCCTCCCGGTACCACCGGACCGGGGTGATTCGGCACCTAGCGTTACCGGTGCGGCGCCGAAGTGACGGACGCCGGACCCGAGAGAAAGAACGCGCATGATCGACGCACGGCAGTTGACCAAGAAATACGGCGAGAAGACGGCTGTCGACGGGCTGGACTTCGTCGTGAAGCCGGGCACGGTGACCGGCTTCCTGGGGCCCAACGGCGCGGGCAAGTCCACGACCATGCGCATGATCGTCGGCCTCGACGCCCCGACGAGCGGCTCCGTCACCGTCAACGGCCATCACTACGCCCGCCACCAGGCGCCGCTCCAGGAGGTCGGCGCGCTCCTGGAGGCGAAGTCGATCCACCCGGGCCGCTCCGCGTACAACCACCTCAAAGCCCTCGCGCTGACCCATGGCATTCCGGGCCGCCGGGTCGACGAGGTCATCGGCCTCGCGGGACTGGACACCGTGGCGAAGAAGCGGGCCGGTGCCTTCTCCCTCGGCATGGGCCAGCGGCTCGGCATCGCCGCGGCCCTGCTCGGCGATCCGCAGACGGTGATGCTGGACGAACCGGTCAACGGGCTGGACCCGGAGGGCGTGCTCTGGATCCGCAACCTGCTGAAGGGGCTCGCCGACGAGGGGCGGACGGTGTTCGTGTCCTCGCACCTGATGAGCGAGATGGCGCTGGTGGCGGACCACCTGATCGTCGTGGGGCGCGGTCGGCTGCTGGCCGACACGACCGTGGCGGATCTCATCCGCGAGGCGGGCGGCGACATGGTGAACGTCGCGGCCCAGGACCCGGCGCGGCTGCGGGACGTGCTGGCCGGGCCGGGCGTCGACGTCACCGGCCGGATCGGCTCCGAGGAGCTTCAGGTGACCGGCCTGAGTGCCCGCGAGATCGGGCTGAAGGCGGCCGAACACGGGATCGCGCTGTTCGAGCTGAGCGCGCGGACGGTTTCGCTGGAGGAGGCGTTCATGGAACTGACCAGGGATGCCGTGGAGTACCACGGCACCACGACCGGGATCGAGACCATCGAGGCCGCCGGGAGGCCCGCGTGAGCACCCTCACCGCAACCGCCGAGAAACCGCGCACCACCCCCGCCCGACCCGTCTACCGGGTAACCGGACGGCGCGTGCTGGCCTCCGAGTGGGCCAAGTTGTGGTCCCTGCGCTCGACCTGGATCACCCTGGGCCTCGGCCTGCTCTTCCTGGTGGCCTTCGGGCTGATCGCCGCGAGCCGCTACAAGTCGGGAATCGACTCCGGCAACCTGGACTCGGACTTCGCCGACTCGACGACCGTCAGCCTGTCCCTGTTCGGTACGAACTTCGCCCAGTTGGCCCTGGGTGTGCTCGGCGTGCTGGTCACGGCGGGCGAGTACTCGACCGGCATGATCCGCTCGACGCTCGCGGCGGTGCCCCGCCGACTGCCCGTGCTGTGGTCCAAGGCGGCCGTGTTCGGGCTGGTCGCCCTGGCGGTGGGGACACTGGGTGCGTTCGTCACCTTCCTGATCGGGAGTGGCATCGTCTCGGGCACGCCCGCGGACATGAGCTTCTCCCACGCAGGTGTCCTGCGGAGTCTGCTGGGCGCAGGGCTGTACCTCGGCCTGGTCGGGGTGATCGGCGCAGCCCTTGGCGCACTGCTGCGGTCGGTGGCCGGCGGGATCTCGGTCCTGGTCGCCACGTTCATGCTGATCCCGGGGCTCATCTCCCTGCTGCCCAGCTCCTGGCAGAACGACATCAGCCCCTACCTGCCGTCCAACGCGGGAGAGGCGATGTTCTCCCTGACCCACGACTCCACGACCCTCTCGCCGGGCGCCGGACTGCTGGTCTTCGTCTGCTGGACGGCGCTCGCGCTGGGCGGCGCGGCGTACCGGCTCCTGCGCAGTGACGTCTGACACCCGCACCATGGACAGGTGACGTCCATGACCACCGATGACATCAGCGGGATGGGACCGCTGGTCGCCCGGCTCTCCCGGGGCGGCCAGCGGCTGCGGCAGGCCGACCGGACACATCCCTGGGTGCTGGACACCGCCATCGTCGTCCTGGTCTTCCTGATGTTCTGCCTGCCCGACCTGATCCACGGCGGTGTGGACGACGGAGACAGTCCGCGCCGGTTCCGGCTCGCCTTCACCCACCTGCCCGTCGCGGGCATGCTGGTCCTGCAGGCGGGCCTGGTACTGCCGCTGCTGTGGAGGCGGCGCAAGCCGGCGGTGGCCTTCGGCGTCATCGCCGCGGTGTTCGTCCTGCAGTGGTCCCTGGGCGCCGCGATGCGCGCGGACATCGCCCTCTTCGTCGCGCTGTACAGCCTGGCCCTGCACGGGCGGCTGCGGCAGATGCCGTACGCCTGCGCGGTCATGGCGGGCGCCATGACGCTGGTCGCGGTCCGCGTGTCCTCGGCGGTGTCCGCCTGGGACGCGCTGTTCTTCCTGCTGAGCACGGCGACCGCGGCCCTGGCGCTCGGCATGATGGTCCGGATCCGCCGGGCCCAGCTCGCCGGGCTGCGGGACCGGGCCGCCCGGCTGGAGATCGAGCGTGACCAGCGCAGCAGGCTGGCCACGGCCACTGAACGCACCCGTGTCGCCCGCGAGATGCACGACATCGTCGGCCACAACCTGTCCGTCATCATCACGCTCGCCGACGCCGGCGCTTACGCCACGGACATCCAACCCGCGCGAGGCAAGGAGGCCCTGCTGCTCATCGGCGACACCGGCCGACAGGCCCTCGGCGAACTGCGGCGGGTGCTCGGGGTGCTGCGCGAGGCCGGTGGCGATCCAACCGGTGGACCCGAGCTCAGCCCGCAGCCCGGCATCCTGGACCTCGGCGCCCTCTGCGCCACGGTGCGCACCGCAGGACTGGAGGTCGTCTATCGGACCTCCGGCGACGTCGACGCCCTGGACAGCGGGGTGCAGCTGACGGTGTACCGCATCGTCCAGGAAGCCCTCACCAACACCATGAAGCACGCCGCACCCGACACCCGGGTACACCTGGCGATCCTCGCCGAGGACAGCCGGCTGACCATCAGGGTCCAGGACACCGGCCCGGACACATCACCCGGACCGCCGAACGAGGAAGGACATGGCCTGGTGGGCATGCGGGAGAGAGCGGCCTTGTACGGCGGCGATGTCAGCGCAGGACCGACGGCCGGCGGAGGATGGAGCGTCGAGGCAGTCCTCGACCTCACGCCCGGAAGCGGCGGTGACCGATGACCACCGTGCTCATCGTGGACGACCAGCCGCTGCAACGCTACGGCTTCCACCTGCTCCTGGACTCCGTCCCCGAGACCGACGTCGTAGGTGAGGCCGGACACGGCGCCGAGGCCGTCCGCAAGACGGCCGAACTGCGTCCGGACGTCGTCCTGATGGACGTCCGCATGCCCGGCATGGACGGCATCGAGGCCACCCGCCGCATCGTCGCCGCAGGCGGTCGCTCGCACGTCCTCGTGCTCACCACCTTCGACCTCGACGAGTACGTCCACGCCGCCCTGCGGGCCGGTGCGAGCGGGTTCCTCCTCAAGGACGCGCGTCCCGAGGAGCTCCTCGCCGGGATCCGTGCGGTCGCCGTCGGCGACGCGGTCATCGCGCCCGCTCTCACCCGCCGCCTCCTTGAGGAGTACGCCAAGTACGTCCCCTCCCACAGAACCGACCCGGCCGAGGACCCGAGGCTCACCTCCCTGACCGACCGTGAACGCGAGATCCTCGTGGCCGTCGGCAAAGGCTGGACCAACGGGGAGATCGCCACGCGGTTCGTGCTGTCCGAGTCCACGGTCAAGACGCATGTCGGCCGGGTCCTGACCAAGATCGGAGCCCGGGACCGCATCCAGGCCGTGATCTTCGCCTACGACCGCGGCCTCGCCCGGCCCACCGCGGACTGAACCGACGAGCGGCGGTCTGGAGGAACGCCGTGGGCCTGGGAACCGAGCGCCGACGAGCAGGTGCGGATGCGGAGTTCTCAGGCGGAGGCAGGTGCAGGAACCGCTCGTCGGCCTCCCACACAGCCGACGAGTGGTCGAGTCGCTCGTACGGCCGATGCAGCGAGTCCATCACCGCGACGAGTAGTACCCGTGGACATTGCCTGGTTGCGTCCAGGGACGTGGTGTACAGGTTCGACCTGATCCGGGGGTTCGCCCCGGCATCCTGGGCACCCACATGAACGGCGGCCGGGTCGTCCTGGCCCGCACCCCGGAACCCGGTAAGGCGCTGCCGCTGATGGCCGCCGAGGGCGTGACGGTCGCCGCCGCCGTACCGGCCGTCGTCCAGCGCTGGATCGACGCGGTGGCCTCCGGCCGCCACCCCGCCCCGCCCGCACTACGGCTGTTGCAGGTGGGTGGGCGCCCGCCTTGCGCCGGAGGTCGCCCGCCGCGCCGAACCCGTGCTCGGTGGCACGCTCCAGCAGGTGTTCGGCATGGCAGAGGGACTGTTGAACTACACGCGCCTCGACGACGAGATCCTCGTCGCCGATGCCTCCGACAAGCCGGTACGGCCAGGCGAGATGGGCGCGCTGCTCACCCGCGGCCCGTACACCCCAAGCGGCTACTACCGGGCCGACGAACACAACGCCCGAGCGGTCACCCCCGACGGCTGGTACCGCACCGGTGACGTCGTCCGGCTGCACCCGTCGGGCAATCTCGTCGTCGAAGGACGAGACAAGGACCTCATCAACCGGGGAGGCGAGAAGATCTCCGCCGAGGAGGTCGAGAACCTGATCTACCGCCTGCCCGGTGTCGCCCGCGTCGCGGCCGTCGCGAAGGCCGCCCCCGACCTGGGGGAGCGGGTGTGCGCGGTCGTGGTCGTCGAGCCAGGGACCCACTTGAGCCTCGAATCGGTCCGTGCCGCCCTCACCGCCATGCAGGTGGCGCGATACAAGCTCCCGGAAGACCTGCTGGTCGTTGAGGAGTTGCCGCTGACAAAGGTCGGCAAGATCGACAAGAAGCGTCTGCGGGATGTCGTCCGTGGCAAGGCAGACTCCGTCGAGGCGGTGTGACGGCGCTCGCCGCGGCGGCGAACGGGCCGGCGGCGTCAGGGTGACCTTCGCTTCCCGGAGGGAGTCGATCGGCTTCGCCGACCTTCCGGCGGTACCTGGGAAACAGCTCCAGGTACCGCCATCGCCGTCACCCGGTGTCCCGACCGTCGGACCAGCAGCGGGATGTACGCCGTCCCGGTGACCAGCGACCTGCGTCCTCTCGTACGTCCTGCCGCTGAGTGTTTCTCCGTGCGGACCAGGCCGAGTGCTTCGAGCACCGGTCGGTCAGAGGACACGGATCGGCGTCGTCGGCGCGAGCCCGAGGCTGACCAGGAACCGAACGTCGCTACCACGTCGTGCGCGTGGCGAACGGCGGCCCGGTCTCGGGTGGCGGTCGTCATTCCCCGTCGCAGACGCCCTCTACAGCGAACTTCTGGTAGAGGTGCGGGTAGGCCACCGTGCCGGCAGGGTAGCTCGCCAGGTGCGAGGCGAACTCCGGCGTGCCGAGCGCTGCACGGAGGTGCTCGGTGGATTTCCAGACCGCGACGTTGGTGAAGAGCCGGCTGCCGGCTATGCCCCGGTACAGCTGCACCGAGAGGAGGCTCCCCGACCTCTTCATGTACTCCGCGTCGTCCTTCCAGGCGGCCACCACCTCGTCCTCCTTGCCCTCCGGGGCGACAAAGGTGTTGATGATGGTGACCGGGCCGGCCTCCTCCTTCTGCTGGTCGTGGAAGTGGGGGGTCTCGTCGAGCTGGCCGAACTTGAGCATGGTTCCTCCATGTACGCGGGTGTGGTGAGTTGTGATCAAGGAGCGGTCCGGGTGTGGGGCCTGGCCCCTGGGGTGCCGCTCGTGGCGAGCGTTCAGGCGGGGTGCTTGTCGAGGAAGTCGGTGATGAGCTGCAGCCACTCCTCGGTCCGCTCCAGCATCGGAAGGTGGCCGGTGGCTATTTCCGCGAGCTGGGCGCCGGGGATGGTCTCGGCGAGCCGGCGGTGCAGGGCGCTGGAGACGAGCCGGTCGTCGGTGGTCGAGACGACCAGGGTGGGGACCGTGATGCCGGCGAGGTCGTCCCGGACGTCGACCTGGCCGACGAGGTCGGTCTGCTCGGCGCTGCCGTCGGCCGTACCGGCGGCGACGTAGCCGAGGGTCTGCCGCAGCTGTTCGGCCGGCATCGACTCCAGTGCCTGGGTGCCGAGGGCCACCATGAGCTGGAACTCGGCGAGCAGCTCGCGGTCGCCGGACGCGGCGATCTTGCTCTGGATCGAGGAGGCGAGAGCGAGCCGGTTGTCGCGGTGCGGGAAGGCGGCGGTCAGGACGAGTGCGGTGACGCGCTCGGGGTGGCGGGTGGCGGCGCGGACGGCGACCGGGCCCCCGAGGGAGTAGCCGGACACGGCGAAGCGGTCGACGTCCTCCGCGTCGGCGGCGGCGACGAGCTGGTCGGCGAGCTCGTCGACGGACAGCGGGGTGGTGGAGCGGGGGGTGTCGCCGCTGCCGGGGTAGTCGATGCCGACGACGGTGTGGCGGGCGGCGAGGGCTTCCAGGACGGGGCCGTAGGTGCCGGCCAGGCTGCTGCCTGCGCCGTGGGCGAGGAGTAGGCCGGGGCCGGAGCCGAGGCGAGTGCGGGCGAAGGTGGGTGCGGTGAGGTTGCGGGGTGACATGAGCGTCTGCCTTTCGAATCGTCGACACGCAAGAATCATCCAGTGCGTGTGATTGCTTCCTCAGGTCTATCATGCAGCGCGTATGATTGCCGCCTGTGACGTCAATCACACGCGCCGTATGATGTGCGGGTAGGGTGGTGGCATGAAGCAGCCCCTCCACCGCCGTCAGCCGACTCCGGGCAACCCGCGTGTACAGCGCACCCGCAATCGCGTGCTGGCGGTCGCGCGGGAACTGCTGCCTCAGGTCGGACCTGCCGGACTGACCTACGCCCTGCTGGCCGAGCGGTCGGACGTCACCCGCCAGACCCTCTACCGGCACTGGCCCACCAGGGCCGCGCTGCTCTTCGACCTCGTCCTCGAAGGCCCCGACCTCGGCACCTACCCCGAACCGGGCAGTGACGTGCGTGAGGTGGCCACCGCCTGGCTGAAGAGCCTGCGCGCCGGCGTCAGCGTGCCGGCCGTGCGATCCGCGGCCCTGGCCGTCACCGCCCAGGCCGACCACGACCCCGACAGTGCGCGCGCGCTCGTCCGCATCGGCGAGGACCGCCACGTCGGCTTCAACAAGCTGCTGGAGCCTTCGGGCATCCAGATCGGCGAAGACGAGTTCACCCTCCTGTACGGGCCCGTCCTCGCCCGCCTCTTCCTCGACCGCGGCCAGGTCACCGACGCCTTCATCGACGCCGTCGTCGCCCAATGGCTCACCACGGTGCAGCCTTCCGACGCACAGCGGGACTCCCGGGAGTAGTCACCGAAAGCTTCTGACGGAGGGGAACCACCGCGTTCAGGCAGCTGGACCGGACTCCTGACAACCCGTCATCGCCGCTCCTGTCGGGTGGCCTCGCCACCCGCTGCTGGGCACTACCGCACACCAGGCATGGCCGCCGGCCACCTGCCCGTGGCCGCATGTGGAGCGCCGTCAGGTACTCCCGGACGTGCTCGCCGACCCTTGGCCGGCAGGATCAGGCCAGTCCCAGAAGCGCTTCCGCGTTGGCGGCCAGGATGCCCTGGGTGTCCTCTGCGTCGAGACCGGCCCGTTCGATGTAGGCGACGGCGTCGAGGTAGTGCTCGCCGCCCTGGTACGGGAAGTCACTGCCGAGGACGAGTCGGTCTGCGCCGACCGCCTGGACCGCGGCCCGCAGTGCCGCCTGGGAACTGTGAGCGACGGTGTCGTACCACACCAGGCGCGCAGCCTGGCTTGGCGGAAGGGGGGCCTCAGGTGCCTCGAAGTGGGCAAGGTTGTCCCACCGCTCCAGCAGCATGGGCAACGCCCCTCCGAAGTGGGAGTTGAGGATGCGTACACGGGGGTAGCGCGTCACGAACCCACGGGTGATGAGCTGGGCCGCTACGACGGTGTCCTCCACGGGCGCGCCGACCATCCAGGTGAGGTGGTGGTCGGTGATCTGCGGGGAGGCGACGCCGTCGCCGGCGGGGTGGAGGTACATCACGGTGCCGCGGTGGTCGAGTTCCTGCCACACCGGTGCGAAGGCCGGGTCGGTCAGCGCCCGGCCCGCGGCCGAGGTGGTCAGGGCCACGCCCACCACCCCCGGCGCGTCGAGGACGCGGTCGAGCTCGGCCAGGGCCGCGTCGACGTGCGGCAGAGGAAGCACGACGAAGGCCAGGAAGCGGTCGGGGTGGTGGTCCACCAGGTCGACGTACCGGTCGTTGATCATGCGGGCGGCCGACGCGGCCTGATCCGGATCCGGCAGTGCGCCCGTCAGCGGGGAGGCGGAGATCACCTGCCGGTCCACACCGGCCCGGTCCATCAGGGAGAAACGGGCCTCGAGTTCCTTGTCGGTGTCGTCGGCCCCGAGCCCGCGCTGGCCGCCGGTGGTCGTGACGCCCGAGTCGGCCAGGAAGTCCAGGTAGTCGCTGGGGTAGACGTGAGCGTGCGTGTCGATGCGCATGAAAGGGTTCTTCAATCGTCGCGGGAAGGAGGAGGGAAATGGGAGCGGATTCCGGATTCGCCGGTGGCGCAGGGGGACCTCGGACTGTCTCGGCCGCGGTCAGCGCCTTCACGTCTCCGATCAATTCCGGCATCGACCCTGAGCACCGGGCTGGGTCCCACGGATTCGCACTTCACCGAAGCCGCCGACCGGGTGGGCCCGGAGAAGGAGCGGTGCAGGAGAACGGCCCGGCGAAATGGATGGGCCGAGCTACTTGTCGACCAGGGACATGTGGTGCTCGTTGTAGCGGTCTCCCTGTACCCCGACTCGGCCGACGAGTCCGTTGAGGTCGGCGAGTTCGTCGGCGGAGAGGGGCAGTTGGGTGGCGCCGATGTTCTCCTCGATGCGTGCGGTGCGCCGGGTTCCGGGGATCGGAACGACCGACGGATGCCGTGCGAGCAGCCAGGCGAGCGCGACCTGGCCCGGTGTGGCGTCCTTGGCCTGCGCGAGCAGGGTGACGTGATCGACGAGCGCTTGGTTCGCTGCCCGGTTCTCGGCTGTGAACCGTGGGATGTTCGTGCGGACGTCGTTGGCGGTGAATGGCGTCGTGGCGTCCACCGTCCCGGTCAGGAACCCCTTGCCGAGCGGGCTGAAGGGTACGAATCCGATGCCGAGTTCGGAGCAGGTCGGCAGAACCTCATGTTCGGGGTCCCGGGTCCACAGCGAGTACTCGCTCTGGACTGCCGTCACCGGGTGGACCGCGTGAGCCCGGCGGATGGTCTGCGCACCGGCCTCGGAAAGCCCGAAGCAGCGCACCTTGCCTTCCTGTACGAGCTCCCCCACGGTTCCGGCGACGTCTTCGATCGGCACGTCCGGATCGACGCGGTGCTGGTAGAAAAGGTCGAGCGTTTCGACCCTGAGCCGTTTGAGGGAGGCCGTAGCGACGGCTCGGATCTGCTCGGGCCGGCTGTTGAGTCCGGCGGGGGCGCCGTTCTCGATGCGGAATCCGAACTTGGTGGCGATCGCTGCCTGGTCTCGCACCGGGGCGAGGGCTTCTCCGAGGAGCTCTTCGTTGACGTAGGGGCCGTACACCTCCGCGGTGTCGAAGAACGTGACCCCGCGGTCTACGGCGCCACGCAGTACGGCGATCATGTCGGTGCGATCGCCGGGATTGGGGCCGTAGCTCTGGGACATTCCCATGACACCGAGACCGATGGCGGAGACATGCAGGTCGCGTCCGAGCGTTCGGGTGTGCATTCTTCCTCCTCGTTGCTGCCAACTCGTTGCTGTCAATGCCGGTGGGTGGGCTTCAGGCCATCGGCAGGCCGCCGCCGCATCCGGTGTCGTCGCGAGTCGCTTCTCATTCGCGGGATCGCGCTGAGGGCCCGCGTACTGCGGTTCACCGCGTTGTCCGCGGAAACAGGCGCTTGGCGTTCGCCGTCGTGAGCGATCGCCATGTCGTGTCCTGCGCCGGTGGTTCGGCCGCGTCGATCGCCGCGATGTGGGCGTCGGCCAGCGGCGCAGGAGTCCAGCAGTAGTCGCTGCCGAAGAGCACGCGGTCAGGGTCGACGAGCCTCAGCAGTGCGGGGACCTGGCGTGGGAAGGCGGTGCCTGCCATGTCGTAGTACAGACCGCGGAGTTGCTGCACCGCGTCGGGGCTGGGCGGCTGCTGTGCAGGCAGGAACAGACTCATGAACTCGTTGATGCGGTCGGCCAGGACGGGAATCGCGCCGCCGCAGTGCGGGACGATCACCCGCATGTTCGGGTGACGCGTCAGGACGCCCGCCATCACCAGGTCAGTGACGGTACGGGCCGTGTCGAAGATGTACTCGACCATCGGACGCGGCCGGCCGAGAGCGGACTGCTCCCAGCACACGGGGGACGTGGGGTGCAGGAAGACCACCGCCCGCCGCCGGTCGAGCTCCGCGAAGACCGGGTCGAGGCGCGGGTCGCCCAGATACACCCCGTGGGTGTGAGTCAGCAACGCCACGCCGTCGGCGCCCAGTTCGTCGAAGGAGAAGGCGATCTCCTCGACCGCACCGTCGACGTCCGGCAGCGGAAGTGACACGAAGTTGCCGAAACGGCCCGGGTGGTCCCGGGTCAGTTCGGCGGTGTACTCGTTGACGCGCCGGGCAAGGAGACGGGCCGCCTTGTCGTCGCCGAAGTGCACGCCGGGGGAGGACATGGAGAGCATCGCGGTCTCGATGCCGTTGCGGTCCATCAGATCGAGATGGGCTTGCACGGACCATGACGGCCAGCCGCCCATCCCGTCGGGGTGGGCGTGGCCCGCCGCCGTCGCCTGCTGAACGTAGAAGTCGGGAAGCATGTGGGCGTGAACATCGATGAGGCTGGAGGACATGGCAGCGGGATTCCTTCTCGTGGGGCTCGCGTCGTCAGGGCACATACCGCAAGCGGCCTACTCCACCTGCTCGCCTCCGGCCAGCCGGACCTCTTCGTTGTCCAGGGAGGCCTGGAGACGGCGGAGCACGGTGTCGTCGATCTGCGACTCGTCCCTCAGGCGGACGACGGTCGCACGCTTCGTGGCGATGAGGGCGAGGCGGAGGTCGGTGTAGTGGCGGTTGTGGAGCAGGGCGGGATCGTCGTCGGTGCCCGAGCCCCTCGCCCGTACGGTCGCCAGGTTGGCCTCGTACTCCTGGCGCAGCCACTCCACGACCTTCGGAGTTGTCCCCTGTTCGGCGGCGAGCTGTGGCAGCGCCTGGATGGCCTCCTCGGTCGCCGTGGTCTCGGCGAGGACCTGCTCCTCGTCGACGGAGGTGTCGCGGGGCAGCCGGGCCCAGCGCACCACGCCCGGCAGCAGCAGTCCCTGCACCACGAGGGTCACCACGATGACGCCGCAGGTGACGAAGACGATGAACGCCCGGCCGGGGAACGGCTCGCCGGAGTCGAGGTTCTGCGGCACGGACAGTGCCACGGCCAGTGACACCGCTCCCCGGAAGCCCGCCAGCCCGCTGACCACTCGTGCCCGGTCGCTCATTCTCCGCAGGCGCTGCTCGGGGCGCCGGTCGATCGCGCGGATCAGGTAGGCGGAGGAGAACAGGAATGCGAACCGGACCGCGACCAGGACCACGCTGACCGCCCCGATCGCGATGAGGGCGTCCCTGAGGTCGGCTCGGCTCAGGTGGCGCAGCGCGTACTGCAGTTCCACTCCGACCAGGACGAACAGAGCGCCGTTGATGATGAAGGTGGCCAGCGGCCAGAAGGCCAGTGCCTGACGACGGTGATCGGCGCGGATGAGGCTGGGCGCCACCTGGGCCATGATCAGGCCGCTCACGACGACCGCGAGGACGCCGGAGGCGTGGATCAACTCGGCCACCAGGTACGCCGTGAACGGAGCGAGGATCATGACCAGGTTGCCGAGCAGAGGATCGTCCAGTCGGCGCCGCAGGTTCATGTTGACCCAGGCGACCGCCACCCCGACCGCGGCCCCTCCGCCGTAGGCCAGCAGGAACAGCGCTCCGACGTGCGGCAGTGCCAGGTGTTCCTCGCCGACGGTGATACCGACGGCCAGGCCGTAGATGACCAGTGCGGTGCCGTCGTTGACGAGGCTTTCCGCACGCAGCACGGTGATCTGACGGCGCGGCAGGGAGCCCGCCAGGGCACTCACCGCGGTGGCGTCGGTGGGCGCCACGGCCGCGCCCAGGGCCCACGCCGGTCCCCACGGCAGCCCGAGCGCGTGCCCGGCGACCGCCACGGCCCCCGCGGTGAGGATGACCAAGACCGTGCTGAGCAGGACGATGCCGCGCAGGTTCGTCCGGATCTCCCGCATCGAGGTGGTCAGACTCTCCCAGTACAGCAACACGGGAAGGAAGAGCAACAACACTACTTCGGGCGGGAGTTGGGTCTGGCGGACGGCCGGGACGAAGCCGATGAGCGCGCCCACGACGAGCAGCACGACGGGCGGCGCGACGTGGAAGCGCTGCCCCAGTACGTTGCCCACCAGCACGGCCGCACCCAGGACGACGACGAGTTCGAGACCGAGCATGGTGCTTACTCCTGTGCGGGACTGGCTGTCGGTGGTGGTTCAGCGGCTGCCAGCGGGATCGTCTCGGTCATCGGGGCACCAGTCGCAGTGTTGTGGAGCGCGCCGCGACCAAGGGGTCGACGTACGCGTCGCCGAAGCGGCCGTACTTGGTGCGGTATGCGGTGTCGACGCGGTCGTCGACCTCGGAGTCCGCCACCCGGACGAAGGTGACGTCCTTGTCGACGCCTCCGGAGCGGATGTGTCCCTCGTGGACGGCGCGGGCCGTGCGCCACCAGCCGCCGTCCGTACCGCGGAAGGAGCGGACGTACAGGTCGTCGCCGTCGCGGACGACCCAGACCGGCACCGGACCCCGCAGTGTGCCGTCATCGCGGCGCGGCGCCATCTCCAACTCGTCGGCCGCGGCGATGCGGTCGAGTTCGTCGTTCGTCCAGATCGTCATCGGTGTCCTCCAATCCTTGTGACCGGGTGGGAGAGAGGCCCCGCCAAGTCCGTCGAGCGGGTTGCCGGAAGACCCGTGCAGGTGGGAGCGGCGCCGGACTGCTCACCGAGGTGCGTCCGGGTGATGCCGAGTGAGTCCTCGAAGACGCGGTAGTCGGTGATCAGACCGTCCGTGACGGTGAAGCGCATGATCATCTCGCTTTCGAGCACCTGCCCCGAGGGGTGGAACCGGGAGGTGTACCGGCCCGGTGCCAGGACACGCCCGTCGGCCTCCACCATGGTCCCCGGTTCGAACGCGAGCGCCTCGACAGCCGCGAAGAACGCGGTGAGGGACTGCCGGATCCCCTCTGGTCCGGTGCGGCTCCCGGCCCATGGAGTCAGAGCCGGATCGCCCGGGATCGTCCAGGTCGCGTCCGGTGAGAAGTGGGACAGGACGCGCTCCATGTCGCGCGTGCCGAAGGCATCGAGGTACGCCTCGACGGTGGCGATCGCCCGGCTGGTCATGGCTGTCGGTCCGTTCTCCCGGTCACGGACGCAGCAGCGTCTTGATGGCGCGGCGCTCGTCCATGGCCTTGTAACCTTCTGCGACCTCGTTCAGGGGCAAGGTGAGGTCAAAGACCTTGCCCGGGTTGATACGGCCGCCGAGGACACGGTCGATCAGGTCGGGAAGGTAGGCGCGCACGGGGGCGGGACCACCGCGCAGACCGACGTGGGAGAAGAAGAGCTGCTGGCCGTCGATCTGCGTGCCGTGCGGGAAGCCTACGAAGCCGACGTTGCCACCCGGACGCGCGGACTGCAGGCCCTGGCGCATCGACTCCTGCGTGCCGACGCACTCGAGCACCGAGTCGGCGCCCATGCCGTTCGTCAGCTCCTTCACGCGGGCGACGCCTTCTTCACCGCGCTCGGTGACGATGTCGGTGGCGCCGAACTCCAGGGCCAGCTTCTGCCGGGACTCGTGACGGCTCATGGCGATGATGCGTTCAGCGCCCAGTTCCTTCGCGGCGATGACGCCGGACAGGCCCACCGCGCCGTCTCCGACCACCACGGCCGTCGAACCGGGTTTGACCTCGGCGGCCTTGGCGGCATACCAGCCGGTGCCCATGACGTCGGACAGAGCCAGCAGGTCCGGGATCAGCTCCTCGGACGGCTGCTCCGGCGTGGCGACCAGAGTGCCGTCGGCGAGAGGGACGCGAACGTACTCGGCCTGAGCGCCGTTCACCCACTGCGCGTGCCGGCAGGAGGTGTGGTACCCGGCCAGGCAGATCGGGCAGGTGTTGTCGGAGGCGACGAAGGAACCGATGACGAACTGTCCCGGCCTGACGCTGGAGACGTCGCTGCCGACCTCCTCGACGATGCCGACGTACTCGTGGCCGATCGGCTGCGGCTCGGCGACCGGCAGGACGCCCCGGTAGCTCCACAGGTCGGAGCCGCACACACAGGCGGCGACGACACGGATGACCGCGTCCGTCGGAGCCGTGATCTTCGGCTCGGGGGCGTTCTCCATCCGGATGTCACCGGGCGCGTGAATGATGGTTGCTCGCATGGTGCCTTCCCAGCTCTAGTCGTGTCCGTCGTGCCGTCAGGCGCGGGGCGGAGGCGCGGGCCGTTGGCGTCGTGGTCGCAGACGTGTGCGAGCCAGGCTGTGCCGGCCGTCTCCGGATGGCGCCGCCGGGCGCGTGACGGCGGTTGTGCGTGGGGGGAGAGCCTGCGACGTGTGGGCGGCGAAGAGGCGTCAGCCGGACCGGTCGGCCTTCTCCACGATCTCCTTGAGCTGCGTCATCGCGGTCATGGCGTTGGGCCATCCGGCGTAGAAGGCCAGATGCGTGATGACCTCGATCAGCTCGTCCTTGGTGACACCGTTCTCCAGGGCCTTGCCGAGGTGGAAGCCGAGCTGGTCGGCCCGGTACAGGGAGGCCAGAGCGGTGACGGTGACGAGGCTGCGGTCGCGTGGGGACAGACCCGGCCGCTCCCAGATGTCGCCGAACAGGACGGTGTCGGTCACCTCCGCGAGCTTGGGGGCGAACTCCTGGATCGCCGGCGGCGCGAACTTCTTCCGTTCTGACATGAGGTGGTGCTCCTGGCATGTTTTTCGGGTGGGGGACTGTGCGCTGCCCGGTCTTCGACCGGGGGCTGGATGGGCTGCTCACCGAGGAACGAGGCGAGCCCGACGAGGGCGGAGGGGGGTGTACGTAACCTTCGAGTCGGCCACCGACCCCGCCGGCGACCCTGATGCGCTCGGGGGTCTGCGGGGGACCGGTGAGCGCCAGGCTGTCGCCGAAGCAGGGGACGATCGTCCGCACCGGCGCTCGTTTCCTCCTCTGCCTGCCTCAGAGATATTGAATATCGGTGACACGCGGGAAATCATTCTTTCCCGAGATCGGCCTTCCCGCTCATCCGGGTGTGCGCGATCCGCAGACCGGTTCCGGTCACCGAACACACCCCAGACCCTGCCACTTTCACGGGAACCCGCAAAGGGGAGAATTCCATCCAGGGAATCCCGTATCCAGGGGAGAAATCCTTACCCCCCTTCCCATGACCGAGCGATGCCACACTGGAGTCATGGCCGGCGACGCGCATCTGAGTGAGCTGGGAGAAATCCTCAAGGCGCGGAGGGCCGAGCTGACCCCGCGCACCGTCGGTCTGCCCGACACCGGTGGTCGGCGTGTGCCCGGTCTGCGCAGAGAGGAGGTCGCTCTGCTCGCCGCCATCAGTGGCGACTACTACACACGGCTGGAGCAGGGCCGCATCCAGCCGTCCGCGTCGGTGCTGGCCGCTCTCGCCCACGTCCTGTGCCTGTCGGATCGCCAGCGTGACCACCTGTTCGAACTGGCCGGCCGGCAACCGGCACGACACCGCCGACCAGCCGCACAGAAGGCGCACCCGCAGCTGCTCCGCCTGCTCGACGATCTCACCGTGAGTCCCGGTGTGGTGATCGGTCGCCGTATGGACATCCTGGCCTGGAATCCGCTCGCTGCCGCCCTGGTCACCGATTTCGCGAAGGTGCCGGAAGGCAGGCGGAACTGCGTCCGCATCCTCTTCACCGATCCCTCCATGCGGACGCTCTACGCGGACTGGCGGGCCGTCGCCCGGGACTGCGTGTCCCATCTGCGCATGGAGGCCGCCAAACATCCCGAGGATCCGCAGCTGATCGGCTTGGTCGGGGAACTCTCCGTGCAGGACAGTGACTTCGGTCGATGGTGGGGAAGCCGTCACGCACCGTCGCGCAGGGCGGGCGTCAAGAGGTTCCACCATCCCGTCGTGGGCGAACTCGTCCTGGACTGGGACACCCTCATCTGCGGTGGCGACCCCGATCAGGAACTCGTCGTCTGGACGGCGGAGCCAGGCACGCCGTCGTACGACGGTCTGAGCGCCCTCTCCTCGCGGGCCAACGGTCGGCCCGGCGGGCTCACGGCCGCTCAGGCCGGTGAGACCGGCTGATGCAACGGCCTTGTCTGCCGCGGTGATTCGACAGGCGACAGACCTGGGACAAAACTCTCCCCCTCACATTTCGACTGGACACTGCGACACTCGCTGGTATGTACACCGAAGCACATTTGCCTGAACTGGGAGAATTCCTCAAGGTGTGCCGGGCCCAGCTCAGCCCGCGGACCGTCGGTCTGCCCGAGTCCGGGGCGCCCCGGCGAGTGCCCGGGCTGCGCCGTGAGGAGGTCGCTCACCTCGTGGGGATCAGCACCCGCGCCTACGAGCGGCTGGAACAGGGGCGTACCCCCGTGCCGAGGACGGTGCTCGCCACGCTCGCCCGCGTCCTGCACCTCGACGACGCCCAGCGTGACCACCTGTTCGAGCTGGCGGCAAGGGGCACGTGCGAACCGCGTCGCCGGCCGGCGCAGAAGGTCCACCCGCAGCTCAGACGCATCCTGGACGAACTGTCCACGACCCCCGCACTCGTCCTCGGCCGATACCTGGACATCCTCGCCTGGAATCCTCTTGCAGCCGCTCTGCTCACCGACTTCGACAAGCTCCCCGCGAACAGGCGCAACTACGCGCGGCTCATGTTCACCGACCCCGCCTTCCGCGAGCTCTGCCTCGACTGGAGGACGAATGCCCGCATCTGCGTGACCCATCTGCGCCTGGAGGCGGCCCGGTACCCCGGCGACCCGAAGCTGGCCGCACTCGTCGGCGAGTTGTCGGTCACCGACGCCGACTTCCGGCAGTGGTGGGCGGGCCGACAGATGAAGGGCCTGCGGATGGGTACCAAGAGGCTGCGCCACCCGATCGTCGGCGACCTCACCCTCGACTGGGACACCCTGACCTGCACAGCCGACCCCACACAGAAACTGGTCGTCGCGACCGCCGATCCCGGGGCCCCGTCCCACGACGGGCTTCTGTTCCTGGCGTCATGGACCGCGGACTCGGACCGGCCCGCACAGGATGCGGCGGCCTGAGTCCTCAGGGGTCAGGTGGGCCACCGCGCAGCCACAGGGCCGTCGGGACGGCCTCATAGCCGCAATGGGGCTGCCGGGCGACCGTCCGTGGAGGGCCCCGGCCCGGCGCGGGGAGAGACGCTGCCCCTCCCCATCCGGAGTGGCGCATGCCCCTGGATCAGGTGCGACGAGCGTGTTACCCGGGCGCCGGGAGGCGCGGTCGTTCCCCGTCGGAGCCGGAGAGCTGCGACGACAACTCGTCGACCAGTTCGACCAGGTCCGTCGGCCGGTCGGGTCCCCACCAGTCGCCGAGCAGCTCGGCGAGAGCGTCCCGGCGGGCCGCCGAAAGCCGGGCCGCGGCGTCGCGGCCCGCGTCGGTGAGGGTCAGGTCCGTACCCTCGATCGTGGCCAACTGCCGCTGCTCGATCTGCTGCAGGGCGGCCTGGATCACCGGCAGCGGCACCTGGCTGTACTCGGCGAGCCGTGCCGGCGGCAGAGACCTGTCCGGTCGTAGGGCCCGCAGCAGTAGCCAGCTGGAGGCGGGCAGGAGGTCGTATCCGGCCGTGGCGGTGATCTTCTCGTAGATGCCGCGCCGTCCGTTTCGTGACCCGAGGAGGGACAGGGCCCGCTGCGCCTCCTCACGCGAGGAGCGGTGCACGGGGTGGACGCTGAGGGTCTGCGCCATGTCGGGCGCGGTGACCGAGCCGCGCAGCCTGTCCTCCTTGAGGAGCCAGGTCAGCGCGAAGGCGAGCAGGACGACCGGGGCAGCGTAGAGGAACACGTCGGTGATCGATGTGGCGTACGCGTGCAGCGCGGACGGGCGCAGCTCGGGCGGGAGTCGGTCCATGGCACGTGGGTCGGCCTCGAGCGCGGCGGCCGACCGGGACCGGGCCGACCCGGTGAACACGTCGTGCAGCTTGTCGTCGAGCCGGCTGGTGAAGACCGTGCCGAAGACGGCGACGCCGAACGCGGAGCCGATCGACCGGAAGAACGTGACCCCCGAGGTGGCGACGCCCAGATCCTCGTACGACACCGCGTTCTGCACGATCAGGACGAGCACCTGCATGACCAGGCCGAGCCCGAAGCCGAAGACGAAGAAGTACAGGCTCATTTCGAGGTTGCCGGAGGACTCCGTGAGCCGGTGCAGAAGCAACAGTCCCGCGGCGGTGACGGCGGTGCCGAGCACCGGGAAGATCTTCCAGCGCCCGGTACGGGAGACGACCTGGCCGGACAGCGTGGACGTCAGCAGCAGGCCGAGCACCATCGGCAGCATGTGCACACCCGACATGGTGGGCGACACTCCCTGCACGACCTGGAGGAACGTCGGCAGGTAGGTCATCGCACCGAACATCGCGAAGCCGATCACGAAGCTGATTGCTGAGGACAGCGCGAACGTACGGATGCGGAACAGCTTCAACGGCAGCACCGGTTCGGCAGCCCTGCGCTCGACGGCCAGGAACCACACGAGCAGTACGGCACCCAGGGCCGCCGTCCCGATCAACGGGACGGATGTCCATCCCCAGGTCCGGCCGCCGAGCGAGGTCACCAGGATCAGGCAGGTGGCGACGGACGCGATCAGAAGCGTCCCCAGGTAGTCGATCCGGTGCTTCTGCGACCGGACCGGGATCCGCAGCGCGGCGGCGATCACCACGAGAGCGACGGCACCGACGGGCAGGTTGACGTAGAAGACCCAGCGCCAGCTCAGACGGTCCACGAACAGCCCGCCGAGCAACGGCCCCAGCACGCTGGTCGCGCCGAAGACGGCACCGAACAGGCCCTGGTAGCGGCCCCGGTCCCGGGGCGGCACGATGTCGCCGACGATCGCCATCGACAGGACCATCAGGCCACCGCCGCCGAGCCCTTGAAGCGCGCGGAACGCGATCAGCTCCGGCATGTCCTGCGCCAGACCGCACAGCGCCGATCCGATCAGGAAGATCACGATCGCGGCCTGGAAGAGCTTCTTGCGCCCGTACTGGTCGCCCAGCTTGCCCCACAGCGGGGTCGCGGCGGTCGAGGCGAGCAGGTAGGCGGTGACGACCCACGACAGGTGGCTCATTCCGCCGAGGTCACTGACGATCGTCGGCAATGCGGTGGACACGATGGTCTGGTCCAGCGCCGAGATGAGCATGCCGAGCAGCAACGCGCCGATGGACACCCGCACCCTGTGCCGGTTTCCCGCCGCCGACTGCGGCTCCACTACCTGTTCGCCTACCTCCTGGACCACAATTCCCTTCCCTTCGATACAGGAAATCGGACCTGTTGCTTCCGCCCGGGCCGCGCCGCTGACCATATCCGCGGGGCCGACACGTGCGCATCGGTGTATGGGGGGAGGAATTCATCCCCTGGGTAATTCATGCCGGGGAAGAAAACAGCCCCTTCACTTATTCCTCGACACCGGGAAACTTACTGTCCAACTCAGAACTGCGGAGATGCACTTGCTGCCGTGATGCGTCTCGGACCTAGGCCGAAGGAAGCGAGTCACGGATGACCAGAGCCACCCCCACGTCCAGCCAGGTCGCCGCTCCGACCCCCACGGCACGGGCCGGCCTGTTGCTGCCCGTCGCCCTGGTCGCTGCCTACTACGGTGCCTACATCGCGGTGATGTCCCCGCCCACGATCAGCATGGCCCTGCGCGTGCGTGACGTGGTCGGTGAGGGCCAGCGGGTCTCCACGCTGAGCACCGTGCTGTCCGTCGGCGCCTTCGCCGCTGCGATCGCCTCCCCGCTCCTGGGCGCCCTCTCCGACCGCACCACCCTTCGCCTCGGGAAGCGTCGGACCTGGTTGGTGATCGGCCCGCTCGTCGGGCTCACCGGCCTTGCCTGCATCGGCCTCGGCGGCGCGGTGTGGCTGCTGGTCGTGGGCTGGGTGCTGGCACAGGCCGGCTGGTCGGGCACGCTGATGGCGTCGCAGGCCGTGCTGACCGAGCGCATCGAACCAGGGGTGCGGGGCCGGGTCAGCGGGCTGATGGGCCCGGCCATGCCCATCGGGATGGTCGCCGCGACCCTGTTGGTCAGCCTGTTGGACTTCAGTCCCGCGCTGATGCTGCTGGTCCCTGGTCTGATCGGCGCGGCCGGTGCGGCACTGCTCGTCGCCGTGGCCCCCGACGCACCCGCCGACAAGAGCACCCTCCCGCCCTTCGGCCCGCGGGAGTTCTTCTCCAGCTTCTATGTGAACCCGCGCCGCTACCCCGCCTACGCCTGGGCGTTCGCCAGCCGGTTCCTGATGTTCTCCGGGGTCTTCATCATCCTCACCTACCAGACGTACATCGTCTCGGACCGCGTGGGATACGGCGGCGACAGCACCGCCGGCCGGGTCTTCCAGTCCACCCTGCTGCTGGGCGCCGGATCGTTGGTGGCCTCGCTGCTCTTCGGCATGCTCGACGACCGTACCGGCCGCCTCAAGCCCTGGCTCCGCCTGGCCGCGCTCGCGTCGGCGGGCGGACTCCTGGTCATGTGCGTCGACAACTCGTTCGGGATCTTCCTGACGGGCATGGTGCTCATCGGCGTCGCCCAGGGCGGCTACCTCTCCGTCGATCTGCCCATGGTCAGCCGCGTCCTGCCCGATCCCGAGCACGCGGCACAGGAACTGGGCGTCTACAACCTGGCCCTCGTCGTCCCGCAGATGCTCATCCCGCTGTACGGATCGCTCATCGTCGGCTCCCACGACAACTATCCGCCCCTCTTCGTCGTCGGCGCCATCTGCTCGGCCCTCGCCATCGCCTCGCTCGCAGGCGTACGCGGCGTCAAGTGACGACGCGCGGATCGCCCCCCTCACCTCCTCAGGAGCGACCATGACCACCCCCGCCCCCCGCGCGGATGCCCTCGTCCTCTTCGGCATCACCGGCGACCTCGCCAAGAAGATGCTGCTGCCCGCCCTGTACGACCTGACCCGCCAGGGCTTCCTCGACGTGCCCGTCATCGGCGTCGGCCGCAGCGACTGGGACGACGAACGGCTGCGTCGACATGCTCGCGATGTGCTGAGGGCCGCGGAAGTCTCCCTGGACGAGGGGGTGTTCGACAGGTTCGCCGCACTGCTGTGCTATGCCCGCGTCGACTACGACGACCCCGCGAGCTTCACCGACCTCGCCGACCAGGTCCGTCCGCACGGCTTCCTGACGCACTGCGTCGCCTTGCCGCCGTCCACCTACCCCGTCATCGCCCAGCGGCTCGCCGAGGCAGGCCTGGCCGACAACGCCCGGCTCGTCGTCGAGAAGCCCTTCGGCCACGACCTGCACTCTGCCCGTGCCCTGCAGAGCGAACTGACCCGGTACTTCCCCGAGGAACGACTGCGCCGCGTCGACCACTTCCTCGCCAAGGACGTCATCGAGGACCTGCTGACCTTCCGCTTCGCCAACACCAGCGTCAACGCCGTCCTGGACCGCCGCTTCGTGCGCAGCGTCCAGATCACCATGGCCGAGGACTTCGACGTGGCCGACCGCGGCGGCTTCTACGACGTGACCGGATGCCTGCGCGACGTGGTCCAGAACCACCTGCTGCAGATGCTCGCCTACTTCGTGATGGAAGCACCGCGTACGGGCTCCGCCGTCGACGTCCTCGACGAACGCATCCGAGCCCTGCGCGCCGTCCGTACCGTGCGCTCCGAGGACTTCGTACGCGGTCAGTACGACGGTTACCTCGACGTCCAGGGTGTCAAAGCGGGGTCGACCACCGAAACCTACTGCGCCCTGCGCACCTGGGTGAACCTCGACCGCTGGGCCGGGATCCCCTTCACCATCCGGGCGGGCAAGGCGATGGCGGCCACCGCCATCGAGATCGTCGTCGAACTGAACCGTCCCGTCGAGGGCTTCCACCACACCGCGAGCGCTCAACAGGCCCCTGCGAACGGGCTGCGTTTTCGCATCAGCCCTCGTGCGGGCGTCACCTTCGATCTGCTCGCCCAGCACGAGGGAGAGACCGGCGAGGTCGACCAGGTCGCCGCGACGGTCGACTTCGCCCACCTCACCGGAAACGACTCCGTGGCCTACACCCATGTCCTGGCCGACGCGATCACCGGCGACCCGCGCCGCTTCACCACCATGGACATGGTCGAGGAGCTCTGGCGCATCGTCGGGCCCGTCCTCGACCTGCCCGGTGCGCCCCACCGCTACGACGTCGGCGGCTGGGGGCCGGCGGATGCCGACCGCCTGGCCACCGACGACCGCTGGCTGCCACTGGAACAGGCGTAGCCCCGTCATCGCGCGGAAGGCCGACGGATTTCCGCCACCACCCCATCACACAGGCCCACTTCACCTCGCGGCGACACAGCCGACCCGCCCGTACTCACCTGGACACCCGACCATGGCCACTCCGGACACCCCCACGCCGCCCACCGCGAGCGTCCCCGCCACAGCGGACGGGAACAGGATGAGCCGCGGCCTGACTCTGCTGTTCGCAGTCGCCGGTGGCACCGCTGTCGCCAACCTCTACTGGGCACAGCCGCTGCTCGGCTTCATCGGCAGTGACCTGCACGCCTCGACCGCGTCGGCAGGCTGGCTCGTGACAGCCACCCAGA
Source organism: Streptomyces sp. NBC_00285 (assembly GCF_036174265.1). Classification (NCBI taxonomy): domain Bacteria; kingdom Bacillati; phylum Actinomycetota; class Actinomycetes; order Kitasatosporales; family Streptomycetaceae; genus Streptomyces; species Streptomyces sp. NBC_00285. The sequence continues at coordinate 943,778 of NZ_CP108055.1, read as the reverse complement.
TCGGCTACGCGACCGGAGCACTGCTGCTGGTCCCGCTCGGCGATGTCCTCGACCGGCGCCGGTTCATCCCCGGAATGATGCTCTGCGCGGCCCTCGCGCTCATCGCCTGCGCCATAGCTCCTTCCCTGGGCGCGCTCCTGGTGGCGACCACCCTCCTCGGGTTCACGACCGTCAGCGGCCAGTTGCTCACCCCGCTCGCCGGTGACCTCAGCGACGACACCAACCGCGGGCGCGTGGTGGGGACGGTGGTCTCCGGGATGCTCATCGGCATCCTCACCTCCCGCACCATCAGCGGACTCCTCGCGGACGCGGCCGGATGGCGCGCCATCTACTTCGTCGCCGCCACGGTCTCGCTCGCCTTCGCGTTGCTCCTCAGCCGCACGATCCCTCCGGTCGCCCCGAAGGTCCACCTGCCGTACCCACGGCTGTTGCTCTCGGTGTGGCAGGTGATCCGGCAGGAGCGCGCGGTGCGCTGGACGCTGTTCCTCGGTGCCACCGCCTTCGGCGTCTTCACCCTGTTCTGGACCGGGCTGACCTTCCTGCTCGGCGCGGAGCCGTTCTCCTACTCGGTCTCCGTGATCGGTCTGTTCGGCCTCCTCGGGCTGGCCGGGGCGCTGGCCGCCCGGCGTGCCGGGCGACTCCATGACCGGGGCAGGTCCATGCCGGCGACCGGGTGGGGGTGGGCGGCGGTCGTGGTCTCGTTCGTCGTCGCGGCCCTCGCCGAGCGTTCCGTCGTGGGGATCGTCGTGGCCGTCGTGCTGCTCGACATCGCCGTACAGGGCGTGAACATCCTCAACCAGACACGGCTGTTCGCGCTCGCGCCCCAGGCCCGAAGCCGCCTCAACACGGCCTTCGTCACCTGCAACTTCATCGGCGGCGCGGCCGGCTCCGCGGCAGCCTCCGTCCTGTGGTCCGCCGCCGACTGGACCGCCGTCTCGCTGACCGGCGCCGGCCTCGCCTGTCTCGCACTCTTCGTGTGGACCCTCGGCCGCCGCGGACCGCTCCTCTCCGAGAGGAACGGTTGAGCGCCCTCCCTCGAACGTCAGGTTTTCTTCCACTGCTCTCGTCAGGAGTGATTGCGCATGACCACCGCACAGCACAAGATCGGCTCCGGGTTCGACGCCAGGAGCACCGCCGCCGACGTCCTCCAGGGCATCGACCTGAGCGGCAAGCTCGCGATCGTCACCGGCGGCTACTCGGGCATCGGCCTGGAGACCACTCGTGCGCTCACCCGGGCCGGCGCCCACGTCGTCGTCCCCGCGCGTAGGCCCGCGGACGCCCGGGGCGCGCTCGACGGGGTTCTCGGCGTCGAGGTGGACGAGCTGGATCTCGGCGACCTGGAGAGTGTCCGCGGATTCGCGGAGCGGTTCCTCGACTCAAGCAGGAGTGTCGACATCGTCATCGACAGCGCCGGGATCATGGCCTGCCCCGAAACCCGGGTCGGGCCAGGCTGGGAAGCGCAGTTCGCGACCAACCATCTCGGTCACTTCGCCCTCGTCAACCGTCTGTGGCCGGCGCTCGAACCCGACGGCGCACGGGTCGTCTCCGTCTCCTCCGGCGGCCATCACATGTCCGGCATCCGCTGGGACGACGTCCAGTGGGAGCGGGGCTACGACAAGTGGCAGGCGTACGGCCAGGCGAAGACCGCGAACGCGCTCTTCGCGGTGCACCTGGACAGGCTCGCCAAGGACTTCGGCGTCCGCGCCTTCGCCGTGCATCCCGGCGTCATCATCACACCGCTCCTGCGGCACGTGCCCGAAGAGGAGAGGGTGGAGTTCGGCTGGTTCGACGAGGACGGCAACCTGCGCGACCCGGACTTCTTCAAGACCCCTCAGCAGGGCGCGGCAACGCAGGTGTGGGCCGCGAATTCCCCCCAGCTGGAGGGCCTGGGCGGTCTCTACCTCGAGGACTGCGACGTGGCCGAGCCCGCTCCGGCCGACGGCGAGATGCGCGGTGTGAAGGACTGGGCGACCGACCCCGGGCAGGCGGCGCGCCTGTGGGAGCTGTCTGCGGAGCTGACGGGTGTGAACGCGTTCGCCGCGTAGTGCGGGTGGCCGGACGTCGTACGACGTCCGGCCACACACGCGTGACGTCGAGGCGGTCTCCGCGCCCGCACGTGCCCCGCGTCAGAAGGTCAGGACCAGTCGGCCGCGCACTCCGCCTGCGGCGAGGAGCCGGTGTGCCTCGGCGGCCTGTTCCGCCGGGAACGTCCTGGCGACCCGAAGGGTGATCCGGCCGTCCTCCGCCTGCTGCCGCAGCCGGTCGAGCTTGGCGTGCTCGCGGGCATAGCGGAACACGACGATCGGCTCGTAGACGATGCCGCGTTCACCGGGACCGTCGTAGCCGCGCAGTGTCACCACCCGGCCGCCGTCCCGCACCGCCCGGGCGGTGAGAGCGCCGAGCGACGCGGCGTCGAGGAGCCCGTCGACGCCCTCCGGGACCTCCGCGCGCACCCGGTCCGGGTACTCGGCGCCGCGACGCAGAACGATGTCGGCACCGAGTTCCTTGACCAGGGTCTCGTCCTGCTCCGAGGCATCGGCCACCACCCGCAGCCCGTCCGCCTTGGCCAGTTGGACGGCATAGCCGCCCACCGCACCGGCCGCTCCGGTGACGGCGACGGACTGCCCGGCCTCCAGGCCGAGGGTGTCAAGCGCCAGGCGCGCGGTCAGACCGTTCATCGGCAGCGACGCGGCCTGTGCGTCGCTCACGCCGTGGGGTGCGCGCACCACCGACTCCGCCGGGACGACGATCTGCTCGGCGTAGGCGCCGCGGGCACCGTCAGCGAGCACGAGCGCCATCACCTGGTCACCGACGCTGAGGTCCGTGTCCGTGCCCGCGCCGATCTGGTCCACGACACCGGCGGCCTCCATGCCGGGCACGAACGGCGGCCGGGCGTCCGGAGACCGGGCGGGTCCGCTGCGCTGGAGGGCGTCGACCGCGTTGACGGTCGCGGCGTGCACCCGGATGCGCACCTCGCCCGGACCGGCCTCGGGAGCGGGCAGCTCCAGAACCTGAAGCACCTCCGGCCCACCGAATTCCGTGAAACCTACAGCCTTCATGCGAAGCACCTCGTTGTCTGACATTCGGTCGTTGAGGTGTCCGACCTTTCCGGCTCGCGTACGCCCGGAAAAGGGGAAGGTTTCTTGGCCGGGATACGGCTATAGGGGGGATGTATGTATCCCCCTCATGTGTGACACCGCACCGCCGGTCAGCCCTTGCGGGCGCGCGGGAGAAAAGGCTCAGGTAGCCGCGTCGGACGCCGACGGTTTCTGGTCGGCGGTCCAGGAGGCGAGCAGGCGCAGCCCGTCGTGGGAGGGGGTCCCGGGTTCCGCGTTCCACACGATGATGTGCTGGTCGGGATCCGTACCGCAGGTGAGCGTGTTCCAGTCGAGCGTCAGCTCGCCCACCACAGGGTGCCGCAGCCTTTTGACGCCATTGCCCCGCATCGCGACGTCGTGTTCGGTCCACCACTGCCGGAACTGTGGGTCACGGGCGGAGAGTTCCTCGACCAGTGCGGTGAGAGGCTGGTCGTCGGGGTAGCGCGCGCTCTCCATGCGCAGCTGGGCGATGGCCAGCCGGGTGACCTCCTCCCAGTCGACGTACAGCTCACGCATCCAGGGTTCGGTGAACAGCAGCCGCACGAACACCCGCTCCGGCTCGGGGTAGCGCCCGAAATCGGTCCACAGGGCGGCGGCGAGTCGGTTCCAGCCCAGGATGTCGGTGCGCCGGCCGATGACGAAGGCCGGGGAGGCGCTGAGGTCGTCCAGCGTGCGCTGCAGCTGCGGGTCCACCTGCTGGCGCTCGCGGTACAGGGTCGGGCGCACCCGCTCCTTCGCCGCGAGATCGAAGAGATAGGTGCGCTGGGCGTCGTTCAGACGGAGCACCTGGGCGATCTCGTCGAGGAGGGGAGCTGACGCCTGGAGTCGGCCCTGCTCGATCCGGGTGTAGTACTCGGTGCTGATCGCGGCGAGGAGTGCCACTTCCTCACGGCGCAGTCCCTGCACGCGCCTCCGTGGCCCGCCGCGGAGGCCGACCTCGGAGGGGGTGAGCTCAGCACGACGGGCCTTGAGGAACTCACCCAGCTCGTTCAGATGCGGGTTGCGGTTCATGACCTTCAGCCTGGCACAAACGCCGCATCTTGTGAGGGGTACGGATCCGTCCCCTGGCTGATCGGCCAGTGGGCGCGATCCTCTCGATCGTGGTAGGGCCCGCAGCAGGACAGGTGGCCCGGGGCGCGAGCGCGCCACGGGCCACCTGTGGGAGCTTTCCGAGTGGTCAGCTCAGCGCCTTGACCAGCTCCTGGGCGAGGGCAACGGCCGAGACCGGGTTCTGGCCGGTGTAGAGGGTGCGGTCGACCTGGACGTGCGGGGTGAACGGGTCGGCCTCGCGGTAGTCCGCCCCGAGTTCGCCCACGAGGCGGTCCTGGAGCAGCCACTTCGCGCGGTCGGCGAGACCGTTCAGCTTCTCCTCGGCGTTCGACAGGCCGGTGAGGCGGTAACCGTGGAACGGGGAGGTCCCGTCCGGGCCGATCGTCGCCAGCAGTGCCGCGGGGCCGTGGCACACCAGGGAGACCGGCTTGCCGGTGGCGAGCCACTCGGTGAGCAGCTTGCCGGAGGCGGCGTCGTCGGGCAGGTCCTCCATCGGGCCCCAGCCGCCGGGGTAGAAGACGGCCACGTAGTCGTCGATGTTCACGTCCTCGATGCGCATCGGGTGCGCCAGCTCGGTGGCCTCGCGCAGGGCGGTCCGCATGCGCTCGGCGCCTTCCTCGCCGCCGTTGAAGTCCGCGGTGAGGCTGAGCGCGTCCGCGGTCGGCGGCACACCGCCCGGCGTCGCCGCCGCGATCTCGTATCCGGCCTCCTTGAAGACCTGGTAGGGGCCGATCGCTTCCTCGGCCCAGAAGCCGGCCGGCTGGCGGGTGCCGTCGGCCAGCGTCCAGTGGTCGGACGCGGTGATCACGAAGAGGATCTTCGCCATGGTTGTCGTCTCCTGGTGAGGGTGTCAGCCCTTGAGGGCTTCCTGGAGGATGTGGCTGTCGGCGGCCTGCCGCATGCTCACGGCCTTGCCGTCACGGACGGTCCACAGGTGGATGAACCGGACGTCGGCCTTGTTCCCGGTCTTCGTCTCGGCGTGGTAATGGCCGAACACGAAGACATGGCCTTCGTCGTCGGCGTAGAACTCCTCGGGCACCGCGCCGAAGGAGTCGTAGTTCGGCATCGTCCTGCCGAAGAAGTTCTTGGCCGCGTCGTCCCAGCCGTGGTAGACACCGCTGTTCGGGAAGCCGGGGGTGATGTCCCAGACGAGGTCCGGGGCCATGACCTCGGCGGTCACTTCCGGGGACATTCCGGATTCGTAGAGCCGGCGGACGAGGGCGAGGCTCGGGGAATCGGACATGACGTACTCCTTGCGGGGGGTGGCGGATGGAGAGGGGAAAGGGTTCCGGGATCAGGCGGCGAGGGCGGTCCGCCCGGCGCGGAAGATCGCGGCCTGGCGTGCGACGCGGGCGCCCAGGTGCTCCGCGGTGGCGATGTCCGACTTGTGGACCGCCTCCGGGCCGGCGTCGGTCGGGCTCTGGGCGCCGGCGCCCAGGAAGAAGCCCAGCCGATTGATGTCGTCCTCGCTGCCCGCGGTGGAGTCCCAGCCTGGCTGCAGGCCCAGGCTGATCCAGTGCATGCCGTGCTGGGCGGCCATCGTGGCGAAGTAGCCCAGGGTGGACGACTTGTCGCCGTTCTTGGCACCGGAGTTGGTGAATCCTGCGGCGAGCTTGTCCACCCAGGCCTGGGAGAACCAGCGCTTGCTGCTGGCCTCGGCGAACGCGTGGAAGGCCGCGGAGGCGGTACCCATGTATGTGGGGGCGCCGAAGACGATCGCGTCGGCGGCGTCCAGCTGTGCCCACTGCTCGTCCGTAATGGTGTCGACGGAGATCGAGACGACCTCGACGCCCGCTCCCGCCGCACCACGCGCCACGGCTTCGGCGATGACGGCCGTGTGGCCGTAGCCCGAATGAAAGGCGATGGCGACGGTGGGGCGGCCGGGATGGGACATGGTGATGGTGCTCCTCGAATGATTTCTACGGCGGGCCAGGCTCTCCGGGCGTTTGCCCTGGAGGATTTCTACTGAAGGACGGCGAAGAACTTCACCATCTTGGTGAGCGCCTGATCCATGTACTCGGGAACGTCGTACATGGCGATGTGAGTCGCCCCGTCGACGACGAACAGTTCCTTCGGGCCCTTGGAAAGCTCGTAAGCCTGGTCGCTGAACACCTTTGTGTCCGCCTTGCTCCCCGCGATGAGGAGCAGCGGCTGGGTCAGCAGTTCCGGAATTTGATGGAACGTCGAGAAGGCGTACATCCTGTCCATGCTGGTCAGCAGAAAGCGGCCCTTGGAACGGGGATGCTGACCACGCGGAGTCCGGTAGTAGTCGTATCCCTCGCGGAGGAGGTCCGGCGTGTTGTCGTCGATCTCCTCCAGCGTTTCCGGGACGAACGGGGCGTAGACGGGCTCTGCTCCCCTCGCCTCCGCTGTGCGCTGCTGACCGACCATCTCCAGGGCCTTGATCTGCTCGGACACCGGAGACAGATGCCCCAGAAAGCTCCTGGAACCTTCGCCCATCGGAGCCGCGCTGACGGTGGCGACCGCCTTGAAACGGCGTTCGGTCTGCGCCACGCTGATCGCGTAGCCGCCACCGGCGCAGATGCCGAAGACGCCCATCCGCTCGGTGTCCACGTACGGGAGAGTGCTGAGGAAGTCCGCCGCGCAACGGGCGTCCTCCACCCTGGTCGTCGGGTCTTCCAGAAGGCGCGGTTCGCCGCCGCTCTCTCCCTGGTAGGAGGAGTCGTAGACCACGGTCACGAATCCCTCGGAAGCCAGCCGCTTCGCGTACTGGCCGATGGTCTGTTCCTTTACACCGCCGGCCGGATGAATTCCGACAAGGGCGGGATATCTTTTATCTTCGTCGAAGTCGTCCGGCAGGTGGAGGTGTCCCGCGATCTCTACGGCTTTGTTCCTGAATGAAACAGTCTCGACCATGACGCCTGTCCCTTTGTCGGCCGCGATCCGCCGATCGGCGGTCCGCACACCATGATTCGCCGGTGCAGAGATGATGTCCACTCACGATGGGGGGAAGGAATCATCCCCTGGATATGAATTCCCGGGTGTCCACCTCTCCGTCTCATTCCGCGGGGGGTGTGAAGCCGGCGCGCGGCATTCCTGCCCCGAGCGCGGTGGGCCACCACGGCATCGCCGGCGTGACGGCCATGCCGTGGGCGTGCGCGAGCGACTCACCGCGCTGGAGGCCATCCGCGACAACGCGCAATGGGTGGGCGACCCGGTCCAGATCTGTGGCTGGCTCATGCTCGAATACGGCCTACGGGGTTCTCGGACCGCGGAGGAATGGGGCCACTGGGCCGCCGAACAGCTCACCGAGCACCTCGACACCCCCTCCTGATCCACACTGCCCAACAGGCCGCCTTCATCGCCCCCGCGGCGCGGTCGCGTGCCGCACATGCATGCGCGCCTCGGGCGGGGTCCGGACGGTCTTCAGCCGTCGAGGAACCCCGACCGGGCCACCTTCTCTCTCATTTGCTCTCTTCGCTGAGGCGGTCCACTGCCCAGGGCAGGAGTTCCTTGGCCACCGCAAGGCTGAACGGCCGTACCAGCGAACGAAGTTCGGCGCAGGCGGCCGGACCGAGCGTGATGTAGGGGAGGGCGGCAAGCCTGTCGGTGGTGTGCTCGATCTCCGCCCTGCGTCGCGCACCGTCCTCGGTCAAGGCCAGGTGAGGTCCCTCGTCGAGCCATCCACGCTCACGGAGGCTCTGTACGGCCTCTCCCCACTGCTCCGGCGTCCATGCCCGCGAGTCGCGCAGCACCGCTCCGTCGATGTCGCCTGTGGCGGCGTGCGTGACAAGGGACTCGAGCCCGCTCAGTCCGGCGGTGAGCAGCGCCGCCACGTGACCGTCGCCACGGAACTCACGCAGCAGAGTCTGCGCGTGCCAGAGGACGAGGTGGGGTGCGCTCGGCCACGGCAGTGCGGCGTGCGCGGCGAAGAGGGGGCGGCCTTGTGGATGGTGCACGGTCACTTCAGCCGCGGTACGGGCCAGTTCCGCCGCGCGGGCCATTGCCGGTGAGGAGACGTCCGTGCCGAGGATGCGGCGGAGCGTGGAATCGATGCCGGCGAGCCGGGCGGCGGCGAACCGCTGGGGCGTGGCGGCCTCCCATGCCGCGGGTATGGCTCGGCGCACCAGTTGGGGATTGAAGTTGTAGAAGGCGGCGATGACCACCTCCGCCGGAGCGGCGCCGAGCGCCGCGGAGCGGGACGCGAAGTACCCCGTCCTGGCGTCGACGCCCAACTCGGCGTACTGGCCTGCGGCTTCGGGCGAGAAGTAGACAGCCCCGTGGTAGGGCTCAAGAGTTCTCCAGGTCCGGCGTGCGAAGGCCAGGCTGTCGCGGTCCGTGTTCTGTGTCATGAGGGCCCTTCCGTCCTGTGGCGGATGAAACGTTGCTGTTCATCGAGCACACGACGGCGCGTGGGGCACACCCAGTCGTACCGCCTGGTCGGTACGTTATCGGAGGGCGACTCCGGCAACCACCTGCCTGCGATCAGTTCGCGCCACCGATTCGGGATGACTACGCACGTTCCAGGCAGAGGCCGCCCTGGCGCCGCGCGCCCATGAGCCGTACGGCCGAAAAGCCCCCGAACCCGCCACCGCCACCCGGCAGTTGCGTGCCACCGGCACCCTGCTGCGCTGCGGTCCCGCCCGGCTGCGCCGGCACCTCCCGCCCAAGCACATCCTGCACGCCATGGACCGGCTCGGCCCGGGCTCCCGGCCCGCCCCGTACAAACTCGTACGATAGGTCGCCATACTGGACGAGCCAGGGGAGGGCGGGCCGGACATGACGGGGGCGGTCGCAGGAGATGGGGGACAGCAGGCTCATCCAGGGGCGGTACCGACTGCTCGATCTGATCGGGCGCGGAGGCATGGGCGAGGTGTGGCGGGCGCGCGACGAGTCGCTGGGCCGTCATGTCGCCGTGAAGTGCCTCAAGCCGATGGGCGGACACCACGACCAGACCTTCACGCGGGTCCTGAGGGAGCGGTTCCGGCGTGAGGCACGGGTGGCGGCGGCCCTCAGCCACCGCGGGGTGACCGTCGTCCACGACTTCGGCGAGTACGACGGCGTGCTCTACCTGGTGATGGAACTCCTGGACGGCCGCAACCTCAGCCAGCTCCTGGAGGACAACCGACAGCATCCGCTGCCCGTCGCCGACGTCGTCGAGATCGCCGAGCAGGTCGCCGCCGCGCTCGCCTACACCCACCAGCAGGGCATCGTGCACCGGGACCTGAAGCCCGCGAACATCGTCCGCCTCACCGACGGCACCGTGAAGATCTGCGACTTCGGCATCGCCCGCCTCGGCCACGACATCGGCTTCACCTCCCGCCTGACCGGCACCGGCATCGCGATGGGCACCCCGCACTACATGTCGCCGGAGCAGATCGGGGGCTCCGAGGTCGACCTGCGCAGCGACCTGTACTCGCTGGGGTGTGTGCTCTACGAAATCGCCACCGGGGCCCCGCCGTTCGACCTGGACGACGCGTGGGCGATCCTCGTGGGCCACCGCGACACCCCGCCCCGCCCGCCGCGCAGCCACCGCGCCGAACTCCCCGAGTACCTGGACAAGGTCATCCTGGACCTGCTGGCCAAGCTCCCCGAGCAACGCCCGCAGGACGCGCGTGAGCTGGGCCGCCGGATCACTCTGGGCCGCACCACGCCGGCGTACGTGCCCACCGTGGTGACCCAGCAGCCCGACCTGTGGCCACGGGAGACGCCCGAGCCCGCCCGTCCCCGTGAGACCCGGCTGCCGTCCTGGACCCACGGCATGACCACCGGCCACAAGGCCACAGGCGCTGGCCTCGCCATCACACCCCCGGACGCCGGAGCCGGTCTCACCGGCGAGTGGATCGCCCGCCCCGTGGGCGGCCGCGCCGAGGAGCCCGTGCCCGACGAGCCGCCCGCGCTCTCCCCGCAGGCCGTCACCGCACTCGCCGGACGGCACAACGCGGGGCTCAGCCTCGGCCGCCTGGGCCGCTGGGCCGAGGCCGGCGAGGTGCACCGCGCGGTCGCCGCCGAGCGCGCGCACCTGCTCGGCCCCGATCACCCCGACACCCTGGCCAGCCGCTACGAGGTCGCCTTCTCGCTCAGCCGCACCGGCCGCGCCGCCGACGCCCTGCGCGAGTACAAGCACGTGGCCGCGACCAGGACCCGCGCGCTGGGCGCCGACCACCCCGACACCCTCGCCGCCCGCCAGGAAATGGCGTACGTACTGGGCCAGTTGGGCCGGCACTTCGATGCCCACCAGGTCTACAACTCGGTGCTCGCCGCCCGGGAGAGCCGGATGGGCCCCGACCACCCCGACACCCTGCGCTGCCGCCACAACCTCGCCTTCAACCTCAGCAGACTGGGCCGCCTGGAGGACTCGTACCGCATGGCCTGCGAGGTGGCCGCCGCCCGCATCCGGGTGCTCGGCCCCCACCACCCCGACACACTGGTCACCCGGTATGAAGTGGCCTACGCCCTCGGTCAGTTGGGCCGCTGGGAGGAAGCCCTGGGGACCTATCACGAGGTCGCCGAGGCCCGCGCGCAGGCCCTCGGACCCGACCACCCCGACACCCTCGCCGCCCGCTACGAGGTCGGCATCAGCCTCGGCCGCCTCGGCCGCAGCCCGGAGGCCCTCCAGCTCTACCGCGACCTGATCGAGGACCGCACCCGCATCCACGGCCCCGCCCACCCCGAGACCCTCCGGGCCCGCCACGGCCTCGGCGTCAACCTCGGCCGCCTCGGCCGCTGGGAGGAAGCCCTCGCCGAGTCCCGTGACGTGTGCGCGATCCGCGAACGCGTCCTGGGCCCCGACCACCCGGACACCCTGATCAGCCGTCGCGAGGTCGCCGTGGGCCTCGGCTGGCTCGGCCGCTGGACGGACGCCCTCACCGAGTACGGCAGGGTGGCCACCGCCCGCGAACGCGTCCTCGGCGCCGACCACCCCGACACCCTCGCCAGCCGCAACGACGAGGCCCACTGCCTGGAACAGCTCGGCCGGGGCGCGGAGGCGGTGGAGCTCTACCGCAGAGTCGCGGCGCTACGGCAGCAACGGGCGCCGGGCACCCCGTGAGCTGGGTGCCGCCTCCCCCTGGCCGACCTAGATCACCACGTGTTACGAAGAACCATGCCTGCACACGAGGGACCCCAGCGGAGCTACGACGCCGTCATCGTCGGCGGCGGCCACAACGGCCTGGTCGCCGCCGCCTACCTGGCCCGGGCCGGACGCTCCGTGCTGGTCCTCGAGCGGCTCGCGACCACGGGAGGCGCCGCGGTCTCCACCCGGCCCTTCACAGGGGTGGACGCCCGGCTGTCGCGCTACTCCTACCTGGTCAGCCTGCTCCCCAAGAAGATCGTCCGGGACCTCGGCCTGGACTTCCGCGTCCGCACACGCAACGTGTCGTCGTACACCCCGGTGGAACGTGACGGCAGGCCGACCGGCCTCCTCGTCGGCGGTGGTGAGCGGCGAACCAGGGAGGCCTTCGCCAAGCTCACCGGCGGCGAGCGCGAGTACGAGCAGTGGCAGCGGTTCTACGGAATGACGGGCCGCGTCGCGCAGCGGGTCTTCCCCACGCTCACCGAACCGTTGCCGGCGCGGGACGAGCTGCGCCTGCGGGTGGACGACGAGGAGGCGTGGCGGGTCCTGTTCGAGGAGCCGATCGGAGTGGCCGTCGAGGACCGGTTCGCCGACGACCTGGTCCGGGGCGTGGTCCTGACCGACGCTCTCATCGGAACGTTCGCCGACGCCCACGAGCCCTCGCTCCAGCAGAACCGCTGCTTCCTCTACCACGTGATCGGCGGCGGGACGGGCGCCTGGGACGTACCCGTGGGCGGCATGGGCGCCCTCACCGACGCACTGGCGACGGCGGCACGGCAGGCGGGCGCGGTCATCGCCACCGGGCACGAGGCCGTGCGAATCTCCACGGACGGGCACGCGGCGCAGATCACCTACCGCACCGCCGACGGCGAGGGCGCGGTCGACGCCCGGCACGTCCTGGTCAACGCCTCCCCGCAGGCCCTGGCCACCCTCACCGGCGACCGGCAGCCACCGCCCGCCGAGGGCGCCCAGCTCAAGGTGAACATGCTCCTCAAGCGCCTCCCACGACTGCGCGACGACTCCGTCGACCCGCGCGAGGCGTTCTCGGGCACCTTCCACGTCGCCGAGGGCTACCGGCAACTGGCCACCGCCCACGCCCAGGCCGCCGCCGGCCACCTGCCCGCCGCCCCGCCCTCCGAGATCTACTGTCACTCGCTCACCGACCCCTCGATCCTCGGGCCGGACCTGGTCGAGCAGGGCTTTCAGACGCTCACCCTGTTCGGCCTGCACACCCCGGCCCGGCTCTTCGACCGGGACAACGACGCCGTACGCGAGGAACTCCTGGCGGCGACCCTCGCCCAGCTCGACACGCACCTCGCCGAACCGCTCGCCGACTGTCTGGCCACCGACGCGGACGGCCGGCCCTGCATCGAGGCCAGGACCCCGCTCGACCTGGAGCGGGACCTGCGGCTGCCCGGCGGCAACATCTTCCACCGCGAACTGTCCTGGCCCTACGCCCAGGAGGGCACCGGCCGCTGGGGTGTGGAGACCCGGCATGCGAACGTGCTGCTGTGCGGGGCGGGCGCGGTGCGCGGCGGCGGGGTGAGCGGGGTGCCGGGGCACAACGCGGCCATGGCCGTGCTGGAGGGCCCCTCCTCCGATTAGGCCAGACTGCCGCCGTCGACCCGGAGCACCGCCCCGGTCACATAGGAGGCCCGGTCGCTGAGCAGCCAGGCCGCGGCCTCGGCGATCTCGTCCGGAGCGGCGGCCCGGCCGAGCGGGGTCCGGGAGGTGAGCTCGTCGACGATGCCGGGAGAGGCCGTTTCCCACTCGTCGATCATCTCGGTCAGCGTGGTGCCGGGGGCGATGGCGTTGACGCGGATGCCCTCCGGGCCGTACGTGGCGGCGGCCGACGCGGTGAGGCTGTTGACCGCCCGCTTGGCGGCGCCGTACGCGGGCAGCCACGGGTTGGCCATCAGGCTGCCGACGCTGGAGTTGTTGACGATCGCGCCGGTCCCGGCGGTGGCCCGGATCGCGGCGATCTCGGCGTTCATCGCCAGCCAGGGACCCTTGAGATTGACGGCGAGGACATGGTCGAAGTCGGCTTCGGCCAGCTGGTCCATGGGCCCGGGCTGCTGGATGGTCGCCCCGTTGTTGAAGGCGACGTCGAGCCTGCCGTACAGCTCGACGGCCCGGTCCACGGCGGCGCGGACGCTCGCGGGGTCGGCCAGGTCGCAGTGGACGTGGTCGGCGATGCCGCCCGCGGCACGGATCTCCTCGGTCACCGCCTTGAGCTGACTCTCGGTGCGGGCCGCGAGCAGGACCCGGGCTCCTTCCCGGGCGAACAGTCGCGCGGCCGCGGCGCCGATACCGCGTCCGGCGCCGGTGACGAAGGCGACCTTGTCGGCGAGCAGGGCAGAGGTGGTGGTGTTGTCGGTCATGCCGACGAGCCTGCGCCCGGAGGCCGGACTCATCCAGGCACCGGCAGTACCTGGCTCGGCGGCCCGGTGCCCGCGCACACTGGGACCGTGGACCGACGAGAACTGGCCGACTTCCTGCGCATCCGACGCGAGCGCATCGCCCCCGCCGACGTGGGCCTGCCCGCCGGACCGCGCCGCCGTACCCCGGGACTGCGCCGCGAGGAGGTGGCGCAGCTGGCGTACATCTCCACCGAGTACTACACCCGCCTCGAACAGGCCCGTGCGCCCCGGCCGTCCCGTGAGGTCCTGGCGCAGGTCGTCCGCGCCCTGCGGTTGTCGGACGCCGAACGCGACCACCTCCACCACCTCGCCGGCACCCCGCCGGGCCCGCCGCCCGGCCCCTCGCGCGAGGTGCGCCAGAGCATCGTCGACCTGCTGCACCGGCTGCCGCAGGCCGCCGCGATCGTCATCTCGGCGTTCTACGAGGTGATCGCCTGGAACGACCTGGCCGCGGCGCTCATGGAGGACTTCTCGGCCCTGTCCCGCCGCGACCGCAACCTCGTCCGCCGTTCCTTCCTGGGCCCGCACCCGCAGGGCCGCCGGCTCTACGGCGTCTCGGACGGCGAGGAGTTCGCGCGCTCCTCGGTCCAGCGACTGCGCGCCGCCTCCGCCCGCTATCCCGACCATCCCGAGCTGACCGCACTGGTGGCGGAACTCCTTGACGGGAGCGAGGCGTTCGCCCGGATGTGGGCCACGCACGAGGTCACCGTCCGCCCCACGCTCTGCAAGACCTTCGACCATCCCCTGGTCGGCCCGGTCACGGTGAACTGCGACGTCCTGGACATCGCCGACCGGGACCAGCACGTCGTGATCTACACGGCCACCCCGGGCTCGCCGTCCGAGGAGGCACTACGGCTGCTGTCGGTCGTCGGCACCCAGCGGCTGGACGTGCCTGGCTGAACCGTCGGTTGCCGGGCGCTGCAGCCGAGGGCCTCAACACGGGGCGCGTCCGCCTGATGTGCCCGCCCACTGAGGTGCTCGCCCGACGGTCTTCGTGGAGTTCCGGCCGACGATCCGCCGACCTGAATCTGACGGAGCATCAGAAAACCTCTTCCGTCGTCCGGAGGACTGCGGCATCCTGCGGCCATGCAGACGGAGCTGAGCAAGAAACTGGGACTGGAGCACGCCGTCTTCGGCTTCACGCCGTTCCCCGCCGTCGCCGCGGCCATCAGCCGGGCCGGCGGCTTCGGAGTGCTCGGCGCGGTCCGTTACACGGAACCCGACGAACTCAAACGCGACCTCGACTGGATCGAGGCCCACGTCGACGGCAAGCCGTACGGCCTGGACGTCGTCATGCCGGCCAAGAAGGTCGAGGGGGTGAGCGAGGCCGACGTCGAGGCGATGATCCCCGAGGGGCACCGGCAGTTCGTCAAGGACACCCTCGCCAAGTACGGCGTACCCGCACTCGCCGAGGGCGAGGCGTCCGGGTGGCGCATCACGGGCTGGATGGAGCAGGTCGCCCGCAGCCAGCTGGACGTCGCCTTCGACTACCCGATCCGGCTGCTCGCCAACGCCCTCGGCTCGCCTCCCGCCGACGTGGTGGACCGCGCGCACGAACAGGACGTGCTGGTCGCCGCCCTGGCGGGCAGTGCCCGGCACGCCGTCAAGCACCAGGAAGCCGGCATCGACATCGTGGTCGCACAGGGCTACGAGGCCGGTGGCCACACCGGTGACATCGCCTCCATGGTCCTCACCCCGGAGGTCGTCGACGCCGTCGATCCGCTGCCTGTACTGGCGGCGGGCGGCATCGGCAGCGGGCAGCAGGCGGCCGCCGCACTGGCACTCGGGGCCCAGGGTGTGTGGCTGGGCTCCATATGGCTGACCACCACAGAGGCCGAACTGACGTCGCCCCGGCTCATCCAGAAACTTCTCGCCGCCGGTTCCGGCGACACCGTGCGCTCCCGCGCCCTGACGGGTAAGCCCGCACGCCAGCTGCGAACCGAATGGACCGACGCCTGGGACTCCGCCGAGGGGCCCGGCACCCTCCCCATGCCGCTGCAGGGCCTGCTGGTCGCCGAGGCGGTCTCACGCATCCAGAAGTACGAGGTCGAGCCGCTGCTGGGCACGCCCGTCGGTCAGATCGTGGGGCGGATGAACAGCGAACGCAGCGTCCAGGCCGTCTTCGACGACCTCACCCGCGGCTTCGAGCGAGCCGTCGATCGCATCAACCGCATCGCCGGAAGGAGCGCCCAGTGACGAGCACACCTCCCGCGGGCTTCTGGGCCCAGGCCGCCCAGGACCCCTCCCGTACGGTCCTCATCGCCCCCGACGGCACGCCCTGGACCGCCGGTCGCCTCCACGCCGCCGCCAACCGGCTGGTCCACGGCCTGCGCGCCGCCGGGCTGGAACGCGGCGACGCCTTCGCGGTCGTCCTGCCCAACAGCGCGGAGTTCTTCACCGCGCACCTCGCCGCCAGCCAGGCCGGCCTCTACCTGGTGCCGGTCAACCACCACTTCGTCGCCCCCGAGATCGCCTGGATCGTCGCCGACTCCGGTGCGAAGGTACTGATCGCTGACGAGCGGTTCGGGGAGACCGCGCGCAGGGCCGCCGACGAGGCCGGCCTTCCGGCGGACCGGCGATACGCCGTCGGCGAGGTCGAGGGCTTCCGGCCGTACGCCGAACTCCTCGACGGACAGCCGGAGTCGGCGCCCACGGACCGTGAACTCGGCTGGGTCATGAACTACACCTCCGGCACCACCGGCCGCCCCCGCGGCATCAGGCGCCCGCTGCCCGGAAAGCGCCCGGAGGAGGCGTACCTCGGCGGATTCCTCGGCATCTTCGGCATCCGGCCCTTCGGCGACGACGTCCACCTCGTCTGCTCCCCGCTCTACCACACGGCCGTTCTGCAGTTCGCGGCCGCGTCCCTGCACATCGGCCACCCGCTGGTGCTGATGGACAAGTGGACGCCCGAGGAGATGCTGCGGCTGATCGACGCACACCGGTGTACCGACACCCACATGGTCCCGACCCAGTTCCATCGCCTGCTGGCCCTGCCCGAGGACGTCCGGGCACGCCATGACGTCTCGTCCATGCGGCACGCCATCCATGGCGCCGCTCCCTGTCCCGACCACGTCAAGCGGGCGATGCTCGACTGGTGGGGGCCCTGTGTGGAGGAGTACTACGCGGCCAGCGAGGGCGGCGGTGCCTTCGCGACCGCCGAGGACTGGCTGAAGAAACCCGGCACGGTCGGCAAGGCCTGGCCCATCAGCGAACTCGCGATCTTCGACGACGACGGCAACCGGCTGCCGCCCGAAGAACTCGGCACCGTCTACCTGAAGATGAACACCGGAGGCTTCGCGTACCACAAGGACGAGGCCAAGACGAAGAAGAACCGTATCGGCGACTTCTTCACCGTCGGCGACCTCGGCCTCCTCGACGAGGACGGTTACCTCTTCCTGCGCGACCGCAAGATCGACATGATCATCTCGGGCGGGGTCAACATCTACCCGGCCGAGATCGAGTCCGTCCTGCTCCAGCACCCCGCCGTCGCCGACGCCGCCGCCTTCGGCATTCCGCACGACGACTGGGGCGAGGAGGTCAAGGCCGTGGTGGAACCGGCGCCCGGCCGGGAACCCGGCCCGGACCTCGCCGCCGCGATCCTCGACCACTGCGCGGAGCAGCTCGCCGCCTACAAACGGCCAAAGAGCGTCGACTTCATCACCGAGATGCCCCGCGACCCCAACGGCAAGCTGTACAAGCGTCGACTGCGCGACCCGTACTGGGAGGGCCGTACCCGGCCGGTGTGACCGAGGCCCGCGCTCTCTCCGCGTGGTGATGTGGTCTCGCCACATATGTGGCGGGACCACATGCTCAGTGTCCGCGCACCCGCACGATCTTCAGGGCGGGCGAGGACAGGATGTCCTTCTCGCAGAACCGGGACGTCACCCACTTCTCCGCCGAGAACAGCCGTGTCTGGTCACTGAAGTGCGGCGAGTTCGGGTTCGAGGACTGGGAGTACGTCAACAGGGTCCGGGCCACCGGGCAGCGCCCGCCGTCCCAGCCCACCGCCTGGATGTTGCTGGACCCGGTCGACACCTCCGTGTATCCACCGCCCGCCGGGTCCCACACCGACTCCACCTTGTTCCACACGCCCAGCGACCGCGATCCGCCGGGAACCGCGATGCGCTTCTCGTTCCGCACCACGAACTGGTGCTCCCCGAGCCGCGAGTCCAGCGGGATGCCGGCCGCAGTCAGCTCGGTGACCGTGTCGGCGAGAGCCGTCGCGAAGGCGGGTGAGCCGGTGTCGAGGGTGTTCGGGGTGTTCACCGGGTCGGCAGCCGAGAACGGCACCGTCCACATCTGGGACACGGGCAACTTCCGCCACAGCCGGTCGAAGAGCTGGGCGCCTCGGCTGCCGGTGTTCGCGGTGCGGTCCCAGGCCGCGAGCACCCCGCAGGCCGCACCGACGTCGACGGCCTTGCCGTCGGTGCCCGTCGCCGTGCCGCCGGGAAGAGCCGCACACGCCTTCGCCGCGTCCGCTGCCAGGAGGTCGCCCGCGGGCACCCGGTCGGCGAGGCCCGGGCGGCGCGGATGCGGTCTTCGGCACGGGCGCGCTGGCGGTCTGGCCGCGGCGGATGCCTCGGCTGGGGACTGTCCGGCCTGCGGGGTCTTTGCATCTCAGGTGAAAGGCTCCGCGACCACCAGACCCCGGGATATCCCTTATGGCGAGCGCGTCCTGGAGTTGTTGTGGCAAAAGCGGCGCTGGTGGTGCCGCGAGCCGGCAAGCCCTCGGCCCCGACCCCTTGTCAGGGGCATGGCCCTCTTCTACAGTCCCCGGACACGGAGACCATGGGAGCGCTCCCACTAGAGAGGTGTTCCAGCGCTCACCCCCTCCCTCCGAGAGGACTCCCATACGAACGTCACAGCGCCCCGTCACGAAGAAGGCGGATCCCCCATGCAGCTTCTTTCGGCCCCCCGCTCGCCCGCCCGAAGGCGCACCGCCCTGTTGCTGGCAGCGCTCTGCTGTGCCGCGTTACCCGTCGTGGCTGCGGCGGCCCAGCCGCCCGCGGCGAGTGCCGCCGCCACCGAGGTCCTGGGCAACGCGACCCACTTCGCCGGGCTCGGCAGCCCCTACGGCGGCTGCGGTCTGCCGCAGCGCGAACTGGACAGCCAGGACTTCGTGGCGCTCAACGTGTTCAACACACCCGGCGACTACTCGGGGGCCTACCCGCGCCCGGTGCCGGACTCACAGGCATCGATCAAGGGCGTCTTCGACAACGGCCGCAACTGCGGCCGCTGGGTCAAGGTCACCATCGGGGAC
Source organism: Streptomyces sp. NBC_00285 (assembly GCF_036174265.1). Lineage (NCBI taxonomy): Bacteria > Bacillati > Actinomycetota > Actinomycetes > Kitasatosporales > Streptomycetaceae > Streptomyces > Streptomyces sp. NBC_00285. The sequence continues at coordinate 924,914 of NZ_CP108055.1, read as the reverse complement.
TACTGCACCGGCACCAATGACGGTGCCCCGGGCCAGCCCTTCTGCCGCAACGGTTCCTGGGTGGCCGACAAGTACAACGGGGCCACCCTGAACATGCTCGTCGCGGACAGCTGCGCCGATTCCAACGCCTGGTGCCGGGACGACCCCAACCACCTCGACCTGGCAACCGACTCCCTCAACCGCTTGCGGATCGGCGGCACCCCAGCGGGGACGATGTACCCGGACCACTGGAACAACCGTCATGTCTCCTGGAGCTTCGTCCCGGCCCCGGACTACAGCGGTGACATCCGTATCGGCTTCCTCAGGGGAGCCCAGCAGTACTGGCCCGCCATCGCCGTCTCCCATCTGCCGGGCGGCATCCACGGCGTCCAGTACCTGGCGAACGGCACCTGGACCGACGCCGCGATGAACAGCGACATGGGGCAGTCCTACGTCATCGGCGCGACGGCCTCCGGCCAGAGCAGCTTCACCATACGGATCCGCGACGCGGCCGACGCCTGGCTGGGCGGCAGCCGTACGTACTCCTTCTCGCTGCCGTCAGGCTGCGCGGGAGGCTGCTCGCAGGACTACACCGCCGTTCCCTACACCACCGACAGCTCCGGAGGGACGCCATCTCCCACTCCGACGCCGAGCCCCTCGAGCGACACCGCCTGCACGGCCCAGTGGAAGCTGACCGGCTCATGGCAGGGCGGGTACCAGGCCGACGTCACGGTCACCAACACCGGGTCCCGGCCGGTCACCGGCTGGTCGGTGCACCACACCCTGCCGGACGGTGTGACCGTGGCGAACCGCTGGAACGCGGTGGTGGATCCGTCCCGCCCCGCCACCACCGTTCACAACGCCTCCTACAACGGCTCGCTGGCACCGGGCGCGTCGACGACCTGGGGGATGACGCTCAGCGGCGATGACCGAGCCCTCGGCACACTCTCCTGCACAGCGTCCTGACTCCGGGAGATTGATCATGGCCATGACTTCCTTACGCGTGCGCCGCCACCGCCACCGCCTGCCGCTCTGGGCATTGGTGCTGACCGTGGTGGCGGTGGCCCTTCCCACCATCGCGACATCGCGCGCACAGGGCGCGGCGACGGGCTGCACGATCACCTACACCACCAACGAGTGGTCCGGCGGCTTCACCGCCCAGATCCGCGTCACGAACCTCGGCGCCGCCCTGAGCGGCTGGCGGCTGGAGTGGACCTACAGCGGCGACCAGCAGGTCACGTCCGCCTGGAACGCGCAGGTCACCCAGTCGGGCAGCGCGGTGACCGCCGTGAACGCCGCGCACAATGCCGTGCTCGCCGCCGACGGGTCCGTGGACTTCGGGTTCCAGGGCACCTGGTACAGCGCCGATCCGGCTCCCACCGCCTTCGCCCTCAACGGCACGCCGTGCGGCGGAACCGCGAGTCCCACCCCGACGGCGACCGCCTCACCGACACCGACCGCGACGGCCACGGCTCCGGCCGACTGCGCCGGGGCCACGATCTGCTCCGACTTCGAGGACCAGACCGGCACCGTGCCCTCGGGCTCCTGGCAGACCACGGCACCCGACTGCCAGGGCACGGGGAAGGTCAGCGTCGACACGTCCGTCGCCTACAGCGGCACCAGGTCGCTGCGCGTCGACGGCCGCGCCGGCTACTGCAACCACACCTTCGCGGCCTCCACCCGCGATCTGTCCTCCGTCGGGCCCGTGGTGTACGTCCGCATGCGGGTCCGGCACACCACCGCCCTGCCCACCAACCACGTCACTTTCGTATCCATGCCGGACGCCTCACAGGGCGGCAGGGCGCTGCGCGTCGGCGGGCAGAACGGCGCACTGCAGTGGAACCGCGAGAGCGACGACGCGACGCTGCCGGAACAGAGCCCGGCGGGGGTCGCGCTCAGCACGCCGCTGCCGACCGGCCGATGGCTGTGCCTGCGGTTCCAGATCGACACCACCGCCCAGTCCATGCGCACCTGGGTCGACGACCAGGAGGTCGCCGGACTGCACGTGGACGGGGTGGCGACCCAGAACGTCGACGGACAGTGGCTCGCCCGTAGGACCCCTCCCCGCCCCACCGGCCTGCGCCTGGGGTGGGAGAGCTACAGCAACGGGGACGACACTTTCTGGTTCGACGACGTAGCCCTGGGCTCCTCACCGATCGGCTGCTGACACCCGCGTGGGATCCGTCGGGAGGACAGGACCTGAACGCGCGACAGTTGTTGATTCCTTGATCCGTACCGCGCGCAGTACCCGCCTGGTGGACCGGTCCGCTGCAGGCCCTCGGCCTGGGCCCGGCTCGCCGGCTTGTCGATCAGCTGGGTATCGAGCTCATCGATCCCTTACGGCAACGAGGAGATCAGGTGAAACGTCGTCACGCCCTCATGGCCACCGGCGCCGCCAGTGCACTGATCATGGGTGGCCTTGCCATCGCCACCCTTCCCGCATCGGCAGCCGCCACCGGCTGCTCCGTCGCGTACAAGGTGCAGAGCGAATGGCCGGGAGGGTTCACCGCGGACCTGGCCATCACCAATCTCGGCTCCCCCGTACGAGGGTGGACCGCGACGTTCGACTTCCCGGACTCCGACCAGAAGGTCACCCACGGCTGGAGTGCCATGTGGACCCAGTCCGCAACCCACGTGTCCGCCACCAGCCTCGACTGGAACGGAGCGCTGGATACGGGCAGTTCGGCTTCCATCGGGTTCAACGGTGCGTGGAAGGGCGCCAATCCGGAACCCGTATCGGTCGCGCTCAACGGCGTGACCTGTACCGGCTCGGTGACATCCCCGACCCCCAGCCCCACCGGCGGTCCGACCGGCGGTCCCAGTGATCCGGCCCCGGAGCTGAAGGTCTCCGGCAACAAGATCGTCACCGCGAGCGGCAAGCAGTACCGGCTGCTGGGTGTGGACCGCTCCAGCGGTGAATACGCTTGTGTGCAGGGCAAGGGGCTGTGGGACAGCGGCCCGGTCGACCAGGCTTCCGTCGACGCGATGAAGACCTGGAACATCCACGCCGTACGCCTGCCGTTGAACGAGGAATGCTGGCTCGGCATCAACGGCTCGCCCACCGGAGCCACCTACCAGCAGGGCGTCAAGGACTACGTCAACCTGCTGGTGGCCAACGGCATCACCCCGATCCTCGACCTGCACTGGACGCGGGGCGCCTACACCAACGGGCCGGACTGGCACTGCAAGGACGCCACCGCGACCTGCCAGAAACCGATGCCGGACGCGCAGTACGCCACCCAGTTCTGGACCGGTGTCGCCAACGCCTTCAAGGGCGATGACGCCGTCGTCTTCGATCTGTTCAACGAGCCGTACCCGGAGATCGCCGCCGACTGGGACAAGACCGTCGGCTGGCGGTGCTGGCGAGACGGCGGTACCTGCACGGGCCTTCCCTATGAGACGGCCGGCATGCAGGACCTTGTCGACGCGGTCCGTGCCACCGGCGCGACCAACGTCCTCATGCTGGGTGGTGTGGAGTGGGCCAACGACATGCGCGAGTGGCTGACGCACATGCCAGCCGACCCGTTGAACAACATCGCCGCGTCATGGCATGCGTACAGCTTCAACGCCTGTGCGACCGAATCCTGCTGGGACACTCAGGTCGCGCCGCTCGCACAACAGGTACCGGTTGTCATCGGTGAGTTCGGCCAGGACAACTGCGGCTTCGACTACATGCAGCGGTTGGTGGACTGGGCTGACGCGCGCAGCATGGGTTATCTCGCGTGGACGTGGAACCCATGGGGCTGCAGCACTGGTGGCGTGCTCATCAAGGACTGGGCGGGCACCCCGGAACCTGGCATCGGCGATGGTCTGAAGGCCCACCTGATCAGCCAGGACCCCTACACGACCCCGTAACCGCGCACCCAGCGGCTGCCCAGTCGCGTACGACGCCGCCTCGGCCGGATGCCCCAACGGCACAACTCGGCCCGGGCGGCTTTCGACCACCACGCGTGTGAGTGTGGCGAGGTGCTCGAACCGCAGCACACAGGGGAGTCGTCGGCTCCCGGACTCCAGGGGTGAAACCGGTCGGCGGTTCTTCGCGGTGCACGAAATCCCGGTGGCGGCACGGCACCGACTGCAGCAACACGCGCGGGACACCTACGACGTCGCCCTGGACGTGTTCGACTGGCAGGCTGTGGCCGGCATGCCCCCCCAGGGCGACCTGGTCATGCCGTGTCCGTGGGCGAACTCGTTGATGGTGCCCTCGACTCCGGAGCGGACCGCGTAGCGGGTCTTCCAGTCGGGGGTCTGCTGCTCGGCGCGGACGCGGAGTTGCAGGTCGCGGAGTTCTCGTGGGGGAAGCCCACGGTCCGGGCGCTGTCGGCGGTGGTGGTGCCGCGGGTGCGGACCGGGCAGGGGCGGCACTGGCTCTTGGTGAACCGGGCCACGATCAGCGGGGCGGCGGTGGGCGAGGAGGTCGGGTAGGGGCCGTGCCAGCCCGCGCTGACCTGGCCCTGGGGGCAGGTGACCTGTCGGCGCTCGAAGTCGGGAAGTCGTCCCGGCCGAAGCCTTCGCTCTTGCGGTGCTGGCGAGTGAGGTTGCCCGGCAGTGGGCCGCTGACGGTGACCTGGTGTTTGCGCTCGGCTCGATCACGGCACCTCATCCAAACTCAACGGCGAACCGGGCAAAGGCTCACATCCCGCCCTTTCGCAGTGAGACTCCTCGCATCGATGTCCTACGGCATGCTCTGGACGCCGAGCCAGGGCGGAGCCCCTGTGGCTCTGGAACGTCCGGACCTGAGGAGCGGGGAAGGGCAGGTTGGTCTTGGTCGACAGTGTGCGATGGAATAGGTGGCAAATTCGTGCACATCGAGGGAGCGGGGAGATTGGTCGGCCAAATCCGGGGCGAGTGACCTGTTTATTAAGTGCCGCTACTCTGTCGCTGTACGCAGGTTGACGTGGGAGTGGATCCAGCCAATTAGGGTGGAGTCTCTCAGTAAGCTGGAACCGATCGTCCAGTTCGTCGCGTTGGTGAAGCGTGTTGAGGGTCGGCCGCCGTGAGATTTTAAGCCATCTCGCCCCCTTGATCTTTCTGTGCTCGAGGGGCCGCGAGTAGTGTCGTGTGCAACCAGATGATTTCTGTGGAGTTGTTGAGAGCATCATTTCAGTAAAGTCTGCAATTCGAAGTCGCGTGGTGATGCACCCGCCGCATCGCATCGCCGAAGGCTTTCCAGCCAGTCGTGCGCGATTTCATGAAGTTCGAGTATTGGATCGAGGTGCAGATGTATCCACCAGAGCGGAACGAAGGGGTCCGTCTAGCCGCAGATCGGGTACAGAGACGGATTTACGGGTTCGAAGAACCCTTCTAGGACTCGCGTCGGCGACAGCCTGTTCCGGGACTGCTCGTAACAACCGTTGCCCTTGAGGTAATGGCTGGAGTGCTGGATTCAGACCTCGTGCCGGTACCGCCTCCTACCCAGATGAGGATGGCCGCGTCGACAGCGCGCATAGCCGGGCTGTCGTGGTGATCGGCGCCCCTGGCCGGTAGCTGCAACAATCGTGCAGCGGCCCGTGCGGTGCGATCCATATCAGCCCAGGCCATCTGACTGATTGTGGCTGGCGTCAGCCTTCGCATCCCTCGGAATCGTCTCCTGTGGGGTTTCGCGGCGACGGCATGCCCTCTGGCTGCGCGATAAGCAGCGACCGGAAGACCGGCGTCGGCTGCAAAGAAGAAGGCAGCCTTCCACCACGCATACGACAACTAGGCATCCCACCAACTCTGGCCCAGCAACAAAGATGTCAAGGAAGTAGAGCGACTGAAGTGCCGGATCCTCAAACCCTGGACCTTCTTCCTGCTCGCCGCGAAGTCGACTCAGGAGGGGTTCGTCGCCCGTGCGGCGGAGATGCTCACACCCGGCGGTCGGCTGGTACTCGAGACGTTCGTGCCGCACCCGGGGCGGCTCCCCAACGGGCCCACCCCGGGAGTCCTCCCCGAGCAGTCGGACGTGGTCGTCAAGCGCTGGGTTCCGGACGGAGTGGTCCTGTTCGCCGCGAGCAACACTCCGGAAGACAGGCGCTTCGACTACCAGGAGATCATCCTGCGGCACGGGGAACCTGTACGGCTACACCCAGGCCATATGCGCTACATGTGGCCATCAGAGATCGACGCGCTCGCGGCCGAGCACGGCCTCAGGCTCGAAAGCCGCTGGGCCGACTGGGAGCGCAGTCCCTACCAGCCGGACAGCCGTAAGCATGTCTCCGTCTACACACGCTGACCCGCGCACGGACGGCCAGTCGGTGGGCATCGGCGTCGCTGCAGCCGCGCGTCTGCTGTGTCTGGCCGCCGGAACCTTCGTCATCAGCACGGGCGCGTACGTCATGGCCGGACTGCTGCCCGTCATCCAGGCTGAACTCGACATCAGCGTCGGAGCCGTGGGGCGACTGAGTTTCGCCTACGCGGTGGCATACGCCCTCTGGGCGCCTGTCTGCGGTGTGCTGACGCGCCGCTGGGACCGACGCTGGGTCCTGTTCGTCGGCATGGTCCTGTTCATCGGCGGCACCCTGGGCACGGTGACGGCCGGATCCTACGGCGGGATGATGGCTGCACGTGTCGTGGCCGGGGTGGGAGCCGGGACGTTCACGCCGGCGGCGAGCGCGGCGGCCGTCGCGGTGGTGCCGCGTGCCTGGCAGGCACGCGCCGTGGCATGCATCATCGGTGGCCTCGCCGCCGCCACGGTCCTGGCCGTGCCGATCGCCAGCGTGGTCGGCCATTGGACGGGTTTCCGTCCGGTTCTGAGCGGTATCGCCGCACTCGGTGCGGTCATCGGCGTGGCGCTGTGGTCCATTCCCCGGATCCAGCCCTCCAGAGCCTCCGGGCCTCCCTCGGCCGCCGCACCTCTCGCGGGCGTCGTCGCGACGTTGCTCACGGTGTCGTGCCTGGTATCCGTGGCCGACTTCGCCGTCTACACATACGTCTCGCCACTGTTGTCATGGATGAGGGCGGGAGATGAGACGGCGATCGGGGGATTGCTCTTCCTCTACGGCTGCGCGGGTGTCGTCGGAAACGCGATCGGCGGTCAGCTGGCGGACCGCTGGGGAACGCGCAGGACGGTGATGCTGTCGCTTGCACTGATCGTGGCGTCCACCGTGGCCATGCCGTGGGCCAGGAGCTTGCTCGTGATCTGCGTGGTGATCACGTTGTGGGGGATCAGCGGCTGGATGGTGGTTCCGGCGTTGCAGAGCCAGTTGATGAGACTGCGCCCCGAAGCCCCCGGGGTGCTCGCCGCGATGAATGCCTCCGCGATCTACGCAGGTCTGGCGCTTGGCAGCCTCCTGGGCGGCTTTGTCATCTCCGCAGGTTCCGTCTCCTGGCTGGGGCCGTTCAGCGCGGCTGTGGCGGGTATGACCTTGATCGTCTATGCGGTGCTGCCCCGGATTCCGGTCGCCGGTGGGCGAAGAGGCTGAACGTCACCTGGTACGACGGGCGGTCGCAGCGCGAAGCTGTGACCGCCCGTCTGCATGGCTTAACCGCTGGGCTGCGCCGCGGATCTCAACCGCCGCCGCCATGGTCCCTGTTCGCTGCCAGCACCCAGTGCGACACGAGCAACGCGGCGCTGGCGGCCAGGGAACCTGAGATCAGGGTGGCGAAATACGCGAGCTCACCGAAGCGTACGTACAACTGGGCGCTGTACGCCGCCCGGGGGCGGGGCAACGCACGCATCGCCCGCGAAACGGGAGTGCACCTGGACACCGTGCGCACCTGGCGGGTCCGCTTCGCCGACGGCGGCCTGCCGGCCCTGGCTGACCGCGAGCGCTGCGGTCGTCCGCGGCGCTTCACCCCCGTGCAGGTCGCCGAGGTAAAGGCGCTGGCCTGTCAACTGCCCGCCGAAACGGGGACCCCGCTGTCGCACTGGTTGTGCCCGGAACTGGCGCGCGAGGTCGCCGCCCGCCACATCGCCGGCTCGATCTCGGCCTCCACCGTGCGCCGCTGGCTGCGCGAGGACGCGCTCAAGCCGTGGCAGTACCGGTCCTGGATCTTCATCCGCGATCCGAACTTTCGGTCCAAGGCCGCCCGCATCATGGACCTGTACGCCGGAGTCTTCGACGGCGTCCCACTGGGCGCGGACCAGTACGTGGTCTCCAGCGACGAGAAGACTTCTGTCCAGGCCCGCTGCCGATGCCACCCCACTCTGGCCCCCGGCCAGGCCCGGGCTATGCGGGTCAACCACGAGTACCGGCGCGGCGGCGCGCTGGCCTACCTGGCCGCCTACGACGTCCACCGTGCCCGCGTCTTCGGACGCTGCGAGCCCACCACCGGCATCGTGCCATTCATAGCACTCGGCCCTGCCCCGCACTCGCCCTGACTTGCGGCTACTTACACGTCAAAGCCGCGTGATATCTATGCCTTGATCATGGTCTTGGAGTTCTCCGCGTAGGGGGCGTCCTTCAGGACCGGCATCTTCGACGCTCCGAAAATGCCCGGCTGCACGGCGTCCGAGTCGCTGCTCAGGGCACAGTCCCCGCGCGAGCCGTCGAGGATCGCCACCCCCGAGGCCGGGTAGGTGACCCTGTCCAGGAGTCGGAGGCCGCGTCGGCCCCGAAAAAGCGGGAACGCTCGCCGCGTACGGTCACGAAACCGTCGGCGAGCGTGCACACCTGGTCGGCCGCCTGCGCCCAGCCCGTGCCGAAACCGAGGTCGGCGTAATCCTTGGCAAGGATGTGCGGGATGCCGCACTCGGTGTAGCGGATGGTGGCGGACAGACCGCCGTGGGACGGATGATCCTGTCTGTGCTGGTTCTGCGCGGGTGCGGCCGGCAGCGTGCCGACGGCGGCGCAAAGGGCCAAGGCCGCGACGACGGCGCGTCTGAGGCGGGTGCGCATCGTGCCTCCCAACGTCATTGACGGAAGGGGCGGTTGCGCGTACCAGCCGGTAGGTTGTCCCGTATGACGTCAGGACACGGCAGTACGGTTGACGGGGTGCTGCGCCGCAGCGCCGGGCGTACCCCGGCGCGGGTCGCGGTGGAGTACGCCGAGCGCTCGTGGACGTACGAGGAACTCGACGAGGCCGTCTCCCGCGCGGCGCGCCTGCTCCTCGACCAGGGCCTCGACCCCGGGGACCGGGTCGGCGCCTACGGCCACAACTCGGACGCGTATCTGATCGGCTTCCTGGCCTGCGCCCGCGCGGGGCTCGTGCACGTGCCGGTGAACCAGAACCTCACCGGGGACGACCTCGCGTACATCGTCGGCCAGTCGGGCTGCACGCTCGTCCTCGCCGATCCGGACCTCGCGGACCGACTCCCGGACGGCGTACGGACGTTGCCCCTGCGGGACGACGAGGAGTCCCTGCTGGCACGCCTGGGCGCGACACCGCCCTACGACGGACCCGAACCGCAGGGCGAGGACCTCGTCCAGCTGCTGTACACGTCCGGGACGACGGCCCTGCCCAAGGGCGCGATGATGACCCACCGCGCCCTGGTGCACGAATACCTGAGCGCGATCACCGCCTGCGACCTGAGCGCCGGCGACCGGCCCGTGCACTCGCTGCCGCTGTACCACTCGGCCCAGATGCATGTTTTCCTGCTGCCCTACCTCGCGGTCGGCGCGACCAACGTCATCCTCGACTCACCCGACGGCGACCGCCTCTTCGACCTGATCGAAGCGGGCCGCGCGGACAGCCTGTTCGCCCCGCCCACCGTGTGGATCGGCCTCTCCAATCGGCCCGACTTCGCCACGCGTGACCTCAGCGGCCTGCGCAAGGCCTACTACGGTGCCTCGATCATGCCGGTGCCGGTACTGGAACGACTCCGTGAGCGGCTGCCGAAGCTGGCCTTCTACAACTGTTTCGGCCAGAGCGAGATCGGCCCGCTCGCCACCGTCCTCGCCCCCGACGAGCACAAGCGGCGGATGGACTCCTGCGGCCGTACCGTCCTGTTCGTCGACGCGCGGGTCGTGGACGAGGACGGCAAGGACGTGCCCGACGGCACGCCCGGCGAGATCGTCTACAAGTCACCGCAGCTGTGCGAGGGGTACTGGGACAAGCCCGAGGAGACCGAAGCGGCCTTCCGGGACGGCTGGTTCCACTCCGGCGACCTCGCGGTGCGGGACGCCCACGGCTACTTCACGATCGTCGACCGGGTGAAGGACGTCATCAACTCAGGCGGCGTGCTGGTCGCTTCACGCCAGGTCGAGGACGCCCTGTACACCCACGAGGCGGTTGCCGAGGTCGCGGTGATCGGCCTGCCCGACGAGCGGTGGATCGAGGCCGTCACGGCGGTCGTCGTCCCGCGCGGCGAGGTCACCGAGGCCGAACTCCTGGACCACGCGCGCGAGAAGCTCGCCCACTTCAAGGCGCCGAAGCGGGTCCTGTTCGTCGACGAGCTGCCGAGGAACGCCAGCGGCAAGATCCTCAAGCGGGAGTTGAGGGACCGGTTCGCCGGCTAGCGGGGGCGCATGTCGACGATCCGGCGGATCTTTCCGACGGACCGCTCCAGGGACTCCGGCTCGACGATCTCGACGGTGACCGACACCCCGATGCCGTCCTTCACGGCCGCCGCGATGGCGTGCGCGGCCGCCTCCCGGGTCCCGGGGGTCGCGCCGGGCCGGGCCTCGGCCCGCACGGTGAGGGCGTCGAGACGGCCCTCACGGGTGAGACGGAGCTGGAAATGGGGCGCGACACCCGCGGTGCGCAGGACGATCTCCTCGATCTGGGTGGGGAAGAGGTTCACTCCGCGCAGGATCACCATGTCGTCGCTGCGGCCGGTGACCTTCTCCATCCGCCGGAACACCCGGGCGGTGCCCGGCAGCAGCCGGGTCAGATCCCGCGTCCGGTACCGGATGACCGGCATCGCCTCCTTGGTGAGCGAGGTGAACACCAGCTCACCGCTCTCACCGTCCGGCAGCACCTCCCCGGTGACCGGATCGACGATCTCGGGGAAGAAGTGGTCCTCCCAGACATGGAGCCCGTCCTTGGTCTCCACGCACTCCTGCGCGACACCCGGGCCGATCACCTCCGACAGCCCGTAGATGTCGACGGCGTCGATCGCGAACCGCTCCTCGAGCTCGCGGCGCATCTCCTCCGTCCAGGGCTCGGCGCCGAAGACACCCACCCGCAGCGAGGTGCCGCGCGGATCGACGCCCTGCCGTTCGAACTCGTCGAGAAGGGTCAGCATGTACGACGGGGTCACCATGATGACCCCGGGTTCCAGGTCCTGGATGAGCTGGACCTGCCGGGCCGTCATCCCGCCGGACGCGGGGACGACCGTACAGCCGAGCCGTTCGGCGCCGTAGTGTGCGCCGAGCCCGCCGGTGAAGAGCCCATAGCCGTACGCCACATGCACGACGTCTCCGGGCCGTCCGCCCGCGGCCCTGATGGACCGCGCCACCATGTCGGCCCACACAGAGAGGTCGTTGTCGGTGTAGCCGACGACTGTGGGGCGTCCGGTGGTGCCGCTGGAGGCGTGGATGCGACGCACCTGGTCCCGGGGCACGGCGAACATCCCGTACGGATAGTTCTCCCGCAGATCGGCCTTGGTGGTGAAGGGGAAGTGAGCCAGGTCGGTCAGGGACCGGCAGTCCTCCGGCCGGACGCCCGCCTTGTCGAAGGACTCGCGATAGAACGGCACGTTCTCGTACGCGTGCCGAAGCGAGCGCCGCAAGCGCTCCAGCTGCAACGCCTCCAGCGCTTCGGCATCCAGCCGTTCCCCCGAGTCCAGCAGCTCCGCCGCATCCGCCATCGGAACGTCCCTTTCGCCCATCGCCGCATTCCGGGCGACCGATCATTCGGTCGTGGTGCTGCGGATCAGTAATCCAGGCGATCCGCGTGGAGGCAAGGGGTCGGCGCACATTGCGGCGGAGCCGGCCGCGCATCGGCGGCCCGCGCCCGTGGCAGTGCCTCGGTGATCCCTGAGGCTCGGCTGGTGGCCGTCGGCGGCGGTCATCCCGTGCACCAGGCCGGGCGGGTGGAGTTCCCGGTCGGCCTGGTGCCGTTCACGCAAGGGCGAGCGTCACTTGGCGAACGCCGTCATGAAGCGGTCGCGGAACTTGTCCATGCCCCACACCGGCGCGTTGTCGGCGGGCTTGAGGCCGTCGGTCCAGTTCCAGTCGGCGACCCGGTCCAGCACCTTCGGGTCCTTCGCGACGATCGTGATCGGCACGTCCCTGCTGGTGGAGCCCTTGGTGACGGTCGGCACGGGCTGGTGGTCGCCGAGGAAGACAAGCACCGTGTTCTCGTCGCCGTAGCGCTGCATCCACTGGGTCAGGCTGTCCACGGAGTACTGGATGGCCTTGCGGTACTCGGTGCGCACGCGGTCCTGGCTCTTCCAGACCTCCGTCGGGTTCGTGCCCTCCTTCTTGATCTTTTCGAAGATCGAACCGTCCCCGAGGTCGTTCCAGTCGATCGTGTGGGCGATCGGCGACCAGGGGTTGTGGCTGGACGCCAGGATGATCTCCGCCATGATCGGGTCACGGTTCTTCTTGCCGTGCTCCAGCTTCTGGAAGGCCTCCAGGCTGAACTGGTCCGGCACCGGCGTCCAGCTGAAGTAGGGGCCCTTGTAGCCGAGATGCGTGGAGTCGTAGATGTGGTCGAGGCCGAAGTACTTGCCCTCGGGCCAGGTCTTGCGCACACCCGGCACGATGCCGACCGTGCGCCAGTCGCCGGTCTTCTGGAAGTAGCTGGTGAGGGTCGCGCGGTCACTGCCGGTGAGGTTCAGGTACCGCTGCTGGTTCTTGACCCACAGGCCGGACAGGAACGTCGAGTGGGCCATCCAGCTGCCGGCGCCCGTCACGGGGGACGTCAGCCAGCCGCTGCGGGACGCGAAACCGGCCTTCTTGAGCGTCGCGTCGCCCTTCGCGAGCGTCGCGTCCATCTCCGGTGCCATCTCCGGGTCGTCGATCGCCACCCGGCCGTAGCTCTCGATGAACGTGAACAGGACGTCCTTGCCGTGCAGTCCGGTCAGGAGCTGGTCGGGAGGGGTGGCGGCGAAGGCGTCGACGGCGGACTGCTTCTCGAAGACCTGGGCGTCGCCCAGCCCGTTGCGCACCTGCTGCACCCGGTTGGCGAGGAACTCGGTGTTGCCCTTGGTGGCGAACGAGACACCGCCGAACTGCACGCCCACCGTGAAGCAGGTCACCCACACCGTGCCGAGGACGAGGATGGTGCCGACGGCCGTGGAGCGGTGGGTGGACATCACGCTCGTCAGCCGTACCGTCGCCCATGTGCACAGCGCGAGCAGGGCGACGAACAGGACGATCACCCCGGCCACCGCGAGCACCTCGCCGGTGCGGCCGAACGTCTCCTTGAGCCAGTCCGTCGCGTTGCCCAGCATGATCCAGTCGAAGACCAGGTCGAACGGCCTGGCCAGGGTCTGGTAGAAGCCCATGTCCATGAACTTCAGGACCGCGAACAGTCCGAGGAACAGCCCCGAGCCGACCGCCGCGATCCGGCCTGTTTTCGGCGGCAGTACGAGGAGGACGGCCACGAGGACGATCGCCTCGACGGGGAGACGGAAGAACGACTGCAGGTTCATGTGGTCGAGCCGGTTGGGAAAGAGCAGCACGAGCAGCACCAGCAGACCGGCCAGCACGCTCGCGGCGACGGACATCCCGCGCGCCGTACGGGGGTAGCGGCGACGCCAGCCGAACCAACCGGGGCGCGGGGAGCCGGGCGGGTCCGGTGGGCCGGTCTCGTCACCGGCCTCGGAGATCACCGCGTCCTCGGTGGACTCGGTGGACTCGGCAGACCGGGTCTCCTCCGTGGCCTCCCCTGTCACGCCGTCCCCCGTCGCACCCCCACCTTCCGCTTCGGCCTCGTCCTGAGCGGTGTCCGGCAGTTGACGAGAGCGAGTGAAGAGTGACACCCGGTGGTCCTTCCGTGCGGTCTTGCGGTGGCGTGCGGTCCTGCCACGACGGCATGACGAACAGGGCCCGCTGGCCGAGCCTTCCACCACCACTACGTTCGCACGTCACGTCCCGTTCAGTTGCACGAGGTCGCAAGTAGAGCGTCACTCGTCGGCCGACACCGCCACTTTCTGCGCCCACCGGTAGTCCGCCTTGCCGCTCGGCGACCTGCGGATGGACTCTGCGAGCACCAGCTGGCGCGGGACCTTGTATCCCGCGAGCCGTGGGCGGCAGTGCGTCTGGAGATCGTCCAGGGACATCCGGGCCGCGCCCTCACGCAACTGCACCACCGCCGCCACATGGTGCCCCCACTTCACGTCCGGCACCCCCGCCACGAGCGCGTCGTACACGTCCGGATGTGCCTTGAGGGCCTGTTCGACCTCCTCCGGGTACACCTTCTCGCCGCCCGTGTTGATGCACTGCGAGCCCCGTCCGAGGACGGTGACGACGCCCTCCTCGTCGACGGTGGCCATGTCGCCGAGCAGTACCCACCGCTGACCGTCCTTCTCGAAGAAGGTCTCGGCGGTTTTCCGCGGGTCGTTGTAGTAGCCGAGCGGGACGTGCCCGCACTGCGCGACCCGCCCCACCTCACCCGCGGCAACGGGTTCACGGGTGGCCGGATCGACGACCTGGGTACGGGAGTTGACCCGGACGCGGAAGCCGCGTTCTGGCCCGGAATCGTCCGTCGCCGTGCCGTTGAAGCCGGACTCGGAGGAACCGAAGTTGTTGAGCAGCATGGCGTTCGGGACGAGCGCCCGGAACTGCCTGCTCACCGTGTCCGACATGATCGCGCCCGACGAGGACACGCTGAACACCGACGACATGTCGGTGCCCTTCATCGGGCCGTCCAGCGCGTCGATGAGGGGCCGCAGCATCGCGTCGCCCACCAGCGACATGGCGTTGACCCGCTCCGCCTCGATGGTCCGCAGCACCTCCACGGGCTCGAACTTGCGGTGCAGCACGACCCGCTGGCCGAAGTTGAAGCCGATGAGCGCCGTCAGTGTGGAGGTGCCGTGCATCAGCGGGGGAGTGGGGAAGAAGGTGATGCCCGAGCCGCCCGCGGCGACCCGCTCGGAGAGCTCCCCGGGCCGCTTGACCGGCTCGCCCGTCGGCGCGCCGCCGCCCAACCCCGAGAAGAACAGGTCTTCCTGACGCCACATCACGCCCTTGGGCATCCCCGTGGTGCCGCCGGTGTAGATGATGAACTGGTCGTCGGCCGAGCGCGCCGGGAACCCGCGCTCCGCCGATCCGGCGGCCTGTGCGTCGGCGAAGTCCACCGCCGGTGGCCCACTGGCCTCCGGGTCCCCGACCCGCACCAGGTGCCGCAGCCGCTGCGCGCGTGGCAGCGCGGCCGCGACCCGGCCGGAGAACTCCGTGTCGAAGACGAGCCCGACCAGATCGGCGTCCCGGTAGAGATAGACCAACTCGTCTTCTACGTATCGGTAGTTGACGTTCACGGGGACGATCCGTGCCTTCATGCAGCCCAGCAGCGTCTGTACGTACTCCACACCGTTGTACAGGTGCAGCCCGACGTGCTCGCCGGCCTGGATCCCGCTGTCCAGCAGATGGTGTCCGATGCGATTGGCCGCGGCGTCCAGTTCCGCGTACGTCAGCCGACGCTCCGCACCCGTACCGGGAATGTCGAGGTACGCGAGCGCCTCACGATCCGGCACCACGTCGACGACCGACTCGAACAGGTCGGCAAGGTTGTACTCCACCGTTCCTCCTGTGCTGGCGCGGTCCGGCTCCATGTGGCGGTTCGCCGTCATCAGAGCAAAGGGCGGCGTGACTGGGAAGGGTTCGCGCGAAGAAATCTGACTGACTGTCAGAAAACCCTTGAAGTGCTTCGGCGCCTACTGCAACCTGTTCTCGTTCTGGCAGAGGGGAGACGGGCTATGGGTGGGACCGAACACCTCGACATCCAGCGCGAGGGCGCCACACTGGTGCTCACGCTCAACAGGCCGGAGGCGAAGAACGCGCTCTCGTTGCCGATGCTGGTCGGCCTCTATGACGGCTGGGTGGAGGCGGACGCGGACGACTCGATCCGTTCGATCGTCTTCACCGGCGCCGGCGACTCGTTCTGCGCCGGCATGGACCTCAAGGCCCTCGCGGGCAAGGACACCGGAGGCGAACAGTACCGGGACCGGCTGACCGCCGACCCGGACCTGCACTGGAAGGCGATGCTGCGCCACCACCGGCCCCGCAAGCCGGTGATCGCGGCGGTCGAGGGCTACTGCGTGGCAGGCGGCACGGAGATGCTCCAGGGCACCGACATCCGGGTCGCCGGCGAGTCCGCGACCTTCGGACTCTTCGAGGTCAAGCGCGGCCTCTTCCCGATCGGCGGTTCCACGGTCCGCCTGCAGCGTCAGATCCCGCGGACCCACGCACTGGAGATGCTGCTCACCGGCCGCCCGTACACCGCACGGGAGGCCGCGGGCATCGGCCTGATCGGGCACGTCGTCCCCGACGGCACCGCGCTCGCCAAGGCCCTGGAGATCGCCGAACTCGTCAACGCCTGCGGCCCGTTGGCCGTCGAGGCGGTCAAGGCCTCGGTGTACGAGACGGCCCAGATGACCGAGACCGAAGGGCTCGCCGCCGAACTCGAGCGGGGCTGGCCGGTCTTCGCCACCGCCGACGCGAAGGAGGGTGCCCGCGCGTTCGCGGAGAAGCGTCCGCCCGTCTACAAGCGTGCGTAGCGCTGCGCCGGCCTCGGCCGTTCGGAGCCCGCGGGCCGTGTGCGGCCGGTCGCGCCCACGCGGCGGAGCCGCACATGTCACCGCCCCGCGCCCCTGAAGGGGCGCTCCTGCGCACGCCGACCCCGAAGGAGGCAGGCCCCCGATGTCCGCAGTCCTCAAGGCCCCGCTCGTCGTCGAATTCCCCTTCACCCGCTCCCTCGGCCCCGTCCAGAGCGCCTTCCTCACCGCCCTGCGTCACCGTGTCGTGCTCGGCGTGAAGACCCGTGACGGCCGCACCCTGGTCCCACCCGTCGAGTACGATCCCGTCACCGCCGAGGAGATCAGCGAACTCGTGCATGTCGGCATCACCGGCACCGTCACCACCTGGGCGTGGAACCACGAACCCCGCCGCGGCCAGCCGCTGGACACACCCTTCGCCTGGGTCCTGGTCAAGCTCGACGGCGCCGACACCGCCCTGCTGCACGCCCTCGATGCCCCAGGCCCGGACGCCGTCCGCACCGGCATGCGCGTCCGCATCCGCTGGGCCGAGGAACCCACCGGTGCCATCACCGACATCGCCTGCTTCGAGCCGTACGACGGAGACGAATCCACCGTCACCGTCCACGCCGGCGAGTTCGAGGACCCGGTGACCGGCATCGTCGCCCAGGCCCGCCTCGACTACACCTACTCACCGGGCCGCGCCCAGACCGCCTACATCAAGGCCCTCGCCGAACACCGGGCCGTCGGCGAGCGCTGCCCTTCCTGCCAGAAGGTGTACGTCCCGCCGAGGGGTGCGTGCCCCACATGTGGCGTGGCCACATCGGAACAGGTGGAAGTGGGGCCGGGCGGCACGGTCACCACGTTCTGCATCGTCAACATCAAGGCGAAGAACCTCGACATCGAGGTGCCGTACGTCTATGCCCACATTGCCCTCGACGGCGCCGACCTCGCCCTGCACGGCCGGATCGGAGGCATCCCCTACGACCAGGTGCGCATGGGTCTCAGGGTCGAGCCGGTGTGGAACGAGGGCGGCAGTTACCCGGACCACTACCGGCCGACCGGCGAACCCGACGCGGACTACGAGACGTACAAGGAGCTCCTGTGACCAGCGAAGCAGCCCCGGGGCCCCGCGACATCGCCGTGGTGGCCTTCGCCCAGTCCGACACCCTGCGCACCACCTCGGACGTCTCCGAGGTGGAGATGCTCATGCCGGTCCTGCACGACGTCCGCGCGCAGACCGGCCTCAAGACCGCCGACATCGGCTTCACCTGCTCCGGTTCCTGCGACTACCTCGCGGGGCGTGCCTTCTCCTTCACCCTCGCCCTCGACGGCGTGGGTGCCTGGCCGCCGATCTCCGAGTCGCACGTCGAGATGGACGGGGCCTGGGCCCTGTACGAGGCGTGGACCAAGCTGCTGTCCGGGGACGCCGACACCGCGCTCGTGTACTCCTACGGCAAGTCGTCGCCCGGCTCCCTGCGCGATGTGCTCACCCGCCAGCTCGACCCGTACTACGTCGCCCCCCTGTGGCCCGACTCCGTCGCCCTCGCCGCCCTCCAGGCCCAGGCACTCATCGACGCGGGCGACACGGACGAGCCCGAACTGGCGGCGATCGGCGCCCGCAGCCGTGCGACCGACAACCCGCATGCCCAGCTCAAGGGCCCGGTTCCGCACGGCGACTACCTCGTACGGCCCCTCCGTACCGGCGACTGCCCGCCCATCGGCGACGGGGCCGCCGCCGTGATCCTCGCGGCGGGGGAGCGGGCCAGGCAGCTGTGCGCACGCCCCGCCTGGATCCGCGGGATCGACCACCGCATCGAGGCGCACTCGCTCGGTGTCCGCGACCTCACCGACTCGCCGTCCGCCCGCCTGGCCGCCGAGAAGGCGGGCGCCTTCGAACGGCCCGTGGACACCGCCGAGTTGCACGCGCCGTTCACCTCCCAGGAAGTCGTCCTGCGCAAGGCCCTCAGGCTCGGCGACGAGGTCCTCGTCAACCCGTCCGGCGGGGCCCTCGCGGCCAACCCGATGATGGCTGCGGGTCTCGCTCGCATCGGCGAGGCCGCCGCCCGTATCCACCGGGGCGAGTCCGACCGGGCACTCGCCCACGCCACCTCCGGGCCCTGTCTGCAGCAGAACCTGGTCGCCGTACTCGAAGGGGATCCCCGATGAGCAAGGAGCCCGTGGCCGTCGTAGGAATCGGCCAGACCAAGCACGTCGCGGCGCGCCGGGACGTGTCGATCGCGGGGCTCGTCCGGGAGGCGGCCCGACGGGCGCTCGACGACGCCGAGCTGACCTGGGCGGACGTGGACGCCGTGGTGATCGGCAAGGCGCCCGACTTCTTCGAGGGCGTCATGATGCCGGAGCTGTACCTGGCCGACGCGCTCGGCGCGGTGGGCAAACCGATGCTGCGCGTGCACACGGCGGGCAGCGTCGGCGGGTCCACGGCGCTGGTCGCCGCGAACCTGGTGGCCTCCCGGGCACACGCCACGGTGCTCACCCTCGCCTTCGAGAAGCAGTCCGAGTCCAACGCCATGTGGGGCTTGTCCCTTCCCATCCCCTTCCAGCAACCCCTGCTGGCCGGTGCGGGCGGTTTCTTCGCGCCGCACGTGCGCGCGTACATGCGGCGCACCGGCGCCCCCGACACCGTCGGCTCGCTGGTGGCGTACAAGGACCGCCGCAACGCGCTCAAGAACCCGTACGCGCATCTGCACGAGCACGACATCACTCTGGAGAAGGTCCAGGCCTCACCCATGCTCTGGGACCCGATCCGCTACTCGGAGACCTGCCCGTCCTCCGACGGCGCCTGCGCGATGGTGCTCACCGACCGGGCCGGTGCCTCACGCGCGCCCAGGCCCCCGGCCTGGATGCTGGGCGGGGCAATGCGCAGCGAGCCCACCCTCTTCGCCGGCAAGGACGCGGTGTCGCCGCAGGCCGGCAAGGACTGCGCGGCCGACGTGTACCGGCAGGCCGGGATCTCCGACCCACGCCGGGACATCGACGCCGTCGAGATGTACGTGCCGTTCTCCTGGTACGAGCCCATGTGGCTGGAGAACCTCGGATTCGCCGACGAGGGCGAGGGCTGGAAGCTGACCGAGGCCGGGGTCACCGAGCTGGACGGTGACCTGCCCGTCAACATGTCGGGCGGTGTCCTGTCCACCAACCCGATCGGGGCCTCCGGCATGATCCGCTTCGCGGAGGCCGCACTCCAGGCCCGCGGACAGGCCGGGGAACACCAGGTGGACGGTGCCCGCAGGGTGCTCGGGCACGCCTATGGCGGCGGATCCCAGTTCTTCTCCATGTGGCTCGTGGGGTCTGAACCCCCGGATGCGTGAAATGCCTGCGGAAAGGTCCCCCTCACGTGGCCTGTCGGCAGCCGAAGTGGATCGCTAGGCTGGCCGCGGACGACGCAATCGGGAGGAGCACGGACGTGGCCGAGACCACCATCCAGCAGCAGCCGCTCATGGGCTGGGACAAGCCGGAGCTGGACCTGAGCAACGCCGATTGGCACTCGAGCAGCCGCGGTCGGGGGGATGTCCAGATCGCCTTTGTCGAGGGGTTCATCGCGATGCGCAACAGTGGCCGCCCGGAAAGCCCTTCCTTGATCTTCACCCCGGCGGAGTGGGGCGCGTTCGTGTCAGGGGCGCGGGAAGGGGAGTTCGACCTCACCTGAGAGTGGGCACACGGGGGTGTGCCGCCCGGGACACCACACCCGCCGCGGCCCACCTCCTGCCGGGGCCAGTCACGCCTCGACGACGCCGAACCCGCCGTACTCCGGCAGCCGTTGCCCCGGTGAAGGATCTCCCGCTCCGGCCGGCGACCGCCGCGCGCTTGCCATGCCCCGCTCTGCGTGCGCCACTTCGTGAAGGATCATTCGCGACAGCAGTCGTGCGAGCCGCCCCGCTGCACCTGGGGCCGGAACGGTACGGCATCGCGAACGGCACAGGGCGCAAGGGGAGGGGCCGTGACGTCGAAGGCGGCCAGGCGGCGGTTCAAGAAGGCCGAACGGCTGCGGGCGTTCCGCGGGACACAGCGGAACCGGCGGCCGAAGCAGCGGGGCGAGAAGGTGCGCACGGCCCTCGCGGCCCTGGTGGGAACCGTGTTCGGTGTGGTGCTGACCGGCTACGCGGGCCTGATGCTCGCAGGTGCCGTCGGACTGTCCGGGACCTCGGATTATCTGCATGTCGACTCGTGCGCGGTGGTGCGGCCCGACCACAACAAGCCGGTCACGCAATGCCGAGGCCAACTGCTGTCCCCCGGCGGCCGGTTGATCGACCCCGACGCGGTCATCCAGGCCGACGCCCGTATCGGATCCACTATCGCCGTACGCGACCAGCCACTCGTCGGCCTGGAGACACTGGGCTTCAGAGCCGTCTCCGGCTGGGCGACCCTGACGGTGACGGGCCTGTTGGTCCTGGCCCTCGGGATGATCGCGGGGTTCACCCTGTGCGGCTCGTCCCTCGCCTCGGAAACCGGTGCGCGGACGCTGCTCGTACTCACCGGGGTGATCGCCGTCGGCGGGCTGGCCTACGGGCTCGCCGTGCTGTACGAACACGTCTTCCAGTGAAGGTCCCGAGTGGGCCGACAGGGGTCCGCCCGGCACTGCGGAGGCGTACGCTGAGCTGCCTGTAGGTCACGGTGCGCGCCCGCTCCCCGCGCGGGTCCGCCATCGTGACAGGGGGTGCGCCATGGTGCAGCGCAGTGCGCGCAGCAGAAAGACTCTCCTGGAGCGGGAGAGTGAACTCACCGCCGTCGACGAGGCGTTGGGTGAGCTCACCGGGCTGCGTACGGACGGCGCCGAGCCCCGCACGGGCCCACGCGGCGCCCTGCTCGCCGTCGTCGGCCGGGCCGGCATCGGCAAGACGACCCTGCTCGCCGAGGTCCGTCGCCGTGCCGCCGCACGGGGCTGCACCGTGCTGGCCGCCCGCGGCGGCGAGCAGGAGCAGCGCGTCGCCTTCCATGTGGCCCGGCAACTTCTGCAGCCGCAGTTCGCCGGAGCGGCCGAAGTCGATCTCCGCGCACAGCTGGGCAGTTGGTACGACATCGTCGGTCCCGCACTCGGCTTGTGCGCCCCCACCGACGGAGCGCCGCCCGATCCGCAGGGCCTGCGCGACGGACTCGACTGGGTGCTCACCCATCTCGCCGTCCTGCGCGCCCCCATGGTGCTGGTGCTGGACGACGCCCACTGGGCCGACCCCGAATCGCTGAGCTGGCTGGCCGCGTTCGCACCCCGGGCCGAGCAACTCCCGATCCTGGTCGTCGTCGCCTACCGGCCTGACGAACTCCCCGACCACGCCGAATCGTTCAGGGCCCTGCCCGGCCGGGCAGGCGGACGCCCGCTCGACCTGGAACCGTTCAGCGCACTCGCCGTCGCCCGTCTCATGCGGGAGGCGCTCGGCGCGCACGCCGACGACGCGTTCTGCCGGGAGTGCTGGGCCGTCACCGCGGGCAACCCCTTCGAGACGGTCGAGCTGGCCGCCAAGGTGCGCGACCGCGGGTTCGCCCCGACCGAGGGCGCGGCACACCTGCTGCGTGATCTCGCAGCCGCGGTCAAGGGCAGCGGACTGATCGCACGCATGGAGCGTCTGGGCACCTCGACCGTCCGCTTCGCCTGGGCCTGCGCGGTCCTCGGCACCGAGATCCATCCGCTGCTCGCTGCCGCCGTCGCCGGGCTCGGCCACGAGGAGGCCGCCGACGCGGCCGACGCCCTGCGCGGCGCGCGCGTCCTCACCGGTGTGGAGTCCTTGGAGTTCGTCCACCCGCTCATCGCGACCGCCGTGTACCGGGCCATCCCGGCCGGTTTTCGTGTCGCCCTGCACGGCCAGGCAGCCTGGTGCGTGGTCAACGACGGCCGTGGCTCCGCCGCTGCCGCCCGCCACCTCCTGGAGACCCACCCCGACAGCGACCCCTGGGTCGTCCAGCAACTGCGCGCCGCCGCCGCCGAGACCCTGCGCTCCGGCGCGCCCGACGCCGCCCGCAGCTATCTCGCCCGCGCCCTGCGCGAGCCCCCGGCCTCCGAGGACCGGGCCGCCGTCCTGTACGAACTGGGCAGCGCCTCCCTGCTCACCGAACCGGCCACCACGGTCAACCACCTGCGTGCCGCCCTCGACGAACCCATCGCCGCACCCGAACTGCGCCACCGCATCGTGTACCGGCTCTCACAGGTCCTCGCCCACAGCGACCGTCTCGCCGAAGCAGTCGACACCCTCGCCCGGGAGATCAGGGTCACCGCGGACGCCCGCGTCAAGCTGCGCATGGTCGCCGAGCAGTTCATGTGGGACGCCTTCCGCGCCGACGAACCCGACCACCCCTCGCGCTCCCGCCGCCTCACCAAACTCGCCGACCGCCTCACCGGCCGCGACCTCACCGAGCGGTACATCATCGGCCTGCGCACCTGGGACGCCGTCCTGCGCGGCGAACCCGCGCACGTCGCCCTGCACCACGCAGAGCGCGCCCTCGCCGGGGGCCTGGGCTGGGCCGAGCCCGACGGCGGGTTCGAGGTGCCCGTCCTGGTCGCCCTCGCGTTCATGTACGCCGACCGCCCCGGCCGTACCGAGGAACTCTTCGCCGCCGGGATCGCCGACTTCGAACGGCAGGGCTGGAGAGGCGCCCACCTCTCCTTCGCCTACACCCTCCTCGCGTACGTCCGCTTCCGCCGCGGCCGCCTCGCCGAGGCCGAGGACTTCGTCCGCGCGGGGCTGCGTCTGGCCGAGCGTGTAGGTCCGGGCACCCCGGCCCACTGGTACGCCGTGGGTATCCTCATCGAGGTCCTGCTCGCCCGCGGCCGTCTCGCCGAGGCCGCCCGGACCGCCGAGGACTACTCCTTCGGCGCCCCCTTCCCGGCCGCCGTGGTCTTCCCCGACGCCCAGACCGTGTACGGCGAGCTGCTGCTGGCCCGTGGCCTGCCGAAGGAGGCGGCCGCCGAGCTGGCCGCCGCCGGCAGGCGCCTGGAACGGCGCGGCATGCGCAACCCCGCCTGGTGCCCCTGGCAGCTCCACCTGGCCCGGGCCGAAAGCCACGACGCCCCGGAGCGCGCCGTCGCCACCGCCCTCGAAGCGGTCGCCCGCGCCCGCCAGTTCGGCGCCGCCTCCGCCGTCGGCCAGGCGCTGCGGCTGGCCGCGGAGGTCTCCTCCGGGTCGGCCCGAGTGAAGCTCCTGGAGGAGTCCGTCACCCACCTGGAGCGCTCCCCGGCCGCATACGAGCTCGCCTGCGCGCTGGTGGCCCTCGGCACCGAACTGCGCCGCGCGGGCCGCGCCCGTGAGGCCGCGGAACACCTCTACCGGGGCCTCGACACGGCAGTACAGTGCGGCGCCGACGGTCTGATCGACACCGCCCGCGACGAACTGGCCGCCGCCGGCCTGCGCCCCCGCCGTCTGCACAGCACGGAGACGGACACCCTCACGGCGCGCGAGCGTACGGCGGCGGACCTGACCGCGCAGGGGCGCACAGAGACGGAGACGGCGAAGGAGATGCAGGTGGACGAGGCGACAGTGGTGCGCCTGCTGTCCGCGGTCTACCGCAAACTGGGAACGGACAGGACCGGCCTGAAGGACGTGGCCGATCCCGTCTGAGAGGCGCGGGGCCGCGTCGATCCGGCCTGCGGGGCGAGGTGCTGCTATGGCCGTGAGAGCGATCAACGCCCGCTCACCCGCGGTGGCCCGACCACCTGCGCGCCCCGTTACCATGGGCACATGTCGTTCCTCCGCCGTCGTGCCACTCCCGCCGGGCCAGACTTCGACGTACTGGCCATGGATCCGGGTGACTGGCCCGGCAACCTCGGCGCCGGGCTCCTGCCCGCCCCCGACGGCACCTGCCAGGGCGTCTTCCTGCGCTACGACCTTTTCGGCGGCCGCGGCCCCGCGATGATCATCGGCAACCTCCCCGAGGGCTCCCCGGCCCGCGAGGTCCCCGAGGGTCAGGTCCCCTTCGAGGTGGCCCAGCTGCTGATCGCTCTGGAGAACGACGAGGAGGTGACCGTCGTCAGCGGCGAGGACATGCCCGTGATGCAGGGCGACAACCTCCTGATCGTACGGCGCCTCAAGCTCTCCGAGAGCCGGATCGCCTGCGTCCAGTTCGACCGCAGCGACAACGTCCTGGTGACCATCGCCGCCTGGGACCGCCCCATTACGGACGACCTCTACGCCCTTCTCAAGCCCCTGCCGGCGGAGCTGTTCCAGCAGAGCTGAACCGCCCGGGGCGGACGGGACGCCATCGAGGCGCTGCCGCTGCCCGGCGCGAACTCGCTTTGCGCCACACGTTGTTGGCAGTCGAGCCGACGCAGCCGTGTGCCGACCGGTCAGGTGGCGGCCTCACCCGTGACGAGTGGGGCCGCCACCTGACCGGAGTCCCCTACCGGGGAGCTGTCCCGGTCAGCGCCGGACCGAGGGCGCCACGTCGACGTCCGCCGCCCGCACGAACGCCACCCGGTGGCCGTACTGGATCTCGTAGTACAGATCCTTCCCGACCACGACCCGGTGCGAGTCGGTAGTGAACGTCACCGCGTAGTAGTACTCGCCCGGCACCCTGGCGCCGACCACGTACCTCTGGTCCTTGAGCACCTTGTACGGCAGCGGCGACACCGCCTGCGCGGGCACCCCCGTCGGATACGCGGAGGCCTCGGGGTAGGCGCGGCCGTACACCGGGACGCTGTCGCGTCCTTCCTTCGGTGTCACGACGAGGCCGGAGGCGTTGACCGCGGCCGGGCTCTTCCTCGGGTTCTTGAACCAGGCCTTCTGCCCCAGGTACCAGATCGCCGTCCAGTCACCGGTACGGTCGGCGACCGCGTACTGCTGCCCGGTGGAGACCCGCGACGACAGGTCGTTGACGCCGATCGTGGGGGCCTTGCCGAGACCGATGTCCGAGATGAGGGGGGCGTTCTCGTCGGGCGCCGAGTAGAGCCGCACCTCGCTCGAACCGTGGGACGCGCAGGGCACGCCCTTGGTGACGCAGCCCGTGTACTGCGGCTGGTTGGCCGCATAGTCGGGCCGGATCGTCACCAGGCCTCCCCACCGGCCGGCGGTCGCCTTGAACGGGTGGCCCAGCAACTCGAAGTAGTGCCGCCAGTCCCAGTACGGGCCGGGGTCCGTGTGCATGCCCGCGATGGTCGACGTCGTCGTGCCCGGCACGGTGTCGTGACCGAGGATGTGCTGCCGGTCCAGCGGGATGCGGTACTTCGCGGAGAGGTACTTCACCAGCCGCGCCGAGGACCGGTACATGGCCTCCGTGTACCAGGCATCCGGATTCGCCAGGAAGCCCTCGTGCTCCAGACCGATCGACTTGGCGTTGATGTACCAGTTGCCCGCGTGCCAGGCCACGTCCTTCGCCTTCACGTGCTGGGCGATGTGACCGTCGGTCGAGCGCAGGGTGTAGTTCCACGACACATAGGTCGGGTCCTGCACCAGGTTGAGGACCCCCTCCCAGGAGCCCTCCGTGTCATGGATGACGATGTACTTGATGCTCTGGGAGGCCGGGCGGTCGCCCACGTCGTGGTTGCCGTAGTCGTGGTCCCCGAACTCCTTGTACGGCGCCGGGATCCACTCGCAGGACACGGACTTCGGGCACTCGGTGCTGCCGCTGCCCAGCGTGCGCAGGCCGGCCCGGTCGAGCTGGGCGGTGTCGGGGGCGAGCTTCGGCTGGGCGGCCAGGGCGATTCTCTGGCCGGCGTCGGTGGTGCGCTCCTCGCCGGTGCGGAGCACGTCGTAGACGTCGTTCGCGTACGCCGCCGCCGTCGCGGTGTCGTCCGCGCCGGAGAAACGGGCCACCGCGCCGTACCAGTCCGCCGGGTCCTGGGTCAGCGGCTCGCCCAGCTCCTTCTGGGCGGCGGCCAGCAGCGCGGCACCGCCGGCGACGTTCGCCGCGGGGTCGGCGCGCAGTTCCCCGGCGCTCAGACCGGTCAGGTCGGCTGCCTTCGGCAGGGTCTCCAGCCGGGCCGGGAGATCGGTGGACGCCGGAATCCTCGTCTCGGGGAGCAGGGCCGCGCGGGCGCTGTCACCGCGGGCGTCCTCCGTGCCCTCGCTGTGGTGCGGTGCCGAGGTCAGTGCGGTACGGGCATCGGTGAGGTGCATCGGACCGTAGCCGCCGGTGACGCTCGGCGCCCCGGCGTGGGCATCCCAGCGGGACTGGAGATAGGAGACGCCGAGCAGGACGCTCTGCGGGACGTGGTACTCGGCGGCGGCCGAGGCGAAGGCCCGCTGGAGGCCCGCAGAGGAGCCCGCGGACGCGGACGGGCCCGCCTCGGACGGGGCGGCGCCGAGCAGGGGCAGCAGCAGCGCCGCGCCTGCCAGCGTCCCGACCACTCTCCTGGCGGGTCCGGGGGCTCTGTTGGGGTCGGTCGTGGATCCTCGCAATGCAGCCTCCTGGGACGGTCCGGCTCGATGAGCCGTACGGGGCCGGGCGTGCGTCAGTGCTACCGGCTTGCCGACGATCCGTCAATCATGCCCAGGGGCAGGCGATTTCCCATGTCAATGAGGGTTGGCGGGAGTTTCGTGGCGGAAGCTTCCAGGCCTGCGGGGCGTCAGTGGTGTACACCAATGTCCCGCCCCGCAGCCGAAGGTCCGCGGTGCGCCGTTCCACCGGGCGCCCCGCGGACCTCCGTCCCCGTCAGCGAGTGCCGACCGCCGCACGCACGGCCCGGCGGGCCAGCTGGCAGTCGTCGTGCAGCCGCCTCAGCAGCAGCCGCTGTTCCTCGCCGGACGGCGCGGCACCCGGGTGGGCCGGGCCCGGTGCCACCGGGGTCGAGTCGTGCATCGAACGCTGCACGGCCATCTCGTAGGTGCGGATCTCACGGGTCAGGACGAGCATCAGGTTCACCAGGAACGCGTCCCGCGAGGCGGGGCCCGCGGTCTGGGCGATCTGGCTGATCTGACGGCGGGCCACCGGGGCGTCGCCGAGCACCGACCACAGCGTCGCCAGGTCGTACCCCGGCAGATACCAGCCCGCGTGCTCCCAGTCCACCAGCACTGGACCGGCCGGTGAGAGCAGGATGTTCGAGAGCAGAGCGTCGCCGTGGCAGAACTGACCCATGCCCTGCCGACCCGCCGAGTGCGCGATGCCGTGCAGCAGCTTCTGCAGGTCGCCCATGTCCCGGTCGGTCAGCAGACCCAGTTCGTGGTAGCGGGAGATCCGGGCGGCGTAGTCGAGAGGGGCGTTGAAGGTGCCCGCCGGCGGACGCCAGGCGTTGAGCCTGCACACCGCGCCCAGCGCGGCCCGGATGTCCGCACGCGGCGGAGCCTCCGACGGATGCCGGTGCAGCGCCGCCACCCGGCCGGGCATCCGCTCGATGACCAGGGTGCAGTTCTCCGGATCCGCCGCGATCAGCCGCGGTACGCGCACCGGAGGCCGGTGCCGGACGAACGAGCGGTAGGCGGCTATCTCGTGCCGGATCCGCTCCGTCCATGCGGGGGAGTGGTCGAGTAAACACTTGGCGACGGCCGTGCTGCGTCCCGTCGTGCCGACCAGGAGCACGGAGCGGCCGCTGCGGCGCAGCACCTGCACCGGGGCGAACTCCGGGCAGATCCGGTGCACCGACGCGATCGCCGTGCGCAGCTGGGCGCCCTGGGGGCCGGACAAGTCGAGTCTCCCGCTGAGCGGTTGGGTGCCGAGCCCCGGAAGTCGCCGTGCCCTGCCCGTACCCGGTACGGGGGCCGTCGGCCGCGCGGGGTCGAGATAGGGGCCGCCGCCTGCCGGACGGAGGTGCGGCGACCGGGGCGGGGCGGACACGGAGGACGATGCTGTGTACATGGGAGAGACAGATCCCTTCGTGTGCCTGCTGTGCCTGGAGAAGCAGTGCGCCGCCCGACCCGGTCGCCCGGCTGCATCCTGGGGAATGCGTCCGCCTTGTCAGGACGGCGACCGGGTCGGGGTGGCGCGTTCCTACCTGACACCAGATGTGCAGTGGCACACCATCTGGCGCACCCTGGCGAACCCTGGCGAATAGTCCCGGAGCAACTGACACGGGGCTACTGTCAACTCAGCCGAGAACCTGGGGGCTTGACGTGAGCGGACAACCCAACACCCGACTTTCGGACCTGTTCGGCCTGGCCGGCTGGTCCAAGGGTGAACTCGCGAGGCTGGTCAACCGGCAGGCGGCGGCCATGGGCCACCCCCAGCTCTCGACCGACACCTCCCGGGTGCGGCGTTGGATCGACATGGGAGAGATCCCACGCGATCCGGTGCCTCGGGTGTTGGCGGCTCTGTTCACCGAGCGTCTCGGCCGTGTCGTGACCATGGAGGACCTCGGTCTGGTGCGGCACGGGCGTACGGGGAAACGGCAGGGCGACGGGAGTGCTGAACATCCCGACGGCGTGCCGTGGGCGCCCGAGCGGACCGCCGCGGTCCTCACCGAATTCACGGGAATGGACCTCATGCTCAACCGACGCGGCTTGGTGGGTGCGGGCGTCGCACTCACCGCGGGATCCGCACTCAGCAGCGCCATGCACGACTGGCTGCACACCGACCCGGCCCTCACCGCCGATGCCCCCCGGTTCGACGACCCCCTGCGCGCCGACCCCGCTGGGTTCGACCGTTACGAGGCCGCCCCCATCGGATCACAGGAGATCGAGGAACTGGAGCGCTCGGTCGAGGTTTTCCGGGCCTGGGACGCGGCCCGCGGCGGCGGCCTTCAGCGCAAGGCGGTCGTGGGCCAGCTCAACGAGGTGGGCGGCATGCTCGCCTACCGGCACCCCGACCATCTCCAGCGGCGTCTGTGGGGCGTCGCCGCCAACCTGGCCGTCCTCGCGGGCTGGATGTCGCACGACGTCGGCCTCGAACCCACGGCGCAGAAGTACTTCGTCATCGCCGCCCATGCCGCGCGAGAGGGCGGTGACCGGCCCCGCGCCGGCGAGGCGCTCTCCCGGGCGGCCCGCCAGATGGTGCACCTGGGCCGGCCCGACGACGCACTCGACCTGATGAAGCTCGCCCGCTCCGGCTCCGGCGAGGAGGTGCTGCCCCGCACCAGGGCGATGCTCTACACCATCGAGGCCTGGGCGCAGGCCTCGATGGGCAAGGGCCAGGCCATGCGCCGCACCCTCGGACAGGCGGAGGACCTCTTCGTCTCCGACCGGAGCGACGTCCCGTCGCCGAGCTGGATGCAGACCTTCAAGGAGGAGGACCTGTACGGCATGCAGGCCCTGGCTTACCGCACCCTGGCGGAGCACGAGCCCGGGGCCGCCGTGCACGCCCAGCACTACGCGGAGAAGGCCCTCGCCCTGCGGGTCGACGGCCGTCAGCGGTCGAAGATCTTCGACTTCCTGTCGATGGCCTCGGCCTGCTTCATCGCCGACGACCCCGAACAGGCGGACCGGTACGCGCGGTTGGCGCTGATCTCGATGGGCTCCAACTCCTCCCATCGCACCTGGGACCGGCTGCGCCAGATGTACCGGCTCACCGCCGAGTTCTCCGGCTACCCGAAGATCAACGAGCTGCGCGAGGAGATCAGGCTGGCGCTGCCGAAGCCGAAGGGAAGGGGCGGCAACAGCGCACGGACGTGAGCCAGGTGAGTACGGGCACAGCGTGCCCGTGCCGAGACAGGTCTCGTGTCGGTGCGGGGCTTCGCGGAGCCCGCTCCTGCGCTGCCGTATCCCTCTAAGAGGGCACCTTGGCGATGAGCACGCACGCGCCGTCCGGGCGTTCCGTCTCACCGAACTCCTCCACGACTGTCCGCACACAGTCGTGGGCGGTGCGCGCCCCGCCGAAACGGGGGGCCAGGTCCAGGAGTCGGCGCACCGCAGCGGCGTCGCTGTGCCCGGGCACCAGTCCGTCCGTGTACAGCAGGAGCAGGTCGCCCGGTTCGAGGGTCTGCTCGGCCTGCGCGTAGACGGCTCCGGAGGTGGCGCCGAGGAGTACGCCGGCGGGGGAGTCCAGCCTGCGGCCCGTCCCGCCCCGGAACAGCAGCGGGGCGGGGTGCCCGGCCTGCGCCCAGACCAGGGTGCGGGTCTCGGGCCGGTAGCGGCAGCAAACGGCGCTGCCGAGGGCCGGCTGCACGGTGGCGTCGAGCAACTGGTTGAGCAGGGCCATCAGTTGGCCGGGCTGGGTGCCGGCCATCGCCATGCCGCGGACGGCGCCCAGCAGGGTCGCCATTCCCGAGGCCACGGCGACTCCGTGCCCGGTGAGGTCGCCGACGCTGAGGAGGGTCTCGCCGTCGGCCAGTTCGAGGGCGTCGTACCAGTGGCCACCGATCAGCGCGCTCGTCGACGACGGCAGATGGTGGGCGGCAAGGCCGAGGGTCTCGGGGCCCTGGTGCGGGAGCCGCAGGGAGCCGCGCCACGGCGGCAGCACAGCCTCCTGCAGCTCGACGGCGAGCCGGTGTTCGCTCTGCGCGCGCTGCCTGTGACGTTGTAACGAGTCACGGGTCTCGCCCACCACCCGCTCGCTGCGGCGCAGTTCGCTGACGTCCCGCAGCACGGCCCACATCGAGGCGGTGCTGCCGTCGGGGGCGAGCACGGGCTCGCCCATCATGTGGACGGTGCGCACCTCGCCGTCCGGGCGTACGACACGGAACTCGCCGTCCATGCGCTGGGCGTCGACGAGGCAGCCCGTGACCATGGCCGTCAGCCTCGGCCGGTCCTCGTCGAGCACCAGGGAGGGGAGTTCATCGAGGGTGAGCGGGGGAGCGGTGCGGTCGCGGCCCAGGATCTGGTACAGCTCCCCGGACCAACTCGCCTCGTCCGTCAGCAGGTTCCACTCGGCGCTGCCGACCCGGCTGAGCAACGAGCCGCGCCGGGGAGCGGGCGGCGCGGCTCGCGCGACGGGCTCAGCCGTTGACGGCACGAGTGGCGGGCCGTCCCGCAGCTGGGCCAAGTGCCCGTCCAGGTCGCTCAGTTGATGGAGCGCGAGGTCGTACAGTGCGCGCTGCCAGCGCTCCTGAGGGTCCGAAACGTCACCGGGTGCGTCACGTCGCACGGCGTCCACGTTGCCCTTGAGCCGTCGCGCCTGCGATATGAGCGCGTCGACCGAGCCGCGTCCTGGAGGCGGGGCGGCGGGGCGGTCCGCGGAGAGGTGGGGCGACATGACGCACTCCGATGCGGGGACGGTTCGGCCAAGGCGGGACGGAGGGACCGTTACGACTGTGGCACAGGCCGCGACGCGCTGTAAGGGATTTGGCAGCACACGATACGGTGGTGCTTCTGGCATATGCCACAGTCTTCGCGGAGCGGTCGTACCGGGCATGTCGTCTACGGCGATCGATATCTCAAGTCGTAGGCGGTGTACGCGACTTGGCGGGTTGTCGGGATGGTTGGCCCGGTGTTCATTTATGTGTTCGACGGTCCTGTGTTCTAAGGAGTCTGGCATAGCCGGATCGGGCCGTGCCAGGGGGCGTGGATCGCGGTCGGGGCGGTAAGGGATGGGGTCATGGCGACCGGCGTGGTGGCGGATATTGCGCGGGTTCGTGACCATTGAAGGAGGAGGGTGGTCGCCTCTGTGACGCAGGTCACACAAATTCACCCCCGCTCCGGCGTAATGCAAACGGCACCTGCGAGGTCGTACCTACACATCGGCACAACCGGCCGACCTCTCGTCCGCAGTGGAGACCGATCATGGACACGACCTTCGAGCAGCCGGCCCGCGCCCGTCTGATCACCGCGGAGAACCAGGAACTGCCTGTCCCTGCCACCCTGCGCTACAGCTCCACCGACCCGCTGGCCGTGTGCGTCGACTTCCCGCCCGAAGTCTCCCTGGACGGGCGGGGGGTGACCTGGACCTTCGCCCGAGCCCTGCTGGAGCAGGGGCTGAGCGGCCCGGCGGGCGGCGGCGACGTGCACCTGTGGCCGTACGGTCGGGCCACCACGGTCGTGGAGTTCCACTCGCCCTTCGGCCTCGCCCTCCTCCAGTTCGACACGCCCGCCCTGCGCCGTTTCCTGCTGGGGACCTACGCCGTGGTCGGCGCCGGCGAGGAGGACCTCGAAGAGGCCGTCGAGCAGGGGCTCAGCGCACTCTTCGGAAGTGTCTGAGCGGCGGCCGAGCGGTCGGGTGGCCGAGAGCCGGGGCGGCGTACGGCGCCCCGGTGTTCGCCGTGCCGTCAGTACCGCAGGATCCCCGCGATGCCGTCGGCACCGCCGAGGGTGCCGTCCGGTACGAAGCGGACGTCGGCGCCGGTCTCCAGGCACTGTTCGACGATCTCGTCCACGATGTCCTCGCGGGCGTCGAGGTCGCCGCTGTCGGCCGGCATCAGATGGTCGCCGCCGCCGTCGCGCACGGTCACCCGGTAGTTCTCCTCGACGGCCAGCAGTCGCAGTCGGCCCTCCCGGGCGCTCTGCCAGATCTCGTCGACGCCGGCCGCGAACGCCCGCCGCCCGCGCGCCGATTCGAGCTCCCGGGCCACGGCTTCGGTGCTCTTGCGGGCCTCCTCCGCGACCAGCGGCCGGACCGTCTGCCACACCGCGTCCGGGGTGCCGTGGGCGAGCCCGCCGTGCGGGACGTGCACCGCGTTCCTGGTGGCACCGCCGACATCGTCCAGCGCCGACAGTGCGGCCGTCTCACCGGTGACGTACAGCGGGCGCGGATCCTCGTGCAGGAGCCTGCCCAGCGCGGAGTCGGCCTCACGCAGGAAGTGCCGGGTGCCCTCGTCCCGGAAGGTGCTCGGCAGATCGCCGATCCGCTCCTGGCGCTCGGCGTCGAAGTTCTCACGGCTCCTGGTCAGCGGGAAGCCGCCGCCGCGGTGCTCGGAGACCCGGTCGACGCCGCCGTTCCACAGCGTGATGTGGTCGGCGGAGACCGACAGCACCCAGAACGGCCGCTCCGAGGCCTGCGCGGAGACGAGGTTGCGGGTGAGGAAGGTGTCCGAGAGCACCACCCGCTCCGGCACTTCGCGGGCCAGCGACCACACCTGGTGCTCGCCCGGCGCGGCGAAGATCACCAGTCCGTCCTCGACGTGTGCCAGGTCGATCTCGGCGAGGGCCTGGTCGAGCTGCCGGGAGACGTCGACGCGCCGCTCCCGGGGGACGGCCGGGTCGGCTTCGAGCTGCTTCTTGGCCTCGGCCACCACATTGCGCAGCCGGACCGGATCCTGGGAGTTCTCGGGTTCACGGCGGTGCGTCGGCGTCAGTACGGACACCGCCGGATAGGTGCGCGGGCGGCGCAGTTCGGAGAGGGTCGCAGTGCTGAGTGCGTGCTCCATAGGAGCACGATAGAACTGATTCACCGATCAGGCATTTGCGGCAACTTGATCGGGCGTTCGGAGTACTTCGTCGGTGACGTGATGATCTCAGGACGAAGATCGACACGGAGACCGCGGCCCCGCGACGCTGCCTCGCCCGTTCGCCCAGGAGTCCGGCGTGGTCCTCACCCTGCGACAGCGACACCCGGACCGGCACACCGTTGGGCAGGGCCGGTGCCGAGGTCGTCACCATCGTCGGAGCCGCACCGGGGCGCGGCCGGGGTGGCGGCCACGGCATGACCTGCCCGATCGTGCGGAACCCGGCCCGGTCGACTTCTGACGGTGCAGTCTCACACCGGCCGCGGTTCGAGTACGGCGATCGAACCCTGGGCCACCGCGCACAGGGTCTCGGCGCCGTCCGCGTCCACGGTGCTCAGGTCGCAGCGGCACACCACGCGGGTGCGGCCGGCCCGTACGACCCGGGCGCGGGCCCGCAGGACTTCGCCGTGAGCCGGGCGCAGGAAGTCGATGGAGAAACCGGCGGTGGCCACCGCGGAGCCGGCCGCGGAGCCCGCGGCGAAGGACAGCGCGTTGTCCGCCGCGTAGCCGAGCACCCCGCCGTGCACCGCGCCGTGCTGCTGGAGGAGTTCGCCGCGGATGTCGAACTCGAGCGTGGCCGCGCCCTCCTCGAAGGCCGTCAGCCGGGCGCCGACCAGGGTGCTGAAGGGCTGTGCCGCCAGGACCTTCCGGGCGAGCTCCAAGTCCAGGGTCCGAGTCATCCCCACACCTCATTTCACTAGTGAAGTGAGACTGGCGTGAACCTGTCCCGTCTGTCAACATCGGCCCATGCCCGACCCCGACGACCAGCGCCTCTACTTCCTGCTCCAGCGGGCCGCGCACCGCCTGCGCACCACCGCGGACCGGCGCTGCCTGGACGCCGCCGGAGTCACCACGGCCCAGCTCGGCGCCCTGTTCGCCGTGCACGACGAGCCCGGCATCACCCAGCAGCGGCTCGCCCGCACCCTCGGGCTGCGGGACTCCGCCGTGACGGGACTGGTCGGGCGGCTGACCGCGGCCGGCCTCGTCGCCAAGGAGACACATCCGAACGAACACCGGGCCGTGGTGCTGGAGTTGACCGACGCCGGGACCGACGCCCTGCGGGCCGCCCGGCCGGAGATCGACCGCTTCAACGCCGAACTGCGGGCGATGCTGGGCGACGACGGCTTCACCGCGGCGGCCGCGGCCGTGCACCGGCTGGCGTACTGGGAGGGTTAGCGCCCGGTTCACCGGCCGCTGTCAGTCGTCCCCTTCGGGCCCGCAGGAACTGCCGTTCGGCGGCAGACTGCCGTAGAGCAGGAAGTCGTCGACCTTGCGGTGCACGCACTTGGAGGAGGCGTAACCGGTGTGTCCCTCGCCCTTGTTGTCGAGGACCACGGCCGAGTCACCGAGACGCTTCGCGGTCTCCACGGTCCACCGGTACGGCGTCGCCGGGTCCCCGCGCGTGCCCACGAGAAGCATCTTCGGAGTGCGGACGTCGCGCACCTTCTCGCGGATGTAGTCGGTGCCCTTCGGGCGGCCGTAGCACATCAGGTACTCGGTGAGCCGGTAGCGGCCGAAGACCGGGGACGCCTGCTCGTACGAGGCCCGCAGCCTGGCCAGGTCCTTGCCGATCCGGTCGGCGCCGGGGCGGTCGGGGTCGTCCGCGCAGTTCACCGCCATCAGGGCCGCCACGAGGTTGTCGAGCGGCACGTCCTCCACGTCCGCGAGGGGGTTGTCCGTCGGGTCGCCGGAGGGTGCGCCGGTGCTGCGGGCGGCCGAACGCGTACCGGCGAGGAACCCGGACCCGCCGCCCGCGAAGCCGAGGACGCCCGTCGTGTCGCCCTGCTCCACCAGTTCGGCGAGCGCCCGCTCCAGCGAGGGCCACAGGTCCTCGCTGTAGAGAGCCTGCCCGATGGCGCCCACGAGATCCTGGCCGGTGAAGTCGGGGCCGAACCCCGTCGGCACCGGATCCTCGTCCAGCGAGGCGACGAGTCGTATGACCTGTTCCAGGGCGCCACGCGCGTCGGTGCCGAACGGACAGGCGATGTCCTTCACGCACCAGTCGACGAAGTCCTCCAGTGCCGTCTGCTGTCCGGCGGCGCCCGCCACTCCCTGCTGGGCCAGCGGCTCGGTGAGCGTGTCGACGCCGTCGAGCACCATCCGGCCCACCTTCCCGGGGAACTGGGCCGCGTACACCGCGCCCAGCCGGGTGCCGTAGGAGAACCCGAGGTAGTTGAGCTTCTTGTCGCCCAGGGCCTGGCGCATGATGTCCAGGTCGCGCGAGGCGTTCACCGTGCCGATGTGGGGCAGCACGGGCCCGGAGTGCTTGGCGCACTGGTCGGCCGCCTTCCGCAACCGCCCCAGTACGGTCCGCGGGCTGTCGGTGAGTGCCGTCTCGTCGTCCGTCGCCTCCAGCGCCTCGTCGGTGCCCTCCCCGCAGCTGACCGGGGAGGACCGGCCCACGCCGCGCGGATCGAAGGACACCACGTCGTACTCGTCCGTGAGCCCCATGAACTCGCCGCCTGCGGCCGCGAGTCCGGGTACGCCCGCGCCGCCAGGACCGCCGAAGTTCAGCAGCACCGAGCCCCGCTTGTGCCTGGTCGTCGCCCGGTAGCGGGCGAGCGCCAGGTCGAGGGTGCCCGCGCGGGGCTTCGCGTAGTCGAGGGGGACGGTGACCTTCGCGCACTGCAGGTCGTCGGGGGCCTCCATGCCCACACACTTCGACCAGCTGATCCTCTGCCGGTAGAAGCGCGACAGGTCGGGCCCCGAGCCGTTCGCGGCCATCGCGGGAAGTCCGGCGCCGAGCAGGGCGAGCCCCATGGCTCCGGAGAGGGCGCATTGCCCCCTCGACAGCTTGGCCGGCATGGATGCCTCCAGGGACGCCCCTCGCGGACCGGTTCACCGGCGCCCTCGATCACGATAGGCGGCCCCCTGACGGCACGCCTGCGCACGAGCGGGATCACGGAACGTGCCCTACTCTTTGCCCGCTCGATGCCGATGAGTCTGTTTTGCCGCAAGTTCGACAACCATGTCGCTCGATGGGGTGAAAGGCCGATTAGCCATAACTCCGATGGTTCGCCTGCGTTTTATGCGGTGCGGGCGAGTGCCCGCGTCGATGTCTGGAAGGCAGGGAACCCATGAGAAGGGTTAACCGGAACAGCGTCCTCGCCGTCGCCGCCGCGTCCGGGGCGATGGCCGTGACGATGCCGGTGTCCGCCGCGTTCGCGGTCGGTGGCGGCAGTACGGCGGACGGGGCCGCGGCAGGTTCGCCCGGGGTGATCTCCGGCAACACCGTTCAGCTTCCGGTGCACGTTCCGGTGAACGTGTGCGGGAACACCGTGGACGTGGTGGGGCTCCTCAATCCCGCCGTGGGCAACACCTGCGTCAACGAGGACTCAGGCGGCCACGGCCGGGCGGCTGCCGGTGACGCGCGCACGCGCGGCGACGCGTCGGCGCATGGTGGGCCGGCGCGCGGCGGGTCGAGCGCCGAGGGCGACGGGACGGACTCCCCGGGCCTGCTCGCCGGCAACGGGGTGCGGCTCCCGGTCCACGTGCCCCTCAATGTCAGCGGAAACTCGGTGAACGCGGTCGGTGTCGGCAATCCGTCCGTCGGCAACGACGCCGTGAACACCTCCGGGGACCTCCCCGATGTGCCCGGCACCCCCGACCGCCCGACGAACCCCACGCCCGGCACCCCGCCGAAGCACGGCCCTGGCCCGGAACAGGTCACGTCCCCCGCGCCGGACATCGGGCCCGCCCTCGCCCGCACGGGCGCGGACCCCGTCCTGCCCGCCGCGTTGGGCAGTGCCGCGCTGGTTCTCGGCGGTGCAGCGGTCTACCGCCGCTTCCGCCCACGAGGAACGCGCTGACGGACACCGGAAGGCTCTCCCGGACGCCGGCCGGTGGGGCCTGCGCCTTACGGTGCCCGCATCCCGGGAGACCCGATGTCAGCGCTGGTGGAACCGGTGGTGCAACTGCCTTACGGCGTCCGTCAACTCGGGCACCGGGCCGTCCACGATCACCCCGGGAGCGATCTCGCCGACCGGCAGGGCCCGTACCGGTGGCGCCGGGACACCCAACTCCTTCAGCCACTCAGTCAGTTGCTCGGACGAGGCGACGTACACGATCCGTCCGAGACCCACCCAGGCATGCGCGGCCGCGCACATCGGACAGTGCTCGCCGGAGGTGTACACCGTCGCCGCCGCCCGTTCCGGAGGCGTCATGTGGGCCGCTGACCAGCGGGCCAGCTCGAACTCGGGATGCCGGGTGCGGTCGCCGGAGGCCACGCGGTTGTGGTCCTCGGCGAGGATCTCACCGCCCGCGTCCACCAGGACGGAACCGAACGGTTCGTCCCCGGCCTCCAGCGCCTCGGTCGCCAGCTCCACGCAGCGGCGCAGATACGGCAGTTCGGTGTCCTTTACGACCATGGGGTTCGGCCCTCCTCGCGACGAGCCTAGGCGTTCCGCCTGGAGTGCCGAGCTGTGCCGGCAGCTGTCTGCGCCGTCGCCGAGCTCTCGCGTCGCGCGGGGAACGCGTCCCGGCGGGCGACCGTGACCACGCTCAGGGCGAGCACGAGCAGCGGCAGGGCGATCCAGGGCAGCGCCCCGGCGCCCATGTCCTCCAGGACGACGCCGCCGGTCAGCGAGCCCGCGGCGATCCCCGCGTTGTACACCGTGGTCTGCAACGACGTGGCCACGTCCGCCCGCTCCGGGCCCGAGGCGTCGACCAATGCCGTCTGGATGAGCGTCGGCGCACCCCCGAAGGCGAGCCCCCAGAGGCCGACCGAGATCAGCAGGATCCCGGGCACCTCGGCGGCCAGGCCCAGCGCGAGCATCACGGCCGCGCACAGCCCCAGTGCGCCGAGCAGCGCCGCCCGCAGACGGCCGTCCACCAGGACTCCCGTGATCCAGATCCCCACCACCGTCGCCGCCCCGAACACCAGCAGCACCAGTCCCGTACGGCCGAACCCGGCGTGCGCCGCGAACGGGGCCACGTACGTGTACATCACCTGGTGCCCCACCAGCAGGAACAGTGTGACGGACAGGACGGCCGGGATCCCCGGCAGCGCGGCGACCCGGACGAGCGGAACGCGTGCCTCCGGCGCCTCACCGGGGAAGGCGGGCACCTGCCACCGCACCCAGCCCACCAGCAGCACCGCGAGCCCCGCCAGTACTCCGAACGCCGCCCGCCAGCCCACCGCCCCGGCCAGCACGGTCCCGGCCGGGACGCCCAGGGACAGCGCGAGGGTGATCCCGGCGAGCACGATGGCGATCGCCCGGCCGCGCCGCTCGGCGGGCACCATCCGTGCCGCGTACCCGGCGAGCATCGCCCAGAGCGTCCCGCCCATGCCCCCGGCCACCAGTCGCGCCCCGAACGTCAGCGCGTACGACGAGGACAGCGCCACCACCGCGTTGCTCAGCGCGAAGCCGGACAGGGCGCCGACGAGCACCGTCCGGCGCGGCAGCCCGCGCAGCAACGCGGTGAGGGGTATCGCGGCAGCGAAGGACGCTCCCGCGTAGCCGGTGACGAGGAAGCCCACCCGGGCCTCGGAGACCCCCAGCGCCGGAGCCATCCGGGGCAACAGTCCCGCGGGCAGCAGTTCGGTCAGCACGGCGGTGAAGGCAGCCGTCGACAGGGCGAGGAGGGCGGACCACGGCAGTGGCGCGGGCGTGGGCACGGCTGTGCCCTCGGTCAGGGAAGTGGTGGACATGGGACCATGCTCGGACCTTCACATCAGTGTGAAGGCAAGGGCGACCCGGGAGCGCGTCATGAGGATCGGTGAACTGTCCCACCGCACCGCAGTCCCCACCAGGCTGCTGCGCTACTACGAGGAGCAGGACCTCCTGCACCCCGAGAGGAACCACAACGGGTACCGCGACTACGGCGAGGCGGCGGTCCGGGACGTCCAGCAGATCCGCGGGCTGCTGGACTCGGGCCTGACCACCGAGATGATCCGCGCGATTCTGCCGTACCTGTCCGGGCCGGAGGAGATCTTGCTGTCACCTGAGCACCTGACACCCAGCACAGCCGCCCTCCTGGAGGCCCACGTCGACCGTATCCAGAGCAGGATCGACTGCCTGGCCCGCAACCGCGACCGGCTCAGCGCCTACCTGGCGGCGGTGCGCGCGGAGTCCGGACGGCCGTAAACGCCATTGCCGCGGAGACGTCCGGGTGATGGAGTGAGCGCATGGATCATGTTGCGGTACTCGCTCTGTACGACCGGGACATGCGCGAAGGCGCACAAGCGGACGGTCCCGGTGCCCGTGTCGAGCGCGTCGGCGGGGTGGTCCGCCATATCGGTGCCGAGCACGGCTGGAACGGCGTCGTCTGGTCCGACCTCGACGAGACGAGCGCCGACAAGGCCGTCGCCGAGCAGATCGCGTACTACACGAACCTCGGCCGTGAGTTCGAGTGGAAGCTGTACGGCCATGATCTGCCCATCGATCTGGGGCAGCGGCTCAGGGCGGCCGGGTTCACCCCGGAGCCCGAGGAGACCCTGATGATCGCCGAGGTCGCCGGACTCACCCTGGACGCCGGGGCACCCGAGGGGATCCGCTTTCTTCCGGTCACCGACCGGGCGGCCGTCGACATGGTGGCGGACGTGCACGAGAAGGCGTTCGGCACCGACAGCACCCGGTTGCGGCACCAGCTGCTCGCCCGGCTGCAGGACGACCCCGACACCGTCGTCGCGGTGGTCGCCCTCGCCGGAGACGTGCCGGTCAGCGCGGCCCGCATGGAACTCGTGCCCGGCACCCGCTTCGCCGGCCTGTGGGGCGGCGGCACCGTCGAGGCCTGGCGAGGCCGCGGCATCTACCGTGCCCTGGTCGCGCACCGCGCCCGCGCGGCCGTGGAGCGCGGTTACCGCTACCTCCAGGTCGACGCGATGCCCGCGAGCCGTCCCATCCTGGAACGCCTCGGCTTCGAACCGCTGACGATCACGCAGCCGTACGTGTACCGGCCGTAGAGCTCGGCGGCCGGTCTGGCGCATTCCGGTCGCCCGATCCGTCGCACCCGGTGATCACAGGTCGAGCTGGTACTCCACGGCCGTGTGCGTCGGTACGTATCCGAGGGCGTCGTTGACTGCGCGCATCGGCGCGTTGCCGTCCGCGGTGTCGGTGCGCAACCCGGCGAGCTCCGGGTGCCGTTCACGGGCGTGGCGGATGGCCGCGGCCTTCATCCAGCGGGCCAGGCCGCGGCCGCGGTGCCCGGGCAGTACGGCGGTGCCGTAGTGCTGTCCGTCGCCCGAGCCGTCGCCGGGGAAGACCAGTTCGGAGAATCCGGCCACGCTGCCGTCCGCCTCGTCCACGGCTGCCACGGTGTGCAGCAGCTCACCCCGCCGGGCGACCGCCTCGGCCGCCGCGACCACCCGGTCCAGGTCCCAGACGACCGTGCCGAAGTCCGTGCCGTCCATCGGCATGTCGTCCATCGCGCGCCGCGAGTCGGCGAACGACCGCGCCAACTGCGGTGGCACGGTGCCCTCCCACTCGGTCAACCGGTAGCCGGGGTGCGGCAGTTCGACCATGGCGTCGAGGGCGGCGGGATCGAGGTCGGCCAGCGGGAGCCGGGCGTGGACGAGGGTCAGCACCTGCCGGAAGCCCCGCGCGGCCAGGAACAGGTCGGCGGGGGAGCCCTGTTCGGCCTGGGCGATCACCGACCGTCGGCGCTCCGCCTTCGCCGCGTCCACGGCGGCCTCCAGGAGCCGGGTCCCGACGCCCTGCCGCCGCTCGGCGCCGTGCACGGCGAGCTCCAGTTCGGCCAGGTGCTCCTGGCCCTGCTTGGTGAACAGGCGCAGGAAGGCGGACCCGAGCGGTATGCCGTCGTCCCCGGAGGCCAGCCAGGCAAGGCGGCGGCTGGAGACGGAGGGGCCGGGATCGGCGAGCGGGGTGATGTGGAAGGACAAGCGGGTCTCCGTCATGGGGAGGTGGGTCGGCAGGTGGTTGCAGCCTGCCGTCGCGCTCCGACGCCCGCAACGGGATTTGGGGCCGCGGCCTCAACGCGCGACGGTGCGCCGGAAACTCCGGCGCACCGCCCTCTTCGCCCCTCCCGGGGTCGAGCTGTCTCCCGTAAGGCCGTCAGCGACGTGACTTCGCCCGGTCCAGTGCCGCCACGCCTATCGCAGCGAGGCCGATCTGGATGAGCCACTCGACCCAATCGATGCCCTTGGTGTCGGCCACGTCGAAGGCACTGGCGATCGCCGCACCGATGAGCGCGGCCACGATGCCGACCGCGATGGTCCACAGGATCCCGATCCGCTGACGGCCGGGGACCACCAGCCGACCCAGGACACCGATGATGATGCCGATCACGATGGCACTGATGATGCCCGAGATCTCCATCTCCGCCCCTTCTTCGTTGAGCTCCGATGGAGTGCTTCTGCCCGCTGGAGGCCGGGACAGTCCGGCTCTTGTCTGCAGCCTCGGTCAACACCCGGTCAATCCTCGGCGGGTGGACCGGATCGTTCTGTTCAGCCTTCTCGGTGTCATGTACCGTTCAAACTGGTCGTGTATCTATGCGCGTAGTTCCCGTCCTCGCATCACCCTTCCCCAACTCCTCACGGAGGTATGCCGGATGCTCGGATCTACCGGTCCCCGCTACAGACTCGGCGCGGTACTCGCCGGACTCACCCTGGCCGCCACGGGAGTCGCCGTGCAGTCCGCCGCGACTCCCGCGGCCGCGGCCACCACTCACCGTGTCCTGTTCGACAACGCCCACGCCGAGACGGCCGGCAACGCCGACTGGATCATCTCCACCAGCCAGCCCGACCCCACCGGGCAGAACGCCTCGCCCTCCAAGGAGACCGACTGGACCGGGGCGTTGTCCTCCTGGGGCGTCGCCCTCCAGAAGACCGGCTCCTACAGCCTCAAGACCTCGACCAGCGCCCTGACCTACGGCGGCACCGCGGCCACCGACCTCTCCAACTTCGACACCCTGGTCCTGCCCGAGCCCAACACGCTGTTCACGACCGCCGAGAAGACCGCGATCATGACGTTCGTGAAGAACGGCGGCGGGCTGTTCATGATCTCCGACCACACCGGCGCCGACCGCAACAACGACGGCGAGGACGCGGTCGAGATCCTCAACGACCTGATGACCAACAACAGCGTCGACTCCACCGACCCGTTCGGCTTCTCCATCGACTCGCTCAGCATCAGCTCCGACTACCCGAGCGCGATCAGCGACAGCAGCAACCCGGTGCTGCACGGCTCCTTCGGTGCCGTCACCAAGAGCCTCATCGCCAGCGGCACCACGGCCACCCTCAAGCCCGCCGACAACTCCGGTGTCAAGGGCCTGCTCTACCGCACCGGTTACTCCGGCAACACCGGCGCCTTCTTCGCCACCAGCACCTTCGGCAGCGGCAAGGTCGCCTTCTGGGGCGACAGTTCGCCCATCGACGACGGCACCGGCCAGTCCGGCAACACCCTCTACGACGGCTGGAACGACACCGGCGCCACCAACGCCGCCCTCGCCCTCAACGCCACCGAGTGGCTTGCCGGCGGGAGCGGCGGCGGCGATGACGGCGGCGGCGGTTCCACCTGCACCGCCGCACAGCTCCTCGGCAACAACGGCTTCGAGTCCGGCAGTTCGACCTGGACCGCGACCAGCGGCGTGATCACCAACTCCAGCAGCGAGTCCGCCCGCACCGGCTCCTACTACGCCTGGCTGGACGGCTACGGCTCCGCGCGCACCGACACCCTGTCCCAGCCGGTGACCGTGCCGTCCGGGTGCACCACGGCCACGCTCAGCTTCTACCTGCACGTCGACACCGCCGAGACCACCACCAGCACGGCCTACGACACCCTCAAGGTGCAGGTACTCGACAGTTCGGGCACGGTGCTGGGCACCCTGGCGACGTACTCGAACCTCAACGCGGCCACCGGCTACACCCAGCGCAGCTTCAGCCTGGCGAGCTACGCCGGGCAGACCGTCACCCTCAAGTTCACCGGCACGGAGGGCTCCACCCTCCAGACGTCGTTCGTCATCGACGACACGGCACTGAACGTCAGCTGATCCGCACCGGGACCCACCCGGCCGCGGCCTTCACCCCGTCCGCGATGTCGAACACCGCGCCCGTCGGCCACCACGCGCAGCGTGCCCGGCGGGCGCACGGTCGTCCGGCGTCCGTGCCTCGCGGTTTCTGCTCGACCTCGGAGCCGAATTCCCTTCCGGCCCCCTCGTCGGTCGCGGTGAGCGGCACCCGTACGATCCGGACGTCGGTCCCCCGGCACCCGCCGGAACATGTCCGCCGACTTCTCCCGGACGCTCAGGGTGTCGGCATGGACGAGGCGCGTAGTCGCCCCGCACGGCGGCCAGTTGGCGGCCTCGGCGCGGATCGCCTTCGGGCGCCGGATGCGCCTGCTCGATGAAGTCCCCGTCGACCTCGGCGTGAGCGGTCCGCGCTC
Source organism: Streptomyces sp. NBC_00285 (assembly GCF_036174265.1). Taxonomy (NCBI): domain Bacteria; kingdom Bacillati; phylum Actinomycetota; class Actinomycetes; order Kitasatosporales; family Streptomycetaceae; genus Streptomyces; species Streptomyces sp. NBC_00285. The sequence continues at coordinate 880,903 of NZ_CP108055.1, read as the reverse complement.
GTCCTGCGACTCAGGCCTGTCCGCCGATGAGTAGTGCCTGCGCCTGATCCATACGGAGGTGGTGGCAGCCCAAGTCCTCGCTGCGCCAATGAGTTTCAGGCGCGCAGCTGCCACGTCCGCAGGACGGCCTCCCGGTGCCGCGAAGCCCTCCTGACCGGCGGCTCGTCCGTGGGCCGGAAGCCACACGACCGGGCGACCGCCTCGCTCGCCGCGTTGGCGGCGTCGATGCACAGCACCACACGCCGGGGCCGGATCTCCCGGACCGTGTACTCGGCCGTGAGCCGTACCGCCCTCGCGGCCAGGCCCTGCCCCCGGTGGGCGGAGCCGACACCGTAGGCGAGCTCCAGGTCCCGCTCGTCCGAACCGCTGCGGAACAGCAGGACTTCGCCCCGGGGAAGGACACCGTCGGTGGTGATGGCCAACTGGACCTTGCGCCCCTCGGCCTGTCCCTCCCGCGCACCGGCGAGGTAGCGGCGCGCCGCGTCCAGGTCGAACGGCGAGGCCACCGGGGTCCAACGGGCCATCTCGGGATCGTCGTAGAGCGCCACCAGGCCGGCGAGGTCGGTGTCCGCCCACGCGCGGAGCCGGACGCCGTAGCCTTCGAGGCGTGCGGGCGGGACGAGGGTGAGGGTTCCGTCGATGTCCATGGGGCGATCCTGCCCCGGGGGAGGTGGTCACGTGACGGAGAGGGTGCTCGGCGGCGGCGCGGTCAACGAAGTCGTCCGGATCGGAGCGATCGTGCGGCGCACACCGACGGGGCGGACCGCCTTCGTGGGGGAGCTGCTCGCGCTGTTCGAGAGCGACGGACGGCAGATCGCGCCCCGGTTCCTCGGCACGGACGAACACGGCCGGGAGATCTTCCGCTACATCGAGGGGCAGGCCGCCCTGCTCGCGCACGAGCGTGCCGCTGCCTGTACCGACGAAACGCTGGTGGAGGTCGCCCGACTCGTGCGCGCCTTCCACGACCTGACACACGGAACCCCCCTCGCCGGTGACCAGGACGTCGTCTGCCACAACGACCTCGCGCCGAAGAACACCGTGTACACGGTGGGCGACGACGGGTGGCGGCCCGTGGCCTTCATCGACTGGGACCTGGCAGCGCCGGGCGCGCGGATCCACGACGTCGCCCATGTGTGCTGGCAGTACCTCGGCCTGGGGCCGCACATCACCGATGTACCGCAGGCCGCTCGCCGCATCCGGCTGATCTGCGACGCCTACGGTCTCGACGGCCGCGACGAACTGCTTGACACCGTGCTGTGGTGGCAGGGCCGGTGCTGGAGGGGGATCGAGGCGGGGGCGCTGCGGGGGGAGCCGGCCATGGTCGGACTGCGTGAGCAGGGGGCCGTCGACGAGGTGCGGGCCGCGTGGACGTGGGTCGCCGCGTGGCGGCAGGAGCTGGGCGCCTTCCTGGACTGACCGGGCGGCCACGGCGAGCGTCCCGGCCGCCTCGTGACCACCTGGGCCGCGCCCGAGGACGAGGGGCGTGAAGGCAGGTGCTCCCGGGTCACCTTCGACATCCGGCCGCACGCCGACATCGTGCGCCTCACCGTCACCCATGAGGACCTCGCCGACGGGGGCGAGTTCGCCGACGCCTCGGCCGGTGGCCCGCGGTGCTGTCCCATCTCAAGTCCGTGCTGAAGACCGGCGCTCCGCTGCCGCAGGAGCCCTGGCTGGTACCGAACCGCTGACCCCGCGCGAAGGCCGGTCCGCGCGCGGTGGACCGGCCTTCATGTCTCCGGGTCGAGGGTTCTCCTACGGCTTGGGGGTGCTCTTCGCCGCCGTGGCGGTGCACATCAGCCCCAGGACCAGGGCGAGGGCGCCGATGATGATGTTGTTCAGTGCCACACCGGCGTCGGGGCTTTCGCCGACGACCCAGGGGGCGACGATCATCCAGATCCCGACTGCGCAGAAGGCCCAGCTGAGGCCGTACATGCGCTCCGGTGTCTGGGTGAACCCGAGGGCCAGCAGGCCGATCGCTATGCCCACGATGAGGTTGTGGGTCACGAGGGCGGGCTGGCTCGTCGTGTAGTGGAGTATCCAGGGGGACACCGCGCAGTACAGACCGAGCAGGAACACCGGTCCGTCCACGAGTGCCACATCGCGACCGCCGAGCATGCGGGCGTAGCGTTCCCGCATTTCTGAAGCATCAGGGTGGCTGGTTATGTCACCTCTGGTGGGCGAGACGTTGGCCATGATTCGTCTCCTTTGACCTACAGGCCTGACCGCGTCTGGTGCGGTTTGCGGTAAGCGCCGCCTCTGTACAGTGTGCTCTTATTTTCCCCTTATGTGTAGCGGAGCAGAAGTCCGCCCCCTGGAGAGCGCCGACTCCCTCCAGGGGACGGAAGGGAGCACGGGCTCCCACGGTGCGAGGGGTAGCACCGCTTTCCTTGCTTCCCTTGCCGGCGGCCTCATGGATGCGCTCCGGGCGCGATTTCTCCTGCGTTTCTTCATGCGATGTCCCACGCGATCTCTCATGCGGCTGCGGAACGATCAACGCAGCGTTTCTGCGTCGAAAGCGACTTCGAGGCCGCGTCGCAGTCTGTACAGGCCGCGCCGCGCATGGCTCTTGACCGTACCCAGTGGCCACCCCGTGCGCTCCGCGATCTGGATCTGGCTCAGATCCTCGTAGAACGTCAGGCGCAGCACCCGCTGCTGGGCGGAGGGGAGTTTGGCCAGTTCGGCGCCCACTACGACCTGGTCCAGTGCCGCATCCGTCAGGTCGTCGGTGTGTTCGGTGAGCGCGAGACGGGCGCCCGCCGAGGCGACCAGGTCGGACCGGCGGGTCCGCGCGATCAGGGCATCGGCGATCTTGCGCCGGGTGATGCCCACGATCCACCCGGTGAGAGTGCCGCGCTCGGGCCGGTAACCCCGCCGTCCGCGCCACACGCCGATGAAGACCTGCTGGGTGACGTCCTCGGCCTCCTTCGCATCGCCGAGCGAGCGCCGGGCCAGCGTGTGCACGAGCGGCGACCAGCGGCGGTATGCGGCTGCCAGGCACGCCTCGTCCCCGGCCGACAGGCCCCGCGCCAACTCCGCTTCGGTAGGCGGGTCTTCGGGCGCGGACCACCCGCACACCCCGGCGGCCGCGTCCGACGGCACGGCCGGGAGGGTGCTCGACTGCGCGTTCATGGCGGCGGCTCCTCGCGATGGACGGCCACGATGGACGGCTCCGACGGACGGGCGGTCCGGCGGATGCCCGGCTCCGGCGCGGGCCGGAGCGTGTGACGTGCCGCCATGGTCCGAGCCCCGGGGCAAGGTCATCAACTTGCATCGGTTCTGCGTCGTATAGTCGGCCCATGCGTGACAATCCGGACGGCGAGGACAGAGAGAAACGGTCGGAGACGGCCTCCAGTGACCTCGCGACGAACCTCACCACCGGTGCCCTGGCCCGTCGCCTCGGAGTGTCGCCCACCACGCTGCGCTCCTGGGACCGCCGCTACGGCATCGGCCCCGCCGTCCGCGCCGACGGCCGGCACCGCAGATGGACCCCGAGGGACGTCGCCGTACTGGAGACGATGTGCCGGCTCACGTCCGCGGGGGTACCGCCCGCCGAGGCGGCGCGCGCCGCGAAGGAGTCGGATTCCCCGCAACCGGCAGGCGCCCCGGAACCGTCGGCCCCCCGCGCCCGGTCCCGGGCGGCGGGCATGCTCCCCCTGGGCGACGTGCGCCAGGAGTGCCGCGGTCTCGCCCGAGCCGCCGTACGACTCGACGCGCCCGCCGTGGAGGAGCAGTTGGCCACGGCCGTCGCGACCCACGGCCTCACCGTCGCCTGGCAGGAGGTGATGGTGCCCACACTGCACGCGGTGGGCCGCAAGTGGGCCTCGTCCGGGGACCGTTACGTCGAGGTCGAACACCTGCTGTCCTGGCACATGTCCACCGCGCTGCGCCGCTGCACCCGCCCGCAGAGCCGCCACGGCGAGGCCACCGGCCCCGGCCCGGTGGTGCTGGCGGGTGTCCCCGGCGAGCAGCACACGCTGGCGCTGGAGGCCCTCAACGCCGGGTTGGGCGAACGGCGCCTGCCCACCCGGATGTTCGGGGCCGCCGTACCCGCCGAGGCGCTGATGGCCGCGGTGGACCGGCTCGGCCCGGCCGTCGTCGTCCTGTGGGCGCAGGCCCGCTCCTCGGCCGACCTGCCGCTGGCCCGGCATGTGGCGACCGCCCAGTGGGGGGTGAAGGGTGCGCGCCGGAGGCCCTTGGTGATGCTGGGCGGACCCGGGTGGCTCGGCCGCCCGAGTCAGACGATGCTGCGGCCGACCACCCTCAAGGACGCCCTGGACACCCTGGCCTGTCTGTACACCGCCGAGCCGCCCGAGTAGTCCCGGTCACCGGCGTGAGGCGCGCCGCCCGAGCCGGGCGGCCTCAGTCGCGGCCGCGGGCCCGCTTGAAGCGGGCGAGCCCTTCGGACAGTTCCACGATCGGATCCGGGTAGTCGACGGCGCCCCGGTCCGTGCCCCGAACCTTCCACGGCTCGTGCACCGACGCCCCCTCCAGCACATCCAGTTCGGGCACCCAGCGGCGGACGTAGGCGCCGTCGGGGTCGTACCGCTTGGCCTGGGTGACCGGGTTCAGGACCCGGTTGGGCCGGGAGTCGGTGCCGGTGCCCGCCATCCACTGCCAGTTGAGCTGGTTGTTGGCCACGTCGCCGTCGACCAACAGGTCCAGGAAGTGCCGGGCACCCACGCGCCAGTCCACGTACAGCGTCTTGGCCAGGAAGCTCGCCGTCAGCAGCCGGCCACGGTTGTGCATCCACCCCTCGTGCCGCAGCTGGCGCATCGCCGCGTCGACGACCGGGTAGCCGGTGCGGCCCTCCCGCCACGCCTCGACGTCGGCGCGCGCGGCCCGCTCGGAGCGCCAACTGTCGTGCTGGGTGCGGTAGTCGACGCTTGCCACGGCGGGGCGGGCCGCGAGTACCTGCCGGTGGAAGTCGCGCCACGCGAGCTGCCGTACGAAGGCCTCGGCGCCCGGACCGCCCACCCGGCGCGCCCGGTGGACGAGTTCGACGGGGGAGAGGGTGCCGAAGTGCAGGTGCGGGGAGAGCCGGGAGGTCGCGTCACCGGCCAGGTCGTCATGACGGTCCTCGTACGCGGCCACACCGCCGCGCAGCCAGGCAGTGAACCGTCTGCGGCCCTCTGCCTCGCCGCCCTCGGCGAGGCCTGCCGACAGCCCGGACAGGCCGGTGCGGGACGGCAGTGGTTCGGATCCGACGCCCTCGGGGACCCGCAGGGTCCGCGGGGCCGCGAGCGGGTCCCGCAGCCGCTCCTGCGACCAGTGCCGGAAGTAGGGGGTGAAGACGGCGAAGTGGTCCGAGGAGCCCGGCACCACCGCGCCGGGAGCGACCGCCGTGGTCACCGTGTCGTGCACGTGCAGGCGTACGCCCTCCCCCTCCAGGGCCCGCCGCAGCCGCTCCTCCCGCCGGTGCGCGTGGGCGCTGCCGTCGGACGCCATGTGCACCTCGTCGGCGTCCGCCTCGGCGGCGACCTTGCACACCTGGTCGACGAGATCGCCGTGGCGCACGACCAGGCGGCCGCCCCGCTCGCGCAGACCGGCGTCGAGATCGCGCAGACAGTCCGCGAGGAACGCCAGCCGGTTCGGCACGGCGAACCCGACCCCGTCCACGGCCCGGTCCCGCACGAACAGCGGGACGACCTGCTCGGTGCCGTCGAGAGCCGCGGTGAGCGGTGGATGATCGTGCAGGCGCAGGTCGCAGGTGAACAGGACGACCGAGATGCTCATGAGACGTACTCCGGGAAGTGGGGCGGACCGGCGGGTGGTCCGGGTGATCCGGTGGTGATCGGTTTCCCGTTCCGGCGACCGGCCGGGTGACGGGCGGGAGGCTCAGGCAACGGGAGCGCGATCCGGTGTGGGCGCGGGCGTGCTCGCCGCGGCCCGCGCGATGTTGCGGGCCATGCCGCCGAACACGATCGCGTGGAAGGGGGACACACTCCACCAGTAGGCGTGGCCCAGCAGACCGCGTGGATGGAACAGGGCGCGCTGGAGGTAGCGGGTACGGCCGTCATCGCCGGTGCTCGCCCTCATCTCCAGCCAGGCCAGTCCCGGAAGGCGCATCTCGGCCCGCAGCCGCAGCAGCCGGCCGGGTTCGATCTCCTCGACCCGCCAGAAGTCCAGCGAGTCACCGACCCGCAGCCGCGCCGCGTCCCGGCGCCCCCGGCGCAGCCCGACCCCGCCCGCGAGCCGGTCCAGCCGGCCCCGTACCGCCCACGCGAGCGGGAAGGAGTACCAGCCGTTCTCGCCGCCGATGCCCTCGATGACCCGCCACAACGCCCCGGGCGAGGCGTCGACTTCGAGCTCCCGGTGATCGCTGTAGAGGCTTCCGCCGGCCCAGTCGGGGTCGGTGGGCAGCGGGTCGCTGGGGGCGCCGGGTACCGACGCGGACGACCACCGGGTGGTGACCCGCGCTTCCCGCACGCGTTGCAGAGCCAGTCGTACGGCGTCGTCGAACCCGATCGGTCCGCCGGGTGTTCCGGGGAGGTAGCGGGCGATGTCGTGTTCGTGGCACACCACCTCGTGCCGCAGTGATTCGGTGAGCGGTCGCGCGAGGGACGCCGGCACCGGCGTCACCAGCCCCACCCAGTGGCTGGAGAGCCCGGGGGTGAGGACCGGCAGCGGCAGGACGACCCGGCGCGGCAGTCCGGCGACCGCCGCGTACCTGAGCATCATCTGCCGGTACGTCAGCACCTCGGGTCCGCCGACGTCGAAGGCCCGGCTGACGTCCGGCGGCATACGGGCGCCGGCGGCGAGGGCCCCGAGCACGTCGCGGACCGCCACGGGCTGGATGCGGGTGTGCACCCAGCTGGGCGTGACCATCACGGGGAGGCGTTCGGTCAGGTACCGCAGCATCTCGAAGGAAGCTGATCCCGAGCCGATGACCACAGCCGCCCGCAGCACGGTGGTCGGCACACCGGAGGCCAGCAGGATGCGGGCCACCTCGGCGCGGGAGCGCAGATGCGGGGAGAGCGCCTCCTCGGGCACGCCCGCCGGGGTGAGTCCGCTGAGGTGGACGATCCGGCGCACGCCCGCGGCCCTGGCCCGCTCGGCGAAGATCCGCGCGGCCCTGCGGTCGGTGGCCTCGAAGTCCTTGCCGGAGCTCATCGCGTGCACCAGGTAGTACGCCACGTCCACACCGTCCAGGGCGCGGGCCACGGCCCCGGCGTCGGTCACGTCGCCGCCCACCACCTCGGTGCGGTCGGCCCACGGATGGTCGCGCAGCCGGTCGGGGGAGCGGGCCAGACAGCGCACCCGGTGTCCGGCGGTAAGGAGCTCGGGGACGAGCCGGCCGCCGATGTACCCCGTGGCGCCGGTCACCAGGCAGTGCAGTCCCTCTCGTGTGTCGTCGTGCTCCATCGGCCCTCGGTCCCTCGACTCGGTGCCCCCTTCCTGATCACTTCCGTGCGGTGGTGCGGTTCGGATGCGCCGAGCTGGCGACAGGCGAAACAGACGAAAGGGCGAGCGTGCGGACATGGTCACGCCGGTCGGGGGAAGCCGCACTGACACGAGAGGGAACGGTTCGAGTCGTAGATCGATGCTGGAGGGGTCGGCCACTATGGGCGCGAAGGTGTTGGAGCGGTTTCCTGCGGGATCTCCTCGCGGATCATGGCCGGCGGAGGAGTACGCGGCGGAGCGCCGCGCCAAGGGTGAGCCCGCGACCGTCGTCATGGATCTGAAGGCGGACGCGTTCCTCGTGGTCGTCCCGGGGCGCGACGAGGACTGACACCCGGTGGTGTCCCTTTCGGTGCGAGGCGCGAATACGTGCCTGTTCACGGCGCGTTAAGGGTTTCTCCGCCACACGTTTGTGAGATCAGCGGTCCGCCATACGAGACCGACCGGGTTTCCCTTGACGCCTCTCGCCGACGGCTGTCACGATCGATGCCATGAACACGCGACTGGACCTCACGCGGCGACGCCATGTCGACCTCGCGCGCGTTTCCAGCGCCTCCTGTTGCGCCGCGGCCTGATCAACCCTTCCGGATCCGCCGCGTTTTCCTCTTTCCCCGCCTGAATTCAGCGTGCCCGCGCGTCTGTTGACCGCAGCCCTGAATTCGGCGTGCTCGGAAACATTCCGCAACAGGAGTTCCGCATGCCCGCGCCCGTGAAATTCGCCTACTGGGTCCCCAACGTCAGCGGAGGCCTCGTCACCAGCAAGATCGAGCAGCGTACCGACTGGGGGTACGACTACAACCGCGAACTCGCCGTCCTCGCCGAGAACAACGGCTTCGAGTACGCCCTCAGCCAGGTCCGCTACATGGCCAGCTACGGCGCCGAGTACCAGCACGAGTCGACCAGCTTCAGCCTCGCCCTGCTGCTCGCCACGGAGCGGCTCAAGGTCATCGCCGCCGTCCACCCGGGTCTGTGGCACCCCGGTGTCCTCGCCAAGCTCGGCGCCACGGCCGACCATCTGTCCAAGGGCCGCTTCGCCGTGAACGTCGTATCGGGGTGGTTCAAGGGCGAGTTCACCGCCCTCGGCGAGCCCTGGCTGGAGCACGACGAACGGTACCGCCGCTCCGAGGAGTTCATCACCGCCCTGCGCAGCATCTGGACCGAGGACCACGCCGAACTCGCCGGTGACTTCTACCGGTTGCGTGACTTCTCCCTCAAGCCCAAGCCTCTCAACACCGTGGAGCGACCGCACCCGGAGATCTTCCAGGGCGGCAATTCCAGCGCCGCCCGTGCCATGGCCGGCCGGGTCTCCGACTGGTACTTCTCCAACGGCAAGGACTTCGACGGGGTCGTCGAGCAGCTCAACGACGTCCGCAAGTCCGCCGCCGAAGTCGGGCGCACCGCACCGAAGTTCGGCCTGAACGGCTTCCTCATCGCCCGGGACACCGAGGCCGAGGCCCGCGAGACCCTCCGGGAGATCGTCGCCGAGGCCGACAGCGAGGCCGTCGAGGGGTTCGGCGCGGCCGTGAAACAGGCGGGCCAGTCCACCGCCGACAAGAAGGGCATGTGGCAGGACTCCTCCTTCGAGGACCTCGTCCAGTACAACGACGGCTTCCGCACCGGTCTGATCGGCACGCCCGAGCAGATCGCCGAGCGCATCGTGGCGTACCGGAAACTCGGCGTCGACCTGCTCCTCCTCGGCTTCCTGCACTACCACGAGGAAGTCGAGTACTTCGGCAGGCGGGTGCTGCCGCTGGTGCGCGAGCTGGAGGCCCAGCTCCCGGACACCGAGCCCCTGCCCGTCTCCGCCCACGCCTGAGCCCCCTGCGAGAGAGGTCATCCGTATGAGCACCGTCACGCCCACCCACTGGCAGACCCTCCCCATCCCGGGGACCGCGCAGGACTGGATCGCCCGCGCCGCCGAGGCCGCCGCCGTCCTCGCCACCGACGCCGCCGAGCGCGACCGCGCCGGCGCCACCCCCTACGCCGAGATCCAGCTCCTCAAGGACGCCGGCCTCGTCACCCTGCTGGGTCCCACGGAGCACGGCGGCGGAGGCCAGGACTGGCCCACCGCCTACCGTGTCGTCCGCGAGATCGCCAAGGCCGACGGCTCCATCGGCCAGCTCCTCGGCTACCACTACCTGTGGTTCTGGGCCGCCCGGCTGGTAGGCACCCGGGAACAGTGGGAGCACGTCGAGGCCGAGGCGTCCCGAAACCGCTGGTTCTTCGGCGGCGCGGTCAACCCCCGCGACAAGGACGTCGTCGTGACCGAGGACGGCGACGACCTCGTCTACACCGGCCGCAAGACCTTCTCCACCGGCAGCAAGGTCTCCGACGTCACCGTCCTCGAAGGCGTCCTGGAAGGCACCGACCAGCATGTCTTCGCCATCGTGCCCTCCGACTCCGAGGGCCTGACCTTCCACGACGACTGGGACAACATCGGCCAGCGCCTCACCGAGAGCGGCGGCGTCACCCTCGACGGCGTCCGCACCCCCTGGTCCTCGGCGGCGGGATACGTCGACAAGCAGTTCCAGCCGCGCGTCTACAACACCCTCAACGTCCCCACCATCCAGCTGGTCTTCGTCAACTTCTACCTGGGCATCGCCGGCGGCGCGCTGGAGACGGCAGTCACCTACACCCGCGAGAAGTCCCGTTCCTGGCTGCACGGCGGCCATGAGCGCGCGGTCGACGAGCCGTACGTCATCGACGTCTACGGCGACCTCACCGCCAAGCTCTGGGCGGCCGAGGCACTCGCCGACGCCGTTGCCGCCGAGGGTCAGGAACTGCACGACGACCCCGACGCAGTGACGGAGAAGGCGCGCGGCGACTTCGAGGTCCGGGTGGCCGCCGTCAAGGCCCGCGCCACCGACGTGGCCCTGGAGATTTCGAACCGGATCTTCGAGGTCACCGGCGCCCGGTCCACCGCAGCCTCCGAGGGCCTGGACCGGTTCTGGCGCAACGTCCGCACCCACACCCTCCACGACCCCGTCGCCTACAAGCGGCGCGAGGTCGGCCGCTGGGTGCTCGAAGGCGAACTGCCCGAACCCACCTGGTACTCCTGACCGCTTCCCCAGGGGTGTCCCCTTCGCACGAAGGGGGCACCCCGCCTCCCCGAAAGAGGACCGCATGGCCACCGTCCTGTCCGTCTCCGGCAGCCCCTCCGCCTCCTCCCGCACCAACCGTCTGCTGCGTCACCTCGACGGGCGCCTGACCGCGCAGGGCCACGAGGTGATCCCGCTCGACGTCCGCACCATCCCCGCCGAGGCACTGCTCGGCGCGGACTTCAGGCATCCGGCGATCATCGAGGCGACCGAGCTGTTCGCACGCGCCGACGGGGTCGTCGTCGGCACCCCCGTCTACAAGGCGTCGTACTCCGGAGTCCTCAAGGCCCTCCTGGACCTGCTCCCGCAGTACGCCCTCACCGGCAAGACCGTGCTGCCGCTGGCCACCGGCGGCTCCACCGCCCATGTCCTGGCCATCGACTACGCGCTCCGCCCGGTCCTCAGCTCCATGGGCGCGGCCCACATCGTGCAGGGCTGGTTCACCCTCGACAAGGACATCACCGTGCGGGAGGACGGCTCGCTGACCGTCGCACCTGCCGCGACCGAAGCGCTCACCCAGGTGGTGGACCAGTTCTCGACCGCGCTGGGCCGGCGGCCGCTGCTGGCGGCGGCGGGCTGAGCGCGGTGACCACACCCGCCCCGGCGGCCACGCCGGGCCACGCGCCCACCCATGTGATCGCCGACGACGCGGAGGCGCTCGCGGTCGCCGCGTCCCTGGCCGCGGAGTTCCGCGCGGGCGCCGCCGTCCGGGACGCCGAACGCAGGCTGCCCCGCCGGGAGTTGGACCGCCTCTCGGCCTCCGGGCTGCTCGCCGTCACCGTCCCCGCCGAGCACGGCGGGGCGGACGTGAGCGCCTCGACGCTCGCGGAGGTCTTCCGACTCCTCGCCTCCGCCGACGGAAGCCTCTCCCAGATCCCGCAGAGCCACTTCGCCTACGTGAACGTGATCCGCCGTCAGGGCACCGACGAACAGCGGAAGTTCTTCTTCGCGGAGCTGCTCGCCGGCCGCCGCTTCGGCAACGCGCAGTCCGAGGCCGGCACCAAGCACGTCCAGGACATCCGCACCCGCCTGCACCCGCGGCCGGACGGCTCGTACCGCCTGGACGGCGTCAAGCACTACTCCACCGGCGCCCTGTTCGCCCACTGGATCCCGGTGCTGGCCCGCACCGACGACGACAAACTGCACGTCGCCTACGTGCCCAGCGACGCCCCCGGCCTCACGGTGATCGACGACTGGGACGGACTCGGCCAGCGCACCACGGCCAGTGGCACCGTCCGCCTCGAAGGCATCGAGGTCCCGGCCGACCGGGTCCTGCCCCACCACCTCACCTTCGAGGGCCCCCAACTCCACGGAGCGGTAGCGCAGTTGCTGCACGCCGCCATCGACGCCGGAATCGCCGGGGGAGCGCTCGCCGCGGCGGTCGAGTTCGTCCGGACGAACAGCCGGCCGTGGTTCGAGAGCGGTGTCGGGACGGCTGCCGAGGACCCGTTGCTGATCCAGCGCTTCGGTGAACTCGCCCTCCAGGTCAGGGCGTCCGAGGCGTTGCTGCGCGAGGCCGCCCGCACGGTCGACGCGGCGCAGGCCGCTCTCACCGACGACTCCGCGGCCGAGGCCTCCATCGCCGTGGCCGCCGCCAAGGTGCAGGCGGCCCAGGCGGCGGTGGAGGTGGCGAGCGCGCTCTTCGAGGTGTCCGGCACCCGATCGGCACTCAACTCCCTGAACCTGCACCGGCATTGGCGTGACGCCCGCACCCACACCCTGCACGATCCGACCCGCTGGAAGATCCAGCACATCGGGCGGTACGTGCTCAACGGCACCCGGCCGCCCCGGCACGGCCTGCTCTGATCGGAGACCCCACGTGTCCCTCACCTTCCACTGGTTCCTGCCCACCAACGGCGACAGCCGCCACGTCGTCGGAGGTGGCCACGGCACGCCCGCCACCGTCTCCGGACGGGACCGGCCACCGACGGTCGCCTACCTGAGCCAGATCGGCCGCGCGGCCGAGGACCTGGGCTTCGTCGGGGCGCTCACTCCCACCGGCGCCTGGTGCGAGGACGCGTGGCTGACCACCGCGATGGTCAGCCAGAACACCGAGCGCCTGAAGTTCCTGGTCGCCTTCCGGCCCGGTTTCGTCTCGCCGACCCTCGCCGCGCAGATGGCGTCCACCTTCCAGCGCCAGTCCGGAGGGCGACTGCTGCTCAACGTGGTCACCGGCGGGGAGAGCCACGAGCAGCGGGCCTACGGGGATTTCCTCGACAAGGACGCCCGCTACCGCCGTACCGGAGAATTCCTCGAGATCGTACGGGGGTTGTGGGCGGGCAAGACCGTCGATCTGCACGGTGAGCACCTCCATGTCGAGGACGCGAAACTCGCCCGGGTGCCCGACCCGGTGCCCGAGGTGTACTTCGGCGGGTCGTCGCCGATCGCCGGGGAGGTCGCCGCCAAGTACGTCGACGTGTATCTCACCTGGGGCGAACCGCCCGCCCAGGTCGCCGCGAAGATCGCCCGGATCCGGGAGCTCGCGGCGAAGGAGGGCCGCACCCTGCGCTTCGGGATCCGACTGCACGTCATCACCCGCGACACCTCCGAGCAGGCCTGGGCGGAGGCGGACCGGCTGCTCAAGGGCTTCGACCCGGAGACCGTGAAGTCGGTGCAGGCCGGACTCGCCCGCAGTGAGTCCGAGGGGCAGCAGCGGATGCTCGCCCTGCACGGCGGCGGCGACCGCGGCGGGCTGGAGATCCACCCCAACCTGTGGGCCGGCATCGGCCTGGTGCGCGGCGGTGCGGGCACTGCGCTGGTCGGCAGCCACGACGAGGTCGCCGAGCGGATCAAGGAGTACCACGCCCTCGGCATCGACGAGTTCGTGCTCTCGGGCTACCCGCACCTGGAGGAGGCCTACTGGTTCGGCGAGGGCGTCCTACCCCGCCTCGCCGCACAGGGCCTGTGGCAGCACCCGGCCGGCCGGCAGGCAGTGACCTCGGCGCAGGTGCCGTTCGCGAGCTAGCGCGGAGAGCCGCGTACGCCCACGGGCTCCCTGCCGAAAGGAACATCCCGTGGGCGACGGGCGGCGATCCGCCTCTCCGACTAGCTCTCCGACAGCGAGTCGAGATGCGCGCGCCGCACCTCGGTCGTCTGCCCCTGCACGAGGAGGAACATCCCCTCGCGGAACAGCCGTTGGGCCGTACCGTCGAGGCCCATGGCCCGGCCGCCGCCGGCCACGACAGCCGCGGTCGTGGCGGCGCGCATGAGGTCGTACGACCGGCTCTTGAGCGCCAGCCGTTCGGCGACGCGCTCATGCGGGACAGGGTGCTCGGCGAGGTCGTACACCTGGCGACGCACCTCGTCGAGGCGCCACCGCAGGGCCGCCGAAGTCGTCAACTCCCCGGCCTCCTCGACGACCCTGAGTGCCGCGTACGCCACGCCGAAAACGGCGGGGGAGGCGTTGGTGGCACGGGGCCGGTCAACCAGCGCGAACTTCTCCTGCGACGTGCGCAGTACCACCGACTCCTCGGGCAGCCGCAGTCCGTCCAGCTCCAGGGACACCGTCCGGGCCGCGGACAGCGCCGCGAGCCGCATCGGCGGCGAGGCCCGCAGGCCCGGCTGCTCACGCGCCTCGGCGAACGCGAACACCACCTCGTCCGCCTCGGTCACCCCGGCCAGCAGCATCACGTCGTTCAGCCCCCAGCCGGTGTACCAGGGCACCGTTGCTTTGAGCCTCATCAGCTCTCAGCCTTCCGGGCATTTCTGCCCGGAAGGTCCGTGACGGTGTCACCAAAGGGTGAGTGCTTCGGTGTCCTGACGACGGTCTCCCGTTTCTGTCTGTCGCTGGTGCGGCAGGGTTACGCCACCTGCCCGCTCCGTCCCCACCGTGAGGCGGGGGCGGGTGGTGCGGGTCTTGCGGTCGGCTCCACGGGGCTTCGACACCTTGGCGGTGTCCTGGTCTCCGGCCACTCCGGTACCAGTCATACAGGCCGCCGCGAGTGCGGCGAGGTTGAGTGCGGCGTTGTCGTCCCGGTCGATGACCAGGTGGCAGGCGTCGCATTCGTAGGTCCGGATGTGCAGCGGCAGCTTGGCTTTCACTGTGCCGCACCCGGAGCAGGTCTTGGAGGAGGGGAACCAGCGGTCGGCCGCGATGATGCGGGTGCCGTGGCGCTGGCGGGTCTTGCAGGCGAGCCGGCGGCGGATCTCACCGAACCCGGCGTCGGCGATGTGCCGGGCCAGGCGCCGGTTCTTCACCATGCCGGCCACGTTGAGGTCTTCGACCACGACCGTGCCGTACTCGGCCGCGACCGTGGTGGTGAGCTTGTGCAGGGCGTCCTCGCGGAGGTTCGCGACCTGGTGGTGCACGCGGTTGCGGGCGGTGTTGGCCTTCTCCCACCTGCGGGACGGCTTTTGTCCGGTGCGGCGGTCCGGGCCCCGGCGGCGGGAGACGACGCGAGAGGTCCGGCGCAGCTGCTTGAGCGCGGTGCTCAGGTGTCGGGGGTTGGGCACCTGGCGGATTTCCCCGGTGCTGTCGGCCATGACGGCCAGGGTCTTGATGCCGAGGTCGATGCCGACTGCGACGCCGGGGCGGGTGACGCGGATCAGGTCGCGCTTGACCTCCACCTGGAACGAGACGAACCAGCGCCCGCGTTCGTGCCGGACGGTCACGGACAGGATGCGGGCCGTCCCGGTCTGCACATGGCCGAGGAGTTTCGCGGTCGGTTCGTGGACGCGGATCGTGCCGAGGCGGGGCAGTGTCACATGACGGCCGCCGGTCTCGATACGGATCGTGCCGGTGGTGAACCGGCAGGACAGGCGGGCCTTCCGCTTCGACTTGAAGCGGGGCATCCCGACCTGCTTGCCCTTGCCCTTGCGCTTGCCCTGCTTGGACTTGGCGTAGTTGTCGAACGCCGCCGCGGCGTTGGCCAGGCCGGTGGAGTACGCCTCCTTGGAGTTCTCCTCCCACCAGGAGCAGAACCGCGGATCGGTGTGCTTGGCCTCGTTGAACTGCTTGCGGAGCGACGGGAGCGACCACGGCCGCCAGTCGGTGAGCTCCGCCTCGGGGATGCCGTACGTCTCCTCGGCCTTGCGCTGCCACCACGACGCCTCGACCCAGCCCACAGCCCAGTTGTATGCGGCCCTGGCCGCACCGCAGTGCGAGCGCAACGCGGCTTCCTGGACGGTGTTCGGGTCCAGGGCGAACCGGTAGGCCTGCACCACGAAACCGGGCTGTGCCTGGAACTTCTTCATTCGGCGGCCTCGCCGGTCGCGGCGGCGATTGCGCGGGCGGCGCGGTTCTTCGCCGCGCGCTGTCCGTACAGGCGGGCGCACATCGAGGTCAGGACTTCGGTGATGTCCCGCACCAGGTCATCGGCGGTCTCGGCGGGATCGAGGACGACCAGGCGCCGGCCGGACGCCGACAGTGCGGCGTCCAGGTACTCGACGCCGAACCGGGCGAGGCGGTCACGGTGCTCGACGACGATCACGGCCGTGGCCGGGTCGGCGAGAAGCCGGTGCAGCTTGCGGCGACGCCCGTTCAGCCCCGATCCGACCTCGGTTACGACCTCGGCGACGGCCAGGCCCTGCCGGTTCGCACCAGCCACGACGCGAGCCACCTGCCGGTCCAGGTCGGCTTTCTGGTCGGCCGACGATACGCGGCAGTACGCCACCACGCGTCCGGACGGCTGGACAGCAGGCTCGTCGACCAGCCAAGTCCCGGATGGCGCCTGGCGGACCGGGACGGGCATCTTCCCGCCCTTCACCCACCGCCAG
The DNA here is from genome assembly GCF_036174265.1 of Streptomyces sp. NBC_00285. NCBI lineage: Bacteria > Bacillati > Actinomycetota > Actinomycetes > Kitasatosporales > Streptomycetaceae > Streptomyces > Streptomyces sp. NBC_00285. The sequence goes on along the minus strand of NZ_CP108055.1, from coordinate 864,692 downwards.
GCCGTCTGGTAGCTCACGCCCTGCTGACGCGCCCACTCCGAAAGCTTCACCAGACCAAGATACGTGAAATAGACGACTTGAGATGACGATGAATGAATAGAAAATCTGTAGCAGCTGCCAGCCCTCCCGTCGAAGCGCAGGCCGCTCCGCTCGACCGTCACCCGCACCGGCACCCGGGGAAACGCACGGACGTGCGCGAACGCGATGCCCGCCAGGAGCTCGCCGGACGCCAGCGGCCCGAGCAGCCGCTCCCGCACCGGCAGAGCGGACTGCGTGAGGAGCCTGACCGGCGAGTGGTGCTGGGTCTGCACGAACCACGTCGAACAGCACGCCCCGGCCAGGATCTCCTGGACCTCCCGTGCCACCGCGTCGGGGGCGCCCGCACCGCCGTACTCCTTCGGCGCGCTCACCCCGAGCAGGCCCGACCGCTTGACCGCCTCGATGTGACTCGCGGGCACTCCCTCCTGGTCGACCCCGGCCGCGTGCGGGGCGAGGAGGCCGTCGGCGAGGGTGCGGGCGGTGGCGAGGAGCGGGTGCGCTGGGGTGGTCATGAGGAAGATTCTCCTGATGCCGTCGCGCGTCACGGCGGTGTCCTCGCCGAAGGCGGCCGAGGCCTTACCGGATGGCCGCCATCCAGGCCGCCAAACAGGCCGTCCACAGCGACACGCCCACCGGCCGGACGCAGGTGCACCGGCTGTATGGCCGGCTCATGGCCTTCGCCCCGAGCCCAGTCGTGGCTCTCAACCGGGCGGTCGCCGAGACCGACGGGCCGACCTGCCGCCGTCTCGGTCGCGACACCGGGGCCGCACAGGTGGACGGCCGTCGGGCTCACCGGGAACCCGGCGGACCGCGCCTGTCTGCGACGCCGGCGCGACTCGTTCGCCGGATGAGCGTTCCGTTGCCGAGGGGGTGACGGAAAGTGGTCGTAGGCGGCGCGGAATTTATCCGGACCGCAAAAGGTTGGTATATACATCTGACTGTCGATATTCAGGCCGCAAGGCCCGCGCACCCCCAGCGAGGCACCGTGAACCAGCCCCTGTCCGAGCAGCCCGCCGACGTCGTGGCCCGGCTGCGCGCCACCTTCCGCACCGGCCGCACCAAGCCCGTCGAGTGGCGCACCACCCAGCTGCGCCGCCTGCGCGAGATGCTTACGGAGAACGGCACGGAGCTGGCCGCCGCCCTCCACACCGACCTGGGCAAGAGCTCCACCGAGGCCTTCCGCACCGAGATCGACTTCGTTATCCGCGAGGTCGACCACACCCTCGACCACCTCGCCGACTGGCTGCGCCCCGAATCAGCCCCCGTCCCCGCGCACCTCGGCACCGACGCCACCGCCTGGACGCAGTACGACCCGCTCGGTGTCGTCCTCGTCATCGCCCCGTGGAACTACCCGGCCCAGCTGCTGCTCGCCCCCCTGGCCGGCGCCCTCGCCGCCGGCAACGCGGTGGTCGTCAAGCCCAGCGAGATGGCCCCGGCCACCTCCGCCACGCTGGCCCGGCTGCTGCCCGCGTACCTGGACACAGAGTCCGTCGCGGTCGTCGAGGGCGGCATCCCGGAGACCACGGCCCTGCTCGCCGAGCCCTTCGACCACATCTTCTACACCGGGAACGGCGCCGTCGGCCGTATCGTCCTGCGCGCCGCCGCCGAGCACCTCACGCCCGTCACCCTCGAACTGGGCGGCAAGTCCCCGGCGTTCGTCGACCGCGACGCCGACCTCACCGTCGTCGCCGACCGGCTCGTCCGCGGGAAGTTCATCAACGCGGGCCAGACCTGCGTCGCCCCCGACTACGTCCTGACCGACCCGGACACCTCGGCCGCCCTGGAGCCGCTCCTCGCAAGCGCCGTCGAGAAGCTGTTCGGCAGCGACCCCGCCGACTCCGGCGACTTCGGCCGCATCGTCAACGAGCGGCACTTCGACCGTCTCACCGGCCTGCTCGACTCGGGACGCACGGTCGTCGGCGGCGCGAGCGACCGTACGACCAAGTACATCGCGCCCACCGTCCTCGCCGACGTGGCGCCCGAGGCGCCGGTCATGCAGGAGGAGATCTTCGGCCCCATCCTGCCGATCGTCACCGTCCCCGGCCTCGACGAGGCCATCGACTTCATCAACGACCGGGACAAGCCCCTCGCGCTGTACGTCTTCACCGACTCCGACACGACCCGGGGCCGCATCGCCGACGAGACCTCCTCCGGCGGCCTCGGCTACGGCCTGCCCCTCGCCCATCTCACCGTCTCCGACCTGCCGTTCGGCGGGGTCGGGGCGAGCGGCATGGGCAACTACCACGGTCGGTACTCCATCGAGACGTTCAGCCACCGCAAGGCGATCCTGGCCAAGCCGCTCGGCTAGGACACCCGCCTGCCGAACAGGTCGGCCGCGTTGTCGTGGCACACGGCCCGCAGCCACTCCTGGCCCAGCTCCAGCCGTTCCAGGGCCTGGAGCTGGTGCAGGTACGGGTAGGGGATGTTGGGGAAGTCGGAGCCGAGCAGGATGCGGTCGCCGAGCGCGGACAGACGGGGCAGGGCGCGGCCCGGGAACGGTATGAACGCCTCGGTGAAGTCGGTGAACGCCATCGTCGTGTCCAGCCGCACCTCGTCGTACCGCTCGGCGAGGTCGAGGAACTCCTCGTACTCGGACATGCCCATGTGCGCGACGATCAGCCGCAGCCTCGGGTGCCGTGCCAGGACCTGCGCGACGGGCCCGGGGCCCGTGTGCTTGCCGGGCGCGGGCCCCGAGCCGCAGTGGATCACCACGGGGGTGCCGGCCTCGGCGAGCACCCCCCACGCCTCCTGGAGACGTTCGTCGGCCGGGTCGTAGGCTCCGACCTGGACGTGGGCCTTGAACACGCGTGCGCCCGCTTCGACGGCCTCGCGGACGTACGCCGCGACATCCGGCTCGGGGTAGAGCGTGGCGGTGTGCAGACAGTCGGGGGTGCGGCGGGCGAAGTCGGCCGCCCAACCGTTCAGCCACCTGGCCATGCCGGGCTTGTGCGGGTACAGCATCGCGGTGAAGGCTCGGACGCCGAACTCCCGCAGCAGGGCCGTTCTCTGCGCCTCTTCCTGCCGGTATGTGATCGGCCATCCCGCCCCGCCGAGCAGCGGCCCGTTGGTGTCGAAGTACTCCCACACCTTGTGCAGCACACGCTCGGGCATGAAATGGGTGTGGACGTCGATCAGCCCCGGCAGACCGAGCCGCTCCCAGAAACGCCGGACCTCGCCGGCCTCCTCACCGACGGATGCCGTGCCGTGATCATTCATGCCGCCCACGATCCGCCCCGGGGAGCAGCGAAGCGACCCCTTCCGAGGGGGCTTGCTGAGGGATCCGTCACAGCGGAGCGGCCCGGGGAGACATTGGGCCATCCGCGCGAGTTCCCCGCCGGGGGCGCCGGCCTGCGCACGGGCTCTTCTAGTCTCGATGCCGGAAGCAGCGTGCCGCACCGGCCGCGCGGAGAGACGGGGGAACGCACCGGATGTACGACTGGGCGATGCCGACGCCACGGGCAGCCTCGATCGCGGCCCGTCGGGGGGACGGCTTCGTCGCCACCCCCTTCTCCGAACACTGCGTGGAACTCGTCGACTCCGGACACCACGTGTTCCTCGGTATCAGCCCCGGCAACGGGTACTTCTCCGAGGACCGGCTCGTGGCACTGCTGCGCTGGGCCGCCGCCCGCTTCACCCGTGTCGAGATCGCCCACCCCGGCACCGACACCGTCGCCTGCACCTACCTCGGCCGCGGATACGAACCCCGGCACGCCCGGGCCCGCGCCCACCGGGACGTACGCCAGACGGCCAACCGCGTCTCCCGGGCCGTGGACAGCGCGCGCATCGACCCGGCCCGGCTCCGGGTCGCCGAGTTCGCCGACTTCTACGACCTCCCCGCCTACCGCGCCGCCCGCGAGCGCCTCGCCCGAGCGCACGACGAGCAGCCCGCGTTCCACACCACCTGCATGCGTATGGTCACCGCTGTCCTGCGCACCACGATGCCCGCCGACTGGACCCCGACCACCGACCAACTGGCTGCGGGCGCCGAGTACTTGGACAGCGAACTTCCGTTCCTCCTCGACACCCCGGCCATCCTCGGGGTACCGGCGTCCGTCTTCGCCTACCGTGCCACCCCGGCCCTCGCGGGCTTCCTCTACGGCCCGGACGCGCTGCTCCCGGCGGCGCAGACGCAGGGATTCGTCACGGTGGAGCCGCTCCCGGCCACGCCGTGAGTCGGACCGGTCGGTGTCGGCGGGCGGGGGAGTGGCCCGTCCACTGTGGGGGCAGCCGCGTGCAGAGCGCGCACGTCGTCGTGAGTTCCGGGCCGCCGGCAGGACGGTGCCCCGAACCCGATGCTCACAGGCCGCCGGGCGTGGCCGGAGGGGCTGATCGGTGCGGCATCCGGCAAGCTCGACGACTGACAGCACGTCCGCACCCCCGCACCCGCCGCAGCAGCAAGCAGCAGAGAGAGATGACCTCATGACCGACAAGCTCACCGTGAGCGTCCTGGGCACCGGCATCATGGGTGCCGCGATGGCCCGCAACCTCGTCCGCGCCGGACACACCGTCCGTGCCTGGAACCGCAGCGCGGCCAAGGCGCAGCCGCTGGCCGCGGACGGCGTGGAGATCGCCGACAGCCCCGCCGAGGCCGTCCGGGGCGCCGATGTCGTCCTGACCATGCTCTACGACGGTCCCGCTGCCCTGGACGTCATGCGGCAGGCCGCCGAGGCCCTGCGTCCGGGCGCCGCATGGGTGCAGTCGACCACTGCCGGTGTCGAGGCGATCGCCGACCTGGCCGCCTTCGCCCGCGCCCATGAACTGGTGTTCTTCGACGCGCCCGTTCTGGGCACCCGCCAGCCCGCCGAGGCCGGTCAGCTGCTGGTCCTCGCCGCCGGACCGACCGTCGGCCGGGACGCCGTGACCCCGGTTCTCGACGCGGTCGGCGCGCGCACCGTGTGGACGGGCGAGGACGGCGGCGAGGGCAGCGCGACCCGGCTGAAACTGGTCGCCAACAGCTGGGTGCTCGCGGTGACCAACGCGGCCGGGGAGGTACTCGCCCTGGCGAAGGCTCTCGACGTGGACCCGCAGAGCTTCTTCGACGCCATCGACGGCGGCCCGCTCGACATGGGCTATCTGCGCGCGAAGTCCGCCATGGTCCTCGAAGGCCGTTTGTCACCGGCCCAGTTCGCGGTGTCCACCGCCGCCAAGGACGCCCGTCTGATCGTCGAGGCCGGCGAGCGCGGCGGCGTCCGCCTGGATGTGGCCGCGGCGAGCGCCGAACGCTTCGAGCGCGCCGCCGCCCAGGGCCACGGCGACGAGGACATGGCGGCCGCCTACTTCGCGAGCTTCGACGAGAACGCCTGACACCGAGACCGCAATGCCTCACACCCGGGAGGATCACTTCGTGTCGAGCAGCGTCCGTGCCGGCGCCCGGATCGAGATCGAGCGCCGGTACGGCCGGGGCGCGGCGAAGGACGGCAACCGGGCCTCCGGGTGAGGAAGCGACCGGGGCGAGGGCGCGACGGCCGACCGGTCGGTCGGCGCCCGCAGCCGGATCTTCGCCCCGGTGAAAGCAGGCACCCCCTGAGGGGCTTGTCGGCTCAGGTGCTGCTGCTCAGCGGGTGGCTGAAGCCCTGCCCGGAGATGAGGCGGGCGCCCTCGGCGAGTTCCGTGGCGAAGCGTTCGACGGCCTCGTAGGGGAAGCGGTGGCTGGGGCCGCTGAGCGAGAGGGAGGCGACGACCTGGCCGGTGCGGCCGGTGACCGGCACCGCCACGGCGGTGAGCCCCTCGTCCCACTCGCTGCTGCTGACGGCGTAACCCCGTTCCGACGCCTCCGCGGCCTGGGTCCGCAGCCGCTCGGCGTGGGGTTCGCCCTGGGGTGAGGCGACGGCGACCCGGCGCAGGAGTGTGTCGGAGGCGTCGCGCAGCAGGATCTTCGAGGAGGCCCCGGCCCACAGGGGCTGCTCGTCACCGACGTCCACGACATGGCGCAGCGGGTGCGGGCTCTCCTCGTGGGCCACGCAGATGCGGTGGACGCCCCGGGCGACGAAGAGGTTGACGGTCTCGCCGAGCCGGTCCGCGAGGTCGCGCATCACCTTGCGGGTCTCCTGGGGGACCTCCCACTGACTGCGGGCGAGATGGGCCCAGCGCCACAGTGCGGGCCCCGCGGTGTAGCCGGACGGGTGCGAGCCCAGCAGTCCGGTCTCCTCCAGGGTCTGCACCAGGCGCAGCGCGGTCGTCTTCGCGAGCCCGGTGGCCTCGGTGATCTCCCGCAGGGTGACCACGGGCCGGTCCTCGCTGAGCAGGGCGAGGATGTCGAAGGCCCGCCGCACACTGCGCACACCCTCTCCCCCCGCTCGCGTCTGTTCCTCGCCCACCCGCTGCCTCCCCGCTGCGTCCGCCTCGGTTCTCCGGAGCGGCAGTCGTCCATGATGCCTCGACCGTAGTCCGCTGTGTGGACCACGGGGCACCGCGGCACCGGGAGGAGTGTTTGTGCCCGTAATGCCCCTCTGTGGGGTTTTTTTAATGCGCGCGGTGGATCTGCGCTGCGGAGATCCGGCCACCCGAGGGAACCGATGGCGGCGACTCTGTGGCCCCTCTTGCTCGCGGACGCCCTTGTCCGGGCAGCCCATGCCTCCTAGGCTGACCGCACAGCGGATCAAGTAAACCACCTAGCGGTCCAGAGTTGGCGTCCCAGGGAGCGAGCATGCGCAAGTCCATCGCCACCGTCTGCCTCAGCGGCACCCTCACGGAGAAGCTGACGGCCGCCTCACGGGCCGGCTTCGACGGCGTGGAGATCTTCGAGAACGACCTCCTCGCGAGCCCCCTCACCCCAGAGGAGATCGCCGCGCGCACGGCCGACCTGGGTCTGGGCATCGACCTGTACCAGCCGATGCGGGACATCGAGGCGGTACCGGAGGAGGTCTTCGCCCGCAACCTGCGGCGCGCCCGGCACAAGTTCGACCTGATGCGCAGGCTCGGCGCCGACACCGTCCTCGTCTGCTCCAGTGTTGCCCCGCAGGCGGTCGACGACGACGCCCTCGCCGCGGAGCAGCTGAGCGGACTCGCCGACCTGGCCCAGGAGTTCGGCATTCGGGTGGCGTACGAGGCGTTGGCGTGGGGGCGGCACGTCAACACCTACGACCACGCCTGGCGGATCGTCGAGGCCGCCGACCATGTGGCCCTCGGCACCTGTCTGGACAGCTTCCACATCCTGTCCCGGGGCGCTGAACCCGAGGACCTCAAGGGCATCGCGGCGATACCCGGTGACAAGATCTTCTTTCTCCAGCTCGCCGACGCCCCGTTGATGGCCATGGACGTCCTCCAGTGGAGCCGCCACTACCGCTGCTTCCCCGGTCAGGGCGGCTTCGACGTCGCAGGGTTCCTCCGGCACGTCCTGAACACGGGATACGTGGGGCCCCTGTCCCTGGAGGTCTTCAACGACGTCTTCCGCCAGGCCGACGCGGGCCGCACCGCCCTGGACGGACTGCGCTCCCTGCTCGCCCTGGAGGAGAACGCCGGAGTCTCCCCGCTGCCGGCCCCCGTGATCCCCTCCGGCGTCGCCTTCGCCGAACTCGCCACCAGCGACCCCGAACCCGTCGGTGAGCTCCTCACGGCAGTCGGCTTCCACCGCACGGCCCGCCACCACGGCAAGCCGGTCGACCTGTGGGAGCAGGGCGAGGCCCGTGTCCTGGTCAACTCGGGCGCTGTCGGCCGTCGTAGCGACACCGCCCTGTCCGCCGTAGGCCTGGAGACGGCGGATCCGGCGGCCTCGGCGCGCCGCGCGGAGGCGCTGCTCGCCCCCGCCCTGCCCAGGCGCCGCACCGCTCAGGACGTCCCGCTGGAGTCGATCGCAGCCCCGGACGGCACCGAGGTCCTCTTCTGCGCCACCGGCCGGCCCGAACTCCCCAGCTGGACCGACGACTTCACGTACACGGCGGCGAGCGGTCCCGCCGACGTCACGGCCATCGACCACCTCGCGCTCACCCAGCCGTGGCACCACTTCGACGAGTCGGTGCTCTTCCACCGCACCGTGCTGGGTCTCAGCCCGCACGACACCGTCGAACTGGCCGACCCCTACGGCCTCTTCCGCAGCCGCGCCCTGTCCGCCTTCTCCGACGGGCCCCGGCTGGTCCTCAACCTCGCACCCGCGCCCGAGGAGGGCGGCGAGACCCCGGCCCGGCATGTGGCGTTCGCCGTCGACGACCTCGTCGCCGCGGTGCGCCGCTTCCGGGCGGCGGGAGCAGGGCTGCTGCGTGTTCCGGCGAACTACTACGACGACCTGGAGGCGCGGTTCACCTTCGCGGAGGGCGAGTTGGAGACCTACCGGGAGCTCGGCATCCTTTACGACCGGGACGAGCGGGGCGGCGAGTTCCGCCACTGCTACACCGACACGGTCGGCCACGTCTTCTTCGAGTTCGTGCAGCGCTCCGGCGGCTACTCGGGGTTCGGCGCGGCCAACGCGCCCATCCGGCTGGCGGCGCAGCGGAGGTGACCCGACGGGGCGGCGCCGGGTTACAGTCGTGCCGGGGCGTGGGAAACGGCTGCGGAAGCGCGCCGGTGGTGTGTCATCATCCGCCGATGACCTCCGAAATGATCACCGCGGACGCGGCAGGCACCTGGACACTCGGCGATCTCACCGTCAACCGCATCGGCTTCGGCGCCATGCGTCTGACAGGCAGCGCGGCCTTCCATCTCGGGACCCCGAGCGACCGGCAACGGTCGATCGCTGTGCTGCGCAGGGCGATCGAGCTCGGTGTCGACCACATCGACACGGCCGCGTTCTACTTCTCCTCGCTGCGCTCCGCCAACGAGATCATCAACAGCGCGCTGTCCCCGTACCCCGACGACCTCGTCATCGCCGCGAAGGTCGGGCCCTTCCGGGACTACGCGGGTGAGTGGGGCACCTTGGCCCGACCGGAAGACCTGCGCGGTCACGTCGAGGAGAACCTCCGTCAGCTCGGCCGCGACCATCTCGACCTGGTGTACCTCCGCCGGATGCGCCAGGACTCGGTCGCCGAGCACTTCGGGGCTCTCGCCGAACTGCGCGACAAGGGCCTGATCCGGCACCTCGGCATCTCCGACGTCGAGCCCCGCCATCTCGCCGAGGCGCAGGCCATCGCGCCGGTGGTGTCCGTGCAGAACCGTTTCGGGCTCGACTCCCGCAATCCGGTCACCGACGAGATGGTGCGGATCTGCGGTGAACAGGGCATCGCCTTCGTGCCGTTCTTCGCGATCGCCGGGGACGCCGGAGCCAAGGGCGCCACCACCGCCCACGACGAGGCGGTGCTCACCATCGCGCGGGCGCACGGCGCGACTCCCGCCCAGATCCGGCTCGCCTGGACCCTCGCCCAGGGCCCGCACGTCCTCGCCATCCCCGGCACCGGCAACCCCGACCACCTCGCCGAGAACATCGCGGCGGGCGCGCTCCGGCTCACCGACGACGAGCTGCACGCGCTCAACTCGCTGCATCAGAAATCCGGTTGAGGGGTCACACGGCCCACACCCCGTCCTTCATGACGTGCCGCCCGCGCATCTCGTGGATGCCGTTGAGGGCCTGCACGGCGTGCGGGCGCACCTGGAAGAAGGCGTAGGACGTGCTGTCTGCGCGCGGATCCCAGCCCGTCTTCGCCATGAAGGCGTCGATCGCGGCGGCCGGCACGTCCTGCCCGCCGTAGGCCCGTACGTCGCCGTCGATGAGCACGACGTCCTGGGTGTCCCCGAACGCCAGGCGGGTGCGTCCGCCGTCGCGCAGATTACGGCCGGTCGGGTTGGTGATCCGGGTCGACAGCCACACGGACTCGCCGTCCCAGACGAACCACAGCGCGACCAGACACGGCAGCCCGTCGGCGTCCGCCGAGGCGACCCAGATGTCCGTCTCCCGCTCCAGACGGGCCAGTACGTCGCGCTTGCGCAGGTCGAGGGTGCGGCTCTCGCTGATCGTCATGACCGGGACGCTACCGGCGGCCCCGCTCCGGCGCCTCGGTCCGAGGCCCTACGGCCCCGGACCGAGACACCGGGGCAGGGGATGCCCGAACTCTGTCGCCGGATCATGTCGGCATCACGGGGTCCGGCCCTCAGGAAGGGGCCCGCCGAGTTGCCGTACCCCGCGGCCGGCTGAGGCGAACGACAGGCCCGCAGACCTTGATCGCGAGCGGTCGCCGGCGGGGAACGCCGGAGCTCGTCCGGCGCCGCAGCCGATGCGGGTTCCCGGACTGGCGCCCCGCACGTTTTACGTATAACCTCTCCCGTCAACCACCTGTCCCGAGAGGTTCCGATGAGACGCGTCGCCCTGGTCACCCTCGTCGTCGACGACTACGACGAGGCGATCCGCTTCTACACCGAAGCCCTCGGCTTCCGGCTGGTCGAGGACGCGCCCCGTCCCGACGGCTCCCGCTGGGTCGTCGTGCGGCCGGACGCCCGCGAGGGCGGCACCGACCTGCTGCTCGCCCGCGCCAAGGACGAGGACCAGCAGGGCCGGGTGGGGAACCAGACCGGCGGGCGCGTCGGCTTCTTCCTGCACACCGACGACTTCGCCCGCGACCACGCCCGGATGCTCGCCGCGGGCGTGACCTTCCTGGAAGAGCCGCGCCATGAGCCCTACGGCTCGGTGGCCGTCTTCCAGGACCTGTACGGAAACCGCTGGGACCTGCTCCAGCCCGCCGCCTGACCCTCCCGCCGCCCTGTTCGAAGAAAGACCCCGCCATGACCGCTACGCGCGTAGACGCCGATCTGATCCGCCGCCTCCCCAAGGCCGTCCTGCACGACCACCTCGACGGCGGCCTGCGCCCCGCCACCGTGATCGAGCTTGCGCGGGAGGTCGGCCACACCCTGCCCACCACCGACCCGGACGAGCTCGCCGCCTGGTACTTCGAGGCCGCGAACTCCGGCGACCTGGTGCGCTACATAGCCACCTTCGAGCACACCCTCGCCGTCATGCAGACCCGTGAGGGCCTGCTGCGCACGGCCGAGGAGTACGTCCTCGACCTGGCCGCCGACGGAGTCGTGTACGGCGAGGTGCGCTACGCCCCCGAGCTGAACACCAACGGCGGACTGACCATGGCCGAGGTGGTCGAGACCGTCCAGGAGGGGCTCGCCGCCGGAATGGCCAGGGCCGCCGCCGCGGGCACCCCGGTACGGGTCGGCACCCTGCTGTGCGGGATGCGGATGTTCGACCGGGTGCGCGAGGCCGCCGACCTCGCGGTCGCCTTCCGGGACGCCGGTGTCGTCGGCTTCGACATCGCCGGCGCCGAGGACGGTTTCCCGCCCGCCGACCACCTCGCTGCCTTCGAGCAACTGCGCCGCGAGAGCGTGCCGTTCACCATCCACGCCGGCGAGGCCCACGGCCTGCCCAGCATCCACCAGGCCCTGCAGGTGTGCGGTGCCCAGCGCATCGGCCACGGTGTGCGGATCACCGAGGACATCGTCGAGGGCAAGCTGGGCCGGCTCGCGGGCTGGGTCCGGGACCGCCGGATCGCCCTGGAGATGTGCCCGACGTCCAACCTGCAGACCGGCGCGGCCACCTCGATCGCCGGGCACCCCATCACGGCCCTGAAGGACCTGGGCTTCCGGGTCACCCTCAACACCGACAACCGGCTGGTCTCGGGCACGACCATGACCCGGGAGATGTCCCTGCTGGTCGACGAGGCGGGCTGGACCGTCGAGGACCTGCGCACCGTCACGGTGAACGCGCTCAAGAGCGCCTTCCTCCCGTTCGACGAGCGCAGGGCCCTCATCGAGGACGTCGTGCTGCCGGGCTACGCCCTCTGAACCAGCCCCCGCAGATAGGAGGCCTGTCCGGCGTGCTGGAGATCGTCGGACAGGACGCTGACCAGCCGTACGCCCAGCGTGACCGGCGGATCCCACCTCTCGTCCACGACCCGCTCCAGGTCCTCGGCGGCCAGGCCGCGCAGGGCTTGCAGACTCTGGGCGTGTACGGCGTCGTAGTAGCCGGTCAGCAGGTCGGCCGAGTCGACCCGCACCAGGGCGACCTGCGCGGACGTGTGGCCGTAGCCGATGTCGCGGGGTTCGAGGTCGAGGCCGAAGCGCTTCTCCCAGTCCTGCGTCAGCCAGACCTGGTCGAGGCCGAAGGCGCCGGCCACGTGGTCGTCCTGGACGCGGGTGAGGTGCCAGACCAGCCAGGCGACGGAGTTGGTGTCGGTGCCGGGGCGATGGTGGAGGTCGTCCGGGGTCAGGCCCTCGACGGCGGCGTGGACCTCTTCCCGGATGCGGCTGAAACCGTCGATGAGGATGTCCTTTGCATGCATGACGTCCACCCTCGCGCATCGCGCCGCCTCGCGCGCCGGAAATTCTCCTCCCGCGTCACGCGCCGGGATTCCGGCTTCCGTGTCACACGCCAGAACCCCGGCCCCGCGTCGTGCGCCGAGCGTCCAGATCCCGTGTCACGCGTCGGCGACCCAGCTCCCGTGGAAGCCCAGCGGCACCCGCCCCGGCAGATGGATCCGGGCGACCGGCTCGGCGGTGAAGTCCTGGGCGGAGAGGATGACCAGGTCCGAGGCGCCGCGATCGGGGTTGTGGACGTACGCGATCGCGTACCCGTCGTCCTCGGCGGCCGTCGCGTCGCAGGGGTCGGACGGCACGAACACGGCCTCGCTCGCCGCCGCGCCCCGGGGCAGCCGGTGTACCTGTGAGGTGCCGCGCAGCAGGTCGTGCTTGATGAGAGCGTTGCTGAACGCCCGGTCGGGCGGCGGGTTGCCGTCGACCGCCTGATAGGCCACCGCCATCTCCGCGGACGCCGCCGAGTAGCCGTAGCGGTGCCGGCGGGACACCAGCGCCTCGTTGACGCGCGGGAACTCCTGCGGGCGGTCGTCCAGGGTCCGGGTCCGCACCCGGCCGTGGCGCAGGTCGACCGTCCAGCGGTCCAGCCGGGGGGTGCCCGCCCCGTAAGGCCCTCCCGAACCGTTGCCGGCCACCAGGAAGGGCGCGTCGAAGTTGGTCATGTCGATGACCAGGTTCGGGCCCTCCTCGTACGCGTTGAGGGTGTGCGAGTAGTACACCGGGTCGACCTCGAACCAGCGGACCGCACCCCCCGCCCGAGGCAGCACACCGACCCGTGCCGGATGCCGGTCGTTCCAGACGTAGGGCACGATGTCGCCGCGCTCGGCGCCCGCCGGGTCGAAGGTGACCGGCATGTCGAGGATCACCACGTGGTTCTCGGTGAGCGCGAAGTCGTGGATCATCGGCGCGTCCGCCACCGGGATCCGGGTACTGCGCGAGACACGGCCCGTCGGGTCCACGACCAGGTGCCGGACGTGGTCCCAGGTCGGGTAGTAGGCGATCGCGTGCAGCTCGCCGGCGTGCGCGTCGAACTTGGTGTGCGCGGTGAACGCGCCCTCCAGGGTGCCCCGGAAGTCGTACGTGCCCACGGTGTTCAGCTCGTCGTCGAGCTCGTACGGCAGCGGCCCGCTCTCCTGCAGCGCCAGGATGCGCCCGCGATAGGGGATCACATGGGTGTTGCACGGGAAGTCGTCCGGCGGCACCGGGCCCGGATACGGCTCGCCGAGCTTCTTCGCCACCTGGGAGGAGCGCACCCAGCGGTTGCGGTACCACTCGGCGCGGCCCTCGCGCAGCCGCACCCCGTGCACCATGCCGTCGCCCAGCATCCAGTGGTGGGCGCGTGGATCCTCCAGGCCCAGCACGTTGGGACCGGTGCGCAGGTAGCGGCCGTTCAGCTCGCGGGGGACCCGTCCGGTGACCGGCAGGTCGAAGGCCGTCAACTCCTCGGTGACCGGCTTGAAGGCGCCCTCCAGGAACGGGAAGTGACGCGTCGGTGTCGAGCGCGGTGCCGCCGAGGCCGGTGCCGCGACCGCTCCGGTGCCGGCCAGTCCGCCCGCGGCCGCGACCGCCGCCGCGCCGCGCAGTACGTTCCGTCGTGTGGGTTTCGTCATCTTCCCTACTCCTGACCGCAGTTGTGCTTCGGGTACGGTCAAGAGTCTGTGGCGTGAGACGGCCGCGGTCAGGAGTGGTGGACCCCGTCCGGGGGGTGGTGTCACACCCCCTGTTTTCCGCGGCGGCCAGGGTCCTAGTCCTCCAGAAGGGCCATCAGCGCCCGCGCCGCCGGACTCGTGGCCTGCGGGGGCGGCAGCAGGGCGACCGTCTCGTACACGGTCTCGCCGGTGCCCTTGACGGGCAGGGCCGTCAGCGACGACCGCTTGTGCCGGAAGTGCTGCGGAACGACGGCCACCCCGAGGTTCTCGTCCACGAGGTCCAGGAGGCTGTGCACGTCGTTGACCTCCAGTGCGACGTTGCGGCGCAGGCCCGCGGCGGCGAACGCGGCGTCGGTGGTCCGGCGCGGGCCCCAGTCCGGATGGAAGTCGACGAAGACCTCACCGGCCAGATCCTCCGGCGTCACGGCCGCACCCGCGTCCGCGAGCCGGTGGCTGGGATGGCAGAGCACGGTCATGGGCTCGCTCGACAGCGGCACGACCCGCAACTGGTCGGTGTCCTCCTGTGCCGCCCGGACGGCGAACGCCAGGTCCAGGCGCCCGGCCGCGACCTCCTCCGCGAGCGCGGCCGACCCCGCCTGGCGCAGACAGATCTCGACGTCCGGATGCTGCCGCCGGAACGCGGCCAGCAGCCCCGCCACGTGCAGCCCGGCGATGCACTGCTCGGACCCGATCGCGAGCATCCCGCGCAGCACCCCCTGCACCGCGGCCACCGCCTCGTGCGCCGACCGCACCTGGGCGAGGATCCGCTGGGCCTCACCGAGCAGCGCACGGCCAGCCGGGGTGAGCGTCACCCGGCGGGTGGTCCGCACGAACAGCGGGGTCTGGAGCTCCCGCTCCAGCGACCTGATGGACGCGGACAGGCCCGACTGGGACACGAGCAGCCGCTCGGCGGCCCGGGTGAAGTGCTGGTCCTCGGCGACCGCGACGAAGTGCTGGAGATGGCGCAGTTCCATGATTGAGAAGCCTAGCCGCTGAATTCCATCGGATTCTTCTGTTGGACCAATGCCCCCAGGTCGCGCGAGAGTGGACACACAATCTCAGGTGACCTCGGTTCGCAGCCGGCCGTGGTTTTTCAGGACAACCGTGCCAACCCCTCTGGAGTCGCGTTGTACACCGCACACCCCGACCGCTACGCGGACATGCCTTACCGGCGCACCGGCCGCAGCGGCCTGAAGCTCCCCGCGATCTCGCTCGGCCTGTGGCACAACTTCGGACCGGCGGACCGCACCGTCGAGACCCAGCGGGCCATCCTGCGCCGTGCCTTCGACCTCGGCGTCACCCACTTCGACCTCGCCAACAACTACGGGCCGCCGCCCGGCGCCGCCGAGTCCGCCTTCGGCGAGGCCCTGCAGGCAGACCTCGCGTCCTACCGGGACGAGCTGATCATCTCCACCAAGGCCGGCTATCTGATGTGGCCCGGCCCGTACGGCGAGTGGGGTTCCCGCAAGTACCTGTTGTCCTCGCTGGACCAGAGCCTCACCCGGATGGGCCTGGACTACGTCGACATCTTCTACTCGCACCGCCCCGACCCGGAGACTCCCCTGGAGGAGACGATGGGCGCCCTGCACACCGCGGTCCAGCAGGGCAAGGCGCTCTACGTCGGCATCTCGAACTACTCGGCCGAGCAGACCCGAGAGGCCGCCCGCATCCTCGGTGAGCTGGGCACCCCGCTCCTCATCCACCAGCCGCGCTACTCGATGCTGGACCGTCGCCCCGAGGACGGCGGCCTCCTGGACGCGCTGGACGAGCTCCAGGTCGGCTCCATCGTCTTCTCACCGCTGGAGCAGGGCCTGCTCACCGGCCGCTACCTCGACGGCATCCCCGAGGACTCCCGCGCGGCGAGCGACAGCCCCTTCCTGAACTCGGACGCGGTCACCGCGGACCTGGTCCAGCGGCTGCGCGAGCTCAACGACATCGCCAAGGGCCGCGGCCAGACCCTTGCCCAGATGGCCCTGGCCTGGGTGCTGCGCGGCGGCCGCGTCACCTCCGCCCTGGTCGGCGCGAGCAGCCCGAAGCAGATCGAGGACAGCGTCGGCACGATCGCCAACCTGGACTTCGACGCCGACGAACTGGCGAGGATCGAAGCGATCGTCAAGGCGTGACGGGCGGAGGTGCGAGCGGCACCGACGGCTGAGCGGACCGGGCACCGGCTTCAGGGCGGTGCCCGGCCCCGTTGACCCTGGCGCCCCCATGGCCACAGGGTGATAGGTGTCCACCGCACCCTCACCCCCCGTGGGAGAGCTGCCGTATGGCCCACTTGTCCGAGCACCTGCGCCAGGCCACCCCCGTCGTCGTCGAACGCGGCGAGGGAGTCCATCTGTTCGGTGCCGACGGCCGCCGCTACCTCGACTTCACCGCGGGAATCGGTGTCACCAGCACCGGACACTGCCACCCCCAGGTCGTGGCGGCAGCGCAGGAACAGGTCGCCACCCTGATCCACGGCCAGTACACGACGGTCATGCACCGCCCGCTGCAACGCCTGACCGAACGACTCGGCGAGGTCCTGCCGCAAGGCCTGGACAGCCTGTTCTTCGCGAACTCCGGCAGCGAGGCGGTCGAGGCCGCACTCCGGCTGGCCCGCCAGGCCACCGGCCGCCCCAACGTCGTCGTGTGCCACGGCGGCTTCCACGGCCGTACCGTCGCCGCCGCCTCGATGACCACCTCCGGCACCAAGGTCCGCACCGGGTTCGGCCCGCTCATGGGCGGGGTCGTCATCACCCCCTTCCCGCACGCCTTCCACTACGGCTGGGACGAGGAGACGGCGACCCGGTTCGCGCTGCGCGAGTTCGACCAGCTGCTCCAGACCGTCTCCGACCCCGACGACACCGCCGCGATCATCGTCGAACCGGTCCTCGGGGAGGGCGGCTACGTCCCCGCCAACACGGCCTTCCTGCAAGGGCTGCGCGAGCGCGCCGACCGGCACGGCATGCTGCTGATCCTCGACGAGATCCAGACCGGCGTCGGCCGCACCGGCCGATTCTGGGGCCACGAGCACTTCGACGTCCGTGCCGACGTCCTCATCACCGCCAAGGGCCTGGCCAGCGGCTTCCCGCTGTCCGGCATCGCCGCGTCATCCGAGCTGATGCACCGCGCGAGGCCCGGTTCGCAAGGCGGCACCTACGGCGGCAACGCCGTCGCCTGCGCGGCCGCCCTCGCCACCCTCGACGTCGTCGAGAGGGAGGGCCTGGTCGCCAACGCCGCTGCCATGGGTGCCCGGCTGCGCACCGGCCTGGAGGAGGTCGCCGCGAAGACCCCGGCGATCGGGGACGTCCGGGGCCTCGGGCTGATGCTGGCGAGCGAGTTCGTCACGGAGACCGGTGAGCCCGACGCCGCGACGGCGTCCCGGGTGCTGGGGGCGGCCGTGGAGGAGGGGCTGCTCCTGCTGCCCTGCGGGCCCTGGGGCAACGTCGTGCGCATGATCCCACCACTGATCGTCGACGCGGCCGGGATCGACGAGGGGCTGCGTGCCTGGTCGGTGGCGGTCGCCGCGGCTACCACGACCGGAGGCACCCCCTCGTGACGAAGGTCGTCGACTCGGTCCCCAAACAGCTCTTCATCCAGGGGAACTGGGAGGACGCCGCCGAAGGCGCCCGCTTCCCCGTGGACGACCCCGCGACAGGCGAGCGGCTGTGCGAGGTCGCCGACGCCTCACCCGGCGACGGACAGCGCGCCCTCGACGCCGCAGTCGCGGCGCAGAACACCTGGGAGGCCACCGCGCCCCGGGAACGCAGCGACATCCTGCGTCGCGCGCACGAGATCCTCCTGGACCGGCGCGAGGACCTCGCCCTCCTGATGACCCTGGAGATGGGCAAACCACTCGCGGAGGCACGCGGCGAGGTCGCCTACGCGGCCGAGTTCTTCCGCTGGTTCTCCGAGGAGGCCGTACGCATCGACGGCGGCCTGACCCGCACCCCCGACGGAGCCAACCGGATCCTGGTCATGCGCCAGCCGGTCGGCCCCTGTCTGCTGATCACCCCGTGGAACTTCCCGCTCGCCATGGGCACCCGCAAGATCGGCCCCGCGGTCGCGGCCGGCTGCACGATGGTCCTCAAGCCCGCCCCGCAGACCCCGCTCTCCAGCCTCGCCCTCGCCGCCGTCCTCAAGGAGGCAGGACTGCCGGACGGTGTGCTCAACGTCGTCACCACCACCGACGCCGCCGCAGTGATCGAGCCGCTGCTGCGCGGCGGGCGGGTGCGCAAGCTGTCCTTCACGGGGTCCACGCAGGTGGGACGGCTACTGCTCGCCCAGTGCGCCGACACGGTCGTGCGGACGTCGATGGAGCTGGGCGGGAACGCGCCCTTCATCGTGTTCGAGGACGCCGACCTTGAGCGGGCGGTCGAGGGGGCGATGGTCGCCAAGATGCGGAACATGGGTGAGGCGTGCACCGCCGCGAACCGCTTCTTCGTCCACCGGTCGGTCGCCGACACGTTCGCCACGCGGCTCGCCGAGCGGATGGCCGGGCTCGCGGTCGGCCCCGGCACCGAACCCGCCAGCCAGGTCGGCCCGTTGATCGACGCCGCCGGGCGTGCCAAGGCCGACGGCCTGGTCCAGGACGCCGTCCGGCGCGGAGCCCAGGTGATCACCGGGGGCGAAGTCCCGGACGGGCCGGGCCACTTCTACCCGCCGACCGTGATCACCGGGGTCAGCCCCGAGTCGCGGCTGATGCGGGCGGAGATCTTCGGACCGGTCGCCGCCGTCCTCACCTTCGACACCGAGGACGAGGCCGTCGACGCCGCCAACGACACCGAATGGGGCCTGGTCGGCTATCTGTTCACCCGGGATCTCGACCGCGCCCTGCGGGTGGGGGAGCGGCTGGAGACCGGCATGGTCGGCATCAACACCGGCCTGGTCTCCAACCCGGCCGCCCCCTTCGGCGGCGTCAAGCAGTCCGGCCTCGGCCGCGAGGGCGGCCGCGTCGGCATCGACGAGTTCCTGGAGTACAAGTACCTCGCCATTCCCGTCGTGGAGGCGTGAGCGTTCCTCGTGGGAGCCGGACCGGCGGGCACAGGTCCGGCTGCCCTTCGCCGGGTGCCTGCTGCGGACCGCGGTCAATCGCGCGTCCATCCTTGCCGGTCGTGGTCATGATGTCCTGCCTCGTCGGTGGCTTCTCCTCGGAGACCACCGACGAGGGGAAAACCCGTCGCGGGCGACCTCACCGGCCGTCGGGGATTCGGTCCAGGAATCCGAGGACGGTCCTGATCCGACCGTCCTCGTCCAGCGTGATCACGTCGGATCCGGCGACGGGCGCCGAACGGTCGGCCTCGCTCACCAGCTCCCAGGAGAACCGCGCGGTGTCGTGGTGCCCCTCGACCGCGCCGGTGAGCCGGAAGGCAAATCCGGGGAACTGTTCGTGGGCCGCCGCGATCACCGCGCCGATCTGCTCGTGGCCGCTCACGTCGGCGAGGGGGTCGGTGTATCCGCCGCCCACGGCCCAGGCGGCCGCCACGGCTTTGGCGCGTGCTTCCGGCTCCCGTGCGTTCCAGGCTTCGAAGTACCGGGCTACGGCATTCTCGTAACGGTCCGTGTTCGCGGACATGGGCGATCAGCCTCCATCGAGGTCGTCTGTGCTGGTGGGACCTGGTGACACCACCTTGCCCGCGCGGCCCGGAACCGTCGATTACATCTCGGGTAATGACGTTTGAGTGTGTACCCGTCAGATTTCGGCCAGGAGGGGCGCCGAATATGCCAGGAGACTGGCCAAAAAGATGTGGTGACAGTGTTTCAGTAGTGAACATACTCGTCTGACAGGGCCTTCACATCGAGCGAGGTGCCCGTCACGTACAGCAGCGAGAGTCGCGAAACGCATAGGAGCCGCACGGAAAGCGAGACCCTGCCCATAGGGGAACGGCAAGCGGGGGAGTGGATCGTGCACGACGAATTCCTGTGTCATGTCACGGGGTACGGCACCTGCGACGGGCGGCGTATCGGCGTGCCTCTCGGAACCTATCGCGCACCCACCCTCGCCCTGGCTCTGTGGTGGTTACGCGACCGGGCCCTGTGGATCGCCGACCGACTGGACCCGCAGCCCGAGGCCGAGCACTTCCCGGCCGGAGCCCTCGCCCCGGTCGGCGGCACGGTGCTCGACGTGCCCGCCGTCATGCGGGCCTGGTGTGCCGACCTCGACCAACAGGATCTGGTCGCCGACGAGTTGGCGGCCGGGCGGCTGATCCGGATCGCCGTCAACGACGACACCACGGAGTACGAACTGCTCGCCGAGTCCGTGGACGCGGTGCGCATGCACCGGACGGCCTCCACGCTCTTCACGCCCGTCGCCTGAGAGCATCGTCCACCGCTCGACACCGCCACCGGGCGCCCAATGGGGTGAATCGGTAGAATTCAGGCATGGCGGAGCGGCCGATCGCACCGACGGCGCCCGAGCTCGTCCTGGAGACCGACACCGGCTCCACGGTGATGAGCCCGGGCCACGACTACCATGTCGGGCGCGACCCGCTGAGCGACATCGTCATCGACGACGCCCGGGTCTCCTGGCACCACGCGGTGCTGCGACCCGAGGCCGACCACTGGACCCTCGAGGACGAGAACAGCACCAACGGCACCTACGCCGACGGCCGCCGCGTCCACGAGTGGGACGTCGGCCCCGGAAGTGTGATCCACTTCGGCAGCCTTGCCGACGGCCCCTGCGCGGTCCTGCTGGGCGTGCCCGCCCCCGAGCGCCCCTCGGCCGTCTCGATGCCGGGCCTGACCGGCACCTTCCGCCGGCCCACCGCCGTACGCCCGTTGCCCACCCGCACGGTCCGCATCGGCCGCGCCGACGACAACGACCTCGTCATCGACGACCTGGTCGTCTCCCGCCACCACGCCGAGCTGCGCGCTCTGCCCGACGGGACGTACGAGATCGCCGACCTCGGCAGCCACAACGGCACCTACCTCAACGGCCGGCCCGTCAGCGGCGCCCCGATCGGCCCCGGTGACATCGTCGGCATCGGCCACTCGGCGTTCTGCCTGGTCGGCGACACGCTCCAGGAGTACGTCGACACCGGCGAGGTCTCCCTCGACGTCCAGGACCTCACGGTCGCCGTCGACCACGGCCGCAAGACCCTGCTCGACCACGTGTCCTTCCCGGTGGGGGAGAAGTGCCTGCTCGCGGTCGTCGGCCCGAGCGGCGCCGGAAAGTCCACGCTCCTCAACGCCCTCACCGGCCAGCGCCCCGCCGACCACGGCACCGTCCTCTACGACGGCCGCGACCTCTACCGCGACTACGCCGAACTGCGTCAGCGTATCGGCCTGGTCCCGCAGGACGACATCCTGCACGCCCAGCTGACCGTCCGCAGCGCCCTGACCTACGCCGCCGAACTGCGCTTCCCGCAGGACACCGCCAAGTCCGAGCGCCGGGACCGGGTCGACGAGGTCATGCGCGAACTGGGCCTGGAACAGCGCGCGGCGCAGCCCGTGCACAGCCTGTCCGGCGGACAGCGCAAGCGGGTGAGCGTCGCCCTGGAGCTGCTGACCAAGCCGTCCCTGCTCTTCCTGGACGAACCGACCTCCGGACTGGACCCCGGCATGGACCGCTCGGTGATGCACATGCTGCGCGGCCTCGCCGACGACGGCCGCACAGTCATCGTCGTCACCCACAGCGTCCTGAGCCTCGACGTCTGCGACCGCCTCCTCGTCCTCGCCCCCGGCGGCAGGATCGCCTACTACGGGCCACCCGAGGACGCCCTCGCCTACTTCGGCTTCGAGCAGTGGCCCGAGGCCTTCGAGGCCTTCGAACGGGACCAGGACCGGGACTGGGCCGGCGACTTCCGTCTCTCGTCCTTCCAGCACCAGTACGTCGCCGAGGCCACCGCACAGCCCCGCATACCCCGCTCCGAGCCGGTCATCATCGCGCCTCCGCCCAGGCCCCGCAGCCGCGGCGCCCAGCTCGGCACCCTGATCCGCCGCTACACCGCGGCCCTCGGCGCCGACCGCACCTTCCTCGCCATCATGATCGCCCTGCCCTTCGTCATGGGAGCCATGGCCCGGGCCCTCGCGGGCAGCCGGCTCACCCAGGAAACCGCGATGAACGCCCTGCTCATCCTGTGCGTCGGCGGCGTCCTCACCGGCGCCGCCAACGCCGTGCGCGAACTCGTGAAGGAACGGGTCATCTACCAGCGGGAGCGAGCGGTCGGCCTGTCCAGATCGGCGTACCTGATGTCGAAGGTGGTCGTTTTGGGCACGATCACGGTCGTGCAGGCGGTGGTTCTCACCCTGGTGGCCCTCCTGGGCGTCGACCTCAACGCCCCGGGCGGCGAAGGCGTGCTGCTGCCGCCCCTCGCCGAGATCACGATCGCCGTGGCCCTGCTGGCGTTCACGGCCATGATGCTCGGCCTGCTGGTGTCCGCGCTGGTGCGCAAGGAAGAGGTGACGATGCCGCTGCTCGTGCTGCTGGCCATCGTCCAGGTCGTCTTCTGCGGCGCCCTGCTGAAGCTCGACGGCGTGCCAGGGCTGGAACAGCTGTCCTGGCTGGTGCCCTCACGGTGGGCGCTCGGCGCGATGGCCGGCACCGTCGGCCTCGCCCGGCTCGTGCCCGGCGACCTCACGGGCGACCCGCTGTTCAAGCACGCGGCAGGCGTGTGGCTGCTGAACATCGGCATGCTCGTCGTCCTGTCCGTGCTCTTCGGCTACGTCGTCTCCCGGCTGCTGCGCCGCCACGAACCCGCGGTCATGCGGAAGTAGGCGCCGATGACGAATCCCGGCTTCCGGCCCACGCATGTCGTCCCCGGGCACGGCATGCCCGCCTGGGAGGCCCCCGACCCCGCCCGGCCCACCGTCCCCCTGGACCCGCTGCTGCCCGTCCAGCTCATGGAGCGGCGCGGCGACTGGGCGTACGTCCTGTGCGCCAACGGCTGGTCGGCGTGGGTCGACGGCCGGCACCTGGTCGACGTCCCGCAGGACCCGCCCGCCCCCGAGGGCCCGCTCACCCGCACCGCGGACCCGCGCCCGCTGCTGGCCCGCGCCGACGAGACCCTCGCCCGCTACCGGGCCGCCGTCGAGGAGTTGGCCGGCGGGGGCCTCGACGGAGAGGCCTTCCGCGGCCGCACGCGGGGACTGCGGATCGGGGTCGTCGTCGACGGGGAGCACGTGTGGCTGTACGACGCCCCGCACGGCCGCTGGGTGTACGCGGACGGGACTCGCCTGAACACCTACGTCACCGACGACGGGCCCCGCGCCGGCACCGAGGCCCCCGGGCACGCCCCCACCCAGGTGGTGACCCCGGATGGCACATGAGACAGGGCTCTTCTCCGGCCGTCCCTCCGAACTGGTCGGCAGACAGGTCGCGAGTTACCGCATCGAGCGCGAGATCGGCCGCGGCGGCATGGCCGTCGTCTACCGCGCCCGGGACCTGCGCCTGGACCGCACGGTGGCCCTGAAACTGCTGGCCCCCGAACTCGTCCGCAACGACACCTTCCGCAACCGCTTCAGCCACGAGTCCCGGGTGGCCGCCGCGATCGACCATCCGCACATCGTCCCCGTCTTCGAGGCGGGCGAGACGGACGGCGTCCTGTACATCGCCATGCGCTACGTCTCCGGCAGCGATCTGCGCCATCTCCTGGACCGGCAGGGACCGTTGGCACTCCCGACCGCCCTGCGGATCGCCGCCCAGATCGCCTCGGCGCTCGACGCGGCCCACGAACACGGACTGGTCCACCGGGATGTGAAGCCCGGCAACATCCTGGTCGCCCGCGGCACCGACAGCGACCATCCCGAGCACACCTACCTCACCGACTTCGGCCTGACGAAGAAGTCCCTGTCACTGACCGGGTTCACGACGGTCGGCCAGTTCGTCGGCACTCTCGACTACGTGGCCCCCGAGCAGATCTCGGGCCGCCCGGTCGACGGCCGCTGCGACGTCTACGGCTTCGCCTGCGTGGTCTACGAGACCTTGGCGGGCCACCCGCCCTTCCGCCGGGACGACGACATGGCCCTGCTCTGGGCCCACCAGTACGACCCCCCGCCCCCGCTCTCCGAGTCCCGGCCCGAGTTCGGCCGGCGACTCGACCCCGTGTTCGCGAAGGCGCTGGCCAAGAGCCCCGACGACCGCCACGACTCCTGCCTCGCCTTCGTCGCGGCCCTCCGTGCGGCGGCGACGGGCGGTCACGCGCCGACGGAGGTCGCCCTGAGAGCCGTAGAAGCAGAACCGGAGGAGAGCCGGCCGAAGTCCCCGCCCCGTTGGGCCGAGCCGGTCGTCAGGGGGCGTTAGGGCCCTGGCCCAGGCCGTTCAGCGGCACCCTGCACGCCACTACCCTGCGGTGGCTGATGCGCCAGCCGGCCGTGCCGACACGGATCACCGTGTCCTCGTAGGTGACCGAGCCGCACGAGCCGTTCGCCATGACGCCCAGCCCCTTGGACCGGGCCCGCACCCGGCCCTCGGACACCTCCTCGACCACCACGTTCGTGACGTGGTGCGCGACCGGGTTGCCCGCGCCCAGTGCGAGCGCCGCCTCCGTCAGCGCGGCGAGCCCGACGACCTCGCCCCGGCCGAAGTCGGACAGGTCGTGGACGACGTCCGCGGTGAAGACCTCGTCCAGCAGGTCCAGCTTCCCGGCGTCCACCAGATGGCCGTGCAGTGCGACCAACTCGGTGACGGCCAGGCGGTCTTCGAGTGCCAACGGCATGCGGAACCCTTTCGTAGGCTCAGGGCACCCTGCCACGCACCCGCTCACACGTCAGCCGGTTTGAACTCCCCTTTGCGGCGGACCGGCAAGGCGAGCAGCGCGCCGAGGAAGCCGGTGACCAGGCCCCAGAGCGCGCCGAGTCCGACGGCGGCCCACAGTTCCGGCTCGAGGAAGAGCTTGCCGCCCAGGCCGCCGCCGAGGTCGCCGATCCCGAGAACCGAAAGGCCGTAGTGGGCGGAGATCCGCCCGACCAGGCAGATCATCAGCACCGTGAGAGCGAGGGCGACCGCCAGATGGACGGCGTGCTGCCAGACGCGGACACGGGCGGGGGAGCGGGCCGCCATCAGGAACGCCACGGACAGCAGCAGGACCGCGTCGACGACCACCAGCCACCACACCCGGCCGTCGTGTTCGGCGAGTGTGTGCAGATTCAGCGCGGTGGTGTCCTTGGAGCGCAGCACCTCGTCCAGGACGTGCGGCATGGGCAGGCCGAAGGGCCCCTCGACGCGGCCGTTCCAGGTGGCGCCGAGGCCCAGGGTCAGGGTGAGCCAGACCAGGTTCGGCAGGCCCAGCAGGATCACCGCGAGCGTCTGCGGGGCGTGCCCCCGCGTCACGGCGACGACCAGGGCGACGAGTGCACCGAGCACGACGTACCCGAGCAGCAGGACGACCATGGCGTGCGCGGCCGGACGCACCGACTGCTGGAAGGGGAGCAGCCGGCCGGGGAGCGGAGCCCGGCGCGACACCAACAGGGCCAGGACCAGCACACCGGCCAGCCACAGCAGGCCGAACAGCACGGTCCGCGGCACGTCCGTGGTGAAGCCGACCTCGGGGGAGGCGCCGAAGAGGTCGCCCAGGTCGCTCAGCGTGTCGTCGCCCAGAGAGACCTTGAACGTCTGGCGGGCCGCAAAGGCCAGCGCGAGGAGTACGAGCAGCCACACCACGGCGATCCTGGCCGCCCAGCCGGCAAGCTCCCGGCCCCCGGCGACCGCCCGGTGCCGCAACGGCCGCAGGAAACCCGCGCCGAGCACCAGGGCACCGGTGAGCGTGACGGAGAGGGGGATCACGGTGAGGCGGGCCTTGCTGTCGGCGAGCGCTCCCGCACTTCCCGACAGCTTGATCGTGCCGCCGACGGCTGTGACGACGGTCGCCGTGACGACCCGGGCAAACGCGTGGTCGGGGAGGTCGGAGGCGCCCGCGGCCCACAGTCCGAGCGCGGCGACCAGACCCATGGCCAGCAGTGCGCCCAGAACCGTGGAGCCGGCCCGCATCCAGCCGTGCCGAGCGATGACTGCCTGGTCAAAGGGGGGTCGCGGACTCACCCTGCCACGCTAATCAGCCCCGGGACAGCTCGCCTGCCGGGAGGTCCGTCCGCGTCCGCTTGCGGTCGGCACCGGACAGGAGCAGACAATAGGTGTGGTAGCGGAAAATGCGGTCTTTTCGGGGCCCACGCAACACGTGCCGCAGGGATCCCGCACCGGGAGGAAGAGCTCGTGAGCGTCGAACCACCGTCATCAGGACGCCCCACAGGACCGCCCTCCGGCCCGCTGTCCGGGCCCTCACAGCCGCCTTCGGGCCCGCCCTCGCAGCCTCCGGGCACCGGCGGCGGGGCAACCCCGCCCGAACCCGGCCGCCCCTGGTGGAGATCGGCGCCCAGGATCGCGATGATCGCCACCGCGGTGGTCGCCGCAGTGGTCCTCGCGGTCGTCTTCACCCGCTCCGGGGGCGGGTCGAAATCGGCGAGCGGCAACGGCGAGGTCTTCCTCCAGTCCGCCGCCAAGACGGGCCCCGACCCCTTCACCGAGTCGACGGCGAAGGACAGCTCGGCCCCACCGGTCGCCGCCTCCCCGACCGGCTCCGACGAGTCCGCGAACGCCGTACGAGGGGTGGACGGCGCCGCTCCCGGCCTCTACGGCGGCACCCGCAACGTCTCCAGCTGCGACGTCGAGAAGCAGATCAAGGCCCTCCGGGCGGCCCCCGCCAAGAACACGGCCTTCGCCTCCGTCGCCGGCGTCCAGCCGTCAGAGGTCCCGGTCTATCTGCGCTCGCTCACACCCGTCCAGCTGCGCATGGACACCCGCGTCACCAACCACGGCTACCGCGACGGCGACGCCACCAGCTACCAGGCCGTTCTCCAGACCGGCACCGCGGTCCTCGTCGACGACCACGGAGTGCCCCGCACGCGCTGCGCCTGCGGCAACCCGCTGACCCCGCCGGTCGCCCAGCAGGCCACGCCGAAGCGCGCCGGCGACACCTGGTCGTCGTACCAGCCCTCGAACGTGGTCGTGGTCGCGCCCTCCACGACGATCATCAACATCTTCGTGATCTACGATCCCGACCGCCACGACTGGATCGCCCGGCACCGTGGCGACACCGGCCACAAGGACCACAAGACCGACCCGCCGGTCCGTCCCTCCCCGTCGGTGAGCACGTCGACACCCACACCCCCGACGACGCCGAGCGCACCGACCTCCCCGAGTTCCCCGGCGCCCTGCGTCTCCACGTCGGCCGGAACCACAGGAACCCCGACCGGTACACCCTCGGGATCGGCGAGCCCGAGCCCGTGTCCACCGACCTCGACCGCCCCGTCCTCGCCGGCCCCGGGCCTCCTGCCCCCCTCCTCGGTGCCACCCAGCAGCGCCTCCTCGGGTGACGAGCCCGCGTCCCCCGACTCCTCGCAGCCGCAGGCACCCCTCGCCTCCGACACCACGCCCGGGGCGACCCGCTCGGCCTCCCTGTACAGCGAGCCGGTGATGTAGGGCTTTTGTGAGGAATCTCCGGGACCGACGGGTGTGACGTGTCTCCGGGACTGCGACGCGAGACTCGGGGTACGAGCACTGATGCAGCAGCGTCCGGCCAGTCCGGCTTCCGAGAGAGACACGCATGATCGATCACCTGGACGGGGCAGTGATACCGACTGGCTTCGACGTGCCCGTGGAACCGCTACGCCAGGCGGCGCACTACACAGGCGAGCCGGGATGTATCGCAGAGGCGCGGTCGTTCGCCGCGGATTTCCTTGGCAGGCTCAGAAACGAGTGGTGCGCCGCGATCGGTGACCGTACCGCGCACGAGGTGCTCCTCGTCGTGAGCGAACTCGTCACCAACGCCGATCGGCACAGCAACGGGCCGTACATCCTTGAGCTGGAAGGCTCCGACGTCGCCGTGGCCGTCACGGTCTACGACAGCAGCGCCGCCCTGCCCCGCAGGTTCCCGCGGGATCCTGAACGCGTCGGCCGGCACGGTCTGGAGATCGTGCACGTCCTGGCACGGGAGGTGGCGGCGGAACGCGTGCCGGTGGGCAAGCGGGTACGTGCCGTGGTGGGGTTCGACGCCGAGGAGTGAGCCGGCCCGGTCGCACAGCGGGTGCCGCCCTGGGACGGCACCCGCTTTCCGTGTGTGCGCTGAAGCGCCCTTGTGCCGCGTTCGGGTCAGGCGCAGCCCAGCTCGCCCAGCATGCCCTCGCGCAACCGCATGATGATGCGCTTGATCAGCCGGGACACATGCATCTGCGAGCAGCCGAGACGCTCACCGATCTCCGACTGGGTGGCCTCCTCCACGAACCGCATGTGGATGATCTCGCGGTCGCGGTCGCTGAGCTCGGCCATCAGCGGGGCGAGCGACTGGAAGTCCTCGACGAGCCGCAGTCCCTCTTCCTCGACGCCGATGAAGTCGGCGAGCACCGCTTCACCGCCCTCGGGGCCGTCGCCGGTCAGGGCGGCGTCCAGGGACGAGGAGTTGTAGCCGTTGGAGGCGATCTGCCCCTCGACGACCTCGCTCTCGGTGATGTTCATCAGGGTGGCGAGTTCGGCGACCGACGGGTCGCGGTCCAGGCGGCTGGCGAGTTCCTCACGCGCCTTGGCCAGCTCGACGCGCAGCTCCTGGAGGCGGCGGGGGACGTGCACCGCCCAGGTGGTGTCGCGGAAGAACCGCTTGATCTCGCCGACGATGTAAGGAAGCGCGAAGGAGGTGAACTCGACCTCGCGCGACACCTCGAACCGGTCGATCGCCTTGATCAGGCCGATCATGCCGGTCTGGACGATGTCCTCCATGTCGTCGCCGCGGCCCCGGAACCTTCCGGCCGCGAACCGCACGAGCGACATGTTCATCTCGATGAGGGTGTTGCGCGCGTACTGGTACTCGTGCGTGCCCTCCTCGAGTTCTGTCAGGCGGCGGAAGAACTGGCGAGAGAGCTGCCTTGCGTCCCGAGGCGCGACGGACCGCGGTTCCGCGACTCCCGGCAGCGGTGTCCCACCGGTCCTGGTTCCGCTTGCGAGCTCGGTGGCTGCTGCCTCCGAGCGGTTCACGGCGGTGACGGCGGTATGCATTGCCTCTCCCACGTAAGTCACGGCTCGACGTCTGCCTCTTCGGCCTGGGTTGTCTCGGGTGCTGCAAATGATGCGCGGTCTGCCGGGTACCCGGAACGCGCTGACATATGCGTCCCCGGCCACCGGCCGACCGATCAGCCCGCAGCTCCCTCACCCTTCGCATACCCGGAGTGTGACGACGCATGTCCGTGACGTTCGCCGACGGCGCAAAATCGCTGGTCCCGGCGGCGGCGAGCTCATGGAGGTGACGCCTGGCGACCCGGCCGTCACGGTGAGGCCCGATTCGGATTCCCAGGACAGCGCACAAAGCCTTCGTGGCGGGCGCGGACGCGTGCCCGATGGCCGGAACACAAGAGGAGCACGTCGATGCCCCCGGCGGCGCTCGAAGTTCGCGGCGTCAGGGCGAACCCCGGACGACGGTCCGCTTCGGCCCGGTAGAAGTGGCCGGATACCACCCTTCGCGGTGGCCCGAGCCCGGCTGAAGAAGTCCACGGGCCGAGCCGCATCCCGGACTCTCACCTCTCCCGGCGACGATTCACCCAGGGCGGAACGCCGACCCCTTCCCAGTTCGGCCTCGGAACCTAGGCTGGGACGGTGAGCAACGAAGCGTTGAACCAAGCCCGCGTGATCCCTCTGCGCCCGCAGTCCGCGCGCCCGAGGACCGCCCGCCCGGTGTCCGAACGCCCCGCCACGACACCGCCGCGTCCCGTCGCACCGCGCAGTCCCGCCGCCACGGAGACGAGGGAGCCCCTGTGGCGTGACCTCGTCGGAGACGTCCTGCGCCGCGAGCGCCTCGCCCAGGAGCGCACGCTCAAGGACGTGTCCGACGCGGCCAGGATCTCGATGCCCTACCTCTCCGAGGTGGAGCGCGGCCGCAAGGAGGCCTCCTCGGAGGTCCTCGCGGCCGCCGCCCACGCCCTGGGCCTGGGCCTCGGCGACCTGCTCTCCCTCGCTCAGAGCGAGCTGACCCGGCACTCCGCCCGCAGCCGCGGCACGGCGCCGGGATCGTCGTACGACGGGATGTGCCTGGCCGCCTGACGCGGGACCGGCGCCTCAGACCCGTACGAGGCGCCGGCTCACCACCTCGTCGGCCAGCCCGTACGCCACCGCTTCCTCGGCGGTGAACACCTTGTCGCGGTCCATGTCGGTGCGCAGGGTCCCGGTGTCCTGGTGGGTGTGCCGGGCCAGCACCTCCTCCACCTGGGAGCGGATCCGGACCATCTCCTTGGCCTGGAGGGCGAGGTCCGAGACCATGCCCCGGCTGCCGCCGCTGGCGGGCTGGCCGAGCAGCACGCGCGCGTGCTCGAGGACGGACCGCCGCCCGGGATCCCCTCCGGCCAGCAGTACGGCGGCCGTGGAGGCCGCCTGCCCGACGCAGAACGTCGAGATCGGCGACTGGACGTAGCTCATCGTGTCGTAGATCGCCATCAGCGAGGTGAACGAGCCGCCGGGCGAGTTGATGTAGACGGCGATCTCGTTCTCCGGAGCCGACGACTCCAGGTGCAGGAGCTGCGCGATGACGACGTTGGCGACGCCGTCGTCGATCTCGGTGCCGAGGAAGATGATCCGCTCCGCCAGCAGCCGGCTGAACACGTCGTAGGACCGTTCGCCCTGCGGGGTCCGCTCGATGACGTTCGGAATCGTGTACGTCCCCATGTCAGAGTCCCATCCGTCGCTTCGAGGCGGCCGGGCGGACGTCCGCGAGGGACTCCACGACCTGGTCCACCATGCCGTACTCCCTGGCCTCCTCCGCCGTGAACCAGCGGTCGCGGTCGCCGTCCCGGGAGATGGTCTCCGGGCTCTGGCCGGTGTGCTCGGCGGTGATCCGCTCGATGGTCCGCTTGGTGTGGTCCAGGTTCTGTGCCTGGATCTCGATGTCCGCGGTGGTGCCGCCGATGCCCGCCGACGGCTGGTGCATCATGATCCGCGCGTTGGGCAGCGAGAAGCGTTTGCCGGCCGTGCCCACGCTGAGCAGGAACTGCCCCATGCTCGCGGCGAAGCCCATGGCGAGCGTCGACACGTCGTTGGGGATGAGCTGCATGGTGTCGTAGATCGCCAGACCCGCGTGCACCGAGCCGCCGGGGCTGTTGACGTAGAGGCTGATGTCGGTGCGCGGGTCCTCCGCGGACAGGATCAGCAGCTGGGAGCAGACCCGGTTGGCGGAGACCTCGTCGACCTGGGTGCCCAGCAGCACGATGCGCTGGGCGAGGAGCTGGGCGGCGAGCTGGTCGTCGAAGCGGGTGGGAGGGGTGTCGCCCTCCTCGGCCCTGATGGAAGTCATGGGCGGTCCTCGTGGTCGTAGGGGTGCTGTCGACTCCACTGTTGACCTCGGACGATGCCCCGATGCTGATTCTCTGCCGGTGGCAGATTCGCCACCGGCAGAGTGCGGGCCCACCGGTGTGCTCAGCCTTTCTCGCGCAGCTGCCGGAAGAACGCCCGCACGTCGTCCACCAGCAGGTCAGGCTCCTCCATCGCCGCGAAGTGTCCGCCCCGGGCGAGCTCGGTCCAGCGCACGAGGTTCTCGGTGCGCTCGGCCTTGTGGCGGAGCGGGAGCTGGATCTCCGCGGGGAACAGGGCGAGGGCGGTCGGCGCGGTCGAGGGCTCGGTGGGCCGGGCCGCCCGCCCGCTCGAGGCGTGGGCCCGCTCGTAGTAGATCCGGGCGGCCGAGCCGGCGGTCCCGGTCAGCCAGTACAGCATCACGTTGGTCAGCATCCGGTCCCGGTCCACGGCCTCCTCCGGCAGTTCCGTGGAGTCCGTCCACGCCTGGAACTTCTCGACGATCCAGGCCAGTTGGCCGACCGGCGAGTCGGTGAGCGCGTAGGCGAGGGTCTGCGGACGGGTGGAGTGCAGGACGGCGTAGCCGGTGCCCTCACGCGACCAGTCGCTCCACCGGCGCCATGATTCGAGGGTGCGCTCCCGTTCCCCCGGGCCGAGCGGGGCGAGTTCCTCCTCGGTCGGTTCGTGGGTCGCCTGCGCACCCGGCAGCAGATTGAGGTGGACGCCGATGACCCGCTCGGGGTGGGCGCGGCCCAGCTCCCGGGAGATCGCCGAGCCCCAGTCGCCGCCCTGCGCGCCGAACCGCTCGTAGCCGAGTCGCGTCATCAGCTCGGCCCACGCGTCGGCGATGCGGCCCGCCTCCCAGCCGGTGTCCGCGGGCGGACCGGACAGCCCGAAGCCGGGAATGCTCGGTAGGACGACATGGAAGGCGTCGGCCCGGTCACCGCCGTGGGCCACGGGATCGGTCAACGGGCCCACCACATCCAGGAACTCGACGATCGAGCCCGGCCAGCCGTGAGTGACGACCAGCGGGGTGGCGTCCGGCTCCGGGGAGCGGACATGGGCGAAGTGGATGGTCGTCCCGTCGATGACGGTCGTGAACTGCGGCCACTCGTTGAGCCAGGCCTCGGCCGCGCGCCAGTCGTAGGAGTGCCGCCAGTGGTCGGCGAGTTCGCGCAGATAGCCGGCCGGTACGCCGTACGCCCACCCGGTGGCCGAGAGGTCGTCGGGCCACCGGGTGCGGTCGAGCCGGTCGTGGAGGTCGTCCAGGTCGCTCTGCGCGATGTCGAGGCGGAAGGGCTGGACGAGGTCCGTGCGCGGTGACGTCATGCCGGGATGCTAGTTCGGGTGGGTGTGTCGGCCACCTGGATTACTTCCCCGGCGACCGATGAGTTTCGTGGCGAGGATCGGTCGACATGGATGACGGGCGTTCCCACGAGGGGCGTTCGCACGACCCGGGAGGTACGCATGGCCACCGAAGGTTTCACCACTTGTCTCTGGTTCGACGGCCAGGCCGAGGAGGCCGCCCACCACTACGTGTCCATCTTCAAGAACTCCAGCATCGGTGCGGTCGCGCGGTACCCGGAGGGCGCACCCCAGGCCGCCGGTTCCGTGATGACCGTCGAGTTCACGGCCAACGGCCACAGGTTCCTCGCGCTGAACGGCGGCCCTCTGTTCAAGTTCACCGAGGCGGCCTCCTTCATGGTGTTCTGCGAGAACCAGGAGGAGATCGACTACTACTGGGCCAAACTCACCGAGGGTGGCGAGCCCGGCCCCTGCGGCTGGCTGAAGGACAGGTTCGGAGTGTCCTGGCAGGTTGTCCCGGACCGGCTCCAGGCCATGATCACAGACTCGGACCCGGCGAAGGCGGCCCGCGTGACCGCGGCGTTCATGGCGATGCACAAGTTCGACATCGCCGCGCTGGACAGGGCCTACGCGGGCGAGTGAGGGCACCTTGAGTACTTCTGAGGGCGGCTCAGGACGACCCGACCACCCGCGAGATCTCCTGGGCCATCCGCAGGATGCCGGGGGAGCGGACCGGACAGGGCTTCGGCGTGGGTGTCGTGGGCGCCAGACAGAAGTGCAGGTAGTCCTTGTCGATGTGCATGGCCGTGCGGTCGCGGTCCGGCTGGGTGCAGTAGTCCGGGTGCTCGTGCTCGTAGGCGGTGCACGGCAGGTACTGCGCCCAGGTGTAGCGGGAGCCGGCCGGGGCCACCGCGGCACCGGCGTCGGCGACGACGTCGCCCGAGGCGGCCGCCTGCGCCTCGTACAGCTCGTTCACGCGCCGGACCCGGTCGGGGGTCATCGGGTCCGGGCCCTGCGCCACCCACACGATCCGTGGGCGCCGTTCGCCGCCCGCCGCCGCGATCTGCTCGGTCAGCCTTCGCAGGTCCGCCCGGTATCTGCTGAAGTACTTCCGCGGCGCGGCGGCATGGCTGATCCCGTCCATGCACCAGGTGTATCCCCACGCGTTGCCCCAGAACTGGAGCACCACGACGTCCGGGTGCAGCGCCCGGACCAGCGCGGCGGCCTTGTCCCGGTCGGGCACCAGCGACTTCTTGCCGGTGCCCTCCAGGTAGTCGCACGGAGTGGTGCCCGAGTAGGGCGCGCTCGTGTACGTCGCCCGCAGGCTCCGGCGCAGCTCCTGGCCGAGGACCTGCTGCGCCTCCGTGGCGATCGAGTCGCCGAGATACAGCACGCGCGGGGCGACGACCGCGGCAGAGGTCCTCGGCGAGGGCTGCGCCCGCTGATGTGTGGTGGCCGCCCGGGAGACGTCCGGAGCGGGCGGTGGCACCTCGGGCCCGTCCGAGGGGTCCGAGCAGGCCCCGAGCAGCAGAAGTCCTGTCAGCACCCCCACGATCCACGCCCTCCGCATGCGTGACTCCCGCCCCGGTCGCCGAAAAACGGTTCCCCAGGCAAGCACAACCCGGCACCGGGGGGAAGACACGCACCGGGTTCAGTCGCCGCAGGGACTTTCCAGGAACTCCGTCAGGTCGGTCGGCAGCAGCGGTTTGGCCAGATTGGCGTCGAAGCCGGCCGAAGGCGGGGGAACGTTCTCCGTGGTGTGCAGCGCGGACACCCGGCGGCTGCTGAGGGCGCACGGCACGCTGGACGTGCTCAACGCGACGACTCCGGGGGAGGGGACCACGAGCGGGTCGCCCGTGCGCTGAGACCGGCCCCTAGCGGAACCGCCGGTTCGACGCGCGGTCGGGCGCACCCGTGGTTAGCGTGAGGAGCGGACCCACCACCGATTCGGGAAGGGCCACGATCATGGCCGTACAACCTGAGGGAACCCCCTGCTGGGCCGACGCGATGTTCAGCGACGTCGAGGGAGCCAAGAGCTTCTACGGCGACGTCCTGGGCTGGACCTTCGGCGAGTCGTCGTCGGAGTACGGCAACTACACGCAGGCCTACGCGGACGGCAAGGCCGTCGCCGCCGTCGTACCGCCGATGCCCGGCCAGGAGGGCCACTCGCAGTGGTGCCTGTACCTCGCGTCGCCGGACGCCGCCGCCACCGCCACCAGGATCCGTGAACACGGCGGCGAAGTGCTCATGGAACCCATGCAGGTCGGCGACTTCGGCACGATGTGCCTGGGCCGCGACCCGAGCGGCGTCGTCTTCGGCGTCTGGCAGGGCGGCACCCACGAAGGCTTCGAGGCACCGCCCGAGCAGCCCGGGGCGTTCTGCTGGGCCGAGATCTACACCCGCGAGCCCGAGAAGTCCGACACGTTCTTCCCCGCCGTCTTCGGTTACAGCAGCCGGCAGATCCAGGACGACGCCATGGACTTCCGGATGTTCAACCTCGGCGACAACACCGTCCTCGGCCGGATGAGGATGATGGACGACTTCCCGCCCGAGGTGCCGGCGTACATCAACGTCTACTTCACCGTCGACAACTGCGACGACGCCGTCGCCCGCGCCACCAAGCTCGGCGCCATCCTGCGCTTCGGACCCATGGACTCACCCTTCGGCCGGTTCGCCGCCCTGAGCGACCCGCAGGGCGCGAGCTTCTCGGTGATCGACGTCACCACGACCCAGGGCGAACTGCCCCAGGTCACCGACGTGCCCTGAGCGACACGTCGAGCACAGATCCCCGTGCTCGGACGGGGGGGCGGGTCCCGGCCACCGGCTACCTGACCTGTCCGGCGACACGCCCGCTGTCTCCGCGCCGGAGTGATCCCGGTTCAGGTCGGGGCACCCGTCGGCTCATGGCATGATCGGGCGCATGCGTGAACGATTGGTGGCCGCGTGCGACGGGGCTTCGAAGGGAAATCCGGGACCCGCGGCCTGGGCCTGGGTCGTCGCCGACGAGACGGAGACGCCGGACCGCTGGGAGGCGGGGCCGCTCGGCAAGGCCACCAACAACGTCGCCGAACTCACCGCGCTGGAGCGGCTGTTGAGCGCCGTCGAACCGGATGTGCCGCTGGAGATCCGGATGGACTCGCAGTACGCGATGAAGGCCGTCACCACCTGGCTGCCCGGCTGGAAGCGCAACGGCTGGAAGACCTCCGCGGGCAAGCCGGTCGCCAACCAGGACCTCGTGGTCCGGATCGACGAACTGCTCGACGGGCGCTCCGTCGAGTTCCGATACGTCCCCGCCCACCAGGTCGACGGCGACAGGCTCAACGACTTCGCCGACCGCGCGGCCAGCCAGGCGGCGATCGTCCAGGAACCCGCGAGCAGCGCCCTCGGCTCCCCGGTGCCGCCACCGTCGCCGGACACCCCCAAAGCCGACCGCCCCGCCCGGGCCAAGTCGCCCAAGCGGAGCGGTGGTTCGTCCTCCCGCACGATCAAGGCCAAGTTCCCCGGCCGGTGCATGTGCGGACGCCCCTACGCGGCGGGCGAGCCCATCGCCAAGAACGCCCAGGGCTGGGGACACCCGGAGTGCCGTACGGAAGAGGCCGGTTAGCCCGCTGCGGATGCGGGCCGACGGCCCGTGAAGGTCAGATGACCGCCCCGCGCCACTCGCCGGTCTCCCGGCCGCGCTCCTCGATGAACGTCTTGAAGCGCTCCAGGTCGCCCTTGGTCTGCCGCTTCACGAACCCGAGCTTGTCGCCGACCTTCTCGGTGATGCTGTCCGGATGGAAGTCCATCTGCAGCATCACCTTGGTGTGGTCCTCGTCGAGCCGGTGGAAGGTGACCGCGCCGGCCTGCTGAGTCTCGCCGGCGATCGTGGTCCAGGCGACCCGCTCGTCCGGGATCTGCTCGGTGATCTCCGCGTCGAACTCCCTGTGGACTCCGTTGACGCTGGTCACCCAGTGCGTGAGTGTGGCGGTGCGCTGCTCGATGCGCTCCACCCCGCTCATGAACTCCGGGAAAGTCTCGAACTGCGTCCACTGGTTGTAGGCGGTGTGCACCGGCACGCCGACCTCGATGGATTCCTCGACCTGCGACATGGATGAATCCCTCCTTCGCGCCCTCGGTGTGTCCGGCGCGGGTACCGCACGACCTGCGGGGCAAACCGCCGCAAGGCAGCGGCGCGTGCGGCGGGGCGCGAGGTGGGCGCCGGGCCGTAGTGGCTGACCAGGCCGACCCAGCTGCCGTCGGGGGTGGTGGCCTTCGGCGGTCGCCTGCGGTGCGGCCGGTGAGCTCCGGCATGCGATGTGCATCCTGAGTTGACGACTCGCATGCGTGTCGGCCCCGGCGAGAGCGGGAGAAATCACCCGCGGCAGGTCGGCTGCGATCCGGACAATTACCTACATGCCATACAGAGTCGAACGAAGATGACCTTGCTGTGGCAAGAGCCCTCCGGTCCCCGGACGGAGGAATTCGTTCCCGTGGTGACCGTGGGTCCGGTGCTCCTTTGCGGGTGAACGCGCAGGCAGAGGGCCACCTTGCCCACAGGAAGCAACGCGATCCGCAGCAGGGGGCCACCCTCCCGGACTGCTACTCTGCGCTGCCAATTGACCGCTCTGAGTAATCCCTAGGGGTGCGCGTGAAGGTCGCCTGCATCGGCGGCGGGCCCGCCGGCCTGTATCTCTCCATCCTGCTGAAACGGCAGGACCCGTCCCACGACATCACTGTCCACGAGCGCGACCTGGAGGGTTCGACCTACGGCTGGGGCGTCACCTACTGGCGCGGACTGCTCGACAAACTCCACGAACACGACCCCGAGTCGGCCCGCGCCGTCGAGGAGGCCTCGGTCACCTGGAACGAGGGCGAAGCCCGGGTACGTGACCTGGTCACCCGGCGCCCCAGCGACGAGGGCTTCGGCATCGGCCGTCACCGCCTGCTGGAGATCCTCGCCGCGCGGGCCCGCGCCCTGGGCGTACAGCTGGAGTTCGAGCACGAGATCACCGGCGACAACGTCCCCGAGGCCGACCTCGTCGTGGCCGGTGACGGCGTGCACAGCGCCCTGCGCACCCGGCACGCCGACCACTTCGGCGCCGAGACCAAGATGGGCCGCAACCGCTACATCTGGCTCGGCACCAGCAAGGTCTTCGACTCCTTCACCTTCGCCTTCGCCGAGACCGACCACGGCTGGATCTGGTGCTACGGCTACGCCTTCAGCCCCGAACGCAGCACCTGCGTCGTCGAATGCGCGCCGGAGACCTGGACCGGCCTCGGCCTGGACCGGGCCGACGAGGCCGACGGGATGGCCCTGCTGGAGAAGCTGTTCGCCGACATCCTCGACGGCCACCCGCTGATCGGCCGCTCCACCGGCTCGGGCGGCGCCCAGTGGCTCAGCTTCCGTACCCTGACCAACCAGACCTGGCAGCGGGACAACGTCGTCCTGCTCGGCGATGCGGCCCACACCACCCACTACTCCGTCGGCGCCGGCACCACCCTCGCCCTGGAGGACGCCATCGCCCTCGCCGACGCCCTGCGCGAGCCCCCGTCGCTGCCGCAGGCACTCGCCCGCTACGAGCGGCAGCGCAGGTCGGAACTGCTCTCCATTCAGAGCGCGGCCCGCTACAGCGCCCAGTGGTACGAGAACCTGCCGCGCTACATCGGCCTCCCGCCGGAGCAGATGTTCGCCCTGCTCGGCCAGCGGCACTCGCCACTGCTGCCCTACGTCCCACCGCAGCTGTACTACCGGATCGACAAGGCCGCCGGGCAGCTGGAGGCGCTGCGCAGGCTCAAGCGCTGGCTCGGCCCCAAGGTCGCGCGGACCGTGCACGCGCGCGAGCTGTCCGTACGGGCCTCGGATGCACGCGCTTCGGACGCCCGCACCTCGGACGCCCGCAAGTAGTCCACCGTTCGGAATCAGTATTGGGTGAATGGCGATTCACCGATAGAGTGAATTGCCATTCACCCACGAATTCCGGAGCGTCGATGGACCAGCAGGGCCCCATATCCCCGCCGCGCGGAGCGAGTCTGCGGAAGCGGCTCACCGTGCCGGTCCTGGCGATGTGCGGCGTCCTCATGGCCGTCATGCAGACCGTGGTCGTCCCCCTGCTTCCGGACCTGCCCCGGCTGACGCATTCCTCGGCCGCCGCCGTGTCCTGGATGGTCACCGCGACCCTGCTGGCCGGAGCCGTCCTCACCCCGGTGCTCGGCCGGGCCGGCGACATGTACGGCAAGCGCAAGGTCCTGACCGGAGCCCTCGCCCTGATGACGGTCGGCTCGGTGATGTGCGCCCTCTCGTCCGACATCACCGTACTCATCGCGGCCCGGGCCCTTCAGGGTGCCGCCGCCGCCGTCGTGCCGTTGTCGATCAGCATCCTGCGCGACGAACTGCCGCCCGAGCGCCGGGGTTCCGCGGTCGCGATGATGAGCTCCACGGTCGGCATCGGCGCCGCCCTGGGCCTGCCGCTGGCCGCGATGGTCGTCCAGTACGCCGACTGGCACACCATGTTCTGGCTCACCAGCGGGCTCGGCGCGCTCGGTGTCGCGGCCGTGTCGTGGGCGGTCCGCGAGTCGCCCGTGCGGCAGCCCGGCCGCTTCGACATCGCAGGCGCCCTGGGGCTGGCCGTCGGACTGATCAGCCTGCTGCTCGGGGTCTCCCAGGGCGGACAGTGGGGCTGGGCCGGCACCCGGGTCCTGGCGCTGTTCCTCACGTCCGTCGTGGTCCTCGCCCTGTGGTGGTGGCGCCAACTGCGCACCGAACAGCCGCTGGTCGACCTGCGGCTCGTCACCCGGCCCCGGGTGGGTCTGTCGCACGTGGCCGCCCTGCTCACCGGCTTCGCCTTCTACGCCAACTCCCTGGTGACGGCCCAGCTGGTGCAGGCTCCGAAGGAGACCGGCTACGGGCTCGGCCTGTCGATCGTGGCCACCGGCCTGTGCCTGCTGCCCGGCGGCGTCACCATGCTGCTGTTCTCGCCCCTCTCCGCACGGATCTCCGCGACCCGCGGTCCGCGCATCACCCTCGCCCTCGGCGCCGCGGTCATCGCATGCGGCTACGCGGTACGCATCGCGGACAGCCGGGACCTGTGGATGATCATCCTGGGCGCCACTGTGGTGGCCACCGGTACCACCCTGGCCTACTCGGCCCTGCCCACCCTGATCCTGCGAGCCGTCCCCGCCGAGCAGACGGCCTCCGCCAACGGCGTCAACGTCCTGATGCGCACCATCGGCCAGGCCGTCTCCAGCGCGGCGGTCGCGGCAGTGCTCGTCCACCATGCCGGCCCGCTCGGCGGTGTCGCGGTGCCCACCCTGCACGGCTACCTGCTGGCCTTCGCCATGGCGGGTACGGTCGCTCTGGCGGCCTGCGCGGCGGCCCTGACCATTCCCGCAGACTCCGCGCCCGAGAAGCCCCGCCGGGCCAAGGACACCACCAGGGAAGCGCGGGACGAGGCGATGGAGGGAATATGAGGGCCGTGAGCACCACACCCACCACCACCACCACACCCACTCGCCGGGACGCCGAGACGACCAAGGCCGCCATCCTGAGGGCGGCACGCTACCTCCTGGCCCGCACCCCCCACGTCGACATCACCCTCAAGGCGGTCGCCGAACGCGCCGGAGTCAGCCCGCCGTTGATCGTGAAGTACTTCGGCAACAAGGACGCCCTGCTCGCCCGTGTCATGTCCTTCGAGTCCGACGCGGCCGACCTCCTCGACGCCCCTTTGGCGGACCTGGGCCGCCACATGGTCCGTCACGTCCTCACGGGCCAGATCGAACGCGGTGCCGACCCTCTCCTGAGGATCGCCTTCGCCCCGGTTCAGGGCGAACACGGCGACATCCTGCGCGTCAACTTCCGCACCCAGGTGGTCGAACGCCTCGCGGAGCGCCTCCAGGGTGCCGACGCCGGCCTGCGGGCCGAACTGGCTGTGGGCACCCTGCTCGGGCTGGGCGTGATGTACGGCATCGCCCGGGGCGCCGACCTGAGGGCGACGGCGGTGGAGGACGTGGTGAACCGCTACGCCCCCACGGTCCAGGCCCACTTGACGCCTTAGGGCCCTAACGGAACAGACGGTCCAGAAAGGCGTTGCCGAAGACGCCGTGCGGATCGAGCCGGTCCAGCACCCCGGCCGCCTGCCCCCACACCGCCTCACCGAACGACCCGGGAACCGTCGTCCCCAGCACCTCGTCGTCGTCCCAGGCGGCGGCGTCCGTGTAGGCCCACCCCTTGGACCACTCGACGCGGGTCCCGTCGTAGCCGTCGAAGAGGAACTGCTCGATCTCCCGCAGGAAGGCCTCCGCGTGCGGCGTGCCCGGCAGCGTCAGGATGTCCAGCCAAACCGCCGTGTCCCGCTCGGGACGGGCCGGATCCGCCCGCAGGGCCGACAGCAGCGGAGCCCGTGCACCCGCCACCTCCACCTCGGCCGGATCGTCGAGCCCGGTCACCCGGATCTCGACGGTCCCGTTGACCGGGAAGCGCCCCTGCGCGGCGTACGCGGTCAGGCGTTGACGGTAGAAGTCCGTGAACTCGGCGAGTACGCGCTGCACTTGATCCCGCTCGGTCAGTACCGCGTACCCGTTCGCGGTCACCCGCAGGGTCGTCGGCCTGATGTACAGCAGCGTGTTCTTGGACGGCCCCCAGATGTCCGCCGACAGCGTCGCCGTGAGCCCCACCGTCGCCACGTCGAGCTGTGCGTTCCCGAGCACCGGCGCCAGGTACCAGGCCGCGTCCGACACCATCCGCCCGGCCAGGTCCGCCACCAGGGTCGGCACGTTGTCGGAGAAGGGATAGTTGTACGGCGAGGTGACCCGCCGTGAGGTCAGCGGCCTGGTCGGCGCCACGCTCCACACCTTCAGCCAGGGGAACTCCGTGAAGGCGAACCAGATCGCCTCGACCCGCCCCGCCTCCTCCAGGAAGCTCGCGAAGGTCCGCCCGTCCCCACCGGGCGCGGCGAACAGCTCGGCCGCCGGGATGTCGACGCGGCTCACGCACCGCACCTTGCTGTCGGCACCCACCCTCAGTACGACCTCGGTGACGAAGGCGCGCCCCAGATGGGTGAGCAGCGCGGCACTGTCGGCCTCGGCACGGCTGAACTCCCGCAGTGCGTACGCCCCGCTGTCCTCGTCCCACACCACCGCCGTCAGCGCCATGATGCGATTGCTCAGCGAGCCGTACGTCTGCCCCGGCAGCCGTTTCTCCCCGTCGGCGGGGACGGCGGTGCCGTGTGCGTCGACCGCCAGCGCCCCGCCCAGGGTGAGGTCGCCGGGTGCGGGCGCGGCGGTGA
Source organism: Streptomyces sp. NBC_00285 (assembly GCF_036174265.1). NCBI lineage: Bacteria > Bacillati > Actinomycetota > Actinomycetes > Kitasatosporales > Streptomycetaceae > Streptomyces > Streptomyces sp. NBC_00285. Next base: position 822,960 of record NZ_CP108055.1, on the reverse strand, counting down.
CCCCGAGCCCGTGTTCCTCCAGCCGGGTGAGCAGGGCCTCCAGCGTGACGCCGGTGCCGGCGCGCACCGCCGAGGCGGAGTCCAGGGACAGCCCGGTGAGGTGGGAGGCGGTGTCGACGAGGAGGACGGGTGCGTCCGAGTCCGTGCCCTCGGTGACGGTCAGGGGCGACCAGCCGTGCGAGGAGCCACGGGCGCGGACCCGCCAGCCGTGCCGCCAGGCCCAGTTGACGATCTCGACCACCTGGTCCGGATCTCTCGGCGCGCAGGCCCACAGCCCGTCGGCGGTGATCTCACCCGCCCAGTTCCGGTAGGCCGAGCGGTGGAGGGGAACGTCGGCCGGGAAGCCGGGCAGCTCCTCGGCGCCCGCCGCCGGATCGGCGGGCAGCAGAATCGGTGCGGCGGCCAGGGCGGCGGCACTCATGAGGAAGCCGCGACGGGACCAGGACAAGTCGTCCTGCGGGTGGTTGCTCACGGAACGATCAGTCACGGGGTCACGCTAGGCGCCTGTTGACACGTGCATGCCCCATGCCGAAACGTGTCACCCATGTGAGTGAACAAATCCCCGACGGCGGCCCGGAGCGACCGGTTCCGCGCAGGTCGGCGGCGGATGACAGACTGACGCCATGGACGAGCGCACTTTCGGCAGGTCTCAGCAGCACGCATCCGTCGTCGGACTCGGCACCTGGCAGCTGGGGGCCGACTGGGGAGACGTCGACGACAAGGAAGCCCTCTCGGTACTGGAGGCGGCGGCCGAGTCGGGGGTCACCTTCTTCGACACGGCCGACGTGTACGGCGACGGACGCAGCGAGCAGACCATCGCCACGTTCCTGCGGAGCAGGCCCGACCTTCATGTGCTGGTCGCGACGAAGATGGGCCGCCGCGTCGACCAGATCCCGGAGAACTACGTACTCGACAACTTCCGCGCCTGGAACGACCGTTCGCGCCGCAACCTCGGCGTGGACCGCGTCGATCTGGTCCAGTTGCACTGTCCGCCGACGCCCGTCTACTCCACGGACGAGGTGTTCGACGCCCTGGACACCCTGGTCGAGGAGGAGCGCATCGCCCACTACGGCGTCAGCGTGGAGACCTGCGAGGAGGCACTGACCGCGATCGCCCGGCCGGGCGTGGCGAGCGTGCAGATCATCCTCAACGCCTTCCGGATGAAGCCGCTGCGCGAGGTGCTCCCCGCCGCCCGGGAAGCGGGCGTCGGCATCATCGCCCGCGTCCCGCTTGCCTCGGGCCTGCTGTCCGGCAAGTACACCAAGGACACCGTCTTCCCGGAGAACGACCACCGCGCCTACAACCGGCACGGCGAGTCCTTCGACGTCGGTGAGACCTTCTCCGGCGTCGACTACGCGACCGGCGTGGAAGCCGCGGCCGAGTTCTCCGCCCTCGCCCCCGAGGGCTGCACCCCGGCCCAGCTCGCCCTGCGCTGGATCATCGAGCAGCCCGGCGTCACCACCGTCATCCCCGGCGCCCGCTCACCCGAGCAGGCCCGCGCCAACGCGGCCGCCGGGAAGCTGCCGCCGCTGTCCGGCGAGACCCTCTCGGCGATCCGCGACCTCTACGACCGCCGGATCAAGGACCAGGTCGAGAACCGCTGGTGAGTCCGCGGGGCTCCGGGAGCGGCACAGGGCCGCCCCGGAGCCCTTCTGTTTGAACGATCAGACACCGGTTACACGGACCGCATGGTCGAGACGGTGAGACGAACGGGCCGCGACGAGACTGAGGACGAGCGCGCGGACCGCATGTGGGGCGAACTCATCCAGGAGGTCCGCGTCGCGCAGACAGGCGTGCAGATCCTGTTCGGCTTCCTGCTCACCGTGGTGTTCACACCGAAGTACGCCGGTCTGGCCCACGCGGACCAGGTGATCTACATCGTGACCGTCGTCCTCGGCGCCTGCGCGACCGGCGCCCTCATCGGGCCGGTGTCCCTGCACCGCCTGGTGTCGGGCCGGCGTATCAAGTCGCAGGCCGTGCAGTGGGCCTCCCGGCTGACCTTCGTGGGCCTCGTCCTGCTTCTGGCGACGATGACGGCCGCCCTGCTGCTGGTCCTGCGGGTGGCGACCCACGACGACTGGGTGCCCTGGCTCGTCACGGGAGTCGTCGGCTGGTACCTGCTGTGCTGGTTCGTGCTGCCGCTGTGGACCCGGCGCCGCTATACGACGCGGTGAGGCCCGGCTCGTCCAGCTGCCGGTCGTGCAGGCGTGAGAGCACCAGGACCGAGACCGTGGCGCCGATCAGCGCGCAGAACATGTCCCACTGGGTGTCCCACACGTCCCCCTGCGTGGCCAGGAAGGCGTCCGCCGCCTGACCGCCGATCACCGCGGCCGCCCACTCCAGCATCTCGAAGACGGCGCTGAAGGCCAGACACGCGCACACCGTCAGCGGTGCCAGCCAGCGGCTGCCCCGCAGCGGTGACGTACGGCTGAGCAGCTCCCGCACCAGGACCGCCGGTACGAAGCCCTGCATGAGGTGGCCGAAACGGTCGTACGGATTGCGGTCGAGACCGAAGGTGTCGCGCACCCAGTCACCGAGCGGCACCTGCGCGTAGGTGTAGTGACCGCCCACCATGAGCACGAGCGAGTGGAGTGCCAGCAGACAGCACAGCAGGTCGGTCAGGGGGAAGCGGCGCCAGGTGAGCACGATCAGCGGCAGCCCGACCAGGATCCACACCGTCTCAAGGAACCAGGTGGTGCGATCACGCGGGCCCCATGCGGACAGGGCCAGCGCGGCGACCACGGCACAGGCGAGCAGGACGGGCAGGGGCCGTCGCACAGCGGTCATGAGGTGCTCCTCGTCGTAGGAGTCCTCATCGTCGGGCAGGGGGCCGACCGCGACATGAGTACGGCTACTCACCGCTCCTGCGTATCGGTCCCCGGCCGCCCCCGTACGTAGGTCAGCCGCCGGCGATGACGGAGGCCAGGAAGTCGTCGACGCTGACCTCCTCCTGCCCCGGCGGGACGATCTCACGCGTCTCGCGCAGGAAGGAGGCCAGCGCCGGAGCCCAGGCGAAGACCACGGCGTGCTGGCGGCCCCCGTCGGAGCGGGCGTCGCCGAAGAACTCCATGCGCAGTTCCTCCCAGACGCCGGTCGAGACGGGGTTCAGGCGCACGTCCCCGACCCCGACCGGACCGCACATCCCCTCGGCGAGCATCTCCCGGTCCAGCCGCCACCGCGCCAGCACCCGGCCGTCATGGCTGAACACGGCGGTGACGGCGAACGGGTCCGCAGCGTCGTACCCCAGGTGGGCGAGGACGGGGCAACGGCCCGTGCCGCCGGTCTGGAGTTGCACGACGAGAGTCTTGTGCGCGGTCTTGTGGACGAAGGAGTTCACCTGGAGGCCTCCGGGAAGCACGATGTAGAGCCCTCTAGTACCCCTCCCACGCCCAAGATGCTCAGCCTTCCGGGTGATTCCCCTTCGCGCCGCGCAAAGCGGTCAGGCACGAGGCGATGGCCTGCTGGAGTTCCTCGAGGCGCTGGAGCATGTCGTCCTCGTAGAAGTCCTGCGCGTCGTCGAAGGTCAGCTCCTCGAACGCCCTCGTGGCCTTCTGGAGGCTGCTGTAGAACTTCGTCCGCCGCTCCTGGACCCGGAGTTCGGGATCGGCCTCCACGGCTTCGGCGACGAGGGACTTCATGGTGTCGAACGCCTCGGCCGCCCACTCGCCGGTGTCCTCGTCCTCCTCCAGCTCGTCGAGGAGCGAAAGGTGCCGCTCTGCCTCCTGGCGCAGGTCCACGGGCGCGTCGATGGTCTGCCCGGCCGGGGTCTTGACCTGGCCGGACTCGGCGATCTGGCGGACGTATCCGATCCGGTCGGCCGCCCTGCTCTCGGTGGCCACGGCCTTTTTCAGGTCGTCCGTGCGCACGACGTCCCGGGCCAGTTCGGCCTGGAGTTCCGGGTCCTCCTTGATCCGGTCGAGCAGGGCGCTGCGCGCGGCCCGCGCGGTGGAGGGGTCGGCGAGGATCGCGGCACGCAGCGCGGTCGGGTTCTCGGCCACCTCCAGGGCCTTGGTGGGGCGGATGCCCTCGGCCTCGGCGGCCTCGGTGATCGCCGCGCCGCGCTCGGAGCCGGCGCTGCTGCGGGAGACGTAGTAGCCGAGCCACACGTCCGCGTCCGGCAGTTCCACGTCCTGGCCCGGTGCCAGCGCCTCGAAGTGCGGGACCATGCCGTCGTCGGCGGCCCGGTCCCACGCCTTGTAGTAGCGCATGACGCGCTCGGGCGAGCAGCCGGCGAGCTCGGCGAACTCCTTCGCGGAGACCTTCGGCGTCTGGTCCGCGCTCTGGCCGCCGGGCCGCACACTGCGCGCCACCATCAGGCCGAAGGCCCAGCCGCCGGTCCGGGCGTAGACACCGAACTCGCGGGCGTCGCGGGCGACGAGGTCGTTCAGGGGCGCGGGTGACGGCGCCGCCGGCGTCTCGGCCGACGTTTCCGTGGACGTTTCGGCCGATGTCTCGGACGGGTCGATCGCTAGGGTCACGGGTGCTTCTCCTGGGCAGGTTCGTCGGGGCCGCACGATGTGCGGTTCGGAAGCCTATGGCACCCTCGGGTGCCGCCCGGGCAGCGTGGCCCGCTCAGTCCAGCGCGTCGCGCAGCGCGGGCAGCAGTGTCTTCGCCGACCAGTCGAGGAACTCCGGCTGCGAGTCGCCGCCGATCTGCACCAGGGCGATCTCGGTGAAGCCCGCCTCCGCGTACGGCCGTACGGCCTCGACGAAGGCGTCCGGGTCGTCGCCGCACGGGATGGACGCGGCGACGTCGTCGGGGGTGACGAACTGGGTGGCCGCCTCGAACGCGTCCGGGTGCGGGAGCTCGGAGTTGACCTTCCAGCCGCCGCCGAACCAGCGGAACTGGGAGTGCGCCCGCTTGACGGCCGTCTCCCGGTCGGCGTCGTAGCAGACGGGCAGCTGTCCCACGCGCGGCTTGCCCTCGCCCCCGTGCCGGTCGAACGCCTCGAGCAGCCCCGCTTTGGGCTCCGTGGCGATGACGAGGTCGGCGAGCCGGCCTGCGAGCTTGCAGGACTGCTCGCCGGAGACGGCCAGGCCGATCTGCGGCGGTTCGTCCGGCAGGTCCCACAGCCGGGCCGACTCCACGTCGAAGTGGGTCCCGCGGTGGTTCACGTGACCGCCCTCGAAGAGTGCGCGGATGATCTCCATCGCTTCTTCCAGCATCTCGTGCCGCACGTCGGCCGACGGCCAGCCGCCGCCCACCACATGCTCGTTGAGGTTCTCGCCCGAGCCGAGCCCCAGCCGGAACCGGCCCTCGGAGAGCAGCTGCATCGTGGCCGCCTTCTGCGCCACCACCGCCGGGTGGTAGCGGAAGCTCGGACACGTCACATAGGTCATCAGCGGAATGCGGGAGGTCGCCTGCGCGGCCGCTCCGAGCACGCTCCACGCGTACGGCGAGTGTCCCTGCGACCGCAGCCAGGGGAAGTAGTGGTCCGAGGTCACCGAGAAGTCGTAGCCCGCCTCCTCGGCCTGCACCACATGCCCGACGAGCTCACGCGGGCCGGCCTGCTCGGTCATCATCGTGTATCCGATATGCACCATGGAGCCCGGGTCCCCGGTGACCGGAGGGGAAAACAGGTCTTTCAAAGCCCTCTCGATCAAGGCCCGTGAAGGAGGGAGGATGCCCCCATGAGTTCCCTGCCCACGAGCACCCCCGCAGCCCAGGGCGTCGACGCCGCCGGTGTCCAGGCCTTCCTCGACGCCCTCGAATCCGACCCGGGGATCGAGCCGCACAGCCTGATGCTGCTGCGCCACGGCCAGGTCGTGGCCTCCGGCTGGTGGGCGCCGTACGCCGTCGAGCGCCCGCAGCTCCTCTACTCGCTCAGCAAGAGCTTCACGGCGACGGCCGCCGGGTTCGCCGTCGCCGAGGGGCTGATCCGGCTGGACGACCCGGTGATCTCGTACTTCCCGGAGTTCGACGCCGATGTCACCGACCCGCGCAGCCGCGCGATGCTCGTACGGCATGTGGCGTCGATGGCCAGTGGTCATCTGGAGGAGACGCTGGACCGGGCGCGCGCCCAGGATCCCGGCGAGCTCGTCCGCGGCTTCCTGCTGGTGCCGCCGGAGCGGGACCCGGGCACCGTCTTCGCCTACAACCAGCCCGCCACCTACACGCTCGGCGCGATCGTCCAGCGCGTCACCGGCCGGAAGCTCACGGAGTACCTGCGGCCCCGGCTGTTCGACCCGCTCGGTATCGGTCAGGTGGGGTGGATCCACGACCGGCGGGGCCGTGAGCTGGGCTTCAGCGGACTGCACGCCACCACCGACGCCATCGCCCGGCTCGGTCTGCTGTATCTGCGGGGAGGCATGTGGGAGGGCGAGCGGCTGCTGCCCGAGTCATGGGTGGCCGAGGCGACACGGGTCCAGATCTCGCCCGGGGCACCCGCGGAGGGCGGCTGGACGGACTGGCAGCAGGGCTACGGCTTCCAGTTCTGGATGTCCCGGCACGGTTACCGCGGGGACGGGGCGTACGGGCAGTTCTGCGTGGTCCTGCCCGAGCAGGACGCGGTGCTCGCGATCACCTCGGAGACCGTGGACATGCAGAGGGTCCTGGAACTGGCCTGGGTACACCTGCTCCCCGCCTTCGCGGCCGGCCCGCTGCCCGGACACGAGGCGGCGGACGCGGCCCTCGCCGACCGTCTGACGCACCTCGCGCTGCCGCCCGCCGACGGCAAGGCCGACCCGGCGGGCCGTGCAGAGGAAGGGGAGACCTGCTTCGCTCCCCACGGCGGTTCCTGCACCGACCAGCCGACCCTCACCGCGGTCGAGGTGGGCCCGGGGGGCCGCGTCACCCTGGTCGACGACGGCGACCGGCTGGAGCTGGGGCTCGGAGCGGGGGAGGCGGGCTGGACGGTCGTCGACGAGCCCGTGCCCGTCGCGGTCAGCGGTGGCTGGACCGACGAGGAGACACTCGCCGTCGATGTGGCGTTCCTGGAGACTCCCCACCACCTGCTGGTGACGTGCTCGCTCGCGGACCGGACGTTCACCGCGCGCTGGCGTACCCAGCCCCTGCACGCCGGACCGCTGCGGCGGATGCGGGCGCCGCGCTCCGCTTGAGGTAACGCTCAGTTCGAGGGCACGCGGAGGGTGCTCAGGAAGGTGTCCAGCGCCTTCTGGTTCGCGGCGTCGCTCCAGTCGGCCGCCGGGGTCGTCCAGCGCAGGGAGTAGCCGCGGCCGTCGCCGATGAGGAAACCGCGGCCGAAGGTGCGCACCCGGGTGCCGTCGACCTGCTCGATCCACTGCATGTCGGCGGCCTTGTGGCCCTGGTAGGTCGTCGCGCGGATGTCACCGAGGCGCTCGAAGCCCGGGTGGTCCTTGAGGTCCGGCTCCACGTCGTCACGCCACACGGCCACCGGGTCCGTGCCCACGGCCTTGCTGAAGGTGATGGCGAGCGTGCGCGGGTCGCCGGAGGCGCCGAACGTGACGCGGTAGGCCAGGTCTTCCTGGCGCTGGGTGCCCAGCGGCTTCCAGCCCTTGGGGAGAGCGATCGAGAAACCTTCGGGGGAGTGGTAGACGCTGTATCCGGGCGGCAGGCCCGTGCCCGCGGTGGGGGCGGTCGTCCTGGTCGGGGTGGGTGTGGGTGTGGCGGTTGGGCTCGCGCTCTCGTCGGTGCGGCTGCCGGGCGCGGTGGCCGACGGGGACGGTGACGTCGTTGTCGTGGGAGCGGACACCGACACGGAGGCGGATGCGGAGGGGGCGGGCGCCTCACCGGTCGTCGTGCTGTCGGTGCCGGGCAGCGCGTTGGTGACCGTGAGGACAGTGGCGGCCACCGCGACGACGGCCAGGGCGGTCCCCGCGACGAGGAGGCGGCTGCTGCGGCCGGGGGCCACGCCGTGCAGGGCGCCCGGACGGGACCTGGGCTCCTCCGGGGGGATCCCGTCGGGGTCCTCACTGACGACGCGCAGGAGGGCGGCGCGCACGGACGCGCGGGTCAGCCGCTCCTGGGAGCTTTTGCGCAGCAGCCCCTGCACGGTCTGCGTGAGCGGTCCGGCGCGCACCGGTGCCCGCAGCGGCAACCGGTCCACTCCCTTGAGGGTGGCCGCGGGACGGTCGCGGTCACGGAAGGGGGGCCGGCCTTCGACCATCGTGTAGAGGATCGCGCCGAGCGCCCACAGGTCGGCGGCCGGCCCGATGCGCTCGTCGCGGGCCTGCTCGGGTGAGGCGTACGACGGCGCCGAGACCCTTGGCGCGAGCGTGGCGCCGGCCAGACCGAAGCCGGTGACGACGACGGGGCCCTGGCTGCGCACGAACACCTGGCCCGGGCTGAGCTCACCGTGGGTGATGCCCTCGCCGTGCGCCGCCTCCAGCACCTCCAGCAGTTCCAGGCCGATGCGTGCCGCCCGCACATGGTCGAACGTTCCCTGCTGGGCGAGGAGTTCGCCCAGCAGGACGCCGTCGACGGGCTCGCTGACGGTCCACAGCGAGCCTTCCTGCGCGACGGCGTCGACGACCGGGGCGATCCGGCCGGGGGCGAGCACCCGCATGGTCTTGGACATCCGCACGACGCCCACAGCGGTGCGCTGCGAGGCATCCTCGTCCGTGTCGGCCGGAAGTCCGATCTCGGTGAGCAGGCAGGGGCGTTCCGCCGAGACGTCCTCGCCGTACCAGCACGTCCGGTTGGTCTCACGATGCAGGACGTCCAGTGGCCGGTACCTTCCTGCGACCAACTCGTGTGTGGAGACGTGCGCCTTGACCATGCTCATCCCTCGCCGAAACCATGGGTCTCACCTTTCCCAGTGGTACGGCGGGTGCGGCGGGGTATGTTCAATCAAACCCCCAACCGATGGAATCCCCTTTCCGGCCGTTCACTTTCTGACTCACAAGTCAGAAGAACGGCCAGGTGGGGGATCGAAGTCGAGCATCTCCCTCAGCGCAGCCCGAACCGCTCGGTCCACGCCATGACTTCGGTGGTGGTCGTGTTGCCGCCGCACACCACGAGGCCCAGCCGGCAGCCGTCCCCGATCCGCTCCAGCACCCTCCGGGCGGCGGGCACGAGACAGCCGGCCGCCGGCTCGCCCCACACCTTGGCGTGGTCGGCGAGGTCGAGACAGCCCCGCACGGCCTCCCGGTCCGGGACCACGAGGACCTCGGTCACCAGAGCCGCCACGTGGTCGTACGTGAGCCGCGAGACGGACGGGGCGCTCAGCGTGGACACGATGGAGGACAGCGCGACCGGCACCGGCCCGCCCGCCGTCAGGGCCCGGGACATGGCCTCGGCGCCCTCGGTCTCCACGCCCCACACCCGGACACCCGGACGACGCGCCCGCAGCGCCGCCGCGACCCCGGCGATCAGCCCGCCGCCCCCGACACTGACGAGAACGTCGGTGAGGTCGCCCGCGTCCTCGGCGAACTCCAGTCCCACCGTGCCCTGCCCGGCGATCACCACCGGGTCGTCGAACGGGTGGACCAGCGTGAGTCCTTCGTCCCGCATCCGGTTGACCAGTGAGAACGCGCCGTCCATGTCGTCCGTCAGCCGAAGCGCCGCACCGGCCGCCGCCACGATCTCCACGGACCGGGCCGGTGCCGAACGCGGCATGACCACCGTCGCCTTGATGTCGAGGGCCGCGGCCATGTGGGCGAGGGCGATCCCGTGGTTGCCGCCGCTCACGGCCACGACACCCGCCGCCCGCTCCGCCTCGCTCAGCGAGAGCAGCTTGGCCGTCGCCCCGCGGGCCTTGAAGGATCCGGTGCGCTGGAGCTGTTCGAGCTTGACGGTGACGGGAGCACCGAGCAGCGAGGACAGACCGGGGCTCGGCAGGGTCGGCGTGCGTACGACGTGTCCGGCGATCCGCTCGGCCTGCCGCTCGATGTCCGTGATCCCGATCAAGGCGGTCGTCCTTCCGACGGAGAGAGGTCGTCTCGCACCCTGTCCCCACGGGCGGCGCAGGTCAACTCGGCCTCAGAGGTCGCGTCGCAGGAGGTAGTCCAGCAGCGGCCGCAGCTCGTGTGCCGGCTCGGCGAACGCGAGGTGACGGCGGGCCTCGGCGAGGGCGGCCGATCTGCCGCCGCACTCCTCGATCAGGTCCGCCGTCTCGGAGAGCGGCCCGTCCGACTCCAGCAACCGTGCCAGCCGTGCGGCCGCGGGTGTCGGTGAGTCGAGCGCTGCCAGTATCGGGAACGTCTTCTTGCGTTCCCGCAGGTCGCTGTGCACGGGCTTCCCGGTGACCTGGGGGTCGCCCCAGATGCCCAGGACGTCGTCGACGATCTGGAACGCGATCCCCAGGTGTCGCCCGGTCCGGTCCAGGGCGGCCACCGTGGCCGGGGGCGCCCCGCCGAGCAGGGCGCCCAGCGCCGCCGCGCAGCCCAGCAGCGCCCCGGTCTTGTGCTCGGCCATGGTCCGGTACTCGTCCGGCCGTACCCGCTCCGGTCCCCTCCAGGGACGCGTGGCGAACAGCAGGTCGTCCGCCTGTCCGTGCACCAGGTCGGACAACGCCACGGACAGGCGACGCACGGCGCCGGATCCGGCGCCGGCCAGGGTCCCGACGGCCAGGGCGAACAGGCCGTCGCCCGCGAGGACCGCGGGGCCGGTGCCGTACGCCTTCCACACCGAGGGGCGGCCACGCCGGGCCGCGTCGCCGTCCATGATGTCGTCGTGGAGCAGGGAGAACACGTGCACCAGCTCCACCGCGACCGCCGCGGGCACCCCGGCCCGTCCAGGCGCACCGGACACCTCGGCGCCCAGGACGGCGAGCGCCTGCCGCACCCCCTTGCCGCCGGACGCGGCGGCCGGGGCACCGCCGACCTCGCACCAGCCCATCGAGTACGCGGCCATCTCCGCCACCCAGGGATGCAGCCCGTCGACCGCTTCCCGCAGCGCCGGATCCACCAACTCGCGGCACCGGGCGAGGACATCGGGACCAACGACCGTCGTCACCGTGCCGACTCCGTCCGCGCGCAGAACTCCTCCTGGGCCAGCGCCACCATCTCCCGCGCGTGCCGCAGTCCGGTCCGCTCCAACGTGCGGGCCAGATCGTCCAGTTCGGCCGCGGTCTCGGCCCGGTCGCGGCCCAGCCGGGCCAGGGACTTGGCGAGGCCCAGCCGGGCCAGCGCCTCCCCGCGGGGTTCGCTCATGGCGCGGAACTCAGCGAGCGCCTGCTCGTAGAGCTCGCGGGCCTCGGGGTAGCGACCGGCGCGGTAGTAGACGTTGCCGCGCATCTTGTGGTTGTAGGCCAGCGCGCTGGAGAGGTTCATCGCCCGGCAGGTCGTCTCCGCCTCGGACAGCAGGGCGAGGGCCCGGGCGGTGTCGCCGTCGCGTACGGAGGCGAGGTCGGCGAGTCCGCGCAGCGCCCAGGCGTGACCGCGTCGGTCGTCGGCGCCGGCGGCGATTGACGCGGCCTCCTCGAACATGGCGAACGCGGTGTCGTAGGCCCCGGTGTTGCGGTGCATCTGCGCGATTCCTGACAGCGCCCACACCGTGTGCCGTGCCTCGCCGCGTCGTCGCGCCTCGGCCAGCAGCTGCTCGTGCAGTCGCCCCACGGCCTCGTAGTCGCCCTGGATGCGGCCGGTCTCGGCAAGACCCGCCAGTGAGTAGCCACGGACGACGACGTCGCCGCCCTGCTCGCCCAGCTCGGCGGCGAGCCCCAACAGCCGCCGGGCCAAGGCGAAGCCGCCGCGCTGGCGGGCCAGCGTGCCACCGCTCCACAGTGCCCAGGCCATCGCCGCGGTGTCCCCGGCCTGCCGGGCGGACCGGTAGCTCGCCTTCCAGGCCCGGTCCGCGTCGCCGACCCGGCCGAGCCGGCGCTGCGCCTCGGCGACGGCGAGCCCGGAGCGGGCCGCCTCACCGTGCCGACCCGCCCGCTCGGCCGCGCGCAACTGCTCGGTGCCGGCGGCCAGTACGTCGTCCAGTGAGGAGTTCACGGAGAGCGCGGTGAGGGCGCCCTGGTACTCCGGGGCGAATGCCTTGCCGTACATGCATGCCTTTCCGTCCGTATACACTGCATCTATACATGCTGCGTATACATGGTGTGCATAGTGCCTTGAAAATGAGCCCCGGCCGGGGCCGGGGCATCATCTGTTGCCGGTCAAGACGTGGACGGAGCCGCAGGGGTTGCCTGTGAGGCGCAGATCACTGCGCGGGGCCTCAGTGCTGCTGGGCCTTCTGCGGGGTCGCCTCACTCGGACGGACGACGACAAATCCGGACCCCTGGAGCATCAGCTGCACCGCCTCACCCGAACCGCCGCGCAGCATCGACCCGATGGACTGCGAACGGTGCAGCGAGGTCGCGAGGCCCGCGGTCCAGCCGACCACCGCGTCCGTGTCGACGAACACCGGGGACTGGGCGGACACCGGGATCACCAGCGGGTTGCCCTCGCAGACCAGCCCGAGCCTGCCGTGTCCCGTGAAGACGCTGTTGAACAGACCACCGCCGGCGATACCCGCGCCCTTCACGGTCGCGATCCGGTACGCCAACGAGGCGTCGAAACACAGGACGTTGCGCCCGTTGACCGTGAACTCGTCGCCCGGTTCCACGTCGACGACGAAACAGTTCTGGGCCTCGTGCGCGAACCAGGCCTCCCCCTGACCGCGCACCGCCATCAGCGGCAGGCCCTCACCGGTGACGGCCCGCTTGAGCATGCCGCCGACGCCCTGGCCCTTGCGCTCGAACTGGAGATTGCCCCGGTAGGCGACCATCGCCCCCTGGCGCGCGTGCATCTCGCCGCTCACCGTGTACCGGATGCACTTGGAATTCTCGACCGTCATGCCCGGCGCTGTGGCGGGCTGGACCATGTGCTCGCTGGAAAAGAGATCACCCTTCATGGAGGCATCCTGGCCCGGAGGGATCCCCTCCGCCAAGATCGCGGACCGGCTGTCGTGTCCGGGGCCGCGCTCGTTCACCACTGAGGACTGCTCAGGCACCGAACAGCTGGGTCCAGTACGTGCCCGCCGGACCGCCGCCCGCGAAGCCGATGCCGATGTGGGTGAAGGCCGGTTTGAGGATGTTGGCGCGGTGGCCGGGACTGTTCATCCAGCCCTCGACGACCTCGGCGGCGGAGCGCTGGCCGCACGCGATGTTCTCCCCGATCGAACGGCGGGTGGAGCCCGCGGCGGCGGCCCGGTCCCAGGGCTGGGTGCCCTCCGGCGAGGTGTGGGAGTAGAAGGCGCGGACGGCCATGTCCGCGCTGTACGCCTGCGCGGCGCGAGCGAGGAGGGGGTCGACGGCGAGCGGCGGCAGACCTGCCCCGGTGCGCTCACGGTTGGTGAGGGCGACGACCTCGTCGGTGATCCTGGCCAGGCCGGCGGGCGTGAGGGGCCTCGCCCACAGCGCCGTCCAGTACATCTCGCCGGAGCGGCCTCCGCCGACGTACGCCATGCCGGCTTCGGTGACGGCCGGGTCCTGCAGGATCCGCCGGGGCTGCTCGGTGCGCAGGCAGTACTCGACGAACTCGGCCGGGTCGCGCGGTCCGGAGACGAGGTGCTCGCCGACCGTGATGTAGGCGTACCCGGTGGCGGTGACCCGCTGGAAGACGGAGACGCCGTCGGGGCCCTCGACGCCGAGGCGGCCGGCGGCGGCCATGGCCCGGGCATGAACGCGGGCCGCTTCGGTGAGGCGGGGATCGTGGGACACCGGAGGTGAACCGGCCTGGGCGCGCGCCGAGTTGACCAGGGTGAGGAAGGCGGCGAGGTCGGCGGAGGGTACCGAAGCCGTGGGGGAGCGCGGGCCGGAAGTCGGCGGACGGGGCCCGCCCGACCCCGCGGGGAAAGCCGGGACAGCGGCCGGCCGTGCCCCCGGTGCCGTGAACGGCGAGGGCGGCGCCGCAGCCGCCGGCGTGTCGTCGACCACGTCCACCCCGAAGTCCCGCGCCAGACCCGCCAGTCCGTCCGCATACCCCTGCCCCAGTGCCCGCAGCTTCCAGCCGTCGCCCCGCCGGTAGATCTCCGCGAGCAGCAGCACGGTCTCCTGCCGTGGCCGCGGTGGTGCGAACCGGGCGAGCGGACGGCCCCCCGCACCGGTGACCTGGAGGACCGGGGGAGGCAGCCGGCCCAGGGGAGTGGCGGGGTCGGCCGGACTCACGACCACCGTGACGCGCACGGCCCCCGCGCGCAGCCGCCGGGGATCGACGGTGAGCGTGTCGCCGGAGAGCCGGGTGCCGGGAGCGGACGGCTGGTTGTAGAACACGAAGTCGGCGTCGCCCCCGACCCTGCCGCCCTCGTCCAGGACGAGGGCGGACACGTCGAAGGGGCCGGGAACCCGCACGGTGACAGCCCCGTCGGGCAGGGGCAGATTGCCTCCGGTGACCATCTCGCTCATCGTGCCGCCCTGGTGTCGTCGTCCACTGGCAGGAACGCGCACCAGGTCACACGGGTTCCCGGCCCCGGCGCCGGACTCAGTCCAGCGACAGCGCCGGCGCCACGTCCTCGTGCCGCTCCACCGTCGCCCTGCCGCGCGGAGCCCTGGTCGCCTTGCCGCAGAACGCGGAGTCCAGGGTGCGCAGCATGGTGTTGAGGACCGTGCCGTTGTTGGACGTGTTGGCGACCGCGGCGAGAGCGCGCTTGCCGTCCTTCGAGGCGAACGCGTACGTGTAGAAGCCCTGCACGGCACCTGTGTGGCCGTACACCGAGACACCGCACGACAGATCGCGACGGCGCAGCCCGAGGCCGTACGCCTGACCGGTGCCCGACGGCAGCCAGCGCTCCATCTGCGCCAGTTGCGCGGCCGAGGTCAGCCGGCCGCCCAGCAGGGCGGACAGGAACGTGTTGAGGTCCCGGGTGCTGGAGATGAGCGCGCCCGCGCTCTGCGCCCACGACACGGTCTGCTCCGTGGCGTCGACGAGCGGGGCGCCCGACCGGTCCTGGGTGAGGTAGCCACGGGCGTGAGCGCCGGGGATTTTCATGCCCGGATGCACGTAAAGCGTGTCGCGCAGCTTCAGCGGTTCGATGATCCGGTTCTGGTACTCGGTCCGCACCGGGTTCCCGGTCAGCTTCTCGATCAGCATCCCGGCGACGACGAAGTTGGTGTTGGAGTACGAGTACGCCGCACCCGGCGCGCTCGTGCGCGGTCGCCGCAGCGAGCGGTTCACCAGCTCCGTGGGGGTGAAGACCTTCTTGCGGACCGCCTCGAACCCCGGGACCGACTGGGCGAACATGTCGTTCGTGTAGTCGTACAGACCACTGCGGTGGCCGAGCACGTGCCGGACCGTGATCCGGTCGTCCGGCAGCAGTCCCGGCAGGTAGCGGTCGACCGGCGCGTCGAGCTTCAGCTTCTTCTCGTCGACCAGCTGGAGCAGGACCACGGAGGTGAAGATCTTGGTCACGCTGCCGATGCGGAACCGGTCGGCGTCGTCCATCGCCCGCCCCGTCGTCCGGTCGGCGACACCTACGGCGGCCCGCAGCACCGTGCCCCGGTCGTCGATCCGGGCCATCGCACCCGGCGCGCCGTCCCGCAGCGCCGACCGCAACACACTGCGCACACCTGCCAGATCCGCGTCGGGCCCCCGGGGTGCGGCATGGACGGGAGTCGCGACGAGGGACAGCAGAACCGCCCCCGCCAACGTGCCACCGAGCACTCCTGCTGATGTCATCCGGCTCTTCTCTCCTCGACTGGCCACAGCAATGGCACAGCCAATCCTGCTTCTTTTATTGACGACGGAAAAGAACCCCTCTAAGTTCGCGGCCATGCGCCAGACCTCTCGCGCCGAGACCTTCCCCGTCAACACACCCGCCGCCTCACAGGTGTTCACCACCGTCCTGTCCCAGGGCCCGCTCCCCCGTCTGGAGGTGGCCCGGCGTGTCGGACTGTCACCGGCCGCCGTCACCAAGGCGGTCCGTCCGCTCATCGAGGCCGGATACCTCGTCGAGGGCGCCGACGACGAGGCCCGCCCGGCCCTCGGGCGGCCCGCGAACCTCGTACGCGTCGACGGCGGGCGGGCCCTGTTCATCGGCGTCAAGGTCACCGGCGACGAGATCATCGCGGTCCTCACCGATCTGTGCTGCCGCATCCGCACAGCCCGGCACCTGCCCCTGCCCGACCGCGACCCGAAGACGGTGCTCGCGAGCATCACGGAACTCGTCCAGCGGCTCCTGGCCGAGACGGACGGCTCCACGGCCGCGGTCCTGGGCCTCGGCATCGCCGTCTCCGGCGACGTCGACCGGGGCGAGGGCGCCGTCCGCTACTCGCCCTTCCTGGAGTGGCGCGACGTCCCGCTCGCCGAACTCGCCGCCATGACCACCGGGTTGCCGGTCACCGTCGACAACGACGTACGCGCCCTGACGGTCGCCGAGCAGTGGTTCGGGGCCGGTGTGGGACTGTCCGACTTCGCCGTCGTGACCGTCGGCGCCGGCATCGGATGCGGGCTGGTGGTGCACGGCCGGGTGGTCGCCGGGGCGCACGGAGTGGCGGGCGAGATCGGGCACGTGACCGTCGACCCGGCCGGTCCGCTCTGCCACTGCGGCAACCGCGGCTGCGTCGAGGCGATAGCGGGGGAGGCCGCGATCGTCCGGCAGATCCGCGAGGCCACCGGCGCCGAACTCACCGGCCCCGAGCAGGCCCTGGCCCTGGCCCGGGAAGGCGTCCCCGGAGCCCGGGACGTGTTCGCACGCGCGGGCGAGGCGATCGGCCGGGGCATCGCCACCGTCGCCAACCTCCTCGGCCCCGAACGCGTGATCATCTCCGGCGAGGGACTCGCCGCCTACGACCTGTTCGCCGAACAGATCCGCGACGCCTTCGTCGCGGCCGCCTTCGGCTCAGCCGCCCGGTGCGACGTCCGCACCCGCCCCCTGCCCTTCGAGGAGTGGGCGCGCGGCGCCGCCGCCACCGCCATCCAGTCCTTCATCACCTCGGACACGAGCCGATAAGAATCCCCACCCCATTGGAGGCCCGACCCATGCGGTCATCCTCGTACTTCGCCATGCCCGCGAGAGCCCTGCTGGTGCTCGCCCTCACCACGGTCGCCGTCCCCACGGCCCACGCCGCCGACACCCCCGCTCCCGCCCTCGCCGCCAAGCCCTACATGGGCTGGAGCAGTTGGAGCATGCAGTCGTCCAAGTACCCGGGTCTCAACCCGGACGGCGACTACAGCTACCTCACCGAGGTCAACGTCCTGAAGCAGACCGACGCCCTGGCCGCCAAGCTGAAGAAGTACGGCTACGAGTACGTCAACATTGACGCCGGCTGGTGGATGGACAAGACCTGGAAGTCCGGGTTCGACCAGTACGGCCGCCAGAAGCCCGACCCGGTCCGCTTCCCCAGCGGCATGAAAGCCGTCGCCGACCGCATCCACGCCAAGGGCCTCAAGGCCGGCATCTACCTCCCGGCCGGCCTGGAGAAGGCGGCCTACGGCGACGGGAGGACACCGGTCCGGAACGCCGCAGGCTGCACCACCGCCGACATCGTCTACGGCGACCTGCGCACCACCAACGGTTGGGACAGTTCGTACAAGCTCGACTTCTCCAAGCCGTGCACGGCCAAGTACATAGACTCCCAGGCCCAGTTGATCGCCGACTGGGGCTATGACTTCCTCAAGCTCGACGGCGTCGGCCCCGGCTCGGGCAAGAGCGGCGACCAGTACGACAACGTTGCCGACGTGGCCGCCTGGAACAAGGCGATCGCCGCGACCGGCCGCCCGATCCACCTCGAAGTGTCCTGGTCCCTCGACATCGGGCACGCCGCCGACTGGAAGAAGTACTCCCAGGGCTGGCGCATCGACACCGACGTCGAGTGCTACTGCAACACCCTCGTCAGCTGGGAGAACTCCGTCGACGACCGCTGGGACGACACCCCCGCCTGGACCCGGCACGCCGGACCCGGCGGCTGGAACGACCTCGACTCCCTCGACGTCGGCAACGGCGCCATGGACGGCCTCACCAAGGCCGAGCGGCAGAGCTACGCCACCCTGTGGGCCATAGCCAAGTCCCCCCTCTACACCGGCGACGACCTCACCCGCCTCGACTCCTACGGCCTCGCCCTGCTGACCAACCGCGAGGTCATCGCCCTCGACCAGGGCCCCAACCCGCCCGCACACCCCGTCACCCCGTCCGACCCCCAGCAGGTCTGGGCCGCGAAGAACCCCGACGGCACCTACACCGTCGCCCTGTTCAACCTGGCCGACGCCCCGGCCGCCGTCACCGCCGACTGGTCCACCCTCGGCTTCACCGGCAACGCGTCCGTCCGGGACCTGTGGAACCACGAGAACCTCGGCACCCACAGGAACAAGGTGACCCAGGCCCTGCCCGCCCACGGCTCCCATCTGTTCACGGTCACCCCGCACGGCACCGCACTCACCTTCACCGGCTACGAGGCCGAGTCCTCCGCGAACACCCTCGGCGGCAACGCCTCCGTCGCCGACTGCCCCGCCTGCTCCGACGGAAAGAAGGTCGGCAACTTGTACCTCGGAGGCTCTCTGACCTTCCGTGACGTCGTCGTCGCCAAGGCCGGCACCTACCAGATCAAGATCTCCTACATCAGCGGTGACGCCCGCTCGGTGGACATCTCGGCCAACGGCGGCGGCACCACCCGGCACAAGCTCCCCGCCACCGGCGACTGGGGGACCGTGTCGAGCGTGTACGTACCCGTGACGCTCAAGGCCGGCACCAACACCATCACCTTCGACAGCGGCACCGGCTACGCACCGGACATCGACCGGATCGACATACCGAAGTCCTGACCGAGCCACCAGGAGCCGCCATGACCCCCCACCCGTCCCGACGCAGCGTCCTCGCCGTCACCGCCGCGACAGGCGCCCTCACCGCCATGCCCGACGCCTGGGCCGCCTCCGGCTCCCTCGCGGGAGCGGACGCGCGCGGCGGCTTCGTCGTCGACCTACGCTGGCGGGATGGGAAACCGACCGAAGCACGGATCCGGAGCGTCGGCGGCCGTACCACGACGGTCGCGCACGCCGGAAGCGCCCGCACGGTGACACTGAAGCCGGGTGCCACCGTCACCCTGAAGGGCTTCGACCGATGAGGCGCCGGACAGCCCGCAGGACCCGGCTGATCGCCGTCACAGTCGTGGCCGCCGTGTGCCAGGCCACGCCCGCACCGGCCGCCGTCGGCCCGCCCGACGGGGTGATCACCTGGGGCGCGAGCGCCTACCGCATCGGCGAGTCGGTCGCCGACCGCGGCTACCGCATGGTCGTGCACACCAGCGTCGGCGGCCGGGACCCGCGCATCCGGCTCTCCAACGCCTTCGGGGACCGGCCGGTGACCTTCGACAGCGTCTACGCCGGGCTCCAGCTCAAGGGCGCCCAACTGGCGCGCGGCTCCAACCGGCGGCTCACCTTCGACGGCTCGTCCTCCGTCACCCTGGAGCCGGGCTCCACCGTGTACAGCGACCCGGTGCCCGGCCCGCTGGCCGCCGGGTCGAACCTGGTCGTCAGCCTGCACACCCCGGACGCGGCCGGCCCGGTCACCGGGCACTCGATGGCCCTGCAGACGTCGTACGCCACACAGGGCGACCACACCGCCGAGGAAAGCGGTGCCAACTGGCCCGACACCGTCGGATCGTGGTTCTACCTCGACAACGTCTCGGTGCGCACGGCCGCCGCCACCGGTTCCGTGATCGCGCTCGGCGACTCCATCACCGACGGCTGGCAGTCCACCGGCGACCTCAACCGCCGCTGGCCCGACTACCTGGCCCGCCGCCTCCAGAAGGCGCACATCACGGTCAAGGGCGTGGCCGACGAGGGGATCTCCGGCAACAAGGTGCTGGCCGACGGCGCCGGGCCGAGCGCCCTGAACCGGCTGGACCGGGACGTGCTCTCCCAGCCAGGCGTGCACACCGTCTTCCTCTTCGAGGGAGTCAACGACCTCAAGGCCCACTCCGGCGTCACCGCACAGGACCTGATCCACGGATACGGCGAGATCGTCGACCGGGCCCACGACGCCGGCAGGTGCGTGGTCGTCTCCACCATCGCCCCCTTCAAGGGCTGGCCGGAATGGGACCCGGCCGCCGAGACCGTACGCCAGGAGGTCAACACCTACATCAGGACCCACAGCGACGAGTTCGACGCGGTCACCGACTTCGACCACATCCTCCGCAGCCCCTACGACCACGAACGGATGCTCCCCTTCTTCGACGGCGGGGACCACATCCACCCCAACGACAAGGGAATGCAGGCCATGGCGGACGCCGTCGACGTGAACAGCCTCGACTGCGCACGCAACTGACAGTCTGTCAGCCGTCGGGTGCCGTCTCCGGGGCGATCAGCCCCTTGCGGTAGGCGACGGCCACGGCTTCGGTACGGCTCGCCGCGCCGAGCTTGGCGAGGATGTTGGAGACGTGCACGCTCGCCGTCTTGCCGGTGATGAACAGTTCCTCGCCGATCTGACGGTTGCTGCGCCCCCGGGAAAGCAGTCGCAGCACGTCCTGCTCGCGGGCCGTGAGCAGCGACGCGGGGGCAGGGGCGTCGGCCGGCCGGATGCGTCGGATCAGCTCGTCCGCCTGCTCAAGCAGCACCTTGGCGCCGAGCCCGGCCAACACCTCGCGAGCGCCGCGGGCCTCCGCGGCCGCCTCCTCGCGCCGGTCGGCCGCGAGGAGGGCCTCGGCGTACCGCAGCCGGCAGCGCGCCGGTTCGTACACGTCACCGAAGTCGAACGCGGCGACCGCCCTGGCCCACGCCTGCACGTCCGGCCCGGACACGGCCCGCGTCCACTCCGCCTCGGCCCGGGCCAGCCACGCCTGTCCCTCCGGGCCCTGCGGTATCCCGCCCTCGCCGTGCACGGCGGCGCTCCGTGCCAGCTCCACCAGCTCGGTCGCGGTCCCGGCCCAGCGGGCCGCCCCGGGCTCGTCCCCTTTAAGACGCAGGTCGGCGGAACGGTCGGCAACCGCGGACAGCGCGAGGGTGGCCAGCCGGACGGTGACGTGGGGAGGCGTGCCCGCCTCGTCGGTGAGGGCCGCCACGGTGGACCGCATATGTGCCACGGCAGCCTCCGCATCACCCTGCAGCGCCGCCGCGTCGGTCAGCGCGATGCCCGCGACGAGCGTGGCCATCCAGTCGAACGGCCCCTCCAACAGCACCCGGGCCCGGTCGACGGCCCTGAAGTCCCCCCGCGCGAGAGCCACGTACAGTGCGGGCGCCACCGTGTACCCGCCCGCCGCGGGCAGCACCTCGACGTCGGCGTCCGCCGCCCGGACGCAGTCGTCCCAGCGGCCGAGCGTGTACAGGAGCAGCAGCCGGAGGTAGCGCATCTCCATCGGATACGGCGACGACAGCAGCCCGGCGCGGCGGGCCCGGTCCAGGCCTTCGGTGAGCCAGGGCAGACACTCGTCGAGGTGCCCGGACTCGAAGGAGCCGACGGCGAGATTGAACAGCGCACGCATCTCCACCGGAGTGTTCCCCGCGCTCCGGGCCAGGTCCCGGGCCTGACGCAACCGCTCCCGGCCCGCCACCGTGCGACGGCCGCCGCCTTCGAGAATGGCGAGCGAGATCAGCAGATCAGCCTGGGCGTCCGGCACATCGAGCTGTTCCGCGGTGGCCAGGGCCTGCCGGGCGACCCGCAGCGCGATCTCGTTCTCCGAGACATGCCGGGCCGCCAGCACATGCGTCGCCGCGGCCCACACCCAGGTACGCGACGGGGGATCGGCGGGGATCATGGCCAATGCCTCGCGGCTGTAGGCGAAGGCCGCGGTGAGGTTGTCGACGCTCATCAGTGTCCCGGCGAGCGTGTACCGCACCTGGGCGGCGAGTTCGGGGTCCGTTTCCTGGCCGACACCGGCGAGCGCGGCACGCGTCAGCGAGACCGCCCGGTGCAGCTCCCCGGTGTGCGCGGCGGCAGCCGAGGCCCGCAGCATCAGCCGGACCCGGTCGAGGCCCTCACCCACGGGCCGCGCGGACGGTTCCACCGCCGACCACAGGTCGAGGGCCGCCTCCAGATGCCGTAGCTCCTCGGCGGGCGCTCCCACCAGGTGTGCGTGGTCCGCGGCCTCCAGCGAGGCGGCGAGCGCGGGGGCCAGGTCATGGCTCTCCCGGTAGTGATGGGCCCGCTCCGCGGCGCTCTCGGGCCGACGTCCCGCTCCGTCGAGGAGCCGGGCGAACGCTCCGTGCAGCCGTGACCGCTCGCCCGGCAGCAGATCGGCGTACACGGCCTCCCGGGCGAGGGCGTGCCGGAACGCGTACGTGCCACCGTCACCCGATACCAGCAACTGCCGCCCGATGGCCTCCCGCAGCGCCGTCTCCAACTCGTCCTCGGGCAGCCGTACGGCATCGCGCAACAGGTCGTGCTCGACGCGCCGCCCGGCCACCGCGGCGGTGCGCAGTACCTGCTGAGCGGTGTCGGACAGCTGCTCGAACCGGATCAGCAGCACGTCCGCGAGTCCGCTGGGCACTCCGCCGCCCCCGCTGCCCGTGGCGGCGAGCAGTTCCTCGGCGTAGAAGGCGTTGCCCTCCGCCCGCTCGACGATCCGCCGCAAGGTGGTGTCCGGCAACGGCCCCTCGCGCAGGGCCCGCACCAGCCGGGCGACCTCGCCGTCGGCCAGCGGCCGCAGCTCCAGCCGCTCGACGGCGGGCAGCCGCACGAGCTCGGCGAGCAGCGGACGCAACGGATGACGCCGGTGCAGGTCGTCCGCGCGGTACGAGGCGAGTACGGCCAGCCGGTGCGTGGGCGCCCCGCCCGCCGAGCGCTGCAGGATCCCCCGGCTCAGCAGAAACCGCAGCAGATCCCGCGACGACTGATCGGCCCAGTGCAGGTCCTCCAGGACGAGCAGGAGGGGCGCGATGTCCGCGAGGTCGGCGAGCAGCCCGGCGATCTCCTCGAACAGCCGGAGCCGGCCACCGGAGTCCCCGGGGGACCCGGCTCCCAGCAACCGCTCCACCGCCGGACGGGAGGAGACGACGTCGGTGAACCGCGGATCGGCGGCCAGCACCCCCAGCACCTCGGTGAACGGCAGATAGGGCAGCCCGACGTCGCCGAGGTCGACGCAGTGCCCGGTGAGCACGGTCATCCCACTGCGGGCAGCCTTGCCTGTCACCTCGTTCAGGACCCGGGTCTTGCCCACTCCGGCGTCCCCGGCGACGAGCACGGCCCGGGCCTCCCCGCCCCGGGCCCGCTCCAGCACGCCGGAAAGCCGGGCAACCTCGTCTTCTCGCCCGATGAACGGCGCACTGATGGAGATCTGCGACACGACTACATCCTGGCACTTGCCACTGACAGGGAAGGCGGAGGAGTCACCCCGAGGTCATCCGCGCAGAGTCCGCGCCCAGTCCGCAGGCACCCTGCCCGCCGGTCCCGGCGCGGGCTGCTCCACCGGATGACTCACCGGAGGCGCCAGCTCGGGCCCCGCCTCGAACATCTCGCTGGTCTCGAAGTTCCAGAACCACTCCTCACCCGGTTCGAAACTCTGCACCAGAGGATGGCCCGCCTCACGGAAATGCCCGGTCGCGTGCTGCCCGGGAGAGGAGTCGCAACACCCCACGTGCCCGCACTCCGCGCACCGCCGCAGATGGAACCACCACCCGCCCGCCGCGTTGCACTCCACGCAGCCCTCCCCGCTGGGTGCCACGCTCGGGTCGATCCCCTTGATGTCGGTCACTCGGGCTCCTCGGTCGTGTCGTTGTCCGCGGCGGTGAGCGGAAGCAGCACCTGGAATCGCGTGTCCCCGGGCGACGACTCCACCTGAAGCGATCCGTGGTGCTTGTTGACCACGATCCGCCAGGAGATGTCGAGCCCGAGCCCCGTCCCCTCGCCGACCGGCTTGGTGGTGAAGAACGGATCGAAGATACGCCCGCGGATGTCGGCCGGCACGCCGGGCCCGGTGTCCCGGAACTCCACCAGCAGCCGGTCGTGTTCGAGGGCGGTCCGGACGGTCAACGTGCCTTCCCCGCCCACACCGTTGACGGCCCCCACCGCGTTGTCGATCAGGTTCGTCCAGACCTGGTTGAGCTCGGCGGGATAGGCCGGGATCCTCGGCAGCGTCCGGTCGTAGTCCTTGACCACCTTGATCTGCGGCCCGATCTTCCCGGACAGCATCAGCAGCGTGCTGTCGAGGAGTTCGTGCACGTCGGCCACCTGGTAGGGCGCCCGGTCCAGCTGCGAGTACTGCTTGGCCGCGTCGACGAGATGGGAGATCCGGTTCGTGGAGTCGTTGATCTCGTCCATCAACAGCTCGGTCTCGACGGTGTAGTTGAGCCAGCCGATCGCGTTCGGCAGGATCTCCTCGCCCACGGTCGCCGCGACCTGGTCGAGCCAGTCCACATCGAGGCCGCCCTGTACGAAGGTGGGCGCGATCCGCCAGCCCTCCTGGATGCCGTGGTCGTCGAGCCAGTCACTGAGGGTGTCCTCCCGGTCGGACGCCTCCAGAGGGCTCAACACGGGTGCCTTGGTGACGCGTTCGGCGGTGCGCTCCTGGATGTCGATGAGGTTCGCCATGACCTCGGGGGAGTAGGAACCCTGGGCGATGATGCCGAGCTTGTGCCGCATCTTGCCGACCCGCTCCCGCAGCGTCGCCGTGGCCCGCACGGCCGCCGCGGCGGGATTGTTGAGCTCGTGCGTCAGCCCTGCCGACAACGAGCCCAGCGCCAGCAGCCGTTCGCGCTGCCCGATGGCCCGCTGGGTGTTCTTCGAACCGAGGAAGAGCCCTTCCAGCAGATGGACCGCCATCGGGAACCACTCCTGCATGAACGCCGAGAACTTCTCGGCGGGCAGTACGAAGAACCGCGAGGTCTCCGTGACCCGCATGGAGTTGTTGTAGGTCTGCTGCACCCGGTCCCCGAGGTAGGCCTGCATGGAGCCCGAGTACACCCCTTTCTGGGAGGTGCGGCTGATCTCCACGTCGTCGCCGCCCACCCGGCGCGAGAGCACGACGGTGCCCTCGATCATCACGTAGAAGCAGGTGGCGGGTTCACCCTCGGTGTACACCGGGCCGGGCTCGAACCTCTCCACCCGGCCCGCGGCGCACAACTGACCCAGCTGTTCGGGGGTGAGCTTCTCGAACAGGAACAGCGCCCCGATCTCCCCGGGACTGCACGGCATCAACTGCCCGCTCATGACTGCTCCAGATAGCGGTGGACGAGCATCACGGCCATGGCTCCCTCTCCGACGGCGGACGCGACCCGCTTCGCGGACTCGGCGCGCGCGTCGCCCGCGACGAACACGCCCGGAATGTTGGTCTCCAGGTGGTACGGCGGCCGGTCCAGCTCCCAGTCCGCCGGCGGTCGCCCGTCGGCGGTGAGATCGGGCCCGGCCAGGATGAACCCGCGCTCGTCCCGCAGCACCGTGCCGTCCAGCCAGCCGGTCAGCGGGGCCGCGCCGATGAACACGAACATCCACTGCGCGTCGACGAGTTCGGTCTCCCCGGTCTCGGTGTCGCGCAGGGTGAGCTGCTCCAGGTGGTCGGAGCCGTGCGCGGACTCCACGACGGTGCGCGCGCGTACCGAGATGTTGGGAGCCTCCTCGATCTGCTGGATCAGGTAGTGCGACATCGACGCGTTGAGGTCGGGACCGCGCACCAGCAGGGTCACCGACTTGGCGCCCCGGGACAGGTACATGGCCGCCTGCCCGGCCGAGTTGGCACCGCCGACGATGTACACGTCCTGCCCCTGGCAGGCGGCCGCCTCGGTCAGCGCCGAGCCGTAGAACACCCCGCAGCCGGTCAGGTCCGTGCAGCCGGGCGCCTCCAGCTGCCGGTACGACACACCGGTCGCCAGGATCACGCTGTGCGCGGCCACCGCGGAGCCGTCCGAGAAGCGCACGGTGCGGGCGGCGCCGTTGACCTCCAGGCCCGCCACCTCACGGGCGGTGAGGATCTCCGCGCCGAACTTCGTCGCCTGCCGCCGGGCCCGGTCGGTGAGCTGACCGCCCGACACGCCGTCGGGGAAGCCCAGGTAGTTCTCGATGCGTGAGCTCTGTCCGGCCTGTCCGCCGGTCGCCGACCGTTCCACGAGGACGGTCCGCAGCCCCTCCGAGGCCCCGTACACCGCGGCTCCGAGCCCGGCGGGCCCGCCGCCGATGACGACGAGGTCGTAGAAGTCGGCGGTCGGCGTGGTGGCCAGGCCCACGTGGGCGGCCAGATCCGGCGCCTCCGGCTCGACCAGGGGTGTGCCGTCCGCGGTGATCACCACCGGCAGCCGCTGCCCGTCCTGGCCCGCGGCGGCCAGCAGCCGCTGTCCCTCGGGCTCGTCCGTCGAGTACCAGCGGTAGGGCACCTGGTTGCGGGCCAGGAACTCACGTATGTCCGAGGAGCGCGCCGACCAGCGGTGTCCGATCACCTTGGTGGCGGGCACGGGCCGGAAGTCGCTGCACCGCCACGCCTGAAGGAGGTCGTCCAGGACGGGGTACAGCTTCTCCTCGGGCGGGTCCCACGGCTTGAGGAGATAGTGGTCCAGATCGACGACGTTGATCGCGTCGATCGCCGCGTTGGTGTCCGCGTACGCCGTCAGCAGCACGCGGCGGGCCCCCGGGTACACGTCCAGGGCCTGCTCGAGGAACTCGATGCCGTTCATCTGAGGCATGCGGTAGTCGGCCAGGATCACGGCCACGAGGTCACCGCGCAGCTTCAGCTCCCGCAGCGCCTCCAGCGCGGACTCACCGGACTCGGCGCGCACGATCCGGTACGACTCGCCGTAGCGTCGCCGCAGATCGCGGGCGACGGCGCGGGATACCCCCGGGTCGTCGTCCACGGTCAGGATGACGGTCCGCGCTGATTCGGCGGCCTGTGCCATACGTCTCCCACCCCGAGCGGTCGGCTTCGGAGCACGGTGTCGCCGTCGTCACCGGCCCGGTCCACGCCATCGTATGTTCGATCGACCCGCTGTGCGCAGCTATGGCTGACCCTGCCGGTGGCAGGCTCGGCGCTGCCGGTGGCGTGGTGAAGACTGGGCCCCACCGACGTGACCGTGAACAGGGAGGCCACCGCATGACGCGCCCGATCACCGCAGGCATCGACGGAACCGAGGAGAGCCTCGCGGCACTCGGTTGGGCAGCCCGGGAGGCGGTCCGGCGAGGGACCGCGCTACGGGTGGTGCACGCGTGGCGGTTCGAGTCGTACGAGGGGATCGACGCGGGGGACCGGGACACCCAGGCCGGCTGGGCGGGGGACGCCACGACCGAGGCCGTGCGGGCCGTCGTCGGGCGGCATCCGGAACTCGACGTGTCGACCGACGTCCTGGAGGGCGGCAGCGTCGACGTGCTCGTCGCCGCGGCGGCCGACGCCGAACTGCTGGTGCTGGGCTCCCGTGGGCACGGGCCCGTCGTGGGCTTCCTGCTGGGCTCGGTGGGCCAGCAGGTGATCGCCGAGTCGAGCCGCCCCGTCGTCCTGGTCCGCTCCGGTGACCAGGCCACCGCCGAGGCCGCGGGCCGCGAGATCGTCGTGGGCCAGGAGGGCGACGCGCAGGACAGCGCCGCCGCCCTGCGGTTCGCCTTCGAGACGGCGGCGGCCCGGGGTGCCACGGTGCGCGCCGTACGGGCCTGGACGCTGCCGCCGGTGTTCGCCTACAGCCCCGGCTCGCTCAAGCTCCTCGACGAGGCCGGGGGACTGGAGCCGTACGAGAAGAAGGCCCTCGCGTCGGCGCTGCGGCCGTGGCGGGAGCACTTCCCGGACGTCCCGGTCGTCGAGCACGTGGAGATGGGCAGCGCGGGGCAGGTGCTGCTGTCGGTGACCGCGCGGGCCCAGTTGATGGTCGTCGGCCGCCGGGCCCGCCGTACCGCGGTGGGCGCCCGGATCGGTTCGGTCGCCCATGGTGTGCTGCACCACGCGGACTGCCCGGTGGCCGTGGTGCCGCACGTCTGAGTCAGTCCGCGGTGGCGGGGGTGGGCTGGAGCGTCTCCCGTGCCTTGGGGAGGATGTTGTTGATGTACTCCTCGACGGCTGTGTCCAGCCCGATGTCGTGCTGGGCCCGCTCCGACAGGTACCAGCGGTGCTCCAGCAGCTCGTGGTAGATCTCGGCCGCGTCCATCGAGCCGCGCAGTTCGAGCGGTACGGCCCGCACGGTGGGACGGAAGACGTCGCGTACCCACCGGTGCGCGAGGACCTCGGGACGGGCGCCGAGGGGGTCGCCCGGGGCGTAGTCGTCCTGGGTGGCCATCCAGCTCTCCAGGTCGCTCAGTAGCCGCCGGGCCTGGTTCTCCTCGGTGTCAAGACCCGTCAGGCGCAGCAGTTGGCGCTGGTGGTGGCCGGCGTCCACGACCTTCGGCACGAAGGTGACGGTGTCGCCGTTGGCCGCGTGCTCGATCTGCATCTCGGCCACGTCGAAGCCGAGCTCGTTCAGACGCCGGATCCGGCGCTCGATGAAGTGGTACTTGCCCGCCGGATACACGGACCTGCGGGTCAGCTCCTCCCACAGGCTCGCGTAGCGCGAGCAGATCTCCATGCCGAACTCGATCGCGTCCACGGAGGGGTGCAGTGCCCCGGACGCCTCCAGGTCGAGCAGCTCGCCGCTGATGTTGACGCGGGCAAGATCGAGGTCGTAGTCTCGCTGTCCGTTGCTGAGCTGCGCATGCAGGTCGCCGGTCTCCGCGTCCACCAGGTAGGCCGCGTAGGCGCCCGCGTCGCGCCGGAACAGGGTGTTGGACAGGGAGCAGTCGCCCCAGGCGAACCCGGCCAGGTGCAGGCGGACCAGCAGGACGGCCAGCGCGTCCATCAGGCGGTGCATGGTGGCGGGCCGCATGGTCGTCTCGAACATCGAGCGGTACGGCATCGAGCCGCCCAGGTGCCGGGTGATGAGCACCGGCTCCAGGGGGGCGTCGCCGCTGTCGGTGCGCCCGGTGACCACGGCCAACGGGTCGACCGCGGGGATCCCGAGCCGGTCCAGGTCGCGCAGCAGTTCGTACTCGCGCAGCGCCGGGCGTTCGGCCAGTTCCTTCACGGCGATGACCTCGTCGCCGGCCCGGGCGTAGCGCACCACGTGGCGGGAGATGCCGCGCGGCAGCGGCACCAGGACCTCGTCCGGCCACTCCTCCAGCGGCAGGTGCCACGGCAGTTCCAGCAGGAGCGCGGGATGCTCCGGGTTCGTCGCGCTGATCTGCAGTGCCATGGCTGATCTGTCCTTGTCTCGCCGGTGATCGTCACCTCACCTTAGAGCGCGCGGTCCCTGGCCTGAAGGGCCGCCTCACGGACCGGACCGCGGTGTGCGGGACCGTGGCCGGGCAGCATCAGCTCGCCGTCCAGTTCCGCGTACACGTCCAGGGAGGCCACGGCCCGGGCGCGCTCGTGGTGGAACATGTCGGGCAACAACTGAGGCCCCTTGACCCGCGAGGTGGGGTGACCGCTCACCAGGCCGTCGCCGGAGATCACCACCCCGCGCTCGGGGAGGTGGAAGGCGCAGTGACCGTCGGTGTGGCCCGGTGTGTGCACGGGCACGGGTCGGCCCGGCAGATCGAGGGCGCCCTCCGCCGGGAACGGCTGCGGGGAGGCCACCGGCACATGGGCCGTGCCGCCCGAGCGGATCGCGTGCACCGCCCACGGCAGCACCCCGGGCCGCCAGCCGTTCTTCAGGACCGTCCCCACGGTCACCTGGTGCAGGAACTCCCGCCGGGCGTGCGGTACTTCGGCCTCGTGCAGATACACCGGCGTGCCGTAGCTGCCGCGCAAGTACTCGGCGGAGCCGAGGTGGTCGTTGTGGGCGTGCGTGATGAGTACGGCCGTGACCGCCTCCGGTGAACTGCCCACCTCCGCAAGGGAGGCGAGCACCTGCTCGCGGTCGCCCGGGTAGCCGGTGTCGACCAGCGTGGCGGAGTTCCCCTCGGTCAGGATCACCCAGTTGGTGTTGCTGCCGGTCACCAGATAGGTGCCGTCCGCGACTTGCTGCACGCCCGCGCTCATGATCGCCCCGCCCGATGAGTCCCTGCCCCGACGGCACCCAGCAAAGCAGACGCTCAGGCGAACCGGATTGGCGGGTACCGGTCCTCCAGCCGTCAACTTCCGTGGGACGAGGCTGCCTCCGGCGCCGTCCGCCGGAGGCAGCCCCCGCGCGCGGCCGAAGCAGCCGCCTCTCTGCCTCAGCGCACGCCGTGCGGGCGGAACTGGACGCTGATGCGCGGTCCCGTCGCGCGCGTGGTCTTCGGTACGGCGTGCTCCCAGGTGCGCTGGCAGGAGCCGCCCATCACGATCAGGTCGCCGTGTCCCAGCGGCCGCCGGACCGTGTCCAGGCCGCCGCGGACCGGGCGCAGCAGCAGATCCCGGGGTGCGCCCACGGAGAGGATGGCGACCATCGTGTCCTCCCGGGCGCCCCGCCCGCTCCGGTCGCCGTGCCAGGCGACGCTGTCCCGGCCGTCCCGGTAGTGGCACAGGCCGGCTGTGGCGAACGGCTCACCCAGCTCGTCGGCGTAGTGCGCGGTGAGCGCCTCACGGGCCTCGGTGAGTACGGGATGGGGCAGTGCGTCGTCCGCGCCGTAGAAGGCGAGCAGGCGCGGTACGTCGACGACCTGGTCGTACATCGTGCGGCGTTCCGCCCGCCACGGCACTTCGGAGGCCAGCTGTTCGAAGAGGGCGTCACAGCCGCCGAGCCATCCGGGCAGTACGTCGATCCAGGCGCCGAGACCGAGCACGGTCCGGCGGATCCCGTCGAGGGGGCCGAGCCGGAGCTGGTCGCTCTGGTCGAAGAGGGAGCCCTGGAGGTGCGCGGTCATGGTTCCAGCGTACCCCTGATTCGAATATCTGTTCCCATTAAATCCTCTCGCACGTTCGACTCTTTCGATACATCGCCGTATCGGATACATTCGCGTATCGAACGGAGGGTCGACATGGTGGAGGGCACGGTGGTGGAGGACACGACCAGGCGTGTGACCAGGCGACGGGTCCGCACGCGCGCCAATCTCCTCGACGCGGCCTTCGCGGTCTTCGCCGCCAAGGGCTTCGGGCGCGTGTCGATCGAAGAGGTCTGCGAGGCCGCCGGCTACACCCGGGGCGCCTTCTACTCGAACTTCGACAGCCTCGACGAACTCTTCTTCGCCCTCTACCAGCAGCGCGCCGACCTCATCGCGGAGCAGGTCTCCGGGGCCCTCGCCCTGGACGGCCCCGGCCTCGACGTGACGGCCGCCGCCGACCGGGTCACCGAGGTACTCCTCCTCGACCGGAACTGGCTCCTGGTCAAGACCGACTTCCTGGTGCACGCCGCCCGTGCGCCCGAGGTCGCCCGGACCCTGCTCGAACACCGGGCGCGGCTCAGGCGGGCGATCGCCGACCGGCTGGCACGCGCGCGTGGGCACGCCGAACTGCCCGCCGTACTGGTCGACGTCGAAGGTGCCGCCCACGCCGTGGTCGCCGCCTACGACGGGGTCACCGTCCAACTGCTGCTGGACGCGGACGTGGAGCGGGCCCGCGTCTGGCTCAAGCAACTGCTCACCGCGCTGCTCACCGACGGCAGCGACACCACCGTATGAGGGAAAGGACGGTCGCCATGGACGCCGACGTCATCGTCGTCGGAGCCGGGCTCGCGGGCCTGGTCGCCGCGCACGAGCTCACCAGCCGCGGCAAAAGGGTCGCACTGGTCGACCAGGAGAACGCCGCCAACCTCGGCGGCCAGGCGTTCTGGTCCTTCGGCGGGCTCTTCATCGTCGACTCCCCGGAACAGCGGCGCCTCGGCATCAAGGACTCCTTCGACCTCGCCTGGAACGACTGGCAGGGCAGCGCCAAGTTCGACCGCGTCGACGACGAGGACTCCTGGGCGGTGCGCTGGGCGCGCGCCTACGTCGAGTTCGCGGCGGGGGAGAAGCGGTCCTGGCTGGAAGGGCACGGGATCAAGTTCCTGCCCACCGTCGGCTGGGCCGAGCGCGGCGACCTCACCGCCCACGGACACGGCAACTCCGTACCCCGTTTCCACGTCGCCTGGGGCACCGGCACCGGAGTCGTCGAGCCCTTCGTCGGCTACGCCAAGCAGGCGGCGCGCGACGGACTGCTGACCTTCCACCACCGCCACCAGGTCGACGAACTGGTCGTCGAGGAGGGCACCGCCCGCGGCGTGCGGGGCACCGTCCTCGCCGAGGACACCTCCGCGCGCGGGGTCGCCTCCAACCGTGACCGCGTCGGCGACTTCGAACTCACCGCCCGGGCCGTCGTCGTCACCACCGGCGGCATCGGCGCCAACCACGACATCGTCCGCCGCTACTGGCCCGAGCGGCTCGGCACCCCGCCCGCCGAGATGGTCACCGGCGTCCCCGCCTACGTCGACGGACGGATGCTCGACATCAGCGCGTCCGCCGGCGTCCGCCTGGTCAACCGCGACCGCATGTGGCACTACACCGAGGGCATCCAGAACTGGGACCCGATCTGGCCCGGCCACGGCATCCGCATCCTCCCCGGCCCCTCCTCGATGTGGTTCGACGCCCTGGGCCGGCGACTGCCCGAACCCTGCCTGCCCGGCTACGACACCCTCAGCACCCTCGAGTACCTGCGCACCACCGAGGACATCGCGGAGCACGACCACTCCTGGTTCATCCTCACCCAGAAGATCATCGAGAAGGAGTTCGCGCTCTCGGGCTCCGAGCAGAACCCCGACATCACCGCCAAGGACCGCGCGGGCTTCCTCAAGGAGCGGATCCTCGGCAAGGGCGCGCCGGGACCGGTCGACGCGTTCCTGCGCAAGGGCGCGGACTTCGTCACCGCCCCCAACCTGGAGCAGCTCGTCGAGAAGATGAACGGGCTCACCGACAAGGCACTCCTGGACGCCGACTCGGTCCGCCGTCAGATCGAGGCCCGCGACCTGCAGATCGCCAACTCCTACAGCAAGGACGCCCAGGTACAGGGCATCCGCAATGCCCGCCGCTACATCGGCGACCGCCTCGGCCGGGTCGCCACCCCGCACCGCATCCTCGACCCCGCCGCCGGCCCCCTGATCGGCGTCAAGCTGCACACCCTGACCCGCAAGACCCTCGGCGGCATCCAGACCGACCTCGACTCCCGCGCCCTGGGAACCGACGGCAAGCCCCTCGACGGCCTGTACGCGGCGGGCGAGGTCGCCGGATTCGGCGGTGGCGGTGTCCACGGCTACAACGCGCTGGAGGGCACCTTCCTCGGCGGCTGCCTCTTCTCGGGGCGCGCGGCCGGCCGGGCGGCGGCCGAACAGGTCGGCTAGGACACCGGCGGGCTAGGCCTCCAACAGGCGTACCAGGACGGTGGCGTGGCTCTGCTCCGGCGTCTTCGACGCGGTCAGCAGGGTCACGTCGCCCTCGTCCACCAACTCCCGGAGGCGGTCGAGCGGTCCGGCGGCCCCGGGATCGGCCAGCTCCGCCCCGTACCGCTCGGCGAACTCCTCGTACGAGCCCTCGCCCGCGTGGTACCAGCGGCGCAGCGCGGTCGACGGAGTCAGTGCCTTCGGCCACTCGTCCACCCGGGCCGCGTCCTTGGACAGGCCGCGCGGCCACAGCCGGTCGACCAGGACGCGCACCCCGTCCCCGGGCTCGGGCGGGTCGTAGACACGGCGGACGCGAACGCTCACGGGCGGCCTCTCCGACAAAGGGGGTGATTGTACCCGGGAGCGTACTGCGCGGGGCGGCTCGACTTGACCTGATCAAGGGTGAGTTGCGGGAGGGTCCGCCTTTAGTGTGAAGCCCTTGCCCGCCCCTCACCTTTAGGAGTGCACGTGCCGAAGGCCGTCAGACGCACTTTCGTCCTCGCCACCACCCCGGTCGCCCTCGTGGCGCTGCTCGGGGCCGCCGCGCCCGCGTCGACGGGCTCGTCCGGAGCCGGCGACCCCTACTTCCCGCTCGCCGGCAACGGCGGGTACCACGTCGGCCACTACGACCTGACCCTGCGGTACGACCCGGGCAGCGGTCACCTCGACGGCAGGGCGGTCCTCACGGCCCGCGCCACCCAGCGCCTCAGCAGCTTCGATCTCGACTTCAAGGGACTGACCGTCACCGGCCTGACGGTCGATCACGCCAAGGCCGCCTTCCGCCGCAGTGGACAGGAACTGGTCGTCACCCCGAAGCGCGCCCTGCGCAAGGGGGAACGATTCACCGTCACCGTCGCCTACAAGGGCAAGCCCCGCCCCGTCAGCGACCCGGACGACTCGCTCGACGGCTGGATCCCCACCGACGACGGAGCCTTCGTCGCCGGTGAACCGCAGGGCGCCATGACCTGGTTCCCGGCGAACAACCACCCCACGGACAAGTCGTCGTACGACTTCACGATCACCGTGCCCAAGGGGCGCACCGCGGTCGCCAACGGTGTTCTGCTCTCCGAGCGGACCGCGCACGCGAAGACCACGTTCCGCTGGCGCCAGAGTGAGCCCATGGCCGCCTACCTGGCCACGGCGACCGTCGGAAAGTTCAAGGTGCAGCAGTTCACCACCCGGGACGGCATCCGGGTCTACAACGCCGTCGACCCGCGCGAGGCCGCCGCCGCGGCCCCCGTCCTGAAGAAGCTGCCCTCCGTGCTGGAGTGGGAGAGCAAGCTCTTCGGGCCGTACCCGTTCCGGGCCGCCGGATCGATCGTGGACCACGCCCCGAACGTCGGCTACGCGCTGGAGACCCAGAGCCGCCCGGTCTACGACCGGGCACCCGACCTCAGCACCCTCGTCCACGAGAACGCCCACCAGTGGTTCGGCGACTCCGTCTCCCTGACCTCCTGGAAGGACATCTGGCTCAACGAGGGCTTCGCGACCTACACGGAGTGGCTCTACGCCGAACAGCACGGCGGCGACAGCGCCCAGAAGACCTTCAACGGCCTCTACGCCAAGCCCGCGAGCGACGGGCTGTGGGAGTTCCCGCCGGGAGACCCCGGCAGCGGCGCCAACATCTTCGGCACTCCCGTCTACGACCGCGGCGCCATGACCCTGCACGTCCTGCGCACGACGGTCGGCGACGCGGCGTTCTTCCGGATCCTGCGTGCCTGGGCGGCCGAGCACCGCGACGGCCACGGGACCACCGCGCAGTTCGAGCGGCTTGCGGAACGGGTTTCGGGGAAGAAGCTGGACAGCCTGTTCCGGACCTGGCTCTACACGCAGGGCAAGCCGAACCGGCCGTAGAACCTGACCAGTTCCTTACAAGTGTGGGCCACAGTCATTCCATGATCACACGCAGAGCCCACGTGACCCTGCTCGCCGCATCCCTGCTTCTGACGGGATGCGGCGGCGGGGCCATGGCCAGTACGGCGGGCACGGCCACGCCGCCCGGAAAGACTCCGGCGACCGCTCCCTCCCCGGAGATCTCCGTCGAGGCCGCGCCCCGGCAGATACCTGGCCTCGGACCGAAGACGTGGGCCGAGGTGCCCGCCGACGCGCGGCAGGCGGTGGTGGTCACCGGGCGGGACCGTGACTCCTCGGCATCCACCGTGGTCCTGTACGAGCGCACCGCGGCCGGCTGGCAGGCCGGGGCGAGTTGGCCCGCGCACAACGCCCTCAGGGGCTGGAGCGACCACCACCTGGCGGGCGACCTGCGCTCACCGATCGGCGTCTACACGCTCACCGACGCCGGGGGACTGCTGAAGAACCCCGGCACCAGACTGTCCTACGACCGCGGCCCCGGCTTCACCTCACCCGGCACGGGCTTCGAGGGCGAACCGCTGGCCGGGTCCTTCGACTACGTGATCGCCATCAACTACAACCGGCGGCCCGGCACTTCACCCCTGGACTGGACACGCCCCCTCGGCGCGGGCCGCGGCGGCGGGATATGGCTGCACGTCGACCACGGCGGGCCCACGCACGGCTGTGTGAGCGTCGACGAGGAACACATGAAGGCCCTGCTCCGCGCCCTGGACCCGGATCTGCGTCCCGTGGTCGTCATGGGCGACGCCACCTCGCTGGCCCGCTGAAGCGCCTAGGATCCGCCAGGTGTGCGCACATGTGCTGGTTGCCGAGGACGACGAGATGCAGGCCGAACTCATCCGGCGTTCCCTGCTGGCGGAAGGACACACCGCCACCGTGGTCCACGACGGGCGGGCCGCCCTCGATGCGGCCCGGCGGCTCGCCCCCGACCTCGTCGTCCTCGACCTGATGCTTCCGGTCATCGACGGCTTCGGGGTGTGCCGGGTGCTGCGGCAGGACGACGACAGCTCCTGCATCCCCGTCGTGATGCTCACCGCGCGCTCGGCCGAGAACGACGTACTGCTGGGCCTGGAGCTGGGCGCCGACGACTACATGACCAAGCCGTACAGCCCGCGCGAACTGATGGCGCGCATCCGGACCGTGCTGCGGCGCAGCGGCCGAGGCGCGCTCGGGGACCGGCGCGAGGATCCCGTCATACGCGCCGGCGGCCTGGCGGTCGATCCCGTACGGCACGAAGTGCGCTGCGAGGGCACTCCGGTGGAGTGCACGCCGGCCGAGTTCGAGATCCTCCTGGCCATGGCCGCCGAGCCGGAACGGGTCTTCTCGCGCCGCCAGTTGCTGGAGGTCACCCGGGGCACCGACCGGGCGTCCACCGAACGGGCCGTGGACGTGCACATCATGAATCTGCGCCGCAAGACCGAGGCCGACCCGCGCCGACCGGTCCGGCTGCTGACCGTGTTCGGCGTCGGCTACAAGCTCAGCGGCGGCCGCGGATGAGCGCTCGCATCCCCCTGCACAAGCGGCTGCTGGTGCGGCTGCTGATCACGTCGGGACTCATCGCCGTGTGCTCGGTGGCCGCGACCGCCTGGCTGGCCGTGGCGACCACCACCCAGGCCCTGCGCGAGGAACAGGGGCAGGCGCTCGCCGACGACATGGAGGTCCTCGCCGAGCTCAGCGGCTATGCGGCGACCCATCCCGACTGGACGGGAGCGACCGCCACCGTACGGCGGTTGTCCGCGAAGACCGGCCGGCGCATCGCTCTGACCACCCCCGACCGCAGGACCATCGCCGACTCCGCACCGCGCGGCACCTCGCTGCCGCCCACCGCAGCCGCCACCGTCGACCCACTGCACACAGACACCTACAGCGAACGCGGTGCCCAGATCAGTGGCACCGATCCGCGAGTGGTCGGCCCCTACCGGCTCACGAGGACCGAACGCGCCAAGATCGACGTCATCGTGCGCAAACGCCAGTTGTGCTTCGCCCAGAACGGCATCCAGACCACCGTCGTGCACACCCCCAGCGGCCGCCCGGTCCTCACCGAACCGGACAGCACCGTGCAGCCCTCCTACGTGCCCGAGGCCTGCGGCGACGGGCTGCTCAACTCGCCGACCCGGACGGAGGAGAAGGCCTTGGGCGCACTCCACGCAGGAGCGCGCGCCTGCCTCACCCGCAAGGGCCTGTCCGGCGACACACCCCTGAGCCTCGGCGGCTATGACCTCCGGTCCCCGTCGCTGTCGCCCGTGTACGGCAAACCGAGTGCGAAGCAGACGCGCGAGGCCCAGACCTGCGTCGACGAAGCGCGTCACGCCCAACTCGACCCGTACGTGGCACCGGTGGCCGAACTCTTCCTGGGCACCGGGGACACACCGGCCGTGCTGTTCGACATGTCCCCGGCCAACAAGGCCAAGGTCGTCGGCACCGCCGGACTCGTGCTCGCCGTCACCGTGATCGTGACCGCGCTGGTCGCCACCCGGCTCGTCCGGCCGCTGCGCGCCCTCACCGCGGCTGCCCAGCAGCCACCGGAACTCCACACGCGTGTGCCCGTCACCACCCGGGACGAGACCGGCATCCTCGCCGCCGCCTTCAACGACCTGGCCGAACGCCGCGAACGCCTCGAAACCCAGCGCAGGGCGATGGTCAGCGACATCGCCCACGAACTGCGCAGCCCGCTCACCAACATCCGCGGCTGGCTGGAGGTCACCCGGGACGGCCTCGTCGACCCCGACCCCGCCCTGCTCGGGTCCCTGCACGAGGAGGCCCTCGTCCTGCAACGCGTCATCGACGACCTCCAGGACCTCGCGGACGCCGACGCGGGCACCCTGCGCCTGCACCGGGAGCCCGTCCGCTGCGACGAACTCCTCCAGCAGGTCGCCGCGGCCCACCGGATCGCCGCCGACGCGGCCGGGGTCGGGCTGCGCACCGACGTCGACGGCCTGCCCTGGCTGGACGCCGACCCGGTCCGGATGCGGCAGGTGCTCGGCAACCTCGTCTCCAACGCGGTACGCCACACCCCCGCCGGCGGCACCGTCACCCTGTCCGCCCACCCGGACGGCGACGACGTCGTCCTGGAGGTCTCCGACACCGGCTCAGGCATCGCACCCGACGACCTGCCGCACGTATTCGACCGGTTCTGGCGCGCGGAGAAGTCCCGCAGCCGCCGCACCGGCGGCAGCGGCCTGGGCCTCCCCATCGTCCGCCACCTGGTCGCCGCCCACGGCGGAACGGTCGCAGCCGACAGCGAGCCGGGCAGCGGGAGCGTCTTCAGCCTGCGGCTGCCCGGCGGCCCGACACCGTAGGGGCCGGGGGCCGGACAACGAGCCGCTCCTCTTCGACGTGCGGCCGAGGTGCTGGCTGGACCCCCCGGGTGATCGAGGCGCCGCGGGCCGCGGCGGACCGGCCAGAAAACGCCTGGGGTCCGCCGCGGCCCGCGGCCGCTGAACGGGTCCGGTCAGCCGGACCTTCTCCGCGCGGCCGCGCGCCGGGCCAGCGCACGGCGCTCCGCTTCACTGGTGCCGCCCCAGACGCCGATACCCTGCCCGGTGTCGAGAGCCCACTGCAGACACTGCTCCTGGGAGGGGCAGCGCCGGCAGACGGACTTGGCCTGCTGCGTCTGTACGAGTGCGGGGCCGGTGGTGCCGATCGGGAAGAACAGGTCGGGGTCCTCGCTGCGGCATTCGGCATGGTCTCGCCAGTTGTCCATCAAAGTCACCTGCGATCGAGTCGTACGTGCCCTCGTGGAAGCCTTACCGGCTTTCGGGTCACCTGTCGATACGCGATGAAACAACCGGGCCCCGTGGGACACCCCCGTTCACTGCTCGCGGATGCCCCACGGGGAGCCGTACGCGGTCAGCAGATCCAGGAAGGGGCGGGCCGGGAAGGCCTCCGGGCCAAGGACGCCGGTGCCTGACCAGGCGCCCGTGGCGAGGAGTTCGAGGGCGACGACAGGGTTCACCGCGGTCTGCCACACCACCGCCTGACAGCCGTACTCCGCCATGGACCACTGGTTGTCGACCACGTGGTAGAGGTACACCTCGCGCGGTGCCCCGTCCTTGACGCCCTTGACCCAGGTGCCCGCACAGGTCTTGCCGTGCATCCGCTCGCCCAGCGTCGCCGGATCGGGCAGACAGGCTGCCACGACGTCCCGGGGTGAGACCGCGACCGGCCCGGTGGCGCTCGGCACGGTCACCTGGTCGGTGCGGTCCAGGCCCAGCAGATGCAGTGTCCTGAGCGTCTCGATGAACTCGCGGCCCAGTCCGTACTTGAAGGTGACGCGGCGCGCGCCCACCCAGCGGGGGACGAGCAGCACCTCCTCGTGCTCCACGTTCACGCATTCGACGGGACCGATGCCCTCCGGAAAGTCGAAGACCTCCGGCTCGCTGAAGGGCTCCGTGGTGAACCAGCCGCGGTCGGCCTCGTAGACCACGGGAGGGTTCAGGCACTCCTCGATGGTGGTCCAGATGCTGAAGGAGGGGGCGAAGTCGTAGCCGTCGACGGTGAGGTCGGCACCGTCGCGGACACCGATCTCCTCGATCTCGTCGAACAGTTCGTCGGCCGCGTACCGGGCGAAGACGTCCGACAGACCCGGCTCCACACCCATGCCGACGACGGCCAGCGCGCCCGCCTTCTCCCACTCCTCGGCCTGCGTGAACTGCTCGTCGCCCAGCTTCACCCCGCACTGCTCGTACGGCCGCTCGGGGTGCGGCCGCGACAGGGACATCGCCATGTCGACATACGTCGCCCCGGCGGAGCGCGCCGCCCGGAACAGCGGCATCACGAAGCGCGGGTCGGTGGCGTTGAGGAGCACGTCGCAGGAGTGCCGCTCCAGCAAGGCGGTTACGGCCGACTCGTCACTCGCGTCCACGCGCTCGGCGCGGAACCGGTCGCCCAGCTCGCCGCCGAGCGCGGTCACCGCGGCTTCGGCGCGGCCCGGGTCGTAGTCGGCGACGATCATGGTGTCGAAGAACGGCCGCCGGGCGGCGATCCGGGTGATGGCGGTGCCGACGCCTCCGGCGCCCACGAGCACTACACGCATGACACACACTCCCTCACGGGCCGAAGGCCGCGGATGTGCGGGGGCCCCTGGCGGAGATACAACGCCGTGTCCTCGTTTAAGGTCAATGGCGTTGGCATAA
Organism: Streptomyces sp. NBC_00285; assembly: GCF_036174265.1. Lineage (NCBI taxonomy): Bacteria > Bacillati > Actinomycetota > Actinomycetes > Kitasatosporales > Streptomycetaceae > Streptomyces > Streptomyces sp. NBC_00285. The sequence goes on along the minus strand of NZ_CP108055.1, from coordinate 782,974 downwards.
GGAGGCTCAGGATGCCGAAGCCCGTGGTTCGCGAGGAGAACCGCCGTCGGCGCAGACCCACCAGGAACGGCACCGTGCTGTCGGAGGGGCTGATCGTCGAGACCGCCCTGCGCATGCTCCGCGAACACGGCAGTACCGGCCTGACCGCCCGCCGCCTGGGTCTGGCGCTGGACGCCGACCCGAGCACGCTCTACCGCTACTTCCGCGGCATGGACGAGCTGACCCTGGCCATCGGCGACGCCCTGATCGGACAGGCGCTGCGGGGCTGGGAGCCGACGGGGCAATGGCGTCCCGACCTGCGCTCCATGGGCCTGCGTATCCACGCCGCGTACGTGGCCCACCCCCAGGCCGCGCTGCTGACGACGAGCAGGGTCACCGGCCGGGCGAACGAACTGGCCGCGGACGAGGCGGTCCTGGACGTCCTGCGTACGGCGGGCCTGCCGCTTGCGGACACGGTCCGGGTCTACCACGCCTTCATCGACCAGACCCTGGCCTTCGCGGCCCTGGACGCGGCGTCCCTGGCCCTGCCGAGCGAGGCGCTGGACGCGGACGAGGGCAGATGGCAGTCGACGTACGCCCGCCTGCCCACCGACCGCTACCCGCGTATCGCGGAGGCGGCACCCCTGCTGGCGAGACGCATGATCACCAGCGCATACCCGACAGCCCTGGACATGCTCCTGGACAGCGTGGCGAGGCAGATGGACAGCGCCTCGTAGGCGGTGTGAGCTGTATCGGCCTGTGGCGCACGGGTGCGACTCGCCGCGACGACAACGAGGGCACGGGACGTCACGGCGAGGCGCAGGCTCAGGCGCGCAGTGCTGCTTCCGCGGCCAGGACCACCGCCTCCGCCACCGCGGCGAGCGCCGGCGAATCCAGCTTCCACTGCTGCCAGTACAACGGGACATCGACGGGACGGTCCGGCGCCAGCGAGATCAACCGCCCCGCCCGCAGCAGCGAATCCGCCTGGGCTTCCGGCACCATCCCCCACCCCAGTCCCAGCGCGACCGCCTCCACGAACCCCTCCGACGTCGGCACGGCATGCCGCCCCCGGCTCGCCCCGCCGCGGCCCAGCGTGCGCAGGAACCCGTCCTGGATGTCGTCGCTCCGGTCGAAGGTCACCACCGGAGCCTCGGCCAGCGATTCCCGGAGCGGCCCGTCGAGATACCGCGTGACGAACTCCGGACTCGCCGCCGCGAGATACCGCATCCGCCCCAGCACCCGCACGGAACACCCCGCCACCGCATCCGGTGACGACGTCACCGCCGCCATCACCAGCCCCTCCCGCAACAGCTCCGCGGTGTGCGTCTCGTCCTCCCGCCGCAGCTCGAAACAGAGCCGCTCGCGGCCCGGGACGCGCGTGAGGGCCTTAAGGAACCAGGTCGCCAGGGAGTCCGCGTTCACCGCGACGGAGACCCGCGTCCCCTCCCCCTCGCCCGGCATCCCCAGTTCGGCCAGTGCGTCCCGCTCCAGCCGGGCCAGCTGCCGGGCGAACCGCACCACCACCTCGCCCGACTCGGTCGGCCGCACCGGCTTCGTGCGCACCAGCAGCACCCGCCCCGTGCGCTGCTCGAGCGCCTTCACCCGCTGGCTCACCGCGGACGGCGTCACGTGCATGGCCGCCGCCGCGGCGTCGAACGTCCCCTCGTCGACAACCGCGAGCAGAGTCCGTACCTGATCCAGAGGCAGTTCGGTCATCATCACGAAAACTAATGATACGTAAGAATCTTTAGCTGTACGGGCAGTGATCGTCTCCGTACCGTCGAAGCCATGCAAGCCTCACTGTCCGCCGCTGCCGCGGGTTTCGGCACCGGCCTCTCGCTCATCGTCGCCATTGGCGCCCAGAACGCCTTCGTCCTGCGCCAGGGGATCCGCCGCGACGCGGTTCTCGCCGTCGTCGCCATCTGCGCCCTGTCCGACGCCCTGCTCATCGCCCTCGGTGTCGGTGGGGTCGGCGCGGTGGTGGTGGCCTGGCCGGGCGCTCTGACCCTGGTCGGCTGGATCGGCGGTGGATTCCTGCTCTGCTACGGCGTGCTGGCCGCCCGGCGCGTGTTCCGGCCGGGCGTGGCGGGTCTACGGGCCGAGGGCGAGGCGGTGGGCTCCCGGAAGCGGGCGGTGCTGACCTGTCTGGCGATGACCTGGCTCAACCCGCACGTCTATCTCGACACCGTGTTCCTCCTCGGCTCGGTCGCCGCCGACCGCGGTCCGCTGCGCTGGACCTTCGGGCTCGGCGCGGTGCTCGCGAGTCTGTGCTGGTTCGCCGCGCTCGGCTTCGGCGCCCGGCTGCTGAGCCGCTTCCTGGCCAGGCCGGCCGCCTGGCGGGCCCTCGACGGACTGGTCGCCGTCATGATGATCACCCTCGGCGCAGCGCTTGTGGCCGGGGCATGAAGACTCCGCGCGCACGGTCCACACGCTGAGATACCGCGTCCCGAACTCCTGGACGGTGCTGCCATAGTGAACCCTGGATCCGTTAGATGTAACGAGCAACCAGGAAGCGCGTGGACACCGGCGAGAGCAGCACCGAACCCCAGGCACCGGCCGCGGACGAGGCGCCGACACCACGGCGCGGCTGGCGGCGCTGGGCCATGGACACCCGCCCGCTGCGCATCCCGGCCTACCGTCGGCTGTGGAGCTCGACGATCGTCACGGCCGTCGGCAGCCAGCTCACCGCCGTCGCCGTGCCCAAGCAGATCTACGACATCACCGGCTCCTCGGCCTGGGTCGGCGCCGCCAGCATGGCGGGACTGCTGCCGCTCATCGTGTTCGCGCTGTGGGGCGGCGCGGTCGCCGACACCATGGACCGCCGCAAGCTGCTCCTGATCACCAACACCGGCATCGCTGTCACCTCCGTCCTGTTCTGGCTCCAGGCCGTCACCGGGCTCGACTCGGTGGCGGTGCTCATGCTTCTGCTCGCGGTGCAGCAGGCGTTCTGGGGCCTGAACGCCCCCGCCCGCAACGCGTCCATCGCCCGCCTGGTCCCCGAGGACCAGCTGCCCGCGGCCAACGCGCTCGGCTCGACCGTGATGCAGACCGGCCAGGTGGTCGGGCCGCTGCTCGCCGGTGTCCTGATCCCGGTGATCGGCCTTCCGGAGCTGTATCTCATCGACGCCCTGGCGCTGTGCGCCACGGTCTGGGCGGTGTACCGGCTGCCCTCCCTGCCGCCGCTCGCCGCCGCGGTGGCGCGTCGGGCAGGTGTGCGCGAGATCGCGGAGGGCTTCCGGTACATCTCCGCGCACAAGGTGCTGCTGCTGTCCTTCCTCGCCGACATCATCGCGATGGTCTTCGGCATGCCCCGGGCTCTGTTCCCGCAGCTCGCCTCGGAGACCTATGCGCCGTACGGGGAGGGGCTCGCCCTGGGCCTGCTGTTCGCCGCCATCCCGATCGGCGCGGTGGTCGGCGGGCTGTTGTCCGGCACCTTCTCCCGGGCTCGTCGGCACGGCTGGATGGTCATCGGTGCGGTCGTCGCCTGGGGTGTGGCCATCACCGGCTTCGGGCTGAGCGGCAGTCTGTGGCTCGCCGTGGTGTTCCTCGCGGTGGCCGGGGTCGCCGACATGGTCTCGATGGTCTTCCGCGGGGCGATCCTGCTCTCCGCGGCCACCGACGAGATGCGCGGCCGGATGCAGGGCGTCTTCACCGTCGTCGTCGCCGGCGGACCCCGCCTCGCCGACGTCCTGCACGGCACCGCCGGCTCGGTCTTCGGTGCCCGCACCGCGGTCGCCGGCGGCGGACTCCTCGTCGTCGCCGCCATGCTGGGCCTGGCCTTCACGGTGCCGTCGCTGCGCCGCTACCGGATCTGAGGTCCGGGGCCGGCCCGTCGCCGCGCGGTCCGGCGCGTGTGTCGCGGAGGGATGCCTTTGCCTGGCGCGCCGTCGGCGCCGAGGTCTTGGGTGTCGCAGACGTGCCGGGTCCGCCCGTCGCCGCGCGGTCCGGCGCGTGTGTCGCGGAGGCGTGCCCTCGGTGGCGTGAACGGATCGGGCTCCGGGCCGCCGACCGCGTGCCGGCTGCGGCCTCCGGCGCCTCGAAGCGCTGCCCGCCCGCTCCGACAAGGCACGGTTCCTCCCCGCCCGGCCCCGCCCGGCCCAGCCCGGCCGGGCGAGTCCGTCTGCCGGGCCCCTACAGAACGCCTCGCCGGTGTGAGCCGTACTGATCCATGAGCTTGCCCCGTGTCGTCTCCAGCCGGTGGGCGAGGATCTCGGCGACCGTGCGGACCAGGATCATCCCGAGATGCTGTTCCTCCTCGCACAGCCGGAGCACCGCCGCGGCGTCGAACTCGTAGGCACGCACGGGGCTGAAGGCTTCCGCGCCGAAGTCCCACCGGTACGGCGGGAACAGCCAGGACCAGCCGAGCAGATCGCCCGAGCCGAGCCCGGCGACGGTGACCCGTTGCTGGGTGGTCACCTGCTGGGTCAGGGTGACCGCTCCGGAGCGGATCACCCAGAAACGGTCAGCCGTGCCGCCTGCCTCGAAGATGCGGAAGTCCTCGGGGAAGGAGACCTCCTTGGCGAGCGTCATCAGGCTCTGGCGCTGCGGCTGCGGCAGCGCGGTCAGCAGTTTGGTCGCTTTGGTCATGAGGCGGGGCTCCTCGCCGGCGATGGATTCCGGTGTTGTGCCTACGCCCATTTCAGCGGCTGTCGCCGTTCGGGGCACCTCGACGAACGGAGGGATCTGCCCACGGCATGAAAAAGCCCTGGCTGGACGGGGGAGACCAGCCAGGGCAGTCAGAGGTGGTGTCCGGAGGACGGTCTGTCGACCCCGCCACCACGTATGAATGAACCGTAAACCACCCATGGCGATTGTGCGCACTCAAATCCCGGGTGAGTGACCGGTTTCACTCGGCGGACTCGTTTACGACCCTGATCGTCTTCAACTCCGCGTCGCCCAGCACCTCGCGCACCGCGGGGTCGGCCCCGCGGGCCTGTTTGTGGCCCGGTGGTGCGAAGGACAGCCGTCCCCGGCGGTGATAGCCGGCCAGGGCGTCCAGAACCGGTGCTTGGGTGTGATCGACAGCCGTGGGCCCCGGGTGCCCGCCCCGGGCGTCCGTCCATCCGGTACGGATCGGACGGAGCGGGCTCAGCGGCTGCCAGGCCGCAATACCTCGTCCAGCACCCTGGTCACCGCCTCGTAGGCCAGAGTGCGCACGGCGGCGTCCTGGGCGGCCGCCGGATCGGTGGGCCGCATCTCGTCGCCCCGGGCCCGCCAGGACCGCTCCTCCTGGGCAGCGCAGTCCCGGGCGCGCCGGATGCGGCGCAGCAGTTCGTCTGAGTCCACGACATCCGTCATGAGGTTCGCCTACCCAGGGATCGCGATCGAATGGCTGGGCACGCCGTCAGGAACGGGGAGGTTTGGCAGGGAGGGAAGAGGTCAGCCGAGTAAGAGGCCCACGTTGAGCGCACACCGTACAGCAGCGGTCACCGTGCCCATGGGCGGGCCCGCCCGGCTGTTGCTTCACCGACCAGAGAACCAGTCTCCATCGATCAGGAGCTACGTCATGTGCGACGAGCACAGGACCGAAGCCGCCCCCGAAACCTCCGTCGCGGACCGGCACCCACGGACTCGGCCATGCAGGCCGGCCGAGGCGCGCCGGGCAGTGGAACGAGCCGTGTCCGAACGCTGCCGCGCCACGCACACCCCGTTCAAGCCGCAGGCCCTGTCGGATGCGCTGCTCGTCACCTCGGAACTCACCACCAACGCGATCCTGCACGGCGGCGGCATCACCGACTTCCACGTCGTCGTCGAGGGCCGGGGCGTATGCGTCTCGGTCAGCGACCGCAGCGCCGCACTGCCGGTCGCAAAGGACCACACCGACCCGCACGGCAGGTGTCGGCCCGGTGGCCACGGCTGGCCCATCATCTGCCGGCTGGCCCGGGACGTCCGGGTGACCGACCTGCCCTCGGGCGGCAAGCAGATCACCGCCGTGGTGCCTCTGAGCTGATCCGCAGCGCTGTCCAGGACGCCGGAAGTGCAGTGTCCGCAGCGGTGTTTGGACCCCCTACGGCAGGGCAGACGCAATTTCGTGCTTCGGACCGGAGGCGCGCCAGCGGGAGCGGTATCGCTGCTGGGGCCCCTTTTCGGCGGTCCCGCTGCGTCCCTCCCGCGGTCAGTCCCTGAACCCGTTCTTCAGGAGCGAATCCGCATGCTCACCGACACGTCGACCACCCGTTCGACCACCCACGACCGTCCTGCCGGCTCGACCAGGCGGCGCCACGACGACGCCCCTGACACCATGGCCCTGTTCGCCCGGCTCACCGGGCTGCCCGACGGTCCCGAGCGCGATGTTCTGCGCGACGAACTCGTCACCGCCTGGCTGCCCATGGCCCACCGCATCGCGGGCCGGTTCCGCGACCGCGGCGAGTCCCTCGAGGACTTGCGACAGGTCGCCGCACTCGGGCTCGTGAAGGCCATCGACCGTTTCGAACCGGAACGGGGAGCCTTCGAGAGCTACGCCGTGCCCACCATCACCGGAGAGGTCAAGCGACACTTCCGCGACCGCATGTGGGCCCTGAGGGTGCCCCGCCGGGTGCAGGAACTGCGCAACAAGGTGCGGGTGGCCCGGCGCGAGCTCACCCAGAACCCCGGCTCCCCCGAACCGTCGCCCGCCGACCTCGCCGCCCACACCGGGCTGACCGAGGAAGAGGTCACCACCGGCCTGGAGGCCCTCGAAAGCTTCAGCACGCTGTCCCTGGACGCCGAGCTCTCGGCCGGCGACGACGGCTACAGCCTCGCGGACACCCTCGGCGGCCCCGACTCGTCGTACGACACCGTGATCGACCGCGAGTCCGCCAAGGAGGGCCTGCGTCGGCTGCCCGAGCGCGAGCGCGCCATTCTCTACATGCGGTTCTTCGAGGACATGACACAGAGCCGCATCGCCGATCAGCTCGGCATCTCCCAGATGCATGTCTCCCGGCTCATCAGCCGCAGCTGCGCTCGCGTGCGTGACGAGGCGATGGCGGACCGGTCGAGGCGCCACACCGCCGACGGGCAGTCGGCGGCCGGAGCGTACGAGGAGTGAACCAGATGCTGATACCCGACCCCACGTTCCTGCGCCGCCTCGTCGACGAGTACGAGGAACTGCGGGCCGAGCAGGCCACGACGGCGGCCGATCCGAGCCAGCGGGCGAGGGACCTCGCTTACACGCTCTGTGTGTCGACCGGCACCCGGGACGTCCGGGTGGCCCTGGAAACCGCCCACCGTCTGCTCGCGGCCATGCCCGAGCGCGCGCGACTGGGCGACTGACCGCATGCCGCACGAACACCCGTCACCCGGGCATCCGGATTCCAGGAGGTCGACATGAACACGAGCTCCATGGCTCAGACCGGCCGGTCCAACGCCGGCCGCGCGGCACGCGGCTCCGTCACGGAAGGTGCCGCCCGCGCCGGTTTCACCGCCCGCGGTGTGATCTATCTACTGGTCGGCGTGCTGGCGCTGCAGATCGCCTTCGGCGAGGGCGAGCACCAGGCCGACCGCGGAGGCGCTCTCGCCGCGGTCGCCGACAAGCCCTTCGGTTCCGTCATCCTGTGGGCACTGGGCATCGGGCTCGTCGGAATGGCCCTGTGGCGGCTGTCGGAGGTCCTGTTCGGCGCCGTCGGACCTGACGGCCGCAAGGCGGGAAAACGAGCGCTGTCAGCGGTCCGCTGCGTCTTCTACTCGTTCGTCGCCTACTCCGTACTGTCCTTTGCCGTCGGCACCGGCAGCGGTGGATCGAGCGACAAGCAGTCCAAGGACATCACCGCACGGGCCCTCGGGGTGACCGGCGGACAGTGGCTGGTGGGCGCCGCCGGCGTCGGTGTCGCGGCAGCCGGTGTCTGGATCGCCGTGCAGGCGGTGCGCCGGTCCTTCCACGACAAGCTGAAGCTTGCCGAGATGGGCCCGCGGATCAGGAAGCTCGTCGACGTGACGGGGGTGGGCGGCGGAGTGGCGCGCGGCGCGGTGTTCGCCGCGGCGGGTGTTTCTGCCGTCCGCGCCGCAGTCGACTACGAGCCCAAGAAGGTGAAGGGGCTCGACGACACGCTCCGCTCGTTCTCCGACACCCCGCTGGGGCCGTGGCTGCTCGTCTGTGTCGCCGCGGGGTTCGTGTTGTTCGGGGTGTTCTCGTTCGCGATGGCACGCTGGCGGCGGGTCTGACCGGCCGGACGCGGGGAACCCGAAGGGCATGAACCAACCCGAGCTTCCGCCCGACGGTAGGCCCGTGGACGTCTACCTGGACCTGCTACGCATCCGCATGGCCTCGAAGGACTACGAGCTGCTGCTCAGCGTGGTCCGTCCGGTCCTGCAGGCGATCGACGAACATCAACTGCCCGCCCTGGACTTCGCCCTGGAGGACGCCCAGGAGGACGGGCTGCCCCAGGAGATCCGAGACGAGGCCGCCCTGGTCATCGCCACCGCTGTCACCGGCCGCCTGGACAACAAGGTGGTCGAGCTGCACGTCGACGACACCGGCCCCGTCCGGGTGGTCACCGACGCGGACACCGCGGCCGATCCGGAGCGCCTCGGCGAGATCGCCGACTACATCCGTGAGCGCCGGCAGACCGACGAGGAACTGCGCGGCATCGCAGAGGTCAGCAACCTGCCCACGGATCTCTGAGCGCCGTGCCCTATCGTTTCGGCGCTGCGACCGGCACGTTCAGCGGCCGGGCCAGACCCACCAGGGTCTCGTCCAGCCGCTGGACGTGCCGCAGCACGCGGTCGGTGACCCGGCCGTAGCGCGCGATGCCGGGGACGTCGGTGTCCAGGAGGGACGCGATGCTCGGCCCGGTCTCGACCTCGGCGGTGGAGCGCTCGTCGGCGACATGCGCCGCGATCGCCCTGATGTTGTCCCCGATGCGCCGGCCGGCCCGGCGCAGCCGGGGATCCGCCGCGATCGAGGGATGCGTGGGCAGCAGCTCGGCCGTGGCCGCCAGCGAGCGCGCGTGGTACGCGCAGGTCTCCAGCAGCGCCACGACATAGCGTGCCGTGTCGCGCCGGGCCCGCAGCGGCGTGATCGGGTGCGTGAGCGGCTTGGTGGCCGCCCGCAGGTCGGCCAGCGACTGGTCCAGGTCGCGCGCCTGGTCGAGCAGGTCGACGGGGGAACCGCCGCTGAGCTGGTCCACAGCGGCCTCGGTGACCTCGTCGAGCCGCTCCAGGACGGTGACGAGCAGTTCGTTCGTACGGCGGTCCGTGCGCACCGGCAGGACGAACGCCGCCGCGATCACCCCGCAGGCCGCGCCGAGCGCGGTCTCCTCGACGCGCAGCAACAGCACCGAGAGGCTGTAGGTGTGCAGCAGGGTGTAGAGCAGGCCCAGTGCGGCGGTGACGAAGAACGACATGAGTGTGTAGGACAGCGGCGCGGTGTAGAACATCGCGAACACCAGCACCAGCACCAGGGCGAACGCCGTCCAGGTGTGCTGCCCCACCGCCCCCGCCAGCACGATCCCGGCCAGCACGCCGAGGACGGTGCCCACCAGCCGGCGGTAGCCCTTGACCAGGATCTCGCCCGTGGACGCGGTGTTGATGAAGACGATCCAGCAGGTCAGCACCGCCCAGTACCAGCGCTGGCTGGACAGGAACTCGCCGCCGACGATGGCGAGCGAGGACCCCACGGCGACCTGCACCGCGGCCCGGGTCGTGGGCCGCCTGAGCCCGCTGAGCTCCTCCTGCGCCTCGGCTTCCTCCTCACCGGCGTCGATGACGGCGTCCTCGGCGTCCAGTTCCTCGCGTGAGCGGGCCGTCGCGGGGGAGTCGTCCGACTCGTCCTGCGGCCCGTCCAGGGCGATCCTGAGGCCCAGCACCGCACGGGCGGCCTCGCCGATGCCCCGCAGGACGTCCTGGACCGCGGGCGGCGCGGGCGGCAGGTTCTCCTCCTCGCGGTAGCCGAGGAGCCGGTTGCGGACCTGCGACACGGCGGTACCGGTCCGGGCGGCGACGGGGCGCAGTACCAGCAGCCGTAGCGCCTCGAGATCGCGGCGCACCATGCCCATCGCCTCGTCCCGGCCGGGCATCCGACCCGCCCGCGGTGCGGGCGCACCCGGCAGGTGCAGCGTCAGCGTGTCCGCCCGCTCGGCGCTGCGGGCCGTCAGGAGCAGCAGGCCGAGCCGCTCGGCGGCGATCTCGGCGTCCGCGATCCGCCGCTGCACGAGCCGCGCGGTGCCCGCGTCGGAGGTGCCCTCCTCCAGCCGTCCCTGGATCATCAGCGCCGTCTCGTGCAGCCGCGCTGTCCCCTCGCGTACGTCCGACAGCGCCTCGTCGATCTCCCCGGGCCCGGCGTCCAGCAGCTGCAGCTGGGCGGACACCAGTTGGGCCAGCCGGGCCCGGAAGGCCTCTCGCAGGCGTTCGAGGAGGCCCGCGGGAGTCTCCGGTACGAGCAGGAAGCGGGCAGCCGCACTGCACGAGAAGGCGACGCCGAGGACGCCGTACAGCTCGGGCAGGCCGGAGACGGTGGCGCCGACGAACAGGGACACGAAGTAGACCTGGAAGCCGATCAGGCCGAGCGCGGTGCCCCGGTCGCCGAAGCGGCGCCCGTAGACGGCACAGAAGATCAGCACGACGAAGAAGAGGTCACCCGCCAGGACACGGGAGCTCAGCAGGGCGCCGAGCGACATGGAGGCCAGCGCCACCGGGAGGCCCAGGGCGAGCGTCACGGCCTGCGGGCGGCGCTGCTTCTCGCGGATGGCGAAGGTCGCGACCATCGCCGCGATCGCGCCCGCCACCAGATGCGGGACGCTCATCCCCAGCAGAGCGAGCACGACGAGTGTGAGCGCGATCGCGCCCACCGTGCGCAGGCCGGCGGCCAGCCGCAGCAGCCCGGGGTCGGACGCCGCGACCCGATCGCGCAGCCTTGCTGTGTTCACTCCGCCGTACTCACTCCCGTGTCACGTCATGATCCGTTTCCAGCATGGCACGGCGGAGTGACATCACTTCCCTCCGGTCTCCGCGAGCGTGTGGGCGACCAGGGCATTGGCGCGGATGAGGTCCTGCCACTCGGGGATCGGGCGGCCGTACTTCTTCTCGATCGAGGGGAAGTAGCTCGCGGGGCCCTTCACGGTCTCGGCCATGGTGGTGTCCTTTCGCAGGGGCGCTGTGCCGTCCCTCCTGTGACCGTCGACCGGCCGGAAACCGATCGACGATCCTCAGTGGCGTGCGTCACCTCTACTGGTCCAGCTGCTTCGTCCCCTCGACCTGTGCCTTGACCTGTTCCGGCGTCAGATACGCGTCCGTGTACTCGAAGTCCTTCAACTTGGCGGGCTTGCGGGCCTGGAAACCGGTCCGGACGAAGTCGTCCCCCGCGATCGCGTTGAGCAGCCAGTTGGTCATCACGCGCGTCTTGGCGACGTTGGTGCGTAGCGCCGACCAGTGGTAGCCGCGGGCGACGGCCTGAGCGGGCACGCCGCGCAGTTCGATGCCCAGCGGCTTGGACACGGCGTCCTTGCCGCCCAGGTCGACCACGAGACCGAGGTCCTTGTGGACGTACGGCGCGAGCGTGCCGCCCCGCAGCGTGGCGATGACGTTGTCGGCCACGTGCCTGCCCTGCCGCATCGCGTGCTGTGCGGTGGGCGGGCAGATCGCGTCCTGCTGCTCCTTGGCCTTGTCGGGCACCGCGGCGGCGTCGCCGAGCGCGAAGACCCCGTCGTGGCCCGGGAGGTTCATCTCGGCGGCGACCGCGAGCCGGCCCCGGACCGTCTCCGCGCCGAGCGTGGCGATGAGCGGGCTCGCCACCACTCCGGCGGTCCAGATCAGCGTGCGGGTGGGAACGACCCGCCCGTCGGTGAAGGTGACCTCCTCCGGCCCCGCCTTCGCGATGGAGACGCCCAGCGAGATGTCGATACCGCGCTTGCGCAGAACCTCCTGGGCGCTGCTGCCCAGCTTGTCGCCGAGTTCGGGCATCAGCTTCGGGGCGATGTCGATCAGGTGCCACTTGATGAGCGCCGGGTCGAGACGCGGATAGCGCTTGACGGCGGCGTGGGTGAGCTTCTGCAGACAGGCCGCGGTCTCGGTACCGGCGTAACCGCCGCCGACGACCACGAACTGGAGCCGTGAGGCGCGCTCCGCCTCGTCCTGGCTGGCGTCGGCGAGGTCCAGCTGGGAGATGACGTGGTCGCGGACGTAGGCGGCTTCCGCGAGGCTCTTCATGCCGAACGCGTGGTCGGTGAGGCCGGGGATGTCGAAGGTACGGGTGACGCTGCCGGGAGCCAGCACGATGTAGTCGTACGGCTCGTTGACGATCTCGTCGGTGATGGTGCGGATCACGCACACCTTGGACTTGACGTCCACGCCGATCGCGCCGCCCGGAATGATCCGGGTGCGGTACTTCTTGCTGCGGCGCAGGGAAACGGCGATCGACTGCGGCGTCAGCACGCCGGAGGCGACCTGGGGCAGCAACGGGAGGTAGAGCTGGTAGGCGAACGGCGTCACCAGGGTGACGTCGGCTTCGTCCGGGGAGAGCTTCCGCTCCAGTCGGCGAACGCACTCGACACCGGCGAAGCCGGCGCCAACCACCAGGATCCTGGGTCGTGTCACGGTTTTCATCCCTTTCTGCGGCTCCAGGCGGTCTGCCTCGAACGTCCTTCGTCTGCCCGCGGGGGCGTGACGAAACGCGTCGAGGACCACCATGCCCGCCCTGGCCTGAAAGTGCACCGGGAGAAAGGTGAAGGAGGTGCACGGACCGGACGTCAGGACACCGCATGTCAGGGGGCCGTTGCCGAATGCGCGTGCGACAGAAGGGTAATTGGTGCTGTGGGCCCGGACGCAGCGGACCGCCGGGACCCGCACAGCGCTCGAACAGGAAAGGAGCAGCGTGACCACCGACAGAATCTGGTCGTACGCGCAGGACAGCGGATACGTCGAGGGACAGGACCTGGAGGGCTTCAGCGTCGTCGCGAGCGACGGCACGATCGGACGGGTGGGCCGGCAGGCCGCTCCGCACGGGATGGGCCACCTCGTCGTCGACACGGGTGTGTGGGTCTTCGGCAGGAGCGTTCTGGTACCGGTGGGCGTGGTCATCGGCATCGACACCGAAGGCCGGCGGGTCACGCTGGCCTGCACCGGATCCGAGGTGAAGGCGGCACCCCGCTTCGGGACCGACAGCGAGACCAGGGACCGCGAGTACCTCTCGGCGGTCGGTGCCTACTATCTGCGGCTCGCGGCCACGGCCTGACCGGCCCCGGGGCAGGTCACCACGGAAGAAAGACGTGCACGTCCTTGCCGCGCTCGTCCGTCACCACGCTGACCTGGTCGCACAGCGCGTGGATCAGGTGCCAGCCGATGCCCCCGCCACCGGTGCGGGGATCGAAGGAGCGGGGTGCGGGCGGCGTCGTGCTGGTGTCGCGCACGGTCACATGCACGCCGTCGAAGGTCCGGCGCATGCGCAGGGCGAAGGGGCCGGGGGCGTACTGGACGGCGTTGGCGGCGAGTTCGGTGACGACCAGCAGGATGTCGTCCCAGTGCTCGGGGCTCGAAGGAGGCACGCTCTCGCCCAGGTTGTACAGGAATTCCTCGGCAGCGAGCCGCGCACCCGTCACACCTTGCGGTTCGCCCGCGAAACGGGTGGTGCGGCTCGGAATCGCCTCGGAAGTCAGTGTCTCGTCCCTACGCGGCTCGGTTGCCCGGCCGCTCTCGCGGCCCGGCGTCAAACACGGCTGTCTGTCTCGTTCTCTCTGTGTCGCCACTGAGCCGTGTTCCCGATGGCGCGCCGCCCAATCGTCCTGACCTCACCGAACGTGGCCCGCGCGCGACCGGTCACCTGAACACGTCGTCCGAGTCGTCCCAGCTCAGCAGGTCGTCCGCCGGGTAGCGCCGCGCGCCGGCCGAGCGTGCCTGGTACATCGCGTCGATCTCCAACGCGTACCGGCGCACGATCTCGTCCCGACGCAGCTTCATCGACGGCGTCAGCAGACCGTTGGCCAGGTCGAAGGGCTCCGACAGCACCCGGAACACCCGGATCGACTCCGAGCGCGAGACCATGCTGTTGGCGGCGGCCACGGCCCGCCCGATCTCCTCCCGCAGCGCGTTCTCCTCCCTGGCCTCCCGGGCCGAGAGGTCCTGTTGCGCCACCAGCACCCGGCGCCAGTGGGCCAGATACACCGGGTCCAGGGTGAGCAGGGCGCCCACACACGGCCGGTTGTCGCCCACCACCACCGCCTGGTGGATGAGCGGATGCATCCTCAGCCGGTGCTCCAGGGCGGACGGCGCCACGCTCTTGCCGCTGGTGGTGACAAGGATGTCCTTCTTGCGGCCGGTGATCGTCAGATAGCCGTCGGCGTCCAGCTGCCCGAGGTCCCCGGTGGCCAGCCAGCCGCCGTACAGCGAGGCCCGGGTGGCGGCCTCGTCGTTGACGTAGCCCTGGAAGACCGACGGCCCGCGCACCAGGATCTCCCCGTCGTCCGCCACCCGCAGGTCCACACCCGGCAGGGGCCGGCCGACGGTGCCGGACTTCTCCCGGCCCAGCGGCTGCATGGTGATCCCGCCGCTGGTCTCCGTGAGGCCGTATCCGTCGTGCACATAGAGTCCGATGCCCTCGTAGAACAGGGAGAGTTCACGGTTGAGGGTCGAGCCGCCCGACGTGGCACGGCGGGCCCGGCCGCCCATCGCTGCTCGCAGTCTGCGGTACACCGTCCGCTCGTACAGGGCGTGCTGGAGGCGCAGGTCGAGACCAGGACCGGGGCCCTCGCCCAGGCGCTGCCGCTCGCAGGCCAGGGCGAAGTTGCGTGCCGTGTCGGCGGCCCGCTCGAACAGGGCGCCGCGGCCCGCCTGTTGGGCGGTGCGCAGGAAGTTCTTGTAGATCTTCTCGAAGAGCGAGGGGACGGCGTAGAAGTACGTGGGGCGGAAGGACTGCAGGGACGCCGCCAGTGTCTCCTCGCTGAGGTCGGGCTCGTGGGCCATGAGCACACCGCCCCGGATGCACACGCCCTGGATCATGAGGCCGTACACATGGGAGAAGGGCAGGAAGGCGAGGACGGACGGCTGTTGTCCCGGCGACGAAGCGGTGTGGCCCCAGCCCTCCAGGAGAGTGTCGCAGGGGCTCGCGAGGCCGCGGTGACTGAGCGCGCAGCCCAACGGGCGTCCCGTGGTGCCGGAGGTGTAGGCGACGACCGCGGTGGAGTCCGGCAGCACGATGCGGCGCAGCGACTCGACCGTGGCGAGAGGGATCGTCTCGCCCAGCTCCGTCAGGTCCTCCAGCGCGGCCGCGTCCAGCTGCCAGACGTGCCGCAGCCGGGGCAGCGAGGCGCAGACCGAGCCGACCGTCATCACGGCCTGTTCGTCCTCCACCACCACGGCCACACAGCCGGCGTCCCGCAGGATCCACTCGACCTGCTCGCGCGACGACGTCGGATAGATCGGCACGACCTCGGCGCCGAGCGCCCACAGCGCGTAGCTGAGGACCGTCCACTCGTAACGGGTGCGCGCCATGATCGCCACGCGGTGGCCGGGGGAGATCCCGGAGGCCACCATCCCCTTGGCGAGGTCCAGGACCTCGTCCCGCAGTTCCACGGCCGTGACCTCCTGCCAGCCGGCCGAGGAGCCCTCGGGACGGCGGGCGAGCACCGGCAACGTGGGATCGAGCTCCGCCCGCTCGAAGACGCTGTCCGCCAGACCACCACTGAAGCGCGAGAGGGTCCGGGGAGCGAGGGCGAAGTCGCGCATGCGCTGCTCCTGACGTGTACGGGCTGTGACGGTGCCGATGAGCTCGGTCATCGGCGGTGCTCGAATCTAGTGCAGGTCGGACCGGACGGTAACCTGATTACGGAAGTAGGCGGTCAACGGTGATCCTGCTGTGATCGGGGGACTCGGAACGCATGAGTCGTGCGACCCCCGATCCCGAACCCGAGCGCACCAGTGGCCGAAGGCCCAAGCACGTCCGTCCAGTACGAGGGCCTCCGGCCGGCACCCACCGGACGCCGCTCCTCAACGGGCAGACGGTGCCGGTCGCGGCACTACGTCTGGGTCAGGCGCACGCACTCGGTGACCACGTCGCGCAGACTCCCGGTGCGCTCCAGCAACTCCCGCTGTACCCGGGCGCCGTTGCCGTACCGCAGCAGTCGGTCGCAGGCCTCGTGGGCCATGTCCAGGTCGCCGCTCTCGGTGAGGGCGTCCCCGATGTACTCGAGCAGGGCCCGGACCACCGTCTCCGCGGGCATGCGGTGCATCGTCGCGGGGTGCAGCAGCTCCTCCGACAGGCCGGAGCGGGCGGCCCGCCAGGCCGCCAGCCGCAGCAGGCTCACGCTGTGCGTCACCGGCTCCCGCTCCGCCTGCCACTCGCGGGCGGCGGTCTCCACCAGGCCTCGGGCGAGGGTCGCCAGAAGCACGGGGGTGTCCGCGTGCAGACAGACGTCCGAGACCCGGATCTCCACCGTCGGGTAGGTCCGTGACAGCCGGGCATCGAAATAGATCATCCCCTCGTCGAGGATGACGCCGGTCGCCACCATGCTCGCGACCCGTCGGTGATAGCGCTCCGCGGAGCGGAAGGGTTCGGTAGGGCCGGCCGAGGGCCAGCGCTGCCACACTCGGCTGCGGTAACTGCTGTAGCCGGTGTCCGTGCCCTGCCAGAACGGCGAGTTGGCGCTCAGCGCGGCCAGCACGGTCAGCCACGGCTGGATCCGGTCGACGACGGCGACGGCCTCTTCGTCGGATTCGACGGACACATGGACGTGACAGCCCATGACGAGCTGCTCCTGGGTGGCGATGCCGTATTGCTCCGCCATCCACTGGTAGCGGCGCCCGACGCCGACGGAGGGGCTGACGGGCAATGGCGAGGAGGCCAGGGCGGCGACGGCGCAGCCGCTCTCGCCGGCCAGCCGGGCGGCCTCCTTGCGGCAGCGCACGATCTCCGCGCGGAGTTCGTCCATGCCCGACTGCGGGTGGGTGGCGAACTCCAGCATCTGGTTGTGCAGTTCCTCCTCGAAGACGTCCTGGTCCGGCTCGCGCTGCGCGGCCCGCGCGAGTACGGCCGCGGACAGCGCCTGCGGTTCGCCGGTCTCCGGGTCGACCAGGAGGAGTTCCTCCTCCACTCCGACGGTGCGCACGTGATGCAGCCTTTCTGTGGCCCTCGGCGACAACGAGGATGCTCGGTCGAGATCGAGGGTGCTCGATCGTGTACGACCCCGACTGCCCCGTACGGACCGGTCGGACACCTCGAAGTCGCCGGGCGGCCTCAGCCGGGCACCGGGACCAGCCACACCGTCGCGAGGGGCGGCAGGGTGAGCCGCAGTTCTCCGTTCTCCGCCTTGACCGGGTCACGTCGTGAGAGGTCGCCGCCGCCGTACTGCGCGCGGTCGGTGTTGAGGGACTCCTGCCAGAGGGGAAAGCCGTCGGGAACCGTGAGGCGGTAGTCGTCGCGGACCACGGGGGAGAGGTGGGAGACCGCCAGCAGGGGGTTGCCCGCCGCGTCGAACCTCAGGAAGGCGAAGACGTTGTCCTCGGCCGCGTCGCCCACGATCCACTGGAACCCGGCGGGGTCCGTGTCGCGCTGCCACAGCGCCGGGGTGTGGCGGTAGACGACGTTCAGGTCGCGGACCAGGTCGCGGACGCCGCGGTGGTCGGCCTCTGCCCCGTAGGCGGGGTCGAGGAGCCACCAGTCCGGTCCGTGGGCTTCGGACCACTCCGCTCCCTGGGCGAACTCCTGTCCCATGAAGAGGAGTTGCTTGCCTGGGTGGGCCCACATGAAGGCCAGATACGCGCGATGGTTGGCCCGCTGCTGCCACCAGTCGCCCGGCATCTTGGACACCAGGGCCTGCTTGCCGTGGACGACCTCGTCGTGGGAGATGGGCAGGATGTAGTTCTCGCTGTACGCGTAGACCATCGAGAACGTCATCTCGTGGTGGTGGTACTTGCGGTGCACCGGCTCATGGCTGATGTAGCCGAGGGAGTCGTGCATCCAGCCCATGTTCCACTTCAGGCCGAAACCCAGGCCCCCGCTGTCCGTCGGCCGGGTCACACCCTCCCAGGCCGTGGACTCCTCGGCGATCGTGACGACACCCGGCGCCCGGCGGTACACGGTGGCGTTCATCTCCTGGAGGAAGGCCACCGCGTCGAGGTCCTCCCGGCCGCCGAACACGTTCGGGGACCACTGGCCGGAGTCGCGCGAGTAGTCGAGGTAGAGCATGGAGGCGACGGCGTCGACCCGCAGCCCGTCCACATGGAACTCCTGGCACCAGTACACGGCGTTGGCGACCAGGAAGTTGCGCACCTCGACGCGTCCGAGATCGAATTCGTACGTTCCCCAGTCCGGGTGCTCGGCACGCCGCTGGTCTCCCGGCTCGTACAGCGGTTCCCCGTCGAAGCGGGCCAGCGCCCAGTCGTCCTTGGGGAAGTGAGCGGGCACCCAGTCCATGATCACGCCGATGCCTGCCTGGTGGAGGGCGTCGACCAGGTACTTGAAGTCGTCCTGGGTGCCGAGGCGGGCCGTGGGTGCGTAGAAGCCGGTGACCTGGTAGCCCCAGGAGCCGCCGAAGGGGTGCTCGGCGACCGGCATCAGCTCGACGTGGGTGAAGCCCAGGTCCTTGACATACGCGGGCAGCTCCTCGGCGAGCTGACGATACGTCAGGCCCTTGCGCCAGGAGGGCAGATGGATCTCGTAGACGGAGAACGGGGCCTCGTGCACGGGGACTTCGCCACGCCGTGCCATCCACTCCCGGTCGCCCCATTCGTAGTGGGAGGTGGTCACCACCGACGCGGTCGCGGGCGGTACCTCGGTGCCGCGTGCCATCGGGTCGGACTTCAGGAACCGGTCGCCGCAGCGCGAGGTAATCTCGAACTTGTAGCGCGCGCCCTCGCCGATGCCCGGCAGGAACAGTTCCCACACCCCGGACGAACCGAGCGAGCGCATCGGGAAGGCCTGGCCGTCCCAGAAGGTGAACTCCCCGGCGACCCGGACCCCTTGGGCGTTCGGCGCCCACACCGTGAACCGGGTGCCGGTCACCCCCTCGTGGGTCATCGGCTCGGCGCCGAGCGCCTTCCACAACTGCTCGTGGCGTCCCTCGTGGATGAGATGGAGGTCGCCCTCGCCGAGTGCGGGCAGGAAGCGGTACGGGTCGTGCACCTCCTGCTCCCCGTCCGGGTACGACACCAGCAGCGTGTAGGCGGGGATCGCGTCGAGGGGGAGCAGCCCGGAGAAGAGGCCGTCGCCCTCCGAGGCCAGCCGTCTGCGCTCGCCGTCGACGACGACGCTCACCGCGCGGGCGAACGGGCGCAGTGCCCGGAAGGCGATCCCGCCCGTGACCGGGTGGGCGCCGAGCAGCGCGTGCGGGTCGTGATGGGCACCGGCCAGCAGCCGGGACCGCTCGGCGGGGTCGAGCGGAGGGGCCGTGTCGCACCGGGCGGGTCCGGACGGCTCGGGCAGCGAAGTGTCGCGCAGGGCCACGGGTCAGTCTCCTCTCACGGCAAGGCGTTCGATCGCCGCCATCGGCACGGGCAGCCAGTCGGGGCGGTGCCGTGCCTCGTACAGGACCTCGTAGACGGCCCGGTCGGTCTCGTAGGCGCGCAGCAGACCGTGCTTCTTGCGCGGATCCCAGCCTGCGAGGGCGGCGTAGCCCCCGCAGAAGGCCTCACGGCAGCGGCGCGCCCACTCCGGGCGCCAGGGCCGGCGCTGCCGGGCCGCGTAGTCGAAGGAGCGCAGCATGCCGGCGATGTCCCGAACCGGGGACTGGGCGGTCCGGCGTTCGGCGAGCGGGCGGGAGGGTTCGCCCTCGAAGTCGATGACGAACCACTCGCGGCCCGCCCGCAGCACCTGCCCCAGATGGAGATCGCCGTGCACGCGCTGCTCGGGCGGGCCGGCATCGCAGGTGGCCAGGGCGCCGAACGCGTTCCGCAGTCCGGGCACGAACGGTCGCAGTGCCGGCACGCTGTGCGCGGCGGAGTCCAGGCGGTCGGCCATCGCGGCCGCCGTGCGGCCGTTGTCGCCGTGGGTGCCGCAGGGGAAGGCGGCGGCCAGCGAGAGGTGGACCTCGGCCATCGCCCGCCCCAGTTCGTGCGCCTGCACGGTGAAGTCGTCACCGGAGGCCAGCGCGTGCAGGGCCAGCGCCCAGCCGTCGGACGCGTCCCGCAGATACGGCTGCAGGACACCGAGCGTCGCCTCCTGCGGATGCGTGGTCCGCCACCAGGCCACGGGCGCGGGCACCCGGCGGCAGCCCTGCCCGGCCAGCGCGACCGGCACCTCCAGATCGGGATTGACTCCGGGCTGGATGCGGCGAAACACCTTCAGGATGAACCCGTCGCCGTACACCAGCGAGGAGTTCGACTGCTCGGCGTCCAGCAGCCGCGGCGGCAGCCCGGCGGGCACCGGCACCGACGGGTCGCACTCGAAGCGCAGGGGGCCGGCCGTGCCCGGCTGCCTCAGCCGCTCCAGCAGCAGCTGCGCCGAGCGCGGGTCGTGCAGGGCGTCGTAGACCGTGAGGCCGGCCAGTGGGCCCTGTTCCGCGCGGCCGATGAGAGCGCGCCCGAGACGCGGCGAGAGGTGCTTGCGTACACCGAGGAGCAGTTGGTAGCAGTCGCCGTCCGGGGCGCTGCCGCCGGGATCGGTGTGGACCAGCAGATGCAGACACCCCGGGAACAACTCGGTCATCGACAGCAGACCGAGTTCGCTCACGGGCCGGTCCTTGCCCGCGAACCAGCGCTGCCGCGGCAGCCACTGGCGCAGCAGTCCGCCGAGCGAGGCCATGAGATCGGTCCCGAGCGCGGGTCTGGGGCTGAGGGATACGGTCTTCGGCATGGTGACGCGTCCTTTCGTCGGCACGCTCAAAGGCGTCGGCCGATGCGGGATGCGACTCGGGTGAGCCGGAACCAGTAGAAGCCGTGCCCGCCGAGGGTGAGCAGGTACGGCAGCTCACCGACCGCCGGGAAGCGGACCCCGCCGAACAGCTCGACCGGGTGCAGGCCGTCGAACTCACGGAGGTCCAGTTCCGTCGGCTGGGCGAACCGGGAGAAGTTGTGCACGCACAGGACCAGGTCGTCCTCGTACTCCCTCAGGAACGCGAGCACCGCGGGGTTGGAGGACGGCAGTTCGGTGAAGGTCCCGAGCCCGAAGGCCGGGTTCTGCTTGCGGATCTCGATCATCCGGCGGGTCCAGTGCAGCAGCGAGGAGGGCGACGCCATCGACGCCTCGACGTTGGTGACCTGGTGCCCGTACACCGGGTCCATGATGATCGGCAGGTTGAGTCGCCCCGGATCGGCCGTGGAGAAGCCCGCGTTACGGTCCGGTGTCCACTGCATGGGGGTGCGTACGGCGTCGCGGTCGCCGAGCCAGATGTTGTCGCCCATGCCGATCTCGTCGCCGTAGTAGAGGATCGGCGAGCCGGGCAGGGACAGGAGCAGGGCGGTGAAGAGCTCGATCTGGTTGCGGTCGTTGTCGAGCAGGGGGGCCAGCCGCCGGCGGATGCCGATGTTGGCGCGCATCCGCGGGTCCTTGGCGTATTCGGCCCACATGTAGTCGCGTTCCTCGTCGCTGACCATTTCGAGGGTGAGCTCGTCGTGGTTGCGCAGGAAGATGCCCCACTGGCAGTTGGAGGGGATCGCCGGGGTCTTGGCGAGGATCTCCGAGACGGGGTAGCGCGATTCGCGGCGGACGGCCATGAAGATGCGGGGCATGACGGGGAAGTGGAAGGCCATGTGGCATTCGTCGCCGCCGGACTCGTAGTCGCCGAAGTAGTCGACGACGTCCTCCGGCCACTGGTTCGCCTCCGCCAGCAGCACGGTGTCCGGATACATCGCGTCGATCTCCTTGCGGACCCGCTTCAGGAACGCGTGACTGGCGGGCAGGTTCTCGCAGTTGGTGCCCTCTGCCGCGTACAGGTAGGGGACGGCGTCGAGGCGGAAGCCGTCGATACCCAGGTCCAGCCAGAAGCGCAGGGCGGCCAGGATCTCCTCCTGGACGGCCGGGTTCTCGTAGTTGAGGTCCGGCTGGTGGGAGAAGAAGCGGTGGAAGTAGTACTGGCCGCGGACCGGGTCGTGGCTCCAGTTGGAGGCCTCGGTGTCGACGAAGATGATCCGTGCGTCCTGGTACTGCTTGTCGTCGTCGGCCCACATGTAGTAGTCGCCGTAGGGTCCGTCGGGGTTGGCGCGGGACTCCTGGAACCACGGGTGCTGGTCGCTGGTGTGGTTCATGACGAAGTCGATGATCACGCGCATGCCGCGCTGATGGGCGGCGTCGACGAACTCCACGAAGTCGGCGAGGTCACCGAACTCCGGCAGCACGGCGGTGTAGTCGGAGACGTCGTAGCCGCCGTCGCGCAGCGGTGACTTGAAGAACGGCGGCAGCCACAGGCAGTCGACACCGAGCCACTGCAGATAGTCCAGCTTGGCGGTCAGGCCCCTGAGGTCGCCGACCCCGTCGCCGTTGCTGTCCTGAAAGGAACGGACCAGGACCTCGTAGAAGACGGCTCGTTTGAACCAGTCGGGGTCGCGGTCCCTGGCCGGGGTGTCCTCGAAGGTGTCGTGGACGGGCTCGTTGACAGTCACGCTCTGGACTCTCCGATCTGCGGTGTCGGCCTGCGGACCTGGAACACGTGCGCGGGAGCCCGGCCGGGCTCCAGGCGCACATAGTTGCTTCCGCTCCAGTGGTAGGTCCGACCCGTCAGTTCGTCGTGCACGGACAGGGACTCGTGCCAGTCCAGACCGAGTTGCGGCATGTCCAACGAGACCGTCGCCTCCTGGGTGTGGTGCGGGTCGAGGTTCACGACCACCAGAACCGTGTCGTCGCCCGTGCGCTTGCTGTAGGCGATGACCGCGTCGTTGTCGGTCGGGTGGAAGCGGATGTTCCGCACGCGTTGGAGCGCGGGGTGGCGTCGCCTGATGGTGTTGAGCTGGGTGATGAGGGGGGCGAGGGAGTCGTCGCTGTCCCAGTCGCGGGTCTTGAGCTGGTACTTCTCGGAGTCGAGGTATTCCTCGCCGCCCGCGCGCAGCGGGGTGTTCTCGGCGAGTTCGTAGCCGGAGTAGATGCCCCAGGTCGGTGAGAGGGTCGCGGCCAGTACCGCGCGCAGCGCGAACGCGGGCCGGCCGCCGTGCTGCAGGTGCCCGGGCAGGATGTCGGGGGTGTTGGCGAAGAAGTTCGGCCGCATGTAGGAGGCCGCCTCACCCGACAGCTCGGTGAGGTACTCGGTGAGTTCTTCCTTGGTGGTGCGCCAGGTGAAGTAGGTGTAGGACTGCTGGAAGCCGATCTGCGCCAGCGTGTGCATCATCGCCGGCCTGGTGAACGCCTCCGCCAGGAAGATCACGTCGGGACCGGTGGCGTTGATGTCGGCGATCACGCGTTCCCAGAAGACGACCGGCTTGGTGTGCGGGTTGTCCACCCGGAAGATCCGCACCCCGTGGTCCATCCAGTGCCGCAGCACCCGCACGGTCTCGGCGACCAGCCCGTCCAGATCGGGGTCGAAGGCGATCGGATAGATGTCCTGGTACTTCTTCGGCGGGTTCTCCGCATAGGCGATGGTGCCGTCGGCGCGGTGGTGGAACCACTCCGGGTGCTTGTGCACCCACGGATGGTCCGGGGAGCACTGCAGGGCGAAGTCCAGCGCGATCTCCAGGCCCTGCTCGTTCGCCTGCCGGACGAACCGGTCGAAGTCCTCGATCGTGCCCAGGTCCGGGTGGACCGCGTCGTGGCCGCCCTCCGGCGAACCGATCGCCCACGGCACCCCGACATCCTCGGGACCCGCGGACAGGGTGTTGTTGCGGCCCTTGCGGAACGTGGTGCCGATCGGGTGGATCGGCGGCAGATAGACCACGTCGAAGCCCATCGCGGCGATCGCCGGCAGCCGCCTGGCCGCCGTACGGAACGTGCCGTGCGGCTGCTCGGGCGTGCCCTCGGACCGAGGGAAGAACTCGTACCACGAGCCGAACAACGCCCGCTCCCGCTCCACCAGCAGCGGCAACGTCTCCGACGCCGTGATCAACTCCCGCAACGGATACCGCGCCAGCACCGCGTCGACCGCAGGGGTCAGCGCCCCCGCCAGACGGGTGGCGACCGGCAGCGAGTCGTCGGCGAGCGTCTTCGCCGCGGCCAGCAGCACCACGCGCTGCGGGCCCTCCGGGACGCCCGCCGCCGCATGGGCGTACAGCTCGGCGCCCTCCTCCAGGACCAGACCCGTGTCGAGGCCGGCCGGCACCTTGATGCGGGCGGTGTGCCGCCAGGTGCTCACCGGATCGCTCCAGGCCTCGACGCGGTACGTCCAGTGCCCCTCGACGTCCGGAGTGACCTCGGCGCCCCAGCGGTCGGTGCCCGGCGCCTGCTCCCGCATCGGGGTCCACGGGCTGTGCCTGCCCTCGGGGTCGGTGAGGACGACGTTCGCGGCGACCGCGTCGTGGCCTTCGCGGAACACCGTGGCGGTGACCTCGAAGGTCTCTCCCACGACCGCTTTCGCCGGGCGCCTGCCGGACTCGACGGCAGGGCGGACGTCCCGTACCGGGATACGGCCGATGACCGGGGTGGAACTCATGCTCTCGCCTCCGTCGTGCTCGAGGCCGGGCGCTGAGGGCGCCCGGCCGGGGGTCGAAGCTGCGCCGGAAGGGTGTTACCTCCCCGCGGGGGAACGTTCTGCGGCTCGCGGTGGTCCCCGTCTGGCGGCGGCGTCCGAACGCGGGAGGTCACTCTGCTCCTGGAGATACGTCACCACGCTGCTGCGCAGATAGCGCTCGGCCGCGTCGGCGGCCTCGCGGGCGCAGCGCTTGCCCATCAGG
Source organism: Streptomyces sp. NBC_00285 (assembly GCF_036174265.1). Classification (NCBI taxonomy): domain Bacteria; kingdom Bacillati; phylum Actinomycetota; class Actinomycetes; order Kitasatosporales; family Streptomycetaceae; genus Streptomyces; species Streptomyces sp. NBC_00285. Next base: position 758,344 of record NZ_CP108055.1, on the reverse strand, counting down.
ACGCACAAGGTGTAGCCCGCGTCCTCGAAGATGCTCCTGACGGTGCGGTCGGCGGGGGAGGCCAGCATCACGCGCTCCTGGGCGCGATACCGCCGCAGTTGCCGGGCGACCTCAACTTTGGCCGGTAGCAGCATGGCGCCGTTCACCTTTCGTGCTCGACAGGATTCGAGAGAGATCCTCACTCATGGTGCATGCACGGACACCCTGCGTCTTGTTGGTGCTTCAACTACCTCGGTGGTCGCTCGTGTTGCACGAATGGCGTAGCACTCGCACTCTGGAGTCACTCTGAAGCGATCAACGCTCACGCTCCGTTGTTCGGGGCCAGGCCTCGAACAACGCAGGCCGGAAGGAGCGGGAGCTTCGCCGTGAGGAGCGACGATGAAGACCGCAGTGCCCTGCTACTACCACCTCGACGTGGAGGTCAGCCCGGAACGGGTCGGGCAGGTCAGGCGCATCCTGGCCGCCCACCTACGGCTCTGGGACCTGGAGACCCTGGTCGAGCCCGTCTGTCGTGGTGCCGTCCTGCTGCTGAAGGCCATCGACGAGCACGCGACGGACAAGAACACCTCGATCGAACTGTGGTGGAACGGCCAGCACCTGATCACCGCCGTCGCCGAGAACGACTGCGACCTGCGCCCGGACCTGGATCTCCGTGCGTGCCTCGGACGCATCGCCGCGATGAGCGACGGCTGGGGATGCTGTGCCACGGAGACCGGCAGCAAGGTCATCTGGTTCTCGCAGCGGGCCCGTTCGGGTGAGCGGGTGCCACGAGTGCCGACGGTTCCAGCGCCCGACCTGAGGGAGGTGCTTCAGGTGCCGCGCGCGATGCCGGTCGCGGCCCTGGCCGTCGGTGCCGCCGACGGCGGGAGCTGAGCGTGCCGGCATCCGGGAAGAAGCCGTCCAGGCGGCGCAAGGGGGTGCCCGCGTGGAGTGGGCGCCCCTACCCGCTGGGCGCCTCCTTCGACGGCGAGGGCACCAACTTCGCGCTGTTCAGCGAGGTCGCCGAGCATGTCGAGCTGGTGCTGGTCGACGAGAAGGGCACCCACGACGGCGTCCCGCTGACCGAGGCCGACGGATTCGTGTGGCACGGCTACCTGCCGGGGGTCGGGCCGGGGCAGCGGTACGGCTATCGGGTGCACGGGCCCTGGCAGCCCGAGCTCGGCCACCGGTGCGATCCGGCGAAGCTGCTCCTCGACCCGTACGCCAAAGCGGTGGACGGCTGCACGGACAACGACCCCTCGCTCCGCACCCCCGAGGCCGACAGCGCCGGGCACACCATGCTCGGCGTGGTCACCGACCCGGCCTTCGACTGGGGGGAGGACCGGCCACCCGGACGGCCGTACGCCGACAGCGTGATCTACGAGGCGCACGTCCGGGGCCTCACTCGCACCCACCCGGGCGTCCCGCCCGAGCTGCGGGGCACCTACGCCGGTCTCGCCCATCCCGCCGTGATCGACCATCTGACCTCGCTCGGCGTGACCGCTGTGGAGCTGATGCCGGTGCACCAGTTCGTGCAGGACGGGGTGCTCCAGGACCGCGGCCTCGCCAACTACTGGGGCTACAACACGATCGGCTTCTTCGCACCCCACAACGACTACGCCGCCCACGGCAGCCGCGGGCAGCAGGTCACCGAGTTCAAGGCCATGGTGAAGGCGCTGCACGCGGCCGGCCTCGAAGTCATCCTCGACGTGGTCTACAACCACACGGCCGAGGGCAACGAGAAGGGCCCCACGCTCTCCTTCCGGGGCATCGACAACGCCTCCTACTACCGGCTGGTGGACGGCGACTGGGGGCACTACTACGACACCACGGGCACCGGGAACAGCCTGCTGATGCGGCACCCCTACGTCCTGCAGCTGATCATGGACTCGCTGCGGTACTGGGTCACGGAGATGCACGTCGACGGTTTCCGTTTCGACCTCGCGGCCACATTGGCCCGGCAGTTCCACGAGGTGGACCGGCTGTCGGCGTTCTTCGACCTCATCCAGCAGGACCCGGTGATCAGCCGCGTCAAGCTGATCGCCGAGCCGTGGGACGTGGGTGAGGGCGGCTACCAGGTCGGCAACTTCCCTCCCCTGTGGTCGGAGTGGAACGGCAAGTACCGGGACGCGGTACGGGACTTCTGGCGCGCCGAGCCGCACACGCTCGGCGAGTTCGCGTCCCGGCTGACGGGCTCCTCCGACCTGTACCAGCACAGCCGGCGCCGTCCGCGCGCCAGCGTCAACTTCGTGACCGCGCACGACGGTTTCACTTTGCGCGACCTCGTCTCGTACAACGACAAGCGCAACGAGGCCAACGGGGAGGGCGGCCGCGACGGCGAGTCCGCCAACCGGTCCTGGAACTGCGGGGCCGAGGGAGACACCGACGACCCGGCCGTGCTCGACCTGCGCGCCCGCCAGCAGCGCAACTTCCTGGCCACCCTGCTGCTCTCGCAGGGCATTCCGATGCTCTGCCACGGCGACGAACTAGGCCGCACCCAGCGCGGCAACAACAACGCCTACTGCCAGGACAACGACATCTCCTGGATCGACTGGAGCCTGACCGGGGAGCAGCGTGAACTCGCCCGGTTCACCGGGCAGGTGATCGCCCTGCGTGCCGCGCACCCCGTCCTGCGCAGGCGCCGCTTCTTCCGCGGCGAGACCGTGACCCACGCGGGGCAGCCCCTGCCCGACCTGGTCTGGCTGCTGCCGGACGCCGGCGAGATGGCCGAGGCGGACTGGCAGCGCTCCGACGCGCACTCGGTCGGCGTCTTCCTCAACGGCGATGCCATCGCCGAACCCGACCCGCGCGGGCGCCGGGTGGTCGACGACTCGTTCCTGCTTCTGCTGAACGGCTACTGGGAACCCGTCGAGTTCCGGCTGCCGGACCGCACCTACGGCGAACGCTGGACGACTCGGCTCGACACGGCCGAGCCGCAGGGCGCCGACGAGTCCGAGCACAAGGCCGGCACCACGATGACCGTCGAGGCGCGCAGTCTGGTCCTGCTGTCCCGTCCCTCTCACGAGGCCGGGTGAGGGGCGGCCCCAGGATTCAGCCCCAGGACCGCGTCCCCGGGCTCAGCGCGCGCGGCGCGAGGTCACCGTGAACCGGGCGCCGTCGGGGTCGTGGAGGACGGCCTCGTCGTCGTTCTGCGACAGCACGCTGCCGCCGTGGGCTTCCGCGGCTTTGGCGCAGGCCGCCACGTCCGTCACCGCGAAGTGGACCTGCCAGTGCGGCCGGATCGTGGGATCGGGGGCCGATCCCAGCGCCCCCGACTCGATGCGGGCCACGATGTCGCCCCCGCTGCGCAGCACCACTTCGCCGCCCTCGTAGTGGACCTCGCAGCAGCCGGGGCGTTCCGTGGCCCAGTCGAGGACCTCCCCGTAGAAGATAGCGGCGTCGAAAGCGTCGCGCGTGTGCAGCCGGACGAAGGCCGGCTGGGCGTGGCGCCACACCTCCCAGCCGGCGAAGAGCTCGCCCTCCCAGACGCCGAAGGTCGCCCCGTCACGGTCGGACAGCAGGGCCGCCCGGCCGGGCGGGAAGGACAGCGGGCCGACCGCCAGGGTGCCGCCGCGCTCCTGCACCCGGGCCGCGGCCTCGTCGGCGCTGGGCACCGCGAAGTACGGCGTCCAGGCCACCGCCATCTGCCACATCGACGCAACCGCCGCGATACCGGCGACCGGCGTACCGTCCACCAGCGCGACCCGGAAGCGTTCGCCCAGCTCGACCGACTGCCACTCCCACCCGAGGACAGCCCCGTAGAAGCTCTCCGTGGCCTGCTGGTCGCGGCTGGTCAGGCTCACCCAGCACGGGGCGCCGAAGACATGGTGCGTGGAGACGGCGTCGGCGGTCGCGGTGGGTCGTCTCGGGGTGTGGTTCATGGCAGTCGTGTCCTGCTCTCGTCGGCCGGCGGCCACCGGGGGCGTTTCACCAGTGTCCGTCCGGAACCGCTGGGGGCGCCTGCCGAGTACCCCGGGTATGACGCCGAAACGGTGGCTCTCGCGACCTGCGGTCAGGTGGCGCGGACCCGCCCGAGTGACAGGATGGAGGGGTGTCAGCCGCACCGAACGAGCCCGCCGACGAGTCGCAGCGGGTCTTCGAGCTTCAGGAGCAGGTCGACCAGATGAAGGAGGCCATCGCCTCCCACGCTGTCGTGGACCAGGCCATCGGCATGGTCGTCGCACTGGGCAGAGTCACTCCGGACCTGGGCTGGGAAGTGCTGAAAGACGTCTCCCAGCACACCAACATCAAGCTGCGCAACGTCTCGGAACTGATCCTCATCTGGGGACGCACGGGAGAGATGCCTCCCGAGGTCCGGGCCCGACTCGAAGAGGCCCTCGACCGCCACGGCCCGACGCAGATCCCGGGGGCACCGTCGGAGTGACGGCGCCCGCGGGGCTCAGCCGGCGTCGGTCAGGACCTCCTCGCGCAGCTGGGCGAAGCACGTGCTGAGCAGCCGGGAGACATGCATCTGCGAGATGCCGAGCGTTTCGGCGATGCCGCTCTGTGTCATGCCGCGGAAGAAACGCAGGTACAGGATGGTCCGCTCGCGCTCCGGAAGGGCTTCCAGAGCGGGTCTGGCGGCCACGCGGTCGACGATCACGTCGTAGCCGGGGTCAGGGCCGCCGAGCGCGTCGGCCAGGGCGTAGCCGTCGGTGCCCGGCATCTCGGCCTCCAGCGACAGCGCCGAGAAGCACTCCAGGGCCTCCGCGCCAGTGCGCACCTCGTCCTCGGTCAGCTGTGCCCGCTCGGCGATCTCGGCGATCGTGGGGGCCCGGCCGGAGATGGTCTGGGAGAGCTCCTTCGAGGCCTGCCGGACCCGGTTGCGCAGATCCTGCACCCGGCGCGGTACGTGCAGCGTCCACATGTGGTCGCGGAAGTGCCGTTTGATCTCACCGGTCACGGTCGGCACCGCGTACGCCTCGAAGGCGCTGCCCCGTGCCGGGTCGTAGTGGTCGACAGCCTTGACGAGGCCGAGGGCGGCCACCTGGTAGAGGTCCTCGAGGGATTCCCCGCGGCCCCGGAACCGGACGGCGATGCGCTCGGCCATGGGGAGCCACAGCTCGATCAGCTCGTCCCGCAGCGCCTTGCGCGCCGGGCCGTCGGGCAGCCGTGCCAGGCGCTCGAAGGCCTCATTCGTGTCGGGGGCGTCGTCGTGGGGATGAGACTTCGTTCTGGTGGCGACCGGCATGTCGCGCACCTCCCTGAGCGGGTGCCGGGTGGACAGACACCGTGGGAGGAGAACGCCTTCGCGGAGACATCCGGGACCCGCTCGGCGGACTCCCACGGACGTGCCTCCTGTCCGAAGCACTTCCTTGCGAATTCCCGCTTTCGAGTGAAATAAAACAGAAAGTACCGGTAGGTCGTTGATGCCCCTGCAGGGGTCCTGCTTGACCTGCCCTTGGTCGAGATAACTCTTATGCAGAGGTAATCTGGCCGTGTGGACGAACAGACCCTCCCGGAAGAGCTGGCCGACGCACTGGTCGGCGTCCAGCGGCTGCTCAGGCGCAGACTGCGCGCCGGACTGACCGCACCGCGGCTGCGCGGCGCCGAGGTCGAGCTGCTGCGCCTTGTCGAGTCGCGGCCGGGAATCGGCGTCTCCGACGCCGCCAAGGAGCTGTACCTCGCCGGAAACTCCGTGTCGACCCTGGTCAACCAGCTGGTCAGGGGGGGACACCTGATCCGTGAGACAGACCCCGCCGACCGGCGCGCCGCCCGTCTGCTGCTCACCGACAAGGCCGAGACGCGACTGCGTGACTGGAAGCAGCGCCGGATCGCACTCGTCGGACGGCAGGTCGCCCGGCTCGACGAGGCCGACCAGGAGGCCCTGCGTGCCGCACTCCCGGCGCTGCGCGCGCTCGCCGTCAATCTGCACGAGGAGGCCGAGGAGTCATGACACCGCACGCCGACGAAGCCGTGAGCTGCACGGGGCTCGCTTACACCTTCGGTGAGACGACGGCCGTGGACGGACTGGACCTGACCGTCGAACAGGGCGAGGTCTTCGGACTGCTCGGCCCCAACGGCGCCGGCAAGACCACCGCCATCCGCTGCATCACCACCCTGCTCCCCGTCCCGGCGGGCATGGTCCGGGTCTTCGGCCGTGACACCGCCCAGGACGCGATGGCTGTACGGCGTCTGCTCGGTTACGTCCCGCAGCAGCTGTCCGCCGACGCCAACCTGACCGGTCGGGAGAACGTCGCCCTGTTCGCCCGCGTCTTCGACGTGGCCCGAAAGGAACGCGCCGAACGCGTCGGTCAGGCCCTCGCCGCGGTCGACCTCACCGACGCTGCCGACCGGCTCGCGGGCACCTACTCCGGCGGCATGGTCCGCCGGCTGGAGCTCGCCCAGGCCCTGGTCAGCGCGCCGCGGCTGCTGATCCTCGACGAACCGACCATCGGCCTCGACCCGATCGCCCGCACCGGCGTGTGGGAGCACATCAACGCCGTACGCGAGGCGACCGGCATGACCGTCCTGGTGACCACCCACTACATGGACGAGGCCGACCAGTACTGCGACCGCGTCGGTCTGATGCACCGGGGCCGCATCCGCGCCCTCGGTACCTCCGCCGAGCTCAGACGCGGACTCGCCGAGAGCCGCGGCACAGACGCCCTGCCGAGCCTGGAGGACGTCTTCCGTGACGTCGCCGGCAGCGGACTCGAGGACGAGGGAGGGGATTTCCGCGATGTCCGAAGCACCCGCCGCACCGCCAACCGTGTCGGCTGACCCGAGCGCCATCCATCTGCTGCTCCGCCCGCCGGAGCCCCGCGCGGGCTGGCGCGTGCTGCCCGCCCGGGTCGTGGCGATGTGCGCCGTCGAACTCCAGAAGCTGCGGCACGACCGCACCGAGCTCTACACCCGCGCGGTCCAGCCCGCCCTGTGGCTGCTGATCTTCGGCCAGACCTTCACCCGCATGAGGGCGATCCCCACCGGCGGCATCCCCTACATCGACTACCTGGCGCCCGGCATCATCGCCCAGTCCGCGATGTTCATCGCGATCTTCTACGGCATCCAGATCATCTGGGAGCGCGACGCGGGCATCCTCAACAAGCTCCTGGTCACTCCGACCCCGCGCTCGGCACTGACCACCGGCAAGGCCTTCGCGGCCGGGGTGAAGTCGCTGATCCAGGCCGTCGTCGTCATCCTCATCGCCGCCCTGCTCGGCGTGTCCCTGACCTGGAACCCGCTCAAACTCCTCGGAGTCGGGGCGATCGTGATCCTCGGCTCGGCGTTCTTCTCCTGCCTGTCGATGACCATCGCCGGCATCGTGCTCAGCAGGGACCGCCTGATGGGCATCGGACAGGCCATCACCATGCCGCTCTTCTTCGGCTCCAACGCCCTGTACCCGCTGTCGATCATGCCGGGCTGGCTCCGGACGATCAGCAAGGTGAACCCCCTCAGCTACGAAGTCGACGCCCTGCGCGGCCTCCTCCTGGGCACGCCCGCCCATCTGGCGCTCGACTTCGGGGTGCTGGCGGTGGCCGCCGCGCTCGGCATCACCGCGGCCTCCTCGCTCCTCGGCCGGCTGGCCCGTTGATCATGCGCGGGGAACGTGATGTGCGGCACGCCCGGGGAAGGGTTTTTCCGGCCACCCGGGGGATTCTTCCTGCGCACGGCTTGATCAGCGATCAAAGGGGGTGAAGTACCTGGCCACAGCGCATTCTGCTCATTTGACAGTGCATTGAGCACACAGATAGGAAGCAGCTCTCTGAGGTCGATGAGGTGCACTGTGTACGAGCCGAACGTGGTCGGGGACTGGCTGGAGTACGACGAGCATGCCGGTCTGCGTGTCCGCGTCCACCGTCTGGAGGCGGCCGAGCCGCCGCGTGGACGCGACGACGCCGCTGAAGGTCTCACCTACTTCAGCGTCCGGGTGACCGTCGAGAACCGCGGCGAGCGGCATCCCACCGTCCACCTGGAGGACGGCCAGATCGACGTGCGGATCGGTTCCGAGGGCGAGAGCGCCTTCATCGACTGGCGCAACTCGCAGTTCGTCGAGGGCTTCGACGTCTATCCGCTGCGCCGCGTCACCGCCGTGCTGTTCGCGGCGGGACCGGAGGCGAGCCTGAACCAGATCGACGTGCAGATCCAGCTGCGGGTCGACGACGAGTGGGCCGACCGGCGGCTGTGGGCGGGCGGCATCGGCCTCGACGAGGGAACCGCTCACCCCGGCGTGGGACGCGAGGGCCTGGCCTGCCAGGTGAGCAACTTCCTGCGGGACCAGGCCGAAGAGGGCACTGCCTGATCCCGCGCCCGCTTCAGTGCGGGATGCCGTCGATGATCTCGCGGGCCCCCTGGCGCAGCAGCGCCACGGCGACCGAGGTGCCCAACGTGGCCGGGTCGAGCCGGCCCGCCCACTCGTGGGCGTTCAGCCGGGTCTTGCCGTCCGGGGTGAACACGCAGGCCCGCAGGGAGAGTTCGCCGCCGAGGTCCATGCGCGCGTACCCGGCGATCGGGCTGTTGCAGTGACCCTGAAGGACATGCAGGAACATGCGCTCCGCGGTCGCCTCCCGGAACGTGTCCGGGTCGCCCAGCGCGCTGACCGCGTCGATCAGCTCGGAGTCGCCCTCCCTGCACTGAAGGGCGAGGATGCCCGCGCCGATCGGGGGCATCATCGTCTCGGGGGAGAGGATCTCGCTGATCACGTCCTGGCGGCCGATGCGTTCCAGCCCGGACACCGCGAGCAGCAGCGCGTCCGCCTCACCGGCCGCCAGCTTCGCGAGGCGCCTGTTGGCGTTGCCGCGGAACGGCACGCACTCCAGGTGCGGATGGGTCGCGGCCAGCTGGGCCACCCGGCGCACCGAGGAGGTGCCGATGCGGGTGCCGTCCGGCAGCTCGTCCAGGGTGAGTCCGCCCGGGTGGATGAGGGCGTCACGGATGTCGTCCCGCTTCAGGAACGCCGCGAACGTCGTGCCCGCCGGGAGCGGCCGGTCGGCGGGTACGTCCTTCACGCAGTGCACCGCGAGATCCGCCTCGCCGGCCAGCAGCGCGGCGTCGACCTCCTTGGTGAACGCGCCCTTGCCCTCGACCGCGGACAGGTCGCCCATCCACTTGTCACCGGTCGTCTTCACCGGCACGACCTCGGTACGCACACCGGGATACAGGGCGGTCAACTCGCCGCGGACACGCTCCACTTGGGCCAGCGCCATCGGCGAGTCACGGGAGACGACGCGAATCAGTTCCGGGAGGGACATGCGGGACACGATAGACCCTGCGGCGGGCCGGTGTTTGACGCTCAGGGAGCAACGGGTAGGAAGTAACGCTCCTTCTGCTCGACGCGTGCGCTGGTCCGGTCGTCATCGGCAGCCCGGCTCCGGGGCGTCCATCGCTTTCGCTTTGAACGGCCGCCTGCGCGGTACGGCGCTGAACGGCCACACCAGCACCACGAGCGCCCCCACCGTGAACAGCCCGCCGGCCAGGAACGCGCCACGCGTCCCGGCCAGGGGCACCAGCCCGCCCCCGAGCAGGGCACCGGCGGCCACGCCCACGTTGAACGCCGCCGAGTTGGCCGCCAGGGCCGTCTCGGTGCGCCCCGGGGCGACACGCAGCACCTGACTCTGCGTCGCCATGAACGTCGGCGCCACCGAGGCCCCCAACAGCATGAGCAGCCCCACGGTCGCCGCCTGGCTCCTCCCGGCCACGCACAGCCCGACCAGGGCCACGGCCTGCCCCGCCACCGGCACGGTCAGCGTCGCCCGCGGAAAGCGGTCCAGCAGGGGCCCCGCCACCGCGACCCCGGCCAGCGCCGCCGCCCCGAACGCCAGCAGTACGGCGCTCACCGCGTCCCGGCCGAACCCGCTCACGTCGTCCAGGAAGGCGACGACGTACGTGAATCCGGTGAACGCCCCCGTCACCGACAGCGCGGTGGTGGCGAGCACGACCGCGAACCGGCGCCGGTCGGGGGCGGCACCGTACGCCCCGTGGCTCTCCCCCGGAGGGGAGGTCGGCAGGAGGACGGCCACCGCGACCAGGGAGACGACGGCGAGCGCCCCGAGCACCGCGAACGGCATCCGCCAGCCGCTGTGCCCACCGAGCCAGGTCCCCGCCGGCACTCCCGCCACCGTGGCCAGCGAACCCCCGACCGAGAGCAGTCCGATGATCCGGCCCCGCCGCTCGGCCGCGAAGAGTCCGACCGCGGCCGGCCCCATCACCGCCCAGAACAGCGCCTGCGCCATCGCGGTCGCCACCCGGGCTGCCAGCAGCAGGCCGTACGACACGGCGGCGAGCGCGGAGATCCAGCACGCCGCCGCGAGCACCACGAGCAGGCCGGTCATCAGATGCCGGCGCGGCACGGACCGGGTGACGTGGGCCAGTGGCAGCGAAGCGACGGCCACCGTCAGTCCGTAGCCGCTGACCAGCGCGCCCACCGCCGTGAGGGAGACCCGCAGATCGTCCGCCATCAGGGGCAGAAGGCCCACCGGGAGGTTCTCGGCGGTGTTGAACGTGAACGCCGCCAGCATCAGCGCCGCGACGACGACGGCCCTGCGCCAGGGGGTCGGACGTGCGCTGTCCATTCAAGTACCTTCCGGGGCAGGGGAGTCGAGGACGGCAAGCGTGCGGCGCCGACGACGGCGGTTCCACTCTTTCGGTCCAGGACGAATCACCGACCGCCGCCAGGGAGCCCGACGTGCCGCTGACCCTGCTTCTTGGGAACGACGACCTCAGACGGTGCCGTTTCGCCGTCTCCCCGCTGTGCCAGACCCACGAGGCGCTGCGCATGCTGCGCCGGTCCGCCCGGCACGGCTACCACCGGGACTGGCTGCGCCGCGCGGCGCCCACCGTGGCGGGGCTCGACCTGACCCCGCTGTGGCTGTTCATCCCTGCGGTCGGCGGGTACACCCCCGACTTCCTGGGGCCGCCGCCCGAGGACCCCTATCCCCGCTTCGAGGACGAGCTGGCCCGCGTCCGCGCCATCGACCCCGCCCTGGCCCACGCGGAGATGGCCCGCTCGCTCGCCTGCACACCGGGGCTCGCCGAGTCGCCGCGCGGGCGGGCCGCCCTGGACGACCCGGCCGCGACCGTACGGCGTCTCGCCGACCTGACCGAACAGGCCTGGCACGTACTGGTCGCACCGGACTGGGCACGCCACCGTGCCGTTCTTGAGGCCGACATCGCCCACCGGTCCCGGCAGGTCGCCGACGCCGGACTCGACGCGCTGTTCACCGGACTGCATCCGGACGTCGACTGGACCGACGGCACCCTCACCCTTCCCGTCCGCGGGGACATGACGGACGCCCAACTGGCCGACGGGCGGGGCGTGCTGCTCATGCCGAGTGTGTTCGTCTGGCCGGACGTGGTGAGCGGCTTCGCCCGGCCCTGGCAGCCGACGGTCATCTATCCCGCCCGCGGCATGGGCGCACTGCGCACCGACGGGGTACCGCGTCCGCCGGAGGCGCTCGCCCGGCTGCTGGGGCGCCAGCGCGCCGCGGTCCTGGCCGGGATCGGGGAGCCGGCCTCGACCACCGACCTGGCCCGCCGCCACGGCCTCGCCCCGTCGACGGTCTCCGCCCATCTGTCGGTCCTGCGCGAGGCGGGCCTGCTCGGCGCGCGGCGGCAGGGCCTTCACGTGCTGTACGAGCGGACGGCGCTGGGCGACGCGGTGGTGACCGGCGCCCGGGCGAGCTCCTAGGAGGCGAGCGGCTCGCTGAGTTCGACCGCGCGCAGGGCGGCCGCGAGGGCCTGCTCGTCACCGACGTCCAGGGCCGTGTCGGTCAGTTTGATGACGTGTTCGTCGCCGTGGGCCAGCGCCCGCTGCAGGACTTCCTCGGGCGACAGGCGGACGGGCGGGACGTGGGCGACGGGTTCCGCGGGCGCGTACATCGCGGTGACCGCCGCCGACGCGGTCCAGGCCGCGCGCAGGCTGGGCGCCCACTGGTCCCGGGGGAGCGAGTCCAGGGCCCGCAGTACGGCGTTGGGGGCCGTCGCCGCGTGGACGAGCATGGTGGGCTCGCCATGGCCGTGGGTGGCGTAGCGGTGGGTCGCGGCGCGGACGAGTTCGGTGAGCCGCTCCCTCGCGGTGTCCGGGTCGGTGACCTCGTCCGCCCAGACGGGCAGTCCCCGCACGGCGGCCAGGCGGTTCCGGAACCCCAGGTGCCCCGGCTCGATCGCGGGTACGGCGTCCAGGGCCGCCGTCGCGGTCCTCGCACCCGGCAGCGCCACGAGAGAGGTCACCGGCTGGTGCCGCGCGGCCCAGTAGCCCAGAGCGTGAGCCAGTTCGGTGACCCGGGGCGCGTTCTCCTCGGCGGCCACGGCGCGGACGGCGTGGCCGACCCGTATGACCGTGTGGGTGGCGCCGCCGTACAGACCGGGCAGCAGGCGCGGCCACCATTGGGCGAGGACGTCCTTCCAGGGGCGTTCGGCGAGCGTGCGGGAGAAATGGTCGGTCCAGTCCGCGACCCGGCGCGGATCCCCCAGTGCCGAGAGCCAGTTGTCGTCCGTGACGGGGGCCGTGCGGTCGGGGAAGTCCTCCAGCCGGTCCCGGTAGAGGTCCAGCCAGCGGTGCACCGAGTCCGACTGCCCGTGCGCGGCGAGCGCCTCGACGACCATGGGGGCGTGATTGGACAGCCAGCCCTCTCGTTCCGGGCCGGACGCGTGGACGCGGTCCAGCGCCTCTTCGAGGTGCCCGCCGGTGTCGCTCGGAACGGGCCGGTCGCTGATGTCCTTCGGTTCGGTGGCGTCTCTCGTGTCCATGCACGGGACGCTATGCCGCACACCGGCGGGGCTGGATCGGGCGCGGGGCGGAGGCCGTGCGGACCTGAGTCCTAGGTCCCGCGCCCGATCGTCAGGCCGGGGTCAGGCGTTGGGGTCGAAGCTGATCCCCGACGGCTTCGCCGACGTCAGGTGGTTGGCGAAGTTGGCGTCCTTGAGGCCGAAGTTGGCGCTGCCGAAGTCGTACGCGCTCAGCTTGTCGCGCAGCCCGGCCGGGTAGCCGTTCCAGCCGACCAGCGGCGGGTACTGCCAGGTGCCCTTGGCGTTCTCCGGCGGCTCGTCGCCCGAGTTGGCCAGGCGGAAGCAGTGCGTGCTGATGCCGTCCTTGTGGTAGACGATCTTCGCGTGCGTGCCGTCGAAGCGGACGCCGGACGCCGCGCTCACCGTGAACGAACCGTGGTTGGACGTCGAGACGTACTGGACCGCGCCGTTCTGCACCCAGATCACGACGTGCTCCCAGTCGTGGCGGTGCCCGCCGATGCTGCTGTTGGCCACGGCCTGGTCCTTCTCGAAGTACAGGCCGTACAGGTAGGCGCACCAGCCGTTGTTGCACTTGTAGCGCGAGTACGTGTTGGTGTTGTCGAGGTCCGAGGCGTCATGGCAGTCGCCGCTGAGTGAACCCGTCGGGTTGAGGCCGCCGTTGATCGTGCCGTCGGGGCCGATGGCCGGGGACGAGTAGCAGCCGTCGGTGTCGTAGTCGAAGGCCGGCTGGTAGGTGTACTCGGCGCTCTCGGCGTTGGCGGGCAGCGCCTTGGGCGGAGCGGCGAACGCGACGGAGGGGAAGGCCACCACGAGCGCGGCGGCGCCGGCCAGGCCGGTGAAAAGCCTCGCGCGGTGCTTCTTGAACGACGGTGACGCCACTGCGTCCTCCTCGGGTCCGGGCGCAGCCCAACGGCTGGGGGTTACTGGGGAGTTCAGCTTCCCTGCTTTTCATGTACGCGCCAAGAGGCTGAACACATCGCTCCGGTTACGGCTCGCCCAACATCCGGATCATGGACGTGCGTCGGGGAGGTCGGCGGCGGACTCCTCCGGCGCGAGATCCGGTCGCAGCCGCAGCCAGGACGGCTGACGCAGCAACCCCGCCCGGGTACGGGTGCTGTAGCGGACCTCGCCGACCAGCCGGGGCAGCACCCAGCGCGCACCGTGGACCGGCGGGGCGGGATCGAAGGGGCACACGTGTGTCGCGGCGGTGGCCAGCAGCGCGGCGAGTTCGGTCCGCTCCGGCTCGCTCCAGCCGGTGCCCACACTCCCGACGTACCGCAGCCGTCCCGCGGCCCGCTGTCCCACCAGCACCGCGCCCGGCAGACCCGTGAGGCGTCCCTTGCCGGGCAGCCAGCCGCCCACGATGACGTCCTCGCTGCGCATGTTGCGAATCTTGACCCAGGCCCGGGAACGCACCCCCGGCTCGTACACCGAGTCCAGCCGCTTGCAGACCAAGCCCTCCAGACCGTGCTCACGCGTGGCACGCAGCGCCTGCTCGCCGTGACCGACGAGGGCGGCGGGCGTCGACCAGTGGGGCCCGGTCAGGCCCAGCGCCTCCAGCCGTGCGCGCCGCTGCACGTAGGGCAGGGGCAGGAGGGACCGGCGCCCCAGGTGCATCACGTCGAACAGCACGAGATGGACAGGGACCTGGGCCGCCCGGCGCGCGGCCCTCCCCGGGGCGTGGGCCAGCCCCATCCGCGACTGCAGCAACTGGAAGTCCGCGCGCCCCTGTTCGTCCAGTGCCAGGACCTCCCCGTCGAGCACGGCCGCCGTCGAGCCGAGGACACCGCCCAGCGGCCGCAGTTCGGGATAGGCGGCGGTGATCTCCTCCCCCGACCGGGCACGCAGCACCACGGAGCCGTCCCCGCCGAGACGGACCACCACCCGCTGGCCGTCCTGTTTGGTCTCGTACGCCCACCGCGCGTCCTGCGACGCGGGCGGCAGGGTGCCGGGTGTGGCCAGCATGGGCGGGATCGTCGGGAGGGTCACGGGTGAGTTGTCGACGCGAGCACCGACCGTCACGCGCCCCGCGCGCCGGTTTCCCCTGAACGGGCGCTGTCCGAGGAGCTGTCAGGCGGCGACGAGGGCGGGGAGGCGGGCCTTCGGGAGTCCGTCACGTGTCCTGGTACAAGGTGGACGACGGTGCCGTCCGGGTCCCGCAGGGACCGGGGGTTCGAGGATCCGGACGCCCTGTGCGGCAAGGCGTGCGTCCACTCCGGCGGAGTCGGGTCAGCGTTCCTCGGGCGGCAGCGCCTGGACCAGCCCCGACTGGTAGGCCATGACGACGAGCTGGGCGCGGTCCCGGGCACCGAGCTTCGTCATCGCACGGTGGACGTGGGTGCGGACCGTCAGAGGGCTGACGAAGAGCTTCTCCGCGATGCCGTCGTTGGAGTGGCCTTCCGCCACCCAGGCCATCACCTCGCGTTCCCGGGTGGTGAGGCCGGTCAGGTCGTCGGCGGCGGCGAGCCGGGTGCCCAGCCCCGGGGCCGAGAGGAAGCGGGTGATCAGGGTGCGGGTGGCGCCGGGGGAGAGCAGGGAGTCGCCGGCCGCCACGGTCCGGATGCCGTCGAGCAGAACCTCGGCGGTGACGTCCTTGCCGAGGAACCCGCTGGCCCCGGCCCGCAGCGACTGCGCGACGTACTCGTCGATCTCGAACGTGGTCAGGATCAGCACCCGCGTGTCGGACAGCGCGGTGTCCGCGCAGATCACCGACGTCGCGGCCAGGCCGTCGGTCCCCGGCATGCGGATGTCCATCAGGATCACGTCGGGCCGGTGGATGCGCGCCAGATCGACCGCCGCGGCGCCGTCGGCGGCTTCCGCGACCACCTCCATGTCGTCGCAGGAGTCGATGAGGATCCGGAAGGTGGCCCGCAGCAGGGCCTGGTCGTCGGCGAGCAGTACGCGGATGGTCATGGGGTCCGTTTCTGACGTTCCGTGACGGCGGGGGACTGGGGGAGCCGAGGGTGACCCGCCACGTCCGGCCGGTCGAGGCCGGGGCGGCTCGCGCCGCCGGAGGGGAACGCGGGGGACCGCGGTGCGGACGTCATGGCGACGACCGCACGGACAGGGTCGTCGGCGTGGCGCCGCAACGGGATGCTCATCCGCTCTCCGGTCGTGTCCTCGAACCATGGTCGCCGATGCCCGCCGGGTGCTGCCGCCGCGAGTGGTCCGGGCGGATGAGCGGCACGCCCCACGACGGCGGTCCGGGCGGCTCCCAGTCTTCCCCGGTCCGGGCCGGCGCGTCGTCGTACCTCCGCCGACAAGCGCACTACTGAGAACGCAGTACGCGCCGGGAGCCGTGTCCTCCCTGGGCAGGACACGCATGCCTGACGGCCGCCCGGACGGCGGCCGTCAGGCGGGCAATGTCAGCGCCCCGACGGCATCCCGGCCGACCTCTCCGCGGCTACCGGTGCCGAGATCTCCGACGGGACCGCCGCGCGCGGGCGCGGGATGAAGGAGGCGAGGGCGAAGGCGAGGAGCGCGGCACCCGCGCCGACCGCCATGACGGTCTTGAAGCCGTTCTCGGACGGCAGCGCGTAGCCGCCGAGGTCGATGGTCATCTGGGCCAGGACCACACCGGCGATGGCGCTCGCGCAGGACGTACCGATGGAACGCATCAGGGTGTTGAGGCTGTTCGCGGCCGCCGTCTCCGAGGCGGGCACGGCGCCCATGATGAGCGCGGGCATCGAACCGTACGTGAATCCGATGCCGGCACCGATGACGCAGGAGACCAGCACCAGGTGCCACACCTGGGACATCAGCACGATATTGATGCCGTACCCGCAGGCCACGATCAGTGCGCCGATCATCAGCGTCACCTTCGGGCCCTTGGCCTTGGAGACCATGGCGGAGACCGGGGCCAGAGCCATCATCACCAGTCCGGAGGGAGCCATCACCAGGCCGGCGGTCAGCAGGGGCCGACCCAGGCCGTAGCCGGTCTGCGTGGGCAGCTGGAGCAGCTGCGGCAGGACCAGAGACATCGCGAACATCGAGAAGCCGATCGCGATCGACGCGAGGTTGGTGAACAGCACCTGGCGACGTGCGGTGGTGCGCAGGTCCACCAGCGGCTGGGTGGTGCGCAGTTCGAAGAAGCCCCAGGCCAGCAGGACGATCACGGCCGCGGCGAACAGGCCGAGCGTGGTGCCGCTGGTCCAGCCCCAGTCGGCGCCCTTGGAGACGGCCAGCAGGAGGGAGACCAGGCCCACGGCCATCCCGACCGCGCCGACCGCGTCGAAGCGGCCGCCGGTGCGCACCCGGGACTCCGGCACGAACGCCAGGACGAGGACGAGGGCGATCGCACCCATTCCGGCCGAGCTCCAGAACAGGAAGTGCCAGTCGAAGTTGTCCGCGATCAGCGCGGCCGTCGGCAGCCCGAGGGCACCGCCGACCCCGAGGGAGGCGCTCATCAGCGCGGTCGCCCCGGCCAGACGCTCCGCGGGCAGTTCGTCGCGCATGATGCTGATGCCGAGCGGGATGACACCGGAGGACAGGCCCTGCAGGGCGCGGCCGACGATCATCGGGACCAAGGCGTCGCTGAGTGCGCAGACGACCGATCCGGCCACCAGCATCACGACGCTGACCAGCAGCATCCGGCGCTTGCCGAACATGTCGCCGAGACGGCCGACCATGGGGGTGGCCACGGCTGCCGCGAGCAGCGTCGCCGTGACCGCCCAGGCGGTGTCCGAGGCCGGGGCGTCGAGCAGCTTGGGCAGTTCCGGCACGATCGGGATGACCAGGGTCTGCATCAGCGACACCACGATGCCGGCGAAGGCCAGGACCGCCACCACCGCGTTGGGCCGGGGCGGGGTCACCACGGCACCCGCGTCGGCGGATCCGGTGGGAGCGTCGGACATGAATGAGCCTCCATGGCAGGGCAGGGGGCCGACAACTCGGCCGAAGTTAAGTCAGGTGCTTGACTTAGCTTACGGGGCCCGGCTGTCCTGTCCGTGCACTGATCGCCGGAGCCGAGGAGGACCTGTGTCCTGGAGTGAGCGCCACTCCCCGGCGTGTCCAGCGCGCTGCGGGTCGGCGCCGGAGCCCGGTCCTGCCTGCGTCGGGCGCTCGCTCGCGCGGTGCTGCGCACCGTCCTGGACGTGCTGTTGCGTAGGCTTTCGGCACTGGAGCCCGCCGCACCGCCGGCGGACCTCGGGCGGCTCGGGGGACTGGCCGTCGGAGGGCTCGGCGAAGTCCCGGTGCGGTGGTGAGCATGGCGGGCAGGACGGTACGCGAGGAACAGGTCAGTGCGACCCGGGAGTTGATCCTGACCGCGGCGGAGCGGCTCTTTGCCGAACGTGGCGTCCTCGCGGTGTCCAACCGTCAGGTCGGCGAGGCCGCGGGGCAGGGCAACAACACCGCCGTCGGATACCACTTCGGCACCAAGGCCGACCTGGTCCGGGCGATCGCCCGCAAGCACCACGTCCGCATCGAGGAGATCCGCGCCAGGCTGCTGGACAGGGCGGGCGACTCCACGGACGTACGCGACTGGGTGGACTGTCTGGTCCGGCCCGTGCCCGAACATCTCGCGGCGCTGGGCAGTCCCACCTGGTTCGCCCGGTTCTGCGCCCAGGTCATGACCGACCCGGTCCTCCAGCAGATCATGGTCGAGGAGTCGATGGCCTCGCCGTCGCTCCGGCGGATCGTCGACGGCCTGCACCGGTGCCTGCCCGAGTTGCCTGCCGACGTCCGTGCCGAGCGGTCCGAGATGGCCCGTCATCTGATCGTGCACATGGCCGCGGACCGTGAACGGGCCCTCGCCGAGAACACCCCGACCCCCCGAGCCACCTGGCACGACGCCGCCACCGGTCTCGGTGATGTCGTGGTCGCCATGTGGACGGCTCCGGTCACGCCCACCCGATGAAGGGCTCCCGTAGGCACCGCAAGGGCTGTTGCTTGAGTTAGGCAAGGGAGCGCTAAGGTGGGAGAGCGTGCCCCCTCACGAACGGTCTTGTGCCATCGCTTGTTCTTCGCAGGGAGTCCCGGCCTTCAGGGCCGGGTGGGAATGCGATCCTCGGTCTGGAGGCGCGTAGTGCCGGAGATCCCTGCTCCTCGGGGTGACGGTCGGTCAGGCTGGGCGTTTCTGGTTCTCGATGTAGTCCTTGACGATGCTCAGGGGTGCGCCGCCGCAGGACCCCGCAAAGTAGGACGGGGACCAGAACACGGATCCGGTGCCGATCTGGTTGATCCGGCTGGTGTACTCCGCGCGCAGATATCGGGAGCTGACGCCCTTGAGGGAGTTGACGAGCTTGGACAGGGCGATTTTCGGCGGGTAGTGCACGAGCAGGTGGACGTGATCGCCTTCGCCGTTGAACTCCCGGATTTCCGCGCCGAAGCTCTCGCACACGTCCCGCATGATCGCTTCGCAGCGCGTCAGCATGTCGTCGTTGAAGATCTCACGCCGGTATTTAGTGACGAACACCAAGTGGGCGTGGAGGTTGTAGATGACGTGGTTACCCCGTCTGATATCGGGATCTGGTTCCCAGCGCGGTGACATGCGCCAAGTATATTAGGATCGAGTGGACTTGACCGGAGGGGGCGGGCTGGATGATCCGTGCGTACAAGTTCCTCATGCGGCCCACCGTCCGCCAGGAGCAGGCGCTGGTCGAGATGCTGCGGGATCACTGCTCTGTCTACAACGGGGCGTTGCAGGAACGCCGTGACGCCTGGCGGCATGCCTCCAAGACCACCGTCAGGTACGGGATGCAGTCCGCGCAGCTCAAGGAGATCCGGGCGTTCGACCCGGAGCGTCAGGGCCGCTGGTCATTCAGTTCGCAGCAGGCAACCCTGCGCCGTCTCGACAAGGCGTTCGCCGCGTTCTTCCGCCGGGTCACGTCCGGCGACACCCCGGGATATCCGCGTTTTCGCGGGGTGAACTGGTTTGACACGGTGGACTTCCCCAAGGACGGGGACGGCTGCCGGTGGGATTCCGCCCCGCACGACCGGGTCACCCGGGTCCGCTTCCAGGGCGTCGGGCATGTGAAGGTCAACCAGCACCGCCCGGTGGTGGGCAAGGTCAAGACCGTGTCGGTAAAGCGCGAGGGGCGAAAGTGGTTCGTCGTACTGACCGCTGAGCAGGACCAGCCCGAACCCCTGCCCGCGACCGGCTCCGTGGTCGGCATCGATCTGGGCATCGCGAACTTCCTCGCCGACTCCAACGGCGATTTCGTACCCAACCCGCGCCACGGCCGCCGTGCAGCCGCGAAACTCCAGGCAGCGCAGCAGGCCCTGTCCCGGTTCCCCCGCTGCAAGGTGAAGGACCGGACCGTCAACCACCAGCGCGCGGTGGACAAGGTTGCCCAGCTGCACGGCAAGGTGCGTCGCCAGCGGCTCGACCACGCACACAAGACGGCGCTCGGCCTGGTCCGCGCACACGACGTCATCGCGCACGAAGACCTCAAGATCCGCAACATGAGCAAGGCCCCCGCACCGAAACCCGACCCCGACCAGCCGGGCACCTTCCTGCCCAACGGGGCCGCCACGAAGGCCGGGCTCAACAAGTCGATCGCCGATGCCGGATGGGGGGTGTTCCTGACGATCCTGCACGCCAAGGCTGAAAGCGCCGGACGGGAAGTGATCGCCGTTAATCCCCGCAACACCTCCCGCACCTGCCCCGAATGCGGGCACACCGCGAAGGAGAATCGGCCCACACAGGAAAAGTTCCACTGCGTCTCGTGCGGCCACACCGCCCACGCCGACACCGTGGCAGCCACCAACGTATTACGGGCCGGGCTGGTCCGTCGCAATGCCAACCCGGCGTAACGAGAAGCCCCCGGCTTCAGGCGAGGGAGGAGTCACGTACGGCAGCTCCAGTGAGAGACCGGCACTCGCCCGCGGTGCCGGCCAGCGCCTCCTGGTCATCGCGGGCGACTCGGAGGTGGCGGAACTCCTCTGTGCCACGCTGGAGTTGGCGGGCTACCGGGTGGTCGGGGCGGCGACCGCCGCCGACGGCCTGGCGCGCCTGGCCCGTGAACGGTTCGATCTGGTGGTCGTCGACGTGGCACTGCCGGACGTGGCGGGACTGGGCCGTACCCGGCCCGCCCTGGTCCGCCGTCCGCCCGTCCTTCTGCTGGTCGACTACGAGTCGCTGGCCCAGATCGTGCCCGAACTCGGCCTGGGGGAACGGGACTACGTCACCAAGCCGTTCCGGGTGGCCGACCTCCTGGCCAGGGTGCAGGTCCTGCTGCGCGGCACGGGAGCGGGACCCGCCCGGGGCGGCGGGCTGTGCTACCGCGAACTCGTCCTGGACGACAGTCTGTGCGAGGCCCGGCGTGGACCGCGCTCCCTCGACCTGACGCCCGCCGAATACCGGCTTCTGCGCCATCTCCTGGTCAACGCCCACCGAGTGCTGTCCAAGGAGCAGATCGGCCGGTACGTCTGGGGCGACCACCGCGGCGACAACGCGATCGAACAGCTCGTCTCCCGGCTGCGGCGCAAGGTGGACCGGGACGCACCCGAACTCATCCACACCCGCCGCGGCTTCGGCTACTGGCTGGGACGCGCCGACGTCGAGACCTGAGGTTCACCGCAGACGGGACGGCGTGGGGGTCGGTGCGTCCGCAGCGGGCGGATCGTCGTGGGGCACCAGCAACTCCCCGAGGGCACCCAGCAGTTGACGGTGCTGTGATCTGGGTCACGTCAGCTTCCCGTCAGGTTGTTGAGGGGATGGCGTCAGCCCTGTCTGTTTGCATGCGCTCATCGAGGCCTCGACCACTTCGCCCCGGCACTCCGCCTCGTCCGGCGGAGCCCCCACCACCGAGGAGAACCATGGCCGTCACTCCGGCCGGTCCCGCGCATGACATGACGGACACCGCCCCCGAGTTCCCCATGTCCCGCGCCGCCCGCTGCCCCTTCGACCCGCCGCCCGCCCTCAGGGAACTCCAGGAGAAGGGGCCCTTGGCGAAGGTCCGCCTGTGGGACGGCAGCGAGCCGTGGCTGGTGACCCGCTACGCCGAGCAGCGGGCGATCCTGGCCGATCCCCGGGTCAGCGCCGACACCGACCGGCCCGGCTATCCGTCCAAGGCCAGTTCCGAGGCCGGTGAGGGCAAGCTCAGCTTCATCATGATGGACGACCCCGAACACGCCCGGCTGCGCCGGATGGTCACGGCACCGTTCGCCATCAAGAGGATCGAAGCCCTCCGGCCCGCCGTGCAGCGGATCGTGGACGGACTGATCGACGACCTGCTGGCCGGCCCCCAGCCCGCCGACCTCGTCGAGGCGTTCGCGCTCCCCCTGCCCTCACTGGTGATCTGCGAACTGCTCGGCGTGCCCTACGACGACCACGCGCTGTTCCAGGAGAACACCAGGACGATGGTCCGCACGACCGCGACTCCCGAGGCGCGCAGCGCGGCCACCCGGGAGATCGCCGGCTATCTGTCGGGCCAACTCGCCGAGCGGTTCACCGAGCCCCGGGACGACCTCCTCACCGGCATCGCCGGACGTGTCACCGCCGGCGAGCTGACGCACGGCCAGGCCGTGGAGATGGCGCTGCTCCTGCTGATCGCGGGACACGAGACCACCGCGAACATGATCGCGCTCGGTACCGCGGCCCTCCTCGAACACCCCGACCAGCTCGCCCTGTTGCGCGACACGGACGACCCCGCACTGATCGCCTCCGCGGTCGAGGAACTGCTGCGCTACCTCCACATCACCCACCAGGGGCGCCGCCGCGCGGTCACCGAGGACATCGAGATCGCCGGGCAGGTCATCAAGGCCGGCGAGGGCGTCATCATGGTCAACGAGACCGGCAACCGCGACCCCCGGGTCTTCGACGACCCCGACCGCCTCGACATCACCCGCGACGCCCGCCGCCACGTCGCCTTCGGCTTCGGCGTCCACCAGTGCCTGGGCCAGCCCCTCGCCCGTATGGAACTCCAGGTCGTCTACGGCACCCTCTACCGGCGCATCCCCACCCTGAAGTTCGCCCGCGCCCTGGAGGACGTGAAGTTCAAGCACGACGCGTTCATCTACGGCATCCACGAACTGCCGGTGACCTGGTGACGGCCTGCCGTCCCGGGTACGAACGACAACCACGAGAGAGGTAGGGGATCCCGTGAAGGTGGAGCTGGAAGCCGACAAGTGCGTCGCCTCGGGGCAGTGCGTGGTCGCCGCCATGGACGTGTTCGACCAGGACGACGACGGCATCGCGGTCCTCCTGACGGAGGAGGTCGGCGACGACCGCCTCGACGACGTGAAGGAAGCCATCGCGGTCTGTCCGGCCGCCGCCATCCGGCTGGCCCGGCCGTGAGGCGGATCGTCGTCGTCGGAGCCTCGGCCGCCGGGCTCGCCGCGGCCGAGACACTGCGCCGCGAAGGACACGACGGGACGATCACCCTCATCGGCGACGAGCCCGAACCCCCCTACGACCGGCCCCCGTTGTCCAAGCAGATCCTGGCCGCGGAGTGGCAGCCCGACCGGCTCGCCCTGCGTGTTCCGGCCGACCTGGCCGCGCTCGACCTCGACCTGCGGCTCGGTGTCGCGGCGACGGGCCTCGACCTCGTCGCCCGCACGGTGCGGTTGGCCGACGGCTGCGAGGTGCCGTACGACGGACTGGTCATCGCCACCGGCGTGCGGCCGCGCCGGCTGCCCGGGGAGGGAGCCCACGTGCTGCGCACCCTCGACGACGCCCTCATGCTGCGGGAGCAGTTGAAGCCGGGCCTGCGACTGGTCGTGGTGGGCGCAGGGTTCCTCGGCGCGGAGGCCGCGGCGGTGGCCCGGCGTCTGGGCGCGCAGGTGACTCTCCTGGAACCCGCCGCCGTGCCACTGGCGCACGCGGTCGGCGTCGAGGTCGGGCAGATGCTGGCCCGTGCCCATGTCGACCAGGGCGTCGAACTGCGCTGTGGAGTCACCGTGACGGAGGTGACCGAGGACGGTGTGCGGCTCGCCGACGGAGAGGTCGTCGAGGCGGACGAGGTGCTCGTGGCCATCGGCTCGCTGCCCAACACCGAGTGGCTCGGCGGCAGCGGGCTCGCAGTGGGCGACGGCGTGGTGTGCGACGCGTACTGCGAGGCCGCGGAGAACGTGTACGCGGCCGGTGACGTGGCCCGTTGGTACAACCCGCTGTTCGGGGCGTCGATGCGGATCGAGCACCGTACCAACGCGGCCGAGCAGGGTATGGCCGCCGCCCGCAACCTGCTCGCCGCCCCGGAGGCGCGCAAGCCGTTCGCGCCGGTCCCCTACTTCTGGTCCGACCAGTACGACATGAAGGTCCAGGCGTACGGGTTCCTGCGCGGACACGACGAGGTCGCCGTCGTGGAGGGTGACGTGGCGGAACGCCGGTTCGTCGCCGTGTACCGCACGGGGGGCCGGGTCGGCGGTGCCCTCGCGGTGGGCATGCCGCCCAAGGCGATCCGCGGGTGGCGCCAGGCCGTCGTGACCGGCGCGGCCTGGCACGAGACCGTGCGGACCGACATCCCGGTGGTCGAGGCCTGAGTATCGCCGAGGGGGCGTCGACGGCCACGGCTGTCGGCGCCCCTTTCCGTGATCGTGGGAGAGGGCCCGTCGTCGTACGTCCGCAGTACCCGCGCTCAACATCCGCCGTAGATTACTTGAGTTACGCAACAAGATGGTAACCTGGTGAGTATGTCCTCACAGCCGCTCCCCGACGTCCCCGCGTCCCCGGACGTCACCGAGATCGAGCGGGCGCTCACCCGGATCACCTACCTGAGCACCCGTGCCCGTCAGCACGACCGGCTGATGGCGCTGGCCGAGGTGCCGCTGGACCGCGCCGCCGTGGCCCTGCTGCGGCAGGTCGCCGACACCGAGCCGATGCGTCCGGGGGAGCTGGCCAATCGCCTGGGAGTGGAGGCCTCCCACGTCACACGCACGGTCCAGCAGCTCCAGAAGTCGGGCTACGTCACCCGCGTCCCCGATCCCGAGGACCGGCGCGCCCAGCGCATCCAGCTCACCGGGACCGGCCAGGAGGCCATCGACCGCATCCGTGACGCCGGTGCCCGGGGCATGCAGCTGGCGCTGTCCGACTGGTCGCCCGAGGAACTGCGGCAGCTCGCCGGACTCTTCCACCGCATGGTCGACGACTTCCTCTCGCACGCCGTCGACGACAGCGAGGAGCCGACACCAGCCGGGACTGCCTGAGAGTCGGGTCGCAGGCGACCGACCTCGGCCAAGCCCCTTTCAGGCCGCCGGGGTCAGACGGCTCAGCCCGCCGGGAGGCGAGAGGCGCGCGTCGGCCGCGCGGATGGAGAGGCGGGTTCGCGTAGTCCCCTGAGCAGCAGGCCGCCCAGTGCAGGCGACCGACCTCGGCCAAGACCCTTTCAGGCCGCCGGGGCCAGACGGCTCAGCCCGCCGGGAGGCGAGGGGCGCGCGTCGGCCGCGCGGACGGAGCGGTGGGTTCGCGAAGTCCCCGCAGCAGCACGCCGCCCAGCGCCGGCAGGACCACCAGGGGGACGAGCGCGGTGCGCAGGGACGTGGTGTCGGCCAGTGCCCCCAGCGTCGGCGCAGCCAGTCCGCCGACGCTCACCGTCAGGCCCAGCGTGACCCCGCTCGCCGTGCCCACCCGCCGGGGCAGGTAGTCCTGACCGAGGGTGACGTGCAGAGAGAACGGCACATACAGGCCGGCCGAGGTCAGGGCGACGAACAGATACACCGCTGGACCCGGAACGAGCACCACTGCGGCCACGGCGAACACCGTCAGCATGTAGGCCCGCCGCACCACCGCGAGGCGCCCGTAGCGGTCGGCGAGCCGGCCCCCGGCGACCGTCCCCACGGCACCGCCCGCGTACAGCACACACAGCGCCGCCGTACCGGCCAGGTCCCCGCCGCCGGTGCGCTCACGGACGTACAGCGAGACGAAGGCGCTCAGCCCGACGAACACGACCGAGCGGCAGACCACCGCGCCCGAGAGCCGCAGGAACGACGGCCAGTCGTCGTCGCCGGTGCTGTTGAACGCAAGGTCCGCCGCCGGGTGTTCCCCCGAGGCGCGCATCGCGGCCGCGCACAGGGCCGCCCCCGCCACGGCCGGAACGGCCAGCAGGGGAGAGGCGGCCAGGCCGCCCGTGGCGATCACGGCGGCGACCAGCAGCGGAGCGAGGGCGAAACCGACGTTGCCGCCGAGTGAGAACCACCCCATCCCACGGTTGCCGGCGGGCGCGACGGCGCGGGCGGCCCTGGCGGCCTCCGGATGGTAGGCGGCGACCCCGATCCCGGTCACGGCGACCGCCGCCAGGGTGAGCGGGTAGGAGCCGAACACCCCGCTGAGCGCGACACCCGCACCGGCGGTCAGAGAGCTCAGCGGCAGCAGCCACGGCATCGCCCACCGGTCGGTGAGCGCGCCGAACAGGGGCTGGACGACCGACGACAGCAGGGACGCGGCAAGGACGACGCCCGACGCGGCGGCATAGGAGTAGGCACGCTCGGCGACGAAGAACGGCACCAGGGCGGCCACGGCCCCCTGATACACGTCCACGCAGGCGTGCCCCAGGGACATCAGCGTGAGGGAACGGTTCCTGGACACGAAACGAGCCTCGCGCGGACAGCGGCCGTCCCGCTTTCGATAATCTGCCCAGTCATGTCGAACATCCGCCACACGCCGATGGCGCCCACCCGCGCCCAGCACCTGGCCGCCGGAGAACGCATCGACGCCCACCGCCACGACGACCACCAGATCGTCTACGCCGGCTCCGGCGTTCTCGCGGTCACCACCGACGCCGGCACCTGGTTCGCGCCCGGCACCCGCGCGATCTGGGTCCCCGCCGGCACCGTCCACGCCCACCGCGCCCACGGTCACCTCGACCTGCATCTGGTCGGGCTGCCCGCCGACGACAACCCGCTCGGCCTGGACGCCCCCACCGTCCTGGCCGTGAGCCCGCTCCTGCGCGAGCTGATCCTCGCCCACACCCGCGATCCCGGCGACGGCAGTCCAGAACGCCAGCGCCTCCTCGCCGTACTGCGCGACCAACTGCGCGCCTCTCCGCAGCAGCCCCTGCGCCTGCCCACCCCGGCCGACCCGCGTCTGGTCGCGGTCTGCGCACTCGTCCACGCCGCTCCCGCCGACCCGCGCACCCTGGCCACCCTCGGCGCCGCCACCGGAGCCTCGCAGCGCACCCTCAGCCGCCTCTTCCGCTCCGAGTTCGGCATGACCTTCCCGCAGTGGCGCACCCAGTCACGCCTCTACCACGCCCTGCGCATGCTCGCCGACGACGTCCCGGTCACGACCGTCGCCCATCGCTGCGGCTGGTCGTCCGCGAGCGCCTTCATCGACGTGTTCCGCCGCTCCTTCGGCTACACCCCGGGCGCCCACAACCGCCGTTCCCCGGTAGTGCCTTCAGGACGGGGGCAGGCCCCTGTCCGACCTGTATGTACCGTCCAGTAATGTGCGCGGCAGCCCCCCGAAGGAGGAACCGTGTCACGGTCCCCACGCTCACCCCTGCTGCTCGCCGGCCTGCTGGCCACCGCGGGCGTCGCCCACTTCGCCTCACCGCGTTCCTTCGACGCGACCATCCCGCAGGCACTGCCGGGCAGGCCCCGGACCTGGACGTACGCCAGCGGCGCCGTGGAACTCGCGCTCGCCGGCGGTCTGGCGTTGCCGCGGACCAGGCGGACCGCCGCCCTGGCCACGGCCGCCTTCTTCGTGGGGGTGTTCCCCGCCAACGTCAAGATGGCCGTCGACTGGCGTCACCGCCCCGCGCCCCTGAAGGCGGCGGCCCTCGGACGGCTGCCGCTGCAACTCCCGCTCGTGCTGTGGGCACGCAGCATCGCTAAGAACACGGAGGGCCAGGCATGAGCAAGGCGATAGAGACCGGCGACACCATCGAGGACTTCGAGCTCCCGGACGAGACCGGCACCCACCGCCGCCTCTCCGAACTGCTCACCGACGGCCCGGTCGTGCTCTTCTTCTACCCCGCCGCCCTGACCGCCGGCTGCACCGCGGAGGCCTGCCACTTCCGTGACCTCGCCGCCGAGTTCGCCGCCGTCGGCGCACAGCCCGTGGGTATCAGCGGCGACACCGTCGAGCGCCAGCAGGAGTTCACCGGCCGCCACTCCCTCGGCATGCCCCTGCTGTCCGACGCCGACGGCGCCGTACGAGAGCTGTTCGGCGTCAAGCGCGGCTTCTCCCTCGCCCCCACCAAGCGGGTCACCTTCGTCATCGCCGAGGACCGCAAGGTACTGGACGTCGTCCGCAGCGAACTGCGCATGAACACCCACGCCGACCGCGCTCTCGACGCCCTGCGCGCCCACCGGAAGTGACGGGCGGGGGCCAGTTGCCCCGTTTCGGTTGATGCGGTCCGGCAAAGGGACCATCCTGGACCATATGGAGCACGTCTCCGCTACGGCGGTCACCGATGCCGCAGGCACTGTGACGGGGTGGAGCGAGGGTGCCCGGCGGCTGACGGGACACACGGCCGAGGAGGTCGTGGGGCGGGCGGCGCGGGAACTGCTCGCCGAGGACCCGCCGGGACCGGCCGTGGCGGCGCTGAAGGGCACCGTCGTACTGCGCCGCAGCGACGGGTCCCCGCTCACGCTCACCCTCGACGCGTGTCCCTTCCTGGGCGGCGACGGCACACCGGCCGGGTACGTGATCACCGCCCGGCCGCCCGGCGACGGCGAACCGACACTGGCCGGGAAGGCCTTCCAACAGGCATCCATGTCCATGTCGGTCTTCGACCCCCGGCAGAACTACCTGCGCCTCAACGACGCGGCCTGCCGGGGCATGGGGGTGCCGGAGGACGCGTTGCTGGGCCGCTACTTCCCGGACACCGTCGAGGACGCCGAGCACAGCCGGGGCTTCCTGGCCCATCTGCGCCAGGTGGCAGAGACGGGCATGCCGGTCCGCTACGAGAGCTTCACGGGAGCCCCTTCGAGCAACAGGGAGCACGCCTGGAGCTTCGACATGTGGCCCGTGCGTGACGACGACACCGGGGAGCTGACCGGGGTCGCCCTCGCGGGATTCGACAGCAGCGATCAGCACCGGGCCCGACAGCGACTGGCGCTGCTGAACGAGGCCGCGGCCAGCATCGGCTCCACCCTGGACGTGGTGCGCACGGCCGAGGAGCTCATCGAACTCATCGTCCCGCGGTACGCCGACTTCGCCAGCGTCGACCTTCTCCAATGGGTCCTCGGCGCCGACGAGCCGCCGACCGTGCTGGAGGGCGACATCGTCCTGCGCCGTGTCGCCCACGGCTCCGCCTTCGAAGGCACCCCGGAGGCCGCCGTCCACCTGGGCGAGACGGACATCTACCCGGCCTTCTCCCCGCCCGCACGGGCACTGCGACAGGGCCGGGCGGCCGTCAGCCAGGCCGGCGAGCCCGACTTCATGCGCTGGGTCGCCGAACGCAACGCCCGCGCCCCCGCCGGCCGCTCCTACCGCAAGGGCGTCCACTCCATGCTCGCGGTGCCGCTCAGGGCCCGGGGCACCACCCTGGGTGTCGTGGTCGCCGTCCGTATCGCGCATCCCGACGACTACGGCGGCGACGACGCCACGGTCGGCGAGGAACTCGCCAGCCGCGCCGCCGTCTGCATCGACAACGCCCGCCGCTTCGCCCGCGAGCGCACCACCGCCCTGGCCCTCCAGAACAGCCTCCTGCCGCGCAGCCTGCCCGGACAGGCGGCGGTCGAGGTCGCCCACCGCTATCTGCCCTGCGGCTCCCTGGCCGGCATCGGCGGCGACTGGTTCGACGTCATCCCGCTCTCCGGCAGCCGCGTCGCCCTCGTGGTCGGCGACGTCGTGGGCCACGGCATCCCCTCCTCGGCCACCATGGGCCGCCTGTGCACGGCCGTGCGCACCCTCGCCGACGTCGACCTGCCACCCGACGAACTCCTCACCCACCTCGACGACCTGGTCACCCATCTCGCATCAGCCGACCGCCCCGACCAGGGGGGCGAGGTCGCCGAACTCGGCGCCACCTGCCTCTACGCCGTCTACGACCCGGTCTCCCGCCTGCTCACCGCGGCCGCCGCCGGACATCCACCGCCCGCCGTCGTCATGCCCGACGGCACCGTGCGGCTCGTCCCCCTGAGCGCGGGACCCCCGCTCGGAGTCGGGGGCCTGCCCTTCGAGGCCACGGAAATCGAACTGCCCGAGGGCGCCGTCATCGCCCTCTACACCGACGGACTCATCGAGGACCGGGACCGCGACGTCGATCACGCCACCGACGAACTGTGCCGCGCGCTGACCGTGAGGACCGACACCCTCGACGACCTGTGCGACACGGTCCTGAAGGCCGTACTCCCCGAGGAGCCCGGCGACGACGTGGCCCTGCTGCTGGCCCGTACCCGAGCCCTCGGCGCCGACCGGGTCGCCACCTGGGACGTCGAGCCGGACCCCGCGCACGTCGCCGCCACCCGGCAGGCCGCCACCGAGCAACTCGCCGTCTGGGGACTGGAGGAGGCCTCCTTCGTCACCGAACTCGTCGTCAGCGAACTCGTCACCAACGCCATCCGCTACGGCGAACCGCCCATCAGACTCCGGCTGATCCGTGATCGCACCCTCATCTGCGAGGTCTCCGACGGCAGTTCCACCTCACCCCACCTGCGGCGCGCCCACGCCTTCGACGAGGGCGGCCGCGGGCTGCTGCTGGTCGCCCAGCTCACCCAGCGGTGGGGGAGCCGGCAGACCGACAGCGGCAAGACGATCTGGGCGGAACAGTCGCTGGAACCACCGGAGTTCTGAGCACCGCGGTCACTGGAAGGAGCAGCCGGGGTTCGGCACGTCCTCCGAGTACGGCGAGCCGTGCGGCAGGACGTACAGCACCTCCAGGACCAACGGCGTGTCTCCCTCGTTGCGGCCGAGGTGGACGTCGCCCGGGCCACCCGGCTCACGCACGACCGTGCCCTGCGGATAGACGCCGTCACTGGCGCAGTCGGCGTGGTAGTGGCTGAGCGTTCCCTGCTTGACGTATCCGTAGACGGGGCCGTCGTGGTAGTGCCAGCCGGTTGCCTGACCCGGCGGAACGGTGATCTCCCTGAGGACGTAGTCGGTGTCGCCCACGGTCTTCAGAGCGATCAGCGTGCCGACCACACCGGGGCCGGGCGGGGTCGCCTGGGCGGTGCCGCCGGTGAGGACGGAAGCGGTGAGGACCGCGCCGGACACAGCGGTACGGAGGGCGATGCGCATACGGATGGTCTCCTGGCTCGAGTGCGTGAGTGCTGACGTGTCGCAGTGGACGTCAGAGTGAACATAGAGGCAGGGAAGGGGAGTTGGGGCCGAATTCGGTGGACCGCGCGTGTCCCGGTCGCCCAAGATGTCGAGGCCGGGCGGCGATGACATCGCCACCCGCCGCGGACGTGACACCCTCCGGCAGCGGCGTCCACCATGGAGGGATGGCACGACTCAAGGACATCGTCTTCGACTGTGCTCGCCCCGCGGCCACGGCCCGCTTCTGGGCCGCCGCCCTGGACGACTACGCCGTCGCCCCCTACGACGCCACGGAACTCGCCCGCCTGCGCTCCCTCGGGATCAGCAGCACCGAGGACGACCCGACCGTGCTGGTCGAGTCGGCGGACGGCGGACCTCGGATGTGGTTCCAACTCGTGCCGGAAGGCAAGAGCGTGAAGAACCGTGTGCACCTGGACCTGCTCACCGCGGACCCGGAGGCGGAGATCGGGCGCCTCACCGCCCTCGGCGCGATGGTCGGTGCCCGGCATCCGCACCACATCGTCCTGACCGATCCCGAGGGAAACGAGTTCTGTCTGGTCCCGACGGACGGATGACCGCGGGGGCTCGAAACCCCTCCCGGGGATCAGAACTCCCCGTGCACCTCCGGATCGCCGCCCGGACGCCGGTGCACCCCGGTCACCCATCGCCGCCACCTCCGCCTCGGTCAGCTCGAAGCCGAAGACGTCGAGGTGCGCGCGTTGGCGGTCCCGGTTGCCGGACTTCGGGATGGGCAGGGCGCCGAGCTGGATGTGCCGGCGCAGGATCGCCTGGCCGGGTGTGACACCGTGCGCCGTGGCGACAGCGGCCACGGCCGGGTCGTTCAGGAGGTCACCGTGCGAGGGCGTGGGCCGTGCCGCCCTCCGCGGCCAGCGCGGCGGCGATCCTTTGGTGGGCCTGTCGACGGTCCTCGTCCGACAGGGGTGGCAGGAGCTCCTCCCAGACCGACAGGAAGGTTCCCCGCAGCTGCGTCAGCCCGGCCGGCCGGGCGAGCAGCCAGAAGTGGAGGTGGGCGGCTCCGTCGCCCCAGCGGTTGACGTGGACGCGAGCGACGCCGTCGAGGGCGAGCACCGCCCGTTCCGCCCGCTGGAGGCGGGGGCCGAGTTCGGCCGCACGCTCGGCGGGCAGGTCGGTCAGGTCGTAGTGGCCGCGCGGCTGCAGTATGACGACCGCCGGCAGCCGGGACTCGGTGCCGACCGCGTCCAGTCGCCAGTGGTCGTCCGCCCACAGTGCCTCCTCCACCGGCTTGTTGCAGGTGCGGCAGCTGTCCGGGCCGTCCTCGCCCTGGCGCCCGGGCTCGGGGAGGACGGGTGGCTGGATCCGCTTGACCCGGAAGTCCCCTTCGAAGGGGAAGGTGTCCCAGTCCGTCACCGAGTCGGCCGGCAGGGGCAGCCGTTCGCCGGTCTGCAGGCGCCGAACGAAGGCGCTGGGTTCGTGGGGAGTTGAGGAAGCGGTCACGATGGGCAGTCAAGCATGGGTGACGCGCCCCGCGGGGAGGGGACCGTCACTCCTGGACAGACACAGGCGCGGCGATCGACGGAGCAGCCATGACGACGGACAAGGGCACGGCGAAGCGGGACGCGGGCATCGAGGTGAACCCGGTCGCCGGGCACATCGGAGCGGAGATCACCGGGGTCGACCTGGCCGACGACCTGGACGACTCGGTGGTCGCCGCGATCCGGGCCGCTGTGCTGCGCTGGAAGGTGGTGTTCTTCCGCGGGCAGAAGCTGGACCACACCGGGCACGTGGCCTTCGCCCGCCGGTTCGGTGAGCCGATCGTGCTGCGCAAGCGCGGCGGCGCCTCGCCCGTGGACTTCCCGGAGGTCGAGACGACCGCCGACCGGCTGGAACTGGGCGGGAAGTTCGGCATGGAGCACGAGGAGTGGCTGCAACGCCGACGGCACACCCTGCTGCGCGGCTGGCACTGCGACCACGGCGCCCGCGTCGACCCGCCGGCCGCGACGATCCTGCGCGCCGAGACCGTACCGCCGTACGGCGGGGACACCACCTGGTCCAACCTCGCGGCCGCCTACGCCGGACTGTCCGGTGCGGTGCGGGAGTTCATCGACGGCCTGCGCGTGGAGCACCGGCTCGGTGTGGGCTACCAGCCCCGGCCCGGTGACGACGCCTATGTCCGGCACCTCCTGGACCACCAGGTCGCCTCGCTGCACCCGCTGGTGCGCGTCCACCCCGAGACGGGGGAGCGGATCCTCTTCGTCAACGGCTACTACGTCGAGCAGATCGCCGACCTCTCCCGTGCCGAGAGCCGGGCGATCCTCGACATGCTCCTCGAACAGGCGGTACGGCCCGAGTACACGGTCCGCTTCCGCTGGGAGCCGGACAGCGTGGCCTTCTGGGACAACCGGGCCACCATTCATCTGGCCCCCGGCGACAACGCCCACCTCGGCTTCCCCAGGATCATGCACCGGGTGATGCTGGCGGGTGACGTCCCGGTGGGGGCGGACGGCAAGCCGTCGGAGCCGATCACGGGGACCGAGGTGGGGCGCTGGTGACCCGGCAGGGCCGGGGCGCCGTGCGGGGAACCGGCCGGGTCGGATCCCCCTGGGGAAGACGCTCCGGGAGTCCCGTGGGTGCCGGGGGCAGCTGAGGCCGATCCGGTTCGCCCGCCCATCTGGTTCCGATCGTCGGGCCGGGAAGCCGCGCCCCCCGGCCCGTCGAGTCAGGCGGCGGGCTGCCAGCCCAGCGCCGGCCCCAGCCTCGTCGCGATGTCGGTGAGGATCTGCACATAGTCCTCGTGCTCGAAGGAGAACGGCAGCGCGAACGCCACCTCGTCCACCTCACGGAACGCGGCGTGCGCGCGCAGCTGTTCGGCGATCTCCGCAGAGGTGCCGACGATGTCCGGTGCGAACATCAGCCGCGCCGGACCCTGCGGGGAAGCGGTACGAGGGGTGCGCTTCGCCGCGTACTCCTCGTACTTCGTACGCTGCTGCGGCGACGCCGAGTCGGTGGGGATGACGACGAGCCCCTGGGACACGCGGGCGTCCTCGCCGTCCGGGTGGGCGGCGCGGAAGGCGCGGATGTGCGAGTGCTGGATCCCGGCGAAGTCGTACGGCCCGTCGGCGGCCTCCGCCTTGACGACGCTGCTGGTCAGGAAGTTCATGCCATGCTCACCGGCCCAGCGTGCCGAGCCCAGACTGCCGCCGCCGTACCACAGACGTCGGCCGAGACCGGGGGAGTGCGGCTGCACCCGGTCGGAGAAGACCTCGAACCCCTGCATTCCGCTGAAGTCGCTGGCCGGCTTGCCGCGTACGAGGTCCAGCAGTCGCCGCACCCGCTCGTAGGAGAAGTCCTCGGCGTCGGCCGTGTCCGGGTACAGCGCTTCCTTGACCCCGTCGAAGTGCATCGGTGGGCCCACACTCACCCCCGGATTCACCCTGCCGCCGGACAGGATGTCCACGGTCGCCAGGTCCTCGGCCAGTCGCAGCGGGTTCTCCCAGCCGAGCGGGATGACCGCGGTGCCGAGCTCGATGCGGCTGGTGCGCTGCGAGGCCGCCGCCATGACGGCGACGGGGGACGAGATGCCGTACTGGAGATGGCGGTGGCGCAGCCACGCGCTGTCGAAGCCCAGCCGCTCGCCCAGTTCGATGATCTCCAGGGTGGATTCGTGGCCGCGCCGCGGATCCGCCTCGTCGAACAGGCCGATGGTCAGGAAGCCCAGCTTGCGCAGGGGGCGTGAGGTCGGCGGCACGGGTTCCTCCGTGGGTGCTTGATGCATCAAGTAGTACGAGGGTGCCAACCCGCCCGCGACCTGTGGTGTTCCCGTTTCGAGGGGCCGTCGGGGCCGGATCAGGCCAGCGGAATGGTCACCTCGTCCTCGACCGGCGGGTCGAGCTCCTGGGCGAGGTTGCCGGTGGCGGCGAAACAGCGCAGACGCACCGCCTCCGGGGTGACGTCCAGCCGGAGGAAGCACTTGAAGAACGGCGGACTGTAGGTCGCCGAGCTCGGCGAGAACAGCTGTGTGTAGATCTTGCGCACCGGGAGCCGGAACCGTGAGGTGCGGTCCGGCCGGCCGCCGGCGCCCAGGAGACTGGCCACCAGGCGGGTGCGGAACGTCACGCGCGCCGCCTCGCCCGGATTGCGGGTCGGCGGGATGCCGAGGCGCTCGGCGATCACCGCGGTGGCCTCGGCCTCGGCGAGGGTGAAGAAGCGGCGCAGGTGCAGCCTGCGCCCGTAGAGCCTGCTGTAGAAGGCCAGGGAGTCGCCGCGCAGCGGGTAGCAGCGGAAGTCCTTCTCGGTGACGTCCGCGATCGAGACGTGCGGGATGGTGTGGGTGGCGTGCATGAACGCCCCGCCGCCGCCCGAGACGACGTACTGGATGGTCCGGCCGTCCACGTCGACCGGGTAGCGCTGGTAGTTGTGGATGTCGCCGCCTATCGACGCGACGAAGTGGTGCTCGGGGTCGCGGACGATGTCGTCGACCGTGCCGCCTCCCTCGATGGCGCAGGGGTGGTGTTCGCCGTCCACGTAGAGGGGCGATCCCGTGATGAGGATCTTGGGGCGAGGTCCCCGGGAGACCTCGCGCAGCCATGCGCCCTGTTCGGCGTCGATGGTTCCGAGCAGCCCTGTGTCTATGCCGATGATGCGCAGCGGGCCCGCGTCCACAGCCCAGTACGGGCCCGGCTGGGCGGCCTGTTGGGCCGGAGCCGCACGCAACTTGCGGGCGCCATCGAGGTGTTGGCCGTCGTCGGTGCGCGGACGGTGCCAGAACAGGGAGCGCAGCCAGGCGCGGGTGAGGGGGCGCGGGCCGGGTTCGGGTGCGAGGGGCGACGTGGCGTCGCAGAAGACGCGCATGAACGCGCCGAGGTCCTCGTACCAGTCGTGGTTGCCGGGTATCGCGTAGATCGGCGCCGGATAGTCCTGGTACGGCCGGTAGAACTTGGTGTCGTAGTCGTCCGCGCTTCCCACCGGGTAGATCACGTCACTGGCGACGACGGCGAACCGGGTGTCCTGACTGATCCTCAGAAACCCGGGCACGACCGCGTACTGGGGGTCGTCGCCCTCCCCGGTGTCGCCGATGACCATGAACGAGAACCGCTCCGGGTCCTCGCGCCGGATCACCTTGTCGGCGGGTGCGCCGGCCGCGGCGCGCTGGGCCACCCAGCGGTTCCGGGTACGGCCCGTGGGGTCCCCGAACCAGGAGGCGACCACGCCGTTGCGGGCGGCCCACAGCGTCTTCGGGTTCAGCCACGAGATCTTCTCGACCTCGGTCGGCATCAGCCGCTTGTACTCGCCGAGTCGGGCGGAGCCCCAGCCGGCGCCTTCGGCGGTATCGCGTGAGGAGTCAGACACCGGTGCACCGTAACAACGATCTAGAACCGGCCGGGAAGGGGGAGGGCCGCTGGGCACCGTCCCTCCCGGAAATCACCGGATCTGTGGGGACTTCCGGGGGATTCCCTGACCTGTGCGGGGCGCGGCCCACTGCGGATCCTGCGGGGCGTGTGCGGAGCCGACCCGGTCCTGCTGGTCCTCGAAGAGGGATTCGGGCCGCGGCACGGTACGCGCCGGTGAGGCGGACTGTCGGTTCCAGTCACCGTCGCCGAGCACCAGCAGCGGGTCGAACATCACGACCACCCCGGCCAGCACGAGGAAGATCACCGGCCCCACGAGCATCGGCAGCAGCAGGGAGGAGGGCGAGTCGCCCGCCCACGAGCCGCCGGTCCTGCCGTGTACATGGACGCTGACCGCGGCCATTCCGGTGTAGTGCATCCCGGAGACGGCGACACCCATGATCAGGCTGGCCCCGAGGCTGGTCAGGAAACCGCGGATCGAGACGGCGGCCCACAGTGCCGCGCTCGCCGCGACGATCGCGATCACCACGGAGAGCGCGACGACGTAAGGGTCGTACTGGATCGTCCCGTTGAGATGCAGTGCCGCCATGCCCAGGTAGTGCATGGCCGCCACGCCGAGCCCGGTGATCACGCCCGCGATGGACAGGTTCAGGGCGCTGGCGCCGCGGTAGCCGACGATGAACACGCCGATGCCCACCACGACGATCGACACGGCGAGACTGAGCACCGTGAGCCCGGCGTCGTAACGGATCCGGGTCTGCACGACCTGGAAGCCGATCATGGCGATGAAGTGCATCGTCCAGATGCCGCAGCCGATCGAGGCCGCGCCGAGCGCCAGCCAACCCCCCTTCCATGACTGGTTGCCGGGCAGGCTGCGCACGATGCAGCGCAGCCCCAGAGCCCCTCCCAGACATGCCATCAGATAGGCGGCGACCGGGGTCACCACCCCGTAGCGAAACCCGTCGACAGTGCCTTCCATAAGCCAACTCCCCCCAGAGTCTTGGCCGGTTGTGATGGAAGAGTTACGGCTGGGGATCAGGTAAATCAAGCCACTACCGCAGGTAACCGCAGAACTCGCGAGCAGCGAGGTTGAACTTTAGTCACTGGAAGGCGAGTTCCGGCCAAGAGGGCCCCTGGAGCTCGCGGATGTGGAAGAGTAGAGCGATTTTCAACAATCGGAGGCCCTCGCTGGACCTGCCGGGATCCAGAAAAAGGGTTGTCGGCCCGTCGCCGTTCCTGAACGATCCCAGCTCGTGACGACACTCATCGAGCACCCCGTCTCCGCCGGCCCCCGCCCACTCGCACTGATCACCGGCGTGGGCCGCACCGTCGGCATCGGAGCCGCCATCGCCGAGCGGCTCGCGGCCTCAGGGTGGGACATCGCCTTCACCTACTTCAACCCGTACGACGCCCGCATGACGTGGGGCGCCGAAGCCGGCGCGACCGAGGCGATCGCCGGGCTCCTGTCCGAGCAGGGCGCGGCCACCACCGCGATCGAGGCGGACCTCGCCGACCCCGACACTCCGGCCCGGGTCTTCGATGAGGCGGAGCGGCGCCTCGGCCCCGTCACCGCGCTCGTCATGAGCCACTGCGAGTCCGTCGACTCCGGTCTGCTCGACACCACCGTCGAGAGCTTCGACCGGCACTTCGCCGTCAACGCGCGCGCAACCTGGCTGCTGATCCGCGAGTTCGGCCGCCGCTTCACCGCGGAACGGGGCACCGGCCGGATCATCAGCCTCACCAGCGACCACACCGTGGGCAATCTGCCGTACGGGGCGAGCAAGGGCGCCATGGACCGCATCACCCTGGCCGCCGCACACGAACTCGCCCACCTCGGCGTGACCGCCAACGCCGTCAACCCCGGCCCCGTCGACACCGGTTGGATGTCCGAGGAGACCAGGGCGCACTGTCTCGACGCCACTCCGCTCGGCCGCCTCGGAACCCCGCAGGACACGGCCCACCTCGTGGACTTCCTGTGCTCACCGCAAGGGCAGTGGATCAACGGGCAACTGCTCAAGAGCAACGGCGGATCGGCCTGAACCCTGTGGCCCCGGCGAGGTCGGCCGGTCCACCCGCGTGCCGTGCCGTGCCGTCGCGTCACGCGGGGAACTCGGCCGGCACGGTCATCACATCCGTTGCGCGGGTGTCGTACGTGAGGAGGCCCCGCGGCGTCGCGGAACCCCTCGCCGGGATGCGAGCGAGGGGACGCCCTCCACCTCCTCGGCCTGCGCCCGCGCCGGCACCTGGCGAACGTCCGGCCTAGAGCGCCACCACCCGCCCGCTGCGACCTTGCAGGCGGACCGAGGCCAGGGTCGCGCAGACCACTGCTACGCCGATGAGCGTGCCGCAGGCCGTCGCCGAGGTACCGGCGTCGCCTGCGAGCGCGGCGCGCAGGCCGTGTGCGGCCCAGTAGCCGGGGGATGCGGGG
This sequence comes from Streptomyces sp. NBC_00285, assembly GCF_036174265.1. Taxonomy (NCBI): domain Bacteria; kingdom Bacillati; phylum Actinomycetota; class Actinomycetes; order Kitasatosporales; family Streptomycetaceae; genus Streptomyces; species Streptomyces sp. NBC_00285. The sequence goes on along the minus strand of NZ_CP108055.1, from coordinate 719,838 downwards.
GCCACGTCCGCGACCCAGGCAGGCAGCACGCTGAGCGGGACGAGCGCCCCGCCGACGCTGCTGAGGAGCATGCCGCCGATGTCGTAGGCGGCCGAGAGCTCGCCCATGCTGCGGACCACGACGCCCAGCAGCGCCCCGAGGCCGAGCAGCGCACAGCTCCAGCTGAGCAGGACGCCCAGCAGCAGGAACGGATGCGGAACGCGCAGCCCGAACACCCACGCCCCGAAGGCGACGATCACGAGTTGCTGGGCGAGCAGGGCGGTGAGGACGGGGACGGCCTTGCCGAGCAGCAGCTCCGCCGGATGCAGCGTCGTGCCGCGCAGTCGGTCCCAGGTGTGGCCGAGCCGTTCGGTGAGGATCGCGTTTCCGGAGATGCTGAGCGCGAGCAGCGAGAAGGTGACCAGCGTGCCGACGACCGCCTGTTCGGTACCGGCCACGCGGCCCTGCGCGGACAGGTAGAGCGGGCGCAGCAGGGTCATGAAGACCAGCGGCAGGATCATCCGGCTCAGCAGCGGGCCGGGTTCGCGCAGCATCAACAGCGCGTTGTGGCGTACGAGGACGCCGAGGCGGGTCGCGGACTCACGCGGCGGCATCACGGGCCTCCATGCTCTCGGTCGCTGCGTTGTCGACCACTGCGGATTCGAGGGATCGGTAGAGGTCGTCCAGGTCCGCACGGCGCACATCGACCGAGGCGGGCGTGCGGCCCGAGTGGAGGAGGGCCGCCAGGTCGGCACCGGGATCCGTCGTCGGTATCCGCAGGTCGGGCTCGGCCGGGTCGGCGAAGGAAACCCTGAGCTCGCCGGGCAGATTTCGGGTGAGCTCCTCCTGGGTGCCGCGCGCGATGACCCGACCGGCCCGGGCGAGCGCCAACGTGGCATCCAGGTCCACGAGTTCGGGCAGATAGTGGGTGGTGTAGACGACGGCGGCGCCGGCCTCGGCGCGGGATCTCACGGCGGCCAGCAGGGCCGAGCGGGTCTCCGGATCGGCCCCGGCGGTCGGCTCGTCCAGCAACAGGAGCGGTGGCGAGCCGACCATCGCCGTGGCCGCCTGGACCCGACGGCGCTGCCCGCCGGACAGGACTCCCACGGGCCGGTCCGCGAGGGCCGACAGATGAAGCTCCTCCAGGACCTGTGTGATCGCGGCGTCCCGCTGCTGCCCGCGCAGTCCCGCCAGCCCGGCGAACAGCCGCAGGTTGTCCCGCACCGGGACGCTGCCGTACAGGGCGGGCTCCTGCGGCGCCACTCCGACGAGCCGCCGCGCGGCCCGCCCGGACCGCAGCGCGTCGTACGCCCCGATGCGGATCCGGCCCGCGTCGGGCCGCACGAGACCGGTGACGATCTCGACGAAGGTCGTCTTCCCGGCCCCGTTGTGGCCGATCAGACCCACGATCTCGCAGGGCTCGACCGTCAGGTCGAAGCCGTCGAGTGCGCGATGTCGGCCATAGGACTTCACCAACCCGTTCGCGACGAGCATCCGTTCCCGCCCCCCTCTTGTCTACGGTGTATACGTCTACACTGTAGACCCATGAGTGGCAGGCGGGAAGAGATCCTGGACGCGGCACTGGCCATCGCCGACGAGCGCGGCCTGGAAGCGGTGTCGATGCGCGCACTGGCCGACCGCGTCGGCGTCACGCCGATGGCGCTGTACCGGCACGTCAAGGACAAGGCGGCGTTGCTGGACGGCATGGTCGGTCGCCTGCTGTCGGCGTTGCTGCCGTCGGACCCGTCGCAGGAGCGAACCTGGGACGAACAGCTCAGCACCCTCGCGCACGCCTGCAGACAGGTGGCCCAACGTCACCCCTGGGCGGCGCACCTGCTCTTCTCACGCCCCGCCGTCACGCCGGACGCCGTGCGCGCGGTGGACATCATCTACCTGGCCCTGATCGAGGCCGGGGTCCCGGAACCGGAAGTGCCCCGCCTGGAGCGGCTGATCAGCACCTTCGTCATCGGCTTCGCCGCCTCCGAGGCATCGGGCCGCTTCACCCCCGGCGCCCTCGATCCGCGCGACCGCCGCGGTCAGCTTAAGGACAGCGAACTACCCGGCCACAGCAGGCTCGGGCCGTATCTGGATCTTCCCGTCGACCTCACCGCCGAGTTCGAGGCCGACCTGGCCGACATCCTGCGACTGGTGGTGGGAGCGGCGCGGGGGGAGGAGTAGTCGGGGGAGGGGCGAGGTGGCGGCCGTGCCGCGGGTGGGACCGCTCGGCCTCATGCGGCCGAGCGGGTGCGGACGGGCGTGCGGCGGCCCGATCCCTTCGGATCCGATGCCTCTGTGGCCCGGTGGACCCCCTGGGCCCCGATGGCCCGGGTGAGAAGTCATGGCGACGTTCCATGGCTGTTTCACCCGGGTCCGACGGGGCCGCTGGGAGAGGGCCGGGGCGCCTCTCCGTCAGGGCTTCCGGGCGAGTCCGCCGTGCTCGGCGACGACCTCCGGGGTGGACGAACCAGGCTCCGGGCGCCATTGCGTGACCGGGACGACGCCGGGCTCCACGAGTTCCAGGCCGTCGAAGTACCGGGTGATCTGGTCGACCGTGCGCAGGATGTACGGGGCGGCGCCACTCTTGTTGTAGGCGTCCTGGGCCTGTTCGAAGACCGGGTCGATGCCGAGCGAACCGTCGTCGACGCACAGGTAGCTGCCCGACGGCAAGGCTTCCATCAGCCGGTTGGCGATCGAGCGGGCCTGATCGTGGTCGGCGACATGGCCCAGGATGTTGTTGAGGACGAGGGCGACCGGGCGGCCGAAGTCCAGCGTCTCGGCGGCGGCCGCGAGGATGCGGTCCGCATCCGTCGCGTCGGCGTCGATGTAGGCGGTCGCACCCTCGGGGGTGGAGTAGAGCAGGGCGCGCGCGTGGGCCAGGACCATCGGGTCGTTGTCGACGTAGACGATCCGGGCCTCGGGGGCGATCCCCTGGGCGACCTCGTGGGTGTTCTGGGCGGTCGGAAGGCCGGTGCCGACGTCCAGGAACTGCCGGATTCCCGCCTCGGAGACCAAATAGGTGATGGTGCGGCGCAGAAAGGCGCGGCTGCCGCGGGCGATGGTGACGATGCCGGGGAAGACGTCGGTGTAGGCGTCGCCGGCCGCCTCGTCCACGGGGTAGTTGTCCTTGCCGCCGAGCCAGTAGTTCCAGATCCTGGCCGAATGCGGCACCGAGGTGTCGATCTTCGGATGTTCCGCTGGTCCGGGTGTCGTCACCGAGTCGGTCATGAGTTTCGTCCTTCAGCCGGGCGCCGGTTGGTCATGGCTCAACCTACGTCCCAACGCCCGTTGCCCGCCCACCGGTTCGCGCTATCCCATCGGGCGGAGTCTTCGCTTCCGTGCGACGACGGCCTCGCCCCGTCCGGCCCGGCGCCGACATGGTCCCGGACTGAGGCCCGTGACGACTGCAGCCCGTGACCACCCAGGCTCTCAACGATCGACGCTCCAACGACCCAGGCTCACGGCGGACAGTGTTGCGGGCTGCCGTCGTGGGCTGCCGTCGTTCGCCTCGGAGGAGGGGCCGGGCCGCCGGCGGGCAGCGGTTCTCTCTCAGCCGCCGCGACGCGTCCGGGCCGCCTTCCGGGCTTCGGCGAGCTTGCGGGCCTCGTCGGCCTTGCGGGACTTGCCACCGGCCCCGCCGGAGGCGTCCTTGCTGGTGCCCAGGCCCCGGAAGGGGGTGTTGGTGTTCTTGGGCCGGGTTGCGGCGGGCCCGCTGTCGAGCGGCCTGCCGGACGGAGCCTTGGCGCCGGTGATGCGGCTCAGCTCCGCCTCGCCCGACCGCACCTTGGTGACGGTCGGCTCGACGCCGGCCTCGGCCATCACCCGGCTCGTCTCGCGACGCTCGCCCGACAGCACCAGGGTGACGACCTTTCCGGACTCACCCGCCCGGGCGGTGCGGCCGGCGCGGTGCAGATAGTCCTTGGGATCGGTGGGCGGGTCGACGTTGACGACGAGATCGAGGTCGTCGATGTGCAGGCCGCGGGCCGCGACGTTGGTCGCCACCAGGACGGTGACCCGGCCGTCCTTGAACTGCGCGAGGGTGCGCGTGCGTTGCGGCTGGGACTTGCCGCTGTGCAGGGCCGCGGCGTGCACCCCGCTGGCCCGCAGATGCCGGGTGAGCTGGTCGACGGCGTGCTTGGTGTCCAGGAACAGCAGGACGCGGCCGTCGCGGGCGGCGATCTCCGTGGTGACGGCGTACCGGTCGGGGCCGTGGACGACCAGGACGTGATGGTCCATCGTCGTGACCGCGCTCGCGGCCGGGTCGACCGAGTGGACGACGGGATCGCGGAGGTAGTGGGCGACGAGGTGGTCGACGTCGCGGTCCAGAGTGGCCGAGAACAGCATCCGCTGACCGTCGGGTCGCACCTGGTCGAGCACCTCGGTGACTTGCGGCAGGAAGCCCAAGTCGCACATCTGGTCGGCCTCGTCGATGACGGCGATCCGTACCCGTCCCAGACGGCAGGCCTTGCGCTCGACGAGGTCGTGCAGTCGGCCCGGGGTGGCGACGACGACCTCGGCCCCGTCGCGCAGCGCGGAGATCTGCCGGCCGATCGACATGCCTCCGACCACCGTCGCCATGCGCAGCCGCAGTGCCTCGGCGTACGGCGCGAGCGCCTCGGCCACCTGCTGCGCCAGCTCCCGGGTGGGCACCAGGACCAGGGCGAGGGGCTGCTTGGATTCAGCGCGCTGCCCGGCCGTCCGCGCGAGCAGCGGCAGACCGAAGGCGAGCGTCTTCCCGGACCCGGTGCGCCCGCGTCCCAGGACGTCGCGTCCCGCGAGAGCGTCGGGCATCGTGGCCGTCTGGATGGGGAACGGCTCGTGCACGCCGAGTGCGGTGAGGGTTCGCAGTACCTCGGCCGGAAGGTTCAGTTCGGCGAAGGAACCGGCGGGTGCCGACTGAGTAACGCTCGCCGGCTGGGCGGGGTCGGGGTGGTCCATGAAGAGCCTTCCGCGTGGGGGACGTACCGAGGAAGGCCCGGCAGGAACGAGCGCCCGCAATGAGCGCGCAAATATCAGATGCTAACACAAAGTAACGGTCCGGTGTCGTCGTACCGGGCCGACCCGACCGCTCCGCCTGGGCTCCCGACGCCAGGGTTGTGTTCGGAAAGTCCCGCCCGCCCGGCGCCGTCCGGCAGGCACTTCCTCAGAGGGGACCCCTCAGTCGCGTCGTCGGGTGCGCCCCCGTACACCTGGTGTCGGGGGCGCCCCTGCGCCTTGCGATCGCACGCACCAGCCGCTGCCGGGCTTCCCGCCCCATGGGCGGACGGCGCTCCTTTCGACACACGTCTCGGCTAGAACGTGCGCTTGAGCAGGTCGAGCAGCGCGACCCAGTGGCGCTCGGCGCCCTCGGCGTCGTACGCGGAGGTGTCGGCCTGGGTGTAACCGTGGCGGGCGCCGGGGTACACCTCGGACCGGTGGCGGACCCCGGCCGCCGACAATGCGGCGTCGAGACGCTCCATCTGCTCGGGAGGCATCGAGGCGTCCTCGTCGGCGTGACCGAAGTACACCTCGGCGGTGATGTGCTCGGACGCCAGGTGCGGGCTGTCCGGTTCGTCGGTCGCCAGGCCGCCGCCGTGGAAACCGGCCATCGCGGCCACCCGGTCCGGATACGCGGCGGCGGTGCGCAGGGCCAGCCGTGCGCCCATGCAGTAGCCCGTTACGGCTGCCGGGCCGTCGGCGACCTCCGGGCGGTCCGCCAGCCAGCGCAGATACGCGTCGGCGTCCCGCATCGCGAGTTCGGGCGTCAGCGACTGCATGATCGGACCGATCTGCCCGAAGATCTCCGGCCGCGCGGCGGGGTCTATGAACTCGGGCAGTTCGATGACCGGCGCGCGCCCATGCCGGTAGAACACGTTGGGCACCAGGACCGTGTAGCCGGCCTCGGCGAGCCGGTCCGCCATCGACCTGAGATGGGGGCGCAGTCCGAACGCGTCCTGGTAGAGCAGAACCGCCGGGCGGGGCACCCCGTCGACGGGGTGGACGAGATAGGCGTCGGCGGTGCCGTCCTCGGTGGAGATGTCGACCGCGGTTCCCTGTACGGAGGTCATGGGGGTGCCTCTCTGCGCAATACGACGGCGAGCAGGTCGCCGGCCCGGCGGAACCGGGCCGGGCACATGGTTGCACGCACCATCCAGCAGGCCGTCCCAGCCCCTGCCCAGTTGGGGGCGGCTTTACTCGAACCGGCTGGTGTCACCCGCCCCGTGCCGCACGATCTCCGCCTCGCCGCCCGAGAAGTCGATCACCGTCGTCGGTTCGGTGCCGCAGTCCCCGGAGTCGACGACCCCGTCCAGGACATGGTCGAGGCGGTCCTTGATCTCCCAGCCCTGGGTCATCGGTTCCTCCTCGTCGGGCAGCAGCAGGGTGCTCGACAGGAGCGGCTCGCCGAGCTCGGCGAGCAGTGCCTGCGTGACGACGTGGTCGGGGATGCGCACGCCGACCGTCTTCTTCTTCGGGTGCTGGAGCATGCGCGGCACCTCCTTCGTCGCCGGGAGGATGAAGGTGTAACTGCCCGGAGTCGACGCCTTGATGGCCCGGAACACGTCCTTGTCGACCCGTACGAACTGGCCGAGCTGCGCGAAGTCCTGGCAGACCAGGGTGAAGTGGTGCCGGTCGTCCAGATTCCGGATGGTCCGGATCCGGTCGATGCCGTCACGGCTGCCCAGCCGGCATCCCAGCGCATAACAGGAGTCCGTCGGATACGCGATCAGCGCTCCCGAACGGACACTCTCGGCGATCTGGGAGATGGTGCGGGGCTGCGGGTTGTCGGGGTGCACGTCGAAGTACTTCGCCATCCGCCGAGCTTATGCCGTCGCCTCAGGGCGATGACGCAGGCCGGGGTGGTGGCGGCGTCGGTGGGCTCCCGGTAGCCCGTCCGGTGGCGCGATCTCGCCGCCGATCCGGCCTTGCAGCCGGGGTGGTTGGCGTCGCCCTCGTCGCCCTTGCTCTCCACCACGGCCGCCCGCGACGCTCCGCGGTTTCCGCTCGGCCGGCACCTCCACACACGCCCTCCACACCTGAGCGCGTCCGGCCCAACGCCCGTCCGCCGCACGTGAGGTAACGTCCCGAGCGGTGTGCCAGGAAGGCGCGAGGGGTGAGGCGAAGGGCGACGTGGCAGGGCGGGCAAGCGGATCCGGAGGGAGCGGGGCGGCGGACGCCGGCTCCCCGGCGTGGGCTCAGGAGCTCCTCGACCATCTGCGGCCGACGGGACGCGACATCCGCCGGATCGTCGCCTGGCTCGCGGAGACGGTGGACGGCACGGCCTCACTCCAGGACGACACAGGAACCCTCGTCGCCGGAACGCGCATGCCGCTGGACGAGGGCCTGGTCGCGGACATCCTCGCGGGGCGCATCGCCTCCGCGGCCTCGGCCGACGAGGACAGTCACCTGCGCCTGGTCAGAGTCGAGCACCCGAACCCGCCGGCCGCCGGAGTGCTCGCGGTGGCCCGCCGGGCCCCGTTCGACCGGCGCGACTCCGACGTCCTCGCACACACCGCCCAGGTCCTCGAACTCCTGCTGCGCGCCCGGGAGACGACCGCGGCCGAGCGCCGGCTGCGGCAGGCCACGTCCGATCTGCGCCTGGCCATACTCCAGTTGCTCATGGTGGAGGACACCGTCTCGGCGCGCCGCGTCGCCGCGGGACTGTGGCCCGGCCTGCTCGACACGGACACGGCGTGCGTCTACGTCCTCGAAGGGGACGCCTCCGAACGCGACCGGCTCGCGCAGGAGTGCCTCGGCGTGACCGGCGAACACGCACTCGTGGTGCGCTGCCCGGCCATGGACGGCCACGTGATCATCGTGACCACCGTGGACGCCGCGGGCGATGACCTGTGCTCACTCGTCGGCCGCAACCCCGGCACCCTGCTCGGCGGCAGCGCCCGCCAGAGCCTCGCCCGGACCGCCACCGCATACGGGCAGGCGGTGAGCGCCCTCGCCGTGGCGCGTGTACGGCCGGACAGGGCGGCCGTCTACGCCGAACGCAACCGCCCCGAGCGCCTCATGGACCCCGTCACGCTGCGCGAGTGGACCGCCGCGGTACTGCGGCCGCTCGACACCCTGGCGCACCACACCCGGGCCGAACTGCTCGTCACCACACGCCTCGGGCTGGAGTTCACCGCAGTCAGCGCCGCGAAGATCCTCGGGGTCAGCCGCAACACCGTCCGTGCCCGGATGGACCGTGTCGAGTCCCTGCTGCGCACCGACTTCACCGATCTCACCGTCCGCGCGACCGTCCATCTGGCCCTGAGCACCCAGGTGAGCCTCGCGGACGGACAGGGCGGCGACGGGCCGCGGCAGGTGTCCGCCCGGCTGGGCGACCTGCTGGCCGGACCCGCGCTGGAGACCTGGGCGCAGGAACTGCTGGGGCGCCTGGACAGCGACGGCCGTGACCTGCGCCGCACCCTGCGCAGCTGGATCGCGGCCGGCGGCAACGCGGAACGGGCCGCGCAGGCGCTGGCCGTCCACGCGCAGACCGTGCGCGAACACGTCCGCAGCGCCGAACCCGTCCTGGAACGCCGGCTGATCGCCTCCGGCAGTGACCTCTACGAGGTCGTCCTGGCCCATCTGGCCACCGGCGCCCTCGATCACCCCGTCCTGCTTCGGGACGATCCGGGTCATCCGGACACACCTGTGCACGGGTGAGTCCTGTGCTCTGCACAGCGGGCATCGCCGCGATTCACAAGTGTCCGCAGGCGACGTAGGTTCGGTGCACCGTGGGGGGAGCGACCGGAACGGGGGACCGGTCGGCCCCCTGCGGGATTTCTCCCGGGACCCGACCCGGACAGCCGGAAGGCGATCAGCAGCGCGACCTCCCACCGGGCAACCCGGATGCCCCGGACGGCCGGGCCCGGTCCTTCGGGGACACATGCGGGGCTTCGACTTTTCCGGCAGGGCGTGGACTGACCCGCGTATGACGGGTACTCGTCCAGCTCCGGAACGACGATCGCCGGAGGAGGCCGGAATGACCGGCAGTACGGAGACCGGCGGCGCGACAGGTACGCCGGACAGGGACTGCAACCTGATCCAGGCCCAGGCGGACAGCCGCAAGGGCGCCGGGATCGGCAAGGGTCTGCTGCGTGCACGACTGACCGGCGGCTGACCCTGCGCGTGCGGATGGGCCGGACGGACGGGCGTCCGGCCCATCCGCACGCGCAGGGTGAGAACGGTGACGCTCTTCCGCGGAGCCGGCGGTGGCGCCCGGGTGGTTCACCACCCGCAAGGCTCCCGGCGACTGAACAGCCGTAGCCGATCTTCCGTACTCCAGGGCGTAGTCCGCCGACTGGATACGGAGAGGCTCGTGCCGCGACGAGGACGCAGTGATCGGATCACCGGGTTGCCACTGGCCGCCCTCGTCGGGAGCCTCGCTCTGGTGACGGGGTGCAGCGGAGGCGAGGACGACACCGCCAAGGGCGCCCAGCCGTCGAGGAGTTCCGCCGCTCCCGCCGCCGGGATCCTGGCCCCGCCCAGGATCGAGGTGATCGCCGGTCTGGCGGGCTGCAAGGCCGAGATCCGTATCGACGCGGACGAACTGCGGGAAGGACTGTGCCACTCCGAGAAGGCCGACTACCGCATCACCACCTTCCCCGCCGAGAAGTACAAGGACGCGTGGCTCGACGCGGCCAGTGTCTACGGGGGCACCTACCTGGTGGGCCCGCGCTGGGTGGTCAGCACCAAGGCCGAACACCTGGACCAGGCCCGCAACAAGCTCGGCGGGACGATACGGCGACTGCGGGGCACCTCGTAGGACCTCTTCCCGTCAGTCCTGTCCCGTCATTCCTGGCAGGCCTCTGTTCGGCGACCGGCACGGCAACAGCCCGCATGCCGAGGCCACTGACGCCGACGCGGTGCTGTTCACCGAGCGCGGGCTGACCGTGCGTGCCGTGTCGGCCGGCATCTGGACCACACGCCTGTCCCAGGGCCGCACCGTCACCACGCGGACCCCCGCTGTGCCCGCACCGATCACACCGGCCCGCTGGGAACCGGCCGTCGAGGACTGGTACCCGGGCCCGGATGCCGCCCGGACCGACCGCGTCCGGCGCAGTGTCACACTCGACACGCTGAAGCCCTGGTCACAGATTCCCGAGCCGGCCGACTCCGCGGGCATCGGCTGCTACTGCACCACCGTCACCCTGCCCGCCGGCTGGTCGCAGTCGCACGGCGCCTAGGGAGCTTGGCCAGGTCGGCGATACGTTCCGGGTGAGCGTCAACGGCAGGCGCCTGCCCCCGGCCGACCGTCTCCATCCCGTCGTCGACCTCGGCCCCTGACTGCGGCGCGGCGACAACACGATCGAGGTCGAGGTGGCGACACCGCTCATCAACCGGCACAGGGTCGAAGAGCCCACGGTGTTCGGCGGGGTCGCCCGCCAGGATCACGGTCTGACGGGACCGGTGCGGCTGGTGCCGTACGTGCAGACAGCCGTGGCTGACGGCCGGCGGTCAGGCAGGAAGCGTGCAGTACAGGAACACGTGCGGCTCGGTGGCGCCGTCGGGGTGGTCCGGGGTGAACTCCAGGTGCTGCTCGGACTCCACCGTGAGACCCGCGGCGCGCGCCACGGCCACGACGTCCTCGGCGGCGAAGCTGGTGGCTCGGACGGGTCGGCCCATGAACTCGATCGCGAAGTCCTCCACGTCCGCGGGCACGGTCGCGAGCACCAGACTGCCTCCCGGCCGCACGGCCCGCGCCAGCCGCGTCAGCACCTCAGACTGGTCCGCGCGGTCCATCTGGAGCAGCGAGAAGTACACGCACACCGCGTCGAACGACCCGTCCTCCAGCGGCACTTCGCGGATGTCGGCGTTGCGGAACGTGGCCCCCGGAACCTGGCGGGTCGCCAGGTCCACCATGACGGGGGAGACGTCCACTCCCAGTACTTCGTGGCCCGCGCCCGCCAGTGTCGACGCGGTGGGCCGGCCGGTGCCGCTGCCGACGTCCAGGACACGGCTGCCGGGCGCGAGCCGGCCGAGCAGCCAGTCCAGCGACTCCCGGTGCGCCTCGGAATGCGCGAACGCCTTCTCGTACGTGAGCCCCAGTGCGTCGAACACCGCCGCCGCCGGCTGCCCGTGCTCCTCGTCTGCCACGTCTGCTCCCCCCTCGTGGTGTCCGTGAATCCTAGCCCGGCACCGTCCGGCCACGGTGTGGCTTGCGGACGAAAGCCGAGGCAGGCAGGGTTCGAGCGTGGCCACCTTGCTGATCGTCCATCACACGCCCTCGCCCAACTGCCAGGCGATGTTCGAGGCCGTCGTCTCCGGTGCGACGGCACCGGAGATCGAGGACGTCCGCGTCGTGCGTCGTGCGGCCCTGTCCGCCAGCGCCTCGGACGTCCTGGAGGCGGACGGCTACCTGCTCGGCACCCCGGCCAACCTCGGCTACATGTCCGGCGCGCTCAAGCACTTCTTCGACCAGGTCTACTATCCCTGCCTCGACGAGACGCGCGGCCGGCCGTTCGGCATCTACCTGCACGGTGGGAACGACGTCACCGGCGCCCTGCGGGGCGTCGAGACGATCGCCACCGGCCTCGGATGGCGCCGCGCGGCCGAACCGGTGACGGTCACCGGCGAACCGGCCAAGGCCGACATCGAGGCGTGCTGGGAGCTGGGGGCGACGGTTGCGGCCGGGCTGATGTCCTAGGTGTCCCGGAGGGTGTCGTCCGCGGTACCGCCCGGCGTGATCAGCCCGCTCTCGTAGGCGAGGACGACCGCCTGGACGCGGTCGCGCAGGTCCAGCTTCGACAGGATCCGCCCGATGTGCGTCTTGACCGTCGTCGGACTGAGGACGAGCCGCTGTGCGAGCTCCGCGTTGCTGAGTCCGGTCGCCAGCAGCCGCAGTACCTCCAGCTCACGTGGCGTCAGACCGGACAGGTCGTGGTGCGAGCCGGCCGAGGACAGGGACTCCTCACGGCGGGCGAAACGCTCGATCAGCCGACGCGTGATCGAGGGCGCCAGCAGGGCGTCGCCGGACCGCACCAACCGTATGGCGGACACCAGGTGCTCGGGGGTGACGTCCTTGAGGAGGAAGCCGCTGGCCCCCGTGGTGAGGGCGGCGTAGACGTAGTGGTCGAGGTCGTACGTGGTCAGGATGATCACGCGGGTCTCGCCCGCGGTGTCGGCGGCGAGGATCCGCCGGGTGGCCTCGATGCCGTCCATGACCGGCATCCGGATGTCCATGAGGACGACGTCCGGGCGGGTCCGCCGGACCGCGGCGACCGCCTCCGCGCCGTCGGCCGCCTCCGCGGTCACCTCGATGCCGTCCGCGGCCAGGATCATCCCGAACCCGGTCCGCACCAGGGCCTGGTCGTCGGCGATGACGACCCGCAACACGTCCTCTCCCACCCCGTCGTCCCCCAACCCGCTCGCCCCACCGATCTGCGTCCCGCTCACCCTGTCCCCCAACCCGGCCTCCCCGCCGACCGGTTCCCCGCTCACCCCGTCCGCCACGGCACCTGTGCCCGGATCCGGAAGCCGCCGGCGAGTGTGGAACCGGCCGTGAGTTCGCCGCCGTAGACCGCGAGGCGCTCGCGCAGGCCGATCAGACCGCGGCCGTTTCCGTCCGCCGGGACGCCGTCGCGGACTGCGCCGGTGTCCATGACCTCGATCTCCAGCAGGTCACCAGTCCAGCCGACGGTGACGACGGCCTCGGCACCGGGCGCGTGCTTGATGGTGTTGGTCAAAGCCTCCTGGACCACGCGGTACGCCGTGAGGTCCACGCCGGGCGGCAGCGGTTCCGGGGGCAGCGACACCGAGATCCCCACCGGTGTCCCGGCGGCCCGCACCCGGTCGATCAGGGCGCCCAACTGACCGAGACCCGGCTGCGGTTCGAGGCCGTCGGCGGGGGAGTCCGCGCGGCCGGTGTCCGGAGCGGCCAACAGGCCCATCACGTGCCGGAGTTCGGCCATCGCGGCCCGCCCCCCGGCCTCGACCGCGAGGAGTGCCTCCTTGGACCGCTGCGGCGACGCGTCCATGACCTTGCGTGCGGCGCCCGCCTGGATGACCATCACGCTCACATTGTGGGTCACGACGTCGTGCAACTCGGCGGCGATCCGGGCCCGTTCCTCTTCCACGGCCCTGCGTGTCTCCTCTTCGTGCGTTCGCTCCAGCGCCGCGAACCGGTCCCGGCTGACCGCGAGCCGCCGCCGTCCGTACCGGACCACGCCGGCCAGCAGCCCGGCCAGCAGCAGCACCACCCCGGGGCTCGACCAGCCGGGCAGTACCGGTTCCGTCGACCGGAAGGCCACCCCGGTCAGCACGGCCGCGACGACGAGGCCGGCCATCGCCCCCGCTCGGTGCCGGCTGTGCACGACCGCGCTGTACGCGCCGATGACGCAGGTCAGCACGGTGATCCAGGAGGCGTCGTCGCCGATGCCGATGGCCGCGCCGAGCACCACCGCGAACACGGTCAGCGGAAACCGCCGCCGCGCCGCCAGCGGAAGCGCCGACAGTATGACCAGCCCCCAGGGAGGGGTGGGGACTGGCGGCTCGATCCGCCCGCCGGGAAGAACCGGAGGCAGGGGCGGCACCGGCGGCCCGTACGCGGTCCTCGACACCTGTACCGGACCGTCGCCGGGATAGCGCGACGCCACCACCAGCGCGACCACCGCCAACAGCACGGCCAGCAGGACGTCGAACCACACCGACCGCCGCGACAGCGCGGCATCCCTCGCCTCCGGCCGCAGCGCGGCACGCACCTGCCGACTCCATCCCCGCAGGTACCTCGTCTCCATGCGTACATTGTCGCGGCCCCGGGTCCTGCCGCGCGTCCGTCTGTGCGACCAACACCCCGTCCGGCGGGCGTACTTCGCAGGGATGACCCCGCCACCGTGTCCTCCGCGCGGATGTCCGCTTCTCGCCGTCCCGGCGGACGCGCCCCGGCCCCGCGCTTCCGTACCTTCGCCACGCCGGCAAGGACACGACCCGACAACCGTGAGGACGGGCACCTCCCATGACCCAAGTGATCGAACTGCAGGGCGTGGCCAAGCGCTACGACAATGCCGGCGCACCCGCGCTGGGACCCCTCGACCTGTCCGTCGCCCAGGGCGAGGCCCTCGCCGTGACCGGCCCCTCCGGCAGCGGCAAGTCCACGCTGCTCAACCTCGTCGCGGGCCTCGACAAGCCGACCGAGGGCACCGTGACCGTCGCCGGGCAGCGGGTGGACCGGCTCGGCGAGCACGCCCTGGCCCGGTTCCGCCGCGAACAGATCGGCATGGTCTTCCAGTTCTTCAACCTGCTCGACGACCTCACCGTCTTCGACAACATCCAGCTTCCCGCCCAGCTCAGGGGAACCTCCCGGAGCAGGACGCAGTCCCGGGCGCAGGAGCTCATGGAGGTCCTCGGCATCCAGAAGCACGCCCGCGCCTACCCCGGCCGTCTCTCCGGCGGGGAACGCCAACGTGTCGCCGTCGCCCGGGCGTTGGTGAACCGGCCCGCCCTGCTGCTCGCCGACGAACCGACCGGCGCCCTCGACAGCGCCTCGGGTCAGGACGTGCGGGAACTTCTGGTCGAGCTGCACCGAGGCGGACAGACCATCGTGCTCGTCACGCACGACCGGGCCCTGGCCGAGGCCTGCGCGAGCCGTACCGTCCATCTCGTCGACGGTCATGTCGCCCTCGACTCCCGCGCGGAGGCCGTGCGATGACCGGACCGCTCGTCCGGGTCATCCGTTCCGGGATCGGCCGGCGCCGCGTGCAGACCGTGGTCATCACCATCGCCACGATGATGGCCGTGGCGGCGGCCGTGGTCGCGGGCTCCCTCATGGTCGTCTCGAACGCTCCCTTCGACCACGCCTTCGCCCAGCAGAAGGGCGCGCACATCACCGCGGAGTTCGATCCGGCCAAGGCCGGGGCGGCGCAGCTCGCGGCCACCGGGCAGCTGGACGGAGTCACCGCGAGCGCGGGACCGTACCCCACCACGATCATCGAGGCGACGGACTCGACGGGCCGTCGCCCCCCGGCCATGACCCTGGTCGGACGCACCGCACCGCAGGCCGCCGTGGACGACCTGGACCTCACGGCCGGCCGGTGGGCGAGGACAACGGGCGAGATCGTGCTGAACTCCGCCTACCAGGGTGCCGCCTTCAAGGTGGGCGACACCCTGACCGCCTCCGACACGACTCTCACGGTCGTCGGCTTCGCCACGTCGGCCAGCAAGACCGCCGACGTGTGGGCAACTCCCTCGCAGGTCAGGGCCCTTGCCTCCAAAGAACACCCTGTCACCAGCCAGATGCTCTACCGCTTCGGCTCGGCCGGCTCGAAAGGCGACATCGCCTCGGACCGCAAGCAGCTCCTCGCCGCGGTCCCGTCCGGAGCCCTTCTCGGCGCCCGGTCCTACCTCGACACCAAGCGCGCCGCCGACCAGGGCGCCGCCCCGACCATCCCGTTCCTGGTCGCCTTCGGGGTGCTCGGCATCGTCATGTCGGTGATCATCGTGAGCAGCGTCATCAGCGGCGCGGTCGGCACGAGTCTGCGCAGGATCGGCATCCTCAAGGCCATCGGCTTCACCCCGCGCGAGGTCGTCCGCGCCTATGTGGCCCAGGCGCTCATCCCCGCAGCCGCGGGCATCGCGCTCGGCGTCGTCCTCGGCAACCTGCTGGCCCTGCCACTTCTCGACGACACGGAGCAGGCCTACGGCACCGCCACCCTGTCGGTCGCCTGGTGGGTGGACGTGGTCGTCCCCGCCGGCGCCCTGCTGGTCGTCGGGATCGCGGCCTTCGTCCCCGCGCTGCGGGCGGGACGGCTGCGCACGGTGGAGGCCATCGCCCTCGGCCGGGCCCCGCGCACCGGACGCGGTCAGTGGGCGCACCGCATGGCGGGGCGGCTTCCGCTGCCCCGGGCGGTGACCTACGGCCTCGCCAGCCCCTTCGCCCATCCGGTCCGTACGCTCGCGATGCTGCTCGCCGTCGCCTTCGGCACCATCGCGGCGACCTTCGCCGTCGGCCTCACCTCCTCACTGAACGAGGTCACCGCGCTTCAGGATCCCGAGAGCCGCTCCGCGGTCTCCGTCTTCGCCGGCGGCCCGAGCATCGTGGGCGGCGAACACGTCCCCGCACCGGGCACCCAGGAGCCGGAGCCGGCCGACCCGGCGCAGGTGATCGCCGCCATCGAGGCGCAGGCGGGCACTGCCTCGTACTACGGCATGGGCCAGCAGGACGGCGCCGTGGCCGGGGTCTCCGGAACGGTCCGGGCGACCCTCTACCAGGGTGACTCCAGCGCCGTCGGCCACGCGGTGGTCTCCGGGCACTGGCTCACCGGCGCGGGCCAGGTCGTCGTGCCCGGCCAGTTCCTGGAGAGCACCGGCACCGAGATCGGCGACACCGTACGCGTGACCGTCGGCAAGGAGACGGCCATGCTGCGGATCGTCGGCGAGGCCTTCGGCAGCTCGGACGACGAAATGGAGATCCAGGCGAACACCGCGGACTTCCCGGCGACCAAGCCCCGGGTGTTCCTGATCGACGTGAAACCGGGCGTCTCCGCGGTCACCTACGCCGAGAAACTCGGCGCGAGCATCAAGTCCCTCGGAGCCGACGTCCGCGCCAACCCCCCTTCCACGCAGGACAACTTCGTCCTGATCCTGAACACGATGGCCGCGCTCCTCACCCTGATGCTCGTGTCCGTCGCCGGACTCGGCGTGCTCAACTCCGTCGTCCTGGACACCCGGGAGCGCGTCCACGACCTCGGCGTGTGCAAGGCGCTCGGCATGTCACCCCGGCAGACCGTGAGCCTCGTCCTCGCCTCGGTGGCCGGCATCGGCGTCCTCGGCGGCCTCATCGGTGTCCCCGCCGGATACGCGCTGCACGGCTACGTGCTTCCGGTGATGGGACACGCGGCGGGCACCGGCCTGCCCAGGTCCGTCCTCGACGTGTACGACTCCCCGCAACTGCTCCTGCTGGGCCTGGCCGGCCTGGTCATCGCGCTGCTGGGCGCGATGCTCCCGGCGGGCTGGGCGGCGAAGGCCCGTACGGCCACGGCCCTGCGCACGGAGTAGGGAGCCGGAAACGGTCATCCTTTCCCGCGCAGTCCGACCACCAGGTCGCGGGGGAGACCGTGGGTGTCGTGGAGGTACTCGTAGTCCTCCTCGCTCAGCGGTCCCCGGTACCGCGGCCCCGACAGCAGGCGGCGACCGCGCTCCAGCAGCCGGTCGAAGCGGCGTTCCTCCTCCAGCAGCACGTCCCGGACGAGATCCGTCCCGGACGTCGAACCGAAGTGGTCCAGCGTGTGCTGGAGGAGCTCCACGGGCAGGTCGGACAGGGTGCGGGACGGGTCGTCGCGCCGCAGGGTGGTGAGCAGCCGGCGCACGATGCGGCGCAGGACGTATCCGCGACCGGTGTTGGACGGCCGTACCCCGTCGCCGATGACGACGACACCGGAGCGCAGATGGTCGCAGACCAGCCGCAGCGACGGTTCGTCGAGCTCCCAGAGTGGCGGCAGCAGTCGCATCCATGGCTCGAACAGGTCGGTGTCGTAGACCGAGGAACGGCCCTGCAGGACGGTGACCAGGCGCTCCAGCCCCATGCCGGTGTCGATTCCGGGACGCTCAAGAGGCTGGAGCGAGCCGTCGTCGAGGCGGCGGTAGCGCATGACGACGTGGTTCCAGATCTCCACCCAGCGCGGATCGGTGGTGGGGGTGCCCCGGGGCGGGGTTCCACCGGTCCACACGAAGATCTCCGAGTCGGGGCCGCACGGGCCGACCGGTCCGTTGGACCACCAGTTGTCGTCCCGGGTGAGTTCCACCGGGACGCCCGTCTCCTGCCAGGTGCGCAGCGATTCGAGGTCGGGGCCCACCTGTCCGTCGCCGCCGAACACCGTGACGTGCAGTCTCTCGTGGGGGATGCCGAAACCTTCGCGGAGCAGCTCGTAGCCCCAGCGAAGGCTCTGCGAGTGCCCGTAGTCGCCGAGCGACCATGAGCCGAGCATGTCGAACACGGTGAGGTGTGTGGAGTCGCCGATCTCGTCGAGGTCGGTCGTCCGCAGGCAGCGCTGCACATTGACCAGCCGGCGACCCCGGGGATGGGGGCGGCCCTCCAGGTAGGGCGTGAGCGGGTGCATGCCCGAGGTGGTGAAGAGCACCGGGTCCCCGGGCGGTGGCAGCAGTGTGCCGCCCGTGATCAGGTGGTGTCCGCGTTCGCGGTAGAAGTCGGTGAAGACGCCTACGGTGCGGTCCGTGTCCATGGCAGTGGTCCTTCGGTCTGGTGGGACCGGAAACGACCGCGGGAACAGAGGGGCGAGCAGAGGTCCTGCACCGGCGGTCCGTTTCCGGCCGCCGGGGGAGTGGATGAGGTCAGGCGTCGGCAGCCGGCGAGCTGGTCGCTCGCGCGGCTGCGGTGTGGGTACAGCTGGTGACCTTCACAGAAGTGACGGTATCCGCGGAACCGCGGACCGTCACTGGGTTTTACCGGAGAGGACACCGCCGTACCTGCGGCACAGCTCATCCGATCCCACCAGTGCCCGCCCCCCGTACATCGCGTGCGCCTCGGCCAGCGCGATGCGCAGGGCCGGGCGGATCTCCGCGGGCAGGCTGCCGACGTCGGGCCAGTGCACGACATGCAGGGCGACGTCGCGCAGCTTGGTGTTGGTGCGCTGGGACACGGTCCTCAGTACTTCCCAGCCCTGCTCGGAGCGCAGACCGCTCACGGTCATGACCACGCCTATCGCCTGATCGACGACGGCATGCGAGACAAGGGCCTGCCTGAGCTGGGCGACTTCCTCCTGGAGTTCTTCGATCTTCTCAACCAACTCTTCGCGTTGCGTCATGCGCAGCCCCGTCGCCCTCTCCCCCTGCCGCACGGCGACTCCATCGGCCGCCTCCCCTCCAGCCTGCGCGTCGCCGGCCATCCGGCGCGAGCCAGTGGGCGCACACTTCGCGGCCTGCCAGGACAGAAAACGAAACACGCACCGGCAGCATCTCGGCATTCGAGGGTACGAGGCCAGGGAGGAGCCGCGCTGCGAGTGGAAGGACCTGGCCGCCATGGAAAAGCTGATGTTCGACAGCGACGACCTGGACCGCACCGAGGAGTTCCTCAGCCACGCCTACGCGAAGATGAACATCGGCAACGGCACCCCGGACAGCAGCCGTGCGCGGGTCCGGCGCACCGCCGTCGACTCGGTCAGCGTCGACGAGCTCCACCTCGACTTCGACATGAGCTACGCCGTCGCCCCGCTCGGCCGGATCTGCCTGTGCGTCGTCCACGACGGCACCATCGAGGACCACGTCTACCAGGGCGTCTCGGACTCCTTCGGCCCCGGCGACGTGGTGTCCCTGGCCCCGCCGGAGCTGTCCTACGCGGGCCGGGTCCGCGCGGCCCGCTACAACATCACCATGCTGGACCCCGCGTTGCTCACGCAGGTCGCGGGGACCGCGGACGGACGGCGCCCCGAACCGGTCCGGCTCACCGGGCACCGGCCGGTCAGCGCCGCGGCGGGCGACCGGCTGCGGGCGACGATCCGCTATGTGCGGGACCACGTCCTGGCGGATCCCGCCGTCGCCGACCAGCCCCTGGTCATCTCCACCGCGGCCCAGCACCTGGCCGCGACGGTCCTTGCGACCTTCCCCAACACCGCGGTCGCCGATCCCACGGGTGCCGACCGCCAGGACGCCCACCCCGACGCCCTGCGCCGCGCCCTCGCGTACATCGACGACCACGCGGACCAGCCCCTGACCGTCGCCGGCATCGCGGAGGCGGCCCATGTCAGCGTGCGCGCGCTGCAGTACGCCTTCCGCCGGCACCTGGGCAGCACCCCGCTGGAACACCTCCGCACGGTCCGTCTGTCCCACGCCCACGACGCGTTGACGGCCGCCGATCCCGAGGACGGCGCCACCGTCACGGACATCGCCGCCCGCTGGGGCTTCCACCATCCGGGCCGCTTCGCCACCCTCTACCAGCACTCCTACGCCCGCCCGCCGCGCCGTACCCTGCACGGCGGCTGACGTCCCCTCTGCGGCTGGTGACAAAGCGGCGGGGAGGCCCTGCGTTCTTGTGAGCAACCAGCCGGAGCAGGGCTCGCGCCGCTCTACGGTCCCAGCATGAATTCGAGTCGCAGCAGAGGAAGCACGTGGCGCACCGCAGCGCTGGCGGTGCTGCTGACCACCGGGGCGTTCACCGTGGCGTCCCCGGACGCCCAGGCAGGCGGCGCGCGCACTGAAACAGCCGTGACGACGAGCGACGGCGTGACCGAGACGGTCGTACGGGTGAAGGCACCGCTGCCGGCGTCGTTCGGGACGCGGCCGGCGGCGTGCGACTGGCTGTCGTACCTGCGCTACCGGTCCTCGGCGGGCCCGGCGGCATCGGCCGACGCCGACCGGGTCCTCGTCGCCCAGCCAGGGATCCTGGAAGGTGCCGGAGCCTTCGACAGCGTCGCCCGCAACACCGTGACCCGCGCCGCCGAACAGGGCCGGCACATCGAGTTCTGGGCCCTGGACCGGCGCTCCAACTGCCTTGAGGATCCCACCGGAATCGCCTCCGGCGACCAGCACACCGCCGTCGACTACTACTACCGCGGCAAGCAGGTCGCGGGCCGCACCTTCGCCGGGTTCGTCGGCAACGACCGGCTCGGGTGGATGGCGAAACTCGGCATCGAGCAGACCGTCCGCGACGAATACGACCTCCTCGCAGCCGAGTTGCCCGACCAGGGCGTCCGCAAGGACAAGGTGCTGTGCGGCGGCCACTCGCTCGGCGGTGTCATCACCGGATACTTCGCGGCCGCCGACTTCGACGGCAACCCCGCCACCACCACCGACGCCGGCCACAACCAGTGCGCCGGCTACTTCGCCCTCGACACCACCGTCTCCACATCGCTGGGCGACCTGAGCGGCAGCATCCCCGGCGACACCAACCTGCCCGACGTGGGCC
Organism: Streptomyces sp. NBC_00285; assembly: GCF_036174265.1. Classification (NCBI taxonomy): domain Bacteria; kingdom Bacillati; phylum Actinomycetota; class Actinomycetes; order Kitasatosporales; family Streptomycetaceae; genus Streptomyces; species Streptomyces sp. NBC_00285. The sequence continues at coordinate 699,035 of NZ_CP108055.1, read as the reverse complement.
TCGGTTACGGAGTCGTGCAGGCCGGACTCGACAGCGGAGTGCTGCCGCGCTCGCTGTCCGCGCCCGTCCTGCTCAACCCCGAGACCATGACCCTGCTCGCCATCGCGGGCGTGGGCGCCGTGCAGAACCCGGGCGGCGAGGCCGACCTGCCGAGCTATCTGCCGGCCAACACCAACATCGAGACCACCAACCGCTTCCTGTTCTCCAAGGACACCGCGACCTTCCTGGCCGGGTCACCCGCGGTGAAGGACTTCCGGCTCACCAACGAGGCGGTACTGGGCTCGCTGATGGACGACCAGTCCGTCCCGCTCGCCTTCCTCCAGAGCAGCGTGGGCTTCTTCGACGGAGGGCCGATCACCGACAAGAACTTCCCTGCCCCCAACGGGAGTTCGCAACAACCCGGGCTCTTCGGCACCGAGTACAAGGCCATCCCGGCCGTGCCCCACGGGCCGCTGTACACATGGCGCGATTACGACCGTGTGGGCGATGCCGACGACCCCGGATACCGCTCGTCTGACGGAACGCCCTTCACCGCGGCGGGCAAGGAGGTCACCGACATCCAGGAGCTGGCGCGCAGCATGGCGGGGCAGCCGCTGGACTTCACCGAGCAGTACTTCCCGACCAAGCTGGTCACCGACCTGGAACTGGCTACCTCCCCGCAGGTGAAGCGGCTCGTCGTGCACCCCGACGGGCTCACCGCGAACCCGACGTTGACGGTCCTGGCGGGCGACGGACTGCTCGCCGGCCGGGTCCCCGCCGATCTGCATCCCGTGGTCGCCGACGGCTACCAGCACCTCGACGTGCTGACGGCGGCGCCGGTCCAGAACAACGGCCGGCCCGAGCCGGTGTCCACCGCGCTCACCGAGTTCGCCCGCGCGCCCCGGTAGCCGCACAGGAGGAAGGGCCCGGGAGGAAATCCTCCCGGGCCCTTCTGCGTGCGGCTCGTTCAGATCCTGCCCGCGGCGAAGGTGGCCGCCGCGTCGGCGTCGGCCGTGTAGCCGAGGTGCGCCAGCACGTCGCCCCCGCCGTTCTCGCAGACGGGGTCGCCCGTGGCGCAGAAGTCGATGGTGCGGCTCTGGTAGGTGCCGGTGACGCTCTTGCCAAGGGCGCGGATCGGGTTGCCGAACAGCAGCACCGCGGCGACCCTCGGCTCCAGCGCGGCCGGAATGCTCGCCACGATGGGACTGCCGACCACCGCGCCGGCGCTGCTGATGCCGATGGAGTTGTCGACGACGTTCGCGCCCTGCGAATAGCCGACGAGAACGAAACGCTGACCGGGACAGGCGGCAGCCTGGCTGTTCACGTGATTCACCAGGTCCGAGTTTCCCTGCGCGGCCGACGTGAGGGAAAGGTCGGCGGGATAGTTCACCTTGTAGCTGGTGAGGTTCCGGCCCGTCAGTTTCTTCTGGAGGGCGGAGAACACCGGGTCGCCGACGATCGCGCCGAGCGTGCCCGGCTCGAACGTGCCGCGAGCGGCGACGACGTCGATGTCCGAGCAGGTCGCGGCGTTCGCGGCCGGTGCGGTGACGGTGGCCACCGTGGCCCCGCCGGCCAGTGAGAGTGCGGCGAGGCACAAGCGAATTCGCATGGGGATCCTTTGAAGGTGGGGCGTGTGAAACGCCTGTGGAAAGGATGACCCGAACGTATTCGCTTGGCCGTTCCCGGTGTTATGGACGGGAATTCAGGAATTCTTCGTTCTTTTGTGCGGTGGTGAGTGCCAGAATGAGATCCAGGCGGGAACCCGGATCGTGCAGGGCATCGCCGAAGACCTTCTCCAGCTGACGCAACCGATACCGCACGGTCTGCGGATGGACATGGAGACGGGCGGCCACGTCGGGGACGTTGCTGCCGTTGAGCAGCCATCCCAGCAGTGTCTCGGCGAGACGCTCGCGCTGCCCCTCCGACACGGACTCGAGCGGGGCGAGGGCCCGCGTGCGCAGGTGGTCGAGCATCGGTTCGTCGCTGTGCAGCAGCAGGGTCGACAGGTGGTCGGCGCAGCGCACCACGCCCTGCCGGGGGAGAATCCCGCGCCCCATCAGCCCCAGGGCCCGGCCGGCCCAGTGCAGCGACCGGGCGGCCTCCGTGAGCGGCACCGTCGGCCCGATCGCCGCCGGCCGCCCGCGCAGCGCGAGACTGAACGCCCGGCCCCCGAGGTGCCCGGAGCCCTCCGGGTCCGGGATGAGCATCCGCGGTGGCCGGGACTCCATGTCCACGAGCGCGCCCGCGGCGACCAGCGGCCGGTCCTCCTCCCGCTGCTCCGGGGTGGCGGCCAGCGCGACGACCGCGACCTGCCCCGGTACCTGCCACCGGGCGCCGTGCGCCAGATCCTGCACCGTCGCCTGCGCCACCGGTCCCTCGCCGAGCAGCAGGTCCAGCAGACGTCTGCGCCGCCGCTCCAGCTCGTCCGTGTTGTGGGACCGGGCCTCGGCGTATCCGGCGGCGGCCGCTTCCGCGACCTCGTGCACGGTACGGAAGGCGAGCTCGCCCAGTGCCGTGACCACCGCCGAGTCCAGGCCGAGTTCCTCCGCGGTACGGCCCATCAGCCGCCAGGCGTGCAGCCCGCCGACCCGCAGCGCGGACTGCAGGGCGTCCAGGCTGCGTCCCTCCAGGGCCTCGCCGCGGCCGAGTTCGTAGTACGTCGCCGCGATCGCCTCCCCGCGGCCGCGCGGGTCGGCGATGTGGTCGACGAACAGGGTCAGCGCCTGCACCACACCGGCTCTGAGGTGCTTGCGGTAGGTTCCGTCGGCCGGCCGGGCGTACTCGGGAACCTGTCTGCGGACCTCCTCCTCGACCTCGTCGGCGACCTCCTCGAGCTGGGAACGCAACAGATCGGCCAGGTCGGGCGGCACCGGGGCGGCGCCGAAGCCCTTCGGGGGCCCGTGCGGGGCGGGGGTGGCCAAGGGGGGCCCTCCTTTCACCCGGAAGCGGCTCACCCGCGGGCTGTTGCCCGTGGGACGCGGGGTGAGTCCCGTGTTGGACGGACGACCCCTGCGTTGCGTTCCGTGCCCCGACGGGACCGACATCACTCCGACACCCCCAGCCCACGGGCGAGCATCGGCCATGACGCGGTGAACTCCGGCTTCCAGTAGGCCCAGCTGTGTCCGCCTCCCGAGTAGAAGTGGGCGGTGACCGGAACGCGCAGCAGCGCGAGCATGTCGGTGAAACTGTGCGCGGAGGGCCACAGGGCGCTCTCCAGCGCCTCGGGCAGCCAGTCGCCGGTGCCGCCCGCGAGTCCGCTGCCGCTGGAGACGTACAGGGCGGTGCCCCGAAGTCCCTGGGCACGGTCGCGCGGGTTGAAGTCGCGCCAGGTGAGCAGGTTCAGGAACGGATTGCCCCACAGTGAGGCGGGGGCCAGGTTCTCGCGGGCCACGATGGCGTCGACCAGGGTGGGGACACCGGGGGCCATGGTGTCGAGGATCCCGCTGTAGGAGGCCGCCGCGGCGAACATGCCCGGATGCCGTGCCGCGTGTGCCATGGCGCCGTAGCCCCCGGTGGACACTCCCGCGACGACCCGTACGCCGGAGGCCCGGTAGCTGCGGGCGAGCAGCGCCGGGACCTCCGACAGCTGGAAGGTCTCGTAGTCGGGTCCGCCGCGCCAGGCGGTCGGAATCCCGGTGGGTCCCCCGTCGGGCATCGCCACGATCAGGTCACGGTCCGCGGTGAAGGCCTCGATGTCCGTCTCGCGGGTCCAGGACGTGTAGTCGTCGTGGGCCCCGTGCAGCAGATAGAGCACGGGGTAGGTGCGCGAGGGTTGGCTGTCGAACCCCGTCGGCAGGATCAGCCGTACCGGCGCGCTGCGGCCCAGGGCGGCGGAGGGCACGGACACGTCGATGGTGCGGGCCCCGAGCGCCGAGGCGGTCCGGGCGCCGAACAGGGCGGCGAGGCCGGCACCTGCCGCGGCCTTGGTGACGGTACGTCGGGACACTCCGGTGGTGCGACGGTGCATGGCGGCTCTCCTCGGATCACGTTCAGCGGGTCCCTTCGGCGAGCCGGCGCCCCAGATGGGCGGCGATCTCGTCGACGTGTGGCGGGTCGAGCAGCGACAGGTGGTGTCCCGTGACCGGCACGACGGTCAGGCGCGGGCACACCTCGTCCCAGCCCAGTGCCTCGTCGTCGCGTTCGTAGGCGGGATCACGCACGGTGTGCGGGGCGGGCTCCGTGGCCCGGTACAGGACCACCGGCCCGTCGTACCGGCCCGGCGGGTGAGTCTCACCGATCCTCAGGTCCAGGTAGGAGGCGCGCTGGTGCTGCAGGGCGGCGGGCGGCACGTCGGCGGTCGTGCGCAGGATCCGCAGCACGGTGTCGATGCGCTCGGCGTCGTCGTCCATCGCGACGAGTTCGTCGTACGGCAGCTCCAGCCGGACCCCGTAGGCGTCGTGGACGTGGTGGGCGAAGCCCTCGAAGTGGGCGCGGGTTCGGTCGGCCGGTGTGAGGTCGGGCCGGGGGAGCGGCCGTACGGAGTCGATCAGCACGACGAGCTGCACGTCCCGTCCCGCGGCGGTCAGGTGCCGTGCCGTCTCCTGGGCGACGAAGCCGCCGAAGGACCAGCCTCCCAGCAGGCAGGGCCCGTCGGGGTGGACGGCGGTGACGGCCTCGGCGTAGCGGCGGGCCTTCTCGGTCACCGTGCGGGCGTCTTCGAGGCGTTCGAGACCGTGCACGGGCCGGTCGCCGCCCAGACGTTCGGTGAGCGCGCGGTAGACGTCCGTCGTTCCGCCGGCGGCGTGCACGAGGAACAGGGGCGGCAGGGAGCCGGTGGCGCGGAGAGGGCGTGTCGGGGCCGTGGGCGGAGCCGGCCGGAGGCGGCCGGCCACGTCCTCGACGGTGGTGGCGCCGAGCAGGTCGCGCAGGGGCAGCTCGACGGCGAACTCGCATTCCAGGGCGGAGCGGATCCGGACCGCCATCAGGGAGTCCAGACCGAGGTCGGCCAGCGCGGTGCCGGGAGTGACACGGCCGGTGGGATGACCGGTGACGGCGGTGATGTGGCGGCACACAAGGGCGGCGACCGAGGTGTCTGCACCCGCCTGCACCTCACCGGCCCGCGCTCGCTCACCCGGAGCCTTGGCGGGCACCGCGGCCCGCCCGTCCGTCCACCAGTGGCGCACGTGCTTCCAGCGAGGCGCGGGCAGATCGATGACCCGCCCGGGCGGGAGCGGCAGCCGGCCGCCCGCGCAGTACAGCGCCCCCACCCGGGCGAGGAAGTCGGCGCCGGTGTCGGCGTCCCGCCCGAGCGTGCCGATCGCGACGGCGCCGGGTGCGGTGTCGGTGATGGCCCGGGCCAGGACCGGGTGGGGCGAGATCTCGACGAAGACGTTGTGGCCGTCGGCGGCGGCCGCGGCGACGGCCCGGTCCAGCCGTACGGGCCGCCGTAGGTTCGCGGCCCAGTGCGCGGCGTCGAAGACACTGTCGGCGCGCGGGTCGTCCAGGACGGTGGAGTAGACGGGCACGTGCGGCGCTCTGCCTGCGACGTCGGCCAGGGAAGCGGTCAACTCCGGCAGCAGCGGCTCGACCTGGGGCGAGTGCCCGGCGCCGACGACCCGCATGGACCGAGCCGCCCGCCCTTCCCGCTCCAGCCACCGCACGAGCCGCGCCACCGCGCCCTCCTCACCGGTGACGACCTTCTGGCCGGGCGAGGAGTGTACGGCGACGTGCACACCGGGGAAGTCCCGTGCCAGAGCGTCGAGTTCACCGTCGTCGAGGTCGACGACCGCCATGGCCCCGCCCTGCAGTCCACTGAGCAGCCGGGCCCGTACGGCGACGATCCGGGCGCCGTCCGACACGTCCAGGGCGCCCGCGCACACCGCGGCGGCCACCTCGCCCAGGGAGTGGCCGATCACGGCGGCGGGCTCGACACCGTAGGACCGCCACAACTCGGCGAGCGCCACCTGGAGTCCGAACAGCACGGGCTGGGACACCTCCAGCCGGTCGAGATCGCTCCCGGACACGAGGTGGTCGTACAGGGACAGCCCGCACTCCGCGTCGAGTTTCTCCACAGCGGCGGCGAACGCGGGCTCGTCGGCCAGCAGCCGGCGTCCCATCCCGGCCCACTGGCTGCCGTACCCGGAGAACACCCACACCGGCCCGCGCCCGGCCCGATCACGCTCTCCGGTCACCACCCGCGTGTGCGGGCGGCCCTGCGCCAACGCGTCCAGCCCGTCCGCGAGTTCCGCCCGGTTCCGCGCGACCACCGCGGCCCGCACACTCCCGCGGCCGACCCGGCCGGCCAGCGTGCGCGCCACGTCGTCGGGATGTGCGGCGGCTGCGCGGACCCAGTCGGCGAGCCGGGCCGCGGTGTCCCGCAGCCGCTCCTCGTCCAGGTCGGACAGGAGGTGAAGCCGGGCGCCGGGCTCCTCGGCCGGACGCGCGGGCAGCACCTCGGGCCGCCATTCCTCCAGCACCGCATGGGCGTTGGTGCCGCCGAACCCGAACCCGGAGACCCCGGCGGTGGCGGAACCGCTGTAGCGCGGCCACGGCTCGGCCTCGGACACCACCCGCAGCCGTGCGTCGTCCAGGACACTTCCCTCGGAGCAGTGCAGGGACGGCGGGATGACGTCATGGTGCAGGGCGAGCACCGTCTTCACGAGCCCGGCGATGCCCGCGGCGGACTCCAGGTGCCCCAGGTTCGACTTCACCGAGCCGAGCAGCAGCGGCTGGTCGGGGTCGCGGCCCGCACCGAGTACCGCGCCGAGGGCGCCCGCCTCGATCGGGTCGCCGAGCGGGGTGCCGGTGCCGTGCGCCTCGACGTAGTCGATGTGGGCGGGGATGAGTCCGGCCCGCGCGCAGGCGGTGCTCAACAGGGCCTGCTGGGCGGCGGGGTTGGGCGCCAGGAGGCCGTTGGAGCGGCCGTCGGAGTTGACGGCGGTGGCCCGGATGACCGCGAGGACACGGTCACCGTCCCGCTCGGCGTCGGACAGCCGTTTCAGCAGCACGGCGGCGCAGCCCTCGCCGCGTCCGATGCCGTCGGCGTCCGGCGAGAATGGCTTGCACCGTCCGTCCGGCGCGAGGGCGCCCGCACGCCCGAACGCCACGGTGACGGTGGGGGAGAGCAGCAGGTTGACGCCCGCGGCGATCGCCGCGTCGCTCTCGCCGGTGCGCAGGCTCACACAGGCGTGGTGCACGGCGACCAGCGAGGACGAGCAGGCGGTGTCCACGGCCATGCTCGGCCCACGGGTGTCCAGCACGTAACTCAGCCGGCCCGCCGTCACGCTCAGCGCCCCGCCCGCCGGTGCCCAGGGGTCGACGGCGGCCGGGTCGGCGCCGGTGAGCGAGCCGTACTCCGGGGCGCAGACCCCGACGAAGACACCGGTGGCGGTGCCCGCGAGGGAGGCGGCCGGGACGGCGGCGTGGGCGAGCGTCTCGTGGACGACCTCCAGGAGGATCCGCTGCTGCGGGTCCATCACGGCCGCCTCGCGGGGGCTGATCCGGAAGAAGTCCGCGTCGAACCCGGCGATGTCGTCGAGATAGCCGCCGTACGCGAGCGCGTCCTTTGGCGGAAACGCGGTGAAGTCGCGCCACCGGTCCTCGGGGACCCGGCGGATCGCGTCGACGCCGTCGGTCAGCAGCCGCCAGTAGTCGGACGGGCCGTGGACGCCGCCTGGGAGGCGGCAGCCGAGGCCTATGACGGCGACGGGCTCACCGGCAGCCGCCGGTCCGGGCGCCTCCCGGACCGGTGCCGGGACGGTCCGAGGCGGCGTCCGGCACAGGAGAGCCACCAGTGCGTCCGCGGTGGGCGCCTCCCACAGCAACGTCGCGGGCAGTTCCCGGCCCGTCAGCCGGGACAGCTCACCCGCCAGGACGACGGCCTCCCGCGAGGACATGCCGAGATCCGCCAACGGCCGGTCCGTCGGCACCTCCTCGGCGGTCGTACCGGTCCAGGCGGCGACCCGCTCCACGACCAGCCGGCGCACCGCACCCGCGTCCACAGGCCTCACGCGGCACCGCCCACCGCGTAGGCGCCCGCCAGATACCGCTCCCGTGTCAGCGCCCGGGCCACCTTGCCGCTCGATGTGCGCGGCACGGTGCCCGGCGCGACGACGACGACATCGGCGAGCCGCACCCCGTGCCGCCCCGAAACGGCCGAGCGCACGCCCCGCACCAGAGCCGGTACGTCGATCTCGGCGAGGCTCGTCGTCCGCGCGTGCTCGGCCACCACGACCACCCGCTCACTGGCCCCGCCCGCCACGCCGAACGCGGCGAGCCGGTCGCGCCGCACCGCCGGATGCGCTTCCTGGACGGTGGCCTCCAGGTCCTGCGGATAGTGGTTGCGGCCGTCGATGACGATGAGGTCCTTGAGCCGCCCGGTGACGATCAGCTGTCCCTCCAGGACCGTCCCCAGATCGCCGGTGCGCAGCCAGCCGCCGGGAGTCCCGGCGAGGGTGGCCCCGAAGACGCGCCGGGACTGCTCCTCCCGGTTCCAGTAGCCGCGCCCCACGTTGGGGCCCTGCACGCAGATCTCGCCGACCTCCCCCTCGGACAGGACGGCACGGGACACGGGATCGGCGATCCGCACCCGCTGCCCCGCCGGGGCACCGCAGCCGGCCAGCAGCACGGCCCGGGGGTCGTCGGGCCGCGCGGGCAGCGCCTTGCCCTCGGTGAGGGCGTCCCGGTCCAGCGTGAACCGGCGAGGCGGCTTTCCGGGCGGGGCGGCGCTGACGAAGACCGTCGCCTCGGCGAGCCCGTACGACGGACAGTGCGTCTCGGCGACCAGCCCCTGTCCGGCGAACGCGGCCTGGAACCGGTCGGCCGTGGTGGGGCGGACCGGCTCGCTGCCGTTGATCAGCGCAAGGACCTTGTCCAGTCGCAGATCCGCCTTCTGCGCGTCGGTCACCACCGAGGCGCAGTAGTCGTAGGCGAAGTTGGGCGCCGCACTCAGCGCTCCCGGGTGTGCGCTCAACAGGCGCAGCCAGCGCGCGGGTTCGTGCAGGAAGGCCACCGGGTCCATGAGCACCGACAGCAGCCCCCGCACGACCGGGGCGGCGACACTCAGGACGAGCCCCATGTCGTGGTAGAGCGGCAGCCAGCCCACACAGGTCGCCGGACGGACGTCGGCCCCGTAGGCGCCCAGCGCCTGGCGGGCGTTGGCGACGACGTTGGCGTGTCCTATCTCCACGCCCGCCGGGGTGCGCGTGGACCCCGAGGTGTACTGGAGGTAGGCGATCTCGCCGTCGACCGGGGGCAGTTCCCGGGCGGCGCTGTCGGGCACCTGGTCCACGGCGACGAACCGCGCGGAGCTGCCGGCGCACACATCCTCGACCTCGTGCAGGAGATGACCGGTCGTCACGACAACGGCTGGACGGGCGTCGGCCAGGACGGCCGACAGCCGGTCGCCGTGTCCGGTCAGACCGGGCGGATACATCGGTACGGCGACCAGGCCGGCGGCGAGCGCGCCGAGGAACCCGGTGACGTAGTCGAGACCCTGGGGGCACAGCAGCGCGACCCGCGACCCGGGCTCGGCCTCCTCGGCCAGCCGTGCGGCCACCGCCTTTACCCGCACGTCCAGTCGGCGCCAGGTCAGCGTGCGGTGGACACCGCGCGAGTGCGGGGCGGGATGGTCGACGAAGGTGAACGCCCGGCGTTCGGGAGTGCTTTCGGCCCAGTGCCGCACGTACTGCGGCAGGCTGCGGAACGCGGGGGCGAGCGGGGGGCGGCGGCTCTGCATCGGGTACGGCTCCTCACATCGCGGGATTCGGCTGGCCGGGGTGCGGGTCAGAGCGGGATGTTGCCGTGCCGGCGCTCCGGCATCGGGGCACGCTTGCCGCGCAGCGCGCGCAGGGCACGGCAGATGTGGTCGCGGGTGTCGTGCGGGGCGATGACGGCGTCGACGTACCCGCGTTCGGCGGCGAGATAGGGCGTGCCGTAGGTGCTCTCGTACGCGTCGACGAGACGGGCCCGCAGTGCCTCCGGGTCGTCGGCGGCGGCCAGTTCACGCCGGTGCAGGACGCCCACCGCCCCCTCGGCGCCCATCACCGCGATCCGTGCGGTGGGCCAGGCGAGGTTGATGTCGGCGCCCAGGTGCTTGGAGCCCATCACCGCGTATCCGCCGCCGTACGCCTTGCGCACCACCACCGTCACTTTCGGCACGGTCGCCTCGGCGTACGCGTACAGCAGCTTGGCGCCGCGCCGGATGATCCCGGCCTGCTCCTGACGGACCCCGGAGAGATACCCCGGCACATCGGCGAAGGTCAGCAGGGGAATGCCGAACGCGTCGCAGAACCGTACGAACCGCGCGGCCTTCTCGGAGGCGTCGATGTCCAGCACCCCGGCCGCGTGCAGCGGCTGGTTGGCGACGACCCCGACGGGCGCGCCCTCGACCAGCGCCAGCGCGCAGATGATGTTCGGCGCGAACAGCTCCTGGATCTCCATGAGATCACCGCCGTCGACGACCGCCCGCAGGATGTCCCGCATGTCGTAGGCCTGCCCGAGCCGGTCCGGCACGATCTCGTCCAGCCCCGCGTCGGCCGGCGGCGGTACGGGGGCGTACTGCGGGGGTCGCTCCAGGTTGTTGACGGGCAGGTAGGACAGCAGGTCCCGAACGGTGTCCAGGGCCTCCGCCTCGTCGGCGGCGAGGAAGTGGGCGTTGCCGTTGACGGTGTTGCTGGTGCGGGCGCCGCCCAGGTCCTCGGCGCTGGTGCGCTCCCCGGTGACCGCCGCGATGACGTCGGGCCCGGTGACGAACATGTGCGAAGCGCCGTCCACCATCACGGTGAAGTCGGTGATGGCGGGGGAGTAGGCGGCGCCGCCCGCGCAGGGGCCGAGGATGACGGAGATCTGCGGGATCACCCCGGACGCCTGGACGTTGCGGCGCACCAGTTCGGCGTAGAGAGCGAGGGAGACGACGCCCTCCTGGATGCGGGCGCCGCCACCGTCGTTGAGCCCGATGACCGGGCACCCCGTCCGGATGGCGAGGTCCATGAGGGCCACGGTCTTCTCACCGAAGGCCTCGCCCATGCTGCCGCCGAAGACCGTGGAGTCCTGGGCGAACACGCACACGGGACGGCCGTCGACCGTGCCGTACCCGGTGATCACGCCGTCCCCGTAGGGGCGGCGGGCACCGTCCCCGGTCGGGCGGGCCCGCACGAACAGGCCGGTCTCGGTGAACGATCCGGTGTCCAGCAGCAGTTCGATCCGCTCGCGGGCGCCGAACGTGCCCCGTCTCCTCGGCCCGTTCCCGGCCAGGGCCTGGGCCCGGCGGGCTTCGAGCGCGAGGACGCGGTCGGCGGTGCGGTCGGGCAGACGCGTCGAGGTCACCTCAAGTGTCACAACCACCTCCGAAGTGGCCTTCGAATATGGCAGCGCCCCGAGGTGTGTCGAGCAGAACACGGTTCTGTTTGCGTGAGGTGAGTCCCGAGGGGCCGGCCTTGCTCCGTGGGTGACAAGAGCCCGGATACGGCCAAGGCGTCGCCTGTGCGCTGCATTTGAGACAACCTGGCCGGAGAGAAGGTGCAGACCTAATCCGCAGGTCGGCCTTTTCGCAGGCTGTGCGATGGCGAGTACATGTATCGAAGCATGTGAATGAGTCAGGCCGTCGATTCGGTTCGACCGGCCGGTTGATAGTTCAACGGGGGCGCTGCAACAATCCCGGTCCTGACCTCGTCGTCCCTCTCGACCTACCGGCCGGCCGCCCTGCGGGGCTCGTCGTCGAGCACGAAGTGCGAATCACGCGAATTCCGGATTGGCGCCCCCCACAAGTCCGCTCCGTGCATGACTCCGGCGTGCCTTTGTGGCGACGACCGGCGCGGCAGTAAAGAAGGTGCATGTGTCACGGCACTCCACGGGACTCGGCGGATCGCGGCCCCCCTACCCACCAGGCACCGAACCGGTGGACCGGCAGACGGTGTCCCGGGAACCGGCCTATCAGTCGCTCCGCCGCACCCACCGCCGGTTCGGCGTCCGGGCCACCGTCCTGGCCGTCGGCGGATTCCTGCTCTACGTCCGGCTTCCTGCCCGGCCTGATGAACACCTCCCTGAGCGGCCACCTCACGATCGGCCTGGCCCTGGGACTTGGGCAGTTCGTGCTGATGGGCGTCATCGTGTGGCGGTACCTCGTGCACATGCGCACCCACGTCACCCCGGTGGTCCGCGGGCTGCGCGGCCTGGTCCGCCACCAAGAGAGCGCGGAACACCAACGCGCGGCATTCGAGGCGCGCAGGGCCCCCCGCGGTGAGGGGTTCCGCCCGTGGTGACGCTCGGCGCGTCCGTCACGGACCGCCTCAGCCTGCAGCTGACGTTCGTGCTTTTCCTGTCGGTCGTCGTCGTGACCCTGTTCACCGCGTTGCTGACCGCGCCCCAACGCGACGAGATCGGCGAGTTCTACCTCGGCGACCGCACCATGTCCCCGCTGCGCAACGGGCTGGCGATGTGCGGCGACTACCTGTCGGCCGCGACCCTCCTGGGCAGCACCGGCCTGGTCGCCCTGACCGGCTACGACGGACTGCTCTACCTGTGTGGCACCGCGGTCGCCTGGATGATGGTCCTGCTGCTGATCGCCGAACCCCTGCGCAACACCGGCAAGTTCACCCTCGGTGACACCCTGGCGGTCCGCCTGTCGCGGATGCAGCGGCCGGTCCGGCTCGCCCTGGCGCTGTGCACCCTGGTCATCACCACCCTCTATCTGGTCGCCCAACTCGTCGGCAGCGTCGCTTTGTTGACGCAGTTCACCGGTGAGCCCAGCGTCGCCACCCGCACCCTGTGCGTCATTGTCATCGGCACCGTCGTCATCGTCTACGCGGCCATCGGAGGGATGCCGGGAGCCACCTTCATCCAGGTCATCAAGGCGGTCATGCTCATCTTCGGCGTCACCGTGACCGCGGTGATGGTGCTCCACCGCTTCGACTGGAACTTCGAGAACCTGCTCGCCGCCGCCGCGGACAACAGCGGGCACGGGGCGCGGTTTTTGGAGCCCGGGCTGCGCTACGGCGCCAGCGCCACCAGCAAACTCGACTTCTTCAGCCTCCAGTTGGCCATCGTGCTGGGCCTCGCCGCTCTTCCGCACGTGATGATGAGGCTGCTCGCCCCGAAGTCGGTCGATGTCCTGCGTACCTCGGTGGTGTGGGCCATGGGCCTGGTCAGCCTCGTCTGCCTGGCCGCGGGCATCCTCGGGCTCGGCGCGGCCGCCGCCCTGGGCGGCGACACCATCGCGCAGAAGGACCGTACGGGCAACGCCGCCGTGCTCCTGCTGGCGCACGAGCTGGGCGGCGCCGTCCTGACCGCCCTGCTGTCCTGCCTCGCCTTCGTCACCCTGCTGGCGGTCGCCGCGGGCCTCACCCTGGCCGCCGCCTCCTCACTCGCCCACGACCTCTACGGCGAGGTGATCCGCAAGGGCAGGGCCACCGAGACGGAAGAGCTGGCCGTGGCCCGCCTCGCCGCTGTGATCATCGGCGTGCTCGGCATGCTGCTCGCCCTGATCTCCTGGGGCGCCAACTCCGCCACCCTCGCCTTCCTCGCCTTCGCCATCGCCGCGTCCGCGATCCTCCCCACCCTCGTCTACAGCCTGTTCTGGCGGCGCTTCACCGCACAGGGCGCCCTTCTCAGCCTCTGCGGGGGACTGCTCTGTTCCGTCCTGCTCGTCGTCCTCTCCCCGGTCGTCTCCTCGGCGCCCGCCTCGTTCTACCCGGACGCCGATTTCGCCTGGTTTCCCTTGCAGAATCCCGGAATCGTCTCCATCCCGGCCGGGTTCGCCCTCGGCTGGCTCGGTTCGATACTCAGCCGTCCCGAAACAAAGGAGACATACGAGGACTTCGAAGTGCGTGCCCTTGTAGGGGCCGACCAGCCGATTTCCTCGCGTCTTCAGGAAAACGTGTGACGAATGCGTGGATATTTCGTCGACGGCGGATCATGGCTTGCGGGGACAACTCCCGTGCAGTAATTAGGTGATGCATGAACTTGTTCAACCGTGGCACCCCGTTCCGTCGCGCCGACCGCACGGAACCCGCCGCCGGCGCCCAGCCCCCCACCGGGTCGTCGGCCACTGCCACAGCCGTCCTTCCGGACCCCGGAATGGCGGCCCTGACCGGGGAATGGGCCATCGACCCCGCCCACAGCAGGATCGGATTCTCCGTACGCCATGCCATGGTGACCACCGTGCGCGGGGCGTTCCTGGAGTACCAGAGCCGTCTGTACTTCGACGGCCGCGACCCGTCCCGCTCGAAGGCGGAGATCATCATCTCCACCGGCAGCGTCGACACCGGCGTGGAACAGCGGGACGGCCACCTCGTGGGCCGTGACTTCCTGAACGCCGCGGCCTATCCGCGCATGCGGTTCGCCAGCACCGCCGTCGAGGTCGCCGGGCCCGACGTGTACCGCATGACCGGCGACCTCACCATCAAATCGACCACGCGCCCCGTCGTGCTGGAACTCACCTACATAGGCCATGTCACCGACCCCTTCGGCTACCAACGGGCCGGCTTCGACGGCACCACCACCATCAACCGCTCCGACTGGGGCCTGACCTACAGCACCAAGCTCGCCGAGGGCGGTGCCATGGTCAGCGAGAAAGTACGCCTCCAGTTCGACATCGCCGCGATCCGCACGCCCCCGGCGGGCTGACCGGCCCCACCGTCGCACCGAGCGGGCCACGAACTCGTCCGAGGCCGTGGCCCGCTCCGGCGTTTCCGGATCACGTTCCCGGACCGTGTCACCGCCCGCGCACCAGCCCCGCCAGGTAACGCCACAGCGACGAACGCGGCCGTACCGCGCTCTCGTGGGCCGGGACGGAACCGGCGGCCGTGTCGGGGCGGGGGTGGGGAGGGGACACCGGCAGGGCCGGCGCGTCCGAGAGCGTGTACCGCACCGGCAGCGACCGCAGCCCCCGCATGAAGGGCGAGGATCGCCACGGCAGTTGGTCCACGGGCAGCGACAACTCCATGCCGGACAGCCGCTCGAAGAGTCTGCTCACCCCGATCGCCGCCGCACCACCGGCCAATTCCCGGGCCGGACACTGCCGCGGACCGGCACCCCAGGACAGATGCGCCCGCGTGCTGATGGCCGACTCGGGACAGACCTTCTCGGCGAACGCCGGGTCCGCGTGCGCGGCACCGACCGACACCCACACCGGATCGCCCGCCGCGACGGTGTACCCACCGAGCCGCATGTCGGCCACCGGGAACCGCGGGACGAAGTTGATCAGCGGCGGCTTCTGCATCACCACCCGGTTCATGGTCTCCCTGATCAGCCCCGCCGACAGGCTGGCGCTCGCGGGGATGTTCCCGGTGATGACCTCGACGACGGTGTTGGAGATCAGGATGCCCACGTGGTCCGACGTCATCCCCAGCAGCATCATCAGCTCGCGCGACAACTCCTCGACGCTCAGGCAGGGATGGGAGGCGAGCAGATAGGAGGGGAAGTCGTCGCCGGGCTCCTTCATCTTCAGTTCGCCCAACTCCGACAGCGTGGCCAGCAGCCGCTCCAGGGCGGGCCCCGCGTCCGGTCCCGCGTCCAGCACCCGCCACATGTCCATCAGCGCGTCGTCGTGCTGCGAGCCAGGGAAGCCGAGCAGATGACTGGCGACCATCAGCGGCAGCGGCCGCGAGAACTGCGCCGACAGATCCGCCCACCCGGTGCGCCCGCCCTGGGTGAACAGGGTGATCAGCTCGTCGGCGTCACGGGTGATGCGCGCCTTGAGCTGCTTGGCCACGGGGTGCCGGGGGTCCTGGAACGGCCGCAGCGCGGTGTCCCAGGCCACCTTCAGCCCGCGGTACCCCTCACCGCCCTGGATCAGGATGTGGTTGACGTCCAGCGACGGCGCCAGCGGCCAGTCCGCAGGCAGCCTGCCCTCCCTGCGCGCCCGCCAGTTCTGAAGACCCTTCGGCCACGCGTGGTCGTCGCGGAGAACCTCCAGTGCCTCCTCGTAGCCCAGCACGAGCCAGACGGGCACGCCCAGCAGGTCGACCGGCGCGACCGGACCGTGGGTCCGCCGCAGACGCTCGTACACGATCGCCGGATCTCGTTCGTAGTCGCGGGTCATGAGCGGCTCGAGGCTCATCGACTCCAGCGACCCGTGATCGGCTGTCGCCCCGCTGTTCAGTTGAACCCCCATGGCTTCCTTCCCTCGGTCAGGCGAACCACAGGGTAATGTCACCCGCTGCGGTGCCCCCATGGCGGGGGGTGATTGCCGATCCGATCCTCCGGAACGTCACAGGAGCGGCGAACGGCACCGCCCGGGGACGGTGCCGTTCTGGTTCAAGTCGCCCGTTATGGGGTCCACTTGATGTTCGGGTTCACATTGCCGGTCCAGTTGAAGACGGCCATGTTGTCCCAGCCGTTGCCGCTGTTGCTGATGTCTGCCGGGTCCCACCCGTTGCCGGTCACCGCGTACCAGGTCGGCTCCCAGTAGAAGACCCCGATCGCGCCGTTGCTGCGCGCGGCGTTCTGCACGGCGGTGAAGTTGTCCGCCTGGCCCTGCCACGAGAGCGGATAGCCCGAGCAGCCGGTCGTGATGGAGTTGGCGGTGCTGTCCGCGTTGGCCGAGGTGAACGGGTAGGCCGTCTCGGCGATGATCACGTCCTTGCCGTAGCGGGACTTCACGTCGGCCACCACGCTGCCCATGTTGGCGATCGTGCCGTGCCAGGGGCAGTAGTAGGACAGCCCGGTGATGTCCCAGTTGACGCCCTTGGCCTTGATGCCGTCGTAGAACCAGCGTGCGTTCGCGTCGCTGTCGGCGTCGGCGGTGTGGATGATCACCTGGGTGCCGCTGTTGCATGCCTTGGTCGCGTTGTAGCCCGACTTGAGCAGCAGGCTGAGATTGGTGAAGTCGTTGTTGACGACCTTGCCTTCGTTCCACAGCATGCCGACGTTGATCTCGTTGCCGATCTGGACGCTGTCCGGGGTGGTGCCCTGCGACTTGAGGCTGTTGCAGACGTCGTACGTGTAGTTGTAGACGTCGGTCTGCAGCTGGCTGATGTTGTGGCCGGCCCACGCCGCGGGCTTGTTCTGGTTGCCGGGGTCCGCCCAGGTGTCGGAGTAGTGGAAGTCGACGAGCAGCTTCAGCCCCTTGGCCTTCACCTGCTTCGCGTACGACAGCACCTTGGCCTTGTTGTTGTAGCCGCTGGCCGGGTTGTTCCACACCCGCAGGCGGACGTAGTTGACGCCGAGCCCCTTGAGGATGTCCAGCGGGTCCTTGGCCGTGCCGCTCGCGTCGTAGTACTTGGCACCGAGGTCGAGGGCGCGCTGGGCGGTCGACACGTCGGCACCGCGCATGGTGAGCGAACCGGCCGCGGACGCGGTGGTGGGCGTGGTGAGCAGGGATGCGGGCAGAGCGAGTGCGGCCAACAGCATGGCGGCCTTCACGATGCGGCGCGGACCGTTCACGGTCATCCCGAACTCCTTTGATCGAGACGGCGCTACGTCGGGACTGGCCTGACATGCGCATGTGGGGATGGGTCTGTGAACGATCACAGTAGGAGAGGTGCCAGTCACTGTAAATACGTGTGTCAGCTGTATTTCGTCGAGGTTAGAAGCTTGAATGGTGTGCAGGATGGTTGTGTACGTACACAGAATTCGGCGATGAGGCCGGCTGCCGGCAGCCCCCGCCTCGTCATGCACGCTATGCGTGTAACGCATAGCAGGTGCGTTTGGAGTGGTAACTTCCACGCCATGCGGACGACGCTTGACGAGCGGGTGCGATCGGCGGTGGCCGCCCTCCTGCACGCGACCGGGGAGTCGCAGACGGAATTGGCCGGCGCCCTGGGCGTGAGCCAGGCTCAGGTGAGCCGCCGTCAGTCCGGCACCGCCGTCTGGAGCCTGGCGTACTGCGACGCCGTCGCCGTGCACTACGGCATCGATCCGCTCGACCTCCTGGCCGGACCCACCCGGGCCATCGAGACGCTGCCCGCGCGGCGCCGCCGGGTCCCCGGCAGCCCTGCCGACGCCGCAGGCCCCGCCGCCGTCCAGGACGGCGGAGCCTGACCGGCTTCGACGCGATCGACGCCCTGCCCGCCGGTTCCGGGCCGCGCTCGACGAGGCGTGGGTCGACGAGGTCGTGGTGGTTCTCGGCAGCCGGTGCGGAGAGTACGCGTTCGTGACCGCGATCGGGTTCGCCGCCTGGATCACCACGGGCAGGATGACCACCATGGTCGACAACCCGAGCACCTTCCACCACCGCCTCATCGAGCAACCGCGCCTGACCGGACTGACCCTCGCGCCCGACGGGACCCGTCTGGTCGCGTCCGTGCAGCGGCTCGGCCACGAGGGCAGCCGGTATGTGTCGGAGTTGTGGGAGGTGGACCCGGCCGGGGAGCGGGAGTCCCGCCCCGTGGCCGGGTCCGTCCAGGGCGACCGGGCCCCGGAGTTCGCCGGCACCCTGTTGTTGCTCTCCGACCGGGAGAGCCATGACTCGCCGGGAGCCTCGGTGTGGGCCCTTTCCGAGAACGGTGAGGCCGAGCGGATCGCCCACCACCCCGGCGGTGTCACCGCGTTCACCGCAGCCGCCCGCTCCGCCACACTCGCCTACTCGGCCGCTCTGCTCCCGGGCACCGTTGACGCCCGGACACACGGCGACCTCCTCCAGCAGCGTCGCCGGTCCGCCGTCAGCGCGGTCCTGCACGAGACGACTCCCACCCGCGCCGACGGCGTGGACCTCGGCCCCGGCGAACCGCACACCTTCCTCCTCCACCCGGACGCCCCGCCGGTCGACGCCGGCGGCCAAGGCCTCGCAGGCGGCGGGGACATGGCCCTCTCGCCGGACGCGACGGTGGTCGCCTACACCCGGGCCCCGACCGGTAGCGCCCCGGACACGAACACCGTCGTGATCGCCGACGCGGCCACCGGCGGGGAGCGCCACGCCCTGTCCCGACCGGGCCACCAGTACTACCGCCCGGTGTTCACCGCCGACGGCACCCGCCTGATCTGCCAACGCCAACGAGAGGAGACCTACGACAGCGAGTGGCGGGTCACCCTCGTCGCCTTCGACCCCGTGACCGGCGAGGAGACCGACCTCCTGCCGGACTTCGACAACTGGCCCTGGCCGGGAAGGGCGATTCCCTCGCCGATACCCGGGGACGCCACGGTGTGGTTCACCGGCGACGAACGGGGCCATTGCCCCATCTTCCGCCTCGACCCGGACGGCACGGTCACCCGTCTCACCGCCTCCGGCGCCTACACCTCCCTCTGCGTGACGCCCGACGCAGCCACGCTCTACGCGCTGCGCAGCACCCTCGACAGCCCACCGCAGGCGGTCCGCCTGGACGCTGCCACCGCCGACCAACACCCCGTTTCCCTCAGGCCACTCGGCGACCTCGGCACCCTTCCCGGCACCCTGACCGAGGTGCACACGACCGGGGACGACGGCTTCGCACTGCGCGGCTGGCTCGTCCTGCCCGAGGGCGCCAGGGCCGAACACCCGGCACCGCTCCTCGTCGCGGTGCACGGCGGCCCCCAGGGGTCCTGGAGCGGCTGGCCCTGGCAGTGGAACCCGTGGCCGTTCGCGGCCCGCGGCTACGCCGTACTGCTGCCCGACCCGGCCCTGTCCAGCGGATACGGCCAACGCATGCAGGAACGGGGCCGGGGCCGGTACGGTGGCCGGCCTTACAGCGACGTCATCGCGCTGACCGACGCCGCACTGGACCGTGCCGACCTCGATGCGACCCGGACGGCCCTGGCCGGCTTCTCCTTCGGCGGCTATCTCGCCAACCGCACCGCGACCCTCACCGACCGCTTCCGGGCCCTCGTCTCGCACGCCGGGATGTGGAACCTGGAGGCCTTCCAGGGCGACACCGACATGCACTCGTACTTCCGGAAGATCTACGGCGACCCGCGCACTATGCGTGAACGCTACGACGCCGACTCACCCCACCTCGGCGTGGCGAACCTGACGACACCGACGCTGATCGTGCACGGCGGCAAGGACTACCGGGTGCCCGTCGGTCAGTCCCTGGCCCTGCACCACGACCTCCAACGCCAGGGCGTGCCCGCCAAGTTCCTGTACTTCCCGGAGGAGAGCCACGGTGTCGAGGCCCCGCACCACCTGGGCCTCCTGTACGAGACGGCACTGAACTTCCTCGACCACCATGTCCTGGGTGCGCAGTGGCGGCGACCACCGCTCCTGTGACCTCGGCCGGCCGGGTTCACCAGCTGATGCCGGCCGCCACCGGACGATGGTCGCTGCCGGTGGCCGGCAGGACCCACGAGCTCTCCGGCCGTACTCCGCGGACCAGGATCTGGTCGATCCGCGCCACCGGGAACGTCGCCGGCCAGCTGAAGCCGAAACCGTCCCCGGCAGCGTCCTGGGCCGAGCGCAGCCGCGAGGTGATGCCGGCGAGGGCGCGGTCGTCGGTGGTGCCGTTCAGGTCGCCGAGCAGCACCACCCGCTGGTTCCGCTCGGCGGCCAGGGCTTTGCCGAGGTCGTCGGCGCCGGCGTCGCGCTGACTGGTCCAGAAGCCGTTCCTCGGCATGACCCGCACGGACCCCAGATGGGCCACGTACACGGCCAGCGGCCCCTTGTCCGTGGTCACCGTGGTGCGCAGCGCGCGGGGCGTGGCGGCCCTCTCGTCGGCCGACAGGTCCTGCGCCAGTGGCCCGGCCATGCCCAGCATCGCGACGTCCACCGTCCGGGTGTCCGACAACGGCAGCTTGCTCCACAGTCCGACCGTGCCCCTGACCGCGTGGTACCGGTACGCCTTCGCCAGCTCCTTCTCGTAGGTGAGCGCGGCCTGCGGGGTGATCTCCTCCAGGGCCAGCAGGTCCGCCCCGGAGGCGGCGAGGTCGCGGGCCGTGCCGGCCGGGTCGGGGTTGTCGGCGCCGACGTTGTGGCTGACCACGACGAGGTCGCCGCCCGAGTGGGACTTGTCGACGAGGAGCCCGCCGAAGAGGTTCAGCCACACCAGGAGCGGCAGCAGCAGCGCGGCCACAGCGGAGGCGGAGCGGCGCCACAGGGCCCCGGCGAGGAGCACCGGGACGAACAGGCCGAACCACGGCAGGAAGGTCTCCACCAGGCTGCCGAGGCCTCCGACGTCCGTGATCCTCGCGTGCAGCAGCATGAGCAGGCCCAGCAGCAGTGCCAGCGCCGCGAGCACCGGGCCGCGCTGCCACGGCCCCGGCCGGGAGGCGTTGCGGATCACCCGGCGGATGTCCGCGTCCCAGGTCCTGGAGCCGGTGTCCGGGTGGCCGACGTCGTGCTGTCCGGGCTCCGCCGTGTCCACCTGCGTCAGCGTGGGTCCTCGTTCACCGCTGGGCACTGTCGCACCCCGGGGTCCTGGGTGGGGTCGCCATACAGGCGCGGGTAGCCGTGAAAGACGGCTTCTGGGCGCAGTCCGCAGTGCCGGTGGGAACGAGGACCAGGGGCCGGCGGATCCGGCGGGGCGTTGCCCGTGCTGAGGGTGGGGTCTGAGGCATACCGCCAGTCGACGCGGTGTGGTGTTGCCGGTGCGTATGCGGTTTTCGATATGTCGACGATATGTGCCGGCTCGTAGCATCGACGGCATGCGTGTGCTGATCGTCGAGGACGAGCCCTATCTGGCGGAAGCCATCCGCGACGGCCTGCGCCTGGAAGCCATCGCGGCCGACCTCGCGGGCGACGGCGACACCGCTCTGGAGCTGCTGAGCATCAACGCCTACGACATCGCCGTCCTCGACCGTGACGTGCCCGGACCCTCCGGTGACGAGATCGCCGAACGCATCGTCGCCTCCGGCAGCGGTATGCCGATCCTCATGCTCACCGCGGCCGACCGTCTCGACGACAAGGCCTCCGGGTTCGCACTCGGCGCCGACGACTACCTCACGAAACCCTTCGAACTGCGGGAACTCGCGCTGCGGCTCAGGGCGCTCGACCGCAGACGTGCCCATAACCGGCCGCCGGTGCGGGAGATCGCCGGTCTGCGTCTGGACCCGTTCCGCAGAGAGGTCTACCGGGACGGCCGCTACGTCGCACTGACCAGGAAGCAGTTCGCCGTCCTGGAGGTCCTCGTCGCCGCCGAGGGTGGTGTCGTCAGCGCCGAAGTCCTCCTGGAACGCGCATGGGACGAGAACGCCGACCCGTTCACCAACGCCGTGCGCATCACCGTCTCGGCACTGCGCAAACGCCTCGGCGAACCCTGGGTCATCACCACGGTGCCGGGCGTCGGCTACCGCATCGGCACGCACCCGGAGGCCGAACACGAAGGAGGGGACCGTGGATAGAACGCCCGGGCTGAGCGTTCGCCTCAAGCTCACTCTCAGTTACGCCGGATTCCTGATGCTCGCCGGCGCCCTGCTGCTCGCAGCCGTATGGATTTTCCTCCTCCGGTACGTCCCCGACCGCGCGATGCTCATCAACCCCGACGACAGACCGACGGGTGGTGTCTTCCCCATCCGGTCCGCCCTCCTGGAGGTCTTCGCGCCGAGGGCAGCCGTGGTGATGGCGTTCCTGCTGGTGTTCGGCCTCGTGGGAGGGTGGATCCTCGCCGGCCGCATGCTCGCTCCCCTGACCCGCATCAAGGACGCCACCCGCACCGCCGCGGGCGGATCACTCTCCCACCGGATTCGGCTGCGGGGCCGCAACGACGAGTTCCGCGAACTCGCCGACGCCTTCGACGCGATGCTCGCCCGGCTCGAAGCCCACGTCGCCGAACAGCGGAGATTCGCCGCCAACGCCTCGCACGAGCTGCGCACCCCGCTGGCGGTCTCGAAGTCGCTCCTCGACGTGGCCCGCGCCGATCCGCACCACGACACCGGCGAACTCGTCGAGCGCCTCCACGTCGTCAACTCCCGCGCGATCGACCTCACCGAGGCACTGCTCCTGGTCGGCCGAGCCGAACAACGGTCCTTCACCCGGGAACACGTCGACCTGTCCCTCATGGCGGAAGAAGCCGCCGAAACCCTTCTCCCCCTCGCGGAGAAGCACGGCGTCACCCTGGAGACCCGCGGCGACATCACTGCAACGACCGGATCGCCGGCGCTCCTGCAACAGCTGACCACGAACCTCGTGCACAACGCGATCGTCCACAACCTGCCCGGACAGGGCACCGTGTGGATCACCACCGGTGTCCGCCCCGGGGTCGCGGTGCTCACGGTGGAGAACACCGGCGAGCAACTCACCCCGGCCCTGGTCTCGACCCTCACCGAGCCTTTCCGGCGCGGCACGGAACGCGTACGCACCGACCACGCGGGCGTCGGCCTCGGCCTGGCCATCGTCAAAACCATCACGCACGCACACGACGGAACACTCACCCTCACCCCGCGCTCCGCCGGCGGGATCCGCATCACCGTGGAACTTCCCGTGATGCCTGCGGAAACCGACGCGCCCGCATTCCGCTGACTCGTCGCAGCCGACCCGGGTCAGCCGGCCGTCTCGACGTACGCGGCCAGGTTGGCCAGCGAGGAGGCGATCCCGGCCTCGTGGGCCGCGTGATCGATGCCGGGCGGCACGTCACTGGCGGTGACGGTTACCTCGGTCCCGTCATCGACGGCGGCGAACTGCCAGGTCATCGTCATGGTGCCCGCGAACGACGGGTCGTCGGCCTCGAACACGGCCCGCTGCACCACGCGCTCCGGGGGCACCAGATCGACGAACCCGACGTCGACGACATCCGTCGCGTCCGAGGTCTTGCCAGGGCCACCGGTGGGGTCGAGGTAGGTGAGGACCATCCTGAAGCCGCCACCCGGCCGGGGATCCCACCGCTCGATCCGCCCGCGCATACCGTCCGGCGGCAGCCAGGCCTCAAGGGCGTCCCGGTCCAGGAGGGCGCTGTAGACGGCCGCCGGTGGTGCCGCGATCACCCGGGCGGCGCGGTCGGTCCTGTCCATGGCCCGATCCTAGGACCGGCCGGTCTCCGACACGGGGTTTCGAGGGGCGCACGCCTCAAAGCCCTTGGCCCTCCTCGACGCGGGGTGTCGCCGGCGGGCCCTGCGCGGACGCCGGAGCGTCGAAGGGGTGACCTGGGTCGGTGCGCGCGTTCGCTCACCGGCGTTCCGAGGTGTCCGACGCAGGGTGCAGCCGCAGGGTGAGGATCTGGAACGGCCGTAGCGTCAACCGGACTTCCCCGCCCACCTGCCGGTGGCTCGACGGATCGTCCAGCGGGCGCTCCAGCAGATCGGTCACGATGGCCGAGGCCAGGGGGAACCCGGGAGTGAGAGTGGCTGCGGCGCGGGTGCCGCGGGACTCGTAGAGGCGCACGATCACGTCCCCGCTGCGGTCGTCGGCGAGCTTGACCGCCTCCACGACGACCCCGGCGTGGTCCACGGAGAGGAGCGGGGCGACCGTCGCGCTGCCGGGCACCGTCCGCTCGGGCAGGTTGAAGCGGTATCCCTCGCGCCGTGCGTCGGACACGTCGGCGCCGATCACCAGCGCGTAACCGAGCCGGTGGGTGCCCTGGTCCTGGTCCGGGTCGGGGAAGCGGGCGGCGCGCAGCAGGGAGAGGCGGACCGTGGTGGTCGTACCGCCGTCGGGCCGGACGTCGCGGGTGACGTCGTGACCGTAGGAGGAGTCGTTGACCAGGGCGGCTCCCCAGTCGGGCTCGCCGACATGCAGGAAGCGGTGGGCGCATGTCTCGAACTTGGCCGCGTCCCAGCTGGTGTTGGTGTGCGTGGGCCGCTCGACGTGTCCGAAGGGGATCTCGGCGGTCGAGTGGGCCGCCCGGACGTCCAGCGGGAAGGCGGCCTTGAGGAACTTCTCCTGCTCCCGCCAGTCGACGACGGTGTCGATCTCCAGCCGGCGTGAACCGGCCCGGAGCGACAGTGTCTGCTCGATCCTCGACGCGCCGAACACCCGGACCACACGCACGGCGTCGCCGGTCGCCGTGACGGACTCGGTGTCGGTGAGATCGCGGACCGTGTTGCGGTAGAAGACGTCGACGTCCCAGGCGTCCCACTGGTTCGGGAAGTCCTGGTGGAGCTGGAGCAGGTTGCCGACCGCCCCGGGTGCCAGGGCCTCCCGGTCGGCCGCGTGGTCGTAGGCGGAGGTGATCAGCCCGTCGGCGTCCACCACCACCCGCACCAGACCGTTGTCGAGGACGAAGCCGTCCCCGTCCGGTACCGGCGCCGCCGGGGCGTCGACGGTCTCCGCGCGCGGGCCCGCACCGAACGCCGGGACACCGCCCCGGACATGGGGCGCCGAGTTGAAGACGACCGTGCCGTCGGGCCGCCCCGCCAGCGTCCTCTGTGCCGCGCCGATCAGCTCCTCCAGCTCCCGTGCCACGGCCGCGTACGTCTCCTCTGCCTCCCGGTGCACCCACGCGATGGACGTCCCGGGCAGGATGTCGTGGAACTGGTGCAGCAGCACCGTCTTCCACAGCCGGTCCAACGCCTCGTACGGGTACGGGGACCCGTGCCGTACGGCGGCGGTCGCCGCCCACAACTCGGCCTCGCGCAGCAGGTGTTCACTGCGCCTGTTGCCCTGCTTGGTGGCGAGCTGGCTGGTGAGGGTGCCGCGGTGGAACTCCAGATAGAGCTCACCGGACCACACGGGTGCGCCGCCGTTCGCCTCGTACTCGTCGTGCGCGCGCCGGAAGAAGTCCGCGGGCCCCTCGATGTCGACGCGCGCCGAGCCCTCCAGGTCCCTGAACCGTTCGGCGCGGGCGAGCATCTCCCGGGTGGGGCCGCCACCGCCGTCGCCGTAGCCGAAGGGGATCAGCGAGTGGTTGGCGCCGGCCTTGTCCTGGAAGTTCCTCACACTGTGGGCGATGTCGGCGCCGGACAGCTCGCCGTTGTAGCTGTCGACAGGCGGGAAGTGGCTGAAGATCCGGGTGCCGTCGATGCCCTCCCACCAGAACGTGTGGTGCGGGAACTTGTTGGTGGTGTTCCAGGACATCTTCTGCGTCAGGAACCACCGCACCCCGGCGAGCTTCATCAGCTGCGGCAGGGCCGCGTTGTAGCCGAAGGTGTCCGGCAGCCACATCTCCTCGGTCTCGACGCCGAACTCCTCCAGGAAGAACCGCTTCCCGTGGACGAACTGGCGCACCAGTGCCTCGCCGCCGCTGATGTTGGTGTCGGGCTCCACCCACAGGCTGCCGGCCGGCAGGAACTGCCCGGTCTTCGCCTTCTCCTGCGCCCGCGCGTACACCTCGGGCCGGTGTTCCTTCAGCCAGGCGAGCTGCTGTGCCTGGGACATGACGAACCTGAACTCCGGGTGGTCGTCCATGAGTTGGGTGACGTTGGAGACGGTTCGGGCCACTTTGCGGACGGTCTCGCGCAGCGGCCACAGCCAGGCGGTGTCGATGTGCGCGTGCCCCACCGCCGAGATCCGGTGCGCGCTCGCGTGCGCGGGCGACGCCAGTACCGGAGCGAGAGCGGCCCGGGCGGCCGCCGCGCTGCCGCTGACGTCCTGCAGGTCGATCGCGTCGAGGGCCGACTCGACGGCCCGCAGGATCTGCCAGCGGCGCGGATCGTCGACGGACAGCTCGGGCATCAGCTGTCCCGACACCTCCAGGTCCTGCACGAGTTCGTGGACCTCCCGGTCGAACACGGCGAGGTCCAGGCGCCGCAGCCGGTACAGGGGCTCCCCGGGGTCCGCGGCGGGGTCGCCCAGCCACGGTGCCCGTCCGCCCACCGACGTGGGCCCGAAGACGAGTTCGCCGGGAGCGGTGTGCATCACGACCGGGTTGGCGGCTGCCTCGATGAAGGCGACGAACTCCTCACCGCCCACGGCCCGTTCGGCCACCGGCAGCCAGGTGTTGCGCGGGTTGAGCGCCTTCACGGCGGTGCCGTCGGCCCGGTAGACCAGCCCCTCGGCGGAGAAGCCCGCGGAGTGGGTGGCGAACCCGAGATCCAGCACCGCCTCCACGGTCGCACCGGCCCACCGCTCCGGAACGGTCCCGCTGACCTTGAACCAGCTCGTCGACCAGGCGGGCCCCCACCACTCGCCGACCCCGGCCGGCCGGTAGGGAGCGGCCAGACCCTCACGGACCGGCACGGGCTCGCCGGGAACGTTCCAGATCTCCACGTCGAGGGGAACGGACCGGGCGTGGACGGCGGGCCGTACCCGCTCCTCGAGCACGCGGGCCAGCCGCTGTTCGGTGACTTCACGGTCGTTGTGCATCAGGTGTCTTTCTCCGTGGGACGTACGAGGTGGGGGAGTTCGGCCCTGCGACGCCGGCGGTCAGCCCTTCAGGGCCCCGCCGAGTGCGAACCCGCCGCCCAGCTTGCGAGCCAGCAGCAGATACAGCAGGACGACGGGCATGGAGTACAGGAGAGAGAACGCCGACAACTGTCCGTACTGCGTCTGGTCATGGGCGCTGAGGAACGTGAACACGCTGACGGACGCGGGAAGTTTCTCCGGTGAGAGCAACAGGATGAAGGGGACGAAGAAGTTCCCCCACATGCCGATGAACGTGAAGATGGTGACCACGACGACACCGGGACGCATCAGCGGCAGCACCACCCGCCACAGCACCTGCATGGTGTTGGCGCCGTCGATCCGGGCGGCCTCTTCCAGGACGATCGGAACGCCGTCCATGAAGTTCTTCATCAGCCAGATCCCGAAGGGCAGCGCGGACGCGGCCAGGAACAGGGTCGTGCCGGGCATCGAGTCGATCAGGTTCACCTGCACGAACATGCTGTAGACCGGGATCATCACGGCGGTGATGGGCAGACCGGTGGAGAACAGGATCGTGTACAGGAACGGCCGCCGCAGCCGGGACCGGTAGCGGGACAGCGGGTAGGCGGCGAGCACCGACGCCACCACGGTCACCGCCGTGCCGAAGCCGCACAGCAGCAGGCTGTTGAGCATGGGCCGGTAGGTGGTGTCGACGTTGAGGACCGCGTCGAAATTGTCGAGGGTCAGCGACGAAGGCCACGTGAGCCGGAAGGAGTTGGTGTCGCTCACCGAGGCGAGCGCCATCCACAGCAGCGGCAGGACGTACAGCACGGACACGGCGAGCAGGACGACGTTGACCGTGACGCGCCCCGGACGGATCCGGCGCCCCCGTGGACGGCTGGACGCCGCAGGGACCTTGGTGACGGTCTCGGGGGGAGTCGTGGCGACGGCGGCCATCAGTCGTCCTCCAGTTTCAGCAGCCGGATGTACACGACGGAGAACAGGGCGCCGACCACCAGCAGCACGAGGGCGATGGCGGTGCCGTAGCCGATCAGGCTGTTCTGGAAGGCCTGTTGGTACATGAAGATCGGCAGGGTCTCGCTCTTGTTGCCGGGGCCGCCGCGGGTCATGGTGTAGATCAGCCCGAAGACGGAGAGCGTCTGCAGCGTGATCAGCATCAGGTTGGTCAGGATCGAGGGCCTGATGACCGGCAGGACGACCCGCCACAGTCGCTGCCAGGGGTTCGCGCCGTCCATCTCAGCGGCCTCCACGAGCTCCTGGGGGACATCGTTGATGGCCGCGGTGAAGACCATCAGGGAGAACGCGGTGCCCCGCCACACGTTGGCCAGGCACACCGCGAGGATCGGCATCGTGTACAGCCAGTTCTGGTCCGGCAGATGCAGCGCGCCCAGCAGCGAGTTGAGCGAGCCCTGGTCGTAGAAGAAGGCGTACATCAGATATCCGGCGACCACCTCGGGCAGCACCCAGGCGGCGATGACCACGCCGTTGACCAGGGACCGTACCGGCTTGGTGGCCTTCTGCATCAGGACGGCCAGCGCGAGCCCGAGGGTGTTCTGGCCGATCACGGCGGAGCCGACCACGAAGACCAGGGTCAGCCACATCGCGTTGAGGAAGTCGGTGTCCTTGAACGCCCTGGTGAAGTTGTCGACGCCGACGAAGTGGGTGCCGGAGGCTCCGGTGAGCTGCATGTCGGTGAACGCGTAGTACACGCAGTACGCGATCGGACCGGCCAGGAACACGGCCAGCAGGATCACGGCCGGGACCGTGGGCAGGCCGCGCAGCAGCGCGCGGACGGCCGGGGCGGGCACCCCACGGGACCGACGGTGGTGACCACCGGTCCCGTGAGGTGCCGGAGCGAGAACGGTCACGAAGAGCCCTCCACGGTCTTGTCGCCGCCCACCGCCGCCTTGACATCGTTATCGAAGGTCGAGGCGGCCTTGTCGACGGAGGCCTGACCGGTCGTCACGGACTCCATCGCCTTCTGGATCGCGGTCGAGACCTGGTTGTAGGCGGGCAGCCCGGGACGGTAGTGGGTGTCGGCGACCAGCTCGGTGAAGAACTCGTTGGTCGGCACGGACTTGAGGTACGTCGGGTCCGAGGCGACGTCCGTGCGCACCGCGATGTTGGCGTTGGTGGCGTTCCACCGGGCGGCGTTGGTCTTCGTCTGGAGTGTGGTCGACAGGAACTTCCACGCGAGATCGGGGTTGCCCGCCTTCGCGGGGATCGACCAGGCCCACCCGCCGGACATGCTGGTACGACCCGGTGCCTGGCCGTTCTGCGTCGGCATGGCCGCGGTGCCCATCACCGACTGCCACTCGGCCCACGGCTTGGCCGCCGACGAACTCCAGTTGTTGGGCATCCAGGAGCCGTCGATGTCGATCGCCAGCTTGCCCTCGGGGATCAGCTCCGTGCCCACGGCGGTGCCGAAGTTGGCGCCGAGCGCCTGCTCCTTGGACGGGCCCAGCCCCTGGCCGTACACGGTGTGGACGAAGTCCAGCGCGTCCTTGAAGCCCTGGCTGCCCACGACCCACTTCTTCTGCGAGGCGTCGTAGAGCGACTTGTCGCCGGCCGGGGTGCCGTACAGCAGCATCTCGAAGCCCTGCATGGAGGACGCCTCGCCGCCCGCCTGGCCGGTGTACAGGTTGAGCGGGGTCACCCCGGGCAGCTTCGCCTTGATCTTCTTGGCGACGGCGATCACGTCGGCCCAGGTCTTCGGCTGCCAGGGCACGGCGACCCCGGCCTTCTGCAGAAGCTGCTTGTTGTACCAGATCCCGCGGGTGTCGGTGTCGTCCGGGACGGCGTAGACCTTGCCGTCGGAGGCTCCGGTCACCGCGCCCTTGGCGGCCTTGGCGTACTGCGACCAGTCGGCCCACTTCGCGGTGTAGGTGTCCAGCGGCTTGAGGTAGCCGCCCGCGATGTCGGAGTTGATGAGCGCGGTGTCCTCGTATACCAGGTCGGGTGCCGTCGCGGGGGAGCGCATCATGAGCTGGATCTTGGTGTAGTAGTCGTTCTCGGAGGCGGTCACCGGCACCAGCTTGACCTTGGTGCCCGGGTTGGCCTTGGTGAACTCCTTCACCATCGTGTCGAGGAAGTTGGCCTGGAGCTTGTTCGTGCTGTCCAGGTTCTGCCAGTAGACGACCTTGATGGACTTGGACGAGCTGCCTGACGAGCCCGAACCGCAGCCGGTCAGGGCCAGGGCGGTGGCGGCGGTGAAGGCCGCGGCGGTGATGATTCTCGAGCGCACAGTGGTTCCTCCGGGACGCGAAACCTGAGGGAAAGCCGCGAGTTCTTGGGGCCGGGAGACCAGGTCGGACGGCGGTTCCACGCTCGGCGCCGCACTGCGCTGACTGGCCAGGTGGCCGGATTTTATGGGCGTAGCTAAATCCATTTGATGGATGAAGTCAATGCTTCGAGTATGTAAACTTTCGTCCGTCGGAGGACTCGTCGAGGCCCTCCGAGGGGGGATCGGGGTAGACGTGAGGGGATCAGGTGACCGACAGGTGACGATGCTCAGCGGGACGAACCTGCCGCGGGTGGGCGGCTACAACCAGGCCGTCGTCCTGGACGCCATCCGCACCACGGGACAGGTGAGCCGGGTCGAACTGGCCACCCTCACCGGCCTGACCAACCAGACCGTCTCCAACGTCGTCCGCAAACTCCTCGACGCCGGCCTGGTGGCGGAATCCGGCCAGGCCCCGTCCAGCGGCGGCAAGCGCCGCACCCTGCTGACCATCCGGGCCGACGGGGCCTGCGCCGTTGGCGTCCACCTGGACCCCGACGCCGCGGTCATCGTGGTGGTCGACCTGGCCGGCGAGGTGATCGGCAGCCGCCGCCTCCGGCTCACCGACCCCGGCGACCCGGCCGACGTCGTGGACCGGATCGCCCGCGCGACCGGCCGGCTCCTGGACCGCAGCGCCGTGGACCGCACCCGCCTGCTCGGCCTCGGCATCGCCGCGCCCGGCCCGCTCGACGGCACCACCGGGGCCGTGGTCTCCCCGCCGAACTTCCCCGGCTGGGGCCGCGTCCCCCTCGCGGACATGTTCGCCGAGGCCACCGGCCTGCCCGTCGCCCTCGACAACGACGCCACCGCCGCCGCCATCGGCGAGCGCTGGATCGGCGGCGCCGACCGGGCGGGCAGCTTCCTGTTCATCTATTACGGCACGGGCGTTGGCGCCGGCATCGTCCTCAACAACACCGTCCTGCACGGCGATTCGGGCAACGCCGGCGAGTTCGGCCACATGGCCGTGGAGCCCGGCGACCGCGTCTGCCAATGCGGCGCCATGGACTGCCTCGGCCCCTACGTCAGCCCGGCCGCGATCATCGACGACCTGCTGCGCCTGCACGGCCGGACCGCCGCTGACCGCATCGGCCTCACCGGCGCCCCCGACTCGGTCCACGACGACTGGAAGGTCCTGCGCCGCGCCGTCCGCGCGGGCGACCCCGACGCCGGCGACGTCGTACGACGTGCCGCGCGCCGTATCGGTGAGGCGGCCCGGGGCGCGGCCAGCCTCCTCGACGTCAGCCGGGTCGTCCTCGGCGGCGAGGCGCTGCGCGGCATCGAGCCGATCATCCGCGAGGAGGTCGAGGCCGCCGTCAACCGCACCTCCGTCGCCCGTACGATCCGTGCGGTCACCGTCGAACAGAGCGTGATGGGCGAGACGGTGGGCGCGGTCGGGGCGGCCTCGCTGGTGCTGCACGGGAACTACGCGCCGGGGTGGCGGATGTTGACGGAGGTGCCGGCCTGACCTCGGCCGGGCCGCTGGCGCTCTCAACGCTTTTGCTCTCAGGTCAAGTTGAGCCCGCCGTCGAGGACGATGACCTCACCGGTCAGATAGCTGCTGCCGAGCACCGAAGCCACCAGGTCGGCCACGTCGGCGGGCCGGGCCGGACGGTGCATGGGCGCGCGGTTCCGCCACAACTCGTGCGCCTGGATCCAGTCCTTCGTCATCGGCGTGTCCACCAGGCCCGGGGCCACCGCGTTCACCCGCACGTCAGGCCCCAGCGCGGCCGCGAGAAGCCGGGTCACATGGTTCAGCGCGGCCTTGCTCGCCGCGTACGGCACCGAGGACCCCTTGGGCCGTACCCCGGCGTGGCTCGTGATGTTCACGATGCTGCCGCCCCCGGGGGACTGCCGTAGCGCCGGAAGGGCCGCCGTGCACAGCACCCAGGGCGCGATGAGGTTGACCTCCAGCAGCTGCCGCCAGTCCGCCGGTGTCGCCGCGGCCAGGTCCGCGTGCGGGATCGGCCGGCTGATACCCGCGTTGTTCACGAGCACGTCCAGCCGCCCGAAGTGACCGAGCGCGGCCTCGACCAGCCCCCGGGCCTCTTCCTCCACCTCCAGATCGGCCCGCACATACGCCCCGCCGAGTTCTGCCGCCAGCGCCCGGCCGGCCTCCGTGCTGCGCCGCGAGTGCACGACGACCCGCATCCCGTCCGCCGCCAGCCGCCGTGCGACCGCCTCCCCGATCCCCGACGTGGACCCGGTGACCAGGGCGACGGGGCGATCCCCTTGCTCGATGCTCATGACCATGATCGTGCCACGAGCGGTCCACGACCGATCCGGAGGTCGAGCGCTCCATCGGACGGAGGGGGACCTCCCGGGACAGCTGTGCCGCTCACTCCCGCAGGGGGTATCGCCGGGGGGCGTGTGGGGAGACGGAGCAGGCTGGACCGACGTTGCCGCTGTCGCTCACTTACATGATGGGAAAGTCGAAATAGGTGTCCGGATACGGTTCGTCCGTGAGCGTGTAATGCCACCACTCGCAGTCGTACGCACGGAAACCGCTGGCCTCCATGAGGGTACGGAGATGTTGACGGCTTCTCGCTTCGGCTTGTGTGATTCCTTGTGCTCCATGGTGCGAGATGGAATCCATCAGGTCATGGGCTCCGCCCATGGGGAGGATCTCTTGGGAAGCCAGGTCGTAGAGCGTGAGGTCAATGGTGCTGCCCCGACTGTGACCCGACCTGGCAGCCACATATCCCTGCTCGAACATCTCGGCTCGGTCGATGTTCGGATAGTGTCGCGCCTTCGTGCGGCCGTCCTCCGGCTGCTTCGACCAGCGTACGAAGCAGTCGACGGCGCGCTGCGGGCGATAACCGTCCCAGAGGAGCAGGCCGAAGCCCAGGGATTCGGACTTCTCACGCGCTCGTTCCAGCCCTTCGCACAGCGCCCTCGTGCCGACGATCCGGTTGGCCAGATACCCGTCCACGGGCTTTCCGGTGAAGTTGTCCCAGGTGGCGTACTTTGCGTCCCAGCGCATGCCGGCCTTACCGGACGCAAGCTCGTCCGCGAAGACGAAGTCGTCCTTCATCGGCTCTTCCCTGTCAATGCCAAGGACAGGATGCGGTCGATCACATCACCGAGCGGAAAACCTGCTGCTGCCATCATGCGCGGATAGCGGCTGTACGAGGTCATGCCGGGGAATGTGTTGACCTCGTTGAGGACCACTGCTCCGTCCTCCTTGAGGAACAGGTCCACCCGCGCGAGACCGCTGCACCCCAAGGCGCGGTATACGGCCATGGCGGTCTCCTGGACGAGCAGGCGGGAGTCAGCGGGAATGTCGGCGGGAACGATCGCCGTCGAGTTGTCGGAACCGGCCTCCGGCGTATCCTCCTGGTGGATTCGGAAGAACCCGTGCGAGAGAGCGATCCGGTCCACCTCGCCCACCACGAGATCGAGTTCGTTCCCCAGGATGGCGCAGCCGATCTCGCTGCCGACGACGGCCTCTTCGATCAGAACCTTCGCGTCGTACTGCCGTGCGGTCTCCACCGCCCTGTGCACTTCTTCTGCCCGGGACACCTTGGTGACGCCAAAGGACGAGCCCGAACGGGCCGGCTTCACGAAGACTGGAAAGGTGAGCAGGTCGAGATCGATGTTCCGGTCTGCCGCAACCGTCCAGAATTTCGGCGTGGCGATTCCCGCGCTCGCGGCGACCGTATAGGCAAGTGATTTGTCCATGCATACTGCGGAACTCTGCACATCGCAGCCCGCATAGGGAATGCCGGAGAGCTCAAGCAGCCCCTGTATCGCACCGTCCTCGCCGCGCTTGCCGTGCAGCACGGGCAGCACGACCTCCAGAGGGATCGTCTCGTACCGCCCCTGCTCCTGCCCCTGTTCCTGGACGAGTAGTCCGTGCACGGTGCTGTCCGGCGACAACGCGGCCGGACGGCAGTTTCCGCTCTCCCAGTCCGCGTGGGGGCCGTCACAGAGCTTCCAGGCGCCGTCCTTGGTGATGCCGATGTAGAACGGTTCGTACTTCTCGGCATCGAGGTTCCGGGCGACCTCTTGTGCGGACTTGACGGAGATGTGGTGCTCTTCGGAACGTCCGCCGAATATGATGCCGACCTTCAGCTTATCCATGCTGGTTCCCGCTTTCGAATTTCAGGCAGTTGGTGAGGGAGTTCTCGACCGTGTCACGCAGGGCGTGGTCCGTGTAGTACGCGGTGTGCGGGCTGATGAGCACATTCGAAAGCTCCTGCAGCCGCAGCAGTGACTTGCTTTTCATGGGTCTGGTTCGGCAGTCGGTGTAGAAAATTCCTTCCTCACCCTCGACGACATCCAGTGCCGCACCGGCGACCCTGCCGCATTCCAGTGCCGATATCAGCGCCTCGGTGTCGATGAGCGCTCCCCGTCCGGTATTGACGATCAGCGTTCCGTGTTTCATGCGCTCGATACTCTGACGATTCAGCAGATGATGCGTATCCGCATTGAGCGGTGCATGGAGTGTGACCAGGTCGCTCTGCTGCAGCAGTTCGTCCAGGGGAATGTATTCTGCGGTCGTTTTGGGATGGCTGTCGTGGGCGAGTATGCGGCAACCGAAACCCTGCAACCGGTCGATGACCGCAGCGCCGATGCGGCCTGTACCGATGACGCCCACGGTCAGATCGCGCAGTTCTCTGCCGCGCACTTCGTTCAGCCGGAAATCGCGGGCATCCGAGCGGCGGAGGAGGGACTTTGCGTCGCGCACCGCCATCAGCATCAGCATCAGCGTGAAGTCGGCCACGCTGTCCGGCGAGTAACTGACGTTTTCCACCGTGATGCCGATGCTGTCCGCGTAATCCACATCGATGTGGTTGCACCCGATGCTCCGCGTGGATATATACGTCACGCCGGCCAGGCCAAGCGCAAGGAGCGTGGCGTTGGCGATGCGGGCCTTATGGCCGACGCTGATACATCGGCTTCCGGCTGCCATTTCGATATTCGCTTCGGATACCGGTGCGTCCGTAATGGTCGGCGTCACGCCGTAGCGTGGCGCCAGCTCTCGGAACAGGACAGCCTCATCGGGGCCGCATCCATAGACGGTGACGCGGGGCGGTTCGCTGTAGGTCATACGTACAGTCAAGGCCGTGTGGTGTTGCCGGAACGTATGTGGTTTTCGATATGCCGGCGATACACTGTGGGGCATTTACTGGGGGCATGGCTTACAAGGAATCAGCGTGACCCCCCTCAGCCTCGGCGAGATCGCCGAAATCGTCGGCGGGACGGTCGAGGGCGATGCAGCCGTGACGGTGACCGCACCGGCCGTGCTCGACGGTCGGCGCGCCGAACCGGGCGGTCTCTTCGTGGCCTTCGCCGGTGAGCATGTCGACGGCCACGCATACGTCGGCCAGGCCGGCCGGGCCGGTGCGGTGGCCGTGCTCGGCTCCCGGCCCACGCCGCTGCCCACCGTCGTCGTCGAGGACACCCAGGCCGCGTTGCAGGCGCTCGCCGCGCACGTCGTGGCCCGGCTGCGCGACGGCCTCACCGTGGTCGGGGTGACCGGTTCGCAGGGCAAGACCAGCACCAAGGACATGCTGGCGGCCGTGCTGTCGAGCGCGGGGCCGACGGTCGCCACGATCGGCTCGCTCAACAACGAACTCGGCGTGCCGCTGACCATGCTGCGTGCGGACGCCGCCACCCGGTTCCTCGTTCTGGAGATGGGAGCCCGCCACATCGGCGACATCGCCGCGCTCACCGGTCTGGTCGCGCCCGACATCGGCGTTGTCCTCAACGTCGGCCAGGCCCACCTCGGCGAGTTCGGGTCCCGCGCGGCCATCGCCGAAACCAAGGGCGAGCTCGTGCGGGGGCTCGCGCCCGGAGGCACCGCCGTCCTCAACGCCGACGATCCCCGCGTGGACACGATGCGGGCGCTCACCGACGGGCCCGTGCTGACCTTCGGACAAGCGGAGCACGCCGACGTGGCGATGCTCGATCTGAATCTCGACGGGCTCGGCCGGCCGTCCTGCACCCTGCGGACCGCCGACGCCTGCGCCCCCGTCGCGCTGCCGCACGTGGGCGCCCACCAGGCGCTCAATGCGTCGGCCGCAGCTGCAGCGGGTCTGGCGGCCGGAGTGAGCCTCGACATGGCCGCGGCAGCGCTGGCCACCGCTTCCTTGTCCCCGTGGCGGATGGAACCGCGCGTCCTCGCCGGCGGCGCGATGCTGCTCAACGACTCCTACAACGCCAACCCCGACTCGACCCGCGCCGCCCTGGACGCGCTGGCGGCGATCGAGGGCGGGCGCCGAATCGCCGTACTCGGCGAGATGCTCGAACTCGGCGACGACAGCGCGGCCGAACACCGCGCCATCGGGGAGTACGCCGTCGCCCGGGCCGACGTGGTGGTCGTGGTCGGCGAGGCCGCACGGGCGATCGCCGACGGAGCGGGGGAGCGGGCGGTACCGCTCGACGGCAACGGCGCGGCGGTCACCTGGCTGCACGGCCACCTCGCCGCCGACGACGTGGTGCTCGTCAAGGCTTCCCGCGGGGCACGCCTCGACGAAGTGGCCGCCCAGCTCGCGTAGTCGGCCTCTGTGGCCCTCGGCGTCATGTACACAGGGCCTACCGCCCACGGCGTCTCATGTAGAGGTCGAAGGCCCGGTAGACCATAGGCCGCAGGGGCAGGTCCCACTCGCCCACGTACCGCACCACCTGACCGCCGGTGCCGACCTTGAACCGGATCAGCCCGACGTGCGGGTCGTCGGCGTCGAGGGTGGGGGTGATGCCGCGCAGGTCGTAGACGTCGCAACCGGCCGCGAGCGAGTCGCGGATCATCGCCCACTGGCAGGCGTTGGAACCGCGCACCTCGCGCTTCCTGGTGGAGGAGGCGCCGTAGGCGTACACCGCGTGGGCACCGACGCGGACCAGGATGGTGGCGGCGACCAAGTCGCCCTGATGGCGCGCCAGACAGAGTTTGATCCGCTCGGGATCCTCCGCACGCAGCGCGGCGAACATGGTCTCGAAGTAACCCAGCGGCCGGGGCGTGAAGCGGTCCCGCTCGGCGGTCTGGACGTAGAGGTCGTGAAACGCCCTCAGGTCCGATGTGACCGCCCCTTCCGCGCCGACCGTGACCTCGACTCCCTCCCTGGCCGCCTTCTTGATGTTGCGGCGCCATTGTTGACTCATGCCTTTGAGTAGCTGGTCCTCGGTCCTGCCGGCCAGCGGAAGCTCGTACTTGAACTGCGGATGCCCGACCCCGAAGCCGTCCTGAGGGCTCTGCGGCAGCCAGCCCGCACCCCTGAGCCACCTGGCCACCTGGGCGCCGACCGGGTCCGACCACGGGCCCGGTACGTCGGTGAGCCGCTTGCGGCCCGGGTCGGCGACACCCTCCTTGACCTGTTCGGCGCTCCACGTGTCCGTGCGGACCGGCGGGCCGAGCCGGAGCGCGAACGCGCCGTGCGCCTTGAGATGGGCCGCCAGCGGGTCGAGCCACACGCCGAGGTTGCCGGTCCAGTCGATGACCGGGCCTTCGGGCAGATAGGCCAGCGTGAACCGTTCGAGCTTCGGCACCGGGCGGTGCAGGACGAGCCCGGCGCCGACCAGGTGCCCGCCGTCGAACCAGCCGAGGGACTCGCTGCGCCACTCGGCTTTCACACTGCCCCAGGCCGGTGTCTGCAGGAAGCTGGCCGACCGCTGCGATCGTACGTACGCCAAGTGCTCAGGGGCGCTGATCGGCCTGACGGTCAGAGGCCCGCCCGAGGCGCTTGTCTCCGAGTACCTTCGGGGCTCGGCTGCTGCTTGCACCGGTTCGCTGTAGGACATGCCGCCAGTCAAGGCAATGCGGTGTTGCAGGCGCGTATGCGGTTTTCGATACGCCGACGATATGCTCCGGATTCTCCGGTGCAGCGCCCCAACGGGATGTGGTCACCATCTGACGCGGGCCGCCACCGGCCGGCGGTCGCTTCCGGTGGACGGCAGCAGCCACGAGCTCTGCGGCTCCACGCCCCGCGTGAGGATCTGGTAGATCCGCACCATCGGGAGCTTCGCCGGCGCGTTGCCGGGACGGGCCGTGCGGAGTCGCCCGGACCCGCACGGCGCGCCTGCGGTCACGGCTTGATGCCCACCCCGGCCCATGCGCTGACCTCGGCGTCCGTGAGCTCCGGGCCCGGGCCCTGCGGGTCGTCGGGGCGCCAGCGGTGGGTCAGGGAGACGCCGGGTTCGAGCAGGTCGAGTCCCTTGAAGAAGCGGGCGACCTCCTCCCGGCTGCGGACCTGGGCCCGGGTGCCCGCGGCGGCGTAGATGCCGACGAGCTTCTCCCAGAGCGCCGGAGCGAAGTCGCCCGTGCAGTGGCTCACGGCCAAAGCGCTGCCCGAGGGCAGGGCGTCCATGAGGCGGGCGACGGTGCCGTACGGGTCCCAGTCGTCCGGCACGAAGTGCAGGATGGCGTTGAGGGACAGGGCCACCGGCCGGTTCAGGTCGAGGGTCTTGGCCAGTTCGGGGGAGCCGAGGATCGCCTCGGGGCCGGTGAAGTCGCCCTGGACGTACGCCGTCCGGCCCTCGGGTGTGTTGCGCATCAGGCGCTCGGCGTACTTGAGGACCAGAGGGTCGTTGTCGGCGTACACCACCCGTGCCTCGGGGGCCACGGACTGGGCCACCTGATGCAGGTTCGGCTCGGTGGGGATGCCGGTGCCGATGTCCAGCCACTGCCGGATGCCGTACTCCTGCGCGAGGACGCGGGTCGCACGGTGCATGAAGGAGCGGATCTCGCGGGCGCACGTGAAGATGCCGGGGTAGGTGGCCGCGAC
Organism: Streptomyces sp. NBC_00285; assembly: GCF_036174265.1. NCBI lineage: Bacteria > Bacillati > Actinomycetota > Actinomycetes > Kitasatosporales > Streptomycetaceae > Streptomyces > Streptomyces sp. NBC_00285. The sequence goes on along the minus strand of NZ_CP108055.1, from coordinate 660,079 downwards.
GGTCTCGGCCGCCTGCTTGTCGACGTCGAAGTGGTCCTTGCCGCCGAGGTAGTAGTCGTACATCCGGGCGGAGTGGGGCCGGCTGGTGTCGATCTCCCGCGCGGCGTGCGAGTTGCTCATCCTGTCCCTTTCAAGTGGTGTGCGTGGGGTGTCGGGCGGGTCGCTGCCGGGGCAGGTCCGGCTCGGGTCGTGGATCAGCCGGCCGTCAGATGGTCGGCGAGGCCCCGCTTGACGCCCGCGACGAACGCGGCGATCTCCTGCGGGGTGTAGATCAGCGCGGGTCCGGCCGGATCGGTCGACTGCCGCATGGCGACCCGGCCGTCGGCCAGGAGCTTCGTCTGCACGCACTGCCCCCCGTTGGGGCCGCTCCACGGGGACTCCCAGCCCTGGTCACCGAGTTCGGCGGCGGGCATCCCGTTGTAGACGTGGCAGTCGGTGCCGGTCATGAGTACTCCTTGCGCATGCGGTTCAGGAGTGCCTTGCTGTCCGCGTCCGAGGTCAGCAGGGACATGCGGTTGTGCGCCTCCAGGTGCGCCGACACGTCGGAGCGCTGATCCAGGTACATCGCGCCGGAGAGAACCTCCGTGTAGACGATGTCCGGCAGTTCCGGTTCCTCGAAGCGGAAGTAGGTGAACGGCGCGCACGCCCCCACGTGGGCGCCGGCGGCGAACGGCACGACGTCGACGCTGACGTGCTCCAGTTCCGAGGCCTCCAGGAGCCGATCGATCTGCTCCCGCATGACCTCGGCACCGCCGACCACCCGGTGCAGTACGGCCTCTTCCATCACGACCCACAGCGTGGGCGCGTCGGATCTCTCCAGCAGGCTCTGGCGGCGCAGCCGCAGGTCCACGCGGTGTCCGAGGTCCTGGTCGCCCTCGTTGGGGAAGCCGCCGCGCAGCACTCCGCGCGCGTAGGCGTGGGTCTGCAGCAGGCCCGTGACGTAGTGGGGCTCGTAGGTGCGCAGCGTCCTGGCGCCGGCCTCCAGGCTGACGTAGGCGCTGAACCAGTTCGGCAGCACATTGCGGTACATGTGCCACCAGCCGGGCTCGTTGGCCCGCTCGGCGAGGGCGATGAACTCGTCGATCTCCTGCTGGTCGGCCCCGTAGGTCTCCAGCAGCTTCTCCACGTACAGCGGCTTGAGGGAGACTTCCGCCTTCTCCAGGCGGCGGATGGTCAGCGACGTCACCCGCAGTGCCCTGGCCGCGTCCTCCAGGGAGGCCCCCGCGTCCTGCCGCCGCTCCTGAAGACGGCGGCCCAGGATCATGCGCAGAACGGTGGGAGCACTGGTGCCACCCGTGCCCGTACGGCCTTCGCTCATGTCCTGACCTCCTGAGGGACTGTCACCGGCCCGAGTCTGACAGTGGCTTGGTGACGCCGCCAGACCGATACCGGCTTTCTGAAATTATCAGGCAGCTGGTTGCAGGTTGAACTTGGGTGCGAGCATAGTTACTTGTGTGACCCGTGCCGCCGAACGCGACCACGGTGACGCCAACCGCTATTACCCTCCCGTGTGTTGGCACCGTCCCGATTCCCGATGCGTCTCGCCCGGCCGCGCCGCCGCCCCCACGGAAGGCCAACACCGTGTCCCCCCTCATGACTTCGTCCCGTCAGCTGTTAGACGCCGCGGACCCGGAGCGAACACACTGGATCGAACTCCCCGCGCAGCGCTCCAGCGTCGGCGTGGCCCGGCGCTCTGTCGGTACCCGGCTCAAGTCCTGGAGCCTGCCGGGCGACGTGTGCGCCGACGCGGTACTGCTGCTGTCCGAGCTGGCCACCAACGCCGTGTGCCACACCCTCAGCGTGCGCATCCTGTGCGGCATCGGACTGGTCACCGAGGGGGTGTTGAGGCTGGAGGTGCACGACCACGACCATTCGGGACCCACGCTCCGTCAGTGCCGGGCGGGCCTCGACGACGAGGGCGGGCGCGGACTTTTCCTCGTGGAGCAGCTTGCGGACTCCTGGGGGGTGGTCCGCTCCAGGCTGACCGGAGGCAACGCCGTATGGGCGAACCTGACGGCCTGAACTAGCGCACGGCGGGCGTGAGTTCGGCGAGCAGCAGCGTGCGGTCGTCGGCGCCGGCCGGGTCGGAGGGGGCGTGCAGCAGCCGTCGGCACAGGGCGGGCAGCGAGTCCTGGCTCTCGGCGGGCTCGGCGGCGGCCGTGTCCAGGGAGCGGGCGAGACGGGCGATCTCGTGGTCTATGTCGGCGTCCCGGGACTCGACCAGGCCGTCGCTGTAGAGGACGAGGAGGGCCGGGGCGTCGATCGTCAGCACGGTCGGTTCGTAGGTGCCCGCGCCGAGTCCGAGCGGCAGGCCCGCGCTGACCAGCGTGACCGGAGCGGTCCGGCCGTCCGGCCCGCGCAGCAGCGGGGGAGGGTGACCGGCGCCCACGAGGGTGCAGGTGCGGCGCCGGGCGTCCCACTCGGCGTAGATGCAGGTCGCGAAGGAGGCGCCCGGGGTGTCGCTGGCGAGCGCGTCGAGCCGACGTACGAGATCGGCGGCGGGGATGTCCAGGCTCGCCAGGGTGCGGACGGCGGTGCGCAGCTGGATCATCGCCACGGCGGACTCCGGACCGTGCCCCATGGCGTCCCCGACGATGAGGCTGACCCGGTCGTCGGGCCGTCTCAGTACGTCGAACCAGTCACCGCCTATGATCGAGCCCTGCCCGGCGGGGAGGGAGCCGTGGGCGATGCGGCAGCCCTCGACCTCCTGGATCGTGCCCGGCAGCAGACTGCCCCGGATGGCCAGCGCGGTACGGCGCTCGTGTTCGTAGCGGCGCGCGTTGTCCAGTGCGACCGAGGCGCGCGCGGCCAGCGACTCCACGGCCGCGACCTCCGCGGTCACGAAGGGCTCCCGGTCCGGTCCGCGCGTGCAGGCGACGAAGCCGATCGCGCCGCCCCGCAGCCGCAGCGGCACCACCAGGAACGAACGCGCCTTCAGGAGCTCGCCGAGCCGCGCATCCTGGCCGGCGGAGGCGGCGAGCCGCTCGGCCGTGTGGTCGTCGACCGCGTCGAGCAACTGCGCGTGCCCGTCGACCAGCGCGCGGGCGTGCGGCGTCTCACGGGGGAAGACGATCACCTCACCGACCGGCAGGACACCGTCCCAGGACTCCGGCGCGTCCGTCCCCACGCGCAACGCCAGGCGCCGCGCCTCGATCTGGGCGGGATCCGCACCCGCGTACGTCGTCTCCTCGCGCCGCCACCGCTCCAGCAGATACAGGGACGCCGCGTCGCAGAAGCCGGGCGTCAGCGCGTGCACGACATGGCTGCCGGTCAGCCCCAGGTCCAGCTCCGAGCCGATGACGTCGGCCGCGGGGGAGAAGGCCGACCGGCGGGGCGGGGGCACGGCGGCGGGGGTGTCGTCGGAGCGGCTGCGCGGTTCGTTCCGCAGGGTCGTGGTGCCTTTCCGGGTGGGGGTCCGGGTGCCCGGCGGGGGCAACTGATCGCCAGGCGTCGACGGCAACTATATGATGAGGCGTCAAGTACCTTGGTGGGGAAGGACGTTCTGGTGACCGACACGGATGCTCTGCCGCCAGGTGCCGAACCCGACAAGGCGAGCGTAGCCCGGATGTACGACGCGCTGCTGGGCGGGGAGCACAACTTCGCCATCGACCGGGAGGCCGTGGCCGCCGTCACGGCCATCGACCCCCAGGTGCGCATGCTGGCCCGTGCCAACCGCGCCTTCCTCGGACGTGCCGTGCGCTTTCTGGCCGGGCAGGGGATCCGGCAGTTCATCGACCTCGGCTCGGGGATCCCGACACAGGGCAACGTCCACGAGGTGGCGCAGACGGCGAGCCCGGGCGCCAGGGTGGTCTACGTCGACAAGGACCCGGTGGCCGTCGCCCACAGCACCTCCCTGCTCGCCGATAACCCGCACGCGGACATCGTCGACGCCGACATCCGGCGTCCGGACGACGTCCTGTCCTCACCGCAGGTGCGCAAGCTGATCGACTTCGATCAGCCGGTCGCCGTGCTCATGGTCGCGATCCTGCACTTCGTCACGCCCGAGGAGAACCCGGCCGGCGTCGTCGCCGCGTTCCGGGACGCCCTGCCCGACGGCAGCTGGCTGGCCCTGTCCCACGCCACCAACGAGGACCGCCCGGACACCGCCGCCGCCGTGACCCAGCTGTACCGCTCCCGGGCCACCTCCCCGGTCACCGCCCGCTCCCACGACGAGATCCGGGACCTCTTCACCGGCTTTGACCTCACGGAACCGGGCCTGGTGCACGTGCCCCTGTGGCACCCGGACGAGGACATCCCGGAGAACCCGTCGGAGTACTGGGTGTACGCGGGGGTCGGCCGCAGGAGCGGGTGAACGGCGCGTGGCCTCCTGCGGGTACTGCATCGGCAGGAGGCTCACGCCCCGCGGGGACCTTCACCCCGCGATGGAGTCCAGCTGTTCCGCCGCCGGGCGCAGGGCCCACAGGTCGCCGCCGGGCGGTGCCGCCAGCTTCGGGACCGCTCTCCGGGCCCGCGCGTCACCCGCGTCGGCTGCCGCGTGCACGACGTCGGTCGCCGCGTACCGGAGGAACTCCAGCTCGGGATGGGGCCAGGCGGCGGACCCGGTCGCGGCGGGCAACAGGTAGTCCACCGCCTTGAACAGGCTCTGACCGTCCGGACCGCGGTACGCCCACAGGTCGACGCCGACGTGCCGGCCGATGGCCGCGAGCCGCGTGTAGGCGACCAGGTCGAACGTCGAGTAGTGCCAGCTCCGGGTGCGGGCCAGTTCCTGCGGCTGGCTCCCGTCGGGTGCGATCTGCGGCGCGACGCGCTTGCTGCGGGCGTCCAGGACCGTCCGGCGGGCCAGGGCCGTGTCCCCGGTAGCGCAGGCGAGGCCGGCGAGCAGCATGTCGTAGAAGGTGCCGTGGTTGTTGGCGGCGGCGCCCTCCTGCTTGCCGAAGTCGCTGTCCTTGAGCCAGCCGAGGAAGTCGGAGTTCCAACGGGCCATGCCGGTACGGTCCTTCCGGCTCCAGCCCGGCGCACCCGTGTCCAGCAGCGCGAGCGCGTCGACGATGCCGGTGTACGACTGCGAGAAGTCGATGATGCCGATGGCGCGGCCGTCGTACCTGCAGGGGATGAACTGGGCGTGGTCGAGATTGGGGTTCATCCGCGTGGCCGGGTCGAGGAACCAGGCGCGCAGCACCTGCCCGGCCTTCTCGGCGTACCGCTTCTCGCCGGTGTAGTACCAGGCGAGGGAGAGGTCGTAGGCGGAGTCGAAGGTCTTCTCGACGTCCTGACGGTCGGTGCCGGAGTCGACTTCGGGGTTGCGTTCGCCGTCGCGCTGCACGTAGGGACAGCCCCAGGGGTTGTCCGCGGCAGGGGGCTGGGAGGGCCACCAGTAGGGGGCCTGGCTGAGATAGTCGTGGACGTCGCCGCCGGGGGCGGGCCTCGGCTTGTCGACGACGGTCCAGGGGCCCTGGTCCAGCCACTTGTCGGCACGGGACGTCAACGCCCGCACCGCGCGCCGGAGTTGCGGGTCGCCGTGATCGAGTCGGACTTTCGTCCGCTGCAGACGTGTGCCGTCCAGGACCACGGTGTGCGGGGCCACGGTCTGCGCGGACACGGGTGCGGAGAGGCCTGTGGTGAAGGCGGCCAGGGCCGTCAGGAGGACGCACAGCCGGGATCGCGCGCTCATCGGGCGACCCCGTTCAGCCGGCGCTGGGCCTCGTACAGGTTCCGTGGCCGCACGGCGCCCGGACTGCCGTACAGCTCCAGGCGGCTGTGCAGATCGCCGGTGAAGTCGGGTGTGTCGATCTGGTCGAACTCCCTGACCTCGTCGATGCCGACGGTCGCGGAGCAGGGTGCCAGGCCGTCGATCCTCACCAGCCCCGCGCGGCCGTTGGTGACCCGGACGTTCCAGTGCGTGAACCGGGCGCCGAACAGGGGACCCGCGCTCGCGTCACCGCCGTGACGGCCGTCGTTGTTCACGGTGATGTCGGTGCGGACGTCGGCGAAGGGCAGGCCGCGATGACTGTCGAAGGTGCCCATCCGCATGTCTCCGCGCGACCAGACGTTGTACGACGACAGGCCCTCGACGTTGATCCCGTGCAACTGGGTACCCGCGGGCGCGGGGATGGTGCGTTGCTCGATCGTGAAGTCCTCGACGAGGTTGTCGTGCGAGCCCTCGCGGCAGAAGTAGGGGTGATGCGAGCCGCGGCCCGCCACGCGCGTCCGGCGCAGGGTGCACGCGGAGGCGGCCACCAGGCCGAATCCGTTGTCGACATGACGGACCGTCACGTCGTCCACCCAGCAGTCGTACGCGCACTGGAGCACGACGCCGTTGTGCCCTTTGTCCAGCAGGTGCGGCTGCTGGGGTGTCTGTACCGCCTCCAGGGTCAGCCCCTCGACTCCGGCGCCGGTCAACTCCGGGACGTGCGTGGTCAGTTGTGGAGTCCACTCCGGGCGTATGTCGAGCGGGAGGGGGCGTTCGAGGGTGACCTTGCGGCCGTGGAGGCGGGCGATGCGGACGGGCCACTCGTAGGGGACGTACGAGGTCAGTTTCGTCTTGTCGTCCCAGGTGTAGGCCTCGGGTCCGGGGCCGCCGCCGCACATGTGCTCGAGGAGGGTGTGGTCCGCGTCGTCGCGGAGCCGCAGCAGGACCAGGGCGCCCGGACGCAGCGACGACGCGTCGGTGACCGTCACCGTCCAGGAGCCCTGCCGCGCCGGGGCGACCGTCGTGAGGGGCCGCCACTCGTCGCGCCGGTTGCCCGTCCAGCCCTCGAAGGGCCATGCCCTGGACCGGATCGCGGCGACGAGCGACTCCCAACGGGCCCGGGGTGCCAGCCAGATGAGACCGCCGGCCCAGGACCAGGACGACTTGTCCCCGCCGTAGCGGGAGCCGTACACCCCGATCAGCTCGGTGAGGTTCTTCGTCGCGTACAACGTGGTGCGAGCGCTGCCGGCGCCCTTCAGGACCACGTTCGAGCGGTCCAGGCGTATGACGTCGTCGATGCGGAATGTGCCCGGCGGGACGATGACCGTGCCGCCGCCGGCCTTTCCGGCGGCGGCGATGGCACAGTTGATCGCGGGAGTGCAGTCGGTCGAGCCGTCCGCCACGGCGCCGAAGCGGCGTATGTCGGCGACGACGGGGCGGCGGGGGAAGTGCGCCGCCCCGCCGCGGCAGCCGGCTCTGCCGACGTAGGGGATCTGTGGGTGGGTGAAGGGGGTGCGGTTGAACTCCCGCCACAGTGAGGGGACTTCGCTCGCGTGGGCGGCCGGTGAGGCGACGGTGGCGGCTGCCACGGCGGCAGTGCTTCCCAGCAGCGTTCGCCTCGTCATGCCCATGACATTCGGTTGCCCCTGGGGGTCCGTGTGCGCATTGCTCATGTCCGTTCGCCCTTCCCATGTGCTTTTCATGGATGTGAACGACGTTCAGAAGTGCGTTGGCCGGTGAGCATGCCACGAGGCTCTTCCGGACGAAAGAGGTTGCGCAGAGGTTAATTGGCCACGTCTGTGAACGGACCACAACGGCGAGCCCCGCCGACAGAGAGTCTGTCGGCGGGGCTCGCCGTGTGGGTGGCGCCCGGAGCTACCGTCGGCTCTTGCCGAATGCGATGACGCCGGTGACCTTCGAGCCGGTGAGGTTGTCGTAGACGACCTCACCGCCGGACTTCTTCCAGATCTTGATACGGAAGGTGTCCGGGCCGTCGGTGGCGGTGACGCGGAAGGCGTACCCGCTCTTGCCGTTGACGGTGCCGGATCCCTGGTAGACGGCCTGGGAGCCGGTGACCACGAGCCAGTCGGCGCCGGTCGAGCGGAACGCCAGCCGGGCCGGGCCGAAGTCGAAGGAGACCTTGCCGAGCGGCGCGACGGCTCCTCTCGTGTAGGCCGCCGCGAGGGAGAAGGTGGCCTTGCCCGTCAGGCCCGGCTTGGCCGGGTAGGCGCCGGCTCGGGAACCGACGACGCCGGCGCCGAACACGGGCCCGGCCGAGCGGTCGTAGACGATCAGCTCGGGCAGTGTCCTGCTGTCCGAGGCGCCGTCGTCGTCGGTGATGGTGATCACCGGACGGCGGATCCCGGCCTTGGTGTAGGTGTGCTCGGCCCGGCAGCCCAGCGCGGCGACCTTGCCGGACTGCGGCTTGCTCCCGTCCTTCCAGTCGACCACGCAGGTGTGGGTGTCACTCCTTCCCGGGTCGGTGAACGAGGCCGTGACGGCCGTGCGCTTCCCGACCGGTACCGGGGACTTCGGACCCGTGGCCGAGACGACGGCCGGCGCCGCGTTGGTCACCTTGACCGTCGCGGTGTCGCTGCTGCGGCCTCCGGTCAGGGTGAGCGTGAAGGTGCCGTTGTCGGTGCAGGTGACCGTCGTGGCCGCCGCCCCGGGGGCGGCGACGGTGCAGGGCGCTCCCGCTGCGACGGTCCACTTCGGGCTGCCCGCACCGGAGATCGTGCCCTTCAGCGCGATCGCGTCGCCTTCCTTGCCGGTGACGTCGGCACCGGCGTGCACGATGGTCACCGGGTCGACTCCGGTCAGGGTGGGCACGACCTTCTTGATCAGGCCGTCGGAGCCGAACTCCATCTTGTCGATGGTCGTTTCGCGGTGCATGCCGTCACCGCCGGGGATGGCGAACCGGTGATAGGCGATGTACCAGTCGTCGGTGCCCGGCACATGGACGACCGAGTGGTGGCCGGGGCCCTTGATGCCGAGGGAGAGGTCCTTCTCCAGGATCACGCCCTGCTTGGTCCAGGGGCCGGTGGGGGAGGCACCGGTGGCGTAGGCCACGCGGTAGTTCTCGTCGCGGGTGTCGTTCTCCGACCACATGAGGTAGTAGGTGCTGTTCCGCTTGATGACGAAGGTGCCCTCGTTGTAGCCGCTGGGCGTGATGTCCTTCATCTTCGTGAGGTCGAGCGAGGTCATGTCGGCGTTCAGCGGGGCCACGTAGGCATGGCCGTTGCCCCAGTAGAGGTACGACTGCCCGTCGTCGTCCGTGAACACGGCCGGGTCGATCATCTGGCCGCTGAACTGGCCCGCCTTGAGCAGCGGTTGACCCAGCGCGTCCTTGAACGGTCCGGTCGGCGAGTCGGACACCGCGACACCGATGTTGGCGTCGGCGCAGAAGTAGAAGTAGTACTTCCCGTTCTTCTCGGCGATCGTCGGCGCCCAGGCCCTGCTGTCGGCCCACGAGATGTCGGGGCCGAGGTCGAGGATGACGCCGTGGTCCTTCCAGTGGACCAGGTCGGTGGAGGAGTAGGCCTTGAACTGCGTGCCGCTCCAGCCCTCGAAGCCGTCGGTGGTCGGGTAGATGTAGAAGGTGTCGCCGAAGCGGACGATGTTCGGGTCGGCGTTGAGACCCGGCAGGACCGGGCTCCTCATGACGAGCGCCGACACGGTCCAGGTGCGCTTCTTGCCGTCGGACCCCGTCACCTCGTACGTCACCGGCTTGCTGAAGTCCTGCACGCTGCCGGAAGCGGGGCTGATCGCCGCGCCGTGCGCGAGGGTGAACTCCGGTGCCAGCGCGGTGAGATCGGTGCCCTCCTTCATCGGCAAGGTGACCTTGCTGTCCGCGTTGTCGACGATCGCGTCGACCTTGAGCGACGGGTGCGTGGCCTTGGCGATGCCCGCGGTGTTGCCGCTGAGCTCCATCACCTCCGCGGCCGTCAGGGCACGGTCGTAGATGCGGAAGTCGTCGACCTCGCCGCCGAAGGCCGGGTCGCCGTCGTACAGGGACCTGCCGATGTAGCCGCTGTAGTCCTTGTTCGCGTCGTACAGCTCGGACGGCTTGATGGTGGTGGTCGTACGGGCCGCCTCGACGCCCTCGACGTACAGGACCATCGTGCCGGTCGCCCCGTCGAGGGTGACGGTGACGTGCCGCCACTGGCCCGGCGTGAGCTGCGAGCCGGCCGTCAGCTTCGACTCCGCCGACCAACTCGCCTTGGTGATCGCCGAGTAGAGGCTGTTGCCGCCGTTGGAGGGCGTGGCGAACAGGTACTTGTTGCTGTCCGGGCCGAGCCCGAACAGCCACTGGAAGCTGCTGCCGCCCTTCCACTTGGCGTACGTCGACACGGTCACGCTGTCGGCGTTCTTCAGCACACCGTTGGGGATCTTCACATACGGCGAGCCTGAGTCGCCGGACATCTTGAACGAGCCGCCGTCCACACCGGTGCCGAAGTCGGGCGTGCCGACGTAGGTCCCGTGGTAGCCGTGTCCGCTGGAGTCACGGGCGATGTTGCCGCCGCTCTCGTCGAAGCCGTAGTGCAGCAGCAGGTCGGCCGGTACGTCGGCGCCTTCCTGCGACACGGTGACCTCGGCCTGGACCGGGAGTGCCGCCCCGTTGGGCAGGCTTCCGGTGACCGTGAACGTGCCGGCCTGTGCGTACTTCGACGCCGGGACCTCGTCCCAGGTGACGGCGACGGGCCGCTTGACGCCGTCGGCGTAGGTGGCGACGACGGTGGCCGGCAGCACGGGGGCCGTACCGATCCGGGTCTTCACCGACACGGTCTCGACGCTCTCGACGAGCTGGTCCGGCTGATAGGCGCCCAGGAGACGGTCGTACTCGGCCTGGGTGACCGGCAGGACGGTGCCGTGGCGCGGCTTGGCCGGCAGGTCGTAGTCGGCGACCGGGGTCCAGTTGCCGGAGTCGAGGTCGGTCGTCTCGAACGGTATGTAGCCGCGGCCACCGAACTCGTCGAGGAACGCGTACCACTTCTCCTCGGTGTTCGACTTGAAGACCAACGGCCCCTCGGCGGCGTTCATCGCGCCCTTGCCGATGCCCTCCGCGACAGCGGTCCAGTTCGGGTTGAGGATCGAGTCGCTCTTCTCCTCGAAGATGAACTTGCTGTTGGGCGTGGAGGAGGTGTTGTTCCGCTCGTCCTTGGAGAGGCGGTAGTAGGTGCCGTTGTTCTGGATCATCGTGGAGTCGATGACCGAGTAGCCGCGGTCGACCCAGACCTTGGGCTCGCTGAACGCGTAGAAGTCGCGGGTGGTCGCGTACATCATGCGGTTGTACGTGTCGCCGGAGTGCGCCGCGTTGTCGTACAGCTTCGACGCCCAGAAGACGACGTACTCGCCGAGCTTCGCGTCGTAGAACGCCTCGGGAGCCCAGGTGTTGCCCGCGCTGTCGGGGGAGATCTTCACCAGCCGCTGGTTCGTCCAGTGGACGAGGTCGGTGGACTCCCAGACCATGATGGACTTGCTGCCGGTGCGCTGGGAGGCGTCCCAGTCGCCGTTGCCGTAGATCCTCAGGTCGGTGGCGATCTGGTAGAACTTGTCGCCCTCGGGGGAGCGGATGATGAACGGGTCGCGCAGGCCCTTCTCACCGAGGGTGGAGGTCAGGACCGGCTTGCCGTCGTTCAGCTCCCGCCACTTCAGCGGGTCGTCGCCCTTGCTCAGGGCGGAGTACAGCTGCTCGCCGTCCGAGGTGCCCTCGCCGGTGAAGTAGCTGAACATGTAGCCCTTGAGGGCCTGCTTCGCGGGGAGTTCGGGGACCTTCGCGGTGAAGGTGCGGGTCGCCGTCGCCTCGCCCTTGGTGACGGTGGCGGTCAGGTCCACGGTGGTGGCGCCTGCGCCGTGTGCGGGGCGGTGGACGACGCCGTCGGCGGAGACGACGTCAGGGGTCGCGGAGGACCAGGTGACGTCCGTGCCGTAGTCGCCCGTGGCGGGGAGGGTGAGGTTGCCGCGGACGTCGTCGAGGTTCTTGACGCCGAGGGCCTGCGCGGCCCGCTCGGTGGCCGTGCGGTCGTCGAAGTCGGGCAGGACCGTGACGTCGAAGCTCTTGGTGTCGGTGACGGTGCCCTTCTTGAGGGTCGCCGTGAGGGTGGCGTGTCCGTCAGGCTCGCCGGCGGTCGGCCGCGTCACCTTCCCGGTGTCGGTCACCACCTGCGTGTTGTCGCTGGCCCAGCTGATGTTCGAGCCGCCGGCCGTGCCGGTCTTCGGCAGGTCCAGGTCGGCCGTGACCGCGCCGGTGTCGCCGAGGCTCAGTGCTGCCTTGTCGTCGGTGACGCCCTGCGTGGCGATGGGGAGGGAGAGCTGCTCGACCTCCGAGGTGTTCAGGGCGCGGTCGTAGACGCGGAAGTCGCGGATCCGGCCCTTGAGGAGCTTGTCACCGGAGTAGACGGACTTGCCGATGTAGTTGGCGGTGGTGGAGCCGGAGCCGATGGCGCCCGGCGTGATGGTGACCGCCGTGTTGCGGCCGACCTCGACACCGTCCTCGTACAGCACTCCCGTGCTGCCGGTCTGGGTGTAGGTGAGCTGCTTCCACACCGCGCGGGTGAGGTTGTGCCCGTCGGAGGGCTTGGTGGTCTGCTCGGTCGACCAGTTGCCGGTCGCGATCGAGGTGCGCAGGGAGTTGCCGGTCGTGAACAGGTACCCGTTGCCGTTGCCCCCGCTGGAGTTGCCGAAGCCGTAGACGAAGTACGGCGTGCTCTGTGCGGAGTCGATCAGCACGTCCGTGGAGACGGTGATCGAGTTCATGCCCTTCATGACGTCGTCCGGCACCTTGACGTAGGTGTCGGAACCGTTGAACGCGAGCCCCTGCCCGGAGCCCGACCAGTCGGCGGTCCCGTTCACCGTGCCGTCGCGGCCGTTGCCGGAGGCGTCGGTGACGGTGCTGCCGGAGCCGCCGTCGAACTTGTACCAGAGAGCCAGGCCGCCGGTGACATCCGCCGGGTCTGCCGCCTGGGCGGTGACCACGGGGGCGGCGAGGCCCAGGAGAAGTGACGCGGCGGTCAGACCGGCGAGGCGGCCCGCCCGGCGTCTCGCGCGGGTGCGCGGACGTGCGAAGTACGTCATATGGGTTTTCCCTGCTGAGGCGTGGCGGGGCCTCGGCTGTGGGCACCCTGCCGTTTCGGCTGTGTGACGTTGTGTTGCGAGAGTGTCAATCGCGTTCTACTGGCACGTCAAGAGGTTTCGAACGATGTCCGACCAGTCGAACGGATTGCTTCCCGGTGTCAATGATCCGAGTTCCACGCGGTGTTGAACCGGTCGCCCTGCATGTGTTGACGAGTTACGGGCATTCGGGTCGTGCGCAGCGTGAACGATCCCAGTGGTTCGAACCAGTCCAGGACTCATCCGAGTCGTCCGAGTCATCCGAAATCATTCGAAGGGATGGGCACCATGCTGGCCATCATCTCCGCGGTCCTGTTCTTCATCTCGTTCCTGATCAACGCTGCGGACATCTCGACCAACGACACCTTCAGCTCGACGAACATCATGCTGCTGGGTCTCATGGTCCTCGCCCTTCACCTGGCGGGCATCGGCAGCGGCTGGTCCGCGCGCGGCCGCCGGTAAGGGCAGGGCCGACCGTGTTCAGGAGACGGGGCGCCCCCGGCGCGGGGCGTCTTCGACAGCGAGTACAGGCGCGACGGTCAGGTGGGGGCAGTAGCCCTCGGCTTTGATCCGCGCCGACCGGCCCTCGTACGGGGCGATGTGGAGGTTCCGCCGCCGGCGTCCGTGTGACGCGGGCGGCGGACCCGCCCGTCCATACGTCGACAGGGCGCCCCCGCGGCGCTGACCAGCCGTACCCAGCTGGTGTCACCCGTCCCGCATCCAGGCCCGCGTCCCGAACGACGCGCACGCCCGTGAAGCCACCGCTGCCGCATCCCGCAGGGCCTCGACGAACCGTTCCGAGGTCAGCGGGCCCCGGTCCGCGAGGTGGCACGCGAGAGCCCCGTGCAGCACATCGCCTGCGCCCAGGGTGTCCGCCACGCGCACGGCGGGAACGTCCACCGTGCCACCGCCGTCGGGACCCGTCCACACGAGGGAGCGGCCGCCCCGGCTGACCGCCGACCAGAGGACTCCGTGCTTCTGCAGAAACCGCAGGGTGTCCGTCGGCGTACTCGTCCCGGGAGGCCGGAAGTCGTCGGAGCAGACGGCCAGTTCGACCGACGGCAGCAGCTCCTCCGTACCGGCCTTCCAGCTGCCCCCGTCGAGGACGGTGCGCCGACCCGCGGACCGCGCTGCGCGGGCGGTCGCCAGGGCCAGTTCCATGTGATGGCCGTCGAACTCGACGATGTCGCAGGCGGCCACCAGCGCGTCGAGACCGGCGGGTGGCGCGAGGCGGAGCCCGGTGGCGTTGGTCGATGCGACGGCACGGTCCCCGCTCGACGCGGTCACCAGGATGGACGACACCGCAGGAGGCTCCACCGAATCGACGGCAAGATCCGACACGGTCACACCCAGCCGGGCCAGATCCGCGGTGACCGCGACACCCAGAGGGTGGGAGCCGATCCCCGTGAGCAGCCTGGCCGTACCACCCAGGTGGCTGAACGTCACGGCCGCGTTCGCCGCCGGACCGCCCGCCGCCACGACCTGCTCACGAGCCGTCAGTTTCTCGTTGGACCCCGGCACCCGGTCCACGAGCTGAACGACGTCCAACGTGCACAGGCCGACGAACAGCCCCGCAGGACGTCGGCCCTTCGTCGGCTCCACCTGCTGACACCTCCTCCTGCTCGCAGTTCCTCGCCTCAGGCCGCCGCCTGCTTCACGAGTTCACCGATGCGCGCCTCGTCGGCGGCGGTCAGCCGCGTGAGCGCGAAGGCGGTCGGCCACATGGTGCCCTCGTCGAGCTCCGCCCTGTCGTTGAAACCGAAGGTCGCGTACCGCGCGTTGAACTTCTGCGCGCTCTGGAAGAAACAGACGACCTTGCCGTCCTTGGCGTACGCGGGCATGCCGTACCAGAGCTTCGGCGCCAGATCCGGTGCACTCGCCCTGACGACGGTGTGGATGCGTTCGGCCATGGCCCGGTCCGCATCCTCCATCTCGGCGATCTTCGCGACCACGGCTGCCTCGTCCTGCGCCACCTTGTCGGCCTGCGAGCCGCTGCGCGCGGCCGCCTTGACCTCCCGGGCGCGCTCCTTCATCGCTGCCCGCTCCTCGGCTGTGAAGGTCTGGGTCCTCTCGACGGCCGCGATCGTACGCCCGGCGGTCCCCTGCGTGTCCTTCAAGGCGGTTCCTCCTGCTCTACGGATGGGTGGGTGCATCGTCAGGCGTCTGTCGGGGCACGGCAGCCTCCTGCCGGCCGGTCGCGGTCCCGGGCCGCGGTGTGGAGTGCGCGGCCCGGGACCGGCGCGGTTCACCCCCACGCACCGGCGATCTGACGGGTCGTGGCGTTGAGCCGGTTGAACAGGTTGGTCAGGCCGATCATCAGGACGATCGCGGCCAGTTGCTTCTCGTCGAAGTAGGTCGCGGCCACGTCCCAGACCTCGTCGCTCACCGCGTCGGGACGGTCGGCCAGTCGCGTCGCGGCCTCGGCCAGCGCGAGCGCCGCCCGCTCCTCCTCGCTGAAGTAGGGGGCCTCCCGCCACACGGCGGCCGTGGCCAGCCGTTCGTCGCTCACACCGGCCTTGCGGGCCGTTTTGGCGCCACCGTCGACACAGGCGCTGCACCCGTTGATCTGGCTGACCCGCAGATGCACCAGCTCCAGGGTCTGCGCGTCCACCCCACCGGAGTGGACGGCCTTGAAGAGCTGCTGGATGGGCTGCATTGCGTCGGACAGGACGACGGCGGGGTTCTGCATACGAGACTGCATCTGGCATCTCTCCTGTGTCGGGCTGTGCCCCGTTCGGGCTGTTCCGGCGGGGTGTGATGCCATCTCAGCCCACAGGACTTGTCAGGACGACGGCCGTGGGACACCGTGGGACAGCTGAAACGGCCTTGAACAGGCACGATCCGGCCCGGACGAATTCCGCCGGGGCGGGACAGGGGGACGGGGAACAGTGGTCGAGTACGACAGCACGGCGGGCGGCGACCCGCAGGAGGAGCTGGCCGCCCGGCTCCGCCTGCTCCAGGAACTGTCCAAGCTGGGCGTACGGGCCCTCGCACGGGACGCCGGCCTCAGCTCGTCATCGCTGTCCCGCTACCTCAGCGGCCGCACGGTCGCGCCCTGGCCCGCGGTGATCGCCCTGTGCCGCCTCGTCCAGCGCGACCCCCGCCCGCTGCGCCCCCTGTGGGAACGGGCCGCCAACCCCCTTCCGGCACCGCCGAGGACCAGCCGCCAGGTCCAGCCCCCCTCGCCGCCCGCCGGAGCACCGAGCCCGCCCCGCAACGACCTGCCGCGTGACGTGCCCGACTTCACCGGCCGCGAGGCCCAGCTCGCGGCCGTGCTCGACGGAGTCACCGGCAGCCGGGTGATCGCCCTCGACGGCATGGCGGGCGTCGGCAAGACCTGCCTCGCGGTGCACGCGGCGCATCACCTCGCCGCCGACTACCCGGACGCCCAGCTCTACCTGGACCTGCACGGCTTCACCGAGGGTCGGCGGCCCCTCGACGCCGACCGCGCCCTGCGAACCCTGCTCGCGGCCCTCGACGTGCCCTCGGAGAAGGTCCCGCAGGAAGGCGGCGTCGAGGAACTGTCCGCCTGCTGGCGGTCCGAACTGGCCCACCGGCGCGCCGTCCTGGTCCTCGACAACGCCGCCGACGCCGACCAGGTCCGCCCGTTGCTGCCCGGCGCCGGCCCCTCCGTCGCCCTGATCACCAGCCGCAATCGGCTGCTCGGCCTGGACGAGGTCCCGCCGGTGTCCCTGGACGTGCTGACCGAGCAGGAGAGCGCCGAACTCCTGGCCCGCGCCAGCGGCGAGACCGACGGCGCCCGGGGGCGCCTGGCCCGGGACCCCGAGTCCACGGCCGAGGTGCTGCGCCTGTGCGGGCATCTGCCGCTGGCCCTGCGGCTGGCCGCGGCCCGGCTGCGGCACCGGCCGGGCTGGACCGTGGGCATCCTCGTCGAGCGGATGGCGGAGGGGCCGAGCGAGTTCGACACCGCTTTCGCCATGTCCGTACGGCAGTTGGACCGTGGCACGTCCCGCCTGTTCCGCCTGCTCGGACTGCTGCCCGGGTCGACGTTCGACGAGCATGTGGCGGCAGCGCTCGCGGACGTACCCCTGCGCGCTGCCCGCGCGACGCTGGAGGACCTGCTGGACGCGCATCTCGTCCAGCAGCCGGCGGCCGGCCGCTACCGGCTCCACGACCTGGTCCACCAGCACGCGCGCCGCGCCACCACGGAGCACGACTCCCCGGCCGAACGGGACCGGGCCCTCACCCGGGTCCTCGACTACTACGTCCACGCGGCCGCCGCAGCGGATGCAGCGATGCCCTTCCCGTCGCTGAGCCGTGAGGCTTCCGTGACTCCGCCCGCGGCCGAACTGCCCTGCTTCGCCGACAAGATCACCGCCCTCGTCTGGTTCGGCACCGAGTACCTGAACCTGCTGGCCGCCTTCGAGGCGGCGGAGAGCGCCGGGGCCGACCGGCACATGTGCGAACTGCCGCGTTTCATGCGGACCTACTTCGCCCGGCGCTGCGGCACCACGATGCTCAACGGACTCTTCGAACGCTCGCTCACCGCCGCGCAACGCCTGGGTGATCCCCTGCAACTGGCCGAGGCGCACAGCGACTTGGGCTTCGCCCGCTACAACGCGGGCCGCATGGCGGAGGCGAGCGCGGCCTACGAGGCCGCGGCACCGTTGGTGTCCCGGGCGGCGGACCTGCGAACGGAGGCCGAACTGGCCATGCGCCGTGGCTACTTGCGATGGGACGAGGGCTACGTCGAGGAGCCGCTGGCACTGTTCCGGCTGGCGGGGAAGCTGTACGCGGACGCGGGCTGCCCCATGGGCACCGTGCACGCGACCGCCTACGAGGCCTGGGCACTGCTCCAGCTGGGCCACCGCGAGGAGGCGGCGCAGCTGGCCCGCACCGCGCTGGACGTCCCGCACGCCGACGGGGCGTGGCCGCCCGCGCTCCCGGCCCTGATCACTCTGGGCGTGGCCATCGCCCGCGAGGACCCCGACGAGGCCGCCGCGCACCTGCGCCGAGCGCTCGCGTCGGCCCGCGAGGACGGTCACAAGCACAACGAGGCATGGTGCCTGAACTGCCTGGGCGTCGCTCTGCGCCGGATGGGCCGCCACGAGGAGGCCCTGGCCGCCCACGAACAGGCCTTCGCCCTGCTGGACGAGCTGTTCGAGGACCACTGGAAGATCCACTTCCTCGACGCCTACGGCGAGACCTGCCGTCTGGCGGGCCTGCCGGAGCGGGCTCTGCGCCTCCACCGCCAGGCCCTGGAGCTGGCCCCGAGGCTCGGCCACCGGCACGCCGAGGCCCTGGCCCACGAGGGAATCGCGGCGATCCTCGACGGGACCGACCCCACCGCGGCGGCCGAACACCGGGCGGCCGGACGGGCGGTACTGCCGGAGCCCGCACCGGGCGACTGAACCCGGTTGCTCCGAGGCGCCCCGCGGCAGGCCGCCCGGGACTGCTCAGCGAACGAGCGAGGCACCTCAGCCCGCCGCGGTGTCGTGCCGCTGTCCCGACGGGCGCGTACGACAGCCGCGTGCCGGTGACGGCCCCCGACCCGGAACAAGGCCGGACTGGACGCGCCCGGCTTCCATGTCGCGCCCGACCCGTCGGCGGAGCCGCTCCCGGTCCCGCCGCGCATCACTGCGGCACGCGCAGTCCCGCGATGAGGAGCCTCACCAGTCGGCGCGGGTCGTAGTCGGGGTCGTTGTCCGCGCCGATGCAGAGGTTGCCGACTCCGCGCATCAACTCGATGGCCTCGATGTCGGTGTGGATCTCGTCGGCGCGGGCCGCGGCATCGAGGAGTCGCGTGCATACGGGCACGAGGCGGTCGATGAAGTACGCGTGCAGTGTTTCGAAGCCGGAGTTGTCCGACTGGAGCGCTCCTGCGAGCCCGTGCTTGGTGACCAGGAAGTCGACAAAGAGGTAGATCCACTGCTCCAGTGCCGCGTGCGCGGTCTCGCTGCTCTCCAGCAGGGCGGGCCCGGCCTCGGCGCAGGCGTCGACCTGGTGGCGGAACACGGCGATGATCAGGTCCGCCCGGGTCGGGAAGTGGCGGTAGATCGTGCCCAGTCCGACACCGGCCTCGGCGGCGATGTCGCGTACCGGGGCTTCCACGCCCTTGGCGACGAACACCGCGGCGGCCGCGTCGAGCAGGGTCTCCTTGTTGCGGCGGGCGTCCTTGCGCCGTGGAGTCGCGCGCTCCGTGCCGTCGTCGCTGTCGTTCACCGCGCCGCTTCCTCCGCCGTCGACCTTGCCAAAGCGGAACACTGTTCCGTATTGTTTCCGGAACGAGGTTCCGTTTGCCCATGATGGCAGACCGGGCCCCGGCGACCAAGCCATGCCGTGCCGTGCCGTGCCTTCAAGCCATGCCATGCCATGGCACGCACCGTCACGCATGCCGCACGACTTTCACCCGCTATGGAGGAACTCCCCATGCAGTACCGCACCCTGGGCCGTACCGGTGTACAGGTCAGCTCCCTCGCGCTCGGCGCGATGAACTTCGGCCACATCGGCAGCACCACGCAGGCCGAGGCCACCGCGATCGTCGATGCCGCTCTGGAGGCCGGCGTCAACGTCATCGACACCGCCGACATGTACGGCGACGGCGAGTCGGAGGAAATGGTCGGCAAGGCCATCGCCGGCCGCCGGGACGACATCGTCCTCGCCACGAAGGCGGGCATGCCCATCGGCACCGAACGCAACCATCGGGGCAGCTCGCGCCGCTGGCTGGTCACCGCACTGGAAGCCAGCCTGCGTCGCCTCGGAGTCGACCACGTCGACCTCTACCAGATCCACCGCTGGGACCCGAACACCAGCGACGAGGAGACCCTCTCGGCCCTTACCGACCTCCAACGCGCCGGAAAGATCCGCCACTTCGGCTCCTCCACCTTCCCCGCCCACCGCATCGTGCAGGCCCAGTGGGCCGCGCGCGAGCACCAGCTGAGCCGCTACACCACCGAACAGCCCAGCTACTCCGTCCTCCAGCGCGGCATCGAGACCCACGTCCTGCCGGTCACCCAGGAGTACGGCCTCGGCGTGCTGGTGTGGAGCCCGCTCGCCTCGGGCTGGCTGTCGGGCGCGATCCGTGAGGGCCGCGACATCGCCACCCACCGCTCGGCGCTGATGCCCGCACGGTTCGACACCACCCTTCCCTCCAACAGGGCCAGGCTCGACGCCGTGGAGCGACTGGCCGCGATCGCCGACGAGGCCGGCCTCACCCTCATCCAGCTCGCACTCGGCTTCGTGACCGCACACCCCGGTGTGACCAGCGCCCTCATCGGCCCTCGCACGACGGACCACCTGCACGCCCAACTCGCCGCAGCGGACACCGTCCTGACCGCCGACGTGCTCGACGCGATCGACGAGATCGTCGTCCCCGGCACGGACCTGGCCGCGCACGAGAAGTACGACACCCCGCCGGCCCTCCTCGACCCGTCACTGCGCCGACGCTGACCGACGCGAACACGCAGAGAAACCGCCGGGGGAGACCCCTTGCAGAACGGGACCCACAGCCCATGCCGAACCCATCCCCACCCAGCTTCGGGATCATGACCGCCCCGATGCAGGTCGGTTACGACGACATCCTGCGAGTCTGGAGCGAGGCGGACGCTGTCCCCGCCATCGAGCACGCCTGGCTCTTCGACCACCTCATGCCGATCGGAGGAGACCCCGACGGACCGGCCTACGAAGGCTGGACGCTCCTGGCGGCGCTGGCCGCCCGGACGCGACGGCTGCGGCTCGGCGTGATGGTGACCAGCAACCGCTTCCGGCCACCCGCGCTGCTCGCGAAGATCGCCACGACCGTGGACATCGTCTCCGAGGGCCGACTCGACTTCGGTATCGGCGTCGGCTCACGTCCCGACCACCCCCTGGCCAGGCGCGAGTACGAGGCCCACGGTCTGCCCTTCCATGACACCGCGCACGCGGTGGGCAGCCTCGACGAAGCCTGCACGCTGATACGACGCCTGTGGACCGAGGAGAAACCCTTCGACGCCCACGGCCCCTACCACCCCGTCTCCAAGGCCTTCGGCAACCCCAAACCCATCCAGCGCCCCCACCCGCCGATCCTCATCGGAGGCCGCTCGTCCACGACCCTGCGCACCGCCGCCCGGCACGCCGACCTGTGGAACATCCCCGGCGGCGACATCCACGACGTCATCCGCCGCAGCGCCCTGCTGGACCGTTACTGCCGGGACATCGGGCGGGATCCAGCCGAGATCACCCGCTCGATCCACCTGGCGGTCTCCTACGACAGCCCCGGCACCACCCGTGACGCGATCACCGAAGCAATCGACGCGGGCTTCGGCCACATCGTGCTGGGCCTGCCGGCGCCCTATCCCGCGGCCGTCGCCCAATGGGTCGCCGACGAACTCGTCAGCCCTTCGGCCTGAGGCGCCGCAGGTCACTTCCAGCCGTACGCGTACGCCGCGACCCAGGTGACGTCGAGCTGGGCACTGCTGCCGGGCGCGGCCCCGGGTCCCTCCAGAGCGCTCTCGTTCTGAAGCACCCACGAAAGGGGCTCGTCCGGCACGTCACGGGTGTCGTGACCGGTCTGTCGGCCGTCGACGAAGAACCGGACATGGCCCGGTGTCCACTCGGTGGAGACGGTGTGCCACTGCGTCCAGTCGTCGCTTCCGGGGAAGGAGCCCTGCTCGCCGCCACCGCACGGATGGTGAAAGGCGCTGAGGGTGCCGGTCCACTCTCCTTCGGGGTGGTCCATCTCGCAGCCGCCTCCGTAGTGCAGCCACGCGGACTTGTACCCGGGAGCGAGTTTTGTGACCTTGATCCGTGCGCTGTACTTGCCGTACTTCATCTGCATCACCGCACGCGGCACCAGCGCGGCGGCATGCACGGGGCCCCCGTCGGTGGGCCGCCACATCCGGATGGACATTCTGCCGTCGCCGTTCGCCGCGGGGCCGACGCTCACGGTGTCCTCCGGGTGGTAGACCCCCACCACGTCGCGCCCCCGGCTCTCGGCGGTGTCGGGCCAACCGGTCGGATACGCCCACCAGTTGTCACGGTATTTCCCTTTCAGGCCCCCGCAGTACGCAGCGGACGTATCGACGTCGTGGGCGCAGTCGCTGAAGGAGCCCAGCGGCACCCGGTCCCCGTTGAAATCCTCGGCGAGGACCTGCCAGAACGGTCCGCAGTCACCGCGCGGCAGGTGGGCCGCGGTGGTGTGGCAGGCGTCGGTCGACGGGGGTGCCGCGTCGGCTCGTGGGAGGCCCAGCAGGCCGCCTCCCACGAGCAGGAGACTCGCGGTCGTCACCAGAAATCGCCTGTGGTGGTGCGGCGCTGCGTGTGAACCCATTCCGGGGCTCCTTCAGGACCGGCGGCCGACGTCGTCCGACCCTGCCGCGCGGGACGCCGGAAAGGCCGTGCACCGCGCCGGGCGGACTGCGTTTCGCGAAGGAACATCCTCGCCCGTCCGGCTCCGGGGCGCCATCCCCCGTACGCGCCGTGAACCGGACGGTCCGCCCCGCCGGCCGTGTCGGACCGCGCCGTCCGCTTCAGAACTCGCTGTCGATGCCGGTCACGACCGCCGCGCCCAACGGTGCCTCGTCCTCGGCCAGGCCGCTGTCCCGCAGGGCCTGGGACACCAGCCGTACCGCCTCGGTCTCGGCCAGCGCCCGGTCGGCGGCCTCGACCTCGATGCGGGCGGCGAACATCCCGCCCTCCTCCACGCTCAGCAGGCTCAACTCCTCGTTCTCTCCCAGATCCGTGTTCCTGGGGTCCTGAGGCCGAAGCCTGCGCGCGATGCCCGAGCGGACGCTGTCGGGGACCGTTCGCAGGAACGTGCCGGGGACGGTGATGACGTAGGTGGTCACAGGGGACTCCTTTCTGACCTCCTGTCCGGTTCCCCGTGACGGCGATCGGAATCGGGGCAGGGAGGAAGGTTCCAGATGTGGAGGAAACGTGGTGTGGAGGGTGGTTCTCAGGAGTCGTCCCTGCATGGGCACGCCGGTCGCGGGTAGGCGCGCCCAGGACCACGGGAATCTTGGGATGGGCGGACGATGACGACGTCGGTGACGGCGGACACAGGCACGACACCTCCGGTAACGAGGTACCCCGCACGGGACGCCAGGCAGCTGCCGCGGTCCGGCCCGGGCCGGATTGCCGTACGGGAGGAACGCGGCGCCGAGTCACCTGCCGACCGTCCGGCCCGAGCCACCGGGCGGCGCCCGCCCGCCACCCCGGCCCTCGTCGGAGAACCGACCATGCGGTGAAGACCGCCGGCCCCCAGGGGGCCGACGCCCATGGGCGGACACCGTGTCCACCGATGGTGCGCGACTGTTGACGATCGGATCGTCGCTCTGCCCGAGCTCCGGACCTTGCCTCCGGCAATCTCCTACGGCGGACGACATGTATGAGGTGGGGAGGACGGGACCGTAGTGATCTCAGGGACTGGGGCTGCCGAGTTGGCGCCGGAGAGCGGCGTCGGCGTCGAAGCGGCCTGGGCGCACTGGGAACCGTCGGTTCTCCTCGTGGAGGACGATCCCGGCGATGCGATGCTCGTCGAGGAGCTGGTCGCCGACGGCGCCGTGAAGATGCGGCTGCGATGGGTACGGTCCATGACCGAGGCCGTCGAGGTGCTCACCACCGAGACACCCGACTGCGTCCTGCTCGATCTGCACTTGCCGGACGCCCACGGCCTGGAGGCGGTCTCCCTGGTCCAGGCACAGGCGGAGCGGGTCGCCATCGTGGTCCTCACCGGACTCGCCGAGGAACAGACCGGCCTCGCGGCCGTCGCGACCGGCGCACAGGATTACCTGGTCAAGGGCAGGGTGGAGCCCGAACTGTTCGGGCGCGCGGTGCGCTACGCGATCCAGCGCAAACAGACCGAACAGGCTGCGGTGGCCCTCCAGGCCGGCGCTCTCCAGGCCCAGGAGAACGCCCGTCTGGAGCGGGGACTGCTGCCCCGCCCCCTGCTGCGCGCCGAGGGCGTTCAGGTCGTGGCCCGGTACCGGCCCGGCCGTGCGCACACGCTGCTGGGCGGCGACTTCTACGACATCGTGCAGAGCGCCGACGGCACCCTGCACGCACTTATCGGCGACGTCTCCGGGCACGGCCCCGACGAGGCGGCTCTCGGCGTCGCCCTGCGGATCGCCTGGCGCACCCTGGTACTCAGCGGAATCACCGGCGGTGAGCAGATGGCCCGGCTGGAGGAGCTGCTGATGGCCGAACGGGCCGGTGACGAGGTCTTCGCCACGCTGGTGAGTCTGGCGGCCGTCCCGGGAGAGCAGCAGGCCCTCATCGTGCGAGCCGGCCACCACGGCCTGTTCCATCGCACCGGAACGGACGTGACGTGGGTGGAGGTGCCCGGCGGCCCGGCCCTGGGCATGGTCCCCGGCGGCGCGTGCTGGCCGACCGCGGAGCTGCCGGTGCCGACGGGAACGTCGGTGGTGCTCTTCACGGACGGACTGTTCGAGGGGCATGTGAGCCGGGGCCCGGAACGCCTCGGTGAGGAAGGGCTGCTGGCCCTCGCCCGGGAAGGCGCCGGTCTGGAGCCGGAGGCTTTCGTGGACCGGCTGATCGAGAAGGCCGAGAGCCTGGCCGAGGCGCGGGGCGGCCTGGCCGACGATGTGGCCGTCATCCATCTGAACTGGAACTGAGCAAGCAGGAGTGTGGTGTCGGAGCACAGGGTGAGGCACATGACGCGCACGGCGTGGATCGGACGCCGACTGACGGTGCAGGGCTGGTTCTATCTGACGCTGGCGGCCATGACGCTGCTGGTGGTGGTCGGCAGTGTGGTCGGCGCGAGCCTGCTGGGCCGGACGGCAGAGGTGAGCGATCAGCTTCTGCGGCGCGTCCAGCCCGCCCAGACGGAGGCGTACCGGCTGCAGGCGGCGCTGGTCAACCAGGAGACCGGCATCCGCGGCTACGCGATCACCGCCGACCGGCAGTTCCTCGACCCGTACACCCAGGGCAAGCGGAGCGAGGCCACGTCGGCCGGCCGGCTGCGCGCGTACATCGGTGAGCGGCCCGAACTGCTGGTGGACCTCAGGGCTATCGAAGGCCAGGCGGCCGAGTGGCGCCGCACCTACGCCGAACCCCTCGCGGTCTCGGTCACCCCGGGCACGCCCGAGCCGCTCGACCAGCGCAAGGCCGACCAGGGCAAGAGGGAGTTCGACCGGCTGCGCGGGCTGTGGAGCACACAGAACAGGAACCTGGCGAAGGCGGTGCAGGACGGCCGGTCCCACCTTGCCCATGAACGCACGGTGCGCGACTCGGTCCTGGGCGGCATGGTGGCCGTCTTCCTGCTCGCCGGAGTCGCCTGCGCCGTCCTGGTCCGGATCCTGGTGACGCGCCCCCTGGAGGCGCTCCGTACGGCGTCGAGGAGGGTGGCGGGCGGCGACTTCGCGTACGTCATCACCGGGGGCGGTCCGGCCGATCTGATCGCCGTGGCCCGCGACGTCGAAGGCATGCGCAAGCGGGTCGTGGCGGATCTGCGCGCCTCGCAGGAACAGGAGGAGGAACTGACCCGGCAGGCCGCCGATCTGGACGCCCAGGCCGTGGAGTTGCGCCGGTCCAACGCGGAACTGGAGCAGTTCGCCTACGTCGCCTCACATGATCTGCAGGAGCCGCTGCGCAAGGTCGCCTCCTTCTGCCAGCTGCTGGAGAAGCGCTACGGAGACCTCCTCGACGACCGGGGCCGGCAGTACGTCGACTTCGCCGTCGACGGTGCCCGCCGTATGCAGGTCCTCATCAACGACCTGCTGACCTTCTCCCGGGTCGGACGCGTCAACGACGCCCGGGTGCCCATCGGTCTCGACCATGCGCTGGACAAGGCGCTCGCCAACCTCGGTACGGCCGTCGAGGAGTCCGGCGCCCGTGTCGAGCGCCCCGAGCAGCTGCCCGAGGTCGTCGGGGACCCCACCCTGCTGGCCATGCTCTGGCAGAACCTGATCGGCAACGCGCTCAAGTTCCGTCACCCCGACCGTACTTCGCAGGTGTCCGTCACCTGCGGCCCGGACCCCGACGAGACCGACAGCCTGCTCATGACCGTCACGGACAACGGCATCGGCATTCCCGAGCAGTTCACGGAGAAGGTCTTCATCATCTTCCAGCGGCTGCACAGCCGGGACGACTACGGCGGCACCGGCATCGGCCTGGCGCTGTGCAAGAAGATCGTGGAACAGCACGGCGGCAGGATCTGGATCGACACCGCTCACACGGACGGCACGCGCCTGTGCTTCACCCTCCCGTCCCTCCCCGAGACCCCGGAGGCGTCCGGCATCGACACCGAGCAGAAGGTTCTTCTATGAGCACCCCGGCCGCCAGCCCCATCGACGTACTCCTGGTCGAGGACGACCCCGGCGACGAGCTGATGACCCGTGAGGCGTTCGAGGACAACAAGATCGGCAACACGCTCCATGTGGTGCGGGACGGCGAGGAGGCACTGGACTTCCTCTACCGACGGGGCGAGCACACCGACGCGCCGGAGCCCGATCTCATCCTGCTCGACCTCAACCTCCCCAAGTACGACGGCCGTCAGGTCCTGGAGAAGATCAAGTCCGACCCGGAGCTGTCCCACATCCCCGTCGTCGTCCTCACTACCTCCGCGGCCGAGGA
Organism: Streptomyces sp. NBC_00285; assembly: GCF_036174265.1. Taxonomy (NCBI): domain Bacteria; kingdom Bacillati; phylum Actinomycetota; class Actinomycetes; order Kitasatosporales; family Streptomycetaceae; genus Streptomyces; species Streptomyces sp. NBC_00285. Next base: position 633,789 of record NZ_CP108055.1, on the reverse strand, counting down.
GGACATCCTGCGCAGCTACCGGCTCCATGCCAACGCCTATGTCACCAAGCCGGTCGACCTGGACCAGTTCATCGCCGCGGTCCGCCAGATCGACGACTTCTTCGTCCAGGTCGTCCGTCTGCCACGCCACTTCTGACGTCGCCGCCCGATCCGACGGGCAGGACGAAACCGGGCCCCGCCGCGACCGGCGCAGGCCCGGGACCCCGTCGGCATCGGCCGACGGGGCACACGCGATCCGGTTGCCGGTGACTCCTGCCCTGCGCGGCCGGGAGTCGCCGTCCCGCTCGCGCTCGCGAGGGTAAGCCTGCAGCTCCGCGACCGGGCCGGGCATTCCGCGGGGCACGACTGGAGCCAGTGAGTCGAACTCCAGTTCCCTTGAAACTCCTTTGTTCGAACCTACGAACTTCTGCGTGCCGGGTTACTGATGTCGCCGTGCACTGGTAGGAAACGTTCCTAACAATCAGGTCTGGACCAACTCTCCACCCCCCACCCCCACTTGGAGTCCCCGTGGAACCTGACACAGCGCCCCCGGCCGCCCGCACCTCCCGCCGCACCGTCCTCGCGCTGATGGGCGCGGCGACCTGCGCCGGCATGTTCAGTTTGCCGCGCGCCGCAGCGGCCTCCGCGGCCGCACCGGGCCTCGACGACCCCGCGAAGAAGGAGATCGCCATGAAGCTGGTGTCGAGCGCGGAGAACTCCTCGCTCGACTGGAAGGCGCAGTACCAGTACATCGAGGACATAGGTGACGGCCGCGGCTACACCGCCGGCATCATCGGCTTCTGCTCCGGCACCGGAGACATGCTCGACCTCGTCGAGCTGTACAACGTCCGCAAGCCCGGCAACGTCCTCGCCAAGTACCTTCCGGCACTGCGCCGCGTCGACGGCACCGACTCGCACACCGGCCTCGACCCGCACTTCACCGAGGACTGGCGCAAGGCCGCGCGGGACGCTGTGTTCCAGCAGGCGCAGAACGACGAACGCGACCGCGTCTACTTCAACCCCGCCGTCAAGCAGGGCAAGGCGGACGGCGTGCGCGCACTCGGCCAGTTCGCCTACTACGACGCCATCGTCATGCACGGCGACGGCGGCGACGCGACCAGTTTCAGCAGCATCCGTCGACGCGCCCTGCGCCAGGCCAAGCCCCCGGCCCAGGGCGGTGACGAGACGGCGTACCTGAACGCCTTCCTCGACGCCCGCGTGTGGGCGATGAAGCAGGAGGAGGCACACAGTGACACCAGCCGCGTCGACACCGCCCAGCGCGTCTTCCTGCGCCGGGGCAATTTCGACCTGAACCCGCCGCTGGACTGGAAGGTCTACGGCGACAGCTACCACATCGGCTGACCGGGAACCGGCACGGCGAGGGGGGTGCCCCCTCGCCGTGCCGTCGCGGTATGGCGAAAACGCTCCCGGTGAAGCGTTTGCCGTCGGAGCGAGCGGTTACGCGATGTCCATGAGTGAATCGAACGAGCAGACGAACCAAGATTCCGCGCGGGCCGCGGCATCGAAGGCCCGGCGGACCACGGCCAAGGCCACCGCCCCGGCGTCGAAGGCGGCGGGCGCGGCGGCCACCAAGACGGATGACGTCGCGTCAGCGGGCAAGAAGGTGACGGAGCGTACCGCAAGGACCGCCAGTGAGGCCGCGCACAGTGCGGCCAAGAGCGTCGAGGCCGGCCGTCAGACCGTCGTCGCCGCCTCGGGGCAGGCCGCAGCCGTCGCCAAGACGGCCTGGACCGTGGTCGCCCAGCGCAAGCTCATCGCCGCAGGCGTCGGTGCGGGCCTGACAGTGCTGAGTGCGACGTCCTACGCGGTGGGCCGCCGTGCGGGACGTCACACACACGGTCCGCTCACCCGCTGGACGAACGGGCGGATCTGAGGGAGCAGGAGCGACCCCGGAGGCGTTCCGTCGCGTAGCGGGGACATTGACGGCCCGTCACCATCCCTGCGACAGAAGGTCGTTGAGACGCACGCCCGCCGCCCAGCGGCGGAGAGCGGAACCGTCGAGCAGGCGGATCGTCCGCTCCCTCCGGGCCCAGCGGATGTCGCGGGCGGTGAAGACACCGCGATGCACGACCAGGCGCAGCTGCGATTCCCGGCTCCCGCGGTGCGGGTGGGGATGCGGCAGGTCCTCGTCGGGAAGGGGCTCCGCAACCGGCCGGAAAGCGACGTGGAGCCGGCGGCCCGCCGCGTCCCGGGCGCACAGACGCGGCCGGTCCGGCGCCGGTACCAGCCGCACCCGCCACCCGTCCCGGCGCAGCATCCGGGCCACCGCCAACGCGAGTCCCTGAGTGTCGAGTTCGAGGAGCTCGTCCGCGGTGTAGTAGCCGAGACGGCGTCGGGCGCCGGGGCGCCCGCGGCGGATGCCGGCCAGGGCGACCAAGGCCGGCAGCACCACCCCGAGGGCCGGGACGACGACCCCGGCGGCGCGGTATCCCGCGGTGAGCGCGGCGACCGCCGCGCACACGACCGCCACCAGACCGGCGAAGGCGGGCAGCACGTCGCGGAACCTGGGCCCGTAACGCCCCTCGGCGCGCAGCCGGCGCACCAGGTGCCGCTTGCGCGATCGGCGCGACGGGAGAGGTCCGGACGTCCGCGACAGACGTGCCACAGCCCCGGCCCTCCCCATGTCGCCTGCGTCCACCCGTCACTGCACGGATACCCAGCGCGCGTCCAAGTGCTGTGGAATCAGAGGGAATTCGGCCACGCGCCCCCAGCGCACGGAAGCGTCAGGGGCGCGCTTGAAGATGCCGTGGCTCCCTCTCGCGCGGGAGCGCTGCCACGACCCACCCAGCTGGCCGCGTGGCGCGGGTGCGCCACCTGCAGGGCCGAGGATCTTGACGGTGACGGTCGGTTTCGTCGACGCCCGCGAGGGCGAGGCTGGAATCACCGCTGTCGGGGCACCCGAACAGGACAGAACCGCCGAACGAAGGTGCCGCATACCGACAGGGACCGCGGCCGACCAGCGAGGAGAGGACGACATGGCAGGGTCCAAGGACACGGGGACCGCGGGGACAGGATCCCCGGCGACACCCGCCACGGGGCTGACCAGGGCGCTGGAAGCCGTCGGGACCGCTGCCTACGTCGTGGACGAGGAGGGCCGCATCATCGCGGTCAACGCCCACGCCGAACAGCTGCTGGCCCGGACCGCCGAAAGCCTTCTGGGCCGCGACGCGCACGACCTGCTGCACCGCGACGCCCACGGCCACCCCCTGTCGCGGAGCCGGTGCGGCATGCGCCGGCCCTTCCACGCCGGACGCACCGCCCAGGGCGAGGGGGAGTACTTCGAGTGCGGGGACGGCACACTGCTGCTGGTCTCGTGGCTGATCACCCCGTACGGCATCGGCGGCGAGGAAAGCGGCACCCTCGTGCTCGTCCACGCCCAGGGACCGCCTGAGGCCGGCCGGCCCACGGCGACCGCGGCGGCGACGGCAGGAACCCTGACCGAGCTCGAACGGCTCGCGCTGCTCGCCGAGACCACCACGCGGCTGACGTCCACGCTCGACGTGGAGGAGGCGCTGCGCCGGCTGGTGGCCCTGGTGGTGCCCCGGCTGGCGGACTGGGCCGTCATCGACCTGATCACCGAACGGGACGAGGTGTGGCGTACCGCCGTCGTCCACGCGGAGGGCGACGGCGTGGTGCACCGCGAGGATCTGCAGGGACCGATGCCGCCGGTCCCCGAGGACTCGCAGATGCCCCTGTCCAGGGCCCTGCGCGGGGTCGCCTCCGCCCTGGCCGGCCCGCAGACCTACCAGCCCGAGCCGGATTCCGGCATCGCGGTCGAACAGCGCCGGCTGTTCGAGGCCACCGGTATCCGCTCCGCCGCCATCGCTCCCATCCGCAGCACCCGCGAAGTCCTGGGAGCGCTGACCCTCGGCCGCGCCAAGGAACCGGCGGACTTCACTCCCGACGACCTGCCGCTGATCGAGGACATCGCCCGCCGGGCCGGCCTGGCCCTGGACAACGCGCGCCTCTACCAGCGTCAGCGCAAGGTCGCCGAAACCATGCAGAACCACCTGCTGCCCCAGATGCCGCGGGTGCCCGGACTGCAGATGACGGCCCGCTACCTGCCCGCCCCCGACGCCTCACAGGTCGGCGGCGACTGGTACGACGCCTTCTCCCTGTCGGACGGCGCCACCGCACTGGCGGTCGGAGACGTCGTCGGCCACGACCTGGAGGCTGCGGCCGGCATGGCCCAGCTGCGCAACATGCTCCGCGCCTACGCCTGGGCCCACCAGGAGCCGCCGAGCCGGATCGTCGAGCGGCTCGACGAGGCGGTCATGCACATCACCGACGTCACCATGGCCACCATGATCTTCGCCCGCGTCGAGGAGCGGCCCGACGGCCATCGGGCACTGACCTGGACGAACGCCGGTCACCCGCCACCGCTGCTGATCAGTCACGACGGTCTGGCCCACTATCTGACCGACGGTCACGGCATCCTCCTGGGAACCGGAGTCCGCACCCCCCGCACCGACGCGACCGTACTGCTGCCGCCCGGATCCACCCTGCTGCTGTACACCGACGGTCTGATCGAGGCACCCGGCCACACCCTCGACGAAGGCCTGGATCGTCTGCTCAGACACGCGGCCGCCCTCGCCCACCGGCCGCTGACGTCCTTCACCGACCAGCTGCTGCGCCGGGTCCGGCAGGCCGCCAACGACGACGACGTGGCTCTTCTCACCGTGCGGGTACCCAGCGCGACGTGACCGGGACAGCCGGCCCGGGGACCGTACGTCCGCGTCGGCACCCCGCGGCCACCTCGGTGACCGACAACCGTGATAGACAACGCCCGTGATGCCATGGGCCGCCTGAGCCCTCCCCGGCCACCGCTCGACAACAGGACTTGGTGCCAGTGATTCTGAAGACCTTCCGCTGGGCGTTCGCGATCACCGCGCTCGGCCTGGCAGCAGCAGTGCTGTACGACGGCTGGGCCGCGTTCGGAATCGTGGCGATCCTGGCCGTGCTGGAGATCTCCCTGTCGTTCGACAACGCGGTGGTCAACGCCGGGGTCCTGAAGAAGATGAATGCCTTCTGGCAGAAGATCTTCCTCACCGTCGGTGTCCTGATCGCCGTCTTCGGCATGCGGCTGGTCTTCCCCGTCGTGATCGTCGCGGTCACCGCGAAGATGGGGCCCATCGAGGCGGTCGACCTCGCCCTCAACAACAAGGACCACTACCAGCAGCTGGTCACCGACGCGCACCCGGCGATCGCCGCGTTCGGTGGCATGTTCCTGCTGATGATCTTCCTGGACTTCATCTTCGAGGACCGTGACATCCAGTGGCTGCGCTGGATCGAGCGGCCGCTGGCCAAGCTCGGCAAGGTCGACATGCTGTCGGTGTGCATCGCGCTGGTCGTCCTGCTGGTCACCGCGTTCACCTTCGCGACCAACGCCCACCAGCATGGCGGCGCGCATGTCGACAAGGCACAGACCGTCCTGATCTCCGGTATCGCGGGTCTGATCACCTACATGATCGTCGGCGGTCTCTCCGGCTACTTCGAGGACCGGCTCGACGACGAGGAGGAGCGCGAGGAAGAGGCCGAGCGCTCGGGCACGGCCGGTTCGGGGGTCAAGCTGGCCGGCCAGGCCGCGTTCTTCATGTTCCTGTACCTGGAGGTGCTGGACGCCTCGTTCTCCTTCGACGGTGTGATCGGCGCGTTCGCGATCACCAACGACATCGTGCTGATGGCGCTGGGCCTGGGCATCGGCGCGATGTACGTGCGGTCGCTGACCGTGTACCTGGTCCGCCAGGGCACCCTCGACGACTACGTCTACCTGGAGCACGGCGCCCACTACGCGATCGGCGCGCTCGCGGTGATCCTCATGGTCACCATCCAGTACCAGATCAACGAGATCATCACCGGCCTCGTGGGTGTCATCCTGATCGGCTGGTCCTTCTGGTCGTCCGTGCGCCGCAACAAGGCGCTCGCGGCCGCCGAGGGCGCGAGGACGACGTCCGAGTCGGTCCCGATCCCCTAGCCGGGACACGGCCGGGCGGACCGTGCGGTGCGCCCGGCCCGGGAGTCGGACACGAACCCGGTCACGGCTGTCATGACTGGGACAGGGCGGGGCATTCGACGGGGCATGAAGGCGATGCCGACACGGCGCCTCGTGCGCCTGATGACTGTGCTGACGCTGCTGCCCCTCGCCGGGGCGTGCAGCGGCGATCACCAAGGCCGATCCGGCACCCCGCAGGAGGCGGGAGCACTCCGCGCTGAGCCCTCCGGTGAACACCTGCTGATCGCCACCGACAACGGCCTGCGGCTGCGTCCTGCCGACGGCCGCCGCGTCACCGTCGACGACCGCGTCGAGGGACACTGGTCCCACCGCGGCACCATCCGAACGCTCGACCTGTCGTGCGACGACCGGACCGACGGCGGCCACGACTGCCCCCGGATGCCCTACGTGGAAGTCCCCGACGGCCTGAGCATCACGGTCACCGCACGCAACGCCGGCGTCGACGTGGCGGGCGTGTCCGGCGCCCTGGACGTGACGACCGTCAACGGGGATGTGACGGTCACCCGCTCCGGGAACCGCCACACCGCGGTACGGCTGGCCACCCGCAACGGCTCGGTGCGCGCGACGGCCCTCGGAGCGCAACGGCTGCATGCCGAGACGACCAACGGGGACGTGACGCTGGGGTGCGCCGCAGCGCCCTCGCGCGTCACCGCGACGACCGTCAACGGCTCGGTCGACGTCACGGTCCCGTCCGACAGCCCCGCCTACCGGATCGCCGCGGCGACCGACAACGGCCGTGTCACGACCTCCGTCCCCACGAGCCGTCCGGACGGGAACCGCGCCATGACGCTGACCACGGTCAACGGTGACGTCGACGCCCGTCGGGACTGACCCCGCACCCAGCGGCCCCTGGCTACTGTCCGGGCGTGAGGACGTAGGTGTTGAGGGTGCCCACCGCGGCGAGCGGGGTGGGGGAGCCGAGGTCGTAGCGGTCGACGGAGAGGTAGGTGGGCTTCTTGCGGGCGGCGGGCGTGCAGAAGTTCTGCGCGCGGTTGAGGAGCTTGCCGTTGTCGGTCCCGGCGGTGGAACCGATGGTGTAGTCCCGGAAGTGGTTCATCACGAACAGCGGGTGGAAGGCTGACGAGTCCGTGGTGAGCGGTCTGGCGGTGCCCCAGCGGCTGTAGCAGGACCAGTCGGAGTCGCCGATGCCGCCGCCCATGGACCAGTAGTTCTCCACGGTCCACTCGCGCTGGTACATCACCCCGAAGGTGTCACGGGTGCTCCAGCCGTTCGCCGTGTCGCTCGCCCGCGTCCGGTCGCTGAAGATCAGCAGCTGCTTGCCGCGGGCGGCGAGGTCGGCCATGGTGGGCCAGCCCGTGGTGGCCACGCCTTCCTGGTCGGGCCGGTAGAGCACGTCGGAGAGGCCGCTGACGGAGGCGAGAGAGGACTTCAGGACGTCGGAGGAGGCGTAGTCCTCCAGGAAGACGGTGACGAACTGGCCGGGGTTCGCCTTGAGGAAGTCGACCATGCGCTGGAGGTCGGTGGCGAGCGGGACGGGGCTGCTGACACCGTCGCAGCTGTTGTGGCAGAGCACCGCCCGGCCGGAGACGGTGTAGTCGTCGAGCATGAAGCCGCGTACTCCGTCGGCCAGTTGACGGCTGATGCCGTAGTTCTGGTTGGGGAACAGACTGACCGGGAACGAGGCGAAGTTGCCGTCGACGCCGTTGGCGAAGGCGTTGTGCGTCGTCAGGAAGGTGACCTGGTCGAGGGTGCGGGTGTCGGCGGAGGGCATCGCCGAGGTGGCGTAGGCGGCCGGGGTGAGGTACCAGCGGGCGAGATCGCCTGCGGAGCCCAGCTGCACGGCGGCGGAGTCCGAGGAGGAAGCGGTGAGGTACTGCTCGGTGCCGGGAACGGCGACGGTGTACGTGCCGTTGGCGCCGGCGGCGATCGTCCAGGTGGTGCCGTCCGCACTGCAGGTGGCGGTGACCGCGGAGGTGCCGCTGCGGCCCAGGCAGGTGCCGGACTCGTCGGCGTTCCGCAGCTGATAGCCGCTGCCGACCGGGACGGGGGTCCACTGCTGGTGGTCCTCGTTGCCTCGGGGGTTGTGCGCGGTGACGCTGCCGCCGCTGTCGGCCGCGTTGAGACCGGTGACGTAGTTCTGGAGGTAGACCTCGGAGACGGGGACCGCCGCCGAGGCCGTGCCCGGCAGCAGGGCGGGTGCGGACAGAGCGAGCACGGCGGAGCAGCACAGGACGCGCAGGGGGCGCAGGCGCACGGGGATTCCCTTCACTACGGCACGGAAGTGCCGATGACGACAGAGGCAGGAAATACCCGGTGAGGCAGGTGGTGCGCCAGTCCTCGTGCGTGAATTCCTCGCGCCCGCCCGAGATTTGACTGACTGCCAGGTCCTTGTCTGCCCCTATGCCCGATTCGTCGGCCGCCTGGGAACGTGCCCTGGTTCCCGGGGTGTCGTCACTCCGAGCTGCGCAGTGCGGTCCAGGTGGCGTGATTCACGATCCCCTTGACGGCCAGCCCGCGGTCGCTCTGGAAGGCCTCGACGGCGGTCTCCGTGCCGGCCGCGAAGTCACCGTCCACACCGGTGCTTCCCACGCTGTACCCGCGCTTCGTCAGCATGCACTGAACCTGCTGCACACGCTTGCCGGTGTCGCCGAGCTGTGTGCGTTTCTTGCCGGCGTAGTACGTGCACTCGGAGAGCCAGGGGGCGGTGTCGGTCACGGCGGACGGGCTGTCGGCGGACGGTGTGGGTGTGGGGGTGGGGGAGGTGTCCGGTGTCGTGCCGGGAGCAGAGGGGTCCGCCGCCTGGGCTGCGTCGGAGCCCGTTGCCTTGGATCCCGGGGCGGCAGTGGCGGTCTTGTCGGCGCGGCTCTCGTTCACGGCGCCGTCGACGTCCGTGCGGCTCTGCCCGCTCGTCGTCGGGGACGCATGCGCGGAAGAGGCGTCTCCCGGCGCGCTTTTGACGGCCTGTGTGCCACCGCTGTCCGGAGAGGCGGTGGCGGGGGAGTCCTCACGGCTGAGCACGAACGCCGTCGCGAGTACGGCACAGGCCGCGATGCCCGCCGCTGTCACCAGCAGCGGCTTCCTCCGGGACCGGACGGAGACTGCCGCCGTGTCCGGTGGTACCGACGGGGTCGGTGCCGGGTCGCCTGCTGCCTCCGGCGACGGCTCCACGACGGGCGGAGCGGGCTGGGACACCGGGGCGGCCGGTGCCGGCGGCAGGACATCTAGGGGGCGTGGGCCGACCAGGTCCGCGACAGGCAGGTGGTACAGCACCTCGTACGCCCGCTGCCGGGCCGGCACCATCTCGCCCAGCGGCTGCGGCCAGGCGGACGACACGGCGGGTGTCCCGGCCGCGTCGATCAGGTCCTGCGGGGTCGGCCGCCGGGCCGGATCCTTGTCCAGGCAGGCGGTCAGCAGGTAACCGAGGTCCGCGTCCGCCGCCGAGATCTCGGCGATCACCTCGGGGTTCGGTTCCTCGAACGCCACCCGGTGCATGACGTCGACACCGGTGCCGTCGCCGAACGGCGCACGTCCTGTCGTCGCGTAGACCAGCGTCCCGCCCAGCGAGAACACATCCGACGCGGTGTCGGACCGGCCCTCCCTCAGGTGTTCCGGCGACATGTAGGCAGGGGTCCCCACCCGGTTGCCGGTGCCGGTGATCGCGCTCGCGTCGGCCGCCTTGGAAATACCGAAGTCGATCACATGCGCGCCCCGGACGGACAGGAGCACGTTGGACGGCTTCAGGTCCCGGTGCACGATCCCCGCGACGGCGAGGGCCGCGAGAGCCTGCCCCAACTCCGCCGCCAGCCGCCATACCGCGGCCGGCTCCAGGGCGCCGTGCTCCTGCACGGCTTCCGCGAGATCGAAGCCGGGAAGGTACTCCGTGGCCATCCACAGCACTTCGTCCTCGAAGCCCGTGCCGCACAGCCGCGGTGCGTGCGGTGTCCGAAGCCGGGCGTGCACCGCAGCCTCCCGTTCGAAACGGCGCCGGAACCCCGGATCCTCCGCGTACTCCGGCCGGATCACCTTCACCGCGACCAGGCCGGGACGGTCGTCCGTGAGACGTCCCAGGTAGACCCGCCCCATACCACCACTGCCGAGCAGCGCCACCGGCGCATAGGGGCCGACATTCCTCGGATCGCCGGGCCGTAGGGGTGAGGCGCCGGTCTGCCGCAGCGCCGCGGCCGCGTCCCCCACCGGCATCGGCCGCTGTCCCGACAAGAAATCCCCCGAAGTCACTTTCGACGCATACCAGTTCGCCCCCCAGGCGGAAGACGAGATTAACCCAGCCCGCGCATGGGTTCAGGAGATCGGTCACTTCCGTCACGCCGGGCACGGGGGATGGCTGATTCTGGTTCCTCCGACCGAACCCTTCGGGCGGGGCCGGTGCGGGGTGCACAGAGGGGCCAGGGCAGTGGCGGTCTCCGTCGAGTGGGTAGTCGGCTGGGGGTGGGCTCACGGTGTGGTCGGCCTGCTCTGCGGTGGAGGAGAGCCCTGTCCGGCTCCGTCGTCCTCGCTCTTTTCGACCAGCCTCGCGATCCTCGCCCTCTTCGCCCTGATCCCGCGTTCGATGAGCCGCAGATGCGTCGTCGACTCGGGCACAGCGGCCTCGAACTCCGCCAACCGTCTCCGCTCGGCGGCGAGTTCGGCCCTGCGGCGCGCCGCACGGTCGGGGGGCGGCGGCGGTATCGAGCCGTTGAAGACCACGTTGTACCTGGGGCGCTCCGCCTGGACGGCCACCCGCTCGGCCGCCTCCGCGTCCTGCGGGTAGTCGACCTGGATCCCGATGACCCACGCCCCCCAGGGCTGATCGCGCAGATGCGTGCGCACCCGCGTGAGCGGACAGGTCGATATGCCGACATACAGCAGACCCTCAAGGCCGTACAGCCGGTACAGCGCGGTGCGGCCCGCAGCGTGCAGGCTGCCCTCCTCGTCGAACAGGCCACGCAGGAACTGCGAGTCGACGTCGGTCATGACGCGGCCTCCTTCGGACCGGCGGCGTCCGCGTCGCACCGGTCCCTTCTCACGCTCCCACGCGGGTCTGACATCGCCCCCGGGGCCACCGGTCACGCGATCGGACGGCCCGCGGGTGAGTGACATGACCTGGCCGGGTACTCGGGTGATCCGCCACACCGGCCGGAGGCCGCTCGCTGAGCCGGGGCCCGCCTCCGGCCACGAGCCGAAGGAGCCCTCGATCATGACGGACGTGTCCGGCACCGGTCCCGCCCACGGCGACGACCGCAAGGTACTCACCAACCGCCAGGGCCACCCGGTCCACGACAACCAGAACCAGCGCACCATCGGCGCCCGCGGCCCCGCCACGCTGGAGAACTACCAGTTCCTGGAGAAGATCAGCCACTTCGACCGGGAACGCGTCCCCGAGCGTGTCGTCCACGCACGTGGAGTGACCGCCTACGGCCATTTCGAGGCCTACGGCGCCTGGGGCGACGAGCCGATCAGCCGCTACACCAGGGCCAAGCTGTTCCAGGAGCGCGGCAAGCGCACCGACCTGGCCGTCCGGTTCTCCACCGTCATCGGGGGCCGCGACTCCTCCGAGGCCGCCCGGGACCCGCGCGGTTTCGCGGTGAAGTTCTACACCGAGGACGGCAACTGGGACCTGGTGGGCAACAACCTGGGCGTCTTCTTCATCCGGGACGCGATCAAGTTCCCGGACGTCATCCACGCCCTCAAACCCGACCCGGTCACCTTCGAGCAGCAGCCGCGCCGCATCTTCGACTTCATGTCGCAGACGCCGGAAGCGATGCACATGCTGGTCAACCTGTTCAGCCCGCGCGGCATCCCCGCCGACTACCGCCACATGCAGGGCTTCGGCGTCAACACCTACAAGTGGGTCAACGCCGAGGGAGACACCGTCCTGGTCAAGTACCACTGGATGCCCAAGCAGGGCGTACGCAGCATGACCGAGGAGGACGCCGCCAACGTCCAGGCGGCCGGCCTGGGGCACGCCACCAAGGACCTGTACGAGGCGGTCGCCCGCGGCGACCACCCCGAGTGGGAACTGCTCGTTCAGATCATGGAGGACCACGACCACCCCGAGCTGGACTTCGACCCGCTCGACGACACCAAGACGTGGCCCGAGCAGCAATTCCCGCCGAAGCCGGTGGGCCGCATGGTGCTCGACCGGATGCCCGAGAACTTCTTCGCCGAGAACGAGCAGATCTCCTTCGGCACCGGCGTCCTCGTCGACGGCCTCGACTTCTCCGACGACAAGATGCTCGTCGGCCGGACCTTCTCCTACAGCGACACCCAGCGCTACCGAGTCGGGCCCAACTACCTCCAGCTCTCCGTCAACCAGGCGAAGAACGCCGAGGTGCGCACCAACCAGCGCGACGGCCAGATGACGTACCACGTGGACGGCGGAGGCGAGAACCCCCACGTCAACTACGAACCGTCCATCACCGGAGGCCTGCGCGAGGCGCAGTATCCGACACTCGACGAGCAGGGCCCGGAGATCCGCGGCCGCCTCACCCGCAGTCGCATCCCCCGCACCAACGACTACCTGCAGGCCGGCCAGCGCTACCTGCTCCTGGAGGAGTGGGAGCGCGACGACCTCGTGAAGAACTTCACCGACCTGCTCTCCCAGTGCGACCGGCCCGTGCAGGAGCGCATGGTCTGGCACTTCCTGCTCGTCGAGAACGATCTGGGCCTACGGGTCGGCGAGGGCCTCGGCATCAGCCCCGACGACGTCGCCGGACTCGAACCACTGGCGTCCCAGGACCTCACCGACGAGGACGGCGACCGGCTGTCCAACCTCGGCAAGAACCCGCCCCGTGACGTCGAGGGACTCACCATGACCCACTGCGTCCCCGACGAACGCCACGTCGTGACCAGGTGAGGCATCCGTCCCCTCGATGTGACGGCACCGCCCGGGGCCCGTCCGGCGTGACGGACGGCATCCCGGGTGTGCCGCGAGGTGTGTCGACCCGGCGTGAGATCGTTGGGCCACCGTCCCGCAGGGGCGAGACCCCGTGCGCCGTCGGCCCGGAGACGAGCCCCAGGACGCCGGAGTGGCGGGACGCAGTCAGCACCGAGGGGAGCAGCAGGCCAGTGCCCGGAACGGGGGCGTCGCCGTCACGCCCGCGGGACGCGGACCCCCGGGGGACCGGCCGAGCATCATGAACGCGACGAGAGCGAAGGACCAAGCGGTGCGGGCCGGCACCGAGGCGCGGAATCTGGCCCGGCTCGCCCTGCTCTGTCTGGCGGGTGTGGTCGTGGCGGTGGTGGCGGCGGGCCAGTTGCTGCTGCTGTTGCTGGGCCTCGCCGGTCTCGGTCTTGCCGGTGCGGGCATCTGGTGGGCGGTGGCGCACCGGGGAGTGGCGCGCGTCTGCGGAGCCCTGCTGGCGCTGGCCGCACCGATCGCCGTCCTGGTCCTGTACGCGGTCTCCGGTCTGTGGCCGTACGCTGCGGCGGCACTGGGGCTGTGGGGCGCGGCGCTGGCCAGCGCCAGGAGCGCCTTGCGTCACTTGCGCGCGCCGCGGGGCGGGCGTTCCCGCTCGGTCCGGCCACCGCGCAGGCCGGTACTGATCATGAACCCGCGGTCGGGCGGTGGGAAGGTCGGTGCGCACGGGCTGGTGGAGCGGGCCGAGGCCCTGGGCGCCCGGGTGATTCTGCTCGACCTCGACAACGACCCCGATCCGGCGGCACTGGCCCGCAAGGCTCTCGCGGACGGCGCTGACCTCCTCGGCGTGGCGGGCGGCGACGGCACCCAGGCCCTGGTGGCGGGGGTGGCCGCCGAGCACGGGGTGCCGTTCATGGTGCTGTCCGCCGGGACCCGCAACCACTTCGCGATGGACTTGGGCCTGGACCGCGACAACCCGGTGAGCGGCCTCGACGCTCTGAAGGACGGCGTGGAGATCCGGGTAGACCTGGGCGACGTGGCCGGGCGGCCCTTCGTCAACACGGTCTCCTTCGGGACGTACGCGGAGATCGTGCAGAGCCCCGAGTACCGGGACGCCAAAACGTTCACCGCGCTCGACCGGCTGCCCGACCTGCTGGCCGGCGGAGCCGGCGCCCGGCTGACGGCGACGGCGGACGGACAGCAGCTGGAGGCCCCGCAGGCGCTGCTGGTGAGCAACAACCCCTACATCCTGGCCGACCCGCTGGGCGTGGGGCGCAGAAGCCGCCTCGACGGAGGCGAACTCGGCGTGATCGCCGTGCGGATAGAGGGCGCGGCCCAGGCCGCCGAACTGGCGTTGCGCGGTGAACGAGCCAGCGGCATCACCGCGTTGGCCTCGCGGCGCGTGATCGTCGAGGCCGACACGGAGTCCATCCCCGTGGCCGTGGACGGCGAGGCTTTGATGCTGCCCCAGCCCGTCGTGTGCACCGTGCGGCCGGAAGCACTGCGGATGCGGGTGCCGAAACACCGTCCCGGCGCGCCGTACACCGCCCCCTCGGTGGACTGGCGCCGTGTCGTCCGGCTCGCCCTCGGCCGGGCCCCCCTTTCGACCGACAAGAACCAGGAGCAGAGCGATGCTTGACCAACCGCAGTGGGAAGAGCCGGGCGCCCGGGACCTGTTGCGCGATCTCGCCGCCCTCGACCAGGCGCTGTACGAGGCGGTGACGGTCACCCGGACACCGGCCCTGGACCACGCCCTACGGCAACTGTCCGCGGCGGCGGACCACTCCAAGATCTCGTTCGCGGTCGCCGGGCTGCTGGCGCTGTTGCCCGGCCGGCCGCGTCGCGCCGCCGCCCTCGGGGTCGCCGCGATCGGTGTCGCCTCGGCGAGTGCGAACCTGCTCGGCAAGCGCCTGGTGCGACGGCCGCGGCCGCACCGGGCGGTGGACTCGCCGTTTCCCGGACGGCATGTACCCATGCCGGAGTCCGCGTCCTTTCCCTCGGGTCACACGGCGTCCGCCGTCGCCTTCGCCGCGGCGGTCGGGCCCGCGCTGCCCGCTGTGACGGTTCCCCTCGGCCTGCTGGCCTGCGCGGTGGGCTACTCCCGCATCCACACCGGGGTGCACTATCCGGGCGATGTGGTCGCCGGCGCCGTACTGGGCACCGGCGCGGCGGCCGTCGTACTCGCCGCGGCCGGCCGACTCGGGCCGGCCAGGAGCAAGAGCTGACTGCTGACTCTTCATGGTGCGTTGCGGTGTGTCGCCACTCTGCGTACGGCATCGTGGATCCAGGATCCCCGAGCGGTCGGCCGAGGAGATGACGCGTGAGGATCGTGGTGACGGGTGCGTCCGGATTTCTCGGACGGCTGCTTGCCGGGACGCTGTCGCGGGCGGGTTCGTTCGGAGGCAGGCCGATCGACCGGCTGGTGCTGGTCGATCGGGTCGCGCCGTCCGGAGCGCCGAAGACCGACGACGCGCGGACGGAGACGGTTCGCGGCGATCTGGTGGAGCACCTCGGCGGGGTGTTCGCCGAGCCCGTGGACGTCCTGTTCCATCTCGCCGCCGCGGTGTCGGCGGAGTGCGAGGCCGACTTCGATCTGGGGATGCGCGCCAACGTGGATGTCACGCGCGCCCTGTTGGAGGCGGCCCGCGCGCAGTCGGCGGCCGGCGGGCCGGTGACTCGGGTGGTGTTCGCCAGCAGTCTCGCCGTCTACGGTGCCCACCCGGGGCTGCCGCTGCCGCCCGTGGTCAGCGAGACGACTGTTCCGGTGCCACGGTCGAGTTACGGCACGCAGAAACTGATGTGCGAGCAGCTGATCGCGGACTGCACCCGTCGCGGCTTCGTCGACGGCCGCGTCGCGCGTCTGATGACCGTCACGGTACGGCCGGGCCGGCCGACGCCGCCGCCTCCGGCTTCCTGTCCGGCATCATCCGTGAGCCACTGGCGGGGCTGCAGGCCGTCTGCCCGGTGGACCCGGGCCTTGAAGTCGCCCTCGCCTCGCCGCGCCGTACCATCGAGGGAATCCTCCGCGTCGCCGAAGCCGAGCGCGGTAGCGGTCCGGGCCGACTGAACGGCCCCTTGCCCGTCAACCTTCCAGCGCTGACCGTCTCGGTGGCAGAGATGCTCACGACGCTGCGGCAGACGGCCGGCAGCACGGTCGCCGACCGGGTCACCATGGCCCCCGACCCGACGGTCGAGGCCATCGTGGGCTCGTGGCCCGCCGTGCTCGACCACAGCCGGGCCGCCGCCCTCGGACTGCGGCCCGACATGAGCTTCCTGTCGGTGCTCCAGGACTATGCCGCCGACCACCCGGACGCTGTCACCGTCTCACTGCGCTGAATGCCGGACCGCTCGGACGGCGGCCGCCGGAACACGTTCGAGGACTCCGCCCGCGAAGACGTCGTAGAGCGGCAGGGTCTCCAGATGGACATAGCCGATGTGGCAGTCGCAGACGGCCAGCGGACACGGCCTCGGGCGCAGAGCCGTGCGGTAGGAACCGTCGTAGAGGTTGCCGAGTTCGGCGCGGACGAAGTGGCAGCGGCGCACGGTGCCCGCGCCGTCGACCGAGATCACCGACTCGCCCGTACGGCAGGGCAGGCCGGCGCTGGCGTGCGGGTGGCGGCTGTACGGGAAGAGGGGGTCGAGCGCGGTCCACTCGTCGGCCTCGGCGTCCTCGTAGCCGTACCCTTCGGCCGCGTTGATCCACAGGTAGACGTGCGCCGGCAGGTCGGCGCGCAGACGGCGGGCCGACTCCAGGTGTCCGGGCAGGCCGACGACGCCGACGCTGAAGCGGACGCCCCGCTCCGCCAGTTCCGCGCATTTGCTGAGGAAGCGGTCGTAGGGGGTCTGGCCGGGGTGGTAGGTGCACCACAGGGCGAGGGTGTTGAGGTCGGCCTCGGCGAGCCAGTCGGTACGGCAGCTGAGGTTGGTCTGTATGGCGACGCGGCCGATGTGCGGCAGGTGGGACAGCTCGGCGAGCGTGCGGCGGTACCAGGAGCGCACCAGGCCTTCGCCCCACGGCGTGAACAACAGTGAGAGGCGGTCCTCGTGCTGGGCGCCGGCCCAGCGCGCGAAGCGTTCCAGGGACTCCCGGTCCGAGCGGAGCTGTGCCGGAGAGTCGCGGCGCTTGGCGAAGGGGCAGTAGGGACAGTCGTAGTCGCAGGAAGCGAGGGGGCCGCGGTAGAGCACGGTCAGATCCACGGGCCCGCTCACTTCCTCTCGTAGGCGGCCATGGCGGCCCGTACGGCGGGGGAGAACAGGTCCGGTCCGATCGCGTCGGAGTGGGCGAGTCCGTCCGGCGTGAGCCGCAGCCGCACGCCGGTGCTGTCGTCGAGCCAGCCGCGACCCGCGAGGACGTCGAGCTCCGCGCCGAAGTCGTCGGCGGGACCGGCGCCGAAGCGGGCTCGGTAGTCGTCGCCGTCCAGGCCCTCGGCCTGGAGGAGGGACTGCAGGAGGTGCCGTCGGCGCGTCTCGCCGGCGTCCATGCGGTGACCGACCTCGGCGCGGGCGAAGTCCGTCGAGGCGACGTAGTCATCGATGATCCCGCGGATCTCGTGCATGCCGACCGCGTAGTCGAACGAGTAGTGCAGGCGGGAGGTGTAGGAGCGGGCACCGCAGCCGAGACCGATCATGCCGTCGCTCTGGCAGGCGTAGTCGTCGGCCCCCTGCGACGGGGCGTCGGCCCGCCGGAACATGCGCATGGACTGCTGGACATAGCCCTGCGCGAGGAGGTGGTCGCGGCCCGCCCGGTACAGGCGCAGCCGCTGTTCGTCCCAGGCCGGGTCCGCTCCGGTGTCGCGGCGGTGGCGGTCGAGGCCGGTCAGGGGCCGGACGTACAGCGGATACAGGTACAGCTCCTCGGGCCGCCATGCCAGGGCGGCGTCCAGGGAGTGGAGCCAGGTGCGCTCGGTCTGGCCGTCGATGCCGTAGATCAGGTCGATGTTGAGAACGGGTATGCCGGCCTCCCGGACGCGGGCGAGGGCCTCCTCGACGTCGGAACGGCGTTGGGGGCGTACGGCGGCCCGGGCCTCGGAGTCGACGAAGCTCTGCACCCCCAGGCTGAGCCGGGTGGTGCCGCGCTCCGCGAGGACGGCGAGGCGGTCGGCGGTGGCCGTGGCGGGGGAGGCCTCGACGGACAGGGGGATCGCGCGCAGGTCGGCGCCCATGCGGTGCTCGGCGAGGTCGCAGAGCCTGGCCAGTTCCGGCGCGGTGAGGAAGGTGGGGGTGCCGCCGCCGAAGGCCGCGGTGGCGAACCGGACGCCGTCCGTGTCCCCGAGAGCCTCGCGTACGGCGTCGGCCTGACGTTCCAACGCGTCCAGGTAGGCGCCCGTCAGGCCGTCGGGGGCGCCGATGCGGGTGAAGAGGTTGCAGAAGCCGCAGCGGATCTCGCAGAACGGGATGTGCAGGTACAGGGAGAGGGCGCTCTTGTCCTCCGCCGCCCACAGCGACGTCAGCGCGGGACGCTCGGGGAGCGGGCGGTAGGCGGTCTTGTGGGGGTAGGCGTAGACGTAGTGCTGGTAGGGGCCGGTGCGCTGGTCGGTGGTCATCGGGCGGCCTCGGCGGGGTCTGTGGGGTCGGTGGTGTCCGTGGTGGTACCTGCGGGATCGAGGAAGAAGTGGGCGTACGGCACGGTCCACACGGACTCGTGGCCTAGGCGGTGGCCGGTGTATCCGCCGTCGCCATAGGCGGTGCCGTGGTCGGAGCAGACGATCGCGAAGCAGCGGCGCCGGGAGCCCGCGGCGGCGAACAGGCGGCCGATGTGCCGGTCCACGTACTCCAGCGCGGCGGCGTGCGTCTCGCGGCTGTCACCTGTCTCCCGGGTCGCGCCGGACAGGTGGAACCAGTTGGGCTGGTGCAGCGCGGAGACGTTCACAAAGAGGAACAGCCGCTGTTCGGCGGGGAGTTCGGCGACGACCTTCTCGGCGCGGGCGACCTGGTTCTCGAAGGAGTGCGGCGAGGTGACGCCGAACTCCGGTTCCCAGTGCGCCTCGTGGAACAGTCCGGGCAGCACCGAACCGAGCGGGCCCCGCTTGTTGAAGAAGCCGACACCGCCGATGCACACCGTGCGGTAACCGGCCTTGGCCAGTCCGGAGACCAGCTCCGGGGTGTCGTACACGAAGGTGTCCTGGGCGGTGCTCTCACTGCCCGCGAAACTCGCCGCGAACAGTCGCGGATGCGGTCCCGGGGAGGCCGGGGTCGGCAGGAAGCCCGCGAAGATCGCCTGGTGGGAGGCGTAGGTGAAGCTGCCCGGCGCGTGGCGCTGCTCCCACCGGCCGTCGGGGAGGTGGCGTGCGAGGTGGGGGATGCGGCCCGCGGCGGCCAGTTCGACCGCCACGTCGTACCGCAGGGTGTCGAGGGTGACGAGGAGGATGTCGTGCCGGCCGACCACCTCGTTCATGTCGGGCTCAGGCATGGAGTGTTCCTGTTCTGTGCGGGGAGAGCGGGCCGGGCCGGGCGTGGGCGCGCAGGGCGGCCGTCACCTGTGCGCCGTAGGTGTCCTGGGTCTCGGCGCCGCTTCCGGGCAGGCCGAGAAGCCCAGGCAGCAGATCGCCGAAGGCGTTGACCTCGCCGACGAAGGCCCGGCGCCAGCCGACGGCAGGCAGCAGATCCACGCCGACGCACAGGGTGCCCGGGAAGCAGGACGCGGCCCGTTCGCACACCTCGAGCAGGTCGGTCCAGCGGGCACCGGCCGTCTCCACGGCTTGCCGCGCCCCGTCGAGGTCACCGCGACTGCCCCCGAGGTGGAGGTTGGTCAGGGGCGAGCGGCTGGTGCGGACCACCGCGTGGGTGGCACGGCCGGCCACCACGACCACCCTCAGATCGGCGGCGCGGCCCTGCTGGGAGGCCTTGGGCACCCAGCGTTCCAGGTGCAGCCCGTCGGGCGCGAGCGCGTCCACGATGACGGCGACGTCCCGTTCGCGTGTGTAGCGGCGCACCTTGAGCGAGTTGTGCAGTCGCCCGTCCGGGGTGAGCTCCACGGAGGTGGTGGCCCGGAGCCGGCCACCGCCGCTCTCGACGGCGAGAACGCCCGAAGCGGACGAGCCGTGGGCGGGCTTGACGAAGAGCCGGGCCATCCGGTGCTCCCGCATCAACAGGCGTACGTCGTCCCAGCCGCGCACCGGCGCACCGCCCGGACCCGAGGTGGGCGAGACGGGGACGGGCACGCCGGCGGCGTCGAGCACGGCGTGGCACCTGCGCTTGTCGAACAGCACGGCGAGGTCGTCGGGGTCGTCCAGACGGATGCCGCCCCGCAGCCCGCGCACGGCGGCGATGAACCCGGCATACCAACGGGCCGAACCCTCCACCCGTGTGGGATCCGCGGCACCCCGCAGCAGACGGTCCACCTCGGAGTTCTCACCGGGGGAGTCGACCCGGACGATCTCGTCGTCGGCGAAGTCCGCTCCCCGGTCGCGCAGGACGTCGGTCCAGGGCACGACGCGCGGGCCGGGCAGTCCGGCCGCGCGGACGCCGTCGGCGAAGAGGGTCACCCTCCGGTTCTCGGGGTTGCCGACCACCGCGAATCGCGCCCGGACGGGGGAGTGGATGCTCACTCGCCCACGGCGACGTAACGCCACACCGTGCCGTCGTCCTCCGCGTTCTCCTCCGCGTCCCCGCGGTCGAGATCAACCTCCACGCCCTCGGTCTCCAGGGTCTGCCGTACGCGGTCCTCGACGGGCTTGCTGAGGTAGTGGTGATGGAGATCGAGCTTCTTGAGGTGGGTGAGGGACCCGCCGTCCAGGAGCGCGATGGCTCCCTCGTCGGTCAGCACGCCCATGGACAGGTCCAGGACCTCCAGGCGGGCCAGCACGGGAGCGGCGGCGACGGCGGCGGCCACGGCGTCCTGCAGCTCACTGTTGCGCAGGCCCAGATGGCGCAGACGCGGCAGCCGGGCGCCGGACAGGATGGGCTCCAGGTCGGCGGCCTCGCTGTCGCCGCCGTAGTCGGAAGTACCGAGCCACAGGTCCAGCTCCTCCAGTGCGGGCAGGTCACCGGCGCCGATCCCGCGCACCACCGCGGCGGGCAGGCCGCCCGTCTCCACCACCAGCCTGCGCAGTGCGGGGTGGTTCAGGGCGGTGAACCCCAGCCCCGAACCCCCGCGCACACCGAACTCCTCAAGTGCGGGGAAACCGGCCAGCAGCGGCGTGACATCGGTCTGGTTGATCCAGGAGATCTCGCACTCCTCCATCACCATGTCGCCGAGGAACAGCGCGCGCAGTGCCGGGAAGTCGTCCCGTGCGGCGAGCAGCGCCTCGATCACGGCGGACGGGTCCGTGTCGTAGGCCTCCTGCCAGGCGCCCACGATCAGGGCGCGCACCCGCGTGGTGTCGACGGTCGCGCAGAAGCGTGCGAAGGCGTCGGGCCAGTCCTCGTCGGCGTCGTACACATCGCTGGTGATCCGCCAGGCGACGGAGTCGGCCTCCGGCAGGACGTCCGGCTTCGCATCGGGGCCCGGGAAGGTGTGGGCGGGCAGCCGGTACAGCGTGTCGAGGTGGTCACCGATGGTCATACGGCTGCTCCTGAGGAGAAGAGGTGTGCAAGCTGTGACGTCCGCAGTTCTACCAACCGGCACTGACAACTCCCCTGGGCGGGGCCGCACTCCGCCCTCGCGCGGGACGGCGCAGGAGGGATCGACCGGCGGTTGGGCCGACAGCCGGCGTGCGGGCTCGTGCGGGCGCCGGCAGGGCGTGAGGAGCGGGGTGCGGTCCCCGCGTGCTCCCGCACGCTCTTCGGTGGCGGGGCATCCGCCGGGGACGATGCCCACGTCACCAACGGGTGCGCGTCCGTCGCCCTGAACGCGCGGAGGGCAGCAGCCGGAGAGCCTGGTGGCACACACCGAACGGGAAGCAAGGGGCGGGACATGACAGTAGTGATGTCGATGAGTTGGGCCGGGGTCACCCCCGAGCAGTACGACACGGTGCGGGAGGCGGTCGGCTGGGAGGAGGTCGCCCCGGCGGGGAGCGAGGTCCACGTGGCGTGGTTCGACGCACGGGGACTGCACGTCATCGACGTCTGGGAGTCGGAGCAGGCCTTCGAGGCCTTCTTGGCGGAACGGCTGGCCCCCGCGGTCGAGAAGGCGGGCATCGCCGGAGCTCCCGAGACTCGCTTCAGCCCGCTCCACCGGCGTCACATCGCTCCCGGAGTCACCGGCGCCGCATGAGAAACACCCGTCGGCCGGTTCCGCGGGACGGCCGCATCCGGATCGGTCGGCGGGGCGGGCGTGGACGCAGCACGACTCCGTGCGGCGTCTACACGGCGTCCACGAGTCCCTCCGGGTTCTGTCCCTCCAACTGCCGCAGTGCGTCGCCCAGTCCACGGGGCCGGAGCAGACCGGGACCCTGCGGGGCACGTCCCCAGCCGGGCCCCGCGAGGAGCACCCGGCTGTGCGTGCGCGCACCGCGGACACCCCAGCGGGTCGCCGCGATGTGCCGGGCCAGCGGCATGCTCGCGGTGGCGCGGGACTGCGACCAGAGGACCACGGCTCCCGGGCCGACGCGTTGCGTGGCCGCGAAGAGGGCTTCCGCGGGGACGGAGCCGCCGAGTACGAGTGTCGGCACGCCGCGTTCCGCCAGTGCCGCGCTCAACGCCTCGATCGGCAGGGTGTGCTGCTCGCCAGGCAGACATGCCAGCAGCACGGGAGCGGACGCGGGCTCGCGGCGCATCGGTGCGGCACACACGTACACATGGCGGAGCGTGGCCGAAATATGCCAGGACAGCAGGTGTTCCACCTCCAGGTAGCGCTCTCCGGCCGACTCCCATTTACGCCCGACGGCCTGGAGGCTCGGGGCGAGGATCTCCTCCCAGGCGGTGACGAGCCCATGTGTGCGGATCGCCAGGGTGAGCTGTTCCTGGACGGCCGCGGCGTCCAGCCGTACGGCGGCGCGGGCCAGCCCTCGGCACTCGTGCCGCACGTTTCCCAGCGGCAGGCCGCTGGGGGAGCGCGAGGCGGGGGCCGTCGCGGGCGCCGCGGTCTGTGCCACCGGCGTGACACCGGGCACGGGGACGTCAGGAGTGGATGCCGTACTGGGCGCCGCGGCCTGTCTTTTCGCGGCCCGCGCTGCCTCGGCCGGTGCGATGCCGGCGGCTGTCAGCCGGCACATCTCGAAGACCATGGCGATGTCGCCCGGCGACCATCTGCGGTGCCTTCCGTCCTCCCTCACTGCCGGGCCGAGGCCGTATCTGCGGTCCCAGGAACGCAGGGTGGTGGGTGACACGCCAAGCCGTTTGGCGAGGAGGCCGGTGGTGACGCCGGCGTCCGGGACCAGGCTCCTGTCCGGTTCGCTCACGTGCATGGCGAGGATGAGGGTCGTTCCCCTGTGTCGACGCGCAAGGCGTCGGCGCAAGGTGCCGGTCCCTTCGGGTGCCGGGCACGTTCGACTGCGATCAGGATCGCCTCCTTGTCGCGTACCCGGTGGCCGCCTGCCGGCCTCCTGCTTCTGGCTTCTTGTTCCGTACATGTAGGGCCGACGGATGCACGGACGTCGGCCGAACGGATCCCGGGGACGATTCCGGGTCCGGGTCGGGCCGCCGTCCGTCGGCCGGTCAGCCCGGGAACCGCCCGGTGGAGCGCAGCGCCCACCGCCGTTCCGCGTACGCCAGGTCGTCACGCCACAGCCGCCCCGCTGCCGCTGCCATGATCCTGCGCAGGACAGGGGCCGCCGTACGGGCCGCGGCGAAGCCGGGGCGGTCGGAACAGGCCAGGACGGCCTCGACCACCGCCGTGCGGGGCCTGCCCTGCGAGTCCGGCCCGAGCGGGGTGGCATGCGTCTCGACGACCGACCCCCGGCCCTCGCCCTCCGTGATGCGCATGACGACCGTCCGGGGCCCCGGGGCCGTGAAGACCGCCCGGACCGGCACCACGAGCCGCCCGGCGACCTTGAAGGACACATCCACGGTGAAGCCGTCCTCACCCGGCCCCTCGGCGCCTGAACCGTCCGCACCCGGCCCGTCCGCACCCGGCCCGTCCGCACCCGGCCCGTCCGCACCCGGCCCGTCGACGTCCGGCGTCGAGACGACGGTCAGGTCGACGAAGGAGTACGGATGGAACCAGGCCCCGTGCCACGGATCCAGCCGGTTGGCCACCACGTCCTCGGGCTCGCAGACCCCCACCGCCCGGTAGACGGCGGCCACGGAACGCGACAGCTGCGGGCGCTCCGGGACGACGGGCACCTCCAGCGGTGGCTCGCCGCCCGCCGGGTCCAGTCGCACCCACACCAGTACTCCGTCGTCGTGCACGGGCAGCGGCTCCCAGCCGGCGAACGGCGTGCCGTTCAGGGCCAGTCCGTGCCAGTGGCACACGAGGGTTCCGCAGCGCACCGGGCTGTCGGCGAGCGGCGCGCCCAGGTGGGGGCACACGCCCGGACCGGCCACGAGCCGTCCGTCGGCGCTGCGCCAGACGACGATCTCGTGGCCGGACACGGTGCCGGACAGCGGCCGGTCACCGCGCACGTCACGGCTCGCGCCGACGACGTACCAGTTGCCGGTCGGGCGCATCTGAGCCCGCTTCAGTGCCTCGGCGATCACACCGGGCCGGGCCTGCCGCCAGGTCGGCAGCTGGCGCTCCCAGCGCACCGGGTGCCGTCGCAGCGACAGGGGATAGCGGCCGGGGCCCGCCGGTCGACGCGGTTTCATACGACTCCCTCGTGAACGGGCCGGACGTCGGTCGGGGGCGGACTGGTGGGCGGTGGGGTGGGGACGGGCGCTGCTTGCCGCCCCGCTGTGCGGGCGCGCAGCCTGGCCGTGGTCACCCGGGCGAGTCCGTCGAGGGCCACGGCGGCACGGCGGCGCCGGGACACGACGGCACGTCGGCGCAGCGAGCGGTAGCCGTCCTGGGCGACGGCGTCCAGGATCGCGCCGTAGAGGACGAACGCGGTACGGATACACGGGCGTGCCACCGGGTCGAGCATGGCGATTCCGGGGGCCGCCTCGCGGTAGAGCTCGCGTGTCAGCGCCTCGAACTCCCGGAGTGCGGCGGTGATCCGGCGGTCGGGCCGTCCTGTGTCCCGGCCCCAGTGCAGCAGTTGCCGGTCCACGCCGTGTGCGGCCAGCAGGTCGGCCGGCAGATAGACGCGGTCGCGGTCGAGGTCCTCACCGACGTCCCGCAGGAAGTTCGTCAGCTGGAAGGCCACGCCCAGTGCCGCCGCGTAGGGTGCCGCCTCCTCGCGCGGGACGACCGTGCCCAGCACGGGCAGCATCTGCAGGCCGATGACCTCGGCCGAGCCGTAGGTGTAGGCCCGCAGGTCGGTGTAGGTGGCGTAGTCGGTGATGTCGAGGTCGGCGCGCATGGCGGTCATGAAGTCGGCGAAGTGCCGGTGCTCGATGGCGTAGCGGCGGGCGGTGTCGGCGAGGGCGACGACGACGGGTTCCGAGCTGTCCCCGTTGCCCAGTCCTGTGGTCAGGTCCCGCTGGAGCAGGGTCAGCCGGGCTGAGCGGGCCTCGGTGGCCGTGGTGTCGTCGAGGCTGTCGACGATGTCGTCGGCCCAGCGGGCGAACCCGTAGAGGGCGTGCACGGCCGGCCTTCGTGCCACCGGCAGGAGGCGGGTGGCGAGGAAGTACGTCTTGCCGTGCCGGGCGTTGAGCCGC
The DNA here is from genome assembly GCF_036174265.1 of Streptomyces sp. NBC_00285. NCBI lineage: Bacteria > Bacillati > Actinomycetota > Actinomycetes > Kitasatosporales > Streptomycetaceae > Streptomyces > Streptomyces sp. NBC_00285. Next base: position 608,383 of record NZ_CP108055.1, on the reverse strand, counting down.
TTGCAGTGCGCGTACGCCTGCCGCAGTTCGGGACCGGCGATGCCGGCCGCGTCGAGTTCACGCTCGCTCATGCCGCCCTCCTCTCGCGGGACGGCCGTGCGGTGGGGCGCGGGTGCCGGTCGCGGCCGGTGATCCGGGCCGCGGCCAGCTTGCCGGACAGCAGGACGGTCGGCACGCCGACGCCCGGGGTGGTGCCGCAGCCGGCGAGGACGGCGTTGACGGTCCCGCGGACCAGGTTGCGGGGCCGGAACGGTCCGGTCTGCGCGAAGGTGTGGGCGGCGGAGAACGGGGAGCCCGCCGCGTGTCCACTGTCCTGCCAGTCGGCGGGCGTGACCAGGCACTCCTCCTCGATGGCGGAGGCGATGCCGTCGAGGCCGCGCCGGTCCAGTTCCGTGAGCAGGCTGTGGCGGTATCCGGCGGCCAGCTCGCCCCAGTCGGCCGCGCCGGGGCCGACGGCGGTGTTGGGGCAGGGGGCCAGGATGTAGTGCAGATGCCGGCCGGGCGGGGCGAGGGCCGGGTCGGTGGCGGTGGGGCGGGTGATCAGCAGCGAGGGGTCGCTCATCAGGCGGCCGGTGTCGGTGAGTTCGGTGAAGGTCCGCTGCCATGCCGCACCGAAGGAGATGGTGTGGTGGGCGAGCTGCGGCCAGGTGCGGTCCGTGCCCGCGTGCAGGATCACGGCGGAGGGGGAGAAGCGCAGGCCGGTGGGGCGCTTGGGGGCGCGGCCGAGGAGACCGTAGGCGACCGGCAGGTCGGGCGTGAGCACCACGGCGTCGCAGGCGATGCGGTCCTGTTCCGTGACGACGGCGGTGACCCGGTCACCGGAGCGTTCCAGCCGGGTGACCGTTTCCCCGAAGCGCAGGTCGGCCCCGGCCTCGGCGGCCGCGTCGGCCATGGCTCTGGGCAGGGCGTGCATGCCGCCGCGCGGGAAGTACACGCCGGCCACGGTGTCCATGTAGGCGATGACGGCGTACGCGGCCAGCGCGCGGGCCGGGGCGACGCCCGCGTACAGGGACTGGAAGGAGAAGACCCGGCGCAGGCGTTCGTCGTGCAGGAAGCGCCCGATGCGCGCGTCCAGCCGGCCGAATCCGCCGAGCGCCGCCAGACGGGCGAGGTCGGGGGTCAGCAGACCGAAGGGAGAGTCGAAGTTGACGTCGATGAAGCGGCGCATCTGGACCCGGTAGAGGCGTTCGAGCCAGCCACGCAGCTGCCGGTAACCGGCCGCCTCCCGGGCCCCGGCGAAGCGTTCGACCTCCGCTTCCATCGCGTCGGCGCCGGTGTGGACGTCCAGGCTGCTGCCGTCGGCGAACTGCGCCCGGTAGGCCGGGTGGAGCGGCACGAGGTCGACACGCCGGCTCAGGCTGTCGCCGACGGCGGCGAAGGCCTCGTCGGCGAGGTGCGGCATCGTCAGCACGGTGGGACCCGTGTCGATGCGGTAGCCGCCGCGCTCCAGCAGCCCGGCGCGCCCGCCCGGCGCCGGGTCCCGCTCGACCACGGTGACCCTGCGGCCGGCGCCCAGGAGGTGCAGGGCGGCGGCCAGTCCGGACAGACCGGCACCGACGACCACGACGTGGTCGGTGCGCCCGGGAACGGTGCGGGTCATCGGCGTGCCCCCTCGTCCACGGCGGCCGACGGCAGGGACGACGTGACCGCCTCGGCCGACGGGTCGTCGCTGCGCCCGGCTGCCGCGGTGCACAGCATCGCGCGCAGCCGGCTGCGGCCCTGCGGTTCGAGCACGGCGGTGTCGAGGTGGCGCAGCCCCTGGGCCACCAGCCGGCTGATCTTCGACTCCACGGTGTCCCGTGCTCCGGTGGCCGTGAACACCTGTCGCACGGCGTCGAGTTCGGCTTCGGCGGCGTCGTCCCTGCCGAGGGTGTCGCGCAGGACGGCGAGGGCGTCCCGGTCGCCGGCGCTCTCGGCCCGTGCCTGTGCGACGGCGGCCAGGTAGGTGGGCTTGCCGCTGCGGATGTCCCCGCCGGAGGGCTTGCCGGTGTCGCCGGGTTCGCCGAAGGCGTCGAGGAGGTCGTCACGCAGTTGGAAGGCGAACCCGACACAGCGGCCGGCCGAGCACAGGGCCCGGGTCGTGTCGTGGTCCGCGCCGGCCAGTGCGGCTCCCAGGGCGATCGGGCGCTCCACGGAGTACAGGGCGCTCTTGAGGCAGGCGGCCCGGACCGCGCGGACCAGGGAGCGCACCGAGGTGGCCTCGCCGTGCACGTCCAGGTACTGCCCGGCCACCATCTCCATGCGCATACTGCGCCACAGGTCCCGCACGCGGGAGGCGCTCTCCGGTGTCATCGCGGTGTCGGCGACCACGTCGTCCGCCCAGACCAGGGCGAGGTCACCGGCGAGGATCGCCGCCGCCTGGCCCAGCCGGGCGCCGCGGGCGTGGGAGGTGTCGCCGGCGTACTGGGCGGCGACATCGACGTGCAGGGCGGGGCGGCCTCGGCGCAGCCGTGCGCCGTCCATCACGTCGTCGTGGACCAGGGCGCAGGTCTGGATGAGTTCCAGGGCCGCCCCGATCCGGAGGGCGGCCTGTGCCTGCGCGGGTTCGGTGCCGCCACAGGCCCGCAGGGCCCACCACAGGAAGCGGGAGCGGTTGAACTTGCCGCCGTTCTGCGTGAAGTGCGCGACGCGTGCCGCCAGGTCATGGGCGAAGAGCGGATCGACGGCCTCGGCCGCCGCCGTCCGGCGCGCGAGCAGGTCGGCGAGGACGCCGCGCACCGCTTTGGTGACGTCCGCGTCGACGGTACGGGGGGCCGGGGCGGGGTGGGCGGCGGACCGCGGCGTCGGGGCGGGGGAGCCCTGCTCGGAAGGCAGATGTCCGCGGGGCCGCAGGTCCACGCGGTGGTCCTTTGCCGTGGTGGGGTTCATGCCGGTTCCCTCATCGAGATCCTCGCGATCACAGCTGGTTCTGTCGTCCAACGGTTCGGCCCGGGTGGTGCGGACGGATGCGGCGCGAGAGGGAAAGCAGGCCCGGGCTGCTCACGTCGGTGTTTTTCGATGCAAAGACGATGCGAGTTGTTCGGCTTGCATCGATTCCGCACGGTGGTGGGGCGACGGTCGCTCCCAGCGGCCACTCGGTCCGTCGGAGGAGTAGCCATGACGACCGCCCGGCAAACCAGCGCGGACATCGACACCACCCATAAAGTCAGCAATGCGGACAATAAAGACAGCGGTGATGCCGACCTCATCGAGGGATTCCTGGCCGGCGACGAGAGGTACCTCGCAGCCGTCCACCACCGGTGGGGCGCTCTCGTGCACGCCCTCGCCCGGCGCTCCCTGGGCGACGACAGGGAAGCGGAGGACATCACTCAGGTGGTGTTCCTGGCCGCATGGCGCGGCCGGGCCGGATTCACACCCGAGCGCGGCAACCTGCCCGCCTGGCTCGTGGGCATCGCCCGCCGGAAGATCGCGGACGCACTGTCGGCCCGCACCCGGCGCAACGAACTCGTCGCCGCCGCGGGCGCCCGACTGCTCCTGGTGGCCCAAGCCCAGGACGCGAGGCCGGAGACGGTTCTCGACCGTGTCGTCCTGGCCGACGAACTCTCCCGGCTTCCCCCGGCGCAACGCCGCGTGCTGAACCTCGCCTTCTACGACGACCTGACCCAGACCCAGATCGCCGAACTCACCGGCTGGCCCCTCGGCACCGTCAAGAGCCACGCCCGGCGCGGACTGCACCGCCTCGCTCGCCGACTGGAGGAGGACGACGCCGTGCAGTGCGCCGCGTAGGAACACCGCACAGCGGCGTGAGCAGGATGCACGGGCGATGCGTGCCGGCCCACCGCGGAGCCGGCAGGAGCCTCTGCCTCGCGCCTGCCCGTCGCCGCACGCGCGTGATGATCCGCATCCGGACGGGTACCGGAGACGGAATGGTGCGGACAGAACGCGACAGCGGCACGGAAGGGGTGGCATCGGTCGTGCTGGAGGCAGACGTCGCCATCATCGGAGCGGGAGCCGCGGGACTGTCCCTGGCCCACCGTCTGACCTGCCCCGCCCCCGGCTCCCGCCGCCTGTCCGTCGTCCTGTTGGAAGCCCCGCCCGGCCCCCTTCGGCCGCCCCCTCGCACCTGGTGCTTCTGGGAGGCGGCGGGAGCAGGACGCTTCGACGCGGCCGTCTCCGCCTCCTGGCGCCGACTGCGCGTGCACCGGCCCACGGGGCCGCCGATCGAGGACGACATCTCCCCCCTGCGGTACAAGATGATCCGCTCGGACGACTTCACCCGTCTGATCACCCAGGATCTCGCCCGCCACACCGGCACACGGCACCTGGAAGCGACGGTCGACACCGTGGACGGCCTCCCGGAGGGCGCCCGCATCCAGGCCCGCACCGCGGGCGGCGAAGCGCTCTCCGTGCAGGCCCGCTGGGTGTTCGACTCCCGTCCGCTCGGCAGCCTGCCCGCCGCCCGGACCACCCTGCTGCAGCACTTCCGAGGCTGGTTCGTACGGACGGACCGCCCCGTCTTCGACCCGGCCCGTGCCGAACTCATGGACTTCCGCACCCCCCAGCCCCCCACCGGACTCTCGTTCGGATACGTCCTGCCCACCGGCCCGCACCAGGCCCTGGTGGAGTACACGGAGTTCTCCCCGACGACCCTGACCGGCGACCAGTACGACGCAGCCCTGCGCCACTACACCGGCACCGTGCTCGGCCTGGACGACTTCGAGATCACCGGCACCGAGACCGGTGTCATCCCCATGACCGACGCGCCTTTCGCCCGGCAGACAGGGCCCTGCGTCTTCCGCATCGGCGCGGCGGGAGGAGCCACCCGGCCTGCCACCGGCTACACCTTCACGGGCGTACAGCGGCAGACCGCGGCCGTCGCGGAGGCCCTGCGCCAGGGACGCAGGCCGCTGCCGCCGCAGCCGCACCCGGCCCGCTCACGCGCCATGGACGCCGTGCTGCTGCACGCCCTCGACAGTGGCCTCGTGGACGGTGCCGCCTTCTTCTCCCGCCTGTTCACCCGGGTCCCCATGGCCCGGCTGCTGCGCTTCCTGGACGGCGAGACCCGGCTGCACGAGGACCTCGGCATCGGCCTGCACACCCCGGTGCGGCCCATGCTCCGCGCCGCCGCAGAAGTCCCCAGGCTGCCCCGACGCCCCTTTCCCGGCCCCTGAACCGCCGTGCTCCCGCGACGCGTTCCGACCGGACCTCCCCCCGACCCGCATTCAGGAGTGAGCAATGACCGTGCTGCGTGACGCGGATCTGGCGACCGCTTTCGACCATGCGGCGCACAGCTACGACGCCTTGGTGGCCGCCAACCCCGGCTACCACGCCCACCTGCGCCGCTCCGCCCGCCGACTCAGGCTGCCGCACCCCGGCACCGGACTGCGCGTACTGGATCTCGGCTGCGGCACGGGCGCGTCCACCGCGGCACTGTGCGCTGTCCTGCCCGACGCCGACATCACGGCCGTCGACGCCTCCGGCGGCATGCTGGAACGCGCCCGGGCCAAACCCTGGCCGGCCGGCGTCAGGTTCGTGCACGCCCCGGCGGAAGACCTCACCGAGGCGGGTGTGGAAGGGCCTTTCGACGCGGTCTTCGCCGCCTACCTCTTCCGCAACGTGGCCGATCCCGACGCCGTCCTCGCCACCGCCCACGGCCTGCTCGCCCCGCACGGCCGGCTCGCTGTGCACGAGTACACCCTGAGCGGGCGCCCCGGCCACCGCGCGGTGTGGACAGCCGTGTGCCGCGGTCTGGTGCTGCCCGTCGCCACCGCGCTCGGCGACGGTGACCTGTACCGCCATCTGTGGCGCAGCGTCGTGGACTTCGACACGGTCGGACAGTTCACGGACCGCGTCCGCACGGCCGGGTTCGACCAGGTGCGGGCGCTGCCGCTGCCCGGCTGGCAGACCGGCATCACCCACACGGTCGTGGGCCGCCGCACGGACACCACCGCGGGGGCGGGGCGATGACCGGCGCCGTCGGCCCGCACCGCGACCGCCGCGCCGTCTTCCTGCCCCCGCCGCCGGGGGCGGCACGCCTCGGCGGACGCGCGCGCAGCACGGCGGTCGTGGGCGCCGGTATCGCGGGCCTCGCCGCCGCCACGGCCCTGGCCGAACGAGGCGTCCACGTCACGCTCCACGAACGCGAGCCCTACCTGGGCGGCCGCGTGGGCGGCTGGCCGATCACCCTGTACGACGGCTCCACCGCGACCATGAGCCGAGGCTTCCACGCCTTCTTCCGCCAGTACTACAACCTCCGCAGCCTGCTGCGCCGCACCGACCGCCACCTCGACCGCCTCACCGCCCTGCCCGACTACCCGCTGCGGCACGCCGACGGACTCCACGACAGCTTCCGCCGGGTCCCGCGCACCCCACCGCTGAGCGCACTGGGCTTCGTGGCCCTCAGCCCCTCCTTCCGCTCGCGCGACCTGCTCCGGATGAACCCCGCCGCCGCCCTGGCCCTGCTCGACGTACGGGTCCCCGAGATCTACACGCGGTTCGACGACGTCAGCGCCCACGACTTCCTGGACACGCTGCGCTTCCCGAAGGCCGCACGCCATCTGGCCTTCGAGGTGTTCTCCCGCAGCTTCTTCGCCGACCCCCGGCAGCTGTCGGCCGCCGAGATGGTCCTGATGTTCCACATCTACTTCCTCGGTTCCGCCGAGGGCCTGCTCTTCGACGTCCCCGGCGACCCGTTCTCGACGGCCCTGTGGGACCCCCTCGCCTCCCACCTGCAGCGACACGGCGTCACCATCCGCACGGCCACCACGGTCGACACCGTCTCGCCCACCGCGGACGGCGGCTTCACGGTCGCGGCGAACGGCGAGGAGAAGCGGTACGACACGGTCGTACTCGCCCTCGACACCCTCGGACTGGGCACGCTGGTCGCCCGCTCGCCCGACCTGGGCGATGCCGCATGGCGTGCCCGCATCGGAGGGCTCCGCACGGCCCCGCCCTTCCTGGTTTCCCGCCTGTGGCTCGACCGACCCGTGGCCCGTGACCGGCCCGGCTTCCTCGGCACGGCCGGATACGGCTCGCTGGACAACATCAGCGTCCTCGAACGCTGGGAGCGAGAAGCCGCCCGCTGGGCCGCGCGCACCGGCGGATCCGTGGTCGAGCTGCACGGATACGCCCTGCCCGAGGACGCCGCTCCCGACGCGGAGGCGAGCCGCCTGATCGAGCAGCTCCGGCGCGTCTACCCGGAGACCCGCGGCGCGCGCATCCTCGACGCCCGCCACGAGTGGCGCCGGGACTGCCCTCTGTTCCCACCCGGCGGCCACGTCGACCGCCCCGGCGTACGAACCCCGCACCCCGGTCTGCTGCTCGCCGGCGACCTGGTCCGCACCGACCTGCCCGTGGCGCTGATGGAGCGGGCCGCCACCAGCGGATTCCTCGCCGCCAACGCGCTGTTGCAGTCCTGGGGAGTACGCGGCCACCCCCTGTGGACCGTGCCCGACCGCGGCCGCACCCGTGTGCTGAGGGGCCTGGCCCGCCTTCACCGAGCCTGATCCGGTCCCGGAGGGTGCTGGTTGGACCGGTCAGCCTCGGGCACTCGGGGCACGGCCGACGGGCAACCCGGTCCAGGCAGTCCTTTGGAGGTATCCGTGGCCGTTCGCCATCGTCTGATCAAAGTCAGCCCGAGCGCCGTGTGGGACGTCCTCGCCGACGGCCACCGCTACGCGGAGTGGGTGGTGGGAACCTCCGAGTCCGAGCCGGTCCGCGGGCAGTGGCCGCACAAGGACGCGGCGATCCGCTTCCAGGTCGCGATCGGCCCGCTGAAGCTGGTCAACGAGACGGTCGTACGCCGCTGCGAGGAAGGCGTGGACCTGGAACTGGAGGCCCACGCCGGACCGCTGGGCACCGCGCGCATCGCGATCGAACTGCGGCCGTGGGGCGAGCACTGCCTGGTGATCGTGGACGAGCACCCCCTTCAGGGCGCGGGCGGCCGACTGCACAACGTCGGCTTCGACGCGCTGATCCAGCTGCGCCACCGCACCATGCTGGCCCGTCTCGCCCGGCTGTGCGAGAACGAGGTACGTGAGGCTCCCCGACAGGCGTCGGCGCGAGGCGTGGCGGGAGTCGGGCATGCCTGATGCCGTGGTGATCGGAGCGGGCCCCAACGGCCTGGTCGCCGCCAACCTGCTCGCGGACGCCGGGTGGAGTGTCGAGGTACTGGAGGAGCAGCCGGAGTCGGGTGGCGCGGTCCGCCACGACCACGGAGTGGATCCGGCCTACGTCAGCGACCTCTTCAGCGCCTTCTACCCGCTCGCGGCCGCCTCCCCGATCCTGGCCGGGCTGCGCCTGGACCGGTACGGGCTGCGGTGGAGCCACGCACCCAGCGTGCTCGCGCACCCGCTCACCGACGGCAGCTGCGCCCTCCTGGACCGCGACATCGACACGACCGCCGCGTCCCTCGACGCCTTCGCATGGGGCGACGGGGCGGCCTGGCGGCGACTGCACGACGTATGGGAGTCCCTGCGCCCCGACATCGTGGACGCCCTGTTCACCCCCTTCCCGCCGGTCCGCGCGACGGCCCGGCTGGCGAGGCGGCTGCGGGCCGCGGGCGGACTGCGCATGGCCCGCACCCTGGTCCTGCCGGTCCGGCGCATGGGCGAGGAGGAGTTCCACGGCCAGGGCGGCCGACTGCTGCTGGCCGGAAACGCCCTGCACGCCGACCTCGCCCCCGAGTCGGCGGGCAGCGGCGGCTTCGGCTGGCTGATGGCCATGCTGGGACAGACGTACGGCTTCCCCGTCCCCGTCGGCGGCTCCGGCGCCCTGACCGACGCCCTGACCCGACGCCTGGAGGCCAAGGGCGGTCTGATCCGCTGCGGGCAGCGCGTCGAGCGGATCGTCGTCCGCGGCGGGCGGGCCGTCGGCGTGCGCACGGCCGCCGGTGACGCGGTGGTGGCGCGCCGCGCGGTGCTGGCGGACGTGTCGGTGCCCGCCCTGTACGGCGACCTCCTCGACCCCGAGCATCTGCCCGCCCAGCTCCAGGAGGACCTGCGCCGGTTCCAGTGGGACTTCGCCACCTTCAAGGTGGACTGGGCGCTGGACGGCCCCGTGCCGTGGCAGGCGGAACCGGCGTCCCGGGCGGGCACCGTGCACCTGGCCGACGGAGTGGACGAGCTCACCCGCTTCGCCGCACAGATCGCCATGCGGGAGGTCCCCGACCGGCCCTTCCTGCTGTTCGGCCAGATGACCACCGCCGACGCCACCCGCTCCCCCCGGGGCACCGAATCGACCTGGGCCTACACCCACGTCCCCCACGAGATCGGCGCCGACGCCGGCGACGAGGGCATCACCGGCCGCTGGGACACGAAGGACCAGGAACTCATGGCCGACCGGGTCGAACGCCAGGTGGAACGCTTCGCGCCCGGCTTCCGCTCCCTGGTCCGCGCCCGCCGCATCCTGGCGCCCCCGACGCTGGAGTCCCTCGACGCCAATCTGCACGGCGGCGCCATCAACGGGGGTACCACCGCGATACACCAGCAGCTCGTCTTCCGCCCGGCCCCCGGCACCGGCCGCCCCGAGACCGCCGTCCCCGGCCTCTTCCTGGCCTCCGCCGGGGCCCACCCGGGCGGCGGCGTCCACGGCGCACCAGGCGCCAACGCCGCCCGGGCCGTACTGCACCGCCACCGGCCACCGGGCCTGGCCCGCGCCCAACGGCTGCTGACCCGCCGCGACCGCGCCGGAACCAGCCGCTGACGTCAAGGAGCACCCGTGAACCACCTCCAGGAAGCCCACGACAGCCCAGAGGGCCCCGACCGTGACCACCGGCGACCGCCCGGCGTCGACGACAAGACCGTCGAGGCCCTCGGTGCGCTGTCCAAGGCCCTGGAGACGACCGAGCGGGCCCGAGGAAGTCTGTACGCGTTCCACCAGCTGACCGGAGGCGCCGACCTGGAGCTGGACCGAGCCGTCCGGTTGCTGCGCGAGGCCGGTCACCCCGAATGGGCCGAGAAGGTCCGCGCGGAGATCCTCGGACGCAACGTCATCCCCGGGCACTGGACGTTCCAGATCATCGAGGCGTACAACGCCACCTACTACCGGCCCTTCCAGCAGTTGGAGACCAGTGCGGTGGAGGCTCTCGCGCAGGGCCGCGACCACCTGTACGAGGCGGAAATGAAGGAAGAGCGCCGCACCCCCGGCCACCCCGACCACACCGCGCGCCCGCCGGCCCCCAGGACCTGAGGCGCATCCGAACACCACGTCCGCACGGAAGTCCCCGACAGGACGCGCGTTCCGACGGAAAGGAAATGCCCCTCGTGAGCAGCAGCAGCCCGCTCGCCGACCGGACGGTCGCCGTCACCGGAGCCGCCCGCGGCCTGGGCGCTGCCATGGCCCGCGAGATCGCCCGCCGCGGCGCCCGGGTCGCGCTGCTCGGCCACGAGAAGGCCGCCCGCGCAGGAGGCCTCGCCGACCGTGCGGCCCGCGCACCGCACGAGTAGTGAGCAGGTCAGCCATGCAGACCTTCCTGCCCCACCCCGACTTCCGGGAGACGGCCCTGCTGCTGGACCGGCGACGGCTGGGCAAACAGCGGGTCGAGGCCTTGCAGGTGCTGCGCGGCCTGACCGTCCCCGGATACGGCTGGCGCCGACACCCGGCCGTACGGATGTGGACGGGGTACGAGGAGGCGCTCGTACGGTACGGCCTGGAGATCTGCCGGGTCTGGCGCGAACAGGGACACCAGGACAGCTGCGCCGCCTCCCTCGTCGCCGGCCTGGCCGAACACCGGCCCGGCGCCCCGGTGCGCGACCAGCCGGAACTGGCCGCCGCCGGCGAACTGCCGCCCTGGCTCGGCGACGAAGCCTTCCACGAGAGCCACCGCTCGGCACTGGTCCGCAAGGAACCGGAGGCGTACGCCGCTGTGTTCCCCGACGCACCCGAGGACCTGCCCTACGTGTGGCCGGCCTCGGACCGTGATCCGCAGCATGCGCCCACCGGCCGGTGACCCACGACGCCGGCGGGCGGACACTGGAAAGCAGCAGGAGAGGGGAGGCCGCTCATGCTGACGACCGTCCACGAACAGTTGGGCCTGGCCCTGTTCCGCCGCGTCGCGGGCCCCGACGGAGCGGCGAACCACGCCCGCATCCACAACACCCCCGGCCCGCGCTGGTTCGCACGAGGCCACCCGATCCGCACGGTCCACGGCGACGCCTCGATGTTCATCGGCGGGATCGGCGCACTTCTCCTGCAGTCCCTGCACCCGCTCGCCATGGCGGCGGTGGCCGGCCACTCGGGCTACCGCGGCGACCCGTGGGGCCGCCTCCAGCGCACCAGCACCTTCCTCGCCGTGACGACCTACGGCACCGCGCAGGACGCCCAGCGGGCCGTCGACCACGTCCGCGCCATCCACGAACGCATCCGCGGGACGACCACCGACGGAACGCCGTACCACGCGGCCGACCCGCACCTGCTCGCCTGGGTCCACGCCGCCGAGACGGACAGCTTCCTGCGCGCCCACGAACGCTACGGAGCCCGGCCGCTGGACCCTGCCGGCTACGACGCCTACGTCGCCGACACCGCGCGCGTCGCCGAGGCGCTGGGGGTCATCGAGCCACCCCGCAACCGCCGCGAACTGTCGCAACTCCTGACCGCCTACCGCCCCGAACTGCACGCCACCCCGGAGGCCAGAGCCGCCGCCCGTTTCCTCCTCCTCCGGCCTCCACTGCCCCTCGCGGTACGCCCGTTCTACGGCGGTCTCGCCGCCGGCGCCGTGGCTCTCCTGCCCTCCTGGGCCCGCGGCATGCTGTGGCTGCCGCGACTGCCCCTCGTGGACGACCTCGCCGTACGCCCCGCCGGCCGGGCCCTGACCCGCACCATTCGCTGGGCCATGACTTCTGGCCCGCGCGGCGGGGCTGGAAGCCGTCAGCCGTGAACCCCCATGCTGTCCACGGCCGTTCTGCAGCCGGCTTCCCCGACGTTCGCCGTCACCACCTGCCTGCTCGCCCTGCTGCTCCCCGCCTCGCGGCGGGCGCGATGGCGACAGGAGTGGCACGCCGAACTGGCCAACCTTCCCACCAGGCACACCCGCGCACGGTTCACCTTCCGGGTCCTGCTCGGCGTACTCAGCTTGTCCGTCACGGTGCGCCGTGCGGAGGGCGGGGCGAAGGCGCGCTCGTCCGGGTGAAGGGGCCCGGACGCATGGGGCGGATTGCCCCCGGGCGCGCCGCGGTCGCCGAGCCTGTGCGGGAAGACGGCGACGCCTCAGCGCACGTCTGCCGCGTCGAGCAGGATGACGACGGTGGGGATGATGAGTCCGGTCAGGGTGTCGGCGTGGATGCCTGCGCGAGCGCTGGCGCCGTCGAAGACCAGGATGAGCTGTCGGGCCAGCAGGTCCGGGTCGCTCGCGCCGCCCTGTTCGGCCTCGGAGCGGAAGAAGGCCGTCAGGTTGGCCTTGATCCCGTGCGCCACCTGGCTGGCGGGGTGGCCCTGGTTCTTGAGCTCAATCTGCACCGCGAGATATCGGCAGCCATGGAAATCGGGCTCTCCCGCCTGGAGTTCCACCTGCTCGAAGACGTGCAGGATGCGCTCGCGTGGTGAGCGGCCGTCGTCCGCCGCAGGAAGGAGCGTGGCTGTGTAGGCGGCGGAACGCTCCTTGAGGCTTGTCGCGAGCAGTTCGTCCTTGCTCTCGAACAACTGGTACATGGAGCGCTTCGACACTCCCGCCGCTTTGCACAGCGCCTCGATGCCGATGCCGACACCTTCGCGGTAGGTGAGTGTGGCCGCTGCCTCCAGCAGGCGCTCTCTGGAGCTTGGCTTCACTTGGGTGGTCATACCGTGAGGATAACGCGAAGCGGACGAATCAGAAACCGATCGGTTTTAGCGGGCCGGGGGCAGGTGGTCGGGAAGGGGGCAGGAATGGTGTCCGCCGCCCAGTCCGCACGGCTGCACGACCGTCACCACCCGCCGTAGAGACGCGGCCCTGGCCGGTGAGGGCAGACGCCTGATCGACGTCGGCCTGTTCCGTCAGGGCGAGGCGCTGGCCTATCTCACGCAGGCGCTGGCCGTCCATCGCCGCAGCGAGCCGACGCACCAACTCGCCGCGCTCGCCGACAGTTTGGGCCGCCTGCCACTGACCCTGTCCCAGGCGGCCGCCTACATGGTGGACTCGGGCCGCAAGGCCGCCGCCTACCGCGACATGCCGACGGACACGGACCACCGGCTCGCCGACATGAGCCCCGAGTTCCTGCCGGACGACCAGAGGGCGACGGTCGCCGCCACCTGGGCCCGACGAACGGATAGGTCCTCATTCCGCGCTGCGAGCGTCGGGGCCCTACGGTCGAAGGCGGGCACCTGGTCCCAGTCGGGCGGTGACGTCTGCGGGTGTGAGGGCGGTGTGGTCCTCGGAGCACTCGACGACGACGCGGACCGGGGCGTCGCAGTCGGCGTGGCGGACGTCCAGTACGGGACCCTCGGGGCCGACCGCGTAGAGCTCGCCCCACTGGCTCAGCGCCATGAGGACCGGCCACAGGTCCCAGCCCTTGCGGGTCAGGCGGTACTCGTTTCGGGAGCGGCTGCCCGGCTCCTGGTAGGGGACCGCCTTCAGGATGCCGGCCGCGGTCAGTTTCCTCAGGCGATCGCTGAGCACGGCCTCGGACAGGCCGATGTGGCGGTGGAGGTCGTCGAAGCGGCGGACTCCGTTGACGGCGTCGCGCAGGATCAGCAACGTCCACTTCTCTCCGACCACATCGAGCGTGCGCTGGACGGGGCAGTTCTCCGTGCTCGCCTCAAGCCACTTCATGCCGCCATGGTAGGGGCCTGGCTTCACCATTGACAGTGAGCTGACCTCGCGGCTAGCTTCACTTGTAAAAGCCAGACGGGAAGGCACTCGCTCGTGGGACGAACGCGTACGTATCAATGGGACGATCCCGCGATTCTGGCGGAAGCGGCCGGACGCATGGCCGGCATCGACTTCCTGCGCGAACTGCAGGCGGGGCGTCTGCCGAGGCCGCCCATCAACCACGCCGTCGACTTCGCCCTGGACGAGGTGGAGCCGGGCAGGGCGGTCTTCTCCCTGACCCCGGGGGAGGAGCACTACAACCCCATCGGCAGTGTCCACGGCGGCATCTTCGCCACCCTGCTCGACTCGGCCGCGGGATGCGCTGTCCAGTCCACCCTCCCGCAGGGCATGGCGTACACCTCACTCGACCTGACCGTGAAGTTCCTGCGACGGATCACCGTGGACACGGGCACGGTCCGTGCGATCGGCACGATTGTCAACAAGGGCCGCCAAACCGCGCTCGCTGAAGCGCGGTTGGTCGACGGGACGGACCGGCTGCTTGCCCACGCCACCAGTAGCTGCCTGCTCTTCCCGGTGCCTCCCTCGCAAGGGTGAGCCTCAACGGCGCGCGGTGCGACCGGCGTTGATCCCTCTCACGGGGTCCGGGTGTCCTTCCCGTCACGATCCTGTACTGCAGGTGGCGAAACTCGAGTTCGCCCGGATCGCCGACAGGCTCGTCGAGACGCTTCACGCCCTGTGCGAGGATCTTTGGGTGCCCACCACCAGGCACCCGGCATCGACACGGACGAGTGGATCCGCCTGCCGCCGCGTTCGGCCTCGCATGCGCTCGCGTCCGGATCCTCCGTGAACAGTGCCGCCGTACCCGCCGCGGACGAGATCCAGGATCTCCACGCGCGATCTGCGCCGGACAACACCCGGCAGAATGAGGAACATGATGGGCCACCACAGCCAGGGCCGCGCGGACGGCGCGACGACCCTTGACTGACGCCGCTGCGGTCGAGATCGTCACCGGCGTCCACCGGGGCGTCGGCCGCATCCTGCTGAACCGGCCCAAGGCGCTCAACGCCCTGACGACAGACATGGTCGCCGCCATCGACGGTGTGCTCGCCGCGTGGGAGGACACACCTCTGTCCGCTGTGCTGATCGCCAGCACCAGCGCGAAGGCGTTCTGCGCCGGTGGGGACATCCGTACGATCCGCGAGCACAGCCTCGCCGGGGACGCCAAGGCCAGTGAGAGGTTCTTCGCCTCCGAGTACCGGCTCAACGCCCGGATCGCCGAGTACCCCGTGCCGGTCGTCTCGCTCATCGACGGTCTGTGCATGGGCGGCGGCCTCGGCCTGTC
The DNA here is from genome assembly GCF_036174265.1 of Streptomyces sp. NBC_00285. NCBI lineage: Bacteria > Bacillati > Actinomycetota > Actinomycetes > Kitasatosporales > Streptomycetaceae > Streptomyces > Streptomyces sp. NBC_00285. The sequence continues at coordinate 593,360 of NZ_CP108055.1, read as the reverse complement.
CGTACACGGCGCCTTCCGCGTCGTCACCGAACGCGCGGTACTGGCGATGCCCGAGACCGGGATCGGGTTCTTCCCGGACATCGGGGCCAGCTACTTCCTGCCGAGGCTGCCCGGCGCGATCGGCATGTACCTGGGACTGACCGGGCACCGGATCGACGCGGCCGACGCCCTGTACACGGGACTGGCCACGCATTTCGTCCCCGCGGACGGGCCCGACGCGGTCGCAGAGTCCCTGGCCGACCACCCCGGCGACCCGGTGGACGTCGTCCTGAACCGCCTTGCCGGCCGTTCCCCGGTGGCGGAGAGCAGGCTGGCGGAGGTGCGCGGGGACGTGGACCGGGCGTTCGGCGCGCCGACCCTCGGCGAGATCGACAAACGCCTGCGCCACCTCGACACCCCTTGGGCGGCAACCGCACTGGCCGCCTTGGAGTCCGCTTCGCCGCAGAGCCTGGAGATCACCCACGCCCTGCTGGCCCGGGGCAGACAGCGCACGTTGCGCCAGTGCCTGGACGCCGAACTCTCCCTCGCGCGCACGACCATCCGTACCCCGGATTTCCTGGAGGGTGTCCGCGCGGCCCTGGTCGACAAGGACCGCGCTCCCCACTGGCAACGCGCCCCACTCGACGTCCGGACACCGCCGGCCTGAGCTCTTCCGCCGTGATCGCGAGTTCGCCTGGTGCGGGGGACCGGCCGTGCGGGAGCGGGGCACGCGTGAACAGGACGGGAGCGTCCAGGAATGCCGTCGCTCCGATCTTCATCGGGCCGCGGCCACGCAGGTGGCACCTTTCCGGACCGTGCGCACGACGCCGGGACGGAAGTGGCGTTGACGGCACGGGGCCGCAGACGGCAGGGTTCCGTAACGAGCCCGAGGCCACGGCCTCGTTCCGGACATCGCGCTCGGCCAGGCCCGGCCATCGAGGGACGGCGCCGACTGACGCGTGACCTGCCGGTCTGTGGTCGTCTCGTGACCTCTCCGGTGTCCCGTCGCGCAGTCTCGACACCCGCAGGCTTCCCGCAGCCCGGGCCAGGCCACTTCGCTGGCATCTGAACCAGGACGCCCCGATCCTCGTCGAAGAGGCATGCTGGTGTCCGTGCATGAACCGGGAGGTGCCGGAATGCGGTGGTGGGCTGGAGTGTGGGCGGTCGCCGGGGTGGCCGTCCTGGTGGCGTGCGGTACGTCGGCGGGAGGGCCGCCGGGGTCTTCGGGCAGGAGCAGCGGCACGGCAGGGCAGTCGGGTGGTGCGCCGGCCCGCACGTCCGCGGTCGCGACCCCGCTCCCTTCCATGAGCCCGACCGGGGAAAGCCCGTCCCGGAACCCGTCCGGACCGGCCACCGCGCCGCCTTCGAAGGCGAGCTGTGTGTCCGGGCGCGCGGAGGTCACCGTCGGTCCCGGTGACGCGGTCGTCCAACGGCTGTGCGCCCGGCCGGGAGCCGTCGTGTCCCTCGTCCTGGAACCCCGGGCGGACGACAGACGGTGGACGGCCGCACTGAGTTCCGCGCCGGTCTTCGTCCAGGTGTCCGGCTGGCAGGTGGACGGGGACGGCACGGCCCGCGCCGCGCTGCGATGCGCGGGCACCCGGGGCGGCACGGCCGAGATCACCGTGCGGGCCAAGGCGCCGGACGTGGCAGGCGCGGCACGGGTCGCCTTCACGCTGCACGTGGATGTGCTGCCGCACACGACGCAGGGGTGACCCCGGAAACCGGGGCCACCCCTGTCACGTGACCGTCAGCCGCAGTCGCGCACCTTGATGGAGTAGATGCCACGGCCGTGGGTGGCCGCGTACAGCGTGCTGCCGTCGGGGCTCAGCTTCAGCTGGAGCACGGCGACCGCCGGGAGGCTGCCGACACGCTGCCAGGCCGTACGGCCCGCGGCCCGGTAGACGACACCCAGGTCGGTTCCGACGGCGAGGCCGCCGTTCGGTGTGATGACCGCGGAGTCGGCGGGCACGTCGGGGAAGTTCTTGGAGATGTCCTTCCAGGTGGTTCCGCCGTCCTTGGACTCGAAGACGTGTCCCACGCCCGCACCCGGTCCCTCGGTCCACTGCCGGGAGAAGCCGTTGACCGTGAGGTAGACGTGGTCGGCGTTCTTCGGGTCGATGGCGAAGCCGCTGAGGTAGCGGTTGGGCACGGTGCCGTCCACGGGCAGGGTGATGTCGTGCCAGCCGGTGCCGTCCGCGTTGCCGACGGCGATACCGCGGGTGAAGCCCTGGTTGTTGCAGGGTCCGCACCAGGCCGCGTACACCTTGCCGCCGGAGGCTGCGACGGCGGTGGCGGTGTGGCCGGAGCCGAGGTCGTACACGCTCTTCCACTCCGAACCGCTGCGGATGGCGTAGCCGTGGGTCTGCACCCAGATGTGCCGGCCGCCCGCGATCCACGTCGAGGAGTTCTTCGTGTCGGCCGCGAGCGGGGCGATGAAGCGGGCCTCGCTGGTCGCGTTGTCGGCCGGAGCGACGCTGTACGAGGTGGCCTTGCTGGGGTCGTCGATCCAACTGCCGTCGTTGACGGCACAGTTCTGGGTCACCTGGATGGACAGGTAGACGTACTCCTCGGCGATGTTGCACCCGTTGGCCGGGTCGGTGAGTGTGTCGCCGCCGTCACCGCCGAAGTTGGAGCCCATCACCTGGTCGTTGCTGCGCAGGACGGACTGGCCGTTGTCCTGCAGGCCGCCGGTGACGGAGACGCCGCCGTGGTCCAGGTCCTTGCCGATGCCCACCGAGTAGTACTGCAGGGTGTCGATGGTGCCGTCGTTCAGCGAGGTCCAGTCAGTGGCGTGCCCGGAGGCATCCTGGGAGCCGTGGACCGGGCGCTTGTAGACGCCGCCGTCGTTGCCGACGTACACGAAGCTCTTGCCGTGGTAGCGGCCGATCGCGACACCGTGCTGGTCGGAGTGGGTGGTCGGGCTGCAGTCACCGGTCTGCTTGGCCGGATCGATGTTCCAGCAGGGGAAGGAGAAGTTCCAGTACGGGCCCACCGTGGACCAGGTGCTGCCGCCGTCGTCGGTCTCGTAGACCTCCTCCAGACCCGCGTAGACGTGCTCCGCGTCCGCCGGGTCCACGGTCAGGAACTGGTTGTACCAGGCCTGTACGCCCGGCATGTAGCCGCTGGTGGTCAGTGCGGAGCCGTCGGCTGCCAGGCCCTGGTAGTCGGCGATCTTCGTCCAGGGGCCGGTGGGGGAGCCGGACTTGGAGACGTAGATGCCCTCCAGGCCGCTGTCCGGGTTGGTGTTCAGCTGCTCCGGCGACTGGTCGATGGCGTAGTAGCGGGAGCCGTCGGCGGAGCGGGCGAAGGTGACGCTGCCGACGTCGTCCGCGTCGGCGGGCAGGTCGCCGAGGCCGCTGGTGATCCGCGTCCAGGTGCCGCCCGCGCCCTTGGTGTAGAAGCCGTTGTAGTCGTCACCGCTGCGCCAGCCCACCGCGAGAACGACCTTGCTCGGGTTCTTCGGGTCGATCGCGATGTCGTTGGCGATGTTCTTGTACGGGGCGCTGGGGTCGTGGGCATCCGAACGGCCCGGCAGATACGAGGGGTTGGGCGCGAACTCCAGCTTCCAGGTGCCCTTCAGCGTCTTCGTGGAGTGGCTCCACACGCCCTCGCTGGTCGCAGCCCACACCTTGCTGCCGCCGAACCGCAGTTCGTGGATGCTGGTGGACTCCAGTTCGTCGCCGCCGACCCGGCTGCGGGTGGAGAAGGTGCCGTTGTGCGGGTGGGACAGGACGTAGACACCGCTGCCGAGGTAGGCGTCCGCGTTGGTCGTCGCCTCGCCGGTGCCCAGCCACAGCCGGCCGCCCCCGTCGAGCGCGAGCGCGCCGGTGGACTGTGCCGGCAGCCGGTCGCTGATCGGCTGCCAGTGCCCGCCGCCGGACCTGGAACGCCACACACCGCCGCCCGCGCTGCCCGCGTACACGTACCCGTCGTCGTCGGCCGCGATCGCCGCCATCCGGCCGGTGACGTTGCCGGAGCCGCCGCTGGAGTTGGAGTCGATGTCGCGGTAGCGCGAGTCGTCGGAGTTGTACGGCAGGTCGGTGACGTTGCGCCAGGTGCCGCCGGTGCTCTTCAGACCGGTCAGGTCGTTCCACGCCGCGCCGTAGGCGCCCGGTGCGACGATGCCGGGCGAGGTGCGCGCCTCGGCGTACTGGTCGGCGCCCTCGGCTATCTCGTCGGCCTCGTTGCCGTCATCGCCGTCACCGTCCTCGGCCTTGAGGCTGGGGCTCATGGCGCCCACCGAGTGTGCGCGTGCGGCGGCGAGCTGGTCGAGCGTGCGGGCGCCGAAGGGGCTCCCGCTCTGGCCGGACGCGGCGCTTGCGGGTATCGCGACGAGTGCGGCGGATGCGGTGATGGCCCAGGTCGCGAGCCATCGTCTCTTGCGGGTCGGTGCTGACACGAGGTCCTCCCAAACAGGCATACGTACGGCCGTCGTTGGGACCCGACCACGGACGGGTGGGGATGTCCGACACTTGGAAATCCTTTGACCAGAGCCTGTCACTTCGTGTACAGGACGCCGATCGGCCGTTGACGTCCCGCGACTTGACCCGGCCACCGACCGTACAAAAATCGTCCTTGTCGCCGACACGGACGGTGCTGCCTGTGGCCACCGGTGTTCGCGTCGGGGCGCAGCCAGTGCGCCACACAGACGGCCAGGACGATGCCGTCGCCCGGATCGGGCGGGAGGTCACGCAACTCGAAGAACCGGTTCAGGCGCTCGAAGTCGATTCTCGCGTAGTTAATGGCGCCTTGCACCGAGCAGCAGGCGCGGGTGTGCTCGGCTGCGAGGCGGAGGTCGGCCAGATGGCGCACCGGATCGGCGCCGCACAGCACCGCATCGGCGATGTCGAAAAGGTCGTCGCCCCAATGCGTCGGACAGGCGCGGAAGGCGACGTGGAACGCCTTGAGTTCCCTCAAGGCGGCGTCGCGGGCGTCACGATCGGGCTCAGTGACAGCGGTGGTCGTGCCGGTTCTCGTCGGTGGAGGACTCGCACACCTGTCGCCGTGCAGCATGGGGTTTTGTCTCAAGCTGAATTGGGCCGGCGGCCGCACCGACCGAATGGTCGGCGCGCCGGCCCATGTCATGCGTCGATCGTGTCGGCCTTCTTCTCGGCCTGCGGTGCCGCTGCCTGCTTCGGGGCGTCGGGGGCGGTGTAGTAGACGGAGGAACCCTGCTTGGAGCGTTGCGCCTGGGTGCGGGCGACCAGTCCTTCGAGGGTGGTGCGCACTACGGTCGTCTTGACGCCGCGGTCGGGGTGAGCCTTGCCGAGAGCTGTGGTGATCTCGGCCGCCGACCGCGGTTCGCGCTGGTCGGCGAGGTGGCGGCGGACCAACTCGACCAGCGTCGGCTGTGTCGGTGTGGCTGCCTCGGACTTACCTGTCGGCTTCTGAGCGGTCTGCTTGGCGGACGAGGTGCGATCGGCTTCGGAAGAGGTCTTCTTCGTCCGCGTCTGCTTGTCTGCGCCGGACTTGGCGGCTGCCTTCTTGCGGGGGGTGCGGGCGGTGGGAGCCACGACACTGTCCGACGGGGCTGCGGTCTCGGGGGAGGCCGGTGCCGTTTCGATCGCTCGCTGAATGCTGACCAGTACCTGGTGGTCACGCTGGAGGGCTGCCAACTGCTCCTGCAGGAGGGTGACTTCCTCGCTGAGTCGTTCCTGCTCCTTGGAGTTGCTTGCGAGGTCGGCATTGACTTGAGCGCTGTACTGCGAGGTCAGTTCGGTGGTGGAGGTGTTCTCGGGCATGGGACAACCTTTCCTCGGTCTGAGGCCGAAGTGGACGGCCTGCCAGGTTCGGTGCCGTCCCGGACTGATGTGTGCGGGTGGCAGCCGTACTCCTGCGCAATGCTCTGTCGTAGCGATAGTACGGACAACCGGACGTGGGGTGTCCCGCTTGAACGCTCTGAGTCGTGCCGCTGCCGTGGTGGGGAGCGGCGATCGGGCAAGGGCGACCTGCTTGCGCATGTCGATGGCGAAGGTTCGATCACATGCCGACAGCATCTGTGGTGAGCATGTGGTGAGGCACCTGTGTCGGCTGTGTCGGCTGTGTCGGCACGAACCGGTCCGCGGAGCCGCGCGGTGGACCACGTCAGTGTTCGCAATGGTCGGGTGTGAGCGACAGCGTGTACCAGACGGTTTTGCCGGGCGGGTGTGGGTGTGTGCCCCACTTGTGGGCGAGGGCGGTGATGAGGGCGAGGCCGCGGCCTGATTCGTCCGTTGCGGCGGCCTGTCGGGGGCAGGGTGGGTCGGAACTGGTGTCGGTCACCTCGACGGTGAGTTCGGTTGCCGAGCGGATCACGCTGACAGTGAGGGGGCCGGGGGCGTGGACGAGCGCGTTGGTCAGGAGTTCAGAGGTGAGGAGGCGGGCTGTGTCGATCAGGTCGCTGGGCAGCTGCCAGGTGGAGAGGGTGGTGGTGAGGAAGCGGCGGCCCGTGGAGACTGCGCGTGGGCCTGGTTGAAGGTCCATGTGTGCGTGGTGTGGGGGAGTCATGCGGATGAGCAGCAGGGTCACGTCGTCGTCGTGTCCGTCGTCGTCCGGCAGGAGCGTCGCGAGGATGTGGTCGGCCGCCGGCTCCAGCGCGGCGGGGGATGCGCCGTGGGTGTGCAGGGCGGTGTCGAGGGTGTCGGCCAGACAGTTGATCTGGTCTTCGATGTCGGTGTGGGGGCGTTCGATGAGTCCGTCGGTGTACAGGGCGAGGGTCGCACCGGCGGTTAGAGGCCGACTCGTCTGCTGGTGCGGGAAGCCGCCGATGCCCAACGGCACGCCGACGGGCAGGTCCAGTGAGTGTGTCCGCTCGTTCGGTGCGGCGAGCAGAACGGGTGGGTGGCCGGCCGAACACGCGGTCATCTCCGCCGTGTCGTGGTCGATGATCAGGTAGCAGCAGGTCACCATCTGGTCGGGCAGATCGCACACGAAGGCGTCCAGCGCGCTGATCAGCTGGTCCGGGGGCAGGCCGGCCTGGGCCAGGGCGTGGGCGGCGGCGCGCAGTTGACCCATCACTGCTGCGGCCTCCAGCCCCCGGCCCATCACGTCGCCGATGACGATGCCGGTACGGTTCGGGCCCAGGGGAATGAAGTCGAACCAGTCGCCGCCCACCCCGGCGCCCTGCACGGAGGCCCGGTAGCGGCGCGCACTGGGCAACTCCTCGACTACGGGCGGGCTGCCCATGAGACTGCGTTGGAGGGTGTAGGCGATGTGGTGCTGCTGCTCGTAGCGGGCCGCGCGTTCGGCTTCGGCCCGCTTGCGGTCGCTGATGTCGCGGACGGCCACGGAGACCAGCAGTCCGTCCTCCGTCTCCAACGGGCCGAGACTCACCTCGATGGGGAACTCGTGCCCGCGGCTGTCGCAGGCGGTCAGATCCACGTCCGCGCTCATCGCGCGGGCCTGCGGCCGGGCCAGGTATGCGCGCAGCAGTGCGCTGTGGCGGCGGCGCACACGGGCGGGGGCCAGGTCGTGCACGCTGGAGCCGATCATCAGGGTCCGTGGAAGTCCGAAGAGGGCTTCGGCCTGGGCGTTCGCCATCACCACGGTGCCTCGCCCGTCGGCGATGAGTGTGGCGTCCGGGGCGCACTCCAGCAGGGCGCTGAAGCGCTGCCGGGTCCGTTCGCTGTCCTGCTGGGCCAGGATGCGGTCGGTGGCGTCGGTGGCGATCCCGCACACCGCGTACGGCGCGCCGGAGGCGTCGGTCAGCGGGAAGAGGGTGGTGAGGAAGTGGTGCGGGCCGTCGGTGAGGCCCAGGGTGTCCTGACGCTGCAGGCTGTGGCCGGTGCGCTGGACCTCGACCTCGGCCGCGCGCAGGGGTCCCGCGCCCACCGGGGAGGGGAGGTCCTCGATGCGGCGTCCGAGGATGTCCGTGCGTCCGGTGTCGGCCAGCCGCTCGAATCCGGCGTTGACGGCCAGGTACCGGCCGGCGCAGTCCTTGATGAAGATGGCCGCCGGGGTGTGGTCCATGAACCGTTGCAGCCAGGCGTATTCGCGGATGCGGTGCTGGATGCGGTCGTGCGCGAGCTCCGCGTGCCGGCCCACGGCAAGCGCGGTGAAGCTGACCACGGTGAGGACCACCACGTGGGCGCAGGCCACCAGCGCCGAGCCCATCCGGGTCTCGTACCAGCCGGCGTCCTGTCCCATCAGTCGCAGCCAGCCCAGAACCGGAGGCACCACCACCGCCGTGGCGGCCATCCACCGGCCCAGCAGCCCGGTAGGGCCTGGGATCATGAGCAGCGCCGCCAGCCCGACGTCCGGGCGGGCCAGAAACGTTGCCGCGCCCAGCAGCACCAGGGCGAGCGCGGTGTGCAGGGCCATCCTGGTGTAGTCGTCGATCTGGCCCAGCTGTGGCACCCCGTAGGCAAACCCGTAGACCCGCAGCAGCCCGAGCACCAGCACGACCAGCCCGCACACCTGTCCCAGCTGCACGGCCCAGGTACGCCGCCGGCTCAGCGCCAGCTGGGCCAGACCCGCGAGCACCAGGGCCAGAGCGGTGTTCGGTGACATCCTGCCCGGAGACGAGCCGCCCAGGGCCGTGTCGTCGTGGAACAGGAACTGGTCGATGCCGGGACCGGCACGCACGACGTACTCGGCCAGGGTCACCATGCCGATGCCGACCCCCACCCCGATGCCGATGCGGCTGAAACGGACCGGACCCGTTTCGCCCGGTCCGCGCAGTGCCAGCAGCAGGGACCCGGACAGGGCGAGCATCGCGATCGCGGAGTTCGGTTTCATCGATGTCTGTCCCGGTATGACGCTCTTCAGTGCCTCGATCCCCAGGACCCATCCCGTCAGACCTCCGCACGCGAGCAGGGCGCAGGTGAGGGCCGCGACACGGGTGACCCGCCGAACGCCTTCCTCGCCTGCCGTGTGGCGTCGCGGCCGTACGTCCGGCGCCGGCCGCTTCTGCTCCTCCGGCTGCCACAGTGGCTTGCTGCCCCGTTGCTCTGTCGCGTCAAGCACTGCCCACTACCCCTGCCGATCAACACTCCCGCATGTCTGCCCCTCGGCTCCCCGGTGGGCCGTGCCCCTGCATCGGGTCCCTCGCCTCGGCGCAGGCGTACAGATACTTCGGGCCAACGTAGGCCCTGCCAGGGAGGGCAGGCGGCAGGCTCACCCCAACTGGTCGGATACCGCAGTGAAGTTGCCGAAACCGGACCTGAGATGAAGCCTTGTGCGGAGGTGGTGATCGAATCGGGCCGCAGGAACGTTCACTGCGTGAATCCGGGCATCCTCTAATCTCGTCCATGAGACGTCGGACGCCTGTGCGTCCGCAAGGAGGAGGCGATGGTGTTCGGTAGGGGCACGTGGCTGCTCGTGGGCGCCGTGGTCATGCTCTGCCTGGTGCTCGTCGGCCCGAGCGCACCAGGCAGCACCCATTCCGGCAGCTCGACGCCTAGCGTTGCGACCAGGGACGTGGTGCCGAACCGGGTGATGACGTGGAACATCTGCAACCCCTGCGGGAAGAGCAACGCCGACCAGGCGGGGGAGATCGCCGCATACGCGCCCCAGGTCGTCGGTCTGCAAGAGGCCTGTGTGCGAGACGTCGACAGGATCCGGGAGTACCTTCAGAGCCTTTACGGGCTGGTCTACCACGTCGAGTACGGGTCGGTGCTGCAGAATTGGGGCCGGTGCGGGGGGCTGCCGTGGAATCCCGGCGGCTTCGGCGAGGCACTCCTGACGGCGGCACCGATGACGGACGTCGTCAAAGTGGAGTACCCCGACGGGGGTTCAGAGGACCGCGGGTACATGGCCGTCACCACCACGGTGGGTGACCGGCGCGTCCGGGTCTACAACACACACCTGGCGGAACGACGTCAGGAATCGGTCCGGGCGGACCAGGTCCGCGTCCTGGCCACAGAGGTCGCCCGTCACGAGCGCGCCGTCGTGCTCGGTGACTTCAACGCCGTGCCGGACGCTCCCGAACTGAGCCGGATGTGGTCCCTGGCCGCGGATGCGGACCCCCGGTGTACTCCCTCGACCGCGGGCGTGTGCGAGCCGACCACCGACTGGCACAGCAGGTTCGACTACGTCTTCCTGCGGGGCATCACGCCGCTCAGGCACCGTGTGCAGCCCACCTCGTACTCGGACCATCACCTGCTGTACGCCGATCTGTCATCGACGTAGGACGCTCTGCCGGCACACCGTCGGCGCGGGGATGTCACACGGCGGCTCGGGGCTCGATCCCCGTTTCGGGCAGCGCCGCCGCGGGTTCGACAAGGCGGCCGGGACCGACGTCGAGTTCTTGGGTCGGACCAGGGTCAGGGGGCGAGCAACGACGGGTTCCGTCGGCCTGTCCGATGCGGTGACTGCCGCGTCGACGACGGCGTCATGGGCGGGGCGGCCGTCTTCAGGGGGCGGCCGGTGTCAGGCACTGGACGGCGTTGTCGATCTCCAGGTCGATCAGCCGCTGCGCCTCGATCGTCTGGTTGTCGAACACGCCGGTGAGTTCGAGGCTCACGATCCCGTGGACCCGCGTCCAGATCAGGATGGCGGCGCGGGCCACGTCCGGTGCGATGTCCGGCCGCTCCTGCGTCCGCGCCCACAGGCGCAGTTGTCCGTCCAGGGTGCGGTCGCCGCTGGTACTGCGGGCCGGGGCGGTGCCCTGGACGGCCGCCAGCATGTCGATGAGCAGTGCCATCGCCTGATCCAGCGGAGTCCGCGTGGTGACCTCGCCGGGCAGGTCACCGGCCCGCTCGCCGAACAGCATCCCGTAGCGACGCCGGTGGGCCAGTGCCCAGTCGCGGTAGGCGGTGACCACGAGTCGCACCCGCGTGCGCGGCGCTTTCCGGCCCCCCTCCACGGCTTGGCTCATCGCCGCCGCGAGGTGCTGGTAGGACAGCGTCACCAGATGCGCCACCAGGGCGTCTCGTGACGGGAAGTAGCGGTAGACCGCCGGCGCGGACATCGCCATGCTGCGGGCGAGCGCTGCGACCGACAACGCCTGTACGCCATCCGCGTCGATGATCGCGAACGACTCGTCCTCGATCTCCTGGAGCGTCTGGGCTCGCAGCCGTTCACGCCTGCTCACCGACTGCGTTTCGTTAGTCATCGTCACACTGTAACGGAGCATCCGGATACTGATGGGCTCTGATTGGCGCTATGAGCAGTAACGCAGCGGTCGGGCCTGCCGTGGAGGCCTCGAACGCGGTGCGATGTCGGCTCGGCGCGATGTGCCGGCCGGGGTGAGGTGCCCGTCAAGGGCCTGGCGCGGCTCTCGGCGAACGGCATTGCCTCCGTCCCGGTCCGGTGCAGCTGCGTTCCGAGCCCCTGCTTGCCTGCGGCGGGCCACATCCCCTCCCTTGAGTGGTTGACGCGGCATGACAGGGCGGCGCATAGTTACGACCATTAACAAAGCGACGACCAGTTGCAGACATTTGAGGGGATCCGATCATGGCCGACGCCGGCGCCACCCACGAGGACACCGTCACCGCAACCGAGGTAGTGCTGCCGGGAAAGGTCGCACCGTCCGGTCTGCAACTGGTCCGGCGCGCCCTGGCGACACCCGCCGCCGGCCAGGCCCTGGTACGCGTCGAGTCGACCGCCGTGTCCTTCGCCGAGAGCGCGATGCGCCGCGGCCGCTACTACGGCCAGCCCGCGTTCCCGTTCGTGCCCGGCTACGACCTTGTCGGCGTCGTCGAGGCCGTCGGCGCCGGAGTTGATCCCGCGCTGGTCGGCCGACGGGTTGCCGCGCTGACCAAGACCGGCGGCTGGGCCACCGCGGTCCTGCTGACGGCTGCCGACCTGGTGGAGGTGCCTGACGGGATCGGCCCCGACGAGGCGGAGACGCTGATCGTCAACGGGCTGACCGCCTACCAGATGCTGCACCGCAGCGCGAAGGTCCGGGCGGGGCAGACCGTACTCGTGACGGGCGCCGCCGGCGGAGTCGGCTCGGTCCTGGTGCAACTCGCCCGTCATGCCGGCGCCCGCGTGATCGGCACGGCGAGTCCGCGCCACCACGAGGCGTTGCGCACCCTGGGCGTGGAGCCCGTCGACTACCGGGACCCCGATCTGGCCGCCCGCATCAGGGAACTCGCCCCCGACGGCGTGGACGCCGTGTTCGACCACCTCGGCGGCGCCAGCGTCAGCCTCTCCTACCGACTGCTCAACCGCACCGGCACGCTGGTCTCCTACAGCATCGCGGCAGCTCTCGACGACACCAAGCCCATCCTTCTCGACTTCCTGCCGCTGCTGGCCAAGCTGGCGTTCTGGAACTACCTGCCCACCAGCAGGCACGCGAGTTTCTACGACATCTGGGCGGGCGCCGGCAAGCCCGACTCGGCCAAGCGCGAGGCGTTCCGGGCCCGGCTGCGCACCGACCTCACCCACGTCTTCGGCCTGCTGCGCGACGACGTACTCACCGCGAAGATCGCAGCCCGCTTCCCGCTCACCGAGGCCGCCGAGGCCATCGAACTGGCGGAATCCTCCGGTCGGACCGCCGTCGGCAAGATCATCCTTGTTCCCTGACCGTGCGACGGGGGAGGGGGACCGGCGAGAGGGGTGCCCGGTTGTCGATGTTCGGGTACGTCGGGCTCCCGGTGAAGTCAACTGGTCATGCCTTGCAGCAGGGTGTGACCTGGGCCGTACGTCGATGACGTGGCCAGTCTGTCGGTGCTGATCGGCACGACCTGGCGGCACCGCTGAGCGGGGCGATCCAGGACGTCGCCGTCGTTCCGTAGGTGGTGATCCGCTCCACCGGCTGACAGGTGATCACGAATGGGGCGCCAAGTGGCTGCGGTGTGGTGCAGGTCAGCCGGACTGCGTGCACGGGGGCCGGGGCGGGTGTTGACGGAGATCGGTGAACCGTGTCCTTGGGGTCCGCAAGCCGTGGCGCGGGCTGGTGGTGCGAGCCCGTGACGCGGGGCTTAGCCGCGTCCCCGCCGCGGATGTCATCCGCTCGCGGCGTCCTCCGCCTCCCAGCGCAGCAGGTCGCCCGGCTGGCACTTGAGTACCTCGCAGAGCGCCGCGAGCGTCGCGAAGCGTACCGCTTTGGCGCGGCCGTTCTTGAGCACCGCCAGATTCGCGGGCGTGATCCCCACGCGGTCCGCGAGTTCGCCCACGGACATCTTCCGCCTGGCCAGCATGACGTCGATGTCGACGGCGATCGGCATCAGATCACCTCGTTCAACTCGGCCTGCATCTGCGCCGCTTCGACATCGCGCGCGACGGCCTGGGCGAGCAGCATCCGCAGGACGAACACGATGAGCGCGATCCCCAGGATGCCCACGCCGATCCCGCCCATGATGAGGGTGACGCCCGGGTCGTCCCGCTGACCCGGCGCGTTGATGGCCGTGACCGCGAACCACAGCAGGGCGGCCGCCGCGATCGCGCCGATCACGGCGTCCACGTACCGGAAGGCGGCTAGGGAGAACACGGTTCCGCGCCGCACCATCGTCACCAGGCGCCCCACGCAGACCAGGACGACCTGGACCGCGACCATGCCCAGGATCGTGACCACGCGCAGTGGGGTCAGCGGGAGGGACCCGTCCTCCGGGTCGCTCCCGCTGACCAGCACCCACACCATCGACGCCTGTACGAACACGGTGCCGACGAGCATCACCACACCGACGGCCCGCAGCGCACCCACGGTCAGCTTTCCCATGGCCCCTCCTTCCATCGAGTTACGATGGGAATCTATCGAATATCGATACGCTGAGCAAGGGTGTCCTCGGAGAGGTCGGCTTCCTGCGAGCGTGCATCCCCCAGGGCCTGGCCCAGAGCCTCAGTAGGGTGATCGCCATGATGGTGGGCTCCGACGAAACCCGGCTGGTCGTACTGCGCGGCAACAGCGCCTCGGGGAAGTCGTCCGTCGCGGCCGGTCTCCGTGAGGCCTTCGGCCGTGGGCTGGCGCTGGTCGGCCAGGACAACCTGCGCCGTGTCGTGCTGCGTGAGCGGGACCGGCCCGGAGCGCCGAACATCGGGCTGATCGACCTGACGGCCCGTTACGCCCTGGACGCCGGCTATCACGTCGTCGTCGAGGGGCTCCTGTACGCCGACCGTTACGGCGAGATGCTCACCCGGCTGTGTGCCGAGCACCGCGGCCCCACCCACGCCTACTACCTGGACGTGCCGTTCGAGCAGACCCTCGTGCGGCACGCCACCAAGCCGATCGCGGACGAGTTCGGTGAGCCGGAGCTGCGGGACTGGTACCGGCCCCTCGATCTCCTGCCGGGCCCTATCGAGACCGTCATCGGTGCCGACAGCACCCTGAAGGCCACCATCGACCGCATCCTGCTCGACACAGGTCTGCCCGGCCTGCCCGTCAGGGAGCTCTGACAGCCGGGGCGGCATCCGTGGACGACAGGGTGGCCGGGCTCGCCGTTGGCACTCGGCTCGCCCGGCCGAAACGTTCTCGACGTCCTATCGGACAGACCGTTCGGGGATCGCCGGGAGGACCTTCTCCGCAATCCCGAGGAGAACACTGTCCTGCGGGAGTGCTCCGGACGTGCTCCACACCGTGAAGTCGTAGGAGCCGCCCCGGTCATCGGGAGCGAGGGCCACGGTCAAAGTCCTTGCGAGGGGGCCTTGTTCGACGGGCCCGCTGGATCCGGTACTCCCGAGATCGATCTCCAGTTTCATGGTGTGGTCCGAGGAGTAGACCGCGGGCCGACCGAGCACCTTGAGTGTCTTGACGCCTGTCTCGTTCCCGTACTGCATCAGCTTCACGTACTGGGCGGTGGTCAGCTTGTCGTACGTGGCCGAGACATGCACGGTGTACGTGTCGAACCTGACCTCGGCCTCCGGCTGGGCGACCTTCTTGTCAGTCAGGGGAGCGGTGCTGTTGGTGCCGAAAGCAGTGGATGCGGTCTCTCCGGGTGTTCCGAGGAGCTGGGCCAGGTCCGGCCGGTTGAGCACTTCGCACAGCTCGTCACCGGTCACGGGACGGGGCGTCTTCTTGTAGGCCTTCGGCAGCTCCTCCCGTTCTCCGCTCGAACAGGAGGCGGGCTGCGGGGTGTTGTCATCGGCCGCCGGCATCACGTGTGGGGCCACCCACAAGGCACCCCCGAGTGCTCCGAACAATGCCAAAGCTGCGAAGGCCTGGCCCCACGCATTGGGCTCCTTCTGCACGGGGGCTGGACCGGGAGGCGGAACGACTTTGGCCTGGATCGGAGCCGGAGCCGGAGCCGGAGCCGGAGACGGTGCCTGAGCCGGGACCAGTGCCGGTGCCTTGGCGGCGCCCTCGACCGCTCCTCCGTCCGCGGGGGCAGCCGGACTCGGGTTCCGGCGTTCGCGCAGGGCCCGGATCACCCCGTGGACGCGTATGGCGGTGAACACGAGGAACACCACGCCGAGACCGGCCGCGACCAGATCGTGATCGTGAACGCCGAGATAGAAGATGCGTACGCCCAGGACGGACCCGATCGCGATGAGCAGGGGTTCGCGGACCCAGAAAGGCAGGAGACGGATGAGGAAACCGAGCATTCGGTGATCTCACCAGTACAAGACCACATCCGCTGTGGTGGAAGCCATAGTTCCGGGCACATGCAGGGCCTGGCGAGACAAAGGCCGCCGCGGCGACCGGCACGCCATGCCGAGCGGCCGGTGCTGTGGTTCACACCGGTGACGCGGTGAGCGTTCGTTCCGGAGCTGCAGGTGGTACCGGTGTCCGGCGTCCGACAATCACGGCCGACGACTCAGGACAGTGGCTGCGACGCGGACAGGTGCTGGTCGGCGGCCCAGGAGGCGAGGATGCGCAGGCGTTCATGGGTGGGGGAGCCGGGAGCGGCCGTCCAGACGGTCAGGTGCTGGTCGGGGTCGGTGTTGGCGGTGAGGGTGTCCCAGTCCAGGACGAGTTCGCCGACGACCGGGTGGCTGAGGGTCTTGGTCCCCACCGTGCGGGCGGCGACCCTGTGGGCGCCCCACCACTGGGCGAACTGCTGTTCACGGGTGGAGAGTTCACCGACCAGTTCGATCAGGCGGGGGTCCTCCGGATACTTCGCGGCCTCCATCCGCAGCTGCGCCACTGCGATCCGAGCGGACGTCTCCCAGTCGGCGTACAGGTTGCGCATGGCCGGGTCCGTGAAGATGATCCGCGGGTAGTTGCGGTGCTTCTCCGGGACGCGGGAGAAGTCCGTGACCAGGGCCGCGGCCAGGGCGTTCCAGGCCAGGATGTCCCCGCGCCGGCCCTGCACGATGGCGGGGGTGGCGGTGAGGTCGTCCAGGACGCGTTGCAGTTGCGGCTGGACCTTCTGCCTGCCGCGGCGCCGGGTGCGGGTGGTGGTCTTGCCGGCGAGCTGGAACAGATAGCCGCGCTCGTCGTCGTCGAGGTGGAGGACGCGGGCCAGGGTGTCCAGAACGGGAGCGGACGCCTCCATACGGCCCTGCTCGAGTCGGGTGTAGTAGTCGGTGCTGATCGAGGCGAGCTGGGCGACCTCCTCACGGCGTAGCCCGGCCACCCGGCGGGGCCCGCCTGTCTCCGGCAGTCCGACCGTGCGCGGGCTCAGCTCCGAGCGGCGCGTTTTGAGAAATTCCCCCAGCTCATTGAGGGGTACGTTGCTGCTCATGCTGCCCAGCATGGCACTGATGGCACTCCGGGAAAGGGGGAGAATTCTCTCCCAGGATGTTCCCCTCCCAGGATGAATCCCTCCGCTTTTGCTGCGAGCCGCCGCGTGTGAGTGTCGATGGTGACCAGATTTCCCCCATCGCAGGAGGCACCATCATGCGCGGAGCAGTCATCCACTCTCCCGGCGATGTGCGTTTCGAGGAACTCGCCGACCCCAAGATTCTCCAGTCGACCGATGCGGTGATCCGTACGGTCGCCACGTGCGTGTGCGGGTCGGACCTGTGGCCCTATCGCGGGGCGGAGCCGGTCGACGAACCTCACCCGATGGGTCACGAGTACGTCGGTGTGGTGGAGGAGGTCGGCAGCGAGGTCACCGATGTAAGGCCGGGACAGTTCGTGGTCGGCTCGTTCGCGACCTCGGACAACACCTGTGCGAACTGCCGCAACGGCTGGCAGTCCAACTGCGTGCGCCGCGAGTTCATGAGTACCTGTCAGGCCGAGTACGTCCGTATCCCCAACGCCCAGGGAACCCTGGTCGCCACCGACGAGCACCCGGACGACGAGTCCGTGCCCAGCCTGCTCGCCGTCTCCGATGTGATGGGCACCGGCTGGTACGCGGCCGTTGCCGCCGAGGTCAAGCCGGGCTCGACTGCCGTTGTCGTCGGCGACGGCGCGGTAGGGCTCTGCGGAGTCATCGCCGCCAGGGAACTGGGCGCCGAGCGGATCATCGCGATGAGCCGCCACGCCTCCCGCCAGAAGCTCGCCCTGGAGTTCGGCGCGACCGACATCGTCGGCGAACGCGGTGACGAAGGCATCGCCCGCGTCAAGGACCTCACCGGTGGCATCGGCGCCGACTCCGTCCTGGAGTGCGTCGGCACCCCCGAGTCCATGCGGCAGGCCCTGCACTCCACCCGGCCCGGCGGCAACGTCGGCTTCGTAGGTGTGCCCCACGACGTCGCCGTGGACGGCCAGGAGCTGTTCTTCTCGCACGTCGGCCTGCGTGGCGGTCCCGCGCCCGTACGCGCCTACCTGCCCGACCTGATCGACCGCGTCCTGACGGGCCGCATCAACCCGGGCAGGGTCTTCGACCTCACCCTCCCCCTGGAGCAGGTCGCCGAGGGTTACAAGGCGATGGACGAGCGACGCGCCATCAAAACCCTCCTCACACCCTGACCGCACCTCACACCGTCCACTCTCCGACGCCGGACACCATGCCCGGTACGGAACCGCCCGCCTGCCAAGGAGTCGACTGACCGTGACCACCTTCGCCCTCATCGGCGCCGGCCCGGGCCTCGGGCTGGCAACCGCCCGCCGTTTCGGATCCGCCGGCCACACCGTCGCCCTCATCTCCCGCGGCGCGGAACACCTGGACGGCCTCGTGGCTGAACTGGCCCGCGACGGCGTCCAGGCCGGCGGCTTCACCGCCGACGTCCTCGACATCGAGTCCCTGACCACGGCCCTGCACGCGGCCGCGGCCACCCTGGGGCCCATCGAGATTCTCCAGTTCAGCCCCGTGCCGCGCGCCGACTTCATGAAGCCGGTCCTCGACACCGGGGCCGACGACCTCGACGCCCCCCTCTCCTTCTCCGTCAAGGCACCCGTCGCCGCGGTGAACGCCGTTTTGCCCGGCATGCGCGCCCTCGGCCGCGGCACCCTGCTGTTCGTCAACGGAGCCAGCGCCGTGCGTCCCAACCCGAACGTCGCCGGGACCTCCGTCGCCTTCGCCGCCGAGAGCGCCTACGCCCGCATGCTGCACGACACACTCGCGGCCGAGAACATCCACGCCGCCCAGCTGATCATCCCCGGAGCGATCCGGCCCGATGCCGAACACAGCAGCCCCACCGTCCTGGCCGAGCGTCTGTACACCCTCCACACCGAGCGTGACGGCTTCCGCCACTACGCCGAGCCCCTGCCCAACTGAACCCCGGGACGATCCCATGACCCCGGCCGCCCGCTCCGCCCTGGGCCGCGCCGTCACGGCCACCGCGCTGCTGCTGACCGTTGCCGCCTGCGCCCACGACACCCCGCAGTCCTCCGCACCCCCGAAGTCCCCGGCGCGGACAACGACGTCAGCCCCGGCACCCCCCAATCCCGGCAGGACCACCTCCATGAACATCCGCCTCACCGTCGACGGCCGCCAGACCGACGCCACCTTGAACGGCAGCGCCACCGCGCGCGACTTCGCCACCCTCCTCCCGCTCACCCTGAACCTGAGCGACTTCCACCGCACGGAGCGGATCGCCGACCTGCCCCGGGGGCTGTCCACGTCCGGCGCGCCGGAGGCCGCCGCAGGCAGGGCCGGAGACCTCGCCTACTACGCCCCCTGGGGCAACCTGGCCGTCTTCTACCGCGACGGCGCCCCCGAACCCGCCGCCGGCCTGGTCATCCTCGGCCGGGTGGCGGAAACCGGCATCGCACGTCTCGCCACCGCCGACAAGGTCACGATCGAAACAGCCTCCTGACCCGAACCCGAACCCGATACCGCTCGCCCGACCCGCACCGCTCAAGGAGCCAGAACACGCATGCCCTCCGCATCCGGGACCACCCTCCCCAAGCTCCCCACCGTCGTCTGGGTGCTCGCGGCCGGCACGTTCCTGATGGGAACCACCGAGTTCGTCATCGCCGGACTGCTGCCGGAGCTGTCCACCGACCTCGGCGTCAGTACCTCCCGAGCCGGCCTGCTGATCACCGCTTTCGCCATCGGCATGATCATCGGATCGCCGACCATGGCCCTGGCCACTCTGCGCCTGCCCCAGCGCCGGACACTGACCCTGGCCCTGGCCGTGTTCTCCCTCGGACACGTCGTGGCCGCCCTCAGCACCTCCTTCACCGTCGTCCTGGCCGCCCGGGTCATCACCGCCCTGGCCACAGGCGCGTTCTGGTCCGTCGGCGCGGTCATCGCCACCGCCGCCGCGGGCCCCGCGGCCTCCGCCCGCGCCATGGGCCTCATGATCGGCGGCCTGACCCTCGCCAACGTCATCGGAGTGCCCGTCGGCTCCTTCGTCGGCCAGTTCATCGGCTGGCGCGGCCCCTTCTGGGCCCTGGCCGTGCTCTCAGCCCTCGCCGCCGTCTTCATCGGCCGTTTCATCCCCGCACGGGACCAGCGCCCCCACGTCTCCCCGCGCGCCGAACTCAGGGCCCTGCGCCAAGGCCGGCTGTGGCTGGCGCTGAGCGCCGCCATGCTGATCATGGGCGGCGTCCTGGCGACCTACAGCTACATCACCCCGCTGCTGACCGACCGCGCCGGCATCCCCGAGGGCGCTGTACCGCTGGTCCTCATCGCCTTCGGGGTCGGCGCCCTGGGCGGCACCACCATCGGCGGCCGCCTGGGCGACCGACACCCCATGGCCACCACCCTCACCGCCGCCGCGGCCACGGCACTGGTGCTTCTCCTGATGATCCCGCTGTCCGCCAACCCGGTTGCCGTCATTGCGCTGGTCTTCCTCATGGGGCTGACCGGATTCACGGTCAACCCGATCGTCACCGCGCTCGCCGTCCGCTTCGCCGGCCACGCCCCCACGCTGACCTCCTCCTTGACCACCTCAGCGTTCAACACCGGGATCGCCGCCGGGTCCGCGCTCGCGGGTACCGCCCTGAACTCCTCGCTCGGCCTGACCGGGCCACCCCTGGTGGGAACCGTGATCGCGGCCCTCACCCTGCTCCCGCTGGCCGCCCTGGTGGTCCGCGGCCCTGCGCGGAAGCCGCGGATCGTGGCGCAGCGCACAACCGCCGTCCGCTCACCGGCCGACGAGCCGTCCGAAACGCCCGCTCCTCGCTGACGGCACAGCCCGAACACCTTCCGAGAGGAATGCCCCGACATGAACCCCCGCTACGACTTCACCGGCCAGGTCGCCCTCGTCACCGGAGCCGGCTCCGGCATGGGCCTGGCGACCGCACGGGCCTTCGCCGCCTCGGGTGCCGCCGTCGCCCTCACCGACGTCGACGAAGCCGCCCTGAACACAGCCGCGAAGGAGCTCACCGAGGCAGGCCACCGCGTCCTCGCCCTCACCTGCGACGTCACCGACGAGGACCAGGTCGCCGCCGCGGTCGACGGAACGGTCGCGACCCTCGGCCGTCTCGACATGGCCTACAACAACGCGGGCATACAGATCCCGGCCAGCGACGCGGCCGACGAACCCGCCGACCGGTTCGACCGGGTCAACGCCATCAACCTGCGGGGCGTGTGGGCCTGCATGAAGCACGAGCTGCGGCACATGCGGGCCCAGGGCAGCGGAGCCATCGTCAACTGCTCCTCCCTGGGCGGACTCGTCGGCCTCCCCGGCCGCGCCTCCTACCATGCCTCCAAGCACGGCGTGATCGGCCTGACCACGAGCGCGGCCCTCGAGTACGCCCCACGCGGCATCCGCGTCAACGCCGTCTGCCCCGGCACCATTGACACCCCCATGGTCAGCGACATGATCGCCAAGGGAGAACTCGACCGTGCCGAGGCCGAGGCCAACCAGCCCATCAACCGCCTCGGCACCGCCGAGGAGATCGCCCAGGCGGTCGTGTGGCTGTGCAGTCCCGGCGCAAGCTTCGTCGTCGGTGTGGCCCTCCCCGTCGACGGCGGCTACGTCGCCCGCTAAAGACACACGAAACGAGAGGGAGCAGCGCCCATGGAGTTCATCGAGCAGCAGCCCAGCAGCAAGGCGCCCGCGGACTGGTTCACCGGCGACGTGTGGTGGGACGTCATCGTGGCCGGCCAGGAGCCGTCCCGGATACGCGCCAACATGGTCCGCTTCGCACCGGGCGCCCACACCAACTGGCACTCCCACGCCCTGGGCCAGACCCTGCACGTCGTCTCCGGGACAGCTCTGATCGGCACCCGCGAAGGCACGATCCTCGAAGCCCACCCCGGCCAGACCGTCGCCTGCCCGCCCGGCGAGGAACACTGGCACGGCGCCACCCCCGACCGGTTCATGGAGCACCTCGCCATGTGGGAGGGCACGGGCGACGGCACCGCCGAGACCACCTGGGCCGAGCCGGTCACCGCGCAGCAGTACAACGGTCCTCGCACGGCTCAGCGTTGAACCCGGTTCGCAGGCCCATGGTGCGGCTTTCCACGATGTGACCGAAGCCGTCTTCGCACCGGCCTGCATTCGAGGGGGCCCTTGCGTGGATCGTCACTCGGACATGGGGGTCGGGTCGCAAGACGGAGACCCCGTCGGCGGGAGGCATGCACCCGGCCGTACGGGGTCCGTCATCGGTTCACCACGTGGTCGTGTGAACGCCTACGCAAGACGGTCAGGAAGGCGCGTTGCCTGATGCGGTATCAGCAATAGGCGTACTCGACGGCGCCGTCGCCGTCGTCGTCATAGGCGACGGTGTTGAAGTTGTCCAACGACGTCCAGCCGTAGTGCGAGCCCACGTCGGTCCGGAGGTACACCCACCAGTGCGAGGTGGCGCTGTTCCACTTGAGACAGCGGACCCATACCCACTCGCCGGCCGAGATCGAGGCGAGGTTGTCGCATCCGGAGTAGTCGCTGTTCTTGAGGTGGGTGGATATGGTGATGCTTCCGGCCCCCTCGCCGTTCGCGCTGGGGTTCCAGGTGGTACAGGCTGCCGCTGAGGCCGACGGTGCGACGGCCACGGTCATGCCGAACATCATCAGGCCGGTGGTCAGGACGGACACGAACAGCCGCAGCGGACGGCGGTGTGAAACGTTGCGCAACACGCAGGTCCCCTCTCACTCACGAACAGTCGAACGGTCGTTTGCCGGGCTGACGTTATGGCGTGGCGGTGCGTGGGGGCGTTATCAGCCAGCGACGGCTGGTTGGCACTGCGCGCCAGGCCGGAATGTGCCTCACCACAAGGTCGAACAGAGGGCCAGAATGTCGGCCCACGGGGGTGCTGCACGTGTTCGAAACGGTGTACAGCAGTGACGAGTGGCCGCCGGGCGAGAGATTCGACCGCTGGCGCGAGATGATCACCCAGTCGTATCTGCCGTCGGTGGTCAGCAGCGATCAAGCCGCCGACTTCCACGGCGTGGCCAGGGTGTTGCAGGCCGGACCGGTGCATGTGGCGACGCTGAGGCTTCCGGCGCTGCGGGTGCTGCGCACGCCGGTGCATGTGCGCAGGCTCGATCCGGATCAGTACCAGCTGGCCGTGACACTGCAGGGACAGCGGACCATGGCGCAAGGCGGGCTCGAGGTCGCACCGGAGGTGGGGGACCTCGTGCTGAACGACTCCTCGCACCCGTACGAGTCCTGGATGCTGCCTGACAGGGGCGCGGTCGAGACGATCACCGTGGGCATACCGAGAACCGCGCTGCCCCTGCCACGGGCGAAGGTCGACCGGCTGCTTGCGGCGCCGATGGCCGGGGATTCGGGGCTCGGGGGGCTCCTTGCGCAGTTGTTGGTACGCATGGTCGCCGAGTCGGAGTCATACCGCCCGCAGGACACCGTACGGCTGGGCACGGTGGTCCTGGACCTTGCCACGGCGGTGCTGGCTCATCGCACGGAGACAGGTAACGCGGTCCCGCCCGAGAGCCGTCAGCGCGCGCTGCTGGTCAGTATCAATGCCTTCATCGAACGCCGGCTCGGCACCGCGCAGCTGTCACCCTCCCTCGTCGCCGCCGCACACCACATTTCCGTACGCCAGTTGCACCGGCTCTTTCTGCCCCAGGGGACGACGGTGAGCGAGTGGATCCGGCACCGCAGACTGGAGCGTTGCCGCCGCGATCTCCTGGACCCCCGCCTCGCCGAGCTGCCCGTCCACGCGGTGGGGGCACGGTGGGGCTTCACGTGTGCGGCGGACTTCAGCCGGGCCTTCAAGACCGCGTACGGCACCCCACCGGGCGACTACCGGCGGCGGAACCAGCAGGGCCCGGCCAGGCGGCGGGGCTGAAGGCGGGTGTGCGCCGGTCTTCAGCCGGCCCACCACCACATCGACCAGCTCGCCGTTCAACATGGAGCCCGGCCGGTGGACTTGACGGCGCGGGTCCGACGGCGAGGAGGCGACCCGGACGCCGTGCGCGGGCAACCTTCGGGAGGGCTCGCGCATCGAAACGTGCATGACTTCCCACCACACGGCGTTCGGGGCGGCGCTCGCCGCCGTGCTGCTCGTCCTGGCGTCCGGCGCGACCGCCGTGGCCGTCGATCCGTCTCCCCTTCCCACGAAGGGCCGCACGACGATCGAGGCTGACAAGCAGCTCAACGTGGGATCGGCCGCCCAGACGGTCCACGTAGTCTGGGGTTTCTCCGACCCCGCGGTGGATCTGCCCGCGCCCGCGGACCTGACGCTCGTCATCGATGCCCGAGGCCTGGCAGGCATCGCACGCGTGGTGGTCGCCGACCCGAGGTGCACGGCCCACGGGCGGGTCTTCTCCTGCGCCAACCAGGACACCTCCCAGCCGACGAACCTGGACTTCACCGTGCAGGCGAAGACGGGCGCAGCCCTCGGTGCCACCGGCACGATTCTGTACACCGCCTCCGCCGGCCGCGGGACCCACGCAACCGCGCGGGCGAAGGTGATCGTCGGCATCCCCGAGCTGGTCGTCGGCAAAGTGCCCGCCATGACGCACGTCAGTCCCGGGTCCCGGATCCGCCTACCGCTCCGGCTCCGCAACACCGGCGACCTGGCCACCGACCGGCGCGTCGTGCTGCGCTGGGAGTCGGCGGGCGGTCTGGCCTTCGACCGGAAGTTCTCCAACTGCGGCTACAGCGTCGGCTCCGACCTCGTCGCGCCCGACGGCCGGACGTCCGTCACCTGCGTGTTCAAGGCCCCCGTGGCGGCGGGCGCCACAGTGGAGCTGAGCAGTCCACTGACCGCCACGGTCGGCGAGCACGTCATGACCAGCGTGACCCACTACTGGGTCGAGTTCCTGAAGCCCGGCGAGCGGCCCGGCACGGGCCCCGAGCCGGGCACCGGTCCGGCGCTCACGCTGGTGCCCGCGTCCGGGGCCGGAGACGGGTTCGAGCGTGGCACGCAGGGCCAAGTCGGTGTCTCGGCCGACAACTCCGCGGATCTGGCGGCCACGGCCACCGCGAAGCGCGCCGCCGGGGCGGGTGAATGGACGCTGGCCCTCGACGCCGTGAACCACGGCCCGGCCTCCGTGTACGGGACCGACCACGAGTCCGTCGCCGTGGTCGACGTCGTCCTGCCGAAGCACACGGTCGCGACCGACTACAGACACGCGGAGTCGGAGGACAGCGTGTACGGCCCCTGCCTCCTCCGGAACGGCGACACCGGAACGGCGCCTTTCGAGGCGGGACACCGGCGTTACGTGTGCACCGTGCCGTACGGCATCGCGGTCGGCGGGAGTCAGGAGTTCGGGCTGTCGGTGAAGACGGACAAGGACTACGACGGCGCCAAGGGCACGGTGACCGTACGCCCTGGCCCGGCCGGCATCCCCCTCCACGACCCGCACACCTCGAACGACACCGTCACCTTCACCTTCGGCACACAGCCCGCCACCGGCACGGATCACACGGCACTCGTCACCACCGCGGCGATCGGGGCCGCCCTGCTGGCCGGCACGATCCTCGTCCTGCGGCGCCGCAGGCGTTCCCGCTAGGTCGCGTCCGCAGGGTCCCGTCGATCGGTGCGGCCGTGTTCTTGTCACAGCGCGGTGAAGGTCCACAGCAGGTTGGTGCTGCTGCCGTAGGTCCACTGTTTGGTGATGGAGCCGGAGTTGACGTTGCCGCCGCCGTCGAGGACCAGGCCGGTGGTGCGGTTGGCGATCGAACAGCGGTCGCCGTCCCGGTGGGTGATGGTCCACTGCTGGTTGGTGCCGCCGTTCCAGGGCGCCTGTCTGGCGGCGGAACCGTCGGCGGTGTCGCCCCAGCCGTCGGCGACCATGCCGTTCGTGCGGTTGACCAGCCTGTAGTAGCCGCCCGCGACGGCCTCCGCATGCCACTGGAGGTTGGAACTGCCGTCCCAGGACCACTGCTTGAGGTTGGATCCGGAGGCGACGTCGCCGCCACCGTCCAGGGCGAGGCCGTTGGTGGCGTTGGTGATCCGGAAGTAGGTGGCGGGGTTGAACTGGACCCTGAGCGAGGCGATCTGGTCGTTGTTGCCGGTGACTCTGAGGTCGGGGTTGTCGGCGGTGAAGGTCCAGGAGGTGCCGGTGAAGTTGTCGCCGGAGTAGCCGACCACCTGGTAGCCGGGGGCCGGCCGGAGGGAGGAGAGGGTGCGGGGGCCCGGTCCGGCCGCGGTGAGGTCGGCCGAGGTGTAGTCGCCGAGGGTGAACACGGCCGCCTTGCCGGTGTAGTTGACGTCCGTGAAGGCGACGGCTCCGGCGAGCGGCCGCAGGTCCGGGATCGCGCCGGAGAAGGCGAGCTTCAGCACGTAGGCGTTGGCGTTGTACGGCGCCGACGACGGCAGGGCGATGGTGAGGCCGGAGGAGTTCTGAGCCGGAGTGGGCAGATCGATGTAGGTGCCGGCGGTGGTGCCGAGGAGCTTGACCGAGGTCAGCGAGGAGAGGTTGATCCGGTCCGAGCCGAGGGTCTTGATGGTCAGGGAACTGCCGGGCCAGCCCAGGACGGTGGCGTACAGAACGTCACCGGTTTTGCTGCGGGTGAAGCGGATGTCCTGGGGAGTCCCGGCGGTCGGGTTGGTGAAGGCGCCGCCGCCCATCTTCGTCGGGCCCTCGCCGTACGCCGTCCAGGCGCGCGTCGAGTACACCGACTCGCCGAAGCGCTTCAGATGGTCGCCCATGCCGAGCAGGACGTCCTTCTGCGCCTGGGGGATGGTGCCGTCGGCCATCGGCGCGATGTTCAGCAGCATGTTGCCGTTCTTGCTGACCCGGTCGATGAACGAGTGCAGCATCTGCTGGATGGTGTAGTAGCCGATGCCCTGGGTGTAGCACCAGCTGCTGCTGGAGATGCTGTCGTCGGTCAGCCAGTACGGGGTGGTGAGATCGGCCGGGCCGCCCCGTTCGTAGTCGAAGACCTCGCCCTTGCCGTTCAGGCCGTCCTTGTAGGTGGAGACGACCTCACGGCCCCAACTGTTGGCCTGGTTGTAGTAGTACGAAAGGAAGTTGAGGCGCTGCGTCTCGTCGACGGCGACCAGATTGAAGTCCTGCCACAGGATGTCGGGCTGAGCGCGGTCGATGACTTCCTTGAGCTTGTCGAACCAGAGCTGGTTCTGCGCGGCCGAACCCAGTTGTCCGTAGAGCTTCTTGAGGCTGGGGTCGCTCTGAGCGGGGGCGAACTCGTAGAACCCGGTGAAGTTGTACGCGTGGTGCATGGCCACCAGCAGTTTCAGGCCCTTGGCGCGGATGGCCGTGGAGAACAGCCGCAGCAGGTCGAGGCCGGGGCCCTTCTTCACCGAGTTCCACTCGTTGACCTGGCTGTCCCACATGGAGAATCCGTCATGGTGCTCGGCCACCGGGCCGGCGAACCTGGCGCCGGCGTCGACGAACAGCTGCACCCACTCGTCGGGGTCGAACTTCCCGCCTGCCGACTTCAGTTTCGGGGCGAACTTGACGGTGTTGCCCGCCAGGTCCTGCGCCCCGTTGATGAAGTTGTGGTACGGCCACGCCGACGGCTGGCCGTAGGTCGCGATGTGGTGCTGGTTGGCGGTGTCGCCGACCCGGTACATGTTGCGCGGGTACCACTCGTTGCCGAAGGCGGGGACGCTGAAGACACCCCAGTGGAAGTAGATCCCGAACTTGGCGTCCTGGAACCACTCCGGAGTCGGCGGGTGCTGGTCGACCGAGTTCCAGTCGGGCGTGTACGTGCTGGGCGCCGCCTGGGCAATCCCGGCGCCGAACACACCGCCGGCGACGGCTGCGGCGGCCACGTAGGTGGCACCGGCCAGGAAGTGGCGTCTGCTGATCGAACTCGACATGGAGACATCCCAGGTGCGTGGGGGCAGGGGATCACGAACAGCACGGGCGGGCTTGGCTGCCGTGCGTGATGTGTCGCTTGTTACGCATGAAGGTCTGTCATGTCTCCCTGCGATGTCAACCAGCGTGCAGGGATGAAAGTGGTTTCGCTGGAGGGTAGTTGACCCGATTGGCTATGGTTTCTTGTGGATCTGGACCTGCTAAACATGGAATGTCTCGCCGTTCTGGGTGGCCGATCACGCCCTCCGGCGAAGAGGCTTCAGGGGGATGGGTTCCTCTTCCGTCGAGCCCTCGCTCAATCGGTCAGGACCGACTGTCTTGGCCGGATCGGACGGTGGATCCGGCCGGTGATCCGGGCCAGGGGACGGCCCGTGCCCTGGTTGGCCTGGGCGATGATCTCCGCGGCGATGGAGACGGCCGTCTCCTCGGGGGTGCGGGCGCCGAGATCGAGGCCGATCGGGGAGCGCAACCGGGCCAGTTGTCCGGCGGACGTGCCGGATTCGCGCAGGAGGCGCAGGCGCTCGTCGTGCGTACGCCGGGAGCCCATCGCGCCCACGTAGGCGACGGGCAGGCCGAGGGCAAGGCGCAGCAGAGGGATGTCGAACTTGGCGTCGTGGGTGAGGACGCATACGGCGGTACGCGCGTCCACCTCGGTGTGTTCCAGGTACCGGTGGGGCCAGTCGACGACCACTTCGTCCGCGTGCGGGAAGCGTGCGGGCGTGGCGAAGACGGGACGGGCGTCGCAGACCGTGACCCGGTAGCCCAGGAACCGGCCGGCCCGGCTGAGCGCGGCCGCGAAGTCGATCGCGCCGAAGATGAGCATGCGGGGGCGGGCGGCTGACACATGGACGAGCACGGACAACCGCTCGGGGCAGCCGTCGCCGGCCCCGCCGATGTCCACACGGGTGGTCCGGCCGGCCCGCAGCTGGGCTTTGGCCCGGTCGGCCACCACCCGGTCCACGGGGCCGCTGCTCACACTTCCGTAGGTCGCGTGGCCATCGCCGAGCACGCTCAACGTGGAGCCGATGAGGCACTCCGGGCCGTCCACGACCTGCGCCACCGCGACCGGACGCCCCTGGACGATGTCGCGCAGGGCTGCGGCGAGGTGCGGCTGGGCCGCCGGGTCGATGCGCTGGACAAGGACGTCCAGTTCGCCGCCGCAGGTGAGGCCGACGGCGAAGGCGTCGTCGTCCGAGTAGCCGAACCAGGCCCGCTGTGCGGCTCCCCGGTCATGCAGCACCTGGCGGCACAGTTCGTAGACGGCGCCCTCCACGCAGCCGCCGGAGATGCTGCCGACCGCGTTGCCGTCGGCGTCCACCGCCACCGAGGTGCCGATCGGCAGGGGCGCGCTGCCGTGCACGCCGACAACGGTGGCCAGGGCGAAGGGGCGGGCTTCGCCGCACCAGAGGTGCAGGGTGTCCGCGATGTTCAGCATGGGCGGCTCTCCACAGGGTGACCAGGATCGGCAGGGGTGCGGGCCGCCGCCGCGACGCCGGGGAAACGTCGAGCGGCGGCGGCCCTGGGAAGCCCGGCGGCGGGACGGGGCCGCCGCCGGACGTGGTATGCACTCCACCGGCCCGAAGCACTCGGGATCAGAGCAATGCCTCGGCGGTGATGGGCAGTTCGCGGACACGTCGGCCGGTGGCGTTGAACACCGCGTTGGCGATGGCGGGCGCCACACCGATCATCACGAGTTCACCGAGGCCCTTGACGCCGAGCGGGTCGGCCTCGCGGTCCTCACCGTCGAGGTAGATCGCCTTGAGGTCGGGAACATCGGCGTTGACGGGTACGAGGTAGTCGGCGAGGTTGGCGTTGACGATCCGCCCGTCGCGGTGGTCGGTGACGGTGTGCTCCAGCAGGGCCGTTCCGATGCCGCCGACCATGCCGCCGAGTGCCTGGCTGTCGGCGAGCTTGGGGCTGATGATGCGCCCCGCGTCGTACACACCCAGGATTCGCCGCACCCGGATCAGGCCGAGGGCCGCGTCCACCGCCACTTCGGCGAAGGTCGCGTTGTAACCGTAGAAGGAGTGCCGTTCGGGTCCGGACGGCGGGGCGAACGAGCCGTCCGCCGCGAGGTGGGTGCGGTCATTGCGGGTGAGCAGGCGCCGGTACGTCTCCCCGCGCGTGGGGTCGTCCTTCACGTGCAGTCGGCCGCCCCGGACCACCACGTCGTGGGCAGGCACCCCGTGCAGTGGCGAGGCACGGTCCTCCACGGCCAGCTTGATCGCCTGACGGCGAACCTGGTTGCAGGCGTCGAGAGTGGCGGAACCGACGCTGGCCATGGTCATGGAGCCGCCGTGCGGTGGGGTCGGCGGGTAGAGGGAGTCCCCGAGCCGGAACGTCACCGTGCGCACGGTCAGTCCGAGCGCGTCCGCGGCGACCTGGGTCTGGGAGGTGTAGGTGCCCGGCCCCATGTCGGTGGCGGCGGCCTCGACCACCGCTGTGCCGTCCGCGTCCAGGCGGGCCCGGGCCCGGGCCGGCATGCGCGCGGTGTCGTAGACGCCCGCGGCCATGCCCCTGCCGATCAGCCAGTCCCCCTCGCGCGTCGAGCGGGGTTCGGGGCTGCGGCGGTGCCAGCCGAACTCGCGGGCGCCCACGGCGTAGCACTCATGCAGCCGACGGGTGGAGAAAGGCAGGCCCGTCGACTCGTCCCCGGCCGGCTCGTTGCGGCGGCGCAGCTCGATCGGATCGACGCCGAGCCGGTGCGCGAGCTCGTCCATGGCCGACTCGATGACGAAGGAGGCGGTCTGAAAGCCGGGGCCGCGCATGTACAGCGGGGTGGGCAGGTCCAGGGGCACCGTCCGGTACGCCTGGCTCACGTTGGGCATGCTGTAGAGCATCTGCCCGGCCGCGAGAACGCCTTCGGTGAACGTCTCGTACGACGACGTCTCGGCGTCCAGCTCGTGGACCGCGGCCGACAGCCGGCCACGCCGGTCGCTGCCCAGTCGCAGGCGGTACTCGTACGAGGGCCGGAATCCGGTGCCGAGGTACATCTGCTTACGGCTGAGCACGAGCTTGACCGGCCGCTCCGTCTCGCGGGCGGCCAGCGCGGCCACCACCACGTGCGGCCAGCAGCGCAGTGCCGTGCCGAAACCGCCCCCGACGAACGGGGAGATGACGCGCACCGCGTCCGACTCCAGACCGAACACCGCCGCGAGTTCCGTCTGCGTGCCCACCACCCACTGGGTCTTGTCCCACACGGTGAGCGCGTTGCCATCCCAGCGGGCGATGGTGGCGTGCGGCTCCATCGGGTTGTGGTGGTTGCGCGCCGTGCGGTAGGTCAGGTCCAGGCGTACGGCGGCGTCGCGCAGGCCGGCCTCGGCGTCGCCGCGGGCGTAGCGGGTCGCCTCGTCGGGCTGGGCCTCGGAGAGGTCGGTGGAGGGCTGCTCGGCGTCGTAGCCGACCTCGACCAGGCTCGCGCCGTGCTGTGCGGCCTCCAGGGTGGTGGCGATCACGACGGCGACCGGCTGGCCGTGGAAGCGCACCTGGTCGTCCTGGAAGACCCGCAGCCGCCGCCCGGCCGGGTTGTTGGACCCGGCGTTGTCGCGGTACGGCAACTTCGGTGCGTTGCGGTGGTGGACCACCCGCAGTACGCCCGGCTGGGACTCGGCGTCGCGGGTGTCGATGGACGTGATGCGTCCGCGGCCGACGCTCGCGTCGACGATGACGGCGTGCACGGCACCGTCGATGTCGTGCTCGGCGGCGTACACGGCCCTGCCGGTGACCTTCAGCCGGCCGTCCACCCGGGACAGCGGCGCGCCCACGGCTGCCTGCGGCTGGGGGCTCACTTGGTACCTCCTACGATGCGCAGCTGGCGCTCGACGGTTCGCCTCAGCAGCTCGACCTTGAAGCGGTTGTGCCGCAGGGGCCGGGCGTGGTCGGTGGCGCGCGCCGCTGCCGCTGCCCACAGGGACGTCGAAGGGCGCTCACCGATGAGGTGCTGCTCGACTGCAGGCAGCCTCCACGGCACGGTGCCCACACCGCCCGCCGCGACCTTCGCCTCGCGGATCACCCCGCCGCGCACATGCATCGCCACAGCGGCCGAGGTCAGGGCGAACTCGTAGGACTGCCGGTCGCGCACCTTCAGATAGCCGGACTTGAGCGGACGCGGAAAGGCCGCTGTCTCCACCGCCGTGATCAACTCGCCCTGTCGCAGAGCCTGTTCGCGGCTGGGGGTGGTGCCCGGTCGCAGCAGGAAATCCGCGAAGGGAACGCGCCGCTCCCCGTCCGGGCCCAGCAGGTGTACGCGCGCCTCCAGTGCCGCGAAGGCCACGGCGACGTCGGAGGGGTGGGTGGCCGCGCAGTGGTCGGAGGTGCCGAGGATTGCGTGGCTGCGGTTGTAGCCGTGCAGTGCGGCGCACCCGGAGCCGGGCTCACGCTTGTTGCAGGGGGCGCTCACGTCCCGGAAGTAGGTGCAGCGGGTGCGCTGCATGATGTTGCCGCCGATGGTCGCCATGTTCCGCAGCTGGGCCGAGGCACTCAGCTCCAGCGCCTCGGCGACGACGGGGTACAGGGCGCGCACCTTCGGGTGGGCGGCGGCCCCGGACATGGTCACCAGGGCGCCGATGCGCAGTCCGCCGCGCTCGGTGACGGTGACCTCACGCAGTGGCAGACCGGTGATGTCGACGAGGGCGTCGGGTCGTTCGACGGTCTCCCGCATCAGGTCGACCAGGGTGGTGCCCCCGGCGATGTAGCGACCACCGTGCCTGCCCGCATCGACGGCCTCACGGGTGTCGGAGACGCGGGTGTAGGTGAAGGGATGCATGGTGGCCGCTCCTTACTTCCGGCCCGTGGTCTGCTCGACCGCGCGCACGATCTTGACGTAGCAGCCGCACCGGCAGATGTTGCCGCTCATCGACTCCCGGATCTCCTTCGGGGAACCGGTGTGGCCCTCCCGGATGCAGCCGACACCGGAGACGATCTGCCCCGGCGTGCAGTAACCGCACTGGAAGGCGTCCTGGTCGATGAACGCCTGCTGCAGCGGGTGGAGTTCGTCGCCGTCGGCCAGGCCCTCGATCGTGGTGACCTCGGCGCCCTCCAGCCGCACCGCAAGCGTCAGGCAGGCGTTGACACGGTGGCCGCTGACCAGCACGGTGCACGCGCCGCAGGCCCCGGCGTTGCAGCCCTTCTTGGAGCCCGTCAGCCCCAGGTGCTCACGCAACAGGTCCAGCAGCGAGGTGCGGTTGTCGACCGTCACCGTCCGCCGCGTGCCGTTGACCGTCAGGGAGACCCTGCTGGAGGGCGGCCCTTCGGCGGCCCTCGCCTCGTGCGGGCCGACCAGGGAGGGCCCTGCGATCACGCCCCCTGCGACGACCGCGCCACCGACCGCGGTACTGGTGGCGATGAAGGTGCGCCGACTGGGCGCCGGAGAGGACTCGCTGGATCCGGTGGGGGAGGGAACGACAGACTCAGGGAGTTCAGTGGACATGCGTACGCCTTTGTAGTGCGGACGGATCGGCCCTGCTCAAACAACGGGGCGGGAGACTGGCTCGTCGTCACCGCGGGGAACCGGACAACCGTGCGCCCTGGCAACGGGCGACTGGCCACACGGGAAGTCTTGCACCATCGGCAACGCCCATGGCAGGGAGACTTTCCTCCCCCTTTAACGTCTGCCGCTTCGACGTCTGCCGCTTCGACGTCTGCCGCTTCAAAGCGGGACTGAGTCACGCCTCCCCGGATTGCCGGTCACTCCTGGAGGCCCGGCGCGTACGCCACGAAGGGCGGCTGTCCGGCCCGGGGACGGTGCTCACTGCTGTTCGCAGCGGCTCCAACTCACCTGGGCGGGCGCCGTGTCGATGCACCTCTGCGTGCGTGGGGACTGCTGCCGACGGATGCCTTGTGTCGCAGCCGGTCGACGATGTGGATGCGCTCTGCCTCGCTCCGGTAGCGAGGGGGCGCGGGAGGCGTTGACTCAGCAGGCAGCGGCACCACCGAGTTGATCGGTGGTGCCGCTTTGTCACTGCCCGAGGCGACGCGTCCCTTTCGCTATCGCTTGCCCGTACGGGATCGGCCCGTGCCGGTCAGCAGGTCGAGTTGGTCTGGGTGAGCAGTCCGAGCCGCCACGGCAGACTGTTGTAGTCGCCGGTCGCATTGGGGTTCAGACCCTGATACAGGTACTGCAGACGGCAGTTGGGGATGGTCAGTGTCTGGTCGTACCCCGCGCGGATCATCTCACCGTGGCTGATGTCCTTGGTCCAGGCGCCGGAGGGGAAGGACACCTTGTTCGCCCGCGCGAACGGGTTGCTCTCGGTCGCGGCGAGGGGCGTCCAGGAACCGGCGAGGCTGCCCGAGGTCCAGGAGCGGAAGTAGCGCCTGCCGTCCGAGCCGATCGCCTCGACGATCAGGAGGTACTGGTTGGCGCCCTGCACCTTGTAGACATTGCTCGCCTCGAACAGGTTGTACTTGGTGTCCTGTGCCGCGATGACGGTGTTGGTGAACCCGCCCGGGAACTGGCCGACGGTCGTCTGCGAGCGGTACAGGTGTCCGTTGTCGTCGGAGGAGAACAGATAACAGTTGGCGCTGTCGCAGATCACCCACATGTCGACCCAGTAGCCGTTGCCGATGTTCTGCTTGATGATGTCCGGCATCGACGAGTAGAAGTTGCGCGGTGCGCTCCACCCGTTCGGGTTGCTGATGTCGGCGTTGGTCGAGTACGACGCGTTGCCTGTCTGGTAGACGAGGTACCACAGGCGCTGCTGGGTGTTGTAGAAGACCTGCGGCGCTGCCCGGTACCCGGTCCCGATGGCGGTGCGGTCCAGGTAGTGATGCGTGGCCGAACCCGCCTGCGACCAGTCGGAGAAGTTCAGGTACACGAGGTTGTACCCGGCGGCGCTCGCGGTGCTCGCGAACACGTGGTACTTGCCGTTGTAGTAGACGACCGTCGGATCCTTGAGGCCCGCGATGTTGTGCGTCGAGTCCGGCTTCGGCGCGATCAGGGCCCCGCTGGAACTCCAGGAGAAACTGGAGGGCAGGGCGGCGGCGGACGGTGCAGCGGTCGCGCTCCGTGCCGCGGGTGTGCCGCCCAGCGCGGTCAGCGCGGACGCGTAGGCGGCCTTCTTGTTGCCGTTGCGGTCGAACAGCAACGGGTTCTCCCCGGAGCGCCAGGAGTCGCTGTCACGGATGCCCCACACGGTGATGCCGGTGCAGCGCGCCACGTTCATGCAGGCCCGCACCGTGTTCGCGTACGCCGCCGTCGGCGCCTGTGCGATGTCCAGCTCGGTGATCTGGACGTCCACGCCGAGGGCCGCGAAGTTCGACAGCGTGCTCTGGAAGCTCGACGGCGGGCCCCCGGTGCCGAAGTGGGACTGGAAGCCGACACAGTCGATGGGCACACCGCGCGCCTTGAAGTCGCGCACCATGCGGTAGACGCCCTGCGTTTTGGCGTCGCTCCAGTTCTCGATGTTGTAGTCGTTGTAGCAGAGCTTGGCCGACGCGTCGGCCGACCGTGCGGTGCGGAAGGCCTGCTCGATGAAGCCGTCGCCGAGCAGGTTCTGGAACACCGAGGACCGGTGCTGGCCGCTGCCGCCGTCCGCGAAGGCCTCGTTGACCACGTCCCAGGCGAAGACCTTGCCCTTGTAGTGGTTCATCACGGTCGTGATGTGGTTGTTCATCACGCTGCGCAGGGTGTTGGCGTCCCCGATGGAGCTGACCCAGGAGGGCAGTTGGGAGTGCCAGACCAGGGTGTGGCCGCGTACCCGCTGACCGCGCGCCGTCGCACGGTTGACGATCTGGTCGGCGGGGCCGAAGTTGAACGAGCCGCGAGACCGCTCGGTGGTGTCCCACTTCATCTCGTTCTCGGGGGTGACCGAGTTGAACTCGCGGTCCAGGATCGCGGAGTACGTGCCGTCGCCGAGCCTTCCGGCGGCCACAGCGGCCCCGAAGTACCGTCCCGACTGGGCGGCTTGGGCGCCCAGGGTGGAGGCGCGTACGGCGTCGGGCGCGGCGGTCGCAGCGGCGGGTGTCACCAGCGCGGCCGCGATCAGCAGAGGTAACACGGAGGCTCGGCGACGGCCGAGCCGTTTCAGCGGGTTCATGGTTCTCCTCGTACGGCGGGGTGGGGGGTTGCGCTGTTCGATCGGTCGGATGGGATCAGGACGTCGACAGCTCGAACCGCAGGCAGCGGACCGCGCCGCCGACCGCCGGCGCGGGAGCACCCCGGGCCGAGGCGAAGGGTGCGGCGGTGGCGCGGGAGGCTGCGCTCAGAGGAAGGAACTTGGCGTTCACCGGGTCGGTCGTGGCGGCCAGTGCGTCGCGACCGGGGAGTGATTGATGAGGGCATGACAGATCCATGACTGTGGTCCTCCCTGTGCGGTCCGGTGTTCATGTGGTCGTTCGTGCGGCGGGAAGTGACTGGATGAATCCATGTTCGTCACTTCGAACGCGGATTGACAGGTCGAGCTTTTTGGATGATAGGAGGTTGGTTGACATCGTCAACCCTTCTCGCATGATTCGCTTGATGGTTCGAAACATTCGGACGGGTCGATGGCGGATCGCCCCTGGCCGGTTGGCCGACTGTCCGAGGTGGGCGTGATTTGTCGCCGCCCAGGAAGGCGAGAAGTGGTTCGCGGGGTGGATGGTGTTGACATGCCTGGGCAGTTCCCTAGTATCCGTGAAGCCCGCAGTTTCCGAATGGTGCTGGAAATTTCGAACATCCGACAGATGCTTTCGGCATGGACTTGATATCCATCGACATCCCATGTTTTGTGTCCCGTACACCTGTCCACGGCAAGGGCCTGAAGGCAGCATCTGCCGGATGCCGGGGGAACGCACCTGCGCGCAGGCCGACGGCGCCAGTCAGGGATCGACGAGCGGCCGGGGGCACGAAGCCCAGGGTGCCGCCGTGTTCGCCCGTGGGGTGCCGGCTGCCGCACGTGCGACTGGTGCTCCGCCGGCGGAACTTGAGACGAGCAGGTCGCGTGGGCCACGCTGACGCGTAACGCCCTGCGTGCGACCGCGGGCGCAGGCGAGTTCGCCGTTCGTGCTCGTCAACGCCCGTGCGGGGGCGGCCGTTTCCTCGGCATCGGCTGTCGCGGGCGGGGGAGCGGCGAAGTCCCAGGGCCTTCGTCCTCGCCTCCCCGACCTCGTCGTGGCGGCCCGTGTCGACACCGGCCGGGCCCTCAATCGCCCCTGCCGCCTCGATCGTGTGCTTCCGCCCCATTGTGTTGAGCCAAGTGCGCCCCTACTGTTCGACTTTGCCTGAGTCTGTTTGATGCTGATTGCTCAGGCCGTAGGGAGGCCGCTGTGCGGGGTAATCAGTTCGTTTCGGAGACTGCGAGACCCGGTCGTCGGGGGTGGTGGAGGGCCGTTCTCGCGACGGCCGCGACCGTCGCCCTCGCCGCGGGCATGATCGCGCCCGCCGCGGCGGGGGAGGCGGCAGGGCCGGCACCGGGCGCCGCGCCCACCGCCGCGACACAGGCGCACACGGTGACTCTCGACGGCTACTCGTTCCTCGTCGACGGCAAGCGCACCTACCTCTGGTCCGGCGAGTTCCACTCCTTCCGGCTGCCGAGCCCGGACCTGTGGCGCGA
The DNA here is from genome assembly GCF_036174265.1 of Streptomyces sp. NBC_00285. Lineage (NCBI taxonomy): Bacteria > Bacillati > Actinomycetota > Actinomycetes > Kitasatosporales > Streptomycetaceae > Streptomyces > Streptomyces sp. NBC_00285. Next base: position 556,582 of record NZ_CP108055.1, on the reverse strand, counting down.
CATCTTCCAGAAGATGAAGGCGGCCGGCTTCAACTCCACCTCGTTGTACTTCGACTGGGGGTACCACTCGCCGAAGCCGGGTGTGTACGACTTCAGCGGGGTGCGCGACGTCGACAAGCTCCTCGACATGGCCGAGGAAGCCGGGCTGTACGTCATCGCGCGCCCGGCGCCGTACATCAACGCGGAGGTCGACAGCGGCGGCCTGCCCGGCTGGCTGACCACGAAGGCGGAGAACAACCGCAGTGACGACCCGCGGTTCCTCAAGTACGCCGACGAGTGGCTGACCCAGATCGACCGGATCATCGCCCGGCACCAACTCACCAACGGCACCGGGTCGGTCATCGCCTACCAGGTCGAGAACGAGTACTACAACGGCTCCGCGGCCTCCCGCTCCTACATGCAGCACCTGGAGGACAAGGCCCGCGCCGACGGCATCACCGTGCCGCTGACCGGCAACAACAACGGCACCTTCAACTCCGGTGCGGGCGCCCTGGACGTGGACGGCCCGGACTCCTACCCACAGGGCTTCGACTGCTCGAACCCCACCAAGTGGAACGGTGTCCCCGACATCAGCTACGACCACCCGGCGGGTAAGCCGCTGTACACCCCGGAGTTCCAGGGCGGCGCCTTCGACCCGTGGGGCGGTCCCGGTTACGACAAGTGCGCCCAGCTGATCAACGACCAGTTCGCCAACGTGTTCTACAAGCAGAACATCGCGGTCGGCGCGACGGCGCAGAGCTTCTACATGACCTACGGCGGCACCAACTGGGGCTGGCTGAGCATGCCCCAGAACTACACGTCGTACGACTACGGAGCCGCCATCCGCGAGACCCGTCAGCTCGACCCGAAGTACGACGAGGACAAGCTGATCGGGTACTTCACGCAGTCGGTGGCCCCGCTGACCAAGACCGACGCGATCAGGACCACACCACCGGACGACTCCGCGGTCATTGACACCGCCCGCATGAACCCCGACACCAAAACCCAGTTCCATGTGCTGCGGCACGGGAACTCGACGTCCACGGCGGTCGACAAGACCCATATCGCGCTGGACTTCAACGCCCAGCCGGCCGCGGACACCACTTACACCTGGGACGACCCCGACTCCACGCTGCAGTACACGGGTTCGTGGTCGCACGTGGCCGACCAGAGCTACACCGGCGGCGACTACAAGCACACCGAGTCGTTCTCCAACAAGGCCGGTGACTCGGTCACCGTCCCCTTCGACGGCACCGCGATCCGCTGGATCGGCTCGAAGACGAACAACCACGGCAACGCCGACGTCTACCTCGACGGCACCAAGGTGGCGACGGTCGACGACTCCGGCGCCGAGAGCCAGGCGGTCGTCTTCCAGAAGACCGGCCTGACGCCCGGGGCGCACACGCTGAAGATCGTCGTCGCCGGGAACCACAGCTCGGGGTCCACGGACAACTACGTGGCCATCGACGCCATCGACGTGCCCACGGGTGACGCCGCCACGGAGTCGACCTACCCCGTCGTGCCTCAGCAGCCGGGCACCGCGATCACCCTCGACGGACGCGACTCCCACGTGATCGTGGCGAACTACCGGCTCGGGAACGCACAGTTGCAGTACTCGACCTCGGAGATCATGACCGACGCCACCATCGGCGACCGCGATGTCGCCGTGCTCTACGGCGACCCGGACAGCGACGGGGAAACGGTCCTGCGCTACGCCTCCAAGCCGACCGTGACCGCCACCGGCGGCACGGTCACGACCACCTGGGACCCGGCGACCGGTGACCTGCGGCTGAACTACACCCACAAGGGCCTGATCCGGATCAGTGTCAGCGGCGGCGGCCAGCGCCCGCTGCTGCTGCTCGTGGGCGACAAGGCCACGGCGAAGACCTTCTGGCGTCAGGACACCGCGACCGGTCCGGTCCTGGTGCGGGGCACGCACCTGTTGCGCACGGCGACCAGCTTGAACGGCGGCCGTACCGTGGCGCTCACCGGTGACAACGCCGACGACAAGAACATCGAGGTGTTCAGCGCCGCGGCCCGCGTCACCTGGAACGGCCAGAAGGTGGACACCCGGGCCACCGACACCCGCAGTCTCATCGGAAAGATCCCGACGGCCGCCGCCATTCACCTGCCGGCCCTGACCAACTGGAAGCAGGCACAGGAGTCCCCCGAAGCGGCCCCCGGTTTCGACGACACCACTTGGCAGGTGGCCGACAAGGCGACCACCAACAGCGTCTCCGGCATCAACGCGCTGCCGGTGCTCTACGCCGACGACTACGGCTTCCACACCGGCAACACCTGGTACCGCGGCCGCTTCCACACCACCGGCAAGGAGACCGGCATCCACCTGGTCTCGGACTCCGGCGGCGGCGCACAGGCCTTCTCCGCCTGGCTCAACGGCACCTTCCTGGGCAGCTCCACCACGAGCAGCGCCGACTTCACCTTCCCTGCCGGTGCGGTCAAGTCCACGGGCGACAACGTCCTTTCCGTACTCACCGTGAACATGGGGCACGAGGAGGACTACAACTCGACCAACGGCAACAAGACGGCGCGCGGACTGACCAGCGCCTCCCTCGTGGGAGCACCGCTGACCTCCGTCACCTGGCGCCTCCAGGGCGTACGCGGAGGCGAGGACCTGCAGGACACGGTGCGCGGCCCGCTCTCGACGGGCGGCCTGTACGGCGAGCGGGCCGGCTGGTCCCTGCCGGGCTACCCGGACGGCAAGTGGGACCGCGTGTCCCTGCCGACGTCCGACACCCGCCCCGGGGTCTCCTGGTACCGCACCGATGCCACTCTGGACCTGCCGCGCGGCCAGGACACCTCACTCGGCCTGACGTTCACCGACGACCCGTCCCGCAAGTACCGTGCCACGATCTTCGTGAACGGCTGGCAGGTCGGCAACTACGTCAACTACCTCGGCCCGCAGCACACCTTCCCTGTCCCCAACGGAATCCTGAACCCGAACGGCCGCAACAGCATCGCCATCGCCGTGTGGAACCTGGACGGCAGCACCGGAGGCCTCGGCAAGGTCTCGCTGACCGACTACGGCAGCTACGCCTCGTCCCTGCGCGTCACGCAGAACGACAGCCCGCGCTACGACGCCCGGAAGTACGCGATGCCCAAGCGCCCGGGAGCAGATGTCACCCTGGACGTGCCCGACACCGCTCAGCCGGCAGAGGCCTTCACCGCCCGGACCACGGTGCGGGTACCGAAGGGCGCGCCGGCCGCGTCCAGGCTGACGGCCTCGCTGTCCGCACCGGACGGCTGGAGCGTCAGCGCCACGAGCCCCCAGTCGCTCAAGCGTCTGCAGTCGGGCGCATCGGCGACCTTCACCTGGAAGGTCCAGCCACCGACCGGTGAACTGCCCTCCGCCTCGGCACTCACCACCACGGTGCGCTACGTACAGAACGGACGGCAGGCCGACGGCACCGACGAGCGCATCATCGGCGGGATCCCCCCGGCTCCTCCGGCCGGGAAGAGCGCCGTGAGCGATCTGCCCTTCCTGTCCTCCACCAACGGGTGGGGTCCGGTGGAGCGTGACAGCAGTGTCGGCGAGCAGGCGGCCGGGGACGGCCGTGCGATCAGCATCGCCGGCGTGGGGTACGCCAAGGGCCTCGGCACCAACGCGCTCAGCGACGTCCAGCTCTATCTGGGCGGAAACTGTTCGCGGTTGACGGCGCAGGTGGGCGTCGACGACGAGACCAACGGTGCCGGAACGGTGACGTTCTCAGTGATCGCCGACGGTAAAACCCTGGTGACCACGGCGAAGCTCAGTGGCCGGCAGGCCGCGGTGCCGATCGACGTCGATGTCAGCGGCGCCCAGGTGGTCGACCTCAAGGTCGGTGACGCCGGAGACGGCAACGGCAACGACCACGGCGACTGGGGGGCACCGACACTGACGTGCGGCTGACGGCCGTACCGGGAAAGTGATGTCCTGATGGTGGTCCCCATGCCTTGCGAGGCATGGGGACCACCCATGTCGGCCCGCGTCGCTCAGGCACGCTGACGTTCCTCCCGCTGCCGGACCAGCTCCTCGACCGCGCTCGGCAGCGTCGTCTCGAAGTCGATCAGCTTCGCCCAGGTCGGGGTGACGACGATCCGGACCATGCCGTCGTGGTAGAGCGAACGCACCTCCGCCTCCCATTCGACCCGTTGCTCGGGGGTCATCGCGTAGCTGTTGGTCGGCTGGAGATACTCGTCGGGGATGCCGTCGACGAAGTCCAGCTCGGCCCGGCCGCGGATGAGCAGGATCCTGGGCGGGTGCACCTCGGTGTCGATCGTCAGGGCGACGGCCGGGTTCTCGCGCAGGGACGCGAGCTTCGGGGCGTTCTTCGTGGTGCACATGACGATCTCCGTGCCGTTCCAAGCGAACGCGATCGGGACGTTGCGGGGTGTGCCGTCCTTGGCGACGTAGGCCAGGCGGGTCACGTCCCGGGCCAGCAGCTCCTGACTGATCGGCCGGTCGAGAATCTCGCTGATCTCGTTCGCTTGCATGATGGGATCCTCCCGCGTCGTTCCCGGTCCCCCAGCGCATCGACGGGGGCCTCTGTCGTACCGGGGACGGAGCCCGCGCCGGATTCTCGACACCTGGCAGCACCCTGATTTCTCGGGACGAGCTTCACGGGCCGTCCGGGCTCCAGCTCGGGCGGCGCCGCGGGGGGCCGGCGAGGATCAACTGCTCGATTCCGGCGTACCGTTCGCGGGCACGCCGGGCGCTGCGGCGCCCGCTCAGGACGGTGCCCAGCAAGCCGCAGGCGAAGCCCACCGGTACGGAGACCAGAGCGGTCGTGGTGAAGGGGAACCAGTTCAGGTCGGCCTCCGGGAAGGCCGATGCCGGTGTCCCGGAGACGAGCCGGGTGCCCGACATCAGGACCAGGACGGCGACAGAACCGCCGATCAGTGTGCCGAGCAGCCCGGCCTTGGTGAAGCGCCGCCAGAACAGCGAGTAGACCAGCGCGGGCGCGATCGCGGAGGCTCCCATGCAGAAGGACAGGGTGGCCAGCGGCTGGAGGCTGCGGTGCTGTGCCATGGCGGCCAGCAGCACCACCGGTATGCCGACGATCAGCGCGCCGGCCCGCGCCACGGTCATCTCCCGCAGAGCCGGTATTCCCCTGTGCCGGGAGGCGACGACGTCGTGCGCCAGGGAGTTGGCGCAGGCGAGCGTCATCCCGGCGACGGACGCCAGAAGGGTCAGGAAGATGGCCGTCGTGACGGTGCTGAACACGAGGCTCTCGGCGCGGGAGACGTCGGAGCCGAACACGGCGCGCGCCCCCAGCAGGTAGGCGGTGCTGCCGTGCGGGTCGGCGGCGGTGATCCGCTCGCGGCCCACCAGCGCCGTGGCACCGAGGCCGATGACGGTGATCAGCAGCATGAACAGGGCGACCGAGGACACGGCCCAGGACATCGTGCGCCGTACCTGGCGGGCGTTGCCCGCGGTGTACATCCGCATGGTGACGTGCGGCAGGCAGGCGCCGCCCAGCACGATGGCGACCTGGGTGCTGATCATGTCCAGTGCGGGGTGCGGTCCGTCCGCGAACTGCAGGCCGTACTGAAGGAACGCCTGGCCGGCCCCGCTGCGCTGGGCGGCGGTGTCCACCATCGTTCCCGGGTGCCAGCCGAAGGTGGCGAGGACGAGTACGGCGATCACGAGGCCGGATCCGAGGAGCATCACGGTCTTGATGATCTGGATCAGCGCGGTCCCCTTCATCCCTCCCAGGGCGGCGTAACTGATCATCAGGATGCCGGCGCCGATGATGCAGCCGGTCTGCATGGCACGGTCGGAGAAGCCCAGGATGAACGCCAACAGCTGTCCTACGGCGGCCAGTTGCACGATCATCATCGGAATCAGCGCCAGCAGGGTCACGGCACACGCGGTGATGCGTACGGCCCGTCCGGGCACGCGTCGGCTCAGGGCGTCCCCCATGGTGAACCGGCCGGTGTTGTGCAGGGGTTCGGCGAGCAGGAACATCAGCAGGAGCAAGGACAGCAGGGTGCTCAGGGCCAGGACCACGCCGTCGTAGCCGCACAGGGCGATGACCCCGCCGATGGTGAGCACGGTCGCGGCGGAGATGTAGTCGCCGGCGACCGCAAGGCCGTTGCGCAGCGGGGACAGCGAGCGATAGCCGGTGTAGAACTCCTCCAGGTCGTCGCGGTCGGGGCCGGTCAGCACGCACAGCAGCAGCGTGAGAGTGACGACACTGCAGAAGGCGACGAGGGACCAGGACTGCGCGGAGCCGCCGAGACCGGTCATGTCCGTGCCCGCCCCTCGCCGTCGGCCGGGTCTGCGTACCGGCTGACTCTGCGGGCCAGGGGGTCGACGTACCGTCGTGCCGTGTACTCGAACAGCACGACGGCCAGCCAGGTGACGGGGATCTGTACGACGGCGAGCAACAGGCCCGTGGGGAGCCCGCCGGGGGCCGGGCGGGCCATGAAGGCGGGGGCCTCGACGGTGAGGGTGAGGAAGGCGGCGAAGTAGCCGAGGGCGACGAGGGTGGCCACGCGCCGTTGCCATCGGCAGGCGCGGCGCAGGATGCGCAGGGCGCGGTGATAGCCGGACCACGAGCGCTGGCGGGTCCCGATGCTCGGGCGCTCTCCGGCCGGCGCGAGGTACGGCAACCGGTGCGCGGTGGGGGAGGGGGCCCGCCCGTTCTTGCGGTGCGGCAGGGATAACTCCGAGCGGTCGTAGGACATCCCAGGACTCCTAGCGGGGTGGGGGCCCGGAAGTCACGGACCGCAGGAAGGTGGGGGCGAGGCGGTTCGGGTTACCGCACGTTATGCGGGTGCCAGGGCAGTGGATGTGTGTTCCGTTGAACTTTCTGGCGGGAGCCCGGAACGCGAGCCGACGCCGATCGGTGCCCGAGGGGAGGGTGTGGCGCGAGTGCCACAGGCGCCCCTGGATTCCCTCCCGTTCGAATTCGGTCACCCATCCGTCGTACATCAGTCCCCGTCCGTGCCGGCTGTTCCGGTGGAGGGTGACCGGCCGGGGGAGGGATGGGCGGTACGCCGAATGCCGGAGTCACGTGCCGTCCATCAAGGCGGTGGTACTGCTGGCATATGCCTGCCGAGTTTTCGCGTCGCCTGAACACGCCCCGGTGCGCGAACAGGCGCACGGGCGAATTCTGGCCTTGCCCACCCGAGGCCCCCGGCGGCCCACATCCCGGGCCGGGTCAGCTCGGGCGGCCCGGACGGCCCCGGTTTCATGACGCTCGAACCGGTCGCGAGCCGGGACACGTCCTTGCACCCCGCCGGATCCAGGCCCCGCGGGCTTGAAACGGCGTCCTGAACGGACGCGCAGGCCGGACCCGCCGCGCGTCGCCACAGCGGCGCGCCGCCGCATGGGCCACCTCCGTCGGGGCGGCGGCCCGGACGATCGGCCCTGGGGCGGCGACCGGGACGGCCACCACGCCTGTGAGCGAGGGGACCAGCCCCCTCCCTTCGTGATCCGGCCGGCGCGGTCCGAAAGGTGATGGGTCGTCAAATTGGCGTCCGGCGAACGGACTTCAGGTCGCCGTGGAGCCATGGGGCCATAGGGAACTCAGGGCAGGAGTTCGACCACGTCGTACGCCACCCCGGGGCTGAGATAGGCGCTGCTGCCGGAGCCGCTGACGATGTCGAGGGTCAACTCCTGGTAGGCGTCCGGCGACTTGGTCCAGGCGCTTGCCGGAATGGCGTAGCGGTAGGTGTGGTTGTTGCCCCGGTAGGAGCCCACGGTCAGTGACCGGGTCGTCGGCTCACCTGCCGACGTGGGGACGGCCGAGAGCCAGTCGTTGACCCTGATCCGGGGCCTGCCGTTCGCGAACGCCGTGGTGACACCGATGTTGAGGGTGTGTCCGGAGGTCAGTTGCTGGGCGGTGAGCTTGAAGCGGATCCTCAGCCCCTTGTTGATGTCCGCCCACTGGTAGCAGGGGAAGTCGTCGACCCGTGAGGCGCTCACGGTGAAGGCGGTGCCGGTCCAGGGCCGGGCCCGGGCGTCGGAAGGGTGCATCGTGGTCATCAGTGAGGCGTTCTTGAAGCCACGCGGAGTGCCGCTCCAGGCGCCGATCCGCCAGATCGCGGCGCTTCTGCTCGGGTCCGCGCCGATCGCCAGCGTGTGCAGCGGGGTCGTCCGCCCGGCGGTGACAGTGACCCGGGTGGTGTGCACCGCCAGTTCTTCCTTGTGGACGGTGAGCGTGTAGGTGCCCGGCAGCATGTACGGGGACACGAAACGGCCGGTGGCCGGGTCCGCCTCGGTCCAGTACTGCGCGTCGGCACTGGCGAGACCGACGGTGTAGGCGTACGCCGTGTCCCGCCCGGCGATGCCGACCCCCGCCACCCGGCCGCGACCACTGCGGCCGACCCAGCCGACCAGGCCCAGGCCGTCGGCCCACGAGGTGTCGATACGGTCATGGCGCAGCGCGGGCGAGGGCGCCGAGCCGTCGGTGAAGGACAGGACGTACGGGCCCTGGAGGCCGAACCGCATCGGCTCGGTCTGGTTCTCGCCGTAGTAGAGGATCTCGTAGAGGCCGGCGCCGTCCTCGTAGTGGTGGCGCATGAGGGAGCGGTAGAACGGTCCGCCGGACGCCTTCTCGTGATTGCTCCGCACCATCCACATGCCGACCTTGCCGGTGCTCCAGCCGACGTGGTCATAGTCGATGACACGCTGGTTGGAGTAGTGCTTGGAGCGGGTGGTGCCGTCCGGCTTGCGGCGGACGTCCTGCGCCTCGATCACGGTGTCGGTGCGGGAGTCCCAGGAGTCGGGACCGTTGTCGGGGAACAGGCCGGGCTTCACGCGGACGATGTAGCGGGTCGCGGTGATGGAGGCATCCGCCTTGTTCGTCCACATGTAGACGTTGTTCTCGCCGCGCCGAGCCGCGTAGTAGTGGTGCATCGTGCCGTGCACGACCGTGACCAGGACCGTGCCGCCGGCCTTGCGGATGCTCACGGACGACCTCCCCAGACCCGTCTCGACCTGTGAGTTCCGGTTTCCGTAGCCCTGGTACTCGGTGCCCCTGTACACCAGCGAGCTCAGGTCGCCGTTGCCGTGGTCGACCTTGAAGACCAGGCCGGCGCCCGTGTCGACCACGTATGCGCGGCCGTCGTCGCGGTAGCCGAAGACCGGCGCGGCCGCGTCGGCGCTCTCGGTGAGCGGGCCGGCGATCGCGGTGCCCCCGGCGAGGGCGAGACCGCCGACGGCGGCTCTGCTCAGGACAGTGCGGCGGGTGAGGCGGCGGCGGGCGTGCTGGGGCATGAGCGTTCCGTTCGTGGTGTACGGGGATGAGGGTGGCGCGGGGTTCAGAGGGTGGCGCGCAGGTGGCTGACGGTGACGAAGTGGTAGCCGCGGGCGGTGAGCGTGCGCAGGATCTGCGGGACGGCCGCCACGGAGGTGGGGTGGATGTCGTGCATGAGGACGACACTGTTGCGCTGCGCCTTGTCGATGACGGTCTGGGCGACCCTGGCGGAGTCGCGGTACTTCCAGTCCTCGGTGTCGACGTCCCACAGCACGGGGGAGAGCTTGGTGGCGGACCGGACCGTGGCGTTGATCGCGCCGTAGGGCGGGCGGAAGAGCACGGGCTCCTTGCCGGTGGCGGCCTTGATCGCGGCGCTGGTGCGGCCCAGTTGGTAGGCGATCTGCTCGGGGCTGAGCTTGGTCAGGTCGGGGTGGCTCCAGGAGTGGTTGCCGACCTCGTGTCCGCCGGCCGCCTCGGCGTGGACGAGTTCGGGGTGGGAGGCGACGTTCTGGCCGACGGTGAAGAAGGTGGCGCGTGCCTTGTACTGGGCCAGGTAGGTCAACAGGGTGGCGGTCTCCGGTGCCGCCGGTCCGTCGTCGAAGGTCAGCGCGATGCAGGTGACCTTCTGGCAGTCGGTGTCGTCGTCGCCCGAGGCGGTGTGCGTGGGGACGACCGGTGCGGGGGTCTGCGTGGCGCCCAGGTCGAGCGAACTGGTGGGCGTCACGGTCTGCCGCTGGGCGCGCTTGCCGAACGCGGAGAGCCAGGGGGTGACCGTCTTCTTGGAGAGGATCACCACGTAGTTCCCGGCGGCCGGAGGTCCCACCACCCCGCGGTCGAAGCTCACCCGCAGTCCGCCGTCGGTGGTGAAAGCCATGTCGCCCAGGGCACTGGTGACAGAGGCCGGGGCGGAGAACGTGTCGTCGAGGGAGACGGAGTCCACGCCCTCGCGTCCCTTGAGCCGCTCCTTGAGACCTGCGACGAAGGCGTTCCGCGCTCCTCCGGCGATGAGATCGACGGCGGTGCGGTAGGCGCCGGCCTTGCCGTCGTACCAGTACGTCCTGGTGGACAGACCGCCCGAGGCGGCACTGCCGTCCTGCGTGGTGAGCCGTACGCCGAGCACGTCGCCTGACGCGACGAGGAACTGGTGGCTGATGTTCAGCTCACCGCCCGAGCCGTTCCCGCACGAGCCTTCACGGAAGGTGGCAAGGCGCCCCTCCACGTCCTTCTTCATCGCGGCCGTCATCGCCTCCGCGCCGGGCACGTCGGGGTAGCTCGTCGCGAAGGGACAGGACCGCTGCTCGCTGCTGTCGTTGACGATCTCCAGGCCCTTGAGCCGTGCCGGGTCGACGGTGCGGACGGGCGAGGGGGAGCCGCTGGTGGCGCGCGGGCCTGCGGAGGCCGGCTCCGCGGAACCGGACGAGCAGGCCGTCGTGAGGGACAGCGCGCCGATCAGCAGAAGCGAGGGAAGCAGGGTGTGAGTACGCATGTGATCCAGAACCTGGGGTGGGAGAGGGCGGACGCCGTCGGCGGGCGCCGCGGGTCGTTCTGGTCACGAGCTTCCAGGTCACAGGCGTTTTTCAGCGACCTGCGGCGGCCCCTTGAAAAATGATTTCGTCCCGCGCCCACGTGCCCTGGGGCGTCAGCCGCTGGTCGCGCAGACGTTCTCGTACGGCGCGTCCGGCACATAGGTCCGCCACTGTGCCTCGGTCAGTCCACCGCCGGTGCGTGCGCAGATGGTGCGGACCGCCCGGTCCGGGGCGATGGACAGACGCCCGAGCGGTACGTAGGGGCTGCTGGTGTAGACCGTGCCGCCGTCCTCGGCGAAGGCGAGGGAGCCGATCTCGTCGCCGGGTGTCGGCAGGTCCGTGCCGAGCAGCTGTTGCGTGGCGGTGTCCCACAGCCGGAGCGTCCCGTTCGCACCTCCGACGGCCAGGGTGCCGCCGTCGGAGGAGAAGGCGATCGCCTCCACCGCCTCAGGCTCGCCTGCGGAGACCGTGTCCGAGGTACCGGCCACGGCCCCCGTGCGGCGACGGACGTCGCCGTCCCACAGCGTGACGTGCCCGCGGGCGTCGCCGACGGCGAGCCGGGTGCCGTCGGGGCTGAACGCCAGCGCGGTGACCTCGCGCCCGTCGGCGAGCGCCCGTCCGGAGACCTTGCCGGTGCCCGGATCGGCGTACTGGTCGCCCGAGGACACGAGCAGATCTCCGTCCGGCCGGGAGGCCAGAGCCTCGCCGGAGAGACCGCGCAGGGTCCGTGACCGCCGCCGGTCGCCGGTGTTCCAGACCTCCGTCACGGTGCTGTCGGCGGTCATCCGGACGGCGAGCAGCGTGTGGCCGCCGGGCCCGAGGGCGACGGCGGTGGCAGGTCTGTCCGCCGCGCCGGCCGAGTCGAAGGACGTACGGACCCGGTGCGTCCGTACGTCCCACACGGTGAAGCGCAGCCGCAGGGTGCCGTGCGAGGACACGGTGTCGGCGACGCCCAGTTCGCTGCTGTCCGGGCTGTAGGCCAGCAGTGGCGCTTCCTCGTCGGACGCGCTCGGCAGAGCACCGAGACGCGCGTGGGCGACGACCTTGTCTGTCCGCGTCGTACGCAGCTCGAAGCGGTAGCCGCTGCCGGACCGGGTGACGGTGGCCAGCGCCTGACCGTTGGGACTGAGCGCGCTCGCGTCGACCGGGGTGTTCTGCCAGCGAGGGCTGAGCCGGCCGGTCAGGTCGAGGGTGTGGACGGTGGCGCCGTCCAGATAGCGCAGGAGGCGGGACGTGCCCCGGTCCCAGGCGAGCCAGGTGGCCTCGTCCTGGGAGATCGGTCGGCCGAAGACAAGCGTTCCGCCGGTGGCGAGTCTCCATACGGCGAGTTCGTGGTCGTCCGCCGTGGCCAGGAACCGGCCGTCGGGTGAGAGAGCCGCCTGGGTGAAGCCGGTGATTCCGTCACTGGTGAAGTCGGCGACCGCCTGTCCGGCACTGACGTCCCAGACCTGTGCGCTGGTGCCGTAGACGGCGGCCAGCCGGCTGCCGTCCGCGCTGAACCGCAGCATGCGCGAGCCACCGTCCGCGCCGGTGCCGGTGCCGCACACGGTCTTGTCCGCCTTCTCCCATGCCCCCGGCAGCCGCTTGCGGTCGCGGGTGTCCCAGAGCTGAATCGGCCCTTCGGCGGGACAGACCGCGAGCAGCCGCCCGCCGGGGCCGACGGCCGCAGAGGTGAGGGGGCGCGGGAGATCGGTGGCGAAGAGGGTCTCGCCGTTGTCCGTCCGGTGCAGCCGGATCGTGCCCGGGCTGTCCGTCGGCCCGGTGAGGTACGTGGTCCCGTCGGGGGAGCTGTCCCAGAGCAGTGTCTGCCCCAGTTCGGCGGCACTTCTGCCCGCAGGCAGGTTCCACAGCCTTTCGTCCCCGTCCGGGCCGATGACGTCGAGGAACCTGGAGTCGGGCCCGACGTTGCCCACCTGGGTGCCGCTCGGCAGGTGGTAGGTGGCGCTGATCCTGTGGTCGGCGACATGGCGGGCGATCACGGTGGTGCCGTCGATGCTGAGCAGGGTCCGGCCGCCGTCGGAGAGGAAGCGCCGCACATCCTTCCCGGACCGGGGGTCGGTGAAGGCATCGCGTTCCGGCTGGGCCAGGGCGCCCAGCAGGGCCGAGCGGGACTCGGTGAGCGGGGCGGTCTTCCAGGCGGCGACGCCGAGCAGGGCCGCGGTGCGGGGATCGGTGGATTGCAGACTCTCGGCCACGGTGGCCAGGCGGCGGGCGGCGGCCTTGGCGGACTCCTTCTGGCTCACCTCGTTGCGCTGCCAGGCGATCAGGCCGGCGGCCAGCGCGAGGACGAGGAACACGGACAGACCGATGGTCAGGGAACGGGTCCGGCGTGCGGTGCGGGTCTCGGCCTCGCCCTCGGCGTCCCTGGCTGCGAGGGAGGCGGCGAGGAAGGAACGCTCCCGCACGGTGAGATCGTCGTACGACCGCGCCGGATCGCTCGACCGCGCCGGCTCTTCAACGTTGCCCTGCCGGACGAACAGCTCCTCCGCCCGGGCCAGCCGCGTGCCCCGGTACAGCGTGCCGGGATCGCGTGCCAGCTCCTCCCAGCCGCGGGCCGCCTCATCGAGCCGACGCTGCTCGCGCAGCCGTTCCCGGTCCACCTCGATCCAGCCGGCCAGGCGCGGCCAGCCGGTGATCAGGGCCTCGTGCGCGAGTTCCACCGTGTCGCCGTCGAGCGTGACCAGACGGGCGGCCACCAGGTGTTCCAGCACCTCCTGCACGCCACTCCCGAGTTCGGTGCGGGAGGCTGGGCGACGGGTGTCGGCGGTGCCGTCACCAGGGGCGATCAGCCTCAGCAGGACGCTCCGGGCGGCACGGCCCTGCTCGGCGGACAGTCCGCCGTACACCTCTTCGGCGGTGGCGGCGATCGCGCCCTGAACACCGCCGGTGTCCTCGTACGCCGCCAGGGTGAGCAGTTGGCCACGACGGCGGGCCCAGGTCTGCAGCAGGGCGTGGGACAGCATGGGCAGGGCGCCCGGCCGGTCGGCGATCTCGTCGATGATCCGGGCGGTGAGGGCGCGTTCGACGTTCAGTCCCGCGGCAGCGGCCGGCCCGGTGATCACCTCGCGCAGCTCGTCCCGGCTCATCGGTCCGACCAGGAGGTTGGCCTGACCGACGGCTGCGGCGAGCCCACGGTGCTCGGCGCAGTGGCCGTAGAAATCGCCCCGCACCGCGAGCACCACGCGCAGTCGGCTGTCCGGCGCCCGGGCGGCGAGCAGCAGGTCGAGGAACCGGTCGCGTTCCGCGCGGTCGTGGCAGAGGGTGAACAGTTCCTCGAACTGATCGACGATCACCCAGGTGTCCCCGTCGAGTTCGTGCGGGACGAGGACCTGCTCGTGCGTGTGCGCCGGCCGCTCGCCTGGAGTGAGTACACGGATCACAGCGGGCCGTTCGGCACCCTCCGCCCGGCGGAGCAGGGGGATCAGACCCGCCCGCAGAAGGGAGGACTTGCCGCTGCCGGACGCCCCGAACACCGCCGCGAACCGGTGGTCACGCGTCAGCTCCGCCAGCTCGGCGACGAGCGTCTCCCGTCCGAAGAACAGGTCGCTGTCAGCCGGCTCGAACCGGGCCAGCCCGCGGTACGGGGGCCGCTCGTCGGGAGCGGGCGCACGGACCGCGGCCTCCGCCTCCCGCCAGCGCCGCTCCCACTCGTTCGGATCGGCGTCGAGCGCCTCGGCGTACGCCCGCACCACCGCCAGGGACGGCAGCTGATCACCGGCCGCCGCCTGGGACATGGCGGTGATCGAGTAGCCCGCCTCCTTCGCCATCTCCCGGTACGGCGGCTTCCCGGCCTTCTCCCGGAGGCTCCGCAGCTCATGGGCGAGCCGCTGTACGGGACCGGCGTCGGGATCGACCGGCTTCTCGCGTCGTCCCACCGGGGACACCTTTCACCTGCATAAATCAGAACAGAAGGGCTTCAAGCTACGGTTTTCGCGTGGTTGTCCGCAATCTTGGCCGGCTTGTGAGACCGCCCACGGGGACGGTCGGTCACTATGTGCGCCCGACTTTCTGGCCGGCGCTGCGGGAGTGGCGCGTGGACAGGGGTGGCGGTGCCGGCATTCGGTGGGGGCGCCTCACCTATTTCCGACCAGGGTGCCTCACGCCCGCCCTCGCGACCCTGGTCAAGGTGGGGAGCCTCTTGGCGCGCGTGGATAATTAATATTTAATGTTGCTGTCGTTGCTGTTATTGCTGCCTCAGTCACAGGAGTCGTCTCCATGCTTCCCGCACGGGTATCCCTCTCGGAACGCCTCAGCGACCGGTGCGCGCTCGTCACCGGAGCGGCCTCCGGCATCGGGGCCGCCACGGCACGCCGCCTCGCCGCCGAGGGCGCCCGCGTGGTGCTCGCCGACATCGACACCGAGGCCGGGGAGGCCGTGGCCGCCGGCATCCGGAAGGACGGCGGCCAGGCGCTGTTCCAGTACTGCGACGTCGCCGACGAGTCCTCCTGGGAGCGGACGGCGCAGGCCGCCCGCCAGGCGTTCGGTCCGGTTCGGGCGCTGGTGAGCAACGCCTACAGCGTCCGGGTCGCGGCAGCCCACGAGACCAGCGCCGAGCAGTGGAACCAGCAACTCGCCGTGACCCTGAGCGGATCGTTCCTCGGCGTGCGGGCCTGCCTCGACGACCTGCGGGCCACGGACGGAAGCATCGTGCTGGTGTCCTCGGTGCACGCCCTGATCGGCCTGCCCGGACGGCCCGCCTACGCGGCTGCGAAGGCCGGCCTGACCGGCCTGGCCCGGCAGCTGGCCGTCGAGTACGGCGGGCAGGTCCGCGTCAACAGCGTGCTGCCCGGCCCGGTTCTCACCCAGGCATGGGATGCCATCGGCGAGGACGACCGGCGGGCCAGCGCCGCCGAGACCGCCACGCGCCGCCTGGGCCGGCCCGAGGAGGTCGCCGCCGCCGTCGCCTTCCTCGTCAGCGACGACGCGTCGTTCGTGACGGGGGCGTCCCTGGTCGTCGATGGTGGATGGAGCGTGCTGAAGAACTCCTCGTGAGCAGCCCGCGCCCCCCTTCCTCCATCAGTTCCCTGCCTTGGAGCCATCTCCTTTGAAAATCACCCGGGTTGAGACCTTCGCCGTACCGCCCCGCTGGCTGTTCTGCCGCATCGAGACCGACGACGGTGTGGTGGGCTGGGGCGAGCCGGTGGTGGAAGGCCGGGCTGCCACCGTACGCACGGCCGTGCACGAGCTCGCCGAGTATCTCGTCGGCCAGGACCCGATGCGTATCGAGGACCACTGGCAGGCCATGACCAAGGGCACCTTCTACCGGGGCGGCCCGATCCTCTCGAGCGCCGTCGCCGGGATCGACCAGGCCCTGTGGGACATCGCGGGAAAGACCCTGGGCGTCCCGGTCCACGTGCTGCTGGGCGGTCCGGTGCGTGAACGGGTGCGTGCCTACAGCTGGGTGGGCGGCGACGAACCCGGCGAGATCGCCGAAGCCGTCCAGGCCCAGGTCGAGGCCGGTTTCACGGCGGTCAAGATGAACGCCAGCGGGCGGATCGGGAAGATGGCCACCGCCGCGGAGGTCCATGCCGTGGTCGAACGGGCCCGCACCGCCCGCGAAGTACTGGGGCCCGACCGGGACTTCGCGATCGACTTCCACGGCCGGTTCACCACCGCCAACGCCCGCCGCGTGCTGCCCGAACTCGCCGCGCTGCACCCGCTGTTCGTCGAGGAACCCGTCCTGCCGGAGTACGCCCACCGCCTCCACGAGGTCGTCGCGGCCTCGCCCGTGCCCATCGCCACCGGAGAGCGTCTCTTCTCCCGCACCGACGCCCTGCCCGCACTGCAGGCCGGCATCGCCGTACTGCAGCCGGACCTCTCGCACGCGGGCGGCATCTCCGAGGTGCGGCGCATGGCATCGCTGGCGGAGACCTTCGACGTGCTGCTGGCCCCGCACTGCCCACTGGGCCCGATCTCCCTCGCCTCCAGCCTCCAAGTCGCCTTCAGCACACCGAACTTCCTCATCCAGGAACAGAGCATCGGCATCCACTACAACGCCGGCGCCGATGTCCTGGACTACCTGGTCGACCCCGCGGTCTTCCGCTTCGACCAGGGCCACCTCAACCGGCCCCTGGGCCCGGGCCTGGGCATCGAGGTCGACGAACAGGCCGTACGCCGCGCAAACGACAGCGCACCGGACTGGCACGGCCCCCTGTGGCGCCACGACGACGGTTCGTTCGCCGAATGGTGACCCCGCCCCCGACCGAGTACGACGGAGAACACCGCACACCGAGTACGACGGAGAGCACCACATGCTGAACCACACCGACTTCACCCACGAACTGCACCGCAGCCGGCTGGTGGCCATCGTGCGCGGCAGCGACCCCAAGGCCGCGCTGGCCAGCGTCCTGGCCCTCGCCCAGGAGGGCGTGCGCCTGATCGAGATCTCGTTGACGACACCCGACGCCGAAACCGTCATCACCCAGGCCGTCAAGGAGGTGGGCACCGACGCCGTCATCGGAGCGGGCACCGTCGTCACCCGACAGGACGCCGAGCGGGCCCGGGACGCGGGAGCCCGGTGGATGGTGACGCCCGCCCTGGACACGGGCTTCGAGCACGCCGTCACCCTCGGCGTGCCCGTCCTGGCCGGCGCCCTCACGCCGACGGAAGCGGTGACCGCGATGCGGTCCGGCGCCAGCGCGGTCAAGCTGTTCCCCGCCTCCCTGGGCGGCCCCGGCTATCTGCGCGCGCTGCGCGACCCGCTGCCCGACCTGCCGTTCGTGCCGGTGGGAGGAGTGGACGCCGAAGCCGCCCGGGCCTACTTCGCCGCGGGCGCCGTCGCCGTGGGCGTGGGCTCACCCCTGCTCGGTGATGCCCCGCAGGGCGGGGACCTGGCCCGGTTGCGGGTCCGGGCCCGGGAGTTCCTGACCGTGTGCGCGCCGGGAACCACCGCGTGAGCGCCGCCCCGCTCCAGGCACTGACGTTCGGCGAGACGATGCTCTCGCTCCAGGTGGACGGTCCGCTGACCGCGGGCGGCGCGGCCCGCACGGCGGTCGCCGGCGCGGAGTCCAACGTGGCGGTGGGCCTCGCCCGGCTGGGGCACACGGTCGGCTGGGCCGGCCGCCTCGGTGCCGACGAACCCGGTCGGATGATCCTGCGGACGCTGCGCGGCGAAGGCGTACACGTGGACCGTGCCACCGTCGACCCCGGCGCCCCCACGGGAGCCCTCATGCGCGAGCGCCGGGTCGCCGATGTGGCCCGCGTGCACTACTGGCGCACCGGATCCGCCGCGTCCCACATGCGGCCACCACACCTACAGGGCGCCCTGAGCGACGGAGCCCGCCTCCTGCACCTGACCGGCATCACCTGCGCCCTGGGCCCCGGCCCGCTGGACACCGTACGGGCCGCGGCCGAACACGCCGCCGAGCACGGCTGGACCGTGTCCTTCGACGTGAACCACCGCACCCGCCTGTGGGACGCGGCGGCCGCCTCGGCCGCCCTGCGGCCGCTGCTCGGACTGATCGACATCGTCATCGCCTCCGACGACGAGCTGCCCGTGATCGCCGGAGAGCCCGGCACGTCAGAGGCCGACCGGGTGGCCGAGCTGCTCGCCCAGGGCGTGCGGGAGGTCGTGGTCAAGCGGGGCGCCCAGGGGGCGGACCTGTATCTCCGTGCCGATCAGGTCGTGCACGCCCCGGCCCATCCCGTGCCCGTGGCCGACACGGTGGGCGCGGGCGACGCGTTCTGCGCCGGATACCTCTCCGGCGTACTGGACGAACTGCCGCCCGGACAAAGGCTGCACCGGGCCACCCGCACCGCCGCGTTCGCCGTCGCCAGCTCCGGCGACTGGGAAGGACTGCCCCACCGCGACGAACTTCCCCTCCTGGACGCGGCGCCCGGCGCGGCGGTGCGCTGAGCCCGCCCGACACCCGGTGAGCGGGTCTCTCCTCTTTCTCCCCGCCACGAAAGGCCGCCACATGTCTGTGCCCGCGCACCAGCCGGTCGGCGCGTTCGCCCCCGTCACATCCGACCGGCTGGAACTCGGCGAAGGGCCACGCCTGCTGTCCGACGGCAGCGTGATCCTCGTCGACATCCTCACCGGGAGACTCCTGCGGCTGCCCCAGGACGAGACCGGTCCCCTGGTGGAACTGGCCCGCCTGGCACAGCCGTTGGGCGCGGTCGCCCCGCTGGGCGCCGCTGGCCGGAGCCCTGGTGGCTGGGCCGTGGCCACCGGTATGGACTTCGCCGTTCTGGACGAGGCCGGGAAGACCGTCCGTACGGTCGCGGTGGCCCCCCAGGCCGGAAGCCCGCAGCGCATGAACGACGCGGTCTGTGATCCCGCCGGACGGATGTGGGCCGGCACCATGGCCTACGACGCCACACCCGGCGCCGGCGCGCTGCACCGGTGGAACACCGACGGCTCGGTGACCCGCGTCCTGGACGGGCTGACCGTTCCCAACGGGCCGGTCTTCAGCCCGGACGGCCACACCCTCTACCTCGCCGACTCCGCCGCGGGCACGGTGGAGGCCTTCCGGGTCGACCCCGGCACCGCCGAACTGTCCGACCGCCGCCCGGTGTTCCGCGTCGCACCCGAGGACGGCAGCCCGGACGGCATGGCAGTCGACTCCGACGGCTCTGTCTGGTCGGCGATCTGGGGCGGCGGCCAGATCCGCCGCTACAGCCCGCGGGGACAACTGCTGCAGACCGTGGACGTGCCCGCCCTCCAGCCCACGGCGGTCTGCCTGACCGGACAGCACCTCATCGTGACGACGGCCGCGTACGGACTGGCCGACCCGGGCCCCTGGGACGGAGCCGTACTCCGCGCCACCTGCACGGCCACCGCTGCGGCCACCCCCAGCGCGAGTGCCTCCCTGGCCGAACGGAGCGTCTGATCGCGCGAGCGGCGAAGCGCACTCCCGCCGGTACGGTGACCGGCCGCTCGGGCAGCGAGACGGCGAGGCCGCCCTCCAGCTGGACGCGGAACTGGACATCCGCATGGTCGGGGAGCGTGGTGTACGGGTCGCGGTTGTCGACGAACAGAAAACCCTGTTGCGCAGTGCGGGAACTGCCCATCGGCAGACGCCCGGTCAGAACCGGGGGCGCTCCTGGGGCATGCAGAGATAACAAGACAATTGGCTCCTACAGCAGCGGCTGAGTGAAGGTGCGTTCATCGTGGGTGGGGCCCATACCCCTGTCAAGATTTATTCATAATTAATGCTTAGGACTAGGATGGGGCCCGTGCCAGCACGGCAACCGCTTCCCAGCGCGAGGAGAACACCGCATGGCGTCCTATGCCGGCCGAGGCGTACATGGGCAGATCGTGCACACCTTGGGCACTCGCATCGTCGGCGGTGACCTGCCCGAAGGTGCGATTCTCGACGTCCGCGCACTCGGTGAGGAACTGGACGTCAGCCTGACCGTCATGCGCGAGTCCATGAAGGTCCTCGCCGGCAAGGGACTCATCGACGCCCGCCAGAAACGCGGCACCTTCGTCCGGGAGCGCAAGCACTGGAATCTCCTCGACGCGGACCTCATCCGCTGGCAGGTGGAGAGCGGCGGTGGCCAGCGCCTGATGCGGGACCTGGCCGACGTGCGCTCCATCGTGGAACCCGCCGCGGCACACCGGGCCGCACTGCATCGCACCGACGACGACATCGAGGCGATGCAGAGCGCCCTCGACGCCATGGCCGAAGCTCAGGCGCACTCTCCCGCAAGCGCCGCCGAAGCGGACGCCGCCTTCCACCGCGCCCTGCTCAACGCCACGGGCAACGAAATGCTGGCCCGCATGGACCTCCTCCTGGAGCCGGGACTGCGCGAGCGCGACCGGGTGGTGCACTCCCACAGCCAGGCATCCGACCCCGTGCCCAGCCACCAGGCCGTGTTCGACGCCGTTCGCGACCAGGACGCGGCCCGGGCGGAGCTGGCCATGCTCGACCTGCTGGCCCAGGCCACGCACGACTTCGACCAGGTCAGCGGCGACCAGCACGCGGCTCCCCGCTGATATCGCCCACTTCTGGACTCCACCTCGTACGGGTGGCCGAACATGCCCTACTGTGCCGGACACCGTGCCCAGTCACATCGGATGCCGCGACACACATCCACCGACGGCGGCCACAGCAGCGACGCCACCTACCGGTTCGGGTCCCGGGAGACCAGCTAGAACCGCGAGTAGTGCAACCACAACGGCGTGCGCGCGAACCTCCGCGTCACACCCTGCCGGGCGCGGACTTGGAGCGGATCGACAACGGCGGCGCGTACAACCCGTTCGCCGTCTTCTCCCGCCGTCCTCGGGCAACGGCGGCCGGCCGCAGGTGGTCGACAACTACCGGCGGCTCAGCTGCGACATGATCCGCCACCGCAGATCAACGTGCCCGCCTTGACGGGCAGCCGAGGCGATCGGGCGACGTGGCCGTGCTGTCGGCGCCTTGTCGGTGGTGTCGGGGGCTGTCGGCCCGATGTCGGCGGTCCGTCGGTGAGGGCTGACACCTTTCCAGAGATCCGGCCGGGTGCCCATCCGGCTGCTTGACCTCGGAAAGAGGAACTCTCATGCATGACGTGATGATCGTGGGCGCGGGCCCAGTCGGTCTGTTCCTTGCCTGCGAGCTTGGCCTCGCGGGCTGTTCTGTCCTGGTGCTCGAGCGGGAACCGGAGCTCGGCTCCCCGTGGAAGTCGATCCCGCTCGGGATGCGAGGCCTGTCCGCCGCGTCGGTCGAGGCGTTCTACCGGCGCGGGATGCTGCCCACTCTGCTGACAGCATCGGGCAGCAGCGACGATCCCGGCGTGAACCCCGACTCGGACGAACCGGTGCCCCCTCGTGTCGCGGGCCACTTCGCCGGCATGATGCTCGATCCGGCGAAGGTCGACGTAGCCGCCCTGCCGTTCCGGCTCCCGAGCCCGGCACTGGAAGGAGTGTTCACAAGCCTCGACGCGGTCGAGACGGTGCTGGCCGAGCGGGCATCCAAGCTCGGCGTGGAGATCAGGCGCGGCGTCACCGTCTCAGGCGTCGTACAGAACGACGAAAGCGTGATCGCACAGGCCGGTGAGGACGAATACGTGGCGCGCTGGCTCGTCGGCTGCGACGGCGGACGCAGCACGGTGCGGGGGCTCGCGGGCTTCGAATTCGTCGGCACCGAGCCCCAGTTCACCGGTTACACCATGCACGCCACCATCGCCGATCCCGAGAAGCTGCGATCTGGATTCGGATTCAACCTGACGCCCATGGGCGTGTACCTCCAGACGCCCGTGGCGGGACACATCAGCATGATGGACTTCGACGGCGGCGCCTTCGATCGCTCACAGCAGCCGACCCGGGACCACCTGCAGGCGGTTCTGCGCCGAGTGTCCGGCACCGACGTGACACTGGACGACGTCCATCTCGCCTCCACCTTCACCGACCGGGCGATGCAGACGACGACCTACCGGCAGGGACGCGTCCTGCTCGCGGGCGACGCCGCGCACATCCACTCGCCCCTCGGTGGGCAGGGGCTCAACACCGGTATCGGCGACGCCGTGAACCTGGGATGGAAACTCGCAGCGACCGTGCGCGGGGACGCGCCGGACGGACTTCTCGACACCTACACCCACGAGCGTCATCCGACGGGTGCGAAGGTACTCGACTGGTCGCGCGCCCAGGTGGCGGTCATGAAGCCGGACCCGCATGCCCATGCGATGCAAAAAGTGATCCGCGACCTGATCGGGACCCGTGACGGGACGACCTACGTGTTCGAGAAGGCGTCGGGCTCGTCGAACCGCTACGACCTCGGCGGTGAGCACCCGCTGGTCGGCCGCAGCGCCCCGGACTTTCGTCTCGACAACGGCACTTCTCTCGGCGACCTGATGCAGGACGGACGCGGCCTCGCGCTCGATTTCAGCATCGACCGACGGCTGCACGGTCCGACGGCGGGCTGTGAGAGCCGGATCCGGTATGTGGCCGGTCGGGCGAGGAACGACCTCGGATTCGGAGCCGTGCTTGTCCGCCCCGACGGCATAGTCGCCTGGACAGGCGACCGCGCCCCTGACCGCGAAGGGTTTGCACGGGCCGCCCGTCAGTGGTTCGGCAGTCCGGCCGGCTGAGCAGCTGTCGACTCCTCGCCCTTGAGCGACGGCAGCCGAACACGGATTCCCGGTCGGGCGGGCGGCCGGGGCCAGGGCATGAAGACGGGAACTCCTGAACTGCTCGCGGGTGTCGAAGCCGTGGAGCAACAGGAGGCCCGTGCCGCGGTCCGATGCGGCTGACCGGATCCACTGTCTCGGGGCCACCGGAATCAAGTGGCGCGCGATGCCCGCCGACCCGACGCCGGCCGCGTCCGCCCCATGCCGCCTTGTGACCGCCCCGTCATTGCTGTGTCCGGACGCGCAGAGCCTGGACGGACCAATCGAGCACTGCAGCCAGACTCTCCGGAGCCGGCCAGCCGTTGACCACTGCGAGCAGCTGAAGGTATCGCTCCCTGCGTGGGTCGTTGACACTCTGCAGCCGAGACACCAGCCCGCGGCGAAGCTCGACGTCGTCGGGGCGACCGAGGAGGTGCGCGTAGTGCGCAGTGAACTCCGCAACGATCGGATCGGCCTGGGGGGAGGCCGGGTCGATGCCTGCGCTCAGGGCCGGCCCGGCCCGGTCACGGACGGCTGCCGCGATGTCGCGGCGCGGGCCCACCATGTCGCTTCGGATCTGCTCGGCTGCCAGGTCCTCGGCCATCCGCCGCACGACGGCGCGGAAACCCCGGTCCTGGGACATCTCGGCCAGCTCCACCCACGCCTGGACCTGCTCCGCCTCCGGGTTGTCGGGCAACTCGGGGGTCATCGAGCGCATGACCCCCGCGAATGCGGGGACGGCGTCAAGACCGCCGAAGACGGCGTCGAGGAAATTGCCGATCAGACGTCTGCGTTCGTCCTCGGAAAGATGGGCCAGCCTGTGCATGAGTTCCGTCTCCTCAGGTGTGGACCCGCGCTCGGCCACCGCCGTCAGCACCGCGCGCCGCAGGCGCAGGACGCGGATCTGGACTGCCAGCGCTTCGGCGTGCGCTGCGGCGACCTCGGGAAGCGAGAGTTCGCGATCCACGACCTTGCGGATCGTGGGAAGGTCCAGTCCCAGCTCGCGCAAGGTTCGCACGAGGTCCAGGCGTGCGACAGCGTCGATGCTGTAGAGGCGGTAGCCGGCCGGGTTGCGGTCGGTCGGCGCCACGATTCCGCGATCGGAGTAGAACCGAATGGTCTTGACCGTGAGACCGGTCCGTCGAGAGAGTTCGCCGATCGAGTAGCGCGTGTCGCCGTCCATGCCCCCACCTTTGCGTCTCCCCTTACTGGAGACTCAAGTCCCTTCGCCTGCGAGCAGACAACCACTCCTCATCCACAGGTTTGACGATTCCTCCCCGGGCGGCGGGGCCAGTGCGTGGTCCATGGGCGAGAACGACCGTCGACAGGGCTCTTAGTCGACAGGGCTCTTACAGGAGGCGTTGATCCTGTCCTGTCTCGGCCGAGTCTGTTCCCGTTGGCACTGTTGTCGGTGGGGGCGGGAAGCGATCGTCTCTGTCACGGCCCACGAGCGGGGCGGCATCACTCCGTCGACTCCAGAATGCGGTCGAGTGTCCGGCGCCCCATTCTGCTCATCGGCGGGTTGGTCTCGACGTAGTACCAGATGACACCCATCGCCTGTTCGAACGCCCATGCCTTGCCGCGCTCCCACTCCAGCTCGTCACAGACCAGTGTCCGCCGGAGCACTTCCCGAGGGCCTGGCTGCAACAAGTGCCAGGCGCTGACCAGGTCCAGCGCGGGGTCGGCCGGGCCGAATCCGCCGGTGTCGAGTACTCCGCCGAGCCTGTCTCCCGCGACCAGTACATTGCCGGGAATCAAGTCACCATGGCTCATCACATCGGCACCGCTGCGTGGCAACTCCCGAAAACGGCTCCACATCGGGCGCAGCCGGGGCACGTCGAGCAGACACTTACTCTCCTCGAAGCACTTCGCCATCCAGTCGTCGTGGTCAGCGAGAACGCCGCCACGATTGTCGCCACTGAAAAGCCGCCCCCGCGTATCGGCGTTCCGCAGGGCCGCGATGAAGGCCGCAAGGTCCTCGGCGAAGGCGTCCGACCCACTCGGGTCGGCATCAGAGGCGATCGTTCCCGGCAGCCATGTCTGGATCGACCACGGCATGGGGTAACCCGCTCCGGGCTTTCCCAGGGCGACGGGTTCCGGGGCGGGGAAGCAAGACACCTGCGCCAGCTCCGCGCTTGCCTGCGCCTCCTGTTCCAGAACCGCCAACGCGTCGGCAGCATCGGCCAGCCGCAGTGGGAAACGCGCAGCGAGGTCGTCACCGATGCGGAAGATGGCATTGACCGTCCCGGTCGACGACAGGGGCTGGATCGCCTTGCCGCTCCACTGCGGAAATTGTTCTCGGATCAAGTTCGCAACGATTTCGTCCGTTACGTCCACCTGGTCGTCGTGCATGGTCATTCTCGCAGGCCCCCCATTGGTCAAACAGGTCACATTGAAGAGGCCGGAAGCAGACCAGATCAACTGAGACGAAAGTCAGTATTCATGCGCCGGGGTCCAGATCAACTGAAATTTTCGGCAACTCAGGTGTCTCCACCGCGCCGGTCTCCCCAGGTCCCAGCCGGGGTTCCGGCCGGACCACTGGAGGCGTGAGCACGCCGGGGCGCCGGAGGCGGTGCTGCCGGCGTAGCCGTGCCCGTACACCCGGCGTCGTCGTAAACCAGGCGACCCCATCCCGAAGAAGGCATGGACGCCGGCCTATTCGCGACGCAGCGCAGTGATCAACTTGCTGAACTGACGCGGACTCAGCCCGGTGAACGGGGCTATCCAGGACGGCTCCGACGCCGTGATCACACCAGCCACATCAAAATCATCCCAGCCCGTGGCCAGCCGTTACGAGACAGTCCCCGCCCGTCAGAGCCCCGGGACGCCATGACAGATCCCTCCGGGCCTTGTCGAGTTCAGCCGACGGTGTTCTGCGTCGTGTCGACCACACGCTTGTTGCCGATCAGAACCCGGTAGCGCTCCCGCGCCGCGAACTCTGTCGTCTCCCAGACTGCCGGGCGTCCTATCTCTGCGCACAGATGCAGCACTCGTCCCTCGTTCACCCAGACTCCTACGTGGGCGCCATAAGCATCCTCGGTGGCGTTGAACAGCACCAGGTCAAGTGGCTGGGCAACCAACACGCGGGCTGTGGTCTGCGTATCGGCCCATAGTTCGCTCGACCGCAGAGCGGGCGCAGCCAGGCCGAAGTGCCGAAGCACCTCGTAGGCGAACAGTTGGCAGTTCGCACCCTCCTCCAGGTTGGGAAGGTCAGTCACCTCCGACGCCCCCGGAAACCGGGAGCTCACGTACGGAACGGTCCAGAAAGCGGTCGGTAGTTGGTACAGGACTCCATCCATGAACCCATCGTCCCTGCACCAGGCCCCGGACAGGGTGCTCCACCCGCGCCCGCCAACCTCAACCGCCATGGCAGCTACGGGACTTCCCAATGCTTATGTCAAGCCGCTTCTGTGGTGGGAAGTGAGGAGTGATAGCACTCGCTGTCGCGGATCATCGCCCACAGAACGTTGATGCGTCGACGTGCGAGGGCGAGGAGAGCCTGCTTGTGCCCCTTTCCTTCGCTCCGCTTTCGCTGGTAGTACGTCTTGGAGGCGGGGCAGGACTTGAGGCTGGCCATCGCCGACAAGTACATGGCCCGCAGCAGGCCGCGGTGGTAGCGGCGGGGTCTGCGCAGGTTGCCGCTTACGCGGCCGGAGTCGCGGGGCTGCGGGGCCAGGCCGGCGAAGCCGGCCAGGCGGTCGGCACTGCCGAAGGCATCCATGTCGCCACCCGTCGCGGCGATGAACTCGGCGCCGAGCCTGGGCCCCATACCGGGCAGGCTGCGGATCACCTCGGCGTGGGGATGTTCGCAAAACCGGGCCTCGACCAGGGCGTCGAGTTCCGCGACCTCCTCGTCGAGGGCCAGCACCGCCTTCGCGAGGCGGGCCACCATCGCGGCGGCCAGTTTCTCGCCGGGCAGCGTGGTGTGCTGGGCCCGGGCGGCTTCCACGGCGATGTGAGCGAGTGCGGCGGCACCTTTGACCTTGCGGTTCTTCAGCCAGGTCTCGATCCGCTTCGCGCCTGCGCGGCGGATCGCTGACGGCGTCTGGTAGCCGGTCAGAAGGATCGCAGGACCCTTGTTGGTCAAGTCCAGCGCCCGTTCCAACGCAGGGAATATCTCCAGCAGTTGGGCCCGGAGGCGGTTGATCTGCCGGGTGCGGTCGAAGACCACGTCAAGGCGCCGGGTGGTCAGGGTGCGCAGGTCGACAGCGATCTCTTCCCCGGGCCTGAGCAGTCCCAGGTCCCGGCGGACGCGGGCCTGGTCGGCGATGACGAAGGCGTCTTTCGCGTCGGTCTTCCCCTCGCCCCGATAGGTGGCCGAGGCTCGGTGAACCGCCAGGCCGGTGAGGTAGGCGACTGGCTGGTCGTGGGCGATGAGCAGGCCGATCAGCAGGGCGGCGCCCCCGTGGTTGAGATCGACGGCCCAAAGCGCATCGTCGGATATCGCCAGCACTTCGCCGATCAGCGCCAGCAGCTCACTCTCGTCGTTCAGGGTCCGGCGGGACAGCAACCGCTCGCCCTCTGCATTGATCACCACGGTGTGATGATGCGTCTTGCCGATGTCCACCCCGGCCCAGATCTCGGACATATGCCCCTCCGCCAGTTCGTCTGACATTGATCCCGCAGACGACCTCGCCGACGTTGTCCTACAGCAGCGATCGAGTCGCGTCTCCCAATCAGCGGTCGAGTCGTCGCGGGGCTCTGGGCGGCCAAGTCCCGTAAGCCATCTGTCGGCTCAGCCTTTACAGCCATACCCGGAGCCCCCGGGCCCCTCTGATCCTACGAACGATCAGATCAGACCCACGCCTTGAAAGGTAGGACGGCCCTTAGGGTCAGTTCATGACTCCCGAGATGCGGAACACGTTAAGTCCCTTCCGTGACAAGGCGATTGCGCAGGGCATTCCGGCCGACGAGGTGGAGCGGTGGCTGGACACCGCTCGCCCTTGCGTGACGTTGTCGCAGGGCGGTGACGGGCCGGTCGTGGGCATGTTCGGCGGCCCCTTGATGCTGCCCGCCGACACCCCGACCCCCGTTTTCCCCTTCGTCGCCTCCGTCGACCTCACGGCGCTGCCCGCCGACGCGACGGATCTCCCGCTGCCTCCCGACGGTCACCTGTTGCTGTTCGCCTTCCCCGACGACGACGGTGACCTCGTCAACATCGGGGAGGTCGTGTACGTCCCCGCCGACGCGGCCACGGAGGAACGGGACAGGAACTCAGGGTTCTGGTCCGAGGTCGACGAGTTCCGGAAGATGGTCGAGGCGTTTCCGCAGGGCCGGCTGCGGGCGACGACCACCCCCTCCCTGCCCTGCCACTACGCGGTCCAGATCCCCGGAAGCACCCACACCGCGCCACTCCCCGGACATCCCCACTCCAGGGAACTGGCCGAGCTGTGGGAGGCGACACGCGGCGACATCGCCACCGGGGGGCCTCTCCAACTCGGCGGATTCGCCTCGGAGGAGGCCGTCCATCTCGACCCGGTCAACAGCGTCGTGGAGTGCGCGGTGAAGACGGCGGAGGCGCGCGGCTGGGGAGAAGCGGTCTCGGGCGCCGTCGAGGACTGGGTGCTGCTCGCCGACTGGAACCCCAGAATCGAGGGAATGGAGGGCGCCGTCGTCCACTGGGCGATCCAACACGAGGACCTGACCGCACGACGCTTCGACCGCACGATCGCCACCGTCTTCTGGAACCCCTGACAGCTGCTCCCCCTCGCGTCGGCTGCCAGGCCATGAGCTGATCGGCGCGATGGCAGCCGCCACTGGGCACGAGGCCGACAAGTTCGGCCGCTGGCCGCTGGCCGCTGGCATTGGAGGCAGCCACAGATGCAGGCGCTGCACCGGAGCTTGTGCCCAGTAGCGCGGGACGCCGTCGGCATCGGCGTGGGTGGCGGGGAACTTGTAGGTGCACCGCTCGCTGTCGCCCCCCGACGGCTTGTAGACGGCCGACTCGACACCGGCCATGCCCTTGACCGTCGGCACCTTCTTCGCCAAGGACGAGCCCGCCGGCCACGCCGGCACCTTCACGCTCCTGACGTCGGAGGACGCCGTGACATCGGCCGTGAACGGGCAACCGAGCCACCGCGGAGACAACCAGGAGCTGTTCCCCGGTTTCGTCGATGCCGTCCCATGCGGTGATGCCGGACGGTAGCGACGCCTGTGACCCAGGTCTCAGTGCAGCCGTGCAGCAGATGAGGCGGTGTTCACGTCGAGGGGGGTGACAGGAAGGGAGGAGCGTATGGAGACGGACTTTCAGGCTTTCGTCGCCGCGAGGTCGACCGCGCTGTTCCGGG
The DNA here is from genome assembly GCF_036174265.1 of Streptomyces sp. NBC_00285. Classification (NCBI taxonomy): domain Bacteria; kingdom Bacillati; phylum Actinomycetota; class Actinomycetes; order Kitasatosporales; family Streptomycetaceae; genus Streptomyces; species Streptomyces sp. NBC_00285. The sequence goes on along the minus strand of NZ_CP108055.1, from coordinate 527,554 downwards.
GAGCCTTCGTCCTGACGGGCGACCGTGAAGCCGCGGAGGACCTGGTCCAGGAGACCCTGGAGCGGGCTTGCCGCAAATGGCGCACCATCGCCGGGAAGGACGCTCCGGATCTCTACGTTCGGCGGATCATGGTGAACCTGGCCAACGACCGCTGGCGCAGGTTTCGCCGCCTGGTCACGACCTCCGATTCGCAGAGCGGCGACAGAGCCGCTCCGGGAGACGAGTTCGGACAGGTGGACAACCGCGACCAGTTGATGCGTGCCATGCAACAACTGCCCATGCGGATGCGCACGGTCGTGGTGCTGAGGTACTTCCACGACCTCTCCGACGCAGAGATCGCAGCCGACCTGGACATATCGCCCAGCACGGTGCGTTCCCAGCTCGCTCGCGGGATCGAGAAGCTCAGAGGCGAGATCCCCGTACTCTCCGCCCCTTCACCACGGCAGCACACGGAGGGAATCCGATGACCTCGTACGACGACGCACGGACTTCCGGCTGCACACCATTCGAAGAGGAACTGACGAACGCCATGAACCGATTCGCGAACTCCACCGAGGCACCCGACTTCGACGCGCCCCAGATCCAGCGCCGCACCCGGCGCAGGCGCACCATCGGCATCGCCGCTGTCGCCGCCGCCCTCATCGCCGCGGGCGGGGGCACGGCTCTGGCCACCTCGGTCGCCGGCAGCAACAGCTCGACCCCGGCGGCTACCCGTACGGTCACCAACAGCGACGCCACCACCGTGCTGTACCTCCACTCCGAGGGCCTGACCATCCCGATCGACTTCGCGGGTTGGAGCCTGGACGGGGCCAAGGCGTACATGGAGAAGATGCAGACCAAGCTCGGCACCGTCACCAAGAAGTCCGTCAAGGGCTGCAAGCCGGGCTCGGTGATCGGCGTGTCCCCGCACGCCCCGAAGTCCGTCAAGCCGGGGGACACCGTCAACTTCACCGTCTGCGCCGGCTGACGAGACTCTGAGCTGACAAGGCGCCCGCCCCTGCGTCAATCAGGGGCGGGCGCCCGTCACAGCATCACACCACACTGGGCCCGCGCACCGTAATCGGCTGGAGAAGGCATGCCGGCCGGTGAGCGCGCATGCTTCCAGGCTGCCCTGTCATCACCCCGAAGCCGTCGGCCGTCCGAGGCAGATCTGCACGACCGACGTCATGGCATGTCCCGAGCGGGCCAACAGCATTGCGCAGCGTGCGGCGCCGTTCGCAGGCCGACGAGGCGAACAGCGGCGTGCGCCGGGTTGAGGCCGAGGCGGGGCACTGGGGTCGACGGCCCGATCCGGTGGCCCGACCCACCGGGCCCGGCCACCGGATCGGGGTGTGCTCAGGACCAGTTGCCCGGTTCGGCGAGTGCGTAGGACGAGGCGATCCGGTGGTTGTCGTGGTGGATCGTCAGGACGTCGGGGCCGCTGGGCGTGCCGTCGCGCCACGCCGTGCAGTAGATCCCGTTCGACCAGCGGATGGTCCCCGAGGTCGACGGAAGGGCAGCGATGCCGGTCATGCTGACGGTCTTCCTGCCGTTGAGCCAGACCTCGAAGGCGCCCGCGCCCGCGCCGGCCAGCTTGAGGCGGGCGACCACGCGCGCCCACGCACCGCGCAGGGCAGTGACGGTGCCCACCGTGCCCTTGATGCCGCCGGAGCCGCCGAAGCGGATCTCGTCGCCGATGACGAACATCAGGAGCCAGGGCCCTTCGGGATCCTCGGGTGACCACTGCTGGAAGGTGACGTTCTGGTCGTGGAACGTCCAGTCCGGGGCGAGGCGGACGGCCTGGCCGTAGTACCTGTCCTCGCCGACGCTCTGCGCGCCGCGCTTGATGACCTCCGAGTGGTAGCCGCCGGTCTCGCCGATGTACGTCTGGGTGGCCGCCAGTGAGTGGGCGCCCTTGTACACCGGGGAGTCGACGGTCGCGATCATGCCGTCCTTCTGCGTGTAGGCGTGGTCCCAGCCCTCGACGCTGCCACGGTTCTGGAAGTACACCTCGTCCGCGGCGTATGCGCGTCCCGCGGTACCTGTCGTGCCGACCGTGCCTGCCAGGGCGGCGCCGCCGAGTACGGCGAGAGCCTGTCGTCTGCGCACGGCCCGCTCACCTCGTCCAGTAGTGGATGTTGCGGAAGCGCGCCTCTGCACGGCCGGAACCGTGGTCGTACACGCCGTTCTTGAAGTAGCGGGTGGCGGGGCCCCGGTCGTCGACCGTCAGGACGAGGGAGTCGTCGAAGTAGACCTTGACGGTCCCCGTCCCGCTGCCCGCCTGGTGGGCGATCTTCACGTTGAACCAGGTGTCGTACGCGCCCGTCTTGAGCACCGTGCCGTCGTAGCGCCGTACCGTTCCACCGCCCGTGTCGTAGACGTTGAGCATGATGTCGGTGGCGGGGGTGCCTGAGGGGTGGACGCTGCGCAGGATCTGGACGAAGGAGGCGCCGTCGGTGCCGGAGGGGAGGTAGACGTCGGCATCCCACATGTGGTTGCCCGTGGTGTAGTCGACCTTCCAGCGCATCTCGGTGCGCGGGTCGGTGGAACTACCTTCCTGGAACGGCTCGTCGTCGGCGTACACCCACATGCGGTGGACGCCGCCGCTGTAGCTGTGCCGCTCACTGAGGTCGAGGTTCCAGGGCTTTTGCCAGCTGTACGTGAACGAGGTCTGTGTCCAGCCGTCGGTCGGGTCCGCGGCCGGCGCCGCTCCCGCGAGCGTGGCGGGAGGCAGGGCGAGCGCGGCACCGCCGGCCAGCAGGCCGGTCCCGGCCCGTAGGAGTGTTCTTCTGTGCATCGTGAGTCCTTTCCGGTGGGGGAGCGGGGGGCGATCGCGTCGGCCGTCGTCTGCAGGCCGACGTCATGGAAGTGGGCGTGGTCACCGCTCGACGGCGCCGCCGTGCCGGGTCAGGTCGCGGGGGCCGCCGTAGCGGATCTGATGGTCAGCCAGTCCACGTCGGCCACGCGGCCGTTGCCCTTCGCCACGAGGTAGAGGTCGTGTGATCCGGTGAGCGTCTGCTTGAGGGGCACGGACCGTTCCTGCCAGTCGCCGGTGCCGTTCAGGGGCACCTCGGCTGCCACGCGGCCGTCCGGCCTGTCCAGGCGCAGCTGAAGGGAGCAGCCGCGTTCGCAGTGCGGGGCGACGCGCACGGTGAGGTGTGTGCCGTCGATGTTCGTTGCGCGCATGCCCAACCGGTCACCGGCTCCGAGGGAGACCGCTGCGGTGCCGCGGTCCGTTCCGCGGACCTCCGTGGCCTGTTCCGCCTGGAGTGTCGAGGCGGCGTCGGGGCCCTCGCCGTACAGCCGGATGTCGTTGACGACCCAGGGCGCGGGGCCGCTCGCGGTGAGCGTGATCCGCAGGTAGCGGGCGGTGGTCCGGTGGCGGAGGGACGCGTCCTGGGTGAAGGAGCGGCCGTGGACTTCGGCGAGTGGTTCGCCCCAGTGCGTGCCGTCACGGCTGACGGAGAGGGCGAAGCCGTACGGCTGGCCGCTGGTGTCGCGGCCCGCGTCGAGGGTGAACCGGTCGAAGGTCTTGCTCTCGCCGAGGTCGACGGTCAGGAACTGGCCGGCCGCCTGCGGGGTGCTGTCCGCCCAGCGGGTGTTGATGTCGCCGTCGACGGCGGCGGATGCGTTGCTGCCGTCGCTGGAGGTGGCGCTCCACCTGCCGTGCCGCACCCGCTGCTGGCAGCCGGGCAGGTCGCAGCCGGTCGACCAGAGAGGTGCGCCGTACTCGTACGCGCCCTGGTCGGGAGCCGTGCCCAGGATGTCGGTGGTGACGCCGTCCACCTTTTCGCCCGCGTCGATGGCGGGCGAGCCCGGCGTCAGCCACAGCTCACCGTTGACGGCGTCGGTGTAGCCGGGCGTGGCGCTGATGAGGTTGGAGCGGACGACCGGCAGCGGGTTGCCGGTCTGTGTCGCGGTGACCGGCTTGGGTCCGATGATGTTGCTGAAGTAGGAGCCGGACGCGTCGGTGGCGCCGCCGAGGGCGGACGAGGCGACGTTGATGCCCACGCCGTAGCTGGAGTTGTGGTCCTCGTTGGCGATGCTGGGGCCGGTGTGGCCGTTGAAGTAGACGCCCCGGCTGCCGGTGTTCCAGGCGACGTTGTGGTGCAGGCGGAAGTGGCCGGAGTAGTTGTCGACGTAGTAGCCGTTCTGGCCGTCGGCGTCGTGCGCGGTGTTGTGGTCGATGGAGGTGCCGGATCCGTTGAGGCTGCAGCAGACATAGAAGGGCGAGCCGTCGCGGGATGTGCGCATCGCCTCGGAGATGTCGTTGTAGGCGATGCGGTTGTCGTGGAACTCGGTGCCGTTGAGCTGCCAGGCGGTGTCGATGGCTGCCCGTCCGGTGCGCCGGACCGTGTTGTGGGTGACGGTGTGGCCGTTGCCGTTGATCTCGATGCCGGGGGTGTAGCTGCCCATCCAGCCCACGTCGTGGATGTAGTTGTCGGTGACGGTGTTTCCGGTGCCGCGGACCAGGACCCCGTCACCGGCCGACTGTGCGATCTCGCTGTTCTTCAGGGTGTTGCCGGTGCCGAGGATCTGCACGCCGGAGTCGAGGATGCGGGAGGCGACGATGTTGCCCTCGAACGGCTCGACCGCGAGATCGCTGTCCGGTGGCATGGGCAGGGTGGAGAACTCGGATATGTACCTGGCGTGCAGTCCGTCGACCACGACTCCCGTACTTGAGCGGCCGGTTCGCAGGGAAGTGCCCCACAGGTCAAGGCCCCGTACGGTGACGTACGAGCTGCCGGTGAGGTCGACGCCCCACAGTCGGTGCTTGGCCGTCACCGTGTGCCCGGCGATGCCGCCCTTCGGGGGGACCATGAAGAGGCGGTGCGTGGCCTTGTCGTAGAACCACTCCCCGGGCTGGTCGAGGGCGGCCTTCGAGCCGACGAGGTAGTAGTTGCGGTAGGTCTGGTTGCCCATGCACAGGGGCGGGCAGCGGTAGTTGCCGCCCTTGAAGTCCAGTGCTGCGGACGCGGTCGCGGTGACCGTGCCGGTCTGCTGGGCCCAGGGGTTGGAGCCCGCCCACAGGTGCACGGTCGCACCTGTCCAGTTCGCGTCGGGCAGGTCGCTGTCGTCGATGTGCTGGTCGGTCGAGGTCGCGTCGGCCTCGGCCCAGGTGGCGTTCAGCGGATCGGCTCCGGAATTGGGCCAACGGCCCTCCATCGCGCGGGTGTTGTCCAGGAAGACGGCGTTGAAGTCCAGGGCGGGGGGCAGGTCGGTGTCGGCGGCGATCAGTGCGCCGCCGGCGTCCTTCCAGCCGGTGACGCGGTCGGTTCCGTCGACGGTCACCGGCCCGTCGCCGTAGGAGGCGATCGTGATGGGGGAGTTCTTGGTGCCGGAGGGCGGGGTGAGCTGTTCGCGGTAGGTGCCGTGGTGGATCAGACAGGTGTCGCCGGGGCGGACGCGTTCGAGGCAGGCGCCGATGGTGCGCAGCGGGCTTGTCCGTGAGCCGTGCGCCTGGTCACTGCCCTGGGGGGACACCTGGTAGGTGTGGCCGGAGGGTGCCGCCTGCGCCTGGACCGGGAAGGTCAGCAGCGCGGTCACGGCGCCCAGTACGGACAGGTGTCTGAGTCTCATGTCCGGTCTCCAGTCGTCGGATGTGCGGTGGTCGGGGGGTTCCGCCAGGCCGTCTCGGCTTCGCTTCCGCCGGGAGCACCGAGTACGGCACATCGCAACCAGTGCTCGCCGGGCGGGAGTTGGCCGACGAGCATGGGCAGGGCGGTGCGTCGCGCCAGGACGTTCGTGCCGGGCAGGCAGTCGATGACCTCGCCCTCCCGTCGGCCGTCGAGGTCGTGCAGTGCGGTGAGTCCCGCGGGGGCCGACACCCTCGCGTACGCCGGGCCGGTCTCGCGGTCCGTGCCCGCGTCCCGGTCGACGGCGAAGCCGCCCTCGGCGGTGTGCAGGGCGCGAGCGCTGCGGATGCGGTGGGTGCGCAGGTGCCAGGGCGCGGCGGCCGTCAGCCAGGTGGTGATCTCCACGTCGGGCCAGGGGTGCCAGGTGCTGAGGACCGTGGCGGCGGTGACGTAGTGCGCGGCCGGCTCCTCGCGCACCCGGTAGTGCGCCCCGCCGTCGTCACTCAGCGCCAGCATGGAGTCGTGGGCACCCTGTTCGAGTCCGAGGGTGCCGCCCGGCAGGCTGAAACCGAAACGGGTCGAGTAGGCGAACTTGGCGTATTTCTCGGCTCCGTGGCGCACCCACCGGTGGTGCTGTCGTCCGGCGAGCAGGGTGACGTCGCCGGAAGCCCGCATGAGGACTGCCCCGGCATGTGGCTGGGTGCTGACGGCGGGCAGTGCGGGAGCCCGCTCTTCCTTCGCGGTCCAGAAGGCGTGCCGTGCCGGAAGGGCGAGCGGCAGATACGCCTTGAGTGACCAGTAGGGGGAGCCGGGCGCGTTGTACTGCTCGGCCAGCGCCGGCTGCGGATAGCCGTACCCGATGGACAGCAGCCCGTCGGGGCCGGCCACCGGCCGCCCTTGCCACCAGCGCAGATGCCGCAGCAGGAAGCCCTTGACCTGGCCCCACGGCAGTACGTCGACGCCCGCGAACGGCAGCGCGCCCCAGAAGGCGGCCTGTGCCCAGCGGTAGGTGAGGCTGCGGCCGTAGGGAACGGCGGCCCCGTCGTCGGCGAACCAGTGCCGGAAGTCACCGGCGAACCGGGCCGCCCGTTCCTTGAAGCGGTCACCGCCCGTGAGGGTGTCGTGGAGCAGTCCGTAGAAGTGCATGGCCCATGGGACGTAGTAGTCGCGCCGTTCGGTGGGTCCGTCGGCGTACCAGCCGTCGCCGAGCCAGAAGGTCTCCAGGCGATCGAGGCGCGAGGTGATCAGCGAGCGGTCGTAGGGCACGCCGACCCGGTCGAGGCCGAGGCCGACCAGCACCGGGAAGAAGAGCCAGTTGTTGTCGGAGGTCTCTCGGTGCAGCGCGCTGAGCAGCCAGCGTGCGAGCCGGTCGCGTTGGGGGCCGCTCAGCGGGTCCCACCACTGCTGTGGGGCGAGGGCCAGTGCGAAGCCGATGGCGGCCATCTCGACGATGCGCTGGTCACGGTCGGCCGGCTCGCCCCAGTACTCGGGGTGCGCGGGATCACTGCCGTGGGCGAGCCCTTCGACCCACAACTCGGCGTGCGGGACGGCCTGTCCGCCCGCCGCGAGGGGCGCGAGCCCCCACAACGGGCGGGCGAACGCCTCCAGTTCGGCCGCCGTGTCGTCGTGGATCGCGGTGTTCACACCGAGCCGTACGCGCGCCCGGCCCGCGCTGAAGCGGGACGCGAGGGGTGCGGTCAACTCCTCTAGTTGGCTGGCGAGTTCGGTACGTGTGTCGTCCATCAGCCCTTCTCCGCCCCGGCCAGCAGCCCGGTGCGCAGGAAGCGCTGGGCGAGGACGAATCCGATCAGCAGCGGTGCGCAGGCCACGAGTCCGGCAAGGGCCGCCTCCGGCTGGTGGATGTCGAGGTCGGCGAAGCCGCTGGAGTTGTTGACGGCGCCGGTGGACTGCAGCAGGGACATCAGGCCGAGTTGGAGGGTGAAGGTGCGGTCGTCCGAGAGCATCACGAAGGGCAGGAAGAAGTCGGTCCAGCAGCGGACGAAGCCGAAGAAGGCGATCAGGGCGACGGCGGGGCGGGCCAGCGGCAGGGCGACCGACCAGAACAGCCGTAGTTCACTCGCCCCGTCGACGCGCCCGGCGTCCAGCAGGCTGTCGGGAAGGTTCGCCTGGAAGTGCAGGAAGGCCAGGTAGACGCCGAAGGGGTAGAAGGACAGCGGCAGGATCACCGACCAGACCGTGCCGGTGAGGTTGATCGCCGACATCTCCAGGTAGAGCGGGAGGACCAGCGCGGCCGGGGGCAGGATCATCGTCACGATCGACAGGGTGAGCACGGCCCGGCGGCCGGCGAAGGCGTGTTTGGCGAGCGCGTAGCCCGCGGGCACGCACAGAGCCAGGGCAAGGGCCACGCTGGCCGCCGCGTAGAGGATCGAGTTGCCGATCCACAGGGTGATCTCACCGTCGTTGTACGACGTCAGGTGCGACCAGGCGTCGCCCACGTTGCCCAGTGAGCCGAAGCCGAGCGGTGAACCGGTGGTGAGGTCGTCGGCGGTGCGGGTGGGGGCCAACAGCAGCCACAGCAGGGGCAGTCCGAAGAAGACGGCCGCGCCGAGCAGGAACAGGGCGCGGGCGCCGCGCGACAGTGCGGTCATCGCCTCATCACCGGGAGTCGGAGGGGTGGGTGGCGTACATGTGCGTACGGGTGATCACGATCCAGGCGGCCAGCACTCCGACGGCGAGCATGGCCAGGGACAGGGCTGCGGCCTTGCCGAAGTCGCCGTCCTGGGTGGCGTAGACGTAGGCGAGCTGGTTGACGGACCAGGTGGGGCTGATCTGGCCGGGGGCGCTGGTCGACAGCACGGTGGGTTCGACGAACACCTGGCTGCCGGAGGCGAAACTGGAGATCAGTACGAAGGCGACGTAGGTACGCACCATCGGCAGCTTGACGTGCCACATGGTCCGCCAGGCGGAGGCGCCGTCGACCTGTGCGGCCTCCAGGACGTCCTTGGGCAGGGCGTTGAGTGCCCCGTACAGGACCACGATCCAGCCGCCGGCGTGCACCGCGACGCCCATCACCGTGAGGACGGCGATGAGGTTGCCGCCGGACAGCGCGTCCGTGGCGCTCTCGATGTCCATCAGCCTGAGCAGCGGGGAGAACGGGCTGGTGTCCGGGCTGACCATGAACAGCCACAGCAGGGCTGCGGCCGAGCCGGTGACCGCGCCGGGCAGGTAGTAGACGAGCTGGAGCGTGCTCGTCGTGCGGCCGGGGCGGGCATGCAGGGTGAAGGCGAGGGACAGCACCATCAGCAGCAGGATCGGCAGCCACAGCAGCAGATACGTCGTCACGTGGGCGGCCGCGTCGCCGAGCCGGTAGTCGTGGAAGACGGCCGCCCAGTCCCGCCCGCCGGAGAAGGAACCGTTGTCGACGAAGGAGGTCCACAGGGCGTATCCGGCGGGCGCGAGCCCGAAGAGCGCGAGGAACAGCGTGTAGGGGCCGACGAGGATCCAGACGGCGGTGGCTCGGGCGGGACGGCGTCCGCGGCGGGACGGCGGCGGCGCCGCGTTGGTGAGCGCGGGCGGGCGGGATGTCGTGAGGGTCTTCATCCGAGGGTGTACCCGCCGGTCTTGGCCGCCGCCTCCAGTTTGTCCTGCCAACTCGCGAGGGAACTGCGGAGGTTGCTGCTGGAGTCGACCGCCTTGACGAACGTGTCGTTGAAACTGCTCTGCCAGTCGGCCTCGAAGCGGACCGCGCCGAAACCCGGTCGCAGCGCGTTCGCCGCCGCTGACAGGGCGGGCATCGGGTCCGACGCGTAGTACGGGTCCTTCGACTTGGCCTCGCCCCACTTCTTCGCGGCTGCCGTGAAGGCGGGGTAAGTGGGCTGCTTCGCCTGGAGGTTCACGTCGGTGGTCATCCAGCGCACCAGGTCCGCGGCCTGCTTCGTACGGTCGCCGGCGTGTGAGGAGACGACGAAGGCGCCACCGCCGACCTGTCCGGCATACGGCTTGCTCTCGCCGGGCCAGGTCGGCATCGGGGCGGCGGTGATCCGGCCCTTGGGCACCTTGAAGGCGGGCGCGAACATGAAGTCGCCGAACCAGGCGGGGGCCGGCAGCATGAGGATCTTGTCGCCCTTGCCGAACTTCGCGAAGCCCGGGTCGATGGGCACGACGGTGGTGACGGCCTTGTGGCGGGCGAGCGGTTGGAGCAGATCGGCGACCCGGGTGCACTCCGGCCGGCTGAGGTCGATGTGGACTTCGGTGAGGCTGAGAGTGTCCCGGGTGGGGCAGCCGCTGCTGCCGAAGTAGATGCCGGCGCCGTACTTGCCGTTGACGGCTCCGACGATGGTGCCGGGGTGTTCGGCGGCCGCCTTCAGGCCGGTCTGGCGGTACTCGGCCCAGGTCGAGGGGACGTGGTAGCCGTAGCGCTCCATCAGCTCGGCGTCGTACCACAGGACGGTGGGGGCGATGTCGTTGCGCAGGCAGTACGTCCGGCCGCCGAAGGTGCAGGTGTCGAGGGAGCCGGGGGCGAAACCGTCGCGGACGGTCCTCGGGACCAGGTCGTCGAGCGGGGCCGCGTAGCCGAACTTCTCGCCGGCGAGCGTCGCCGTCTCGGCCGGGTTGGCCAAAAAGACGACATCGGGCCAGCCGCTCTTCGTGCGGTTGGCGAGCGAGACCTTGGTGGGCACGTAGCCGGCGTCGGGCGGGATGGTGACGATGCGCATCCGCACGTCCGGGTGGGCCTTCTTGTACTGCTGGGCCGCGGGCATACGGGTGTTGTCCACCCAGACCAGTAACTCGCCCTTCCCGCCGCCCGACCGGGCACCGTCCCCGCCGCCGGTACCTCCGCAGCCGGACAGCACCAGAGCCACGGCTGCGGCCAGGGGAGCCACGCGCCATCTCTTCATGTAGACCACCAGTTCGCCGAGGATCCGTACTCCGAAAACCAGAATTGCGATACCTTTCGCAAAACTCGATCGCCCGGCAACGTAGGAGATTCATCCGATGACGTCAACGGTTCGGACGGGATCCAGTGACGGAAGGAGACGCACGCTGGCCCAAATCGCCGACAGCGCAGGCGTATCGGTGTCCACGGTCTCCAAGGTGCTGCACAACAGATCCGATGTATCGGCGGAGACGCGGGCCAAAGTGCAGCGGCTGCTGGAACAGCACGGCTACCTCGCGAAACACCACCCGGCAGCCACCGCGGCCCCGCCCGGAGGGCTGATCGACTTCGTCATCAACGAACTGGACAGCCCCTGGGCGGTCGAACTCATCCGCGGTGCGGAAGACGTCCTGCACGACGCGGGCATGGGCCTGGTGGTCTCCGCCACTCACGGCCGGACCAGGCGCGCCCGCCAATGGCTGGACTCGCTCGCCACCCGCCCCACCCGCGGAGCGATTCTCGTGGTGCCCGAACTGACACCCGGGCAGCACGAGGAACTGAGCCGGCTCGGCATCCCCTACGCGCTGGTCATGCCGATCGACGAACCCGCCCCGGGCACACCGTGGGTGGGCGCGACCAACTGGCCCGGCGGACTGGCGGCGACCCGGCACCTCATCGAACTGGGCCACCAACGCATCGCGATCATCAGCGGCCCCGAGCGCCGGCTCACCTCCCGGGCACGGGTCGACGGCTACCGCTCGGCCCTGGCGGAGGCGGAACTGCCCTTCGACCCCGAGTTGGTGCGCTACGGCGACTTCACCCACCCCCTGGCACACCAACACGCCCTGGAACTCCTGGCGTTGCCCGACCGTCCGACAGCGATCTTCGCCGGCAGCGATCACCAGGCGCTGGGCACCTACCGGGCCGCCGCCGAACTGGGCCTGCGCATTCCGGCCGACGTCAGCGTGGTCGGCTTCGACGACCTGCCCTTCGCGGACTGGGTCACCCCACGCCTGACGACGATCCGCACCCCCCTGGCCGACATGACCGCACTCGCGGCCCGGATGGTGCTGCGGCTGCTGTCCGGGGAACAGCCGGAGACGACCCGGGTGGAGGTGGCGACGGAACTGGTGGTCAGGGAGAGCAGCGGACCTCGGCGCCGATGAAGCCCGCCGGGGATGGTCGGCTCAGGCGCGCCGGAGCGCGGTCTGCGTGGTGGTGGTACGGGTGGAGGAAGAGGTTCGCTGGACAGCCAACCGCCGCGGGGCTCTCCAGTCGCCCGATCGCCCGGGCACCCGGCCGCGTCTGAAACCGACCCCGTCAGTGCGGTGTCGGACACCCCGCCGCCCGGCCCGCGGGCGGCGGGGCATACCGTCCGGCTGTGCGGTCGAGTCGACTCGTCACGAGGCGGGCGGAGGAGGAAGATCCGGATGATTGGCTACGTGGTGACCGATCTGTCGGCCGGTCGGCTCGCCGAGCTGACGGCTGGACGTCTGTTGTCCACGTGGCGCTTGGACGTCCCCGCGCTCCTGCTGGCCCTGGTTCTGGGCGCGCTCTACGGCTGGGGCGTGGCGAGACTCCGTCGGCGCGGTGTGCCCTGGTCGCCCGCCAGGGTCGTCGCCTTCACGTTCCTCGGACTGGGCGGGCTGGTCGTGGCGACGATGTCCGGGCTCGCCGTCTACGACCGGGTGCTGTTCTGGCCCGCCGCCGTGCAGAACGTCCTGCTCGACCTGGTGGTGCCGCTGGGTCTGGCGCTCGGCGATCCGCTGCGGCTGGCAGTCGAGGCGTTGCCGGAGAGAGCGGGCGCACGGGTTCGGCGGGCCGTGACCGGACGGGTCGTACGGGCGCTGGCCTTCCCCCTGGTCAGCACGGCGCTGGTGCTGGCCACCGAGCTGACGGTGTATTTCACGCCGTACTTCGCCACCGCCCTGCGGGTGGGCTGGCTGCACGAGCTGATGTATCTGCACCTGCTGGTGGCCGGCTGTCTGTTCGTCGTGCCGGTGCTGACCCGCGAGGAGACGCTGCCGTCCTGGTGCACGCATCCGGTGCGGGCGGCACTGGTCTTCCTGGACGGCATCGTCGACGCGGTCCCCGGAATCGTCGTCATGACGCACGGCACCCTGATCGCGGGCGCGTGGTATCTGCACCACGCCCCGTCCTGGTCACCCGACGTCCACCACGACCAGCAGGTCGGCGGCGGCGCGATGCTCGGCATCGCCGAGCTGGTCGCCCTTCCCTTCCTGCTGGCGATCCTGTTCCAGTGGGCCCGCGCCGAACGCGTCCAGACTGCGGCCCTGGACCGCCGCCTGGACGCCGAACTCGCCGCCGCAACCCCACCGGAAACCGGCACGACACCCACTGCCGACGGTGTACGCCCGTGGTGGGAGACCGAACACAACGAGGTCGCCGACAGGATCCGCCGCCAGACCCGGCGTGACTGACCGGCCACGGACGAGGGCCGTCGCGGCCCGTGAACGTCACGAACCACCGGCGCCGCACGGCAACGATCGGCCCGACGCGGGAGTGCGACACGTCGCTGCCCGGAGCTCGCAGCCGTACCGGGCTCCGGTCGGGCGCGGCCTGTTTGTGCCATGACCGATGATGCCGTGACGGCAGCTTCGCCCCAGGCCGTTGTCGGGGGCCGCCCTCACGGTCGGCCGGATCCCTTCAGCTCCGGGGCGAAACTGCCGTCTGCCTCACCGCGTGGCGGTGCCGGCGGCGGTCCTGGTCAGGAGCGCCGCGTGCGACGGGTGGCGTAGAGGGCGGCGGCACCGAGGGCGATCACCGCGGCTGCGCCGCCGGCTATGGGGCCGACTGGTGCGCTGGAACCGGTCTCGGCCAGCGGCGGGGTGCTGTCGCTGGGCGAGGGCGCCGGGGTGGTGGGAGGCACCGACTCCAGTGGCGGGACATCGGGGGTGGTGGGCGGAGTGGTGGAGGTGGCGGGCGGAGTCGAGGGGGTGGCCGGGGGAGTGGTCTGGTCCGCGGGCGGCGTGCTCGCGGGCGGGCTGGCCGGGGTGGACGGCGAGGCAGGGGGAGTGGAGGGGCTCGGCTGGTCGGGGGTGCACGGCTTGTCGCCGCCGTTCCACGCCGAGATCAGGTGGTAGGGCGTGACGACGTTGTCGGGCTGGTAGGGCGCGGGCCCGTGGCCGTCCTGGGACTTGCCGTCGTAGATGACGTCGTCGCCGTACAGGTCGATCTGCCCGTAGCAGTCAGGCGCCTTCACCGTGAGCTTCTGCCAGGTCTGCTTGGTGTCGTCTGCGCCGGGAAGGTCCGAGGCGCCGAGGTAGACCGTGGCGTGGTCGACAAGCGTCTGCAAGCCGGAGGTGTACCAGTTGGGGCCTTCGGTGGTGTACTCGGCCAGCGAGACCGGGTACTTGCAGTTTTCACCGACGGTCTGTCCCGGAGCCAGGCGCACCTCTACGGTGCCCGGCGCGGCGTCCCACTGGTGGAAGCCGCCCTGTGAGGTCCAGTCGGCACCGGCCGGCTTTCCGGCGGCGTCGACGAGGCGGTACTGAATGGTGGCCGTCTGGCAGCCACTCGCGGGGGTTGCGCTCGCGGCGGCGGCCCCGAACAGGGGAGTGGCGGCGGCGACGAAGGCGGTTGCGGCGATGGTGGCCGACGTTCTGGAGCGTGAAAGGCGCGTCAAGATATGCCCTAGCGGATTCGAGAGTGTGGGAGGTGGCAGGACGCGAGCAGCCGCTGTCGGCAGGGCATCAAATGCGAGCCGCGCGATAGCCACTCGCGTCACTTCGCTCACTTGAGTCACAGTGAACGAAGCGCAATCTTGTCGCTCTTCACAACTCCCGTCAACATTTCACGAGTTCGCCACATGTTGGGGTGTCGGGGTAGTGCGTTCTGCCCTGGTATTCGCAGGTCCGACGGCCTGCCCGGGCCCACTTCATCGCCACCGCAACCGGCCCGCGAACGGCGCCCCGGGAGGGCGGCATCACACGCGGGGGAGACCGGCCGTCTGCTTGAACGAAGCCGGCCCTCTCGTCCGTTCCATGGGATGGCTCGGGACAAACAGACCGGCCCGGGCGCCGACGGCCGAATCGAGCACCCCGGGCGCGAACGCCGGGCCGCGAACTCGCTGTGGCGCACGGAGTGTTCGGCGCCCCGTCAGCCGCTGCCCATCACTGCGACCCCGCGGCCACCAGTTTCGCGGTGATGGGTTCGAGCTCGGCGAACAGCTCGTCGAGCTCGACGGCGGACAGGGCGTCGTACGGCGGGGCCGCGAGCTCGTCGGTCAGGGTTTCGATGCGTTGTCCGGTCTCACGGCCGGCGTCGGTGAACCGGCCCTCGGCGTCGACGAGCCCACGCTCGCGCAGGCCGTTCATGACCGCCGCGAGTCGCTCCTTCGGCAGGTGATGGATGCGCCCGAACGACTCCGGTGGGTGAATGCCCTGCCCCAGGGCGGAGAGCACGTGCGCCTCGGTGCCGCCGATGCGCGCGCCGACGAGAGCGGCGACGTGCCCGTCACCGCGGTGCTCACGCAGCATGGTCGCGGAATGCCACAGCCGGGCGACCGGTTCGCTCGGCACCGCGACGGTACGCATCCCGGCGTACATCACCCGCCCTTCGGTGGGCGCGCTCGTCGCGGCTTTGGCGGTGAGATCGGCCGCGCGCGCCAGGCCCGGGGAGTCGGCCAGCTCCTCGCCGAGGATGCGCCGCAGGGAGGCCGCGCTGCCCCGCTCCCGCGCGGCGAGGGATGCCTCGGGCGGGATCGTCTGCCACGCGCTCGGGATGTGCCGTGCGGCCTCCCCGTCGGCGAAGTTGTAGAAGGCCGCGTGCACGACCTGCGCCGGCACTCGCCCCAGTGGCGCGGCCCGGCTGGCGAAGTAGCCGTCCCAGTAGGTGCGGTGGCCGAGCGCGGCCAACTCCTCGTTGCACTCGTCGGCGAAGAAAGTGACCAGGCAGATCGGCTCAAGGAGCTCGAACATGCGGCGGGCGGTATGCGTCATGGTGGACATCATGACCGCGCTCACGCCGCGTGGAGCAGTAACGGGCCACTGGATCGCCGGGGCGGTTGAAGCGACGCAGCCGACGCGGCACCGTCTTCCGCCCACCGGCGGCTTCGGCCGCGGTCGGGGCAGCCGCATGCCGGTCAGCTCAGGTGAGCTCTGCTGGACGGAACGTGCCGGCGTCAGTGAAGCCGGAGGCGTCGTGCGGGCCCATGGCAGCCGGCCTACGACGGTCTGCGGATCCTGATCCTGATCCTGATCACGGGCTCGGCCGTGCCCGTGACACCGCCCCCCCAGCACCCTCTGTCGCGCACCGAGCCGCCCCACCACCCAGCGCCGGCGTGCTGTCCGGATACAGACGGCGGCAAGGCCCGGCGACCTCGAAGAGGCATGCCGAGCCTTGCCGCATCAGGCAGATCAGACCGGGCGGATGTTCTCCGCCTGGGGGCCCTTCTGGCCCTGAGTGACGTCGAACTCGACCTTCTGGCCTTCCAGCAGCTCGCGGAAGCCCTGGGCGGCGATGTTGGAGTAGTGGGCGAACACGTCAGGACCGCCGCCCTCCTGCTCGATGAAGCCGAAGCCCTTTTCGCTGTTGAACCACTTGACGGTGCCCTTGGCCATGACTGTCTCCTTAGAGGGAAACCGGGCCCGCACCCTGCGTGCCCGGGAGGTGATCGCCCTGGTCCGGAGAGGCGTTGCAACGCAAGAACGCCCGTGATGGCGATCACGGGCGAACGGGACTTCGGAACCACGACTGCTGGATCACGACGCTACACCCGCGGGGCGGTCGCCGCTACCGAGAAGGCGCCAACATCAGGCACAAGATCTTCGGTGCACAAGCCGTGATCATCGCCTACGGCCTTGTACTCACGCGTCCGGGTGCCGAGCCCCGGGTTCACGGTGAGCGGACGGTGGAGATCGGTGTGTCGGCTCTGAGGCATCACCGAGCCGGCAGGGCCGTCGTCATGGCGGGCTCTGACCGAGGAGTTTCCTCAGCGCCCGCGACTCCTCCGTGGTCAGCCCGGTCACGAAGTGCTGGAGCGCGGCGATCGGATCCGCTCCCCGGTCCAGGGCCTCGTGCATGGCCTGCGCGGTCATCTCGGCCTCGTCCCGCGCTGGCCGGTATGCGCCGCGCCGCCCGTCGACATCCCGCAGCACCAGCCCCTTGCCGTAGAGGCGCCTGAGAATCGTGTGCACTGTGTTGTAGGCGAGCCGTCCGCCCAGCTCCACCTGGATCTCCGCCGGGGTTCGGGGATGCTCCACCGCCCAGAGGGCGGCCAGGACCGCAGCCTCCAGCTCGCCCGCACTACGCCGTCCGGGTCTTTCGTGTGGGCCGCTGCTGTGCATGGCGGTCACCTTGCAGACGTGGGAAGTCAGCTTCTCACCCCCATATAACCCTACAAGTCGTAGGGTGTGTTGCGGCCCTGTGGGTTGTAGGGAACCGATCCCTAGAAGAGTCCCGACGAGAGGTGTCACATGGCCGACGGCCCGAACGCCACGACGACCGGCGTTCGTCGCACCGCCCCCTCCCCGCAGACTGCCAGACCACGACGCCCCTGGGGCGAGCCCTGGCTCGCGGCGGTCGCAGCCGCCTTCACGCTCGCCCAACTCTGCCTCGTCCGGCCGGGTCTGGGTCTCGGCTGGGACGAGACGGTCTACGTCAGCCAGATCAGCGGCCACGTTCCAGCCGCCTACTTCAGCGCGCCGCGCGCCCGCGGCATCTCGCTCCTCGTCGCCCCGATCACGTCCTGGTCCGCCTCCACCGCCCTCCTCGGGGTCTACCTCGCCGTCCTTTCCGGCCTGGCCCTCTACTTCGCCCTGCGTGTCTGGCGGGCTCACGTCATGCCACGCGTCCTGGCTCTGGCAGGCGCCCTGTTCGCCTCGCTGTGGGTGACGGTGTTCTACGGCCCCCAGGCCATGCCCAACTACTGGGTCGCCGTCGGCGCCCTGATCTGCGTGGGCTGCTTCCTGCGCGTCCACGTGAACGCACGGGACCGGGCAGCCTGGTGGGGCCTGTTCGCGGGGACAGCTCTGATGGCATGGATGCGCCCGACGGACGCGGTCTATGTGGTGCTGCCCCTGCTGATCCTCTCCCTGCGCCGCCCGCGCCTGCTCCTCGTAGTGGTCGCCGGCCTCCTGGCGGGCGCGGGCGAGTGGGTGATCGAGGCATACGTGAGCTACGGCGGTCTCGCGCAGCGCCTCTCCGACGCCTCCCGTATCCAGGGCGGCCTCGGATGGCACCTGGCGGTCGTCGACCAGCTCCGCAGTCTCGGCGGGCGCACGCTGTGCCGGCCCTGCACCGGCGCTCTCCCCAACCCGGTGGTGAGCCTGTGGTGGTTCGCGCTGCCCCTGCTGGCCGCCCTCGGCACCGTCGTCGCGCTCCGCGCCCGGCGCACGCTGCCCGCCCTGCTCCCCTTGGTCTGCGCCGCCACAGCCGCCGTCCCCTACCTGTTCCTCATCGGCTACGCGGCCCCCCGCTTCCTGCTGCCGGCCTACGCCCTGCTCGCCCTGCCCGTCGCCCAGGGCCTCGCCCACCTGCTCACCGCACCGGCCCCGGGGAGGGCCCGCACACTTGCCGTCAGCCTGGCGGCCGTCGCACTTGCGGGGCATGTGGCCGTGCAGTACCTGGTCCTGGAGCGCACCCTGCACAACTCCGCCGCCAACCGCGCGGACTGGTCCCGCACCGCGGCCGCCCTCCACACACTCGGCGTACGCCCTCCGTGCCTGCTCAGCGGCTATGAGGCCGTCCCGATCGCCTACTACACCGGATGCGGCTCCGCACAGAGCGCAGGCCACGACACCAGCACCACCCGGGCCGAACTTGCCCGGGCCGCCCGCCAGAGGCCCTTCGCCGTACTCGCCCTGCCGGACGCCCACCCGCCCGCTTTCGCACGCGGCTGGCCCGTGGAGCGGGTCGGCGATCTCAAGGCGTATGTAGCTCCCGGAGTACGGCAGGAGCGGTAAACGTGGTGACGGCACCAACTCCGGGCAGCCGCCTGCACTTTCAGCTACGGCGACGGGAAGCCCGTACCGGCGAGCACGACGCTGTTGCGAGGGACCGGGACGGGTTCGGCCTACGTCGAAGCGGCCGGCCGTTCGTGATCAGTATCCGCGTCGTCGGCACCCGGGGGCCGACGACCCCCGGGCCGGTTTGTTGCTTGTCGGCATCGCGCAGGGAGCTGGTGCCGTGCTGTTCGTGGCCGCACTGCGGCCGAAAGGGGGCCGGCGCGGACGGGCGTCAGGGGCGGTGGCCGGATCCGGGAGGGGGCGGGGGCAGCTCGGTGTGCCGCGGCGGGGCCGGCCAGACGAGGAGGACGGGGCAGGGGGCGTGGTCGACGACGAAGCGGGTGGCGCGCCCGAGGCTGTGCGGGCCGGGGCGGGTGGGATCGCCGTCGCGGGCACAGATCAGCAGATCCGCGCCTTGAGCTGCGGTGATGACCTCGCGTTCGACGCGGCCACCGCGTTCCGTGCGGGTGCACGCACGGTCCAGGCGGTCGGCGGCGGTCTGCAGGAGTCGCCTGGCCGAGTCCGCGGTGAGGTGTGCCAGACGGGTGCCGGGGTCGCGTTCGGGGTGGCCGCGGCCCAGGAGGCCGGCGTAGGCGCCGTGCGCGGTTTCACTGATCGTGTGGTCGTGCACGTACAGCAGCACGACCTCCTCGCCCGGTGCCGTACGGGTGAGGGCGGCATCCACACAGGAGGGCCAGGTCCCCTCGGTGATCCAGACGATGACGCTCATGGGGCGCCTCCGGCGCTGCGAACGGGACGGGTCAGATGCCGTGTGTGCCAGCATCCCCCACAGTGCCAGGGTGGAGGCAAGAAGCGCGGCCGGTACGGTCGCCGGGCCGGACCGGGTGCCGTACTCGGGACTGGGGGTCTGGGCGCCCGGTCCGATGATGGCGAGCGGTTCCCCAGCCGTGTTCACGACCGTGAACCGCTCGCACAGCAGGCACTGACGCGCGTCACAGGCTGGCGGTTGTCCCCTCGCCGGACGCGCTGCCCGCGAGCCACTGGTCCCAACCCAGGTTGAAGTCGGCGTAGCCGTTGTCGGCCGGGGCCTTGCCACGGGGCGAGCCGGTGATGGTGATGGGGTCGCCCTGCTTCACCTGACCGTAGAACCACTTGGCGTCCGACAGAGACAGGTGGACGCAGCCGTGCGAGCCGCGCGCGCTGCCGCTGCCCGGGTTCGGGTCGCCGGTCGAGTAGTGGACGTAGGTGCCGGACTGGGTGAGGTGGATGTCCCAGGGCAGTGTCAGGTCGTAGAAGTTGGGACTGCCCTTGTCGCAGCTGATGCCGACGCTGCAGGAGGTCATGTGGACCTTCTCCTGCTTGTCGATGACGGCCATCGTGCCGTCCCACGTCGGATACTCGGCGCTGCCCGCGTTGATCGAAAGAGTGCGCACCGGCCCGCCGTTCCGGGTCACCTTCATGGTGTGGCCGGTCACCGAGACGTCCGCGCGCACGTCGTCACCGATCTTGAAGGTGTGCGTGTAGTTGTGTACGCCATAGCGTCCGTTGCCGTTGCTGACGCCCGTCATGTCGGCGTCGATCTTCACCGTCGTACCGGAGGGCCAGTACGCCTTCGGGCGCCAGTCGGCACGCTTGTCGCCCATCCAGTGCCAGGCGCCGGCCACCGACTGCGAGGCACTCACCTTCATGTGCTTTTCCACTGAGGCCCGCGCCTTGGCCGCCACCGGGTTCGTGAAGATCACCGAGATCGGCATGGCCACGCCGACCGTGGTTCCCGTCTGCGGGGTGATCGTCTCCAGCAGCATCGGCGGTCCTGCAGGCTTCGTCGGTGACGGAGAGGCGCTCGCACTCGGCTTCCCCGACGCCTTCGCATCGTCTCCGCTTGCCTTGTCACTGCCGCCCCCGCCGCAGGCGCTCGCGCCCACCAGCACCACACCCGTGACGAATGCGATCCATATGCTGCCCTTGCGCCGTCCCACGAACTGCCCCGGTCTACTCGTCCTTCGGCCCTGACGGACCCGTCTCCCTATCAGACAGAAAGGGAGCAGGCCGCAGTTGCATACGTCGCGTAAAACGTGTCCCAAGACTTGCTGTCACCGCAGGACGGGGGACGAGGAGGGACCAGGCGTCCCGTCCGCACCCCCACCGGGGGAACGTCGGCAACTCGGCCCTGGCCGTCACCGAGGCCATGACAGGGTCGCGATCCGCCTGTCAGAACGGACCCGAGGCGGTTCGGCGTCGACAAACCGACAGCCTCGAACCTTGTCCGTACCCCGGGGGCCATACCCTGGCCTCGGACTTTTGATCACGCATGCGGAGACGGTCTTCTGCCGTCATCTCCGCCGGGCATTCCCCGACCTGTACGGCGTTCCTGGCGTGGCGACTGGCGCTGGTCCGGATCCGATGGAGCCCCGGACCAGCGACCGTCATGCCCTGCGGACCCGGCGCCGCGCCGGTGTGCGGGTCACGCGTACGGGTCGAACGGGATCTCGCCCGGCTTGGCCTTGTTGAGCGTGTCGTTGAACTTGGAGTCCTGGAGCGGGAGATTGGCGTTGCCCCAGTCGGAGGCGTTCAGGATGGTGCGCAGGTTGGGTGCGAGGTTGTCCCAGGTGAGCAGGTTCTCCTGGTGCCAGGCGCCGGTGTCGTTCTCCGCGGCCTCGCCCCACTTGGCGAAGCGGAATGCGTGAGTGCTGGCGCCGTCCTTGTGGTAGACGGCCATGACCCGCTGGCCGCTCATCGGAACGTCGGCAATGGGGTGGGTGCTGAAGCCGCCGTGCCGGGAGGCGGACAGGTAGGACGGCGTGTCCGCCCCTTGCTGGACCCACACGACCATGCACTCCCAGTCGTGGCGGTGGCCGATGCCCGGGGAAGCCTCGTCCTTCTCGAAGTAGCTGGCGTAGATGATCCCGCACCAGCCGTTGTTGCACTTGGCTCGCGAGTAGGTGTTGGCGTGGTCGAGGTGGCCGCTGCGGCACTGGCCGGTGATGGATCCGGTTGGCTTCAGACCGCCGTTGAGGGTCCCGTTCGGGTCGATGGCGGCGGCCGGGTAGCAGGAGTCCGAGTCGTAGTCGTACACGGGCTCGAAGTACTTCTGGAACGTGGTGGCGTTCTCCGGCAGGTTCTGCAGCACGCCCGCGGAGGCGCTGCCGGCCAGAGTGACGGCGAGAGCCGCGCCGCTGCCCGTGACGGCGGCGGCTCTGACAAGCCGGAAGGTCCTGCTGACGGTTCGAGGCATGGGTGTCTCCATGACGGTGGGGCGAGGTGTACGCGGACATGACATCCCGCGTGTGCAGACAGAGACTGGCAAGTCGAGCGACCGATGGAAGGGCTTTCCGTCAAACTGATGGCGGCATTTTGCCGAACTGATCGACATCCGTCGGGTGATGCGCCGGATGCAGGCGGTCAGGTGGCAGGCCCGCAGGCAGTGCCACACACGCCCCCTGCGAGCCGGCCGACGGAGAGACCCCAGTCCTGCCTCGCGCGACCTTCGACAAGCCCGGCCAGGCAACCCCAGCGCCGCGTACGTCCATGGCCAGGTCGTGCGGTTCGCCAGTTACCTGCACCGCACCCCCGTTGCGCCACCTGGGCCAGGCACGGACATCGAGCGGGGCAACGGGGTTCTGCGCCCCACCCCGGGAGGCCGGCCCACGGCTCCCGCCTGTACACGGCCCCACGCACCACATCCGGGACCCACGGATAAATCCCTGCCCGCCCCTTCCACCTCACGTATGCTGAAACCACACCGACGCGCGGTGGAGCAGCTCGGTAGCTCGCTGGGCTCATAACCCAGAGGTCGCTGGTTCAAATCCGGCCCGCGCTACGAGAACCGGCCCCTCAACACCATGTTGAGGGGCCGGAGTTGTGAGACGGCAACTTCTGTACGGCGGACGTGGTTACGGCATCTGAGCCCGGGTCGGCATACCTCCGTGCGGGCTGTTGACCACCAAGGGCAATGATCCTGGCACCAAGTAGGGATGCTCGGGAAAGTAGTCGATGTGGAGGTGACCGCCGTCCTCGGCGGTGACCAAAGCATGCAGATTTTCGGCCAGGACAGCCCTGGCATGGAGATCGCCGCTGATCACAAGGATCTGCCGCCGGGCGTCAAGTCCGATACGGACACCGGAGTCGAGCGCATTCCTGACTTCGATCCCCGCCAGGGTGCTGCCGTCAGGGGGAGACGCGGACGCGGCGCTGATGAAGCCGTCACCCTCGGCTACCGCCCTTGCCAAGCAAGCCAGTTCTGTCGCCGTCGCGGTGAGATCCACCTCGCCGTAAACGGGGTCGGACACGAGTCTCACGAGAGTCGCTCCTTCAAGGTCGGCCTCCATGATGCCTGCGCAGATCTCTCATCACTCACCCAGGCACGTCGGAGCAACTCGTCCACGTGAGCGGTGGTCGTGCCGTGGCGCCGAGGGGCCAGGCGACGACTGGTGCGGGGGCGAGGAGGACCAGACGGCGGATCGCTGAGGGCGGACGGGTGCGGCGAAAGTGAGCGCGGCACGGGGAACAGCACCCGCCGAGAGTGGCCCGGCACCGTGAAGCAACGGGGGAGGCGCGATGATCAAGCGCGCACGCTGTGCATCGTCGAGGAAACATGGAAAGCGGGTACGGCACACTGCGGCTGATCGTCTTGGCGGGAGCGGTCGTATGTGCCGCACTCACCGTCGGTGCCGGCGCGTACCGTGCGGGTCCGCTGTGGCTACGGCGAGGCGCGAGCCGTTCTTTGAGTTCAACGGTCCGCGGATGTCGAGAACGTGTCACCGGCTCCGTCCCAGGGACATCAGCGGCCACCACCGGCCGCACGAGGAAGAAGGAGAAGCCAGCATGGCGATTCAGCGGATGGACAATGTCGGCATCGTCGTCGAGGACCTGGATGCCGCCATCGGGTTCTTCGTGGAACTCGGTATGGAGCTGGAAGGCAGGGCCCAGGTCGAGGGCCTCGTCGCCGACCAGTGCACCGGCCTCGACGGCGTCCGCTGCGACATCGCGATGGTCCGGACCCCGGACGGTCACAGCCGCCTCGAGCTGGCGAAGTACCGCAGTCCCGCGGTGATCAGTGCCGGGCCGCGCAACAAGCCGCACAACATTGTGGGCACGCACCGCGTCATGTTCGCCGTCGACGACATCGAGGACACCGTTGCCCGCCTGCGCCCTCACGGTGCCGAACTCGTCGGTGAGATCGCCCGGTTCGAGGACAGCTATCTGCTCTGCTACGTCCGCGGCCCGGAAGGCATCATCGTCGGACTGGCCGAGCAACTGGGCTGAGAAGCAAGAACCGGGCCATGCAGCCGAACGGCATCACCGAGAGCGGTGAACCCGTCCGACCGCCAGGAGTTGTAAGCCCGCGACGCGTCCGCCCGGCCTTGTGCGGAACGCCGAACTCGCAAAGGACGGCACCGCCCTGCGCGAGGCTCTCCGCCGCTTCGACGGCACTGGGGCCTGCTCCCGTGTGACGTCCTGACAGCTCCCCGATGCGAGAACACGTTCGCGTCAACTCCCCCTGGGTCGGGGCCCCGTCGGCCAGGTGTGCCTTTGCGTGGTTTCCCTGATGCCGGCGATCCAGGGATTGCGGCAGCCTGGTCCTGGGTGCTGCCCTCAATTCCGGGCCGACCCCCACGGCGGAGCGTGCGGCGCGAGGGAGAAGGAGGACATCAAGGTGAATTGGAGGCCGGCCCGGCGTTCTGCGGATACGGCGTCTTCGGCAGTCTGGGGGCATACCACGGGGAGGGCTCTTTGGTGCGGGTGCTGCGCAGTCGCCGGATCCACGGCGAACCGCTGCTGGTGCGGGGGGACAGTTGATGAAGGCCGGCGTCAGGAGTATCGGCGTGGCTTCCTTGAACGTCTGTTGCGGACTGTCCAATCCGCTTCCGCCGGTGAGGCAGCGGGCGGTCGAGTTCTGTCGCCGCCTGGAGCAGGCGGACGTGGACGTCGTGAATTTCCAGGAGGTGTGGACACCAGGGCTGTTGAGGCTCCTGGGTCGGCACCTGCCGTCCTTCCCGTTCGTCGCCCGCGGCACGGGAATGCTCGGTCAGCCGGCCGGAGGGCTGGCCTCCTTTTCCAGGACGCCCCTGACGGCGGCCCGGTACCACTCGTTCCGTGGTACCCGACCGTCGACGGGAAGCTGGTTGTTTCGCAGCGCGCTGGCGCTCAGCAGCCGTCTCCAGGGGGTACTGACCTTTGGAGTGTCCGGCCACCGGACGGTGGTGGGCAATGTGCATCTGACCGCGAACCGGGACGGGGACTGGTCGACGGGCAACCGGCACGAGGCCCTGCAGGCGGGGCAGTTGAGGAGGGTGCGACAGGTACTGGACGAAGCGCGAGGTGATGACACGGAGCTGGTGATCGCCGGCGGTGACTTCAATCTGCCGAGCGGGTCCGCCCTGTACGAGGCGATGATGGACGCCGACATGTGGCGGGACCCCTTCGCCGCGGCGGACCTGCCGACCTTCCACGCCGAGCTGCTGCCTGCCGGTGCGACGGCCTACCGGGTCGACTATCTGCTCGTCCACGGTGACCCCGGTCGCTGTCCGGTCATCGGAATCGACCGGCTCTTCACGGAGCCGGTTGCGGTGCCGGCGGCGGGCTCGACCTTTCTCTCGGACCACGTGGCGCAGGTGGTCAGGATCGCAATCTCCTGAGCTTGCCGCTCATGGTCCGCAAGGCCGCAACGTCGAGCCGTGCGCCACCCGGATACGCACCGGCGGACGCCCGTCTTGGCGACGACGCCCCACCCGCGTGGGCGGCCTGGGTTCGGCCCGGGGAGTGGCCCTCGTCCGGTGCGTTGTCCCTCGGGCACACGCTGCGGTAGCCGGCATCGGGGATGAGGGTGTGCCATTGGGTGGGGGAGAGGCTGCCTGCGGTGCGCGCGCAGATTTGCGCGACCGCGTAGGACGGGGTGACGGGGTACGTCCGCAGGGGTACGTGAGTGCCGGCGCTGTACAGGGCGCTGCCGTCGGGGTTGAAGGCGAGGGCGGTGATGCCCTCGCCGGGGGTGGTGACGGTGCTGAGGGCCTGGTGGCTCGCGGTGTCCCAGAGTTGGAGCGAGCCAAGGTCGCCGGCCACCGCGAGGGTGTTGCCGTCGGGGCTGAAGGCCAGGGCGCTGACGGTCTCCGGGGTGCCGCCCGCCAGGGGGGCGGGGAAGGTGTTCGGCAGGACGGCGAGCCGATGGCTGAGACCGGCGTCCCAGAGGGTGACGCGGCCGGAGGCGTCACCGGCCGCGGCCCGGGAGCCGTCCGTGGTGAAGGCCAGCGCCTCCACTTCGTCGCCCCGGCTCAGCGCTTGCTCTCTGCTCGGGCCGGTGGGCAGGGCGGTGACGTTGTTGCCGACGACGAGCAGGCGGCCGTCGGGGCGCAGAGCCAGTGTGGTGTTGTGCAGGTCGTGCAGTACTGACGTCCGGCGGTGTCGTTCGGTGTTCCAGACTTCGGCGTTCTCGTCGGTGGTCTGGGGTCGGACGGCTACCAGGGTGCGTGCTCCTGGGCCCAGGGCCATCGCGTCCACCGCTGTGTCGGGGGCGGATGCGGCGAGGTCCAGCGTGGTCCGTGTGCGGTCGCCGGACAGGTCCCGGATTCGGACGAGCTGGCGGGTCGTCACGCGTCCCGGTGCGGAGATCCCGTAGGCGAAGGTGGTGCCGTCCGGGGCGAAGGCCATCAGGGTCTGGGCGTAGTCCGTGATGATCGGGCCGCTGCTGTCGGCGGGGGTGGGGAGCGGCACGGTCGGGAGGGTGCGGAGCAGACGTCCGTCGCTGGTCGTCCGCAGCCGGAAGACATAGCCCCCGTCGGACTGTTCGGCGGTGGCGAGGGTATGGCCGTCCGGGCTCAGCAGCGCGTTGTTCAGGGGGTTGCCGTGCCAGGCGGGGGTGACGGCCGCCCCCAGGTCCAGGGCGTGCACCGAGCCTGCTTCGAGGTAGCGCAGGACCGGCTTGGCGGGGTCCCAGGCGAGGGCGCTGGATGGCTGGCGGCCGTTGAGGTCGTGACGGAAGACGGGCGAGTCCGGTGCGGACAGCCGCCACACCGCCAGCCGGCTGGAGTCCGTGGTGGCCAGGAACTTTCCGTCCTGGCTGAAGGAGGCGGAGGAGGCGTCGGCGGAGGAGATGTCGGCGATGAGCCGTCCGGAGGCGGTGTCCCAGACCCGTATGCCGGTACGGGAGACCACTGCGAGCCGGTCGCCTGCCGAGTCGAACGCAAGGAGTGAGTTGGCGTCGCCGCAGTGGTTCTCACCGGCGCCCGTCCAGCCGCCCGTGAGGTCGCTTCGGCGGCCTGTGTCCAGGATTTGGAGCGGGCCGCTGACGGGGCAGACGGCGACCAGTCGGCCGTCGGGGGTTTCGGCGATGCCGGCGTCGCTGGGGGTCTGCGCGTGGAGGAGGACATGGCCGTCTGTCACCGAGCGCAGGTCGAGCCGCGGTTCGTCGATTTCACTCGCGAGGTAGGTGTGCGGGTCGCTCGCGAAGGAGGGCAGGTACCGGTCCGGCACGGGATGTGGTCCTCCGGTCCAGTGGCCCGCCGGCAGGTCCCACAGCCGCCAGCCGGCGCCGTCCGGCAGGTCGAGGGCGAGGACGCGGCCGTCCGGGCTGCTCGCCAGGGCCGGACTCGACGGCAACCGCCCGGAGTCGATCTTCCGGTGCGTGACCGTGTCCCAGGTGTGCCACGTACGGCCGGTGGCGCTGAGCAGGACACGGCCGGAGTCGGTGAGGAAGCGTGCGTCGGCACCCGGCCCGGGATCGGTGTAGACATCGTCCTCGGGCATCGTCATGGCCCCGAGTAGCGCGGCTCGGGTCTCCGGGAGGGCGGCGATCCGCCAGGCGGCCACGCTGAGCAGCATGGCGGTACGCGGGTCGGTGGTGTGCATCGTCAGGGCCGTCTCGGCGACCCGGCGGGCTGCGGTGTCCTCGCTGTCCCGCACCTCGGTGCCGTGCTGCCGCCAGGCGACCAGGCCGGTCACCAGTGCCACAGCCAGCAGGGCGGAGAGTGCCGCGAACAGCCGGCGGGTCCGTTTCCTCGTGCGGGCCGCCGACCGGTGTTCCTGGTCCCGGACGTCCAGGGCTGTCGTCAGGAACGCCCGTTCGGCGGGCGTGAGGTCGTCGTGCTGTGGCTGTTCCTGCCCTCGTGCCTGCCCCTGTCCTGGGAAGAGTTCGACTGCGCGGTCCAGGCGGGCTCCCCGGTAGAGGGCTCCGTGGTCGTGGCCGAGTTCGTGCCAGGTGCGGGTGGCATCCGTGAGGTCGCGGTGGCGGCGCAGCCGTTCACGGTCCTCGTCGATCCAGCCGCTCAGCCGCGGCCAGCAGCTGATCAGCGCCTCGTGCGCCAGGTCCACCGCCGAGCCGTCGAGGCAGAGCAGCCGTGCTGCGGCCAGCCGTTCCACGACCGTGGGAAGTTCGGGGTCGGACCACTGGTCCAACTCGGCACGGGTGGCCGAGCGCCGGGTGTCCGGGGTGCCCTCACCGGGGACGACCAATCGCAGGAGAAGCCGACGGGTGGTGCGAGCCTGGGCCGGTGTCAGCGCGCCGTACATCCGTTCCGCGCTGGCGGCGATGGCGCCGTGGACGCCGCCGACCTCCTCGTACCCGGCGAGTGTCAGGATGCGGCCCCGCCGTCGTCGCCAGGTCTCCAGCAGGGCGTGGGAGAGCATGGGCAGCCCGCCGGGCTGGTCGACCACCTCCTCCACGATCCTGGCGGTCAGCTCCCGCTCGACGACCAGACCGGCCGCGGCGGCAGGCCCGGTGACTGCCTCCCGTAGCTCGGACGGGCTCATCGGCCCCACCAAAAGGCTGCTGTGCCGCAGCGCGTCGGCAAGTTCGGGCACCTCGGCGCACCGGCCGTAGAAGTCGGCACGCATCGCGATCACCACGCTCAGCCGGGAGGCAGGGTCCCTGGCGGTGAGGAGCAGGTCGATGAAACGGCTGCGTTCGGCGCGGTCCCGGCAGAGGGTGAAGACCTCCTCGAACTGGTCGACGATCACCCAGCTGTCCGGGTCGCCGTCCCGCGGTGCCAGCAGGTGGCCGTACGTGGCCGCCGGGCGCTCCCCGGGCGTGAGGATGCGCAGCGCCACCGGGCGGCCCGTACGCCGTGCGGTCTCCTGGGCGGCCGGGACGAGTCCCGCCCGCAGCAGGGAGGACTTGCCGCTTCCGGAGGGTCCGAACACCGCTCCGAACCGGCGCTCGCTCACGAGGTCGAGCAGGTCGCTCACCAGGCGCCCGCGGCCGAAGAACAGGGCCCGGTCGCCCGGTTCGAAGCGGGCCAGCCCCCGGTACGGCGACTTCTCGGCGCCGTCGGCCTCCGCGTTGTCGCGGGCGGCCGTCTCCTCGGCGGCGACCTCCTCCGTCGCGGTTTTCCAGCGCAGTTCCCACTCGGCCGGGTCGGCATCGCAGGCCTGCGCGTATGCCCGCACCACCGCCGACGACGGCAGCCGTTCTCCGGCCGCCGCTCGTGCCAGCGTCGTCACCGACGCGCCCGTTCGCTGTGCCATCACGCGGTACGAGGGGCTGCCCGCGCTCTGCCGCAGCTCACGCAACTCGTGTGCGAACCGCTGTGTCGGACCGGCGGCAGGGTCCACCGGGCGTTCAGGACGACCCAATCCAGCTCTCCGAAACAAACAGGAAACATCAGAAAGCGGCAAAAAGCCGCACGGTTCCCGCACTATGACTGAGCCGGCCGGGCACACGCAACGGCCGGGCCGGTGACATGGATCACCGGCCCGGCCGTCAGCAGATCAGAGGAACCGACGTCTCACGCGTGCTCGTAGACGGAGATGTGGCTCCTCCAGTGGGCGACGGTGTCGGGGATGTAGGTGCCGCCGGGAGGAGTGATCAGGAACTGGTCGTCCTTGTTCTCCGGGTTGGCCGCGTAGGTGAGTCCGTCGCAGGAGACCGCCCACCGCTGCACGTGGGTGGCGTCCTCGTCGAGGCACTTGCCGTTGGAGGCCATGAGCTCGTCGCCGTCGGCGAACCACCACTGGCGGGAGTCGCTGTAGTTGCACGGAGTGAGGGCGACGTTGTAGCTGGTGTTGGTCAGGCATTTGCTGCCCTGGCCGATCAGATAGCCGATGGCGCCGTCACTGTTGGTGTGCGGGGTCTCGGCGACGTCCCAGTTGTAGTACGGGCTGTTGTAACTGCCGGAGTACAGGTCGTCGTGCACATCGCTTCCGGCAGCATGGGCGGGGATGCGGAACTGCACGCCGCCGGCGATCGGCTGGCCCCGCTTCTCGGCGATGGCGGGCTCGATGGAGCCGCCCCCGGTGTAGGCCGTGGGGAAGGCCCACGCCGTGGTGTGCGTGAGGATGTACTCCGCGGCGTTGTTGATGCTGCCCACCATGGTCGGGCCCACGCTGCCGATACGCTTGCCGACGGACTTCAGGGCCGGGCCGATGCTCTTGAAGGTCGCCCGGACACCTCTGCCGACGTAGGCCTCGTCCAGCTTGTCGAGGCCGGAGAAGGCGAGCATGGAGGCCGTCGCGTCGAAGAAGGCACCGCCGACGCTCTTCCAGTCGAGGTAGCCGTCGGTGAGGTACTGGAAGGCCAGGGCGCCGGTGAACCCGCCGACGAACGAGGCGAAGCGCACGCCCCACTTGCAGCCGACCGGACCGGTGAGCGAGCAGATCAGCGTGGAGGCGAGGATGGTGATCGCCGCGTCCACGGCGATCTCCACCCCCCGGGCGGAGATGTAGGACCAGCCGGCCTGCGCCGCCTTGTGCAGCTTGCTCGCGCAGCCGGCGGTGGCCTCCTTCTTCTTCGCGGTGACGACCTCCGCCTGCCGGCCGGTCAGCGTGTAGGACGCGGCGGACACGACGACCGGCCCGTTCGTCGTGGGGCGGGCCTGCTTGCCGTAGGCGGCCTCGATCGCGTTGACCGAGTCGTCACAGATCTGCGAGACCGACACCCGGGGTGCCGCTGCCATGCGCGAGGGCGCTGTGAAATCCATGACGGTGGTGATCACTGCAGCGACCAGGACCGCGATGAGCAGCGTTCGTATCGGCACCCGTCCTAGCGGGCGTCTGGAAACCCAGGTCAGCATTGGAGAGCTCCTTGGAGGCGGGGACTGCGGGAACAGACCTGATCCTTTGCCGGCCGCAGTTGTTCCAAAAGCCCCCCGCCGGGCCCGAAACAACTCCACGACCTGGGCAAAGTCTCTTCACCTCAGCCCGTGAGCACCCCCGCGCGGACTCGCACTTCCCGTGGACGCCGGCGATTCCACCGCTCGCTGGAATCTGCTGCGCGCGATCGGGATCACGCTTCTCGGTATGCCCTGGGCGTGATGGAGCCGCGTTGCCGGCCCATGGCGGATCGAGCAGCGGTCGGCCGGCGCAGGTGGCCTGAACACGGCCATCCGCACCGTGCGACCCGGATACGCTGTCGGCTCGGTTTCGGGGATGGGGGCAGCGGTGACCGGTGGCTACGACGCAATCCGTGAGTTGGCGGTGCCGCCGGGCCTGGGAGCAGTCGTGGATCTGGCCCCGGCGCACCATGGCGAGCGACCCTTGTGGCTGGTCCTGGACGAGGACGGGGCGATCAGCCGGTGGGACGCAGCAACTGGTGATCACGAGGTTGCCGGGGCGACAACCGTTCCGGCGGAACCCGACCACGAGCCATGGAACGGCCGTCTGCTTCGCCGGCGGCTGCACGCCTCCCACGACGGCATGTTCGCCGCGGTGGTCAACGACTACGGTCGGTTCGGTGAGGTGATCGACCTGCGGACCGGCGAGGTCACGCTGGCCCTGGACAACCAGGGCTATCACGAAGAGACCGTGCCGTTCTCACTGGAGTTCGGCCACAGCCGTGGGCGTTGCGTCGTGATCCACCGCACGGACTGGAACCGCCTGGACGTGTCGGACGCCCGAACGGGCATGCTGCTGACTGACCGGCCGTCCCCTGAGCCCGCAGCCGAAGATGCCCCGCCGGAGCATTACCTCGACTACTTCCACGGCGCACTGTCTGTAAGCCCCGACGGCAGGCGGATCCTGGACGACGGCTGGATTTGGCATCCCATCGGCGCCCCCATTGTGTGGGACCTTGACCCATGGACCCAGGGCAACGTGTGGGAGTCCGAGGACGGTCCGAGCCGAGTCGACGTGTGCAGCCGGGCGTACTACTGGGATCACGCCATGACCTGGATCGACTCTGTGCGGTTGGCCGTAGAGGGAATCGGCGATGACGGCCTCCACATGCGGCCCGGAGCAAGGATCTTCGACACGAGTCGAACGGGTCGCGACGCAATGGCCGTGGAACTTCTGTCGTTCGAGGGTCCCACCGGCCCTTTCTTCAGCGATGGCACCCGCCTGTTCAGTCACGGCGACATCGGTCTGTCGATATGGGACCCGGTCGAGGGAAAGCTCCTGGGCGCGGTTCCCGGCGTCTTTCCCACACACCACCACCCGGACGCCCGGCAGTTCCTGCAACTCGCTGACGGTGTGGTCCGTCTGTGGACCGCGTGATCGGTCGCGTCCCCTCTGTAGGTCGGGATGCCGTTCTTATCTGCGCAGGTTCCTCCGAGAGCTCCACGCGGCTGTACCGGATCGCCGCACGGAAGGACGGCCCTCGCAGTCCAAGGTGCAGTGCGGTGCCCTGCGCCGTGAGGTCACGTATGGCTCCCGGCTTCGGTGCGGTGGCAGCCGTGGTTGTCTCGATGCCGGTGGCCTCGCACAGTCGGCACTGCTCCTGGCTGGAGTCCAGATCACGAAGGCGGTGCGACGCTGCGAAGCCGGGTCGTGTGAGACCGATCGACGGGCGTAGCGGACGGCCGCCCGAGGACCGTTGCGCAGGCAGGCCGTCTCTTCCACCCTCGGGTTGCACCGCGCCGAGGCGTTCACCGATCCGGAGAGTCTGCCGGCGCAGCGGGTACTGCGCCTCAACGGGTTCAGCCCGTACGGCGTCGCGCACTCCTCGATCTTTCTCGACGGGCGCCGGCAGCAGAGGCGGCTGTGGGAGCGGCTCCTCGGTGACCAGATGGTGCGGATCAGGACGTTGGTGACGGCGCATAGTGATGGGCAAGATCGGTGGCGAGGTCGCGAAGGTGAGCCCTGGCTTCGGTGGGGCCGTGCACAGTGATGGCGCTCCCGAACGGCAGCAGTGCTCGCACGTCCTCCAAATGCAGGAAGCTGATTGTCACCTTGTGGCCGGTGGCGGATTCTTCATGGTCGTCCCGGACGAGCCGTAGGCCGAAGATCCGTTGCGCCCGCTCGAGCTGGCTCCGGTCGATGGTGGCGCTGACCTCTGTCGCGTGGTTGTGTTCCCACCGATCCATGAGCGCTGCGGTGACGGTGGCCAGGGTCTGGCTCTCGCGGATCCGTCGTGGCTGGTCGACTTCTTTCCACGTCGTGATCCGTTCGAGTCGGTACATCCGTGGCACTCGGGCACAGTCGGCGACGAGGTACCAGGTGCCGGCCTTGGCGAGCAGCCCGTAGGGATCCACGACCAGGTCGCGTGGACATGGCTCGCGTGGGCTGTCGTACTCGATCCGTAGCCGGCGCCCTCGCCGCACTGCGCCGATCAGCGAAGCCGGAGTCGTGCCGGAAGCTCGTGCCTGACGCCAGGGGCGGCTGTCAACGTGCACCACGTCGGTGAGCGGCAGGAGCTCATGATCTCGACGTGGCTGTGCAGCGGCGATCTTGGCGAGAGCGCGCCGGCTTTCGACCGAGGCGTTGAGCTCCGCACGTTGCTTCTCATCCAGCCCGGTGAGCGACAGATGATCACGCTCGCCCGGTGTGAGTCGCGTGAGGTCGACTCCGGATCCGGGCAGCATGGTCACGCCTCCGAGGCGGCCCCGGTGTGCGGTCACCGGCAGACCGGCGTCGCGGAGCCAGTTCAGATCTCGGGTGACGGTTCGAAGGGACACCCCGAGCGCCGAGGCGAGTTCCTGTGTGGTCACGGCTTCCCTCGAATCGAGGAGCAGCATCAGGGTGAAGAAGCGGTCCGGGGTCACACACCAATTCTTTCTGGAATTGCGCCATGATGCGGCGCATATCCTGGTCAGGCTGGTGGATGCGTACCTGTCACCTGCGAGAAAGAACAGCCATGACCACATCTGTCGTGTCCATCGTCTACGTGAACGACGCTCCCACCGCAGCTCGTTTCTACGGCGACCTCCTCGGCATGAGCCCCTCGTTCGAGACGTCGGGATACATCACCTTCGACCTCGGGCCGGGCGCTGACCTCGGTGTGTGGTCCGGCCAGTTGGAGGATCTGTCACCGGACGTCCCGCGCACCAGTGAGGTGTGCCTGGCCGTCGACGGTGGATCCGACGAGGTCAACGCGATCTTTGAACAATGGAACTCCAAGGGGGTCATGATCCTGCGCGAGCCTCATGATGCTGGGTTCGGGCTGACCTTCCTCGCCGCCGACCCGGACGGGAACCGTATCCGCGTCGCACCGCAGGGCTGAAAGGCCGCAATGCGGCAGGCGCGCACGATGGGTGGCGCGCCTGCCCTCGTCCGACGTCGAGAGGGCGACGAGTGCCCCACGCGCATGCGCCCCTGAGTATCGAGGGCCGTGGGCGGCTCGTGAAGCGGTGCCGGACACGTCCCATTGCCCACGTCGCCGCTGAGATGGGTATCTCTCGCGCATGCGCCGGCTTCATCCGGCGGCCGACCGTCGCTGCCGCCCCCGGCGTTCCCCCTTCAGCCGGTCCTGCCGCCGCGGACCTCGCTTTCGTGGTGCTCCTGGCCGTCATGTCCTCTGGGCGGCCCGGTGCACGAAGGCGGGCGGGAGGTTCGCCCACACCGCCTTCGAACGCTCCAGCCGGCCGAAGCGGCAGGCAAGTTCGGCGGTGAATCGGCGCGCGGGCGGAGTCCAGGCGGCGTGCAGATAGGCGAAGGTGGTGAACTGGCCGCCGGGTGCCAGGACTTCGGTCACGGCGTCCAGGATGTGCCCACGCCGGTCGTGAGGCATGACCGTCCACGGCAGCCCGGAGACCACCGCGTCGACGGGTCCGCCCACCGCGGCGGCCAGGTCGGCGGCCGAGCCGTGGACCACGGTCAGTCGGCTGTCGCGCCGGGTGACCGACAGCCGGGCCGCGAGCACCGGGTTGAGCTCGACGGCGACGAGCCGTGCCTCGGGTGCGAGCCGGGCCAGGATCGCGTCGGTGAACACCCCGGTCCCCGGACCGAGTTCGGCGACGAGCCGGGCTCCCTCCAGGCCGATGCCCTCGGTCATCGCGTACGCCAGCCGCCGTGAACTGGCCGCCACGGCACCGGTCATGAGGGGCCGTCTGAGGAACTCGGTGGTGATCGACATGGCGGCCATGGTGGAAGTGCCCCGGGTGGCCGCACGTCGTATCCCCGGCCGCTGTCCGTACGACTGCGGGAGGACCCGGTGACGCCCTCCAGGACGATGCCGGGGAGCGGGTCCCGGCCGTAGCGTGAGGCGGTGCAACGGTTGATGGAGACCCTGCCCCGCCTGCGGCGCGAACATCCGTGGCTGACCGACGTCCTGCTGCTCGTGCTGGTGGCCGTGCCCCCGGTGATCCGCCCGCAGCCGGGCTGGCAACCGGTCTGGGTACAGGCGGGGGTCTACGCCGCGCTGGTGCTGCCCCTGCTGTGGCGCCGCCGCCGGCCGGTCCTCGTCGCGGCCCTGGTGACGGCCGCGTTCTGGGCGCAGTACCTCGGCCAGGTGTGGGGCCAGGAACCGGGACGCGGCGCCGTCGCCCTGGCCGCGGTCCTGGCCACCCTCACGGTGCGCGGCCTGCGTAGGGCCGCAGCGGCGACGGTGGTCTGTGCCGCAGGCTGCGTTGTGCTGTGGGTTCCCGCCTGGCAACGGGACTACGGGGGTCCGGGCGCCCGCGGTGCCTGGCTCACCCCGCTCGCCGTGGGGCTCCTGCTGGCCGGGGGCTGGATGTTCGGCGAGTACGTCCGTGCCCGCCGCGCCTACATCGCCGAGTTCGAGCAACGGGCCGCGCTCGCCCAGTCGGAGCGCGTCGCCCTGGCCCGGGTCGCCGTCGCCGAGGAGCGGGCCCGCATCGCCCGCGAGATCCACGACGTCCTCGCGCACAGCGTGAGCGTGATGGTGCTGAACGCCGAGGGTGGCAGGCTGATGCGGCACGCCGACCCCACGGTCGTCGACCGCACTCTCGGCGTCATCAGCTCGACCGGCCGTGAGGCCTTGGACGAACTGCGTCGGCTGCTTGAGGTGCTGCGCACCCCCGGCACGGACGGCCCAGCCGGCGACCCCGGACCCGGCCCCGGCCCCGGAAACGGTGGTGCCGGCGAGTCCCTCTCGGCCGATCTTCGGCGGCTGGTGGGCCGCCTCAACACGAGCGGCACGCGCGCCCGGCTGGACCTTCGCGGAGAGTGTGGTGACCTTCCGGCGGATCTCACCACGCAGACCTACCGCATCGTGCAGGAGGCGCTGACCAACGTCGTCAAGCACGCGCCACCGGACGCCACGATCCGCGTACGGGTCGACACCGGCACCCAGGGGCCGGGCCGGCTGGTCCGCGTCCGGGTGGAGAACTCGGCCGGAGCCGGAAGGAAAGCAGCCCCCGAGCACCCCACTCCGCTGCTCCTCTCCGGTCACGGGCTCACCGGCATGCGCGAGCGAACCGCCCTGTACGGAGGGAGCGTCGCCGCCGGGCCCGCACCCGGCGGCGGCTACCAGGTCACCGCGACCCTTCGCCCCACCGAACCCGAGTCCGCCCCGGTGGCCCCATGACCGACGCGACCCCGGCCCCGGCTCCCGCTCCGCCTTCGTCACGGGTGCTGATCTGCGACGACCAGGAGCTGATCCGGATGGGACTGCGCATGGTCGTCGACAGCCAGCCCGACCTCACCGTGGTGGGCGAGGCCGCCGACGGGGATGCGGCGATCGCGGGCGTGGCCGCCCTGGAGCCGGACCTCGTCCTGATGGACGTACGCATGCCCGGCCTGGACGGGCTCGCCGCGACCGAACACCTCTGTGCACAGCCCCATGGACCGAGGATCCTCGTCGTCACGACCTTCGACCTTGACGAGTACGCCTACGCCGCCCTGCGTGCCGGCGCGAACGGTTTCCTCGTCAAGGACGCCCCCGCCGAGGAGATCCTGGTGACCGTCCGGGCGGTGCTGCGGGGCGACGTCATGGTGGCGCCGTCACTCACCCGGCGCCTGGTCGACCGCTTCGTCCTGCAGACCCCCGCGTCCGTGCCCGCCCAGCGCAGCCGTCTGGCCGCGCTCACCGAGCGGGAACAGGAAGTCCTTGCCCTGGTCGCGCGGGGGTTGACCAATCGTGAGATCGCCGCGCGTCTCTTCGTCGGAGAAACGACCGTCAAGACCCACCTCGGCCGCATCCTGACCAAACTCGGTCTCCGCGACCGTATCCACGCGGTGATCTTCGCCTACGAGAGCGGTCTGATCAGCACCGGGGACTGAACGGCGGCGGGCACATCGCCAGGCCGCCCCCATCGCCGTGCACTGCATACGGTGGATCCCGCGCGCCTGCCCCCGATGAGTCCAGCATCCGGCGGATGCGCTCGTACTGGGCGACCGCGGCCCGCGCCGAGGCGCTCAAAGCCCTGCCTGCCCGCGCTCTTCGAACTCCAGGACCCCGGCAGATCCTGGGGACCGACAGGCGCCGACGGCCCGCACGAAGCTCCCCCCGACTCGAGCGCCCGCTCCGGACTCAGCCGGTACCCGCCGGCAGCCGTTGGTCCAGGAGGAAGGCCCGCAGCAGTGCGGTGTAGCGGCCGGGCTGTTCGCCCGAGATGGAGTGTCCGGCTCCCTTGACGGTCACCAACTCGGAGCCCGTGAGGGTGTGTTGGTACTCGGCGGTCACGGCGGGCTTGATGAAGTCGCACTCCCCTCGCATGATCAGGGAGGGGACGCGCTGGGTGCGGAGACGGGGCCGAGGGTCGGGAAGCTGCTCGAAGTCCTTGACGGTCAGCTGGTTGCTGTAGAAGCCCTGAGGGTTGTCGTGTGCTTTGGCGGGCGGAGCGTCCTTGCACGAGGTGCTGTCCTTTCCCTGGAGGGCGACTTCGTGCATCCAGTGGTCTACCTCGCGGTCGCCGACCAGTGCGTGTGCGGCGCCGGGGTTGATCTGGAGGAGCAGGCTCGCCGCGATGATGCGGGGCGCGCTGTCCAGTCGGTCGAGCCGGGCCTTCTGCGTGGGGGAGAGGCGCTGCCAGGGTTCCCCGGCCTCGGAGCCGGGGTACTGACGGCCCCACAGCGCGCCCGGTGAGGTGAAGACCGCTTTGGCGACGTGCTCGCCGTGGGTGGCCAGGTACTGGGCGGTGAGTGATCCGCCCCAGGACTGGCCGACGAGGATGATCCGGTCGGCGCCGAGTGTGCGCCGGATCGCCTCCAGGTCGGCGACCTGGCGGGCGACGGTGTATCCGGTGACGTCTCGCAGCCGGGTGGAGCGGCCGGCGCCCAACTGGTCGTAGGAGTAGACGTCGAAGCCGTCCGCCGCGAGTTCACGGCCCCCGGTGGGGACGCCCTCACCGGGGGTGCCGGGACCGCCGTGCAGGAAGATCACCGGGGTCGGTCTGGCCCCGCCTGTCGCGGGGGCGTGGACGTAGGCGATGCGTGAACCGGTCGGCAGATTCCAGAACCGCACGCCGGGCGGGGCGGGGGCGGCCGTCGTGGTGGGCATCGGACGCAGGACGGTGACGGCAGCGAGGACGGCGACGGCCGCGGTCAGACCGACCGTGAGGAGCGCGGACGCCCGCAGGGCCGGGCGGCGGTCGAGACCGAACAGGGCGAACCCCGCCCGGCCCAGCAGTCCGCCGGTCAGAGCGCCGCAGACCAGACCGACGACGACCAGGACCGGCACGCTCGCGGTGACGAACGCCGCGGCGAGGAAACCGGCCACCGCTACGGCCGGGGTCAGCGAGAGCGCCAGGAACAGCAGGACACCGCCGGCGACCCGGCGGAGAAGTATGCGTGACATGCCTTCGAGGCTAGGAAGCCGACGCGGGCGATCCGTCCGGCTGAGGGACGGTTTCGCCGCGTGTGAGGGCCGCCCCGCGGCGGGGTGTCACCCCCACCTCACGGCGGGGTGCCCACTCACGGCTTGCTGCCGGGGCGGATCAGCCCCGTCTCGTACGCGGCGATCGTCGCCTGCACCCGGTCGCGTACGCCGAGCTTGCCGAGGAGGACGGAGACGTGGTCCTTCACGGTGGGCGCACTCACCCCCAGCACCGCTGCGATCTCCGCGTTGGACAGTCCCCGCGCGACCTGCCGCAGCACCTCCGTCTCGCGCGGGGTGAGCAGGTCGAGCCGGGCCGAGTCGAGCGGATCGGGCCCGTCCGTGAACCGGTCGAACAGCCTGCGGGTCACCGCGGGATCGAGCAGCGCGGCGCCCCCGTGGACCACCCGTACCGCGTCGATCA
Source organism: Streptomyces sp. NBC_00285 (assembly GCF_036174265.1). Taxonomy (NCBI): domain Bacteria; kingdom Bacillati; phylum Actinomycetota; class Actinomycetes; order Kitasatosporales; family Streptomycetaceae; genus Streptomyces; species Streptomyces sp. NBC_00285. The sequence continues at coordinate 488,952 of NZ_CP108055.1, read as the reverse complement.
CCCGCTCCGGCTCGGCGTCCTTGAGCAGGAAACCGGCGGCCCCGGCGCGCAGCGCGGCGAACAGGTACTCGTCGAGCCCGAAGGTGGTGAGCACCAGAACACGGGTCGCGGGGCTGCGTTCGGTGATCGCGGCGGTCGCCGCGAGACCGCCGATCCCCGGCATGCGGACATCCATCAGCGCGACGTCCGGCCGCGCCGACAGGGCGAGTTCGACCGCCGTGTCGCCGTCCGCCGCCTGCCCGACGACGCACAGGTCGGGTTCCGCGTCGAGGATGGCCGCGATCCCGGCCCGTACGACGGCCTGGTCGTCCGCGACGGTCACTCTGATCGCCATGGGAACGCCTCCGGGAGCCATACGCGTACCGCACCGCGGTCGGTCGTCGAGAGGGTACCGCCGGCGGCGTCCGCGAGGGCGTGCAGCCGCCGCTCCACCAGGGGAACGGCGGGTGCCGGGCCGGAGACCTCCACGCCGTCGGGGAGCGTGCGCACGGTGATGGTGACTCCTACGGCCATGAGCGCGGAGGCGGTCCGGTACGCGAAGACCTCCACGGCGGCGGGCAGCGGACGGCGTGCTCCGACGTACCGGACGACGGCGCCGTAGCGCGCGGCCAGCGCGGTGATCCCGGAGACGGTGGGCGGAGGGGCGTCGTCGGCGGTGTCCCCCGCGCGCAGCCCGGCCAACAGGTCACGCAGAGCGGTCAGTCCGGCGCGGGCCTCTTCCCGCACGCCCCGCAGGTCCCCGTCCTCCGCCGCGGCGACGACCGCCCGCGCGTGCCGGAGCGCCGTGTCCCGCAGCCCGGTGGCGAACAGCAGACGCTGCGCGGACACCGCCGCGTCGGCGTCCCCGTCGAGCAGGACCCGCCGCCGGGCGTCGGCGGCCCGCAGCCGCTCATGCCGCCGGGCGGTCCGGCGCCCCCACGACCAGACGGCGAGGGCGGGGAGGGCCAGCACGCCCGCCAGTACGGCCCAGCCCGCCGTACGGCTGCCGGTGATGCCGCTGCCGCTGGCCAGCGCGAGCCCGCCCACGGCGGCCACGGCGAGCGGCGCGAACAGGCCCCGGCGCCACGGCAGACGTACTCCGACGCTGTGGACGAGCGTCAGCTCGACCCACCCGTACACCAGGAAGATGTCGCTCACCGGCGGCTGGGTCCAGCCCGTCCGGTCGCAGGCCCACCACAGCAGCAGCGCCGACAGCACCGCCGCGAGTGCGCGGCCGGGCGCCCGTGAGCGCCAGGCCAGCGGCACGGCGTGCAGGCCCGACAGCACGACGGTCACCAGCGCGGGCAGCGGGCCGCCGAAGGGGGCCTCGGCCGTCAGGAGGCTCGCACCGAGCGACAGCGCGATCGCCAGGGCCACCAGCGCGTAGTCGAGCGCGGCCGTCCCACGCCACAGGGGCCACCGGCGGAGGGGAGGAACCGTCGCCGCGGGCAGCGCGGCCCGTACACGCCAGCCCGCTCTCTCACCATGAGGTCCCGCGCGGAACGTCCCACCCCTCGCGGTGACCGTGGCCGCCAGCCCCGCGAGACCCCGCCCGGTCCCGAGGCCCGGCTCGACGGCTCTGCCGCCGTCGTCCGTGACGGTGACGACGAACAGGTGATCGTCGTCGGCCCGTACGGGCTCGTCCCTGCCGTCCGTCGGCTCGATCCGGACGCGCACCGTCGCGCCCTCGGCGTACCGGGCCGCGTTGGTCAACGCCTCCCGGACGACCCGGTACGCCGCGTCCGTACTGCCCGCCGGCGCTGTGTCGACCGTGCGCCCGTAGTCCACCGAGTGCGCGGCGGCCAGCGCGTCGACCTCGGTGAAGCCGGCCGCGGTCGCGTCCAGTTCGGTGAGGCGCTCCAGTTCGCGGACTGCTTCCCGGCCCGCCTCGTCGGCGTGGCGCAGTGCGTCACCGGTCCGTTCCCGGTCGGCGAGCCTGAGCGCGGCGCCCGCGGCCACCACGATGCCGGTCAGCCGGTGCGCGGCCACGTCGTGCAACTCCGCTGCCAGCCGGTCCCGTTCGGCCAGCGCCGCGAACAGCGGGACCGCCGCCGTGCCGGCCTCGTAGTCCGCCAGCGCGGACCGGCGGGCCGACCGGTGCCGGCGTGAGCGGCCCGTCGCCCAGACGACCGCCACCACCCCACCGGCCGTCAGCGCGACCCCCGCCACATAGTGCGGCGGTTCACCGCGTACGGCGGGGATCGCGGCGACGGCCAGCGTGAGCACGACGGCTCCCGCGAGGGAGGAACCGGCGGTCCTGCGCACGGCCAGCAGATGGACCAAGACCAACGCGCAGACCGCCGCGACGAGGAAGAGGACCCACACCTGCCCCGCGAAGCCGTTCACTGCCCCACGCCGACGGCGGCCGACCGCTCGACGATCTCCATTGCCGCAGACTAACCCGGCTGTTTCGGTGGGGGTGTTGAGACGTCGTTGGTCGTCGAGCGGCGCGTGGTCGGGGTGTTGTCACCGCTTGGGCACGGCGGCGTCGCGGCGCGGTGCTGGGGTTCCCCAAGATCTCTCGGGCCGTGGGCGGGCTTGGGGCCTGCCGGTCAGCCGGCGGGACGGTGCAGTGCGGTGAGGCGGTGCAGTGCGGCGAGGGGGTGGAAGTGATCGGGCGACGCGCCCTCGGGCACCGCGTCGGTGTGGCCGTGGCTCGCGAGGCGGCCGAGGTGCACGGCGTCGCTTCTCCGGCCGAAGCCGGTAGCCGGGCGCCTTGCCCTCGGCCGTGCCGGGCAGGATCTCCGGCACGGCCGTCTCGGAGGGCTCACTACGTGTGTGCTTTGCCCTTCGTCAGCAGCCACTCCTTGTGCAGGGCGCCGAGGGGGATCTTCGTCTGGAAGATGGGTGTGCCGAATATGGAGAGCTGGAGATTCAGTGTGCCGGTGAGGTCTATGCCGCCGTACAGGGCCCAGGAGCCGGAGGCGGAGCCTGCACCGTCCGCAGAGCCCCCGGCAGTCGCGTCGGCTTCGGCGCGCAGGTACGGGGCCATGTCGGCGGTGACACCCACCATGCCGTAGAGGCCGACCGTCGCTTCGGCGCCCATCGCGGCTTTGACGTCGCCGGTGGCGGTGACCGTCGTCTTCAAGGGTTCGCCGGTCATGTGGGACTCGCTGACGCCGGTCCAGCCCTTGGCCCAGGTGAAGTTGCCGCCGACGCGGAAGTCGCCCTTGAGGTCCTGTTCGACGTCGACGGTGAGGCGGCCGTCGGCGTCCACCTGGAAGTAGCAGACGAGGTCGAGGTTGACGACGATCGGGACCGGGCCGACCTGGATCACGGGGTCGGCGTGCAGTGCGGCGAAGGGAATGCGGATCGGCGTGCCGTTGGTCGCCCCGGCCGCGCGGCTCTTCAGCTGCCACTGGGAGGCCCACTCGCCGGTCAGGCCCAGGAACGCGCCGCCGGGCGAGGAGCCGGTGCCGGAGCCGTCGTACGAGAAGGCGACCTCGGGGGCGAGCTGGACGAAGCCCTCGACCGACGCGGCGGCCGAAGCGGGGGCGCCCGGCGCGGTCTCCACGGCGGCGCCCACGTCGATGCGCAGGCTGCCGAGCGGGAGCTTCGCACCCTCGGGGCCGAAGCTGAGGTCGCCGGTTTTGGCCCAGGAGACCTTCACGCCCTGGACGAGCGGGTCGACCTTCAGGGTGGACGGGTCGACGGGGACCGTACCGTCCGCTTCGCTCTTGCCCAGGACGGAGTTGAGCTTGGCGGGTTCCGTCTCGACCGTCGTACCGCCGTCCGCCGCGGTGTCGACGATCTCCGTCACCTTGGCCAGCACGCCGTCGGGGGCGCCGGGGGCCGGGGCGCTGGCGATGACGTCGCCGACGGCCACGGCGGCCTTGGGCTTCACGGCTCCGGAGCTTGTGCCCTGGGGCGTGGCGGTGTCGTCCGGAGCGGGGCTGGTCGTCTCTGACGGGGTAGCCGACGGTTCGGCGCGGGAGCCGGACGGCGGTGCCGCTATGACGGCCCGGCCGCTCTTCTTGTCGTAGGAGGCGACCTTCAGGGCGGATTTCTTTGCCTTGCCCTGGCCGACGGTGTTCGTGTCGGCCACCGCGGTGGGGGTGGCGCCGCCGGTCGGGGCGGAGGCGACCGCGAGGTGTTCCTCGGCCGCGCCGGGCGCGGGGGTCTCGGCCGTCGAGGCGGCTGCCTTGTCGGCGGTTGCGGGGGAGTGGGTGGAGCAGCCGGTGGCCAGCAGGGTCGCGACGGTGATCGTCGAGAGTGCCGATATCAGGGCATGTCTTCTGAGCTTGTGCACGCGTGAGTCCTCGGGAGGGGTGATCAGGAGGGTGCGCTTCAGGAAGGGATGGCAGAGCGTGTTGGAGTGGGCGCCATGACGACATGCAGGGAGCAGGCGCGCGTCGTGAGGTGGCACCTGGTGGTGGGGGTTGGCCGGACGGCACAGCTGTCCTCATGACAGCGCGCACATGGAAGCTACTTCCCAGTAGCCATGCATGAGCATGCCAGGCCTGGCCCGCGCCATGGACCACTTCACGCGCGACTGCATGGTGACGTGGATCACATTCGATGATGTGGCAACTCTCTTTCAGGGAAAGGGAGTTGGGGACTCGTCCACGCCAGGTGCAAGCGCTGTGACCGGACCGGGCGGACGTCGTGGCCCGTGTCCTCGACAGCGGCCCTGGTGCCCGCGGCTCAGGCGGTCGACCTCCTGGCGGCGCCTGGGGCCGTCACGGTCGGGTCTGTGCACTCTCCGGCCTGCTTTCGTGGCCGCAGGTCATCTTCCTCGGCCGGTGACGCTGGACGGCTGACAGTGTCACGGACACGGCAGGACAGCCAGGCGTCGCGGCCGGGGCGGCTGAATCCGGGTGGGTATGCAGTGATGGGGCTCTGTGCGTGTGAAGCCGCAGAGGGCTCAGGCGACGGGCGGGACGGTCGCGTGGCGCGTCTGCTGGACCAGTACGGTGGTGGCCCTCTCCAGGAGTTCGCAGAGTGCGGCGTGTTCGGAGGGGGTGAACGCGTCGGTGAGTGTGCGCTCAAGGATGACCACCTCCTGGTAGGCGCGGTCCAGGAGTGCCCGGCCCTGGTCCGTGAGGGTGGCGATCTGCACCTTGGCATGCACCGGGGACGTCTGGCGGTGGATGAGTTCCTTGGTCTCCACGTTGGTGAGCACGCTGCTCATGCTCTGCTGGGTCACCCCGCAGGAGCGGGCCAGTTGGGAGCCGGACATGCCGCCCTCGCGCGAGAGGGCCAGCAGCACCGTGTACTGGGTCATGGTCAGGCCGTAGGTGCGCAACACCGCCTCGTGGTGCGCCATCAGCGCCTGTTCGGACCGCCTGATCCGCGTGCAGAGGTCATGTTCGACCGGGGCTTCCGCCATGTACCACCACTCCATTGACAGGACTATGGGTTGACTCAGGGACCTTATATACCTACCGTCTCGACAGTAAGGATACTGAGTCAACGCAAGGGGCTGTAACTGTGAGGGCTGTCCTTCTCGACGCCGAAAACCACTACCGCATCACAGAACTCGACGAGCCCTCGCCCGGTCCCGGTCAGGTGGCGATCCGCGTCGCCTACGCGGGGGTCCAGTGGGGCGACACCATGGTCCGGGACGGCCACTTCCCCGTGCCGCGTCCCTTCGTGCCCGGCTTCGAGGCAGCCGGACACATCGTCGCGGTCGGCGATGACATCGACCCGAGCCGTATCGGTGAACCCGTCGCCGGGCTGACCACCGCAGGCGCCTTCGCCGAAGTGGTCGTGGCACCCGCCGCACTCACGCCGGCCATCGGCGACGTGCCGCTACGGACGGCAGCAGGCCTCGGCTGGGGCGCGCCGACCGCCTACGACCTGATCAACACCGCCTCGCGTGTACGACCCGGCGAGAGCGTGCTGGTCCACGCCGCCGCCGGGTCGGTGGGCACCCTGGCCGCCCAGTTCGCCCGGCTGGCCGGCGCCGGTCGAGTCGTCGGAGTGGCAGGCAGCACCGCCAGGGCCGACTACGCCGCCCAGTTCGGATACGACCGGGTCCTGCTGCGCGAGGAGTTCGTGGCAGAACTCGGCGACGAGAAGTTCGACGTGATCCTCGACCCGGTCGGCGGCTCGACCCGGCACGCCGGCCTTGAACAGCTCGCAGCACACGGCCGACTGGTGGCGTACGGCAACCTCAGCACCTACGAACCAGTCCTGGCCAACACCAACGACCTCCTCATGCAGGGGAAATCCCTCATGACCTACAACGGCAACCTGCTCAGCCGGACCCGTCCAGAGCAACTCGCCGACAGCGCCCGCCGCGCACTCGACCTTGTCGCCGACGGCCACGTGCGCGTGGACATCACCGCCGAATACGACCTCACAGACCTGGCCGGAGCCGTACAACGGCTCGCCGACGGTTCCACGCACGGCAAGAGCATCCTCCGGGTCGCCTGAAACACACAGAGCCTCGACCACGAGGCAGCCCCGACCTCTCACACATCCCGCCAGAGGGGGACTACGCCCAACGCGGGAGCGACCCCCTACGGCCTTCCACCAGCACTGGACACGGGCCAAGGGCACTGCCCCGGCTGCAAGTGCCCGGCGCAGCCACCTCCATCACGCCGACCCCCGAAGGACTTACGGCCCCTCAGCCTCGGGCTCAGGCGTGGCCCTCAGATAGCGACCCCAGATCTGAGCCCTGCGATAGGGGCCGTCCCCGTCGCTGTCGCGCTGCGGTGTGTCGAAGGCGACCCAGTACAGCAACTCGCCCTGGAACGCCCGGGCATGCCTGTTGGGCTCGGGTGCGCTCATCGCGTCGATCGTTCCAGCGAACTCGACCTGCCAAGGACCGTCCCAGTCTTGAGCGCGAACGACTGTGACCCGACTGCCCGGTGCCAGTGCTCCTGGCCGCCATCTCTGGCTCAAGGGACGGCCGAGGATGTGCTCGACCGCCTGGCGGTCGTCCACGTCTGCGGGAACAGGGCCAGAACTGTCTGTCATGCCGCTCACCATGCCCCACCCGCCTCGGGGACCGCCAAAGACAAAGAAGGGAAGGCTTACGGCGAGGTGGACCGGTGCGGGGAGCGAAGGACGAGCAGGGTGATCTCGCTGGGGGCGAAGACGCGGAACGGCGGGCCCCAGAAGCCGGTGCCGCGGCTGGTGTACAGGAGGGTGCGGGGGCCGTGGTGGCTGAGGCCGGCGACGGCGGGTTGGTCGAGGCGGACCAGGTGGTGGAAGGGCCAGATCTGGCCGCCGTGGGTGTGGCCGGAGAGCTGGAGGTCGATGCCGGCGGCTGCCGCCCGATCGACGAACTTGGGCTGGTGGGCCAGGAGCAGAACAGGCAGGTCGGGGTCAGCGCCGTCCAGGGCTCCGGCGAGGTGGGCGCGGTGGCCCGCCAGGCCGGAGGACTCGGCGGTGACGTCGTCCACCCCGGCGACGACGAGGGTGTCGCCGCCGCGTTCGAGCAGCAGATGGCGGTTGCGCAGCGGCTCCCAGCCCAGCTCGTCCATCAGGTCGACCCAGCCCTGGGCCTCGCTGTAGTACTCGTGGTTGCCGGTGACGTATACACGGGCCCGGCTGGCCTGCACGGTGGCGAGCGGGGCGGCCTGGGCGCGGCGGCGTTCGGCCGTGCCGTCCGCGATGTCACCGGTGTGGCAGACCAGGTCGGCTTCCAGAGCGTTCACCGTCTCGCACACCCGCGCCGACCAGCGAGCGCGATCGAGTGGGCCGTAGTGGGTGTCGGTGATGAGGGCGACGCGGAGGCCGTCCAAGCCGGCACCCAGTCGCGGGAGGTGCACGTCGAGTCGGCGCACGCGGGGCACGCGGCGGGCCTCGGCGTACCCCCAGGCGAGCAGTACGGCGGTGACGCCGAGGACGGCCCAGGTGACGACGCGGGCCCGGTCCTGGTCGTCACCGGCGCCGGCCACGGTCAGGGCTACCCGCAAGAGGACGCCGATCAGAACGGACCACGTGAAGAGAATCCAGCCGGCGCCCAGCAGAGTGTCACCGATGATCGCCGCCCGGTCCTGCTGGCGCCGGCCGTGGCCGCGCATCATCGCCAACGGCATACCGACCAGACCGAGGGCGAACAGCGCGGTACCGACCAGCGTGACGGGAAGCGGCCAGTGCTGGCCGGTGTGCAGGAGCACCACGTAGGGCACGACCCACAGGAGAACGGGGGCGATCAAGGGGAGGTAGCGCATCAAGCGGTGCAGCCGGCTCGGCCGCGGTGCTGCCGCCTCACCCTCGGCGGGCCGGGTGTTGTTGGTGTCGGTCACGCTTGCCCTCCCTGACCAGGCTGCCGTCTCGCGCACTGTATCCGGTCCCTCTCGGGGCAGCCGGACGGGCGTTCACAAGCGCGGCCCCGGATTGGCGCCGCAGAGCCCCCGCCGGCTCTGGAACGAAGCGGCTGACCCCGGGCCCTCGCCGTAAGCCCGGCCGATGCCGCGACGGCGAAAAACTTGGTGTGCGGCGCCGACGGAACCGGGTAACGTCTTGGGCATGTTCTTCCAGACGCCGATTTACGAGTGAGAGCGTGACGGGTCCCCGCTGACGTCCTTGGATGTCGCCGCGCCCGTCCCCCATCGATGAATCCGTAGATCACTTCACATCATTCCGGGAGAACCCGTGAGCAAGAACATCAACAACCCCGTGGGCATGGGCGGCGGCCAGCGCAAGAAGCTGTCCCGCGCCGAACGGCAGAACAACGGTCCGCACCGCAACCTCGACCGCCAGAGCGCCGCCGATCAGAAGGCGGAGCTGGTACGCAAGATGCGCGAGAAGACGGGCGCGGCCGAGGATGCCGAGCCGCAGACGGGCGACGACACCGCACAGAGCTGACGCGCCGCCGCCGCAGGGCGGCACCGCACGGAGCAGGGCCCGGACCGCGACGCGACGACGCGAGGTCCGGGCCCTGCTGCCGTAGCGGGTGCGGCCGGCCCCGACCGACTGCCGGCTGAGCACCCGCGTCTCAGCCGACCGCCGCCCAATGAAGACCTGGCGTATATCCCGCAGATCCCCGTGCATCCCGTATCGGGTGAGATCGATCGCTGGTGCCGTCCTCACCCGGGAGCAGCAACGCCGAGAGGGCTCCCTCCCTCAGCGCCCCTCGCTGGTCCTGGCGCGTGCCGAGCAGATCGGCGACTCACCTTGGCCCGCGGGTCGCCTGTCGTCCGGTGGTGGCCGTCTTCCAATGGCTTCCCCGGAGGTACGCCGTGGTTCCTCCAGGTAACTGACGTCCATGCGCGCGGTGTTGCGCGTGTCGCCGACGACGGTGAGCTGGAGTTCGTTGGAGTCTGGCAGCATGACCGACCCGACTCAGGACCCCCGCTTCCTCCAGGACCCGTACCCCACCTTTGCGGCCATGCGGTCCATATGCCCGGTGCAGTCCATGCCCACGGAGTCGGGCGGGCGCCCCAGCTACCTGGTCACCGGCTACGCGGAAGCCAGGGAAGCCCTCTGCGACCCTCGGCTCTCCAAGGACACGGCCGTCTTTTTCGCGGGCAAGGAGTCACGGCGTCGTCTGCACCCCGCGGTGGCGCGCACCATGCTGGCCAGCGACCCGCCCCGGCATACCCGGCTGCGCAAGCTGGTGACCAAGGCGTTCACGACCGGGGCCGTTGCGCAGCTGCGTCCGTTCATCTCGCAGGTCACCGAGGACCTGCTGGACCGATGGCCGGTCGGTGAGCGGTTCGACTTCGTGGCAGCCCTGGCGGTACCGCTGCCGGTCATCGTGATCTGTCAGCTGCTCGGAGTCCCGCAGGGAGATCGCCCCGACGTCCAGCGCTGGTCCGCAGAATTGTTCGCGGCGGGCAGGCCCGGCATCATCGACGCGGCCTCGCATTCCATGGCCGACTACATGGCGGGCCTCGTCGCCGCCAAGCGTCTGGACCCCGGTGACAGTCTCCTCGACCGGCTCATCGCGGCTCGCGACGGAGCAGAGTGTCTGAGCGAGGAGGAACTGGTCTCCCTGGCGGTGCTGCTGCTCGTGGCCGGACACGAGACCACCACCAACTTCCTCGGCAACGCCGTCCTGGCATTGCTGCAGCGCCCTGCCGAGCTCGATCGCCTTCGGGAAAATCCGGACGACGTCCCGGGCGCGCTGGACGAGTTGCTCCGGTTCGATTCCCCCGTCAGTACAGCCACCTTCCGGTTCACGACGGAGGCGGTCACGCTCGGCGGCGTCGGCATTCCCGCCGGGGCCCCGGTACTGGTCGCTCTTGGCGCGGCCAACCGTGACCCTGCGCGGTTTCCGGCGCCGGACCTGCTCGACCTCGACAGGGACGCCGCTGCTCATCTCGCTTTCGGCCACGGCATCCACCGCTGTGTCGGCGCACCTCTGGCCAGGGCCGAGGCGGAGATCGCCCTGCGAGCGGTACTGACTCGGTTCCCTGGCATCCGGCTTGCCGCACCGTCTGATCGACTGGACTGGCGGCGCACCCGGCTGGTTCGCGGCCTGGCGGCGCTGCCTGTGACGGTGTAGCTGTTCGGTGCACGGGAGTTGCGTCTCTGCACGCCTGGCGAGCAGGACTCCGCCTGGCGCGGGATCTTGGGGGGTGTCCGCGGTTGTGGCGCCGATATTCGGGCGCCATTCGTACATCGTGCAGTTCGCGCGCCCACAGCCGGCTGGAGACGCAACGTCCGCACCTCCCGGACCAGCCCTGGGAGGTGACGGGTTCACGAGTGGGCTCTGTCTGCTTCCCACCGGTTTCAGCGGCACCATGTGCCTGTGATCCCAGATGCGTGGCCCGTTCCGGACCGCCAGGCGCCGCGAGCGGGTCGCGCCGGATCGGGGCCCACTTCTGCCGCGACTCCGGTCGCACGACCACACCCGCGATCAGCGGGCCGACAGCCACATGATCGACAGTCTTTGCAGGAGCCGGTCAGACCGACAGCCGGGGGAGGCCCGTCTTCGGTCCCCAGGGGCTCTGTTGTTTGCCGGTTCGGCAACTTTGCGTGCGGATCGGGACAGGTCCGAGCACCATCGACAACGCGCCCAACGAGGCGGCGCGGCGCAGCATCACGAGCAGCGGGAGGCATCCGGTGTCAGGACACCACGAGCATGGCCGAAGCGGCGAGCACGACGAGCAGGCGGCCGCCGCGATGTTCGAGCCGGCGGCTTGGGACGAGCGGTACGCGGGGCAGGAGCGGTTCTGGAGCGGCGAGCCCAATCCGCAACTTGTCGCCGCCGCCGGGAAAGTCGCCCCTGGCACGGCGCTGGACGTCGGTTGCGGCGAGGGGGGCGACGTGGCCTGGCTGGCCGGGCAGGGCTGGCGCGTGACCGGCGCCGATTTCTCGGCCGAGGGTCTGGCCCGTGCCGCCCGCCATACCGAGCAGGCAGGCTTGGCCGACCTGGTCGACTGGTGGCAGGTCGACGCCAGGACCTTCGATGCCGGCGACCGGTCCTACGAGCTGGTCACCAGCCACTATCTGCACGCCCCGGACGGCGGCATGGTCGACGTGACCCGCCGCCTGGCCGCGGCCGTTGCCCCCGGCGGGTTGCTCCTGGTGGTCGGGCATGCGCCGTCCCACGAGTTCACGCAACTCTCCGAGAGCCACCGCAAGGCGATGTTCCTGGCCGCGGAACTCCTTCCCGGCCTGCCGGACGACTTCGAGCCCGTCCTCGTGGAGCAGCGCACTCGCACGCTCACACGGGACACCGGGCCGGTCGAGGCCGAGGATTCGGTCCTGCTGGCCCGCCGGGCGGAGCGCTGATCACTCACTGAGGCATTGCGGCGCGGTCATTGATCGAGTGCCGTCGGGGGAGGTGTTCGGGGCTTCAACTCAAAGGTTCAGAACCGGCGTTGACGCGGTGTTCCGGCGGGTTCGGTCGCCGGTGGCCGCCAAGTGGGAGGAGGGAACGCGGGACAGGGAGCGTGCCGTTGAGGCCCAGGCGGCAGTCTGCCACTCTGGCCCTCCTGGCCCTCCTGGCCCTCCTGGCCCTCCTGGTCCTCCTGGTCCGTCGGTCAGAAGCCCGGCCGGGGACTGTCGTACGACTTCTCTGCGCGCCCGCCGAAGCGGTCGGCGGTGCCGGAGTCCTGGGGAGGTCGCTGTGCGCGAGCTCGGCCTGCCGAGGACCCCGGCGGTTCGGCTCAGCGGACGCGGATGAAGACCACGTCGTAACCGCTGTTCGTGGCACGGGACTTGACGTAGACGCCGTCGCTGCCGCCGTTGGGATTGCTCGTGTTGCCCTCGACGGTGGTGAAGGACGACCCCCCGGACACCGTCCGCACGATGCCTATGTGCTCGTGGCCGCCGGTGAAGTCGCTTCCACCGTCCCAGTCGAAGGCCACGATGTCACCCGGCTGGGGGGCGGTGGTCACGGAGAGGTGGTAGTTGCCGGCCCGCGCCTGCTTGACCCAGCCGGAGACATAGGTGTTGCGGTAGGACGTGGCTCCGGTCTGCTTGGCCACCCAGCTCACGAAGGTCGCGCACCAGGCGTAGTTGCTGGTGGACAGCGAGAGACCCACGGCCGAGCCGTAGCTGTTCGCGCGGGCGCTGCCCTCGACCGTGCCGGCCTCGGCCGCCGCCACGTCGAGGATCTTGGCGTAACCGCCGCCGGGCGGCGGCGACGACGGCGGGGTGACCGCTCCGTACAGGGCGGCCTTCGTGTTCGGCCCCGCATGGCCGTCGACCGAGAGGCCCTTCTCCGACTGGAAGTCCCTGACGGCACTGTCGGTGAGCGCACCGAAGTCGCCGTCGACGGCGAGATCGGCACCATGGTGGTTGAGCAGGCTCTGCAACTCGGTGACACAGCCGCTGCGTTGGCCCTGCACGATCTCGTTCGGGCAGGAGGCGGAGTTCAGGTTGATCGGCGCGGGCGCGCCGTTGCCGCCGCCACCGCCGATGTTCGAGTACAGGGCGGCCTTGGTGTTCGGACCGACCTCGCCGTCGGCGGAGAGGCCGCTCGCGGACTGGAACGCCTTCACGGCCGCCAGGGTCTGCGGGCCGAAACTGCCGTCGACGTCGAGGCTGTGCCCCTTGCCGTTCAGCAGGGACTGCAGCGTGGCGACGCAACCCCCGCTCTGCCCCTCCACGATGTTCGCCGGGCAGGACGCCGACCGCAGGTCCAGGCCCGTCGACGGCGACTCGTCGGTGTCGTACAGCTCCCGCTTGGTGTTCGAGCCGACCTGCCCGTCGACCGTGAGGCCGTGGGCGGACTGGAAGCTGCGGACGGCACTCGCGGTCCCGGCGCCGAAGTCGCCGTCCACGTCGACCGTGTAGCCGTGGTGGATGAGCAGCCGCTGGAGTTCGGTGACGCATCCGCCCTTGGCGCCCTGGACGATGTTCGCGGGGCACGAGGAGGAGTTGAGATTGACGGGGGCGGGCGCCGAGCCGCCGGTCGCGTACAGCTTGCTCTTGGTCGCGGGGCCCACCCGCCCGTCGACCGCGATCGCTGTGGCGGCCTGGTACTCACGCACCGCGTAGAGCGTGGCCGACCCGAACTGTCCGTCCACCGAAAGACCGGCGCCGTGCGCGTTGAGCAAGTTCTGCAACTCGGTGACACAGCCGCTCGCCTGGCCCTGCACGATCTCGCCGGGGCAGGACGCGGACGTCAGCTTGATCGGGGCCGGTGCCGCCGACGCCGGGCCGGCACCGAGCATGATGCCGGCCGAGACCATCGCTGCGGTGGCGGCGAATGTCCCGACGCGGATCCGCCAGCCCGTCCCGGGGCGGTGCGCGGTCCCGTGCGGTGGGTTTTCGTCTTGGGCGCGAACGAGCAATGCGAGTCTTCCCATGGCGGCGAGGTTCTCCTTCTCGAGATGAGCGTGGGGCGTGGCAGGGGGAGACGCCGAGGAACCGCGACTCTCGGCACGCCGCTGTGCAACAGGTGCTGGGAACCGGTGCGCACCGGGGAGCCGGACACACATCCGCGGCCCGTCCTTGCCGGGCAAGGACGGGCCGCGGTCGGTCACCCGGCGAGCAGCCCGGTCGTTCGGCGAGCAGCGCGGACAGACAGGTCGTACCGGGCAGGCAGCGCGTACCGGTCGGGCAGCGCGTACCGGTCAGGCGGCTCCACCGTCTTGACCGGGCTGACCGTCTTGATCGGGTTGATCGGGTTGATCGGGTTGATCGAGTCATTCGTTGGGCTGGGTCGCCCGGTGGTGCTGGGTGTGGCTGTCAGGCGGCGAAGCGCTTGAACGCCGCCCGGGTGCCCGGACCCGCGATGCCGTCGATGTCGCCGGTGTAGCCGTAGTCGTCCTTCAGCAGACGCTGCAGCGCCTTGATGGTGTTGGGGCCCGGGTCTCCGTCGATGTCACCGGTGTAGCCCCAGTACTTCGCGAGGCAGCGCTGGAAGGCCTTCCAGCTGTTGGTGCCCAGCTGACCGTCGTTGGCGCCCGTGTAGCCCCAGTAGTCCGCGAGGAAGTCCTGGACGTTCTTGGCCTCGGCCGTGGTCAGACCGAAGTTCTGCGTCGCGGCCACGGCGGCGGGCTGGGCGACCGCCGCCGTCTGCGCGGTGCTCGCGGTCGCCGCGAAACTGGTGCCCGCGGTCGCCACACTGCCGGCGGCGAGGCCGACGCCGGCGATGACGCCGGCGATGGTCCTGCCCAGAGCGTTCGGTCGCATGTGTTCCTCTTTCGTTCGTGGGATCGGCACCTGGTACGCCGAGCGGGCCAGGTGGCGAGACCAAGGTGCAGGGTGCGTGGGCACCGAGGCCACGGGCGCGGCCCAAGTGGCGGTCTTACGGGACGACCATGCTGCTGACCTGCGACGACAGCTGGTGGTGGGACGGCCATGTGGGACAGCTGTGACAGATGTGGCGGGCTCGTGCAGAATGCGCAGCAGCGGAGGGGGCCGCTGTTCACGCACACGACCATGCTGACGACCGCTTTGGGGGAAACATGCCGCGTTCCAAGATGCTGCCCGCGGAACTCGACCCCAGCGCACGGCAGTTGGTGACCCGCTTACGCCGGATGAAGGATCACAGCGAGCTGACGATGCGACAGCTCGCGACCAAGACCGGCTACAGCGCCAAGTCGTGGGAGCGTTACCTGGGAGGGACATCGCTGCCACCGCGGGAGGCGGTGGAGGCCCTGGCCAGGATCACCGGCACCGACCCCGTCCCCCTGCTCGCGCTGCACGAGATCGCCGCCGACTGCCGGGGCGGCCGTCAAGCAAGGTCCGCCGTGCAGCAGCAGGATGAGCTGGATGACCAGGACGAGCGGGATGAAAAGGGTGAGCAGGGTGAGCGGGATCGGGATCAAACGGCCAGTTGGGTAACTTCGCATCCCGGGCCACCGGCCGTACCCGCCGCACTCACGCCACCCGGAGGCCCCGAACCGGCCTCCGGCCGCTTCCCGCACGTCGCTCTCATCGCGGGCATCGCCGCCCTGGCCGTAGCCCTTTCGGCGGTGTTGCTGCTCGTGCTGCGCCTCGACGACGGAGCGAGCCAGGCAACCGTCACCGCTTCGCCCCGCACCACCGCGGCCTCCCCACCGCCCTCCTACACCTGTCGCATCACACGGCTCGACGGCCGCTGGTCGGCGGGCATTAACAAGGGCCGCAACACCGAGATCGGATACGGCGCCACAGGCGCCGACGTCGCCGAGGCGCAGTGCCTGCTGCGCCGGGCAGGCATCTCACCCGGCGGGATCGACGGCATGTTCGGCCCGCTCACGCTGCGGGCGGTCAGGACGTTCCAGGGTCGCGCCGGTCTTGCCGTCGACGGCATGCTGGGGCCGCACTCGTGGAAGGCGTTGCGCGGATGACACCCGGCGCACCCTCACCGCCGGGCGCGCGACTGGCAGCCGTACTGCAGCAGTTGCGGCAGCGCACCGGACTGAGTCTCGCGCAGCTCGCGAACGCGACCACGTTCAGCAAGTCGTCCTGGGAGCGCTACCTCAACGGCAAGAGCCTGCCACCGCGCAGCGCGGTCAAAGAGCTGTGCCGTCTCGCTGACGAACCAGCCGACCATGCGCTGGCACTCCTGGACATCGCTCGCGCGCTCCGGAGCGAAGACACCGGGCCGACACGGGGGACCCCGGTCCGACAGGGCACGGTCGCGAGGACGGAGACACCGGCCGAAGACCTCACCGCTGTCCCGCCCAGCACCGACAGCGACACCGGTACCTGTACCGGTACCGGTACAGGCATCGGCGAGACAGCGCCGAGCGAATCCGTTCCGGCCCGCACACTCCCGCCTGCCACCGGCCCGAGTGAGGCGGACCAGAGCGGCGCCGACCGTACGCACACCATCCCGACCGGCCACCGGCGCGCGAACATCGTCACCGCCCTCCTGTCGACCTGCGCTGTCGTCCTCGTGGCGCTGGTACTCACCCACCTTCCCCCAACGCGCCGCGAGGAGGCCGCACCGTCCCCCACGCCCTCCTCGGCCACGGGAGCGCTCTGTCGGCACACGGCCTGCCAGAACAAGGACCCGATTGCGATGCGATGCGGTGCCCAGCCGCTGACCCTGGCCGAACACGAAACCGCCACCGGTGCCTGGATCCAGATCCGCTACAGCCAGGAATGCGGGACGGCCTGGGCCCGGATGTGGGGCGCTGTCGTGAAGGACCGCGTCCAGATGCGGGTGGAGGGCTGGCACGGTGCCCTTAACAGCGCCCAGGTCACCACCCGCGACGAGGCGGACACCTACGTCCACACGCTCATGAGCGTGATCAGCCCCGGAGCGCCCCTGCGAGCCTGCTTCAGCCCTGCGGTCGGCGGCGAAAAGGAGTGCTTCAAGGCCCACTTGACGGACGAGACCGTCTCCGCTCCGGTCCTGGCCCGCCCCTGGATGCGCAGCACATCGTCACTAGTGGATGACTGTTCGGCATCAGCTCCGACACTGCGATGCGGTACGTCACCGCGGCTCATCCCGAGCGCACTGCGAAGCTCCCGCGACGGTCCGGCGGCCGCCGGACGGTGACGTGCGCCGGGTGCCGTCGACGGCTCAACGCCGGCCGCAGATGGAGACCGTGGACGTGCGGTAGCCCTGTGCGGTCACCTCCAGGTCGCCGCGGTCGTGGCTGCCGAGGGGACAGGACACCGTGATGTCGCGCCCCTCGCCGGGCAGCAGCCACAGGTAGTTGTCGCAGTAGCGTGCGGGCAGCACCCGTTTCCCCGAGCGGTGGTCGCGCAGCGCGAGGCGCACCATGGGCGCGACGACACGACCTCTGTTGCGCACCGTGACGGAGAGGCTGAGCCGGCCGTCACGGCGGACTGTGCGGGCTCCGGAGATCTGCAGCCGGGATCGAGCGCCCGCGAACCTCAATCCAAATGGGCTGGAATCCCCCTCTTTTAAGACTCCGTTGGGTCTTTTAAGAGGGGGTGGATGTCAACGGGTCTACTCGGTCCAGGCGCGCTCCAGCCGGGTGCGGAAGGTGGCGGGCTCTCGACCGACCAATCCGGCCAGGGTCGGGTCTACGGCGGCGAACTCCCCCTTTCGCGCCGCCGCGAAGATGCTCAGCAGCAGGTCGGCGATCGGGGCGGGGGCACCGTGCGCCAGGGCTTGCTCGCGAAAGGCGTCGTCGGGGACGACGGTGCGGGTGAAAGGCCGCCCGGTGACCTGGGCCGCTATCTCGGCGACGGTGTCGAAGTCGAGCGCCGCCGGACCAGTGAGCGGCGGGGTGGGCCCCTCGAAGCGGCCTTCGTCGGTAAGGATCGCCGCGGCAGCCTCGGCGAGATCGTCATGGCTGGTCCAGGCGATGGGACCGTCGGCAGGGAGGGCGATGTCGCCGGTGTGCCGGGCGGACTCCAGGAAGTGCAGGGCGCTGGCAGCGTAGAAGCCGTTGCGCAGCGCGGTCCAGGGCAGGCCGGTGGCGCGCAGCAGGTCCTCGGTCTGGGCGTGGTCACGGCATGCCTGGAAGAGGGAGTCGTGGGCGGCGCCCATCTGGCTGGTGTACAGGATGCGGCCGACTCCGGCCTTCACGGCGGCGTCGATCGCGGCGCGGTGGCCGGTGACGCAGTCCTCGCCCGTGCGGTCGAGGGAGACGAGCAGCAGTTGCTCGGCGCCCTCGAAGGCGTGGACGAGTGAGGCGGGGTCGTCGAAGTTGCCCTGCCGGACGCGGACGCCGCGGTCGGCGAGGTCCTGGGCTTTGGAGGGGTCACGGACGCTGACGCCGATGCGGTCGGCGGGGAGGCGCTCCAGGAGTCTCTCGACGGTGCGGCGGCCGAGGCTTCCGGTGGATCCGGTCACGATGATCACGAGGTTCCCCAAACGGTGTTTCCAGTGGAATCACTTCAACGATAACACTGGAACTAACGTTGGAAGCAAGCAGTCGATATCATCGATACATGTCTATCCGTGACACCGCAGACAGCCCCCGCCGACGCATCATCGAGGCGGCCCTCGAGCTGCTGGAGGGCGGAGGCTCCGACGCGGTGAGTACCCGCGCGGTCGCCGCCGCGGCCGGCATGCAGCCGCCGGCCATCTACCGCCACTTCGGCGACAAGGACGGGCTGCTGGAGGCGGTCGCCGAACACGGCTATGCGCAGTTCCTGGAGACCAAGCGCGCGCAGCTCGACCTCTCGCCGAAGGACCCGGTGGAGGAGCTGCGCCGCGGCTGGGACATGGTGGTGGAGTTCGGGATCTCACGCCCCGAACTGTTCGCCGTGATGAACAGGGCCACCGGCTCGGGGACGGACGCGGCGCACCAGGCGGGCCTGGAGATCCTTCACGGCCGGGTGCGTCGGCTGGCGGCCGCGGGATGGCTGCGGGTCGACGAGGAACTGGCCGCCCAGATCATCCAGGCCACCGGCCGAGGCGGAGTCATCACCTGGCACTCCACCCCCGCAGAACGCCGCAATCCGGCGCTGCTGACCGTCCTTCGCGAGTCCATGGTCGCCGCCGTCACCCGCGCCGAACCGACGGTCCCCGCCACGGAGTCCGGCCCCGCCCCAGCAGCCCGCGCACTGCGCGCCGCCCTCCCTGACGACACCGACGTCTTGAGCGACGCCGAACAGCGCCTGCTGCGCGAGTGGCTCACCCGCCTGGCGGCGGACGGTGGCATGCCGCAGGCCTGATCCTCCGGCGGCCGACCTCGCGCAGGTCGAAGGCAGCGAACAGAGCTCATTCACCAAGCGGCGACCGCCGACAGGGGAGCCGTACGACGCTCCGATGCCGGGAACCCGTCAGCCCTGAGGCCGGTCGACCTCCCGGTTCCGGAGGAGTCACTGCGTCCAAGGCCCGGCGGACAGCCCTGTCTTCAGCCGCCCCGGATGCGGTCCGCGTTCAGTCGGAACACCTGCGGCGCGACCTGCGGATCACGCTGACCGTGCTCGACGGCAACGGCTGCCGCACTCATGCCACGCGTACTCGGACCACCGTCCGGAGGATCGAGGCCGAGCGCTCGCACGGCTGGGGCGCGACGAAGGACAGCAAGGACGCCCACCTGAGAACGCGACGCCTGCGACAGAAAGCCCGCGACGGATGCTCGATTCACCTGACCTCGCCGCTCCCGTCAGGCGGTACGTCGCCATAGGGCGGCGGGGCTTCACCGGCGGTCGTCACCTCGAAGGTGTTGAGGAAGTTGCAGATCAGTTGGTAGAAGCCGACCGTGATGACGAGATCGGCGAGCTGGTTCACGGTCAGGAACGCCAGAAGTTCCTTGCGGGCGGCGTCGTCGAGGGAGTGCCGGGTGAGCAGTCGGTCGGTTGCGGTGAGGACGGCTGCCTCGGCCGCGGACAGACCCTCGAGGGAACCGGTGGAGGCGGCGGCGATCGCCTCCTCGCCCAGGCCGACGAGACGGGCGATGTTCTCGTGATGGTGGATCTCGTACGCCGCCCGGTAGGCGTGGCCCACCCGGACGATGGCGAGTTCGCGCAAGGGGTCCGGCAGCGAGTTCCGCCGCAGGACCGCGTCCCCCAGCGCCAGCACACCGGGTGCCAGCGCGGGGGAGTGCATCATCATCCGGAAGACGTTGAGCGAACCGCGATCGGTCACTTCCTGCTGCAGCTCGGCGGGCAGTGCGGAAAGGTCCGGGTAGTCCATGTCGGCTCCGTTCGCTGGGCGTTGGAGTGCACAGGACGGGAATCCCCACGGAGCCCGCGTCGAACACCACGCGATGCAAAGTGATGTCCTGGCGCTGCGGCGGTGTCGGTCAGGCGCTCCACTTCACCTTGAAAACCCACACATGCTGTCCCGCCTTGCGGGCTGCCGCGGGGACGTCGATCACCAACGCACCCTTGCTGACGGTCCAGGTCAGTGGCCGGTCGTGGCCCAGCATGGTCACCGTGTCCCCGCTGCGGATCGGAACCGGCGCCTCGACGGTGAGCCGTGAGCCCGGCTGTGCCATCGAGTGAATGTAGAAGGCCTGGTTCGGGCGGACGGTGAAGCGGATGTCGTCACCCAGTTCCGCCATCTTCGACCAGTACGTGGTGTCGTAGACGGCCTCGCCGTTCGTCCGCAGCCACCGACCCGTCTCACGCAGTCGCTTCTGCATGATCTCCGGGATGGTGCCGTCGGCGCGCGGCCCGATGTCGAGCAGGAAGTTGCCGTTCTTGGAGACGATGTCCACCAGGCTGTGCACGACCTGTTCCGTCGTCATGTAGGAACCGTCGGGGGTGGCCTGGTTGTAGCCGTAGCTGAAGGGGTCCAGGCCGCGGCTGGACTCCCACTTGGCGATCACGGTGTTGTCGTACGTCGTGTACTCGGGCGTCGTGAAGTCGTGGAAGGAGATGCCCGAGCGGTTGTTGACGGTGACGTCGATGGGACGGGACCGGTTCTTGGCGTGGTTGAAGTACTCGGCGAGCACGTGCACGCTGTCGTTGGCGCCGCCGATGTCGCACCAGATCAGTTCCGGGTCGTATCCGTGGATCAGCTCCAGCATCTGCGGGGCCTGATAGTCCTTCACGAAGTCCTTGCCCGCGCGGTAGCCGGAGTAGGGCACGGGGTCGAGGGTGTACGGATTGCGCGGGGCGTGGCCCATCCACGGGTTGTCCGGGTTGAACCACTCGGGCATCGAGAAGTAGAGGCCGCGGTGGAGCTCGGGCGTGTAGCGCCGGGACGCCTCGAACAGTTCCTTGACCAGGTCCCGCTTCGGGCCCATCTTCACGGCGTTGCGGTCGGAGACCTTGGTGTCCCAGAGGGCGAATCCCTCGTGGTGCTTGGAGGTCAGCACGTGGTACTGGGCACCGGCGTCCCGGAACAGCTCGACCCAGGATCGCGGGTCGAACTTCTCCGCCGTGAAGTGCGGGATGAAGTCGTCGTAGGCGAAGTTCTCACCGTAGGTGTCCCGGTGGTGGGCGTAGGTGGGGTTGTTCGGGTCCTGCATCTGGTCCCAGTACCACTCGGCGTACTGCGTGCCGACCGGCGCCCAGGCGGGCACCGAGTACACGCCCCAGTGGATGAAGATGCCGAACTTGGCGCGGTGGAACCAGTACGGCGCCTGGTGGCCTGAGAGGGAGGCCTCGGTCGGCTGGTAGTCGGCGACGCCGAGGGACAGGCGGCTGCGCTGCGTGGCGGCCGTGGCGCCACGGCCGGTGACCGTCACCACGCCGTCCCGGGACGTGCCCGGTGCCGTCCCCGCGCGATTGCGGATGCCGATACGGACGCGAGCCTGCTCACCGGGGTCGAGGCGGCGGACGGCGGCGGGCTCCACGGTCCGGGCGCCCGGCACGTCCACGTGCACCGACACGTGATCGCCGGCCAACACGGCGGCGGTGCCCGCGTTGACGACGGTGGCCTCGATGCTCTGCGCGCCGGTGGACGTCAGGAGCGAGTTCGTGGAGTGGGCGTCGCGCAGAACCAGCGCGCGTCCCTGCGCGACCGGCTGGAGGGAGAGCGCGAAGACGTGCAGCGAGGTCTGGTTCGGCTTGGGTGCGTTGGTGACCGGCAAGGTGATGGCGATCGCCTCGCGCTGCGGATCGACCCACACCTCCGATGTGCCGATGCCGACGCTGTGTTGGTCCTTCGCGCCGCCGGGACCGTAGCGGTACGGCGTCGACAGTGAGCCGCCTGCCGCGTACCAGTCGGCTCCGGTGAGACCGGCGGTCGTGGTCGAACCGTCCGCGTAGTGCACCGTTGCCTTGCCTGATGCGTTGCCGTAACTGCCCGAGGTGAGGAAGTAGGCAGCCATGTAGCGGCCCTTGGGCAGGTCGATGCTTTGGCCGAGCGCGACGACGTTGTTTTTCGCGCCGGCGGCCGAGGACGCCAGGACGAAGGGAACGCCGTCCACCTCCACCTGGCCCGCAGGGAGTTCCTCGCCCGGGAACGTGTAGCCGGAGCCGTCGAAGTCGCCGCCTCGCGCGGAAGCGGTGTCGATGCCGTCGTTGTCGTAGAGGCTGTCGAGCGGGACGGGGACAGGAACGGGCACAGCCGCCCATGTTCCGCGCTGCTGTTCGGCTTCCTGAGCAGCTTGGGCGTCGGTCGAGGAGGCGAAGGAAAGGGCGGCCGAGGCAGCAACACCCGCCGTGACGCCGAGGACATGACGTCTTGGATACGTACTCATGGCGGCTCCCAATCATCGGATGTCTTGATGATTGGGGAGGTGTGAGGGGGTGTCAATGGGGAGTGCGCGCAAAAAAGTTGGATCAGAGGTCGGATGGCTGGAGGGTTGTTGGGTGAGGGCAGCTGATGGGATGTCTCAGCCGTCTGCGCGATTCGGAGAGCGGTACGTCGGGATGCCTTCGCGGTTTGCATCAGGACGACCACGCCGTCATCTACGGCCGCCGCAAACCGGGTCACCTCGGCGCAGCGCACGACCGAGCCCACAAGAAGCGGTCGCAGGGGTCCGACGTGTTCGGCCCCGTCGCGTCGCCTGCGCCGGCGGACAGCCTGAGGGGCAGCCGGAGGCGACTGCACGGCGTCCGTGCGGTCATTGGAACTGACGTGACGAAGGGGGCCGTTGGCGGGCCTGGCGCGCGATGCCGACAACCAAGCCAGGGCCATGACCTGCTCTCCGTCGACCCCGCCGTAATCAAACATTCAACAAAGGAATCTCCGTGAACGGCAAACGGCTCTACCCGCATAGATGTTCCCGGTGTTGTCATGCTCGCGACCGCCCGGAATTCCTGCCGGGCACCGCTCCGGGAGAGCCCCCATGCCCCGAATATCCCGCTCGCTGGTCACCGCTTTTTCCTCCCTCGCCCTCGCTGCCGCCGGCCTCACCGTCGCAGCCGGCACCGCGCACGCGCAGGGCTGCAGCCAGGACTACCTCCCCCTCCCCGATCCCAGCTGCCAGCCCGGCGACTTCAACCCGGACGTCACGCAGTCCACCATCGGCTCCACCATCTGCGTCTCCGGATGGACCGCGACTGTCCGTCCCTCCAGCTCGTACACCACCGCGCTGAAAAAGAAGCAGATCGTCGCATACGGCTACACGGACACCAGCACCTCGGACTACGAGGAGGACCACTTCGTCCCCCTCGAACTCGGCGGTGCCCCCAAGAGCGAACTCAACCTCTGGCCCGAACCGGAGTACGGCACCAAGACCGCCGCCAACAAGGACACCGTCGAGAACAAGCTCAAGAAGGCCGTCTGCGCCGGCACCGTCACCCTCGCCGACGCTCAGGACGCGATCGTCACGGACTGGACGACCGCACTGTCGAACCTCGGCCTGAGCTGATCCCTGATCCCGTCCGCTCGGCGTAGGGGGCCGGTCTTCTCCTCCGGGAGAAGACCAGCCCTCTGTAGCTCCACAGGTATCTGCATGCCGAAATCCTCTTCCAGAGCGGCGACGACCCGGTGCGGGTGGCCCGGCCTCGTCACTGATGGTGCGAGCGAGGGCCTTGGCTGTCCCGGGGTGCCATCCAGGATCAGCCGGCGAACGCTTCGGTGAGGCGCACCCGGTAGCCGTCCTCTTCCATCAGCACGACGGTGACGCCGAACGGGGAAGGGTGGTCCAACTCAAGCGGGATGAAGGAGAAGTTCACCGCGGCCTGGATCGGCGGCATCAGTTCGCCGCCGGGCTGTGGCGCGGAGGCCGGACTCCAGTCGGGGGTGACCGATGCCCGGCCCTCGGGGCCATGCTGCTGGAGCTGCTCGGTGTAGGGGAACTGGTGCAGAACGTGCCCGTCACGCGTCGCGAGCACCATGTTCAGGCACGGCGCCGGGCCGACAACAGGCAGCTCGCAGGCGGTGGCGACGTCGTAGGTCTCCCAGACGAGGACGACCTCGTCCGCGTCGGCGGCCGAGGCGATGTTCGCGAGTTCCACGATCCCCGTGAGCGCGTCCTGGCCGACCTTCAGCGGGCGAGCCCAGATCATCCCGACCAACTCGCCACGCACCAGCGGCATGATGAGCGGGCGCGGCACCTCGCCCTCGCCCAGCCCGGCGGCATACGCGCTCTTCGCCACGTTGACCAGCGCGTCCCACACCTGTGCTTCCACAGAAGACCCCTCCGTCCATCCACATTCGATCACCGCACCCTGCCACGGGGGGTGAGGCCGTGTCAGCGGTATGGTCAGCCGGCTCCGGGCGGCATCCATGGGGAGGACGGGGTGAGCGGCGCCACGCCGGACCGTATCCGACCAGAGGGCATCGGCGTGATCGTGCTGCTGCGTGTCCCACTCCCAAGGGGCGCGTCCGGACGGGCGGCGACATCGGAGTCGGAGCCCCGCGTCAACGCAGGGGTGGGTCAGGTTGTGTCGCGGACCTGCAGGGTGGGTGTCAGGACGATAGGGGGTGGCAGCTCGCCTGCGAGGAGTTGGCCGACCTGGTGGATGGCCAATTCGCCCAGACGGCGCTTGTCGAGGTGGAGGGTGGTCAGCGGGGGGTCGATGAGATCGACGATGCTCAGCCCGTCGTAGCCGACCAGTGCGCAGTCTCCCGGCACCTCGACGCCGATCCGGCGGGCGGCCCGCAAAGCGCCGATCGCGACCAGGTCATTGAAGGCGATCACTGCGGTGAGGTCCGGGCGCGCCGCGTGCAGAGCCTCGAATGCTGCGGCGCCGCCGGCCGGTGACTGCTCACCCATGACGATCCAGCCCTCATCGACGGGCAGCGCATGGTCGCCGGCGACTTCGAGGAAGGTACGGCGACGGACCAGCGGAGCGCTCAGGCACTCGCAGTCGATCAGGCCGATCCGGCGGTGCCCGCGGTCGATGAGGTGCTGCATCCCGGCCCGGATTCCGGCCTCG
Source organism: Streptomyces sp. NBC_00285 (assembly GCF_036174265.1). Taxonomy (NCBI): domain Bacteria; kingdom Bacillati; phylum Actinomycetota; class Actinomycetes; order Kitasatosporales; family Streptomycetaceae; genus Streptomyces; species Streptomyces sp. NBC_00285. Next base: position 464,031 of record NZ_CP108055.1, on the reverse strand, counting down.
GTGTCGATGTGGACCAATGCGTGGTTCGACGATTCCAGGCCCCGGTCGACCACGACGAGCGGCATGGTTTCCACGTACGGCTCGAGTTCCGCATCGGGATGGCTGATGTAGCCGACAAGAGCGTCGACCTGCTGGCCGAGTGAGCGGACCAGAGCCAGTTCCCGGGACCGGTCGTTCTCGGCGCTGGCCACGAGGACCTGCCAGTCGCGTTCGTCCGCCGCGGCGATCACTCCTGCCACGAATTCCGGGAAGAAGGGGTTGACCACGTCGGGCACGATGAGGCCGACAGATACGACGTCCGGACGGTTCAGACCCCGGCCGAACCTGCTGGGCCGGTACCGCAGCTGCTTTGCCACATCGAGCACGCGGCGCTGCGTCGCCGGATCGATCTCCCCCTTGCCGTTGATTGCCCGGGAGACGGTCTGGTGGGACACGCCTGCCGCCTGAGCCACGTCTCGGAGCGTGACGCGCTTGACGGCCCGCGCGCCTGGTACCGGCTGGTCTTCCGTTGCCCGCTGTCCGGCCACTTGCCCACTCACTTCTGTTTCTGTGCCGCCCTGTGCCCAAGTCAACCAGGTTCGCAGGCCAGTCGCCCCACCGCCCGCCCGATAGGGCAGCCCTGGGGTGCCGGCGGCGCATCGTGAGCCGTCCGGCCGGGGGCGTTGACCTCGTCCAGGTCCATGAGCCACAATCTCGTTAACGGTCACGTTAACGGTAACGGGACAGGCTGAGGAGAACGAAATGACCTCTTCGAGGGGCCCCGCGCCGCACGATCCCCATCCGATGTTGCGTGCCGTGTTCGGTGGTTGGCACGCAAAGGCCGGAGCCTTCTCGGCGCTGCCAAATGCGCCGGTGGAGCCGGATGATCCGCAACGGCAGCACTGGTGGCGCCAACTGAGTGCTAGGTGGCAGAAGCCGGCCGGCGGGGGTGGATCTTCGCTCAGTCGGTCCGCGGCGCGTCCCCAGGGCTGTCCTGCTCCCAGCGGGGATGGCCGATGCTGAGGCGAACCTCTGGCCGTGTGTGCCGTCAGAACTGGAGGCGTATCGCCCTGCCCTCGCTGACGGATTCAAGCCGCGGACGTTGCGCGATCACGCCACCGGAGGCACCGACCCTGTCGCTGGTGTCGGTGTCGGTGTCCTCGGCAGTCGGTCGAGGCCGGGTCGGGTTGCCACTTGGCCTGCGCCAAAGAGCCTGACTCCAGGCACCGGGCGGTGGGACAGCGCAGCCGTACGCCGGGCGCACCTGCCTCATTGTCGTACGGCCTGATGGCGCGCACATCACGGCAAGCAGTTCTGAACTGCGAAGGCCGTCTTGTCATCGGTGGCAGCGACCTTCACCACGGCCGGGCCGGGCACGGCCACCTGCGCGTCATGGATCTGACGCACGCCTGGGACCACGCGCCGGCTCCCGCAGAGGTTCTCTGATCTCGGCGTCTTCACCCGACCGGGTAGGCCCGGTCCGGGTGGACGACGTCCTGGATCTGGTCGTGCGTGCCGACCGGTCAGTGTCAGGAAGCTGGTCGGTCGCGCGGAGTCCTTACGAGTAGCTGTCGTAGCTGGGCTTGCCGCTCGTCCGGTAGACGCCGACGACGGTGCCGCCCTTCGTCGTCGAGACGCTGACCGGCTCCAGCGCTGTGGGGATCGCTCCGTCGGCGAACAGTCGCTTGCCGGTGCCGATGATCACCGGATGGATGGTCAGCCGGTACTCGTCGACGAGGCCGTGCCGCATGAGGGTCTGGGCGAGGTCGCCGCTGCCGACGACGTTGATGTTGCCGCCGTCGGACGCCTTCAGCTCGCGTACGGCATCGGCGACGTCGCCCTCCAACAGAGTGGAGTTCTCCCACTCGACGGACGTCAGAGTCCGGGACGCCACGTACTTGTCCATGCTGTTCATCCGCCCGGTGAACGGGTTGCCGGGATCGGCGGTCGGCCAGTACGACGCGAAGATGTCGTACGTCTTGCGGCCGAGCAGCATGGCGTCGGAGTCCTCGTACCAGCCGGCGATGGCCGCGCCGACCTCGTCGTCGTCCACCGGTTTCTGCCAGCCGCCGTGCTCGAAGCCGCTCTGGGCGTCCTCGTCCGGGCCGCCCGGTGCCTGCATGACGCCGTCCAGCGTGAGGAACGTACAAACGATGATCTTGCGCATGGTGCGCTCCCTTCGTCGACGGGTAGACGGCACGATCGCCGAAAACTCATCGGTCAAGCTCTGCGGCGCTGCCCTGGATCAGCCCGGCTGTGAGGTGGGGTCCCTCGTGGCCGACCGGAGCGGGCTCCGGTGTGTGGCAGGTGCGGGGCTGAGGAGGGCGTCCATGCGGACCAGCGGCAACCAGACGGCAACGCCGCAGATGTGTGCGCCGGACCCCGCGCCACCGGGATGGCCCGAACGGCAGGTTCCAGCCGGAGGCGCCGCCCTTGGACGGACCCGACAGCGGCCCCGGCACCAGAAGTGAGCTCGCACCGCTGCCCGTCGACGCTCTGCACTCGATCGGTCCGCGGCAGGCGGCGCCGCTCCGGGACCGGCGTGCATTGCGTGGACCTGCTCGCCGCGATGCCGCCCGTGACACCGCCCGCGAGCGTCCAACGCCTTCGGGTCGGGAAGGCCGGGCGACCGACCCCGCGGCATCGACCTGGCCCCGCCTTCACGGCGAGCGTGCACCGTCAAGCCGAGCAGCACACCTTGGACGGCGCAGTCGTGACCCTCGCCCTGATCGTCCAGCTCGGCACCTGGCTGCGCGCCCGCGCAAGCCCGCCTGCGGTGCCCCTGGGGGGTTGTGCGTGATCAGTCGGCGTTCTGTTCGATGCTCTGTTCCGCCCAGATCGTCTTGCCTGTATCCGTGGGGCGCGTACCCCAGCGTTGGGTGAGCTGAGCGACCAGGAGCAGCCCGCGGCCGCCTTCGTCGTAGGTGCGGGCACGGCGCATGTGGGGTGCCGTGTTGCTGGCGTCCGAGACCTCGCAGATGAGGTTCCGGTCGTGGATGAGACGCAGTTGGACGGGCGGCTCTCCGTACCGGATGGCATTGGTGACCAGTTCAGAGACGATCAACTCGGTGACGAACGCGGCATCCGTCAGACCCCATGCCTCCAGCTGGCCGAGGGCGTTCTTGCGGGCCCCGGCGACAGCGGCCGGATCGGGTGCCACGTCCCAGGCGGCAACCCGGTCGGCCTTGAGCGCGCGGGTACGGGCGACGAGCAGGGCCACGTCGTCGGCGGGCCGTTCGGAAAGCAGATCACGGAGAACCGTGTCGCACAGCGCGTCCAGGGAGACCGCCGGTGCGGCAAGGGCCCGGCACAAACGGGAGATGCCGACGTCGATATCCTGGCCACGACTCTCGATCAGACCGTCGGTGTAGAGGACGAGCAGACCGCCTTCCGGCAGTTCGATCTCCATCGATTCGAAGGGCAGTCCGCCCAGGCCCAGTGGAGGTCCCGTCGGCAGGTCGAGCAGTTCCACGGTGCCGTCCGGGCTCACGACGGCCGGCAGTGGATGCCCGGCCCGGGCGAGTGTGCAGCGGCGGGAGACGGGATCGTACACGGCGTACAGACAGGTCGCCCCGACGTCTCCCGCGGTCTCTCCGTCTCCCGTGGCCGGGCCCGTGCCTTCGGCCTCCGTGGCCAGGCGGCCCACCAAATCATCGAGGTGGGTGAGGAGTTCGTCGGGAGGCAGGTCCATGTCGGCGAGGGTCCGTACGGCCGTACGCAGTCGTCCCATGGTCGCGGAGGCGTGGATGCCGTGGCCCACGACGTCGCCCACGACCAGCGCCACCCTGGCACCGGACAGCGGGATCACGTCGAACCAGTCCCCACCCACCCCGGCCCGGCCACCGGCCGGGAGGTAGCGGGAGGCGAACTCCACCGCGGCCTGCTCGGGCAGCCGCTGCGGCAGCAGGCTGCGCTGCAGGGTGACCGCCGTATCTCGTTCCTGGGTGTAGCGACGGGCGTTGTCGATACAGACTGCCGCCCGGGCCGCCAGTTCCTCGGCCAGCACCAGGTCGTCCTCCCGGAACGGGTCCGGGTGCTGGTGACGGGCGAAGACGACGACACCCAAGGTGGCCCCGCGTGCAGACAGGGGCACGGTCATCGCCGAGTGGAAACCGAAGTCGCGGACCCGGGAAGACCGGATCGGGTCCTTGGCGACCCAGTCGGCGATCAAGGGGTCGGCCACCTGGTACAGCACGGAGCGTCCTGACTGCACGCTCTGCGCCGGCGGGGAGCCCTCCGGATAGTCGTCCACCTCACCCGGTGCGATGACCGCCTCGGGGGTTCCCGGCAGCACGGACTGGTGGGCGATGCGGCGCAGGGCGAGCGAGCCACCCGCCGCCAGCCCTCCCCAGGGCTGCTCGGGCACGTCGTCCAGGGACACCAGCAGGTCGACGCTGAGGAAGTCGGCGAGTTCCGGGACCGCCACGTCCGCCAGTTCCTGCGCCGTTCGGGCCACGTCGAGCGTGCTGCCGATCCGGGTGCTGGCCTCAGCGATCAGCTGGAGGCGCTTACGGGCCCAGTACTGCTCCGTGATGTCGTGCCCGGTGGCGGCCACACCCAGGACGCGACCGTCCGGGGCCTCCACCCGGTACATGTGGACCGACCAGGCGTGCTCACGGGTCTCGCCGGGGGCCCGCGCGTGGTTCTCCACGTACTGCGGCTCACCGGTCTCCAGGGCCACCCGCATCCGCCGCTCGACATCCTCCGACAGGGGTGTGGGGAGCACGTCCGTCATCCGCAGCCCGCGCAGTTCGTCCTCACTCAGCCCCAGTGCACTCTCTGCGGTCCAGTTGGACCCGCGGTAGCGCAGATCGGTGTCGTACACCGAGGTGGCGCAGGACGGGGACTGCAGCAGGCACTGCCGCATGAGCAGGTCGTCCTCGGGCCGGGGCTCGGTCCCCGGCCCGGCGGAGACAAGGAGCCAGTCGCCGGCCCCGTCGTCCGTCATCCGCCGATGCGCGAGGACCGTGACCTTGAAGGAGTGGCCATCCCGGTGCCGGAGCGCGAGCGGGCCGTGCCACCTCGGCAACTCCAGGAAGGACGGGGGACCGCTTGTCGTGGGCACCTCGGCGAGCAACGAAGTCGCCGGACGGCCCAGGATCTGTGCTGACGTGTACCCGAGCAGGTGTTCGGCACCGGTGCTCCACCCGGTCACCGTGCCGCTGTCGTCGATGGTGGCGCGTGGAGTCAGCGCCTCGCCTGCGACGACTCGGGTGGAATGCCCACCCCGGTTGTCGACGGCACGCCGCTCCATGCTCTCTCATCTCGCTCTCGTCGCGTTCTTCGCCGCCCTGGAGCTCTTCACAGCCCAGGGCAACGTGGACATGCGTCGCGCGGCACTCGGGAAGCATGCAATCTCTATGTTCAACCCGTTTTGTTAATATTATCTATATCTGCAGCATTGGGCGCGGTCCGCGAGAGGGTCTGGCCCAGCTTCCGTGAAGCGCGCACCCTCCTGAGTTCGATCTTTCCCAGCCGGTGATCAGGAGCAGACTTTCGGGCAGCGCGTCGACGTCCCGCGGATCCTGTGACGGGCTGGAAAACCCTTGGCGACGGGCCTGTTGGCCATGTCAAGCTGTCACCCATCGAAGGGGTGTAGCTCAGACGGCCAGAGCGCCGGTCTCCAAAACCGGATGCCACAGGTTCGACTCCTGTCACCCCTGCCACATCCTCATGCGGGCCGTGCGCCACTGGGCGCACAGCGGTCAGGGCGTCGTATGAGTCGCTGTCGTAGGAGTCGTCAGGGAAGCCGATTTCCCTCCGTGAGTTGCTGGTGGCGGCCGATGCGATGAGCGTTGCGCTTGAGGCACCCACGTCAGCGGGTGAGGTGCTGTCCGGGTGACGTGACGGATGTGGAGTGGGCCGAGGTCAGTCGCCGGACGAGCACGTCGTGGCACCTGGGCCTGCTGCGGAGCCATCGGGCTCTCTCATCGAGTGCAACTGGGCGAACTCGTCGGCGAGCACGCCCATCATGATGAGATCGTGGTGTCGGCCGGCAAGAAACACGTGATCGCGGAGGCGGCCCTCCTCGACGAAACCGAGCCGACGGTGAAGTGTCAGCGATGCCTCATTGTGAGCGAAGATCCGCGCTTGGCACTTGTGATAGCGCCGCTCGGCGAACATGAAGCGCAGCAGCATCACCGCGGCCTCTGCCGCATAGCCTTTGCGCCGATGATCAGCTCCGATCGTGACGCCGTACTCGAACCAGCCCGCGCGCGGGTCAGCCTGGTGTGAGCCGACAGTACCGACGATTTCCCCCGTGTCGACTGCTTCGATCGCCAACCCGAAGCAGTCTCCATCGGACTTGGCGGCGGCCTGTTCTTTCGCCCAGATGCGAAAGCTCTCGGCGGAACGCGGTGGGTTCAGCAGGTCTCCCGTCCGTTCCTCGTCCACGGCGAAGCGCATGAACGCGGCCCAGTCGTCAGGCTCGATACCGCGCAGGCGTATCTGCTTGCCGCTCCAGAAGGATGTCATCCCCTATTCGATCACGCTGCAGCGCGCGAAGTACATACTCTTCGCCGACGTCAGAACAGCCTGTGACCTGGCGCTTCAAAGGTGTCGAACGCTCACTGCGGGGCGGTCAGGTCCCACTGAGGAAACCTCTCGAACCAGCGGCATTCGGATTGCAGCTGTTCCCCGGCGCGCGCGGTTCGGTGTGGGAGCTACGGGCCGACATGCGGCTCGCGTCGGTGGCGGCGACGCAGCTTCTGGCGGCGTGGCAGCGTGCCGTGCTGGTGCTGCGCGAGGTACTTCAGTTCACCGTTGCCGAGGTCGCCGGGCAGTTGGGTGCCACGACCGCGGCGGTCAACAGCGCGTTCAAGCGAGCGCGTGCCGCACTCGACGAAGCGTGTGGCGTGGAGGAGGTCCCGGAGCCGGACGATCCGGAGGCAGGGGGAGTGCTTCGGCGGCTTGTGCAGGCGTTCGAGGCTGCGGACGTCTCCGCGCTCGCGTCAACGTCCTGCGCGCGGCGGACCACGCCGGTATCGCCGCCAGGATCTGCGAGATGCCCTACGAACTTTCCATCGTCCGCGCGACCTCCGCGAACCGTCCTGACCAGCAGCGATTCAAGATCGTCAGACTTCGCGACAGCCCTGATGTCGCCCCGGCTCGAGCTCACCTTCCCGTGCGGTGAGGGTCAGGCCAGCGCTTGAACTTGCACTTGGAAACCGATCGGTTTACGGTTGGTGAAACCGGACGGTTTCTCATCTGTGGAGGCAGAGTCATGACCGCACTCAAGGGCGCCCACGTCATCGTCACCGGCGGCAGCCGCGGCCTGGGCAAGGCCCTGGTGGAGGAGTTGTACACACGCGGTGCCGGCAAGGTCTACGCCACCGCCCGCGACCCGCGCACCGTGACCCACCCCGACGCGGTCCCCCTCGCGCTGGAGGTCACCGACCCCGCCTCCGTGGCAGCGGCCGCCGCGCAGGCACCGGACGTCACCGTACTGATCAACAACGCCGGCGCCTCGGTCGGCGCGTCCTTCCTGGATTCCCCCGTCGAGGACGTGCGCCGCGAGTTCGAGACCAACTTCTACGGCCCGCTCCTGCTCGCCCGGGCCTTCACACCCGTCATCGAACGCAACGGCGGCGGCCACCTCCTCAACGTGCACTCCGTGCTCTCCTGGATCGCCCTCGGTGGCTCCTACAGCGCCTCCAAGGCCGCCCTGTGGTCACAGACCAACTCCCTGCGCCTGGAACTCCAGCCCCGCGGCATCGCCGTCACCGGACTGCACGTCGGCTACGTCGACACCGACCTCACCGCCGGCGTCGACGCACCCAAGTCCGACCCCCGACACATCGCCCAACTCGCCCTCGACGGCGTCGAAGCCGGAGCCCACGAAGTCCTCGCCGACGACATCACACGCCAGGTCAAAGCAGGCCTCGCCGCAGACCTCACCCAGCTCTACCCCCAACTCGCCCAGTAAGCAGCGCACCAGCCCTGGCACGCGCCACGGGCGCCGCCGCCTTGGTGTCACACACCCTCAGACCACCCATCCGCAGTTCACGCAGAAGGAGACAACGAGATGTCCGACCGCGAACCCCGTCCCACGATCCACATCCCCGGCACCACCAGCCACACCATCACCCCGCGCACAGGCCGCCACAGCCGCGAGGGAACCCTGCGCTACCTCAAGGCGGGCACCGGCGCTCCCCTCGTCCTGCTGCACACCGTGCGCACCCAGGCCGAGCACTATCGCCGCCTCATCCCCCTGATCGCCGGCCACTACACCGTCTACGCCCTCGACCTGCCGGGTATGGGCTACTCCGAGATCGTGCCCGGCGCCTCCTACGACGAGCCGGCCATGCGTGCGGGCGTCAAGCGGCTCCTGACCGAACTCGACCTCCACGACGTCACACTGGTCGGCGAGTCCATGGGGGCAGTCCTCGCCCTGACCACCGCGGCCGACCTGCCCGAGCGCGTCCGACGCGTTGTCGCGGACAACACGTACGACTTCCGTGGCGGGATCGCCCGCTCCAGCCTTCTCGCCCGCGTAGTGGTCAGCGGTGTCCTCGCGCCGGGAATGGGGCCGGTGATCGCGACCCAGGAGCCCAAGCCTGTACTCCGCAGAATCCTGCAGGGCGGCCTGGGCGACAAGAGCGCACTGCGGGACGACTACCTGGACGAACTCCTCCAGGTGGGCGGCCGCCCCGGCTACCCGACCGTGGCGCGGGCCGTGTACCAGGCACTGCCCAGTCTCATCGCTGCCCGCTCCCGTTACTCCGAGGTCAAGGCCCCCGTCCACCTCGTCTACGGCGAGAAGGACTGGTCGAGGCACTCCGACCGGGAAGCCAACAAGAGGCTGCTGCCCGCCGCCGACTTCACCCAGGTGCCGGGAGCGGGGCACTTCATCGCGCTGGAAAGGCCCGACGTACTGGCCGACCTGTTGAACGCGGTGGCGTGACGCCCGCGAGCGCCGAGGGGCACCTGCGACGCGTTCGGGGGTGCCGTGGATGGGGTGCCGTGGAGGGGGGCGTGATGCCGCTGGGCGGCTTCCTGGACGGGGCCGATCCGGGGGAGGAACCGGCACAGGCGACTGCGGCGAGGGCGGGCCGCCCAGCGTGCGGCCTCCCCGCATCGTAAGCCGCTCGGTTCCGTCGCCGGTTGTCGTGCGGACGGCCATACCCGAGACGGCGACCAGGCCCGTCCGTCCGGCGTCGGCCCATGTGAAACACGTAGGAAACGGCAGTTTTCTACACTCCGGCGGATGCGCCAGCTGACCGCACTTGAGGCCCCCACCGAGTGGAGCCGCCTCGCCGAAGGTTCCATAGAACGCCGCATGCTGCTCGCCCTCGGCGACCGGCTCGGCGTTTCTCTGCGCCCGAAGCCACTGATGCTGCCGGACGGCAACCGCGTCGAGGTCGAGGGGATGGACATCGAGGGCCGGATGCTCGTCCAACTCGTCGGAAACCAGGGTGCCTACAAGCCCGCCTACCGCAACAAGGTCATGGCGGACATGTTCAAGCTGCTGTGGTTGCGCGACGCGGTGCCGACCGCCGAGCGCGCGGTGCTCGTGGTCACCGAGCTGATCGTGCCGGCGCTCGGAGGCTGGGTGGCGTGCGCGGCGGCCGACCTCGGTATTGAGATCTACGTCTTCGACGGAGCCGGGTCCGTCACGGCGCAGCCGGCGGCGTAACCGCCGCGAAACCGAAGGCCGCCACCGGTGAAACGCAGGGCTCCTACGGTCAAGGGCAGCTAAGCGGATTTCCGCGTCGCAGTCATCGCACTCGCTACGCACGCTCTCCGACTTCCAGGATCGGGCCTTCGTGCTCGCGAGATGGATGGGAGCGTGAAGGTGACTGGTACGCCAGCACTCGAACTGCGGTCGGTGCACCGCGTCTACGGCTACGGGCCGTCCGCCACGAACGCCCTCGACGGCGTCGACCTGACGGTGCCGTCCGGCCGGTTCGTCAGCCTCATCGGGCCCAGCGGCTGTGGCAAATCGACCCTGCTGCGCATGGTGGCCGGACTCGAACAGCCCGACCGGGGCGAGGCGCGGGTGCACGGCGTCACACCGGCGCAGGCGTGCGCCGCCAAGATGATCGGCCTCGTGCCGCAGAGCCCGGCGCTGCTGCCCTGGCTGTCCGTGCTGCGGAACGTCACACTGCCGCAGAAGATCAACAGGGGTGCAGGGCGGCGCCGCGAACGCATCGCCGGCTTCGAGGAGCGGCAAGCGGTGCCGGACATGCGGGAACTCCTCGACAAGGCAGGCCTGGGCGAGGTCACGCACAAGCTCCCGGCGCAGCTGTCCGGCGGCATGCAGCAGCGGGCCGCGATCGTGCGCGCCTTCGGGCTGCGGCCCGACGTACTCCTCATGGACGAGCCCTTCTCGGCCCTGGACGAGTTCACCCGCGAGAGCCTGCAGGACCAACTGCTCGACCTGTGGGACGAACTGAACACGACCGTCCTGTTCGTCACCCACTCCGTCTCCGAGGCCGTCCGGCTCTCCGACACCGTCGTCGTCATGGCCCCGAACCCGGGACGCATCGTGGAGAGCGTCGACATCGACCTGCCCCGGCCGCGCAACGCACGTCTTTTTCGGCAGCAGAGCTTCCACGAGTACGAGGACCTGATCCGGGAGCGGCTGCGCCGTGCCTGGCACGGTGCAGCCGCGTGAAGGGGGTCCGGGAGATGACGATGGCCGACGAACGCACCGCTACCGTCCCGCCGACCGGCGCGGACAACGCCGTAGAACCGTCAGAACCGGCAGAACCGTCGCGCTTCAGCCTCGGGCATCCGCGGTCCCGGCTCGCGTGGATCCGTCCCTCCGTGTGGCTGCCGCTGGCCGTGATGCTGGCGTTGCTCGCCGTGCTGTGGCAGTGGGGGGCCCGGAAGCTGCCCTATCTGCTGCCGCCGCTGCCGAAGATCGGCGACTCGCTCGGCGCGCAGCCCGGCTACTACGTCGACAACGCCCTGGTCACCTTGGGAGAGGCGATGGCCGGCCTCGCCATCGGGTTCGTCGCCGCCTTCGTCCTCGCGGTGCTGACGAGTGAACTTCCCCTGGTGCGCCGGGCGGTGATGCCGATCGCGGTCGTCCTCAACGTCACTCCGCTCGTGGCGATCGCACCGGCGCTGGTCGTGGCCTTCGGCTTCGGTCCGCTGCCCAAGCTCGTCATCGCCGGCCTGATCTGCTTCTTCCCGATCCTCATCAACACCGCGGCGGGACTGCGGTCCGTACCGCGGCAGGTGCTGCAGGTCTACCGGACGATGGACGCCGGTCGCTTCGAACTGCTGTGGCACGTGCGCATTCCCAACGCGCTGCCGTTCCTCTTCGCGGCGTTGCGCATCGTCTTCCCGTTGTCGATCATCGGCGCCGTGGTGGCAGAGATGTCGGCGTCGGGTTCGGCCCGCGGCCTGGGCACGGTGATCAGCGTCGCCTCGTCGATGAACCAGCTGCCGGTCGTATACGCCGCGATCCTTGTCCTCGCGCTGCTCGGTCTGCTGCTGCTGTTCGTCGTGACGCTGGTGGAACGCCGCGTCCTGCACTGGCACGACAGCGCAGACGACTGACCCGTTCGCACGTCGTCCCCCGTGGCCCGCGACGGCGGGACGCTCGGCGACTGCCGCTCCGGCCCCCGCACCGATCCGCTGTGCCTCCTCGGCACCCTCATGCCCCGATGGCCCTCGCAAGTCTGGAGTCACCCATGCGTTCCCGCCTCATCAGATCCGGCCTCGCCTCCCTCGCCGCCGTCGCACTGACGACCGTTGTCGCGGGGTGCGGTTCGGACAGCTCCGACACCACTTCGGCGGGTGCGGAAGGCTCCGCGATCTCCGCCGCGCGCTGTGCCGAGAACAAGGCCGCCGGCCCGATCACCTATCTGTCCGGGTACCAGTACCAGTCCTCGGCGTCGATCCTCGAATACATCGCGGCCGCCAAGCTCGGCTACTTCAAGGACCTCTGCCTCGACGTCACCCTCAAGCCGGGCACCGGCGACACCGCCCAGAACACCAAACTGCTCGCCAGCGGACAGGCGACCGTGAGTCCGATCGCCGAGCAGGACGTCATCCAGGCGCGGGCCAACGGCATCGACATCACCGGCATCTCCTCGTACTCCAACGCGGGCCTGGAGATCCTGATGACGAACAAGGACATCACCAAGCTGACCCAGCTCGACGGCAAGGTCGTAGGGCACAAGGGTTACGTCCCCGCCACCGTCGAGGCGATGCTGGTGAAGGCCGGAGTGGACTGGAAGTCGCTCAAGCTGGTCAAGCAGGGCTACGACCCCTCGGTGCTGCCCCGCAGACAGGGCGGTCTGGCAGCGCTCACCGGGTTCGTCTCCAACGAGCCCAACCAGCTCAAGGCCGCCGGCCACGACGTCACGGTGTGGAAGCCGATCGACTACGGCGTCCCCAGCTCCCTCGGGGCCATGGCGGTCAACCCGGCGTTTGCCAAGGCGCACCCGCACGCCGTCGAGGACATCCTGCGGGCGGCGCTGCACGCCTATGCCTACTGCACGGCGAGCCCCGCGCACATCTCCGAGTGCGTCGGTCACGCGGCCGCGCTGGCCGGCCCCACCTACGACACGAAGCTCAACACGACGATCTGGAAGACCGAGACGCAGGTCGTCAAGGACAACCCGGTCTCCGGTCAGCCGCTCGGCGGCCTCGATCCGGCCAACGTCAAGGGGATCGTCGACATGCTGCACCGGTTCGGCATCATCCCCGCCTCGGTGACCGGAGCGAAGGCCGAGGCGTGGTTCGACGGGTCCTACGTCAAGAACGTCTACAACGGCGACAAGCTGGTCTGGCCCGCCCCGTAGCCGACGCACCCGCACCCGCAGCAGCCGTATCGCACCACCACGGAAAGGCCCGCAACGTGCCCACGAAAGAGTACGGAATCTTCCTCCCCATCGGGAACGGCGGCTGGATGCTGTCCACGACCGCGCCCCACCCCGAAGCGAACTACGCCTGGAACAAGCGCGCAGCCCTGCACGCCGAGACCATCGGCCTCGACTTCGTCATGTCGATGGCGAAGTGGCGGGGCTTCGGCGGCAGCACCGACCACTGGGGCCGTTCGCTCGAGTCGATGACCATGATGGCCGCCCTCGCCGAGGCGACCAGCCGGGTCAAGATCTGGGCGACCATGCACGCGAACGTCCACAACCCCGCCGTCGCCGCGAAGATGTACGCCACCCTCCAGGACATCTCCGGTGGCCGCGCCGGAATGAACATCGTCAACGGCTCCTACGCGGGCGAGTTCGAACAGTTCGGCGAGTGGGACGCGAGTCTGAGCCACGCGGAGCGCTACCGGATGACGGAGCTGTGGACGGAGGCCGTCACCCGGCTGTGGACCGAGGACTCCGTGACGCTGCGCACGCCCTACTTCGACCTCGTCGACTGCGAGTCACGCCCGCATCCGGCCACCCCTCCGACCCTCATCAACGCGGGCCGGTCGGAAGACGCCCGGCGCTTCCAGGCCAAGTACGCCGACGGCGCCTTCCTCGCCGCTGAAAGCCTCGACGAGATGCGGATGCTCTCGGCGGACGTCCACGAGCGGGCGAAGGCCCATGGACGCGTCTGCAAGACCTACTCGATGCTCACCGTCGTCCAGGACGAGACCGACGAACGGGCCGCCGAGAAGGCGCGGGAGTGGGGCGCGGGCCTGGACCGCGAGGCGCTCGCCCGGATGCGCAGCACCTGGGGCATCCCCGTGGATCAGGCCCGCGCCTGGGCCGACGGGGCGGACGGCGAGGCGGCGTTCCAGACCCCGTATGTCGCGGGATCGGCGCGGACGGTCACCGAGCACATCGAGTACATCGTGCGCGAGGCCGACCTCGACGGGCTCATGCTGATCTTCCCGGAGTACGACGAGGACATGCTGCTGTTCGGCGAGACCGTGCTGCCCGCGCTGCGCGCCCACGACGAGGTGGCGCTCTGATGCCCGACCTGCGCGAAAGACAACTCGCCCGCCTCGTCCGCCCCGGCAGCAGTCCCGCGCTGGTCGTGGTCGACGTACAGGCCGACTTCGCCGACCCCGACCGCCTGGCGGGACACGGACTGACGGAGGCCGCGCTCGCGGCGCTGGACCGGGCCGTCACCCGTGTCGGCGCCCTCGTCGACGCCGCGCGGGCCCACCACGTACCCGTTGTCTGGGTCGAGTTGGGCAGTGACCCGGCCCGCCCCTGGCGAGCGAGCAACTGGCTGCGCGGGGGCGATTACGACGCCCCCATGAGCCCGGACGAGCCGTGCGTCCTCAGCACCGCGGGAGCCGAGTGGTACCGGCTGCGCCCCGCCGAGGGGGAGCCGCGCGTGGTCAAGCGCGGCTACAGCGGGTTCCTCGGCACCGACCTCGACGCCCGGCTGCGCGCGGCCGGCCACGACTGGCTCACCGTCGTGGGCCTGACGAGCGAGTGCTGCGTCCAGGCGACCGCCCTGGACGCCGTCCAACTCGACTGGCCCGTCGTCGTCCCCCGCGACGCCACGGCCGCCTACGACCTCGACGTCAACACTGCGGCCCTCGTCCAGCTGGGCCTCAACGTGGCCGTGCTCAGCGACACGGACGAGGTCGTCGAACTGTGGAAGAAGGTGGCGCCATGACCGGCATGCACATCGGCTACGACCTCTCCTTCACCCACACCGAGGGGGCGTGGGCACGACAGGGCTCGTGGAGCGGGACGGACTTCCCCGACATCCGCATGTACATGGAGCTCGCGCGGACCGCCGAGCGCGCCGGCGTCGGAATGCTGTTCTTCGGCGACGGCAGCGGCATCCCCAGCACATGGCGGGGGAGTATCGAACCGGCCGTGGAGTGGGGCATACAGTGGCCGCGCCACGACATGTCACCGGTCATCGCGGCCATGTCCACGGTGACCGAGAGGATCGGCTTCGGGCTGACCTACTCCTCGACGTTCATGCACCCCTTCTACGTCGCCCGGCTGCTGAACTCGCTGGACCACGTGACGAACGGCCGCATCGCCTTCAACGTGGTCGCCTCCACCCGCGGCGCGGACGCGGCGAACTACGGCTTCAACCAGCTGATGGACCACGGCCTGCGGTACGAGCGGATGGAGGAGTTCGTCGCGGTCTGCCGCGCGCTGTGGGACTCGGTGGCACCCGACGCCATCGTGCGCGACCGCAGCACAGGCCGGTTCGCCGACCCCTCGAAGGTGCATCCGATCGACCACGAGGGGAAGTTCTTCACCGTCAAGGGCCCCCTGGCGTCCGTACCCAGTCCGCAGCACCACCCGCTCGTCGTCCAGGCCGGCAACTCGCCCCGCGGCATCACCGCATCAGCCCGGCTCGCCGATCTCGTCTTCGGCTTCGGCGGCAGCCTCGCGGGACAGCAGCGTCACCGCGACCTGCTCGACCAGGCACTGCGCTGTGAGGGACGGGACCCCGCGCGCGTGGGCATCCTCTGGGCCACCCAGGTGATCGTCGGCCGCACGACGGCCGAGGCGCTGGCCCGGCGGGACTCGGTGCACGAGTTCTGGAACGAGGAGGCAGTCGCCACCTACCTGTCGCACAACGCCGGCTACGACTTCTCGACGCTGCCGGAGTCGTTCCGCCTGGCCGAGCTGCGCGACGAGATCCTCGCCGCCAACGCCTCGCCCGCGGGTCTCGTCGGCTCGCTCGTCGCGGAACTCGGCGAGAACCACACGATGAGCCGCGGCGAGTTCTTCGCACACGGCCGCGGCCATGCGACGGGCCTCGACCACAGCATCGTCGGGGACCCCGACACCGTCGCCGACGCACTGCAGGACAACTTCGCCGCCACCGGAGCGCGCGGCGGCTACATGTTCTCCTGCCCGGCGGCCATGCCCTCGGGCTTCGGCGAGATCAGCGAACTGCTGCTGCCCGAACTGCGCCGCCGCGGCGCCCTCGCCCCGGCCTACCCCGGTGCCACACTGCGCGAGAACCTGGCGGTGTGAGATGACCGCGGGAAACCCGCGACGCCACTGGCTCGCCCTCGGCAGCCTGTGCGCGGGGTTCTTCATGCTGCTGGTGGACAGCACCGTCACCTCGGTCGCGCTGCCCGCGCTGGCCGGCGGGCTGCACACCGATGAGACCACCGCGATCTGGGTCAACAGCGCCTACCTCATCGCCTACGCCGTCCCCCTGATCATCGCGGCACGGCTGGGCGACCGCTACGGCCACCGCAGGGTCCTCCTGGCCGGACTCACCCTCTTCACGCTCGGGTCGCTGCTGTGCGCGCTGGCCCCCACCGTCGAGGTACTCGTCGCATGGCGGGTGGCCCAGGGTGTCGGTGCCGCGTTGATGACGCCGCAGAGCCTCACCATCATCAAGGCACTGTTCCAGCCGCCGCACCTGGCCACTGCGCTCGGCGTGTGGGGCGCGGTCGGCGGAGCCGCGGTGGCCGCCGGCCCGTTGCTCGGCGGTCTGCTCGTCGCCGTCGGCGGCTGGCCCGCCGTGTTCTGGGTCAACGTCCCCGTCGGCATCGCCACCACGGCTGCCGTGGTCGCGTTCGTCCCCACCCTGCCCCGGCAGGGGGCGAGCATCCCGGTGTGGGCCATCTGCGCCAACGCCACGGGCATCGGCGCACTCGTGCTCGGTGTCCAGGGCACGGACGCCGCGAGCCCCACCGCACTGGGGGTGCCGCGCTGGCTGCTCGCCCTCGCCGGCGTGCTGGTCGTCGCAGCCGTGGTCCGGCTGCAGCGGCACGACGGGAAACGCGCACTGGTGCCGGTCGCCCTGCTGCGCAGCCGCGGGTTCGTCACCGCCGCCGGGGGAGGCGCCGCCGCGGCCTTCTGCTCCGGCTCGGTCATGATCCCGCTGATGCTCTACCTCCAGCAGGAGCGCGGTCTGACTCCCGGCACGGCGGCCTACACCCTCGTACCGATGGGCGTGGTGTGCCTGTTCGGCGCTCCGCTCTCGGCCCGGCTCAACAACGCGACGGGCACACGAACGGTCGCCCTCATCGGCTCGTCCGCCCTCGTCCTGTCCATCGGAGCGTCGGCGGTCCTCGTCGCGGCCGACGCACCGGTGCCCGCACTGGCCGCCGTCTTCGCAGTGTACGGAGTGGCCAACTCGTTCGTCTGGTCACCGCTGTCGATCGCCGCGGTCACCGAGGTCGCCCCGGACGACGTCGGAGCGGCATCGGGAGCCTTCAACGCCGTCAAGCAACTCGGCGCCGTCCTGGGCAGTGCGATCTGCGCCGTCCTCCTCGCCGGATCCGGCTACGCGCTCACCCTGGGCGGCCTCGCCGCCGTAGGACTGCTCTGCCTCCTGGCCTGTGCCCTCCTCCGGGACGGCAGTCCCGGGACCGTGCCCGCGGCGGAGCCCACGTCCTCAACAGCCCCGATCACCACAGGAGTTGCCTGATGAAGGCCATCGACTCCACCTACACGACGGACGACTCGCTGACCCGCTGGGTCAGCCAGTGGGGTTCGATCGTGCTCGACGCAGCGCAGACGGGAGTACAACGATGACCGCATCAAGGAGCCTCACCACCGATCACGCCGAGGTGAAGAGGGCGTTCGCCGCGTTCCCCTCCGGAGTCGCGGCCGTCTCGGCACACGTCCACGGCGAACCCGCCGTGATCGTCGTCTCGTCGTTCACCGTGGGGGTCTCCCTCCACCCGCCCATGGTCTCCTTCGCCGTGCAGCACACCTCGACGACCTGGCCGATGCTGTCCCGCGCGGACACCGTGGGAGTCTCGATCCTGGGCGAGAACCACACCGACAAGACCCGGCAACTCGCCTCCCCCGCCAAGGAGGACCGGTTCGACGGCGTCGACACGGTCCAGGCGCCGTCCGGCGCGATCTTCCTCGACGGCGCGCCGGTCTGGCTGGAATGCGCCGTCGAGCACCGCTACCCGGCCGGCGATCACGACATCATCGTGCTGCGTGTGCTGGCCATGCTGACGGACGACGACCACAGACCGCTCGTCTGGCACCGGCAGACGCTGAAGATGTTGAACGGCTGAGTCGATCCCGGCTTCCCTGTGTGGTGCGGGAGTCGATGCCGTTGACGGCGCGCGTGGACGGGCACGGGACGTTCGAGTCCTGGCACGGTCACCCTCGTCCTCGGTCGGGACGGGAGCCCACAGCCCGTCTCCGACGCCGTGCTCGACGGGTCCGCCGTGACCGGGGGAGTCGACGGCCGCTGCCGACCCGCCGACGTGGGGGGCGCCGGGATCCAGGAGGAGGCGGGTCGAGGCATCGCGCGGGCCGCTCCGGGGGCTGGTGACCGTCTGCTCCGATGCCCGCCCCGACCGCGTGCACGTCCTGCTCGACCACTTTGCCGCCCCGGTTGTGGGCCGCCTTCGGGTCGGGTTCAGCCCGCGGTGATACGGGAGTTGACCCGTCGCATCCAGTCCCGGTCGGTGTGCCACATGGGGTGGTGCGGGGCCGCGTTGGAGGTCAGGACGAGGCCCTGGAAGCCCGCCGCGAGGCAGCGGTCGACGACGAACTCCGCGATGTCCTTGCCGACGGCGTCCTCCTCGAAGCGTGTCAGCAGCGGGGTGTAGCCGACGATTCCTTCGCCGAGGACGGCGGGAACACCGCGGCGACGGGCGAACTCGGCGACGGAGTCGACCCACCCGGCCAGCGTCTCGCGCATGGCGTCCCGGTGCGTCGCGTAGTTCTCGTAGAGCCAGAGGTCCCAGCGGTCGGGGTCCACCCAGTCGTGTGCGTAGAACAGTTCGCGCGGTATCCCGGTGGCGGCCAGCCGCCAGGGCTCGTCCGGCTGGTAGTCGGCGAAGGCGGGCGCGTCGGGGCGCAGCATGGCGGCCAGTTCGGGGGTGGGCCAGGCGGCCGTATCGGGCGCCGCTTCGGTGCCGTGGCCGAGACCCACCGCCTCGTAGAGCGCGCCGAGCACGCCGTAGACGTAGAAGTGGAAGTGCGCGAGCTGGGCCTGCTCCGGCAGGTCCTGGAGCTCGTCCGGCCACGGCTCCCCCAGGGAGTAGGTGGCGGGGATGTCAGGGTGGCGGGTCTGCAGCAGCTTCACGGCGCGTTCGAGGGGCCCGCGCAGCCGGGCGTAGTGGCCGGGGGTGCCGTCGGCCGGTACGAGGGAGCAGTTGTCGACCTCGTTGTGCACCTCGACGTAGGCGACGCGGTCGGCGAGACCGCGCTCGGTGAGGAAGTCCAGCAGTCCCGCGAGCGCTTCGGCCACCGCCTCGGCGCGGTCCGGGCCGGGGACCGCGGCCAGGGCGCGGTGCCAGGCGTCGGTGTCGGCGAAGCTGGGGGACTGCTGGTACTCCCAGGAGGACACGATCACCTTGCAGTCATGGCGGGCCGCCGCCTCGAACAGCTCGACGAGGCGGCGGCGGCCGTCCAGCGGGTAACCGCCGCGCACGTTGTACCAGCGGGTGCGCTGCCCGAACTGCTCGCCCAGGCCGCGTATTTGGAGCGAGTCCGGCTCCTCGACGCGTCCGGAGAACAGCAGGAAGGGCATCGCGCAGATGCGCACGGTGTTGAAGCCCCGGTCCACCGCCTCGGCGAAGGCGCGGTCGAGGTCGGCGAACGGCTCACCGGGGCCCGCCTGGGTGTACCAGCTGAAGTCCCAGAGGGTGATGGTCATGGTCTGCTGCGGTGTGGTCATGAGGGCACGTTAACCCAGTTCATTATTTATGAATAATCCTTGACAGGGGTGGCGGGACTGCCCAGGCTCATGTGCCATGACCGAATCCACCCACCCGTCCCGGCGTACCGTCGTGACGGCACTCGGCGCCGCCGCCTTCGTCGCCCTGCCCGCCTGGCCGGCGACCGCGCAAGCCGCGCACGGCACGGCGGCCGCCGCTGCGAACGGCCCGGTGCTCGACACCCACCCGGCCACCGAGCCCTCCGGCACCCATGTGCGTGACATCGGCGGCACCAACGTCGTCTTCCAGTACGGTGCGGTCCTCCCCGCCTTCGACAGCTGGCGCACCCATGAGCCCACCCGTGAGTACCTGTCCCTCGACAAGAAGTGGCGCTTCCGCTTCGACCCCGACGACCACGGGCTCGATGAGGGCTGGCAGTCGGCCCACCACGACGACAAGGCGTGGGGCCGCATCGGTGTCCCATCGGCC
Organism: Streptomyces sp. NBC_00285; assembly: GCF_036174265.1. Classification (NCBI taxonomy): domain Bacteria; kingdom Bacillati; phylum Actinomycetota; class Actinomycetes; order Kitasatosporales; family Streptomycetaceae; genus Streptomyces; species Streptomyces sp. NBC_00285. Next base: position 444,086 of record NZ_CP108055.1, on the reverse strand, counting down.
TGGGACCTGCTGGACACTCCCGGATTCGGCTCGGAGAGCGGCCCGTTCGCCCAGGGCACCGCGTTCAACGACGGCTACGCCTGGTACCGCACCACCGTCGACGTACCCGGATCCTGGCGTGCCCGGCACGTACGTATCGCCTTCCTCGCCGCCGGGTACAGCGCCGAGGTCTGGCTCGACGGCAGGCATCTCGGCAAGCACGAGGGCGCCAACTCCCCCTTCGCGCTGCCGGTGGCGGGGGCGCTCAGGCCGGGAACACGTCAGACGATCGCCGTCCGCGTCTTCCGCAGGGCGAGCTACACCGACTACACCGACTCGACACCCCAACCGGTCACGGACGACCACGAGCTGCCGTACAAGCCCGTCGACTACTGGCCCTACGCGGGCCTGACCCGGTCCGCCTGGATCGAGGCGGTCCCGCAGGTCACCATCGCCAAACTCCTGGCCGTCGGCGCGAACGGGCGCCTCGAGGCACGCGCGGTCGTCGAGAACCACGGCGCAGACGACTTCGACGGCCGCCTGACGCTCGAGCCCGGCCGGGAAAGCGGCGGCCGGCCCGTCGTGGTCGCGGCCCGGATCGCCGCCCGCTCGGCGGGAGTGGTCCGTGTCTCGGTCCCGATACCCCACGCCCCCCGCTGGAGCCCGGCCTCCCCGCACACGCTCACCGCTCGGGCCACCCTCACCGCCGGGCGGCACTCGGGCCCGCGCGTGGACACGCTGTCCACCGGGTACGGCGTGCGTGAACTGACCATCACTGGCGCCCAGTTGCGGCTGAACGGCAAACCGCTGTTCCTCAAGGGGCTCAACTGGCACGAGGAGACGGCCGCGCACGGCAGGGCGATGACCCCGGCCGAGTACGACCGCGAACTGGGCCAGGTGACGGCGGTGGGCGCCAACTTCATCCGCAACTGCGTCTACAACCGCCACCCGTACGTCTACGACTGGGCGGACGAGCACGGTGTGCTGGTGATGGACGACATCGACACCATGTGGCTCAACACCTCCCAGGAGAAGCTCCAGACCGAGCGCTACGGCCTCGCCCGCGCCCTCGCCCTGACCATGGCGTGGAACCAGCACAACCACCCCTCGGTGATCCTGTGGGGACTCCAGAACGAGTCGGAGATCGACGCCGCCGGCGCCCCGGTCTACCGGGCCTGGCTCGCCGACCTCAAGGCGGCCGTGAAGGCGGTCGACCTCACCGCCCGCCCCGTGACCTGGGCCTCCAGCACCAGCAACGACCCCGCCTTCGACCTCGCCGACGTGATCGGGTTCAACGAATACTTCGGCTACTTCTACGGCAAGGACGCCGACCTCGGCCCCACGCTCGACGCGGTCCACGCGAAGTATCCCGGCAAGCCGATCCTGATCACCGAGAACGGCACCTGGTCCATTGCCGGCACCCACGGCCCCGACACCACACAGGGCACCGAGGAGTGGCAGGCGGCGAGCTTCACCGCCCACTGGGCACAGGTCGCCGCACGCAGCGACTTCGTCACCGGCTTCACGTACTGGGTGCTCAAGGACTATAAGCAGCGGGCCGGGTACAACCAGGCCTACAACGGCATCTCCGTCATGGGGCTGCTCACCTTCGGGGACGAGCGCCCCAAGCTCGTGCACGACGCCTTCCGCAAGGCGGTCATACCCACCGGCAGATGACGCCGAATAAGGGGGGAGGGGCAACTCAGCCCCTCCCCCCTTATTCGGCTTTCAGCCCTTGACGCTGCCCTGGGTCAGACCGGAACGCCAGTAGCGCTGGAGGACGAGCATCGCGGCGGCCAGCGGGAGGATCGACAGGAACGCTCCGCCCACCGTGAGCTGATAGAGCTCGGGATACCGCTGCGCCTGCGACTGCCAGGTGGTCAGGCCCAGGGTCAGGGGGTACTTGCGGTCGTCGGAGAGCATGACCAGCGGCATGAAGTAGTTGTTCCAGATTCCGACGAACTGGAAGAGGAACACGGTCACCAGCGCGGGCGTCATCGTGCGCAGGACGAGGGTCCTGAAGATCCGCAACTCGCCGGCGCCGTCGACCCGTGCCGCCTCCAGCATCTCCATGGGTACCGCCGCCTCGGCGTAGATGCGGCACAGGTACACCCCGAACGGACTGACCATGCTGGGGATCAGCACGGCCCAGTAGGTGTTGGTCAGGCCCACTTTGCTGAACAGCAGGTACAAGGGGAGTGCGAGCGCGGTGCTGGGCAGCAGCACACCGGCGAGCACGACCTTGAAGACCGCCTCACGTCCGCGGAAGCGGTACACGGCGAGGGCGTACCCGGCCGCGCACGCCAGCAGGGTCGCCAGGGCGCCGCCGATCCCCGCGTACAGGAAGCTGTTCCACGTCCAGTTCCAGAAGACGCCGTCGTCGTAGGAGAAGACCTGCGACAGATTGTGCAGCCACTGCGGGTCGGAGAACCACAGCCCGAAACTGCCGAAGAGATCCGCACTGCTCTTGGTGGAGGCCACCACCAGCCAGTAGACGGGCAGCAGGAAGTAGAGGGCCGCCACCGCGAGCAGGGCGACCACCAGGATCCGCGATGGTTTCACCCTGCCGCGGGGCCGGCCGCCACGGCCGCCACGGCCGGCCCCGGCGGACCGGGAGGCGTCGGGGGGAACGACGGCCGTCTTCGTCGTCTGCGGTGTGGACACGCTCACCGTGCCCCCCTTTCCTTACGGTTCACCAGGCTGAGGAAACCGAAGGACAGCACGCTCGCGACCAGCGCGAGGATCACCGACTCGGCCGCGGCGAGGTAGATGTTGTTGTTGGAGAACGCCTCGTTGTAGGCGGCCAGGTTCGGTGTGTACGAGCTGGTGACCGTCGAGGTCAGCGGCTTGATGACCAGCGGCTCGGCGAACAGCTGCAGGGTGCCGATGATGGAGAACACGGCGGTGAGCACGAGGGCGGGCCGGGCCAGCGGCAGCTTGATCCTGACCGCCGTCTGCCAGGAACTGGCCCCGTCGATGCGCGCGGCCTCGTAGAGCTCCTGCGGGATCGACTTGAGCTGCGCGACGATCACCAGCATGTTGTAGCCCGTGAACTCCCAGATCACGATGTTGGCGATCGACCACAGCACGCCGTGGTAGCCGAGGAAGTCGGGAGCGAGACCGACCCTGTCGAGCAGGTCGACGAGGGGACTGACGCCCGGCACGTACAGGAAGCCCCACAGGATCGAGGCGATGACGCCGGGGACGCCGTACGGCAGGAAGTAGGCGGCTCGCAGGACGCCCGACCAGCGCTGCGAGAGCGTGTCGAGGACCAGCGCCAGCGTGGTCGCCAGCAGCAGCATCACGGGGACCTGCACGATGCCGAAGAGCAGCACCCGGCCGAAGCTCTCCAGGAAGTCCGACTGCTGCAGCGCGAGGGTGTAGTTGTCCAGCCCGGCGAAGCCGATGCTCGCCGGGCCCAGGCCCAGCGGCCCCGAACGGATCGGCTTCAGCAGGCTTTCGTAGACCGCGTAGCCGAGCGGGATGACGAAGACGAACAGGAAGAGGGCCACGAAGGGAAGGAGGAATCCCCAGGCGGCGCGGTCCGGTCGCGGGGTGCGCTGCCGGCGGCCGAGGACAGAGGTCGTGCTGCTCATGACTGGCTCCTCGCCTTCAGGCACTTGGCCAGCAGGTCGTCCACAGTGCGTTTCTGCGCGTCGGCCAGAGCCGAGGCGAGGGTGCCGTCTCCCGCCATGGACGCGCCGAAGGCGTCGCCGAGGTGGGCGAAGTCGGCATCCGTGGTGGGTGACCACTTCCAGGAGGTGTCGATGGCCCGGTCGGACGCGGCGAAGACGTCGTTGTACCGCTGTCCGCCGAAGAACGGGTCGGGCTTGTCGAGGGCGGATCCGCGGAAGATGCCGGTGGCGGCGGGCCAGCCGTAGCCGGCGGCGATGTTGAGGTCGACGGCCTTGGGGTCGGAGTTGATCCAGTGCGCGAACTGCAGCGCCTCACGCGGGTGCCTGCTGCCCTGCAGCACGGCGGTGGACGCTCCGCCCCAGTTGGCGGAGGCGTTCTCCCCCGCTTTCCACTGGGGGAGGGGGGCGGCCCGCCACTTTCCCTTGGTGCCCGGTGCGTTGCCGCGCAGCAGGGCGTCGCCCCACTGGGGGCCGATCCAGGTGACGACCTGCCCGGTCTGCAGCTGCCGGTACCAGGCACTGGAGAGGTCGGGTTCGGCGAAGACGAGGTCGTCGCGGACCATCCGCTCCCAGAACTCCGCGACCTCGCGGGAGGGGTCGTCGTTCATGTCGACGATCCAGGTGTCGTCCTGGGTGCGCACCCAGTGCGACCCGCGCTGCCAGCACAGCGCGGCGAACCAGGCAGGTGAGTTGGGGTTGAACGCGCTGATCCTGGCACCGTTGCCGCGGGCCTTGACCACGCGGGCGGCCCGCTCGAAGTCGGCCCACGTGGCGGGCGTTTCCAGGCCCCACTTCGCGAGGAGATCCTGGCGGTGGAAGAGTCCCATCGGGCCGGACGCCTGGGGGATGGTGTGGACCCGGCCGCCGAAGACGCCCTGGTTCCACTGCCAGGGCACATAGCTGTCGCGCAGCGCGTCGGCCCCGTAACGGCTCAGGTCCGTCAGGCCGTTGACCAGCATGAAGGCGGGAAGCTCCTGGTACTCCACCTGCGCCAGGTCCGGCGGGTTGCCGGCCGACAGGGCGGAGTACATCTTCTGGTAGCCGCCCTGGGTGCTCGCCGGGATGGTCTGCATCTCGACGTGGATGTCGGAGTGCGTCCGGTTCCACAGGTCGACGGTCTTCTGCATCGGTACCCAGGTCCAGAAGACGAGATTCACCTTCTGGCCGGGACGGGTGGATTCCTGCCGGGTCGTGCGGGCGGCCCCGACGGTCTGCCCGCAGGCGGTGAGGGCCGGAAGAGCGGCGAGTGCTCCGGCCGCCCCGGCACCCCAGCGAAGGACCGACCTCCGTGAGGGGGGTGAGCTGTTCATGTACGTCCCTTACGTCCCTTGTCTGCGGCTCGATCGGTGGTCTACGGCTCGATCAGTACGGCTACTCCGGCTCCCGGCAGCGTGATGCGGTCGGTGGGGGCCGCCTGCCGGGCCAGGGCGTCGGTCATCGGTGCGGGGAGCCCGACTTCGACCTCTTCCTGCCCGTGGTTCAGCAGGAAGGCGAACCGTCCGCCGTCGCCCGCGCGGACGGTCGCCTGGACGTGCTCGGGCAGGCCGGGAAACGGCGGCCGTCGGCGGTCTCGGGGAGCACCTCCGGGTGCAACCGGGACAGCCAGGGCGGCGCAGACGCCGTCATGGTGGGCGGGCATACGGCCACGCCGGCTCCGGCGGGGTTGTCCATGACCCGGTCGAACCAGGTGAAGTCGTATTCCCCGGGCCTCGGTTCCACCCTGGCCCAGGACAAGATCCCGGCCGTCACCGGGGAGACGCCCGCCTCCTTCATCGCCGAAGGCGATTCCGGCCGGGCGCAGGCGCCGCCGGGCGTCGATCGGTACTGAAGGTGCCTGTTGCATGCCGGTCAGCTTGGATCGGCGTCGCCACCCCGTCAAGATATATTCTTAATTAATTGAAACAGCTAGGGTGGGCCGCGAGCAGCCACAAGGGGAGACGCACACGATGGCGAGTGACACGTCAGGCAAGACGCTCATCACGGACATCGAGGACAACGGCAGACGCGCGGAGTCAGGACGCGTTCGACGCTGATCCCGCCCTGGGCGAACACGGGCCCGTACGAGCAGGACCGTCACAACGCCCCGACAGGCCGGCAGCCGGCGGGACCCTGGAACCGGCCTCCACAACTCCGCAGCCGTCCCGGACGGGCGCGAGCCTGATCGTGCCCGCCACCGCGGATGTCCCAGATCGGCAAGCACCGAGGTCCGCCACGGGAAAGACGGCACCGAACCCGTCGCGATTCACTCCGGGAGGTCCGCGACAAAAGGGAGCCGCTCACATGCCCGACACACCTACCGGCGAGTTCTGGAAAGACCTCAGGCCGATCGAGAACTCCTTGCGCCCCGATGCCCTCCCCGAGGTCTACCTGTCCAAGGTCGCCACCGACGACGACCGCTACTACGTGCCGTTCACCGAGACCGTCGGCTCCCGCCCCCTGTGGATCAACGTCAAGGACAACAGCTGGGCCGACATCCTGAGAGCCAAGGAAGCCGGGCTCGTCAACCGGCACTACCACCCGCACGAGGTGTTCGCGTACACGATCTCCGGCAAGTGGGGCTACCTGGAACGGCCCTGGACGGCGACCGCCGGCGACTTCGTCTACGAGTCCCCGGGCGAGGGACACACGCTGGTCGCCTACGCCAGCGACGAGCCGATGAAGGCGTTCTTCATCGTCAAGGGCCCCCTCGTCTGGCTGGACGAGAAAGGCGAGCCCGACGGCTTCTTCGACGTGCACGACTACATCAAGATGTGCCGCGAGCACTACGAGAAGGTCGGCATCGGCGCCGACTACGTCAACTCCCTCTTCCGCTGAGCGATATGACCGGAACTGCCGTCGCGCCGCACACCAGCGACGAGGAAGCCGAGGAAGCCGTATGAAGGCGGCAATCTGGTACGGGGCCAAGGACGTCCGCGTCGAGGACGTGCCGGTGACGCCGCCCCGGCCCGGCGAGGTGACCATCGAGGTCGCCTACTGCGGCATCTGCGGCAGTGACCTGCACGAGTACGCCGACGGTCCGCACGCCATTCCCGTGGGCGATCCGCACCCGGAGTCCGGCGTGGCCGCTCCGCTCGTCCTGGGGCACGAGTTCTGTGGCACCGTCACCGAGGTGGGCGGCGGGGTCACCGGTGTCGTCCCGGGCGACCGAGTGGCGGTGGAGCCGCACTACCGGTGCGGCACCTGTCCGCGATGCCTCGCCGGGGAGTACAACATCTGCCGGCATTTCGGGTTCGCCGGACTCATGGGACACGGCGGGCTCGCCGAGCGCGTCACCCTGCCCGGATACATGCTGCACAGGCTGCCCGACGAGGTCTCCCTGGAACAGGCCGCGGTGTTCGAGCCGGCCGCCGTCGCTCTGCACGCGGTGCGCCGGGCCGGAATCCGCCCCGGCGAGACCGTCGCCGTCCTCGGGCTGGGCCCGATCGGGCTGCTCGTGACCCAGCTCGCGGTCTGTCACGGCGCCGGACGTGTCGTCGCCGCCGACCGGTCCGTGACCCGCCGCGAGCTGGCCGCTCGCCTGGGGGCCGCCGAGACGGGCGCGGACCTCGCCGACGTGGTCGGCGGCGAGGGAGCGGACGTGGTGTTCGAGGCGGTCGGTTCCGAGGACACTCTGCGTGCCTGCCTGGCCGCCACCCGACGCGGTGGGCGGGTGATGTTCCTCGGCCTGACGGGCACGGTCCGCCTGGACGCCTTCGCACTCGTGAACAACGAGCAGACGATCACCACCAGCGTGGGATATCGCAACGCCTACCCCGAGCTGATCCGCATGGTGGCCGAGGAAGGCGTCGAGTTCACGGGCATCGTCACATCCACCATTTCCCTGGAACACGTCGTACGGGACGGATTCGAGGCGCTGCTGCGCGGCGAGGAACAGGTCAAAGTGCTGGTACGACCGGGGGAGCAGCACCGGTGAGCGGCGAGTTCGCGGGGCGACGGGCCTTCGTGACCGGTGGTACGTCCGGGATCGGCGCGGCCACGGCCGTCCTCCTGGCCGCACTGGGCGCCGACGTGACCGCCCTGGGCCTGCCACCTGCCGACCCCGCCGAACTGCCTGACCACTCGCGCGTCCGTGTAGTGGAGCACGACGTGCTGGACCGTGCCGGGCTGACCGCTCTGCTGTCCGTGGAAGAGCGGTTGGACGCCCTGGTGAACTGCGCGGGCGTCAGCCACGACCGAGAGGAGTACGACCTCGCCCGCTGGCAGCGGGTCATCGACATCAACCTCACCGCCACCATGGCCGCCAGCCAGGCTGCCCGCCCTGCCCTGGCCGACAACGGCGGCGCCATCGTGAACGTTTCCTCGATGTTCGCCTTTTTCGGCAGCAGGGACCGGCCCGCCTACAGCGCGAGCAAGGGCGGCGTATCCCAGCTCACGAAGTCGCTGGCCGCCGAGTACGCGGCCGACGGCATCCGGGTCAACGCCGTCGCGCCCGGCTTCGTCATCACCCCGCTGGCCCGCGGGGTGCTCGACGACCCCGAGGCCACGGCCCAGGTGTTGGCCCGCATCCCGGCCGGGCGCCTGGGGCAGCCGCACGAGGTCGCCTCAGTGGTGGCATTCCTGTGCTCGTCGGCGGCCTCGTACGTCACCGGGGCAGTGGTCCCTGTGGACGGCGGCTACCTGGCGGTGTGATGTGACGCCTAAGCTCAGGCCCTCTGACCGCATGACCATGGGAGGTCACGTGTCCGTACCCTTCGTCATCTCCCGGGCCGCCACCGAGCACATCGCACCCGCCGAGCGCATCCACTACTGGGAGGACTACAACCACCAGGCGCTGGTGGGCCTGTCCTGCACCAGCTATTCCGAGCAGGGTCTGCTGGCCAGGCAGACCAACATCGAGCTGGGCGGGCTGCGCCTGGCCGACATCGCCGGCAACGCCCACGCCGTCGAGCGCAGCCCGAAGACGGTCAGGTCGGCGCCCAAGGACTCGGTGTTCGCGACCCTCCTGCTCAAGGGAGAGGCGGTGTTCCTGCACGAGAACGGCTGCCTCGCGGCCACGGCGGGTGAGCTGCTCGTCTACGACACCCGAAGGCCGTATCTGTTCGGGTTCTCCTCCTCGATGCGGCAGATCCTGGTCGACGTGCCGCATGACCTGTTCGAACAGGCGGGCGTGGGAGGCGGGTTGCCCGGGCCGATGCTGTTCGGACGGGGCACGGCGAGGGAGGGCGCGCTCGTGGCCGCGCTGAGCTCCCTGCTCGGCGGGGTGGCTGCCCTGAGCGGCGGGCCGCTGGGCCCCGCCGACGCGGAGGAGGCCGTGCTTGCTCTGCTGAGGCGACTCGCCGAGGAGCGTACGGGCGGGCGGCCGGGACCCGACGTCTACCGGTCGCAGCTGATGGTGGCGGAGGACTACATCGAACGGCGTCTGCACGATCCCTGTCTCGGGGCGGTGCAGGTGGCCGGCGTGATGGGTATCTCGGTACGCCACCTGGGGCGGATCTTCGAATCGACGGGCACGTCGCCGGCACGGCACATCGTGGAACGGCGCCTGGTCAGGGCGCATCAAGAACTCGTCGAACCCGATGCGCGCGAGACCAGGATCGCCGACGTCGCGCACCGGTGGGGGTTCTCCAGCCAGGCCCACTTCGCCCGCCTCTTCCGCTCCAGATTCGGCCTCACCCCGAGCGAGGCCCGGGCGGAGGCGAAGAAGTGCGCGCAGTCCCGGACCGCGAGCGGTCACCCCGACGAGCCGTAGCCCTCCCGGATGTTCCCGGCATGTGAAGCGACCACCCCGCTGGACCGCTCGCCCAGGCCGTCGCTGCCGAGGCAGGGTGTCGTCACCAGCGAGGCAAGCTCCTCGTCACTGATCATCGATCCGGTTCCGGACGACGCCAGTTGGTGCTGACTTTGTGGATGCCGCCAGCCAGGTCCGCCAGACGTGACGCGTATTGGGCACCTCGGGACGGTCCAGGAGCCAGAGAACATATCCGGCATGGCGCTGCGCCCATGGGTTGTCCGAACAGGCAGCTCTTTCCAGCCTGCTGCGCAGATCCTCACCGTCCACCGCCCGGGCCACGCGCACGTACTCGCGGTCCTTGCAGCGGTAGGGCCGTTGTACGACGATCTCGATCAGTTCCACGAGCTTGCTTCTGACCGTGTCATCGTGGTGCGCGGCAGCCATGTCTTGAATGAGATTCTCTTTCGTGCCCCACGACTTGGCATGCCGTGTCCACTCCTGCGGATATCTCGCCTCCCACTCCAGGAAGCACAGCGCGTAGGGAAGACCCGGCCAGGTGCCGATGTCGTGACCGGCCGGACGGTCCCACAACGCATCGGGCAGCGAATACCTCAGGGCCTTGAGATAGTTTCTGTGGGCTGCCTTCGGCCTCAGCGGATAAATTCGACGCCACATGTTGTTGAACCGCTGACGAGCGTCCTGGGTGTTCCGCTGGGCGTCAGCCTGACGGACAAGCGCCGCAGCACGTTCAGCCGGATCGTTTGCTATCAGCCCGAACGCCCACCCCAGCCGCTCGTGCCACACGTCGGCATCGTCCCCGCTCACATCCGAATCCGCATGCCTCTTCACCCGGCAGATCATGCACTACCTCAAGCCACCGTTGCCTTCATTTATCCCCGTCACGCACAGCACTGCCCGGCGTCGGAGCACAGTGACAAGACCCGTGCCCTCGTGACAGCTGCTGTTCCTCGGCAGCCGTAACAAGAACTGCGAAGGCCCCAGACCTGCGGGACCCTTCCGCGAAACCAGCCGCGGCCCAACGGCCGTTGATACTCGATGAACACGTGCCGCAGTCACGGCCCTGCACGGTATCGACGGCCGTCACCTCGGTGCGAAGCCGGATGACAGGCCCGACGCCCTGCAGGGGACTTCAGGTCAAGAGAATGCGCTTGCGGGCTCGACGCCCGGTGGGAGTCCAAGGATCCCCGGCTCGGTGACGGAGTCGTCCTCGATCAGTGGCGGGCAGACGCTCCAGTTGGCGGCTATGCGCATCACGTCATGTTCCGTGGGCATCGCGGCGTGCCAGGCGTCCCATTCTGCGTCTCCCCAGTCCTGCCGGACTTCTTCCCAGCCGACGAGCCCGACGCCGAGCTCCCTTTCAATGGCGGTGGGTTCTCCCTGGCGCAGGGGGACCTCGCCGCTCATGCCGATGTAGCAGTAGGCGCGGGTGAGTTCGCCGGATTCGACTTTGGCCCAGGCGTGGTGCTCGCCGATACGGTCGGTGCAGAAGTACTGGAGGTCCCCGACACGGGCGGCCAGCGTGCGAAGCCAGCTGAGAAAGTCCGGGCGTGTGGGGTCGGTCGTGTGCGTGAGATGGATCCTGCCGTGGGCGAGTGTCCATTCCGGGACGGGTCTGGCGACGAAGACACCGTGCCGGTAGGCGAGTTCGGTGCCGGTCTCCCAGTCGATGCGCTGCCGGTGTCGCAGGTCGAGGGCATCGGCCACTTCCTCCGGCCCGGCGTCGCGCACCGCCAGCCATGACGTCTTGAAGCCGAAAGACATGAACCCTCCCACCGTGGTGTCCCTGAACCATGCGGGATCGTCGCAGACGCCACTGACATCGGCCCTGTCTGCTCGCAGTCTCGGCGGTGCCGGCGTTCTTGGAGCCGTGCATGCCGGGGCGGGTTCGTCGCGGGCGGCGGTCGGTCCCAGAGCCCGTTGACGCCTGCTTGGCCTCGGGTGGCACCGCACCGTTGGCTGCCGCGGTGCCGTTTAGGTCACCAGCGCCTCGATGACCTGCCCAGGCGTCCCATGCGTACTCGCCTCGTTCCTCTCGGCATCGTCCGGCTGTGTGCGCCTGTGCTGCGGCTGGGATCGGTCAGGACGGCCTGACCGCTGATACGGCGGTGACGGTCACGATGTCGTCGCACTCGGCGAACTGCCCGTCGTCCAGGGCCACCTGGTGCGCCCCGGACCCTGGCAGCCGGACGACCATCGTGGGATACACCACGGGTGCCGAACCGGACACGCAGTACCCGTCGGCCTCTCCCTGCACCTGCACGAACGTCAGCTTCACCCAGGCCTTGCCGCCGGGGGCCACCGTCACCGGCGTCGCGGATCCGGTCGGCTTGACGGTGAGCGGGACGTTCATCTCGGGGGAGCCGTTCCCGGCGCCGGCCACCGTGGGGTGTCCCTTGAGGACGCATGTCCGTGCGGACACGTTGGTGAACTCGACGAGGGCCGCCCCGGTCCCCGTACCGGACGGCCGCACAGTGGCCTGACGGGCGGTCGCCTTCAGACTGGCCGCGGAACAGGTCGCCGCCGAACCGTCCGCGGCAGGTGCGGAAGCGGCGGGCGAGGAGGACGCGGGCTCGGAGGCGGAGGGCGTCGAGGGGCCGGAGGCGGAGCTGCCGGGCTTCGGGGCGCCTGGGGTGGAGGAGGCTGCTGAGCTGACGGCCCCGGACGGAGGGGCGCCGCCGTCTCCGATGCCCGTTCCGCCCCCACCGGGCTGGCATCCCGCTACCGCCAGCGCCGCCGAAGCCACGACGACCGCCACCGCCGACCCGCGCATTCCGTTCATGTACCGCATGCTGTCCCCCGAGTTCCAGTTGTCCGGAGCGCGGCTCCTCGCCGCTCCCGTCGAACCAGACAGCACCGTGGAACCGGCAGTTCTCCGCCACTCCGACCTGTGACCCACCGGTGACGAGATCCGGCCAAAACCACCACGTACGCGCCGTGGCCGAAGCGGATGATCCGGCCCTTCAGAAGCATGGGTGGAAGCGGACCCCCATCTCCAGAACCCGCACGGCCCTGCACGAGTCCGGCCGTGTCGTAGCAGTGGGCAGGTCCAGGACGGCCACTCTGGTGCCGCGCCGGGCGGCCGTGGCAGCGCCGATGCCGCCCGCGACGGCGGTGACGTTCGCGCCGACGCCGTGGAAGTCGCTCAAGAGGCCTTTCTCGCCGTACTCGATCGGGGATCGACATGGATCTTGGGGCCGGGCCCCGCGTCCGCCGGGCGCCGGCCGGCGAGGACGGGGCCGACGTCGTAGAGGCCCACGGTGGCCGCGATGAGCGGCCGGGGGTCGACCGTTTTGTCGGCGTACGCGCGGATGGTGGCGGCCAGGCCCGGGGAGGCGGACAGGATGCCGACCGCGGTGACGTCCTTGAGGACGAGGGTGCGGGTGTCGACGTGACTGGGCTCGCCGGACAGCCCGATGTACACGAGCCGGCCGCCCGGCTCGACGAGTTCCAGCGCCCTGGCGGGCAGCGGGGCGGCGTTCGAGGCGTCCACGACCGCGTCGAAGGGCAGGCCGGGGAGCGAGTCCGCGGCCCACACATGCTCGAAGCCCAGACGGCGGGCGAAGGCGAGGGAGCTGTCGGTGGCACCCATCAGGTGGACCTCGGTGCCGGCGGCGCGCAGGAACATCGCCACCAGCAGGCCGATCGTGCCCGGACCCAGGACCAGAGCGCGGTCGCCGGGGCGCAGCGCCGCTGCACGCGCGGCGCGCAGGGCGTTGCCGCCCGGCTCGACGAGCGCGCCGAGGACGGCGTCGACGGAGCCGGGCAGAGCGTGCAACGAGGAGGCCGGAACGGCGAGTTGCTCGGCCAGGGCACCGGGACGGCCGGTGCGCACGCCCACCTCGTGCCGGTTCTCGCAGACGTGCTGGTGCCCTCGTCGGCAGCGGCGGCAGTCACCGCAGCCGATCATGGTGTCGCCCATGACCCGTCGGCCGATCCAGCCGGGATCGACGTCGGGGCCGATCGCAGCCACCCGGCCGGCCCACTCGTGTCCGAGTCGCATCGGATAGGCGGAGTGCCCTTGGTGGAGGTAGGCCATCTCGCCGGTGAAGAACTCCATGTCGGTGCCGCAGACACCGACCCGCTCGACGTCGACGACGACTTCGCCCGAGACGGCGACCGGTGCTGCTACCTCCTGTACGCAGTACTCGCCCGGCGCGGTCAGCACGAAAGCGCGCATCGGCCGGCTGCTCACCGTGGGCCGAGCGCGTGCTGGCGCCGGCTGCCGAGGCGGTCGATGCCGAGTTCGATTACGTCGCCCGGCTGCAGGTAGACGGGCGGGGTGAGGCCCATGCCGACGCCGGGCGGGGCAAGGTCGACGTATGTCTCGTCGTCGATGCGTGCGACGGGCTTCTCGGCGCCGGGGGCGCCGATGCGCATGAGGTGCACGACTCTGTCTCCAGGGTGGGGCGGGACGATGGGGGAGAAGGCAGTGGTTCAGGCCAGGGGGTCGGCGAGCGGGCCGAGCAGAGCACGAATCTCCGTGAAAGCGTTCACCAGGTCGGCCAGCGGGGTCCGGTAGGCGAGCGCGCTGACGCTCACCGCTCCGGAGGGGGTCGTGGGCGAGGTGAGGTAGACGGGCAGGGCGAGGCAGTTCACGCCGGTCTCGTTCTCCTGGTCGTCGCAGGCATAGCCCCGTTCGATCGCGGTCCCGAGGGCACGGTGCAGTTCGGCCGCCGTGCACAGCGTCCGGTCGGTGCGGCGCTCAAGCGGGAAGGAGCCCACCCACGTCTCAACGTCCTCCAGGGACGTCAGCTCCCGGGCGAGCAGCAGTTTCCCGACCGCGGTGGCGTGGGCCGGGTTACGTCCGCCGATCGTCGACGTCAGCTTGACGGCACCGGACGGCGGGTCGACCTTGGCCCGGTAGACGACCTCCCGGCCGTCGAGGACCGCGTAGTGCGCCGTCTCGCCGAACCGGTGCGCCAGCGCCTGCAGGGCCGGGCGGACACGGACATGGTCGGGGCGGGCCTCGTGGTGCGCGAACGCCATGCGCAGGAACTCGTCCCCGAGCACATAGCGGCTGCTCGCGTCCTGGTCGGCCAGCCCGGCCCGGCGCAGAGCGCCGAGCGCCCGGTGCACGGTCGGCTTCGGGCTGCCGATCGCGCGGGTCACCTCGTCCAGGCCCACCCCGTCGGGATGGCGCGCGAGTTCCTTGAGGACGGCGAGTACCCGGTCCGAGCCGACGAGCCGGCCGCCGTCGGTACCGGTTGCGCCGTCCTCACCGGGGTCTGTCGGTCCGTCGAAGGCCTGCGTATGCTCCATGGCGTTCCACACTTTAGATCGGCGTACCGACTATTGGAAGGAATGGTTGAGGTGGCTCTCCGCAGCGCACAGTGGTACGCGGGCCAGGACCGCAACGCCTACATCCACCGGGCGTGGATGCGGCGGGGTGTACCCGACGACGCCTTCACCGGCCGGCCCCAGATCGCCATCGCCAACACCGCCTCCGACCTGACCCCCTGCAACGCCCACCTCGACGAGGTGGCGGCCTCGGTCCGCAACGGCGTCTACGAGGCCGGCGGCATCCCGCTCGACCTCCCGGTGGTGTCGCTGGGCGAGACGAACGTACGGCCCACCGCCATGCTGTGGCGGAACATGGCCGCGATGGCGACCGAGGAGATGCTGCGGGCCAACCCCATCGACGGTGTGGTGCTGCTGGGCGGCTGCGACAAGACCATCCCCTCGCTGCTGATGGCCGCCGCGTCGGTCGACCTGCCCGCGGTCGTCGTCCCCGGCGGACCGATGCTCAACGGCACCTTCCGCGGCGGCCTGCTGGGCTGCGGCACCGGCGTGTGGCAGCTGTCGGAGGAGGTGCGCGCGGGCACCCTCTCCCAGGAGCAGTTCGTACGCTCCGAGTCCTCGATGATCCGCAGCCGAGGACACTGCAACACCATGGGCACCGCCTCGACCATGGCCCTGGTCGCGGAGGCACTGGGCACCGTGCTCCCCGGCGTGGCCGGAACCCCCGCGCCCGACAGCCGGCTACTGGAAGCCGCGCACCACACCGGCCGGCTCGCCGTCGGCATGGTCGCCGGTGACCGGCGCCCGGGCACCTTCCTCACCAAGGCGTCCTTCCACAACGCGATCGTCGCCCTGGCCGCCATCGGCGGCTCCACCAACGCCGTCGTCCACCTCCTGGCCATCGCCGGCCGGCTCGGCATCGAGCTCACCCTGGACGACTTCGACCGCATCGGCTCCCGCGTGCCCGTCCTGGTCGACCTCCAGCCCGCCGGCCGCTTCCTCATGGAGGACCTCCACCGCGCCGGCGGCCTGCTCGCCGTCCTGCGCGAAGTGCGCGACCTGCTCGACCCCGACGCCCTGACCGTCACCGGCGAGCCGCTGGTCGACTTCCTCGACGACGCCCCGATCTGGGACGCCGAGGTCATCCGCTCCCGCGCGAAGCCGCTGGTCGCCGAGGGCGGCATCGCCGTCCTGCGCGGCAACCTCGCCCCCGACGGCGCACTGATCAAACCGGCCGCAGCCTCCCCGCACCTGCTCCAACACCGGGGCCGGGCCGTCGTGTTCGACTCCATCGAGGACTTCCACGTCCGCATCGACGACCCGGACCTCGACGTCGACGCCGACTCCGTCCTGGTCCTGCGCGGCTGCGGCCCCAAGGGCTACCCGGGCATGCCCGAGGTCTCCAACATGCCCCTGCCGAAGAAACTCCTCGAACAGGGCGTCCGCGACATGGTCCGCGTCTGCGACGGCCGGATGAGCGGCACCGCCTACGGCACCGTCGTCCTGCACGTGGCCCCCGAAGCAGCGGCCGGCGGCCCCCTCGCCCTCGTCCGCACCGGCGACGTGATCACCCTCGACGTCGAGGCCCGCCGTATCGATGTCGACGTACCCGCCGACGAACTCGCCGCCCGCAAGCCCGACCAGGCCACGCTCGACGCCTTTGCTGCACCCCGCCGCGGTTGGGAACGCCTCTACGTCGACCACGTCCTGCAAGCCGACACCGGCGCCGACCTGGACTTCCTGGTCGGCTCCAGCGGCTCCGAGGTGACCCGCGAGTCGCACTGACGCCCTCCTCACCGCCGACGCGACCCTGCTCGCCCGGCTGGAGGCGGCAGCCCCGGGTACTGTCGCCGCTCGCGACTTGGACCGGCGCCTTGCACTGCCTGCTGGTGCCCGACGCCGTGGTCACCCCCAAGGAGAGCGCCCAGGTGGCCGAAGTCCTGCGCACAGGTGCCGCCCACGGGCTGACCCTCACCTTCCGCTCCGGCGGCCCCAGCCTCTCCGGCCAGGCCACCAATGACGAGGTCTTCGTTGACACCCGCTGCACCTTCCGGAGCATCGAGATCCTCGACGACGGCGCCCGCGTACGGGTCCGCGGTGCTGCGTCGACCCGACGTCTTCCACGCCGCGATGTCCGGCGCCCCGCTCACCGGCCGGCGGCTCCACGACGCCTGCTGGAAAGGGCGCTTCTTCGGTCTGGCCCGACAAATACTCGGAGCACTATGAGATGTTCTCGCTGCTCGCCGACGCTCCGAAGCGTGGTCGTCCGCTGCTGCTGATGCACGGACTGGCACACGACAACGTGTTCGTGACCCATACGCCCAAGCCTCCAGCTCTCTGCCTGGCCGCAGAGAATCCGCAGAGGTGCTACTACAGAGCGGAGTAACACATGCCGCACCGACCAACGACACGTTCGCCCGGCCACTGGGGCACCACCTGGCTGACGAGGTTCAGAGCGTGTTCGACGGGTCCGGCGATTGGCCAAGGGCGTCTCGTCGCGCCGCGCCCCAATGCCGACCCATCCGTGGAGTTGGCCGCTTGAAAGGTTCCCCACGACGCGAAGGGATTGACAGGGGACCGTGAGCCGCCGGTCGGCCGACGCGCGGGGCGGATCAGTTGCGCGTGCCGGCCGGTGGGCCGACGACGGTGGTGAGCTGGAGTTTTGTCTCGTCCTCGCTGCCCGGCGCCGCGGTCATGATGACGATCTTGAGCTCGGTGTCGCCGTCGGTCAGGACATCGCAGTCCACCGTGACCGGACCCACCAACGGGTGGTCGACCGTCTTGCGGACCTCGCGGTTCGCGGTCACCTCTCCCTTCGCCCACAACTCGGCGAACCTCTCGTTGCCTGCGTTCAGGTCGCGGACCAGCGCGGCCAGGCGACTGTCCCGGGGGAAGCGGCCGGTGGCGCGGCGCAGGTCGGAGACGAGGGCGGAGTCGGTGGTGTCGGGATCCGCGTCGGTGACCGGCCACAGCGCGAGCGAGGTGTGTTCGGCGTCCACCGGGAACCTGTCGCGGGCGAAGTTGCGCATCCGCGGCGGCGCGGCCAGGGGGTCGCCCAGCAGGGCGGCCCACCCGTGGTTCCACCACACCAGTTGCCAGTCCGCCGCGAACACGGCGACTGCCACGTCTCCGAGGCGGACGAGCACACGCTGCATGCCGGGCGGGAGATGGTCGCTGATCGTGCCGTCCGCCGGCGGCACGATCCGGGCCAGCCGGTAGAGGTGGTCCCGCTCGGCGGTGGACAGCTGGAGGGCACGTGCCAGAGACGCCACCACCGACGCCGAGGGTGCCGTGGCCCGCCCCTGCTCCAGGCGCACGACGTAGTCGACCGACACCCCGGCCAGGTCGGCCAGTTCCTCGCGCCGCAGCCCGACAGCCCGGCGCTTGCGGACGACCGGCAGCCCGGCGGCCGACGGGGGCAGCCGGTTCCGCCATGTGCGGATCGCCGCGCCCAGTCCGGCCCCGGGGGGTGTCGTCGTCATGCCCTCCATCCTCCCGCGTCCCCGATCACCTGCGGGGGCGCAAGGGTGGTACTGGTCTTCCCACCGTCGAAGCGTCCCTGGTCCGGCTCCCTCGTCCAGGCGACCATCGAAGGCATGACGATCACTTTCATCACCGGAGCCAACAAGGGCATCGGCCGCGAGACAGCCCGCCGCCTCATCGCGTGCGGTCACACCGTTCTCCTGGGAGCCCGCGACCGTGAGCGGGGTGAGGAGGCAGCCGCCGCGCTGGGCGCACGCTTCGTCCCCGTCGACGTGAGCGACGACGCGTCCGTGGCCGCCGCCGCCGCGGACGTCGCCGAGCACGAGGGCAGGATCGACGTCCTGATCAACAACGCGGGGGTACAGGGACCCTTCGGTGATCCCGGCGACCTCACCGCCGCGGACGCCCGCGCAGTCCTCGACGTCAACGTCATCGGCGTCGTCCGCACCACCACCGCGTTTCTGCCGCTGCTGCGCCGCTCGGACGACCCCGTGATCATCAACGTCAGCAGTGGCATGGGCTCCCTCGCCTTCACCCACGACCCCGGCCGGTCCGAGTCGCACGTCGTCGTGCCGCTGTACGCCTCCTCGAAGGCGGCGCTGACGATGTTGACCACGCAGTACGCCAAGGGGCTCAAGGGCATTCGCGTCAACGCCGCCGACCCCGGCTACACCGCGACCGACCTCAACGGTCACAGCGGCCCCCAGACCCTCACCGAGGGCACGGACGCGATCGTCGCCCTCGCCACCGAGGAGCCCGGCGCCGGCACCGGACGCTTCATCGACCGCCATGGCGAGATCGCCTGGTCCTGACACCGGCGGTGCCGGGTCACCGGCCCTGAAGTACAGAACGGGCAGAACATCGAGACCGGTTGGGCGGGAGAACCGTCGCCGCTACTGGCGTCGGCGGAATCTCCGGCAGAAATCCGCTCTCCTTCAGTGCTCCAGAGGCGGGCAGCAAGCTTCACCTGGCCGCTGACTGCCGGCATGGGCCCGCAGACCCGTCAGCCGACCCACACCCGGACTCGGGTTCCTGACCGGAACTACTGTGCGCCGCACTTGACTTGAGAGTGAGGACGGAGGCCACCCGCGCCACCCACCTCCTGCGCGCCCGGCTCGTCATGGCGAATCCTGAAGTCAACCGCTGCCAGACGATCGACTCCGGAGACTGCCGCCTCCGACCAGCGTGAGAACCTGGGGCGACCGTAACGCCAGCCCTTTGACCTGCGTCTTCAAGTTGCCGGAGGCTCATTGCAGGACATCTGCAACGCCGAGGACCGCGAGCATGTGGCCAAGGCCGTCGCCGCGTTCGACAAGACGTACGGCGAGCTGTGGCCCAAGGCGGCTCGG
This sequence comes from Streptomyces sp. NBC_00285, assembly GCF_036174265.1. Classification (NCBI taxonomy): domain Bacteria; kingdom Bacillati; phylum Actinomycetota; class Actinomycetes; order Kitasatosporales; family Streptomycetaceae; genus Streptomyces; species Streptomyces sp. NBC_00285. The sequence goes on along the minus strand of NZ_CP108055.1, from coordinate 424,710 downwards.
AAGATCACCAACGATGTCGATGAACTGCTGGCGTTCTACGGCTTCCCGGCCGAGCACTGGGTTCACCTGCCTACGACAAATCCCATCGAATCGACGTTCGCGACGGTCCTGCTCAGGACCAAGGTCACCAAGGGCGCCGGCACTGCCGCCGCCGCGCTTGCCATGGTCTGCAAGCTCGTCACCCTGGTCCGCGCCGGAACCCGCTTCGAACGCGGCCACCTCGCCGAACGCCCCGAGGCTTACGCAGCATTAAGCATCTCAACCGGCCTGCAAATATTGGCTATTGATCGTTCGCCCAGGTGGCAAACTTGCCGACGTCCCGAAAAGTAGCCCCCATCTCAAGCGGCTTGGGGAACGTGACACAGCACCCGCGGCACCGAGAGTCCCGACGAAGGGCGAGCACAGTGAAGATCGTAGTGGACGACCTCCTCGGCCCACAGATCGCCGGGTTCCTCGCCGAGCACGTCCAGCAGATGCGGTCCATCACGCCTGTGGAAAGCAAGCACGCCCTCGATCTCGACGAACTCCGCAAGCCCGAGATCACGTTCTGGTCGGTCATGGACGGTGACAGCTTGGTGGGCTGCGGTGCGATCAAGAGGCTGGACGCGGACCACGCGGAGTTGAAGTCCATGCGCACCACCCCGACACGTAAGCGAAGCGGGGTCGCATCCATGTTGCTGGAGCACATCGTCACCGAGACCAAGCGCATGGGATTCACGCGGCTGAGTCTGGAAACCGGCGCGGCCGATTTCTTCCTGCCCGCCAGGAAGCTGTACGAGAAGTTCGGGTTCGTCGACTGCGAGGCGTTCGCCGACTACCAACCCGACTCGAACAGTACGTTCATGACGAGGGTCCTCTAAACGATCTCGATCCACAGATCTTGACTCTTCATCAACGCCGGCCTGGAGGCCCTCGATCGCGCCCCGCGAGCCCCCTGCTCTGCCTCGGTGATTCGGGCGATGAGATCATCGCGGATCTCCTCCAACCGGCCGCGCCGGGCCAGGTCCAGGCGGGGGAGCGAGTACCCGCACCGCCCGCGAGGCCGCCGACCGAGATCCGCAGGCACCGGGGGGTTGGTAGGCGGCCTCGAGCGCGTAGTCGGTGTCCGGCCGCCCGTTGTCGTGGATGGGGAGAGCGTGTCACGGGCTGTTGTCGCGTCCGTCCCGTGGGGCGAAGGCTGCGAGGGCGTCGGTGTCGGACGCGCGAGCGTGCAGGAAGTAGTCGGCCCATGCGGTGATGTCCGGGTACGACGAGTCCTGGCTGACCTGCGTGGCTGCGCCTTGGATGTCGAAGTACGTGGTGCGGAGTTCGACGCCCGGGCCCAGGAGGGCCCAGTGTGCCCCGGTTCGTCCGTAGGGCATGCCGACGCTGCCGGGGTTGATCACGAGTCTCCCGTGGGCGAGGCGGACGAACGGCATATGGGTGTGGCCGCAGACCACGGTGCGGATGTCCGTATCGAGTCCGCTGAAGACTTCCTTCCAGCGCTCAAGGCGGGAGTCGACCAGGACAACCTCCTCGTCGTCGCGAGGAGTGGCGTGACAGAACAGCACTTTCCCCAGGCCATTCACGGACAGACAGAGTGATCGTGGAAGCGAGCCGAGAAGGTCGAGATGCTCCGTGCGGAGCTGTTCGGCTGCCCAGGGGGCGATCGGGTCGGGGATCGTGTCGCGCTGCCCCCGGCGGTATTCGAGGAGTTCGCGGTCGGCGTTGCCGCTGACCCAGACGACACGGTCGCCGAGGCTGGTCAGCAGGTCGAGAACCTGGGTGGGCTGCGGGCCGGCGGCGATGTCGCCGGTGAGCACGATGAGATCGGCGGTGCGGATGTCTGGTTCGGCGAGTACCGCCTCCAGGGCCGGCAGGACTCCGTGAATGTCGGACAGGACGGCTACTCGGTTCGGCATGGTCACCACTGTTGGATGGAGGCGGCGTGGTGGTGTGATCTTTCGCCCGACGCGTAGTGCAAGGGGGCGCAGGAGGGGCGCCTTCGGCTCCCTGACGGCCAAACAGGCGTGGCGGCGAAACGCGCTCCGGACTGCGCCCTCCAGAAAGCCGCGCGAAGGGCCCAGGGGGCAAGGTAGCCGTAGCGAGATCATGACCGCTTCGACGACCACCGACGCGCGTCGGCGTTCGGAGCCCATCACCAGCGCACCTACCGTGATGGCATCAGTGCCACTATATTTGACGTCATGACTGCCATCACGCTGCGGATCCCCGACGCCATGGATAAACCTCTGCGCGACGCCGCAGCCGGCGCCCCGTCGCTGAACGACTACATCCTGCGCGCCGTTCGGCGCCAGATGACCCTCGACGCCGCCCGCAAGCTCGTCTCCATCACTCCCCTCGACCTCGCGGGCGAGGGCGACGCTCTGTGACCATCCGCAAGGGCGACGTCTGGGACGTCGACACCGGAAAGGGCACCCGTACGGTTCTCATCGTCAGCCTCGACGGGCTCGCTGAGGCCTACGGCGCTGTCGTCGCCCTGGTACTCCACGCTCCGGCCCAGCACCCCGACACTGCGATGAGCGTGCACCTGACCACTCCAGTCGACGCCTCCCTCGTCGCCGTCAACCTCCTCCAACTCTCCGCCATCCGCTTCGAAAGCGGCACATTCCACGGCAACATCGGACCCGAACAGCAAGACGTCGTCGACAACGCCCTCCGTGCGGTTCTCGACTTGTAGACATGCCGTCGCGCTCGGTCACTGTGACTGGGGCAGCGCCGCCACCGTCACGGCCGCACCGCTACGGGCCGAGGCCGGCCGCTACCCCGACGACAAGGACCTGCCCGGCTTCATCGGCGAGCTGTCCACCGTCAGCCCCGAGTTCCGCACCCGGGGAGCCGCCCAGCACGTGTGCATCCACCACGGCGGCGTGAAACGCTTCGATCATCCCGAGCCCGGGGACCTGGAACTCACCTACCAGCCCCGTGGCCTGCCCATGTCCGTCCGCGAGGCGCACTCCCTGACCATCTACACCGCCGAACCCGGCTCGTCCTTCGAAGACGGTCTGCGCCTGCTCGCCTCCTGGGTAGCCACCCATGACTTCCACCAGAGGAGCCCTTCAGTGACGCACACAGGACGATCATGAGCCGGATCCTGGTCACCGGTTCCACGGACGGCCTCGGACTCGCCACGGCGGGCGCGCTGCAGTCCGCCGGGCACGACGTCGTGGTCCACGCCCGCAACTCGGAACGTGCCAGAGCCCTCGACCCGCTCGTCGGTCGCGGAGCGGGTCTCGTCGTCGCCGACTTCACCGACCAGGCCGCCGTACGGCAGCTCGCCACCGAGCTGAACGACGGACCACCGCTCGACGCGGTCATCCACAACGCCGGCGTCTGGAGAGGGCCTGCCGTCATACCGGTCAACATCATTGCCCCGTACCTGCTCACCGCGCTCGTGCCCGGACCGCGCCGCGTGGTGTACCTGAGCAGCAGCTCACACTTCGACGGCCGCCCCTCGACAGATGACATCGACTGGCGCGGCACGAAGTCCGGCGGGCACGCGAACGGGTCATACGCGGACAGCAAACTGTTCGTCACCACCCTCGCTGCCGCCGTGGCCCGCCTGTACCCCGGCGTGCTGAGCAACGCCGTGGACCCCGGCTGGGTGCCCACCAAGATGGGCGGACCGGGCGCACCCGACGATCTTGAACTGGGCCACCGGACACAGCAGTGGCTGGCCTCCAGCGAGGATCCCGAGGCGCTCACGACCGGCGGCTACTGGTACCACCGTCAACGGCAGCGGCCACACGCCGCCGTGCACGACGAGGGGTTCCAGGACCGGCTCCTGCGGACGCTGGCCGAGGAGACGGACACTGCACTCGCCGCGCGGTGATGGCATGCCCCGCAGACTCGGCGGGGAGGTGCAGCGCGGCGCTGAAGGGGTGCGCGGCCGGCGTCGCCCGTGCCCCGGGCTCAGCCCGGGGCACGGGATGTGCCGTCGGCGGGGTGCCGGCTCAGCCGAGCGGGTTGGTGGTGTCGCGCAGGGTGGCCAGGGCCGGTGCATACATGCGGGCCTTGATGATGCCGAGCGTGTCGCCGGCCTTGGCCACCTGCGCCTGGGCGATCTCGATGGCGGTGGAGCGCACGGCTTCCTCGGTGACAGCCTGGTCGACGATGCCGGCGGCTGCGGCGTCGGAGCCGCCGTAGCGTCGGGCGGTGACCATGGCCTCATGGGCGGTCTGCGGGGCCAGCCGGGACTGGATGAGGGCGGCCATGCCGGGGGTGAAGGGGATGTTGATGTCCGCCTCGGGCAGGCACCAGTAGCCGCGGTCGGCGCGTATCACGCGGAAGTCGTGGGCGAGGGAGAGCATCGCGCCGGCGGCGAAGGTGTGCCCCTGCAGCGCGGCCACGGTGATCACCGGCAGCGACAGCATCCGCGCGAAGAGCTCATGGACGGAGACGACGTAGTCGTGGTACTCGTCGGCGTGGGCGGACAGCCAGTCCAGGTCGAGGCCGTTGGAGTAGAACTTGCCGGTGGCGGCGGTGACCAGGGCGCGGGGGCCGTCCGCTTTCTCCACCTCGTCGAGTGCGGTTGCGACGGCGGTGAGCCAGTCGGGGTGGAAGCGGTTCTCTCCGTCTCCGAGGTCGAGGACGAAGACGTTGTCGTGGCGGTCGAGCGAGGGCATGACGACTCCTTCGAGCTGAACTGACTGGGTCAAGGGGCTACGGACTACGACCGGGTCCCGGATCGCGCACCGGGGCTGTCGCGCACGGTGTAGAGGAGCAGGTCGTGGATCTCGGCGGCGGCTGCCTCGATCGGGGCGGTGCTCTGCTCGGCCCGGCACATGATTACCGCGCCTTCGACTGCAGCGAGGCTCCATCGCCAACTGAGACATCTTCTTGGCGCACGGTTGGCCGGGGCACGTCGGGGTGTGTGGTGTGGTCGTCAATCGCGAAAGCCCCTGTCCGCGATTGCCGATATGGCTGTTTCGATGTTCTCGCGTGTAACGCTTGGGACGACCAGCAGGCTCCGAGCAGTGAACCGCCCGATCTGCTCGATCTCCAGGTCCACAGTCTGGGCAAGTCGAACTGGGTCGTAGACCTCGAAGACTCGAGCGCCACCGTCCCACGTGACGGTCACTTCCCCGATCCAGCCCTTCACTTCCTGCATTTGCCAGTCAAGCTCGTCCATGGGGGCAGGCCACTCGATTCGAAAATCCATGCCTGAATTATGCGGGGCGGTCGCTGTGCTCCCGCTGGCCATGCGATGCGTGGGCGCCGGCTTCCTGCTCTGCGCTTCGGGCTCCGATGGGGGCTGTATGTCGTGAGGGGCCTCGGGTTCTGAAGCCAGAGCACCTGGTACACGCTGATGCAACCGGACGGCGCTGCCTGCATCCAACGCCGTCTCGTCCGCAGCCCGGCAGCCCTCGCCGCCGAAGCGATCGTGTGTGCCCAGGCTGCTCCAAACCGTGAGCCGCGGGGTCAACCTCATACGTGCCGACGCGCCTCCGGGAATGGTCCGAAGGGACCAACTGGCGCGGCGGCTCGGTTAACTTCGAGCAGCGCGGCGGCGAGTTCCCCGACTGGTGGTCGGTGAACGCGGTCAACATCGTCACCAGCAAGTACTTCCGGGGTTGCGTCGGCACTCCGCAGCGCGAGACCGGACTGAGGCAGCTGATCGACCGCTTCGTGAAGACGTACCGGAAGGCGGGCGAGGACTACAAGTAGTTCGCCTCGCCCGCTGACGCGGAGATCTTCGAGCACGAGTTGGCGTACGCCCTCCTGCACGAGATCTTCAGCTACGACAGCCCGTGCGGTTCAACCTCGGCACACCCCAGCCACAGCGGGTCTCCGCCTGTTTCGCCTTCGGGTCGGCGGGAGTCCGCCATGGCGGTCGCTCATGGGGGCGCAAGTCGGTTGAACCGAGGGCTGCCGGGCTGGGCTCGGTCACAGCAGGTCGGGCTGGTGCCATTCGGTGCCGAGGACGTGGTGGTCGAGGAAGTTGAGGAACGTCTCGTACCACAGGCGTGTGTGGTTCGGCTTCAGGATCCAGTGGTTCTCGTCCGGGAAGTAGAGGTACTTCGCGGGGACTTCGTGCCGTTGCAGTTCCTGGAAGAGTGTGGCGCCCTGCCCGACGGGCACGCGGTAGTCCCTGGCGCCATGGATGATCAGCATCGGGGTGCGGATCTTTGCGACGTCCAGGTGCGGGGAGTCGGCGTCGTACTGCTCGGGGCGGGTCAGCGGGTCGCCGAAGATCCGCTGGAAGTACCAGGGCACGTCGGTGTCGCCCTGGAACATCCGCAGGTCCCACAGACCCGCATGGCTGATGATCGCCTTGAACCGGTCCGTGCTGGTGGCGACCCGGTTCGCCATGTATCCGCCGTACGACCCGCCGGCCAGCGCCGTACGTGAGGCATCGATGTCGTTGCGGGCCTCGGCCGCGTCGGTCAGCGCGATCACATCCGTGTAGGGGCGCCCACCCCACTGCCCCCAGCCGCGCGTGTGGTTGATCTGCCCGTAGCCGGTCGACAGGGCCGGATCCGGCAGCAGCACCGCATAGCCGCGCGCGGCGAACGGCCACGGGTTCCACCGCCAGGTCCAGCCGTTCCAGCTGAACTGCGGTCCGCCGTGGACGGCGACGAGCAGCGGAGCGGGTCGCTCGGCGGACGCGCCTTCGGGCAGCACGAGCCAGCCGCGCAGCACGAACCCGTCGTCGGCCTCCGTGTGCACCTCGGTGAGCGTGCCGGGCAGCTCCCCGACACCACCCGGGGCGGGCAGCCCGGCCGGAGTCTGGTCGACGACGTAGGCGTCGATCCGGACGGGCGTCGGCGGCGCGTCGACCGCGTGGCGCAGGGCGTAGAGCGTCCGCCCGTCGGGGGCCACGGTCAGCGAGCCGTACGCACCCCGAGCGGTGAGACGTGTGACAACGCCGTCCGGGTCGCGCCTGAAGACGGGCGCGTGCCCCTGCTCGTCGGACGTGAAGAAGAGCGTGTCGTCTACCGGTGAACAGGCCACGCCACCGGGCCAGTTGTCGAACCCGGGCAGCAGGTCCCGCACCGTGCCGTCGGCCACGTCGATTCTGACGAGAGTTGCTTCCCAGGGGGCGTCGTACGTCGGGTAGCGCATCTGGCAGCACACGAGGGCCGAGCCGTCGTGGGTGAACCGCGGAGCCTCGTAGAGGTGCTCCAGATCACCGACGACATGGATCTCCTGACCGCTCACGGTGTCGGCCACGACCACGGCGGTGCGATGCTCGTCGGGGACCCGTCCGGGCATGAACCGGCGGTATGCGACGCGTGTGCCGTCCGGCGACAACGCTGCGTCCCCCGGATCCTTCAGTCCGATCCCCTGCCCGCCGGCGACGACCGGCTCCGCGTCAACGCCGGCACGGACGAAGGTGTGCGGTTCCGCAGGGCCGAGGTCGTGGTCCCAGGCGCGGGTCGGCCCGGCTTCGTACAGGATCGCGGTGACCTTCGCGTCCTTTCGCGCCGCGCGCAGCTTGCCGTGCGCCTCGGCGTCGGCGGCCCCCGGTAGCAGTTCCGCGGTGTGGCACAGCGCGCCGGAGTTACGGGCGACGGTGACCGAGGCGATCCCGCCTGGGTGCCGGGCCATGACGACGGCCTCCCCGCGCGGCGGCAGCGCCCACAGCGCGGGCCCCTCGTCCTCGTCGCCGTCCGCTGCGGCGCGTCCGGACAGGAAGTACAGCGTTCCGTCCGGGCCGAACACCGGCCCCGACTCGCCCTTGTCGGACCAAGTCAGCCGCAGTGCGTCGCGCCTCCCGGTCGGATCGATCTCCCACAGACTGGACACGAACCGCGTCCCGTCCCCGGACAGCCCCTGCACGGCCGCGACGAGACGAGTGCCATCGACGGACAGGGCAAGGGAGTTGACGCGAGGGCAGGCGACGAGGGCGGACAGGTCATGGAAGGTGGACGGGCCACCGGAGGACTCGGTCATGCGGGCGATTGTCACCCGCGCGCGACGCGGACGGCCAGGGAGCCCGACGTAGAACTCCCGCTTTTCAGCCTGCCGATGCGTCGACATGGTCCGCACCGGTAAGGGGTGCTACCGCGAGCGCGGGCTATCGGCGCCCTCGACAAGACAAGACAAGACGGACTGAATCCGAGGTGCTCGCGGCGCCGGGAGCCATCCCGTACACGCGAACACCTCGGACTCTGCAGTCAGAAGGCCGCTGTCCGGTCTTCGCTGCGCGGGTCGGTCACCTGGTGCTCGGTGTAGATGCCCGAGCGTGCCTCACGACGCCAGGGACGCCCGTAGGTCACTGCTCCGGCGGCGGCCTCGGAACTGTCGTCGAGGTTCGCTACGGCCACCGACGGCGAGTTGTCTGCGGGGCACCGCGTAAGCCAGTGGCCGTTGGGAGCGACGATTCCGGACGGTGTGCTGCCGCTGTGCTGTGTGGGTACTGACAGGCTGACCCAGTAGCTGTTGACCGCGGCGTGGCCCTGGGCTTGGGCGGCGATGTTGCCTGGGGTGCCGCTGGTGGAGAACAGGACGCAGTCGGCATCCAGCTTTTCGTATTCCGCGAACAACTCCGGGTAGTGGACCTCCATGCCGAGCAGGCAGCCGAAGCGCACGCCGTCGACGTCGAAGGTCACCGGTGAGACGCCCGGCGAGTACATGTACGAGACCTTCGTCTTGGACAGCAGGCGCTCGTCATAACGCGTGACGACCTCACCGCGATCGGAGATGACGTAGAGGCTGTTGTGCGGACGGTTCGGGCCGGTCAAGCGGTGCACCGATGGGATCACCGTCCACAGCCGCAGCTCACGGGCCGACTCGGCGATCGCGGCCAACTCCGCTTGGAGCACGGGCCACTGGCACCGGCCCCAGTCCGCCGGGCCGACCGTATCCGGGCCGTCGACGGACATGACGAACTTGCTGGGAAAGCAGATCGCGCCTTCCGGAAACTGCACGATCCTCGCTCCCTGAGCGCTGGCCTCGCGCATCAGAGCACGGACCTCACGCCCGCTTTCGCGCAGCGCTTCAACGTCTCGGGGGTCTTCGCGTACGGGCGTCTGCGCTACGGCGAGCCACACGCTCTTGGGATTCCCTGCTTCCGACATGACGTCTGCTGATTGAGCTGGACGGAGGTGCCGTAGGGCAGAAGTGTAGGACTCGCCGGTTCTGGCGGCGCGGGCACGCACCTGGTGCTTGAAGTTCTTACGGGCTGTCATCGCGGCCTTCCACGCCTTGAGCGACGGCTCCCCAGCAACCTCGCCCGAGGCGATCGGGCTGCGGAAACGGCCTGAGACACTGGTCCCTTTGCCTCCGATGGGAGACCGTGCTGGGGACGGTCGCGGGAGGTTCGGCGTAGGCCACGCAGTCGGTCATCATGCCGTCACTCGCAGACTCCGTCAACATCCTTCAACACGTCCAAAAGTGCCGTCGCTTTACCGGCGGATGATGAGAAACGCTTCGGCTCAACACGCTGAACCAGGCAGGGGAGTCGGCGCTCACCGCCTCGCGTTCAGTGACAGGACCTGCGAGGCAGGCCAGGTGCCGGCGATCGTGCTCCTCCGGGTACCCGGCGCCCGGTGCACCGATGAGAACCACCAGGCAGCTTCCCGGCAGGTCCGGGTAGGTCAGGCGAGTCGGGAGCAGGAGGGTCAGCGGGCCAGCAGGGCCTGGATCGCGGCCGCGATCTCGTCGGGTGCCTCCTCGGCCATGAAGTGCCCGGCTCGGGTCAGCCGGTGGTCCAGGTCCGGCGCCCACGCCTTCCACACCCCGGCAGCGTCGTAGCCGAGCTGCGCGCCCCAGTCCTGCTGGACGACCGTCACGGGCATGGCCAGCTGCGACCCGGCGTCCAGGTCCGCCTGGTCGTGCGCGACGTCGATGCCCGCCGATGCCCGGTAGTCCGCGACGATCGACGTCACTGCCGCGGAACTTGCCCGCAGGTATTCGGCGCGTACGTCCTCCGGCATGGCGGTCGGGTCGTTGGCCCAGGCGTCGAGGAACGAGCCGAAGAACGCGTCCGCGCTGCCTGCGATCATCGTCTCCGGCAGGCCTGGCGGCTGCGCCATGAGGAAGAGGTGGTAGCCGACCGCAGCCGAGGCACCGCGCAGGACGTTCCACATGTCGAGCGTCGGCACGATGTCGAGGATGCCCAGGTGCGTGATGGTCTCGGGGTGGTCCAGCCCTGCTCGGAAGGCGACCAGGGCGCCCCGGTCGTGGCCGACGAGGGCGAAGCGGTCGTGGCCGAGGGCCGCCGCCAGGGTCACGACGTCGGCGGCCATGGTGCGCTTGGCGTACACGTCGGGCCCGGTGGCCGCCGGCTTGTCGCTGGCGCCGTAGCCCCGCAGGTCAGGACAGATCACTGTGTGCTTGTCAGCGAGCCGCTCGGCGACGTGTCGCCACATCAGGTGGGTCTGGGGGAATCCGTGCAACAGCACGACCGGGCTGCCGCTGCCGCCGACGGCGGCAGCCAGCTCCACACCGTCCGCGCCGGGCAGGCGGATGTGATCGAAGCCGGGAATGGTGAGCGTCATGAAGGCCGTCTTTTCGGGTGGGGGACTTGACCGGATCAGCCTGGGCGACGGCGATCAGCAGCCGATCAGTACGGTTGGGCGCAGCCCACTCCTGGCGCGGAGGATGGGGGCATGCGAATCGACGTGCTCGGTGCCGTGCGGGCCTTCCGCGACGACGGCAGTCCGGTTGACCTGGGTGGACCCCGCCATCGCGAGGTACTTGCCCGGCTCGTCGCCGCCGAGGGACGGATGGTCACCACCGACAGCCTTGTCGAGGACCTGTGGACCGATCCGCCGGCCCGCGCCGTGGGCGCTTTGCGTACGTTCGTGGCCGCGCTGCGCCGCGCCCTCGAACCCGACCGGCCGCCCCGCGATCCGCCGCACGTACTCGTCACCGAAGGTCCCGGCTACGCGCTCCGCCTGCCGCGCGAGGACGTGGACGTCCATCGGTTCCAGGACACCCTGGCCCGAGCCCGCCGCAATCCCGCCGCGGTGACCGACCTTGACGCGGTACTCGCGGACTGGCGTGGACCCGCCTACGCCGATGGGCCCGGCTCCGCATGGGCGCAGCGCGAGCGCACCCGACTGGAGGAGCTGAGACTGGAGGGGGTGGAACTGCGCGCCCGTATCCTCCTCGGCTCCGGGGACGGGGCCGATCTCGTCGCCGAACTGGGTGCCCATGTCACCGAACATCCGTGGCGCGAGCCGGCCTGGGGGCTGCTTGCCCGGGCGCTGTACCGCGCAGGCCGCCAGGCCGACGCCCTGGCCACCCTCCGCCGCGCCCGCGCGATGCTCGTTGACCAACTCGGACTCGACCCTGGTAGCGACCTCCAACGCCTGGAGACGGACATCCTCAACGGGTCCGTGCCCCCCGAAGGCGCACATGCCGCGTGGACCGGCCATGGCGTCCGGCTCGGCCCGCGTACCACCGTGGATCTGGCCCGCACCCTCGCACTGGCGGGCGGCGACGCCCTCGTACACTCACGGCGCGACCGCCTCGCTGCCATCCAGGCGGCGGAACGCACGGGAAACCTCTCCCTGACCGCCCGGATCATCGGCGCCTACGACGTGCCCGCCCTCTGGAGCCGGGCCGACGACCCCGAGCAGTCCCGCGCCGTCGTCGCGGCCGCCGAGCGCACGCTCACCGCGCTCGGCCCCGACGGCCCTGCCGACCTGCCCGCCCGCCTCCTGGCCACGGTCGCCGTCGAGAGCCGCAGCGCCGATCTGTCCGGGACCGAGCTGAAGCGCGCGCAGCAGGCGGCACAGCAGGCCGAGGCGCTGGCACGGGGCCTGGACGATCCCGCCCTGCTGGCCTTCGCCCTCAACGGGGTGTTCCTGCAGTCCTTCACCCGCCCCGGGCTCGCGGCGGTACGGGACCGGATCGGCGCCGAGATCCTCGACCTGGCCACCCGGCACGAGCTGCCGAACTACGCCGTACTCGGCCGACTCGTCCGCCTGCAATCCGCCTCGGCACTCGGCGACCTCGACGCCGTAACCTTGCACGCCACGGCAGCCGAACAGCTCGCCGCCACCACCGAGGCCCCCCTTGTCTCCGTCCTCACCGGATGGTTCAGGGCCCGGGCCACTGCCGCCCGCAGCGCCGAACCCGGCGGACCGACCGCCGCCACGGCGGCAGCGCACTACCGCGCTGCCGAGGACGCCCTCCGGACGGCCGGAATGCCGGGGCTGCACCGCGGCCTGTTCCCGCTCGCCCTACTGGGGCTGCGCCTGCTGCACGACCAGCACGCGCCCACCGACCCGCACCTCGACTGGGGCCCGTACCGACTCTGGGCGCGCCCCCTCGTGCTGCTCGCCCAGGACCTAGTCGAGGAGGCCCGTGCCGCCCTCAACGCAGTGCCCGAGCCACCACGTGACCACATGCAGGAGGCCATGTGGTGCCTGACCGCCCGCGCCGCCGTACGCCTCGACGAGCGCGGAATCGCCGCACGCGCCGAAGTTGCCCTGCGCGATGCCCGTGCCGAACACGCCGGTGCCGCCAGCGGAATGCTGACCCTTGGCCCCGTGGCGCGCTACCTGGCTGAGGCGGAGGCATGCGCCGGAGCGGGGTAAGCGACAACCGACATACGCGCACCCCGAGCTCGTGCGCGCCCACCCCACGACCCCGGCCTGATCAGGTCCCAGGGCTCAGAGGTCGTCGATCGCCGCCGCCAGGCGGTCGGTGACGGTCACGGGGCCGCACGTGGTGTCACTGCCCGCAAGCGTTCGCGAAGACCGTCGTGGCGATTTGGGCGACAGCCCAGTGGTCCCTGCTGGCGACCGCAGGTGGGAGCCCTCGCGGCGGCACGTACTGCCTGCCGGGAGAACGAGTTCCGGACCGTGGAACGCAAGCTGGACTGCATGCTCTGCGCCGGTCCCAACGGCGACGATTCGGCCCGCTTCTACCCCGTCTTCGCCGACCTGGTGCTGGCCTGCAGCGCCATGAACGCGAGTCTGGCGTCCTTGTCCCCGGAGATCCGGGACGCGGACCTGCGGGCGTGGAAGACGGACTACCTCACCCTGTCGCCCAAGAAGTTCCCCACCATCGCGTCTCCCACAGGTCGGCGCCCTCCGCCTTACGGGCCTTCAGCGCGTCCCCGTTGACGCTGGGCAGGTCCCGGCTGACCCGGGCTCCGGCGGCGGACAGCGCGCTCGGCGCGAGTGTGCGGCCCTTGGCGTACGTCACGATCAGCGGGAGGTCGGGGCGGGACGCGTCGTCGTACCCTCACTTGATGAGCTGCGTCACGTCGAACAGCCGTCGGTCGGCGGTGCCGTTCGCGAGGAGGCGCTCGGCGTCACGCGGGACGACGTAGGTGCGGTCGGCGCTTCGCGCTATTCGGAAGACCGTGCCCTCCCGGCCCTTGGCGGCCCGCACTCCGGTGACCTGCCCGGTGGCGTCCAGGGTGACCCGGTCCCCGGTGACGAGAGTGACGGACCTCGCCTTGGCCAGGGTGCGAGCCGTCCCCGCCGTACCGTCGGCGGACTGTGCGCCCCCGGATTCCGGGGCGCTGAGCAGGGTCGCGGTAACAGCGGCGGCGGTGAGCAGGATGAGTGCCGAAGCCTCACTCGCTCGCCTCTTTCGGTGATTCAACGCATGCCTTCTCTCCGGACGACCGGATGAGGAAGCGAAGGGTGGAGAAGCGCCACACTCGGGGGCAGGGGGCCGGGAAGGAGTAGAACGACTGCTCAGACGAGGCGCTTACGGCCCCAGACGAAGAGGAACGCCACGAGGCCGGCCGTCAGAGCGAACAGAATCGATGCCCCGAACCACTGCATGGCGTTCATCTGCGAGATCGGGAGGTACTCCACCGACCAGCCCACCACATCCGCCTTCTTCAGGCACAGGTTCAGCGCCTGCTCCGTCTGTGTATTCACACACGCGTTCAAGCCGAGAAGGTCCCCACTGCCCGTGAGGTACGACTGATCGAGCTGGGTCGCGCCGTGGGGGAGCGACGGGGCCGCGTTCGCGGCCAGAATGCCCTTGTGGGTTGTGACCGTGACCACGTTGCCGAGCGACAACACAAAGTAGCCCCAGACGAGCTGGACGGCGACGGTGAAACCGAAGGTGACCACCATGGCGATCAGCGTGCGGCGCAGCACCACACCGATCGCCACGCCGCCGAACACGGACAGGAGGGTGAGGGCGACGGGCACCGGGCCCGTGTTGTTGAAGGCCTCGCTGGAAGTCCAGTTCATGACCGTGGCCTCGGACTTGACCGGGTTCCACCACCAGCCGAACGCAGCTGACAGCAGGCCCGTACTCACCACGACCACCAGCCCGGCCAGCGCCAGCTTCGTGGCGAGCCAGCGGGTCCGGCTCACGGACTGGGCAGCGACCAGCTTGGCCGTGCCGTTCTCCAGGTCGCCCGCGAGCAGCGGAGCACCGAGGAGGACACCGAGCAGGATGGGTATCGCCTGGAGGCCGGTGGATACGGCGGCGAGCGCGGCGCTGTACTGCTGAAACTCGTTACCCATCTCGTCGAAGTTCTTGGCGGGATAGCCGTAACCGTCGAGGAAGTTCGTCATCTCGCCGCGCTGGTAGACCATCCAGGCCACGAAGAGCGCGGTGGCGGCGAGGATCGCCCAGAACCCGGCCCGGTGCTGGCGCCAGACCAGCCAGGTCATACCGCTGAGGCGGGGGCGCCGGGTGGCCTCCGTGGTGGTCGCGTTCAAGGTCTCGTCGGTGGTCGCGTTCATGGTCCCGTTCTTGCCGTCGCTCGTGGAGCCGGTCGAGGTGCTGGTCGAGCTGCGGGTGAAGGTGCTCATGCCGCCACCGTCCCGGTGCCGAACCCCTGGCCGTGGACCTGGGCGGTGGGGGTGATCAGCGGTGGTGCGTCGGCTGAGCGGAGGTAGGCGAGCAGGAGTTCCTCCATGTTCGGTGCGTTCATGTCCCAGGGGCCGGTGACCGGACCTTCGGGGCGGATCAGCGCGGTGAACTGCCGTCCGCTGGTCCGGGACTCGACGAGGGTGTGGTTCCCGAGGGCGGCGGGCAGGCCGCCGCCCTCCGCGGCACCGGTGACCAGGGTGTGCACGGACATCAGCTCGTCCACGTCACCGGCGAGGCGCACTCCGCCGCCGGAGACGACGACAAGGTAGTCGCACACGTTCTCCAGTTCGGCCAGGACGTGGGTGGACATCAGCACGGTGGTGCCGCGCTCGGACGCCTCGGCCAGGAGGGTGCCCATGATCTCGTGGCGCACCACCGGGTCGAGGTCCGACATCGGCTCATCGAGCATCAGCAGGTCGGGACGCTTTCCGAAGGCGAGAGCGATGGCGACGCGGGTGCGCTGACCGCCGGAGAGAGTGCCGACCTTCGCGCCGAAGGGCACATTGCCCGCGCGGATGATGTCCTCGGCGGCACGCTGGTCCCAGCCGGGGTTCAGCTCCCGGCCCAGACGCAGGGTCTCCGCCACGGTGAACCGGCGGAACAGGGGCTTCTCCTGGGCGAGGAACGCGGTGCGCCGACCGGACTTCACCGAGCCCGGCGCCTCGCCGAACAGACTGAGCGAGCCGTGGGTCGGCTGCAGGACATGGGCCGCGATACTCAGCAGCGTGGTCTTGCCCGCCCCGTTGGGTCCCACCAGCCCGCAGATCCGGCCCGCCGGAAGCCGGAAGGAACAGTCCCGCAGCGCCCAGCCCCGCCGGTAGCGCATCCCCAGTCCGTACGCCTCAAGCGCCGGTTCCCCCGCGTACATACCGTCACTCACCTGTGCTCCTAGTTGTCGTGGCCCCCGTGGACCCCGATGTCGTGGATCCCGTTGCCGCCGTGGTCCCGGCGGCGTACTGCTTCTCCATGGCCGACGCGACCAGCGCGGTCACGTCCTCCTGCTCCAGACCGGCTCCGGCCGCCTTCGACATCCACGCCACGAGCTCCGCGTACAGCGGCGAGTCGGTGCCCGTCTCGGGGCGGCCCAGCGTGCGGCGTACGAAGGTGCCCTGACCCGGGCGCGGTTCGACCAGGCCCTCGCGCTCCAGCTCGCGGTAGGCCTTGAGGGTGGTGTTCGGGTTGACCGTGCTGGTCTCCGCGACCTCCTTGGCGGTGGGCAGCCGATCCCCCGGCACCAGTACGCCCAGCCGCAGTGCCTGCTTGGTCTGCTGCACGATCTGCTGGAAGGCGGGGACCCCGCTCCGCCTGTCGATGCGGTACTCCATGATCACCACCACCATTCCACTACTTGATTAGTGGAATGATGATGGGGCGGGATGAGGGCGGTTGTCAACGTCGTCCGGAGAGCGGGAGGGGAGGGACTGGGGTTGTCCAAAGTGACCGGAGGAGTTCGTTGGGCAACGTTTCGGTGGTCAGCCTGGGTGCAGGCCTGGCACCCGAGGGCCGGAAATCAGACGATCCGATCGAGCGGCGCAGGAGTGCCGCGCTCTTCTCCAGGCCGGTGGCCCGGGCGGCCCGGATCCGGTCCTCGGCCCGTGCCCGGAGCCGGTGACGCAGCTCGAGCTCAGCGATCGGCCGGCCCGTGGTGTTGGTCGCGAAGCACGTGATCCGCATGCCATCCGCGTCCGTGATCCTCAACTGGGCGCCGGGATGGGGCCGTTCCTTGCGGACGATGAGCCGCATGCCCTTGGGCCAGCCGTTAAGGAGCGTGCCGGTGAGCTCGGCGGCCCAGGCCCCGTCCCGGGCCTCGCCGTCGGCCTCGACGGCCGGGGTCCAGGCCGAGGCGGGGACCTTCAGCACATGTTCGTGGATCGCTTCGCTGACCGTCATACCTACCGAGTAGGACAGCCATCGGCCCCGCTTCGCGAGCCAGGACACGAAGTCGTGGGTGCCGCCGACGGAGTCCGTGCGGATCAGCGTCTGCCGTCCTCGCCGGTAGCGCTTGGGCAGTTGGCCAGGGCAAGTTGGGCGGTGGTGATGTGGTCGGCAGCGGTGTTGGAGCCCGCGTTTCCCGGTCGGAGCAGGGCGGCGACGGGCTCACCGGTTCCGCCCGGTCCGTGGTCGACGAAGGCCGTCAGAGGGTGATGACCGTAGGTCTTCTACGGCTAGGCAGGCCGCGAAGAATCTGGCGGCCAGACTCGCCGCCGAGCACAAGCTGACCCACGTCGTCTACCGCAACGGTGTCCGAGTGCCGGTCCGGGCGTGGGCTGAGGCTGCGACTCTCGCCAAGTCGGCCGTCGCCTACAACGCCGGCACCCTCAACCGGACCCGTCAGGCAGGCGTCTCCATGGTCGAGGTCTTCGACGGTGTCGACTGTGGCTGGACCACTCATCAGGACACCGACAAGGCCAACCCCACAGTGCGTACTGTCGAAGACGCAGCCGAGTGGCCGATCTCCCATCCGCGCTGTCGGCGTGGGTTCGGGCCGCGCCCGGATCTCGGGGACACTGCTTGAACAGTGTCGACGGTCACGTAATTACGTGACGTTCCGCAAACCGGTCCAAGTCCACTGGGCGGCGTTGAAAGGGCCTCTGGATCCCTTGCCCGACTGATGATCAGTCCCGATACGCTGCCTACATGATTCGCGCAGTGGTCTTCGACGTCGGCGAGTGTCTTGTAGACGAGACCCGGGAGTATGGCACCTGGGCCGACTGGCTCGGGGTACCCCGGCACACCTTCCACGCGATGTTCGGCGCCGTCATCGCTCAGGGGCGCGACTATCGCGAGACATTCCAGGAATTCTGGCCCAACTTCGACCTCTACGAGGAACGCGGCAAGCGCGCAGAGGCCGGGAAACCGGAAGGGTTTGGAGAGGAAGACCTGTACAGCGACGTCCGCCCGGCGCTCACCCGGCTGCGCGCGGACGGGCTGTGGCTGGGCATCGCCGGTAACCAGACGGTGCGCGCCGGGAAGATTCTGCGCGAGCTGTTCACAGGAGACGTGGATCTGATCGGCACCTCGGACGACTGGGGTGCGAGCAAACCCGACCAGGAGTTCTTTCAACGTGTCGCAGAGGTGACCCCGTTCAGAAACGAAGAGATCCTCTACGTCGGGGACCGAGTCGACAACGACCTTCGGCCGGCCGTCGCTGCGGGGATGCGCACCGCACTCGTGCACCGGGGTCCGTGGGCGACGATCCAGTGGCGGACAGAAGAAGCGGAGAAGCTCCCGACGTTCAGAGTGGAGAGCCTCCTCGAACTGCCCATATTGATCGCAGACTTCAACGAGACAGCGCGCTGACTGTCGTCGTCCAGCCGTACAGGCGATCGTCCAACTCGTGCACACACCGCTCGTGCTGATGTGGCGCCAGGGTGCGCCGAACCTCGCGGACCCGATCCATGCCCATCGCGTACCAGGTCCGTTCCAGCTGGTCGAGCGCGCGCAGAGCGAATGCGCACGCGGCATTGGGATCGCCTGTCGCAGCTTCTACGGCGGCGAGGTCGCCGAGCACCACGGTCGCCTGTTTCTCTTCGCTTGGGTCGAGCTGGTCGAGAACACCAAGGAGCGTGGTGCGGGCCTGCGGCAGATGTCCGGCCTTCAGCTGGGTGTTTCCCTTGAACGCGGCGAGTCGAACCGGCGAGAACCAGTCGAGCCACTCCGGGATTTCGTGCTCGCTGCCTGCTTCCAAGACACTCTCAGCGTGCCCGATCAGGTGTAGCGCACTGCGCGTGTGGCCGCACCGGGTCTCGCACTCGGCTTCGACGGCGTCCAGCCATGCGAGCAGCTCGGCCGAGGCGGGGCCGCGACGGGCGTAGGTGCGGGCGGCGACCATCCGCTCGACGGCCGCCTCGCGGTCGCCTGCCCAGCCAGGAATGAACGCGGTGTGCGCGAGGATCGCCGCGCCGAGCAGCGGGGCATCAGCCTCGCCCGCGGCTTGGAGGGCACGCAACAGGGTCTGTTGGGCCCGATCGGCGTCGCGCAGGTCGAAGAACTCGATCCGCCCGGCGAGCAAATAGGTCTCGGCGAGTGCTGCGGCGATCAGCTGCCGTGTCTGCCCGGCCGTCTCCGGGAGCAGCGCACAGCCGAGGGCGGCGTGGGCCAGGGCGGCGGGGTGCAGCGTGGCTGGGGCGACAGACCAGTACAGGCGCCGGTGCGAGCGCGTGACGGCTTCGAAGTCCTGTGCAACGGTGGCAGGTTGCATGGTGACGGCCCGCCTGGGCACTGCTGCGGGCCCGACCACAGCAGCGGTAGCGGAGGGCACAGCACGACGCGCGCGGTCCGGTTGAACGCCGCCGGGCGGGCTGAACCCGAGGGACTCCAGGTCCTGGCCCAGAATCCGTGTAAGTGCCTGGGCGATCCCGGGTTGGGGCCATGGCGGAGCGTCGGATTCCCAGCGTCGCACTTGGCGAACACCGACGCCGAGCGCGTCGGCGAGGGCCTGCTGGGATGCATAACCGGCTGCAAGCCGGGCCGCTTTGAGCCGGGTGTTGCCTGCGGGCCGTGACACCTTCTGTACCTCCTAGCCGAGCACTGAGGACAGTGTTGCTGCGAGTCCTCGATCTGGCCACTCTTCGCCCTCTGAACTCAATAGAAGTCCCATTAGCGGCAGTTGAAAGACCTCTTGAAGTCCTCGTTATCGGCATTTAACAGGGCCACTGTGGAGCACACCTGATCACCGGTGTTTCAAGGAGGACGCATGCCCGCCAACCGTTTGCCGACCGCGGCAGGGTGCAGCCTGCACGACGCGGGCCAGGACTGGGACGTGATCCGCGTACCGCGCCAACTTGGCTTCGGCGCAATGGCCATCCTGGGACCCCGATGCGGCGCCGTCCTTGAGCACCCGCACAAGCCGGCCATCTACTACTTCGTCTCTGTCGGAACTGCGGCCGAGTGGGAAGTTGACGGCACAACGGCGATTGGCGAAGGGGGTACCCTCACGATCCCGCCGACGCGCTGTACGGCGGCTGTCGGCCCGCACTGGCTGGTCTGTCCCGGGGACAGTGATTGGCTCACTGATGCGCGTGCCCTCCAGGCGGCTCTGGAGGACTGTTCAACGGCCGACGCGTGCGCGGAGCTGTCGGCATGAAGAGCCTGCGCAGCGCACCCGGCTCCGACGAGCACCTGTACCCGATCGGACCTGAGCCCGGGGCCTTCGTGGTTTCCGGTGCCGACGCGCGGTCGGCTGCCCTCGCCGGTCGACCCGTCCGCCCGCAGACATGGGCGAATACGTGGCGCATGGCGGCCTGTGTTCCCAGGCTCGCTCGGCTGTACGCCCGCACACGGCTGGGCATGATGTCCTGGTCCGGCAACCAGGGTGCCGCCGTACGGATCACCACCGAGGTCGTACGGAATGCCGTGGCACACGTCGACACGGGCATCGTCGGGCTGGCCTTGTCCGTTGACGAACATGACGTGTTGCTCATCGACGTGACGGACCCGCACTCCGGTCACGAGGGACTCGACGAAGCCCTAGTCGGCGGCGACGGGACGGGCCTTTGGTTCGTGCGACTTCTGGGCGGCGAGGTCAGCTGGTTCCCAGTGGAATGCGGGCACGGCAAGACCATCCGGGTGCGGATGCGGCCCTCCAGCGAGATCGGATGTACAGCCACGGCCGCCGGCGTTTCCTGAGCGGCCGCCGGGCGGCGGACGCCTATCTCCCCAAGGTTCGTGCCCCTGCCGCTCGGCGGCTTCCAATCCCCAGATGAGGCCCCATGATCCTCTTAACGCGTTCAAGGCGGGCTCCAGTCCTGCCTGCTAGCACCCCTCACATGATCGGGGGGTGCAGTGACGGGCTCCAGTGACATGCCCCTGACCTCCCATCCTGCGGGTTACGACGAAGACTTGCGCCTGGCTCTGGAAGACCTCCTGCTCGACCGTTGGCTCTCCACCAAAGCTCTGCTCGCCAACACCCGCAGTTGGGGCCTGCGCACGTCCCGCAGTCAGGTCCTGGCGGCTGGCGCCGCCAAAGGTGATGCCATCGCGGCCTGGTGCGCGGAGGAACCCGGAGACGCGAACGCCCTGATGATGCGGGCCCGCGTCATGACCCACCGGGTTGTGGGCGCTCACCGCAGCACGGCAGACCGTCACACCCTGCTCCCCAGGGTCAGCGCCGCACGTGCGGTATGCGGGGACGCCACACGCCGCTGGCCGGCTGACCCCGTTCCGTGGGTGTGCCTGTTGGCACTCGCTCAGTTGGACGTCGACCACAGGCAGTGGCACTCCGTTGACCACTGGGCGCATCCGCCGGAGGCCCTGCTGCCGCGGGGACCGTGGCCGCTGCTATGGCAGGTAGACCGGCGGGACCGGTCCAACAGGGAGGCATATCACCGGATGCTCCAGTGCTTCCAGGCCCGCGGCAACGGAGCCGTGGACTTCACACGGTGGGTGGCCTCCCAGGCGAAGCCGGGATCCGTACTGCTGACCCTGCCCTTGTACGCATACGTCGAGGACTACCGGACGCGGACGGCAGGCGGACAGGTCGCCAGCACGCTTGGGTTCTGGACCAACGAGGAGGTCCGGCACTACGTCGAGCTGGCGAGAGATGGATGGTTCGCCTACGTCACCGACATGAGCACCTGCTCCCTGCTGGATCTGAACTATCTGGCCTACACGCTGACTGCCTGTGGCCTGCCCGGCGCGGCAGAGGTGTTCACGGCGATCGGCCCCTTCGCCACTCCCGCGCCCTGGCAGCACGTCAGCGAAAGCCGGTGGTGGCAGGACGACTTCCTGCAAGCCCGCACCTACGCGATGAAGCACGAGCGGAACCTCGGATGAGAAGCCGATCACCCCCGCCGCAGACGGTTTCCGGTACCACCCCATCCCTGTTTCCCCTTCGACCCAGAGGAATCTTTCGGTGTCTCCGAGAAGTGCCGCCCACCGACTGGTCGATGACGACGCTGTCTTGGCCGGGCTCGGCTACGAGTCCGTACTGGCGCGCCGCATGGGCCCGTTCGGCAACTTCGCCATCTCCTTTTCCGTGATCAGCATCCTGTCCGGATGCATGACTCTCTACGGCTTCGGCCTGAACACCGGCGGACCGGCCGTGATCATGTGGGGCTGGGTCGGCGTCGGCCTGATGGTCTTGCTACTCGGCATGTCGTTAGCCGAGGTCACCTCCGCCTACCCCACCTCCGGCGGCCTGTACTACATGGCGCACCGGCTCGGCGGGCCCCGTTGGGCCTGGGTGACCGGTTGGCTGAACCTGCTCGGGCTGCTCGGCGCCATCGCCGGCATCGACTACGGCGCCGCCACGTTCGTCGGCGCGTTCGCCAACCTCCAGTGGGGCTTCACGCCGACACCGGAGAAGACCATGGTGGTCTTCGCCGCGATCCTGCTGCTGCACGCTCTGCTGAACGTGGCCGGCGTCCGTTTGGTCAGCCTCCTGAACTCGGTCTCAGTGTGGTGGCACCTCGTCGGTGTCGCGGTCATCGTCGGCGTGCTGACTCTCGCTCCGGCCGATCATCAGAGCGCCGACTTCATGTTCACCACGTTCAACAATGACACCGGCTTCAGCAACGGCCTGTACGTGACCGCGCTCGGGCTGCTGCTGGCGCAGTACACCTTCTGCGGCTACGACGCCTCCTCTCACCTGTCCGAGGAGACCACGCAGGCCCAGACATCGGCGCCTAGGGGGATCGTCCGCTCGATCTGGGTCTCGTGGATCGCCGGGTTCATCCTGCTGGCAGGGCTCACGTCCTCCATTCAGGACTACGCGGGCACGCAGACCAGCGCCACCGGCGTGCCGCCCGCCCAGATCTTCCTCGATGTCGTCGGCCTCTCCGGCGCCAAGGCCCTGCTGCTGATCGTGATCGTGGCCCAGCTGTTCTGCGGCAACGCAGAGACCGCTGCTGCCTCCCGCATGGTGTTCGCGTTCTCTCGCGATGGGGCGGTTCCGTTCGCCGCCACCTGGCGCCGGGTCAGCACCCGCACGAAGACGCCGGTTGCCGCCGTGTGGCTGTCGGTAGGAGTCGCGCTCGTCCTGGCGGCACCGTCGCTGTACTCGCCGACCGCGTACGCCGCAGTCACGGCCATCAATGTCATCGGTATCACCCCTGCCTACGCCATCCCCGTCTTCCTGCGGCTGCGCGCGGGGGACCGCTTCGAGCCCGGACTGTGGAATCTTGGCCGGTGGAGCAAGCCCATCGGTTGGACGGCTGTGACCTGGGTCGGCGTCGTCACTGTCCTGTTCTGCCTGCCGCAGGTCTCCCCGATCACCACCTCGTCGTTCAACTACGCGGGCGTCGCCCTGATCGCCGTGCTTACGCTGGCCTGGATCTTGTGGATCACTCAGGGCCGCCGCAACTACCGCATCCCGGCCCTGGGCAACACCGCCACGCATGCCTCCCTGGCGGAGGACGTGGTCTGATGAGCAGCCAGCAGACTGACGAGAGCCACGAGTTGACCCGGCTCGCCGGTTTCATTTCCGCCGAGGAATTCCGGACCGCGGTGGATCGTGAGGACATCACCACAGTCATGGTTTGCGTCCCCGACATGATGGGGCGTCTCAAGGGCAAGCGGCTCAGCGCCCGGGTATTCCTCGACCGGATCGCCGACGGGCTCAACGTGACGGAAGCCTGCGCCTACATCCTGGCCACCAACGTGGGCATGGACCCCCTTGGCGGTTTCGACCTCACGGGCTGGGACAAAGGCTTTCAGGACCTCGGCATGGTCGCCGACCTGGCCACACTGCGCGTCCTGCCCTACATGCCCGGCCTCGCGCTGGTTCACTGCGAGGCCGTCCAACCCGACGGGACGCCCCTGGAGATCGCTCCGCGCCGCATGCTCCGCACTCAGCTCGATCGGCTGGGGAAGCTCGGCTTCGAGGCACGCGTGGGTCTGGAGAGTGAGTTCGTTCTCTGCAACGGCCTTCAGCCCATGGTGCAGCACAACCTCGACTACGCCCTCGACCATCCGCCGGCACTGAGCGATTTCTTCCGGTACCTGGAAGACGCTCTGCCCGAGGCCGGCGTACCGATCGAGGCGGCCAAGACAGAGGGCGCTCCCGGCCAGGTGGAGATCACGTTCCCCTACGGCCCGGCGCTTCAGGCCTGTGACGACTACACCGTCTACAAGCAGACCGTGCAGCACCTGGCCAGACGACAGGCGCTGTCGGCCACGTTCATGAGCGCACCGTTCACCGGCGTGGGCAGCGGGCTGCACCTGCACCTGTCCCTCTGGAAGGACGGCGTTCCAGCCTTCGACGCAGTCCCCGGCGCGGAGCTGCCCGAGACGATGCGCCACAGCATCGCCGGGCTGCTCTCCGGAATGCCGCACCTCGCCCCGCTGTACGCGCCCAACCCCAACTCCTACAAGCGGTACGCGACGGCGCACTCCTTCGCACCTCAGTACATGAACTGGGGCCACGACAACCGCGGGTGCGCAGTCCGGGTCACCGGTCACGGCGAGGGCACCCACCTGGAGATCCGCCTACCTGGCGCCGACGCCAACCCGTACCTCGCGCTCGCTGCCTCGGTCGCTGCGATCGTGCACGGCCTGACCGAGAAGCTGAACCCGCCCGCACCCTGCCGGGGCGACGCCTACGCAGACCGGCAGACGGTGCCTGTTCTACGTGACCTCGCCGAGGCGCTGGCGTACTTCCACGGCAGCGACTTCGCGACGAGCGCGCTTGGAGCCGAGGTAGTGCGGCACTACGCCATCGCAGCCGAGGCCGAGATCGCCGAACACCGCAGACAAGTCACCGACGTCGAGCGGGAACGGTGGTTCGACCGTGCCTGAGTGACCGGCGCGTAACCGCCCCCAACGACGGCGTCCTGGTTAGCGTCCTCGCTGACCACCGGGCCCATCTGAGCCTTCGCAAGCACCACCCCTCAACAGAGATAGGTAAATGGATGCCTGTTGTCGATGACTCGACCGATCGCGATCCCGGCGTGTGGCGTGCGGATATGGTCCGCGCGCTCCGTGACCAGGACGCGATTACGTCCGACTCGGTTGCTGCGGCCTTCGCCGCTGTGCCCCGGCACCGGTTCGCGCCGGAGGCGTCCCTGGAGGTCGTTTACGATCTCCACCGGATTGTGCCGGTCAAGAAGGACGAGAGCGGCCTGAACGTCAGCGTCATGTCCGCTGCCCACCTTCAGGGTGTGATGCTGGAGCAGGCTGACATCGCGCCCGGGATGAAGGTCCTGGAGATCGGCTCGGGTGGCGTCAATGCCGCCTACCTCCAGGAACTCGTGGGCAGCGACGGTGAGGTCACCACGGTCGACATCGACCGCGACATCGTCGACCGTGCCCGTCTGTGCCTGAACGAGGCCGGATACCGGCAGGTGAAGACGGTCCTCGCCGATGGCGAGAGGGGTGTCCCCGATGGAGCGCCCTACGACCGGATCATCGTCACCGCGGCGGCGTGGGACGTCCCCCCGTCGTGGATCGACGGGCTCACGGAGAAGGGCAGGCTCGTCGTTCCGCTGACGATGTGCGGCACGACCCGCTCGATCGCCTTCGACCGTGACGGTGCGGGCCTGCTCAGCCGCTCCTACCGGTTGGCGCACTTCGTACCGATGCAGGGCGAGGGCGCCGCAGAGGAACGCAAGGTGCTGCTGCGAGAGGGCGTCGTCGCGCAGACCGATGACGTGCGGGTGCCCCTCAACGCGCAGGCGCTGAACCATGCTTTGGACACCCCCCAGCTGGTGCACTGGTCGGGGGCGGCATGGGACCTGCCCGACGAGCTGGACCTGTACCTCACGCTCAACCTGCCGCGTGCGGTGCGGCTGCACGCGGCCAAGGACGTGGTCGAGCGAGGGCTGGTCACGCCAGCAGTCCAGTTCGGGGTGCCCGCCCTGGTCAGTGAGGACAGCATCGCCTACCGCACCCGTCGCGACAACGAGGCCATCGGCGGCTTCGAGAGCGGCGTCATCGCGCACGGTCCGCAGGCCGAAGCCCTCGCCGACCAGTACGCGGAGCTGCTGCGTTGCTGGGCCGAACACCACCGTCGCCGGGGAGCTGCGACGTTCCGGTACCTGCCGGGCCCCGCTCCGTCCCCTCTGCCGCAGGACGCCGTACTGCGGCGGCACGGGATCGTCACCGCGTCCTGGACCTGAGACTCCGGGGCCCAGCGAGGGCTCCGGGACCTTTGCACCATCCCCCATTACCTCAAGGAGGCACACATGACCGTTCAACTGGAGCGACCGGCCATATCCGCGCAACCGGCCGCTGATGCGGAGGACTTCGCTGACTTCGCCCTGGACATCTCCATCGTCGAGGGCGGTCCCTCCGCGGACCAGCTCATCAGGATGACGGACGACGGCTGCAACTCCACGTGCGCGACCGCGTGCACGAGCTGTCCGTAGCAGCACCGACCGCGTCCACCGCGATGCCCGGCCGCACCACCAGCGCGGCCGGGCACCGCGCAGTCCCAGGAGGGGCGTATGTATCGCCACCTTGATGCGGCACTGGTCCGGGCATCTGCATCGCGTCCCGACCGCCAGACAGTATGGCCGGACCTCACCGGCGCGTGCGCGGACCCGGCGTCCTGGCAGGCATGGCTCCAACAGACCTGGAACGACACCGACTTCGCGGCCGCCGTCAGGGCAGCCAGCCCCGACCTTGCGACCCGGGTGGAGCAGATCTGCGCCGGCCGGCCGGTCCCGGTCCCTGCCGTTCGGCGCACGGTGGTCGCCGTGCTGCGCTATCTGCTGCGCGCTCGCACCCGGGCAACGCCGTTCGGCCTGTTCGCCGGCATTGCGGCCGTACGAATAGGTGAGGTGCCCGCGCTCCGCGTCGGCCCTGGTCACCGCGCCATCGCCAGAGCAGATGCGGCACACAGTACGGTCCTCATCGACTACTTCGAGCAGCACCCGGCGCTGTGGCCCCGCCTGATGCTGCTCGCCTCCAGCCTCCTCATCGAACGCGACGGGTACGTGGTGATCGAGCACCGCCCGAACGCAACCCTCGATCGACGCCCCGACCACGTGCAGATCCGCTTGACCGCACCGGTCCGCGAAGCCCTGGGCGGGGCACAGACTCCGGTCTTGTGGAGCGACCTCGCTGCGAAGCTGGCGACCAGCTTCCCGAGCGCGCCGCCCTCCGTGATCGACCGCCTCATCGCAGACCTGGTCAGGCAACGGGTCCTTCTCACGAGCCTCCGGCAGGCGATGACGGTCACCGACCCGCTCACCGCCCTCGTCGAACAGGCAGCCCACCTCCCGCCCACGGAGGCAGCAGAGATCCGGTCCACCCCCAGGCCCGCGCTCGACCTGCGGGTGGACTGGGACCTGACCGTACCTACGGCCGTCGTGCAGGAGGCGGCAGAGGCAGCGAAGGCGCTCATCCGCCTCGCGCCACAAGCGTCCTTGACCGGCTGGGCCGAGTGGCATCGCCGCTTCCTGGAGCGGTACGGGCCGCGGGCGGCCGTCCCCGTCCTGGACGCGATCGACGTGCTCGGCTATCCGCCCGGCTACCTCGGTGCCACTGCCGCGCCGACGGCTTCCCCGCTGCCCGCCCGTGTCGGCCGCCTCATCAAACTCGCGCACACCGCCGGCATGCAGCGCCGCCTTGAAATCCAGCTCGACGATGCGGCGATCGAGGACCTGTCCACCGTCGATCCGGGCCGTCCCATCCAGCCGAGCACGGAGCTGACCATCCGTATTGACGCCGAAAGCGTCGCCGCCCTCCAGCAGGGGGAGTTCACCCTGCACGTGGTCGGGGTGGCGCGCTCGGCCGGAGCGACCACCGGACGCTTCCTGCATCTGCTCGACGACGAAGACCGCCGCCGCATGACCGAGACCTACGGCGCTTTACCTCCAGTGCATCAAGGCGCGCTCAGCGCGCAGATCAGCTCCACCCCTCTGTCGGCGCCAACCGAGAACGTCGCCCGCGCCCCGCAGGCGACCGAGTGGGTGATCTCGCTCGGCGACTACCACAGCCCGGACACCCGCCTCGTTCCCGTCACAGACCTCGCGGTCACCGCCGACGCCGAACAGTTGCACCTCGTCTCGCTGTCCCACCGCCGCCCCGTCCACACGCTGCTGCTCAACGCCGTTGACCTGGGCCACCACTCGCACCCGCTGTGCCGGTTCCTGACGGAGGCGCCCGCTGCGTTGGCCGTCCCCTGCACCGGATTCAGGTGGGGGACGGCCGCGTCCAGCCTGCCGTTCCTGCCCGCGTTGCGCTACGGCCGGACGATCCTGTCCCCAGCCCGCTGGCTCCTGACGCGAGAGGACCTGCCTCCCACATCCGCATCATGGCCGCAGTGGGACGACGCCCTGACCCGCTGGCGCCGCGAGGTCCACCTCCCTGAGCAGGTGTACCTGAGCGAGGACGACCAGCGCATGGCCCTGGACCTGGCGGAGCCGTCCCACCGGGCCCTGCTGCGCGTCCACCTGGACCGCGACGGCACCGTGACGCTGTGCCCGGCACCATGTGCGAAGGACCTGGGCTGGACCGGAGGCCGTGCCCACGAAGTCGTCATCCCTCTGAGCACCGAGCAGAACATCATCCCCGTCCGCGTGGCGGGCCGCGCGGTCAATCGGGAGCACGGTCACCTGCCCGGATGCGAGAACCGCATCTCCCTTCACCTCCATGGCCATCGCGACCGGCAGAACCCCATCCTGACCCGGCACCTGGCGGCCCTGCTGGACGAACTGGACGGTCCTCCATGGTGGTTCATCCGCTATCGCGACCCTGACGACCACCTTCGCCTCCGCCTGACCTACCAGCGCGGGACCCTCGGCGCCGTTTTCGAGACGATCGGGGAGTGGACGCGCCGCCTGCGGCGACACGGTCTGATCACGCACGCCGGTGTGGAGACCTACCACCCGGAGACCGCCCGATTCGGCGGCCCCACCGCCCTCGACGCGGCCGAACGGTACTTCGCCGCCGACTCCGCCGCCGCCGTAGCCCAGCTCGCTGCCCAGAGCGGAACGGAGGTCCCCGACCTTCGCGCAGTGACCGCCGCGAGCATGGTGGACATCGCCGTGGGCGTGCTCGGCGACAGCACCGCGGCGATGCAGTGGCTGATCGAGCACACGCGCACAGACCCGGACGCCCCGCCCCGCACCGTCTACCGCCAAGCCGTCGACCTGGTGAACATGCCCTCGGCCGGCCTGAGCGAGGACGTCAGCGCGGCCTGGTCCGCGCGGCGTGGGGCACTGGCCGACTACCGCCGCGCGCTCACGGACACGGCCTTCCGTCCGGACGAACTGCTGCCGGACCTGTTGCACCTCCACCACGTCCGGATGCACGGGCCGGGACTGCCCGAGGAACGCACCCACCTTCACCTGGCCAGAGCCGCTGCCCTCAGCTGGACGGCCCGCGCAAGGAGTACACCGTGATCACCACCGCTCCCGCTCTCACCGCACTGGAAACCGTCGACCATCTGGCCGCCGCGCTGGCCGACCCGAGCACCGCGTGGCCCGGCGGACGCCCCGACGGCGGCCGGTCCTGGCCCCAGTCACTGGCGGGTGGAGCCTCGGGCATCGCCCTGCTGCACATCGAGCGCGCCAGGACCGGGCACGGAGACTGGTCCACCGCACACGCCTGGCTGAAGGCGGCCGCGCAAGGTGAAGTCAGCGCCGCAGCCAACGCAAACCTGTACTTCGGCGCTCCCGCCCTCGCGTACGTGATGCATCGGGCAGCCAGCACATCGAGCCGCTACCTGCCCGTCCTTGCCCGTCTGGACACCGCCACCCTCACCCTCACCCGCAACCGGCTGGCCGCCGCCCACCAGCGCATCACCCGTGCCGAGCGCCCTCTCATGGAAGAGTTCGACCTGATCCGCGGCCTGTCCGGCCTGGGCGCCTATCACCTCAGCCGCCACCCGCACCACGCAATCACCTCGGACGTAATCGCCTACCTGGTACGCCTGACCGAGCACATCCCCGACCCGGCCGGGCTGCCGCCGTGGTGGACAGACATCGCCCCCAGCGGCGTCCTCCATCCCGACTACCCCGGCGGGCACGGCAACATCGGGCTCGCCCACGGCATCGGCTCCACCCTCGCCGTCCTCTCGCAGGCCCTGCTCGGCGGGCTGACTGTGCCCGGCACGGCCGACGCGATCGCGAGGATCTGCTCCTGGACGGACCAGTGGCGGCAAGGCGACGAGACCGCGCTTTGGTGGCCGGGACACCTCTCGATCCAGCAGGTGACCGACGACCAGGTCCATTCCTCGCTTCGGCCCCGGCCGTCCTGGTGCTACGGCGTCAGCGGCACCGCCCGTGCCCAGCAGCTGGCCGGACTAGCCCTCGGAGACCCGGCACGCGTCGCGATGGCCGAGACCGCCATCCTCTCCGCACTGCAAGACCCCCTCCAACTGGACACGCTCCCCGAGACCGGGCTGTGCCACGGCATGGCGGGACTCCTGCACGCGGCATGGCGCATGGCCACCGAGACGGACAACCCCGAGATCAGCGCCGAGCTGCCGCGGCTGACCGACCGCCTGATCACCGCGCTCAGCCAGAGCGACCCCAACCCGGAACTCCTCGATGGAACAGCCGGAGCAGCACTCGCTCTGCACACCGTGGGCACGGGCCGTGCGCCCGCCCCGCACTGGGACACCTTCCTCGCTCTGGCGTGATACCGCGCCGATCCGTACCGATACCGAAAGGTCTGAAGTGACCGACCTCGTGACCGCTGCGGTGTGGAACATCGACGGTGACGGCGGCCGCAACGGCGAACGCCGGCATCTCGCACTCGACCACCGCGGAGGCCCCCGATGACTCTGCCGGCCTGGTGCCAGGCCAATCTAGTGTTCCCGGAATGGGAGAACGCCGAGACCATCGCCGTGTCCCGACTCGCCCCCATACTGCGCGTGGGCGAGGACGAAGGCGCCCTGGCCCGGTGGTTCATCATCCGCAAGCACCCGTGCTGGCGGGTGCGCTACCTGCCCGCCGCCGGAGGAGCAGAGCACATAGCCCAGAGTCTCGACACGCTGATTGCCGAGAGGGCCATCACAGCGTGGACGGAGATCGTCTACGAACCCGAAGAGCATGCCTTCGGTGGCACCGAAGCCATGGCCAGCGCGCACCGCCTTTTTCACCGCGACAGCCGCAGTCTGCTCGAACACCTTCAGCGCAAGGGCGGCCTGCACCGGCGCGAGACGTCCCTGATGCTGTGCAGCATCCTGATGCGCTCCGCCGGGCTGGACTGGTACGAACAAGGCGACGTCTGGGCCCGCGTGGGCGCCCACCGCGAGACGCCCCCAGGTGCCACACCGGAGAGGCGCGAGCAACTCCAAGCTGCCGTACACCGGTTGATCTCCGTGAACGGGGACGAGTTGATGCGTACCGGCGGGCCGCTGGCTCACCTTGCGGACTGGGCCCGCGCCTATCGCGACGCCGGGCGGGATCTGGCCCACCTCATGGAGCTGGGGTTGCTTCACCGCGGGCTGCGTGACGTGCTCGCCCATCACGTGCTGTTTGCCTGGAACCGCATCGGCCTGCCTTACGCCACCCAGGCCGCCCTCGCCGCCGCCGCGAAAGCCGTTGTCTTCGGCCCGGACCCCACCACGGGAAGGAGCGTCGCGGACCGTGTGGATAATCCCTGACGCCCTGGCCCGGCGCTTCCCCCTCATCGCTCGCCCCCGCCCGGCCTGCCTCCCCCTGCCCCAGGGTGTTCGTGCGCTCGTCGAACTCGCCGACAGCGCGGCAAAGACGGGCGATGCGAGCATGGCCTCCACGGTCTACAACCAGGCCGCGCTGATCGCCTCCGACGCCGGTGTGCCGGACATGGCCCACACGCTGTGCCACCAGCACGCAGCCGCTTACCTAGAGGCCGCTCCCTTGCCCGGTAAGGCCGCGATCCGAGCCTTAGAACCCATCGTCAACCTCGCTCGCCTCGCCATCCGCGCCGGGCACTACGACGACGGCCGCCGTACGCTCCTCCAGTTGTTCGATGCGGTCAGCACCAACACCCCTACCACCTTGTTCGAGGACGTGGCCGTGCCATCCGGCCTCACCTCAACAGCCAGAGACCGCCAAGAGGTCCGCGCCTGGCTATGGCGAGTTCTACTCGCTGACGGAACGCGCGCGCTGACCACTGCCGGCCGCTGGACTGAAGCACTCGCCCACGTCGAAGCACACCACGGAGTCGGACAGCGCATGCTCGACGGCCGCCAGGTCGCCGTCCTCGCCGCTCTCACCGTCGGAGACACCGTCCGTGCTGACAGCCTCCTGGCCGACACGAAGCCTGGTGAACCTTGGGAAGTCGCCGTGACCGACTGCCTGAGCATCGTGTGCCGCCGAACCGCAGGACTGCCTTGGCAACACACCCTGCAGAACCTGGTGACCAAGCACCTCGGGGCTCTGGACGGGGACGACCTGACCGTGTTCAACACGCGGCTCGGGCTCGCCACGCTGGACCTGTTCACCTTGCCCGAAGGGCCTGAAGCACGCCTCGTGGTCGAGGAGTTGCACCGAAGGGCGATCAAGACCTCCGACGGCTATGCCGCGCGAGAGATCCTGGCACACCCCCTGTGTGCCGCCCTCGCCACCGATCGAGAGGCACAGGACTGCCGAACTCTCCTCACCGCCTGCGCACTCGGAGCAGGAAGCATCCCCGATGAGGTGCGTGACCAACTGGACCATGCGGTGCGTACCAGCGATCACACCATCCGGGAAAGCGTTGCTCTCCAAGATCATTCTTGCCCAATTGGGCAAGAATGATCTTGGTTTGTCGAGGTCCCTTGGCGCCATCGCGAGCCGATCACGGTCCGAAACCTCATGCGTCACAGGCGCCACAGGCATCGGCGATTCGGTCATAACTGCACCGGCCCTGGGCCGCCCCGGCACGGCGGTCACAGGTTCACCCCTTGCGTTTCAAGGGCTCCGGCGCGTCCGGAATCGAGCGCGTTCGAATGCCGTGGTGCGTCGTTATGCCGTGCACTGCCGAGCCATCCAGGTGCGGCACAGCCCCCAAGGAGGGATACAGGTGACTGTGACTGACGCCTCGACTGCAAACGAGGAGACGCCGCCCCCTCCACCCCCGGCCGCCATCACCTTCGAGGGCAAGTACGGGAAGAACCCACTGGCGGACGCCAGTTTCGGAGCGATGTGCCGACGTCTTCCCTCGGTGCTCGGGCACACCGCGCGGATGGCGTGGGCCGTCGACAGGACCGGCGTCGTGCTGCTCCTGGCCTGCCAGTTGCTCGTCGGCATCGCGGCCGCCGTCGTCCTCGCCTTCACCGCCCAGGCGATGATCCATCTCCTCGCCACCGGGACGGTTTCCGGACGTCTGCACGCCGCACTGCCCGCCCTGGTGGTGGTGACGACAGCTGCGGGCATCGGCCGCATCAGCGGAGCCCTGTCCTCGTACGCCGACGGACGGATCACACCTCTGCTGATGACCGAGGCGGACGTCGCCCTCGTCGCCGCCGTGTGCCGCGTGGAGTCAGCCGCGTACGGCGAGGACGGATTCGCCGACCGGCAGGAGGCCGCCGAAGTCGGCGTCACCCGGACCCGGATGATGGTGCAGGACGCCCAGCGGTTCATGTCCGCCCTGATCCGCATGATCGCCGCGAGCGGGGTCATCACCGCACTGCACCCGCTGATGCTGCCGCTTCTCCTGCTGGCCGTGCTCCCGGCCGGCGCCGGAGCAGTGCTGTCCGCACGCGTGGACTACGAGACCCACTACCTCAACGTCGGCGACCGCAATGTGCGCTCCATGATGCGCTGGTGGGCCACCTACTCCCGCTACGGCGACGAGGTCCGCGCCAACGGCATGACCGACTACCTCATCTACTGGTACCGCGCCCTGTCCGACCGGATCGATGAGCGCACCGTGACCGCAGCCCCGCGGATGCTCCGCATCGTCCTGGCCACCAGCGCCCTG
Source organism: Streptomyces sp. NBC_00285 (assembly GCF_036174265.1). NCBI lineage: Bacteria > Bacillati > Actinomycetota > Actinomycetes > Kitasatosporales > Streptomycetaceae > Streptomyces > Streptomyces sp. NBC_00285. The sequence continues at coordinate 391,185 of NZ_CP108055.1, read as the reverse complement.
GGCGGGATCTTCCAGCTGGGTACCTGGGCCACCCTCGCCTGGCTGGCCACCACCGGCCGGGTCGCCCTGCCCGTCGCGGCCACCGCCCTGGTCGCCGTCCAGACCACACTGGCCTCGCTCTCCCAGTTCGTCATCCACGGCGCCGCGATGTTCCACACCTCGCTCTACCTGGCCGACATGAGGTCCTTCCTCGACATGGCCACCGAACGCGCCCCCAAGCGAGGGGAATTGACCATCCCGGAACGCGTGGACGAGATCCGCCTCGACGAGGTCGTGTACCAGTACCCCGGCAAGGAGGAAGCAGCCGTCGCGGGGGTCTCGCTCACGCTCCGCCGCGGTGAGATCCTGGCGATCGTCGGTGAGAACGGCTCGGGCAAGTCAACCCTGGCCAAGCTCCTCACCGGCATTCTCCTCGCCGACAAGGGCCGTGTTCTGTGGGACGGCATCGACCTTGCCCAGGCCGCCCCCGACACTGTGTGGAAGCGCACCGCGCTCGTCCCGCAGGGGTTCGCGTGCTGGCCCCTGCGCGCCCGCGAGAACATCACCCTCGGCCAGCCCAAGACGCACGACGACGGGCCGGTGTGGGACGTCGTCGACGCCGTCGGTATGCGGGAAGCGATCGAGAAGCTGCCCCACCAGCTCGACACCCTCCTCGCCAAGGAGCTGTTCGGTGGCGCCGAGTTGTCCGGAGGGCAGTGGCAGCGACTCGTGTGCGGCCGCGCGCTCTACCGGCAGACCCCGCTCCTGATCTTGGATGAGCCGACCTCGCAGATGGATGCCCGCGGCGAGCACGCCATCTTCCTGGAGATCAAGCGGATCGCCGCCGAGCGCATGACGATCGTCGTCACCCACCAACTCGAGAACACGCGGCTCGCCGACCGCATCCTCGTCATGGACAAGGGCCGAGTAGTCGAGCAGGGCAGGTACGAGGACCTTGAATACGCCGGAGGGCTGTTCGCCGAACTCGTCGCCCTGGCCAAGGACCGGTGACGTCCATCCCTTGTGTATCGCGTGGAATCCCGGCCTTCAGTCCGGGCAGGAATGCGATCCTCGGCTCGGAGGCACGAAGCGTCGGAGATCGCTCCGTCTGTGTGGTGACGGTCAGGCCGGGCGTTTCTGGCTCTCGATGTAGTCATGGACGATGCTCAGTGGTGCGCCGCCGCAGGACCCCGCGAAGCAGGAGGGGGACCAGAAGACGGATCCCGTGCCGATCCGGTTGATCCGGCCGGTGCACTCCGCGCGAAGGTGGTGGTAGCTGACGCCCTTGAGGGACGGTGCCGACCGATGCCGCGCTGACGGCGATGATGCGTCGTACGGCGGTCTCGTGTATGGCCTGGACGATGGCTTGGGTTCTTTGCGAAGCGACACTGGCTTCGGCGCCCGATCGAGCGCCGAGTCCTGAGAGGACCGCGTCGGCTCCGGTACTGCCGCGAGCGCAGGACTGCCGGGTGATCTGGACGGGCGGGAGTGCCGTCGGCGCAGTTGTAGCGGGTCGCCCAGTGGGACCCGCTGCTGCGGGATCGTGTCGTGCCGGCAGGTGAGGGCGTCGTCAGCGTGTGCTGTCGGTGAGGCCTTCCACTCGTTGCTTGAGGCCCTGGTTGAACGCGGCGTACCCGTCGTCCTTGGGCGTCTTGAGGAACCGCCGGGTCAGGGTGGTCAGGGCTCCGGAGAATTCCTCGCGGTTGGTCAGGCGGGTGGTGCCGTCGCCGTTGGGGGCAAGGACGAAGGAGTGCTGGCCGTGGAAGAGGCGCTTCGTGCCGAGCGTGCCGGCCCACCGCAGTTCCTGGCCGGGTGTCGCGACGGTGACCGTGGGCCTGAAGGTCATGCCCGGCATCCGCATGGTGAGCTTGGTTCCCACGTGAGCGCTTCCCTCGGCTGCGGTGAAGTTGCTCCACTCGCCGTAGGACGCGAAGTCGGTGAGGACATTCCACACTTCTTCCGGCGTGGCGTCGATGTCTATGACGGCGGTGAGCACTGCGTCCATGACGGGTTCCATTTCTGGCGGGGGCGGGGGCGGGGGCGGGGGAGAGGGGCGGCGGTCCGGCGAGCGTATGGTCCTACGTGTGATGGTCGGCGCGGTCTGTGTCCGAGGAGGCGCGAAGGCCGCGGTCGACGAGGGCGACGAGATATTCGAAGCTTTCGCCGATGTCGGTGGACCACTGGAACCCGCCGGATACCTGCAGGTGGGCGAAGCCGTGGAAGACGCTGCGTACTGCCCGCAGCGCGTGGGTCATGTCCTGCGGGGCGATGTCGTATCCCCGCAGCACGGCTTCGAAGGGGCCGATTCCTCGTCTGCCGGCGAGCATGATCGGGTCGTCGGGACCGGTTGGTGTAAGGCCGAGGGTGGCCGCGTAGCGGCCGGGGTGGGTGAGCACGAAGTCGCGGAGCGCGCCGGCCGCCGCGGCGAGGGCGTCGCGCCCGGCACGGCCCTGGATGGCCGTGCCGATCGCGGCGCCGGCCTCGTCGAAGGCGAGCGCCGCGATCCGCCGGTGGAGGTCGTCCTGGCTGGCGATGTGCTTGTAGAGCGACGGGGCGCGCACCCCGAGGCGCCCGGCCAGCCGGCCCATGGTCAGCTCACTGAAGCCGATCTCGTCGGCGAGTGCCGCGGCGGCGGCGACGATCGTGGCCGCGTCCAGGCCCGCCCTAGGCACCGACACCGGCCAGGAAGGCAAGGACCGCGGCGAGGGTCTGCTGGGGGAACTGGACGTGCGGGTAGTGACCGGCGCCCTCGATCATCTCCAGCCGGCCCAGACCGGACGGCAGGTCGGCGACGATCGCCTCGCCCTCGGCCTGCGGCGAGGCCCAGTCGGGGTCGAGGGTGCCCTGCACGATGAGGACCGGGCAGGTGACGTTGGCCAGCTGCTCACCGGCATCGGCGGGGGAGATCTTGCCCATCGCCTGCAGGACCTTCATTCGGCCGGGCTCCTGAAGCATCGCGGTGATCTGCCCCGTGCGCGTGTCGAAGTCCGCGGGCTTGGAGCCGGGGTAGGCGACGTCCAGGTACTTGGCCCACTGCCGGGTGCTGCCCAGGATGGTGGTGCCCATGAGATGGGTCAGACCGCGGCGGTAGCCGGCCACTCGCAGGTCACCGAGTCGGAGCTGCTGCTTGCGGGTGAAAGGTGCGAGCTCGACCACCGCGGTGATGAGCTCCGGTGCCTTCGCCGCGGCGATCGTGACGGCACCGCCGGCGATGGAGTGGCCTATGAGCACCGCCGGCTCACCGAGGTGCTTCACCAGGGCGATCAGGTCACCCGCGAGGTCGGTGCGGGTGTAGGACGCCCATCCGACGCTGGACTCACCGTGGCCGCGCAGGTCCACCGCGACGACCCGGTACCCGGCTTCCACCAGGGCGGGGGTGAGGAACCGGTAGGCCTCGCGACTGTCGCCCATGCCGTGGGAAACCACCACCAGCGGCCCGGCGACGCCGCTCAGCTCGTACGCGATGGTGCCACCGTCGACGTTCAGGAACTCGGTCACGACTACCTCCATGTGGCCTGGCGGCCCGTTGGCTAACTGTATTAGCTAAAAGCTATCAGACTTAGCCTAGGAGTCAACCCATCGATGGAGCTGCGGGCAAAGCTGTGCCGCACATGAAGGCCACGGGCTACGCCACCCCGCACAGGGGCGTGGATGTTGCGCACCACCCGCACACGGGACGGGCGCCGGCCAGCACCGGCACGGCCGGAATGGGACCAGCGGGAGCGGGGTGGTGGTGCGCCGATGAAGCCGGTTTCGAGCGCCGCGCCAACTCCTGGCGGGACTGCGGACCGTCGGTATCGGGATGATCAGTCGCGCTGAGGGGGGCAGGCCGTGTGCAAGCAGACGCAGGGGGCGTCGGCCGTCGCTCAGCTTTCCGTCAGGCTCTGGCCGCCGACCAGGACGCCCAGAGCCTGGGCCCTGTTCCGCACGTCCAGCTTTCGGTAGACGCTTGTGCAGTGGCGCTCGACGGTCGACACGCTGAGATGCAGGGTTGCGGCGATGTCCCTGTTGCGCATGCCGGTCGCGGCGAGACGGAACACGTCCCGTTCACGGGCCGTGAGATGGTTCGCGCCCGGCACCCTGGGGATCGGCACGGGGATCTGGTGACCGTGTTGTTCGCGGTGAATGGCGACGATACTGCTGTCGTTCTCGCGGTCCTCCCGGGTACGGCGGCGCAGCCTCGTGGCCTCCTCGAACAGTTGGGCCGAGTCGAGTTCGCGGGCGATCTCGATCGCCTCGTCGAGCGCGCGGTGCGCCTCGACCTGGTCCCGGTCGTCGAACAGGCGGGCTCGCTGGAGGAGACATCGGGCGATCCACCAGCGCGCCCTGAGTCTGCGGCTCACTCGCTCCGCGTTCAGGTTCGCGTCGTGGGCGGCCGGAAAGTCCCCGAGGTACCGCAGGGGTTCGGCGACGAGCCAGCCGACCGGGGCGATGGGAAGGTAGGAGGCGAACACGGCGAACTCGTCGGTGTACGGGCGCAGGGCCTCCGACACGCTCAGGCACAGTGCCATGTCCCCTGCCAGGGAGGCCACTTGGGCTCGTACGGCCATCTCCTGGGACCAGGTCGGTCCTGGCCTGGCAGGACCGGCCAGGCGGAAGTCACGGGCGAGCGCGGTCATTTCGGACAGGGACCGTCGATCACCCGCCGATGCCGCCAGCACTGCTTCCGTGCTCGCCCACAGCGCGGCCAGCGGTGGGGCCAGACCCTCGGGAGCGCGGACTGTCGCCGGTTCGACGTCGAGCCGGCGACCGGTGTGAGCGGTCCAGGTCATCACCATGGCCGCGGGCATGATGCGCTCTTCCTCACACAGGGGAGGCGGCAGGGCACGCAGTGCTCGTATCAACGTTTCCTGTTTGCCGGAGAGCAGGGCACGGGTGGCCCGCAACAGGTCGAACTCGCCGCGGGCCCGCACGTCGGGGACCGCTTGCAGGAGGGTTTCGAACTCGCCTTCAAGCGCGGCCAGTTCCGTCGCGTCACCCCGAGCGAGACACAGACCGGTCGTGGCGGGGATCATCCGTCTGAGGGCCGGTGCCGAGTCCGCGGTCGGTGCCTGGCGGGCGAGGAGCAGCGCTCGGTCCCAGCCTTGCGGATTGCCGTGGATCCACGCCCCGGTCGCCAACACGTGCGCCGCCACGGGGCCGCACGCGTCGCGGTGCCCCACCACCGTGCGGGCCGCCTCGTCGGCGAGGGCGAGGGCGGTCGGGAAGTCCTCGAAGTGAAGCGTTTCTGCTGTCAGGGCGCGCAGGCGAGCGGCTGTCGCGGGGCTGTCCGTGGAGGTCCTGCTCATCGCAGTGCGAAGCAGCGGGGCCAGGTCCGTGCCGGTCGCGTCCGGCACCTTCGCGCCCCTGTGGGCGGCGGCGAGGTCCGCCACCGCTTCGGCGAACTGCTCGCTGTCGGCCAGGGCGTCGGCTGCCGCCACGGCGTCGGACAGCGCCCTGACGGCCGTCAGGTGATCCCCGGTCCGGTCCGCACACCTGCCGAGAACCCTCAGCTGCGAGCACCGGCTCCCGTGCCCGGGGGCACCCAGCAGGCCGTAGGTCGCGAAGTCGACCGCTTCGCGCGGCTTCCCCTCGGATTCGCACCACAGAGCCGCCCGCAGGCACCAGTCCACAGCGGCGGCCGAGAGATCCCCGACACCGATGAGGTGGGAGGCGATCTCCGGTGGTGTCCAGTCCGCCAGGTCGTCCGAGGCCGCCTCGGTCAGTGCCTGGGCCAGGGAGGCGCGGACCCGCGCCATGCGTTCCGGGCCGGGCAGGCTCAGGGCCAGTTCCGCGAAGAGGGAGTGACTGAACCGCACTGCCTGCCCGCCCGCACCTTCCGCGACCGTGACGATCCCGGCGTGCACGGCGCGGTTGAGGACCTCGGACACCGTCTCCGCAGAATCCACCACCGCCCGGGCCAGCAACGACCGCGACACGGCACGTCCGGCGGCGGCGAGCGTGGCGAGAACCGCCTCGTGCTCGCACTCGATCACCACGCGCCGTGCCAGGCCGTCCGTCGGCAGACGCCCCGCGGAGGGCATGCGCGTCGAATTGTGTGCCAGGGCTTCCCGCGTGGTCAGTTCACGGGCCAGCCGGGGGTTGCCCCGGGCGATCCGGACTATCTCGCGCTCGGTACGCGGGGGCAGCGCGGTGGGTGCGGTCCGCCGGATGAGCGTCTGGATGTCGGACTCCCCGAGCGGGCCCAACTCGACCAGCCTGGTGACCGGGTGGTCGCGCCATCGGTGCCACAAGGCCGTCCGCGCGTTGGCGGTCCGGGTCTCCGCGGTGACGGCGATCAGCACGGGGCGATGCCCCGCGACGTCCAGCAGCCGGTCCACGACAGACGCGGACACCGCCTCGGCCCGGTGGGCGTCATCGAGGAACAGGGCGATCGGCCCTGCCGCGCTCTCCTCCGCCAACGCGGCGGTCACGCGTTCGGCGAGTTGGCGGTCGCCGACGGTGTGCTGGGCCGTCATCCACATGGCGAGTCTGTCCGCGGGACCTCCCGGCCTGTCCGCGGCCAACTGGAGGGCCAGACTCTGCCAAGCGGCGAGCCAGGTGGGAAAGGAGTCGTCGGCGGGCGCGACCCAGGCGCACGCCGCGCTGTCACGTGCCCGCTCCCTGACGTTCGCGGCGAGTGTGGAACGCCCGGCTCCCGGAGCCCCGGTGATCAGCAGCCCGGACCCGCGGCCGGCCCGCAGCAGGGTGAGGGTGTCATCGACGACGGTGAATTCGCCGCGAGGGTCCGGGATGCGTCGCATGCCGTCTCTGCCTGTCATGCCGGTGGGGTGCGAATGCTGTGGGGCGCTACTCACCCAGCGAGGGAGCGCAGTGTCGTAGTGGGGCCGACGTGGCCGGTCGCTCCGCTCGCGGCAGTCAGCTCAGCGCGTTCGCCTCGATCGCAACATATCCGATCTGGCACATTATCCGATCGAAGTCCCCGCTGACATATTCGCTGCTGTGACGCGTGACACCGCCGGGGGGCGACTGGTTCGCCCGGCCTCCGTCGGTGGTGAGGGGAATCCCTCACCAGCCGTTCCCGGGCGTACGGCGGCGAGCGGTCCACGCCGTACCCGAGGGACCCTCACGTGCGCGTTCACCAGCGGGAGCAGGAGAGTTGAGGGTTTCCCGCGATGCGACGCGCGATCTTCCTTGCCACGCTGGGGGAAAGGTGACGCATGACCGGGCCGGTGCCGGTCGGCGACCGTTGGAGGAGAAATGCCGCTGCAGCCGCCCCCCGACCAGTTCGGGACCAGAGGGGCCGCCGCCCGGCTCAACTCCATCCGGATACGCGTCGGAGGCCTGCCGACGCAGCCCGCGGCTCTACGGCGTGCACTGAGCACGGAGTTTCTTCCCGTCTATTTCGACGCCTTCGAGGACGAACGCGACTGGGAGCTTCGGGCGCTGCGCACCGCGCAGTGGGTGGCCCGGCAGTGGGCTCGCCGTGAAGCGGACCTCGACCAGCTCCTCCAGGCGGTGTACGAGGCCACGGACGACATCCTCGGTGAGGTGTCCAGGCGCGCCGCGCCGGGGAGCGACAGGACGGACGGCTCCGCCCGGCGGGCGACGGTCGTCGGAGCAAGGATCATCGCCGCGGTTGTGTTCGAGTACGAGCGGGCGCGGGACAGTGTCACCGCTTTCGGGGCACGACGGCGCACCGAGCACGAGGTCCTCAGCGCCCTGCTCGGCAGCGGCGGTTCGCACGGACCGACGGTGCACGCGCTCGCCGACGCGTACACCTTGGTGGCGGTACGACTGTCCGGTGCCGCGCCGGCGGACGTCGAGGAGGCCTTCCAACGTCACGGGGGGCCCGGGACGCTGTGCCTGCTCGGCCGCGGCGGCGGTCACGTGGTGATACCGGAGTACGAGCCGTGGACCGCGTCGGCGACCGCGGAGCGGGTGCGCGCCGAACTCGGCGGCGCCGGATGGCTGGTGGTCGAGCGGGGGAGCGTGCGCGATCTCCCGGCGTGCCGGCAGCGGGCCGACATCCTTCTCACCATCGCCGCCGCCCTCTACGACCCCGGTGTGTACCGACCGCGCGACCTGGTGGTCGAGTACACGGCGGTGACGACACCGTCGGCCGTGGGCCGCCTGGTCGTCATGATCGACCCGGTTCTGTCCCAGCCGACCCTGCTCCGGACCCTCGAAACGTTGATTACCGCGGGCGGTGACCGGTCGAGGGCGGCGCGTCGGCTCAACGTCGACCGCTGCGTCATGGACCGGCTGTGCCTACGTATCGAGGACCTCACCGGCCAGGACCTGAACGATCCGAACGGGCTCACCACGCTGGGCTGTGCTCTCGCGGCCCACTCCCTGTGTGCCGTGCGGCCCGGCGAACGCTGAACGCACCGGGCCGCGCGGGAGACGGCCGGCGCCGCCGGACGTAGACGCCGCCGGTCCGACGCCAAGCCCCCACCCCGCACGGCGTCCTGAGGGAACGGCGGCCTTCCAGCTCGCGCATCCCCGCACCTCCATGCCGTGGAGGGCGCGGGCCATGCGATGACGGGAACGCCGTTCGTACGCATCCAGGTCAACGCCGGTACCGGCGGTTACGCGAACATCGGCGGTGTGAAGATCGGCGGAAGGAGTGCCAAGCCCGTCCTGGTGTCCTCCGTCCTCCCGGGGAACACGACCGTCTACCGCCTGGTGAACCGCAACAGCGGGGAGGTCGCCGACGTCTACAACTTCGGCACCGCCAACGGCAGCAACGTCCAGCAGTGGCCGTGGCTGAACAACTCGGCCCAGAAATGGACCTTCATCTCGACCGGCGACGGCTACTACAAGATCAAGAACGTCAACAGCGGCTAGCTGATGGAGGTGGCCGGCCTCTCGCGGGTCGGGGCAAGCCTTCTCGCGACTTGACCCTGGAGCGGAAGGTGACTCCAGTGGCTGCCTGCCTCACGGTCCCGCCCGGTCTTCGGTCGGGTGCGTGTCCCGGATATTGGACAACTCCCTGCGCGGCCGCAGAGATTCGGGGAACCTGGGTGATCGTGACCGAAAATTTTAGCGACACCACTCCAGGTAGTGAGGTACGGGCGCTTCTTCGGATCCTGCACGGACAGCGACGCCACGTTCTCGGTATCCTCGACGGGCTCGACGCAAAGGATCTTCGACGGCCCGTGCTGCCTTCCGGATGGCACTGCCTGGGGCTGGTCCAGCACCTGGCGCTCGATGTTGAGCGGTTCTGGTTCCGCGCGGTCGTCGCCGGGGATCAGGAGGTCATCCACGGTCTTACGAGCGGCGACGAAGCGTGGAAGGTGGCCCCGGAAGTGCCGGCCATCGACGTGCTCGACCAATATCGGCGGGAGGCAGAACTCGCCGATGCCGTCATCACTGCCGCCCCTGCCGACGCCGCATTGGCCTGGTGGCCCCACGACCTGTTCGGTGAACCGCACCTACACACGCTGCGCGACGTCCTGCTGCATGTCATCACCGAGACTGCGTGCCATGCGGGCCACCTCGATGCAGCCCGGGAGCTGATCGACGGCCGCCGCTGGCTGGTCCTGACCTGAGAATCGCCGGTCTGACTCCGCGCTGATCAGGTTTCGTGTTCTATCCCGTCGGTCCGTGAGGGTCAAGTCGGCGGTAGTGGCTGCGGCGGGCTGTTGCCTGGTGTTGTCGGCGCCAGGTTGGCCCGTGCAGCAGCCTGGTTGCTGTCACGGCTGGTGGGTTGAGGACGGCGGCGAGTAGGTGTCGGATCTCCGGGACGGTGAGTCTGATCAGGGAGTGACCGCAGGTGAGGCGGGTTCTTTGGGCGGGTCGCTCAGGGGCCGAGCTGGCGGCGACGGCGGTCAGGATGGCCAGGGCAAGCATGGCGAGCGTGACGTGCCGGTGTCATGAGGTCCAGTGCCTGACCTGGCAATGGTCGAGTCCGACTTGCCCTTGGCGGCTTGGAAGCATTCCTCAATCTGCCAAGCACTTGCCGCAGAGGCTCTCCGTGGGGCCGGCCGAAGCGGGTGGCAGCCCTCGCGGATGACGTAGCGTTTGAGGCAACGGATGCTCGCGTTTCGTCTTGCTGTCGACGGTGCAGCGGGCCACGGGATGCCGCTGCCGGTCCTGGCGGCTACTACGTAAACTGAACTGCCCGACCACCCGCATCACGAGCCGGTCACGTCCGCCGGACTGGCCGGTCACGCTCAGCCTGTCGTATGCCGCGGTCGTTGATGTGGCGCCCCCGTTCGTCGCGGAGGCTGGGCAGCCGGTGGCCTGGATGCGCTTGGACGAGGGCTGGGAGAGTTACTTTCCCGATGACTTGGTCCGCATCCGTCAGCACGCGGCTTGGATGGCCGCCCTCTACGCCAAGGCCCGTACGGACGGCGAGCGTCCTGTGCGTGTGTAGGCGTTCGACGCGCTGGCAGTGGGGGAGTGGGAGCTCGAGGACAGCCGGTGACAGAAGACGGAGCTGGTCCTGTGGAAGCCGTCGGCTGCATGGTTCAGCATCACGCCTTCCAGAAGACGAGTACGGCCTTGGGGACCAGCGGAACAGCCAGTAACGCTAAGCACTTGATCTTGCTGCGTTCGCCTACAACTCGAACGTCAGCTGCCCGCCGGTTTCGAGCGCGGTATGCCGGGTCTGGGCCCGGGTGCGGGTGTGGTGGTTACGGTCGTAGTGCAGGTGGCAGCCCTGGCATGGCTTTGAGGTTGGCCGGGTGACAGTTCTCCGGCGTGTGGTCGAGGTGCGCGCTCTCGTCGTCAGGATGACCCGCGAACCGGTGCCGTACACGGGCTGTCCGTGCCGGTTGGGACACCGGCCGGGGTGACTGCCGCGTCCGCACTCGCCTTCACACTCGCACCGCCAGCCGGCGCGTTCGTTGATGGCGTTGGAGATGTCCGGCCAGTCGGCGGGACAACGCTCGCGGTTCTAGGGACGGAGCGGCACGTGGGGTCACCGTTCCGCAGCGTCGAGCTGGTGGGGGACGGCGGAGGCGCGCAGGTCTTGGAGGTCGGGGATGTGGTTGTAGAGGGTGCCCGGGGAGATGCCCAGCATTTTGGCGATCGAGGTGATGGAGCGGCCGGGGTCGGGCAGCAGGTCGCGGGCGGCGCGGATGACTTCCTCGGTAGCGACGGTGGGGCGCCCGCCGACCCGGCCGCGGGCGCGGGCGGCGGCCAGGCCCTCGCGGGTGCCCTGGACGATGAGTTCGCGGATGAACTCCGCCAGAGCGGCGAAGACGTGGAAGACGAGCCGGCCGCCGGGGGTGGTGGTGTCGAGGTTCTCGTGCAGCGAGGTGAAGCCGATCCCGCGCGTCCGGAGTTCGGCGACCATGTTGATGAGGTCCTGGAGGCTGCGGCCGTAGCGGTCGAGCGAGGGGACCACGAGGGTGTCGCCGGCATCGAGGAAGGCGTGGCACGCCTTCAGCTCCGGGCGGAGCGCGTTCTTGCCGGACTTCTTGTCCGAGAAGATCTTCCGGCATCCGGCAGAGGTGAGGGCATCGATCTGCCGGTCGAGCTTCTGCCCGCCGCTCGACACCCTCGCGTACCCGATCTTGATCTCGGTGCGGACGAGCGGCTCGGCGACGAGGAATTCGGGATGGCCGGACGGCTCCAGGGGGTCACTCATGACCCCGGATCATGTCAGAAAACGGTGGTTCGGGGTTCTTGAAGCACTGAAGTTTTTGAAGGGGTTTTTGAAGGGCTCTCGGTTCTTTTCGATCTTGAAATGGCGATCTTCAGAAAACGTTCGTTTTTTGAAGGCGAGGCTCGTCGACCCGCATCGTCTTCTTTGTTGGATGGGAGTGTCGCAGTAAGGGCGGTTGGTGCGATGCCGGGCCCTCATCAGCACCCCGGGCGAGACTCTGACGGCACGGTCGGCGGCAGCCCGGCGGGGACGCAAGGGGTCATCCCGGTTTCTGATCGATCTCGGCGAGTTGCGCCTCCACCTGGTCTCCCAATTCGATCAGCAGGTCCATCTGCGCAGGGGTCACGTGGTCGATCAGCACATTGCGCACGTCGGCCAGGTGGAGCGGGGCGGCTGCCTCGACGAGGGTGCGGCCCTGTTCGGTGATGACCACGACGGCCCCTCGCTGGTCGGTCGCGCATCGCTCGCGGCGGATGAGGTTGCGGTTCTGCATGCGGGTCAGATGCTGCGACAGACGGCTCTTCTCCCATTGCAGCGCATCTCCGAGTGCGAACGACCGCAGGCGTCCCTCGGGCGCCTCGGACAGGTGTGCCAGCACCTGGTAGTCGGCGGTGGACAGCCCGCTGTGGGTGCGCAGCTGCCGCTCGATGTATTCGGACAGGCCGGCCTGCATCTTCATGAGGCTGCGCCAAGCCCGCTGTTCACGCTCGTCCAGCCATCGCGGTTCGTCCATGAAGCCCATCCTACTGCTTTGGTTGACATGTTAACCAGTCCGTCGTACGGTTTGGTTAACACCTCAACCAAATGGACTTGCGGAGGTCGGAGCCGCCTACAGAAACGCGGCGACGACAGGCCGGACGTCGAAGCTGCTCTGCCGCCTCGACAGCCTTCAGCAATTACTGGAACAGGGAGCACTCATGTCTGCAGACACCCGCTACGCCATCGTGGGCACCGGAAACATCGGTTCGGCGCTGGCGCGCGTCTTCGCCCGGGCCGGAGTCGAGGTCAGCATCGCCAACACCCGCGGACCGGGCTCGATCAGCGAACTCGCCGCCTCCTGGGGTTCCACGGTCCGGGCCGTGACGCTCACCGAGGCACTGGCGAGCGACGTCATCTTCATGGCCATCCCGTTCGGCGCAGTCGAGACGTTCGGCAACGCCCTGCCCGACTGGAACGGGAAGATCGTCGTCGACACCACCAACGCGCACTACGCGCCCAACGCGGGCGACGTCCTCAAGGGTCGGCTCTCCTCGCAGTACGCGGCCGAGGTCCTGCCCGGCGCCCAGATCGTGAAGGGCTTCAACCACCTTCCCGCCCAGACGCTCGCCGCCGAAGTGCCCTCCGGCCAGGGCAAGCGCGTGGTCTTCGTCTCCAGCGACTCCGGGGAGGCCAGCTCCCAGATCGCCGAGCTCGCCCGCACGCTCGGCCTGTCGCCGGTGGAACTCGGCAGGATCGACGAAGGCGGACGCCTCATCGAGGTTCCCGGCGCACTGGTGCTCAGGAACTTCACCGAACAGCCCCTCACCTGATCGGCCGCATTCCGCCTTCCACAGGCGGTGCGGCCGGCGCCGACGAGCCGTCCCGCCTCAGCGTCTGCCGTCACCGGCCGGACCGCGGCGGCCGGCGCCCGGCCCGCGGCCGGGTTGCCGCGCAGCAGCGCTCTCCATCGATGAGACCGCACTTCAGCAACGCTCACGCGTGAACAGCAAAACCCCTGGCACACCCATCCTCCACGGATGCCGCTCCCTCACAGCTCGGGCGGTCCGAATCACTCTCCAGAAAGGCATGACCCGTGTTTGTCTTCGCCGCCGTACTGAGCGTTCTGCTCGCCGTTGTCGGGCTGGCCGCCGGACTACCGAAAGCCCTGCTCAAGGGCAGCATTCCAGCCCAGTTGCAGTCTCCCGGAGGCTTCAGCGCCCCGCTGGTCCGGTTCATCGGGCTGGCCGAGCTGGCCGCAGCCGCAGGGCTCATCGCCGGTCTCTTCTGGCAGCCCATCGGCGTTGCCGCCGCCCTGGGATTCGCAGTCCTGCTCGTCGGAGCCGTCGGCTTCCACGCCAAGTCCGGCGACTACGCCAACCCCGAGACCCGCGGCAACGCGATGGCACCCATCATCCTCACCGTCATCGCGATCGCTGCCGCCGCCACGCTCGTCCTCGCCTCCTGACCAGCGCCTGAATCCGAGGCGCCACAGCTCACCTTCCGCCCGGCAAACCCGGCCGGGTGATCGCGAGACCGCCCTCGCCACGCGGACCGCCACCGATCATCCGCATTCCCGACCACTGCTACACCTGAGGAACATCCCATGACCACTCTTCTGCACCTCGATTCCTCGCTGTTTTCCGGCGACGCCTCCTCCTCCCGCGCCGTGACCGCCGCCTTCCGCCGGACCTGGCAGGAGCACCACCCCGAGGGCACGGTCATCTACCGTGACCTCGCCACGAACCCCGTACCGCACCTCACCGCCGACGCCCACACCGCCGGCCAGACCGACCCGGCCACGCACACCCCCGCCCAGGCCGCCGCCCTCGCCCACCGGCTGACGCTGATCGACGAGCTGGAGAACGCCGACGCCATACTGATCGGCGCTCCGATGTACAACTACTCGATTCCCTCGACCCTCAAGGCGTGGCTCGACAACATCGTCCTCGTCGGCCGCACCGCCGGCGTGGAAAGCTCCAGGCTCAAGGGCACCCCCGTCACCGTCGTCGCCAGCCGCGGCGGCTCCTACGCCCCGGGCACGCCCCGCGAGGGCTACGAATACGTGCAGAACTACCTCACGGCCGTTCTGGCCGACGCGCTCGCCCTGGACGTGAACTTCATCGTCCCGGAACTCACGATGGCCGTACACAACCCGGCGATGTCCCAGCTGATCCCCCTCTTCGAAGCCTCCCGCCAGCAGGCACTGGACGACGCAGCCTCCACGGCCAAGGCGATAGCCCACCGCATCGCCGCCTAGAAACAGCGCCCTCCGGACGGCGGCCGTGAAGCACGCTTCACGGCCGCCGTGGGCGAACTCCAGCGGGGACAGGCAGTTGGCTGCCCTCGTAGGAATTTCTCGCCCCGGAGGAGCTGGACGACGCGAACCGGCGAATCGACGAGGCGGCCGGCGCTGCCGGGCGGGACCCGAGCCGGACCAACCGGGTCTACAACCTGGTCGGTGACCGTTCGACTACGCAGCGGGTCGACCTGCTGACGAGCTGGCCGGTCGAGCACGGCATGAACGGCTACATCTTCAGCGGCCCGGTCGACGAGTCCGCGCTGCGCCCCATCATCGAGAAGGTCGCGCCCGCCGTGCGCGAGGCAGTCGCAAAGGAGCATCGACGATGACACAGCCGCAGGCGGGAACTGTCGCCGGCCGCCAGATGGTGCAGCAGCTGCTGATGGCGCATGCGCCGCTGCGCAGCGACGTCGCCGCCCTGCGCAAGGGGCTTGAGGTGCTCGATGCGGCGACCACACGCGCAGAGGACATCGAGGAGCTGCTCGGCGGTCTGACTGTCGCGGACCTCACCTGGCAGCTCAAGGTGGGCTGCCAGCATTTCTGCGCCCACCTGGACGCCCACCACACGATCGAGGACGCTCGGATGCTGCCGGTCATGCAGCACCGGTTCCCCGAGCTCACCGATCAGATCGGGCGGCTCCGGCGCGAGCATGAGGAGGTCAAACAGATGATCGTGAGCATCCGCGCCGACGCGCGGCATCTGAACCCCAAGGACGAACGCTCCGTCCACGTGGTGCTGGAACAGATCGTCGCGCTTTCCGACCACCTCCAGGCACATCTCGACTTCGAGGAGCGCACCCTCTTCCCGTACTTCCTGCGGATGGACCACGACTGGCACGCCTGAGCTGTCCTGGCCGGGAGCGTGAGGTTGGAGCCGCGGACGGCCGTGCCGCCGCGCCATGGAGGCTTTGAAGCTGGACGCTGAGCTTGACTCTGACACGAAAATAGAGGCTTCGTGCAGGTCAGGTCACCTCGATGGGTTCGAAGCGGATGGTCATCGGCGCGTCCCTGCGGTCGGCGGCGAACCGCTCGTTGGCCTCCCGCAGGTGCTCCCTCATCTCGTCGTACGAGTCGGTCACGGTCATACCGGCGCCCCCTTCTCACTGCCCCGCCGGTCGGCGGTGGCCTTCTCGAAGTACAACGACCCGCCCCGGACGGCGGATGCGGCGCTCACTCCTCCTGGCCGTCGTCGTCATCGTCGAGGTCGACAGCATCCGGGTCGCGCAGGGGCCGCAGCCCCTTCACCGGCTGGGAGGCGGTGAAGTTGTACCGGCCCAGGACGTTCAGATTCTTGTGCTTGAGCGGGGAGAGCCGGGCGACGTCCTCGTCGCGGATCTCGTAGCCCTCCGCGCGGAGCTGGGCGACGGCGGCGTCGATGTAGCGCGTCGTCCACAGGACCACGGCGTTCAGCACGAGCCCCAGCGACCCGAGTTGGTCTTATCCGAACTAGCCCAGCTGACGGCCTGGTGGGCCGGACCGCAGCCGAGTTGCCGAAAGTAGTGGGCGGAAATCTTCGCACCCAGGAGCATCCGGGCGTGTCGCGCCGGTGGGTCCTGGTGCTCGGCTGAGACAAGGTGCCCAAGGCCGGGGAGAATCCGGCTCATGGATGACGCGTTCACACTCCTTCGGCATGCCGTTGACCTGTTGCCCGAGGATGCCATGACAGAGAACGGCGTGACGGTCGGGGATGTTCGCGAGGACATCAGGCGCCAGGAGTGGGAGATGGTGCTCGGCCTTCTCACCGAGTTCGGAGATGTTCATCCGATCTCCCTGGACTTCTGGGAGCTTCTCGCCGAGGCCGCCCGGCAGATGATGCTCGACCGCAGCCGGCGCTGGTGTGAGTGGCGGGGCTGGGAAGTCCGGCACGGCACGGTCAGGGCGACACTGAGTCTCCCAGAGGCAAAGAAGGGCGGACGCCGGAGTGCCTTTGCCGGGGACGGCCGACTCAGACCGATGTGGGACATCGGCAACCGCACCACCGATGGAGAACGAGAGCTGAGCGTCGCACGGGTGTGGGTGGAGTTCGCGGAGGAGATCGGTCCGGGAGAGACCGCCGACGTTCGGCTGGCCCCTCTGAGCCCCGAGCAGTGGAGGCATCTGAAGTGCGGTGACGTGATCACGATGCACGAGGCCCGGCCTGTTGCCGGCACGGCCACGGTCATCGAGGTTTTGCCGCCTCACAGCTGAATCACTGCGTGATCCTGTGCGAGGCGGTCGGTGGCGCGATGGTCGTCAGTCACTGCCGGAGTTCGGCGGGAGCCGGCCGGCACTGGTGCGGAAGTCGGGCATCCCAAGGTGCACGGTCGCGTGGCGGGCGGACATGCCATGAGTACACCTCGAACAGCAGGTCCGGCAGGTCGATCTTCGGAAGCATCTTCTCGACACGCTCGCGCAGCCACTTCAGTGACTTCGGCTCACCGAGCGCATGGAGCTTCTCCACGTTCAGCTTCGCCCGGCCGTTTGGCTGCACCTCGATACTGATCTTCGCGTCGGAGCCCGCCTCCTGAAGGCGCTCGGCCATCTGCTTCCACGTCGCGTCCAGCACGGCGACCAGTTCCCGAAGGTGCTGTTCGGCGTCCTCGGCCAGGCTCAGGCCGGCCAGGACGTCCTCGCGCACCGCCTCCCACCCCTTGCCCTGAAGCAGCCGGGCTCGCGGGTCGGACCAGCGGTGCGAGGGCGAGGCGAAGATGTCGCGGCGCCTCAGCGCGCCGAACAGCTGCTCCAGCACACACACCACGTACGCATCCCGGTCCACCGCCCCCTGCGGCAGCTCCGCGTTCGCGTACACGGTCTTGCGCCAGTGCGCCGGCACCAGCTTGTCGTCGACCTCGCGCGGCAGCAGCGGCTTCTCGCCCGCCTTCCGCCGGGAGAGAGCCGGGAGCCGCTGCACCCCGGTGAGGATCCGTCTGCCGGCGGGCGCCGCGTCCAGCGCCTTCGACTCACCCAGCAGCGACAGGAACGGCTTGACGGTGTTGTAGCGCAGCGCCAGCGCCCCACGCAGCGCGGTCTCCGCCGTGCCGTCGTCCTCCGGCACCAGGCTCACCACCGTGGCCGCCGCGCTGGAGAGCGCGGCCCGAGGCGCGACCTCCTCCAAGGCCCGCCACAGCCCGGCCACGTCGACATCGCAGCCGCTCGCCTCGATGAGCTCCAGCTCCTCGATGATCACCTTCGAGACCCGGGCGGTGATCCGTGCCGCCTTCTCCAACTGCGGCAGCGTGGACAGGCGCTGCTTGTCCGTGGACCGCCTCGCGGAGCTGATCAGCCGGGTGGCCATCAGGATCTCGAAAAGGTCCAGCGCGTCGTCGATCGCCTTCGCCTCCAAGTGGCGCATCACCGCGGTGAGCATCGCCGTGCGCTTGGGCTCCGGGGTCCGCTCCAGCTTCGGCGCCTTGGTGCCCAGCCCGTACCGGGCCAGCGCGGACAGCCGGTTCGGCGGAACCTGCTCCAGCCTGAGACGGCCCAACTGGAAGGCGGCGATGTCCTCGACCCGCTGCAACGCGGCCTTCATCGCGGTGCCGGTGGTCCGCGTCGGCGGCCGGCGCATCCGCTCCAGCTCCGAATGCCGTTTGCCCTCCGGCGTCTTCAGCGTGGCAACCAGGTCGCCGGGCAGAGCCGGGTCCGCCCGCCGGGCCGCCCTGGCGACCGTGGCGTGCAGCCGCTTGTCCGCGACGCCGCGGACCTCGGCGACCTGCCGGGCCAGCACACTCACTCCCGGCAGCAGCACCCGGTTGCGGCGCAGCCAGCCCACCGCGTGATCGAACAAAGCCTTCGGCCCCTCCGCGTGCGCCGTCCACGCCCGGCCGTGCAGGAAGGCCCTGAGCTTCCGGCCCTGGTCGTGGTCCTCGTACTGGTGATAGCCGTACGCGTCACGTATCTCCCACGCGTGCTCGTACGGCGTCGGCCTGCGCTCGGTATACCGCTTGATCTGGGAGGCATCCCCGATCCCCAGCTGCTCGGCCAGATGCTCGACGACCGGCCACGGCACCGCGAGGGGGTCCTCCAGGAACAGCCCGATGTACCGCACCGTGCACATCTGGAGCGCGAAGCCGAGACGGTTGTGGTCCCCGCGCCGCTTCGCGATCAGCTTCAGGTCCTCGTCATCAAGGAAGAAGAACCGCTCCAGCTCAGGCTTCGTCGGCTCCTCGGCGAACTTCCCATACGCCTCAGCCTGCTCATCAGTCAGAAATTCCACCGGCATGCGGCGGACCATAGCCATCCCCCAACCAGCGGTCGGGGACCTTCCGCCGAACCCCCGCACGACACCGATCACCCGTGCTAGAAGCCCGAGATCAAGTGCTTAGCGTTACTGGCTGTTCCGCTGGTCCCCAAGGCCGGAGTACGCGCATGTACGGCGGCTCGGCATCGTCACCGACACCGAGCACCGGGCCGTGGACGGCGCCCGCACTCAGGTCCTCGCGATGATCCAAGAACGCTCCGGGCTGTTCGCGGACCTCGCCGCGTGGTCTGGCTGGCGATGGGATCCGGCCTGGCCCCTGCCGCGCCTGCCTCAGTGCCTCCCGGTTGCGCCCAGCGCGTGATTGGAGGCAATGCGGTGATAGCCCTCGTCATCCCGATGTCGTGCTGGGGGGAACCGCAGGTGCGTCTGGAGGTAGTTGTCGATGTGCAGGGTGCTGGCGGGTCTGGTGAAGGAGTCCGCTCGGTGGAGCGGCGGCGTGCCGGCCTTCTTGGAGGCGACGCGGACTGGCTCTGCGAGGTGGCCGCTGTCCCAGTGAACTTCTTGCGGGACCTGGCCGCCGGTGAACACCGGCTTGTTGGTCGGCCAGGTCGGCCAGGTCGGGTGTTGCCTGTCCCAGGCAAGGCGTTCGGGGTCCACCTCGGTGAGCACCCGTTGGTCGCCCGCCCCGACCCGCCGTTGTTACACGGGATACGCCTCCTGACAGGCCCTTGACACTGATTCGATGGAGGATCAGCATTCAGAAACCTCCCTGTCTTCGACTCGGTACCCCCACGCCGGGACAGGTGTTTACGTAAACATCGAGCAATCGAACAATGGAGTTCGTGTGAATCGCCTTCGCCTTCGCCTTCGCCTTCGCCTTCGCCTTCGCGCCCGTCTGCGCGCCTTCCTGATCGCAGCACTCCTCGCGCCACTGCTGACGGTTTCTCATGGCGCATCCGCCGCCACCAACTCCTTCCACGGAGTCAACTGGGCGGACGGCCGCGACAATTACGTGGACGGCTGGGTGATCCCGACCGGCCTCGCGGCCGGGGACAGCTACGACAGCGTCCGCTCCAAGGCCGATGGCATCATCAGCGGCTTCCAGCAGCAGCTCGGCGCGAACACCGTGCGCCTGCCGATCAACCCGCAGAGCGTCAACTCGGACTGGTGGGGGCGGTACAAGGGCGCCGCGGACTCGGCCCTGTCCCACGGCATGAAGGTCATCTTCGGCTACTGGGAAGCGAACAAAGACGGCAAAGTCGATGACATGAACGCGTGGAACACCATGTGGGACAAGGTCATCAGCGACTACGGCAGCAACGGCAACGTCTACTTCGAACCGATGAACGAGCCGTTCGGTTACAGCCTGAACGACTGGGTGTCGCTCTGCTCGTCGTGGCTGTCCCGGCATTCGAGCACCCCCCGCGGGCGGGTCCTCATCAGCGGCACCGGTTACAACGACAACGTCACGGGCGTAGGGGCGGCCAGCGCCCTGAACGGCACACTGCTGTCGCTGCACTTCTACGGATACTGGGCCTCGGACACGACCCGCTCGGCGTGGACCACCAACCTGAGCAACCGGCTCGGCTCGTACTCGTCCCGCACCATCATCGACGAGGCCGGTGCCCCGATGACGACCGGGCTGAACTACTACGGCGGGAACCAGGACGGCAACACCTTCACCGCGTACTTCGCCGCCACCACGGATTTGACGAGGTCCCGTCAGATGGGCGTCGTCTACTGGCCCGGCCTGCGCTCGGGCGACAGCTACTCGATCACCCGGCAGAGCGGCAGCGGACTTGCGGTGAACAACTCCTCGGGCGTGGCACAACTGCGTTGGGGCTGGGGCCTGTAACCGGACAGACAGCCGAGGGGGCTTTCCGCCCCACGTCGACGTTCTTCGTCACGACCGTGCACCCCGACGGATGCCCGCGTTCGGCAGCCGTCGGGGTCGAAAGCGCGAGGTCAGAAGGTCAGGTTCCAGGCGTCGAGCGTGCCCGTGTCGGAGGCGGCGTTGTCGTTGACGCGCAGCTTCCAGGTGCCGTTCGCGACCTCCGAGGAGGCGTTCACGGTGTAGGTCTGGGCGATGTTGTCGGTGCTGCCGCCGGTGTGGTTGTGCAGCGTGTAGACGGTGCCGTCCGGCGCCACCAGGTCGACCTTCAGGTCACCGATGTAGGTGTGCTTGATGTCCACGCCCACCTTGAGGGTGGCCGGGGCGTTGCCGGTCACGCCGGTGACGGCGATCGGGCTCTCCACGGTCGCGTTGTCGTTGATGGTGAAGTCCGCGAGGTTCTCGAAGTACGCGCCGGGCGGCGGGGTGGCCCCGACGGCCTTGAGGGCGTCGACCTGTCCCTCGCCGAAGAACGAGTTGTTGGCCGTCGTGCCCGTGCAGCGGCTGTCCGAGGGGCAGGCGATGTCGTTGGCCTGGGCGGCCAGCTTGGCTCGGATCTGCGCCGGGGTGATGCCCGGGTTGGCGCTGGCGATGAGCGCCGCCACGCCGACCACGTGCGGGGTGGCCATCGAGGTGCCGCTCTTGCTGCCGTAGCCGCCGCCGGGGACGGTGGAGTACACACTGCTGCCCGGCGCCGCGACGTCGATGACGCCCTGGCCGTAGTTGGAGAACGAGGCCTTGGTGACGCCCGTGCCGTTGGCCGCGACCGTGACCACGCCCGGCAGTTCGGTCGGGATGTCGAGGCAGGCGTTGGTGATGGTGCGGGTGGTCGGCGTCGAGTCGTTCGGGCTCGCGGAGTCGGTCGTCTTGTGGGCGAGGTCGTAGTTCTCGTTGCCCGCGGCGGCGATCTGGAGGGAGCCCTTGCTCTCGGCGTACTCCTGGGCGCGCTTGACGCCCTCGATGATGGCGGCCTGGTCGATGTTGTCCGGGCAGTTGAACTGCCACGGGTCCGTGTAATAGCTGTTGTTGGTGACCTGGAAGCCGTGGTCACCGGCCCAGACGAAACCGCAGATGGTGTTCTCGGCGAAGAAGAAGGCGTTGCCCGGCTCGGCGACCCGGACCGCGGCGATCTTGACCCCGGGTGCCACGCCGACGACACCCTTGCCGTTCTTGGCCGCGGCGATGGTGCCCGCTACATGGGTGCCGTGCGTGTCGACGTCCCGCCAGGCGCCGGCCCGGGTGTCGGGCTTGCCGTAGGCGCAGGAGACCGAGTCGGCCGCATCGAAGTTGGGCGCCAGGTCCTGGTGCTGGTCGTCCACACCGGTGTCCAGGATGCCGACCTTGACGGACGCGGAGCCCGGGTTCACGGCCCAGGCCTGGTCGGCCTTGATCTGACTCATGTCGGCCCGGACCGGTTCTCCGGCCGGGGTCGTGGCCTGGGCCGGGTTGGCCGGGAGCGCCGGGGTGTAGGCGTCGGCCGGGACGTCCGAGGTGCGCGTGGCGCCGACCTGCTGCACGCCGGCGACACCGCGCATGGTGGCGGCGAATGAGCTGGACGCCGAGTGGGCGACGATCACGCCGATGGCGTCGAAGTTCGAGAAGACGGTGCCGCCGTTGGCCGCGATCGCGGAGCGGACCGCCGAACTGTCACCGGGTGCGGTGATCACGAGGTAGGCACGTGTACCGGCCACCCAGGCCGCACTCTGGGAGGCCGGCACGGCGGCCGGAGCCTGGGCCTTGGCGGCCGGCGCGGTGGAGGGGGCGACGGGAAGCGTGCCCGCGAGGGCGCCGGGGGCGCCGAACGCGAGAGCGGCGCCGAGCGTGGCTGCCAGCACCAGCGTGCGTCTGGGGCGGCTGGATATGTGGGGTATCAATGCGTCCTCCGGAGAAGGCCCGGCCGTGCCGAGGACACGGACCGGGCCATACGAAACAAGTGGTGGATGCAAGATGTCAGGTGCATGATCCTGTACGGAAGTACCTTTCCGCGCAGGGACGTTACAGAGGCATGGCTGAAAAGAGACTTACTTTGGGCATCGAGTGTCGGGATCCACCGGGAGCTCGGCGACGTACCGCCCGCTCGTGCGACAGGAACGCGCCGCCCGGGCCTCCGGTAGGCAGTCGTCGCCCCCGAGCAGGCTGCAATGCGGACCACGGCCTGAGCCAACTCACAGATCAGAACCCCCTGTTACTGAAAGTTGTCCCGCCGTAGCGTGACGGGTACACGCCTGGTATGCGGTGAGTGCGGGAAGGAGCCGTGCTGGACCGGTGTTTCCGGCTGATCGAGGCAATCGGCGCGGACGGGTTCGGACAGGTCTGGGCGGCACACGATCCCAAGATCCACCGCCTGGCCGCGGTCAAGGTCCTCACCGGTGACGCGGGCAGCGGCGGGCAGGTGGCCGGTTCGCCCGCGGGGCCGCCGTCGCCGGCGGTCTCCTCGCCCACCCCGACATACTCACCGTGGCTGCGGCACCCTCCACCGTTCTCGCACTCCGCCACTCACCAAGCCAACCTATGCGCAGCGCCGCCCAACCGATCAAAGGTCTACCGCCGGGTTCCAGGTGCTGACTCGAACAGGTGCCCGTGGTGGCGACGTGAGGGTCTGATATGTTCATGGCGACCAAATCGTCACGAAGAACTTCTTTCCGGCGTTCTGTTCAACGGCGACCCACAGCAACGGCTCCGAGGTCACCTACGGCGCGGCGGTCACCACGGACGGCACGACTTGGTCCGCGTCCGGCAGTGCCTCGGTCGCCAACGCCAAGGGCTTCGACTTCCAGTGAGACCCCGACACCAACCCGAACATCTCGTTCCGGGCCAAGGTCCGCTACTACGAGTACAAGTACGACTGCGAGGGGCGTGATCATCAACCGCAAGGTGAAGGCCGTCTCGGAGACCGGCGGCGAAAAGACGATCCACCTCAACGCCAACCCGCCGTACTGGCTCTCCCGGGCGAAGTGCACCTTCGACATGCCAGCCGGCACCTGCACGAAGACCACCGGCGAGGCGTACTCCAACTCCGGTGGCGTCAAGACCGGTTCGGTGATCGGCATCGACCTGAGCACGTCACGGGCCTACACCCAGGGCTCCACGCTCAGCTACAAGATGGACGCCGGGCACGACTGCCTGTGTGGCAACACGGACAAGCCGGCTTACGCGTCAAAGGTCCAGCAGTACTACAACGGCATACAAGAGGAACTGTGACCAGCAGCGCCACGCGCGAGGAAGCCGCCGTGCCCGCACGGCGGCTCCGTCGAGGCCGCAGGGGAAAGACCGCGCTGATCCTGGCCGCCTCCGCGGCGGCCGCGGCGATGACGGTGTCCCTGCTTACCGGTTGGCCGTTCGGTGACGAGCGCGTAGAGCACGTCAGCGGGGCCGGCCCCTTGCAGTCCCACACCGACACGGGCACCACATCGGTCTATGCGCCGAAGAAGGTTCCGTGGACGGTGACGTTCGGCAGCTACCTCCTGTGCTCGACCAGCGGGGATCCGATCACCATCGACGCCATCCGCTACAGCACGCCGGTGAAGCCGAGGTCGGTCTCCCTGAAGCTGCGGACCGTCACCCCGCAAGTGTGGAAGGCCACCGTCGACGCCGGCCAGATCGGCGCTGCCCTGGGTGCACCTCCGCACTTCCAGCAGCGCAAGGCACCCGGCGACTACAAGGACGCACGGACAGGAAGCCGCATCACCCAGAGCTGCGCCGACCAGGACAAGGAAGGCACGGGTTTCACCGAGCTGCTGTTCGTCCTGGACGTGGGTAAGCAGGGCGGCTACATCAACACCGCGTGGATCGACTACCACGTGAACGGAAGTCCGTACACGCTGCGGCTCGACTGGAAGATGGTCGCCTGCGGGTCGCGGATCCCGCATACGGTGGACGGAACCGACGTATGTGACGGAAAGCAGACCTGAGCAGTGGCCGAGTGCCGCATGGCGTTGCAACCGGCTGCCTGGCACAAGTGAACAGGACGGCCCGGGAACAGCAAGCAACTGGTCCGCGCAGTTCAATGGTTGCCCGGCAGCACGAAACGGCCCATCCCCGATGGAGAGGCGGCCGACCCGTCCCTCCCGGGTGACCGTCCTGCCCGAGACCATCGCCGTCACCCCGCGGGGTTGCGGCTGCCGCTCTGGACGTGATGGGGCTGGAGGGCTGGCACGTCCTGGACATCGGTGAGATCCATCAGATGCTGCTGCAACTCACCCCGGTTCGCGACGCGGACGGACGGGTCACGACGAAGGCCGGTCTGCGGAACAGCCCAAGGGATGCCCGTGGTCATGCCGGGCCGCCGGGAGCCTCAAGATCCCGGGGGTTGAGCTCAGGTCACGGACCGGGGTCAAGTCAGGAAGAGGGCCGCCCCGTCGCGGCGGCTGCGGCGGGCTCGCCATGTCAGTGTTGTGAGGGCCGCCGCGAGCCAGCAGGCCCCGATGAGTGTTTCCCAGCCCGCCAGCACGGCGGTGTGGGGACCCGCTCTTCCGGCCAGTACTTCGCGGACCGCGAGGAGACCGTGGGTGAGTGGCAGGACGTCGCCGATCCGGCCGAGCACCGGGCCGACGGCGCTCGCCGGTACCTCAGGGCCGCAGACGATCAGCATCACCGTGAACGCCGCGTTCGACACCACGTTGCGCAGGTCCGCAGCGGTCAGTACCAGGGAGCCCAGGAACAGGCCGAGGCAGTAGGTCGTCATCGCGACGAGGACGAGGAGAGCGGCGAGCAGGGCCACCCTGGCCACGGTCAACCGCAGGTCCGCCACGGGGGCGAGGATGAGTATCGCGCCCAGGCCGCATGCCACGCCGTCCGGTAGCCAGAACAGGCTCCGTCCCAGCAGGACCAGCGAGGGGCTGCTGGGAGAGGCGACCAGCAGGGGCAGGGTGCCGTTCTGGAGTTCCCATGTGGTCGACGCGGTCGCGAAGATGCCGTGCAGCGCCACCAGCGCCACCGCGTTGCCGATCAGCAGGTAGCGGGCCTGGCCGGGGCCGAGCAGGTCGCCGATGGTGGTGAAGAAGAGCACCTGGGCGAGCATCCGCACAAACCAGCCGAGCAGCCAGGTCTTCCAGGTGAAGACCGTGCCGTAGTCGGCGGCTCCGGCGCGCGCCGCCCAGCTCAGTACCTGGAGACGGCGGCTGGACGCGCCGGGCGTGCCGTCGTCCGTCGAGGTGGCCGTGACGTCCGTGACGTTGCTCAAGACAGTCCCACCGTCCCGGTCTCCCGTACCAGCCGTACGACCCTGCCGAGCAGCAGTCGGCCGCCGAGCCCGGTGAGGAGCCCGAGGAAAAGGACGACGCTGGTCCGCCAGAGCGCCGAGGTGACGGGGGCCGGGTTCAGCGCGTCACGCAGGAGGTCGGAACTCCAGGAAAGGTAGAGGAGGCGACCGATGGGGTGCGTCCACTCCGGCAGCCGGTCGAGGGGGGTGAATACCCCGCCGAGCAGCAGCACCGGATAGCTCAGCGAGTTCTGGAAGGTACGGGCGGTGCGCGTCGCCACGAACAGGGCGGCCATCAGGGTGGCGGACCCGGCGGTGGCGACCGCGGTGGCGAGCAGGCTCACCAGGAAGATGAACGGGTGGGGGACCTCGGGGACGATGCCGAAGCCGAGGATCGCGACGGCGGCGACCTCCACCACCGTCAGCAGACTGATCGCCGTGGTCACCCAGACCCTGCTGAGCACTACCCGGGCGAAGTCGGCCGGTGCCGCGATCTGGAGTTCCAGGGTGCCGAGCCAGCGGTCGTTGTCGACGACCTCCCCGGAGATCAGCATCGCCATGCTCCACACACCCATCAGCACCGGTGCGAGCAGCCCGTAGGCCAGGAGGTCGGGCTTGTCGTTGTGCCGGATCAACAGCAGGAACACGGCGGCGAGCAGTGGGGTGCGCACCAGGTCGATGAGGTAGTCGCGGTGGGTCAGCACCAGACGGCCCTGGAAGCGGCCGGTCGCGGCGAGCAGACTCACCGGTTCACCACGCTGCGCTGCTCGTTGTGGTGCACGAGTCGGAGGTAGACCTCTTCGAGGCCGGGCAGCTCCGTGCGGACGTCGGTGACACCCTCGGCGACCACAAATGCCAGTACGGTGCCGACGGCTTCCTGGCTGTCGACGGAGATCACCGCGGTGCCGTCGTCGGCCGGGGCCACGTCGAGGACACCGTCGAGGTCGCGCACCCGGTTGAGCAGCCCAGTATCGGCGCGGACGCGGATACGTTCCTGCCGTGACATCAGCCGTGCCAGGGTCTTCGGCGCCTCGGCCGCGATGACCCGGCCGTGATTGATCATCGTGACGCGGTCGCAGAGCACTTCAGCCTCGGCCAGATCGTGCGTGGCGAGGAGGATGGTACGGCCCTCCCCGGCGAGCTTCTGGATCAGCTCTCGCAACTGGCGGGCGGCCAGCGGGTCCAGGCCGTTGGTGGGTTCGTCGAGCAGCAGTACACGTGGGTCTCCGATGATTCCCCGGGCCAGGTGCAGACGTTGGCGCATGCCGACCGAGAAGGTCTCCACGCGGTCGTCGGCCCGCTCGGCCAGGCCGAGTTCGTCGAGCAGTTCGTTGGTCCTGGCCAGGCCCTTCTTCGT
Organism: Streptomyces sp. NBC_00285; assembly: GCF_036174265.1. Classification (NCBI taxonomy): domain Bacteria; kingdom Bacillati; phylum Actinomycetota; class Actinomycetes; order Kitasatosporales; family Streptomycetaceae; genus Streptomyces; species Streptomyces sp. NBC_00285. The sequence goes on along the minus strand of NZ_CP108055.1, from coordinate 364,026 downwards.
GGACAGGCCGTACAGCGCTGCCCAGTAGCGCAGGTTCTGACGGGCAGTCAGGCGTGGATAGAGGCCGCGTTCGCCGCCGAAGACGATGCCGAGCAGCGGCCGGATCCGCCGGTGCTCGGTCACCAGGTCATGGCCGAGCACATAGGCGCTTCCGGAGGTCGGCAGCAGCACCGTCGAGAGGATCTTCATCAGAGTGCTCTTGCCGGCCCCGTTCGGGCCGAGCAGTCCGTGCACCTCGCCCTGCTCCACCTGGATCGACACACCGTCCAGGGCGGTGACTGCCGGGCCGCGCCGCACGCGGTACTCGCGCTTGAGGCAGCGGGTGTCGACGGCCAGCTGCGTACCGTCCGGCCGATGGCCGCTGTCGCGCATCATGCTCCCGTTCGCACTGACGAAGACGAAGAAGACCTGGTGCTGGATGGTCCGGATGGGGTGGAGGGGACGGACTGCGGACCGGCTGCCTCGTCGAGCCATTCCTGCCGGGCGGCCCCGGACACCAGCAGGAAGGCACCCAGCGGGGTCCGCGCGACCAGATGGCGGCCGACGTCGTGGAGCTGCAGCCCCTCGACCGGCTCGGCGTCGGGAGATCCGTCCGTGGGGCCGTCCGCACGCACACCGTCGGCAGCGATTGAGGCCGTGTCGGCGCGTGCGGCCGGCTGCTTCCCGGGCATCGGCACCCCGGGCATGGGCACCTCGGGCATGGGCACCTCGGGCACAGGCACCTCGGGCACAGGCACCCCGAACAGCGGCACTCCCGCGGTGAGCAGCCGTCGCGCACCGGGCCGGCGGTGTATGACATCGGAGGCGAGAGCGGCGAGGCGCCCCCCGCGGCCCTCGATGCCGGACTGCGCGACGAAGGCTGCCGCGCGAACCGGGTTGCTCCAGCGCAAGGCCGTGCGCACCGACCGCAGCAGTCGTACGCGGACAGCCGCCGCCCGGGTGTGCGGCAGGACTACCGCGGGCCGCCAGCCGAGGCGGCCGATTCCGCGCATCGCCTCCCGCCACTCCGGCCACAGACCGGCCTTGTCGAGGTCGGCGCGCAGCTGTCGTAGGCCCGGCTCGTCCAGGGCCCCGAGCAGGAGGACCAGGTCGAGCAGGTCACGGGAGCGGAAGCGTCGTTCCCAGCGTTCCGCGACCAGGGCGACGGTGCTCGCGGCCAGTGGGGAACCCGGCGGCCGGGCGAGTTGCCGGGGCGGTCCGTGGACGTCCGTCACGATCTCGGCGGTGAACAGGCCCACGGCGTAGGGGTCCTGGGACGGGTCAGGTGCCGGTTTGCGGAACTCTGCGCCCAGGTGCGGGGAGACGGTGTCGCCGGGGTGGGCGGGCCCCACGGTGAAGGCCTCCAACTCCCAGCCGGTCGCGGCAAGGTGGCGGGCGCAGGCCCACAGGTCGTCATGGCGGGGGCAGATGACGTCGAGGTCGCCGGCCGAGCGGAGTACCCCCGGCGGATAGAGGGCGGCGATCGTCATCCCCTTCAGGAGGAAGGCGTCGGGCGCGTGCTCCTGAAGCTGTTCCCAGAGCCGGCGGTAGTGCTCGATACGCTCCTGGGCCAGCCGTAGTTCGGCCGCCTGGTCGACCGTGAGCTCCTCGCCGGCGGCGGCCCAGAGGCTCAACAGGGTTCCGGCGAGCTTGTGCTGACTGTCGCGGGCCGTGCGCAGCACGGTGTCGCGAGCGGACCGGGGCTTCGCTTTCAGCAGGGCGAGAACCGTGTCCGTCGTGACCGCGATCCCGGTCGTTGTGTCGGTCAACGCGGACTCCGCCCTCAGTGAGCGAGATTTCGTCGGGGTCGAAAGGGCGACGCGAATTGAACGAGGGAGACGCTCGGGCGAGCGACGGAAGACGCGATCAGGATCTCCGGAAATACCGGACGACCGGATCCCGATCGCATCGACACCGATCGCTTACTTGCCCGGCTTCGGACGGACCGTAACCTTCTTGAAGGCGACGCTCATGGGACCCTCCTTGATGTGTTCGGTCTGGGAAGTTAGCCTCAGCGTATTGCCCCCCATGGTGCATGGCAACGGTGCAACTCGCTTTGCATACAGCGTAGTTGGCGTGAATTGCCGGGTAGGTGCACAGGCCGCCACCGCGCGGAGAGTCGGAGGATCATGGCCGTCCAGCAGTGGTTGCGGGCCCCCTTCACGCACGACCCCGTACGGCGCCGAACCTATCCGGACGACGTCTACTTCCGCGAGATGGCCGCTTTGCTGGACGGGCGGGACGCGGGGGAGACCGAGCGGACACTTGGCCGTACCACCTTCGTCATGTTCAAGCCCGACGCCGTCGTCGGACGCCGCATCGAGGCCGCCCTCGACCTGCTGGCGGGCCACGGTTTCGCACCGCTCGGCGCGCTGGAGGTCCGGGTCGACGCGCGGGTCTGCCGCGAGCTGTGGCGCTACCAGATCAACGCCGCGCCGCTGGCCGTCATCCGGGCCGTGGACATGATCCTGGAGTCGGGGCCGCCCTGTCTCTTCGTCGCGCTGCGCTGCACCCAGGGTCCGGAGCGGACGGGGATGACGGCGGCCGAACGGCTCGGGGAGTTGAAGGGATCGTCCAAGAACCGGGACACGGGGGGCGGTTCACTGCGCGGTGCGCTCGGCTGCGAGCTGATGTGTCTCAATTTCCTGCACGCGCCGGACGATTGCGCCGATCTCATCCGGGAGGTGGGCGTCCTGCTGTCGGGGCGGCGCCGGGACGAGGCGCTGGCGATGCTGGCGGGCGAGCCGTCGCCCGGGCGTGCCGCCGAGGTGGCCGCCGCCGCACGTCGGCTCTACGCCGCCCATCCGGCCCACTCCCTGGCCCCGACTCCCGGCCCGCTGCCGCCGGCGGTGACCGACTCCGACGGGCTCCTCGCCCGGGTGGATGAGCTGGCCGAGGACCACGGCGGGCTCCCGCTGTGGGACCGCATAGTGATCGCCGCGCATCTGGTCGACGGCCTGCCGTCCGAGGGCACGGCGCTGATCGGACCGCCTCCCGGCACACGTCTGAACCATCCCCGAACCTCCAGGTCCACGCAGGCCGCACCACCTGGGGCGGGCGGAAACGTCCCCGCGACCACCACGCTGCCCGCTCGCGGTCCCACGCCCGCGGTCGTCGCCGCGGACCAGTGACCGTCCCTGCCCGCCCGTCCCGCGCCCAGGACCGCACCCGAAAGGCCCCATCCCCGATGGACGACTCCACGACGGACGACGTCACGCTGCACGGTCCGGCGAGCTGGGAAGGGCCGGTGCAGCGGTACGGGCCGGTGGCCCGGGTCGCCGTACTCTCCGACATCCACGCGAACATCCCCGCCTTCGAAGCCGTGCTCGCCGAACCCGACGTCGCCGCGGCCGACCTCGTCGTGCTGTGCGGCGACCTGACGTGGGGCCCGCAGCCGCAGGAGACGTACGAGCGGATCCTCGCGCTGGGGGAGCGCGCCCTGTGCGTGCGGGGCAACGCCGACCGGTACGCCGCCGAGATCGGCACCGCCGCGCGCGTGGCCGACACACCCCGTCAGTCGTGGATCGCGGCCCAGCACTCGCCCGAGGCCATCGACTTCCTCACCCGGGTGCCCTTCGCAGTCACGGTCGAGATCGACGGCCTCGGCCCGGCGCACTTCTGCCATGGCTCGCCGCGCAGCGACCATGAACTGGTCACACCGGGCACGCCGGCGGAGCGGTTCGCACGGCTGTCCGCGGCCCTCGACGCGCGCGTTCTGGTCACCGGGCACTCGCACCTCCAGTTCGACCGTGTGGTGGCGGGCCTGCGCAGCGTCAACCCGGGAAGCGTCGGGCTGCCGTACCACGCCGGTGAGCCGGGAACCGCGTACTGGGCCCTGCTGGGCCCCGACGTCCGCCTGAGGACCACGCGTTACGACGTGGCGGACGCCGTCGCCCGCGCCCACCGGGCAGCGGACCCGGACGCCGAGCGCTATGCGGGCACCCTGATGAGTCCGCCCGTCCCCGAGAAGATCGTCGAGGAAGCGGAATCCCTGATCTTCGTCAATTGACAGCCGCCACCGCTTTCGCCGCGCGCGGCTCCCATGTTTCCGGCGCATCAACTAGCTTGAAAACGACCACAGTTGGGGCGGGAACCGGTGACTGGCCGGTGTTGACAGGCCAACTCGCCATGTGTTGACCTGTTCACGCAAAGTTGAAGGTTGTTCGGCACTTTTCTCTCGCGCTATTCCAGCCAGCAGGAGGAATTCATGCAGACAGCTCCACGCCCCACTGTGAAGACCACCACCACATCGACCCCCGCGCCGGTGATGTTGCTGCCGCGCCTCGTCGAGCGCATGATCACGGACCGTCAGGCCGTGCACATCGCCAAGTTCCGCACCACCTGCACCGACTGCGTGCCGAACTTCTGAGCACGGTGCCACGTGTCGGCGGACGTACGACAGCGTCCGCCGACCTGCGCGTGGTACCCGAAGTCGTCGAGCGGTGTCTGCGCGCGGCGCCCCGCGGACTGTGCGTCCTGGCGGTCGACGGCCTGTCGTACGGCGTCGCGGAAGCAGCCCTCGCCCACGCCAGGACACGCCCCCTGCGCTCCACGTTCCCGAGCACCTCGACCACTGCCTGGCTCACCGCCGTCACCGGCGCCGACCCCTCACAGCACGGCGCCCTCGGCATGGTGTACCGGGCGCCGGACGCCGACTGCGTCACCCACCTCATCACGGGCCAGACGCACGCCTTCGGCCCCTGCCCGCCGCCCAGGAATCCCCTGCTGCACGGTGGTGTGACCCTCTTCGACCGCGTCGCCGCGGCCGGCGCCACCGCCTTCGTGGTCGGCGCCGAACTCGAGCGGTTGACCGGGGAGTGGGCCGCGGCGCTGCTGCACGGCGCCCGGGTCGCCCACTCGCCGGCGACCGAACTCGACCCCGATTGCATCGCGGTCGCCGAGCGGACGGTGCGCGAGGTCGAGGCCGTCCTCGCACAACCACACGACGTACCACCCCTGGTATGGGCCTACGTGAACCTCGACGACCACATCCACATCAGCGGCTACGACGACCGTCTGCACGCATCCCTGCGGCTGCTGGACACCGCGGCGAGCCGCTGGGCCGACGCCGGATGGAGCGTCCTCGCCCACGCCGACCACGGCCAGGTCCCGGTCCAACCGAAGCCCGAACTCCTGGACGCCTGGGACCGGTTGGACTCCCCGGCGCACTGCCGGATGCCCAGCGGCGGCGCGGGCCGTGTCCGGTGGATGTATCCGCAGCCCGGCCACGAACAGGAGCTCGCGGCCGCCCTGAGCGACGCACTCGGCGACCACGCGCTCGTCCTGAGCCCCGATGACCTGGCCGAACGCGGGCTGCTCGCCGCGACCCCCGTCGTCCGCGAGCGCATCGGCGCGGTGGTCGCCCTCGCCACCTCCGCGGCCTTCCCGGTGCCCGACCCCACCGTCGCCTGGGAGCACGGATCCCTCACCGACGACGAGATGCTCGTACCCCTCGCAGCCTGGAACGCACCGCTCGCCCAGAACTGGTAGACCCCAGCATCCCCCAGACGACTAGGAGAGACCGTGAGCACGGTCGTGTTCCGCAACAAGACCGGTGGTTCGGAGACCCTGTATGCAGTACCGGGCCAGAACCTCCTCGATGTCCTGCGCCTGCACGGCATTCCGGCCAACGCGGTGCTCTCGTACCGGAACGGAGCGGTGATCCCCGAATCGGCGGTCGTCGTCGAGGCCGACGAGGTCATCGAGGTCCGTCAGGTACGCCACTATGACCTCGACGTACTGCGCAAGCCCAAGGAGCACGTCTACGCCGCGCCGGACCCCGTGTACTCCAAGTCCGTCCTGTTCGACCACGGCGGGACCCTGGAACGCCGCACCGAACAGCTCACCGCCGAGACCTTCGTGCAGTACGTCGAGGAGACCTTCGTCCAGAGCATCACCTCCGGCGGGACGATGCGCGCCGGGGACCGAGCCGTCATCGGACTGTCGGGCGGCCGGGACAGCGTCGCCTATCTCAAGCTGCTCGAACGCACCCGGGGCCGCTGGCCCGAGATCGACATGACGGCCGTCACCATCACCGGGCTGCCCGACTGGGACGAGCCGGCGACCTTCCAGATCGCGCTGGACGCCTGCGAGGGTCTCGGCCTGGACCACACGATCGTGACCGCCGACGACGTGGCCGAACTGTTCAAGCTGCGCGAGCCGTTCGTCGACGTGATGAACAAGGTCGTCGCCGGCGAACACCGCAACATGAACATGGTGATCGGCCACCAGGTGCTGCGCCGCATGCTGGAGCAGGAGGCCGCACGTGCCGGCGCCTCGGTCGTGGCCTTCGGCTTCAACGCCGACGACCTGGTTGCCAGCATGGTCACCTGGTTCACCACCGGATACCGGATGGGCGGCGTCCCCGTCCGCGAGCTGGGCGATCTGCGGTACGTCTTCCCGCTCTACCGCATCACCAAGAAGGAACTGACCCTCTACCTCGAACTCGTCGCGCCGGAGCTCAACCGGCAGGGCGCCCCGGGCCGCTTCACCACCGGCTCCGACGAACGCTCCCTGGCCTACGCGATGGCCGACCACCTGTACGACCTGTGGCCGGGCATCGACTACTACCTGTTCAACGCCTTCGAGAACGTGCAGCGCAGTCTGCTGCCGGTGGTCGACGACGTGTGCCGGGTCTGCGAGGGCCGGTATCTCCTGATGGAGGGTGTGCCCAACCCGGCCGGACTGTGCGACGTGTGCGGCTTCCTCCTCCGGCAGGAGGCGCTGCGGGCGGACGCCCTGTGACCGATGACGCGAGCGGCGGTGCGCACCGCCCCTGGTACCGGGACTTCTTCGGCGAGGAGTTCTGGGCGGTGGCGGCCCACGAGTACACCCCCGAGCGCACCGCGGCGGAGGCCGACTACCTGGCCGCGGTCCTCGACGCCTCGGCCCCGGGCCGGCGCGTCCTCGACCTGGGCTGCGGCACGGGGCGCCATGCGGTCGCGTTGGCCGGGCGCGGGTTCCGTGTCACCGGGGTCGACGTCGGTGCGTGGGCGCTGCGGCAGGCCGCGGGGTCGGCGGCCGCGGCCGGGGTGGAGGCGCGGTGGCTGCACCTGGACCTGCTGCGTGAACCCGCCTGGCCGGTGGGGGAGTTCGACGCGCTCGTCTGCGTGCAGTCCTTCGGCTGGGGCAGTGATGCCCAGCAGCTGCGGCTGCTCCGAGAGGCCCGCCGCGCGCTCGTACCGGGCGGGCTCCTCGTACTCGACCATTCCAACGTCCTGACGATCGCGGGCCACTACGTGCCCGAGGCGACCTTCGAGACCGAGGGGTTGCGGGCCGTCTTCCGCCGGGACTACCGCGTGGTGAGCGGCCGCAGCGCCGGTTCGATCGAGGTCCGGCACGGTGACGCGGAGCCGGTCGTCGTCCATGACGACGTACGGCTCTACCAGCCCGCCGAGGTACGAGAACTGCTGATCCGCGCCGGTTTCGAGGTCGAGCGCGCCGACGCAGACTTCACCATCGGCCAAGAAGCCGCACTGACGACGCGATACGTGCAGTTCGTCGCCCGTAACCCCAGGGCCGGGGACACCACCGCGATCACGGCGTGGCAACGGCCCACCGCCGCAGGGCTCGTGGGCTCCGCGGCACCGGGACCGGCGGAACCGGCCGCCCTCGGGGATGTCCTGGACCTGCGCTGGTCGCCCGACGAGATCGACTTCGTACGGCCCGCGGTCGACCGTGCCCTGCGGGGGGTCACCCCCGACGCAGCGCGCGCCTACCACGTGATGGACCCCTATGCCGCCGCACAGGCCGCGCCGGTGCTGTCCGAGCACTTCGGCCTCGAACTGCCCCCGGACACGGTGACCGCCGGGACCGGCGCCACCGCTCTGCTGCACGCGTGCGCCGCACTGGCGCAGCCGGGCCCCGTGCTGCACCTGCGCGGCGGTCACCCGGACCTGCCACGATGGGCCGCGCGCTGGGGCAGTGAGGCGCTCGCGACCCGGATCGAGGACCTGGCGGCCGACCTCGACCAGCATGCTCCCTCGGTCCTCGTCCTCGACCGCCCGACGATCACGGGAGACCTGTACGGCAGAGCGGCGCTGGAGGAGATCGCCCAGGCCGCCCGCGCACGCGGCACGACGGTGGTCCTCGACGAGGCATACGCCGTCTACGCCGGGCCGTCCGCCAGCTGCGTACCCGCGGTCGCCGACCACGACAACCTGATCGTCGTGCGCAGCATGTCCAAGGGCTACTGCTGCGGCGGGCTCAGGGTCGGCTTCGCGGTCGCCGCGCCCGCGCTGACGCAACGACTGCGGGAAGCCCTGCCACCGCTGGGCGCGAACGGCTTCGGCCTGGCCGTCTCCCTCGGCCTGCTGGCGCAGGGAGACGTCTTCGCCGCGCTGCGGGCCAGGATCGCCGAGGTGAAGCCGCAGATGACGGCACTGCTGCGGGGGGCGGGGCTAGCGGTGACGCAGGGGGCTGTCTGTCTGCCATGGGTGACCGCACCGGCGGACGACTCGGCCAGGGCCCTGATCGAGAAACTGGGGCTGCAGGTCAAAGAGGTGGAGGGACAGGGGATGCGGGGCACGGGGACGAGGGTGGAGGGGCGCGCGCCGTCCGGTCCGGGGGCTGCGGACCGGGGGCTGTCGGACGCGGAGAGCGGCGGCAGGCTTTTCAAGATCACCGTCCCGCTGTCGAACGCCCGGCTGACGGCGTTCCGCGCGGCCTTCTCCCAGGGCGGATAGCGTGAGCGGCTTCGCAGGTGCGAGCGGCCCGGGCCTTTCGGACCGCCTCAGCGGCCCAAGTGGCCTGAGCGGCCTGGTCGGTGGCATCCACCAGAGAATCGACGCCGACGAAGCGATGGGCTGGGTCGCCCGGCTGGCCGAATGGGACCGTTACCAGGGATCGGCGGGCATCGCCGAGGCAGCCGACTTCGTCGCGGGCGAGGCCGAACGCGTGGGGCTGGCCGACGTCAAGGTGCTGAGCTTCCCGGCGGACGGCAGGACCGCGTGGTGGACGTACACGGCGCCCTCCTCCTGGACGCCGCGCGCCGCGCACCTCTCGCTCAACGGCCGTCCCCCGCTGGTCAGTTACCCCGCACAGCCCTACGCCATCGCGGCGAACTCGGTGGCCGTGGACGGCGAGGTGCCGCTCGCGCTGCCGCGGGATTCCGGCTGGCCGCCGGGCGCGCTGGTCCTCGTCGGGTCGGCGGCCGACCTCGGTCCCGGCCTGTTCGCCCGGATGCGGGCCGAGAAGGCGAGGGGGTTCTGTGTGACGACAGACCCCGACCGGCCCGGACAGGCGGGGCGGGTCGAACTGCCCGGCGACAGTTCCCTGTTCGGCTTCAGCGTGTTCCCGGCCCAGCTGGAGGAGCTGCTGCGTGCGCACCGGCGGGGGGAGCGGGCCCGGGTGGTCGTCGATGTCGACACGGGCCCCCGGCAGATGCCTGTCGTGGTCGCCCGCACCCCGTCGAGGTGTCCGCCGGCGGACGAGGCCGACGCATGTCTGCTCACCGCCCACCTGTGCCATCCGGCGCCCGGAGCCAACGACAACGCCTCGGGAGTCGCGGCGGCACTGGCAGCCGGACGCGTGCTGGCGGGACGCTCGCTGCGCCGACCCGTCCGGTTCGTGTGGGCACCCGAGTTCGTGGGCCTGGCCGCCTACGTCCACCAAGCGGTCGAAGAGGGCACCCGACCGCTCCCCGCGATGGCGGTCAACCTCGACATGGTGGGCGAAGACCAGCGCCGCTGCGGCGGCCCACTGATCGTGGAATACGGCCCGGAGTACCTCCCGCACTACGCCAACGCCCTGGTCGAAGCCTGTGTACGAGCCCTTCCACCCGCCGCGCGCTCCTACAGCGGAGCCGTCGGCTGCGACACCTGGGCCTGGCGCACGACACCGTTCGTCGGCGCATCCGACCACGCGATCCTCGCCGACCGAGCCATCGGCTGCCCCGCCGTACAACTGGGGCACTGGCCCGACCGCTTCAACCACTCCAGTGCCGACACACTCGACAAGGTCGATCCGCTGGAGCTGCGCAGGTCCGCCACGATCGCGGCGTCCGCGGCCGCCGTCGTGGCGACGGCCGACGGACGGGACGCCGACCGCATCACCCAGCTCCTGGCCCGCTGGACGGCCCGGCGGATGACCGCATGCCTGCCGTCCGCCGACGGGCCCCCCTCCGACGGGATGGCCGCCGCCCGTCTCACCCGGCGCTGGCACTACGGCCGGGACGCCCTGCACACCCTGCGCCCGCTCGGTGCGAGCCCCCGCCTGCTCGACCGACAGGCCGAATTCCTCGCCGGGCTGCACCGCACACTGTCGTCCGTCTGGGACGACGGCCTTACAGAACAGCCGCCACCGTCACCGCGCGGCCCGGGCCTGCGCAGGAACTGGCCCGGGCCCTTCAACCTCCGGGCCCTGATGGGAGCCATGGCACAGAAGGACAGCCAGTGGTTCCTGGAAGAGCTGACCGTGGACCGGGGCGGCTGCTATGCCGCCGCGATGGCCCTCGCGCAGAGCATCGACGGCAGCTCCGACGCGGCGGCCGTCATCCGCATCGCTGAGCTGGACTCCGGGATCCGCCCCACGACAGCAGACTTCGGGGAGCGATTCCTGGCAGCGATCGCCGGGGCAGGGTGGATCGAGGAAGCCGCGGCGGACAACGTGGCGGCGCCCGGGACCAGACGGCCACACGAAGGAGGCACGGCATGAGCGTGCCGCAAGTCCAGTTCGTCGAGTCCATCGACGACCTCGACACCGAGCAGTGGCAGCAGGTGGCTGCCTCGGCCGGCGCCCCCGTCCACTACTCCCCGGCGTATCTGCGGGCCTACCAGGACAGCCCGCTCAGCCCATACGCCGCCGTCCGCTATCTGACGGCCGTCGACGCCGGGCGGATCGTCGCCGTGCTGCCGTGCTACCTCGACAAGCAGGGCGACCCGTACGGCTTCCTGCGGACCGTCGGCATCCCAGAGGCGGACGGCACCGCGCTCCTCGGGCACAACTGGTACTGCTACGACACCTGTGTCCCCGTCCTCGCGACCAACACGGACCACCGCGACCGGGTGCTCGCGGCGATGCTGGACGCCCTGGTCGAACTGGGAGCCCGCGACAACGCGCGGGCCACGGGCCTCGTCAACGTCGCGGAGGGCGACCCGTTGCTCGGCGCCGCCCGGCGCATGGGGTGGCGGGTGGCCCCCATCGTCACCCGCTTTCAGCTCCCGCTGCAGGGCCTGGCGACCTACGACGACTATCTGGTAACACTGGGCCCGAAGACGCGCCGCACGATCCGCCAGTATCTGCGCCGCGCGGCCGACGCCGGTGTCACGACGTCCGTCGAAGCCCCCCGGCCGGACTTCCTGCGCACCGTGTGCGACCTGACCCGTCGCACGGCCGCCAAGTACGGCAGCGCGGACATGTATCCCGAGAACGCCTTCATCGACTTCGTCATGGCCCTGGGCGACCGCGCCCGCGTCGTGCGCGTCGATGCGCGCGAGCGGACGCTGGCGGCGGCGGTGGTCCTGCTGGACGACCTGCGCCTGCACATGTGGGTGGGTGGCACCAGCGATGCCACCGTCCACAGTTTCAGCCCCAACTACCTTCTGTGGGCCACCGAGATCCGCACTGCCATCGAGGCGGGCAAGCAGTGGGTTGAGGGTGGCCGGAGCAACCGCCCGATGAAGGAACGCCACGGCATGAAACCACTGCCGCTGTATGCCTGCGTCGCCCCCGGGTAACGAGCCCAGGGCCGGGCATGGACGAGCATCAGGTTCGGATCATCGAACGCGGATGAAACCGCCCCCGCGGCATGGGAAGACTGCATCTCGGAAGAGCCCTGCCGATCGTGCCTGATGTGGTCCTGGAGAAACCCCGTCATCGCAGGCCGCAAGGCATTTCTTCGTTTCTGGAAGAACCATCCACCCGCATCAAGCTGGTGGATCCGGGGTCAGCGCACCAAGCAAGGGGGGCTCTCACAGTACCTGGATCACCAGGGTCTCCCAGACGTCCAGAACTCCTGTCAACCTGGTTGAGCCGAAAGCGCCGACAACACTCCATGGACACGCACTGCAGCTGTACCCCCATCATTTCAATTCAGCTGCCCCGAATGCGCGACCATGCCGGCGATTTCTTCCACGAACGAAGGGACGGAGACCAATGGCGGACCACCAATTCACCACTCGCACAGGACTTTTCGATCTGAGCGGGAAGTACGCGCTTGTCACTGGCGGCACCAGGGGCATTGGGATGATGATAGCTCGCGGCCTTCTTCAGGCGGGCGCCCGCGTCGTCATCAGCTCACGCAAGGCAGACGCGTGCGCGGAGGCACAGCATCTCCTGTCCGAATTCGGCGACGTTCAAGCAATCCCCGCCGACCTGTCCAGGCACGACGAGTGTCAGCGCCTCGCTGATCTTGTCATGGCCGACTCGGAACGCCTGGACATCCTGGTCAACAATGCGGGAGCGATGCGGAGCGAGCCGCTGGAGACGTTCCCGGACGAGGCCTGGGACTCAGTGATCGACCTCAACCTCAAGTCGCCGTTCTGGCTGGTGCAGGCGCTGCTGCCCGCACTTCGCAAGGCGGGCACCGCCGATGACCCCGCGCGGATCATCAACATCGGCAGTATCGCCGCCATCCACGTCGCCCAGGCGCCCAACTACTCGTACGCCAGCAGCAAAGCGGCACTCCATCAACTCACCAGGGTGCTCGCCAGGGAGCTGGGCCCACAGCACGTAACGGTGAACGCGGTAGCACCGGGAGTGTTCCCGTCGCAGATGATGGGGGCCACGCTCGATGCCATCGGCGACACGATCGCGGCGGCGGCCCCTCTGCGCCGGCTCGGCCGCGACGACGACATGGCGGGCATCGCCGTGTTTCTCGCCAGCCGGGCCGGCTCCTACCTCACGGGCGCCATCATCCCGGTAGACGGCGGCACCGCGACGACCGCAACGGGTACCCCCTAAACTGCGGGACCGGCTTACGGTAAGGGGATGGCCACGATGGATCTACGCACCGAGATCCGGGAGTTTCTCAGCTCGCGTCGCGCCCGCATCGCACCCGAGCAGGCGGGCCTGCCCGCTTACGGCGGCAACCGTCGGGTCAAAGGTCTGCGCCGCGAGGAGGTAGCGCTACTGGCGGGCGTATCGGTCGACTACTACGTGCGCATGGAGCGCGGCAGCCTCTCCGGTGCTTCCGATGGCGTGCTCGACGCGTTGGCCTCTGCCTTGCAACTCGACGAGGCCGAGCGCGACCACCTGTTCCACCTCGCGCGCCAATCCAGGGCGCCCAGCGGCCCACGCCGGCGTAAGGCTGCCGCGACGGTGCGCTCGACGCTGCAGCAGGTGCTCGACGCGATCTCCGATGCGCCGGCCTGGATCGGTAACGGCCGTTATGACGTGCTCGCCATGAATCAACTCGCTCGCGCACTGTATTCACCGGTGCTGGCGGACCCGCGCAGGCCCGCGAACACAGCGCGGTTCGTCTATCTCAACCCCGAGGCGGCCGGAGATTTCTTTGTCGACTACGACCAAATTGTCGGTGACGTGGCCGCGAAGCTACGCATGGAAGCCGGCCGCAATCCGCACGACGAGGCGCTGATCGCCCTGGTCGGCGAACTGTCGACGTGCAGTGAGCTATTTCGGCAGCGGTGGGCATCTCGGGACGTGCGGCTGCACCGGTCCGGCCGTAAACGTATGCGCCATCCGATCGTGGGCCAGCTCGACTTGGACGTCGAGTCCCTGGAACTGCCCGCCGAACCCGGCCTGCGCCTCAACGTCTACACCGCACCCGAGGGCACACCGACCGCTGACAATTTGGCGCTCCTGGCTTCGTGGGCGGCCACCCAACAGACGCTGGCGACCGAGATCGAAGCACACAACGGATAGTCCAACCGTTCAGCCGTCATAGTCAGCGGACCGTGTGGACGAGCCTTGCCTTCTTGCTTCGGCGGATGCCCTGCTCGTGTACTGACCGGGTTCAACCAGTCGTAGCAACACTCCTGATCAAAGAGGTGTGTTGTGGGACGACCAGCGGGTTGGATGGCGGAGTTGACAGGGCGATCACCGATGAAGTCACCCGGTCGGCCCGCTTGCTCCCCGTGGAAGAACCATGGCTCACGAAGAGCGTGATCACAGCGAAAAGGACATTGGCGAGGTAAAGCGGGCACCGGTGCGCCTGCCTGGGGTCGCCGCTTCCCAAGGTGCTAAGCCCCGTGGTCCGGCTGTCTGCCGCCCAGATGCATTGGCCGGCACAACGAGCAGTCCTGCTCACTGATCCGGCGAATGCATCCAGGCGACCCACAGTCTGTCGGCCGTCCGGTTCATCGGTCGTCATACGCCGATACCGGACACCCTCCTCTCATCGACCGCCGGACGTCACAACCTCTCGGCCGGCGCGTCGGACGGTCAGCGCGTCAGGAGGTACGCGTCGATGATCGTCACCGTGTGTGTGTTCCCGCCCATGTCCGTCAGACGGGCTCGGAAGGAGACGGAACGGGCGTCCGCGGGGTGGGCCAGAGTCACCTGCCGCGTACTCTCGGAGGAACGCACGTCCGTCTTCCGCCAGGTTGCCCCCGCGTCGTACGAGACCTCGACCGAGAGCGCCTTCACTCCCCGCGTGGCCGCCGCGCCCTCGACGATGAGTGGCACCGTCAGACGGGTGCCCGCCTTCGCCGTGCCGGCCGACGTCAGTTCGGGAGCGAAGCGGACCGAGGACAGCGGCAGGACGGCTGCACGTGTGCCGGACACACGGCCGGAGACGAACGTCCAGGAGGCGCTGACCCGCGTGCTGACCCCGGAGACCTCCGTCGGCCGGGAGGAGTCCGTGGTGAGGCGGTAGGGCTGCCGTGCCGCGGGGAGTGTGGTCACGGACCGGCAGCGCAGGTACTTCGGCTCCAGTGCGGTCACTGTGCGGTACAGATAGGGGACACCGCCCGAGGTGAGTGTGGCCTTGGCCGTCTCGGTCACGGAGTCGCCGAGGTGGCCGGAGCCGTCGGCGAACTGCGGCAGACAGATCTTCAGGTCGTCACCGAGACGCGACACGCCTCCGCCGCCCGGCCCTTCGGCCAGGCTGGGCCCGAACACACCGGTGTTGAAGGTCTTCTCGGAGTAGTTCCGTCCGGCCCGGTACGTCCGGTCCACGCCGCTCAGGAACGTTTCGTGCCCGCCGCTCGCGCCCTTCTGTACGAAGTCGAAGCCCCAGGTGTAGTCCTTGGGCGCGGTGACGTAATGCCGCTGGCTGCCCGGGAGGGCGAAGCCGGTGGCGGCGACGCCGTAGGCCTCGCCGAGCGGTGTGCGCCAACTGGCCGTGACGCTGCCCGTCTTGCCCGCCGCGGGAGCGCCCGCGGCGATGTCCACGCGCGCGAGTTCGCTCGTACTCGCCGTGTGCGAGAAGCCGTCCTAGAACGAGCCGGATCTGGTGTACAGCAGGTCGTACGCGGTGTCGGTGCCCTTGCTGTAGGTGGCGCCGACCTGGGCCTCGAAACCGTCGGCGGGTGACGCCGGGGCGCCGGAAGACTGGGCGATCCTGAGCCGCGAGAAGTCACTCCCGGTCAGAATGCCCGCGGCGAGTTCCGACCCGGCCGCGCGCATTATGTACGAGGCGTAGGCGCCGTTGGACGTGGCATCAGGATCCGGTGGGGTGAGCGACACCGGCTTGGCCTCACGGGCGTCCAGGACCGTGCGGGTGTCCGCGGTCAGCGACAGCCGCGGCTGCGTCAGTTCCGCCGTCCCCGCGGCCCCACCACTCCAGGTGGTGACCAGGGCGAAGACGTTGTACGCCCCCTTCGGCGCGCGGAACCGCACGACGCCGTCGCTGGTCTGCGCGTTCCACAGCAGGGCCGGGCTGTCCAGGCCGTAGAGAATGATGAACGGGAAGAACGCCTGGTCCCCGTTGCCGTCGAGGACGTTCATCGTCAGGTCGTACGACTCCACCTCGGGGTCGGCCGCCAGGGCGGTGCGTACGCTCTGGCCGCCGCCGGTGGCGACCAGAGCGCCCGAGTAGTCGCCTCCCGCCGGTACGGTGCGGGCGTCGGCGGTCACGTCCACGGAGGCGGTGCCGCCCGCGGGCACGGTGACGCGCTTCGTCGAAACGGTGAACAGCCCCCGGGGAGCGGACTTTCCGGCGGCGTCGGTCGCCTGGACGGCCAGGCTGAGGGTGACCGCCGAGGTGCCGGTGTTGCGGTACGTGATCTTCTTGGCCAGCGGGGTGTCGTCGGTGTGCGGCCACTGCTGTGCACCGAAGCCGACGGACGACGCCTCACTGCTCACCGTCTGTCTGACGGCCCTCGCGACGTCCACCCGTCCGGTGCCCTGCTGCTGCACGGTCAGGCCTGCCGTGGGCTTGGTGGAGGAGACGAGGGCCTGCTTGAGCTGCTGCCCGGTCCAGTCGGGGTGCCGCTGGGCGAGGATGGCCGCTGCGCCCGCGACATGCGGGGTGGCCATCGAGGTGCCGTTGAGGGAGACGTATCCGTCGCCCGCGGGGGTGCCTATCGTGCCCTCGGCCGCCTTGGCGGCGACGATGAACCGGCCCGGCGCGGTGAGGTCGGGCTTCAGGGAGCCGTCCTTGGTGGGGCCTACGCTGGAGAAGGTGGCGATCCGGTTCTGCTTGTCCACCGCGCCGACGGTGAGTGCGGCGGCCGCGCTGCCGGGAGAGCCGATGGTGCCGGCGAGGGGCCCCTCGTTGCCGGCGGCTATCACGAACAGTGTTCTGCTCTTGGCGGACAGGGTGTTGACGGCCTCCTCCAGCGGGTCGATGCCCGCGCTGTCGGTGCCGCCCAGGGAGAGGTTGACAACGTTGGCATTCTGGTCGACGGCCCACTGCATACCGGCGATGATGTCCGACTCGTAGCCGGATCCCATGTCGTTGAGGACCTTGCCGTCGAGGATCTTCGCGCCGGGGGCGACACCCTTGTAGCGGCCACCGGACTTGGCGCCGGAACCGGCCGCGATGGAGGCGACATGGGTGCCGTGGCCGACCCGGTCCACGTTGTCCGGCGAGGAGCCGAAGTTCTTCTCGGTGATCTCCCGGTCGGCCAGATCCGGGTGGGTCTGGTCAACGCCCGTGTCCAGTACGGCGATGGTGACGCCCTTGCCGTCGTAGCCGGAGGCCCATGCCGTGGGCGCGCCGATCTGCGGCACGCTCTGGTCCAGGCTCGCCGTCCGGGCGGCGTCCAGCCACACCTTTTCGATGCCGGAGGCGACCTGGGTGGCATCCGCCCGGGCACCCGTACTGGCGTCTGTGAGCGCGTCCCACACCTGTGCGGCGTCGGACCTATTCACCTTGACCGCCTGGCCGTTGATCACCGGCAGGTTTCGCTCGACCTCCGCGTCGGCGGCGACGAGTTCCCGTTTCGCCGATGCCGCACCGGCCGTACGGTAGGTCACGATCAGCGGCGTCGAGTCCCGCTGTGTGTCGTCGATGTCCGCGGCGAGCAGTTCCGTCACATCGAACAGCCGTCGGTCCACGGTGCCCTCGGCCAGCGGCCGCACCGCGTCCTCAGGGATCACGTAACTGCGGTCCTGGTAGCGGTGGACGGAGATCGCGATGTCCTCGCGTCCCTCACCCGCCCGGACTCCGATGACGCGGCCGGTGCCGTCGGTGGTCACCGTGTCTCCGGTGATCAGGGTGACGGTGCGGCCGCCACTCTGCGCCGTACTTCCTGCCGGTGCGGCCTCCGCCGCTGCCGACAGGCCGGGTCTGATCCCGGGCGCCATGCCCAGGGTGAGCGCGGTGGCAATCGCCACTGCCCCCGAACGCATCCATAAGCTCATGCAAACCCCTTTGTTGTCAGGTGAGTTGGGTGGTATTCGGGTGCTGCCATCGTGGCGGCGGCCCCATGATCCCCATTGCGGTACCTCCGCACAAGGCCGTCCCTCTTGAGCACTGTCCCGCAATGATCAAGAAGCCCCCGCTCGCCGACACAAGGCTGTGAGAGGAGACCGTGCGTCGCACCGAGCGGGCATGAAGTTCGTTCGCTGAGCTCGGAAAAACCTTTGGACCCGTTGGCGGGGGCGCGTCATAGGGTTCGGGGCGCGGAGGCGCGGTCGGCGAAAGGGGAACGGTGGATGACGGGACTTTACGAGATCTGGCAGCGGGCAGAGGTGTCGCGCAGGCTCGACGTGTTATCGGGGTTCATCGCGATGTGCGTGGCGGGGGACGGCGACGCGCGACGCCGTCTCGCCCAGCTGGTTGCTGGCGCGGACGCGGCTTTCTCAGCCTCGCCCCCGGATTTGGTGGTCGCCTCCGAGTACCTGGACGAACTCGGCTGCTGGGCTGACACGGAGTGGGCAGATCACCCCTGTCGTCCCGTGGAAGCCCGGCCTGACGAGGCGGACCGGCAGACGCGCGACTACGCCAAGGACCTCCGGCACGCCGCACTCCCGGTCGGCGTTCGAGACGAGATGGGTCGCATCGAACTCAGTCTCGAGGTGCGGTTCCTGGCCTTGTGCCGGCAACCAGGACTGGGCTGTCACATCCGACAGGACCTCTTCTATGTCGCCGGGCGTGCCGCGATGGCCCTCGACCTCGGGCACTTGGAAGCGGCGGAGCGGGAGATCCGGCGCATGGAACAGGTGGGTTCCGTGGAGCCACGGCAGAGCCGCTGCTGCTGACTCACGGCTTTCCGAGGCCCGCAGATGTAGAACGATCCCTTCACCTGGCTGGTGTGATCACGGCGTCGGAACCGCATGGGACAGTCGTCCCGGAGGCCCTGTCGGTCCCTCCCCGTGGCCGGGAAAATCGGGGCAGGTGAAGGGTTCCGCCTTCGGTAGGGACTCCGGACTGTTCCGGGTCGTCCGTCGTCACCGTCGCCGTCGGTGAATTCGTCACGAGTGTGACCAATCCATGTGGCCTGCGGGAACGGATTACGCCCGGACATGTCCCGACGGTGGAGGCCCCTCGGTGAAAGAAGCAGTACATATCGGCAGAAACCCCTCTAGGGGGCCTGATCTGCAGGAACTCGTGGGGCAGGTGGCCCTGGGGGACGAGGCGGCGTTCGCTCGCGTGTACGACCATGTGGCGGGCCCGGTGCTCGGTGTGGTGCGTGCGGTGCTGCGGGATCACGCGCAGTCGGAGGAGGTGACGCAGGAGGTCCTGGTGGAGGTGTGGCGGACGGCTCCCCGCTACCGGCCCGATCGCGGGAGCGCGGTGAACTGGATCCTCACGCTGGCGCACCGCCGGGCGGTGGACCGGGTGCGTTCGGTGGACGCCGCGATGGCCCGGGACCACAAGGCCGCGCTGCTCGACCAGGTTCCCGAGTACGACGAGGTGGCCGAGCATGTCGAGGCGAGCCTGGAGCGGGAACAGGTGCGGCGCTGTCTGCGCACGCTGACCGAGCTCCAGCGCCAGTCGGTCACGCTCGCCTACTACCGGGGGCTGACCTACCGCGAGGTTGCCGAGGCGCTGGGGCTCCCGCTGGGGACCGTGAAGACCCGACTGCGCGACGGACTGATCCGGCTGCGCGACTGCCTGGGGGTGACCGCGTGAGGACCATCGACCTGCACCGGCTGACAGGCGCGTACGCCCTGCACGCCCTGTCGGACGAGGAGAACGCTTCGTTCGAACGGCACCTGGCGGGCTGCGAGCCGTGCGCGCAGGAATCGGCCGAGTTGGGCGCGACGGCCGCGCGTCTGGGACTGGCCGTGGCCACGGCTGCGGCTCCGGCACTGCGCGAGCAGGTGCTGCACCGGATCACCACCGTCCGCCAGGAGGCGCCCGGCACGCCCGCCCGGGTCCTTGCGGTACGTGCCGGGCTGAGGGCTCGGCTGCTGTCCCGGTGGGCGCTCGCCGCCTGCCTCGCGGCGGCCGCGGCGCTCGGCGGGACAACCCTGTGGCAGCACCAGCGAGCCGAGGAGGCCGGTGCCCAGGCACGTCAGGTTTCCCGGACGTCCGATGAGATCGCCGCGGTACTGGCGGCGCCGGACGCCAGGACCCGTGCCGCCGGCCTGGCCGGCGGTGCCACCGGTGCGGTCGTCGTCTCCCGCAGCCGGGACAGGGCCGTGTTCGTCGTCTCGGGGATGGACCGTCCGCCCTCCGGGAGGGTCTACCAGCTGTGGTTCGACGACGGCGGGACCATGCGGTCGGCCGGGCTGATGGACCCGGACCGCGGTGACCAGGCCGTCCTGATGCGGGGCGACGTCGACGGGGCGTCGGGCATGGGTGTCACCGTCGAACCCAGCGGCGGCTCACAACAGCCCACCACCACGCCGATCGCCCTGATGGCCCTTCCTGGCTGACGGCGAGGGGCAGTGCTCTACGGCACAGGGGTGCATGGCATGACGTGAAGTCGCAGCATGTGCCGGCGGGTGGTCGGACGTCATGACGGCCGGTGTTCTGCCTCGGCAGTTGGTACCCGTCGTCGCTGCCGGGACGGCAGAGCACCGGTGTCGGGTCTCGGGGAGCATGTCCGGCTGCGCCGGGCGTGGCGGCTCACCGGGGAGCGGATCGTCGCGGCGCCGTTGATGGCGACCGAACCTGCGCCCCGCAGGGGACCGGCCTCAGAGGAGCCCGGTGATCGTCACGGTGACCCGGGGCGGAAACGCGGCGGGGGCCAGGACATCCAGGCGATGCCCGACGGCGTCGCGGACAGCGCGGGCCACGTCCACGGTCCGCCCCTGCCGGAGCGCCACGACGTGGATCTCGACGTGCCAGGGCCCCTCGCTGTCCGGGCGGGTCATCCGGACCCCGGCAGGGTGCGGCGCGGGGCGGGCCGGCGTGGTGCGGGCCAGCGTCGTGCGCAGCCGGTCGGCCAGACCGGGCCGTAGGAAGGCGACCCCCGGTACCTCTGTCACGGCGCCGGCGACCTCCTCGGCCAGCGTGCGGTGCGGGGTCCTCGCGGTGTGCTCGGTCATGGCGTAGGGCCTTCCCGGTCGTCGTCGGCTGCTGGGTGGGCCAGGTCGGTGACTTGGATGTGCACGGCCGTTATGACCATGCCCAGGGCGCGGTGGGCGGCCCGCCGCACCTGTTCCCGCACCTGCGCGGTGAGGTCGGGCAGGGGGACGCCGGGCGGGGCGTGGATGTCGAGGCGGACCTCGACCGTGCCGTCCTCGTGGACGTCGAGAAGGCGGCAGGATCCGGCGCGGACGCCCGGGACCGTTTCCGCCGCGGTGCGCAGGGCGCGGGCTGCGACCGCTTCCATGATCCACAGGTCCTCGGCGGGTTCGCCGAGCGGCAGGGGGCGGCCCGGCCGCAGTTCGAGGCGGACCACGTCCATGATCCGCCGGGTCAGCGGCTCGGTGTCGTAGGAGCCGGTGTCCGCCGTCTCGGTGCGCAGCCCGCGTACCGCGGACTCCAGTTCGTCGAGCCCGCGCACCGCCTTTCGGCAGTGCGGGCAGGTTCGCGGGTGGGTATTGTCCGACTGGTCCTCCCAGTCGGCCCAGGCTCGGGACAGCAGCCGTCCGCACGGCAGGAGTTCGTCGCCGTCCTCGTGGGTGGACGTGCCGTGCGGTGGGTCGGTCCGGTCGGTCATCGCCAGGCCCCCAGTGCTTGTGTCAGACAACGGCGGGCACGAAAGACCCGGGCCCTCACGGCCTCCTGGCTGATGCCGACCGCGTCCGCGACGAACTCGTAGGAGCGGCCGTCCAGTTCCCGCAGCACCCAGCAGGCGCGCTGTTCGGCCGAGAGCAGGTCGAGGGCTCCGCGCAGTTCACGTACCGCGTCGCGGCCCTCGGTGATCCGGGCCGGGGACGTGCTGTGCTCGGCTGCGGGCACGTCTCCGACCGCCTCCAGTGGGGCTGTGGGCCTGCGGGAGCGCAGCACGTTCAGGCAGCGGTTGGTGACGATCCGGTATATCCAGGTGCCGAAGGAGGAGCGCCCCTGGAACTCGGGCAGCCGCCGCCAGGCGCTGAGGAAGGCGTCCTGGACCGCGTCCTCGGCCTCGGTCCGGGTGCCGAGCAGTCGGGTGGCGAGGCGGGTGAGCGACGGCGCGTGCCGTTGCACGAGCACGGCGAAGGCGTCCTCGTCACCCTCCGCGGCACGGACCGTCAGCAGGGCGTCGTCCGTGTCGAGCCGGGTGTTCGGTGGTGCGCTGTCGGGTGGTGCGCTCGGTGTGCGGGCCCCCGCCACTGGGCGGCTCCTCTCGTCCGGTCTTTCGAAAGCCGGTCTTTCCAAGGCCGGTGTTCCGAAGGTTGGACACCGCGGCGCGGTCTCCGTTACGCGGGACTTCGGGCCGAGAGGGCCCGACGGATGCCGACGACCGCCGTCACAGTCGACGACCGGTGAAATGAAAAGACGTTTTACAGGTGATCCGTAGCCGAAGGCGGGCGCGGATTGGTGGGAAAAGAAAATTCATCCGATCGTGGGTGAGACCAATCCGGCGGGAGTTCAGGACCGGATTCCCCACGTGACCGAGAACGAGAAGAATCCCCGCCGCCGGCCCGGTCCGGTGCGGCTGCTGCTGGGCGCGCTCAGCGGTGCGCTGGCCGGGTGTGCCGCGCTTGCGGTCGCCGAGGCCGTGGCGGGCGCGGTCCGCCCGCAGGCCGGTCCCGTCGTCGCCGTCGGCGGCGCCGCGATCGACCGCACGCCCGCCGCGGTCAAGGACTGGGCGATCCGGAATTTCGGCGCCGACGACAAATTGGTTCTCCAGCTTGGAATTCTCGCGGTCCTTGCGCTTTTCGCGGTATCCCTGGGAATCGCCGGACTGTGGTTTCGCCGTACGGCCGCGGCCGGTGTGCTGCTGTTCGGGGCCGTGGGGGCGCTCGCGGCGACCGGAAGACCCGACTCGGCCGGTGTCACGGACGCGCTGCCCTCAGCGGCGGGGGCCGTCGCCGCAGCCGTGCTCCTGTATGTGCTCACGGGCCGCCTCGAACCCCGCACGGAACCCCACGCGCCCCCGACGGTCCCGCCCGGAGGCGACTGGGACCGCCGCGGCTTCGTGATCGCGGCCAGCACCGCGGCCGTGGCGTCGGCGGGCGCCGGGCTGCTGGGCCGTGCCCTGGCCGGAGCCGGCGGCCGGGACGCGGTCGCCTCCCGGCGCAACGTGGTGCTGCCCGCGCCCGCATCCCCCGCCCCCGCCGTGCCGAAGGGCGCGGGACCGCGGCTGCCCGGCCTCAGCCCGTTCGTCACGCCCAACGCGGACTTCTACCGCGTCGACACCGCCCTCGTGGTGCCCAGGGTGGACGCGACGACCTGGAAGCTGCGGATCCACGGCAAGGGAGTCAGCCGTCCGGTCACGCTCTCATACGACGATCTCCTGGGCCGTGACCTGGTCGAGCGGGACATCACGCTGACCTGTGTCTCCAACGAGGTCGGCGGCCCCTACGTCGGCAACGCCCGCTGGATCGGCGTACGGCTGGCCGATCTGCTGGCCGAGTGCGGGGTCAAGCCGCCCTCGAAGGGCGGGCCCGCCGACCAGTTGGTCGCCCGCTCGGTGGACGGCATGACGATCGGCAGCCCGGTCGAGGACGTGATGGACGGCCGCGACGCCCTCCTCGCCCTCGGCATGAACGGCGAACCCCTGCCCTTCACCCACGGCTTCCCGGTCCGCATGGTGGTGCCCGGCCTGTACGGCTTCGTCTCCGCCTGCAAGTGGATCAAGGACATCGAGCTCACCACGTTCGACTCCTACGACCCCTACTGGGTCAAGCGCGGATGGGCCCGCACGGCGCCCGTCAAGACGCAGTCGCGCATCGACACGCCCAAGCCGTTCGCACGGCCCACGGCGGGCACCGTGATGGTCGCCGGCGTCGCCTGGGCCCAGCACCGCGGCATCGACACAGTCGAGGTCCGCGTGGACGACGGCCCCTGGCAGCAAGCCCGGCTCGCCACCGAGGACTCCCGCGACACCTGGCGCCAGTGGACCTTCCCCTGGCAGGCCACCAAGGGCGGCCACACCCTCACCGTGCGCGCCACCGACCGCACCGGCGCGGTGCAGACCGAGAAACGCACCCGCACCATCCCCGACGGCGCCAGTGGATGGCACTCCGTTGTCGTGACCGTCGACTGACCCCCCAAGCCACCGTTCCCTTTCCCCATGAAGGCAGCTCAGGCTGCGTCAACCAACAGGAGAAACACCATGAACACCCGTATCCGCCGTACCGCCGTGACCCTGGCCGCCGCGGCCGTCCTGCCCCTGGCCCTGAGCGCCTGCTCCGACAGCGGCTCCGACTCGACCACGTCGGACTCCTCGTCGAAGGCGTCGGCGTCCGCCTCCGCGTCGGACGACAGCATGACCGGCTCCGACAGCAGCACCGCCATGGACAAGCCGTTCGGTTCGGCTTGTTCGGCGGTGCCCACGAGCGGTGCCGGTTCCTTCGACGGCATGGCCCAGGACCCGGTCGCCACCGCCGCCTCCAACAACCCGGCACTGTCCACGCTGGTCGCCGCGGTGAAGAAGGCCGGGCTGGTCGACACTCTCAACAACGCCCAGAACATCACCGTGTTCGCGCCGACCAACGACGCCTTCGCGAAGATTCCCAAGGCCACCCTGGACAAGGTCCTGAACGACAAGGCACAGCTGACGAAGATCCTCACCTACCACGTGGTGGGCCAGAAGCTCACGCCGAAGGACCTGGAGAAGGGCTCCTTCGACACCCTGGAGAAGGCGAAGCTCACCACCTCCGGTTCCGGCCAGTCCTACACCGTCAACGACTCCGCCAAGGTGGTCTGCGGCAACGTCCAGACCGCCAACGCCACCGTCTACATCATCGACAGCGTCCTGATGCCCACCAGCTGACGCCGCGTCATCCGCGGGGTGCCACACGCGTGGCGCCCCGCGGATTGGTTTCCGGCCCCGCGTCACAGACGCGTCCGGGCCGGGTCTGACGAACTGAGAGCCCATCGAGAACGAAGCCGAGAGGAACCCGCATTGACGCTCCCCTCCCTGAAGGGAGGGGATTCCTACGGCTCGCGCCGTGAGGGTTCCTGTTTCTTCGCCGACTGCCCGTCCGGAGAACTCCGTTGAGGTCTTACACCGGCTCCACAGGCCGACACCGCCCGTCCGGCGGCCAGCAGGTTCTTCGCTGCGTTCACGTCCCGGTCGTGGGTCGTGCCGCAGTCGCACGTCCACGTGCGGATGTGCAGCGGCATCTTCTCCTTAAGGGTGCCGCAGGTGGAGCACAGCTTGGACGAGGGGAACCACCGGTCCACAGCGATCACTTCCCGCCCGTACCAGGCGGCCTTGTACTCCAGCAGGTTCCGGAACTGCGACCACGCGGCATCGCTGATGGCGCGGGACAGGCTCCGGTTCTTGACCATGGTGCGCACGGTCAGGTCCTCGATCACGATCGTTTGGTTCTCACGAACGAGACGAGTAGTCAGTTTGTGCAGCCCGTCACGACGCCGGTCGGCGATACGGGCATGGATCTTGGCGACCTTCCGGCGGGCCTTGGCCCGGTTCGCCGAGCCCTTGGCCTTCTTCGCCATGCGTCGCTGGGCCAGGGCAAGACGGGCGCGGTCGGTGCGCTCGTGCCGGGGGTTGGCAATCTTCTCCCCGGTGGACAGGGTCAGCAGATGGTCCAGGCCGACATCCACGCCCACGGCGTTGCCGGCGGCGGGGAGCGGTTTCACGGACGGGTCCTCGCACAGCATCGACACGAACCAGCGTCCGGCCGCGTCCTGCGAGACGGTCACCGTGGACGGCTTCGCGCCCTGGGGCAGAGGCCGGGACCAGACGATGTCCAGGTGTCCGCGCATCTTGGCCAGAGTCAGCGCGCCGTCACGGAAACGGAAACCGCTGGTGGTGTATTCGGCGGACCTGCGGGACTTCTTCCTCGACTTGAAGCGCGGGTACTTCGCACGCTTGCCGAAGAAGCTGGTGAACGCAACCTGGAGGTGCCGAAGGCACTGCTGGAGCGGAACGGACGAGACCTCGTTGAGAAACGCCAGCTCCTCAGTCTTCTTCCACGCCGTCAGCATCGCCGAGGTGGCGTTGTAGTTCACCCGCTCCTGCCGCGTCCACGCCTCGGTGCGGGCGGCGAGCGCCAGGTTGTAGACCTTGCGGACGCAGCCGAACGTGCGCGACAGCTCAGCCGCCTGCTCGTCCGTGGGATAGAAGCGGCACTTAAATGCCCGCTTCACACACGTCGTGGTCACGCTCGCAAACTAGTGCCAGGACAGGCGAAGTTCACACCTGCGGGTCAGAGCACGGTCTTTCGCTCTGACGGCGAAACCCCGCACCCTGCCCTGCCCCGCAGGGGCTTCGTTTCCTCCCCCACCTAAAGGCGAGGGTATCTACGAAAGGACTCTGATGACGGATCGTGCAGGCGTACAGGGCGGCGTTCACCAGCGCGCTCCCAGCGCAGCGGCGGCCTCGACGCCCGACCGGCAGCCGTCCTCGTGGAACCCCCACCCGTGATAGGCACCCGCGAACACGCAGACATCACCGGCCAGCTCGTGCAGCCGCCCCTGGGCGGCTACCGACTCCGGGGTGTACACGGGGTGTTCGTAGACCATGCGGGCCAGCACCCGGCCGGGATCGACGCGGTCCTCGCCGCCGAGGGTGACGACGAACGCCTCGGCTGCGTCGAGACGTTGCAGCCGGTTCATGTCGTAGCTGACCCGCACCCGGTCGGCGCCCGCCGTGCAGGACGGCATGAGGTAGTTCCAGGAGGCACGGGCTCCTCGGGCGCGGGGCAGCAGTCGGGTGTCGGTGTGCAGGAGGGTGGTGTTGCGCGAGTAGCGAAAAGCGCCGAGCACCTCCCGCTCCCGGTCGGTCGGATCGGCGAGCAGGCGCAGCGCCTGATCCGGATGGACCGCAACGACCACCGAGTCGTACGACTCCGTGGTGCCGTCGGCCGCGGTCACCTCGGCAGCGCCGGCGTGGCGGCGCACGGCCCGTACGGGGGTGCCGGTGCGGATCTCACCGATGTGCTCGGCGACCCGGTCGACGTACGCGCGGGAACCGCCGGTGACCGTGCGCCACACCGGCGAGCCGCCGACCGACAGCATCCCGTGGTGCTCCAGGAAGCGGAACAGATAGGAAGCCGGGTAGCGCTGAGCGGTGCCGGCGTCGCAGGACCACACCGCCGACACCACAGGTGTCATGAAGTGGGCGCGGAAATAGGCAGAGAAGCCCTCCCGGTCCAGGAACTCGCCCAGCGTCAGGCCCTGCTCGCCGCCGTAGGCCAGCAACCGCCTTGCCGCCCGGTGGAATGCAGGCACCTCCACCAGCAGCCGCAGATACGACCCGCGCAGGAGTGCCCGGGGCCGGGCGAGCAGTCCGGCGGGGCCGCGTGCACCGGCGTACTCCAGGCCGCAGCCCTCGCACCGCACCGACATGCTCATCTCCGACTCCTGCGTGGTGACGCCGAGTTCGTCGAAGAGCCGCAGCAGGTTCGGGTAGGTGCGGTGGTTGTGCACGATGAACCCGGAGTCCACGCGGTGCACCCGCCCGTCGTACGACGACGTCAGCTCATGCGTGTGTGCGTGCCCACCGAGCCGGTCATCGGCCTCGTAGAGCACGACGTGTCGCGTCCGGCCCAGAATGTACGCGGCGGTCAGCCCCGCGACACCGGAGCCCACCACGGCCGTCCGCCTCATCCACTTTCCTCCCGCGCTCGCGATCAGGTCCGCGCGTAATCCGGAACAGGTCGCGCCGCGGATTGGCGAATGGGCGGATCAGATATCGAGGAGCCTCACGGGCACAGTCGGCGAGCCGCGGGGCGGGGGCGTAGGACTCGATCACCCGGTACCAAGTCTGATGAGCCGTGGCGGGCGCTGTCCCGTCCGGCGGCGCGGCCCGACATCCACGGGGCGGTCATCTCCCGCACCCGCATCAACCTGCACCGGAAGATCGTCAAGCATGCGGCGTTCACCGGTCAGTACCCGATAGCGGTCATGTCCAACTGCGTCGTCTAGCTTGACTCTGTCGGGGATCTTGGAGATGCCGGTCAGGTTCCCAGGGTTCGCCAAGACTTCAGCCGGGGTATCTCGCGTTGGTCGAGGTAGTGCTGGAAGGCAGTCGGTCGACGGGACGTGGGTGCTTCTTCGGCCGGTGGCAGTCCGCTGAGGCGCTCGATGTTGACGGCAATGGCCGTCAGAACGTGCTGAATGTGGGCCTTTCCCTGTCCTCGGTAGCGGCAGCGCCGCATGCCGTGTCCGTGGGCGAACTCGTTGACCGTGCCCTCCACTCCCGAGCGGACCGCATAGCGGGTCTTCCACTCGGGCGTCTGTTGCTCCGCGCGGACGCGAAGTTGCAGGTCACGGAGTTCTCGCGGGGGAAAGCCCACGGTTCGGGCACTGTCGGCGGTGGAGGTGCACTGGGTGCGGGCCGGGCAGGGACGGCACTGACTCTTGGTGAACCTGGCCACGATCAGCGGGGCCGCGGTGGGTGACGAGGTTGGGTAGGGGCCGTGCCAGCCCGCACTGACCTGCCCCTGGGGGCACGTGACCTGCTGACGGTCGTAGTCGATGTGGAAGTCGTCCCGGGCGAAGCCCTCGTTCTGCCGGTGTTGGCGGGTGGGGTTGCTCCGCAGCGGCCCGGAGACCGTGACCTGGTGTTCACGGGTGGCTTGTTCGAGGTGGGGCAGGGACGTGTAGCCGGCGTCGACCAGATGCTCGGCGGGCAGCAGCCCGCGCCGCGCCAGACGGGTGTGGATGCCGGGCAGGACCTGACTGTCGTGGGTGGTGGCCGCGGTGGTGGCCACGTCCGTGATCACGTTGGGGCCGTCGGGAGCACAGGTCTCCGTCAGATGAGCGGCGAACCCTTTCCAGCTGATGATGTGCCCGTGCCTCGCATAGCGGGCCGAGGTGTCGTAGGGCGAGACGACTGCCCGGGACGAGGGCGGCAGCCCGGGTCCGCCTTCCTTCTCGGCGGTGCGCCAGCGTAGCCGGCCTGCCTGGTCACGGTGGTAGTTCTGCACCATGATCTGGCGCAGGGCCTGGACGCGAGGGCCGGACGGGCGGCCTGCTCCGTGCCGGTAGAGGTGTTCCAGGAGCCGGACGGCATCGTTCCCGGTGGCCAGGATCCTGGTCGTGGGCTTGGTGGGGTTCTTGCCCAGGCGGACCGGCCGACCGTAGCGGCGGCCCCACTCCTCATCGACCAGCTCGTCCAGCAGGTGAGGGGACATACCAGCGACTTCTTCGAGTGCGGCGCGGACCGCCTCGGTGACCAACTCCAGGCGGGTCAGGTCGCGCACCGCAGCCAGGACGTGGGTGGAGTCGGTGCGCTGCGTGGTGCGCTCGCGCACCAGTCCGGCCTCCGTGAGGCGGGCCAGCGCGAGGTCGAGGAGGCGGTCAGCGCGATCGCCTTCGGCGAGACGGTCGCGGAAGTCGGCCAGCACGCTGTGGTGGAACCCGGGATCGTCCAGTTCCATCGCCATGGCGTACTTGAAGTCGATGCGACAGCGGACCGCCTCGGCGGCCTGCCGGTCCGACAGGCCGAGCAGGAACTGCAGCACACAGACGGTGGCCAGTTGAGCAGGCGAGAGCCCCGGGCGCCCATCCCGCGGGTACCAGTCGGCGAAGTCCTCGTCGCACCACAGCCCATCGAGGCGATCGCGTACCCATATCGCCGTCGTACCGCCCGGGTTGCTCGCCCGCGCGATCTGCGCGGTCAGAGAAGGGACTTGCTCACCGGAACGGGGGCGAAGGGACAACGGGCACCTCGACAACTGCATCGGTCGGCGGAACCACCCGAGCATGCCCGTTGATCATGCTGCCGCACCGAGGAACTCCAAGATCCCCGACAGAGTCAAGCTAGTAGGACTCCGTCAGGTTCCCTGACTGCGTGGAGAGTTGGCGATCAGACCGGTAAGGGCTAGTAGCAGAGCAGGCACGGGTTTTCGTGAGCGCTGTGGTGTCGAAACCAGATGATCACAGGGATGTCCCGTGCCTGCTGTTGCGTCTTTCCTCTTCCCCGCCGTGCTGGAGAAGACGAGCAGGGACCCAGGTCAGCAGACCTCGTGCAGCGCCGGGAGCACGCCACCGTCCGGGACAGCAGCATGAGCTTGATGCGTGTACTCCAAGCGGGCGGTTTCCAGCAGGCGTTGCCACGAGATAACGGTCGGCCTGCGGCGCAGGAGCGCCCGTCGCTCACGTTCGGTCATGCCGCCCCAGACGCCGTGTTCGATGCGCTGATCCAGGGCGTAGGCCAGGCATTCGGTGCGCACGGGGCAGCCGGTACATACGGCTTTCGCCAGGTTTTGCGCAGCTCCCTCGACGAACAGTTCGTCTGGGTCGGTGCTCTTGCACAGCCCGCGGTCACCCCAGTCGGTATCCGTTATCACCTCGGTACCGTCCCCTCCCCGAATCGGCCAGCGCTACGCCCGGCTATGCGGCAGGCATGTGACAGTACGCGAGTGGGGTGCTGGGCGTTCAGCAGCGGAAGAACGCCCAACTCCTTCGAGTGACGCGGGCTTGCCACAGGGCGAGCACGGGCTGTAGGGGCGCCCCGACGGGAACCTCGAGGGCGGCCCTCAGGCTCTCGCCGATGAAATCCAGGCGGTTGAGATTCCTCATCGCGGCGAGGGGCTGAACCCTTGATCTTGGATGTCCGTCAAAGCGGATCAAGCCCAGTGCGCTGTTGGGCAGCAGGCCCGCGAAGGTCTGGGTGGCGAGGGTGGACGAGGCGCGGCCCGCTCCCAGGTAGAGCTTGGGCCGCCTTCAGCAGCCCCTTCGGGGTGCCTGGTTCAGATGGGACCCAGTCCCGTCGGCGCCGTGCGGAACGTACGCCGGTAGGCCAGCGGGGACACCCCGATCGCCGCGTGCAGATGCTGCCGCAGCGAGGCCCCCGTCGCGAAGCCCACCTCGCCCGCGATCCGGTCCACGGACAGATCGCTGGACTCGAGCAACTGCCGTGCCCGGTGGACCCGTTGCTGGATGAGCCAGCGCCCGGGGCTGGTGCCGGTCTCCTCCTGGAAGCGGCGAGCGAAGGTCCGTGCGCTCATCCGCGCGTGCCCGGCCAGATCCGCGAGCGTCAGCGGCTGGTCGAGGCGCTCCAGGGCCCACTGCCGGCTCGCCGCCGTTCCCGCCGAGGACAGGTCGGGGACGGGCTGCTCGATGTACTGGGCCTGTCCGCCCTCCCGCCACGGCGGTACGACACAGCGCCGCGCCACCCGGTTGGCGAGCTCGCTGCCGTGGTCCTTGCGTACGAGATGGAGGCAGACGTCCAGTCCGGACGCGGCTCCGGCCGAGGTGAGGATGTCGCCGTCGTCCACGAACAGCACCTCGGCGTCCAGCGCGACCCCCGGGAAGAGCCGGCGGAAGGTGTCGGCCAACACCCAGTGCGTGGTCGCCGGCCGCCCGTCGAGCAACCCGGCCGCCGCGAGCAGGAAGGCGCCCGTGCAGATGGACACGATCCGCGTACCCGGCCGGATCCGGGCGAGTGCGGTCGCCATCGGTTCCGTCAGCCGGTCCGAGACAAGGGCGTGGTCGAACGGCGGGATGACCACCGTGTCGGCGGTCTCCAGCGCCTCGGGGCCGTGCTCGACGGCCACCGTGAAGTCCGCACTGGTGCGTACCGGGCGCCCGTCGACGGTGCAGGTGCGCACGTCGTACCGCCCGTCAGCGTCGGCGAAGACCCTGTTCGGGATGCCGAGTTCGAAGGGGTAGACGCCTTCGAGTGCCAGCACGGCCACGCTATGGGGGCGGTGTCCCAGAAGCTGGACCGGATGACTCCCATGACCGGGATGAACTTCATGCCTCATGGCACGATCCTATCGAATGCTGGCAATCTTGCCATTGCCGGGTGATGGCCGCCTGCCGCAGTGTTGACGCATGACTGATTCGAATGCATCGATGCGTGCGATGGGCCAGGACGTCCACGGCGGCCCCGAAGTACTGAAGGAGATCGAGGTTCCGCGGCCGGTGCCCGGCGTCAGCGAGATCCTCGTCGCCGTCCACGCGGCAGGCGTCAACCCCACCGACTGGAAGCACCGGGCCGGCGGCGCGTTCGTCGGCGAGCCGCCGTTCGTCCTCGGCTGGGACGTCTCCGGCGTCGTCGAGGCGGTCGGCTTCGGCGTCACCCTCTTCAAGCCGGGCGACGAGGTCTTCGGCATGCTGCCCTACCCGCACGGCGTCGGCGCCCACGCCGAGTACGTCACCGCCCCCACCCGGTCCTTCGCGCCCAAGCCTGCCAACGTCGACCACATCCAGGCAGGCGCCCTCCCGCTCGCCGCCCTCACCGCCTGGCAGGCCCTCGTCGACACCGCCGACGTCCGCCCGGGACAGCGCGTCCTGATCCACGCGGCCGCGGGCGGGGTCGGCCACCTCGCCGTACAGATCGCCAAGGCCCGCGGCGCGTACGTCATCGGCACGGCGAGCGCGGGCAAGCACGCGTTCCTGCGCGAACTGGGCGCCGACGAGGTGATCGACTACCGGACCGTCGACTTCGCCGAGGCCGTCAGCGACGTGGACCTGGTCCTCGACCCGCTCGCGGGCGAGACCCGTACCCGCTCTCTGGGCGTGCTGCGCAAGGGCGGAACCCTGGTATCGCTCCTCGGTGGCGGCACGCCGGAGGAGACCGAGAAGGCCGCGGAACTCGGAGTGCGGCTCGAAGGGCTGCTCGTGGAGGCTGACCACGCGGGCATGCGTGCCATCGCCGACCTGGCCGGCTCGGGCAAACTCCGGGCCCACATCGAGGCTACGTTCCCGCTCGCCCAGGCGGCCGAAGCACACGCGCTGGGTGAGACCGATCGCACGACGGGCAAGATCGTCCTCACCGTCCGCTGAGCCGCTGAGCCGCTGAGCCGGATGCCGGGGTCACGGCTGCCGTGCCCCGGGCCCCTGCGCGGCAGCGCATTGTCCAGCCTCGACGACCTCGTCCGCTGTGCGCGCGTTGTCGCAGCTGGAGACGGCCAGGCGGGGCGCGGCGGGCGAGGTGTCGCTTCGGAGGGAGAGATACGTGGACGCGGGCGTCGCCGGCCCAGGAGACGCGTCAGCTCTTGGGGCCGAACATGTAGGCGTTGGCGACGTCGATGAGTGCCGCGCCCTTGTAGTCGGGGTAACGCTCGGTGATGGCCTTCTTGTACGCGTCGCCGTCGTCATCGAGCAGTTCCCGGCCGGCGTTGACGTAGTCGGTCAGCTCGGCCCAGATGGCAGGGGTGGTCGGCGCCCCATGACCGGGCAGGATCGTGTCGTACTCCGTCTCGGCTGCGAAGCGATCGATGTTGGCCTGCCAGCCGTCGAAGTCCTTGTCCAGGAACCACAGGTGGGTGTGGTTGTAGACGACGTCCTGGGCGACCAGCACGCCCTGCTCGGGCAGCTTGATCACGACGGTGGTGTGGATCTCGCCGCCGGTCACCTTCTCGAACACGAAGGGGATGCCGTCGATGACCTCGGTGCCGGGGGTGATCTCCACGGTCGGGGTCATGTCGGCGAGCGGGATCGGGGCGCCGGTGGGCAGGTCGGTCTTGTCGCCTGTGGCGACGATCTCCGCGGTGGTCTCCGCCAGGGCGTGCACGGGGACGCCGAAGCGGGCCGCACCCTGGTAATGATCCGGGTGCGCATGGCTGACGACGAGGCGGTCGAGCGGCTTGCCGAGCTGCTTGGCGTAGGCGACGACCTCGTCGGCGTAGGCGAGGGCGAACTGCGCGTCGACGGCGACGATCCGCGACGGCGTCTCGATCAGCTGGGTGTTGACGTCCAGGCCGTCCTCGGGCGCGGTGTAGCTGTGGATGCGGACCGGACCCTTGTCGATGACCGTGATGGTGCCGTGCATGGCTCTGCTCCTGTCGAAGTACGGGTGAGGGGTAAGGGGTGGTGAGGCATGGGGAGGGGCGGATGGCTGGTGCTCGGGTTCGCGACCGACTATCGGCCGCAGCGGACATAGCTGGCTTCCACGCTGCGGGCGGGTCGCCTCTGGAACACCTCCATACTGCGGCGGAACCGGATGTCCGGCGAGATACGCTTCGGTCTCGTGATGGTCCACAGGCGACAAGCGCGGCCGAAGCCCGGTCAGCGGGAGATGGGACTGCCGAAGGTGGTCTTCCAGCCTCCGGCCGGCTCCGCCGGCGGCCTGGAGGTGATGACCCTGGCCGACTTCCGCGACCGCACCCGTGACTGGCCCTGGCACATCGCCACCCCGCACCGGCAGGACTTCCACGCCCTGCTGCTGGTCACCGCCGGCACCCTGCGCCACCGCGTCGACTTCACCGGGTACGTACTGCCGCCCGGCTCCTGGCTGTGGATCCGGCCCGGCCAGGTGCACCAGTGGCAGAACCCCGACCAGGCCGAGGCCATCATGATCCTCTTCCAGGAGGACTTCGTCGCCCCCGAGACCGCGGAACTGGCCGGCCTCGGCATCACCACTGCCCCGATGCCCCTGTACAGCCCCGACCCTGCGGATGTCCCCCTACTGGCAGCCGCGGCCGAGCAACTGGCCGCGGAGTTCCCCCAGTCGGAGCGCCATCCACTGCCGGTCCACACCGCCCTCCTGCACCGCCTGCTCGACGTGGTACTCCTGCGCCTCGCCAACCCGCAGCAACACGGTCAGGCCGCGGAATCCGCCCCCGAGCCCTTCCTGCGGTTCCGCGACGCCGTCGAACGAGACTTCTCCCGCACCCACCGCATCGACGACTACGCCCGCGAACTCGGCTACTCCACCCGCACCCTCACCCGCGCCACCCACACCGCAGCCGGCCTCAGCGCAAAGGACTACCTCGACCAGCGCCTCGCCCTGGAGGCCAAGCGCCTCCTCGCCCACGGCACCGAACCCGCCGCCACCATCGCAGCCCACCTCGGCTTCACCAGCGCCACCCACTTCGGCAAGTTCTTCCAACGCCACACCGGTCGAACCCCCCTGGCCTTCCGCGCCTCCCAACGCGCGTCGCCGCCCGCAAAGCCGCCCACGCCACCCGACCGCGTAAACGAATCCCCCATGCCAAGCGCTCCACCGCTCCGCCACCACCAGTGACCCAGTCCTTGGATCAGCACCGTCCTGAATGCCTTCAACCAGCACCCCGACCGGGCACTCCGGGTCCGCGAACTGCACGAAGAAACGGACTTGGGTGTAGCTCGTCTATAGGGACGGGGGACCGTGATCGTGTATGCGCTACTCGGATCGGCGGCGGATTGCTGAGAGAAGGCGCCGCATGCCAATCTCGTGACCGCCCGTCCCGATGACGAGCCGTCGGTAGATGCTGCCGGCCAGGCCGGGAAAAACAGCTCGGCTTTCGGCGCGCAACCGTGATCGACCCGGACTGATGTGTTCGAGGCGAAAGATCAGGGCGTAGGACGAGAAACGATGGCGCCCCTTGAGGACCAGCTCCCGTCCCGGGACCGCAGCGACCACTCGAAAACCGGGCACCGTCGAGCCTTCGGCAAGGGGCCGTGGTCCAGACGCTGTGCAGTCGGCGGATCCCACCAGTCTCGCGTAGCGCGCCATACCAGGACGCGAGAAGGATCGGTCCAGTGTCTCGCCCAGACTGCGCCAGACGTCGTCGACCCCCGCCGCAATGACCGTCGTGTGCTCATCGATGTGCGGCATCCTGTTCGTGCTCTATACCGGCATCCCCTGGCGCTACCTCCCGCAGGAATTCGGCTTCGGCTCCGGGATGACCTGCTGGAGGCGACTGCGGGAGTGGAACGAGGCCGGGGTCTGGCAGCGCCTGCACGAGATGCTGTTGGCCGAACTGCGGGCGGCCGGCATACTGGTTCTGTCCCGGGCGTCGGTCGACTCGAGCCATCTGCGGGCGATGAAAGGTGGTGCGGCCACCGGCCCGTCCCCGGTGGACCGGGGCAAGACCGGCAGCAAGCACCACGTGATCGTCGAGGCCCACGGCATCCCGCTGGCCGCCACGCTGACCGGCGGCAACCGCAACGACGTGACCCAGTTGATCCCACTGATCCGAGCCGTCCCGCTGATCCGAGGCAAACGCGGCCAACCGCTGCGCCGCCCGAAGCACCTCTACGCCGACCGCGGCTACGACCACGAGAGCTACCGCGACCAGGTCCGACGCTTCCAAATCACCCCGCACATCGCCCGACGCGGCACCGAACACGGCTCCGGACTCGGCGTACACCGCTGGGTCGTGGAAGGCGCCATCGCATTACTGCACTGGTTCCGCTGCCTACGCATCCGTTGGGAGATCCGCGACGATATCCACCAGGCCTTCATCGCACTCGGTTGTGCCGTCATCTGCTGGCGATGGCTGAGGACACCGCTCTAATTCCAGGCCAGCGTAGGGTGGAATCCCCTGTCGCGAACGCGCGCCAGCACAAGGAGGCGGGATGCTCGCTAACCTGTCGGCGCTGGCGGCCGGAAGGCGTCATTCGGTCGGACGGCGCTGGGATGGAACCGTTCTCGCCGTGGGCCATACCGCGGCCGCTGAATGTCGTGTCGAGCGATGGGAAGACGTCGTCGCGGTGGCAGCCGGCAACGTCCATACCGCAACGAACACGGGCAGGTCTCATACAGTGGGACTCCGGTCGGACGGCACGGTGTTGGCAACGGGGTGGAATGGCGATGGGCAACGTGATGTCGCCGGATGGCGAGGCGTCACGGCCGTGGCCGCAGGCTGGCGCTGCACACTCGGGTTACTCTCGAATGGCCGGGTGCTAGCAGTTGGCCGGAGTTCAGAAGGACAATGCGACGTGCAGTCCTGGCGCGAGATGGTCGTCCTCTCGTGTGGTGACTGGCACTCCGTCGGCGTCCGGTCGGACGGTTCTGCACTGGCCGCCGGGAGCAACCGACGAGGGCAGTGTGCCGTTGAAGGGTGGCGTGACCTGGCCGCCATTTCGGCCGGGTATCTCCATACCGTCGGCCTCAGAGCCGACGGGCGGGCAGTAGCGACCGGCGACCGGGCGAACGGGGCGTGCACGGTCGATGAGTGGGAAAACGTCGTGGCACTGGACGCAGGCAGCTACCACACCGTCGGAGTTACAGCGTCAGGACGGGTCCTCGCAGCGGGAGACAACAGCTACGGACAGTGCGAAGTCGTCGATTGGCGCGACATGGTCGCCGTGGCGGCCGGTTCAACGCACACCCTCGGCCTGCGCGCCAACGGCACAGTCATGGCCACAGGGAACAATGCCGACAGGCAGTGCGAAGTCGATGCCTGGTCCGGACTCCAGCTTCCCCAGGCCTCCGGGCCGCGTCAGCCTTAACTGACACGCCGTCATTCCCGAGCCGCAGAGACTTCATTCTGATTCCAGTCCTAAGCTTGACGTTCATCGTCCGTGGTCGAACATGGCCTCGAACTTGCTGACGTTTTCGGCTGAGTGCCTGACGTGAGAGCGGCCTTCGCCTGATCCTGTGCTCCGTCACAGAGGCACTTGCCCAGTACGAAGGCCGTAGCGATGAGTCTGCTGCAGCGGGACATCCCGCGGGATGCGTTTGCCCAACTGTCATGCTTCCGGACGGAGTTCTATGCCTGCCTGACCCAGAGGCCCGACGCCTTGTTCGAGCTGAGTGACGCCTTGCTGTGTGCGGACGGCCCGGTGAGGACGTTGGTCGAGCTGTCCCTGGCTCCTGAGCATCAGCGCGGGCATGGTGCGGGTCGGCGACGCCGTCGCCCAAGAGACGCGGGCGATGCGCGCACGCGACGACCGGGTGGGGCTCAACGTGTGGGCGCCGACGGTCAGTCTGCTCCGGCACCCGCTGTGGGGCAGGAACGAGGAGGGCTACGCCGAGGACCCGCACCTGACGGCGGCGATCGCCACGGCGTACACCCGACCGTCGCTATTTGTTCTGCCGGTTCACTCCGGGCGGGTGGAGAGACGGAGCAGCACCGCCGAAGGGGCCGACGGGAGGGAGACGTCGAGCGTCGCGGCCTCCGGGTCCCACGTGGCTTGCGCCTTCGTGGTGGAGGGGTACAGCACGTCGACGCCGACCCGGGCGCCGCGAAGGGTCGGGAACGGGAGAACGGCCGACTCGTCGGAGTCGTCACCGGGACGGCGCCACACGGTGACGTACGTGGTGTCGGGTGTGTGCAGAGTCAGGGCGATCCACGGGTCGTACCAGCCGGGGAGGCCCAGCGGCCAGGCGGGGACAGCGGTGGCCAGGTCACTGCGGATCGTCTTGTGGACGGCGACCGCCTCGTGCGCCAACGCGAGGGCATCGGGGGCGAGTTCGGGGAGGAGGCCGGAGAGGTGGATACGGCCGAGGAGGGCGCTGGCCATGGTGAAGGCGACCTCGTCGAGAGAGTCGTCGGGCAGCGGGTAGGCCCACACCGCCCCTTGTTCCGGCGTGACCGCGGTGGGTGCGGCCGCCGCGATCGGGGCGTACAACTCCAGGTTCTGCTGGTCGCTGGTGGAGTGCAGCTGGACGCGCGAGAGAAGGGCGTAATCGGCGCGCTTGCCGCCGGAGGCGCAGCTCTCCAGGACGAGGCCCGGGTGGCGGTCCAACACGCCGTCCAGCCAGTCGAGGAAGGCGCGGTTGTGGCCGAGCAGGCCGTCCGCCGGGGCCTCACCGGGGTGACTGCTGGTGCCGGAACCCGCGTCCACGTTGTAGTCGAGTTTGAAGTAGCCGACGCCGAAGTCGTCGACGAGCCGGTCCACCACCGCGTCCAGGTGGGCGCGGGCGGCGGGGTGGCGCAGGTCGAGGTGGAAGCGGCCGTTCGCGTTGACGCGGGCGCCGTGGCGGCGGAAGAACGCCTCGTCGGGCAGGGTGTCGGCGATCGGGCTGTGCACGCCCACCACTTCGGGTTCCAGCCACAGTCCCGGCACCATGCCGCGCTCCCGTATCCGATCCATGACCTCCCCCAGGCCGCCCTCGCCGGGAAAGCGGGAGGGGGCGGGCTCCCACGCGCCGACGGTGGTCCACCAGCCGCCGTCCCCGTCGTCGTACCAGCCGGCGTCGATGACGAAATACTCGGCGCCCGCCTCGGCGGCGGCGTCGATGTGCGGCAGTAGGCGGGCCGTGGTCGGGTCGCCCATCAGGCAGTTCATGTAGTCGTTGAAGATGACGGGAAGATGCTGGTGGTCGGGGTGCGGGCGGCGGATCGCCCGCCGGTATCGGGTGAGGGCGGCGAACGCCTCGTCGGTGCCGCCGGCCTCGGTGAGGGCGAGGGCCACGGGTACGGTCGTGAAACTCGCCCCCGGCTCAAGACGGTGCGACCAGCCGTGCCGGAGGTTGGTGGGGCCGGACAGGGACAGGAATCCCGTGTCCCTGCTCTCCCCGCAATCCCACTGCCAGCCACCACCGTTGGTCTCCAGCTGCCACAGCCAGGTCCGCCCCGTCTCGCGGTCGCTCAGCGCGCCCATCGGCAGGTGACCGCCGGTGGAACAGGAACCCTTCCCGGCGATGGTGAAGGTCCCCATGCGGTAGGGCTGGTGGACGCGGCCGTTGATGTACGGGACGGCCTGGCGCAACGGGCGCCGCTGCCAGCGGTGCTCGTTGATCCAGTCGCTCTCCGCCCACAGCAGGTCCGCGGTCACCAACTGCGCCGGGTCCATGGTGAGGACGCCGAGGACGAGGGAGGTGACCGACTCCAGGTCGAGCGGGTTGCTGCCCCCGTTGCGCAGCTCCACGTGTGCGCGCAGGACGGGGATGCCGTCGGGCGAGCGGTAGACCACGTCGGCGGCGAGGTCCGTCTCGGGGTCGTGCAGGCGGACGGTCAACTGGTGCCAGGCCCCGTCACGTTGCACCTCGTGGCCCACGTGGCGCAGTCGTGCGCCGACGCCGTCGACCACCTGCCGGCCCGACGAACAGCCGCCCACCATGGCCTCGACCAGCGGCAGCGACTCCCTCGAACCAGCCGGCCTGGGCGCGGTGTCGGGGGCGCCGAGGTGACGGAGTCGCGGACGGCCGTCCTGGTCGGCGTCGATGATCAGGCGCAAGGCGTCGTGGCCCCAGTCGAGGAGGACGCGGGTGTCGATCATGATGAGTGTTCCTTCGCTTCTTCGGTGTCAGTGGCCGGTGTGCGCGGCGAACGCCCGGCCCGCCTGCGGCGGTACGGCAGCCGGCCGCACGAGGGTGCTGGTGATGTGGACCGGCTGTCCGGCTTCGGCCGTGACGAGCAGCGCCTCCATGACCTCCAGGACGTGATAGGCGAGGCCGCCGTCCGCGCGGTGCGGGGTGTCGGAGGCGTGGGCGGCTGCCAGGTCGGCGATGCCGTAGCCGCGCTCGGCGCCCGGGTAGCCGCCCCGCACGGGGACGTCCTCCCAGTCCTTGGTCTCCGCGCCGGCCCGGCAGAGGCGCACCGGGCCGTCGAAGTAGTTCGGGTCGGGGACGGACAGCGAGCCTTGCGTTCCGTAGATCTCGATGTGCGGCAGGCCCGCTGCCCAGACGTCGAACGACATCACCAGCGTCGACAGGGCCCCGCTCGCGTGCTCCAGAACGCCGGTCACGTGGGTGGCCACCTCCACCGGGAATGTGGTGCCCGCGCGCGGGCCGTGGCCGACGGTGCGCTCGGACCGCGAGGCCGAGGTCATGCCGACCACCTTGCGCACCGGACCGAGCAGGGTGACGAGCGCGGTGAGGTAGTACGGCCCCATGTCGAACAGCGGTCCGCCGCCCGGCCGGTAGTAGAACTCCGGTGCCGGGTGCCAGAGTTCAGGGCCAGGGACCGTCATGAAGGCGGTCGCGGCGACGGATGTGCCGAGCTCCCCGCCGTCCAGCACCGCGCGGGCGGTCTGCACGCCCGCGCCCAGGACGGTGTCCGGCGCGCAGCCCACCCGTACCCCCGCCGCTTCGGCCGCGTCGAGGACGGATCGGGCCTCAGCCGTGGTTGCGGCCAGGGGCTTCTCGCCGTAGACGTGCTTGCCCGCGGCGATCGCGGCATGGGCGACCTCGGCGTGGGCGGCGGGGACGGTCAGGTTGAGGACGAGGTCGACGTCGTCGGCCGTGCACAGCTCATTGACGGTCGTGGCGCGGGCGCCGGGGACGGTGGCCGCGACGGCGCGGGCGCGGGCCGCGTCCAGGTCGGCGACGGCCGTGACGCTCAGATTCGCCAGCGTGGGGAGGGTCCGCAGATAGGCGCCGCTGATCTGTCCGGCGCCGACCAGCCCGATCCGCAGGGCTGCGGGGCGTTCCGTCAACGGGTCGCCCATGCCATGCCCTTCCGGATCATCGTGTCGACCTCGGGAACCTCCAGGTCGGCGAAGTTGTGTCCGAGGGTGGTGACGAACACCCGGCCCGCGCCCCAGCGCTTGGCCCAGGTGACCGGCACCGGCGTGCCGACGAGTTCGGGATGGTCGGGATCGGGGCCGTACCCGGCGACGGCGAGTACCTCGATCGCAGGATCCACGTGCAGGTAGTACTGCTCGGTGGTGACGGTGAAGGGTGCGATCCCGGCCAGCACCGGATGATCGTCTTTTCCCGGCACCGGACGCACCTCGAAGGTCGTGAACTCCCGTGCGTGGTGCACGAACTGGCCGCCCGTCATTATCTGATAGCGGGTCTCGGCGCGGAACGCGTCGACGATGCCTCCGTGCCAGCCGGCCAGACCGGTCCCCGCCCGGACGGCCCGGCTCAGGCCCTCCGCCTGCGGGCCGGTGATCTCGCCCATCGTCCAGCACTGCACCACCAGGTCCGTGGCGGCCAGCAGCTCCTCATCGAGGTAGCTGTCGAGCGTGCCGGAGACGGTCACTGCGTAGCCGTCCGCCTTGAGTGTCGTGACGTAGCGGTCGGTGGCGGCCACGGGGACGTGCCCGTTCCAGCCCCCGCGGACGACCAAGGCCTGCTTGACAGACGTCACAGGCTGCTCCCGGGGGCATCGGTCAGGTCCACGTCCACGGGAGCCTGGGTAACGGCAGGCGCGAGCCGTATAGCGAACGCGTGGGCCAGATCGCGGCCGGGCACGGTACTGAGGGGGGCTGTCACGCTTCTTCGTCCCGACAGCTCAAATCGCCTTTGCTGAAGGGTGCTTGGTGTTTGCGAGCGTGACGTTCCGTGGGTGACCATGGTGTCTCCTCGAGTGCGGATGCCGTGGAGGGCGCCAGGAAGCCTGGGAGAGCTCCCAGGAGTTGGCGGTGTGGAAGTCGGTGCGTCAGGGGGTGGGGGAGTGCAAAGAGGAACGCTCCGCTCTGTTCGATATCACGAACTACGGTCGAAACGTCGAGCATCAAAAGGAGTAGGAGCCCCGTGGACAACATCAACCCCTTGAGCGATGCCGTCGGGGGAGTTGGCTGGTGGGTGCTGAAACCACGGGTGGCGTCCCGGCCCAGTTCCCTGGACGGTCCCGACACGGAGGCCACCTCCTCGTGCTGCACCACGAACCCGGTGGTTCCCAGCCGCTCGGCGACCCTGCGAG
This sequence comes from Streptomyces sp. NBC_00285, assembly GCF_036174265.1. Classification (NCBI taxonomy): domain Bacteria; kingdom Bacillati; phylum Actinomycetota; class Actinomycetes; order Kitasatosporales; family Streptomycetaceae; genus Streptomyces; species Streptomyces sp. NBC_00285. The sequence continues at coordinate 322,047 of NZ_CP108055.1, read as the reverse complement.
GGTGCGTTCGGCGTACCCGTCGTGCCGTTCGTAGATCCGGGAGCCGTAGCCGATGAAGTGCCCTGCTCCCGCAGTACCTGGATGCGCGGGCCGTCGAGCTCGACGGCCATGAGAATCACGCCGTCCGCGAGACCGCTCGCCGCAACGCGCCGCACGCCCTCAGGACCTTCGTCGCTCGTGATCAGCACGACGTCGTAGGCGTGACGGCGGGCGGTAGTGGTGACGCAGACGGCGGCCTCCATCATGACCGGGAGGTACATGTCGGTGCGCAGCGGCATGGCCAGCGCGATGATGTGCGAGCGGCGGCCGGCCAGCGCCTTGGCGCCGGCGATGGGGTGGTAGCCGAGCTCGGCCACGGAGCGCTGCACACGGCGCCGGGTCGCGTCGGACGCTGAGGTCCTGCCGTTGAGCACGTCACTTACCGTGCTGGTCGAGACGCCCGCGCGCCGGGCCACGTCGGCGATGGTCACCATGGTGGTGTCTCGGCTTCCTTCCTGTCGGCCGGGGCGGCCCTTCCCCCGAGGGAGAGCGCGAGAGTGTCGAAGCGCTTCACATCACGACGCAAGGTAATGAGGTCTTTTCAGCGAAACAAGGGTTGGACCAAAAGAAGCTTTCTACATTTCGGGCATTGACACCCGACCAGGGGCACGATGACAGCGTCGAAGCGCTTCATCACTGCTTTCCTGTCCCACTCGTTGAGGGGTTTCTCCCGTGGGTTCTGCCTTCCTGCCCGACGCCGGCCGGCCACCGTTTTGCGATCCCGCTCGCCCACAGGTGAAGCGCGTCGACGACCTGCTGCAACGGCTCACGCTCGACGAGAGGATCGCCCTGCTGCACCGCCTGTCGAGCGCCTGGGTGTCGCCTCCTTCCGGACCGGTACGGGGGCGCTGCACGGCGTGGACTGGCTCGGCGAGGCCACGGTCTTTCCGCAGGCAGTGGGGCTCGGCGCCACCTGGGACAAGGACCTCGTGACCTTCGCCGAGAGAACGGATCCCAACCCCGCGACCGAGCCCCACACCCCCTGGTCCCCGGTGGACATCGCGTTCGAAGCCGCGCAGGACCACCAATCCCCGTACACCGAGGTCGAGTTGGAGGCCGAGTTCAGACACCCCGCCAGCGGAACGGTCGTCCGCAAGCCGGCCTTCTGGGACGGCGGCCGCCGCTGGGCCGTCCGCTTTGCCTCACCCGGACTGGCCGGTGAGTGGAGCTGGCGGACCGTCAGCAGCGTGGCGGATCCGGGACTTCACGGCCGTACGGGAACCCTGACCATCGGCGAGACGGACCCCGCCGCCGCCTCCCCCTTCCGCCGCCACGGCTTCTGGCGGATGTCACCGGGCGGCCGCAGCCTCGTGCACGCCGACGGCACGCCCGCCCTCATCGCCGCCGCCACGGCGTGGGGCCTGCCCTGGCGCGCCACTGCCGAGCAGGCCCGCACGTACGCCGTCGACCGCGCCGCCAAGGGTGCCGCACGTGCTTGACGGGTGCGTACAGGGTCAACCGTTGTTCGTCGGCCTGCACATCGGATACCTCGGCGGCGTAGCGGGCGGTGCAGCCAGTAGCCGTCGGTGAACTTCATCAGGAGGGTGCTCCGTTCGTACGGGGTGCGTCATGGTGTGGGCTGGAAGCGTGCGCTGACTCGTGCGGACGGAGCCGGCCGGCGAGGCTGGAAGGAAGGCGGCGCTGGTGCTGCTGGGCCGCGCCGATCGGCCGACCGCCGTTCTCACCGCCAACGATCTGCGGGCCCTGGGCGGCTACCAGGCGGCTCGGGAGTCGCGGCTGACCATCCCCGGCGATCTGAGCGTGGTCGGATTCGATGACCTGCCGGTGGCTTCCCGGGTGGAGCCGCCGCTGACGACGGTTCACCAGCCCCTGGTGGAGCCGGTCGAGTGCACGTGCTGTCCCTTCGGGCGGGTGGGTGGGGGCCTGTGGCGGTCCGGAGGCACCGGGACCGCCACAGGTGTCTGCAGGCCCTAGCGAACCAGGGGTGCGTAGTCGAACCAGTCGAAGTGGGTGGTCCCGGTGGCGGCGTAGAGGCTGATGACGCGTCCGGTGAAGCCGCCGGCGACCTCGGTGGAGAGGTAGCGGCCGTCCAGGGTGGCCAGGTCGGTCGCCGTTCCGTCGGCGGACTCGAAGCCGAAGACAAGGGAGTCCGGGCCGGTGCGCGCGCAGTGCGGCTCGGGGGCGGGTCCGGTGCGGACGAAGAGGGTCACCGGGCCTGCCGGGAGGGTGTGTTCGGCGGTGATGGTGCGCAGCGAGCCGATCCTGGCGATGACCGAGAGTCGGCCCCCGGGGGTCGCCTCGATGCTGTAGTGGTGGAACTCGTCCAGGCGCACGGCGAGCCCCCCGCTGCCCTCGGCCGTATCGATCAGGGTGCGGGCACGGAAGGCGAGGTGCTGCTGGCGGCGGCCCAGCAGGACCACGTCGGGCTCGTCCAGGGAGGCGCCGCGGGCGCGCAGGGTCAGCCAGCTGTCGCGCTCCTTGGTGCTGACCAGCTCGGTGGGCCGGTCGCGCAGGGAGATCCAGTGGTGTGCCAGGTCGCCCGGCTCGAAGTCGTCCCGCTCCGGCTCGGGGGTGGGGGCCGCCACCGGCCAGGGCAGCTCGGCGCGCTCCACGCCGACCTCGCCGATCACGGGCCAGCCGTCCTCCCAGCTGACCGGGGCCAGGAAGGTCTCGCGGCCGAGTACGTGCCAGCCGGGGGTGCCGCCCTGGGGCCGGACGGCCAGCAGCAGCATCCACCAGCTGCCGTCGGGCGCCTGCACCAGGTCGGCGTGGCCGGTGTTCTGGACCGGCTTGCTGGTGCCGCGGTGAGTGAGGATCGGGTTGGCCGGGCACGGCTCGAAGGGGCCGCTGGGGGAGGGGCCGCGGGCGATGGAGACGCTGTGGCCGCGTTCGGTGCCGCCCTCGGCGAGCATCAGGTACCAGTGGTCGCCGATGCGGTAGAGGTGCGGCGCCTCGGGCGCGGTGGCGCCGGGGGTGCCGGACCAGACGGGGTAGGGCTCGCCGAGGATTTCGCCGGTAGAGGGGTCGAGGCGGACCTGGGCGACCCCGGCGTAGGTGCACCAGCAGGTGCCGTCCTCGTCCCAGGCGAGGTCGGGGTCGATGCCGGGGACGCCGGGGACGCGGACGGGATCGGACCAGGGGCCTGCCGGGTCGGTCGCGGTGTAGACCATGTTGCCGCCGCCGGAGGCGACATTGGTGACGATCAGCCAGAAGCGACCGTCGTGGTGGCGCAGGGTAGGGGCGTACAGGCCGCCGGAGGAGGGGGTGTCCGGAGGGAGGTCGAGCTGGCTGGGGCGGTCCAGGGCATTGCCGATCTGGGTCCAGTTGACCAGGTCGCGGCTGTGGAAGACGGGCAGGCCGGGGAAGTACTCGAAGCTGGAGCAGACGAGGTAGTAGTCCTCGCCGACCCGGCAGACGCTGGGGTCGGGATGGAAGCCCGGGATCACCGGGCTGGTGGCGGAGGTCATCGGTGTGAAGTCCTTGGCGGCGTGGTGGGCGGGTGGGTGGGCGCCGTTCAGGGCGCGAACGTCAGCGCGGCGAGACGCTGTTCACCGGTGAGTACGACCGTCAGTTCGCTGAGCGTGCCGTGCTGGTGGCCCAGGGCGGCGCTGACGGTGGTCCAGGTGTACCGGTCGCCGGTCGAATCCACCGGCAGTGCAGCGAGCAGCAGTCCGTCCGCGTAGACGTCCAGGCCGGCCGGGCCGGGCGCGGTGCGGGAGACCTCGGCGGTCAGCGTGGCCGCGCCGGTGAGGTCCACATTGCGGAAGACCAGCCGCGCGGCCTGGTTCGCGGCAGGCGTCACCGCGTCCCCGTCGGTGCGGCCGGCGTCGACGATGACGGCGTCGCGGTAGTCGTCGAAGTCCACGGCACGCAGTGGCCGGCCGACGGCCCGGCGGGGAGCGGGAGCCGGTCCGTCCACGGTGAACCGGGCGGTGAGCACGGGGTCGGCGGCGCTGCGGGCGACGAGCAGTTCGTAGCGGCCGGGGTCCACGGTGAAGGCGCCGGTGGCGACGTCCCAGTGGGCCAGTGCCTGCTCGACGGGCAGCCGGAACTCCAGCTCCGTCCACTCGCCGGCCGCCAGCCGGACCTTGCGGAAGTCGGCGAGGCGCAGCAGTGGTGCCTCGTAGCGTGCGTCCAGTGCGCGGACGTAGAGCTGGACGGTCTCCATTCCGGCCCGCTCGCCCCGGTTGCCCAGGGAGACCCGGGCCGTGACCGTTCCGTCCTGGGGCAGGCGGTCGGCGTCGAGGGCGAGCCGGGAGTAGCTGAAGTCGGCGTAGGAGAGCCCGTGGCCGAAGGGGTAGAGGGCGGGGGTGCGGTGGTACTGGTAGGTCCAGCCGGCCTTGATGATGTCGTAGTCGAGGCGCTCGGGCAGTTCGTCCTCGCCCTGGTACCAGGTCTGCGGGAGGCGGCCTGACGCGTCGGCATCCCCGCGCAGCACGCGTGCGAGGGCGCGGCCGGTCTCCTGGCCGGCGTGGGAGGTCCACAGGATCGCGGGGACGTGCTCGGCGGCCCAGTCCACCGCGTAGGGGTAGCTGGACATGACGACCAGGACGGTGTCCGGCTGGGCGGCGAGGACCGCGCGCAGCAGGCGGTCCTGGTTCGGCGAGAGGTTCAGTCCGGCCCGGTCCTGCGTTTCCCGGCCGTTGATGTGCGGGTCGTTGCCCAGGACGACGACCGCGGTGTCCGCCGCGGCTGCGGCGGCGACGGCCTCGGCGACGCCATCACGGACGACGGTGCGGGTGAGGACTGCCGCCACCTCCGGCGACTCTCCGGACATGGTGACAACGCCGGTGGCGGCGTGGACCTGCGCGTACCGGCCGGTGAGGACGCTCCGCAGCAACTCGCCCCCGTCGCCGTCGGGTTCGAGCCGGAAGGTCTCGCGGACGTACCAGTCGCCGGGCTGGTCCCGGTCGGCGGCTACCCGGCGGTCGGCGTCGCGCAGGGAGGCGTAGCGGCCGGTGACGGCCGAGCGCAGGGTGAGCACCCCGAGATCCCAGTCGAAGAGGTCGAACTGTGCGGACGGGTCGCTGTCCTGGGCATCCGCAACGGTCAGCATCCCTTCCGGGCCTGCGGCGGTCAGCGCCCGGCCGTCCGCCGTGCGCAGCACGATCCGGTCCACGCCCTCCACGCCCTGGACGCCGAGGCCGTCGGCGACGGTGATCCGGTAGGGGTGGCTGCCGCTGTACCAGTCCTCGAACAGGGTGCAGGCCAGTGTGCCGACGACAGCGACCCGGCGGTCGGCGGGCAGCGGGAGCAGCCCCTCGTTCTTCAGCAGCACCACGGACTCGGTGGCCGCGCGCAGGGCGAGCTCCTGGTGGGCGGGGGAGTTGACGACCTCCCAGCCGATGCCGGCGTAGGGGTCGTGCTCGGGGTCGAACTCGCCCAGGCGGAAGCGGAGGGACAGCTGCCTGCGAACCGCCCGGTCCACGTCGTCCATGGTGAGCAGGCCGCGTTCGAGGGCTTCGGTGATGCGGCCCACGGTGACGGAGGAGTCCTCGCCGTGGTCGGTGAAGGAGTCGATGCCGGCCTTGAGGGCGGCGGCGTGCGACTCTGCGTGGTCCTCGTAGTAGTGCTCGGGGTCGACCAGGTTGGACGGGGCCTCGGCGTCGCTGACCACGAACAGCTCGTGCCCGGTGGGTTCGGCCCAGCGCCGCAGCTGCTGCCCGATCAGCGGACTGACGTGGCAGGGACGGCCGTTGACGAGGTTGTACGCGGCCATGACGCCGGTGGCGGCGCCGGTGGCGATGGCGAGCCTGAAGGCGGCCAGGTCGTACTCGTGCAGCACCCGGGGGCGCAGCCCGGAGGAGGTGGTGCAACGGCCGTCCTCGTTGTTGTAGCCGAGGAAGTGCTTGAGCACGGGGGCGGTGCGCAGATGCTCCGGGTCGTCGCCGGACATGCCCCGGCAGAAGGCGTCGCCGAGCCGGGCGGAGTGCGCGGGGTCCTCGGAGTAGCCCTCCTCGTTGCGTCCCCAGCGCGGGTCGCGTAGCAGGTTCACCACCGGCGCCCAGCCCTGGAGGCTGGTGCGGCCGGTGCCGACGGTCGGCGGGCGGTGGTGGTGGAAGGCGCGCTGTTCGACCGAGACGGCCTCGGCGACCTCGCGGACCAGGCTCTCGTCCCAGCTCGCGCCGAGGCCCACGGCCTGCGGGAAGGTGGTGGCCTCGCCCAGCCGGGCGACGCCGTGCAGGGTCTCGGTGCCGGTGCGGAACTCGCCGACTCCCAGCCGGGGGATCGCCGGGGAGTACTGGTGCAGCATGGCGATCCGCTCCTCGGCCGTGAGCTGGGAGAGCAGCTCGTCGACGCGCTGGGCCAGGGGAAGCCCGGGATCGCGGAAATGGGGCGTGGCGGACACGGCGGCAGTGCTCACAGGTCAGGATCCCTCGCTGAACGGGGCAGTCGGGCCGACAGGCGCGGTCGCGCAACCCTGCCGGTGGTGAAGCCCTTCGACGCTGACAGGCGATTACACCAGCGTCAAGAGAAAGTTTCGTTGGTAGCTGCCGGAAACTTTAAGTTGTCGTTTCTCTGTGCATGCCTTGCCCTCCGAGGAAAGTGGCGCTTAACCTCTCGGCAACATCGAAGCGCTTCGACGGCTTCCGGCGGACAGGCCGTCAGTTCCCTGCAAGGGTCCGGCTGCACTACAGCGCATCTGCACGACGCTCGACTCCTCATCCCACCCTCGAAGGGCAGCCCATGAGCATCGCCATGAGTCGTAGAACTTTCGTGAACGGCGCGGTCGCTGTGACGGGAGCAGCCGCCCTGTCCCCGGTGCTCTCCGCCTGCGGCGGGGGCAAGTCCAGCAGCAAGGGCGGCGCCAACAGCAAGACCGGTCTGGCATCGGTGCTTCCCGCCTACGTGGCGAGCACGGCGGTCAAGCCGGACATCCCCTCGGTGACCGGAGCCGCAGGTTCCTTCACCGACCCGGGCTACCTGACCTACCCGGCCCACCCGGTGGCCACCGTCTCCGGCATACCGGGCAAGGGCGGCAGCTACACCGCGGTGACCCCCATGTGGGACGCCCTCCCGCCGGCGGGCAACTCGTTCTACCAGGGCATGAACAAGGCGCTGGGCGTCAACCTCACCATGAAGCCGGCGAACGGCAACGACTACGCGACCATCATCCCGACGATGACCGCGGCGAAGAAGCTGCCGGACTGGATCAACCTGCCCAGCTGGTGGAACAACAACTTCAACATGGGTGGGCTGGTCGGCAACCAGCTGGCGGACCTCACGCCCTACCTGGCCGGGGAGAAGATCAAGAAGTACCCCAACCTGGCGGCGATCCCGACCCTCGCCTGGCAGGTCAGCGCCTGGGAGGACAAGATCTACGGCATTCCCACCTTCGCCAGCGGGATGCCGCTGTCCGGATCGGTGTTCTACCGCCGGGACATCCTGGAGGCCAAGGGGATCACCGCAGACCAGGTCAAGTCCGCCGAGGACTACATGAACCTGGGCAAGGAGCTGACCAATGCCAAGGGCGGAGTCTGGGCGTTCGGCGAGGTCTGGACCTCCCTGTACCAGGCATGGGGACTCCCGGACAAGTACACGGTGGTGGACGGCAAGCTGGTCCACTTCTACGAGATGCCCGAAATGCTGGAGGCCCTGGACTGGCACTACCGGCTGGCCAAGGCGGGATACGTGGACCCCGACGCACTGGCCGGCAACACCAACAACGCCGGCACCCGCTTCTTCTCGGGCAAGTGCCTGATCCAGGGTGGCGGCACCGGGGCCTGGAGCCTCAGTGACTACCAGTCCGGAACCGCCGCGAACAAGAACTACCGCCGGGACGCCTTCAACATCATCGCCGCCGACGGCAAGTCCGACCCGCAGATGTTCCTCGGCGCCTCCACCAGCATGCTGAGCTACTTCAACGCCAAGCTCTCCGGCGACCAGATCCAGGAACTGCTCGCGGTCGCCGACTACCTGTCCGCTCCCTTCGGCTCGGCCGAGTACACGATGGCCACCTACGGCGTCGAGGGCGTCCACTACACCCTGCAGAACGGTCTGCCCACATACACCGACGAGGGCAAGAAGACCGCTCTGCCGAAGACCTTCCCGTTCCTGGGCGCGGGTCCCTCGGTGGTGTTCAATCCGGGTGCCGAACAGGTCACCCGCGACTCCCTCGCCTGGTGCACTGCTGCGAGCAAGCACGCCTACAAGCCGGTCTTCTACGGCATGAACATCACCTTGCCGTCGCGCTACAGCACCATCGCCAACGCCCAGTCCGTCCAGGACACCATCAAGGACGTCACCCACGGCCTGAAGAAGGTCTCCGACTACCAGGCGGTACTGGCCAGTTGGAAGAGCAGCGGCGGCGACCGGCTCAAGGCGTGGTACCAGACCGAGATCCTCGACAAGCTCGGCACGGGTCAGTAGTCCGCACCAGCAGGCGGCGCCACGCAAGGAGGAACCGTGACCGTGACATCCACCATCAAACCCAAGAAGACCCAGGGGAGCCGCAGAACCGAGCGAGCGGCCGGCGCGCGGAGCGGCCGGGCGGACAAGAGCCTCCCGGGTACCGGGATGACCTGGCGGATCCGGCTGCGCCGGGACAAGTCACTGATCATCATGACCCTCCCGGTCGTGGCACTGCTGCTGGTCTTCAACTACGCGCCGCTGTTCGGTCTGATCACCGCCTTCGAGTACTACGACCCGCTGGTCGGGGTGATGCACAGCGACTGGGCCGGTCTCGACCAGTTCCAGCAGCTGTTCAACGACCCGGTGTTCTGGGCGGCGCTGCGCAACACCGTGTGGCTGAGCTTCGTCCAGCTGGTCCTCTTCTTCCCGGTTCCGGTCGCCCTCGCACTGATGCTCAACTCGGTGATGAGCCCCCGGATCCGCAACTTCATCCAGTCCGTGGTCTATCTGCCGCACTTCTTCTCCTGGGTGCTGGCCATCACCGTCTTCCAGCAGATGCTCGGCGGGGCCGGCGTGCTCAACCACCTGCTCGCCCAGCACAATCTGGGCAGCTGGGACATCATGACCAACCCGCGCACCTTCGCGCTGCTGATCTCCGGCCAGGCGGTGTGGAAGGAAGCGGGCTGGGGGATCATCGTCTTCCTCGCCGCGCTGGCCGCGGTGGACCAGAACCTCTACGAGGCCGCTGCGGTGGACGGGGCCGGCCGGTGGCGGCGGATGTGGCACATCACCCTGCCCGGCATGCGCGGCGTCATCGTGCTGATGCTGGTGCTGCGGCTGGGCAACGCGCTCAGCGTCGGCTTCGAGCAGTTCCTGATCCAGCGCAACGCCGTCGGCCACGACACCGCCGACGTCCTGGACACCTTCTCCTTCTACTACGGCATCGCCACCAACAACTACAGCTACGGCGCGGCGGCCGGACTGTTCAAGAGCGTGATCTCGCTGCTGCTGATCTGGGGAGCCAACAGGCTCGCACACGCCTTCGGTGAGGACGGGTTGTACCGCAAATGAGCCAGACACTCAGTGACACCCCGACCCCGGCTCTGACGCTCCGTCCTGACCGGCATCCCAACCGCCCGGTGTGGGAGGAGCCGCCCACGGCCGTCGGGCAGGGCCTCAAGGGCGGCGTGCTGCTGCTGGTGCTCGCAGCGGTCCTGGTGCCGCTGTGGATCGTCGTGGTCACCAGCTTCTCCACCCCCGGCGCCATCAACCGGGCCGGCGGCCTGGTCATCTGGCCCGACGGGCTGACGGTGGCCGCCTACCACCAGATGCTCGTCGATGGGCCGGTCACCCGGGCCGTCCTGGTCAGCCTGGGCATCACCGTCGTCGGCACCCTGCTCTCCATGGTGGTCTCGGTGCTGTGCGCCTACGGGCTGTCCCGCTCCCGTTCCTTCGGTCACCGCGCCATCCTGCTGGTGCTCGTCATCACCATGTTCGTCGGCGGCGGCCTCATCCCCACCTACCTGGTCGTCACCGCCCTCGGCGGCTACGGACAGTACTGGGCGCTTATCCTGCCCAGTTCGGTCTCCGTCTTCAACATCCTGGTGCTGCGCTCCTTCTATTCCGGGACCGCCTCCGACCTCATCGACGCCGCCCGCATGGACGGCTGCACCGAGTGGCGCATCCTGTGGTCGATCGTGCTGCCGACCTCCCGCGCGGTCACCGCGGTGGTGGCGCTCTTCTACGCGGTGGGCTACTGGAACTCCTTCTTCAACGTGATGCTCTACATGCCGACCGACAGCACCAAGTGGCCACTGCAGTACGTGCTGCTCCAGTACGTCAGCAACGGGATGACCATGCCGGGCGCCACCAACGGCGGCTTCGGCTCCCTGCACACCCAGACCGCGCCGCTCTCCCTGCAGATGGCGGTGGTGGTGCTGACCCTGGTGCCGATCCTGATGGTCTACCCCTTCATGCAGAAGCACTTCAAGACCGGCATGCTCACCGGCGCGATCAAGGGCTGACCGGCATGGTGACACTGGCAGAAGTGGCCGAGGCGGCAGGCGTCTCCCCGAGCACCGTGAGCTACATCCTCAGTGGCAAGCGGGCGATCTCCACCCCCACCAAGAAGCGGGTCGAGGAGGCGATCGCCCGCCTCGACCACCACCCCAACGCCGGTGCCAGGGCGCTGGCCGGACGACGCTCGCACATCCTCGCGCTGGTGGTACCGCTGCGCACCGACATCGACGTGCCGGTGATGATGGAGATCGCCATCTCGGTCACCACGGCGGCCCGCCGCTTCGGCTACGACGTCCTGTTGCTCACCCATGACGAGGGATCGGAAGGGGTGCGCAGCGTCGCCGCCAGCGGTCTCGTCGACGGCGTCATCCTCATGGACGTCCAGCTCGACGACCCCCGCATCGCCGTCCTGCGCGAGACCGGCATCCCCGCCGCCCTGATCGGCCTGCCCAGCGACCCCGTCGGACTCGCCTGCGCGGACCACGACTTCGCCCACGCCGGGGCGCTCTGCGCCGAGCACTGGCCGAGCTGGGGCATCACTACGTCGCGTTCATCGGCTACGCGCCGACGGTCTACCAGCGCCACTCCGGCTACGCGGAACGGACCCTGACCGGCTTCCAGGACGCGGCGGCAGCCCTCGGCCTGCGGGTGCTGCACCGTCCCTGCGAGGGCACCTTCGAGTCCGTGGCCGGGGTGGTCAGCCGGATCCTGGCCGACCGTCCCGACACCACCGGATTCGTCGTCCACAACGAGGGCGCGATCCAGCCGCTGCTCTCGTTGCTGCGGGCCTCCGGGCGGGTCGTCCCCGAGGACGTCTCGGTGGTGGCGCTGTGCCCCGAGGCCCTGGCCGAGCAGTGCTCACCGCGGCTCACCGCGGCTCACCGCGGTCACCGGTCCGGCACCGCGCACGCAGCCCGTCCCCGGCCTCGCCCCTACCCGAAAGAGTGTGAAGTGAGCACCAGCAGACTCACCGCCCGGCTGGGCGGCCTCGCCTTCGGCGGCGACTACAACCCGGAGCAGTGGGACCAGGAGACCTGGAAGGAGGACGACGCCCTGATGAGCCGGGCGCGGGTCAACCTCACCACCCTCGGCGTCTTCTCCTGGGCGCTACTGGAACCCGAGGAGGGCCGGTACGAGTTCGCCTGGCTGGACCAGCAGCTCGACCGGCTGCACAGCTACGGCGTCGCCGTGGACCTGGCCACCCCCACCGCCTCCCCGCCGCCCTGGTTCACCCTGGCGCACCCGGACGCGATGCCGATCACCGCCGAGGGAGCCGGGCTCGTCCACGGCAGCCGGGACACCTACTGCCTGGCCGCTCCCGCCTACCGGCGGGCCGCGCGCGGGATCGCCACCGCCCTGGCCGCCCGCTACGGCGAGCACCCGGCGCTCGCCCTGTGGCACGTCCACAACGAGTACGCCGCGGTCTGCTACTGCGACCACGCCGCCGCCGGCTTCCGGCGCTGGCTCCGCGAGCGCCACGGCAGCCTGGAGGCGGTCAACGCGGCCTGGGGGACCGCCTTCTGGAGCCAGCGCTACGGCAGCTGGGAGGAGATCCTGCCGCCCCGGGCCACCCAGTGGCACCACAATCCGGCCCAGGTGCTCGACTTCCGCCGCTACTGGTCCGACGAGGCCCTCGCCGCCTACCGCGAGCAACGTGACGCCATTCGCGTCCACAGCGACCTGCCGGTCACCACCAACCTCATGCTGCCCGGCTACCAGAACCTGGACCTGTGGGCCTTCGGCCGTGAGCTGGACTTCGTCAGCATCGACCACTACCCGATCGCGCCGGGCGTGGACGCCGCCGCCGACACCGCCTTCGGCGGCGACCGGGCGCGTTCCTTCGGCGGCGGAAAGCCCTGGCTGCTGATGGAGCAGGGAACCTCCACGGTGTACGGGGAGAACGCCACCCTGCCCAAGGAGCCGGGCGAGATCCTGCGGCACTCGGTGCAGCACCTGGCCCACGGCGCCGACGGCGCGCTGTTCTTCCAGTGGCGCCAGTCCCGCTCGGGGGCCGAGATCTGGCACTCGGCGATGGTCCCGCACGCCGGGGCGGACTCGCGGATCTTCCGCGAGGTCTGCGAAACCGGGGAGGCGGTGGCGCGGCTGGCCGAGGTGGCAGGTTCACGGGTCGTCGCCGAGGCCGCCGTGCTGCACGACACCGACTCCTGGTGGGGGCTCGAGAGCCAGGGGCTGCCGTCGAAGGATCTCGACTACCCCGGCACTCTGCGCCGCGCCCACCGTGCCTTGTGGGACGCGGGCGTCACCGCGGACTTCGCCCACCCGGAGACCGAGCTGTCGGCGTACCGGCTGGTCCTGGCGCCCGCGCTGCACCTGCTCTCCGACGCCGCGGCCGAGAACCTGCGCGGCTACGTCGAGCAGGGCGGCACCCTGCTGGTGCAGTACTTCAGCGGCGTCGTCGACGAGAACTACCGGGCCAGGACCGGCGGTTACCCGGCCGAGCCGCTGCGCGAGGCGCTGGGCATCCGGGTCGAGGAGCACCGCCCGCTCGCGGCGGGGGCCGTGCTGGGGCTGTCCGACGGCATGGCGGCAGGTGCCTGGAGCGAGTACCTCCGCACCGAGGGCGCGGACACCGTCGCCGCCTACGCCGACGGACGCCCCGCACTGACCCGCGCCGCCTACGGCGAGGGCGCCGGTTGGTACCTCTCCACCCGGCTGGACGACGCCGGATACTCCGCACTGCTGCGCCGCCTGCTGTCCGAAGCCGAGGTCCGACCCTTCCTGCCCGGCCTGCCGCCCGGCGTGGAGGCGGTCCGCCGCAGCGCCGACGACGGCCGCTCCTGGCTCTTCCTGCTCAACCACGGCCGTGAGCCCTGGCACGTCCCGGTCGTCGGCTGGGAGCTCCTGTCGGACCGTCAGTCAGCGGACGGCGGCGTGACGCTGCCTCCGGGCGGCGTTGCGGTGCTCCGGCTGCCGTGATGCGCGGCGACTCATACCGGCCCACCCCCGATCCAGGACGTGAGGAACACGACATGCCCCTGACTGACCCCGGGCTGGCGCCCGGCACCACCCGAGAGGACGTACCCCAGTGACGCACGGCACAGCGCAGACGATCCGCTGGGGCCACCCGGCCCTGGCCATGGAGATCGCCCTGGACGAGGACGGCGCCGCCCGACTCGTCCACCTCGGGACACCCGAAGAGGCGGACGGCGCGAGGCGCCCCGGCGCACCGCTGCCGCTGGTCGAGGTGACGGCGGGGGGCCAGGGCCGGCACCTCATCGGCACCGACCTCGCCTCGCGGCTGCGCCACCGCTCCCACCGCGCGGGCCGTGACGGCGACTGGCACACGCTGAGCGTCGAACTCCACGACCCCGGCATCGGGCTCACCGCCGAGGTGCGCTACCGCTCCCCGGACGGCCTGCCGGTGCTGCGCAGCGAGGTGCTCCTGCGCAACGAAGGGCCGGGTGCGCTGCAACTGGAGTCGGTCAGCTCGCTGGTGACCGGCGGCCTCACCCAGGACGGACCGGCGGGCCTGGACTCCGCCGACCTGATGTGGGCGGATAACGAGTGGTTCACCGAGCTCCGCTGGAAGCAGGAGCAGCTGCGGGACTCCTCGCCCGCCCTCAACGGCCGGGTCATGACCGGCCGGGGCGTCCGGTCCAGCAGCCGGTTCCTCCCCATGGGCGGCCTGACCGACCGTGAATCGGGTCGCACCTGGCTGTGGCAGATCGAGCACAACGGCGGAGGCTGGCGCTCGGAGTGCGGCGTCCGTGACGAGACGGCCTATGTGGCGCTGTTCGGTCCCACCGACGCCAATCACAGCTGGCGGCACCTGCTGGAGCCGGGGGCCGAGTTCCGCACGGTACCGGTGGCGCTCGCTTTCGCTGCGGACGGCGGCCCCGACGAGGCGTTCGCCGTGCTCACCCGGTACCGCCGGATCACCCGCCGCCCGCACCGGGACCACCTCCACCTGCCGGTGATCTTCAACGACTACATGAACTGCCTGATGGGCGACCCCACCACGGCCAAGCTGCTGCCACTGGTCGATGCTGCGGCCGAGGCGGGGTCGGAGTACTTCGTCATCGACGCCGGCTGGTACGACGAGGACAACGGCCACTGGTGGAGCACTGTCGGCACCTGGGAACCGGCCGCCAGCCGCTTCCCCGGGCCGCGCGGGATCCACGAGGTCCTGGACCGCATCCGGGAGCGGGGGATGGTGCCCGGCATCTGGCTGGAACCGGAGGGGGTCGGCGTGTCCAGCCCGGTCGCCAAGTCCCTGCCGGAGGAGGCGTTCTTCTGCCGCGACGGGCAGCGTGAGGGGGATGGCGGCAACCGGTACCACCTCGACCTGCGCCATCCCGCCGCCCGGGCCCACCTCGACCAGGTCGTGGACCGCCTGGTCGGCGAGTGGGGCGTCGGCTACCTCAAGCTCGACCACAACACCGACTTCGCCCGCGGCACCAGCAGCCACCCCGGGGAGGCCCCGGCCGACGGGCTGCTGGGCCACAACCGGGCCCTGCTCGACTGGCTGGACGGCGTCCTGGACCGCTACCCGGACCTGGTGATCGAGAGCTGCGCCTCGGGCGGCATGCGCACCGACCACGCCATGCTCTCGCGGCTGCAGCTCCACTCCACCAGCGACCAGGAGGACCTGCTGCTCTATGCGCCGATCGCCGCCTCCGCGCCCACCGCCGTCACCCCCGAACAGGGTGCGGTCTGGGCCTACCCGCAGGCCAAGGACTCCCCCGACGAGGTCGCCTTCACCATGGCCAACGCCCTCCTCGGCCGCATCCACCTCTCGGGGAAGATCACCGAGCTCGGGGCCGGGGAACGAGCGCTGGTCCATGAGGGGGTGGCGGTGTACAAGTCCATTCGCGCCGACCTTCCGCAGGCCGTCCCCGCCTGGCCGCTCGGCCTGCCGGCCTGGGAGGACCCATGGATCGCCCTGGCCCTGCACACCCCGGCCACCACCTACCTCACGGTCTGGCGCCGCCCCGGAGCGGACGACACCGCAGTCCTGCGGCTGCCCCGGCTGCGGGGAGCCGATGTCAGCACCGACCTGCTCTACCCCAGCAGCGGGCGACCGCACTGCGCCTGGGATCCGGATGCGGCCGAGCTCACCGTGACCCTGCCGGCGGCACCGTCCGCCGTGCTGTTGCGACTCCGGCAGTCGGCCCGCCCCACGCAGACTTCCTGACCAGCACTGCGCCAGAGATCCACTCATCTCGAGAAAGGCACATGGCATGAGCGACATCCAGCCACCCGCGCACCGGCGCGCCAGAGGCCGCGGCCTCGGCCGCCTGGCCGCCCTGCTGACGGCCCTGGCCGTCATGCTGGGCCTGTCCGGCACCGCCGCGTTCGGCGCCACCGACGTCCACGGCGCGGCGCGGCACCCGGTCGTCAGCGTCCCGGCCAAGGCCATCGACGCCGTGGCGCAGATGCAGCCCAGCTGGAACCTGGGCAACTCCCTGGACGCCCCCAGCGAAACCGCCTGGGGCAACCCCCTGACCACCAAGGCGATCTTCGACACCATCGCCGCGAATGGCTTCCACAGTGTCCGCATCCCGGTGACCTGGGGCACCCACCAGTCCGCCACCGCGCCGTACACCATCGATGCCACCTTTGTGGCCCGGGTCAAGCAGGTCGTGGACTGGGCGCAGGCCGCCGGCCTGTACGTCGTGCTCGACGCCCACCACGACTCGGTGAATTGGGTCAACAACATCGTCACGGACCATGACAATGTCATGCCCCGCTTCGCCTCCACCTGGTCGCAGATCTCCGAGGCCTTCAAGTCCGAGCCGCGCACCCTGCTCTTCGAGAGCATCAACGAACCGCGGTTCCCCGGTGCCACGACCGCGCAGGCGACCCAGTACCTGAACGAGTTGAACGTCTCCTTCCACACCGTGGTCCGCGCCTCGGGCGGGGCGAACGCGACCAGGATGCTCGTCCTGCCCACCGTGGGCGGCGATGGCGCCCAGCCCCTCCTGGACGACCTGTCCACCACCATCAACTCCCTGCACGACAGCCAGCTGGTGGCGACCGTGCACTTCTACAGCTACTACCCGTTCAGCGCGAACATCGCCGGCGGCACCCTGTACGGCGACATCGCCCAGAAATACCTGGACGACTCCTTCGCCGATATGCACGACACCTTCGTCGCCAAGGGCATCCCGGTCTACCTCGGCGAGTACGGCCTGTTGACCAGCCCCAACTACTTCTGGCCCGAATCAGTCGAGCGTGGCGAGCAGCTGAAGTACTACGAGCAGCTGGGATACGCGGCGCGCAAGTACGGCGTCACCACCGCCCTGTGGGACGCCTTCAACTACCTGAACCGTGAAACGCTCCAGTGGCGTGACCCGGACATCATCGCGATGATCAAGTCGAGCTGGACCACCCGCTCGGGCACGGCCTCCTTCGACAAGCTCTTCGTCTCCAAGTCCGCCCCGATCACCGCCGAGTCGCTCACCCTGAACCTCAACGGCACCCACTTCCTGGGCGTGTGGCAGGGCAACACCAAGCTGCGCCCGGGCAGGGACTACACCGTCTCCGGAACCACGCTGACCTTCACCGCCAGTGCGCTGACCCGCCTGGTCGGCGACCGCGCCTACGGTACCGACGCCACGGTCCAGGCCCGGTTCTCCACCGGGGTGCCGTGGAACATCGACATCGTCACCAACGACAACCCGACAGTGGCGGCGGCCAATGGCACCACCGACGGCCTGACCATCCCCACCCAGTACCGGGGCAACAACCTGGCGACCATGCACTCCACCTACGCCGACGGCACCAACGCCGGCCCGACCGACTGGACCCCCTACCAGACGTTCAACGAGACGTTCTCGCCCGACTACCCCAACAGCACGATCGTGCTGCCCCCCCCCTGTTCCTCAACTCGCTGCGTGACGGCGACACAGCCACGCTGGTCTTCCACTTCTACAGCGGCCAGACCGCCACCTACCAGGTCACCAAGAACGGCAGCACGGTGACCGGCACCGTCGGCTGACCACCCGTCAACCACGCCCCGGCCGTCGGAGACCTCTGACGGCCGGGGCTCCCCAGGCCCCGAGGAGCCCTCGTGGCCGCCCCTTCCATCGATACAAATCCCACTCCCTGGAGCCACCCCGTGCCCACCGCCACCGCCACCGCGGTCATCAACCTCGACATCGAGGGCCCGACGATCAACCGCCACCTCTACGGTCACTTCGCCGAACACCTCGGCCGCTGTATCTACGGCGGCTTCTGGGTCGGGGAGGACTCGCCGATACCCAACGAGGGGGGTATCCGCCTGGATGTCGTGCGGGCTCTGCGCGCGCTGAACATCCCGAACCTGCGCTGGCCGGGCGGCTGTTTCGCCGACGAGTACCACTGGAAGGACGGCATCGGCCCCCGGGACCAGCGCCCCCGCATGGTCAACACCCACTGGGGCAACGTGGAGGAGAACAACCACTTCGGCACCCACGAGTTCATGGCCCTGTGCGAGCTGCTCGGCGCGGAGCCGTACATCAGCGGCAACGTCGGCTCCGGCACGGTGCAGGAGATGAGCGATTGGGTGGAGTACCTGACCCGTGACGGCGACAGCCCGATGGTGCGGCTACGCAAGGCCAACGGCCGGGAGGAGCCGTGGCGGGTGAAGTTCTGGGGCATCGGCAACGAGACCTGGGGCTGCGGCGGCAACATGCGCGCGGAGTATTCCGCCGATCTGGCCCGCCAGTACGCCACGTACTGCCGTGACCACAGCGGCAACACGCTGTACCGCATCGCCTCCGGCGCGAGCGGCGACGACTACAAGTGGACCGAGACGCTGATGCAGCAGATCAGCTGCTTCGGCTGCGAGGCAACGCCCCGCAACTTCTTCCAGGGCCTGTCCGTTCACCAGTACACGGTGATCGGCCCGTGGGAAGCGAAGGGCAGCGCCACCGACTTCGACACGGACGACTACTACCGCACGATGCTGGAGGCCAAGCGGATCGACCGTATCCTCACCGGCCATTCCACGGTCATGGACTGCTATGACCCGGGCCGCAGGGTCGGGCTGGTCCTGGACGAGTGGGGCACCTGGTGGGACACGGAGCCCGGCACCAACCCGGGCTTCCTGTTCCAGCAGAACGCCCTGCGCGACGCCCTCGTGGCCAGCACCCACTTCGACATCTTCCACCGGCACGCGGCACGCCTGCACATGGCCAACATCGCCCAGACCGTCAACGTCCTGCAGGCCATGCTGCTCACCGACGGCGACGCGCTGGTCCTGACCCCGACGTACCACGTCTTCGAAATGAACAAGGGCCATCAGGACGCCACCTCGCTCGCCGTGCACCTGCAGGCCCAGAACGCCCAGCGCCGGGTGGGGGACAGCGAACTCGACACGCTCTCCGCCTCCGCCAGCATCAAGGACGGCACGGTGCTGATCTCACTGACCAACCTGGACGCCCAGGAGCCCGCCGAGGTGACACTCGACCTGCGCGGCGGCTCCGTCGGCGAGCCGACCGGCCGCCTGCTGACCGCGGACCGGCTCCAGGTCCACAACACCGCGGAGACGCCCGAGGCGGTGGCCCCGCGCCCGTTCGACGCGGTGAAGTCAACCGGCCAGGGAATGGTGCTGACGATTCCCCCGCACTCGTTCCTCACCATCCAGGCACCCGTGGCCCACCCGCGCTGAGGCCTGCCGCGGCGTCTGCGCCCACCATCGACCGAGGGTTTGGAGCTGCTGCCGTTGGAGTGCGTTCAAGAGGGTTTGGGCGAGCGGGAGTGAGAGCTGTTGGTCTGTCTTGTGTCACGCGCCTCGGTGGTGGTGTCGGTTTCAGTGGGGAACTGGCGTTCTCGCATCGAATGCGTGACCTTCATGGGAGGCGCTCGTTTCCCATGGCGACGGGATCTTCGGGTGGGGCCGGGCGGGGGTGACAGGGTGGGTGAACTGAGGAGTCTCGCCGCGCCGTTCGTCGCGTCCGGTCCCAGCGGTGTGGCCGCGCGGACCCGCCTCAGGGAGCTGACACCCGACGACGAGATGATGCTGCGGCTGGTGGGCAGGCATCTGGGGTCGCTGGCCTCGAAGGATCTCAAGGCCCGTTGCCGGGACGGCCTTTCGCATTCCGGTCAGGCGTGGGCGGTGCGTAAGCGGGAGCTGACGCCTCTGTCGTCGTCGCGGTGGGCGGGCAGTATCACCAAGGCCACGCACGACCAGTGGGCGCTGGCCCGCCGTGGCCAGTGGGCGCACCTGCAGCACCTGGAAGCGGGGATCCGCACCATCGAGGACCGGCTGTCCCTGCCGGTCG
This sequence comes from Streptomyces sp. NBC_00285, assembly GCF_036174265.1. Lineage (NCBI taxonomy): Bacteria > Bacillati > Actinomycetota > Actinomycetes > Kitasatosporales > Streptomycetaceae > Streptomyces > Streptomyces sp. NBC_00285. The sequence continues at coordinate 302,449 of NZ_CP108055.1, read as the reverse complement.
GGCAGAAGGGGACGAAGAAGGCGCCCGGGGGGTACCGGTCGGCGCGGGAGTGGCATGCGAAGTCCCGGCGGCTGCGGGTGCTTGAGGACCGGCTGACGGCAGCGCGGGCCGACCGCGAGGCCGGCATCGTGCACGTCGTACGCGGCGGCAAGCGTCTGGCCCGTACCCGGCACCACCTGGAGGCGGCCCAGCTCACGGAGTCCGCGTGGCGTGGGCGGTGGGAGGCGGAGCGCTGGTTCTGCCAGGCGGACGGTGAGTCCGGCAAGCGGTACGGCAACGAGACGATCCGGATCAGCCCCGACGGTGAGGTGAGTATCAGGCTTCCCGCGCCGCTCGCCCATCTGGCGAATGCCCCGCACGGACGGTATGTCCTGGCCTGCCGGGTCGCGTTCGCGCACCGGGGCACCGAGTGGGCGGATCGCGTCGCAGCCAACCGGGCGATCGCCTACCGCATCCACTACGACGCCGGCCGCAACCGCTGGTATCTGACCGCGTCCTGGCAGATCCCGCCCACCCCGACCCTCCCGATCGACGCCGTGCTCACCCATGGCGTGATCGGCGTCGATATGAACGCCGACCACCTGGCCGCCTGGCGCCTGGACATCCACGGCAACCCGACCGGCGCCCCGCTCCGCTTCTGCTACGACCTGACCGGCACCGCCGATCACCGTGACGCCCAGGTCCGACACGCCCTGACCCGCCTGCTGCACTGGGCCCGCATGTGTGGTGTGCAGGCGATTGCGGTGGAGGATCTGGACTTCGGTGCGGAGAAGACCCGGGAGAAACACGGCCGCAGGAAACGCTTCCGGCAGCTGATCTCCGGCATGCCCACCGGGAAACTCCGCGCCCGGCTGGCCTCGATGGCCGACGCCACGGGTATCGCGGTCATCGCCGTCGACCCGGCCTACACCAGCCGGTGGGGCGGGCAGTACTGGCAGAAGCCCCTCACCACGAAGAACCGTAAGACCACCCGCCACGATGCTGCTGCCGTGGCGATCGGAAGGCGCGCCCAGGGACACCCGATCCGGCGACGGACGGCACCGCCCCCACCACACCGGAGTGATGCGGTGGGGCATCGGACCGCCCAGGCTGATCGGCGTGTCCCCGGGCGTGAGGGAACCCGTCCCCGCATCCCCGGACCACGGACACGATCCGTGAGCGCCGGACGCGGAGCGAACGCGGGCAACCAGAACGCCCAACACCGTCCGGGGCGTTCGGCCGAGCATGAGACCTGGCAACAGGACTCACACCCGCTCAGTCCCTAGGAACGGTAAACGTGGCAACCATCCAGGACGTGACGAAGGCCGCCGGGGTCTCGGCGATGACCGTCTCCAATGTCATCAATGATCACCCGAACGTGCGCAGGGCGACGCGGGAGAAGGCCCTCGAGGCGATGGCCCGGCTCGACTACCGCGTCAATCTGGCAGCCCGCAACCTGCGCAAGGGCCGGACCGGCACCATCCGTCCAGCCATTCCGGGGGTCAACAGTGCGTACGGCGAGTTGGCTGCCGCCATCGTCGCCGCGGCCGCGCGGTACGACCTGCGGGTGAGCATCGAGCAGACCGGTGCGCTGCGCGAGAACGAACTGGCGGCGCTGTCCCTCTCACGCAACCGGCTGTACGACGGACTCCTCCTCAGCCCCGTGGGCATGGGCTCGGCCGATGCCGAGTGGCTCAACGTCGACTACCCGGTGGTCATCCTTGGTGAGCTGATCATCGGGGCCGGTGGACCACGTCGCCATGCCCAATGTCGACGCGTCGAGGGCGGCCACGCGCCATCTGATCGATCGGGGCTGCCGGCGCATCGCGATCCTGTGCGGGCCGGTGGGTGAAGAGGTGGACGTGTCCAGCCTGCGCCACACCGGATACCGGCAGGCACTGGAGGATGCCGGTCTGCGGGTGGATCCCGCTCTGACCCAGAGCATGGAAGCGTTCACGATGCGGGCGGGTGCACAGGGCGCCCGGGAGATGGTGGAGAGCGGGCTCGGCTTCGACGGTGCGTTCTGCGTGACGGACACCCTGGCGATGGCCGTGCTGCGCGGCCTCGCCGACGTCGGGGTGCGGGTCCCCGAGCAGGTCAAGGTGATCGGCTTCGACAACGTCGAGAGCAGCGAGTTCCTCGTCCCCTCGCTGTCCACCATCGATCCGGATCACGGCGCCATGGCCGAGCGGGCGGTCGCGCTCCTCGCCCGGAGGATCGGCCAGGCCGAGCTCCCGCAGGACCGGGAGGAGTTCGTCAGCCACTTCTCCCTGGTGGTACGGGAGTCGACCGGCGGCTGACCCGGCAGCCGCCCGCCCGACACAGAGCTGCTGACCGGCCATCAGGTTTGGCTGGGAGGACCACTACGACATGCTCAGCGCTTCGGCCGGGCCGTGCTGCCGCGGACGGTGAGGGTCGTGGCGATCTCGGTGCCGCCCTGCTGGACCTCCTCGCGACGGCCGAGGGCGAGCGCCAGTTCGGTCGCGGCGGCTGCCATCTCGTTGAGGGGCTGGTGCACCGTGGTCAGCGGCGGCTCGGCCCATGAGGAGATCGGCAGGTCGTCGAAGCCGACCACGCTCAGGTCGCGGGGGACGGACAGCCCGAGTTCTCCGGCGGCCTGGTAGACGCCGAGCGCCTGCGGGTCGGAGACGGTGACGAAGGCGGTGGGCCGCTCGGGGAGGGCGAGCAGCTCGAGCGCGGCGGCCCGGCCGCCCTCGCGGGTGAAGGGGGAAACGGCCAGCAGCTCGGGATCGGGCGTCAGTCCGTCCTGGGCGAGCGCCGCGAGGAAGCCCGACTGCCGGGGCACGATGACGGGCTGGCCGGTGCCGCTGATCATGGCGATGCGGCGGTGCCCCAGGTCCAGCAGGTGCCGCATCGCGGCCTGCCCGCCGCGGAAGCCGGTGGAACCCACGAACGGCACCTCGTCGGGGAGGTCGTCGAGCGGATCGATGATGACGAAGGGAATGCCCGCCGCGGTCAGCTGCTCGCGTTCCTCCGGCGAGAGCCGGTTCACCGCCAGGACGCAGTTCGGCCTGCGGCCGGCTGTCTCCTCGATCGAGCGCCCCGGTGGGCCGTCACCGCGGACCTCGGAGACCATCACCACGGCCCGGTGCTTGCGCGTTGCCCGCTCCACTCCGCGGATGACCTCAACCGCCCACAGGCTGTCGAGCTCACGGAAGACCAGCTCCACGACGTTGCTGCGGTTGCCGACCGGCTTGCGGTAGCCGTGGAGGGTGATGAGTTCCTCGACGCGCGCGCGGGTCTGGTCCGAGACGCCGCCGCGCCGGTTGAGCACCTTGGACACGGTCGGAATGGAGACGCCCGCCGATTCCGCGATGTACGCGATCGTGACGGCGCCCGCTTCCGCGCCCGCTTCCGCCCGGTCGTCCGTCGCCTTCATGCCGTCCCGTTCGTCGTGCCGCCGTGCTGCCGCGGAGGCGCGGTGCTCTGGCGGACCACCAGTGCGGTGGCGATCTCCACCCCGGTCTGGGGTAGTTCCCCGCCCCGGCCCAGCGCGAGCGCCAGGCCGGCGGCGGTGGCTGCCATCTCCCGCAGCGGCTGGTGCACCGTGGTCAGCGGAGGATCGAGCAGCGCCGCGACCGGCAGATCGTCAAAGCCTACGACGCTCAGATCGCCGGGAATGGACAGCCCCAGCTCCCTGGCGGCCTGGTAGACGCCGAGCGCCTGCATGTCGGAAGCGGCGAAGATCGCGGTCGGCGGGTCGGGGAGCGAGAGCAGCTGCCGTGCGGTCGCATGGCCGTCCTCGAAGGTGATGGGCGTCCAGGGCGTCAGCCCGGGCTCCGGGGACAGGCCGGCCTCGGCCAGCGCGGCGAGGTGGCCGGCCTGCCGGGCCACACAGTAGGGGTGGTCAGGACCGTTGATCATGGCGATGCGGCGGTGTCCGAGTCCCAGCAGGTGCCGCGTCGCCGCCTGGCCGCCGCGGAAGTTCGTGGAGCCGACATAGGGCGTGCCCTGCGACAGCTCGGTGATCGGGTCGTAGACGACGAAGGGGATGCCCCGCGCCGTCAGCCGCTCGAGCGCCGAGGCCGGGAGGGGCCGCACCGACAGGCAGGGGGCTCCGGCGCGCAGGGGCAGCAGCTCACCGGAACGGGCCGCGAATCCGCTCACCACGAGCCCGACCCGCTGCTCCCGCGCGACGGCTTCGATACCCTGCAGGATCTCCTCGCTCCACATGTTCGTCAGCTCGTGGAAAACCAGCTCGACGAGCTCGCTGTTGTCACCCGGCTGGTCGGCGCCGTGGTGCCGCAGCAGTTCCTCCACGCAGGCGCGGGTGCGCTCCGGCAGGGCGTGGTGGTCGTCCGACGGCGTCGGCGGCTGCGGGGCAGGGGCCGGGAGGTCGGCGGGATCGGTCATGCAGGCGATCGTGATGGAGCTCCGGGTGTCGCCCGAAGCGGACGGGTTCTCGCCCTCGCCTTTGTCCGTCACATTCGCCTCCTGGTTCACGCCGGTGCGTCCACGACCGCCGCCCTTGCCGGACAGGCCCGGCCGAGGGGCGGCCTGCCTGCCGGGGCCATTGTGGCACTTCAGCACCGGGCAGGGATTGGTTCGCCTGGGCGGGACCTTTCGGCAGGCTTCGAGGGCCGGCGCGCCCTCCTGCTGCGCACACCCGCGCGCCGGCCCCGTGGACCGGGCCCGGCGCGCGGGTGTTCCTGCTCGGCTGCTAGGCGATGATCGCGTCGACCAGCGAGGCCCAATTGCCCTGTGATGACGGGTTCTTGGTGACGGTGACGGTGACCTTGAGGATGTGGGTCGCGGTCGGGTCGAGTCCGTCGGCGGTGAACACCGGTGCGTTCACCCCCTGGCTGGAGCTGCGGTACAGGTCCACGGAGGTGGCCGCGCCGCCGTCGACGGAGACGCTCATGATGCCCTGGCCGTTGCAGGCCGTGGAGTTCAGTGCCACGTAGCTGCCCTCGAAGCTCAGGGTGGCGGTGTCGCCTGTGGTGTTGGACCAGGTGTTGCCGCTGCCGCGGCTCGGTGAAGGTCCGGAGCACGGCGTACTGGGAGCAGAACGACCTTGCGCTCAGGAACGCCGGGCCGCTCACCGCGCTCACGGTGGAGGTGCACGTTGCGCTGACCGGCTCGGTGCAGCAGACCGGCAGCTGGCGGACCCTGCCCAGCGACGACTTCAGCGTTACCATCCAGCAGACCGGACATTCGCTGGTCTACCGGTGGGTGCTGAAAGCCGGACGTACCGTGCCGCCCGGCCAGCACGTGTTCGCCGTCCAGTTCAACCACGCGACGGGTACGCGCAGCGCCGCAGGCGACAACTACCGCGTGGACGCACAGGGGCAGGCGGGCGGCGCAGTCTCGGTCTGGGGCGGCTTCGCGGGCCGATGGACCGCCGCCGCCGGAGCGGAGACCGACGGCCGGGGCGCACTCCCCGGGTGGGCGGTGTCGCTGCCGGCCGTCGGTCACTCCTTCACGTGGTCTCACTTCCCGTGCAAAGCCCTGCGGCGATGTCCGCGAAGCACCAGGACGCTTCCGGCGATGATGGCCAGCAGGCCACCGAGGGCGCTGTAAGTGACCGTGCTGCTCACCCCGGTGGAGGCCAGGCTGCCGGACGTGCTGCTCGGGGTCGGCTGGGCGACGGGTGCGCCGGTCCCCGCCTGCGCGCGAGTGCCGATGGTGCCGGAGGCGGAGACAACCGGCGCGGCGGCGGTCGGTGTGGCGGCGACCGACGGCTTGTGCACGCCGGCAGTCCCCGATGCGGGCTTCAGCTGAAGGGTCGTGGTCGATCAGCTGCATGTGAAACGCGTGGGCGTGGTCTTCTCGTCTGCGGAGACGACGTACTCGTCTTCTCCGAGCAGGGTGCCATCGAAGACGCGCGCGTAGAGGTCCAGGACTCGTTGAGCGATGGCGCGGAAGTTCGGGTCGCGGATGAAGATCCAGGAACGGTGCTGCCAGGGCTTGAGTGCGTCGTCCCTGAGCCGGCGGCGCACAGTGGAGGCGGAGATCGTCTCGGTGATTGCCCGGGTGACGGCCTCGCGCGCGAGCTCGGGGCATGACCAGCACGAGAGCGGGGCTTCGAACTCGGTGGGCAACTGGCAGGCCAGTGCCTTGACTTCGGCGATCTGCAGCGCGGTGAATGTCGGAGGCCGCCCCGATCGCTTGCGGTCGGCCAGGGCGGGCACCCGGCCGGCCGCGAATCGGCCGCGCCAGCGGCGCACGGTGTCCACGTGCAGGTGGGTTTCGGCGGCGATCCGGGCGTTGCTGCGGCCTCGTGCTGCCAGGGGCACGATCGTCGCCCGCTGGCGTGCCTGGTGCGGGGTCTTGTGGGCGTAGGCCATTTTCTTGAGCCGGTGGCGCTCGCCAGCGGTCAGTTCCAAGGGTGCGGCGGAGCACACGGGCGGAAGGAGGGCGGCCCATCTGTCCGTGGTGGAGAACGAAGTGGCGGGGCCGGCTTCTCGCACGGGCCGTCGGCTCGCCCGGGCCACAGCCTGAGCATTGGAGCCGGTGAAGCTTCCAGGTCGGAGCCAAATTACTTGTCAGGCGTTGGAGTGAACACCGATGCCGCCGGAGACGGTGAGGTTGTCGCCGGTGATGTAGCCGGCGGCGTCCGAGGCGAGGAAGGCCACGGCTTCGGCGATGTCGGCGGGAGCGCCGACGCGGCCGAGCGGGATGTCCCGGGCCCAGGAGCCGATCATTTCCTGGGAGACACCCATCTTGCTGTAGGCAGGGGTGTTGATCAGTCCCGGGCTGACCGCGTTGACGCGGATGCGGTGGGGGGCGAGTTCGAGTGCGAGGGACCGCATGAGGGGCAGCAGAGCGCCCTTGGCCGCTGTCATCGCGGCCCCGAGCCCTTCGGCGGCGCCCACGGTGAACACGACCGAGGCGCCCTCGTTGAGGAGCGGCAGCGCCTTTTGCAGGGTGAAGAAGTGTCCCTTGACGTTGATGTCGAACAGGGCGTCGAAGGCGTCTTCGTCGGTTGATTCGATCGGGCCGGGGCGGGAGATGCCCGCGTTGAGGAAGAGCAGGTCGAGGGAGCCGAGTTGTCGGCGCGCCTGGTCGATCGCCTGGTCGATGTCCGGCAGGGACCGTGCGTCGGCCCGGACAGCCGTGACGTCTTCGGGAAGTCCGGCGTCGGCGACATTGCCGAGGCCGGTGACCATGACGCGGTAGCCGCGGGAGTGGAGCAGTTCGGCGGTCGCCTTGCCGATGCCGCTGGTTCCACCGGTGATCAAAGCTGTGGGTGCAGGCATGATGCGCTCCTTTGCGTACTTCTGGGCGGGGGCGGCTCTGTCCGTGGGGCAGTTGGCGGTGCTGCGGCACCGCCCTGGCAGCGTACGACAAGTTGGCAGCGACTGCCAAGCATCGTGTGACTGCCAGACTGGCAGTGCTGGGCTAGTCTGGTGACATGAAGCAGGAAGCCAAGTCAGCGACGAGCGCACCGACCACGCTGTGGGACCGGACACGGCAGCTGGCTTCCCAGGAGATCCTCGAGACGGCACTGCGCCTGTTCATCGAGCAGGGCTACGACGAGACGACCATCGCCCAGATCGCCCGGGAGGCCGGCGTTTCCCAGCGCACTCTCTTCCGCTACTTCGGCACCAAGGAGGACCTTCTCGGCGGCGGCCAGGACCAGTTCGGGCAGGTCCTGATGGACACGATCAGCGAACAGCCCGCCGATGCCGGTATCTGGGAGGCCCTGCGCGCAGGGGTGGCTGCCGTACTGGCCTTGCATGACAGCCGCGAGCAGGCCCTGGAGCGGTTCCGCCTCCTGCACAACACCGCCTCGCTGCGTGCCGGTTGGCTCGAAAAGCGACTGCGGTTCCAGGAGAACCTGCTGCCGCTCATCGAGACCCGCATGGACGCTGCTGCCGGCAACGAGGGTGCGAGGGCCCGCGCGGTGATCGCGACGGCGTTCGCATGCCTGGATGCCGCATCGATGACGTGGGTCGCCAACGGCGGCAAGAGCGAAATCATGGACCTGTACGACGAGTGCCTGGCTGCGGTGCGCGGCTGACCCGCAGCGGCCGACCGGCCCGGGAACCGTGGACGGAAACTGGGCACACCCGCTGCCACAGACCGGTTCCACATCTGGATCTCCCAGCTGGGTTCAGATGGGCCACGCTGGCGTCATGCGCAACGAGATGGCACGTCCGCTCCGCTACTTGGACTCCACATGTCGAGTGCTCGAGTCAACCCCCGAAGGACTTCCGGAGCCGACCACTAACGACCTTGGGAGCGATATCAGCTCCCGGATCTGCCTGGCGGTCTGGAGCTCTGCGCAATCAGGACGCCGCTGAGGCGGAGTGACGCCGGTCAGGCGGATCGCGATCGCCGCAGTCTTGACCGGCGCGTCCTGGTCAGGGATTGGACCTCAGCGGGGGTGCCTGCCACGTCATCCCGGGCGGCTGGGGTAGGGGCGAGGGCTCGGGTCCGGGGTCATCGGTGTCGACGATTCCGGCGGCCGTGTGGTCGAAGTCGTCGGGCCAGCGGGTGTGCTCACTGGCCAGGGCGCCGGTCAGGCGTGCTTCGACAAGGTTGGCGGTGCGCAGGTCGGTGCCGCGCAAGTCGGCCATGCGGAGGTCGGCGCGGTGGAAGACCGCGCCGTGGGCGTCGGCCTTGCGCAGGTTTGCCTCGCGCAGGTCGGTCTCGGTGAAGTCGGCGTCACGCAAGTCGGTTTCGACCAGCTTCGCGGCCCGTAGGTCGCCCAGAATGCAGCGAGCCCGGCGGAGAATCGCCGTCGTGAGGTCAGCGTGCCGCAGGTTGACCGAGACCAGGGACGCCTGGGTCAGATTGGCGTGGTACAGGCCCGCCGCCTCCATGCAGGCGCGGTCGAAGTTGACCTCGGGGAACCACAGTCCGTCGCAGTCGGCCCGGCGCAAGTCGGTGATGCTGAGGTTGACCCAGGACTGCTCCCGGTGCTGGCACAGCACGCCGAGCGCGGTCAGCGCCACCTGGGCGTCGGCGGGGCGGGTCTCCAGGGGTGCGATGTCGTTGATGGGCACGTCTGCCGCCCCCGCGCCCACCGCTCCGGCCGCAAGGCGTTCGTCTCCGGCAAGAAGAAGCAGAACACCGTCAAGACCACGACCTTCAGTGACCCGCAGGGTCGCACCGCTGTTCAGCGGTGTGGTCCGGCCGGGACGTATGCACGACTGGACCGCCGTGCGCACCGAGGGCATCGCCGAGCAGTTCCACCGGCACCCCAAGGTCAAGGCCGAGGTCGACGAGGGCTACCGGGGCCTGGCCAACGAGTTCCCCGGCCAGGTCAGCGCTCCGCCGAAGAAACTGAAGGACGACGCGCCGCTGGGCGAGCACCACGCCTGGCGCGAGCAGCGACGCCGCCAGTCCTCCGCGCGGATCTGCGTAGAGCACACCAACGCCGAGTACAAGCAGTGGCGGCCCCTGCAGCGGTTCACCGGCTGCCGCGAGACCTACGCCGAGACCCACCTCGCGATCGCCGCCCTGGTCTCTGACCGCTCCGCCCGGCGGGCAACCCGCCGCAAGTCGAGCACGGAACTGGTGCTCGCCCGGCAGGCCGCCTGCTGATCACCCACCAGCCAACCCGCCAGGCCAACACGCCCCGAACTCAATCGCTCCCAAGGTTGTAAGCCGGGTGGCTCACCCGTCACCCCACGGCCCTGGCCGAGGAGGACCGGACCGATCTGAAGCAGGTCCTGGCTCGCTGTCCCGAACTGGACGCGGCCGCTGGGTATGTCCGCGACTTCGGCGAGATACTCAGCAACCGTCTGGGTGCCACGCTCCCTGCCTGGATCGATGCAGTCGATGGGAGCCGTGAACCGTATCAAGAAGATCAAGGGACAGCTCTACGGCCGAGCCCGATTCGAGCTTCTCCGCAAGATGATCCTGCTCCAGTGACCCTCAGCGTCCCGTACCAGTAGATCTGGTCCAACGAACTCGATCGACGCAGGCCACCGGGGCTCGTAGCCTCTCGCTGTGACAGATACGACTGAGGCGCGAGACGCCTTCAAGAATCGATGCGCCAACGCCGCACGCACGCTCGTATCATGCGTCGGCTACTCCATCAGTCGCATCTCGTTCAATGTCTTCGCCGAGGAAGACTCCCTGGAGATTGCTCTCAGGGAAGGGCCGTGCAAGCCGGACGTAGTAATCTCCCTCTCCAATCTCCACCACCTCTCGGTCGACAAGTGCCCGCCGCTCGACGGCAACTTCATCGACGAGATCTCCTTGATCCACCTCCCGGCACTCCCGAACCCATGGCCTGCGGATGCCGCTGACCGCGTCAGGCGGTTCGACGGACTCTGCGAGCTCGCATGGCTGCGGATCGTTGGACCGGCCGAAGTTGACGCTGTCGCATCGATTCTGACCGTCTACACCGCAATGAGCGACGACCGGGCCTCAACGGTTCGAAATCAACGGTGATGACGGCCGCAGCGTCACCCGGCCCGGCCCGGCCCGTCACGATCGAACATCGAGGTGATGCTCTGCGACGACTCCCCAAGATCTGCCGCGGTGAACCAGCTGCGCGCGGACGGCTTCGACGTCCGTGACGAGGACGTGGCCCTATCGCCGTTTGTACGGCAGCAAATCAACGTGCTGGGCCGGTACTCCTTCCAGATTCCTGACCTGCCCGGCGGACTGAGACCTCTACGCGATCCGGATGCCAGCGAGCAGTGAGGACCGTCCCGGCCTGACGCACCTGCGTACTGCACGACCCCACGGCCCGGAGTGTCCGTTCGCCGCAGTGCGGCGACTGGGGACTGCGGGCCGACCGGAGAACCCGGGGCAGTGCCCATGATGATGATCTGTACGCCGTAGATTGGGCGCATGGTGGAGGGGACGCCGGGCGCGGCGAGAACGCGGTTACCGGGGAAGCAGAAGCGAGGGCGGCATGCCGCCGCGAAGTCCGGCGCGGCAAAGGGCGGGCTGATGCGCTCGTCCATGCTGATGGCAGCGGGGACGGTGGTGTCCCGGGCAACGGGCCTGCTGAGAACAGTCCTACAGGCCGGGGCACTCGGGACGGGACTGCTCGCTACGACGTACAACCAGGCCAACGTGGTGCCGGCGAGCCTGTACTTCCTGCTCATCGGCGGTGCGCTGAACTCCGTACTGGTTCCGCAGCTGGTGAGGGCCAGGATGGAGCAGCCCGATGGCGGACGGGCCTTCGAGCAGCGTCTGGTCACCCTCACGATGTCGGTGCTGGGAATCGGCACGCTGCTGGCTGTCTGGGCGGCGCCGCAGATCATCAGCCTCTATCAGAGCGACTCACCGGCCAACCACGAAGCGTTTCAGCTGACGGTGGTCTTCGCGCGGTTCCTGCTCCCGCAGATCTTCTTCTACGGACTGTTCAGCATCCTGGGCCAAGTGCTCAACGCCCGCAACAAGTTCGGCGCGATGATGTGGACCCCTGTCCTCAACAACGTCGTCCTGATCTCCATGTTCGGTGTGTACCTCGGCATGATGACCGTTCCGGACTCCGTCCAGGACATCTCCCAGGCCCAGGTCACGCTGCTCGGCGCGGGCACCACACTCGCCCTGGCGATCCAGGCGCTCGCCCTGATTCCCTTCGCCAGGGCTGCCGGCTTCCGCTTCCGCCCACGTTTCGACTGGCGCGGCACCGGGCTCGGCAAGAGCATCAGCGCGGCCCGTTGGACCCTGCTGTTCGTCCTCACCAACCTCGTAGCCAGCACGGTGGTGACCCGCTATGCCTCCGCCGCAGACACGGCACTGCCCAATGGCGGCGTGGGCTTTTCCGCCTACACCTACGCGCAGACCATCTGGTCGCTGCCGCAGTCCGTCATCACCGTCTCGCTGGTCACCGCCCTGCTGCCGCGAATGAGCCGGGCCGTTGCCGAACACCGCCTCGACGACATGCGCGGTGACCTCTCCCGAGCCCTGCGGATCAGCGGCGTCGTCATCGTTCCCGCCGCTTTCTTCTTCGTCGCCCTCGGCCCGCAAATGGCGCAGGTGGTCTTCGCTCACGGAGCAGCCCATCCGGCATCCATCGTGCCGCTGGGCCAGATGCTCCAGGCTTTCGGACTCGGGCTGATCCCCTTCTCGGCGCAGTACATGCTGCTGCGCGGCTTCTACGCCTTCGAGGACACCCGCACCCCGTTCTGGATGGCCGTGTGGATCAGTACGGCAAACATCGCCCTGGCCACGGTCTGCCATCTGCTGATGCCTCCGCGCTGGGCCGTCACTGGCCTGGCCGGCGCCTACGCCGCCTCGTACGCCATCGGCCTGCTCATCACCGCGATGCTGTTGCGACGACGCCTCGAAGGCCGGCTGGACGGCAAGCGACTGTGCCGCACCTACGGCAAGCTGACGGCCTCTGCTCTCGCGGCGGGAACGCTGGGTTGGTCCGTGGCCCGCTCATGCTCCAGCACCGTCACCTCGACCACCTGGGCACCCGCTCTGGGCCTCGCCGCAGGAGGCCTCACGATGCTCCTGGTGTTCGTGCTGCTCGCACGAATCCTGAAGATCAGCGAGCTGCGGAGCCTGCCGGGCCTGGGGTGAGCGTCCGAACCGGGGCGCGGGTCCGGGGCCGGTGTGTCCGGCCAGGCGACCGGGACGTCCGGGCGCAGCCCGTAGGCGGCTTGGACAGCGGCGATCGCCTGCTCGTAGGTGTCCGTCTCGGTGTCGACAGTCAGCCCCACAACCGCCCCCTCCCGTGATGATGAGCTCCCCGCTCTGCCGGCCTGACCCGTCCCGCCCGGCCTTGCGGGGCCGGGCGCCGCACCACCCCGGGCACTTCCTGCCTCCGAAGTGGAGAGAGACCACGTCAAGCCAAGGGGATCACAGCCACTTCAAGATCTTGAAACGGCGGTGCCCCTGTGGAACAGTGCTGATCCGGGCTGTCCGAATGGAAGAGTTGGTGTTACGCCATGCTTTCCGAGGTTGGCTTCCATCTGGCCGGAAGCGGCAAAAGGTTGTTTTCCGACTACTTGCTCCGGGTGTTGAAACAGAGCAGCGTTGACACGTTGTTCTGTGTCCCCGGAAGTGCCATTGGCCCATTGCTGGATCGAACCCTCACCGACGTGGACCTGCGGCTCGTTGTAGCGCGGCACGAGTCGGGTGCAGTGGCCATGGCGGACGGCTACGCGCGCGCGACCGGCAGGCTGGGTGTCGCCATGGTGACCAGCGGGCCCGGAGCGTTGAACGCCCTACCCCACCTGGCGGTTGCCCAGGCAGACGGTTCACCGGTACTCCTGATCAGCGGCGCGGTGGCCCGAAGTCATCACGGGCGCGGAGGCTTCCAGGAGGGGGCCGAGGACGGGGTGGACGTGGTCGGTGCGTTGGGGCGGTGCGTCAAGTACAGCAGAGAGATCGGCAATTCCCACTCCGCCCCGCAACTGGTCGACAACGCTGTGCGTCACGCGTTGACCGCCCCTCGCGGAGCCGCGCACCTGAGCGTTCCCGTCGACCTGTTCACCGAGGATGTCGATTCCGGGGAGTTCGGTGGGAAACCGTTGTTGCCGTCCGAAACGATCCTCCTCGGCGGAGTCGTCGAGATCGTGCGGGCGCTGCTGGCCGCCGAACGCCCCATGCTGGTGCTGGGAAACGGGGCACGCGAAGCCCTCAGATCCGATCCGGGCCTGGGCAAGGCGCTCGCTGGGTTCGCTGAGCGGTTCGCCGTTCCGACCGCGACCACGATGAAGGGCAAAGGACTTTTTCCCGAGACTCATCCGCAGGCCCTGGGTGTGATGGGGGTCGGTGGTTCCCGCCGAGCACACGTCTACCTGACACGGAACCCTCCTGACGTGGTCGTAGTGGTCGGCAGTGGCCTCGGGGAATGGGCGAGCGCCAATTGGTCTCCCGCGCTGCGGGGAACACGGGCGCTGGTGCAGGTCGACGTAGACCCGGCGAAGATCGGCCGTGCCTATCCGGTGGACCATGCAGTGCATGCCGACGCGGGGGAGTTCCTGCGTGCCATGCTGGCGGAGGCGGACGAGTCAGCCGCCCACCGGCCCCACCAGGAGCCGTTGCGCCGTCGACGTGATGCGCTCGAGGACCTGCCGGATGTCGTCGCCGAGGCATCGGTCGCCGAACTCGGTGGTGTGCCGGTCACACCGCAGGCCCTGATGCACCACCTCCAGCGGTGGACGGCGGGTATCCCGGAGGCGCTGGTGTTCGTCGACATAGGGAACAGCACCGGGTGGTTCACGCAGCGGGTGGCGGTCGATCCGCCGTCGCAGGTGCACTGCCCGCTGGGGATGGCGAGCATGGGCTGGGCCAGCGCCGCTGTGATCGGCGCCAAGCTCGCCCGGCCGGAGGCGACCTGTGTCACGATCACCGGTGACGGCGGGTTCCTGATGAACGCCACGGAGATCGCCACCGCGGCCCGGCTGAGGGTCGGGGCGATCTGGGTGGTGCTCGACGACAACGCCTTCAACATGGTGCGACAAGGCATGGACCATTCGTTCCCCGACACGATGCGCACCACCGACGAGGACTTCGGGCTGGGCGGCCCGAACCTGGTCGGGCTGGCCGAGAGCCTAGGTGCGCGAGCCTGGCGCGTCGGCGTCCCCGACCAGATCCCGATCGCGCTTGACCAGGCGAGACGCGCCGCTGAGCAGGATCCGGGCCCGCAGGTGATCTGCGTGAGCATCGATCGCGACGAGCCGGGCCCCTTCCGGGACCGCAACGAATCAGTCGGTCTTTCCTTCCGAGCGCCTCGCTGACCACGAACTGAGCCATCGATACGCCCCGCCCATCCGCCCCAGTCTGCACTGAGTAAGGAGTACGTCCTTGACCAGCATCGGAGCCGGTATATCGGCGATCGCCCTGGAGTTTCCGACCCACGTTCGACGCAACGAATTCTGGGAGCGGAACCACCCCGAACTGGTGGCCAACAAGGACGACGGGACCTATCTCCGTGTGGTCGCCTCCAGTGACGGGACCGAGACGGACAACGCTTTTGACATCGAGCGCAGGCCGTACCTGTCCGATACGTTCCGCGGCGCACGGGAACGGCGGGTGATCGCGGCGGAAGAGACAGCCATCGATCTGGAGCAGAGGGCACTGCTGGGGCTCTGCCGCGCCCGGGGTATCGACCCCGGCGAACTGGACGCGGTCATGGTCAACTCGTGGCTGCCCGACACCCTCGGACCGCAGAACGCCGCCCACCTGACCGCGCGGCTTGGACTCCGCGTGCCCGCGTGGAACTTCGAGTCCGCGTGCAACTCCGTGCTGGTCGGCCTGCAGACCGCCGCGGCGCTGGTGCGGGCCGGCGACTATGAGCGGATCGCCCTCATCACGTCGATCACGTCGTCCAGAAACGTCGACCCGAGCAGCACCCTGTCATGGTTCCTGGGCGACGGGTGCGGCGCGCTGCTCATCGAGCGCTGTCCGACCGGTCGGGGGATCATCTCGTCGAAGGTGATCGGCACGCAGGAGACATGCGGCGTTGCGGAATTCCTGATGGAGGTCGACGAGGTGGAGGCCGACGACACCATTCGGACGCCGAGGATCAGGATGCGGATGGAGAACACCGCCGCGGGCAGGATCATGCGGGACAGCGCCGAGCAACAGCTCACGACCTGCGTGCGCGGCGCGCTCGACAAGGCCGGGTACACGATCGACGACGTCGACTTCCTCGTCGTCAACACGCCGGTCGCCTGGTTCGCCGCGTTCTGCGCCAGGGCATTGGGTGTCGATCCGGCGAAGACCGTCAGCACCTTCGGCACCTATGCGAACGTCGGCCCGGTCCTGACGACCGCCAACCTGTTCGAAGCGGCCAGCACGGGCAGGATCAAGGCGGGCGATGTCGTCGTCCTGTTCGGGATCGGCTCGGTGTCCACGGCCGGAGCGGCCGTCCTGGTGTGGGGTGAGGACGTCGCCCTCGGCCCCCACCCTGTATCAGGCTGAACTGGCCGTGTTCCTGGGGCTGAGAGTGGGTGATCGTCCCGTTGAACCGGGGGAGGACATCGTCCTTCCGCCGCCTGGCGAGATAGCCGAAGACACCTTGGTGCGGCGGGAAGTCGTTCGGGAGGCAGGCCCGTTGGCAGCCCGGGCTCCGGGCACCAGCGAAGGCGATCGTGTGGAACAGCAGCTGGTCCGCCCAGCTGCCGACGAGCGATCTGCCACCAGGGCAAAGTGCTCGGGTCGGTGATCAGGGGCCCGGCAAAGTCATGAAGTTAGGCCGTGACCTGCGGTGTCATAACTGCCTCATTACCAGCGACCGCAGCGCCGATCCCGCCACCCTGGCGGCCTGGGTCCGCGGCCACTGGGAGATAGAAAACCGGCTTCACTGGGTCCGCGACGTGACTTATCAGGAGGGTAAATCGCTGGTCAGGACAGGAAACGCGCCCCGTGTAATGGCCTCGCTGCGGAGCCTGGTCATCAGCCTGCTGCGCTTGGACGGCGAGGCCAACATCGCCGCCGCTAACCGCCACCACGCCCGCGACCCGCAGCGAACGCTAAAGCTGCTTCAAACTGCATGAGCGGCTTTGCCGTGTCCCTGGCGGCTGGCCTGCCGTTGTGAGAAGCCCGCTCAGGGCGCCTGCCGCGCCGGAGACCAGGCCGCCCTGCTCAGCCGCGGTCGTGGAGGGTCACCTGGTAGCCGTCGGGGTCCGCGAACGTGAAGGTGCGGCCGAACGGCCCATCGACGGGCGCTGAGACGATCGTCGTGCCGGCGGCGGCGAGGGCGTCGTGGATGTCCTGCGCGTCGGGGGCGTGCAGCCACAGCGCCATCCCCTGGCCCGGCTGCGTGATCGCGTCCAGGTCGACGTCCGCGACGACGTCGCGGACAGCGAACGCGATCGGCTTGGTGTCGAACACGACAGCGTGCGGCGGTCCTGCGTCAGAGCGCTTCAGTCCCAGGTACTGCTCGTAGAAAACGGCAGAGCGCTCCAGGTCGCGCACCTGCAGTGAAATGAAGTCGGGTCCGGTAACGGCCACGATTCTTACCTCCTCATGGTATGTCAGTCTTCTGACATGCCGGAATTTATGTCAGACTGCTGACATGAGTCAAGGCGAGCCCGGAATCGAGCTGGACACATCGCTGGGGTACATGCTGAAGGCGGCCGCGAGCGCTCTGCACTCCGCCCTGGAGGCCGTGCTGAGTCCGCTTGGCATGACGATCACCCACTACTCCTGCCTGGAGCTGCTCGCCCAGCGACCGGGTCTGTCGAACTCCGAGCTTGCCCGCGGCGCCTTCGTCACCCGGCAGTCGATGAATGTGCTCCTGCAGGCCCTCGAGCGCCAGGGACTCGTCATCCGCCCAGCGCGGGCGCCCGTGGGCAGGGCCCTGCCCACCGAGCTGACTGCCCGCGGGCGCCGCCAGCTAGAGATGGCCAGCGCCGCGGTTCGCCGCGTCGAGCAAGACATGCTGGCCAATCTGGATGCCAACGGACAAGATCAGATGCGGCGCCTGCTCACTACGTGCATCGCCTCATTGACCGAACCGCCCGCATCGGCGACGTAACTGCTCCGGAATTAACGACTTTGCCGTGTCCCTGGGCCGGTGATACAGGCCGTGAACGAGCACCACGGCGGCCAATTCGCCCGCCTCCTCAGCTCGGCGTCAGGCCAGTGATCGCAGCTCTGGACCGTGGCCGGCCATCACTCAACACCTTGATCCACTTCTGAGACGCGCCCTGGCGACCTTAGTCAGAAATTCCGACAATGAATCCTGTGGACCACCGGCTGCACCTTTATCACACCCTCGATGAGCTGGACCCGCCCCGGTGGGCGCCTCCTGTCTCTGACGCGACTCATTTGGTCCGCAAGGTGCATGAGTTGCGGCGTGTTCCCCTGGGCGAACTCGGTCCGGCGGATCTGCGCACCCTTATCTCCCAGCAGGTGGCGATGGAGTACGTCCTTCCGCTCGCAGTGCACTTGCTGCTTGAAAAGCCGCTGCTTGACGCCTGCTTCTACGAGGGCGACCTGCTGCTGGCCACTGTGAGAGTCCCCGCTTCGGCCTGGTTCCTGTTCCCGGATCTCGGCGCGCGGTTGCGCACTGTAATCACGGCTTTGTCGGAGACAGTAGTCGCCAGCCTGCCCGGCGGCGCCGCCGAGGAGCTCGCCCGCTTCGTAGCTCGGCCTGAGTTCCGGCGCTGACCGATGAAGCCGCGGGTGAGGCGCTTGCTTGGCAGTGTTGACCGGGCGTTGCCGTCAGGTTCGCACCCGCAGGAAGTTCGTGGCGACCTGCTTCCACTGGGCCCACCGTCCTCGGGCTCCTGCGTGAGACTGCCGATCCGCGGGCTCGGCCAGCAGCGTCTCCATGAGGGTTTGGTAGTGCGCCAGGCTCTCGGCCCGTCCGGGGGTGAGGAGGTGCTGGACGACGTTGATGGCGATCGCGGCCTCGGCGTCCATCCCGAGGACCGGTACGAAGCCTCCGACACGGACCCGCTGGTCCCACATCTCGTCGGATAGCAGTGTGCGCAGGATCTGGGGCTCGTGCGGGGCCCGTTAGATCAGCAGGACTCCCAGGAGCCCGCTGCCTTTGGTGCAGGCGCGGACCGCCGCTGATGGCTCGAATCCGGCGCGGCGCGCCCGGTGGTCGCGTGATGCAGGCGGGCGCCGTGACCCGTAAGCATGGTGGCGCTGGTGCACCAACGTGGCATCATTTCCTCTATATAGGCTGTATATGGGCTATGTAGAATAAGGGTATGGGGAAGTTGCGTATGACCCTGCAGACCCAACTGGTGCTGCGGGCTTTGCTGGAAGACCCCGCCAAACAGCGCTACGGCCTGGAGCTGTGCGAGCTGGCGGGGCTGCCGTCGGGCACGATCTATCCGATCCTGGCGCGCCTGGAACACGTCGGCTGGGTGGACAGTACCTGGGAAGATCCCGCCGTACACGAGGAAGCCGGCCGTCCGCGCCGCCGCTTCTACCGGATCACAAAAGACGGCGCTGAACAGGCGCGCAGTGCCCTCGCGCATGCCTACCGCGCCCGCAATCAGCCTCTTCCGGGATGGGCTGCCGCACGCCCGATAGCCGATGGGGGAGTGTCATGAAGACCCGGCGCCGGTGAGCGCCCCAGCAGCGCCAGCGGCATGACAAGACCTTGTCGTGGTGACCGCGGTGGCCGGTGTCACGTCCAGGCCACCGGCGGTGAGGATCTTGTACAGGGTGGCCGGTCCGCTGCCACCGGGGATGGCGCGCTTGCCTTTGCCTCACACATAGGTCGCGACCAGCGTCTCTCTGAAGGCCTCACGTTGCAGCGCGTCGGCGACGGCCCAGGTCACCTCTGCCCGGCTGATGGCAGCATCACCGCCGGCGCAGGGGAGAGCCAGCACCGAAGGCGGACCAGGACCGGATCCGCCACCTGGCCGTCGCCCTGCCGCCCGTCACTTCGACGCACAGGAAGCCGGCGCCAGCGACCAGGAGTTCGCCGCCGAAGCGCTCAGGGAGGTGTACTTCCAGGACGGCGGCGGCCGCCGCCGTCCTGGAAGCCTGGACGAGGTCTGCTTCACCGACATCGAGCACCTCGAGTTGGACCTGTAGCAACGCGCCCCGTACAGGCTGCGAGCCCGGACCAGCCGGAAGCCTCACTCCATCCCGTCCCGGGAAGACCGCCTCGGTGCGTGCGGGCATCAGCCATCGTCACAACGCGGTGGGCGAGGAGACCCGCCTCTGTCCCACCCTTCCCGGGCTTGGCCCTGCGCTCAATTGGCTGGGGAGGCTCAGATGTTGCTCAGACCGCTTGCTGGGGTCTCTGCCGCGATGGTCGGATCACCACGTGTTCGAGCGGCACCGGCTGCTCACCGCAAGGGGGACTCGTGGAACGTGACCGCCGAGGTCTGCCAGTGAGCGCTATGCACGTGAGAGTCAGGACGGCAGCCGCGTACGTCGTCGCCGGCATGGTCCATCTCATGACGGCCGCGCTGTTCATCGGCGGGGTGTTGCTGATTGTTTTCGGGTGGAGCATGGTTGTTCAGCCCATGATGGGCCTGGCGCTTGTGGGCCTGGCTCTTGCTCTGCGTCCGCGGATCGGGCGGCTGAATCCCGACCTGCCGACGCTGCGAGAGGCAGACGCCCCGGCATTGTTCGACTTGTTGGCCGGCATAGCCGACACGTGTGGAGTGCGGCCTCCCGAGACGGTCCAGCTCGCTGCGGAGTTCTCGGTCACCGTCACCCACTACGGGTTCTCCCGGAAGCGGTGCCTAGTTGTCGGTCTCCCGCTGTGGGCCGCCTACCCGCCCCAGCAGCGCGTTGCCGCCGTAGCCCATGCGCTGGCCTATGCGGCTCCTCGCAACGCCCGTTCCGGTGCGTTCGTCGCCATGGCCCTCGAGTCACTGGCTGCCGGGTCGGGGACCATGCGAACCAACGACACCGCGTACATCTCCTGGAATGCCAATCCTCTCGCCTTCGGTGCGGACCATGTGGCGACCGGAGCACGGAACTTCAACATCCGGGGCAAGTTCAGCGAGTGGGTGCTGGTAATCCCGAGGGCTGCCATGTCCGCGACAGCGCGTCTGCTGCTCTGGCTCACGCTCCCGGCCATTTGGTGCGCGCTGTTGGAGGCGGACGACGCTGCAGCCCGTACGGCGTCCAGCGAGGCCGCCGTCGCCGCGCTGAACGACCAGGACCTTGCTCGCCCGGTCTGTGTGGAAGCGCATCGCATGGTAATCGAGACGAAGACACTCGCCCCGAGGCGATCCGCCCGATCCCCCCAGCAGGACTTCTGGGAGAAACTCGCCCGTCAAGCGGCACGTCTGCGTGAACAACGGGGCGGTGATGCCACCCAAGATTCTCTCAATGCTTCGCGGGTGGCCAGGTTGAGCGCCGCGCCAAGGTGCCAGGAGGCGATCACTCTCGATGAGCCCGGCTTGACCCGTATCGCCGACGAGCTTCGCCGGCCCGAGAAGGCGGTGGTGGACAAGATCATGCGTGACGGCGTCGCTGAGCCACCGCAGCCCACTTCATTGCGGTGATGACTCGGTCCGAGATGGAGGGCTCGGCATGCTGGTCGGGCGGGTCGGCTGACGGTTGATCAGCAGGTGCCTGCCGAGCGAGCACGAGGCCGGCGCTCGGCTCGGTCTGTAGATGCAGAGTCCGCGGTTCCGGGAGCCATCGGATCGTCGTCGTGCCGCCGGCTGGTCAGGAGGCTCCAAGGTCGGTGATCCGTCTCTTTGCACGGCGCATGCTCTGGTCCCAACCCCGCTGGAACGCCACTGTCTCCTCCTCCCCCGGAAGGTGCAGCAGCCATCTGCGCAGGTCGTGAGCGGCGTCCCAAAGGTCTGGGCCCGGTCCGTGTCGGCGGCCGCGAGCTCCGGCAGGGACAGGAAGTCATACGTCCGGGAGAGCTGGTCGGCGCTCTGCTCGACGTCGCGTTGGGACGACGTTGAAGCGCCGACGTCCTCGTTGATGTCGCCGGGGGTGATCACTGTGTTCCCTCCTGCCTCTGGGCCGCCTCGGCCTCGGTGTGGGCCAGTGCCCGGTACAGCGTCGAGCGGCCCACTCCGAGATCGCGGGCGATGGCCGCGACGGACTGGGGCTCGGTACGGCGCAGGTGGGACTGCGCGACGGCCAGGACATCATCGTCGACGTCGCGGGGGCGCCCGCCGAACCGGCCCTTGGCAGTGACGGTCTCCAACCCGTCCAGGGTTCTCGCTGACGGAGTCGGCCGCGAGGACGGTGCCGTCCATGATGCGGGTGTCGGTGCGGGCGGTGGCTGAGCCGGTGGTGTCCTGTTCGTCGCTTTGGGTGTAGCCGCCGGGCAGGGTCTGGGTGGCCAGGCCACCGTCGGCGTCGTAGCGGGCGGTGAAGGTGCCGGCGACCGAGTCGGTGACCGACTCGCGGGTGCCGGTGTCGTTGTAGATGCCGGCGGTGGACAGCAGTTGGGCCCGCTCGGCCGAGGCGAGGTTGCTGATGCCCAGCCCGGTCAGTCCCAACCACACCGTCCAGACACGGGTCCTGCATGCCTACCTGCGCTGGAGCAGCAAGAACGCCCGTCACTCCGACGTCCTCGCGGCCCAACGACGCGAACGCGCCCGCATCCGCAGCGAAAGAGGCATCCGCTGGGGCGGCAGACCCCTGTCCACCGCGGCCTGACCACTAAACCCGGTGAACCTTCCCGCTCACAGGACCAAGCTGCGGGCCGGAACGTGACGGAGCCCGGGAGCATGTCCAGCTCCCGGGCTCCAGCTTGCCACCCATTTGCGCACACCGACGGCGTTTAAGAACCGCGGGTCATGTTGAGATCGACGTGTTCTGCCTTTGAACTACAGCGCCACGAGAGAGGCGCCGAGGGGACTTGAACCCCTATCCGTCGATGTTCGCCCACGCTCGGTCGATCCGGTGTTCGGCGGCGAATACTGAGACTGGAGCGAGAATCTGAGTTTCATGGGGCCGCCTCTGCCAGGCTTGGGCCACCCCCGCACGTGGTGCGGGGAGAGGGATTCGAACCCCCAACTGACACCCCTTCATCAGCTTCAACATCAGTTTCAGCTTGCGCTCATCGCGCACCCTCCGCTCGCGACGGAGGGCGTGTGTGGAGGCTACCGGAACAGGTAGCCGAATACCGCGTCGCCGACCCGCTGGTCGGTGACCTCGGTGTTGTTCGCCTCCTCGCGGGCGAACTTGACGGACTGCTGGAGCTTCTCAACGCGGTCGAGGAGCTCGTTGACCCGCCGGGCGGGCAGCGCGCCGGAGAACTTCACCGTGGTCCAGTAACCGACCGGGACGTCCTCGTAGTACACCTCGACCTGCGCCGGGTGCTTCTCCGTGGCCTCGGCCTTCACGTGGTTGCGCGGAACCTTCTTTGTGCGGATGGTCCGCACCGGGTCCGTCTTCCACGAGTCCGTCGAGGGGTCCAGGTTCCAAGACTCGGAGGCGTCGAGCACTGGCAACTTGCGCACGAAGGTGTGCAGGTCGGTGAGTTGCTTCTCCAGGAACAACAGGTAGGGGACGGGCACCTGGGGCAACAGCACCGTACCGTCGACCACCACGTCCGCGACCGCAGACCGGTTCGCCCAGTCCTTCGTCGCGGTCACGTCGAAGAGCCGCGTCAGCGTCCCGGCGGTCGCCCGCAGAGCATCCTCGGCCTTGATCTGCACCCGCGTGGACTCGGGCGGCAACTGCTCGCCCTCCTCGTCCTTGGGCTGGTAGGTCCGGGAGATGCCGGCCAGCAGGGCGGGCTTCTGCACGTCCTGGTGAGCCTGGGTGAGCTCCTGGAGGGCCTTGGACTTGACGCCCTTTTCGACTGCGATGATCTGATTCAGCTTCGCCACACGGCGAACCTAGCAACCCCGCGCCGCACGCACATCCGATTAAACGCCTGCTCCGTCTTCTTCGCCTGAGGGGGAGGGGCGGCGAGTGTGAGCCATGACCGGGGCGCGAAGGTCACCAACCGTAAGGAGGCCGCCCGGCCGGCGGCCCGTGCGGTGCATAGCAAGGCGGAGGACCACGGCTCCTGCAGCCGGCGGAGGCACTCGGCACCGTCCCGCAGCAACTCTGCTTGAGGAGCTGGCAGGAAAAACATTCTGTGAAAGAATATCGGTATTCGGAATGGGATGGTGAGTTGATGTTGTTGTTTGAGCAAATCAAAATCAGCATAGTTGAATTTTTGACGGGTGTTGCTGAGGCTGTCCCGGGGCTTCATGCTTCAACCGTCGATGGCCCGTATGTATACACTAGGGATATTGGATTAAATTTGACGACTCAAGTGATCGGTGGAAGGGTTGAAAGTGCCTGGCACCCCACTCAGATAGAGCGTTGGCGTAGATCGGACGGATCGGGGCGTATTCTGCGAAGAAATTACCCTCCCGGGTTTGTCTCAGCTGGTGCACCCCGGCCGTGGGAAGCAGGCGCGGAACACGATGTGCAGATCGTTGATCGACGGGTTCATGCTGGAGAGTTCAGCACGCTCCAGGACGTTTGGGAAGGCGTCATGCCGTTATCTGACGATCCCGAAATCCTTTCTCGGCAGCTGATTTCCGTGACTGATGGAAGCGCGCAGAGGCAGCTCATGGCCGTGAAAGATATCTATTATGATCTGGGGATTGTGGGGGCGTCGCTCCGTACCGCTATTTTGCGTGTGCTGGCAGGGGTGGATGGCCTAATCCTTATGGGAAGGACATCAGATGGATCCGGACGTGCGGTTTTCGGCATTTCTGCGCCAGTAGATAGCCAGGGGGCTCAGTTTACTTTGCTTCCGGATCTGGTGACAGGGGAATTGAATGGGCATCAAGAAGTCCTGGTGAAGCGTTCCGGGAGACTCGATCTGGAGTCCCCCGGGCTTCTCTCCTACGGCGAGCGGCAGACGTGGGGAAGGACTAGGGATACTGGATCGCGTCCTTGAGTAATGGCAGCCCCGTCCTGGTCGTCGTTCCGCTCCCACAACTACCCGGACCGCTGCATCCGGTCCTTCGCCTACACGCTGCGCATCGACCCGATCTTCACCGCGACCGGCAGAGCCGACGCCCACCGCGTCGCCCGCCCCGGTGTCGTGGTCGGCGTCGACCTCGGGATCAAAGCCGGGCCTCCCGTGCCGTGTCCCGCCGCCAGGGCCCCGACCGCAGGACCTGACAGAAAGCGTCGAAGCGCTGGGGAAAGGCCAACGCCGCCTGCAACAAGGTCCACCATCGGGTCGCGAACCTCCGTGCCGACGCCCTGCACAAGCTGACCACCGCCGTGACGGCCGAGTACGGCACGGTCGTGGTCGAAGACCTCAACGTCGCCGGAATGCTCCGCAACCGGCGCCTGGCCCGAAGGATCGCCGACGCCGGATTCGGGGAGATCCGCCGCCAGCTCACGTGCAAGACCCGCCGCAACGGCTGCCGCATCGTGGCCGCCGACCGCTGGTACCCCTCCTCGAAGACCTGTTCCGGATGCGGCGCGGTGATAGCCGAACTGCCGCTGCACGTCCGGACCTACGCATGCGATGCCTGTCACCTGGTCATCGACCGGGACGGCAACGCCGTCAACCTCGCCGCACTCTCGGCAGCCATAACGACTGGTACCGGAGTGGCCGGAGACCAGGACACCGCCAAGGTGTCGAAGCCTCGTGGAGCCGGCCACAAGACCCGCGCCACCCGACCCCGCCGCAAGACGGGGACGGGGCGGGCAGGTGGCGCAACCCTGCCGCACCAGCGGCAGACAGAAGCGGGAGACCGTACTCAAGCCGAAGCCCTCACGCTCTGGTGACGAGAGGGACCATCCGGGCCGAAATGCCCGGATTGCTGAGGGGTGTTGAGGCTCCCAGCAACGGCATCCGCACTGCGTCCGACCGCCGTCCGGGTTCCAGGTCGTGCCGCGTGTGCTTCAGTCCGCCTTGAGGGCGGTGAGGACGTTCAGCCGGGCCGCCCGGCGGGCGGGCCAGAGTCCCGCCACCACGCCGACGAGTGCGGCGCCCACGAGGGCCACGGCGATGCGGCCCCAGGGGACGACCATCTCGTACCCCTGGATGCCGTCGGAGGCGATCCTGCCCGCGGCCCAGCCGAGGAAGATGCCCGCGCCGATGCCCAGAAGGGCCCCGAACAGCGAGATGAGGACGGACTCCAGGTGGATCATCCGTTTGGTCTGCTCGGGCTGGAGCCCCACCGCGCGCAGCATCCCGATCTCACGGGTGCGTTCGAACACGGACATCGCGAGGGTGTTGACGACTCCCAGGACGGCGATCACCACGGCCATGGCCAGCAGCCCGTACAGCATGTTGAGGAGCAGGGTGATGTCCCCGCCGCCGGCGGAATCGGCCAGGTCATCGGTGTTCCGAAGCCGGATGAGGGGGTTCTGGTCGAGGGCGCGCTGCAGGGACCGCCGTACCGTCTCGCCGTCGCCGTCCTTGGTGTGCACCAGGACCGAGGTGTCCTCGACCTCCTTCAGATGGGGCTGGAGGGTGGCGAGCGGCATCATGGTGGCCGGGAGGAATTCGTCGTTGCGGTAGATGCCTCCGATCCGCAGGGTGCCCCGGCTGCCGTCGCCGTAGACCACCGCAACGCGCCGGCCCATGGTCCATCCGTAGACGTCGGCCGTCGAGGTGTCGATCAGCAGGTTCTTGCCGCCTCCGGCGCCCAGTGCCGCGAGCGAACCCGATGCGAAGCTCGGGTCGAGAAGGTCGCCGATGCTCCGGGTGTCCACACCGGTCAGGTTCACCTCGTCGCCGCCGATCCGGACGGTGCTCAGGCGCTGCGGGCTCGAGGAGGTCACGGCCGTGGACTTCGCCAAGGTGTCATGGACCGACGCCGGCAGGGAGCCGCCTCTCCTCGACGAGATCTCGAAGTCGGCCGTGACGGTGCTCTCGGCCCGCTGGCGCAGTGATGCCGTGGCGGACACCGCGACCACCGTGAGGCCGGTGACCATGGACAGCCCGATCATCAGGGCCGAGGCGGTGGAGGCGGTGCGCCGGGGATTGCGCCGGGCGTTGCGGGGGGCCAGCGTGCCCGGGACACCGAAGCGGCGCAGGAGGGGCCCGGCCAGGGCGATGGCCGGGCCGGAGAGCGCCGGGGTCACCACGATGAGGCCGATGAGCAGCAGGGCGGACGGGAAGAGGACGATGGTGCGGCCCTGGTCGCCGCTGGACGCCGCGGCGACCACGCCGAGCACACCGAGCACGATCAGGGCGACACCGATGGTGTTGCGCCTGCGGAGGCTGCGGACCGGCGGGGGTGTGTGGAGCGCGGACATGGCGGCCACGGGAGGCACGGCGGCGGCGCGGCGGGCCGGCAGATAGGCGGCGAGCGTGGTGACGACGACGCCCACCAGGAATGAGACCAGCACGGTGCCCGGAGCGACGACCAACGGCCCGTCGGGGACGCCGGATCCGGTGGACGCGAACAGTTGCCGCATGCTCATGGCCACGCCGATACCGAGGAGGAACCCTGCGGCCCCTGCGCACAGCCCCAGCAGGGCGGCCTCGATGAGGACGGAACGGGTCACCTGGCGGCGTTCGGCGCCGACGGCCCGCATCAGGGCCATCTCCTGCGAACGCTGGGTGACCAGCATGGTGAAGGTGTTGCCGATGACGAAGATGCCGACGAACAGGGCGATGGCCGCGAAGACGAGCAGTACCTGGCTGAGCCCGTCCGCCCCCTCGGCGGCCTCGGCCCGCTGCTGCTCGCGCATCTGCGCCCCCGTGCTGATGTCGGAGTCCTTGGGCAGCAGGTCGCGCGCCTCGGCCGCGAGGCGCTGCTCGGAGGCGCCGCGCTCGGCCTTGAGGGAGAAGCCGTCGTACTGACCCGGCTTCAGAAGCAGTTTCTGCGCGGTGGCGTTGTCGAAGAACACCGAGGTGCCGCCGGAGCCGGAGGTGTCGTCGGTGCGGACGATGCCGACGAGCTTCTTGTGCAGCACCGGTCCGTCGATGGCCAGCCGGACGGTGTCGCCCACCTTGTAGCCGCCCTGGTCGGCGGTGCTGGTGTCCACCAGCACCTCGTCGGGCCCGGTGGGGGCGCGTCCGGTGGTCAGCGGATGGCGTTCGTCCTTGCCGTCGGCCTGGGGGAAGTAGTTGCCCGCCATGGCCACCTTGCCCTCGCCGAGGGGGTGGCCGTCCTTCGCGGCCACGGCGGCGAATCCTTCGACGGAGCCGGTCACGGACGCCACGCCGGGCAGCCGTTGCAGGCGCCGGAGCGTGTCCTCACCCATGGTTGCGGGCTCGCCGGATTCCTCGTCGAACGGCGGTGTGACCTGAACTGAGACATCGCGCAGGGTGGTGAGGTACCGCTCCTTGTAGGCGTTGGCGACGGTGTCGGTGAAGACGAGGGTGCCCACGACGAAGGCGACGCCGAGCAGAACGGCGAGCATGGTCATCAGCAGGCGGGCTTTGTGCGCGAGGACATTGCGCAAGGCGGTGCGGAACACGGGCGGCCTTCCGGGGTGCCGGGGGAGGGGTGCTCGGAGAGCGGGACGCGCGTCAGGCGCGGGGCGTGCACGCGTCGAGCGCGGTGAGCGAACGTCAGGCGTGGCGTAAGAATCAGACCTGGTGCGCGGGTGCCAGGCGTCCCATGCGCTCCAGGACGGCCTCGGCGGTGGGCGCGTGGAGTTCGTCGACGACGCGCCCGTCGGCGAGGAAGACGACGCGGTCCGCGTACGAGGCGGCGACGGGGTCGTGGGTGACCATGACGACGGTCTGGCCCAGCGCGCTCGTGGAGCCGCGCAGGAACTCGAGGATCTCGGCCCCGCTGCGGGAGTCCAGGTTGCCGGTGGGCTCGTCGGCGAAGACGATGTCGGGCCGCCCGGCCAGCGCGCGGGCGACGGCGACGCGCTGCTGCTGGCCGCCGGAGAGCTGGCCGGGCCGGTGGTCGAGCCGGTCGGCCAGGCCGACGATCTGGATGATGCTCTCCAGCCATTCCCGCTCCGGCTTGCGGCCCGCGATGTCCATGGGGAGGGTGATGTTCTCCACGGCACTCAGGGTGGGCAGCAGGTTGAACGCCTGGAAGACGAAGCCGAGTCGGTCGCGGCGCAGCCGGGTGAGCTGACGGTCGTTCAGGGAACCGATCTCCGTGTCGCCGAGGCGGACCGACCCGAAGGACAGCGAGTCGAGACCGGCCATGCAGTGCATCAGGGTGGACTTCCCCGATCCGGAGGGACCCATGATCGCGGTGAACTGGCTCCGGACGAAGCCGACCGTGACCGCGTCGAGGGCCACCACACGGGTGTCCCCCGTGCCGTAGACCTTCGTCAGGTCGGTGGCGTGGGCCGCGTAGCTCCCGGGGGCGGAAGGGGGCAGGTTTACGTGCATGCCGATCCTCGGTGGACGCTCGATGGATTGCCCCTCGTGGCAGAGGGTGTCGCCGCTGATGGCGACTCCATGAGCCTCCCGCCCGGCCACCCGTCGGCGGATCCCCCATACATCCGGCACCGCATCCCCCGATCGGGGGAGATCGACGGGGGACCGCTGTGCCGTCCCGACCACAAGGGCCGCGGGACCGGACCGCTGGTGCGGCCGGACCGCTCTTACGGCGCGATCGCTATTCGGCACGCCCCGAGCGGAAGGCCCAGGCCGCGACCTCGACCCTGTTGCGCAGGCCCAGCTTCGCCTGGACCGACCCCAGATGGGTCTTGACGGTGCTGGGTGCGATGTACAGCTCGGCGGCGATCTCCGGGTTGGTCAGTCCGCGGGCGATGCCCTGGACGACTTCCTCCTCGCGACCGGTCAGCGGTTCGGCCGGCTCGGACGCGCCGCGTCGCCGCGCCTTGGTGAAGTGCTGCAGCAGACGGAGGGTGATCTGCGGGGCGACCATGGCGTCCCCGCGGAAGGCCGCCCGCACGGCCTCGGTCAGCAGCGCCGGACCGGCGTCCTTGAGGAGGAAGCCCGACGCTCCGTTGGACAGCGCCGTATACACATATTCGTCGAGGTCGAAGGTGGTGACCACGACCACCTTCGGCGCTCCGGGATGACCGCCGCCGACCAGTCGGCGGGTGACCTCCAGACCGTCGGGCGGAGGCATCCGGATGTCCACGAGACACACGTCCGGCCTCAACTCGCGGGCCAGCGACAGGGCCGAGGCCCCGTCGGCGGCCTCGGCCACCACCTCCATGTCGGACTCGGCCGACAGCACCATGCGGAACCCGGCCCGCACCAGATACTGATCGTCCGCGACCAGGATGCGTATGGTCATGCCGTCCTGCCCTCCCGTAACCGCAACCCGGATCGCACGGCGTGCCGCCCGCGTGCCCGGGCGTTCCGTGAAGCCCCGTCAGGGTGCAGCGGTACGGAGGCGTGGACACGCCACCCGCCTTCGGGCCGGTGCCCCGCCTCGAAGGCACCGCCGAGCAGCTCGATCCGCTCCCGCATGCCCATGATGCCGAAGCCGCCGCCGAGCCGCCCGAGGCTGCCGCGGTGCCCGGACGCAGAGCCTTGTCCGTCGTCCTCGACAACCAGTTCGGCGTGGCCTGCCGCGAGCCGGGCGGACACGTCCACCGACCGCGCACCGCGCGCATGGCGCTGGGCGTTGGTCAGGGCTTCCTGCAGGACGCGGCCCAGCCCGCCGGTGACCTCCGTGGGGACGTCCTGCGGCAGCTCCTGCCCGAGGTCGAGGCGGACCGGCAGTCCCGTCGCCCGTACCTCGTGCACGATGCGGGTCAGCACCTCGCCCAGGTTCTCCGGATGCCGCGGGCTCTCGTCACCGCGCATCGAACCGACCAGACGCCGCATCGACGTCAGGGCCTCGCCGCCCGCGTGCTCGACGGCCTCGAGCATCTCGTTCAGCATCCGCGGGTCGGGGGTGCCCCGGCCGGTGACATGGCGCAGGGCCTGCACCTGCACCACGATCGCGGTCACCTGATGGGCCACGGTGTCGTGCAGGTCGCGGGCGAGCGCGAGCCGTTCCTCCTGCCGGACCAGTTGTCCGGTGCGTTCCTGTTGGCCGTCGTAGAGGCGCAGCACCAGGCCGCAGACGAAGGCCAGAGCCAGGGCCAGCGCCAGGGCCAGCATGGTGCTGCCGGAGAAATCGCCGGGATCCGAGTCCCGCAGCACCGGGACGGAGAACACACTGATGGCCAAGGCCGCCACGACCACCGGGGCCCACCGGAGCGTGCAGCGGCGCACCGCCACCGTGAGGAGGACCAGCAGGCCCATGAGTTCGCTGCCGCTGCTCTCGCTGGTCACCATGTTCACCGGCAGCAGGTGGTACGCCACCGTGGCCACCAAGGTGCCGGCGCAAGCCACCAGCGCGGCCCGCGTGACCCATCGGGAATCGCGCACCACGGCCAGCACGGCCATCGCCCCCACCAGGGCCCCGGAGCAGACCGGCACCCAGTCCCCGACCAAGGCCTCCCTGTCGAAGGCAGGGTCGAAGACGATCCGTTCCCGCACGTCCCCATAGACGAAGAAAAGGAACAACAGCGCCAGCGCCGAGATCAGGATCCGCCCCGGCCAACTTCGGTAACCGGCACGCCGGCCGGAGGACACAGCTATTCGCACCCGCGCCACCCTACGCACCTACGGTGGCGATCGCCGCCCACCGCCCGCGCGGGTCGGTGAGCACGGGCGCGGGTCCAGGCGGTCGCCGGGCCAGGACTTCAACTCACCGAGGACCGCGGCAAACCGACCCCGGTCGCATGTTCCCAAGACCGCACGGCGCCGAGCCGGACGCCGAAGCCGAGCTGCCGGCTCGCGCCACGACAGGCCATCGCCGCCGCCTCGCGTCGCGGTCCAGCAGTAAGTTCGCCCGGTTGCCGAGGCCCTGGTGTGCAGGGTGGCGGCGGGGCAGGCTAGCTTGCTCCGATGAGTCTCCTTGATGATGTGGCTGAGCGTGACGGCTGGCGTTGCTGGGTGTGTGACGAACCGGTGGACCCTGACGAGTCGGTGAACGATCCGCGGGGGCCCAGTGTCGACAGCCGGACTGCCGACCGGAAGGCCAAGGTCGCCGAGCGGCTCGCGCACCGTGGGTGCAACACCCGTAAGGGCGCGGTCAAGGTGGTCATCGCCTGGCCGGATCGTCTGTATGTGGTCGAGCCCGCGCCGCTGATCACCGTTGCCGGGAGGCTGGAGCGCAAGGGGGGCCGCGAGATGGTGGGCCGTTGTCCGACCAGGCGGGACGCCCAGGAGGCGGCGGATTGGCTGGTGGACCGGTTCTCCCGGCTGGTGCCGGGGCTGGCGGTGACCGCTGACATCGAGGCGGGCGGCGGCCAGTTCCTCGTCATCCTGGCCACCGGCCGCCGCTGACCGCGGCGGCCGGTGCCGGAGCTCGGCTGGCCGATGGCTGGCCGGTCTTCTTCCAGGGTTTGCAGTCGGTGCTCTGGAACGCCTTGTCGCCTGCGGCGATTTTGACGATGGCCGGGCCCTGGGCACCGCCGTCGGCGATGATGGCGTCCCTCCCGCTGGTCGTGTCGCTCAAGTGCCGAGCAGCAGCCGTACGCGTTCTTGCCCTTACTGCCGTACGTGCCGGCCTGGATGTCCTTGCCCACCAGGAAGGTTCCATCGCCCGGCATCCCTCCCGAAGGCGCGACCTCCTGCTGGGATCCGGCGGTGGCAGCGGAGGAGGCAGCGTCCACTGTCTGTCTGCCCCTGTTGCGGCGGCGGTTGCTGTCGCCGTTGCGGCGGGGGAGTCCTTGGCCACTCCCGCCGCAACGATGCCGATCAGGACTCCCACCGGCAATCCACCGGGAGCGACCGCAGTGTGAGTGAACCATGGGCGGCCGGATGGGCGCGGCCGGCAGGGGATGACGTGTGATCCGATGTCGGTCCCGCCGGCGGGCCTACGGGGCCGTTTCCGCTCATGTTCCGCAGCGTGCGCCGGCCTTGAGCGGGGTGCACGACGGCACAGCCACCGAGTCCGGTGCAGGTCCGGCGCCGCGAGCCCCCGGCTGTACAGGGGTGGCCCGGTCAAGTGGCGAAGTGGGCCGTGGCGCGTGCCGGGTGCGGCGGAGGCCTTCCTCTGCAGGAGTGCGTGGTCCCCCTCACGGCCACGGAGTTCACCGGCGGCCAGCTGGTCGGCATCCCGGAGCTGGCAGGGCCGACCGCCGTCACGTCCTGCACGCTGCGCGCCTACATCTCCCCGGGCGAAAACAGCTTCCCTTTGCCCGGGCGAAAGCAGCATCCTTCTGTCCCGGGCCGCGGTGGGCGGGCGTAGCGGTCGCGGTACGACGGTCACCGTGCCCTGCTGCCCGTGAAGGACGGTGTGCCTGGCGTCGTGTTCGGGGTGGGCTGGCGGTGTGGCCCCGGACCGGCTTCCGGGGCTGGCAGGGCTGGTCGCCGGCCAGGGGGGGGTGCCTCTATGTCCTTCGTCAAGGTTGAAGGGCTCAGGCAGGGGCGGTTTCGGGGGTGCGGGGTTCGTAGAAGGTGCTGTCTCGGAGCATGGCGAACAGGACGCTGATGCGTTGGCGGGCGAGGCGGAGGAGGGCTTGGGTGTGGGTTTTGCCGCGGGCGCGTTGTCTGTCGTAGTAGGCGCGGGAGGCGGGATCGGCGTTCATGCAGGCGAAGGCGGAGAGGAACATGGCGCGTTTGAGCTGCCGGTTGCCGCCTCGGGGCGCGTGTTCGCCGTGGATCGAGGTCCCGGACGACTTGGTTGCCGGGGCGAGTCCGGCGTAGGAGGCCAGGTGGGCGGCGTTGGGGAAGCTGGTGCCGTCGCCGACGGTGACCAGCAGGACGGCGGCGGTCCTGACGCCGACGCCGGGCATCGACGTCAGGACCGGGGAAAGAGACATCCGATGCAGTTGATCTGTCAAGCGGCGATGGTGAGTTGTGGGGCCGGTAGGGTCGGGAATGCGGCTTGTTCGTCGTATGGGCTGCGCTTGGTGAGGCAGTAGTGGAGGCAGCCGAGCATGCGGTTGAAGAGGTTCCGCTGGGCGGCTGTGTGGCGGTCTCCGTCGGCTCGTCGCCGGTCGTAGTGGGCTCGGGCGCCGGGTGAGGCGGTCAGGCTGGCGAAGGCCCAGACGTAGCCGACCGAGGCCAGGCGCTGGTTCTTGACCCTGCGGGCCATGACGGCGAGGCTTCTGCCAGATGCCCTGGTGATCGGTGCGGCCCCGGCGAAGGCTTTGAGGCCTTTCGCGTCGGTGAAGCGGGATCGGTCGTCGCCGATCTCGGCGAGCACCCGGGCGCCGGTGACAGAGCCGAGTCCCGGAAAGCTGGTGATGATCTCGGCGTCCGGGTGCGTATCAAATGACTCCGCTGTGGCTTCGGTGAGGTCTTCGACGCTGGTGCAGGCGGCGTTGAGCTGTCTGAGCAGAGCGACGGTCTGGCATCCCATGGCCTGCTCGACCTGATTGGGCTGGCGCATTTGTGGGACGCGCAAAGCGGCGCGGAGCCGTTCGGCTTCCGTTTCGATGCCGCGCTCACGGCCGCTCTTCTTCAGCAGCGTGCGCAGCTGGGGGCGGGTGAGCTTGGCGGCCTGTTCGGGGGTGGGGGCCGCTGCCAACACGGCGCGGGCGACGCTGCCGCTGATCCCTTCGCGCTTGTGCTGAAAGGCAGCGAGGAAACCGGGGAAGTATTCGCGCAGGTGAGAGCGGAGTTTATTGCCGGCTTGGGTTCGGTCCCATACGGCATCCTGCTGGGCGCGGGCGAGGACGGCGACCGCTCGGGCGAGCTCGCTGTCGTCAGGCAGCGGCCGGTGTGCGGCCCTGTCCGTGCGCAGGATGTTCGCGAGCACCATGGCGTCGAGGTGGTCGGACTTCTTGCGGGTGACCGTGTGGCGGTCACGGTAACGGGCGGCGGCCATCGGGTTGATGGCGTAAATAGGCCGGCCGGTTGCGCGGAGGCATGCGACGAGAAGTCCGCGGGAGGTCTCGATCGCGATAGGGACCGGGGCGTTCACGGCGTCGCCGTGGGTGGTGAGGAGCTCGAGTAGCTGGTGCAGGCCGTCCAGGTCGTCGGCGATCCGAGCCCTGGCTAACAAGGTGCCTTCCTGGTCGACCAGAGCGACGTCGTGATGGTCGCTGGCCCAGTCGACTCCGCAGGTGATGGTCATGGCGTCGTGTTCGTCCTCTCACTCGGGAGCTTGGCTGCTGGTCGCAGCCGTGCGGGGGCACGCGTCTCCCTAATGGAAGGGCTCGATGGCCCTGCATCCGATTAGCCGTTCGTGACCCCAGCGGTCCTCAGGGCCCTCGGTCTGCTCCAGAACTCGACGGCTCCAGGCGTGGTGAGAGGTGATCCCTGTGGACGGCTCAGACCACAAACATCAACGATCCGATCATCGGACTGGATGTGGTGGACGCTCGGCCTCGTGGCGCTGGACGGGCCCGGAGGCCGACTCTTGACCAAGGGATCCATGTCCCAGGGGGTGTGTGCGGCTTCTCCGGAACCGACCACCGCCACGAGGAGAGTGATGCGAGGCCCGCAGTCTCTTTCAGGGCCTCGACGGGCCGGGGTGGGCCTGGCGGTGCCCCGCATCACTGCCCATTAGGGTGGGCCTCCAGCAGGGCGTTGATCTGTGTCTCCAGGGCCCGGCGCTGTTCGTGGACAGCGGTGAGCGAGCGGGCCAGGGAGGGCACGACGATGTCGAGGGTGCCGGTCCCCGGGACCACGACGGTCTGCTCGTCCAGTGCCTCGAAGACATCGCCGATCAACCGCTGGGCCATGCGCGGGGCCTTGGGCCGGATGAGCTCGACGAGCCTGCGGCGGCCGGCTTTGCGCAGTGTGGCGGGGGAGCCGTAGCGCTCCAGCAGCCAGGTGACGGCCTGGTGGTCGAGACGGGGGCCCAGAACGCGCTCCAGCGACGGGTGGAACTGGGTGAGCAGGCCGCGTATCCGGTTGGAAGTGCGGGTGGCCTCGGCCGCCAGGTCCTGGTCGAAGCCGACGAGGACCGTGAGTTCGGCGGTGATCTCGTCGGTGAGTTCCAGCGAGCGCAGGGTGTGCGGCATGGTGCGGGCCGCGTCCGCGATGACCGCAGCGTCCTTCGCATCGGTCTTGGCCTCGCCCGGATAGAGGTCGGCGATCCGCCGCATCGCGAGTCCGGGCAGGTAGGCGACCTTGCAGCCGGTGTCCCGGGCGACCGTGAGCGGGAGGGCTCCGATGGAGGCGGGCTGGTCCACGATCACCAGGACGGTGCCGAACTTCGCGGCCAGTTTGTCGAACACGGCCCGCAGTTTCGGCTCGCTGTTGGGCAGCTGCTTGTCGAAGACTTTCTTCCCGGCCGGGGTGAGCCCGTGCCCGTGGTGAGCACTCTTGCCGACGTCTAGGCCGAGGAACACGCCCACGTCTTCGGTATCGAACATCGCGCCCTTCCAGGGAGTTGATCGTGCCGGCCTCGGCAGTGGTGTCGTACGCGCGCATCCACGTTATGCAGACCTGCCGCCCGCGAACTGTCCGGCGTTGCGCCGGACCGGGTGGTGGCCGGACCTCTGATCAGCGTCTCCGACGGCACCTCCCGGGCCCGGTGACACCACCCCCCAGGTCATGCATTCGACAGGGGGCAACAGCCATGCCGGGCCCGGAGGCCAGCGGCCCTCTTGCAGGACCGCGGAAAACATAACGGGGCGGCGGCAGTTCAGGGGCTGAGGGGGGCCTTCGGGAGGGGCTGCAGCGGTGAGGAAGGCGTCGATGACAAGACTGTGGACGTCGCGGGGTGTGTGGTCTCGGGGGGTGGGGCGGGTTTTGGGGTGCCCGGGTGGGTGCGGAGGCGGGGGCTGTCGGGGAGACGTTGTTGGCGGAGGTGCTCGCAGGGGTCAGGTACGGGGCCAGTTCTGGCTGCCTGTGACCTCGTGCGCGATGCGATGCCATTGCTTTTCTCCGCCGGGCAGGGGCCAGGCCCAGGTCGGCTGTTGCGCGGTGTTCAGGTCGTGAAGGAGGCGGACGAGTTGGGGGCCGGCGGTGGCAGTGCCGTCCGGGACGGCGGGGCCGTGGACGGTGCGGAGTTTGGCGAAGCGTGCCAGTTCGTCCTCGTAGAAGCCCGCGGCTTCCTCGGTGCGCGTGGCCAGGTCATCGCGGGGGAGCGTGCGGTGCAGCTGCAACAACGGTGGCTCGACGGATTCGGCGACTGCCGCGGCGAACCGTGCGTGGCCGTCCAGGATCAGATGGCAGTCCAGGCCGCTGACCCACCACAACAGGACGGGTGGGAGTGTCCCTTCACGAGCTTGCTTGCGGTAGGCCTTGACCCGACTGTCGTCGGCATCGGGCATCGGCCGCAGCGGGAGAATCTCCCACGAGTGGGCATGGAGGAACCAGTCGAGGTAGCCGCGTGGATGGCCGTCGACGAGCATCGAGTTCCAGTATTCGGCGTGCGAGGTGTCGGCGTGGCGCCAGTGCCGGAGCGGGCTCTCGCACGAGAGCAGCCACCGGCCCTCGTGCATCGGGCTGCCCGGCGAGTCGGCAAGGTACTGCGCGAAGCGGTGGGCCCACCGTTGTGGGCTGCCCGCCAGGGCGCGGCCCGCATCGGCACGCAGGGGCGGGATGAAGAAGCGGTACCCGGCGGTGCGGCAGAAGTCGACGCCCCCGTGCTGCTCATCGACGACGGCGAGCAGCACAGGCTGCGACATCTGGGAGACCAGCACGTGCGCACCGGCGGTGAACACGCACAGCCCCGGCTGGTGGCGTCCCTGTACGTCCAGGGACAGGCCCACCCACGTGCCGTCGTCCCGCGTGACATCGGTGCGCTGCATGCCGAGAGCGTAGACGGCTGCTGCGTGGGCTCCGACGGCATTGTGACCGTCCGGCATGACCCGCCGAGACCGCCGAGCAGCAGACGCCACCAATGGACTGTGCCTGACAGATCTCGACCACCCGCCTGCGCGAGGGGACGACGAAGCCCTTCGCATCCGGCGGGCGGCGGACGGTCTTGACGGTGATGTAGAGGCAGGTCTTGGCCCAGGTCACCAGCGTGCCGAACAGACGAGGACTCAGCCCGGCGAACAAGGCTCTCCCAGACGGCTGCGACACCGTGACCACACCTGCCACATAAACAACATCTCATCCGTGGCCGACAGTTACCGGACAGCCCGTAGCCTGGACGCAGCGCCGGCAGAGGGAGCGACAGAGCGTATGAACCCCTTGGAGCCGGATCCCTCTCCCGCGTCTGCGGTATTTCCCATCGTGCCCGCGACGAATCCCGACGGCGGCTGGGGTAGGCAGCGGACTCCGCTGCCCGCGCCACCCCTCGATCTCGACCCCACGCAGAGCGACGGAGCCTTCGGCTACGTCGCACTACGCACGTTCGAGATGTCCACGCTGGCGCCCGAGGAACGTCGAGCCCTGCGCGAAGGGCTTGCCCCCGACGACCGGGCCCACCTCACCCCGGAGACGGCGGGCCCGGAAGGAGAGCGCCTCCTCACGGTCCGCGCGGGGCTGCGGCTACTCCTCGGGCAACTGCTGGACGCCGACCCAGGGGCCGTCGTCATGGACGACGGCCCCTGCCCGCACTGCGGTCGCCTCCATGGCCGCAGTGCGTCCTCACCGGCCGGCCGTCGACTGCACTTCGCCTCTGCCGGGCGAGGGGATCTCGTCGTGTACGCGGTCAGTCGCTTCCCCGTCGGGCTCGGGCTCGCCGTGACCGACGGACCCGACCGCGAGGCCTGGCTGCGGGGCCGCAGCCCAGCCCGGCTCGCCGCGTACCACGATGGGGTGGCCCGGGGACGGTGTTCCCGCCCGCGGGACGGTTCGGCGGAGCACATCGTGCGCTACGTCGATACGGCGGCGGAGTACTGCTGCACCGTATCGGTGGCGTATGAGGTGCCTTTCCGTGAGGACGCCCCCCTTTCCCTGGACCCATCGACCGACTGAGGGCTGCCCGCGAGGACTGAGGACCACGGGGCGGATGACCGGGCGGC
This sequence comes from Streptomyces sp. NBC_00285, assembly GCF_036174265.1. Classification (NCBI taxonomy): domain Bacteria; kingdom Bacillati; phylum Actinomycetota; class Actinomycetes; order Kitasatosporales; family Streptomycetaceae; genus Streptomyces; species Streptomyces sp. NBC_00285. Next base: position 264,442 of record NZ_CP108055.1, on the reverse strand, counting down.
CGGTGCCAGGTCGGCCACCACCCCCGCCTTCAGCGCACGCCCGGGACCCGCCACCTGCTCGGCGGAGGAGGCGGCGCAGACGGGGACGGTCCGGCCGCCAGTCCTGGAGCTCGCCGCCCCCGCCTGGACCCAGCACCGCCGCCTGCGCCGAACACCGGGGAACGCGTGTGTCTGGCTGGCCAATCACGCGGAGCGCGGTGGCAGCAACTCGTCGGCGAAGGGGGCGACCGGGCCCGGCCAGGTGAAGGCGAAACGGTGGGAGGGCCGGTCGTACGCCACTGTGGCACCGCAGGGTTCGAGCTTGAAGCGGCGGTGGATCCAGCCGTCGAGGGCGAGGGCAGCAACCTCTGAACGGTAGTCGGCGCGGGGGTACGTGAACGCGTCGACGTCGAGGATCAGGGCCCGGCCGCCGGTCAACTGCTCGGCGTGGAGGGAAGCACCGAAAGCAAACCACGCCGCGTCCAGCCAGTACGGGGCCCGGTCCGCAGGAAGCCGCAGGTACAGGGAGCGTTGATGAGGCGGCCGGTCGGGGGCGGGGCGTCGTCCGTCTCGTACGCGTCGGCGCGCAGATCTGCGGCCAGGCCCATGCCGGCGTGGAGGTAGCGGTATTGGAAGGTGTCGTACATGGCGCACATCCTTCGCGACGAACCGCTTGCCGGCCCAGGGCCCTGGCAGTTGCGGACCCGGCCAAAGTTCGGTGATCGGTATTGAGGTGCATTCGCCTCAGCGGACATAGGCTGACTCAACTATCAGCCGGAGGAGCCTCACACCATGGAACCGACCGTCGACAGGCCAGCGCCGCAGGTTACCGTCGCAGACATCCGTACCCTGTTGGACTCTTCCGCTGAGCTCCCCGTTCTGTACATCAACTACGGTCCCGGCGACGACGGAGGCACCGAAGCGGAGCTGGACGTGTGGGCCGCAGGCCTGGTCCACCAGCCCGACATCGTCCTCACCCACGCGAGTGCTCTGGACCAGCTCGGCGAGGAACCCAGTAGCGAGTCCATCACGGCGTTCCTGCCGAAGGTTCAGAAAGCCGTGGACCAGATGATCTCGGTCCGGGGCCTGTGAAGCAGATCCGCTTCACAAGGGACCCTCTCATCCGGCAAGGCGTCACACTCACAGAACGTGAGCGTGACGCTGCTTGTCACACACCCCGGGAACGTGTCACAACGCATCAAATATGGTCCCCTACGTCCGCTTCCAGGGGTCCATGCGCCCCTCCCGAGCGGGATTCAAGGGCGGACCTCGGCTACACCACCCGGGGGCAGGCCTGAGCGCCGGCGAGCTGTCCGGGGTCGACCTGGCCCGGGTCGCGCTGCGGGCAGCGATGGAGCAGGCCCGGAAGAACGGCTGCGGCCAGAAGACGAAGCAGCAGCCGCGCGTGCTCGGTGCGGTGCGCCGGGACGGTCGCGAACCGATGAAACTCGGAGTGGCCACCGGCGCGCTGGTCACCGAACGGGCATGCAAGCTCCCAGCCGCCGGCGCCCCGCTGCGCCAGGGGTGGGCGGCCATCGCCCCCGAACTCTCGGGGCACGTCACGGCTGTGGGGTACGACGCCGACTCCGGCCATCAGGTCCTTTGACAGCGCGACCGAAGCCGGTGACGTCGATACGGTCTGGGGCGGATCAACTTCGTTCGGAGCTGGTTCGAAGCGCCGGAAGTACGCTGCCAGGGAACCGGCTTCTCGTTCGAGTTCCGCGGCTCGTCGGGCCTTGTTGATGACGGTTTCGATCGTGCCCCGGTGTCGGACGATGCCGGCATCGCCGAGCAGGCACTGTACGTCGTCGGTGAAGTCGGCGATCGTGTGGAATTCGAACCCGGCGAAGGCGATCCGGAACCTCTCGCGTTTGGCCAAGATGGTGCGCCAGCTGAGTCTCGGCGTCTGCGACGACGTCGCCGACGACACCCTCACGCCCGACCAGCGCGCCGAACGCGGCGACTACGTGGGCTGCATCGCCGGTGCCCTCTCCTTCTGCGGTGCCGCGCCGGACTCGAAGCCGCCGGGTTCACCGACGTCGAGATCACCCCGACCCACGCGGTCGCCGACGGCATGGACTCCGCGATCGTCCGCGCCAGGAAGCCGGTGACCGCCGAAAGCGCCCAGCCGGCTGCCGAGTCGAGTGATCCCTGCTGCGGCGTCGACGCCTGCTGTACGGCTGCCGAGACCTCCGTCGACCCCAACCTCACCGTGACCGAGACCGCGTCGGGATGTGGTTGCCAGAGCTGACGCCACCGCTGACTCAGGACTCTTCGCGCCAAAGGGTCCTGACCATGCGCTCGGTGGACAGCGGACAGCATCAAACCCTGTCCACAACGTGGGCTCACCCGTCCAGCCCGGTCGCAGATCAGGGCTGGGTACGGGCGTGGCCAGCATCGGCTCCGGCAGAGTCCACGTCGTACCTGATCACTTTCACCTTGCACCACGCATGCCGGGTGACGGATCCGTCGGCAGGTGGCGAGCAGGGCCGTTCGGACAGGTTCCGTGGGTGCGGTGTTGTGCCTGGTGGTGTTTGACCGCGTCGAGGAGGTCGGTGCGCTGGAAGTCGGGCCACAGGGTGTCGCAGAAGTGGAGGCTGGCGTCGAAAGACTGCCAGAGCATGAACCCGGAGAGTCTGCGTTCTCCGGAGGTTCGCACGATGAGGTCGGGGTTGGGCAGTGCGCCGTTGTAGAGGTACCGGGCGACGTGGTGGGGGTCGGCGCCGCCTTCCGGTCCGAGGGCGGCGATGTCGTGGCGTGTGGCGTGGAGGATTTCGCGGTGGCCGTCGTAGCCGATGGCGAGGTTGACCACGCGGGTGGTGGAGCCCGCCCTCCTGGAAGGCCTCAAGCGGGCCTTCGACCTTGCTGAAGCCCGCCCCGACCTGCTGCGCCAGGAGTCTCGGCCAACTCCTGAACGAGGTTCGAACCCCGACCGTCCTTCCAGGGCCGCCCGAACTTCCGAACGACTCCAAGGCGCGCGGCGGCACATCTGCTCGGCGCGGCCTTTGCTGCCGAACGCCGCGCGACAGGGCCCCTGTTCCGCCCCCACCGCCCTGACCTGCACCTATTTACGCGTCAGAGGCAGTGTCAGTGGCACTGCTACGCTCCCCCTCGGCCCCCGCGCCACGGAAGGTCCTCCGTCCCGCCGGGAACCGCCTCCTCTCGGACCTTCAGGAGTTGTCGGCGGGTTTTCCCCATTTTGAGGCGTCGGCGGTGGTGTTCGGGGATCCTGTTGAGGTACGTGTGAAAACCACTGTAAGGAGACCCCCAGTGCGTCGCCCGACCCGGAAAGCCTTCGCCGCCCTCGTCGCCGCAGCCGGCCTCGCCCTCCCCCTCCTCACCCCCACACCCGCCTCGGCTGCCACCGCCACCAGCCGCTTCGCGAACTACCGCTACGGTGACTGCCTGCGCGAGACCTCCGAAACCGGCCTCAAGGGCGACCGCTGCAGCACCGGACGCGGCAGCCTCCTGTGGCAGTGGAACGGCCGCCTCAACACCAACACCACTCTTAAGAACAACTTCTGGGGCCGCTGCCTCGACAGCAACGACCGGGGCGACGTCTACCCCCTGACCTGTAACGGCGGCTCATACCAGAAGTGGCGCACCGTCCAGCCCGCCGCCCGCAGCGCCATCATGCTCCAAAGCGTCGGCACGGGCCGCTGCCTCTACCAGCAGGACGACGGCTACTACCGCACTGCCCGCTGCGACCGAGGCGCCCAGAACCAGCGCTTCACCATCGGCTGAACGGATCTCCCGACTAGTACTCCAGCAGGATTTCGCTGTCTGACCTGGTCTTTCGCCGGGTGGCGGGAGTGTAGCGGGACTTCGGCCGTGCGGGGGCGGTCTCACGGAGACCGCCCTTCGATCGTGCGACAACGCCGAAGGTAGTGACAGCGGCGGGGCAGCCTCCGAGGGTGATCACCGAATCTGCCGCCGCGCAATGGGACCTCGAACTGGATGACCTCTTCCTGACTATCGGGCATGGCTTCGGCCGAGTTGAGCTCCGCCGCCGGATGCGCGACTACGTGCGCGCACTACTCGCCCCGGTAGCCCGCAAAATAGCTGGCAACTTGCCGAACACGTCGGCCACTCCACCCCCGATGGACTGCAGCACCTGCTCTCCCGAGCCCGCTGGAACCCCGACGACATCCGCGACGACCTGCAGACCTACGTCGCCGGACACCTGGGCCGCCCCGACGGTGTACTGATCCGCTGGGCTCACTCGGCGCGCTGCCCGACACGGAGGACGCTCAGGTAACGGCGTGGTGCCCGTTCGCCCATCCGCGTGCGGATGCGCTCGGCGATGGCGTTGAGCAGGGGCTCGCGGACGTCGCGGTCGAGTCTGCGGTATATCGACAACGAGCGAAGGTGATCGGCAAAGCCGTCCCCGTTGAACCACTGGACGGTTGGGTACCAGCGCACGATCGGTGGGCCGAACAATCCTCCGGGATCGTCGACCAGGCCCCAGCCCTTGTCGGTGGTGCGCACGTCGTCCTCCAGGGGAGGATGACCCCAGTCGGGGTTCCCGGGGCAGAACCGCTCGTGCAGATCGGCGGTCTCGGCGTACACCTCCGGCTCTCCCGGCCGGCGGACAACGACGTGGCCGAGCAGTGCCATCCAACCCCCGGGAGAGAGCACGGTGTGCGCCCGCTGCCAGCCGATCGACGGGTCGACCCAGTGCCACGACGACGCGGCCACGAGAACATCGAAGCGTCGCCCGCGGTCGTCCCACTCCTCAAAGGTCGACGTCTCGACGTCGACGTTGCGAAAGGAGGCGATCCTCTGGCGAGCGAGTGCGGCCATGTCTGCGCCCGGCTCGACGGCGGTCACTGAGTATCCGAGCGCTGCCAGCGAGCGCGTCGCCTGACCGGTGCCGCAGCCCACCTCCAGCACCGACGACCGTTCGTCCATGCCGGTGATGGCGCCAAGGTCCGCGAACAGCTCGTCGGGGTATCCCGGCCGGACCCGGTCGTAGAGCTCCGGCACCTCGTTGAACACCCGGCCGAGGTCGTGTCGGTTCGGGCGCGTCTTCGGATCATCTGTCACGAGCGCACAAGCTATGAGGCTCGTCGACGGGGATGCCACTGATTTAACTGGAATGCCTTCAGCTCGATCCGTTGAGAAGCGGCGACAGAGCCTCGTGTAGATCTTCGAGCTGGCGGTAGTGGAGGGCGGTCATCCCGGCTTCGCGGGCCGCAGTGCCATTGGCTTCGGTGTCGTCGATAAACAAGCAGCGGTCGATCGCCGCGTCGAGACGCTCGGCAGCGGTGCGGTAGACACGAAGATCGGGTTTCGCGACGCCGATGCGCGCGGTGTTCACGACGGCATCGGCGAGGTCGGCGAGCCCTTGGCGTTCCAGGTCCCACTCCAACCGGGTGGTTGCGTTGGACACCAAGGCGACGGGCGCGACCTTGCGTACCTTCTCGAGCAGCGCGACGACTTCTTGATCGACGATGGGCAGGAGGGCGGACCAGGCCCGCACCGACGCATCCGCTCGTTGCCTTGACCCGTGGCGGGTGGCGAGGTCGGCGGCGACCTCCGATCGCCACTGTTCGTCGGTGATCTGCCCGGTGATGGCCGGGTGCAGGCGGGCGGGTGCGAACGCTGCGGCTGCGAGCGCGCCGATGGGAAGTCCGTGCTCTTGCTCCAGCTCGTCGGCGGCCGGCCAATGGCGGATCACGCCGTCGATGTCGCAGAGCACGGCGTCGTAGGGCTGAAGAGGCATGTCACTCCTGGGTGCTGGTTCGGTGGCTGACCTCGGCGGCGTAGGCGGCCCAGTCGTCGGCAGCGGCCCGCTGCCATTTGACGGCGACGGTGACGTCGATGCCGAGGGTTCGTGCGAGGACGGCTGCGGGCAGCTCCGTGGCGAGTTGGAAGAGCACGGTTGAGCGGGCTTCCGCGAGGCAGATGCCGAGTTTGCGAAGTCGTTCGCCCATGGCCCAGGCGCTGATCGCGCGGCCGAGCTGGCCTCCGGGGCACAGCCACGGTGAGTCTGTCCGGTCGAGGACAGGGCGGACTGCGACTCGCTGGAGGGCGAGTTCGGCGACGGGTGCCGGAAGTTCGACCGGGACGGCGCCGAGATGGATGCGGACAGCTCTGTCCGTCTCCTCGATGTGGTCGGCGGTGAGTCGGGAGATCGCGGCAGGCCACTGAGTGGCTTTGTAGGTGAAAACGGGCTCTGGCAGCGATCACGGGGAGCCGTCACGGTCGGTGAAGGGGCTGTTCGATTCCGGACTGCACGCCGGGGTGCGCCTCAGTCCGGATCGCCGCATGTGACGCTCCATCAAGTTTGGTGGGTGCGGGCTGTTTCGTACCGTCCGGGTCGATGCCCAGGACATGGACCACGACGAGATCTCCTGGCAGGACGTGCTGTTCGAGGGCGTCGAGGTGCTGATCACTGCCGCAGCGCACGGGGTGAGCGGGCTGATGGTGCGGCTGGCCGGGCGGAGTGGTGAAGGCGTATGTCCGTCCTGCGGCCGGGCGTCGGCACGGGTGCACGACCGCTATGAGCGACATCTGCAGGATCTTCCGCTGGCCGGGCACGCCGTACGGATCCTGCTGTCCGTGCGACGCTTCGTGTGCGCCGGTCCGGCTTGCTCCCAGCGCACATTCGCTGAGCAGATATCGGGGCTGCCCAGCCCGTACGCGCGGTGCACTGACCGGCTCGGCGAGCTGCTGGACCGAGTCGCGCTCGCCTTGGCGGGCCGCGCCGGGTCCCGGATGGCTACTGCCCTGGGGCTGACCGCGGGGCGGATGGGGCTGCTGAACCGCGTCCGGGCGATGCCTGACCCGCTCTACGACACCCCGCGGGTCCTCGGTGTCGATGATTTCGCCACCCGCCGCGGTGTCCGGTACGCGACGGTGATTACCGATGGTGAGACGCACCAGGTCATCGACGTGCTCCCGGGCCGCGAGGCAGGACCGCTGGCCGACTGGCTCACCGCGCACCCGGGCGTGGAGGTCATCTGCCGGGACAGGGCCGGGGCTTACGCGGAGGGCTCCCGGCTCGGCGCCCCGGAAGCGGTCCAGGTCGCCGACCGTTTCCACCTCTGGCAGGGCCTCGGTCGGGCCGTGGAGAAGACCGTCGGCGCCCACCGCTCCTGCCTGCAAGAACCGGCCCCGGCCCCGATACCGGCAGACGGCACCGAGCCTGCGGTGGCGGCGGATCCGACCGGCCCGCGAGCGGAACGCAAGCGGGCCGCTCACGCCCAGGTCCACGAGCTGATCGCGCAGGGACACAGCCTCCGAGCGATCGCCCGACATCTTGGGTGGGGCCGGAAAACGGTGATGAGGTACGCGCACGCCGCCCGCTGGCAGGACATGATCGTCGGGATGCCGCTGCGGCCGAGCAAACTCGATCCCTACAAGCCCTACTTGCAACGCCGCTGGTCACAAGGGTGCACGAACGCCATCGCCTTGCACCGCGAGATCACCGGACAGGGCTATCCCGACGGATACGCCTCCGTCCGCGACTACCTCGCGGCCTTCCGGCGCAAGGCCGGCACCCCGGCGCCCGCGCCACCCAGCGTCCGTCGGGTCACCGGCTGGCTCACCCGCCACCCCACCACGCTCAGCGAAGAAGAACATCAGTACCTCAAGTCGATCCTGGCCCGATGCCCCGAACTGGAGGCCGCTCACCAGCACATCCGCGACTTCGGCGAGATCCTCACCTGCCGCCTCGGAGCCCTGCTCCCCGACTGGATCGACGCCGTCGTCCGGGACGGCCTGCCCGGACTGACCGGCTACGCCCGCAGCATGAACAGCGACTTCGACGCTGTCACCGCCGGCCTCACCCTGTCCTGGAGCTCCGGCGGCACGGAGGGTGCCGTCAATCGCATCAAAAAAGTCAAAAGGCAGCTATACGGTCGTGCCGAATTCGAACTGCTCCGCAAGCTGATCCTGCTTCAGTAACCGACCGTGAGGGCTCCCCGTGATCGCTGCCAGAGCCGAGAAGTAACACCACTGCGAAGTGGACGACGAGGGGAGCCCGTTGAGTCAGCTGGTCACCGCCCGTATCCGCAGCACGGCCGCCAAGCTCGGCCTGCCCCACCTGGCCGAGAGCCTGAACCAGTACGCCGAGCGGGCCGAGGAGGGCAAGCTCGGCCACCTCGACTTCCTTGACCTGGCCCTGGCCGAAGACCTTGCGGTCCGCGATGACCGGCGTTTCCGGCAGGGCCTGCGGCTGTCGAAGCTGCCACACCACAAGACGGTGGACGACTACGACTTCTTCCTTCCAGCCCGAACCCGACCCGCGCAAGGTCAAAGACCTGGCCACCCTCTCGTTCGTCGACGCGAAGGTCAACGCGGCTCTTCTGGGCCCGGGTGTTATCGCTGGGTTTGTTGCTGATACCGCTCGATGTGACTGGCCATGACGTTCTTTCGATCGATGTGAGGTGGTACGGAGGAACTCGATTGCTGAGACATCCAGCAGCGTTGAGAATTGCTTCGTGAGTGATCATTTGCAGGCGGACTTTTCCGTCAAACCTACGCTCGTCGGGGAGAGGGTGCTCCTGCGCCCGTTCCTCCTCGACCAGGACGCTCCCGTGCTTCGCTCGTTGCTCCAGGATCCGGAGGTGGGCCGCCTGACCGGCAGCAGCCATGGGCCGGCAGATCGCGAGCCTTGGGACGAGGCCGCTGAGGAACGGATGCGTGCGTGGTATGGCACCCGCCACGAGCAAGCGGACCGGCTGGACCTGGCCGTCGTCGAGCGGGCGACCGGCGCCTGCGTGGGCGAGGCGGTGCTCAACGAGTGGGACAGCGGCAATCACAGCTGCAACTTCCGGATCGCATTGGCTGAGGCCGGGCAAGGCCAGGGGTTCGGGAGCGAAGCGGCGCGGTTGATCGTCGGTTATGGCTTCGCGGGCCTCGGGCTGCACCGGATCTCGCTTGGGGTGTTCGCCTTCAATCCGCGTGCCCGACGCGCCTATGAGAAGGCGGGGTTCGTCGTGGAGGGTGTCCGACGCGACGCACTGCTGTATGAGGATGTGTGGGTGGATGACATCGTGATGTCGATCCTCGCTCCCGAATGGGAGCGTCACCACGGCCATCCGGAGACTGCCCAGGGATGACGCCGTATTGTGCTTGGCAGGGCATCAGCAGGGCCCGGTGACTCGGGCTTGTGGCGGTGGGGCGTCTCCGCCGCGGCGGGCGAGTTCGCGGCGGAGGTCGAGATTCTCGCCGTGCGCCTGCTCAAGGGCCTCCCGCAGTGCCTCTACTTCGTCTTGGTGCTGCTTCTTGAGGCGGGCTGGCGCGGCCGATCCACTCCAGGGTGATCAGGGAATCTTGGGTGGGTTCGGGGATGGTGGAGTCCTCGGCCCGCCAGGAGCCCAGGGTCTTGCCGGTGGGGAAGTTCGCCGAGTGGCGGCGAAGACGCCGGGTGGCGGCGTCGCGGCCGGTGACCTCCTCGGATATCGGCAGCTGCAACACCTCGGCGGGGTCCCAGCGTTGGGCTCGGGCGGGGGCCAGGACGTCCGGGGCCGCTTTGGGCATGTCGGGCAGGCGCATGCGGCGCATGAGTTCGTCGAGCTCCTCGGGCAGGGCCGGGGCTTGGGGAAACGTCTGTGCGGGCGGCCGGGCCGTCCGGCGACGGGCGGGATGCCGTCGACGAGGGCGAGGGTCTGGGTGACGTCGTTGACGTTGGCCGCGGTAGTGATGGCCTTGAGTGGGGTGCCGCGTCCGTCGCAGATCAGGTGGTGCTTGCTCCCTGTCTTCCGCCGGCCGATCGGCGACGGACCGGTGTCGGCTCCCCTTGTTTGGCGCGGATGTGGGAGCCGTCCACACGCGCGCGGGACCAGTCGAGTTCGCCGGCGGCGTTCAGCTCCGCGAGCAGACTGCGGTGCAGTCGGTCGAAGACCCCGGCCTGCTGCCACCGCTCCAGGCGCCGCCAGCAGGTCTGGCCCGAGCCGAACCCCAGCTCCAGCGGCAGAAGTTGCGAGGCTATGTCGTTGTAGAGGACGTACAGGATGCCCTGCAGACACAGCCGGTCTGCCACCGGCCGCGGCCCCGGCCCCGGCGACTTCTGCGGCCAGGGCGGGAGCAGCGGCTGGATCAGCGCCCACAAGTCGTCGTCCACGATCCACGGCTGAATGCTTACATCATGTCGAACGGCGGAATCGTCACATCGGTCACGCCCGGCCAGGGCACTTCAACAAGATCGTGTTACGAGCTCTTTGGGTCTGGTACAGGTTCCGTGAGCTGCTCACTCCTTGGAATTGTTGGTCGTGTCCGGGCGGTACGGGCGTGGCTGTGGAACCGCTTCTTGCCCGGTGGCAGGCCGGGCAGGAGACCGGGTCGAGGCGGTCGCCTGCGCCGCGCGACCGGGTCGGACGGGCTGTGCCTACGCCGCCGCGAGGGTGTGCAGGGCTTGTGTGATGGTGGTGGGGTCGAGGGGGCCTATGTGGGATGCCTGGGGAAAGTTGTGTACGCGGAAGGGGTTGCCGGGTGTGTAGGTGTCGGCCTCCGCGATCATCCTGTCCTGGAGTGCGGTGGCGATCGTCCGGTCTTTGCCGAAACGCAGGTAGGTGCGGGGAATGCGTCCCCAGCTCTCAGCCCGGCCGGCCGCTCGGCCCGCGTAGGCGGCGATGGGCTCGTCGCTCTGCATGCCGGCCAGGATCCGGCGGAAGTCGGCGTCGGGGTAGTCCGCGCAGATCATCTCTTTCAGGAGGGCCAGTGCATGGCTGTCGCCTGTGCGGAAGTTCAGCCGCAGCACTCCCAGCCGGACCGGGTCACCCACCGTCAGCTCGACGGGGCTGACGGCGGCTGCGTTCTCAGGTGCCGCCGTGCAGGCGTCCGCTGTGGGAAGGGCACGGCTGGGGCAGAAGGCCGCCATGTAGCAGATGTGGTGAAGCAGGTGCGGGACGGCGTTGGCGACCCGGCTGACCGATACGCCCCCCAGGCTGTGCCCGACCAGCACCACCGGGCCGTTACGGGCCGCGCGCTGCACGATGTCCGTGACGCGTGCCTCGTAGTCGTCCAGCCCGAGGTCCTTCAGTGGGGATGGCTCGACCGCCATCGCTGTCAGGTCCTGGCGCTGATACGACTCCGGGACGAAAGCCTGCGCACCATGGCGCGGCTGGTCCACCGTGACGACGCGGTGACCGCGCAGCGTCAGCTCCCGCGCGATCGGCATCCAGAACGCGCCGGCGCTGTGCGTACCGTGCACCAGGACGTAGGTGGTGGGCCCGCGACGTGGCTGCGCCACCGCTGGTGAGGCTCCGAGCCCGCCGGCCAGGGCCATGCCCCCCGCCGCGAGCCCCAGCCCGCGCAGCGCCGTCCGCCTGGTGGTACCCGTTCGTTGGTCGTTCGTGGCATCCGTCATGCTCCGACGCTATGAGCGGCCCGCTGAGCTCACCAGCGGCCCAGCACCCCGGTGGGGGTGGGCCTGGCAACACCTCTGACATTCGGTGGCCGTGAACGAGGAGTTGTCCCGGCTTCGGAAGGTGTTGTTCTCGTCGTTGCGCGGCGTCGCAATCGTTGCCGCGCGTACGGACGGCGGGGCCGCGGGATCACCGACCATGGCTTTCTCGGCCACTGCTCCACCGTCCGCGACCAGGTCCGGTGCCGGTTCGACCCGGGCGACTACCGCGAGCGCCACGCGGTCGAGTGCGGAATATCGGTTCACGAGGCACCGTGCCGTGGCCACGAGATACGACAGGTGGGCAGTGCGCTACGAGGTGACCGTCCTTATCGCAGCCGTCAACGAGTGGCTGTGATCGAAGCATTCGACATGCGGGCCGGGCGCTACGATGCGGAGCATGGAGTGTTTTGACGCTTGGCGTACACGTCACTGAGGGGCCCGGCTCACGGCCGATCCTGTGGCCGGGCGCGGGCCGACCGATGCCCTGTTCCGTGGGTATCAAGCTCTCAGCCTGAGAGGCACCACTTCCATGCTCATCCGCGCGTTCACCCAGCAGGACCTGACACCACTCACCGAACTCACTATCGCCACCTTCCGGCCGTTCTACGAGGAGTCCTTCCGCCCCTTGATGGGCGAGGACGTTTTCACTGTTCAGCACGGCAACTGGCGCGACGACTACCGCAAACAGATTGCCGAACTCCACGCGCCCGATCGGCACGCATACATCGCCGTCGCCGAAGTCGAAGGCACCATCGCGGGCTACGTGGCGTGGAACGTCGACCATGCCCGCAAGAAGGGTGAGGTCACCATCCTCGCCGTCTCGGCCGAGCATCGACGCCACCACGTGGCTACCGCACTGTGTGAGGACGCCTTCGACCAGATGCGGGTCCTGGACGCCGAGGTCGTCGAGATCGGCACCGGGGGAGACCAGTTCCACGCACCGGCCCGAGCCCTCTACGAGGCCCTCGGATGCACTCCTCTCCCGCTCACGGTCTACTTCCGTCAGCTCTGACACCTCCCGAACGGGCGCCCTGGCTAGGCTCGGCACCCATGACAGTTCTGATCACGGTGTGGGGGGCATCTCCCGGTGTGGGCAAGTCGACGTTGTGTGCCGGGCTGTCTCAGTGGCTGGCTGATATGGGACTGCGGGTGGACCACTTCCGCGAGGAGGAGATCTTGACCCGGCCGCAGTTCGCCGGGGTGGCCGAGGAGTTCAAGGCGACAGGCACAGTGGAGCCGGGGACACTGATCGCGGCGACGGCGAGGTTCGTCGATGCGGTTGTGGCGAGCGGCGATGACGTGGTGATCGCGGACGCGCTGATGCCGTTCGTGCCGACGCTGCTGGCCATGGGGCACGGCGAAGAGACGATCGACGCCTTCATGACCGGCCTCACCGAGGTTCTCGCACGGGTCGGGCCGGTCATGGTCTTTCTCGACGGGAATGCCGAGTCCGCATTGTCTCGAGCGGCGACGCGGGAAGGCGAGCAGTGGCTGGACTGGTACGTCGGGAAACTCGCCAGCTACGAGGTAAGTCCTCCCGTGGCCGACGCCGTTTCGGCGGTGGCGTACCTGCGGCATGAGCGTGCAGTGACACTTGGCGCTGTCCGGCGGAAGGACTGGGGTCTCATTGTGATCGAACAAGCTGACGAGCTGCCCCCGGATCAGGTATTGCGGGTCGCGCAAGGGAGCCTGAGACCATGGCTCGGAAGGACCGCCACACACGGATAGGACGGGCCCGACAATGCGACTCGGCCGACCTCAGCTGCGCCAGAACCGTGTCCCAGGTCCGTCAGCTGCCCACCGGCGATGACGCTTCCACACCGTCTGCCAGGGCCCGGACGCTTCGCCGGTAGGTCTCTCCAGGGGATTCCGGTGCAGTGCCGGTAGATGATCCCTTCGATGATGCGGCGGTGATCGGCGAACGGGCGCCCTGCCTTCCCTGCGTTGCGGGGAAGGCGGGGCGCCAGGCGCGCCTACTGCTCGTCGGTCAGCAGGCGTATGCGCCCGCTCGTGGTCACCGCGGCTGGTAGGCGGTGACCAGCACGGAGACGGTGACCTCATCGGGCAGGAGGCCGTCATCGTTCAGGTCTGCACGGCTCACGTGGCGTGCGCTCGGTGTCATCGTCACCAGATCCAGGGCATCCAGCCTGGTCAAGGGTGCGGTGTACTCCACTTGTTCGGTGACGGTGCCCTCGAAGAATGGGTCCAGTGCCCGGTGCAGGCGCTGTTCCTTGGCCGGGTCGATCGTGACCATCGCAGGCAGCCGGTCACGCAGCCGCGGCCAGGTGCCGCTCGGTCGCGAGGGCAGGGGGAAGCGATACGGGCACGAGGCACTCCTGGCAACGGTGAAGGGAAGAGACCGTGCCTGCGCGTGCTCGGAGCCTCACGGCCTCCGGAAGGAACGGGCAGCGTCGGGCGCGCGGTTCATGCAGCAGGCACACCGAGGAGGGCGACGCCGTCCGGCATCGCCCTCAATGTCTTCCGATCACAGGAAGCAGCAGTGCGGGGTGCTCATGAATGCCACGTCATGAGTCTTCGAGCATCCGCGAAGCCCCTGATTCCTCAACGAAGTTGAGAGACACGTCCTAGTTCGCAGAATTGTCCGGGCGGGGTTCACCCGCCAGTCCCCGTTGATATCTCATTGGGCAGGGAACGTTCGGCCTGCACGCCTCAGCGGCGGATCGGCGCACGGTGACCGTCGTCGATGACTCCTGCTGCGACCGAATGGATTGGATGTCCCGGGAGGGGGGTCCAGGGCGCTGGGCCGGGGTGCGGCGTGTCTAGACCGCGGTTATTCCTTCCATGCCGGACTCGGCGAAGGGGGGCAGTCCGGTGGCCGTGGTGACCTTGGTGAGGGAGCCGTTCCTGCCGATACGGAAGCCGTCGATGGTGCCGGAGGTCCCGTTCTGTACGTACAGGAACTTCTCGTCCTGCGTCACCGCCAGGTCGATGACGCCCTGGGACATCGCTGACGGCGGGGTGGCGATACCGACCTCGTTGGTGAGCGCGAGCCTGCCGTGCTGGTTGGTGCGGTAGCCGGTGACGGTCGAGTTGCCGGTGTTGCCGCCGTAGAAGAAGTCACCGGCGCGTTCCAGCCAGCACAGCGTGTTCTGCCCGTTGGCCAGCGGCTTCTGGACGACCTTGAGGCGGCCGTCGGCGAGCACCTTGTACGTACTGACCGTCGATTTCTCCGCTTCGGCCACCAGCATCCGGCCCGCCTTGTCGAAGGTGATCGCGAACGGCACGCCGCCGGCCGAGGCGTTGATCCTCGCCCGGTGCGCGGGGCGTCCGTCACCGCGCATCGGGAACACCTCGATGGTGTTGGCCGACTTCGTGGTGACGACCAGTTCACGGCCCCGGGGAGTGAAGACGACCTGGCCGGGTGAGCTGCTGAACAAGGGCACCTTGTCGTTCTTCAGCCCCAGGGAGCGATACGAACCGCCCAGCGGTTCGATCCCGTTGGCCGTGATCTTAAAGCCCTGGACGCTGCCCTCGCCGCCCGCGTTCATGACGTAGGCGAGGTTGCCGGACACCGCGATGGACGAGGGGAAGTCCCCGCCCGAGCGCACCACCCGCCGGTCCGTCAGTTTCTGCCCCTCGACCCGGAACGAGGTCACGGTGCCACTGCCCGCGTTGACCGCCAGCAGCAGATGCGAGCGCCGGTCGTAGACGAGTGAACCCTGGGAGGCGAGGGAGTCGGTGGGGGCGTCGACTTGGTCCCCGCCCTTGCCGCCGGTCGCGTAGGTGCCACCGGGGGTCAGTTTGCCGTCGTCACCGCGCTTGAAGACGTGGATGGTGTTTCCGGCGAGCTCGTTGCCCTGTACGAAGACGGCGTGATCAGCTCCCGCCTTGGCGCTCTTCGTCGTCACGCTATCGCGTGCGCGGGGCGCTTCTCCCGCCGAGGCGATGGCCACCGTGGTGGCGACGGCCGCCGTGGCCAGGATGCCCGCTCCGGCGATGGTCATACGGACCTGCGACGTCGACCTGCGCCTGGAATGCCTGCTCACGTCGGACTCCTCATGCCTGGCCGCCACCACAGGTCGGTGACGTGCAGAGCCAGAGTTGACCGTGGGACGGGTGGTCCGGTGGTGTTTCGGTGGCGCGTCAGCTTCTCGTAAGAACTTCCTCGGTCGTTTTCACGGTGGTCGGCTTCGTGGTGGGGGCGGCACGGATCACGGTGGCGGGCGTGGCCACGGCAAGGTGCGGGGTGGTGTCGTGGCGTGTGCACGGCCGGTACGCGCGCCGGCTTGCTGACGCGCCCATCGGCGGAGCCTCGGCCATGGTCGAACTCGTGGTGCGACGGTTCAAGTGCCTCAATCCGCAGTGCCCGGCGGTGACGTTCGCCGAGCAGATCGAGGGTCTGACCAGCCCGCATGCCCGGTACACGCCGCTGCTGCGCACGCTGCTCACGTCGATCGCCGCGTCACTGGCGGGCCGGCCCGGGGCACGGCTCGCGGCCGCGCTGAGCATCCGCGTCGCCAAGGACAAGCTCCTGGAACTCCTCCGCGGGTTACCGAAGTTACCGCTCGTCAGCGTGCGCGTCCGCGGGGTCGACGACTTCGCGCTATGCAAGGGCGACTCGTACGCCACAATCCTGGTGGACCTGGAAGAACGGCGTCCGGTCGATGTGCTGCCGGGCCGGGACGCCGAGCCGCTCGCCGACTGGCTGCGCGGCCATCCGGAAGTCGAGGTGATCTGCCGTGACCGGGCCGGCGCCTACGCCGAAGGTTCCCGGAGCGGGGCTCCGCAGGCCCGGCAGGTGGCGGACGCCTGGCACCTGCTGCGCAACCTCGCCGAAGCGGTGGAGAAGACGGTCGGTGCCCATCACCAGTGCATCCGTACGGCGTTCACGACACCCCCGGCCGTCACGGAGTCCGCCACGGCTTTCAAAGGGACGGCGGAGCCACCGCCGGAAGGGATGCCGTTCGTCCCGCCGGACGGCACCCGGGACGTCCTCGGGCGCCCGAGGCGGCTGGTGGCCCGCACCACCGAGCGGTACACAGCGGTGCAGCATCTGATGTCCGAGGGCAAGTCCCTGACCGCGATCAGCCGCCAGCTACGGCTGGACCACTCCACCGTCCGGCGCTTCGCCCGTGCCCGGAATCTCGACGAACTGCTCGTCAAGGCCGTCAACCGGGCATCCATCCTCGACGAACACAAGCCCTACCTGCACATGCGCTGGTCGGAGGGCTGCCACGACATCCCACAGCTGCACCGCGAACTGCGCGCACGTGGCTTCACCGGCGACATCCAGTGCGTCCGCCGCTACTTCCGCCCTTTCAAAAAGCCGCACAGCCCCAAGCCGAAGAACCCGCCCGCGTCCGCTCCCGAGCTGCGGCCCGCACCGAAGCCTCGGCGCGTCGTCCGCTGGATCATGACCAGCCCCGGACACCTCGCCGAGACCGACGCGGCCGAGCTCAAAGAGATCCGGGCCACCTGCCCCCACCTCGATGCCGTGGCACGCCACGTGCGCGCCTTCGCCGACATGATGCGCGATCTGCGCGGCGACGACCTGCCCACGTGGATGGATCGCGTCCTCACCGATGACCTGCCCGCTCTGCACTCCCTGGTCAACGGCATGAAGCGAGACCTAGACGCCGTCACCGCCGGCCTGTCCACGCCCTGGAGCTCAGGCCAGGTCGAAGGCCACGTGACCAGGGCCAAACTCCTCAAGCGCATGGGCTATGGGCGCGCGAACCTTGACCTTCTTCGCCGACGCATACTCCTCGGTTCGTGAGATCACCCGACCATTCAGGTGCCACTGCTATCGTCCGCCGCGTGACTCGTGACGAGGAAATCCTGGACTCGATACGGCGGGACTCCGGTCTCGCCGAGCTGCTGTGGCACGTCTGCGAGTTTGATCTCTCGCGTGACGATCACGGGGAGCCTGTCCGGCTCTCGTCTGGGCTTGCTCTGCAGGGTGTTGCCGGTGATTTCACTGGCGGAACCTTCTTCCTCTGTGGTGAAGGCAGCGAGGGCCGGCCCGTTCTCTATGCCAGCTCCGAAGGACAAGCCGGTTTGATCGGCCAGAGCCTGACCGAGGCGTTGGAGATCATTGTTGGGTTGCCGTCCTGGTGGGACTGCCTGAAGTTCTCTGGATCTGGTGATCTGACGACCATGCAGACTACTGCCGACCACCTTTGCCATGACGAGCTCAGGGACCAACCCGAGTTCGGCGCGGATCGAGTACGCCTGGCTGCGGCACTGGGCTTGGAGCTCGAATCGGTCCCGTCCCTGTTGACTCGCCTGCATACTGCGGTCTCTGGCACGACGCCTGACTTCATCCTCACCGTCGAGACGGGAGAGGAGTACGAGTCGCTCTTCGGTCCCTGGCTGCCGAGCCGCAATCCCTCCTGGCAGTGAAAGACGAAAGTAGGGCTGCCCTTTGGAGCCGGTGATCAAGGTGCAGCCGCGGATGTACACACACGAGCGGATCAGTTCGCAGAC
This sequence comes from Streptomyces sp. NBC_00285, assembly GCF_036174265.1. Classification (NCBI taxonomy): domain Bacteria; kingdom Bacillati; phylum Actinomycetota; class Actinomycetes; order Kitasatosporales; family Streptomycetaceae; genus Streptomyces; species Streptomyces sp. NBC_00285. The sequence goes on along the minus strand of NZ_CP108055.1, from coordinate 246,660 downwards.
CGTCGACGGCAATCATCACAAGATCTCCGACAGAGCCGAAATACGTGACCGTCGACACCCTCGAAATCCGGTTGAGTCTGAGCGGCCGGAAGTGGTTGGGTCCTGTTCAATGCTTCGCTGACACGGCCCGGCACAGTGCGAGGCGCAAGGTCCGAATCGCAGGGCGGTTCAGCCCGCGGGTCGTTGTGTGATGGAGGTTGTCGCGGTGGCTGGTTATGGGGCGCTTTCCGACGTGTACGAGTGGCTGATCGGGGACGACAGGTTGACCCCCGCCACGGCAGCCGCGGTGTACTACAGCGATGTCGTGGGCTCTGTGCCGCCCGACGCACGCGTCCTGGACTGCGCGTGTGGAACCGGCCAGCTCGCCGTAGGTCTCGCGAGTCTTGGCCTTGACGTGGTCGCCGCGGACGCTAGTGATGGGATGGTTCGCCGGACCGAGAAGGTCGCCGACGAGCAGGGTGTCTCGCTTCGAGCCCTGCGCGCGAGTTGGGACGAGCTGCCCGACCACCTGGAGGACTCCACGTTCGATCTGGTGTTCTGCGTCGGCAATTCGCTCGGGCACGCCCAGGGTGCAGCCGGGCGCCTGACCGCACTGGAAGCGATGTCGCGGCTGCTGAATCCGGGCGGACGCCTTGTGCTCCACTCACGCAACTGGGAGCTGGTGCGCTTGGCCGGCTCACGCGTAGAGGTCCGCGGTCGACTCGTCCGCCGCAACGACCGCGATGCGGTCGTCAGCTACTACTGGCAGATCGAGCAGCGCTGGGAGCAGGAACACTTCCTTGAGATCGTGGTCGCCCAGATCGAGCCGGATGGGGCAGTGCGAGCCTGCTCGGAGCGGTTGTCCATCTGGCCCTACCGGTACGAGGACCTCGTGGCGCAGTTGCGGAGCGTCGGGCTCACGGTGCAGTCCACCACCTTCGACCCCGCAAGCGAGGGATACCTGGTGGTCGCCGGCCGCGGCTAAAGGGTGTCCTACCTTTCAAGGCGTGGGTCTGATCTGATCGTTCGTAGGATCAGAGGGGCCCGGGGGCTCCGGGTATGGCTGTAAAGGCTGAGCCGACAGATGGCTTACGGGACTTGGCCGCCCAGAGCCCCGCGACGACTCGACCGCTGATTGGGAGACGCGACTCGATCGCTGCTGTAGGACAACGTCGGCGAGGTCGTCTGCGGGATCAATGTCAGACGAACTGGCGGAGGGGCATATGTCCGAGATCTGGGCCGGGGTGGACATCGGCAAGACGCATCATCACACCGTGGTGATCAATGCAGAGGGCGAGCGGTTGCTGTCCCGCCGGACCCTGAACGACGAGAGTGAGCTGCTGGCGCTGATCGGCGAAGTGCTGGCGATATCCGACGATGCGCTTTGGGCCGTCGATCTCAACCACGGGGGCGCCGCCCTGCTGATCGGCCTGCTCATCGCCCACGACCAGCCAGTCGCCTACCTCACCGGCCTGGCGGTTCACCGAGCCTCGGCCACCTATCGGGGCGAGGGGAAGACCGACGCGAAAGACGCCTTCGTCATCGCCGACCAGGCCCGCGTCCGCCGGGACCTGGGACTGCTCAGGCCCGGGGAAGAGATCGCTGTCGACCTGCGCACCCTGACCACCCGGCGCCTTGACGTGGTCTTCGACCGCACCCGGCAGATCAACCGCCTCCGGGCCCAACTGCTGGAGATATTCCCTGCGTTGGAACGGGCGCTGGACTTGACCAACAAGGGTCCTGCGATCCTTCTGACCGGCTACCAGACGCCGTCAGCGATCCGCCGCGCAGGCGCGAAGCGGATCGAGACCTGGCTGAAGAACCGCAAGGTCAAAGGTGCCGCCGCACTCGCTCACATCGCCGTGGAAGCCGCCCGGGCCCAGCACACCACGCTGCCCGGCGAGAAACTGGCCGCCGCGATGGTGGCCCGCCTCGCGAAGGCGGTGCTGGCCCTCGACGAGGAGGTCGCGGAACTCGACGCCCTGGTCGAGGCCCGGTTTTGCGAACATCCCCACGCCGAGGTGATCCGCAGCCTGCCCGGTATGGGGCCCAGGCTCGGCGCCGAGTTCATCGCCGCGACGGGTGGCGACATGGATGCCTTCGGCAGTGCCGACCGCCTGGCCGGCTTCGCCGGCCTGGCCCCGCAGCCCCGCGACTCCGGCCGCGTAAGCGGCAACCTGCGCAGACCCCGCCGCTACCACCGCGGCCTGCTGCGGGCCATGTACTTGTCGGCGATGGCCAGCCTCAAGTCCTGCCCCGCCTCCAAGACGTACTACCAGCGAAAGCGGAGCGAAGGAAAGGGGCACAAGCAGGCTCTCCTCGCCCTCGCACGTCGACGCATCAACGTTCTGTGGGCGATGATCCGCGACAGCGAGTGCTATCACTCCTCACTTCCCACCACAGAAGCGGCTTGACATAAGCATTGGGAAGTCCCGTAATCGCTGGATGGTTGTTCCAGAAGGGGCTTCAGGGTGCGGTGGCTGACAATCCTGATTGAGTCGGGGACGTAGTTGCCGGGTCTGGTGTGGCCAGCCATCTGTTGATGCGGGTGACCGCGTCCTTCACGCTGGTGCGCGGGGCGCCCGAGGCTTCGAGCGAGGTAGCGGCCATGGCAGCGAGCTGGAGGTCGGTGAGGGCGAGCGCCGTTCGGGCTGTTTCGTACTCCTGCAGCAGACCCGGGCCGAACAGCAGAGGGTCGTCGGCATTGAGGGTGCACCGGACACCTGCTTGCAGCAGCAGCGGCAGGGGGTGCGCGGACAAGGAGGGGACGACTCCGAGGGCGACGTTGGAGGTGGGGCAGACATCCAGGACTATGCCGTCCGTGGCCAGGCGGTGGAGAAGAGCCGTGTCTTCGATGGCCCGTACGCCGTGGGCGATCCGTCGGGCGCCGAGTACGTCGAGTGCGGCGCGCACGCTGGCCGGGCCGGCAAGTTCCCCTGCATGTGGGGCGGGAATCAGCCCGGCATCGCGGGCGATGGCGAACGACTCAGCGAACGACTCGGTGGTCTGGCGGGTCTCGTCTCCGGCCAGGCCGAAGGAAACCACTCCATTACCTGCTCGTCTCGCCGCGAGGCGGGCCGTCTCGACTGCTTTCGACGGGTCCGCGTTGCGCCGTGCGAACACCAGGATGCCGAACCCGACGCCCAGCTGGGCTCCCGTGCGGCGGCCTTCGTCAATCACCTCGTCCAGCAGGTCGAGCGCGGCGTCTGGATCGTCCTGGTAGGTCAGGGGGTTCATGTGCGGCTCGATCCATACCGCTCCGTCTGCGGCAGCGTCCTGGACCACCTCGCGTACCAGTCGCAGAAGGTTCCTGCGTGGGCCCTCACGCACCAGCCGGGCCGCGGCGCCGTGCAAGGCATTGAAGTCCTCGAACGAGGTGAAGCTGTCGCAATTGGGCGGTCGTTCACCACGCTCTCCCGCCAGCTCTGCGAGCGTGGCGGGACGCATCGCACCTTCGAGGTGCAGATGGAGATGAGCCTTCGGTAGACGGTCGAGACTTCGCATGGCACCTCACTTTATGTTCAGCCCCCGTGACGGCCGTTGGGGGATGCAACCATCACGGCGTGGCCGGTGTGATTACGGCGTCGGAGCTTAGTTCGGTCAACACGTCCTCTTCGGATACATCGGCACCCATCAAAGCGGCTTGCAGGTGACGGTCGCCGGCCTCGTCCGCTCGGGCCCCGATGGACGGGACGCGGTGCGCACGGCTCTGAAGGAACGGGAGACCTGCGGTTACCTGGTCCGCGAGCGCCAACCCCGGACGGACGGCGCCCTCGGCGAGATCGTGTACTCCATCACCGGCCACCCCGCCTTCGTGGAGGCCCTCCTGGCGGAGTCCGCCACGGTGCACCACGCCTTTCACACCTCGCAGGCACCTGCGGCTGGCCGGGGCGATGACGGCAGGGGCATCCGCCGTGGCGTGATGGCCGGCGGGCCCAGCGCAAGAAGGCCGCGCACGTCCTGGTCCACAAGCTGCTCGTCCAGGGCCACTCCCGCCGGGCGATCGCTCGGCATCTGGGCTGGGGGCCCAACACCGTGCTGCGCTACGCACGTGCTGCTACCTGGCAGGACACCCTCCGGGAGAACCGTCCCCGGCCCAGTCGTCTGGGCCCCTACATGCCCTATCTGGAGCGACGGTTCGCTGCGGGATGCACGAACGTCACGTGCCTGCATCGCGAACTGATCGCCGAGAACGCGCCCGTCACCTACCAGATGGTCCGTGCCTGCATTGCCACCCTGCGCGCCGCGCCGCCGCAGGCGCCGCCTCCTCCGCCGACCGTGAGGCGGGTCACCGGCTGGCTCACCCGTCACCCGTCAACCCTGAGCGAAGACGAGCATGCCGCGTTGAAGGACGTCCTGGCGCGCTGCCCCGAACTGGATACCGCGGCCGAACATGTCCGCGGTTTCGGCGATATCCTCACCCATCGCCTCGGCTCCACGCTTCCCGCCTGGATCGACGCTGTCGACGCCAGCCAACTGCCCGGCCTCACCAACTTCGCCCTCCACCTGCTTCGAGACCTCGATGCGGTGACCGCCGGCCTCACCTTGCACTGGAGCTCCGGCGGCACGGAAGGAGCCGTGAACCGCATCAAGAAGATCAAGAGGCAGCTCTACGGACGTGCCGGATTCGAGTTACTCCGCAAGATGATCCTGCTCCAATAGCGTCTCGCCCCAGGCTCTGCAGCCAACCCTGATCACGTCAGCGAGGGTGGTGGGCTGAGAAGATCGCCGCCAGGCCACAGATTCCGTCGAGACCGCGAAGGACAGGGATGTCGAAGAGATTGCCCATAGACCGGGCCGAGGAGCGACTTCAACATGAGCTGAGCCGTGGGCAGCAGCCTCTGGCCGAGTTGGACTTGGACGAGGCGTGGCTCAGGTTCGTACGCTTCGGCTCCCAACGATTCGACACCGCGGACACGTCGGACGCTGATGGCCTTCTCCTCCAGTACGGGACCCACTCCTTCGAGGGCCCGCGAGTCTTCACGCTGGATCTTGCCCGGCAGTTCGAGATCAACGACGCTTCCGGCGAGCATGATCATTACATCCAGCTCCACTGCGAACTCCGATACGAGCCCGTCCCTCAACTTCGGGCGCTGGGGCACTTCGAGTCCTGGTTCTTCCACGACACGGACGACGAACTCGACCACTGGGCCGACGGCCTGGGACTCCACGACTTCTGGGCGACCCTCCGCAGCTTCCATCCCATGGAAATCAGGGTCTACCAAGAACAGGTGTGATCAAAGCTGCGAAGCGGCCTGCTCAGTAACGCTCCGCGACCGCTCCCCAAGATCTGTGCCAGAACCGAGTTTCGATGTCACTCAGCGGCGAAGCGAGGGCTCGGACTCCGGGGTTGAGGAGCCGTTCGGCCCGGAACAGGGCCGAACGGCTCCTCTTTTGTTGCCGTGGGCGGGGGAGGATGGCGGTGGGGTGTCGGGCTCCGCCCGGACGGCGGGGTGACACGCGGCGGCAGCTCCCCCGAAGTTGTGGCTGCCGCGCTGGGATGCCCTGTCGGGGAAGCCGCGGCGGGGTCGGTGCCGCCGAGGCTGTGGCCGGTGGTTTGCGGGAGGCCACCGGCTGCGTGCCCGCGCGGCCAGCCCGCGCGGGCACGTCCTTTAGATGAAGCGGGCGTTCTGGCAACGGTGGAGTGTGGCGGCCGCCGCCCGTCGGTGAGAGCGGCGGCCGCCGGCGCGAAGGCTCGCGTCTTCCCAGGGCGCGAGACCTCGCGCGGGATCGTCCTCACGGCCGTTGGGGCGAGCGGGAGTTCGCCCCGCCGGGCCGCAGGACGAGGGACCGGGGCCGCGGACCGTTCGCGGGATGCGGGCTCCGGTTTCCCTGCCGGTTCGGTTGTCTCTCCAGGCCCGGGGGCTGGGGGCCAGAAGGCGGGCCCGCGGTAGCGGGCCAGGCCGGTTCCCGAGAACGGAACCGGGTCGTCTCTTGGGAATCCTAGAACGTGCTGACGGCCTGGCAATAGCCGGTGATTCAGCCGGTGGTGGCTTGTTCGGCCCGTGCCCGGGTCTGGGCGAGGCGGTTGGAGTCGGTGTCGGTCTCGATGATGGCCGCGTCGAAGGTCAGGCGGTCGACGATGGCCGTGCAGAGCCTCGGATCACTGAACGTCTTCGTCCAGCCGCCGAAGCTCTCGTTGGAGGCGATGGCGACGCTGTTCTTCTCCTCCCGTTCGGTCAGGACCTGGAACAGCAGCTCGATCTGGCCAGTACCGGGAGTAATGGCAATCTTTCGCCCCTATGCGGCCGACTCGATCGACTTCGACGTGGACCTTCGGGAACTCCAGGGCCAGGTGCGACTGAACGTGTTGTGCGGGTTCCTGCGGGCGATCGGACGTTCCTTGGACAAATCTGTAGTGCTCGCGCCGGAGACTGACCCCGGGCACCCGGTGCTCGGCTTCGATGTCGCCGGGGGTGGCGGGTCGTAGTCCGGCGACGGACTGGGAGAGCCAGGCGGCGACGGCGCCGTAGGCGTAGTGGTTGAACGACAGCATCATGCCCGCATTCTCGACGTCGATGGTGCCGTCGGGCTGGATGGCGTCCCACCGTTCCCACATGGTGGTGGCACCGCGTTCGACCTGGTAGAGCCAGCCCGGGCACTCCGGGTTGAGCAGGAGTTGGTACGCCTCGTCCGTGTGGCCTGTGCGGGTGTGGGCGGGCAGTACGAAGGGTGTGCGGAGGAAGCCTGTGGCGATGCGTCCGCGGTTGGCGCGTACCAGCGCGGCGAGGGCTTCGCCCACCGCGGCGCGTTCGGCGGTGGGCACGATGCCGAACTGGAGGGCGAGGGTGCATCCGTTCTGGGTGGTGCGGGCGTGGTCGCCCCACTTGTGCCAGGCGGTGTCGGCGGTACGCCGGTGCAGGGCGGCGTACCGGTCGGCGTCGTCGGCGTGGCCCAGTTCGCGGGCCGCGTCAGCGAGCAGGTGGGCGCTGTGCGCGACGAAGGCGGTGGCGACGAAGGAGGAGTCGGTGGTGGCGCACGACGGGTCCTTCGGGGGAGCGGCCGGGTCGAGCCAGTCACCGAGTTGGACACCCTGAGGAGAGGGAGTCGACTGCCTCACACAAGGGCTATGTCGTAATCGCTGGAGGATGTGAGGCGCGGTTTCTATGCCCAGCGCATGCCGATCGCGGACAGCTGCTCCACCCGCTCCGGCGTCAGCGTCGCGGCCCTGGTCCGCTGATTCCCGATCCAGGCCCCCAGCTTGTGCTCCCGTTCCTCCTGGTCCTCGGTGACGATCCGCTCGATGTGCTTCCCCGGGACCTGAAGGTGCCCCTCGCGCTCGTAGTACTGCTTGGCGGCAAGGAAGTTGAGCGCCCACTTGTCGGCCTGCGTACGGCGCGGCGGCGGCTTCTCGTCCTCGGTCGCGTGCTCGATCCCGAGGGCCTGTTCGCACATCCACTGTTGGACGGTGGTGAGTTGGTCCCATCCGAGTCGCACCGACTTGACCCACCGCCCGAGGTCCTCGCCTTGGCGCAGGACTTCGCCCGCCTCGGTGGGCAGTGCCTCGCCCGCGTCCAGGTGCATCCGGACCAGGTGGAAGCAGCGCTGCCACGTCACCGGCCAGCTCGGGCACCAGGACGCGTCGATCTCCTGCAGCTGCTCGCGCCGTTCATCCGACAGCGCCCCCGCCGACGACTCCACCGGCAGCCCCTCGGCACCTCGCTGCTCGATCTCGGCAGCCTTGCGCGCAGCGGCCCGCGCGTTCTTCAAAAGGATGCCCACCCGGTACCCCTGGTAGGTGGCGTCCAGCGGGACCAGGAGGTGCCCGTGTTCGGCGGCCCACCCGCGCGCGGCGGACAGGCCCTCCTCCCACGCGACGTCGAAGTGCGACCAGACCATGCCCAGCTTTTCCAGCTGGGCGATGCGGTCCTCGTCCATGTCCCCGCGGGCGTAGAAGCGGCGAGCGTCGGCGGTCCACTGCCCAAGCGGGAATCCGGCGAGCGAGGCCGGCCACCCCTCGCCTTCCGCCTCCTGGTCGTCGAAGGCAGGCACGCGGAACGTGAACGGCACCTTCAAGTCGCCGTGCTCAGCCGCCTTTTCCTACCAGCACCTTGATGCGGCAAGGATTTGTGTGTGATCAGCTCGTTGTCCACGGCGGTCTCCATGATGGCCTTGAGGAGCCGGTATGCCTTGGCCGTCATCGTCGGCAGCAGCTGCCCGCAGGCGCACGGATGACGGGCCGTTCCGTCCGGTGCCCCGTACGCGGAGAGGGGGCGCCGAACGGAACTACGCCGTCCGGGAGGTGGGCACCGCTCAGGAGGTGAGCAGCGAGAGGTTCACCGTGTTGGCCATGGCCTGCATGCCTGCGCTGTTGGGGTGCAGATGGTCGCCGCTGTCGTAGGCGGGGAGCAATCGCGCCGGGTTGGCCGGGTCCCGGAGCGCCGCGTCGAAGTCGATCACCGCGTCGAAGGCGCCGCTGGTGCGGATCCAGTCGTTGACCTGGGCGCGGATGGCGGCCTTGGCTGCGGTCTGCGTGGAGTTCGGCAGGATGGTCCCGCCGATGATTCGGACACCGGCCGTGTGCGCCTGGTCGATCATGGTCTGGTAGCCGGCGATGATCTGGTCGGCGGTGGTGGGGATGGCGGTGTTGTTGATGTCGTTGATGCCCTCCAGCAGGATGACGTCCTTCACGCCCGGCTGGGTCAGGACGTCGTGGGAGAACCGGGTCACGGCCGCGATGCCCTGCTGCGCTGTCGGGCTGTCGGTGACCACGCGGTTGCCGCCGATGCCCGCGTCGACCACGCCGAGGCGCTGGCCGCCGGTCTGGGCCTGCAGCCGCCGGGCGAGGTAGTCGGGCCAGCGCTGGTTGGCGTTGTCGGTGGCACTGGAGCCGTCGGTGATGGAGTCGCCGATGGCAGCGACGGTTCCCTTGGCCGTGGGTGACACGACGTCGAGTCCGGCGACGTAGAACCAGCGGGCTGTGGTGGTGGTGAAGTTCGTCGCGGCCTCCTCGGCCGCGTGGTTGCCGGTGCCCGCGGCGGACAGGTAGGAGGTCTGGTGGGCGTCGTTGTGGTAGGTCGAGGCGCCGGTGGTGCCCGGGAGGTAGACGCTCACCAGCAGGTTCTGCTCCGCGACGACCTGCATCGGGATGACGTCGCTGGTCATTTCCTGCCCGGCGGGGATGGTGGGCGTGGCCGAACGGCCGAAGGTGACGGTGTGTGTGGTGCCCGCGACCGGGGTGGCGCCGCTGGACTGGGCGGCCACCGTGACGGCGCCTACCGAGAGGGCGGTCGTGCTGCGGAGGTTGGACAGCCGGATGCGCAGCCCCGCGCCGGAGGTGTTGTTGTGGACGACCATCCGGATGGTCTGCTGGGTGAAGGTCTGGCCGCCGCTGACCATGGCCGGGCCCCAGGTGGCGGAGCGCGGGCGCTCGGTCAGGCTCCACTGCTGGTTGGTCGTGTTCTTGCAGGTCCACTGGATGATCGCGTGGTCCTCCGCGGTGGAGTTGTCGGAGACGTCCAGGCACAGGCCGCTGCGGGCGGAGACGATCGCCGAGCCGCTGAAGGTCCAGCTCTGGTTGCTGGAGCCGGTGCAGGTCCATTGGATGATCGGGGCACCCGCGGTCGTGGAGCCGTTCTGGACGTCCATGCACTTGCCGCTGTTGAGGTTGACCAGCGAGAAGGTGCCGTCGCCGTGGTCGACCGCCTCCCACAGCTGGCCGGGGCTGCCGGAGGCGGTCTTCTGCACGACCGCCGCTGCGTTGGCCAGGGAGTTCGACAGCACGGCGGCGTTCTTGCCGCTGTTGGCCGCTGTCAGCGCGTAGACGTGGCCGCCCTGCGGCGCGCCCGCGGCCGAGGCGTCTGCCGCCGGGGCGAGGGTGAGTCCGACAGCGGCCAGACAGGTGGCGGATGCCGTGGCCGTGAGTCTGGCGGCGAGTCTTCGGGAGGTGTGCATGTGCGGCCCTTTGCTGGGTGGGACGTGCGGCTCTTCCGCGTGGGGACGTGCGCGTCTTCTTCGTGGGGACGTGCGGGTCGGAGGGGCCCCGGCCCACAGCGGCCACGCAGGAGGCATGTCGTGGCGCTGTGGCCCGGGAAGAGGTACAGGCGGCGGGGCCGTGACGGGTGGTCAGGAGGTGGGCTGGAACGTCCACAGCAGGTTGTTGTTGGTCACCCAGGTCCACTGCTTGGTCACGGACCCGGAGGGGACCTGTCCGCCGCCGTCGAGGACGAGTCCGGTGGTGCGGTTGGCGATCGAGTACTGGCCGTTGCCGCGGTCGGTTATCTTCCACTGCTGGTGGGGGCCGCCGTTCCAGGCCGCTTGCTGGGCTGGAGCGCCGTTGCTGGTCGAGCCCCAGCCGTCGGCGACCATGCCGTTGGCGCGGTTGACCAGCCTGTAGTAGCCGTCGCCGAGGTCGACGGCCTGCCAGTGGAGGTTGGGGTTGTCGATCGGCGTCCACTGCTTGAGGTTCGAGCCGCTGGCGACGTTGCCGCCGCTGTCAAGGGCCAGACCGTCCGTGATGTTGATCAGACGGAAGTACGCGGCGGGATTGAAGGTGACCTTCAGCGAGACGATGGCGTCGTTGTTGCCGGTCACCCGCAGGTCGGGATTGTCCGCGGTGAACGTCCAGGCCGTGCCGGTGAAGTTGTCGCCGGAGTAGCCCGTCACCCGGTAGCCCTGGGGCACCCTCAGCGAGGAGATGGTCGCGGACCCCACCCCCGCGGCCGACAGCTGGGAAGAGGCGTAGCTGCCCAGCGTCAGGACGGCGCTCGCCGAGGAGTAACTCACGTCCTGGAACACGGTTACCCGGGCTGCGCCGGCGGCCGTGGGGATGCCGCTGACCTCGACGCAGACCACGGAGTCATTGGCGTCCGGGGCGGTAGCCGGCACGGTGACGCTGATCTGGCCGCCGCTGACGGTGTAGGTGAGCGAGGCCGAGGGGTTGTTCATCAGGTAGACGCGGCTGATCGTGTTGGTGACTGCCGGGATCTGCAGCACGCCGCCCGCGGGCCAGGTGAAGACGTGGGCGAACAGCTTGCCGTCCTTCTTGGTGGCCCTGCCCCAGGTGGGGTCGGTGGTGAAGGGGCTTGCCGTGGCTCCGTGCACGCTGTCGCCGTACGTCCCCATCCAGGAGGCCAGGCCGCGCAGGATGGTCACGGATCCGGCGGTGACCGAGCCGTCGCTCTTGGGGCCGATGTTCAGCAGGAAGTTGCCGTCCCGTGAGACGCAGGTGACGAGCTCCTGAAGGAAATCCCTGACGGGGCGGTAGGAGTTCTCTTGGCCCGCGTTGTAACCCCAGGCGCCGTTCATGGTGTCGCATCTCTCCCACTGGCGGTCCAGCGGCGCGTTGGGGACACCGAACTCCGCGACCGTGTAGTCGCCCAGACCGAGGTCCCGCTTGACCCGTTCGTTGACGACGAGTCCGGGCTTGCGGGCGATCAGCCAGTTGTAGAGGTCGACACCGTCCGACCGGAGCCACCAGTCCTGGAGGGTGGGGCTGGAGGGTTCGCCGAACCAGTCGCCGTCGAACCACAGGAGCGCCGGGTCGTAGCGGTCCAGCAGCTCCTGCAGTTGGGCTTTCATGTCCGCGATATAATCCGTGCGGGCAGCCTGCGAGGCCATCGTGGTGAGACCGCTTCGGATGGTCTGGGAGGGGTGGTTCCAGTCCAGGATCGAGTAGTAGAGCCCGAACTTGACACCTCGTGCCTCGCACTCGGTCTTGAGCGCCGCCAGCAGATCACCCTGGACACCGGCGTAGTCGTGCAGGTTGTACAGCTTCGTGCCGGTGGTGTCGGTGAAGCTGGGGACGTTGGAGTCCCACATGGCGAAGCCTTCATGGTGCTTGGCAGTGATCACCAGGTACTTCATGCCGGCGTCCGCCGCCAGTTGGGCGATGGTTGCCGCATTGAACGCGGTGGGGTTGAAGTGCGCGGACACCTGGGTCTGGTAGTTGGCCTTGGACCAGCTCTCGGAGCTGAAGGCCCACTCACCGTGGCCGAGGTAGGAGTAGGACCCGAAGTGGATGAACATCCCGAACCGGGCCTGGTACCACCAGTCCATCTTCGAGGAGACCGAGTACGCCTCGGCGGCGGTGGGCCACAGGGCCTGCGGCAGTCCGAAGGCCACGGTGCCGCCGGCGAGGGCGGCGGCCTTGATGAGGGAGCGCCTGCTGAGGGGAGCGGAGGTCATGTGCGGCTCCAGAAGGGGTGAAGAACACGGGGCGTGCCGACAGTCGTTTGTCCGTGACGCAGCCTGGACGGCGGGGAACGGCGGCTCGTGTCCGCTCAGGCCACATCTTCTCGGACATCGGATGTATTTAAGCGGTGCGCCCCCATGTCTTGTCTAGAGCTAGGGACAGAATTGAGAAATCTCCTCGTCGCTCTGCCCCCGATCAGGTCAACACGCGGGAATAGATCGGATCTATCACGGTCGATGCGTGGAAAATGCACACGGCGTCGCAGCGCGGCCACCTGACCGCACTGCGAAACCGTCATGTCCGCTCCGGCGGCTACGCGTCCCCCAGCACGATGATGTCGAGGGTCCTGGGCCCGTGTACGCCCTCCACCCGCTCCAGCTCGATGTCGCTGGTCGCCGAGGGGCCTGACATGAGTGTCAGCGGCCGCGACGGGTCGAGGCGGCGGAGCGCATCGGGCACGTCGGGTGTGATCTGATCGGCCCGGACCAGGCAGATGTGCTGGTCCGGGAGCAGCGTCAGGGCCCGCCGTCCCTGGCCCGGGCCGTGGTGGAGGACCACGGTGCCGGTGACGGCGATGGCCGCGGCGACCGTGGTGACCACGGCGTCCGCCGTGTCGAGCTGTCCGACGGTCAGCGGCGGGACGTGCGGCAGCCGTGGGCAGCGCTCTGAGCCGTACCGGAGCACGTTCCCTGGCGGTGCCGTCCGGGCTTCCCGAAGGCCTGGTCCCGGACGGCCCCTGGTCGCTGCCGGCGGCACCGGCTGCCGGAACACGGACCACTGTGACGCGGTACTCGGCGGCACGCTCGGCGAACAGCCCCACGACGTCCTCTCCCGCGTGGTCGGCGCGGCGACCACGCGGACGCGGCAGATCGTCGGGGCGCTCGGAGCCGGGAACACCGGACAGGGCTGCCCGAACCGCGCTCAGGACGGTCTCGCGGCCGTTCATCACTCGGTGCATGCGCACCAGGGGGTGCCAGGCACCGTCGCGGATATCGCGGTGCCCACCGGTAGGTCCGGGAGGAGCGCACGACCTCGTCGGTGCGGGCGGCGCGCCTGGCCGTGCGCACCCGATGTTCGCGGCGCGGTTCACGGCGAGCGGAGACGTGTGGGCTGCGCCGATGAGTTTCGGGCCGGCGGACGGTCCTATGGACGTATCCGCCGTCGGCCGCGACACGAGAGGCAGAGCCTGATGAACCACCTGACCGCACTGTTGGAGAAGTACGTCGCCGAGGGAGCCTTCCCCGGAGCGGTCGCCCTGGTGGACCGCTCCGGCGAGGTAGAGGTCACGGCCGTGGGATCGACGGAGCCCGCAGGATCGGCGCCGATGCGGGCCGACACCATGTTCCGGCTCTCCTCGGTCACCAAGCCCGTGACCGCCGCCGCGGTACTGGCGCTCGTCGACGACGGTGTGCTCACCCTGGATGCGCCGATCGCGCACTGGCTGCCGGAATTGGCGTCCCCGAAGGTCGTCCGCACTCCCGCGAGCGAGCTGGACGACGTGGTGCCGGCCAGCCGTCCCCTCACCGTGGAAGACGTCCTGTCGTCCCGCTCGGGATGGGGCTTCGGAGCCGACTTCACCGCGCCCGCCCTTCAACCCCTGTTCGCGGACGTGGCCGTGTACAACGGAGGTCCGCGGTCGCCGCTGAGTCCGGACGAGTGGGTCGCCGCCCTCGCCGGCATTCCCTTGCTGCGGCAGCCCGGAGAGGCGTTCCTGTACAACGCCAGCTCTGACCTGCAAGGCGTGCTGGTGGCACGGGCCTCGGGGCGTGGGCTGCCGGAGTTCCTGGCCGAGCGGATCTTCGAGCCGCTCGGGATGAAGGACACGGCCTTCGCCGTACCGGCATCGGAGCGCGACCGCCTCACCCCCTACTACCTGACAGCCCCTGACGGCACCCACACCTTCGCCGATGCCGCCAACGGCGCTTGGTCCACCCCGCCCGCCTTCGCCTCGGGCGCGGGGGGCCTGGTGTCCACGGTCGCGGACTGGCACGCCTTCGGCCGCATGCTGCTGGCCGGCGGCGGCACGATCCTCTCCCCGGAGTCCGTACGCCTCATGACGACGGATCACCTCACCGCGGACCAGCGCGACGAGGGCACCCTCTTCCTCCAGGGCCAGGGGTGGGGCTACGGCGGGTCGGTCGACGTCACCGCCGCGGAGCCCTGGAACACCCCCGGCCGCTACGGATGGGTGGGCGGCACCGGCACCGCCGCGCACATCGACCCGTCGACCGACACGGTCACCGTCCTCTTCACCCCCTGCGGCCTGCCCGGTCCTGCCTTCCCCAGGTGGATGCGCGACTTCTGGACCTATGCCGCGACCGACTGAGTGTCTCCGTGGGTGGTCCTCGGCCGTTCCGAAGCGGTGTACGCGGCCTACAGCCCTGGACGGGAGGCGAGCATGGCAGCGCCGATGCCCGTCCCCCGGGTGCAGGGGGGTTGGCCAGGCTGCGGTCGTGAGCGGGCGTCCGCCCCAGCGGATGCCTCCCGAACGAGCGACCCTGCGGACGCTGCTGATCAAGCCGGAGGTTAAGGATCAAGCTCAGGAAATGCGAGAGTCCTGGTGTCCGTGAGCCAGTACTCGTCGGGTTGCTCCCAGCGCCCCGTTCGTCACGTCAGGCGTCGGTGCGTAGCGCCTGACGAGCGGCTTCCTGAAAGAGGCGATACGGATCCGCTTCGCATCGGCTGCCTCGCGGAACCGAGTTTCCTGATCCTCTTGAGGCGGGCAGCCGACACGGATCGCAGTGCGTGCCCACTCGGAACAGAGAACGTGCCATTCCCGCATGGCGTGATGCAGCAGTTCTGCTTCAGTGGCCACCGCAGTCGGACCGATCATGCTCACCCGTGACGCCGTGGCGCTGAGACCCACCCAGCACTGATGCATCTCGAACAGGCAGTCCTTCCACACCGCGGGGGAGCCCTCCGGGGCGGTCAGCTCATCGAAGAGTTTCCATAGCTGTCCGTTGAGCACGCGGACAGCGGACACATAGGCCGAATAGGCCTCGACACGCACGTCGTGCAGCCACCTGTATCGCTCCTCCTCGAGCTGCTCGCGCTGATGCTGTCTTTGACCGCGAACTGATATCCACCCACCCCCAAGCGCTCCCAAGGATCCGACGACAGTCCCGAGCACCCCCACCACCGCTGCATCCATACGAGGGTTATGGGTACTTTCGACTGCCCATAACCCGATCGCCCGGCTCTAGCCGGCCACACGAATGGGCCCCGACAGCGCCGGTCAAGGCTGGCTTCTGCAACAGCGCCCAACAGATCGGCCATTTGCGACCGGCTACCCGCACGTCCTGAAACTCGCCGCCCGCGTCCGGCGCGCCAGCCTCGCCCGGGCCGCGCACAACACCTTCGTCGCCGCCGCCTGTCCCGTCTCGATGCGGCCGCCCCGGTTTCGGCGCGCTTGCGGACCGGCGCATCGTGCACCTTCGGCGCCGCTGGGATGGCGACGGCGATGAACCCGCGACCTACTTCATGGAGGTCGGCTCCGACGGCCGCAGATTGCGTCAGGTAGAGCTCGCCGCCGACGGGACCGCGCTCAAGAGCGGTCCCAACGACTGGACGTTCAATCCGCCCGTTGTGGACCTCTTTGACCCTGAGTGGGCGGACAAGGAAATCCACCCGGACGAGTTCGAGACAGCATGGCTCCGAGCACGGCACGTCGACAGCCAGTAATAGGGGGCGACGCCACCGTGCAGCAGAGCCAGGACGGACCAGATCAACTGAGACGGCGAGTGAAGCGGACCAGATCAATCGAGATCGGGGCCCGATCACCGAAGACGGGACACCGCCGGGCGCCTCGCACGAGCCTGACCGCCATGTCCTGTGCCACTGGATCTTGACCGTTTGCCATCGGACTTTGACGGACACGAGTTTGTGTCATCGGAGTGTGATCGCCGACCTGCACTTATGTGCAGTGTCCCGTAAACGTGCAGGTCGGAGCGTTGCGATCGTCGTGCAGGCTGCTCGTTTTGTGGGGACGGTGGGGTCAGGAAGGCTTGACCGCCGAGACTGGGGTGACGGTCACCTTGTTGTCGCACTCGGCCCACACCCCGTCGTTCAGGGCGACCTGGTGCTTTCCGGAGTGCGGCAGCCCGATGACCATCGTCGGATACGCCTTCGGGGTCTTGCCCGATACGCAGTAGCCGTCGCCCTCCCCCTGGACCTGGACGAAGGTCAGCTTCACCCAGGCCTTGCCGTGCGGTCGGACCGTCACGGTGGCCGCCCTGCCGGTGGGGGTGACCTTGAGCGGGGTGTTGTGGGCGGGGGAGCCGTTGCTGGCGCCCGCGACTGTCGGGTGGCCCTTCAGGATGCACGTCTTCCGGGAGGCGTTGGTGAACTGCACGACCGCCGCTCCGGTCCCGGTCCCGACGGGCGGGTGGGTGGCCTGCCGGGCGCTGACCTGGAGGGCGGAGGCGGGGCAGGCGGGCGGCGGGGTGGAGGTGGTGGTGCTCGCCGCCATGGCGGTGCCGGGCAGGATGCCGGTCACCGCCGCCGCGACGGCCGTGAGCGCCGTCGTCGCCAGAGCCGCCCTGTGAATGCTGTTGCTGTGCCGCATGCTGTAGTCCCCCTGAGTCGTCGCGT
This sequence comes from Streptomyces sp. NBC_00285, assembly GCF_036174265.1. NCBI lineage: Bacteria > Bacillati > Actinomycetota > Actinomycetes > Kitasatosporales > Streptomycetaceae > Streptomyces > Streptomyces sp. NBC_00285. The sequence continues at coordinate 229,958 of NZ_CP108055.1, read as the reverse complement.
CCGCGGGTTTCGGTCGTCGGTTGTTGCCCCGCGGTACGCGTGGTCGTGGTGGTACGTGAGTGCAGACAGGGCGGGAGAGCGGCAGGGTTCCGTACGGCGACTATCTGTGACGGAACGGTGACGGCAGGCTGCACCCGTGCAGACGGCCGTCAGAGCAGACAGAAGGACCTCCAGCGCGCCCTGGGTTTTGCCACGCCCCGGCGCGCACCGCAGGTGCGCTGAGTCGCTGACCTGCGGTGATCAAACTCCGATGACACAAACTCGCGTCCGTCAAAGTCCGATGGCAAACGTTATTCCAGCAAGATCCACTGGCGAAACTCTCCGCATCCGCGGACAGCGGCGCCCATGAATCATGGTCACTTCGCCACTCAAGATTCCTCATCGCAGGTCAGAGTGACCCCCTCAGGGACGACTCAGTGACACAGGACATCCGTCAACTCAAGCGCTCAACCGCGTTCGATGGTCGATAGTGCGTCACGCTGGTTCGACGGGGAGCCACAGCTCGCACGTCGCGGTGCTGAAATCGTCCGCGCGCTCGAGGACCGCGACGACCGAGGGGCCCGAGCGCAGCCGCCACGGGTTGGAGGGGAACCACTCGGTCGCGGTCGCCGCCCAGGTCGTCTGCAGGGCCTGCGGATGCGGTCCGCCGGTACGGAAGACTGCCCACATCCCAGGTGGTACCTCGATGGTGTCGAGCCCGTCCGGGACCGATGTGTCCCGGCTGAGGGCGACTCCGTGCAGGTAGGTCAGTTCACTGCCCTCACGGCTGTCGGGATCGAGGTCGGCGGTGACCTGCAGCAGTCCCTTCGGTTCGGTGTCGCTGAGGGCCTTGAGCCGCAGATGCTCCTCCGGCGGCAGCGCGGCGATGTGCTCCTGGATGTGCGGGTTGACGCCCTGGTGAATGAGCGGAACCCGGGTTGCGTGTCCAGTCAGCCGGAATGCGGGGCGGTCGACGAGGCGGGTGTCCATGGGGGTACTCCCTTCAACAGTCAGGCGGAACCTGAGCTGCGGTTGTGTGCGCAGAGGGCCTCCGTTGCGGCGCACGTCACCGGGGCCGGCACCGTGGACCGCCCGGAACGCGCGTCCGAACGCCTCGCTGGAGCCGTATCCGTGCCGGACGGCGATACCCAGCAGATCCCCCCTGCCACGGACGACGTCGGCGGCGGCAACTGTCATGCGGCGCCGGCGCACGTACTCCGACAGCGGCATACCGGCCAACGACGAGAACATCCGACGCAAGTGGTACTCGGTGGTGCCGAGCGCCGCGGCCACCTTGCCGACGTCGAGCTCCTCGGCGAGGTGCTCCTCGACAAGATCGACAAGGTGGTTGAGTGCCGAGATCATTAGGAAGCCTCCCTTTCGACTCCCACCCTGGCAGCAGGCACCCTGGCAATACCCGACCGCTGCGATCCGATCCGGTCAGGCGCCTGGACTGACGCGGTTCGCCACTTGATCGCGTCCCGCCGGGTGGTGTAGTCGGTCAGCGGACCGGAACTCGCAGGTCACGCCGGGGACTTTGACCGGCCGGAGCGCTCACGACACCTCACCGGGCCGCTTTGTGCTCCGCGTCCGACGGAGAGGGCATCGCGAGCCGGGTACCTGAGCCCGAAGCGTGTGATCGCTTACACCACCTCGCAGGATGCGACCTCCGCCCCCGTCGGATGCCCTTCTCGCTGAGGATCACCAGGCCTGGTGGCCCTCCGAAATCCTGAAAACCCTCTGGGCAGCGATGTCGGCGAGACACGACCCCCTATGGGCTGGCCGTGACCATCGACGGGAAGGAAACCCGCCGGCAGATCCGGCCCGCGCCCACGGCGTCGACCTGCCGATCAGCCAGCCGGTCGTCGGTGTTCTGTTCGTGCTGTGGAAGCCGTTCCGTATGGCGCCCGCCTGTGCCGATGCGCTGGATCACCGGCATTGCTGTCCTGAGGACCCCTCTCGCCTTTGTTGATCACCGACCGGACGGCTTGTCTCGTGAAGGCGCGGGGTCATTACGACAGTTTGAGGTCGGCCCACTGCAGATTCATGGCCTGCCAGGTCGACGCGTTCGCGGGCTTGATCACTACTGTCCGGCTGCCCGCGGCGGACACCGTGACCGTGCCCTGGACCGTGATGTAGTCATCCCAGTTGGAGGTTCGCGCCACCTCCACCGTGGTGCTGCCCACGCCGGTGTCGAGGGTGAAGGCGGTGGCGCCGTAGGCGGCCGAGACCCGCGCTCGTACGGTATACGTGCCCGCGGCCGGGAACGTCACGGTCCAGGAGGCCGTGGCGCTCGTGCTGGTCCAGTAGCCGATGTCGGGCGGGTCGTTCTCCAGCTTGATGGCGCTGCCGGAGAGGGTGGCGGTCGCGGCGGTGAGGGCGAGCGCGCCGTCGGCACCCGGGGTGAGAGTGATCCCGCGGACGTTGACCGACTGCCAGGTGACGGACTTGTCCGGGCGCAGGTAGACGGTGCGGTAGCCGGATTCCGGGACGGTGATCTTGGTGGTGACCGTGGTGTAGGTCGACCAGGAACCGGTGCTGGGCACCACGATCGCGGCGGAGCCGATGCCCGCGTCCAGGGCGAGCCGGGAGGCGGTGGTCGCGGCCACGGTGGCGGTCGCCGTGTAGGTGCCGGGAGCGTCGAAGCGGACCCGCCAGGTGGCGTTGTCGCTGGAGCTGGCCCAGTAGCCGATGTTCGCGGGGCTGTTCTCCAGCTTCATGCCGCCGTTGTCGAGGGCGGCCAGGGCCGGGGTCAGGGCGAGGGATTTGTCGCTGCCCGGCAGGACCGGGGTCTGGACGGGCGTGGTGAGGGAGGAGGTCGGCTTCGTTGCGATGCCGCCGGAGTTGACCTCGCTGGCCACGGCGATGCTGCCGCCGACCGTGTTCACGGCCACCAGACGCACGTAGCGGGCGCTCACCGCGCCGAACCGCGCCTGCTTGACGTTCTTGTCGCCCGCCCAGCTGCCGGATACGGCCCGGGTGAAGGTGCTGCCGTTGGTGCTGGTGTGGACCTCGTACGAGGTGATGTTGCCGGTGGTGACATACGCCCCGGCGCTGTCCTTGTCCTCCCTGGGCAGGTATTCGAGGGTGTCGAGGTTGGTGAAGGTGGCGCCCAGGTCGAGGGTGACGGACTGGGGCAGCGAGCCTGTGGTCTGCCACAGGGACTGGAACTTGGTGCCCTTGGGGTGGTCGATCAGACCGTCCACGGCGTTGGCGGCGGTGCCGCTGGTGGCGGTGACGGCCGCCGGGGTGACCGCGTGCAGCAGGACGTCCTTCTGCGCGGGCAGCGCCGGCCGGGAGGTGTCCGGGGCCCACGCCGCACCCACCTGGGCGAGGCGGTTCACGATGTTGGTGTCCAGCAACCCGTCAGGGTTCGGCGGGCAGTTGAGGATGAAGGTGCAGTGGACGGGCTCCAGCACCTTCAGGTGGCTGTCGACGATGCTGCTCACGGACAGCGGTGTCGCGGTCGGCGTCGAGGGATGCCAGAACCAGCCGCCGGTGATGGTCTGTCCCTGGCAGCTGGCGTAGGTGTTGTTGGCCGGCGCTTTGACACCGAGCGGTTCCTCGTAGAAGAGGATGTCCTGCTCCCAGGGCTCGCTGTGGCCGTTGATGTCGACGATGAGGAGGTTCGGCTGCATCGCCTTGATGTGCTCGCGGATCTCCCCGTACGGGATCTGCCGGTGCCCCGCCTGCCAGGCCCAGCCGTCGAAGACCAGGACCGGGATGGTGCCGTAGGTGCCGCCGAGCAGTTCGGTGAGCTGGGCCTTGATGAAGTCGATGTCGGCCCGGGAGACGGAGCCGGAGGCGATGCCCTGGTTGCGGTCCCAGATGGAGAAGTACATCCACGGCTCCACACCCGCGGCCCGGAAGGAGTCGACGTACTTGCGCACCACGTCCTGCTTGTACGAACTGTTCATGACGTTGTAGCTCGTCTGCTTCGTGGGCCACAGACAGAAGCCGTCATGGTGCTTGGTGGTGAGGATCGCGTAGGTCATCTTCGCCGACTTCGCCGCCGCGGCCCACTGTCCGCAGTCGAGCTTGGTCGGGTTGAAGGACAACGGGTCCTGGCCGGGCGACACCCACTCGGCATCGTGGTAGGACCCATGTTGTAGTGGATGAACATGCCGAACCGCATGTCCACGAACTTCTGTTGCAGCGCCTGAAGGTTGCCGGCCGTCGCGGCCGAGGCGGTCCCGGCGGTCAGGAGCGAGCCCCCGAGACCGCCCGCCGCGGCCATCGTGCCGACCGTTGCCATGCCCTTCAGCACGTCCCTGCGCCGAAGGTTCCTTGCGTGGTGCTCGTCCACGGCTTCTGCCCTTCCTGGGTGCCTGTCAGCTGACTCGCAGAATGATTGAACAGGTCATGACATTCCCAATTGATCGGAGGGCTGCGTGACCCAAAGCTTCTGGTACGGCTCGATTGCCCTGTTTTTAAAGTGTACGGCTTGACCAATCTGGGGTGGCTCGACGAAAGATAGGATGTTAGTCCTGAGGCGTCAACAGGCGGGGACGTAATCGTCACTGAGCGCTCACCGGCGCGCCGGATGCCGGGGAAGCCGCCATGTCCGGTTCGGCGGGAGGCCGCGCGGGAAGCGACTCGCCCTTGGCGAGCACCTCGCCGCGCAACGCGCCCATCGGTATGGATCATGCTTCGTCGTTGACACCGCTGCCGGCTCCGCGACTGCCGGACGCTGCCCGCCGCCGAAGCCACGATCCGCCTCGCTCGGTCGGTAACTGCACCACGTGCACAACGGAGAAGACGAGACGGCACCCGCCCGGCGGGACACCTGCTTCGGGCACGCGGAGAGCCCCCCCATCACATGCCCTTTGCGTGCCGGTCAGTTCGTCGTGGGGAACGCGGACGCGATCGGGGTGTGCTTGAGCAGGCCGGCCGGGACGGCGTCGGCGAGCGCCTGGTAGCCGGTGGGGTTGAGATGGAGATGGTCACCGACGTCGTAGGCGGGGGAGAGCAGGCGGGGGTTCTGAGGGTCGCGGACCGCTCGGTCGAAGTCGACGACGGCGTCGAACCGGCCGCTGGTGCGGATCCAGTCGTTCACCGCCTGGCGGGCGGCCTCGTGGGCAGCGGTCGCGTCGTCGTAGCCGTTGCCGCCGAAGGGCGTGAGGGTGGCTCCGTAGACGCGGATGCCCTGAGCATGGGCGCGGGTGATGATCTGCTGGTAGCCGGTGACGAGGTCGGCTGTGACCTTCTTCGTTGCGGAGTCCGTGGTTCCGGCGCCGCCGATGTCGTTGACGCCCGAGAAGACGAAGAGCCAGCTGACGCCGCTCTGGGCCAGGACGTCGCGGTCCACGCGGGACAGGGCGCTCGGGCCCAGGCAGTCGCGCAGCACGCAGTTGCCGCCGGCCGCCTGGTTGAGGATCGCGATGCCGGAGGTGGCGGGGCGGGACTGAAGCCGTGCCAGGAGCTGGTCGGGCCAGCGGTTGTTCATGTTGGTGGTGGAGCCGCGGCCGTCGGTGAGGGAGTCACCCAGCATCACGGCCGCGGCGGTACCGCTCTTGGACCACGCCTCGATGCCGCTGAGGAAGTACCAGTGGTCGACCGCCGTGGCACCGGTCAGATCGGCGTCGTCGAGATGGTTACCGGCCAGCATGTACGAGGTCGTGCGGGAGCCGGGGTGCGAGGTGATGGAGGTGGACGCCTGGCCGGTGGCGAGGTAGAGCGTCACGGTCAGGTTGGTGCCGGGTTTCACCTCCAGGTCCAGCGGGTCGCTGACCGCCTGTGCGGCCTTGGGGATGTCGATGCCCGGCTGCCCGTCGAACGTCACCGGCCGTGCGCTGGCGGGCACGATGGCGCTGACGCCCGCCTTGCCGTCCGCCGGGAGCGCCACGGACGCCGATGTGACGGGCAGGTTCGTGCCGCCGAACGCGTTGGAGAGGCGTATCCGTGTGTACCGGCCGCCGACCGTGACATGCACGGTCTGGCGCAGGGTGGCGTTCTCGAACACGCGGTTGCTCTGGGTGAACGGTGCGGGCGGCATGTTCGACGACTCGGTCAACTGGGGCATGGCCGCCCAGGTGTTCACCCAGTGCGCGCCCTTCGTCGTCGGGGTGGCGTAGCCGGACGAGTGGGACGTGCCGCCGCGCGTCGCACCCGCCGCCGAGGGGATGAGGAGTCCGGCGGCCGTGACGGCAAGGGCGACGATCAGGCTCACCAGCGCTGGTGTTCGCTTCATGGACGACATACCTCCGTCTGTGAGGGCATGTGCTTGAGGGGGCTGTGCTTGGGGGCCTCGCGGTCTGGGCGTGGTCGGCCGTCCCGCCCCGGTTCCTGAGAGGCCGGTCAGCTCAGCCGGGTGCTTTCCGGCGGACCGAGGTAGCTGTACTTCAGGCCGCCGGTGTCGATGACGAGCTTGTTGAGTACGACGGTGGGATCGACCATCCAGAACTTCAGTACGTGCCGTCCTGCGGTGTCGATGCGGTGGGCGGTACTGGTGCGGTTGACGTTGTCCGCGGTGTTGCGGCCCCACTGGTTGTTCATGGTGCCGTCGTCGGAACCGGTGGCGGCGATGACGTTCACCGTCTGCGGTGCCTGATCGTCGAAGGAGACGGCGTAGCGCAGTCCGGCCGTGGGCAACGTCGCGTTGCGTGGCGCGAGATGGGCCCAGACGGTGACTGTCCCCGTGGTGAACAGGCTGGTCTCGTACTCAAGGCGCGGGCCCGAGCCGGGAGTTCGGGCGCCTGTGGTGACGGGGAACGGTTCCATGCCGTCGCCTGTACGGCCGATGCCGGGAACGCGCTGCCAGCGGACGCCCTGTGCGGGGACGTTTCGGGAGTGGTGCGCCGCCTCGACGGCGACGTAGCCGTTGGCCTCGATGAACCCCGTCAGCCGGGAGCGGGGGATGGACGGGTTGTCGACAATGGCCTGCACGGTGACCGTCGTTCCCTCCGAGCCGGTGACGGTGACCGGGACGCTGCTGCGGCCCTTGGGAGCGCGTTGCCAGTCGACCCCGAGCGTGACGCGTTGTTCCTTGGCGACGGTGCCGTGGGGGCGGTCCACGTTCAGCCACGGGACGCCCGTGCTGATGCCGTATTGGAAGGACGTGGCCCCGCGGTTGAAGATGTCGATGTACTGGGCCGGCTGCGCCTGGTAGGGGCTGAAGGCCGGCAGGACCGCCTCTGCCTGCTCGTGCGGCCACCATGCGGGGGAGCCGTCGATCGCCACGGCCATCGCGGCCGAGGCGGGGACGGTGATCCGCTGGACGGCGGGGTAGATCTGGTCGGGCTGCGGCGGGTCGGCCCAGGTGGCGTTGTTGCCGTAGCGGGCCTTGTCGCCGTAGCCGATGTGGGTCTGGGTCTGGAAGCCCTTCCACTTGCCGCCGGCGGTCTGCTGGTTGAAGCGGTCGGCGAGCGCGACGTCGTCGGCCAGCCGGGCCTCGGCGGTTTCGGCCCGTTCGTTGGTGGCGGCCCTTCCCTGGGCCGCGTAGAGGATGTTGGTGAACTCCGCCTGCCGCAGCAGATACAGGTTGGCGGTGGCCGCCACCTCGTAGCCGGCCAACTCGTACCACGCGTCCCTGTCCTTCGCGGGCAGCCTGGACGAGATCCTGTCAGCCTTGCGGGCCAGGTTCTGCCACTCCTGCGTGACGCGATCTAGCTCGCGGTAGTCGGTCTGGCTGAAGGGGGTGGCCGTGTCGTTCGTGATGATCGCCGACGCGCTTGCGGGGTCCTTCGTCGGATCGAGGCTCTGGCGGCGGTTGAGCAGTTCCGGCTTGCGGCGTGCCTGCAACTGCGCGTAACCGCGAAGCACTTCGGCGATGTCGTGGGCGAGACGGCCGTCGAAGTTCTGCCGGGCGTACTGGAGGTCCCACTCGGGCAGCTCGTCCAGGCTCCATCGGTCGGGGGCCCAGGCGTAGTCGAGGAAGAACTGCGTGGGCCGCTCGTTGCCCTTGACGTCGCCGGAGTTGGCGACCCACAGTCCGTGGCTGCCGTAGGCGTGGGTCTGGTGGAGCTGGTCCCAGATGTTGGGGATCGTGTTGGTGTCGATCCACTTGTAACTGCGGCTGCCGCCGACGTAGTCGAAGTGGTAGTAGAGGCCGTAGCCGCCGTTACGCGGATCTGCCACGGTGTCCGGGAGCTTGCGGACGTTGCCCCAGTTGTCGTCGGTGAAGACGATCGTGACGTCGTCGGGGGCGCGCAGCCCGCTGTCCCAGTAGTGCTGGACCTCTTTGTACATCGTCCAGACCTGCGGGATGGTCGTGACATCCTTGCCGGTGACGTCGGCGAGGATCTGCCGCTGGGCGGCGATGATCTGCCTCATCAGCTCGATGCCGTTGCCGTCGCTCAGCGCGGTGTCGCCGTTGCCGCGCATGCCGAGGGTCACCACGCCCTCGAAGTCCTGGTCGACCATGCGCTGGATGCCCTCGCGCCAGTACGCCTTGATGGCCTCGGCGTTGTAGCGGAAGGACCATTCGCCGGTACCGCCGTAGGGATCGTGCCCCGCGGTGACGATGTTCCCCTGGCTGTCACGGACGGCGGCCACCGCGTGGCGGTTCCATTCTTCGATGCCGCGCATCATCGGTGCTTCATGGGAGGTGCCCATCACGATGCCGTACGCCTTGGCGGTGGCATGGTTGTGCGGGTCGTCCTCGGCGAAGGCCCGGCCCCACACCGCGGGCCACAGGTAGTTGGCCTTCAGCCGCAGCAGCAGTTCGAAGATCTTGGCGTAGAAGCCGGAGTTGAAGCCCCCCGCATAGCCGGGAGCCTTGCCCGGCCCGAACACCGCCGGAGCCCAGGTGCCCAGGGCGGGGTTCTCGTCGTTGATGAAGAAGCCGCGGTACTTGACCGCAGGGGTGCCCTGGGTGTGCAAACCGGGCAGGACGTACAGAGCGTCTCGGTGGACGGGTACGACGTCGTCCCAGTAGTACCAGGGGGAGACCCCGATGCCGCGCGAGACGTCGTAGGCCCCGAAGACGGTCCCGCGCTGGTCGCTGCCGGCGATCACGAAGGCGCGCTCGACGCCCGGTACCGGCCGCTCCACCACGGTCTGCAGCGCCGTCTCCCACTTGCCCTCGACGGCGCTCACGTCGAGTTTCCCGGCGGCGACGAGTGCGTCGATGAGCGGGCTGCGGCCGATGGTCCCGATGATCGCGATCTCCCGTGCGCGCGGGGCCGCGTCGTGGACGACGGCCGGCCGCACGCCGGTCACCCGCTCGATGTCGGCTTGCAGGTCGCCGACCACCCGGACGACTCCCGGCCAGTCGTCGTCGCTGACCACCAGCGGCACCGCACGACCGAAGCGCACCAGCGGGAAGGCACCCGGGGCGGGGACGAAGGAGATGTATGACGCGGGGTCGGTGGGACGCACCGACCGGTCGGCAGCGAATGCCTCACCGGACAGTCCCAGCGCGGAACCGAGGGGGGTGGCGAGCGCGGCGGCACCCGCTGCCCAGCCCAGTACGGACCGTCGGCTCACCGGTGGTCTGACGTCGTCATGCATGAGAACTCCTTGTGGTTGCTGCGCGTTTCGCGGCATCACCGGGTCCCGACCGGGCACGGCCGCGGGAAGGGCAGGGGGCGGGGTGGAGTGCTCGGTGTCAGGTCCGCTCGACCGCGGGGACCAACGCCTCGGAGTCCGCACCGGGGCGCGGGCCGGAGACCGCGGTGACGACGGCGTCGGCCTCGTCGCTCGGCTCCGGCAGCAGCAGGCCGAGACCCGTGTACACCACGAGCGAGGTGACCAGCGGGGTGACGATCACCATCGTGGGGGAGGCGTTGTCCACGCCGTACTTGACGAGGAAGTAGCCCCCCAGGCCCAGTGCCCACGAGGTGAGGGCCGCCCGGGGTCCGCAGCGGCGGAAGGCCGGCAGCAGACCCAGCAGCATCGGTATGGAGATCGGCCCCATGACCGCCGCGACCATGCCGACGATGATCCCGAGGACTCCGCCGAAGTGGTCGGCCTCGATGGCCACCACCATGGAGACCGTGATGAAGACGACCGTGCACACCCGCGCGGCCAACAGGCCCCGTGCGGTGCCCGCGTCGCGGAAGCCGGGGAAGACGGCGGGAAGGATGTCGCGGGTGACGACCGCCGAGATCGCGTTCGCGTCGGAGGAGGCCATGGCCATCGTGTGGGAGAACATCCCGGCCAGCGTGAGCCCCACGAGCCCCATCGGCAGATAGGACTGGGCCATCAGCGCGTACGTCTGCTGCGGATCGGCGATGTGCGGCATGAGCACGGGTGCGGCGACGGGAGGCAGCAGCAGGACGGCGGGCCAGAACACATAGAGAGCGGCGGACAACAGGGCCGAACGGCGAGCGGACCGTGGGGAGTCGGTGGCCATGTAGCGCTGCGCCAGGTTCCACATGCCGCCGTTGTATTCGAAGAGCTTCACCACGACATAGGCGGTGAGGAAGCCGGCTGTGTACGGGCCGACGAGCGGATCGGTGTGCCCGGGCGGCAGCCGGTGCCACAGGGTGCCGAGGCCGGAGACGCCGCCGAGCCGGTCGAGGACAACCCAGATCATCGCCAGCGCGGCCACGCCCTGGATCACGAACTGGCCGAAGTCGGTGAGGGCATCCGCCCACAGGCCGCCGACCGTGCAGTACAGGAGGGTGACGATGCCGGTCAGCAGGATGCCGACGGCCATCGACATGCCGGTGAAGACGTGCAGGAGCACGGCCACCGACGCCCACTTGGCGGCCACGTCGAAGACCTTCAGCAGGGTGCCGCTCCACGCCAGCGCCTGTTGCGTGGGGACGTTGTAGCGGCGGGCGAGGTACTCCAGCGGGGAAGCCACCTTGAAGCGGCGCCGGAGCCTGTTCCACCGGGGCGCGAAGAGCCAGGCGCCGACGCCGGTACCGAGGGCGAGCGGCAGGAACGCCCACACGTACACGGTGATGCCGTAGTCGTAGGCGACGGCCGCGTAGGCGACGAACACGGCGGCGCTGTAGCCGGACATATGGTGCGAGATGCCGGACAGCCACCAGGGCATCTTCCCGCCGCCGGTGAAGTAGTCGGTGACGTCGCTGACGCGACGGTGCGACCACAGGCCGATGGCGAGCATCACCAGGAAGTAACCGCCTACGGCGGCCCAGTCGAGCCATGCCATGGATAGACCCTCTCGCTGCTCGGGTGCAAGGTGAGGGGGACACCCGCACCATTCGCCGTCACCAGTGCGGTGACGCCGTCTCGTACGACGGATCGGGACACGGCCCGACCGCGTGGGCGGCCGGCCCTGCCGCCAGGCAGGGCGGCATCAGCAACAGGCAGTCCGGGCCGGTCGGTTCAGCGAACCGCGCATGCTGTCGGGCGAGGGGCCGCGTGCCCTTTCCGCCCGGTGAGGACCGGCACCTGTCCGACGCCCGCTTCCCGGCCGCCCGCACCACTGGTGCGCAGGTGTGCACACCCGGGGCGTGGAGCTCTCCGAGCCCGCAGGCGACGAACACCCGCCCGTGCAGGCCGGAACCTCACCATCTCCTCATCCGACAGCTTCGGAAGATCAATCGAATCATTCGGATCGAACGGGCCTAGAGGCAGCAGGTTGCCAGCCAACATGCGAACCCTTCCTGCTGAATTCATGGACGTGAACACAAGCCATGGAAGCGAACTCGGGGAATGTAGAGCCGCCTGTTCAGCGGGGTCAAGACGTGCGCAGCGGGCGATCGGGGCGGCTGACGGACGGGGCCTGCGTTTTCGCTGAGGCCGGAGTTGATTTCGATCGAAGGTCGAAACTTTCCGGAGGGTGTGGTGCCGGGACTCCGTCGGCAGTGACGGTGCGTCGGGTGCGTGACGCGGAGGCGACCGACGGGTGCGGCGTCGGATGTGGCTCACTGTGCAGGTCAAGGCCTCGTCGGTGAGCCGTTTCGCCGCCGCCGTACTCCCGGGTGGCTGCGGTTGTGACCGCGGCGCTGCATCGGAATCGCCATCTCTCGGCGAGGGTGCGTCATCCGCCGGTGAGTGAGCGCGGACAGAAATTGACGGCGCGTCAAATGCGGTCGGTGTTGAAATTTTTCGGTCGCCTCGGCTCGCCTCGCGGAGGAGCCGTCGGTCGACGTCGCCGGAAGAGATCGCCCTCTACCGAGTCGATGGCGTACCGGTATGCCCACGGAGCATTGACGTCCAAGAAGTGGCCGCAGCGTGCCTGAAAGTTGTGGGAAATCTCCGAAACATTCGATCCGCAGGGGGCGTCAAGCCGCTTCTCCCTCTCGAGGGCGAGACCTCCGACTGACCGACGAGCCAAGCGAGTTGATCTGCGGCAACCTTGGCGGAGTAGCGACAGCATCCGCCACCGAGACTTCCGCACTCCGGCTCACGGCACTGCCGTCGGCAAGCACTGGATCCAAGCCCGTGCCTGTCTCAGCCCGGAGACCGCCTTGGATCCAGCAGAGCGACAAACGGACAACTTCCAACACCTGCCATAACTTCGGCTCGGCCGCGTGCCCCGGGACCAGAGCGGGGTACGGCGGCGTGGGGCTGGCGAGCATCGGCTCCGGCGACGACCACGTCTTGGGCATGACCGAGGTCTTCCACCCTGGGCGGGAGCGCAGATCCAACGGCGAGTCCGACGATCATGGGAGACACGTCAAGTGACTGACGCCGCCGTGTTCGCCGCCGCTGACCTGTCGGTTGTTGTGTTGCGGACGGTTTTCGTCAGGCGCCGCAGGGCGGGTCGTAGGAGCGGTTCGGCAGGTACTGCCGCCATTCGGTCCGGGTGATGGCCGCGCCCGCGGCGGCGCAGACACGGGAGGCGACGGCGGCAGGGTCGGTGTCCCACAGCCGTATGGTGCGGTCCGCGCTGCCGGCGGCGAGGCTGTGGCCGCCTGGGCTGAAGGAGACCGCGTAGACGTGGTCGGCGGGGCCGGTCAGTGTCGCCAAGACGGTGGGTGATGCCGGTTGCGAGATGTCCCACAGCCAGACCGTGTGGTCGGTACTGCCGGCGGCCAGCGTGTGGCCGTCCGGGCTGAAGGCCACCGAGTAGACGAGACGACGTTCGCCCCGCGCCGGTGGGGCCGCGACGTCAACTCGCGAACGAACACCCCCACATGCGCCCGGCCGGCGACCAGCGGATCGACGCCCTCTCGCTCGCACAGGCTCAGATACTCAGCGAGACCCCGTGCGTACGCGTCCAAGGTCCGCGGCGCACGACCGAGGTCCTCCCACGCCTGCAACCAGGTCGCTGCATGCTCATGCCGGGCCAGTACCGGCCACTTGGCCACGAGTGCCGATGTGCTCCTCAAGCTGTCCCCCAGGGTCGTGGACGAAGCCGGGCTACATGATCACCCAGGCAGATTCCACGTAACTTCCAGGGTGTGCAGTCGCTCCAGATCGGGCGGCAGATCATCGAACACATTTTTGTGACTGAGCGCTCTACTTGGCCCCTACGGCCAACCCGAACGCTCAGCGGTGGGACCGACGAGCTTGACACTCGGGAGTCAGGTGCCGCCTAGGCCCCACGCATCGAGTCCGCCGTAGATATAGGCCCTGAGGCAGTGGGGGGCGTCAAAGCCCGAGGCTTCGCCGCGGTAGACGGCGATCAGAGAGTCCTTACCCCGCCACCAGGTGTCAGCAAGTCCCTGGACTTCAGGTACCTGCTCAAACCCGTCGAGGTCCAGCTCCTCAACGGCGCCACCCTTGATCTTCGTGATGGTCTTGGCCCAGTAGCCCGCGTGGTCGGCCAGCGCCAGGGCTTCCACCCATCCCTCCGTGCTGGCATGCAGCGGTGTCCAGCGGTCAGCGTCGATCCCGAACTCGCCTCCCGGCCCGATCATGAACCCGTGGGCCATGGATGCGCGACAGCAGCCGGCCGAGAATCGCCATCCGTCCACGGCCGAGCCTTCGGGCACATCGGCCTCCAGAACACGCGGGCCGCCCTCGTATTCGGGGGCAGGAGGTAGAGCGATGCCGCCCCAGCGGCCCTGGAAGGCCACGGCCCGGTCGATCTCCGCAGCGGGAATCCCGCGTTCAAGCCATGTTCCCCGCCAGAGCGCGAGGTCCCGGCGGGGAACACGCAGGCCGTGCACCTCAACGAAGTACCGAGCTCGTCGGCTCAAGCTTTCAGGCGCCTGAGGGGTCAGCGGCACCCGAGTGTCCGCCGTCATCACTTCTGCCTTTCACAGGGAGAGGTTGATTCGGCCGGGTGCGGCGGTGCGGACGGCTGCGGAGCGCTGGACCAACGGACGAGGTCGCCGCCGGGGCCGCCGGTGAGCCAGGAACCGTCGCCCAGGGGCACCAGCTCGTACGGGTTGCTCATCTGGACGGTGAATTCGCCGCTGAGGGCGCCCGTGCGTACGTCGACGAGGTGGTGTCGGAACCACTCCTCCTCGTCCTGGCTCTCGCCGCCCAGGGTGACGATGGCCGTGTCCTCGGTCAGGTAGCCGCCGCTCCATTCCACGAAGGAATCCCCCGGGTCGTACCCGAAGGCCTCGACGGAGAGGGTGAAGACCACGTCCCCGCTGGGGTGATCGTGGAAGGCGACGTCCGCCTGCCCGTGGTCCACGGTCATGAAGTGCTGCCCTGACGGCGCCAGGTCGATCAGGCAGCGGTCCGACCACGGGTACGTCACGAACTCCGGCTCGCTGTCCGCCCCGCCCGTACCCCGGAGAATGACGGAGCCGTCCTGGCCCTCACCGATGTCGAGGTAGACGCTGCCGTCCACGGGATGCACGTAGTGGAAGGCGCCGTGCCCGACCGTCTCCAGCTCCCGGCGGGCGACAACCACACCACTATCGGCGTCGTGCACCACCCACTGGTCCCCGCCCCCGCGTCCCGCCATCACGTCCGGCCGGTAGACCCACACTGTCCGGCCGTCCTGAGACAGCGCACAGCCAGGCTGGTGGCCATGGCGTACGTCAGAGTGCGGCTCGAAGTCCAAGGCCCACATAAGGTCGCCGGCACGCGTGAGACAGACGACTCCGTTCAGCGTCGTGTACACGACCCGCTCCAGATCCTGCCGGACCACCGACGCTACGACCTCGTCACCATCCCGCGGCTGGAACACCGCTGCCGGCTCCAGCGTCCCGTAGACGCCGGCGCCCACGACGTAGGCGTGGATCCGCCCGTCGCGGAGACGCGTGATGACCTTCGGTGACGGCTCAGGAATCATCCGCTGAGGCTAACGCCCAGTTCAGGACGCTCAAGAGCCGGGGCGGTGTGTGCCGAGCGGGGCAGGCGGTCTCAGGACCACCTGGGACTTAGCGCGCTGTTGGCCCGCCTGGCCAAGTAGCGTGCACAGCCGTCTGTCAGTGGAACCAGACGACGAGACGTACGTTCTCCGCGCCGTGGACTTCGCTGAGGATGTGCATGACGCTCCAGACCCGGCCCCAGTCGGTGTCGGTCCCTGCGGCTGAGGCGCGGGTTCGTGTGCCTGAGGCGTTGGTTTCCTGCCAGTCCGTGGTGTCCAGTTCGGCCCAGATCAGCCAGGTGGTCCCGTGCACATCGCCACGAGTTGAGCCGCTCGAGAAACTCGAAAGCCTCACCGCACCGGGGATGGAACGGATGAATCAGCCGCACACGTCCATCGTCATCGCGGGGAACGGGCGCATTCGACGGTGAATGCCAACGCGGCCTGCGAAAGCTTCCACGCATCCCTGAAACGCGAGACCCTCCAGGGCGCCCACGACTACGGTGACGCCGGCACCTGCCGCAGGACCGTCTTCGCCTGGCTGGCCCGCTACAACACCCGTCGTCGGCACTCCGCCAACGGCCACCTCAGCCCCAACGAATACGAACACCGACACCACACCGCTAAACTCACGCTCGCCGCGTGATCAATAACCGCGTGCCCACCTTCACGGGGGAAGGCCCATTGTCGCCCGTCGGGCACGCTGACACCATGCGGGCGTGACCACTGCTGGAGCGCCGAACTGCCTGATTGTGACGGGGATGCCGGGCGCCGGGAAGTCGACCGTGACCAGGCTTGTCGCCGAGCGGCTGCCACGTTCCGCCCGGCTCGACGGCGATGAGCTCAACAGGATGATTGTCAGCGGATTCGTCTGGGCCCTGGGCGAGCCCGCCGACGAAGCAGCACGGCAAGTCGAGCTGTTGCACCGCAATCTGTGCGCGCTGGCGAACAACTTCGCCGACGCCGGCTTCACGGCCCTGATCGATGCGGTGATCCCCTCCCGCGAGAAGCTGGACTTTTTCCTCGATCTCCTCACGCCTCGCCAGGTCCTGTTCGTTGTCCTCACACCGGGCATCGAGGTCTGCCAATACCGCAACACGATTAGGGATCCACGTGAACGGTTCGACTTCGACGGCTACCGGGATTCATTCGCAGTGCATCGGGCTTCAGCTCGGTGGTGATGCGAATCTGATGGTTGCGACGCGGAGTGTCGCCGGGTCCGGTCCGGCGGAGCCGGACGGTGCTCACACCGGCCGGTTCTGCTGTTCGATGTATTGCCTGACCACGCTGAGCGGGGCGCCGCCGACGGTTCCGGCGAAGTAGGAGCCGGACCAGAGTTTGTTGGCGAGCCAGTAGTGGCGTTCCAGGTCGGGGAACTCCTGGCGCAGGCGGCGGGAGGAGACGCCCTTGAGGGAGTTGACCAGCTTGGTGACGGCGACCTTGGGCGGGAAGTCCACCAGGAGGTGGACGTGGTTGGTCTCGCCGTTGAACTCCACCAGCTTGCACTCGAAGTCCGTACACACCGACCGCATGATCTCCTTCATCCGCTTCAAGTGGACATCGGTGAACACCGTGTGCCGGAACTTGGTCACGAAGACCAAGTGGACGTGCATCACGAAAACGCAGTGCCGGCCAGTTCTGATCTTCTGTATATCGCCCATAGCCCAAGTATGTAGCGTGATGGTCATGCAGCTCCGGTACTCCTTCCGGTTGTACCCGGACCCCGGCCAGCAGAGGGCGTTGGCGAGGGCGTTCGGGTGCGCCCGTGTCGTGTTCAACGACGCGGTCCGCGCCCGTGAGGAGGCCAAAGCGGCCAAGCAGCCGTTCCCCAGGGCCGCCGAGCTGTCGAAGAGGCTGATCACCGAGGCGAAGCAGACGGTGGAGCGGTCCTGGCTGGGGGAGGTTTCCGCGGTGGTGCTCCAGCAGTCCCTGCGGGACGTCGAGAGCGCCTACCGCAACTTCTTCGCCTCCCTCAAGGGCACCCGCAAGGGCCCGAAAGTGGGCGTGCCCCGGTTCAAGTCCCGCAAGGACGCCCGGCAGTCGATCCGGTTCACCGCCAACGCCCGCTGGTCGGTCATTGGTGGCGGCCGTCTGAACCTGCTGAAGATCGGCGCGGTGAAGGTGAGATGGTCCCGCACACTGCCCACCACCCCGACCTCGGTCACCGTCGTCAAGGACGCGGCCGGCAGGTATTTCGCGTCCTTCGTCATTGACACCGACCCGCACGCCGATGCCGCCGCGATGCCGGACACCGGCCAGAGGGTCGGCATCGATCTGGGGCTGACACACTTCGCCGTCCTGTCCGACGGCACGAAGACCGACTCCCCGCGGTTTTTGCGCCGGGCGGAGAAGAAACTGAAGAAGGCCCAGCGGGACCTGTCCCGCAAGCAGAAGGGATCCAGGAACCGGGAGAAAGCCCGGCTGAAGGTCGCCCGCGCCCACGCGCAGGTGGCCGACGCCCGCCGTGAGTTCCACCACCAGCTCTCCACCAAGCTGATCCGCGACAACCAAGCGATCGGTGTGGAGGACCTGGCGGTCAAAGGACTCGCGCGCACCAGGCTGGCCAAGAGTGTGCACGACGCCGGCTGGGCCTCATTCGTGACCATGCTGGAGTACAAAGCACAACGGTACGGCCGCACCCTGATCAAGATCGGCCGGTTCGAGCCGACGAGTCAGGTCTGCTCCACCTGTGGCGTCAAGGACGGGCCCAAACCCCTCGATGTCCGGGAGTGGACGTGTGCCGCCTGCGGCACAGTCCACGACCGGGACATCAATGCCGCGATCAACGTGAAGTCGGCCGCCGGACTGGCGGTATCGGCCTGCGGAGCGCCGGTAAGACCTGGAGCAATCCCGGCACAGCGTGAAGAAACAGGAAGCCACGGATTCCCGACCGAACCCCGTGCCGCGTAGCGGCACAGCAACGATCGAGAAGGCCAGAATCCTCGCCCTTCAGGGCGCGGAGCAAGTCAAGAAGCCCTCCACGTCGACATGAAACGCGAATTTGGCGATGTCGGCTGGTGGTTCGACACCGCGGCCTTCACCCCCGACCAAACCGCCGATCGCAGCGTCCGCGAAGCAAGCCGCCGAGCCCTCGTGAGCTGACCGCAGTCCGCCTGCAGACGGAACCTGTCCACTTTCGGAGACACCTGGCACACGTTGGCCGGAACATGTGCGCTTTGCCGAAGCTCTCGTTGGAGGCGATGGCGACGCTGTTCTTCTCCTCTCGTTCGGTCAGGACCTGGAACAGCAGCTCGGCGCCCCTGCGGTCAAGCTCCATATAGCCCAATTCGTCAATACAGAGGAGGTCGACGCGTCCGTAGCGGGCGATCGTCTTGGTCAGCAGCCGCTCGTCGGCCGCTTCGACGAGCTCGTTCACCAGCTTGGTGGCCAGCGTGTAGCGGACCCGGTAGCCCTTCATCGCGGCCTCCGTGCCCAGCGCGATCAGCAGATGGGACTTGCCCGTGCCGGAGTCGCCGATCAGACAGAGCGGCTGCCCTTTCATGACCCACTCGCAGGTCGCAAAGGTATTGATGACGGCCGCGTCGACGTTGGGGTTCGCGTCGAAGTCGAAGGCCCGCAGCGAACCGAGGCGATTCACAAGTGAGTGAGTTTTCCTACTAAGAGAGTGTCTTTTCCTAGGTTGCTGAGTGGATTCCGCTATCATAGTAGGGAGTTGGGTGTCCTAGGAGGGTGAGTGAGTCAGAGTCAGGAGCCACCGGCTGAGGCCGCGATGAACGCGACCGAAGCCCGTACGGATCTCTACGCCCTGGTGAAACGCGCCGAGGAGGACGGGGTCACGACGCTGATCCACAAGCGGGAGGAGCGCGCACTGCTCGCGCCGCTGGACCGGTATCCGGCAGCCCGGAAGCCCGACGCATTCCCCTCACACGTCCTCAGGGCGGCCCAGAGGGACTTCGGCGACCTGATCTCGCGGGCGGCTCAAGGTCAGCCGCAGGTACTCCGGAGGGGCCGCACGCCCGTTGCGGTACTGCTGCCCGTCGACACCCGCTCCGGTACCCACTCATCTGATCCGGCCGCGGCCACCGGCGCGGCATCCGCAGGAGGTGCGGTGAACAGCCAAGACATTCAGGATCGCGGCAGCGCGCCGCGCAGGCTCGCCACGCTGGGCGACGCCATCGGCTCCGCGCTCGCCGCCGGCCCCGTCGGCGGCCCCACGTTCGGGCTGCCCGGCCTGGACGCCGCGACCGGCGGTCTGCAGCCGGGCCGGCTGACGCTGGTGGCGGCCGCTCCGAACGTCGGCGGGAGCCTGCTGGGGCTGGCTGCCGCACGGCAGACTGCGCTAGTCGACAACCACACGGTCCTGTATGCGGCGTCGGGGCCGAACCAGGCCGACATCATGCGCCGGATCATCGCCGCGGAGGCCGGGGGCGACTACCTGCGCCTGAAGCAGGGCCGTCTCACTGCCCGCGAGCAGCAAGTGGCCCAGGAGTTGGTCCACGCACCGCTGATGATCGACGACGGCAGTGAGCTGACCGCCGAGGCTATCGTGGAGACCGCCCCCTACGTCCAAGGCCTCGCCCTGGTGGTCGTGGACCGGCTCCAGACCGCCCACCACGCCCGGCTTCCCCTGTCGGGTGCCCGTCTCCCGGACGCCTCCCAGGTCCTGGCCTCCCTCGCGCGCAGGCTGCACGTGCCGGTGCTTGCCATCGTGGACAGTGACGATCCCGCACTCCTGGGTCTCCTGGACGCCGACATCCTTCTGACGCTCGCACCGACCGAGGACCCAGCCAAGGTCCAGGTGACAGTCTCCGAGCGCGACTTCGGCACGATCGGTTCGGCGTACCTGCAGCCCGACCTGATCCACGCCCGCTTCCTCGACGCCGGCGTCGCCACCCTCGGCCACGCCGGCAGTCCGGCGGACCGGGGGCTCTCGGCGGCCACCGGTGGAACGGAGGCGCTGGAACTGGCCGAAGCCGCCCTCCCTTACACATCCGGCGGACACCAGGGGATCCCGGCCGCCCTCACCCACGAGCTCGCGGCATGGCGGACCGCAGTCGCAGGCGGCGATCAGGCGACCCTGAAGGAGATCCTGCCGTCACTCCTCCAGGCCGCCGCAGCGGTAGCGGGAATGCCGGACACCCATGAGGGGCACCGTCTCTCCGCCGCGCTGCGCCCATACGGTACGCCAGAGTCCGTGGTCAACGCCGCCGGCGCCGGGCAGCCCGCTACTCCCGCTGCCACTGCGGCTGTTCACGCCCTGGCGGACAACGGGCAGGCCCGGTCCGACGTGCCGGAGGACGAGGAAGACGGCGATGACGATCTGGCGCCGGGGGATGAGGAGGACGAGCCGGAGGGCCACGTCTTCCCTGCGCTGAAGATCCTCAAGGATGCGGTCGGCCGCTCGAAGATGCACCCGATCTCCGTCATCCGCAAGGAGGAGCGGGACAGCGGCCCGTGGCCGCTGATCAGCGAGCACATGGACGGCGAGCCCCGGTGGGCCCACCCCGACGTCACCATCACCCGCGTTCCCCACATCCGGGAGAACGGCAAGCGCGTCCGGCGCGACAAGATCGACGTGCCCGGCTCCTTCGGTGAGGGCGTGCTGTGTCTGATCGACCGCAACGGCTCGTTCCCTTCCGCCTGTTCGGCCGTTCCGCTCGCCCCGAACAAGCTCCTGCACACCGGCCCGCTCGATGCCTACGACAAGGCCGGGGCCGGGATCTACCTCATCGGCATCCCGGAGTGGAACCGCACCGACATGCCGCACCCCCTGGGCCGGATCATCGACCGTCCCGACGAGGACGGCCGGGCATGGGTCACCACCCCCCACATCAAGCAGCTGGTCAAGCTCGCCCGCGACAACCACATCGCAGCGATGCCGACCATCTACGACTCCTTCACTGGCAAGGCCAACGAGTCCCTGTTCAAGCCGTTCTACGAGGCCACCCGCAAGGCACGCACCGAGCTCGTCCAGGTCGGCGGCGACCCCTACAAGGCGTACAAGACCCGCCTGTCCATCGCGCTGCGTCTGCTGTGGCCCAAACGCCCCTCCCAGCGCTCCCCGTTCTGGCGGCCCGACTGGCGCATGAGCATGGTCGCCGAGGCCTCGGTCCGGCACTGGACCGTCGCGTTCAAGGCCGTCCAGGAAGGCCACCAGCTCATCGCGCTGCGCAACGTCGACCAGGCCATCTTCTGGACGCCACCCGGCACGCCGCCGTCCACGTACCGGATCGGGACCGGCTTCGGCGAAGTCAAGCGCAAGTTCGTCCAGGCCGGAGAGACCATCCTCGAAGGTGACGACTGATGGCCGGCCCCACAGGCCGCGGCAACTCCCTGGGCGCCGCCCTCAACGACCTCCTGCACTCCCAGGTCACCCCACGCCACCGGCTGTCGTCGTACAACGCCAAGCACTGGCACGCCCAGCTCAGCCAGCTCACCGCGACCCACCGCGGGCAGCAGGCCCTGGCGGACGCCGGCCTGCACGTCACGACCAAGACTCTGGTCAACTGGCTGTCCGACGCGGAGTACAACGTCCGCCGCAACTACCTGGACGTCATCCACACCGCCTATGAGAACGTCGCCATCGTCCCCGCCGACCCCATCCCCCGTCACATCAGGCGCGGTCAGTACGAGATCAGCGGCGTCGTCACGACCGGCGACGACGAACGCGAACGCGGCACCGTCGACGCCGCACCCCTGCGCATCGACGGGACCCGCGGCAACTGGGACGCGATCGAGGAGCTCTGGCTCGCTGGCGAACTTACCGACGACGAGTTCGAGGACCACTTCATCGACGACGTCATCGTCGAGGACATCGGTGAAGGCACCGACGGCTGGCAGTTCACCGGCGCCTCGTACTCCGTCGAAGTCCGGTAGTGCTGAGCGACGTCCGAGAGTCCCTGAAGGCAGGCTGCTGCGCTTGATGGATCAACTCCTGGAGCAGTGCGCCGACATCGCAGTTGGCCACGCGCCTACCGGAACTGTCACATCTGCTTGATCAGCATCCTTGTGCCGTCAGACCCGGACTGCCACAGCAGAGGATCATCAGAGAACCGAACCTCCAACGGATCCTGATGGCTTCAAACTAGGTCCCATGTCTGTGCTGTGGAGCCTGCTTGCTGCCCCCGCCGGTGCCGTCGCGACTACGCTGATCGGTGTCTTTGCGGGAAGTACGGTCAGCCGGAGAGCGCAAGACAGACATTGGGCTCGGGAGCAGCTGGCGGCAACGTGCGCACGGGTCCTCCGCGAATCGTCAGGGCTGCTCGTGAGCCTTAGCGAGGCGGAATCAGCTCGCCCCGGCTCCGTCCCTCAAGGGGTCGTCCACCGGACCACCATCGACTGGCGGCCGTGGAATGAGGCCCTGAGCATGGTGAACCTTGTCGCCGACAAGGACATCGCGGACGCCGCCCACCTCCTTGACGAGCAGATATGGCGCCTCCACGCCAAAGTCAAACGCGGCCTGCACCCCCAGGAGAACTGGTTCGTTCTGCGTTCACACGTGGAATCGGCGCAAAACGACTTCATCGTCACCGCGCGCCGCCGACTCTCTCCTGCCGGAGGTCCGCTTCAACGTTTCTCTGGGCGGCCCGCTCCCGATGACCCGATCTGGACCTCATGACGTGCTCCAAGCTGCGGTCACGTCCGCGGGAGTGGTGTATTGACGGCCACTCGGTGATCTCGTTTTGAGACTATGCGGTGAGTTCGGCGGGTAGGTCGGTCTCGCTGGTTTCTGACTCGATCGGGTGGAGTCGGGCTTTGGCCAGGAGGTCGAGCCCCATGTAGCGGCGGGTCTCGGTCCACTCATCGTTCTGCTCGGCCAGGACCGCGCCGACCAGCCGGATGACGGCCTCGCCGCCGGCCGGTCCCCCATTACACCGGTCATGTGCCCGGCCTCACCGCGCCCCGGCGCCGTCGATGGGGTCGGTCATGCGGCGGCCCTTCCTGTGTAAAACTCCACGGCACACGAAACGATTTGAAGGCAGGACACATGCGTGGGGTGGGAGTGGCCGTGACCGCGATAGCGGTGATGACGGCGCTGACAGGTTGCGGCGGCGGTGACAGCGTCGGCAGAGCAGGCGAGCGGGCGACGACGACTGCTCGTGCGGCCGATAGGGAGGCCAGGGACGAGGTGACCCCCGATGCCGTACGGGGTGATGTCCGGTCTGTGGCCGCGGCTGCGGGCATCGGGCGGCTGAGTTTCCTCGACACGAGCAAGGCTGGCAATCCATGCCGCGTGGTGGGGTCCTTGCGGACTGAGGACGCGCCGAAGCGTGAGGCCGTGGACTCGGTACTTGCCGTGCTGAAAGCACGGGGCTGGGGACAGATGGAGCAGATGCTGGCCGAGGACACCGACCAGGCGTGGCGCCTGAAGAAGAACGGCTGGGAGATGATCCTCGGAGCGGGAAAGGTCCCCGAGGGAGCGGGGATCGTATTCGACGCGTCGGGTGAAGCGTGCGGGGTGCCCATGCCGTCGCGGCCCGCAGCCTCCGACACCGCGCCTCCTGAGCCACCCGTCCTGCCCTGAACTTGTCCTACCGTTCTCGCTCGGGCTCACCCCGGTCATTCGTAGGATCGGTGAGCCCGAGGACTCCGGGTTTCGTTTGTGACGAAAGCACCCCCGGAAGGCGGGCCGGACGAGTCCGGTTGGAGTTCCCTTCGCGTCACGTCGACCGCGTGCGAGCAGCTCGTGGAACGCACCTACGCGTGGTGCGGCGAACCAGTCGCCTACAGCGGCCGGGGCAGGCCGCCGCGCTACTGCAGCCCTGTCCACCGCCGCCGGGCCTGGGAGATGCGCACCGCGCAGAGCGCCCGGTGAGCGACGGAAGCCAGAGCCGCGAGCCGGTCCGCGAAGTCGTGCAGCGCACCGAGACCGTGGTGCGCACCGTCGTACTCCAGGATTCAGACCGGATCCCGATGGCACCCCGCGCGGCACAACGGCTCAACGGGCAGCCCTACACCCTGCCCGAAGACGCCGTGGAATGGATCGAGGCGCTCGCGGTCCTGCGGAGGGCCGTGACCGACCCGAAGGTCTACCCCTTCCGTGAACATGTCGCCCTCGCCTGCGAGAAGGCTGCGCAGGCATTGCGTGGGGACGTTCCCGAGCCGGTGATGCCGGAACCGGGCGAACGATGAGGGAGACCGCGACCGCGCACCCCGCCCGGGCTCCGTCCCGGACGTGCTGGGGAACGGTCGGTCAGACCCGGGGAGCGGCCCGTACCGCTGTGGTGATGGCGAGGGCGGGCAGCACGAGGGTGACTCCCGAGAAGGTGTAGGCCAGCCATGGCTGCATCGACGCCCAGTGCTCCCAGGAGCGGCCGACTACTAGCCCGCCGGCGACGGCAAGGAGACCGCCCACCGCCACGGCCGTCCTGGCCGCGACCTGTACGCGGCCGTTCAGGAGGATTTCGTCGCGCCAGTACGGAGGCCACCCGTCCACGGTGTGCCCGCGAGGCATCGGGCCGGGCATAGGAGGGGCCGGAGGGAGGCGCTTCTTCCAGACGAAGACAATGACGATCATGAAAAGGCCGCCGACTATGCGCTCGGACCAGGTGGCCCATCCGTCAACGTGCCGTTTGAGCACGGAGTTGTTGAAAGCGTCGGCGGACACGATGACCATGAGCATCGAGAACTGTGCGCCGAACAGGATCAATCCGCGGAAGAAGCGGACTTCTCCGTGCTTGTTCCGGTCGTAGGCCGGCAGGAGCCAGGCGAGCGCGACGATCACGATCAGGGCGTCCGCAGCCAGGATGGCCCCGGAGAATAACTGCTCGGTGATGGCGCGGGTGCACACCAGCTCCCCGGAGGTCAGGGCATACAGATATGACGACGCTGCCAGGCCGACGAAGCAGGGCAGGAAAAGCTTCAGGCCGCGTGATGCGTGGCCGTCTCCGCCGTCGGCGTTCTTCTGGCCGATGACGGTCACGAGACCGGCGAGTACGAAACCCGCCATGATGCCGCAGAAGGCGCTCATCGCCCCTGACGAGGCGATGGCGTTCCAGTCGTTGCCGTTGATGCCCAGCCCGCAGGTGTTGGGTGTGAAGTGGTCCGGCTCGCCGAGGAAGGTCATAGCGGCCGATGGTGGCAGCCCGGCGCCACCTGCACATACAGATCGGCACGATCGGGGTGTACGCGGCTGTCAGGAGGATCCCGTCGCGCCGGTACACGGGCCATCTGTCCGCGGAGTGCCCGCAGGGCCTGAGGGAGCCCCCAGCCGGCCGCCCGCCACGACGTCAGCCTGTACCGCCTCGCCCAGGCAGGCACACGGCACAGCCACCGACGTGTGTCACGGCTGTGGCCGAGGCGTACGCCGGCGGCGGGGGCCCGCCGCCTGAGCGTTGCCTGTTCCCGATGGCTACTGGATGTCACTTGATCAATGCCGGAGCGGGGAGGTCTGTCGGACAGGCCTCAGACCAGAAAGGGAGGGGTGGGGTGCCGAAGTGGTCGGTCGATGTTCTTCATCAGAGGCATCACCCGTTCATGGGTGTCTCCCGCACGGTCGAGCACCCTGACTTCCACGAAGAGGTCCTGGACCTGCTGCATCGCCCTCTCCGAGAGCCAGCCGATGCCGGTCATACGGTCCGCGCTGATGAAGGCACCGCGTCCCAGGTGCTTGAAGTCGAAGTCCTCACCTTTCGCCAGCTGCCGGCTCTTGATGGCTGCCACCATCTCCTCTTGCGACAACCAGCGACCGGGGCTGGCCGCCCCGGCGGCGATGGCGGCCGGGCTGAAGACGATCCAGTAGGCGACGCTTTTGATCACCGCCACATCCGGTGATCCGTTGACGAGCTGGAACGCCCACACCGGCCCGCCCGCCGGGGGGCGTTCGTACACACCCCCGACTGAACTGAGAGCGGGCCGCACGGTCTGCGCGTACTGGGCCCGCGCGAGCGCGGCTCCCCCCGTCCCCAGCACCGCCGTCAAAGCGCTGCCGGTGTCCAGCAGCCGCAACCTCCACGGCCATGACCGTGCCACGTGGTCAGGAAGGTTCTCCCTGACCAGGCAGAAGGCCAGGAGAATCACCGCGACCGCGGCCAGGACCCACAACAGCCGGGAAAACAGCCAGTTGCGGTTCACCACACGCTGCTCCGTCTCCACCCGACACCTCCTCGACTTCCATGGTCCAGCTCCGGCCTGCTCGGACGCCGTGCCCGGTTTCTAAGACGGCAGCGGACCCGAGCGGGTTTGCAGCGACGGCTTTGACGTCCTTCAGGCAGGGACGGCCAGGTAGCGTGATCACAACCGGTCGTCGATGAGGGGGGAGTTCGTGGCGAAGGCGCCGGTCCCGCAGCTCTACATGACGCTGATCCAGAAGGCCCACGCCATCCTGTGCGACGCGAGCCGCGCGGGCCTGTGCCTGTACTACCCGGGCGGTGACGTGGAACAGGTCACCCCGCAGGTCCGCGCCGACGTCCACGTCGCCATCACCACCGGCCTTGAACGGGAGTGGCCGCCCTACATCCAGGGCCTCATCGACCGCGGCGCCATCCAGACCAACTGGCCCCGCACCACACCGTCCACGGGCCCGGCCACCAGTCAGGCCGGGCCCGTTGCCATCTCCATGCCCTCGTTGTCGGTGACGGCTGGAAAGCTGATCAGATGAACGGCGATGAGCAACTGCTGAACGGCCGCGTCTACGGCCACGACCACAACGACCTTAACCCCGGCCCGCTCCCGCACCGGGCCTACGCCGAACTGGTCGGCGGACCGCTGGACGGCCTGCTGCTGGACATCCACGGATGGCGGACCGTGGAAGTCGACGACGGCGTGGCCCTGTCCACGGAGCTCGGGCAGTTTCCCGGGTGCCGGTCGCTGTACGACCCGCACCCGGGCGAGCCCCGCACCCCCGGTCCCGGTGTCAGCTGCCGCTTCTACTACTCCGGGGACATGCCCTGACCGTCGTCCCGGCCATGGCCGGTCAGCGCTGTACAGGGCCTTCTGCTCATGCTTGGTGGGGATGAGGACGGCCTTGACAGGATTACTCGGGCGCGAGGTGAGGATGTTGTTGCGCGCGGTCCGTTCGCCGGTGCTGATCGTGACCTGCCCGCAGATACAGGACAGGCTCAGACGGCGAGCCAGTAGGAGGGAAGCCAGCCGCACCCGACCTGGGTGCCGGCGCCGAAGCCCCCGCTGCCGTTGCCATTCCACCGGTACAGACAGCCGTTGCTGCCGTTGGGAGCGACGAGATCTCCCACACTGTCTCCAGTGGTGTCACCCATACCACTCAGGTTGCGGGGCAACGCATAGCTATTCCAACCACATCCCACCTGGGTGCCGGCGCCGAAGCCGCCGGTGCCGTTGCCGTTCCACCGGTACAGGCACCCCGAGCTGGAGTTGATGGCGACCAGGTCGGCGTTTCCGTCGCGGTTGAGGTCACCGGCACCGGTTATCAGCCCCGCGTAGGGGCTCCAGCCGCATCCGATTTGGGTGCCGGCGCCGAAGCCGCCGGTGCCGTTGCCGTTCCACCGGTACAGGCACCCCGAGCTGGAGTTGACGGCGACCAGATCTCCATTCCCGTCGTTGTTGAGATCGCCGGCCCCCGCAAGGGAATCACTGTAGGGGCTCCAGCCGCATCCGATTTGGGTGCCGGCGCCGAAGCCGCCAGTGCCGTTGCCGTTCCACCGGTACAGGCACCCCGAGCTGGAGTTGACAGCGACCAGGTCGCCGCGTCCGTCCCCAGTGATGTCTCCCGCTGCGGTCAGCGACGCGTAGTAGGGACTCCAGCCGCATCCGATCTGGGTGCCGGCGCCGAAGCCGCCGGTGCCGTTGCCGTTCCACCGGTACAGGCACCCCGAGCTGGGGTCGACGGCGGCGATGTCGCTGATGCCATCACTGTTGTAGTCATTGCGTTTGTCGGCGATCGTCGCGCTGGCCGGTGAAGTACCGAACAAGGCCACCAGGACACCGACCGCAAAGAGTGCGAGCAGTTGTCCAAGCAGTAACCGGCGTTTCCGGCCTGTGCTCCGTTCTCTCATGATTCCTCCAAAAAATGTCGTGCTGCCGGACGGCGGCACGATTGCCAGATTTCATCAGCCAGCGGCTGGCGTGTCGTTACGGGTGAGCGCACAACTCTTCAGTCTCCGCGCACGGTTGCGCACTGTCGGCGGAACTCGCGTGGCGAGAGGCCGTAGGCAGTGCGGAATGTCTGGCTGAAGTGCGCAGGACTGATGAATCCCCACTGAGCGGCGATCGCGTGGATCGGGCGGGCGGCGAGACGGGGGTCGGCGAGGTCGCGTCGGCACTGTTCCAGGCGGCGCTCGCGGATCCAGCCCGAGACGGTGTGCTTGTCCTCGTGGAACAGTTTGTGCAGGTAGCGCAGGGAGATGTGGTGCGCTGCGGCGATCGCGTCCGGGTTCAGGTCTGGGTTGCCGAGGTTGTCCCGGACGAAGGCGTGGATCTGTGCCATCAGGGCGCGCTGCCGGGTATGGGGTGCCAGCGTGCTCTGGATGCCCAGTGCGTCGGCGAGCGCGGTGGTCAGGATGTCGAGGGTGAGGGTGGACAGCCGGGCGGTGTCGGACGGGCTGAGTTCGTGCATGTGCCGGGCGAGCTGCAGCAGGAACTGCGACGACAGCGCTCCGATGCCGTGTGCGCCGGGGATACGGACACCGTTCAGACGCCGAACATCCCGGTCGGGTAACGGCAGCAGTGAGCGTGGGAAGCGCAGGAGAAGCAGCTGGCTCGTAGGAATGTGCGGTGCGTGCTTGCCCAGGAAGGGGCGGGAGGTGTCGAACAGCATCAGGTCACCGACCCCCAGATCCGCGCGCTGGCCGTCTTGCGTCACCGTGGCGCCACCGCGCACGATGCAGCCCACCTTGAGCACTTCGGGATCGGCCTGGCGGATGAGCTTGGGCGAACGGTGGACCGAGTGCGGCATCGTGGTCAGCAGCGTCGCCTGCATCGCCCCGAAATCGCTGATACCGACGTGAGCCCTAAATCCGTTCTCCACCTGCGGGTCGCAGCGTAAGTCGTAGGGGACCCAGAGCTTCGTGCTCACCTCGCGCCAGAAGGCGAACCGCTCGCCCGGCGGGACCTGGGCGGTGCTGACCACATCCATGCCCCCAGTGTTGTTGCGGCGGGCGCGGACCAGCAGCGCCCGAACCAGCCGAAACGTGCCCCGCACTGCAGCCGTACACCTACCAGCTCGAAAACCCGACCGGGGCAGTGACGGGATCCAGACCACGGCGTGGCTGGCTGTGACGTTGTTTCTGCGGGGCTGGCGCAAGTTCCGTGATGTGACTACGCTCGGTGAGCGTCGATCTCCCCGCTTGCTGAGGGACTCACCGACCGGCCAGAGGTTCGGTTGGCTGGGATACTCCGGTCCTGTGACTTCTTCAGATCTTGCTCGGCAGATCCATGGTGCGTCCCATCTGACCGGTGATTTCGTACTCCGCTCGGGACGTAGGGCCTCGGAGTACTTCGACAAGTACCGCTTCGAAGGCGACCCTGTTCTCCTCGATTCCATCGCCCAGGCGATGGCCACGCTCGTGCCGAAGGACACGGAGGTGCTGGCTGGCCTCGAGATGGGTGGCATCCCGGTCGTCACCGCGCTCGGCCGACACACTGGCCTTCCCTGCGCCTTTGTTCGCAAGCAGGCCAAGTCGTATGGAACGCGTCGCCTGGCTGAAGGCGCGGACATCGCCGGGCGCCGAGTGCTGGTCGTAGAGGACGTCGTCACTAGCGGCGGTCAGATCGTGCTGTCCACCGCCGAGTTGCGTGCCCTGGGTGCGGACGTTCGCGAGGCGCTCTGCGTCATCGACCGTCAGCAGGGCGGGACCGAGGCGCTTGCGGCCGAACAAATCCACCTGCTGTCACTCCTGACTGCGGATGATCTGAGAGCTGCTGCCTGAGGCAGAGGTGGGTCCGTCAGGCGAGGAGGACTCGCTTCCGAAGCAGGGCGAAACCTGCCCGGCCGAACATCTGGCGCTTGAGCATCTTGATCCGGTTGACTGCTCCTTCGACCGGCCCGGAGTTCCAGTCTGTGGTCAGCCCGGCGGTCACCGCGTCGAAGTCGCTGTGCAGGCCGGTAGCGAAGCTGCTGATGCCGGGCAGGTTGACCTCCGTGGCCTCGGTGATCCACTCGGGCAGGCGGGAGCCGCTGAGTGTCGTGAGCATCTCCGCGAACGCGCCGGTCAGCTCGGCTGCGGACGCCAACTCGGGGCAGTGGTCGAGTACGGCCTTGTGGTGCAGTTTCTCCTCCTCGGTGAGGGTGGCCGGGTGCCGGGTGAGCCAGCCGGTCACCTTCCGCACTGACGGCGGTGGCGGGGCGGGCGTGAAGTCTTCTGGCCGGGGCAGGTCGCGCCGGGCCCAGTCGCGGACGGTGGAGTAGTGGCCGCGGAAGCCGCGGCCTGTGATTTCGCGGTAGAGGTCGAGGATGGTCACTTTTCCATCGGTTTCGGCGCAGCGTTGCGCCAAGTAGGGCTTGAACGGGTTGAGTTTGCTGGGGAGTTGGCGCTTGCGGCCTTTGACCATGTCCTGCCAGCGGGCGGCGCGGGCGTATCGCTGGACGGTGTGGTGTCCCCAGCCCAGGTGGCGGGCTGTGCGCCGGATGCCCATGCCCTGGTCGAGGAGTTCGTGGACGAGGGCGTGATGGGCGCGGGCTCGCTCGGCGAACCTGCCGGTCGGATCCGCCCCTTCGTGGTTCTGGTCGGAGGTCGCGTCGGCGGGTGTCTCCCACTCCGGCTCGGGTTCTGGGCTGGCCGGGGGCAGATCGCGCAGGCAGGTGCGGTGGGCGGCGACGGTCTTCTCGACCGCGGTGACCAGGTTCTGCCAGAGGTGAAAGCGGTCGGCGACCTGGAGGGCCTGGGGCGCGGCGGTGTCGGCCGCCTCGGCGTAGGCGCCGGCGCGGTCGCGGCAGATGACCTCGATTTCGGGATGGGCCGCGAGCCATGGGGCGAGGGTGGCGGCGTCGCGTTCGGGCAGCAGGTCGAGGACCTGGTGGGTCTCGGCGTCGATCACGACCGTTCCGTAGACGTGGCCGCGTCGCAGGGCGAAGTCGTCTACGCCGACGGCTCGGGGCTCTGTGGCGGTCGGGTCGGGCAGGTCCATCACACGGCGCAGCAGCGTGGTGCGGCTGGTCGCGATGCCCATGACCTGGGCGAGACGGGCACCGGCCCGGCCGGCCAGTGCCAGCCCGATTGCGCCCATCGTCTGCCGCAGCCGCTCGGTGACCCGGCCGTGGCGGCGGGTCAGCCCGGGCACCTGCTCCACGAACGTTCGCCGGCCGCATACCGTGGCCGTGCAGAAGAACCGCCGGACCCGTAATACGAGTTGCGCGCTCCGTCCGGCAGCGGGCAGATCTGCGGGAAACCGCAGGTAGGAGCTGTGGACGCGTTCTGTCCAGTGACCGCAGTCGGGGCAGGCGGCCCCGGACGGTGTGCACCGGGCCTCGATGCGTATCGCCTCGTCGTCCGTGCACACGGCCACGACCGCGACACCAGGGATCGACGGGAAAAGCAACTCCTGCAGCCGGTACAGCACCTCGTTCACGGCCACCGAATGTCAGCCCCACCACTCCCACGAGGAGCGATTTCAAGGCGACTTCCGCACCGTCCGGAAAGAGATCAACAACTACAACACGTAACCGGCTCACGGAACTTGCGCCAGACCCCGCTGGACAACGTCACGACCCACC
Source organism: Streptomyces sp. NBC_00285 (assembly GCF_036174265.1). Lineage (NCBI taxonomy): Bacteria > Bacillati > Actinomycetota > Actinomycetes > Kitasatosporales > Streptomycetaceae > Streptomyces > Streptomyces sp. NBC_00285. The sequence goes on along the minus strand of NZ_CP108055.1, from coordinate 198,318 downwards.
GTAAGAAGTCTGTGGTGCTGAGGGCTGCACGCGCCACCGGCGCCCCAGACCGCTGACCAGTGTTTGGCCGTGGAGCGGGCAGGGTGATAGCAACAACAACTTTCAACGAGGGTAAGTGATGTAGATCACTCAGGGAACCGGAACCCATGCTGACGCTTTACGCGCGCTTTGTAGTTTCTTTGCTGTTTTCTCCTCCGGTACGTTCACATCAGCACCACAAGACGGTGTGTCAGGAACACGTGTGACGGGGGGAAATGGTGGCAACACACAGATCTGCGCGGGGTAGGCGCAGACGGTCCGGTCCCGGGGGGAGAGCCCGCTTCATAGCGAGCGGCCTCGCTCTGGCCATGGCCATCACCGTGCTGGACGGCGCTGGTACCGCTCTTGCTCAGCCGCGGCAGGCGCCGGCGGCCGAGCCTCAGAAGGAGGCGGTGACGCAGGCGGCTGATATCGCTTCGGCCCGCGTCGCCGCGAAGCTGTCCGGCAAGAAGGTCGAGGCGCTTTCCGAGAGGACCGAGACGTCGACCACCTGGGTCAACAAGGACGGGTCTCTCACCACAGAGCTGACCGCCGGGCCTGTGCGCTTCAAGGACCCCACTTCAGGTGCCTGGCGTGCGGTGGATGTCGACCTGGCCGCTCAGGACGATGGTTCGGTTGCCGCCAAGGCACACCCGGCTGGGCTGAAACTGTCCGGGAAGACCGGCACCAAGCCGTCTTCTCTGCGAGCCGCCCAGGCCGCTCCCGCCGCGGATCTGGTCACCCTCGGCCAGGGGGATGAGCAGATCACCCTGCAGTGGCGCGGTGGGCTGCCGGCACCTCAGCTGGACGGTACTCGCGCCACCTACGTCAACGCGGTGCCCGGCGCGGATGTGGTGGTGGAAGCCACCCGTACCGGCTTCGAGCAGTTCGTGGAGGTAAAGGCGCGACCTGAGACCGGGTTCTCTTACACCCTGCCGCTTCGGACCAAGGGCCTGACAGCCAAGCAGCAGGACGACGGCAGTGTGCTGTTCACCGACAAGAAGTCGAAGAAGACCGCGGTCATGCCCGCTCCGGTCATGTGGGACGCCACGGTCGACCCGGTCTCCGGCGAACACACGCGCCAGGTCCCGGTTGCCATGAAGGCCGTCAAGGTCAAGGGCGGCGTCGATCTCGTCATCACCCCCGACGCCGGCTTCTTGGCCGATCCGGCCACCAAGTACCCCGTCACGGTGGACCCTTCCACCTCGGCGCTCTCCAACGTCTTCGACACTTACGTGCAGCAGGGCACCACGGTCGACTGGTCCACGGACGTCGAGCTGGATCTGGGCAACCCCGGTACGCAGAACGCCGACGGGACCTTCCGGACCGCCCGGTCGTTCATCTCGTGGAACACCGCGCCTATCGCCGACGCGCTGGTGACGGACGCCAAGCTCTCGCTGTGGAACTTCCACTCCGGCAACTACACCGGATCGTCATGTCCGACCCAGCCGTGGGAGGTGTGGTCCACCGGCGCGGCGACGACGTCGTCGCGGTGGACGGCCCAGCCGTCATGGACCGCGAAGAAGGCCACCTCCTCGGAGACCTTGGGCAACGCTTCGTGTTCCACGCAGCCGGACGGCTGGATCAACGCCAACGTCACGACCATGATGCAGGAATGGGCCTCGGCCAAGGCGGCCAAGTCACACATGGGCCTGCGCGCTACCGATGAGGCTGTCACGGGGCAATGGAAACGTGTCAACTCCGCCAACGCCGCCTCGAACCCGCCGAAGCTGACCGTCACGTACAACTACCGGCCGCGCACGGGTACGAAGCAGGAGGCGGGTGCGCCGTTCTTCTCCTACGGCGGCGCCTACGTGGTCAACACCGCCACCCCGACTCTGCGGGACACCTTCGTCGACCCCAACGGCGACAAGGTCAACGGAACCTTCCAGATCTTCGACTCTGCCACCAACGCGCAGGTCGGCAACGTCATCGTCTCTCCGTGGGTGAACTCAGGGCAGGTCGCCTCCGTGACCGTGCCGGCCGGAGTGCTGACCAACGGCAAGACGTACAAGTTCCGTACCTCGCCGTACGACGGGGCGCACTACAACACGGGTTGGTCGGAGTGGAAGACGTTCACCGTCGATACCACCGCTCCCTCGGCCCCGACCGGCGTCACGTCGACGGACTACCCGTCCACCGAGTGGGTCAAGGGCGCCGGACAGGCCGGCACCTTCACGGTCACACCCCGGGGCACCGACCACAACTGGCTCGAATGGTCCCTGGACGGCCTGACGTGGACCAAGGTCACCACCGGCGGGTCCACCGCGGCCAAGGCCATCGGCATCACCCCACCCAAGGACGGCACCCAGACCCTCCAGGTACGGCAGGTCGACAAGGCGGACAACAAGTCCGAGGCACGGGAGTACACCTTCCACGCCGGGCCCGGAGGCTTCGTCCAGCCCAGCGAGGGTGAGAGCACCGCGCGCCGCCTGCCGCTCCTCGCCGAGGCCGAAGCGGGGAAGTACGACTCCGCATCGTTCTCCTGGCGCCGTTCCGATGCCGACATCTGGACGAAGATCCCGGTGGCGGACGTCCTCAAGGACGGCCAGGCACTCACTTCGTGGCCGGTTCCGCTGGTGAACGGGAAGAACGCCGCCCTCGCCTGGAACGCCACCAGCACCGTCGACCCCGATGGAAGCGTCCAGATCAAGGCCGACTTCACCGGACCGAACGGGGCGGCGGGCAGTACGCAGCCACTCCCCGTGGTCGTCGACCGCGATGCGGACGGCGCCGCCGGCTCCCAGGTGGGCCCGGGCTCGGTAAATCTACTCAACGGTGACTACGCGCTCGGGGCTTCGGACGCCGAGGTGATGGGCCTGTCGGTCACCCGCACGGCCTCCTCACGGGTCCCGGACAAGGGCACCAAGCAGACGGGGCAGGCTCCGGTCTTCGGCAAGGAGTGGGTCTCCGGCACCACCGCTCCCGAGGTGGACTCGGGGTACTCGCACATCGAGAAGACCTCCGACACCTCGCTCAACCTCGTCTCGACCGACGGCGCGTCCGTGTACTTCACGGCCAACCAGGCCCAGAACGGCTGGATCCCCGAGCCCGGTTTCGAAGAACTCGCCCTGACCGGCGGCTTCTCGTCCTCCTTCACCCTGAAGGAGGACGACGGCTCGGTGACCACCTTCAAGAAGGCTGCCGCCGACGCCCCGACCTGGCAGCTCTCCAGCTCGGTCAAGTCCGGCATCGACGGCGGGGAGAGCCTCGTGGTCTCCGAAGCCGTCACCATCGACGGCAAGCGGGTCAGCCGGCCCAAGCGCATCATCGGCGCCACGAGCGCGGCCACAGCTGCGACTTGCGAAGCCACCCCCTCGACACGAGGCTGCAAGGTCCTGGACTTCGTCTACGCGACCACGACCACGGCAACCGCCAGTGCTTTCGGCGACACCGCAGGCCAGGTGTCCGAGCTCAAGGCATGGGCTTCCGAACCCGGCGCCGCCAATGCCACCGCGGTCGCTGTGGCCCGCTACGCCTATGACGAGCAGGGCCGTCTACGCCAGGTGTGGGACCCGCGGATCAGCCCCGCTCTGAAGAGCGCGTACGCCTACGACTCCGCCGGTCGCGTCATCACCCTGACACCGCCGGGACAACTTCCGTGGACGTTCAACTACGGCAAGGTCGCCGCGGTGACAGGTGCCTCGGACGGCATGCTGCTGTCCGTGCAGAGGCCCACCCTGGCGGCCGGCACGAAGGACCAGGTCTCCGGCACGGCGACTTCCACGGTCGTCTACAACGTGCCCCTCACCGGGACAACGGCCCCGGCCGCGATGGCCTCGGCCGAAATCGCCAAGTGGGGACAGAACGAGGCTCCCGTCGACGCGACCGCGGTCTTCCCCGCGGACAAGGTGCCCTCGTCCTCCGACGGTGCGCAGTTGACGAAGGCCGACTACGCCCGGGCCATGGTGCTCTACATGAACGCCTCCGGACGCCAGGTCAACCAGCGCAACCCCGGCGATCACATCACCACCACCCAGTACGACCGGTACGGCAACACGGTGATGGAGCTGTCGGCCGCGAACCGCGCCCTCGCTCTCGGACTTACCGCCAAGGACAAGGCCAACCTCTCCGAGCTCGGACTGGGCTCCGACGCGGCCGGATCCGCAGCGCGGGCCCGCCTGCTGGCAACGGAGACCACGTTCGCCCCTGACGGCTCCCGCTCGACCGACTCCCGCGGGCCGCTGCGCATGCTGACCTTGGGTAAAGACCTCAAGGCTGCCGACAGCACTGTCCTGCTCGCAGCGGGCACCGCGGCCCCCGGTCGTACGTGGACGACCACCGCCTACGACGCCGGTCGTCCCACCGACGGCTCGGCCACCGTGGTCAACCAGCCCACCAAGGAGACCGTCGGCGCCGAACTGCTGACGTATCCCGGTCAGATGGCCGACGGGCGTGTCACCACCACCGAGTACGACTGGGCCAAGGGCCTGGCCACGAAGAACGTGCAGGACCCCGGCGGCCTCGCGATCACCCGGATCACCGAGTTCGACGATAAGGGCCGCGCCGTCAAGTCGCTCATGCCCAAGTCGAACGGAACCGACCCCGGAACTCAGCTGACCACGTACTGGTCAGCCACGGGCACCGGAACCTGCGCGGGCCGCCCCGAGTGGGCCGACCAGGTCTGCGAGGTGCGCTACGCCGGTACCACAGCCGGCACCAACGGCGCCCTGCCGGTGATCTACAACGAGTACAACGTCTACGGTCAGCCCGCGAAGGTCGTGGAGAGCGCCAACGGCGCCACCCGCACCCTGATCACCACCTACGATGCGGCCGGCCGCCAGTCGACGGTCACCACCAGCGGCACCGCCGGCACCGCCATCCCGGACCAGACCTTCACCTACGACGCGGAAGCAGGACACCTCACCAAGACCTCCTCGACGACCGCGGGCGCCATCACCCGCACCTTCGACGTGCTCGGACGCCAGATGAGCTACACGGACGCCGACGCCAACACCACCTCGGTGCAGTACGACCAGCTCAACCGGCTGGTCAAGAGCACCGACGGCGCCCCCTCGACGGTCACCTACACCTACGACACGTCGGCCGAGCCGCGCGGACTGCTCGTCTCGCTCACCGACTCCGTCGCGGGAACCTTCCGCACCTCGTACGACGCGGACGGCAACGTGGCCACCGAGAAGCTGCCCGGCGGCTACACGATGACCCAGTCCAACGATCCGGCCGGCAAGCCGACGGAGCGCACCTACACCCGTGACTCCGACGGCGCCCTGCTGCTCAGCGACGCCGCCACGGTCACGGCCCACGACCAGTGGGCCACCCGTGCCGGAGGTGCAGGACAGAACACCAACCGCGGCTACGGTTACGACGACGCCGGCCGACTGACGTCGGTGGAGGACACAGCCGACAGCGTCTGCACCCGCCGCTCGTACGTCTGGGACAAGCACTCCAACCGGACCTCCGTCACGACGGCCGCCGCCGCCCCCGGTCTGGACTGCCCGACCACCGGCGGTACGACCGTCACCAGCACCTACGACACGGCCGACCGGCGGACTGACAGCGGCTACGCCTACGACGCGTTCGGCCGCGCCACCACGGTTCCCGGTGAGGGCATGCTCGGCTACTACCTCAACGACCTCGTGAGGCAGCAGCAGTTGGGCGACCAGCGCCAGACCTGGGCTCTCGACGCCACCCGCCGGATCCGTTCCTGGACCGTCGAGTCGAACGCCTCGGGCAGCTGGGCCACGACCGCGACCAAGGTCAACCACTACAGCAGCGACAGCGACAAGCCGACCTGGATTGTCGAGAACACCAGCACCGGGGCCATCACCCGCAACGTGGAATCCCCCGGACGCAGCCTCGGTGCCACCACCAGCAAGACCGGTGACGTCGTCCTGCAACTCGTCGACCTGCACAACGACGTCTCCCTCGCACTGCCGCTCGACACCTCCAAGGCCCCCACGGCCCTGACCACGGACGAGTTCGGCAAGCGCACCGGCACCGAACAGGCCCGCTACGGCTTCTTCGGCGGCGAACAGCGCTCGGCCGACACCCTCGGCAACCTCGTCCTCATGGGCGTGCGCCTGTACGACCCGGCCTCTGGCCGGTTCCTGCAGACCGACCCGGTGGCCGGCGGCAGCTGCAGCAACTACGACTACGTCTGCGCCGACCCGGTCAACGCCGAGGACGTCTCCGGCTGCCTGCCCTGCAAGATCCCGTGGTACGCGTGGACCGGCTGGCGAAGCGACATCAAGATCACCTGGTCCGGCAAGTGGTCCTACACCAGCTGGCGCACCAAGAAGTACTCCTGGATGTGGGACGCGCTCGCCGACTGGACACCCCTGGCGATCGTGGGCTGGAAGGAGCGGTGGCGCTGGCGCACCCAGCGCGGTGTCCGCTGCACCCTCCTGTCGTGGAGCCGCGAAAAGGTCCTCGCCGAATGGGTGTCCGTCTACACCACCCAGTACCAGGACCGGATCACGTACCGGAAGACGTACACCAACTTCCGGTTCTCCGAGACATCGTCCTGGTGGACCACCTACCGACGGACCTACGTCTACTCCTCGAAGATCTACTGGGGATACTGATCCCGGTACATTCCAGGCTGCCCGGACCGCTTCACAGCGGTCCGGGCAGCCGCCCTGAATTCCCGAAACACCTCTCAACGGCGAATACCAAGGAGCAATCAGCATGTCCCAGTCCCGCGTCGGCGTCCTGGTGATGTCGATCGGCGTCGCTCTCACAGCGGCCGGAGCAGCGATGTACGTTCTTCCCGGCCCGGGCCTACCTGTCCTGCTTATGGGTCTCGCCGCTGTCGTGGCAGGAGGAGCCGTATGGTTCATCGGCCGCAACTCCGCAAGCTGAACGCTCCTCGGCCGTCATAAGACGTAACGATTTCTCTTTTCGATATCCGCCAGGGCTGCAACAGCCCTGGCCGGCCAGACTTTTGTGGGGTGGGGAAATGCCGAAGCATCGGCTGACCAGAAAAGGCCGCTACATCGCCCTGGCGACGACCGGCATCGTCGTCGTGTCCGGCGCCGGGATCGCGGCTCAGACCTCGATGGCCGCCACGGCATGGCCCGCGCAAAAGACCTACACCGGCCGGGCCTTCGACGCCTGCACGGCGCCCTCGCTCACCGCGATGAAGGCGTGGAAGAAGGACGCCTACTACGGCGGCGTCGCCGTCTACATCGGCGGCAAGAACCGTGGCTGCGCCCAGCCCAACCTCACCAAGTCCTGGGTGAAGTCGGTCGACACCCTCGGCTGGCGGACCATCCCCCTGTACGTCGGGGCACAGCCGCCCTGCCAGAAGAGCCTCAACAAGGAGAGGTTCACCGCGGCCACCGCGGCCTCAGTCGGGGCCGCCAACGCAGGCGACGCGATCACCAAGGCCTCGGCGCTCGGCATGAAGCCCGGCAGCCCGATCTACCTCAACATGGAGTCGTACGACATCGCCGACAAGGCCTGCAACGACGCCACCCTCACCTATGTGCGGTCGTTCACCAAGACTCTGCGCACCAAGACCTACCGCGCGAGCCTCTACGGCTTCAGCAGCTCCAGTGCCAAGGCGATCGCCACCGCCAAGAACCGCACGGACCTGCCCGGCAACCTCTGGTACGCCCTGTGGAACGGTCAGGAGACCACCACCAAGGACTGGCCCTGGGACCCGAAGCTGTACACCGACCACAGCCGCGGCCACCAGTACAAGGCCAACAGCAAGGAGACGCGCGGCGGTCACACCATCAACGTCGACCGCAACGCCTGGGACGCCCCGGTCGCCATCATCGGCTGAACGGCTGGCCACGGGGGTGACCCGCGACTCTGTCTCGACGGCCTGCGGCGTCATCGATCCGTGAGCGTCTTTGTGAAGCTACTTGAGGAGGAATTTCGGGTTCTGTTCCCGTGCTCCGGCCAGGACTTCGAAGAGCTTGAAGAGAGTGGGCAGATAGCGCGCTTGATCGACCTGCTCACCGGTCCGCGAGGGTCCCCGATCGGCGCAGCCTGGTAGCCGGAAAGCGGGGCACAACCGCACCGCCGTGATCCGGCTGTTCGGCGCGGTGCTGGCCGAACAGAACGACGAATGGACCGAGGCCCGCCGCTATATGGGGCTCGCCTTACTGGCCAAGGCGCGCCTCCTTCCGGTCGAGTCAGAAATCGACGGAACCGCCCTGTCTACCGAACTCACCGCATCGCCTCAAAACGAGAGTACTGAACGGCCGGCTCAAGCCTCTCGGGAATGGTAGGAAGGTTGCAGCCTCGGGGAATTGGCGTATTGCGGGGTTGCCATTTTCCATGGCCGGGATGTTCTCCAGAACCGACCGAGCCGGCACACGCGCGAGTCTTGCTGAGGGGCCCTGCCGAGACGCCGGCTGTCGGCCAGCCCCCTGGAGCAGGGTCGTTCTCGGAGCGGAAACTTCACACGTCGATCCGGCCCCCGGTGGTCGTGCGGGGCTCGGTCTGTATCCAGAGGCCACTGTGGTCGGCCGCCGGATGGCGAGGGGCGGTGTCATGTTGGTGGTTACGCTGCCGTCATGCGGACACCGGCGAAGAGTGATCTGACGGGGCGGGCCAGGCTGCGCGAGACGGCGCTGGAACTGTTCGCCGAACGGGGGTTCGAGGCGACGTCGACCCGGGCGGTGGCGGCCGCGGCCGGTCTCTCGCCGGCCTTGGTCACCCGGCACTTCGGCTCCAAGGAGGGCCTGCGCGCCGCGGTCGACGAATACGTCCTGGACCGCATCACCGAGCAACTGCGCGACCTCGACCCGGACAAGGGGCTGATGGCTTCGCTGGGCGAGGTCTCGGCACACGTCTTTGGCGCGGATCCGGTGCTGCGCGGCTACCTGCGGCACGTGCTCCTGGAGAACAGCGAAGCCAGCTCAGAACTGTTCGGGCGCCTGCTGGCCGGTGCGCGTGCGGAGGTGGAACGGCTGTCCGGGACATACGGCGGGCAGGGACCCGACGACGAGTGGGCGCCGTTCCAAATGCTCTGCCTGATCCTCGGGCCACTGCTGCTGGAGCGGGTGATGCAGCCCAACCTGGACGAACCGATGTTCGCGCCCGACGTCCTGGCACGCCGGAGCGCGGCCAATCAACGGCTGTTGCTTCAGGGATTCTTCGGATCCCTGAAGGACAGTGCCGACGGGGGAAGCACGGGCTGACGGACGGACTCACGGTTGGTGATCAACGCCGCCCGGGGAGAAGCGTCTTCACCATCGCGGCAAACTCCTGCGGGGCGTCTTTTCCGGTGACGCACATCTCGATGTATCGGGTACCGCTTGCCTCGTGACGTGCGCGCACCGTGTCGGCGCCTTCCGCGGCGCACGGAACGATGGCCACGATCCCGTTGCGGGCCAGCACCTCGGCCGTCATTCCAGTGCGCTCAGGGCGCGCACCCGAGCCGTCGAGCCGATCGAGGACCTGCACCCGGTGCCCATCGGCAGCCAGCCGCTCTGCCATCGCGTAGGCGGCGGCCCGCCGGTCGGCCAGCGACCGCCCTGTCACCCACACCGTCGCGCCGGCGCAGGTGCATCGGCACTTCACGTCTTTCAACATCGGTATCCCCAAGTGCGGGCGATGTCGTGCAGCGCCTCGGGTACCTCTTCCGGGGCCGGCAGCGGCCGTGCCCTCTGAATCCGTCCGGACTTGATGTTCTCGCTCCAGTCACCGATGAACGGTACGAACGGCCCGTGGTCGCCCTTTCGGTATTCGAGCATCCTCGGTGTCCACGGCACGCCGAGGTACGCGCAGATCTTCCGCGTGACGTCGGCGGGCTGCTCGGTCAGATCTTCGTAGCGGACTGTCAGCCCTTCCAGACTGTTGCGGGCGGCCTCCACCGCGTCGATGTACATGCGCACCTCGCGCACGGTCGCATCCAACTCACGGTCGGGACGGTTGTTGATCAGCGAGCTGACCATCGACGCCGGGTGGCGGAGCAGGAAGAGATAGCGGGCTTTCGGCCAGCCCTCGTGCAACCGCTCCCACACGCCCGCGTTGCCCGGTGTCTTGTCGACGATGATCTGCTTGCCGCTGAGCACGAGTTCGCGGTGCAGGATCCGGTCCCACAGGAGGTACTCCAACTCCCTCTGGTCGAGGCCGAGTTCATCCATCGCCTTCTTGGTGTACGGCTTGGTGAGATCGACGGAGAGCGTGCGCAGGTGCATCTCGTGCGGGGCCCGGACCTGGGGGTGGCTGTTGAGCAGCACTCGCAGCAGCGTCGAGCCGGAGCGTATGGAGGAGATGACGAACACCGGGTCAGGTACCAGGCGGCCGGCCGACTGTGGCACGGGCGATTCCGAGAGCCTTCGCAGTCGTCGTCGCATTCCGCGTGCCACGCGGCGGACTTCTGTTCCGGGTGAAACCATGGCCGTGCCTCCTTGTCCCCCCGTCGTGTGGAACCGGACCCTCCTCTTGAAGGCTTGACCATACTGTGGCGTACCCCTGGGCTCGCCATGGGTGATGGATAAGAATTCCATGAGGACATCGAGCTGCCCGAAAAGTGCTGGGCGCCTACGGCTTTCCGGAGGGCGGGACGGGGGCTGGCACCAGTGCGATGTGTACAAGTGTTGAGGAAGCTGAACGCATGTACACCACCGATTCCGGCGCCCCGCCGCCCACCACCCGCCCGGTTGGTCGTCTTCGTCTGGGCTGGCTGGACAACTTACGCATCGCCCTGACCGTTCTGGTCGTCGTTCACCACGCGGCACAGGCGTACGGCCCCGCCGACTGGTGGTACGTCGAGGGGCAGCCGCGGACTCCGGCCCTCGCCACCCTCTCCGCAGTCGACGGGGCCTTCTTCATGAGCCTGTTCTTCTTCGTCTCGGCCGTTTTCGTGCCCGAGTCCTACGAGTGGCGCGGTACGTGGCCGTTCCTGAAGGGCCGGCTGGTCCGGCTCGGCACCCCGGTTGTGGCGGGAGCGCTGACGATCGTGCCGGGCCTGATGTACGCCTACTACGTCCGCTACCGCGGCTATCCGCCGATCTCCTTTCCTCACTACTTCACCGACGTCTACCTCGGGCTGGGTGACAGGCCCGCGGACTGGAGCGGGCCATCGTGGCCGGACCTCCAGTTCGGGCACCTGTGGTTCATCCAGAACCTGCTGGCGTACGTCGTGCTCTACGTGCTGTGCCGCAAGGCCTGCCACCTGCTGAGGCGACGGCCCGGCCCGCCGCGGAAGACGCGCGCGCCAGGGCACGCGGCACTGCTGGGGCTGACGGCGGGGATCTCGATGGCGACCTTCCTGGTACGGCTGCGCTACCCGCTGGATGAGTGGGTCCCGTTTCTGGACTTCCTCCAGGTGGAGCCCGCCCGGGTGCCGCAGTACGCGGCCTTCTTCACACTCGGGGTGCTCGCGCACCGCCACGACTGGCTGCGGCGGCTCCATGTCCGAGTCGGGTGGGTGTGGCTGGGCGGGGGTCTGGCCGGGGTGGCGCTTCTGTTCGCAGTAGGATCCGACGCCGGCTGCTTCGGGAGCGGCGGCTTCGACGCGCCGTCGGCGCTGTGGGCGACGTACGAGAGTGTGTTGTGCGTGGCCCTGTGCGTCGGCCTGCTGACGCTGTTCCGGGAAGCGGTGACGCATCGCACGCGACTGACAGGAGAGCTGGCGGCCTGTTGCTATGCCGTGTACATCGTCCACCTGCCGCTGGTGGTCACCGTCCAGTACTGCCTGGCCGACCGCGGGTTGTCCGCGGCCGGCGCGTGGTTGGTCGTGTGCGTACTCGTCGTCCCGGTGTCCTTCCTCCTGGCGGCGGCCCTGCGCCGGCTGCCAGGCCTCCGTCAGGTGCTGTGACGTAGGCCGAGGCGAAACGGATTTTTGGGGCCGCGGTCAGTGACGGACCTTCACCTTGCTGACCGCGGCGACGCCGACGGCGGCGAGAGCGATCTGGATGAGCCACTCGATCCAGTCGACGCCCTTGGTGTTGGCGACGTCGAGGCCAGCGGCGATGCCGGTGCCGATGAACGCGGCGATGATGCCGATGGCAATCGTCCAGAGGACACCGATGCGCTGGCGCCCTGGGACGACGAGCCGGCCGAGGACACCGATCACGATGCCGATGACGATCGCGCTGATGATGCCTGAGATCTCCATGAGTGGTCTGCCCGCCCTCGGTCCAGTCGTTGATGGCGTGCGAGTGCCCGTTCGAACCGAGACCATTCCGCCCATGTATGAGGAAAATAAAGGACCCCGCGTTCTACAGGTACGGCTTGATCGTGGGCAGAAGGTCCTGGAAGGTGCGGCCGGTGGCGGGTTCGCCGATCGCCTTCATCTCCCAGCCGCCGGCGCCGCGTCGGACCTTGGCCATGATCTGCGCGGTGTGCCGGCCGCCGCCGGTGAGGGTGTAACGGGCGAGCTCCGTGCCCGTCGTCTCGTCGACCAGACGGCAGAAGGCGTTCTGCACCTCGGCGAAGGTCTGGCCGGTGAACGAGTTCACGGTGAAGACGATCTGGTCGACGCGGGCGGGCACGCCTGTCAGGTCGACGACGATCGACTCGTCGTCCCCGCCGGTGCCGGCGCCGCCGGTGAGGTTGTCCCCGGTGTGTCGTACCGAGCCGTCGTCGCTGGCCAGGTGCTGGAAGAAGACGACGTCCACTGGCTCACCGTCGGCGAAGAGCACCGCGGAGGCGTCCAGGTCGATCTGGCCCCCTCCGGTGAGCTTGGCCAGGAAGCCCTTACGGGGTGCGGCCTGCCAGCCCAGGCCCATACGGACGGTGGTGAGGGCACTGCCGTCGGCCTTCTGGAGACTGATCTGCTGGCCCTTGTTCAGGTTGATCGACATGGGGGGAGCCTCTCGCTCGCGGGTTCGTGGTGGTAATGGACTGCTAGCTGGTGTGAGGGAGACCGTCGCCGTTCGGTGGGTGTGACTCGGGCGCTGCGGAGCGGGAAGTGGCCTCGCTCATGTAGTGACGCAGGCGAGGCAGCATTCCCTGTGTGAGCAGCGCCTGCTGCCAGTTCAGCCGCGCTTGTTCCAGACGGGCGGGCTGTCGAGGGCCACCCTGCCGCCGTGCCGCGTGAGTCAGCAGGGCGGCGAAGGCGATGAGCGTGCCCACCGCCGCGATCAGGGCCAGGATCCAGCCCGCGGTGATCAGTGAGCCGGTCAAGGAGCGTTGTGCGCCGGTCAGTCGGAGTACGTAGCCGAGCACGAGCAGGGCGGCGGCGGATGTCCCGGCCACGGCTGGTGTCAGCACGGCCAGGGCAGCCAGCAGGCTGTTGCCGTCGGGTCGGTCCTCGTCGTTTTTGCGGGCTGGGGCGTGGAGCGCGAGGTAGGTGTCGTACTCGTCCCGCGCCGCGGCCGCGATCTTGTCGGCGTCCGTGAGCGCGCGCAGGCGCAGGCGGGAGGCTTTCCGGCCGGTGGGATCGGCGGCCAGGGCGGTGCGAATGTCGCAGGTGTTGAGCGCCAGGTGCAGGACGGCCTCGAAGTCCGGCTGGTCCTCGGGGCGCAGGCGGAACGGGGCGGTCACATGGCCTCCTGGGTGGAGTGTCACGTCCGGGGCCGGGGTGCGCGTCCGGAAGGGCGGACCCGGCCGAGCGGTGTGGGCGGTCTCAGACGTTCACGCCGAAGTCCGCGGCGATGCCGGCCAGTCCCGAGGCGTAACCCTGGCCGACGGCGCGGAACTTCCACTCCGCGCCGTTGCGGTAGAGCTCGCCGAAGACCATCGCGGTCTCGGTCGAGGCGTCCTCGGACAGGTCGTAGCGGGCGAGTTCGGTGCCGCCGGCCTGGTTCACCACGCGGATGAAGGCGTTGCGGATCTGTCCGAAGCTCTGCCCGCGGATCTCTGCGTCGTGTATCGACACGGGGAAGACGATCCTGTCGATCTCGGCGGGTACGGCGGCGAGGTTCACCTTGATGCTTTCGTCGTCGCCCTCGCCCTCACCGGTGAGGTTGTCGCCGGTGTGCTCGACCGAGCCGTCGGGGCTGGTGAGGTTGTTGTAGAAGACGAAGTGCTGGTCCGAGGCGACCTTGCCCGAGGTGTTCAGGAGCAGTGCGGAGGCGTCGAGGTCGAAGTCGGCGCCCGTGGTGGTGCGGACGTCCCAGCCCAGGCCGACCACGACGGCGGTCAGACCCGGCGCTTCCTTGCTCAGCGAGACGTTGCCACCCTTGGACAGGGAAACACCCATGGTTCATTCCTCCACACAGTCGGTTCGGGTCCGCATCACGGATCCCAGGTTAGAATCTACAACACTGTAGAAAAGTGAGGTCGGTCGAGCGGTGGCCTTCGTGTCGCCGCAACTCCTGTGCGAAAGACGGCCGCTCGGGTGTCTATACGATGTCGGGTCGGGAAACAGGCGGCGCGGAGAGGAGGCAGGGCGTGACGGAACACCGGCACGGTCCCCGGCGGCGGGGGCAGGGTGAGCTGGAGGTGCAGGTCCTGTCGGCACTGCGCGAGGCGGACGGACCGGCGACCGCCGGCTGGGTGCAGGAGCGCCTCGGCGCCGATCTCGCCTATACGACGGTGATCACGATCCTGACCCGGCTACTGGCCAAGGGTGTGGTGACCCGGGAGCGGACCGGCCGGTCCTTCGCCTGGACACCCAACTCGGACGAGGCGGGCCTCGCGGCGCACCGGATGCGCAAGGTGCTCGACGGGGAAGCCGACCGGGAAGCGGTGCTGGCCAGCTTCGTCACCGGCCTCGGTCCGGGTGACGAGCGGTTGCTGCGTGAATTGCTGGGTCGTGCCCGCGGTGAAGGGGAAGACTGAAGCCTCATGGGGGTGTTTGTCTTTCTGCCGCTGGTCCTGCCGCTGACCGCATGGCCGGTGGCCCGCCTGGCGGAGCAGCATCTGCATCCGCGCACCGCGACCAGGCTGCTGACCGGCGTGGCGGTGGCCATGGCGATGTGCAGCACGGTGTGTCTCGCGCTGGTGATGGTGGTCGGCACGGCCCAGCTGCCCGGCAACCCGCTGCCCGACGGCTGGTCCGACCCGGAAGTACGCGAGGCCGTACCGTTCGACGAAGTGGCCGGTAAGGCAGCCATCCCCGTGCTGCTCGCCGTGCTGGCGGCCTGCGGGCAGATGGTGTGGCGGCACGGCCGGATGCGGCGCCGCGCGCACCGGGCGCTGGCCGGACTGGCGGAGACAGGGGTGGTCGTACTGCCTGACACCACGCCGTACGCGTACGCCCTGCCGGGTGGCCGCCGGGAGCGAGTCGTGGTGACCACCGCACTGCTGGAGTGTCTGGAGCCCGCCGAGCGCCGGGCGCTGTTCGCCCACGAGCGCGCCCATCTGGCCGCCCGTCACCATCGCTTCCTCCTCGCCGTCAAACTCGCCTCGCAGGCCAACCCGTTGCTGTGGCCGCTGCGGACAGCCGTGTCGTATACGGCGGAGCGGTGGGCGGACGAGGAGGCGGCGCAGGCGGTCGGCAGCCGTCGTGCGGTGGCGCGCGCGATCGGCAAGGCGGCCCTGGTGGATCGTGGCGCTCCGACGCCGACGCTCGCGGGGTTCGCCGCGCCCGGGCCGGTGCCGCGCCGGGTGGCGGCTCTGCTCGGTCCGGCGCCCGCGGTACGCAGCTGGCCATCGGTGTTCACGGCGATGGGCCTGGCGGCCTGGGGTGCGGCTGCGGGCACGGCCGTCTCTGCGATGTCGTCCGCGAACTCCGCCGTGACCCTGCTTCTTATCCTGCATGCCGCCACTCCTCTTTGAGCGGGCGGGGACATCGTTGAGTGCGGTGTGCCGGGCAGCTCCCTGACGGGCCGGCCTGGCACACCTGCTCCATGTGTCGGTCAGAGGTCGAACTCGTGGGGCGGCAAATCGAGGGCGAAGCACGCCTCGCGGACCACGGCCTGCTCATCCTTGTCGAAGTCGCCGTCGGCGCCGCCGATGACGATGCCGATCTGAATGACGGCGCGCGCCTCGGCGGGCTTCTTCTTGGCCTTCGCGATCTCCTGGAGCACGCTGACCTTGCCGAAGTCGAAATCGGCGGTCAGCTTGTCCAGGTACTCCTCGAAGCGGCGGCGCAGGTCGTCGGCGGAAAAGTTCTGCAGCACCTCGTTGGCCGAGATCAGCTGGGTCACCCGTTGCCGCTCGGATGGGTCGACGGTGCCGTCGGCGGCGGCGACCAGGGCGCACATGGCCATGCTCGCGTCGCGGAAGGCGCCGCTTTTGAGGTCGTTCTTCTTCGCCACCAGCTGGGTCTGCATCGTCGATGCGGACTCCTTGACGCGGTCCCACAGGGCCATTAGAACTCCAAAAGTTCGATTACGGGGACCCGCCTTGTCAGCGGTGCCCATACTCCCATTGATATCTACAGCAACGTAGAAACTAGCGGTGGGCCGGATGAGTTCCGGTCGAGTCCACGAGATTCGGACTGCCGGGGACCGGCTTGGCTGCTGTCGGCGCCGTGGTGGCGATGCGACCACGTCCATGAGGACTGTGCTGCCGGAGCAAATGCAGGCTGGGCCCGGGCCTGGTCGTGGGCCGACTGCTGCTGCGTTGGTACGGCCGTTCGCCGGACCTCAAGCGCCTGCTCGTGTCGGCTCGCGACCTCATCTGCGTGATGGCCTCTCCTCGTCGACGACTGCCGCCCGTCGAGGAGGTGCCAGCCGGGCCGTCGCGGAGTTCTCGCAGAACCACGGGCGACCGGTTGGGCGGAGCTGGTGTGCGGATCGCGAGCAAGCCCTGCGCATGACCGATGATCGATGGCCGACCGGCCATCCCAGCCCACCTCGAACCGGTCAGTCCTCCTCTTCTGCCTCCTCGCCCTCGAAGAAGTCCCCGATCTCGTCGACCGCTTCGGCCGCGACCATCCCGCCGATCACGCCGACGGCCAGTCCGGCCGCGCCCGCGGCGACCGCGGTGCCCATGCCGGGTCCGGGACGGTGGCCCTCGTCGTGGTGGTGCTCACCGTGGCCGTAGTGGCCGCCGTGCCCGTACGGGTCGTGTCCATGGCCGGCGTGCGAACCGTACGAGGCCCGGTGCTCCACCAACTGCCGCATCCAGCCGTCGACTTCGGTGTTCCAGTCGCGGACGTCATGGTGGCCGACCGCGAACCGGGTGACCGTGTCATGCCCCTCGGAGAAGAGACCGCCGCGCTTGTCGGCCTCCAGGACGACCTCCATCCCGCCTGGTCCTGCCAGAAATGTCACCTCGATCTCGTTGACCTGGTGGGCGTACTGCGGCGCCGGACTGAGCTCGATCTCCTGGTAGAAGGGCAGTCGCTGACCGGTGCCGCGGATGTGGCCGTATTCGAGGTCGGCCGACCTGAAGCCGAAGCCGAGCTGCCCGAGGGCTTCCAGGATCGCTTCCTGGACCGGCAGCGGGGCGATGTTCAGCTGGTCGAGGTCACTCTTGTCCTTGGCGCCGGCGACGGCCAGTTCGGTCCGCACGCCGAGCACGATGCCCAGCCCCTGCCCGTACAGCTCGGTGATAGGCGTCTCCCACGGCAGCATCACGCTGAGCGGAACGCTGCGCAGCTCGCCCGCCGCGAGCCGGAAGCCGCCGCCGACCGTGAGCCGGTCGAAGGTGACGACTCCCTCGCTCTCGCCGTCCTCGTGCTCGGCCTCGACCCTCGCCACCAACTCCAGGGTGATGTGGTCGATGTCGAAGTCGGCGTCACCGCCCCTGAGATGAACCTGTCCGGTCAGCGTGGAGCCGGGGCGAGCGCCGCCCGGGTCGAGGACCGTGTCCACCGTGGGCCCGCCCGCGCCGAGCGATCCGAGCAGTCGTTTGAACACCATCGTGGCGTCCACTCCTTAAACGTGCGTGTCTTCCCCTGACGCCCTTTCAGTGCGGGCCTTCTACAGGTGCGTAGAAGCATAGGTGCCTGCCAAGCGCGGATGAGTGAGGTCCGCGCAGGTGTGGCGAAAACGGCCGAAAATGACTTCTCGTCCTGGCTAGAGAGGTGCCGACGCCCTGGCTGGGTGATGCTCTTTGTGGCTCCTTTACAGTGGGTGTAGAGACAAGCGGCCTTGCTTGCCTTCCCACTGTTCACGCGTGTTTCGACAAGGAGCCACAGTCCCGTCATGGGTGAGCCTCCCAGTACCAACTCGGCCCTGTTCCGCCCGTCCCGAGGAGCGGGGGTGGCCCGGTGACCGAGATCCTGCTCCTCTTGCTGGCCCTCCTCCTCACCCTGGCCTGCGCCGTGTTCGTCGCGGCCGAGTTCTCCCTGACCACCGTCGAGCGCGGTGACCTCGAACGAGCCGCCGAGGCCGGTGAACGCGGCGCCGATGGAGCCCTGGCCGCCGTACGCCGGCTGACCCTCCAGCTCTCCGGCGCTCAGCTCGGCATCACCGTCACCTCGCTGGTGATCGGCATGCTCGCCGAGCCGTCCCTGGCAGCACTGCTGAAGGGGCCGCTGGAAGCCGCCGGACTCGGGGGCGCGGCCTCCTCGGTGGCCAGCGTGCTGGGTGTCGCCGTGTCCACCGTCGTGCTGATGGTGGTGGGCGAACTGGTGCCGAAGAACTGGGCGATCTCCCGCCCGCTTGCCGTCGCCAAGGTGGTCGCGGGCCCGCAGCGCGGTTTCACGGCCGCCTTCGGCCCGTTCATCCGGCATCTGAACAACACCGCGAACCGTGTCGTACGGCGCTTCGGCCTGGAGCCCGCCGAGGAGCTGGCCTCCGCCCGCACACCGGAGGAGCTGGTCGCGCTCGCCAGGCGCTCGGCCGCCGAGGGCGCTCTGGAGGCCGACTCGGCCGAGTTGTTCGTGCGCACCCTGCATCTAGGTGAGCTGACCGCGGAGAACGTCATGACGCCCAGGGTGGATGTCCAGGCGCTGGAGGCGCACGCGACGGCCGTGGACGCGGCGAACCTGTCGTATGCGACCGGCCTGTCCCGCTTCCCGGTCTACCGGGACAGCTTGGACGAGGTCGTCGGGACCGTGCATATCCGAGACGTACTCGCCCTGGAGCCGGCGAAGCGGGCCGTCACCCCGGTCGCCGAACTGGCCACCGCACCCCTGCTGGTCCCCTCCTCGCTGACGGCGGACCGGCTTTTGGAGCGGATGCGGGAGCGGCGCACCATGGCCGTGGTCATCGACGAGTACGGCGGTACGGCGGGTGTGGCGACGGTGGAGGACATCGTCGAGGAGGTCGTCGGCGAGGTCCGCGACGAGCACGACCCCGTCGAAACGCCCGGCATCGTGTCCGCTTCCCCGGATCCGGAGGGCCGTGAGGTCTGGGAGGCGGACGGAAGCGTCCGCCTGGACGAACTCGCGGGCATAGGACTGACCGCGCCGGAAGGACCGTACGAGACCGTGGCCGGCATGATCGCCGCCCACCTTGAGCGCATCCCCGCCAAGGGAGACACCGTCGACGTCGGCGGCTGGCAGTTCGTCGTGCTGGAGATCGAGCACCACCGTGCCGACCGCGTACGGGTCACGAAACCGGTCCAGGAACCCGCCCAGGAAGGCGAGGAATCCCGATGACCGTTCTCCAGCTCACCATTGGCGCTCTGACGCTGTTGACCAACGCGTTCTTCGTGGGCGGCGAGTTCGCTCTGATCTCCGTGCGCCGCAGTCAGATCGAGCCGCATGCCCAGGCAGGTAACAAGCGGGCCCGCATGACCCTGTGGGGTCTGGAACACCTCTCCGCGATGATGGCCACCGCTCAGCTCGGCATCACCGTCTCTTCGCTGGTGTTGGGCGCGGTCGCCGAACCGGCCATTGCGCACATGTTGGAGCCCGGCTTCCATGCGGCCCACATCCCGCAGGGGCTCATCCATCCGATCGCCTTCGTGATCGCCCTTTCGCTGGCGACCTATCTGCACATGCTGATCGGCGAGATGGTTCCGAAGAACATCGCCCTTGCGGCCCCCGTGCCGACGGCGCTGTTGCTCGGACCGCCCCTGGTGGCCCTCACCCGCGCGCTGAAGCCGTTCGTGTTCGGCATCAACACCTTCGCCAACACCTTGCTGAAGCTGTTGCGCGTGGAGCCCAAGGACGAGGTCGAGTCGGTGTTCACCGACGACCAGCTCGCCCGCATGGTCGTCGAGGCCGGTGAGGCGGGGCTCCTGTCGCACGCCGACGGCGAGCGGCTGCGGGACGCGCTGGAGCTGGGCACCCGACCGGTCGGCGAGATCCTCGTCCCCACCCAGAAGATGCGAACCGTCGAGGAGACGGTCACCCCGGCGCGGCTGGAGCGGGTGGCCGCCGAGGCGGGCTACTCCCGCTTCCCGGTCACCGGCAGCGAGGGAACCCTGCTCGGCTACCTCCACATCAAGGACACCCTCGGGATCGCGGACCGCGAGCGGCCCTTCCCGCGTGAGGCGTTGCACCCGGTCACCCGGGTCCGTATCGACACCCCGCTGGACGACACCCTCACCGCCCTGCGCGCCGACGGCAGCCACCTGGCCGCGGTGACGGGGGAAACGGGGACAGTGCTCGGCTTTGTGACCATGGAGGATGTCCTGTCCGAGTTGGTGGGTCCAACTCCCGCCGCTACGTGAGCAGTTGATCACAGAGGTCCGGTCCGCGGCTCGTGGACCGGACCGGTACTGCCCTCGACGGGCGACATCGTCAGGTCACTCGGCGACGGCACCACCAGAAGCAGAAGGCACCCACGACCGCGACAAGGACGGCATAGACGCTGGCCTCGGCCCATTGGAGGATCCAGAAGTTTCCCGCGGGTTGGTAGGTGACCCTCTGGTGGTAGCCGGCTTTCGCGAGGGCGGTGAGGCAGACCTTCGGGGAGTCGCAGTCGGCGTACGACTCCGGAAGGTGCGCTGCGGGATGGCCCGTGGCGTTGAGGGTCTGTTCGGCGACGACCCAGGAGTCGGGCCTGCCGATGTCGACCTGGGAGACGGAGTCGAGCCGGAGGTTGGCCATCGTGCCGGGCCGGAAGGGGACGGTGACGGTGGACGGCGTCGCCAGATGCGGTCGGATCCATAGGGGCATGGCGACCTGGAGCGCGGTGGACGTGGCCAGGGTGGCCGCCATCGCCGGGATGGTTCGGCGGACGACGACGCCGAGCGTGACGCCCAGGACGAAGGCGAAGAGGGCGTAGCCGAGAGGGACGATGCCGCGGGCGGCGAAGACGGCGGGATCCACGCGTGGGACGAAGTTGTCGGTGTTGTCGGATCCGCCGGCGGAGACGGCCTGGTCGATCGGGCTGCTCCACCAGCTCACGGCGAAACTGGCCAGTCCCGCGGCGGCCACGGCGGTGCCGCCGGTGACGATGAGCTTGGTCAGGAGCCAGCGGGTGCGGGTGACGCTCTGGTTCCAGGCGAGGCGGTGAGTGCCGCTCTCCAGTTCCCGGGCGACCAGTGGGGCACCCCAGAACATGCCGAGGAGAGCCGGGACGAGCAGGACGGTCACTGCTCCGGCGAAGTACAAGGCCGTGTCGGCGCTGGTGAGTTGTTGGATCAGGTCGCCTCCGGCGGTGGTGCGCAGGCTGGCCAGTCGCGGTCCGGTGGCGGTGAGGAGCGCGACGAGAACGGCCAGCGTTGCGACCACCACTGCTGTCTGCATACGGAGTTGGCGCCAGGTCAGCCAGATCATCGGAGGGACTCCAGGGAGGAGGTTCGGCCCATGTAGGCGAGGACGATGTCTTCCAGGGGCAGCGATTCGACGGTCCAGGCGGGATCCGGAGGTGCAGGAGAATCGGCGCGTACGACTGCGGTGGTCCGGTCGTCGGTGCGGCTCGCGGAGACGATGTGCCGGCCCACTGACGGCAGCGTTTCTCCGGCCGGACCGGTGAGACGGTGGTGCGTGGCCGTCAAGTCGTCGATGTCGGAGGCCACTTGAACTCGTGAGCCGACGAGCACGATGACGTGGTCGCAGACCCTCTCGACATCGGAGACCAGGTGGGAGGAGAGGATGACGCTCATCTCCCGTCCGGTGATCGCCTCGGTGAGATCCTCCAGGAACTCACGGCGGGCCAGCGGGTCCAGGGCGGCGACCGGCTCGTCGAGGACGAGGAGTTCGGGACGTTTGGCGAGGCCGAGTGTGAGGGCGAGCTGGGCGCGCTGTCCGCCGGAGAGGCGTCCGGCGCGCTGGGCGGGGTCCAGGCCGAGGCGGCGGATGCGTTCCCGGGCGAGTGTGGCGTCCCACCGGGGGTTGAGGCGGGCGCCGAGCGCGAGGTGGTCGGCGACGCTCAACCCGGGGTAGGTGGGGGTGTCCTGGGCGACAAAGCCGACCTTGGCGAGTTGGGCGGGTCCGGTGGCGGGACGGCCACCGCAGACCTCGATCGTGCCGGTGGTCGGGGCGAGCATGCCGGACGCCAGATTCAACAAGGTCGACTTCCCGGCCCCGTTGGGGCCGACCAAGCCCGTCACGCGGCCTGCGGGGACGTCGAGGGTGCAGTCCGACAGGGCCCAGCGTCCTCGGAATTTCTTGCCCAGTGTTCGGGCTCTCAGCACGGCTGTCACACGCCGTCCTCTCCATGCAGGACCGGCCCCGGTGGCCGGCCCGCTGGACGCTACGGACCGCACGGTGCCGGGCGCGTCCGGCGTCCGAGCCATCTCCGTTCCTGCATTCGTCCTGCGTACGGAGGACTTCGGCCCCGCCTCCTCCGCGCGATGTAGACGAGCGATGTACGGGAGCGCGCAAGGACGGTCCGTGGAGACGATGGTGCGGGGGATGCGGCCGGGAACAATGGGGCGGTGACCAATGTGGCGGCCGTACCGGCGGGATACCGGCTTCGAGCGGGGTGGGCGGCGCTGACGCGTGCGAGCGGCCCACCGCTGCGGCCGTCCGGGCGCGACCTGATCCTCGACGCGCTGCTCGCCGCGGCCGCTGTCGCCGTCGGGGTCAACGACGTGCTCAGCGTCGGGACGGGCACTACGTATGTCCTCGTCGACGGGGTGCAGCGGGTGCGCCCGGAGGGAGCGAGCACGTGGTTCGGCGCGGTCGGGCCGATGCTCGTGGCCACCGTGCCGCTGGCTCTGCGCCGCCGCTTCCCGCTGACCGTCCTGTGGGCCGTCGTGGCCGCGTCGATCATGGCCCCGGACAGCCTGGCGCGAAGCATCTTCTACATGTTCGTGATCGCCACCTACAGCGCCGTCGTGCACAGCCCGTACCCGTTCCCCGCCCTGGCGAGCGTCCCGGCGGTCCTGCTCGTGATCAGCCTCCCGGCCCGCAACCCCGAACTGCCCGACGTCCCGACCGAGTACGTGCCGTTCCTCATCCTGGTACCCCTGGCCGCGGTGGCGTACGGGATGCGCAACTGGCGGCTGCGCGCCGGCGAACGCCAGGCACGGATGGCCGAGTTGGAGGGACGGAGGGCCGAGGAACTGCGCCGCGCCGCCGAGCAGGAGCGGGCCCGGATTGCCCGCGAACTGCACGACGTCGTCACCCACAACGTCAGCATGATGGTCATCCAGGCCGGCGCCGCCCGCAGGGTCCTGGACGCGGCGCCGGACCAGGCCCGCGAGGCACTGCTCGCCGTGGAGGCCGGGGGACGGGCGGCCATGACGGAACTGCGGCACGCCATGGGTCTGCTCACCATGAACGCCGACGACGACGCGGGGGACGGCTCCGGTCGCCTGGTACCGCAGCCGGGCCTCGACCAGGTGGAGGCGCTGGTGCGCGGGGTGCGGGAGTCGGGAGTGGACGTGGACCTGACCGTGACGGGGACTTCTCGGGAGGTTCCGCCCGGGGCCGGCCTGGCCGCGTACCGAGTGGTGCAGGAGGCATTGACCAACACCGTGAAGCACGCGGCCGGAGCCGACGTTTCGGTGACCGTCACCCATGGCACCTCCGACCTGCGCGTCGAGATCGCGGACACCGGCGGCACCCCGACCACCTCCGCGGCCACCGGCGACGGACGCGGCCTGTTCGGCCTGCGCGAGCGCCTGGCGGTCTACGGCGGCACCCTGCGCAACGGTCCCACTCCCGACGGCGGTTACCGTGTCCAGGCCCGGATCCCGCTGCCCACCCCGGAGACGGAGACGACGTGACCGACGCCCCGCTGCGCGTGGTGGTCGCCGACGACCAGACCCTCGTCCGCACCGGCTTCCGCATGATCCTCGCCTCCGACGGCATCAAGGTCGTCGCCGAGGCGGCCGACGGCGCGCAGGCCGTCGAAGCGGTACGCCGCACCAGCCCGGACGTCGTCCTGATGGACATCCGGATGCCGGAACTAGATGGCCTCGAAGCCACCCGGCGCATCCTCACCGGCGCCCCCGGCGAACCCCGCGTCATCATCCTGACCACGTTCGACCTCGACCAACTCGTCTACGACGCCCTCGCGGCAGGAGCCAGCGGCTTCCTCCTCAAGGACGTCACACCCGAACACCTCATCGCCGCGGTCCGCCTGGTCCGAACCGGCGACGCCCTCCTCGCCCCGGCCATCACCCGCCGCCTCGTCGAACGCCACGCCACCCCGACCCGCGAAGCGGAGACCGACGGCCCCGCCGAGCCGCACCCGGACCTGTCCGCCCTGACCCCTCGCGAGCTCGAAGTCCTACGCCTGCTGGCCCAGGGCCTGAGCAACACCGAACTCGCCGCCCGTCTCCACCTGTCAGAGACGACCGTCAAGACACACGTCTCACGCATCCTCGCCAAACTCCAACTCCGCGACCGCGTCCAGGCGGTGGTCATCGCCTACGAGACCGGACTGGTCAGAGCGGCCAACCGACGCAGCCCCTGACGTATGAATGGCGGGCCATGCGCGGGACGAAGCTGATGTTCAGAGAACTAGGGTGATCACCATGCGATGGGCGGATCGTCCGGTCTGGATCCGGCTGACAGCGGCGGTGTACATGGTCGGATTTCTGGAAGGGACGGCAGCGCACGGGTACTTCCTGCTGACGGGTGGGCTCGACGCCTACGCCTACGCACCGTTGCCCGTCCAACTCCTCTTCCACGTACTGTTGTTGCTGGACCCCATGGTTGCACTCGTGATCATCCGCGCTCGTTCCGCTGGGCCGATGCTCGCCGCCGCGGTCATGCTCACGGACGTGGCCGGCAACTGGAGCATCACGTGGAGAGCGGTCATGGAGCATCCCACCGCGTTCCTCCGTCCGGTGGGGCTGTTGCCGATCACGCTCTTCGGAGCCTTCGTCCTGCTCACCGCATTTCCGCTGCATCGGGCGCTGAGACCCGGCGCCGTCTATGCCCGTGCCTCCTCTCCGCCCGAGGCAAGATGACACGCGTGCGTCGGCCCGGCCGGGTGGTTCAGGCGCGATCCTGCCCCTTGATCGCCTTCGCCTCGCTCTTGAAGATGCGCGCGGCCTTGCCCGCTGACCGCGTCAGCTCGGGTAGTTTCTTGATCCCGACGATCACGATGACGACGATGAGGATCAAGGCCAGTTCGCTCAAACCGAACATCAGGTCCGCCCTTTCCCGGTGACGACTGCCAGCCGACGTGACGAACCGGCGGCACATGGCAAACTACAGTTTTGTAGAAGTCTCTCCTGGAGGTTGATCATCCAACAGGCCTGTCTTTCCGCCGAGTTGGCTGGGAGGCATCCGTGACAGCCAGTTGCCGTATGAGGTACCACTGCCGGTGGCCCGCCGCTTGTTGAGGTGAGGTTGGGAGAGCAGCCATGGCCTGCTCGCCGAGACAGCGGATCTTTGCGTGGCTACTGTTGTGACGGCGCTTCCATCGCTTGAGGCGGCGACCCCGGAACGGAACCCGAACGGTTCCTCCGGCTCCCTGATACGCCTTGTCCGCCCAGCATTTGAGGCTTGCATCGGCGAGGGTCTCAATGATTCCTTGCTGCCGAGCGGCAGCCAGGTCGTGGGTTGAGCCGGGCCGTGCTGGCGAGGCCCAGAGCAGGCGACCGAACGGGTCGGTGAGCACCTGAACGTTCATGCCGTGGCATTTGTGCCTCCCCGAGTAGTACGGGGTGTTGGCCGCGATGCGGTCGATCGGCAGCAGCGTGCCGTCGAGGATGACGAACGCTTTGGTCAGGATCGCCGCCATCGCCTCGGCCCGGGACGGCGCGAGCGCGGCCAGTACCTCGATTGCTTCGCGTATGTAGCGGAACAGGATCCCGATGCCGAACCCGGCGGCGAGTTGGGCGTAGGTATCGCCACACCGCAGGTGGGCCAGGGTCAACAGGGCCTGGCGGCCGACAAGCAGGCGTCGCCATCGCGTCCCGATCTCCCGCTGTCGGATGGCGAGTTGCCTACCGAGGTACCTCAGGGTACGGCTGGACAGCTCGATCGAGGACGGATAGACAAGCATGCGAAGCTCCTGGCGGACACAGGTGATCTTGGTCGGTAAGCCGTCTACCAGGAGCTTCATCGCGTGGGCTGACCAACCAGCAAGCTCCTCAGCCAAGTTGGCCGTCGCCATCATCGCTACGGGCTCTGTATAGGCTGGTGCGCGTGGATGTGATGGGGTGTCTTGGGTGCGACCTTCTGACTGGGCGCCGGGAGTTGCCCGGGGGCGTCCTACACGAAACCGCCGCTTGGGTGGTGAACCATGTCGTCGGCCCGATGAATCTTGGAACCTTGATCGTCGGTCCGCGGAAGCATGTTGTGGCCCTCGCCGACCTCGACGACACGGCAGCGGCGGAACTCGGCCCCTTGCTGCGCGATACCGCTCGTGTCGTGGAGACGCTGTGTCGACCAGAGCAGACCTATGTCTGCATGTGGTCGCACGGCCGCGACGCACGCAAACATCTGCATATCGCGGTCCAGCCGGTGACCACGGAGGTGCGGGCCCGCTACGGCGGGCTGCGCTCCGAGCAACTTCAGGCTCGGATGCTGGCGGACGGCGACGAGCCGGACACCACGGATGTCGAGCAGTTCTGCGAGCGGGCTCGCGTGCTGTTCCGAGCGATCACCGACAGCAGCTGATCACTGGTGTCAGGCCGACGTCATGTCGCAGTCGGGCGAGCATACGCGGGGAAGCGCCGCAGTCTTCTCCACCGCACCCCACAACGTGAGGTTGGAAAGGCTCAATGGCGACGATGTCGCCGTGCTGGACGCCGTAGCCCGCCTGGTACCGGCGGATGTGCCGCTGCAGTTGGAGAGCGGCGGGACGGCGTAGTTGATCTACTAAAGACTGGCATGGCGGCCATTGAGGACCTCCAGTGCGGCCGGGCGTGGCCCGAGGTGGGATCAGCGGCCTTCGCTGGCCGCGTTCGCATCAAGGATCTTTGAGACCGAGCAGCCCCATGCCGCCCCCGGTGTGTCGGGTCCGTAGAGCGTGAGCCCGCACGCCTGGAAGAACTCCTGTCGGCTGAGCGCATCGTCGCCGTTCTGGGGGACCAGGGCCAGGAAGGTGAGGCCGGCTTTCTTGGCCCGGCGGGCGATCTCGGCGAGAAGCGTTTGGCCGACCCCGCTTCGACGATCGGTATCAGCGACGGCCAGGGTCAAGACGAACGTCTGCTCGCCGGGATGCGCCGCCCGGCCTTCGGCGTGTCCGAAGTCGCAGTGGAGCTGAAACTCGGCGACCCCGATGACGGATCCGTCGAGCTCGGCCACGATGACGTCCAAGCCCTCGGGGTCGTAGAGCCTGCCGTTTCCCAGATGGTTCGAGTGCAGCAGGTCCTCCACCACCGAGTAGTCGACGTGGGTGATGTCACGGATGAGCGGCATGGACCGAGTATCCCGGGCAGCAGCGTGTGCCCGCTCTCACAGTAGGAAGTTGGTGGGCATCGCCCCGGCGCACAGCACCCCCGCCGCTTCGACGGCTTCGACCTCGGTGTGCTCCAGGACGGTGATGCCCAGCCGGTCGCAGGGCCGGCGCAGGTGGCGGCGTGCTCCGCCGGAGAGCGGGGGCCCAGCTCGCCGCGGGCGACCAGCGCCACCGACAGGCCGGGCCGGGACTCGGCGATCTCAGTGGCGGTCTCGATGCCGGTCAACCCGTCGCCGACGACCAGCACACTCCCGCCTTCGTCCCGCTTGCTCAGGCAGTCCAGGCGCTCGCGCAGGCGCAGCGCCGCCGGACGACTGCTGACGTCGAAGGCGTGCTCGGCCACGCCGGGGACGCCGCGGTCGGTGGCGTGGCTGCCGAGCGCGTAGAGAAGCGTGTCGTAGCCGAGTTCGCCGCCGCCCTCGGCGTCGGCCACGGCGACGACCCGGCGCTCGGGGTCGACGGCGGTGACACGGGTCAGGCGCAGTCCCCGTGCCCGCAAAGACGTCGGCGAGCTGGGGAGCCTCGATCTCCTGGCCGGCCGCGAGCTGGTGCAGCCGCAGCCGCTGGACGAAGTCCGCCTCGGCGTTGACCAAGGTGATCTCGGTGTCCGCCGGGGACAGCCGACGGGCCAAGGGTCCCGGCCACGTAGGCCCCGGCATAGCCGGCGCCGAGGACGACGATGCGGTGCTTCATGTGCTGCTCCTGTCTGTTCGCTTGGCTCTCCGTGACTTGAGCGGAACAGCGCCCGATTACTGACAGGAGTTGCATGTGGCATGCGTCATATCGTGGTTGTGCACGGCCTTCCCGCTGAACGACAACCGCCGCGAGAACAGGAACACGTTGGTGGACACGCCGTCCAGGTGGGTCCACACATCCCCGAAGTCGACCTCCGCCTTGCCTTGAACGGATCCAGGCGCGAGATCCGGGACGGAAGCTGCTTGTGTGGCGCCGGCCACACCGACCCCAGTGCCAGCGCCACAGCCCTGCGGCCCACCCTGGAGTCAAAACCCACCGTTGGCCTCACAACTTGATCTACGTAGCCACCCGTCCCGCTCAGGCGCGGCGCGGAATGGATTCGCTGCTTCTGGTCCCGGCGGCGAGCAGAGCGAAGCCCAGTGCGAAACCGAGCATGGTCCATACGCCGCGGGGCCAGAAGATGTGGCTGTCAGTGAAGGACCAACCGGCCACCAGGAGAACCACAGTGCCGGGAACAACGCGCACGCCGTGTTTCGGGAAGAGCGCGACCGCCGTGGCCACGACTGCGACGATGAGGGCGTAGGCGCCGACCTCCCCGAGCGACTCACCTGTGTCGTAGAGCGGGTACTTGATCGGACCTATG
This sequence comes from Streptomyces sp. NBC_00285, assembly GCF_036174265.1. Lineage (NCBI taxonomy): Bacteria > Bacillati > Actinomycetota > Actinomycetes > Kitasatosporales > Streptomycetaceae > Streptomyces > Streptomyces sp. NBC_00285. The sequence goes on along the minus strand of NZ_CP108055.1, from coordinate 169,548 downwards.
TTCGCTGTCCCGGCAGCGTGCTCGACCGCGGTTCCCGCCGCGATGCCGGCCACCGCGTCGAGACCGGTGTAGAAGGCCGCGTACGTGAACGCACTCGTCCAGGCCACCGCCGTGGCGAAGCCCGCGAGGTCTGGTCGGGGGCGGTGCCACAGAGGGACGAGGAGGCCGAGCGTAAGCAGTGGAAAGACCGGCAGCAGCGCGATGTGCAACTGTGTCCAGTCGGTGGCCGTCGCCCTGGACAGACCATGCGGGTGCGCGGCGCCCGCCACAGCCAGCACAAGGGGCGCGACAGTGACGAGGGTGATGTTTCGGATGGTCAACACGCTGTGATCGTAGGTGCGTTACGTCACTTGAGAGGGCTGCGTAAGGGCTTCGTAAGATCTTGCGTGGTGCCGTGGAATGCTGGAAACCCCCGCCGGGGTGATTCCCCTCCGACGCGACACCGGCCTCGCCCATCGTGCGGCGATGCCAGAACAGAGGACCTCGTCTGGGCTGACCACGTTGTAGGAGCGGTGGCGGTGGACGCGTTGGCGGCGATGCCGGCGTGGTCGGCTTCGGCGATCTGCCTTTCGTGGACTGGGTGACTCCTCGTCTGACGACCGTGCGCACTCCACTCGCCGACATGACTGTGCGCGCCGCCTGCACGGTGCCGCTGCTGCTGTCCGGACAGCAACCGGAGACTGCACAGGCCGAGGTCACCATCGAGCTCGTAGTACGGGACAGCAGCGGGCCTGCGCCGGTGACGGGGCGAGCCGTCGAACGCAGTCAGGGGGCGAGGGTCGGCTCAGCCGAGGAAGTGCGCGCGCACCGGGCGCACGCAGCGGCCGACGGGTCGGCCACGGGGGCAGTGACATGGCGCCGACTGGCAGGGCAGTTGTCCTGGCGGGCTGACTGGTCTGTTCCACACTGCTGCTCCAGTCGGCTGGGCGCGTCCGGCCCGCATGGGCTGTCGGTTGCAGGATCGGTGACCGGCGTTGAGCACTCCTTGCTGCATCGGAACGGGTTCGGCGCCCCGGAGAGGAGTCTCCAGGGCGCCCGGCCGCGGTGGCCGCTTCTTTACACCGCGGCGATGCCCTCCATGCCGGACTCGGCGAAGGGGGGCAGTCCGGTGGCCGTGGTGACCTTGGTGAGGGAGCCGTTCCTGCCGATGCGGAAGCCGTCGATGGTGCCGGAGGTCCCGTTCTGTACGTACAGGAACTTCTCGTCCTGCGTCACCGCCAGGTCGATGACGCCCTGGGACATCGCTGACGGCGGGGTGGCGATACCGACCTCGTTGGTCAGTACCAGCTTGCCGTGCTGGTTGGTGCGGTAGCCGGTGACGGTCGAGTTGCCGGTGTTGCCGCCGTAGAAGAAGTCACCGGCGCGTTCCAGCCAGCACAGCGTGTTCTGCCCGTTGGCCAGCGGCTTCTGGACGACCTTGAGGCGGCCGTCGGCGAGCACCTTGTACGTACTGACCGTCGATTTCTCCGCTTCGGCCACCAGCATCCGGCCCGCCTTGTCGAAGGTGATCGCGAACGGCACGCCGCCGGCCGAGTCGTTGACCGTCGCCCGGTGTGAAGGACGTCCGTCGCGCCGCATCGGGAACACCTCGATGGTGTTGGCGGACTTCGTGGTGACGACTAGCTCACGGCCACTCGGCGTAAACGCGACCTGTCCCGGCGAGCTGCTGAACAACGGCACCTTGTCGTTCTTCAGCCTCAGGGAGCGATACGAACCGCCCAGCGGTTCGAGTCCGTTGGCGGTGATCTTGAAGCCCTGGACGCTGCCCTCGCCGCCCGCGTTCATGACGTAGGCGAGGTTGCCGGACACCGCGATGGACGAGGGGAAGTCCCCGCCCGAGCGCACCACCCGCCGGTCCGTCAGTTTCTGCCCCTCGACGCGAAACGAGGTGACGGTGCCACTGCCCGCGTTGACTGCCAGCAGCAGATGCGAGCGCCGGTCGTAGAGGAGTGAACCCTGGGAGGCGAGGGAGTCGGTGGGGGCGTCGACTTGGTCCCCGCCCTTGCCGCCGGTCGCGTAGGTGCCACCGGGGGTCAGTTTGCCGTCGTCTCCGCGCTTGAAGACGTGGATGGTGTTTCCGGCGAGCTCGTTGCCCTGTACGAAGACGGCGTGATCAGCTCCCGCCTTGGCGCTCTTCGTCGTCACGCTGTCGCGTGCGCGGGGCGCTTCTCCCGCCGAGGCGATGGCCACCGTGGTGGCGACGGCCGCCGTGGCCAGGATGCCGGCTCCGGCGATGGTCATACGGACCTGCGACGTCGACCTGCGCCTGGTATGCCTGCTCACGCCTGACTCCTCGCACCTCGCCGCCACCGCCGGTCGGTGACGTGCAGAGCCAGAGTTGCCTGTGAGGCGGGTGGGATGAAGAAGTTTCGGTCCTGCGTCAGCTTCTCGTAAGAACTTCGGTCGTCGGCTGCGGGTTTGATCGGTAGCTTCGGCCACAGCCTGAGTTGGCCCCAAAGCGATGTGCCATGGGCTGCTGCACTGGCGAGGTCTTACGGACCCGTGACGTGATGGGCGCGGCGCTGCCGTGCGGGGTGCTCAAGCTCCTAGCGTTCGCGTATGCGAGTACTGGTCACCGGCGGAGCCGGGTTCATCGGATACCTCCGAGGAAACCGCGGCCTTCAGGCCGGGGAGGAATCGGACTCCTGCGGAGCAGGGCAGGGAGCTGGGATTCGCCGCCAGGGCGGATCGCAGTGCTCTGACCCGCAGATTTGGGCTTAACCAGTAGTGATGCTAGCTTGTGAGCATGACCGTGAAGCAGGTGAAGCGGGCGTTCAAGTACCGCTTCTATCCGACGGATGTGCAGGCGGCTGAGCTGTCGCGCACCTTTGGATGCGTGCGGAAGGTCTACAACCTGGCGCTGGCGGCCCGTACGCAAGCGTGGGCGCGGCAGGAGCGGGTCAACTACAACCAGACCTCCGCGATGCTGACCGCGTGGAAGCGGACGGAGGAGCTGGGCTACCTGGGTGAGGTGTCGTCGGTTCCGCTCCAGCAGACGCTGCGCCATCTGCAGGTGGCGTTCACCAGCTTCTTCGGCAAGCAGGCGCAGTACCCGCGCTTCAAGTCGAAGAAGAAGTCCCGCAGGAGTGCGGAGTACACCACCAGTGGTTTCCGCTTGCGTGAAGGCCGGCTGACCCTCGCCAAGATGGCGGATCCGCTGGACGTGGTGTGGTCGCGGCCGCTGCCTCGGGGGGCGCGGCCGTCCACGGTGACGGTGTCCCAGGACGCGGCGGGACGCTGGTTCGTGTCGCTGCTCTGCGACGACACCATCACACCCGCCCCGGCCACCGCGAACACGGTCGGTATTGACGCGGGGATCACGTCCCTGCTGACGCTGTCCACCGGGGAGAAGATCACCAACCCGCGGCATGAGCGCAGGGACCGCGCCCGCTTGGCCAAAGCCCAGCGGGAACTGTCCCGCAAGGCCAAGGGTGACGGTGCGAACCGGGCCAAGGCGGGCCGGAAGGTTGCCCGTGTCCATGCCCGGATCGCCGACCGGCGCCGGGACTTCCTGCACAAGCTGACCACTCGGCTCGTCCGTGAGAACCAAACGGTCGTGATCGAGGACCTCACCGTCCGCAACATGGTCAAGAACCACACGCTCGCCCGCGCGATCTCCGACGCCTCGTGGAGAGAACTGCGGACGATGCTGGAGTACAAGAGCGACTGGTACGGGCGGGAGCTGGTGGTCGTCGACCGTTTCTTCCCCAGCTCGAAACTGTGCGGTGTCTGCGGCACGATCCGGGCGGAGCTGCCGCTGAACGTCCGCGTGTGGACGTGTGAGTGCGGTGCGGTCCATGACCGGGACGTGAACGCGGCGAACAATCTTTTGGCCGCCGGGCTGGCGGTGTCTGTCTGGGGAGCTGGTGTAAGACCTCAACGGGAGTCCTCCCGGACGGGGCAGTCGGCGATGAAGCAGAAACCCCCACGGCGCGAGCCGTAGGAACTTCCCCTCGTTCACGAGGGGGAGGAAGTCAAGTCGTCGAAGCGCTGACCCGGCAGAACGGCCGCGACCGCCCCCGCGTCGAGTACGCCCAGGCCGTCACGCAGTGTGGACGCCGTGTGCCATCAGGCGGCGATGGTGGGTCTTGGGAAGGGGTTCGGCGACGCGGTCGAGTAGGTGTCGCGCAACGACCTGGGTACGGCGGTGCTGCTTTCCGCCATGGCCGACGCGGGGGTGGGGCGGCTCGTGCTGGCCGGGTCGATGGTCGTGTACGGCGAGGGCTCGTACGGGTGTGAGCGGCGCGGGGCGGTACGACCCGGCCCCCGGGCCGTGGCCGATCTGGCTGCCGGGCGTTTCGAGCCCCGGTGCCCGCAGTGCGAGAAGCCGCTGACGCCGGGGCTGGGCGGCGAGGACGCTCCGGTCGACCCCCGGAACGTGTACGCGACGACCAAGTTGGCCCAGGAGCATCTGGCTTCGGCCTGGGCCCGGTCGACGGGCGGCTCGGCGGTTTCGCTGCGGCACCACAACGTGTACGGGCCGGGCATGCCACTCGACACCCCGTACGCGGGAGTCGCGTCCTTCTTCCGGTCCGCGCTGGCCTGCGGTGAGGCACCGCGTGTCTTCGAGGACGGCGGCCAGCGGCGGGACTTCGTGCACGTACGGGACGTGGTGGCGGCCAACGTGGCGGCGCTTGAGGCCGAGTCCCCGGCCGGAGCGCTGGGGGCGTACAACACCGGCAGCGGAGAGCCACACACGGTCGGCGAGATGGCGCGGGCGCTGGCGTCCGCGTACGGCGGGCCCGAGCCCGTGGTGACGGGGGAGTACCGCCTGGGGGACGTACGGCACATCACGGTGGACTCGTCGCGGTTGCGGGGCGAGCTGGGCTGGAAGGCCGAGGCCGGCTTCGAGGAGGGTATGTGGGAATTCGCGAGCGCAGGGCTGCGAGGAGTAGTGCTTGACCGGTCCTGGCGCGGCAGAGCGGGAGGCGGACGGCGCCCCGCCGAGGGATCGGCGGCCGAGCAGCAGCGCGGTCGCCGGAGAGATACCGGCTGCCACCGCGACGGCTGGGGTCGAAGCGGTGTGGGCCGGCAAGGTCGTCGCCTGCACCACGGCCGCCCGGCTCCGCGGGCATCGCGGTGACCTTGACAGCGACGGCGGATGAGGGAGACGGGCAGCATTCGCACGTCGGGTCTCTGTGTCCGGTATGCCGGTGACCCCGTGTGCGGTACAGCCGGTTGAGCATCGGAGGCGCGTGGCGCTCACACACGCAACCGGACTCCTGCCGACCGCACTTCGGTGCTCTGCTCCCTCCCTCGACGTCCGCGTTTCGTAAGGAGCCGAAGTCCCTTACATACCTTTTGTCTTCGTAGGGTGAAAGCCGTGACGACTTCTCCCGCAACGCAATCGGAAGCGGAGACGACCGCGGCGACCGTCGACGTGGTGCTCCCCTGTCTGAACGAGGCCGAGGCCCTGCCCGGGGTCCTCGCCCGTATCCCGCCCACCTGGCGCGCGCTGGTGGTGGACAACGGATCCACGGACGGCTCGCCGGTACTGGCCCGCGACCTCGGCGCGACGGTCGTGCGTGAGACGCGCCGCGGCTTCGGCGCCGCCTGTCACGCCGGGCTGACGGCGGGTACCGCGGACATCGTGTGCTTCTGTGACTGCGACGCCTCCCTCGACCCGTCCCTGCTCGTGCCCTTCGTCCGCGAGGTGTGCGACGGTGAGGCCGACCTGGTGCTGGGGCGGCGCCGTCCGCAGGGCCGGGGCGCTCGGCCCACGCACGCCCGGTTGGGCAACGTGGCGCTGGCACGGATGCTGCGCCGCCGCACGGGGCTGCGCCTGCACGACCTCGGCCTACTCCGTGCCGGCCGCCGGGAACAGTTGCTCGCCCTGGCACTCACGGACCGCCGTAGCGGCTACCGGCTGCAGATGGTCGCGCGCGCGGCCGACGCCGGGTGGCGTGTCGTCGAGCACGACGTGCCCTACCTGCCGCGCACTGGTGCCTCCAAGGTCACCGGTACCTGGCGCGGAACCTGGCAGGCGGTACGGGACATGGACCGCGTCCTGGCCGAACCACCGATACCCCAGGACGGGGCAGACGGGGCAGACACCGACTCATTCGCCGTACTTCCAGGAGGAACCGCTCAGTGACCACTCTCCTCGTCATCGCCAAGGAACCGCGGCCAGGACGGGTGAAGACCCGGCTCACTCCGCCGTTCACGCCTCGCGAAGCGGCGGCGCTCGCCGAGGCGGCACTCGTGGACACCCTGCGTACGGTGGCGGCCACACCCGCCCGCCGCCGTGTGCTGGTACTCGACGGCGCTCCCGGACCCTGGCTGCCTCCCGGCTTCGACGTCGTCCCGCAGTGCGCGGGAGGTCTGGACGAGCGGCTGGCCGCCGCCTTCGCCGGCTGTGACGGGCCCGCGCTGCTCATCGGCATGGACACCCCCCAGGTGACGCCCGCACTGCTCACCGTCGACTTCGCCGACTGCGACGCGTATTTCGGGCCGGCCGAGGACGGCGGCTTCTGGGCGCTGGGCCTCGCCCACCCGGACCCCGAGCTGCTGCGGGGTGTGCCGATGTCGACGCCCACGACGGGTGCCGTGCAGCGTGAACGGCTCGCCGTCGCGGGCCTACGCGTACGCGAGCTGCCCCGTCTGCGAGACGTGGACACCGTCGGCGACGCGGAGGCGGTGGCCGCGGCTGCGCCGGAGAGCCGTTTCGCCGCCGAACTGGGGCGTCTCGGGGCGGCTGTCGGTCGATGAGCACCGCACATGAGATCGCGTCGCCGAGGGTGAGCGCCCTGGATCGCCTCGCGTCCGTTGCGTCGATGGGCGTCCCGCGCCCTTGGGCTGCCGACCCCTACTCCGAGGCCCTCGTCACCGGCCGGGGCCCGCTCTTCCTTCGTCGCGCCGACGGCTGGCTGCTGCCGCTGGAGGTGGAACGCTGGTGTGCCAGGGCCGACGCGGTGGACATGGATGTCCTGGAGCACTGCGAAGGCGCTGTACTCGATGTGGGGTGCGGTCCGGGGCGGCTCGTCGCCGAACTCGCGGCCCGGGGCCGGCGGGTGCTCGGCGTCGACGTGAGCGAAGCCGCCGTCGCCCGCACGGTGCGGCTCGGCGGCCAGGCTCTGCAACGCTCCGTCTTCGAGCCGCTCCCGGCCGAAGGGCGTTGGGACACGGTCCTCCTCATCGACGGCAACATCGGCATCGGCGGCGACCCGACCGCTCTCCTCCGGCGGATGTCTCAACTCCTCAGCCAGAAGGGCCTGTTGATCGCCGAGACGGTCCCGGACAGTGAGGTCGACGAACGCGTCACCGTCCACGTCGTGAGCATTACCGCCGGCGCTCACGGCACGGCCGGTCCGCCCTTCCCCTGGGCCCGTCTCGGCACATCGGCCCTGCTCCGGCTCGCGACACGCGCCGGCTGGCGCCCGGAGCGTCAGTGGACGAGCGGCGGCCGCTCCTTCGTGGCCCTGCGTAACCGCAGGGACCGCAGCAGGAGCACCACCGCCGAGCCGCCGAACAGCACCGCGGTGATCAAAAGCCAGCGGGACAGGAACGCGTCGCCGGACAGGGTGGTGGCGGAGCTGTAGTGGTCCGCCACCTGCCCGCTGATCAGCGGAAACCAGATCAGCAGCAGCAGGCCGGAGAACGCCGCCGGGACGCGCACGTAGACCGTCCACTCCCGGCGGCCGACCGCGCCCAGCCCCCGCGCGACGACCCGGTCCGCGCCCGCGTACAGGGGCAGCAACACCAGGTCGTGCACCAGTGCCGCGCCCACGAACCACAGCGCGACCGAGAGCCAGTCGTCCGCGAGCAGTCGGACACCCGCGTACCCCGCCAGCGCGAACGAACAGGCGAGAAGCAGGAGCTGGAGCGGGCTGCCTACGTGCGGGCGCGTCACGAGCCGTCGCATCACATGTCGTCGCATCACAGCTCTCCGAAGGTCATCCGTGCCACCCACTTGGTGTTGAGCACGCCGGGCGCCGCGGGGACGATGATCCGCGCCGGGTAGCCGTGGTCCGCGGTGAGGGGCTCGCCGTTGACGAACAGGGCGAGCAGGGAACGCGGGTCGCGCACCTGGTTGTTGCGCAGGGCGGCCCGGCGGAACGACCCGTGCCGCTGGAGCGACTCCACCATGACATCGGGCGCCGCGCCGCTCTCGAACCCGACGAGCGCCGCCAGATCCCGCAGGCGTACGCCCCGCCACCACTGGTCGGAGGTTGACCAGCCTTCCACGCACGCGATGGGCAGCGCCGCGCTGTACAGGGGGAGTTGCAGCAGCTCTGCCCGCCTCAGCCGGACCGTCCGTCCCTGCCCCTCGACGACCAGCCGCCACGCCTCGTCACTCGTCTCCGTCATGCTGATCCCGCGCGACGCGGCCGTCTTGTTGATCTGGAAGCCACCGGATCCCGAACCCGGTTCGGGGCCGCCGTGCGGCGCGAGCAGAGCCGTTGCCCGCAGCGGTCCGTCGAAGCTCCGGCCCGCCGTCGTGGCCAGCAGGAGCAGGGAGCCGCCGCCGACGAAGGCGAGGGCGCCGCGGCGCGAGACGGTGGGCGGGGCGGGGTTCGGGGACACCAGCCCGCCCTCCTCGTCGTGCAGGTGGCGCAGATTGCGTACCGCGGCCGGCACCCGCAGCACCGCGTGAGTCACGAACGCCGCGAAGAACACCCAGGCGCCGTAGAAGTGCAGCGGATAGAAGGAGCCGGGGAAGAGGTAGTCGAGCTGGACGTTCAGCACGCCCGTGGTGAACTCGAACAGCGCGCCCCCGACCAGCAGAAGCAGCGAGATCCGCTCCAGCGCATGGGCGAGCGATCGCACGGGCGGCAGGGTGAACAGTCTCGGCAGGACCGACCACAGCTTCGCCAGCAGTACGGGGATCAGCGCGATGCCCAGGGTGACGTGGACGCCCTGGGTGAGCCGGTAGAGCCAGGGCGGGTCGGTCGGCCAGGCGAAGAGGTAGAAGCCGAGCAGGCCCTTGTCCGGGGTCTTGTCATTCACCGGCGACAGGTCCGGGTTGTAGGCGGCGTACGACACAAGGCCCGTCGCGAAGAGCACCGTGATCCCGCCGAGCAGCACGATACCGAGCACGGAGGTGAACCAGGGGCTGCGCAGCGGGCTGCGCCAGAAACCGGGAGAGGTGGGGAGTCGATGGTCGCGCATGTCCCGACCGTAGGCCGGTAAGGGCCGAGGGCGGGGCCCGCAACACATGACGAAACGCTGACGTCCAGGCTCACCGGAGTCGCATCCGGCCTTCCCTCGCCTAGCGTGCCGGTGTGAACCGCGATCTTCTCCGCGATCTGTCTGCGGCCCTGGCCGCAGCGCTGCTCGTCACGACGGCGGCTGTGATCGGCACCGTCCTGGAACACCGTTACGGGAACCTTCATGTCAGCTGGCCGCCGCTTTACGGCCATTGGGAGCCGCATGTCGGCCCCGGCACCCCCGCCGCGATCATGGTGGCCGTCGTGGTCGTCGCGTACGGGCCGCTCCTCGCCGCCCGGCTGCCCTGGCGCGCGCTGCTGTGCACCGCCTGGGGCACCGCCATGGCATGGACGTTCTCGCTCGCCCTGGTCGACGGATGGCAGCGCGGAATAGCCCGTCGGCTCACGACCAAATACGAGTACCTCCAGGTCATCGAGCCCGTCAACCGCTTCCACGACATCCCCGCCGCCCTGCGGGACTTCACCCACCACATCCTGATCCACTCACCCGACGCCTGGCCCGCGCACGTCGCCGGACATCCCCCCGCGGCGACCCTCACCTTCGTCCTCCTCGACCGGATCGGGCTGGGCGGCGGTGCCTGGGCGGGCCTCTGGTGCATCATCGTCGGGGCGACAGCGGCGGTGGCGGTCCTCATCACCGTACGAACACTGGCCGGGGAGGCGCTCGCCCGCCGTGCCGCGCCCTTCCTGGTCCTGGCCCCGGCCGCCGTGTGGATGGGCACCTCCGCGGACGGGTACTTCGCTGCGGTCGCCGCCTGGGCGATCGCGTTCCTCGCCCTCGCGGTCACGGGACACCGGCCCCGGTCGGCAGCTCTCGCCTCCGGGCTCCTCTTCGGCCTCACCGCGTATCTCTCGTACGGGCTGGCACTGTTCGCGGTGATCGCCGGCGGCGTCCTGCTGCTCGGCTCCCGACGGCTGTGTCCCCTCCCTTACGTCCTCGCCGGCTTCGTCGTCGTCCCGGCCGTCTTCACGATCGCGGGCTTCAACTGGTGGGAGGCGTACCACCTGCTGGTCACCCGCTACTACCAAGGGGCAGGCGGTGTCCGGCCGTACGGCTACTGGGTGTGGGCGAACCTCGCGTGCACGGCACTCGTCGTAGGTCCGGCGACGGTGGCCGGGCTGCGACGAGCCGGTGCGGCTCCCATCCGCCAGGGTCTTCGCACGTGCCTGCGCCGCTCCGCCGCCGAACCCCGCCTCGCCCTGCTCGTCCTCGCCGCCCTTCTCGCGCTCCTCACTGCCGACCTCACCGGCATGAGCAAAGCGGAAACAGAGCGCATCTGGCTGCCGTTCGCGATGTGGCTGCTGCCGGCATGCGCGTTCCTGAACCGACCCCGCGCCTGGCTCACGGCACAGGCCACCCTCGCCCTGCTCCTCAACCACCTACTGCTGTCGGGATGGTGACCTTGGAGACCCGGCTCAAGCCTCCGCGGAGGAGCGCCACCGGTCACCGCTTCTCCGGGCGGATCGTCCAGGCGCTCGCCGTCGACGCCGCCCTACCCGCACACAGGGCACCGCTCTGGTTTGTGCCAGGGGAGACAGGTAGGGGTGCTCGCGACGCCGGCGCCTTCCCGGCTCAGGCGCCGTCGAGTGACACGGCAGCCGTACGACGGGAGCGCTGGTCGCGAGAACGGCCAGATGCAGGAAAGGGCGAAACGGGCGTCGAGGTCTTACGAAAGGCGGACGCCGGGGCGGCCCTGCCGCACGGCAATGAAGCCGGTGGGATGCTGGGGGCATGCAGCAGCCGCACGAATCCCCAGACTCCGGACATGCTCCACGTGGGCAGGGAGGTACGACCCGCGTCCTGGTCGTGGACGACGACCCCACCGTCTCCGAGGTCGTCTCCGGCTATCTCGACCGCGCCGGGTACCAGGTGGACGTGGCCGGGGACGGGCACTCCGCGCTCGCGCGGGCCGCGGCGCACTGGCCGGACCTGGTGGTGCTCGACCTGATGCTGCCCGGCATGGACGGCCTGGAAGTGTGCCGCCGGATACGTGCCCGCGGGCCCGTGCCGGTCATCATGCTCACCGCCCGCGGCGACGAGGGCGACCGGATTCTGGGCCTGGAAGTGGGCGCCGACGACTACGTCACGAAGCCCTTCAGCCCCCGTGAGCTGGTCCTGAGGGTCGAGTCGGTACTGCGCCGGACCCGGCCCCCCGTCGCGGCTCATCCCATGCACGCGGCAGGCGTCACCGTCGACCCGGCGGCCCGCCGCGCCACCAAGAACGGCGCCGAGCTCAGCCTCACACTCCGCGAGTTCGACCTCCTCGCCTTCCTCCTGCGCAACCACGGCCGCGCCTACAGCCGTGAAGAGCTGATGCGCGAGGTGTGGGGCTGGGACTTCGGCGACATGTCCACCGTCACCGTCCACGTCCGCCGGCTGCGGGGCAAGCTGGAGGATGACCCGGCCCGGCCCCGGCTGATCCAGACGGTGTGGGGAGTGGGCTACCGCTTCGACGCCACGCCCTGCGAGGAGGCGGTCCGACCGTGAGCGACACCCTCCTCATTGCCCTCTTCGCCTTCCTCGGCGCTCTCGCGGCCGGACTGCTCGGGGCGGGCGTGCTGTGGCTGATCCGGCGACGCTCGCTGACCGCGTCCCTCGCCGTGGTCGCCGCCGTGGCCGTGACCGCCATGCTCGCGGGAACGCTGGCCGTGGCGCAGGCGATGTTCCTGTCCTCGCACGACCTGAGCGTCGTCACCACGGTCGTGGCGATGGCGGCCGTCGTCTCCCTGCTCACCGCGCTGCTGCTCGGCCGGTGGGTCGTCGCCCGCAGCCGGGCACTCACCGCCGCCGCCCGTTCCTTCGGCGACGGCGGCCATTTCGCGGCTCCCGAGGGCCCGGCGACCGCGGAACTGGCCGCACTCAGCCGTGAGTTGGCCACCACCAGTGCGAAGCTGACCGAGTCCCGGGACCGCGAGCGCGCTCTGGAGACATCGAGACGCGAACTCGTCGCCTGGATCTCGCACGACCTGCGCACTCCCCTCGCCGGGCTGCGCGCCATGTCCGAGGCCCTGGAGGACGGTGTTGCCGCCGACCCCCACCGCTACCTCCGCCAGATGCGCACCGAGGTCGAACGCCTCAACGGCATGGTCGGGGATCTCTTCGAGCTCTCCCGCATCCACGCCGGCGCGCTCGCCCTCTCCCCCTCCCGCATGTCGGTGTACGACCTTGTGGGGGACGCCCTTGCGGGAGCGGACGCCCTCGCCCGCGAGTACGGGGTGTGGCTGGTCGGCGACCGCGTCGAGCCGGTGCCGGTCGAGGTGGACGGCAAGGAGATGAGCCGAGTGCTGGGCAATCTGCTGGTCAATGCGATCCGCCGGACACCCTCCGACGGTACCGTCGCGGTCACCGCCGAGCTCTTCTCCGACGGAGTCGTCCTGTCCGTCACCGACGGCTGCGGCGGCATCCCCGAGGAGGACCTGGCGCGGGTCTTCGACACCGGCTGGCGCGGTACCCATGCCCGTACTCCTCCCGCCGGTGCGGGCCTCGGCCTGGCCATCGTCCGGGGCATCGTGGAAGCGCACCGGGGCCAGGCCGCCGTGCGCAACGTCCCCGGCGGCTGCCGCTTCGAAGTGACGCTTCCCCTGGCCGAGGCGTGATCGGGGGCTCCTGAGCCAAGCGAATCCGCCGACGACCGGAAGGGCATCCGGGCTGAGATCGATGGCGGTCGGCCATCCGGATCGGTCAGCAACTGCACGTGCACGGCATTCAGGCGGTGCGTGGCGGAGCAGTCGGCCCGGCCGTCGCCCAGGCGGTCGCACTCCGCGCGTCCCTGTGGGCCCGGAGTCCCGTCGGCCGCTGACGACGTGAGCCGCGCCGGGAGCGGATCTGCGGGGATACCGCGCACCAGTGGCTTCAGCCGTTTCCGGGTGCTTGGCGCTTCGGTTCCAGAAGTCCACGAGGGCACCACCATGACGGTCGTACGCTTCCTGCGCTGCTGCTTGGTCAGGGCTGTGGGGTGCTGCCCATCTCGGCGGTGAAGATCACGGGGTCGCTGTCGAATCCTCGGACCATCTCGCGGTACTCCCACGTTCCGGAGGCGTCCCTGGTGAACTCCGCGACCGTCGCGGCGGTGTATTCGGAGAGCTGTGCGAAGTCGTCCTTCAGTAGCTCCCTGTACCCCTCGACGACCAGAACTCCGGCGTTCGACAGGTCGCCGAAGGTTTTGGGGCCGCTGTTCTGGTGGATCGCCACACCCACCACCACCCGAGCGAAGGAGGAAGCGAGGCGATCGAGCTCCAGGGTCATCGCTTCGACGTAGCCGAAGCCCTGGCCGGTCTGGCTGTGCCGGCTCATGTTGATGGTGCCGTCCGGTGAGCGGCTGTCGAAGTGGACGACGTACACCGGCCGCCCGAAGGGGGCGTCCGCCGAGTAGGTGGCGGCGATGATGTCGAGATGATGGGGTGGCCGATCCCAGAGACTCGGGTCCCATTTGATCCGTACCTCGGCCTTCCCGACTCCATGGGTCTGGTGCAGCTTTGGGTGACAGGTTCGGTCACGCGGCCTGGAGGGCCGGTGTGGTCATGACGCTCTCGAATTCAACGGGGGTCAGCCGGCCGAGCGAGGCTTGTCTGCGGCGCCGGTGGTAGGTCCTCTCGATCCATGTCACGATCGCGATCCGCAGTTCCTCGCGGGTGGCCCACGATCGACGGTCGAGGACGTTCTTCTGCAGCAGGCTGAAGAAGGACTCCATGGCCGCGTTGGCATTCACCGTCGAATGCGCCCGTTCCCCGCGATGACGATGGACGTGTGCGGCTGATTCATCCGTTCCATCCCCGGTGCGGTGAGGCTTTCGAGTTTCTCGAGCGGCTCAACTCGTGGCGTGGAGATGTGGTGTTGGTCCTCGATGGGCAGGGTCGCAGGTGCTCGTTCCCACTGGAGTGGACCGATATGGCGCTGGTGGACGCGTTCGTCGCGGCGGCCGGTGAGGGTTGTCCGTATCGGACCGGGGATCTGGTCGAGTTGGCGGATCTGGTGGCCGGATTGCTGTCCGGCAGCCGGCACGGTGTCGGGGAGATGACGCCGTGATCGTCGTCGCATTGAGGCCGCTGCCGGGGGCGCTCGCGGAGGCTGTGGGGGGCGCGCGGACGCTGAAGCGAGTCCGTGACCTGCTTCTTTCGCTCTTCTGCTCGGCCTTTGCGCTCTTGGCTTGTGGGACGAGCGGTCTGATCCTGGTGACATCGGGATCGACGGGGAGGCGCGATGAGCCGGCAGACGGGCAAGAAGGCGGCGCTGAAGGAGTCCCGGGCACTCAATCCGCGGCCCGACGCGGTGACCGACGAGGACTTCGCGTTGTGTCCGTTCCTGGATCCGGACGATGTGGTGCAGGTCAAGTACGAGATGGTGCGCCGGGTGAGGGTGGACAAGGTGCCCGTCGCGCGTGCTGCGGCGGCTTTCGGGTTCTGCCGGCAGAGCTTTTATGTGATCGCGGCCGCGCTGGACGCGGGCGGGCCGGCCGCGCTGGTGCCGGGCAAGCCCGGCCCGAAGGGGCCGCGCAAGCTCACCGAGGAGGTCATGGAGTTCGTCGAACAGCTCCGGGCCGGCGATGCGTCCCTGCGGCCGGTCCGGCTGGCGGACGCGGTCCAGAGGCGGTTCGGGATCACCGTTCACCCGCGGTCGGTGGAGAAAGCCCTGGCCAGGCGGCGCGAACCGCGCACTGCGGAGGAAGCCCACCACTGCTGACGAGGCAGTGTCCCCGGCGGACGGGACCGAGGTGGCCCGCCGGTATGAGGACCTGCGGGCCGCGGTCCTCGGCGGCCCCGACCGAGGATCGCGACATGGCTGGGCAGTGCTGGCCCGCTCCGGCATGGCCGCCTGGATCAAGGCAGTCACCCGAATCCCCCTTCCGCCCAAGGCCGTTCAGCACCAGCCGCCCGAGCCGCTCGCGGTGGCAGAGGAGTTGGTGGACGTGCTGGCACTCATGGCATGGACGGCGGCCGGAGGCTGTCGCAGCGGATAACCACAACGACGTGGCGAGGAGGGTGCGGTGAGTATCGAGCAGACCGGGAAGGTCACCGTGGAGCATCTGCGGCGGGACGCGTATCTGTATGTGCGCCAGTCCTCGCTCAAGCAGGTCGTCAACAACAGCGAGTCCACCCAGCGGCAGTACGCCCTGCGCGGCCGGGCCGTCGCGCTGGGCTGGACCGACTCCCAGATCATCGTGATCGACTCCGATCAGGGCCGCTCAGGGGCATCGACTGCGGGCCGGGACGGCTTCCAGTACCTGGTCGCCGAGGTCTCCATGGGACATGCCGGGATCGTCCTCGGGCTGGAGGTGTCCCGCCTGGCCAGGAACAACACCGACTGGCACCGGCTTTTGGAGATCTGTGCGCTGTCCGGGATGCTGATCCTGGACGAGGACGGTCTGTATGATCCGCGGACCTTCAACGACCGGCTCGTGCTGGGCATGAAGGGCACCATGTCGGAGGCCGAACTCCACCTGCTGGCAGCCCGGTTGCGGGGCGGCCAGCTGGCCAAGGCCCGCCGCGGCGAACTGAAGCAGGGCCTGCCGGTCGGCTATGTCCACGACTATGCCGACCGGATCGTCAAGGACCCCGACGCTTCGGTGCGGGCCGTCGTCGAGCACGTCCTGACGGTCTTCGCGGCCACCGGCTCGGCCCGCGGCGTCGTCAAGACCTTCGCCGCCGGCCATCTCACCTTCCCCTCGCGTATCCGCACCGGCCCTCGCAAGGGCGAGCTGGTCTGGGGCCCGCTCAAGCACTGGCAGGTCCTCAACGTTCTCCACAACCCGCTCTATGCAGGGGCGTTCTGTTACGGACGGCGCAAGGTCGAGCGCAGTGCGGACGGCAGGACACACATCCGGCTGCTGCCGCGCGAGCAGTGGGACACCCTCATCCAAGACCATCACGAGGGCTATGTGACCTTCGCCCGGTGGGAGTTGAACCAGACCGCACTCGCCGCGCAGGCCGCCTCCCGCGGCCTCGAGCGGACCGCAACCGCACCGCGGGAAGGGCCTGCGCTGCTGCAGGGCCTGGTGATCTGCGGCCGCTGCGGCAGGCGCATGACCATCGCTTATCACCTGCGGCAAGGCCGCGAGGTCTCCGACTACCGGTGCATGACCCACGCCATCCAAAACGGCGGCACGGTCTGCCAGCGCATCCCCGGCCCCGGCATCGAACAGGCCGTCGCCACCCTGCTGTTGGACGAGCTGACCCCGCTCGCTGTCGAGGCCGCCCTGCGCGTCACTGACCGCCTCGCCGCCCAGGCCGCCGAGGCCGACCGGCTGCGTTCCGCCCACCTCCAACGCGCCCAGCACCGCGCCGACCTGGCCAAACGACGCTATCTCGCGGTCGATCCGGACAACCGTCTCGTCGCCGACAGCCTCGAAGCGGACTGGAACGCGGCCCTGCGCGAGGTCGCTGCCGCCCGCAAGGGCATCGAACGCGCCCGCACTGAAGCCGAACCCGTCAACGAGGCACTGCGGGAGAAACTGGCCCACCTCGCCAGTGACGTGCACCGGCTCTGGCACGACCCCGACACCCCGATGCGGGAACGCAAACGCATCGCCCGCCTGCTGATCACGGACGTCACCCTCACCAAGGCCGAGCAGATCACCGCCCACGTGCGGCTGTCCGGTGGCCGCCACCACACCCTCGACCTGTCCTTGCCTCTCGGCGGCGGGAAACTGTGGCAGACCCCGAAATCCGTCGTCGCAGCCATCGACACCCTCCTGGAGGACCACACCGACGCGGAGATCGCCGGCATCCTCAACCAGCGCGGCCTGACCAGCGGCAAGGGCCTGCCCTTCCACCGGCTCCTGGTCCGCGACATCCGCCAGGACTACCAGCTCACCAGCCGCTTCGACCGACTGCGGGACCGCGGCCTGCTGACCGCATACGAACTCGCCGAACTCCTCGACGTCAGCGTCCCCACCGTCTGGAAATGGCACCGGGCCGGACTGCTCGAGGGCGAGAAGTACAACGACAAGAACGCATGCCTCTACCCCCAGCCGGGACCCAACCCGCCCCGCGTCCAGCAAGGCGTACGCCTCGACCCCCGCCGACCAGCAACAACGACCTCAAAGCGAACCCGATAGGAGAAGAGGAGCACTGTGATGACAAGTGCTTGTCGCCTGCCGCCCCGACCCTCCCTATCGAGCCGACGATCCGCTGACGATCGAGCGCCCGGACGAACTTCCGTGACCGGAACTGCGACCCGCGATCGCTGTGCAGAATGCACCCGTCGACGTGTCCACGCCGGGCGACAGCGTTGTTGAGGGCTGTGACGGCCAGGCGGGACTTCATCCGCGTGTCCATCGAGTAGCCGACGATCCTCTTGCTGAAGACGTCCTTGATCGCGCAGAGATACAACTTGCCTTCGCCGGTGGCGTGTTCGGTGATGTCGGCGAGCCACAGCCGGTTCGGGCCATCCGCGGTGAAGTCACGGCGGACCAGGTCGTCGTGCACCGGCGGGCCGGCCTTCTTGGCCTTGCCGCGCTTCTTGCCGAACACGCTCCACCAGCGGTTGTCCCGGCAGATCCGCCACGCGGTCCGGTCCGCCATCACGGCCCCGGCGCCGCGCGCTTCGTCGGCCAGGAAGCGGTAGCCGAACTCCGGGTCGTCACGATGCGCGTCGAACAGCGCGTTCGCGCGGTACGCCTCCTCCAGCTTGGCATCGGTCACCGGCTGGTCCAGCCAGCGGTAGTAGGGCTGTCTGGCGAGCTTCAGCACCCGGCACGCAACCGTGACGGGCACCCCGTCCCCGGCCAGCTCCTTCACGAGCGGGTAGATCCTTTTCCCGGCAGATGCGCCTGTGACAGATAGGCCGCGGCCCGCCGCAGAACCTCGTTCTCCTGCTCCAGCAGCTTGATCCGTCGACGCGCTTCCCGAAGCTCTGCGCTCTCCTGGCTGGTAGTTCCGGGTTTGGTTCCGTCGTCGATGTCCGCGCGACGCATCCACTTCCACAGCGTCATCGGATGGACTCCGAAGTCGGTGGCGACCTGCTCGACCGTCACACCCGGACCGCGGTTCCTCGCGACCCGCACAACGTCCTGGCGGAACTCCTCCGGATAAGGCTTGGGCACAGCGACATCCTTCCCACCCGCCCCACAGGGCAAGCCAGTTCAGATGTCACCCGATCGTGCGGCAGACCCCATGGCTGTCGCTGCTCACCGAATTGCTGCCTCTCTCATTTCAAGCCACCACGCAATGCCACCTACATGAGCAAGTATGGCTCTCGGCCATTCTGTTGAAGCCTCGCGCGGCAGCTCGCGATCGGGCTCGCCCTGCTGTGGACGGTGGAGGCGTTTGGAGGATCCCTCCAGAGCGTCGCGGACGTTTTCTGTTTTCGAAAGGGGCTCTCGGCGACGGGCGCCGCTGGCCCCTGGTAGTAGCGCTCGAAAAGGAGGTGGGACGCCTCCTGCTCCCATGGCCGACGGCGCGACGGCGCGACGGCGCGACGTAAGTATTTCGTCATCAGCTGCGGGGTGGGGTACGGGCGCCCGTGCCCGTTGAATGGGAGCGCAACAGGAAAATCTCAGGAGGCGAGCGGGGATGGGGCGCGTGCGGAAGGCATTGACCGGGCCGTGGGTCATCGCGGTTGTGGTGGTGGCGGTTGGCGCAGTCGGCTTCGGGCTGTACTGGTTTCAGCCCTGGAAGCTGTGGCAGGACGAGACCGTCCAAGAGGCCCTGCCCGGGGTCGCGGACGTGTCCGCTCCTGCTGCGGCGCCCTCGGAAGAGACCCTCGCGCCGCCCTCCCCGGCCACCGGCCCGCAGGTGCTGGCCAGTGGTGAGCTGATCAGCCACGAGCATGCGACTTCGGGCGCGGTGAAGCTCGTACGGCTGGCTGACGGCTCCCATGTCGTCCGGCTGGAGAACCTCGACACCAGCAACGGACCGGACTTGCGTGTCTGGTTGACCGACGCGAAGGTGAAGCCGGGGAAGGCTGGATGGCATGTTTTCGACGACGGGAAGTACGTCAGCCTCGGCAAGCTGAAGGGCAACAAGGGAAGTCAGAACTACGCCCTGCCCCGTGACGTGGATTTGTCGAACTACCGCAGCGTGAGCATCTGGTGCGACCGTTTCGACGTGTCGTTCGGCGCTGCCGAACTCGCCCGTGTCTGACGGTGGTGCGGCCATGTCGCACCACGTCGGCACTCAGCCCATGGCATCGAGGGCGGCCAGGACGGCGGCGGGTTCGGCGCGCTTGGTGTAGTCGGCGTCGACGAAGGCCCAGCGGATCACGCCGTCGCGGTCGATGACGTAGGTGGCGGGCAGTGGGAGGGTGCGCGGGTGGCCGCCGTTGACGCGCTGGAGGTCGAAGCCGAGCTTGGAGTAGATGGTTGCGAGGTCGTTGGGGAGGTCGAAGGCGAGGCCGTACTGCTTGGCGGTGTCGGAGCCGACGTCGCTGAGGACGCTGAAGGCGAGCTGGTGCTTCTCGGCCAGGGAGAGGGACTCGTCGGGGACTTGCGGAGAGACCGCGACGAGGTGTGCGCCGCGTGCGGTGATCTCGTCGTGGTGCTGCTGTAGGGCGCGCAGGGCGATGTTGCAGTAAGGGCACCAGGCGCCCCGGTAGAAGGTCAGGACGACGGGGCCGGTCTTGACCAGGTCGGCCAGGCTCACGGGGTTGCCGGCCGCGGACGGCAGGTGGAAGAGAGGGGCCTGTGCGCCGACGGCCAGTGCGCGGTCGGCCTGCCCTGAGTTGGCGAGTTCCTGGCCGGCGCGCTGCATGATCTGCCGGATGTCGGCGGGGATCTGCTGCTGGCGGGCTGTGTAGAAGGCGTGCAGCTCGGCGTTGAGGGTCATCGGAAGGTTCCTCCTGGGGCGCCGGTCATGTCGTCTTCCGCTATCTCGGAACGACCGTTTCAAGATAGCGGGCGGGGCGGTATCTTGGAACCCTCATTTCAAGATGCCGAGGACTGAGACATGCCGGACGTCAAACACTTCGATCCCGACACGGCCCTGGACGCCGTGATGCGGCTGTTCTGGCGCGAGGGAGTGGAGGCGACCGGGATCCAGGACGTCGTGACGGCCACCGGCCTGAACCGTTCCAGCCTCTACGCCACCTTCGGCGGCAAGCAGGAGCTGTACCGTGCCGCACTGCGGCGGTACATCGAGCAACGCTCCCATCCGGCGTTCAGCCGCCTGGCCGGAGACGACCGCGGCCTGCCCGCCGTTCACGACTTCTTCGCCGCGCTGATCGAGGCCCGCTGCTCAGGCGCGTTTGCCCAATGGGGCTGCATGGTCTCCAACGCCCATGCCGGCGGCGAGAACTGTGACCCCGACATCCGGGCCGTCCTCGACAGGCACCACTGGGAGCTACGGGAGGCGCTGCGCACGGCACTCGTCGCCGCCGAGGCCAAGGCTCAGCTCAAACCCGGCGCCGACCCCGGGGCCGCGGCCGACCTGCTGGCCCTGCTCGCCTACGGAGTCAATCTACGTTCCCGTGCAGGCGCCGATGCCGGGGAGCTGACGAGGACGGTGACCGGAGCCCTCGACGCACTGGGGGCCGCGTAGCCGGGCCGTGCGGCATGCCGTGTCAGCGGGGTCGGGTGAGTGGATGCGGGCGCGACGAGGGCGGGGCGACGGCTGTGGACGTCGTACGCGCTGTCGGCGACCGGTCGTGGCGGCGGCCGGTGTCAGACGTCTTTGGCCGGCCAGTCCAGAAGCCGGGCTCCGATCACCGCGGTCTGGAGCATGTAGCGGTGGGCGGGGTCGGCGGGGTTGGCGCCGGTGAGTTTGTGGATGCGTTCCAGGCGGTAGGTCAGGGCGCGCACGCTGAGGGTGAGGCGGCGGGCGGCTTCGGCGGCCACGCAGCCGGAGTCGAAGTAGGCGGTGAGGGTGTCCAGGAGGGGTCGGGCGCCGCCGCGGGCGGTGGTGAGCGGGCCGAGGGTGTCGGCGACGAGGTCGGCCATGGCTTGGCGGTCGCGGGTGAGGACGGGGTAGACGAGCAGGTCGGCGGCGCGCAGGACGGGGTCGTCGAGGTCTAGGCGCTCGGCGAGTTCCAGGACGCCCAGAGCCTCCTCGTAGGACTGGACGACGCCTCCGGGGCCGGGCTGAGCGCGGCCGATGGCGACCCGGCCGCCGTCGGTGGCGGCGTGGGCCTGCTTGGCGAAGTAGGCGAGGACCTCGTCCTGGTGGCCGGGGGCGATGCACAGCAGCCGACCGTCCTTGGTGGTGAGCAGGACGTTGCGGTCGCCGAAGCGGGAGATGAGCGCCCGTTCCACCTGCCGGGGCACCGGGGCGCCCTCGTCGTAGGCGGCAGGCCCTTGGGCGACGGCGACCGCGTGCGCGTGGGAGAGGCGCAGGCCGAAGCGTTCGGCGCGCTCGGCGAGGCGGCCAAGGTCGCTGCGGCCGTAGAGGAGGTCGTCGATGAACTCCCGGCGGGCGGCCTCCTCCTGGCGCACGGCCAGGAGTTGGGCGCGTTCGTAGCCCTCGGCGAAGGCGTCGATGACCTGCTGTACGGCGGCAAGGGCGTCGTCGGCGGAGCCGGGCGAACCGGGCCAGGCCGTGCGGGCAGCGGTCAGATGCGCGCTGACGAGGGCGCGCAGCCCATGGCCGGCCTCGGCGGCCTGCTCACCCAGGGTGCGGCGGGAGGAGATCTCGTCCCGGGTGAGGCGTCGCCCGGTGGCCGACACCGCGGCCAGGATCTCGGCGTAACCGTCCAGATACTGCTCGGGAAGTTCCCGGTCCGTCACGTCGTCCCCCGGATTGTTGACGTGCCGCTGACAGTTTCTTAGCGGCCACCGGCATGCAGACCCTAATGAACGCTGCCGGGAACCGGCAATGCGCGGCCCGGATCGGATCGGGCAGCATGGCTCGTGGGGAGCACGGCGGATGGTTCCGGTGCCGGACACCGGCAGGTGCCCGGCGCCGAGGGCCGTAACGGCCGTGTTGCGTCGGAGGCGACTGGTGCGCGCCGCAGGTGGAGAGGGGGGACCGGGAGATGCGGACATTTTTGGCAGCGGCCACGGGTCTGCCCACGATCCTGCTGACCGCTGCCCTCGTCGTGGTTGTCTGCTTCTGGCTCCTGGCCGCCGTGGGCGCAGCCGCCGTCGCCAGCTTCGACACGGATGTGGACCTGCGGGCGTGGCGCATGGGCGGGGTGCCCGTGACGGTCGCCTTCTCTGTGCTGACGGTGCTCGCCTGGTGCCTGAGCGTCGGAGCAGCGGTTCTGCTTGCCGTGTACGCGTACCCAGGGCCGGTCGCAGGGATGCTGCGCCTTGTCGTACCCGTCGGGGCACTGTTTATCGCCTGGGCCGCGACTTGCCTGATCGTACGCCCGCTGCACCGCCTCTTCCCGGATGAACCCGTACCTTCCGTGCCGAGCGAGGCCCGCCCGGGTGACGGTGAGCCGTCGGATGCCGACAGCCGGGATCCCTACGGGGGCGTGTCGCGCGACGCTGCGCTCCGTTCGCGAGGCCGCGCCGCCTGAGCCGCTCCGCCGCCGGACCTCGTCTGCGGTTCTGTCTTCTTCACGCTCAACTCCCTTACGCCTGAAGGACGTATGCCATGGTTGCCATGCTCGTGGGCATCGGCGTGCTCGTCGCCGTCTGCCTCGTTGTCGTACTCGTCGTCTCCCAGCTCTTTCGCAAGGTGGAGCAGGGCAAGGTGCTGATCGTCTCCAAGCTGCGCAAGGTCGACGTGACCTTCACAGGACAGGTCGTCCTGCCGGTGCTGCACAAGGCCGAGGTGATGGACATCTCGGTGAAGACGATCGAGATCACGCGCTCTGGCCGGGACGGTCTCATCTGTCAGGACAACATCCGCGCGGACATCCGGATCTCGTTCTTCGTGAAGGTCAACAAGACCGTCGAGGACGTCATCAAGGTCGCCCAGTCCGTCGGCACCGCACGGGCGAGTGATCGGGACACGCTGCAGGAGCTGTTCCACGCGAAGTTCTCCGAGGCGCTGAAGACCGTCGGCAAGCAGCTGGACTTCACCGACCTGTACACCAAGCGTGAGGAGTTGCGGTACCGGATCATCGAGGTCATCGGCGTCGACCTCAACGGCTACCACCTGGAGGACGCGGCGATCGACTACCTGGAGCAGACGCCGCTGACCCATCTCGACCCGGCCAACGTCCTCGACGCCCAGGGCATCCGCAAGATCACCGAGCTGACAGCCGTGGAGCACGTGCGCACCAACGAGGCGCAGCGCACGGAGGAGAAGGAGATCACCCGGCAGAACGTGGATGCTCGCGAGGCCATCCTGGAGCTGGAGCGCCGTCAGGCCGACGCCGAGATCAAGCAGAAGCGGGAGATCGACACCGTACGGGCCCGTGAGGAGGCCGAGACGGCGCGGGTGATGGAGGAGGAGCGGCTGCGCTCGCAGGGCGCCTTCCTCAGGACCGAGGAGCAGCTCGGCATTCAGCGGGAGAATCAGGCCCGCGAGGTGGCCGTCGCCGCGAAGAACCGCGAGCGGGTCATCGCGATCGAGAACGAGCGCATCGAGAAGGACCGCCTCCTCGAAGTCATCGCACGGGAGCGGGAGACGCAGCTGACCCGGATCGCCGCCGACAAGGAGGTCGAGGCGGAGAAGCGGGAGATCGCCGAGGTCATCCGCGAGCGGGTCGCGGTGGACCGGACGGTCGCCGAGCAGGAGGAGTCCATCAAGACGCTGCGTTCCGTGGAGGAAGCCGAGCGCGGCCGCCGGACCGTGATCATCGCCGCCGAGGCCGAGGCGCAGGAGCAACTGGTCAAGGACATCAAGGCCGCCGAGGCCGCCGAGCAGGCCGCCGTGCACCGTGCCGCCGAGGAACTCACCCTGGCCGACGCCCGGTTGAAGACCGCCGACCTCGACGCGCAGGCCAAGCTGCGGCTGGCCGAGGGCGTCCAGGCGGAGTGCGCCGCCGAGGGGCTGGCCGCCGTCCAGGTTCGCGACAAGGAGGCCGAGGTCATCGAGAAGGCCGGCCGCGCGGAGGCCGAGGCGACGCAGGCACGCATGCTGGCGGAGGCCCAGGGCGCCAAGGCGAAAGCGCTCGCCGAGGCCGACGGCATCGGCGAGAAGCTCAAGGCGGAGGCCGCCGGTCTCACCGAGAAGGCCGCCGCGATGTCCGCCCTCGACGACGCCTCCCGCGGCCACGAGGAGTACCGGCTGCGCCTGCAGGCCGAGAAGGACATCCGCCTTGCCGGGCTGGACGTGCAGCGGCAGGTCGCCGAGGCACAGGCCACGGTGCTCGCCACCGGGCTGGAGAACGCCGACATCAACATCGTCGGCGGCGAGTCGGTCTTCTTCGACCGGCTGGTGTCCTCGATCGCGCTCGGCAAGAGCGTCGACGGCTTCGTCCAGCACTCCGACACGGCCCAGGCGCTTGTGAAGCCCTGGCTGGACGGCACCTCCAGCTTCACCGACGACCTCAGCCACGTCCTCGGCTCGGTCTCCACAGCAGACGTGCAGAACCTGACCGTCTCCGCCCTGCTCATGAAGCTCATGAACAACGGCGGCGCGAACGCCGGACAGTTCCAGCAGCTCCTCGACAAGGCCGGCGAACTGGGCCTTGCCGACACGTCGCTGGCCGCTCTCAACGGCAGCGTCAGGGCCTGACCTGTACTGCCCCGGCCCGTGGTCTGGAGCTGCCGCACAGGGGACGGCAACTCCGGACCACGTTTCTCCGACTTCCGAGAGGGACCCATGACCACCGGGACCACCGGTTTGGACACCGGCACGTACGAGGTGCTGCGCGACCGGCTCACCGCGCAGGCCGCCGAGCTCGCCCGCCGCGCCGAAGCGCTCAACGACAGGCGTGCCGAGGAGTTCGGCTCGACGCGATTCGAGCTGTCCGGCGCCAAGCGGCTGCGCACCGAGCACAACTGCGTACCCCGCGACATCGTCTCCGTCGGCGACGTGCTGCTTTTCGGCTACAACGTCCTCCTCGGCCTGAAGCCGGACACGGTCGTGGGCGACGTCTTCGCACTGCACGACCGCGAGCTGCGCCGGCTGCCCGACGACGCCGTGCCCGGTCTGCTCGACGACCCCGCCTTCGTACGGGAGTTCACGGCCCTCTACCGCTATTACCGCCAAGCCCATCTCCTCCAACTCCGCCACGTGGACGGGAAGTTGCTCGCCGTCTTCCAGACCGGCGAGCAGGCCGGTGACATCCGGGTCCTGCGCTGGGCCCTGACGGACGACGGCAGGGCATCTTTCCGCGACGCGCGCGGCGAGCGCGACCACGTCTTCCCGCCCTCTCACGACTTCGAGTGGACCGAGACGACCCGGGAGGACCACGTCCTTGGTCGCCACCCGCACGTCTGTGTCCAGGACGAGGTGTACGTCGAGACGCTCGGCGGCACCCTCACCGTCAAGGTCGAGAACAACACCGAGACCGGCGAGGGCATCTACAGCGAACCCGTCGACGAACCGCTCCAGTCCCTCGCCGACGCGGACATCGCGTACGCGCGCGTGGGTGCCCTGATCCTGCTGCGGATCCGCCCGTACAAGGAGGAGACGCTTCGCTACCTGGTGTTCAACACCCTCTCCAGGAGGGTGATCCGCCTCGACGGCATCGGGCAAGCGTGTCGCCGGTTGCCGGAGGACCAGGGGATCGCCTTCCCCGCCGGCTACTGCCTGGTTACCGGTACGCACAAGACCTTCGACGGCATCGACACCACCGACCTGGAAGTCGAGCGCGTGGTCCGCTCCCCGAACGGCGAGGACGTCCTGTTCGCCTTCCACGCACGCGTGGAGGGCCGCAGCCTCCTGCTGCCGTACAACGTGATCCGCAAGGAGGTCGCCACCCCATTGTCCTGCCACGGCTGGGCGCTCTTCGACGACGGCACCCTGATGGTGCTGCGTGCCGACAGCGACGAACCGCAGCGTGTCCACCCGCTCCAGCTGTGGAAGTCGCCGTACGTCTCCGACACCCACGCCGTTGCGCAGCCCGTCGGCACCGGACTGCTGGCCCGCATCGGCAACGCCGACCTCGTGCGCGGCATCTCCGACTGCCTCTCCCTCACCCAAGCCGTCACCGACACCACCCCGACGAGCGAGGTGTACGAGGCCCTGGCCGCCGCCTGCGTCCGGGCGGCGGACTCCCACTACTGGCTGGGCGAGCCCGGACTCGGCGACCTGCACAAGCCGCTCACGCAGGTGCGGGCCACCGCCGAGCAGGTCCTGGCCGAGTTCGAGACCGTTCAGGCCCTCACCCGGCAGGCAGCGGACGCACTCACCGAGGCCGCGGCGCGGGTCGCCGCCGTCGTTCGACGCCTGCGCGGCGAGGCCCCGCGCAGTGCCGCTGCCTGGGTGACCGGCCTGACCGAACTGCGCCACGCCCAGGGTCACCTGCTCACGCTCAAGGACATGCGGTACGCCGACACCGCCCGCATCGACGAACTTGCCGCCGATGCCGAGGCCGACCTCGCCGCCTTCGGAAAGCGGGCCGTCAGCCACCTCGCCCGCGAGGACGCCTTCGCCGGCCACCAGGACGACATCGAGCAGCTCGTCGCCGACGCGGAGGCGATCGCCACGGTGGCCGAGGCAGAGCCCGTCGCCGCCCGTCTTGACGAACACGCCGAAGCGCTGCGCACGGTGACCGAGGTCGTCGCAGGGCTGGACATCGGCGACGCCACCGTCCGTACGTCCATCCTGGAGCGCATCGCCGAGGTCCTCGGCGGAGTCAACCGCGCCCGCGCCACCCTCGACGGCCGCCGCCGCGCGCTACTGGATCGTGAGGGGCGGGCAGAGTTCGCCGCCGAGTTCGCGCTGCTCGGCCAGGCCGTCATCGGTGCGCTCGTCGCCGCCGACAGCCCCGAGGCGTGCGACGAGCAACTCGCCCGCATGCTGATGCAGGTGGAGAACCTGGAGGCGCAGTTCTCGGAGTTTGCCGAGTTCGACGACTACCTCGGCGAGCTGGCGGACAAGCGCGACGAGGTCCACGAGGCGTTCTCTGCCCGTAAACAGACCCTCGCCGACGCCCGCGCCCGCCGCGCCGAACGCCTCGCCGACTCCGCGACCCGCGTTCTCCAGACGGTTGCCCGCCGCGCCGCCACACTCGCCGACACAGACGCGATCGTCACGTACTTCACCTCCGACCCGATGCCCGCCAAGGTCCGCCGCCTAGTCGACGACCTGCGCGAACTCGGCGACCAGGTACGGGCGGAGGAACTGGACGGCCACCTGAAGGCGGCCCGTCAGGAGGCGCTGCGTGCCCTGCGCGACCGCACCGACCTGTACACCGACGACGGCCGCACCCTCCGGCTGGGCAGCCACCACTTCGCCGTCAACACCCAGGCGCCGGAGCTGACGCTGGTCCCGCATGGCGAGGGACTGGCCTTCGCGCTGACCGGTACCGACTACCGCTCGCCGGTCACGGACCCCGGCTTCGCCGCCACCCGGCCGTACTGGGACCGCTCGCTGCCGTCCGAGTCGCCCGAGGTCTACCGCGCCGAGCACCTCGCCGCCCGCCTGCTGGACGAACACGGCCCGGCCGCGCTCGCAGAGGCCGACCTGCCAACGCTGGTACGGCAGGCGGCGGAGTCGGCATACGACGAGGGCTACCAGCGCGGCGTCCACGACCACGATGCGACCGCGATCCTCGCCGCGGTGGTGCGCCTGCATGAGGGCGCCGGTCCGCTGCGCCACGAGCCCGCCGCCCGCGCCACCGCCCAGCTCTTCTGGGCGCACGGCACAACGGCCGAGGAGCGCGAGAGCTGGACCCGGCGGGCGGTGTCGCTGGCCCGCGCCCGGGACACGTTCGGGCTCGCGCCCGCCATCGACGACCTGCGGGCCGAACTGGCGGAGGCGATCGGCACCCAAGCGGCGGCCGCCTACCTCTTCGAGGAGCTGACGAGCAGCCCCGACGGCTTCGTCATCAGCGCCGGCACCCGCACGCTGCTGGACAAGTTCCGCCGCACGGTGGGCACGTCGGCCTACGACGACGACCTTGCCGTCCTCACCGACCCGGCCGCACGCAGGCAGCTGGTGCAGGCGTGGCTGACGTCGTACACCACCACGACCGGCTCGGAGATCCCCCCCGGCGACGTGGCCGAGGCGGTGGCCGCCGAGCTGTGCCCGGACCTGGCCCGCTACGAGTCCGACGCTCCGCTGACCGAGACCGTTGAGGGGCTGCTGGGCACTCATCCGCGCATCATCGGCCGTGGGCTCACGGTTCGCGTCGACGAATTCCTCGCCCGCACCAAGGAGTTCCGTGCCCACGAGGTCCCCGCCCACCGGGCGTACCAGCGTCGCCGGACGGCCTTGGTGGCCGCCGAGCGCACCCTGATCCGTTTGGACGAGTACCGGCCGCGGGTGATGTCGGCGTTCGTGCGCAGCAGGCTCATCGACGAGGTGTACCTGCCGCTGGTCGGCGACAGCCTCGCCAAGCAGCTGGGCACCACGGGCGAGTCCAAGCGCACCGACACCGGCGGCCTCCTGCTGCTCATCTCTCCGCCCGGCTACGGCAAGACGACCCTCATGGAGTACGTCGCCAACCGCCTGGGCCTGATCCTGGTCAAGGTCAACGGACCCGCGCTCGGCCATGCGGTGACCTCCCTCGACCCGGCGGAGGCGCCGAACGCGACTGCCCGCCATGAGGTCCAGAAGATCAACTTCGCGCTGGAGGCGGGCAACAACACCCTGCTGTACCTGGACGACATCCAGCACACCTCACCCGAGCTACTGCAGAAGTTCATTCCCCTGTGCGACGCCACCCGCCGCATCGAGGGCGTACGGGACGGCGAGCCGCGCACCTACGACCTGCGGGGCAAGCGCTTCGCCGTCTGCATGGCCGGCAACCCCTACACCGAGTCCGGCAGCCGCTTCCGCGTCCCCGACATGCTCGCCAACCGCGCCGACGTGTGGAACCTCGGCGACGTCCTGACCGGCAAAGAGAACGCCTTCGCGCTCAGCTTCATCGAGAACGCGCTCACCGCCAACCCGGTCCTCGCCCCGCTCGCCGGCCGCGACCGCACCGACCTCGACTTGCTCATCCGCCTGGCCGAGGGCGACGCGACGGCCCGCGCCGACCGGCTGGCCCACCCATACGCCCCAGCAGAGCTGGAGCGAATCCTGGCAGTACTGCGGCACCTGCTCGCGGCCCGTGAGACGGTCCTGGCGGTGAACGCCGCCTACATCGCCTCCGCCGGCCAGTCCGACGCCACGCGCACCGAACCCCCCTTCCAGCTCCAGGGCTCCTACCGCAACATGAACAAGATCGCCCAGCGTATCCAGCCGGTCATGAACGACACCGAGCTGGCCATGCTGATCGACGACCACTACCGGGCCGAGGCCCAGACCCTCACCACCGGAGCCGAGGCCAACCTGCTGAAGCTGGCCGAGCTGCGTGACACGCTCACCCCCGACCAGGCCGCGCGCTGGGCCGACGTGAAGGCGGCGTACGTCCGCACACAGACGCTCGGTGGCTTTGGGAGCGACCCCGTCACCCGCGCCGTCGCCGCCCTTGGCCTGCTCGCCGACCGCGTTGCGGCCGTCGAGTCGGCGATCAACCGCGCAGTCGACCCGCGCCACCTCATTGCCGACACTGCGGGCCGGCACGCGGCCCGCTCGACGCCGGCCCACGAGGAGCACTGAGGTGCCACGGCCCGGTCGGGAGCCGTTGCCGCGGGAGCTGCCCGACACGGGCACGACTCGCCGTCGTGCCCGTGCGGGCCTGGGCCTGGTCGTGGCGATACAAACTCGGCCCCGGCCTCTACGCCGCCACAGCATGGACCCCGACACCCCTTGCGTGACCTGCGGAAACGCTAACTACCCGGCCTTGAGGGAGGCCCCGGCGCGTGGGCCCGGCTGAGCCTGTCTGCCGGTCAGGGTGTTGCCCCGTCGTCGGCGTTGTCCGGACGTCGTACGTGATGCTGCGACCGGGTTGGCGGGGCTGGGCGTATGGGATGCGTCAAGGGTGTACGGGTCGGCGTAAGGGAGCCGTTAAGCACCCTCGAATCCGACCCGGGAGGCAGGTTTCCTGTAGCGGTCAGATCCTCTTACGGATTTCCGAACCTCTTCCAGGAGCTTGCGATGGCCGACCTGGCCTTCGTCGTCACCACCGTCGCGGTGTTCGCGCTGGTTGCCCTCGTCGCCAAGGGGGTGACGAAGCTGTGACCGCCGAGAACATCGTCGGCCTGATCGTGGCCGTCGCTCTGCTGGGCTATCTCGTCCTCGCCCTGATCTTCCCGGAGAGGTTCTGAGTCCCCGACATGAGCTCCGTTCTTGCTGATGTGCTCATGGTGATCGCGCTGGTCGGCGCGCTCGCTCTGGTGCACCGTCCCTTCGGGGACTACATGGCCGCCGTCTTCCAGTCCAGGAAGCACCTGCGCGTCGAGCGGTGGATCTACCGCTCGGTGGGTGCCGACCCGGACGCGGAGATGCGCTGGCCGGCGTACCTGCGCGGCATGCTCGTCTTCTCCGCGGTGAGCGTGCTGTTCCTGTACGTGCTGCAGCGCGTGCAGGACAAGCTGCCGCTGTCGATCGGCTTCAAGCCGATCAGCCCGGACCAGGCGTTCAACACGGCCGCGTCGTTTGTGTCGAACACCAACTGGCAGTCGTACTCGGGTGAGGTGGCGATGAGCCACGTCACCCAGACCGCCGGTCTGGCCGTGCAGAACTTCGTCTCCGCAGCCGTCGGCATCGCCGTTGCGGCGGCGCTGGTCCGCGGTTTCGCCCGGTCCCGCACGGGCGATCTGGGAAACTTCTGGGCGGACCTGGTGCGCTGCATCGTCCGCATCCTGATCCCGATCTCGGTGGTCGCGGCGGTCGTGCTGATCGCGGCGGGCGCCATCCAGAACTTCGGCGACATCCACACCATCACCACGCTCACCGGTGACAAGCAGGCCATCAGCCCCGGCGCGGTCGCCTCCCAGGAGGCCATCAAGGACGTCGGGACGAACGGCGGCGGCTTCTTCAACGCCAACAGCGCCCACCCGTTCGAGAATCCCAACGGGTTCACGAACCTGCTGGAGATCTTCCTGCTGCTGGTGATCCCGTTCTCGCTGCCGCGCACCTTCGGCAAGATGGTCGGCAACGTCAAGCAGGGCTACGCGATCGTGGCCGCGATGGGCATCATCTGGTTCGCCGGCGTGGTCGCGGTGACCTGGCTGGAGTACGCCCACCCGGGCACCGCCTCGCAGCTCGCGGGCGGCGCGATGGAGGGCAAGGAACAGCGCTTCGGCGAGGGCCCGTCCTCGGTGTTCGGGGTCTCCACCACGATGACCTCGACCGGGTCGGTCAACTCCTTCCACGACTCCTTCAGCGGCCTTTCCGGCGGAGTGCTGCTGCTGGGCATGATGCTCGGCGAGATCGCGCCCGGCGGTACCGGATCCGGCCTCTACGGCATGCTGATCATGGCGATCATTGCGGTGTTCCTCGCTGGCCTGATGGTCGGCCGTACGCCCGAGTACCTGGGCAAGAAGATCGGCACCCGCGAGATCAAGTTGGCGGCCTGCTACATCCTCGTCACGCCGGCGCTGGTGCTGATCGGCGCCGGGGTTGCCATGGCTCTACCGGACGGCAAGGAGGCCATGACCAACATCGGGGCGCACGGCTTCTCCGAGGTGCTGTACGCCTTCACCTCGGCGTCGAACAACAACGGCTCGGCTTTCGCGGGCTTCGGCGCGAACACCGACTTCTTCAACACGACGCTGGGCCTGTGCATGGTCCTGGGCCGGTTCCTGCCGATGGTGTTCGTGCTGGCGCTGGCCGGCTCGCTCGCCGAGCAGAAGCCCGTCCCGGAGACCGCGGGCACGCTACGCACGGAGAAGCCCCTGTTCACCGGCCTTCTCGTGGGAGCGATCATGATCATCACCGGTCTGACGTTCTTCCCCGCCCTCGCGCTGGGCCCGCTCGCTGAGGGGCTGGCGTCATGACCGCCGACATCAAGAAGCAAGAGGACTCCATGTCCACGGTTACCCCGACCCGGGCGCCGCACAGTGACGTACCCACCGGCCACAAGGAAGAGGGACGCGTCGGCGCGGGTCTCTTCGACCCGAAGCAGCTGCTGAAGTCGCTTCCGGACGCCGTCCGCAAGCTCGACCCGCGGGTGATGGTCAAGTCCCCTGTGATGTTCGTGGTGTTGGTCGGCTCGGTGCTGACGACGGTGTTCTCCTTCAAGGACCCGGGCGACTGGTTCGGGTGGGCGATCAGCGCCTGGCTGTGGCTGACGGTGGTCTTCGCGAACCTGGCGGAGGCGGTGGCCGAGGGCCGTGGCAAGGCGCAGGCGGACACCCTGCGCAAGGCCAAGACCGACACGGTGGCGCGGAGGCTGTCCAAAGACGGCACGAGCGAGGAGCAGGTGCCCGGCACCGAGCTGACCATCGGCGACCTGGTCGTCTGCGAGGCAGGAGACATCATTCCCGGCGACGGTGACGTCGTCGAGGGCGTGGCGTCCGTGGACGAGTCCGCGATCACGGGCGAGTCGGCGCCGGTCATCCGCGAGTCCGGTGGCGACCGCAGTGCCGTCACCGGGGGCACGAAGGTCCTCTCCGACCGCATCGTCATCAAGATCACGACGAAGCCCGGCGAGACCTTCATCGACCGCATGATCGCCCTGGTCGAGGGCGCGGCCCGACAGAAGACGCCGAACGAGATCGCGCTGAACATCCTGCTTGCGTCCCTCACCATCGTCTTCCTGCTCGCGGTGGCGACCCTGCCGCCGTTCGCGAACTACGCGGGCACGCACCTCACGATGGTCGTGCTGGTGGCTCTGCTCGTCTGTCTCATCCCGACCACGATCGGCGCGCTGCTCTCCGCGATCGGCATCGCTGGCATGGACCGGCTGGTGCAGCGCAACGTACTGGCCATGTCCGGCCGGGCGGTCGAGGCGGCGGGCGATGTGTCGACCCTGTTGCTGGACAAGACCGGCACTATCACGCTCGGCAACCGTCAGGCGTCGGAGTTTGTGCCGGTGACGGGTACGACGGAGGCCGAGGTGGCCGATGCCGCCCAGCTCTCCTCGCTGGCCGATGAGACGCCCGAGGGCCGCTCGATCGTCGTCCTGGCGAAGGAGAAGTACGGCCTGCGCGAGCGTCACCAGGGCGAGCTGGCGCAGGCTGAGTGGATCGCCTTCACTGCCCAGACCCGCATGTCGGGCGTGGACCTCACCGAGAACGGCGCCGCTCGCAAGGTGCGCAAGGGCGCGGCCGGTTCGGTCATCGCCTGGGTGCGGGAGGAGGGCGGCGAGGTGTCCGGCGACGCCGACACCCTGTCCAACCGGATTTCTGAGGCGGGCGGCACACCGCTGCTCGTCGCCGTCGAAGACACCGCCGGTGCTCGCATCCTGGGGGTAATCCACCTCAAGGATGTCGTCAAGGAAGGCATGCGGGAGCGGTTCGACGAGCTGCGCCGCATGGGCATCAAGACCGTCATGATCACGGGCGACAACCCGCTGACGGCCAAGGCGATCGCGGACGAGGCAGGTGTCGACGACTTCCTCGCGGAGGCCACTCCCGAGGACAAGATGGCGCTCATCAAGCGGGAGCAGGCGGGCGGCAAGCTCGTCGCGATGACGGGTGACGGCACGAACGACGCGCCGGCGCTCGCGCAGGCGGACGTCGGGGTGGCGATGAACACGGGTACGTCGGCCGCGAAGGAAGCCGGCAACATGGTCGACCTCGACTCCAACCCGACGAAGCTCATCGAGATCGTCGAGATCGGCAAGCAACTGCTCATCACCAGGGGTGCGTTGACGACGTTCTCGATCGCCAACGACGTGGCGAAGTACTTCGCGATCATCCCGGCGCTGTTCGCGGCGGTCTACCCGGGCCTGGACAAGCTCAACATCATGGGCCTGTCCTCACCGGACTCCGCGATCCTGTCCGCCGTCATCTTCAACGCGCTGATCATCATCGCCCTCGTGCCGCTCGCCCTGCGGGGTGTGCAGTACCGGCCGATGAGCGCCGACAAGATGCTGCGGCGCAACCTCGGGATCTACGGCATCGGCGGACTGATCGCCCCCTTCATCGGCATCAAGATCATCGACCTGCTCATCTCCCTCATCCCCGGAATCGGCTGATCAGCATGAACAACTCCGTAGTCAACACCGGGCGCATGGTGTGGGCGGCGCTGCGCATGCTGCTCGTCCTCACGGTCGTGACCGGTGTCATCTATCCGCTGGTGGTGACCGGCATCGGACAACTCGCCTTCCACGACAAGGCCAACGGCTCGATGGTGAAGGTCGACGGCAAGGAGGTCGGCTCCAAGCTGATCGGCCAGAGCTGGAACATCAAGGGAACCGACAAGCCGGACCCGAAGTGGTTCCAGGGCCGCCCCTCCAACAGCGGCTACGACCCGCTGTCCACCGGCTCCAGCCAGCTCGGCGCCAGTGACCCGACCCTCGTCAAGAACGTCAAGGCGGCCAAGAAACAGGTCGCCGAGTTCAACGACGTACCGCAGTCCGAGGTCCCCAAGGACGCGGTCACCGGCTCCGCCTCGGCAATCGACCCGGACATCTCCAAGGAGTACGCGGACATCCAGGTCAAGCGGGTGGCCGAGCACAACGGTCTGACGGTCGCGCAGGTCCAAAAGCTGGTGAAGGACCACACCGACGGCCGCACGGCCGGGTTCCTTGGCGAGCCGACGGTCAACGTCCTCGAACTCAACATCGCGCTCAAGGAACTGGCCAGGAACTGATGGCGTTAGCGGCAGAGACGACTGGGAGCCGGCGGGGCTGGGCTGGGAATCCCCGCCCCGCCGGCTCCCGCCGCCGACTCGAAGGCCCTGACCCCACCGATGACAGGAAGGCCGCACGCCGATGACCCGGGTGCTGGTGGTGGAGGACGATCCACAGCTCGTACGAGCCCTTGTGATCAACATGCAGGCCCGGCATTACGGAGTGGACGCGGCGCCGGACGGCGCCACCGCGCTCCGGCTGGCCGCCGCGCGCCAGCCCGACGTGGTGGTGCTCGACCTCGGTCTGCCCGACATGGACGGCGTCGAGGTGATCAAAGCGCTGCGCGGCTGGACCCGGGTGCCCGTCCTGGTCCTGTCCGCACGTCGCGCGTCCGAGGAGAAGGTCGCAGCCCTCGACGCGGGCGCCGACGACTACATTACCAAGCCGTTCAGCATGGACGAACTCCTGGCCCGGCTGCGCGCCGCCGTGCGTCGCACCGAGGCCCTGCCGCTGGCCCCCGAGACGACCGTGGTCACCACGGACGGCTTCACGGTCGACCTGCTGGCCAAGAAGGCGACCCGCGGCGGACGCGACGTACGCCTCACCCCGACGGAGTGGCATCTGCTGGAAATCCTGGTCTGCAGCCCCGGGCGCCTCGTCACACAGAAGCAGCTGCTCCAGGAGGTCTGGGGCCCCTCCTACGGAAGCAAGACCAACTATCTTCGGGTCTATATGGCGCAGCTGAGGCGCAAGCTCGAAGCTGACCCCGCCCACCCGCGCTATCTGATCACCGAGCCGGGAATGGGCTACCGCTTCGAGTCATGACGCTCTCACCATGCTCCTCACCGCACACGACCGCAGAGGCGAGACGATGGCACGCGGCAAGCTACGGATTTATCTCGGCGCGGCACCGGGCGTCGGCAAGACGTACGCGATGCTGTCCGAGGCGCACCGCCGTATCGAGCGGGGCACCGACTGCGTCGTGGCCTTCGTCGAGCACCACAACCGGCCCCGCACCGAGGTGATGCTGCACGGCCTGGAGGAGGTGCCGCGCAAGGAGCTCGAATACCGCGGCGGCGTCTTCACCGAGATGGACGTGGATGCCGTGCTCGCCCGGCGTCCCGCGGTGGCCCTCGTCGACGAGCTGCCCCACACCAACATCCCCGGCTCGCGCAACGCCAAGCGGTGGCAGGACGTCGAAGAGCTGCTCGCGGCCGGGATCGACGTCGTCTCCACGGTCAACATCCAGCACCTGGAGTCCCTCGGTGACGTCGTCGAGTCGATAACCGACGTCCGGCAGAAGGAGACCGTCCCGGACGAGGTGGTGCGCCGCGCGGACCAGATCGAACTGGTCGACATGTCACCGCCCGCGCTGCGCCGCCGCATGGCGCACGGCAACATCTACAAGCCGGACAAGGTGGATGCAGCCCTGTCCAACTACTTCCGGCCCGGCAACCTGACCGCGCTGCGCGAGCTGGCGCTGCTGTGGGTGGCCGACCGGGTCGACGAGTACCTGAACGAGTACCGCAGCCAGCACCGGGTCTCGAAGATCTGGGGCTCGCGCGAGCGGATCGTGGTCGGACTGACCGGCGGCCCCGAGGGCCGCACCCTGATCCGCCGGGCCACGCGACTGGCGGAGAAGGGCGCCGGCGGCGAGGTGCTGGCCGTCTACATCTCCCGCAGCGACGGACTCACCTCCGCCTCGCCCAAGGAACTGGCAGTCCAGCGCACCCTGGTGGAGGACCTCGGCGGCACCTTCCACCACGTCGTCGGCGACGACATCCCCGTGGCGCTACTCGACTTCGCACGCGGCGTGAACGCCACCCAGATCGTCCTCGGTGTGTCCCGCCGCAAGAGCTGGCAGTACGTCTTCGGGCCCGGCGTCGGGGCCACGGTGGCCCGCGATTCGGGGCCCGACCTGGACGTCCACCTGATCACGCACGACGAGGCGGGCAAGGGACGCGGCCTGCCGGTGGCCCGGCGCGCACACCTTGGCCGCTCCCGCGTCCTGTGGGGCTGGCTCACCGGCATCGGCGGCCCCGCACTGCTCACGCTGCTGCTCACCCACGTCGACGCGAACCTCGGCCTCACCAACGACATGCTGCTCTTCCTGACGCTGACGGTGGCATCCGCCCTGCTCGGCGGCCTCTTCCCAGCGCTCGCCTCGGCGGCGGTCGGCACGATGCTGCTGAACTGGTATTTCACGCCGCCGGTGCACCGCATCACGATCGCCGACCCCAAGAACATCCTGGCTCTGGTGATCTTCGTGGGGGTGGCGGTCTCCGTGGCCTCCGTCGTGGACCTGGCCGCCCGCCGCACCCACCAGGCGGCCCGGCTGCGCGCCGAGTCGGAGATCCTTTCCTTCCTCGCGGGCAACGTGCTGCGCGGTGAGACCGGTCTGGAGGAGCTGCTGGAGCGGGTTCGCGAGACCTTCATCATGGAGTCGGCGGCCCTGCTGGAGCGCACGAGTGACGTCGAGCCGTGGACCTGCGCGGGCCGGGTCGGCCCCGGGCAGCCGGTGAAGCGGCCGGAGGACGCCGACGTGGACATGCCGGTCGGCGACCACATGTCGCTGGCCCTGTCCGGCCGCGTGCTGCCCGCCGAGGACCGCCGCGTACTGGCCGCCTTCGCCGCCCAGGCCGCCGTCGTCCTGGACCGCCAGCGCCTGCAGTCCGAAGCGGACCAGGCCAAGGAACTGGCCGAGGGCAACCGCATCCGCACCGCCCTGCTCGCCGCCGTCAGCCACGACCTGCGCACCCCGCTCGCCGGGATCAAAGCCTCCGTCACCTCCCTGCGCTCCGAGGACGTGGAGTGGTCCGAGGAGGACCAGGCCGAACTCCTCGCCGCGATCGAGGAGGGCGCCGACCGCCTTGACCACCTGGTCGGGAACCTGCTGGACATGTCCCGCCTCCAGACCGGAACCGTCGAGCCGCTGATCCGCGAGGTGGATCTGGACGAGGTCGTCCCCCTGGCGCTCGTCGGCATCCCCGACCCGGAGTCGGTCGTGGCCCTGGACATCCCCGAAACCCTGCCGATGGTCGCCGTCGACAAGGGGCTGCTGGAGCGCTCCGTCGCCAACGTCGTGGAGAACGCGGTCAAGTACAGCCCGGACGGCGAGCCGGTGGTGGTGTCGGCCAGCGCGCTCGCCGACCGCGTGGAGGTGCGCGTCGTCGACCGGGGCCCGGGCGTCCCGGACGAGGCCAAGGACCGTATCTTCGCGCCCTTCCAGCGCTACGGCGACGCCCCGCGCGGCAACGGCGTCGGCCTCGGCCTCGCGGTCGCCCGCGGCTTCGCCGAGGCCATGGGCGGCACCCTCACCGCCGAGGACACCCCCGGCGGCGGCCTCACCATGGTCCTCACCCTCCCGGCCGCCCTCAGGCACGCGCCCACCCCCACCGACCTGTCGGCGACGGCCACGTCGTAACTCCCTAGACGGTGTTCCTTGCCGGAACCCGGCAACCTGTACGCCCGGGTGGTGCGCATCAGCGACCTGTCAAAGACGTGCCAAGAGCAGGTAGGGTTCCCAACGGTGTGCCGGGAAGCCTGGTCGGCGAGCAGAGGTGTGATCTCTCTTCCGATCGGGGCGTTTCCGGTGGTACTCGTTGCTGTCTTCGGGGTGGCATTGCTCGTCGCAGTGCTGCTGTCCGGGCTTGCCGCCCGCACCGTGCTGTCCACCTCCCTCCTCTTCCTCGCCGGCGGCGCGCTGGTCAGTGATGGCTTCCTCGGACTGATCCACATCACGCCGGACAGCGAGATCGTGTCGGTCACGGCCGACCTGGCGCTGTTCGCGGTGCTGTTCACCGACGGCCAGCACGTCTCCTTCGCCAAGCTGCGCGCCAACTGGCGTAACCCCGCAAGGGCGCTGGGCCTGGGCATGCCGCTGGCGTTCGTGTTCATGGCATTGGTCGCCCACTACCTGGTCGGCCTGGACTGGACGACGTCGTTCCTGGTCGGCGCGGTACTGGCACCCACCGACCCGGTGTTCGCCTCTGCGATCGTGGGCCGCAAGGAAGTGCCGGCCAAGCTGCGGGAACTGCTCAACGTCGAGAGCGGCATCAACGACGGCCTCGCACTGCCGGTGGTGGTACTGCTGATCGCGGCCGCAGGCCCGGTCGCCGGTCACACGAGCGAGGCGTCGCTCGGGACGATCGCGCTGGAGCTGGCCCTCGGCCTCGCCTTCGGCATCCTGCTGCCGCTGACCGTCAACGGCCTCGTACGGTTCCGGCTGCCGGGCGCTGAGCCCAAACTGCAGCAGCTCTTGCCGCTGGCGACTGGGATCAGCCTGTACGGCCTGTGCCACCTCACCCACGCCAACCCCTACCTGGCCGCGTTCTCCGCCGGCGCCGTGCTCACCGCCACCGCACCGGAGGCAAAGGAGGCGTTCGAACCGCTGGGCGAGGCCCTGGCGGAGCTGGCGAAATTCGCCGCACTGCTGGTGTTCGGCGCGCTGCTGACGCCACGTCTGTTCGCGGACCTTACGTGGCAGGGGTACGTGGCGGTGGTCCTGGCGATCTTCCTGATCCGCCCGGCCTCGCTGCTGATCTCGCTGGTCGGTACGCGGTTCGAGCGGCGC
The DNA here is from genome assembly GCF_036174265.1 of Streptomyces sp. NBC_00285. NCBI lineage: Bacteria > Bacillati > Actinomycetota > Actinomycetes > Kitasatosporales > Streptomycetaceae > Streptomyces > Streptomyces sp. NBC_00285. The sequence goes on along the minus strand of NZ_CP108055.1, from coordinate 130,304 downwards.
GAGAAGCTGACCGCGGCGTGGTTCGGACCGAAGGGCTTCGCGTCGGTGGTGTATGGGCTGCTGGTGCTGCAGTCCGGCATCCCGCAGGCAGAGGAGGCGTACACGCTGATCGCGGTGTGTATCGCGTTCTCGATCGTCGCGCATTCCAGCACCGACGTGCCCATCGCCCGCATGTTCGACGTCGAGGACCTGGTCGGCCTCCCCGACGACGCACACGACACGAACACCGGTGAGAACGACCAGGAGAGAAAGACGGCCGTATGAGTGATTGGCACAGCTGGGCGGCCATGGCCGTGTTCGTCGGCGCGTACGTACTGATCATCACCGAGCGCGTCCACCGCACGGCCGCGGCCCTCGGCGGCGCCGGGTTCATGCTCGTGATCAGTGCCACCGACGGCAAGGCGGCGTTCTACTCCGAGCACACCGGCATCGACTGGAACGTCATCTTCCTGCTGCTGGGGATGATGGCGATCGTCGGCGTACTGCGGCAGACTGGCCTGTTCGAGTACCTGGCCATCTGGTCGGTCAAGCGGGCCCGCGGCAGACCGTTCCGCGTGATGGCGATGCTCGTCGTCATCACCGCGGTCGCCTCCGCGCTGCTCGACAATGTGACCACCGTGCTGCTGATCGCCCCGGTCACCCTGCTGGTGTGCGAACGGCTCGGCCTGGCCTCCGCGCCGTTCCTGATCGCCGAGGTGTTCGCCTCGAACATCGGCGGCACCGCGACCCTGGTCGGTGACCCGCCCAACATCATCATCGCCAGCCGGGCCGGGCTGACCTTCAACGACTTCCTGGTCCACCTCGCTCCGATCGCAGCCCTGCTGACGGCGGTGCTGCTGGTGCTGTGCCGGGTGATGTTCCGCAAGGCGTTCGTCTACGACGAAGAGCGCGCCGGGCAGGTCATGGCGCTGACCGAGCGCGAGGCCATCCGCGACCCGCGGCTGCTGTGGCAGGGCCTTGCCGTCCTGGCCCTCGTCGTCGCCGGGTTCGTCCTCCACCCCGTCCTGCACTACGAGCCGAGCGTGGTCGCCCTGCTCGGCGCCGGACTGCTCGTCGCCGTCTCCAGAGTGGAGACCCGGCAGCTTCTGGGCGAAGTGGAGTGGCCCACCCTTGCCTTCTTCGCCGGCCTGTTCGTCATGGTCGGCGCGCTGATCGAGACCGGCGTCATCGGCGATCTCTCCAGCGCCCTCGCGGACGCCACCGGCGGCCGCGAACTCGGCGCCACACTCACCCTGCTGGGCGGCTCGGCCGTGCTGTCCGGCATCGTGGACAACATCCCCTACGTGGCCACCATGGCGCCCATCACCGCAGACCTGGTCAAGGACATGGGCGGCGCGGCCGGCGGCCACCACGTGCTGTGGTGGGCCCTGGCCCTCGGCGCCGACCTGGGTGGCAACGCCACCGCGATCGGCGCCAGTGCCAACGTAGTCGTCCTCGGCATCGCCGAGCGCAACCGGCAGCCCATTTCCTTCTGGCAGTTCACCAAGTACGGCCTCGTCGTCATGCTCGTCACGGTCGCTATCAGTGCGCTGTACTTGTGGCTGCGGTACTTCGTGCTCGCCTGAGCCGTGACGGGCGTACACGCGGGCGGCCAGGCCACCCGAGGGGGAGCACACCGGAGGCGGGTGCAGTCTGTCCCCTTGCGAGGGGGTGTCGGCGGTGGCGAGTACACCACGTGGGACGGTGCGGTGGTGGCGTTGGAGGCGCAACCCGCTGCGGCGGCGCAGCGACGTCGTCGAAACCTGGGCGGTGCTCGTCGCCTGGGCGCTCGCCGTGGCTGGGGGGCTGCTGGCGGGCCTGGTGACCGCGGTCACCGTCGAGCGGGGCCTCGACCGGGAACGGGCCGAGCGGCAGGGGGTGTCGGCCGTCGTCACGAAGGACGCGGTGGACGAGGTGTCCGCGCGGCCGGACGGGAACCGGCGGGCGTGGGCCCCCGTTCGCTGGGTTGCCCCCGACGGCTGGTCGCATACGGACCGGACCCGGCACCCGGACCCGGCACCCGGGCAGGCACCCGGGTCACCGTCTGGACCGACAGGCGCGGAGGTCTGGCCTCCGCGCCGTTGTCCCCCGCGGATGCGGCCTTCCGCGCGGTGATGATGGGCGGAATCGTCGCGGTGGGGGCGGGCGCAACGATGTGGGGCAGCGGACGAATCGTCCGCGTGTGCCTGGCCCGGCAGCGCCTGCGGCAGTGGGACGAGGAGTGGGAACGGGCCGACACGCGGAGGGGCGGGAAGACGGGCTGACCGGCCGCCCAGTACCGGATCGCCCGGTGACTACGTACGCCCTGGTGTATGCGGTGTCAGAAGTGCGTCAAGATCGGCCCTGGCAGTAGCCCGGAGAGGACGGCAGCGGGATTCTGGCCTTGTCGACCGTCGTGCCGTGTCGACCCCCTACCGGGCGGCCCCTTGGCAAGGAGGGCCGCTCCTCGCTCCCGTGAGGTGGTGGACCATGCGGATGTCCCTGCGTAACCGGATCGCCCTGGCGGCTGCTCTGCTCGCGCCGCTTGTCGTCGCGCTCGCCCTGGTGCCCTTCCGTACCCACATGACGTCCGCGAACCTGGCGCTGATCCTGGTCGTGGTGGTCGTGGCGGTCGCCACGCTGGGCAGCCGGGCAGGCGGGGTGGCGGCCGCACTGTCGGCGGCGGCCTGGTTCGACTTCTTCCTCACCCGACCCTTCCAGCGGTTCACCATCTCCCATGGCGACGACATCACCACGACCTTCCTGCTGCTGGCGGTGGGCGTGGCCGTCTCCCAACTGGCGGCCCACGCCCGCACCTTGAAGCTGGTCACCGTCACCGACGCGGCGCATCTGGCGCGGATCCACGAAACTGCCTCCCTGGTCCAGGCCGGCGGCTCGCCGTATGCGGTGGTGGACCAGGTAGGGCATCAGCTCACCGAGATTCTGGGACTGCGTGGCTCCCGGTTCGAGCACGGCACGCTGCTCGGCCGACATCCCCGCCTGGAACAGGACGGTTCAGTGACCGTCGGCCGGGCCCACTGGGACCTGGACAAGGACGGCTGGCCCGGCGAGGAGATCGAACTGCGCGCCCAGGTGGGCGGCCGCTACCTGGGCCGCTTCATGCTGGAGCCGGAACCCGGCACGGTACCGCCGCCTCTACAGACGCGCCTGGTAGCGGTGAGCCTGGCCGACCACGTCGGGGCAGCACTGGACACCACCGGGCCGGTGCTCGACCGCTGACCCGACAGGTTTCAGTCGCTTGGCGTGCAGCTCAACGTGCCCGTCTTTCCCAGGAGTTCGTGCAGCAGGTGCGAGGCGGTGATGACGCCGAGGAGACGCGTGCCGTCCTTGGCCTTCTCTGCGACCGCCACCAAGGGACTGCGCACCTGCGCCATCAGCGCGGCGACCTCCAGCGCGGTGTCGTCCGGGTCGGCGATCGGCGGCGGGGCCGCGGTTTTGGGGAGACAGTCGCCGACGCGGCGGCCGGCCAGCGCCTGGCACAGCCGGTCGGCGTGCTGCTCGTCGACTACCGCGGCGAGCGTGGGGTCCTCGATGACGTAAGCGGGAACCAGCACCTTGATCATCTGGGAGGCGGGCAGGATGGCCTTCGGCTCCCCGCGCTCGTCCAGCACGAGCAGCCCGGGCAGCTTGTGCTCGGCCATCAGCCGAGCCGCGTCCAGGGCATCGCTGTCGACGCTCACCGACTCGTATTCCACCGCCAGGTCACGTGCGCGCACGGTCGGCTCCTCGTCTGCCTCAAAACGTCCCTGCGCCCAGCGTCGTACGGCCCCGCCCCATACGCCAGGTCATCGAAGGGAAACATGCGCAGCCTATGCGCCATCCCTGCCCGACGCGGCCAGTGCCCGCCCCACCAGCCTGACGATGTCGTCGGGCGCCTCGTCCAGCAGCAGATGCCCCGAACCGTCCAGGACGTGCAACCGGGTGCCCAGATGCCGATAGGCGGCAGGCCCCACCCGCCGCGGCGGCAGGAAGACGTCGTAGCGGCCGGTGGCCACCAGACAGGGCACCGCCCGGCGCTCGTCCAACAGCGCCGGAGGCAGCGGGGGAGGGGCAAGGCTGCTGCGGCAGCAGCGGGCGACCAGGGCCATCCACTCCGCCAGCTCATCCGGCACGCGACCACCCGGAGCCACCATGGGCCGCAGCATCCGGGCCGCCCGTGGCACGGTCGGCCGGGTCAGCCACGGCACCGTCGCGACCATGACGGCCGGCGGGACGAGCAGCCGCACGAGCCCGGCGCTGGACAGCACGACCCGCCAGGCGATCCGCGGGGAGGCGGAGGCGAGCACGATGGCTCCGCCGAGCGAGTGCCCGACGACCAGGGCATTGCCCGGCACCGTCTGCTCCAGTGCCTCGGTGAGCCACTGCCCGTACCACGCCGACCGCCTGCGGCGCGGACGGATGTCCGCGCTCAGCCCGGGCTGCCCGGGCACATCGAGCACCACCGTGGGCCAGCGGGCGGCCAGTGCCCCGGCAATGTGCCGGTAGACGGCACCGTTCGTGTTCGTACCGGGCACCAGCACCACCGTCGGCGACGCGGCTGCTGGGGCCGGGCCGACCGTGACGACGCTGGTGGCACCGGCCGCTGTCGAGATCTCCTGCCGGTGGTGCGGGACGTCCCACTCATCGAGTCGCTTAAGACACCATTCCCGCACCTGCTGACGGCACTTGGGGTCGCGATAGACGGAGGGCACGTCGGCAGCGTAGCCCTGCAGGCCGGTCTCGGAACCTGGCTGACGTCGGCGTACAGGGGGAGCCGTGAAGCGGCCCGGATCGGCCGACTACCTGGCAGCCGTGTCGCGCCGGCCGTCGTCCCTGGCAACGGGCGGTGCCCGGCGGGGAACCCTGACGCATCCTTAACGCCTTACTTGCGCTTCCCTGACGTAGTGTCGGGGGCGGAGTGCCGGGAAGTCTGGTCGGCGAAGTGTCCTGTCCTCGACGAATGCGTCCGCAGGGACGCCAAGGAAGGTCTTTGCGTGACCGTCTCGAAGTCGGCCGCCGCCATCGCGGCTGCTCCGTCTGCTGTCGTGGGTGGCCGTGGCCCGCGCCCTTCCGTTCTCTTCTTCGCGTTCGCCTTCGCGGTGATCGCCGACCCCGTCTCCTCGGTGGCGTACGCGATCGAGGCGGCGCTGCGCGCCCTGGACGGCGACCTGGCGCTGCTGTTGCCCACGATGAGCCTGGTCATCGGGCTCGTCGTGGTCGTCACCGCCAACTACTGGCAGCTCGTCCGGCGCTTTCCCCAGGGCGGCGGTGCGGCGGCCGCGGCCGGGCGGGCGTTCGGCGCGCGCTGGACGTTCCTGCCCATCGGCGCGCTGGTCGTCGACTTCGTCCTGACCATCGGCATCTCGACCGCGGCCGCGGCCAGCGCGGTCATCGCCCTCTTCCCCGGGCTTGCTCCGCTGCGCATCCCGATGGCGCTTTTGCTGCTGGTCGTGGTGGCGGGGCTGACCTGGTTCGGGCACGGCGGACGGCTGCTGTTCGCCTTCATGACCGTGGCCTTCGTCATCATCTCCGTGGCCGTACTGATCCTCGGCTTCACCTCGCCCCATGCCACCGGCCACGCCGCCACCTCGGCCGACCCAGGCCGTTCGGCGATGCTCGCGGTGGTCCTGGCGTTCCCGGTCGCGATGGCGCTGGCCACCGGAATCGAGGCGCCGTCGACCGCCATCGCCCAGCTCGGCCAGCTCGACGACACCCACCGCCGCCGCTTCGGCCGCGGCACCCTCGCGCTGCTGGTCGTCATCGTGGGAGGGCTGACTCTGGCTCTGACGGCGCTGGCCGTTCAGCTGCACATCGGGATCCCCGGCACGGACTCCACCCAGATCGCCGACATCGCGCACGCAGCCGCAGGACCCGGCTGGCTCTACAGCGCCTTCCAGCTGACCAGCTCGATGCTCCTGCTCGCTGCGGCCAGCTCTTCCTTCCAGGCCGGCCCCGGACTGCTCAAGGCCCTGTCCGGCACGCCCGAACGGCCCGGAGTGCTGCCGCCGGTCCTCGGCCGGGTCAACCGCCATCACACCCCCTACTGGTCGGTGGTGGTCTACCTCGCCGCCGCCGGGCTCATCATCGTCGCCGCGGCGGGCAAGGAGCAGGAGCTCGTGCTGTTCTACGCGGTCGCCGTCTTCGTCAGCTTCCTCGTCGGACTCGTCGCCATGGCCCGCTTCGCCCGCCGCGAGGACAAAACGGCCCTGGCCTGGGCGAACGCCCTGGCCGCCGTGGCCGTCGCCTTCACTCTGGCGGTGAACCTGCTGCGCGGCTGGCCGGTGCTGTCCCTGGTGGCCACCCTGCTCATCGCGGCCGGCCTGTACCTGCGGTGGAAGCGGGCCGGGCGCCCCACCGGTATTGAAGACGTCGAGGCGCGCGCCGAGGCGGAGTGACGGCGTGATGCCTACGGCACGGTCGTCGGAGCGGTAGTCGTGCCCTGCGACACCGGCTGACCATTCCCCGTGCCAAACAGACGACCAAGATCGCGATCGTCAGCACAAATCCGCGCCCACCACGTGACCTCGGACCGGTTCGCCGAGGAGGCCGGCTGCGGGCTGCGGCGACGATGGAGGGCCAGCCGGATCACAAGGCAGCACCAGGCAGCCCCGTCACGACCTGAACCGCCCGACGCGGAGACGCCGGCCGCGGAGAGCCGGCCGCGCACTCGTGACCACTGCATCCAAGAGAGGTGTCGTCTCGTGGCGAGTTGTGCTCGGCGGAACAGCACAACCCCTGGGAAGGATCAGCTGTCTTCCCTACGGGCACCGGGTGTCCCAGGGGTCGAAGGCAACGACCGGTCACGCATCCGACTCTCGAGATGCGTCGGCGGTGAGAGCCGCGCTCGTCCGTTCATGAGGAGGCATGTGGGGCGACCGCACGTCATCGTGATCCCGGGGGCCCGCCGCCTGAGCGTTGCCTGTTCCCGATGGCTACTGGATGTCGCTTGATCAATGACCGGAGCGGGGAGGTCTGTCGGACAGGCCTCAGACCAGAAAGGGAGGGGTGGGGTGCCGAAGTGGTCGGTCGATGTTCTTCATCAGAGGCATCACCCGTTCATGGGTGTCTCCCGCGCGGTCGAGCACCCTGACTTCCACGAAGAGGTCCTGGACCTCCTGCATCGCCCTCTCCGAGAGCCAGCCGATGCCGGTCATACGGTCCGCGCTGATGAAGGCACCGCGTCCCAGGTGCTTGAAGTCGAAGTCGTCACCTTTCGCCAGCTGCCGGCTCTTGATGGCTGCCACCATCTCCTCCTGCGACAACCAGCGACCGGGGCTGACTGCGCCGGCGGCGATGGCGGCCGGGCTGAAGACGATCCAGTAGGCGACGCTTGAACTGAGCGCGGGCCGCACGGTCTGCGCGTACTGGGCCCGCGCGAGCGCGGCTCCACCCGTTCCCAGCACCGCCGTCAAAGCGCTGCCGGTGTCCAGCAGCCGCAATCTCCACGGCCATGACCGTGCCACGTGGTCAGGAAGGTTCTCCCTGACCAGGCAGAAGGCCAGGAGAATCACCGCGACCGCGGCCAGGACCCACAACAGCCGGGAAAACAGCCAGTTGCGGTTCACCACACGCTGCTCCGTCTCCACCCGACACCTCCTCGACTTCCATGGTCCAGCTCCGGCCTGCTCGGACGCCGTGCCCGGTTTCTAAGACGGCAGCGGACCCGAGCGGGTTTGCAGCGACGGCTTTGACGTCCTTCAGGCAGGGACGGCCAGGTAGCGTGATCACAACCGGTCGTCGATGAGGGGGGAGTTCGTGGCGAAGGCGCCGGTCCCGCAGCTCTACATGACGCTGATCCAGAAGGCCCACGCCATCCTGTGCGACGCGAGCCGCGCGGGCCTGTGCCTGTACTACCCGGGCGGTGACGTGGAACAGGTCACCCCGCAGGTCCGCGCCAGCGTCCACGCCGCCATCACCACCGGCCTTGAACGGGACTGGCCGCCCTACATCCAGGGCCTCATCGACCGCGGCGCCATCCAGACCAACTAGCCCCGCACCACACCGTCCACGGGCCCGGCCACCACTCAGGCCGGGCCCGTTGCCATCTCCATGCCCTCGTTGTCGGTGACGGCTGGAAAGCTGATCAGATGAACGGCGATGAGCAACTGCTGAACGGCCGCGTCTACCCTTTTGGAACCCCGTGAGTCACCGGAGCATAAGTCCGAGGTAGCCCAGCCGGCGTTTCCCAAGGGCTGCTTATGCATGCGGATCCGTGAGGTCTCGGACCGCTGTTTCGATACTGACGAAGTTCTGCGATCGCCATCTCGCGGGCAGCGGACTGTGCAGTCCAATGGCGGTGGAGCCCAACCCTGCGCGTGCGAGGACCACCATGACCGTGGCCGGAGCGAGGACCGCCGTCCGTTTGTAGTCCGTCTATGAACGCGGGCCCCAGGTCACTCAAAGACTTCACATTGGCAGCGGAAAGGAAGACCGCACCCGTCTGAGCTGCCATGCTCACAAGCCCCGACGGAGGTGGCTGTGACCTCGATTGCGGAAACCCTGGGATCGCCCGCGCCCGCTGCGCGTACAACGGCGGAGCGTCTCGCGGACCTTGCCGCCCGACACCAGCGAGCCCTGGCTGGCGGCTCCGCGGCGGCCGTCGCCCGGCAGGCCGCCCGTGGTCGGCTCACCGCCCGCGAACGCGTCGACCGGTTACTGGATGCGGGGTCCTTCGTTGAGACCGGCGCCTTGGTGTGTGCCCGCGGCGGCGCCGAAGCGTACGGCGACGGAGTGGTCACCGGCTCCGGCACTGTCGGCGGGCGCCAGGTGTGCGTGTTCGCGCAGGACGCCACGGTCCATGGCGGGAGTATGGGCGAGGCGTTCGGTGAGAAGGTCGTCAGGACGATGGACCTGGCTCTGAGCACGGGGTGCCCGGTCATCGGCCTCAACGACTCCGGTGGGGCCCGCATCCAGGAGGGCGTGGCCTCCCTCGCCCTCTACGCCGAACTGGCCCGCCGTAACGTCCAGGCGTCGGGCGTCATCCCGCAGATCTCCGTGATCATGGGGCCGTGCGCGGGCGGCGCCGCCTACTCGCCGGCCATCACCGACTTCACCGTCATGGTCGACGGCACCTCGCACATGTTCGTCACCGGCCCGGACGTCATCGAGGCGGTGACCGGGGAACGTACGACGGCCGAGGAACTCGGCGGTGCCCGCGTCAGTAACTCCGGCAACGGCAATGCCCATTTCCTCGCCGAGGACGAGGACGACGCCCTCGACCTCGTCCGGGTGCTGCTCTCCCACCTCCCGGCGAACAACCGCGAGAGCCCGCCCGAGTACGCCTTCGCACCGCGCACCCTCGACGCCACCCCCGACGACCTGCGCCTCGACCGCATCGTTCCCGACCGGCCGGAGGCCGCGTACGACATGTGCGAGATCCTGCGCACCGTCGTCGACGACGGCGAACTGCTCCAGGTGCACGAGCTGTTCGCACCCAACATCATCTGCGCCCTGGCCCGCGTCGAGGGCCGCACCGTCGGGGTTGTCGCCAACCAGCCGCTGCACAGCGCCGGGGTGCTCGACATCGACGCTTCCGAGAAGGCCGCGCGCTTCGTGCGGTTCTGCGACGCGTTCGGCATCCCGCTGCTGACCTTCGCCGACGTCCCCGGCTATCTCTCGGGCACCCGTCAGGAGCAGGCCGGGATCATCCGGCGCGGCGCCAAACTGCTGTACGCCTACGCCGAGGCCACCGTGCCCAGGGTCACCGTCGTGGTCCGCAAGGCCTACGGCGGGGGATACGCCGTCATGGGCTCCAAGCACCTCGGAGCCGACGTCAACCTCGCCTGGCCCACCGCCAGGATCGCCGTGATGGGCGCCGAGGGCGCGGTCAGCGTGCTGCACCGCCGCGAACTCGCCGCCGCGGCGGCCGTCGGAGAGCAGGCCGCGGCGGAGCTGAGGGCGAAGCTCGTGGAGGAGTACGAGACGGCCTGCGCCACCCCCTACGCGGCTGCGGCGCGAGGCTACGTCGACGCCGTCATCGCACCGAGCACCACCCGGGCGTACATCACCCGGGCCCTGCGGACACTGCGCGGCAAACGAGCCGCCGTCCCCGACCGGAGGCACGGCAACATCCCGCTGTGAGTGTGGAGCAGCCATAACAGCACCCCCTGACCAGGGGACACGACCAGTGACGTGAGGAGCTTCCCCATGCCCGCGCGCGCCCTTCCGCACGCCCCCAGCACCTCCCCTGCAGCACCGGAACACCTGCCTACCCTGTCCGCCCATCTCGCGCACTGGGCCCACCACACGCCCGGCCGCCGCGCGTTCACCTTCGCCGAACACCCCTCGTCCGGCCTGCGTGGCAGCCTCCGTACGCTCACCTGGCACCGCCTCGACATACGGGCCCGCGCGGTCGCCGCCCGGCTGGCCGAGACCGTGGCTTCCGGTGAACGCGTCGCGCTTCTCTGCCCCCAGGGCGCCGATTACGTCGTCGGCTTCCTTGCCGCGCTCAGGGCCGGCTTTGTCGCCGTCCCCCTGTTCACTCCCGATCTGCCGGGACACGACGACCGCCTGGCCGGAGTCCTGGCCGACGCGCGGCCCTCCGCCGTACTCACCACCAGCGGCGCAGTCGACTCCGTACGTGCCTTCCTGGACGCGCACGGCCTGCGGCCCCGCGTGATCGTCACCGACCTCGTCCCCGACGATCAGGCCGGTGCCCCGCTGCCACCCGCTCCGGACGATCAGGCGACCGCCTATCTCCAGTACACGTCCGGCTCCACCCGATTCCCCGCCGGCGTCGAGATCTCGCACGCGAACGTCGTGGCCAACGCCCGCCAGGCGCTCACCGCGTACGGCGCCGACACCCGCCCCGTCACCATGGTCGGCTGGCTGCCGCTCTACCACGACATGGGACTGGTGCTCAGCGTCGCCGCTCCCGTCGTACGCGGACTGCTGTCCGTCCTGATGGACCCCGTCGCCTTCCTGCGGCGGCCCGCCCGCTGGCTCCAGTTGCTCTCCGACCATCCGAACGCCCTCACGGCGGCGCCGAACTTCGCGTACGACTATTGCGCGGCCGTCGTCAGCGACGAGGACAAGGCGGGTCTGCGGCTGGACCGGGTCGCCGTGCTCGCCAACGGCAGCGAACCGGTACGGCCCGAGACCGCCGACCGCTTCCACGCGGCCTTCGCCGGTCAGGGCCTTGCGGCCGACGTCCACTGTCCGTCGTACGGGCTCGCCGAGGCCACCGTCTTCGTCAGCGCCCACCGGCCGGGCCGGCCGCTGTGCCGGTATGCCCTGGACCGCGAGGCCCTGGCGGCGGGCAAGGCCCTGACCGTCGCTCCCGACGACCCCGTCGCGGTCCTGCTCGCCTCCTGTGGCGAACCCGTCGGACAGTCGGTGCGCATCGTCGATCCGGCCACCGGGATCCTCCTGCCGGCAGGGGAGGTGGGCGAGATCTGGGTCCAGGGACCCAACGTTGGGCGTGGTTACGCGGGCCGTGGGCCGCAGACCCGCCGGACCTTCCACGCCCGGGTGGGGCGGCTGCCCGGCCGCTGGCTGCGCACCGGCGATCTCGGCACGATGCTCGACGGGCAACTCCTGGTCACCGGCCGCCTGAAGGACTTGATCATCGTGGACGGCCGCAACCACTACCCCCAGGACATCGAGGCCACGGCGCAGGCCGCCCACCGGGTGATACGCCCAGACCGCCTCGCTGCCTTCGCCGTCCACGCCGGTCGGACCACCGGTGACGGCACGGCGGCCGGAGCCGCCATCGCCGCGGAGCGCGCGGTGATCGTGGCCGAGCACGCGCGTGGCCTGACCCCGAAGGCCGGCGACCGCAAGGAGGTCGCCGCCGCCGTGCGCGCCGCCGTGTCCGCCCGGCACGGCCTGCGACTGTCCGAGGTACTGCTCGTCCCGCCAGGGGCGGTGCCCCGAACCTCCAGCGGGAAGGTCTCCCGTGCGCTGACCTGCTCACGCTACCTCGACGGCTGCTATGAGAGCCTCGAACAGGGCACGGCGTGAGCGCGCTTCCGGCCGACCGCGCCGGCCTGCTGCGGCTGGTCGTCGAACGGATCGCCCACTGGTCCGGGGTACCCGGCGCGGACATCGAGGGGGACCGGCCGCTGGCGGAGCTGGGGTTGTCCTCCCGGGGCGCGGTCGCCATCGCCGGTGAGCTGGCTGATGCACTCGGCCGGGAACTGCCTGCGACGCTGCTGTGGGAGACGCCCACCGTCAACGGGCTGGTCACCCTGCTCAGTGGTGGTACGGCCCCTGGTCCGGAGGCCGTGCACCTTCCTTGGGCCGACACGGAAGAGCAGCCGGTCGCCGTGGTCGGCATCGGCTGCCGCCTCCCCGGCGGGGTGCGCGGCCCCGACGAGTACTGGCGGTTGCTCGTCGAGGGCGCCGACGCCGTCGGCCGGGTGTCAGAGGAGCGGCGGCGGGACTTCGTTGCTCCGGCGCCGTCGGACGTCAGTCCCTGGGGCGGATACCTCGACGACGCCACCCTCACCGGATTCGACTCCGCCTTCTTCCGCATCCCCCCGCGCGAGGCCGACGCGATGGACCCGCAGCAGCGCATGCTGCTGGAGGTCGCGCAGGAGGCTCTGGACCACGCGGCCATCCCCGCCGCCTCTCTGGCCGGAACCGCCACCGGGGTCTTCGTCGGCGTCTCCGCCCCCGACTACGGCCGGCTCACCGGCGCCGACCCGGCGGCCGTCGACGCCTGGGCGACCACCGGGGCCGCGACCTCGGTCGCGGCGGGCAGGCTCAGCTACGTGTACGACCTGCGTGGCCCCAGCGTCGTCGTCGACACCGCCTGCTCCTCCTCCCTCGTCGCCGTCCACCAGGCCTGCGTCGCGCTGCGCGGTGGCGACTGCGACTCGGCGCTCGTCGGCGGGGCCAACGTGCTGTTGTCACCCGTCGTCACGGTCGCGTTCGGCCAGGCCGGTGTGTTGGCGCCCGACGGCCGGTGCAAGCCGTTCTCCGCCTCCGCCGACGGCATCGGTCGCGCCGAGGGCTGTGCCGTGGTGGTCCTCAAGCGGTTCAGCGACGCGCTGCGCGACGGCGACCGGGTCCTCGCCGTCATCACGGCCACCGCCGTCAACTCCGACGGCCGCTCCAACGGCCTCACCGCGCCCAACCCGGCGGCCCAGCGCGCCCTTCTGGAGACGGCGTACGCGCGCGCCGACATCGATCCGGCGATCGTGGACTACGTGGAGGCGCACGGCACGGGCACCCCGCTCGGCGACCCCATCGAGGCCGGTGCGCTGGCCGCGGTCCTGGGTCGGACCCGTCATCCCGACCAGCCGCTGCTGCTCGGCTCGGTCAAGAGCAACCTCGGTCACCTGGAGGCAGCCGCCGGGCTGGCGGGGCTGGTCAAGGCCGTTCTCGCCCTCCACCACGGCGTCATCCCCGGCTCGTTGCACTGCGACCAACCGGCCCTGGACGAGCAGTCGTTGAGGGTCGTCACCGAACCCGAACCGTGGCCCCGCTACGGCGGCACCGCGACCGCCGGAGTCTCCGCGTTCGGCTTCGGCGGCACCAACGCGCACGCCGTACTGGAGGAGTGGCAGCCCTGTCGGCCCGCCCCGGTGCGCACCCCCCTCATGCACGGCACCGCCACCCTGGTGCAGTTCAGTGACGTCGATCCGGCCCGGGTCCGGCACACCGCCGGACGGCTCGCCGACTGGCTCGACACACCCGACGGCAGCGCCACCCGGCTCCAGGACGTCGGACGCACCCTCGCCGGGCGTGCCGGCCGCGGCCCCGCCCGTGCGGCCGTCGTCGCCCCCGACTGCCTCGCACTCACCGCCGCCCTGCGCGCGCTGTCCGCCGGCCGCCCCCATCCGTACGTGAGTGCCGGCAACCGTGACCGGCTCGGACCCGGCCCGGTGTGGGTCTTCTCCGGCTACGGCACCCAGTGGCCCGCGATGGGCCGCCAACTGCTCGGCTGCGAGCCCGCGTTCGCCGCCGCCGTGGAGAAACTGGAGCCGGTCCTCGCGGCCGGGTGCGGCATCTCCCTGCACGAACTGCTCGACGGCTGCACGGAGGACGACCTGCGACGGGTGGAGACCGCCCAACCCCTCCTCTACGGCACCCAGTTGGCGCTGGCCGAACTCTGGCGCTCCTACGGCGTCGAACCCGCCGCCGTCATCGGGCACTCCATGGGCGAGGTCGCGGCGGCCGTCGTCGCCGGGGCGCTCGACCCCGCCGACGGCGCCCGCGTCATCGCCGTACGGTCCCGGCTGCTCGCCACCCTGCGCGGCGGGGCGATGGCGGTCGTGGATCTGACCGACGACGAACTCGGCGACCTCGTAAGGCAGTTCCCGGGCGTGCATGTCGCCGTGCACACCTCGCCCGGACAGAAGACCGTCACCGGTGCGGCACCGGCCGTCTCCCGGTTCGTCGAACACCTCACCGCGCACGGCCGCACAGCTCGCGTCATGCCCGTCCAGGGCGCCGGGCACTCGCCCCAGGTCGAGCCGCTGCTGGCCGAACTGGTCACCTGTCTCAGCGGCGTCCGGGGCCGGACCGACGGCGCCGTACGGGTCTACTCCACCGTCTACGAGGACCCCACCGGCCCCTGCGACTTCGACGCCGCGCACTGGGCGGCGAATCTGCGCAACCCGGTCCGGCTCGCCGGTGCGCTGGCCGCCGCCGCGGCGGACGGGCACACCACGTTCATCGAGATCTCCCCGCACCCCGTGCTCCTGCACCCGCTCGCCCAGAACCTGCCTGACTCGCTCCCTCTGCCCACCCTGCGCAGAGGCGACGACCCCGCCCTCACCTTCCGCGGTCAGTTGGCTGCCCTGTACGCCGCGGGCCACCTCTTCCCGGCCCGCCTCCTCCACCCGCACGGCGAGGTCGTCGACGTTCCCCTCCCGTCCTGGCACCACACCCGGCACTGGTGGACGCACGGGCCTGGCAGCCCGTCGGCCGACGTCACCCACGACGAGCGCGCGCTTCCAGCGGCCGAGTCCGTACCACCGCCGGAACAGGGGAGCGGTGGCGGTACGGTCGCCGAACGCTTCATCCGCCATATCGCCGCCGTCACCGGCCACCTCCCGGAGCAGATCACCCCCGACACTCCGCTCACCGACTTCGGCCTCGACTCGCTCATGGCTGTACGGCTGCGCGAGGCCGCCGTGCGCGAGTTCGGCGTCCCGCTCTCGCTGAGCGACCTGCTCCTGGCCGGCACCGTGCAGGCCGCCGCCAACGCCATCACTCTCTCCGCCCAGGACGACCGGCGCGTACGCCTGCCCAGCGCTCCGGTCGCTCCTCGCCCGGCGTCCAGGTCCATGCCGTACCCCCTGCGGGCCCTCCGGCCGGACGGCGACCGCCCGCCGCTGATACTGGTGCACGCCGCGGGCGGCACCCCGGACGTCTACCGGCCGCTCGCCGGGCTGCTGGCTCCCGGGCTGCCGGTGTACGGCCTCGACCGGGTCGAGGAGGCGGACACCGTCGCCGCCAAGGCTCGGCTGTGCGCCGAGGCGATCCGAAAGGCGTGGCCCGACGGCCGTTACCGGATCGGCGGCTGGTCCTTCGGCGGGTTCGTGGCCCAGGAGACCGCCCGGCTGCTCGCCGCCGAGTTCGCACCCCCCGACGCGGTGGTGCTCATCGACGCCGTACGCCCGCTGCCCCGCCCGCCCGGACGGACCGCGTGGGACGTGGCACGCGAACACTTCGAGGGATTCACCGCGTATGTGTCCCGCACCTACGGCGCGCGACTGGACCTGCCGTACGGGAAACTCGCCGGGCTCGACGACCGGGCCCGCATCGATCTCGTGCTGGACGCCCTGAGCGCGGTCGCCGACATCGCGCCCGCCGCGCTGGAGCACCAGCGCACCTCCTACCTCGACCTGCGGACCGGCGAGGCGCACACCCCCCGCTCCTACGACGGCCGGGTGATCCTCTACCGGGCCACCGAACCCGCGCCGCACACCGTGCGCGACCCGGCGTACGAGCGTGCGGACGACGCCCTCGGCTGGGACGAACTCTGCTCGGACCTGGAGATCGTCCGCGTTCCAGGACACCACCTGTCGCTGCTCGACCCGCCGCACGCCCAGGTCATCGCAGACCACCTGAACGGGGCGCTCGGCTGAACACACCGCTCCCCGACAACACCCCACAAGGAGCCGCCCGCCATGTCCGACCGTCCGTCCGTCCCTCACCGCTGCCTGTCCCGCCGCACCCTCGCCAAGGCCGCCGCCCTCGGCGTCGCGGGCGCCCTCGCCGGAACCCCGAGAGCCTCGGCCGCCGACGTCACCGTCACCCAACTGGGGCCGCGTACCTATGACTTGGGCATCCCCTCAGCCGCACTGGGCCGTACCTCGCCCGTACGGATCATCCTGCCGACCTCCTACGCCGCCCGACCCGACCGCACCTGGCCGGTACTCCATCTGCTGCACGGCGCACACGACGACTACAACTCATGGACCCGTGAGACGGACATCGAGGAGTTCACGGCGAACCGGGATCTGATCGTCGCCATGCCGGACGGTGGGCCCACCGGCATCCCCACCCGCTGGAAGACGGGCCCCGACTACGAGACCTTCCAGCTCCAGGAGGTCACCGCGGTCCTGCGCGCCACCTGCCGGGCCTCCACGGTCCAGGCCGTCGCCGGGGTCTCGACCGGCGGATACGGCGCCATGGCGCACGCCGCCCGCCATCCGGGCATGTTCGTGGCCGCAGCGTCGTACAGCGGAATACCCGCCACCACCGTGACGAACATGCCGACGATCGTCCAGGCAATCGTGGGCCGGGAGGGCCTCAACCCCCTGTCGCTGTGGGGCGCGCCGACACTCGACTCCGCCACCTGGCAGGACTTCGACCCCCTGGCCCGCGTGAGCGCCCTGCGCGGCACCGCACTCTACGTCTCCGTCGGCACCGGCAGCCTCACCGGCGGGCTCGGCACCATCCTCGCGCTGGCGCAGGTCATCAGCGGTGGCATCGGAGCGCTGCTCCCCGGCGTTCTGGAGAGCCTGGTGGCACCCTCCACACAGAGCTTCGTCACCGCTCTCGGTCAGCTGGCCATCCCGGCCACCCAGCACCTCTACCAGGGCGGAGGGCACCAATGGAGTGACTGGCAGCGGGAGTTCACCGCCTCGTGGCCGGTCCTCGGTGGAGCGCTCGGCCTGCCGGTCTGAGCCGTAGGGAGGTGTCCATAGGGCTTTGTCACGGAAGGACAACACGCAGTATCCGTCTTGTAACGCCTGGACAGAACAGGAGACTTGGGCGGGGGGATATCGTCGTCGGTTGTGCCGCTTGAGCGACGGCTAGGAGCAAACCGCATGGATCCCTTCGTGGTTGTCCCCCACCGGCTGGCAGATTTTCTGCGCCCGCATCTCGACGACATCGCCGCCGAGGTCGAGCGCGAGGTGCAGTTACAGGTCCCCGAGTACGCGCGGCCCGCCGACGACGCATACGTGCGGACCATAAGAGCCGGCGTCAAACAGGCCCTGGCGCTCTTCGTGGACCGCATCGCCGGCACCGGCCGGGAGCGCGACCGTGAGCACGTCGTCCGCACCTACCAGGAGATCGGGCGTGGTGAGTCCGGCGAGGGGCGCGGCCTCGAAGTGCTGCAAGCCGCGCTCCGGCTCGGCGGTCGGGCCGCGTGGCGGCGCATGATGAAGGCTGCCGACGAACTCGCCCTGGACTCCGGCGAGGTGGCCGCGCTCGCGGACGCGGCCTTCACGCACATGCACGAGATCATGCAGGCGGCCACCGAAGGCCACACCGAAGCCCGACTGCGCAGCACCGGTGAGTTGCAACGGCGCTGCCAGCGCCTCCTCGACCTGCTGTTCGCCGAATCGTCGGCTTCGGCGGAGGCGGTCGAGGAGCTGGCCCGCGCCGCACGCTGGCCGCTGCCGCAGCGGGTCGCCGTCATCGCCGTGGGCGGGACCGAGCGGGAGGACGGCGAACGGCTGCTGCTGCCCGCCGGAGTGCTGGCGGACATGACCGCGCACCCGGCTCGGCTGGTCGTCCCGGACCCGGACACGACCGGCCCCTCGCACGGGCGCGCCCTCGCCGCGGCACTCCCTGGCCGGCCCGCCGCGGTCGGGCCGACGGTCCCGCTCGCCCAGATCGCGGACTCACTGCGCTGGGCGGCCCGCGCACTGTCACTCATGAGGCGTGGTGTGCTGCGCGGCGAGGGCGTCATCCGGTGTGCCGACCACCTCTCGACGCTGGTCCTGTATGCGGACGAGCCGCTGGTCCGGGCCCTGTCGTACCGGGCTCTCGCACCGCTGGCGGGAATTCCCACGCCCCAGCGCTACCGGCTGGCTGAGACGCTGCTGGCGTGGCTGCAGAGCGAGAGCAGCGTAGGGGGTACCGCCCAGCGGTTGCACATCCATCCGCAGACCGTGCGGTACCGGATGCGCCAGCTGGAGAAGCTGTTCGGCGATTCCCTCCGGGATTCGGAGACCCGGTTCGAGCTGGAGCTCGCTCTGCGGGCCGACGCGGCCCCCGGGCCGCCCCGCGAGCTTTCCCGGCCGGTATCGGAACCCGTTCTTCCGCCGGTTTCGCGCGTGCGCTCGACCGGCGGCTGACTCTGCCCGCACCCGTGCCCTTGGCTTCCCCATTGCTCATCCGCCGAGGAATCCCGGGACCGCATTTGTCAATCCGGTGGCTAACGCTGGTCTTCCGCGGCGGTCTAGGTTTCTTTGGAGCAGTCCATTCGCTGCGCGGTCACGGCAGCAGCCTTCGCCCCCGGCAAGGTCCGACCCCGGGATCGCGGTCCCGGTCGAGTACTCCCTCCTCGTCAGGCCTCCGCCGCCAGACAGTCCGGCGGCGGGTTGGTGGAGGGTGCCGGGTCGGCGAGGCGTACGGCGGCGCGTTGCGGGCCGAGGAAGGGGGCCAGTACGGAGAAGGTCAGGCCGGGCAGCAGGCCGGGCAGTTCGGCAGTCCGGCCGGCGGCGATCCGCCGGTGGATGGCGGAGTACACCCCACCGACCACGATGTCGACCAACTCCTCGGTGGGGATGGGCAGTCCGCTCTCGGGCACGTCGGTGAAGAAGTCCCGGAAGCGGGCCAGCAGCTCCTCGCGCGCGTCCCACCCGGCAGGGCCGACCGCGTCGATCTCCACGATGGCCATGGCCGCGAACGCGGGTGCCTCGGCGAGGGTGCCGAGCAGCGCGCCGAGTCCGGCACGCACCGCGCCGGGCCAGTCGGAGGTCCGGGCATGCGCCTCCTCCATGACGTTGATGACCATGGCGGTGCCATGGCGGTGGGCGGCGAGGAAGGCGTCCTCCTTGCCCTTGAAGAGCTCGTAGAAGACCGGCCTGGTCACACCCGCCGCCTGGCAGATGTCGCTGACGCGGGTCTGGGCGTAGCCGAGCTGGGCGACGGTCCGGACGAAGCCGTCGAGCAGCCGGTCGCGCTGGTTGGCGGCGACGGCCTCGGCAGAGTCACGGCGCGGTCCGCGCCGTAGAGAGCGCTCCGGCTCCCGCCCCGTACGCGTACCGGGCAGCACCGGCGCGGGCGTCGCCGACGGACCTGTTGCCATTCCGCATCCTTCCTCGGGAAATCGCGCGCACCGACTTGCACGCAGTGTCTTGACTTGAATACCCGTCAGGTTTACAACTCTCACAGGTTTTCATCTAGGGCGGACCTGCGGTCGGAGACCCGCTGGAGCCGACAGTGTCACGCACCCGCAAGGCCGCCAACAAGTGTGCTCGCGTCCCTGCCCTCGGGTCAGGGACGTGTACCGGTCCGGTTGCTCCCGCAGTCCGGGAGCCACCCTGCACGGGTCACCGCCTTCACCCCCGAGCCGGCGGATCGGCGACCCGCCTTCGCCACCCACACCTGTAGTCAGAGGTTCCCGCATGCGCAGACCCAACGTCCCCGCCCTCGCCGCCACCGCTGTGCTGACAGCCCTGGCCCTCCTCCCCGCCACCACCGCCTCGGCGGACGGCGCCGTACTCACCTACGGCAGCGCCGCCGGCAACGCCGTCTCCGTGGGCGACGTTCTCACCGCCTCGCTGGCGAGCGGCACCACGGCCGCCCTCGCCACCAGCAGCAGCGGCACATCCGGCATCACCTGCACCGGCTCGACGCTCTCCGCCACGGTGACGGACAACCCCGCCGCCCCGGGCACCGCCACCGAGTCCGCGACCGCCCAGACCTTCAGCGGCTGCACCAGCAACGTCTTCGGCGTTCGCGGGGTGCAGAGCATCACCGTCAACAACATGCCCTACACCACCTCAGCCGCCTCCGACGGCACCGTCACGGTGACCCCGGCCTCGGGCGGTGCGATACAGACCACGGTGGTGCTCTCCACCCTGCTGGGCTCCGCCACCTGCGTCTATCAGGCACCCAGCCTCTCCGCGGTGGCCTCCAACAGCGATGCCGGCCTGACCTTCACCAACCAGGTGTTCAGCAAGGTCTCCGGCTCGCTGCTGTGCACCGGCAAGGGCTACTTCACGGCCGCCTACGCCCCGGTGGTCGACAGCAGCGTCGATGGTTCCCCCGCTGTCTACACCAACTGACTGCCCGTCCGAGAGGACTCCCGTGAACCTGTTCCCGTCCCGGGCACTCATGGCCATCTTCGCCGTCTTCGTCACGATGGCCCTCGCCCTCGCCGTACCCGCCCAGGCCGCCTCCGCCAACCCCTACCAGCGTGGCCCCGCCCCGACCTGGGCGAGCATCACCGCCGAGACCGGCCCGTTCGCCGTCGCCTCGGTCACCGTGCCGTCCGGCAGTGGCGCGGGTTTCAACACCGGCACCGTCTATTTCCCCCTCGACACGAGCCAGGGCACCTTCGGCTCCGTCGTCATCATGCCGGGCTTCGTCGCCCCGCAGGCGGAGATCGCCTGGTACGGGCCGCGGCTGGCCTCCCAGGGCTTCGTGGTGATGACCCTGGACAGCAACGCGCTGTGGGACTTCCCGACCGATCGCAGCAACCAGCAACTCGCCGCGCTCACCTATCTGACGACCCAGAGCGTGGTGAAGAACAGGATCGACCCCAAACGGTCGGCCGTGATGGGCTGGTCGATGGGCGGCGGCGGCACGCTGGAGAGCGCGGCGAGCACCCCGTCGCTCAAGGCGGCCATCGCCCTGGCGCCCTGGGACACCACCAACCCCTCCAGCCAGATCAAAGTACCCACCATGGTCTTCGGCGCCGACGGCGACAACGTCGCCCCTGTCGACACCTTCGCCCTGCCCGCCTACAACGAGCTGACGAGCGTCCGCAACAAGGCATTCGTCGAGCTCAACAACGCCGACCACTTCACCTTCGCCAGCGCCAACACCACGGTCGCCGAATACAGCATCGCCTGGCTCAAACGCTTCATCGACAACGACACCCGCTACGACCAGTTCCTCTGCCCGATCCCCAACGACCCCAACACCGACGCCTTCCTGAACACCTGTCCGCTGTAGCCCAACCAGGAACACGGCAGGCACGGGCCCTCGTGAACGCCCGTGCCTGCCGTGTGCGGTGTCACTCACGTCTCCGGGTCTTCGTGAAGGTGCACGACGAGCTCCGGCGTGCCTCCCTTCGGAACGACTGTTGCTGCTTCTCCCGCAACTGCGGTCAGCGGGTGAACGTGATGGTGCCGAAGCCGAGTTGGTCGAAACCTCCGCTGTTGGGACCGTAATCTCCGCCACCACCCTCCGGGCGGACGGTGGGACCCCACACCCATGGGGGAGGGGGCGGCAGGTGAGTGTGTTGATCGGGACGGGTAGGCCGATGGGCACCAGGAGATCGTCCGCCACGGTCTCGCCGAGGGCCAGGAGTACCGCGGTGCGCACCCAGGTGAGGCATCCGTGGACTCTGTGGCGGCGGACTGAGGCGGCGAGGAAATCCTCGACGCCACTGCTGACCTCCAACTCATTGTTCTTTGAACCCACTTCGGTGATCCGCGCGATGGCGGGGCCCGCCGCCCTGCATCACCTCTGTCTGATCACGCTCACCGATCCGCAATGACCGGGCTGTCGCGGGTCAACCAACTGATGAACGGAGAAATCGATGGGCATCTCCTCTGCCGAGTGGCTGGTGGCGCCGATGGTCGCAATCGAGGAGGAGCGGGCCGCAGCCCTCCTCACGGAGCGATTCGGCATCGAGGGAACACTCGAAGATCTGGGCAGCAACCACGACCGCGCTCCCCGCCTCTCGGCATGCGGCCGGCCGCAGTGGGATCTGGAACGCCTTGGCCGCACGCCGTCGGGTGCGCCGAGGTGATGCGGCATCAAGCCAAAGAGGCCCAAAATCCGTTGGCCCTCTTCCGGGATCGGTGCGTCGCCCATATCCTCGTGCGCCGGTGGTTACCTACGGTAAGGGGTAGCGATGGGCGGCACCTCACGCAGAGGGTTCCTGGGTTCGGCCGCGGCCGCCGGCGGCGGGGTCGCCCTCGCGACCCCCCAACGGGCCGCGGCCCGGAACGGTGCCGCCCCACAGACCGTGGCCGTACTGGGCGGAGGCGTCGCCGGGCTCACGGCCGCCCACGAACTCGCCGAACGCGGCTTCCGGGTCACGGTCTACGAACGCAAGGCGCTGGGCGGCAAGGCCCGCAGCATGGACGTACCGGACAGCGCCGCGGGCGGCCGCGGGCCCCTGCCCGGGGAGCACGGCTTCCGCTTCATCCCCGGCATCTACCACAACCTGCCCGACACCATGCGGCGCATCCCCTTCCCCGGCAACCCCAATGGTGTCCACGACAACCTCGTCGCCCCCAAGGAGATGCTGTTCGCCCGGTCGGGCGGCCGCGAGGACATCCGGATCCCGCTTCCGTGGCCCGGCAACACCCCGGCCGAACTCACCACCGACGAGATCCTCCGCGCCCTCACCTCGGTCCTGGACACCGCCTTCAACCTCCCCCTCTACGAGGCCCTCTACTTCGCCAACCGCTTCCTGGTCTTCCTCACCAGCTGCGATGAACGCCGCGACGAGACCTGGGAGCAGATGCCGTGGTGGGAGTTCGTACGGGCCGGACGGATGTCGTACGACTACCAGCGGATCCTCGCCATCGGCATCACCCGCAACATCGTGGCCACCAAGGCGGAAGAGGCCAGCACCCGTACCGTCGCCACCCTGCTGGAGGCCTTCGCCTTCAACCTCCTCGGGCGGGGCGCGGACGGACCGCTGGACCGGATCCTCAACGCGCCCACCAACGAGGCCTGGATCGACCCCTGGGTGACGTACCTGAAGTCACTCGGGGTCGAGTTCCACATCGGCTGGACCGTACGGGACCTGATCCTGGACACGGGCCGGATCGCCGGCGCCGTCGTGGAGGACCCGGGTGGTGCCCGCCGGACTGTCACCGCCGACCACTACATCTCGGCCATGCCGGTCGAGCACGCGCGCCGCACCTGGAACTCCGCCGTGCGCGCCGCCGATCCCCAACTGGCCGAGTGCGACCGGCTGGAGACGGACTGGATGACCGGCATCCAGTTCTATCTGACCGAACGTACGCCGATACTGCACGGCCACCTCGACCTCATCGACTCCCCCTGGTCGCTGACCGCGATCGCCCAGGCCCAGCACTGGCCGGGCCACGACTTCCCTGCCGACTTCGGCGACGGCACGGTCGCGGACTGTCTGTCCGTGGACGTCTCAGAGTGGGACCAGCCGGGCATCCTGTACGGCAAGACCGCCAAGCAGTGCACCCGCGCCGAAGTCGCCCGCGAGGTGTGGGCGCAGTTGAAGGCGGCGCTCAATGACAGCGGCCGTACGGTCCTGAAGGACTCCGTGCTGCACTCCTGGTTCCTCGATCCGGCTGTCGACGGCCTCGGCACTCCGAACCCGGTCAACGAGGAGCAGTTGCTCACCCATCCGACAGGGACCTTCCACCACCGTCCGCGATCGGCTACGAAGATCCCCAACCTCTTCCTGTCCGGCGACTATGTGGCCGTGCCCATCGATCTGGCCACCATGGAAGGCGCCAACACCTCGGCCCGGCAGGCTGTCAACGCCCTGCTGGACGGGATCGGTTCGGCCGCGGAACGCTGCACCGTCACCCGGCTGTACCGGCCCCCCGAGTTCGAGCAGCTCAAACGCCACGACCTCACCCGTTACCTCCTTCGACTGCCGAATCTCTTCGACGTCGGTTGACAGCAATGCTGAACCCGTCCCCGGCGACGGGGATCCCTGGGCTCTCCCGATGCTCCGGCTCTCAGCTGGTTCTTTACCGACCGTCCGCGTCATAGGGCGGGGATGGACGGTTCCAGACGGCGTCTGACCGGCTGACAACCTTCTGAAGTTCGCGGGTACTTCGGGGTGATATGGCCTGCATCACCGTGTCGAGGAGGGCTCGGGCTTCGAGGGGGTTGCCGCAGCAGTACCAGTGCGCGTTGCCCCACTCGTAGTCGTGCCACAGATCCCGCTCGGGCTGGTGGACGTAGTTCCTCCACAGGCCCACAGCGGTGCTGACATCGTCTGGCTGCAGATAGTTGCGGGTGTGCTCGAGACGGGCGATCTCGGACAGTGCACGCGATGACAGGCCGTCGATGACTGGCCTTGCACCTGTTGTCCGGTGGCTGGCGGGAGCGCCGGCACGGATCTGTCCTGGCCGTCTACGCGGCATGGACCTTTCGGTTCGTCGTCATGCCGTACATGGTGCCACAGTCTCGAATGGCGTCTCGAACGGATTCGCTCGCATGGGGATTCGCCGGACGTGGGGGCGGCCTTCGTCTGATCCTGTGCTCCGATCAAGGTGCACGTGACCACGACGAAGGCCGTGAGGGTGAGTCTGCTGCCTGATGCTGTCCGGCGGGAAGCGTTCGCAGAAGCGTCACGCTTCCGGGGCGAGTTCTACGAGTGTCTGACTGCACCGCCGGAACGACGCCGCCCTGCCCGCGTACCCCGTCGGTCACCGTCATCGTGGCGCCGCCGGGGTACGCCCGTCACCCGCGAGCGGAGTGCGACTTCAGCGGATGCGGTGCTTCCGCCAGAAGGGGCCGAGGTCCCTGTGCGTCATCGACTGTGCGGCCTTCTTGAAGTCGACGGTGGTGGAGACGCCGTACCAGTGGTCGTGGGCGTACTTCTTGATGAGGCGCGCCATGGTGCCGGCCCCGAGGACGTGCTCCAGGTCGGCCAGGACGCAGGGGCCGATTCCGTACACGACCTGGAAGTACTCGCCACGGTGTGTAGACCAGTAGGCCATCGAGTTGGTGAGCGCGGCGGTGGCGCTCGGCCAGGAGTCGTCCGGCGAGCACTCGAACCCGTCCCAGCGGTAGTAGCGCGCGTTGGCGTACTGAGCGAAACTCTCGTCCAGCCAGGGTGAGTTGTACTCGTCGTTGCCCACGACGCCGTACCACCACTGGTGGGCGATCTCATGGACGGTGGCGCCACCCTCCTCCTCGGTGCCGAGGATGACCAGGCCGGGGTACTCCATGCCGCCGGCGAACCCGGGGGTCATCACGAGGTCTATCTCGCCGTACGGATAGCGGCCGAACTCCCTGCCGAACCGGTCGATGGCGGCGACGCCGTCCTTGCGGTTGAGGCGGACACCGGCGGCGGGCGTGTTCGGCGACCAATACGACTTCACGCGCACGCCGTCGGGCGAGGTCTGGGTCGCGGTGCGGAACGGGCCCGCCGCCCATGCGAAGTCCCGCACCCGCTTGGCGACGCTGTGGGTGACCGTACGCCCGGTACCGCCGGTGCGGGTCCATGTGCTGCCGGTCGCCGGGACCTTGAGGGCGGACGGGTGGTCGAGGCGCACCCGGAAGTCGCTCGCCAGGGTGTAGAAGCTCTCGCCGTACGACACATACGGATCGAGGTGCCACCCCCTCGCGTCGTGCACGGCGAGGACCGGCAGCGCGTTGCCCAGGAAGCGGAACGCGCCTTCGCGGCCGAAGCGGTTGTTGCGTGCGGGCACGGTGAGGGCCACGTCGAAGGAGACGGCAGTCCGCTCACCGCGTGCGAGCGGCCTCGGCAGAGCGATGCGCAGCGCCGTGCACTTCACGCCGGGGCGGCCCGGAGTGCCGCCGCGCACGTGGGAGACGCGGACGGGAGACGGTCTTCCGGATGTCCCGCAGCCGTCCTCGCCATTGCCCCACAGGCGTATGTACACCTCACGCAGGAGCCGGCTGGAGGCGTTGCGGAAGGACACCGTCTGCCGGCCCGCCCAGTGGGAGCCGTCGCCATCGGCGCGCAGCTTTACGTCGTAGCTGGGGCGGTCAGGCGTCGCAGGTTCGGCCGCTCTCACCGCGGCGCCGGGCGCCGGGCCGGACGGCGTGCCGGCCTCGGCCACGGTGGAGCCTGCTGTCGCGAGCATCGCGAGCAGGGCGACCAGCAGACGGCGACCGGTTCTGGAGGGACCCGTGGGCGACGAAGGCAACGAAGGCATGGCGGACGACATGACAGATGACATGCCAGCGGATCTTGTCACAGGGTTCCCCACGGCCGACACAGGCCCGCGAGAAGAGGGGAGGTCGGCTCCGCTTGGGTGGCGAAAATGCCAGGATACGCAGGGGATATTCGCTGTATGTTGGAGCACAGTAATGATCCGGGTTCAACCCATTCGCCTTCGTCCTGGCCGCGTGCGCGGTCCTGGCCGGAGCGAAGTCCCCGGCCGTGATCTCGAAGTGGGCCGCCGAC
Organism: Streptomyces sp. NBC_00285; assembly: GCF_036174265.1. NCBI lineage: Bacteria > Bacillati > Actinomycetota > Actinomycetes > Kitasatosporales > Streptomycetaceae > Streptomyces > Streptomyces sp. NBC_00285. The sequence goes on along the minus strand of NZ_CP108055.1, from coordinate 103,873 downwards.
GCCCCGCCCAACGTCCTGGCCCGGCTCGGTGGCCCATGCCGGGAGCCGGACCGCGGTCCGTCGCCCCGGCCGAGGCCACCGACGAGGACCTGCTGAATCAGGAACTGGCCGACGCCAAGGCGGCAGGAGTAGCTCCCATCGACGCGGGAACGAAGGCGTTCGACGAGGCGGTGACAAACGGTGGAAAATACCTGTGGGCTGTCGGAGCCGACGGAAAGCTGCGCATCCTCTACGAAGCATCCCGCAAGATCAAGCACTCGGTGATGTTCCGGGGGGAGCCTGTGCAGGGAGCCGGAGACGTGATCTTCGAGCAGGGAAGAGCCAGGATGATCAGCGACCAGAGCGGTCACTACTACCCCATTCTGGATCTCGAAGTCCCCGACTCCTACCTCCAGTCAGGAGTCAACGCTTTCCGCGATGCCGGGGTCGACATTCCCGACGAAGCCATCCAGCCTTACGCGTGGTGACCGCAGATGAACAGCCCCATCGCCGACTACCGGACACTGATCCGCCTGGAGCCTCCCCAGCTCCAGGCGGCCCTGTGGCGGTTGTCGCCACCGCTACCCCCGGGCCGCCGAGCTCCGTGGGTCCTCGCCCTGCTGGACATCGCCATAACGGACTCCTACCCGGTCAACCAGGAACCGGACGTCGAGATCACGATGCGAGTCTGGTTCGCGTCGCGGCTACTCGACTTCATCGACCATCAGCTGGAGATCCCGCACTGGGAGCGCATCGCCGACACGTATGTGAGTTTCGCGCGCAAAGCGGTGGAAGACGGCGTCCAGCAGATTCCCCCGAACCTCACAGCAGACTACATAGTCGGGCGAGCACTTCAACGCTTCTCGCTCACCCGCACACAGGCGTTGCAGGTCGCCGCAGAGGAACGCGAGCGCTACCTGGAGGCGCTGACCGCAGGCCTGAGGGGAGAAGAGTTCCGCCGTGCGGTCCGCGTCGACGGCGTAACGGCCCTTTTCGTCATACGGAACCTGCTATCCGAAGTGCGCTGGTTTCAAGGAAAGGTCGTCGATAGAGACCTCGCCGAGGAACTGGACTCCTGGCTCGACATCCACTCCGATCTCGGGCTCGGCGACACCATCGCCGGGTTGCTGGCCGCCCGCATCCAAAGGAATCACGAGAACCTCTGACCTGGGCGATGGGTACGGTGGTGGGGTTGAGGCCGGAGGAGGTCCGGACTGCGGCGACCACTCGTCGGCAGAAATCGGCTGACGTATCGATCTCCAGCTGTACACCAGCCCGGCTCGCGCCATAGCCGACCCGATCGTTTGGAACGGCGAATGCGCACCGAGCTCGCCATCAATTCTCTTGCCACCATCTTCCTGGGCGCAACTCGGGCTGTGATCGGCTGGCTTCTGGACCACGAGTTGTGACCAAGGAGCGGCTGGCATTCCGCACGTTTGGATAGCAGGACATACCAGCAACGGCCATGGGAACTGCTCCGCGCGGGAGTTGGGCCAGCGGTTGTGGGAGCACGCGATGCGCGGACTACCGGGCGGGCCGACGGATCGGAGGAGGCTGGTGCGGCAACCGGCGCCTTATCCGGCAGGCCGGAGAGGGCGGGACTGCCGGCGAGCGCGGCGGCCTTCAAGGGGATCAGTCGGGAAGGGCAGCGTCTCACGACGCCTGATCGCGATCTACAGCTGGAGTATTAGGGTCGTTCCGAACGATCTCGTACGGAGGTGCCGGGATGGAGAACACTGCGCCCGACACCGGACCGACTCCGGCCGCTGGGACAGGGTCTGCCAGATCTTGGCGATGAACTCCAACGAGTCCATGCACGCCCGTGAGATCGCACAACGCCTCGGCCTCACCGTTGCGGGACGCATCCTCAGCGGCTTCAACGCGCAACTCTGCTACTGGGCCCGAAGCGGATGGCTCATTCGTACGGCACCGAGCACCTACAAGATCACTTTCCTTGATGGCTTGACACCGCCAACTCGCCCTTAACTACGTGGCATTGATCGAGTATCGCCCGGTGACAGTACGCTTCCGGCTGCCCGCCCCGGCCGCGCAACCAGCCGGGCACCGGCAGCAGCGGCCGGACCACGGCCCACTCCGCGTCCGTCATGTCCGAGGGATACCGCCGAACACGTTCCGGGTGATCGGCCGCATTCCCGAACCGGTGAGCGACACAACCACACGACGGTGCAGCCGAGTTGAACTCCACCGGCGCGAGCACGTACCACTGCGGCAACAGGGTCTCCTGGATCTCGGTTGGCTTCGCAACCCCGAGCTACCAAGAGGCCCTGCCTTCATGCCCGCAGCCGGCGGCAACCACCCGATCGAGACTCCCGTTCGACGAACACCCCTCAAGATCGGAACGACAACAGCTACTGAGGAAGTGGCCCGATGCGAGCTTCGCGAGTCAGCGTCGGCAGTACCAGCTGTACGGGTTGGTTGCACTCCCCAGGCCCGCGTAGGCGCCGGGGCCGTACTGGTTGGCGCACGCGGCATTGACGTTGATCTGACGGGTGTTGTCCCAGGGGGCCGCGCAGCGCCAGCTGTACGCGTTGTGCTGATCGAGGACGACCGCCTTCAGCCCGAAGGACGGGGGGTATTGCGTGTTGCAAGCGCGTTGCATGTCGACACCCCCCAGGGTCGCCGCCGAGGCTGAGATGCTCCCCATCCCGAACAGCGCGAGTCCGGCGACAGCAGTGATGGTCAGGATCCGTTTCATGGTGGCCCTCCGTTTCGCGCGGCACCCCTCATTCAAGAACCGACGGTCATCGGCTTCCTGATGAGGCGTTGCCGCTCTACCTGCCACGTCACGTTACGCAGGGCGACCGGCCAGGCGTGACGGTCGTTCGGGGGCCAAAAGGGCCTCCGCCCGTCCCCGCCACGTCACGCCGGACTACACGAGTTGGCCAAACCGACAGCACGGGGGCGACGTCGGGTCCATAGTCAGACAAAGAGCCAATTGACCACTCATGTCAGGTGACATGCATGCTCACTGCGCTGAAACTGCCGCAAGCCGAGCCTATGAACGACGCCCGGACGGGGGCCCGGACGTTGGACCTTGCCATCGCCCGCTCGGCCATCGTCTTCCGCTGCTCTTGGTGCGCTCTGACCGTACCGGCCGCCATAGCGGTGGGTGGTCCCGAATCAACCGGGGTGTGGCGAACTGCCGCAGTCGTCGCCGTCGTGCTCTGGGGGTGGGCCGTCTGGTGCGTCTGTCGCAGGCAACGGCGTCTGCCGGCCGGACTCGTCCACGCTGATGCTCTGCTGTTCGCCCTATTGCTGCTTGCGGCTGACGTGCTGTTGCCCAGGTCGCTGATCGGGGACGGCGGCACATGGGTGTGCGCCTCGGCATCGGTGACGGTGTTCCTTGCGTCCTGGGCGCTGCTGCCCTACGTCGCGGTGCTGGTAACGATGGCTGAAATGGCCGCCTACGGGGGTGGTTTGGCTCTCGCGAACGTTCCTGTTCAACCCGGTGCCGTCCTGGCCACCGTCGTTGTCTACCCGGTGCAGCTGGTGCTGGGTCTGCTCGTCGTTCGCCTGATGCGCCGAATCGCCCGCACAGCCGATGACGCCCTGACTCGACAGGCGCAGGCGCAGCAACGCCATGCTGTGGATGCAGCCCAGGCCAAGGACGCCTACGAGCAGCGTCTGCTCCTCCACGACACGGTACTCAGCACCCTCACCGCAGTGGCTCGCGGCATCCCAAGCACCCGGGCTGCACTCGTACGCCAGAGGGCTAGCCAGGATCTGACGCGCATGGAGGGCGCTTGTGCAATCGGCCCTGCTCTCGCTCCTCGGTGCGTCGCCGATGTGGTGGAGGGCGCCGTTCGTGAGGCCACCCTTCGGGGTATCACCCTGCACGCGTGTGCCACCCGGAGCCTGATGCTGCCTCCCGAGACGGCACAGGCCGTGAGCGCGGCCCTGCGTGAGGGCTTGTCCAACATCGAGCAGCATGCGGGAGTGAACACCGCCCTGCTCACAGCCACCGTGACAGCGGACGGATTTGTCGTCGGTCTCCAGGACTTCGGTAGCGGATTCGTCTCCTCGGCCTCCTCACCCGAAGCCGGATGGGGACTTCGCAGGTCGATCCAGCAGCGCATGATCGACGTCGGAGGCCTTGCCGATGTCGTCTCGGTCCCGGGTGCAGGCACGACGGTCACTCTGCGGTGGTCCGCCAAGCCCTCGGAAGGCGGCCGACCCTCTGACCTGTACAGCACGTTGCTCACCAGCGCCTACGCGACAGGATTCTCCTCGGGCCTGACCCGTCTTGCCCTGTACTGGCATCTGTTCAGCGGCTATCTGATCCTCGCGTCCTGGCACGTATACGCGCACCCGGAAGCGGAGGCCGCCGCGTGGGCCGCCCTCCTGGGCATCGTCATCTGGCTGATACGTCGTCCCTCCGAGCGCGGGCTGTCGGCCCGGCAGGCGTGGACACTCGTCGTGGTCATCGTGTCGGTATCCGTCCTGGCAGTTCTCGGCTGCCCGGGGCACGCACTGATCGGCAAGGCCAACTGGGTCTACGGCGGCTCGGGATGGTTTCTTGTGGCAGTCCTCACCCGTCGTCCGGCGCACCGGATGATGCCGACCCTTCTCATCGTCCCGGTGAGCGGGCTGATCGCAGTCTGCCGGACCGACGCAGACGGGGCGGGACTGATGGTCAGCCTGATGCTGGTGGTGGTGTACTTCCAACTCGGCGCACTCGCCATGGACGCGGTATTGCGCGGCCTGGGAGCAACCGCAGCAACGTCGTTCCATCACTTCCAACAGCCGGAAACCGCGCATCGCGCACGGGATGAGGTGCGCCGACACCGAGCGCTGCGCTACCGCGAACTGGAAGAATGGCTGGTGCCCGTGGTACAGGACCTCGCCGATGGCTCACTGCACCCTGGCAATCAGCATGACAGAACCCGCGCATGGGCCGCTGCGGCGGCTTTGCGCGTCCATCTCAGGCACGACAGAGCCTGCGAGCCGACTGCCGGGACGGACATCTCCACGGCACTGTCCTCCTGTGCGCGCCGCCACGGCGTCGCCGCCGAGGTGCGGGCCGACGTCGACGAAGTGCCCGCCATCGTGCTCACGGTGCTGTCGAAGACCGCCGCCCGCGTCTTGGCCCACGCCCAGCCCGGTGATGCGGAGATCGTTCTGCGGGGGGCAGCCGACGAGGCAATCCTGACAGTCTGCCTCCCCACTACGACCCCGGTGGGGGAACTGCGCCGTGCGGCTACGGCCGTCGCCGCAGCCAGCCCGGGAATCACCACGACGGCGACCGCAGTCGGTCAAGGACGTGTCTGGCTACAGGCAAGGTGGCAACAATGACAAGAGTGGCTGTCATAGATGACGACGAGATCGTCCTCGACGGTGTGCGGCGCTGGCTCGCGGACGACACAGCAGGGATCGCGGTGACCGCTACGGTGCGCACCGTCTGGGAAATGCTGACACTGCCGCCGGGAACGGCCTCCATCGTGCTGCTGGACCTCCGGCTGCGGGATCGGCGGTCGATCGGCGACAACGTCCACGACCTCGTAGCCGCGGGCTTGATCGTCATCGCGTGCAGTGCCCGCGATGACCGGGCCGACATCCTTGAGGCGATCAACTCCGGTGCGCATAGTTACGTGCGAAAGGCCAAGGACGCCAGTGCCGTCCTCCGTGCTGTCCAGGATGCTGCGCATGGACGCCCGCACATTTCCCCCGCCCACGCCGCAGCGATGGACTCCCCCGCCGAAGCGTCCCGGGCAGGACTCAGTGCCCAGGAGCGCGAGACTCTGCGTCTCTACGCCTCCGGCCTCACCCTCAAGCAGGTGGCCGAGATGCTCCGCGTCACGCCTCATACCGCCAAGGGCTACCTTGAGCGCGTGCGGTCGAAGTACCGGAACCTGGATCGCCCGGCAAGCAGCAAACTCGAACTCCGTGACCGTGCCATCGAAGACCAGGTCCTGCCGCGGCCACGCCCCGGGCCGATCGGCCGGCCCGGGGCGTGATGGACATCAGCTGTCAGGAGGACTTGGCGCCCGCGCGGCGGCGTACGGCCAGGACCAGCAGGCCGTCGGCGCCGCGGTGACGGCGGCGGCCAAAAGGACCTCGTCGCATCCGGAAGGAAGGTCGCCGAGGTAGCCCAGCTCCTCGGCATCAGCGACCAGACGATCTACATCTGGCGGCGCCAACACCTCATCGACACAGGACAGTTGCCCGGAACGAACAGCAGCGACCTGTCCGAACTGGCAGCGGCCCGCAAGCGTATCGCCGAGCTGGAGGCCGAGCTGTCCATCCACCGGCGAGCTGCCGAACTGCTGGGTGAGGTGACGTCCCCAAAAGGCGGTTCGAGGCCATCCGTGTGATGGCCCGTGAACACCTGCCAGTGCAGCTGGCCTGCCGAGTACTGCACGTCGCCGAGTCCGGTTACTACGCCTGGCGGGACCGGCCGCCATCGAACCGCCTGGTCAAGCACGCCTGGCTGACCGAGGCCATCGTGGGCATCCACTGAGGGGCCTCGCGTTTTCCGGACAGGCTTCTGACCGTTCATTTCACGCGACGATTCGCAACTTCACGTACCCGGCGTGGACTTCGCGCGGAGGGCGGTAACCCACCGCCGAGTGGAGGCGTTTGCGATTGTACCAGAATTCGATGTAGCGAGTGATGTCTTGCCGGGCTGCCTCGCGGGTCAGGTAAGTCACCCTGGATACGCGCTCGTTCTTCAGGGCGCCGAAAAATGATTCGGCCATTGCGTTGTCGAAACAAATCCCAGTGCGACCGGAAGATCTGCGGAGCCCGAATCGATCGAGCGTCTTCCCGAACTCGGCTGACATGTAGTTACTTCCGCGGTCGGAGTGAAATATCGCGTCGGCCGAGAGGTTCCTGTTCCGTGCCGCGTTGCGGATCGCCCTGGATATCAGCGGAGTCTGGTAGTGGTCGTCCATCGCGTAGCCGATCACCTCTTTCGTGCAACAGTCGATGACCGTCGCGAGGTACAGCCAGCCTTCCCCGGTCGCGATGTAAGTAATGTCGCCGACGAGCTTTTCACCGGGCGCATCCGCGGTGAAGTCCCGGCCCACGAGGTCTGGCACCTGGCCGGCCGCAGCCTGAGTGAGGTTGAACCTCTTCGGGCGTGGCTGGCAGGGCAGCAGGCCCTGTTCGCGCATGAGTCGGCGGACAAGCTCCACGCCTGCGGACACGCCCCAGCGGTCCAGCTGGGCCTGGACGCGCCGGTGCCCGTAGGTGCTGTCGGACACGTCAAAGGCTTTCGCGATGAGCAATTTCAGTTCTTCGCGCCGCTGAGCTGTCGCGGATTCCAGGCGGGAGCGCCAGTCGTAGTAGCCGGATCTGGATACACCGAGCCGACCGCACATGAACTCGACGCTGTATGCGTACTCCTCGGTGTCGAGCCTCATCTCGTCGATGAACTCGTACTTGCTTGCTACCGGGGATCCTTCGCGAAGTACGCTGCGGCTTTTTTCAGGAAGGAATTTTCCATCTCCAGCTCGCGGTTGCGTCGTTCGAGTTCCTTCAGGCGCGCCCGCTCGGGCACCGTCAGTTCTGCATCGGGAGCCGGTTCCTGCTGCTTCTGATGCTTCTTCACCCAGCCGCGTAGCGTCTCCGAGTTCAGCTCAAGCTCCCGGGCGACTTCGGAGATCGTCTTGCTTGACCTCAACGCGATCTGGACGGCTTCCTCGCGGAACTCCGGCGAGTACTTACTGGGTGGCGCCACTTCTTCCTCGTTTCCTCGTTCAGGACAACCCTATTGGGTGCCTGTCCGGGAACTTCGGGCCCCTCACACACCGCCTCCCGAGGCACCTACGGCTCCCGCCGGGTGCACGCCGAACTCGGCCTGGGCCTGCGCATCCATGTCAGCCACGGCACTGTTGAGCTGCTGATGCAGCGCGCCGGCCTGCACGGTCTGCCCGGCAACCGACGCCCCCGCGCCCGGCACGTGACCCCATCCCTCGCCGATCTGGTGGAGCGGAACTTCACCCGTCACGCCCGGGACCAGCTATGGGTCACGGACATTACCGAACACCCCACCTTTGAGGGCAAGGTGTACTGCGCAGTCGTCCTGGACACGTTTTCGCGGCGTGTGGTGGGCTGGTCGATCGACGCCTCACCCACCGCGGCACTGACCACCAACGCCCTGGCCATGGCCATCGGCAACCGTTCCCCGAAGCCGGGTGGCACGATCATCCACTCCGATCACGGAAGTTCGTCCGGGCGCTCGATCGTCACCGGATCGTCGGCTCGATAGGTCGGGGCGGCAGGCGACAACGCGGCCATGGAGTCCTTCTTCAGCCTGCTGCAGAAGAACGTCCTCGACCGTCGATCGTGGGCCACCCGCGAGGAACTGCGGATCGCGATCGTGACATGGATCGAGAGGACCTACCACCGGCGCCGCAGACAAGCCTCGCTCGGCCGGCTGACCCCCGTTGATTTCGAGAGCGTCATGACCACACCGGCCCTCCAGGCCGCGTGACCGAACCTGTCACCCAAAGCTGCACCAGACCCCATAGTTCCAGCGGGCTTCCGCCTCGTCGGAGGCATCGGCGATGCTGAGTCTGAACTGCGCTTCGGTGTTGTATCCGATGGTCAGGGTGGGCTGTCGCGGGTCGTCCCTCTCGTTGTCGATGAAGAACGAGACGACATAGATGTCCTGTGCCTGGCTGGCGGGGATCGAGTTGATTGCTCGTGTGGCGAGGTTCCGGAGATGGTCCTGGAAGGTCACGGGGCTGGAACTTTCGTGCGTTGAGGGGTGTTGGACGTCGTGGTCGACAGCTGCCATGGCGGCGCCATCGACCGCGGTTGGATCGTACGAGCCGCCGACCGTCACCAGAGCCAGCGTTCGAGGAACTCGGCCCAGATGAAGCCGAGATAGCCCTCGAAGGCGGGTGGGTCGATCCCCTTGAGTTCCTCCGCGAGCGCGCGAAGTTCAGCCAGGGCTTCGTCCTCGTGCTCATCCGGGTCGTTGAGGATCGGTGACTGGGCGACGTGACGGCCGTAGTGGTGCAGCGTGTGCAGCCAGAGGTCGATGGAGGAGTTGGCGAACCAGGCTTCCCCGTCGGGCAGGACGTAGTAGACCCTGCCAGTGCCCGGTTCGACGCCGAAGGCCCATTCCAGACCTGTCACGAGGTTGCCGTGATGGTTCCGAGAAACCTGGTAGAGGACGCTTCCTGAAGTGGTCTGGAGGGCAGGAGCCGGGTCTGTCTGGAACGCGACGTGCTCGATCAGTTGGTCGATGATGGGGACGCCGATGTGCACCAGGAGGGCCTTTTGGTGCTCAGGGATGCTCCAGCTGGCCAGGTTGGCGGGGTCGGCTTGGAAGACGTGTTCGGCTCCGGCCCATGCGGTCAGGTCTTCGTAGGTCAGCACGGGAGGTCCCTCCGAGCGTCAGATGCGTCGGGGTGATCCTCGCGGCTGTCTGCCGGCGGCTGGTCGCGAAGGAGGCGGACAAGGATGAGGTACTCGCTGGGGACTTCGATGTAACCCGACTGGATCTGGTAGCTGCCTGCGGGCAGGTCGATGCGCAGGTGTTCCTCCGTGGAGATCTCGGCGGATTCGTGGGCGGAGTCGAAGAGGACGACCGGCTCCTCGATGGACCAGGTGGGCCCCGTCTCCCATTCCACGAGTGGCAGCAGGTCGGCGACCAGGGAGGGGAGGTCAGCGTCATCCTCGTCGCCGGCGACTTCTCTGACCAGGACGTCGTACTGGGGAAGGAACATGGTGCGGGCCGGCATGTCGCCCAGCACGAGTGCCTGTGCGGCCCCGACGTCAATGAGTCCCACGTAGCCGTCGACCTCGCAGGCGCGTCCGTAGTCACCTTCGTCGTCGGGGTAGGTGCGCGGAGCACCGCCCCAGTGCTGGCAGACAGACTCGGGAATGAGGATCAAGGGTCCGCCAGCCGAGGTCACCCACATGCTGTCGCTGTTCATGCCAATTCCTTGCTATCGAGAAGCCGGTGAGGTGCCGTGCGAAGATGCCGAGGTTGATCACATGCTGACCTCGGCGGCGTAGGCGGCCCAGTCACCGGCTGCGGCTCGCTGCCATTTGACGGCGAGGGTGATGTCGATGCCGAGAGTGCGGGCGAGGACTGCGGCGGGCAGCGCCGCGCGGTGCTCCAGCTGGATCCGATCGGCTCGCCGGCCGTCGTGCTCAACCCGCGCCGCGCCACCTTCCCGGTCGGGCAGGTGGAAGCGACACGGGAGCAGACCGCCTGGGAGTATGAGCACCTGCGGATCGCCGACGTGATCCTCTTCTGGTTCTGTGCCGAAGCCGTCCGGCCCATCGCCCTGTACGAACTCGGAGCCCACGCCGCCCGCGGCACACGCCTCGCAGTCGGCGCGCACCCCGAGTACCCGCGCCGCCTGGACGTCCTGGAGCAGTTGCGGCTGGCCCGCCCGGACGTGACCGTCCACGACACCCTCCAGGACACCGTCCACGCCGCCGCAGCCCTCCTGCCCACCGCACCTGCACGCCCCTGACCCCACCGCCGGCCAGTCAGGCCGGCCCCTGTCGCCGTCCGCTGTTCACGGGTTTCGACTGCACCGACCGATGCCGGGAGAGTGCGCGCGGGCGAAGCGCGGGTGGGGTAGCCGGAGAGCTGCCTGTGTTTGATGATCAGCGGATGCGTCCGCTGAAGCACGGCTACACCAACTGCACCGTCGGCGATGGCGCCGTCGTGGAGAAGACATACGAGGGCCCCGAAGCCGACCTCAGACTCCGTCGGGAGCACGCACTGCTGACCCGGCTGCAGGGCCGGTTGCCCGTGCCGCCGGTACAGGGAACGACGGAGGCCACGCTCACCCTTGGCTTCGTGGCCGGTGCACCTGGCCAGGAGCTTCTTGCCGCCGGTCAACCAGAAGCCGTCTTGGCGAGCTGTGGAGAGTTGCTGCGACGTATCCACGGAACCGCACCGACGGTGCTGCCGGACGACGCGTCCGGAGCGGAGAACGTGCTGGTGCACGGTGACTTCGGGCCCAACAATGTGCTGCTCGATCCCGACACCTTCGAGGTCACCGCGGTGGTCGACTGGGAGTTCGCCCACATCGGGGACCCGGTCGAGGATCTGGCCTGGTGCGAGTGGATCGTGCGCACCCACCACCCTGAGCACCGCAGCGCACTCGGCTCCTTCTTCCGGGCCTACGGTGGGGAGGTGCCGCCCTGGCCGGTCCGCAGGGCGGCCATGCTGACCCGGTGCGAGGAGCTGCGGCAGTTCTGCGACCGGTGGGAGCCGAACGGTCCGGGCGTGAGGCTGTGGCAGGAGCGCGCCGCCGCCACAGAGGACTGGCCGGAGTAGCTCGGTATCCGGGCACCGGCAGAGCGGGCCGAGACTGTGGATACCAACGGAGCGGACGCGCTGCCAGTTCTCGTGAACATCGAACACCGTGCTTCGGCGGCTGCGGCGCGTCATGCCGTGGGTTCGGGGAGCTGGCCTGGTCTGACGGGCACGACCTCGATGCTGCTCGCTCCGGCGGCTTCCAGCTCCTGCTTGCGGTGTTCGGCGCTCTTCTTGTCGTAGGCGACAGCGGAGGACCACGCCACGCCGTCGGAGTCGGTCCAGGTGAGCCCGTAGCTCTGCATGGTGATCGCCATGCAGGCATCATCGCCGATGCCACCGACAGTGGCCTTCACATGCGGCGGCGTGCGCCCGTTCGAAGGCTGGTGTGGGATCTCAAAGCCTGCGTCATGTCCCGATGCTGTGACCTGCCGGTCTCCTGTCTCTTTCACAGCGATGGCCACGCTCCTGTCGCACGAACGTGGCCATTTCCTAAGTCTGGTTCCTGAGTCGCTCGGATTCTGCCGCGGTTTTGGGGTCGACGAGGTACCGCCGCAGTCCCGGTCTCACCTTGCGTTGACGCAGGCCACTGGCGGAACGCCGGGGTTACCGGTAGTTCGTTAAATGCGGCGGTAGAGGTCAATGCCGTGTCCGTTGGTGACCGCGTGGATCAGGGCCTGGAGCTCGGCGGGCGGGTCCTTGTCCGTCCAAGCTCGCCACCATCGGTTCAGGGTGGTGGCGGGGGTGAGCCATGCGCGGACTGAACGTAATGCCCTGGGCCAGCAGGGCAGTTGGGGTGGGTGGGGTTCGCTTGGTCCCCCTCTCTGGCCGGTCGTCGGGGCACGGGTCCGGTGCGATGGGATCCAGGGGTTCGGATGGGGTGAACCACTGGTCCCAGCAGAAGGAGAAGGCGCAGTTGACCAGGGTCTGGTGGCGGCGGATGGCACGGTCGGAGCGGACTTGGAAGTCGGCCCAGCCGAGCTCGTCCTTGACTTGTTTGTAGCTCTGCTCGATCCAGGGCCGCAGGCCGTAGAGGCGGACGATTTCGGCGAGGTCAGCCGATGGGTGGGGGCCGGTGGTGGCGTGGGGTGCGTCGGGGTGGGGCAGGTTGGTGGCCAGATACCAGGTGGCCTTCGGTGGCAAAGTGGCCGAGTCGGTGGTGGCCACGACCAGGCGGCAGGGTGAGCCGGGACCGTAGCCACTTAAGTGGGCATCGGCGGCCCACCAGGTCTCGGTGTGCCCGTCACGGAAGTGACGCTCCACGGGTGACCACTCGCCGGGACGCCTGGCATCGTGCCAGGCCAGGGCGTGGGCTGCTTCGATGGGGGTGTGCGGCTGGTCGGCTCGGGCCCAGGTGCCGCGGTGCGGCCTGAGCGCGACCACATAGGCCAGGCCGGCCTCGCGCAGAGCGAGGTACCAGTCGTCGCTGACGGAGTAGGCGCAGTCGGCAACCACCGCCCGGCAGCCGAAACCCGCCTCCTTCCCACGGGCCGCTAGAGCAGCGGACAGCTGCGGTTTCGTGCGGAACGCCGGGTCGGAGCGGCCGCGGGCGAAGTGGTGGGCGGGGGTGTAAGGACTCGCGTGCAGCGGGTAATACACGCGGCCGTCGGTCCATACCGTGGTCACCGTGACGACGCCGTTGTCGGTCTTTCCCAACCGGCCCAGCCACTGCCGGCCCACGTTCGCGGTCGCCGTGCCGTCCTTGCGGTCCCCGGAATCGTCGATCACGATCACCCCGCCGTCGTGCGGAGCCGTCGCCGGCTCCTCGCGCAGCAGCTCAAGCCGCCGGTCGTTGACCCGCTCGCCCTCCCACGGCGACTCGGACAGGAAGAACTGCAGCCGCTGCACCCCCGCCATGCCCGCCCCGGTCACCGGCTCCGCCCCCGCCAGGCAGGTGATCGTCTTGTTCCGCTCCCGAGGCGCCAGCAGCCCGGTCAGGTACTCGCGAAACCCTCGCCGCTGGGCCAGGCTGAAGAAGAGGTCGTCGAACCGGGCCGCGTACTCCTCCAATGGTCCCGGCGCGGGCGGACACGGACGGCGAGCGGTCATCTTCAGCCCCCAGCCAGGCAGTTGACTCCTACCACCGGCCTACGACCAACCTGGCCTACCGTCAACCCGCACCACCACCGGATTCAACGAACTACCGGTATTGAGGTTAGAAGCCGTGTCCCCTGGACGTGACCGATGCCTTTCCCCCGATGGGGGTGGTGGTGGCTTCTTCGATCGTTGCGTCAATGAAGGTTGCTGTCCGGACCGCGCACTCACCCCATGCTACGAGCGCACCCCCGGCAACCACGGTTGCCGGGGGTGCGCTCGTAGCATGGGCTGTCAGCCGGCGCTGCCGGTGACGGCGACGGTGGCGGGGATGCCCGGGATGTTGCCGACCTGCTCGGGGGCGTCCCACTTGCCGTCGGCGTGGCGCAGTGCGTGTTTGACCTTGCCGTCAGTGGTGACGATCGCGGCCTGGAGTTCACCAGCGACTGCGGCGGCATCCACGGACGTGGCCGTGTCGGTGCCGAGCTTCGTGCTGAGGCTGCCGAAGTCGCCCCAGCTGCCGTCGGTTGCTCGAATGCCGTGCTTGTTGATGCCATTGGTGCTGGTGAGGATGACCTGGAGGTCGCCGCCGATTCCGGCGAAGGCCATGCCACCGACGATGCCGATGCCGGTCGCGAACTGGGTCACGTTGCCCCAGGTGCTCCAGGTGCCGTCCTCGCGGCGGAGGCCATGGTAGGCCTTGCCGCCGGCGACGACGCCGACGTGTGTGTTGCCGCCTGAGGTCTGAGAGACGGTGAGCTGGGTGGCGTCGGCGATGGTGCCGAGCTTGGCGGTGGCGTCCGCCCACTTCGACCAGGTCTCGTCCGCGCTCATTGTGGCGTGGTAGACGCGACCGCCTGCGAGGCCGACCAGGGCCAGGCCGGGGCCGGTGGAGGTGACGGCGACGCGTGTCAGGCCGGCCTTCGCGCCGAGTTCGGTGGTCATGTCGTGGAAGGCGTCCCATCCGCCCGTGGCACGCCGGGCCGCTTCGTAGAGGTGGCCGTCGCCGCCGACGGCGAAGACGTAGTTCTTGCCCTTGATCGCGGCGTCCGCGGCGTAGGCGACGTCGGTGACGGATCCGGCGGCCTTTTCCACGTCGCCGAAGCCGGTCCAGTCACCGTTGCTGTTGCGCATGCCGTGGTAGAGCCCGGTGCTGGTGTTGGTGACCATCTGCAGGTTCCACGTGTTGAGCGTGGAGGCGGTGTTCTCCGTCAGCCAGGCGCGGATGTCGTCCACCCGGGAGGCTGCCGCCCCGGTGCGCGTCTGGGCGGGGTCTGTGCCCAGACAGCCGCCTTGCCAGGAGTTGGTGACGACCGCGGCAAGCTCTGGGCGGCCGTTCTTCTCCCGCAGGACCGGCCCGCCGGTGTCGCCCTTGCAGACCGGGGTGCCGTCGATGCCCAGGCCGGTGGCTTCGACGGTTCCCGCGGTGTAGGACGCGGTGTGCAGCTGGTCGGTGACCCAGGTGTCCTTGGTCCGCCCGTAGCCGGCGCCCCTGAGGGCTTCGCCCGTGGTGGGGGCGGTCGTGGCGGGGTGCAGGAAGCTCACGCCGTATACCGGGGTGTCGAGCTTGGCCAGTACGAGGTCCCGGTCGGTACGCGGGATCAGCTGGGTGATCTGACGGACTTCACCCGTGGTGCCGCTCAGATTGGTCCGCCCGATCGTCGCGGTCGACTTCAGCGCGGGTGCTCCGACGGGCAGTGAGGCGAACTTCGTGGGGTCCTCGGTGAAGCAGCTTGCGGCGGTGATCATCCACTGGTTGTTGAGCAGGGTGCCTGAGCAACTGCGTACCCCACCCCCTACATCGATCTTCGCGGAGAAGCTGTAGACACCATCCGCGGCGACGTCACCGTCGACAGCCTGAGCTGCGGAACCGGACAGTGCTCCAGCTGAGAGCACCACGGTGAGCAACGCGCCAGTCCACGCTTTACGCGGATGCTTGCCAGACATATCTGTTCCTCAAAATATCTAGTGGTCTGCCGAACTGCGCTCTGGCGAACGGTTATTGACCGGCCAAGTCACAGGGGTAGGCGGAGCGTCAGGTCGTCCTGGTGCGTCGCACAGCGGAACTTCCATCGGCTCCCGATGTCCCGTGGCGAAGCGATACGACACGAGACTGGAACTGCCAGGGGAGGGTGTGTCAGCCTTCCACTCGAAGTTCGATCAACGTGGTGCGTTGGCGATCGGCACCGGCCTCGCCGTAGCCGGTGAACCCGCCTGCGGGCGCGTCGATAACGGTAGAGGTGCCGTCGTCTTTCTGGACGGTTGCTTCCACTGGGTCATCGGTGGTCCAGATGCCGTACGCCTTGGGGATTTCCAGTGTGAGAAATGCAGGCTTGGCGGCAACTCTGAAACAGAAATACTGCTGGCCGTGAACGGACTCGATCTTTATGTCCTCGCTGCCGTCGCAGGACATGAGCAGCAGGTGTCCGTCGCCGCGTTTCAGGACGGCTCCCGTTTCCGCCTCGATCTTCGCCGCGTTGGGATAGGAGAAATCCTCGACCGCTGAAGGCATTCCGATTTCGGCGTCGGCGGTGGAGATGCCACTGCTGTCGGCGTGCGCTACGCCGAATGTCATAGCCGCGGCTGCCAGAGCGAGGCTCGCGCCCAGCAGAATGGATTTCTGCATGCGGAGTTTGGGCATAGGTGATCCTTCGGGAAGAGGTATTGAAAATTAATTCCAGGCAGGCTACATCAAGGGGAAGTAAAGCACGTCAAAAATCACCATCTGCGGCTAAGTGCATGTAATCTATGTCACAAAACTTTCATGGCTGCCCGTGCAGCTGTTTTGGCTGCTCGTGTGTCCGCGTGCGCAAAAAAGAGCCGTTGTCTGGAGATCTGCTTGGTTCGCTGACGCGAAGCGGAATAAAGCGACCCTGTGTGCGCGATTCGGGCAAGGGTGCTGAACTCGGGAGTTCACGTCTTTATGGAATCCTGGGCCTTGGACCGTGTGGTGGTCGGTTCAAGCTCATAGCGGGCTATCTCGGCTTGTGGTGGCTGGTCAGTGTGTACGATCAAGCGGCTTCAAGTGCAGGCAAAATCCCTGTTCAGAACATGAAGCGAAAGTAAATGGATGTCGATTGGCCTGCCCATCCGAAGGCAGTGGGAGCCCGTGCGTCCGGGCGATATCAATTCATTAAGGAGTCGCTGAGTGAAACGGCGAATGCCCTTCAGGGATATTAACTCTGGAGAACCAAGAACATTTATGGCCAGGCGCCGCATGCTGCGCTTGTTGATTTCCGCCGGTCTGGTGGCGGGCCTGCTCGGTACGCCCGTCACGGCAGTGGCGGCGGATCCGGCGCCACTGCCCGAGGGTGTGCGTGCGGACATTGTCACGTACTGGAGGACCGGCGGCACCGGTCTGAGGGAAGCCGCCGAAGAGGCGCTGCTTGGCGGTGACGAGGCCGTCCGGAAATTTCTCCAGGACGCCGAGTCCATCCAGAACACCGACAACCGCATCGAGTCCGCGCGCCTGGCCATGACCAGTGGTCCCTATGTTCGTGAAGCCGCCGTCGCAGCTCTGCAGAAGACGCCGGCCGAGTTGGAGGATTTCCTCCTTTTCGGCTATCAGGAGCCGCAGGACCAGGACAACAGGATCGAAACCGCCCGGGTGACGACCTTGGGCGGCACGTACGTACGGGAGGCGGGCGAGGCCGCCCTCCAGGGTTCCGCCGAAGATCGCGCGCTCTTCCTGAGCGAGGGCCAGTACACGGCCCAGCAGACCGACAACCGGATCGAAACCGCCTACCTGGCCACCAACGGCACCCCGAACGTCAAGACGGCGGCGACGCTCGCCCTGCGCGGCACGCCCCAGGACATCGCCGAGTTCCTGGACATCGGCCAGGTCACGGCACGCGCCCGTGACGTGGAACAGACCAATATCGAGGACCTGCTCAAGCAGGCGAAGCAGTCCGGCAAATTGGCTGCGGATGCTACTGAGCGGGCGGAGGAGGCGTCCGCGAAGTCGGTCGAGGCCTCCAAGTTGGCCAAAGAGGCCGCTCAGAATGCGGCAGAGGAGGCTGAGGCCGCCAAGAATGACGCCAAGCTAGCAAGCGTCAAGGCCCGGCAGGCCGCAGACGCTGCCAGGGCCGCCGCAGAGTCCGCCCAGGTGGCTATCGGAGCGGCTGATGCAGCCAACGCGGCTGCTCGACGGGCTTCAATCGCGGCCGCGCAAACAGCTTCGGCCGCAGCCAAGGCCGCGACTGCCGCCGACGAGGCGCACAAGCGGGCTGTCGCCGCCGGCCAGAACGCGCAGAACGCCGCCGCAGCGCGAACCGCTGCCACCAACGCGCGCAAGGCCGCAGACGCGGCCGAGGCATCGGGGGTCGCCGCCGAGAACGCCGGAAAGGCCTCTGAAGCCGCCGCGCGGGCCGCGACCAACGCCAAGGGCGCGGCCACCAACGCGCGCGCGGCGGCTGACGCCGCGATACAGGCAAACGACTACGCCGACGCCGCAGGTGCGCACTCGGACGAGGCCAGGAGCGCCGCGGCTGAGGCACGCCGTCACGCCGATGCCGCCGATCGAGCCGCCGATCGGTCTGCGGCTCTGGCCGCCCGTTCCGCGAAGGCCGCCTACGCCGCACGTGACGCCGCGAACTCGGCTGCGGGCCACGCACGCAAGGCCGCAGACTTCGCAGACGATGCGGCCGCCCACGCCGGCGACGCAGCCACCTACGCCGCCACGGCCAAGAAGAACGCTGACCAGGCCAAGATCGCTGCGGATGCCGCGACAAGCGCAGTCAACCAAGCCAAAGAGATCTACGCCCTGGCGCGGGAGACCGAGACCGCCGAACTCGACACCCGCACCGATGCGGCAATCGAGCGCGCTCGGTCGATGAGGGCCGCATCCGAAGCCGCCATCAAGGCGTCTGCGTCCACCGAGGTCGGGGCCCGGTCCCTGGACACTGAAGCGGCCGAGCTGGCCCAGGAAGCTGGCAGGCCCGACGTCGACATCCAGGCCACCGCCGCCAAGGGCCGCCAGCTTGCCATGCAGGCCATGAAGCTGCTCGGCCCCTGGCAGCAGGAAGCCGCCGCCCGCGCCTTGTCCGGAACCGACCAAGACGTCCTGGACTACCTGCGCACCCGCTGGAAAGAGGCCGATCAGAACGACATCCGGCAGCGGGTCGTCAACCTCAGCACGCAAAGCCCGTTCGAATCCGTCCGCACCGCGGCAACCAGCGCCCTCGCCGGCACCTCGGAACAGATCGAGGCCTTCTACACCACCGGCCAGTACGAAACCGGGAACACCGAAGCGCGGGTCGAGGTCGCCCACCTGGCCACTGTGGGCGGCACGTACCTCAGTGAGGCCGCGGAGGCCACGCTCAAGGACGGAAACCCCAAGACACTCGCCGCGTTTCTGCAGGCGGGACAGTACGGCAAGCGGCTCCAGGACGAACGGATCCTCACCGCACGGCTGGCCACCGAAGGAGGCCCCGAGCTCAAGGCGGCCGCCACGATCGCACTGGCTGGCCCCGCCGAACTGATCCACGAGTTCGTCACCGTCGACCAGTACATGGCCCAACGGAAGGACGACCTCTCCACCACCCACAACCATCACCTCCAAGGCCTCCTGGCCGAAGGGTCGATGATTGCGGCCAAGGCACACGAGGACGCCTGGCGTGCCGCCGAAGCCGCCGCCAAGGCTGTCAACGCGACGAAGGAAGCCACAGAAGCCTCCAACAAGGCTGCGACATCTGCCCAGCAGGCCGCAGAACACGCTGCCGATGCTGACGCTTCCGCCGATGCCGCCGAAAGCAGCGCCGCCGAGGCCGCAGCCTCCGCCGCAACCGCACGCGATGCCGCCAACCGGGCAGATAGTGCCGCCGAAGCCGCCGAAGACTCGGCGGCCGAAGCAGAATTCTCTGCCGCCTATGCCCGCGAATCGGCAAGAAGAGCGGACAAGGCGAAGGATGACGCGCATGCCTCTGCTCTTGCCGCAGGTAAGAGCGCAGACGAGGCCAAGGCAGAGGCCAGCGCCGCCTGGGAGCGGACGCGCCAGCTCGCCGAAGCGGAGCTGGAAGAAGCAAACCGCCAGGCCGAAGAAAACCGCAAGGCACAAGAAGGTCCCCGCAAAAAGACCTGTGTGCCGGGCCGGTTCGCCCCCGCACCCTGCCAACTACCCATCTTCCGGTGGATCTACGAAGCAGTCACGCCCGGCACCACCACACACACCGTTGTGTGGGAGATAACCGGCCTCGCGGACATCGAAAAATGCATTTTGGACCCTACCGCTGCAGACTGTGCGATGGCTGCCGTGGGCGTCCTCCCATGGGGAAAGCTCAAGCTTCTCGGAAAATTCGAAGAGGGCGTCGACGCCCTCATGGATGCCCGTGCAGCCCGCCGTGCTGTTGAGTGTCTGGCTGAATCCGGAACTCAACGCTTTGCGGCCGCCGAAGATTCTTGTCCTGCATTGCTGAAGAAAGTCGGGGAAATTCTTGACGGTCTCCCCGAGTGGAAAACTGGGGACAGGACGGTTGGCGAACTGCTCGACGATAGCGGGAACCCCATTCCCGATCTTCCGCCAGGAATCGCTCAAATGAAGAGTGGTGAGAAGTGGTATGACGGCGAAGGGAATGCGTACGACGATCCGCTGTGGGCGGAGGCGCAAAAGCGCCTGGCTGGGAAGAAGGGCTTCCCGGCGACCAAGAACGCGAAGTACAAAGCATCTTCTCATGTCGAAACAAAATATGCAGTCTGGATGGACAACAACAACATAAAAAATGCCACAGTCGTCATCAACAACAACGCTGGCGTATGCGACAAGGCACAGAACTGCGTGGACGCGGTGGGGTACATCCTGCCGGTCGGCTCGAAGCTCACAGTGTACTATCCTGGGGGTAAGAAGGTTCTGTACGGAGCGAGGCCTTAATGACACTGAAGGTGCTGGGAGAGACACCGGCATACCTGGAAACCCAAAGTGACGTAAGCGAATACCTTGATTCGGTATTCGCTGAAGGTCACCGACTTAAGTCCTCAGTGGACTTGGCTTTCCAGGTGATCTGGGACGTAGTATCAGACAAGGTGTACGCGTCACCTCCAGACAACGTACTTTCGGTCGGAATTAATTTTTCGTCGGAATATGCAGGAATCCTCTGGTACTGTGAGGGAATTATTTCCCAGAGAGTGTCGGCGGAGATCGGTCATGATGTCGCGAACCATGCGTGGGTGTCCCTGAATCCTGCCCCGCCGGAACCGGATCCCAAGGTCCTTTCTGATCCGGGGTGCCCTACCTTCTTCGACCGAGTCAGCGCGCTGCCTTTGTCTAGCATTCGTCCGGTTGTGGAAGAGTATTATCGGGAAGGGACCGGTTTCAGGCCTACGCAAGTGCAGTGGGTCAAGGGCCATTACACCGGAGAGCTCTACGCGGAAGAGGAAGAGGCGTAAAGGCTGCGCAATTCGCAAGTCGGATAGCTGCGCTCCATAAAGGGTCCGCCAGTATACTGGCGGACCCTTTATGGCTCGTAACACGATCTTGGCGAGGAGCTTCGGACTGGCTCGGTATGTCTGCTCTCGCTGGCGGCCTGATCAGCGAGTTGAGGCGGCCGGTGCAGGCTCTGCGGCCAGCAAGGTTTTCGGTGCACTGGGGCACAAGTGGGTCGTGGAGGATCCGCTTACCCAAGGCGAGCTTGCCGAGCTCGAGGCTCAGATAGGCAGTGCAACTGCCGGAGGAATAACGGGCCTTCCTGCTCCACGTGGGCGCCAGGACTGATTCAAAGTCCTGGTGATCATGTGGTGTTGCTGGTCAGGGCAGTCCGATCAGGTCCAGTGGGCGGGTGAAGGGTGTGTAGGAGAGCTCGCGCAGGCCGGCGGCGATGCTGTGGTGCCTGGCGGTGCGTAGGGTGTGGATCGCGAAGCTGCGCAGGGTGGCCATGTTCTGCGGTCCGTGTCTGGTGCGGATCTTCGAGGCGTCCTCGCCGAACGTGGTGTCTTTGACGTGGTGCACGGCCTCGATGCCCCATTGCGTGCGGGCGAGTTGGCCGATGGCCTGGGGAGATGGCGCACGCGCCGTCAGGTCGGTGATGGCGTAGACGGTCTGGCGGGTGATCTTGCCGGTCTTGAGGTCGGTGCGGTGCCGGTGGATCTTCGCGGCCTGCGCCACGTGCGGGGAGTCCAGCCCGAGACTGGTGACGGTGAGGGTGCGCACCGAGCGGGTCTCACGTCGCCCGTGCCCCGTCTCGCGGTCGTAGCGGCGGGCGGTCACCTCCTTCCATGGCAGTGACCGCAACGCGTTGTGCAGCGTCGGCTGGTTCCGCTTGACCACGAGCAGGTAGTGCGCATCCTTCGCTTCGACCAGCCACCTGGCGTGGTCACGGTGGGTGTGCAGGGCGTCGGCGGTCACCACGACACCGGCCAGGTCGAACGGGGACAGCAGTTTCGTGAAGCCGGTGATCTCGGTGGTCTTGTCCGGCACCCGCAGCTGGCTGACGGTGCGTCCGCCTTCCAGGACGGCGGAGAGCAGGTGGGCGGCCGGGCCGGTGTCCGTGCGCGAGCCGCGGGCAGCCTTGCCGTCCACGGCCAGGTGCCAACTGCCCGCGGGGTCGCATCCGAGCAGGTCGGCAAGCCCACCGGGGCATACGAGAGTCAGCAGGCGGCGGATGGTGGAGCTGGACGGTGCGCGGCGCACGCCCAGCGGGCCGGCGGCGCGCACGCCGAGACGGGCCAGTGCGTCCAGAGGCGCGTGACGGGCCCACTGGCCCACGGCCAGATAGGAGCGAGCCCCGGCCGGCACCGCGCAGCAGGCGGTGAGCAGGACCGATACCAGCGAATGGCGCCGTCCTCGGCGATCTCGTGGATCGCGAAGAACGGCCAGCCGTTCGGCAACACCGTTCACGCCGCGCTGGGCGGCGGTGGGCGACTTGGTCAGGCAGACAGTGGCACTCTGGCGGCACATCGAAGCTCCGGACGGGCAGGGCGACTTGGGAAGGTCACCCCGTCAACCGGAGCTTCGTTGTCTTCGTGACGGACTTCCACCGGATCATCACACCCCAGCGACCTGCACGTTTCCATGACCCGAAGACTTTGAATCAGCCCTGCTGGCCGGGTCGAGACCGAAGTGGGTTGCGAGTGCCCAGCGATCCGCCGCAATGCCCGGACAGGATGTCGTACCGGGCCCTGCTGCGCCAGCATCGAGACCGGCACCGACTCTTAAGCGAGCGAGGCAGTATGAGGCCGTGATCACACAGATTTCGAGAGACGACCTGTCACTGCTTGAGCGGGCGGTCCGCCACTTCCGTGGAGTCGAGGAGGCCGATGTGGTTTGGGCGTTTGCTGACACGCCCAGCGCACTCGCCTTCGTGGCGGCCGATGAGACAGAGATCCTTGGGTGGTGCTGGGGGCACCATCTGGCCCGTCCGGACTCGTCATCGATGCTTTATGTCCACCAACTTGAGGTGGCGGAAGCACATCGCCGTCGGGGCGTCGGACGGGATCTTCTTGGCGCCTTCATGGAGGCTGGGGCGAAGGCCGGGGCCACGAAGATGCTCTTGACCACCGGGGAGGCGAACGTGGCGGCCCGGTCCCTCTACGAATCCCTCGGAGGTGGGCTTGCTGCGCAGGGACCCACGGTGAACTACTGGTTCCTCCTTGATCCGCACCAGGGATGAGCGCGGCTATTGGCCGCCGTTGTCTCCGCGCGGAGTGATCGTGTTCGGTGCTCGACCGATGTTCGCCATGAACTGCAGCCACCGGTGAGCCTGTTGATGATCTGCGACGGTGGAGAACTTGCCCCACGGGATCGGGGAACGCCCGCCGCAACGCACGCGACTACGAACGCCTCCCGCAGCACTCCGAAGCGCACCTGAACTGGGCACTCATCACCATGATGACCCGACGCTTCACCCGCAAAAACCCGCGGACCGGCTGGGCGAAACAGCCCGGGTGCTCCCTCGATGACTAAGAGGTCGCGCAGATAGGCGCGTTGGTGGACCCCGGCAGTGAGGCAGGCACAGGTCTTGGTGATCATGGAGTTGCGACGCTCTGTGATCACCGGGGAGACCTGTGCCTGTACT
The DNA here is from genome assembly GCF_036174265.1 of Streptomyces sp. NBC_00285. Taxonomy (NCBI): domain Bacteria; kingdom Bacillati; phylum Actinomycetota; class Actinomycetes; order Kitasatosporales; family Streptomycetaceae; genus Streptomyces; species Streptomyces sp. NBC_00285. The sequence continues at coordinate 80,605 of NZ_CP108055.1, read as the reverse complement.
GCCATCATGGCTGACCGAACCACTCTGGGGCCAATTCGCCGCCCTGCTGCCCGAGCGGCCGGGGTACCACCCGGACCATCCACTGGGCTGCCACCGCCCACGCACCAGCGACCGGATCATCTTCGACAAGCTGGTGCAGCTCCTGCGATTCGGCTGCTCCTACCAGGCGATCTCCGACACGACCTGCTCGGCCACCACGATCCGCAACCGCCGCGACGAGTGGATCCGGCTCGGCATCTTCGCCAAACTCAAACAGATCGCGCTGGAGTCCTACGACCGGATCGTCGGCCTCCTCCTCGACCAGATCGCCGTCGACGGCTCCATCACCAAAGCTCCTGGTGGCGGCGAGGTGGCGGGGCGTTCACCGGTCGACCGCGGCAAACAGGGCCTGAAACGCTCGGGTATGACGGACGGTTACGGCATTCCACTGGGCCGCGTCCTGGCCGGAGCCAACCGCCACGACTCCCCACTGCTCGCCCCGACCCTGGACCGCCTGGACGACCTCGGACCGCTGCCCGACGACATCACCGTGCACCTGGACGCCGGCTACGACTCGGACAAGAGCCGCGCCCTGCTCGACGAACGCGGCCTGCACGGCCGCATCGCGCACAAGGGCGAGAAGGCACCGATCCAGGCAAGCCAGCGCTGGCATGGCGAACGGACCCACGCCTGGCAGAACACCTTCCACCGCCTCGCCCGCTGCTACGAGCGCCGGACCACTGTCATCGACGCATTCTTCGACCTCGCCGACACCATCATCACCGTACGTAGCCTGATCCGTCAGGCATGGACGACCCACCGCTGGGACGGACGCCCGAACCGCCGCCCATGAGCACACGCCTATCTGCGCGACCTCTAAACCACTGAGACCTGCGCCAGCGCCTGGTTCAAGTGATGCTCGGCAATTCCCTGCATGAACGCCCGGTCGGGGAAGTCTCCGTCGAGCAGCCGGAGCGGCCCCGCCGTCAGTGACAGGTGCTGGGTGAGCTTGTAGAGGGCGAGTCGGTCCTCGTCGAGGTCCTCCACCGCCAACCGCCGGTATTGGTCCTCGGAGTGGCGGAGCCGCAGGAACACGTGCTCCCACTCGACGTCGAAGTACAGCAGCTCTTCAAAGTCGATCACGACGGGGTTACCGTCCCGGTCCACCAGCACGTGGTCCAGCCCCAGCTCGCCATGGACGACCGAGTACTCGGCTCGAGGCCGCACCGCCGCGGCGAGTTCACGCAGCCGCTCGTCTAGCCTGCCGCGGGCGTCCGCGATCCTCCTGTCACGGGACGCGGCCTCGGCGAGGCAACGTAGCGCGAACGTGAGCGCTGCCTCCTCGCAGGACGCCGCCTTGGACGTTCCCCCCTTGTCGATCTGGGCCACCTTGCCGAAGGACGGCGCTCGATGGCGTCGCATCGCCGCCAGGGCATCGGCGAGGCGTGCCATCGTCGGCTCAGCGGCGCGCGGGTCGCGGTTGAACAAGTCCATCAGGTCCTCGCCGGGGAAGTCCTCCACGATCGCCAGGTCGGCCGGGTAGTGAGTGCGGTCGCGGTCCACCAGGTGGACCTCGGGGACCCTCAGGCCGAGCGAGGCTAGGCGCGAGTGGCTGGCCTCGAAGAGGTCAAGTCCGACACCGGGCGAGAAGGGGTCGGTGAGGTCGCCGTCGCCTTCAGCCGCTGGCCAGTAGTTCTCCGCTTCCTGCCACAGGTAGGCGATCGCCGTCGTGGCGTCGTTCATCGTCAGGCGGTACACGCCCTTCGTGGTGCCGCCTGTGAGTCGCTCGACCGCCTCCAGCCTCCGGCCGCCACCCAACGCGGCCCGGGCCGCCCCCGCCAACTGGTCTCGCGTCACTTCCCGAGGTGCCACGTCCACATCCACCTTTTCAGCTCGGCAACTGGGGAACCCTACGCGAGCTACTACTCAGGCCCGAACGCTTTTCCGGAGCCTCAGTCCTCGGCCACGTTCAAAAACACCTACTATTACCGACTCGCCAGCACGCGGGCGGCCCGCGCACAAAATGCGACCGCGAGCTGCTCAGTCCTTACTTTCCCCGGCGGCTGCTTCTGTGCCAGGTCGCGTCAGGTCAGACGCCGAGGGATGGAGTTCGTCGGCAGTGCGGGCCCTGCGGGTGGGTGAAGTGGCCAGTACGAGTGCCTGGATGACTGCTCCGGACAGTCCGATCCACAGGGCGAAGCGATAGCTGACCTGGTCGGCGAGTACTCCGCCCAGTGGTGCCCCCACCGCTACCATTCCCCAGTTCATCGAGCGGATCGTCGCGTTCATCCGTCCGCGCAGCCGGTCCGGTGTCACCGCTTGGCGGTAGCTCATCTCTACCGGGCTTTCGATGCCGATGGCCAGGGACACGAGGAAGAAGGCGAGCGACACGGAGGCAAGCGCCCACGGTCCACGCTCGGCCAGGGCCCTGACCCGAGCCCCGCCTTCGGAACGCGGGCTTGGCCTGCGCCCTCTTCATGTGCGACCGCATACCTTCGACCGGTTGAATCCACAACGGAGGGTTCTTTGATGGACAGTCACATCGTGCAGGTGAAGATCCACCCCGCTATCGGTGTCGCGCGGGTCGGCAACAGCGCGGAGGCACCTTTCATCGGCCCGGAATCACCGGACCAGAAAGCGGCGGGCGCCGGCTCCTACAAGGACGCTTCCGGGGCGATACGGAGGCAGGCCGCACGATTTCGTGTGTACGGCTACAACGCCGCCGGGGAGGTCGTACGGGAACTGAAGCCAGGCAGCGAGGGTGTCACCGAGATCCAGTGGACGGTGCGTCTGGCCAACAAGAAGGCCGCCTGGTACCAGTTCCATCTGGCGCTGGACATCCCCGAGGGCAAGACGCTCACGGCGGCGCAGTACGGCCGACGCAACGCCGACGTCGTGGGCGCCGGCAGGAAGAAGCTGGTCAACGATCCCGGCAGCCGCACCGTTCGCGGCTCGAAGACCGAGACGCAGAAGTTCGACACCGGCAAAGTCATGGACAAGGCGGTGTACCTCGGCGAGATCTCCACCCGTTCCGACGGCCGCCTGGTGGTGCTCGGCGGCCGGGGAAACTCCGCCTCCTACAAGAACAAGCCGATCACCGGGGTCACCAACAACGACACCTGGTACGACGACGTGTCCGACGGCCCGGTGACAGCGAAGGTCACAATCGACGGCCACGATCTGACTGCCGTCCCGGCGTGGGTCGTGGTGGGACCTCCGCACTACGCCCCCGGCGTGAAGTCCGTCCGTACCCTCTACGACCTGCTCTTCGACGTCTTCGTCCAGGCCGGTTCGCTGACCCGCCCGCAGCAGATCTCGTACACCGATCACATCGAGCCGATATTCCGCAGGTTCTGCGATCTGCAGTGGGTCAACCACGGTTTCGCGACCCAGTTCGGCTGGAACGGCCCCAACTTCTTCCTCTCCCCGACGATGCGCAAGAGGCTCGCCGATCCGTCCAACCGAACCCGGGAACTGCGCCGCCAGGTGTACGCCTCCTTGCGCGACTACAACCGCGACGGAAAGTCCCCGCTGCCGTGGCCGTGGCTGTACGGCGACGCCATGGCCAGCAAGCCCAAGTCCGTGCTGCAGCACCTGGCGCTGTCGCCCACCCAGGACTGGATGCTGCAGCGCTGGGCGGACGGGGCGTTCGTGGCCGGACCCCTGCGCCAGCCGCGCCCCACGGTCGACGACGCCCCCGTCGCCGAGCAGCCGGGGCTGCTGGACCGGGCGGCCCTGGAGGGCTGCGCCGCCGACGCGTTCCACCCGGGGATCGAGGTCACCTGGCCGATCAGGCACGCGAGCATGTTCAGCGCCCCCTTCCGCATCCGGCACCGCGCCCCCGCCACCGCGGAACCCGACTACGGGCCCACCCTGCTTCCGGACGAGGCGGTCTCCGCCACCGGCCCCCTGCAGGCGCAGGGCCCCGGTGACCTCACCCGCTGGATGGCCGCGCCCTGGCAGGCGGACACCGCGAGCTGCCGCTCGGGCTACGAGGTGCTGGCCAACCTGGGGCCCCGCTACAGCCCGTACCTGCCGACCTTCTGGCCTGCGCAGGTGCCCAACCATGTGCTCAAGCTGGAGGACTTCGAGAAGGTCAACACGCCGTCGGCCGGGAGCGACGACAGCGCCCGGGAGGAGGCGTTCGAGCGGCGGGCGACCTGGCTGCGCGGACTCAGCGGCACCATGAACGAGCAGCGCACCCAGATGATCAAGGACTGGTTCAAACTCGGCGTCGTCGAGGTGCGCGACTACACCGTGGGCGACGGGAAGTTCCCCGCACGGATCCTGGTGGAGTCGCGCCCGGCACAACCGCTCGCTCAGGCACCGGACAGGGCGAACCTCGTCAACGTGCAGGTGCCCGAGGTGGGTCCGCACGTGTTGGCCGCGGCGGCAGGCCGCTCGCCCGAGGGAATGCTCGCCCCCGAAGCCGTCGAGGCCGAGTCGGCGGCGCGGGCGGTCGGCGAAGCGGCCAGGGCGACCGGCTACCGCGAGGAGGAGATCACCGCCGGATACCTCGAGAAACTCGACCCCTTCCGCGACGCGCGGTGAGCGCCGCCCTCGCTCTCGGCGCGGACACCTACGACGTCGTGGTGGCGGGCGGCGGCCCGGCCGGCTGCGCCGCCGCGCTCATGCTTGCCCGGGCGGGCCGTACGGTCCTGCTGGCGGACGCCGGCACCGGGCCGCCCAAGGTCGGCGAGACGCTCGTACCCGCCGGGCGGGTCCTGCTCGGCGACCTCGGCATAGCCGACCGCGTTCTCGACTCCGGCCATCTGCCCTGCTACGGCAGTCTTTCGGCGTGGGGTTCGGCCGACCTGCACGCCGTGGACTTCATCAACGACCCGCACGGCCATGGCTGGCACCTCGACCGACGGCTGTTCGACCAGCGACTGCGCGACGCCTCCCGCGCGGCGGGGGCGGAGGTCGCCGAGGGCACGGCCGTACGCGAAACGACGCGGACGCCGGACGGCGGCTGGACTCTGGTCCTGCGCGGCGGCAGGGGCCCTGCCGGTAGCGGGTCGGGGGGCGGTTCCGGGTCCGGGGGCGGGAGCGGGTCCGATACCGGGCCGGGGTCCGAGGCCGGTTCCGGGTCCGGGTCCGGGGGCGGGTCCGCAGGCGGAGGCGGGTCCGCGTCCGGGTCCGCGTCCGGTGGCGAGCGTACGGTGCGCTGCCGCTGGGTGATCGACGCCACCGGCCGCGCCGCCGCGATAGCGGTCCGGTGCGGGGCCCGGCGGCGGGTCCGGGACCGGCTCACAGCCCTGTACGTGCCCCTGGAAGCGGACCCGCTGGACACCGACCGCCGCTCCCTCGTCGAGTCCGACGAGGACGGCTGGTGGTACACCGCCCCGCAGCCCTCCGGCGGGCGCCTGGTCGCCTACTTCACCGACACCGACCTGCCGGCCGCCACCCACACCGCACGCCACTTCCACCGACGGATGTCGGCTACCCGCCACGTGTCCCGATGGGTCCACCGGGACGGGCCCCCGCCCACGTCACCCACCGCGCCCCGCCGGGCCGCCGCGCACACGGCGCACCTGGACCGGGTGTACGGAGACGGCTGGACCGCCGCCGGTGACGCGGCGGTCTCCTTCGACCCGCTCTCCTCCCAGGGCGTGCTGACCGCCCTCTACACCGGGCTGAGCGCGGGCCTGGCCGTCGACGCCCGCCTGAGTGGCGTTCCTGACGGCGCGGACTCGTCCCTCGGCGCCTACGCGGACCAGGTCGCGGCCGCACGGAGCGCATATCTGCGCGGCCACCGTGTCATCCACGCCCAAGAGGCCCGCTGGACCGACCGCTCCTTCTGGGCGCGGCGCCTGGCCGACGTGCCCTGACAGCCTCGGCCGGTGCGACCTGGACTGCTCAGGCGCACCGGCCTGAGCTTGACTCTGTATGCAGTGTCCCGTAAACGTGCAGGTCAGGGCGTCACGATCGTCGTGCAGGCTGCTCGTTTTGTGGGGACGGTGGGGTCAGGAAGGCTTGACCGCCGAGACTGGGGTGACGGTCACCTTGTTGTCGCACTCGGCCCACACCCCGTCGTTCAGGGCGACCTGGTGCTTTCCGGAGTGCGGCAGCCCGATGACCATCGTCGGATACGCCTTCGGGGTCTTGCCCGATACGCAGTAGCCGTCGCCCTCCCCCTGGACCTGGACGAAGGTCAGCTTCACCCAGGCCTTGCCGTGCGGTCGGACCGTCACGGTGGCCGCCCTGCCGGTGGGGGTGACCTTGAGCGGGGTGTTGTGGGCGGGGGAGCCGTTGCTGGCGCCCGCGACTGTCGGGTGGCCCTTCAGGATGCACGTCTTCCGGGAGGCGTTGGTGAACTGCACGACCGCCGCTCCGGTCCCGGTCCCGACGGGCGGGTGGGTGGCCTGCCGGGCGCTGACCTGGAGGGCGGAGGCGGGGCAGGCGGGCGGCGGGGTGGAGGTGGTGGTGCTCGCCGCCATGGCGGTGCCGGGCAGGATGCCGGTCACCGCCGCCGCGACGGCCGTGAGCGCCGTCGTCGCCAGAGCCGCCCTGTGAATGCTGTTGCTGTGCCGCATGCTGTAGTCCCCCTGAGTCGTCGCGTCCGCGGGTTTCGGTCGTCGGTTGTTGCCCCGCGGTACGCGTGGTCGTGGTGGTACGTGAGTGCAGACAGGGCGGGAGAGCGGCAGGGTTCCGTACGGCGACTATCTGTGACGGAACGGTGACGGCAGGCTGCACCCGTGCAGACGGCCGTCCTGCACCACCTCCACCAGGCGGGCGACGAGGCTTTGCCACGGCGTTTCGCCCTGCAGCAGCGGCAGTTGCGTGCTGAGCGGGAGTACCGGCGCGAAGACGCGCGACGGGAGGCGTATGAGGCGCTCATCGCGAGCACGAAGCTGTTGTCGAATGCGTGGTGGCGGGTTGCCGACCTGGTAACGGACGAGGAGTCCACGCCGGAACAGTGGAGGGCCTCCTTCGCTGAGGTGCATGAGGCGTGGGTCCAGTTCAGCACCGCGGTTGCAGCCGTAGTTGTGGCCGGCCCGGTGCCCGCTGCGGAGGCGGCTGAGGAACTGCGCGTGGCGATGTACGACTGGGAGATGGCCGGGATGGACTGGTTCTCGGCGGGGAGGGCCACGGCCAACTCCCCGAGTACGCGGAGCGCTTCAAGGAGGCGTGGCAGGCAAAACGCGGGCCAGGCCGTGCCTTCCAGCAAGCCGCGCAGCGAGCCCTGGGAACAGAAGAGTCATAGAGATCGCCCTGCAATTCGGTGATCTGCCCGGCCCGCGCGGGGCTCCGCAGTCGAGCAGGAGGGCGACGGTGGTTTGACCGATGTCGGAGGCCTGCCGCACTACAGCCGGCACCAGTCGCCGCCGCCCGCTCGAAGCGAACGGCCGAGGTAATCCTGCAGGTTGTTGGCAACCCATCGACGACTGTCGCTCTCGTGCTCCCAGACGAAAAATGTCGGGACGCTCGGGCTTCTGCACGGCGTCGGCGTGCGCAATGAGCTTGAGCATCGCGACAGTACCGAAGAGCAAACCTTCGTACATCTCGTCCAGGCCGACCTGATGTGTCTGGTAGGCGTGGACCAGGTCGGCCCAGCCGGGATGCACGTCATCGAGCAGGCCCGCGAAGGCGTCGCGGTAGCCCTCGCCGAGGAGATCGGCAAGGGTGAACCGCCGGGACTCACCGCCGCCACTCGGCGTCACGGTGATGCACTGGCCCAGGAGCGTGTTGGAGAACTGGTCGCACCGGAACTTGTCGGCGGCCTCGTACGCCCAGATTGCCGCCACCTCCTCCGGCGTCTTGGGACGGGTCGTCTTGGGCGGCCGGGTACAGGCTGCTGCACGAAGCCGGCCGATGAGTGCGTGTCCGTACTCGTGCACGACCAGGTGAAGGAGTTCCGCCTGCTCCAACTCCTCTTCGGCCGCCGCGTCGCCAGCGTCGAGAACGATGACCGTCTTGCTGAAGTCACGGGCCAGACAGATCGTCTTGCCCTTCACGATGCCACCGGACCGCTCGGGGGTGAAGTCCCTCTCGATCTCGCTGCGTGCGCGGATCGACGCCGTGATGTCGCCGGTGAGCACCACCGTCAGCTCCAAATCCGGAACGTCGAACTCGTCAGCGACCACGCTGATCATCGGATACCTCCGAGGAAACCCCGGCCTTCAGGCCGGGGAGGAATCGGACTCCTGCGGAGCAGGGCAGGGAGCTGGGATTCGCCGCCAGGGCGGATCGCAGTGCTCTGACCCGCAGATTTGATCTTAACCAGTAGTGGCGCTAGCTTGTGAGCATGACCGTGAAGCAGGTGAAGCGGGCGTTCAAGTACCGCTTCTATCCGACGGATGTGCAGGCGGCTGAGCTGTCGCGCACCTTCGGGTGCGTGCGGAAGGTCTACAACCTGGCGCTGGCGGCCCGTACGCAAGCGTGGGCGCGGCAGGAGCGGGTCAACTACAACCAGACCTCCGCGATGCTCACCGCGTGGAAGCGGACGGAGGAGCTGGGCTACCTGGGTGAGGTGTCGTCGGTTCCGCTCCAGCAGACACTGCGCCATCTGCAGGTGGCGTTCACCAGCTTCTTCGGCAAGCAGGCGCAGTACCCGCGCTTCAAGTCGAAGAAGAAGTCCCGCAGGAGCGCGGAGTACACCAGCAGTGGTTTCCGCTTGCGTGAAGGCCGGCTGACCCTCGCCAAGATGGCGGATCCGCTGGACATCGTGTGGTCGCGGCCGCTGCCTCAGGGGGTGCAGCCGTCCACGGTGACGGTGTCCCAGGACGCGGCGGGGCGCTGGTTCGTGTCGCTGCTCTGCGACGACACCATCACACCCGCCCCGGCCACCACGAACACGGTCGGTATTGACGCGGGGATCACGTCCCTGCTGACGCTGTCCACCGGGGAGAAGATCACCAACCCGCGGCATGAGCGCAAGGACCGCGCCCGCTTGGTCAAAGCCCAGCGGGAACTGTCCCGGACGGCCAAGGGTGACGGTGCGAACCGGGCCAAGGCGCGCCGCAAGGTTGCCCGTGTCCATGCCCGGATCGCCGACCGGCGCCGGGACTTCCTGCACAAGTTGACCACTCGGCTCGTCCGTGAGAACCAAACGGTCGTGATCGAGGACCTCACCGTCCGCAACATGGTCAAGAACCACACGCTCGCCCGTGCGATCTCCGACGCCTCGTGGAGAGAACTGCGGACGATGCTGGAGTACAAGAGCGACTGGTACGGGCGGGAGCTGGTGGTCGTCGACCGTTTCTTCCCCAGCTCGAAACTGTGCGGTGTCTGCGGCACTATCCGGGCGGAGCTGCCGCTGAACGTCCGCGTGTGGACGTGTGAGTGCGGTGCGGTCCATGACCGGGACGTGAACGCGGCGAACAATCTTTTGGCCGCCGGGCTGGCGGTGTCTGTCTGGGGAGCTGGTGTAAGACCTCAACGGGAGTCCTCCCGGACGGGGCAGTCGGCGATGAAGCAGAAACCCCCACGGCGCGAGCCGTAGGAACTTCCCCTCGTTCACGAGGGGGAGGAAGTCAAGGAGTGCACGCTCTCGATGAATCCGGCCAGGCCCGGACGGGCACCGTGCTCTTCGATCGCGGTCAGGGCGTAGGTCGCGCTCACGGGGGCCTCTCGTTCGCAGGACAGATGCCGTCCATCATCGACCCCAGCACTGACACCGACTCCGCACGGCCTGTGCGGGCAGCGGAAAGGACAAGATCGTGAGACGGAATGCCGGGCCAACTGAATGAGACAACGCGAGAACACGCAGGTCGTCACAGCGGAATGGGACACTCCAATTGCGGACCTACACTCGTGTAGGATCCGCGACTTCGTTAGCAGCGTAGGCAGTTCGTCAGCAGTGGATTAGCAAATCCGCGATCCCGTTGACAACTGCTACGTTCAGTAGTGGTTCAGCCCCGCTGTCGGGAAGGGGCCCGCCGAGCGTACGGGCCGCCTGGTCCAGCTCCGCGTGTGGCGGGACGTGCGCATCGGATGTCGTCCAGGATGCTCTCCATCCATTCGATCCACATCGTCTCTCCGTTCAGAAGGTGGGAAGGCCGGAAGGGAGTTGGGCCGGTTCGGGTTGTCAGACGAGGCCGTGCTCGTGGGCGAACACCACGATCTGCACCCGGTCGCGCAAGCCGAGCTTGCGCAGGATGGATCCGACGTGGGTCTTGACCGTCGACTCTCCGGCGAAGACGCTGCGTGCGATCTCGGCGTTGCTCAGTCCCTGGGCGACGGCGACGAAGACCTCCCGCTCCTTGTCCGTCAGGGCGCCGAAGGCGACCGGTGCCGGGGTTGTGGCGCGGACCTGCTGTTCCATGAGGGTGATGAGGTCGGCGGGGGCGAGCACCGCGTGCCCCGCGTGCACGGTGCGAATGGCGTTGCACAACTGCTGCGGGGTGGCTTCCTTGAGGAGGAAACCGCTGGCGCCGTGGCGGATGGCGGTGGCGGCCCGGTCGTCGAGGTTGAACGTGGTCAGCACCACCACCCGGAGCGGGCGGATGAGGCCGGTGGTGGGGGAGGGCAGGAAGATCTGCCGGGTGGCCTCGACGCCGTCCATGCCCGGCATGCGGATGTCCATGAGGACTACGTCGGGCCGGCGCTCGTCGACGAGGCTGACCGCTTCGTGTCCGTCGGCGGCGGTGCCGACGACGGTCATGTCCGGCTGGGCCTGCACCATCACCTGCACGCCCTCGCGGAAGAGCCGCTGGTCGTCGACGAGCAGGACTCGGATGTCGCGGGTGGAGTCGTCGAGCCGGTTCATCGGGACTCCGTCCGTATCGGAATCCACGCTGTGACCTGAAATTCCTCGCCTTCGCTGCCGGTTCCCCGCTGGATGTCGAGCCTGCCACCCACCAAGGCGAGGCGCTGCCGCATGCCGGCCAACCCCAGCCCGGCGGACGCGACGGACTTCGGCTCGGCGGCGATCGCGTTCCGCACCTGGATGCGCAGTTCGTGCTCCCCGGGCCGCTGCGGCCAGTGGCGGTCCAGACGGACCGGAACACTTCTGCGGCCGTGCTTGACGGCGTTGGTGAGCGATTCCTGCAGCACACGCAGGGCCACGTTCCGTGCATCGGGCGCCAGGGGACGTTCGGTGCCGTGCTCGGTGTGGATGACTTCCTGGCCGCCCGCGCGCACCCCGGTCAGGATGTCGTCCAGGCGCCCCGCCCGTCCGCCGGCGTCCGCGGGGGCGCCGGTCAGCACGTGCCGTACGTCCTGCAGGGAGCTACGGGCCGATGTCGCGATGTTCTGCATGATCCTCTTCATGTCGTCCCGTGCGTCCTCGTCGTCGGGAAGGTACTGGGCCGACTCGGCCTGCGCGAGGATCACCGCCAGCGAGTGGCCGACGACATCGTGGACATCCCTGGCCAGGCGCGCCTGCTCCTCCTGGAGCGCGGCGATCTCCTGGGCCTGGGAGCGTTCGGCGTGCGCGCGTTCCGTGTCCGCCTCGGCGGCTTCCTGCGACCGCTTCGCGGCGCGGGCGCGCTCCGCGAAGCGGACCGTCAGCCCGGCCAGCCAGGGCAGCCCGAGAAGCGTCACGGCGGTGACCAGCACGGCGTACGCCCAGTTCGCCCCGGATTGGCTGAGCCAGACGCTCAGCCCGTCGAGGGGCCCCGTGATCGGCAGCGGGCCACCCGCGGCGGCGTGCAGCAGGACCAGGCCGGCGGCGAGGGGGGCGGCCAGGCCACTCAGCCACACGGTCGCCCGGTTCCCCCACCGGGCACAGCCGAACAGCACGCTCGCCTCGCCGACCTGGACGAGCAGGAACGGGGCGGCGGCCAGCACTTGGGCCACGCTCACCAGCGCGGCCAGCGCGAGCGCCGCACCCGGTGCGCGCCGGCTCCCGCCGACCACCGTCGCGGCGCTCACGACCAGCAGGAGCTGTCGGCCGTCGGCCGTGGACGGAGCGCGCCAGGCCACCTCCAGGAGCCCCAGGAGAAGGACAGCGAGGCCGACGGCCGCGTCCGGAGCCCAAGCACGCCGGAGCCAAGAGACACTCAAACCGATTCTCCACCTGTTTCGGGGCCGGTCAGCCCAGAACCGACCCGAGGAAACCCTGGTAGACGACCGCGTAGGCGCACAGTGCTAGTGACATGGTTGCCGCCAGCGTCAGCGCCCGCTCACGGTTGCCGCGCCCCATCGCCAGAGGCAGCGCCACCATGAGCACCGCACACACCCAGGCCTGCGGCATGTACCTCAGCACGAAGGCGTAGTGGGCGGCCTCCGTGCCGATCGCTCCGGCCAATGCGGCGCCCCCGACGATACGGCGGTTGAGGCTGCCGCGCCGCCACCATGCCCCGGCGGCGCCGAACAGCGGTCCGGCTACGACCGCCATGACCAGCCACACCAGCCCGGTTGTCAGCATGCCCATACCGCCACGGCCGAATTCGGCGAACCCGTAGTAGCCGGTGACCAGGCCCACCTCCGCGGCCAGCCCTCCGGCCACCGCCACCCGCACGCCCCGGTCCGCCAGCAGGGCGCCGGCGACGAAGGCGACCGCCGACCAGACCGCCCCCGAGTTGGCGATCTGATTCCAGCTGCCCGGCAGCCAGCCCTGCGCCAGGTTCGTCATGACACCCAGCGCGAGTCCGGTGCCGAGACATCCCGCGACCCTTTTCAGCGCGAAACGGTACGGCGAGAGCGGTGCGACCTCGCGCCTCTGCGTGGCGAACATGTCGGGGCCAGCCCTTCTGCAGCAATCGGTAATGACGTCCCGCCGCACGTCAGACATGGTGCGGCTGAGGAGGCTTCCACTGTCCCCATCCCTTGCCTGCGCCGCCTCCGCCTCAGGTACGCGGAGTCGGTACCTGAGGCGGAGGAGGTGAGGAGATGATTCTGCGAGGTGGCAGCTGTAGCGGATCTTGCCGTTGTCCCGGGGCTCGCCGGTGGATGCAGCGGCCGTCGATGCTGTGCTCCCACCTGCCTCGGCGAGGGTCTCGTCGCCCCGGGAACGGTGTTCTCGGAGGTCTGGCTGCCCAGAGCCATCTGTTCGACGTCGCCGGAGGGGGCTGCCTTGCCGTCCGAGCACGACCGGTCGACGCTGCCGGTCCTTGGGCTGACCGGCCAGGAAGGCTTCGACGTCTTGGAGGTCGGCAAGTGCCCAGTCCGGCATGCCACGTTCGTCGGCAAGGAAGAGGGCAAGGCCACGCACGATGGCCAGCGCCCCTCGATGGTCGCATCGCTGCGAGACCGAGACCGAGACCGAGACCGAGACCGAGACCGAGACCGAGACCGAGCTGCTCCAGGGCGGCGAGGACGGCGAGTTTCATGGTGCGTCTGAGCGTCGGTTGGCCGACCAGCAGGCAGGACAGCGGGGAGTCCTGGTCCATGCCCTGGTTGGTCAGCATCCGCACGGTTCTCACGTGGAAGGACGAAGACGAGTACGCGCACGTACGACGGCTCGGCATCGTCACCGAGCACCGGGCCGTGGACGCCGCCCGCACCCAGGTCCTCGCGATGATCCAAGAACCCTCCGGCCCCTTCGCGGACCTCGCCGCGTGGGCCGGCTGGCGATGGGATCCGACCTGGCCCCTGCCCCGCCTGTCACAGCCCCTCCCGGCTACGCCCAGCGCGTGATTGGAGGCGGCTGTCCCACTCGGGGGAGAGGGCACCGGGCAACGCCCTCATGACCTGTACCCGTAGCCTCCTTAGCCGCCCGTACCCACAGGAAGGACTGCAGGCGCTGGCGTTCTCGTGTCGAGCTCGGCGGCGCGCACCTGAAGGTCGCTCAGGGCTGCTTGGGCGAGGGGCGGGAACGGTTCGTCGTCGTCCGCCTTCAGCCAGCGCTCGGCGGCGATGGCGAAGGCGAGCATCGCCACTTCCGCGCCCAGTCGGGCGGTCAGCTCGTCCGTGCCGCGTTCGCGCAGCGCGGTACTGATCGACGCGGCGATCCGGGCGTGCTTGAGCAGTCCCCGCTCCTGCAGGTCGCTGTTGGCCGCGACCACCCGCCTGCGCTGGACGGCCTTGGCGCGCCGCTGCGGGGTCATGACCGGGTCGGTGGCCGCGAACGCCGCCCGCAGGCACTGCGCGAGCGTCGCGTCCGCAGCGGCGGCGCGGATGCCGTCGGCGAACAGGCCGGCCAGTACGTCCTCGCCGCCGAACAGGACCTCGCGTTTGTCGGTGAAGTGGCGGAAGAAGGTGGCGCGGTTCAAGCCGGCGCGATCCGCGATCTGCGCGACGGTCGTCTGGTCGAACCCGTTTTCCACGAACAGGTCCAACGCTGCGCTCTCCAGGCGTTCACGTGCGTCCGGTGCCCATCTGCTCACCGTCGCAGTCTATGCGAAGCGACCAGGTCGCATCATCTCGCAAATGATGCGACCTAGTCGCATGGCCGCGCTACTGTTGATGCAACAGGGTCGCATCAGTCTCCCGCGAGCGAATCTGAGCTGCGCGTCCTCGGTCGCGCCGTCACCAAGGAGTCCCTCTCATGCGTATCTTCGTCACCGGTGCTTCCGGCTGGATCGGCTCAGCCGTCGTCCCCGAACTCATCAACACCGGGCACCAGGTCCTCGGGCTGGCCCGCTCGGACGCCTCCGCACACGCGGTCGCCGCGATGGGAGCGGAGGTGCTGCGCGGCGACCTGAACGACACCGACGTGCTGCGCGCCGGCGCCCTGGGCAGCGACGGCGTCATCCACCTGGCCTTCGTCACTCCCAGCATGAGCGAGGCCGCGACGGGGACGGACGCCAAGGCCATCGAGACGTTCGCCGCCGCCCTCGCCGGCTCCGGCAGGCCCCTTGTGATCTCCGGCGCCACACTCGTGACACCCGGCCGGCCCGCGACCGAGCACGACGAACTCGTCGCGGCAGGACCCGTCGCCGCCCGCATCGCCAACATGAAGGCAGCGCTCGCAGCAGCAGAAACGGGCGTGCGCACCTCTCTGGTCATGCTGCCCCGCTCGGTCCACGGCCAGGGGGAGCGTCACGGCTTCGTTCCCCAGCTCATCGCCACGGCCCGGGCCAAGGGCGTCTGCGGCTACATCGGCGACGGCACCAGCCGCTGGCCCGCCGTCCACGTCAAGGACGCCGCGACCCTCTACCGCCTTGCCGTCGAGCAGGCACCCGCCGGCTCCGTCCTCAACGCCGTCGGCGACGACGGCGTGCCGGTCCGCGAGATCGCCGAGGCCATCGGCCGACACCTCGACCTACCCGCACACTCTCTGCCCGCCGAGGAGTTCAACGGGATGCTCGTGCGCCTCCTCAGCACCGACATGCCCGCCTCCAGCAGCATCACCCAGCAACTCCTGGGATGGAAGCCCACCCACCCCGGCCTCATCGAGGACATCGAACAAGGCCACTACTTCCTGTGACCAACTACAGACAGCAGGCGCGAGAAGCCGTCTTGCGCAGCGATCCATTTGGGCGCCAGTTCGAGTGCGGTGACTCGGTTGCGTGATCTCCGGCTCCGACGTGCATGAAGGCGGGGCCTCCTGTCCAGCTCGGGATTGTCGAAGTCCGAACGAGCCGGCCGGTTGGCTTCACCGATGAGTCTTGGCCCCACCCAACAACCTTGGGTTCTAAAGGTGGTTGCAACACCTGACCCTGCAGGGTGCGGCGCAGCAGTGCGGCCGCGGCGGCCTCGCCGACCGGGCCGTCGAGGTAGTCCTGGGCCTCGTTCAGCCAGAGCACGCTGCGCGGGCTAAGGACGTCTGCGGCCAGCGCGGCCAGGAGGCTGTCGGCATCGGTGGGGAAGAGCAGCTGGAAGTCGTCGGGCACGGCCGCTGTGAGGGCCTCGACCGCGGTGCGGGTCTTGCCGGTGCACGACTCCCCGCGCACCACCACCAGTAGCGAGGCCTCGTTGGCCACCGCCGCGCCCAGACGCGAGCGCAGTCGGCTGTCATGGGGGCGGGGTACGTAGGCGGGCAGAACGACCCGGCGTCGCTGGAATCTGTCTGGTGTCCCGGAATCGCCGGGTGTACTCCGAGCCGCTGTGGAGTCCAGGACCGTACCGGGCGAGGACGGTCCGTCAGCGCCGCCTGACGGGCGAGCCGGTCCCTGTCCTCCAGGGCCCTGCGGGCCTGCTTACGTTCGCCCGCCGTCTGGTTCGACCGGGTCTGCCTTTGCCGCTCCGTCTTCCACGTCCGGTCCCAGCGGTCCTCGGCCAGCAACTCGGCAACGCTTTCGCCCGTTGACCCGTTGGCCGGGCTGTCGAGGACGCCTTGGCGGGCGGCCTCCACCTTGATTTCCCGCAGGATGGCCAGCAGCGGCTCCAACCGCTGAGGAAGGCACGCCCCCCGCAGCCACGCGCCGACCGTGTCCCCGGATTTCGGCGCACCCGGGACCTTGGACAGTGTGTTGTCCGGCGGCTGTCCGCTCAGCAGGTTCTTCTTGAGCGCGCCCACCCGCCGCAGGTCCTCGAAGAAGTCCGGTGTCGTGCCCATCGCGCGCCCCGTACGTGCAGGTGTCCCGGTGTCCGGAACGGACACGCCGGACACCAGAAACCTTAGGCCCGCGACCAGCAGTCCGGCAGCAGACTTATCCAACTTTGCGGTAGATAGGGGCAGGAGCGGCCCCGGACAGGCAGCGTCCCACTCAATCGGTCCGTACACCGGGAGGACCACCCACCCAAGGAGACACCGCGATGTCCACGCTTCAGGTGCTGACTCTGCTTCTGGCGCTGTCCGTGGCCGTGCATATCGGCTGCGCCGCCGCTTTCACCGCCTGGCGTGCAGGCACCCACCCCGGTACGGCCCTCCTGATCGGCGGCAGTGCCATCGGTACGGCCTGCGCCCTCTATCTGGCGGCCGTGAGCGCCTACCACTGACCATCACATCTGGCAGCCCGGCGGACCTCTGCACCGACCAGCGGGTCGCGGCGCCGGCAGGCCTACTCGGAGGTCAGCCGTCCGGTTCGCTTTCGAGGCGGCCGGCGTGGTCGGGGCCGGGGTGGTCGACGCCGGGCACCATGGGGTTCTCGTAGTCGAACTCCACCTTGCCGAAGGAGTCGCTGGTGATGGGCGGGGGATCGCTGTCGGCGATGATCAGTTGCAGGCGTTCGCCTCGCGGCGAGGGCTCCATGGGGCTTCAGCCGAACGATCTTCCCCATGGGCTAGGGGTGAGGCCCGGGGACACTGTCCCCTCCGCAGCCATAGGGACACCGACGAAATGCGGTGCGGTGGGTGACGGAACGCTGCGCGGTCCTCGCCTCGTGGGCTGGTGCTTCATCGGGTGGCGGGGAGGGTGGGCAGGATGCGGGTCTGGAGGAGATCGAGGAAGACCTCAGGGCGTTTGTAGATGGCGAAGTGGCCGGCGTCTTCGATGAGGGTGAATGCCTTGACCGGTGCCTGGACGTCGTCGAAGTAGGCGCGGGCGCGAGCGGGTGTGTTCACCAGGTCGCAGGCGCCTTGGATGATGAAGAACGGGACGTCGAAGCGGGTGCCGTCGGCCCAGTCGTCGAAGGCCGCGGTGTCCGGCAGCACGATGGCGGAGACCATGAAGCTCTTGAAGAAGGTGACGATCTCGCGCAGCGAGTGCAGGGGCGAGTACCACAGCGACTTCATCACCACGGACTTCATCGCGGCGAACGTGTAGGGGTCGGTGGCGGAGGCAAAGCGGCTGAAGTGGCTGAACTGCTCGGCGCTCCAGCTCCGCTGGTCGGGGCCCATCTCGCGGACGGCGGCCAGTTCCTTCTGCTTGCCTGCCTGGGCCAGCCGGTCCAGGGCGGCGTAGTAGTCGGTGGTGTCCCGGCCGCCGTCGAAGATCTTCTGATCGGTGCCGATGTACGCGCTGACGAGGTGCGGGTGGGTGCGTGCGATGCGCATCGCAATGGCGCTGCCGAAGGAGCACCCGAGCAGGATGACCTGCTGCACGCCGAGGCGCTCGCGGACGTGCTCCACCACCTCTACGGCGTCCTGCACCAGCCGCTCGAAGGACAACTTGCCCTGGCCGTCCGTCCCGGAGCGGCGCAGGGTCTTGCCGGTGCCGCGCATGTCCCAGCGCACCAGGGTGACGTGGCTCTCCCAGTCGCGGGAGACGCCCGCCAGGATCGAGTTGGACGAGCCGGGGCCGCCGTGCAGTTCCACGATGACCGGGTTGGCGCGGTCCTCGCCGCGGATGTGGAGCCACTGATCGAGGCCGCCGATCGTGGCGAAGTACTGCTCGTCGATGCCGTGGCTGCCGGTGATGCGCAGCCGGCGGGCACTGGCGGAGCGGACGAACGCGCGGCGCCCGAGGAGGCCGACGGCCGGGGCGGCGACGGTGGCGCAGGCCGCCGTGGTGATGACGGTAGCGAGCATGGCGTCCTCCAGAGGATGCGGACCCAAAAACCGTGTACGTGCTACACGATTAATTTCTGTGTATCTTATACACAGTTGACTGAGGGGTGCGCAAGACCCCTGGCGGAAAGGAGGCCGGTGTGCCAGCGAACAAGGAGAGTGATCGCGACCCGGGCGCCAGCCTCGCGCTGCTGTGGGGAGCCGCCGACGACCGTCCGCGGCGCGGGCCCAAGCCGAAGTTCACGCCCGCCCAAGTGACCCGCCGCGGCATCGAGATCGCCGACGCCGAAGGGCTCGAGGCCCTGTCCATGCAGCGGGTGGCCGAGCTGCTCGGGGTCACCACGATGGCCCTGTACCGCTACGTCCCGGGCAAGCCCGACCTCATCGACCTGATGGTCGACACGGTGCTCAGCGATCCACCCGACCTCACCTGCGTCCGGGGCGGCTGGCGCCCTCGCCTCGAAGCCTGGGCCCGCGCATGCTGGGACGTCTACCGCGCCCACCCCTGGATCCTGACCGCGACGGGTCTCCGCCGGCACGCCATGGGCCCGCACCAAGTGGCCTGGCTGGATACCGTCCTGGCCTCCCTCGAGGAGACCGGACTCACTGCCCGCCAACGTCACGACGCCGCGATCCTCGTCCTGAGCCTGGTGCGCAACCTCACCCAGGAGGCACTCGACCGCGACGAGCAAGGCGACCGGGAGTGGGACCGCCTCACCACCGACCAGCTCACCGCACACGCCGACCGCTACCCCGCCCTTACCCGGGCCATCGCCGAGGGCGCCTTCGCCCCCACCGGCGACGACCCCCTCGCCTTCGGTCTCACCTGCGTACTCAACGGCATTCAGGGACTCGTGGCGTCGTCCGCGCGTACCTAGGAGCGGGGCAGCTATAGGACCGCATCGGCCGGGATCCCGACCTTCAACGGCGGGAATCCGTCACCCCCGCTCGTCCAGCACTGCAGGTGAGCGCATTCCGTCAGTGGCCCCCATATGTAGATGGACGGTCAACTGCCCCGTCATGTTCCGCCGTTGGCGCTCCTGCCCGTGTGAACCACGGCACCCTGCTTGGTGCCTCGGAATCGCCGTGGCGCATATCGGGCAGCTTACGGTTCCGCGGCCGGGTGGTCGCAGTGGATACACAGCCGCTTACTCGGTCTTGATCTTTAGCTGGTCGCCGCAACGCAAGGTGGCTGGTTGTGCGTTGGTGGTCCAAGGAAAAACGCTCCGCCCCCTGCGGGGAAATGCAGGTGCACGGCCTGCCCGGAGCTCGATCATGGGTCTCGTCCACTGTCCGCGGACGGGACCCATGCGTTGCCCGGCGCGAGAACCTGGGGCAGCTGCGGATTCCCTGTTCCGGTGTGCGATGCGTCTACGGGTGTGGCACCGTGGCGGTCAGTGCGGCCCGCCGTTTTCCCCCGAGTCGGCGGGCCGTTCGCTTTCTGTAGGCCCGGCCGGGCACCTCTCCGTCAGACGTTGCGTATGAGGACCGGCCGTGGGTGATGGCCGGGCGGGGGCGGCCTGTCGTCGGGCGGGGAGGCGAGGTGCTCGCAGACTCCACCGTACTGGGGAAACGCGACCTCTAGCCTTGATGCCGATCTCAAAATTTCCTCAGTGTCGCTCTTCGTCCCAGTTGGTTCACGAAGTGAATCAACTGGGGAATGTGGGGAGCGGAAAGCAGAATGACTCACCGATCGCCTGTCGGTGAGTCATTGAGTGCGGGTGCGTCAGTGGGATGAGACGAACCCTGCTGACTGGTCGAGGTGGAGGGGTGAACCGGGGCTTTCGGCCGTCCAGCCCTGGGTGAGAGCGGTGCGGATGGTGGCAGCCACTTGGGATGGCAGGACTGGGTTGCCTGGGGTTCCGAACCAGTTGCTCGGATGCGGCTGGTTGGTGGTGATCACCAGTGTGGTGCCTGGGTTGTCCGCATGCTCGACCGCGTATGTGAGAGGCCAGTGGACGAGTCCCTGGTCGTAGGTTGGCCGTCCGCGCAGGCGCCATCGGAAGGTGGTGCCGTCCACGTTGATGAGCCGCGATCCCTTTTTGACCAGTGCCATGTCCACATCCTTTCCCATGTGACAGTAGTGAACGGCGACTGATCGTGTCCTGCCAATTCCAGCCGGACGATGTCAGTGTCTGCGCATGGGGATCACGTCCCGACTTGCTGGGATGGTCGGTCGCGCGGCCTCAGGGGTGGCCAGCAGGGCGACGATGGTGACGGGCTTGTCGCAGTGCGGCCAGTTCCGGACGGCCGTGGGCGCGAGTGGTGTCGGGTCTGGCGACGCTGGCGTCATCGGTTCGCCTTCAGTGGCGTCGGCGACTTCGTCGCGTTCGCGGCGTCGGCGCCGAGCGGCCTCTGCTTTGCAGCGGGGGTGCAGTAGGTGTGCCGGGCCGCCGCATTGCGGTTGACCTGGAATGACGTCCAGCAGATGGGGCACTCCCGGAATTCAACCTGCACGTCCGGTCACTCCTTTGCGGAGGTTGTCGGCGTGGGACTGGTGTGATCGGAGTCGGTAGGAAGGGCCGTCGATGCCGATCACGGCGGCGCGGTGAAGGAGCCGGTCAAGCATCGCGGCGCCGAAAGCGCCTGCCCAGTCATCTGAGGCTGGCACATGTTCCTTTTCGAGGATCGCCGCTGCCACCGGCCCGTATCCATCTCCTGCGGTTGCCTTCCCGGACTCGGCCAAGAGTTTGCCGGGAGGACCTTCGCATGCCCTCCTCATCGGCAATGCCCTGACCGCGTTGCGGCGTTGTGCCTCCAGCGCGCCGATCGATCTTGGGAAGATCAGGGGCGAGTTGACGCCGGCGAGCGCGAGGAACGCCGGCAGGAGTGCTCCGGCTGTGCCGGGGCTCCCCTTGAAGATCTGCCCAGTCGCGACGGCTGAGCTGCTGAGCACAAGCAGCATCGGCAGGATCCAAGCGAGCATCATGGTGATGCAGGCTATCGATGAGTCGAAATGCTCCTCGAACAAAGGGCTGTCCCGCAAGTGATCTTGAGGTGCGGTGAACATGGATCGTGGCTGGCATGCGTATGGCGCCGGAGCCGTTCCGGAGTCCATACACCGGGCTGAGCCCGGGCGCCTTCGGCAACGGGCTCGCCCTGAGCTGAGTGGTCTGGCGGTGGCGACCAGTCAGACAGCGGCCAGCAGTGATCCACAGCGTGAGGTTCATCATCGGCTCCTTGATCGAGGTTTGCCCGCACCCCTGTGACGAGACAGCAACCCCGCCTGTGCATCTCCGAACACCCCGGCAGCAGGCAGACGTGGGTCACACGCGTCCGTGTCACAGGGCGTGGGGCTACCTCGTCTCAGGGGGTGTAGCCAGTGACGACCATGGAGGAGCACACGATGGACGCGCGACTGAACTACTTCGCCGGCCCGAACCCCGGCAAGGCCCTCAAGCACCTCATGTCGGCGGGCAGGGCGCTCAAGGAATCCCCGCTGTCGGCCGCGACGCAGGAGTTGGTGGCGCTGCGCGTGAGCCAGATCAACGGCTGCGCCGTCTGCATCGACATGCACACAAAGGAGGCCGCCGCTGCCGGGGAGGCCCCGGTGCGGCTGAACCTGGTGGCGGCGTGGCGGGAGGCCACGGTCTTCACCGAGGCCGAACGTGTCGCGCTGGAGCTGGCGGAGCAGGGGACCCGGGTCGCGGACGCGGCCGATGGGGTCAGCGACGAGGTCTGGGCGCGTGCCGCCGAGCACTACGACGAGGAGCAGCTCACCGCCCTGGTGATCCTGGTGTCCTTCATGAACACGGTGAACCGGCTGAACATCATCACCCAGCAGCCGGCCGGCGACTACGAGGTCGGGCAGTTCCACTGAACGGTCCTCGGCAACCGGCCCGGGCCGCAGGCTCTGGGCTCCCGGCCCGTGGGGGCCTTGCTCTGCGCCGCCGGTGGACCGGATGATCACCACAAGATGCTCGCGCCGACAAGTACGGCCGGGCGGGAGGACCACGAGGGGGAGTCGGCGTGAGCAAGGTCGAGGAGTTCGAGGAGCTGCGGCCGCTGCTGTTCTCGATCGCCTACCGGATTCTGGGCAGCGTGGGAGAGGCCGAGGACGCGGTACAGGAGACCTGGCTGCGCTTCGACGGCTCGGCGACCCGGCCCACGTCGACCAAGGCCTTCTTGTCCGCCACGGTGACGCGGATCTCGATCGACGTGCTGCGCTCCGCACGGGTGAGGCGGGAGGAGTACGTCGGACCGTGGTTCCCCGAGCCGCTGCTCACCGATCCCTATCAGGATCCGGCACGC
The DNA here is from genome assembly GCF_036174265.1 of Streptomyces sp. NBC_00285. Taxonomy (NCBI): domain Bacteria; kingdom Bacillati; phylum Actinomycetota; class Actinomycetes; order Kitasatosporales; family Streptomycetaceae; genus Streptomyces; species Streptomyces sp. NBC_00285. The sequence continues at coordinate 58,216 of NZ_CP108055.1, read as the reverse complement.
TCAGCGGAACTGGCCGACTCTGTGTCGATGGCGGCGCTGCTGCTCCTGGAGCGGCTCAGCCCGCTGGAGCGGTCGGTGTTCGTGCTGCGGGAGGTCTTCGGCTTCGGCTTCGACGAGGTCGCCGCGGCGGTGGGGCGGTCGGAGGCGGCGTGCCGGCAGCTGCTGGTACGGGCGCGGCGGCACATGCAGGCCGGACGGCCACGGTTCGAAGCGGACCGTCAGGAGCGGCAGGAACTGGCGACGCGATTCTTCGACGCCCTCCGCGAAGGCGATGTCGTCGGCCTGCGGGATCTACTCGCCGCCGACGTGTCGATGGTCGGGGACGGCGGCGGCAAGGCCCCGCAGCTTGCCAGGGCCGTCATCGGCGCCGAGAACGTGGCCCGACTGCTCGCCTCCGTCTTCCCCCGGATGGCCCGGATCGACGTGACCTTCGAGCCGCACGAGGTCAACGGCCAGCCCGGAGCGATCTTCCGCGACCGGGACGGCAAGGTGCTCCACACCTTGGCCCTCGAGGTGCTCGATGGACAGATCCAGACCATCCGCTCGGTGATCAACCCCGACAAGCTCGGCCACCTCGGGCCCGTCGCTGACGCCTGGGCTATCGACCGCGAGGTGAAGCAGGCCCGCCCGCAGACGAAATGACCTCGGGACTGGCGTGGGTCGGCTCGTTCACCAGCAGCTCATGCCAGCGGCCTCCAGGTGGCGGGCGCCTATCCGGCGAGGTTGAGGTCGTGCAGGCGAGCTATGCCGCGTACCGCGTGGTGCACACCGTCGCCGCGGAGGCGGCAGTCGCGCAAGATCTTCCAGGTCTTCATGCGGGAAAAGACGTGCTCAACGCGGGCCCGGACCTGCCTGTGGCTCTTGTTGTGCGCCCGCTTCCAGTCGGGGAGTTCTTCGTCCGCGCTGCGACGGCGGTGAGGGATTACCAGTCCCGTTCCGCGGTAGCCGCCGTCGGCGATCGTTACGGTCTTCCCGACGGCGTCCTTCGCGCCGGACTTCGACCTCGCCGACACGATCATCACCGTGCGCAGTCTGATCCGGCAGGCATGGACCACACACCGCTGGGACACCTGTCCTCGACGCCGCCCATGACAGATCACCAGGGCACGGGCGTTCCGGCCCACGAGAAGAAGCCACCGGTGGGGCCGTCGTCGGGCAGCAGGGCCAGGCGGAGGGCACCTTGGGCGGCCTCGGCCGGGTCGCCGCCGGCAGCGGCGGCCCGGGGGCTGAGATCAGTGAACCGCAAGCCGGGGGCGCCAAGCCCCCGCGGGCACCGGTGTGCCCGGCGCCCGCGGCAAGGACAACGGTTTCATGACCGGTCGCGGGCCAGGACGGCGATGGCGGTCAGCAGCAGGACCGATCCGAGGACGAGGGCCGTGGTGATCCGCTCGCCGAGCAGTACGGCGAGGAGCACCGCAGTGGCCGGTTCGAGCAGCACGAGCACGGCCGCGGTGGTGCCGGTCACCGTGGCCAGCCCGCTGAAGTACCAGCGGTAGGCCAGCAGCGTCGGCACGATGCCGAGGAAGACCAGCCAGGTGGTGGACTCGACGGCATGTCCGGCGCTCGGCCAGGCTCCCTCGGCCAGCGCGAAGGGAAGCAGACAGAGTGCGCCGATCGCCCAGGTGGCCGGGCCCGCGCTCGTGGTGCCTCCCGCGTGACGCGCTCGCAGGGTGACGGCGCTGTAGCCGACGGCAGAGAGCAGGGCCAGCACGACCCCTAGGAGGGGACGGGGTCCGGACTCCGGGCGCGCGACCAGGAGCAATAGGCCGAGCAGGGCCAGCCCGATCGCGGCACCCCCACGCCTGGTGAGCCGCTCCTTCAGCAGGACGTGAGCTCCGACACCGACCAGGATCGGACTCGCGTCGAGTGTGATCAGCGTGCCCAGAGCGAGTCCGGCGTTCTGGACGGCGCCGAAGTAGGCCGTCTGATAGACCGCCAGAGCGATGCCGGTGGCGACGGAGGAGCGCCCAGAGAGGGACCGGCCACCGACGACGCCTTGCCGAACGTGCTGGTCCTGCTCGGCCTGTTGCTGCTGGACGTGCTTGGCGATCAGGATCGCGGCGGCGATGGCGAAGCGCCAGAACGAAACGGCCAAGGGGCCAAGACCACTGGTGCGGAACAGCTGTTCCGCCGCCGCGCCACCGGCTCCCCAGGCGACGGCTGCGGCCGCGATGGAGAGTTGGCCGCGCCGAAGCGGCGTGAGGGTATGGGTGATCATACGGAGCGTCTCCATGATGGATGCCGGAAAAAGGGGCCGCGTGGGGCGCGGGCAGCATCCACCTCCCCGACGGCAGTGCGGTCGGGGTCGGAACCGGTCTGTGCGCTGCCCGCTAGCGGACGGGCGGCGGCAGGATCATGGATCGCATGGGCGGAACTGTAGTTCAGCGGCTCCCGCGCGAGTGACGCTCGCATCGACAACGGGACCGCGGGCTGCTCACCGCCGTGCCGCCCAGCCTGCTCGCACGCACACGCTGCGGGCGCCGCGACCGCGCCCCGCGGCCTGGGGGAGACGGGGGGACGCCGGATCAGCGATCAGCCGACAGGGTCCTCGCCGTCGTGTACGCGGGCAGCGATGGCTCGCGCGCACACCAGGGACGCGGTGCGCGACGTGTCGACCTCCAGGTCATAGACGACGCCCTCGTGAACCACGTCCGCCTGCGCCTCGACCATCCCCCGGGCCCGGTCTCCCCGGGCGACCGCGCGGCCTGCGGCGACGGCGTTCTCGCACCGGACGCCGACCCACAGCACGGACAGGTCGCCAAGAGCCCTGCGCCACCGCTGCTGGGACGCCGCTCCGCCGAGGAACACGTCATCGACCCCTGCTGACCTGCACGGATGGCCCGCGCGTTTCCGAAATCGACGAGGGGCGTTCCTGAAGCCCACCGAGGCAAGCCCTTGACCAGCGGCTTCGTATTTATCCGCAAGGCCCCGTTCGCCTCGGGCTGGATGCCGAGTTCGTGCGTGCTGTACTCGCCGAACCGGTTGATGTGCTCGGTCAGGTAGGGCGAGATGTGTGCCAGTTCCTCCGGGGTGCTCTCCTATCCCTCTTCCAGTAGTTGGCGGACGATCTCCGCGTTCATCAACAAAGCATTGAATTTCATCGACTTCTCCTGTCAGTCGACGTCCACCGTCTCCCCGGGCTTCACGTGGGCGGTCTGCACGTCCGTGACGGTGGGGTCCTTCGTGAGCTCGTCGACGCGGTGCTGCGCGCTCGCCTGGTCGTAGCTCACGACGGATACGGGACGCTTTCCGCTTTGGGTCCAGAGGACCTTGATGATCTCCATTGAGACCTGTGCAACATGAAGTGCGCAGGTCACGGGTCTGGTGTGCGGGGCGGGCAGGGTACTCGCGCTGGTCGTCGGCGGGTGTCCATGGTGAAGATCGTCTGACCTGTCGCCAGGGCCGTTGTCGGGTTCTGCTGCGCCGACCGCCGTGCCCTTCCTGCGATCCCTGACCGGGCCGGTAGTTGTCAAGTCAAATGAGACGTTCACGGTGCTATGAACCTTGTGGTTCGGTTTCCCTGCGTTTTGACGGGTCGTTGATCCAGACCTGGCCGGGTATCCGGGGTGGTCTCGGTCGGCGGGCGAAGCGTTGGGGGTGGCGCTCGTATGCCTCGGCGAGCGCGATGGCCCGCTGGTCGCGGACCTCCTCGGCGGTGCCGAAGTGGACGGAGGCGGGGGTGTGCAGGCCGATCCCGGAGTGTCTGTGGTCATGGTTGTAGTAGGCGATGAACGCGTCCATCCACTCCCGGGCATGGGGCAGCGAATCGAACCGTTCCGGATAGTCGGCGGTGTACTTCGTGGTCCTGAACTGGCTTTCCGAGTACGGATTGTCGTTGCTGACCCTGGGGCGTGAGTGACTCCTGGTGACACCGAGGTCGATCAGCAGCTGGGAGACCTTCTTGCTGGTCATTGAGGTGCCGCGATCCGCGTGCACGGTCTCGGGGACGATGCCGTTGCGCTCGATGGTCTCGCGGATCAACTCCTCGGCCCGTCCCGCCGATTCGGCCCGCTCGACGGTGTGGCCGACGACGTAGCGACTGAAGATGTCGATGATGACGTAGGCGTGATACCAGATCCCCTTGACCGGGCCGGGCAGCTTGGTGATGTCCCAGGTGAAGACCTGCGACGGCCCGGTGGCGACCAGTTCGGGGATCGTCCGTGGCGGGTGGGCGGCCTGGCGGCGGCGTTCGCCGTTCTGCCCGGCGGCGGACAGGATCCGGTACATCGTCCGCTGCGAGCACCAGTAGTTGCCCGCGTCCAGCTCACGCGCCCAGACCTGCGCGGGCGGCAGGTCGACGTACTCCGGCCGGTTCAGCAGCGCCAGGATCTCGGCCCGCTCGGCCGGCGAGAGGGCCGAGGCGGGTGCAGGTCTCGGGGACGGTGCGGGCTTCAGCACCGGATTGATGCGGCGGTAGTGGGTGGCGCGTGAGCGTCCGGTCAGCCGGCAGGCCGCCGCAGTCCCCAACTGCCCCTGGATGCCCGCGAAAGCCTCATCGATCACGGGCACGGCGGCATGCTTCAGTCCGCGCTCTCGGAGAGCAGATCCAAGAGCGCGTTGGCTTTTCCCATGACCTCCAGCGCGGCATCGCGGCGGGCCAGGTCCTTCTCCAGGCGGGCGACCTTCTTGCGCAGCCGCTCCAACTCGGCCTGCTCGGCCGCCTTCCTCGGCCGCACCGCCGAGGTCCTCCGGTCGGTCAGCGCGTCGAGTGCGCCGGCCTCACGGGCCTGGCGCCACTCGATGATGTGCGAGTGGTAGAGCCGCTCACGGCGCAGGACCGCGCCCTTCTCGCCCGGCGGGGCGGCGTCGTACTCGGCGACGATTCGCAGCTTGTACTCCGCGGGGAACGTCCGCCGCTTCGGCTTCGGCGCCGGATCGTCGCCGCCGGTGCTGGGTATCGGGGTGGTGCTGGCCATGCTGAGGGGATCTCCTGTCTCGCCCATCCAGACTAACCCGACAAAACGGGTGTCTCAGCCGAGACTGTCAGAGAGGGGGCCGGTGCAGGGAGAGCGCGGGGAGGGCATGGGGATGCTGGAGCGGATCGCGGCTCGCCGGAATGAACCGGACACGCTCGCCGCGGAGTTGGCCAAGCAGCTGGCGGAGGTCCAGGCCGAGCGGGGAGTTATTGTCAAGACCTGTGGATCGCTCGACGAGTCGCCTGCGGCCCTCGATGGAGAGCGGTGCGTTGGCATGGGTGGCCATCAGATGGCGGCGAGGTTGTTGAGCAGGTGGCCAAGCTCTGCCGGCGCCTGAATGTGGGCCAGATGGCCCTGCCCGGCGAGTTCGTGGACTCCGGCGTGAGTGATGTGCTGCCGCACGTTGTCGAACGACGTTCCGTAGGGGGCTGTTCCGCGGTTGCACTGGCCGATGATCAGGTCGGCATGACCTGCCTGTCGCGCCATCACATCCGGAGGCGGCGCTGCGTTGAGCGCGCCGAGTTCGGCGTACAGCGGTCCGCTCAAGCGGCGCAAGGTCGCCCAAGCGGAATGATCGGCCCGAAGGTCCTCGACGTGCGCAGCGGAGAAGCCGGAGATCTGCCGATTGACGATCTCGACGCAGCGATCCCAGTCCGCTGTCTCCGTGGCGCTCTTCAGGTCCGGCAGTGCATGGTGTCCGAACGGCTGCATCACCGGCTCGTAGGCGATCACCTGGGGAATCGGGTGTTCGTTGGCGGCCAGCAAGGTGATCAAGCCGCCGTAGCTCCAGCCGAAGAGCGCCCTCGTGCTGTCGAACTCGTCAAGGACTACACCGAGGTCCTCAACCTCTGTCCGTAGTGAGTAGGAGTTGGTCAACGGCCCCGAGGAGGCACGTCCCCGACGGTTTACGACTACCACTGAGGGCCAGGCGTCGATGGCGCCCGCAACGCGGCGCCACGTATGTGCATCGCTCATCACGCCCGGGACGACGACGAGGCCCGGAGCGTCCGGCTCCCCGTACACATCGACCGTGACCCAGCTGTCCCCGCCGACTGCAAGCTTCTTCTGAATCGTTCGCTCCATAAATCTATTATGGAGCGAACGGTCTAGAATGCAAGCGTGACCGAACGCAACCGTGGACGCCCCCGAGCCTTCGACCGCGACCGTGCGGTCCTTGACGCCGCTCGCCTCTTCTGGCGACGCGGCTACTCCGGCACCTCGACCCGCACCTTGACCGCGGCCCTCGGGCTTTCCACCTCTAGCCTCTATGCCGCCTTCGGCAGCAAGGCCGGACTGTTCGAGGAAGCGGTGCGGACCTACGCCGAGCGTTACCGCGAGATCTACCAGCAGGCTGTCGCCGAGAAGGACATCCAGACGGTCATCGAACGCATCCTCACCGACTCGGTCCACGAGTTCACCCAGCCAAGCGACACGCATCCCGGGTGTCTCATCAGCAGCGCCGTGATGACCGACAGCACGAGCACCCTCGATACCAGCGCCTACGTCGCCGAACTGCACAGCTCGAACGAGCAGGCCCTCCTCGTGCGCATCGAACGAGCGATCCAGGACGGGGAACTAGCCGCGGGCACCAACGCAGCGGTCCTGACCGGGCTCATCCAATCCGTCTGGTACGGATTGTCAGTGCGGTCCAACGTCGACACGGCTCGCGAGGACCTGCTCGCGACGGCACAACTTGCTCACCATCTGATCTGCCAACAACTCGCGTCGTCACCAACGTCCTGACCCGCAACAGCTAGTACTCCAGCTGTAGATAACGATCATGCTTTGCTCGCGGCTTGACGGCTGTAGTGGCTGGCTCGGGATCGGGCTTGGTGACGACGCCGCCAGTGGGACCATCGGAGCCAGTGCCCGGCCTCGTGGACGGGCCGGGCGACGAGGGCTATGAAGAGCCGCTGGATTTCGTTGCAGGTCAGCGGGATCAGGTCGTCGGGGCCTGGGCGGAGACGGTGCTCGTCGGCGCGGACGACGGCCAGGAAGGCGTGGGCGAGCATGGCGAGAGTGATCCAGCGGGACCATGACGTGTAGCGGCGGAGCTGGTGCTCGTCCAATCCGGCCAGACCTTTTCCGGACTGGAACGTCTCCTCGACTCGCCACCGGGATCCCGCGACCCGCACCAGGGCTGCCAGGGGTACCGGCCCGGGTGAGAAGCAGCGGTAGTAGGCGAGTTCGCCGGTGGTGCGGTTGCGGCGGATCAGCAGGTGGTGGTGACCTGGCGCAGTGCTGGGCAGGTCGATGTGGGCCCAATTGTAGAAGCGGTGTCCCTTGGCTCCGGCTCCGGCGGATAGCTTCTGCCAGGCCCGCTTGGGGAGCTTCTTGGCCAAGGTGTCCGCGCTGAACTTCCCCGCCCTGGTGGTGACCTCGTGGGTGCGGGCCACTGCGAGCACGTATCCCGCGGCCCGGTCCTCCAGGGCGGCGCGCAGTGTGGAGTTGCCGCCGTAGACCTCGTCGCCGGCCACCCAGGGGGCGTGGTGGCCGGAGTCCAGGAAACGGGTGATCATGCGGATGGCCAGTTCGGGCTTGGTGGCGAACGTGGTGCCCGGGTCGAGCCCGGCGGCCCGGCAGCGGTCGGGCTGGTCGGTCCACGAGCGCGGGATGTAGAGCTCGCGGTCCAGTGCGGCATGTCCTCGCTGACCTGCGTAGGCGAGGTAGACGGCGACTTGGGCGTTTTCGATTCGCCCCGCGGTACCGGTGTATTGGCGCTGGACGCCGACGGTGTGGCTGCCCTTCTTCACGTCGCCGGTCTCGTCGACCACGAGCACCGCCTGGTCGTCGTGCAGGTGCTCGACCACATAGTCACGCAGGTCGTCGCGGACTGCTTCGGCGTCCCACTTGGCGCGACTGAGCAAGTGCTGCATGGCGTCGGGAGTGGCCTCGCCGACCCATTCGGCGATGGTCCAGCATTTCTTCCGCGGCAGGTCCGCGAGCACTCCCAGGACCAAGTGGCGTGTTCGGCGTCGGGGTTCGACCCGGGCGAACCTGCCCGCGATGCGGTCCATCAGGCCCTCGAACGCTTCCTGCCAGCGGGCAGCGTCTACGCTGTGACCTGCGGCCACCGCGTGATCGTTTGTCTTCACACACCGATGATCAACGGTGGCCGCACCTGCCAGCGCCAGCGGGGTGGAACGGCTCGTCGAAGGAGACGCAGTGCTGGAATTGCTGGGCTTCTACGACGAACTCGACACCCGCTCCGGCCAGCCGAACGGATCGATCCGCGACGCCGTCCGGTCCGTCGGCGAGCCGGATGAGGCGGACCTGGTGGCCTACCTGGACGCCGGTCACGTCCTGATCGACGTCATGGAAGGGGGCCACGACATCATCACCGGCAACGCCCATCGACACTCTTCGGGATGCTCGTCGCTGGTGACTGATGGCACCTGGTTGTGGCGCCAGGACTTCCCGCACTACCTGGAAACCCACCACGTCTCGCTGCCCCAGACGTTCCTCGAACACGTCCGCAGTCTGAACCACCAAATGCCCGCCATCGCCGTCGCGCAGTTCGCCCCGCACTACGACGAGACCATGCCCCTGGTCGGTTGGGCCTCAGCAATCCCGTGGCGATCGATGGCGACCACGCTCCTACCTGAACCACGACCAGTGAACAGCAAGGTCCAGTTCGACGCGGCGATGCTGGCCCAGGACCGGAGTCGGCCGCAAGGCAGCTGGGGCAAGCGGCGCAAGCCACGGAAAGCGTAGGATCCAGCAGCTCAAGAGCGATCTACAGCTGGAGTATTAGGCGGCGCTGGAAATGCTGAGGAGTGCGGCATTGAACGTGCCAACGAAGTGAGCATGAGAAGGCCCCGCTGGGGACGTCCCAGCGGGGCGATGGTTGGTGAGGTGTCGCTGTGGTCGGCAAGGTGGCGGTGGGGTTCAGCGGGTGAGGGCGTCTGGGAGTTCGTCGAGGGAGTGGATGACGCGGATACTGCCGGTGGCGTTGCCGGAGTTGATGTTCGCCCGGTCGAGCCAGTAGGCGTGCAGCCCCGCGTCGTGGGCCCCCACGGCGTCGAGCGTGTACTTGTCTCCGACGTAGGCCACTTCGTGTGGTGGGAGGCGGAGCGCCGTGCAGCCCGCGAGGAAGATGCTCGGTGCAGGCTTGGCGGCGCCGTGCTGGTCGGAGCAGATGAGCGCGTTGTCGAAGTAGGGCAGCAGGCCGATGGCGTGGAGCTTGTCGCGCTGGTGGTCGCCGGATGAGTTGGAGACGATCCCGAGGCGGTAGTCCGGTGCGAGTTTCCTGAGGACAGGCTCGGCATCGGGAAATGCCGCCCAGGCTGCGTTGCGGTGAGCCTCGTAGCTGGCGAACCAGGCAGCCGCTTCGTGGTCCGGCATGCCCGAGGTGTCCTGCCCGAGGTGGGAGAGGAATTGACGGGTGCGTTCGAGCCGCTGTTCGGTGAAAGTGAGCTCGCCGTTGAGGAAGCGTGCGTACTGCACTTCCATGATCTTCCGCCAGAAGGCGAGTGCCGTGGCGGGGTCGGGGAACTGATCGAGCAGCCGTTGCTCCCGCAGGTGGGCGAGCACGCCAACTTCTTCCGAGGTCGAGTAGTCGAACAGAGTGTCGTCCACGTCGAAAAGCACACCTTGGATCGGCATGAGATCGCCCCTTCTGGCCCTGGTAGAAACCGCTTCCGGCATGGGTGAGCCTCCCACGAGTGCGGTGGGGAGTCAGTCGCCGACCACCTCGCTCACGGACGCGCGGGCGGCGGTCTCGTCGACCAGGTTCTTCCCGGTCACGAAGGCGGCGACGAGGGCCTGCAGGGAGAGGTTGTTGACCGCCCGCGGGTAGCCGCGCGAGGTGGTGTGGATCAGTGTGAGGGCGTCCTCGGTGAACAGTTGGTCCGGGCGCCCGGCGATCTTCAGGTGGTGGGCGACGTAGCTGGACGTCTCTGCCGAGGTCATGCCGGGCATGGTGTAACGCGGCGCGGTCCGCTGCTCCAGGGCGGCGAGGACGGCGAGTTTCATGGTGCGTCTGAGCGTCGGTTGGCCGACCAGCAGGCAGGACAGCGGGGAGTCCTGGTCCATGCCCTGGTTGGTCAGCATCCGCACGGTTCTCACGTGGAAGGACGAAGACGAGTACGTGCACGTACGACGGCTCGGCATCGTCACCGACACCGAGCACCGGGCCGTGGACGCCGCCCGCAGTCAGGTCCTCGCGATGATCCAAGAACCCTCCGGCCCCTTCGCGGACCTCGCCGCGTGGGCCGGCTGGCGATGGGATCCGACCTGGCCCCTGCCCCGCCTGCCACAGCCCCTCCCGGCTACGCCCAGCGCGTGATTGGGGGCGGCTGTCCCACTCGGGGGAGAGGGCACCGGGCAACGCCCTCTTGACCTGTACCCGTAGCCTCCTTAGCCACCCGTACCCACAGGAAGGACTGCAGGCGCTGGCGTTCTGTCCGGTCACCCCCCGCCTGGCAACCGGTGACTCCTACGGCACGGTGCGGGTCTGGGATTTCACCACCTCTCAGCGAGTCCATGAGCTGGACAGGCCGGCCCATATCGACCACGGGGTCACTGAGCTGGCGTGCACCGCCGACGGAGGCCTCCTTGCGGCAAGCTCGGGCGTGAAGGGATCAAGCTGTGGGCTATGGCCTGAGAAGCCGTTGTCGTACCGATCTTGTTGGATGCGAGTTCGAGCGTGGTGACTCGGTCGCGTGATCTTTGGCTCCGGCGTGCATGAAGGCAGGGTCTGCTGTCCGTTGTGATGCGCCAGACGGTGTGCGCCAGATTCTCGCGTCAGGTGGAGGGGCGGGGTCGGGTGTCGAGCTCGGCGGCGCGCACCTGAAGGTCGCTTAGGGCTGCTTGGGCGAGGGGCGGGAACGGTTCGTCGTCGTCCGCCTTCAACCAGCGCTCGGCGGCGATGGCGAAGGCGAGCATCGCCACTTCCGCGCCCAGTCGGGCGGTCAGCTCGTCTGTGCCGCGTTCGCGCAGCGCGGTACTGATCGACGTGGCGATCCGGGCGTGCTTGAGCAGTCCCCGCTCCTGCAGGTCGCTGTTGGCCGCGACCACCCGCCTGCGCTGGACGGCCTTGGCCCGCCGCTGCGGGGTCATGACCGGGTCGGTGGCCGCGAACGCCGCCCGCAGGCACTGCGCGAGCGTCACGTCCGCAGCGGCAGCGCGGATGCCGTCGGCGAACAGGCCGGCGAGTACGTCCTCGCCGCCGAACAGGACCTCGCGTTTGTCGGTGAAGTGACGGAAGAACGTGGCGCGGTTCAAGCCGGCGCGATCCGCGATCTGCGCGACGGTCGTCTCGTCGAACCCGTTTTCCACGAACAGGTCCAACGCTGCGCTCTCCAGGCGTTCACGTGCGTCCGGTGCCCATCTGCTCACCGTCGCAGTCTATGCGAAGCGACCAGGTCGCATCATCTCGCCAAATGATGCGACCTAGTCGCATGGCCGCGCTACTGTTGATGCAACAGGGTCGCATCAGTTTCCCGCGAGCGAATCTGAGCTGCGCGTCCTCGGTCGCGCCGTCACCAAGGAGTCCCCCTCATGCGTATCTTCGTCACCGGTGCTTCCGGCTGGATCGGCTCAGCCGTCGTCCCCGAACTCATCAACACCGGGCACCAGGTCCTCGGGCTGGCCCGCTCGGACGCCTCCACACACGCGGTCGCCGCGATGGGAGCGGAGGTGCTGCGCGGCGACCTGAACGACACCGACGTGCTGCGCGCCGGCGCCCTGGGCAGCGACGGCGTCATCCACCTGGCCTTCGTCACTCCCAGCATGAGCGAGGCCGCGACGGGGACGGACGCCAAGGCCATCGAAACGTTCGCCGCCGCCCTCGCCGGCTCCGGCAGGCCCCTTGTGATCTCCGGCGCCACACTCGTGACACCCGGCCGGCCCGCGACCGAGCACGACGAACTCGTCGCGGCAGGACCCGTCGCCGCCCGCATCGCCAACATGAAGGCAGCGCTCGCAGCAGCAGAAACGGGCGTGCGCACCTCTCTGGTCATGCTGCCCCGCTCGGTCCACGGCCAGGGGGAGCGTCACGGCTTCGTTCCCCAGCTCATCGCCACGGCCCGGGCCAAGGGCGTCTGCGGCTACATCGGCGACGGCACCAGCCGCTGGCCCGCCGTCCACGTCAAGGACGCCGCGGCCCTCTACCGCCTTGCCGTAGAGCAGGCACCCGCCGGCTCCGTCCTCAACGCCGTCGGCGACGACGGCGTGCCGGTCCGCGAGATCGCCGAGGCCATCGGCCGACACCTCGACCTACCCGCACACTCCTTGCCCGCCGAGGAGTTCAACGGGATGCTCGTGCGCCTCCTCAGCACCGACATGCCCGCCTCCAGCAGCATCACCCAGCAACTCCTGGGATGGAAGCCCACCCACCCCGGCCTCATCGAGGACATCGAACAAGGCCACTACTTCCTGTGACCAACTACAGACAGCTGGCGCGAGAAGTCGTGGCCCCACCCAACGAGTTCTGGCCCCACTTCCTGATCTTCAAGGCCGGAAGTAACAACGAGAGTTGGCCCCACCTTCAGACCGCTCTGCCGCCTCTCTCGCGCTGGTCTGACGTGAGAGTCTTGGCCGTTGACGAAGGGGTGGCGGTATGGCGGAGACGGCAGACCAAGGTGGCCGGACGGTCCTGGAGACGCTGGAGCAGGGCCAGGTCTGCAAAGGGGTGGTGTCGTCCATCGAGAGGTTCGGCGCGTTCATCGACATCGGAGGCTTCCACGGACTGGTGAACGCAGCCGAGTTGACCTGGGCTCATCACTTCGAGGCGGTGTCGGACATCGTGGAGGTCGGACAGGAGGTCACCATCGTGGTCCTGGACGTCGATGTCGAGCGGGAACGGGCTTCCTTCTCGCTGAAGGCGCTTTATCCGGATCCGCTTGATGAGTTCGCTCGCGTTCAGCTCGGTCGCGTGATTCCCGGCCGGGTGGAGAGGGTCGTGAGGATCGGAGCGTTCGTGCAAGTCCACGAGAATTTCGCGGGACTGGTTCCGATCCATGAGCTCGCAGAGCGGGATGCGGATCAGCCGGAGAGCGTCTTGCAGATTGATGATGAGGTCATGGTCGAAGTCGCTGGCATCAACCTGCATAGACGCCGGATCCTGCTGTCCCTCCGCTCGTGATGGGGGTTGCCGTCTCACGGCGGGGTAATCTGTGTGAAGCCGCAGTTCATACTGAGCCATTTCCAACCTGCGCCGGTGGCTGTGCAGGGCAGCACTCGCCGGGCTGCTCCCAGGCTCAACTTCCCTCGGAGTCCAGCCGCTCGGCGGCTTGGAGCACGTACGCGGGGAGCTTCGAAGTGGCGGCTAGGACCTCGATGCCGATGAGACGGCCCTGCTCGTCGAAGTCGAGGTTGATCATGCCGTCGACGTCGATCGGATCGCAGGGATAGGTATGTGCTGATCTCACGCTGACCTGCGGGTCGGTGAAGTATATGTACGCCGCGTTCACGCTCTTGTCGTAGGTGACTTTGACGTCAGGCACGATGCTGGGGTCCCTTCTGTGTTGTTGATCCCGGTCTCGTCAGTGCGCTGCGAGTTGCAGGGAGAGGATGGCCTTGACGATGGTGGTGATGCGGGTCGTACTGCAACGGAGTTTGCGCAGGAGGCGCCAGGTCTTGAGGGTGGCCATGGCCTGCTCGCCGAGCGCGCGGATCTTCGCGTGGGAGACATTGACGGCTCGCTGACCTGTGGAGAGTTTGTCCCAGCGACCGCGGTAGGGGACGCGGGCGGTGCCGCCTGCTCCTTGGTACGCCTTGTCCGCCCAGCAACGGACGCCGGCTTGGGTCAAAGCGGCGGGGATGCCGTGGGTGCGGGCGGCCTTGATGTCGTGGACCGCTCCCGGCAGCGCGGGTGATGCCCAGAGCAGGCGGCCGAAGGGGTCGGTGATGACCTGCACGTTCATGCCGTGCTTCCCGTGTTTGCCGGAGTAGAAGGGGCGGTCGGCGGCGATGCGGTCGATCGGCAGCAGGGTGCCGTCCAGGATCACGAACGCTTTCGTGGCCGCGGTGCTGACGGCTTGTTCGAGGGTGGGGGCCAAGGTGGCGAGGACATCGACGGCTTCGCGGATGTAGCGGTACACGGTGGCGATGCCAACCTTGAACGCGGCGGCGAGCTGGCCGTAGGTGTCGCTGCATCGTAGGTGTGCGAGGGCGAGGAGTGCCTGGCGTCCCGCTGGCAGGTGTCGCCACCGGCTGCCGATCTCAATACGGCTTCTAATGCCCGGTGATGGACGCGAGTGTGGCGGGTGTGGTGGGCGCGGTGATCGGCGTGCTCGGAGCCGTGGCCGGCGGGTGGGTCTCGGTGGTCGGTCAAGGGCGCCAGCAGCAGCGGCAGTTGCATGCTGAACGGGCGTACCGGCGCGAAGACGCGCGGCGGGAGGCGTATGGGGCGCTCATCGCGAGCACGAAGCTGCTGTCGGCGTCATGGTGGCGCTTTTCGGATCTGGCCCGGGACGAGCAGTCCACACCGGAGCAGTGGAGGGCCTCCTTCGCCGAGCTGCCTGAGGCGTGGGTCCAGTTCAGCACCGCGGTCGCAGCCATCGCTGTTGCCGGCCCGGTGGCTGCAGCGGAGGCGGCTGAGGAACTGCGCGTGGCGATGTACGACTGGGAGATGGCCGGGATGGACTGGTTCTCGGCGGCCCTGCGGGAGGGCCACGGCCAACTCCCCGAGTACGCCGAGCGCTTCAAGGAAGGATGGCAGGCAAAACGTGCACCAGACCGTGCCTTCCAGCAAGCCGCGCGGCGAGCCCTGGGAACAGAAGCGCCATAGAGATCGCCCCGCAATTCGGTGATCTGCCAGCCCTGCGCGGGGGCTCCGTCATGTAGAAGGAGAGCGTAGGACGGTGGTTTGATCGATGTCGGAGGCCTGCCGCACTACAGCTGGTACCAGTCGTCGCCGGCCTCCCGAAGCGAACGGCCGAGGTAGTCCTGCAGGTTGTTGGCAACCCATCGACGGCTGTCGCTCTCGTGCTCCCAGACGAAGATGTCGGGACGCTGGGGCTTCTGCACGAAGGCGAACTGGTCGCCGCCTCCGTTGTCCCCGAAGAAGAGAAGGGCATCAAACGGCATGTAGAGCTGCGTGAACGTCTGGTCTGACCAGAAGAGCAGGTTCCTCTCGAGGATCTGATCGACGGGCCAGACGGTGTCCACGCGAGCATGTCCGATGACGCCGTTGCTTTCGAGGAGCAATAGCCGAAGCTCTGCCGGCAGCGTTCGTCTGAGCCGCCCCTCCGCCGCGACGAGATCGGATGCCTGGGCCGGTTCCCGGAAGCCCACACCGGGGAAGACCGCTGTCGCTGCCTGCCTCCACATGATCCGCAGCTTAGCCAACCACCCCGAAGGCGCCCCTACTATGCCGGCGGTAGCAGATGAGCAGACATCGCCGACGAGAGGACCGATGTGTGACGGCCGACTGGAACACACTGGACTGGACATGCCCCACGTGCACGGCTTCGCGCATGAAGACGTGCACCACGAAGCACGGCCGCCCCCGGCCCACACACCTCGCCCGCCGCCTGATCTCGATCCTGCTGCAGTTCGCCGTACGCCGCGGCCGCAGCCAGCCGCCTACCGAACGCGCCCAGATCGTACGGTCCCTCACCACGGCCCAGGAGTCGGACACCTCCGCCCGCGAGGGCTACCTGTGGCACCAGGCCACCGAAGAGCTGTACCTGTGGGACCAGGTAGTGGCCGACGCTGGCCAGCACGCGGCGGCCGCCGTCGAAGACCACCTCGACGGCGGCGAACTTCGCGATGCAGCCCAGCAGGCCGCACACCGCATCACTCAGGCACGAACCCTCCTACACGAATGGCACGGCGAGCGCGCAGAGTATCCGCTCGACGAAGAACTCCTGGTGCATGTGCTGCGCCCCGCGCCGAGCCTGCTCGCCCGTGCCCGGCACCGCGGCGACCTTCAGCGACTTGAAGCCGACCTCGCTCGCCGGCCCGTCCACCTCGACCAGCCGGGCGGCGCCTGGGCAACGACGTGGCACAGCGACGGCACCCTGACCGCGGACCGCGACGACGGTCTTTGTGTGCGCGGCTGGAGCGCCACCCCCGACGCCGTCGAGCAAGCCCTGCAGTCGTTCGAGGCCACCAGCCGTCACCGCCCACAGGTCACCCTGACCTTGCACGGCGAAAGGCCAGAAGTCCCCGCCGCGGGCACTGACCCACCCGGCATCGATCGGGTGGCTGTCCTGCGCGCTTTCGATGCCGACCTCGCCGCGCTCGACGCCACCGTCACCGCCATCACCCAACTCCAGCAGACCTGGCCCGAGCACGAGATCAGCGATCGGGTGCGCGCAGCCACCAACCAGCTTCAGGCCGATGCGCCGCAGTCACCGTATTTCAACCTCTACACCCGTCAGGGGGAGCACTACTGGGCATTCAGCGAGAGTGCGGCCTGGGTGCGTACCGACGCCATCGTGCAGGCCGTTGATGAGGTCTGGGGCGACTTCGACCGGTCCGAGGCCTCTCGCGGCCCCAGCTGGATGCCCTGGGCCACCCGCGAACTGCTCACCACCGAGCCCGAGCAGCTCGCCGCGTTCGTCCGCCACCACCTTGCCGAGGAACCCGAAATCTCCCTCGGCGTCATCAACGGACCGGCCGGACCGCTCTACAACGTCTCCTCAGGCGGCGCCCATCGCACCCACCTCTTTCGGATCTTGGGCCTGCCCTGGGTGATCGCGAAGCTCTATGCCCGCATCCCGCCCCGACGGTTCGACGTCGCCTCCGTCATCGACACCGCCAAAGGCATGACCGAAATCGAGCGCGTCGGGCGCGGCTGGCACACCCTGCTCGAGCGCGGCCTCCTCCACGGCCGCATCCGCTACGAAGGCCCCTTCGCCGTGCTCGACCTCGACCACGGCCCCGCGCCCTGGCTGCTCGGAGACGCCGCCCTCGCCAGCGCCTACAACACGGCCTACGAGCGCGTGTACCCCGGCGCACTGACCGAACTGGGCATCCCCGCCACCGCCTTGACCGGCCGCAAAGCCTGGGAACAGTGGCTGTACTGCTGACGACCGTCAAAAACGCGGCACGGGCCATCGGCGTAAGCGGAGTACGACGGAATGCTGTGAGTTCCAGGAATGCCGTGTCTGCGGCGACTGCACCAGCGGTTGCGTCTCCGGGGACCGGAGGGCCCCGGGCCGGGCGTGGACGTCCGCGGTCCCGGCTGGGGCAGCGGCGGGTACCTCATCGGAGCCGGATCCGCCGTGGGCGGTACGTGCTGCGTCATCACCAACTCCCGGGCGAGAACACGCGCCGGGGCTGCTGAATGCCGCTCTGCTCCGGCGGCCGCGACGCAGGCGTGCCCTGGTTGAACAGGTCACGGTGGCCGGACAGACCAGCCGCAAGACAGTCCAGCAGGACGTCAGTCAGTGCCAGAGCCACGATCACCGGGGCCTGAGTACCAGCATCAATGTCAGTGCTCGTTCATAGGATCACGGCATGCCTGATGCCTTCACTGTCCTGTGGACCCACGACACGTGCAAGGCCCTGCGTGTGGCCGGGCGTGTGGGCGAGCGGCCTCCGGTCGCGTTCAGTGGCGTCCATTCCTCGCTGCCCGCCTGGTCAGGAGCCGAGGCCGGGGATGAGGTGTATGCGGTGCACGTCAACCGGGGCACGGTGTTTGTGGTGAGCCGGATGCGGGTGCTCGACAGGGAATGGGGCGCCTGTTGCGGTTCCGCCCCCGCATCGTGGCAGGACGAGGCGTTTCCCGGGCACAGCGAGTGGTCGATGCTCGGTGCCGGCGGGTGCGGCGCCGCACCCGTGCACGTGGACGCGACGCCCGTACGCTTCGACGTGCCGGTCCCCGCCGACCTCCTGGCACAGCTCACCTGGCGCAATCGTCGAGGTCAGACCCGCGGACTGAAGCACGTGGTCGACGGGCGTCTGGAGCGCGCGGTAAGCCTCCAGGGGTTCTACCGTCTGACCCCCGAGTCGGCTGGGGAACTGGCGCACGTCGCCGGCAGCACCGCCTCTTGAACCAGCTGGCTCAGGGTGCCGGGTAGGGGTGCGGGTGGCCGCGTCGGACGAAGTCGTTGGCCGATGCGGCGGTGAATCCCAGAGTTCCCTGGCGTCCGTGGGCTTCCAGGAGCATCACGGCCATGCAGACCGTGTGCGCGTGGATCTGGGCGGTCGTCGGGAAGTCCCCCAGTCCGCTGGGGGCCAGTCCTGTGTCCGCGGCGACACTTTTGCGTACCGCGGTCGTCATCATGAACTCGCAGTCCACCGGCGTGAGGGCGGCGACTGTGTCCGGGAGCGGCGCGGACATCGACGGTTCGCCCAGGTCGTCGAACAGTCAGTCGTGGTCCCGTACTTGCCACGCGAGTCCGGCCCTGACCCGCGCCTGGTCCTCGCTGAGGTAGGCCCACATCAGGTCCGTGGCCCGCCGCATCTCCTCCGCCGACGCCGCCTGCTCATCCGCCGCCGTGGCCCTCTTCTGCCGGACCCGTACCGGTCGCGGCAGCAGATTCCACCAGGTTCAGCACAACGAGGCACAGCCCACTTTGCTCCGTCGACGGAACCTCCGCGAGCACCTGCGACACGCTCTCTGCGGGCTACCAGCGGTCTGCGATGGCCTGTGCGGCGTGTTCGACGCCGGGGTCGAGCGGGGAGGCGGCGGCCAGAGCCGCCTGGTCTGTGCGCTGTACGTGGGCGGCCAGGCCGTGGTCGCCGAGGTGGATGTGGCCGAGGAGGGGGATGCCGGCGGCAGTCATGTTGGCTTCCACCGCGCGGACGAAGCCGGGTTCGGGTTCCGCGGCCGGCTGCTGGCGGCTTCCGGTGATCATGCCGAGGAAGGTGGAGGGGCGGTGGTAGAGGAAGTTGAGGTGGCGTTCGCGCAGCAGGGCGGCGCTCTGCTCGGCGGTGAGCGGGCGCTCTTGGCGCTCTTCGGGCAGCACGCCGTGGGTGAGGGTCTCCGCGTTCGGGGCGCCGTTGCCGGCGGCAAGCACGATGAAGTGGTCCACGAGCTCGCGCTGCGGCCAGGTCGGCCGGCCCATGAGCACCACGGTGTCGAAGTGGCGGCGTCCCTGCTGCAGCGCGTCGCGCAGCGGAGTGCGGTCGGTTGCGACGGGGGCGGCGGGAGGCGTCGACCAGGGGACGTGCTGTTCCACCAGGAGCCCGCCCGCCCCCGGGCCGGAGTCGGCTCTCCACACGAGCGTGCTGCGGTGTCCGGGCCACTCCTGCTGCCGTCGCTCGGCGGCCTTCCGTTCCCGGACGCGGCGCGAATACAGCGCCATGTCGGACCGGTACGGCTTGTACTCGTGCACGAGCAGCACGCGCATCCCCTGCCGCGCCCACGCGGCCGCCAGTTGGACCGCGAGCGTGCCGAGGTCGTACTGGTCCTCCAGCAGGAACTGCACGGTGCGCCCGCGGCGGGAGGGCGGGGCTGCCTGGCGGACCTGGGTGTAGCGGACGCCTGTGGCCTGTTGGGCTTTGCGGGCGCGGGCCTTGGGGCCGCTGGCACCGGACTTGGTCATGAGGATCGATCTCCGCTCCAGGGCCCCCGCCGCCCCGCAGAGTCGATGACGCGCAGGCATGAGCGAACAGTGCGGGACCGTCCCTGGAACCCTGGGGATTCCGGTGTCCTTGGCCCGGTGCGTGACCGGTGCGGGGTACCGGACGCGGGCTCGCGGCGTGCGCAGCCTGCCGCAGCCCAGACTCTAGCGGAACAGCAGGTCAGCGACCGGGCCCAACACGCGCACGTTCACGGAGTCGCGGCGGCGGAGGTGTACGGCAGCGTCCGCGATGGTGGCGCGGGCTCGAAAGCCTCGTGTTCAGCCGTGTCCGCGTGGTGTGAGGCCGGCCGGCGCCGACGAGTTGAGGGGAGCTTCGGGCGGTTGGGCACGGGCTCACCCGTGGACGTGCCTGGTTTGGGTCTCCCTTGAGCGGTTGGGTGAGTGTTTGGGGGTCTGGGTGTCAGGATCGGGCCCTGGCTCGGGGGTGGTGTCGGGCGGGTTTTTCGGCGTGAGGTTTTCTGCCGTTCGGGGTTTTGACGTGTGTGGATGAGTGCTGGGGTCCCGGCGGGCCGCTGCATGTTGTTCGCTACTATCCGTGCGCATGACGATGTGGGGGTGGCGGCTGGGTGTCGTGGTGGTGCTGGCGGCGATCTGTGTGTCCGGTCCGGGAGGCCCGGGGGTCATCCGTTCGGCGTCGGACCTCGGCCCTCTGCCGGCCGATCGCTACGGTTACACGCCGCAGGACTACCAGCGATCGCAGCGGGCATCGGCGTTGCTGGTCCGGCTGTGCATGGCGGAGCGTGGCCACCGGGACTTCCCGCTCGATCCCCGCTACCCCAGTGACCCTGTCGTCGCCACTGCGGTCGGCACCGACTACGGTGCCCTGGATCTTGCCGCCGCCCGCCGCTGGGGCTATGGCTGGGACCCGGTCAAGTCCCTGGCCCTCGGGCCGACGGGCCGCCGGATGACCGACGCCGAGTATGCGGACTTTCCCGCCTGCAACGCGGAGTCGAGCCGGCGGCTGCTGCGCGGCATCGACGTCAAGCGGGACTGGCTCTACGCGAGTACGCGGGCGGTCGAGGTGGACAAGGCGGTCAAGCGGGACCCGCGCCTGCGGGCGGCGTGGGATGTGTGGTCCCGCTGTGTGGCAGAGCAAGGATTCACGCGCTATCCCGACCCCGTTGCGGCGTATACGGACAGCGCCTGGCAGCGGGGCAGTGACGGCAACACCCGGCATTCGCAGCGCGAGCGGGCCACCGCCGTCGCGGATGTCATCTGCAAGCGACGCCACCACACGGCCGAGCTCTGGCACGCTGCACGGGCACAGCAGCAGACCCTGGACATCACACGGCACCGCGACCGCTATACCGCCGGGCTGCAGGCGCTGCGGACGTACCGGGCCACCGTCGCCGAGGTGCTGCGAAAGCTCGGCTAGCGGAGCGCCGACCCAAGACCGTGAGGCCCGCGAGAGGACCGGCACTGCGTGGTCAGTGACGGTGATGGTGACTGCGCAGGACGCCGAGGGACGGTTGCGAGGTGACATTGTCGAACTTCCGTGTGGGAGCGGGTTGTTGTTTCTGACGCGAGGCAGCCTGTAGCCCTGACCCGGCCACCGGCCATGAAGGCCCGACCACGGTCACGAAGGGGATACAAACGTGTGGTCGGGGTCGTGGTCGCCCCGACCACGGCCCCGACCACGGCCCCGACCACGGCCCCGACCACGGCCCCGACCACGGCCCCGACCACGGCCCCGACCACGGCCCCGACCGCGGCCCCGACCGCGGCCCCGACCGCGGCCCCGACCGCGGCCCCGACCGCGGCCCCGACCGCGGCCCCGACCGGGGCGTTTCGCACCCCTGGCGGGGTCTTGTTGCGATATGCCGGGTCACCTGGCGATCGGGGTTGGTGGCGCCCGGTGCGTAATGCGGGGTGCACTCCTGCGGGTGTGCGGCCCTGCGGGACTCCCGCGCTGGGGGACTGTGCAGTGGCAGGCGGATGTGCAGTGGCAGGGGGATGCGCAGCCGGCTCCCGAGCATCCGGGTGGGGGCTGCGCATTCACACGCGTACGTGGATTGCGCAGGATCCGCGGCCTGGTGCGCAGTGTCTGCGCACCGGCCCGTGGGGGGTGCGCAGTTGGCAGTGCGTACCGGGTGCGCAGCCGGATCGGATCGTTGTTCGCCGCGGGCGGCGGGGCACGGGTCGGCGGTCAGGCTGCCGGCGTGGGTGGGTTCATTCCGTGCTGGTATCTGTGAGGAGGGTGTTGCGGATCGTGGCAGCGACCACGTGGAGTGTTCCGGGGAACGTTTCGCGGGTTGCGGTCAGGCCGGTGTTCTTCGCGATGTCGTTCCGGTCTGTGGTCTTTCCGTGGTCTTTCCGTGGTTTTGTCCCGGGCTTTTGTGGCGGGCTGCGGCGGATGTGCACCGACTGCTGCGTCGGGGGTGTCGGGGTTGGGGGTGTGCTGTTCGTTACTCATTGTGCTTCTCCAGGTGCTGGATCGGTTCGGAAGGGTTCGTGGTGTCGGATGGGGAGGGCGGGGAGGGTGGTGGAGAGCTCAGGGGTGAGTGCCGCGACGTGATGTGTTGATGTGTGTGTCGTCGGTTCGCGGTACGAGGAACGCGAGGCTGGGGCGGGGGCCCTGGGCCCGCCACTGGGCCGTGCCCGGGATCCGAAGGTTCCGGAGAGGCCGTTCGGCGCCTGGGTGGCCGGGCGCGCATAAGTCCGTGCGGGCGTGGCAGGGGCTTGCTTGGGGCTTGACTGATCGTTTCGAAATGGTTGGTGTTCACATAGCGGCCTACGGTGTCCGAGGTGGTGGTGGCAGGATGCCGGGGTGGAGTCGATCTTGCGTGCCGCCGGTGAACTGTTGGGTGTCGAGTTGTCCGGTCCGGTTGATCTGGGTGGCAGCTCGCGTAGCATCGTGTTGCGTTGTGAAACGGCCGGTGGCGGCAGTGTGATCGTCAAGGCGTTCGGTAACGAGCGGGAGTCCCTGCGCGGCTTCACGGCTGAGGCCGCTGGGCTGTCTCTCGGGATCGCCGGTCCTGAGGTGCTGGGTGTGGACCTTGAGGTTCCCCTGCTGGTCATGGCGGATCTCGGGGACGCGCCTACTCTGGCGGATGTTTTGCTCGGGAGTGATCCGGCGGTTGCGGAGAGCGGGTTGCTGGCCTGGGCCCGCGGGCTTGGGCAGCTGGCTGCCGCGTCGGTGCACCGGCGTGCCGATCTCGCGCGGCTGTGGTCCCGCTACGACAAGGGCATGCTGTCCTGGGGGGACGAGCCGTGGATCGCGCGGAGGGCCACCGATCTGCTCGTGCTGCTCGACGGCGCCGGAATCGCAGTTCCGCAGGGCCTTGCCGGGGAGTTGGCCCGGATCGGGACAGCGGGTGGGCAGGAGTATCCGGCCTTCACCCCGGGCGACACGTGTCCCGACAACAACCTGCTCACCTCACAGGGGCTGCGGCTGATCGACTTCGAGGCGGCCTGCTACCAGTCGGTGTTCCTGACGGCCGCGTACTGCCGGATGCCGTTCTCCAGTTGCTGGTGTGTCTTCACCCTGCCGGCCGGGATCGCCGCACAGATCGAGCAGGCGTATCGCGCGGAGGTCGTCGGTGTGTACCCGGCGCTGGCCGAGGACGAGGTGTGGCAGGCCGGCATGCGGCAGGCCGTAGCGGTCTGGACGGTGGACGCGACGGTGAGGATGCTTCCTCGCACCGTGGAGGACGAGCCGCTGCACCGGACTCGGCGTCCGGTCCCGACGAGGCGTCAGGTGCTGAGGCATCGCTGGGAGATGGCGAGCACGCTGGAGGAGTTCCCGGCGTTCGCGGAGACGATGCGGTTGTTGTTGCGTGAGGTCGCCGGAGGCTGGGAGGTGGCCCCGCTGCCGGGGTATCCGGCTTTCGGAAACCGAGGGGAGAGTCGGTCGTTTCAGGCACCGGCCGATGTAACGACTCCCGGCTGAAGGTATGTCGGGGCAGGATCTGCCGCATGTCTGCCGATCTTGTTCCTGATGACCTGTGGGAGCGGATAGTTCCGTTGCTCCCGCCGCGGCGTTCTCGGCGGTACCGCAATCCTGGGCGGTTGCCGGTACCGGACCGGGTTGCTCTGGCCGGCATCGTCTACGTGCTGCGGAAGGGCGTCGCATGGCGGGATGTTCCTGCTCAGGTCGTCGGCTGCTCAGGGGTGACACGTTGGCGTCGGCTTCGGGACTGGACCGAGGCTGGTGTCTGGCCCCGCCTCCACAACGCTCTCCTTGGTGCATTGAGAGCATGGGGACTGCTCGCGATGGACGACACCGCGATGGACGGCTCTCACGTCCGCGCTCTGAAGGGGGGAGACCCTGTCGGTCCTTCACCTGTCGATCGTGCGCGTCCTGGCTCCAAGCACCATGTGATCGTCGACCAGCACGGCACACCGCTGGCCGTCTTGGTGACCGGGGGAAATCGGCACGACGTCACGCAGCTGATCCCGTTACTGGAAGGGATCCCACGTATGAGGGGATTGCGCGGTCGTCCCCGCAATCGGCCCAAACGGCTGTACGCCGACCGCGGCTACGACTTCGACAAGTACCGCCGCTTGTTGTGGGCGCGCGGGATCAAGCCCGTCATCGCCAGACGCGGGGTCGCACACGGCTCGGGCCTTGGGCGCACCAGGTGGCTAGTCGAGCGCACATTCGCCTGGCTCCATCAGTTCAAACGGCTGCGGATCCGCTACGAGCGCCGTGCCGATCTCCACCAAGGGCTGCTGGAGCTGGCCCTGCGGAATCATCTGCCTTCGCCGACTCCGGAAGGCATTTTGAAACGATCAGTAAGAGGTCAGACCCGAGATCTTCATTGAAGGGCGGGTCACGTCACCGTCTTGGCCAGATGATGCGGGCTGTACCAAGGCGCTGGGACTGCTCGGTGAAGAGGCCCTGGAGTGCGAGCGGCAGGGCCCCCCTCGGCGGTAGGCGATCACCTGACTCTGCCTGTCCGCCGGGCTCCACAGGCCGACCTCGCGGAACGGCCTGCCCGTCTCGTGGCGCATAGGTCGTGGTCGGGGGTGTGGTCGGCCCGGCCATGGGCCGGACCGTGGCAGCCGAGTGCGCATGGTGCCGGATCGTGATGGGTGGTCGGGGGTTGTGGCCGCCGTGGTGGTCGGTATCGGCGGGTGGGCTGCCTGCATGGATCTCGCGCATGTCCCTTCTACCGCAGGTACCGGCCGTCTCGCTTCCGTGAGCGGTGTGGGATGCCCCGGCTGCGGCGCACACAGTGCGCCCAGTGCGCCCAGCGTGTCGAGTGCGCTGGGGGGCGCGTGATGACCGGTGCGCGGATTCGTCGCGGTGTGATGGCCGGGGACCGGTTCACGCAGATCGCCAACGGCCTGTTCCGCGACCACCGCGTCAGCTTCAAGGCGAAAGGCCTCTTCGGATACATCAGCACCCACCAGAACGGCTGGCAGGTGACCGTCGCCGGCCTCGTCCGCTCCGGACCCGACGGACGGGACGCAGTGCGCACCGGGCTGAAGGAACTTCAGATCCACGGCTACCTGTTCCGCGAACGCCTGCGCCGCACGAACGGCACGCTCGGCGAGGCCGTCTACTCCATCACCGACCACCCCGTCTTCGCCGACGCTCTCATGGCGGACGCCGCCACAGCGCTCCACGCGCCGTCGGCACCTGCGGACGGCCGGGGCGGCTACGGCATGGGCATCCGCCGCGGTGTGATGGCCGGCGACGGGTTCACGCAGATCGCCAACGGCCTGTTCCGCGACAGGCGCATGTCCTTCAAGTCGAAGGGCCTGTTCGGTCTGATCAGCACCCATCGCGAGGGCTGGCACCTGACGGTCGCGGACCTGGCCCGGCGGGGGCGCGAGGGTGTGGACGCGGTGGCGGCCGGGCTGGGGGAGCTCGAGCGGCACGGATTTCTGCGGCGGGACCGCGACCGTCATCCCGACGGCACCCTCGGCTCGGCCACGTACGTCATCACCGACCTGCCTGCCCTGCACAACACCAGGTCCGGGCCAGAGTCGGGAAATCCAGGACTGGATAACCCTGCGTTGGCCGGCCGCCCCGCAAAGAACACCAGCAGTAAGAAGACCAACCAGCAGAAGACCAGTTCCCTCCCTCCGTGCGCCCGCGGCGCTCGCACGAGCGGCCGCCCGGCTGTGCCTTTGCAGCGGACGGACACGCCGGCGCGGCAGGATCTCGATCCGGGCACCCGGCTGCTGCTGTCGATCGGGTCGGCCCACCCCGGACTGCTGCTGCAGGAGAAGGCCTTGTACGACCAGGGCCGGGTCATGACCGCGATGCTGGAGGCCGGCTGGAACTCCGCGCAGCTGCGCCACGTCATCACCGGCCGCCCGCTGCCGAACAGGATCCGCACCTCCGTCGACGCGATCGTCGCCGCCCGGCTGCGCTCCGCGCAGCTCTACCCGCCTCCTGCTGCCCGCTTCGACGACGCCGGCCCGGGCGGGGCCTCGTGGACGACGCAGCCCTCCACCACGTCGTCGTCCGCCGCCGCCCGCACGGTCGGCCAGGCGCTCACCTACCGGGCGCTCGTCGAATGCGCAGGCTGCGGCAGGCCCGGTACCGCCCCCGGTGAAGACCTCTGCCCGGCCTGCCTCGGCTGGCCGCTGTGCCGCACCTGCCCAGGCCCCACTCCCCGTCGCGCGCACCCCGACGGCGACGGCCGCTGCGCCACCTGCACCTCCGCCCTGACCGGGACCGGCTTTCTGGAAGCGAGCACCTCATGACAGACACGCTCCACACACCCCGGACGGCACCCCAGCAGCCGCTGCGGCCCTTCGCCCGCGATCCTCGACGGTGGGAGGAAGAACAATCCCGCGCCCTGCGAACCGGCCACGTCTGCACCGGCACCACGTGCACCGGCACCACGTGCACCGGCACCACGTGCACCGGCACAGGCGAGCCCGCGCTCGTGCACGAGCGCACCGGGTGGGGATGGCTGACCTGGACCGTGCCCGGCAACGGCACCCTGCCCGGCCTCCCTCGACAGATCGGGGTCCTCACCCCGGGCGCGACGCTCACACAGCGGCTGGCCCTGCGCCGGCTGACCCGGCACCCCGCGCACCGCATCGCGCCGACCGCCACGAGCCCCGCAACCCTGCGTTTCTCCACCGTCCTCGTGGGGATCATCAGCCTCTTCGCCGCCCTGCACGCCCTCAGCCACGACGTGCCCACCGACGTCGTCCTGCCGGCGATGCTGCTCGCCCCGCTGCTCACCGAAGCCCTGCCCGACCGGCTCGACGACCGGACCCGTGAGCACGTCCGCATCGTCGAAGGAGACGCCGCCTGCCAGTACCTCCAGAGGCTCGCCGCCCTGCACACCAACATCGTCCACGCCGCCGCCGACAGCGACCTCCACGAACTGCACCGCTCGGCCGAACTCGGCCACACCCTGCTGTGGGACGCCGCCGGCCTGCTCCACAACGAGGACACCCGCCCGGCCTCGCCCCGCCTCATCGACCGCGAACGGCTGATGGCCCAGCTCGCCTACCAAGTCGCCCAGACCGTGGAGCGCACCCACGCCGAGCCGCCTCCCAGCGAGGCCGGCCAGCCCCACGGCGGCAACGGCCCGCTGGGCCCGCTCCCGCACGGCTTCGAACCCGCGGCACGGCCAACACCCTCGCCCAACACCGACACGTCACCGCTGAAGGGATACCGACCCATGACGCAGACCCCGCCCGACGACGCAGCCCGCACCACGGACGTCTATCTCCTCTTCGCGCACGAGCCGTACTACCCCGGCGACGGCACCCAGGAGATCAACACCACCCTGGTCACCGCGGCCTCCCTGCTCCACCCCCAGGTGCAACAGCCCGACGGCGCCCGGATTCACGACCGCCTCACCCAGGGACGCAGGCCCGGCGAGATCATCCCGCTCTCCACCCTCACCCACGAACTGGGCGGCGGCGCCCACTGGCCGACGGTCGGCGACTGGGAGAAAGTTATTACCGGCCTCGTGCAGCTCGTCCACACCAGGGAGTGCGACGCCCTCAGCCTCGGCCTCCCCGACATCGCACGCGCCCTCATCACCGCCGCCCCGCACAGCCAGGTGCGCGCCTTCGACGCCGCAGCCGACGAATTCATCGCCTATGGGCCCAAAGACCGTGCCGCGGTTCTCGCCGAGGTCGACAGGTTCCTCGCCGTCCTCGTAGCCGAGCAGGACTTCTGGCCCGGTGACGGCCTGCTGCCCCCACTCTCCCGCCTGAAGTGAGGGGCTGCCGACGCATTGCGGCCCGTATGGACGAGGCCGACGAGCCGGCCGGCCCCTCCAACGGCCCGAAGCTCAGGGGCCAGCAGATCGGCCCAACAGCACGGCGCCCCAGACCGGAGTCCGGGGCGCCGGCTTCCTGCTCCCGTCCGGGGGCCGGCCGTGGACCGATTACA
The DNA here is from genome assembly GCF_036174265.1 of Streptomyces sp. NBC_00285. Lineage (NCBI taxonomy): Bacteria > Bacillati > Actinomycetota > Actinomycetes > Kitasatosporales > Streptomycetaceae > Streptomyces > Streptomyces sp. NBC_00285. The sequence goes on along the minus strand of NZ_CP108055.1, from coordinate 30,500 downwards.
AACCGGTCCACGGGCGGGGCTCGCCCCCAGTCAGCGGCACCCACACCGACCCAGACGGACCGTGCTCTTCGATGTCCTCCAGGACGACGGCTCCGAGCTGGACTTCGCGGGCGAGGGCTGCGACGAGCGGGTGCTGGGTGACCATCGCCTGCAGATCGCTGATTCGGTCGCCCAGCCGGGCCCGGGAGGCGCCGGTGAGCACGAAAAGTAGGCGGGGGAAGAGCGGATACCAGCGGAGCCAGGCCGGGCCGGTGGAGACGGGGCGGCGGCGGCCGACGGGCTGGGCCTCGTACTGGAACAATCTGGCGTACTCGATCAACTTCACGGCCAGGCGCTCGCTGCTCATGGTGCTGCGATCGACCTCCACGAACGCGCGCAGCTTCCGCCGGTGGTCGCCGGTGACGACGGTGTAGTGCATGACGGCGTCGGCCACGAGCCGCTCGCCCTCACCGATGGGGTGAGATACCTCGGGAGTCCAGTCCCACGGACCGTGCTCGTGCCCGAGCCGGCGGGCGTCTGCCGCAAACGGCAGGTGGGACCGTGTGACGGTCAGCGTGTGCGGAGTCTTCAGCGACGCCGCGGTAGTTGAGGTGATGGGGTACGGCGGACGCCCCCGCAGGATGGGGAGATCGCGGGTCAGACGCGAGCCCTCAGGCGTGAGGTACCAGGCGTGCGTACGAGAGCGGGCCGAGTCCGGCAATGGAGTGAGGTCGACGAAGCCCGTGGAGCGCAGGTTGTTCAGCACCCGCGAGAGCAACTGGCGGGAGCCGTCCGGCCGCAGCATCTGGCGCAGCTGGCCGGTCGTGGCCATCCGGTGCAGGGCGAGCGCGGTCAGGACCTGCAAGCGCAATGGTTCACGAGGGCTGGGGGCCAGCTCGGCGGCCGCGACATCTGAAGTGGAACGGGTCATGGAGGGGAGACAACCCTCAGCCCCCGACCCGACCCCCGACCACGGGACCCCGACCAAGGTCACGACCCAAGAACAACGTCGTGGTCGGGGCCATGGTCGGGGCGGTCAGAAGACAGGCGATGGCCGGTCCGCAGCAGCATCTGCCGCTGCGGGGCGTGGTGGCGAACCACGCCATGCCGGCCATCGTGCGACACCCGGCCCGCAAGGGACCAACTCCCAAAAACCGGGGACCGCGTTCATGGGGTGGTGCGCGGAAGTCCGCTCACCACCGGGTACTACCGCTTGGACCGCTGGGCGGCCTGATCGAGGATGCGCCGGCGCGTCCACCGCCGGCGCCCGTTCTGGCGCCCGGCATTCTCGGCAACCCCGTCCGTGTCTTTCAACAGCGGAAGGTTGCCCTGGGACAGACTGCTGGAGAAGGAGCCGACGCTCTTGTACCCCAGCAAGGCGGCTGCCTGGCTCGCCCCCAGCAGTTCGTCGGGATCACCGTCGACGGGAACGTCGGGCAGAGGCGGTGCCTCCCTGGCTCCGGCTCGCCTTCCGCGGCCGGGCCGGCTGGCCATCCACTCCTGCAGGGTCTGCACCTTCCAGAGCTGGCGGCGGTAAGGGTTCTCCGCCGTGCCCTTCTCTTCGACGACGTCCGGTTCGGGGAAGTAACCGGGGTGGTCGCGCACGAAGGTGGTGACCTGGTTGGGGTTCTTGTAACCGAGATACCTCGAGGCGTCCGCCGCGTTCAGCAACGTCTCCGGGGCGAGGGAGGGAGGTGCGTGTTCAGCGAGCCGTGCCAGCGCCCGGTGGGCGAACCACTCGGTGACCTCCGCGTGGTCCCACAGGCGGGCGCGGCCGCGCTTGTCGACAGGCTCGGGAAATGTCTCGCCAGCCGCGTTCTCCGCGCGCTCGGTATAGAGGCCGGTGATCCGTGCGGGTGTCAGGCCCTGTTCGGCCGCGATCTCGGCAGCGTCGGCCAGGCGAGGCTCACGTTGCGAGGTCATGGCAGAACCGTCCGTCCTGTCAGCAGCTAGCCGGCCTGCCCGGCTCGCAAAACAAATAATGGCAGAAGTTTCGGTCGGAGGTCCAGCCCGCGCCTCAAGGTTTCTCCCGGCCGGCCGCCCCACGGCGCACGGCCTACTCCTCGCGGATCAGACAGACACCCCGGCGTGCGGCGTCCGCGGCCATCTCCGTGTAGGCCATGGCGGCCGGCGTCATCTCCCACTCGACCAGGGCCAGCAGCAGGATCACCTCGTCGCGGCCCTGAGAGGCATCACAGGGCATGCCGACGGTGTCCGCGGCGAACATCAGGTCCGCGATGGCCAGCCCGTCGAGACGTGCTGCCACTTCCCGGTGCAGCTCCTGCAGGCCCTGCTGGTACAGCTCGTTCGCCTCGGCCAGGAGCAGCACCAGGTCCTCGCCGTGGCTGGCCGGTGCCGCTGCAGCGAGATCGAGGATGCACTGGGTGGTCGTCATCATGAGAAGTATCCCTCCAGAGGGGCGGTGTGCGGGGTGGTGGTCAGTGGCAGCCGTCGCACCCGGCGGCGCTGTGCAGGAGCTCGCCCGGCCCGGTGCGGGCCTTGGAGTCCCATGTGGGCGGCTTGCACAGGGCGGCGTGGACGTCACGTTCCATCCGCTCGAAGTCCTCGGTCTCCTCAACCACGACGCCGGGGTCGGGGGCATTGCGCCGGCGGGACAACGCGATGAGCTCGGCCATGGTGATGTTCGGGTTGAACGGCACCTGGCGGACGCGTTCGACCAGCGCGCACAGCTCGGCGAGCCGCGGCCGGCGCCCGGCCATCAGCAGCAGATCGCGGTGGTTGGCCAGGGTGCAGGCCGAGCACGAGCAGCGACTGGAGCCACGCCGGTCCTTGGCACCGGGATGCGAGTCGTAGCACCAGTGGTAGGGCAGCCCCGCAATGATCGTGCGCTCCCAGACCTCCTCGGTGCTCACCAGGTGGGCAGGCAACCGCTCGTCGACGACCCGGGCCGAGTTGTCGGTCGTACGGCGCCACATCTCCCGGTTACGCCGGTCCGGGCTCTCCTCGGCCCGCATCCCGAGCATATTCGCGAACATCAGCGGGCCGTCCGTCTCCTTCCTGAGCGCGCGGACCTGGGGAGTGAACGCCTGGTACACCATCTTCGTCTTCCACGGGCCCGTGCACGTGCGGGCCCGGCCGAGCCACGGCCAGTCGCCCCGCTCCGCGATGAAGGTCAGCAGGTCGAACGGCACCCGTTCACCGCCGACTTCACGGCTGCGCCGGACCTCGATATGCCGCTCGGGCGGCACGCCGAGGGCCTGGCTGTGCTGTGCAGCGAGTTCGCTGGCACTCGGCCAGCGAACTCCGTCCACGGTGACGGCGGGCCACTCCATCGGTCCCAGACTCGCGTGGGCGGTCCAGACGCGGTCGGCGACGCCTGCCTGGCGGGCGGCGTCCATCGCGATCAGGCCGGCCACAGGGCCGTCCTTCCCGCCGGAAAGGTTGATGACGATGCGGTGCCGGGTCGCGGCGAACGCAACCAGGTCGGCATACAGGGGGGTGGGGTGCGACATGGTTCCTCTTTCCTGCTGGGCGGGCTAGCGGGCAGCCCTGACGGGGCCGGTCTGGTGGGGCTAGGACTCGGTGAAGTGGGTGCACTGGGCCTCGGGAGGACGGGCTTTGCAGTGCCAGCAGGGCCGCGCCTCGGGGTAGGCACGTATGTGGTGGTGGCACTGGTGTCCGGCGTACGAGCCGCTCGTGCGCAGATGAGTGAGGAGGATGAGGTCGAAACGCGCGAGGGGAGCCCAGCCGGTGACGCCCCGCTGGGGGTGCGGGTACTCGGTGTCTCCGCCGGCGATGACGACGCTGCTGATCGACACGAGCAACTTGTTCTGGGCGGTGTCGACGGCGTGGATGCTGTATCGGGTTCGGTTCCCGGGCCGCGTCGACCAGGGGGCGGTGTCCTTGGGGCCGTGCGCGTGGCCGATCACGGGAAAGCCTTCGAGCTGGTGCACTGAGAGGGTCGGCGGCGGATTCCAGAGGGCGGGCATGGGTCTCCTCCTGGGAGAGCAGGGGAAAAATGGGCGGTGAGACCGGGCGACCGCGGCGGGCGGTACGGACTGCGGGGCTGAACAGCCTTCAGACCGCGATCGGTTCGGGGTCGGGCTGCTTGGGATAGGGCCGTTGAGCGGGGAGACCGAGCTTGATCTGCTCGCGCTCCCGCCGGCTTCGGCCCAGCCGCCATACGTAGCGGTGCGCGCCGCGGTGCCGTACGTTGCGGGCGCCGACCGCGACCAGGGCCTCCCGCAGCCAGACGGCCGGGTTGCACCCGGCCCGCGGAACCGGAGCTCCGAGCGCGATGAGCTGGGCTTCGGCGTACTGATAGCCCTGCTCCTGGCGGCGGATCTTCTGTGCCGTGCGGTCGTGGAAGACGGTGCCGTCCGGCAGGAGCTTCACCGTCCGGGCGGTGGCCCGGCTGGCGTAGACCGCGTTCGTGGCGGCGTAGATCGTGCCGACGTGCCCAGGCATGACCAGAACTCCCGAGGCGGCCCGGCGCGGGACAGGATCCGCGAACGAGACGACTCCGTGTACACCACTGGCGAGCAGGCGGTTTAGGCAGTTCGCGAGGAACCACGACTCGGAATTTCCAGGGCACTCATCCAGCAGGACGAATCGCGAGCAAACCAACGACTCGGTGTACGGCTCCTTCTGCGCACTGTTGGACGCGCTTCCCACAGGTCACGGGCTGTTCTACCTATGAGTCAATGGTGTGACCGACAGGTATGGCGGAGTATGCCCTCCCGCCAGTGGTGCGTCGTCGTCTCGCCGATCCTCGAGGGGCGTCGGCCTGCGGCTCCTCCGGCGTGCGGGCGACGCCGTCGGGACCGTCCGCCGGGAGATCCGGGCGGTGAGGCGCACGACGCTGTATGTGGTGCCGGCCGGGCCGTGGCGTTTACGGACTCCGATCGATGGGCGCACTGTCAGGATCCGGGCCCGTCCCAGGGTGGCTGGCCGCCCAGGCTGGCTGTCGGGACACACTTCGTCGCGGGCCCGGAGGCCGCCGGGAGGGAGCGGCTCCCGCCTCGCCCGTCCGGGAGGCATACATCCCACAACACCACGTATGGACGGGTCTCCTTCGGGCTCCGTATCATCATCGGGCATCGGCAGCGCAGGGAACGGTTGGTGCGGCGGCAAGAGCATGGGGGGCGATCTTGCAGGGGATACGTGCGTCCCATCCCGGCACCCTGACGGCACTCCGGTCACGGAGCCGTTCGGGCCCGCCAAGGGTGCTCCGTACGTGGCTAGCCTGAGGCGCGCGTCCACCCTGACCCTGTGGGTGGGGACGGCAGCCACTGGTTCTGTCCTGGCAGGGCTGGAGAACCACTCCTGGTGGGGGCTGGCGGCGGCGGGCGTCGCTGGCGCACTCGCCGAAGTGTTCGCCGCGCGGGCCGGGGCCGGTCCGTCCGCCTCGTCTGGCTCCTTATCAGGTGCGCTCGTCCCGCATCAACTCCCGGCTGGCTTACCCGACTTCGTGGGCCGTGCCGACGAGATCGCCCTACTCAGCGCATCGGGCAGGCGGCGCGGCGGGCCCACGGCCGACATACGGGTGATCTGCGGGCCGGGCGGGATCGGCAAGACCTCGCTCATCATCCACGCCGTCGAACAAGTCATCGCGAGGTTTCCTGACGGCCAGCTCTACGTAGATCTCCAGGGCTACGGACCGAACCCCCTCACCGCGCGGCACGTCCTTGGCGGCTGGCTGCGTGACCTGGGGATGGACGAACGCCGTATCCCGGCTGGCCTGATGGAGCGCAGCCGCGAGTTCCGCTCCATTATGTCCGGCCGGCGTGCCGCGATCATCCTCGACAACGCGAACGGCGAGGAGCAGATCCGGGCCTTGCTGGTGGCCAGCGGACGGTGCGTCACTTTCATCTCCAGCCGTGACCCGCTGGGCGGGCTGGCCGCGAGCCTGCGCCTGCGACTGGACGGGTTGTCCGTGACGGAGTCGCTGGAGCTGCTGTCTCGGGTCCTGGGCCGGGAGCGGATCGAGGGGGAGGCCGAGGCCGCCCGTCAGCTGTCCGACGTCGCCGGTGGCCTCCCTCTGGCACTGCGCGTGCTGAGCGGCAGACTGGTGGACGGCTCCCAGCCGATCACCTCGTTCCTGGGGCGGCTCGCCCGGCAGCGCGCCGAGAACCGGCTGCTGTCCGAGTTCACGTTCGGCGATCTGAGCGTCGAGCAAAGTGTCGCGCTCAGTCGGGAGCATCTGACTGAACCCACCCGCCGCGCCTTCGACCTGCTGGGGCTGCATCCCGCAGACGAGTGGTCCAACTGGTCGGTGGCCGCACTGTGCGGCTGCTCCCTGATGGAGGCGCAGGAGCTGACGAGTGCCCTCTGCCGGGCCCAGCTGGTGAGGACGAAGCGGACGAGAGTGCTCCAGCCGTCCCGGTTCTATCTGCACGACTTGGTGCGGGAGTTCGCCCGGGGCCAGGCCACCCGGCAGTTGACCCGCCAGGACCGTGACGCGGCCGTCATCCGGCTCGCCTCGGCCTACCTGGCGATGGCGGACCTCGCTGACCGGGCCGTTCATCCCTCTGGTGTGCGCCACCTGGGCCGGACCGACGCCCCACGCTATCCGCTCGACGCGGAGAGCGAGCAGCTCGCGATCACCGACCCCTTCGGCTGGTTCCGCCTGGAGAGCGAGCCGCTGGCTGCGGTCGTCTCCCGATGCCGGGATATCGGGGCATGGGGGCTGTGCTGGGAGTTGTCCGACGCATGCAGCGTCGCCCTGGAGAACCTGCGTCTGTGGGACGTCGGCGCGCGCTGCGCGGAGACCGGGCTCGAAGCCGCCGAGCGGCTGGATGCCGACCGGGCGCGCGCCGCGGTACTGCGCAACCTGGGGGAGATCGACCGTGAACTCGGGGCGAAGGACACCGCCGTCGAGCGGCTGGAACAGTCGGTGGACCTGTTTAAGTCGCTCGACGACCCATTCGGCGTCATCGACGCGAGCAGCAACCTGGGCCTGGTACAGCTGCGTTGGGGGGATCCGCAGGCGGCCCAGGAACGACTGCGGGAGGCCCTGGACACGGCCCGGGGCATCGCGGACACCCGGGGTGTGTCCTGGACGCTAGAGATCCTTGGTGAATGCGCTGCGCTGCGCGGCGACACGGACACTGGACTGCGGTGCCTGCGTGAGGCTACCGCGCTGTTCGAGGCCGCAGGCGAGCAGCGGGGGCAGGCGTTCGCCCTGTTGAACGAGGCGCTGCTCGCGCTGGACGACGCTGGCTGGACCCCTGGACCGTGCGTGGGCCCCGGCAGCGGCCGGACGCGGGACGTGGTGGAGGCGGAGGATGCGGCCCGGGTAAAAGCGCTCCTGGATCGTGCGGACGGCGTCTTCCGCGAACTCGGTGATGTCCGCAACAGCGCGCTGGTGGCGGTGGCCCGGATCAGGGAGCGGATCGTCACAAGCCGGGACCGCGAGGCGCGGGCGCTGTCGCGGACGGCCAAGCTGATGGAGGGCTTCGAACTGGATTGGCGGTTGCGCGGGCTCCTGGTGCACTGCGACGCGGTCCTCGACCACCGGCGCGGCGCGCGAGTGTCCGCCGTACGCGGGTGTGAGCGCGCCCTCGTGCTGGTACAGCCGTTCGGCGACCGACTGTCGATGGCCGGTATCCGGCTGCACCTGGGCGTATTGGCCCAGGACGGCAGGCGTCCCGCCGAGGCGACCGGGCACTACCGGGCGGCCCGTGAGCTGTACCGCTCCCTGAGGAGGGAGGACGGCCTGCGGGTGTGCGCGCAGCGTCTCGCCCAAGTGGAGTCCTGAACCCTGACCGGACCGAGTCATGTTCGCGAGCGAGCAGGAGAGTGACCATGCACAGTTCCCCTTTCACGCCGGCGGTGAGCCGTGACCTGGTCGCCTCCGACACCGCCCGGCGCTACCTCTTCGTCGAGCACCGGCTGGGGCCGGACGGCGCCCTGCCGTCGCGCCCCCCGTCCGCTGGCTACCGCACGTTCCTCGTCCTGGCAGGGTCGGTCCGGCTGGTCCAGAGTGGAGGCGGCCGCGACCGGGTCCTCACCCCGTTGGAGGGCTGGCACGCCTTACCGGGCAGCGTCTTCGGATGCGCCGCGGCGGGTCCCGGGGACGCGCTGCTCCTGGAGGCCGGCTGCCTTCCGGAGAGCACACGCCCAGTGAGGCCGGACGCACCTGAGCCGTGTCACGACCTGAGCGACTACATGGTGACCAAGCCCTGGGGGTCCGAGGTCTGGTACACGCAGAACGCGCCAGATTGCGGCTACGTGGTGAAACGCATCCGTATGGAGGCGGGGAACCGTTCCTCGCTCCAGTCGCACCGGCGCAAGACGGAGACGAACTACGTCGTGGACGGGGTGGCCGATGTACTGAACGGGGCCCCTGCACCGGACGGCCCCGGCGTCCCGGTCGCCATACCGGCGGCCGCCTGGACCCGCCACACGGCGGGCACGTTCTGGACGTCACCGCCGGACACACTGCACCGGGTCGTCGCGAAGCAGGCGTACACGTCCGTGGAGGTTTCCACAACCGAACTCGACGACGTCGTGCGCTGGGCCGACGACACCGGACGCGCCGACGGGCGGATCACTGCGGAGCACCCGGGAAGGCGGGCATGACGGCGAACCGGGACTTGGCCGCGGCCGTACGGCTCTACCTGGACGAACAGCGCTGCGTCCTGGATCGGTTCCCGGCGCGGGACGTGGTCCGCGTTGCGGACGAACTGTTCCGCACCTACCGTGCGGGCGGGACGGTCTACGCCCTGGCTAACGGGGGTAACGCTGGCACGCTCGATCACGTGTACGCCGACTTCCGGCTGCACCCCTTCGTCTCCGAGGACAAGTCGCGCCCAGTCTCCCCCGGAGTTCCGCGGCTGGACTTCGTGAACCTGTGCGGCTCCGCGGCGGAACTGACCGCGCTGGTCAACGACGTGGGGCCCGACCTTATGTTCGCCTCACAGCTCGCGGGCCGTGTGGGACTCGACGACTTCGTCATGGCCTATTCCGGCAGCGGGAACTCCCCGAACGTGCTCCGGGCGCTGGAAGTGGCGCGGTCGGCCGGTGCGCAAACCTTCGTGATGACCAAGGGCTCGGGGGGACGCTGCCGGAAGTCGGCAGACATCTGCTTGGTGGTGCCTGGCACCTCGCGTTTCCCCGGTCAGACCGGGGCGAATGACAATAACTTCCACTTCGAGGACGCGATCTTGTCAGTGAACCACATGCTGGTCGGCCTCCTCAAGGAGCGGGTGCAGGAGGCGGCCGAATGAGCGCCGTAGCCGAGGGCGGGCTGACACTCCAGCCGACGCCGCTGCCGTTCGACCTCGCCGGCTTCGAAGTACTCATTGGCCCCGAGCGCACGGCGCGGCTGCACACCGCTGCGGCGGCTCTCCGTGAATCCTTGGGCGGCGGAACCCTGTGGCATGTCAACTCCACCGGCGCGGGCGGCGGCGTCGCGGAGATGCTGCACACACTGCTGCCCCTGTACCGGCGGCTGGGGATGCGGGCACGGTGGGCGGTCGTCGGCGGCGACACCGGTTTCTTCACGCTAGCCAAGCGGCTCGGGCTCGCACTGTACGGCAGTACAGGCGACGGCGGTCAGCTGGGACCGACCGAACGCGATGCCTATCTCGCTGCCCTGGGCGGGCCGGGCGAGAGGCTCGCCAGCCTCGTCCGGCCCGGGGACGTCGTTTTGCTGCACGACCATCAAACGGCGGGACTTGTGCCACGGCTTGCCCGGCGGGGAGTACGGGTGTACTGGCGGTGTCATGTCGGCGTCGACCGGCCGACCGAGGTGTCCGACCGGGCCTGGAACCTGCTCGCCCCACTCCTGGACGGCGCACATGGCACGCTCTTCTCGGTGCCGTGGCACATCCCGGACCGGCTGCGGAACGGACGCGCAGCGGTCCTGGCGCCGTTCATCGCGCCGTTCTCCGCTAAGAATCGCCCACTGGACCAGGCCACGGTCCGGCGTGCCCTGGTCCGCTGCGGTCTGCGGCCGGATGACGGCACCCCGGCGGGCCCGAACGGCGGCGGCCCACCCGTCCAGGTGACCGGCGAAGCGCCGCCCGACCCCGAAGAGCCTCTGATCGCCCAGGTCTCCCGCTGGGACCGGCTCAAGGACATGCACGGGGTGCTGGCCGCGGTGACAGACCATGTGCCGGACGGCCACCTCGCGTTAGTTGGTCCCGACCCGCTGGGCGTGCCCGACGACACCGAGCAGGCCCTGTGGTTCGAGCGCTGCCGCACCGCGTGGCTGCGGCTCCCACCCGCCCAGCGCAGGAGGGTCACGCTGGTCTGCCTGCCGATGGATGACCTGGTGGACAACGCGCTGCTGGTCAACTCAATCCAGCGGGCTTCCACGGTGGTTCTGCAGAAGAGCCTCGCCGAAGGGTTCGGGCTTACCGTCACGGAGGCGATGTGGAAGGCACGAACGGTCGTGGCTGCGGGTGTCGGCGGCATCCGGGCCCAGGTCACCCACGGCCGGACCGGGCTGCTCGTAGACGACCCCCACGACCTGCCGGGTTTCGCGGAGCTGGTGATCTCGGCCCTGCACGGCGGCATGGACATCGACACCCTGGGCGAGCGTGCCCGGCAGCGGGTACGCGCGGACTTCCTACCCGACACCGAGATCCACACCATGGCCCGGCTCCTCACGGGGGGTGTTCACGAGTAGGGGTGACGTGGGGCGTCCGGAACATCTGAAGAATCTTTCCCCATCCGCACTCGATCATCTGTATCGTGCTCGCCGACCTCGGGCGGGTCCAGCTCAAGCGCGGCAACACCACCCAGGCCCTGCCCACCGGTAACGAGTTTCTCAACTGCGCGGACAGCGTTCAGTCATTTTTGCTCGCTTTTGTTCGGGCGTCGGCGAGGGATTGGATCGCTGAACATCACGGCGACTCGCAGCTTCTCAAGGGCCGGGCAGCTTGCGGGCGGCTGCGGTTATCCGGGTTGGTTCCGGAGCGTCGGCGGCGATCAGCCGGCTGTTCTCAACCATCAGCCGCTGGTTGACGTTGCGGAGTGCCTGCATGGCGGTCTCTGCTTGGCGGGCGACAGTCGGACGGTCTCTCCTAGAGTGGCCCGCATGACCATCGAGGTGCCCTACCAGCCGCTTCCGGTTGACCAGTCAGACGTTCGCTATGCCCACGGCCCCGACTCGGTTGTCCTGCCGGGCGTGCCAGCCGGCGAGACCATTGAGTTCGACTGGAACGAAAGCGCGGTCTACCCGGGCACGTCACGGAAGTTCTGGGTTCATGTCCCCGCACAGTACGACCGCTCAGAGCCGGCGTCGCTGATGGTGTTCCAGGACGGACAGTGGTACCTGGACCCTGAAGGGGAGGTCCGCGGCGCGATAGTCCTGGACAACCTCATCCATCGCGGTGACATCCCGGTCACCATCAGCGTGTTCGTCGACCCAGGTGTTTTCCCCGACGCTGAGGATCCGAAGAACCGCAACACCGAGTACGACGCATACGACGATCGGTACGTCACCTTTCTCCTGACCGAGATCATCCCTGAGGTCACCAAGCGCTACTCGATCACCGAGGACCCCGATCGGTGGGGCATCTGCGGTGGCAGCAGCGGCGGCAATTGCGCCTTCACCGCAGCGTGGCTCCGCCCTGACAAGTTCCGCCGAGTCATCGGGTACCTGTCCAGCTTCACGCAGATGCCAGGAGGCAACCCTTACCCAGGGATCATTCCCAGCGTTTCCCGTAAGCCGCTGCGTATTTTCATGCAGGCTGGCCATCGTGACCTGCACTGGAACGAGCCCGAGTGGAATTGGCTCGCCCACAACTTGCGCGTCGCGGCTGCTCTCGCAGAAGCCGGCTACGACTTCCGCCTCGTCCTGGGCGATGGCGGCCACAGCCCCAACCACGGTGGGGTCCTGCTCCCCGATGCCCTCCGCTGGTTGTGGCGGTCGGACGAGGGCTGAGTACCGCCTGCAACGCTCCGGCCGCAGGGCAGCCACTTGATCGCCCGGACACGTCCTCAACGGTTCCCGCTCGATTCCACATAAAGCAGAACGTGCAGTACGACTTCGGCCAGTGCACGCCGAACCGCTCCAGCAGGTAGGACTCGCACCGCTGCCGGTTCCAGCCCCAGTCGATGAGCGGGAACTCCCCGGTACGCCCGGGCATCTTCGAGGTGACCTGGTCGCCGAGGCGGCGGCCTTCCTCGTCGGCGTTGAAGCCCATGATTTGCCTGAACGGCCGACCGCCGAAGACCTGCTTGAGCCACCAGTCGCCTACGTCTCCCTTCGCCCAGAGGCTGCATTTGCGGGTGCCGGCCACCTGGGGCACCGTGCCACGGACTCCTGGTCGGCCCACAGCGTCCACGGCCCGCGCGCGATGAGCTGCTCGGGGTGACGGGAGTCGTCGAGGATCGTGAACCCGTCGGACTGGAGGTGCCCGTTGCGCGCCAGCTGGACGAAGCGCACGCCGTTCTCGCGCAGCAGCGGGATCATGAACTCGAACCCCGGGGAATTGCATCTGACGCGCGATCCCGTACGGCGCGACCTGCTGATCTGCATCCTTCCCCACCTTGTCGTCTTCGTCGACTCGGATAGCTGACCAGCAGCTTTGCGGCATTGCTTGCATGTGATGCATGATTCGTGCACCCAGAGGAAGGGGTGCAGCGTGGCTCGTTCGGGGTCGGATGACCCGCTCGGCCGGATGATCCTGGTCGACGGCGTCGCCCTCCTTCACCCTGAGGACGCGGTGTTCGACGCGATGCTGGAAGGGTGGCGGCGCCAGCAGCGGGGCGGCAGGCGGCTGCAGCCGAAGACGATCGGTGACCGGCTGTCAGTGGTACGCCGGTTCATGGAGTACGCCAACGAGTACCCGTGGACGTGGTCGGCGGGTGACCTCGACGACTGGATGACTGAACTGATTGCTGCGGGCGACCGGGCCGAGTCGACTATCCGCAACTACCAGGGCTCCATCCGGCAGTTCTGCGACTACATTACCTCGCCGTACTACCAGTGGCCGGAGATCTGTGAGGAACGCTTCGGCACCCATCCGGTCCAGATCTGCCACGAGTGGAACACCGTCGCCCACCTCACCGAGTACGAGGGCAGCGCCGACCGGCGGCCGATGACCCGTGAGGAATGCCAGGCACTGTTCGACTACGCAGACGACCAGGTGGAACGGGCGATCCGACTGGGCCGCAAGGGGGCGATGGCGGCCTACCGCGACGCCACGGTGTTCAAGACCATCTACGGCTGGGGCCTGCGCGCGACTGAAGTATCCCGTCTGGACACGACCGACTTCTACAAGAATCCGAAGGCTCCTGAGCTGGGCAAGTTCGGCGCCCTGCACGTCCGTTACGGCAAGCGGACCAAGGGATCCCCGCCCCGTCGCCGCACAGTGCTCAGCCTGATGCCCTGGGCAGTCGAGTCTGTGGAGGACTACCTCCTCAACCTCCGCCCCCGCTACCGCGCGAGCGACCGGCCAGCCCTCTGGCTGACCGAGCGGGGCGGCCGGCTCCAGCCCCGGGAGATCGAGGACCGGTTCGCCGAATACCGCGGCGCCCTGGGCATGGATGAGGATCTGACTCCGCACTGCCTCAGGCATGCGTATGTGACCCACAACATCGAGGACGGAGCCGACCCGAAGTTCATCCAGGAACAGGTCGGACATCTCTATGCCTCCACGACCGCCATCTACACCGGGGTCAGCGGGGACTTCATGAACACGATGATGCGGAAGGTCCTGGACCGTGCACTCACCGCTGACCAGTAGGGATACGACATGACGGCAAAACTGGACTACCGCTGGCACCTGCGCGAGGTCATGGCAACCCGCGGCATGTTCTCCACCACCGACCTACGGCCACTGCTGGCCGAGCGGGGCATCGACTTGTCCCCCAGCCAGACTTACCGGCTCGTGGTGGAGAGGCCCGAGCGGCTGAGCCTGAAGACACTCATGGCCCTGCTCGACATCCTCGGCTGCTCGATGGAAGAGCTGATCCAGCCGGTCGCCGTCGCCGCCCAGCGCCGCAAGGCGGCCGGCGACGCCGCCGAGACCCACGGCGGACTCGGCGGCCTCCGGCCGACGCGGGCCCGCATCGTGAAGGAGTAGGCCCCGCGTGCCCCAGGAGCATGACCAGCCTCCCCGGTTCCTCACCGAGCCGACCGCGTTGATCGCCGAGGTCGTCCTGGCTATCGAACCCGAGCTCTCCCCGGCCGTGGTCGCCGAGGCCATCGCCTCGACGGCCAAGATGAAGTCCCGTCACCGCAAGCTCGCCGAGGCCCTCAGCCGGGACCCCGAACTGCTCACGTCCGGTCGCCCCGAGGGACCCGTGGCTATCCAGAAACTCGTGCGGGCCCTGCAGGCTGTCGGCGCCACTCGGGTCGTGCTGCCCAGATGCGCCCACTGCGGCAAACAGCACCGCCTGCCCAACCTCGACGGCGACCAGCGGATCTGTGCCTACTGCCAGATGAAGCAGGCCGCGGCTGCGAACCCGTGCGTCATCTGCGGCCGGACCGCGTATGCCGCCAGCCACGACCGCCTCGGCCAGCCCCGCTGTGCCCTTCATCCCGACACCGGTAACCAGGACCCCGTCGACGTCGTCTGCGACCACACTGCCGCAGTCGACCCCGGCCTCGCCCGGGATGAGGTGGCCGCCGCGGTCCGGGCAATCTGCCAGATGCCCGCCCAGCAGCGTCAGCTGGCCTTGGCCCTGGAGGTCAACCTCCGCCTGTTGACCGGAGAGGGCGCCCACGGGCCGCACAAGCTCATCCTCCTGATCGAAGACCTCCTGGCCCGCGGCGCCCGGAACATTGTGCTGCCGGCCTGCCCGTTCTGCGGCACCGACCGAAAGCTCCGCCACGGCCTGGACGGCCAACGCGCCTGCCGCGCCTGCTACGAGAAGTTCCGCCTCCTGCCCTGCTCGCGCTGCGGGCGAACCAAGCCGGTCGCCACCAGAACTGTCGACGACCAGCCGCTGTGTCACCCCTGCACCCGAGCCGACCCGGTCAACCACGCACCAGCTGCGGACGTACCGCGAACATCGTTCGCGGCAACGGTCACCAGCGACTCTGCGGACGATGCTTCCGGCCACCGACAGCCGTCTGCGCGGACTGCGGCCGGACCCGGCCCTGCTACTTCGCCCAGAGCGAGGCGCCCCGCTGCGAGGCGTGTTCCAACCAGCTGCGGCCGCCCGAGACGTGCTCCCGCTGCGGCAACGAACGGTCGGTGAAGGCCCGGCTGCCCGACGGCGGGCCTCTCTGTCACAGCTGCATTCGGGTTCCGGTGCCGTGCCACATTTGTGGCACGGCCAAGCCGCTCACTGGACGCGGCCCGAACGGGGAAGCACTCTGCCGGTCCTGCTACGACAAGCACCCCATCGCCAGACGCAACTGTGTCCAGTGTGGTGCCCTCGAACGGCTCTATCACCACGGGCTTTGCAACTCGTGTGCATTCAACCGGCAGTTGACCGGCTTGCTCGGCGGGCCGGACGGCACCGTCCGAGCGGACCTGGAACCGGTGTTCCAATGCTTACACCGGGGCGATCCGCTCTCTCTTCTGTACTGGCTTCGTGAACCCGTTCCGCGGCGTCTGTTGGCCGCTCTCGCTGCCGCGAAGGGGCCCGTGACGCACGACCTCCTCGACCGCCTTGGACACCCGGTCAAAGCAGTCCGGCACTTGAGAGCAGCCCTGGCTGCCGACGGTGTTCTTCCGGCTCGCGACGAGCGCCTCGCCGAACTTGAGCGATGGCTGCCCCGGGCCGTCGCCCGAATCGAGGACGTAAGCGAGCGTCAGGTCGTCCGCGGCTTCGCCACCTGGCACCACTTGCGGCGGCTCCGGCGAGACGCCGAGAAACGGCCCGTCACGCTGCACCAAGCGGTTGTCGTCCGCCGTGAGGTCAAGGCCGCAATCCAACTGATCGAATGGCTCCGGGCCCGCGGCACGAGCCTGGCCACATGCACCCAACACGACATCGACGACTGGCTGGCCACTGACCTCTGGGTTCGCTATCTCGCCCGGACCTTCCTGGTCTGGTCAGTACGCAATCGCCACGCTCACCACGTCGTGATCCCGATCCCGCCTCAGGACTCGGCGATGGTCCTCATTGAGCAAGATCAACGATGGGCCCACGTCCGCCGGCTCGTGAAGGGAGACGGGGTCGACACCGCCACCCGCGTCACGGGCCTTCTTCTCTTGCTGTTCGCCCAGCCTCTGAGTCGAACCTCCCGGATCCGCCTGGACCAGGTCACCTGTACAAAGGACGCGGTTGCGCTCGCACTCGGGTCCCACCCGACCGACCTGCAGCCACCGCTGGACTCCCTCGTGTTGGAGCTCGTCCAGCAGCGGCACGGGTACTCCACTCTCGGACGCAGTGACGATCACCCCTGGCTGTTCCCGGGCACGGCTGGCGGACAGCCGATCAGTAGCCGACAGCTCATGCGCAAGCTCACCGCCCTGGGTATCAAGGCACGGCCCGCCCGCAACACCACACTCATGGAGCTCTCCTCGGAACTCCCGGCCGTCGTCCTCAGCCGCCTGCTGGGGCTTCACATCAGCCGTGCCGAGCAGTGGACCAAGGAGGCTGGTTCCACAAGGGCTGACTACGCCGCCGAACTCTCCCGCCGACAGGCGTTCCGCCCTTCGACGTAGCCGAGCATCAATCACTGACAGGGGTTCCTGGACAGAGCCCCAGCGTTCTCGCGATTCATCCTGCTTGGCTCCGGCGGCACGATCTCGACCTCGCCGGTCGGGACCAGCGGCAGAGCCAACGGGCCGTCAACCGTCGAGGAACGAAAGCAGCATTTCACGAGAACGCCGGGCCCTGCACCCCGGATATTTCTTGGCCAAACACGACCCTTGGTATTCGAACGACGCTCACAATGGCGGTGCAGCATCCCACAGTCACCACCTATTTCAAAACATCAACAATCAATCATGTATCCGTTATGTACACGTCGGCACGGAAGGAGGAGCCTGGGCGAGACAGGGCAAGCTCTACTTCAACAGGAAGGATCAATATGAGCGCCACCAATGAGGTATTTCGATTGGTCAGTCTCCGCGGTGCGGACAATCGGCGCACCCTGGAGCCGACCCCTCGCAACCCTGGGGGATCGCACTTTCGATCCTTAGACGCGGTCGGCAGGCTGTGGCGCAGCTCGGGTCAGGATCTCGCCGACGCAGCGCAGAGGCTGCCGTACTGGGACGAGGGTGAACTGGGAGAGCAAGTGCCATGGGTGGACCTGGCGTCTCAGTTCACCAAGAAGCCGCGGGCGAAGTTCCAGGACAAGACGGTCGAAGTCCTTGGCGAATCAGCGTCCGTGGAAGAATACGCACATACTGGGCACTTCGGCACCGCCCATGATCGGTTGATTGCATCCTGGCTGGCATTGCAGCTCCGGCAGCGCGCCGGCGATCCGGAGCCAGTCCGACTCATGACGGCACACGAGGCCGCGCTGCGATTCGCCGAGGTAATTCGGCGGATCGGTGCTGGCGCATACGCCGTGGCTGACGGTCCGGCATTGCTCACCATCCCGCTGGTCGTCCCCTCTGCGTGGCGAACGCCAGCTAGCGTCCTGGGAACTGGCCACGGCGGCGGGCCCAAGGCGCAACAGCCAGCCCAGCAGGTCGACGTCAGGAAGGACAGGAATGCGGCCGTGGCCGAGGCCCGCGCACTGCAGACCATCATGGTGAAGGCAACACTTCTCTTCGACGACTCTGGCGACTTGTCCGTCGACGATGGGTTCTTTACTGCGCTCGGCACGCGCCTCCGCGCACCCGCTCGGACGGTTCTCGCCGCATTCCTTCAGGATCGAGGCACGTTCTCGAACTTCGGCGACTTCATCGACGATCTACAGGTCGACCTGCAAGCCAAGCTCGCTACTGCCAACGACCTGTGTAGAAAGATCCGGGTGTATGAGCAATCGCTCACCGAGCAGCTCCCTGAACCGAGGAGACCCACCACGAAGGCCCGCCCGGCGATCACAGCCCTTGGGTGGGGTGATTTGCTCGTCGTTCGCGAGGACCTGGTCGGCTATGAGGCCCGCGAGATCTCGCACATTGAGAACGTCCTCGCTGGCGAGAGTACAACCCGCGAGCACGAGCGCTCTCACCGACTTGAAGCGACAGTGGAAAACGAGACCACGACAGAGACGACCACCGAACACGAGCTGGAAACGACGGACCGGTTCGAGCTGCAGGCGGAATCAAGTAACTCTATCTCCACAGACTTTGCCGTCCGAGCCGGAGTCAATACCTCCGGCAAGTACGGACTCACCAACGTCGATACATCGGCTGGGGTCGAGTTGAGTCGATCGGAGGAGGAGGCCAGCCGGTCGGCGACCCGCACCGCACAGGACGTCGTCAGCAAAGCGGTGACCCGCACTCAGGAACGCGCTCGGGAGTTGCGCCGCACGGTGACCACCGACACGATCCGCGAACTCACCAGCCACACGATCAACAACACGGCCGATGGAGGAGGAGGTCAGCCTCAAGCACGGTCCGGCGTTTACCGGTGGGTAGAGAAGGTGCAGCGGCTACAGCTCTACCAATACGGCAAGCGCTTCATGATTGAGTTCTCGATCCCAGAACCGGCCTTGTCGCTCATCGAGGCCGCGCAGCCGGTACGGCCGGACGTACCTAAGCCGCTGCCTCTCGCCTTCGGTCCGCACGACATTACCGAAGCGAACTATCTGTGCCTCACCGAGTCATACGGGGCGCGTGACGTCGCCGCTCCGCCACCGCTGCTGATGCAGATCGGGGACGCCTTCGCTATCGAGATCAAGGACTCAGACAACGAAGGTGAGGTCACGGTCGGTAAGGCACTTCAGGTGCCGGTGGGTTACGAGCCGATCAGCGGCCGATACGCGACGACCGGCCGAGGTCGCGGCGCCGGGAATGTAGTCAACAAATTCCATGCCCATCTCGCCGTGGGCGGGGAGGTCGTCCTCGACTCTGGTGTTGAGTTGGAGGGAGGTTCTGACGCCGACGGTTTGCAGAGCTATCAGTCATCCTTCGTGCTTGCCATGCCCAGCGTCGCCGATGACCATGGCATCCCGGTAACCGTCCGCTTCGCCAACGCCTACGACAACGCGGCCACCATGAACGTCTACCTCAAGTGCCGCCGCAGCGTAGCGTTGTTTGCACGCTGGCAGCTCGACACCTACCAGCGGCTTCTGCAGGCTCACGAGGTGTTGGAGACACGGTACCGGGAGTCGTTGAGTCAGGCCCGGTTCGGTACGCCGAGTGTCCCTCTCTTCGGCGGCCGACCCTCGGTACAGAACCGTGCCATTGAACGCGACGAACTCAAGAAATGGGCGATAGGGCTGATGCGCGGCGGACCGTACACCTACGACGCCGTCGTGCAATATGACGGAGTTCCGCAACTCGACCCAGTTGCCGCGGACGAGCAGGCGCCGGTTGTGAGGTTCTTCGCGCAGTCATTCGAGTGGGATCAGATGAGCTATGTGCTCGAACCCTACTTTTGGGGCCGCACTGCGGCCTGGCCACTGCGCCAGCATCTCTCTGTCCCGAACGACCCCAAGCACGAAGCATTCCTGCGAGCAGGCTCGGCCCGCGTCATCGTCCCAATCACCGCCGGTCACGAAGCCCGTGTTCTGGCCTACCTCGACAGTGAGCCGTCGCTGCCTGAATGGCAGCAGGACCGGCTGGATGAGTGGGATCCCAATGAACCGCTGCAGCGCATCCCGCCCACCGCCCGGGATTTGGTCACAACTAACCCCGCGGAAGTGCTTGGCCTCCAGTACTCAGACATGTGGCTGGAGTTACTGGAGGACGCCCATCCCGACGTGCTGCGCGGCTCTGGCCACCTCAACCTAACCAACGGCAACACGCAGGCCCTCCTCGTCGACACCGACGAGCGGATCACCAACCGCGACGTGGGGCGAGAAATCTTCATCGACGGAGAACGCTACGAAATCGTCAGCTTCGCCGCCGGAGGCCAACATTTCGACCTCGACCGGAACTACGAGGGACCAACCAGCCCGACGACGACCTACGCCATCGGCAGCGTAAAACGCGGCGCGCCGTGGGACGTAAGAGTACCGACCAACCTGGTGGTGCTGTCAGCCAACCGCGCAGACCTCACCATGTGACCCGAGGCGCTCACCATGACAGTCGACGCCACTGCTATCCGCGATCTAAAGGATCGGCTCAGCTTCGAACGGCACGCGCAGATCCGGTCGCTTCGAGAGGTTGCCGCATCGGTGATCGCGGCAGCTGGTCAGGTCCGCGACGTCCGGCTCGACCAGCTCGAAAACCCTGACATTGCCGAATCGGACACTTTGCGGGACATTCTGTTCGACGTACTCATCGAACTTACTCTCGGCCCGCTCGCGTCGGCTGCCACCTCGATGATCACCAAGCGGGTCACATCACGATTCCTCAAGCCCCTCCTCGGCAAACAGTCCGATAACAGCAGCCGCATCGTCACGATCCCCACCATCGTCGTGCCATACCCGCTTGGCTACGCGGTGGCCGCTGTGGAAAGCCGCGTGCCCGATTACGAGACGAATCCAGGACTCTGGAGAGAAGTCTGGACCAGCCTCACATTGGGATTCGCGAGCAGCGCTGTAAGCGTCGGCAAGGGCCTTGCCGAAAGAGCCGTCACTCCATCGCCGGCAAACACCTTCGTGCCATCAGCGGCAGACAGCCCCGCCAGTACCGTCGAAGAGGCCGTGCTGCGCCGTTGTGCCGTCCTGGAGCATGTGGTCGGGCGGACATTCGACAGCTACGAGCGCGATCTCGACGATCAGGGCCTCACCGCCGAGAAAGCTTCCGAGCTGAAGAAGTTCCTGGCCGAGCTAGCCGCGACACCACGCATCTCTGGCAACGAGGCACGTGTCTTGCGGCTCTTTTTCGAAAAGTGCATCTGGTGTATCGCGTTGCCAAGCATCGCCAAAGCCAACCGGGAAACTCTCTACCAGAGAGCTGGAGAGGATGAAGTGGAGATCACCTCAATCCCAGTTAGGGAGTTGACCATAAGCGAAGACCTGGCGAGCTATCTGGTACGTAGACTCCCCCATCCTCGCGGGGATGGCCTGCAAACTTTCGCCGCTCATGTCCCTGCTGGCTTCGAGCGGATCGAATCGCTCGGAAGAGGTTTTAAGTCTGACCTGCCATGGCGTGCCAAAGGTGGTGGCGAACTCAAATTGCCCTACTTTGTGCCGAGCGGTGCATACACTGAGCTGACGGATCACTTCAGCCGGATGCATGGAGAAATGGAGACGCTTGGCAAGAAGCTGGCCGCGGTCACCCCGAAGGCCATCAGTACGGCGAGCGATCCGATGCGCCAGGCAGCACGCATATACGGCCCCCCCGCTCCTTGAAGTTGTCGCGGCCACAGAGCAGGCACTCAGGACACGTGCGTTCTCACGCGGCGAGATGAGCAACGCACCCGGACGTGCCGTGATGGCCCGGATGGTGTTTCGCCACATCCAGAGGTCGGCCATTGCGCAGGTTCTGATAGCCGAACTTACCGATATCGGCCAGGAGCCGGGTTTCGGGCCACTCGCTGCCGGTGGCCATGTAGAGGACGGCGGTGCGGTCGAGGTCGATGCCGTGCGCATCCGGGGCGGTGAGCATCTTGGCGATGTAGGCCGAGGAGTCAGCGCCGGCACCCCAGTTGATGATGGTGTCCAGGTCGTCGTCGGCGGCGCTGAGGCCGGGCAGTGACGGCGTGTACGTCGTACGGGGCATGGCGGATCACTCCTCGAGGGGCCGGTCCGTCAGCCGCTGGGCGGAGACGATGAGTAGGCGGTCGTCGGCGGGCCAGGGATCGCAGGACTCCCAGGAATCGCCCTGGGACAGCAGCACCACCTCGCCGGGCGCCGTGACGAGGCAGCACACGCCGCAGCCGCACGACGGGTCGAAGGGCTCGGGGTGGGCGATGTAGGGGGTGACGAAGTAGTCGGCTCCCTCCTCGCCGACCGCGGCCAGGAGCAGGTCGCCGTCCGCGACGTCGCCGGCGCGTGCGGCAGAGCGAGCGCGAGACGGGGGTCCGGGCTGTTGACGGCGAGCTGCCCGTCGATGAGGCAGGTGAACACGGAGGAAGTCCTCGTGGTTGGGAGGGTCCAGGAGGGCGAGCTGGTCAAGCGCTGTGACCAGCTCCGGGTCGGCGATCTCCTGGCCAGCGCTGTCTCCGGCGGGCGCACCACGCGCACCATGGTGCGGGTGTTCCTGAGGTCGGGGATGTCCTCGTTGGTCGTGAGCGCCGCCATAAACGGGTTCCACTCGATGGACATGCCGTCCGTGCTCATGCGCTCGATCGTTGTGAAGTAGGCCGCCACGGGCGCGCGACCGCCGCGAGGCTGGGTGGCCGCAAACGCTGCGACCCGGCTGACCACGATCTGGCGCCAGGCTTCCTCGGTGGCCTCCACGACTTCGACGGCCAGCGCGTCCAGAGCTGCTGGTGTGAGGCTGCGCAGCGCGTCGCGCACCGTCGCCGCGGTCGGCGCCGCCAGGGATGCGGCCAGTTCCTCGGTGTTCATCGCGGGAGTCCTCCTCGGGCAGGCGTTTTAATGCAAATAATAGTGTCTCTTGATGGAAAGTGAACCCCCTCCGACCTGATGCTTTACGGCCAGTCGTGCTCTCGGCGGGGCGGTAGCGCGAAGGTGCGCCGGGGATCGATGCGCACACAGCGCTCGCAGTAGGCCGTGACGCGGTTGGCGGTGCACTCGCCCCACTGGCACTCGAAGCGCTCACGCGGCCCGCAGATGAGGCACCGCCACAGCGTGATCCCGTGCATCTCGCACGGCTTGTAGCGCGTGCGGGCGGGCAGCAACTCCAGTGCGGGGCGGGGGCGTTCGAGGCGCGCGACGTCGCCGGCCGGGAATGACTCGGCGCCGTCGTGTATCCAGCGGGGCGACAGATGGGCGTACCGCTCGGGCGTGGTGTAGTACGGCAGACCGGCCGGGCTGAACACCATGGCCAGATGGCCGCCGGAGACCAGGGTTTCCAGCCGGTCATGGCTGAACTCCCCGCACAGGGACAGCATTTCGTCCTGGCGCAGGCTGAAGCCGTACCCGTACCGGCGCAGGATCCGGCGCTCGGTGGCGGCCGGGCCCCACTGGGCGGCGTCGAGCTCTTCGACGGCCTCGATCGCGGCCGTCGGGTTGGCGGTCAGCTTGCGTGCCGAGTCCTCGGCGGCCGCACGGGTGGCGTGGCTGCTGAGCGCGTACCCGTGGAGCTGGTCCACGACCTGGTGGCGTCCCTCGTGCTCGGCGGCGGCATACCGGACGGGCCGCTGCTGGGTGCGGCGTCGGGGCATGGCGGAGCTCCCTCTGCGCAAGGGGCGGGAGGTGGCGGGGCGGCCGGCCGGGCGGGGGTCACCGCCTGGGTAGCGGCCTGTAGGCGGAGAAGACGTAGTGGCCCAGCTCGCGCAGCATGCCGGCGGTGCCGTCCACGGCCGCGGGGTCGTGATCGGCCTGACGGGTGTACGCCTCGATTTCGTTGTTCCAGGCGAAGCCCTGGGCGGCAAGGGACTGTTCGGTGGCGGGCGTGAGGTCGTCTGAGGACTGCGGAGCGGCAACGAGTCCGTGAGCGGGGTCGGGTACGACGAGGAACACCGGACTCCTTCCGTGTGGGCTGCCCTGGTCGGGGCGGCCCACGGACGGGGCGGATGGCTGGTCAGCGGGTGACGGTGACGGTGTAGTCGGCGTCCAGGACGGCGAGCGCGGCACGGATGGACGCGCGGGTCTCCGTGCTCGGGGCCGAGTAGGGGAAGTCCAGGGCGAGCACCGCGTCGTCCAGGTCGTCGTCGGACAGCGGCAGCGTGTGCCCGCTGCGGTAGAGAGCGACTGCGGTCGCCGTGGCGACACGGACGCGGTTGTAGGCGATGGCCTCCCCGGCCGTGACGTCGGTGCCGAATGCTTCGCGCGCGGTGGGCGGCAGTTCCGCGATCCCGGCGGCGAACCGGCGGGCGGGAATGCGCAGATGTGCCGGTCGCAGGGCGCGGCGCAGCGTTCCAAGCATGGCAACTCCTGGGACTGAAGGGGGAAGGGGGCTGTCAGCCGGTGAATGAGGGGGGAGGTGACGGCGCCCCCTCGGCCCACTACTAGTAATAGTGTGAGCTAGGAGGGTGTGAACCCGCCCCTGACCTGCTCTTTTTCACTCCCGTGACGCCAGGGTGAACGCGGCCAGCATGGCAATCACGGAGCTGGGGCGCCCGGACGCTTCGGCCTGCACCCTCTCACCGGAGGGGCCGACCAGCACGGTGGCGCTGTCGACCTGGACGGGGCCGTGCTCGCCGGGCGGCCTGGTGTCGTGCTGCCAGATGATCCGGGTGTGCCGGTACTGCTCGTCGATCCGGGCCCCGGGGAGTGCGCCGGCCACGGCTTCGGTGACGGCGCGGCGGCTGCTCTCCTCTGCCTCCTGCCGTGCGGCGATTTCGGCGGCCTGCTGTGCGGCCTCGGCGTGCAGGGGGTACAGCCGCCGGGTGATCTCACGGGCCACGTGGCGGGCGCTGCGGGCTGTGACCCCGATCGACGGTGCGATCATCTTGGTCTCGTCTGGCAGTGCGGCGTGGATCTTCAAGCGGTCAGGGTGGCGGTCGTCGGGCTGGCACAGGCGCAGGGCGCGGCCGTCTCCGTCGACGATGAACCGTCCCAAACCGCCGTCGTAGTTGGTGAGTTCGGCCGTACGGCAGTGCGTACCCAGCTCCCGCGCCACTTCGTCGGCGAACGCGTTGAACTGCTCCTGTGTAATCAACTCGCATGTCATGGCGCTCTGTTCACTCCTTCGGATGGCTGGGGGGTGTGCTCGGGGCGGGGTTCCGCGTGCCCTGGTCGTGGATCTCGGCATCGCGGCGGGCGTCCTCGGCGGTGTATCCGGTGTCGCACCATGCGTGGCACAGCTGGCCTGGGGGTGCGCCGCACGTCTCGCACCGGTCGTCGAAGTCCTCCGGGCGCCATGGGCGCAGCTGGCCGCTCACGTGGGGCTCTCCCGGATGTGGTCGGCCAGAGCACGGGCGGACATGACGGGGCTCTGGTGGGGCGGGGCGGCTCGGACGGCCCGCCACAGATTCGACGGCTGCCACGGGTCGAAGTCGATTCCGGCGACGGGCCGGATGGACCACTGGCGGCCGGGGGGGCCGGTGACGGTGTACGTCAGACGCCGTGGGGTGGCCCGGCGTCCGTTGTCCTCCCAGGAAAGGCCGGCGGCCGTGAGCGCGCTGCCCAGCTCGTTGCGGCGCGACCGGGTGATGTGCTCGAACTCGGCCGGGATCAGGTGGAAGTCGGCCATGTCGTGGCCCCGCCACTCCTCCTCGTGGCCGTCCTCGCGGGTGACGACATACACGCAGGCCTGCTGCTGGAGGGGGCGGCCTCCCCACGTCCATACGCGCTGGGAGCTGGTGACCTCCCACACGCCCTCAGGGCTGCGCAGCTGCTCACCCACCCGGAGCGGACGGGGCGGCTGGGTGTGGAAGCTGCGGGGGCCGGGCGTCAGACCGTTGTCCTTGAGATCGGCGCACTGCGAGCACATCCATGCGGTCTCGCCGTGAAGCCGGTGGATGGCCCAGCAGTCGGTGTAGCAGGTCGAGCACACGAACCGGCAGTCCGCAGAGGCGAGGACCGTTGCCATGTACGTCAAGCGGGGCAAGCGGCTGATGACCATGCCGAAGTGGCGTCCGGCGGACACGGTTTCTCCTTCCAGGGGGGGTGAGCGACGCGAGCGGCCTGCCGGACGAGTCAGGGTGCGGCGGTCCACAGAGGGAGGCCGGTGGTGGTGCGGGCGCTGATGCCGGGGCGCTCGGGCACCTCGCGGTAGTCGGACACCTTCACGTAGCCGCCCCGTTCGGTGTCGAGGCGGACCGGGGCGCCCTCCCATTCCCACTGCTCGATGAGTTCCGCGGGGAGGTTCTCGACGTTGTCGGCCTCGACCTGTACGGCCCACGCGGTCAGCTCCTCGCCGTACTCCCGCCGCCACTCCCGCAGAACGGTGAAGAGGTGGGCGAAGTCGTCGACCAGGGCCAGGGCGCGCGCCTGGTCGGGGGCGGGGTCCTCGGCGTAGGTCGGCGCATCGGGGCGGGTGCGCTCACCGAGGCTCATCAGCCAACGCATGATCGGGGCTCCTGTCTTCGGTGTCGGATGGTCACGCGGCGGTACGGGCGGGTGCGTTGCCCATGTAGGCGGTGTCGATCTCGTCGGGCCACTCGCAGTCGACGCACGGGAGGCGCTCGCACCACCGCCAGTCGTGGCCGTGGGGGCAGCGGGGCGCCCGGTAGGTGACGTGCACGACGGCCGAGTACGTGAAGTGCGCGTGGTCGACCGGGTCGGCGTACTGGTGGCGGACGGAGTTGGAGTCGTCGAGGTGCTCGGTGACGGTGAAGACGGTGATCTCGTGGCGTGTGTTGTCGAGGTCGGTGGTGATGTAGCGGTCGCCGGTTTCGAGGGTGCGGGCGTACTGCCGGCCGGTACTCAGGGCCATCTCGGGAGCCTTCGTGGTCAAGCGCCCCCGGGATCACGGGCTGAGCGTGTGGGCGAGGGGTGAGGGGCGGTGGGTCAGGGGCGGCCGGACGGCTCGGGCTTGCAGTAGCGGTAGAGGAACCGCGCGGCCCACGTGCGGCTGGTGAAGCCGGGGATGCCGCCGCTGCCGGGGCGGTTGCCGGGAAACTCGGCCACCCACGCGCAGACGCCGTTCGGGTCGTGCCAGACGACCCCGTAACAGGTGCTGCGATCTTGACGGTCAAGAACCCGGCGGCCGAACGAGCCGGTGTTGGCGGCGAACGTGAGCTGCTCGGTCACGGCGGTTCCTTCAGTCCGGGGCGGGTGCGAGAGGGGGCGGGGCAGGACTTGTGACGCCCCTCTCGCACTTTTAATAATAGTGTTTCTAGGGTGGGTGTGAACCCGCCCCTGACCTGCGCTTTCCTCCGTCTGTCAGGGGGTGCCGACCAGGGCCGGGCGGCGGCCGCGCGGGCGCCTGCGCTGCTGGGCACGCAGGGAGTCGGCTTCCTCCTGGGCGCGGCGGGCGCGCTCGTGCTCCTCGGCGGCCGCGCTGACGCAGTAGGGGGCCCACCACTGCAACCCCCTGATCTTCTGGGTCAGTGAGTCGGGGCGGTCGGCCAGCATCAGCAGCAGGACCGGGTCCGGGGAGAAAGAGAGCCACCGTGCGGCGGTCCGCCATGCGGCCTCGGCGGCCTTCCGCTCCGGGAGCGCGGTACGGGCCTCGCGCTCCAGGCGGACGGCTTCGGCCTGGTGGCAGGAGGCGGACCAGGTGAGGAAGCGCAGCAGGCCGGGGGTGTCACGCTGCCGTGAGGCCTCCAGGATCGCGGGCAGGTCGGCGCGCTGCGCGACGTGCTCGGCGCAGCCGCGCAGGACGGCGGTGAGTACCGCTTCCGTCTTCTCTGATGGCGGGTGATCAGCGGCGGACGGCAGCGGATATACCGAGACCCCGGGGCGGCCGGTGCTGTCGCGGTAGAGGGTCAGGCTGCCGTGGTAGCCGGTGCGGCCGCGGGAGGTCCTCGTCGGGGGCGGTGGTCTTGAAGGCGTTGACGGGGCCGAGACAGGCGCGGACGGCGGTGAACTGGTCCCAGCGGTGAGGGTCGGTGGTGCCGGTGACGTGCACGCTGCCGCGCATCGCTCCGCCCAGCTCGAACACGACGGCGTCGGCGTGGCGGGGGCCGGCGGTGGCGCGCACGGGGCCGGCGGGCGTGTCGATGGTCAGGATCGGACTGGTCATGGGCTGCGACTCCTCGGGACTCGACCGGGTGGGCTGAGGGGGCGTGCCGCCCCGCACTCGCCGAAGGGGAGGGTGCGGGCGCGGGGCGGTAGTCGGCCAGTGGCGCGCTGGCCGGGGCGGCCGTCCACGCCCCCGTACCGGGGGAGGGGCGTGGACGGCGTCTGCGGGGGTTACTCCTTCGGCGGCTTGTGTCGGCGGAGGGTGCCCCGGTCGGTCAGGCTGGGGCGGCGGCCACAGGGACAGTCCGCGTAGCGGCGGCCGTGCATCTTGAAGAACTTCCCGCCGAGCGCATGGCCGTTGACCTGCTCGATCGTGCCGGAAACCGGCTTGGTGTTGGTGCAGTAGCCGTCCGGCGTGACGGCGGGCTTGTCGCTCATGAGCGCTCCTCGGCGGTCCCGTGGGGGCGGTGCAGGACGGGGGCGTGACAGACCACGTGCGGCGCGGCGTCGTCTGCGGGGAGGGACGTGGCGGCCTTGTGGAGTTCGGCTGTGTCCATGGGGTGCAGCCATCCGGCCCGTACCTCCCACCCGCACGTGCGTATGCCTGCGTCGGCGGTCGTGGCGACCAGGACGGCGTCACGCACGGTGCTGTTCTCCAGCGCGAACGTCAGCAGTACGAAGAACTGCACGTACTCCTCGGCGGAGTGATCCACGTGACACGATCCCGGCTCGACGGTCACGTACAGGTCGGCGCTCACCTCCGTGCCGTCCGTGCGCTCGGCGTTGATGTGCAGCTCGTGGCTTCCCTCTCCGAGGGCCGGGAACAACGCGGTCAGCGCGTGCAGGGCGCGGCCCATGGCGGACGCCGTGGCGGCGTTGTCGGGCCGTGGGAGCTCCGGTTCAGGCATGCGGGGCCTCCTCGTCGGAGTCGGGGAGCTGGATGAGAACGGGGGCGGGGTAGACCTCACGTTCTACGGCGGCGACGTCGGGGCACGGAATGACGGCGGCCTGGAGTTCGTCCGTGTCCATGGGGTGAAGCCACCCGTCACGCACGGACCAGCCGCACGCGCGGGGGGTGGGCTCTGCGGCCGTGGTGGCGATCAGGACGGCGCTGCGCATCGTGCTGCCCTCCAGCGCGAACACCAGCAGCATGCGCAGGGCGCAGAACTCGTCTTCGTCCAGGACGGCCAGGCGCAGCGGCTCCATGCCGATCGAGAGATCAGTTCGGCCCGTGACGAACGCGTTGTCGGTCCGCTCGGCCACGAGGTTCAGCGTGTGCTCACCGTCTCCGAGTGCCTGGAACACGGCGGAAAGGGCGGTCAGGGTGCGGCTCATGGCGGCCGCGATGGCGTCGTCTCCGGGGTGGGTGATCTCCGGGCGTGCAGACATGAGGACTCCTCACGGGGCGGGGCGGTGGGCGACGGAGGCCGGCTGCACTGCGCCCCTGGGCACAACGGGCTTCTTGTGGGCGCGCGGGCGGCTCCGTCGACGCGTCGCGCTGCCGCTACGCGGCAGAGGCGGGGCGGGCGCGCTCCGCGCTCCCTGCGGGGCTGGGTCGCGCGCTCCGCGCTCTGGGACGGTCGGACCCGTGCGGGCCGGGCTGGGCTGGGGGAGTTGCCCGGCCCGCACGGGGGTCTGTCAGCCGTGCGCGGCGGCGGCCGTGAGGGCGGGAACCGCGAGCGCTTCCAGGGCGGCGGCCTGGTCGGCGTCGGTGAGGGTCTGCGCGGTCGACGTGACAGCCTGCATCACGCCCCCGGCCGTCATCTGCCCACCCCGGATGAAGTGGGAAAGGATCCGGTCCTTGGCCTCGTTGCCGATGCTGAGCGACTTGGTGACGTGCTCGATGGTCTTTGTCGGCTCGTCCAGCGTCTTCCCGGCGGCGGCCTCCATCTCGTACACCTTGGCCTCGACGTATTCCCGTGACAGGAACGTGCGCACGGCGTCGGCGGTCTTGGACGTGATCAGCTCCAGCGTCTTGCGCTGGGTCTGGCCGGACCAGGACACAACGCCCTCGTCCTGCTTGCCCCCCAGGTGCACGGCGCGCATGACGTCCTTGGTCTGGGTCAGACCGTTGCGGCACACCTGGATGACCGCGCGCGGGGTGATGGTGTACGCCCCCGAACCAACCTCGCTGTTGGTGATGACGAACCCTGCGGAGATCATCGGGAGTTCGTCACCGCTGCGGCCGTCGAACGGGGAGCGGTAGCCGCGCAGCAGGTTGCGGGCCTGGATCGCGACCGCTTCGGACTCGACGCGCACATACATGCGCCGGTCGGTGAGGTCGCACCCCGTGATCCGGGTGGGGTGCCCAGACTTCTCCACCCCGTCCAGGGCGGCCAGCAGCATGTCAAGGTTGTCCATCAGCTTGTAGCTGTCGGACAGCAGCGCGCGGGCCACACCCTCACCGGGCATGCCGGGGCCGTTCTCGCTCCGGAACGCGCGGAGCATGAAACGGCGCTCCGGCTCCTGCCGCATCCACGCGTTGACGTTCTCGTCCAGCAGCGGGACGTTCTCCGCGCGCATGCGGCGTAGGTAGGCGAGCGGGATGCGGAGCTTGTCCGAAACCCCCTCGTCGGCAACGGCGGTCGGCCGGTAGATGCCATCGACGGCCGTCACACCTGCCGCGCTGATCTGGGACTCCACGCCCTCGACGTGGATGTTTCCCTCACGCATCCGCAGCGCGGACACGGAGGCGATGATGTCCAGCTTCCGGCGCTCCCCGGCTTCCAGGATGCTGACCAGGTCGGACAGGTCGGCGTTACGGGCCCCCGTGGGGGCGAGGTTCGTAGCGCGCTCGGCGTACTGCTGAGTCATGCGGTGATCCCCTTCGCTGTTGGTCTCTGCGGGTCGGGGGGTGGAGCCACCACCCCCCGAACAACTTCAATAATAGTGTGTTTCAGGGGTGAGTGAACCCACCCCTGACCAGCACACTTAGACCAACGGCGCTCGGAACTCGGGGAGCGGCGTCACGCTCTGCCCCCGCACGTTCGTGACGGCG